>NZ_MTZV01000001.1 GCF_002362315.1 Paraburkholderia acidicola
GGTGTGTGCCGGTGGAGCAGACGCAGGGCGACGGATGGCTGGAGTCGGAGCAGGTGCGGGCCCTGCAGGGGTGGCTGGGAGAGCGGGTACCGGGGTATATGCAGCCGGCGATCTGGCTGGGCACGGCAGCGTTGCCGCAGACGCCGAACGGGAAGGTGGACCGTCAGGCGCTGCGCGCGCGGGCGCTGCCGGAGCGGGAACAGGAGCTAGAGCAGGCCCAGGGCGTCGACGCGGCACTGGTGCAAGGGGTGCGGATAGAGGGACTGCGTGCGCAACTGGAGTTGCGTCTGCAGGGGGTGTGGGCGCAGGTGCTGGAGCGGACGGCGGTAGGGCGGGAGGAACGGTTCCTGGAGGCGGGCGGCAACTCGGTGTCGGCGGTGCTGCTCGCAGAGCGGATCGAGGCGGAGTTTGGTCAGGCGTTCGCGGTGGCGCAGGTGTTTGCGCATGCGAGTGTAGCGGCGCAGGCGGCCTACCTGGAGGGACGGCGTCCGACGTCCACAGCATCGGCGGCTTCGGCAGCACCGGAGGTGGAGCTGGAACCGGTCGCGCAACGGCCCGTGTCGTTGGAGCCCGGTTCAACCGAAGCTGAACCCGAAACAGGAATTGCCGCAGACACCCTGGCGATCATCGGCATGGCATGCCACTTCCCCGGTGCCGAAGACCATCGCGCGTTCTGGGAGAACCTGCGCACAGGTCGCGACAGCGCGAAGGTGTTCAGCGCCGAAGCGCTACGCGCCGCGGGCGTACCGGAGCGGCTGATCGCCGATCCGCAGTACGTGCCGGTGCAGTACGGCATCGAGGGCAAGGCCTGGTTCGACGCCGAATTCTTCAACCTGTCGCCGCGCACCGCGGGCCGGATGGACCCGCCATTCCGCCTGCTGCTGCAGCACGCGTGGGCCGCGATCGAGGATGCTGGCTACACGCCCGAAGCAATCCCCGACACGGCCGTATTCATGGCGACGGGCGGCCCGCTGCGCGTAGCCGAGCCGATGGAAGAGGGTGCTCCTGGCAACTCCGACGATTACGTCGACTGGCTGCTGGCGCAGCCCGGCACCGTCGCCACCATGGTTTCGTATCAGCTCGGACTGCAAGGCCCGAGCTATGCCGTCCACGCCAATTGCTCGTCGTCTCTCGTGGGCGTGCACGCTGCCGCGCAGAGTCTGCGGAGCGGTGAAGTACGGACGGCCCTCGTCGGCGCGGCCAGCCTGTTTGCCGAGGACAGCCTGGGCTACCGCTACGAACCCGGCCTGAATTTCGCCAGCGATGGCCATTGCAAGACCTTCGACGCACGCGCCGACGGCCTCGTGGCCGGCGAAGGTGTGGCCGTGATCCTGCTCAAGCGCGCCCGCGACGCGGTGGCCGACGGCGACCATATCTACGCGCTGCTGCGCGGCGTGGCGGTGAACAACGACGGCGCGGACAAGGCCGGCTTCTATGCACCGAGCGTGCGCGGCCAGTCGGCGGTGATCGAACAGGCGCTGCGCCAGGCGCGCATCGATCCGGCGCAGATCGGCTACGTGGAAGCCCACGGCACCGGTACGCGGCTGGGCGACCCGATCGAAGTCACTGCACTGAGCGAAACCTACCGGCGTCACACGGACGCGCGGCAGTACTGCGCGATCGGCTCGGTCAAGAGCAACCTGGGCCACCTGGACACGGCGGCGGGGCTGGCGGGCTGCATCAAGCTGGCGCTGAGTCTGGAACACGGCGAGATTCCGCCGACGCTGCATTACCAGCAACCCAACCCGGCGATCGATTTCGCCGCTTCGCCGTTTTACGTTGCCGAACGGCTGCAGCCCTGGCCGCCCGGTCCGCGGCTGGCTGGCCTGAGCGCCTTCGGTATCGGTGGCACCAACACCCACGCCATCCTCGAGGCTTATCTGCAGCCGGCCACACGAACGCAGCACGAACCGGCGCCCGGCATGCTGCAGGTCCTGCCGTTGTCGGCGACGCAGGCGGAACGCTTGCCCGTGTATGCCCGCCGTCTCGCCGATTTTCTGCGCAGTCCGCAAGCGGCCGGGCTATCCCTCGCGGACGTCGCCTACACCCTGCAGACAGGCCGTCGGGCGATGAAGGCGCGTTGTGCCTTCGTCGCTGCGGATGTCGGCCAGTTGCTGGCGGCGCTGGATAGCTATGCCGGCTCCGCCGTGACAACGGATGCCACTGCCGCAGCCCCGACGGCCCTCGCAGCGTCGACGGATGCCACGGCCGCAGCCCCGGCGGCCCTCGCAGTGTCGACGGATGCCACGGCCGCAGCCTCAGCGGCCCTCGCAGTGACGACGGATGCCACGGCCGCAGCCCCGGCGATCCTCGCAGTGCCCACGGATGGCTGGCAACTGCAGCGCGACGCCCACGCCCTCGCCGCCGCCTGGCGACAGGGCGAGCAGGTGGACTGGGCGGTCCTGCAGGCGGCGGCGCCCTGGTCGGCGCGCCGCGTCAGTCTGCCCACCTATCCCTTCGCGCAGCAGCGCTGGCAGCGTGCGGAGGCTCGTTCGGCGCCAGCCGCGCACGCGGCCGTGCTGCATCCCTTGCTACATCGCAATACCTCCGACTTCGCCGGGCAACGCTACAGCTCGCGATTCAGCGGCAAGGAATTTTTCCTGGCCGATCACGTCATGGGCGGCCACCGTGTCTTGCCTGGCGTGGCCCATCTGGAAATGGCCCGCGCGGCGTTGATCCTCGCTGCGGCCGCGCCACTGGTTTCGGTCGAGTTGCGCGACGTAGTGTGGATTCGTCCGATCGGTGTGGATGCTGCACTGGACGTTCATGTGGCTCTGCGGCCGCAAGCCGATGGCGCAGCGAGTTTCGAAATCTATAGCCATCCCGATGGCGCGGGCGAACCGATCGTACACAGCCAGGGCCGGGCGATCCCGGTCCAGACAGTCGAGGCGGCGCGGCTGGAACTCGACGCGCTGCGCGAGCGGATCAACCGGCCGCATCTCGATGCAGAAGCCTGTTACCGCGGTTTCGAACAAAGCGGCGCGCACTACGGGCCGGCCTTTCGGGCTATGGAGCAGTTGTGGCTCGGTGACGGACAAGGCCTCGCCAGGCTGGTCTTGCCGATGGCCGCGCGCAGCGGCGCCGATCGCTACGGCCTGCATCCGGGCATGCTCGACGCTGCCGTGCAGGCGGCCTTTATCAGCATCGATGCAATGCGCGCCGCGGCCGGCGTCGCTGGGGCGGAACAGGGCGGCTCACTGCCCTTTGAGCTGAAAGCCCTGCAACTGCTGGCACCTTGCCAGCAACAGATGTGGGTCTGGGTGCGGTATGCCCAGGGCGCCGGTGTGGGCGACAAGGTGCAGCGCATGGATGTGGATCTGTGCGATGAAGAAGGTCAGGTCTGCGTGCGCCTGCGTGGCCTGGCCCGCCTCGCCACGTCGGCGCCGAAGCCGGCCGAGTTGCCATTGCCATTGCCGTTGCAACTGCCGCAATGGACGGACGCACCCCTCGATGCCGACGCCACCGAGCCCGCCTACGCACAGCGCCTTCTGCTGCTGTGCGCAGTGCCAGCACACGGACTAGAACCCGAATCGACTGTCGAGCGTATCGAGCGCGTGCGCTCGGGCCCAGGTCTCGACAGCGTCCAGGATTACGCCTTGCGTCTGCTGTCTCGCGTGCAGACCTTCGTGCGGGAAAAGCCGCGCGGACGCTGTCTGCTGCAGATCGTCATCCCGATCGACGGCGACCTGGCCTGTCTGGCGGCACTTTCCGGGCTGGTGCATTGCCTGCGCCTCGAGCATCCGGGCGTCAGTGCGCAGTTGATCACGGTGGACCCGGATATCTCCGCCCAGGCGCTGTCCGTCCTGCTGCGCGAAGAGCGCCGGCAGAACGCCGACGCCCATGTCCGCTATTGGCAGAACCGGCGCCAGCGCAAGATCCTCCAGGCCCTGGCGATCGCGGCTCCGGCCTCAACGCCGCAGCCGTGGCGGCAGGGCGGCGTCTATCTGATCACCGGTGGGGCTGGCGGTCTCGCGCGCGTGTTCGCGCAGGAGATCGCAGCACGTTGCGAAGGAGCCGGCATCGTCCTGCTGGGACGCTCGGCGCTCGCCCCCGCGCAGGAGGCCTGGATGGAGCGCCTGCGCCAGGACGGCACGCGGGTGATCTATCGTCAGAGCGACGTCACCGATGCCGCGGCGGTCGCGGCTGCAGTGCAGGCGGCGCAGGAACTGGGGCAACTGCGCGGCGTGCTGCACGCGGCAGGCGTTCTGCGCGACGGTCTGCTGTTGAACAAAACCCAGCAGCAGGCGCAGGCGGTACTGGCGCCCAAGCTGGCGGGAACCCTGATCCTGGATCAGGCGACGCGTCAGCTCGACCTGGATTTCTTCGTGTTGTTTTCGTCGGTATCGGCGCTGGGCAGCGTGGGCCAGAGCGATTACGCCGTAGCCAATGCGTTTCTGGACGAATTCGCAGCGTGGCGCCATGCCGGCGTGGCACGCGGCGAGCGCCGCGGACGCAGCCTTTCCATTGCATGGCCGTTGTGGGCGGAAGGCGGCATGCGGCCGGAAGCGGCCGCGCTCGCCGGGGTGCCCGATGCGTTGCTTCCGCGCGCGCTGTCCAGCGCGCAGGGGTTGGCCTGTTTTTACGAGGCGCTCGCCTGCGGTCATACGCAGGTCGTTGTCTCGGCCCCGGCCCAGGTCCCGGCCTCCGCGCCTGCCACCACGCCGGCGGCGCTCGCCACCGCTGCGACAGTGCCCACCATCACACCAGAGGCGTCCGCGCCGGCGCCGGCGGCGCGCATCAGTGCGGCGCTTTCCGCATCTCCGTCCTCGTATAAGGCTGCTTCCATGGCTAGCGCTGCCGTTTCCTCCATCGACACCGAGGCCCTGGGCGCGCGCCTGCGCGGCGTCGTGCTGGGCCTCGTCACCCAATTGCTGGGGGTAGCGGCAGGACAGGTCGACCTGGACGAAGAGTTCAACGCCTTCGGCTTCGACTCGATCAGCTTGACCAATCTGGCCAACCGCCTCAATCAGGAACTGCGGTTGAACCTGACGCCGGCGATCTTCTTCGAGCATGCCTCGGTCAATCGCTTTGTCGAGCATCTGCTGGACGAGCACGTCGAGCGCCTCGGTGCGCTGGTGCCGGACCGTCCGGTCGCCGCCGCGGTAGCGCCACCGGTCATTCAGCCCGCGCCTGTCATCGCGGCAGTATCGCCGGCCCTCGAGTCGGCGCCTGTCGCCGCAGCGATCCCGGCCACCCCCGACCCGACGACCGCCCCGGCCGCAGACACAGACGACATCGCGATCATCGGCATGAGCGGACGCCTGCCGATGGCCGAGGACCTCGACCACTACTGGGACAATCTGCTGGCCGGTCGCGACTGCATCAGCGAGATTCCGGCCGACCGCTGGGACTGGCGTGAGATCTACGGCGATCCCCTGCGCGAGCCGAACCGGACCGATGCGAAATGGGGGGGCTTCATCGACGGGGTCGCCGATTTCGATCCGCTGTTCTTCGGTATCTCGCCGCGCGAGGCCGAGGCGATGGATCCGCATCAGCGCCTGTTGATGAGCTATGTGTGGCAAGCGCTGGAGGATGCGGGCTACACGCGTCAGGCGTTGTCCGGCAGCGATACCGGCGTGTTCGTCGGGTTGGGCGGCAGCGATTACGGCCAGCGGGTAGTGGCGGCCGACGGCGGCGTGGAGGGGCACACCCTGATGGGTCTGCTGCCGTCGATGGCGCCGGCGCGCATGAGCCACTACATGAACTGGCACGGCCCCAGCGAATTCATCGATACGGCCTGCTCATCGTCGCTGGTCGCGGTGCACCGCGCAGTGCAGGCGATCAAGGCCGGCGATTGCGGCCTGGCGGTGGTCGGTGGAGTGATGGCGATTCTCTCGCCGACCTCGCACATCGGCTTCAGCAAGGCCGGCATGCTGAGCAAGGACGGTCGCTGCAAGACCTTTTCCAGCGAGGCAGACGGTTACGTGCGCGGCGAGGGCGTCGGCATGCTGGTGCTCAAGCGCCTGTCCGCGGCCCGCGCCGATGGCGACTGCATTCACGCGGTGATCCGCGCCAGCGCGGTCAACCACGGCGGCCGTGCCAACACGCTGACTTCACCGAATCCCGCGGCGCAAGCCGAGCTGATCGAGCGCGCGTATCGCAAGGCCGGCATCGCGGTCGAGCAGGTCGGCTATATCGAAGCGCACGGTACCGGTACGAAGCTCGGCGATCCGATCGAAATCAATGGACTGAAAAGCGCCTTCAAGGCGCTGGGGCACGAAGGGCGCAGCGGCTGGTGCGGGCTGGGCTCGGTGAAGACCAATATCGGCCACCTGGAGTTGTCCGCGGGGGTCGCCGGTTTGCTGAAACTGGTTCTGCAATTGCGGCACCGGACGCTCGTGGCCAGCCTGCATTGCGAACAGATCAATCCGTATATCGAACTGGAAGGCAGCCCGTTTTATCTGGTGCGTGAAAACCGTCCCTGGCCGGAGGGGCGCGACGCCGCCGGTCGGCCGGCGCCGCGCATGGCCGGAGTCAGCTCGTTTGGCTTCGGTGGCGTCAATGCGCATGTTCTGGTGCAGGAATACACCCCGCACATTAACGCGGTCGCCGACGACGAACCTGCGCTGATCGTGCTGTCAGCGCGGAACGAGACCTCGCTGCGCGAACGCGCCCGCGCGCTGCTGGCTTATCTCGAGCGCCGCGGGCTGGACACGGCGACGAGCGTTGCTGCCCCCGATGAGCGCGTCGCGCTGGAACAGCGCATACGCCTCGTGCTCGCCGACCTGCTGGGCGTCGATGTACAGGAGATCAGCGCCGAAGAAAGCTTCGAGAACTACGGCCTCGACACCCTGGCCAGGAACCGCCTGGCGGCGGCTCTCGAGGAGGTGTCGCCCACGGTGCTGGCCAGCGTGTTGCGCGCCACCTCGGCGGCGCAACTGGCCGAGGTTTTGCTGGCTGAGACCGGTCGTCCGGTGGCGTCGGCCGACGGCCCGGCGGTGCGCCTGCGCGATCTGGCCTATACGTTGCAAGTCGGACGCGAGCCGATGGAGCACCGGCTCGGTTTCGTCGCGGCCTCGTTTGCACAGTTGCGGGAGCGTCTGCAGGATTTCCTCGCGGGACAGGACGGCGTGGCGGAGCTCTATCAAGGGCAGTTCAAGGCCGGCAGAAACAGCCTGGCTCTGCTGAGTGCCGACGACGATATGGACAGCACCGTGGCCTCATGGGTGGCCAGGAAGAAATACGCGTTGATGCTCAGGATGTGGGTCAACGGTCTGGAGATGGACTGGCGCCTGTTGCATGCCGGCAGGCAGCCGCAGCGCATCAGCCTGCCGGGCTATCCGTTTGCCAGTCAACGCTGCTGGATAGGCGAGGCGCCTGCGGCGCCGGTGCAGGTGGATCAGCGCGCTTTTGCCATCGCTGAGCCGGGTGAAGCACCCGAATCGGCACAACTGCTGCTGCCCGTGTGGGACGCGGCCTATCCCGAACTGCTCGAAGCCGTGTCGCCCGCAGGACAGGTCCTGTTCTGCGGCGACGATCGGGCGCTGGACGCGTGGCGTGCCAACGGCGCAACCCAGCAACCGATCGTGGTGCCGCCGGACGCCAGCGTCGAAGCCCTCGCTGCGCAACTCGGTGCAGCAGGCGTCATCGGCGAAGTACTGTTCGTGGCCCCCGATGCGCTCGACGCCGGCGCTCATGATTCGATGCTGATCGAGGCGCAGCAACAAGGCGTGCTGCGCCTGTTCCGCCTGGTCAAGGCGCTGCTCGCCGCCGGCTACGGTTTGCGCGATCTGGTCTGGACCATCGTCACCACCCAGGCCGTGGACATCGGCGACGGCAGCCCGCTGCGGCCTGCCCATGCCGGCGTGCATGGCCTCGCTGGGGCGATGGCGCGCGAATATCCGCACTGGCGCCTGCGCGTCGTCGACGCGGCATCGGACGAGGCGATCGACTGGCCGTTGTGGCGCCGTCTGCCCTATGCCGACGATGGCGCCGCCTGGTGCCGACGTCGCGGCGAGTGGTTCCGCCAGAGCCTGCTGGCGTATCGTCCCGATCTTACGCCGACGCCGCTGCCTTACCGGCAGGGTGGCGTGTATCTGGTGATCGGCGGTGCGGGTGGTCTCGGCGAGGTATGGAGCCGGCACATGATCGAGCGCTACCAGGCGCAGCTGATCTGGTTGGGGCGCAGCGCGATGAACCCGCAGATCCAGCAGCGCATCGATGCGCTGGCGAAACTGGGACCGGCCCCGCGCTATATCCAGGCCGATGCCTGTGACGAGGCTGCCTTGCGCCGCGCGAGCGTCGAGATCGGCGCGGCGTATCCGCGTCTGCACGGCATCGTGCATTCGGCTCTGGTGCTGGCCGACCAGGGTCTTGCATCCATGCAGGAAGCGGAGTTCGCCGGCGCGCTGGCGGCCAAGGTCGATACGGCCGTCCTGGTGTCGCGCGTATTCGGCGGCGCGGCGCTGGACTTCGTGCTGTTCTTCTCTTCGATGATGTCTTTCGGACGCGCGGCGGGGCAGAGCAACTATGCCGCCGGCTGCGTGTTCACCGATGCATATGCGCGCCGCCTGGGCCAGCTGTGGTCCTGCCCGGTGAAGACCATCAACTGGGGCTACTGGGGCAGCGTCGGCATCGTCAAACATGCCGATTACCAGGCGCGCATGCGCAAGGCTGGCGTGGGCTCGATCGAGCCGGCTGAAGGTATGGCGGCACTCGACACGCTGCTGCGCACGCCGTTACCGCAACTGGGCTTCATCAAGACGCGCGCCGGCGTGTCGGGCGACACGGTGCGCCAGTATGCCCGCGAGATTCCCGCGCTGACCGCGCAGATAGTCCTCGATACAGCCTCGGTTCCGGCCGCGCCGGAACGCGCGGATCTGCTATTCGCTGACCCGCATCTGGAGCGCCTCGTCAAGGGATTGCTCGCACGTCAGCTCGATGCGTTAGGCGATCGTCCGGTCCTGCCGCTTTACCATCGCTGGCTGGCCGAGAGCCGGCGCGTGCTCGCCGAAGCACTCCCTCCCTCAGCTACGGCCGATGCGTTATGGCGCGAGTGGACGGCCTATGCGCAGACACATCGCCGCCGCGATGGCAGCGCGCCCGAACTGGAGCTGCTGCAGCATTGCCTGCAGGCGCTGCCCGAGATCCTGAGCGGACAGCGCCCTGCGACCGAGGTGCTGTTCCCGCAATCCTCGCTGGCGCTGGTCGAGGCGATCTACCGCGGCAATCCGGTCGCGGATCTGTTCAACGGCCAGCTTCAGCAATGGGTCTCGGCCTACGTACGTGAGCGCCTCGCGCACGACCCGCAGACGAAGCTGCGCATCCTCGAGGTCGGCGCCGGCACCGGCGGCACCAGCGTCGGTCTGCTGGCGGCCTTGCAGCCCTGGCGCACGCAGATCGCGGAATACAGCTTCACCGATGTCTCGCGGGCTTTTTTGATCCAGGCGCAGGAGCGCTTCGCCACCGATTTCCCCGCTCTGGTCACACGGCTCTTCGACGTGGAGCAGCCGCTGGCCGGGCAGGGTGTGCCCGCCGATCATTTCGACGTGGTGGTCGCCGCCAATGTGCTGCACGCCACCGGCGATATCCGGACTGCCTTGCGCAATGCGAAGGCAGCCTTGCGCAGCGGCGGGGTGCTGCTACTGAACGAAATCGCTGGTCAGTCGCTGTTCACCCATCTGAGCTTTGGCTTGCTGGAAGGCTGGTGGCGCTATCGCGACGAGGCCGTGCGGCTGCCGGCCAGTCCGGCGCTGAGTCCGCTGAGCTGGCAGCGTGTGCTGCACGGCGAAGGCTTTGGCGAGATCGGCTTCCTGCTGGAAGGGCAGCATGAGCTCGGTCAGCAATTGATCGTCGCTCAGAGCGATGGGCGGGTTCGGCAGTCTTCGGGCGGAGCTGGGGTGTCTGTAGTTGCTTCGGCAGCAACGGTGGCAACGATGGCTTCGGCGGCATCGGTGACTGCGCCGGTGGCGGCCGCCGTCGCCGATGAGGTAGCGGTTGCGATGGCCGCGCCGGTCGCGATCGACGCTGGCGTGGCGCGCGTACTGCTGGAAGCGCTCTGCCGCACGCTGAAACTGGATGCGGCGCAGGTCGATCCGCAGATGGCGTTCTCCGATTACGGCGTCGATTCCATCCTGGGTGTGGGTCTCGTCAAGCAGCTCAACGACCGTCTGGGCATTGAACTCAACACCACGATTCTGTTCGAGCACAGTTCGCTCGAGCGCCTGACCGCGCACATCCTGCAGCGCTACCGCAGCGAAGCGACTGTCGCCCTGACGGCAATTGCTGTTGCTGCACCGAACGCCAGTGCCTTGACATCCGCCGGCACTGCACCTGCCGCCGCTGTTCTGACAGCCGCCGTCACTGCACCGACCGTCGCTGCATCGGCATCCGGTATCACCGCACCAGCCGCCGCTGTTCTCGCATCCGCTGTCGCTGCATCAACTGCCGCCGTCGCGGCACAGCCCGTCGCTGCACCGGCCGCCTATGTCACTGCATCGAAACAGGAACCGGCTGACGCGCCCGGGCGTTCCGGGCAGTTCGACACTGTCCCGACCAGGCACCGCGAAACCGACACCACACCCATCGAAATCGCCGTGATCGGCATGTCGGCCCAGGTGCCAGGCGCCACCGACATCGAAGGCTTCTGGCACAACCTGATGCACGGCGTGGACGGCGTCACCGAGCTGCCCATCGACTACATGGACCGCTCGCGCAAGGACGGGGCGAGCCAGGCCTACTACCAGTGGGGCGGCACGCTCGCCGAGCGTGCCTGCTTTGATCCGCAGTTCTTCAGCATCTCCCCGCGCGAAGCGAAGTCGATGAGCCCGCACCAGCGCCTCGTGTTGCTCGAGAGCTGGAAGGCGCTCGAGGACGCCGGCTACGATCCGAAGAGCCTTGCCGAGCGCAACGTCGGCAGCTTCGTCGGTGCAGAGCCCGCCGGCTATTTTCACGAGACCTTCACCGGTTCGTCCGATGCCATCATCGCGGCGCGGCTGGCCTATTTCCTCAATCTCAAGGGGCCGGCGCTCGTGGTCAACACCGGCTGCTCCTCGTCGGCCACGGCGCTTCACCTCGCGTGTGAAAGCCTGCGCCACGGCGAGAGCGAACTGGCGCTCGCTGGCGGCGTGTTCGCCGTGCTCAACGAAACGGGCCTCGTCAGCCTCGCCCAGCTGGACATGCTGTCGGCCAGCGGACGCTGTCACAGCTTCGATGCCGCCGCCGACGGCACAGTGTTCTCTGAAGCGGTCGGCATGGTGGTGCTCAAGCGCCTCGACGATGCCGTGCGCGACGGCGATCCGATCTACGCCACCATCGTTGCCAACGGCATCAATCAGGACGGCGCCAGCAACGGCATCACCGCGCCCAACGGCATGGCGCAGGAACGGCTGCTGCTGGAAACCTGGCGCAAGTTCGGCATCGATCCGCGCCGCATCGGCTATGTCGAGGCGCATGGCACCGGTACGCGCCTTGGCGACCCGGTCGAGGCCAATGCCTTGCAGCGCGCCTTCCGCGTCCATACGCAGGACGAGCGCTATTGCGCGGTCGGCAGCGCCAAGGCGCATGTCGGCCATACCGCAGCCGCCTCGGGTGTGATCGGCCTGATCAAGCTGCTGTTGAGTTTCAGGGACGGCCGCACGCCTGGTCTGTTGCATTTCCGCGAACTGAACCCGCTGATCGAATGGCAGGAATCGCCGTTCTTCATCCCGACGGCCAGCCGCGAGTGGCCCGCAGAACCTGGGCGTCCGCGCATGGCCGCGCTCAACAGCTTCGGCCACAGCGGCACCAATGTGCATCTGGTGCTCAAGGAATATGTCGAGCCGGCCGCCGTGCCCGCCGTTGTGTCTGCGGTGCAGGGGCCGGGCTGGTATCTGCTGCCGTTGTCGGCGGCCAGCGAGCCGCGCCTGCGCGCTTATGCCGGCAAGCTGGCGCAGTTTCTGGAGCGCGAAGCCGTCACCCTGGGCGACCTCGCGCATACCTTGCAGTACGGGCGCATCGCGCTGAAGCGGCGCTGGTGCGTGGTGGCGCGCGACGTGCAGACCGTGCTCGCGCAGTTGCAGGCCTATGCCGACGGAAGTGCCAGTGACAGCGCTGGCGTGCACGGTCTTGCCGATGGCACCTTGCTGACAGATAGCATCGACGCCTCGATTCCTGCGGACCTGGCGGCGTTGGCCAGAGGCTGGGCCAGTGGCGAAAAGATTGCGTGGCCAGCCGCCGCTCATGCCGTGCGCCGCATCCGCCTGCCCAGTTATCCGTTTGCGAGAGACCGTTACTGGGTGGATGGGACGGTGGCCGCGCCCACGCCCGCGCCAACGGTCGCATCCACAGTCACGAGGCGCACACCGGCGCATCCGTTGCTGCACGAGCAGGTCGACATCGAGTCCGGCTCCCGCTTCAACGCCCGCTTCACCGGCGAGGAGGCATTTTTCCGCGACCACCAGATTCTGGGCCGTCCCACCTTGCCCGGCGCGGCGTATCTGGAAATGGCCGCCGCCGCCGCCGCCCGCGTACTCGGCACCGATGCGCTGCGTCTGAGCGCGGTGGTGTGGAGCCGCCCGCTGCAACCGATGGCCTCGGTAGACGTGAGCCTCGAACTGCGGGCGCAGGGAGAGAGCCTGAGCCGCTTGCGCTTCGAGATCTCCGCGGCCGGGCAGTTGCACTGCCATGGCATGGTGGCTATCGACGAGGCCAGCGAGCCTGGACAGCAGGACCTCGGCGCGCTGCTGGCGCGCATGGACGCGCAAAGCGTCGAGCACGCCGAATGCTATGCCGCCTTCGACGCCGTGGGCATCCACTACGGCCCCAGCCACCGCGCGATCGAGCGTCTGCATATCGGCAGGGACGAGGCGCTGGCGCGGCTGGTGCTGGATCGTGCGGCCGTGCAGGACAGCGGCGCGTATCGTCTGCATCCGGGCCTGCTCGACGCGGCCTTGCAGGCCACTCTGGGCTTGAGTACAGGGAGTGCGCGCGGCGCGTACGTGCCGTTTGCGCTGGAGCGCCTGGAAGTCCGGGCGGCGACCGGCCAGCGGTTGTGGGCCTGGGTGCGCTATGCGCAGGGAACCCGTCCCGGCGAGGCCCTGCGCAAATACGATATCGATCTGCTGGACGAGCAGGGTGGCCTGATCGCTCGCCTGTCTGGTTTTGCCTTCCGTCCCGCCGAAGCGCCCGCGTCCGTCGGCGCCGGCGACGGTGCCCTGCTGTGGCGCCGCGACTGGCAGCCGTCTGCGGCACTGGCCGACGGCGGCGCGACGCCGGTACGGCGCAGCGTGCTGATATCGGACCGCGCGGACCGGTTGTTCGACGATCCCGCCGATGGCTCCCTGCTCGCGCACCTCCACATCGACAGCGCGCAGGAGAGTCCAGCGCGGTGGTATGGGCGCGTGCTGGGCGAGTTGTTCGACCTGGTCAAGGCGCAGACGCAGGCGGCGCAGCCTTGCCTGTTGCAGGTCGTCGTGCCGAGCCGCGGCCAGGCGGAGTTGTTATCGGGTTTGTCGGGCCTGCTGCGCACGGCGACGCTGGAATTCCCGCGCCTGTCCACCCAACTGCTGGAGTTCGATGCCGCTCCGGTTGGTCTGGCAGGCCTGCTCCAGGACAACGCCCGACAACCCGCGCAGGCCCACCTGCGTTACCAGGACGGCGTGCGCCTCGCACCGGCCTGGGACGAGGTGGCGCACGCGGCCGATGTGCCCGCGCTGCCCTGGCGCGAGCGCGGCGTGTATCTGCTCACTGGTGGCCTCGGCGGTCTGGGCCGCCTGCTTGCCACCGAAATCCTGGCTCAGGCACCCGGCGCGACGGTGGTGCTGTGCGGCCGCGCCGCACCCGATGCGGACGCGGCACAGTGGCTTGCGCGCACGGGCGCGGCGGCTGGCGGGCTGGTGTATCGCCAGGCCGATGTGAGCGACGCCGCGCAAGTCCAGGCAATCGTCGCCGAAATCGTGGACCGCTTCGGCGCCTTGCACGGCATCGTGCACAGCGCGGGCGTGCTGCGCGACAGCTATCTGCCCGGCAAAACGCCAGCGCAGATCGCAGCGGTGCTGGCGCCCAAGGTGGCCGGCACCGTGCACCTCGATCAGGCCACCCAGGCACTGGACCTGGACCTGTTCGTGTTGTTCGCCGCCGGCGCGGGTGCCCTGGGCAACCCAGGCCAGGCAGACTACGCCGCCGCTAACGCCTTCCTCGACGCCTATGCAGGATGGCGCAACCGGCAGGTGGCAGTGGGTGGTCGCCGCGGTCAGACCGTGGCGATCGATTGGCCCCTGTGGGCCGACGGCGGCATGCGCATCAGCGACACCTTGCGCGCAGCGATCGAAGCCAGCAACGGCATGCGCGCGCTGGAGCGGGACGAGGGCATGAGCGCGCTGTATCGCAGCATTGCCAGTGGGCACGCGCAACTGCTGGTGGGCGCCGGCGAACACACGCGCCTGCGCGCATGGATGCAGCGTCTGCGCGCGGCGCCGGCCGTAGCTTCGGAACCCGTCGCAACGCAGGTTGCAGGTCGCGCGCTGAAGGACCGCACGCGCCAGTTCCTGCTCGACAGCGCGGCGGCCATCCTGGAGCTGCAGGCGCAGGACCTGGACCCGCGCGAAGAACTCAGCGATTACGGGTTCGATTCGATCACCTTTACCGAACTCACTCACCGGTTGAACCGCCAGTTCGATCTCGAACTGGTGCCTACGGTGCTGTTCGAATATCCGACCATCGCCAAGCTGACGGCACATCTGCTGGAGAGCTTCCCGGCAGCGCTCGCACGCGCTTTCCCGGATGGCCCGGCGGTTGCGCAGGCGGCCGCCGCGGAATCCGTCGTGGTGCCAATCCCGGCACCAGTGCCAGCAGCCGCTCCGGCGACAGCTGCCATGCAGCCGCCGACCCGGTCCGATGCAGCCCGTGGCGCCGTGGCGATCATCGGCATGAGCGGCCGTTTCCCCGGCGCCCCTGATCTGGCAGCGTTCTGGCAGGTTCTTGCCGAAGGTCGCGATTGCATCGAGGACATCCCCGCCGACCGCTGGGACTGGCGCGAGTACTACGGCGACGCCGCCGACGGTGGCAGGCAGACCACGGTCAAGCAGGCCGGCTTTATCGAAGGTGTGGCCGAATTCGATCCGCTGTTCTTCGGTATCACGCCGCGCGAAGCCGAACTGATGGACCCGCAGCAGCGCCTGTTGCTGACGCACGCCTGGGCGGCGATCGAGGATGCCGGTTATGCGCCCTCCAGCCTCGCGGGCGGACGCACCGCGATCTTTGCAGGCACCGCGCCCAGCGGTTACAGCAGCCTGATCGAACAGGCCGCGATGGGCCTGGACGGACATAGCTCCACCGGCTCGGTTGCCTCGGTGGGACCGAACCGCCTCAGTTATCTGCTGGATGTGCATGGCCCTAGCGAACCGGTGGAAACCGCGTGCTCCAGCGCGCTGGTGGCGATCCATCGCGCGGTGCGCGCCATCCGCCACGGCGATTGCGAGACCGCGCTCGCCGGCGGCATCAACACCATCGTGCTGCCCGAAGTGCATATCAGCTTCGACAAGGCCGGCATGCTCAGCCCCGACGGACGCTGCAAGACCTTCTCTCGCCACGCCGATGGTTATGGCCGCGGCGAAGGTGTCGGCATGCTGCTGCTCAAGGATCTGGCCGCCGCCGAACGCGACGGCGATGCGATCCACGCGGTGATCCGCGGGACAGCCGAAAACCACGGCGGCCGCGCCAGCTCCCTGACCGCGCCGAATCCCAAAGCCCAGGCCGAGCTGATCAAGGCCGCGATCCGCGATGCCGGTATCGATCCGGCCAGCGTGGGCTACATCGAAACGCACGGCACGGGCACCGAGCTTGGAGACCCGATCGAGATCAACGGGCTGAAGGCGGCATTCGAGGAACTGCGCATCGAGACGGGCGGCCCGGAGCAGGAGCCGGCCATCTGTGGGCTGGGTTCGGTCAAGACCAACATCGGCCATCTGGAACTGGCAGCGGGGGTGGCCGGGGTCATCAAGGTGGTGCTGCAACTGCGCCACCGCACGCTCGCGAAGAGCCTGCATAGCCAGGAGCCCAATCCCTACATCCGTCTGGGCGATAGTCCCTTCTATCTGGTGCAGCAGACCCAGCCCTGGCCTGCGCGCCAGGACGCCTCCGGCCGGTCCTTGCCGCGCCGCGCCGGGGTCAGTTCATTTGGTTTCGGTGGCGTCAACGCGCATGTGCTGCTGGAGGAGTATGCGACCGAGGCTGCACCTACCGCCGATGCGGGCGGCCCGCACCTGTTCGTGCTGTCGGCGAAACAACCGGCGCGTCTGCTGGAGCAGGCGGCGCGCCTCGCCGCCTTCATCCGGGACGAGTCGCGGCCCGGGTTCGCCGATCTGATCTACACCTTGCAGCGCGGCCGCGACGCGATGGAAGAGCGCGTCGCGTTCGTGGTTGCCGACTACCAGGAACTGGCGCAACGCCTCGACGACTTCCTGGGCGGCCGCGCCGGCGCCTGGCTGTATCGCGGCCGGGCGCGTCACGACAGTGAGGCGGCAGCACTCTTCGACAACGAGGAAGAGCAGCGCGAGACGGTGCGCGGCTGGATGGCCCAGGGTCGCCACGACAAATTGCTGCGGCTGTGGACCCAGGGCCTGGAGGTGGATTGGGGCGCGCTTTACAGCGGTGCGCTACCGCGCCGCGCGCATCTGCCCACCTATCCCTTCGCGCGCGAGCGCTACTGGCCCCGGTCCGCCCGAAAGGCCCAGCCCGAAATCCGCGCGAGCCTGCCCATGCAGGCCGCCCATCAAGACGAGCAGAGCCGGCACAGCGCCTTGCTGGACCAGCTCATCCACCGACAGATCAGCACCGACGAAGCCGTGCGTCTGGCGCTGAGTCAGGAACAGTCATGACCGATCAAGTTGCAGGGATTTACCGTCAAGTCGCCGCTGGCCAGATGAGCAAGGCTGAGGCGCTGCAGCGCCTGCGCGAACTGCAGGACAAGCCGTCCGGTAGCGGCGCCGCGCCGGTGTCCAACGCACGCGAGGCGGTGGCGCAGAAGCTGGCGGCACTGTATGCGGGCTTGTCCAAAATCGCCCTCGAAACCATCGATACGCTGGAGCCGCTCGCGTCCTACGGCATCGATTCGATCGTGATCGCCGGGATGAACCGCGAGCTGGGTGTGCACTTCGACGGTCTGTCCAAGACGCTGTTCTTTGAACACCGCAGCCTTGATAGCCTGGCCGGTTTCTTGTGGCAGCAGTATGCGGAGAACTGTCGCGCTTGGCTGAACCTTTCTGCGATTACGACGGTGCCCGCAACTACGATTGCGGACGCGCCTGCAACTTCGCCAGCAACTGCGACGTTGCCCACAGTTGCGACTGCGAACGCAACTACGACTGCGGATGCAACTACGCGCACAACTGCGACTGCGACTGCGCCCACTGCTGAAACAGCATCAGCAACGCCCCCCACCGACACCACCGCCTGGCCCCCGATCGCGATCATCGGCCTGAGCGGCCGCTACCCGCAGGCCGCCGACCTCGACGCGTTCTGGCGCAATCTGCGCGAAGGGCGCGACAGCATCGTCGAAGTGCCCGCCGAGCGCTGGCCGCTCGACGACTTCTTCGAGCCCGACCCGGACCGCGCGATCGCGAGCGGACGCAGCTACGCCAAATGGGGCGGCTTCCTCGAGGGCTTCGCCGACTTCGATCCGCTGTTCTTCAATATCTCGCCACTGGAAGCCATGGGCATGGACCCGCAGGAGCGCCTGTTCCTGCAGACCTCCTGGCACGCGCTGGAAGACGCCGGCTACACCCGCGACAGCCTCGCCGCCCGCTGCGGCAGCCGCGTGGGCGTCTTCGCCGGCGTTACCCGCAACGGCTTCGGCCTGCTCAGCGTCGAGGCCTGGCACGAAGGCAGCACGGTGTTCTCGCAGCCGGCCTTCAGCTCGATTCCCAATCGTGTGTCCTATGCGCTCGACCTGCGCGGCCCCAGCCTGCCGGTGGACACCATGTGTTCCTCCTCGCTGACAGCGATCCACGAAGCCTGCGCGGCTCTCCATCGCGGCGACTGCGTGATGGCGCTGGCCGGCGGGGTGAACCTGTGCGTGCATCCGGCCAGCTATGTGGGCCTCGCCACCGGCAAAATGCTCTCCACCGACGGACGTTGCCGCAGCTTCGGCGCGGGCGGCGACGGTTACGTGCCGGGCGAGGGCGTGGGTGTGGTCGTGCTCAAGCCGCTGGCCGCGGCGCTCGCCGACGGCGATCGCATTCATGGCGTGATCCGCGCCACCAGCGTCAACCACGGCGGGCGCACCAATGGTTTCACGGTGCCCAATCCGCTGGCGCAAGCGGAGCTGATCGCCGAAAGTTTGC
Organism: Paraburkholderia acidicola; assembly: GCF_002362315.1. Lineage (GTDB taxonomy): Bacteria > Pseudomonadota > Gammaproteobacteria > Burkholderiales > Burkholderiaceae > Paraburkholderia > Paraburkholderia acidicola. The sequence continues at coordinate 18,261 of NZ_MTZV01000001.1, forward strand.
GCAAGGCCGGCATCCATCCGCGCACGATCAGCTACGTGGAGGCGCACGGTACTGGCACGGCCTTGGGCGACCCGATCGAAATCAGCGGTCTCGCCCAAGCCTTTGCCCCGCATACCCAGGATCGCGGCTTCTGCGCGCTGGGGTCGGCCAAGTCGAACCTGGGCCATCTGGAGGCCGCCGCGGGCATCGCCGGTCTGACCAAGGTGCTGTTGCAGATGCGTCATGGCGAACTGGTGCCGAGCCTGCACGCCGAGGAACTGAATCCGAATATCGATTTCGACGGCACGCCTTTCGTCGTGCAGCGCTCGCTCGGCCCCTGGGCGCAACCGCATTTGAGCTTGGACGGCGAGGCGCGCAGCTATCCGCGGATTGCCTCGGTGTCTTCTTTCGGTGCCGGCGGCGCGAACGCACATCTGCTGGTTGAGCAATTCGAGGCACCGGCACACGCATCGACGCCGTCGGCATCTGTGCAGCCCCAGGCCATCGTGCTGTCCGCGCGCAATGAAGACCGCTTGCGGGCGATGGCGCAAGCCTTGCTGGAGGTCGTCGAAGGCGATGGTGATGGCGGTGTGGCTACCCCGGCGGCTGGGCTGAGCACCTGGTTGACCCACGAACTGGCCGCTATCGTCGGCGTTGATTCGTCGGCGATCGATGCACATGAGGCCTTGATCGATCTCGGCGTGGACGTTCTGCATCGCACGCGCTGGTATGAGCGGGTGCAGGAGCGCCTGCGCCTGTCCTGGTCGCTCAAGGATTTTCTTGATCAGGGCAGTGTGCAGCAACTGGTGGAAAGTCTGCTGCGCGAGCATGGCAGCGTGCTGTCCGCGCATTTCCCCGTTGCGTCTGTCACTACCGGGCTGTCGCTGGCCGACCTCGCCCATACCCTGCAGACCGGACGCGAGGCAATGCAGGAGCGCCTCGCTTTTGTGGCCGCCGATCTCTCACAGGTCGCCGCGGGTCTGCGCTGCTTTCTCGGTGATGGCGAAGCAGTCGAGTTATGGCACGGTCGCGCGCGGCGCGGCCGCTCGCTGCCGGCCCAGCCGGACGAGGCGCAGAGACTCGCCTGGGTTCGGGCGCAGGAATGGTCGCATCTCTTGCCTGCCTGGGTCGGCGGGCACGAGGTGGCGTGGCGGCAACTGCCGGGCACGCAGGGCGCGCGCCGCATCGGCTTGCCGGTCTACCCCTTTGCCACCGAGCGCTACTGGATCGATCCGCAAAGCCTGCGGCCGAGACCGGCTCGGGAAGTGGCAGCCAACCCCCGGCTGCATCCGCTGGCTCAGCAGCGCAGCGATGTCGCCGACGGGGTCGGTTTTCGCAGTCGCTTCAGCGGTGAGGAGAGTTTTTTTCGCGATCACCAGGTCGGCGGCCGGCGCATTTTTCCCGGCGTGGCCTACCTGGAAATGGCGCGCGCGGCGGCGAGTCTCGCTGCGGGCGGCACCGTGGTCCGTGGTTTGCGTAACGTGGTCTGGGCGCGTCCCGTCGAAGCCGGTGCTGAGGGCGTGGTGGTGGATCTGCGCCTGCAGTCGCAACAGGAGGGCGTCTGGCGCTATGAAGCGCTGGCCGCCGATGGCGCAAGCCACAGCCAGGGCCTCGTGAGCGCGGTGGCACCCGCAGCGTGTGCCGATCTGGATTTGACGCAGTTGCGCGCGCGTATGCAACACGGAACCGTCGAGGCCGCGACTTTCTACGAGGCCTATGCGGCGATGGGTATCGCCTATGGGCCGGCCCACCGCGGTTTCGTGCAGGCGGCGATCGGCGAGGGCGAACTGCTGGCCGAACTCTGTTTGCCTGCGGCTGTGCAGGTGGACGCACACGCTTATGTGCTGCACCCGAGTCTGCTGGATGCGGCCTTCCAGGCCACGCTTGGCCTGTACCTGCTCGGCTCGCGCGCGGATAGCGCCCAGGCGATGCTGCCGTTTGCACTGGAGACGCTGGAAATCCATCGCGCGTGCGGGGAGCGTGTCTGGGCCTGGATCCGCAGCAAGGGTGCCCGGGGTGGCGTAGAGAAATTCGACATCGAACTCTGCGATGCGCAGGGCCGTCTCTGCGTACGCATGCTGGGGTTCTCCTCGCGCGTGCTGGAGGCACCGGCCTCGGCTCCGGCTCTGGCAACCCCCAGCCTGATGCTCAGCACTCCCGCCTGGCGAGCCGCGCCGCTCGCGATGGCCCTGCCTGATCCCGCGCTCAAGCGTCGCGTGTTGCTCGTATCGATCGACTCGCAGCCAGGCTGGCAGGCGGCCGGCCTCGGTGAATCGCTCGAGGCGCGAGCAGCGCAGCCCGAAGAAGCCTGCGTCGCCCTGTATGCCCAGGTCTTCGAGCGGCTGAAATCGTGGCTCGAAGAGAAGCACCGCGAGACCTGCCTCTGGCAGGTCGCGATCGCGGGGCACGGCGTCGAGCTGTTGCTGGCGGGCCTGTCTGGCCTGCTGCGCAGCGCCGCGCAGGAAAGCCGCAAGCTGCTGGGCCAGTTGCTGATTCTCGAAGGGAACGAAGACCGGGCGAGCTTGCAGGCAAGGCTCGACGAGAATGCCGCCCAACCATTCGATGCGCTCGTGCGCTACCACGACGGGCGTCGCGAAACATGGTGTCTGCAGGAACTGCTCGCCGAGGCCACGCCGGCGCCGCTGCCCTGGCGGCAGGACGGGGTGTATCTGCTCAACGGCGGGGCGGGCGAACTCGGCCTGCTGTTCGCCGAGGAAATCACTCGCCGCGCGCCGGGCGCCACGCTCGTGCTGACGGGCCGCTCGGCGCTGGCGGCCGGCCGCCGCGCGCGCCTCGACGCGCTGCGGGAACAGGGCGTGCAGTACGTCTACGAACAGGTCGACGTGGCCAGGCGCGAGGCGGTGGAGGCCCTGGTCGCACGCATCACGGCTGAACACGGACGCCTCGACGGTGTCCTGCATATCGCGGGCGTATTGCGCGACAGCTACATCCTCAAAAAGGACCGCGCGAGCTTCGAACAGGTGCTGGCTCCCAAGCTGCTGGGCACGGCGCATCTGGATCGGGCTACCCGCGGACTGGCGCTGGATTTCTTCGTGATGTTCTCCTCCAGCGCGGCGATTTTCGGCAATTTAGGCCAGGTCGACTACGCGAGCGCCAATGGCTTCATGGATGCCTACGCGGCTTACCGGCAGGCCCAGGGCGGGTGCGGGCGCTCCCTCTCGGTGAACTGGCCGCTGTGGCGCGACGGCGGCATGGGCATGGAGGCGGCAACCGAGGAGATGATGCTCGCCAACACCGGCATGGTCGCGATGCGCACGCAGAGCGGCTTCGCCGCGTTCGCCCGCGCGCTCGTCAGCGGATTGCCGCAGGTGGCGGTGATGGAAGGGCTGGCTGAACGCATGCGTCAGAAGCTGCTTGGCGTGCCGGCGCCGGCCGTGGCGGCTGCTGCCACAGCTGCTGTTGCTGTCGAGTCGAAGGCAGTCGCCGCAGTGTCCACACCGCCCGCATCAGTTGCGCCCGCTGGGGTCGATCTGGGCGAACTGGTTGCGCGGGTGTCGCGCAGCCTGCGCCAGCTGGTCAGCGAGCTGCTGAAACTGGAGCTGGAACAGATCGACATCGAGGACGACCTGAGCGACTACGGTTTCGACTCGATCACCTTCACGAGCCTCTCCAACCGGATCAACAAGCAATTCGGCCTCGAGCTGATTCCGACGATCTTTTTCGAATACCCGGATATCGCCGGCCTTGCGGCCTATCTGGCCGAAGAGCACCAGGACGCCTTGATCGTCAGCCTGGGCATGGCTGTGCCCGTGGCCGGGGTGCTTCACGCGCCACCATCGGACGCGCTTTCCGCAACGCCTATCGACCGGCCCCACGACCCGCTTCACGAGTCATCTTCCGCGCCAGCCCTACCCACACCGGAGCTTCCCATGCCGCAGGCAGCAAGCCGCACGACGCCAGCGCCAGTGCCAGTGCCAGTGCCAGTGCCCGCGACGCCGGAGTCCGCGCCGCGCCGTGGCGTAGCCATCGTCGGCATGAGCGGTAACTTTCCCGGCGCCGATGGCGTGGATGCGCTATGGCAACTGCTGGAGCAGGGCGTCGACGCCATCAGCGAGGTGCCAGCGAGCCGCTGGGACTGGCGCAACTGCCTGCCCGCCGGAGAATCCGAAGCGGTGCGGGCGCGGGTGCGTTGGGGCGGCTTCATCGATGGCGTGGATCGCTTCGATCCGTTGTTCTTCGGCATCTCACCGCGCGAAGCCGAATTGATGGATCCGCAGCAGCGGTTGTTGCTCACCTATGCCTGGCTCGCCATCGAAGATGCCGGCTATGCGCCGCAATCGCTCGCCGGCAGCGACACCGGATTGTTCGTGGGCACGGCGGTGGGCAGCTACGGCAGCCTCGTCGTGCAGGCGGGGCGCAGCCAGGATGCCTATAACTCGACGAGTTCAGTGGCCTCGATCGGCCCGAGCCGGGTGAGCTATTTCCTGGACCTGCACGGCCCCAGCGAGCCGATCGAGACCGCGTGTTCCAGTTCCCTCGTGGCGGTGCATCGTGCGGTGCAGGCCATCGAAAGCGGCGCGTGCGAGTCCGTGCTGGCCGGCGGCATCAATACCATCGCCACGCCGGAGGCGCACATCGCCTTCAGCAAGGCCGGCATGCTGTCGGTGGACGGGCGGTGCCAGACCTTCTCCGCCAAAGCCAATGGCTATGTGCGCGGTGAAGGCGTGGGCGTGCTGTTCCTCAAGAACCTGGCCGCCGCCGAGCGCGACGGCGACACGATTCACGGTGTGATCATCGGTAGCGCAGAAAACCACGGCGGCCGCGCGACCTCGCTGACTGCGCCTAACCCGAAGGCCCAGGCCGCCCTGCTCAAGGCCGCCTACGCGAGAGCCGGCATCGATCCGCGCCAGCTCGGCTACATCGAAGCCCACGGCACGGGTACCGAGCTGGGCGACCCGATCGAGGTCAATGCGCTCAAAAGTGCCTTCAAGGATCTCTATCAGCGCGTCGGCGCCGATACCCCGGCGCAGGCGCACTGCGGCCTCGGTTCGATCAAGACCAATATCGGCCATCTGGAACTGGCCGCCGGCGTGGCGGGCATCATCAAGGTGTTGCTCCAGCTCAGGCATCGCACGCTCGTGCGCAGCCTGCACGGCGAGGAGGTCAATCCCTATGTGCAGCTCGAAGGCAGCCCGTTTTATCTGGTGCAGGAAAATCGTCCGTGGCAGGCGCCGCTCGATGCGCAAGGTCAGCCACAACCGCGCCGCGCGGGCGTCAGTTCGTTCGGTTTTGGCGGCGTCAATGCCCATGTGGTGATCGAGGAGTATCCGGCGCGGGCGCCGGCCGCAGCCGAGCCGGGGCAAGGCCCGGTGCTGGTGCCCTTGTCCGCGAAGAACGGCGCGCGCCTGCGCGAAGCGGCGGCGCGGCTGGCCGATTTCGCCGCAGCGCACGCCGACGATGCCGCGGTGGATCTCAGGGATCTCGCCTATACCCTGCAGGTGGGGCGCGACGCGATGGAGGTGCGCCTCGGCCTGATCGTGCAGGGCAAGGCCGAGCTGGCCCAGCGCCTGCGAGCATGGCTCGACGATGCAGCCAGCGGTGAGGTGATTCAGGGCGCGCGCGGCAAGGCGCAAAAAGAGGCGCTGGCCGCCTTCACCGGCGACGAGGAACTGGCCGGGGTGGTGGAGAACTGGTGGCACAAAGGCAAGCACGCCAGGCTGCTGGATGTGTGGGTCAAAGGGCTGGAGATCGACTGGACGCGTCTGCAGACAGGCGCCGGGCGCCGGCGCATCAGTCTGCCTGGTTATCCGTTCGCCGATGAGCGCTACTGGCTGAAGCCTGTGGTCACTGCGGCTGCTGTTGCGCCAGCCGATCGGCAAGCGGAACCGGCGTTGTTCTTCGAAGAATCCTGGCAGCAGTATCAACCGCAGCCACAGCCGCTCGCCGCCGCGCGGCCACGGACCCTGCTGTGCTGTCTGTCGCAAACCCGGCATCAACAGGCTTTGCGTGAGGCGCTGGCGCAGCGCTGCCCCGAACTGCAGGTGATCTTCCTGAGTCGTAGCCAGGCCGGGCAGGACCAGCCGCTGGATCCGCGCGAGCGGCGGGGCTGGACCGCTGCGCTGCTTGCGGCGGAGCAGGCCGGCGCGACGATCGATGCGCTCGCCTATCTGTGGCCGCTGGAAGAAGCTGGCCTGCGTCTTGCCGAGGCGGTGCCGGTGGGCCTCGTCCAGGCGTTGGGCGACATGACGACGCGGCCCGCGCGCCTGGTGCTCGGCGGCGAATACGCCGACGAACTCGAACGCAGCCAGCTGGAAGCATGGATTGGTCTCGAGCGTTCGCTGGGACTGGCGCTACCCGGCTGCAAGGCCGCGACGGTCTTGCGCGCAGCAGGGGATTCCGTCGATTGGGCGGTGTGGGCGCAGTTGCTGGACCTCAGCCTGAGTGAGGCCGAGCCACGCAGCCTGCTGGCCAATGAACAAGGCTTGCAGCGTCTGCGGGTGCAGCCGCTTGAGTTAACACAGGCCGGCACACCCGACCCGCAGGCACTGGGTCGTACCGTGCTGATCACCGGCGGCGCCGGCGGCCTCGGCCTGATCTTTGCCCGTCATCTGGCCGCCAGCCGCGGCTGCAATCTGGTGCTGGTCGGTCGCTCGCCGCTGGATGCCGCGCGCCGGGCTTCCCTGCAGGCGCTGCAGGCGGCGGGCAGCGAAGTCCTGTATCTGTCCGCCGATGTCGCCGACGTCGCGGCCATGCGTGAAGTGGTGGCACTGGCGAGAGCGCGCTTCGGCAGCATCGACAGCGTGATTCACGCGGCAGGACTGCAGCATGCCGTGCCGCTGGCCGACAAGCAGGCCGACGACGTTCGGCGCGTGCTCGATCCGAAGATCCGAGGTGCCCTGGTGCTGGACGAGGTGCTGGCAGCCGAGCCGCTGCGCTTCGTTTGTTACTTTTCCTCGAGTTCCGCCGTGCTCGGCGATTTCGGCTCCGGCGACTATGCCGTGGCCAATCGTTTCCTCGCCGCCTATGCGCTGGCGCGCGAGCAACGCCGTGCGCGTGGCGAATGCGCCGGGCGCAGCCTCGCGATCGAATGGCCGTTGTGGCGCGACGGCGGTATGGGCGTCGGCGACGATGAGCGCACGGCCTTCTACCTCAAGACGAGCGGCCAGCGTTTGCTGGAGCGGGCCGCGGGACTGGCGGTGTTCGAACGATTGCTGGCTGGCGCTCCGTCGCGTGTGCTGGTTCTGGTGGGTGAGCGCGAACGCCTGCATGGCTTCCTTGGCCTTGCCACCGTTGCCACTGTTGCGCCCGTCGTCGCGGCGGTGCCTGCTGTCGCGCCGCTGCTTCTGCCGCAGGGCTTGTCGCTGGAAGACAGCGTGGCCGCCGAATTGACCGCCTTGATCGGCCACCAGGTGAAGCTCGCGCCCGAGCAACTGGATGCCGATGCCAGCCTGGCCGACTTCGGTCTGGATTCGATCGGCCTCGCCGAGCTGGCCCGCCAGCTGAGCGCGGTTTACCGCATCGAGCTGGCGCCCTCGATCTTTTTCGCGTACTCGAATATCGCGCGGCTGGCCCAGTATTTTCTCGACAAACATCGTGGCGAGCTGGAGGCGCATTACCGCGAGTTGCGGTCCGGCGCGGTGGCTGTGGTGGAAGCGGAGCCCGTAGTCGCGCCGGCTGCGGCTTCTGGCGACGCTCAGGCCGCAGCGTCCGTAGACACTCGGGCAGCAGTGCCCATTGACACTCAGACGACGGTGCCCGGCGGCGCTCAGGCCGCAGCGCCTGTCGACACTCGGGCAGCAACGCGCGTCGACATTCAGGCAACAGCGCCCATCCGCACTCAGGCAGCCGTGCCCGTCGACACTCGGGCAACAGGGCTCATCGGCGCCCAGGCAGCAACGCCCATCAACACCCCCGCCCAGTCCGGCGTCCAGCCCACGCGGCGCGACGCGAACCCGTCACCGACGGCGCGCGAACCCATCGCGATCATCGGCATGAGCGGGCGCTTTCCCAAAGCGCGCGATATCGACGAGATGTGGCGGGTCCTTGTTGAAGGCATCGACGCGGTGGAGGAAATCCCGTCGGAGCGCTTCGACTGGCGCACCTACTACGGCGGCCGCGAAGTGCAGACGGGCAAGAGCAACAGCAAGTGGGGCGGTTGCATCGACGGCGTACGCGAATTCGATCCGCTGTTCTTCGAAATCTCCCCACGCGAAGCGCTCAGCATGGACCCGCGCCAGCGCCTGCTTCTGCAGGAGTCCTGGAATGCGCTCGAGGACGCCGGCTACGGCCCGCGCCAGTTGCGCGCGGGCACCGTCGGCATCTTCGTCGGCGTGGAAGAGGGCGATTACCAGCGCGTGGCGCCGGATCTGGGCGTGACGTCCAACCATAACGGCATCCTCGCCTCGCGCCTGGCCTATTTCCTCGATCTGAACGGCCCGGTGCTGGCGATCAATACGGCCTGCTCGTCCGCTCTCGTCGCGGTGCATCAGGCGTGCGCCAGCCTGTCGAGCGGGGAATGCGACACGGCTATCGCGGCCGGTGCGAACCTGATCCTCACGCCGGAACCGTATGTGGGCATGAGCCAGGCCGGCATGCTGTCGCCGGATGGCCAATGCCGCGCCTTCGATCAGACCGCCAACGGCATGGTGCCGGGCGAGGCCGTGGCGGTGGTGGTGTTGAAGCGCCTGTCGAGCGCGCTGGCAGACGGCGATCCGATCCGCGGCCTGATCCGGGGCAGCGGCATCAACAACGATGGCCACAGCAACGGCATCACAGCACCCAACGCGCTGGCGCAGACCAGCCTCGTGCGTCAGGTTCAGCGAGCCGCCGACGTGGTGCCGGCGCAGATCGATTATGTCGTGACTCACGGCACCGGCACGCGCCTCGGCGATCCCGTGGAAATCCAGGCGCTGGCCGAAGCCTTCGGGCCGTCGCCAGACGGCGAGGCCTATTGCGCCCTGACTTCGAGCAAGAGCAATTTCGGCCACACCTTCGCGGCCTCCGGTCTGGTCAGCCTGATCGGACTGATGCAGGCGTTCGAGCACGAAACCATTCCGCCCAGCCTGCATTGCACCGAGGAAAGCGACTTCATCGCCTGGCGCGACAGCGCCTTCTACGTCAACAAGACGACGCGGCCGTGGCCGCGCCAGACCCTGCGCCCGCGTCTCGGAGCAGTCAGTTCTTTCGGCATGAGCGGCACCAATGCGCACCTGCTGGTGCAGGAAGCGCCCGCGCTGGCCGTGCCCGTCGCGGCGGCGCCGCCCAGCGTGGTGCTGGCGCTGTCGGCCAAGACGGAAGCGGCTCTGCGCGAACGCCTGCTGGGCCTGCGCGACTGGCTGGCCAGCCCGGCGGCCGCGGCCTGCGAGCTGGCTTTGATCAGCCGTACGTTGCTGGATGGGCGTCATCATTTTGCGCATCGCGCCGCGGTCGTCGTGTCCGACAGGGCCGCGGCCATCGACGCGCTCGAACGTCTCGCAGCAGCGGATGGGACGGACGGGGCTGGCTACGCAGATGGTCCGAACTATCCGGACGGTCCCGCGTATTACCGGGGCAAGCAGCCGCGCGGCTTCAAGGGCGAGGAAGCCCTACGCCAACGTGCTGCGTCCTGGCCCGCGCAACGTCTGGACGATCCCGCTGCCTATCGCACACGGCTGCACGAGCTGGCGCAGCTGCATTGCCAGGGCTATGCCGTGGCATGGTCGGAACTGGACGGCCTGCAGGGGCTGCCCAGGATTCATCTGCCCGGCTATCCCTTCGCACGCGAATCGTATTGGCCCAAGGCGCGGACGCAATCGCTGGCCGAGGGGCCCGCCCAGTCGCCCACGGCTGCTGCTGCCTTCCAGGTAGCGACCCAGGCATCCACCGAGGTGCCCACCCAGGCACTCACTCAAGTGCCCGCAGCAGTGGCATTCGTTCAAGCACCTGCTCAAGCAACAACAGCGGCGGCACCCGCCCAGACACTCGCTCAAGTACCCGCGGCGGCGGCATTCGCTCGAGCATCGGCTCGAGCAACAACAGTGGCAGTACCCGCCCGTCCGATGCTGCGGCAAGACAGGTCCGACGAAACGCAGGGGCAATACACCGCGAACTTCAGCGGCGAGGAATTCTTCCTCACCGACCATCGCGTGCGTGGCCAGTCTGTATTGCCGGGAGTCGCTTACCTGGAGCTGGCGCGTGCCGCGCTCGAAATGCAGATCGGGCGTGCCGTGCAAGGCGGCTTGCAGGTGCAGCACGTTACCTGGGTGCAGCCTTTGCTGGTGGATGCGCCCGGAATCGAGGCGCGCATCGCCCTGCGTAGGCAGGAGAGCGGCGAATGGCGTTACGAGATCAGTAGCGGTGAAGTCGAGCGCCGTCTGCACGGCCAGGGCTTCTTGCGGCTGGACACGTTCGGCGAACCGGCCGCGCTGGATCTGCCGGGGCTGCGCCGCGCCTGCCAGTCAGGCACGCTCGACAGCGTGCCGTGCTACGCCGCCTACCAGTCGGTAGGAATTGAATACGGTCCCAGCTTCCGCGCCGTGCAGCGGGTCTGGGTGGGCGAGGGTGAGGCGCTGGCGCAGTTGCGCCTGCCGGCTACCGTCCAGCAGGGCAGCGACGCTTACGCCTTGCATCCGAGCATGCTCGATGGCGCGTTGCAGGCGAGCATCGGCCTGGCCATGGCGCAGGCGGCTCAGGGCGGGTCCGCGTTGAGCCTGCCGTTCGCTCTCGATAGTCTGGTCCTCTACCGGCCATGCCCGGCAGAAACCTGGGTGTGGATCCGCCCCACACCAGGCGCCCAGAGCAGCCGCGTGCGCAAACTGGATCTGGATCTATGCGACGCGCAGGGAAGGATCTGTGTCGCGTTGCGCGGTTTTTCCTCACGGCTGGTCGTGCAGCCGGCTGCGGCGCAGCCGGCCACTGGCGAAGCACCGGTTGAATCGAACAGTTCCGCCACGGCGCCGATGACCGGCGCGTGGCTGCCGGTCGGACCGACCGTGCTGGCGCCGGTATGGACGGCCCAGCTCGCCGAGCCTGCTCCGGCCTTGCCGGCGCCTGGGCGCCTGTTGCTGGTCGGCGGCGAAGCCGCCCAGCGCGAGACCTGGCAGCATGCCTGCCCGCAACTGATCACACTGAATCCGGACCCGGCGACGACGGTGGACGAACTGCGCCACCACCTCAGCGGGATCGGCGTCATCGACGAACTGGTGTGGATCGCGCCCGCACAAAGCAGCATGAATCCTGGCGACGAAGCGTTGCTGGAAGCCCAGGCTGGCGGCGCGCTGGCGCTGTTCCGTCTGATCAAGGCCTTGCTGGCCGAGGGCTACGCCAGCCGGCGACTCGCCTGGACCGTGATCACGCGCGCCACCCAGCAAGTGCATCCCATGGACGAAGTCGCGCCAGCTCATGCGACCGTGCACGGTCTGGCCGGCGCGCTGGCCAAGGAATATCCGCACTGGCCGCTGCGCTTGCTCGACCTCGATGCGCAGGGCGAGGACCCCACGCCGGCGCTGTGTCGCGCCGTGCCGCCCGGCGTGGGGGATAGCCGGGCCTGGCGGCGCGGCGAATGGTATGCGCGCGAACTGCTGGCGCTGACCGAGCCGACCCGCGGCGAGCGCCCGGCGCCGTATCGTGAGGCGGGCGTGTATGTGGTGATCGGCGGCGCCGGTGGTCTAGGCGAGGTATGGACGCGACATGTGATCGAGCATTACCGGGCCCAGGTCGTCTGGATCGGCAGGCGTGCGCCCGACGCGAGCTTGCAGGCACGCCTCACCGCCCTGTCATCCCACGGGCCGGCACCGGTCTACCTGCAGGCCGATGCCGGTGACCGGCTTGCTTTGGCCCAGGCCCGCGCGACGATCGTGCAGCGCTATGGCCGTATCCACGGCGTCGTGCATTCGGCGCTTGTCTTGCAGGACCGCAGTCTCGCGCGGATGGACGAGGCCACGCTGGAAGCGGCGCTGCGTCCCAAGCTCGACGTGAGCGTGCGCATGGCCCAGGTGTTTGCCGAAGACGCGCTGGATTTCGTGCTGTTCTTCTCGTCGATGATGAGTTTTTCCCGCGCTGCGGGGCAGGGCAACTATGCCGCCGGCTGCACCTTCAAGGATGCGCTGGCCGAGGCGCTCGGGCGCCACTGGTCCTGTGCGGTGAAGGTGATGAACTGGGGCTACTGGGGCAGCGTGGGCGTCGTCGCCGACGCGCGCTACCAGGAGCGCATGAGCCGGGCCGGCATCGGTTCGATCGAGGCGGACGAGGCGATGGCCGCGCTGGAGCGCCTGCTCAGCGGGCCGGACGCGCAACTGGGACTGATCAAGCTGAGCCGTGCCCAGAGCGTGGAAGGCATCCGCGCCGATCTGCGTGGCGAACGCTATGGCGCCCCGGTGCCCGCACTGTTGCCGCAGCTCGCCGCCCGGGCGCTGCCGCCCGCGCATAACGAGCGGCGCGCAGCTGCACAGGCAGCCCTGCCGCCGCAGGCGATGCAGGCGCTGAGCCTGCGCCTGCTGGGTCAGGTCTTGCGCAGCTTCTCGACGGATGGCCGGCATCTGTCTGGCCGCAGCACGGGTCTCGGTCTCGCCGGGCATTACCAGCGCTGGTACGACACCAGCCTGCGCCTGCTGGCCGCGGGTGGGCAGCTGGAACCGCTGACGAACGGCGACTATCGCATCCTCGGCGCGCAGCAGGACGCGTGGCCCGAGTGGGAAGCCGCCCGCGCGCCCTGGCTCGCGGATCCGCAGCAACAGGCCTGGGCGCAACTACTGGAAGTGTGCTTGCGTGCTTTGCCCGACCTGCTGGTGGGACGCCGCAAGGCTACCGACGTGATGTTCCCGAATTCCTCGCTGCGGCTCGTCGAAGGCATCTATCGCGGCAATCCGATTGCCGATCTGTACAACCAGATCCTGTTCGACGCAGTGGAAGCGTATGTGCAGGAGCGCCTCGCACGCGACCCGCAGGCGCAATTGCGCGTGCTGGAGATCGGCGCCGGCACCGGCGGCACCAGCGCCGGCCTGCTGCAACGGCTGGACCGCTATGCCGGGCATATCGCCGAGTACTGCTACACCGATCTGTCCAAGGCCTTCCTGCTGCATGCCGAGCAGCACTACGCGCCGGGCCGGGCGTATCTGCGCACCCAGCGCTTCAACGTAGAGGAGCCGCCGCAGAACCAGGGCATCGCCGTCGATACCTACGATGTCGTCGTCGCCGCCAATGTGCTGCACGCGACCGCGAATATCCGCTGCACCCTGCGGCACGCCAAGGCGCCGTTGCGCGCCGGCGGCGTGCTGGTGCTGAACGAGCTGGGCGAGCTGAGCCTGCTGACCCATCTGAGCTTCGGGCTGCTGGACGGCTGGTGGCTGTATGAAGATCCGGCGCTGCGCCTCGACGGCTCGCCGGGTTTGTCGGCGGGGAGCTGGGAGCGTGTGCTGGCTGAGGAAGGCTATGCGCCGCTGTGGCGTCCCGCCGCGGACTGCAACCTGTATGGCCAGCAGGTGCTGCTGGCACAAAGCGATGGCCGGGTAAAGCGTACCGTGGCCGTGCAGGCGCCGTCCGCCGCGGTGCAGCCGCCCGCCGGTTCGCAGCCGGCTGCGGCTGTTTCGGCACAGTCTGCGCCGGTGTTCGAGCCGGTGTTCGACGCGGTAATTGAGCCCGTGTTTGCACCAGCGCCGCAGGATCTCGAGCAGGCCGTGGCCGATCATGTGCGGGAGCTGCTGCGCGACTGCATCGGCCAGGGACTGGACCTGGATCCGGCGACCATCGAGGCCGATCGCAGCTTCTCCGAATACGGCGTCGATTCAATCCTGGCGGTGCAACTGGTCAACGAGATCAATCGACGGCTGGGCATCGTGCTGCAAACCACGGTCCTGTTTGACTACAGCCATCTGGACGCGCTGGCGGCACATCTGGAACAGGAATTTCAAGAGGCGTTGCGCGCGAGCCTGCCCAGGCAGGCTGCTGCTCCGGTGTCCGCTGCTCCCGTGCCCGTGCCTTCGCCTTCGCCTTCGTCGACGGAGCCAGACAGACGCTCGCCGATGGCTCCGGCCGCGCAGATCGCGCCGGTCGCACACGCCACACACGCCACACACACCGCATCGGCCGCACCGATCGACGGCACCCGCAGACGCGCGTTGATCAGCGGTCCCGGTCAGATTCAAGACCTGCGCCTCGTCGATGCCGAGCCAACGCCGGCCTTGCAGCCGCAGCAGGTGCGCATCGCCGTGCGTGCCAGCTCGCTGAATTTTTCCGACCTGCTGTGCGTGATGGGCCTGTATCCGAACATGCCGCCATATCCGTTCACGCCGGGCACGGAGGCGAGCGGCCTCGTGCTCGAAGTGGGCAGTGCCGTCGGCTCGCTGCGTCCTGGCGACGAGGTGGTCTGCCTGGGGCAGGGCTGTCATGCGTCCGAGGTGATCTGCAACGAGGCCCAGGTCTGGGCCAAGCCACCTCAATTGAGTTTCGAGCAGGCCTGCGCGCTGCCGGTGGTGGCCCTGACCATGATCGATGCGTTCCACAAGGCCGATCTGCAACCGGGCGAAAGCATCCTGATCCAGACCGCTGCCGGCGGCACGGGCCTGATCGCCCTGCAACTGGCCCGTCACTACGGCGCGACGATATTCGCCACCGCCGGATCGCAGGAGAAGCTCGACTACCTGGCGGCTCAGGGCGCGCACCATCTGATCAACTATCGCGAGCAGGATTTCGAGGCTGAGGTGGCCAGGTTGACTGGCGGCCGCGGCGTCGATGTGGTGATCAACACGCTGTCTGGCGATGCCATTGCGAAGGGCTTGCGCAGCCTGGCGCCTGGCGGGCGCTACATCGAGATCGCGATGATGGCCCTGAAATCGGCCCATGCAATCGATCTGTCGGTGCTCAATAACAACCAGAGCTTTTTCAGCGTGGATCTGGCGCGCCTGATCGCCGAGCGGCCGCGCAAGCTGGAGCAGTATCAGCGCGAACTGGCCGTGCTGGTGGAGCAGGGCGTGCTGCAGCCCACCGTGGCGCAGGTATTCCCCTTCGAGCAGTTGCACGAGGCGTACCGCTATCTGCAGGATCGCCGCAATATCGGCAAGGTGGTGGTGCAGGTTCCGCAAGCCGTCGAGCCCGTGCAAGGCGAGCGCGTGCCGACGGCCAGTGCGGCGCAGGCTCCGAATGCCTTCGATGAACCCATCGCGGTGATCGGCATGAGCGGCCGCTTCGCCCACTCTCCGGATCTGGCGAGTTTCTGGTCTCATCTCGCCGACGGTCACGACCTCGTCGACACGGTGTCGCGGTGGGAGCTGGAGCCGGGCGAGGGACGTTGCCGCCATGGCAGTTTCCTCGACGGCATCGATCGTTTCGATCCGCTGTTCTTCCGCATGTCGGGGCTGGAAGCCACCTACATGGATCCGCAGCAGCGCCTGTTCCTCGAAGAGGCCTGGCACACGCTGGAAGACGCCGGCTACGCGGGCGAGGCGGTCAAGGGCAAGCTGTGCGGCGTGTACGTGGGCTGCACCGGCGGCGACTATGCCCACCTGTTCACGAGCGCACCGCCGCCGCAAGCCTTCTGGGGGAATTCCGGCGCGCTGATCCCCGCGCGGATCGCCTATTGCCTGGATCTGCAAGGCCCGGCGGTGGCGGTGGACACCGCCTGTTCCAGCTCGCTGGTGGCGGTGCATCTGGCCTGCCAGGGTCTGCGCGCAGGCGAGACCGAACTGGCGCTGGCCGGCGGCGTCTTCGTGCAATCGACGCCCGGTTTCTATATGGCCGCCAATCCCGCCGGCATGCTGTCGGCGACCGGTCGCTGCCATACCTTCGACGCGAACGCCGACGGTTTCGTACCTGGCGAGGGTGTGGGCGCGATCCTGCTCAAACGGCTCAGCGATGCGATCGCCGACGGCGATCATATTCACGGCGTGATCCGCGGCAGTGCGATCAATCAGGACGGTCACAGCAATGGCATCACGGCGCCCAGCGCCCGTTCACAGGAGCGGCTGGAACGTCAGGTCTACGACCGCTTCGGCGTGCACCCGGAGACCTTGCAGATGGTCGAGGCGCACGGCACCGGCACGCGGCTGGGCGACCCGATCGAATATCACGCACTGAGCAAGGCCTTTGGCCATTACACCCAGCGCCCGGGGTTCTGCGCCCTGGGTTCGGTCAAGACCAATATCGGCCACCTGGCCAATGCCGCAGGCATCGCCGGGATACTGAAGATCCTGCTGGCGCTGCGGCACCGGCAACTGCCGCCTTCACTGCATTTCCAGCGCGGCAATCCGGCGATCGCTTTCGAAGGCAGTCCGTTCTATGTCAACACCGAGCTGCGCCCCTGGCCCGCTGGAGAGCGTGCGCCACGGCGCGCCGCGGTCAGCTCATTCGGCTTTAGCGGTACTAATGCGCACATGGTGATCGAAGAGGCACCGTCTGCGGTGCGTGTGCGTTCAGGTCGCATTGGGCGCGACCTGGAGCTGGTGGCGCTGTCGGCGCGCACGGCAGGGCAGTTGCGTCAGCAGGCGGAGAACCTGCTGGCTTATTGCCAGGCCGAGGCCCAGGCCAGCCTCGGCGATATCGCGCACACGTTGCTTACCGGTCGCGAGCATCGCGGCCATCGGCTGGCCGCGGTCGTGCGGAGTGCCGCCGAGCTACAGCAGGTGCTGACGGCGTGGCTGGAACGGGGCGAGCGCATCGGCCTGCATCTGGGCGAGCTGGACGAAGGCGGCGTGCGCGAACAGGTGGAGCAGCGCCGCCTCGGTCAGGCCGCCATCGACGCGGTCCGCAACGGTCAGTTCGATCGGCTGCAGACGGTCGCCGAGCTGTTCGTGCAAGGCTACAAGCTCACCTATGCAAGCCTGTTCGGTTCGGGTTATCGACGACTGGCTCTGCCGACTTATCCGTTTGCGCAAGAGTTGTATTGGGTCAACGATTCGCTGCAGCGTTCGCCTGCGCCGATGGGTGCCACCACGCCGGCGCCGACAGCAGTGGCGTCCCACGGGCCTGCCGCTGCGCCGGTCGTGGCTGTGTCCGTCGCTCAACCGCAGGCGGGCGTCGCGGCGCGGGCAGCGTTCGCGTCTCCCGTGTCTCACACATCGGCGGCCGTTTCCGGCAAGCCGACGGCAGCGCTACGCGAAGCCAGCGTGGCGTATCTGAAGCAACTGGTCGCCACCACCCTGAGGGTCTCGCCTGCCGAAATCAGTGCGCACGAACCGCTCGAGCGCTACGGCATCGATTCCATTCTGGTCGTGCAGCTCACCGATAGCCTGCGCCAGCATTTCGACAGCGTCAGCAGCACCTTGCTGTTCGAGGTGCAGACCATCGACGCGCTAGCCGAGCGCCTGCTCGCCACCGAGGCGCCCGCTTTGGCGCGGCAAGTGGGACTGGAAGTCGTCGCGCCGGCGCAAGCGGTGGCGGTCGCCGAGGAGCACGTGACGGCAGAAGCGCTGGCGGCAGAACCGGTGGTCGCACAGCAGCCGGTGATTGCGCAGCAACCAGTGGTCGTGCAGCAGCCGGTGATTGCGCGGCAACCAGTGATCGCAGAGCAGCCAGTGATCGCACAGCAACCAGCGGCCGCACAGCAACCGGTGGTCACACAGCCACCAGCGATCGCATCCACCGAATCAGAACAACCCGCAACCCGCGCCGACATGGCCGTGATCGGGCTCAGCGGCCGTTATCCGAAGGCCGCCGATCTGCACGAGTTCTGGCAGAACCTGCGCAACGGCCGCGACTGCATCGACGAGGTGCCGGCCGGGCGCTGGGACTGGCGCGAGTATTTCGACGCCGAACGCGGTCAGGCTGGGCACAGCTATAGCCGCTGGGGCGGTTTCATCGATGGTGTGGATCGCTTCGACCCGCGCTTCTTCCGCATCCCGCCGAGCGAGGCCGAGTACATCGATCCGCAGGAGCGCCTGTTCCTGCAGATCGCCTATCAGGCGATCGAGGATGCCGGTTACACGCCAGCCAGTCTGAGCGCAGACAAGCGAGTCGGTGTCTTCGTAGCGGCGGTCAACAGCACCTACACCTTGCTGCCCAGTCACTGGTCGATCGCCAACCGGGTGTCCTTTGCGCTGGATTTCAACGGCCCCAGCCTCGCGGTCAACAGCGCCTGTTCCTCGTCGCTGACGGCGCTGCATCTGGCGATGGACAGCCTCGCCCACGGCAGCAGCGAGGTCGCCCTGGTGGGCGGCGTAAGCCTCGTGCTGCACCCGGAGCATTTCAACCGGCTCGCGGCCATGGGGATGTTGTCCAGCGACGCCCATTGCCGCCCGCTCGGCGAGGATGCCGACGGCTTTGTCGACGGCGAGGGTGTCGGCGCACTACTGCTGAAGCCGTTGCAACGCGCGGTCGAGGATGGCGACCAGATCTACGGCGTGATCAAGGGCAGCATGCTCAACGCCAGCGGCAAGACCCGCAGCTTCGTGGTGCCCAATGCCGCCGCCCAGGCGCGCCTTGTGACCGAGGCAATGGCACGTGCGGGCGTTGCCGCGGAGACGATCAGTTACCTGGAAGCGCACAGCAACGGTGGCGTGCTCGGCGACCTCACCGAAATGCAGGGTCTGGCCGAGGCCTTTGCCGGCACGGCCGGGCAGGGCCATCGGTGCGCCATCGGTTCGGTGAAATCGAATATCGGCTATTGCGAGTGCGCGGCGGGCATCGCGGGCCTGACCAAGGTTCTGCTGCAGTTACGGCATGGCGAACTGGTGCCGACCCTGCATGCGCAGCGCGCCAATCCGAAGATCGAATTTGCCGGCACGCCCTTCGTGCTGCAGCAGGAACTGGGCGCATGGCCGCGCTCGGGTGATCATCCGCGCCGCGCGGGCGTGTCGGCCTTTGGCATGGGCGGCTCTTACGCCCATGTGATCGTCGAGGAATACATCGCACCGGTATCGCAAGAGCGCGAGGTGCCGGCAACGGCGCTGCCGATCGTCGTGTCGGCGGCGAATGCCGAGCGCCTGCGTGCGGTGGCCGGGCGCCTCGCCAGCTTCCTCGAGAGTGCGACCGGTCGCGAGCTGAGCCTGGCTGACCTTGCCTACACGCTGCAGGTCGGGCGCGAGTCCCTGAGTGAGCGCGTCGGTTTTATCGCCGGGTCGGTGGAGCAGGTGCGCGAGGTGTTGCGTGCCTATGCCGAGGAACGCGAGGTGCCGCTGCCGCTGGTGCGCGCGAGCCTGGGCACGGGTGGCGACGGTTGGGCGAGTTTCGCCGACGACGAGGACTTCGGTCGCACCGTCGAGCAATGGATCGCCCGCGAAAAATACGCCGCGCTGCTGGACCTATGGGGGCGCGGTTATCCGTTGGACTGGCGGCGCCTCC
Organism: Paraburkholderia acidicola; assembly: GCF_002362315.1. GTDB lineage: Bacteria > Pseudomonadota > Gammaproteobacteria > Burkholderiales > Burkholderiaceae > Paraburkholderia > Paraburkholderia acidicola. The sequence goes on from NZ_MTZV01000001.1 coordinate 37,449, forward strand.
ATGCCACACACCGTCCTCGCCGGGTCAGTCTGCCGGGTTATCCGTTTGCCGAGGAAAGCTACTGGCTCCCCGAGGCGTTGCGTTATGCCGGCCTGCTCGAGGACGAAGACGAGGACAACGACGAGGGCGAAACAGACGACTTCGACGCCACGCATTTCGAACCGGCCCAGCCGGCGGGAGAACAGTCTTGAAGTACGACCCGAACACCGGTTTCGGCCACGCGCCGCATTCGCCGGACGATGCCATGCAGACTCGCCCCGATGCCCTCGCGAGGCGCGGCCCGCCAGGGCATGTAGATACGGCCATCATCGGCATGAGTGCCCGCTATCCCAAAGCCGGCGATTGGCGCGCGTTCTGGGAGAACCTGCGCGCGGGGCGCGATTGCATCAGCGAAATCCCGCCTGAGCGCTGGGACTGGCGGGCTCATTACGACGAGTCGCGCGGCACGTCCGGACGCAGCTATACGCGCTGGGGCGGTTTCGTCGACGACATCGACCGCTTCGATCCGCGCTTTTTCTGGATCGCGCCCAGCGAGGCCGAGCATATCGATCCGCAGGAGCGCCTGTTCCTCGAGAGCGCCTACCTGTTGATCCAGGACGCCGGTTATACCCCGGCGAACCTGAGCACGAGCCGGCGCGTCGGGGTTTTCGTCGGCGCCTCGAACAGCAGCTACTCGCTGGTGGCCAGCCAGTCCCAATGGACGCTCGCCAACCGGGTGTCGCATGTGTTCGATTTCAACGGCCCCAGCATGGTGATCAACAGCGCCTGCTCGTCGTCGCTGAGCGCGATCCATGTCGCGCTGGAAAGCCTCGCCACCGGCACCAGCGACGTGGCGATCGCCGGTGGGGTCAACCTGATCATGCATCCCTCGCACTATGCCCGGCTGGCCTCGGTCGGCATGCTGTCGGCCGGCCCGCACTGCCGTGCGTTCGGCGCGGATGCGGACGGTTTTGTCGACGGCGAGGGGGTGGGCGCGGTCCTGCTCAAACCCTTGCAGCGCGCACTCGAGGATGGCGACCAGATCTACGGCGTGATCAAGGGCAGTGCGCTCAACGCCGGCGGCAAGACCTTCCGCTATACCGTGCCGAACCCGCTGGCGCAGGGGCGGCTCGTCGCCGAGGCGATCGCTCGCGCCGGTTTCACGCCGCAAAGCATCGGCTGTGTGGAGGCGCATGGTTCCGGCACCGACTTCGGCGACGCACTCGAGGTCCGCGGTCTCAGCGAAGCGTTCGGTGCGACCGCTGTCGCGGCCCCGTGGTGCGCGCTGGGTTCGGTCAAGTCCAATATCGGCCACGGCGAAGGCGTGGCCGGCATCGCCGGCCTGACCAAGCTGATCCTGCAGATGCGCCATGGCCAGTTCGCGCCCAGCCTGCATGCGCAGACGCTCAATCCCAGGATCGATTTCGCCGGCACGCCGTTCACCGTGCAACGCGAGCTGGCGCCGTGGCCGCGTCCAGCCGGCCATCCGCGTCGCGCGGGGGTTTCGTCCTTCGGTGCGGGCGGCGCGAACGCGCATCTGCTGATCGAGGAATATGTGGCACCCGCCGCGCCCGCCGCATCTGTGGCAGCCAATCCGGACGCGCCCGCGCTGATCGTGCTGTCGGCCGCGAATCCCGATCGCCTGCACGCGGTGGCCCAGCGCCTCGCAGACTTCCTTGATGGCGAGTTCGGCCGCGATATCACCCTGGCCGAGCTGGCCTACACCCTACAAGTGGGCCGCGAGGCCTTGAGCGAGCGCCTCGGTTTTGTCGCCGGGTCGCTCGCGCAGGTCCGCGTCTGTCTGGATGCCTTCCTGCACGATCGTGACGCCGGACAGCTCTTGCTGCGTACCAGCGTGGGCCGTGGCCGCGATGGCTGGACCGCCTTGCTGGAAGACGAGAGCTTCGCCGCCACCGTGCGCGGCTGGGTTGAACGCGGCAAGTACGATCTGTTGCTGAACCTGTGGGGGCAGGGGCAGGCGCTGGACTGGTCGATGCTCTACCGCGAGGCGCGACCGCGTCGTGTGAGCCTGCCGGGCTACCCGTTCGAGGGCGAGCGTTACTGGGCCCCCGCCTCGGTGCGCTATGCCGGGGCGAGGCGCAGCCGGCGCCGGCGACCCGTCGCCGGTCCCGCTGCTGCAGTTTCATCGGCAACTTCGTCGGCAACTTCGTCGGCAACTTCGTCGGCACCGGTCAGCGCAGCCAGCGGAGTGGCAACACCGTTGGCCGCACTGCAAGCCCAGGTGCGTACCGTGGTAGCGGCCCTGCTCAAGGTCGAGCCGGAGGAAATCGAGTCAGGGCAGAGCATCGGCGATTACGGCCTGGACTCGATCGGCCTCACCCATCTCGCCAACCAGCTCAACCTGCGCTTCGGCAGTGCGTTGCAGCCTACCGATTTCATGGAGCTGGAAACGGCCAGTGTCGAGCGCATTGCCCGTCTGCTCCAGCAGCAATTGCCCATCGCCGGCACGACCGGAACACCGGCCCGAGCCCAGCCGCATCCACCTCGCGACACCCAGTCGACGCGTTCCGGCCCAGGTTCCGGCCCGGCTCCCGGTGGCGTACCAGCGACGCACGGCGTACGCGCCACCCGTCACGGCGACCCGTTGCAGGAACAGGTGCGTCAGGCGGTGGCGGCCTTGCTCAAGGTGGACATCGAGGAGGTCGAGCCGGATCTCGACATCAGCGATTACGGGGTGGACTCGATTGGCTTCACCTACCTGGCCGACCGCCTTAACGAACAACACGGCACCCGTCTGCGGCCGACCGATTTTTTCGAACTGGACCAGGTCAGTGCGATCCGGATCGCACGCCTGCTGCGGCAAGCCTTGGCCACGCGCGACGTGAGCGAGGCGGCCCAATCCCTGGTGGCGGCTGGCGGGCGATGAACAGCGCCGCCGGCATCCCGATTCCAAGCTGAGTGGAGGACTTTTTGATGAGCGTTTACATGTTCCCCGGTCAAGGTTCCCAAGCCAAAGGCATGGGCGCCGACCTGTTCGCCGCGTTCCCGGAACTGACCGGGACGGCCGACGACATCCTCGGTTATTCGATCCGAGAGCTGTGTCTTGAGGACCCGCGGCGGCAACTGGGGCAGACGCGCTATACCCAGCCCGCGCTGTATGTGGTCAACGCGCTGTCCTATCGTCGGCGACTGCATGAGCACGGTACGCCGGCCTTCGTGCTGGGCCATAGCCTCGGCGAGTACAACGCGCTGGAGGCGGCGGGCGTGATCGATTTCGAGGCTGGCCTGCGCCTCGTGAGCAGGCGCGGAGAGTTGATGAGCGAGGCGCCGGCCGGCGCAATGGCCGCGGTGATTGGACCCGACGAACAGGCGATCGGCGAATTGATGGCGAGGCATGGCCTCGGCACGATCGACATCGCCAATCTGAATGGCCCCAGTCAGACCATCATTTCCGGGCTGAAGGAAGACATCGCCCGCGCTGCCCCGCTGTTCGAGGCCGAGCAGGCACGTTTCGTACCACTGAATACCAGCGGCGCCTTCCACTCGCGCTACATGGCCGCGGCCCAGCAGGCGTTTGCCAGCTATCTGCGCGAATTCCATTTCAACGCGCCGCGGATACCCGTGATCTCCAATGTCGAGGCGCTGCCGTATCTGGCCGAGCGTGCCGCCAGCCTGCTGGCGGCGCAGATCATCCGGCCGGTGCAGTGGACCCGTTCGATTCAATATCTGCTGGCGCAAGGGCAAAGCGAATTTCTGGAGCTGGGGCCGGGACAGGTGCTGACACGCCTGCTGGCCGATATCAGGAAACACGCGCCTGCCGTGGCTATCCCGGCCCCAGCCCCCGCTGCCGCGGTGGCGAGCGTCACTGCGGCGTCCGTGGTCACCACGCCAGCCTATGACCGCGATCGGGAAATCAGCAGCCTGCAACAGCGTATCGACGACTGGAACCGCCGTTATCCGGTTGGCACGCGCGTCAACGTCGACGCCTATCAACAGAGCCTGACCACACGCACAGCTGCGATGTCGCTGTTTGGGCATCGCGCGGCGATTTACCTGGAAGGCTACAACGGCTATTTCGAGCTGGCCGATGTGCATCCGGTCCACGGAGCCCCGGCATGAACGCAATCCCTAAAAATTACGCGGCGCTCAGCATCAGGATGGAACGGCTGGGCTCGGCGGCTTTCAAGCAGGACCACGGCGTCGACTATCCGTATGTGGCCGGCTCGATGGCGAAGGGCATCGCCTCGGCTCCGATGGTGATCAATATGGGCAAGGCCGGCTTCCTGAGTTACTTCGGTACCGGGGGAGTGGACCTCGCTTCGATCGAGCAGGCCATCCTCGACATCCAGGCCGCGCTGAGCGCGGGGCAACCCTATGGGATGAACCTGCTGAGCAACGCGTCCACGCCGCAGGCCGAAATGGATACCGTGGATCTGTTTCTCAAGCACGGCGTGCGCCGCGTCGAAGCCTCCGCCTACATGCAGATCACGGCGCCGCTGGTGAAGTATCGCGCCCGTGGCTTGCGACGCAACGCGCAAGGCGCCGTAGTCGCGCAGAACATGATTCTCGCCAAGCTTTCGCGCCCCGAGGTGGCCACGCTGTTCCTCAGTCCGCCGCCTGAAAAAGTGCTCGCCGAACTGGTGGCCGAGGGCGCGCTCAGCGCTGCCGAGGCCGAGCTGGCGAAGCACCTGCCGATGGCCGACGACATCTGCGTGGAGGCCGATTCGGGCGGACATACCGACATGGGCGTGCTGTCCACCTTGCTGCCGAGCATCGTGCGTCTGCGCGACGAGATGGTGACGCGTTACGGCTACACGAAGACTGTGCGTGTCGGCGGTGCGGGCGGCATCGGCACGCCGGAGGCGGCGGCGACCGCCTTCATCCTCGGCGCGGATTTCATCCTCACCGGCTCGATCAATCAATGCACGGTGGAAGCTGGTACCAGCGAGGCGGCTAAAGATCTGCTGCAGCAGGTCAACGTGCAGGACATGGACTATTGCCCTTCGGGCAGCCTGTTCGAGCTGGGCGCCAAGACCCAGGTGTTGAAGAAAGGGGTGTTTTTCCCCGCTCGCGCCAACAAGCTCTACGAGTTGTGGAAGAACCACGCGGCCTGGGAAGACATCGAGGCGAAGACCCGCGCGCAGATCCAGGAAAAGTACTTCATGCGCACCTTCGAGGATGTCTATGCCGAGACGCGCGCTTACTTCCTCAAGGCCGCGCCCGGCGAAATCGAGAAGGCTGAAAAAAATCCCAAGCACAAGATGGCGCTCGTATTCCGCTGGTACTTCGTCCACACGATGCGCCTCGCGATGAGCGGTTCGAGCGAGCAGAAAGTCGACTACCAGATTCACTGCGGACCGGCGATGGGTGCCTTCAACCAATGGGTCAAGGGCACCGAGCTGGAGAGCTGGCGCAATCGTCGCGTCGCTGACATCGCGCGTCTGTTGCTCGAAGAAACCGTGCAGCTGCTCAATCGCAGTTTTTTCGCCATGACCGGCTGAGTCGCGTGAGTTCGAGACACCCTCGGCCCCTGCGGTGCCCGGGGCTGCCTCGTTGTGTGTTTGCCTTAAATGCCCGATTGCACTGGCGGTGGCTGTTCTGGCCATCGCTGGTTGTTGAAGCCAGGAGAATGCAGTGCCCGATCTGATCAAGCGCGTGACCGATGGATATGTCTCGATCTCGTTGCTCGAAGCCTGCCGCGCGAGCGGCCTGTGCTCGTTGCTGAAGAGTCAGCCTTGCCTGCCGTCGCAACTGGCCGCGCGCTGCCGGATCGACGAGGCTGTGCTGGATGCCGCCTTGCAGGGCTTGCATGAGGCGGGCTGGATCGAATGGATTGATGGCAAGGTCGCGTTGATTGGGGCGACTGAGTCGTTCGAACTGGTTGAGCGCTGGACCGAAGCCATCGTCGCCTGGAGCCAGGCCGATCTGGTTGCGGCACTGCGCGAGCCGGACGGCCAGGTTCTGCGGCGGTGGCTCGGGCATTCCGCTTCGGCCTGGAAGGGTGTCGACACGGCTCAGGCCGAAGCACTGGACGCCGCCTGGCTGGCGCCGCTGCTGTTCGAGCTGGCGCGTCTCGATGACTCGGCGTTGCTGCAGGGTCGGGAAAGCGCACAGCTGTCTGCCGCCAATGCGGCGGCGCTGCAGGCCGATTTTCTGCGCCGTGGCTGGAGTCTCGCCGAGGGTCCAGGGCTGCGCCTGAGCGCGCAGGGGCTGAGCGTGCTTCAGCATGCGGCGGCGCTCGGGCCATTGCTATTTCTGGCGCGCCGTTTCGGCGCTGGTCGCGAGCGGCTCGCAGCGGCGATTGAGCTTTACCAGGCACAGCGGCGCTGGCGGCACGCGCTCGCCGGATTGCCCGCCGGGGTTGACGTGGTCGACGTGGCCGATGTGAATGACCCATGGCCGACCAGCGTCTATCTGATGGCCGCTGCCGCGATGGGCTGCGTGCCTGAGCGGCCCGACGCCGCGCAGCAACCCGTGCATCCCGGCCCGGCGCGATTCGCGCTGCACCGGTGGACCGCGCGTCCGTATCAGATTCGCCATCCCTCGCTCGATGACCTCGCTATCCTGCGCGCACTGGATCTGGCTAGCTGGCCCGACGGAATGGCCGTTCCCGAGGCCGAACTGCGGCGCCGCATCGAGGTGTTTGCGCAGGGCCAGTTGCTGATCGAGCAGGACGGGCAGGTCGTCGCGTCCCTGTATACCCAGCGCATCGATGCGCTCGATCAGTTGCGGCATACGCCCTATGCGCGGTTCGCCGGAATCCATCAGCCGCACGGCGCGCTGGCGCATCTGATGGGTATCTGCGTGGCGCCGGACCGGCAGGGCTATGGCCTCGCCGATCAGTTGATCGACTACGGTCTCGTCTATCTGGCCAGTTGCGAGGGTATCGACAGCGTGGCGGCGGTGACCCGCTGCCATGAGTATGTCGACGCCGACGGGACACGCTCTCTGGACGAGCACATCCGGAGCCGCGACAGCGAAGGGCGCTGGCAGGAGCCGATGCTGCAGTTTCACGCTTCGCACGGCGCGACGATCCACGAGGTCGTGCAGGACTTCCGCCCGGAAGACCGGGCTAATCACGGGACCGGCGTGCTGATCGAATATGTGCGCTATCGCCAGGGCGCGGCAGGGTCTGCGCCGGCGCAGCAGCGTGGCGCGGTGGCATCGGTCGGTGACGTGACGACCGGTGATCTGGCGATCGGTGACGTCGCGGCCGCGGTGCGGACCAGCATCCTGGAGGTGCTGGGTGACACACGTGAGTCTGCGTACGGTTTGCACGTGCCCTTGATGGAGATGGGCCTCAGCTCGTTCCATCTGCAGCAGCTGCGGCGTCGTTTGGGCGAACGCATGGGGCTGGCGCTGGAGGCGACGTTTTTCTTCCAGCACGGCACACCGGCGGCGGTGATCGAATTCCTGCGTGAGTACCTGCGCGAGCAGGCGGCGACGGATCTGGCTATCGCCAGGGAGGATGGTCGGCAGCAGGCACGTGAAGCGGCACCGGCCGCGCCGACATCAGACACCGCCGCGCCGGTGTCGGGTACTAAGGCATCCGTATCGAATACCGCAGGGCCGATGTCGGATACCGCCGCGACCGTATCCGGTACCGCAGGGCCGGTGTCAGATACCACCGCGTCCGTATCGGATACCGCTGGGTGGGCGTCGGATATCGACGCGTCCGCATCGGATACCACCAGGCCAGTATCGGATACCACCGGCTCCACCGAACGCATCGCGGTGGTCGGTGTGGCCTGCCGCCTGCCCGGCGGCGTCAGCAATCCGCAGCAGTTCTGGACCTTGCTGGAAAACGGTGTCGATGCGATCGGCACACGCAGCCCGGCGTCGCCGTTGTCGACAGACGCGCCGCGGCATGCCGGTTTCATCGACGATGTGGACAGTTTCGATGCAGGCTTTTTCCGCATCTCGCCACGCGAAGCCGAACTGGTCGATCCGCAGCATCGTCTGCTGCTGGAAGTGGTCTGGGAAGCGCTGGAGCAGGCCGGCATGGCGCCAGGGCGCCTCGCTGGCAGCGACACCGGCGTATTCGTCGGCGTGATGGGCCACGACTATGAGCGCCTGCTGCGCCAGCAGGGCAACGCGCAACCCGTCGATCCGTATTTCGCCACCGGCAATGCAACGTCGATTGCCGCCGGGCGCATCGCGTACTACTACGACTGGCATGGGCCGACCCTGGCGGTGGACACCGCCTGCAGTTCTTCGCTGGTCGCCACGCATCTGGCCTGCGAAAGCCTGCTGGCCGGCGAGTGCGGTCTGGCGCTCGCCGGCGGCGTGAACCTGCTATTGCACGAGGACATGTTCGCCGCGTTCGAGCAGGCCGGCATGTTGTCGCCCGACGCGCGCTGCAAGACGTTCGATGCCTCGGCCAACGGCTATGTGCGCGGTGAAGGCTGCGCGGTGCTGGTGCTTAAGCGTCTATCCGAGGCGCAGCGCGACGGCGATCCGATCTGGGCTGTTATTCGCGGCAGCGCGATCAACCAGGATGGCGCGAGCGCGGGGCTGACGGCGCCGAATCAAAAGGCCCAGCAGGCGGTGATCGAGGCCGCGCTGCGCAAGGGCGAGGTGGCGCCGCTGGAGGTGCGTTATCTGGAAGCGCATGGCACCGGCACCCGGCTCGGAGACCCCATCGAAGTGCTGGCCGCCGCCGCTGCGCTCGGCGCGGGGCGCCCGGCCGGACAGCCGTTGCTGCTGGGTTCTGTGAAAACCAATATCGGCCATCTGGAAGCCGCCGCCGGTGTGGCGGGTTTGATCAAGGTCATGCTGTCGATGCGCCATGGCGTGATTCCACGTCATCTGCATCTGCAGCAGCTCAATCCTCATCTGGACTGGGCCGGGCTACCGGTACAGGTGGTCGCCGCGGCGCAGGCCTGGCCGGCGGGACGCAAGCTGGCCGGCGTCAGCAGTTTTGGCTTCAGCGGCACCAATGCGCATGTCGTGCTGGAGGAGTACGTCGCCGAACCGGCGGCGCGCGCGTCGTCAGCGGTGCGGGCTCCGGCGTTGCTTCTGCTGTCGGCCAAACGCCCTGAGCTTCTGCACGCACAGGCGCGGCAGTTGCACGAGGCGCTGGCCGCCCTGAGCGACAAAGACTTGCCGGACCTCGCGTACACGCTGCAAGTGGGCCGCGACGCGATGGAATATCGTCTGGCGCTCGCCGGCAGCAGTCTTGCGGATGTGCAACAGGGGCTCGCGCGCTTCCTCGCCGGCGAAGCCGGCATTCGCCAGCTATGGCAGGGACGGGCCAGACAGGAAGGTGAACTGCTGGGCAGCTTTGTGCTGGACGAGGTCTTCAATGCGTCCATTGCGACCAGCCTCGCTAGCTGGTTTGCAGGCGGCGAAGTCGGGAAGCTGGCTGAGCTATGGGTGCAAGGTCTCGACGTGGACTGGAGCCGTCTGTATGGCGCGCTCAAGCCGCGCCGCATCGGCTTGCCGACCTATCCGTTCGTGAAGGAGCGTCACTGGTTGCCGCAGACGGCGCGGCCTGCCGCGTCGGATATCAGCGGCGCGCCGTTGCATCCCTTGGTACACCGGAATACCTCCGACCTGGCCGAGCAGCGCTACAGCACTCAGCTTAGCAACGACGTCTTCTATTTGCGCGATCACCTGGTGCAGGGACAGCACGTACTGCCCGGCGTCGCCCAGCTGGAATGGGCGCGCGCGGCGATGGCTTTCGCGCTGGGAGAAGCGCCGGCATCCTTGCGTCTGGAGCAGGTGAGCTGGGTGCAGGCGCTGACTGTAGAGCAGCCGCTGGAGGTGCATATCGGCATCAGCGCTGAAGCAGGCGGCCGGCTCAGCTATGAGATCTATCGAGGCCGTGGCGACGATGCCGAGGTCTATAGCCTCGGTTGGGGTCAGCCTGGCATCGACAGTGTGGCGCCCATTGTGGATCTGGCTGCCTTGCGGGCCCAATGCACGCAGCACATGGACGGCCCCGCGTGTTACGCGCGTTTTGCCCGCATGGGTCTCGCCTACGGCCCGGGCTTTCAGGTGCTGACCGAGCTGCGGGTGGGCGACGGTGTGGCGATCGGCCGCCTGCAGGCGCCGGACGGAATCGAGCTTGGGGAGTATCGCTGGTCACCCAGCCTGCTCGACGGCGCGTTGCAGGCCAGCTACGGTCTCGCCGACGAAGCCGCCGGCCTGCAACTGCCGTTTGCGGTCGACAGTGTGGAGCAATGGCACGCGCTGCCCGAACCCGCCTATGCCGTGGTACAGCGCGCCGCCGGCGACAGCGGCGCGCTGCGCAAGCTGGATATCGCCATCGTGGACGAAGGCGGCCGCGTGGCGCTGCGCCTCGCTGGCTTCAGCACGCGCGCCGTGCAGGCCGTCGTGCCGCCGCAGAGCCTGCTGCTGGCACCGCGCTGGCAGGCCCAGTCTGTCGCCGCGGACCGACCGGAGGCGGGTTATCCGACTCACCGCATCGTGCTGTGCGAGGTGGCTGCTGCTGGCCTGGATGCTGTTCTGCCCGCGGCGAGCTGGGTGCATTGGCAAGCTGAAGGCGCCCTGGCTCAACGCTATACCCGTTATGCCGGGCAATTGCTCGGCGAGTTGCAGGCGCTGGCGGCCGCTCAACCGCGGCATCAGGTGTTACTGCAACTGGCCGTGCCCGCGCAGGGAGAGGCGGCAGTGCTACAGGGACTCGGCGGCCTGCTGCGCACGGCGCAGCAGGAATACCCCTGGCTGCACACTCAGGTGATCGCTCTGCCTGCAGACGCTGCGGTGGCCACCCGTCTTGCACAGGAGGCCCGTGAGCCGGTGCCGCGCGTGCGGTATCGCGAGGGCACGCGGGAGACGATGGATTTCGTCGAAGTGCCGCTCGCCTCCTCGGCCATGCCCTGGCGTGAGGGCGGGGTTTACTGGATTACCGGTGGTCTGGGCGGCCTGGGTCTTCTTTTCGCTACGGCCATTGCGCGCCAGGTGCACGCACCGGTGCTGGTGCTGAGCGGCCGGCGCGCGGCTGGCGCCACCGGAGAAGCGCAGTTGCAGAGCCTGCGGGCTCTGGGTGCGAGCGTGGAATATCACGCGGTCGACGTCACCGACGTGGCGGCTGTATCTGCTTTGACGCAGGACATCGTGGCACGCCATGGCCGCCTGAACGGTGTGATCCATAGCGCGGGACTGTTGCGCGATGGCCTGTTGCACACCAAGACCGTCGACGAGCTGCAACAGGTGCTGGCACCCAAGGTAGCCGGCCTGACGGCGCTCGACCAGGCGACGGCAGCGCTCGATCTGGACTGGCTGCTGCTGTGCTCCTCAATGACCGCGGTGCTCGGCAACACCGGACAGGGCGACTACGGTGCGGCCAATGCCTACATGGACGCTTATGCGGTCTATCGCGACGAACGGGTGGCGCAAGGGCTGCGTCGCGGTCGCACGATTTCGGTGAACTGGCCGCTATGGGCCGAAGGCGGCATGCAGATCGATGCCGAGGGCCAGGCCCATCTGCGTCGAACCACGGGCATGCAGGCGCTACCCAGCGATGTCGGGCTGGTGGTGCTCGAGCAGTTGCTGGCCGAGCCGCGGGCTCATAGCCTGCTGCTTTACGGCGAGCGTCCACGGTTGCTGGCCAGCGTGCAGGCGCTCTATCGCGCGCCGGCGCGCATCGAGCCTGTGCGGGCCGCACCCGTCGCAGGGACCGCCGCAGGTATCGCAGAAGGCTTGCGCGAAACGGCGCAGCGTTATCTCACGCGCCTACTGTCGCAAAGCCTGAAGCTGGCGCCGCAGCGCATCGATGCACAGGCACCGCTGGAGCAGTACGGCATCAATTCGATCCTGGTGGTGAGCCTGACACGCGACCTTGAGGCGAGTTTCGGACGCCTGCCGGCGACGCTGTTCTTCGAATACCAGAGCATTGCCGCACTGACCGGCTACTTCCTCGAGCATCACGCGGCCAGTCTTGCGCAGCTGACCGCAAGCCCCGTCGTAGCCCAGCCTGCGGCGGCCACTGCTGGAACCGCTGACCGGGCTACGACCGAAGCGCCGGCCCTGCGTCGCCGCAGCCGTCGCACCTTATCTGGTCTGCCGGCCGCCACGGCGCCGGCGCTGACCGTGGGAGGTCCGCTCGATATCGCGATCGTGGGCCTGAGTGGACGTTATCCGCAGGCGCGCAGCGTGGCCGATTACTGGAACAACCTGCTGCAGGGCGTGGACTGCGTCACCGACATTCCGCCCGAACGCTGGGACTGGCAGCAGTACTTCGACGCCCGCAAGGGTCAGGAGGGTAAGAGCTATAGCAAATGGGGCGGTTTTATCGAGGGAATGGATGCCTTCGATCCCATGTTCTTCGGCATCGCGCCGCGTGAAGCTGAACTGATGGACCCGCAGGAACGGTTGTTCCTGCAATGCGCGTATCACGCCGTGGAGGACGCGGGCTACACGCGCGCAAGTCTGGCGGCATCGGCACGGGTCGGTGAGCGGGTAGGCCAGGTCGGCGTGTTCGTGGGGGTGATGTACGAGGAGTACCAGCTCTACGGTGCCCAGGCCCAGGCGCAGGGACAGGCGCTGAGTCTGTTCGGCAGTGCGTCGTCGATCGCGAACCGGGTGTCGTACCACGGCGATTTCCACGGACCGAGCCTGGCGGTGGACACGATGTGTTCGTCCTCGCTGACGGCAATCCATCTGGCGTGCCAGAGCCTGCGCCAGGGGGGCTGCGCGGTGGCGATCGCCGGTGGGGTGAACGTGACGGTGCATCCGAACAAGTACCTGATGCTGTCGGACCGTCAGTTCATGTCGAGCACGGGCCGGTGCACGAGCTTCGGCGAAGGCGGGGACGGTTATGTGCCCGCCGAGGGAGTGGGCGCAGTGGTGCTCAAGCCGCTGGCGCAGGCGCTGGCCGACGGCGACCAGGTGTACGGGGTGCTCAAGGGCAGTGCGCTGAACCATGGAGGCAAGACGAACGGGTACACGGTGCCCAATCCGGTGGCGCAGGCGCAGGTGATCGGCCAGGCACTGGCGGAGTCGGGGGTACCGGCGCGGGCGATCAGCTACGTGGAAGCGCACGGCACGGGAACGGCGCTGGGTGACCCGATCGAGATCGCGGGGCTGAGCCAGGCGTATGGCGGGAGCACGCAGGAACGCGGTTACTGTGCGATCGGTTCGGCCAAGTCGAATATCGGCCACGCGGAGAGCGCGGCGGGGATGGCGGGACTGACGAAGGTGCTGCTGCAGATGCGGCACGGCCAGCTGGTGAAGAGCCTGCACAGCGAGCGGCTGAACCAGCATATCGATTTCAGCCAGACGCCGTTCGTAGTGCAACGCGAGCTGGGTCCGTGGGTGAGGCCGGTGCTGGAGGTAGACGGTGGGCCACGGGAGTATCCGCGCATTGCGGGGTTGTCGTCGTTCGGAGCGGGGGGCGCGAATGCGCATCTGATCGTGGCGGAAGCACCGGCGTTGGAGCGCGAGGCCACGGTGGTGCCTGCTGCGGTGGTGGTGGTGCTGTCGGCGCGTAACGAGACGGCGCTGCGCACGCAGGCGGAGCAGTTGCTGGCGCACGTGCGGGGGCAGTCGCCGAACCTGGCGGATCTGGCGTACACGCTGCAGGTGGGTCGGGAGGCGATGGAGCAGCGGCTGGCGGTGGTGGCGGGCACGGTAGGCGAGCTGTGTGAGCGGCTGGAGGCATATCTGAAGGGCGATGCGGTAGCCGAAGGGGTGTACAGCGGTGAGCCGCGGCGCAGCCAGGAAGCAATGGCGGTGTTCGGAGGAGACGAGGAACTGCAGGAGGCGGTATCGAAGTGGATGGCACGCGGCAAGCTGGAGAAGCTGGCGGAGTTGTGGGTGCAGGGGTTGTTGATCCGCTGGGAGCAGCTGTACGGCCAGGCTCTGCCGCGCCGTATCAGCCTGCCCACTTATCCCTTCGCGCAGAAACGCTACTGGATCGATGCTGGTCAGACGGCACCCCGTCTGCCGGGTGCGTCCGTCCTGCATCCGCTGCTGCACTTCAATAGTTCGGATCTGCAAGGCCAGCGCTATACCACTGCACTGAACGGCGAGATGGGCTTGCTGCGCGAGCACCAGCTACGCGGTCAGGCCGTGCTGCCTGCCTTTGCCCAGCTGGAGTGGGCGCGGGCCGCGCTGGCGCATGCCCTCGGCGGCGCGACGGGCTTGCGCCTGCAGGACGTGCAATGGCTGCAGCCGCTGGTCGTTGACGCGCCCATGGACCTGCATATCGGCCTCGCCTGGGAGGACGACACGCGCATCGGCTTCGAGATTTACCGCGACGACCGCGGCGACGATGCGTCCCAGCAGGTCTACGCCCAGGGCTGGGCCGAACTCATGACTGCGCCGCAGGCGCCCCAACTGACGCTGGCGGTCCTGCAGGCGCAATGCACGCAACAGCTCGACGGCGGCGAGGCTTATGCGCGCCTCGCGACGGCAGGCTGGTCGCACGGTCCAGGCTTCCAGACACTGAACGAATTGCAGTGGAGCGAGGGACTCGCGATCGGCCATTGGCAGCAGCCCGCGACAGCGCCCACGCAAGACTATGCACTCGCGCCGAATGTGCTGGATGTCGCGCTCCAGGTCGGTCGTCTCGCCTGGCCGGAGCAGGACTGGAGCTGGCCGGCCGCCGTGCAGCAGATGCAGATCTGGGACAGCCTGCCCGCTCAGGGTGCGGTCGTGGTGCAACGACGCCCGGGCCAGGCGGAGCTGGATATCGATTTCGTCGATGACGAGGGCCGTGTGCTGGCGCGTCTGCAGGGCGTGACTGCGCAGTCCTCCGTAGTGCAGGCGTCGCCATCGCAGCAGACCTTGCTGCTGGCACCGCGTTGGACCGCGCAAGCCGCCCCAGCCGCGGGTGTTCGTCCGGACTACACCGCCCACTGGGTGGTGCTGTGCGAACTGGATGCGTCCGCGGCCCTCGAGGCCGAGCTGGCACCGGCGCGCTGCCTGCGCTGGCAGGCCGTCGGCGGGGTGGCCGAACGTTACGGCGTGTATGCCGGGCAGGCCCTCGCGTTGTTGCAGGAGATCGCCGCCAGCGGGCCTCGTGGCCACGTGCTGCTGCAACTGGTCTTGCCGGTCAGCGGCGAGGCGTCGCTGATGCAGGGCTTGAGCGGCATGCTGCGCAGCGCTCGCCTCGAATACCCGTGGCTGCAGATCCAGACGATCGCCGTGGATGGCGCACAAGGACTCGCAACCAGGTTGAACGCCGAAGCGGTCGCGCCGGTGCCTTCCCTGCGCTATGGCGAAGCCGGCCGCGAGGTGCTGGACTTCGCTTCGCTCACCGTAGCCGATGCACCGCCAGCGTGGCGCGATGAGGGGGTGTACTGGATCACCGGCGGTCTCGGCGGTCTGGGCCGGCTCTTTGCAGCGGCGATCGCCGCCGAGGTCAGCCGCCCTGTGTTGATACTGAGCGCGCGCCGCGCGCCCGATGCGGAGCAGACGGCCTTTATCGAGCAACTACGCGAGCAGGGTGCCCGCGTCGAATTTCGCGCGCTGGATACCGGCGATCCTGCCGCCGTCGCGGCGGTGGCCGAGGCCATCCTTGCCGAGCATGGCTGCCTGCACGGCATCATCCACAGCGCCGGCGTACTGCGCGACAGTTTGCTGGTCAACAAGCGCCCGGCCGATCTGCAGCAGGTATTGAACGCCAAGGTCAGCGGTCTGGTCGCGCTGGATCTCGCGACCCGCGACATGGCCCTCGACTGGTTCATGTTGTGCTCCTCGGTGGCCGGGGTGATGGGCAATGCCGGCCAGACCGACTATGCCGCCGCCAACGGTTTCATGGATGCCTACGCGACCTACCGTCAGGGCCTCGTGGCTCTCGGCCAGCGGCACGGTCGCAGCGTGTCGGTGAGCTGGCCGCTCTGGGCAGAGGGCGGTATGCATCTCGATGCCGCCGTGCAGGAGCAGATGCGCCGCAGCACCGGGATGCAGGCCCTGCCGAGCGCGGCAGGACTGGCGGCGTTGCGCGAGGCGCTGGCGGCGCCCGTGGCGCACGTGCTGGTCTTGCACGGCGAGCCGCAGGCCTTGCATGACTATGTCCGCGCGGCCCACCGGGTGGCGGAGAAAACCAGGCCGGCGTCCGCGGTCCCGGCGGGGCGCGGCTACCGACGCGAATTGAAGGGACTGGATCTCGCCGACTGCGTGGCCTGGGATCTCGTCGAGCACACCCATCAACTGCTGCGCATCCCGCGCGATGCGGTCGACACCGAAGCCAATCTCATCGACTTCGGCTACGACTCGGTGTCCTTGACCGCCTTCGCGGCGCGCCTCGACGAGCATTACGGTATCGAACTGACGCCGTCGCTGTTCTTCAGCTATCCCAACCTGGAGCAGTTTGCCGCCTATTTGCTGTCCAGCCATGGCGAAGCGCTGGCAGCGTTTTATCGCAGCGAATCCGACGGAGCTGGTTCTGCCGTCGTGTCTACCGCAGTACCCACCCCTGCGTCCGCGCCCGTCCGTCCGTCGATTCAGCGTCGACGCCGTTCCCCGGTGACCGCCGAGGCGCACGACACCGCCGAGCCGATCGCGATCATCGGCATCAGCGGCCGTTTCCCCGGCGCGCGTTCCGTGGACGAACTGTGGGAGATCCTGCGCGACGGCCGCGAAGTGCTGCAGGCGGCGGGTGCCGAGCGTTTCGCCGCCTGGCCGCCGGAGCAACAGCCGGCTTGCGACCGTATCGGCCTGCTGCCCGGTGTGGCCGAATTCGATCCGCTGTTCTTCGAAATTTCGCCGCGCGAAGCGGAAGCGATGGATCCGCGTCAGCGCCTGCTGCTGCAAGAAGCATGGCGCGCCCTGGAGGACGCCGGCTATGGCAGCAGCCAGTTGCAGCGTCACACCGTGGGCATGTTCGTCGGCGTGGAGCAGGGCGACTATCAGCTGCTCGGCAAGGCCGCCGCGGACGTCACCTCCAATCACGACGGCGTGCTCGCCACGCGCCTCGCGTATGCGCTGAATCTGCATGGTCCGGCCATGGCGATCAATACGGCGTGCTCGTCGGGTCTCGTCGCCGCGCACCAGGCTTGCCTCAGCCTGCGTGCCGGCGAATGCGACACCGCGATCGCCGCCGGCGTGAACCTGCTGTTGACCCCGGCCATCGTGCGCTCGATGGAGCAAGCCGGCATGCTGTCGCCGGAAGGCCGCTGCTACGCCTTCGATCGGCGCGCCAACGGCATGGTGCCGGGCGAGGCGGTCGTGGCCCTGGTGCTCAAGCGGCTGTCGCTGGCCGAAGCGGACGGCGATCCGATTCACGCGGTGATCGTCGGTAGCGGCATCAACTACGACGGCAAGACCAACGGGATTACCGCGCCGAGCGGCGCCGCCCAGGCCCGGCTGTTGCAATCGGTGTACACGCGCCACCGCATCGACCCCGCCGCGCTGGACTATATCGTCACCCACGGCACCGGCACGCCGTTGGGCGACCCGGTGGAAATCAACGCCCTGTCGGAGGCGTTCAAGCCTTATACGCAGCAGTCGCAGTACTGCGCGCTGACTTCGAGCAAGAGCAATCTCGGCCATACGCAGGCCGCTTCGGGTCTGGTCAGTCTCGTGAGCCTCGTGCAGGCCATGCGCCACGAGACCATTCCCGCCAGTTTGCACTGCGAACAGTTGAGCGACCACATCCCCTGGCCGCAGAGTCCTTTCTACGTCAATACCGCGTCGCGGCCGTGGCCGGAGCCGAGCGGTCGCGCACGAATGGGGGCTGTGAGCGCCTTCGGCATCAGTGGCACCAATGCGCATATGGTGCTGCGTGATTACGCGGTGCCAGCTAGCGCCGGGCGACGCGCGGCAGGACTGCCTCTGCTGCTCGCCGTGTCGGCCAAGACCGCCGAGGTCCTGCATCAACGCGTGCAGGACCTGATCGAGGTGCTGCAGGCACGCACCTGGGACGCTGCCGGGCTGGCCGCGATCAGTCACACCTTGCTGAGCGGACGTCAGCACTTCAAGCACCGCTGCGCGGTGGTCGTCCAGGATCGCGACGATGCGATCTATGGATTGCAGCAAGTCCTCTCCCAGGAAAGCCGCGCCAATCTGTTCCGTGGAGTGACAGGCCGCGAGTTCGTCGCGCAAAAGGCGTTGCTCGATTACGGCGATGAACTGGTTGGTCGGGTCGCGGCGTCGTATGAAGCCGCCGCTACGTCGGCACAGTCAGCACAGTCGGCACGGGAGGCCTTGCTTGCGCTTGCGGACATGTATTGCCAGGGCTACGCGCTGAGCTGGCACACGCTGTTCGGTGAGACGCCGCCGCAACGGGTCCACCTGCCCACTTATCCCTTCGCCCGCGAAACCTACTGGGTGGCGCAGGTGGCGACCGCCGACGTTAGCGCCGGAGCAACGGCGCAACTGCACCCGCTGGTCCATCGCAACACCTCCGATCTGAGCGAGCAGCGCTACAGCAGTCGTCTCAGCAGCGCGGCCTTCTTCTTGCGCGATCACGTGGTGCAAGGGCGCTGCGTCCTGCCGGGCGTGGCCCAGCTGGAGTGGGCACGCGCGGCAGTGGCGCTGGCGATGGGCGAAGCGCCGGCGACCTTGCGTCTGGGTCAGGTCGACTGGCTGCAGCCTCTGGTGGTGGAGGAGGCAGAAGAATTCCACATTGCGCTTGCGCCGCAGGAAGACGGCCGCATTGCCTTCGAGATTTATAGCGGCGCCGACGACGACAGCCAGATCTACAGTCAGGGCTGGGCAGAGGCGGTGAGCCCGGCGCAGGCGCCGCATATCGATCTGGCCAGTTTGCGCGCGCGCTGCAGCCAGACGCTCACGGGTGACGACTGCTACGCGCGTTTTGCCGGCATGGGCTTGAATTATGGTCCGGGCTTTCAGTCGCTGGTTGCCCTGCAGGTGGGCGAGGGCGTCGCCATCGGTCATCTGCAGTGGCCGGCGGGCGTGGATCAGCAGGCATACCGTCTGCCGCCGAGCCTGCTCGATGGCGCCCTGCAAAGCAGCATCGGTTTGTATGCGTCGTCGACCGGACTGATCCTGCCTTTTGCGGTCGAGACCGTCGACCAGTGGGGACCGGTGCCAGAGACGGCCTATGCCGTGGTACTGCCCGGCGCCGAAGATACTGAGTCGGTGCGCAAGCTGGATATCAGCATCGTCGATGCGCAAGGGCAGGTCGCGGTGCGCCTCACCGGATTGACCCTGCGCGTGGCCACGCTCGCAGCGCAGCCGCAGACCTTGCTGCTGACGCCGCAGTGGTTGCCGCAACCGGCACCGACGTCGAGCCTGGCGGCTGGTTATTCTGCTCATCGCGTGGTCTTCTGCGAGGTCGCGCCGGTGGATCTGCGGGCGGCTCTGCCGGCTGCTTCCAGTGTTCACTGGATGGCCGAGGGCAGCCTGGGCGAGCGCTATGCCCAGTACGCCGGGCAACTGTGCGCCGAATTGCAGGCGCTGGCCGCAACTCAGCCCCAGGGCAAGCTGTGGCTGCAGGTGGTGGTGCCGGCACTCGGTGAAGGCGCAGTACTGCAGGGCCTGGGCGGCCTGCTGCGCACGGCGCAGCAGGAGTATCCGTGGCTGGTCGCGCAGATCGTCGCTGTGGCGACGACCGAGGACCTGACCGCGCGGCTGGCGGCCGAAGCGGGCTCGCCGGCACCGAGGTTGCGTTACACCGAGGCTGGCCGTGAGGTATGGGACTACGTCGACACGCTGAGGCCCGAGGAGTCGCAGCCCTGGCACGATGGTGGCGTTTACTGGATCACCGGTGGCCTGGGCGGCCTGGGTCGTCTTTTCGCCACGGCCATTGCGCGCGAGGTCCACGCACCGGTGCTGGTGCTGAGCGGCCGGCGCGCGCCCGGCGCCGTCGAGGAAGCGCAGTTGCAGAGTTTGCGGGCCCTGGGTGCGAGCGTGGAATATCACGCGATCGACGTCACCGATGTGGCGGCTGTATCTGCTTTGGCGCAGGACATCGTGGCACGCCATGGCCATCTGAACGGTGTGATCCATAGCGCGGGACTGTTGCGCGATGGCCTGTTGCACACCAAGACCGCCGACGAACTGCAGCAGGTGCTCGCGCCAAAGGTAGCTGGCGTGATGGCGCTCGACCAGGCGACGGCAGGACTCGATCTGGACTGGTTGCTGCTGTGCTCTTCTGCTGCTGGCGTGCTGGGCAATGTCGGGCAGGGTGATTACGCCGCTGCCAATGCCTACATGGACGCTTATGCGGCCTATCGCGATGAACTGCTGTCGCTGGGGCTGCGCCATGGCCGCGCGATTTCGGTGAGCTGGCCGCTATGGGCCGAAGGCGGCATGCAAGTCGATGCGGATACCCAAACGCATATGCAACGCAGCACCGGCATGCAGGCGCTGCCCACCGAAGCCGGCCTCGCTGCCGTCGACGTAGCCTTGAGCCAGGCTGCCAGCCAGGTCCTGGTTCTTCACGGGGAGCGGGCGCGTCTCCTTGCCTATGTGCGTGCTGTTTATACGGCGCCGGCGTTAGAGCCGGAGCAGCCGGGCGCGCCCGAGTCCGGAATGCCGTTGCGCGAAACGGCGCAGCGTTACCTGACACGGCTGCTGTCGCAAAGCCTGAAGCTGGCGCCGCAGCGCATCGATGCGCAGGCACCGCTGGAGCAGTACGGCATCAATTCGATCATGGTGGTGAGCCTGACGCGCGACCTGGAGGCGAGTTTCGGACGTCTGCCGGCGACGTTGTTTTTCGAATACCAGAGCATTGCCGCGCTGACCGGGTACTTCCTCGAGCACCACGCTGCTGCTCTGCAGATGTTGCTGGGCCGGCCGCAGGCGGAAGCCGGCGCGGCCCTGCCGTCGCTCGCGCTGGCCACGCGCGCTGCGCCCGCCGCAGCCGCTGCGCCGGCCCTCCCGGCCCGCGCTACGCCGGCTCGTCGCCTCGCGCGGCGTAGCGTGGCGGCTCCAATCAAGCCACACCAACACGATGCATCGCCCGAGGCGCTGGATATCGCGATCGTGGGCCTGAGCGGACGCTATCCGCAGGCGCGCAGCGTGGCCGATTACTGGAACAACCTGCTGCAGGGCGTGGACTGCGTCACCGACATCCCGCCCGAACGCTGGGACTGGCGCACTCACTACGATGCGGACAAGGGCAAGCTGGGTAAGATTTACAGCCACTGGGGCGGTTTCATCGACGAGGTGGATGCCTTCGATCCGCTGTTCTTCAATATTTCGCCACGCGAAGCAGAACTAATCGATCCGCAGGAGCGGCTGTTCCTGCAATGCGCGTATCACGCCGTGGAGGACGCGGGTTATACGCGCGCAAGTCTGGCGGCATCGGCACGGGTCGGTGAGCGCCACGGCCAGGTCGGCGTGTTCGTGGGGGTGATGTACGAGGAGTACCAGCTCTACGGCGCCCAGGCCCAGGCGCAGGGACAGGCGCTGAGCCTGTTCGGCAGTGCGTCGTCGATCGCGAACCGGGTGTCGTACCACGGTGATTTCCACGGCCCGAGCCTGGCGGTGGACACGATGTGTTCGTCCTCGCTGACAGCGATCCATCTGGCGTGCCAGAGCCTGCGTCAGGGAGGCTGCGCGGTGGCGATCGCCGGTGGAGTGAACGTGACGGTGCATCCGAACAAGTACCTGATGCTGTCGGACCGTCAGTTCATGTCGAGCACGGGTCGGTGCACGAGCTTCGGCGAAGGCGGCGATGGCTATGTGCCAGCCGAAGGCGTGGGCGCGGTGGTGCTCAAGCCGCTGGCGCAGGCGCTGGCCGACGGCGACCAGGTGTACGGGGTGCTCAAGGGCAGTGCGCTGAACCATGGAGGCAAGACGAACGGGTACACGGTGCCCAATCCGGTGGCGCAGGCGCAGGTGATCGGCCAGGCGCTGGCGGAGTCGGGGGTACCGGCGCGGGCGATCAGCTACGTGGAAGCCCATGGCACGGGGACGGCGCTGGGCGACCCGATCGAGATCGCGGGGCTGAGCCAGGCGTATGGCGGGAGCACGCAGGAGCGGGGCTACTGCGCGATCGGTTCGGCCAAGTCGAATATTGGCCATGCGGAGAGTGCGGCGGGGATGGCGGGACTGACGAAGGTGCTGCTGCAGATGCGGCACGGCCAGCTGGTGAAGAGCCTGCACAGCGAGCGGCTGAACCAGCATATCGATTTCAGCCAGACGCCGTTCGTGGTGCAACGCGAGCTGGGTCCGTGGGTGAGGCCGATGCTGGAGGTGGAGGGAGGGCGGCGGGAATATCCGCGCATTGCAGGCCTGTCGTCGTTCGGAGCGGGGGGCGCGAATGCGCATCTGATCGTGGCGGAGGCGCCGGTGTCGGAGCGCGAGCGCGACGCTACGGTGGTGCCTGCTGCGGTGGTAGTGGTGCTGTCGGCGCGCAACGAGGCGGCGCTGCGCACCCAGGCGGAGCAGTTGCTGACGCACGTGCAGTCGCAGTCGCCGAACCTGGCGGATCTGGCGTACACGCTGCAGGTGGGTCGGGAGGCGATGGAGCAGCGGCTGGCGGTGGTGGCGGGCACGGTAGGCGAGCTGTGTGAGCGGCTGGAGGCATATCTGAAGGGCGATGCTGTAGCGGAAGGGGTGTTCAGCGGTGAGCCGCGGCGCAGCCAGGAAGCGATGGCGGTGTTCGGAGGAGACGAAGAACTGCAGGAGGCGGTATCGAAGTGGATAGCACGCGGCAAGCTGGAGAAGCTGGCGGAGCTATGGGTGCAGGGGTTGTTGATCCGCTGGGAGCAGCTGTACGGCCAGGCTCTGCCGCACCGTATCAGCCTGCCCACTTATCCCTTCGCCCGCGACCGCTACTGGGCGCCGAAAAACCTGCCGTCGATCACCGCGCAGGCGGCGCCCGCCGCCGTGCTGCATCCGCTGGTTCACCGCAACACCTCGCATCTGCGCGGCCAGCGCTTCAGCACCGAGCTGAGCGGCGAGTCGTGGCTCTTGCGCGAGCATCGGGTGCAGGGCCGCGGGGTGTTACCCGGCGCTGCCCAGCTCGAATGGGCGCGGGCCGCGCTTAGTCTCGCGCTGGAAGGCGCGGCGGTGCGTCTGCAGCAAGTCAGCTGGCTTCGGCCGCTGGCGGTGGAGGAGACGACCGAGCTGCATATCGCGATACACGCGGAAGACGATGGGCGTATCGGTTACCAGATCTACTGCGAACAGGATGACGATATCGTCGTCTATAGCCGCGGCTGGGCCGAGGCGCTGGCCGGGCAGGCGCCGGCGCCTGTGCTGGATCTGGCCGAGTTGCTCGCGAGCTGCACAGAGCGCTGGTCGCGCGAGGAAGGCTATGCGCGCTTTGAGGCTATGGGTTTGCACTACGGTGAAAACTTCCAGGTCGTAGCGGCCTGGGACATCGGTGACGCCGTGGCCATCGCAGAATTGCGCGCGCCCGACGCCGCCCGGCAGGCCGGCTACGACCTGCCGCCGCATCTGCTCGACGGTGCCTTGCAGGCGAGCCTTGGACTCGCGGCGGAACACGCTGGCCTCAGCCTGCCGTTTGCGGTGGAGCAGGTCGAACAGTGGGCGCCCGTGCCGAGCCCGGCCTATGCGGTTGCGCGCCGCGCGGCCGGCGATAGTGCCGCCGTGCCCAAACTGGACATCGATATCGTCGACGCGCAGGGCCGGGTCGCCGTGCGGCTGAGCCAGTTCAGCCGCCTCGCGGTGGAAGCCCAGGTCGGCGCCGTCATGACATCGCCGGTCACGGAGACAGGCAAGGAATGGACTCTGGCCCCCGCGTGGGAGAGCGTGGACACGGAGGTAGTGCCTGAAGGTTTGTCGCTGGAAGGCATGCTGGCGCTCGGCGAGGCGGACTGGACCGGTCTGGCGGGTCTACGACAGCTGGACTGGGCGCCCGAAGACAGCCGCGAACACCTGACCGCGCGCCTGCGCGACTGCGGAACCTTGCAGCACGTGATCTGGGCGGTGCCGGCTGGCGCGACACGCGTGGCGGTGATGGGCCTGCGGCTGATCCAGGCGCTGCTCGCGCTTGACTACGGCATGCGTCCGCTGAAGTTCAGCGTGATCACCCGGCAGGCGCAGGCGGTGTGGCCTCAAGAGATGGCGGACCCGCAGCAGGCCAGCGTGCATGGCCTGATCGGCAGTCTTGCCAAGGAATATCCGCATTGGCAACTCAGCCTGATCGACCTGCCGGCGCGGTCGACACAGCACGCACCGACCGCAGACCAGTGGCTGGCGCAGCCCGCGGATGCGCGGGGCGATGCACGCGCCTGGCGCGACGGACGCTGGTACCGCCAGCAACTCGTGCCTTGTCTGTTGCCCGCGGTTGAAGCGTCGGCCTATCGACAAGGCGGCGTCTACGTGATCCTCGGCGGCGCCGGCGGCATCGGCGTGGCATTCAGCGAATACCTGATCCGGCATTACCAGGCACAGGTGGTATGGCTGGGACGCCGCGCCGAAGACACGGCCATAGCCGGGGAGCGCGCACGTCTCGGTGAACTCGGTCGCACTCCCTGGTATATCCAGGCCGACGCGACCGACCGTACGGCGCTCGAACACGCTTACACGCAGATCCATGAGCGGCACGGTGCGGTGCACGGCCTCGTGCATGCGGCCATCGTTCTGGCCGATCGCAGCGTGGCCGGCATGGCCGAAGACGTCTTCGAAGCGGCGCTCGCCGCGAAGGCCGCGAGCGCCGAAAACTTCGATGCCGTATTCGGTGCCGATGCGCTGGATTTCCAGTTGTTCTTCTCTTCCCTGCAGAGCTACACCAAGTCCGCGGGCCAAAGCAATTACGCCGCCGGCTGCTGCTATGCCGATGCGTATGCACACGGGCTACAGCAGCGGCGACCGTATCCGGTCAAACGGATGAACTGGGGCTACTGGGGCAGCATAGGCATCGTCTCTGCCGCGGCGTATCGCGAGCGTATGGCGCAGGCCGGCGTCGCCTCGATCGAGCCACCCGAAGCGATGGCCGCACTGGAGCGTCTGGTGGCTTCGCCGCTGAATCAGGTGGCCTTCGTCAAGACCACCACCGGGCACATGCCGCCCCTGCTGGCAATCGACGTACAGGCGCGCATCCAGCTCGCCGAAGCCGCGCCCGCGCTGAGCTTGCCGGTGTTGATCGAACTGCCGAAACCGGAAGCCGCCTATGCGGAGCAGGCGGCAATGGAAGCCCAGCTCGCCCGGTTGCTGTGGGCAAAGCTGAAGGCCTGGGCATGGAACGGGACGCACGCACCTGGCCTCGCGCCAGCCTATGTGTCCTGGCACCAGGCCAGTCTGCGTCTCTTGCAAGAGCAGGAGGCACACGCAGCGACGCACACCGACGAGGCCACGCTGAGCGCGCAATGGCACGCCTACGTGCAGGCGCATCGTGAGGATCAAGCGCTGGGCGCGCACATTCGCCTGGCCGACACCGCACTGCAGGCCTTGCCCGCGATCTTGCGCGGCGAGCGCGCGGCCACCGAAGTGCTGTTTCCCCAAGGCAGCCTGAGCCTCGTGGAAGGGGTGTATCGCAACAATCCGGTGGCCGATTATTTCAATGCAGTGCTCGGTGAACGACTGCTGGCCTATGTACAGGCGAGGCTCGCCCAGGCACCACAGGCACGCCTGCGCATTCTCGAAATCGGCGCCGGCACCGGCGGCACCAGCGAGGGCCTGTTCCGGCGGCTCGCGCCACATGCCGCGCAGATCGCCGAGTACGCCTATACCGATCTGTCGGCCGCGTTCCTGAGGCACGCGGAACAGCACTACGCATCGCTGGCGCCTTATCTGCGCACGCAACGTCTGGATATCGAGCGTGCGCCACTCGCGCAGGGTTTCGACGCGGGCGGCTACGACGTGATCGTGGCCACCAACGTGCTGCATGCCACACGCGACATGCATCGCACGTTGCGCCATGCTAAATCCCTGCTGAAAGCAGAAGGCCGCCTGTTGCTCAATGAAATGGAGGGCACCAGTGTCTTCGCGCATCTGACCTTTGGCCTGCTGGAGGGCTGGTGGCTGGCGCAGGATCAGGCGTTGCGTATTCCCGGCACGCCGGCGCTGAGCTGGACGCGCTGGCAGGACGTTCTGACGGCCGAAGGTTTCCGCCAGGTTGTGGCGCCTGCGTTCGACGCACACCGCTTCGGTCAGCAGATTGTCGAGGCGAGTAGTGATGGGGTAATCCGGGTGCAGACTGCAGTGGCGTCGTCATCGTCATCTGCGTCTGCAGCGGCATCTTCATCTGCATCCGCGTTTGCACCGGCATTTGCATCGGCGGCTACCCCGCGTGCCGCGCGCCCAGCATCAGCGCCGCCGCGCGCACGCGCTGCTGCTGCGGGAATCGGTCGCCCGCAGCTCAAGGTGCGCCAGGCCATCCGCGAGAGCGTGATGCAGGCACTGAAGATGAGCGCCGACCAGTTGCAGGACGACCAGGCGTTCATGTCCTATGGCGTGGACTCAATCACTGGTGTGGCTCTGGTCAATACGATCAATGGGCAATTGGGCCTGCGCCTGCCGACTACCGTGCTATTCGACTACAGCACGATCGACCAGCTAAGCGCGCACATCAGCACCCAGTACGCGCCGCAGCTTGGCAACATCGAGCCGGAGCCGGTAACGTCGGTAGCGACGGTACCAGCGATGCCAGTGGCAACGACGGCGCCCGCGACCAGACCGGCGTACGCGACGGCACCCCTCGCTCCGCCAGCCGATCAGGCACCCCTGCGGACGCCGCACGTGCATCCGAGAGCGCAGCCGCTAACGAGACCACGGCCGGTCGGCGCAGGCTACCACCGCGTCTGGCTCGACCAGCCGGGCAGCATCGATGAAGTGCGCATCGTTGAGGACAGCCTGGCACCGCTGGAAGCGCATGAGGTACGCATCGCAGTGCGCGCGTTTTCGCTGAATTTCGGCGACCTGCTGTGCATCAAGGGTATGTATCCGACCCAGCCGGCGTATCCATTCACGCCGGGCTTCGAGGCCAGCGGCGTGGTGGTCGCGGTCGGCGCCGAAGTGAATCGCGTCGCGCCCGGCGACGCGGTAATGGCCATCGCCGGTACGGAGCTGGGGGCGCATGCCACCGTGCTGACCTGCACCGAGCAGCAGGTGTACGCCCTGCCTCAGGGCCTGTCCTTCGAACAGGCCTGCTCCTTGCCCGTCGTCGCGGTGACGATGATCGAATGCTTTGCCAAAGCCCAGCTCAAGGCCGGCGAAAGCATCCTGATCCAGACCGCCACCGGCGGCACCGGTCTGATCGCGGTACAGCTGGCCCAGCATGCGGGCGCGCAGATCTATGCGACGGCCGGTTCGGCGGCCAAGCTCGACTATCTGGCCGGGCTCGGCGTCGAGCATTGCATCAACTATCTGGAGCAAGACTTCGAGTCGGCGGTGATGCAGTTGACCCAGGGCCGCGGCGTCGACGTCGTGATCAATACGCTCGGTGGCGAGGCGGTGCAAAAGGGCTTGAACTGCCTGGCGCCAGGCGGCCGTTACATCGAGATCGCGATGACGGCGCTGAAGTCGGCGCGCGCGATCGATCTATCGGGCCTCAGCGACAACCAGACCCTGCATAGCGTGGACCTGCGCAAGCTGGGCCGTACTCATCCGGCTGCGCTGGAGCGGGGGGTGCGCGAAATGGTGCGTCTGCTGCAGGAAGGCGTGATCACGGCCACCTTGAGCCGTACCTTCGATTTTGAGCAGATTCAGGAGGCGTATCGCTGGCTGGAAGACCGCCGCAATATCGGCAAGGTCGTGGTCAGCGTGCCACCGGCGTATCGCTATGAGGAGGAAGGTAGCGGTGCACGTGCCGCGATCGAGCCGATCGCGGTGATCGGCATGAGCGGCCGCTTTGCCCGCACGGAAAACCTGCAGGCGCTCTGGCAGGCGCTTGCCGCCGGCGATGACCTGATCGAGGAAGTCAGCCGCTGGGATCTGGACGCGCAGTATGGCCCGGACAGCGAGCCGTACTGTCGCCATGGTGGCTTTCTGCGCGATATCGACGCGTTCGATCCGATGTTCTTCAACATCTCCGGACGCGAGGCGGCCGCGATGGATCCGCAGCAGCGGATCTTCCTCGAAGAGGCATGGCGTGCGCTGGAGGATGCAGGCTATGCGGGCGCGGCGATCGAAGGACGGCGCTGCGGCGTGTACGTGGGTTGCGCGGCGGGCGATTACCAGCGGTTGCTCGATCGGGATGCACCGGCCCAGGCCTTCTGGGGCAATGCGGGCTCGCTGATTCCGGCACGCATCGCCTATCACCTGGACCTGCAGGGACCGGCGGTGGCGATCGACACCGCCTGCTCCAGTTCTCTGGTCGCATTGCATCAGGCCTGTCAGGGCCTGCGTAGCGGCGAGGCCGAACTGGCGCTGGCCGGCGGCGTGTTCGTACAGAGCACCGAAGATTTCTATCTGCAGGCCAACCGCGCCGGCATGCTGTCGCCGCGCGGGCGCTGCCACACCTTCGATCAGCGCGCCGATGGCTTCGTCCCTGGCGAGGGCGTGGGCGTCGTCGTGCTCAAGCGACTGTCGCAGGCGCTGGCCGATGGCGACCAGATCTATGGCGTGATCAAAGGCTCGGGAATCAATCAGGACGGCGCCACCAACGGCATCACCGCGCCCAGCGCGCGCTCACAGACGCGTCTCGAGCGCGAGGTCTACCAGCGCCATGGCATCGACCCCAGACAGATTCAGGTGGTCGAGGCGCACGGCACCGGCACCGTGCTGGGCGACCCGATCGAATACCGCGCGCTGACCGAGGCGCTGCTCGACGGTCGGCCCTCCGGTGAGCACGAAGGACGCTGCGCGGTCGGTTCGATCAAAAGCAATCTGGGCCATACCGCGGCGGCGGCCGGTATCGCCGGTGTGATCAAGTTGTTGCTGGCTTTGCGGCACCGCCAGATTCCGCCTTCCCTGCATTTCGAACAGGGCAATGCGCATATCGATTTCGCCCAGGGTCCGCTGTACGTGCCCACCACCCTCGAGGCGTGGCCCGCGCCTGCCGGCGGACAGCGGCTGGCGGCGGTCAGTTCGTTCGGTTTTAGCGGCACCAATGCGCATGTGGTGATCGGCGAGGCGCCGGCGTCGAGTCGGGTTGTGCCGCAGCGTCCGGCTTATCTGATTGTGCTTTCCGCTCGCACGCAGGACCAGTTGCGTCAGCAGTTGCAGCAATTGCACGCCCACTTGAGCACCACGCCGTCCCCGCTGAGTTCGCTCAGCTACACCTTGCTCATGGGACGGCGCCATTTCGACTGCCGCTGGGCCTGCGTCGCGAGCGATGCGAATGCCTTGATGGAGCAACTGGTCCGCGCAATGGCTGATCAGTCGGGCGCGGAGCCGGATCGGCACGGAACGGCCAGCGGCCCGATCGGAGCCGGCAAGGAAATCACCGACGAGCAGCTCAGCGCGATGCAACGCCGCATGACCGAATACGCGGCCGCGACGACGCGCGAGGTGGCCTGCGATGCCCTGGAGCCGTTGCTCCACGGCTATCTGCAGGGCTTGCCGTTGAACTGGAGCGCGCTGTTCCACGGCGACACGTATCAGCGTATCAGCCTGCCCGGCTATCCGTTCGCCCGCGAACACTACTGGGCACCGGTGCGCCAGAGCGCCACGGTCACCACCGAAGCCGCGGTCCTGCATCCGCTGGTCCATCGCAATACTTCGGACCTGAGGGGCCAGCGCTACAGCACGCGTCTGAGCGAGGTGTCCTGGCTGCTGAGCGAGCATCGCATGCACGGGCGCAAGACCTTGTCCTGGGCCGCGCAACTGGAATGGGCCCGCGCGGCGTTGAGCATGGCGCTCGGCCATGCCGAAGCGATCCACCTCGAGCAGGTGAGCTGGGTGCAGGCGATGGCCGTGGAGCAGGCCCTGGAGCTGCACATCGACATCAACGCCGAGGAGGGCGGCCGGCTCAGTTATCAGATCTATCGCGGCAAAGGTGAGGAGGCCGAGATCTACAGCCTGGGTTGGGGCTGGGTGACCGACCCTGGTCAGGCGCCGAGCCTGGACCTGGCTGGCCTGCGCGCGCAGTGCACGCGGCATCTGGACGGCCCGGCCTGTTACGCGCGGTTTGCCCGCATGGGACTGGACTATGGTTCGCACTTCCAGGTTCTCGCCGGATTGCAGATTGGCGAAGACATCGCCATCGGCGAGTTGCGCGCGCCGGCACGACTCGACCTGCAGGAGTTTCTGTGGTCGCCAGCGCTGGTGGACGGCGCCTTGCAGGCCAGTTACGGCCTGCTGGACGAGCACGATGAACGCGTGTTGCCGTTCACCGTGGACTCGGTGCAGCAGTGGGCGCCTTTGCCATCCACGGCCTATGCAGTGGTGCAGCGCGCGGCGGGCGCCAAACTGGATATCGCCATCGTCGATGGGCAGGGACACGTCGCATTGCGCCTGGGTGGTTTCGCCAGCCGGCTTGCTGAGGCGCCGACAGACGCGCAGACCTTGTCCTGGGTACCGCAGTGGTGTGCGCGTCCGCTCGTTGCAGATGCTTCGGCTGCCGAGGGTTCGGTTCGTCGGGTGATCCTGTGTGAGCTGGATGCAACCGTGCCGTTCAGCATCGAAGGCGCGGATACGGTAGCGAAGTGGCAGCACGACGGAGACCTCGGCGAGCGCTATGCGCGTTACGCCGAACTGCTGCTGGCTGAGGTTCAGGAGCTGGCTGCCAGCCGTCCGCGCAAGCCGGTGTTGCTGCAGATCGTGGTGCCCGCCCACGGCGAGGGTGGCGTGCTGCAGGGCTTGAGCGGTCTGTTGCGAACCGCGGAGCAGGAATATGCGTGGCTGCATGGACAGGTGATCGCCGTGAATGGCAGCGAGGACCTGGACGCGCGCCTGAGCGCAGAGGCCGCGAGCCTCGCGCCCTGGGTGCGCTATGGACAGGCCGGTCGCGAGGTGCTCGAGTATCTGCAGGTGCCTGCGTCCGCGACTGTGACCACGCCCGTGACCGTGGCAACGCCCGTCTGGCGCGAGGGCGGGGTGTACTGGATCACGGGTGGCCTCGGTGGTCTGGGCGTGGTCTTCGCCGAGGCAATCGCGAAGCAGGTACAGCGTCCGACGCTGGTGCTCAGTGGACGTCGCCCAGCTACTGTCGAACAGGAACAGCGGCTCGAACAGTTGCGCAACCTGGGCGCCGACGTCGAGTGCCACATGCTCGATGTAACCGATGCCGACGCCGTGGAGGTGCTCGTGAAAACCATCGTCGCGAAGCACGGCCGTCTGAGCGGCGTGATCCATGCGGCGGGTGTCCTGCGCGACAGCCTGCTGCAGAACAAGCGTGCGGAAGATCTGCAGCACGTCCTGGCGGCGAAAGTGGCCGGCTTGCTGAATCTCGACCGCGCTACCGCCGGACTGGACATGGATTGGCTGCTGTTGTGCTCGTCGGTGGCGGGCGTGCTCGGCAATCCTGGCCAGGCCGACTATGCGGCCGCGAACGCCTTCCTCGACGCTTATGCCGTCTACCACCGCGATCTGTACGCGCAAGGCCGGCGCCGTGCGCGCATGGTCTCGGTGAGCTGGCCGTTGTGGGCGGAGGGCGGTATGCAGATCGACACGGCCACCCAGGACGCGCTATGGCGTGAAGCCGGGGTGCGTGCGATGCCGGGCGCGGCGGGTGTGCAGGCCTTGAACCGCGTACTGGGCGAGGACGCTGCCCACGCGGTGGTTATGCATGGCGATGCGCAGCGCCTGCGCCAGCTGTTCGTCAGTGCGGCAAGACGGCATGCGGTTGAGTCCGAAGCTGTGCCATCGCATGACGGCGATCTGCAAGCGAAGCTGGAGTCCGAACTGACCGCGATGCTCTCCGACCACCTGCAACTGCCGACGCAGGCGCTACGGCGAGAGGCGAAGCTCAGCGAATTCGGTTTCGACTCGATCAGCCTGAAAGCCTTCCAGCTGCTCCTGAACCGGCGCTATGACCTGGCATTGAGCGCGGCGGTGTTTTTCGAGGAGCCCAGCATTGGGGCGCTCGCGACTTATCTGCTGCGCGAACACCGCAGCGCATTCACGCCGGTTGCCGCTGGGGCTGTAGAGACGGTGGCGGCCATCGCTCTTGATGTTCCCGACGTATCCAATACACCCAACGCTCCCAACGCTCCCAACGCCGTTGAAGCGCCGCAGTCGGTCGTGCGCCTGCCACGTGGGCAACGCAAACGCACCCCGGCATTGCGCGAGGCGATTGCGGTGATCGGTATCGACGGCTATTTCCCCGCCGCCGACACCTTGCAGGAGTACTGGGAGAATCTTTCTGCAGGGCGCGACTGCATCACCGAGGTTCCGTCCGGGCGTTGGTCACTCGACGGCTTTTACACCGCAGATGTAGAGGCAGCGATCCAGCAACGCCGCAGCTACAGCAAGTGGGGCGGCTTCATACGCGATATAGCGTCGCTGGATCCGGTCTTCCTGCGCGGCATGGCGGCGAAGGCAAAACTCCAGTTGAGCGACGAGCAGAAACTGTTCATCGGCACGGTGGACCGGTTGCTGACTTCCTGCGGCTACACCGACTTCAAGCTCGACGCTTTACGTCAAGCGCGCGTGGGCGTCTATCTGGGCATGACGGCAGACCGGCCGGCCCAGGCCGCCGCGCCTGCTTCGGCAAGAAACGACTCGCCCGGCACGCTGGCCGGGATGGTGTCGCGGATCTTCCGCTTCAACGGGCCCAGCGTCGCGGTAGACGCACATAGCGCCTCATCGATGACGGCCGTGCACATGGCCTGCAATAACCTGCTGCATGGCGAATGCGATGCGGCGATTGCCGGTGGCGTGTCACTGCTCTATTCGGATACCTATCGAGACGGCTGTCAGATCAACCTGCTCGCGAGCCACCCGGACAGTCGCAGCTTCTCCGAGGAGAAGGACGGCGTCCTGCTTGCCGATGGTGTGGGCGCGGTACTGCTCAAGCGCTTGTCCAAAGCGGTCGAAGACGGCGACCGTATCCTCGCGGTGATCCGTTCGACCGTGGCCGAGTCGGTCAGCAGCGGCCTGTCGGACCTGCCTGAGCCGGATCTGGTCGCGGCATCGATCAAGGAGAATTTCGCCAGGTCGGCGGTCGACCCGCGCACCATCAGTTATGTCGAAGCCGCATCAGCGGGTTTCCCGATCGGCGACATCATCGAGATGTCTGCCACCACCCGGGCATTTCGCGCCTACACCGATCAGCAGCAGTTCTGCGCGCTGGGTTCGGTGAAGGCCAATATCGGGCACGCCACCGCGGCTTCCGGTATCTCGCAGCTGGCCAAGGTGGTTCTGCAGTTACAGCACGGGCGCCTCGCGCCTTCGATCAAGGCCGCGCCGCCCGACGCCCAGACCCAGCTCAGACATTCGCCGTTCTACGTGCAGCAACAAGCCGCGGTGTGGCAGCGGCCGTGGCTCGCGATCGACGGCAGGGAAAGGGAGGTTCCGCGGCGAGCCATGATCAATTCGATGGGGCACGGAGGCTTCTATGCAGGAGCGATCCTGGAGGAGTATCGCGGCCCGGTTCTTGAGAGCGAATAGCAGCGCGGCGTGATGCGTTTGCCGGTTGTTTTGTAGCGTGTTCGAACTTTTATCCCAAAGGGAGATTTCAGATGAGTGCAGAAGCCAATAAAGCCATCGTTACCGACATGTACGACGCCTACAGCAAAAGCGATGGAAAACGGCATTTCGGACACATGTCCGATGACGTCACGGTGACCTATTTCGGCAGTCACCGGTTCTCGCGGACGTATCACGGCAAACAGGATCTGTTCAAAAACTTCATCCCGCACTTCGTGGAGGTGCTGGACGGCCCGATCGATTTCCAGGTCAAGAACATCATCGCTGGCGACGAATACGTCGCGGTCGAAGCGCAAGGCTCGTGCCGGACCAAGGACGGTCAGGACTACAACAATTCTTATTGCATCGTGCTGCGTCTGGAAGAGGGCAAGGTCACCGAAATTCGCGAATACATGGACACCGAGCTGACGAAACGGGTATTCGGCTGAACCACGGCGTCCGATCTGTCGAAGGCGCTGGTGCAGCCGCGCCCTCGACAGATGCGCCCGCCTGGCGGGCGGCTCGGGTCGGCTTTTCGCCGAGCTCATGTCCCTTGAATCACTACCTGAATGTAAGAGGATAGCCATGAAGGACCTTACCCAGGGATCCATAACCCGCCACATCGTCGCTATGGCAGTGCCCATCGGGGTGGGTATGGTGTTCCAGTCGATGTATTACCTGGTTGACCTGTATTTCGTCGGTCGCCTGGGAGCCGATGCGCTCGCTGGAGTGGGCGCTGCCGGCAACGTTTCGTTTCTCGTGATGGCGCTGACCCAGGTGCTGGGCGCCGGCACGGTAGCCTTGATGGCTCAGGCAGCCGGCCGCAAGAATCAGGAGCAGGTTGGGCGGATCTTCAATCAGGCGCTGGTTCTCGCGATCACCAGTTGCCTCGTGATGATGTTGCTCGGCTATGTCCTGACGGGTACCTATATGCGGTCCACGTCGGCCACGCCGGGCGTCGTCGAACAGGGGCGCATCTATCTCTACTGGTTCATGCCCGGGATGGCCTTGCAGTTCGTGCTGACCACGATGGGTTCGGGGCTGCGCGGCATCGGTATCGTCAAACCGACCATGGTGGTGCAATTGATGACCGTGGCGCTCAATATCGTGCTGGCTCCGGTGCTGATCGTCGGCTGGGGGACGGGCCATGCGATGGGCGTGGCCGGTGCCGGGCTGGCCAGTACGCTTTCGCTCGCGGCCGCCGCCCCGGCATTGGCCTGGCATATTCACAAGCTTGGACAGCATGTGCAGATCAAGCGGAGTCTGCTGAAGCCCAGACTGGATGACTGGTGGCGCATCCTGAGCATTGGGCTACCCGCCGGTGGCGAGTACGCGCTCCTGTTTCTCTACTCGGCCGCGACCTACTGGGCCATTCGCGATTTCGGTCCGGCAGCCCAGGCTGGGTTCGGTGCCGGAGCCCGTCTGATGCAGGTGCTGATCCTGCCGGTGCTGGCGTTGTCCTTCGCCGTCGGGCCCATGGTCGGCCAGAACGTCGGGGCCGGCATGCCAGAGCGCGTCCGGCAGACCCTTGTCTCCACGATCGGCCTGATCAGCGCGATTACGGTGCTGCTGTGCCTGCTGCTGCAATGGGGGGGCGAGAGTTTGATCGGCGGCTTCGCGAAAGATAACGACGTGGTGGCACAGGGTACGCAATACCTGCGCATCGCCAGCTGGAATTTCATCGCCCAGGGCGTCATTTACACGTGCTCCAGCGTATTTCAGGGGCTCGGCAATACGCGGCCGGCTTTGCTCAGTTCCGCCGTGCGCCTGCTCAGCTTCGTCCTGCCGGTGGCCTGGCTATCCGCTCGAGGGGATTTCCATATCGTTGAGGTCTGGTATCTGTCCGTCGCCAGCATGTTCCTGCAGGCCGTGTTCAGTCTGTGGCTCGTGCGACGTGAGTTTCGCCTGAAGCTGACGCCCGCCCTGGGGGTGCCTTCGGTCTAGGCGGGTTCGATACTTCGAGAGACGGTGTGGGCCGGTCGTATCGACTGACCCCGTGAGCGGAACTGGGAGAGAGTGATGCTAAGTACCATTGAACAAGCCGCCACCCAGCGGAAGAACGAGCCGGTTAGCGCCGGCACGGTTTTCATGTACGGAGGACAAGGGACGCAATATTTTCAGATGGGGCGTGAGCTGTATCAGGCCAATCCCATGTTCCGCAGACACATGGATGCCTGCGATGACCTGATTCGCTCAGAGCTGGGTTATTCGTTGACGGAAGTCCTCTATCAGGGTGGGCGTTCGTCTTCCACCCCGTTTGAAAACATCCTGCATACGCATCCGGCGCTGTTCAGTATCGGCTATAGCCTGAGCGCCGCGCTGCGGGCCGAGGGCATCGAACCGGTCGCGGTACTCGGCTACAGCCTCGGCGAATATATTGGCCTCGCTAGCGCCGGGTGCCTGCACTGGGACGACGCTTTGCGACTCGTCATACGGCAGGCGCGGGTGTTGGCCGGGCACGGTGCGCCGGGCGGCATGCTGAGCGTATTTTCCGCCGCAGATCAATTCCGGCAGCGGCCCGGTCTCTACGCCGGCTCCGAGCTGGCGGTCGTCAATTTCGATGGCAGCTTCTGCGTATCGGGTGCTCAAGGGAATCTGGAACGGATCAAGCAGCGCCTCGATGACGAGGGAATCATCTCGATGGTTCTGCCGATACAGTTCGCGTTCCATTCCAGCGGTATCGACGGCATCGAGGAAAAGATCCGCGGCCTCGCTGCGGATGTGGTCATCAAGCCGGGCAGGGTGCCGGTTTACTCCTGCATGCTCCGGCGTGCGATTGGCTCTGCTGATCTCGCAGACCCGGGCGAGTATTGCTGGCGCGTCGTGCGCGGCAACGTTCAATTCGACGAGACCGCACGCCGGCTGGCTACCGAAATACCTGCGCCGTTCATGGTGGATCTAAGCGCCACCGGCTCGCTGGCCACCTTCATGAAGTACGCCCGCATCGATGGCGTGAAATACAGCCATTGCATCAACCAGTTCGGCAAGGACGTCGATGAATACAGGTCGCTGATGAGCCGGTTGGGGCGCGCCTAGAGTGCTTCGCTTTGCCGCCGCGTTTGTTTTACCAGACGTTTTACCGAAACCCAGTGCAAACAACATTCTGCTTAGGAGCCGTGCATGCCTTATCGATCGACGATCTATCTGGACTGGGGCGTATTTTTCCTGATCGAAGCCCCGCTGGCCGCGATCAAGCCATTGCTGGTAGCAGGCGTTGAGCCTGTGCTTGCACCGTCCGGCGCCGCGCTACTGACCTTGAACGTCGTGCATTTTCTCGAGGGCGGCGATCAGGTGGAAGTGCCTGCGAATCACGAGATCGACGTCGGTGTGCTGGTCGACCTGGACAACAGTAAATTCTCGGCCGATCTTCCGCAGGCCACGGTGGCCGTATACGTCATCAAGGTGGCTTCGACGGCACGTGGTTACATCGATCAATGCAAGGTCGCGGGCTATAGCGTGACGGACCCAACCACTGCGTTGTCGTTCGAGTTGAACGCATCGACACTCGATGTCAGCGTGCAGGACGCCGACGGCCCGATACTGACCTGCCGCCAGCTCGAGCACGAACTGGAGTACGGCGAATTCACCCGCATCGGCCAGGACGTGATGCACAACGCCGAACACGGGGTGCACCGCGCCAACTACATCTTCAGCGGCGAAGGTCTGACGAAACCCATGACGACTGCAATGGAGCTGCGTATCCATCCGCACCCGTTCCTGGCGGATCTAGGCGTGTCGCCAGGCGTGGTCAACTGCCTCGATCAGTTTGCCCTGAAGCCTTCGTCAAGAGGCTCACTGGCTTTCTATCGCCCGGATGAAGTGGAGGTCGATGAGACCACGCAAGGTGCGGAGAACCAGGCATAGGCGAGCGGCTTTCACGCAGCAGAGGTGCGAGACAGCCGGTAATCGCGAGCATGCTCGCTCACCCATGGAACGATCGTTGTCATCGAGAGCGCGGGCCGCTGCAGGGCGGTGCGCTCTATACATACCGCGGCGATGTGATCGGCGTCGGGCCACAGTTGCCAGAAGTGCCAGCGAGACGGTTCATCTTGCTGGTTCCGATGAACCCATAGCCGGATTCCATCTGTGTCATCGAGACGGAAACCGACCTGATCAAGTGGAATCGACATGCCCATGCCTCTGGCCTTGACGTACGCTTCTTTTAAGGTCCAGTGCTCGAAGAAGCGTTGCTGCCACAATTGCACCGGCATCGCATACAGGCTGCTGGCTTCATCGGAAGTGAAGCAGCGCTCGACGAGATCGAGTGCGTGTTCGCGCGCGCGGATGTGCTCGGTATCGACGCCAAGCGAGGTTCCGTATGCGACGCACAGAATGATCAGTCGTCCTGCATGCGTCAGGTTGAAGGTGAGGCCGCCGGTGTTCTCATTTGCAATCGCGGGCTTGCCGTATCGATTCGATGTGAAGACCCATGCGTCTGGTGCGATCCGGGCGTACTTCGACAACACGATGCGCACCATCGCGCGTGTCACCAGATAGCGGCGCCGATCATGTGCGAAATGCATACGCAATTCCTGCGCACGCTCGGCATCGGTGAGCAAATGCCGGTATTCACGCAGCAATGCTTCGTCGTTTATGCGGTCTGGTTCGGCGCACCAGATATCGATCTGTTGCTGGCCGGTTTGCGGGTTCATGATCGTGTCGTCAAACCGGAATCACATCAACCAGTAGCTATACCGCTTCAATTGAAGCGGCCCGTTCGCCAGATGATAAATCATCGAAGCGACGGCCACCCCGTCACGCGCATTCCATTCAGTTACAGGCCGAATTTCGGTAAGGCATGGGGATGCGCGCAGGACCGATTAGCGAACAGCTCACTCAATGACAAGGAGCAATCAGCATGGGTGCAAGAGTATTTATCACGGGCGGTGCTTCCGGTTTGGGCCGTGCGCTGGCCCAACGTTATGCTCGCGATGGCGCAAGCGTATGCATCGGCGATGTCGACGACATCGCGGGGCAGCAGACTCTGGCTGCATTACTGGCTGAAAACGTCACCGCCCACTACCTGCATTGCGACGTCACCCAGGAGCAACAGTTGCAGGACGCCGCTGCCTGGTTGCAGGCGCAATGGGGCGGCGTGGATATCGTGATCAACAACGCCGGCGTGGCGCAGATTGGCGGAATTACCGAGTCCCCTATCGAGGACTGGCAATGGGCTGTGGACATCAATCTGCTAGGCGTGGTGCGCGGCTGCAAGGCCTTCATCCCCTTGCTGCAGGCTCAGGGCGGCGGCAAGCTACTGAACGTTGCCTCGATCGCTGGTTTGCTCTTTATGCCGAGGTCCGCTGGCTACAACGCGACCAAGGCGGCCGTGATTGCGTTGTCTGAAACCCTGCAACTGGAACTGCACGATAGCCATATCCAGGTCAGCGTGGCGTGCCCCTCCTATTTTCGTACCGATCTAGCCCGCAATATGCGCGCGAGCAATGCGCAGATCAGGCACCTCACGCAACACCTGGTCGAGAAAGCGAGGCTAGGGCCGGAGGAGGTCGCCGAGTTGATTTTTACCGGCGTTGCTCGCGGGGACACGCACATCCTTACTCATCCGGTTACGCGCACCGCATGGCGATTGAAGCGCTGGCTACCGTATAGCTGGTATCTCGGCCTGGTACGTAAGCAAATGGCCAAGGCGGCGGCTAGTACGTCCGCCGTATGAAGTTCCGGTGGTGACTCGCGTAACGGGGAGTGTGCGACCGGTCTCTACGCACACTCACACTGCCTGTTGATCGACGCGGAGGCGCTTCCCGGCGCCTCGAGCACCGCCTTCCATGCGCAAGGCCTCGGAAAGCAAACCTAGGCTCTACACGCGATATCTGCCGGTCGAACGTCCAAAGCGGTGTATCTCTATCCTGATTTCACAAAAATCCGCAACAAAATTTGCAGCCAACCTTTCAATTGAAATTGATTCGCATTTATACTTGCGCCCATTCATCCGGAATATTTTGTAACTATTTCCGATAGCGGCGCACCTTCGTCCTGGTGGGGTATGTCGCGCGAAACGCATTCGCCGGACAGGAAGAAGGACATCTGGAATCATGATTTTTGCCGAACGCCGCAGCGTCGATGCGCTCAGCTCACTTACCCGTTTTGCGGCAGTTGCCGCATTTGCCTTTCTTGCTCAACCCGAGCGCGCATCCGCTGAGGACGCTTCCGCATCGACCAAAACCGCGACCAAAGCCGCGACCAAAACTGCAGGCAGTAGCGAGCCGGTCATGCTCGATTCGATCGTCGTCTCAGGGGACTGGCTCGGCTCCGGCCTCCAGAACAGCGTGAAGACCTTTGCCGGCGCACGCACCGTCGTCAACAAGGACGCGATCAACCAGAGCGGGGCGACGAGTATCGGCGATGTGCTGCGGCGTATTCCCGGTGTGCAGGCCAGCGACAATTCCGGCACCGCCGGCAGCGCGATCTCGCTGAACGTCGGCGTGCGCGGTTTGAGCGGGCGCTACACGCCGCGCTCGACGGTGCTGCTCGACGGCATTCCGCTTGCGGTCGCGCCGTATGGTCAGCCGCAGTTGTCGTTTGCACCGGTCAGCCTCGGCAATATCGAATCGATCGACGTGGTACGCAGCGGCGGTGCGGTGCGCTACGGCCCGCAAAACGTGGGCGGCGTGATCAACTTCAGGACTCGCGAGATTCCCAGCAAACCTGGCCTGACCGCCGACGCCTCGGTGCGGGAAAACATCTACACGAGCGGCGGTGGCAGCAACACGGTGTACAGCACGTTCCTCGGTACGCAACTCGACAACGGCTTGGGTCTCGCGTTGCTGTACTCGGGCATGACCGGGCGCGACTGGCGCGTCGGCAGCGATGAGCGCGTCAACGATCTCGCGCTCAAGTTTCGCTACGAGCTGTCGCCGACCTCCGAGTTCTACGGCAAGTTTTCGTACTACGACGTGAAGTCGCGCACGCCCGGTGGCCTGAGCGTCGCGCAATACAATGCCGACCCATTCC
The DNA here is from genome assembly GCF_002362315.1 of Paraburkholderia acidicola. Classification (GTDB taxonomy): domain Bacteria; phylum Pseudomonadota; class Gammaproteobacteria; order Burkholderiales; family Burkholderiaceae; genus Paraburkholderia; species Paraburkholderia acidicola. Next base: position 77,664 of record NZ_MTZV01000001.1, read on the forward strand.
AGAACACGCGCCCAACCGACTTCTGGAACGGCGAGCGTAAGGCGGTCGATCTCGGCTACGTCAATACGTTGTCGGCCAATCAGGAATTCGAGGTGCGTGCGTATTACAACGAAAGCTTCCGCAGTAGTACGTTGATCGATACGACCGGCAGGCTGCTGCAAAATCAACCGCGTAACTACAACACGCTCGGTATCGAACCGCGCTTCACGCAGCGCTTCTCGCTCGGCCCGACGAAAAACGATGTAACGGTCGGCTATCGCTACATCCGCGAGCGCGGCGACGACAACATCAACAACCTGACGCGTGCAACAGGCGTGACTGTGCCGGTCAGCCGGTTCGACAACGCTACCGACGCGCACGCGTTCTATATCGACGATCGCATCGCTTACGGGCGCTGGCGTCTTACGCCGGGCGTGCGCTTCGAACACATCGAGTCGACTCGCCGCAACGACGCGCTCAATCAGACCTACGAGACGAACAACAACAAGCCGCTGCCGTCGGTGAACCTGTCGTATCTGTGGAACTCGTCGCTGACGCTATTCACGGACTACAGCACGTCGTTTGGTCCGGTGCAGAACATACAGCTGAACTCGCAATCCGCCACCAATCCGCTGCGGCCGGAACTGGCGAAGACCTATGAGGTAGGCGCGCGCTGGACGAGCAAACGGATTCACGCTGAGTTGACCGCCTTCAACATGCGCTTCGATAACCAGATCATCCAGATCCCGGGTATTGTGCCGGTCACGTTCCAGAACATCGGCGCGACGCGCCATCAAGGTGTGGAAACCGCAATCGATTACGCCTTCGCCGAAGATAGCGTATTGCGCGGTCTCGACGTGTACGCGAACTTCACCTATACGAAAGCGATCCAGGAGTCGGGTGCGACGTCCGGCCTCGATGTGCCGTTCTACTCGCGTTTCACCGACACCTTGGGCGTGCGCTACGCTACGCACGGGTGGACCTTCAACGTGTCGAGCACACACCAGAGTGCGCAGTATTCCGACACGGCGAACACCGTTGCGGAAACACCTGACGCACGCGTCGGCCGGATTCCGGGCTTCAGAGTGTGGGACGTACAGGCTGACTGGAAGATTCCGGGCTGGAAGGGCAGCAGCCTGACACTCGGCGTCAACAACATCGCGGACAAGCGCTACTACACCCGCAATATCGACGGCAACGCAGGGCGCATGGTCGGCGCGCCGCGCATGGTCTACGCGCAGGGGCATTTCGTTTATTGATGCCGGTTGTGATGCCCGTTATGCGGGGCTTGCATGACTGAAAGCCAGCCCCGCCTGATCCGGACATTGTAGTTTTGCGACAGATTCGGCTAGAATCGCGGTTTGCTGCGGGTTGGGTCATGCCCGCGGGGCCGTATCGTGGATCGTACCGGACCCGGTTTGGCACATGGTTTGAGGAGTGGTAGTTCAGTTGGTTAGAATACCGGCCTGTCACGCCGGGGGTCGCGGGTTCGAGTCCCGTCCACTCCGCCAGCACTGTTGAAAGGCGAACTCCGGTTCGCCTTTTTTATTGCCCGCTGTTGTAATATCGGGCGTTCTGTTTTTGGCACCTGCACGCATGCTCGATTTTTTCCGCAATCACCAACGCCTGATGATGTTCATGCTCATCCTGGTCATTCTGCCGGGACTGGGCTTCGTGGGTATTCAGGGTTTCCGCGGCTTTTTTGACGAGAGCGCGAACGTCGCGAGCGTCAACGGGCACAAGATCCCGCGCGCCGACTACGACAACGCAATGCGTCAGCAGCTCGACCAGGCACGCCAGGCGCTTGGCGCGCAGTTCGATCCGAAAGTGCTCGATACGCCGGAGCGTCGTCGCGATGTGCTCGACGGGCTGATCCAGCAACGCGTACTGGCCGACGAAACGCAACGTCTGCATCTGACCGCCTCCGACGACGCCGTGCGTCGCGTCCTGCTGAACGATCCGATCATCTCGTCGCTGAAAAACCCCGACGGCACGATCGACGTCAATCGCTACAAACAATTGCTGGCGATGCAGGGCATGACGCCCGAGCAGTACGACGAACGGGTGCGTTACAGCATCGCCTCGCAGCAGCTGCCGTCGAGCATCGTGGCCAGCGCGTTCACGTCGAAGACGCTCGTGCAGCATCTGACTTCACTGGCCGACCAGCAACGCGAAGTGCAGGGCCTCGCATTCCACGCGAAAGACTACGCCGCCAAGGTACAGCCTACCGATGCGCAACTGCAGGCGTACTACGACGCGCATCGCAACGATTTCGCCACGCCGGCCACCGCGACGATCCAGTACCTGGTGCTGTCGCCGGCGGCGCTCGCTAACGCCGCGCAGCCGGGTGACGCCGATCTGAAGAAGTATTACGACGACAACATCGCGCACTATCGCACCGAGGGTGAAGTGCGCGCGAGCCACATCCTGATCTCCGCGCCGAAAGACGCCAGCGCTGCCGACAAGGCAAAAGCGAAAGAGAAAGCGGAAGGCGTGCTCGCGCAGATCAAGGCCCACCCAGACCAGTTTGCGCAGATCGCCCAGCAGAATTCGCAGGACCCGGGCTCGGCATCGAAGGGCGGCGATCTCGGCTACTTCACGCGCGGGATGATCGCAGGCGGTCAGGCATTCGACGACGCGGTGTTCAAGCTGAAGAAGGACGAGGTCAGCGACATCGTGCAAACCGACTTCGGTTATCACATCGTCAAGGTGACCGATGTGAAGCCGGCGGTCACGAAGTCGTTCGACGAAGTGAAAGATTCGATCGTGAAGGACGTGAAGGCGCAGCAGGCAGCGAAGACGTTTGCCGACGACGCGGAAGGTTTCACGTCGACCGTCTACGAACAGGCGAAGAGCCTGCAACCCGCCGCCGACAAGTACAAGCTGCAGGTGCAGACCGCGACGGTCACGCCGAAGCCGAACCCCGCACTGCCGCCCGATAATCCGCTGAACAACGCGAAATTCCTCGCTGCAGTATTCGCAAACGACGCGACGACGGCACGCAACAACACGCAGGCTATCGATACCGGCAGCAACACGCTGATCGCCGCGCACGTCACGGATTACAAGCCGGCTGCGGTGCCGGCGCTCGCTACGATCAAGGATGCAGTGAGCAAGAAGGTGATCGCTGTGCAGTCGGCGGAACTGGCTCGCAAGGATGGCGCAGCGAAGCTTGCCGAGCTGGAGAAGTCGAAATCGACGGCCGGGTTCTCGTCGGCACTCAAGGTTTCGCGCAACGACGCACAAGGCGTTCCGCCCACCGCACTGAGCGCGATCTACAAGGTCGATGCGCAGAAGTTGCCGGCCTACGTCGGTGTCGATCTCGGCGACGATGGTTATGCGATCTATCGCGTGAATGCGGTATTGCCGGGAACGCCTGTCGATGGACCGCGGCTCGCCGCCGCCCAGCAGCAGATCGGGCAGGTCGACGCACAGTCGGAAGTGGAAGCGTATATCGAAGCTGTGAAGGCGCGCTCGAAGGTGAAAACGTACGGCAACCTCGACGGTTCGCAGGCCGATAGCGAGTAACGCGTTCTGCTGAGGCAAATAGAAAAGCCCCGCTTTAGCGGGGCTTTTCTTTTGCGGGAGAGTGGTTGCTACAGACGTGTCGAATTTACATCGCCACGAACCCAGTTACCCGTCGCATTCATCAGACGACGCATTACAGGCACGCGCTGATGCTACCCGAGGCGTCGCTGCTGGTGCCGCTGCCTGCACGGAAACCCACCCACGAACCCTGACCGGTCCGTCCCGGACGCACGACTGCGGCCGCGCCATTGGGCGGTTGCTGTCCTGGGACGTAGACGTCGACGGCCTGATCGTTGGCGAGTTCGTTTTGCGACACGACCTGCTGTTGCGTCGAATCAGCCCATTTCTTCGCGATGCATTGAGCGACCGCTCCCGGGGGCTGCTGGCTTTGTCCGACAGATTGCACATTGGCTGCCGGCTGCGCAGCGCACGCAGAAATGGCAACGGTCAAAGCGATAAGCGGTAAGTGTTTCACGTTATCTCCTTCCAAGATCGCTCAAGATTGAGCCGGATTTTCAAGGTCACGCGATAGCGTCGGATCAACCGACATCGGTGGTGTTCCCCGTATTTCGCAACAGGCTGTCAGCGCGCTTGTCAGCGCGGCGAAGCTGGGCGAAGCAGCGGCTTGAGGGCTGGCCACACGTTGTTCAGTAGCACGGGCTGTGCCTGAACAGTCGGGTGCATCTGGTCGGCCTGGAACATGTCCGGCTTGTTTTCAATGCCGGCAAGGAGAAATGGCACCAGCGGAGCACGCATCTGCTTCGCGAGATCGTCGTAGATAGCGTGGAACTTTTGGGTGTAGTCGGGGCCGTAGTTGGGCGGTACGTACATGCCGACCAGCACGACCTTCGCCTGTGCCTGCTGCGCGAGCTGGACGATCGAGCGCAGGTTGTTTTCGGTGGTAGCGAGCGGGATGCCGCGCAGTGCGTCGTTCGCGCCGAGTTCGACGACGACGATGGACGGTTTGAGTCGCTGCATCAACGCGGGCATGCGCGCGAGTCCGCCTGCGGTGGTGTCGCCGCTGATGCTTGCATTGGCGACGCTATAATCGATGCGCTCATCGGCAAGACGTCGGCGCAGCAGTGCGACCCAGCCGCTATCGCGCGGCAGGCCGTATTCGGCGGAGATGCTGTCGCCGAGTACGACGATGGCCGGTGCTGCCGGTGCTGCCGTTGGTGTCGTCGTAGCGGCTGCATACACCGCAGGCGTGACCGCAACAGTCGCAACAACCGCAGCGACGGTTCCCACTGCCACACCCAGTGCAACGAAGCACGCTCTCAACCTACGCTTCACCATGCAAAAGAAAACTGATCCAGTCATTGAAGTACGGGGTTTGTGCAAGAGGGTTCAGGATGCAACGGGCGAACTGACGATCCTCGATGATATCGATCTTTCGATCGAATCCGGCAGCAGTGTGGCGATCGTCGGTGCGTCCGGCTCGGGCAAGTCTACGTTGCTGGGGCTGCTAGCGGGATTGGACAGTGCAAGTTCTGGATCGGTTCGGTTGCTGGGTCAGGAGCTGACCGGACTCGGCGAGGACGAGCGCGCGGCGTTGCGCAATGGTTCGGTCGGCTTCGTCTTCCAGTCGTTTCAACTGATGCCACATCTGACCGCGCTCGAAAACGTCACACTGCCGCTCGAATTGCAGGGCGGGATGACGTCGCGCGACACCGCGTCGCGTGCGAGAGCGCTGCTGGAACAGGTCGGGCTTGGCAAGCGGACCGGCCATTATCCGAAGCTGCTGTCGGGCGGCGAACAGCAACGCGTCGCGCTTGCGCGTGCGTTCGTCACGCATCCGGCCATCCTGTTCGCCGACGAACCGACCGGCAGTCTCGATGCGGCGACCGGGCATGCGGTGATCGATCTGATGTTCGAGATGAATCGTGCGAACGGTGCCACGCTCGTGCTCGTGACGCATGATGTCGAACTGGCGCGGCGTTGCGATAGCACGGTGACGATCGAGGCGGGGCGACTCGCCTGAGTTCGTCCGAATAGCGGCACGTTCAAAAAAACGGCCCGCGCACTGGCGGACCGTATTCCAGCAGGCAAAGCGAAGCGGCTCAGTAGCCGCTTGCCTTCACCATCACAATCACTTCTGTGACTTCAATGCAGTACGCGCCCGTGCGATCAACGCGGACGTCGACGAGTCGTGCTTGCCTACAGCGCCATCCGGCGCAACCAGATCGGCGTCGACGACCTTACCGAGAATCTTGCCCAGCTCGACACCCCACTGATCGAACGGGTTGATATTCCACACCGACGCCTGCACGAGCACCTTGTGTTCGTACAGCGCGATCAGCGCGCCGAGCGAACGCGCCGTAAGCGCTTCGACGAGGATAGTCGTCGTCGGCCGGTTGCCCGGGAACACCAGGTGAGGCACGAGTTCCGGCTTGTCCGGGCCGGCAACCTTGGTCGCTTCTTCGACGGTACGGCCGAGCATCAACGCTTCGCTCTGCGCGAAACAGTTTGCCAGCAGCTTCGAATGATGGCCAGGCAGCGGATGCTCGGACGTGAGCAGCGCGATGAAATCGATCGGCACGATCGTCGGGCCTTGATGCAGCATCTGGAAGAACGCGTGCTGGCCGTTCGTGCCCGGTTCGCCCCAGGTCACGGCCGCGGTCGGGTAGTCGACCGTCACACCATCGAGCCGCGCCGACTTGCCGTTGCTTTCCATCTCGAGCTGCTGCAGATACGACGGCAGGAAATGCAGCGCCTCCGAATACGGTGCGACGAGATAGCTTTGCGAGCCGAAGAAGTTGCGATACCAGATGCCGATCATGCCGAGCAGCACCGGCAGGTTGTGCTCAAGCGGTGTTTCGCGGAAGTGCCGGTCCATGTCATTGGCGCCGAGCAGCAGTTCGTCGAACTGCTGCGGTCCGATCGCGATCATGATCGACAGCCCCACCGACGACCACAACGAGTAACGTCCGCCAACCCAGTCCCACATCTCGAACACGTTTTCTTTGGCGATACCGAACTTGACGACTTCGGCCGGGTTCGCGGACACACCGACGAAGTGTTTCGCGAGTTCGCCTTCGGGGCAGCCGCCCTGCACGAGCCAGTCGCGCATCGAGCGCGCGTTGGTCATCGTTTCGAGCGTCGTGAAGGTCTTCGATACGATGATCGCGAGCGTTTCTTCCGGATCGAGATGCTGCAACACGCGATACAGATCGGCGCCGTCGACGTTCGACACGAAGTGCGTCGAGATGTCCGGCGTCGACAGATGCTGCAACGCATGCGCGACCATCTTCGGCCCGAGATCCGAACCACCGATGCCGATATTCACCACGTGACGGATGCGCTTGCCGGTGTAGCCGGTCCATGCGCCGCTGCGCAGCTGGTCGGCGAACGCCGCCATCTTTGCGCGCTCGGCAAGGATCTCGGCGTGAAAGGGCGCTTGCGGATCGATCGCGCGCAACGCGGTATGCAGCGCCGCGCGGCCTTCGGTCGGATTGACGATCTCGCCTGCGAACATCGCGTCGCGGCGCTTCTCGACGCCGGCTTCACGCGCGAGTTGCACGAGCAGTTTTAGCGTTTCGCCGGTGACGCGGTTCTTCGAAAAATCGACGGCAAGACCGCCGCCCGCGAACGTGAAGCGTTCGGCGCGGGTCGGCGCAGGATCGTTCTCGGGAGCGAACCAGTCGCGCAGGCGTTGATTGCGGATCTGTTCGTAATGGGTTTGCAGCGAGGACCAGGCGGGGAGCGAGTTCGGCATCGTAACTGTCCGTCTAACGAAGAGGCAGGATGAAAGGCGGCGGGATGAACGCACCGCCCAAGGTGCGGCGCCGGTGTGCCGCTGCTTTAAGCGGCGCGCTTCGGGTAATCCGGCCGGCGCAGTTGTTGAGTATAGCGGCGTTGAGTGACAGCGGGCAGACGGAACGTCGCGGTTCACATAGTGCGATTCAATCGCGTGGTGGATAGAACAGCCGGTTCAGCAAGGTGCGTACCATCGGCGCGAGTTCGCCGGCCGTCAGACCGACGGGGCCGTCGCCGCGGGCGGTCAGCGTGTCGGCGGCGAGGCCGTGCAGGTAGACGCCCGCGAGCGCCGCTTCGTAGCGCGGCAGCCGCTGTGCGAGCAGCGCGCCGATCAGGCCACCGAGCACATCGCCGGTGCCGCCGGTGGCGAGCGCCGCGTTGCCGGTCGGGTTGATTGCGATGCGGCCGTCGGGCGCGGCGATCACCGTGCCGGTTCCTTTCAGCACGATAACGCTCGCGAACCGGGTGGCGAGTTCACGCGCTGCGGCGAGCCGGTCGCGTTGTACATGGCGTGTATCGCTCGCGAGGAGGCGTGCGGCTTCGAGCGGATGCGGTGTGAGCACGCAGGGATCGCCGCGGGCGCCGCATGCTGCGACCTCGGCGGCCAGCGATGCGTCATTGGCAAGCAGGTTCAGCGCATCGGCATCGAGCAGCTTCAGTCCGTCGAGACGCAGCACGTCGTGCAGCACACGCGCGGCAGGTTCGCGTGTGCCCATGCCGCAACCTAGCGCGAGCGCGTCCATTTCATCGAGCGGCAGGTTCTCGAGCGCGTGCAGCATCAATTCGGGGTGGGGCGGGTCGTAGGCGGGCGCGCCGCTGCCGATAAACGCCACATGCACTTTGCCCGCACCGGCATGGAGCGCGGCCCGCGCGGCGAGTATCGGTGCGCCGCACATGCCCGTGTCGCCACCGACCACCGCGAGACTGCCGAAGGTGCCTTTATGCGTGGAGAAATCGCGCGGCGGTAGATGCGCGGCGAAGAGGGCGGGTGCGTTGAGCACCGGCGTTGTGGTGTCGCCGTGCGCGGCTGCATCGAGTCCGATCGGCGCGACGCTGACCGCGCCCGCCAGATCGCGGCCCGAGGCCATGAAAAGCCCAGGCTTGGCGCCGATGAAGGTGACCGTATGGGTCGCGCGCACCGCCGCGCTGCCGTCGATCACATTGCCGGTGTCGCTGTCGAGTCCACTCGGTACGTCGAGTGCGAGCACGCGTCCGGTGCGGCGTGCGCGTTCGGACAGACGCTCGGCCAGCACGGCAAACACGCCGTCGAGCGGACGCGTGAGCCCGATACCGAACATGCCGTCGACGAGCCAGCCATAGCGCGCGAATGTTTCCGGTGGCGCTGCGGTGATCGGCACGCCTGCAGCACGTGCGTTGTCGAGTGCCCAGCGCGCGTCGTCGGGTTTGACCTCGACCGGCATGCAGATCTCGACGGCGATGCCGGCGTGGCGCAAGTGCGTCGCGACAACCAGTGCGTCGCCGCCGTTGTTGCCCGGGCCAGCCACGATCCACACGGGATACGCGGCATCGATGGAACCCTTGCGGTCGATCTGCGCGAGCAGGAAGCGGGCGGCGGCTTCACCGGCGCGTGCCATCAGCGTGTGCGGCGGCAGGTGGGACGCGGCTGCGCTTTCGAGCGCGCGCAGATCAGCGACGCTCAGCAGCGGCAACGGCTGATCGATGGGGGTTAGCAACGAGGAGAAATCGGACGACGCGTCGGTCATGGTGTGAGCGGAGGCCGGGGAAGGTCGGTGAATCCGCTCATGGTAGTGCGAATGGGCGCGCGCTGCCGCTATATCGCGGCCGTGCGGTGGCGCGGCCTTCGTTCAGCGTCTGGCAGATTGCTCGAAGCCCGGCGACCTCATCGCGCCGCAACCCTCAGCGTCCAAAACGCTCCGCGCGCAAAGCCGCGACCGTGTCGGGCGGCAGATCGGGCACCGTACCCGATACGAGATCCGCGACGAGCCGCGCGGAGCCGCACGCGAGCCCCCAGCCTGCCGGGCCATGTCCGAGGTTCACAAAAAGCCGCGGATGCAACGCGTTACCGACCACCGGCAAGCCGTCCGGCGACAGCAGCTTCACACCTTCCCACGGCATCGCAGCGGAGATCTTGGCCGCGCCGGGAATCCAGTCATGAGTCGCCTGGCCGAGCAGCGCGAGCGCTTCTTTGGTCAGCGGCTCACCGAGCGGCTTGTCGGTCTGGCCGACACTTTGCAGAACCGCACCGCCGGCAATGCGCAGCCGGTGATTGTTGCGCGTGATCGTAATGCGCTTCACCGCATCGATCACGGTGATGTGCGGTGCGCATTCTTCATGGGCGATCGGTGCGACGAGGGTATGGAGCCGCAATGGATGCAGCGGCAGACTCAGCCCAAGCCGTTCGAGCAACGGCAGACTGCCGACGCCCGCGGCCACCACGACCGCATCGGCGCTGATCACGTCGACTTCGCGCGAACGCAGCGGCTCGCCGACGCGCGGCACGAGTTCGACGGCTGCCCGCTCGCCGTCGACGCGGATCGCCGCCACCTCGCGGCCAAGCTGGAACTGGACGCCGCCCTGGGCATCGAGCGTCTGCTTGATGAGCTTCGCGAACAACGGGCAATTCGCCGTGCGTTCGGTTTCGAACAGCACGCCACCGGCAAAAGCGGGTTCGGTCGGCACGGAATGTTCGAGCGCCGCGCATTCGGCGGCGCTCAGCACGTGATGCGGCACTTCGAAGCGGCGCAGCAGATCGAGCGCGGACTGCGCGCGCTCCCATTCCTGCGCGGTGCGCACGAGATAAAGCTGACCGGTCGATTGTTCGAATTCGAGCCCGAAACGCGCTTCCATGTCGGCCATTGCATCGCGGGCCGACTCGACGAGCGGCCGCAGCCGCGAATATTGGCGGGCGAAAGCGTCGGGTTCCTGCAGCGTGTTCAACTGACGGACGAAGTCGCGTGCCGCGCCGTTAAAGCCGGTCTTGCGGATCACGCCGTTCTTCGCATCCTGGCGATGCGCCATGAAGGTGGGGCCGAACCAGACGTCGAGCGGCGTGGGCAGCACGGTGCCGCTGTGTCCGTAGGTCGCGCCCTGGGCGACGGTCGCGTGGCGTTCGACCACGCACACCCGATGCCCGGCTGCGCGCAGTTGATAGGCGGTGGCGACGCCGACGATCCCGCCGCCAATGACGATGACATCCATGTGTGTGCAATTGACCGGCACGACGCGAGACGTCCGGCGCTCCCCGTATTGCGTGACAGGCCGGGCACGCGGCAAGCCGTTGCACCGGGCTGGTGAAAGGCCGAATGATAGCAGCCAAACGCGCGCTCCGGCGGCGTGCACGCATGCGCGCTGCGTGGATTCGAAGGGCGGTGGGGGTTGCAGCCGGCGTACGCTCGTTGGCGTGCCGGCGCCTGTGCAAAAGAATGTTGTGGAGGGCTCCGGCGGCCGGGGACGGGACCCAGCCGACTGGCTGTGACATTGCCCCCACAACCGTTCCCGATTCAAGCCGGAATGCCATGGCACCGGCCTTGGGCGGGTCTTCCCGGGGTATAATCTGCGACTTCCTTCCGCCTCACGTCGCCCTACGCGCGACTCGTCGACGCAACCTAGCGACCCAACGTCAAGTCCATGGCCCACTTCTCGTGTTTCCCCGGTGCTTCGGCCCTTTCCGATTTCCGTCAAACCCGCCTGCTCGACACGCTGACCGGCATCGACGCCAGCATCGCCGGCGTGCGCGGCCAGTACCTGCATTTCGTCAATGCACAGACGCCACTGACAGCCGAAGATAGCGCGAAGATCGAAGCGCTGATGCACTACGGCGATCCGTTCGAAGCCGCGAACGAACGCGGTACGTCGGAGACGTTTCTCGTCGTCCCACGCTTCGGCACGGTGTCGCCATGGGCCAGCAAGGCCACCGATATCGCCCGGCACTGCGGACTCACGCAGGTGCGACGCATCGAGCGCGGCATCGAATACACGGTGACGCTGAAAACCGGGCTGCTCGGCGGCAAGAAGGCCTTGTCCGAGGAAGCGCGTGCTGCGGTGGCAGCGGCGCTGCATGACCGGATGACCGAAAGCGTTGCGCCGTCGCGCGATCACGCGTTGCATCTGTTCGACGAACTGCCGGCACGACCGCTGCAAACCGTCGACATCCTGAGCGCCGGACGCAGCGCGCTAGAAACCGCGAACGCTGAACTGGGCCTCGCGCTCGCCGACGACGAAATCGACTACCTGGTCGATGCATTCACGAAGCTCGGCCGCAATCCGACCGACGTGGAACTGATGATGTTCGCGCAGGCAAACAGCGAGCATTGCCGCCACAAGATTTTCAATGCGCAATGGACGATCGATGGCGAGGTGCAGGATATCTCGCTGTTCAACATGATCCGCAATACCGAGAAGCTGCATCCGGAAGGCACGATCGTCGCGTATTCGGACAACTCCGCGATCATGGCGGGCGGTATGGCCGAGCGCTGGTTTCCGCGCCAGCCTGGGCAGACGGGGGCGCTGGCTGAGCATTACGGGCGCCACGTCGAACTGACGCACACGCTGATGAAGGTCGAAACCCATAACCACCCGACCGCGATCTCGCCGTTCCCCGGCGCCTCGACCGGCGCGGGCGGTGAAATCCGCGACGAGGGTGCGACGGGCCGCGGTGCGCGCCCGAAGGCAGGGCTCGCGGGCTTCACGGTATCGAATCTCGAACTGCCCGATGCACGCGAAACGTGGGAAAACGCGCGCGATGCCGTGCAGCCGCTCGCACATCGTCGACCGGATGAACAACACGATGCGCAGCAGGAAGCGTACGGCCGACCGGATCGGATTGCGTCGCCGCTGCAGATCATGATCGACGGGCCGCTTGGCGGTGCTGCGTTCAACAATGAATTCGGCCGACCGAATCTCGGTGGTTATTTCCGCGCGTACGAACAGAACGTGGCGGGTCTCGTGCGTGGCTATCACAAGCCGATCATGATCGCCGGCGGCATCGGCAACATCTCGGACCAGCACACGCACAAGCACGATCTGCCCGACGGCACGCTGCTCATTCAGATTGGCGGTCCCGGCATGCGAATCGGCATGGGCGGCGGTGCGGCGAGCTCGATGGCGACCGGCACGAATACCGCGGAACTCGACTTCGACTCCGTGCAGCGCGGCAACCCGGAAATCGAACGGCGCGCGCAGGAAGTGATCAACGCGTGCTGGCAACTCGGTGAACACAATCCGATCCTGAGCATTCACGACGTGGGCGCGGGCGGTCTGTCGAACGCGTTCCCGGAACTGGTCGATGGCGCCGACAAGGGCGCGCGATTCGAACTGCGCAAGATCCAGCTCGAAGAGAGCGGTTTGTCGCCGCGCGAAATCTGGTCGAACGAAGCGCAGGAGCGCTACGTCATCGCCATCGCGCCGGCCGATCTGCCCGCATTCGAAGCGCTGTGCGAACGCGAGCGTTGCCCGTTCGCGGTGATCGGCGTCGCGACCACGGAGCGTCAGCTGAAACTGGTCGACACGGAGCTGCGCGACGACGACGCGCACCAGCCGGTCGATATGCCGATGGAAGTGCTGCTCGGCAAGGCGCCGCGCATGCATCGCGATGTCACGCGCGTCGCTGTGACGCTACAACCGGTCGACGTCACGACCGTCGCATTGCCCGAAGTCGCGATGAGCGTACTGCGTCATCCGACGGTCGCGAACAAGTCGTTTCTGATCACGATCGGCGACCGCTCGGTGGGCGGCACGACCGCGCGTGACCAGATGGTCGGCCCGTGGCAGGTGCCGGTTGCCGATTGCGCGATCACAACGATGGACTACGCCGGTTTCCGCGGCGAAGCGATGACGATGGCCGAGCGCACACCGCTCGCCGTGATCAATGCGCCGGCATCGGGCCGAATGGCGGTCGGTGAGGCGATCACGAATATCGCGGCGGCGCCGATCGTGTCGCTGGACAAGCTGAAGCTGTCGGCGAACTGGATGGCCGCCTGCGGCAGCCCGGGTGAAGACGCTGCGCTTTACGACACCGTGAAAGCGATCGGCATGGAACTGTGCCCGGCGCTCGGCATCAGCATTCCGGTCGGCAAGGATTCGCTGTCGATGCGCACGAAGTGGGACGACCGCGGCGTTGCAAAGGAAGTGGTCGCGCCGGTGTCGCTGATCATTTCGGCGTTCGCACCGGTTGAAGACGTGCGCCGCCATCTCACGCCGCAACTGCGCCGCGCCGACGTAGCGGGCGACAGCGTACTGATTGCAATCGACCTTGGCCGCGGCAAGCTGCGCATGGGCGGCAGCATTCTCGCGCAGGTCACGCAGCAGGTGGGCGATACGGTGCCCGACGTCGACGATCCCGAAGACCTGAAGCGCTTCTTCGCGGCGATCCAGGCGCTGAACCTCGACGGCAAACTGCTCGCGTACCACGATCGTTCGGACGGCGGCCTCTGGGCGACCGTATGCGAAATGGCGTTCGCGGGACACGTGGGCGTGTCGTTGAACGTTGACATGCTGACGCTCGATCCGGATCACGAATCCGATTACGGCGACGCGAAGGACTGGACGAAACAGACGAGCGGCCGTCGTGAGGACCGCACGATCCGTGCGCTGTTCAGCGAAGAGCTGGGCGCTGTGATCCAGGTGCGTGCCGGCGATCGCGACACGGTGCTGGCTGCATTGCGCGAACATGGATTGTCGGCGTGTTCGCATGTGATCGGCAAGCTGAACGACCGCGACACGATCGAGATCTATCGCGACGCGAAAAAGATCTACGATGCGCCGCGCGTCGAACTGCAGCGTGCATGGAGCGAAGTGAGCTGGCGCATCTCGCGTCTGCGCGACAACCCGGCATGCGCCGATGCGGAATACGACGGATTGCTCGATGCATCCGATCCTGGCATGACACCGCAATTGAGTTTCAATCCGGCCGAAGATGTAGCGGCACCGTTCATCGGTAAGGGGGCGCGTCCTCGGGTGGCAATCCTGCGCGAGCAGGGCGTGAATTCGCACCTCGAAACCGCGTATGCATTCGACCGTGCCGGTTTCGACGCGTACGACGTGCATATGAGCGACCTGCTGGCAGGACGCGCGACGCTGGCCGATTTCACGGGGGCGATTGCGTGCGGCGGCTTCTCATACGGCGACGTGCTGGGTGCCGGTGAAGGCTGGGCAAAGACGATCCGTTTCAATGCGCAACTGGCTGACATGTTTGCCGCGTTCTTCGATCGCAAGGACACGTTTGCGCTGGGTATCTGCAACGGCTGCCAGATGATGAGCAGCCTTGCATCGATGATTCCGGGCGCTGAGGCCTGGCCGAAGTTCACGCGTAACAAGTCGGAGAAGTTCGAGGCGCGTTCATCGCTGGTCGAAGTGCAGTCATCGCCGTCGATTTTCTTCGCGGGGATGGAAGGCTCGCGGATTCCGGTGGCCATTGCGCACGGTGAAGGATTCGCGGACTTTTCGCAGCAGGGCGACGCGAAGCAGGTCGCTGTGTCGATGCGGTTTGTCGATCATCGGGGGCAGGCGACTGAACGGTATCCGTTCAATCCGAATGGTTCGCCGCAGGGGATTACGTCGGTGACGACTGCGGATGGACGCTTTACGGTGTTGATGCCGCATATGGAGCGGGTGCATCGTACGGTGCAGATGAGCTGGGCGCCATCCGACTGGAATTCGGACGGGCTTGATGGTAGCCCGTGGATGAGGGTGTTTCAGAATGCTCGGCGGTGGGTGTCATAAAGGTTTTTACGCCTGTGCAGGCGGCTCTGCGTTAGCGCTTCTCTTTTGCCTATGCAGGCGGCTGCGATTTGGCGCCTCGCGGCGCAGGCGTTGCCCCTGTGCGGGGCGGCACTTCCTTTCTTTGCCGCGGCAAAGAAAGGAAGCAAAGAAAGCCGCTCGACACGATAGCGGGTCCTTTCCATGTGCAGCCTTCGTGGTCCGCACCTAAGTGTCGCCCTCGCACTGAAACGTTAGTGGTCCGAGACGAGATCATCTCTCGCACATTGAGCGGCAGTGACAAGGCCATCATTCATCCCGCTCGCACTACGTGCTCACGGTTGGGTGACCACATGGGAAAGCGATAGCGGGATGCAGAGGAAGACTGAGGACCGCAGCCGACAAAACTGCAGAGACAGCCGAAACGAAATCGCGGTGGGACGACCACGCGCGAAGGCGATGGTGGGTCGCAGAGGAAAACTGAGGAACGTAGCTGACAAAACTGCAGCGACGGCAGAAGCGAAATCGCAGTCGGATGACCACGTGGGACGGCGATAGCGGGACGGAGATGAGGGTCGAAGAACGCAGCCGCGAAAACAGCTGAGAAAGCGTCAGCGAGAACGAGAAGCAGAAAGCGGAGGTGGGGCAGCGTTGCGGAAGAGGGATCGCGCGCAACGAATGGCGTTATGCCCATCGGCGGCGAAGCTCGCCGGAGCGGATGAGCGCCTTGTCACTACTGTTGGCGGTGCGAGGTGTGATCTCGTTTCGGACCACTACCGTGTCGTTGCGAGGGCGACACTTAGGTGCGGGCCACGAAGGCTGCACACGGAAAGGACTCGGTAACGTCTCGAGCGGCTTTCTTTGCCTTCTTTCTTTGCCGCGGCAAAGAAAGAAGGTGCCGCCCCGCACAGGGGCAACGCCTGCGCCGCGAGGCGCTAAATCGCAGCCGCCTGCATAGGCAAAAAAACCGGCCGCGAGGCGCTAACAAGAAGCCGCCTCCACAGGCAAAAAGAACGCCACCCGCATGGGTAAACAAACCCAATGCCTACTGGCATACAAAGAAAGAAAAAGGCCGCCCGAAAAGGCGGCCAATTATCACTGGATCTTTGCGTTCTTCCGCAAACCTTCCTCAAACGCCTGCAGCTTCTCCTGCTGAATCTGCTGCACAACCTGCTGCTTAACCTGATCCAGCGGCGGCGGCGTTACAGCCCGCGTGTCATCCAGTCGAATGATGTGCCAACCATACTGCGTATGCACCGGCGCATCGGTCATCTGACCTTTCTGCAACTTCGTCGCCGCAGCCGCAAACTCCGGCACGTAAGCCTTCGGGTCCGACCAGTCGAGATCGCCACCGTTCTTACCCGATCCCGGGTCCTTCGAATATTGCTTCGCCAGCGCCTCGAAACTCGCGCCGCCCTTGATCTTCGCGATCAGGTCCTTCGCCTGCTGCTCGTTGTCGACGAGGATATGGTGCAGGTGATATTCCTTGCCACCCGCATTCTTCACGAGCGTGTTGTATTTCGCGGTGATCTCAGCGTCAGTCGGCTGGTTGTTCTTCACGAAATCTTCGATCAGCGCGCGCAGCACGACAGTTTGCTGCGCCACGGCAACTTCAGCCTTCACATCGGCACGCGCCGGGATGCCGCGACGAACCGCTTCCTGCATCAGCACTTCGCGGTTGATCAGTTCGGTGCGCACAGCAGTTTCCAGCTGCGGCGTGTCCTGCTGACCCTGTTTCCCAAGCTGCGCAATCATCGCGTCGGCTCGTGACTTCGGAATCGGCGTGCCGTTCAC
Source organism: Paraburkholderia acidicola (assembly GCF_002362315.1). Classification (GTDB taxonomy): domain Bacteria; phylum Pseudomonadota; class Gammaproteobacteria; order Burkholderiales; family Burkholderiaceae; genus Paraburkholderia; species Paraburkholderia acidicola. The sequence goes on from NZ_MTZV01000001.1 coordinate 94,398, forward strand.
AACGGCGATGTTCTGCGCAAACGCAGGTGCAGCTGCAAACGCAGCCAGCAATACCCAGACGCGGGTTTTGTTCAAGGTCATCGGAAGTTTCCTAACGGGAATTGAATTCTTCTGGCGTGTAGGCCGTGATGGCAAGTGCATGAATGCCGCGCTGCATGGCGTCGGCCAGCGCATCATACACCATGCGATGGCGCGCAACGCGTGCGCGTCCAGCAAACGCAGCCGCGACGATCGTCACGCTGTAGTGGCCGCCCGCCGACGCACCCGCGTGGCCCGCATGCTGCGCACTGTCGTCACGCACCTCGAGCGATACAACCGGCGCGAGCGCCGCGCCGAGGCGCGCTTCGATCAACGCAATGCGTTCGGCGGCGTCGGCGTTCAGGAACGCATCGCTCATATCATTCTTCCTTCATGTACTTCGCGAGCCACAGGCTCTGTCCGACGATAAACACCACGAGGCAACCTGTCGCGCCGAACAGCTTGAAATTCACCCAGGCATCGGTGGTGAAGTTATAGGCGACAAACAGGTTCACGATGCCGAGCAGCACGAAGAAGATCGCCCACACGATGTTCAGCTGCCCCCACACCCGATGCGGCAAGGTGATCTGCTTGCCCATCATCGCTTCGATCAGGTTCTTGCCGAACGCCAGCTGCGAAACGATCAGCGCGACGGAGAACGCCCAGTAAAGCACGGTCGGTTTCCACTTGATGAAGGTGTCGTTGTGCAGCACGAGCGTCGCGCCGCCGAACACCGTGACGACGCCGAGGCTCACCCACAGCATCGGGTCGACCTTGCGGTGCCGGAACGCGACCCATGCAATCTGCACGAGCGTGGCGACGATCGCGACCGCGGTCGCGGTGAAGATGCCCCATATCTTGAACGCGACGAAGAACAGGATGATCGGGAACAGATCGAACAGAAATTTCATTGTCGGGTCGGGAAAAACGGAGAATGAACGAAGAGTGAAGCGCGCGGCAGGGCGCACGCTTCGGGTCGCGTTACTTGGGGCCGAATTGTAGCGCAGCCGAATTGATGCAGTACCGCAGCCCCGTCGGCGCCGGACCGTCTTCGAACACGTGGCCCAGATGCGAGCCGCAGTTCTTGCAGCGGACCTCGATACGCAGCATGCCATGCGTGCGGTCGGTCTTCTCTTCGATCACCTCACCGTTGATCGGTTTGAAATAGCTCGGCCAGCCACAACCGGCGTCGAATTTCGTGTCCGATTCGAAGAGCGGGGTGCCGCAGGCGACGCAGTCGTAGACGCCGCGGTCCCAGTGGTCCCAGTAGCGTCCGGTGAACGGGCGCTCGGTGGCCGCGTGGCGCGTCACTTCGTATTCGACGTCGGATAGTTGCTTACGCCATTCGGCGTCGTCTTTCTCGACGGGATAGGTGTCGGTTTTAGTATCTTCCGGGTTCATGGTCGGTCTTGTCTCCAGCTACGGTGAGGAACGCGGGCCGGCCTGTTGCCGGCAGCTCCGCGCGATATGCATGGAATGCGTGGAATGCAGTACGACAGCGCAGCACCTGCGCCTTACGACGAGCAACTGACCTCCAGCGTGCTCGCCCAGTCCGGCGGCAGCGCCGCGTACGCGTCGTGCTCCGGTTGTTCATCGAACGGGCGGCGCAGTACGGCTGCCAGCCGTTCGACTTCCGAAAAGTCCTTTTCCTTCGCATGCCGGATCGCCGTTTCGGCGAGATGGTTGCGCAGGATGAATCTGGGGTTCACCTGGTTCATTGCAATGGCGCGTGTCGCATCGTCGCGTGTTTCCTCGGACAACCGCGCGCGATAGTCGTTCGCCCACGCGTCGAATGCCGGGCGGTCGAGAAACAGGTCGCGCGCTGCAGTGTCGCCGCTCGCATCGTGCTTCGAGATTCGCGCGAGGTGGCGGAACGTCAGCGTGAAGTCCGCGCGGTTCGCCTGCATGATCGAGAACAGGCGGTTTGCAAGCGCGTCGTCGCCAGTGCGTTCGCTTTCCAGGCCGAGCTTGGCACGCATCCGCGCTTCGAGTGCGGGTGCGAAACGCGTCTTGAAGCCTTCCAGCACGCGCTGCGCGTCTTCGATCGCGCGCTCGCTGCGCACGGCTTCGTCGTGCGGGCCGCCGAGTAGCGGCAGCAACCCTTGAGCGAGACAGAACAGGTTCCAGTACGCGACTTGCGGTTGCCGCTGATACGCGTAACGGCCCTGCGTGTCGGAATGGTTGCAGATGTAGTTCGCGTCGAACCCGTCGAGAAAGCCGAACGGGCCGTAGTCGATCGTCAGGCCGAGAATCGACATGTTGTCGGTGTTCATCACGCCGTGACAGAAACCGACGGCCTGCCATTGCGCGAGCAGGTCGGCGGTGGAATGTACCGCTTCGTTCAGAAGCGCGAGGTACGGGTCGTCGGCTTCCCGGCAATGCGGATGGAAGCGGTCGATCACGTGGTCGGCGAGCATGCGCAATGCATCGGTATCGTCATTCGAGTAGAAATGCTCGAAATGGCCGAAGCGCACGAAGCTCGGTGCCACGCGTGTGACCACGGCCGCCGTTTCCATTTCCTCGCGGCGCACCGGCTGGTCGGAGCCGATGACGCAAAGCGCGCGCGTCGTCGGGATGCCGAGGTGGTGCATCGCCTCCGAACACAGGTATTCGCGTATCGACGAGCGCAGCACGGCGCGGCCGTCGCCCATCCGTGAATAGGGTGTGCGGCCGCCGCCCTTCAACTGCAATTCGTAGCGCCGGCCCGCATGGTCGATCTCGCCGAGTCCGAGCGCACGGCCATCGCCGAGCTGGCCGGCCCACACGCCAAACTGATGGCCGGAGTACACCGATGCATAGGGCAGCGCGTCGCCCGGCCAGTCGCGCGTCGTGTTGCCGGCGAACAGCTCGGCGAAATCCGGTTCGCCGGCGACGGACGGTTCGAGACCGAGCAGCGCAGCGGTATCCGCGGAGAAACCGACGACATACGGCGCCGGCAGCGGCGCCGCCGGCAGGCGCGTGAGAAAGCGGCTGCCGAGCTGCGCGAAGGCGCCGTCGCGCGGGCTGCCAAGCCCGTCGGCAAGCGCTTCTATCGACGCCGACAGGACGGAACTGCTTGGGGAAAACGACATATTGAGCGCCTCTGGGTTAGCCGATATTGTAAGGCGGCGCCTGCCGGCCCGCAGGACGTCGATTCGTCGCGCATACGGACGGGGATTGCCGGTGTGCCGCGACGGCGGCCGCGTAGCGAATCGTGTGGCTCGGGCCCGATACTTCAATCGATAACATGGCGAGGAGACGCCCGCATATGACGACGCCGTTGCTGGGACAAATGATGGATGTGCCGCTTACCGTGTCGTCGCTGATCGCGCACGCCGCGCGGCATTTCGGCGACACGGAAATCGTCTCGCGGCGCATCGAGGGCGACATGCATCGCTACACCTGGCGCGACTGCGAACGGCGCGCGAAGCAGCTCGCGCAGGCGCTGATCGCGCTCGGTGTGCAACCGGGCGAGCGGATCGGCACGCTCGCGTGGAACGGCTACCGGCATCTCGAGGCGTATTACGGTCCGCCCGGTTTCGGCGCCGTGTGCCACACGATCAATCCACGGCTCTTTCCCGAGCAGATCGCGTTCATCATCAATCATGCAGACGATAGCTACGTGTTGTTCGACATGACCTTTGCGCCGCTTGTGGATGGGCTCGCGCCGCATTGTCCGAAAGTGCGCGGCTGGATCGCGCTGGGCGATGAAGCGTGTATTGCAGAGCATCTGTCGTCGATGAAAACGCCGGTGCTCAGCTACGAAATGCTGCTCGCCGCGCAGGACGGCGAGTACACATGGCCCTCGCTCGACGAGCGCACGGCGTCCTACCTCTGCTACACCTCGGGCACCACCGGCAATCCGAAGGGCGCGCTGTACTCGCATCGCTCGAGTGTGCTGCACGCGTATGCCGCGTCGCTGCCGGACGCGATGGGTCTGTCCGGACGCGATTCGGTGCTGCCGGTCGTGCCGATGTTCCACGTCAACGCATGGGGCATTCCGCATGCCACAGCACTGACCGGCGCGAAACTGGTGTTCCCGGGTAAGGACCTCGACGGCAAGTCGCTGTTCGAACTGATGGAAGCGGAGCGGGTCACGTATTCCGCTGGCGTGCCGACTGTCTGGCTCGGCTTGCTGAATCACGTGAAGGAAGCGGGCAAGCGGTTTTCGACGCTGCAACGCACGGTGATCGGCGGCTCGGCGTGTCCGCCCGCGATGCTGCGTACGTTCGAGGATGTCTACAACGTCGAGGTGATCCACGCCTGGGGGATGACGGAGATGTCGCCGCTCGGCACGCTCGCGAAGCTCACATGGGAACAGTCGCAGCGTCCCCCCGAAGCGCAGCGCAAGCTACGCGAGAAGCAGGGCCACGTGATCTACGGCGTCGACATGAAGATCGTCGGCGAAGATGGTCGCGATCTGCCGTGGGATGGCGTCGCGTTCGGCGATCTGCACGTGCGCGGCCCGTGGGTGATCGACCGGTATTTTCGCAAGGACGATTCGCCGCTCATCGACGGCTGGTTTCCGACGGGCGATGTCGCAACGATCGATCGCGACGGCTTCCTGCAGATCACCGACCGCAGCAAGGACGTGATCAAGTCCGGTGGCGAATGGATCAGTTCGATCGATATCGAGAATGTCGCGATTGCGCATCCGGCGGTGGCGGAGGCCGCCTGCATCGCGTGCTCGCATCCGAAGTGGACCGAGCGGCCGCTGCTCGTCGTCGTGCGGCGCCCGGACATGAACGTGACACGCGATGAACTGATCGCGTTCTACGACGGCAAGGTGGCGAAGTGGTGGATCCCCGACGACGTCGCGTTCGTCGACGAACTGCCGCACACCGCGACCGGCAAGCTGCAGAAGCTGAAGCTGCGCGAGTTGTTCCGCGACTACGTGCTGCCATCGGCATTGGCCGTCGACAATTGCCCGCTTACCGATGCAGGGACCGACAAACCTGGAGCAAACCCTCTATAGCGACAATAAATCCGGCTGTAAGCTCAGTCGAATTGAACGAGCGTGCTTTTTTGTGTATCCTGCCTGCTGGCCCGCGAATGACGGACAATGATCCGGTTGGGGCGCGACAGCGCGTCGCGCCTTTCTCCGGTTCGCATCGAGGCATGGAGGCAGACAGATGGCAGTGGACTACACGACTCATGACGGCGTAGCCGTCATTACGCTCAACAATCCCCCGGTCAACGGGCTCGGTCTGACGACCCGGGCCGGTATCGTCGAAGGGCTCGAGCGGGCACAGAACGATCCGGCCATCGTGGCCATCGTGCTGACGGGCGCCGGCAAGGCGTTCTCCGGCGGTGCCGACATCACCGAATTCAACACCCCGAAAGCCACCCAGGAACCGACGCTCGCCACCGTCATCAAGGCGGTCGAAGGCAGCGCGAAGCCGGTCGTCGCGGCGATCCATAGCGTCGCGATGGGCGGCGGTCTGGAACTCGCACTCGGCGCGCACTACCGGATCGCTGCACCCGGTGCGCAGATCGCACTTCCTGAAGTCAAACTCGGCATCCTGCCTGGTGCCGGCGGCACGCAACGTCTGCCGCGCGCAATCGGGCTCGAAGCCGCGCTCAACATGATCGTGTCCGGTGCGCCGGTGCTGTCGGAAAAGCTCGCCAGCAGCGGGCTCTTCGATGAAGTCGTCCAGGGCGATCTGGCCGAAGCAGCATTGGCGTTTGCCCGCAAGGTCGGCGCGCAGGCGGGGCCGCATCCGAAGGTGCGCGACCGCAAGATCGAGCATCCGAACGCGGAAGGCTTCATCCAGTTCGCACGCAATAGCGTCGCGGGCATCGCCAAAAATTTCCCCGCTCCGCATAAATGTATCGACGCAGTCGAAGCCGGTGTGAAAGACGGTTTCGACAAGGGTCTCGCGTTCGAACGCGAGTGCTTCATCGCGCTAGTGCAAACACCGGAAAGCCACGCGTTGCGCCATGCGTTTTTCGGCGAACGCGCGGCGAGCAAGATTCCCGACGTACCGTCGAGCACGCCCGTGCGCGAGCTTCGCAAGATCGCCGTGATCGGCGCGGGCACCATGGGCGGCGGCATCGCGATGAACTTCGTTAACGCGGGCTTGCCGGTCACGCTGCTCGAGACGAAGCAGGACGCGCTCGATCGCGGTATCGCGACGATCCGCAAGAACTACGAAGGCACGGTCAAGAAGGGCAAGCTGAAACCCGAAGCGCTCGAACAGCGTATGGCGCTGATCACACCGACGCTGTCCTACGACGATCTGAAGGACGCCGACCTGATCATCGAAGCCGTGTTCGAAGAACTCGGCGTGAAAGAGCAGGTGTTCAAGCGGCTCGACGAAGTGGCGAAGCCGGGCGCGATCCTCGCCTCGAATACCTCGACGCTCGATCTGAACAAGATCGCTGCGTTCACGAAGCGTCCGCAGGACGTGGTCGGCATGCACTTCTTCAGCCCGGCCAACGTGATGAAGCTGCTCGAAGTCGTGCGCGGCAAGGACACGGCGAAAGACGTGCTCGCCACCGTGATGCAGGTCGCGAAGAAAATCCGCAAGACCGCGGTGGTGTCCGGCGTGTGCGACGGCTTCATCGGTAATCGCATGATCGAGCAGTACATCCGTCAGGCGCTCTTCATGCTCGAAGAAGGCGCGCTGCCTGCCCAGATCGACAAGGCCATCGAGAAGTTCGGCTTCGCGATGGGCCCGTTCCGGATGAGCGATCTCGCGGGTAACGACATCGGCTGGGCAATCCGCAAGCGCCGCTATCAGGAACATCCTGACCTGCACTACTCGAAGATTGCCGATCGCCTGTGCGAAACCGGCCGCTTCGGACAGAAGACCGGCGGTGGCTGGTACGACTACAAGGCGGGCGACCGCACCGCATACCCGTCGAAACTCGTCGACGAGATGATCGTCGGCTATTCGCAGGAAACCGCTACCCCGCGACGCAAGATCTCCGACGCGGAAATCGTCGAGCGTCTGGTGTATGCGCTGTCCAACGAAGGCGCGAAGATTCTAGAAGAAGGGATTGCCTCGAAGGCATCGGACATCGACATGGTGTACCTGACCGGCTACGGCTTCCCGCTGTGGCGCGGCGGCCCGATGCTGTACGCGGACACCGTGGGCCTCTACAACGTCGAGCGCGCCATCGGGCGCTATGCGGCGCAGGCGAACGGCGACGGCTGGCAGATCGCGAAGAGCATCGGCGATCTGGCGGCGCAGGGACGCGGTTTTAATAGCTAGAAGCAGCTGAGCGCAGTGTGGTGCGCGAGACTGGCGAGCGAGGTGCAGCGATGAAGGATGCGGGCGACGTGCTGCTGGTAATCGACGTGCAGAACGATTTCATGCCGGGCGGGGCGCTTGCCGTCGCGCACGGCGACGAGATCGTGCCGGTCGTGAACCAGCTCGCACGCGGCTTCAGGCAGGTGGTGCTGACGCAGGACTGGCACCCGGCTGCGCATCGTTCGTTCGCCGCGAATCACGCCGGTCGCCAGCCGTTCGATAGCATCGCGCTGCCGTATGGCAACCAGGTGTTGTGGCCGGTGCACTGCGTGCAGGACACACCGGGTGCCGCATTGCATCGCGACCTCGACGTGCCGCATGCACAACTGGTCATTCGCAAGGGGCTGCGCGCGGAAGTCGACAGTTATTCGGCATTTGTCGAAGCGGACCGCACCACCTCGACGGGTCTTGCCGGCTACCTGCGCGAAATTGGCGCGAAGCGCGTGTGGTGCTGCGGGCTCGCCACCGACTATTGCGTCGCCTGGTCCGCACTCGATGCACGCGCAGCCGGATTCGACGTTGCACTGATCGAAGACGCGTCGCGCGCGATCGATCTTAACGGTTCGCTCGACGCGGCATGGCGACAGCTCGATGCAGCGGGCGTGGCCCGCGTACAGGCTGTCGACGTGCTGCGCTGATTGTGCCGCTGCGTCTCGCTGTTCATGCAGCGAGGCGCGCGACGAACCTCATTCACATTGGAAGCAGGAGACACCATGACTGACGCCGTAATCGTTTCGACCGCCCGCACAGGTCTTGCCAAATCGTGGCGCGGCGGCTTCAACATGACGCACGGCGCGACGCTTGGCGGTCACGTCACGCAGGCTGCGGTCGAGCGCGCGAAGATCGACCCGGCCCGCGTCGAAGACGTGATCATGGGTTGCGCGAATCCCGAAGGCGCGACCGGCGCGAACATCGCGCGGCAGATTGCGCTGCGCGCCGGGCTGCCCGTCACTGTGCCGGGCATGACGGTGAATCGTTTCTGCTCGTCGGGGTTGCAGACCATCGCGCTGGCCGCACAACGCGTGATCGCGGGTGAGGGCGATGTGTTCGTCGCCGGCGGCGTCGAATCGATTTCGTGCGTGCAGAACGAGATGAACCGTCACATGATGGCCGATGGGTGGCTCGCGAAGAACAAGCCGGAAGTCTACTGGTCGATGCTGCAGACGGCTGAGACCGTCGCGAAGCGTTACTCGATTGCGAAGGAACGTCAGGACGAATATGGCGTGCAGTCGCAGCAGCGCGCCGCTGCCGCGCTCGAAGCCGGCCGCTTTGCCGCCGAGATCGTGCCGCTCACGGTGCTGGCCGGTGTCGCAGACAAGGCGAGCGGTCAGCTCTTCACGAAGGAGGTAACGGTCGCCGCCGACGAAGGCATTCGCGCCGACACGACGATCGAAGGTGTATCGAAGATTCGTACAGCGCTGCCCGGCGGCGTGATTACGGCGGGTAACGCGAGCCAGTTTTCCGATGGCGCGTCGGCTTGCGTGGTGATGAATGCGACCGTCGCAGAGCGCGAAGGGCTGCAGCCGCTCGGTATTTTCCGCGGCTTCGCGGTGGCCGGTTGCGAACCCGACGAGATGGGCATCGGTCCGGTGTTCGCAGTGCCGAAGCTGCTCAAGCAGGCAGGTCTCAAGGTCGAGGACATCGACCTGTGGGAGCTGAACGAAGCGTTCGCGGTGCAGGTGCTCTATTGCCGCGACAAGCTGGGCATTCCCAACGAACGGCTCAACGTGAACGGCGGGGCGATCGCGGTCGGCCATCCGTACGGTGTGTCGGGCGCGCGGCTGACCGGCCATGCGTTGATCGAAGGCAAGCGGCGCGGTGCGAAGTTTGTCGTCGTGACGATGTGTATCGGTGGCGGGCAAGGCGCTGCGGGGCTCTTCGAAGTCGTCTGAAGTCGTTCGCGTGTTGCGATGTGGCGGTACGGCGGGCGAGGGCACCGGACAGCCGGTGCCGAGCTGGTCGCTGACGCCGCCTGCGAACGGTTTGCCGTTCAATGCGAGATCGAACCCGTTCGAATCTGATGTTGCCGGGGCGCGCCGCACGCGCGGCTCCCGCGCATCGGAACAACCGGTAACGCAGGCCCACCAAGGGTGTGCGCGCAACGGTTTGCACGGTGTATGCTTGCCGCGTTCCCCCCGCGCGCCGTGTCGACACTCCATGAATCCGTCCAATCCTTCCCGCCTGTCCGGCGACGTCGGCCCGATCTCGGGTGCGCCGGTCAACCCGATCGCCGTGCCGACCGAGGAGAGCTTTCGCGCGCTGGTTCAGGCAATCGAGGACTACGCGGTCTTCATGCTCGATGCCACGGGCCGCATCATCAGCTGGAACGCGGGCGCGGCGAAACTGAAGGGCTATGCGGAGCACGAGATACTCGGTTCGCATTTTTCGCGCTTCTATACCGCGGAAGCGGTCGAGCGCGGCTGGCCCGCCTATGAACTCGAACAGGCGCGCCTGCTCGGCCGCTTCGAGGATGAAGGCTGGCGTGTGCGCAAGGACGGCACGCTGTTCTGGGCGAACGTGATCATCACGGCGCGGCGCGGGCCAGGCGGCGCGGTGGTCGGCTTTGCCAAGGTCACGCGCGATCTGACTACGCAGCGTGAGGCCGACGAGGCGCTGCGCCGCAGCGAGGAGCGCTTCCGCTTGCTGGTCGAAGGCGTGAGTGACTACGCGATCTTCATGCTCGACCCCGACGGTCGCGTAATGAGCTGGAACGCCGGTGCGGCGCATATCAACGGTTATCGGCGCGATGAAATCGTCGGTCAGCATTTTTCGGTGTTCTACACCGCCGAAGACGTGGCGACCGGCAAGCCGCTGCGCGAACTCACCATCGCGCGCGAACAGGGCCGCGTCGAGGACGAAGGCTGGCGCGTACGCAAGGACGGTACGACCTTCTGGGCCAACGTCACGATCACCGCAATCTACGACGAGGCTCGCGAGTTGCGCGGGTTCGCGAAAGTCACGCGCGACATGAGCGAGCGCAAGCGCCTGGAAGAGGTCGAGCAGGCGAGCCAGCGGATGAAGAAATTCCTCGCGACGCTCGCGCACGAACTGCGCAACCCGCTCGCACCGGTGCGCAACGCGCTCGCGGCGATGCAGCTCGAAGAAGGCGTGAGCGAGACAGTGCGCCGTTGCCGCGACACGATGGATCGCCAGATCACGCATCTGACGAGGCTCGTCGAAGATCTGCTCGATGTTGGCCGGATCACGTCGGGGAAGGTCGAGCTGCGAATCGCTCCGGTCGAACTGCGCGACGTACTGGTGCGCAGTGTCGAAGCCGCGCAGCCGTTTATCGATGCGCGCCAGCAGAGTATCGATCTGCAGATGGAGCGTACGTCGATCGTCGTGAGTGGCGACATGACGCGCCTCGTCCAGGTCATACAGAACCTGTTGCATAACGCATCCAAGTTCTCGCCGGAGGGAAGTTGCATCGGCATCCATATGGCGATCGAAAACCGCATGGCGGTGCTGCGCGTTTCCGATGCCGGCTGCGGTATTCCGCCAGACGCGCTGGATACGATCTTCAGCCTGTTCACGCAGATGCCTGCGTCGCAGAACACCGGCGAAAGCGGTCTGGGGATCGGGCTCACGCTGTGCCGCTCGCTGGTCGAACTGCACCACGGATCGATTTTCGCGGCGAGCGCCGGGCCTGGGAAAGGCAGCGTATTCACGGTGCGTCTGCCAGCGCATCCAGAGCTTGCGCCGCTGTCGACGGATGACAAGACGAGCGAGCCCCGGTACGGCACGCCTGGCCTGCGTGTGCTGATCGTCGACGACAACCGCGATTCGGCGGACAGCCTCGCGATGCTGTTCGAAATGAAGGGACATCGCGCGCAGGTTGTCTACCGCGGCGAACATGCAGTCGAGGCTGCGCGCCGGCTGACGCCGCACATCGCGTTGATCGATCTCGCGATGCCTGGCATCGACGGTTTCACGGTGCTGCGCATGCTACGCGCGCTGCCCGAGTTGCGTGGCACGCGCTTTGCCGCGATGACGGGCTTCGGCCAGAGCAGCGATCGCGAGCGTACGCGCGAGGCGGGCTTCGATGTGCATCTGGTGAAGCCTGTCGATATGGCGTTGCTCGACGAATTTATTGCGCTGGCTGCGACGCCGCGCGAAGCCGGTTGAGCGGCGATTACATGCGATTCGAACCTGCCCGCTCGCCGTACGTTGCCACCGTTATTTTGATAGGCTTACGCGCTCATAGCCTGCTGCATTGACAGAACCATCTACTGAACGACGAGGAACACCGTGATACGCCATATTGTGATGTGGAAGCTGAAAGAACACGCCGAAGGTGCGAGCCGTGCGGAAAACGCGCTGAAGCTGAAGGAACGGCTCGAAGGTTGCCGCAACATCGTGCCTGGCATTCTGCATCTGGAAGCCGGCGTTGCCGCACCGGGTCTCGATTCGACCTATGACGTCGTGCTGGTTTCCGACTTCACGGACAAGGCTGCACTCGATGCCTACCAGGTTCATCCGGTGCATGAAGCGCTCAAGTCGTTCGTCGGTGCGGTGCGCGAGACGCGCGAATGTGTCGACTTCGAAGTGTGATCCAACGCAATGACCTCTCCGCGTAAATCCGCCCCTGCCAGCGCCGGGCAGCCGATACTCGAAAGCCCGTTCGTCGATCATCTCGGTCTGCGTCTCGTCAGTGCGGCGGACGGTGCAAGCGAAGTAATGCTGCCGCTTGCACACGATCATATGAACACCTGGGACGTCGCCCACGGCGGCGTCACGATGACGCTCGCCGACGTCGCGCTTGCGATGGCCGCACGTTCACTCGCCGACGACGGCGTCGGCGTCGTCACCGTCGAAATGAAGGTCAACTTCATGCAACCGGGCCGCGGCGAACTGCGCGCGCACGCACGCGTGCTGCACCGCTCGACGACGATGGCTTACTGCGAAGGCGAGATCCGCGACAGCGAAGGCCATTTCGTCGCCAAGGCGCTCGGCACATTCAAGTACATGCGACGGCTTGCGGTCGGCCGTGATGTCAAGCTTCAACGTCTGCGCAGCGATCCGTCCGCGACACCCGGCCCAAGCGACGGCTGACGCCATTGCGCTGGTTTCGTCGATAGCTGCTGTGCCCATTTTTATCAAAGAGGTTCGTCATGACCCAGATCAACCGGCAGATCCTGCTTGCATCCCGTCCGCAAGGCCCCGTCACGCCGGACAACTTCAAGCTCGTCGAGACACCGCTCGCGCCGCTCGCCGACGGCGAAGTGCGCGTGCGCAATCACTATTTGTCGCTCGACCCGTACATGCGCGGCCGGATGAACGACAGCAAGTCGTACGCGGTGCCGCAACCGCTCGATGAAGTGATGATCGGTGGAACAGTCGGCGAGATCGTCGAATCGAAGCACCCGAAGTTCGCAGTTGGGGAGAAGGTTGTCGGTATGTTCGGCTGGCAGGAATATGGCACGTCGAACGGCAAGGGCCTCAACAAGGTCGACGATACCCATGTGCCGCTGTCCGCCTATCTCGGCGCCGTCGGCATGACCGGTGTCACCGCGTGGTACGGCCTGAACCGGATCATCGCGCCGAAGGCCGGCGAAACGGTCGTCGTTAGCGCGGCGAGCGGTGCGGTGGGCAGTGTGGTCGGGCAACTCGCCAAACTGGCCGGCTGCCGCGCGATCGGCATCGCGGGCGGCGCCGACAAGTGCCGTTATGTCGTCGACTCGCTTGGCTTCGATGCGTGCGTTGACTACAAGGCCGGCAATCTGTACCAGGATCTCAAGGCCGCCACGCCCGATGGCGTCGACGGTTACTTCGACAACGTCGGTGGCGACGTGCTCGACGTTACGCTCGCGCGGATGAATGCGTTCGGTCGCATCGCGTTGTGCGGGATGATCGCGGGCTACGACGGCGAGCCGCTGCCGATGAAGCGCCCCGCGTTGCTGCTCACGCAGCGCCTGCTCGTGCAGGGCTTTATCGTTTCGGAACACATGGAGGTGTGGCCGGAAGCGCTGGGGCAACTCGGCACGCTGGTCGCGCAGAAGAAACTGCATTACCGCGAGACTATCGCTGACGGACTCGAGAATGCGCCCGAAGCATTTATGGGTCTGCTGAAGGGCAAGAATTTCGGCAAGCAGCTCGTCAAGCTCGTGTGAGCGTGATGATGGTGTTGCGGCCTGGATGACGATACCGGGCCGTGTACCGAATGCGAGAGACAAGAACGATTCCATTGGGAGACAGCATGTTTCAGTTCGACGGCAAGGTCGCCGTGATCACCGGCGCGGCAAGCGGATTCGGTCGTGCCTTTGCAGAGAAGGGCGCGGCACTCGGTATGAAGCTGGTGCTCGCCGATGTCGACGGTAATGCGCTCGCGCAGACCGTCGAAGCGTTGCGCGCAACCGGCGCCGATGCGATCGGTGTGCCGACCGATGTCACCGATCCCACGCAGGTGGAAGCGCTCGCGCTCGCCGCGCTCGATGCGTTCGGCAAGGTTCATCTGCTGTTCAACAATGCTGGTGTCGGCTCGGTTGGCTTCGTCTGGGAGAGCAGCGCGAACGACTGGGCGTGGGTGTTCGGCGTCAACGTGATGGGCGTCGCGCACGGCGTGCGTGTGTTCACGCCGATCATGCTGCGGCAGAACGAACCGGCGCATATCGTCAACACGGCTTCGGTGGCGGGGCTGTTGTCGCCGCCGTCGATGGGTGTCTACAACGCGTCGAAGCACGCGGTCGTGTCGTTGACCGAGACGCTGTATCACGATCTGAAGCTCGTGGGCGGCCCGGTCGGTTGCTCGTTGCTCTGTCCGGCTTTCGTACCGACGGGCATCGCTAATGCAGAGCGCAGCCGTCCCGACGGGTTGCGCAATGACGCCGCGCCGACCCGTTCGCAGGTCGCGGCCGCCAAGCAACTGCATCGCGCGGTCGAGTCCGGCAAGCTGAACGCCGCCGATGTCGCCAACATCACGTTCGAAGCAATCGACGAGGGCCGCTTCTATATCGTCACGCATCCGCCGATCATGGCGACAGTCCGGATGCGGCACGAAGATATTGAGCAGTTGCGCAATCCGGTCGATCCGATGTCGCTGAAGCCCGAAGTGAAGCCCGACTCGAAGGCCGACTCGAAAGCCAGCGAATAGATCGAACGTGCCGCGCAGGGCGCACCGATGTGCGCCCTGCGTGCCGTCATGGCGCCGTGGCATCATACGGCGCTCATTCCACTGCGTGGCGCGAGCGCGCCGCTTCACCGACCCATGCCGCTGAATCCGAAGATCGCCCAGGTGCTCGAGTCGATCGAGCGTGCCGGGCGCCCGCCGTTTCACACGTTGACCGCGCAGCAGGCGCGCGCATCGTATGAGAAGAGCGCACCGATTCTCGAGATCGCGAGCGCGCCGATGTATGCGGTCGAAGACTGCGCCGTGCCGACACGCGACGGTGCGTCGATCCGCGCCCGGCTCCATCAACCGGTCGAACCGGGCTGGGCGGAGCCGGTCCCTGCGCTCGTTTATTTTCATGGTGGCGGCTTCACGGTCGGCAGCGTCGATACGCACGATGCGCTATGCCGCATGTTCGCGCGCGATGCACGCTGCGCGGTGCTATCGGTCGACTACCGGCTCGCGCCCGAGCACCGGTTTCCGGTGGCCGTGGACGATGCATTCGATGCGCTCACCTGGCTGCACGCCAACGCCGCACTGTACGGCATCGATGCAGCGCGGCTCGCGGTGGGCGGCGACAGTGCGGGCGGAACGCTCGCCACCGTGTGCGCGGTGCTCGCCCGCGACGCCGGTATCGCGCTCGCATTGCAACTGCTTATCTATCCAGGCACGGGCGGCCATCAACAGACCGCTTCACATGCGCGGCTGGCCGACGGTTTCCTGTTGTCGGGCCAGACGATCCAGTGGTTCTTCGAGCAATACGTGCGCGACCCGGGCGATCGCGACGACTGGCGTTTCGCGCCGCTCGACGGCACACGTGGGGCGCCAGGTTTCGGCGGCATCGCGCCGGCCTGGATCGCGGTGGCCGAATACGATCCGCTTTGCGACGAAGGTGTGGCTTATGCGCAGAAACTGCGTGCGGCAGGCAACGACGTTACGCTCGAATGCTATGCCGGGATGATCCACGAGTTCTTCAAGATGGGCGGCTTCGTGCCGGACGTTGCGCGTGCGCATGCGGATGCGACAGCCGCGCTGCGGCGCGCGTTTAGAACGTTTGGCAGCGACTGAGCCCACTCACGGACATGAGTCGCGCAGGTTGACCCAGCGCCGCTGCGCTACCGCTCGACGTTAAACGCGAAGCTACGCTCGAAATCGCCAGGCCGCACGATCCGGTGCGAACCGTCGTCGTCGCTGCGCTCGGCGGCGGTAACGCTGAGCTGCGCGCTCTGGATAACGACGCGCACTGCGGTCGTGCCACGCGTTCCGTATTCACTCCCTTCGATAAAAGCCGCCGACAACGCGCGTTCCCGTTCAAGCGAAAGACCGGTAGCGGGCAATTCGTCATCGCGTGCGAGGCGCGGATCGCGCATCAGGTCGATCAACTGTTCGAGCGGTGCCGCGGGATCTTCTGCGAGCAATGCCCCGAGTTCCGCACGCTTGCGCACGAGCTTCGGCCAGGCGGTGTCGAGTACCGCATTCGAGATGCCATGTGTGCCGGCTGCGAGAAGGGCAGGCGCGGTATCCGCGCGATTGCAGTACCACGCGAGTTCGCGCCGGGTCCAGTCGCCGACCAGCAGGTTGAAGCCGTTATACAGACTGCCGGTACGCGCGACCTGCTGCAGATAATCGAACGGCGTCTCGGCAGCGTCGCTCAGAAAACGACTGACGAGCGTGCCGCGGGTCGGCGCATCGGGCCGCATCTCGTGCGGTGCGCGATAGTTGGTGAGGGCCGCAAAGCGGCCGTCGCGGGTCATGCCGAGCCAGGTGCCGCCACCGGCGAGATCTCGTCCCGCGAGTAACCCCGGCGCATCGCTCCACCACTGCATCGGCTCGGCCGGGCGGCGGAAGAATTCATCGCGGTTTGCGGCCAGCGTGAAGAGCGCGCCGTCGGTTGCGTCGGGACGCCAGTCGAACACAATCAGGCACATCGGTCGAAGTCTCCGGAAGCGGCGGGCCGACCGCCCGCGGTCAACGCGTCAGACTTCAGACTTCGGTCGGCCACGCGTACGGCAGCGGCAGGAAGTGCAGCGCGGGGCCATCGGCGGCACCGAGATGCACCGAGCCGCCTTCGAGTGCCACGAGCTTGATCTCGGCCAGCACGTCGACGCCGCCCGCCGGTGCGGACGCGACATTGACGACCATCCCGCACGGCTGGCCAGGATCGGCGGAATGGAACAGCTCCGCGCCCGCCGCCACCGTCGACGTTTCGCCCGCGACATTCGCGAGCGCGGTACGCCGCTTGATCGTGCCGCGATACTGGCTGCGCGCGACGATTTCCTGGCCCGGATAGCAGCCCTTGCGGAAATTCACGCCGCCAAGCACGTCGAAATTGACCATCTGCGGCACGAACTGTTCGGTGACCGGCCCGGTGATGCGCGGCTCGCCGGCGCGGATATCGAGCCAGTCCCACACGGCCGGCGACACGCGCACGAGCTTGCTATCGAGCGCCGGCAGATGCGCCTCGACTTCGGCCCGCGGCCCGATCCATAGATAACGCAGCCGCGCTTCGGCATCGGGCACGCGGATCAGCGAGCCGAACGGCCCGTCGACTTTCACATGCACGCCATCGGGAATCACGTCGAAGATGCCGGCGAGCGCATGGCGCACGTCGCCGGCCAGACCGACTGCGAGCAGGTCGGCGCTGGCATCGCTGAGCTTCGCCTTGGCGCGCAGCACGAACATCGACAGGCGTTTCTGCACCACGGCCTGCACGTCCTTCGATACCAGCAGGCGGATCGCCTCGCTGTCGCGCCACACGAGAAACGACGCGAGCAGGCGGCCCTTGGGCGAGCAGTAGCCGGCGAGGCGCGCGTTGGCGGCGTCGAGATGCTGGGTGTCGCTCGTGAGCTGGCCGTGCAGGAACGTCGCCGCGTCGTCGCCGGATACCGAGATCACGCCGAACTGCGTGAGCGGCATATAGGCGCCACTCTTAAGTACGGCCTCGAATTGCGCGCTACCGGGGCGCGGCAGCACCGGCAGCGACGCTGCGGCAGCAGGCGACACGGCGGGCGACACGGAAGGGGCGGGAGCGGGTGCGAGCGGGGCGGTCATGGATTGGCGGAGCAGTCAGTTGAGACTTTAGCGGGGGCAAGCAAGTATTATATGGGGTCCTCCCCAGCCATGTTTTGCATGCCCCTCCTGAAAAAATGTCTCGTTGCCGGCACGGCGCTCGTCGTGCTGGCCGCGGCCGCAGCAGCCGGCGGATGTTACTGGTCCCAGGCTCCACTCGTACTGACCCCTCAGCAGCTCGACGTGACGATCAAGCCGCACAGCAGCCTGCGCAGTGTGACGCTGCAACTGCGGCGCGGCGGCGTGCCGGTCGCGACCGAACTGTTCGTGTGGATGACACGCCTGCTTGGCCTGCAGAGCCAGCTGAAGTCGGGCAATTACGAGTTCAAAAGCGGCGTGACGCCGTACGACGTGCTGCAAAAACTGGCGCGCGGCGACGTCAACGAGTATGTGGCGACGATCATCGAGGGCTGGACGTTTCGCCGCATGCGCTCCGAAATCGACGCGAATCCGGCGCTGAAGCACGACACGGCCGGTATGACCGACGCCGATCTGCTGAAGGCGATCGGCGCGCAGGAAGCGCCGACGGGCAATGCGGAAGGGCTGTTCTTCCCGGACACCTACCTGTTCGACAAGAACACGAGCGACCTCGACGTGTATCGTCGCGCGTACCGGCTGATGCAGGTGCGTCTCGACGAGGCATGGACCGCACGCGCGCCCGGTCTGCCGTACAAGAGCGCCTATGATGCGCTGACCATGGCATCGATCGTCGAAAAGGAAACCGGCAAGGCATCCGACCGCTCGCTCGTCGCGGCGGTGTTCGCGAACCGTCTGCGGCTCGGTATGCCGCTGCAGACCGATCCCACCGTGATCTACGGGCTCGGCGACAGCTACGCGGGGCGCCTGCACAAGCGGGATCTGCAGACCGACACTCCTTACAATACGTACACCCGTACCGGCTTGCCGCCGACACCGATCTCACTGCCAGGGGTGGCGTCGCTTCAGGCGGCGCTGAATCCGGCACAGACCAACGCGCTTTATTTCGTCTCCCGCGGCGATGGCAGCGGCCTAAGCATTTTTTCTGACACGCTCGGCGATCACAACAAGGCCGTCGACAAGTACATCCGAGGTCAATGATGGCGCGGGGCAAATTCATCACGTTCGAAGGCATCGATGGGGCGGGCAAGACGACGCACCTTGCCTGGTTCCACGAGCGGCTCGATGCGAAGGTCGCGCCCACCGGGCGCGAGGTGGTCATGACGCGCGAGCCGGGCGGCACGAAGCTCGGCGAGTCGCTGCGCGAGATCCTGCTGCACCGGACCATGGATCTCGAAACCGAAGCGCTGCTGATGTTCGCGGCGCGCCGCGAGCATCTGGCGCAGGTCATCGAGCCGGCGCTGGCACGCGGCGACTGGGTGCTGTCCGACCGTTTCACCGATGCGACGTTCGCCTACCAGGGCGGCGGCCGCGGCTTGCCGCGCGACAAACTCGAAGCGCTCGAGCGTTGGGTGCAGGGCGGTTTCCAGCCCGATCTGACGGTGCTGTTCGACCTGCCGCCGGGAACCGCCAGCGAGCGCCGCGGCGCGGCACGCGAGCCGGACCGGTTCGAAAGCGAGTCGGATGCGTTCTTCACGCGGACGCGGGCAGAATACCTGCGCCGGGCTGAAGAGGCGCCATACCGGTTTGCCATCGTCGATTCGACGCAGAGCATCCCGCAAATTCAGAGTCAACTTGAAAAACTGATTGCAACCTTATGATTTTTAACTGATATAAGTTGCTGTCATGAGCGCTGAAATAGCTCAGCCGATACAAAAGATTCACCTCGTAACTTATTGAATCAAAAGAAAACGATGATTTATCCGTGGCAAACCGACGACTGGAACCGAATGCAGCAACTGCGCGCGCACTGGCCGCATGCGTTGCTTCTCTATGGGCAGACGGGAATCGGCAAGCTGCGTTTTGCGCAGCATCTCGCGCAGGGCATGCTCTGCGAAGCGCCGCTCGCGAATGGCGAGCCGTGCGGCGCGTGCGCGGCGTGCAACTGGTTCGTGCAGGGCAATCACCCCGATTACCGGATCGTGCTGCCGGAGGCGCTGGCGGCTGAATCGGGTTTTGTCTCCAGTGCGGACAATAAGGAGGATCAGGCCGGCAAGGCCGACAAAGGCGACGATGACGGCAAGAAGAGCCGCGCGCCGAGCAAGGAAATCAAGATCGAACAGGTCCGGGCGTTGCTCGACTTCTGCGGCGTCGGCTCGCACCGCGGCGGGGCGCGCGTGGTCGTGCTGTATCCGGCCGAAGCGCTCAATGTCGCGGCGGCTAACGCGTTGCTGAAAACGCTCGAAGAACCGCCGTCGGGTGTTGTGTTCCTGATGGTGTCGGCGCGCATCGACCGGTTGCTGCCGACCATCATCAGCCGTTGCCGGCAATGGCCGCTCGCTACGCCCGGCGCCGATGTCGCCACCAGGTGGCTCGCCGCGCAAGGCATCGACGACGCACCGGCGCTGCTCGCCCAGGCGGGCGGCGCACCGCTGGCCGCGCTGGCGCTCGCCGCCGACGAAAACCGCGCGCTGCGCGACTGGACGCTCAAGCAGCTTGCAAGCGGCGCCGCGTGTGATGCATTCGCGTGCGGCGAGGCGCTGCAGAAGCTGCCGGTGCCGCTCGTGCTCGGCTGGCTGCAGAGGTGGCTATATGACCTGCTGGCGCAGCGCACGGCCGGCACGCCGCGTTATTTCCCTGAAGCCGCAGCGGCGCTGGAGCGCTGCGCGGCGCAGGTCGATGCGAGCACGTTCGCACGCTTTATCCGGACCGTGACGCGGCAGCGCGCGGTCGAGAACCATCCGCTCAATGCGCGCCTGGTGTTCGAGGAACTGTTCCTTGGCTATCGCGCGTTGTTTGGCTGACCTTCGCCCGAGGTTTGACCGCACGCGCTGATTGCATACCCCCCCGCTAGCCGATTTCACCGATGACCACGAATCTCCCCTACCGCAACGCCACGCTCGACGATCTGCCCGCCATCGTCGCCATCTACAACTCGACGGTGCCGTCGCGCAACGTGACCGCCGATCTCGAGCCAGTCAGCATCGAGAGCCGGCTCGCGTGGTTTCACGAGCACGGGCCGGACAAGCGGCCGCTGTGGGTCGTCGAGGACGGCGGGCAGATCATCGCGTGGCTCAGTTTCTCGAACTTCTACGGGCGTCCGGCGTATTCGCGCAGTGCCGAAGTGAGCATCTATCTGCACGAAGATGCGCGCGGCAAGGGACTCGGCAAGCAGTTGCTGGCGGCTTCGCTGGCAGCCGCACCCGCGCTCGGCATCGACACGGTGCTCGGCTTCATTTTCGGCCACAATGAACCGAGCCTGCGGCTCTTCCGCGGTTTCGGTTTCGACGTGTGGGGTACGCTGCCGCGCGTCGCAGTGCTGGACGGCGTGGAGCGCGACCTGGTGATCCTCGGGCACCGCGTCGTCGGATGAGCAACGCCTGAGCGCTACCTGAGCAAACGCCTTTCCCGATACATCGCAGGACACCCTCATGTTTGTCGACTCGCATTGCCACATCAATTTCGAAGGTCTCGCCGAGCGCCTGCCGCAGGTGCTCGAGAACATGCGCATGCATTCGGTGACACACGCGCTGTGCGTGTCGGTCGACCTCGAAACGCTGCCGTCCGTGCTCGAGATTGCGCGCACCTATGACAACGTCTACGCATCGGTCGGCGTGCATCCGGATCACGAGGATGCGCAGGAGCCGGACGTGGCCGGGCTGGTCGAGCTGGCCGGGCACCCGAAGGTCGTCGCGATCGGCGAGACGGGGCTCGACTACTACCGGCTCGAAGGCCGCACCATTGCCGACATGGAATGGCAGCGCGAGCGTTTCCGCACCCATATCCGCGCGGCGCACGCCACCGGCAAGCCGCTGATCATCCACACACGCGCCTCCGCCGACGACACACTGCGCATCATGGCCGAGGAACACGCCGACGTGCCCGGCGGCGTCATGCATTGCTTCACCGAAGCGTGGCCGGTCGCCGAGCGGGCGCTCGCGCAGAATTTCCACATCTCGCTGTCGGGCATCGTCACCTTCAAGAGCGCGACCGAGGTTCAGGACGTCGCGCGCCGCGTGCCGCTCGAGCGCCTGCTGATCGAAACCGACTCGCCGTACCTGGCTCCCGTGCCGTATCGCGGCAAGCCGAATGAACCTGCGTACGTCAGCCATGTCGGACGCTTCATCGCGCAGCAGCGTGAGATGCCGGAAGCCGCACTCGCCGCAGCGACCACAGCGAACTTCTTCCGGCTCTTCAAGATCCCGGTGCCGTGATCTTGATATTCAATATTATCAACAGGATAGGGAAGATACCTAAACTAGAATATGAGAAATAACTCCAGTCAGATCGTCATCGGTTCAGCCTCCGTCGTTCCTTTCATCCGCCTGTCCGCGTTCAAACGCGGGGCAGCCCGGCTCGCGCTGGCCGGCGGACTCGCGTGGGCGGCCTGCGGTGCGTTGCCGGTGCAGGCCGCGCCCGCCGACACGATGATCAAGGCCGTCAAGTTCGACGATGTGAAGGAAGTGACGAAGCAGCTCGCCAACGGCATGGATCCGAACATGACCGACGATCAGGGCCTGCCGCTCCTCGTGCTCGCTGCCCGCGAGAAATCCGACAAGGTCGCCGCCGCACTGATCGCCAATCCGAAGACCAACATCGAGATCGAGGACAAGGCCGGCGAAAACGCGATGATGCTGGCGTCGCTGAACGGCGACATCGACCTCGTCAACCTGCTGATTTCAAAAGATGCCGAAGTCAACAAGAAGGGCTGGGCGCCGCTGCACTACGCGGCATCGAACGGTCATGACGACATCGTGAAGCTGTTGCTCGATCACTCGGCGTACGTCGACGCCGGTTCGCCGAACGGCACCACACCGCTGATGATGGCCGCACGCGCCAATCATGTGTCGACGGTCAAGCTGCTGCTCGATAACGGTGCCGACCTGACCGTGAAGAACCAGCTCGGTCTGACCGCACTCGACTTCGCGAAGCACTACAAGGCACCCGATGTCGTCGAAGGACTGACGGCACGGCTCCAGCAAATGCAGAGCCAGCCACCGGCAGCCCCGCAAAACGGTGCAAAATAACGGTTGCGGCGCGTCCGGTGTCATGCCGGAACGCGCCGCCGGATGCGACACCAGATCGCCCGATAACCGCTTGCTCACATAAAGGATCACCATGCTGCGGGCTTTGATTTGCGCGAGCGCGCTGGCCATACCCTTATCGGCAGCCGCGTTTACCGC
Source organism: Paraburkholderia acidicola (assembly GCF_002362315.1). GTDB lineage: Bacteria > Pseudomonadota > Gammaproteobacteria > Burkholderiales > Burkholderiaceae > Paraburkholderia > Paraburkholderia acidicola. The sequence goes on from NZ_MTZV01000001.1 coordinate 117,044, forward strand.
GAGCGACCTCAACAGGCTGTGTACGAAAACCGATATCGCGTCACGCAGTGCGTGCGCGGCCTACATCGAAGGCGCGGCCGACGGCGTCTTCAACACGATCGATGCGATCGGCGGCACGACCGGCCCACGGGTCGGCCAGTACTTCTGCCTGCCCGCCGACGCCCGTTCGCAACAACTGACGGACGCGGTGCGCCGTTATATCGCTGAAAATCCCAACGTGGCGGGCTACAACGCGAGCACCGCTATTTCACTCGGGCTCGGCAAGGCATTCCCCTGCAAGACGGGTAGCTGAGCGCGGGTGGCGTTCATGCTCACCACCGACGACATCGCGCGTATCGCCGATGCCCCGCTGCACACCTGGCCGGGCGCGGTCGTCGTTTCCGTCGTCGTCCTCGCGCTCGCGTTTGCCGTCCATCGCATCGGCGCGCGCATTCTCGTGCGGATCGCGCGACCGTATCCGTTGATGAGCGTGATCCTGCGCTATATCAACCGGCCCGCACTGGTCGTGCTGGCGATCGTCGGGCTCGAATTCATCTGGTGGGAAGCGCCCGATACGCTGCCGCTCGTCGGCGTGCTGCGCAACATGGCGGGTGTCGTGCTGATCGGCGCGCTGACCTGGCTGTCGATGCGCTCGGCCGCCGCGATCGGCGAAGCGATCATCCAGGCGCATCCGCTCGACACCGCCGACAACCTCGAGGCACGCAGGATTCACACGCAGGCGCGGGTGCTGGCGCGCTCGGTGATGGTGGTGATCGTGATCGTCGGTGTTGGCGGCGCGCTGATGACGTTTCCAGGCGTGCGCCAGATCGGCGCGAGCCTGCTGGCGTCGGCGGGCGTCGCCGGTTTGATTGCCGGTATTGCCGCGCGGCCGGTGCTCGGCAATCTGATCGCCGGGTTGCAGATCGCGCTCTCGCAACCGATCCGCCTCGAAGACGTCGTCGTGATCCAGGGCGAGTGGGGGCGTATCGAGGAAATCACCGGCACCTATGTGTCGGTGCGGTTGTGGGACCAGCGCCGGCTGATCGTGCCGCTGCAATGGTTCATCGAGAACCCGTTCGCGAACTGGACGCGCAGCAGCGCGCAGATCATCGGCACGGTCTTTCTGTACGTCGATTACCGGATGCCGCTCGCGCCGCTGCGCGAGGAACTCGGGCGCCTCGTCGAGGCCGCGCCCGAATGGGATGGACGTGTACAGGTGCTGCAGGTTACCGACGCAACCGAGCGTTCGATGCAGTTGCGCGTGCTGGTCAGCTCGGCGGATTCGGGGCTGAGCTGGGACTTGCGTTGCCGCGTGCGCGAAGGGCTGCTGGTGTTCGTGCAGACGCACTATCCGCAGTATCTGCCGCATTCGCGTGCTGAGGTGTCGGCGGAACTCGGGGCCGCTGAAGGTGCGCTCGACTGGTTGCCCGCGCATGCGCGTACGCCCGCGTCGAGCACCGCCGCGCGCACCGAAGCCGATCCGGTGGCGAATCGTGGTGGAAATCGCGGCCAGCGCGCCGCATCGGCTGCGAGCCGGCCGCCGGACGAAATTGCAAACGATCCGGCGGCGAGCCGGTCGAACTGAGCACTCCCGCTGCCGACGTTCACAGTAGCGATTCTGCCGCCTGCGAGATTGGCCAGCCACCCGTCACCGAACGCGCACGCCGCACGCGCGCCCGTCCGAACCGAGGAGAAAACACACCATGGGTCGACTGATCGTCGTATCGAACCGCGTCGCCACACCGACCGAAACGAAGGGCTCGGCGGGCGGCCTCGCGGTGGGCGTATTCGGTGCGTTGAAGGATGCCGGCGGGGTCTGGTTCGGCTGGAGCGGCGACGTCGTCAGCGAAACAGTTGCCCACGCCGGTCCGACGCTCGCCCAGGAAGGTCGCGTGACGTTCGCAACGGTGGGCCTCACGCGCAAGGACTACGATCAGTACTACCGCGGGTTCTCGAACGCAACGCTGTGGCCGGTGTTCCATTACCGCAACGACCTCGCGCGCTACGAGCGCGACGAATACGCGGGCTACCGGCGCGTGAATGCATGGCTCGCGCACAAGCTGACCAGACTGCTCGAACCCGACGACATCATCTGGGTTCACGACTATCACCTGATCCCCTTCGCCGAAGCGCTGCGCGCGGAAGGCGTGACGAACCGCATCGGCTTCTTTCTGCATATTCCGTTTCCGGCGCCGCAGATCATCTTCAGCATTCCGCCGCACGAGGAACTGGTGAAGTCGCTGTGCTGCTTCGATCTGCTGGGATTCCAGACCACGACCGATCAACTCGCGTTCCACGACTACATCACGCGTCATGCGCGCGGCACGGTGAGCGCCGACGATCGCGTCGAAGCGTTCGGTCGCCACTTGCGTACGGGCGTCTATCGCATCGGCGTGTTTCCCGATGAAATCGCCGAGCAGGCGCAGCGCTACGAAAGCCGTCAGCATGTGCTCGATCTGAAGCAGAGCCTCGAGGGACGCAAGCTGATCATGAGCGTCGACCGGCTCGATTATTCGAAAGGACTGGTGGAGCGCTTCCGGGCTTTCGAGCAGTTGCTCGAGCGCTCGCCCGAGTGGCGCGGCAATGTCACGCTCGTACAGATCGCACCGCCGACGCGCTCGGACGTCGAAACGTATCAACTGATTCGGCAGGAACTCGAAGGCGAGGCGGGGCGTATCAACGGACGCTACTCGGGCCTCGACTACACACCGATTCGTTACCTGAACCAGCGTTACGACCGCTGGAAGCTGATGTCGTTGTTTCGCGAATCGCAGATTGGTTTTGTGACGCCGCTGCACGACGGCATGAATCTCGTCGCGAAGGAATATGTCGCCGCGCAGAACCCCGACGATCCCGGCGTGCTGGTGCTGTCGATTTTCGCCGGCGCGGCCGCCGAGTTGAGCGGCTCGCTGCTCGTGAATCCACACGATGCGATCGGCATGTGCGAGGCGCTGCAGCAGGCGTTATCGATGCCGCTGAAAGAGCGTCAGCGCCGTCATCAGGTGAACATGGCGGCACTGCGCAAGAACGATCTCGGTGTGTGGCGCGATTCGTTCCTGCGCGATCTGCGTAGCGTGCCGGGGGGCGAGGGTCGTTGATGCGCGGTGCCACGCTCACGCTAGCCCGAACCTACGATGCTATCCATTCGAGCACGGGTGCGAGCGCCTCATCCGAGTATCCGAGATGCCAGTACTGACGGCCAAGAATGACCTCGACATTGCTCCCCACCAGCGACGGCGTCTCCATCACAGCGCCAATCAGAACCTGATCTTCGAGTCTTTGAGTCGCCCAGACATTCAGGCTGCCGGCTCCGCATAAGAGCTCAATACGCAAGGTCTCCTGGCCAACGTCTTTTGCGTTTTTACCGTTCACCCAGGGAACGAGCGCGGCTACCTCGGCGTCCTTGAGCAGCGATGCGCAGAGCTGTGCGGCGTGTCGCGGCGCCACTTCGAAGATGCGCAATCGTTTCGTCGTGAATTCCATCTTGGTCTCGAATTCGTGGGGCACATTTTTTCCAAAGAATAATGATGGTGACTATTTCGCCGCTACGCGTTCAAAACTGCGAAGACCTATTCGCTTTTGCGAACCTCGGCGGAGAAGCCTGAGTCAGACGGACGTTGTCCGCGTAACGGGCATAATTCCGTTTTCTGAAGCGCCCCGTACTTGCACACATGACAATCATGGAAGGTCCATGCTAACGACACTCGCCATTGCCGGTTACCGCTCGCTGCGCGAGCTGATCGTGCCGCTCGGCAAGCTGAATATCGTGACTGGACCGAACGGTAGCGGCAAATCGAGCGTTTATCGTGCGCTGCGTTTGCTTGCGGTGACTGCACGCGGTGGCGTGATTCCATCGCTGGCCCGCGAGGGTGGTTTGCAGTCCACGTTGTGGGCCGGCCCCGAGCGCTTCTCGCGTGCGATGCTGGCCGGCGAAGAGCCGGTCACGGGCGTACGCCGTCACGAACCGGTGAGCCTGCGGCTCGGTTTTGCCGGCGACACCTTCGGCTACGCGATCGATCTCGGGTTGCCGTCTCCTTCGGAATCGCAATTCGCGCTCGACCCGGTGATCAAGCGCGAATGCATCTGGAACGGGCCGATGCTGCGTCCGTCTGCGCTGCTGGTCGACCGGCACGGCGCGGTGCTGCGCGCCCGCGATGCAGACGGCGAATGGCAAACCGTGCCGCAGCCCGTGGCGAGCTTCGATAGCATGATGACGGAGTTCTCCGACCCACGAAGCGCGCCTGAGATGATCGCGGTGCGCGAACAGATCCGCTCGTGGCGTTTCTACGATCACTTCCGCACCGATGCCGAAGCCCCCGTGCGGCTGCCGCAAATCGGCACGCATACGCCGGTGCTCAGCGACGACGGCACCGATCTTGCTGCAGCACTACAGACGATCACCGAAATCGGTGAAGCAGCCGCACTCGATGCTGCAATCGACGATGCATTTCCCGGCTCGCGCCTCGAGATCGTCAATCATAGCGGCCGCTTCGAAGTGACGATGCGGCAGCATGGGCTATTGCGAGCGCTGAGTGCTGCGGAATTGTCCGACGGGACGCTGCGCTATCTGCTGCTGGTCGCTGCGCTGCTGACGCCGCGCCCACCGCAATTACTGGTCCTGAACGAACCGGAGACGAGCCTGCATCCAGACCTGTTACCGGCGCTCGCGCGGCTGATCGCACACGCATCGACGCGGTCGCAGGTACTGGTGGTGTCGCATGCGACGCGGCTGATCGCGGCGCTCGAGCGCGAGGAGGGCAGCCTGTCGGTGATGCTCGAAAAACAGCTCGGTTCGACGCGGATTGCCAATATCGACGAGTACGATATTCCCGCGTGGAAATGGCCATCCCGCTGAGTGCACATGACACCGCACGCAGTACTGAATGGCATATCGGTGCCGTGCCGCGGATGTTTCTCGACTGTAACAGCGCGCAGGAAATGCAAACCGTCGCGCGTTTGCGCGCACAATCGAGAATAATCGTCAGGTATGAGGCACAGGCGGGTCTGTCTGGCACGCTTGTCCGCATCGGCCCGCATTGATCGGTTGCCGCCACGCTGGCATACTCTGGCGCCATCGCTGGCCCCTGGTTGAAGCCTTGGTGCCTGTTGCGCACGAGGCACGCCCCGAACGGGCGGCCATCAGATTCATGGAGACACTCAATGAGAATTGCCCAGATCGCCCCACTGACCGAGTCGGTGCCCCCCAAACTGTATGGCGGTACCGAGCGCGTCGTGTCGTACATCACCGAGGCGCTGGTCGAACTCGGCCATGACGTAACGCTGTTCGCCAGCGGCGATTCGGTCACGAGCGCGAAGCTCGAAGCCGTCTGGCCGCGCGCGTTGCGGCTCGACCCCGGCATTCGCGATCGCGTGGCGCCGCACATGCTGTTGATGGAACTGGTGCGCCGTCAGGCCGACGAGTTCGATGTGCTGCATTTCCACATGGACTACTACTCGTTCTCGGTCTTCAAGCGGCAGGACACGCCGTTTGTGACGACGCTGCACGGCCGTCTCGATCTGCCCGAGCAGCAACCGGTATTCGATACGTTCAACACCGCGCCGGTGATTTCGATTTCGAATGCACAGCGCCATCCGCTGCCGCAGGCGAAATGGCTCACCACGGTCTATCACGGGCTGCCTGAGGCGCTCTATACGCCGCAGCCGGTCGAGCAGAAGTACCTCGCGTTCCTTGGCCGTATTTCGCCGGAAAAACGCGTCGATACCGCGATCCGCATTGCGGGCCGTTGCGGTATGCCGATCCGCATCGCCGCGAAGGTCGACGCCGCCGACCGCGAGTATTTCGAGCGCGATATCAAGCCGTTGCTCGATCTGCCGTACGTCGAATATATCGGTGAAATCGCCGACAACCAGAAGGCCGAGTTTCTGTCGGGCGCGCACGCGCTGCTGTTTCCGATCGACTGGCCGGAGCCGTTCGGTCTCGTGATGATCGAAGCGATGGCGTGCGGGACACCGGTGATCGCCTTCAATCGCGGCTCGGTGCCGGAGGTGCTGGACGACGGCGTATCGGGCTTCATCGTCGAGGATGAGATCGGCGCAGTGGCCGCCGTGAACCGCCTGCACAAGGTGCCGCGAGCGGGCGTGCGGCAGCGCTTCGAGGAGCGCTTCACGTCGCACCGGATGGCGCAGCAATACGTCGAAGCGTATCAATCGGTGATTCGCGCGCAGAAGCGTTCGCGGTTCAAGGTGATCGATACGTCGTCGAACTAGCTGGATCGGCGTGGCGTGCATCCGTGCATCAGGCACGCGCATAAAAAAACGGCGTTGCCTTGCGGCAGCGCCGTTTTGCCTTGCACCTCCGGTGGAGGGCCGTACTCCGACCATCCGGCCATCCCGCCGCCGGAGCGACAGCGCGCTAGATGTTCAGACGCGTCACCTTCGTGCCGGCGATCGAGATGTCGCCCATCAGGCCGGCATTGGTCATCACGAAGACTTCGACAGGAGCCGTCGCCGTGGTCGTGTCGATCGAGCCGTTGGCACCCATCTTCACGAGCGCCACGGAAGCATCGCCGCCAGCTGCCCAGCCGTCGGAATTGCGGAATTTGTCGAGCGAGTCCTGCGTCATGAACAGAAAGACGATTGCCTTTGACTGCGCACCGGCCTGCAGACCGAACGAGCCCGACGCCGTGCTGTAGTAGCCGACCGTGCTGCCGCCGACGCGCAGTGAGCCTTCCCCATACTGCCCACCGACGATCAGGCCCGCCTGAATGACCGACGGGAACACGAGGACGCCGCGCGCCTTCGAGACGAGTTCGCGTGAACCCGGTACCGTCGAATACAGCTTGGAAATCGTGCCATCGACGCTGGCGTTGATCGAGTCGCGCTTCGACGCATTGGCCGAGGCGGTGGGCGTGCTATTGGGCGTCGTCGTGCAGCCCGCGAGCGTAAGGCCTCCGAAAGCAAGCGCAGCGGTGGTTTTCAGAATGAAGTTTCGTCTTTGCATCTTTTTTCTCCATCGTGGTTCCAGGGCAACCGGATCAGTGATGACGGTTGGCCATTGGGTTATAACACATGAGAACAGTAGCAGCGCGCGTGCCTGACCGACGAAAAGCCTTGTCGCACGGGCGTTTGCGGGTAAGCGCACAAGCTAGGCGGCGTAACTTTGACCGATCTGCGGATGGGTCGAAGCGATGCGGCTACCGGCGTTTCGTAGTGATTTCGCCTGCTATCGCCCCGATTCTGGTGCACTGCTCGTGGCTCGCCGGAACGATCCCGCGGCCGGTTTTTTTTACCGGAAGTGCGCGGTTTATCCGTTCGATGAAAAGATTCTGAAAGCGTGGTGCGTCGTTCTCGACGTCGGGTTTTCGCAACGTGATCCGGCATCGATTACCGAACTTCAATGCGGCGCGCTGCTTTTTACAGTGGGTCGGCGCAGTGCGCGGCGAACCCCGGCGATCACCAGGCCGAAGCCGAACAGCACTGCGGCCGGCACGACCCAGTAGCCGACGAACGCGTGCCACAGGTAGCCGGCCAGCGTGCTGCGGCGAACCGAATACTCATCGATGGCGTCCTGCTGACGCGCTGCGTTGGCGGCCAGCACGTCGGCCGGGCAGCCCGCGGCGCGTGCCTCGTCGGGCTTGCCGTGACAGCGCGCGGGTGCGCCTGCGGCGCGTTGCGCATCGGTGAAGTCCCAGGTGGTCAGCGCGTGCTCGAGATCGACGGCGTTGTAGGCCATCTCCTCGTGGATCTCGCGGACCGCAACTATCAGTACCGGCACGGCCCAGAACACGATGACGACCAGCCATCGCCTGAACCAGCGGTTTTGTCTCCATGCCATTCTTGCCTCCGTTCAATGCGCGCTCGCATCAACGACAAGACGGCGGCCCTGTGGCGCATGATGTTTTATGTGGGGTGGGCCGTCTCCGCAGCCATCATAGAAGAAATCCGGCGGCGGCGCGCGTGTCGGGGCTCAGCGGAATGCCGAACAGGCACGATCGATGCTGGTTGGATGGTGTTACGTGGTGTCTACAGCGACAGCGAAGCGAGCGTTCCGAGGAAAGCGGAACCTGCTGAGGGAGGGGGCGCTACGGAAAAGGCCCGCCAGGCCGGCTGTGTCAAGCGATGCCGCCGGCCTGGCGGGCCTACAGACAAAATACTGTCGTGGCTCAGCCCTTGTTGCTGAGGCAGGTCTTCATGAACGCCTTGCGGTCGTCGCCTTTCTTGCCGGTCGCCTGCGTGTTGCACATCTTCATCTTGTCCTGCTGGCTCATCGGACCCGATGCGGCAACGGGTGCGCTCGACAGGCAGCTTTTCATGAATGCCTTGCGGTCGTCACCCTTCTTGCCGGTCGCCTGCGTGTTGCAGGTGGCCATCTTCGATTGCTGGGCATTCTGGGCAAAGGCCGGCGCGCTGGTCAGCAGACCGCCAAGGACGAGGGCAGCGATAGCGGATTGGATTTTCATTTGACACTCCCACGATATTGAACGTTATTGGTAGTCGTTGCGACGAGGCGTCTCAGTCATCCAAAGCCTGGCGCGATGACCATTATGGCAAAGCTGTCTGCCAGAACGGCTAAATAGTTGCATTGGTTGACAGCGGCGAGGCAGGATATTCCCTCAGCGCGATTGCCCATCCCGTGATTGTTCATCTATAGCCCAGGAGCCCGACCATGCACTATCTGATGTTCTATGACCTCGCCGCCGACTACCTGGAGCGGCGCGGCGACTACCGCGCGGCGCACCTGCAGCTCGCATGGGCCGCGGCGGAGCGCGGCGAACTGCTGCTTGCCGGGGCGCTGGCCGATCCCGTCGATGGCGCCGTGTTGCTTTTTAGCGGCGCGTCGCCGGCGGTCGCCGAGGCGTTTGCGAAAGCCGATCCGTATGTGCGCGAGGGGCTCGTCACGCGCTGGCGCGTGCGCCCGTGGACAACCGTCGTTGGCGAACAGGCGGCGACGCCGGTGCGCTAGCGGGCGATAGGCGGTAACGACTGAGCAAGGGCGTATCGGTGCGATAAAGCGGCGACGCAATCGCACAGGAATCCCAACGATGCAACGCGCATCATGTCGACGCCCCGTCTCAACCGCGCCAGGCAGTCGCGATGAATACCGTAGCGTCCATTCATGGCAGACCCGTGGCCGATCCGCGCCCGTTAATAAGTGCCGTTGCACCAGCCCAACGGGCGCGCAACGCGCCAATTCGCCCATCCCTCGGCCAATGCGCTGTCAGACCGCGTTTAGAGGCGCCGGGACCACCAACCCGTCTGCCCAGGCAGCAAAGGAAACGACGCAGCGAAAAGGACAAGTTTGTTTCTTTCCGTAACACTTGTCTTTGTCATATTCACGCAAACCCTGGGGATGGTATGCTTCGTGCACAAATTCTCCCATGCACGAGTGAGACCATGTTTTGTGCTTCGTCAATGGGAAAGTCCGCACTAAGGCTGTGCTGATTTTCGCAAACGGGCTAAAACGTAAAGCATATTGTGCAACCTGGGGCATAGCGCGAATGACGCCAGATCAATAATCGCGAGTGCCCCTCGCCGCGGCCAGGCCAGGCTGCGTGGAGAAACGCATGTTTTTCGATGAGCTAAGCAATGACGAATGGGCGCAGCTTGCTGTGCTTGTTTCTGATGAGCCGGCTATCCGTCTGAACAGACGTGGCCGACCCCGAGCCGAACCGCGCATCGTTGCGAATGCGGTCCTCTGGATCCTGACAACCGGTGAGCCCTGGTCGAAACTGCCAGGCCGCTATCCGTCAGGTCCGACGTGCAGACGTCGTTTTGAGGAATGGCAGATCAACGGCACGTTGACCGAGATGGTCCGTCTGCTATCGCAGGTCGGGCGCAGCTTCGCGTATGTGCCCGAACCCGGCGTACCCGTCGCCACACCTAAACCAGTTGTCGACACGCAGCCGCACACGCCCGCGCTGCGTGACGATGGTTTGCGTGGCGTGTTCTGGAGAAGTCCCGAGTCGTGGCAAAACTCTCCTCGTGCGGCACACCCCGCGCACGAGTGGCGTTCGCTCGACCCGATCGCCGACATCACACGGCAACTCTCCGGCACGGCGTCAGAAGAAACCACCGATGAAGAACTGCTGCAAGACCGCGCGCATGTCGGCGCGGAGCGGCCGCTCGATTGCGAGCATCGTCCGGTGTGGATGAACATGACTTCGCGCGGCAAGCAGATCGTCGACCGGCACGGCTATGTGATCTACGTTGCGGTCGAGCAGGTGCCCAATGCGATGTTCCGGGCATGGGCCGAGATCATGAAGGACGGCAAGCGTGTCGAGCGTTCGGGCCTGATCGGTCCGCGTTTCGCGCAGGCCGATGCGGCGCAGGAGTTTGCACTAGGTTGGGCCGCCGACTGGATCGACCGTCATTGCCGCACGCTCGATGCCGTTGCGGACATCGATGAAGCGGTGCGCGCAGCGGAACGTGAAGCACAACACGACGCAGTGCCGGCAGCACGGATCGAAGCCAGACACGATGCCGATGGCGTCAGACACGAGAGTGTCGTCGCAGCACCGCTGCAAAGTGCGCCACGCACACTGCCCGCCGTCCGTACCGTGCCGGAACCCGTTGCAAACAGTTATTCAGCCAACGCCCATGTCGCTGCGTACACCCACGCATGCAGGGTCGCGCTGCGCCGTTACCCGACCAGCACACCGGCCGGAGAGCAGGTAGACAACGCGGGCGATCGATTCCCGAAAGCCCCAGAACTCGTCTCCCACGCGGGATGAGCACAGCAGCAACCCGCGGACGGCAGGAGCAGCCGCCGCAGGATTCGCACTACCGCACTACCCGTTGAGCAAGTGACTTACTGCCGTCCGTACGTATCGTCGAAGCGCACGATGTCGTCTTCGCCAAGATACGAACCGGATTGCACCTCGATGATTTCCAGCGGCATCTTGCCGGGATTCTCGAGTCGGTGAGTGACACCAAGCGGGATATAAGCCGATTCGTTTTCGGAGACAATGAAGCGCTCTTCACCGCGTGTGACGAGCGCCGTACCGCGCACGACGATCCAGTGTTCCGCGCGGTGGTGATGCATCTGCAGCGACAGACGCGCACCTGGCTTCACGACGATGCGTTTCACCTGGAAGCGCTCGCCGGTGTCGACGGAATCGTAGTGGCCCCACGGGCGGTGAACCTTGCGATGGTTCGCCGCTTCGGGGCCTGCTTCACTGCGAATCCGGCCGACAATCTTTTTTACGTCCTGCACGCACGCCTTGTCCGCGACGAGAATCGCGTCCGCGGTTTCGACGACGACGAGGTTGTGTGTTCCGACGCAGGCAATCAACCGGCCTTCCGAATGCGCGAAGGTCGAGTCTGAACCTTCGAACATCACGCGTCCGCGGCCGACGTTTTCGTCTTCATCCTTCGGCAGGATCTGCCAGATCGCATCCCACGACCCGACATCCGACCAGCCCGCCTGGAGCGGTACGACCACGCCGGTGCAGACCGACTGATCGTTGCCGAGCTGCTCCATCACCGCGTAGTCGATTGAGTTCGACGGCGAGGCGACGAACGCATCGCGTTGCAGCCGGAAGAAGTCGCCATCCGTTTTGCCGCCGGCGTAGGCCGCGACACAGGCATCGTGAATCGCGGGCTGGAAGTGGGCGATCGCGGCGAGCCATGTCGACGCGCGCATGATGAAGATGCCGCTGTTCCACCAGTACTCGTTCGAGGCGACATAGCGCTGCGCGAGTTCGAGATGCGGCTTCTCGACGAAGCGATCGAGCCGGTGTGCAGCGACGCCCGGTGCGTTGACCGGACCCGTCAGCGCCTCGCCGATGCGGATATAGCCGTAGCCGGTTTCGGCGTGCGTCGGCACGATACCCATCGTCGCCACATGACCGTTCGACGCATGCTGCACGCCGGCCGCGACAGCCGCGTGGAACCCGGCGATATCGGTGACGGCGTGGTCGGCGGGCATCACGACCATGATGCCGTCGCTGTCTTCCGCGACGATCGACAGGGCGGCCACCGTCAGCGCGGGTGCCGTATCGCGACCGACCGGTTCGAGAATCAGCCGGCTCGTCTTGCCGCTCGTGCGCAGCTGTTCGGCTGTCGTGAAGCGGTGTTCTTCATTGCTGACCACAACCAGCTGGTCGGCGAGCAGATAACCTGCTTCAAGCCCATCGAGCCGGCGTGTCGTCGATTGCAGCAGCGAATCGTCGCCGAGCAGCCCGATCAGCTGCTTCGGATACTGTTCGCGCGACATGGGCCATAAGCGCGTGCCGGAACCGCCGGCAAGGATCACCGGATGAACCTTCAGCTTGACGTTCTGGGACGTGACAGTCGAAAACCGGGTGTCGGCGGCAGGCGCCGTAACCGGAACGGTCATGATGTACTCCTCGGGGCTGGGTCAATGCGATGAGTTGTATCACGACGTAAATAGTCAATAAAAGAACGAGAAATTTCCGTATCGGAAATGGAATAAGAAAATGATCAATTCCGGTCAACGTGCGACGGTTTTATTTCAATAAAAAATAGAATCGAAAAAAATAATCGACGAAATCCGCCAGGCGAAATTTTCTGGAATTTTTGCGGCTACGCAACATGTTCCGGAAGCGCTCCCGCAGAAGGCGGGAATTCGTACAGAAAACGGGGCGAAGGAGGGGCTTGGCGCCCTGCAACATCAGTAAAAAGGTAAAAATTGCCGAACAAAATTCAACAAAAATGGTGCAAGGATTACCGATACATTTTGAGATATTTTGCGGCCTTGCAGCGCGAATTTTAATGCCGCTTTATCTAACCCTGTACAGGGGTATTCACTCATTCGGACAACGATTCCCGTGCAACGCAACCAGGTGACGGAACTTGAATGACGAACTGAGGTACGGCTCATGCTGAGCGTGTTATCGAGAATCATCGACATTGCGATGGTCGGACTCGGCGCGTGGCTCGCGGCGGCGTTCCACAGCGGGCAATTCGGCTGGCTGAACGACATGCAGAGCGTCACGCTGGCGTTCAACTGCCTGCTGGTCGTCGTGTTCTTTCCGGCGCTCGGTATCTACCAGTCGTGGCGCGGCAAGCCGCTGTACGACCTGCTGTGGCGCGTGACGGGCGGCTGGTTGATGGTGGAAGGAACGGGCATTCTGATGAGCTTCAGCCTGCACCGCGCCGAACTGCTGTCGCGGCTGTGGCTTGCGTACTGGGCGCTGATCACGGTGCTGCTGCTGGTGATCACGAAGGTGCTCGTCTACACGGTACTGAAGGGTCTGCGTCGTGAAGGCTTCAACCTGAAGGCGGTGGCCATAGTCGGTGGTGCGCCGTACGGAAAGTTCCTGATCGAGCAGATCCGCAGCCGGCCGGAAGCGGGTTTCAGCCCGGTGGTCGTGTTCGACGAAGAAGGGTCGCGCAATCACCACGAGGACCCGGACGCGGCGGAAGCGATCGAAGGTGTGCCGGTGGAGCGCGATTACGCGGCGATGATCCGGCTGGTGCGAACGCGTGAGATTCGCGAACTGTGGCTTGCGTTACCGATTTCGAAGGAGCGTGCGATTCATCGTTTCGTCATGGAGTTCCGGCATGACTTCGTCAACATCCGCTTCATTCCGGATGTGCGCAGTCTGACGTTGTTCAGCCAGCCGATGGTCGATCTGCTCGGCGTGCCGGCGATCAACCTGGCCGCGTCGCCGATCACCGATCTGCGCGTGCTGCCCAAGCGCGTGTTCGACCGGTTGTTTGCACTCGGCGCGCTCACGGCGCTGGCGCCGGTGATGCTGGTAATCGCGGCGCTGGTCAAGACGACTTCGCCCGGGCCGGTGTTCTTCCGGCAGAAGCGCAAGGGGATCGACGGCAACGAGTTCGAGATCTACAAGTTCCGCTCGATGAAAGTGCACGCCGAGGTCGCGGGCAAGGTGACCCAGGCGACGCGCCACGATTCGCGCATCACGCCGGTCGGCGCGTTTTTGCGGCGTACGAGTCTCGACGAACTGCCGCAGTTCATCAATGTGTTGAAGGGCGAGATGTCGGTGGTCGGACCGCGGCCGCATGCACTCGAACACGACGACATCTACAAGGATCTGGTGAAGGGCTACATGCACCGCTACCGGATCAAGCCTGGCATCACGGGCTGGGCCCAGATCAACGGCTACCGGGGCGAGACCGACCGCATCGAAAAGATGATGGGGCGCGTGAAGCTCGACCTGTACTACATGCAGCACTGGACCTTCTGGCTCGACATCAAGATCGTCGTGCTGACGCTATGGAAGGGCTTCGCCGGCCGCAACGCCTATTGACCGGCGCGCCAATGCACTGGTGCACCCGGGCGGGCTGCCACAGGCACAGATCCATTCCGGCATGCGATGCCCGCGCATCGCAGCCCACTTTTTCCGTTTTGGACGCATTCAATCTCCGAGGTGTAATTCATGAACCTGACGATCATCGGTAGCGGTTACGTAGGCCTTGTGACAGGCGCCTGTCTTGCCGACATCGGCAACGACGTGTTCTGTCTCGATGTCGATCCGCGCAAGATCGACGTCCTCAACAACGGCGGCGTACCGATCCATGAACCCGGGCTGCTGGAGGTCATCGCGCGCAACCGCAAGGCGGGGCGTCTGAAGTTCTCGACCGATGTCGAAGCCGCCGTCGCGCACGGCGACATCCAGTTCATCGCGGTCGGCACGCCGTCCGACGAAGACGGTTCCGCCGATCTGCAATACGTGCTCGCCGCAGCGCGCAACATCGGTCGCTACATGACCGGCTTCAAGGTGATCGTCGATAAATCGACGGTGCCGGTCGGCACCGCGCTGCGCGTGCGCGAAGCGATCGCGGCAGAACTGGCCACGCGCGGCGAGCATCACATGTACTCGGTCGTGTCGAATCCGGAATTCCTGAAAGAGGGCGCCGCTGTCGAAGATTTCACGCGGCCCGATCGCATCGTGCTCGGTTGCGATGACGATGTGCCGGGTGAAAAGGCGCGCGAACTGATGAAGCGCGTCTACGCGCCGTTCAACCGCAATCGCGAACGCACGCTGTACATGGATGTGCGTTCCGCCGAATTCACCAAGTATGCCGCCAACGCGATGCTCGCCACGCGCATCTCGTTCATGAACGAACTCGCGAATCTCGCCGACCGCGTCGGTGCCGACATCGAGGCCGTGCGCCGCGGTATCGGTTCCGATCCGCGCATTGGCTACGACTTCCTGTACGCAGGCTGCGGTTACGGCGGCTCGTGTTTCCCGAAGGACGTGCAGGCGCTGATCCGCACCGCCGACGAATACGACGAGGGCCTGCGCATCCTGCAGGCCGTCGAGGCCGTGAACGAAGCGCAGAAGAAGATCCTCGCGCACAAGATCGTGGCTCGACTCGGCGACGATCTGAGTGGCCGCACGTTCGGTGTCTGGGGTCTTGCGTTCAAGCCGAACACCGACGACATGCGCGAAGCACCGAGCCGTCCGCTGATCGCTGAGCTCCTCGCGCGCGGCGCCACCGTGAAGGCCTACGATCCGGTGGCCAGCGACGAATCGCGCCGCGTGTTCGCACTCGATCTGCAGCACGCGCCGGAACAGCTCGCGCGGCTCACGTTCGCGAACGAAGAGATGGAAGTGGCCGACGGCGCCGACGCGCTGGTCATTCTCACCGAGTGGAAGGTGTTCAAGAGTCCGGATTTCGACAGCCTGAAACAGTTGTTGAAGAACCCGCTGATCTTCGACGGCCGCAACCTGTACGAACCGGATGCGCTGCGCGAACTCGGCATCGAGTATCACGCGATCGGTCGTCAGTACGCCGCGATCGGCCGCGACGAAGTGCAGCAGGCTGTGTCGCGGCAGCCTGCGCGTACTACTGCTGCAATTTGACGCGCGTCACGAGGAGCTGCCTATGTTCGCCAATGTCCTGATCGTCTGTCACGCCAACGTGTGCCGTTCGCCCGCGGCTGAAGCGCTCTTCAAGGCGCGCCAGCGCAGCGACGTGGCCCAACCGATCGCTTTTCAGTCAGCGGGCCTGCGCGCGAAGGACGGCGCCGACATCGACCCGGTGATGAGCTGGCTGCTGGCGCAGCAGGGTATCCGGGCCGGACAGCATCGCGCGCGGCGGCTCACGCGCCGCATCGTGCGCGACGCCGATCTGGTGCTCGTCACCGAACGCCGTCAGGTGGAAGACGTCGAGTCGCTGGATCCAGCCGCACGCGGCAAGGTCTATCCGCTCGGCAAGTGGGAAGACGCTGACGTCGCCGATCCGCACGGCCGCGCCGAGTCCGACTACCGCCAGAGCCTCGTGTTTATCGATCGACTGGTCATGGGATGGCTGAACAAAATATGCTGAATATGTTGATGCGCAAATTCATGCCGCTCACGTCGCTCGCGGCGCCCATTTTGCTGACGACCTTTCTGTCAGCCTGCTCGACTGTGCCGGGATACTTTCTCGACACGTCGCGGCTCAAGGAGGAACCGCGTTCGACGCCGCAGGAAACCTATCCGGTCAAGCTGATCGACTCCGATCTCGTGCTTGCCGAGGCGAAGGCGCAAGCGGCTGCGGCAGCGTCGCAAGCGCTGCCGCCGTCGCGCTTTGCGGACCCGGCACAGTACATCTACCGGCTCTCGCCGCAGGACATTCTCGGCGTGACCGTGTGGGATCACCCCGAACTGACCACACCTAACGGCACCACGCTGTCGGCGGGCGGCAATACCACCCAGTCGGTTGGCCAGGTACTGCAGCAGCCGTACACGACGGCGCTGCCCGGTCAGGCGGATCCGTTCGGCCAGACCATCTCTGCCGACGGCACGATCTACTTTCCGTTCATCGGCCGCATCCGCGCGGGCGGCAAGACCGCCGGCGAACTGCGCGACCAGATCGCCGCGGGTCTCACGCCCTACATCAAGAACCCGCAGGTCGACGTGCGCGTGCTGTCGTACCGCGGCCAGAAAGTCCAGGTGACCGGTGAAGTGAAGACGCCGGGGCCGCTCGCGATCAGCGACGTGCCGCTCACGCTCGTCGATGCGATCACGCGCTCGGGCGGCACGAACGCCGATGCCGATCTGCAGCGCGTGCGCCTCACGCGCAACAAGCAGCTGTATGTGCTCGACGCCAACGGCCTGCTCGATCGCGGCGACACGACGCAGAACGTGATGCTGCAGGCAGGCGACATCATCAACGTACCGGACAACACCAACAGCCGCGTGTTCGTGCTCGGCGAAGTGAAGTCGCCGCAGCCGATGTACATGCTGAAGGGCCGTCTGTCGATTGCCGATGCGTTGTCGCAGGCAGGCGGCATTCTCGACACCGACGCCAACCCGCGGCAGATCTACGTGCTGCGCGGCATGAAGGACAACCCGACGAAGCCTGAAGCGTACCGGCTCGACCTGACGCAGCCCGACGCAATCATGCTGTCGGCGCAGTTCCAGTTGCAGCCGCAGGACGTGATCTACGTCGGCACGGCCGCATCGGCCACGTTCAATCGCGTGCTGAACCAGGTGCTGCCGACGATCCAGACCATGTTCTACGTGAAGCAGTTGACCCGCTAGACGCCTGAACCGCCGCACGGCATGCGTTCCCTCCGGAGCGCATGCCCGGGGCGACCCACCCGGGACCGAATGATGAGTAATCAAGTAAATCCGCATCTGGCCTTGATGGCGAAGACCGAGGAAGAGGATGTTCTCCTCGGTCAGCTGCTGCAGGTCATCGTCGACGACATCTGGTGGCTGATCGGCATCGCGGCGATCATCGTCGCGATGGCCGGCCTCTACTGCTACATCGCGAAGCCGGTGTATTCGGCCGATGCGCATGTGCGTGTGGAGCAGTCCGACAACACGTCGCAGGCGCTTACGCAGACACAGACCGGCGCGGCCATCACGAGCGGTTCGACGGCGCTGCCTACCGATGCCGAAATCGAAATCATCAAGAGCCGCGGTGTGCTTGCACCGGTCGTGCAGCAGTGCAAGCTCAACTTCATGATCGGGCCGAAAACGCTGCCGATACTCGGCAGCCTCGCGGCGCGGCTCGCGACGCCGGGACACCCGGGGCATCCGTGGCTCGGTATGAGTTCGTACGCATGGGGCGGTGAAGTGGCCGACGTGGATTCCGTCGAAGTCACCCCGGCGCTCGAAGGCCAGAAGATGACGCTGACCGCGCTCGGCGACGGCCGCTATCAGTTGCAGGCACCTAACGGCACCGTGCTGCTGAATGGCGAAGCCGGTCAGCTCGCACAGGGCGGCGGTGTGTCGATCCTCGTGAATCAGTTGATCGCGCGGCCGGGCACGCAGTTCAACGTCATGCGCGCCAACGATCTCGATGCCATCACGGCGTTCCAGTCCGCGATCCAGGTGACCGAGCAGGGCAAGGGCACCGGCGTGATCCAGATCTCGCTCGAGAACGGCGACCCGGCGCGCGGCGCACAGATTGCCAACGCACTCGCGCAGTCGTATCTGCGCGAACACATCGCGACCAAGCAGGCCGATGCGAGCAAGATGCTCGACTTCCTGAAGAGCGAAGAGCCGCGCCTGAAGAGCGATCTCGAACGCGCGGAAGCGGCGCTCACCGCATATCAGAGCAAGTCCGGTTCGATCAACGCGAGCGATGAAGCCAAGGTCTATCTGGAAGGCAGCGTCCAGTATGAGAACCAGATTTCGTCGACGCGTCTGGAGATCGCCTCGCTCGAGCAGCGCTACGGCGAAGACCATCCGATGTTGAAGGCCGCGCGCCAGCAGCTTGCCGAACTCGAATCGCAGCGGACGAAATACAGCGACCGCTTCCGCGATCTGCCGGCAACCGAAGTGAAAGCGGTGCAGTTGCAACGCGATGCGAAGGTCGCCGAAGACATCTACGTGCTGCTGCTGAACCGCGTGCAGGAACTGGCGGTGCAGAAGGCCGGTACCGGCGGCAACGTGCATCTGGTCGATGCCGCGCTGCGTCCCGGTTCGCCGGTGAAGCCGAAGAAGGTGCTGATTTTGTCGGCGGCGACGATCCTCGGGCTGATCGTCGGCACCGGTTTCGTATTCCTGCGCCGGAACATGTTCAAGGGCATCGACGATCCGGAACACGTCGAACGCACGTTCCATCTGCCGGTGTACGGCCTCATCCCGCTGAGCACGGAACAGGCAGCGCTCGAACAGGCGGTGGTGCGCGGCGGCGACCGGCAGCGCGCGGTGCTGGCAGTCGCGCGCCCGAAGGATGTCTGTATCGAGAGCCTGCGCAGTCTGCGCACGTCGATCCAGTTCACGCTGCTCGATGCGCGCAACCGCGTGATCGTGCTGACCGGGCCGATGCCCGGCGTCGGCAAGAGCTTTCTGACAATCAACCTCGGCGTGCTGCTCGCGCATTCGGGCAAGCGCGTGCTGATGATCGACGGCGATATGCGGCGCGGTTCGCTCGAACGTCATATTGGCGGCCCGCAGGAGAACGGTCTGTCGGAACTGCTGTCGGGCCAGATCTCGCTGGAAGAAGCGATTCGTCCGACCAACGTTGAGCACCTGAACTTCATTTCGTGCGGCCAGCGTCCGCCGAATCCATCCGAGCTGCTGATGTCGCCGCGTCTGCCGCAATACCTCGAAGGTCTCGCGAAGCGCTACGACGTGATCCTGATCGATACGCCGCCGGTGCTCGCGGTGACCGACGCGTCGATCATCGGCGGCTATGCCGGTTCGACGTTCTTCGTGATGCGCTCGGGCATGCACAACGAAGGCGAGATCGGCGATGCGCTCAAGCGCCTGAAGGTGGCCGGTGTGCACGTGCAGGGCGGCATCTTCAATGCGATGCCGGCGCGTTCGCGCGGCTATGACCGTAGCTACGCGGCCGTGCAGGAATATCTGAGTACGTGAAATTCATCCGATAAGACTGGAGAACACAAGATGAAAGTGACGGTACTGGTCCCGACATTCCGCCGCCCGGCTGATCTCGCGCGCTGTCTCGCCGCGCTGCAGCTGCAGCAGCGCGCGCCCGATGAAGTTGT
This sequence comes from Paraburkholderia acidicola, assembly GCF_002362315.1. Taxonomy (GTDB): domain Bacteria; phylum Pseudomonadota; class Gammaproteobacteria; order Burkholderiales; family Burkholderiaceae; genus Paraburkholderia; species Paraburkholderia acidicola. The sequence continues at coordinate 136,869 of NZ_MTZV01000001.1, forward strand.
GGTGGTCGCGCGCGCCGACGACGACGCAACGCATGCCTGCCTGCGCGATCCGGCCGTCACTGGCAATTTGCCACTGCGGGTCGCGCCGGTCGCGTTGCCAGGCCAGGTGGCCGCGCTGAACTGCGGGCTCGATACCGCGACCGGCGACGTGATCGCCATCACCGACGACGACGCCGCACCGCGTGCCGAATGGGTGCAGCGTATCGCCGCGGCGTTTGCCGGCGACGCGCGGCTCGGTGCGCTCGGTGGACGCGACTGGGTCCACGAACGCGGGCGCATCCTTGATGGTTCGCGGCCGCTGGTCGGCAAGCTGACGCCGTCGGGGAAGATCATCGGCAATCATCATCTGGGCGTGGGCGAGGCACGCGAGGTCGATCTGCTGAAGGGCGCCAACATGAGCTACCGGCGCGCCGCGATCGGTTCGATTCGCTTCGATGCGCGGCTGCGCGGCAGCGGCGCCCAGGTGCACAACGACATGGCATTCAGTCTGAGCGTGAAGAACGCGGGCTGGAAGCTCGTGTACGACCCACGCGTCGCCGTCGATCACTATCCGGCCGAGCGCTTCGACGAGGACCGCCGCGACGCGCAGACGCTCACCGCGGTCCGCAACGCCGCTTACAACCTGCATCTGATCCTGCGCGAGAAGCTACCGCCGCTGCATCGCGAGACGGCTTGGTGGTGGTACGCGCTGGTCGGCACGCGTGTCTATCCCGGTCTCGCGCATGCGGTACTCGCGCTGTTGTCGAAACGCGGGCGCTCGCAATGGTCGCGCTGGCGCGCGGTGCGCGGCGGGGCGCATGAAGCGCGCCGCGCGCTGTCGTGAGCGTGATGGCTTCATACGTCGAGTCATTGCTGTCGATGCATACGACGAGCACTCACTATTGGCTGCGCTGGCGGTCCGGAGTATCTGCATGACGACGAACATTCACGTGCATCTGTTTTACGGCGCCGACCCGCGGTCTTACCGTAAGGGCGAGAACATCGGTTGCCTGTACGGCTATCACCACGCGGAATCCGACGAATTCGCGCTCAGCTATTCGCAGGACGCGCGCGAAAGCGCACCGGTGCGGCTGTTTCGTCGCGGGCTGAAGGCGGTGCTCGGTTTCGACCTGATCCACACGTGGCGCAACCGCAGCGAGATCCTCGCCTCCGATGTGATCTGGACGCATACCGAGCAGGAGTATCTGTCGGTTGCGCTGGTGCTGTTGCTGGCGGGGCGGCGTGTTGCGCCGCCGTTGCTGCTCGCGCAAAGCGTCTGGTTGCTCGACAAGTGGCCGCACTATGGCGCGTTGCGGCGCTGGTTGTATCGCAAGCTGATTGCGCGTGCCGACGTATTGACGACGCTCGCGAGCGAGAACGCGGAACTGTGCCGGCGCTATCTCGGCCGTGAAGCGACGCATGTGTACTACGGGCTCAACACCCAGGATTTTCCGGTGCAGACGCCCGCCGAATGGACACCGCACACACCGCTGCGCATTGCTGCGATCGGCAACGATCGCGATCGCGACTGGGAGACGCTGATCGCCGCGTTCGGCAACGACGCGCGTTACAGCGTGCGCCTCGCGACGCGGCGCAAGATCCCGCAGACGCTGCGTGCGCCGAACGTCGAAATCGCGCCCGCCGCGGGCCTGCGCAAGCAACGCGAGCTATACGACTGGGCCGACGTCGTAGTGGTGCCGCTGCGCCCGAACTCGCACGCGTCGGGCATCACCGTGATGCTCGAGGCTGCGGCCGTGGGCAAACCGATGATCGTGACGCAGGTCGGTGCACTGGAGGATTACTTTTCGGCGCAGGCGGCGGCCTACATACCGCCGTTCGATGCCACCGCACTACGCGAAGCCGCCGACCGCCTCGTTGCGCAACCGGCCCAGGCGCTGCGCCAGGCGCAATCGGCAGCATTGCAACTGATGTCGCGCGATTTCACCACGCGCCAGTTCGCGCTCCAGCACGTGCGCATCACCGAAGAACTGCTGCAGCGGAACCCCGCCGCGCGCGCCCGGCCGAGCGCCGGTGCAACGCCTGCATCACCGTCGCCCGCGACGGCGCAGCACACATCGTCGGGTGAAGCCCGCGGGGGCAGGTAAGCGATGTCGTCGATCATGCGAGCTGCCGCCGCCGGTGCGGCGCGTCCCTTCGGCGGCGATCCGCAGGTGTGGTTGCCACCCGTGCTGCTGTGGGTGATCACCGCCGTGCTGATCATCGCGCACCAGGGCACGGTGCTGACGCTCGCGTTCCCCGTGCTGTCGATCCTCACGGGCCTGTGGCTCTACTTCAAGAGCCCCGTGCGCTATGTCGGCTTCATGTGGTGGTTGTGGTTCCTGAGCCCCGAAGTGCGGCGTCTCGCCGACTGGTCGAAGGGCGGCTTCACCCCGACCAGCCTGATCCAGATCGCGCCGCTGGCGGTGACGATGATCAGCGGGTTGTCGCTGGTGCGTTACTACCCGGTGCTGGCGCAGCGCCGCGGCCTGCCCGTACTGCTGATCCTGCTCGGCCTCAGCTACGGTTTTCTGGTCGGTGTGATGTCGAGCGGGCCACTTGCTGCAGCCTACGATCTCGCCAACTGGATCTATCCGATCCTGATCGGCTTTCACATCATGGCGAACCCGCGGCAGTACCCGGAGTACCGCGACACGATCGTCAACACGTTCATCTGGGGCATGCTCGTAATGGGCGGCTACGGCGTCGTGCAGTTCTTCGTGATGCCGCAGTGGGACGCGATGTGGATGATCGGTTCGCAGATGAATTCGCAGGGTGACCCGGTGCCTTATGGCGTGCGCGTATTCAGCACGATGAATTCGTCGGGACCGTTCGCCTTCGCGATGATGGGCGCGATGGTCTATGTGATGGCGGCGAATCATCGCGTGCGCTGGATCGCGGGTGCGCTCGGCTTCCTGTCGTTTGCGCTGAGCCTCGTGCGCTCGACGTGGGGCGGCTGGGTGATCGCGCTGGTTATTCAACTTCTCAAGTCGAACAATCGTGTCCGCATTCGCATCATTGCGAGCGCGGTGCTGCTGGCTGGCCTGTGTGTGCCGCTGCTCGCGGTCGGGCCGGTCGCGGACCGCATGCAGGCGCGCCTGCAGACGCTCGTCAATCTCAACGACGATGCAAGTTACGCGGCACGCAACGAGTTCTACGCATCGTTTGCGAAGACCGCGTTTACCGATGTGTCGGGCGAGGGTCTCGGCGCGACCGGCACCTCGACGAAACTGTCGAACGACGGCGGCGACCTCGGCAAGTACGGCAACTTCGATAGCGGCGTGATGAACATTCCGTTCGTGCTCGGCTGGCCCGGCACGCTGCTGTATCTGTCCGGCATCCTGTGGGTGCTCGCGCGGGCGATCCGCGCATCGCTCCGCCTGCGCGACGACAAGTTCGTATCGGCCTGCGTGAGCTTGAGCATTGCGATCGTCGGGATGCTGGTGTTCACCAATTCGCTGGTCGGTACCGGCGGGTTGCTGCTTTTCATGAGCATGTTTTCGATTCTTTCCGCGGCCCACTGGCAAAAACAGAACCGCAGACGCAATCTGATTCTTAACGGAGGCACCTGAGTGAGAGTCGCCATTGTCACGCACGTCGTTCGCCATAACGACGGCCAGGGGCGCGTGAACCACGAGATCGCGCAAGCGGCGCTTAACGAGAACATTGCGGTGACGCTCGTCGCATCGCATGTCTCGCCCGATCTGCTCGCGCACCCACTGGTGCGCTGGGTACCGATCGAGATCGGCCGCTGGTGGCCGACCAATCTGCTGCGCCAGCAGGTCTTTGCGCTACGCAGCGCGTTGTGGTTGCGGCTGCATCGCCGCGAATACGACGTGCTGCACGTGAACGGCTTCATCACCTGGGCCACCGCCGATGTCAACACCGCGCACTTCGTGCACAGCGGCTGGTTGCGCAGCCCGTATTACCCGTTCGGTATCACGAAGGGCCTGTGGTCCGCCTACCAGGCGATCTATACGCGCCTGAATGCGTGGCTCGAACGCGGTGCCTATCGGCGCTCGCGCGTGATCACTGCGGTCTCGCAGAAAGTCGCCGCAGAGATCGAGGCGATCGGCCTCACTCCGGAGAACCGGCTCGATGTGATCTATAACGGCGTCGATACGCAGGGCTTTGCGGCGGCAGAGGGCGACCGCGCGAAGTTCGGTTTGCCCGCGGATGCGTTTCTGTTGCTCTTCGTCGGTGATCTGCGCACACCGCGCAAGAACCTCGGCACGGTGCTCGAAGCGCTGCGTCATTTGCCGGAGCATGTACATATCGCGGTGGCGGGCTATCTGCCTGGTAGTCCCTATCCGGAACAGGCAAAGGCGCTTGGCATCGCGCATCGCGTGCATTTTCTCGGGCTCGTGAAAGAGATGCCGGTGCTGATGCATTCGGTGGATACCTTCGTGTTTCCGTCGCGTTACGAAGCGATGAGCCTGTCGCTGCTCGAAGCGATGGCAGCGGGCTTGCCGGTGGTCACTGCGCGCACGGCGGGTGGTGCGGAGATCATTACGCCTGAATGCGGCATCGTGCTCGAGGATCCCGACGATCCCAAGGCGCTTGCTGCGGCGATCGCGAAGCTGGCCGGTGCCGACGATGCGCGCCGCGCGATGGGCGTCGCGGCTCATGAGCTCGCAACTGGCTTCGGCTGGCCGCGGATGGCTGCGCAATACATTGCGCTGTACCGGCAACTGGCGGGGCAGCGCACGGCACGATCCGGCTCCGGCAATGCCACCGATACCGCAAATGTCACGAACGTCGCTAGCGTGACGAATGCAACAACGGCTACAACCGTTACGACGGCGACGAACCTGTTCGCAGGTCACAACGCAGGCCACGAGGGAGCGAAATAATGCAGGCCACCACACTGAGAGCTGTTCCCCCCGCCACACCCACCCGTTCGATCCGCTCGCTGCAGATCGGAATGCACTGGTTTCCCGAACGCGCGGGCGGTCTCGACCGGATGTACTACTCGCTCGTCGGCGCGCTGCCGGGTGCGGGCGTCGCAGTGCGCGGCGTAGTGGCGGGCTCGGCACGGGTTGCCGCGGACACGGATGGTGCAATCGAAGGTTTCGGATCGGCTGCTCAGTCGCTGCCGCTGCGCCTGATGGCCGCGCGGCGTGCGCTGCGTCGGCAGATCGATGCGCAGCGCCCCGACGTGATCTCGTCGCACTTTGCGCTGTACACGTTTCCGGGTCTCGATGTGACGCGCGGTATTCCACAGGTATCGCATTTCCAGGGACCGTGGGCTGACGAAAGCCACGTGGAGGGCGCCGATTCGCTAGGTCAGCGTGCGAAGCGTTATCTCGAGCAGACCGTGTACGCGCGGTCGTCGCGCTTGATCGTGCTGTCCAGCGCATTCGGCAAGATCCTGACGACGCGCTATGGCATTCCTCAGGACCGCATCCGCGTGGTACCCGGTTGCGTGAATGTCGATCAGTTCGATCTGCCGATGTCGCAAAACGAAGCACGTCTCAAGTTACAGCTTCCGCTCGGGCGACCGATCGTGCTCGCGGTGCGACGTCTTGTGCGACGTATGGGGCTGGAGGATCTGATCGATGCGGTGAAGCTGCTGAAGCGCAGCGAACCGGACGTGCTGTTGCTGATTGCAGGGAAGGGACGGCTTGAAGGCGAACTGCAGACGCGTATCGATGAAGCGGGTCTTGGGGAGAACGTGAAGCTGCTGGGCTTCGTGCCCGATCAGCATCTGGCGGCGCTGTATCGGGCGGCGACGATCAGTGTGGTGCCGACGGTGGCGCTGGAAGGGTTTGGGTTGATCACGGTGGAATCGCTGGCATCGGGTACGCCGGTGCTGGTGACGCCGGTGGGCGGCTTGCCCGAAGCGGTCGCAGGACTGTCGCAGGATCTCGTGCTACCGACGACGGGCGCGGACGCAATCGCGGATGGACTTGCACGCGCACTGAACGGTTCGTTGAAGTTGCCGGACGCGGACGCGTGTAAAGCCTACGCGCGGGAGAATTTCGATAATAGTGTGATTGCCAGGCGGGTGGCCCAGGTTTATGAAGAGGCTATTCAAATAGGAGCGGCCTCGTAGGTTATTGCTGTTTTTTTGCCTGTGCAGGCGGCTGCGATTTAGCGCCTCGTGGCGCAGGCGTTGCCCCTGTGCGGGGCGGCACCTTCTTTCTTTGCCGCGGCAAAGAAAGAAGGCAAAGAAAGCCGCTCGATACGATAGCGGGTCATTTCCATGTGTAGCCGGAGTGGCCCGCGCCTAAGTGTCGCCATCGCAATGACGCGGTAGTGGTCCGAGACGAGATCATCCCTCGGACATTGAACGGTAGTGACAAGGCCGTCATTCATCCCACTCGCACTAGGTGCTCGCGGATGGGTGACCACAGCGGAAACCCGACCCGCGGACCGCAACGTCAGAGCCTAATGCGAAAGTTGAAGGCGGTTCGAAGCACAAGCCAGAATGGCAACCTGGCGACGAAGTTAAAGAGGCAAGTTGAAGCGCAACGAGGAAGGTTGAAGTCGAAGACACAAGGATGCGCTAAACGAAGACGAAGAGGGTTATGCCCATCGGCGGCGAAGCTCGCCGGAACGGATGAGCGCCTTGTCACTACCGTTGAAGGCACGAGGTGTGATCTCGTCTCGGACCACTACCGTGTCATTGCGAGGACGACACTTAGGCGCGGGCCACGAAGGCAGCACACGGAAATGACCCGCTATCGTATCGAGCGGCTTTCTTTGCTTCCTTTCTTTGCCGCGGCAAAGAAAGGAAGTGCCGCCCCGCACAGGGGCAACGCCTGCGCCGCGAGGCGCTAACGAAGAGCCGCCTGCACAGGCAAGAAAACACCTGCTGCAGGCAAAAAACCTAAAACGTCTCAGCGACCTGATTCCGGGCAACATCCGCAGCCACCATCATCTGACAAAGCTGCTCCAGCGTAGTCTCCGGCACCCAGCCCAGTTTCTCCCGAGCCTTATCAGCGCACCCGATCAACAGTTCAACTTCGGCAGGCCGATAAAAGCGCGGATTCACCCGAACCAGCACCTTGCCAGTGGCAACATCGACACCCGTTTCACTCTCCGCCTTGCCGGACCATTCCAGCTGATAACCCGCCGCAGCAAACGCCATCTGCACGAAGTCACGCACAGTCTCCGTACGATTCGTCGCAAGCACATACGTATCAGGCTCATCAGCCTGCAACATCCGCCACATACCGTCCACATACTCCTGCGCAAACCCCCAATCACGCTTCGCATCCATGTTCCCAAGCTCAAGCACGTCATGCTTGCCAAGCTTGATCTTGGCCACCGTGTCAGTGATCTTGCGCGTAACGAACTCACGTCCCCGCAACGGCGACTCATGATTGAACAGAATCCCGCTGGTCGCGAAAATATCGTACGACTCGCGATAGTTGATCGTCGTCCAGTGCGCGAACAGTTTCGCCACACCATACGGGCTGCGCGGATAGAACGGCGTGTCCTCGCGCTGCGGCACCGCTTGAACCTTGCCGAACATCTCCGAGGTCGAGGCCTGGTAATAACGCATCCGCGGGTTCAGGATGCGAATACCCTCAAGCAGATTCAACGCACCGATACCGGTGACTTCCGCGGTCGTCACCGGCTGGTCGAACGACACACCGACAAAGCTCTGCGCCGCAAGGTTGTACAACTCGTCGGCCTGCGCATTCTCGAGCAGCCGCAGCGTCGAACCAAGATCGGTCAGATCGTGTTCGACGAGCCGCAGATTCGGATGATCGGTCACGCCGAGTTCGTCCATGCGCCAGAAATTGACGGAGCTGGTGCGACGATAGGTGCCGGTCACCTGATAGCCCTTGCCAAGCAGCAGTTTCGTCAGATATGCGCCGTCCTGGCCGGACACGCCGGTGATGATCGCTTTGCGCTGGTTGGTCATGAGTTGCCTTCGGTAGTAAATAATCGGAATCTGCGCGCCGTTGCAAACAGCTACGAATAGCTACGAGTAGCTAGGAATTGCCACCAAGCATGCGCGTCACCAGCGGATCGAGCACGCGAAAGTCCTGCTGCGCCTTCAGTCGATAAAGCTCCGGCTTCGGATGCGCCCCGTCCGACATCATCGTCTGCCACGCGGGCAGACCGGTGATGTACGCAAACTGGTCGACGAGCGGCACGTGCTGTTCTGCGGCCACGCGTCGCGTCATCGCGACCATCTCCGCGAGTCGCGCGTTGCGCCGGCCGTCCGGCATCGGGTTCGACGTTTCGAGTACCGGTAGTTTGCCTTGTGCGCGCGCTGCTTTCACGAGCGCGGTTTCTGCTTCGTAGAACTGCTCGGGTGTCTGATTCTGCATCACTTCGTTGATGCCGTAGTTGAACGTCACGATCTGCGCACGCGATGCCGTGATCCGTTCGCTCCACGGCAGACCCGCGCCACGCCCGGTGCCACCGAGCAATTGCGTGGCCATCGTTCCGCCTATGCCGAGATTTGTCACGCTGACACGCTCGCCGTGCGCATCGTGCATCTGGTCCTGCAGGAACGTGACTGCGTTCTCCGTCTGCGGACCGCAACCGCCGTTGCGGCAGGTGATACCGAGCGTGGTCGAGTCGCCGTAGGCTTCGATCAGCACCTGTCGTGTGCCGGCTGCGACGCCGTGCAGCGATGCCGTCGCGGTCACCGCGGCGATCGAGATCCGGGCCAGCCACGCGGTAAAACGCGCGCGGCCGCTCATGCGCTGGTCCTCGTGGCATCGGCAGGCGCAGGGCGCACCGTTGCAACAGGTGCAGCTAACCCGCGGCGCGGCGCGCCATGAATCAACCGTCGCTCGAACGCGAACCAGCTCACGCTCGCATACGCCAGCGTGACGATCAACGCGAGCGCTGCGGTGACGAGGCGACTGTGATGCAGCGGCCACAGCGCATACAGCACGGTCAGGTGAATCAGGTAGATCGTGTAGCTGATAGTGCCGATATAGACGAGCACCGGGTTGCACAGCAGCCGCTTGACGATTCCTTTGCTTTGCAACGCGATGACGACAAGCGATGTGCACAGCACCAGCGAGACGCTATACAACGCAGCATTCGACAGCGGCGTATTCGCGGCACGAAAGCGCGGATAGTGCAGATGCAGCCACGCAAGCACCACCAGCGCAGCCACCGCGCCAAACACGGCGAGCAGCTTGAACGGTTCGAGCGCATCACGATCGCGCCGCACGGTGACCGCGAGCAATGCACCGGCGGCCAGCAGATCCATGCGAAATGGCGTCAGGTAGTAGATCGGCCAGAACGAATCGAACCACGGCGTCGCGATGGCGCGCAATACGGGCACGCCAACGATCAACGCCGCCGCGACCCACGCAAGCGCACGTTGCGGCACGAGCAGGATCACGAACGGCCAGACGATGTAGAACTGCTCCTCGACCGCCAGCGACCACAGCACGTTGAGGCTGTCATGGCCGCTCTGGTTCAGCGCATCGCCGATATTGGTCGCGAAGAACGCATACCACTGCCAGTGCTGCGCCCAGCCGAGGCCGAACAGCAGCGACGAGACGATCATCAGTAGCACGTAGGGCGGCAGGATGCGGCGTGCGCGCCGCGCGTAGAAGTAGCCGAAGTAGCTCTGCTGACGCGATTTGCGCTCGAGCAGGATGCCGGTGATCAAAAAGCCGCTCAGCACGAAGAACAGATCGACGCCCATCCACAGTGGCGCCTTGAGCGCGTGCTGGGCAAACACCGCGAGCACGGCGATCGCCCGCAAGCCGTCGAGCTGCACGATGCGGTGCTGATGGGAGGGTGGGGCAGGCAATGCGCTGGCTGTCATGAACCGTCCGGAAAGTGCACCGTACGGCCAGCGGAAAACACCCCATGCCGCGCGCATGACGCGCACACGCGGACGCTTTCCGCATGGCCACGGAAGTGGAGTCCATTCTAAGGAAAAGAAAGTGCAAAAAAACCGGAATGAAACAGGCGAATGCTGCGAATGACATCACCTCGTCATCGGGTGAATGCTCGTATTAACGGGTGAATCAGGACGAGTGAATCGATTGAGACTTCAGGATATATCTGCAAAAACTGCAAACCCGCTCCGCGCAAGGCGGTAAAAACGATCCACCCGGTACGCCATGCGCACAGATAACGCAGTTTGTTTCATTTCGATCTATTTCTTTCTGCTTATCGGGCGGATTGACGGAGTGTTTGAATATTTTTGAATTATTTTAGATTTTCTTTGGAGCGAGACTTGCACGTATCGTCTGTGCAGTCAGGGCAGGTCTGCCTGCTTGTTCCCGTTCGCTGTCCGTCCCGTTCGACCTCGCTACAGGAGATCCCCGTTTGCTGCGTCCCCGGTTTGCCCGGCTCCTGTGTGCGAGCCTTGTTTTTCTCGTCGCGTCGGCGGCCTGCGCGGAAACCGCGCTGAACGCGCGAACCTCGTGGATCGGCAACACGTTCGGGTTCGGCGACGGCACATGGACGCAGATCAACATCACGGCGATCGCCGTGGCGCCTGACGGCAAGGTGTACACGAATGCGCCGTGGGACGAGAGCGGCGCCGAAGCGAGCATCTATCAGGACGGCAAGATGCTCGGCTTTGCGGGCGGCACGCACGGCTGGGGCAACGGCGGCGGCAATGCGGTGGCGATTAACCGGCGCTATGCGTTTGTGGCGATATCGGTGGGCAACGAGAAGGGGCACCTGGTCGCGCAAGGTATCTGGCCGGAGAAAGGGCGTCAGTGGTACGGCATTTCGCGGCGCCCGATCAGCGACACCAAACTCAGCGCACCGTTTCAGCCGGTCGCAAACGCAACCGATCCGCGCGCGAAGCTCGCTGCCAGTTTCCTGATGATCAACGAGGTGCCGACGCCGACGCGTGCGACGGACGCGGTAAGCACGACGGATGACGTCACGCCCGTGAGCAGCGACATCGGCGGCCTCGCGGCAAGCGACACGACGCTGTACGTATCGAACACATCGCGCGACCGCGTCGAGGTCTATGACGCGGAATCGATGCTGAAGAAGTCGGCATGGACAGTCCACGAACCCGGACATCTTGCGCTGGCCGCGGACGGCTCGCTGTGGGTGCTGACCGATACGGCGACCGGCAAGAGCGCGCGCGTCGCGCACTTCAGCGCGAGCGGCGAGCGTCTCGGCGACACGCTGCCACTGCCCGCGGACACGGACGCCGCTGACATCGCCGTCGATCCGCGCGGCCGTGTGCTGATCGCGGACAACGGACCGCGTCAGCAGATCCTGTTTTTCAGCAAGGCGGACGGTGCAGGCGGGCGTTATACGCAATCGGGCACGCTCGGCGAACGCGGCGGTATTTTCTCCGGCATCGCGGGCAAGCCGGGACCGCAGCGCTTTAACGGCCTGACCGGCGTCGGTGTCGACGCGCGCGGCAATGTCTACGTGTCGACCAACGGCGTCGGCCCGCGCTTTGCATCGATCGGTGCGGGGCTCGGCGCGACGCTCGAAAGCTATGCGCCCGACGGCCAGCGGCTGTGGAAAGTGGAAGGGTTGCTGTTCGTCGACGGCGCATGGATGGATCCGTCGCGGCCGGACAGCGTCTATACGGGCAACAAGCGTTTCGAGCTGGATCTGTCGAAGCCGGCCGGCCAGGACTGGCGTTATGCGGGCTTTCTGTCGAACCGCTTCAAGTACCCGCAGGACCCCGTGTTCGACACCGACCGGCCAGGCCTGCCGTTCGCCCGCAAGCTGAAGGGCCATACGTTCCTGTATCTGACCGACATGTATGCGGACCATCTGGTGATCTATCGCTTCGACCCGGCACGCGACGGCGAAGTCGCAGCGCCGTCCGGGCTCATTGCGGGCCGCCCGCGCGGCGTCGCCCAGATCCCGAACGCGCCGGCTGGCGGCGACTGGATCTGGCGCGATGCGAACGGCGACGGCAAGTTCGACAGCGACGAATTCACGCCGAATACCAGTGGCCCGAAACTGGTGGGCGGCTGGGGCTGGTGGGTCGATACGAACGGCGACATCTGGCGCGCCCGTGACAACAAAGGTGTGTTCCGCTTCCGTTTCGGCGGGATCGATGGGCGCGGCAATCCCATCTATTCGTACGACAGCATCACGGCCTACCCGGTCCCACAACCATTCACGGAGTTGCGCCGCGCGATCTACGACCCCGCGACCGATTCGCTCTACGTCAGCGGCTATACCGCCGACCTGAAGTTCGATCCCGGCTTCTGGAAGGAGGTCGGGCGTCAGCTGGTGCGCTACGACCACTGGTCGACGGGCAAGCCGGTGCCGCGCTACACGATCACCTTGCCGTGGGACACGAAGGGCAAGCCGATCGTCACCGTGATCGGTTTAACGGTGGAAGGGCAGTACGTCTTCGCGGTGGAGCCGGTCGGCGCGGTGCACGTGTACGAGCGCGACTCGGGCAAGGAAGTCGGGGTGATCCGGCCGGGTCCCGAGGTCGGCCGCGCGTCCGGCTGGGTCGATGTACCGAACGGTATCAGCGCGTATCGCCGCAGCGACGGCGAGTACCTGATCTTCGTCGAAGAGGACGCGCGCGGCAAAGTGATGATGTACCGCTGGAAGCCGGCCTGACAGGCATCGACCGTGTATGCGTGACGCATGCAGGGGTCGATTTATTTTCATTTTCCGCACTGCACAACGCGCATTTTGACGTGCTCTACTCGATGCGATCGCGTGCCGCCAGGCGCGCGTGACCGAACCGGAAGGACTCGATGGACAAAGGCATCCTCAAGAACGTAGCGATCAATTTCTCCGGACTGGTATTGCCTACGTTCGTGTCGCTCGTCACGGTGCCGGCCTATATCAAGCTGCTCGGCGTCGAGCGCTATGGCGTGATCAGCCTCGTCTGGACGCTGATCGGCTACTTCGGGATTCTCGATCTCGGCATGAGCATGGCCGCGCAGAATCACATCTCGAAGGCGCGCGCGAGCGCGGACACCACCGAAAGCGCACGCGTGTTCTGGAGCGCGACGTGGCTCAATCTCGCGACCGGCATCCTGGGCGGCCTGACGATCTACTTCGGTGCGTTCATCTATACCGCGTACTTCACGAAGGTCTCGCCCGAGTTGCAGCACGAGGTCTACATGGCGCTGCCGTGGCTCGCAATCGCGATTCCGATTGCGAACGTGTCGTGGGTCTTTGCGGGGGCGATCAACGGTGCGGAGCGCTTTGGCATTTACAACACGAACCAGACGCTCGGCACGTTCCTGTTCCAGTTGCTGCCACTCGGCGCGGCATGGCTGATCGCGCCGAAGCTGCAGTTCGTGCTGGCGGCCGCAGTGCTCGCGCGTCTGGTCGCGGCGCTTCTGATGGGCTATTCCGCGCTGCAGGTGCTCGATATCAAACGCATTCTGGCGCCGCAGTTCGGCGTCGCAAAGGGGCTGTTCAGTTTCGGCGGCTGGATGCTGATTGCGAGCGTGACCAACATGATTGCCGAATCGCTCGATCGCGTGATGCTCGGCACGTCGCTGGGCGCACGCTTTGTCACGTACTACACGGTGCCGCAGAACCTCGTCACCCGTCTGAACATCGTGCCGACCGCCCTGGTGCGCACGCTGTTTCCGCGTCTTTCTGCTGTCGGCCGCGATCATGCAGACACGATTACGCGGCAGTCGCTCGAATTCCTTAACGGTGTATTCACGCCGATCGCGCTGGTCGCGATCATCGTGCTGGAGCCGTTCCTGCATCTGTGGGTGGGTAGTGAAATCGCGAATGCGGCAGGCCCGGTAGGACGGATCCTGATCGTCGGTGTGTGGCTTGTCGGGCAGGCCAACGTGACGCGCATTCTCGTGCAGTCGCAGGTCAATCCCGCCGTGGCTGCGCGAGTCGGGCTGTTCGAGCTGCCGTTTTACGCGGGCGCGTTGTGGCTTGGTATCTCGCACTTCGGTCTGGCCGGTGCGGCGGTGATCGTGGCCGCACGCGCGTTGTTCGATTACGGCGTGCTGCTGTGGCTGTCCGCGATCCGTATGCGTCCGATCGTGCTCGACATGCTCGCGCATCTCGCGTTCCTGCTCGGCACGCTGTGGCTGTCGACGTTCCTGTCCGGCATCGGCGCCGCGGCCCTTGCCGTGGTGCTGGTGGTCGGCGCAAACGTCGGCTGGTCGCTCACGATGACGCCTGCCTTGCGCGATCTCGCGCGTTCGCTGCTGGTGCGACTGAACTCGAGGAAAAGCGCATGAATCACGATCTCGTCGAAGAAGCCGCCTTGCGTCCTGCCGCGCGTAGCGGATTGACTGCGCCGGTGCTCGCGCAGGCTGTCAGTACATCGCTCGCCGCACGTACGCCGCAAGGTGCGCGTGGCCAGGTGCGCGTCGCGATCGTGCACGACTGGCTCGTCACCTATGCGGGCGCGGAGCGCGTGCTCGAACAGATCGTCGCGTGCTTTCCGGATGCCGACCTGTTCAGCCTTGTCGATTTTCTCGATGACCGCACGTTCCTGCGTGGCAAAACGGCCACGACATCGTTTATCCAGAACCTGCCGTTCGCGCGGACCCGCTACCGCGGCTATCTGCCGTTGATGCCACTCGCCATCGAGCAGCTCGACGTGTCCGCCTACGACGTCGTGATTTCGAGTAGCCACGCGGTCGCCAAAGGCGTGTTGACCGGTCCCGACCAGGTGCATATCAGCTACGTGCATTCGCCGATCCGCTATGCCTGGGACCTGCAGCATCAGTACCTGCAGCAGTCGCAACTGACGCGCGGTCCGAAGTCGATGCTGGCGCGACTGGTGTTGCACTACATCCGCAACTGGGATGTCCGCACGTCGAATTCGGTGGATTCGTTTGTCGCAAACTCGGCGTTTATCGCGCGCCGGATTCACAAGGTGTATCAGCGCGAAGCGGACGTGATCTTTCCGCCCGTCGACGTCGATGCATTCAAGCTGCACGAACAGAAAGAAGACTTCTATCTGACCGCGTCGCGCATGGTGCCGTACAAGAAAATCGATCTGCTCGTCGAAGCGTTTGCGCAGATGCCGGAGCGCAAGCTCGTCGTGATCGGCGACGGCCCCGACATGCAGAAGATCCGCGCGAAGGCGACAGCGAACATCGAGATCATGGGCTATCAACCGTTCGCGGTGCTGCATGACCGGATGCGTCGCGCGAAAGCCTTCGTTTTCGCCGCCGAAGAGGACTTCGGTATTTCGGTGGTCGAAGCACAGGCGTGCGGCACGCCGGTCATTGCCTATGGCAAGGGCGGTGCGCTCGAAACGGTCCGCGATCTCTCGCACCCGCAGCCAACCGGGTTGTTCTTCGGCGAGCAGAGCGTGGAGTCGATCGTCGCGGCGGTCGAAGACTTCGCCGATAATCCGCAGCGCTTTGCCGCCGCCGATTGTCGCCGCAATGCCGAGCGTTTCTCCACGGCGCATTTTCGCGAACGCTTCTTTTCCCATGTACGCGCGGCCGTGCCCAAGATGCAGGGCGCTTCGTTGCCTGCATTCGACGCGCCGCCCGCGGACGCCCATATACCGCTAGCGAATACCCCACGCATCCTCGCCGTCGATCAAAGCGGCGTGCTCGGCGGCGCCGAACTGTCGCTGCTCGAAATCATGAAAGCGCTGCGTGCGCGCGCCGAAGTCGTGCTGTTCGACGACGGTCCGTTTCGCACCGCGCTCGACCGGGCGGGTGTCACGGTCAACGTATTGAAGTCGGGCGCACTGCGTGAGGTACGCAAGCGCGGTGGTTCGGTACCGAAGTGGCGGGCCTTCAAGGACATCGTCGCGCTGGTTCGGGCAACGGTGAAACGGGCCCGGCGTGCCGATGTGATCTATGCGAACACGCAGCGCGCGATGGTGATCGGCGCGCTTGCCGGCCGCTTCGCCCGAAAGCCGGTGGTCTGGCATCTACGCGATATCGTCACCAGCGAGCACTTTGGCGGCAAGCAACTGGCGATCATCAAATGGTGCGCGAAGCTCGGACTCGCTCATGTGATCGCCAACTCTGCTGCATCGAAGCGCGCGTTCGTCGAGCTGACGAACTTCGACAGCAAGCGCGTCGACGTGGTGTTCAACGGCATTTCCGCTGCGCCGTTCGATGCGCTGGCCGATGTGCCGCAAGCGACGTTGCGCTCACTGCTGAATCTGCCGCAGCAAGCTTTCCTGGTCGGCTCGTTCAGCCGTCTCGCGCACTGGAAAGGCCAGCACGTGCTGCTCGAAGCCGTCGTGCTCAATCCGCATATGCATGCGGTGCTGGTCGGTGCGCCGCTGTTCGGTGAGGACGATTACGAAGCCACATTGCGGGCGTTCGTCGTCAATCACGGGATCGGTGACCGTGTGCATTTTCTCGGCTTCCAGAACGATATCGCGGCATGCATGCGCGCCGTCGACGTCGTCGTGCATACGTCGATTACGCCCGAGCCGTTTGGCCGGGTGATCGTCGAAGGCATGCTGGCGCAGCGTCCGGTCGTTGCGGCGCGCGCCGGTGGGGTGGTCGAGATTATCGATGACGGCGTGGACGGTTTGCTGTGTACGCCCGGCGATGCACATGGGCTCGCCGATACGCTCGCCGAACTGCGCGCGAATGAAAGCCTGCGCGAGCAACTGGTAGCGAATGGCAACCGCGTCGCACGTCAGCGCTTCGGTCCGGGCAACTATGTGGCGTCGGTCGAGCGGATCTTGAAGGCGGTGGCAGGCTGAGATCTCGCGCCGCACGTAACGAGCGCAACGATGTGTGCGTTACGTTTGTTTGCGGCGAGATCAGGAACGCACAGCGGTCCTGGAGGCGTTGCAGCGCTGACCGTTGCGCGGTGTCAGGCGCGTACTGTCGCGTTCGAGGTTTTGCCAGGATTCGAGTTGCGCGGTTTCAGGCTCGCCGACCACTTCATCGCCGGCAGCTCGACCAGCCGGTAGAACCCATAGGCAACCGGAATGGCGACCAGCATATAGCCGAACGATGGCCAGATCGACTGTTGCAGCGCCGAGCGGAACAGCAGCGACGACAGCAGTACGAAGATCGGCAGATGGACGACGTATAGCGAGAAACTGAAATCGCCGAGCCGTGACAGTGCGCGCATTGCGGTCCCGCCAGCGGTACGGCGCGTGTCGAGCGCGCGATACAGGTAGCACGCAAAGCCGAGCGCCCATAGCTGGAACGCAACGTACTGCCCGAAATGGAACGCGACACAGCCAAGCGCCGTGAACACCGCTGCCGCACCGTAGAGCAGCAACGACGGCGGCCGTGCAGAAGCAGCCGCATGCGCTTTCGTATCGGCAATCCATGCGCCGAGCGTCCACGACAACCAGTACGACGTGAAGAACTGGATGTCGTGACGCTCGAGACCGAACGCCGACACGACATTGACGAGCGCGACCAGCGCCAGCACCGGCGTGATCCCGATGCGCCTCCGCAAGGCGAACAGCAGCGGATAGATTACGTAGAACTGCACTTCGAGCGACAGTGTCCAGAGCGCGCCGTTCGAACCGTAGGTCTTGCCGGCCACACCTTGCAGCGAGAACAGATTGACGAGGAACGCCTGCAAACCGATCTCGCGCACCTTGTGGCTAACCGGCGGCAATTGCAGGCTGGCCCAGTCGAGCGCGAGCGTCAGAAGCAGGGCGGCGAACAGTACCGGATAGATGCGCGCAAAACGGCGTGCCCAGAAGTTAGTCGCATCGAGCCGCCAGGCCGGGTTCTGGGCGAGCCGCTGCGCCGCGCCACGATGAATGCAGTAACCGCTGATGACGAAAAAGATCGGCACGCCGGCCGAACCCCACGCCACCGGAAACGTCAGGTAAGCGACGATCGAACTGAAATCGAGCGATCTGCCCACCATCTGGTGAAAGCTTTGCATGCCGATCCATTCGACCTGCCGGCAATGGAAATAGGCCACCAGCAGCGCGGCGAACCCGCGCATGGCGTCGATGACATGATCCTTGCTGGCGCTTTCCGCGCGGGCCCCGCTGGCCGGCAGCGCCTGAAAGGGCAGCGAAGTGCCGGTTGCTTCGAAGGCCGAATCGCTCATGCGCGCTCCTTATCCATACCGCGTGATTTGCTTATATACACAGCCCAGACCCTGCACGCGACATGTTCTGCAGACGCAGGGCTACGCATGGTCTATCGTAGAACATCGGCAATTCGAAAAATGAATAAAAATTTCTCACGAACTGAAATAACAAGTCGAATTGATGACTCGAATGGATTGAAAAAATTAACTGCCGGGGTCGCCGAATTATTTGTCGATTTTGTCGTGCTAGTTTGAGTCTCGGATTCATTTGACCAGGAGTAAAGCCATGACCATGCACCTGCTCGCGGGGATCGCCGTCCTGCTGGTTCTGGTGGGCGTATCCGCCTACCGGGAAGCGTTGCGCAACGAACCGATCGGACGCTTCCGGATGAATCCGGGCAAGCTTCCGCAGTTCGACGAAAGCGAATAAGCCACGCCCGGATTTCACGTAATAATTGCGCGTTGAGTTTTACTCAAGCGCTTCATCGCGTAACTGTTCCCGATCAAATTTCGCGATGTGACAGCATGCGATCGACAGGCCCGATTCACGATCGGTCGCATGAATTCATTACGGAAAAACGAATATTTTTCCGCTAATCTTTTTGAGGACAGTTTCCGGCCTGTGTGGCGGCGCCCCGTGCCGTCCACGCTAACGGACCGCAAAGATTGATTAACCGATGTGGGAATGCAGACCATGCTGAAAGTCACCAAAGCCGTGTTTCCCGTGGCGGGCCTCGGAACACGCTTCCTGCCGGCCACCAAGGCCAGTCCGAAAGAGATGCTGCCCATCGTCGACAAGCCGCTGATCCAGTATGCGGTGGAAGAGGCCATCGAGGCCGGCATCACCGAGATGATCTTCGTGACCGGGCGCAGCAAGCGCGCGATTGAAGATCACTTCGACAAGTCGTATGAAATCGAGGCCGAACTCGAAGCGCGCGGCAAGGACCAGTTGCTCGAACTCGTGCGCGGCATCAAGCCGGCCAATGTGGATTGCTTCTACGTGCGACAGGCCACGGCGCTCGGGCTTGGACATGCGGTGCTGTGCGCCGAAAAACTGGTCGGCGAGAGCCCGTTCGCGGTGATTCTCGCGGACGATCTGTTGCACAGCACGCGGCCGGTCATGAAGCAACTCGTCGATGTGTTCAACCACTATCACAGCTCGGTGGTGGGCGTCGAAACGATCGCCCGCGAAGACAGCCGCTCGTATGGCGTCGTGGACGGACGCGAGTGGGAAGAAGATGTGATCAAGCTCTCGGGTATCGTCGAGAAGCCTGCGCCCGAGAAGGCACCGTCCAATCTCGGCGTCGTCGGCCGCTATGTGCTGATGCCGACCATCTTCAAGCACATTCGCGCGTTGAAGCCCGGTGCGGGCGGCGAACTGCAACTCACCGATGCCTTGCAATCGCTGCTTGCCGAAGAGCAGGTGCTGGCGTATCGCTACTTCGGCACGCGCTTCGATTGCGGCAGCAAGCTCGGCTATCTGAAGGCGACCGTCGAATTCGCGCTGCGGCATCCCGAGGTGAGGGCAGAATTCGAAGAGTATCTGCAGAACTATCTGCCGGTGCAGCTGGCTGCAGCGGCTGCTTAACGTGCACGAGTTGTGCAAGAGTTCGCCGTCGCTTTCTGAAAACGGCGGCGACTCATTCGGGTACAACTGCGCAGGCTAGCGGCGCTTCATCTTGAGGACGCGCGAAATCTGCGCAGCGGTGAAGCTGCTCTTATGCGCATAGGGCGCGCAGTCGAGCGGCGCAGTCAACGATTCGCCTACGGCGAATTGACCCACATAGCGAAACAGATCCGTTTCGAGCTTGAGGAAAACCGGGATCTCGCCAGCCTGTCTGGCGAGCGTTCTGCCGGCAGCACGAGCCGCAGCACCGCCATCACAGAGGATGACCTCCGGTGCCTGTGGGTTGAGATCAGGCCGCAGGCACGCGGCGACCACCTTGCCATTCTTCGTCGGAAGAAACGCTTGCTTGCTGCCGCCGCAAACAGTGTGGATGTACTCGCGGCTATAGTTCTTGTTCATTTCGAACATGAGAGACCTCGGTGAGATGCGTAGTGCAGGGTTGATGCGTAAAGTAATGACCTGGGATCGCTAGATACATAGCGAACCCGCATTCGATGCGCGCGCACGCATCCCGCCGCGCTGCGAGTTTCGCTCGCAAGGCGCGTTCATCCGGACGCGAGAAAAACCCGCGTTCAGGTGGCGCTAGATAAAGTGGCTGGAGAAAGCTACTGCGGCGCGCACCGTCTGCCTGCTGGCAAGACGGCGGCTAAAAGAATGGGCACGCGGACGTCCTGCCACTCAGGCAGTGAGATTCTTCGACGATCGACGACATCGGTTATTCATGGCACCCATTCGCTGTTTGACGTTGCCGATATTGTAGATATCTCTATCGCGGCGGCAAGTAAAAAGGTGGTAAAGAGCGATCCGGCAACTGCCGGATCGCTGTCATTGACTATCGCTGTTGCTGCTGCAGATACTGCCTGACATCGCTCATCGACACGCGCCCGGTATGAGCACTGTCGATCTCATCGAAGTGTCTGGCGACATACCCCAGACCACCGCTTTGCGCTTGCGCCTTCGTCACAGAAGCGCCATTGCTGAGCGCTGTATTAGCGCCGAGTCGTGCTTCGACGCGCTGCTGCGCCTGCAGTTGCAAGGTCGCGCCGGTGGACGGCGTGACGGCCGCCACGCGATTCTGCGGAAAGAACGGACCATCCACACCATGACTGCCATGCGGCAACGTGACAGGCGCCACCGCCTGAGGCGGCAACGCATGCGCGCTACTCATCACAGCACCGAGAACAATCAACGGGGAAATACGTCGCATCAAATTGATTAGAGACATGATCACTCGCATTGGATAGGCGAACAGCGGGTTTGCAGTAACAACGCGTACACCAGCGGCGCTCACGGCGCGGCTGCTGACGTCACCGCCGTGGACGTACTAACGGTCGGCGAACTCGCCGGGCTTTCGTCACGCCACGGCTGCGGCAGCGTCGTTAGCGTGAGAGCACCCGGAATCTGCTTGGCCGCGTAGAACAGCTTGAGATGTGCTTTCACCTGCGGCCGTGCCACATCATCCAGATAGATCATGTGACCGCCCTGAACGAAGTTCACCTGCAGGTTCGGATTCAGGTGAGGCACTGTCTGGAGTCGTGCGAGCTGTTTCTCGGTATTGAAGAACGGCGTGGCCAGATCGTGATAGCCGTTTTCCGACAGGATTTCGAGCCGTGGGTTAAGCGTCAGTGCGCCGAGCAGATCGGGGATCGTGTCCGGATATGACTGACCGCCGTGCGAGAAATCCCAGGTCATGCCGTCGTTCAACGGCACGTAGGTTGAGTTCGGTGCCGTGTAGCCGAGGTAGTCCGGCATCTGCGTCGCAAGGGCATTCGTGAACGGTTGCGAAATCAGGATGTCCGACGGATCGTTGTCGCTCTGCAGACGCGGGTCCGAGTCCGGCAACGTCACGCGTCCGTCATAACGGCCAATCTGTCCGTTGCTGACCAGTGTGTCCGAGAACCAGTTCTGACTGAAGTAGCTCTGCAATGCCTGCACGCTCATACCGGATGTGTGCGACCACGACTGCAGCGTGCGCAACGGCGGCGTGCCGTTGTTCAGATGACGATACTGAGCGGTCGAAAACTGCTCCATCTGCTGCGCGTAGGCGCTCAGGCTAACTGGTGCCGGTGAAACCTGGTTGTAGTAGGCCGATACTTCCGCATAGCTCGGCAGGTCATCGGCGGCATCGTCGGTCGACCCATAGTTCAGGATCGACGACTGCAACACGATCCCCGTCAGATGCACGCCTGCGGACTCGAGCGACAGCGCGAGCATGTCGGTGCGCGGCGTGCCATACGATTCCCCGTACAGATACAGCGGCGACTTGCTGCGATTGTTGACGGCGATATAGCGCTCGACGAAATCGCGGATCACCTTGACGTCCGGATCGCAGCCCCAGAAGACCTGGTTCGTGTTCGGCAGAACGGCTTCGGAAAGCCCGGTTCCCGGCGGATCGATGTACACCAGGTCCGACACGTCGAGCATGCTTTCCTTGTTGTCGACGAGCGGATAGTTCGGCCAGTTGTTGCCGAACAGCGGGTCGGGTGTGGCGACACGTGTCGGGGCAAACGAACCGAGACGCAACCAGATCGACGATGAACCCGGGCCGCCGTTGTAGATGAAGGTCACAGGCCGTGGTGTACCGTCGGCGCTCGGCGCGGTGTAGGCGACGTAGGACATCGATGCTTCTGGATTACCTTGCGAGTCGGCCGCCGTCAGGTGACCCGTGGTCGTCGTGTAGTTGATCGTCGTACTGCCGGATGTCCACTGATGCTGCATCACGGCGGCCTTTTCGGTGACCTGCGATGCAGTAAGTCCGTCGTTGGCGTTCATCGAATAAGCGATCGTATCGACGTAAGGTTGATTGCTCGCTGACGGGTTTGCCTGCTTGTTTGAGGTTTGCTTCAGGTTTGCGGCACTACTCGAGGACGAACCGCCATCATTGCCGCCGCACCCAGCCAGCGTCAGCATTCCGATCGTCACGATACTGAGTGCAGCTAGCCGGCCCTGCTTGCTGCCGTTACAGCTCCTGTCTGGCTTCATCTCTATCCCTGGTGAGTGAGTTTGGATACCGCTTTACGAAGGTCGCTTTCGCGATGGTTCGCTATATAGAGTCGTTCGGAAAGCATAAGAGGACCAGTAGCTTTGAGTATTGTTGAAGCTTGCAACATGGCGCGATCGTGCCAAAGCATCCAGTATCTGGAATCGTCATCAAAAGTTTGCACACCTCTCTATCCGCTGTGTATCGTCGCCCGGCAGTCCACAGTGATGTGGCTTAAAAAAACCGACTACGCAAAGTCGAACTTGCTGGAGGAGGCGAAATGGATAGAAGAAGATTTGTCTCGTTGGCCGCGCTGGTACCGTTCATGTCGGCATACGGTAGCGAGAACAATAGCGGCGCCCAGAATTCCGCAAACATGCTTTCCGCCGAATCTGTCAGTCCACGTGTGAGAGCGCGCCACACCTTCGCGTTCAGCCCGAATGGCAGCCAGTTCCTGCTGGATGGACGCGCGCTGCAGATCCGCAGTGGCGAGATGCATCCGGCGCGCATCCCGGTCGAATACTGGCGGCATCGGATCAGGATGGCAAAGGCGATGGGTATGAACACCGTCGCGTTTTACATCATGTGGAACTACCACGAGACGACGCCGGGTCACTTCGACTTCGAAACCGGAAATCGCAACATCGAAGCATTCGCCAGGCTTTGTCAGGACGAGGATATGTGGGTGCTGCTGCGCCCCGGTCCGTATATCTGCGGCGAATGGGATCTGGGAGGTATTCCGTCTTATCTGCTGCGCCATCCTGACATCAAGCTAAGGACGAATTCGGCTAACGATCCGCATTACATGGCAGCGGTCGGGCGTTATATCAACGAGTTGATACCACGCATCAATCCCTTGCTCGTCGCCAACGGCGGACCGATCCTGATGATCCAGATCGAGAATGAATTTGGCTCGTATGCGAACGACCCGACCTATATGGAAGAGGTCCGTCAGCTCTGGGTGCAAGGCGGAATCCAGGGTCCGTTCTATACGGAAGACGGCCTCTCGGAGCTCGAGCAGAATCATTCGAACGTGACAGGCGGCGCGATCGCGTTGAGCGGCGGAACGGCCGCGGACATCGCGGCATCGCGCCAGACCTACCCGAGCGTACCGGCGATGGCGGGCGAGGTCTATCCGGGTTGGCTCACGCATTGGGGCGACGCGGTCCTGCAAGGCACCGCCACCGACATCACCACAACGCTAACCGCGCTGATGCAGCAAAAGCTGTCGTTCAATCTGTACGTCATTCACGGCGGTACGAGTTTCGGCTTCTTCGCCGGCGCGAATACCGATGGCAATTCCGGCGAGTATCAGCCCGACATCACCAGCTACGACTACGCGGCTCCGATCAGCGAACAAGGTGTCGCGACCGCGCATTACACAAGGTACCGGAATCTCATCGCGGGCTATCTGCCATCCTCGCTCCCTGCGGTACCGCGACCGATCGCCACGATCACGCGCAACCGGTCCGACGCGCTCGCTCCGGTTCCCTATGCTTCTATCTGGGACAACCTGCCTGCGGCACTGCCGGCCTCCCAGACGGTCAACCCACAGCCGTTCGAGATGTATGGCCAGGCGTTCGGCTTCGTGCTGTACCGCAAGCAGCTGCCGCGCTACGCCGGCGGGGCGCTCACCGTCACCGACGTTCACGATTACGCGACGGTATGCATCGGCGATCAGTACATGGGGGGTATCTCGCGAGCGGCGATACCGGCCGACTACGCGCGCCGTCTGCACGTCACGCATCATGCGCCACTACCGTTGACAGCCTCGGTAACGTCGCCTTCTCCTGTGCTCGAGATCCTCGTGGAGGGCATGGGTCGTGTCAATTACGGACATGCGATCGTCGATCGAAAAGGCATTCTCGAATCGGTTGCACTGCAGGATCAGAGCGGCCAGAGTAGCGTGCTGACGGGCTGGGACGTGCGCCTGCTGCCCATGGATGAGGCATTCATCGCCAATCTTCGCCCTGGGGTCACGAACGCCAGAAAAGGCGGACTGTTCTTCAAGGTGGAGTTTCAACTGAACGAGGTGGGGGACACCTATGTCGATATGAGTCGCTGGACCAAGGGCATGGTCTGGGTGAATGGCCGCAATCTCGGCCGCTACTGGCACATCGGTCCGCAGACGAGACTCTATTGCCCCGCGCCATGGCTCAGGCTTGGTTTTAACGAAATCATCGTGTTCGATCTCCACCAGCTGGATGCGCAACCGATTGAATTCGCGGCGACGCTTGCCTGACGGCAGCCGCGCTGACGCATGGGCCATCCCTGTCGATGTACGTCGAATCTATGCAAACGAGGAACGTCATGAAACGAACTGGAAGTCGCACTTCGCTGATTGCGCTGGGCGCGGTCCTGTTTGGGCTACTGCAAACAGCGCCCACGCAGGCCGTTACGTTCGATGCATCGGCGCCGGTATCGATGAACGTCTACTCGGACAGTCCTAATTCGCTCTTCATCGATCGGGATGGCACGTTCTTTCTTGAGAACGCGTACTCGCAGTACGACGATGTCCCTGCAGATCACGTCTGGGATTTCTATAGTGGCGCGAATGTCGACTCCGTTTCGCTGTCACAGGCTCACTCCCAGTACGACACACGTGTGCTTTGCAACGACGGCAATCCGGTAGCAACCGAGCTGTTCGGAACACCGGTCAAATCACAAACCTCCTATACGCAGGCCGACTACTGCGACATGATCGGAGTGTGGGTCGATCCCGATACGGGGGACTGGTATGGCATCGTGCATAACGAACTGTTCGGCACCAATCCGCGGGTCGACGCGATTTCCTACGCGATCTCCAGAGACAGGGGCGCGAGCTGGACGCTGCAGTCTCCGATCGTGAGCTCGCCGTACGGCAAAGGCGACCCGCATACGCCTTACTACTACTATGGCGATGGCGACCCCCGGTTGTTCGTCGACTATGCATCGGGATATTTCTATATCTTCTACACGAGCAGAATAGTCGGTCAGAACGGCGCACCATCGGGTTTCGACAACTACATGTGGGCACATGTGGCAAGAGCGCCGATTAGCCGCAAGATGACGTCTTCGTCCTGGCAGAAGTTCTACAACGGGAAGTGGCAGCAGGTACTCGGCACCAACTGGACGTGCGATGCCTCGAGCGCGGCTACGGTTCCCTGCGCGCGCGCCCCCGTGTCGAGCTCGCTCGAAGCGAATCTTCAAGGCCCATCCACCGATCTGACTGCCCAGGGCGGCCCTGCCGCCGACACGACGGGAAGCGAGACGTTTGTCACCCCTGCGGATAACGCCGGCAGTTTGCTTGACGCAGGCTATACCAATGGAACGCTGCGGGTCATGGGCATTTCATGGAACGTCTATCTGCAGAAGTACATCGCGGTGGCCGAGGACAGAACGATCTCAAAGCCCGGAACCCCCAATTTCGATTACGGCCTGCCGGCAACGACGCTAAAACTCTATACGTCGAGTGATCTTGCTACCCAGCAATGGACCTATGCGGGCAGCGTCCCGTACAACTCGGCTTCCTGGTACCGGTGGTTCGTGGATAGCGCAACGAAGACGTCGTCCAGCCCGCTTGGCCAGACCTTCCGTGCCTATTGCGCGTTCAGCTGCTCGCAGTCTGACGGTGAATATATCGACATCACCGCGCACCTCGATCCGACGGTTGATCCCGTGTCGGTCTACTACTCGGATGCCAATGGTCACTCGATTACCGCTGACTCACCCAGCGGCCGATATTTCATTGCGCATCCCGGCAATCCGCAGGCTAATGTACCGACGCCCGCATCTGGCGCGTGGACGTTCAAGGCGACGGGCGACGGATTCTTTACCCTCTCGATCGGTGGTGCTTACCTCGGAGTGAACGATGGCGACGCGGGTCGAGCCTGGGGCGCGCCTGTCAAACTCTCGTCAACGGGTTCGTCGGTGCAGCAGCAGTGGTATTTCCAGAAAGTCGCCACCGGCGATGCTTCCGTGTTTCGCATCGTCAACCGGTTTAGCGGGCTTGCGCTGAGCTTCCCGGGTAGCGTGCTGACGAGCAGTCTGTCTGGCGTCGTGACCGCACCCATCAGGAGTTGGGATAACACCAGGCCTCGCTCGATAGCGGTGTGGGGATCGTTCGATCAAAGCATTATTCTTCAGCGGGGTCGATGATAGGGGCTTGCTCGGAACGGGACGGGGTCGGGCGCTTTGCGCGCCTGCTCCGGCGTTGCGACCGGGCACTCGAGTCGGCAACCTGCGTCGCTGTAGCTGACGGTTAGCAAAAATCGCTAGCGTCAATGGAAGTAAGTTGAAAGCTGTTCTGGCGTAATCCGCAAGTATCGAGGATCGATCGCGACCTGCGTTTACGTGATGGGCAACCACGTGGCCCGATAAATGCCGCGATCTGCGCCTGCGCGCTACGCAATCCCGCCTATATCGCCGAATTGACGGCGCTTCTCCCTCTTCATCGCTTGTTTGCGTGACGACACGCGTTGCTAGTCTGGTCTGGCAGTGCGGTTCGACACACGCCTTCGCGCGACCATGCTTGCATTTAGCTAACGAATTTATTCGGGTCCCCGACGATGACCAATGCCCTTAATTTCTCCGGCGGACCCGGCGCATTGCCGGAAGTGGTTTTGCGGCAGATCCGCGAGGAAATCGTTGTGTCGCTGTACAACGCGGTGACGGAAGCCACGGTCGATACGCTAACCGGATTCTCGTTGCAACACGTATGAGCACATTCCACACCGCGTGCAACGATGCGCTTGCGGTCGCTTCAAGGCCGGACTCACTAGCCGCGTTGATGCAACAACTCGACCGCGATCCACTCAATCTTGCGTTGCATGCCGCGCTGGCCGAAGCGCTGCA
The DNA here is from genome assembly GCF_002362315.1 of Paraburkholderia acidicola. Classification (GTDB taxonomy): domain Bacteria; phylum Pseudomonadota; class Gammaproteobacteria; order Burkholderiales; family Burkholderiaceae; genus Paraburkholderia; species Paraburkholderia acidicola. Next base: position 164,153 of record NZ_MTZV01000001.1, read on the forward strand.
GGCAGCGGGCGACGACACCGGTTTTCTCGCCCACCGCATCGCACTGGCTACCTTCGATACGATCACCGCTGGCGAGCCGAACCTTGCAGCCATTCCGCTCTACAACCTCGCCACCGTCTACTACATGAAGGGCGAGTACGATGCAGCGAAGCACTGGTACGGCCACGCGCTAAAGGTGCATCCCGATCTCGCGATTGCCCACCAGAATCTCGCCGCGATTTTCGAGGCGCAAGGGCGGGGCGCGGAGGCGCAGCAACACCGGTCGCGTGCCTACAGTCTGCAACGCGTGTTTATCGAGCCAGCACAGCATGCACGACGGCATCTGCTGATCCTGTGTTCGGGCCAGGCATGCGGCAACGTGCCGTTCGAAACCTTGCTCCCACCCGATGTCACCTATCGGATCAAGTACGCGATCGACTACGCGCACGACACAGAAGACGCGCAACTACCGCCGTTCGATCTCGTGTTCAACGCCATCGGCGAGCCCGACATTGCGCAGCCCCTCACCGCGCGGCTGCAGCGTTTTGCGCAGCGCTGCGGGCGGCCGATGCTGAACCGGCCTGATAAGGTTGCCCGGACGCAACGTCACCGGATGGCACTGCTGCTAGCCGGCATCGACGACGTCGTGGTCGCACCATGCATTCGGGTCGACGCGCGGCCGCTTTCATACCGCGCGCTGGCAGAGCGACTCGAAGTAGCGGGCATCGGTTTTCCGCTGTTGATGCGCCCGCTTGCTACACACGGTGGCGACGGTCTCGTGCTGCATGAATCGTTCGACACACTATGGACCGCACTCAAGGCACTCGACGCACCGTGCTATCTGACGAAATTCATCGATTTCCGCAGTACGGACGGCCATTACCGCAAGTACCGGACCGTGTTCGTCGATCGTGAACCGTTTCCCTATCACCTTGCGATTTCGTCGCACTGGATGGTGCATTACTTTTCCGCGGATATGACGGCGGACCGCGCAAAGATCGACGAGGAACGACGCTTTCTCGACGACCCGCGAACGGCGCTCGGTGAACGCGCGGCGAAAGCGGTGGCGGCGATCGGGCGTCGGCTCGATCTCGACTACAGCGGCATCGACTTCACGTTGCTGCCCGATGGGCGGGTCTTCGTCTTCGAAGCAAATGCGACGATGCTGATCCATCGCGAGGCGGCCGATGGTCCACTCGCGCACAAGAATGCCTTCGTGCAACCGATCGTCGATGCCTTCGAACGGCTGCAGGTATCGCGTATGGGTACGCCGTCGCATGAGTAGCCCTCCGGCCGCTGCCGCGAATCCGGCGAATCCTGCGAATCCTGCGGATGGGCACGCAACGGAGGAGGGCATCGCCGCGTTACTTGCACAGGCGAAAACCCATCATCTGGCCGGCGATCTGACTACGGCACGCAGCCTCTACGAAGCAGTGCTTGCCGCGCGGCCTGCGCATGCGGACACGAGGTTCAGGCTCGGCATCCTCGACCTGCAATGCGGCGATGCCATGCGCGCGCTTGAATCGGTCGAATGCGCGCTTGCGAGCGAGCCGCAGGAGACACGCTATCGCTTTGGCCGCGCTCAGGTTCTGGTCGCGCTGCAGCGTTTCGACGACGCAATCGACGCCTGCCGTGATCTGCTTGCCGAACAACCGGCGTCTGCCGACATCCTCGTCGTGCTGGCCCATACGCTGCAGGCAAAAGGCGACACACGACCAGCCATCGACGCATGGCTTCACGTCCTCGATCTCGACCCAGCTAGCGTCGATGCGCTGAATCATCTGGGCAATGCGTATCAGCATCTCGGCGACGTAATCCCGGCAGAACAGGCGTATCGCCGCGCGCTGGCCGTGCAACCTGGTCACGCGGATGTGTTGACCAACCTTGGTAACGTGCTGCGGGTATCGGGGCGTTTCAGTGAAGCGATGCAGTCGCTGCGTGCGGCGGTACAAAGCGATCCATACAACGCGGCAGCACACGTGAATCTAGGCGTAGCGTTGTGCGAACGGCGTGAGTATCCGGAGGCGTTAACAACGCTTGAACGTGCGGTCGAACTCGATCCCGCTTCGGCTGACGCCGCGTATAACCTCGGCAATGCCGTCCACGCAGCCGGCCACCAGCGCGATGCGATTATCCAATACCGTCGCGCAATCGAACTGCAACCCGATCACGCTGACGCATACAACAACCTCGGCAACGCGTACCGCTCGCTCAACGAATTCGCGGCTGCAGCGGATGCATTCGACAACGTCTTGCGGCTGCGTCCCGACAGCGTCGCTGCTTGCAACAACCTGGGCAACCTGTATCGCACACTCGGTCGTACCAACGATGCAAAGACCTCTCTGCATCGCGCGCTGAAGATCGATCCTGCACACTCAGTCAGTCACAACAATCTCGGCAATGTGCTGAAGGACAGCGGTGCGCTCGACGATGCAATCGCGAGTTACTGGCGTGCACTCGATTGCGATGCGGACAATGTGATTGCGCACAGCAACCTGCTGTATGCGTTGACGTTCCAGTCCGATGATGCGCAGACGGTGCGCGACGAATCGCGTCGCTGGTCAGCGCGGCACGAAGTGGCGTTTCGGGCTACGCGGAAACCGCATTGCAACGATCGTTCGACGAACCGGCGCTTGCGCATCGGCTATGTCTCCGCCGATTTCCGCGACCATTGCCAGGCGCTGTTCACGACCCCGCTGCTCACACATCACGATCACGACGCATTCGAGATTGTCTGCTATGCGAGCGTCGAACGACCGGACGCGGTGACCGCGCGCATCGCCGCTTATGCCGACGTATGGCGCGACGTACGCACGCTTGACGACGAACAGCTTGCCCAGACGATCCGCGCCGACGGTATCGACATCCTCATCGATCTGACGATGCATATGGCCGACGGCCGTCCACTGCTGTTTGCCCGCAAGCCGGCACCGGTGCAGGTAGCGTGGCTCGCCTATCCGGGCACGACCGGTATCGACGCAATCGATTACCGGCTAACCGATGCGCATCTCGATCCGCCCTGGCACGATAGCCACTACAGCGAACAGTCGGTGCGCGCGCTGGAATCGTTCTGGTGTTACGACCCATTGACTGATACGCCCACGGTCAACGCATTGCCGGCATCGACGCGCACGAATAGCAGCGAAGTAACACTTGGCTGCCTCAACAATCCATGCAAGCTGACCGATCGCACGCTGGCGATGTGGGCCGGCGTCATGCAGGCGCTGCCGCACGCGCGGTTGGTGCTGATGTCAGCGGCAGGCGAGGGCCGCGATCGGCTCATCGAGCGCGCAGACGCACAGGGCATCGACACCGGGCGCGTGCGCTTCGTCCCGTTCCGACCGCGCGCAGCGTATCTGGCTACGTATCACGAGATCGACCTCGGTCTCGACACGTTTCCCTACAACGGCCATACGACAAGCCTCGACTCGCTATGGATGGGTGTGCCGGTTGTCACGCGGGTTGGACAGACAGCGGCGGGTCGCGCGGGCCTGAGCCAGCTCGCGAATCTCGGCCTGTCCGAACTCGCGGCATATACCGACGACGCATTCGTGCGCATCGCGGTCGACCTCGCGCGCGATCTGCCACGACTGTCGGCACTGCGCAGCCGCTTGCGTCCACGCCTTGAAGCATCGCCACTGATGGACGGCGCGCGTTTCGCGCGCCAGGTCGAGCGCGCATACCGGCAGATGTGGCAGACGTGGACAAGCCTGCAAAAATGATCTGCCCGCTGCATTGCGACAACTGCAGTGTTGATGATCGACGGGACGCTATTTGCTAGACTGGCTCACCGCGAACGTTGGGCGCGCAACGACACGCGCATTGCACGATTTCTTCCAGGAGACATCGCCCCATGAACACTGCCAGTCGACGGACGTTTCTAAAGAATCTCGGCGCACTGTGCGCGGCAAATTCGCTCACGCTTCTTGCCACGCATGCACAGGCGGCCACACCTGCCGCCACCGACTGGCAAACCATTACACCGGAAGCTGCCGGGTTTAAACCGGGTCTCGTGACCCGCTTCGACAGCCTGCAGGCAAGTGGCCGGCTTGCCGGCGTGCACGGTGTGGTCGCCCTGCGAGACGGCCGCATCGTCTTCGAGCGCTACTTCAAGGGCGACGATGCCAGCCGGCGCGGCCCGTTGGGCGACGTCGAATTTGGGCCCGACACGCTGCACGACATACGCTCCGTCACCAAGAGCATCGTCGGGCTGCTGTACGGCATTGCGCTCTCCCGCGGCCAGGTTCCCGCGGTCGAAGCGTCATTGCTCGCGCAGTTCCCCGAGTACCCCGATCTTGCTGCGGATCCGAAGCGTGCCCGTCTGACCATCCGTGACGCACTGACGATGACGGTCGGCATGCAATGGAACGAGAAGCTGCCCTACACCGATCCGGCGAACGGCGAGACCGCGATGGACAGCGCCGCCGATCGATACCGCTACGTGCTCGATCGTCCGGTGGTCGGCGATCCGGGCAAGGGCTGGATCTATAGCGGCGGCAACGTCGCGCTGGTGGCGAAAATCATCGAGAGGGGAACCGGTCGGAACTTGCCCGACTTCGCGCGTGAGGTTCTCTTTACGCCGCTGGGGATCGGTTCGACGGAATGGTCGAAGGCCGCCGATGGCGAAGCCTACGCCGCGTCCGGACTCCGGCTCACGCCGCGCGAACTGGCGAGGATCGGCCAGATGGTGCTTGCCGATGGCCAGTGGAACGGCAAGACGGTCGTGCCGGCGGCGTGGCTGCACGAGAGTTTCCGTCCGGCTGCGCTCGTCGATATCGGCTATCCGGGGCTGCATTACGGCTACCTCTGGTATGTCGGCGAAGCACTTCAGGAAGGTAAGGGCGGTAGCTACGGCGAACGCTTCGTCGCGGCGATCGGCAACGGCGGCCAGCGGCTCTTTGTCTTTCCCGGGCTCGATTTCGTGCTGTGCGTGACGTCGGGCAACTACAACTCCCCGGACCAGTGGCGGGCGCCTTCGGCGATTCTCTCCGAGGTGTTTCTGCCAGGTCTCGCGAGCTGAGCGGCACGGTGCCGACGACGGACGGCTGCAACGGCGAATCGTGCTGACGTCCGGGATGCACCTGCATCTGCCTTGCACCTGTCGCACCTGCATCTCGAACGCTAACGCGCCAGCCGATCACGCAGCACGCCGCATCCGCAAACGTCCTCCCTACACGTGTTCGCACCAGGTACACCACTTGCTTGAATGCTTCGGCCGGGTGCGCAAATCTGACCTGTTCGAAGCGAGATCGCTTCCAGCGCACACCGGTCGCGGCAACTTGTGCATTGCGCCGTGTCGTTATTACGTGACGGCAACCGTAACGCTGTGTCGTAGCGCTACCAGATGCCGTTTTTGCCGATCGCTCGCATGCAGGAGTTGACGGCGCGTAGCCGGGAGTTCGTGGAATGTGGATAACAAAGAGAGAACCGACCTGTAAGCCGGCGACACGTGTCCTCGCGTGGACGATCGCGTGTGGTTTCGGCGTGGCAGCGATGGCGCCCGCTCACGCGCAAACACCTTCACCCCTCGCGGAATGGCAGTATTCGGCGGGCGTGCCGCTGCAAAAGCTGTTTGACCCGGACCCCGCCAGCACACCCAACTGGCGGTTCAGTTTCGGTGCAGCGGCGACCTTCCAGCCGCGCTCCGATGGCTCGGACCGCTACCGCGTGATGGCCGGCCCGAGTATCGATCTGCGTTATCGCGACCTGTTCTTCGCGTCGACCGGCGAGGGCGTCGGCGCCAACGTGATCAACACCGACCACTGGCGCACGAGCATTGCGATTGCCTACGACCTGGGCCGCCGCGCCGCCGACGATCAGCAGCACCTGAACGGCCTCGGCAATATCAACCCGGCGGCCGAGATCAAGATCGCCACCGACTACGTCGTATCGAAAGACTTCCCGCTGGTACTGCGTGCGGATTTGCGGCGCAGCCTTGGCGGCACCGATGGATGGATTGGCGACATCAGCGCGTATATGCCGCTGCCCGGCAGCTCGAAGACGTTCTACTGGTTCGGCGGACCGACGGCCACGTTCGCCGATTCGCGCTACATGAACCGCTGGTTCGGCGTGACCGACGCGCAGTCCGCGCGTTCAGGCTATCCGCGCTATTCGGCCAATGCCGGACTGAAGTCGGTCGGCGCCGGTATCACGATGATCTGGTTCATCAACAAGCACTGGTTCATGACAGCAGATGGCGCGATCGAACAACTGGTCGGCCGCGCAGCGCATAGCCCGATCACGCAGCGTTCGACGAATGGGGTGGCGGACGTGTCGGTGAATTACCAGTTCTGATCGTGTATTGGATGCGCTCAGACGAAGTTCAGACCGATCGCGCCGAGCGGCCCGTAGTCGACATGGAAGGTATCGCCGGCGCGCGCCGGAATCGGACTCGTGAACGAGCCGCTCAGGATCACGTCGCCGGCATTCAGACGCTCGTCGTACGGCGCGATCTTGTTCGCGAGCCACGCCACACCGGTAGCGGGATGATTGAGCACGGCCGCCGCCAGCCCGCTTTCCTCGATTGCACCGTTGCGATAGAGCAGGGCGCCAACCCAGCGTAGATCGACGTCAAGTGGCCGGATCGGCCGGCCGCCCAGCAAGATGCCGGCGTTCGCCGCGAAGTCGGAGATCGTGTCGTAGACCTTGCGGGGCGCTTTGGTTTCGCGATCGAACTGCTCGATCCGTGCATCGATGATCTCGACAGCCGGTGTCACCCACGCAGTCGCATCGAGCACGTCGAACAGCGTCACGCCCGGTCCGGTGAGCGGACGACTCAGGATGAAGGCCAGTTCGACCTCGACGCGCGGCGCGATGAAGCGATCCGCGCGGATATCCTGACCGCTTTCGATAAACATGCTGTCGAGCAGCGGTGCGTAGTCGGGCTCGTCGATCTGCGATGCCCGCTGCATGGCGCGCGACGTGAGCCCGATCTTGCGGCCCTTCACGACCTGTCCTTCAGCCAGTTTCAGTTTCAGCCATTCGCGCTGGATCGCATAGCCGTCCTGCACGGTCATCTGCGGATAGGTGCGCGAGAAATGACGCAGCTGCGTGCGGGTTTTCTCCGCGTGGTCGAGCTGGGCGGCGAGGTCGCGAATGGTTTGGTCGTCTAGCATGAGGATCCCGTGCGGCGGTGTGCTCACTCAGGCCTTAAGCCGGGCGTGCAGGTTGTTGTGCTTCCACGTACCCGCTTCGCCGAACTCGTTGATTTCAAGCGATAGTGCGAGGCCGTGCTGTTCGTAATCGGCGGCGAAGTGCTGTTTGATGATCTCGAAGAGTGCGTCGCCGGTCGCACGCCGGACTGCTTCGGAGCGGCCGGCGCCGATCTTCAGGTTCGCATGCAGGAACGCGTTGTCGGGGCGGCCGTTGGCGACGCAGTAATGCTCGCAGCGGATCGCCCGCACGCGAATACCGCCGGTTGGAAAAACGCGTGCGCCGCTATCACTGTCGCGCTGCCCGTCGAGGCTGTGTGCAAGCGCTGTGCAGAGCAGGCCAATGCGGGTGTCGTCGGCGAGGTTTGCGCTGTATTCGAGCGTTAGATGAGGCATGGCAGACTCCTTATCGGTCAAGGTCAGGCAGGCAACGCCGTGACCGGAAAAATCGCATTGATCTGGCCGGTACCCGAACTGCCGAAATACGGCGTGATCACTTCGGCCTTGCCGTCGTAGCGGTCCCAGCCGAGTGCGCCGAGCAGCATCGCGGTATCGTGCATGCCGCCTTCGCCCCAGCATTTCTCGTTGTAGAGCGGCAGCATTGCGCAGAAGGTCGGCCAGTCGCCGGCTTCCCAGAGATCGACGACCTTGCGGTCCATCTGTTCGAGAAACGGACTCCAGACCTTGTGCATGAACTGCTCGGCGGTGCCGTTGTCCGCGAAATGATGGCTTAGCGATCCGCTGGCGAGTATCGCTACCGTGCCGTCGTAGCGCTCCTCGATGGCCTTGCGTACCGCGAGGCCGAAGCGCGCACTGGTCGCAAGGTCGTGCCACATGCACCAGCCGGCCACCGATACCGTGCGGAAATGTTGATCCGCGTTCATGTAGCGCATCGGCACCAGCGTGCCGTATTCGAGTTCGAGCGTGGTCTCGCTGTGCGCGCGGCTTTTTACGCCCATTTCGTTGGCGACATCGGCGATCAGATGACCGAGTTCGACGTTGCCCGGGTACACGTACGGCATGTTACGGATGAAATGCGGCAGCTCGTTACTCGTATAGACGCCTTCGAAATGCGGCGCACAGTTCACGTGATACTCGCTGTTCACGAGCCAGTGCACGTCGAACACGACGATCGTATCGACGCCAAGCGCGCGGCAGCGACGACCGATCTCATGATGACCGTCGATCGCTGCCTGACGACAACCTTTATGCGGACCGTCCAGTTCCGACAGATACAGCGACGGCACATGCGTGATCTTGGCCGCCAGCGCGAGCTTGCCCATCGATATCTCCAGTGTCGCGCCGCGCGGCAACGTAATGCTCGACGCGCGTGCCGATCGGTTATACGCCCCAGCGCGGAATGTGATGCAAACCGAGTGACAGACACACGTTCTTCGGCTCGAGGAACACTTCATAGCTCCATGTGCCGCCTTCGCGGCCCACGCCCGATGCCTTCGTCCCGCCGAACGGTTGCCGCAGATCGCGCACGTTCTGGCTGTTGACGAAACACATACCGGCTTCGATCGCGGCGGCAACGCGGTGCGCGCGACCGGCGTTCTCGGTCCAGATGTAGCTTGAGAGGCCGTAGGCGATGTCGTTCGAGAGCCGCACGGCATCGGCCTCGTCGTCGAACGGAATCAGACACGCGACTGGGCCGAAGATCTCTTCCTGCGCAATGCGCATCCGGTTGTCGACATCGACGAATACCGTAGCGGGCACAAAGTTGCCTTGCCGCAACGCATCGGGTAGATCGGGCACATCGAGCCCACCGCACGCGAGCGTCGCGCCTTCCTTCGGCCCCAGTTCGATATAGCTGCGCACTTTGGCGAGATGCGCCTGGCTGATCATCGGTCCGATAATCGTGCTGTCCGCCATCGGATCACCCACCGTGAGGCGTTTCGCGCGCTCGATAAAGCGCTCGGCAAAGCGTGCGTAGATCGACCGTTGCACGAGAATCCGCGAACCGGCCGTGCAGCGCTCGCCGTTGTTCGAGAAGATCATGAAGACCGCGGCATCGAGAGCGCGTTCGAAATCGGCATCATCGAAAATCACGAACGGCGACTTGCCGCCCAGTTCCATCGAGAATTTCTTCAGACCCGCGGTCTGCACGATCCGGTTGCCCGTTGCCGTCGATCCAGTGAACGACACGGCGCGCACGTCCGGGTGTGCGACGAGCGGCTCGCCGGTTTCCTTGCCATAGCCGTGCACGACGTTGAGCACACCGGCGGGAATGCCGGCTTCGAGCGCGAGTTGACCCAGCATCGAAGCCGTAAGCGGCGACAGCTCGCTCATCTTGAGTACTGCCGTATTGCCGAAGGCGAGGCAGGGCGCGACCTTCCACGTTGCCGTCATGAACGGCACGTTCCATGGCGAAATCAGCGCGCACACACCGACCGGATGGAACAGCGTGTAGTTCAGATGCGTATCGGTGGGGTACGTGTGGCCGTCGACCCGTGTGCACATCTCCGCGAAGTAATGGAAGTTGTCGGCGGCACGCGGCACCAGCTGCTTGCGCGTCTGCGAAATGGTCTGGCCGGTGTCACTGGTTTCCGCCGCGGAAATGTCCGGTACGTTCTTCGCGATCAGTTCGCCGAGCTTGCGGATCAGTTTTGCGCGCTCGGCAGCGGGTTTGCTCGCCCATGCAGGGAACGCCTCCTTGGCTGCCTGCACGGCGGCGTCGACTTCGGTGGCTGTGCCGCGTGCGACTTCGGCGAGTACCTGCTGATTCGCCGGGTTCACGGTTTCGAAATAGTCGGCGCCTGTTTGCTCGCGGCCGTTGATCAGATGTTCGATACGCATGGCAATGTCCTTGTTCTCGGGGAGCGGAGAGGATCAGGGCCGTGCCTGGCGACGACCGAACACCGCATCCGCTGCAATCGTGTTGACAAGACGCCCCAGTCCGTCGATCTCGCAGACGACTTCGTCGCCGCTATTGACGTTGACGACGCCCTCGGGCGTGCCGGTCAGGATGACGTCGCCTGGTGCGAGCGTCATGAAGCTGCTCAGGTATTCGATCAGCGCGGGGATGTCGGTGACGAGGTCGCGCGTATTGCCGCGCTGCTGCAATGTGCCGTTCACGTAGGTGCGCAACTCAAGTTGCGTGACGTCCGCGATATCGGCGGCATCGACAAGCCAGGGGCCGAGCAGGGTCGCGCCATCGCGATTCTTGACGCGCAGGTTGGGGCGGTAGTAGTTCTCGAGGTAGTCGCGGATCGCGTAGTCGTTGGCGATCGTATAGCCGGCGACACAGGCCATAGCCGCATCGCGCGAGACGTTGCGTGCCGTGCGACCGATCACGACCGCCAGTTCGCACTCGTAATGCATGGAGGTCACGCCGTCGGGGCGACGTGTGAAGCCACGATGTCCGAGCACCGCGCCTGGGCCCTTCAGAAAAACCAGCGGCTCTTCCTGCTTCGAGAATTGCAGCTCTTTTGCATGCTCCGCGTAGTTCAGGCCGAGCGCGAAGATCGTACCGACCTCGAACGGCGCGAGCCACACGACTTCGTCTTCGCGCAGCACGCGGCCGTCGGCGAGCTGCACGCCGTTGCCCGCAGGATGCGCTTCGTGAATCGCGCCGGCATAGGCCACGCGGGCGCGCATCATGACTGGCCTCCTTGTAGTGCGTCCGGGCCGACGAACGACAGGCGCAACGATGGCCAGTCCGCTATCGTCATCGTTGCCGTATCGCCGGCATGCGCAACCGGCGAGCCGAATGGCACACCGAGCGTCAGCACATCGCCCGCGGACAGCGTCATGAACTCGGTAACGTCGGCCAGCAGATGCGCGACGCTGCGCACGGTCGTTGCGGTGCTCGCCACGAACGGCGCACGGCCCTCGATGTGAACCGTGATCGATAGATCGTCCGGATCGACGACGTGGCGCTGCGCCACAATTGCAGGGCCGATCGCGCAGAAGCGATCCCGCGCGCGAAAACGCACTGAAGGGCGATACACGCTTGCGTGCGGAATGCTGAGATCCGCGACGATCGTGTACCCGGCGATGTAGTCGAATGCCTCGGTGGCAGCAACACGCGTTGCCGTGCGCCCGATCACGATGCCCAGCGATGCGCCTACCTCAATGCCAGGCCCGCTTGCTCCTGCGACGTTGTCCGGTACGGTAACGCACGTGCCATGACCGGTCAGCGTATTGCGCGGCTTGACGTAGAGGATGGGCGCTTTCGGCGGAGCCTTGTAGGGTGCTTCATGCACTGCATCACCGAGTGCGGACAATGCAGCGCGGTCGTTCAGCAGTGTGCCGTACACCGTTCCCGTAACAGGCACCGCGCACGTCACACGTTGCAACAGCAGCGCGGCCGCCGTCTGCGCATCGGTATCGCGCGGTAGCGGCTCACTTTCCAGATGAAGCAGATAGTCGGCAAGTGCGAACATGAGGATCAATAACGTCTGGAAACAAGGGGTAGTGCATCGCGGGTTGGCGAAACACTAACATGTTAGTATTATTGAGCCTGCCCAGATTGGCGGTCAACAGACTTTTCTTCAGGCACGGGTTTTCCCGGGGCTGACAGAGACAGTCGCTCCACCGCTGACTGTCCGTCAGCTTTTTCCCCTGCTATTTAACGGTCTCGTCATGCCAGTCACCGATGCCACTCGCGTTATGCACCGCAATCTACCGATGCTGCTGCTGCGGGCACGCGAAAAGATGATGGAGCGCTTTCGCCCATTGATCACCGCACACGGGTTGACCGAACAGCAATGGCGCATCATCCGCGCGCTCAATGAGCAGGGGCCGATGGAGCCGCGCCAGATCTCCGACATCTGTACGATTTCGAGTCCGAGCATGGCGGGCGTGCTCGCACGTATGGAAAGCCTCGGGCTCGTCACGAAAGAACGCTTCACCGACGATCAACGCCGCGTGCTCGTGGAGCTGACCGATGCGAGCAATGATCTCGTGCGTGTGATATCGAAAGATCTTGAGGCGAACTATCGCGAGCTGGAGCGTAGAGTCGGGCCTGAGGTTGTCGAGCGTGTGTATCGCGCGGTCGATGATCTGCTGGCGGGGCTGGAAGAGGATGAAGAAGCGTGAGCAAGGTGCCGCTTGCCATACTCGATCCCGCCATTGCCACGCGCGTCGTTCACGCAGATCTTCCGTCGGACGTCGAACTGTGGCGCCTCGATATTCCGCAAGACGAAGCCGCGCTACTGCCGATGCGGCATACGCTCGACACCGCCGAACTGCAGCGCGCCGATCGATACCGCCGTCTCGCGGACCGCGCATGCTTTGTCGTCACACGTCACATGTTGCGTGCGCTGCTGGCGGCGCGTACGGGCGAGTCCGCTGAAGCGCTGCAATTCGAAACCAATGCACACGGGAAACCGTCGTTGCGCGATTACCCGACGCTGGCGTTCAACGTGTCGCATTCGGGTAGTCAGGCGCTGATTGCGCTCTCGGCGCAACGCACGATTGGCGTCGACATCGAGAAACTCGATGCCGCGCTGGACTGGCGGGAAATATCGGAAGTTGCGCTAAGCGCGGATGAGCACACACAGGTCGAGAGCATGCCGGACGACCTGCAACCGCAGATGTTCATGCGCTGCTGGACCGCAAAGGAAGCGCTGCTGAAAGCGACGGGCCTCGGTATTGCGGTTGCCGATGTGCTGCGCGCCACGACCGTCGATCCTCGTTCGGAGGACGTGCAGTGCTTGCAGGTGCGCTCGCTGGAACGTGCGCCGCAGCCGCTGTGTTTTCGCTGGATCGATGGGGCGACGGGCTACGTTTGTTGCATCGCGTGGGGAGAGTAAGGGCGGCAATTGGCAGCGCGCAACTGCGCCGCTAGTTTGATCGCGACGGATGTCGCGCAGACACTGCAACCAACCCCACGCATCTGCGCAACGCAGGCTCGACCTAGTTGAGCGCCATACCCAACGGCGTCTGAGGTGCCTGCATATAGCGGATCCCATAGTGCAGCGTGCGTCCCCACAGCAGGCCCAGAAGCGCGATCGAGAACAGCGTGCCAACGGTGCCCGGCGAGCCCCCAGAAAAAAACAGCAGCTTGCCACCAAGACTGACCAGCACGACGATCAATGGAATGATTCCTCCGGGCCGTTCAACCAGCCCGCGTTCGTGATCGGCACGCACGGCGCCCGCGCTGCCTACGATCCAGCCCGCCCACAAACCGACGACAATCGCGACCGCCAGCAGCACGAAGGAAACCGCGTGCCCTTCGACGCGCTGCTCGATATTGCCCAGGCTCCAGACGGAAAACAGCGCGGGCAAAATCAGTAGCCGGGTCACGGACATGATTCTCGGGCGCAGCGAACGAACGGCACGCCAGACGACCAGCGCGAGCACGATCCAGAGCCAGAATGGTGTTGCTGAGTGTGAGTAGCTCATTTCGACATCAACAGTTCATGAACGGTTTGATGGGACCAGCATCGATCGACAGACCGATGGCGGCGACGATTCCGGTTTCAGATTGCATCCGAAGCAGAAGGTTTCCTGCATGTTCAACAAAGCGCCGTCCTTCGACATTCCGTTGAACGAACCCTATGTCACGCCATGTTATGGAAAAGGCATAACACGCTGCGGCGATCCATTTGACATCGGCGATCATTAAACCTGGCTTGCGTTGCGATGTCTGTCCCTGAAACAACTGACACCGCCGGTCAATCGCCTACCTCGTCGATCGATCACACATCGTGATTGCTGCCATAAAATCATTTCAATTGTTTGATCGATGCGCGACTTCTACGCTTGCTCCGACTATCTACGACAAATCGGAGACAACCATGCCGCGAATCCCGGTGTTCGTGTGGCGTCGCGTCGATCGCGATGCCGTGACGCAGTTATGCCGTCGTGCAACGTACGGTATTCGCAGGCGTTTAGCTGGGTCGATGTCTTTCACGATCGTACTGTTTGTCGCTGCACTTGCGGGCTGCTCCAGTGACGGGATCGAGACCAGCACTGCTACACCGGACTGTTCGAACCTGTTGCATGCGCAGATCGCCAGCACCACGATCACGACGGCTACGTTGATACCCGCGGGCACGGATCTCAAGTCCATCACCGGCGCGTCCGGTTCGTTAGCCGCGCCAACCTGTCGTGTGGTCGCGACGGTCAGCACGCAACCCGGAGAGCAGGTGGGGATAGAAGTATGGTTGCCGCAAAGCGGCTGGAACGGCCGCCTGTTTGGGGTGGGTTCGGGGGGCTTCGGCGGTGTGATCCCGTACAGCGGAATCGTGTCCGCCTCAGCGCGCGGTTTCGTCGCTGCGGGAACCGACACCGGACACATCGCTTCCACGACGTTCGCGTGGATGAACAATCCGGTTCAGTTGAGCGATTGGGGCCATACGTCGATCCATCTGATGACGGTTGCAGCCAAAGCGATTACGCAGACGTACTACGGGCAGGGTGCGCAGCATGCGTACTACGAGGGCTGTTCAACGGGAGGCGCCGAGGGCATGGAGGAAGCCGAATATTTTCCCGCCGACTATGACGGCATTCATGCGGGATCGCCGGGTATGGCCTATAGCCATCTGATGGAGAGTTTCATGTGGGGTGGCGTGCTTCCAGCGAAAGAGCCGGCGTCCCTGCTCACGTCGAGTGCGCTGTCGGTGATGAGTAGTGCAGTGCTGGCTAGCTGTGGCGGTTCGTCCGCGACCAAGGATGGCTACCTCGCCAATCCATTGGCCTGCCATTTCGATGTCACGCAGTTGCAGTGCAAGAGCGGGCAGGATGCTTCGTCGTGTCTGAGCGCCGCACAGGTGAGCCAGGCGCAGCATGTGTACTCGCCGGTGCTGGACGCGCGCAGCGGCAAACAGATCTACCCCGGCTTCGCATTGGGAAGCGAACCGGAATGGACCTTGATTCAGGGGATAAATGCGGTGACCTATGCGAAACCGCTGCTGGGCACCGTGCTCTTCAATAACCCGAACTGGGACTGGACATCATTCGATTTCGCCAGCGACGCGGATCTCGTCGACCAGAAGCTCACGCCGTACATCAACGCGACGAACACCGATCTCACGGCATTCCAGCAGCGCGGCGGCAAGCTCGTCATGACGCAGGGTTGGGTGGATTCGTTCAACGCGCAGACACTGCCGATCGAATACTTCGAGGACGTCGTGCAACAACAGGGCGACCTTGACACGACACAGCGCTTCTTCCGGCTGGTGATGGTGCCCGGCATGGATCACTGCGGAGGAGGACCGGGGGCGAATACGATCGGCGGCGCCGTTGCGCCCGTGAGCTACGACACGAGTCGTGACGTCGTGAGCGCGCTGCAGGGGTGGGTGGAGCAGGGGAGCGCGCCGCAGTCGTTCGTCGCGACGCACTATGTCAGCAACTACGTGCCTGCGTCGGGTGTCGCGTTTGAGCGACCCGTTTGCGTGTACCCGGCTTATCCGCAGTACAGCGGCACGGGCGACGCAAAACTGGCGAGCAGCTATCAATGCGTAGTGGGGCCACGTCTATCGGCGAGTAGCCCCTGAGTGCGCAGTGCGCCGGCCGGTTGTATGGCCCCGGCGGCGCTTACAGGAACGAGAGGTCACGAAGACTTCGCATCGCCTGCATCACGTGAAGCACATAGGCGCCATTTAGCCCTTGGCTCGGCCACGGTCTCGACGACGCGACGCCACCAGCGTTCGCCCTGATGCGGCGCGCGCAGATCCAGACGCTCACCGATGCGCGGCGTCGACAGCGCGACACCGCGCACGAGGGCCAGTGCCGTCACGCGTTCGAACGGCTCCTGCCAGCGATGCATCGCGAGATCGAACGTGCCGTTGTGAATCGGCACGAGCCAACGGCCGCGCAAATCGATGTGCGCCTGCACGGTCTCTTCGGGCTGCATGTGAACGTACGGCCATTGCGCGTCATATGCGCCTGTCTCGACCAGCGTGATATCGAATGGTCCCAGACGTTCGCCAATCGCCTTGAAACCATCGAAGTAGCCGGTGTCACCGCTAAAAAACACGCGCAGATCATCGTCGACGATCACCCACGACGCCCACAACGTACTGTTGCCATCGAACAGACTGCGGCCGGAAAAATGCTGCGCAGGCGTAGCGGTAAATTGCAGACCGTCGACCTCGGTGCCTTGCCACCAGTCGAACTGCTGCACCTTCGACGCATCGATGCCCCATTCGATCAACCGGTCTCCGACACCGAGCGTGGTGAGAAACACGCCCGTGCTTTGCGCAAGCTCAAGTACGGTTTCACGATCCAGGTGGTCGTAGTGGTCGTGCGACAGGATCACACCGCGCAGCGGCGGCAGATCGGCGAGGGCGATCGGTGGCGCATGGAATCGCTTCGGGCCCATGTTCTGGAACGGCGACGCGCGCTCGGCGAACACCGGATCGGTCAGCCAGAACTGGCCGCGCAGCTTGAGCAGAATCGTCGAATGACCGAGCCGGTAGAGGCTGCGATCGGGCGCCGCATCGAGTTGAGCGCGCGTCAACGTCTCGACCGGCAACGTGCCCGTCGGCACCGTGCCACGCGGTTTGTTGAGCAACAGGTTCCACGCAATACCAAGCGTCTTGCGAAACCCTTCGACCGGGCGCGGCTTGACGTTGTGAAAACGTTCGCCATCATGCTGCGGCGAGGAACTGAACAGCGTACGGCCGCGTTGCGCGGTAGTAACGCCGAGCGCGCGACGGACAAAACCCTGAAACGACGCCATGAGATAGCTCATCCGGAAGGAAATTACACTTCACAGTGTAGTTTATTTTCCAGAAAAGTACACTCATTAGTGTAAAATTAGACCATGAATTCGAGTGTGAACCATCAACGGCTGACTGACCGCAAGCGTAGCGCCATCATCGGCGCGGCCATCGAGGAATTCCTCGCAACCGGCTACGACGCGACCAGCATGGACCGTATTGCTGCCCGGGCGGACGTCTCGAAGCGCACGGTCTACAACCATTTCCCGAGCAAAGAACTGCTTTTCGCGGCGATTCTTCATCAGTTGTGGGATGCCAGCCAGAAGGGCGATGCGCCCGCTTACCGTGCCGACGAACCGTTGCGCGCGCAATTACTCGATCTATTGAACCGTAAATTACGGCTTCTGACCGACGAGTCTTTTCTGTCGCTGGCACGTGTGGCGATCGCGGCCGGCATCCATTCGCCGGACCGGGCACGTGACATGGTTGCGCGCCTCGGTGAACGCGAAGAAGACCTGACCGTGTGGATCCGGGCGGCTGCCGCAGATGGCCGCCTCAAGACCGACGATCCGCTCTTTGCGGCGCTGCAGTTACAGGCGCTGGTGAAGGCGTTTGCATTCTGGCCACAGGTGACGATGGGCCAGGGGCCGCTGGGCGAAGCTGAGCAAAAGCAGGTTGCCGAAGCGGCCGCGGATATGTTTCTGGCGCGCTACGCGTAGTTCATCAGCGCTGACTTGGACTGCGGAGCCGTTAGAGCATACGGGTTATGCGGTCAATCTGGTGGCCGATTGTGTGACATGCAATGGGGTGGTATTCACGTGCGTAGTCCGTATAAGGGAAAGGGGTTACTGCGCGAGCTGGCGGCTTATATCAGCAAATACGTACCGAAGGATTTTAAGGAACACACGGCAAACGAGAAACGCTATTGGAGTAATAAAGGCGTTGCCGTTCCTGAGGCTGTTTTGATCGAACATCGGCTGGATGGCTATCTGATAATAGCGGCAACTAAGGTCGCTGTTGCCGAGCCGCGGCGGGCAGGTGCCACGATGGACCACTGCCAGACGTTTCTCGATGACAAACTGGGTGCGTTCTGGCTCGCGACGCGAGAAACTGGTTAGAGCGCGTTAGGCCTGTCCATTCAGAACCCCGGCGGATGGCTTCTGCCGGAGTCAACGAATCTTAAATAGGCTTACCGGCAAGGCTTGCGCGAGCTTTGCTGGCATTTTCGCTTTGTTCTCGAGCCATCTGTTGTATCCGGCTGGCAAACTCCATTAAATCAGCCTTCAGGTCGTGCTGCCGTTGGTGTAGTGGATTTGTGAGAGGGGTGGCCGTTCCGGCCGGACCGCTCTGTTGATTGGGTCGCATGTCGGCGGATTGCGCGGCAGTCTCTATCGAATTCCTGTCGAAGCTTGCGAGATGCTCATCGAGAATTGAGGATGGTTCTGGCCGGGGTGAAAAGACGGAGTACCGCGGCTGTTGATGTGGTGGATCTGCGAATGCGGTGGGCGTTCCAGCCGGACTGCTCGGCTGGCTGGATTGCGTGTGAGAGGATTGAGCGTCGGTCTCTATCTGACTCTTCGCGAAACTTGCGAGGTGCTCACCGAGAATTGAGGATGGTTCTGGCCGGGGTGAAAAGACGGAGTACCGCGGCTGTTGGTGTGGTGGCTCTGCGAGTGCGGTGGGCGTTCCAGCCGGACTGCTCGGCTGGCTGGATTGCGTGTGAGGCGATTGCGCGCCGGTCTCTATCTGACTCTTCGCGAAGCTTGCGAGGTGTTCATCGAGAATTGAGGGTCTTTCTGGCGGGGGTGAAAAGATGCTCGACACGGGGCGTGAGTAGGTGTGGTGACCTTTGTTTTGCGCTGTGTCCGATGCTGCGAAGCTTGGGGGCATACCGGCCGGTGGCGTTGGCCGTGCCTGCGTCGATGAGCTTGCGCCGCGCGCCTGCGTGCCATTGTCTTCCTGTCGGGAATCACAATTCGGTGACCACGCAGAGGAGGTGCCTGCATTTGGTTGTGTGCGCATGAAATTCTCATTGAAGGTGAGGGGGAGAGCGACGTTGGAAGTGGTTGCTCCACTATGTGTTTGTCGGTAAGCACCGCTGTTTCGAACTCCACATGCATGGCATCGTGCCAACTGATGCACAGGTGCGTGCGTGTTGACGCGAAAACGCGTCAAACAAACCGAAACGATGCATCACAGGAAAACCCGACAAGCTCGGGGCTTGGGGTACAAAAAAACACCTGCTGGTTGCGGGCGTTTCGAAGCGGGAGATTCTGGATTTTCTAGCGTGTTGCCGGACCAGGCAGTGCAGGCGGAAGGGTTGCCTTGGCTGCGTTTAGTCTTGTACTTTCTCGACTCATCCGTGGGCAATATATGGTCATTATTGGCGTGTTGGCGTGCTTTATCGTGTTGATCGTGCTGGGTTCTGCTGGTGCTGCGAAGGGTCGGCGGAAGTCTGGCTCGGTTAGCTATGTGAGGCGATCTTTGATGACATCGCGGGAGCGGGAGTTCTTTGTTTTGTTGCGTGCCGCCCTACCGGTTGGGGTTGAGATTTACGCGCAAGTCTCGATGGGCGCACTTGTGGACGTGGCGCGTGGTGCGAGATGGGAGCGGAATCGATTTGATCGTAAGGTAATGGATTTTGTTGTGTGTGCCGTTGGTGGCGCGGTGTTGTATGTGATCGAGCTGGACGACCGTAGTCATGCTGGAGAATCAGCGCAGCGTCGTGATGCAGTGAAGAATGATATTTGTGCCGCTGCTGGTTTGCCGTTGGTACGTTATAGGAGTGTGCGGACGGAGGCGTCAACCTTGCGAGCAGATTTTGAGCGATTTGCGGGTGTTGCGGCGAGTGTGTCGGTGGGAGCAGTGTGGCCGGTGCTTCGGTGTGATGTTTAGTCGGATTTCCCATTGAGAAAAAGGAACGCCTGTTGATCGCAGGCGTCTCGGAGTGGGAGCTTCTGGATTTTTCTAGCTTGTTGCCACTTGAAGCAGTGCTGCGGAAAAGGTTGCCTTGGCTGCTCGCCGCAAACGGCGTAGCTTGGACAACAAACTTGACATAAGATAAATTAGCGATACAAAATGTATGACGCACAGCCCGGGAGCCGGACATGAACGGACGTGGATTCATCACGATAAGCATGCACGAGCTCGAGCGTGTGAAGGTCATCGAGGCAGTCGTTGAGCACGGTCTGGCGATCGTGCTGGCAGCCGAACGCCTGCAGCTATGTGAGCGTGAGGTCAGCCGGCTGGTGAAGCGCTATGAAGCCGCTGGTTCCACCCGGCTGCTATCGGCGCGACGTGGGCAGCCCACCACATGATCTAGATGCCGTTGCATAACCGCCGATGAAAAAGCCCCGCAGCATTGCGGGACTGTCTCATCTACGACCACATTCGGAATCACTTGCACTCGAGGCGCATCACCGGATTGTTCGATGAGTCAACCTTTAACGGTCCGCTGGAACACCGCAAAATCCCATCCGGCAGCTTCTTGGAGACGAGCACCAACCATTTCCCATAGCTGCACGACGCCCAGTACGATCGCCGACTATGATCGCCGGATAAATCCCAGGTCACTGCACCCTTCTTCCCGTCTTCGGGCTGCAAATCCCCCCTGTCAGCCAGCGGCCCGTCCGTTACGATCAAGCCATCAACCCAAAGCCCATCAGCACGCTGCGATACAGACCAGTCGTCCGGAACACCTTTGACATCAGCTACAGCCGAAACCTTCGCTGGACAGACTAATTCGACTATTTTGTATGCCTCAGCATTATTACTCGGGTCAACGTAGGTTCCGTTGGCGTGCTTCCCCTTCGGACATATTCTCCGCGACGAAATGGTCGGCTTGGTGATATCGCTAGCCCACTGATCCATTACCACTATGCATGCCCCCTCTTTTCTAAGAAAGAAAGCAGCATGGTTCCCGTGCGGGTGATTCGGGTAATGACCATTCACCATCGTTGCAATTGCAGTCACCGGCAAGATCAAGCCGCCATCCTGCACACGTGCCCCGACTTCCCAATTTGCTGTAGCAGGTGCCGCCGTGCGCTGACGCTCAGTTTGCGCAAGCGGCATATGAGGCCACAAAAATGCACAGAAGTATCGCCACATTTACTCGATAATCGCCCCTCCCTCGCCATACGCCATGCCACGTGCCCTGAGACACGGAGATCATCATGAAGTGGGGTGTACTGTTCATGCTGTTCGCACTGTCGGGCTGCTCGCTGATACAGGAAAATCCGATGCCCGTGTCATTTTCCGGCGACGGGCCCCCTTTTCTATTGCTGACCGAACCGTTCGGCTGGTAACACCGTTCTATCGACTGCCGTGCATTTCGCTCCCTGCCGCGTCAGATTTTCGGAAGCGATAGAGTAGTTAAAGCCGACTGAGTGCTACCCAGATCCAGGCGAAGCCAGTTTTCTTCGAGTTTTCGGCCACATTGGTTCCGATGAACTTAACAAAACCAAAGGGAATATATATCTCCACGTCATACTTCGTTCCAGCGAGCCACTGTGCCAGGCTGCTTAATGTCGATTTATGCTCGATGTCCTAAATTCAGGTGGAACCAATTGAAGCTCTGGATTCAACCCTGCTCGAACTGCGCCGATCTCCACGGTCGGCCCGCGACGACCGACGCACACGAACACCTGGCAAAAGTCAGCACCGACATGAACAACGATGTCGTACTAGAGGAGCACTACGTCTGCAAGCGTTGTGATTCTGCATTCGCCCGCATTATGTCGGGCGAACTTCGAATGCAGATATGGATGCTTCTGAACGCAGGGCAGCACTGACGTTCGGGATTCCTCACCCAGGCGATCTACCCTGCTCTACCGCGCGTCGACAGCAACCGCCCGATAGACCGCAACGTCATTGGACTGAATCTGCTCGGTAACGATATAGCTCGATCCCGAGCCGATATTGATGTCCCACTGTTTATCGGCTTGCGACGCGTGCGCATTGAATGCGCTGTCTGGAACGGATTCCATTCGGTTGTAGCGATACAGCCTGTACGCTACGTTGGGCTTAAGCCCAGAAACTTCCACCGTCAAGGTCAACGGCATCGGTGCCGGGCGCAGACTGGAACCCGGTTTGATGTCGGGTTTCTCGTAGTTATGGTTAACGGTCAAGCGGACAGGCACCGTTTCATTGTCCTGATCGATCACACCCGTGATCGCGATGCCGTAATTCGTGCCGCTACTGGATAGTGAATAGACAGAACCCGTCGGCGCATTGGCTTGCGCACGATTCTTCTGAAACTCGTCGAAGGAATAACTGTAAAAGTAAGCCGGCTTACCCGTCACCGGCCAGAGGCCGTTATCGCTGAAAGTGATGACGTCATCGCCAGAATAGGTGGCCGGCAGCGTCAGCGGATGCCTCGATGTGATACCCACTACCGGCACGATATGGTCGTATTCCGGATCACCGGCGTTGGGATCGCGAGATCCGTCGAACAGATAATGGTTGGTATAGAGGGTGATCAACACGGGGTAACTGGCCAGCACATTCTGTTTCACCCATGCGAGAAAGTCGTTCGTGTCGGTCTCGGTGGCGGTGTTCCACTCCACCGCCTTGAGATGCATCTGTCTAGCGGCATAAACATCGTTTACGCCGGGCAACAACTGGCTGCTCTGCTTGTATTGGGGCGTATTCTTGCTGGCGATGGCGCGTGCATCGTACTGGGAGACATATTGCCCGTAATAGAGCCCAGCCGAAATCATCGCGACTTCACCGCAGTAACCGAAATTCCCGCGCCACTGCAGGCGTGGCGGTATCGCGAGTTTCTTGCTGTATGCCTCTGACGCCTTCGACACTTTTGCTACCGAAGCGGTATTGCCCGGCGAATCGCCGCCGCAGGCCGACAGCGGCAGACAGATCACTAACGCCCAAAGTGCTTTCCGTGACGGAAGCACGTGCTGCACCGGCTTTCCAAAGGATAGGTTGGAATATTTTTTTGCTGTGGTTCGCATAAGGGTTTCACTGTTAGCAACCCGCTTGCCCGGGTCAGGACTCCCCGCTTGAGAATCGCTGCTTGATAGGTTCGAATTCGCAGTTGTTCGAAATATAGGGGGAGCGAGATCTAGTGATTGTTGAATTTTGTAGTGGCTCTGCCGTGTTTCGTGCCGCTACGCCCATGCATCAAATTTTTTCAACAACGTGTCGAATTCCAGGGCGGCTGTTCGTCGTGATAGTGAAAGCCGACCATCAAACCCCGGGTCGGACTAGCGAAGGGAGAAGACCATGAGAAAGTTAATCCTGATGATGTCCATGTCGCTCGACAGCTTTGTGAGCGGCCCCGACGGCGACATCAAATGGGTATTTACCGGTGACCAGGAGGCCGTGGCCTGGAAGGTGGAAAACTTGTGGAACGCGAGCCTGTTGATCATGGGCCGCAGCTCCTTTCAGGAGATGGCCACCTTTTGGTCCACCTCCACCACGGTGTTTGCACCGCCGATGAACCAGATCCCCAAGGCGGTCTTTTCAAAACAGCGATTGAAAGCGGCCGCCACGACCACGAAACCCGGAGATGCCCAGGCCCCGACCGCGCAACTTCAACCCGGCGCGGAAAGCTGGGCGCAGCCCTACGTGGCCAGCGGCGATCTCGCCGACGAAATCACCATGCTGAAGGCTAAGGGCGGCAAACCGATCATCGCTTTGGGAGGCGCTACCTTCGCGCGTAGTCTCATCGCCGGGAACCTGGTCGATGAATACGCCCTGCTGGTTCATCCGATTGCATTGGGCAAAGGCGTACCGATCTTCTCCGAGCTGCCCGCGCCGAGACCACTCAAACTGGTCAGCTCGAAAACCTTTCCGCTCGGCTCGGTGGCGCAGATTTATCGACCGGCTTGATGGTGCGCGACTACGCGCATTCGTTCTGACCTAGGCTCCCGATCAGAGCATCAGATCCGACATGCTGCGAAACGACAGCCAGACAAAAACGGCCGATCTCACGATCAGCCGTTCTACTTCGATGCAAGAAAGACCGTTAAGGTCTATCCCCAGCGCCCATTATCTGAGATCAAAACGATCGAGGTTCATCACCTTGTCCCAGGCCGCGACGAAGTCACGTACGAACTTCTCCTGCGCATCCGCACTTCCATAAACCTCGGTCAGCGCCCGCAACTGCGAGTTCGAACCGAAGATCAGATCGACCCGTGTGCCAGTCCACTTCACTGCGCCCGTCGCACGATCGCGACCTTCAAACACATCATTGGCGTCCGATACCGGCTTCCACTCCGTGCTCATGTCGAGCAGGTTCGTGAAGAAGTCATTGGTGAGCGCCTCGGGCCGCTTCGTAAAGACACCGTGTTGCGTCTGTCCGTAGTTCGTGTTCAGGACACGCAGGCCGCCGACCAGTACGGTCAGCTCCGGCGCGGTCAACGTCAGCAGTTGCGCCTTGTCGACCAGCAGTGACTCAACCGATACCGACGATTTGCCCTTCAGGTAATTGCGGAAACCGTCCGCGTACGGCTCGAGCACCGAGAAGGCTTCCACATCGGTTTGCTGCTGCGATGCGTCCATGCGCCCCGGTGCAAACGGAACCGTCACCGCATGACCGGCGTTTTTCGCGGCCTGCTCGACGCCCGCGCTACCGGCCAGCACGATCAGATCGGCCAGCGAGACTTTCTTGCCGCCCGATTGCGCGCTGTTGAACGCCCTCTGGATACCTTCGAGCGTCTCCAGCGTCTTTGCCAGCTGAGCCGGGCGGTTGACTTCCCAGTCCTTTTGCGGCGCGAGGCGAATGCGGCCACCGTTTGCGCCACCGCGCTTGTCCGAACCACGGAACGTCGACGCCGATGCCCACGCGGTCGAAACCAGTTCCGACACCGACAACTCTGACGCCAGGATCTTGCCCTTCAGCGCGCCGATGTCCTGCGCATCGATCAACACGTGATCGAGCGCGGGAATCGGGTCTTGCCAGAGCAGTTCTTCTGCCGGAACTTCCGGGCCGAGATAGCGCGCGAGCGGACCCATGTCGCGATGCGTCAGCTTGAACCATGCGCGGGCAAATGCATCGGCGAACTGGTCCGGATGCTCGTGGAAACGCCGGGAGATTTTTTCGTAGGCGGGATCGAAGCGCAACGAGAGATCGGTGGTCAGCATTGAGGGCGTGCGGCGTTTCGCCGGATCGAACGGGTCCGGCAAGGTATCGACCCCTGCCCCGCCCTTCGGCGTCCATTGATGCGCACCCGCCGGGCTCTTCGTCAGTTCCCATTCGTAGCCGAACAGGTTGTTGAAGAACTCGTTGCCCCACTTCGTCGGCGTGCTGGTCCAGATTACTTCCAGGCCGCTCGAGATCGCATCCTTGCCCGCGCCTGTGCCGAAGCTGCTTTGCCAGCCGAGACCTTGCTGCTCGATGGGCGCGCCTTCCGGCTCAGGTCCAACATGCGACGTAGGACCGGCGCCGTGCGTTTTACCAAATGTGTGACCGCCGGCGATCAGCGCGACCGTCTCTTCATCGTTCATCGCCATGCGCGCGAACGTCTCGCGAATATCGACGGCTGCTGCGAGCGGATCGGGGTTACCGTTCGGGCCTTCCGGGTTGACGTAGATCAGCCCCATCTGCACGGCGCCGAGCGGGTTCTCCAGATCGCGCACGCCCGTGTAGCGCTTGTCGCCGCCCAGCCACGTGGTTTCGGCGCCCCAGTAGACGGCTTCGTCCGGTTCCCATACATCTTCGCGGCCGCCGGCAAAACCAAACGTCTTGAAGCCCATCGATTCCAGCGCGACGTTACCCGTCAGAACGATCAGGTCGGCCCACGAGATTTTCTGGCCATATTTCTGCTTGACCGGCCAGATCAACCTGCGCGCCTTGTCGAGGCTGACGTTGTCAGGCCAGCTATTGAGCGGCGCAAAGCGCTGCTGACCGGAGCCCGCACCGCCGCGACCGTCGCCGGTGCGATAGGTGCCGGCGCTGTGCCACGCCATGCGGATAAAAAACGGTCCGTAGTGGCCGAAGTCGGCCGGCCACCAGGTCTGCGAGTCGGTCATCACCGCGAGCAGGTCCTTCTTTACTGCTGCGAGGTCGAGGCTCTTGAACTGCTCGGCGTAGTTGAAACCCTTGTCCAATGGGTCGGACAGCGATGAATTCGTGCGCAGAAGCTTCAGGGGTAGCTCATTGGGCCACCACTCGCGGTTCGTCGTGCCGCCGCCAGCGGTGAATTTGAAAGGGCATTTTGATTCAGTCGACATACGTCTCCTCCATGGATCATGCGGGGCTAGTCGGCCGCATGCAGCGGCCGCTCGATGCGGCAACTATTACATCCTAATGGCCCTCATCTTAGGGTGGAAATAGGTTTATTTCATGGCGACGCTACAGAAAAGCTAAGGACGCCGCCGCGTAGACGGTCATCTCAGTACCTCGAATCGCAACTGTGTGTTCTAGCCGCGGCAACAAATCTCCCGCGCAATTTTCGGTTGGCCAATTATAATGCCTAGTCAACTATTGATTAGTCACGTCAACAATGATCGAAATCGTTCCTCCTTCATCCGCGATCGGCGACTACGAACTGGGTGAAAACGTCGGTTACCTGGTCGGGCGCGTGACCTCGGCGCTCACGCACCTCGTTACGCAGCGCACGCTCGCCGAGCTCGACATTACGGCCACCCAGGGCCGCACGCTGTACATGGTCGCCAGCGGCCGATGCGTGCTCGCCGTCGAACTGGCGCGTGAGTTCGGCACCGACGCCAGCGCGGTCACACGCCTGATCGACCGCCTCGCGCAGCGTCAGCTGCTGACCCGGGAACGCAGCACCTCGGACCGGCGCGTCGTCCGGCTCGCGGTGACCCCGGAAGGTCAGGCCATTGCGGCCCGGATGCCGGCCATTTTCAACGACGTGCTTGACCGGTTGCTGACCGGCTTCACGCCCGAGGAAGTCGGATTTCTAAAGAACATGCTGCGCCGCCTGCTCGCCAATCACGCTCATTCCATCGAGATAAATCATGTTACGGCAACCAATTTTGATAGAAAATCGTAAGACATTAATTGCCATGTCCATTATTAAGCGGAACTTTCATACGTGTGGTTGGGTGATGCAGCGCCTTTCGCTGTCCGCGGCCGGGCTGTCCAGGCGGATGGTTCTCGCTGCCGCGACGACGGCATTCGCCCTTGCGGGATGCGCGAATTACAGCGGTATCAAGAGCGACAAGCAGATCGTGTCGCCTGCGCAGGTCGAGTCGACGCAAAGCCTGCCCGCCGAGGGCGGTCAATGG
This sequence comes from Paraburkholderia acidicola, assembly GCF_002362315.1. Taxonomy (GTDB): domain Bacteria; phylum Pseudomonadota; class Gammaproteobacteria; order Burkholderiales; family Burkholderiaceae; genus Paraburkholderia; species Paraburkholderia acidicola. The sequence goes on from NZ_MTZV01000001.1 coordinate 191,106, forward strand.
CCGTCGCTCGACTGGGCGACCCAGTTCGGCGATCCGCAACTGCCGAAGCTGATCGCTGAAGCGCTGGACGGCAGCCCGTCGATCGCGCAGGCCCAGGCGCGTCTCGCGAAGGCTTCGTCGTATATCGAAAGCACGCGCTCGGCGCTGTCGCCGAAGGTCGACGCCAGCTCTTCGTGGAACCGCGAGCTCTTCTCGACCAACGGGCTCTACCCACCTCCGTATGGCGGCACCTGGTATAGCGAGAACAACGCGCTCGCGAGTGCGTCGTGGGACCTCGACCTGTGGGGCAAAAATCGTCAGCGTCTTGGTCAGGCGGTGTCGCAGGCAAAGGCTGCCGAGGCCGACGTGCAGCAGGCTCGCGTGACGCTGGCCGCATCGGTGGCCAGTACCTATAACCAGTTGGCGCAGCTGTATGCGCTGCGCGATATCGCCCAGCGCGAAATCCGCAATCGCGAAGAGATCAGCCGGATCACCAACGGTCGCGTCACCGCCGGTCTCGACACCGACGTCGAGAAGCAGACCGCGGTCGGCAACATCGCGACAACGCGCTCGAACCTGAGCGATCTCGACGGCCAGATCACGACCACGCGCTATCAGCTTGGTGCGCTGCTCGGCAAGGGCCCCGATCGCGGCTTGCAGATTGCCGAACCGGTGCTGAGCGCCGGTGTGACGGGTGCCACGGTCGCGCTGCCGGACAACCTGCCGGCCGACCTCGTAGCGCGCCGCCCCGACATCGTCGCGGCACGCTGGCAGGTCGAAGCAGCCATGCACGACGTGAAGGAAGCAAAGGCCGAGTTCTTCCCGGACGTCAATCTGTCGGCCGGTTTCGGTTTCGATGCATTCGGTTGGGGTCGCTTCCTGACGTCCGCGAGCCGGCAGGCACAGTTCGGTCCTGCCGTGCATCTGCCGATCTTCGATGCCGGCGAATTGCGCTCGCAACTGAAGGGTCGCTATGCCGACTTCGATCTCGATGTTGCGAACTACAACCAGACCTTGATCAACGCGCTGACCGATGCGGCAACCCAGGTGTCGTCGATCCGTTCGATCGACAAGCAGATGGGCGACGCACAGCGCGCACTCGATGCCACGACCAGGGCGTACCAGCTCGCCACGATCCGCTACAAGGCTGGCCTGACCGAACAGTTGCAGGTACTGAGCGCCGATCAAAACCGCCTCGCCGCCGAACAGACAGTGACCACGCTCAAGATGAACCGACGCGATATGCAGATCGGCCTCATCAAGGCGCTCGGCGGTGGCTTCGATGCGACGCAGACAGCGCTCGTGGTACCGGGCGATGCTCCGGTCGCGGCGGCAGCGGCGGCGGCGGCGGCGAACACGCAGCAGAGCGCAGCGAACTGAACCCGAATTTCCATCCCGATGAACGACACCGATTCAAAGAGTCCGGAGCTCACCATGAACACCCCGCAGCAAGTTGCCGCTGAAACTCAACCGGCCAACAACAACGGCAAGCGCCAACGCATGACGGCGTTACTCGTCATCGTGATCCTGATCGCCGCGACTGCGTACGGTCTGTACTACTTCCTCGTCGCCCGTTTCCATGAAGACACCGACGATGCCTACGTGAACGGCAACGTCGTGCAGATCACGCCGCAGGTGAGCGGCACCGTGATCGCCGTGAACGCGGACAACACGCAGACCGTCAAGGCCGGCGATCCGATCGTCGCACTCGATCCCGCCGACGCGCGCGTCGCGCTTCAGCAATCGGAAGCGAATCTCGGACAGACGGTGCGTCAGGTACGCGGCCTCTTCGCCAACGACGATCAATACCTCGCCCAGGTCGCCGTCCGCCAGTCGGATCTGTCGCGTGCGCAGGACGATCTGCGCCGCCGGTTGACGGTTGCCGGCACAGGCGCCGTGTCGCAGGAAGACATCGCGCATGCACGCGATGCCGTGAAGAGCGCAGAAGCCGCGCTCGACGCTGCCCAGCAGCAGCTCGCTGCAAACCGCGCGTTGACGGCGAATACCACCATCGCAGGCCATCCGGACGTGCAGGCGGCCGCTGCGAAAGTCCGCGACGCGTACCTCGCGAACGCACGCAACACACTGCCCGCGCCGGTCACAGGCTATGTCGCACAACGCTCGGTGCAGGTTGGCCAGCGTGTGTCGCCGGGCACGCCGTTGATGGGCATCGTGCCGCTGAACGGCGTGTGGATCGATGCGAACTTCAAGGAAGTGCAGTTGAAGCACATCCGCATCGGCCAGCCGGTCGAACTGACGGCGGATGCATATGGGTCGTCGGTGGTGTTTCACGGCAATGTGGTCGGCTTCTCGGCCGGCACCGGCTCGGCGTTTTCGTTGCTGCCCGCGCAGAACGCGACCGGCAACTGGATCAAGGTCGTGCAGCGCCTGCCGGTGCGTATCGCAATCGATCCTCAGGAACTCGAGCAACACCCGCTGCGCATCGGCCTGTCGATGCAGGTCGACGTGGACATCAAGAACGACTCGGGTAGCGAACTCGCGAGTGCAAAGAACACCGTGTATCAGACCAGCGTGTTCGAGAACTACGGTGACCAGGCCGACGCAGAGATCGCCCGCATCATCGCCGAGAACGCTGGGAATGCCGGGACGAGCGGCGCCGCGCAAAAGGTAGCCGCGCACGCGGCAAAGGCCGGCGCATCGACGAACACACAGGTTGATCCGAAGCGGACGTAAGCAATCTCGACACCCACACCCTACGAGACTTCCCATGGCCCAGGCTCAGGCACCCGCCACACCTCCCCCACTGCAAGGCGGCAAGCTCGTTCTCGCCACGATCGCCGTTGCACTGGCCACATTCATGACCGTGCTCGACTCATCGATTGCCAACGTCGCGATTCCGAACATCTCCGGCGACCTCGGCGTATCCGTCGATGAAGGCACGTGGGTCATCACCATGTTCGCCGCCGCCAACGCCGTGTCGATTCCGCTGACCGGCTGGCTTACGCAGCGCATCGGCCAGATCAAGCTGTTCGTCGGCGCGATCCTCGCGTTCGTGCTCGCGTCGTGGCTGTGCGGCATGGCGCCGACGTTGCCGATCCTGCTCGGCGCACGGGTGCTGCAAGGCGTCGTGGCCGGTCCGCTGATTCCGTTGTCGCAAGCTATTTTGCTCGGCTCGTATCCGAAACAAAAATCGGCGACGGCGCTATCGCTGTGGGCCATGACCGCCACAGTCGGTCCGATCGCGGGGCCGCTGCTCGGTGGCTGGATCACTGACAGCTACAACTGGTCATGGATCTTCTATATCAACATTCCGGTGGGCATCTTTGCGGCGGGCGTGACATGGTCGATCTACCGCTCCCGTGAAACGCAGACGCGCAAGCTGCCGATCGATGTCGTTGGCCTGGGTCTGCTGATCGCGTGGGTCGCGTCGCTGCAGGTGATGCTCGACAAAGGCAAGGACCTCGACTGGTTCAATTCACCGACGATCGTCGTGCTCGGCATCACCGCGGTGATCAGCTTCGCGTTCTTCCTGATGTGGGAGCTGACCGAAGAGAATCCGATCGTCGATCTCCGGCTCTTCGGGCAACGCAATTTTCTCGGCGGAACGATTGCGATCTCGATTGCGTATGCGGTCTTTTTCGGCAATCTCGTGCTGTTGCCGCAGTGGATGCAGGAATACCTCAATTACCGTTCCGTCGATGCGGGGCTCGTCACCGCCCCGCTCGGTATTTTCGCAGTGCTCCTTGCACCGGCAATGGGTCGCATCATGGGGCGCCTTGACGCACGCATCATTGCAACGCTTGCGTTCTCCGGGTTTGCGGCCGTCTTTTTCATGCGCTCGCATTACCTGACCGACATCGATACATGGCATCTCGTGCTGCCTACTCTGCTGCAAGGTATTCCGATGGCGCTCTTCTTCGTACCGCTCACCGCCATCATCCTGTCGGGCCAACCGGCTCACCGCATTCCCGCGGCCGCGGGGTTGTCAAATTTCGCGCGGGTGTTTTGCGGTGCGGTCGGTACCTCGCTCGCGAGTAACGAGTGGAACAACCGGACTGTGCTGCATCACACGCGGCTCACTGAGCAGGCTAACGCCAACAATCCGCTGTTTAACCACTGGATCGATTCGACTCAATCGCTGCTGCATCTGAATGTGCAGTCCGCGCGCGCGCTGTTCGATTCGACGGTGAACAACCAGTCTGCGATGCTGGGCCTCGACGATGTGTTCTATATCTCCGCGGTCATCTTCATCGTGATCATTCCGCTGATCTGGATCACACGGCCGGCAAAAGGCGGTGGCGGTGCCGATGCGGCGGCCGGTGCGCATTGATCACTTCACCGCGAAAGCCGCCGACGGCGCGAGTGCGGTGTTCGGGTCCTGTCCGTTCCAGGACGCAACCCACGCATCGTTCGCCGTCGACCCCATGACGAAATCGAGTTTTCCGCCAGCACGCATTTCATCGTGAGTGATGTACGGACGATGCAACGCGGTGCCATTGAGCGTGACTGACTGCACGAAGCGGTTGTTCGTCGACGGCGGTTCGCCATTCGCTGTGTGCGCCGTAATGGTGAACGAGTGTGATTGGCCAAACGTCAGCGCGCCGCCGTTAGCAGTGGCATTCGCAACAGGAATGCTGATGGTTGCCTCGGCGAACAGGGGCGTGCCGAAGTAGTACACCCCGCCGACGGGATTCAGTGAATAGATACCCATCGCCGAAAGGACGTACCACGCCGACAACTGACCAAAGTCGTCATTGCCAGGAATGCCCGACGCCCGTACCCTGCGCGGATCGCCCTGCGCGACCTTCAGACTGGCCGCGCTCAGGTCCGCAGTGTCACGCGCCGTCAGGGTAAGCGAATACATGTCGTCCATCACGGTACGGACGATAGCTTGCGTTTTCGACGGGCGGCCGACGACATCGTACAGATAGGGAATCTGATTGGCCGGTTCATTGCCTGCCACGAATTCGCCGATACGGCCAGTCAGATCCGGGAATCCCTGGCCATTGAGAAAACTGAGCGGGTTGTTCGGATCGAACGTCTTGTCGAGTTGCGCCTCGGCCTGACTCTTGCCGCCGAGCGTGGAGATGAGTCCCGGGAAATCATGGAATACGTTCCACGTATCGATCCATGAGTTCGCCTCGGAATAGTCGGTCTTTTCCGCGGCAGTAGGATCAAAGTAGTCCGACCAGTTCCCCGAGCTGTCCTTCGGCACCGCGAATATCCAGCCGTTGTATTTGGCCGGGTTGTAGACATGTGCGTAGTTGAGGCTTCGTTTCAGATAGCTCTGGTAAACCGACGCATCCTTGCCCGCGGCCTTACCGACTGCAGCAGTAGCCCAGTCGTCGAACGCATAGTCCTGCGTCGTCGAAACCGACGCGTTGTCACCGGAGAAAACGTACCCGCTGTTCCGATACTGGTCGAATCCGTGCGCGCTGGCGCCTTGCGTCGTGGTCAGAGCCGTCCAGATGTCATCGATATTGGCGGACGTGATGCCTTTCAGATAGGCATCGGCGATCATCGGGATCGCTGGGTGGCCTGCCATCGTGAACGTTTCCGTTTGCGCCAGCGGCCAGACTGGCAATTCGCCCTTCCCGTTCTGCTTGAACTGCGTCAGCAACGACTTCACCCAGCCATCGACGCGCTCCGGCTGAACCAGCGTCATCAACGGCGACTGGGCGCGAAACGTATCCCATAGTGAGAATGAAGACGAATAGTCGAACCCGGGATTGGCGTGTTTGCTGGTGGTTGGCGGATTGGTGTTGCTGTTGTTGGTCGAATTCATTCCAACATAGCTGCCGTCGGCATTGTTATAAAGCGTCGGCCCCAGCATCGCGTGATAGAGCGAGGTATAGAACATGGTTCTCTGATCTGCAGTTCCTCCCTTGATCTGGATGCGATTGAGTGCAGTAGCCCATGTGTGTTGAGCGGCGTCTTTTACCTGGTCGAAAGTCTGCTTACCCACTTCCGCGGCGAGGTTGGCTGCCGCATCGGCCATGCTCGACGGTGAGATACCGACATTGACCGTGACGACTGCACTCGATGCGCCGGCGGCTTTGACAAAGGTCAGATATGCCGTGTTGCCGTCTACGCTGAACACGACATTGGGATCGAAGGGTTGCGAAAAATGCGCCGTAAAGTAAGTAGGTTTGTTGACGGCCCAGTTGTTCGTGATTTGCCAGCCGGCAATCGTCTGGTTGTCGACGATCTGGATCTTGCCGCTTTGCAGTGAGCCTCCAATCGGATTGGCGATACTCACGATCATGCTGCTCTTTTGCGTCGTCGCGCTCGGGAAATAGGTATAGCGATGCACGCCTGCATGCGAGGTCGCCGTCATTTCCGCGAGAATCGTGGCGCCCTGCACGTTCCAGGGCGGGCTCCCCGTCCCCTTCGGAGACACGCGAACGCTGTAGTATCCCGGCGCAGCGCTCTCGTCTGCATGGCTGAACTGCGCGTTGTAGGTGACCGATGTACCGGCGATCTTCGCCAGAGTCGCTTTGTCGACCGGCGCAAGCGTTGGCAGAAAGCTAACCTCACCGCCCGAACCAATCCCCGCGCCTGAAAGATGCGTATGCGCGAATCCGGTGATATAGGGATCGTCGTACTGGTAGCCGGAGGTGCGATCCCAGTCGTACTGCAAGGCGCTGGGTCCGCCAGTCGTATCGGGTCCTAGCTGGACCATGCCAAATGGAACGGTGGCACCGGGATAGATATGCCCGTGCCCGCGAATGCCGCTGCTCCAGTCTGCTGAAATGTCGAGATTCCCGGTGCCGATCATGGGATCGACGCTCTTAACAACCAGCATCGGATCGACGCTCTGAGCGATCGGCCCGGGAGCGACACTCGCCGGGCTTGCGTCGTTCACTGGCGTTGCTGCTCCGTTCAAACTCGAGGTGGTCGGTGCCTGGGCGAGTGGCACACTGTTCGCCGATGCGCGTGAGACGGGATTCACGTCACCGCCGCATGAGGCAACGCTAACGCAGACTCCTAGCAGCGCGCCCGTCACTTTCCATGTGTTGTGCATAATTCTCGCTCCGTGAAACCGTCGCTATCTTTTTTCTCCCGTGCCCGGGCTGTTTACTGTTGAAAAAGATAGTGCGTCTATTGCTTCAATTGACCGGCGACTGACCATTCGCTCAGACGTCCGTAGCATTTATCCAGAGGCGAGAATGTCTGAATAAACGCAGGCCTGCCACGGGAGACTTCCCCAATTTTTAGTGTGTTTAGATAAACATGGGATTGATTGGCACAATCAGACTAGCGACGTCAGGGCGATCCGATCGCTAGCACGTAGGAATCCTGCTGATGAGATCAGCAGCTTCGGTGAAGATGTGGCAGATTTCTAGCGAATCCTGGCCGCGTCCCGCTATCGTTCGATATGCACAATGAGTTGCGAACGATAGCGTGCGCGTTTCACTGCCGTGGATCGAAATCAAACTCGAGCCGGATACCACCCGGCTCATACACCATCGTGTGCCGCTTCGGCCCCTGCCGCAGATTCTCCGGAGCAAACTCGACCACAACCCCAGGCCATGTCGATACGCGCCTGAAAATTTCTTCGAGCGCTTCTTCGCTGCCAACCTTCATCGCCAGATGATGCAGACCGACGTTGGTTTTACGATCGAACTCGACACGCCCCTGCTGGTTCTGTACTTCCCATAGCGTCAGCACGGTGTGCCCGTCCGACACGAAAGCCGCCGGGTACTCGGGTCGTTCTCCAACCTGATTCCAGCCGAGGCAATCGACAAAGAAATCGCGCGTGGCCTTCAGATCGCGAACCGTCAGTCCGATATGGTCGACGCCTAGTGTCAGTGGTGTGTTCGTCATGGTGGGTATCTCACGAGATGTTCGAGGTTGCAGTCGACCTGCTCTCTTCCGCGCAGATCGTCCCTGGTGCCATTAACGTTCCGACAGTTCGGCGATCAATGCGGCCATCAGTTTTCCGGCGGACATGGCTCGGGCCAGCGGCGCACCCTGCCCCGCCCATTGAGCGCCGTAACCGAATTCTCCATCCGCCTTGCCAGCAGCATTCAGCGCTTTACCTGCGTCGTAGACGATTGGGTAAGCGGGAACGTCGTTTGGCGCCACGTTTTCTCCAAACGCGGTGAAGCGGTTGGCAAGGCACCGGGCGGGTCTTCCAGAAATGACCCGCGTCATCACCGTGTGGTGCGCCGCGCTACTGAACAGCGCAGCCCGGTATCCCGCGTCGGCGCTGGATTCGTCCGTACCGACGAACGCCGTACCGAGTTGCGCCGCGCTCGCGCCAAGCCGCAGCGCCGCGGCGATACCGGCACCGTCCATGATGCCGCCGGCGGCGATCACGGGCACATCGAGTTCGCGCGCAAGAATCCGCACGAGCGCCATCGTCCCCAGCTGCTCGTCGGCGCCATCCGGGTCGACCATCCCACGGTGGCCTCCTGCTTCATAACCTTGAGCGACGACAGCATGTACGCCAGCCGCCACCGCGAGACGCGCATCACGAAGATTCGTTGCAGAACCGAGCAGCACGATGCCCGCTTCGCGCAATGCCTGAATCCATTCACGCGACGGCACACCGAAATGAAAACTCACGACTTTGGGCCGTGTATCGAGCAGGACCTTGAACATCTCCTCGTCGACAATGAAGCTCTTGTAGATCTCGCGTATCGCGGTGGGAGGCTCCGCCTTCACCCGTTCGAATTCCGGACGCAACCGCTCGAGCCACGCGGCCTCGCGTATCGCATCGGCCTTCGCCGGTTGATGGCAAAACATATTGACGTGCAACGAGCGGCTGGAACGTTCGCGCACCGCGGCGATCAATTCGCGGGCGTTCGCTGGCGTCGCCGCGCCCAGGCCGAGCGAACCGAGTCCGCCGGCATTCGATACCGCCGCCACCATCGCGGGCGTCGCTATCCCGGCCATCGGCGCCTGGATGATCGGCCATTCAATATCGAGTAGTTCGAGTAGCGATTGCGACGATGAAGATGCCATGACAAAGCTCCTGAATATCTATCGTTTACTTAGTGCTTACCTGGCGCTGCGCGACTGAACCCACTGATTCAACACCGCACACAGCACGAGAAGTGAACCGGTCACAAAGAACACCTGATGCAGGCCGACATGCGCACCGATCTGTCCGCCGATCAACGGCCCGACAACCTGCCCGGTGAACTGGGCCGACTGCAAATACCCGAGTGCCTTGCCCGTACTGCGTTCAGGCACCGTCTGCCGCATCAGCTTCGCGATCGCGGGAAGCAGCCCGGCGATCGTCATGCCCATCAGCCCGCGCAACGCGGCGAGTTGCCACCAGTGTGTCACGAATGCCTGCGGCACCATCACGAGTCCGGTTGCGAGCAGACAGCCGATGATCACCTTCCAGCTACCAACCCGGTCCGCCAGCGCGCCGAGCCGCGCGGCGGTCAACAGGCTGCCGAATGCCGAAGCAGCCATCACGATGCCCGCGGTGCGTGCAACGTGGTCGTTCGCCACGCCGAGTTGCCCGATGAACACCGTGATGATCGGCTCGATCGACATGTTGGCGAGCAGCACCATCATCGCGGTCACCAGCAGCGCGCCGATCCGGCTGCGATCGGCTGCGGGCATCGGTGCGGTTGTCTTGGGCGCCTTGCTCTTCGCATCGGATTCGCGGTCGAAGTCTTCGCGAATCAGAAGGATCGTCGCCGCGGCGGCCACGGCAATCATCGCACCGCCGACAAAAAATGTTCCGCGAATCCCGACCCACGTGGGCAGAAATCCGCCGACCAGCGGCCCAACGAGGTTACCGGTCAACGCACCCGTCGACAGTATGCCAAGCGCCCAGCCGGCGCGCTCGCGTGGCGCCTGCGTGCCGATCATTACGATCGCCGCCGATGCGTATCCGCCGACCAGACCCGCAGCGAGCCGCAGCACGACCAGTTCGACGACGTTGTGCGCGACCCCGATCAGCGACATCACGATCGCCATGCCGATAGCTGCGCGAATCAGCATCGGTTTGCGTCCATAGCGATCGGCGAGATGCCCCCAGACGGGTGCCGTGATCGCGGTGCCAAAGAACGTCGCGCCAAACGCCACACCCGACCACTGGATCACGGCGGACGGCGACGTCACGCCGAGTTGCTGCACATACAACGGCAGGAACGGCAGCAGCATGCTGAGACTAACCAGCGTCGTGAACGAGCCGAATACGCAGACCGCGAGATTGCGGCGCCAGTGCGTGACGTTGCGCTCCGCATAACCGGGTCGACTGGCAGGAGTACCTATGCCGTGTATGGGTGGATCGACTGGAGTGGACATGTCTTTTACCTTGCCGACTGGAAAGCAATGGCTATCGAGTGCGAATTACGTGAAATCGGTCGAGCGGGACAGCGGCTCCCACGCCTTGATCTCGTTGCCGAGCGCGCGTAGTCGCGCCTTGACCCGTTGCAACGCATCGCTACCGAGCAACAGATGCGTGGGCGGATCGTCGGATTCGACGATCTCGAGCAGCACCTTCGCCGCTCGCACCGGATCGCCGTTCTGTTGGCCGCTGTATTGCCGGCGACGTTCGCGCACCGGATCGAACACCGCGTCATAGTCCGCGATGAAACGTCCCGAGCGCACCATCGAACGCCCGGCCCATTCGGTGCGAAACGAACCCGGTGCGATCGCCGTCACCTTGATGCCCAGTCCTTCGACTTCGGCGCTGAGCGCTTCGCTGATGCCTTCCAGCGCAAACTTGCTGCCGCTGTAGAACGAGATGCCAGGCATGCTGATATAGCCCGCCATCGAGGTGATGTTGATGATGTGACCACTGCGCCGCTCGCGCATCGTCGGCAGCACGGCCTTGATCATCGCAACCGCACCAAACACATTGACCTCGAACTGACGGATCAACTCGGTCATCGGCGACTCTTCGAGGATGCCTTCGTGACCGTAGCCCGCATTGTTGACGAGCACATCGATCGGACCGATCTCCGCTTCGATCTGGCGCACCATCGGCTCGATCGCCTCGAAACGCGTGACGTCGATGATCACGGCTTTCGCGCGCTCCCGGTGCAGCGCTTCGAACTCGATCCGGTCGTCCTCGCGGCGCACCGTGCCGACCACCATGTGTCCCGCTGCCAATGCCGCTTCGGCGAAGGCCCGACCGAAACCGGCGCTGGCGCCGGTGATCAGAAAGGTTTTCCTGTTGGACTCGTTCATGGCGTACTCCCGGTTGCTGCGCGATTGCTTGGTTAGATGCGGTGTTTCCCGGGAGGCCACTCCCGGGCCTTGGCCCGCATGCTAGCCAGCCTGTTCCTTGCGAATAGCAGTCGTCGTCCGGCCGCCGAAACCCCAGTTATCCGTATCGACTTCCTCGATCACGATGTGGGTCCACTCAGGCGGTTTGTGCAACACACGTTCGAGCGTATCGGTAACTTCCTTGATGACCTGGGCCTTCTGCTCCGCGGTAACCCCTTCGCGGGTGATACGAATGCTGACGAATGGCATGACTCGACTCCGTTCGGTTGTTTCCGCTGTTTGAGCCGGATGGATTCTGAAACGCGCACGTGACTGCTTGAGATGAATTCTATTGATACCGATGGAACCGATAAACGGGTGTTGGTACACTTCTCTTGATACATGGTGTAAAGAGTGCCCTCAACCCTGACGCAGCCTGACGCGGCCTGGCGCCTTTCCTGAGAGTCATGAAACGATATTTCGACGATCTCCAGCTCGGAAGCATCGAGTTGTTCTGCCTTGCCGCGGAAACGGGCAGCTTCACGTCCGCGGCCCTCGCCGGTGGGGTCACGCCTGCGGCGGTCAGCCGATCGATCGCGCGGCTCGAAAAGCGCCTCGGCGTACGGCTCTTCGTGCGCTCGACCCGCAGCATCCGGCTCACCGAGAGCGGCAAGTCCTACTACGAGGAATGCAGCCAGGCGCTGAACCAGCTTGTCGAAGCAGAGCGCAACGTCACAGGCGAACAGGCACAACCGGGCGGTACGCTGCGCATCACTGCGCCGACCACCTACGGCCATCACCGCCTGCTGCCGATGTTGCCCGCCTTCCGTGCGAAGTACCCATTGATCAAGCTCGAAGTGCACGTGGGCAACCGCAACGTCGATCTGCATGACGAGAACTACGACCTCGCCATTCGTGTGCGCGCACAACCTGATTCGACGATGATCGTGCGCCTGCTCGAAGATGCGCCGCTGGTGATGGTGGCGAGCCCCGCCTACCTGAAGCGTGCGGGTGTGCCGCGTACGCTCGCCGAACTCGAACAGCACGAGTGCATCCAGTTCGATCTGCCCAGCAGCGGGCGGCGGATTTCATGGCTGTTCAACGAGGATGGGCACGAGAAGGAAATGTCGTTGAACGGCAACTATTCGTGCTCGGAAGATGTGCTCGCCGGTGTGACGCTCGCGAAGGCTGGCGCCGGGTTGTTTCAGGCGTACCGGTTCGTCGTCGAGAAGGATCTGGCCGATGGGACGCTGATCGAGGTGCTGCAGCCGTTTGGAGGCCGCTCGCGGCCTTATAGCCTGCTCTACCCTCACGGGCGTTTATTGCCGCTGCGTGTGCGGGCGTTTATTGATTTCCTGATGGAAGAGATTGGGCGTTTGCAGGCGGAGACGGGTGTTTCTCTGGTCAAGGCGAGGCGTGCGAAACCGGCGACGCCGGCGAAGGTGGCAGCTTCGCGCCGCTAGCTGGCTTCTTGCCTGCTGGTTCTACATGGACGGGGTGTCGGTGCCTGACGATTTTGCCCATGCATCCCCGCACGAGTCACGTAACGTGACTCGTTAAACTGACAATCCAGTGAAAAACCGTCGCACCCACTACATAAAGTCCACAGGCAACCACCAGGGCTCGTAAGAATGGCTTTGAGGTATCGTCACTTGAGAAGCCCTGGATAGTCAGTCCAACGCCCAGAAACAGTTGAGACCACGACGTCGAGACGGCGTCTCTATGCCACGGAATCATGGGTGAACAAAAAATCGACATCAGAAACAAAACCGCGATAACCACATTCCAGACATTCGACGTTCTTATCATAGGCTGTCTGACCGAATTGAAGAGGCGCTGGTCGACCAGCCACCGTTTGATCGTGCTGTGGCGTGCAATCGCCACGCGCAGCATTCAGAAGGGAACCGCGCCTCCGCGCGGCCCCCTCACCACACCCTACCAACCTCAATTCAACTTCATCACCTCAACCACATTCGCCTTCGGCACCACCGGCATATTCACCGCCGTGTGATCCAGATCGAGCGTCACCTGAGCGCTCCCCTGGAAACCTTCGAGCTTCAAAGCGATCTTGCTGCCCGGTAACACCGTGAAGTCCCGCGGCATCATCTCGAGTGCGAAGCTGTAGTTCGTGCCCGGCACAATCGGCTGCGGATGTTCAAGACCCTTGTAGAACTGCGGATTAGCCCACCCGTAGGTCACATTGTTCCCATCCACCGACAGCGTCGCCTTAACGTTCGTCACTGCCGGCGAGAACTTTCCGGTCACGACAATCATGATCGTGCCGGCGTACCGCGTTGCATTGGCGAGCGGCGCGCTCGTATACGTCACGGTGTTCTTGCTATCGAAGCTGACCGCATGGTTGTCGACACCTTCCGACGGATTCGACGTGAACAGCCCACCAACCTTGCCGTCACCGCGCAGGTAGTACGGCGTCGTCGTTGTCGTCGGCCACGCGCTTTCCTTCACGATCAACTCACCGGTCGGAATACAGTCTCTCGGGTTGTGTCCGTCCTTGCAGTGCCCGGTCAACGTGTTGCCATTGCCGTCCGGATTGCTGCTCGTGTCGGAACCACCGGTCGGCTGATCGCCTGCCGGAGTTTCACGTGCATAGGTCGGTTGGGTTTCCACACCATTGTTTACGCCGAACAGATAGCGCGAATACCAGAGCAGTACTTCTTTTGCCCATTCCTTCTGCCAGACCGGATCGTCATGGTTGCGGCTATGCAGCCAGAGTTGCACGGGCTTCTTCAGCTTGAACAACGTGTCGTAGAGCTGCACGCCGTTTTTCGTCTTGACGTTGTTGTCGTCCTGCCCCTGCGTGACCAGGGTCGCCGCCTTGATCTGATCGGCGTGCGTTAGCGTATTGCGCACCTTCCAGAAGTTGTTATAGGCAAGTGTCGTATCGTCGGACCCGTTAGAGAGCGTCTGATAGAGCGATGCACACGCATTCGCGGTACGGGTCGATTTCTCCGCCTGGATGTAATCGGTGAGACCAATCGTGCCGATGACATCGGAGATCACGCCGTTGTAGCGGAAGTAATCGTAGCCATTGCTGATCCCTTCAACCGGCACGATCGCCTCGAGCCCCGGAACGCCGGTAATCGCGACCATCGACGGCAAAGTGCCTCCGTAAGAGATGCCTTCCATCGCGACGTGCCCCGTCGACCAGCTGGCAGCCAGCGGATTGCCCTTGTCGTCGAAGCCCGGTGCAGTCTTGTCACCGGTGAGCCAGCGAACCACCGCGGCCATCGCCTCGCCTTCGGTCGAATCCATCACCGACCAGCAACCATCCGAGAGATTGGTACCGAGCGAGTCCGCATAAATGACGGTGAACCCCATGCGGATATATTCCTCTTCGCCGAGGAACGGTCCGCGTTCGCTCGCGGCATAGTCCGGGTCCGCGTAGTAAACCGACGGTCGAACAATGACTGGCGTCTTCAACCCTTCAGCGACTTCCGCCGGCTGCACGATGCGCAGCGCGATGCGATCCTTCTTCCCGTCGTGGTCGGTATCGAACGGCGTTTCTACCGTCACGCTGTATTTTTTCGGCGCACGCATGGATAGCCACGGCAAGACCATGCCGTCGTCCACGGTCGGGCCGTCATGGCCGGGATACAGCGTGTTCAACGCGGGATAGGCAATGCCGGTCGGCGAGCTTGCAAACTGTGCGCCGACACCGGGCGCTGGCACAGGCGGCTTGAACGGTGCGGGGTCCGGTGCCGTCGTAATGGTTTGCGGCGGCGTGGCGGCAGCCTTGCTGGCTGCACTCGATACGTCGTTCCCGCCTCCGCACGCCGTCAGTGACATCAAGGTAATCAGCAACGACGCGCCGGTTTTCCGTGTCAGCCGCAATGGCAGCCATTCCGCATGATTCATACGCTCTCCTGTTGTGTTTTCTGGTTCTGACGTCTTCGAATCCCCTCCTCTTTGGCACACCTGAGCGGCGCAAACGGATCGAGGCTTCACGGGCGATGCGTGTAAAGACGTCCGCGCGAGCAACCAGGACCAGTCGGAAGACTAAATATTCCTCAAGTGCTGCCGCGAGCGATGCGCATTGAGAGCACGAAAAAATTTTTCGTCCTCGACTGGTCTCCTTTCATTTCGCATTCGTCTTTAGAACAGGATCGCCACGATCGGCTACTGGAGAAGCCGGTCGTTGCACGCACATCGATCGTCGCGTGGCTCATCGAATGTGGATCACGGCCGCCATCGCGTGGCAGCCGCTTATAACTACTCAACACAACCTAGAGGTTCTGGAATGGTCGACAGGATTCCAATGCGCCCGGTTACCGGCACACAAGAGACAAGGAATAAAGGCGCTTCAGCGCGGCGAACCATGCGCTTGCCGTTCGCCCTGGTGTTGACAGCAATGCTGATGGCCGCGTGCGGCGGGGACGTCGGCTCGTCAGCGTCGACGGCGGCCACGCAACCGGGCGCACCGGCAACCACTGCACCGCCCGGCACGCCGCCGGCGTCCAGCACACCCGAACAGTCTCTAGCGGCCGACAAGCCGTACAGCGATCCCCTCAGCTACTCCTCTGCGGCGAATGCGTCGTTGACCGCCCCCGTGGCCGAGCAAGCCGCCGTGGTCCATCGTCGCCTCAAGTTGAATGATGGTTCGACGCTGACCTACACCGCCACCACCGGACACCTGACCGCCAGCGACGCGAAGGGCAAGGCGGAGGCTTCCGTGTTCTACGTCGCCTATACCGCCGATGGCAAACCGCCAGGCAGCCGCCCCGTGACGTTCCTGTTCAACGGCGGTCCAGTCAGCGCAACCGTCTGGCTGCATCTCGGCTCATGGGGGCCGAAGCGCATCGTCACGCATGTGCCCGACGCGAGCACGAAGTCGTTTCCGCTAGTCGACAGTCCGGACACGCTGCTTAGCGACAGCGACCTGGTCTTCATCGACGCAATCGGCGTCGGCTATTCCGAAGCCATCGCACCGAACACCAACCAGACGTTCTGGGGCGTCGACGAGGACGCGGGGCTGTTCCGCGATTTCATCACGCGTTATATCGCGGTGAATCAGCGGCAGACATCGCCCAAGTACCTCTATGGCGAATCGTATGCGGGCATTCGCACACCCGTGCTGGCCAACATGCTGGAAACCGCCGGTGTCGATCTCGCGGGGGTCGTGCTGAATTCGCCGATCATGAACTACAACACCGCGTGCGACACGGGCTACGGCACCGACTGTACCGGCTTCCTGCCGAGCTTCGGCGCGGTGTCCACCTACTACGGCGTCAGCAACAAACCCGCGGCCACCACGCTGCCGACCTACATCCAGCAACTGCAGGGCTTTGCCTCGGGCTCCTATCAGCCCGCGGTCAAATCGTTCCTTGCCAGCAAGACACCGCCAACGGGCAGCCTGGTAGCGCAACTGACCGGCTACACCGGTTTCGCCTCGCAGGTCTGGCTCGACAACTTCAACATGGACCCCGGTACGTATCGCTCGAAAATCAAGCCGGGCTATGCGGTCGACGTCAACGACGGCCGGCTCAACGCGCTCGCGGGTAGCGAGACCAGCTACTACGACAGCGCGTTCTCCGACCAGATCAAGACGTATTTGCCGCAAGGGCTGGGCTATAGCGTGAAAACGAACTACTCGATGAGCGCGGGCGATACCTGGGACTGGCAACACGACGGCCTGCCGCAGCCCGATTCGGTGCCCGATCTTGCTTCTGCCATCGCGCAGAACCCGCCGTTGAAAGTGCTCGTGATGCATGGCTATCACGATCTCAACTGTCCGTATTTCCAGACCGAAATGGAGCTGGGCCGGATGGGCAATGTACCGAATCTGCGCGTGCGGCTCTTCGAGGGCGGACATATGACGTACCTCACGGAAAGCTCGCGAGGGCCGATGAAAACGGAGCTGCACACGTTCTACAACGCGACCGGCACCGCCGTCCGCTGACCCGACTATCGAGGTGCGAGGCGGCAACTTCAACGTCGCCTCGCACCTGAAAACCGAATCGAACAAGGAGCAGTCAGTGAAGAATTCTCGTGGTGTGTGGGCGTTGCTCGTGATGATCGGCGCCATGATTTCCGTTCCTCAGTTAGCCTATGCGGGCAGCGACGACGGCGCCGCTTCGGCACCGGATAGTGCGCAAAGTCCAGCACGTTCGCCTGAGCAGATTCACGTGCAGCCGGGTGTGCCGCGCTCAAGTCAGCCTGCGTTGTCGGGCAAGGCGCTGGACGCGCATGTTCTGACGCAATTGAAGCAACGCTTCGACGCCGCCGATACGGATCACACCGGACGAATCAGCGTCGATCAGGCCCGTAGCGCGGGATGGGGTTATCTCGTCAATCACTTCAGTCAGATCGACAAGGCCGGTCGCGGCACCGTCAGCTTCGACGAAATCGCGAACTACATGCGCGGCATGGGTGCGCGGATGTAATTGCCCGCGACCTGAAATTACGCGGGCGCGAAAATTTTCCGGGCCCGACTGGTCCCCTTTCAACTCGCATTCGTCTTTAGAACAAGATCGCAACGACTGGTTACCGGAGAGGCCGATCGTTGCACGAACATCGATCACCGTACGGCTCATCGAACGCGGACAGCCACGCGTCGCGTAGAAGCCGCTTATAACTACTCAACACCACTTAGAGGTTCTGGAATGGTCGACAGGCTTATTCATTACACTCGCTATGGATGTGCATTCGGTCTGCTCGTTTCACTGCTAAGCGCATGCGGCGGCGACAACAAGATCGCAAGCACTCCGGCATCGAACCAGGCGTCAGGTAGTCCGTCGCAATCCAGCCCCGCAGCGCCCGCGCCCGCCAGCGCACCCGCAGGGGCCGCTGATCAGGCGTACGCAGATCCGAATCACTACAGCACCGATCCCGATGACGCGCTGCCTGCCAACAGCGCCTTCGATCAGGCCGCCGTCACGCATCACTCGATGACGCTCAACGGCAAGATCGTGACCTACACGGCGACCGCCGGGCACTTGACAGCGATCGCGCCGAATGCCGATGCCTCCCAACCCGCCGACAAGGAAGTGTCGTTTTTTTATGTCGCGTATACGCAGGACAACCAGCCGCTCGGCAAGCGTCCGGTGACGTTCTTCTGGAATGGCGGACCGGGCTCGTCGACGATCTGGCTGCATCTGGGATCGTGGGGACCTAAAACGTTTCAGGTCGACGAGGCGAGCTTTACGCCCGACCAGCTGCAGACGCAGCCCAAGAGTTTCCCGATGGTCGACAACGACGTAAGCATGCTTGACGACAGCGATCTGGTTTTCGTCGATGCACCGGGTACCGGTTTTTCGGAAGCAGTCGCACCGCACAAGAACAGCGATTTCTGGGGCGTCGACGAAGATACCAAAGCCTTCCGCGACTTCATTACGCGCTACATCGCGGTCAACAAACGGCAGACCTCGCCGAAGTATCTGTATGGCGAATCGTATGGCGGTATCCGCACGCCGATCGTCGCAGACCTGCTCGAACAGGCGGGTAGCCCTGGGCAAGGCGGCCCCGCATTGACCGGCGTCATATTGAATTCGCCGATCCTGAGCTACAAGACCAACTGCGAACGATCCAGCAGTTTCTCGTGCGAAGGGTTCATCCCGAGTTATGGTGCCGTCGCCTTCTCGAAGAAGGTTGCAACCGATCCGCTGGCCGGCACGCTGGCACTGCCCGACTACGTGAACCAGGTGCGGTTGTTCTCGGCGCAGTACTGGGTTCCGTCGCTGTCGCCATACCTGCAGAACACGGCTAGTGGCAAATGGAAACCGAAGGACCCGAGCTCGTTTCCTCAAGACCAGCAAACACTGTTTGGCCTGCTCGCAGGGAAGACCGGGCTGAGTACCGCCAACTGGGCCGCCAGCTTCAATATGCAGCCGCAGAGATTCGAATCGAGCATGATCAACAAGCTTGGTCTGGGCAACAACGGCCGGCATATGGACCGGTACAACGGCATGGTCACCATCCCGGAGAGCGCGACCTACGATGCGCAGAGCTACAACGATCTCGCCTTCCAGAACCAGATCAAGGACTTTCTGCCGAATTTCCTGAAATACACGAGCAAGACGGACTACGCCGTGGAACCGGATGATCCGATCGATATGTGGAACTGGAAGCACGGCGCCGACAAGTCGAATCACCCGACGTCGTTACCGGATCTAACCGATGCACTTACGCTCGATCCGAAGCTGAAAGTCGTCGTGTTCCACGGATACCATGATCTGGCCTGCCCGCTTCATCAAAGCGAGCTCGATCTGGGCGGTGCCGATCTGGCCGCGACGGTACCCGTCAAGGCATTTCCTGGCGGTCACATGATCTATCTGACGAAGGACTCGCGGCACCCGATGAAGCAGGCGATCGACACCTTCTTTAATTCGGCGTCGACAGCGGCTCTCCAGGAATGACTTCGATAGCAATTACTTCGTTTGAAATGAGGCAGCGATGAAAACTCTTTGCTTGAATGCGCTTCTGGCCGCAGTCGGTCTGACTTCTGTGGCGGCAGCGCTAGCGAATCCGTATGTGAGCGTAGGCACAGCCGATGCCTATGCACCGATGCAGATGCTCAAGGTGGGTGACCGGATGGTTACGCCGCCCCCCGACCCTGTAGGCACCGCAGTCCCCGAGGCAGAGGGCCAGACGTTGCGCAATCAGGTGCTGGCCACCATGAAGCAGCGTTTCGACGCAGCGGCAGATCCATCGACCCACCTCCTCTCGCTCGCTGACGCAAAGCGTTCGGGATTGGGTTATATCGCGGATCACTTCAGAGAGATCGATCGCTCGGGTAGCGGTTACGTGAGCTTCGACGATCTCACGCGTTTTCTGAAGGCTAAAAAGGGCGCGGCGTTCGCGAACTCGTAGCCAGCTCGTAGTCACTAACCGCACGGTCCGGCGCGTCGTTTCATGCAGCAATGCGCGAACGACACGCCGGCCTGCGGGATCATCCTTCGATCAGATGCGTCCCGTGCGTGATCGCAGCCCCCGCACGCAGCGCTGCGGCGATAAAGGTCACTTCGGCCAGTTCGACTTCGGTAGCACCCGCCTTGACCGCAGCGCCCCGATGAATCTCAAGGCAGTACGGGCATTGCGTCGTCAGTGCGACGGCCAGTGCGATCAGTTCCTTGTACTTGCGCGGCACGGCGCCATCGGCGAGCGCTGCCTTATCGAACGCAACAAACGCGTCCCATGCGGGCGACGCTTTCGCACCCAGTGCGGGCAATTTCGTCATGTTCTTCATGTCGTACATGTGTCGTTCCTCCTGCTGTCGCTAGTTGAAATGCCATGCCGGAATGGCAATGGCGGCCTGTCTCCCCACGCAGCTAAAGACGGCTGTTTACCGGTCATTTTCAATTTTCGGCCGCACCATACGACTGTGGATTTCAACGGCTCGCCGGCAACCGCTCACGCTTAACCGACAATCGTCTTTCACTCTGTGCGCCAGCACACGTTGCACGCCAGCCGGTGCTGCGATTACCGGCCGTGACCAACCTTGCATCGCCAACCGGCCCGACGGCCCGGTCCCTGACGATTATTTCCCCCTTGTTACCGCGTAACTACGGGAAAAACACCCGTAACCCGCGCCCGAAGTAGTTTGCCTAGCATCGTCGCACGCTGCCTGCCCCCTGCTCCGACGATCGCAGATGAACCTCTCACGCCCCTTCATCGAACGCCCTGTGGCGACAACGCTCCTTGCTCTCGGCGTCGCGCTCGCCGGCATGTTTGCTTTCGTCAGACTACCGGTTGCACCGCTACCCCAGGTCGACTTTCCGACTATTTCCGTGCAGGCCAGTTTGCCTGGCGCCAGTCCCGATACCGTGGCCAACAGCGTGGCGAGTCCGCTGGAACGACACCTCGGACAGATCGCCGACGTCACCGAAATGACCTCGCAAAGCTCGGCCGGCTCTGCGCGCGTCACGCTGCAGTTTGGACTCGATCGCGATATCGACGGCGCGGCGCGCGATGTGCAGGCGGCGATCAATGCAGCGCGCGCCGATCTGCCGACGAGCCTGAAGAGCAATCCCACGTATCACAAGGTCAATCCCGCCGATGCCCCGATCCTGATTCTTGCGCTCACCTCGCACACGTTGCCGCGCGCCAGACTCTACGATCTCGCCTCGACGATCCTTGCGCAATCGCTGTCGCAGTTGCCGGGTATCGGCGAAGTCGACGTCAACGGATCGGCGAATCCGGCGGTGCGGGTCGAACTGAATCCGACCGCGCTCTATCACTACGGCATCGGTCTCGAAGATGTGCGCGCGGCGCTCGCGTCCGCGAATGCGAACAGCCCCAAAGGCGCGATCGAAAGCGAAGGCGAGCACTACCAGATCTACGACAACGACCAGGCGCGTGTCGCGGCGCAATACAAGGATCTGATCATCGGGTACCGCAACGGCGCGGGTGTCAAACTGTCCGACACGGCCGAGATCGTCGATTCGGTCGAAGACCTGCGCAATCTCGGCCTTGCGCGCAACAATCAGCCTGCGGTGCTGGTCATGCTGTACCGACAACCGGGCGCAAACATCATCGACACCGTGGACAGCGTGCGCACGCTGCTGCGTCAGATTAAGCCCGCGCTACCCGCCGACGTCGACGTGGTCGAAGCGTCCGATCGCTCGACCACCATCCGGGCCTCGCTGCACGACACCGAAGCGACCCTGCTGATCGCCGTCGGACTGGTGATACTGGTGGTGTTCATCTTTCTCGGCAACGGACGCGCCGCGCTGATTCCGACCGCGGCTGTGCCGGTGTCGATTGTCGGCACGTTCGCGTTCATGTACCTGCTCGGTTACTCGATCGACAATCTGTCGTTGATGGCATTGACCATCGCGACCGGCTTCGTCGTCGACGATGCGATCGTCGTGCTGGAAAATATCGCGCGCCATATGGAAGCAGGCATGTCACGCATGCAGGCCGCGCTGCTCGGCGCGCGCGAAGTCGGCTTCACCGTGCTATCGATTTCGATCTCGCTGATCGCGGTGTTCATTCCGATCCTGCTGATGAGCGGCATCATCGGGCGGCTGTTTCGCGAATTCGCGATCACGTTGTCGCTTGCGATCGTCGTGTCGCTCGTGGTGTCGCTGACGGTTACGCCGGTGATGTGTTCGCGTCTGTTGCGCACGCGCGGCGAACGACCTGTGGGGCGCATTGGCCGGTTTTTCGCGCGACCGTTAGAGGCGTTGTACGACGGTTATGCGCGCTCGCTCGACTGGTCGTTGCAGCATCCACTGCTGTTGCTCGCTGTGCTCGTCGCGACGATCGGGTTGAATGTTTGCCTGTACGCGGTGATTCCGAAGGGGTTCTTTCCGCAGGAAGACACAGGTCGTCTGATCGGTGGCATCCAGGCGGATCAAAGCATCTCGTTCCAGGCGATGGAGCCCAAGCTCAGGCAGATCATGAGGATCATCGGCGGCGATCCGGCGGTGGACAATGTGGTCGGCTTTACTGGCGGCAGGCAAACCAATACTGGTTCGGTGTACGTCGCGCTCAAGCCGTTGTCGGAACGTCGCGAAACCGCCGATCAGGTCATTGCACGCCTGCGGCCGCAACTGAATGCGGTGCCGGGCGGCCGGCTCTTTCTTCAGGCGGTGCAGGACATTCGCATCGGCGGCAGGCAGAGCAACGCGCAGTATCAGTTCACCCTGCTCGGCGATTCGCGTGCGGAACTGTATCAATGGGCGCCGCGACTCGCGCAGGCGCTGCAGGGCGCGCCCGAACTCGAGGACGTCAACTCGGATCAGCAGCAGGCGGGACTCGAAGCCGACGTGGATATCGATCGATCGACGGCGGCGCGGCTGGGTATCACCCCCGCACAGATCGACAACACGCTGTATGACGCCTATGGGCAGCGGCTTGTATCGACTATCTACAATCCGCTCAATCAGTATTACGTCGTCATGGAAGTCGCGCCGCGTTACTGGCAGCATCCGGAAACGCTGAACGATCTGTACGTGAGTACATCTGGGGGTAGCCCGAGCGGTACGCAATCGACCAACGCCGTCGCGGGTACCGTTACCGTTAGCACCACCGCCACGACCGCAGCCACAGTCGCCGCCGATGCCACCGATTCCGCGCGCAATCTTGCGATCAACTCGCTGGCAGCAAGCGGCCACTCGAGCGCGTCCGCCGGCACGTCGGTCAGCACCGCGATCGAAACGATGATTCCGTTCAGCGCGTTCGCGCACTTTGCACCGGGACACACACCACTTGGCGTCAACCACCAGGGCAACTTCGTCGCCACCACGATCTCGTTCAACCTGCCGCCTGGCGAACCGCTGTCGGTTGCTGTCGCGGCGATCGACCGGACAATGGCCGAGTTACGTATGCCCGCATCGATACACGGCAGCTTCGCGGGCACGGCGCGCACCTATCAGCAATCGCTTTCCGACGAACCGTTACTGATCCTTGCCGCACTGGCCGCGGTGTATATCGTCCTCGGCATCCTGTACGAGAGCTATGCGCATCCTCTGACGATTCTGTCCACGCTCCCCTCGGCCGGCGTCGGCGCGTTACTCGCGTTGATGCTGTTCCACATCGAGTTCACGGTCATGGCATTGATCGGCGTGATTCTGCTGATCGGCATCGTCAAGAAGAACGCGATCATGATGGTGGACTTCGCCATCGATGCCACCCGCGAAGGACTATCGTCGAGCGATGCGATCTATCAGGCGAGCCTGATGCGCTTCCGGCCGATCATGATGACGACCTGCGCGGCATTGCTCGGTGCGTTGCCGCTAGCGCTAGGACATGGCGAAGGTGCCGATCTGCGCCGGCCGCTTGGAATTTCAATAGTCGGTGGTTTGATCGTGAGTCAGCTGCTGACGCTCTATACGACGCCGATCGTGTATCTGTACGTGGACCGGTTGCGACTCAAGCTGCGCAGGCGTCGCGGCATGGTGCAATCTGGTTAAGTGATCAACCCGCCGACTTGCCGATACTCCAGTGCGTAGGCGTGAACGCGGTTTCGAAGCGCGACAGAAACGATTGTCCAAGCAGACCGTCCACGCTCTTTCCCAGCGTCGCCCCCGATTTAGTGTCAACAGAGACCGGCACATCCGCGGCCTGAACCTGACCGACGCTGACCGATGTCGCCTGCGTCAGGAGTCCTGTCGCCGGTCCGTTGGCTGTCTGCAGGCGGACCTTCTGCGCATGCGCCGTATCGATCCGCGCCCGATGCGCAAACGCATCCGTCAACGTCACATAGGTTGCACCGGTGTCGACGATAAACGTACCTGTCACGCCATTGATCTTTGCGACGACACGAATCGTATTGCCCGACGGTCTCGCGAAACTGTCCTTCCCCGAGGCATACGTGGACGGACACGACTGCTTGCCCGAATACGAGGCAATGATGTTCTTCGCCTGCGAATTGTCGGCCCGCTCTGGATCGGCCGACATCCACATCCTGATCATGCTGACCGCGTCGCAGTAGCGGCCCGCCTTCGCGTGCATGTCGGCAGCGCGGAGAAACAGATTGCTGGTGATTGTCGAGCGCTCGGGAATCAGCGCGATGGTCTGCATGTAGTCGGCCAGCGCCCGCTCGTGATCGCCCTGCCCTTCATAGGCCCTGCCGCGCGCGAAATAGTAGTCGGGTTCGGCCGGCTCGTTCGCGAGCAACTGGTTGGCGACTGTAACGGCGGCGCCGTAGTCGCTCACGGCCATCAGATCTTCCGCGGCCGCGCTTAGAAAACCATCGGCACGACCGCACGTCTTGACGAACTGGGTCAAGGAATTGGCAGACTCGCGCCGGTACCCTGCTTCGTCGAGGCGATACGAGAGCGCGCCCATCGCATCGCGGTTGCAGGGTTCGTGAGAAAGCTGCACGAGTGCGCGATGGGCGTCCGGTTTGGCCAGATCGGCTGCTTCGACACCGGTGAGCCGATAGTGGTCGACGGCGATTCTCGTATCGTCGGGAACCTGCTGACCGCAGGCGAGCGTAATCAGTGCGGCGCATGCGGCAAGCAGCCGGCCGGGTGCGAACGCGTTTCGCAACACGATCGCGCGCGTGGAGGTCGAAATTTTCATTGGAATCTGCGGAATTGTTGCGTTTACGCCGTGCGCGAACGACATCGGTTTGCGATTGTGGCCGCTATGATACCTGGCGTTTGCAGGGGTTTTGTCACATGTGATTCGACACGACGGATGCAGGTCCGATCACTGCATCGTGCAACCGGCTCCCGTGGCAAAACTAGAACCGGTAGTCAAGCAGGAGCGAACCCAGCAGCGGATTGGCCGAAATTCTCGTGGTGTTCGAGGCGAGCACCTTACCCGGCTGGTTGATATTGAGTGTGATGGTCGTTCTGAGCGGGATGTAGGTGACCATGCCCGTCAGCCACAGACGCCGGGTGAGCTGGTAACTCGTCCCGAGCATGAAGACCGGCGTCCACGTACTTTTGATCTGCGCCGAGACCGTCGTATGCGACGGCAACACCAGATTGGCGCCCGCCTGCAGCAGACTATCGATGGCATCCGGATTCTGCAGCAACGATTGCAGGTTACCAAGCGCATTGCCCGCGGACAGCAAACCGCCCAGCGATGCGAGCTTGCCCTGAAAAACCGAATTGAGATTCGTATTGGTGAAACGGGCATAACTGATGCCGATGCCGACGAACGGGCGAATCTTGTCCTCACGGCCGCCAAGATAGTATTTCATCACCGTCGATACCAGCAACGCACGCGAGGTGCCCAGCGGATTGCTGTTAGGATTCGCGAGATTGATCAGTGGCAGCTTGCCCTGAATGCCTGGAAATATCTGTCCGAGCGGCAAGCCGATGCTGCCGCTTCCGCGTAGCGTCAACATCGGCGGAAAGCCGGCGCCAATCTCGCTGGCAATGTGCTCGGTGAAAAAATGCGTGATGGTGAGCGCGACCGTATTCATGTTGCCGAGCGACACGGAACTACCGGGGTTGCTGAAACTGCCTAGCCCGAGTGCACTGGTCTTCGTGGTGATCGGCGTTGAGCGCCCGGTCGGCATGATGAAGTGCCAGCCGAGACCGATCATGTTGCGGTCGTCGCCGGTGAGTTGCTCCTCCCAGGTGGGGCCTTCCGCTGTCGGCAGATCGGGCAGCATGTCGGGATCGACCGGATGAAGTTCGTACGGCATCCGGTCGTATTTCACGCCGGCGATGAAGTGCGGCGACGATGCTGCTGGAGGACGGACAGGCGTCTCGTCATCGGTGGCGCAGGAAGCTGGATCGCACGCATCGTCGGGTGTCGGTACGTCGGAGAACCCGATGCCGCTACGGCCGCTGCTGCGCGAAGTGCGCGGTATGCCATCGCGTTTTGCCTCGCCTAATGTGATCTTTTCTGCGGAAAACTTGCGAAGGCGCGGGAGATGCGGGTCATCCTGCGGGTCCGCTAACGCATTCGTGCGCCCGCTTCGCTTCACACCCGGCGTCGGCCCCCACGCGTGCGCATCGAATCCCGGCACATCGCTATCCGGTAGAAAGCCAATGCCTTCCGCGCCGTCCTGCCAGCGCACTGATTGCCTGCCGTCTTCCGCGTGCGCGGGAGCCGTGCACGCGAGGACCGTGACACCGAGCCAGCACGACAGCGGGGCTCGCCAGCCGCGACGCGCGCTTTCGCGGCGTTGCTTCTTTCCGGTCCGCATCGGCGTCAGGCGGGCGTGCCGAACATGCGTTGCCGTATCCGGTAGAGCGGTTCGAACAGCCATTCAAGCAAGCTGCGCTTTTCGAGGACGATGTCGCCCCTGAGCGTCATCCCCGCTTTCAACGCAAGCGTTTTCCCTTCGAACACCGGTGTGCGCTCGGAAAGCTCCACCCAGCTCTTGAAGTAGGTTTGTGGCGATCCCGCATCCACCGGCAAATTCAATTCCCTGGCGGAAAAGGCGACCGGCGAAATCGATAGCAATTTGCCGCGGTAGGTCCCGAACTTTTCGACCGGATAGCTACCGTAGGCGAGCTTCACCTCCTGCCCCGGCTTCACGAAGCCCGCTTTCGACGACGGGATATATAGCTCTGCGATAAGACCGTCCGCCTTCGCCGGCAGGATCTCAACCACACGCGTACCTGGCGGATCGATCACGCTACCCTGCACGACGTCGAGCCGCACGATCTGCCCGTCGGCGGGTGCGTAGAGCACCTGGTTCACGCTTTCGTCGATGTTGAATTCTTTCGAGTTGAGCTCTTCCTGCTTGATCTTCAGTTCGGCATTCGACCCGTCGTACTTGCTTTGCAACGTCTCCAGATCGCCGCGCAACTTCATGACCTGCTTGATGAGATCGGCCTTGCGCAACAGCAAGTCCTGATAGGCCTGGCTAGCCTGCAGGTATTGCGTGTTCACCTGGTTGTACTGCTCGAGCGTCACGACCTGCTCGTTCAGCAACTGCTTGACCCGGTCGCGCCGCTCGCCGTCGTCGGAAACGATGCTTTTCTGATCTTCGATCTGCCTGTCGATAAGCGCCCTGCTCTGACCGAATGCACCGATCTGCTGGTTGATCTGCTCGATTGTCGAGCGGTATTCGAGCTTCGCGGCATCCATCTGCTGATCGACTTCCACGCGCTGACGTTTCAGCGCTTCGCGCATCCCTTGTACGTTGTTAGTCTGCGTAACGAAGCTGGTGTCGCGTGTCACGCTCATTAGCTTGTCGCCCGCCCTGACCTGCTGATCCTTGTTGACGAACACGTTGCGCACGGCCCATCCGGGCGGCGCAGCCACGCCGATCAGTCCCGAACGCGGCGTCAGCGTGCCCATCACGCTTTCGGTATTCGCGTAGCTCAGATGCACGAGTGCCGTGATAAACATCGCGAACATTGCAATCGACAGATAGCAAAAGAAACGCATCGACACCGGTACGTCAACGACGCCATTGATCACCGTGCCAAACGTCGTGCCACGCAGCAACTTGCGCGGTGTTTTCTGCTCTCGCAGCGTCGAGATCCAGCTGGGCATGAGTGGCTCTCCTCAGGTACCGTGCGGCGCGCGTTGAGTACGGGCTCGCGTGCTTGTTTCAAGCAACGGAGAAGGCATCAGGTAGGGCGTAAAGTGCTCCCAGAAGTGCCACTGCTCGGGTTGCCGCATCAGCGCTTCCTCAAGCCTGTCGACAATGCGCTGATGCATCGTCAGCACCGGCGAGCGCTCCTCGTCCACGCCCAGGATGCGCGCCGGCGCTTTGTGCTCGAGTTCGACGAAGTTCACGGTGCAGCGGTCGCGAAACGGCACACCGGTTGCGTACGCCACCAGCAACGGAATCTCGTTCTCTACGGCAAGCTTCACGCCACCGCCTGCCAGACGCACCCAGCGCCCGCCCAACCGGCACGGGTTCGTCTTGCCGAAGCGGCCGTGCAGATCCGAGAACAGCAGGAACACCGGCTGCTCGCGGCGCAGACTGACCACCAGCCGTCGCAGATGGACCCGCTGTTCGATATCGATAAACTCGACCTCGCCTGCGCCGTATTCGTTCACGAGACGGATCGCGTCGTCGAAGAACGCGCCCGGCGCATCCTTGTGCATGACGACCATCAGTTTGCGGTCGTCGGGAATCAGAAAACGTAGCTTGGTGACGAACAGCATCAGATTGCCGAAATGCAAACCCGCGAGCATCAACGGACCACCGCGTGCAAGCGCTTCACGCAATGCCGGTTCACCCGCACATTCCATGTGATCCACCATATCCTTCATCGATGCGAGGCTACGGCTCTTCAGCATCAGGCCCGCGGCCTCGGCTTCGAACAGCTCGCGCACGATACCGTTCGCTACCTGCCGGATGCGCAGCGGATCGTGATTCAGATGCGCACTCATCATGTGCTTGACGGAGATCTCGATCGAATAGCGGATCGCTGGGCACAACCGCAAGCACACCGCGGCGCACGCGCGCATCATCTTGATACAGCGCTCCGGCGACTGTCCTAGCGCAACCCGTCGTACGATGCGGCGGATAAAGAACGCGTATGAGAACGCGTTGAACAGAAAGAGGCGCATCAGCGTCATTCCGACACCTCCAGCTCGGGTCGCCTCGATGCCATTTCAGTCAGCACGCCGTCGTGCATCTGATAGATCCGATCGACCATCGACAGGATCGAATCGTCGTGCGTGACGAGCACGATCGTGCATGGCAGCGTCAGGACGTTGCGGCAGATTTCGTGTGTCGTGGCCTGATCGAGATTCGATGAAAACTCGTCGAGGATCAGCAGATTCGGTTCGCAATAGAGTGCGCGCGCAATCAGCAAGCGCTGCATCTGCCCCGCTGAGAGAAACTTCTGCGTGTCACCCAAAGGCGTGTCGTAGCGGTGATCGAGCTGATCGATCTCCTGATGAATGCATGCCAGCCGGGCCGATTCGAACATCGCGCTCAAACGCGGCGCCGGTGCGAAATTCGTGATGTTGTCGCGTATCGTGCCGCGAAACAGCTGGTCGGACTGCGTCACTGCCGCGATGTGCTTGCGATAAAGACGCAGGTTCACCTCGGACAGATCGACGTCGTTGACGAACAGCGTGCCGGGCGCTGCCGGATACAGGCCGCAGATCAGGTTAAGCAGTGTTGTCTTGCCGCTGCCCGTACGACCGACGATCGCGATCTTCGAGCCAGCCGGCACGTCGAGATTGATGTTGGAGAGGATCGGGCGCGTGCCGCCTTTCGGCGTATAGGACAGCGTCCGGATCGATAACGAGCCGTCGAAATGCTCGACGGAGCGCACCGGCGCATCGGCCGCGGGCTCCTCGGTTTCCGTCTGCAGCACATCGGCTACGCGATCCATGTGTACCTGCAGGACCCGGCGTCGCACGTAGAGCTGGATGGAATCGACGAACTTGTCGGCGAACAGGTTCTTGTACTGGATGAACGCATAGATGATGCCGATCGTGCTCTGGCCGTGCATCACGAGCCACGCGCCGTAAGTCACGATGACCAGTTGCTCGACGTTCACAATCGCTTTAGAGAACGCATCGAACAGCAGTTGCAGCCGTTCCTGCTGACGGATGGCCTGCAGCTTTTGCGTGAGCGCATTGACCCACAGGTTGCTGCGCGCACTCTCGGCGGACAGCAGTTTGATCGAATGCGCGGAGCGGATGTTTTCGATCAGCAGCGCATCGGCTTCGGCGCCGCGCGTGAGGATCTGCGACATCGCATCCTGCATCTGCGGCTGGATCGCAAGCCGGCTCAGCGCGAACAGCACCATGCCCGCGAGGCTGATACCCGCGAGCACCGGGCTGTAGTAGAACATCAGGACGAGCGTCAGCACACAGGTGACGACATTGAGCAACCCGCCAATCAGGCCGTCGACGAGAAACCGCCCGATCTCCGAGATCGACGACACCCGCGAGATCGAATCGCCGGTGTTGTGGAACAGGTAGTAACCGATCGGCAAACGGGCCAGGTGTCCGACCATATTCGACGACAGCTGCTGCGAGACGATGTTGCGCAGATAGCTCTTGATGTTGCCGACCAGATTCGAGTACAGCGTGTCGAACAGGAAGACGATGCTGAAAACGATCGTCAGCAGGTACAGGATGTCGACGTCGGTTTTCTTGAGCGCCTCGTCGATCGTCAACTGCACGTAGGACGGTCCGAGCAGTAACAACAGCTGCGCGGCCACCCCACCCGCCACGCCGATCAGCAGGCTCTTGCGGATGCCGGTCAGACCCGCGAGGTAATCGCGCAGGTGGATGCGGTCGCTCGCGCCGGTGTGCGTGAAACCGATATCGGGGTTCAGTTCCAGCGCGTAACCCGTGATGTTGGTCAGCGCCTGCGCAAGCGGCAGTTTCATTTCGCCGAGCGCCGGGTCGATGATGTGCACGCTGCCGTAACCGACTTTGGTCAACACGACGTAGTGATTCATCCCCCAGTGCAGGATGCAAGGCAGCTTGAGCGCATCGATTTCGCTCGCCTCGAACTGCAGGCCACGCGCGCGAATGCCGAGATCGTTGGCGATCTCGATCAGGTCGAAGAACGACAGCCCGGAATCGATCTTGACGGGATAGCGGTTGCGCAACGTGCGCAGGGTTGTCTCCCGGCCGTGCCACGTCGCAATCATCGCGAGACACGCCAGCCCGCATTCCGTGACCTCGTCCTGCAGGATGGGCCGGACTTTCTTTGTGTTGAACAGCATAGGTAGAGAACCGCTGAGCACAACAATGCTGATCCGGGCGCGACCTGGACGGGCTCGACGGCCCTCGCGCGGACATGGCATGGGCGCCACAACCGGTCGGGACACCGGTTGCAGCGGCGGCGAAGATCAGTTGGGGGTCAACTGGACATCAGCTGGACCCGAGCGCCACCTTGAACTGGTTCACGGCGTTGGCCTGGTATTCAGCCATCAGACCGTTGACCACGGGGCCGATCGCCTGATTGGCGAGTGCGACCGTATAGGCCGCGGAATCGGCGTACAAGGATCCGCCGCCGTTAATCTGGCGGGTTTGCTGTTCGGACAGATTTTGCATCGGAGTGGCCTTTCTTTTATAGAGATGTGATCAACTCCTGAATAGATTTTAAATGTACTTAAAATCCATCTTCAGAGAAGCCCCGACATCACTGTCTCCTGATTATCACCAGGTCCCAGCCAGAATTAATGAGATTTTATATCTGACACGGCGGCGAATGATTATTTACTTCAATTCAATGAATTTCACGCGGAGGGCGCCCTCCGCGCAAGGCAACCAGCTGGCTTACTTGCCGTTATTGTTGAATGACTTCGGGTTCTGCAGATAGCCACCCAGAGTCGGCAGGAACGTGCCAAGCGCGCTCACTACCGGTGCTGCAGCAACGGCGAGACTACCCAGAGAGCTAAGCGGGCCGCCACCATGCACACTTTTCGCCTGTTCCATCGTCATGACTTTCATAGCTATTCCCTCGTAAAAAATAAAAATGACGTCAAGAGTTTCAATTAACCATTAATGGCCGCAGATACAAAGTGACATTTATTTAATAATCGCCACAATTACGAACCGGAATCAGGCTATCATGTGCCCCACGAGGAAACAAGCCGGGCGGCTACCAACACTTGATATTTCTTGATGATTTAACAATCCCCAAAGAAGTGCATATGTTTTAAATCCCAACCTCGAGTGTTTCAAGGCAAGCGTCAAGACCTTTACACGAGCGGAAGATTGGAGACAACGATGTTTAAGATGGCGCAGTGGTATGACTCATCTAAATCAAGGCGTGCGGGTTTTCACTTAAAGCAAAGTAACCTCCGGAATCGTCTGGGTATTGCCGGTCTGACGGCATGCGTTGCAATCGCGCTACTCAGCACCGGTTCGACCGCCCACGCGTTCTGTCTCGACGAGGCTTACCAGCACGCCGCCGGCAACGACCCGAAGTTTCTGCAGGCCCAGGCGCAATACGACGCCGCCAGGCAGAAATATCCGCAGGCTCGCGCGCAGATGCTGCCGCAGGCGAGCGCGCAACTCGAATGGGGCCGCTATGGCACCAGCGCGAACCTGTTTGGCGTGAACGTCAGCGGAAGTAACTCGGCGGCGTACGGCGCAGCGCAGGTCACACAGGCGGTCTTCAACATGCCGGCCCTCTACGATCTGAGCCGCGCCAAGGAATTCGAAGAATCGGCCAGACAGCAGCTTGAAGTGGCAAAGCAGGAATTGATGATACGAGTCTCGGACGCGTGTTTCGATCTGCTGAGCGCCCGGGAAAAGCTGCAATCCGCCGACGACGAAGTAGAGGCGCTCACACAACTCGAAAGCGACACACGGCGCATGGCGCAACTCGGCATGAAGACAGTCGGCGACACGGCCGAAATCGAAGCCCGCCGCAGTCTCGCCCAATCCGACCAGGTGGTGGCAACGAGCGAAGTAGAGGCGCGCAAAGTCCGTTACGAAACGCTGCTTGGGTCGGAGATCGATTTCTCGCACTGGCCGCGCCTCGTCATGCGCGGGACGTCGCCGCGCATTCCAGCGGGCGAGTACCAGCCGCAGGACAACCCCTCTTATCAGCAAGCCTATCGCGATGTTCAGGTGGCCCGCTATGAGGCAAAGCGCATCAACGCCGAGCACTTGCCAACCGTCAACCTGTTCGGATCCTATTCGCGCGGGCCCAATCCGAACCTGCGTGGCCTCACCGATTCCTCCAATTTCCATCAGAGCGCCTTCGGTGTGCAGGTCAGTATTCCGATCTTCTCCGGTGGCAGCGTCCACTATCGTGAGGTCGAGGCATTACACGTCACTGAGCAGTATCAGGACCATCTGCTGGAAGTGTCACAGCAGTTGAGCGCTGATCACCGCGAAACGCTCTCTGCGCTCGAATCGATCGGTCAGCGCATTCGCGCGTTACAGCAATCGCTACAGGCCGCGCGCCTCGCCTACGATTCCTCGCTCAAGGCCCATCAGGTCGGCTACAGCACGACCTACGAAACACTGAACCTGCGCACGGATATTTCGAACACACGCCAGAAGCTCTTCGAGAGTTACCTCGATGCGTTGAAGCTGCAATTGAAGCTAAAGGGCATTCTCGGCACGTTGAACGAGCAGTCGCTCGTGGCTGTCGACAGCTTTCTGGTCGGCAACGCCGCTGCGGAATCGAAGTAAGCGAAGCAATCGTTTCATCGGCGGGCCAGACCAGCTAGCCCGCACGTTGCTCCTGCCTGCGAGCCATCGCGGGGCTGACCGCATGCACGGGATCGAAGCCGAAGAATTCCAGCACATGGCGCGCGACGGTGTCGCGGTCGTTGTCCGCGCAGATCATGTGATAGCTGTTCTCCAGCACGACACTGCGCGCATCCGGCAGCGCGGCTTGCAGAAACTCCGCCGAGCGCAGGCTGGTTAGTTCGTCTTCACGCGCATGCATGACGAGCGTCGGGCACGGCGTCGCCGGTGCGGCCGTGCGCACCCAGTCGCGCATCCGGTCGACCTGGCGGACACACGCGAGCGGCACCCATGGGTAATGAAAATTGTCACCGCGTTCGAACTTCTTCTTCACGATCGCGCGGATCAGCGGGTTCTTGATGCCGAACGGCTCGCCCTCGTCCACACGCATGCGCCCCGCGGTGCCCGGTACGAGATACACCAGATGGCGAAGCGCGCGGTACCAGGGGGTAGACCAGCCGTCGATGTACACCGGCGCGGCTAGCAGCGCGAGCCTGCCGCGCGCGTGCTGCACGCGATGACACAGCAGCAGCGCGACGAGCGCGCCCATGCACATGCCCGCCACATGCAACGTGTCGTACTCTTTCTCAAGCGCCCGGTACTGTTCTGTCACCGCGTCGAGCCAGGCTTCCGCGCGCACGCCGACCAGGTCTTCGGGACGCGTGCCGTGTCCCGGCAACGTGATCATGTGCGCGTCGCCACCTGCCCGCCGCACCGCCTTGTGCAGAGAGCCGAGATCGTATTGCGTTCCGCCGAGCCCGTGGATCAGTAAAACGCCGGTGCGGCCGGTCATGATGATCGTGCGCTCCGTGGTTTACTGATCCGCTGCCGCGTACTGGCGCTCGCGCTCGATCTGCCAGATACCCGCGACCACCGTGACGTCGAGGTTCGAATCGAGCAGCGGTGCGCCATGATCGGTGACGATGCGCGTGTCGCCGCCCGCTAACACGATGCGCAACGACACCGCGGCACGATTCTCGTCAACCGCTGCCACGCGCCAGTGGTGACGCAATGTCTTGTGATCGTCTGGATGAAGCCGTGCGAGTACGTCCGGCACGCTCGCAAGCGATTCCGTGCTGACCCCCACGCCGAACACCCGCTGCACGTCGCCGCTCCAGTCGATCCGTCCCGACTGCGGGTCGAGTACGTAAGCGACCTGGCCGGCACCCGCCAGCGCGAGTTCCATATTGTTCTGCACGATCGCCGCGCGCTCGTACACGCGCTCGGGGTTTGTCTTCAACGTACTGACGGTCAACACCAGCAGCGACGTGATGGCCAGGTACAGCTGCGCTTCGAGCAGCGAGCGGCCGTGATGTTCGTCGAGCAGCGCGAACGGGCCGTTGCCCTGCGCCGTTTGCAGGATCACGATCAATGCCAGCACGAGCACCGACAGCGACCCGATGCGCCCACCGAGCAACACCGTGATCACGACGGTCAGGAACATCGGCAGGTACGTCATCGCGTAACCTGCGCCGAGGCCGAATTTCTCGGTGCTGTCGCCGTTAAAGATCATGATCGAGCCGACGGCGAGCAGCACGAACGTCACGACGCCCAGTACCACATCGAAGCGTTCGTGATCGCCTGACCGG
Source organism: Paraburkholderia acidicola (assembly GCF_002362315.1). GTDB lineage: Bacteria > Pseudomonadota > Gammaproteobacteria > Burkholderiales > Burkholderiaceae > Paraburkholderia > Paraburkholderia acidicola. Next base: position 226,325 of record NZ_MTZV01000001.1, read on the forward strand.
TGGGCGCGAAAGCGCGCCCACGATGCGAGCGCCGGGGTGATCAGCAGTACCCCGACGAAGTCCGATGCGGCCCACACGAAGCCGACATGCCAGAACGATGCGCCTTTGAGAATCGCGTACCAGCCCGCACCGCCGAGCGCGCCGAGCACCCCCGCGATCAGGCCGGACAGGATGACCGAACGCAGAAAATAGAGCCCTTCGAGCGAGAAGCGCACACGTTGCACGAGCCAGACGGCGAGCGCCGCGGCACCGACCTCGTCAATGGCGAACAGCAGCGCATTGAAGAGATTGCCCCGCTCGATTGCGGTCAGCGCCAGTTGTGCGACAAGGAAGGCCGCGCCGAGTGCGGGCCACTCCCGCACGGGACGCAGCATGAATGCGCCCACCGCGACGCCGGCGGGCAGCCAGATATAACCGGTCTGCTGGACTGGACCGTTGAACAGGTGCGAGATGTAGCCGCTGGCGAGATACAGCACCGCCCACAGCAACGCAGCCGCGAGCCCTGGTCTGGAGCGTGAGGTTTCCATCGCGATGTCCTGAAGGGTAATCGTACGTCGCGTACGTTTCGTACTTAGCGTACTTTGGCGTGTCAGCATACTCCGCACGCTCTCCGCGCGGAACCCGGATTGATCAGTGAGGCTGCTGCGATGCGCCCGTTGCCGCGTGCCGGTAAACATTAGGAGCAACACCGTGCCAGCGCTTGAACGCCTGCGAGAACGTCGACGCATCGCTAAAGCCGAGCTGTGCCGCAATATCCGCAATGCTTAAGCGCTGCTCTTTCAACAGTACTTCGGCCGTCGCACGACGCGATGTTTCGAGCAGCATCCTGAACGACGTGCCTTCGTCCTTCAACCGCCGCTTCAACGTGCGCTCACTGACGTTGATGACGCGCGCCATGGCGGCCAGATCAGGCGGAGGTCGCCCGGGTACGTTGAGATACTGCTGGACGATCGTCGAGAGACTGGACCCTGCCCGCCGACGCGCAATCAGGTCGGCGCACATCTGCTCGCACTGGGCCGCGGTGGTGGGGTTGGCGTGCGGCAGCCGCCGGTCGAGATACTCGAGCCGGAATGCGAGGCTGTTCGACGGCGCGCCGTAATGCAACGGTGCCCCGAGTACGCTGCGCACCTTGTGGCCGCGCACCGGCTCGGCGTTGAAGGTCATGCGCTCGATCGTGAAGTCCGGACCGGCCACTTCGGCAAGCAGCGTGGCCGCGGCCGCCATGTCGCCTTCGACGAGAAAGCGCGTCAGTTCCTGCTCCAGGTCTGGCTCGCCGAACGTGATGACGCCAAGGTCGTTTTCTTCGTGATACGAGATCGTCGTGAAGGCGAACGTTAGCGGCAGGAAACGCAAGGCGAGCTGCAACGCATCGCGCATCGTCGCGCTGCTGATCAGGCCAAAACCCCATACGCCATACGCAGAGAAGTGATAGCGCAAGCCCAGCTCGATGCCGAGTTGCGGCGGTGCGCCGGTCAGCTTCAGCAGGTTGCGAATCACCTGCAGTTCCTGTTCGGCAAACAGCGCGGCGTTCGGGTCGCCCAGTTGCTCGGGCGAAAGACCGCTGCCGCCGAGGATGTCGGCAGTGGAGAAGCCAAGCCAGCAGCCGTAGTCGAACAACATACGGGTGCGCGCCGGGCCGCGTGTAAAGTCCCAGAAACTCATCGGGAGATACCCTTAGAGAACACTATCTGGCCCAAATACTAATGCAGTTGTCCCGCCGCACCATTGGGGGATTCCTACTACGGCTTCACTATCACCCGCAATTGCGCTACGGACGTCAGGCGCGATGCGGTATGCGCAACGGATCGTTGCGAACGATGATGCGAGTCACCAGAAGGATCGATATGAAGGGTTTTAAGGGGAAAGTCGCGGCGCTGACCGGTGCGGGGTCGGGCATGGGCCGCAGTCTTGCTGTCGAACTGGCGCGGCGCGGTTGCGATCTCGCGTTGAGCGACATCAACGAAGCCGGGCTCGTCGAGACGATGAAGGCCTGCGTCGTGTATGGCGTACACGTGACCACGCAACGGCTCGACGTCGCCGATCGGGCGGCGGTGTTCGCATGGGCCGCACAGGTCGCGCAAACGCACGGGCGCATCAACCTGATTTTCAACAACGCAGGTGTGGCGCTAGCGGCGCCTGCGGAGACCGCGAAAATCGAAGACTTCGAATGGATCATGGGGATCAACTTCTGGGGCGTGGTGCACGGCACGCAGGCGTTCCTGCCGTACCTGCGCGCGTCGGGAGACGGCCATGTCATCAACACGTCGAGCCTGTTCGGTCTGATCTCGATGCCCACGCAGAGCACCTACAACGCGAGCAAATTCGCGGTGCGCGGCTATACCGAAGCGCTGCGGATGGAGCTTGAAATCGAGGGCATCCCTGTGAGCGCGACCTGCGTCCATCCGGGCGGCGTCGCGACCAATATCGCAACGGCGTCGCGGGTCGACGACGGCATCAGGAAGCTGACCGGACAGGATGCGGACGCACACCGGCGTTCGGCCAACCGGCTGATCAACGCCACGCAACCCGACGATGCCGCACGCCAGATCCTCGCCGCTGTCGAGCGCAACGCGCGGCGTGTGCTGATCGGCGGGGACGCAAAGCGCGTGGACCTCATCGCACGCGTGCTGGGTTCCGCGTACCAGCGGTACGTGCTGCGCTTTCACCGCAAGATGATGAAGCGCCGCGGTCAGTCTCACGCGACACGGCCCGCGTCGAGCGCTCTTCCCTCCCGCAAGGACATCGCATGACGCCCGCTACCCTCGAGCGTACGGCTTCGTCGCACGACGAACGGCAACGCGCATCGCGCACAACAACTAGCGAAACCGACTACGACGTGCTGATCGTCGGTGCGGGGTTGTCGGGCGTGGCCGCCGCACACTACCTGCAGACCCAATGCCCGACGGCCCGCTTTACGATCCTCGAAAGCCGCGAGACGATGGGCGGCACGTGGGACCTGTTTCGCTACCCCGGTGTGCGCTCCGACTCGGACATGTTCACGCTCGGCTATAGCTTCCGTCCGTGGGCCGGCGAAAAGGCGATTACCGACGGCGGTCTGATTCTCGACTACATCAAGGACACCGCACACGAACTCGGTATCGATTCGTCGATCCGCTTCGGTCATCGTGTGGTCGGCGCCGACTGGAATTCGTCGGAAGCGCGCTGGACCGTGCGCGTGCAGCGCGGCAGTGCAACCGACGGCGTGGCCGCCGACGAAATCCGCTACACGTGCTCGTTCCTCTATATGTGCAGCGGCTACTACGACTACGAAGAAGGCCATGCGCCGCGCTGGGCCGATATGGAGAAGTTCGCGGGCCGCGTCGTCCACCCGCAGCACTGGCCCGACGATCTCGCCTATGCGGGCAAGCGCGTCGTCGTGATCGGCAGCGGAGCGACGGCAGTCACGCTCGTGCCGGCGATGGCGCCCGAAGCCGCGCACGTGACCATGTTGCAGCGCTCGCCCACGTACATCCTGTCGCTGCCCGCACGCGATGCGATCGCGGACAGGCTGCGCCGCTGGTTGCCCGCGAAACTTGCGCATCGCCTGGTCCGCACCAAGAACGTGTTGCTGACGATCTTTCTGTACAACCGCTCGCGCAGCAAGCCTGAAGAAACGAAGCGGCTGCTGATCAAGGCCGCCGCGCGGCAACTGGGCCCCGACTTCGACGTCGCGACGCACATGACGCCGAAGTACAACCCATGGGATCAGCGTCTGTGCCTCGTGCCGAATGGCGATCTGTTCAAGACAGTGCGGTCGGGATCGGCCTCGATCGAGACCGACGAGATCGAACGGTTCACCGAAACCGGTCTGCAACTGCGCAGCGGCAAACATCTCGACGCCGACCTCGTGATCACCGCGACCGGGTTGAAGGTCAAGATGCTGGGCGGCGCAACGGTCTCTATCGACGGACGCCCGGTGTCGCTCAGCGATACCGTTTCCTACAAGGGCATGATGTACAGCGGCATACCGAATCTCGCGTCATCGTTCGGCTACACGAACGCATCGTGGACGCTGAAGGCGGAGTTGATTGCGCAGTACGTGTGCCGGCTCATCAATCATATGAAGTCGCACGGGTACGACAGTTGCGTGCCGCGGCTGGGCGACGACGAAACCGGCGAACTGCCGGCTGTCGACCTGACGTCCGGTTATATCCAGCGCGCCGCGAACATTCTGCCGCGGCAAGGGCTGCATAAGCCATGGAAGAACCATCAAAACTATCTGCGAGATCTCGCATCGCTGAAATTTGGAACCCTGAGCGACGGCGCGATGCAGTTTGAGCGACGCGATCAGACGGCGGCGGTGCCAGCAGCCTCGGCCGCGTCGAAACAAACCGTACAGGTGCAATCATGACCGTCGTGACATTGGGTTTGATCGCTGCCGGCGCGATCTGCATGCTGGTCGTAGTCGGACTGATGGTGTTTTCGGCCTATGTCGCGCGCCGCGTCGACCAGGCGCTTCCTGCACAGGGCAAGTTCGTCGATATCGGTGCGGACCGGATTCACTACATCGACCGCGGCAACGGCCCGCCGATCGTCTTCATTCACGGCTTGAGCGGACAACTGCGCAACTTCGCGTACTTGCCGCTGCAGGAGCTCGAAAAGACGAATCGTGTGATCGTGCTGGACCGGCCAGGCTCCGGCCATTCCGTTCGCGGTGCGGGCTCGTCGGCCGGGATTGCCGCGCAGGCGCAGACCATCGCGCGGTTTATCGAAGCGCTCGGACTGCACAAGCCAGTGATCGTCGGTCATTCGCTCGGTGGCGCGATTGCGCTCGCGATCGGCCTGAACCATCCACGCAGCGTCGGTCGTCTCGCGCTGATCGCGCCGCTCACGCACATGATGGCGCCGCCACGCGTATTTGCCCAACTGGTGATCCCGTCGTCGTGGGTCCGCGCCATCGTGTCGGTCACGCTGGCCGTGCCGCTCGGTATCCGCCACGGTCCCGCGGCGCTGAAGGCCGTCTTCGCACCCGAGGTAGCGCCGAAAGACTTCGCGATGAAAGGCGGTGGTCTGCTGGGTTTGCGCCCGCGCGGCTTCCGGACGGCATCGACTGATCTGGTGGCAGTGAACGACGATTTGCCCTCGCTGGAGCGTCGTTACGCGGCGCTGCGTATGCCGGTCGATGTGCTGTACGGTCGCGGCGACGAGATTCTCGACTGGCGACATCACGGCGAAGCGCTCACCCACAAGGTGAGTCACGCGGTACTGCATCTGGTGGACGGCGGTCACATGCTGCCGATCACGCAGCCTGCCATGACAGTCGAGTGGCTACGTACGCTAGTGGCCGTGCCGACGGCGCAGGCATCCCCGACGGCTACGACCAACGCATAACACACGGTTGCGGCATCACGGCGCAGGGCCGTGGTGCCGGTTCACCGTCACATCGTCTTGCCACGATCCCGCACGGGCGCATCCTCATCGATACGCAGCAACCGCCCCGCGTTAGCGATCACGATAAACGTCCCGACGTTATGCAGAATCGCCACCCACACCGCACCGAGCACACCGAATGCGGCAAGCGCGATGATCTCGACGGTCCAGATCAAGCCGATCGCCGCATTGATCGTCGCCGTACTACGACAACGACGGCCGAGGCGGATACACATCGGAATACGCCTTAAATCGTCGCCAAGCAGCACGATATCGGCAGACGCTACCGCAATATCGATCCCCCGTTCGCCCATCGCGATGCTCGTCGCGCCAGCCTTGATCGCGAGCACGTCGTTCAGCCCGTCGCCGACCACCAGTGGATGATGTCCGGCATCGAGTTCGCGCATGACGTAGTCGAGTTTGTCGTGAGGCAGCGCCTGCGACACGACGATATCGATGCCGACCTGTGCCGCGACCTGATGTGCCACTGCATCGCGATCGCCGGTCAGCAGGGTTTGTCGTTCGAGACCGAGTTCGCGCAGGCTCGCGAGCGCATCGGCGGCTTCTGCGCGCAATGCATCTGCGAACCCGAACCAGGCGAGCAGCTTCCCGTTCAACGCCAGTCCGACACAAGGTCCGTCGATCTCTTCCGGTGGCGGTTGCAGCGGGCTCGCATGTTCCGCAAGCAGATCCGCGCGCCCGAGCGCCGCAAGACCTTCGGGTGTATCGGCGACCACGCCGAGTCCACGCAACTCACGGGTCCGCTCGTAAGGCGTCACGTCATAACCAATCGCTGCCGCATGGCGCGCCAGTGCGCGGCTCACCGGATGCGCACTGCCCGCCCCCAGCCTTGCGGCAAGCGCGACGGCTTGCACCGTATCGATGCCGGGCTGCGCGAACACGTTCGACACGTGCAGTTCACCATGTGTCAGCGTGCCCGTCTTGTCGATTACCAGCGAATCGATTTCGGCGATCCGGTCGAGAAACGCCGCGTTCCTGAACAACACGCCGTGTCGCGCGCCGACAGCAATCCCGGCTATTGCGGTGGACGGTGCGGCGAGCACGAGCGCGCACGGACACGCGGCAACGATCACGGCCAGCATCGCCGACGAATTGGCCGACGTGAACCAGACTATCGCTGCAATCAGCAGCACGAGCGCGAGATAAGCGCCCATGTAGCGCTCTAGCACCTGCGTAATCGGCGGCTTGACCTGCTCGGCTCGTTGCAGCAGTTCGATGATCTTGCCGAGCGTCGATTGCGCGCCCGCATGCGTGACCTCGATGCGCAGCGGACCGTCGAGATTCATCGCACCGCCGAATACAGCAATCCCTTCGTCGACGTCGAGCGGTAACGACTCGCCGGTGATCGGTCCGTTGTCGACACTGGATCGGCCACGCTGCACGACGCCGTCGGCGGGAATCCGCGCACCGGCCGCGACTTCGACCAGATCGCCCGCACGTATCGCTTCGTAGGCGACTTCCTCGATCGAACCGTCGGCGCGCACGCGTCGCACCTTGCCCGACGTCAGACGGCCGAGCGCGCGAATCGCTTCCTGCGAGCCGAGCACGCTGCGTTCTTCGAGTGCATGGCCGAAGGTCATCACGATCGGCAGCAACGCCGCCGTTGTCATGTCGCCGATCGCCCACGCGGCGAGCATCGCGAGTGCGATCAGGCGGTCGGTGACGCCGTGCAGGCTCGGCGACTTCAGGCTGTGCCATGCGCCCGCGAATACCGGCCCGGCGACCAGTAACGACGCGAGCCCGGCCAGAATCTCGGCAAGCGGCGCGCCGTCCGGCGCCAGATAGCGCCACGCCAACGACAGCACCAGCAGCCCGCCCGCAAGCAGCGCCAGCGCAATCTGTCGCGTTACCGCGCGCCGTTCGGCGGCGGATAGTGCGATCGATGGTGAGTGATCGTCCGCGCTGTCGTCCAGCGTAACGGCATCACGCAGCGCGCTTTCAACAGGCTCGCTCTGCACGTTCATTGAGTTTTCCCCGGCAGCACGAGATTCGATGCATCGTGCGGATCGATCGTCGTCACGTGCCCCGCCTTCGACAAGATCTGCTGGATGCGGTCGCGATAGGCACGAGCCAGCAGACCTGGATCGCGATCGCTATCGAGCGGCGTTTCGAGCTGCAGGATCGTGGTGGTTTCGGCCTGCGCGGTACCGACCCGTTCGGTGGCGTTTGCCTGAGCGTTCTGCAAGGTTTGATCGGCGGTTTGCTGGGCGTTCTGGCGAATCGTTTCGGCGGCTGTACGGGCTTCCGCGATATTGCGGTCAGCCGTTTGTAGCGAGGTCAGCACGGCGTTGAAGGCATCGACGGCTGTGGCTGGAAACGTCGCCTGCACATCCATCCGTGCTACCTCGATACCGAGGCCCGCGTGTTCGGCCGTCAGTGCATCGAGATGACGTTGCACAGCCTGCGCGATATCGCTGCGCAACCGTTCGCGTTTCGCGGCCATCTGCGCATCCACCGATAACCGCTCGGGTCGCGCAACAAGGATTGCGTCGAGATTGCGCGCGGCCGTCACCTCGACGACCGCTGCCGCAACGATCCGCTCGAGCGCCGCATCGAGACGCTCTGTCTGCAGCACGTACGCATATGGATCGACCACGCGGTAATACAGCGTGGCGCTCAACTGCACGATACCGTTGTCGCCGGTCAGTACATAACCGGAACCCGCGAGTGCGTCGGACAACACCGGTTTGCGGTCGAGCAACGACGCCTCGTCCAGAACATGCCCAGCGCTGGCTGCAAGTGGCGTGGCCGGTGCAGCTAGCTCGGCAGCGGTCGGGTCGAAGGCCTTCGCGCGTGGATCGCGCTCAAGCGAGGTAATACGCTGTTCGAGCACACGCGCACTGCCCGGTATCAGCCGCACATTTTCGAACGGTCGTGGCCACGCCATCAGCAAACCCGCATCCTGAGTGCGCACAAAGGCGCCGAATCGCGTGACGACTGCGCGGCTGTCGGCGGGAATGCGCCGAATGTTCGACGCGGCCCACATGCACGCGGCCAGCACCGTGATCGCAGCGATGAACCAGAACGCGACGCGCACCGCCTGAGCGCCAGGTCCTAGCGACGGTGTGTCGGTGGTCGTATTCATGGCGTGCGTTTGCCGCTCTTCGTCGACGGCGGCGCACCGACGCCGATACCGAGGCCGCCAGGTCCCTGCACCAGCACGTTGAACGGCGCCGCATCGGTGCGCAGGATCAGGTTCGTGTTCGCGCCGATCACCGAGTTCAGCGTATCGAGCGAGCGCAGCATCGTGTAGAGATGCGGATCGCCCGCGTAGCTCTTGCCGTAGATCGCGGCCGCATCCTTGCGCGACGAGGCTTCGATTTCCGCGGCCTTCACGTTGGCATCGGCGATCGCGATACGTGCGTCGCGCTCGGCATCGGAGCGAATCTGTGCCGCTTCGCGACGGCCGTCCGCCGTGCGCTGCGCGGCTACGGTCTCGCGTTCGGCGCGCATGCGCTCGACGGTCGCGGACAAGGTGACGGCCGGCAACGTCAGTCGTTCGAGGCCGACCTGCTCGACATGCACGCCATAGGCTGCATAAACCTGTGCATCGACCTGACGACGCAGTTCGTCTTCGAACGCCGCGATACGCACCTGGCCTGGATCGGTATTCACCAGCGACGCCAGATCGAAGTCAGCGGACGTAGTTTGCAGCGCGGAGCCGAGCAGCGAGCGGATCTGGCGCGCGGCTTCATCGGGTTCGTTGCGCACGGCGCGCACAAACCGGCCGACGTCGTTCGCACTGGCCGGCACGCGCCACGCAACATAGGCCTGCACGATGATGCGCAGACCATCGCGCGTGCCGACGTCCTGCATGCCGCTCGACGTGGTATGCAGGCGTAGATCGACGGACTCCGCTGCTTCGATCGGCGCCGGCAGCCGCCACGCAAGCCCCGGTTCGAGCAGCACGCGCACCGGTTCGCCGAAGCGCGTCACAACCGTCGCTTCGCCCGCCTGCACCTGGATGAAACTCGCGACCGCAAATGCCGCGGCGACGCAGAGCACACACAGCGCAACGCGCCAGTAAAAACCGCCACCGCCCGCTGATGCGCTACCGTGATCATGATCATCGTCAGCACCGTGATGGTGATGATGACCGTGTGCATGCGAATGATGAAGACTCACGATATCTCCCGATGCAACCCTGTGTGCAGCAGAACTGTCTGTGTCGATGAGCGAAGCATGGTTCAGTAGGTCCTGTGTTTGCCGGTGGCATCAGCTGCGTCGGCCGGGCCATAGGACCGCAAGTCGAGCGTCGCACGATTGCCGTCCATCAACCTGTCATCGATGATGGTTGTGTGTGCGTTCAGCAGGCCTTTCTGCAAGCCATGCAGGTAGTACTCAAACGCGAACGCGGGGTCGCCCACCTGGGCCGCCGCCATGTCGGCGTTGAAACCGGTCTGCTGTACGCGCGCGGCCGACGTGATCTCCGCCGCCTCCGCATCCGCTCGTGCGGTCGCCGAATGAGCCTGTTGCTGCGCCTCGCCGAGTGTCTGTGCAGACAGTCCACTGGCCTGCGCAACACTCGCCTGAGCGAGAATCTGCGCCGCCTGCACGCTGTGATACGCGACCGATGCCCCCGCCGGCGGATGCACGCTCTCGATGATCACCGCAACGACGTCGATACCGCTTCCCGCGCGGTCGAGTTGCGCCTGGATCGCGTGCTTCACGCTGTCAGCCATGGCGGTCTGACGTGTTTCGAGCAGCGATTCGAGCGTGTGTGACGCGAGATAGCGCACCACCTCGCGATTTGCCATGGCACGTACGGTATCCGGCACATTGGCGACCCGATACAACGCGGCACGTGCGGCTGCATCGGAAAGACCGATCCGGTAATCGAGCCGCACATCGGCGTTCACGGTCTGAAAGTTCTGCCGGTCGCCGCTCCCGCCCGCAATCACCTGGCTCGTCTCGCCCTGATGTGCGACGTCCCATAGACGGTTGAACACTTCGGGTGTGCGTGCATCGGCGGGAACGCGTGGCGCGGCGATGCTGCTGTCTGCCAGCGAGCCGGAGACGACGACCTGATGAACCGCGCCGTTATCGATCGTGCGGCTGGTGCCAAACGGCCACGGCAGTCCGACATGCAAGCCCGGTTGCCAGACCGATACCGGCGCGCCAAAGCGCTCATAAACCGCGCGCTGATCGGGACCGAGGATCGCGATGCCGGTGAGCAGCCATGCGCAGACACCGATCGTGATGCACGCTGCGGGCAGCAGGCGCACGAAGCTGAGCAGCACCCAGTTCTGCCGCAGATCGATGCCGTAGCGTCTGCGTAACTCGGTGCTAAAACGCGCGAGTGGCGAAGGACGCCAGCGCAGCAGGCTCGCGAGCAGACTGTCGGGTACGCCGGCATCGCCTTCGCGTGTACGCCGCGGTGCGAACCATGAAAGTACGGCGCGTAGCGCGAATTCGCTAGCGATCGCCGCACTGAAAACGGCCGCGATGCGCAGCGGCCAGCGCGAGTAAACATCGGCGTACGCCAACCATGCCGACGATGCCGCCGCTACGAGCGCAACCGCAAGCGCCACGCGCAGCACATTGGCCAGCGACGCCGATGCGCGCCCGCGATCGGCACGCATCGACTGGAACAGCTCGGCGACGAGCGTACCGAAGGCCAGCGCGAGCGCGGCCACCGCCAGCACGAGCGCGGCCTCCGGCGGTTGCATGGCCGCCGCGAGCACCAGCCGGATCGGCGGATTCCATGCGAGCCATGCCATGTAGACCGAGAGCGCCGCACATGCCAGCACGGCCCAGGGTTGCCAGCGGATCGAACGCAGCGCTGCGCGCACGGCAGCGCCTGCAGCGGTCCACCAGGAAAGTCGCCAGATAGAGAGAGAACGGGGCAGCAGCAACGGATCGTCTGCGTGCAGCCCGCCGACGTTCGCCAGTCGCGCGGCAAGTGCGACCGCCAGTACGTTGAACCATGCACTCGATAGCGCGGCACACCAGCGGGTATCGAACCAGACACCCTGGATAAACAGCAGACCGCCGAGCAGTGCCGCCAGCGTCAGGCTGATCCATGCCATTCGCGCAGCGGCAAGCGTATCGCTATGCGTGTGCTCGTTGTCGCCTTGCAACTCATGCGGCATGGACATCCCCGGTAGACTTCACCTGACCGGTACTGTCTGTAGGTTGCTTGTCAGGATTGTTGGGCAGCGCCTGTGGCAGGCGAGCCGAATTTAGCGTGCCGGAGTGCGAAATTCAAGCAAATCGTGCGGGCTCCGTTCGAGCGACGGAAGCCCGCAGTTCTCGCGTTGGCTTATGCGCCGCCGGGTGAAGGCGGCACCGGTTGTGCCGATTGATACGCGCCCCACGCCGGAACCGGTGCGCTCGCACCCAGATTGAAAACGATCGTCGCGCCGTTTTTTACAGTATCGAACGGCAACCAGGTGCTGTTGTACGCAGCGCCATTGACCGTCATCGACTGAATGTAGGTTTGCGGCGTGTTGGCGGTGATCGTCAGTGTTTTGCCGTTGCCGAAGTAGATCGTCTCGTTCGTGAACAGCGGGCTCGCAACCGTGAAACCGGGTTCAGCGGGAACCATCGGATACAGCCCGAGTGCCGCCCATATGAACCAGCCCGACGTCGCGCCTTCGTCGTCGTTGCCAGGCAACCCGGACGGCGTGGCCAGGTACTGGGTCGCGGCGATATTGGCCACCACCGCCTGGGTTTTGTCAGGACGGCTCGTCCAGTTGTAGAGCCAGGGCGTCGCAAACATCGGCTCGTTGGTCATGACGAGCTGCGGCTCGAATGCGGTGAGCCGGCTGATCACCGCCTGATCGCCGCCGAGCATGTTGAAGAGACCTCCGATGTTGAACGGCACCATCCACGTATATTCTTCGGCCGTTCCTTCGACTGGGTCCGACGACGTATAGGCCGGCCAGCTACCGTCCTGGTTGCGCGGCTGCAACTGCGTGACCGACACGTTGTTCACCTGGGTCGCATTCGGTTTCATCAGATTGACCCAGTTATGCGAACGTGTGAGCAGCACCGCTGCGTTCGTCGAGTCACCCATTGCCTGCGCGAAACGCGAGACGGCGAAGTCGGTGGTCGCATATTCGAGCGTGGTCGACGACGTGCCGTTCGAGTGGCTCGAATCGACGACGATGTTGTCGTCGTCGGGTAGATAACCGAGCTTTGTGTAATCGCTCAGGCCCGGCAGCACGGCGATGTTCACGCATTCGGCCGACGGGTTGGTCTCGTCGTTGAGCATGATCTTGAGCGCGGAGGCCGTGTCGAAATCGGTTGCGCCGTACAGATAACTCTGGGCGATGATGGTCGACACGGTATCGGCGGGCATCACGTTGCTGTTGTTCGTGCCTTCGATCCACTGCGGAAAGGCATTGCCACACGCAAGACCATCATTGACGAGCGACTGCATCATGTCGCTGACGTCATGCGGAGCGATCACGGCAAGCAACGGCATCAACGAACGATACGTATCCCAGCTCGAAAACGTCGTGTACTGCACACGTGTCTGGCCCGCGCTGTTCTTGCCGGTTTGCCCCGGCTTGCCGTTCGCATCGAGTCCCGACGAACTGCCGAACACCGGATAGTTGCCATTGACGTCACTGATCACCGATGGCGCAAGCGATGCGTGATAAAGCGCTGTGTAGAACTTCGTCGTATTGCTCGCGCTGCCGCCGCTCACCTGGATCGTGTTGAGTCGCGTATTCCATGCAGCGTCGGCGTTTGCCGCGGCGGTATCGAAGGTGACAAGTGCCCCGTTCGCGCCCGCCTGCTCCTGCTGCAGGTTGGCCTGCGCATTGGCGACGCTGGTGTAGGAAAGGCCAACGCGCATGTTGACGACGAGCGGCGTATTGGCCACCGGTGTGAACGTCAGCGTAGCCTTCGAGCCTTGTGTTTTAGCGGTGAAAGACTGGTCGAACGTCGCATAAAAGTAGACGGTGTAGGACTGGCTATCGTTACAGAAATTGCCACCCTTGAACGATCCCGATACCGTCGTCGGCGCACTCTTCCCACCCCATGCGATATTGCCGCCGGACGAATAGTCCTCCGATTTAGCGGTCAACGTCAGTTGCGCCGACTTGCCCGCAGGCCAGGTAAAACGTCCGAGCCCGCTGCGCAGCGTCGCCGTCAGTTCCGTATGAATCCCGTTGCTGAGCGTTACGCCGTAGTAGCCAGGCTTCGTCGTTTCGTTCGTCGAGGAGAATGCGCCGGAGCTTCCGCTTGCAGTGCCCGGCATGACCGGCAGCCCACCACCGCCGTCGTGACACCCTGTGCCGCTCAGATGCGTCAGGCTGAAGTCGCTAATCGTCGTGGCGCCGTCGAAGTAACCGGTCGTCGTCCACTGATTGATCCCACCTGGGTTCGGCGTATCAGGGCCCCACTGCACCATACCGGCAGGCAATCCTGCCAGAAGCGATGTGCCGCCGCCGTTGTTCGTGCCGATACGCTCGTTGACGTATTGCGTCAGCTGCATGACCACAGGTGTTTGTGCCACAGCTGTGGTCGGCGTGGTTGTGCCACCCGTAGCCGGCGTTGCGGCACCCGCGCCACTACCGGCGGGTACGGACGTCTTTGCCAGGCTGTTGACCGAATGAACATCGCCACCACAACCCGCCAGCACACTGACTGCTGACAGCACGCAGAAAATCTCCCTGATTTTGCTCACGGTCGTCTCCGTTCTTTTAATGTCGTTTAGCACATTCGCTAAACGAAACGCATAACCGATGTTTAGCAGGTGTGCTAAACAATATCTTTAAATTCAATTAGTTAGATTATGCGACGGAGTTTAGTCGGGTTGATTCGCACGAGTCAACTGCGTCTGGTCAAAACGCAGTGATGACTCATGCATGCGGAATGTCGAGGGGTCACTTCTTGCGACACCGACCGCGTTAGCGCATCGACGCCGTTGCGGACGAAGGCGTCGATCCCGTCGACGCCTCGCCTGATTTACGGAGCGGGAGGCGTCAGTTTGCGGATCTCATTGTTGGCGATATCAGCTGCGTAGAGGTTACCGCTGGTGTCTACCGCTACGCCCAAGGGATCGTTGAACGAGACAGCACCACCAATGCCGTTCGCCGAGCCAGACTTCGTCGACCCAGCCAGTGTGGTGACCACGCCCGCCGGTGTGATCTTGCGGATCACGTTGTTGTTGCTATCGGCCACGTAGATGTTGCTGCTTGCGTCCACCGATACACCAAAGGGGCCGTTGAACGAGGCAGCCGGGCCTGTGCTATCGGTCGAACCCGATGCCGCGGAACCGGCCAGTGTGGTGACCACGCCAGCCGGTGTGATCTTGCGGATCTCGTTGTTGCTGGTATCGGCCACGTAGAGGTTGCCCGCGCCATCGAGTGCCACGCCACCCGGAAAGCTGAACGAAGCCGCCGCGCCGCTGCCATCGGCCGAACCAGCGGCTCCCGCGCCGGCCAGTGTCGTGACCACACCAGTCGGTGTGATCTTGCGGATCTTGTTGTTGCCGCTATCGGCCACGTAGACGTTGCCGCTCGCGTCTACCGCCACGCCATTGGGATTGCTGAACGAAGCAGCTGCGCCTGTGCCATCGGCCGAGCCGGCCGCCCCCGAGCCCGCCAGTGTGGTGACCACGCCAGCCGGCGTGATCTTGCGGATCTCGTTGTTGTTGCTATCGGTCACGTACACGTTGCCACTTGCATCCACGGCGACGCCAAAGGGACCGTTGAACGAAGCAGCCGCGCCGGTGCCGTTGGTCGAGCCGGCCGTCGCGGAGCCAGCGAGCGTGGTGACCACACCAGCCGGCGTGATCTTGCGGATCGTGTTGTTGTTGCTATCAGCGACGTAGACGTTGCCAGTAGCATCCGCTGTCACTGCAGCGGGGCCGTTGAACAAAGCTGCAGAACCAGTGCCGTCGGTCGCGCCGGACGCCAGCGAACCCGCGAACGTCGTGACGGAGTACGTGGCAGGCGCACAGATCACCGCCACGTTGGTCACGTTGGCCGTCACTGAGCCACTACCGTTGTTGATTGAGCAGTAGATGGTCGGTGACACCGAGCCTACCGTCACCCCATAGCCGGCTTTAATGTTCGCGGGGACCAGCGCCGCAAAAGTAAACGCACCGTTGCCGGTCAGCGTCAGGGAATCCGAACCATTGTCGAGTAACGTGAGCGTCTCCCCGCCCGACAGGCCGGCGACGGTACCGCTGACGGTAAAGCCGGGCCATGGCGACACGGGAGGTGACGCCGTCGAGGTGACCGGTGGGGGTGACGATGTCGACGAGGACGTGCCGGGCGAGTTCGAACCTCCACCACAGGCAGCAAGGACCACGCACAGGGCAGCGGCGGCCAGGGGACTCAGCGGGAACAATTTCATGATTAGTTTGCGCAATGGGTAACGAAGCACAAGGCGTGTGAGACATCACAGCCGCCGGGCAGCACAGTTATGAGCATTTCCAGAAAAAGCACCCTGCCGTATGACCCGCCGTCAGGGTGCGGATATTTCATGTGCCCTGCACAGGGCGCAAGACCATATGCGTATCCGAGTGCCCATTGAGGTAATCGAGCACGTCGTCAAAGCTCACTGCACCCTTGTTCTGGCGATCGATCTCGCCAAAATGACTGGCGGCCCATCCCCAGCCGCTCGCGAGTGCGCCCTGCTTCGTCATCAGATGCGTCGATGGATTAGCAGCCTTGTCGAATAGCGTTTTCAGATGACCCACGATCGTGCTCTGGGTCAGGTCGGGTGTCAGCGACGGCGTGCCGGGCGCGGGCGGCGGCACCCGGTCAAGATGCTCGCCCACCTGAAGGAAGCCACCTTGCAGCATTGGCGCGGCAAACGCTGGGGTCAGCGCCGCAGGAGCCATCATCACGGCGGCTAGCACCGAAGCAGTACACAAAGCCCTCATCACCATGGTTGATCTCCTTGATTCAATGGGCCGCAGCTGTTTGCACAGCAGCCGTCGCGCTCGTGTAAAAGGTCCGAAGCTGCGCACGCATGGGAGCACGGGACGAGTTGGTTAGATAGATCATATGGCCGCCATCGAAATCACCGATGGTGATCCGGCTGGCGAGCGCCGGTAGCGCGCCACCGTTTTGCAGGTCCAGTTCCGTCTGGAAGAACGGGCAAACATTGTCGTGGTAACCGTGCAGCACGAGGACCTTCAGTTTTGGATCGATGGTCATGGCTTCGACCAGGTCGGGCACACTCGTGTCCGACAAGGCGCCGTTGTGATTGTGTATCCAGTAGTTCGCCGCAATGTCGGCGCCATACAGCTGGGTAGGATCGGCAGGCTGATACCCGGTTTCACTCTGAATCAGCGGCTTTATCGCGCCATAGAAAGCGCCATCCTCATAATTGCTGATGCCGTATTTTTGGGGAGATGCTGTGCTTATGCGGCCGTCGTACGCATCGAAAGCGGAATTCGACAGTCCCGATGAAGGCTGGAGACTCGACGGGTATATCGACAGGCCAATCAGGCTGTAATAACTATTATATTGCGACAAACTATTGAACTGGCTATTTTTGGTTAAGGTAGCCAGTGGAATTCCGGTTATCCCTTGCAGATCGGTTAAATATTGCGCCGGCGGATTCGGATTGCCTATCTGGGAGATAAACTGAGTCGTAGTGAAATTTCTCAACGTGTTCGAATAGTCCGCTTCCGACAGGTTTCCCCGTGCGGTACCGAGGCCATACCAGCTGGACACCATGCCTTCGGTCGGGAATATGCCAACCGTGTTCACGTTCTGGTTGGTTGCATAGTTCATCACCGGAGATTGCAGGACATAGCCAGTCAGCACGATCGGCGGTTTGCCGGTTGGGTCGGTCACATAGTGACTGGTGCCCGCCTGCTCCAGCAGATTGGCCACGATCGGCGTACGGATGCCGCTATACGATTCGCCATAGAGATACTTCGGCGAGCTCTGGCGGTTGTAGCGGTTGATGTAGGCCGTAATGAAGTCGCGGAATACCTGTGCATCCATATTGGTATTCCACAAGTCCAGATTGGTCAGTGGCGCGATGGCTTCGGAAAATCCGCTGCCGGGAATATCGACGTACACCAGATCGGTCTGGTCCAGCATCGACTCAGCGTTGGGGATCAGCGGATAGCTGTCTTGCGCGTAGGGACCGGGCGGCACAGCCGGCGCATTCAGATCCAGGCGCTGCGGCGCCCATGAGCCGAGATGCAGCCATATCGAGGGCTCACCGGGGCCTCCGTTGAAAACGAACGTGATGGGCCGCTGATCGTGTGGAATATCGTCGCGCGTATAGGACATATAGAAGATCGACGCTTCGGCGCTTGCGGACCCTGTCGACGATGCAGGCGGCGCAGCAGCGATCAGATGTCCTGCGCGAGCCTCGTACCCGAATGTCTGACCGTTCAACGTCATGGTCAGGTGTTTTTGCGCGGGCGTTTCATTGACCGAACTCAACGGAATATTACCCGCGGCAACCTGGGCGTTCGTGGATCCAGCAGCGCCGTTGGGACCGTTCTTATAAGCAGGGTCTCCGGTGAGCGCGTCCGGATCATTGCCTTCTGCATAGGCATTGGAATCGGTGACTGCGGAATCGGCAGGCCACACAAATGACGCACTGGATGGCGTACCGGTGGTATGCGTTGCCGCCGTCTTGTCGACGCTTCCTCCGCAACCCGATAGAGCCAGTGCGGCGATGGTGAGCGGCACGCCCCAGGACGTGATTTTTTGCATTGTTAATGCACTCCCCTGATGATTGCTAAAAAACAATTAACGGCTTTCTGTTGTGAAGGGACGGTTTTGATAAAACAGGCCTTCGATATCGTGCAGGGAATCTATGAGGACGAAAAATGACGGTCAACCTCTTTCGCTCCAGGTTTGGCACATATCAATTGGAATTGAGGATTTGATGAGAATTCGTTGCTGGTTTTTAGATCTGTTAAAAGAGCTTTGTCACATTAATTCTTTCGAATTAACTACAGCCGCTTAAAGCGCAGTAATGGTTCATGCAAGCGGACGCTCGTATAAGCGGTTTGCTTTAGCGAATTTTCTGGACAAACGGCCCATACGCACGATCGGGCAAGGTACGCGGTTCCGACTACAATGAGGACTCTCCGCTCCCCACCCTCTCGAACCCACGATGACCTATCTCGACGCCAACGAAATTACGGGCTGGCATGCGCATGTCTACTTCGACGCCGAGCGGCGCGATGCGGCCCAGGTGTTAAAGCAGGCGATCGAAGCGCGCTTCGCCGATGTGCTGCAGGTCGGCCGCTTTCATGAGCGCCCGGTCGGCCCTCACCCGTTGTGGTCGTATCAACTCGCGTTCGACCGTGAGCATCTGGTTGGAATTTTCGAGTGGCTCACGTTGAATCACGGCGTACTGGATGTGTTTCTCCATCCGAACACGGGCGACTCGCTGCGCGATCATCGCGATGCCGCCGTGTGGATTGGCCGTTCGTATCCGTTGAATCTTGCCGCACTGGGGCGCTGACGCATTCGTCGCACAGCGCCCCCTCTGCACGACTAGTCCAGCGAAACGCCATCGAACCGGTGGCTGCCGAGCGGCGACAGCAGAAGCCCCTTCACGCGCTTCGATTCCGGCAACGACACGATCGAATGCGCGATCGGCGTGAACGGCACCTGTTGCTTGAAAACTTCCTGCGCCTGCCGGTATAGCGCGGTGCGCGTGGCGACGTCGGAACTGGCACGCGCCTTGACGATCAGTGCATCGAACACAGGATCGCACCACTTCGACAGATTGCTGCCGTGTACCGCATCGCAGCCGAGCAGCGCGCCGAGCCAGTTGTCGGGGTCGCCGTTATCGCCCGACCAGCCGTACAGGATCACGTCATGCTCGCCACTTGCCTTCGCCCGCCGGTTGTATTCGCCCCACTCGTAGCTGACGATTTTCGCGCGCACGCCGATCTTCGCCCAGTCCTGTTGCAGCAGCTGTGCCATCAGTTGCGCGTTCGGATTGTACGGACGCTGCACCGGCATCGCCCACAGCGTGATGTCGAAACCGTTCGGAAAACCCGCCTGTGCGAGTAGTGCTTTCGCCTTCGCCGGATCGAACGGTGCATCCTTCAACTTGTCGTTGTAGGACCACTGCGACGGCGGCATCGGATTGGTTGCGATGCTTGCGTTGCCCGCGAACACCGCGTTGAGGATGGCCGGCTTGTCGACGGCCATATCGAGCGCGCGGCGCACCTCGACGTGATCGAGCGGCGGGTGCTGCGTGTTGTACGCAACGAAGCCAACGTTAAAGCCGACCCCGGACACCAGCCGCAAGGCCGGATTGCGCTTCACGACTTCGACGTCGGCGGGACGTGGGAATGCCGACACCTGGCACTCGCCGCTGGCAAGTTTCTGGATGCGCGCAGCCGGGTCCGGCGTGATCGCGAAGATCAGATGCGCGAGCTTGACGTCGTCGGGACGCCAGTAGCTCGGGTTCGCATCGAAGCGAATCAGCGCGTCCTTCTGATACGAGCGGAACACGAACGGCCCGGTGCCGACCGGCAACTGGTTGATGTCCGCCTCGTGATGCGTGTGGCTCAACTGCGCCGCGTATTCGGCGGAGAGGATCGATGCGAAGCTCATCGCGAGATTGCGCACGAGAATCACGTCCGGCTGCTTCAGATGAAAGCGCACCGTGTAGTCATCGACCTTCTCGATGGTGTCGATGTTCTTGTCGAAACCGAGATCGCTGAAGTACGGAAAGCTGACCGGATAGGCCGTGCGGAACGGATCGTCGGCATGGAGCATGCGATTGAACGTGAACAGCACGTCGTCCGCATTGAAGTCGCGCGTCGGCTTGAACCACGCGGTCGTCTGGAACTTCACGCCATGCCGCAGATGAAACGTGTACGTGCGCTGATCCGTCGATACATCCCAGCTTGTTGCGAGTGCGGGTTCGAGATCGAGCGTACCGCGGCGAAACTGCACCAGTTCGTTGTAGACCGTGTAGGTACTGGCATCGAAGTCCGTGCTCGTGGTGTGTTGCCCTGGGTCGAAGCCCGCCGGGCTGCCCTCGGTGCAGAACACGAGGGTCTTGTCCGGTGCTGCTTCTGCAGATGAAGCAAACGACAGCGAGGCAGCCAGCAGGCCAGCGGCAGCAACGCAACGGGCCGTGCGTGCGAGATATCGGGAGGGTGTGTGGGTCATTCGAAGGCGATGAGTGGATGGCGAAATGAGTTGCAAAATGAGCGGCACAACGAGTTGCAGCCGAAGATTCTCGTTGGCGGCGCAATGGATCGCTAACAATAAATCCGTACAACCATAGGTGCAGCGCTGCTAAGCACAATAGCGCACCACTCACCCCATCGTGCCTGAAAAAAAATGACCCGGCACGTTGTCCACCCGTGCCGGGTCATTCTGCTACCGCACTGCAATCAGGCTGCTATTACTGGGCCGTCGGCGCAGTGATGCCATCGATATCCGGTGCCCATCCCGACGGATTCGAGAATATCAGCGTATTCGCTGCGCCCGCTTTGAACGCACCGCTCACCGATAGCCTGGAGATGGTGCCCCAACCGCCGCTCGGCGGAAACGCAACGGTGACGGGCGCGGCACCGTTAAAGCTGATCTGCGCGGAGCGCGGCGAGGAGTCGCCGTTCGCATAGCCGATCTGAACCGTGTAGTTGCCATCCGCAGGCACAGAGATGCCGGTCATCGTCAGTGTCCCACCGTTGCCGACATACCCAACGTCTGCGCCGCCCGAGCACCCGGAGCAGGACGATACCCGTGCGCCGCCCGCGAGGATGCTGCTGGACGCTTCGGCTTCGTAAGCGGCCTTGAACGGCGGCAGGCGAACCGGACCGGCGACCAGCGCAACGGTGCTGATCTCAGGCGTCGGTGCCGAGCTGTCGGCGCTCGAGATCGTCAGCGAGTTCTGTCCCGTCTGCAGGCCCACGTACACCGTCACCGTGGCGACGCGGCCGTCCCGGCTGGTCGGCGGGAATGCGAGCGTGGTCTGCGTTCCGCCGTTCGTGCTGAGTTCCGCCTTCAGCGTCTCGCGGCTGCGGTTCACGTAGGCGATCTCGACGAAGCCGCCTGGCGCCGTCGATGTCACGTTGCTGAACGTCACGGTACCGAGGCCCTTCACGATCGTGCCGCCATCGCAGGTCGCGCAACGTGTGATCGACGCACCACCGCCGACGGAACTCGGCCGGTAAGTGGTAGATGCGACATCGCTACCTTTGACAAGCAGCATCACGACACCGCCCGCAGGGACGACGGCCGCGGTATAGGAACTCTTGAACGCGCCAAGGTCCTGCATCGCCAGCACGTCACGCACGGTTGCACGCGCAGTCGGTACGAGACCGAGTTGTTGCCAGGTGACCGTCATCGGCGCATCGTCCGCGCCGTTGTTGAACAGCACGACGGCCCGTTGCCCGTTTCCGGACAGCAGCTTCGACCAGACCTGTTGCGCACCCGACTGCCCGACCATCACACCCTGCACACCCAGCAGATCCTGATCGATTGCGATCACTTCGGGATTCGTCATCACCTTGATCGTGTCGGCGGAGATCGGCTTCGACAGATCGTCGCCGAGAATCAGCGGCGCACCTGCGATCGCCCACAGACTCATATGCGCCTGGTCATGAACGGCCGTCATACCCATGCCCGCCACCATCATGTCGGGATCGTTATAGTAGCCGGTGTGCTGTCCTTCGGGATGGTAATTGCCGAGAAAGTTGCCCACCACGCTGCCGAAGTTCGGCGCACCGCTATTCGGCCCGTAGATGTCGCCCGTCGTTCTCCACATCCGGCCGACACCCGCGGCCCAGTCCCAGGGTCCCTGTTGGTAGTCCGGATAGGCGGGATTGCTGCCAATGGTGCCCCAGTCGCAGATGCTGAACGTGATGCGCTGTCCGGTCTGGATGAAGGCGTCATCAATGGCATTGGCAATCGCCGTATAAGCCTGCTGCGGATCGTAGCCCGCGTTATTGCCGCCGCAGAAGTCGACCTTGACGAAGTCGAAGCCCCATTGCGCGAACTGCAGGAAATCGTGCTCGTAGTGCGCGAAATCGCTACCGACGAAATGCGTACCGTTGGTGCGCGTGCCGCAACCTTGCGGGCCGGCGTCGATATAGATGCCCGCCTTGAGACCCTTGCTGTGGATGTATTGCGCCATCGCCTGCATACCGCCCGGCCATTGCGTGTTATCGATGATGAAGTTGCCGTTCGCATCGCGCGTGCCGGAGGTCCACCAGCCTTCGTCGATGTTCACATACTGGTATTTCGTGCCCGTGTTGATCTGCGTATTCAACGCGACCATGCCGTCCGCTACGCCCTTGATCGTGTCGAAGTTAACGTTCTCCGCGAGGCTGTTCCAGGACGACCAGCCCATCGGCGGCGGAACCACGGCGATTTGTCGCGCGGTGCGCCGTTGCTGCATTGCGGCGGATTCGGCGGCGGCACTGGAGGATGCCGCACTGGAAGACGCGGCACTCGCATTCGCCACGCTTTTCGTCACACTGGCGGCCGAGCCGCCTGCACCGGCGTCGCCGCCACAGCCCGACACACTCAATACCAGTCCTAATAACAACGGGACAATACACTGCCTGTAGCCAGACAAAGCCATGTCAGTCTCCTTGTTGAAATCGCGTCGCCGCGTGATGCAGGATGGGTTTCGGAGGTGACTATATTCAGCAGTGCAGCGGGTTTCCAGATTTTTCGTGCTATCCCATCAAGTGAGAGTTTTTATGAGTAGTGGATACGCACGCTGCGGGTATACGCCCGAGTCGACAGACTTGTGTGTCAGCGAGATGACCGTCATGGTCGACGTGTAGCACGACGAACCGGCCGTGCTCACGCGACGGCCGGTGCCGACTTTATTTGCCGGATTGCAGCCGTCTGTCGTGTTCGCCGAGTGCCGGTGCGCTGCGCCGTGCGCCCCGTTCGCGGCGCCGGCGATTCAGCGTAGCAAGCCTGCGTCTGCCTTGCGTGAGCGAGACGACCGCATAGAACGCGACCGGTGCGAATACGAGCCCCAGCAGCGTGGCGGCCAGCACCCCGCCGAATACCCCGGTGCCGATCGAACGACGACTCTCGGCGCCGCCGCCACTCGATATCACCAGCGGCACGACACCGAGCAGGAACGCCGCCGACGTCATCACGATCGGCCGGAAGCGCATCGCTGCGGCATCGACGACGGCGCGCATCAACGGGGCACCGCGGGCGTGCAGATCGCGGGCAAACTGCACGATCAGGATGGCGTTCTTCGCGGACAGACCGATCACGGTGATCATCCCGACCTTGAAGTACACATCGTTAGGCATGCCACGCAACAGCACCGCCGACACCGCGCCGATCACACCAAGCGGGACCACCATCAGGACCGACAGCGGAATCGTCCAGCTTTCGTAGAGCGCGGCCAGCGCCATGAACACGGCGAGCAGCGAGAGGCCCACGAGCAGCGGCGTCAAATGCGCGGCCACGGTTTCTTCGCGTGCCGCATCCACCCAGTCGTACGCAACGCCAAGCGGCAGCGCCGCCGCGAGCCGCTCCATCTCGGCCATCGCCGCGCCCGAACTGTAGCCCGGTGCCGCACGACCGCTCACGTCGAGCGACGGATAGCCGTTATAGCGGCTCAGCACCACGGGACCGACCGTCCAGTGCGTGGATGCGATCGCCGACAGCGGCACCATCGCGCCCGACGAATTGATCACCGCCAGATTCATCAGGTCCTCGACGCTCATCCGCGTCGCGGCATCGCCCTCCACCATCACGCGACGCATGCGGCCCGACGCCGGAAAATCGTCGACGTAATACGAACCGAAGGTACTGCCGAGCAGATCCGACAGCTTGTCGAGCGGCACGCCGAGCGCGTAGGCTTTGGCGCGATCGATATCGAGTTCGATGCGCGGCGCGTCCGGCAGATCTTCCGAGCGTATCGACGCCAGCACCGGGTCGGCCTTGGCCTGGGCGAACAGCTGGGCACGCGCCGCTTTCAGTGCTTCGATACCGACCCCGCCACGGTCTTCGAGCCGCAGCACGAAACCATCCGAGTGACCGAGACCGGGCACGGCAGGCGGCAGCTGAGCATCGATTGAACCGTCGAGAATCTTGCTGAACTGCTCGTTCAGTTTGTCGCGCAGTGCCATCGCGCTGATATTGCGTTTGCTCCAGTCCTTCAGTTCGACGAAGGCCATCGCGACATTCTGGCCGCTGCCCTGAAAACTCCAGCCGATCACCGTCGTCACGTTCGCAATCGCGGACTCGCGGTGCAGGATCTGTTCGACACGTTCGGCTGCAGCCAGCGTGCGCGCCTGGGTCGCGCCCGCCGGCATCTGGATCATCACCTGCATCTGCCCTTCGTCTTCAGTCGGCAGGAAGCCGCCGGGCATTTGCCAGTACAGCACCGCGCAGAGTCCGACCAGCACGACATACGCGCCGAGCACCGGGCCCATACGTCGCACGGTGCGCGAAGTCAGCCAGCGGTAGCCTTTCGAAGCGCGTTCGAAACCGGTGGCGAAACCGGTCGCGCAGCGCGCGGCAAACCCGAGCGGACCGCGCCGCGCATCGCGCTGCTGCGGCGTCTGCTTCGGCGCCTTCAGCAGGTTGGCGCAGAGTGCCGGCGTCAACGACATCGCGAGGAACGACGACACCAGCATCGAGGCAATCATCGCCACCGAGAACTGCCGGTAGATCCCGCCGACGCCGCCCGGAAAGAACGCCATCGGCACGAACACCGCGGTGAGCACGACGGTCACGCCGATAATCGCGCCCGTGATCTGCGACATCGCCTTGCGGGTCGCCTCGCGTGGTGCGAGCCCCTCTTCGTCCATCACGCGGTGCACGCTTTCGACGACCACGATTGCATCGTCGACCAGAATGCCGATCGCCAGGACGAGGCCGAACATCGTGAACACATTGATCGACAGACCCAGCGCATACATGGCGAGAAACGCGCCCATCAGCGTGACCGGAATCACCACGGTCGGCACCAGCGTATAGCGCAGGTCGCGCAGGAACAGCCACATCACGCAGAACACCAGCACCACGGCTTCGAGCAGCGTGATCACGACTTCGTGAATCGCAATCTGCACAAAATGCGCGCCGTCGAACGGGATCTCGACCTTGACGCCAGGCGGCAGGCTCTTCGCCAGTTCGGCGAGCCGTGCGCGAATCGCATTCGATGTTTCGAGCGCATTGCCGCGCGGCCCGAGCTGAATACCGACGGTGGCCGACGGGTGACCGTTCAGCCGCGAATAGAACGAATAGTCGGCGCGACCGATCTCGATGCGCGCGACGTCGCGCAAACGCACGGCGGACCCGTCGGGTTTCGCCTTCAGCACGATCTGGCCGAACTCTGCCGGCGACAGGAGCTGACCCTTCACGATCACCGACGCGGTGGTCTGCTGGCCAGCGACGAACGGTGCATCGCCGACCGTGCCGGCCGTGATCGCGGCATTCTGCGCGGCAATCGCCGTGTTGACGTCGCCCGCGGCGATATCGTATTCGCGCAGCTTCACCGGGTCGATCCAGATACGCAGCGCTTCGTCCGCATCCCAGAGCTGGGCCGAGCCGACGCCGGGTGCGCGCTTCAGTTCACGCAGTACGTAGCGGCTCAGGTAATCGCTGAGTTCGACGGAATCGAGTGTGCCGTCGGTCGAGGTCAGCCCCACCAGCATCAGGAACGTATTGGCGGCCTTGAAAACGCCGATCCCCTGCTGCACGACCTGTTGCGGCAAGCGCGGCTCGACCTGCTTCAGACGGTTCTGGATGTCGACCATCGCGATGTCCGGGTTCGTACCGGGCGTGAACGTCGCGTCGATTTCCAGGTTGCCGAGCGCGTCGCTGGTCGTCTCGTAGTAGAGCATGCCGTCCGCGCCGTCGAGACTCTCCTCGATCACGCTCGCCACGTTATTGTCGACGTTCTCGGTCGACGCACCCGGATAGGTGGCCGAGATGATGATCCGCGGCGGAGCAAGGCGCGGATACTGGGCAATAGGTAATTGCGGAATCGCCAGCGCACCCGCCACGATAATGGCAAGTGCAACGATCCACGCAAAGACCGGGCGGTCTATAAAAAATGATGGCACGCGCGAACCTGATCAGCTCTGGATTAGAGTAAACGCCGATGCACCGGGTATTTGCCCGACGTCGGCCAGCACGTTACCACAGCCATTTATGCGGAAACGACCTGGACTTCGTAAAATTTGAAATGCCGCTCTGATTTTGGCACACTCCGTATCCGTCCGAACCGATCCCCCTGCCGAGGCGTTGCCGCGCGCTGCGCCGCACACACGGTTTTGTCTTCCGGCTTTGTCTTCCGGCTTTGTCTTCCGGTTTTGTCAGCATTTGCCCGCACCACCTGTTTTTCACCCTACTGGTAACCGTTCGGAATGCCGGCTCCGTTTTTGTCTATCGTCTCTCCGTTTTTCCGGTCTATTTCAACGGGTTATTCAAGCTCACGCAGAATTCTTTCAAAAACACAAAATCATGCTTGTAACACATTCTGGATACTCCAATACAGGCTTCAGTGCGTTAATTGGTACTGAATCGCTAGGAATAGCGACACCGCACACACTGGGGGAATGATGAAAGCGAACAGGAAGGTTTTCAGCAACGTCGTGGCATCGTCGCTGATCGTGAGTCTGCTGGTCCTCGCCGGATGCAACAAGACCAGTCCGACCGATGCCAACCAGGCGGCTTCGGCGGCCTCCGCCGTCGAGCCTGCCTCGGCTGCCGCAAGCGCCTATACGCCGCCGACCGCCGATCAGCTTGAACAGATGGTCGCGCCGATCGCGCTGTTCCCGGACAAGCTGGTCGCCCAGGTACTGGCGGGCGCCACCTACCCGGATCAGGTCAGTGCAGCTAACCAATGGCTTACGCAGAACCCGTCGCTGAAAGGCGCCGCCCTGCAGAACGCGGTGAACCCGCAGCCCTGGGACGTCAGCGTGAAGTCGCTGACGGCGTTCCCCGCGGTATTGGGCCAGATGGCCGGCAATATCCAGTGGACGACCGCGCTGGGCGAAGCCTACGTGAACGATCCGAACGACGTCATGAACGCGATCCAGGTGATGCGTCAGCGGGCCCAGCAGACCGGCAATCTGAAGTCGTCGCCGCAACTGGCGGTTTCGTCGGTGGCGCGCCCGGCACCGCCGCCGCAAGTCTATTCGAACGATCCCGATGAGCCGGATGTGTATGCCGGACCCGCCGTCGTCGAGCCGCCGCCGCAGACCATCGTCATCGAGCCGACCCAGCCCGATGTGGTGTACGTGCCGACCTACAACCCGGCCGTCGTCTATGGCGAGCCCGTTCCGGTCTATCCGGGCTATGCGTATAGCCCGCCGGTCTACTCCACCGGCGATATCGTTGCAGCGGGGGTCATCTCGTTCGGCGTCGGCATTATCGTCGGCTCTGCGATCAGCCATCACTATGGATGGGGATGGCATTCGTGGGGAGTGAACTGGGGCGGCGACCGTCGCGGCTATGGCGGCGGCGGAGGTTATGGCGGTGGTGGTGGTGGCGGTGGATGGCATCGTCCGTCGGTGGTCTACAACAACACGACCTATGTCTCGAAGTCCACCACGGTCATCAATCGCGTGAATAACATCAACAACTCGCGCGTCACGAACAACAACTACGGCACGAACAATAACTTCGCGCGTAACAACACGACGAACAACGTCGTGAACAACAACCAGGGGCGTCCGAACTTCGGCGCGGCTCCGGGGAACCTGAACCGCGCGCAGGGACAGGGACAGGCACAGGCTCATCCGGGCCCGATGACGGTGCCGCATTTCACGCAGAACGACCTGCGTCCGGGCGCACGTCCGGCGCCCGCGGAAGCCCAGCGCGCCGGTCAACCGCCGCGGCCAGAAGGCGCTCGTGAAAACAGCTTCGCCGCTGGCACACAACGTCCCGCAAACGGCGCCGCGATACCTGGACGCAATGAGCAGGCGCGTGGCGAGGCCGGGCGTGAAGCGCAATTCAATGGTGGACAGCGGCCCCAGGGAGAGGCGCAATTCAACGGTGCGCAGCGGCCCCAGGGGGAAGCTGCGATGGCGCAGCAACACAACGAGCAGCAAAGACAGCAGCAGGAACAGGAGCAACAGCAGCGGCAGCAGGCCGAAGCGCAGCAGCGCGCGCCTCAGATGAATCAGGAGCGTGCAAATCAGGCTGCCGCTCAGCAGGCCCGTGAAGCGCAACGTCCTCAGGAGCAGGCGCGGCCGCAGGAACAGCCGCGTCCTCAAGAGCAGCCGCGGCCGCAACCGCAGCAGCAACACTTTCAACCACAACCGCAGCCGCAGCAGCAACACTTCCAGCCGCGTCCGCAGCCACAGCCACAGCAGCAGCACTTTGAGCCGCGTCCTCAACCCCAGCCGCGGCCGCAACCACAACCGCAATCGCACCCCAGTGGCGGCGGTGGCGGTGGCCACCGCGAAGAACAGCGGCACTAATCGCTGGCAGCACGCGGTGCCGGCTGGTTCGGCGGCATCGCTCGATGCACCTGCAAGGCCGGCCTCGCGCCGGCCTTCGACTTGGACTTAGACGCACCCCGCAGTCCCACTCGGCTTAACCGGCTGTGTAATCGGCCGCAGACAACGACGCGGACCGCCCTTCAACACCGAAGCGTTCCAGCACGAAGTCGATCATGCTGCGCAGCTTCGCCGTCGGACGACGGTCCTGCGCGTAGATCAGATGCATCGGCGTGGGTTTGTACGACCAGTTGGGCAACACAGGGAGCAGGCGACCGGCGGCGAGATCGTCGGCAAGCAAGGCTTCCGGCTGCAACACGATCCCCGCGCCGTGCAATGCGGCGGTCCGCAAAGCCGTGCCCTGATTCGCGGTGAAACGGCCCTTCACGTCAACTTCACAGGTTTCGCCGGCCGGCCCAAGCAGATGCCAGCGGTCGTAGCGTTGCCAGTACGACAGGCCCAGGCAGTTATGGCTACTCAACTGCCGGGGATGGTCGGGCTCACCGTGGCGTGCCAGATAGGCCGGCGCGGCGGCCAGTACCCGACGATACGGCCGCAATGGCCGCGCAACGAGTCCTGCCGCGTGGATCTCACCGATCTGGATACCCAGTTCATAACCCTCGTCGATCAGGTCGGGCGGGCGGTTATCGAGCGTCAGATCCACGCTGACGTCGGGGTGCCGGGCCAGGTACTCGGCCAGCACCGGGACGAGACTTTCGTTGCCGAAGCTGACGGGCGCAATAAACCGCAGCCGGCCACGCGGACTCGCCTGCAGTTCCAGCGCACTACCCTCGGCCAGTTCGACTTCGGCAAGCACCTGCCTGCAACGCTCGTAATAGAGCCGCCCGACTTCGGTCAGTTGTTGCCGGCGCGTCGTGCGATGAAGCAGACGGGCACCGAGCCGCTCCTCGATGGTCCGGATATGTTTGGCTGCCATGGTCGGCGAGACCTGGCTAGCCTCGGCTGCGGCGCTGAAACTGCCGCTCTCCACCACGCAGATGAACATCGCCATACTGGCCAGCTTGTCCACGATTGAAAACCTGTAGGTTTCGAATGGGTGAAATCATCGCATGTTTATCTGCGCGGGACGGTGCGTAACACTACGAACCCTGGCGCCCGGTTCTGCGGCGCCACTTACCAGCCACTTACCGGAGAACTGTTATGCCCACCTTGCACCTCGAAATGCACCCCGGCCGTACGCTCGAACAGAAGCGCGCCTTTGTCCGCGAAGTGACGCGAGTGACGGTCGAAACGCTGGCCTGCCCGCCGGAGAGCGTGGACGTCGTGATTACTGAAGTGTCGCGCGAGGCCTGGGGTAAAAACGGCAAGCTGCTCGCGGATGGTTGAAAAGCATCGCCCGATCACACCAGCACTTCGGTGTTTTCATATAAACGGTCGAGCAGCGTGCGCAGCACTTTCACTTCCGCTTTCGTGAAACAGTTCAACGCGATCGCCTCATAGTGCTGTGCAATGGGCACGATTTCGCGCGTCAGCGCCGCCCCTTCTTCCGTCAGCGAAAGCCGCAGCGCACGCGCATCCTCTTCGCTGCGCTCGCGGCACACGAACCCCTGTTCGATCAGACGATCGATGATGCGCGACAGCGCCGACATATCGACACACGCCCGCACGACCAGTTCGGACAGCCGCTGATGCGGCGTATGTCCGAGCGACGCGCACACGCGCCATTCCGTCAGGCTCAACCCGTAGGGTTTGAGCGCCTTTGAAAAAGCGTTGCCCATCCGGCTGCCGGTCCTCGCCACCAGGTAGGGAATCGCCGCTTCCAGATCGTGATTGACCGCGATCGAGGTCTGCCCTTTCTTTGCCATGTCCGCCCTGCCCGTCGTCATTTGATTGCGGATTCAAGTATACCCTCGGGGATCTTGCGCGGACCAGAGCCCGACGTCATGTTTCGTCACCCAGGGTGTTCCCGTTTGATTAATTGAAATTTCAAGTATAGACTGCACGCTCCATTACTTGATTTTTCAACCATGCCGCTATGAAAGACAAAATCGCACTGGAAGAGCACTTCGCCATCGACCTGACCATCGGCGATTCGCAGGTCTATGCGCGCCCCGAGGTATGGACGCACCTGCGCGCCAACCTGCTCGATTTCGAGCAGCAGCGGCTCGAGAAGATGGACGAATGGGGCACGGCGTTTTCGATCCTGTCGCTGAACTCGCCCGCGGTGCAGGCCATCCCCGATCCGCACAAGGCACTCGTCGTCGCGCAGAAAGCCAACGATATCCTTGCGGAACAGATCAGTCGTCATCCGACGCGCTTCGGCGGTTTCGCTGCGGTGCCGCTGCAGGATCCGGACGCCGCGGCACGCGAACTCGAACGCTGTGTGACGCAACTCGGGTTTCACGGCTTTCTCGTCAACGGCTTCTCGCAGGTCGGCGACGAACGCACGGTGGCCTACTACGACGCGCCCCGTTTCGCGGACTTCTGGCAGCACGCTGCCGCGCTGAACAAACCGTTCTACATGCACCCGCGCGATCCGCTGCCGGAGCGCGAGCCGATCTATGAAGGACAACCGTGGTTGACCGGCCCGACCTGGGCCTTCGCTGCGGAAACGAGCGTGCACGCGTTGCGTCTGATGTCGAGTGGTCTGTTCGACCGCCATCCGCAGTTGCAGATGATCCTCGGGCATTTCGGCGAAGGCATCCCGTTCAACATCTGGCGGATCGATCACATCCTTCGCAAAGGCCGGCGTGGCATGCCGTGCGAGCACGAGATCGGCGATTATCTGCGCAATAACGTGCACATCACCACTAGCGGTAACTTCCGCACGCCGACGCTGCTATCCACGCTGCTCGAAGTCGGCAGCGACCGCGTAATGTACTCAGTCGACTATCCGTTCGAGAAACATGAAGACGCGGCGCGCTGGTTCGATCACTGTGAAATCAGCGAGAACGACCGGCGTAAGATCGGACGCGACAATGCGATCCGACTGTTCGGTCTGCAATGAAAACGCATGAGCGCGGAGAACCCATGAGCGCAGCCCCCACCGCCGCGATCGATATCGCGGCCATCGTCGACGCGCGTCCGGTCGGTCGCTTCCAGGTGTGGCTGATGATGCTGGTGGGTCTGTCGGTCGTGATGGAAGGCTTCGACGTGCAGGCGATGGGTTTCGTCGCGCCGTCGATCATCCATGCATGGGGTGTATCGCGTGCCGCGATGGGACCCGTGTTCGGTGCGAGTCTCGTCGGTATGCTGCTGGGTTCGCTCGCGCTCGGCCCGCTCGCCGATCGTGTTGGACGCCGTCCAGTGCTGATCGGCTCGACTGCGTTCCTCGCCGTCTGCATGCTCGCCACCGCATTCACCACGACGCTGCCGCAGTTGCTGACGTTACGTTTGATCACGGGCCTTGGGCTCGGCGGCATCATGGGTAACGCGATTGCGCTCGTCAGCGAGTACAGTCCCGCACGCAAACGGGCCACGCTGATGATGTGGGTGTCATGCGGCTTCACCGGGGGTGCCGTGCTCGGCGGTGTGATCTCGGCGGCGCTGATTCCTGTCGCGGGCTGGCAGGCGGTCTTTCTGCTAGGCGGCTCGATTCCGCTCGTGATTGCCGCTGCGATGGTTGCGTACCTGCCGGAGTCGATGCAGTTCCTCGTGCTGCGGCAACGCGGGCTCGAACGCGTCGGCGGGTGGTTGCGCAAGATTGCGCCGGATCTCGCGTGTCCGCCCGGCACCCGTTACCTCGTTCACGAACGGGCGACCGACAGCATGCCGGTCCGCGCGCTGTTCGAAGCCGGCCGCGCACGCGTCACGCTGCTGCTGTGGGCCGTGAATTTCATGAACCTGCTGAACCTGTTCTTCCTCGCCAACTGGCTGCCGACCATCGCCGCCGATGCCGGCTACGACGTGGCGCACGCCGCGCTGATCGGCACGATCCTGCAGGTTGGCGGCGTAGTTGGCACGATCGTGATGGGGCCGCTGATCGATCGCTGGGGGTTCTTCCGTGTGCTGACGCCCTGCTACCTGATCGCCGGCATCGCGATCGCCGCGATCGGACAGACCGCGCAGATGTCGCTCGCATTGATGCTCGTGTGCGTCGCGATCAGCGGCTTCGGTATCGTCGGTGGGCAGCCGGCCAACAACACGCTCTCCGCGTCGATCTATCCGACTTCGCTGCGCGCGACCGGCGTAGGCTGGAGTCTGGGTGTGGGTCGCGCGGGATCGATTGTCGGTCCGATCGTCGCGGGCACGTTGATGCAGTTGCACTGGTCATCGGCGCATCTCTTTCTGGCCGCGGCCGTGCCTGCGCTGGCGTCGTGTGCTGTATTGATCGTGCTCGCGCGCGACCGGTTGTTCGCGACTGGACACAACGCGGTGTCTGCGCAAGAAGCGGAACCGGTTCAGTGAGGACTAGCGCCTTCGCGTGCATCGCGACACCGGGCTTCAGTCACGCGGTGCAGTGATAAAGATTGTCAGTACTGCCGCGGCGGCACGCCGTCGAACGCATCCTGCAGCAGCGCGCGAATCGACATGTAGTCAATTTCGCGCGGGTTCCAGTAGGGATTCGCGCTTGCGATCTGCGCGGCCCGGTCGAGATCGCTCGCTTCCATGCCGATGTCCTTGAGCGCGACCGGCGCGCCGTTCGTCC
Organism: Paraburkholderia acidicola; assembly: GCF_002362315.1. Taxonomy (GTDB): domain Bacteria; phylum Pseudomonadota; class Gammaproteobacteria; order Burkholderiales; family Burkholderiaceae; genus Paraburkholderia; species Paraburkholderia acidicola. The sequence goes on from NZ_MTZV01000001.1 coordinate 259,669, forward strand.
GCGCCAGTTCGTAGATGCCGGTGGCCGCATTGTCGTGTCCGACAGCGCGGGCAATGCGGGTCATCGCGTGTGGCGCGGCTGCCGCGTTGTAGGCAAGCGCATGCGGCAACACGATCGTGTGAGTCTGCGCATGCGGAAGATTGAAACTGCCGCCCAGCGTGTGACACAGCTTGTGATGCAGCGCCATCCCGACACTGCCCAGCACGTGACCGCACAGCCACGCGCCATACAGCGCATCCGAACGTGCCTCGATATCGAGCGGCTGGGCTACGACCTTCGGTAACGCACGTGCCAGCGCGGCGATACCCTCTTGCGCCATCAGACTGATCACCGGATTCGCATCGCGCGAATAGAGCCCTTCCGCCGCGTGTGCGATTGCGTTGATCCCGCTCGTCAGCGACATCGGCGCAGGGAGTGTCAGCGTCAGTTCCGGATCGTAGATGACGGTTTTCGGCAGCACGCGCAGATCGGTGCCAGTGCGTTTCAGGCCGTCTTCCGTCAATCCGAAGATCGGCGTCATCTCGCTGCCGGCGTAGGTGGTCGGCACGGCGAGAATCGGCAGCCCCGACTCCAGCGCGATCGCTTTTCCGAGGCCGATCGTCGAGCCGCCGCCCACGGCGATTGCGCAGTCCGCGTTCAGGTGTTGCGCAACGGCGCGTGCCTCGATGGCCAGTTCGAGCGGTACGTGCATCACGGCCCGATCGAAGACGCCCGCGGCCCGTGTGCCAAGCCGCGCGGCGATCACTTCGCCGAGCGCACGCTGTTCGGGCGTGCAGAGAATCAGCGCACGCTCGGCGCTCAGGTGCAACACCTCGCGTTCGAGATGCTGCAAGCTGCCCGCACCGAACACCACACGCGCGGCGCGCGCCGTGTAGACGAAATCAGGCGTTGGCATCGGTTGCCTCCGCTGCGGGCGACGCCGACGACGGCGACGACGCGCTCTGCTGCCCCACCTCGTAGTCCACCTGATGCCGCGCCGTGCGGGTATCGCCGAGTTGCTGCCTGACGCGCAGATGCTCGGGATGGTTCGCATACGCATCGAGCGCCTCGCGCGATTCGAAGTCGCTGACGAGGACGACATCGCACGCGTAATCGACAGCGCTGGAATCGATGCCGATTTCCAGATGACGCATACCCGGAATCCGCCCGCGCAATCCTTCAAAGCCCGCTCTAACGCGTTCGCATGAAAGACGTTTTTCCTGCGCGGTTTCGCCGCGAACCTGCCACATGACGATGTGCCGGATCATACGGTCGCTCCTGCAGAAGCAGGATTCAGCACGAAGTCGTAGTCGAGCGTGTAGAACGGCACGCTCATCGACGTACCGTCGGGCGCAACGCCGGGCGCGTGCTTCACCCATTCGACCACCAGTGTCGAGCGCACGCCGAACACCGCGTCCGAATCGAGGTACTGGTCGCCCTGGCGGAACACGTGGGTGATCAACGTCTCGTAGCCCGGCGCCTTGATCCAGAAGTGCAGATGCGCAGGCCGCCACGGGTGCCGCCCGAGCGCATCGAGCATGTGCCCGACCGGACCGTCGTGAGGGATTGGATAGGCTTCGGCAAGAATCGAGCGGAAATGGAAACTGCCGTCGTCCTGCGTGTGCAGTTGGCCGCGCGCGCTATGCACCATTTCGCCGACTTCGCTCGAGGTTTTCTGCACATCGTAAAAGCCGTCTTCGTCGGACTGCCAGACATCGAGCGACGCGCCCGCGACCGGTTCGCCATCCACGCCGCGCACATGACCGCGCACGAAACAGGGGGCGCCGAGCGCACCGTTCGACAGATCGTCGCCGTTCTCATAGACGGGCGCACCGTCGACGAAAAACGGCCCCAGCACCGTCGCTTCGGTGCAGGCGGGCGGCTTGCGGTTGTTTTGCGTCGTGACGAGCATCGACAGGCCGAGCGTGTCGGACAGCAGCACGAACTCCTGGCGTTTGTCGTCGGTGATATGGCCGGTATCGGTCAGGAACTGGATCGCTGCAAACCACTCGGCTTCGGTGAGCTTCACCTCGCGCGCAAACGCATGCAGATGCTGAACCAGGCTCGTCATCACGGTATGCAGCCGCGCGTTGCGGCAGCCGTCCATCGAGGCGAGCACCGCCTGGGTAATCGTGTCTTCACTGATATTGCGCATCGCGGGTGTCTCCGTTTTTCGCGGCCGCAAGCCGCGCCATATGCGGATAGTAATCGCCGATCGCCTGGAAAAAAACGCGCTATAGTGAAATGATATTTCCATCAGGCGGAAGAATAAGCGTATGGATCGATGGACCCAGATCGAGTTTTTTGTCCTGACTGCGGAAACCGGCAGCCTGTCGAAGGCGGCGGAAAAGCTCAACATGTCGAACGCGGCGGCAAGCCGGACGCTGACCGCGCTGGAAGACCGGCTCGGTGCGAGGTTGATCGAGCGGACGACGCGCCGGCTCTGGCTGACCGATGCCGGGCGCGAATATCACCGGCGCTGCAGTGCGTTGCTCGCCGAAATGGCCGAAGCCGATGCGGCCGCCGGCGACGCGGCGATGAACCCGAGCGGCACGTTGCGTGTGACGAGTTCGGTTTCCTTCGCGATGATGCATATCGCGCCGTGGCTGCCAGAATTCAGTCAGCAATACCCGCAACTGTCGGTGCAGATCATGGCGGCCAACCGGTATCCGGACTTTATCGAAGCCGGCATCGACGTCGCGATTCGCACACGCGAGCACGAAGGCGATTCGGGTATCACAGTGCGGCGGCTGGCGGAAACGCGCCGCGTGCTGGCCGCGTCGCCCGGTTATCTGGCGAAGCACGGTCGCCCGAAGACTCCGGACGATCTCGCCCGTCACCGCATGCTCGTCTATCACCTCGCAGCAGATCCCTACGTGCTGCACCTGACGCGCGGCACCGAGACCCGCGATCTACCGATCACCAGTGCGCTCGATTCGAACGAAGGCCAGGTGATCTGCGCAGCCGGTTATGCGGGGATGGGCATCGTGATCCAGCCGCTGTATATCGTGCACGACGATATCGTCGCCGGGCGCCTCGTACCGGTGCTCGAGGACTGGCAACTCCCCCGCCTCACGATCAATCTCGCGTATCAAAGCAGACGGCACCAGCCGGCGAAGATCCGGGTGTTCACCGAAGGGTTGATCGAGCGGGTTGAACGGCTCGACCTTGCGCGGAAATGGACGGACGTACCCAGCCGATGACGGTGGGTTGATCGCCGGGTTACGCCTTCTTCTTGCGCGCCGCGCTGCCGGCGTGCCTTCGCGCCGCCGGTTTGCGCGTGGCTTCGCTCCCCGCATCCGACGTTCGCTCGCGGCTCCACTGCTCGAGCAGCATGCGGGTCTGATCGCCTATCGTCGCCTTCAGGAGCGCAGCGTTTTCAGCATCGACGCTTTCCCAGTTGAGCAGTGTCAGCACCGTACGATGCGCGACGTGAAAAATCACGATTTGCCCGTGCAGACTGAACATCCTGATCAGCGTGACCGGATCGTCGACCGCGCGCCCGGTGATGCGTGCAACCAGCGCCGCGGCAGCCGCGTTGAACGGCTTGCGAACCCGGTTCATCAGGATTTCGGTGGCGCTGGCCGGCTCGGACCCGGATTGCTCGCGCGCGAAAAAAAGGCGCTTGCCCGGCACGGCGGCCTTGGCGTAGATGCTGTCCGCGGTGGCTTCCTGGATGCGGATCAGCGCGTCGATCAGTTCGCTCGTCTTCGCGTCGTCGTTGCTCAGCACTTCGTGCGCGTTCTCGATGGCGGGGCCGAAAATCTCCCACGCGTCGTCAGCTAGCGCTTCGATACACGCGCGATAGAGCCCTTCCTTGTTCTCGAAGTAATACTGCAGCGCCGGTGCGTTGACGCCGGCAAGCGCGGCGATGTCGCGGGTCGACGCGCCATCGAAACCGTTTTCACCGAACAGCTCGACCGCCGCGTCGATGATTCTGCGCCGCGTCTCGTCGCCTCGCGCGTAACCGCCCTCCTGCGGACGGCGAAGCTTCTTTACGTCGTTCATAGACCCCTCTCGTATCAGACGGATACAAATATATCACTTGACACAATTTTAACGACTGGAATAATTATGCCAACTGGAAAAAATTGGAAAACACGATGTCAACCACTGCGGGAACCTCTCCGGGCAATCTGCCCACCGACCAAGCATCCGCCGTGCCGGGCCGCCGCCCCGGGCGCCGCACGCTGCTGATCGGCCTTGGCATCATTGCGCTGATCGTGGCTGCGGTATGGCTCGGGCGCTGGTGGACCGTCGGGCGATTCATCGAAACCACCGACGACGCCTATCTGCAGGCGGACAGCGTCACGGTTGCGCCGAAAGTCGCCGGTTACGTGACCGAGGTCTACGTGGCCGACAACCAGGTCGTTAAACCCGGCGATCCGCTCGTGCATCTCGATGCACGCCAGTACCAGGTGGCGCTCGACCAGGCCCTCGCCACCGTCGATGCACGCCATGCCGACATCGCGCGCGCCCAGGCGGAAATCCAGCAGCAACAAGCCAATATCGAACAGGCGCAGGCCCAGCAGCAGGTGGCGCGGGTCAGCGCCCGCCATGCCAGCGACGAAGTGCAGCGTTACGCTCCGCTCGTCGCGACCGGCGCCGAAACCAGCGAACGCCTTGCCGAGCTGACCAGCACGCGCGACCAGGCCGCCGCCACGCTTACCGCAAACGCGGCCGCGGTCGATGCGGCCCGCACGCAGATCGCCTCCACCAACGCCCAGCTCGCGCAGGCCCGCGCACAGCTCGAAGCGGCCCAGGCGAGCGCGCAGCAGTCGCGCCTCGATCTCGAGAACACCGTTGTGCGCAGCGTGCTCGGCGGCAAGATCGGCGATCGCTCGGTGCGGGTCGGCCAGTATGTGCAGCCCGGCACGCGGATGCTGACGGTCGTGCCGGTGCAGAGCACCTACCTCGAAGCAAACTTCAAGGAAACGCAGATCGGCCACATGCGCGTGGGACAGCCGGTCGAAATGCATATCGATGCGTTGCCGGGCCAGACGCTGCATGGTGTCGTCGATAGTTTTTCGCCGGGCACGGGTTCGCAGTTCGCCCTGCTGCCGCCGGAAAACGCCACCGGCAACTTCACGAAGATTGTCCAGCGTGTGCCGGTGCGCATCCGTATCGACACCGGCCCGGAAACCCGCAGCGTGCTGCTGCCGGGACTGTCGGTGAGCGTCGAGGTCGACACACGCTCGGCGCGCGAACGCGACCAGCGTATCGAAGCCGAGAATCATCGTGGCTGAACCGACCGCTAACGCCATGTCTGCCGTCCCTCCGGCAGCACCGGCCCCAGAGCGCGCGAGCGTCACCGACTGGATCGCGGTCGCCGCGGGTTCGCTTGGCGCGCTGATGGCCACGCTCGACATCTCGATCACGAACTCCGCGCTGCCGCAGATTCAAGGCGAAATCGGCGCGACCGGCACCGAAGGCACGTGGATCTCGACCGGCTACCTGATGTCCGAGATCGTGATGATTCCGCTCGCCGCGTGGCTCACGCGCGTGTTCGGTCTGCGCAATTTCCTGCTGGCCAACTCCGCACTCTTCATCGCGTTCTCGATGATGTGCGGCTGGTCGCACACCCTACCGATGATGATCGCCGGCCGTATCGGCCAGGGCTTCACCGGCGGCGCACTGATTCCCACGGCGCAGACCATCATCCGTACGCGGTTACCGCTGTCGCAGTTGCCGGTCGGTATGACGATGTTCGGGCTGATCGTGCTGCTTGGACCGCTGCTGGGCCCGGTGGTCGGTGGATGGCTGGCCGAGAACATCAGCTGGAGCTGGTGCTTCTTCCTGAACCTGCCGGTCTGTCTCGCGTTGATGACGCTGCTGATCGTCGGTCTGCCATCGGACCGGCCGCATTGGGAAGCGTTTTTCAAGGCGGACTGGCTCGGCATCGTCGGTCTTGCGATCGGCTTGAGTTCGCTCACTGTCGTGCTCGAAGAAGGTCAACGTGAGCGCTGGTTCGAATCGAGCGTGATCGTCGGGCTGACGTGGCTCACGGTCGCGGGCTTCGTGCTGATCGCGCTATCGCAGCTCACTGCTAAAAAACCGATCATGCGTCTGAGCCTGATGCGCAATCCGCGCTATGCGAGCGTGATCGTGATCGTGTCCGCGGTCGGCGCCGGGCTCTACGGCGTGTCGTATCTGGTGCCGCAGTTTCTCGGCATCGTAGCCGGCTACAACGCACAGCAGTCCGGCGCGATCATGCTGTTGTCGGGATTGCCCGCCTTCCTGATGATGCCGGTCCTGCCGAAGCTGCTCAGCAAGGTCGACTTCCGGATCCTCGTAATCAGCGGGCTGCTGCTGTTCGGATTCAGCTGCATGCTCGACATCGGTCTGACCGCGCAGAGCGTCGGCCACGACTTCCTCTGGTCGCAGCTGATACGCGGCACCGCGCAGATGCTCGCGATGATGCCGCTGAACCAGGCATCGATGGCCGCGGTGTCGCGCGAAGACTCCGGCGACGCCGCCGGTCTCTACAACATGGCGCGCAACCTGGGCGGCTCGATCGGACTGGCGGTCATCGGCACGGTGATCGACCGACGCACGACGTTCCACACCGCGGTCATCCGCGAATCGCTGAGCGCGAACTCGCTGCTCGGACAGGACCACATCGCCGCGAGCGCGGCCGGCTGGTTCGCGCGCACCGGCGACATGGCTTACTCGCAGATGCGTGCGCTTGGGCAGATCGCCGTGCAGATCCAGCAGCAGGCCGTTGTGATGACCTACTCGGAAACCTTTTACCTGCTCGGTATCGCGCTGCTTGCGTGTATCCCGCTCGCGTTGCTGCTAAGAACGCCGCCCCGGAATGTGCCACCGCCGTCCGCCGGCCACTGAGAATCGAAACGATCGCCATGATGTCTTTCCGCCTTTCCGCTTTATCCCTTGCCGCGCTGGCTTCTGCGCTGGTTTCTGTAGCAGCGCTGACGGCCTGCTCGGTCGGCCCCGACTATCGCGGCGCCCCAACTGTCGCCAGCGACGCCACCGGCAGCGGCACGTTCGTGCGCACACCGGCTGCGGGCGTTGCGGCCACGCACGCGCCGAACCAGTGGTGGCTCGCACTCGGCGACCCGCAGCTCAACGATCTGATCGACGCGGCATTCGCCCACAACCCCGATCTGCATATCGCCCAGGCGCGTCTGCGCGAGTCGAGAGCACAACTGCAACAGCAGCGCGCCAACGAACTACCGAAGGTCTCCGCCGACGCCGCCGCGCTGCGCACGCGCGAACCCGATCTCGGTTCGTTCAGTGCGCTGCAATCGCCGGGCGGTGCGGGCTCGTCGACGGGTGGCGGGCCGTTGCAGTTCTACACGGCCGGCTTCGATGCGACATGGGAGATCGATCTGTTCGGCGGCACGCGCCGCGCGATCGAAGCCGCGTCGACGGAAGCGCAGGCTGTCGATGCCGACCTCGCCGATACGCAGGTCTCGCTCGCCGCGGAAGTCGCCAGTGCCTACGTCGATCTACGCGACCAGCAACAGCGTCTCGTGCTCGCGCAGCACCAGGCCGAAGTCGAACAGCACATGCTGACCTTGACGCAGCAACGACGCGCACGCGGCACGGCTGCCGACATCGACATCGAACGTCTGACTACGCAGGTCGAGAACACGCGCGCGACGTTAATTCCGCTCGATGCGCAGGTGACGGATTCGCTCGATCGTCTGGCCGTGCTGACGGGCCGCGCCCCCGGCGCGCTCGACGCACAGCTGGCCGGCACGCAGCCGCTGCCGGTGATGCCTGAGTCGGTGGCGATTGGAGACCCGGCATCGCTGCTGCAACAGCGGCCCGATATTCGCGCAGCGGAGCGCAGGCTCGCGTCGAGCAATGCGCAGATCGGCGAACACATCGCCGATTTTTTCCCGAAGGTCACGCTGCTTGGCGATCTCGGGTTTAGTGCTGGCGACCCGGGGCATCTGCTGCGCAAGAGCAACTTCAGTTGGGTCGGTGTGCCGTATCTGCAATGGAATCTGCTTGATTTCGGCCGCACGCTTGGCAGCGTGCATGCGGCCGAAGCATCGCGCGACGAGGCCGAGGCACGTTATACGAAGGCCGTGCTCGGCGCGCTGCAGGACGCGAATTCGTCGCTGTCGCGCTATGGGCACCAGCGCGAGCATGTCGTGACGTTACAGAAAGTAGAAGCATCCGCCGATCATTCGGCTACATTGATGCGGCAACGCTATACGGCGGGGGTGTCGAACCTGATCGATCTGCTCGATACGCAGCGTGAGGAATTCACCGCGCAGCAGAATGTGGTCGCGGGGCAAGCGGAGTTGTTGAAGGATTTTGTGTCGCTGCAGAAGAGTCTGGGGCTGGGGTGGCGGGTGCAGCAGGGATAAAGGTTGATCGCCGAATTTGCGCGGACCGATAAACCCGGTCCGCGCGAAGCGGTGCCAACCGATCCCCGCTACGGTGAGACCGTCAAAGCCGGGCTCGTCTTGATCGACAGGGAGTTGACCGTGCACTTGCCGCTAAGCGGCTGATTGAGCGCGCTGAGCGTGTTGGTCGCGTTGTTCCAGGCGCCGTTGATGGTCGTCGGACCGCACTCACCGAGACCGCTGACTACGTAGCCAAATCCGAAGTTTTCAAGGCTGAAAGTCGTGGCACTGGTCGCTACCAGCTTCCACGGCAGACCGTTGAGCACCGGTAAACCGCACAAACCGCCCCCGGTGATAGCCGCAGAATTGATCTGCGCATAGGAGCCATCCGAAGCCACCACGCCGCTCATTGTGATGGTACAACTCAGGTTCGCGTAAATCTGGGTGCTGTTTGTGATCGAACCCGTCGCGCTGAACGAAATGCCTACCGGTCCAATTGTCGCAGCGAACGTCGCTGCAGAAAACGCGACACACATCGCAACGACGGCGCCACCGCACACGCGCGTCTTTAATGATTTCATGATCTCCCCTCCTTAAGCCGGTCTGCGCCACGCAATGTGGCGCAGACCGATCCCCGTTACGGCGAAGTTACGGCGAAACCGTGAAGGCCGGGTTCGGGTTGACTGACAGGCTGTTGATCGTGCAGTTGCCGCTAAGCGGCTGGTTAGTCGCGGTCAGGGTGTTGGTTGCGTTGTTCCAGGTGCCCTGGATCGTCGACGGACCGCAGTTCGAACCGAGCACGCTGAAGCCCACATTCGCCACATTGCCTGCTGTCGTGCTGGTTGCGACCAGCTTCCACGGCAGACCAATGATCTGCGGCACGCCGCACAGCCCACCACCGGTTACGACCACCGAATTGATCTGCGCATACGAGCCATCCGCAGCGACCACGCCGCTCAACGTCACGCCGCAGGACACATTCGGAGCGATCGGATTGCTCACCACGATCGTGCCGGGCGCGCTGAACGACTTCCCTGCCGGTGCAATCGTCGCCGCGAGCGCCGCCGTAGACAGAACAGCACACATCGCGACAACTGCACCACTGCACACACGCATCTTCAAGGATTTCATGATTTAACTTCCTTATTTGTGGCAACAGAGTTGCCGGAGGATGAACACAGCACAGCGATGCGCAATGGCGCCGCTATTCGAAACACTGCCCTGCTGAACTACCGAACTACTGAACGGCCAAACTTCCGCTGACCGGACCGCGCAGCGCGCTTCGTAACCCCGCTGCCGCCGGTGTCGCCCGTTCGACCGGGTATCGGATAGATACCGCGGACGCTCGGACCGCATGCCTGATACGAAGGTCTATTGCACGAGCGAACCGGGCGCGACAAAGAACCGTGTCACGCCGGTACTGCCGGCTGAGTGGATCGAGGGACTGCCGGATGCCAGGTCCGTCGCTGCAAGGCCGACGGGACCGGGATTCGATTGCGGGACTGGCGGCATCGTGTGCGACACGCGCTCGCGTCCATTGAGGTGATCTGCCATCCATGTCTCCATTCAACGATTATTAGCTATATCGCTATTTTTATTCGTTTTGCATTTATCGCCGGCGTCTTAACCGATTTCCGGATCAATCCAATCCGTTAAGCAACACTCTTCCCGCTCCCTTTTATCGTGAAGGAAGACCGGTCACACGTAATATGCACATTGCGTTTGATTGAGCGATACCCTCGCGGCACACCCAAAAGCGTGCGCGTCTCTCATGCAATGTGGTTCCTCGTGGCTATGGACGTTGTCTGTACCGTGTCCTCGCTGGCCTGTATTCGGATAATTGTGCTGGGCGTACATTAGTCCCGCTGGCGTCGGGTGTACATAGAGCCTTTGATCCAAACCGGTGCAGGCAGCCAATGGTATTGCCCAGATTCGCTCTCCGCAATGTTTCAAACAGTCGAATTAATCGGCACACCCGTCGAACCCCGGTGATCAATGCGTCTCGCGATGCAATATGAGTTATTGTGAATAAAAGGTACCCGCCGCTTAATGTTTGGCACAATGCGCCGTCAATGCGTCTGGGTGGATAGTTAAAACGGAGAGCATGCATGTCGTTATCGCGTAACGCCGGGAAACTCAATGCCGGGAAAAGCACTACTGAAAAACGCACTGCAACATCGATATGGGGATGGTTGGGATGGATCGCCTGCGGGGTCGCGACGATCGCAGTGACGCTGGGCTTGATGGCATGGTTGGCGCCTGCACAATCCGGCAGGATTGCGGCGACGGTGACACCCGCGACAACCCCGCCGCAGCCAGTGGAGACGGGCAAATCCGCCGCACAGGTTGCACCTTCTCTACCCGTGCCGCAAGGGCCTGCCGCAGGCAGTCCTGTCGACATGCTCGCGCGATTGGCAGCTGCGCGTAGCAACGCCGCATTCCAGCCCGGCGGCATCACCAGCGACACCATGAGCGATGCGCTGCAGCATGCGTTTTCCTATCCGAACTTTAGCGCGCTGGAGAATCGCGCCGATGCGGAGGGTCTGTTCGAAGCAGCGGCATGGGCGGATGCCTGCGCGCGCGGCACATTGAGCGCAAGCGAGCAGTCGTTGCGCTGCAGCGATACGCGCCTGCACGACGCGCGCTACGCCGACGATCTGCTGCACAAGGCCGCGGCGGCCGGTCAACCCGCAGCCTTACTCGCGCTTGCGAACCTCTATCCCGCGGAATGGCTCAACGTCCCGCTCGCGGGCAGCGATACGCTCGGCGACCGCGTGCTGACACTCGCGGCCCAAGGCAACGCAAGCGCGCTTGCGCTGCTCAGCCAGTGGTGCGCCTCGCCCAAAGCCTGCACCGATCCGCAGTTGACGCGCAACACGCTGGCGCTGCTGCAACTGAGTCTCTTCAAGACCGGGACATCGGAGGTCGGCCTGTATCTGATCGGTAACGCCGACGAGCAGCGGGCGGCCATCAACCGCGCGGACTCACTCCGCAAGTTGCTAAGTTGGCCGTCCTAGCGCGGCACGCCATCGTCTTCATCTCCGGGCGCCGTATCCGCTCCACACTCAACGCCGGTTCGATCCCGACACCACATCGATCCACACCGCCAGCACCAGGATGCTGCCTTTGACGATCATCTGCCAGTAGGCATCGACGTCGAGCATCGACATGCCGTTGTCGAGGCTCGCCATCACCAGTGCGCCGATCAGTGCGCCATGCACGGTGCCCGAGCCGCCGCGCATCGACGTACCGCCGATAAAGCACGCAGCGATCGCATCGAGTTCGCCCATGGTGCCGGCCGACGGCGAGCCGGCCGCGAGTCGCGCCGTGTTGACGATGCCGCCGAACGCGCACATCAAGCCCATCAGCGCAAAGATGGCCAGCTTCACGCGGTTGGTGTTGATGCCAGAGAGCCGCGTCGCCTCGAGATTAGAGCCGACCGCATAAATACGCCGGCCGAATACCGTCTGCGTCGCGATGTATGTGAATACGCCGAGCAGCGCGAGCAGCAGCAACACCGGCACCGGAATGCCGCCGTAGCGGTCGAGCGTCGCGACGAACGCCAGCAAAATCGCACCGGCGCCGACAATCTTCACGATGTCCTGCCACAGCGGCACAACCGGCAACTGATAACGCTGGCGCGAGCGCCGCTGCGAGACCGTCAGCACCGCGATCAGCACGAACAGCACGACCGCGAGGACATCGCCGGCTAGACGTGGCAGATAGCCCTGACCGATAAACACGAAGCCATCCGATACCGGCGCGATCGTCGAGCCACCGGTCAGACCGAGCAGCACACCACGAAACGCGAGCATGCCGCCGAGCCCGACAATAAACGACGGCACCCGCCGGTAGGTCGACCACCAGCCGCTGAACATGCCCACCAGCACACCGAGCACGAGCACCACCGGCATGGTCGCCGCCAGCGGCCAGTGGCGGTTCACATCGAGAATCGCCGCCACGCCGCCCAGCAGCCCGAGCAGCGACCCGACCGACAGATCGATCTCGCCGGCAATGATCACGAACACCATGCCGCACGCGAGCATGCCGGTGATCGACATCTGACGCAGCAGGTTCGACAGGTTGCGCGGTGTCACGAAGGCGCCCTGCGTGAGAAACGAGAAGAACGCCCAGATCGCGGCCACTGCAATGAGCAGCGCGAGGATCTTGTAGCGCGCGAACAGTTGCTGGGCCTGCTGTGCCGCATCGAAGGACGGCTTCGATACCGTGCGCTTCGGCTGGCCGGAGGTGGCGTCGGGAATCATGCCGCTCATGCTGCACTCGCTGAAGTGGGATGGGAAGAAGACGGCGCGGACTGCAGCGCGGCGGCGAGAATAGATTCCTGCGTGAGGCCGTCGTTTGGAAAATCGCCACGCAGTTGCCCTGCTCCGATCACCAGCACGCGGTCGCTGATACCGAGCACTTCAGGCAATTCCGACGACACCATCACGATTGCCACGCCGCGCTGCGCGAGCTGGAAAATCAGTTTGTAGATCTCGTACTTCGCGCCGACATCGACGCCACGGGTCGGCTCATCGAGAATCAGCACCTTCGGATCGGTGAGCAGCATTTTTGTCAGCACGGCCTTCTGCTGATTGCCACCAGACAGACTCGCGATCGGTAGCATCGGGTTCGCGGCGCGCACCGACAACAGCTTCATCTGCGCGTGGATCGTATCGAGTTCCGCGCTCGAATCGATCCGGCCTGCGTGTGCAAAACGGTTCAACACGGCGAGCGTGATGTTGTAGCCGACGCCGAGCTGCGGCACGATGCCGTGCCGCTTGCGATCTTCGGGCACCATTGCGATGCCCACGCGGATCGCATCGAACGGTGTGCGCACGCGCAGAGGCTTGCCTTCGAGCTGCAACGTCGCATGGCTCACGCCATTCCACGCACCGAAAATAGCCTGCATCAACTCGGTCCGCCCCGCGCCGACCAGTCCTGCCACACCGAGAATCTCGCCACGCCGCACGTTGAACGAAACGTCGTCGACGCGCTTGCGGCGCGGGTTCGTCACATCGAATACCGTGACGTGCTGCACTTCGAACACGACCTCGCCGATCGCATGCTCGACACGCGGAAACAGGTTCGCGATTTCGCGGCCGACCATCAGTGCGATGATCCGCTCGGTGGTGAGCGTACTCATCGGTTCGGTGGCGACATGCCGGCCGTCGCGAATCACCGTCACCGTATCGCACACCGCTTCCACTTCGTCGAGCTTGTGCGAGATATAAACGCACGCGACACCGCGCCGCTTCAGGTCGCGCACGATGTCGAGCAGGATGTTCGTCTCAGTCGCGGTCAGCGACGACGATGGTTCATCGAGAATCAGCAGTTGCGCTTCTTTGGCCAGCGCCCGCGCGATCTCGATCAGTTGCTGATGGCCGCCGCCGTAGTTCATCACGGGCTGCGCAACGTTGATGCCGTCGATGCCGAGCCCGCGCAGCAGTTCGTCGGCGCGCTGATACATCGCCGCGTAGTTCATGCGCCCGCCAGGCAGCGTGATCTCGTTGCCAAGAAAGATGTTTTCGGCCACCGACAACTGCGGTACCAGCATCAACTCCTGGTGGATGATCACGATGCCGGCGCGCTCCGTGTCGCGCACGTTTTGCGCTTCGAGCGGTGCGCCCTTCCAGAGAATCTCGCCGTCCCACGTACCGTGCGGATAGACGGCCGACAGTACTTTCATCAACGTCGATTTACCAGCGCCGTTCTCGCCGCACAGGCCGACGCATTCGCCTGGCATCACGGTCAGATCGATGCCGTCCAGCGCTTTTACGCCGGAGAACGTCTTGACGATGCGGTGCATCGCCAGCAAGGGAGTCGCCATTCACTGTTCCCGTTGCAGGAGAAAACGCGGCGCGCCCCACGCCGCCGTAGATCGCGGCGTGGGGCGGCACGCACTCAGGCCGAACTCACGCGAGGCGTTACTGGCTCGCGATCTGCGCCTGCGTATAGAAGCCGTCTTTCACGACGATGTCGACGTTCTGCTTGGTGAGCAGCGTCGGCTGCAGCAGCACCGTATCGACCTTCTTGCGACCGTTGTCGTATTGCGCGTTATAGGCCGGCTTCTCACCCTTCGCAAGCTGCACAGACAGCTTGGCAGCTTCGCTTGCGATCAGCTTGAGCGGTTTGTAAACCGTCATCGTCTGGGTCCCGGCAATCAGCCGCTTGACCGCCGCGAGGTCCGCGTCCTGCCCCGAAATCGGCACCTTGCCGGCCATGTGCTGCGCCGCGAGCGCCTGGACCGCGCCACCCGCGGTGCCGTCGTTCGACGCAACGATCGCATCGATCTTGTTGTTATTTGCGGTAAGCGCGTCTTCGACGATACGCAGCGCGGTCGAGGCGCTCCATTCGGGCACCCACTGCTGGCCGACGATCTTGATGTCGCCGCGATCGATGGCCGGCTTGAGCACCTTCAACTGCCCTTCGCGCAACATCTTCGCGTTGTTGTCGGTCGGTGCGCCGCCGAGCAGGAAGTAGTTGCCCTTCGGCTGCGCATCGAAGACGCCCTTCGCCTGCAGTTCGCCGACTTTCTCGTTGTCGAACGAGATGTAGGCATCGACGTCGGCATCGAGAATCAGCCGGTCGTACGAGACGACCTTGATGCCGGCTTTCTTCGCCTCGGCAACGACGTTGCCGAGTGTCTTCGAGTTGAACGGCACGATCACGATCACATCGACGCCGCGCGAGATCAGATTTTCGATCTGCGAGATCTGGCGCTCCTCGCTCGCGTCCGCCGATTGCACCGACACTTTCGCGCCGAGCTTTTCGGCGGCGGCGACGAAGTAGTCCCGATCGCGCGACCAGCGTTCGACGCGCAGGTCGTCGATGCAGAAGCCGATTTCGGGGTGATCCTTGCTTGCATGCGCGAGCGGCGCAGCGAGCGACAGACTGGCGAGTACCGCTCCACAGACGAGCGAACCCAGAACGGAACGGCGGGTGGCAAATCTCATGTCTCACTCCTCTCTTTTAATCACCGGTATACCGGTGTGGACGGCTCGCAGGGTGGACCCTGCGGCCGGATAGCAACGCGGGCCTTTGTCATGCTTGCAGTGCTTTCGGCTCGTACGGTTCTGGCAACCGCTCAGCGGCCGCCGTAGATCGCCTGATTCACGACGCTCTCCAGATACTCCTGGCGGCCGCTCGCATGCTGCGGATCGAGGCCGCGCGCAAGCGCGTCGCTAGCGAGCGACGTAAGCGAATAGCCGCCTGCCAGAATCCTGCGACCGAACTCCGTATCCCAGCCCGCGTAGCGCTGTTGCCGGAACTGTTCGAGGCGATCGTGCTCGATCAGCTTCGCGGCGCGCTCGACGGCAAGCGCGAGGTTGTCGATTGCACCGATGTGGCCATAGAACAGATCTTCCGCGTCGATACTCTGGCGCCGCACCTTGGCATCGAAGTTCATCCCGCCGGTCGTGAAGCCACCATGCCGCAGAATTTCGTAGAACGCGAGCGTCAGCTCTTCGACGCTGTTCGGAAACTGATCGGTGTCCCACCCGTTTTGCGGATCGCCGCGATTCGCGTCGACACTGCCGAACACACCGAGCGCGAATGCTGTCGCGATCTCGTGATGAAACGAATGGCCCGCCAGTGTCGCGTGATTCGCCTCGATGTTCACGCGAATCTCGTTCTGCAAGCCGTATTGCGTCAGAAAACCATGCACGCTGGCGACGTCGTAATCGTATTGATGCTTGGTCGGTTCCTGCGGCTTCGGTTCGATCAGCAGCGTGCCCTTGAAGCCGATGCGGTGCGCGTGCTCGACGACCATGTGGAGAAAACGCGCGAACTGTTCGCGTTCGCGCGAGAGTTCAGTGTTGAGCAGCGTGTCGTAACCCTCGCGGCCGCCCCACAGCACGTAGTTTTCGCCACCCAGTTGATGCGTCGCGTCGAGCGCGTGACGGACCTGCGCCGCGGCAAATGCGAACACTTCGGGGTTCGGATTGGTCGCCGCACCGGCCGCATAGCGCGGATGCGAAAACAGGTTCGCGGTGCCCCACAGCAATCCGACGCCACTGTCCTGCTGCTTGCGCGCGAGGTAGTCGACCATGCGCGCGAAGTTCTCGCTGTATTCCTTGAGATTGCGGCCTTCTGGGGATGCGTCCGTGTCGTGGAACGTGTAGTACGGCGTGCCGAGCTTCGAGAACAGTTCGAACGCGGCGTCGGCCTTCTGCTTCGCACGCTCCATGGCGTCGCCGGGTTCGTGCCACGGCCGGCGGAACGCGCCGTGACCAAACACGTCGGCGCCCGGCCAGACGAAGGTGTGCCAGTAACATACGGCGATGCGCAGATGGGCTTCGAGCGTCTTGCCGAGCACCATCTTCGTCTTGTCGTAGTGATGGAACGCCAGCGGGTTGTCCGAGTCCGGTCCTTCATAGTGGATCGGCGGAATGTGCTCGAAATACGACATCGATGTCTCCTGTGTATGTCTAGTTCTATGTCTATGCTGCGCTGCAATGCTCGCGCGCTCGGGGCGAATGCGGCTCGCCAGGTGACGCCATGCTGCCGTGCCCGCGCAAGACCGGCAATTACGAAATTGCGTAAGCGGCTTGATGTTTCTTACCGCCTCGCCGCGCATACCGCGCAGGGCGGAGGTTCCCGGACTAGAATTGCTGCACGTTTCGTAATCGTTTCGTAACCGCATCATCCCGCGAGCCCCGCCCACCGATGACCCGAGTCCAGACGCACCCCACGCCTCAGACGACCCATCGGATCGCGCTGCTGTTCAACGCGAACAAGATCTACGACCGCGAGATCATCGGCGGAATTGGCAAGTACCTGCTGTCCACGCGGGTCGCATGGGACCTGTTTCTCGAAGACGATTTTCGTTGCCGCCTGACGGGTATCGAGCGTTTCGAAGGCGACGGCATCATCGCGGATTTCGACGACCCGGCTGTGTCGGATGCCTTGCGCGGTTGTGCGCTGCCCGTCGTCGCGGTGGGCTCATCGTTCGAAGACCCAACGCACTATCCGCCCGATCTGCCCTACATCGCCACCGACAACGCGAAGCTCGTCTCGCTCGCGTACACGCATCTGATCGGCGCAGGGCTGGCGCATTTCGCGCTCTACAGCCTGCCCGAGGCCGAGGAAAACCGCTGGGCGCAGCAGCGCGAGCGCGCCTTCACACACCTGCGCGCCGCAGACGGTCACAGTGCCGCCGAAATCAGCGCCGAGATTTATCGCGGCCTGTCCACCAGCGCGCCTTCGTGGAATCAGGCAAGCGAACAGCTGACCAGCTGGCTCGCCGGCCTGCCGAAACCGGTCGGCATCATCGCAGTGACCGATGCACGTGCCCGGCATCTGCTGCAGGCGTGTCTGATGGCCGGCATCGCGGTACCGGAGCAGGTGGCAATCATTGGCATCGACAACGATCCGCTCACACGGACGCTGACGCGCATTCCGCTGTCGTCGGTGATTCAGGGTACCGAGGAAATGGGCCGCACCGCCGCGTACCTTTTGCATCAGATGCTGCACGGTGCGCGTTTTCCGGGCCGGCGCATTCTGGTGCCGCCGGTCGGTATCAACGTGCTCGAATCGAGCCGTCATCAGCCGCTTGCAAGCCCCTATGTGATGCGCGCGCGTCACTTCATCCGTCAGTACGCGTGTCAGGGCATTCGCACCGAGCAGGTCGCCGATTACGTCGGCGTGTCGCGCTCGTCGCTGGAAGAACATTTTCGCCGCGAGCTGAGCTGCACCGTGCATCAGGCCATCCTGCGCCACAAACTCGATGCGGCGAAGGCGATGCTCGAGAAGCGCGACGTGTCGAGCGCGGAGGTCGCGATCCGCTGCGGCTTCACCTCATTGCAGTACATGTACGCTGTGTTTCGCCGCGAACTCGGCTGTACGCCGCGCGAATATCAGGAGCGCCCGCGCCCGACGACATCGACGAACTGATACACGGCACCCTCTTCTCTCTTTCTTCCAGACCCATGATCAGCACAGCGCAAATATCTTCCGAAACGTGGGGCCGGTTGCCAGGCGGCGATCCGGTCAGTTTGTTTACGCTTCGCAATACGCACGGCATGAAAGTCGCGATCAGCGATCTCGGTGCAACGCTCGTGTCGTGGCACGCGCCGGATCGGGCCGGACGGCTCGGCGATATCCTGCTCGGTCACGACAACCCCACCGACTATCACGCGGCGACGACCTATATGGGTGCGCTGATCGGCCGCTGGGCCAACCGTATTGCCGGCGCGCACTTCACGCTCGATGGCATCGACTACGCGCTCGATCGCAACGAGGGCGACAACTGCCTGCATGGCGGCGCTGCCGGATTTCATCGCGCGTTGTGGCAGGCTTCCGACGAGGACGGCACGCTCGTGATGCGGCTGGAGTCGCCAGAAGGCGATGGGGGCTTTCCCGGCAACGTCACGGTACAGGTGCGCTATGCACTCGATGACGACGGCGCGTTGACGCTCGATTACGAAGCCGTCACGGATGCACCGACGCCGCTCAACCTGACAAGCCATCCTTACTTCAACCTGACGGGCCAGGCCGGAACCGACGTGCGCGGCCATGTCATCTCGATCGATGCGGACGCATTCTTCGAAGTCGATCCCGCGATGATTCCGGCGAAGCGCGCGGATGTCGCCGGCAATGCATTCGATTTCCGGCACAGCGCGCCGCTCGGCGCGCGGCTCGACTGGCCGCACGCGCAGCTCGCGCGCGCCAGTGGGTTCGATCATTGCTATGTGCTGCGCGACGCCGTGGATGAACCTGGCGAGATGCAGCCGTGCCGCCGCGTTGCGAGTGCCTACGACCCGGGCAGCGGCCGTGAACTGATCGTCGAAACGGATCAGTGGGGCTTGCAGTTCTATACCGGCAATCACCTGCAAGGCGTAAGCGGTCGTCAGGGCGTCGTGCTCGCGCGGCATGCGGGGCTGTGCCTCGAAGCCGGCGGATTTCCCGACCAGATCCACATGGCCGACGGCGAGCGGACCGTGCTGCGGCCGGGCAAGGTGTATCGCCAGCAGACGCGTTATCGAGTGGGTGTGCGAGGCTGAGTGGCTTCGCGCCGCTCACATCGAACGGCTCGAGCCAACGACAAACGACCGGCGCACAGGCCGGTCGTTTGCATTGCGTTGCGATGCAACAGACGCCTACTTCTTCGCCGCCGCGGCAATAACAGCCGCCACCGCCTTAGGCTGGCTCAACATCGCGACGTGACTCGACTTGACACGCGTCACGGTCGCGCCGATCTGCGTCGCCATGACCTGCTGCAAGCCCGGATCGATCATGTGATCCTGCTCCGCGAGCACAAACCACGACGGCTTCGTGTGCCATGCGGCGGTCGTGACCTTGTCGTCGGTACAGCCCGAGAACCACGGACCTTGCGTCGCTGCGACGAGACGCGCTTCCGGCAGCGGCAGGTCCTGCGCGAACTGATGGACGATCGCGTCGGTGGACAGCGTCAGGAAGCCGCCGGAATCCTTCTGCAACTGGCTCACCCACGTCGGCGCCGGCTTGCCCTTCAGCATGTCGTTGATCGACACGCCGCTATCCGGTGCGAAGGCCGCGACATAGACGAGTGCCTTGACCTTGTCGTCGTTACCGGCCTGGCTGATGACGACCCCGCCCCACGAATGGCCGACCAGCACCACCGGGCCTGTCTGCGCGTCGATCACGCGTTTCGTCGCGGCGACGTCATCCGCCAGCGAAGACAGCGGGTTCTGCACCGCCACCACGTGCGCGCCACGCGCTTCCAGCAACGGAATCACCTTGCTCCAGCTCGATCCGTCGGCGAATGCGCCGTGGACCAGCACGACGTTGGTGCCCTTCAGGTCACCCTGCGCCTCGGCCTGCGCAGCCTGCGCGGCCTGCACGGAGAACAGGCCACCGAACAGGCAGGCCGCTGCGAACCACTTCTTCATCCGGGTATTCATGCTGGGTCAACTCCTCAAAGGTGATGTCGAGGCCAGAGCATCGCAAACGGCGCTCCGCACCGGTATCGGTCAAATGACCGACCCGGGCGGGAAGCCGCTTCGCGTATAGTCGTCGCCACACTTCTGCTTACGATTTGAGGAACCCGATCATGCCGGCCGGCGGCCTGGACATACGCACCTTCGACGCCGTCAAGGCGCTCGCCTTTATCGGCGACCTCAGCATGGGGCAACCCACCGATCACTCGCTGCGCACCGCGTGGCTCGCCGTGCAGATCGCCGGCGCGGCCAGTTTCAGGGCGGACATCTGCGATACGGTGCGCGAAGCATCGCTGCTGCGCTGGTCGGGCTGCACGGCCAACGCGGCGGAGTTCACGAACACCTTCGGCGACGACGTCGCCGGCCGCGCGGCGATGCTCGCCGAGCGTCCCGACTGGGCCGAACTGCTCAACGCGCAAGGCGGCCCGGCGCAGGCGATTGCCCCGCTCGCCCAGATTCATTGCGAGGTATCGGGTGAAGTAGCGCGCATCCTCGGCCTGGGTAGCGAGACCGAAGCGACGCTGCGGCATATCTTCGAGGCGTGGGACGGCAACGGCATGCCGAACCAGTTGAACGGCAACGCGGTCCCAGCGGCGGTGTTCGTCGTGGCGCTAGCGGGCGATCTGGAGATTTTCAGCCGGGTTTACGGGCTTGAACACGCACTCGTACTGATCGCGCACCGCGCGAATTTCCGCTATCCGGCCACGCTGACGATCCCCGTCAATACGCACGCGGCACAGTGGCTCGATACGCTCGCGCAGCTCGCGCCGGCCGCACTCGACGCCGCCTTGCTGACGCCGCAGATGCAGCACAGCACGTCGCCCGACCTGATCGCCGATGTACTCGACCTGAAACTGCCGTGGATGACCGGCTATTCGCGCACGGTCGCCGCGACCGCTGCAGCCTGCTGCGCGCGCCTCGTCGCCGATCCCGAAGCGGGTGAACGTGTCTATCGGGCCGGTCTGATCCACGGGATAGGACGCGCGGCCGTACCGAATGCGATCTGGGACACGCCGTCGCGCCTGTCGGCTGCACAGTGGGAGAAGATTCGTCTCGTGCCCTACTGGACCTCGCGTGCCGGCAAGCAGATGGATCCGTTGAATCAGGCGACGGAACTGGCGTCGTATGCGTACGAACGCCTGGACGGCAGCGGGTATTTTCGCGGCGTGGGTGGCCCGGCACTCGGCCTTGAAGCGCGCATTCTTGCTGCGTCGGCCGCGTGGGTCGCGTTGCGTTCGACGCGGCCGTGGCGCGACGCGCTCTCCGATGTCGCAGCCAGCGAATTGCTACGTGCCGAAGCCGCACAGGGACGCTTCGATAGCGAGGTCGTCGAAGCGCTGCTCGCAGGCGAACCCGCTACGCAATCGGCTGCGCCGCGCAGCACGCGTTACGCGACCGAAACAACGCGTCTATCCTCGCGCGAGATCGATGTGCTGAACCTGATCAGCCACGGCGCCAGCAACAAGGAAGCGGCACGGGCGCTCAATCTCAGTCCAAGCACCGTGCGCACGCATGTCGAGCGGGTGTTTCGCAAGCTCGAATGCACGACGCGGGCCGCGGCGACGTTGAAGGCGTCGGCGATGGGATTGCTGCGCTAGTCGCAGCAACTGCCCCGCTCAGACTGGCTCCAGATTTCTCGCGCAGGATGGATCTAGTGAAGGAACCACGCATTGATTATGCTGGCGGGAAAATCATCGTCCAAGAGACTCCCCGTGAACGAAAAACCAGGTCCCCTCTCGAACCGCGCCCGTGTGCGGCGCGAACCGGAACGGGCGCGCTACGAGCGCGCCGTGCTCGATGCAATCGTCGATGCGGCGTACTTCTGCCACATCGCCTTCACCGATGTGCGCGGTACGCACTGCATCCCCACCGCGTGCTGGCGCCAGGGTGACTACCTGTACGTGCATGGCTCGAACGGCAGCCAGATGCTGAAAGCCGCCGCCGACGGCACCCAGGTCTGCGTGACCATCACGCATATCGATGGGCTGGTGCTTGCGCGGTCCGCATTCAATCACTCGATGAACTATCGGACCGCCGTTATTTACGGTGTTTGCGAAGTTGTGGAAGGCGAACATAAGGCCGAATCGCTCGATGCACTGGTCGAGAAGATCGCACGCGGCCGCTCGCACGAAGCGCGGCGCGCCAATGCGAAAGAACTCGCGGCGACGACGGTGCTGCGCGTACTGCTCGACGAGTATTCGTGCAAGGTCCGCACGGGCGGTCCGAACGACGACGAGGCCGATCTCGACCGGCCAGTCTGGGCTGGTGTGCTGCCGTTGGAACTGGTGCCGAAAGCGCCCGAGGCGCACGATGCGCGGGTCGAGGCACCCTCGTATGTCACTGAATGGGAAAGCGGCGCGAGCATGCCGGGACGCGCTGGGTAGGTCGCTACGGGTGAACTGTGTCTGGTATCGCCCGTGCGTCGAGAGAGCCGGCGCGGCACGCAAGCGCCGGCTGATACTACTGCTTACCGCGGCGCGTTCAGCTCCTGTTCGCGCCGCTGCCGCGCCTCTTCGTCAAGCCGCGTGTCTTCCAGTTCCTGCAGCACCGCATCGAGATCGACAGGGCGCGTGTCGGCTTCAACGTGTCCGGTCAACTTCGCATCGACGTCGAGGCTGCCCGCCTCGAACAGCGCCCAGATCTCCGTTCCGTAATCGGTGTCGAGCAACTGCGGCGCGAACCGTCCGCAATACGTCGCGAGATTGTCGACATCGCGTTTGAGCATCTCGGCGGCTTCGCTGTTACCGGCAGCATCGACGGCTTGCGGCAGATCGATGATCACCGGGCCATCGGCGGCCAGCAGGATGTTGTATTCGGACAGATCACCGTGAATCACGCCCGCGCACAGCATCCGCACCACCTGGTTGAGCAGTAGCGTATGCAGTTCGAGCGCGCGTGCTTCGGTCAGATCGACATCGTTCAGACGCGGCGCGACATTGCCCGCACCGTCGACCACCAGCTCCATCAACAACACGCCATCGGTGCAGATGTACGGCTGCGGCACACGCACCCCGGCGTTGGCCAGCCGGAACAGCGCATCGACCTCTGCGTTCTGCCAGTGTTCTTCCTGCACCTGACGACCGTAGCGCGTGCCCTTCTCCAGCGCGCGCGCTTCCCGGCTGTTCTTGACCTTGCGACCCTCGCGATACGACGCGGCCTGACGGAAGCTGCGCTGTTTCGCGTCCTTGTAGACCTTCGCGCAACGCGCCGAGGTGCCGCTGCGCACCACATACACGGTGGCTTCCTTGCCGCTCATCAACTGACCGACGACTTCATCGATGAGCCCTTCTTCGAGCAGCGGTGCGAGCCGTTTAGGGATTTTCATACGCCTCCCGGATGCGGTCCGCGAGACAGACGGGCGAAGCGAGGGAGGTGTGAGCGCGCTATGGTGATGCGCGCGGCGGGCTGGCGGGCAAACGCCGCGAACGCTGTCGCCCGCGAGGTTGTTGCCGGAGAAAAGGGAAAAGTCATGCCGGATTATACGGTGCTAAGTGGACCTGGCCGCTGCGTGCCACAAGGTCCACGGATAACCGGCTAGTCCGCCAACCGCTTTGGACGCGCCTCGCGCTCCAGATACCCGAGACAAAGCGACTCGAGTTGATGGCGAAATTTGCGCATCATCGATTGCGGCGACTTCGCCTCGAGCAGCAAACGGATGGGGCCGAGCAATGCGCCCATGAGCATGAACGTGGTCATGCCAACGTCGTCAAAATCCGCATCGGAAGCCGTCTTCAGCATGGCCTCCAGCGCCACGCGGTTGCGCGCCCCGACCTGGCGAACATAGCTGCGCGAATCGAGTTCGAGGGCAACCGCGTAGAGCGCACGCGCTTCGTCGAGGTCCTCCGTCTTTGCTTTCACGAATGCGCTCACGACCGTCTCCACCATCGTCGACAGATAGGCGTTGTGTACCGACGCAGCGGCATCCTCCATCGTTCGCACGATCCTTTCCAGATGCCGCTGCAGCACGGCAAAAAGAAGCGCCTGCTTTTGCGGAAAGTACTGGTAAAGCGTTCCCACCGATACGCCGGCTCGTTCGGCGACCCGGATCGTCGTCAGGCGCTGCAGCCCTTCCGCCAGCAAAACCTGAATAGTCGCATCGAAAATCGCGTCCACAGTCGCCTGGGAACGCGCCTGCTGAGGCTGTTTGCGGGCGTCCAGCCCCTGTCCGTTATCGATGCGCATATGCGAATTCACAATCTGAATGATTGTTCGTATTCTAGTCGAACGTCTTGCAGCGACGAAACCACCATCGAATCATCGGAAAGAAGGAGTGCATCAATGGCTGAAGTAACGCGTGCCGGTACTTTTCAACTTGGCGACCTGCACGTTACACGCATGGGTTATGGCGCGATGCAACTGGCAGGTCCGCGCGCTTTCGGGCCGCCGAAAGACCGCGCGGCGGCGATAGCCGTGCTGCGTAGTGTGATTGAAAGCGGCATTACCCACATCGATACGAGCGATTACTACGGCCCGCACGTGACGAATCAGCTGATCCGCGAGGCGCTCCATCCGTATCCCGACGCGCTCACCCTGGTTACGAAGGTCGGTGCGCGCCGTGGCAGCGATGGGTCATGGAATGTGGCGATATCGGCGGCCGAATTAGAATCGGCGGTGCATGACAACCTTCGCCATCTCGGTGTCGATGCGCTGGATGTCGTGAACTTTCGTGTGATGTTCGACGTACTGGCACCGGCCGAGGGTGACATCGAAGAGCCGTTGACGGCGCTCGCAAAGCTGCAGGAAAAAGGTCTGATCCGTCACATCGGGCTGAGCAATGCGACCGCGCGACAGGTGGCGCAGGGACGCACGATTACCGACATTGTCTGCGTGCAGAACAGGTACAACCTGGCTTTCCGTAACGATGACGCGTTGATCGACAGTCTTGCGAAAGACGGTATTGCGTACGTGCCGTTTTTTCCGCTCGGCGGTTTCTCGCCGTTGCAGGCCGATGCGCTGAATCACGCTGCCGATCAATGTAACGCGACACCGATGCAGGTAGCGCTTGCGTGGTTGCTGCAGCGCTCGCCTAACATTCTCCTGATACCTGGAACTTCGTCGGTCGCGCATCTGGAGCAGAACATCAGCAGCGCGAGTCTTCATTTGCCGGAGGATGTCCTCGCGTCGCTGGACACGATCGGGGCCGCGAAAACGTAAGGCCAGGTCGGTCGCGTTTCGCGACTGACCTGGCATCGGTGAAGTCGGCCCGGAGGTCATTCGTACGTAAACACCCCGCCGAACTTCTCCATATATTCAAGCACCATCCCCGAGCCGCGCACGACGCAGGTCAACGGATCTTCGGCGACGAACACCGGCAACCCGGTTTCTTCGGCAAGCAGACGGTCCAGATCGCGCAGCAGCGCACCGCCGCCCGCGAGCATGATGCCGCGCCCGGCGATATCGGCGCCGAGTTCCGGTGGCGTGTGTTCCAGCGCGATCTTGACCGCCGATACGATCTGATTCAGCGGATCGGTGAGCGCTTCGAGAATCTCGTTGCTCGACACGGTGAAGCTGCGCGGAATGCCTTCCGACATGTTGCGCCCGCGCACTTCCATTTCCTTGACTTCAGAGCCCGGGAACGCCGAACCAATCCCTTTCTTGATCGCTTCGGCGGTCTGTTCGCCGATCAGCATGCCGTAGTTGCGGCGGATGTAGTTGACGATCGCCTCGTCGAACTTGTCGCCGCCGACGCGCACCGAGCCCTTGTACACGATACCGCCCAGCGAGATCACGCCGACCTCGGTGGTGCCGCCACCGATATCGACCACCATCGAACCCGTCGCTTCCGATACCGGCAGGCCAGCACCGGTTGCTGCGGCCATCGGTTCTTCGATCAGATAGACCTTCGATGCGCCCGCGCTGTGTGCAGCCTCCCTGATCGCACGCCGTTCGACCTGGGTCGAGCCGCACGGTACGCAGATCATGATGCGCGGCGACGGCGCGAAAATATGCGGTGCATGCACCATGCGGATGAACTGTTTGATCATCTGCTGGGTGATGGTGAAGTCGGCGATCACGCCGTCTTTCATCGGGCGAATCGCTTCGATGTCGCCTGGCACCTTGCCCAGCATCTGCTTGGCTTCCTTGCCGACCGCCAGAATGGTTTTCTTGCCGTTCGGCCCGCTCTCCTGACGGATCGACACGACCGAAGGCTCGTCGAGGACGATACCCTTGCCGCGCATGTAGATCAGTGTGTTTGAAGTACCGAGATCGATCGCCAGATCGTTTGAGAAGTAACTGCGCAGAAAGCCGAACATTCAAAATCCTGTCTCGCCCGACGCGGGCGGTTGGCCCACTACGGGCAAGCCTGCCGCGGTGGGGAGACGAGAGAGTAACAGTTTCGAAGATGGCGAGGCTTCGTGGCACTTGCACGAGGTTAGCTGCGGGGACACAAAAACCGGGGAGTTCGGCGCTTCGCTGGCCCCTCAACTCCACGCTCTCAAGACAGATCGGCCTTGCGCCGCGGGCTCGACGACCGCACCGACTCTATGGCCGCACCCGGCACGCCAGGCCACTTTCTGGTACTTCTCACCCATTTGTTCGGCGCACTGTAACGAATCGTCTCGACCTCTGCGCGCCTGTTTTCCGGTCCGACGGGCATGCCATCGTCAGTCGCGATCGCTCCCGATTCCTTTTGTTTCTTGCGTTCCGCCAGCTCGTCTGCCTTTGCCTGTTCATCCATCACGTTGTTCTCCCGCTATGAGACAGTAATCTGGGTTGCGCGCACAGTCCTGAAGACCTGAGACGACAACCTGGCGTTTCATTTAACGCGCCAGCGTTGACTAGCCGGTGCGACCACCGACACCGAGCCATTTCCTGGCTTCACTTATCCACTGCTTCGGCTTTCTGTAGGGAGTATGGGCCGGCACCTCCGGGGTTCCCGGTGTGCTGCCCTCAGCCGTGGTCTCCTGCGCAGTTCGTCGTTTCCTGCTCTCTTCCAGTTCTTCGAGGTTAACTTGATCGTCGATCATGATTTGCTCCTAATAGGCGAGGTGAAACACTTCACCCGCGACAAAGGCGTCTGTGTAAATCGCGGAAACCATCGCGACCAGGACCCGCCCCGTGCGCAACCACGCGAGCAGTGTCGAACGCGCGTTCTCAGCGCAGAGAATGCGAGGACGAGTACGACTGAACAGGTTCGATGGCTCTGGCCTGCGGGTGAAAAGGCAGAGGAACGGTGCGTTGATTGGTGTCGGTCAACCGTGCGAGCGCACTCGGTTAACTCAAGAATCGGCCCGGCATCAAGGCCTGAAGGATTTCCAGAACCAGTCGCTGGTTTGAACCCACTGTATACCCTCTGCGCGGGAAGTACAGCGATTCCGGTATACGCAAGAATGCGTACCGTCAACTCATTTTCATGATCTTTTCGTGGCCTGGTTCGTCTCCAGCCAGGCCGCCATTGCCGCAAACCGGCGCCGCGTCTCATGCGCAAAAATTCGCGCGGCCAGCGGATCGAACAGTAGACCCAGCAGCCTCGGACGCAACTTCAGGTTGAACGTGTAGATGAGTTCGGAGGTGCCGTCCGGCAGATCCCGGTGACGCAGCGACGCACCCCAGTACTCGAACAGGCCACTCGGCGCGACGATCGTCGCCGCAGCGAGCCGGGGCGGTTCATAGCTGACGAAGCGGGTCCGCATACCGGGTCCGTGCAGCGCGCCTCGACCGACGTTCAGCGTCACTGCACCGACATACGGGTAGGTCCCGCCGCCCTCGACTTCCGCCTTCGACAGCAAGGTGTCCCATTCCAGTCGCTTGTCATGGTTGTGAAAGGCTTCGAATGCGGCAGCCGCCGGGGCTGGCATTACGAAGACCATCTGCCGTCGAGCCATTGCCGATCCGCTTCTTCCGATGAACGCCCTCATGGTAGCCGCTGCCCTCGGCGTTAGTTCAGAAAATCCTGAAGTAATTGTTTTGTTTCCAGGATTCTTCGCTTTTTCGGCCAACTGCACCATGGGCTTCAATCTGTTAGCAAAGTAACCGACGCTCCCACGCCCGCTTGAATCGAGGCTCGACACATGCAGCTGGACATCTTTCGCTCGCTCTGGGGGTACCACGGCAACCGTCGAGCCGCCTTCGCCAGCGCACGCGCTGCGGGGCTCGCTGGCATCGAGGCACGGCTGCCGCTCGAGGTCGAAGCGCGCATCGCGCTCGCCCAGGACCTTGCCGATCACGCGCTCGACTACATCGCGATCTGCTTCACCGATAGCGCCGTGCTGCCCGACCAGCGCGCGACGCCCGCCGCGCATCTGCTCGACCTGAACCGCAAGCTCGACTGGGCCGCCGAACTGACGCCGCGCTTCGTCAACGTGCTGGCCGGCAACGACCGCTGGCCGCTTGCGCAGCAAGTCGACTTCTTCGGCGGCGCGCTCGAACTGGCGCAGCGTCATGCGCTGATCTGTAGCTTCGAGACGCATCGCGCGCGTTCGTTGTACAGCCCGTGGGTCACGCTCGATCTGATCCGCCAGTTGCCGGCACTGCGCTTCACGAGCGATATCAGCCACTGGGTGGTGGTCTGCGAGCGCCTGCTCGATGATGCCGCTGACGATCTCACGCCGTTCGTCGAGCGCGTCCATCACATCCAGGCACGCGTCGGCTACGACCAGGGGCCGCAGGTCCCGCACCCGGGCGCGCCTGAATACGCGGCGGCGCTCGCGTTCCATCAGCGGCATTGGGAAGCGGTGTGGCATGCACAGCGGGCGCGCGGCTACACGCACAGCACGCTGACACCCGAATTCGGCGCCGATGGCTATCTACACCACCTGCCGTTCACCGATGTGCCAGTCGCCGACCTGGCCGCGCTCAACGCATGGATGGTGCACACCGAACGCGAACATTTTCATCGGGCAATGAGCCTGCACTGAACCCAGGAGAACCACGCGATGCAAGCCGCTCCGATCCCGCACCTCACTCCGGCCAGTCATTTCACGTCGATTCCGGTCGTCGATATTGCCGGCCTCTTCAGCGAGCAAGTGGCCGACCGCGAAGCCGTCGCCGCGCAGCTCGGTCAGGCTGCACGCGATGTCGGCTTTCTGTATATCTCGGGCCACGGCATCGATACGGAAGTGATCGACGGTCTGCGTCAGGCGGCGAAGGATTACTTCGCGCAGTCGTTCGAACAGAAGATGGCGCATTACATCGGCACGTCGGAAACGCACAAGGGTTTCGTGCCCGAAGGCGAGGAAGTCTACGCAAAAGGGAAGCCGGACCATAAGGAAGCGTTCGACGTCGGCTACGAATTGCGCGCAGACGATCCGCTCGTGCTGGCCGGTACACCGTTGCTCGGCCCGAACCACTGGCCCGAGCTCGCGGGTTTCAAACCCGCGGTGCAGCGCTACTACGACCAGGTGTTCGCGCTCGGGCGCCGGTTGTTCGGCGGTTTCGCGCTCGCGCTCGGTCTGCCCGAGGATCACTTCGATGCGCTCGTCACGCGGCCACCGTCGAAGCTGCGTCTGATCCACTACCCGTTCGACGGCGCGGCACAGGACGCGCCTGGTATCGGTGCGCATACCGACTACGAATGCTTCACGATCCTGCACGCCGACGCGCCCGGTCTCGAAGTGATGAACGGACTCGGCCAGTGGATCGACACGCCACCGCTGCCGGGCAGCTTCGTCGTGAACATCGGCGACATGCTCGAAGTGATGACGGCGGGCGCATTCGTCGCTACGGCACACCGCGTGCGCACCGTCGGCGAAGAGCGTTACTCGTTCCCGCTCTTCTATGCGTGCGATTACCACACGTTGATCAAGCCGCTGCCCGCTTTCGCGCAGGACGGTGAGTCCTATGAAGCGATCACGATCGGTGAGCACATGTATGGGCAGGCGCTGCAGACGTACCAGTACCTGCGCAAACGCGTCGCGCTCGGAGAAGCAACGTTGCCGGCGCAGGCGCGCAAGCCGGCCAGCTTCGGCCATCTGAAGAAAAGCAATCAGCCGGGCTGAGCGACACCGAGTAACCCGCACGCGACCTTAAGCCTCGCCATGTCACATTCGAAACACCACTACCACGACCGGAGCACCACCATGACCTTCAAGCGAAACACGACACGCGTGCTGGCCGCTTTCGCCGCTAGCAGCCTCTTCGCCGCGTTCGCGTGCGCAGGTGCGGCCGCACAGACAGGCGACGCGGTCGCGACGCTGGCACCGGGACAGTTCAAGGTCGGCATGGAGATCACCTACCCGCCGTTCGAGTCGTATGACGGCGACAAGGTCGTGGGCTCCGATCCCGATCTTTCCCGGGCGCTCGCGAAACAACTGGGTGCGAACCCGAGCTTCGTCGATACGCGTTTCTCGGGGTTGATCCTCGGGCTCAATGCGCGTCACTACGACGCGATCATCTCCGGGATGTACGTGACGCCCGAGCGTGTCGCCCAGGCACAGGCGATTCCGTATGCGCAGACCGGAGCGGCGATCATGGTTCCGACGGCGAGTCCGCTCAAACCCAAAACCGCCGAAGACCTGTGCGGGCTGCGCGTCGGACTCGAACAGGGCACCACGTGGGTCGCGCAGTTGCAGTCACTGTCGACGTCGTATTGCAAGGCCAACGGCAAAGGGCCGATCGTCGTCAGCGAATATCCGTCCGCTCCCGAAGTGCTGCAGGCGCTGCTGTCGAACAACGTGCAGGCGCAGATGGAAATCGCCGGCGCGGCGCATGCGCTGTCCGCGAAATCGTCGGGGCGCGTGATCGTCTCATCGACGCAGCTGATCTATCCGCAGACGCTCGGCATCTATGTGCGTAAGGACAACAAGCCGCTCTTCGACGCACTGACGCGCGCACTCGACGCGCTGAAGAAGAACGGCGAATACGACGCGGTGCTGAAAAAGTACGACCTCGCGCCGCCTGCGGCAAAAGCCTCCTGATTCCATCGTTTTCTGCCTGCGTTACCGCGCACTGCGAGTTCGTCATGCACTTCGACTTCAGCTATTTCCTGTCGCTGTTCGCCCTGCCCGCGTTCTGGCAAGCCAGCGTCACCGTGGTCGAACTGAGCGCGCTGTCGTGGTCGATCGGTATGGTGCTGGGCTTTCCGCTTGCGGTTGCGAAGATGTCCGGTGTGCGCTGGCTCGCCGCACCCGCCGTGCTGTATATCTGGTTCTTTCGCAGCGTGCCGCTGCTGGTCCTCGTTGTCTTCGTCTACAACCTGCCGCAGTTGATTCCGTCCGCCGGCGTTGCGTTGTCGCATCCGTTCTTCTCCGGCCTGGTCGCGCTAGTGCTGACCGAGACCGCCTATATGGCGGAGATTCATCGCGGCGGATTGCTGGCGGTTGCAAAAGGTCAGCAGGAAGCCGGTACTGCGCTCGGTATCGGACGGCTGGGACTGCGTCGGTTGATCGTGATTCCACAGGCGTTCCGGGTCGCGCTGCCGACGCTGATCAACGAGTTCATCACCAACGTGAAGCTGACATCACTGGTGTCGGTCATCTCGCTGACCGAACTGCTGATGGTCGGCCAACGCCTGTATTCGCAGAACTTTCTCGTGATGGAAACGCTGTCCGCGATCGCGATCTACTACGTGCTGATCGTCACGGTGTTCGGCTGGTTGTTGCAATACTTCGAACGGTCGCTCGATCTGACGCGGCGCAAACCACACACGCTCGACGACACCGCGCTCGCAGCGCTGCGTTCGCGTCTGCCTGTGGCGGCACGCACGCGCACCGCTGTAGCCGGCGGTGGCGGGTCGCCCGATGCGCTGCTGCTCAAAGACCTGCACAAACGCTACGGCAACCATGAAGTGCTAAAGGGCATCGATCTCGCGGTCAGCGCAGGCGAAGTGATTTCGATCATCGGACCGTCGGGCTCGGGCAAGACTTCGCTGATCCGCACGATCAACGCACTCGAATCCATCGATCGCGGCGAAATCGTCCTGTTCGGCGAGGCGTTCATCGCCGCTGCGGACCGTCCCGGTATCCGTCGCGTGCGCGATGGCGTGACCCGCATCGGCATGGTGTTCCAGAGCTTCAACCTGTTTCCGCACCGGACCATCGTCGACAACGTCGCGCTCGCGCCGCGCTACCATCGCCGCGGCACGCGCGAGCAAACAACGCTGCGCGCGTTAGCGTTGCTCGACAAGGTGGGCCTGCTCGCGCATGCGTACAAATATCCGCATCAATTGTCGGGCGGCCAGCAGCAGCGCGTCGCAATCGCACGCGCGCTCGCGATGGACCCGGCGATCATGCTGTTCGACGAACCGACTTCGGCGCTCGATCCGGAACTGGTCGGCGACGTGCTCAATGTGATTCGCGCGCTCGCCGCGGAAGGCATGACGATGCTGATCGTCACACATGAAATGGACTTCGCAATGTCGTTGTCCGACCGGATCGTCTTCATGGAGAACGGCGTGATCGCGTTCGATGGAACGCCGCAAGCGATCGATGAATTGGCTTGCGCGGAGCGCGTGCGTCGCTTCATCGGTGTCGAATCGCATGACACGGTCGTGCCGGCCGCTGCGCCCACACAGATTCAAGCCGGCAATGCGCGCCGCAACGTTTCGCGAAACTTCAGCACTAGCGGTTCCTTCGACCGCCCTCTGCGTACAGCAAGCGAGAACGGCGCCTGATAGCCGAACGCGGACGGTGCCAGCACGCGCAGACTGCCGTCATCGACACGCGACTGCGCGAAATGCTCGGGCAGAAAACCGATGTAGGCGCCGGAGAGAATCAGGATCAACTGGCCTTCCATGCTGTCGACGGTTGCTTCGCTACGCTTGAAGCCCTGGCGTGCCAGCTCGGTCTGACTCCAGTACGCGCGCCCTACCATGCGCTGCTGGCTGATCACTTCGGCGGGGATGCTGCGCTC
Source organism: Paraburkholderia acidicola (assembly GCF_002362315.1). Classification (GTDB taxonomy): domain Bacteria; phylum Pseudomonadota; class Gammaproteobacteria; order Burkholderiales; family Burkholderiaceae; genus Paraburkholderia; species Paraburkholderia acidicola. The sequence continues at coordinate 292,676 of NZ_MTZV01000001.1, forward strand.
GTTGAATAGCGCGTGACGTCGGCTGCAATACAGCCAGTGCTGCTCGCGATGCAGCGCGTGATAGACGAGCCCGTTCATGCGGATCGGAAACGCGCCGATCGCCATGTCGAGACGATTGCCAAGCACGCTCAATTGCAATTCGTAGGGGCTCTGGACATGTAGATGCAGATGCACCGACGGGTGCTCGCGTGTGAATTCGCCGACGACATCGGGTAGCGGTAACGCGCTGTCGGTGACCGTCGCATCGAGCACACCGAGTTTCAGATTGCCGCGCAGCTCACCACGCAACCCTGCTGCATAGCGCTCGAACCCGTCGACCTCGCCGAGCAGCCTGAGCGCTTCCTGATGAAACTCTTCGCCCTTCGGCGTCAGGCTGAAACCGCCGCGTCCGCGATGACACAGCACCACACCGACCAGCGTTTCGAGTTGACCCATGTAGGTGCTGATTGCCGAGGTCGACAGGTTCAGTTCCTGCTGGGCGGCCGCGAACCCCTGATGACGCACGACACAGGTGAAGATGCGCAACAGTCGCGCTTCTGGCAGAACGGTGGCCAAGCCCGGTCCTCGTGAATGATGTGTGAGTTGAAGTGGTCATGCGGCGCAGTGGCGCCTCAGTGGGGAGCGTTACCTATACTTTAGAAATAACTGAACTAAATATTTCGCGCCAGCCATTTTTCCGCGGCGAGGACGTCGTCAGTATTGAACCTGTCCTGAACCTGTCAAGCCTGCACACACGCTACGAAAGAGCACGAGGAACAACATGGAAAAGCAGTTGTATCAACCGCTCGGCGGCAACGAAATGCCGCGCTTCGGCGGGATCGCGACGATGTTGCGGCTACCGCAGCGCGACTCCGCGGCCGGACTGGATGCGGCGTTTGTCGGTGTACCGCTCGACGTGGGTACCTCGCTGCGCCCCGGCACACGCTTCGGACCGCGTGGCATTCGCGCGGAGTCGGTGATGATCCGGCCGTACAACATGGCGACCGGCGCGGCACCGTTCGACTCACTTGCGGTCGCCGATATCGGCGACGTCGCGATCAATACGTTCAACCTGCTCGACTCGGTGCGCATCATCGAGCAGGCCTACGACGGCATCCTCGAACACGGCACGATTCCGCTCACACTCGGTGGCGATCACACGATCACCCTGCCGATCCTGCGCGCGATCAAACGTCGGCACGGCAAGGTTGGCCTCGTGCATGTCGACGCGCATGCAGACGTCAACGACCATATGTTCGGCGAGAAGATCGCGCATGGCACGACGTTCCGGCGTGCAGTCGAAGAAGAGTTACTCGACTGCGAACGCGTGGTGCAGATCGGCTTGCGCGCGCAAGGCTACACGGCAAACGATTTCAACTGGAGTCGCGAACAGGGTTTTCGCGTCGTGCAGGCCGAGGAATGCTGGCACAAGTCGCTCGAACCGCTGATGGCCGAAGTGCGGCGCAAAGTGGACGGCGGCCCGGTGTATCTGAGCTTCGATATCGACGGGATCGATCCGGCGTGGGCGCCGGGAACCGGTACGCCGGAGATCGGTGGCTTGACGACGATCCAGGCGATCGAGATCATCCGCGGTTGTCAGGGGCTCGATCTGGTCGGCTGCGATCTCGTCGAAGTGTCGCCGCCTTACGATACGACAGGCAATACGTCGTTACTCGGCGCGAACCTGCTGTACGAGATGTTGTGCGTGCTGCCAGGGGTGGTTCGTCGTTAGAGCGAGCGCTGGTAGTCGCGCCGCCGCCTCACCACAGGTGGCGCTGCGAACCTGTGTGAATCCGGTACATGGGCACCGCGTGAAATCCGCTTACGCTTGTCGAGCGAGGCCGCAGCTCCGTGTCAGTTCACCGCACCCGGAGGTTGCACCGGCACCTTCGGCGCAAGCTTGCGCAACCGGCCCGCAAACCGGTGCGACGGCCGCTCGACGGCAAGATAGAACGCGTAGCTCAGCGCAAATGCAAAAGCGACGGTCGCGAGCCAGGTCCACGCCGGTCCGGCCGGGTAACCCGCGGCGCTGAGTATCGCGAGCGCGAGTTTGTGGCACAGATAAAGGCTGTACGACCACGCGCCGAGCGCCCCAAGCCGCGCCCACACGCCGCGTGCTGCTTCGCGCGCCGGTGTCGCCGTTTCCGCGGCGATCCATGCGGCGGCAAAGAACTGGAACAGCGTCAACGAGATGTCGGGACCGACGGTCGGCAGAAACGCCGGCTTGATGTGCGACGACGACGCGAGCACGAAGGTCAGCGAGCCCGCCGCGACCAGGGCGACGCGTGCCACGACCAGTTGCGCGGACAGTGCGCGTACGGCGACCCGCAACCCACGCACAATCCATCCGGTCACTTTCGAATACGCGCGGCGGCCATCGATACCCCCGCGAGCACGCTGCATATCAGCAATCAGGCTGCCGAGCAGCCAGCCCGGGAAGTACAGCAGCGACGTGCCGGCAACGCCATAGTTCTGATAGACACAGTGATCGCACACGACCCGCGCCTGCATATGCGTGAGCCACACCATCAACGCCCCGCCGATCAACGCGCAGACGATCATCTCGCCGACCCGATGAAAACGCTGCCGAACGAGCGGATACACGGTGTAGTAGACCAGCTCGCAATACAGCGACCACAGCACCGATTCCAGCAGCGTCGCCGCGTCGCCGACCGGCTGCGAGACCAGCGCGACGACCGCGAGCGGAATCCCGATCCGCACGTAGCGGGACACGAAATAGCTGACCGGCCGCAGGCTCGCATCGCGATGGTAGGCGTTGTGAATGCAGTAACCGGAAATCACGAAGAACACGATGACCGCGGCCGGGCCGGCAAACAGCACGACCAGACCTGACCACAGCGCGCCACCCAGCGACGCCAGATGGCCCGTGAAAATCGACTTGAACGGCGGCGGCCCGAAATGATAGAAAACGACCCAGGCGGCCGCCATGAAGCGGATCGCGTCGATTTTCAGCGATTTCGCGGACTGCACCGGAACGGATGGATTTGCGCGCATGAAGCGCCTCTTTAAATGCCTCGGGAAAGGCTACCCCCGCCGGGCGTAAAGAAAATCCGAAATAAATCGGCGGATTGTGGCTTGGGGCTTGGGGCTTGGGGCTTGGGGCTTGGGGCTTGGCGCCGCGGGGAGTGCCCGGAACGCGGGTCGCGCAGGTTGACTGGAAGCCGCCCGACCCAGCCTGCGCCAACGGCCGCCGACGCCCGGCCAGCCGAACGGAAACCCCAGTTTGTGCGATGATTCGGGATAGCTAGAAATCCAGGTCCGGCGACACCTCCGGCACCCACATCGATCCAACCGCCGCTCGCGCGGGAGATCGAGTCTTTTATATGCACGATCGCGTCTGTTGCCGGCGCGAAACGATCTATTGAGTACAGCCGCCGGTGTCACCCGGGCGGTGTGACACGGTTATTGAGGAGAATTCCCAGTATGGCAGTGCCAATTTCGCAGGCATGGACGGTTGCCACCTATGTCCTGAAGCAAAAATTATTGCGTCGCAGCCGCTATCCGCTCGTGCTGATGCTCGAGCCGTTGATGCGCTGCAATCTGGCCTGTGCAGGGTGCGGCAAGATCCAGTACCCGGCCCACGTGCTGAAGTCGGAACTCACCCCCGAGCAGTGCTTCAAGGCCGTCGAGGAATGCGGCACGCCGATGGTCGCGATTCCGGGCGGCGAGCCGCTGCTGCATCCGCAGATGCCGGAAATCGTCGCTGGTCTCGTGGCGCGCAAGAAGTACGTGTACATGTGCACGAACGCGCTGCTGCTGGCCAAGCAACTGCATCTGTTCACGCCGAGCAAGTACCTGTCGTTCTCGGTCCACGTCGACGGCCAGCGCGAGCACCACGATTTCGCGGTATGCCGCGAAGGTGGCTACGACATCGCGATGGAAGGTGTGCGCGCCGCGGTCGCAGCGGGCTTCCGCGTCACGACCAACACGACGCTTTTCGATGGCGCCGATCCGAACAGCGTACGTCTGCACTTCGACGAAATGATGACGGCGGGCGTGGAAAGCATGATGGTGTCGCCGGGCTACACGTACGACAAGGCACCGGACCAGAAGCATTTTCTCGGCCGTGCCCGTTCGAAGAAGCTGTTCCGCGCGATCCTGTCGAACCGTAAAAAAAGCTGGCGCTTCAATGCATCGCCCATCTTCATGGAATTCCTGATGGGCAAGAAGCAGCTCACCTGCACGCCGTGGGGCATGCCGACGTACAGCATCTTCGGCTGGCAGAAGCCGTGCTACCTGCTGCAGGACGGTTATGCGGACACCTTCGACGAACTGATGGAAAGCGTGAAGTGGTCCGAATACGGCACCGAAAGCGGCAATCCGAAATGTGCGAACTGCATGGTGCACTCGGGCTACGAGGCGAGCGGTGTGAACTACACGTTCGGTTCGTTCAAGGGGCTGTTCCAGACCGTCAAGGCGATGGTGCTCAATCGCTACAAGGACCCGGAAGCGACCGAGATGCTCGCAGGCTGGAAGTCTCCTTCGCGCGAAGTGCCGATGGTGTTCGTTCCCACGCCGCCGCGGGCCGCTCAGGTTGCTGATGCTGCCGCGGCTCAAATCGCCGAACCGGTCGTAGCCAGTGCACCTGCGCAGGTTGCGCCGGTTGCTTCGGTCAACCCCGACCAGATGGAAACGGCTGCGGGTACGGTGCACGAAAAGCTCGAAGGCTGGACGCCGCCGCTCACGACCGAAGCCGAAGTGCGCGAAGCGCTCGAAAAAGCCTTTGATTATCGCGGCGACGTGACGATCACGCGCAAGAGCGGCGTCGTGGTGAAAGGTTATCTGTACGACCGGCAATACGGCGCGGCTTTCAAGGACTGCTTCGTGCGGATCATTCCGACCGGCACGCAGACGAAGGAAGTGATTCCGTACGCGGACATCGCCGTACTCGGCTTTACCGGCAAGGATACGGCGGCCGGCAAGACCTTCGAATCGTGGGTCAAGCGGTACTGGGAGAAGAAGGCCGCGGGTGAGAAGAACATCCAGATCGAGCCGGAGTACCTGGGCGAGTAATGCCCGCGGGAGCGACAGCGTTTGTAACTCTGGCGCTTCCCTACCCCTGGCTGGGCTCTCGCGGCACATGGCAGGCAGACCGCATCGGCGGATGCCTGCTACTAAAACGCTATCGGTCACCAGGGGGAATCTGTCATGAAGATCGAATCGCAATGGGTTTTTGAGTGCCAGCCGCAGCACGTGTGGCCGCACTTCCTGCACGCCCAGATGGATTCGTCCCGCCCCGTACTGTTCTGGTTCGGCATTCCGAAGCCGATGAGCTGTCGTGTGCTCGAAGGCGTGGCGGCAGTCGGCAACACGCGTCAGTGCACCACTGACCGCGGCACGATCGACCAACGCATCCTGCAACTCGAGCCCAACCGGCTGCTGCAATACCAGATGCAGCAAAGCACGGTGTGGTGCCGCGCATGGGTCGGCAAACTGATCGACACCTTCACGCTCGAAGCACTCGACGACCACCGGACGCTCGTGCGCCGCACGACCGAATTCGAGGCCACCGGGCTGTTGAGAGCGTTGCGGCTCGTTGGGCTGTGGGCCGCATTGCGCCAGGCTCATGCCTATGCCGCGAAGAACTGGCGAAGGCTCGCGCAGGACGCGAAAATTGCCGAGCGTCAGACAACGGCTTTGACCGCCTGACCGCATCGCGCGAGTCGCGCCGCAGCAACTGCCAGGTACAGACTTCGTTCGCAAACCGCGTTTCGCCCGCCTCCATTCCCCCTGCCAGACAGACTCCGCCACGCCGCGTGCGCCGCCGACGCGTACCTACCTGCCCCATAAACCAATAAAAGCACCTCGAACCCGCCGTTATCCGAACACGGCAAACCTCTCCAGATTTGTCTTCCGCGACTCAAGATGTCATACGACGTCTTATCTAAATATGGCACACCCGCCATCTTGTCTGACTCATTTCAGCGTAAAACATGTCCACTAGGCGTACTTACGAGAAAAAGTGTCGAATTTACGCTAAATGTTCGTCGTGTAAACCCTGATGTCACCACTATTGTCTCCGGACATCGTATGACTTAGCATGGCCCCAGTCGAGTCATGCTACCGGTTCTTCCGCTCCGGTACGTGTGGCCGCAAGAGTGCCCTCATAGAAAACACACGGAGACACACAACACATGGCGCACAAGATAAAGGGCCTTCGCTGGTGGATGATCGGCCTGCTCACGCTCGGGACCGTGATGAACTACCTCGCGCGCAGTTCGCTTAGCGTCGCGGCGCCCACGGTCATGCAGGACCTGCATATCAGCACCGCGCAATACGGCTGGATCACCGGTGCGTTTCTCGTGATGTATCCGATCGGTGGCCCGATCACCGGTTATCTGATGGACCGTATCGGTCTGCGCTTTGGTTTTCTGCTGTGCGGCGTGTTGTGGTCCATCGTGTGTATGGCGCACGGTTTGGCGAACGGTTGGGTCGGGCTCTTCGTGCTGCGCGGCATGCTCGGTCTCGTCGAAGCGTCGTTTATCCCCGCCGGCATGCGCGCCGCGGCATTCTGGTTTCCCGCGCACGAACGCGGGATCGCAGCGGGCGTGTTCAACATCGGCACATCGGTGGGTGCGATCGCGGCGCCGCCGCTCATCGCGTGGTCGATCCTGCGCTACAACTGGGAAACCGCGTTCGTGATCGCCGGTGCGCTTGGTCTCGTGTGGGCCGTGCTGTGGCTCGTGCTGTACCGGCATCCGAGCGAACACAAGGCGCTGTCGCAGGAGGAAGCCGCCTATATCGCCGGTGATGAACGCGTCGTGCCGGTGCCGGACGGCGATCGTCCGCGCATCAGCCGCATCTTCAAACAGCGCAATTTCTGGGGCATTGCGCTGCCGCGCTTCTTCGCCGACCCGGTGTGGGGCACGCTCGTGTTCTGGATGCCTCTCTATCTGCACCAGGCGCGCGGCTTCGACCTGAAGGCGATTGCGATGACCGCGTGGCTGCCGTTCGTCGCCGCCGACGTCGGCTGCATGATGGGCGGCACGATCTCGATGTTTCTGAACAGGCGCTTCAACATCGCGATCCTGAACGGCAAGCGCATCGTCTTCACGATCGGTGCGGTCATCATGATCTCGATGGCCGGCGTCGGTTACGTGAAAGACCCGGGGATGGCGATCTTCCTGCTGTGCCTCGGCGGCTTCGCCCACCAGACCCTGTCGGTCACCGTCATCTCGATGTCCGCCGATCTCTTCCCGAAGCAGGAAGTGGCCACCGTCACCGGCTTCGCGGCGCTGGCGGCTGGCATCGGCAACCTGCTCTTCACCCTGACGATCGGCGCACTCGTCGCGACCATCGGCTACACACCGTTCTTCGTTGCGCTTGGTTTCGGTGATCTGATCGGGGTCGCGCTGATCTGGTCGCTAGTCAAGCCAGCGGTCACGCGCGGGCTTGCACCGGCGGGCAAACCAGTCAACGCATAACCGTCTCGCGGCGGACCGCGCGGTCCGCCGTCGCTCACCTCTCGTTTCCGGCCCGCGAGCTGCCAACGCTCCGCGCCTGGGACGGGCTTCGCCGATCGAATCATGCAACTGGACGCTCAGCATCGATGCTGAGCCGGTCCGGGGCGGGGTTCGTCCGTTCTCATCAGGAGAAGGTCATGCGTAATCTGCGTCGCGATCATCGATACGCGTTTTTCACTGCCGCCTCTAGCGCTATGGACGCTGTGCCACCCGTCGCGGCACGGCGTCGCGCACTCGCTGCACTAGGCGCCGGTTCGCTCGGTCTGCTGCTGTACGGCTGTGGCGGTGTCGATGCCACGTTGCCGGCCACTGCATCGTCGACAACCGGATCGCAGAGCACACCGCCTGTCACACCGCCGCCTGCTGCGCCTACCCCACCCCGCGTCTTCACACTCGACGCGAACGAAATGCTCAAGGCAAAGCAGCTTATCGCCGCTGCCAACCCGTCGTTGCAAACGTCCTGGTCCGCCCTGCTCGCCAGCGCGAATGCTGCTCTTCAGCTTGCGCCGTTCTCGGTCGTCGACAAGAACATGGTGCCGCCGAGCGGCGACAAACACGACTACCTCAGCCTCGCACCGTACTGGTGGCCCGACCCCACCAAGCCCAATGGGTTGCCGTATATCCAGCGCGACGGCCAGATCAATCCATCGTCGAAGAACAACGATTCGGATTCCGTGCGGATGCAGGCGTTCTGTTCGGCCATCGGCACACTGACCACCGCGTGGTTTCTCAGCGGCGATGCGCGCTATGCCGACAAGGCGGCATCGCTGCTGCGCACGTGGTTCATCGACCCGACCACGCGCATGAATCCGAATCTCAACTATGGTCAGGGCATTCCAGGCATTACGACTGGCCGCGGCATCGGCATCATCGACACGCGCAACTTCTGGCAGATCACCGATGGCATCGGCCTGCTCGCCTCGTCGAATGCACTCAGCGCAAGCGACCTCAGCGCCCTGAACCTGTGGTTTGCGGATTACCTGAACTGGCTTCTGACCAGCAGCAACGGCACTGACGAAGCTGCGGCGCCGAACAACCACGGCACCTTCTACGACGCACAGGTCACGAACCTCGCGCTCTTCACCAGCGACACCGCGACCGCGCAGAACGCGCTCAATCACGCGCTAACCAAACTGCTGCCGACACAGTTCGACAAAACCGGCAAGGAACCGCTCGAGCTGTCGCGCACCCGGCCGTTTCACTACAGCGTGTTCAACCTCGTTGCGTTCCTGCGGCTCGCGAAATACGGCGCGGCGGCGAACGTGGACATTGCGCACGCGTCGGCGGTTGCGGGTAGTCCGCAATCGCTACAGGCATCGGTCGCGTTCCTTGCGCCGTACGTCGCGAATCCGTCGAGCTGGCCATACCAGGACCTGACGGGCATCGAGTACGACGGCGATGGCAACGAATTCGACGGCGTGCTGCCGGTGCTCCAGCAGGCGGTGCTGCTATACGGCGCTACCCCTCAACTGACGGCCGCACTCGATGCGGTGCGCAGTCACCTGCCCAATGCCGTGAGCTGGCTGCAATGGCCGCTCACGACGACGAGCTAGCTACACCTCACCTCAAACGCCTCAACTCGCACGCATTTCCCTCCGACAAAAAAGGAAAGCACGACAATGACCCGACGACAACATCGCAACCCGTCAGCCCCGACCGGCAAACTCAACGTAACGAGCCGCGCATCGGGCTTCAATAGTCTGTGCATCGGCGCGCTGCTCGGCACACTGCCGCTGCTCGCCCACGCGCAAAGCAGCGTGACGCTATACGGGATTCTCGACGATTCGATTTCCTGGCAGAGCAGCCAGACGTCGCTGGGCTCGACATCGGGCGGCCGTTCGAGCGTGAAGCTCGGCTCAGGCGTATGGGCGGGTAGCCGCTTCGGGCTCAAGGGCAGCGAAGATCTCGGCGGCGGGACGAAGGCGGTCTTCCAGCTCGAGTCGGGCTTCAACGTGAACACCGGCGGTGCGCAATACACCAACGCGCTGTTTGGACGCCAGGCATGGGTCGGTTTGAGCAATGCGACGTACGGTACGCTCACTGCGGGCCGGCAATACACGCCATATTTCCTGCTGCTCTCGCCGTATAGCCCGACCACCTGGCTCACGGGTTACTACGGTGCGCATCCGGGCGATCTCGATTCGCTCGATACGCTGTACCGCGCCAATAACACGCTGATGTACACGTCGCCGAACATTCGCGGCCTCGTGGTCAGTGCGTCGTACTCGCTAGGCGGCGTGCCGGGCACGCTGTCGCAAGGCTCGACGTGGAGCGGCGCGTTGCAGTACATCAACGGTCCGTTCGGCATTGCAGCGGGTTTTGTGCGCACGAAGAATTCGACGATCGGCGGCGGCCCATGGGGCAGCGACTCGACGATGAACAGCGGCGGCGAATCGGGGATCTCGGCGGTAACCAACGGTTACCAGGACGCGCAGTCGCAGCAACGATTTGCGGTGACGGGCGGCTACAAGTTCAACAGCGCGTGGGACATCTCCGTGTCCTACTCGAATGTCCAGTACATTCCCGGCGTCAATTCGCGCTTCACCGATTCGGCGATCTTCAATACAGCGGGCGCCGTACTGCACTGGAAGCCCGTCGTCGCGTGGGACTTCGCGACCGGCTACAGCTACACGCGTGCGACTAAAGCCAACGGTATTACGAGTCCGGCGCAGTATCAGCAGGTGAATCTCTCCGAGTACTACTCGCTGTCCAAACGCACGGGTCTGTATGCGTTGCAGGCGTTCCAGCGCGCGAACGGCAAGACGCTTGGCACGCCTTCGTTGAACCCGGCTACGGTCAATCAGCAGATCAACGCTACCCCGAGCATCGGCGACGGTTATCAGAGTTCTCCGGCTTCGTCGCGTAGTCAGTTTGCTGCGGGCGTGGGCATCATTCACCGCTTCTAACCAGCGCCGGGCTTCCGGGTCCGGCTGACCAGAATCAGGCGATTCTGGTCGCACCTCTGGAAAGTCCAAAGCTAAATGAACCCACCTCCGCTTCATGTCGCCATGCGCTAGTGCGGTGTGACGACATGAGTGGGTCTGCCCTCGACGAACGCCACGATATTGCCAATCAACTGATCGGCGAGACACTGGATTGCCTCGTCGCTTGCCCAGGCCACGTGAGGGGTCAGGATAAACGCCGGATGGTCGAGCACATCATTGAACGGATGGTCTGCCGGCAGCGGTTCCGTTGTGACGACGTCGAACCCTGCGCCAGCAATATGACCTGCCTTCAGTGCGGCGACCACGGCAGATTCATCGACAAGCCCCCCGCGGGCGGTATTCACGATCAGCGGCCGCCGGCCTCCCCGATCGATCAGTGCGAACTGAGGTTCGCCGATCAGGTTTCGCGTGGCCGGCGTCAACGGGCAATGCAGCGTGATGACGTCGGACTGTTGCAGCAGTTCGTCGAACGGCGTGTAGAGCGGCCCCATGTCCGTCCGGTCCTTGTACGCGGAGAAGAGCACGCGCATGCCGAGTGCCCTTCCGATGTCGGCGACGGCCCGACCCAACACGCCATCGCCGATGATCCCGAGCGTCGCCCCCTTCAGGTCCCTGATCGGAAAATCGAAGAAGCAAAACTGACCCGACTCGAGCCAGCGCCCCGCGCGTACGGCGTCGCGGTAGGCGACGAGGCTTCGCCGCAACGCGAAGATCAGCGCGAACGTATGCTCCGGTACCGTTTGCACGGCGTAGTTGCGAATGTTGCTCACCATCACATCGCGTGCGACGCAAGCCTGCAGGTCGACATGGTCCGTGCCCGTTGCTGCTACGGCGACCATCTTCAGGTTCTTCGCGCCCGCGATATCGTGCGCGGTCAGGCGGACCTTGTTGGTGATGACGATGTCTGCGGACTGGATGCGTGACGGGACTTGTGCGGCCGGCGTGCCGTCGAAGAGTTCGAACTCGTGCGGGAACGGCAGTTCTTTTAATATCGTCTGCGGCGAAATCGTCGCCCGGTCGAGAAAGACCACGCGCAGGGGACGTGCGGCGCTTTGCATATCGGAATCTCCTGTTGAACAAAGGCATTCGGGCAGTGAGGCGCCGCGACCTCAACGACGAACACCTGCGAAAGGCATTGTGCACAGGTCCATGCATAGTTCGGTTGCCGCTTGTTCCACCATGCTTGCCGAACGGGAAAGGATTGGCGACCCGCAGGTTCCCCTTCGAAGCAGGCAGAGTAGACTTTGTGCGGTCACCCACCCAAATCGCATCCGCTCGAATTCCTGCAATGGTCAACCCGACACACTTCGACCTCCAGTCCCTCAGAGTTTTTCTGCTCGTGGCCGAACACGGCAGCCTCACGAAAGCGGCCGAGCATGGCCAGTTGACGCTCTCGGCAATCAGTAAGCGCATCGCCGACCTCGAGAGCGTAACGGATTGCACGCTGCTGATTCGCCGGCCGCGTGGCGTCGAGCTGACGGCAGCGGGACGGGGTCTGCTAGAGCACGCGGGCCGCGTACTCGACCGGGTGAACAGTATGGCTAACGAAATGAGCGATTACGCCGTTGGCGTGCGCGGACACGTGAGCTTGTGGGCCAATACATCGTCGATTGTCCAGTTCCTTCCGGTCGATCTCGCGCGCTTCCTCGACGCGAACCAGGCCATCAAGATCAGTCTTGAAGAACGGTCGAGCAACGAGATCGTCGAAGCCCTGAAGTCGGGAAAAGCCGATCTCGGCGTGTTTGCGGACAACGTGCCGGCGCACGGCATCGAACGACGCCCGTACCGGCAGGACGAACTGGTGTTGCTCGTTCCACGGGCTCACCGACTCGCGAACGAAGAAGCGATCGGCTTCGCGCAGACGCTCGATGAAGACTACGTCGGGCTGCATGCCGGCAGCTCGCTGCTCGCAAGAATGACCGACGCAGCATTCGATGCCGGGCGGCCACTCAAGGTCAGGATTCAGATGTCGAGCTTCGACGGCATTTGTCGCATGATCGAGGCCGGGCTCGGAATCGGCATTCTGCCGAGCGCGGCAATCAGACCGGAGCTGGTCGCCGCAAAGTTGCGGATGATCAAACTCACGGATCCGTGGGCGACCCGAACGTTGTGGGTCGGTGCGAGTGATTCCGCCACGTCCGCGCCGGAGGTCATCCGACTGTTCGACTTCCTGTCCGGCGAGTCGGACGCGTGGGCGACGGGCGCTTCGCTCTGATTAGTCCGTGCGGACGGCGATCCTCCCATGCCGCGCGCGGCTCCTGATCTTCTTTGCCTGCGGCCTTCACACGGGGTTGATTTCGTCCTGGCTGCGTCGCGTGGTCAGCGGGCCCAACACGCGAACCACGCATGCCACGATCGCGAGTGCAACCGAGATGACGCCAAACATGGCGCCGGCACCGTACTGATTCAACACCGGCAACAGAAGGAATGGCAACGCGCCGCTCACGATGCGCGACAGCGCATACGTGCTGCCGATCGCCGTCGAACGCACACGCGCAGGAAAAATCTCAGCCTGGTAGACGTGGTACGCGTTGCTGAACACGTTCGATGCGCAGGTGGTCAACACCCCGAATGTGACGATCAGAACCGTGTTGCCGGAATACGCGAAGCCGAGACCAAACACAGCGATCGCCAAGATGGCCGTGATGACGAGTGTGCGGCGTTCGATCCAGTTGAGCAGCGGTATCGACAGTAGCGAGCCGACCGGATAGCCGAGAAACGACAGGGCCATAAATAGCGTCCCACCGGTCACGTCGAAGCCTCTGCTTTTCACCACGGTGCTGGCCAGCGTGCCGAAGCCGTAATAACCGAAGGCCTGAAACAGATGGAAGATGGCGAGCATCAGGTACCGCTTGCCGTAGGGCGCCTGTCGCAGTTCGGCGATGCGTTCGCCGATGCCCATCGAGCGCGGCCTGGCCGACACTTCGGCAACGATGGTGGGCAGGCGCATACCGGCGCTGTCAGCGAAACGACGCAACTCCGCGTGGGCTTCGTCGACGCGGCCGCGCGCGAGCAGCCAGCGCGGGCTTTCCGGCAACCGGTGCTGGACGAACAGCACGAACACCGCACCGAGGCTGCCGATCGCGAGAATGATGCGCCATCCCGCGATGGTGCCGAGCTGCAGTGGATTGAGCCAGACCGCGAGAAAACCCACCAGCGGCACTGCGACGTAAGACGTGGTGTAAGCCCATGCGGCCAGCCGACCTCTGCGCTCCTTCGGCAGGATTTCGGACAGGTAGCTGTCCGCGATCGGGTAGATCGCGCCCACGCCGATACCCGTGAGAAGCCGGCTGATCACGAGCATGCTGGCGTCGACCGACAATGCGCCGATCAGCGAGAAGGCGCTGTACCAGACGAGACTGAAGACGAATGCCTTGCGGCGACCAATGCGATCGGCGAGGCTGCCGAGGCACAGCGAACCGAAGAACATACCGATAAAGGCCGACGCCAGCAGCAGCTTGAAATCGGCGCTTTGCCGGTTGATGCCGAACTCGTGTTGCAGCGCAGACCCGATCGAGCTGACGAGAAATATCTCGTACATATCGAAGAAGAGACCAATACCGACGACCCAGACGACGAACCGGTGTAATGCGCCGACCGGCATGTCGTCCATCACGCTGCCGAGCGTCGCTCCATGGGTGCTGTGGTGAACGGAGCCGTGCGCGTTGCTGTCGCCAGCGAGCGGTAAGCTCGTAGCCACGTCGCCGCGCAGGTCGAGCGGATTGATGCCCATGATGTCTCCTTGATAAGTATGGGTACGTCTGTGCCGCCCGGGGTCTTTGCCCCGGTGCAAAAGCGGCGGCTGTGCTGCTATTTCGAGAGTTCGGAAATCTCAATCAGGTTCAGATCAGGGTCGCGCACGTAGACCGAACGGATTTTCTGCGTCGCACCCGTGCGCGCGACAGGACCTTCGATGATGGGCCATTCCATCCGGTTCAGATGGGCGATGACATCATCGAGCGGAACGGTGGCGATAAAGCAGAGATCCAGCGCCCCAGGTACGGGCACATGCGCCTTGGGCTCGAATTCCGCGCCGCGTACGTGCAGATTGATCTTCTGGTTGCCGAAGCGGAATGCCGTCCGGCCAGCGCCAAACGTTTCCAGTTCCATCTGCAACACGCGGGTATAGAAGTCTTTCGTCGCCTCGGGGTCCACACATGTGAGAACGAGGTGATCAAGATGGTCAATCAAAGCCATTTCATGCTCCTTGCTGCGCGAATGCGCGTTGTTCGGGAATGCCATCGCCTGCGGTGGCGGGCATCGGGTGAAGATCGAGACGGCGACCGGCCTTCAGTAACTGGCTCGGGACGTCATGACCGATCAGATCCGGTAGAAGCGTCGCTGCGTCGAGTAGCGCAGCAAGATCGACGCCGGTGTCGTATCCATCGAGTTCCAGCATATGCACGAGTTCTTCCGTGCAGACGTTGCCGGTCGCACCGGGCGCGTAGGGGCAACCGCCGAGCCCGCCGAGCGAAGCATCGAATCGATCGATACCTGCGTCGAGCGCCGCGAGCGTGTTGGCGAGCGCCATGCCGCGGGTATTGTGGAAATGCAACGTCAGTTCGAGCTGTGGAAAAGCAGCGATCGCCTCGCGGCACAGCTCGCCGACCTGCGACGGAAAAGCCATGCCTGTCGTATCGCACAGCGTGATGCCATGGACGCCGAGATCGGCGAAGCGCCCCATCCAGCCGAGCACTTCCGCAGCGGGCACGTCGCCTTCCATCGGGCAACCCATTGCGGTGGACAACGACACATTGATGGCAACTTCTGTCTGCCGCACGAGCGCAACGACATCGGCAAGCTGGGCAAAAGACTGCTCGCGTGTCATGCGCAGATTGGTCCGGTTGTGGCTTTCGCTCACCGACATCACCAGGTTGACCTCGTCGACACCGCTCGACAGCGCGCGCGCCGCACCGCGCAGGTTGGGCACGAGCACCGTATAGATCACGCCCGGCACGCGCGTGATCTGCTGCATGACTGCTTCGGCGTCGCGCAGTGCCGGGATGGCTTTGGGCGAAGTGAACGAGGTGACTTCGATTTTGGCGAAACCGCACTGGCTCAAACGATTGATCAGTGCAATCTTCGCGTCCGTATCGACGAAGCGCGCTTCGTTCTGAAAGCCGTCGCGGGTGGCGACTTCGTGGAGGTAGAGTTTCTTGTGTGCTGTCGACATGTCGTGGGCTCCTTGCTAGATCACGCTGCGCGCGCGCCATGCGGCGCGGGTGTCGGCATCGATGCCCAGATCACCGAGCACTTCGTCGGTGTGGTCGCCGAGTGCCGGCGCGGCATGGACGATCGCACCTGGCGTCGCACTGAGCTTCGGCACGATGCCGGGTACCTGGATCGGTGTCCCGTCCGGGAGCTGGGCATCCACGATCATTCCGCGCGCCTTGTAGTGCGGGTCGGCCGCGATGTCGGCGACGTCGTAGATGCGGCCGGCGGGAATCCGCATCTCGGTGAGCGCAGCCAGCACGTCTTCGAGCGAACGCTGGGCCGTCCATTCGCTGATCGCGGCGTCGATGCGCTCCACGTGCTTCACGCGGCCGTCGTTCTGTGCGAGCGCCGGGTCGTCGCCGAGATCGGATCGGCCGATCAACTCCATGAGTCGGAGAAAGATGCTGTCGCCGTTACCGGCGATCAGCGCGTATTTGCCGTCGCGGCACTGATACGCATTGGTCGGTGCGATGCCGGGCAGGCTGCTGCCGGCGGACTCGCGAACGACACCGAATGCCGAATACTCGGGAAGCAGGCTCTCCATCATGTTGAAGACGGACTCGTAGAGTGCAACGTCGACCACCTGTCCCTGGCCGTCCTGTTGTTCCCGATGCCGCAGCGCCAGCAGGATGCCGATCACGCCGTGTAGTGCCGAGAGTGAGTCGCCGAGCGAGACGCCGACGCGCACAGGCGTGCGGCCCGGTTCGCCGGTCAGATGCCGCAATCCCCCCATCGCTTCCGCGACAACGCCGAAGCCGGGCCGGTCGCGATAGGGCCCGGACTGTCCGTATCCGGAGACGCGCAGCATGATGAGACCGGGGTTGATCTGTTGCAGCTCGTCCCAGCCGAGGTTCCAGCCTTCAAGTGTGCCAGGCCGAAAATTCTCGATCAGTACATCGCTTTGCGCGATCAGCTGGCGCGCGACGTCCTGACCTTCGGTGGAACGCAGATCGAGCGTGACGGATTTCTTGTTGCGGGACTGCACGGCCCACCAGACAGAGGTGCCTTCATGCAGCAGGCGCCATTTACGCAGCGGGTCGCCGGTTCCAGGCGGCTCGATCTTGATCACGTCGGCGCCAAACTCCGCCAGCATTTTCCCGGCGAACGGTCCGGCGATGAGTTGCCCCATCTCGAGTACCCGAATTCCTTCCAAAGGCCGCTTCATCACCGTGTCTCCGTCTGTCGACTTTATGACGGCCATGTTGCAGGATTTCCGCGGACGCGATAATCGATGGATCATCAAGCATCCTTTCCTGGCGGGAAAGTCACGAGGAACGCGGTCGGTCTGCCGCCGAACTCGCTTACACGAACGCTTTCAGGTTTCGCAATGCCGGGGAATCGTCCTCCCGCCGCCAGGCGAGCGCCAGCCTGGCTCGCAGGGCGCTCCCCTGCACGTCCAGATAGCGCACGCCTTTCATACGAACCTGCGTAATTGCCGCCGGCACGATCGATACGCCTAACCCGGCCGCGACGAGACTGACCACCGATGCAATCTGCGGCGCCGACTGCGTCAACTTCGGACTAAAACCGACTTTGCCGCAGGCCCGCACAATTTCGTCATAGAGGGCAATCCCGGCCGGTCCGGGTACCAGCACGAAATTCTCATTCCTGAGAGCAGCAAGCGGTAACCGTTTCTCGGCGGCCAGCGGATGACTCGAGGGCAATACGATTTTCATCGGCTCGTCCGGGAAGCGATGCAATCCGATGCCCTCTGGCTGTTCGCCGCCCGGCCGCAGAAACACCGCGTCAAGCTGGCCGTCGAGTAATCCCCGAAGCAGGACCGGTGTGTTCGCTTCCTCCAGCGTCAACTCGACTTCCGGATACGCGCGCTGGAAACGATGGATCGTGGTGGGCACAACTGGATTGAAGGCCGCCGAGCCCGTGAAGCCCAGACGAAGTCGTCCCGTTTCGCCGCGGTCGGCACGCCTCGCCACGTATATGGCGCGCTCTGCATCCGCGAGGACAAGCTTTGCCTCGATGAGAAAAGCGTTGCCTGCGTCTGTCAGGTTAACGCCGTGCGCGGTGCGACGAAACAACTGGACGCCGAGCTCCCGTTCGAGCGACTTGATCTGCTGGCTCAGTGGCGGTTGCCCGATCCCAAGACTTTCAGCCGCACGCGTGACATTACCTTCAGCCGCGACGGCCACGAAATATCGAAGGTGGCGGAGTTCCATGATAGTTTAAATATGTATGGCGTTATGCAGTTCCATATATTGGACAGTATAACTATCTGGCAGGACAATCGTGTTCACGATATTCGCAACTCACAAGAGGAGCGCTCCAGATGAACACGGACACCATGCCGGCAACACCATGCCAACCCACTCCCTACGCTGCCGACGAAGCGGCATGGGTCATCCCCGGATCGACCGCATACCGGCGCATCAGCGTAGCCCTGTTTCTGGCCGGTTTTGCGACGTTCTCGTTGCTCTATTGCGTGCAGCCCCTACTCCCGGTCTTTGCTCACGAATTCGGTATCGGCGCAGCCCAGAGCTCGCTCGCCCTGTCGTTGTCCACCGGATTCCTCGCATTCTCGATCCTGTGCGCAAGCGTGCTTTCCGAACGATTCGGACGGCGCGGGATGATGTTCACCTCGATGGCAATCGCGGCCGTTCTAAACCTGGCTGCCGCACTGGCGCCGGACTGGCATAGCTTTCTGATTGCCCGCGCACTGGAGGGATTGGGCCTCGGCGGCGTACCCGCCATCGCGATGGCCTACCTTGCCGAAGAAGTTCACCCGCGTGGCCTCGGTTTTTCGATGGGGCTCTATGTGGGTGGCACGGCCTTCGGTGGCATGGTCGGACGCGTCGGCATGAGCATCATGCTGGACCACTTCCCCTGGCGCACCACCATGTGGGCGCTAGGCGCACTCGACCTGGCGGTCGCCATTGCTTTCGTTTTGCTACTGCCCGCGCCGCGCAAACTTCTCAGGTCCAGCGCCGCGCAGTCGGTCAATCACCTCGCCCTGTGGCGCGGGCACCTGTCCCAGACCAGGCTCAGCGCGGTGTTTGGAATTGGATGCCTCGTCATGGGTGTGTTCGTGGCGGTCTACAACTACGCGGGCTTTCGGCTCATGGCACCGCCGTTTAGCCTGAGCGCAACCCAGACTGGCCTGATTTTCTGTTCATATGTGTTCGGGATCGTTGCTTCGTCCGCCGCCGGGGCATGCGCGGACCGCTTCGGTCGAGGCATGATCCTGTTTGCCGGCCTCGCCGTTGCGATAGCGGGTGTCACGCTCACGCTCTCTCACGCGCTCCCCCTGGTGGTCGCCGGTATCGTCGTTCTGACGATTGGCTTCTTTATCACGCACTCGGTCGCGAGCAGCTGGGTTGGCTTGCTGGCGCAAGGGGCCAAGGGACATGCGTCGTCGCTATACCTGCTTGCCTACTACGCCGGATCGAGCGTGCTTGGCTCGCTTGGAGGCTGGTTCTGGCAAAACGGCGGATGGACGAGCGTCGCCATGTTCTCCTACGTCTTGCTTGCAATGTGCGTAGTGCTAGCGATGCACACCGCGTCAATCACGCGCCGCGCGCCGGCTCCGCAAAAGTCAGCGTAACGGCAAAGCCGCCGCCAGGCGCATTCCCCGCGGCAAACGCACCGCCGTTGTAACGCGCGAGCCGCCGCACGATCGCGAGACCCAACCCGCAATGCGCGTTACCGCCGCGCGCGGCATCGAGCCGCACGAACGGCCGCAAGGCTCGTTCGAGCTGATCCGCGGGAATGCCCGCGCCGTGATCACGGATCGTCAGCGTGTAGCCGCCGTGATGGGCCGCCGTCGTCAGTTCGACCGGGGCTTCGCCATAGGTCAGCGCGTTCTCGATCAGGTTCGCGAGGATGCGGTCGAGATCGACGAGCGGCAGGCTAAAACCGTCGCCTGCCTGCAGGTTCAGTGTGACCAGTGCTTCGTCGGCCAGGCTGTCGCCGTAGTGCCGCCGGCAGTGCGTATCGACGGCCGTGCGCGGCGACGTATCGGCGGTATCGCGTGCGAAGTCGAGAAACTGCGTCACGATGCCCGACAGCGATTCGGCATCGCGCAGGAATCCGGCGCGATTGGCCTCGTCGGGCAGCAGATCCGCGCGCACCTGCATGCGTGTAATTGGCGCACGTAGATCGTGCGCGAGACCGGCCAGCATCACGGCGCGTTCCTGTTCGCTCTGTTCGAGTTCATGGACCATGTTGTTGAAATCGCCGATCAACTCCCGCACTTCGCGCGGGCCGCTCGTCTGCACGACCGGTGCGCGATGGCCGACGCGAAACTCGCGCGCGGCACGCGCGAGCTGGCGCAACGGCCGCTGCAGCCACCACGCGCCGAGCACGGCGATCGCGATGGCAAGCACGAGCATCAAGCTCGATGCGCCGAGATAACGGCCGAACGGCAGCATGATGTGGTGTAACGCGATCCAGTCGCCGCCCGACGGAAAGCGGACCCACACGGTGCCGTCGTCAGCCGCACCGACGACATGACTACCCGGCGGCAGGTGCCTGCGCAGATTGTTTTCGTATGGGCCGTGCGTGTCGGTGCACGGTGCAGGACAGCCGTACGCAATCGCGTCGTGTGGATCGACGTAGTTGAGATCGAGGATCCCGGAAACGGTCGACGACGCTTCGTTGTGCCTGGTCCGCACCAGCATCGCGAGCGACAGCACCCGGCTCACCTGACTGACATCGAGCGAGGCGCGGTCCCGCTCGATCATCAGCATCGACGTCAGGTGGACGAGCACGATCAGGCTCACCGTCATCAACGCAAGCCTGCCGAACAGCGTGTTAAAGGGATTCTTCATTGATGCTTTCGACGGGCACAAACATGTAGCCGATGCCACGCAGCGTCTGGATCAGACGCGGCTGCGACGGGTTGTCTTCGAGCAGGCGGCGCAGCCGCCAGATCGGCACATCGATCCCGCGTTCGGTCAGCTCCGCGTACGGCCCGTGCAACATGTCGAGCAGCTTCGCACGCGAGAGCGCCTCGCGCGGATGGCGCACCAGCACTTCCAGCAGCGCATATTCGCTGCCGGTCAGCTTGATGGCCTTGCCGTCGCGAAAGAGCGTGCGCACGCCGAAGTCGACGCGAAAACGGCCGAAGCGAACCGGGTCGTTGCTCCCGGGTGAGCGCGGTTCGGGCTCGCGCCTTTGGCGCCGTAGCACCGCGTGAATCCGCGCGAGCAGTTCCTGCGGCATGAACGGCTTGCCGAGATAGTCGTCCGCGCCGAGTTCGAGGCCAACTACGCGATCGATGCCTTCCGCGCGCGCGGTCAGCATGATCACCGGGATCGTATCGCCGCCGGCACGCAGCTGCTTGAGCGCAGTGAGCCCGTCGACATTCGGCATCATCAGGTCGAGCACGATGATCGACGGACGCTCGCGTTCGAGCCGGCGCTGCAGATGCGCGCCATCGTGCAGGACCGAGAATTCGATGCCGCGTTGCTGGAAAAAGGTTCTCAACAGGTCGCGCAACTCGGTGTCGTCGTCGACGAGCAGGACCTGGACAGGCGTGTCGGACATGATCGTGATGAAGGAGCGAGCGGTGTGTCCAGTGGGCTGTGCCGCGATGAATTGCCGGTCTGGCCGATGGACGGGGTCAATGAAGAGTCGACTATAGCAATCTGCCCCTACGGGCAGGTTGCCGGTTCTTAGCGAATATTAACGTCGATTACAGGGCGCGGCGCGCTTCGTTCCGGTCCTGCCAGGCCGGCGTTGCCCCGCTTCAGACGTCCCGCCAGTCGCGGAAAGTGGCAGCCTGACCACGGTACACGCCGTCGCGATTGAGGAGATTCCAGACCGTCGCGTTCTCGATCCAGAAGCGCCGCCCCGACTTCGCGATGCGCAAGCCGCGATAGTCGCTGATGAAACCGCGCGTGCGCACCGATTCGAGCAGGCGCTCGCGTTCCTCACGGTTCGGTTGCTCGGCGGAGAGCCGCGAATGCAGCCTGGTCATCTCCGCCCAGTCGTATTCGAAGCAACGTTGCGCGGCGCAGTTCGCATAGACGAACCGCGGATCGGCGTCCGTGTTGTGCGCGACCACGCAAAACGGCGCGTCTTCGTAAAGCCAGCGTGCCGCGTCGGCACGTGCGAGAGCGGGATCGAGCAATGGTGTGCCGACCCGGTCGAGGTAGCTATCGGCTAGCAGCGCACAAAAGTCAGCATCGAGAGGAAGCGCCATCGTCAGGGAGCCAGGTTTGTCATCGGGATTGTCATGTTATCCGCAGATCATCCGCGATGCTTTATAACGACTCTGTTATGCAGGCGATAACAAATCGAAATGTTTCCGCGAAAATTGGCTCGCGACCATGCCTGTTGACCACTTGTTCATCTTGTTCATCCATCGCAGCCTGTTCACGCCCCGGAGATTTCATGAAAGACCAGACGGCTCGCGTCTTCCGTCATCCGCTACGCATCGCGGCCACCCTCCTCGTCAGCCTGGCCAGCGTCGCGCTACTCGGCACCGCCACCACGTGCAGTGCAGCCGCCGCGGCCAGCGAACCGCTCGGCATCGCCTTCGTGTATCTCGGCAATCCCGGCGACGCGGGCTGGACCTACGCGCACGAACAAGGCGTCAAGGCCATCGAGGCGAAGTTCGGCAGCAAGATCAAGGTCACGCGTGTCGAAGACGTACCGGAATCCGCGGATTCGGAGCGGGTCTTTCGCGACCTTGCCGCGAAGGGCAACAAGATCATCGTCGGTTCGAGCTTCGGCTTCCAGGACTTCGAACTGAAGGTCGCGAAGGACTACCCGGACATCGTGTTCGAACACGCGACCGGCTACAAGAAGGCCGCGAATTTCGCCACCTATGACGTGCGCACCTACCAGAGCGCGTATCTCGCGGGCGTTGTCGGCGGTTATACAACGAAGACCAACACGCTCGGCTTCGTCGGCTCGGTTCCGGTACCGGAGGTGGTCCGCAACATCAATGCGTTCACGATGGGCGCGCGCTCGGTCAACCCGAACGCGAAGGTGAAAGTGCTCTGGATCAATACGTGGTTCGATCCGGGCCGCGAGAAACAGGCCGCGGAAACGCTGATCGGCGGAGGCGCGGACGTGCTGATCCAGAACACCGATTCGACGGCGACGATGCAGACCGCCGAGCAGAAGAAGGTGCACGCGTTCGGCTGGGATTCCAACATGAAGAAGTTCGGCCCGAACGCGCAACTCGGTGCCTGTGTGAGCAACTGGGGCGTCTACTACTCGCATCTGGTCGAACAGGTGCAGGCCGGTACCTGGACCAACGCGCCGACCTGGTGGGGCTTGAAGGAAAAGGCCATCGATCTCGCCGACATCAATACGAGCGCGGTTTCGGCCATCGCGCAGAAGGCGGTCAACCAGAAACGCGACGACATCGTGGCCGGCCGGTTCGATCCATTTGCGGGGCCAATCAAGGATCAGTCGGGTGCGATCAAGGTCGCGGCCGGCAAGTCGTTGAGCGATGCCGATCTGCTGCGGCTGAACTGGTTTGTCGAGGGTGTGGACGGGACCCTGCCGAAGTGATGCATCCCACCGGAGAGCGCATGTGATTACCGTTGCATCGGAACCACCAGCAGGCGGGCCATCTGCGTGGCCGCCTCAGGGCCTCACGCCGACCCACGCGCAACTGATCCGCCATCTACGTCACGCATGCGTCGTCGCGGAGCGTGCCACGTTGCTCGGACATCATCCGTTCGGCGCGATACTCGTCGGGCCGGATCAGGAAACGGTGCTGATGGAACAGGGCAACGTCGACACGGTTAACCACGCGGAATCGGTGCTGGCGCGGGTCGCGGCGATGAACTTTACGCCGCAGTATCTGTGGGGCTGCACGCTGTACACGACCGTCGAGCCCTGCTGCATGTGTGCTGGTACCGCGTACTGGGCGAACATCGGTCGCGTGGTATTCGGCATGACCGAAGAGCGATTGCTCGAAGCGACCGGCGATCATCACGAGAACCCGACCATGAGTGTGTCGTCGCGCTACGTGTTCGAGCATGGGCAGAAGGCGATCGAACTGATCGGCCCGGTTGTGGAAATCGAGGATGAGGTGATGCGGGTACAGCGGGCGTTCTGGGCGGCGCGGAGGTGATGCTGTTGAAGCGATGTGCCGCGTCAGGATTCAGCTTTCGGGATTCAGCCAGTCAACCAGGCCTTCTCTTGCATTGACCTCGACAAACGACGGCAAAGCACGCATCCGCGTGATGTAGGGCGCAAGGTGCGGCCAGGTGGTTGCTGGGGTAGGCATGTTACGGGACCAGCGCATTAGCATCACGGCGAGGAAATCGACCGTGCTGAGTTTCCCGCCCACCAGGTAAGCGCGACGATCAGCCAGATGTCCGTCTAAGCGTTCCCATGCCCCTTCAATCCGTCGACGCGCAAGCGCCCTGACCGCTTCGGCACCGGCAGGTTCTCCATCCTCGTCCGCGTAAAACCAGTCGCGCATGGCGGGAAGAACCGTATTCGCGAGGTAGATCATCAGTTCCATCCACTCCGGGCGATCCGATGATCCAGGTGCGGGTGCCAGGTCTTTGCCAGGATGGCGCTCGGCCAGCAACATCAACAGTGCGGCCGACTCATGCCGCGGAACACCATCGACGATCAGTGTAGGAACCCGGCCCGCCGGATTCAGCCGCAGATATTCGGCGCTCCGCTGAGCGCCGGTATCGATATCGGTAAGCCGGGCCTCGAACGCAACGTCCATTTCGATCAACATCCAATGGACCGCCATGCTTGCGCCACTCGGCGAATAGTAGAGTGTGTAGCTCACGGGGCGGCTCCTTGAATTCGATCTTGTTTAACGTCGAGGTGGCCGTCATTCTCTCCCAGATGGTTAGCTGATGCAAAGCCGCGCTCACCCGTTTCACTCCTGCGTCGCCGACGCAACTCCCGCAGCCGGCACCGTCCCTCTTGCAGTGAGTTGCTCATACACATCGTGCGAGAGTTCGCGCAGTTCCTTGCGATCGATGGCACCCGACACCGCATACCCAAAATCACCGTCGATCCAGTAGAACACGTTCACCGGTCCGTCCTGGTACAGCTTGAACTCCGTCACGTCGCTACTCGTCTTGCGGTGTGAAATGCACAGCGTGATGCGTTCGCCGCGCGTGTTGTGATACATGAACTGCGCGACCGGACCATCGTTGCCGGGCAGCATCCGCCCGCCCATCAGTTCGAAACCCGTACGCGTGAGGATCGGTGGACGCACATCGGTGCCAAGCCGGCTCGATACCCACGTCACGAGTTCCTGTTCGCGGTCGACGCCGACTTCGACGGGACGCAGCACTTCAGGTGCATACATCACGTGGGCAATCGCAGACTGCCGCGCGAACGATTCGCCTTCTCCACCCACGGCACTGACCAGGTGCTCGTTCGCTCCCGCCGAGCGTCCCGCCACCTGCATCTGGCGGCCCATATCGGTGCCAATCCCGATGCCGATACCGAGCACCAGCGCTGCTGCCATCCCCGCGAACTGCGGCCAGTTCGCGGCAATGCGCGAGCGTTTCTTTTCCGGCATCTGCAGACGCACAGGCACCGGCTCCGCGAGCACGCGGTCGTAGCGCTCATGGAACATGTTGTTCAAGGCGAAGTAGTCGCTGATGCGCGCGGCGAGTTCGTCGTTGCTCTCGAGCAGCGTGTCGATCTGCTCGCGACGATGCGCCGCCAGCGATCCGTCGACATACGCGTGCAGTTCTTCGTCGCTGATCGGGTTTGATTGTTCGTTCATCGCACCACCTTCAGTTTCACGCCGGGCTGTGCGCCCGCCATCAGGGTCCGTAGCCGCTCGCGGCCGCGCGAGAGCCGCGACATCACGGTGCCGATCGGCACACCGAGCGCGAGCGCGACATCCGCGTAGCTCATCTCTTCGAGTCCCACCAGCAGCACGACTTCGCGTTGTTCGTCGGGCAGACGCTGCAGCGCGTAGTCGAGATCGCGAACTTCCAGCGACTGCGCCTGGTTGCCGGCCACCGCGAACTCGCCTTCGGGCACGTCGTCGTCGACCGACAGATGCACGGCACGCGAGCTTGCCTTGCGTATCTGATTGACGAATACGTTGTGCATGATCGTGAAGAGCCATGCGCGCAGATCCGTGCCCTGCTGGAACTGCGCGGCGTTGCGCAGTGCGCGTTCGAGCGTGTCCTGGACGAGATCGTCGGCCAGTTCGCGATTGTTGATCAACGCGCGCGCATACCGTCGCAGACGCGGCACGTGATCCATCAGTCCGTCACGGACGTTCATCGCCCTTCCCTTTTCAGTGAGTCCGACTAACCGCAGGAACGCCGATGATCAGGAGTCCAGGCGTGTCGGGATAGCCTGTGAACACTACGCCATCCGGTTTATTCCCGCTGCGCGCTTTTTTCGCTTTTTTTGCTTTTGCCGATATCAGCGCATCGTCATCAGATCCGCCGCGCGCATCAGGCCGCGCATCTGCGCGCGCCCGGCCAGCACGAACCGCGTATGCGCCG
Organism: Paraburkholderia acidicola; assembly: GCF_002362315.1. Lineage (GTDB taxonomy): Bacteria > Pseudomonadota > Gammaproteobacteria > Burkholderiales > Burkholderiaceae > Paraburkholderia > Paraburkholderia acidicola. Next base: position 318,719 of record NZ_MTZV01000001.1, read on the forward strand.
TTGTCCAGCCCAGCAGACGCACTTCACCGACCCGTCGTGCCTGCCATTGCGGCTGGGCCGGCGCAGTCCAGTCCCGCACCGACAGCAATACGGCAAAGTCGCCGGCTGAATTCCGGTAGATAAAACCATTGGCACGTGCAAATGGTCCGACCTGCGCCGTGCTGCGCTCGACAGGCTGCCAGCCGAGGCTCGACAGGTCCGGCGCAGTGGTATGCAGCAGGGGCGCAGCCGCAGCGGCTGGCACACTGGCCGGTTGCAGCACGTGTTCCAGCACCATCAGCGCACCCGCGTCGAGCACCGTGGCGGGTACCCGCGTCGCCCACACCCAGCCGCCGGCCGCGCACACCGCCAGCAGCAGTGCCGCAACGATTGCGCGTAGGTGCTGACGCAGCCAGCCGGTGCAGCCAGCAACGATCAGCGAGAACCTGGCGAGCGTGGCGAACGGCGGCTGCGCCACATCGCCATCGATGTGCTCGAACGATTGCTGCATCTCCCGGTTCAACCGCTCGTAGAACCCCACGCGGCGCGCTTCGTCTGGGCGCGTGCGCAGATAGCGCTGCACCTGTTCGTTACGCTCGGGAGAAAGACTGCCGTCGACGAAAGCCTGGACATCGGCTTCCGACAGCACGTCAGGGTCGGTGAAGGGAGTGGTTCGCATGTCCATGTGTGCATCGGGAAACTGCCATGACAGGGCGAACACGGTTGCGACGGGTTTATTCCAGCGGCTGGACGATAAGTCAGGATGGGCCGCAGACCGGGGTTGTAGGGGCAGCTGGTGTGTTGCGCGCATCGAGCCACGCCTTCGTGTCCGCCAGCAACTGGTCGGATAACGCCGGATCGTCGACGATCCGCGCCAGCATCACCGCGCCGATCATCGCGGCCCACGCGCCGGTGGCGGCCTGCCGACGCTCGTCGGCGGTCTCTCCCGGCGCGCTCTCGCTGAACTTCCCGATCTGGCTCTGAACGCTGAGCGTCAGTGTGTGGCGTGCTTCGCCGGACGCGCGCACCGCTTCAGATCCCAACGTCGAGAACAGACAGGCACCGCCCGGGGCATCGCGATGGGCGGCACTCAGATAGAGCGCGGCAAATTCCGTCAGGTCTTCGGGGAGTCTAGGTGCCGATCCGTCTGCCGGCGGCGTCAGCACATGCGCCAACGCCTGGGCAATCAGGTCGTCCTTCGACGTGAAATGCCCGTAGAACGCCCCGTGCGTAAGGCCCGCGGCACTCATGACTTCGGCCACCGTCACGTCCTCGAAGCCGCGCTCACGAAACATACGCGCGGCCGCTTCGAGTATGCGCTGGCGGTTCTCCGCCACCTGCTCCCGACTGATTTTCATCGCCTACCCCTTCATTTGATGCTTGACATTATACATTACGATCATCATGATTGTAATGCTGATGTTCGTAATGATTAAGCATGGGCCGCCGTACTGGGCCCTCGATACACCCCCTTAGCTAACGCCCTTAACTGGAATCGATCATGACTCAACAGACCAAAACCACCGCGCTCGTCACAGGCGCTTCTGCCGGCATCGGCGCCGTTTATGCCGACCGTCTGGCCCACCGCGGATACGACCTCGTGCTGGTTGCACGAGACGGCGCACGCATGGAAGCCCTCGCGGCCCGTTTGCGCAAGGAAACCGGCGTAGGCATCGACATCATCGCCGCCGATCTCACGAAACCCGCCGAGCGGGAAAAAGTCGAGGCACGCCTGCGCGACGACAGCAACATCGGGCTACTCGTCAACAACGCCGGCGCTGCGGCACCGGGCGGATTCGAGGGCGGCGACGTCGAAGCGCAGGATCGTCTGATCCAGCTCAACGTCACGGCCGTCACGCGGCTCGCTGCCGCGGTGATTCCGCGGTTCATCGCGCGTGGAGAAGGTTCGATTGTGAATATCGCGTCGGTGGTGGCGCTCGCTCCCGAGTTTCCGCTCGGCATGTACGGTGCGACCAAGGCCTACGTGCTGATGTATTCGCAGACGCTGCAGCAGGAGCTGGGTGGACGCGGACTGTATGTGCAAGCCGTGCTGCCGGCCGCGACGCGCACTGAGATCTGGGAACGTTCGGGCCGCGATGTCGACGCGCTGCAGGGTGTGATGGATGTGGGCGAACTCGTCGATGCGGCGCTCGTCGGCTTCGATCGCCGCGAAGCCGTGACGATCCCGTCGCTGCCCGACGTCAAACAGTGGGAAGCGCTGGCTGCCGCGCGCGTGGCGATGGTGCCGAACTTCGCGCAGACGCATGCCGCGCAGCGGTATCAACGGTAAAGTGACTGCGGCGTTTTTGCCGCAAGCAACATCGTGTCACCTCGCCGTCGCGTAGCTACGTAACGAGCCGGCGGCGAGGCAACGACGTGCTTCGACAACTCAGCGTGTGACCGTATCGCCGAGCACGATGCCTTCGCGACGCGGATCGGTACCGCCCTGGAGCAGGGTCCCCGAGCCGCTCGTGATCACCAGCACGGTGTTGACGCCGCTCGCCTGCGCGGACGTCGACACCTGATGACCAAGCGCTATCAGTCCGGCGATCAGCGGATCGTGCGCGCCGTTGTCGGTGGCATTGATGTCCGGATGTTCGCCCCCTACCGTCGTCGTCGGACTGTTGCTCGCGCCGAAGTCGACGAGTCCCGCCGACTGCTGCGCATCGAGCCCCCAGTCCAGCGTTCCGACCAGCGTCTTCAACACGTACTGCGGAATCGTGCCGCCGCCCGGCGACCCGGTCGCCATCACGAAGTCACCCTTCGAACCATCGGCAGCCTGTTTGAATACGAGCGTAGGCGCCATCGAACTGCGCGGACGCTTGCCCGGCTGCAGCCGGTTGGCGACCGGATTGCCGTTGCTGTCGTTCGGGTTCGCAGAGAAGTCGGTTAGCTGGTTGTTCAGCAGGAAGCCGTTGGTCATGTGGAACGACCCCATGCTCGATTCGACGGTCGTCGTCGCGGTCAGCACGTTGCCTTCACCATCGACGATCGTGAACTGGTTCGTCCCGTGCTCGATCAGCGTGCGATCGACACCGAGCGGCACCGCGCCGAAATTGCCGGGCTGCGCGGTCCCCATGCTGCGGGCGGGATTGATCAGCGCGGCGCGCGTGCGCAGGTACGGTTTGTTGAGCAGCGTGTCCCAGGTGCCGCCGGGCAGCGGTACGAAGTCGGTGTCCGCGACGTACATGTCACGATCGGCGTACGCGAGCCGCTCCGCTTCGGTGACGAGGTGCACGCCCGCGACGGTCGGCTTGCCGCCTTCGAGATCGATCGACGTGGGCTTCAGCGACTTGAGATCGAAGTTCTCGAGAATGCCGAGCGCGGACGCAACCGCGATCCCGCCCGACGACGGCGGCGGCATGCCGCATACCCAGTAAGTCCGATAGGTCGTGCAGACCGGTTCGCGCCGCTTCGCCTGATAGGCGGCAAGATCCGCAACGGTGGTCTTGCCCGGCGTGATCGTCGAGCCGTCCGCACCGCGCGCCACCGCGATCTTCGCGACGATGTCCTGCGCGATCGGTCCGGTGTACAGCGCGTTCGAACCGTTCTGCGCCATGAGCGACAGCGTGTGCGCATAGGCAGGATTCTTGAGCACGGTGCCGAGCACCTTCGGCGATCCATCGGCATTGAGGAAGTACGCAGCCGCGTCGGGATCGCGCTTCAGGCTCGCCGCATTCGATGCAATCGCGCTCGCGAGGCGCCCGCCTATCGGGAAGCCGTTCGTCGCGAGCGTAATCGCATCGCCGAACAGATCTTTCCATTGCAGCTTGCCGTGGTCCTGCTGCAACGTCTCGATCAGACGGGGCACGCCGATCGTGCCGATCGAGCGGCCGCTCGCGCGCGCGCTCGGCACCGGTACCGAGTGATCGGCAGCGTCGTCGACATAGCGCAGGTAGTTCTCGGTCGCAGCGGCGGGCGCGGTTTCGCGTCCGTCGTAGGCCTGTACGGTCTTTTTGGCTGCGTCGTAATAGAGCAGCACGCCGCCGGAGCCAAGACCGGTCGCCTCGGGCACGGTCAGCCCAAGCACGGCCTGGACCGCGACGGCCGCATCGGCAGCGGTGCCGCCCTGCTTCAGTACCTTGCAGCCCGCCGCACTCGCATACGCATTCGATGTCACCACCATGTAGGTCTTCGCGTAAACGGCCTTGAGACCGGTCCGGTAGCCGGACGCCGCTTCCGGCAGCGATGGGTCGCCCGGCTGGTTCGAGCCGACCACGACGGCTGAGCCGCTGTTGTCGACCGCGAGGCAACTGACGTCTTTTACAGGCGCGGGGCCTGCGCTGCTTCCAATGTCTCCTCCGCACGAGGTCAGCAGCGTCGCCGCCAACACCGCCGACAGGTACGGCCGGATTGTCTTGTGGTTCATTTCTTTGGTTCGTTGATTGAGATGGATGGGTTCTGCATGAACACCGCGTGACGCTCACGTCGCTTGCGAAATATTACAAACCGGGAAGGATTGGATGGTCCAGCGAAAGTTTTTTGTTTGCAATCGGAAAATTCGACATGTGCCGCGCCGCACCGGCAATCCGCAGCCCCTCCATCGATTAATGGCGAATTATTTTTCCGTTTTTTTCGTCTACCTTGCTACGGGTGACAGAAGCGGTTCGCAGGACGGACCCATTACGCTCCCCCAAGGATCGAGGCGAAGCCATGACGACCCAGCTGAAGGTTTCCATTTGCGTGCCGACGTACAACCGGCCGGAATTGATTACGCAGTGCATCGATTCGTGCCTGGCACAGACGCACGCGAATATCGAGGTCGTCATCGGCGACGACTCGAAAGACGATCGCACCGAAGCGCTGATTGCGAGCCGCTATGCGCACGATGCGCGCATCCGTTATCTGCGCAACACGCCCTCACTCGGCCAGGCGCGCAACGTCGCGAGTCTGTTTGCGCGGGCCACCGGTGACAAGATCCTGCTGATCCACGACGACGATTACCTTGCCGAAGACGGCGTCGAGCGTCTGCTCGCACCGTGGCAGACCCATCCGCTTCTTGAAGTCGCGTTCGGCAACCAGTACGAAGTTGCGGTGGACGGAACCGTCGACAGCGCCGTCAGTGACAAGCTGAACGCCGATTTCCATCGTGTGAAAGAAGCAGCCGGTATCCAGCCGCTCGCCGGCAAAACCGGGCTGATCCAGATGTTTCCGAACAATGGCTGGCTCGCCAACGCAGATCTCGTGAAGCGAATCGGCTACAGCGAGCAGTACGGCATGTGCTGCGACTATGCGTTCGGCGTGGAGTTGTGCCTCGCCGCGCGGCAGGTTTACTACGTGCCCGAGTACGTGTCGTACTACCGCATAACCGCGGTATCGGTGTCGACGACTACGCGTGGTTCGACCACCTCGGCCTCCGTCAGCGCGTACGCGTTCCTCGACACACTGACATTGCCCGCCGCACTTGAGCCGGCTCGCAAAACCGCGTTACGGCGGATCGTACCGATCGTCGTGTCGGTCTATGCGAAGAATGCCGCGCCGTGGCGCGGATTGCGCGTCGCGCTCACTCATCTCTACGCCTATCGCTATGGCTTGAGCGCGCGCTTCTACTATCACCTTGCGATGCTCGCGCGTGCGACTGTCGCGGCAAAACCTTAAAAACGTGGGGAGACCTGGGCGGCGCCCGGCGACGTTGTGCCGGGCGCATTCGCCAGTGTGCTGGCTGGGGACTGACTCGGCAGGTGCCGGTTAACCGGTTGCGTCGGCTTGAGTGAGTAATGCACCGGGACGCTATCCCAGCGTGTCGTTGAGCACGCCGGTGGCGCTACGCTCGGGTCGTGGGTCCCCGGCGATCGTCGTGCTACCTTGGGATTTTCACAGGCGTGCGCGGACGGCTACCCCGGTGTCCCGTCGCGTGCATCCGCGCCACGTCCGGCCAGTATGTCGCGCCCAGCGGTGTGTACGCCAGATGCCGCTACGCGTGCCGGCCGTGTGAGCCAGTACATCGCAAGTCGATCGAGCGCCGTGCACATCACCAGATAGATCAAACCGACGAACAGGAAAATCTGCGCCGGGTACACCATCAGCCGGTTGCTGATCTGCGTCGCGACGAACGACAGTTCGCCCACGCCGACGATATAGGCCAGCGACGTATCCTTCACGAGCGACACCCACTGGTTCACGAACGAAGGCGCCATGATGCGGATAGCCTGCGGCAGCAGCACGTAGCGCAGCGCCTCGACACGCGTAAAGCCGAGCGACAGCGCCGCCTGCCACTGCCCATCGCCAACCGCGAGAATCCCCGCATGCACCGAGTGCGCCAGGTACGCCCCGCCGATCAGCGACAGCGCGCACACCACAGCGGCAAGCCCCGGCACGTCGACATGAAACACGACCGGTAAAAGAAAGTAAGTCCAGAAGATCAGCATCAGCACGGGGATCGCGCGGAAGAAACCGATCACCGCGAGCAGCGGAATGCGCAGCACGCGCCCCGTCAATGCCAGCGCGATGCCACCTGCGAGACCAAGCAGCGCTGATGCGAACGCAGACGTTGCAGCCAGTACGAGCGTCAACGCAGCGCCGCCGAGCGGCCCGTCAGGAAACGCCCCGACCAGCAGGTACGGCAGATTCGTGGCGAACAGCGACCATTGCATGTTCAACGCCTTCCGAACGAACGCAGCGAGCGGTCGCGCGCGTGGGCGACAACGTGCGAGACCGATTCAATGGTCGCGACGGCGGCAATGTAGAGGATCGTTGCAATGCCGAACGCCGCAAACGTTTTGAACGTTTCGGTTTCGACCTGACGCGACGCATACGATAGTTCGGCGAGGCCGATCGCCATCGTTAGCGACGAATTTTTGATGAGGTTCATGTACTGGCCGAACAGCGGCGGCAACGCGATGCGCACGGCCTGCGGCAGCACGACATAGCGGAACGCCTGCAACGGCGACAAGCCGAGCGCCGCCGCGGCCAGATGCTGCGCCTCGCGAACACCGCGCAGGCCCGCCTGGAATTCCTGTGCGATAAACGCAGCGGTATAGCAGCTCAGCCCGACCCAACCCGCGACGAATTCAAACGACGGCCAGCGCAACGAAAACGCCGCAAGGTGTACGACGTGCGGCGCGTTGAGCCATTGCATGACTGCATCGGGCAACAACGTTGCCACACCGAAATACCAGAACAGCAACTGCACGAGCAGCGGCGTATTGCGAAACGCCAGCACGTAGGCACCCACCGCACGACGTACCGCGCCGTACGGCGACTGACGTACCAGCGCCAGCATGAAGCCCGCAGCCGTCGCGGTGACGGCTGCGCACAACGCGAGCCCAACGGTCACGCCGAAGCCCTGCCACAACCACATCAGATACTTCGGAGCGAGCGAGACCTGCATCGTCGGATCGTGCTCAGGTCTTGTCGCCGATCTTGAAGATGCGCGCGAGCGGCGTCTTCGTTTGCGGACCGAACCAGCGGTTGTAGATCTTCGCCGCCGAGCCGTCGGCTTCGAGGCCCTTCAGCGTATCGTTGACGAACGCGGTCAGGCGCGTCTCGCCCTTCGGAATGCCGACGCCCATGTAGTCGTTCGAGAACGTGAACGCAGGGATCTCGTAGTTCTGCTTGTCCGGCACGTTGGCGAGCAGACCGACCAGCTTCGGACCATCCTGTGTGATCGCCTGGACGTTGCCCGCGCGCAGCGCGGCGAATGCGAACGGCGTGTCGTCATAGGCGACGATGGTTGCCTGCGGGAATTTCTCGCGCAGCGTGATCTCGTTGGTTGTGCCTTTATCGGCGCCGACGCGAAGACCGTTGATCTGGTCGGCGGATTTCAGCACGCCTTTCTTCGCGAGAAACTGCTGGCCCGACGAGAAGTACGGAATGCTGAAATCGACCTGCTTCGCGCGTTCGTCGGTGATCGTGAAGTTTGCAAGCACGAGGTCGACTTTCTTCGACGCGAGGAATGGAATGCGGTTGGCCGGATTGGTCGGTTGCAGCTCGAGCTTCACGCCGAGCTTGTCGGCGATCGCTTTCGCGTAGTCGACATCGAGACCGACGATATGGTTGCTTGCCGGATCAACGAAGCCGAATGGCGGGTTGCTGTCGAACGTTGCGACGCGCAGTACGCCGGCTTTCTTGATGTCGTCGAGCCGGTCGGCGTGTGCAACGCCCGACACCGCGACCATCAACCCCATCAGGCATGTAGCGAGAGTTTTGAATTTCATTTTTATGGACCTTCTTGTTCGAGAGACGTTATCGGTTATCGATTGGCAGACCCGTGTGCACCGCTTGTGACGATGCACGGGTCGCTACGATAACAGCCGCCTGTCGAGCGCAGAACCAAGCATTGGTCCTGTAAAAAGCGTGTTTTCTGCTAAAGCGCGGGTTCATGCGCCTGCGTGCGAACGGCGCGTTTCGGCATGCGGCCACGCGAGTTCCATGAACACCGCGCACAGCGCTTCCATGCCGCGCGCGTCGTCTTCGTCGAAACGGTTCAGCACCGGACTATCGACATCCCACACACCGACGAGCGTGCCGTCCGCTGCGACGAGCGGCACCACGATTTCCGATTCTGACGCAGCATCACACGCGATGTGGCCAGGGAACGCGTGCACATCGCGCACCAGTTGCGTCGTGCGGCTTTGCGCGGCGGTGCCGCACACGCCACGGCCGAGTGCGATCCGCACGCAGGCCGGTTTGCCCTGGAACGGACCGACCACCAGCTCGCGGCCGTCGTGGAAATAGAAACCGGCCCAGTTCACATCGGCCAGCGAATGAAACACCAGCGATGAAAAATTCGCGGCGTTGGCGATCAGATCATGCTCGTCGGCGAGCAGCGAGCGCGTTTGCGCGACGAGTTCGGCGTAGTGATCGGGTTTGGACTGCGATGATGCTGGGGTCTGGAGCGCGAACATGATGGAGACGACCGAGGTGACAGGTAGAGAGGGAAGGATAACGTGTTGAGCGCAAACGCATCGGTGCGAGCGTCATAGAACAGTTCCGTCGACGGCTCCAAGCACACCTTTCATTTGCATACATGGATTTCTCGTTTGGCCGCGCGTTCCCCGGCCGCTACGATGGCGCTCATCCGGTGCTGCGATCCAGCGCCGCATCGCGAGGAATATCGCCATGTCCGAGAGTGCCTGTTTCACACCACGTGTCGTTGAACCCGTGGTCGACAATCAACCCGAGGGCCTCGGGCTCGCTGTCGAACTGTGGCTCCTGCGCCCCGTCGATGGTCTGGAAGGCCACGCGCTGCGCATCCATCTGCGCAGCAACGCGCGCATGCCGCAGGCGGAAGCGCTGCGCGATCTGCTGCACGAACTCGCGACGGACATCGTCGTCGCGTGACGCGGCGATCGCCGCAGCACCACACACTCAGAACGGCTCGTCGCCTTCGATCGTCGTGCGATACATCTTGCGACGCAGATGATCGGGCGTGCCCGCGGCGAGGTGCATCAGCGAGCGGTTGTCCCAGAAGACCATGTCGTGCTCGGCCCACACGTGCCGGTACAGATGCGCTTCAAGCACGCTGTGCGTGAACAACTCGGCGAGCAGTGCAGCGCTTTCGTCTTCCGGCAGATCGACGATGCGCGTCGTGAAATGCTCGCTGACGAAGAGCGCCTTGCGGCCCGTTTCCGGATGCGTGCGCACGACAGGGTGCACCACCGGCTTCACCTGCGCGACCTGTTCCGCGGACAGGTTCGGCCGCCACGGGCTGCGTTGCTGCAATTCTGCGTACTTCGCGAGATAGGTGTGTTCGGCGCGTCGACCTTCCACGGCGCTGCGCAGATGCGCGGGCAACGTGTCCCACGCCAGATGCATGTTGGCGAACAGCGTATCGCCGCCCTCTGCCGGCAGTTCCTGCGCATGCAGCAGCGAACCGAGACTCGGCTTCTCCTTGTACGACAGGTCCGAATGCCAGAAGTAACCAGCGTCGCCGAGTCCGATCGGCTTGCCGTTCTCGACGACGTTCGACACCACCAGTACTTCGGGATGCCCCGACAACTGGAATTGATGCAGCACGTGGATCTGCAGCGGGCCGAAGCGTCGGCTGAACGCGATCTGCTGATCGGGCGTGATGCGCTGATCGCGAAACACCAGCACGTGGTGATCGAGATGCGCGCGATGGATGCGCGTGAAATCGGCGGCGCTGAGCGGCTGGTTCAGATCGAGTCCCAACACTTCGGCACCGAGCGGGCCGTCGAAGGCACGGATCTCGATCGGCGACGGTTCGTTGGTATGAAGGGCTGCGGCCGATGGGCCGGTGGTCGTAGCAAAGGAAGGAGCGGTCGTCACGGGAATGTCCGGTCGGGTCGGTGTGGGCCAGCTTGATGTCGTGTCCAGCTCGAGCCGACATCTCGCGCGTGGCTCATTGAAGTACACAATGCGCAGTACCGCTTTGCGGCAAGTTGTCGAATCTACCGCCCGGCTTGCGTGCGGGCAACCAAGCAAATCGGATACGGTTATCTGCTGAAATGATAAACCCGCTGCTGGACTGGATGCAGCGGCGCTGCACCTGAGCCGTTCGTGAACGCCGCCAGAAACGAAAACGGCGGCCCGGAACACTCGGGGCCGCCGTCGGTTGGCGATGATCGCTTGCGAAACGCTTACGGTTCGTGCCGCAGATACCCTTCCTTCGACGGATCGCGCATCCGCAGGGACACGAGCCCGGAAATCGCGCATAGCGCGGTGACGTACCAGTAGAACATCGGCTCGCTACCGGCCTGCTTCAGCCACAGCGCAACGTATTCCGCCGAACCGCCGAACACCGCATTGGCCACCGCATACGAGAGCCCGACGCCGAGCGCACGCACTTCCGGCGGAAACATTTCAGCCTTGATCAACCCGCTGATCGATGTATAGAAGCTGACGATCGCAAGCGCGACCACGACGAGCCCGAACGCCATATACGGATTCGTCACGTCCTTCAACGCGTGCAGCAGTGGCACCGTCCCGATCGTTGCGAAGAAGCCGAAGAACAGCATCGACTGGCGCCGGCCGATGCGATCCGACAGCGCGCCGAACAGCGGCTGCATCAGCATGTAGACGAACAGCGCGCCGGTCATCACGTTACTGGCCGTCTTCGCGTGCATGCCAGCCGTGTTGACGAGGTACTTCTGCATGTACGTCGTGAACGTGTAGAAAATCAGCGAGCCGCCGGCCGTGAAGCCGACCACCGTGAGAAACGCCTTGCGGTGGATCCACAGGCCGCGCAGCGTGCCTGCTTCCTTGCGCTGGCGCGTTGCCGCGGTCGTGGTTTCCTCGAGCGATTTGCGCAGATAGAGCGCGACCAGCGCCGCGATCGCACCGACGACGAACGGAATGCGCCAGCCCCACGCCTTCAGTTCTTCGGTGCTCAGCGACTGTTGCAGGATCACGAGCACGAGCAGCGCGCACAACTGGCCGCCGATCAGCGTCACGTACTGGAACGACGCGAAGAAGCCGCGCCGCCCCTTCAACGCGACCTCGCTCATGTAGGTCGCGCTCGTGCCGTACTCGCCGCCCACCGACAGCCCCTGGAACAGCCGCGCCACCAGCAGCAACGCCGGCGCGAGCGCGCCGATCTGCGCGTAGGTGGGCAGCACGGCGATCACGAGCGAGCCGCCACACATCATGAACACCGACACCATCATCGCAGTGCGGCGGCCGCGCTTGTCCGCAAGACGCCCGAAGAACCAGCCGCCGATCGGGCGCATCAGGAAGCCCGCAGCGAACACGCCGGCGGTATTCAGTAGCTGGGTCGTCGTATTGCCGCTCGGAAAGAACGCCGGCGCGAAATACAGCGCGCAAAACGAATACACGTAGAAGTCGAACCACTCCACGAGGTTGCCCGACGAGGCCCCGACGATCGCAAAGATGCGTCGCCGGGTGTCGTGCGCGGAGAGGACGGTTTGGTCGGTTGGGTCGGTCTGGACGGTCATGCTGATGTGTTTCCTTGAACTGGAACGGAAGACAGCGGTCGTATCGCCGCTTTGGCGGACTTGAGGTCGCGCGCGTTGAATTTTACAGAGTTGAAAGGTTTGAGGGATCGGTATGTTACCGGATAGCGGCATGGCACCGGCTGTGATCCGGCGGGAACGGCATAAAAAAGCCAGCCCGAAGGCTGGCTTGATTACCTGTACGCGTTAGTGGAACGCTAAACCCGGATGCTCGGCGGCACATACCGGCAATCGTAGCGCTTTCTCACCGTCCCGTTCTCGTCGACGCTTTCAAGAAACACATCGAACTGCCATAGCCGCGCCATATGCTTCAGTACTTCTTCGCTATCGCCGGACAGGTGCCGGTTGTCGCTCATGAAATGACGCAGCGTGAGGCTGCGGTCGCCGCGTGTATTCACCGACCAGACCTGGATGTTCGGCTCGCGATGATGCATGTCGTACTGCCGCGACAAGGCCTGGCGAACGTACTGGTAACCGTTGTCATCGTGAATCGCCGACACTTCGAGCGCATCGCGCATGTCGTCGTCGAGCACCGAGAAAAGACGCATCTCGCGGATCAGATGCGGCGACAGGTACTGCGCGACAAAACTCTCGTCCTTGAAGTTGCGCATGGCGTAGTGCATCGCCGGCAACCACGGGCTACCGGCCAGTTCGGGAAACCACTTGCGGTCTTCGTCGGTCGGGTTTTCGCAGATACGACGGATGTCGCTCATCATCGAAAAACCAAGCGCATACGGATTGATACCGCTGTAATACGGTTTCGTGACAGGCGGCTGATAGACGACGTTGCTGTGCGAATGGAGAAACTCCATCATGAAGCCGTCTTCGAGCTTGCCCTGGTTATAGAGTGTGTTGAGCAACGTGTAATGCCAGAACGTCGCCCAGCCTTCGTTCATCACCTGGGTCTGCCGCTGCGGATAGAAATACTGCCCCACCTTGCGAACGATACGGATCACCTCACGTTCCCACGGTTCGAGCAACGGCGCATTCTTCTCCGCGAAATACAGCAGGTTCTCCTGCGGCTCGGGCGGATAGCGCTCTTCCGTTTCCTCAGGCAGCGGCGTGTGCGTAGCCGGCAGCGTGCGCCACAGTTCGTTGACCTGCGACTGCAGATACGCTTCGCGCTCGCGCCGCGCCTCCGACTCCTTGACGAGCGACAGCTTCTGCGGCCGCTTGTAGCGATCGACGCCGTAGTTCATCAGCGCATGGCACGAGTCGAGCAACTCCTCGACGCGATCGAGGCCAAAGCGCTCCTCGCATTCCGCGATGTAGTTCTTCGCGTAGACCAGGTAATCGATGATCGCGTGCGCATCGGTCCACAGCTTGAACAGGTAGTTGCCCTTGAAGAACGAGTTGTGTCCGTAAGCCGCATGCGCGATGACGAGCGCCTGCATCGTCATCGTGTTCTCTTCCATCAGATACGCGATACACGGATTCGAGTTGATGACGATCTCGTACGCGAGCCCCATCTGGCCGCGACGATAGCTTTTTTCGGTGGAAAGGAAGTGTTTGCCGAACGACCAGTGCCGGTAGTTGACCGGCATGCCGACGGACGCGTAGGCATCCATCATCTGTTCGGCGCTGATGAGTTCGAGCTGGATCGGGTAGACGTCCAGCTCATATTGCTCCGCAACATGGGCAATATGGGTGTCGTACTCCTCGATCAGCTCGAAGGTCCAGTCGGACGGGCACGGCAGAGGCCGTCTATCAGCTACGTTCATACGGACTTCCCTTTGCCCGTCGCCGGGCATCGCGGTGGGCTGTCTGCTTGACCCTTCATTGGGCCTTTCTATGGACCCTTCTGTGGCCCCTTCAGCGGCGGCCCCGGCCTGCGCAGGTTCCGCACGCTTCGACTGACTCTTGCTACGCTCCGGCTGATAACCGCGCGCTTCGTTGTGCAGATGCTTGCTGGTCATGAAGACGCGACCTGTTTCTCGAACAACTCCCGGAACACCGGGTAGATATCCGCAGCCGTTTCGACCTTCTTCATCGCCATCTGCGGCGCCGTCAGCGCCAGTTGTGCATATTCGAGCCACAGGTTCTGCTCTTCGGGCGTCACCTGAATATACGCAAAATAGCGCACCTTCGTCAGGATGTCATCTTCGAGGATCTTGCGGCATTTCGGCGAGTCGTCGGTCCAGTTGTCGCCGTCCGACGCCTGCGCGCCGTAAATATTCCACTCGCTCGGTGAATAGCGCTCGTTCATGACCTTCTTCATCAACTCGAGCGCGCTCGATACCACCGTGCCGCCACTCTCGGTCGAATGAAAGAACGTGTCTTCGTCGACTTCTTCCGCACGCGTGTGGTGGCGAATGAAGACCACTTCGATCTTCTCGTAATTGCGCTTGAGGAACAGGTACAGCAGGATGAAAAACCGCTTGGACAGATCCTTGCGCTGCTCGTCCATCGAACCCGACACATCCATCAGGCAGAACATCACCGCCTGGCTCGACGGCTGCGGCTGCTTGACGCGGTTCACGTAACGCAAATCGAACGGATCGATAAACGGAATGCGCCAGATGCGGCCGCGCAGACGATGTATCTCTTCTTCGAGCAACTTGATTTCGTCGCGACGGTCGGCCGGGTCGGCCTTCATCGCTTCAAGTTTCTCTTCGAGTGCATGGAGTTCGTTGACGAGCGGTGCGCCGAGCGCGATGCGTCGACCGAGTGCGCTTCTCAGCGAGCGTACGACGTCGATGTTATTCGGCGTACCTTCGGCGGCCCAGCCTGCGCGGATGCTCTTCCACGTCGGCACGGCAAGCAGATGGGTTTTCACGAGACGCGGCAGTTCGAGGTCGTCGAAGAAGTACTGCATGAATTCTTCGCGGCTCAGTTCGAATACGAAGTCGTCCTGCCCTTCGCCTTCGTTGCTGGCGCTGTTGCCGCCGCCCCCGCCTCCGCCGCCAGGCGGCCGCGGAATCTTGTCGCCGCGAATATAGTCGGCGTTGCCCGGGTGCACCATTTCGCGCTTGCCACCGGGACCATGACGGAATGATGGCTCCGCGATGTCCTTACGTGGAATCGTGATGCTCTGGGTGTTCTGTATGTCCTTGATGCTGCGATCGCGCACCGCTTCCGATACGGCGCGCCGAATGTAGTTCTTTACGCGGCGCAGAAAGCGTTCGCGGTTTGCAATGCTCTTGTTCTTGCCTGCCAGCCTGCGGTCGATGATTTGATGAAGCACATCCAGTCTCCCATCCCATGCAGAGCTGTCGATCGGAGTATGTGCAGCTCATTTGCAGCTCACTGACTCCGACCGCATGCAGCTGCGCTAATTTCGGGCGCGCGAGACACAGTGGCCATGCTGATTCATGTCCAACCCGCTTGCGCCTCGCCGGGTGCCTGCGCGGTGTCACCGCGCAGGCGGTACGCCAACCCTCTCATGACGACTTGCGCACGCGCAGATACCAGTCACACAGCAGCCGCACCTGCTTCGGCGTGTAGCCCTTGGCGACCATCCGGTTGACGAAGTCTTCGTGCTTGCGCTGCTCCTCCGCCGACCCTTTTGCATTGAACGAGATGACCGGCAGAAGTTCTTCGGTATTCGAGAACATTTTCTTCTCGATCACGACACGCAACTTCTCGTAGCTGATCCACGCCGGATTCTTGCCTGCATTGCCGGCGCGCGCACGCAACACGAAATTGACGATCTCGTTGCGGAAGTCCTTCGGGTTGCTGATGCCTGCGGGCTTTTCGATCTTCTCGAGTTCGGCGTTCAGTGCCGCACGGTCGAAGCTCTCGCCGGTGTCGTGATCGCGGAACTCCTGGTCCTGGATCCAGAAGTCTGCGTACGTCACATAGCGGTCGAAGATGTTTTGCCCGTACTCGGAATACGACTCCAGATACGCGGTCTGAATTTCCTTGCCGATGAATTCCGCGTAGCGCGAGGCGAGCACGTCCTTGAT
Source organism: Paraburkholderia acidicola (assembly GCF_002362315.1). Lineage (GTDB taxonomy): Bacteria > Pseudomonadota > Gammaproteobacteria > Burkholderiales > Burkholderiaceae > Paraburkholderia > Paraburkholderia acidicola. Next base: position 334,476 of record NZ_MTZV01000001.1, read on the forward strand.
GAAAGACAGATACTTCTGCTCGGTTTCCGGTGGGAACTGCTCGCGTTCGATCTGCTGTTCGAGCACGTACATCAGGTGCACAGGGTTCGCCGCGACCTCGGTTGAGTCGAAGTTGAACACGCGCGACAGAATCTTGAACGCGAAGCGCGTCGACACGCCCGTCATGCCCTCGTCGACGCCACCGAAGTCGCGATACTCCTGATACGACTTGGCCTTCGGATCGGTGTCTTTCAGGTTCTCACCGTCGTACACCTGCATCTTCGAAAAGAGGCTTGAATTTTCGGGCTCCTGCAAACGCGTGAGCACCGACATCTGCGCCATCATCTTCAACGTGCCCGGCGCGCACACTGCGTTGGACAGCGACGAGTTGCGGATCAGCTTCTCGTAGATCTTGATCTCTTCCGAATAACGCAGGCAGTACGGCACTTTCACGACGAAGATCCGGTCGAGCAGCGCCTCATTATTGCGGTTATTGCGGAAAGCCTTCCACTCAGACTCGTTCGAGTGCGCAAGAATGACGCCGTCGAACGGAATCGCACCGAACCCTTCCGTGCCCTTGAAGTTGCCTTCCTGGGTCGCCGTGAGCAACGGATGCAGCACCTTGATCGGCGCCTTGAACATTTCGACGAATTCGAGCAACCCTTGATTCGCGAGGCACAGGCCACCGGAGTAGCTGTACGCATCGGCATCGTCCTGCGCATACTGTTCGAGCTTGCGGATATCGACCTTACCGACCAGCGACGAAATGTCCTGGTTGTTTTCGTCACCCGGCTCGGTCTTCGCAATACCGATCTGCCGCAGGATGGAAGGATAGCGACGCACCACGCTGAACTTGCGGATGTCGCCGTTGTACTCGTGCAGGCGTTTCACCGCCCACGGGCTCAAAATGCTTTTCAGGTAGCGGCGTGGAATACCGTATTGTTCTTCGAGGATGGGACCATCTTCGTCGTAGTCGAACAGCCCGAGCGGCGATTCGTTGACGGGCGAGCCCTTGATTGCATAGAGCGGCACGCGTTCCATCAACTGCTTCAAACGCTCGGCAATCGACGACTTGCCGCCGCCCACCGGACCTAGCAGATAGAGGATCTGCTTCTTTTCTTCGAGCCCTTGCGCCGAGTGCCGGAAATAAGCCACGACCTGCTCGATCACTTCTTCCATTCCGTAGAACTCACGGAACGCGGGGTATACCTTGATCACCTTGTTCGCGAAGATACGCGACAGACGCGTGTCGTTGCGAGTATCGATCTGTTCCGGCTCCCCGATTGCCGTCAACATGCGTTCGCCGGCAGTGGCGTACGCGGCGGGATTGTCTTTGCAGAGCGCGAGATACTCTTCAAGCGAGAGTTCATCTTCTCGCGTTTTCTCGAAGCGGCTCGCGAAACTGCTGTAGATATCCATGCTACCTCCTCGCCGAAGTCTGGATCGATGTCGTGCGCGGCGCGCTAATCGGAAACGACATCGCTCGAATTCATCCTAAACCCTTTCTAATTTTTTTTCACGAACTACGTTACGAAAATCAGGCCATCGCGTGTTCGTGACATCCCTCTCTTGGAAACACAGATTCGGTCACTTACAATCTTCGTTCCAGACCGCAAAAAATTGCATCGATAACAACGGTCTTCGCTGCTGTCGCACACGGACGTCCTCTGTACTGGAATACGAGGCAACGGTCGCGCGTTGTAACACCTGCGATGTAACACGCGCGGTGTAACGCGATATGCACCCGCACCCTTTCCTTGTTCCTCAACGCGCAACAACGCGCTTTCGACTACATCGCAACCATCCGTTACAAACAAACGTTAAATCGGCTGCAGCAAGTGGGCTGCGGTGCGCGCTCCAGACGTTCGTCCGTGCGTTTCGCATTTCGTTCCGTGCGGCGCGGTGCGTGATACACGCGGCGGATGCGTGAATACCCGCGCGGACCACATGGTCTGAAGCGGGTACCAGGATGAAGGATGATCAGCGGCGACTGCAACGTACGCGTTGCCGGACGCAGGCGGCAATCGCGCAGTCGAAGAGGTAGAAGCTCGTGCGCCACAGATATGTGCTCAGCGCAAACAGAGCGGGTTCGTGCGCCCGAAACTACGTCAGCTCGACTTCCACTTCGCCAAGCCCGTCGATATGGCCATGCACGATACCGCGCTGCCCGATCGGATGCGCGCCGACGTAAGAGCCGGTCGTAATGGTCCATCCAGGTTCGATCGCGATGCCCATCGCGGCGCAATGGTTGACGAACCAGACCAGCAACTCACGCGGATCGCCGGCCGGATTGCCCGGCGCATCGGGCACGAGCGAGGTGCCGTCGAAGGTCAGTTCGAGTTGCGGCGACACAAAGTCGAACTGGCGCGCAAAGCCCGCATACGGCACCGGGTGACCGGTAATCAATGCACCGTTGTTCTGCGCATCGGCCAGTTGTGCGAGCGGCGCAATATCCGGCCATTCGGCGAAGCGGCTGTCGACGATCTCGATAGCCGGCAACACCGTGCCGACCCGGGCCAGCACTTCGTCGCGCGCATAGGCTTCGCCGCGGGGCGCGATCGGTTCTGCAAAGCGAAAAGCGATTTCGAGTTCGACCAGCACGCGGAAAAAACCGTCGTAACCGGCTTGCGCGGGCGACTCGAGCACCAGTGGCGCCGGAATCGGCGCTCCGTTTGCCGCACCGCCCGGCGAGCGCGCGCCGATTTTCCACGCACCAGTCGGCGTTCCGAGCCCGGCGAGTACCGCCTGCTGGATCGCATAGGCCGTCGCCGCGTCGGGCGGCAGGCTGGCCGGCCGCAATACGTCGATCAGCCGATGCTGACGGCGAGCCTCCACGAGGCGGAGCGCAAGGTCTTGATGCGTCATGTCGGTCCTTTAGGCAGGCGTGCGGGCGCAGGGTCAAGAAGGGATCGCGCGGGGCGAGCGGTGATGAAAAACACGGCCGCCGGGTGGCGACTGCGCCCGTCAATGTACCGGAACAGAAGTCGATCCAGGGCGCACCTTTGTTGCGGAGCATGAAAAAAAGACCGTGGTTGCCTCAGCAACGACGGTCCCGATTATCCCGACAGCGATACCTATCGCTATCGATGCGCATGGATTATTCCGTTGTGACAGGCATCGCCACGCCGCGCCGGCTCAAATGCACGCGATCACGCCGCATGACATGAGTTAGCGCGCCCAAACATGCGCCCTGCTGGTGCACGATCAGAACGTCTCCCAGTCGCGCTCCGTGCCGGTGCCCGCTACCGCCATCGCAAGCGGTCTGGTCGCAGTCGCAGGCGCGAGGCGCGTCCTGGCGTTTGTCGCAAGCGCTTTTACCGGCGTACGCACCGGCGCAGGCGCAGGCTCACGCCGACGCAGCATTTCACTCGCCACCGCCCCCGCCGAAGCCTCATCACCGAGCTGGAACACCGAAACCGCCGTACGCAGCTTCGTCGCCTGATCCTCCAGCGATTGCGCGGCGGCCGCCGCTTCCTCGACCAGCGCCGCGTTCTGCTGCGTGACCTCGTCCATCTGCGTGACCGCCCGCGCAACCTGATCGATCCCGCTGCTCTGTTCCGTCGACGCCGCCGCGATCTCGCCCATGATGTCCGTCACGCGCTGCACCGCGCCGATGATCTCGGTCATCGTGCGGCCGGCCTGGTCGACCAGCGCCGAGCCCGCCTGCACACGCTCCACCGAGGTATCGATCAGCGCCTTGATCTCCTTGGCCGCCGCCGACGAGCGTTGCGCGAGACTGCGCACCTCGCCGGCCACGACCGCGAAGCCGCGCCCTTCCTCGCCGGCGCGCGCTGCCTCAACGGCTGCGTTCAGCGCGAGGATGTTGGTCTGGAACGCAATGCCCTCGATGATTGAAATGATGTCCGCGATCTTTGCAGAACTCTGATTGATGTCGCCCATCGTGCCGACCACCTGGCCGACCACCGCGTTGCCGCGGCTGGCGATCTCCGACGCATTCGCAGCCAGCGAACTGGCCTGGCGGGCGTTGTCTGCGTTCTGCTTCACGGTACCGGTCAGCTGCTCCATGCTGGAGGCCGTCTGCTGGAGTGCCGAGGCCTGTTCTTCGGTACGCGACGACAGGTCCAGATTGCCGGCCGAAATCTGCCGCGTGGCCGTCGCAATCGATTCACTGCCCATGCGCACCGAGCGCACCGTGCCGGTCAGGCTGCGCTGCATCTTCGCGACGCCTTGCAGCAACTGGCCCATTTCATCGGTCGAGTGGACGACGATCTCGCGCCGCAGGTCGCCGGCGGCGATCGCCTCGAAATGTCCCAGCGCGTCGGCGAGCGGCCGGCCAATGGCGCGGCGCAGCGTCAGGTACGAGAACACGGCGGCGGCAAGACCGGCGATGAGCGCGCCGAAACCCACCAGGCGGAACGTGTCGAACGTGCTCTGCGCCTGGGTGAAGCCTTTGTCGGCCGCGGCGAACTGGAACGCCCGCAGGGCGTCGTCGTCGACGGACATCTCGGTGTAGACAGCCTGCAGGCGTTTCGCGCCATCCACGAGGCTGGAAGGATCGTTTGCGATCACGGTCGCGGCAAACGCCTGCATCACCTGATGCAGTTCCTCACGTTTCGCGGCGACGGCCTGGGCGAGCCGGTCTTCGTCGGCGTCGCGCGGCAGCGCCAGATACTTTTTCCACCACTCGTCGGCGTTCTTGCGCATGAAGTGGGAACGATCGATCGAGCCTGCGGCCTCGGCCGTGCCCATCATGAAGGCCGCACGATCGAGCGCCAGCCGTTCGCGCGCCGCATACAGCTCGGCATTGTCGATGGCGACGGCACTCGGCATCTGGTTCATAAAGGTGGCGCGGTATGCATCGTTCGAACTGCTCATACCGAACAGCCCCAGCACGCCGATCGCGACCAGCAGTGCGGCGAGAAAAGCCATCGTCAGGCCGATGCGCGCCCGGATGGTGATGCCCTTGTTCATGTGCTTCCCTGTGAGAGTGACATATGGAGAGGTACGGCTGCACGGCGCCTGGGGTTATGCGCTCTGGCTGCGGACGTGTGGGCTGCGGCCCTCACTCCCTGCCCGCTTCTTTCTCCGTTTACGGCACCCACCAGGGTGAACTTGAAGCTTTTATATGATCGGAGGAATTTCTCGAAAGGAGTCAGTACAAGTTACAACGGCGGTTCGCGCCGGCCGTATCTTTTGACACGGCAGCGCAGTTTCAGCCACGTTGTGGAGGCGACGGCCGGCTAGTTATCCAGTTCGGCGCGGGTCGGGATCGACGGTTGCGCGCCCGCGCGCGTCACCGAAATGGCCGCGGCTCGCTGCGCAAAGCGGATTGCATCGTCGACCAGCGCGCCGCCTGCGAGCTGCGCAGCAAAACCCCCGATAAACGTATCGCCGGCGCCTGTCGTATCGATCGCGTCGACGCGCGGCGCGGGGTAATGCGTCGCCTCGCCGTGTTCGAGCGCGACGTACACGCCCTGGGCGCCGAGCGTCACGATCACGTTGCGCGCGCCGGCATCGCGCAGCGCCGCGGCCGCAAGCGCCGCATCGGCGGCGGAAGCGACCGGCACACCACTGAGGGTGGCCACTTCGAGCTCGTTCGGAATCAGGTAGTCGATCAGCGGAAACCAGGCCGCCGGTAGCGGACCGGTCGCGGGTGCCGGGTTCAGGATCGTCGTCTTGCCGAGCCGGCGCGCGGTGGCAAGCGCCGCCTCGACGGTCGGATTCGGGGTTTCGAGCTGGCAGATCACGACGTCGGCCTCGGCGAGCACGGCTTCGTGCCGCGCGATCGAGACCGGCGTCACCTCGCCGTTGCTGCCCGCGACGATCACGATCGCGTTCTGGCTGCTGTCATCGACGACAATCAGCGCGACACCGGTCGGCGCGCCCGGGCTGGTATCGAGCGCCGTGCAGTCGATCCCTTCCACTTCGAGCCCCGCGCGCAACTGCGCACCGTTCGCATCGGCGCCCACGCAGCCGAGCATCGCGACCCGGGCGCCGAGCCGGGCGGCAGCGACCGCCTGGTTGCCGCCCTTGCCGCCGGCGACCTGGGCGAACGCGTGGCCCGCGAGCGTCTCGCCGGGGCGCGGCAGACGCGGTGCGCGCGCCACGAGATCCATGTTCAGGCTGCCGACTACTGCGACCCGCCCTTGTGCTGCTGTGTTCGTCACGTCTTTCTCCCATCCCGTCCAGAGCGGCCGACCCGTGTTAGCGCTCGATCTGTCGGCCACCGTCAGTGCTTCAGCGCAATCTAGAGTCCATGCCGCGCTGCTTTAGGGCGCATTGCCCGGTTTCTTGTTTCATGTCGATCCGCGGTTCGCCACAGCGCACGCGCGTTACGCCAGCGTCTCACATCACGCGGCCAGCCCGTGATGACCCGCATCGCTACCGCTCCACGCGGCCGTCGATTCACGCAGGATCAACTTCGGCGCCACAACGCGGCGCCGCGCCGGCGCGCCCTGGCCGCCCGCCGCCGTACCAGTGATGCGCTCGATCAGCGTCTGCGCGGCCATATCGCCGAGGGCCCGCACCGACTGCCCGACCGTCGACAGCGCCGGATAGGTAAAGCGCCCCAGTTCGATGTCGTCGAAGCCGATGATCGAGCAGTCGGTGGGCACGCGGATGCCGCGCTCCGCGGCTGCGCGCAACGCGCCGATACCCATCATGTCGTTGCCCGCGAAAATCGCGCTCGGCTTCACGGTATCGAACAGCTGACCCGCGGCACGATAGCCACCAGTGCCCGAGAAATCGCTCTCGACGATCGCGTCCGGTGCAATCTCGATACCGCGCTCGGCCATCGCACGGATAAAACCATGCACGCGCATCGCGCTCACGGCCGTCGCGATCGGCCCGGTAATACAACCGATCTTCACGTGTCCGAGTTCGAGCAGATGACGCGTGGCCAGATAACCGCCTTTCTCGTGATCGATCTGCACGAGATCGGCATTCAGCCCTTCGATGTTCCGGTCGACCACGACGAGCGGTTCGCGCGAATGCGCGAGCGTCTGCGCCAGCACCGCATCGTCGCCGGCCGACGCGACGATCAGCCCGTCGATACGTTTTTCCTGCAGCACGCGCAGATAGTTGCGCTGCTTCGCGGGGTCGTCGTCGGAGTTGCAGAAGAACACGCAATAGCCGTTGCGCGAACAACCGTCTTCGATGCCGCGCGCCAGTTCCGCGAAATACGGATTCGTGCTGTTCGGCACCACGAGCCCGATGGTTGCGGTGGCGCGCGCTTTCAGCGAGCGCGCGACCGCCGACGGCACGTAATGCAACTGGCGGATCGCATGCTCCACTCTCGCGCGCACGACGGCCGACACCGGCCGCGAGTTGTTCACGACGTGCGATACCGTCGTGAACGACACGCCGGCCACGGCCGCTACATCCTTGATCGTCGCCATAACCCGTTGCTCTCCTGCCCGTTATCCGTATTGTCGTCGCTGTCCTGCGCGCCGTGCGCGTGCACCCTTTGCACACGACGCGTTGCCCGGTAACAGCCTCTCTTGATTGCGCCGTGCGCGCTAGCTGCGCTTGCGCCGGCTGCGATAGGTATCCAGCACCACGGCTACGACGATCACCGCACCGGTGATGATCCGCTTGGTCGGCTCGCTGGCACCGATCTGCGCGAGACCGGCCGCGAGCACCGAAATGATCAACACGCCGAAGAACGTGCTGATCACCGACCCACGACCGCCCATCAAACTCGTTCCGCCGATTACGACCGCCGCGATCACCTGGAGTTCGAGCCCGTCGCCAGCGTTCGGATCAGCGGCTTCGAGGCGCGAGATCTGGAACAGCGCGGCCAGCCCCGACAGCGCGCCCATCAGCGCGAACACGATGATCTTGTACGGCCGCGGATTGACGCCCGCGAGCCGCACGGCTTCCTCGTTGGTGCCGATGCCGACCAGATAGCGGCCGAACACGGTACGCGTCAGCACGAACTGCGCGACGATCATCACGACGACCGCGATCAGGAAAGCCGGCGAGATGCCGAACGCGATCGGATTCGACAGGACGTCGAAGGCGTCGCCGATATAGGCGGTGCGCGAATTCGTCATCTGGTAGGCAATGCCGCGCGCGCCTTCGAGCACGCCGAGCGACACGATGAACGACGGAATCCGCCAGCCGACCGTGACAGCACCGGTGAAGGTACCCGTCAACGCTGCGGCGATCATGCCGAGCAGCGCGGACGGTATCGGCCCCCAGCCCCACTTCAGCGCCGCGACGCTGACCACCGAGCCGCCGAGCGCGAGCACCGAGCCCACCGACAGGTCGATTCCCGCGATGATCAGCACGAACGTCATGCCCACCGACATCACGACCAGGTCCGGGATCTGGTTGGCAATCGTGCTGAACGTGTCGTAGCTCAGAAAATGCGAACTGAGCAGCGAAAACAGGACGATCATCGCGAGCAGTGCGCCGGCGAGACCGAGGTAGTTCGAAAAGCCGAAGCGCGTGCCGACCGGTTTACTGGCTTGTTTATCGGCTGCGCTCACTGCCTGGTTTGTGCCGCCTTGCGGCACCGGTTGATTCGTCATTACAGGCTCCCTGCTTCTTGCTTGTCGTTGCCGTGGTGGCTATCGTGGCTGTCCAGCAAGGCGTCGCGACTGCGATAGCCCGCGAACGCGGCGGCGAGCAGTGCATCCTGCGACCACTCGTCGCGCCGGAAAACACCGGTCATGCGGCCCGCGGACATCACACCGATCCGGTCGCAGATCAGCATCAGTTCGCGCAGGTCGCTCGACACCACGACAAGCGCCCGACCCTCGCGGGCGAGCGCTCCCATCAATCCATAGATATCGAACTTCGCGCCGACGTCGATGCCGCGCGTAGGTTCGTCGAACAGCAGCACGCGGCAGTCGCGTGCCAGCCAGCGGCCGATCACGACCTTCTGCTGGTTACCGCCGGACAGCTCGCCGACCGGTTGCGCCGGACCCGAGGTGCGAATGCGCATCGCGTCGATCTGCTGCTGCGCGAGCGCGTTCTCGCGTTTCGCATCGACGACGCCGTGACGCGAAACACTCCCAATGTTGCCGAGCGATACGTTCGCGGCAATCGGTTGCGGCAGCAGCAGGCCCTCGCCCTTGCGGTCTTCGGTAATCAGCGCGATGCCGTTGCGCACCGCGTCGGCGGGCGTGTCGATCTGCACCGGCAGCGGCGCTTCGCCCGGTGTGCGTGCCAGCGACACCGTGCCGCGGTCCTTGCGGTCCGCGCCGTAGATCAGGCGCATCAGTTCGGTCCGGCCCGCGCCGATCAACCCGCTAATGCCGAAGATCTCGCCCGCCTTCACTTCGAACGACACATCGTTGACGACTTTCGCCCGACCGAGGCCAGCCACTTTCAGCAACGGCTCACCGATGTTGCGCACACCGAGATCGATGCGCTCGCCGATCTCGCGGCCGACCATCAGCGTGACGATACGATCGCTCGACAGGTTCGCCATTGCGTCGACGTGTACGAGCTTGCCGTCGCGCAGCACGGCGACGCGCTCCGCAACCTTCGCAAGTTCTTCGAGCCGGTGCGAGATGTACACCAATGCGACACCGCGTGCCTTGAGCCGCTCGATCTGCACGAACAGCAGATCGACTTCGCGGGCCGTCAGCATCGCAGTCGGTTCATCGAGGATCAGCACACGGCAGTCGCCGATCAGATTGCGCGCGATCTCGACCATCTGTTGATGGCCGATGCCCAGTTCGCCGACGAGCGTATCGGGATCGATTGCGTCGAGCCCGACCTGCGCCATCGCCGCGCGCGCGTCTTCGCGCAACTTACGCCGGTCGATCCAGCCGAGTCGCAGCGGACCCGCCTGCGGCAGGCGATTCAGGAACAGGTTCTCCGCAACCGACAGCGTCGGTAGCAGGTTCAGCTCCTGCATCACCATGCGCACGCCGAGCGCTTCGGCCTCGGTGCGGCTCGCCGGCGCGTACGGTGCGCCGCCAAGCGTCATCGTGCCGGTGGTCGGCACGACCAGCCCGCCGACGATCTTCGATAGCGTGCTCTTGCCCGCGCCGTTCTCGCCGGTCAGCGCGAGCGCTTCACCGGCCCGCAAGGTCAGGCTCACGTCCGCGAGCACCGGCTCGGCATAAGTCTTGCCGATGCCGGTAACGGACAGTACGGCAGACGATGCGTCGTTGTCGGTCAAATCCATTGCAATCCTGGTTCCGGAGCCGTCGTGCGGAGCCTCGCCGGTGGTGACCGGACGAAGGTCTGTGCAGGCGGCCTCGTGTGTCATGACGCGCTCGACAGGCTGCGTGCGGCAGCCGGCCGTTACGCGTTTCGCTGGCAACCGACGATGCGACGAGGTGCGGCGACGTGCAATGCAGGCAGCACGTGCTACCTGCACCACCATGACGCTTTCCTCTGGAATATCGGCTGCGTAGCGGGTTTCTTGAGCGCTGGTTGGGCGGCAGCGGTGCGGGCCGCGAAGCCCGCGCCGTTGCGTTGCTCGCTACGTTCCTGGTTACGTTACTTCGTGACCAGATCGACCGGCGTCTCGACGATGCCGGACAACTCCGACTGCTTCTTGTGCTCGGAGATCGCCTTCAATGCCGTGTCGATACCGAATACCGCCTGCTTCGCGGCGTATTGATCGGCGGTGGCGAGTACGCGGCCGTCCTTCAGCATCGGCTTGATCGCGGTGATGTTGTCGTAGCCGACCACGTAGACCTTGCCCTGCTTGCCGGCCGCACGCACTGCCGAAACCGCGCCGATTGCCATGTTGTCGTTACCGGCCAGCAGTGCCTTCAGGTTCGGGTACTCGTTGAGCATCGCCGATGCAACCGCATTGCCCTTGTCGATTTCCCATTCGCCCGACTGCACCGACACGACGTTCGCGCCGACCTTCTGCATCGCGTCCTTGAAGCCGGCCGTACGTTGCTGCGCGTTGGTAGTCGTCGACACGCCTTCGATAATGCCGACCTGGTCACCGGCCTTCAGCTTCTGGGCCAGGTAGTCGCCGATCTTCTGCGCGCCCTTGCGATTGTCCGGGCCAACGAACGGCACGTTCAGATCCTTCGACTTCAGCACGTCCGGATCGAGCTTGTTATCGATGTTCACGACGATGATGCCGGCGTCGACCGCCTTCTTGACGACCGGCACGAGTGCCTTCGAATCGGCCGGCGCCAGCACGATCGCGTCGACCTTCGAGACGATCATCTGCTCGACGATGCGGATCTGGTTGGCGGTGTCGGTTTCGTCCTTGATGCCGTTCGTCACGAGATCGAACATGGCCGGGTTGTGCTTCTGATAATCCTTCGCGCCGGTTTCCATGGTCAGGAAGAATTCGTTGGCGAGGGATTTCATCACGAGCGCGACTTTGGGTTTCTTCGCGGGCTGGGCCTGGGCGGCGGCGGTGAGCGGCAGGGAAACGACTGCGGTGAGCGCGACAGCTGCCGCGAGCACGCGGCGGCGAATGCGGTGGTTCATGCGTTATCTCCAGTTGTTGGGTTCAGGGAAAACCCTATTTTTCGTACGCGCAAACGTTTGCGAGCGCCTATTCTCGACGCAGCTTATGCGCAATGTCAACTTTTCGCAGTGTTGCGCTGCATCGGCGGACAACTCTTTCTTCCCGTGCGGCGGGTACTGCGTGTTGTGGACACGACGCGTCGCGAGGCGGCGTGGCAAGGTCTCTCGTAGCGTTGGCGCGGATGGTACTTCGTAGCGCGCCCGGCCGCAGCGACATGCGCAGCGGCCGGGCCGCTTATGCTGGCCCTTTCTGGTGGGCGCTGCAAGCATGTGAGGGGTGGATGGCGAGCATGGGGTCGGCCGATCGGCCTGTGGCGCATGGAGGATGCGAATGTGACCGGTGAATCCAGCGAGGTGGCTTATGCCGGGAGGCGAACTCTCGATGCGGCTCGTGCCGGTCTACGCGAAGAGTATGGCGGCGTAATCGCGCGCGCCGTGCAGGACGTGAATGACGTCGATCCGTTTGGGCGGCTGACCGACCACACGATAAAAAATCTGATAGCTGCCGTGTGCCCTGTGCCGTACCCCGCGATCCTCGTAACGCGGCACGAGTGGGAAAGCGAGCGCCATATCGGCAAGGCCCAGGCATTTGTCTCGCAGTTCCCGCACAAAACTCACGGCACGACGCGGATTATCTGCTGCTATGTAGTCGCCGATGGCTTCGATTTCGGCTTCAGCAGTCGGCAAAATACGAACGATCATCGCTTGCCGTTTGCCAGTGCCTGATATTTTGCTTCGAGGCGGTCGAACACTTCCGTAGCAGGTTTGCCGAGGCCCGCATCCGAGTCGGCAATGCCGCGCCCGATCACGGTATCCAGCGCGAGAAGCTGTGTCTCGCGATCCTGAATCAGCCTCACGCCTTCACGCAGGACTTCACTTTTCGAACCGTAGCGGCCCGTCGCGACGAGACTGGTGATGTACGCCTCGAGTTGCTGTCCAAGGTCTGCGCTGATCATGGCTGTGCCCTCACTGTGCCCAGACCGCATATTAATCGACTTATCAACTATTATCAAACGAGTCACGCAAACCGGTTTCACAAGCGCCCCCTCTTCCAGACCACCGACAACAAATGCATTCGAGAATATCTGCAGCTCCAGCATGGAGCCCCGGTATCATCGAATGACGCGAGCGACGCGTCACCTGCACCCGTCGCCCATCCATGTCCAACCTCCAGTCCCATCATGCTCGGCATCGTCCACTTCCCGCTCTTCCTGCTTGCCGTCACGGCGCTGAATCTCACGCCCGGTCCCGACCTCGCTTATGTCGCCGGACAGAGCATCGCGCACGGACGCCGCGCCGGTCTACTGTCCGCATTGGGTATGTCGTTTGGCGGTTGCGCGCATACGGTGGCATGTGCAGTGGGATTCACCGCGCTTCTGGCGGCTTCGCCCGGCGCGTTCAATGCGATCAAGTGGATCGGCGCCACGTATCTGATGGTCCTCGGCGCGCGCACGCTTTTGTCGGCGACCAGGGCCGGCGCCAAGGATGCAGACGCCCCGCCCACCCCGCAGCTCTCGCGCGGCAGACTGCTGTTGCGCGGCTTCGTGACCAACGCGTCGAACCCGAAAGTGCTGCTGTTCTACATCGCATTCTTTCCGCAGTTCGTCGCTGCGGACAGCCCGCACAAGACGCTCGCGTTTCTCGTGCTCGGTGCGGTGTTCGTGCTGCTCGGGCTCGCGAACGACTGCATCGTCGCGTGGGTGGCGTCGACAGCCGCCCGCGCTGTGCGCGGGAAGCCGGTCGTACGGCGCTGGATCGACCGGGTAGTCGGTGCCGGCTTTATCGGCCTCGGCGTGCGCCTCGCGCTGACCGAACGCTAGACAGATCGATCACAGCCACCCCGCGCGTCTGAAGCGCCACCACAGAAACACATCGACGACGAGCATCGACGCGATACAGATCGGGTAGCCGTACTTGTAATGCAGCTCGGGGATGCTCTGGAAGTTCATCCCGTAGATCCCCGCGATCATCGTCGGCACCGCGAACAGCGCCGCAAACGATCCCAGCCGCTTGGTCACCTCGCTCTCAGCGAGCGAGATCATGCCGAGGTTCACCTGGATCGCCGTGACGATCATTTCGCGGCGCCCTTCGATCGTCTTCACGATCCGCTCCAGGTGGTCGTAGACATCGCGAAAGTACGCCTGCATGCCGACACAGATTTGCGGAATCCGTCCACCGGTGAGCTTGCCGAGCGATTCGAGCAGCGGCGCAATGTGATGCTGAAGAATGACGAGGCGGCGCTTCAACGAGTACAGGTCCTCGATGATCGCGCGCGACGACGAGAGATCATGCTTGTCGAAAATGCGGTCTTCGACGCCTTCGATTTCCGTCCCGATCGCTTCGAGAATCGGGAAATAGCGGTCCACGAGATCGTCCGCCAGCGCATACAGCACGAACGCGGAGCCTTCCTTGAGCAGTTGCGGCTCGCGCTCGCAACGTTCGCGCACCGCCTGGAAACCGAGCTGGGTCCGGTTGCGTACCGACAGCACATAGTTGCTGCCGACGAACACGTCGACCTCGCCGATCTTCAGTTCACCGTGCTCATCCATTTCGACGGTGTGCATCACCGCGAATAGCGACTCGCCGAACTCTTCGATCTTCGGTGTCTGGTGTCCGTTGAGAACGTCTTCGATGGCGAGTTCGTGGAGCCCGAATTCTTCCTTCATCGTTTCGAGCTCATCTGGGCCCGGGTCTTTCAGCGCAACCCAGACGAAGCACTCAGGCTTCGTCAGGTAGACGCTGATGTCGTCGATTTCAATATCGGCCAGCTTTTTGCCGTCCTGATAGGCGGCACAATTGATCAACATGTGGGGGTACCTTCAAAACGGATACGTAGCGACGCTCCGGTACGGACGTAGCGCAGCCGGCATGATAGCGAGCCAGTATGCCGCGAATGTGTCGAATCTTACCGTTTCGTCATATTACGAATAGCCTTCATTCGGGCCTGACATCGCCTGGTTGTGCGTCACTTCGGCATCCGCACAAGCCCGACCCGATGATCCTTGTCGAACACGATGCTCGCGTGATTCGTATAGCGCGCGTCGACCGGAAACGCGAATTCGAGCACCGGATCGAACTGCGTCGATACCGCGAGGCGATGGGCACCGGGTGTCAGGTAGAAGATCGCGTGTTCGCCGTTCATCAGATCGGTGACCTGCTCGCCGTCGACATAGACGAGCACGTCGCGAAAACGCACGATCACATCGCTGGAGCGCTCGCGGCGTATCTCGACTGCGACGAGACCGGCGGCGGGCTGGGTGGTTTCGCGCTTGAGAATGCGCTCGGGCGGCACCGGCTTGAACGGCACGGGATCGGCGGGTGATGGCGCGCAACCGGCGAGCGGTGCGACCATTGCGACTGCAACGACCACGACGGTCGCGGTCACAGTCGCACGCGATGCGCTTCGTACCGCGGTCATGGCTCTCGCGGCTGTTGCAGTAACGCCCGGGTGCACTCGCATGACGGTCTCCCTCTTGTGTGGTCGCTACGTCGCGTGCCGCGCTTAGGTGTTGTGTCTCTGCATGACGTTCCGCGCGGCGCAATCTGCGTCCATGATACCTGCGCGGTCGGCGAAGCCGGTACGCGCTTGCACGGTGTGCGCTTCTTGTTCATGATCCCCGCTACACCGATACACCGATACACCGCTACACCGCTGCCTGCGAAGGTGCCCGGCATAAAACGCCGGTCAGGACGGCAACCGGAATCGTCAACCTTGTACCAGGAACCGACCCGTGACGTATCTGTTTTTCTTCTGCGGCCATGCCGGCACCGGCAAGACAACCGTCGCGAAACATCTCGCCGCGCCGTTGATGCGCGCAACCGGCACGCCGTTCTGCCTGCTCGACAAGGACACGCTATACGGACCACCGGGCGCCGCCGCGATCGGTGCGCTGACCGGCAATCCGAACGATCGCGACAGTCCGCTTTATCTGCAGCATCTGCGCGATCCGGAATACCGCGGGCTGATCGACACCGCGCGCGACAATCTCGAACTCGGCGTGAGCGCTCTGGTGGTCGCGCCGCTGTCGCGGGAAGTGCGCGAGCGGCGGCTTATCGATCGTGCGTGGCTTGGCGTGGCGGACGATGTCGCGATTCGCATCGTATGGGTGCATACCTCCGAAGCGCTTGCGCATCAGCGCATCGCCGAACGCGGCCATCCCGACGATGCCTGGAAGCTCGCGCATTGGGACACATATCGCGAGCGGCGCTTCGAACCCGCCGACGATATTCGCGGCGATCTACTGATGTTCGACAGCAGCGCACCCACCACCGCCGACTACGATGCATTGCTCGCGCAACTGGTCGACCGGCCGCGTGCGACCGGTGCGATGTTGCCGCCGTTGCCGGTCTAGAACACGCGTTTCACCACCTCTCGCTGCATGTCACATGCGCAGCGCAGCTACCACCGATAACAACGCCGCACTAACAAAAATGCCCCACTCAATTGAGTGAGGCATTTCGTCTCTACTTCGACACGGCACGCGCGTCGTCTGCTCCGGATACCCGCGGCCGTCTATGCGACCTGTCCACGTATCCGCACGGCCCTCGAACGGCAGTGGTTCAGACGGTCGCCATCGCATCCATCGTCTGGCCTTCGTACAGCTGGCCAAAACGATTGGCGAGGAATTCACGCAGCGACACCTGCTCCTGACGCACGAAACCGCTTTGCGGCAGCTTCTTCTCGCGGAACAGATCGAGCACCGCGCACATCGCGCCGGCGGTCGTGATCTGGATCGCGCTCATCGGTACGCCGCAGACCGTCTTCGCGAAGATCTTGCGCGTGAACACTTCCTGCACGAGTTGCCCGTTACGCATGCCGCTCACCGTGATGAAGATCAGCACGACGTCCTGCTCGGTCGACGGCACCGACTTGCGCATGATCGTCTTGAGCGTGTCGCGGTCGCTGGCGAGGCGCAGGTCTTCGAGCAGGAACTTCATCAGCTCGCGGTGACCCGGATAGCGCACCGACTTGTAGTCGAGCGATTCGACGCGGCCCGAGAGCGTTTCGCACAGCGTGCCGAGACCGCCCGACGTATTGAACGCTTCGTATTCGGTGCCGTCGAGCGAGAAATGCTCGAGGCCTTCGAGCGGCTGCACCCATTGCGTACGGTTGTCGCGAATCGCTTCGCAAGGCTGGCAGTACTCGTTGATCAGGCCGTCGACGCTCCACGTCAGGTTGTACTTCAACGCGTTGGTCGGGAACTCGGGCAGCGCGCCGACGCGCATCTTCACGTCGCGGATTTCGGTGAAGCGGTTGGCCAATTCGTGTGCGGCGAGCCCGATAAAACCGGGAGCGAGGCCGCATTGCGGCATGAATGCATGGTCGGCGTCTTCAGCGATCGCACGGATCGCGTGGGTCGCGCGGACATCTTCGGTCAGATCGAAGTAGTGGACGCCGGCGCCCTTCGCAGCCGTCGCAACGTTCACTGCGAGGTAGTACGGCAGCGCGTTCACGAGCGCATCGAAGCCTTGCACGGCGGCACGCAGTGCGGCGGCATCGCCGGAATCGACGCGACGCGTCGGAATGCCCTGAGCGGCAAGTTTGTCGAGCGCCTGTTGGTCCCGATCGATTGCGACGACTTCGTAATCGCCGGTTTCGCGCAGCATGTGGGCGATGGTGTGGCCGATCAGACCTGCGCCTACGATGGCTACTTTCATGCGCTTCTCCTTGTTCTGTGTGGACGGGCTGTCTCCAGCCGGAAGGTGCGCCGCGCATCGTTACCGATGCTTCGCGCGGCGTGCGGGCCGAACCCTTGCGACACAGTGTAAGGAGAAGGAGAGACAGATCCTAGGCGCAAAATGCTGCGAAATGACCATCATTTTCGACGATATGACGAAGCGGGTCGTCGATCAGTCGAAGTGCACTGCAACACGCCGCGCCGGATGCTTCAGTTGCCCATCGTGCCGCGGTCGATCTTGCGCGCGAGAATGATCGACGTCGTCGTACGCTCGACACCTTCGAGCCCGCCGATCTGATCGAGCAGATCGTTGATCCGGTCCGGAGAATCGGCACGCAGCCAGGCGACGTAATCGAACTCGCCACTCACCGCGCACAGCAGTTGCACTTCGGGCATCTTCGCGAGGCGCTTCTGCACGTCGGCACCGTGGCGCGGCGCGATGATGATGCCGACGTAGGCAGAGATGCTCGCGTCGAGCACATCCTGACCGAGCCGCACGTTGTAGCCCGCGATCACATTGGTCCGCTCAAGACGCGCGATCCGTGCAATCACAGTCGTACGCGCCACGCCGAGTTGTCGCGCGAGATTGGCAACGCTCTCGCGCGCGTTCACCTGCAGCAAGGCGACCAGGTTACGGTCGAGATCGTCGAGTTGGTCGAGTCGCGGAGGTCTCATCGAAAGCAGGATCGAGGTCGGAAAACAAGGAAAAGGAACGGCGCGCTGCAACTTCGCCAACGCCACACGAACCGCAGCACACGCGGATTATGCCCGGGTTCGCGGCGAGCCGATGCATCATGTGCCGAGATGCTCGATCACGAAGTCGATGAACGTGGTGAGTTTCGGCGCCGCACGCCGGTCGCGCGGATAGATCAGATGCACGGGAATGCCTGCTGGCAGATAGTCTTCGAGCACCGACACGAGTTGCCCGCTCGCAATCTCCTTCGCGAGCAGCGCTTCGGGTTGCAGCACCAGGCCGAAGCCGCGCAGCGCGGCCATCTTTAATGCCTGGCCATTGTTGGCGCGAAACCGTCCGGGCCGCAACTGACTCTCGCCCTCGGCATCGCCGTCGAGCCGCCATAATCCTTCGCGTCCCCAGTGCAAAAAACCGAGACACTCGTGATGCGCGAGGTCGGCGGGAATGCGCGGTGTGCCCGCTCGCGCAAGATACTCCGGCGACGCGCACGCGCGCATCCGGTACGGCTTCAACGGCCGCGCGACGAAACTGGAATCGGGTAACTGACCGATCCGCACGGCCGCATCGAAGCCCTCGTTGACGAGATCGCTGATGCGGTTCGACAGATCGAGTTCGAGAATCACGTCGGGCCATGCGCTGAGGTAATCGGTCATCGCCGGCACGAATACTTCCACGCCGTAAGTCAGCGGTACCGTCACCTTCAGCACGCCGCGCGGCGCTGACGCCATCGCCTCCGCGAGCGACTCCGCTTCTTTCACTTCTGCAAGAATCCGCCGGCACTGTTCGTAATACTGGCGACCAATCTCCGTCAGACTCTGGCGCCGGGTCGTGCGCGTCAGGAGCCGCGTGGCCAGCCGTGTTTCGAGCGAGCGGATATGCTTGCCGGCCATCGCCGACGAAATACCGAAACGCGTGGCGGCCGCCGTCAGGCTGCCGGCCTCGACGACGGCCACAAAGACTTCCATGCTGGCGAACTTGTCCACCTGCTATTTCCTGTTCGTTTCGTTTGTAAGCAGTTGTCGCATTGCAGCCGCAATGCGCGGATATCGTGATACTAATATTGCCAAGGCGAAGCGGACAGCCGGGGTTGGCATGATCCCTTACCGCCGATACGAACGACCATCAGGAGTCTCGATGAAAAAAACCCTCGCTATTCTCGCCACCGCCCTCACGATGAGCGGCGCTTTCGCCCAGGCTTCCGCGCCGGCCGCACCCGCTCCGTCGGCAGCATCTGCGCCTGCGGGCAAGGCCACGCACGAACAGCACGTGGAAGAGCGCATCGCCTATCTGCATACGCAACTGAAGATCACACCGCAGCAGGAAACCCAGTGGAGCGCCTTTGCCGACGTAATGCGCGGCAACGGTCAGACCATGGGCCAGCTGTACCAGGAGCGTCATGCGAACACGAACGCGACCGCGCTCGACGACATGAAGCAGTATGCGCAGATCACCCAGGCTCAGGCCGACGGCACGAAGAAACTCGTCGATGCGTTCGAGCCGCTGTACAACGCTCTCTCGCCGGACCAGAAGAAGCTCGCCGATGCGACCTTCCGTCAGTCGTCGCACCCGTCTGACCGGGGTCAGCGCAAGCATTCGGGTAAGGCGCAAGCGCCTGCTGCTGCAGCCAGCGACGCCGCCGCTCAGTAAGCTCCGCGGTACGCTGCCGAGTAAGCTTATCGCAAGACGTACGGTCGAAACGGCGCACTCGCGCCGCTCAACCGGCACAGAACGCCTGCCCTCACCGGCAGGCGTTTTTTTATGAGTTCCGCATTTTCGGCATCCGGTGCATGCAAGCGCCACGCTTTCGCGCTACGCTGGCGGCCATTTCAACAGCATGTGCCCCGCCGTGTCGGGCAATCGCCTCATGATCGAACTCCGCAACATCGACCTGCGCACCGACGCCGCCGCCCGGCGTGTCGTCAAGGACGAAACCGTCACCGTCAATTTCGCTGACCGCGACGGCGAACTGATGAGCCTCGAAGGACCGAACCGCTATGTGAGCGGAGATGCACTGGTCACCGGTTCGACCGGCGACCGCTGGGTCGTATCGCGTGAACGCTTCGATGCGAAATACGTTCCGGCGCGCGACGGGCTTGCGCATGGTGTGGCGGGCCCGTATCGCAACCGCCCTGCAATCGTGCTCGCAAAACGCATGGACGAAGCGTTTTCGCTGGCCCGGTCTGCGGGCGGTGGCGATGTGCTCAACGGCACCGCCGGCGACTGGATCATGCAGTACGCACCCGGCGACTACGGCGTCGTGCAGGCCGCGCGCTTCGCCAAGGTCTATCGTCTCGCGAGAGACAAGTAACGATCGATTCGCGCAGCGCTCACGCGAACTCTTCATCGAGATCGACAGTCACTTCGCGCGGGACTGCATCGCCGTTCGCATATTGCTCTTCCAGCGATCCGATCGCCGCTTCGACATACGCACGCAGCACCGCGAAACTGCGTCCGCGCAATTGCGACGGTAACGCGCGATAGCGCGCCAGCGCCGCGGGAGCGATAGCCACAGTCAGCGCAATACGGCGCGCGGTCGATCCAAAGCGCATCGCCACCCAATGGACGACGAGCGTCGATGTACCGTCGTCGGCGGGACGCTCGGTGAACTGGGTCTGCTCGGGAAACAGATCGCTGATGACACGCGCGAGCTCCTCGATATCGGGGCTCGCGCAGTCGTATTGGTAGGCTTCCATTTTCTCGGGGCTCGGGTCTTCGTCAATTCGGCTCACGACGCGGTCCGCACCGGCCGGCGCACCTGCCGCACCAGCACCACAGCGACGACCAGCGCCAGCAGCACATAGATGCCATCGACCGCGATCAGCGATAGCATGCGCGCCTGAAACAGCGTGGCGGGCAACTCGATCAGCGCGTGTAGGGCGATCGCGAGCGGCAAGGTACCACGCCAGCCCGCCCGCACCCCGCGCCACATCAGCACCGACAGTCCGATCTGGAACGCCAGCGCGGCAAGCCGCTCGAGCACGAAGATGCCGCTCATCATCGGCGACAAGGTGGCGAGCACCAGGTGCACACGCACCATCGAATCGCTCGGCAGGTTTGTCAGATGCTCGTCGAGCTGGCCGCGATTCGCGAGCACTGCGAAGACGATCCATTGAAACTGCACCAGCACGCCGACGAGCCACGCTTCCGCGCCGCCGTGACCGATGCCGTAGGCCAGCGCGCGTCCGTCCGACGACGGATCGGCGGCCGGTGTGCCGCGCGCGGCACGCTGCCACATCATCCGCATCGCGATGAAACGCCCGACCTCTTCACAGACGCCGGCTATCAGTGCGCCGTACACGACGAACGTCAGCGGGTGCGTGAGCCACCCGGCGGTCGTCGCGTTCATGCCGAGCACGTAGTCGTTCACCGCGCGCTCGACCACCATCGCAAACAGCGCAAACACCGCAATGCCGGCGATCGTATCGCGCCGGTTGAATACGAATGTGCGCGTCCAGCGGCGATACAGGACGACCGGCAGAGCCGCGACAAACAGCGTGGCAAGCGAGAGACAGATAAGCGTGAGCGGTGCGACGACCATGAGTTTCCTTGCAGTGACGGGCGAACAGGCGGCGCGTGTTCAACGTGCGCCGCAACCCGAATGATCGCAGATCAGCGCGCGGTCGAGGCGCGCACGATCAATTCGCCGGGCAAAAGGCAGTCGCGCGCGGGCGCATTGCCGCCTTCGATCCGTTCATGCAGGAACTCGACAGCGCGATAGCCGATCGCGTAAGTCGGCTGGCGAATCGCCGTGACGCCGGCGAGTTCGGCCCACTCCGGATCGTCGACGGACAGCAGCGCGACGCGCTCGGTCCAGCGCGGACCGTGCCGCTGGTTCAGATGCAGCGCGATACGCAGCGCGACCGGCGCGTTCGCCGCAAATAGTGCGAGGCGATCCGATGCGGTGTCGATCGTGCGATCGAGCGTGGCGAGTGTATGGGCGGCGCTGGCGTCGTCCGACAGGTCGAGCACCATCGTTTCGCCGTGTACTTCACCGGCGAAGCGGCTCAGCGTTTCATGGAAAGCGGCCTCGCGCAGGCGCCGCGAACTGACCTGCTCATACGGCTGGACCACGAAGCGGATATCGGTGAAGCCGCGCTCCAGCAGATGCTGCGTTCCGCGGGTCGCCGCATCGACATTGTCGAGGCCGACCATATCGGCGGCGAGCCCTTCCACGGTCCGGTCGACGAGTACGGCGGGAATACCGCCACCCGCCGGCCGCAGCGTGTCTTCGCTCACGCCAAGCGCATTGACGATTACGCCTTCGACCCGGTACGTCGTGAGCAACTGCAGGAAGCGCCGCTCCATCTCGACTTCGTTCGCGGCGTGACAGATCAGCGGCATGTAGCCGAGCGCACTGCACGCCGCTTCGACGCCTTGCAGCACTTCGACCGAATACGGATTCGTCAGATCGGCGAGCAGCATGCCGATCAGGCGGTTACGGCCGCGCTTCAGGCCGCGTGCCATCTGGTTCGGCTGATAGTCGAGACGCTCGATCGCTGCGGCGATGCGCGTGCGCATGTCGGCGGACAGTACGCTCATCTCGCCGTTCAGATAGCGCGAGATGCTGGTCTTGCCGGTGCCGGCTTCGCGCGCGACGTCGCTGATCGTCGCGGGCCTCTGCCGGCCAGCGGACGATCCGCTCATCGACCGAGCACGTCGCGGTTGACGACGTTGTGTGTCAGCGTGCCGGCCAGCGCCGCCACCAGGTTTTCGGCGGCGCAGCGTGCCATCGCGTGACGCGTTTCGTGTGTCGCGGAGCCGATGTGCGGCAGCGCGACCACGTTGTGCAGTTTCAGTAGCGGTGAATCGGCGGCGAGCGGTTCGTGTGCGAACACGTCGAGCCCCGCGCCATGGATCGTGCCCGCCTGGAGCGCGTCAATCAGCGCGGCTTCGTCGACGGTCGCGCCGCGCGACGCATTGATCAGGATCGCGCTCTTCTTCATCGCGCGCAGTTGCGCGGCGCCAATCAGATGATGTGTCTCAGGCGTGAGCGGTACCTGCAGGCAGACGAAGTCCGATACGGCCAGCAGCTCCGACAGTTCGACGCGGCGCGCGCCATACGTTTCTTCTGCGACCGGGTTCGCGCTGCGATTCGTGTATAGCACCTGCATGTTGAAGCCAAGCGCCGCGCGCCGTGCAACTGCGCCGCCGATCCGCCCCAGCCCGACGATGCCGAGCGTCTTGCCCTGCACGTCGACGCCGAAGTGACCCGGGCCGATGCTGCGCTGCCAGTGGCCGGCCTTCACCCAGTCGGCCAGTTCGACGACCCGGCGCGCCGTTGCGAGTATCAGCGAGAACACTGTGTCGGCGGTCGATTCGGTCAGTACGTCGGGCGTGTTCGCCAGCAGGATGCCGCGCCGCGTGAGATCGGCGACATCGAAATTGTCGAAGCCGACTGAAATTGTCGATAGCGCTTTCAGTCGGGTCGCGCCTTCGAGCATCGATGCATCGATCTTTACGCTCGCACCGATCGCACCATCGGCGTCGCGCAGTGCCGCAACGAATGCATCATGCGTATCGCGTGATGAGGTATCGATCTGCACGACTTCGAGGTGGTCGCGCAGATAGGCGAGCACATCGTCGGGCAATGGTTTGTAGGCAACGATCTTTTTCATCAGCTTCCTTTCCCGTGAAGAGGCGTGGCGAGCGTACGTACCGCTGGGCTCTGCGGCTTCACTGCCAGCGTGAAGATTACCGCCGCGACGAGCGCGACGCTCATGAACGCATACGATGCCGCCGGTGTTCCGGTTGCGCCGTTCAGGTAACCGACCACATACGAACCGACGAACGAACCGAGCGCGCCCATGCTGTTGATCAGTGCCATTGCGCCGCCGGCGACGTTCTTCGGCAGCAGCTCCGGCACGATCGCAAAGAACGGCCCGTACGGCGCGTACATCGCCGCGCCCGCGATGACCAGCAGCGCATATGAGAGCCAGAAATGCGTCGTGCCCAACGCATATGAGGCGGCAAACGCGACCGCGCCCACCAGCAGGAACGGCCAGACGAAGGCTTTGCGGCGATCGAGTTTATCCGATGCCCACGACACGACGAGCATCGCGATCGTCGCGGCCAGGTACGGCAATGCCGACAGCCAGCCGGTCTCGACCATGCCGAGTGTCGAACCGTTCTTGAGGATCGACGGGAGCCACAGCACGAAACCGTAGACACCGATGCTCCAGCAAAAATATTGCGCGCACAACTTGATCACTGCCGGCGAGCGGAACGCCTCGCCGTAGTTGCGCACCGGTTTGATGGCGGCCTGTTCCGCGCGCAGTGCGGCGTCCAGCGCGTCCTTGTCCGCGCGCGTGAGCCACGATACCTGCGCGGGCTTGTCCTTCACGATGAACCACCAGCACACCGCCCACACCACGGCCGGCGCGCCTTCGGCGATAAACATGTGGCGCCAGCCGAACGAATGCACGAGGTAGCCGGACACGACCGACATCCACAGCACGGTGACCGGATTGCCGAGAATCAGGAAGGTGTTTGCGCGCGAACGCTCCTGTTTGGTGAACCAGTTGCTGATAAAAATCAGCATCGCCGGCATCACTGCCGCTTCGACGACACCGAGCAGGAAGCGAATCACCATCAGCGACGGCACATTGCTGACGACGCCCGTCAGCGACGCACAGCCGCCCCACAGGATCAGACTCCAGAACACCAGCTTCTTCACACTGCGACGTTCGGCGTAGATCGCGCCCGGAATCTGGAAGAAGAAGTAGCCGAGGAAAAACAGCGCACCGATCAGCGACGCGAGTCCCTTGCCGATACCGAGGTCCTGGTTGATGCCCGCCGCGGACGCGAAGCCGAAGTTCGCGCGGTCGAGATACGCAAGACTGTAGGTGATGAACACGATCGGCATGATCGTCCACCAGCGACGCACGGCGAGCGATGAGGTCATGGGGTTGTCTCCTGGTTCTGATGTCCGGGTACGACGGACGCGGGTATCGCGAAGCTGTCGTGAAAGCGCTGGACTAGGCGATGCAAATCACGCCGCGCCTCATCCCGCCGTTGCCGGTGCCGTCGGGTTGCCGTTGTGACGATCGTCCGCGCGTTCGAGCGCGTCGAGTTGTGCCCGCGTCGGCAAGCCCTCGGAATCGCCGATCACCTGGATCGCGAGGCCGCCGATGCGGTTGCCGCGCGCCACTGCATCGGGCAGCGCCCGGCCTTCGAGCAGCGCGCTGACCACGCCGACCGCAAAGCCATCGCCGGCGCCCACGGTATCGACGACATTCGCGACCGGCTGCGCGGCAACCGTGCCGGTGCGTTCGGCGGTGCGGTAATACGCACCCTGCGGGCCGAGCTTCACAATCACGCCACGTGCGCCGCGGTCGAGATAGAAACGGGCGATATCGTCGGGACTCGTGTAGCCGGTCAGGATCTCGCCTTCACCGATGCCCGGCAACACCCAGTCGGCCAGCAAGGCCAGCGCATTCAACCCCTCGACCATCGCGGCGCGCGACGGCCAGAGCGTCGGACGCAGGTTCGGATCGAATGAAATCGTCTTGCCTGCGGCGCGCATTTCGTGTGCCAGATGAAATGCGAGTTCGCACGATGAGGCGGAGATGGCGGGTGCGACACCGGTCAGATGCAGATGGCGGGCGCCGAGGACATAGTCGGCGGCGTAGTCGGCGAGCGACAGATGACTCGCCGCCGAGCCCTTGCGGAAGTACTCAATGCTCGGATCGCTGCCGTCGTCGTTCTTTGATTTGAGCTGGAAGCCAGTCGGATAGCGGTCGTCGGTTGTCACGCAGCGTTGATCGATGCCTTCGTGACGCAGCGTCTCGCGCACGTATTCGCCGAACGAATCGCGGCCGACGCGGCTCATCCAGCCGACCTTGAAACCGAGCCGCGCGAGACCGATCGCCACGTTCAGGTCGGCACCGGCGATCCGCTTCGTGAACTGGCCGACACCGGCGAGCGGGCCGGGCTCGGTTGCGACGAACAATGCCATCGCTTCGCCGTAGGTGACGATATCGAGTGTCGAGGTCATGGTGTCTTGTGGCGAGTGCTGGGTATCGGGTGTTTGCGTCATGGTCTGCTTTGCTTCGTTGTCTGCTTCGTTCTCTGCTGATTGTCCGCTCGGTTATGCGCCCGGCTGCGTGCTTGACTGCCTGCTTGAGCGTCCGTCTGAGCGCGTACGTTATGCCTCACCCAACCACGTAACGTAATGCGCCGCGTCGGCCGCGAGCCGGCTCGTATCGAATGGAAATTCGATGCCGCGCGGCACGGTGCGCGGCAACAGCGGCAGCACGGCGGCGAAGACGGGATCGTCAGCGGCCGGTGCGGCAGCGAAGCGGCGCGCGCCCTCGCCCTTCACCGCCTTGCAATGGACATACTCGACGTGCTGCGCCAGCTGGTGCGCGGCTTCAACCGGCTGTTCGCCCGGCCATTGCCAGTTGCCGATGTCGAACGTCATGCCGATCAACCCAGCGTGTCCGCTGCAGGCAAGCGCATCGAACAATCCATTGAATTGCGCAAGCGCGCCGCCCTCCTTCAACTGACCGTTCTCGACCACAAGACGCGTACGCGCTCCGTCGAGGCATGCGGCCAACGCGTCGCCGGCCGCATCGCCGGAAAAGCCGCCTAGCTGCAGTTTGACGAAGCGCGCACCGAGCGCATGCGCTTCGTCGCGAGCCAGCGAGAGCGCCGCTGCATCGAGCGTGCCGTGCGGCGTATAGAGCGTCGCAGGCGTCGAATAGACTGACCACATGCCGAGTTCGTCGATCGCGGCGCCCAGCGCGCGCAACGCCTGCGGCGCGGCATCCGCCTCCGAAGCAAACAGCTCACGACGCACTTCGAACCCCGCCGCGCCAGCCTCCGAGGCAGCCGCCAGCCACGCCCGATGACCGTCGCGCCGCACGGCATCCACGCCGAACGCGCTCGCGACAATAACGACTTCCGTCATGTCAAAAATCCCTTTTCGCACCGTTTTCGGCAAATGGAACCGGTTCCAAAAGCATTTTGAAAAAAAGCGCAAAGCGCTAGTTGGGACGAATGATGCGCCTCGCCAGCATGGCGAACCATCGTGGTAATCCCCTATCCGGCCGATGAACCGTGCTCCGCCATGCACAGCTCGAGAAAGCGCTGCGCGACACGCGACGGCGCGCTGGCGTGCGGCAACAGGATCGAGAACCGGCGCGTGCAGGGTTCCGGCGCCAGCGAAACGAGACACAGCGCAGCGTCCTCGTGACGCATCGACATCGCCGAGACGAAACCGATGCCCATGCCCGCGCGCACCGCCTCCTTCACGCCCTCGACCCCAGCGATTTCGAGCGCGACGCGCATCGGCGCCGCCGCCCGCGCAAAAGCCCGTTCGATGACCTGTCGCACGCCTGAGCCCGCCTCGCGCAGAACCAGCGGCCACGCACCGAGTTCGGCAAGCGTCGCGCGGCGCGGCCCCTGCGGGTCACCGCCCTGCACGAGCGGGTGCGAGCGCGGCATGATCGCGACGATCTCGTCCTCGCGCCATGGGTGAACCGCCGTATCGAGCGGCAGATCCGAGCCGACCGGCCCTTCGATCAACGCGATATCGACCGAAGCGAGCGCGGCGACGATCTCGGAGGTATTGCCGTCGGCGGTATGCAGCGTAACGTCGGGATAGCGCTGATGAAAATCGGCGATCAGATAAGGCAGCAGGTAACTGGCTGGCGTCGTGCTCGCCCCGATGCGCAGCGTGCCGCGCTCCATGCCGCGCAATGCGTCGCGATAAGCGTGAGCCTGCCGCCAGGTGTCGCGCAGATGCGCGGCATAGGTGGCCAGTTGCTCGCCGGTCGGCGTCAGACGCACGCCACGCCCTTCCCGCTGGTACAGCGGCTCGCCGAATTCTTCCTGCAGCAGACGCAGTTGCCCCGACACCGCCGGCTGCGACAGATGCAGTGTCTCTGCCGCGCGGCTGATGTTGCGGTGCTCGGCTACGGCGGCGAAAGTTATCAGCTGATCAGGGGTCATGAGATAGAAATATCAGATTTATCGATATCTTACGTCGTAAATGACGATTTCTCATACCGATATATCCAAATTAGGATTAGGCCATCGCGTCGAAATCGCTTTATTCGAAGGCCATCTGCCATGTCCACCGTTCATGTACACGCCGTCCCCAGCGCCGCCTCGTCGACGCGCGGTCACCTCAACGGCATCCTCTTCGTCGCGCTGTTCGCGGCGGCCGTCACGCGCATCGCGCAACTGCCGGCGATCGCCGGACTTGGACTGAGCCCGCTGATCGTCGGCATCGTTGCCGGAGCGATCTACGGCAACGCGTTGCGCGACGGTATGCCCGAGAGCTGGGCAGCCGGCGTCAATTTTTCGGCACGCAGGCTGTTGCGAATCGCCGTGGCGTTCTTTGGTCTGCGGGTCAGTCTGCAGGAGATTGCTCAGGTCGGACTGCCGGGTCTGACGGAGTCGGTACTGATCGTGGTCAGCACGCTCGTCGTCGGCACGTGGGCTGGCATGAAGCTGATGAAGCTCGATCGCGACACAGCGTTGCTTACCGCCGCCGGCAGCGCGATCTGCGGTGCCGCCGCGGTGCTCGCCTTCGAGTCGACGCTGCAGTCCAAACCGCATAAGAGTGCGATGGCGGTCGGTAGCGTCGTGCTGTTCGGCACGCTGTCGATGTTTCTCTACCCGGCTCTTTATCGCGCCGGCTGGCTGCACCTCGACACGCTCGGCGCGGGCCTCTTTTTCGGCGGCACGATTCATGAGGTCGCCCAGGTGGTTGGCGCTGCGGCGAACGTGAGCCCGGAGGCCACGCATATCGCAACGATCGTGAAGATGACGCGGGTCATGCTGCTGGTGCCTGTGCTGCTGGTCATCGGTCTCTGGCTGAACCGCTCGGCTCGCGGTACGAATGACACAAACGGCATGAGCAGCGCGAGCGGCGAGCACGGCGCACATGCAGCACGCAAACTAGCCGTACCCTGGTTCGCCCTCGGTTTCCTCGCGATGGTCGTCGTCAACTCGCTGCACGTTCTCCCTGCCCCAGCCACACAAACGATCAACACGCTCGACACCTTCGCACTGACGATGGCCATGACCGCCCTCGGCATCGAAACGCGCCTCTCGCAGATCCGCCAGGCAGGTCCGCGTGCGCTGACCACTGGGTTGATCCTCTACGTATGGTTGACGGTTGGCGGACTGGGTATCACATGGGCTGTCGAGCGCCTTTTCGCGTAGACCCAACCCCTGCGGCCGGCCTCGCCCGGCACGCCCGCAGCCCCGCCGATGGCGGGGCTTCTGCGCTTTTACGCGAGCCGGTGTGCGCCGATGCGTTGCGCGCGCGGCATACTTCATGCTCGCCCGATGTACACACACAGCCTCAGCAAGGACCGATCGATGACCTACCGACTCTACTACTGGGATGGCCTGCAGGGCCGCGGCGAATTCGTGCGGCTCGCACTGGAGGAAGCCGGCGCCGACTACGTCGAAGTGGCACGTGGCGACGAAGCGGCCGGCCTCGGCACTGGCGCGATGATGGCGCGGCTAGGCAGCAAGGACGAAACGCATCCGCCGTTCGCACCACCGTTTCTGCAGGACGGCGAGCTGATCGTGTCGCAGACCGCGAACATCCTCTTTTACCTCGGCCCGAAGCTTGGTCTCGCACCACGCGACGAAGGTCTGCGCTTCATCGCGAACGGCCTGCAGCTGACCATCGCCGACATGGTCACCGAAGCGCACGACACGCATCATCCGCTCGCGAGCAACCTCTACTACGAGGACCAGAAAGACGCCGCGAAAATACGGGCAAGCGATTTCATCGATCACCGCATACCGAAGTTCATGCGCTACTTCGAGCGGGTGATAAAACAGAATCCCGCCAGCGAAGACTTCCTGGTCGGCGATGCGCTGACCTATGTCGACCTGTCGATGTTTCAGCTGATCGACGGATTGATGTACGCGTTTCCGCGCGCGACAAAGCGTTTCGGCACGCAGTATCCAAAGCTTGCAGCCCTGTACGCCCGGGTTATCGCACGGCCGCGGATCGCCGCCTATCTCGCCTCCGACCGGCGGCTTCCACACAACGAGGCGTGCGTCTTCCGGCACTACCCGGAACTCGACAAGACGGCACGCTAGCGCGCTGGCGCATCGTCGCGGACGCGATTAACGACTGTAGCGACGCGCAACCCGTGTCGCTGCGGGCATACTCGACGGCGCCCTCGCACGCATTACGCGCCTTGCGCGGTGCTATCCTTCGGCTCGCGCCACCCACTCACGCTTCACGCACTCCACGCTCCCGCCGTGCTCTCATTCCTGCTGAAACTGCGTACCCGCGCGCAACGTCTGTTCGGGCTCTCGGATGCGCATACGATGCTGCTCTGGTCGGTGGTCGTCGGTGTGGCCGGGGCGTTCGCGACGATGGCCTTCCGCGAAGCCATCGCGCTCATGCAACGCGCGATCTCCGGCGAGTCGGGCGGCGGCCTCGTCGAAATGGCGCGCCGGCTACCGTGGACCGTGCGCATCTGGCTACCCGCGGCGGGCGGTCTCATCGCCGGCGTCATCCTGCTGATCGCACGGCGCGGCGCAGAGCGCCACAATCACACCGATTACATGGAAGCGGTCGCGATCGGCGACGGTGTCGTGCCGGTGCGGCTCAGCCTGTGGCGCAGCCTGTCGTCGCTGTTCACGATCGCGAGCGGCGGATCGATCGGCCGCGAAGGTCCGATGGTGCAGCTTGCCGCGCTCGCCGCCTCGCTGATCGGACGCTGGGTGCACTTCGATCCGCCGCGGCTGCGTCTGCTGGTCGCCTGCGGCGCCGCGGCCGGCATCACGGCAGCCTATAGCGCGCCGATTGCGGGCGCGTTCTTCGTCACCGAAATCGTGCTCGGCTCGATTGCCATGGAAAGCTTCGGGCCGGTCGTCGTTTCGTCGGTGGTGGCGAACATTACGATGCGCGAGTTCGGCGGCTATCGTCCGCCTTACGAAATGCCGGTTTTTCCGCCCGTGACCGGCGTCGAAGTGCTGCTGTTCGTCGCGCTCGGACTGCTGTGCGGCGCGGCGGCGCCGCAGTTCCTGCGGCTGCTCGACGTATCGAAGGCGGGCTTCCAGCGCATCGCCTTGCCACTGCCGCTGAAGCTTGCGCTCGGCGGTCTCGTCGTCGGCATTCTGTCGGTCTGGACGCCCGACGTCTGGGGCAACGGCTACAGCGTCGTCAACGCGATCCTGCATTCGCCGTGGACCTGGAGCGCACTCGTGCTGGTGCTCGTGTTCAAGCTCGTCGCCACTGCTGCGACCGCGGGCTCGGGCGCGATCGGCGGGATCTTTACGCCGACGCTCTTCGTCGGTGCCGTGCTTGGTTCGCTGTTCGGCCAGGCGATGCACGCGCTCTGGCCGCATGGCACGTCCGCGCCGTTCGCCTACGCGATGGTCGGCATGGGCGCCTTCCTCGCCGGCGCCACCCAGGCGCCGCTCATGGCGATCCTGATGATCTTCGAAATGACGCTCAGCTACCAGGTCGTGCTGCCGCTGATGCTCTCGTGCGTGGTCGCGTATTTCGTCTCGCGCGCGATCGCCAAAACGTCGATGTATGAAATCACGCTGCATCGGAACCGCGAAGAACAGGAACGCGTGCGGCTGCGCGCAACCCAGGTGCGCGAACTGATCAAACCGCCGGACACCGTCGTGCAACCGGGTGCGACGGTGCAGGAAATGACGCGCGTGTTTCTCGAGTATCCGGTCAAGTATCTGTACGTGACTGACGAGGCCGGCTGTTTTCTCGGCGTCGTGGCGCTAAAAGACATCACGTCCGATCTGCTCGAGCGGCGCGAAACATCGACCCGCACCGCCGCCGATTACCTGCAGCCGCACTTCGATGTGCTGACGCCCGACATGCCGCTCGGCGTCGCGCTCCAGCACTTCATGGCGTTCCAGGGCGAACGGCTGCCGGTGATCGAAAGCGCACAACACCCGACGCTTGCCGGTGTCGTCTACAAGACCTCGCTGCTCGATGCGTACTTCAGGATGAATCCGCACCGCTGAGCGGTCGCGCAACACTCATCGCAACGCACGCGACACATCTGCACCGGCAAAGTGCCGGCAGATTCCCTACAATGAAACGATCCCCCCGCCGCCGCGCATCCGAGTCGCGATGCGTGGCGGTGAGCGCGCGTTGCCTGTGTGTTGCGTGCGTGTCGTGTGCGTGTTGCATCTGTGTTGCCGACCGGAGCGAAGATGAGCGAACCCTCAATCGATGCCGCCCGCCGCGATCATGCCGGCTGGATTTTCGTCCACCTCGAAGGCGAGCCGTATGACCGCGGCGAACAGCACGGCCAGTTGCTCGCCACTGAAATCCGCAATGCCGTGCATACCGCGCGCTACCTCGCGAAATGGGACACCGGCGAAGACTTCGATACGTTCGTCGAGGCAGCCGTCGCGCAGTTCGCACCGAAGCTCGACCGCGAATTCACCGACGAAATCCAGGGCATCGCCGATGGCGCGAAGCTGCCGTTCGCGGAAGTGCTCGCGTGGAATGGCTATATGGATTTGCTGCAGAGCTGGTGGCCCACTCATGCGACAACGGCGCAACCGCAGCTCGGCGTGAAACCGTGGCGCGGCCGGCGCGGTCACCATTGCAGCGCGTTCATTGCGACCGGCAGCGCGACGCGTGACGGCCGCATCGTGATGGCGCATAACTCGTGGGATCGCTATGCCGCCGGCGATGCCTTCAACGTCGTGTTCGACATCGTGCCCGAGTCGGGCCACCGCATCCTGATGCAGGGGTTGCCTGGTTGCATCTCGAGCCTGACGGACTTCTGGGTCACCGCAGCCGGACTGATGGTGACTGAAACCACGATCTCGAACTTCGTCGGCTACAACCCGGCGGGCGCCCCCGAGTTCTACCGCTCGCGGCGCGCGAGCCAGTACGCGAACAGCATCGGCGAATGGTGCGAGATGTTCGCGCTCGCCAACAACGGTGGCTACGCAAACAGCTGGCTGCTCGGCGATGCGAAAACCGGCGAGATCGCCCGCTATGAACTTGGCCTGCATTACTCGGGTTTCGAAAGCACGAAGGACGGCTTCTATAGCGGCTACAACACCGCCACCGACCTCAAGATCCGCAACCAGGAGTGCATCGGCGAAGGCGACGACTACACGGACGTCCGCAAAAACGGCGCGCGGCGCCTCCGCTTCATGCAGCTCGAAGAACAGCATCACGGCAAGATCGATACCGAACTTGCGAAGCAGATGATTGCCGATCATCACGACGTCTATCTCGATCGCGCCGACAACCCGTGCTCGCGAACCGTGTGCGGGCATCTTGAGCTGGACGACGCGCGCTTTGGTGGCTCGGACCACGGGCCGTTCAATCCGTGGGGGGCCAACGACGGTAAGGTGGTCGACAGCGAGATGGCGCGCGACATGGCGTTCTACGCGCGCTGGGGCCATCCGTGCGGACGGCCGTTCGATGCGCAGGCGTTCATGAAACGCCATCCGCAGTGGAACTGGCTCAACGGCTATATGCGCGACCGGCCGTCGTGGCCGTGGACCCGCTTCGACGTGCTGCGCTGAAAGATCATTGCGTCTGACCGAACGATCGTTCGATGCTGGGTGACTGTGTCAGCGCACCGCCCTGTCAACGCTGCGGCCGCTGCCGACGCTGCCGACACTTGCAAGAATTGCCGTATAAGATGGTAGAAAGCGCGTCTCGCTGTGCAGCGACTTCGCGCCGGGCGTATGTGCCAGTGCGATTCGCGCAATGGCACGGCGCTTGCTGCAGTCAATGTGCTGCATGAGGAAAGGAGGTCGCGCGATGAAAACCTCGACGCTGATGACCATGGCCCTGCTGTCCGCTTCGTGTTTTGCTGCGCCGACGCATACCGCACGCGACAGCACCGGGGCGGCGATTGCTGACCGGGCGGGCAGTCTATCTGCCGGGCCTGCTTCCGCCGCTGGCCCGGCGGTGGATGCCACCGCACCGCAGCAATGGGAAACCATTGCATTGCCGAAATCCCGCCATCTGAGCCACGCCTTCGACGCCCCCGACGAGCATCTGCAAACCTGAACCAGCGGTTCGCCACCTCACGCTTCAATGGCCGGCACCGGCAGATCAGCGAGCGCCACGCCCGAACACGACTCTGCTAAAAAACTCGCCGAGCACCGACTGGATCAGATCATCTGAGACATTCTTCGGATCGGTCGTAATCATCGATTGCACACCATCGCACAACGCCACCAGTCCTAGCGCCAGTTGCTCCTCGGGCAACGGCAGCGGGATGCCCGTCTGCACCGAGAACTCGCGGATATAGGCCGCGAGCTGTTCGCGTTTCTCATACATGAAAGCGTTGAAGCGCACGCGAAAGCGCGCGTCGCGTGCGGCGAGCAGCTTGGCTTCGGCCCATAGCAGGAAACATTTCTGATCGAAAGGCAGGCGGCTGTAGTACTGCAGCACACGGGCCTCCATCTGCTCGCGTGTGTTCTCGCCCGCGAAGATATCCTCCAGCTCCGACTGCATCAGATCATGGTCGCGCCGCAGCAGTTCGAGAAACAGCTCCGGCTTGCTGCGGAAGTTCGAATAGAACGCACCGCGCGTATAACCCGCCGCGGCCGTAATGTCCTCGACGCTGGCTGCGGTGAATCCCTTCTTCATAAAAATGGCTTGCGCAGCATCGAGCAGGCGCAGCCGCGTCTGGTCCTTGCTCTGCTCACGTGTAAGGCGGGTTCGTTTCATGGGGCGGAGTCTAGCATCGAATGGATTTCGATTCACTTTCACACTCAGATACAGGTATGTATTAGAATGCACATCAGCATTTTATACAAGGGCTTCTGTCCCTCGTCTTAAAACATGCCCTTGCGGCGATTCACCATGGATCGCCGGCTTATTTTTCTGCAGATCGGAGTCATTGTGAATCGTCCCGGTTCTCGCGCAGCACAGGCGCTGCGCCACTCGTCCCGACAGCCTGTCCCGCAAGCCGCGCTGTTGCGCCGCGCCGCATGTGTGCTCGCCCTGTCCAGCGTCGTCCTGCTTGCCGCGTGCCAGAAGAAGGAAGCCACCGCGCCGGCGCTGCGGCCGGTCGTCGCCACCGCCGTGCAGGCGGACGGACGACCCAGCACCATGACGCTGCCGGCCGAAGTCCAGGCCCGCTATTCGACGCCGCTGTCGTTCAGGATCGCGGGCAAGATCGTCGAGCGCCGGGTGCGGCTCGGCGATACGGTGAAGAGCGGCGAGATCGTCGCCCGCCTCGACCCCGCCGATGCACAGAAAAACGCCGCCAGCGCGCAAGCCCAGCTCGACGCCGCGCAACATCGTCTGGTCTACGCGAAACAACAGCTCGATCGCGACCGCGCGCAGGCGCGCGACAACCTGATCGCTCAGGCCCAGCTCGAACAGACTGAAGATTCGTACGCGTCGGCGAGCGCCCAGCGCGACCAGGCCGCGCAGCAAGCCGCGCTGTCGAAAGACCAGCTGCAATACGCGACGCTCGCCGCCGACCACGCCGGCGTGATCACCGCCGAGCAGGCCGACACCGGGCAAAACGTATCGGCGGGACAGGCTGTCTATAACCTCGCGTGGAGCGGCGACATCGACATCGTCGTCGATGCGCCGGAAAACGCGCTCGCCGCGCTGGCCGTTGGCCAGACCGCGAAGGTCACGCTCGCCGCGCTGCCGGGCCGCAGCTTTGTCGCGCGCGTGCGCGAACTGTCGCCGGCCGCCGATCCGCAAAGCCGTACGTGGCGCGCGCGGCTGACGCTCGAGAACCCCGGCAGCGACGTGCGCCTCGGCATGACCGCCGATGTCGCACTCAGCGGTAGCGCGACGCAGCCTGCTGTCGCATCGTTCACAGTGCCCGCCACCGCCCTCTTCCACGACGGCAACACACCGGCCGTGTGGGTCGTGCGCAGCGACGACGTCCTCGAACTGCGCCGCGTGCAGGTCGCACGCTACCAGGAACGCACGGTCGCCATCTCCGATGGGTTGAAAAACGGCGAACGCGTCGTGCTGCAAGGTGTGCATACGGTCACCGCAGGCGAAAAGGTCCGCGTGATGGCGCCGCTGCATCCCGAGGACTTCGCGTCATGAGCGCAGCACACGAAGAGGGACGCTTCAATCTGTCCGCGTGGGCGCTGCGACATCAGGCGCTGGTCGTCTTCCTGATCTCACTCGCCACGCTGTTCGGCATCATGGCGTACACGCGGCTTGCGCAATCGGAAGATCCGCCGTTCACGTTCCGCGTGATGGTGATCCAGACCTTCTGGCCCGGCGCCACCGCGCGCCAGGTGCAGGAACAGGTCACCGACCGGATCGGCCGCAAGCTGCAGGAAACACCGTCAATCGATTTTCTGCGCAGCTACTCGCGACCCGGCGAATCGATGATCTTCTTCACGATGAAGGACTCCGCGCCGGTCGCCGATGTGCCGCAAACCTGGTACCAGGTGCGCAAGAAAGTAGGCGACATTGCGACGTCACTGCCACCCGGCGTGCAGGGCCCGTTCTTCAATGACGAGTTCGGCGACGTCTACACCAATATCTACACGCTGCAGGGCGACGGTTTCTCCGCGGCGCAACTGCACGATTACGCGGACCAGTTGCGCACCGTCCTGCTGCGCGTGCCGGGTGTCGGCAAGGTCGATTATTTCGGCGATCCGAACCAGCACGTCTACATCGAGATCGCCAACACGCAGCTCACGCGTCTCGGCATTTCGCCGCAGCAGCTCGCCCAGGCGATCAACGCGCAGAACAGCGTGTCGCCCGCGGGCACGCTGACCACCGCCGACGACCGCGTCTTCGTACGCCCGACCGGCCAGTACGGCGACGTGAAAGCGCTCGCCGATACGTTGATCCGCATCAACAACCGCTCGTTCCGCCTCGGCGACATCGCGACAATCAAGCGCGGTTACGACGATCCACCGTCGACGCAGATGCGCGCTAACGGCCACGATGTGCTCGGCATCGGCGTAACGATGCAGCCTGGCGGCGACGTCATCCGCCTCGGCAAGGCGCTCGACACGAGCATGGCGCAGCTACGCGCATCGCTGCCAGCGGGGCTGAAACTCGTCGAAGTGTCGAGCATGCCGCACGCCGTGTCGCATTCAGTCGACGACTTCCTCGAAGCGGTCGCCGAAGCCATCGCGATCGTACTCGTGGTGAGCCTGGTGTCGCTCGGTGTGCGCACCGGCATGGTCGTCGTGATCTCGATTCCAATCGTGCTCGCCGTGACCGCGCTGTGCATGTACCTGTTCAATATCGGGCTGCACAAGGTCTCGCTCGGTACGCTCGTGCTGGCACTCGGGCTGCTTGTCGACGATGCGATCATCGCAGTCGAAATGATGGCCGTGAAACTCGAACAGGGCTGGACCCGTACCCGCGCGGCCGCGTTCGCCTATACGAGCACCGCGTTTCCGATGTTGACCGGCACGCTCGTCACGGTAGCCGGCTTTCTGCCGATCGCCCTCGCCAAATCGAGTACCGGCGAATACACGCGCTCGATCTTCGAAGTCTCCGCCATCGCGTTGATCGCGTCGTGGCTTGCCGCGGTCGTGCTGATTCCGTTGCTCGGGTATCACCTGTTGCCCGAGCGCAAGCGCGCAACGCCTGAGCCCGCCCACGTTGAAGGCGTGACCGAAGAGCATGAACACGAGCACGACATCTACGACACGCGTTTCTACGGCCGCCTGCGCGGCTGGATCAGCTGGTGTATCGAGCGGCGCTTCGTCGTGCTCGGTATCACCGTCGCGCTGTTCGTCGTGGCGCTCGCGGGCTTCACGCTCGTGCCGCAGCAGTTCTTCCCGAGTTCGGATCGTCCCGAGTTGCTGATCGACGTGCGCTTGCCCGAAGGCGCATCGTTCGAGGCGACGTTGCGGCAGGCGCAACGGCTCGAGAAAACGCTCGATGGCCGGCCGGAAATCGATCATATGGTCGACTTCGTCGGCACCGGTGCGCCGCGTTTCTATCTGCCGCTCGACCAGCAATTGCCGCAAGCGAATTTCGCGCAGTTCGTCGTTACGGCGAAGAGCGTCGAAGATCGCGAGAAACTCGCGCAGTGGCTCGAACCGATCTTGCGCAACCAGTATCCCGCGGTCCGCACGCGGCTCTCCCGGCTCGAGAACGGCCCGCCGGTCGGTTACCCGGTGCAGTTCCGCGTAAGCGGCGATGACATCGCGACCGTGCGCGCAATCGCCGAACGCGTCGCTGCAACGATGCGTGCCGACGCGCACACAACCAACGTGCAGTTCGACTGGGATGAGCCCGCCGAGCGTTCGGTACGCTTCGAGATCGATCAGAAGAAGGCCCGCGACCTGGGTGTCACCTCCGACGACGTCTCGAGTTTCCTCGCGATGACGCTGTCCGGTTACACCGTCACGCAGTACCGCGAACGCGACAAGCTGATCAGCGTCGATCTGCGCGCACCGAAGAGCGAACGCGTCGACCCGTCGCAGTTGCTGACGCTGGCGATGCCGACGCCCAATGGCCCGGTGCCGCTCGGCACACTTGGCGCGCTGCGCAACGACCTCGAATACGGCGTGGTGTGGGAACGCGATCGCCAGCCGACCATCACCGTGCAATCGGATGTCATCGCGAATGCACAGGGCATTGACGTGACGCATGCGGTCGACGGCGCGCTCGCTTCGATTCGCAGCACGCTGCCGGTCGGCTACCGCATCGAGATCGGCGGCGCAGTCGAGGAAAGTGTGAAGGGACAAACGTCGATCAACGCGCAGATGCCGATCATGGTGATCGCCGTGCTGGTGCTGCTGATGATCCAGCTGCAAAGCTTCTCACGCGTGCTGATGGTCGTGCTGACAGCGCCGCTCGGGCTGATCGGTGTCGTCGCAACGCTGCTGATGTTCGGCCAGCCATTCGGCTTCGTCGCGATGCTCGGCGTGATTGCGATGTTCGGCATCATCATGCGCAACTCGGTGATTCTCGTCGACCAGATCGAGCAGGACATCGCAGCCGGCCATCAACGGTTCGATGCGATTGTCGGCGCCACCGTGCGCCGCTTCCGGCCGATCACGCTGACTGCGGCCGCCGCGGTGCTCGCGCTGATTCCGCTGTTGCGTTCGAACTTCTTCGGACCGATGGCGACCGCGCTGATGGGCGGGATTACGAGCGCCACCGTGCTGACGCTGTTCTATCTGCCTGCGCTCTATGCAACGTGGTTCCGCGTACGCGGCAACGAGCGCGATCCGCACGCCGACGCGTCTGCGCATTCGGGAAACTGATCATGAAGACCTCTTCCTCGCGCCGCACTGTCACCGCACTGTCCTGCGGCGCCGCCCTCGCCTTCACGCTTGCTGCGTGTTCGTTCGGTCCAAACGGCGCGCCGCCTGCGATGCCGCAACCGGCCCATTACGGCGCCGAACCTCAGCCCACTCAAACGGTACAGGCCAACGGCGTCACGCAACGGTTCGTCGCCGGCGCACAAGCGGTGCCCGAATGGTGGAAGCTCTATCGCTCGGACGACCTGAACGCACTGGTCGACGAAGGGTTGCGTAACAGCCCGACGCTCGCCGCCGCCGACAAGAACCTCGCGGCCGCGCACGAACAGTTGCGTGCGCAGATCG
Source organism: Paraburkholderia acidicola (assembly GCF_002362315.1). GTDB lineage: Bacteria > Pseudomonadota > Gammaproteobacteria > Burkholderiales > Burkholderiaceae > Paraburkholderia > Paraburkholderia acidicola. The sequence goes on from NZ_MTZV01000001.1 coordinate 373,743, forward strand.
GCAGCTCGCTGCTACCGACAATCGACGCCAACGGCCAGGCGACGCGCGAGCGGGCACTCGGCTTCCCGGCCTTCGGCCCGAACACCGCGCTCTACAACGTGTTCGTCGGCGAGATCCAGGCGAACTACACGCTCGACCTGTTCGGCGCGGCACGCCTCGCGGACAAGGCACTGGCCGCACGCGTCGACACCCAGGCGTACCAGTTCGATGCAGCACGCCGGTCGCTCGCGGCGAACATCGTGTCGGCAGCGATCAACGCGGCAGCGCTGCACGAGCAGGTGGACACGACTGAGCGTCTCGTCGCGCTCGCTAACCAGCAGGCTGACGACACGAAGCGGCGCTACGAACTCGGCGCGGCCTCGCACAGCGATCTGCTAGGCGCGCAGCAAAACGCCGCAACGCTGTCGGCGAGCCTGCCCGGCCTGCGTCAGCAGTGGCTGACGACGCGCCACGCGCTCGCCGTGCTGCTAGGCCGCACGCCCGATGCCGCACCGGCCGATCTCGATCTCGCGAGCCTGCACGTGCCGGAAGACGTGCCAGTCTCGGTGCCGTCCGATCTGTTGCGTGCACGGCCCGACATCCGCGCCGCCGATGCGACGTTGAAAGCCGCCGCCGCCGAAGTCGGCGTCGCGACCGCACAGATGTTTCCGAGCCTGTCGTTGACGGCGTCGATGGGCAGAGGCGGTTTTAGCTGGCCGCTCGCGACATCGGGCGCAGGCGCGCTCTGGAGTATCGGTGCGTCGCTCACGCAACCGATCTTCCACGGTGGCGCGCTGTTCGCACAACGCCGCGCAGCCGTCGATACCTACGAAGCCGCGGTCGCGCAATATCGTCAGACCGTGCTGGCTGCGTTCCAGAACGTCGCCGATACGCTTGCATCGCTCGAACACGACGCGCAGGCGCTCGATGCCGCGAGTACGGCGGCCCGCTCCGCGCAGCAGATCTTCACCGAAACGTCGGCACGTTATCGCCTCGGCGCGGTGGCGGTGACGAACACGCGTTCGAGCGAACAGCAATATCGCAACGCACGGCTCGATGAGATTCGCTACACGGGCGCGCGGCTCACCGATACGGCGACGCTGTTCCAGGCAATGGGCAATCCGTTGCCTTCAACGGCCACTGCATCTGCAGCAACGGCGACAGCGACAGCGACAACTACGGCTTCGCCCGCATCGGCCAGCGCCGCACACGACTGAAGGAGCGCAGCAGTTATCCCCAGTTCATGTTGAACAGGCTGTTGAAAACATCAGGACAAGCGCGCTAACGCGTTGAGCGCGCAGTGCTTTTGTAGCGTGGTGCGAAAAGTGTCGCGTCGTCACGCGATCGATGCAAAACATGATCGCGTGACGACGGAGTTATCCCCAGTTTCTGTTGACAGAGCTGTTGATAAGTATCGCGCAGCAGCCTTAAGTATCTGATGCGAATGGTATTGCCGCAGCGGGTGCACGGTCGTGCAGGTCCGTACTGAATCAAGCGAGGAGGCGGCGACGCGTTCGCGCCTTTTGCTCAATTTTCCGCGTCACAAGCCATCGCGTAACCTACTATGGGAGAGCAATGAGGCGTTGAACCGTCCGTGGCCAACGGGTCGATCCAGCCGACCCGTTGTGCATTCGGCCCTCCCGGCTGGCGGCTACCCATCAACCATGGAGCACCCAGATGAGCACCTGCAACGAACCCCATCACGCTCACCACGACCACGAGCATGGCCCCGGCTGTGGGCATACTGCGATCAGGCACAACGATCACACCGATTATCTCCATGACGGGCATCTGCATCACCCGCACGGCAATCATGTAGACGAGCACCGGCTCGAAGTGAGCGCGAGGAATCCGGATCAATGCACACCTGGCCGCGGTGGCCACGACCCGAAACACATTCACGGACCCGGGTGCGGTCACGAAGCGGTGCCGCATGGGGATCACGTCGACTATCTCGTCGATGGCCACCTGCACCACCCGCACGGCAATCACTGCGACGACCACGGCCCAGTCGACCCCGCGTGAGCGGTTGATTGACGACATCGAACCGAGCAACGCAACCCGGCACGGATCGCAACGTTGTCCACAGATTGTGTTGAAAGACCTGTTGATAACACCCGGACAACCACGCCAGGTGCTTGAATGAAGGCAGCTTTCCGCTGCTGCTGGCCGATACGCCGCGCGCGTCACACACGCCGCGCGTGAACGCACACTGCATTCACGCGCGGCCGGATCAAGACACGATCAAGGCTTGTTCGATTCGAATAGATCGAGAATCTGCTGCTTCTCACCCGACGACACGGTCGGCACCGGCGGCGGCGTCAGCCCACCCGGATTGCCCACGGCGTCCGTTCCCCCTCCGAGCGGATTCGCTGCGTCCATTCCGATGCTCGCGACAAACCCGTTGCCCGGCGTGACGCCTGCAAAGTACAGCTCGCCGTCGACCGTGGTGACGCTATCCGGCATCGCAGGTTCGGCCTGCGGGATGCCACGCAAGGCGCGTTGCATGTACTCGACCCAGATTGGCAGCGCGAGCTGTGCGCCGAATTCGCGGCTACCGAGCGATTTCGGCTGGTCGTAGCCCATCCACGCAACAGCCACAAGCGACTGCTGATAGCCGGCGAACCAGCCGTCCTTCGCATCGTTCGTCGTCCCGGTCTTGCCCTGCAGGTCCGAGCGATGCAGCACGTTCGTCCCCGCGCCGGTACCCACCGTCGCCACCGAGTGCATCAGGCTGTTCATGATGTAGGCGTTGCGCGGTGTCAGGGTTTGCGGCGCATCGTGACCGGCCACGAGCGGCTGCGCTTTCGACAGCGGCTCGCCGCGCGCATCGTCCACTTCCGCGATCAGATACGGATTGATGCGATAACCGCCGTTCGCAAACACCGAGTACCCACCCGCTGCCTGCAGTGGTGTGACGAGACCGGCGCCGAGCGCCATCGGCAAATACGGCGGGGTCTTGTCGACATCGAAACCGAAACGCTGCGTGACGTAGTCCTGCGCGTACTTCGTGCCGATGAACGACAGAATGCGGATCGACACGAGGTTCTTCGACTTCTCCAATGCAACGCGCATCGGCATCGGACCATCGGGCTGATCGTCGTCCTTCGGTTCCCAGGCGTCGCCGCCGGGTGTCGTCGGCGGGAAATAGAGCGGCGCATCGTTGATGATCGTGGCCGGTCCCAGACCCTTTTCGAGCGCCGCCGAATAGATGAACGGCTTGAAGCTCGAACCCGGCTGACGCCAGGCCTGCGTTACGTGGTTGAACTTGTTCTTGTTGAAGTCGAAGCCACCGATCAGCGCGCGAATCGCGCCGTCCTGCGGCGTCAGCGACACGAGCGCGCCTTCCACCTGCGGCAACTGCGTGACCTGCCAGTTGCCCTTCGCGTCGGCAATCAAACGCACGATCGAACCCGGTTTGATGCGCAACGTCTGCGACGCGCGCGGCGACAGCGCTGCCGCCACGAAACGCAACCCGTCGCCGCTGATCGTCGCAACCGTGCCGTCGAGTACCTGTGCCGTCACCTGCTTCGGCGCCGCGGCCGTCACGACCGCGGCGATGATCTCGCCGTTGTCGGGGTGATCGGTGAGCGTGTCCTCGATGGCCTGATCGCGGTCGTCGCCGGGCGGCGGCAGTTCGACGTACCCTTCGGGTCCGCGATAGCCGTGGCGGCGTTCGTAATCCATCACCCCCTTGCGCACCGCATCGTAGGCTGCGGTCTGATCGGCGGAATCGATCGTCGTCGTCACGTTCAGGCCGCGCGTGTAGGTTTCGTCGCGGTATTGCGCATACATCATCTGACGCACCATTTCGGCGACGTACTCCGCATGCACGCTGTATTCGTTGCCGGCCGTCTTCGTATGAATGTCTTCCTTCACGGCCTGATCGTACTGATCCTGCGTGATGTACTTCAGATCGAGCATCCGCTTCAGGATGTATTCCTGGCGAATCTTCGCGCGCTTCGGGTTGACCACCGGGTTATACGCGGACGGCGCCTTCGGCAGCCCCGCGAGCATCGCGGCCTGGGCCAGCGTGACGTCCTTCAGGTCCTCGCCGAAATACACGCGCGCGGCCGCGGCAAAGCCGTAAGCACGCTCGCCCAGATAGATCTGGTTCATGTACAGCTCGAGAATCTGGTCCTTCGTCAGCGCGCGTTCGATCTTGTACGCAAGCATCATTTCGTAGATCTTGCGCGTATAGGTCTTTTCGCTCGACAGGAAGAAGTTGCGCGCCACCTGCATCGTGATCGTGCTCGCGCCCTGCGATGCGCCGCCGTGCATCAGGTCGGCAATCCCCGCCCGCAGAATACCGAGGAAGTCGACGCCGCCGTGTTCGTAGAAGCGGTAATCCTCGATGGCGAGGACCGCTTTCTTCTGGATATCGGGGATGTCCTGGAAGCGCACGAGGCTGCGACGCTCTTCGCCGAATTCGCCGATCAGCACGTGGTCCGCTGTGTAGACGCGCAGCGGTACCTTCGGACGATAGTCGGTCAGCGAATCGAGCGACGGTAGTTGCGGCCCCATCACGACGAGCGCATAGCCGATGATCAGCGAGCCGATCACGGCAAGCGTCGCAAAGAATCCGGCAAACCACAGCGTGAGCGTCACGCCGAACGAACGTCGGCGCGGCGTGTGGTTTTCGCGCGGTCGTCCCGTGGGAGTACCGGCATTGAAGCGGGGTTCGCGATCTCCGGACTGGCCGGGCGACTGGGAAGAATGCGGTCGTTTAATGATAGGCATGACTGGAATGGTTGGCGCGTCGAGGCGCACCTTCTGCGCCCGGACGGACGGCGCTGTGCGAGGCAGACACCGCCATGCGGCATCGAGCCCCGGGGGCCGCATGGTGCGCCGGGGAAAGATTCCGGCGCAACGTAACAGCGCATTCTAAAGAAATCAAGCGGCCTGTTTGCCAGTTTTTTTGTAAGAATTCCCTCACTCCATGCCCCACGAATGCTCGCGTAACCCCGTTTGTACCGCGCGGGCACGCCGTCCGGGCGGTCTGTGCGATGCCCGACGGTTATCAACAGAAAATGTTGAACACCCTGTGGACAAACCTGCCGAAAAGCGTACAACTTGTTGAAGTCACGGCATTTTCATGCACCGCCCGGTTTCGCATCCGGACAACTCGACTTATGATGAAGTCATCAGGCGGCGGCGCGCATGACATGGCGTGGCGCCCCGCGCCCGCACGCAACGAAATCAACAAGGCACGTGAGCCGATCATGAGCAAGCCTACCGAACGCATCGTCGTATTCGTCACGGCCGCGCAGAAACGCGCGATCGCCGCGAGCGCAGAAGGCCTCGGGATCAGCGTCAGCGAACTGATGCGCCGGGCCGTACTCAGCTTCGGCGCGACCAGCGAACAGGTGAAGGCGGCCAGCATCGTCGACCGGCTCAATGCACCGCGCGAACCGGATGCACTGAACGAAGCATTGCAACGGGTCGCGCGCACCGCGACGAAACCGCGTACTGCCCCGCGTGCCGCTGCAAAAACCACCACGACAGTCGATCCACGCGACACGCCCAATCCAGCGGACGTCGCACCGCCTGGCGAACAACCCAGTGCCCCGCTGTCGGTGCCCGACGCACTGCGAGCGCATCATGACGCGCTTGCCGCAACCGCAGCGGCTGTCGCGGCGGCGGCCGGTGCGCTCGATGCACCGCTGACCGACACCAGCGCCGAAGACCAGCAGGCGGCGGCAGAAGCCGCTGCGCGCGTGACCGCGGCAAAAGCTGCGTCGCTCGCTGCGAACGCCGCGAAAGCACCCCGCACGCGCCGCGCAACTCATTCAGAAGAAGACGACTCACACCCTGATCCAGCAACCCCCGACGGACATTTCGCCTGACCCGCGAACGTTGCAACGTGCATCGTCGACGACCTGCGAATAGTGACAAAAGCGACCATAAAAACGGCTGCCAATAGACGTTCACGATACCGTTTTGAAACACATGTAAAACGGTTTTCGAAACCGGCCTTTTAAGACCGTTTTAAGGGAGGCCGTGGTGTAATATCCGCGGGCAGTCTGGCCCTTTAGGATCTTTTACGACGTATAGCGTTGTTACCTGCTTATTCGTGGCCAGACTATTGCAATTCGCGCGAGCGCCCCGATGTCCGGGTCGGCGCCACTGCGCACAACCTGTGCAGCACGCGTTTTTCGCGCGGCGCAGGCTGGCGCTGGACGCCTGGCGCCGTTTTCAATCAATGGAGGGTTTCATGTCGCTTATTGACAGCATTTCGCGCACGCTCAAGGGTCTTCTCAACGACGCTGCCGATTCCGTGCAGGACCCGTCGCGCGACTCGCGGCAGATCGTTCGCGAACTCGACGACAGCATCGCGAAAGCGGAAAACTCGCTGATCGAGATTCAGGCGCAGGTCGCCACGCAGCAAAGCAAGCGCGACGTCGCCGCAGACAAAGCGAAGAAGTACGAAGACGGCGCGAAGCGCGCGCTGCAATCGGGCGATGAAAACCTCGCGCGCGAAGCGCTCGGTGCCCAGGCGAACGCGGAAGCCGAACGCAATGCGCTCGCGAGCGAACTGTCCACGCTGGAACCTTCCGTCGACCAGCTCAAGCAGCAGATCGACGACATGCGTCAGCGCCGTAACGATCTGAATGCACGCTCTAATATTCTGCAGGCCAAGCAGCAGATCGCCCAGGCCAAGGATGTCGCGGCCAGCGCGCTCGGTGGGATCGGCGGCAAGAATCTGTCGGAAGATTTCCAGAAGCTCGAAGACAAGGTGGCGCTGTCGAATGCGCGCTCCGACGCACGGCTTAATTCCGCCGACACGAAAAGCGGCAAGGCCCTCGACGACAAGCTCGCGGATCTGAACCGCGGCCCGTCCGTCGAAGACCGTCTCGAAGCACTGAAGAAGCAGTTGAATACGCCTGCGCAGTAGTCTGGTTGGCAGGACGGGTATCGCACTACCGCGCAACCATCTTGCATGAAATCGGCACCGGTGCCCTGCACCGGTTCCGATCGACACATGGAGACGGGCGGCTAGCCGCCCGGTCCGCATCATGAAGAAATTCCTCGCAGCAGCGTGTCTGTCGCTGATGCTCGCTTCGACCGCTGCGTTCGCGGTGCCGAGCGTCCAGCAGATCGAATCGGCGATGTCGCAGGGCAACTGGCAGCAGGCCGATAGCGGGCTGACGCAGGTGCTCGAAGCGCATCCGAACAATGCGCACGCGCACTACCTGTACGGTCAGGTGCTCGATCGCGAAGGCCGCTCCGGCGACGCGCTCGCGCAGATCCAGCAGGCGAAGGCACTCGATCCGCAAATCCGCTTCACCGATCCGACGCGTTTCGCACAGACCGAAGCGCGGATTCGCCGCAACGCGGAGCAGCGCGCAGGCGGCGCGCCCACGAACAGCACCGGCGGCAACTCGTTCGCGCAGCAAAACACGGCGTTCGCGCCGCAGGCGTCGCAAAGTCACGGCCCCTCGACCGGTTCGTGGATCGGCATCGCCCTGCTCATAGCGGCGATTGCGTTCGTGCTGCGCTGGACCCTGCGGCGTGCACGCTCGAAAGACGATTCGCGTAGCGACGACGAACGCCGCACGCAATTGAAACGCGCCACCGATCTGTTGAATGCCGTGCGTTCGCTGAAGCTCGACGTGCGCCTGTCTACCGCGCCCGGACACGATGTGCTCGAGAAAGAAGTTGAAGGCGTCGAAGGGCAATTGCGCGAGCAGGTCGAAGCGCTATCGAACGGCAAGAACCCGGTGCCGCCCTATCAGCTCGACGAACTCGACCGTCGCGTAGAAAGCCTGAAAGCGCGCGCCGATGGCCGCCCTGATCCTTACCCTGCCGGTGCGGCACCGGCACCCGGCCAGTCCCCGTACGCGCGCGAAGCGGATGAACGCTTCGGTCGTTCGCAGGAACAACCGCCCTACTATCCGCAACAGCAACCGCCGGTCATCGTTCAGCAAGGTGGCGGTTTCGGTGGTGGGATGGGCGGGCTGCTCACCGGTGTGCTGCTCGGCGAAGCGCTGAATTCGGGCCGCGACCGGGTCGTCGAACGTGACGTGATCGTCGACGACGAAGAGGCACGACGTCGTGCCGCCGGTGGCGACAATGGCGGCCTCGATTTCGGTCGGGGATCGAACGACTGGAACGACGGTGGTGGCGGAGGTGGCGGCGTCGATATGGGCAGCAACGACGATTCGGGCGGCTGGTCCGATACTTAAGCGATCACCGTTTCAAACATCGCGGTACCGCTGTTCCGACACCCTGCGTGCGCGCTGCCCGCAGGGTGTTTTTCTTTTTCATCAACGCGCTTCAATACACAGCGCGTAACGCTACCGGTTCATGACACCACCGAAGCCGCCACCGGCGCAGCCGGATCGTGCTGCACGAGCACCATCGCACCCGCAAACAGCCGGACGATGAAACGCTCCGCATAGTCGACCAGCGCCTCGCGATTCACCGCGTTCACGATGTACTCGTGCGACAGATGAAACAGCTGCAGCACGATCTGCGTGCAGATTTCGTCGATCGTTGCGCGCGACAGCGACGGCATCAGCTCCAGTTGCACGACGTCGTCGGCCATCTCGGCGGCGACCTCGTTGAGGTTCGCACGCACCGCTTCGCGCAGCGCCGGCGACGTGCCGTGATATTCGGCGAGTGCACTGAGAAACGCCTCGCGATTGTCGAGCGCGAACGCAAAAAACGCCGCGCTGGCGCGACGCGGCACGCTAAGCGGTTCATCGTGTGCGGCGAGCCAGCGCTCGCGCCGCAGCATCGGCCGTAGACGCCGGCTCACCCAGCTGACCGCCTCGCGCGCGAGCGCATCGAGCGTATCGAAATGGCGATAGAACGTGTTCGGATTGAGCCCCGCCTCGCGAGCCAGTTCGCGCAGGCCAAGCGTGGCAAAGCCGCGGCCGCCAGCGGTGAGCCGCAGCGCCGCTTCGATCAGCTTGCGCTTGCCCGGGGCAAGCTCCTGATCCAGATCAAGCTCGGGTTCGATGCCGGATTCGAGTTCCATGACGTCCTGCAAAACGGCGCGGAAGGCCGGAATGCATGCACTCTAAACGATCTTGACGGGATGTGTACAGTTGTCTACTCTCTGCCAGATGCGGTAGACACCTGTAGACATTGCGGTAAACACTGAGGCGGCAACAGCCGCCGATCAGGGAGACACATCACATGGCAAGCCTCGAATCCATCTCGCCCGCACAGCCGGCTCCGCTGCCGCGCCGCTCGCTCGCCGCGCGGCTGGGTATCACCAGTGTGCCGCGCGCCGATCTGCGCAGCCGCTACACGCAAAGCGGCTCGAAGTTCGTGCAGATCATGGGCGGCGACGTGCACTACGTCGAACAGGGCACGGGCCCGCGCACGCTCGTAATGATCCACGGGTTCGCCGCTTCGCTACATACATGGGATGGCATCGCCGGAGATCTCGCACGCGAGTACCGCGTCATTCGCCTCGACCTGCCGCCGTTCGGTGTGACGGGACCGCTACGCAATGCGTCGGGCGGCATCGAAACCATGAACCTGCCGACCTACCGGCGTTTCATCGATACGTTCATGCAGGCGATTGGCGTGAGCCGTGCGACGCTGATCGGCAATTCGCTCGGCGGCATGATTGCGTGGGATTACGCGGTGCGGCATCGCGAAGCGGTCGAGCAACTCGTGCTGATCGATTCGGCCGGCTTTCCGATGAAGCTGCCGATCTACATCGACCTGTTCAACTACGCGCTGGTCCGCGCAAGCTCGCCCTGGTGGCTGCCGGAGCCGATCGTCAAGAGCGCGGTGCGCAATGTCTACGGCGATCCACGCAAGCTGTCGGCGACAACGCTGCGCCGCTATATCGAGTTTTTCCATGCGGAAGGCGCGCGCACCGCGATCGGCAAGATGGTGCCGACGCTCGACTTCAAGGAAGTCGACACCGATACCATGAAGACGCTCAATGTGCCCACGCTGGTGCTGTGGGGCGCAAAAGACCGCTGGATTCCGCCTGCACACGCCGCGGAATTCACGAACCGCATTCCGGGCGCGCGGTCGATCATGTACCCGACGCTCGGTCACGTGCCGATGGAGGAAGCGCCCGAGCAGGTGCTGCGCGACCTGCGTGCGTTTCTCGTGGAGAAAACGGCGGTACTGCCGGCCTGAGTGTCGCAGGCGTTGCCCGGAACGCTAGCCGACCGTTAGTCCGTAGCGCGGCCGACGTAAACCCGAGTGTCGTACCTGAATTCGATCGTGCCGTGCTGTTCGGTGCGCTCGAACAGATCGCGCAGTGCAGCCAGCAACGGCGCATGATTCGCGTGCCCTTCCTTGGGCGCGTAGGACGACGACATCAGGCGCCCTTTCAATCCGTCGAAATCGAGTGGCTGCACGTTCGGGAAACATCCGTTGCCGACGAAGCGCGTACCGAACCAGCGGATCATCGTCGCGTCGTCGCCATAGGTATCGGCGACTTCCTGATAGTCGACGCCGTAGCGTTGCAGCAGCGCCTCATACTCTTCGAGAAACACCGAACCGGTTAGCAGGCGGCTGTTCCAGAACAGCGCGACACGCCCTTGTGTCGTGAGAATGCGTGCGAATTCGTTGCGCACCGTCACCGGATTAAACCAGTGGAACGCCTGGCCCGCGATCACCAGATCGAGGCTGCCTGCGTCGAGCGTCGTGGCTTCGGCGGTGCCGGCGACGCTGCGGTACGACGCTTCGCCACCGAGCCATGCATCGGCGGCTGAACGCATCGCCTGATTCGGCTCGACTGCTACGACCGGATGGCCCGCATCGAGAAACAGCTTCGTCGAAATACCGGTCCCTGCGCCGATATCGGCCACCCGCGCATCGTCCGCTACCCCGCATTCGTCGTGCAGAAAATCTACGACGTCGCGCGGATAAGTGGGCCGGTATTTCACGTAGTCCGCGACGCGGTCGGTGAAGCGCTGGGTGGAATCGAAACTCATCGGGGGATCCTGTCGTAACGGAAAGTAAGTGACTGAAATGAGTAGCTGAAGTAAGCGGCGTTGCGCGACTTGCGTCCCACGTTACCCGAGTTCACCGCGCGATGCATGACGTCGAGCGTTCATCCGCCGCCGAGAAAACGCAGCAGATCCCACACAAAGCGGCAGACGAGCACGATCAGCTCCCACAGCTGGACAAGCTGGTGCCAGAGTCCGACGCGGAAAAGTCCTTCGATCATCGATGCATGCGGTGTTGATGCGACGCGCGAGTAAAAACAAGGCAAGCGAAACCCTGCCGGTGAATCCGCATGATATCGGCCACGGGACATCCCGTATCAAGTTCTGCGCGCAAACGCCGTAAACGCGGACAGCAGGCGAGGCGTTCGTGCAGCACAGCACCGCACGGCGACGACCCCGCTACCGCCCATCCCGCGACCCTCTCGCGTGGGATCGATCAGGAGACACCGTCATGCCGCGCTTCAGTTTTTCGCGTCTGCGCAACCCCGCCCGTTCGCGCACCGTAGTCGGCGATATCGCCGCCCAGGCGGGCACGTTGGGCATCGAGATCTGCGATGTGTCCGGCCACGTCGATGAAGTCGCCGCGCGCGTCCAGAATCAGGCCCACGTGTGCCGCGCATTGCGCGACTCGGCGGCGCAAACGATGGCGGGCAATCACCGCATCGCCGAAGCCGCCCGCGAAATGCGCAGCGTCAGCGCACGGGCCGCGACGAGCGTCGAACAGTCGCAGCAGACGCTCGAAACATCGCTGGCGGACATTCACGGGCTCGTGGAAGGCGTCACCGTGATCGAAAGCCAGATCGGCGCGCTGCGCGCCGCGCTCGCGCATGTGAGCCGCGTGTCGGAAGAGATTTCGCTGATCGCGCGGCAAACCCATCTGCTCGCGCTCAATGCGGCAATCGAAGCGGCGCGAGCCGGCGATTCGGGCAAGAGCTTCGCCGTGGTCGCCGCCGAAGTGAAGAACCTGTCGGCGAAAACGGCGCAGGCGACCGGCCAGATCGAAACGACGCTCGCCCAACTCACACAACAGACCGAACAGTTGATCGCCGAGGGCTCGATCAACACCGAACGCGCCCATCGCGTGCGCGAAGGCACGCGCATGATCGGCGATGTCGTTCATGCGACTGGCCACGCGATCACGCAGCTCAACGACGAAGCGAGCCAGATCGCGACGCTGACCGGCGAGATCGAAACGCAATGCAACGGGCTCGAGGCGCAGGTGCTGGAACTGGCGGGCGGTGTCGAGGATTCGAGCGAGAATTTCGTGCAGGCGAAAAACCGGCTCGGTAATCTGCTCGGCGTATCCGAGACCTTGATCGAACTGACCGCGGCAACCGGCGTCGAGACGACCGATACGCCGTTTATCGAAGCGGCCCAGCGTGCTGCTGAGAAAATCGGCAAAACCTTCGAGGCCGCCGTGGCTCGCGGCGATATCGCACTCGATGATCTGTTCGATGCGCACTACGAGCCGATGCCCGGCACCGATCCGCCGCAGTTCATGACGCGCTTCACGATGTTCACCGACCGCGTGCTGCCTGCGATCCAGGAGCCGCTGCTTTCACTCGATCCGCGCGTCGCGTTCTGCGCCGCCGTCGATACGCATGGTTACCTGCCGACCCATAACCTGAAGTTCTCACAACCGCAGGGCGCGGACCCGGTGTGGAACGCGGCGCATTGCCGCAACCGGCGACTCTTCGACGATCGCACCGGACGCGCCGCGGGTACGCATACGAAGCGCTTTTTGCTGCAGACGTATCGGCGCGACATGGGCGGGAATGCGTTTGTGCTGATGAAGGATGTGTCCGCGCCGATTTTTGTCGGTGGGCGGCATTGGGGTGGATTGCGGATTGGGTATAGGGTTTAACAGCGGAGTTTGAGCGACCGGCTTCACGCACAAGCCTGTCGCTCCCGTCATTACATCAAAGAGACCACGCCGCCCTCTGCAGAACCACACGATAACCATCATGGTCCTCGAACGTTCGCCCCGACACGTCCCAATACGGATTGAACGACGGCACACCGATGAATCCGCTTTCGATCAGCCGATCACACGTCGATTGCCACTCCTCGCTGTCGGGCACATAAAACACCAGCAGATCCTCGTGCGTCGGAGACGGCGCAACCGGATGCGCACGGCACTGCGTGAACTCGAAGTGATAGTCCATGCCAGGCCGCCCCAACATCACGCCGTCGAATCCCTGATGGTCCTGAAATCTCGCCAGCGCAACGAGGTTGAGCGCGGCGCAATACATGCGCTCCGACCTGGAGAGATCGCTGACGGGGCGTGCCACTCTGAGATTCGTCATAACGCTACACTCCAACGGCTTCCGCCATCCGCCGCTTCTCCGCCCGCTGCATGAAATGATTCGCGATGATCACGCCAGCGGTCACGACACCGATAAACAGCGTCGCGAGCGCATTCATCTCCGGATTCAACCCAAGCCGCACACGTGAAAACACGACCAGCGGCAACGTCGTCGAACCAGGCCCAGACAGGAACGCCGACAGCACGAGATCGTCGATCGACAGCGTGAACGACAGCAGCCAGCCCGCGATCAACGCCTGCGAAATCAGCGGCAGCGTGATCGCGAAGAACACGCGTAACGGCGTCGCGCCGAGATCGAGCGCAGCCTCTTCTAGCGACGGATGCAGCTCACGCACACGCGACTGCACGATGATCGCGACGTAGGAAATACACAGCATCACGTGGCCGATCCAGATCGTGAAGATGCCGCGCCCCGCCGGCCAGCCAAACCACTTCTCCATTTCGATGAACAGCAGCAACAGCGAGATGCCCTGAATCACCTCGGGGATCACCAGCGGTGCGTTGATCATCCCCGTGTACAGCGTGAAACCGCGAAAACGGCCCATACGCGCCATCACGAAGCCGGCCCACGTGCCGATGAACACCGATGCGAAAGCAGTCAGCAGCGCGATACGCAGCGACAGCCACGCCGCCGCGATCAGCTCGTCGTCCTGCAAAAGTGCGGCATACCAGCGCGTCGAAAACCGCGTCCAGACGGTGACGAGTTGCGACTCGTTAAACGAATAGACGACGAGACTGACGATCGGCACATACAGGAACAGAAAGCCGATCCCGAGCGCGATGAACTGGAGGATGCGATTCGGTTTCATGAACGCTTATCTCCCAGTTCCTTCGCCTGCGAATACTGGAAGAGCGCCATCGGCACCAGCAGCAGCAACACCATTGCACACGTCACCGCGGACGCCATCGGCCAGTCCGCATTATCGAAGAACTCGTTCCACATGACGCGGCCGATCATCAGCGTATTCGCGCCGCCGAGCAGTTCCGGGATCACGTACTCGCCCACCGCCGGAATGAACACCAGCAGGCAACCGGCGATCACACCGTTTCTCGACAGCGGCAGCGTGATCTGCCAGAAGGCTTTCCACGGTTTTGCACCGAGATCGTAGGCGGCTTCGAGCAGCGTCATGTCCATCTTGACGAGGTGCGCGTAGAGCGGCATCACGAGAAACGGCAAGTACGAATACACCATGCCGATATAGACGGCCGCGTTCGTGTGATACAGCTCGATCGGCGTATGAATGAGACCGATCGACATCAGGAAATTGTTCAACAGGCCGTTGTTCTTCAGGATGCCGATCCACGCGTACACGCGGATCAGGAACGACGTCCAGAACGGCAGCATTACCGCCATCATCAGGATGTTGCGTGTGGCCGGGTTCGAGCGCGCGATGTAGTACGCCATCGGGTAGCCGAGCAGCAGGCACAGCAGCGTCGAAATCCCCGCGACCACCACCGAGTTCACATAGGTCGCGAAGTACAGGCTGTCGGTCAGCAGGAACGCGTAGTGCGACAGGTCGAACGCGAACTGGACCACCCCGTCCTTCAAGGTGACCAGTTCCGTGTACGGCGGAATGCCGAGCCGCAGATCGGCGAAGCTGATCTTCACGACCAGCAGGAACGGCACGAGGAAGAATAGCAACAACCAGATGAACGGGCCCGCCACGACGGCCGTGCTGCCCTTCAGGTTGAAGCGCCGCACCGGCCACGCCATGAAAGCATCGAGTGCGCGCTTCATGATGTCAGCACCACGCCAGCCGACGCGCTCCAGCGCACATAAACCTCGTCGCCCCAGGTCGGCGAGTCGATCTCCGAGAGCGCAAGGCTCGTGACGTTCGCGATCACCGTCTTGCCGCCATCGAGCTTCACGTGATACAGCGAATAGCCGCCCATGTAGGCGATGTTCGAGACGACGCCCTTACCCCAGTTAAAGGTGCCCTCAGGCGGCTTGCGCGTGAGCGCGATGCGCTCGGGACGCACCGAGATCGTCACCGGCATGCCAAGCGGCCCGGTGATGCCGTGGCTCACGTACAGACGGGTCGGCAGATCGGCAGTTTCGATGAAGACGTGGTCGGGCTCATCCTCGACGACATTGCCGTCGAACAGATTCGTCGAGCCGATGAACTCCGCCGAGAAACGACAGTTCGGAAATTCGTAGACTTCATGCGGCGTGCCGAGCTGCATGATCTCGCCCTCGCTCATCACTGCGAGGCGCGAGGCCATCGTCATCGCCTCTTCCTGATCGTGCGTAACCATCATGCAGGTCACGCCGACCTTGTCGAGAATGTTGACGAGTTCGATCTGCGTGCGCTGACGGATCTGTTTGTCGAGCGCGGACATCGGCTCGTCGAGCAGCAGCAGCTTCGGCCGCTTCACCAGCGAACGCGCGAGCGCCGCACGTTGCTGCTGGCCGCCCGACAGCTGATGCGGTTTGCGCTTCGCATAGCGCGCCATCTGCACGAGTTCGAGCGCGCTCTGCACGCGGTCTTTCAGTTCCGCTTTCGGGACACCTTCCTGCTTCAGGCCGAAGGCAACATTCGACTCGACCGTCATGTGCGGAAACAGCGCATACGACTGGAACATCATGTTGACCGGCCGCCGGTACGGCGGCAACTGCGCGAGGTCTTCGCCATCGATCAAAATCTTGCCCGACGTGACGCTCTCGAGACCAGCCATCATCCGCAGCAGGGTCGACTTGCCGCAGCCCGAGCTGCCGAGCAGCGCGAACAGCTCGCCCTTGCGGATGGACAGGTTGACCTCTTTGACGGCCACCGTCTCGCCGAATTTCTTCACGACGTCGACGATCTGCACGAAATTATCGTTGGCACCCCCGGCGGCGCTACCGACGACACTGCCGGCCGTGCCCGGCAAGCTCGACTGGTCACTCATGATCGATTGCTTCTACCTGTTTCTTACCGCGTTTGACGAACAAAGCCCCCGGTGAGTACCGAGGGCTTCAGGAGTTGCGTGGTTGCTTCCTGCGATCCGTTGTATTAGCGGCCGGACTTGAATTCGGTCCAGAGCCGTGTCTGCAGACGCTGGATTTCAGGCGGCAGCGGCTTCATCAGGAACAGCGTCTTGACGACATCTTGCGGCGGATAGACGGCCGGATCGTTCGCCACGTCCTTGTCGACGTACTTGCGCGCTTCGGCGTTCGCACTCGGGTAGTAGACGGCGTTCGTGATCGCGGCGTGCACCTGCGGCGTCTCGATGTAGTTGATCCATTCGAGCGCGGCTTCCTTGTGCTTCGCATCCTTCGGAATCGCCATCACGTCGAACCACACGGGCGCCCCGCCCTGCGGAATGTAGTACTCGACCTTATATGGTTTCTTCGCTTCCAGCGTCCGGTGCTTCGCGATCACCACGTCGCCCGAATAGCCGTACGCGAAGCAGATGTCGCCACCGACCAGATCGTTGATGTAGCCCGACGAGTTGAACTGCGTCACGTACGGACGGATCTTCTTCATCATCGCGAGCGCGGCGCGGTAGTCGTCCGGATTCGTGCTCATCGGGTCTTTGCCCATGTAGTGCAGCGCGGCGGCGAACACCTGGTCCGGTGCGTCGAGCAGCGACACGCCGCAGGTCTTCAGCTTCGCGAGATTCTCCGGCTTGAACAGGACGTCCCAGCTGTTGAGCGGCACGTTGCTGCCAAGCAGCTTCTGCGCTTTGGTGACGTTGTAGCCGAGGCCGGTCGTGCCGTACGCCCACGGCACCGAGAACTGGTTGCCCGGATCTGCGCCGGCGACGAGCGCCATCAGTGCGGGATCGAGATACTTGAGGTTCGGCAGCTTCGATTTGTCGAGCGGTGCGAAGATGCCCGCTGCGATCTGCTTGCCTGCGTAGTTGCTGGTCGGCACGACGATGTCGTAGCCGGAGTTGCCGGTGAGGAGCTTGGCCTGCAGCGTGTCGTCGCTGTCGTAGTTGTCGTACTGGACCTTGACGCCGGTCTGTTTGGTGAAGTTCGGGATGGTGTCCTTGGCGATGTAATCCGACCAGTTGTACACATTCAACTGCGTGTCCTTCGCCGCTGCCGTCACCCACGGTGCCGCGCACAATACGAGCGCGGCCAGCTGGCCCATCACCTGTCTCTTCATCCTGTTCTCCGTTGCCGACCGGCTCGAACCGGTCGCTTAGGTGACTTACGTCACTTACGCCATCGATACCGCGCGCCCGCGCACGGCATCCCTGAAAAATTCGAAAACTACCATTAATTGCAGCGCGCGCCAAAGAAAAAACCTTCCTGTCGCACAAACAGTACAGGGCGTGCGGCCTGCGGTTGTTGGGTCCGCTGCATGCCTGTGCCGGTTTTTGCCTTCGCCGCGCAAATCTCGCGCTGCAAAACGGGCGCAATTTTAACGGGTTATGCGCGCGTGTCCAGCCGGAAAAAAACCTCCCCCGCTATAACACCACGTCGGAGCGGTACGCGGCCTGCGCGCCATATCGCGCCGACGGTTTATCGCCAATGCATATTGACGCACGCGCGGCAGGGTAATCGATGTCTGCAGGCGAATTGAAGGGCACAATAGGCTTGGTCCGTCCGCCCGACACCTCGCGCGGACGGACCCGCTGCCCGCGCCAAACCGGCTTACCGGCTGTACCGCCCAAGATCCGCGATGAACACCAACCCGTTTGCGCTGCGTCCGAATCGCCGCCGCCCGACTCAGGGCGGCGAGCCGGGTCGGCCCGCGCACTGGTTTTCGTTCGTCGGGGCGGGAGCGCTGATCGCGGTCGGCTACATGGATCCGGGCAACTGGGCGACCGCGCTGGCGGGCGGTGCGAGCTACGGCTACAAGTTGCTCAGCGTCGTGCTGCTGTCGAGCCTGATGGCGATGCTGCTGCAATGGATCTCGTCACGGCTCGGCCTCGTCACCGGGCGCGATCTGGCGCAGCTCTGCCGCGAGCGCAATAGCCGCGCGGCGACGGTCTTCCTGTGGATCACCAGCGAAATCGCGATCATCGCGTGCGATGTCGCCGAAGTGGTCGGTAGCGCGGTGGCGCTGCAACTGCTGCTTGGCGTGTCGCTGACTGTCGGGGTGCTGTTATCGGCGGTCGGTACGCTCGCGATGCTCGCGCTCCAACAGTACGGCAGGCGCACGCTCGAAGCGGTCGTCGTCCTGCTGATCCTGTTCGTCGGGTTGTGCTTCGTCGTTGAGCTCGCGCTAGCGAGACCGGACTGGCACGCGGCGCTCGCCGGCAGCGTGCCGAGCGGGGAATTGTTACGCAACGCCGGGATGGTCTGGCTCGCGGCCGGGATTCTTGGCGCCACCGTGATGCCGCACAACCTTTACCTGCACTCGGCGCTCGTCAAACAACATGCGCCCGGCGGCACCCGGGCGGAAATCGCGCATGCGCTGCGCGGCGTGAACTTCGATACTTTCGGCTCGTTGTCGTTTGCGTTCGTGATCAACGCGGCGCTGCTGATACTCGCCGCCGCCGTGTTCTACGCGAACGGCCATCGCGATGTGACCGACCTCGCCGATGCGCACCGGCTGATTGCACCGATCGTCGGATCGCGCTGGGCCAGCATCCTGTTCGCGGCGGCGCTGCTCGCCTGCGGGCTGAACGCCACGGTGACGGGAACGCTGGCCGGCCAGGTCGTGATGGAGGGATTTTTGCGGCTGAAGCTGCCGCGCTGGCAACGCGCGCTGCTGACCCGGGCGCTCGCGATGGGGCCCGCGCTGCTCGCAGTCGCGGTGTTCGGCCCGCATGGCTCGAACCAGCTGCTCGTGGCGAGCCAGGTCGTGCTGAGCCTGCAATTGCCGCTGGCCGTGGTACCGCTGATCCGCTATGCGTCCGATCCGCTGCTGATGCACGACTGGCGCGTGCGCGGTGTGCCGCTGCTGCTCGCGTGGCTGGCTGCGGTTGCGATCCTCGTGCTCAACGGGGTGCTGGTGTGGCAGGTTGTGACGGGGTCATGATCTGTTCTCTCACGCAGGCGCCCGCGCCCTTTCGGTTAACATAGCGGGACGTTCCCGTTTTTCGCTTCCAGCTTCCAGCTTCAAGGTCTCCGATGGCATCCAATCTTCACGCACTTCCCGACAGCCCCTGCATCGGCGTCTGCTCGACGCTTTTCGACGAAATCTGCAAGGGCTGCGGCCGGACGGCGGGAGAAGTATCGAACTGGGTCTTCATGACCGACGAAGAAAAACGCGCGGTGTGGGAGCGCATCCAGCGCGAAGGTACGGCGATGCGGTTTCAGTACGACAAGCTGTGACGTGGCTGCGCGGGTGACATTCGCGTCGGCGTCCGGGCTGCTGCGTCCAGACTGGATTTGTGTTCGTACCCGCCGCTTCGCAGTTGGTCGTTATGCGGCAATTTTCGGGGCGGGCGTCACGTCGGGAATACCGTGCTGCCTCGCTTGCCACAGGTCATAGTTAGTCTGCTCGGCAAGCCACAAATCAGCACGGCCACCACGCTCCACACCTAACCACGCTTCCAGGCGCAGTGCCATTTCTGGCGAGATAGCCGCACGTTCATTCAGAACGCGCGACAGGGCCATGCGACTTACGCCAAGCTGGGCAGCGGCCTCCGTGACGGTCAGACCAAGCGCCGGGAGAATGTCCTCCCGGAGCGAAGCCCCAAGATGCGACGGATTGTGCATTCGGGACATAAACGACCGTTGCCTTTACTCCACACCCTGGCTCGCGAGGAAATCCTCGTAGTTCCCACCAAAGTCATTCAACGTACCATCCGTCTTCACTTCGATGATGCGATTGGCCAACCCGTTCACGAACTCACGATCGTGCGACACGAAGATCAGCGTACCTTCGTATTTTTCGAGCGCGATCTGCAGCGACTCGATCGATTCCATGTCCATGTGGTTGGTCGGCTCGTCCATCAGCAGCACGTTATGGCGACCAAGCATGAGCTTGCCCCAGATCATGCGGCCCTTCTCGCCACCCGACAGCACCTTCACCGACTTGCGGATATCGTCCGCGTTGAACAGCAGCCGGCCGAGCGTGCCGCGCACTGACTGTTCGTCGTCGCCTTCCTTGCGATAGGCGTCGATCCACTCCATCAGCGTGACGTCGTTCGGGAATTCCTCGTAGGTGTCCTGCGGCATGTAACCGAGGTTCGCGTTCTCGGCCCATTTGATCGTGCCGTGATCGACCTTGAGGTTGCCCCGCAGCGAGCGCAGCAGCGTCGTCTTGCCCGCACCGTTCTCACCGATGATCGCGATGCGCTCGCCCGGCTGCACGCTGATGCTGAAGTTGTTGAAGATCGTGCGATCGTATTTCTTGGTGATCTTCTCCGCGACGACGGCGATGTTATGCAGCTTCTTCTCGTACTCGAAGCGGATAAACGGGTTCTGCCGCGACGACGGCTTGAATTCCTCGATCTTGATCTTGTCGATCATCTTCATGCGGCTAGTGGCCTGACGGGCCTTCGACTTGTTCGCCGAGAAGCGGCGCACGAAGTCCTGCAGGTCGGCCACGCGTTCCTTCGCTTTCGCGTTGGCGTTCTGCTGACGCTCGCGCGCCTGCGTGCTCGCCAGCATGTAGTCGTCGTAGTTGCCCGGATAGACCTTCAGCGTGCCGAAGTCCATGTCGGCCATGTGCGTGCAGACCTGGTTCAGGAAGTGTCGATCGTGCGAGATGATGATCATCGTCGAGTTGTACTGGTTGAGCACGTCTTCCAGCCAGCGGATCGAGTTGATGTCGAGGTTGTTGGTCGGCTCGTCGAGCAGCAGCACATCGGGCTTCGAGAACAGCGCCTGCGCGAGCAGCACGCGCAGTTTCCAGCCGGGCGCGACGTTGCTCATCGGGCCGTTATGCAGATCGATGGCAATACCAATGCCGAGCAGCAGTTCGCCCGCGCGCGCTTCAGCCGTGTAGCCGTCGTACTCGGAGAACTTCGCTTCGAGTTCGGCGGCGTGCATGTAGTCGTCGTCGGTGGCGTCCGGGTTCGCGTAGATCGCGTCGCGCTCGGTCATCGCGGCCCACATCTCGGTGTGGCCCATCATGACGACGTCGAGTACCCGTACGTCTTCGTAGGCGAACTGGTCCTGGCGCAGCTTGCCGAGGCGGATATTGGGTTCGAGCATCACGGTGCCCGAACTCGGCTCCAGGTCGCTGCCGAGGATCTTCATGAACGTGGACTTGCCGCAGCCGTTCGCCCCGATCAGGCCATAGCGGTTCCCTTCCCCGAATTTGACCGAGATGTTCTCGAAGAGGGGCTTCGGCCCGAATTGCATGGTGATGTTGGCGGTAGACAGCACAGCGCGTCCCTTTGAAAGGTAGTACGGCGAAAAACCGGGTATTTTAGCAGGTTCTCGTGAACGGTTCAGGTTGGTCGGCAGCCCGGTTCACCGCTGCCAGCGCCTGGGCGATACCCCACATCATCTGAAATATGGAAATGACGACGGCTCAATCAAGTTCAAGTATGAAAACCCATCCCGCACACACGGCCGAACGATCGGCCAGCCCGATGACCTGGTGGTGACAGCCATGAACCACACCAGGACAACACTCAGGCCCATGCCTGCAAGAATCCGGAGAGCGCTGGGTATCGTCGTTTGCCTATGGCTGCTCGCGGGCATTGTGCTGGCTTCAGCGGGATTGCTCACGCGCGCCCAGCCATCCGATGTCGGCGTCGTGCTGGGCAACGCGGTGCAGCGCGACGGCGCCCCATCACCGAGGCTCGCGGCGAGGCTGGACACGGCGCTCCAGTGCTATCAGCAAAACCAGTGCAGGCTGCTGTTCGTGAGCGGCGGTATCGATCCATCGGGCACGAATGAGGCGCTGGCCATGCGAGCCTACCTGGTAGGACACGGCGTGCCGCCTGACAAGATCGTGGTCGACAGCACGGGCGGCGATACGTGGAGCACCGCCCGTCACGCAAGCGCCTTCATGCGCAGCCGGGGACTGTTCAGCGCGGTCGTGGTGACGCAATACTTCCACCTGCCGAGAGCGACGCTGGCTCTCAGGCGCGTCGGCATACGCGAAGTAAGCGGCACGTATCCGCGGTTCTGGGAACTCCGCGATATCTATTCCGTGGCGCGCGAAGTCCCCGCCTACTTCTGGTACAGCATCCGCCCGAGCTAGATCCACGCGCGGGCGATGCTCCCCGAAGGGTCTGCCGGGATTACTTCGGCAGTACGCCGTCGACACCCTCGACATACCAGTTAAGCCGCTGCAGTTCCGCATCGGCCAGCGTCTTGCCCGCCGGAACCTTCACCGCGCCGGTCTGATCCTTGATCGGACCGGTGAACACGTCCCACTTCGCGCTCGCCAGTTGCGCACGCTTCGCTTCGACGTCCTTCTGCGCAGCCGCGGAGAGGACCCCGGTGTTCAGGTCTTCAAGATTGACGGCCTTCTGCGGAATGCCCCACCACACCGGATCGTTCTTCCACTTGCCATCGAGCACCTGCTGGATCACCGCCGTGTAATACACGCCCCAATGCCCGACCACCGAGCCGAGATGTGCGTCAGGACCGAACTTCTTCATGTCCGAGTCCCAGCCGAACGCATGCACGTGCTTCTCCGACGCGGTGGCCAGCGTCGCGCTCGAATCGGTGTTCTGCAGCAACACGTCGGCGCCCTGCCCGATCAGCGTTTCGGCGGCCTGTTTTTCCTTGCCCGGATCGAACCAGCTGTTGATCCAGATCACCTTCGTATGCACCTTCGGATTCACGGAGCGCGCGCCAAGCGTGTACGCATTGATGTTGCGGACCACCTCGGGAATCGGCACCGACGCGACGAAACCAAGCGTGTTGGTCTTCGTCACATAGCCGGCCGCGACGCCTGCGAGATACGCGCCCTGGTACATGCGCACGTCATAGGTGCCGAAGTTCGCGGCTTTCTTGTAGCCGGTCGCGTGCAGGAACACGGTGTCGGGGAAGTCCTTCGCGACCTTCAGTTCGAAGTCCTGGTAGCCGAAGCTCGAACCGATGATGATCTTGTTGCCCTTGTTCGCGAGATCGCGGAAGACGCGTTCGGAGTCGGCGGATTCGGGCACGTTCTCGATCCGCGTGATCTTGATCTTGTTGCCGAACTGCGCTTCGGCTTCTTTCGAGCCCTGATCGTGGGCGAAGGTCCAGCCGGCGTCGCCCGGGTTGCCCAGATAGACGAAGGCGACGCCGGGTGCGTCCGCGGCCTGTGCCGGTTGTTGTGCAAGCGTTGCGCCGAGACCTATCGAGGCCGCAGCGAGTACGCAGGCAGTGAGTAGTTTTCTTCTCATTGTGTTTTCTCCAGTGATGTCGTTCATTGTCGAGTTAGTCGTTATTCAGAAGCACTCAGCCTGCGGCGAAAAACGGTTTGCCGAGCGAAGCCGGCGCATTCAGCCGGATCGTGTTCGGATTGCGCGAGATCAGCACCAGCACGACGATCGTCGCGAGGTACGGCAGCATCGCGAGAAACTGCGTCGGCACGGGCACGCCGATCGCCTGGGCGTAGAACTGCAGGCCCGTTACAGCACCGAATAGCAGCGCACCGATCAGCAGACGCCCCGGGCGCCACGTCGCAAACACGACGAGCGCGAGCGCGATCCAGCCGCGTCCTGACGTGAGCTGCTCCTGCCACAGATGCAGATTGACGATCGAGTAATAGCCGCCCGCGAGCCCCGCCATACCGCCGCCGAACAGCACCGCCCCGTAGCGCACACCGACCACCGGAAAGCCCACCGAATGCGCGACCTGCGGCGACTCCCCGACCGAGCGCAACACGAGACCCGCTCGCGTGCGGTACAGGAACCAGCCGATCACGGCGAACATCGCGAACGCGAGGTAATCGAGCGGCGTCAGGCTGAAAAACGCGGGCCCGAGCACAGGAATCTTCGAGAGCAGCGGAATCGGCCACGCATCGATCGTCACGCGCACGGCTGCAGACGTATACGGCTTGCCGACATACGCGGACAAACCGATACCGAAGATCGTCAGCGACAGGCCGGTTGCGACCTGGTTGGCCATCATCGTCAGTGTGAGAAACGCGAATAGCAGCGACATGGCGACGCCTGCCGCGATCGCGGCGATCACGCCGAGCCACGGGTTGCCCGTAATCGCCGTGACCGCGTAGCCGCTTACCGCGCCCATCAGCATCATCCCCTCAACGCCAAGGTTGAGCACCCCCGACTTCTCCACGACGAGTTCGCCCGCGCCGGCGAACATCAGCGGAATGGCCGCGGTCACGGCGCTCGAAGTCAATGCACTGGCTTGCTGGATATCCATGAGAGTCGTGTTGGAAAAATCAGTGGGCGTGAGTCGCCGTATGGCGGCGGCGTACGCGGTAATTCACAAACAGGTCGGCACCGAGCAGGCAGAACAGCAGCAACCCCTGGAACACGCCAGAGAGCGCCTGCGGCAGTTGCATCGACGTCTGCACCGCTTCGCCGCCGAGGTACAGCAGCGCCATCAACAGGCTGGCCAGCACGATACCGAACGGATGCAGCCGGCCGACGAACACGACGATGATCGCCGTGAAGCCATAGCCCGGCGACCACGTCGCCTGCAACTGCCCGATCGGCCCGGCGATCTCGCCCATGCCGGCCAACCCCGCTAGGCCACCGCTGATCAGCAACGACGTCCAGATCGTGCGGCGATCCGAGAAGCCGGCATAACGTGCGGCCAGCGGCGCAAGACCGCCGACGTTCATGCGGAAGCCCGCAAAGCTCTTGCGCATGAAGAGCCACACCAACGGAATCGCGATCAGCGTGACGAAGATCGACGCGTTGAGCCGCGTGCCGCGCAGAAATTTCCAGTGCCAGTCGCCGGCGAAGGTCGGATAGAGCGCGTCGCCGGAGAACATCTCCGACAGCGGAAAATTCATCCCTTGCGGATCGCGCCACGGACCGCTCACCAGATAGATCAGCAGTTGTGTGGCGACGTACGTGAGCATCAGGCTCGTGAGGATTTCATTGGTGTTGAAGCGGCTCTTCAGCAGCGCGGGAATCGCGGCCCATGCCATACCGCCTAGCACGCCCGCAAGCATCATCGTCGGCAGGATCCACCAGCCGCTCGCCTGATCGAAGTAGATCGCGACGCCGCTCGCGGCAATCCCGCCGAGCAGCATCTGCCCTTCCGCGCCGATGTTCCAGACGTTCGCGCGATAACCGATCGCAAGACCGAGACCGATCAGACACAACGGCGACGCCTTTAGCAGCAGTTCGGTCCAGCCGTTGATGCTCGACAGCGGTTCGATAAAGAACGCGTGCATCGCCTGCAGCGGGTCGCGGCCTACCAGGCCGAAAATCAGAAAGCCGATCACGAGCGTCAGCAGTGCGGCGATCAGTGGGACGGCGAGCTGCATCGCGCGGGACGGCGAGGTGCGCGCTTCGAGTCGATACGGAAGGATCATGTGGTCGGAGTGGTGAGCGTGTCGTTATCTGTCTGTACTTGCATATGCGGCGTCATGCGTGCGCCGGTTCGCCGGGCGGTGACGGCGGCAAGGTTGCGCTGTCGCGCTCGCCAAACAGGCCGGCCATCCAGCGACCGATCTCTTCGGCATTCGTGTCGCCGCACCGGCGCACCGGCGAAAGACGTCCGCGCGCAAGCACGGCCACGCGGTCGCAGATGTCGAATAGTTCTTCGAGCTCTTCGGAGATCACGAGGATCGCCACGCCGCTCGCCGACAGATCGAGCAACTGCTGACGGATGAACGCCGCCGCGCCGACGTCGACGCCCCACGTGGGCTGCGCAACAACCAGCACCTTCGGCGCCTGGAGCATCTCGCGGCCGACGATGTACTTCTGCAGGTTGCCGCCCGACAGACTTTGCGCAAGCGCATCGGGCCCGCCGCAGCGCACGTCGAACGCCGCGATGCAACGCTGCGCGAACGCTTTCATTGCGCGCGCATCGATCCAGCCCGAACGGACCATCTTCTCGCGATGCGCGGTGAGCAGCGCGTTTTCCGCGAGCGACAACGCCGGCACGGCGCCGCGCCCGAGCCGCTCTTCGGGCACGAACGCGAAGCCGAGCGCGCGCCGGGCGCCTGCGCCGAGTCTCCCTGCAGGCTGACCGCATATCTCGATCACATCCGGTTGCGAACTACGCGTTTCGCCCGACAGCGCGGCGAGCAGTTCAGCCTGGCCGTTGCCCGACACACCCGCCATGCCGAAGATCTCGCCGCCGTGCACAGCAAACGACACGTCGTCGAGCGACGTGCCGAACGGATCGGCGCTCGCCACAGAGAGCTGCCGCACCTCGAGCAGCACGTTGCCCGGCGTGTGCGCACGGCGCGTGTAATCGGGCAACGAATGACCGACCATCAGTTGTGCAAGCGATGCATGTGTTTCATCACGCGGCGTCACGCGGCCCGTTACGCGGCCCCCGCGCATCACCGTCGCGCTGTCGCACAGCGCCTGGATTTCGTCGAGCTTGTGACTGATGTAGAGGATGCTGCAGCCTTCGGCCGCCAGCCGCCGCAGCGTCTCAAACAGCTTGCGCACCGCCTGCGGCGTCAACACCGAGGTCGGTTCGTCCATGATTAGCAGACGCGGGTTCTGCAGCAGACAGCGCACGATCTCGACGCGCTGCCGCTCGCCCACCGTCAGGCTATGCACGTGACGCTGCGGATCGATATCGAGGCCGTAGTCGGCGGAGACTTCGCGGATGCGTTTGCCTAAGGTCTTCAGGTCGAATGGCTCATCGAGCGCGAGTGCGATGTTCTCGCCGACCGTCAGTGTCTCGAACAGCGAGAAGTGCTGGAACACCATGCCGATGCCGAGTTTGCGCGCCGCCGCCGGACTCGCGATCTCGACGGTTTCGCCTTCCCAGCGGATCTCGCCGGCATCGGGACGCACCGCGCCGTAGATGATCTTCATCAGCGTGCTCTTGCCCGCGCCGTTCTCGCCGAGCACCGCGTGGATCTCGCCGGCGGCGACGGTGAGCGCGACGTCGTCGTTGGCGCGCACGGCCGGGTACTGCTTGCTGATGCCCGTGAGCG
This sequence comes from Paraburkholderia acidicola, assembly GCF_002362315.1. Classification (GTDB taxonomy): domain Bacteria; phylum Pseudomonadota; class Gammaproteobacteria; order Burkholderiales; family Burkholderiaceae; genus Paraburkholderia; species Paraburkholderia acidicola. The sequence goes on from NZ_MTZV01000001.1 coordinate 400,853, forward strand.
CAAGCCGCGGTGCGGAAGATGAAGCAGGGGAAGAGTCGTCCATGGGATTCCGTAGTGCATCGATACGCCGTCCGCCGCCCTGCGCCGCCGCTCCGAAGAGCCTCGTGTGCACTGCGGCAACCGGTCGACAATACCTAATTCGCTGCAGCCAGTCGAGCCGTCAAAAATCCCGCAAAGCCGCGCCACAGCACGCTTTCCGGGTTAGCCACCCTTGACGCGGCTTTGTGTCTATATTAAAACGCATATACCCACGAGCCACCTCGATCAGCCTTTACATATAATCGGAGAAGTCATGAGCCAGCAACGCGAGGCGATCGACACCTACTTACTGCGCGTCCTGCACACCCTGCTGATGGAGCGCAGCGTGACGCGCGCCGCCGTCAAGCTCAACCAGTCCCAGCCGGCCATCAGCGCGGCGCTGCGCCGGCTGCGCGACATCACCGGCGACCCGCTGCTGGTGCGCGGCAAGTCCGGCATGGTGCCCACCGAATACGGTCTGCGTCTGCTCGAACCGGTGCAGAACGCGCTGCGCGAAATCGAGCGCATCAAGTTCCAGCAGCACAACTTCGATCCGGCGACGTCGATCCGCTGCTACCGCATCGGTTGCCCGGACTATCTGAACGTGCTGTTCGTGCCGACCGTCGTCGAGCGTTTCCGCCAGGCCGCGCCGAACGCGACGCTCGAATTCCATTCGCTTGGGCCCGCCTTCGACTACGAACTCGCGCTCGAAGACGGCAAGCTCGATATCGTCGTCGGTAACTGGCCGGAGCCGCCCGAGCAACTGCATCTGTCAAACCTGTTCGTCGATCAGATCGTCTGCCTGATGAGCAACGCGCATCCGTACGCCAAACGCGGCGGCCTCACACTCGACCAGTATCTGAACGCACCGCACCTCGCACCGACGCCCTATTCGGTCGGTCAGCGCGGCGCAATCGATGTACACCTCGCACGCGAGCGGCTCAAGCGCCATGTCGTCGTCACGCTGCCGTACTTCAATCTCGCGCCGTACGTGCTCGTCAAATCGGATCTGATCTTCACGACGACGCGGCTCTTCGCCGATCACTACTCGAAGTTTTTGCCGCTCACTGTCGTGCCCGCGCCGCTCGACTTTCCACCGATGCAGTACTACCAGTTGTGGCACGAGCGCTGCCATTACTCCGACGAAGTCCGCTGGCTGCGCGGGCTGGTTGCCGAGGCGACCCGGACGTTGATCGACAAGCCGTGAGGCACGCCCGCGTTCATCGTTGCGCGGGCTTACGCGCAGTCGGTCAGTCCTGGTTACGCAACCACCTGATACAGCGTCAGAGCGCGCCGGTTGTGCCGCTCACTCGTACGTTGAGAAACTATCGTAGCTATGCAGCCGCCTGATACAGCGTCCGTGCAAGCCCGTTGTGCCGCTCGATCACCGGACCGAGATCGAGCGTCGTCAGCCTTCCCTCTTTCACGACGACACGCCCACCGATCACGCTAACTGCCACCTGCGACGGCGCGCAGAACACCAGCGCCGCAACCGGGTCGTGCAACGCGCCGGCAAAGAGCGGCTGGCGCAGATCGAACGCGACGAAGTCGGCGGCCATGCCGGGCGCGAGCGCACCGATATCGTCGCGATTGAGCACCCGTGCGCCACCGAGCGTCGCGATTTCGAGCGCTTCGCGCGCGGTCATCGCATCAGGCCCGAAACCGACACGCTGCAGCAGCAATGCCTGGCGCACTTCGGCAACCATCTGCGCGCCATCGTTCGATGCCGAACCGTCCACCCCGAGCCCAACCGGCACGCCGGCCAGCCGCATCCGTTTAACTGGCGCAATGCCCGACGCCAGCCGCATGTTCGAGCACGGACAATGCGCCACGCCGGTGCCGGTCCGCGCAAACAACGCGATGCCCGCATCGTCGAGTTGCACGCAGTGCGCATGCCACACATCGCGCCCAACCCAACCGAGGTCTTCCGCATATTCCGCCGGCGTCATGCCGAACTTCTCGCGGCTATACGCGATGTCGTTGACGTTCTCCGCGAGGTGCGTATGCAGCGACACGCCATACTGCCGAGCCAGCGCCGCCGATTCGCGCATCAGATCGCGGCTCACCGAAAACGGCGAGCATGGCGCGACGACCACCCGCAGCATCGCGTAGCGGCCTTCGTCGTGATACGTCTCAATGAGCCGCTGCGTGTCCTTCAGGATGTCGGCCTCGCGCTCGACCACCGAATCCGGCGGCAAACCCCCGTCTTTCTGTCCCACACTCATGCTGCCGCGGCTCGCATGAAAGCGCATACCGATGCGCTGTGCGGCGGCGATGCTGTCGTCGAGCCGGCTGCCGTTCGGATAGATATACAGATGATCGCTCGACGTCGTGCAACCGGACAGCAGCAGCTCGGCCATCGCCGTCAGCGTCGACACCTCGATCATCTCGGGCGTCAGATGCGCCCACACCTTGTAGAGGCTCGTCAGCCAGCCGAACAACTCGGCGTCCTGCGCAGCCGGAACCGCCCGCGTTAGACTCTGATACATGTGGTGATGCGTGTTGACGAGCCCCGGTATCACCAGGTGCCCGTGCAGGTCGAGCACGTCGTCCGCTGTCTGCGGTAGTTCAGCCGTCGGACCAACCGCGACGATCCGGTTGTCTTCGATATACAGGCCGCCGTCGCGCAACTCGCGCCGTGCGCCATCCATCGTCACCAGTACATCGGCATGTTTGACCAGCATCGTCTTGCCGCGGGTGTTCTGCTGCGCCATCGTCATTCGTTTCTCCGCCTGATTCGTGCCGCTCCGGCAACTGCCGCAGCGACGGGTGCAAGGCGCACCGAACGCGATGGGGCGAGCACGCACCGTGCCGCCGCGTCCGTTCAGACGCCGGGGGCCCGGTTACCCGGCGTGCTGCGCCGTCTTCGGGACACGCAGCGGGGCTGCGCATGGGCATAACCTTCGCGGGCCAAAATTGCGCTGACAACACGCGCCGGTGCGATACCGGGATTCACGCTGCCGATATAGTGGGTCATTCTGGCGCCGGTACGATCGGTATGGCGCATAAATCGTGTCGTCACGCCGTTACTGCAGGGTTCAGCTTTCAGCAGACTGTCATGCGTCAGGCTTTATCTTTCCTATCGCTCGTGCGCGAATGCGTTCATCCTTTTTACAATGGCAGCCACGGCGCTCGCTTCGATCCGCCGACGGGTATGTAGCCACTGACGTGGAGCCTCGATCCGCCGCACACGCATCATGGATCGGGCCGTCGCTGAAACCTCGCATCGATACAAGGAAAATTGCGAATGGGAAAGCTCACTACCCACGTGCTCGATACCGCGAACGGCCGGCCCGGTGCCGGCGTCAAGGTCGAACTCTACGCGCTGGCCGGCGACATGCGCCGCCTGCTGAAAACCACCGTTACTAACCACGACGGCCGCTGCGATGCACCGTTGCTGGCGGACGATACCTTCGTGACCGGCGAATACGAACTCGTGTTCCATGCCGGCGACTATTTCGCCGCCGCGGGCGTGCAATTGCCGCAGCCGCGCTTCGTCGATCGTGTCGTGCTGCGTTTTGGCATCGCCGATGCGGGTTCGCACTATCACGTGCCGTTGCTCGTGTCGCCGTGGTCGTACAGCACGTATCGCGGCAGCTAATACGGCAGACAGCGCGGCAGATAGCGCAGAACCCGTCGCAGTTCGTGTCGTCCATGCATATTGCAGACGACGAGGAGACACCTGCGAAACGCCGAACGACAGCTGCATCCGAACGGCTACCGCATACCCCCATACGGCGCCAGACGCGCCTGACGCAGTCCGCGCGCCGGCCACCCGACGAGCCGCGCCGCAACGCGTACAACGAACAGGAAGTGGAGGAGTTTCATGGAAGGATTTATCACCGACTGGCTGAATCTCGCGATTCGCTGGTTTCACGTCATCGTCGCTATCGCTTGGATCGGCGAGTCGTTCTACTTCGTGGCGCTCGATAACAGCCTGAAACCACCGCAGGACGCGAACCAGCGCAAGCGCGGCGTGTTCGGCGAACTGTGGCACGTGCACGGCGGCGGCTTCTACAACATGCAGAAGTACACGGTTGCGCCGCCCGAAATGCCCGACGACCTGCACTGGTCGAAGTGGCCGTCGTACACGACGTGGCTCTCGGGCTTCGGGCTCTTCACCGTGCTGTATCTGTTCGCGCCGAACACCTATCTGATCGACAAGAACGTGCTCGATATGGGACCGGTCGTCGCGATCTTTTCGGCGCTCGGTTTTCTCGCGGCTGGCTGGATCGTCTATGACTCGCTATGTCGTCTGCTCGGCACGAGAGACAAACTGCTCGGCATAAGCGTTGGCCTGTATGTGCTGATCGCCATCTGGCTCGCGTGTCATATCTTCGCGGGGCGTGCTGCGTATCTGATCACCGGCGCGATGCTCGCGACGATCATGTCGGCGAACGTGTTCGTCGTGATCATTCCGGGCCAGCGCAAGATGGTCGATGCGATGTTGAAGGGCGAGACGCCGAATCCGATCTACGGAAAACGCGGCAAGCAGCGCTCGGTGCACAACACCTACTTCACGCTGCCGGTGGTGTTCGCGATGCTGTCGAACCACTACGCGATGACTTATACGCATCCGTACAACTGGGCCGTGCTCGCGATCATCATGCTGGCCGGCGCGCTGATCCGTCAGTTCTTCGTGATGCGGCATCGCGGCCAGGTGCTGTGGTATCTGCCGATCGGTGGTGTGGCGCTGATGGCTGCCGCACTCGCGTGGACCATGCCGAAGCCGGTCGTGCCGCAGGCGCAGGCAGCGAACCAGCCCACGCTGAAGGTGGCGGACATCGCACCGGTGCTGCAGCAGCGTTGCATCGCGTGCCATTCGTCGCATCCAACGATGGTGGGTAGCGCCCCCGCCGGTGTGATGTTCGATACGCCCGACGAGATTTCGCAGAACGCGCAGCGGATCTATAACCAGGCGGTGACGCTGAAGGCGATGCCGCTCGGCAACGTTACGCACATGACCGACGATGAACGGCAGAAGATTGCTGCGTGGTTTCAGGCAGGGGCGGAGAAGTAAGTGATGAGGTGATAGTCGCTAGTTTGTGATGGCCGGCGGCGGCGTTGATTCAAAACCGGCTGTGCGCACTGTGCAATACGCTGCAGAGGACGTGCGCCAAGCCGGACGTTTGACAACTCGCTGTGGACTAACCCAGCAGCGAGGACCGAAGCGTTAAGCCGTAAGCCCCTTCGTTCGATCACCACCGGTCGATCTATCGCACACGAAGACTTGTCAAAGTCCATTTTGGACATTAATATGTCCACTATTGACAATGCAACGGCCTATGGAGCGAGCGGTGGACATCAAATACGCGTACTGGAATAACAAGGGCGGCACTGGCAAGACGAGTCTGTGCTTTCAATCGATCGTTCGCTACGCAGAGAAACACCCGAAAAAGCGTATCCTGGCGGTCGACATGTGCCCGCAGGCTAACCTGTCCGAATTGATGCTTGGGGGGCTGAACAACAAGGGCAGCGAGAAGCTGCTGGAGCGACAGGGCTTGGTTCCCAGATGCAGCGTGGGTGGGTATTTCCAGCTCCGTCTGCCTGCACCGTACGCTCCGCCAGTGTTTAACGCGCACGATTTCATCACGAAGCCGAATAGCTACAACAAGGGTGTGCCCGCAAATGTCGACCTCGTCTGTGGCGACCCAATGCTGGAACTCCAAGCGAACGCTGTGAACACACTTGCCAACAATCAGATCCCTGGAACGAATCCGTGGATCGCGGTTGTTGACTGGCTGAAGGATTTCCTTGATCAGCTTGCCGACGAGTATGAGGTGGTCTTCCTCGACTGCAATCCTAGCTTCTCCCTCTACACGCAAATCGCGCTCTCCACGGCAGATCGTATCGTTCTCCCTGTGATGGCGGACGATTCCTCCCGTCGTGCAATTCAAAATGCATTCTCTCTCGTCTATGGTCTGAAACTACCGTCGGAAATCTACGCTGCCTACGCGTTCGCAACAAAGCTGAAGGAGGCCAAGCGTCCCCTTCCCAAAGTCCACCTGATCGTCAAGAACAGGCTGACTCAGTACATGGGCGCCGCTTCGGCCTACGCTGCGGTATTGCACGCGATCGAGAGCGACGTAGGCAAACTCTTGAAGTCAAACCCTGAGATATTCGACTTCAAGAAGCTAGACGCCGGGTTCACGGAAATTCGAGACTTCCAGACAACCGGCGTAGTAGCTTTCGCAAAGGGGCTTCCGTTTTCAAAGCTCCCCGTTGGCAAGCAAACCATCAATGGCCATCGTGTGCAGGTAAAGGAGGATTACCTCTTGAACGCCAAGACGGCGATGGACGACCTAGTCGCGAAGTTGTAATTTTTGGCTTACTAGCCGTAGAGCGGACATGGCAACTCAAAGGTGATCCGATGGCCGAGACTTTTCACTACCCGCCAGAGCTGTTTGAGCTACTCGTTGAGACCATCGCCCGTCTCAATCGAGCGAAGAAGGGTGTCGTGCTATTCCTGCGGGGCGCTGGCGTTGCCGACGAAGATCTCGCCGAGGTGGAACGCGCTGTAACGACAAGTCCAAGCTCCATCAACAAATTCGAAATCGTCCGCAAAGTGCTTACAAAGGTCAATGCGCGGGGCGACAGCGGTTTGCGTCCACGGCGCGAGATCATCAAACGCGTTGTGGAGTTCGAGAGCTTCGAAACTTGCTGGCCGGAAGACCAGATGAAAGCAAAGGGGCTCGTCGCAAGCGTCCGAGAGGCGGTTGACGCAAAGGACTCGTTCACGCGGATGAGACAAGAACGAGATGCAGAACGTGAAGCAACGCGGGCACATCAGCGCGCGGAGCAGGCAGTCGCGGCAGACCGGCGCGCCAAGATCGAAGAGGTGAATGCTCGACTTGCTGCGTTGTTCGGCATGGGCGACCAGCCCCATGAACGCGGCAAACTACTTGAAAGTGTTCTAAACGACCTGTTTAACGCTTATGGAATTCTCATCCGAGAGGATTTTCGCCGCAAAGACCCGGACACATCGACTGTGCTCGAACAGATTGACGGTGTGATCGAATTCGACGGCGCGGTACACCTCGTTGAAATGAAGTGGCTCAACTCGCCAGTTGGCATCGGTGAGTTCTTCCCTCACCTCAGTCGCTTGTTCCTCCGCGCGAACGCTCGCGGCATCTTCATCTCGTCCTCAGGTTTCACCGAGCCTGTGGTCAAGGAATGCGCAGGCGCGCTCGCTCAAAAGACGATGCTGCTCTGCTCGCTGGACGAAATCGTCATGCTATTGCAGCGACGCGACGACTTGATCTCATTCCTGAAGAAGAAGTCGCACGCTGCCATTGTCGACAAGAACCCCTTCCTGCACATTCTCTCGTAGCTCGTGTTGTCCGAGGATCTCCGCCGCAGGCGCGACTTGGGCCGCATTATGCGATCGGGACCGTGGCGACGTTGTAACGACTGTTCTCCGCGCCGCGCACTGATCGTTTAGCCCCGGCTGAACCCGGAAGTTCAAGGAAGGATGGTGTCCGCCCCGGAGCGCCCCTTCAGTTTGATGGGTGTAACAACGAAACCGTCGTTAACGTGACTGTATGGACCAACCTCCCAGCCCTACAACCCACCCTTCGGGTGTAAGCCAACAAGGCGCCCACCGCAGTCGCAATGGACGCCTTGTTTCACTGCGTTCGACTGCGTGACATCAAACCACGACCGCCTGCAACGCCTCCTCAGTCAACCACACCGATTCATCGAGATCCTGCTCGTTGAGATTGAGCCCATCACCACCCCGATCGACGACGACAAAATCGCTGACTTCGCCGAGCGCGATCAGCGGATGGTGCCACACGCCCTTCGCGTAATTCACCCCCTGCCAGCCGCTCGTGACGAACGCGCGGATCGCACCGGAATCGAGTTCGCCCGCCGGCGCAACGACAACCAGATACGGCTTGTCGTTCAGCGGCACGAACGCCTGGCTGCCGAGCGGATGTCGTTCGAGCATCTTCACTTCGAACGGCAATGTGCGCGGCTGGCCGCGAAACAGGTTCACGAGCGCACGACCGCCTTCATCGACGACATCGACGCGCGCAAGATCGTGGTAACGGATCGTCGTGCCGAGATTGATCGGAATCTGCTTTGCGCCGTCCAGTTCGATCACCTCGCCGAACGGGGCGAACGCGGTGCGGGTCAGCGGTTCGATAACGAGCTTGTTCATCGTGATCAGGCGAGCGTGCCCCACAGACGCAGGCGCGATACGCCGCCGTCCGGGATGATGTTAAAGCGCACATGCGTGACCACGCCGAGCGCTGCCAGTTCGCTTTCGAAATGATGCTGCCGATCCATCTGCAGTTTCTGTTCGCCGAGCAGCACGGGCCAGAACATCGCCTGCGTCACCAGTGAACTGTCGGTGCCGCCCGTCACGCGCGCGGCCTGGATCGAGCAGCGATCCGGATAGTTACCCTTGAAGTGCGCGGTATCGACTTCGATCTTGCGGATCACACCCGGCTGCGCGAGCGCGACGATCACCCAGTCGTTGCCCGGCTCGCGACGGCGCCGCGTTTCCCAGCCGTCGCCCATGTTGACGCCGCGACCCGGCATCAGCAGCGTCGAGGCGGCACCGAAGTGCTGGTTGTTCGCGCCGACCAGGTATGCGCCGTTTTCCATCGCCGCCAGATCGAACAACTCAGTGCGACTTGCACCGGCCCAGTCCACCTGCGGCTGGCCGTATACGCGCAGACGCGCGATGCCGCCGTCCGGATAGATGTTCACGCGCAGATGGGTCCACGCGTTCGCACCCGTCACGTCGAGATAGTGATGGCTGTTGCCCTGCAAGGTGGTCGACGGGACGATCTCGGTCCACTGCGTCGAAGCATCCGGTGCGCCGTCGACGACACGCGCCGCCTCCACCGATGCCGCCGGCGGAAAGTTGCCGGTGAAGTGGCTCGTGTCGAGATCAAGTCCTTTGATCACGCCCGGCCGCGCCAGCTTCACGACGCACCAGTCGTAGCCGCTCGAACGCTTGCGACGGGTTTCCCAGCCGTCCATCCATTTGCCGTTGTCGTCGTACTTGCCGGGAATGAAGACGGCCGGTTCCGGGTTCAGCATGCGTTCCTTCGGCGCGAAGAAATCGTCGCTGGCCTCGAGCGCCTGCGCGCCGAGACGCGGGTCCGCCAGGTTCACATAGCGACGCGTGAAGTCCGGTGCGTTAGGGTCGAGAATCGGGAGTGCCATCGTTGTCTTCCTTTCTGTCTATGGATGCCGGCGTCTGCGGCCGGCGGTTGCAATGTCGGGTCATGCGTGTGCGGTGCGTGACGCTCAGGATCTACGCTTCGATCAGATCGTCGAGCCTGAAGCGCGCGATCCGGTAGATCTGGTCGAGGCTCGCGCGCAATTCTTCGGCACGGGTGTGACTCACGCGCGCTTCGAAGTTCGCGATGATGCCGTGACGGTCATAGCCACGCACCGCGAGAATGAACGGAAAACCGAACTTCTCGCGATACGCCGTGTTCAGGCTCACCAGCCGCGCGAATTCTTCGCGCGTGCATTGATCGAGTCCGGCGCCGCTCTGTTCTCGCGTCGACTCTTCCGTCAGCTCGCCGCGCACCGCCGCCTTGCCGGCCAGCTCCGGGTGGGCGTTGATTAGTGCGAGCTGGATCGCTTCGTCGGCGCTTTCGACTGCATGCGTCATGGTCGCGTGCAGCGCGTCGATGCTCGCAAACGGCCGCGCGCCAGCGGCAACTTCGGCCACCCACGGCGAATGCTCGAAGATGCCGGACAGCGCCGCGACGAACGCGTCGGTTGAACTGTGATTGAGCTGGTCGAGTGTGTAATGCATCGCCTTCATGCCGCGGCCCCGCGGGAAAGGGGTTGATAAGGATGATGATCGCGCCAGTGCCGCGCGATATCCACGCGCCGTGTCACCCACACACGATCATGCTGTTCGATGTGATCGAGAAACCGCTGTAGCGCGCGGAATCGCCCTGGGCGACCGAGTAACCGGCAATGCATGCCGATCGACAGCATCTTCGGTGCTTCATCGCCCTCTTCGTAGAGCACGTCGAACGCGTCGCGCAGATAGGTGAAGAAATGATCCGCGGTATTGAAGCCCTGTGGTGAGGCGAAACGCATGTCGTTGGTATCGAGCGTGTACGGCACGATCAGTTGCGGTACGTTGACGCCGCCTGTCACTTCGACGTCGAGCCAGAACGGCAGGTCGTCGCCATAGTTGTCCGAGTCGTACAGGAAGCCACCGTATTCGGCGACGAGCCGGCGCGTATTCGGACTGTCGCGGCCGGTGTACCAGCCGAGCGGCCGTTCGCCGGTCACGCGCTCGATCGCTTCCATGCCGAGCCGCATGTGTTCCGCTTCGCGCTCAGGCGACATGTCCTGATAGTGAATCCAGCGGTACCCATGACACGCAATCTCATGCCCAAGCTCGACGAACGCGCGTGCGAGTTCCGGATGCCGCTCGATCGCCATGCCAACGCCGAACACAGTGAGCGGCAGGCTGCGTTCTTCGAATTCGCGCAGGATGCGCCACACGCCGGCGCGCGATCCGTATTCGTAGATCGACTCCATGCTCATATGCCGCGACGGATAGGCCGCCGCACCGACGATCTCCGACAGAAACTGTTCCGACGCCGGATCGCCGTGCAGCACGCAGTTCTCGCCGCCCTCTTCGTAGTTCAGTACGAACTGCACCGCGACGCGTGCGCGCCCCGGCCAGTTCGCCTGCACCGGATGGCGGCCGTAGCCGATCAGATCGCGCGGGTAATTCGAGTCGAATGACATGGTATGGACGAAAAGCGGTCTGGCGACGCAGTGAAAAGAGGCGTGGAACGCGGGATACCGACATGCATCCCCGACGTTCGAATACAGACGCCACGATGCAACGAGTGTAGCGAAAACGCCCGGATGCGCCCATACACACGGGCAGATAGTACGAGTCAGACCGGGTGTATGTGCGGCTGCCGCTGCGGCTCGGCGCCGGGTGCGGCTTCGCTCGCGTTTACCCGACCTGGTACGCCAGTTGGCCCGCTGGATGGCGCGCCGCCGGCCAGCCCAGGGCTGAAGCGCTCGAATTCACCGTCGTAGCGTTTCGGTAGCGGCCGCGCATAGTCACCGCGTTTGGCGGTCGCGAGGCGCAGCGCAACCAGCGCCTCGACCCATTTCACCGCCGCCGTCACGCCTTCGATCACCGGCGCGCCCAGCGCATCCTCGATTTCCGCGCACAGCTCAGCCATCCCCGCGCAGCCGAGCACGATCGCGTCCGAGCCGTCTTCATCGAGCGCGCGGCGACATTCGTCGAGAATGATCGCGCGTGCCGCCGAGCCGGGCCGGTCGAGATCGAGCACGGCGACGTCGGTGGCGCGTACGTTGCGGCAAAAGCGCGTCATGCCGTAACGCTCGGCGAGATGCCATGCCATGCCGCGCGTACGGGCCAACGTCGTCACTACCGAAAACCCCGGCGCGAGCACGCTCGCCGCGTGCATCGCCGCTTCCGCGATGCCGATCACGGGGCCGCGCGCCAGTTCGCGTGCGGCGTAGAGACCGGGATCGCCGAAGCACGCGATCACGTAGCCGTCGCAGCCTTCGCGCTCGCCCGCAGCGATTTCGGCGAGTAGCCCCGGCGTGGCGAGCGCCTCGTCGTAGTAGCCTTCGATCGATGGCGGGCCCATCGGCGGGCTCACGGCGATCAGCTCCGTGCCGGGCGCGACGACCTCGCGTGCACAACGCGCCATCGCGTCGGTCATGCGCCACGTCGTGTTCGGATTGATCAGTTTGATACGCATGTCTGCTCCTGCTTCAGTTGCGCGTGAACATCATGTAGAACCCCGCGCCGAGTGCCGCGCCAATAAACCACGAGAAATTCGCGAGCGCGTTCAGTCCCGGCACCAGCACACAGACAATCGCAATCACCGCTGCCGGCAACAAAGCCGCGACCGCCTTGTAGTTCACACCGCCGCGATACCAGTAGCTACCCGATTCGGACACGGTGTACAGATCGTCGAGCACGATCTTCTGCCGTTTCACCAGGTAGAAGTCGATGATCAGCACGCCGTACAGCGGCCCGATGAAACTGCCCAGCACGTCGAGCGTGTAGTGAATCACCTCGGGGTTGTTGAACAGGTTCCACGGTGTGATGAAGATTGACGCGACCGCGGCGAGCATGCCGCCCGCGCGCCAGCTAATCAGCCGCGGCGCAACGTTCGAGAAATCGAATGCGGGCGACACGAAGTTCGCCACGATGTTGATGCCGATCGTCGCGATCGTGAACGTCAGCGCGCCGAGTATCACCGCAGTCGGATAGTCGATGCGGCCGACCGTTTCGACCGGATCGGTGATCAGTTCGCCGAACACCGGTAACGTGGCCGCCGTCGTGATCACCGTGACGAGCGAGAACGCGAGGAAGTTGACCGGCAAGCCCCAGAAATTGCCGCGCTGTACGCTGCGAAAGCTCTTGCCGTAGCGCGAGAAGTCGCCGAAGTTCAGCATCGGCCCCGAGAAATACGACACCACGAGCGAGATCGCCGTGATCATCACCGGCACGACTTCGAGCCCGTGATACTTGACGCTGCCCAGGTTGATACCGATGTTGCGCCAGCCCGCGCGCCACACCATGTAACCCGCGAGTATGAACATCACGATGTAGACGGCCGGGCCGGCGAAGTCGATGAACTTCTTGATCGTCTCCATGCCGTTCCAGAACACAAGCGCCTGCAGTACCCAGAGCAACATGAAGCCGGCCCAACCGATCGTCGACAGACCCATGAAGCCGTGGTGATGCACGTCCGCATACGGGATCAGTTGCGGGACAAACTTCAGCACCACGATGACGAGCGCACTCGACGCCAGATAGGTCTGAATGCCATACCACGCAACCGCAATCAAACCGCGGATCACCGCCGGAATATTCGCGCCGAGCACACCGAACGTCGCGCGGCACGCGACCGGATACGGCACGCCATTCTGCTGGCTCGGTCGCGCGATCAGGTTGCACAGCACATTGACGATCGTGATGCCGACCAGCAACGCGATCAGCACCTGCCAGCTCGTCAGACCGAGTGCGAACAGGCTGCCCGCAAACACATAACCGCCGACGCTATGCACGTCCGACATCCAGAACGCGAAGATGTTGTACGCGCTCCAGGTCTGATGCCGTAGTGGTGCGAGATCTTCGTTGTAGAGACGTTCGCTGTAGCCGGCGGGCAGCGGCGCGTCTGGCCTGGAACTGCCTTCATCGAATGCCGGCATTGCGGTGTTGGCAGGGTTACCCGGTGCTGCACTGAACTGAGCCATGACTCCTCCTTGAGATGGGACCGTCGATTGCGAATCGAAGGGCATTGCATCCTGCATGCCAGCGGCCGGGCCGCTATAGCCGGGGCTGCGCGCCTGCAGGCGCCGCGGGTGTCTCCGTACGTACTGGTTTTTATCGCTCCGGTATGAGCGCGGACTCATACCGGAGCGCGTTCGCCTGCGTCTGGGCTGGACGTGGGCGTCCCTCCACGCGATGGACAGCATGCTTCGCTGGCCATCGCACGGCGGTGGTCGTTCAGTTCGAATTCAGTGCGACGCGCACCACGCCTGAGCGTGGCTGCGCGGAGTGCTTCAGATTGGCGCGGGCTTTGCGCCTCGTGTGCCGAACACCTCGTGCAGATCGGCGGCGCCGCGCGCAGGACGATCCAGCATCTTCAACTCGACGCTTTGCAGGTGACGCGCCATCAGCGCGGTGGCTCCCTGCGTATGGCCGGCGTCGAGCGCGGCCAGAATGGCTTCGTGATCTTCGACCGAGCACGGGCTCTGACCGATCGATTCGTACAGCGCCGAGATCAACGTCGAGCGTGCAACAAGCCCGTTCAGGCAGTCGCACAGCACGGTGTTGCCCGTTAGCGCAGCCAACTCCGTGTGGAACTCACCCGACAGGCGGATCCACGCGGAGAAATCGCGTGTCTCGAACGCCTTGCGCTCACGGCCGATCATGCTGGCGATGCTCTTCAACCGGCGCGTGCCGTGCCCGGTGCAGATCCGCTCGACGACCGCCAGCTCGATGATGCGGCGCATCTCGAACACCTCGTGCACTTCCTGCAGCGACGGACTCGCGACAAACGCGCCACGGTTCGGCTCGAGATCGATGAGCCGGTCGGTCGCGAGCAGCGCAAGCGCCTGGCGCACCGGCCCGCGCTTGACGTCGAACACCTCACACAACTGCGCTTCGGTCAGCTTGGCGCCCGGCGCGAGCCGATGTTCGAGGATCGCGTCGCGAATGCGTTCGGCGATGGCCTCGGGCCGGTTACCTGCGGAAGAAGCTGAAGTTCGGTCGGACATGATGTGCGTTCCGTTATGGAGAGCATCTTAGGTTGGACATTAAAATTGTCAACAATTTTTGCTGTGGATGATTGACGATGTGGCCTGACTTGCCCCTGTCATCGTGGGAATATGCCATTTTTTAGGGGAAAATCCTGGTCATCGAGGTGCGGCGATCTGCCATTTCATCCGATATTTTGTTGACAATATTTTATGTGGATCGTGTTTCGACGAGCGAACACGTATGGGTTTTCAGCGGGCGGTTAGTTGCGGTGGAGAGGAGTTCGCGACGTGCGTTATCCACCGCTCTGCTCTCGCAGCGAATAGCGCACATCAGCGAATCACGAAGACGCGGACAGAGGGAAGCCGCCCTACCGCCAGCCACCCGTTCAGCCCAGATGCGGATAGTTCGAGACAGTAAGCTGGAAGCCGTGCGGGTCGGCGACGAGGTGCGCATCGGCGCCGAATGGCAGCGTCACGATGTCGGCGATGTGGCCGAATTGCAGCCCGGTGATCACCGGAATGCCGATGACTGATCTCACCTGCTCGATCATCGCGTGCAGGTCGTAGCCGTTGTCGGTATCGAAGGGTCTGGCACCGGAGAAGTCGCCCAGCAGCAACGCCTGCTGGTGCGCCAGGATGCCCGACAGATGCAACTGATAAATCATTCGCTCGAGGCGGAACGGCTGTTCGTTGACGTCCTCGATATAGAGAATGCCGCCCTGCACCGGCGGCATATACGGTGTGCCCACCAGCGACGTGAGCACCGCGAGATTGCCGCCCCATAGCATGCCGGTCACGTCGGCGGACTGCGCCTGATGGACGTCGCTCGTCACCGTGAAAGTCGGCTTTGTGAGCGCATTCCAGAAGTGCTGCATCGTGAATTCGCTCGGCGTTTCCGCGCCGAAATCGCTGAGGAGCATCGGCCCGGCAAACGTCTTCACCCCCGCACGCGCATAGAGCGCAAGCTGGATTGCGGTGAAATCGCTGTAGCCGACGAGCGCAACCGGTGCGTCACGCAAACGGCGCTGCAACCCGTCGTAATCGAGCCCGTGCAGGATGCGCGTCGCCCCGTAACCACCACGTACCGCGAGCACGATATCGGGCAACGGCCGCGAGGCATCGGCGAGGCGGTTCAGATCGGCGGCCCGTTCGCCGTCGGTGCCTGCAAAGCGCTGATAGCAGCGCTGCGTCGCATCCAGCCCTTCGATGTGATGTCCTTGCGCGCGCAACCTTTGCAGCGCGCGATCCACCGCCTGCGAGTCGTACGGGTAGCCGGAAGGCGCGATCAGCTCGATGGTGCGATGAACGGTCATGGGCAAAGAAGGTGAAAGGTTGCGTTAACGGTCGGCGGGATCGGCGGGTGGCGCGTCCGGCAAACCAGGAGACTGCGCTGCCGGGTTTTGAGCTGCCAGGACCGCCCGAGCCGCCCGCGCTTCGCGACTCGCGCGCCGCCGGTCGGCGAAGAAAGTCTTCAGCGCAGCACCGCACTCGTCCTCCATCACACCGCCAAGCACCTCGGTGTGGTGATTGAGCTGCGGATTCGCAAACGCATCGACGACGCTGCCGCACGCGCCCGTCTTCGGGTCGCGCGCACCGAACACCACGCGCGCGATGCGGGCGTGCATGATCGCGCCGGCGCACATCAGGCACGGTTCGAGGGTGACATAGAGTTCGCAGCCCGGCAGCCGGTAGTTTTGCAGTGCCTGCGCCGCGGCGCGCAACGCGTCCATCTCGGCATGCGCGGAAGGATCGTGACCGCCGATCGGATGATTGAAGCCCGTCGCTATTACTTCGTCGCCGCGCACGAGCACCGCACCGACGGGTACTTCGCCGGCCGCGCGCGCTTCTTCGGCGGCCGCCTGGGCTAGCGCCATGAAGCGGCGGTCGCGTTCGGAAACAAGGGGGGAAGAGACAGCAGGCGGCACCGCCGCCGGAACATCGCGGCTCGCATCGGGGGAAGTGGAAAGCAGGTTTTGTGTGGCGCCATCAGCGGCGTCATCAGCCGCGGAGCCCGGCGACTGCGGGGCGTTCACGCCATGCCCACTTCGCCGCTGCTACCCGGGTCGGCGGAAACCCGCTCCGACAGGCGTTCGGCGATACGCCGGCAGTATTCGCGCGGCAGCACCAGGGGGCCGCCGCGCAGCGATTCGAGCGCCATATCGAGCGCGAGCATCGGGGCCTGTAGAGGGCAACGGGCAGCGTTGTCGCCCGCGGCATCGAGTTCGTCGCGCAGATCGCAGAGCGCCCGCAACTGCTCGACGGCCGGCGGCACGAAGCCCGCGTTCTTCAGGATGCGGTTCGCGATACGGACCTCCTCCGGCACGAGCAGGTCGTCGTCGAGCGCGAGCGGCTCCCGGGCACGAGGCAAATCGTCGAACTCGCCACGCGCGGCTGCGGCGGCAATGCGCTGTTCGACTAACGCATCAAGCAATTTCATCGGTCATCCACTACGTTGCGGCTCGCGCATTTTATCAGGGAGCCGCCCCGCTGGGCGTCTGTGGCACCGTGCGCGGCCTCTAGCCCGGCGGTCATCCCCCGGAAAGCGTGGCCCGGCGGGCTGTCCAGGCCGTTCGGCACGTCGGTGAATAACCGCCGCAGGGCCGCAAACAGCCTGTAAACTCGCGAAATCGACCCGGCCTGCGGGCCTTGCAGAAGCTGTGGGCCATCAAGTAACGGAGGAACTCCAATGAAGCGGTTTTTCCGCCCAGCACTCGCGATAGCCGCCGTATCGGCCGCCCTCCTGCTCTCCGGATGCGGGGTTTTCTGCGGCGGCGCGGGCGGCAGCGGTGGTGGCTTCGCAGGCGGCTGTGGAACGGGCATGCGCTTCTGATCGATTGCGTCGACTGGGGGCGCAGTCCTCAGCCTGTGGACCACCTGCGGCCGCTAACGCGCAGGAAGTTCGTCGCCAAGCGTCCATTGACCCAACACCTCATGCCGCGAACGCCCCAGCAGGCTATGGATGAGAAAAAATTCCCGCACCGGCCAGCTGATTCTGTGCACAACTTGCCGCGCCACCGGCGGCGTGTCGTAGAGCAGCGTGACGTGTGGCGTGAAATTCGCGGTGCGTCTTTTCGCCTCGCTGAATCCGATCGCCGCCCCCAGCGATTCGCGAAACGCACCCAGCGCCGCAATGCCAGGCGCCGCGGGCGCGGCACGCAGCACCAGCGGCTTGTTGTCCGCACGGCGCGCAAAATACTCCACGCGATCGAACTCGACATCGAACGGCGCTGTGCCCGTGCCGACCTGCGCCGCGGCGAGACGCAACAAATCGACGATTTTTTGCGGTAGCCCGAAGTGATCGCCAAGCCAGAAGAGCGTGATGTGCAACCGGTCGCGGGCAATCGGTCTGCTCGTCAGCCCCGATGCGATCCGCAAGCGCTCGACCAGCCGCTCGATACGCGCAGCGGCTTCATCGTCGGGACGGATCGCGAAGAAGAGCCGGTCCGTCGGCCCCGGCAGATTGTCGAACCCGTCCAGCAAAAGCTGTGTCGCCACGACGTCTCCTCGATGTGTTCACACTACCGTATGTGTCTGGCGATGCCGCAATGATCAGATCGACATGACCTGTGCGAGCGCGTTCATCTGTACGCCGTCGGGCAACGCCAGATCGTCGAGCACCGAAAAATGCGTGCATGCCGATACCGGCAGATAGACCGCCTGCTCGCCGTGCATATTGCACGCGTGCGCATAGTCGCTCGAATGGCGCACGAGTTCCGGCAATTCGGCCGCGCCTACGCTCACCGTCATCGGTACGCCTTTACCGATGTGGCGCAGCGGGCTATACGCGGCAATTTCAATCGCAGTCAGTTGCAGCTTGTCGTTCAGCCACGACAGGCCGATCGGTTCGAGATCGACCAGCGCGCTAATCGGCATCGCGTAGCTGATCCCCGCATGCGCGCGATACAACGCGGCCAGTTGCCCACCCGCCGAATGCCCGCTCAGGCATACCGGGCGTCCACCGAAACCGGTAATGCCAGTGTCCGCTGCAAGCTGATCGAGCAGACGGCCGATCTCGTCGACGATCTGCGTCATCGAGGCGACGGGCGCCAGCGTGTATTCCACCAGCACGACATTAAAGCCACGACCGAGCGGCCCGCTCGCGATGAAGGCGAAGTCTTCCTTGGTGCAGTTCTGCCAGTAGCCGCCGTGAATGAAGACGAAGGTTGGCGCGTCGGGCCGGCCGCACGGCAGCCAGTCGAACCGTTGACGCGGCTGCGCGCCGTAGCAGATATCACGTTGACCGGGCACCGCGCGATAGAGCGCTTCGCTTTGCGCCTGAAATCGCGCCATCGTGCCAGGGAAATCGGCGGCGGCCTTGACGTTGTTGTAGGCCGTGTCGAGCGTGGCGCGGTCCATGCCGCGGTAAAGCGAAGTCATTTCGTGCGCCTCCGTGCGCAGGTCATCCGGCAATGCGTGCAAACGTCTTCATGCAGACTACTCATCGCGAGAACCCGCTTGTGCCTGCGCCACCCGGCTGCCGAGCGCCGCCACGACCTGCTGCACGACCTCGTCCCAGTCGCCGGGACGGCTCTGGCGAAACAGACGCAGCGCCTGCGGATACCACGGCGAATCGCTGCGCGGCTGCATCCAGCGCCAGTCGGTCCAGTACTTCGACAGCAGCACCCAGCACGGTTTGCCGAGCGCACCGGCCAGGTGAGCGACGGCCGTATCGACGGTGATGACCAGATCCAGTTGGGCGATCACGGCCGCCGTGTCCGCGAAGTCCGCAAGATCCGGCCCCACTGGAGTAAGCGGCAGATGCGCGGGCGCGCGAGCGGCTTCGTCCTCGGCCGCACCCTTCTGCAGGCTGATGAAACGCACACCCGGCACCGACCACAACGGCGCGAGCGTCGCAAGGCCCGGCAACGACCGGGCGTCGTCGTTCTGATGCCCCGTGAAGCCGCGCCAGACGAGCCCCACCTTGAAGCCCCCGGCGGGCAAACGGTCGCGCCAGCGCTCGAGTCGCGCCGGCGGGACATGCAGATACGGCAAAGATGCAGGGATCGTGTCGACCGTCGTACCGAGATGCATCGGCAGACTCATGAAGAACGACCAGTAGTCGTACGTCCGAGCCGGCTTGAGCGATGTCGTGACCTCGTCCACGCCATCGACCGTTGCGAGCAGTGTCGCGAGCGGCTCCGGGCAGATCAGCGCGAGATGCTGCACGCCTCGTGCCTTCAACAGCGGCGCATAGCGCGCGAACTGCAGATAGTCGCCGTAGCCCTGCTCCGGCCAGATCACAAGCGACTTGCCGGTCAGCGCCTGTCCCTGCCACTGCGGATAGTCGAGTTGCGGGATGTCGGTGCGCGACGTTCTGCCCACATGGTAGCGAAACTCACCATGCGGCCAGCCCTCCTCGTAGCGCCCCTGGCCGAGCAGCAGTATCGCGAGGTTCCAGTGGGCATCGGCGAAATCGGGCCTGCTATCGAGCGCCTCGCGGTACATCGTCTCGGCTTGTGCCGAACGCTCGAGCAATCTGAGCGCCGTGCCGAGATCGTTGCGCGCGGCGACATGCGTGGGTTCGAGCGCGAGTGTCTGGCGCAAGGCCGGTTCGGCTTCCTCGGGACGATCGGTGCGCAACATCAGCAGGCCGACGTTGTAGTGCGCGTGCACATAATGTGGATCGATTTCGAGCACCCGGCGATACGCCTCTTGCGCATCCGAAAACCGTTTGTCCCGCGTATAAATCGTGCCGAGATTGTTCAGTGCGCCAATCGCGTGCGGATCGATTTCGATTGCGCGAAGCAGCGCCGCTTCTGCTTCGGCGAACCGCTGACGCTCCATCAACACGTTGCCCAGGTTGTAGTGACCGGGCACGTGAAGAGGCGCAAGGTCGACGGCGCGGCGGCACATCGCCTCGGCTTCTTCGAGACGGCCTTGCTTCGCGACCAGATTGGCGAGATTGGCGAGATAGACAGCGTCTTCGCTCTGCGCGAGCGCCTGGCGTATCAATGCTTCGCCAGCGGCCGGGTCCCCTTCGTCGGCACGTATCAGGCCGAGCAGATGCAGCGCATCGGCGTGCTGAGGTTCGTGCGCGAGCACCTGGAGATAGCCGTCGGCGGCCTCCTGGAAACGGCCGGCCTGATGCGCGGCATAGGCGGACAGGAAAAGGGACATGAGTGAGGACGCGTGCGTATGCGTGTTGCTTCGATCAGGGGAGCATCGCCCGATGACGCTTTCGCGATCATGCGAACGGTGCAGCCATTCATCGACGTCGATATTTGCGGATGCGTGAAGTCTAGCAGCAGATGTGCGGCGTGTTACCCGGTGCCGCATATCCCGCAATTACAAACGTGATTGATCAAAGGCTGGATGAATCGGGTTCGCACGAGTGTTGCCCAAGATTGCGAGGCCAGTCAATTCGCGTCGGGTGTCGCTTTCTGCTGTGCCCGACGCTGCAAGCGGGACAACTGCGCCAGCGCCTGCGCCGCAGACTCGACGGGCACAAAAATATGATCGTGAAAGGCCGCTGCGACCACGTTGCAACTGATACCCGCGTCACCGAGTGCTTGCGCGAACGCTGCGGTTAGACCCACTGCGTGCAGGTCGGAATGCACCGTGAGCGTAATCCACGCTGCGCGAAACAGGACCGGTAGTCCTGCTCGTTGCGCCGCCGCTTCATCGACGATCAGCGTCAACCCCTCTTGCTCGCGGAATGTCGCGAGCGGAGCCAGATCGTTGATATCGGCATCGAAAGGAACTGACGAAAACACGTAAACGCCCTCGTTCAACTCAGGACGTATGGACGCGAGCAGCTTGTCGAGATCGGTGATGGGTTGGCTCAAAGGTTCCTCTGTTTGTCAGCTTGTCAGCTTTATAAATACGGGGAAATGTTCGCCAATGCGCGCTCCACGTAAGTCTCTTTTTCCCCGACCGGCGCGACATAGTGGATCGCACTGCGCGCCGCGTCGACACCTTCCAGTCGCGCGATGAACCAGGCGGCCAGATACTGCGATGACAGGCACCCGCCGGCGGTCGCCACATTTCCCTTCGCCACGAACGGCTGATTGAGCACGGCCACTCCCGCTTCCTCGACCCACGGCTTCGTGGTCACGTCCGTACAGGCTGGAACGTCGCCCAGCAAGCCGAGCTTCGCGAACATCAGCGTGCCGGAACACTGCGCACCGAGCAACTGGCGCGCCGGATCGAGTTTCAGTTGCGACATCAATGCCGTATCGGCGACGACTTCGCGAGTGCGTACGCCACTGCCAGCGAGCACCGCATCGGCGTCGCATGCCTCCTCTAGCGAGGCTTGCGCCTCGATCACCACGCCGTTCATCGAACGTACTCTGGCCGACGGGCTGGCGATCGAAACACGCCACCCAGGCTTCTTGACGCGATTCAGGATGTTCAGCGCGATCAGCGAATCGAGTTCGTTGAAGCCTTCGAAGGTCAGGATGGCGATATGCATGAGAACCTCGTGCGGATGGAGCCGTGGTATTGCGTCATCGTAAAGCCGACGATCAATCTTCAAACTATTGCCGTGGATACGTCCCACCGTCTTGACTGCGATTACTTCCACTCCCGCCTGAGAAGCCCATATACCCACGAATCCGATACCTCGCCATCCACGATGCAATCTTCGCGCAGCGTACCTTCGCGGACAAAACCGAGCTTCTCCAGCACGCGACCCGATGCCGTGTTGCGCGTGTCCGCCTCGGACTGAACACGGTTCAGGTCCAGCGTATCGAAGGCCCACTGCAACACCGCGCCGGCCGCTTCGGTGGCAAAGCCCTGGCCCCATGCCGCCTGATCGAGGCAGTAACCCATCTTCGCGCTGCGATTGTCCGGATCCCATCGAGACAAGGCGCACCAGCCGATGAACACACTGTCGGCGGCACGCTCGATGGCGAGCCGCGCACCGGTGCCTTCCTGCTCGAACTGCCGGCAAACCTCGATGAAGCGCTCCGCCTGTGCGCGGGTTTTCCAGGGCGGTGAGTCCCAGTAGCGCAGCACATGCGCGTTGCTCTGCAGCGCGAAGATGGCGTCCGTATCGGCTTCGGTGAAAGGACGCAATAGCAGACGAGCGGTATGCAGCGTGGGGGTGGGCAAGGACATCGCGACCCCACTCACCGCCCCACCCCACCCGCATTCGCATACGTATCCCCCACCATCAGATGCACGATCTCGTCACCATTCGTCCCAGCCACGAGACGCTCCCCGGCAACCTCGCCACGCCGTAACACAACGATCCGGTCGGCAATAGCAAAGATATCGTGCAGGTTATGCGAGATCAGGATCACGGACACGCCCTGCTCTTTCAACGCGGCGATCAACTCCATCACCTTGCGTTGCTCAGGTACGCCGAGCGCCGCGGTCGGTTCATCCATGATCAGCACACGCGCATTCCAGTAGATGGCGCGGCCGATTGCAATCGCTTGCCTCTGCCCACCGGAGAGCATCTTCACCGGCCCTCTGAGCTTGCGTTCAGGAATCACGATATCGAGCCGCTCGAGCACTTCACGTGCGACCTCGGCCATGCGCAACCGGTCGATCACCTCGAGCCCAAACTGGCGACGCGTCGGCTCGCGCCCAAGGAAAATGTTGCTGCCCACATCGAGGTTATCAGCGAGCGCGAGATCCTGATAGATCGTTTCGATCCCCTGCGCACGCGCATCCTGCGGGTCGCGCAGTTGCAACGGCGCACCGTCGAACAGCAACTGCCCCGCATCGGCATGGTAGACACCGGAGATGATCTTGATCAGCGTCGACTTGCCGGCGCCGTTATCGCCCGCCAGTGCCAGCACTTCACCGGCCATCAGTTGCAGCGACACGCGCCGCAGCGCTTCCACACCGCCAAAGCGGATCGAGATGTCACGCGCTTCGAGGATCGGCGTGCTCATTGCGCACCTCCGAGCCGTTCCTTGTACTGATCGATCAGCACCGACATGATGATCACGATGCCGACCACGATAAATTGCCAGAACGCGTTGACGTCGATGAACACCAGTCCGAACTCGATCACCGCAATGATCAGCGCGCCAATCAATGTGCCGATGACATTGCCGGTACCGCCAAACAGACTCGCCCCGCCGATCACAACCGCCGCAATCGAATCGAGCAGCATCGGTTCGCCCGCATTCGCAGCGCCCGCAGCAAAGCGCGCCGTATAAACGATGCCGCCAATCGCGGCAAACGCCGCAGCGATCAGATAGATCATCAGCAGATGGCGCTTGACGTTGATCCCGGCGCGAATCGCCGATTGCGGATTGCCGCCGATCGCATACGTGTACTGGCCAAAACGCGTCTTCGACAGCACCCAGTGCATGATGAGCAGCAAAACAACCGTCAACACGACTGGCGTCCAGCCATGGCCCAGCCAGACCAGACCGGCATTGTCCACGGCCACGGTCATGCCGCTTCCCGCTGCGAGAAAACCCGCACCGCGCGCAACCCCATACATACCGAGCGTGCCAATAAAAGCAGGTACGCCAAGCCGCGCGATCAATACGCCATTCACGAGCCCCGGAATCGCGCACACCGCGACAGTCAACGGAACGGAAAACAGCATGACCCACGGCGAGCCGCCACCCAGTAACGTAAATTGCGCGACACACACGGCGGCGAGTCCCATCACGAAGCCCACCGACAGATCGATGCCCGCCGTGATGATGACAAATGTCTGGCCGATCGCGAGCAGTAGCGGAGCACTGGCTGCGAGTCCGATCGATTGCAGGTTGTAGGCGTTGAAGATGAACGAGCGATGATCGGATATCTGCGCCCACGCTTCAAAGAACACCAGTAGCGCGCCCAGGAAAAGCCAGGGCCACACCTTGCTGATCAGGGCGAGTCTGTCGAGCCGTGAGTTATCCATCGAATCTTCCGGGAAATCGGCAGTAATGCCCGCGTATGCACATCGGCACACGCGGGGGCAGGTTCTCGTGCGAGAGCGCCTGCCTAGTTCGAATAGATGTACTGCTTCATGTCCGGCTGGTCGATGTTCGTCTTGTCGAGCACGACAAAGCCCGTGCTCTTGAACGACGGAATCTTCTTGCCACGTATCAGGTCGGCCGCGTACTTCACGCCGTAATAACCGATCTCATCGGGACGTTGTGCGATCGCGATGTCGACGAGCCCGCTTTTGATCTGCTGATCGACGCCAGGCACCGCATCGAACACGACGACCTTCACGACGCCCTGCTTGCCCGCAGCCTTGACACCTTGAGCAGCGCCGCTGCCGGAGAAAGTATTCGCGCCGAACACGCCCGCCAGATCGGGGTTGCGCGCCAGAACCGCAGCCACATGCGACGCGGCGCGATTTGCATCGTCTTCGTTATATTGCGTTTGCAGCACCTTGATGTTCGGGTGCTTCTTCATCTCTTCCAGGAAACCTTCGGCACGCGCATCGGTGCTTGAGATTCCCGGCTTGTTGTTTTCGCAGTAGACCGTTCCCTTGTCGCCGATAACCTTCGCAAGCGATCGCGCGGCCACGCGTCCGCCTTCCAGGTTATCCGATGCGATATACGACAGCGGAAAGTCCGCGTCGCCCTTGCCGGTCTGATAGTGGCCATCGCCGATATACGTGTCGACCGTGATGACCTTGATGCCTGCGTCAGCGGCTTCTTTCAGCGGTCCGATCAACTGCTGCTTGTCGACGGGCGAGATCAGCAGGACGTCAGGGCGTTTCGCAATGAAGGCCTTGAGAATCGGCACCTGCTCGGTGGTATTCCATGCTTTGGGCACCTGGAACAGCAACTGCACATGCTCTTCGTTTGCAGCGCGTTCGGCACCGCGATGCATCGTGAAGTAGAAAGGATCGGTGACACCCGGCAGCAATGCGACCACGGGATTCGCGGCATCCGCGTGTGCCGGCCCAGTGAACGAACCGCCAACGATCGCCGCCAGCGCGACCAGATAGTGGGAAACGATGCGCTTCATTCTTGTCCTCCTCCTGTTGAGTCCGACGAACGGTGCATAACCTCACTTCTTCCGACTTGCTTCGACCTTCGCGAAGCAACTGCGTCCGGCAAGTGGGCCAGTATACTGGCGAGCATCAACAGCGAGCCTGGTGTTTTCCTGCATCGTTTTCTCCATCGTCGCACCGCGAGGCCAAGCCCGTTCGATAACGGTCGGTGTGTTCGCCCTACGCAAAACAGCGCCCGGTATTCACGCGCGTATGCCATTCTTTTCGCTGACCGGTTCGTCGATACACACGGAGGTGCGTGCTGTTTCGAGTTGATCCTCGATCGCTTCGACGACATGCAGAAATTTGTTCAGGGGGACGGACTATCCCCCGAACAGGGGAGTGTGATGGGGGTAGGCGCGCCGCAAGGATCGCGGTGCAGAGGGGGACGTTGCAAAAGCGCGTCGTAAAAGCCCTGCGTTTGCCCGAAAAGATTGACTGCGTCGCTCGGGAATCGTTACGCTCTCGCCTCGATGGTTCCCGTGATAGGGATAAAAGGGAACGCAGTAGTCGCGTCGGTGGTTCGACGCTTCGAGTCTGCGGCTGCCCCCGCAACTGTAAGCGGCGAGTCCGTGCCACTCATGACCACTGGGAAACCGGGAAGGTCGGCACCGGGCGACGACCCGTGAGCCAGGAGACCTGCCATCAACCGAGGTCCTGCAGCCGCGCCGGGCGGGGTGTCCCGAAGCGCGAGCACCGCATGATGCGGTTGCGTGTTGCAAGGACGGCTCCGACCTCTGGATCTGTCACATGGCTAGCATTATTAGAAAACGCGCTTCCTTTCAGGAAGCTTTCTCTTGTCACGTTGCGGGCGTTGCGGGGATTTCCGCTGCCCTCGCCCTCTCGCTGGGCGCATCGATCGCGCACGCGGCTGACGATTCGACGTCGTCACCGGCGCCGCAATCTTCCCCCGACACCACGACTACGCTGCCGAACATCGTCGTCACCAGCGATACGCAGCATCTGCCGCAATCGTTCGATCAGCGCTACGCGACGACCCACGTTCTGACGCGTCAGGATCTCGACCGCCTGTCGCCCGCCGATCCCAGCATCACGCAGGCACTGGCTACGCTTCCCGGCGTTACGGTTGCACAGAATGGCGGGCCCGGTTCGACGGCGTCTGTCAGCATTCGCGGTTCGTCAGGTGCGCAGGTTGCCGTGTTTATCGACGGCATCCGGGTCGGCTCCGCCACCACGGGCACCGCCGCATGGGCCGATTTGCCGGCCTCGGCCTTTGAGCGCGTCGAGGTCATTTCGGGGCCGGCGGCCGCATCGTTCGGTGCGAACGCGATGGGCGGTGTCGTGCAGCTGTTCACGCGCCATTCGGCGAATCAGCCCAACCAGACGACGATCTCGACCGGTGGTGGCTCGAACAAGACCTTCGATACGCAGATCCGTACGTCCGGCAGTATCCCCTCGACGGGTCCGCTTGCTGCGCTTGCCGGGCTCACGTATTCGCTGGGACTGCACGACTACAACACGGCTGGGATCGATACGACCCAGCCTTACGCATACGGTCACGAAGCGGGCCGCAATCCCTACCACGCGCAGGATATCGACGGCCGGCTCGGCTATGCGCACGGTGACTGGTCGATTTCCACGTTCGCGCTTTATCACCGGTCGGATCTCTCGTACGACAATGTAGGCGGCGACAACCGGCAACTCGATCACCAGCTGACGACGGGCGTCGCATTCCACTGGGATATCGCACCGAACACGCAGTTCGACCAGTCCGTCGGCTACGCGAACGACCGCCAGTTTTACTACACCAACAGCCCGGGTATTCCGAGCGACAGAATCGACTCGACGCGCCTCAGCACATCGACCTCGCTGACTCATCAGGAAAAGGGCTTCAACCTGTTCGGCCTGCCGCTGTCGGGCGAAACGAAGCTTGCCTACGATTTCTCGCGCGAACAGGCCTTCCTGCCCGTCGACATCCCGACCGGCGTGCCGACGCGCAACGATTCCGCGGTGTCGCTCCATCAGTCGGCCACGCTCGGTGCGCTCACGGTGTTTCTCGCGGGACGCCATGAGATTGTCGAAGGCCAGTCGGTCAACACGGGCAATGTCGCCGTGTCGTATGCGATCACGCCGGTGTACACGGCGCGACTGTCATACGGCAACGCGTTCCGTCTGCCGACGTTCAACGATCTGTACTACCCGCAATTCGGCAACCCGAATCTCCGGCCCGAGCGCAGCGATTCAGTCGAAGCGGCGCTCGACGCGGCCACTTCGTTCGGCAGTTTCTCGGTGGCGATCTACAACACGCGCGTGCATAACCTGATTGCGTATAACTCGGCTACGTTCGCGCCGGATAACATCGGCGAGGCGCGCATCCAGGGCATCGACCTCTCGTACAAAGGCACGATCGGCAAGTCCACGCCGGTCAGTCTTGCTGTGGGTATTCTGAATCCGCAGGACATCACCGACCGCAGCTGGCTCAATCGTCGCCCGCGTCAGACGGTCAACCTGAGCGTCGATCACACCTGGGATGAGTTCCACCTGCATGCGCTCAGCACGGGCGTCTCCGTGCTGTACGGTGGGACGACGTTCGACGATCAGTTCAATGCGATTTATCTGCCGTCTTATACGCGGGTCGATTTGCGCGCTTCATATCGGGTCAACTCGCATCTCACGGTGTCGGCGAATCTGTCGAATCTGTTCAACCGGCAGTATGTGACGGCGTATGGATATAACTCGCTCGGGCGGACGGCGTTTGGGAAGGTTGCTTATACGTTTTAGGTTTGTGAAGTAAGGCCGGCCGCGGTGGTGCTCCGGTCGGCACTTATGCGTGTGCGGCGAGGCGAAAAGCAGGCTCCATCTGCTGCTGCTCTCTGCTGGAGATTGAAAGAGAGTCGGCAATCGTCCGTCATTGCGACACAACCTGAATCTGGTTCGACATGATTTCTGCTGCCTGCCCGGCGGAAATCCTGAAGTAAGGTGCGACGGACTGCGCCAACGCCAGATCCATGGCGTTGTCCGCCTCACTGATATTGAGTTTCAGCCCGTGTGCGTGGGGAACCGGGTTCATATCGAATGCGGGAGCAAGTGCCCAGCCCCTGCCCGGTTGCAGCAAGAAACCGTGATTACGCAAGTGATCATCGGTATTCGACACAAGCAGGTTGAAGACAATGCGTGACCACAACTCTCGCAGATCGAGGTCGGTACTCGCACCGTCAGTCATCAACACCTGCGCGATTTCCAGGTAGCTGGCACCCGTCGAGGCATCGTCACCATCCTGATGGCCGGTCAGGTTCATCGCGGAAGCGAAGTGGCGACGCCGCCCCGGCGCCGTACGATCGAACCGCTTGACCAGGAACGTGTGGTGAGCGCTGCCGAATCGCCTGATCAGGGCCTCTGGCACGTTGAGCCCGCAGACTCTGGCCAGCGTGTGTACGACCATTTCCCAGGCTCCGACGTTGTGGTCGTCGCGCACACTGGGAAACTTGGCGATCCAGAGGTGTCCTGTCGGATCGACCACGCTAGCTTTCGGACGTGCGCCGCCCAATGAACCGCCGGGTGCAATCAGCATGCGCAGCCATTCGTCGGCTTCGCTCGCCGTGTTGTCTGTGTCGCGCTCGAGAGCGAGGCTCGCAGCCTCAAGCGCGCGCAATTGTACGAAAGGAGGGGCTGCAACATCGTGCTGATCATCGAGGAACGGCCCTTCATCGTCGCGTCGAAAACGCAACGCGCCGGCACGATAGCTATCGTGCACGCCCAGCAGGTAGTCCGATTCATAGAGCCGCGCCTTGGGGTCGGCCTGACCGGCGCGTTGAGCCCGCTCCAGCCTTCGGCGCATCAACAGGCGTCCCCATCGGTCCGGGCTAGCGTCGCTGAATGCGCCGAACGTCTCTTGTCCCTGCGGCGGATATTGCCGACCCGCAAACCAGCCCAGCCGCGGGTCGAGATTGAGACCTGCCAGATCCAGCCGGCTCAGCACTTCGCCTTCGAATTCGTATTCGAAGACTTCCTGGGTGGCAGCGGGACGTGCGTATAGCCGCCCCAACCTGATTGGCTCGGCGAGGCCGTCCCAATCGCCATAGACGGCAATCAGCCCGTTGCTCATTTCGCCGGTCCCTTTTTGTTCGGCTTCGGCGTTCTGATCAGAGAGGCCAGGCTTTCGGCGCTGACGAACGTGTCGTCCGCAATCCAGTTGCTCGCTGCTGTCGGTTCTGTCTTCGTGGCAGGCGCTGACGGAGAAGCACTACGTCCGGGCGCTGCGGGTACGGCTTGCTTTGCCGTACGTGCGCGTCGCGGTAACGCGGCGTCCTGGAGGTTCCGACCGAGCGGGTCATCCCTCAGTAAGAGATCCAGGTCCTTTTCCGCACCCAATACCTGCATGACAGCCAGGTAGGCGCCTATCGTGACCCCGGAACTCCCTTTTTCCAGACTCCGCAACGTCACGGGTGTCATCCCTGCCCGCTCCGCGACCTGCTTGCCGGTCAGGCGTCGGCGCAGGCGGCCGAGGCGCAAACGCTCCCCGAGCTGCTGCAAGCGCAGCTCGGTTGCGGGTAGCAGAGGAGCAGTTTTTTTGGCCATAAGGTTAATATTACTACCTTAATTTGCGGAAAAGGAAAGAATAATATCTCTTAAATTTCCGTGTGATGACCAGATTGATGTTCGTATCTTGCGCAGCGTGCTGGCAATAGATATACGCCGTTCTATGAATCTCCTGAGCGCTCAAGCACCACCATTGAGCAGCCGCAGTGCCTCGGCGTGGAGATCCGGCGTCGCCGACACCAGGACCGGGCCACCTGCTTCGGCCCGCTCACCATCGAGCCTCGTTACCACACCACCGGCCTTCTCGATGATGGGGATCAGCGCCACGATGTCATAAGGCTGTAGCGAAGGCTCGACCGCGAGGTCGATGTGGCCTGCAGCCAGCATCGCGATTGCGTAGCATTCTCCGCCGTAGCGGGTCATGCGCACGGACGCAGCCAGCCGGTCGAACCCTTGCCTGATGTCACCGCGATAATGTTCGGGCGAGGTTGTATGCAGGATCGCCTGTGACAGGCGGCCGACGTTGCGCGTGGCCAGACGCTCGCGCTTGCCCGCGCGCTCGCTCCATGCGCCGTCAGAATCGGCCCAGAAACGTTCGCCGGTGAAGGGCTGACTCATCATTCCCAGCTCGGCACGGCCGTTGATCGTGAAGCCGATCAGCGTGCCCCACACAGGAATGCCACAGATGAAAGGACGGGTTCCATCCACGGGGTCAAGCACCCAGCAGCAGGGACCACTGCCCGTTTTGCCCAGCTCCTCCCCGAGGATTGCGTGATCGGGATATCTAGCCGAGATCTCAGCGCGAATCGCAATCTCGGCCTCACGATCTGCCTCGGTGACAGGGTCGAAGGTATAGCCCTCCTTGAACTTCGTGTCGACCGCCAGTTCGGTCCGGTAGCGCGGCATCGTCTGGGCATCGGCGATGTCTGCGAGGTGGTGAAGGAACACAATGTCGGGTAGTGTTGGCAAGGCCATGAATGTTGGAATGTTGGAATACGAGGTGTCTGAGGATACGGGCCGACTCGCCAGACTGCACAATCACGCAGCAGGCTGAACCAGCGTATCCATCAGCGCCTTCAGCTCGCGCGCGACCAGATAACTGTTCTGTTGCTGTTGACGCTTGCAGAACAGCTCACAGCTCCACCAGCCTTCATATCCCGTTGCCTTGACGGCGTCGGTCCAGTCCTGAAGATCCAGCACTCCGGTGCCCGTTGGCACGTCCCGAAGCACGCTCTCGTCCGGTATACCCCCGTCGAAACGAAGTGAATCGCAGACATGCACGCCATAGATCACACCCTTGTCGAGCTTCGCAACGTCGTCGGGTGTGACCCCTGACGTATAACAATGCCAGTAGTCGATCACGATCCTGACGTTCCCGCGCTCGGCTCTTTCAATCAATCGCAGCGATTTTTCAAGCCCACTCACTGGCGCCTACGACAGTGTCTCCAGATACAGGAGAGGGAGCAGATTCACTCTTAGGCACTAGCTCGATGGAAAACCGGGGAACCTGCGCTGCAGCGCTCCCCGTTCTACCAGTCAAACGAAGTGGTAATCAGCCAGCTTGTGAACGGCTGCGGCTGCCGCCTTAAGACGTGTCGCGTCAAGCTTGCCGTTCTGAACGGCTTTCTCGATGGATACCGCAATTTCATCGATGTGCGGCACGGCCTTGGGCGACAACAGGACAAGGTCTGCGCCGGCTAAAAGTGCATCGACTGTGGTGTCTCCGAGGGACCGGTTCCCAATGGTGGCCTTGTGGTCGATGTCACAGGTCATGACCAGTCCTCCAAAGTCCAGCTCCCGCCGCAAGAGCGCGATCAGCTCAGCCGATAATGATCCTGCGGTCACAGGCTGGACTGCCTCGAAGCGCGCCGGCCCCATCATCACCGCGCTCACGCCCTCTTCGATTCCAACCCGGAATGCACCCCATTGAGCCCGCAGTTCATCCAGTGAGGAAGGTACCGTTGCGTCCAGTGAGCCTGGATGGCCTCGCAATACAGGATGCCCTGGGAAATGCTTCAGAGTCGTCTTCAAGCCTGCACGGCGAGCACCGCGAACATATGCACGCACCATGCGCGATGCGGTCTCGGGATCGTCGGCCAATGTACGGCCCTCGAGCCACGGGTTCTTTCCTGTCAAAACGTCAGCGGTTGGAGACAGGACGAGATTGATACCAGCGTCGACCACTCCACATGCCGCCTCAAAAACGACCTGTTCCAGTTCGGACTCTGACATTCGTTGCGCGGCTTCACGCGATGGCAGTGGTGCGCATACCCCTTGCAATCGATGGACGGCAGCGATATCGGCGTCAGCTGCCAATATCAGTTTGCCTGCACGCGTCGTCACCGTTCTGATCGCATCCTGCCAGGCACCGAGCGTTTCCCGCTTGAGCCTCTGTTCGCTCATTCTGCCGGTGACGTATTCGTCCCCCGTCTCCCCGAACAGGAGGCTCCTGCCACCATTGTCCAGGAAGCGAGCGATATGATCGTCGATGTCCAGCGTTTCAAGCACCGGAAACAGCATGGCATGCGCGAGGCGAGACACTTCGCTGGTCACGGTTACGTGCTCCTTGCGGTAAGCGTCCCGACGTCGCGCCCCGTCTCCAGGTTTCGCGCCAGCGAGCGCACCCGGTGAGCCGCTTCAGCAAGCCGCTCCTGTGCAAGCGCCCCACTCTTTACGGCTTCGACGATCGTCCCGACGATGACGTCAAGACCCGATTGACTGGAGACAAGCAACAGGTCGGCGCCGGCACCCAGCGACGCGACTGCCGTCGCCGCGATTGTCCGGCCGCGCAGGATACCGGGCGCGTCAATGTCGTCTGAGACGATCAGGCCTTGGAAAGCAAGCTCTCCCCGCAGAAACGACAGCGTGTCGTGCGAGGTGCTGGAGGGTTTGTCGGCATCGATGGCTGGCACCAGCGCCGGACCTGCCATCACCGCGCTCACACCTGCATCGATTACATCTCTGAACACGCCGATCGTGGGTTGCAGTTCATCCAGGGTGGCCTTGACCACCGCCTCATGCAATGCCGGATCGAGCTCCGTCACAGGATGCCCAGGGAAGTGCTTCGCTGAAGCAGCGACACCGGCCGCCTGCGCACCGCGCACAAACGCGCATGCGATACGGCTCACTTCAGCCGCATCGGCGCCAAGGTTTCGGCGCGCGAGCCACGGGTTGATACCGGTGACCACGTCGATTATCGGCGCCAGGAACAGATTGACACCCAGACCCCGGGCCGCTGTCGCTACCGCGGCCGACTGCTTTGTAATTTCGTCCGCGGAAAGGCTACGCGCCGTTTCGAAGTCCGGTAGAGCCGGTGCCAGCCGATGCAGACGCTGAATGCCGCCGAGCTCTTGATCGATGGCCACGATGACGCCGCTTCCGGCATGACGTCGCGCGAGTTCAACGACATGTTCGAAGTTGGCAGCGGTCTCATTCGCACGCCGTTCGTCACTCATGGCACGCGCGACATACTCCTCGCGGCTTTCGCCGAGGAGGATGGAGACGCCACCGTTATCGAGGTAACGCAGAACCACGTCGTCGAGTTCAAGACCGCCAAAGGCCGGGAGCAGGACCGCGTGAGCGTCCTGAATAAGATCGTTCAAGGAAATATCTCCAGTCGGGTAAAGGTGCGCCATCCAAAGCGCCCTGTGGTGCGCGCATCGATCGTCGCTTGCTATAGCAATTTATCGCTCAGTATAGATCGATATATGGATGCGTCAAGGGCGAATGCGCGCAAAATGACGCTCGATTATGCTCGATCTGGAATCAATGAACCACATCGCCGGGCGGGCTATTCGTCGTGGAGGCTCCGGTCGATTGCCGGCCCCACCTGAAAATCGCGAAATGTCGCTTCAAAGCCAGCTCGCTCCGGAGAGGAGCACATCACGCCTACGTCGATGCTTTCGGTAGGCGGAAAATACGCCAGTCTCGCGAGTTGCCACCGCTTGTCCGATTCGCGTAGATATTGAATCCGTACGGCTGAACCGTGCCTCGTCAAGCGCAATCGCAACGCGTTGGCCGAGCTCGCCAGAGGCTGCATCGACCAGTCGGAATAGTTGTTGGTAACGACGACAGACATGCAGAGTTGACCATCGGAGAATTCTGTCCCGGCTTTGATCCAGTGCGCCTCGCTTTGACGCATCATCAAACCGGCCTGGTCGTACAGAACCTCGTAGCGAGCATCGACCGTGACCTCTGCGGAAAAATCTCCTGTCACGGTGACGTATCCAAAATGACCCGTATCGCGCCAGAAGTCATAGAAAGTCCCGCGCCAGAAATCTGTCCGATCAGCGGTTTTGACCCACAAGGCGCCGGAGCGAATCTCAGATGCCTGCGGCGCGTTAAGCCAGTTCAGCTCATGCAAACTTGCCATATGTCACCTCGTTTTCATCGGTGCGTGATCGAAGCCGATCTACAGCCTCGCTTGCCGGGGCCCTGCGACACCACGGTCCAACCTGCCCCTCAACGAAGCCAGCCACCAGATAGCGCCCATTGCGAGTGCTGCAAGTGTGGTGATGGCCGCGTCATGATTCTCATCGGGTAACGTCAGCGTGACGATGACGACCAGGGTCCATGCCCCACCGGTCACGATCATGGGC
The DNA here is from genome assembly GCF_002362315.1 of Paraburkholderia acidicola. Taxonomy (GTDB): domain Bacteria; phylum Pseudomonadota; class Gammaproteobacteria; order Burkholderiales; family Burkholderiaceae; genus Paraburkholderia; species Paraburkholderia acidicola. The sequence goes on from NZ_MTZV01000001.1 coordinate 435,125, forward strand.
ACAAGCCAGCGACCAAGATCGAACACCCCTTGCGGCGCACTCGGCATATCGCCGCGGCGATGTGCCAGATAAGCGGCGACCAAGGTCAGAAAGTAAGTCAGGTAGTACGTCAGACCCACCATCGAGTAAATCACCGTGACAAATCCACCGCTCGCGAGATTCAGCACTACCGCAATGACCGTGATCAGGACAATTGCGCCTACGGGCGTACCGAACCTCGGATTGACGGACGACAGAAACCCCGAGCCAGGTAGCATCTTGTCCCGCGACAACGCAAACGTCATACGCGTCGCCACCGCCATGTTCGCAATCAGGCAGGCGAGAATCGACGCGAACGCTACGACAACCATCACACTGCCCGCGACGCGCCCGAGTTGCAACCGGACCAGATGTATGACCGGGTTCTCCGAATGCGCCAGAAGTTGCTCTACCGACCCCGGAATGGCCATTCCCAGCAAAGCGAACACGACGATACCGAGGACACTCGATACTACAACCGCCCTGATCATTGCCCGAGGCGCGGTCTTGCGAGGATCCCGGGTTTCTTCGGCAAGGTCGGCGGCACCTTCCCATCCCAACAGCACGGAAACCGGCAGAAGCGTTGCAAGTGCGATCGTAACGAAATGAATTGGCTGCTTGCTGACAGGATTAGTGTCGACCAGAATCCCCAATCCCTGCGTGTGAGGAAAAAAGAAGAAGACTCCTCCGATCAACGCGAGCGTCAGTACGACTGTGCCGATGAGCTCGATACATGCCCCCAGGTCGTTCATTCGTGTTGCGATCCTGATGCCGAACACATTCAGGACACCGACGACAACCGTTGCGCCGATACTCAACAGTTGAATCTGCAACTGCGTCGGGTTGGGCCATATCTCCGGTGCAAAAACGCTCCCGATAGCCGCCGACGTCGCGGCGGTACCCGCAGCAAACGAGATGAATGCCACCCACCCGGTGAACCAGCCGAAGTGATTCCCGGCCAGCCGGCTCGACCACTGGTAGGCATAGCCCGTCAGTGGAATCCGTCCCGCGAGGTGCGAATAAACCATCACGATGCAGAACACCAGCGGGATGACGACGAGCCACAGCAGAATGCCCACGCCACCCACCCGGGTAAATGGATCCGAGAAAAGGGTGACCACCCCTGTGTTGATCGAAACCATCGAGAACGCAAGGGCGAAGGACGTGAAGGATCCCATCGTGCGATGCAGCTTCTGCTGATAGCCAAGCGTGGCTAGATCCGCATCGTCGGAGGCTACCTGCTGCTCATCGCTCACTTCCGGGGCGCGTGCATCGTACGCTGTGGAGGGGACACTCATTTGACGTTCTCCTCGATCATTCCCAGCACCTCGTCGAGGACATCAAGGGCGCGCGCAAGCAAAGGACGCTCGATGTCCAGCGGCGGCTTGATCTTGATGAGATTGCCCAGGCCGGCGTAGCGACTTTCGCCGAACAGCACGCCACGCTCAACGCCGAGCCGATACACCTCCTGCGATTCGTGACGCGCGGGCGTCTTCTTTTCCCGATCGGTGACGAGCTCGAACGACACCATCAGACCCGGGCAGCGGACCTCGCCAATCAGCTTGCGGCGCTTCTGCATCTCGAGCAGTCGCTGGGTGGCATATTCGCCCGATTCCTTTGCTTTCGCGCAAAGGTTGTCTGCCTGAATGGCTTCAATCGTGGCTACGCCTGCCGCGAGCGATACGGGGAAGTGACCAAAAGTGAGTGCCTCTTCCCCTTCATCGAACCACGTGAGACGCTCATCGGCGAGAATACCCGCGAGCGGGAAACCACCCCCGACGCCCTTGCCGAACACAATGATGTCGGGCAAAACATCGTAATACTCCGAGGCCCACATCGTGCCCATGCGGCCGAAGCCTGTCTGAACCTCGTCCAGAATGAGCAGAATGCCGTGGCGGTCGCAGATTTCGCGTACCCCCTTGTAATACGAACGCGGAAATTCTATGTGACCGCCATTTCCCTGTATCGGCTCCATCATCACCGCGGCGACAGGACCGTCGACCCCTTTGGCGATGGCGTCCTCGAGGAGCCCAAGGCACAACTGCGACTCCATCTCGGGATCCATCCCTAGGCGACTGCGATACGGATAGGGATGCGGAACCCGCGTAAATCTCGGCTGGATCGGCAGGAACGGATTGTTCGGATGGGGCCAGCTGGCACCCAGTGTCGCCAGTGAGCGACCGTGATACCCGTCCTGCAGAACGATAAGGTTCTGCGCACCCGGACGATTCTTGAAGGCCAGCTTCATCGCCATTTCTCCAGCGAGGCTGCCATGCAACGCAAACCCGATCTGGTTCAGATTCCCCGGGGCGATCTCCTGCAGTTTCTTGACCAGCGCGCGACGCGGCAGCGAGTCGAAGTTCGGCCGGATGTGCATCATCTCGCGGGTTTGAGCGATCGCCGCCTCGACCACCCGTGGGTCATTTGCGCCGAGGTTGTTGGACCACGCCTGCGCCGTGCAATCGATGTACTCCTTGCCCGTGTCGTCCCACACGAGAGATCCCCGTGCGCGTACGAGCGTGATTTTGTCCGAGGACTTCTGGCCAGCAACTTCTTCCGTTGTGAATGCGTCTTTTCCACTCATGTCTCTATCTCCTGTTTCGCGGGGCGCCAGAACTGCGCCTTCGATCGAATCCTAGGAGGTGTAAACGCTGGCTAGAATGATGAAAAAAAAGTGTATATATTGGAAATACCAATAAATGATGGCGCGGTCCCGACGTGGCACTGCGATGATGGAGTTTTCGATGCATAACTTTGGGTTCGATCTGCGGCAATTGCGTGCCTTCGTGACGGTCGCCTCCGAACTCAACTTCCTTCGGGCCGCGCAGTTATTGCACGTGTCGCAGCCGACACTTTCGCAGACCATCCGGCAACTGGAAGGAACCCTCGGCGTCTCCCTTTTCAATCGCAACACCCGCAACGTTGCGCTCACGCAAGCGGGCGAAGAACTGGTCAAAGACGCGAAAAAGATTCTGGACTATGCGCAGAAGTTCATCGAGAACGCGGACGATCACGTTCGGGGAATACGCGGCGTACTCAATGTGGGGTTCCTGACAGGCACAGGTGTTGATCTGATGCCCGAGGTATTGCGTGCCTTTGGTGAAAAATATCCAGAGGTCCGCGTGCTGGTCAAAGAGTTCGACTTCTCAAAGCCGGAGGCAGGCATCAATGAGGACATGGATGTCGCGATACTCCGACCACCGGTTAGCACCGAGGGCGTTGAACTTGAGATCCTGCTCGAAGAGACGTGCGTGGCATGCCTGCCTCAGGCTCATCGTCTGGCCAAGGCCGCTAACCTGAGTATTTATGACCTTCTGGACGAGCCCATTGTCGCGGCGCCCAGTCAGGGTATCTGGCGAAACTACTGGATTGCTGACGACTACCGTGGCGGGCGGGGAGCTAAGGTCGTTCACGAAGCCGCAACAGTGGAGAGCGAACTTCAGGCAGTGGCATCAGGACGCGGCATCAGCATCACTGCATTGTCGACAGCCCTCTTCTATTCGAGGCCCGGTGTCGTTTTCCCGCCCATTCGCGACATGCCGCCCTGCCGGATAGCGGTCGCCCTGCCTCAGACGGCCACGAAGGCGGCGCGCAATTTTGCTGATATTGCGGTGAATGTCGCTGAAGCGCACCGTGCGCGCGAAGCCGTCTGAGCGGCTGGTCATCGAGTGTCCCAGCAAGCTAAGTCTTCAATTCAGTAGTTCGTCTTGAACTCTGCGGGGGTAAAGGGTGTCTTTCGAAGTCGAACACCGGTCGCATGGAATACTGCATTACTGATTGCAGGCGCGACGGTCAACGCGACCGGCTCGCCTGCACCGACCGGCGGCTGATCAGGACGGTTCAACAACGAAATCGTGATCTCCGACGGTAATTCGCTAAAACGCAGGATGGGGTAACTCGTCCAGTCCAGCGACAACATTGCCTTGCCGTCAAAGTGCACTTCTTCCTTGAGCGAACGGCTAAGCGCCTGAACCACGCCCCCTTGTATCTGGTTGCGTAGCCCGTCAGGATTCACAATCAAACCGCAGTCGTGTGCGACAAACACACGTGTGACACGAATCTCGCCACTGTGAGTGTCCACCGAAGCCTGGCACACCATCGCTACATAAGCTCCACCTGGCTCAAGTTGTGCGAGCGCAACCCCAACACCCTCGCGAACCGTGGCACCACGCCTGTTTGCATTGGCACGACGCGTAGCCCAGTTCGATATCGCTCTCACCTCTCGAAGAACCGCGATCGCGCGCGTGTCGCTCAGATGTGCGAGGCGTAACTCGACTGGATCGCGCGAAGAAAGGCTGGCTAACTCATCGAGAAACGACTCATTCGCGAATGCATTTGCCACTGCTCCGAGACCACGCATTGCTGAAGGACGCAGGGCGCCATCGGGTAGCCAACGTACTGCGACCCTTTCGTCAGTAAAGTGGTAAAGCGTTCTTGCACAATCGTCTCCGCCGTAGCGAATCGGCTTGGGTGACAGCCCCAGCATTCTGCCCGGCAACAGGTTTCCCGCATTACCAAACGGCCGCGAGATGTGCGTCGGGGTGGATACCAGGTATGCCCAGCTATCGACCCTTCCTGTTGCGTCGATACTGCCTTTAACCTGAATTTCCATTGCGGGACCTTTGGGATCCCAACCGTGTTCGTCATGCCGCATCCATTGCACGCGGACGGGGCGTTTAAACGCCTGCGAAAGAACCGCGGCTTCGGCCGACGCGTCGTCCGCGCCGTTATGACCGTAGCATCCGGAACCTTCCACCCAGACAAGACGCACTTGGCTTGCTGGCAGATTGATCAAGGCAGCGATGGCGTCGCGCGTCCCAAACGAACTTTGGGTCGCGGACCATACGACCGCAGAGTCATTCCTGACATCTGCGACCCCACAGGAAGGTCCGATCGACCCGTGAGTTTGATACGGTGTCCGATAGGTGACGCTCAGGCGCTTCGACGCCTTGTCAAAAGCGTGACTGGCATCGCCAGCTTGACGTAATTCCTCAGTCTCCCCCTGCTCCGCACGCATCGTGTCATATATCGCCGAACTCTCGATCGAGTCTTGCGGCAACGTCCATTTGACTACGAGCGTCCGCGACGCGGAGACCGCCTGGAACTCCTGCTCGCAGACGACCGCAACGAAGTTATGTTTGACGAAAACAGCGATGAATCCCGGCAGATCAGCCACGCTGTTCCGATCCACGTCTATCAACGTTGCGCCACTGAGCGGCGGATGAATCACGCGAGCGTGCACCATGCCCGGTAGCCGTAGATTCTGAAGGTACGCGTGAGTACCGGCCACCTTCTCCGGCAGATCAATCCGCTGAACCGGCTTGCCAATTACATTAAAAGCGGATGCTCGCTTTAACGTTGCCTCTTTATCGACCGGCAGTGTCGCCCATGCTGGCGGGATCACATCGCCATATGCAACCGCGCGTTGCGGATTTGAGGTTACGCGGACATATCCGTCCCGGGTACTCAACTGACTTATCGGCACCGCCAGCGCGTTCGACGCCTGTTTGACCAGAAACATCCGGGCCGTCGCGCACGCGCGGCGTACCGGTAGTGCGCTGTTCTTGATCGTCATGCTGCCAAACGTCCCTCCCTGATCGACAGCAATGGCAGTGTCGCCCATTGTCACCGTCACACTCGCAACCGATATGTCGAGTTCCTCAGCAACGAGTTGCGCGAGTGCCGTCTGCACGCCAGTGCCAAGTTCCACCTTCCCTGCGTACAACGTAACCGCGCCATTCCTTGCGATCGAGAGCCATGCGCTTATATGTCCCGCGTCCTGCGATTTCGGCGCTTCGGTTTCACTGCCTGTAACCGCATACGCAGGCGAAATCGACCGTGGCATGAACAACGGAAACGAAAACGATATGGCGAGACCACCGCCCATTTTCAGAAGCTGCCGGCGGCTGGTCATACCGCCCCTCCTTTGGCTGCATCTTCCACAGCGGCGAGAATGCGGAAATGAGTCCCGCATCGACAAAGGTTGCCGTCCAGCGCCGCAACGATCTCATCCCTTGTTGCATGAGGTGTCTTATCGAGCAGAGCCGATGACGTCATGATCATGCCGCTTATGCAGTAACCGCATTGTGCAGCCTGGTGTCTCACGAATGAGGAAATCAACGGGTGCGGTGGATCGCGTCTTGCAAGCCCCTCGACTGTCGTGACGGGTTGTGTAACTGCCTGCACCGGAATCACACAAGAACGTATTGCCGCATTGCCGAGATGCACCGTACACGCCCCACATTGAGCAAGCCCACAGCCGAATTTGGGTCCGTTTAGGTGCAACTCATTGCGCAAAACGTAGAGCAACGGTGTGTCAGGACTCGACGCGACCTCATGTGGCGCTCCATTGACAACAATAGTCTGCGGCATGCTTGTCTCTCGGATGGATGAGTGCAATGCGAGGGGTTCCAGCGGCTTTTCCCTGAAGTCAGGTGTTGCTTGACCAACGACCTGCGCGTGTCGATTGGTTGTCGCTCAGTTTGCACTTACGCACTGACCCGTCCTGCACTTATCGCCGACGACAGCCACACCTTCAATTTCGATCTTCCATCCAGGTTGCGCCAGATCCTTGATCGTGATCAGAGAGCTCGCAGGGTAATTGCCGTCGGGAAAGTATTTTTTCCTCAACTTGACGAACGTATCTCCATCCTTTTCGTCCTTGATGAAGACAGTCATCGTCGTAATATCGGCGTTCGTACCGCCTGCTTTCTTGAGCGTCTTCGAGAAGTTCGAGAAAATCAGTTCGATCTGGGCATCCAGATCGTTCGATATGTCCTTCCCGTTCGCATCCCTGTTTCCGCCTTCCCCCGCCAGAAAAACCATGTGACCGCCATCAGTGACAACGGCTGTCGAGTACGCACGGCTTTTCTCGAATGGACCGCTGACGTAGTCTGCGGCGAAGCTTTGGGTGAGTCCGGCTGACATCAGGATGAACGACAGACACACACTCATGGACAGATTTTTCACTTTCCTGACTCCTGGTTAACCACCATTTGAGTACTGTGATTTACGGCTCCGCACGATCCTCTTCCCTGCATCAGCCTCTATGTCTCTTCGATCACTTTGGGCCATTTTTCAGCCTCGCATCGAGTGAAACCGCGCCAGGACCGACCACAACCACATAAAGAAGGCCACCGATGATCGATATGTTCTTCAGAAAGTTATAGAGCTGATCATCGAACTGCTTCGCGTCAACGCTCCAGAACGGATGGAAGATGAATGACGTCGGAAGCGTAAAAATGATCAATGCCAGCGCTGCCCAGCGAGCCTTGTAACCCACCGCCAGCAGACTTCCACATCCGATTTCGATCGCCAGTGCCACCAGAATGCTGAGTGTGGGAAATGGCAGATGTTTGATCGTTGCATAGCCCACCATCCCGTCAAACCCGATCACTTTCAGGACACCGCTAACCAGAAAGAGAATGGCGAGCAGAACCCGTGCAACACCCAGGGAGGTGTCGGAACCCGCTGCATTGACCTTCAGTCCATTTGTTTCCATGCTGTTTCCTATGCCTTCCTAAATGTATGAACATCGCTTGATCCATGGAGCGTTTTTATCTTTGCCACTCATATACATGAAAAATCATTCAATCCGGGACCAAGTGTATACTTGAACATTCATATATATGCACCAGGGTATACCCGGTCACACTACTGCGGGTCATAGCTAATTTTCCGCGTGGCACGCCCTATCACGGAACTATCCGATCCACGGGACATTGACATATACTTGCATACGCATATATTTCGTGGAGGTAACCGGGAAATGAAAAAGCAGCGTCCCTCGCAGATCACAGTCGATCATGATCTGGAGCGAGCCGTACCGTACCTTGTGGCGCGCGCAGGAAGCCGGATGGGCAACGCTTTCTCGAAAGCGCTCAAGCCATACGATCTGAGCTTGAGCGAGTGGCGCGTGTGTGCGTCGCTCGGCCATATGCCTCATCAGCGACTCTCAGAGCTGGTCCCGCGAGCATGTATCGATCAGTCAGCACTCTCACGCATCGTGGACAGGCTGATTGAACAAGGGCTCGTTTCCCGAGAGAAGAGCAGTGACGATGGCCGCGCCGTGCAACTCGCGTTGACGAGGAAAGGCGTCGAGCTAACGAGCGAAATCGTTCCGCTCGCACAGCGCTATGAGACTGTCGCGCTGAACTGCTTTAGCGCGGCAGAAGCCGAAATGTTGCGTGAGCTGCTAGCAAGACTCTTTCACAACGTAGAGTCCCCGGCCGCCTTTGACGTCCATCCGGAGTCGACCGGCTCCAGTGCGTAACGGGTCTTGTTAGCGCGTCTTGGACGGTCTCGCTTTTCCGCCCTACAATGCTCGTTATTGCTCACTATCGGCCATTCATCAGACTCTACGATGCTCACTTACGAAGCCCTTCCGGACGAGCGCCGACGTCACATACGCTCATTGCTCGCGTCGAAAGGCAAGGTATTTGCCGCCGATCTGGCAACAGAATTCGAAGTCTCTGAACACACTATCCGGCGCGATCTGACCGACCTCGCAAAAGCGGGGGCTTGCAAACGGGTTTACGGAGGTGCAGTTGCTCTTCCACCCAATGGCGGGAACCTGCAGGATCGAATGGAACGGGAGCCAGAGCGAAAGGACGCTCTCGCGGTTGCAGCAGTCTCTTTGCTCGCCGATAACCAGTGCATTTTTCTCGACACCGGCAGCACCAACCTGTCCATAGCGCGTGCTATTCCACCGGACCTTAACCTGACCGTTGTCACCAATTCACCGGTTATCGCTTCTGCTCTGCTCGAGAAGGACAACGTGACATTGATCGCGTTGGGCGGTCAGATCGACAAGACGATTGGCGGTACCGTGGGCGTGCTCGCGGTCGAGGCCATTCAGCGGATGACGTTTGATCTCGCGTTTCTGGGAGCATGTGCAATCGATCCGCAAGAGGGGTTGACCGCCTTCAGTCTGGAGGACGCATCATTCAAACGCGCGGTGCTTGCGAGAAGTGGCACGATCGCGATAGCGGTGATCAAGGAGAAGATGATTAGCGTCGCTACGCATAGCGTCGCTTCTGTGGATGCTATCGCGACGATCATCGTCGAAAAGGATGCGCCGAAGAAGCAGGTCAAGGCCTTCGCTGATAGCGGGATGCAGGTGGTAGTGGCGTTCCGGTGACTCGATTGTGGCAAGTTGCAACGGCTGGCGATGACCAATCACTCCGAGTCCCTGCCGACCCTTTATCTCGGGTTTATGCGCTTGAAAGAGGATGTCATCGATGTAGCCACGAACCTGGTCGCTATGGGCTTGCGAATCAACCACAGGAGAAGGTTTCATCAGTTGTTCCTGCAAGTCCTGGAGAACCTCTACCTCTCGCCGCCCGTTGACGATGCTCCGGCGTGCCAGATGTTGCCAGACCAATTGAGAAAAAAGCCCGCTGCGATACGGGCTTAGGTGTGTCTTATTGCGAGGTCCTGCCGGTACGTGCCAAACGCCGGTTCACTCCCACTCAATCGTCGCCGGCGGCTTCCCCGAAATGTCATACACCACCCGATTAATCCCCCGAACCTCATTAATAATCCGGTTCGACACGCGCCCCAGCAGTTCATGCGGCAGATGCGCCCACTGTGCAGTCATGAAATCAAGCGTCTGCACCGCACGCAGCGCGACGACATATTCATAAGTCCGCCCATCGCCCATCACTCCAACGCTCTTCACTGGCAGGAAAACCGCAAACGCCTGGCTCGTCAATTCGTACCATGACTTGCCAGTCGCTTCATCGATCGTCGTACGCAACGTTTCGATAAAAATCGCATCCGCACGACGCAGCAGATCCGCAAATTCACGCTTCACTTCACCAAGAATCCGCACACCGAGCCCCGGCCCCGGGAACGGATGGCGATACACCATCTCCGGCGGCAGACCGAGCTTCACACCGAGTTCGCGCACTTCGTCCTTGAACAGTTCACGCAGCGGTTCGAGCAACTTCAGGTTCAGCGTCTCCGGCAAACCGCCGACGTTGTGATGGCTCTTGATCGTCTGCGTGGCCTTCTTGCCCTTACCTGCCGATTCGATCACGTCCGGGTAAATCGTGCCCTGCGCAAGCCACTTCGCGTCGGTCAGCTTGCCAGCTTCCGCCTGGAACACTTCGACGAATTCCGCGCCGATGATCTTGCGCTTCGCTTCCGGGTCGGTGACGCCGGCGAGCTTCGACAGAAACGGGCCGCTCGCATCGACATGAATCACTTTCACGCCAAGGTGGTCGGCGAAGGTCGCCATCACCTGCTCGGCTTCGTTCAGACGCAGCAGGCCGTGATCGACAAATACACACGTGAGCTGGTCGCCGATCGCGCGATGCAGCAGCGCCGCCGCCACCGACGAATCGACACCACCCGACAGCCCGAGAATGACGTGCTCGCTGCCGACCTGTTCGCGAATCTTCGCGACCGCCTCGTCGACGTAATGGCCCATCTCCCAGTCGGGTTGCGCAGCGCAGATCTTCAGCACGAAGCGTTCGAGCATCGCGCGGCCTTGCGCCGTGTGGGTGACTTCAGGGTGCCATTGCACGCCGTAGAAATGGCGGGTCTCGTCGGCCATCGCCGCGATCGGACACGATTCGGTCGATGCCATCAACTGGAAGCCCGGCGGCATGTCGAGCACCTTGTCGCCGTGGCTCATCCACACCTTCAGCATGCCGTGGCCTTCCACCGTGCGGAAATCCTCGATGCCGTCGAGAAAACTCGTGTGATTGCGGGCCCGCACTTCCGCGTAGCCGAATTCGCGCAGGTGGCCGTTATCGACCTTACCGCCGAGCTGTTCGGCCATCGTCTGCATGCCGTAGCAGATACCAAGCACCGGCACGCCCAGTTCGAACACCGCTTGCGGTGCACGCGGCGTGTCGGTATCAGTGACCGAGCTAGGACCGCCCGAGAGAATCACGCCCTTCGGCTTGAACTCGCGGATGAACGCGTCGTCGACGTCGTACGGATGAATCTCCGAATACACATGCGCTTCGCGGATGCGACGCGCGATCAGTTGGGTGACTTGCGAGCCGAAGTCGAGGATCAGGATCTTGTCATGCATGGCAGCGGACGAAATAAGAGTGAGGGGATACGGAAAGCCGCGCAGCGCGCGGCGTTAATCTGGATGTCGGCTGCGAACCGGCAAGTTGTGTGGTGGTCTGCGCGCCGGGAGTGGATGGCACACGCAGTGATGCAAACGGCGCGCGCAGACGGAATACGGGAGCTTTAGCGAACGGTCTCGGGCAGCGGCGCGCGTCAGCCATGAAATGGAGGCCGCGGCGGGCTGGCCGCCTCGGCGGTTGCATCGCGTGTGCCGCTCGTGCCAGCTTCACTACCGGTACTCGAATACGCACCGGGCCGTGCTGCAGCAGCGAGATCCGGCTCAACGCGCTGACCTGCTGCGGGGGCGGCCGAAGCCACCGGCAACGCAGGTTCAGCGGCAGGTTGCGCGCCATAGCCTGAACCCGAGCGATCGGTACTGCGCGCTTTCGCGGCTTGCTTGTCAGCGCGTTCCGCAGCCGCCGTTTCAGCGCCCCGCGAGCGATCGCGACGCCGTACAGCGCCCGCCAGTCGCACACCGCCAAGCCCGACGATGAGCAGCACCGCTGCCGCGAGCACCGACACCAGTTGCCCAAAGCCGGTCAACGACGGCGTACGCAAACCGAGCAACCACACCAGCATCAAAACACCAGTGAGCCAGTTCACATGCCCGACGACACGTGCCGCCGTAGTAGTGAGCGCACCATCGATGGAAGCATGCAGCGCCAGCCACGCGAGGCCGATCAGCGCGATACCGAACGCCTGCCCAATCAGCGCAGGCTGCACCTGGACCAGTTGCATCGCGTTGTACAGCGACGCCCATGGCGTGAGCAGGAAGAGCAACCCGAACGCGAGCAGCAACAGGGCATCAACGATTAGTACAACGCGCAGCAGGGCTTTCATCGGCGGTTAGTCCACGTGGTAGTTGGGCGCTTCCTTCGTGATCTGCACGTCGTGCACGTGCGATTCGCGCATGCCGGCCGCGGTGATCTGAACAAACTCGGCCTTGTCGTGCAACTCGTCGATCGTGCGGCAACCGCAATAACCCATGCTCGCCCGCACACCGCCGATCAGCTGGAACAGGATCGCGCCAACCGAACCCTTGTACGCGACGCGGCCTTCGATGCCTTCCGGCACGAGCTTGTCGATGTTCGCCGAGTTGTCCTGGAAGTAGCGGTCTGCAGCGCCGTCCTTCATCGCACCAACCGAACCCATGCCGCGATACGACTTGTACTGACGGCCCTGATACAGGAACACGTCGCCAGGTGATTCTTCGGTGCCTGCGAACATGCTGCCCATCATCACCGAGTTCGCGCCCGCTGCGAGTGCCTTGCTGACATCGCCCGAGAAACGCACGCCGCCGTCTGCGACAACCGGCACGCCTGAACCCTTCAGTGCTTCGGACACATTGGCAATCGCGCTGATCTGCGGAACGCCCACACCAGCGACGATCCGCGTCGTGCAGATCGAGCCCGGGCCGATACCGACCTTCACGCCGTCTGCGCCGTATTCGACGAGCGCCTTGGCCGCATCGGCAGTCGCGATGTTGCCGCCGATCACTTCCACGTGCGGGAAATTCTTCTTCACCCAGCGAACACGCTCGAGCACGCCCTTGCTGTGTCCATGCGCGGTATCGACGACGATCACGTCCACACCGGCCTGCACGAGCAGCGACACGCGCTCTTCATTGTCCTCGCCGACACCGACAGCCGCGCCTGCGCGCAGCTTGCCGTGTTCGTCCTTGCAGGCGTCCGGGTGTTCGGTCTGCTTGGTGATGTCCTTGACGGTCATCAGGCCGCGCAGTTCGAATGCGTCGTTGATGACCAGCACACGTTCGAGCCGGTGGCTATGCATCAGCGCTTTCGCTTCGGCGAGCGGCGTGCCTTCTTTCACGGTAACGAGGCGATCGCGCGGCGTCATGATCGTGCGGACGGGCTCGTCGAGGCGGGTTTCGAAACGCAGATCGCGGTTGGTAACGATACCGATGAGTTGCGCGCCTTCGACAACCGGGAAACCCGAGATGCCATGCTGCTGCGACAGCGCGATCACGTCGCGTACCTTCATTTGCGGCGGCACGGTGATCGGATCACGCACGACACCCGATTCGAAACGCTTCACCTTCGCCACTTCGCGAGCCTGTTCGGCAGGCGTCAGATTCTTGTGGATGATGCCGACACCGCCCATTTGCGCCATCGCAATGGCAAGACGGGCTTCGGTGACGGTATCCATGGCGGCGGATACCAGCGGCATATTCAGAGAGATGTTGCGGGTCAGCCGGGTTTTGAGGCTGGTGTCGCGCGGCAGAACATCGGAGAAGGCCGGGACGAGGAGCACGTCATCGAACGTGAGTGCTTTTTGGATCAGACGCATGGCAAATCCTATAGGCGCAAAAGTGGATTATACGCGATACCTCCCTGGTTTTCACTGCACGAACAGCAGCTTAGCGATTTTCCCGGCTTTTTTTGCTCGTGCGCAACGCTCCGATTTCGCTTCTCCGTTCGCGGCCGGTTCGATCGGGTTTCGTTTGCTCGTTCGGGCACAGGGCGGCGATTCCGGCTGACGGCAGATCTCGGCAGAACCATCGGGGACAGAGCGAAAGCGCCGCAGTGCAGGATTGAACAAGACCCTTCGCGCTCATGCCGCTAACCTGCGCCCCATCGTTCTTCCTTATCGGCCGGTTTATGTCGGAGCAGTCAATGCAGCGCGGAGTCGCCTACGGTGTCATGGCCGGAGCGTTATGGGGCATGGTTTTTCTGGTGCCGCGGCTGCTCGCCGATTTTTCGCCGCTACTGCTGAGCGCGGGGCGTTACACGATGTACGGCATCGTGTCACTGGTCGCCGCGCTGCCCGCGGCACGCTCGCTGCTGCGCCGGCTCACCCGTGCCGATCTCATCGCGCTGATCAAGCTCGCGCTGATCGGCAACCTGCTCTACTACATCCTGCTGACGGGCGCCGTGCATCTGGTCGGCATTGCGCCGGCCTCGCTGATCGTCGGCGTGCTGCCGGTTACCGTCACGCTGCTGGGGCGGCACGATCGGGGCGCTGTGCCGCTTGCGCGGCTCGCATTGCCGCTGGCGATGGTCGTGGCAGGCATCGCGTGCATCAACGTCGATGTCTTCACGGCCGCCGAGGCCGGCAGCACCGGGCTCGGCGCCAAACTCGCCGGACTTGCCTGCGCGACCGGCGCACTCGCGTGCTGGACGTGGTTTGCCGGCGAAAACGCACGCTACCTGAGGCGTCTGGAGCATTTCAGCGGCAACGAGTGGTCGGTGCTATGGGGGGTGGTCACGGGCGCGCTCGGTGCGGGGTTATGGCTCGCGATCGCCGTGTTGCCGTCCAGCAGCGCCCAGGTGCCGCTCGCAACCGATCGCTGGCACCTGTTCTGGCTGCTCAACCTCGGCCTCGCCATCGGCGCGTCGTGGCTCGGCAATGGGCTCTGGAACGCAGCGTCGAAGCGGCTCCCGCTCACGCTATCCGGCCAGTTGATCGTCTTCGAGACGTTGTTTGCCCTGCTCTACGCGTTTATCTATGACCACCGGCTGCCACGCCCGCTGGAAGCGGCTGCAATCGTTCTGCTGGTGGCGGGTGTGAGCTGGTCGGTGCGCCAGCATGCGGGGAGCGGCTCACAGGGCGCTTCGATTGAGGACAAAGCGCAGGCGCAGGCCCACTGAATCCGAGTTCCCGCGTGCGATCAGGCACGAAGGCCTAACGCGAATCCTTCGACAACCACTTGCGCCCTTCGATCGACCCTTCGCGACGCGTTTTCTCAACCCGCCGCTGGCGCGCGGTCTTCGGATCGACGGTAAGCGGCCGGTAGATCTCGACACGGTCGCGATCGGCCAGCACGGCGTCGAGCGGCTTCAATTTGCCGAACACGCCGACCTTCTGCTTCGTCAGATCGATCTCCGGATACCGCTGCAGCAGGCCGCTCGCGGCAATGGCCTGCTCGAGCGTCGAGCCGGCCGGCAGGCTGACCGGCACGAGCGTCTGCGCCTGCGGCAGCGCATAGCAGACCTCGACGGACAGCAACGTACTCATGACTTGCCGTACCGCTGATCGGCACGTTTCACGAAAGACTCGACGAAGGTGTTCGCGATGTGGCTGAATACCGGGCCGATGATCTTTTCGAGGATGATGTTCGCGAATTCGTAGTGCAGTGCGAACTCGATCTTGCACGCGTCGGCGCGTAACGGTGTAAAACGCCAGTAGCCGGTAAACTTCCGAAACGGCCCGTCGGTGAACTCCATATCGATCCGCGTAGGCCGCTGCTGGGTGTTGCGGGTCGCGAAATGCTGCTTGATGCCTTTGAAGTTGATATCGATCCTCGCCTCCATGCCGCCCTCGTCCTGGCGGCGAATGTCGACGCCGCCGCACCAGGGAAGGAAATTGGGGTAGTCGGCGACGTCGGTGACGAGGTCGAACATCTGTTCCGCCGAATGGCGAATCAACACGGTTTTCTGGACATCTGCCATAAATTGAACAGCACGCGGCGAGGTGGGCTGGCGCGGCGGGCCTTTCCGGGCTCCGCTTTGCTAAAATCGCAATTTTAAACGAGTTAGGCACTTTCCATTAATGAGCATCATTGACAACAGAAAAGCCTTCTTCGATTACTTCATCGAAGACCGCTACGAAGCAGGGCTCGTGCTCGAGGGATGGGAGGTCAAGGCGCTGCGCGCCGGGCGCGGCCAGATCCGGGAAGGCTACGTGGTGATCCGTAACGGCGAGCTGTTCCTGATCGGCGCGCACATCAGCCCATTGCCGGAAGCGTCGACCCACATTCACCCTGACCCGGTCCGCACCCGCAAGCTGCTGCTGCATGCGGAAGAAATCAGCAAGCTGATCGGCAAGGTCGAGCAGCGCGGCTACACGCTCGTTCCGCTGAACTTCCACTACAAGGGCGGCCGCGTCAAATGCGAAGTCGGTCTGGCGAAGGGCAAGAAGACGCACGACAAGCGCGATACCGAGAAAAAGCGCGACTGGGAACGCGAACGGGCGCGACTGATGCGCAATCCGACGTGAGGGTCTGCCGCCGGCCGCACTGCGGCACGGTTGCCGTTATGGCCGCACAACCCCCCATCATGAAACGGGCCCGCAAATGCGGGCCCGTTGTCTTTCTACCGGCTGAATCGCAGCCGCGTACCGTGTAGCCAGTTAGCGCACGTCTGTGCTCTTCCCCTTGTTCACAATGGTCAGCGCCGACGCGATCATCGTGCTCATATCCGCGAGATTGCCGGGGACGATCAGCGTATTGCCCTGCTTCGCCAGATTGCCGAACGCATTGACGTACTGCTCCGCGACCTTCAGGTTCACCGCTTCCATACCGCCCTGCGACTGGATCGCCGCCGCAATTTTCTGGATCGCCTGCGCATTCGCCTCGGCGACCGCGAGAATCGCCGACGCCTGACCCTGGGCCTGATTGATCGCGGCCTGCCGTTCGCCCTCGGACTTCTGGATCGACGCTTCCCGGCCGCCCGATGCGATATTGATCTGCTCCTGCTTACGCCCTTCCGATGCCGCAATCAGCGCGCGCTTTTCACGCTCGGCGGTGATCTGCGCCTGCATCGCGTGGAGAATTTCCTTCGGCGGCGTCAGGTCCTTGATCTCGTAGCGCAACACCTTGACGCCCCAGTTCGCCGCCGCCTGGTCCAGCGACGACACGATGCTGTGATTGATGAAATCGCGTTCCTCGAAAGTCTTGTCGAGTTCGAGCTTGCCGATGACCGAGCGCAGCGTGGTCTGCGACAGCTGCGTGATCGCGAACACGAAATTGCTCGATCCGTACGACGCCTTCATTGCATCGGTGACCTGGAAGTACAGCACGCCATCTACCTGCAGCTGTGTGTTGTCGCGTGTGATACACACCTGGCTCGGCACTTCGAGCGGAATCTCCTTGAGCACGTGCTTGTAGGCGATCCGGTCGATGAACGGCAACACGATGTTCAGACCCGGCGTCAGCGTGCCGTGATAGCGGCCGACCCGTTCGAGTACCCATGCATGCTGCTGCGGCACGATCTTGACGGTCTTCGCGATGAGCGTGAAGACGATGAGCAGCAGGATTACCCCGATGATGGTCAAATTCATGGCTGTACCTCAGTAGTTCGAATAATGGTTCGCCAGCAAGCCGCAGCTGCACCGGCGAATCTTGCTATCACACCTGTTCGGGCTGCTTTCGCGCCGCCACGATCAGACGGCTGCCTTGCAGTGCAGTGATCTCGTAGAGCCGCGCGTCTTCGGGCTCACCCGGCGCAAGCTCGACGTCCCATTGCGCACCGCGGTAATTCGTTCGCGCGCGGCGATCATGCCATTCGGTGACCGTCACTGTGGCACCGATGTCGAGATTCACATCCGGATTCGAAGCAGCATCGATACGTGTACGTCGACCGCCGAAACGCGAGCGGCGCAGCAAGATCACCGCGACCAGCGCCACCACCGCCCCGCACGTGAACTGCCAGTGCGGCGCAGCGCCAGCCCAGTGCGCCAGCGCGCCGGCCACACAGCCCAGCGCGATCATCAACAGATAGAACGTGCCGCTCAGCAACTCCAGCACGAGGAGCGCGCCCGCTGCGCCCCACCACCACAGTGCGCCTATCTCCACATCGGTCTCCCAAAACAAAACACCCCGGCTCTACCGGGGTGTTTATAGCACGAACCACATCTTATTTTGTGGTCGTGAATGGCGGCGTGTTACTGCCCGTCGCCTTACGCGACATCTTGCCGCGTACAGTTCATCACCTGATCGTACTCAGCGTGCACTCGACTTTGCCAGCGCCTGCCACGTTTCGATGATCGTGTCGGGATTCAGCGAGATCGAAGCGATGCCCTCATCGGTCAGCCATTGCGCGAAGTCCGGATGATCCGACGGGCCCTGGCCGCAGATGCCGACATACTTGTTCAGCCGCAGACAGGTTTCGATCGCACGTTTGAGCATGAACTTGACGGCCGGGTCGCGTTCGTCGAAATCGACGGCTAGCAGCTCCATGCCGGAGTCGCGATCGAGGCCCAGCGTCAGCTGCGTCAGGTCGTTCGAACCGATCGAGAAACCGTCGAAGAATTGCAGGAATTCTTCGGCAAGAATCGCGTTCGACGGCACTTCGCACATCATGATCAGGCGCAGGCCCTTCTCGCCGCGCTTCAGCCCGAACTTCTCAAGCAGACCAACCACGCGTTCCGCCTGCTTCAGCGTCCGCACGAACGGCACCATGATCTCGACGTTGTCGAGGCCCATTTCTTCGCGCACCTTCTTCAACGCGATGCATTCCATGTGGAACGCTTCGGCGAAGTCTTCAGCGATGTAACGCGATGCGCCACGGAAGCCGAGCATCGGATTTTCTTCGTCCGGCTCGTAACGCGAACCGCCGATCAGCTTCTTGTACTCGTTCGACTTGAAGTCCGACAGACGCACGATAACGGGCTTCGGATAGAACGCCGCCGCGATCGTCGCAATCCCTTCGGTCAGCTTGTCGACGTAGAACGCACGCGGCGATGCGTGACCGCGCGCAACGCTTTCGACCGCTTTCTTCAGGTCCTGATCGATGTGCGGATACTCGAGAATCGCCTTCGGGTGAACGCCGATGTTGTTGTTGATGATGAACTCGAGCCGCGCGAGACCGACGCCTGCGTTAGGCAGGTGCGAGAAATCGAACGCGAGTTGCGGATTGCCGACGTTCATCATGATCTTCACCGGGATCGGCGGCAGCTCGCCGCGCTGAACTTCGGTGATTTCGGTTTCGAGCAGGCCGTCGTAGATCTTGCCTTCATCGCCTTCCGCGCACGACACGGTGACGAGCGCGCCGTCCTTCAGCAGATCCGTCGCATCGCCGCAACCGACCACCGCCGGCACACCCAGTTCGCGCGCGATGATCGCCGCGTGGCAGGTACGTCCACCGCGATTCGTGACGATCGCCGATGCACGCTTCATCACCGGCTCCCAGTTCGGGTCGGTCATGTCCGCGACCAGCACGTCGCCGGGCTGCACACGCTCCATCTCCGACGGATCGTGAATCACGCGCACGGGGCCCGCGCCAATCTTCTGGCCGATTGCGCGGCCGGTGACGATGACCTGCGACTGGCCCTTCAGCTTGAAGCGCTGTTCAGCCTTGCCTGCGGCCTGGCTCTTCACCGTTTCAGGACGTGCCTGCAGGATGAAGATCTTGCCGTCGCGGCCGTCCTTGCCCCATTCGATATCCATCGGGCGCTGGTAATGCTGCTCGATGATCACCGCGTACTTCGCGAGTTCGATCACGTCTTCATCAGTGATCGAAAAACGGTTGCGCTGTTCGTGTGCGACATCGACGGTCTTCACGCGGCCCGCTTCGCCGGCCTTCGTGAATTCCATCTTGATCAGCTTCGAGCCGATCGAGCGACGGATGATCGGGTATTTGCCTTGCGCGAGCGTGGTCTTGAAGACGTAGAACTCGTCCGGATTCACGGCGCCCTGCACGACCGTCTCGCCGAGACCGTAGCTCGACGTGATGAACACGGCGTCCTTGAAGCCGGACTCGGTGTCGAGCGTGAACATCACGCCGGCAGCACCGACGTCCGAGCGAACCATCCGCTGCACACCCGCCGACAACGCGACTTCAGCGTGCGTGAAGCCCTTGTGGACGCGGTAGGAAATCGCGCGGTCGTTGTACAGCGACGCGAACACGTGCTTCATACGATCGAGCACGTCTTCGATACCGACGACGTTCAGATAGCTCTCCTGCTGGCCCGCGAACGAAGCGTCCGGCAGATCTTCCGCCGTGGCCGACGAGCGGACCGCGAACGACAGTTCTTCCGGCGAGCTTTGCTTGAGCGTGTCGAAACCGACGCGGATCTCCTCTTCGAGGCGCGGTTGCAGCGGCGCGTCGACGATCCATTGACGGATTTCCTTGCCCGCTTCGGCGAGCGCTTTCACGTCGTCGACATCGAGCGTTTCGAGACGTTTGGCGATGCGTTCGGTCAGTGTGTTGTGATGCAGGAAATCGCGGAAAGCGAGTGCGGTGGTCGCGAAACCGGTCGGCACGCGCACACCTGCTTGCGCGAGCTGACTGATCATCTCGCCAAGCGACGCGTTCTTGCCACCGACGATTTCCACGTCGGTCATCCGCAACTGCTCGAACGGAATTACATACGCCTGATCCTTTGCGACGTTAACAGCGTTAGTCATACAAGCCCCTAAGTGTGGAAGAAATACACGGCTGCGCAAGTGGGCTTGAACGCGTGCGCTTATAAGAAGCGGTCGACGCGCCTTGCACAACCTGTTGGAGAAGCAATCGCTTTGCTCTACGACCCGAGTGAGGCCGGAGCGCAACAAAAACGGAAATTTCGACGCTTTTGGAAGCAAACCGCGCAAATTACCGGCAAAAAGAACGGTGTTAGCCGAATATGGGCAGCGGTTCGCCTGCAATTGCTTATCCAACAAGTTGCCGCTATTCTACCGTGCCGACTCCTGAAATGTGACAGTCGGACGAGAATTGCGCCTCGAAATTCCGCGCGCTTACACGCATTTACGTTTTTCCACCCGCCGATGCCGCCCACCGTATTCATCGTCTCCGACGGTACCGGGATCACTGCCGAAACCTTCGCGCATTCGATCCTCTCCCAGTTCGACCAGAAATTCCGCCTGGTTCGCGTGCCGTTCGTCGACTCGACGGAAAAGGCGTATGCGACGCTCGAAAAGATCAACGAGGCGGGCCAGGTTGAAGGGCGGCGGCCAATCGTGTTCACGACGCTCGTCAACAGCGCGTCGAACCAGATCGTCAAAGGCTCGAACGCGCTCGTGCTCGACATGTTCCAGACCTTCGTCGAACCGCTCGAACAGGAACTGGAGCTGAAGTCGAGCCACGCGATGGGCCGCGGCCACCAGAACGCCGACACCGAGGAATACAAGAACCGCATCGAGGCGATCAACTTCTCGCTCGCACACGACGACGGCCAGTCGAACCGCAATCTCGCCGATGCGGACGTGATTCTCGTGGGCGTATCGCGCAGCGGCAAGACACCGACGAGCCTGTACCTCGCGATGCAATACGGTGTGAAGGCGGCCAACTATCCGCTGATTCCCGAAGACTTCGAGCGCGGCAAACTGCCTACACCGTTGCTGGCGCACCGCCAGAAGATGTTCGGGCTATCGATCGATCCGCAGCGGCTTTCGGAAATTCGCAACGAGCGCCGGCCCGGCAGCAAGTACGCGGCGCTCGAAAACTGTCGCTACGAGATCAATGAGGCGGAGGGGATGATGCGACGCGAGAGCGTCAAGTGGTTGTCGTCGACGCACAAGTCGATCGAAGAAATCGCGACGACGATCCTGCAGGAAATCAAGCTCGACAAACCGGCGTACTAGCGCCCAAACAATGACTCAGACAGCGCGCTGCTGCCGGCATTGCTCGAACAGGCATATCGCGGCAGCCGCTGCAACGTTCAGCGACTCCATACCGCCCGGCTGAGGGATCGTCACGCGGCGTGTGTGCGCATCGCGCCACGGCGCCGAGACACCCGCCCCTTCATTGCCGAACACCCATGCAAGCGGTCCCGACAGGTCCGTGTCATAGATCGCGTCGGCACCGTGCGAATCGGTCATCACGGCAGGCACTGCAAGCCGCTCGATCAGCGCCGGCGCCTCGACATCTTCATGGATTTGCAGCAGGAAATGCGCGCCCATTCCCGAGCGCAGCACCTTCGACGACCAAGCATACGCGGTACCTGGCGCACAGAACACATGGGCCACGCCGGCCGCCGCCGCACTGCGCAGGATCGAGCCGACGTTGCCTGCATCCTGCACGCCGTCGAGCACAACGCAGGTCTGTGTCACACGCTCGGGCAACGGTGCAACGAGCCGCTCGACCAGCAGCAGCATCCCTACCCCGTTCACGACATTCGACAGTTGCCCGAATAACGCGTCCGGCAGCGTCACGACGCGCTGTTCATCGATCCGCCCAACGATCGCCTGCGCTTCGACGTGATGCAGCGCGCCTTCGGTCACGATGCAGGTTTCCGGCTGCCCGGCTACGTCGAGATACGCACTCGCGAGATGAAACCCTTCGAGCAGCGCATGCCCACTACGGCGCTGCTGATGCGTCGAACCGGCCAGCGTCTTCAGACGTTTGTAGAGCGGATTGTCCCGCGACGTGATGGCTTTCACAGGCAGCGCAAACGGTAGGAAACGACAGGAATAGAAAAACCGCCGATGGCGGCGGGATCAGAAAGGCGCTTCGTCGGGCGCCTGCGCCGCGACGGGCGCGACAACGCGGCCACCGAAGCGCAGATGCGCTTCACGCACCGGTGCAAACGAGCGCCGGTGATGCTCGCACGGCCCATGCTCGCGCAGCGCCGCGAGATGCTGCGGCGTGCCGTAGCCAGCATGCGCATCGAAACCGTAGTACGGAAAAGTTTGATGCAACTCGAGCAGCATCCGGTCGCGCGTGACCTTCGCCAGAATCGATGCCGCCGAAATGCTCGGCACCAGCGCATCGCCGCCGACAATCGCCTCGCTGCGCACATTCAGCACCGGACAGCGATTGCCATCGATCTTCGCGAGCGTGGGTACGATCTTCAGGCCTTCGACGGCACGCTTCATCGCGAGCATCGTGGCGTGCAGGATGTTGAGCGTATCGATTTCTTCGACCGAGGCGGATGCGACGCACCAGGCCAGCGCGTGTTCGACGATCTTGGCGTACAACTCTTCGCGCTTTTTCGCGCTCAGTACCTTCGAATCGTCGAGCCCGAGGATGCGATGCTGCGGATCGAGGATCACTGCGGCCGCAACCACCGGCCCGGCGAGCGGTCCGCGCCCTGCTTCGTCGACGCCGCAAACCAGCTCGTCAGGCGAGTCGAAGGCGAGCCCACTCTGCTCCGCGACCGCTGCCGTAGCGGAGCGTCGGCGCGCAGGCCGGGTAGCCGTCACCGCGACACCCTGCGTGCGCCGAGCACGCTCACGACGGCTTCTGCCGCACGCTGCGCGGTGTTCTGCCTCAACACGTGATGCATCTCCGTGAAAATTTCCGTCAGCGTGCGTCGGTTCGTTTCGTCGCGCAGCTGCTGTAGCGTCGCGTCGGCGAGCGCTTCGGGTGTCGCGAAGTGCTGCAGGATTTCCGGCACCACGAAGCGGCCAGCCAGAATATTCGGCAGCCCGACATACGGCAGATAGCCCTGGCGACGCATGATCTGCCCGGTCAACCAGGGCACCTTGTACGAGATCACCATCGGTTTTTTCAACAGCGCCGCTTCGAGCGTCACGGTGCCGCTCTTGACGAGAATCGCGTCGGCCGCGGTCATCGCCAGTTGCGACTGGCCTTCGGTGAGCGTCAGCGCAAGCTGCGG
Organism: Paraburkholderia acidicola; assembly: GCF_002362315.1. Classification (GTDB taxonomy): domain Bacteria; phylum Pseudomonadota; class Gammaproteobacteria; order Burkholderiales; family Burkholderiaceae; genus Paraburkholderia; species Paraburkholderia acidicola. The sequence continues at coordinate 458,465 of NZ_MTZV01000001.1, forward strand.
ATGCGCATCGACGAGCGGCTGCAACTGCGCGCGCAGCGTCGGCGTAGCCGCTGGCATCACGAAGCGCACACCCGGTTCGCGCTGCTGCATCAGTGCCATCGCCGCGAAGAACGTCGGGCCGATCAAATCGATTTCCGAGCGCCGGCTGCCCGGCAGCACGGCGATCACCGGCCCGCTTTCCGGCAGCCCGAGTGTGCGGCGCGCACCAGCGGTATCGGGTTCGAGCGGGATTTCATCAGCAAGCGGATGGCCGACGTACGTCGCGGCAACACCGGCCTTTTCGAGCAGTGCGGTTTCGAATGGAAACACGCACAGCATGTGGTCGACGGCTTTGGCGATCTTCTTGATCCGGCCGCCGCGCCACGCCCAGATCGACGGACAGACGAAGTGAATGGTCGGAATGCCCGCGTCTCGCAGGGCATGTTCGAGGCTGAAGTTGAAATCGGGCGCATCGACGCCGATGAACACATCGGGCGGTTCAGCGAGCAGTTGGCGCTTCAGGTCGTTACGGATGCCGAGAATTTCGGGGATGTGTTTGAGCACTTCGACATAGCCGCGCACCGTCAGCTTTTCCAGTGGCCAGTGCGCGTCGAAGCCGGCTGCGGTCATGCGCGGACCGCCAATGCCGTAGTACTGCGTACCCTCGGGCAGGCGACTCGCCAGCCCGTCGAGCAGCGACGCTGCAAGCAGGTCGCCGGACGGCTCGCCGGCCACCATGGCGAGCCGCGGGGAACGAAAAGGACCCGGTTGCAGTGCCATCGCCTAGCGGATGATGCCGCGTTGCGAGACTTCGACGAAGTCGGCAAACGCCTTCACGGGCTCATCGCCATCGCCGCCCGCTGAGGCGAGTTCGCGCAACTGCACTTTCGCCTCTTCGAGCGACAGGCCGTTCTTGTACAGCACGCGGTACGCCGTGCGTAGCGCGGAAATCGCATCCGGAGAGAAGCCGCGGCGACGCAGCCCTTCGACGTTGATGCCGTGCGGCTCCGCCTTGTTGCCCGCGGCAATCACGAACGGCGGGACGTCCTGCACGAGTGCCGACGCGCCGCCCAGCATCGAATGCGCACCGATGCGCACGAACTGATGCACGCCCGACATGCCACCGATGATCGCGAAATCGCCGATCGTCACGTGTCCGGCCATCTGCGCATTGCTCGACAGGATCACGTTGCTGCCGACATGACAGTCGTGCCCGATGTGCACGTACGCCATGATCCAGTTGTCGTCGCCGAGCGTCGTCACGCCGCCGTCCTGCACGGTGCCGGTGTGGATCGTCGTGAATTCGCGGATCGTGTTGCGGTGACCGATCTCGAGCCGCGTCGGCTCGTCCTTGTACTTCATGTCCTGCGGCCGTCCACCGACCGAGGCATAGTGACCGATGCGGTTGTCCTCGCCGATCGTCGTATGACCTTCGATCACGCTATGCGAGCCGATCGTCGTGCGTGCGCCAATCGTCACGTGAGCGCCGACGATCGCATAGGGTCCGATTTCGACCGTTTCGTCGAGCGTTGCACCCGGCTCGACGATCGCAGTGGGATGAATCCTGCTCATGCGTCCTCGCTACTGTTGCCGTTGGGTTGTCTCGAAGCCGCTCTGCCACCCTGCCGCTTCTCGCGCCGGCGGCATCCGCCTGCCGGCATCGACAACGAAATTACTGACTGTCGCTATCCGACTGCCGGACCGCGCACATCAGGTCGGCTTCCGCCGCCACCACACCGTCCACTTCCGCGCGCGCCTTGAACTTCCAGATGCCGCGCATGTGCCGCTCGAGTGTTGCGTGCAGCATCAGCTGGTCGCCCGGCTCGACGATGCGCTTGAAGCGCGCGTTGTCGATGCCGACGAACAGATACAGCGTGCTCTCGGGATCGTGCGGTTCTTCCGAGAACGTCAGAAGCGCGGCCGTCTGGGCCAGCGCCTCGAGGATCAGCACGCCCGGCATCACCGGACGCTTCGGAAAGTGCCCCGTGAAGTACGGCTCGTTGATCGTCACGTTCTTCAGCGCCTTGATGCTCTTGTGAGGCTCGAGTTCGAGCACCCGGTCCACCAGCAGGATCGGATAGCGGTGCGGCAGTAGCGTGAGAATCTTGTGGATGTCGAGATTGATTTTTTCGGTGCTCATGGTGTTTCTGCTCACGCGTGAATCGCGCGACGATGACTGCGGATGCTGGTGCAGGGAGGTTGGTCACACAAGCTGCGGCCGGTCTCCTGTTCCAGCCGCCGCATGGCTTTACGCCTTGTCCGTTGAGGCGTGGGCGGCCGTGGCCGCTTCGAGCGCCTTGATGCGGTCTCGTAGCTTGTCGAGGTTGCGCATTATCGCAGCACTCCGGTTCCAGTCGGCGTGGTCGACGGCCGGGAACGCGCTCGTGTACATGCCGGGTTTCAGCAGCGATTTCGACACGCCCGACTTCGCCGTGACGATCACGTAATCGGCCAGCGTGACGTGGCCCGCAATGCCCACCGCGCCACCGATCATGCAGTGCCGGCCGATCGTCGTGCTGCCGGCAATCCCGGCACAGCCGGCGATCACCGTATAGGCTCCGACCTTGCAGTTGTGGCCGATCTGCACGAGATTATCGATCTTCACGCACTCTTCGATCACCGTATCGGCCATCGCGCCGCGGTCGATCGTCGTGTTCGCGCCAATTTCGACGTCCGGCCCGATCGACACGCCGCCCACCTGCGGAATCTTCACCCAGTTGCCGGTACGCGCGTCGCCTTCGCCCACGAAGTCGGGGGCAAAGCCAAAGCCGTCCGAGCCGATCACCGCGCCGGCGTGCACGATGATCCGGTCGCCGAGCTTGCAGCCGTGGTACACGGTCACGTTCGGGTACAGATGCGCACCCGCACCAATCTGCGTGCCGCGCCCGATAAACACGTTCGCATCAAGCCGCACACGCTCACCGATCACCACACCGGCTTCGACCGTCACGTTCGGCCCGATCACCGCGCTGGCCGCGATCTGCGCCGATGGATCGACGGTTGCGCCGGGATGCACACCGGGTACGGGCTTCGGTGCGGCGAGATCGATGAAAGTCTGGGCGATACGCGCGAAATACGCGTAGGGATTCGGTGTGACGATAAAGTTGCGGCCCTCGCGCGACGCGAGTTTCGCGAGGTCGTCGGCATTGATCAACACAGCGCCCGCGCGCGTGCTCTCGACCTGCGACAGATACTTCGGGTTCGCGAGGAACGCCAGCTGGTCGGGAGCGGCCTGATCGAGCGGCGCAAGACTGCCGACCCGGTGCGAAGCGTCGCCGACGACTTCACCGCCGAACTGCCCAACGATGTCCTCGAGCGTAAATGCCATGCGTGTGCTGCTCCTGCTGTTCAGTGAATCCCGGTTCGACGCTCAGTTCGACGAACCCGACCCGGCGCCGGACGCCAGTGCCTTCAGCACCTGATCGGTGATGTCGATGCTCGGACTGACATACACCGCTTCCTGCACGATCAGATCGTAGTGCTGCTGCTCGGCGATCTGCTTGATCACCTTGTTCGCGCGATCGAGTACCGCAGCCAGCTCTTCATTGCGGCGCTGATTCAGGTCTTCACGGAATTCACGCTGCTTGCGCTGGAAATCGGTGTCGAGCTGCGAGATGTCGCGCTGCTTCTGGGCACGGTCGAGTGCCGACAGCGACGCACCGTTCTTGTCGAGCGAATCGGACAGGCTCTTCAGCTTCTGCGCCATGTCCTGCAGGTCCTTGTCGCGCTTCGCGAACTCCGCTTCGAGCTTGACCTGCGCAACCTTGGCCGGCGCGGACTCGCGCAGGATGCGATCCGAATTGACCGCGGCGATCTTCGCGACCTGAGCGTGCGCGACCCCCATCCCCAAGGTCATCGTCATCGCCAGCGTCCATGCGCACGCCACACGTTTCGAAAACATACCGGTTTGCAAAGTCATCCTCTCGATACCGTAAAGAGCCCCATTCCGCCTTGCTTCATCAGAACGCTGTGCCGATCTGGAACTGGAATTTCTGATACTGATCGCCGACGTGCTTCTGCAGCGGGAAGCCGAGACTCAGCTTCAACGGTCCGATCGGCGAGATCCACGCCAGACCGACACCGTAACCGTAACGCAGACCGTTCGCGCCGACGCTGTTGCCCTCATTGCCCCAGACGTTACCGCCGTCCAGGAACGTGAAGACGCGCAGCGTGCGGTCGTAGCCGGTGCCCGGCAGCGGGAATGTCAGTTCGATATTGCCGACCACCATCTCGTTACCGCCGATCGGGTCTCCTGTCGTCGAGTCGCGCGGACCCAGCGAACTCGGCTCGTAACCCCGCACCGAACCGATACCGCCCGCGTAGTAATTCTTGAAGATCGGATACGGCTTGCCGGCCAGCCCGTTACCGTAGCCGCCCTGCAGGTTCAGGCCGAGCACGAAACCGCGTGCGAACGAGTAATAGTACTGCGCCTGAACATCAGCCTTGTAGTATTGCGTGCGCCCAGCCGGCGTGCCGTATTCGGCATTCGCCTGCGTGAAGTAGCCGCGGCTCGGGACGAGTGCGCTGTCGCGCGCATCGCGCGACCAGCCTACCGTGAGCGGCACGTTGTTCGACACGCGGCCGAAACTGTTCACGTAGTCGATGTAGCTCTTCGGCGTAGCGGAATCGACGTCGAGCGTGTTCTGCTCGAGGCCCGCGCCGAAGTACACCGTATCGACTTCCGAAAACGGAATCCCAAACTTCAGGTCGCCGCCCACCGTTACGATGCGGAAGCTCGAATTGGTCGAGTAGTACAGCGGCTGATACGTGCGGTAGTAGACGTCAGTGATGCGCTTGATGCCGTCCACCGTGAAGTACGGGTCGACCTGGGTAACCGTCAGCGTACGGTACGTCTTTGCCGTGTTGACGTTGACTGACAGGCTCGTGCCCGAACCGAACACGTTGTCCTGCGATACCCCCGCCGACAGCACGACCTTGTCCGTCGACGAAAAGCCCGCGCCCAGCGTAATTGCGCCAGTCGGCTTCTCGGTCACCTTGACATCCACGTCGACCTGGTCGGGCGTGCCTTCCACGGGGATCGTCGTGACGTCGACGTCGGTGAAGTAGCCGAGACGGTTGATCCGGTCTTTCGACAGCGCGAGCCGGTTCGAATCGAACCACGAGCTTTCGAGCTGGCGCATTTCGCGGCGCACGACTTCGTCGCGCGTGCGCGTGTTGCCGACCACATTGATGCGCCGCACGTACACGCGGCGGCTCGGATCGACCTGCAGCGTGAGGTCGACCTTGTGATGCTCCTGATCGATCTGCGGCAACGCGTTCACGGTAGCAAACGCATAACCGTACTCGCCCAGCTTGTCGACGACCGCCTTCGTGGTGGCCTGCAGCTTCTCGGCCGAGAACCGGTCACCTGGCTTGATCTTGATCAGCTTGCGGAGCTCCGGCTCGCGGTCCAGCAGGTTGCCACCCAGCTTGATGCTCGAAATCGTGTACGGCTCGCCTTCGTGCAGCGTCACCGTCAGGTACATGTCCTTCTTGTCCGGCGAAATCGACACCTGCGTCGAATCGATGTTGAACTCGAGATAGCCGCGGTTCAGGTAGTACGAGCGGATGTTTTCGAGGTCGCCGGTGAGCTTTTCCTTCGAGTACAGATCGTTCTTCGTGTACCACGAGAACCAGTTCGGCGTGGACTGCTGCATCTCGTCGCGCAGCGTGCTCGTGCTGAACGCCTTGTTACCGATGAAGTTGATCTGGCGGATCTTCGCGCTCGGTCCTTCGATCACCGAGAACAGCAGCGACACGCGATTGCGGTCGATCGGTGTGACCGTGGTCGTGACTTCGGCCGCATAGTAGCCGCGCGTCAGGTACTGACGCTTCAGCTCCTGCTCGGCCTTGTCGACGAGCGCCTTGTCGTAGTAGCGACCCTGCGACAGACCGACCGCGCGCAGCGCCTTGGTCAGGTTGTCCTTGTCGAATTCGTGGATGCCGGAGAAGTCGATCGTGCCGATGGCCGGACGTTCCTGCACCTGCACGATCACGACGCTGCCTTCGGTCGCGATCTTGACGTCGTTGAAGAAACCCGTCGCATAGAGTGCGCGGATCGCTTCGGAAGCCTTGTCGTCGTTGAATGTGTCGCCTTGCTTGATCGGCAGGTACGAGAACACCGTACCGGCTTCGACGCGTTGCAACCCCTCGATGCGGATGTCTTGCACCACGAATGGTGTCGTCGCGTGAGCCACCAGCCCATGCGCGGCGAATGCCGCGGCTACAACAGTCTTAGGTACCAAGCGATGAGGTTTAAACAACGTGCTTCCCCAGTGTGTATAGCTGCATCAGGTCAGACGGTCGTCATCGTGAACGCCGCCGGACACTTTAAAAATGGATTAAACGAGCCAGATCGTTGAAAAGCGCAATCGCCGACAATGCGACGATGCAGGCGAGTCCCGCTCTCTGCAGAACGAGCTGCCAGCGATCGGATACAACCTTGCCGGTTACAGCTTCAACCAAATAATATAACAGATGCCCCCCGTCCAAAACCGGAATTGGTAACAGGTTGAGTACGCCGAGACTAATACTGACGAGCGCGAGGAACGATAAAAAGGCCGACGGACCGAGTCGCGCGCTCTTGCCCGCGTAATCCGCGATCGTCACCGGACCGGACAGGTTCTTCAGCGAAGCCTCGCCGACGATCATCCGGCCGAACATCCGCAACGAGTAGACACTGAGGTCCCACGTGCGGCGCGCGCCCAGCTGCATGCTTTCGAGCGGACCGTAACGGACCTCGAGCGATGGCACCTGGGTGGCCAGTTCGGCGCCGATGCGGCCGACTTGCTGGCCGGTCGTCTCGTCGCGCCGGGCCGCGGGCACGATCACGATGTTCTCGAGCGTGCCGGGCTGCTGCCCCTGGGCGCCGCGCTCGATCCGCAGCGTGACCGGCTTGCCTGCATGCGCCTTGATGGCCGCGATGAAAGTGGTGGCGTTGTCGGCCGGCTTACCGTCGACCGCGCGCAACCGGTCGCCCGCCTGCAATCCGGCCTGTTGCGCGGCGCTGCCCGCCTCTACCCCCGCCACGGACAACGTGCCGCCACCTGGCTCGAAGCCGAGCCGCGACATGAAATCGTCGTCGACGTCCTTGTCGGACACGCCGCGCAGGTCGACGGGGAAATCGAAGGTGCCGCGGCCGTCCTTTGCGCTCAGCACCACACGACGGTGGTCGAACGCGGCCCCGAGCAGCTTCCAGCGCAGATCGGACCACGAGCGCACCGGCTCGGATTCGCCCGCATCGCCCTCGCGCACCGCCACGACTGTTTCGCCGCCATCGAAGCCCGCGCGTGCCGCAACGGTGTCCGGGGCCGGGGTCGCGACAATCGCCGCCGGCTCGGTCACACCGGTCGCGAACACCACAGCGAACAGCACGATAGCCAGCAGGAAATTAGCGATCGGGCCGGCCGCGACGATCGCGATCCGCTTGCCGACCGACTGACGGTTGAAAGCGTGAGGCAACTCGGCGGTGGGGATGGGTACGCCCTCTTCGCGCTCGTCGAGCATCTTCACGTAGCCGCCCAGCGGCAACGCGGCAATCGTCCACTGCGTACCGGTCTTACCGCTGACCCATTGCACGAGTGGCTTGCCGAAACCAATCGAAAAGCGCAGCACTTTAACGCCGCACAGACGCGCGACGCTGTAATGGCCGAACTCGTGCACGACGACGAGCACGCCGATCGCGACCACGAAGGCAAGGAGTTCGATCAGCACGTTCATGGCTGGCTCACTGGACGACGCGTTCCGCGCGGCCCGTGGCGTAAGCACCGGCAACGAAACCGGCCGCCGCACGGCGCGCCGCGGCGTCGGCATCGAGCACATCGTCGAGGCTGCCGGCACTGCGGTTCGGCAGCGCGTTCAGCACGGCGTCGACGATCTGCGCGATCGCCATGAAGCCGATCTTGCGCGCAAGGAACGCTTCCACCGCGACTTCGTTCGCCGCGTTCAGCGCGGCGCTCGCGACGCCGCCTTCGGCGAGCGCCTTCATGGCGAGCGCGAGGCACGGGAAACGGGCGTAGTCGGGTTTCTCGAACGACAGCGACGCGACCTGCACGAGGTCGAGCGGCGCAACGCCGGAGTCGACGCGCTCGGGAAAAGCCAGCGCGTGCGCGATCGGCGTACGCATGTCGGGATTGCCGAGCTGTGCGAGCACCGAGCCGTCCGCATACGACACCAGCGAATGGATCACGCTCTGCGGATGGATCAACACTTCGATGCGTTCGCCCGGCAGATCGAACAGCCAGTGCGCCTCGATCACTTCGAGGCCCTTGTTCATCATCGTCGCCGAATCGACGGAGATCTTGCGGCCCATCACCCAGTTCGGGTGCTTGCAGGCTTCGTCGGGGGTGACGTCGACGAGCGTCGACGGTTCGCGCGTGCGGAACGGGCCACCCGACGCGGTCAGAAGGATCTTCGAGACGCCGCCGTGCAACGCGGCTTCGCGCGGCAGGCACTGGAAAATCGCGTTGTGTTCGCTGTCGACCGGCAGCAGGACCGCGCCGTGGTCGCGCACCGCGTCCATGAAGATCGCGCCGGACATCACCAGCGCTTCCTTGTTCGCGAGCAGGATACGTTTGCCGGCGCGCGCCGCGGCCAGCGTCGGAGCAAGGCCCGCTGCGCCAACGATCGCTGCCACAACCGTATCGCAGGCGGCGCTTTCCGACACGTCGACGAGCGCCTGCGCGCCGAATGTCACCTCGGTCTTGCAGCCGGCGGCCCGCAGCTTTGCCGCAACCTGCGCGGCGGTATCGGCGTCGCCAACCACCGCCACCTCGGGGCTAAAGCGCAGGCATTGCTCGACGAGCTTGTCGCCGTTGCGATGCGCGGTCAGCGCGTAGATCGAGAAGCGCTCGGGATGACGCGCGACGACGTCGAGCGTGCTGTCTCCAATCGAGCCCGTGGAACCGAGCAAAGTTAATCGTTTGTGCATGTCTCTTTCTCTAGCCGAGCGTCGGCGGCAACAGCAGCATGGCGAGCGGCAGCACCGGCAACAACGCGTCGATGCGGTCGAGCACGCCACCGTGTCCCGGTAGCAGGCCACTTGAATCCTTCACGCCGGCCTGCCGTTTCAGCAACGATTCGAACAGGTCGCCGATCACACTGAACACGACCAGTACGGTCAACGCCGCGATGGTGCGCACTGCACCGAACTGCACGAACAGCGCTGAATACAGCGTGGGTTCGAATGCATGTAGCGCAATCGCCACGCCGGCCACGATCATCACCGTCGCCCAGCCGCCGATTGCACCCTCCCAGCTCTTACCGGGACTGATCGTGGGGGCCAGCTTACGGCGACCCAACGCTTTCCCCGCGAAGTATGCGCCAATGTCGGCGAGCCACACCAGAAGCAGCAGGGACAGAACGAACGGCACCCCGGCCATGCGGGCAGCGACGAGCGCATGCCAGCAGGCGACAAACGCGACGATCCCGGCGACGAACAGGAACAGGCGCCACGCGCCTTGCGCGAGCGTAGGCTTGCGCAGCAGCACGAACGGGCCGGCCAGCACCCAGAATACGCCTGCCGCCTGGAAGAGCGGCCGGGGCAACTGCATACCGGTACCAAGACGCGCACTGGCGACGAGCGCAGCCGCGGTCACGAGCGCATAGACCACCGGGCCGGCGCCGCCCACCTTGAGCAGGCGTGCCCATTCCCACGCGGCAAACACGACGACGAAAGCGATCAGCGCGCCGAACGCACCCACCGGCGCAAACAGCGTAACCGGCAGGAACACCGCGAGGAGGACGAGCGCCGTGATGACACGGGTCTTTAGCATGGAAGCGAGTCGGCGTTTTGCGATTGCGGCTCAAGTTGAGCGCTGGTGCGGCCGAAGCGGCGCTCGCGTTCCGTATAGGAAGCGATGGCATGGCCGAGGGCGTCGGCGTCGAAATCCGGCCAGAAAGTATCGGTGAAATAGAACTCGGTGTAGGCCAGTTGCCACAGCAGGAAGTTGCTGACGCGTTGCTCGCCGCCAGTACGGATGAACAGGTCGGGCTCGGGTGCGTACGCCATGGCCAGATGTTCGGCAAACGATCCCTCGGTCACCTCGACGGCGTGACCCGCTGCCGCCGATTGCTCGGCGAGCTTGCGCGTAGCCTGCATGATGTCCCAGCGACCGCCGTAGTTCGCCGCGATGGTCAGCGTGAGACGCGTATTGCGTGCAGTCTTGGTTTCCGCGCGGCGAATCAGGTCCTGGATGCGCCGGTCGAACATCGACAGGTCGCCGACTACACGCAGACGAATACCGTTCGCATGCAGCTTGCCGACTTCGCGCTCAAGCGCGGTGACGAACAGACGCATCAGGAACGAGACTTCATCCGTAGGACGCCGCCAGTTCTCCGAGCTGAACGCGAACAGCGTCAGGTATTCGACGCCTTGCCGCGCGCACGCTTCAACGGTGGCGCGCACCGCATCGACGCCGCGCGTATGACCCGCCACGCGCGGCAGGCGACGCTGCGTCGCCCAGCGGCCGTTACCGTCCATGATGATCGCGATATGTCGCGGCACCGCTGCGACGTCAGGCACGCGCACGGTTGAGCTGGTATAGGTCATGGCCGTCGGAGCAATAGCTGCAAGTGAAGAAGAGTGGACCCTGAAGGTGCCGATGCCTGAGGCATCACACCGTCATGATCTCGGCTTCTTTCGTTTGCACGAGCTTGTCGATCTCCGTGACGAACTTGTCCGTCAGCTTCTGGACGTCGTCGCTGGCGCGGCGCTCGTCGTCCTCGGAGATATCCTTGTCTTTCACGAGCTTCTTCAGTTGCTCGTTGGCATCGCGCCGCAGGTTGCGCACCGCGATCTTGGCCGTCTCGGCTTCGCTCTTGACGACCTTCGTCAGTTCGCGGCGGCGCTCTTCGGTAAGTGCGGGCATCGGTACGCGGATCTGGTCGCCCGAGGTAGCCGGGTTCAGGCCCAGATCCGATTCGCGGATCGCCTTCTCGACCACCTGCACCATCTTCTTTTCCCACGGCTGCACGCCGATCGTGCGCGCGTCCACGAGCGTCATGTTCGCGACCTGCGAGATCGGTACCGGCGAGCCGTAGTAATCGACCTGGATATGATCGAGCAGGCCCGTATGCGCACGGCCCGTGCGGATCTTCGACAGATCGTTCTTGAATGCATCGATCGAGCGCAGCATCTTCTGCTCAGCGCCCTTCTTGACGTCAGCTACAGACATATTTAAACCTCCGAACCTTCAAAACGGTGCGGGCCAGCCAGCGCGCGTAAAGCGGCGACCCGGGCCCGCGTTCGAACCCACATTTTCTGACAAGGAGTTTACACGTGGACGAGCGTGCCTTCGTCCTCGCCCTGCACGATACGTTTGAGCGCGCCCGGCTTGAGAATCGAGAACACGCGAATCGGCAGCTTCTGGTCGCGGCACAGCGCAAACGCCGTCGCATCCATCACCTGCAGGTTGCGGCCGATCGCTTCGTCGAAGCTGATCGTCGTGTAGCGCGTCGCGCTCGGGTCTTTCTTCGGATCAGCCGAATAGACGCCGTCGACCTTGGTCGCCTTCAGCACGACTTCCGCGCCGATTTCCGAACCGCGCAAAGCCGCTGCGGTATCGGTAGTGAAAAACGGGTTGCCGGTACCGGCCGCGAAGATCACGACCTTGCCTTCCTCGAGCTGGCGGATCGCCCGCGGGCGAATGTACGGCTCGACCACCTGGTCCATACGCAGCGCGGACTGCACACGTGCTTCGATGCCCGCGTGACGCATCGCATCCTGCAGCGCAAGCGCGTTCATCATCGTGGCGAGCATCCCCATGTAGTCAGCCGTCGCACGGTCCATACCGGCCGCGCCGCCCGCCACACCACGGAAAATATTGCCGCCGCCGATCACGACCGCGAGCTGCGTGCCCAGCCGCACTACCTCGGCCACGTCCGCCACCATGCCTTCGATCGTTGCGCGATTGATGCCGAAAGCATCCTCGCCCATCAGAGCTTCACCGGAAAGTTTGAGGAGAACGCGTTTGTAGGCAGTGGGCATAGGGGTATCCAGATCGCGCGGAACAGGGCAACAACAAGGGACTAATGTAGGGGTGAAATGCCGGTTCGGGCAAGGGCCGCCAAATTGACGGCCTGCGAGGCCCATGCAGGGCGGCTGCGGCGCGAGGGTCGACCCGCGGACAGCCTTGCGGCGTTTCCGGCCGCGGCAGGCTTGTGCCCCGCCGCGGGTCCAACGATACAACGTGGTGACGCGGCGCGGTGCCGCGCCAACGTCCAACGCTTACTGTTGCTTTGCAGCAGCCACTTGCGCTGCCACTTCGGCAGCGAAGTCGTCCTGGCGCTTCTCGATGCCATCGCCGACTACGAACAGTGCAAATTTCTGCACCGACGCGCCGCCAGCCTTCAGCATCTGCTCGATTGTCTGTTTGTCGTTCTTCACGAACGGCTGGTTCAGCAGCGAGACTTCCTTCAGGTACTTCTGCACGCTACCGTCGACCATCTTCGCGACGATTTCAGCCGGCTTGCCCGATTCGGCGGCCTTCTGTTCGGCGATGCTGCGTTCCTTCGCGATCAGGTCAGCCGGCACTTCGTCGGCCGACAGCGAAACCGGCTTCATCGCGGCGATGTGCATCGCGACGTCCTTGCCGATCTGCTCGTCCGCGCCGGTGTACTCGACCAGCACGCCGATACGCGTGCCGTGCAGGTAAGCAGCCAGCTTGTTCGCGGTTTCGAAGCGCGCGAAACGGCGGATCGACAGGTTTTCACCGATCTTGCCGACCAGTGCGAGGCGCACGGCGTCGACAGTCTGGCCGTCGAGCGGCAGCGCGGCGAGCGCAGCCACGTCAGCCGGGTTTTGCTTCGCGATCAGTTCAGCGACGGTCTTCGAGAACGCGAGGAAATCATCATTCTTCGAAACGAAGTCGGTTTCGCAGTTCAGTTCGACGATCGCGCCCGCGTTGTCGCCGAGGAACGAGGCGATCACGCCTTCTGCCGTCACGCGCGATGCTGCCTTGCTCGCCTTGTTGCCGAGCTTCACACGCAGCAGTTCTTCGGCACGTTCCATGTCGCCGTCAGCTTCCGTCAGCGCCTTCTTGCATTCCATCATCGGCGCATCGGTCTTCGCGCGCAGTTCTGCAACCATGCTTGCGGTAATTGCCGCCATCATTCGCTCCTTGGGTCTGTCTTTCACACGCCGTCCGCATTCGATGCCGACAGCAAGAATTCGTTTCCGCGCGGCGCATTTTTTTACGCACCGGCGGTGGTCCTGCTAAACGCTACGGCTTAAAAAAAGGGGGCCTGTAGAAAGCCCCCTTTTTGGCCGGTCACGGGGTCGCTTACGCTTCCGCGTTGACCTCGACGAACTCGTCGCCGTCGTCGCCGCGTGCGGCCTGGACCACTTCGTTGACCGAGTTCGCACGGCCTTCGAGGATCGCGTCAGCCACGCCTGCCGTGTACAGGGCAACAGCCTTGCTGGCGTCGTCGTTACCCGGGATCACGTAGTCGATGCCTTCCGGCGAGTGGTTCGTGTCGACCACTGCGATGACCGGCACGCCGAGCTTGTTCGCTTCGGTGACGGCAATCTTGTGGTAACCGACGTCGACCACGAAGATCGCGTCCGGAATGCCGCCCATGTCCTTCACGCCACCGATCGACTTTTGCAGCTTCTGGATTTCGCGTTCGAACAGCAGCGCTTCCTTCTTGCTCATGCGTTCGGTTTCGCCGGATTCGACAGCGGCTTCCATGTCCTTCAGGCGCTTGATCGATACTTTCAGCGTCTTGAAGTTGGTCAGCATGCCGCCGAGCCAGCGTGCGTTGACGTACGGCATACCAGCGCGCAGCGCTTCTTCAGCCATCGTGTCACGCGATTGACGCTTCGTGCCGACAAACAGAATCGTGCCGCGGTTCGCTGCCAGTTGACGCACGTACTTCAGCGCGTCGTTGTACATCGGCAGCGTCTTTTCGAGGTTGATGATGTGAATCTTGTTGCGATGGCCGAAAATGAACGGGGCCATTTTGGGGTTCCAGAAGCGCGTCTGGTGACCAAAGTGGACACCGGCTTCCAGCATTTGACGCATGGTGACTGCCATGTAAATCTCCGCAAGGGTTGGGTCTTAAGCCGGCTGCCGCATCCACCGCGCCGCCCTCACCTTTGTGAAGACCTGACGCTGCGGACACCCTGGGTGCGCCGGCTTGCGAGTTTGCTGCTTCGCTTCCTGTTTGCTTGAGGCGCCCGTACTGACTTACGCAGGCAGAGCACATCAAGGATCTTCGCGACGCAGGAAGCGCCCGCCGCGAGAACCCGCCCCTTAATTCGCCCAATACCGCACACAAACCGGTATCCAACAAATCAGGAACGACGTAGCCCGCGATTATAGCATGTGACTATCGCCTGACTCAATGGGTCCGATGGATACCTGGTAGCACATAGCGTTGGCGGCAGGTTGCACCTCCGGGCGGCGCGCGGCCGGCGTTTCGGCGCAAACCGGGGCGCCACAGCCCGGTCCGCCGGCCGCCCGGGCGTCTCCGGGCCGTCTCAAAAGCCAGCGGCACCCTCAATATGGTGCGATAATTCGCCCAATAGACGCATTTCAGGCCCATCCCATGGCTATTACGATCAAAAACGAACACGATATCGCGCAAATGCGCGTTGCATGCCGCCTCGGGAGCGAGGTGCTCGACTACATCACGCCTTTCGTTAAGCCCGGCATCACGACCGGCGAACTCGACCGGCTGTGCCACGAATACATGCTGAACGTACAGGGCACGGTCCCGGCCCCGCTCAACTATCAGCCGCCGGGCTACCCGCCGTACCCGAAAGCCACCTGCATTTCCGTCAACGACGTGATCTGCCACGGCATCCCCGGCGAGAAAACGCTCAAGAACGGCGACGCGCTGAACATCGACATCACGGTGATCAAGAACGGTTATTTCGGCGATACCAGCCGGATGTTCATCGTCGGTGAAGGGTCGATTCTCGCGAAGCGGCTCGTCCAGACCACCTTCGAATGCATGTGGCTCGGCATCGAACAGGTGCGTCCGGGCGCGCATCTCGGCGACATCGGCTACGCGATCCAGCGGCACGCCGAGGCGCAGGGCTATAGCGTGGTGCGCGAATACTGCGGTCACGGTATCGGTACCGTGTTCCACGAAGATCCGCAAATCCTGCACTACGGCCGCCCTGGCACGGGTCTCGAATTGCAGACCGGCATGATCTTCACGATCGAACCGATGATCAACGCCGGCCGCCGTGATATCCGCACCATGCCGGACCAGTGGACCGTCAAGACCAAAGACCGCAGCCTGTCCGCACAGTGGGAGCACACCATCCTCGTCACGGAAACGGGGCACGACGTGCTGACCGTCTCCGCCGGTACGCCCGCCCGGCCGGCGCTCAGCGCCGCTACCGCCTGAGCTTTTCGTTTCCCTTGTCCGCCGCGTGCCCATGAGTAGCGTCCAGGTTGTTCCTCTTTTCAGTGCTACGTCGCTCAAGGCGGACTACAAGATAGCGAAGGCCGCGCTGCTGGAGCGCTTCAGGACCGCCGGCAACGTCGATACGCTGATGCGCTCGCTCGCGCGTCTCACCGATACCGCACTGCGCGGCGCCTGGGATGCGTGCGGGCTGCCACCGGCGCTGACACTGCTGGCTGTCGGCGGTTATGGACGCGGCGAACTCGCGCCGTTTTCCGACATCGATATTCTGGTGCTGTTGCCCGACGGGCCGAATCCGCAGCTTGAAACGCGGCTTGAGCGCTTCATTGGCCTCGCGTGGGATCTCGGGCTCGAACTCGGCAGCAGCGTGCGCACCGTCGAGCAATGTCTCGAAGAGGCGGCCAACGACATCACCGTGCGTACCTCGCTGCTCGAAGCACGACGTATTGTCGGCAGCACATCGCTGTTTGAGCGATTTGCCGTGCGCTATCGCGAGGCGCTCGATCCGCGTGCCTTCTTCCAGGCGAAGGTGCTGGAAATGCGTCAGCGCCACGCGAAGTTTCAGGACACGCCCTACTCGCTCGAACCGAACATCAAGGAAAGCCCGGGCGGCCTGCGCGATCTGCAGTTGATCCTCTGGGTCACGCAGGCGGCGGGCTTCGGCAGTAGCTGGCGCGAACTCGATGCACGCGGCCTGATCACCGAGCGCGAAGCACGCGGGCTGCGCCGCAATGAAAGCTTTCTGAAGACGCTGCGCGCGCGGCTGCATGTGATCGCCGGGCGGCGCCAGGACATTCTCGTCTTCGATCTACAGATCGCGGTCGCCGAAAGTTTCGGCCACAAGGCCACCGACGCGAAACGCGCCAGCGAACAGTTGATGCGCCGCTACTACTGGGCCGCGAAAGCCGTCACGCAGCTGGCGACGATCCTGATCCAGAACATCGAAGCACAGCTGTTTCCGGATACGAGCGGCATCACGCGTGTGCTCTCGGACCATTTCGTCGAGAAGCAAGGCATGCTGGAGATTGCCGGCGACGATGTTTTCGAACGCGAACCGCATGCCATTCTCGAAGCGTTCCTGCTGTACGAGAAGATTCGCGGCGTCAAAGGGCTGTCCGCGCGCACGCTGCGCGCGCTCTACAACGCGCGCGACGCAATGGACCGGCACTGGCGCCGCGACCCCGAAAACCGTCGCATGTTTATGGAAATCCTCCAGCAGCCGGAGGGCATCACGCACGCGCTGCGGCTGATGAACCAGACGAGCGTGCTCGGGCGGTATCTGCTGAACTTCCGCCGCATCGTCGGGCAGATGCAGCACGACCTGTATCACGTGTATACCGTCGACCAGCACATCCTGATGGTGCTGCGTAATCTGCGCCGCTTCGCGGTTGCCGAGCATGCGCACGAATACCCGTTCTGCAGTCAGTTGATCGCGAATCTCGAGCGGCCGTGGGTGCTGTATGTCGCGGCGCTGTTCCACGACATCGCGAAGGGCCGCGGCGGCGATCACTCGAAGCTCGGCATGGCCGACGCCCGACGCTTTTGTCGCGAGCACGGCATCGAAGCCGACGATACGGCGCTCGTCGTCTGGCTGGTCGAGCATCACCTGACGATGAGCCAGTTTGCCCAGAAGCAGGACACGAGCGACCCCGAGGTCATCAAGCGCTTCGCCGAACTGGTCCACAGCGAGCGACGCCTGACAGCGCTGTATCTGCTGACGGTTGCCGATATCCGCGGCACCAGTCCGAAGGTCTGGAACACGTGGAAAGGCAAGCTGCTCGAAGACCTTTATCGCACGACGCTCAATGTGCTCGGTGGCGCGCGGCCCGATGCGCATTCGGAACTGAAGTCCCGTCAGGAAGAGGCCCTGACGTTGCTGCGGCTCGAAACCGTGCCCGAGCACGCGCATAGCGCGCTGTGGGATCAACTCGACGTCGGTTATTTCCTGCGCCACGATGCCGCCGATATCGCGTGGCAAACGCGCGTGCTGCATCGCCACGTCAACACGCCGACGCCGATCGTTCGCGCGCGCCCATGGCCGATCGGCGAAGCGTTGCAGGTGCTCGTCTACGTGCAGGATCGCCCCGATCTGTTCGCTGGCATCTGCGCGTATTTCGACCGCAACGGGCTGTCGGTGCTCGATGCGCGGGTCAGCACGACGAAACACGGCTACGCGCTCGATAACTTCCTCGTTGCGCACACCGAACGGGACGTGCACTATCGCGACATCGCGAATCTCGTGGAGCAGGAGCTCGCCGCCCGGTTAACCGCTGGCGGCACGCTGCTGCCGGAACCGTCGAAGGGCCGTCTGTCGCGGCTCTCGCGCACGTTCCCTGTGACGCCGCGCGTCGACCTGCGGGCCGACGAGCGCGGCCAGTACTACATCCTGTCCGTGTCGGCCAACGACCGGCCAGGCCTTCTTTATTCGATCGCGCGTGTGCTGGCTGAGCACCGGGTCGGCGTCCATGCGGCGCGGATCAATACGCTCGGCGAACGCGTCGAAGACGTGTTTCTGCTGGACGGACGCGGCCTGTCGGACAACCGCCTGCAAATTCAGGTCGAGACCGAGCTGCTGCGCGCGATCGCAGTGTGAGATTTCATGCGACTCAAATTAACAGCCAAGCATCCGCGGCCGGCTTCGTCCGAACGCGCCCCTGTGCGTACCGGTAGTACGTCTGCGCGTAAACCTGTGCGCGGGGCGGGTGCGGGTAAATCTGCGGGGGGCGCTGGGTCTGCTGGATCTGGCGGTGCGGGTAAGCCGCCGCGGGCGGGTGCAGCGGGTGCGGAGAAGCGTCCGGCGGGCAAGTTCGCCGCTGCTACCGGCGAGCGGCGCAAGCCGGCGTCCGCCGCGGGTGGCGTTAGATCCGACGCGCGGCGTGCGCCGTCCGAGCGGCCGCCCCGCCGCGCCGAAGGCGAACCTCGACGCTTTGACGGCGAGCGGCCGCGTGGTGATGGGCCCGCACGTCGTGCTGATGGCGAACGTCCGCGTGGGGACAGCCCGGCACGTCGTTTCGACGGTGAACGTCCACGTGGTGATGGCCCGGCACGTCGTGCTGATGGCGAGCGTCCGCGTGGAGATAGCCCGGCGCGACGTTTCGACGGTGAACGTCCACGCGGCGATGGCCCGGCACGTCGCACCGATGGTGACCGCCCGCGTGGTGTTGGCCCGGCACGTCGTACCGATGGCGAGCGTCCGCGTGGCGACAGTCCAGCACGTCGTTTCGACGGTGAACGTCCGCGTGGTGATGGCTCGGCACGTCGCACCGATGGTGACCGCCCGCGTGGAGATAGTCCCGCACGACGTTTCGACGGTGAACGTACACGTGGTGACGGCCCAGCACGTCGTGCTGACGGCGAGCGCCCGCGTGGGGATAGCCCGGCGCGTCGTTTCGACAGCGAACGTCCGCGCGGCGATGGCCCAGCTCGGCGCTTCGACAGCGAACCGCGCCGCACTGGTGGAGTACGTGCACCACGCGACGGCAACCCGGACGCACCGCGCAATCGCGACGCGGCACGACCGGCACGTTTCACGGGCGAACGCGGTGCGCCGCGCCCGGACCGCGACGCGAGCGACCGTCGCGTCCCCACCGAACGTGGCCCGCGCGCAGCTTCGAGCGACCGTAGCGAGCGGCCCGTCTTCAGATCAGGCGAGAAACGCGAAACCGGACGCGACAGCGCCCCCGAGCGCAAGGAACGTCGCATCGCACAACCCATCAAGGGCGGATACGAAGGCCGCACTACCCGGCCGGCCGAAGACACCCGTCCGGCCCGCCCGGCCGCACGCCGCACCGCTGACGAGGGCAACAGCACCTACCCCGGTCCGAAGCTCGACGATCAGCGCTCCAGACGCGCCAAACGCGCGGATGATCCCAAGCCCTTCAGGCCGGCGCGCGAACGCGACGACCAGCCCGGCACACTCCGTCTTTCGAAGCTGATGTCCGAACTCGGCATGTGCTCGCGCCGCGAGGCCGACGAGTGGATCGAGAAAGGCTGGGTAACGGTCGATGGTGTGGTGATCGACACGTTGGGCACAAAGGTTCGCCCCGATCAGCGCATCGACATCGATCCTGCCGCACAGGCCATGCAGGCGAAGCAGGTCACGATCCTCATCCACAAGCCGGTCGGCTATGTATCGGGGCAGGCGGAAGACGGCTACGAACCCGCGGTCGCGCTGGTCACGCCGGCCAATCGCTGGGAAGGCGACCATTCGGGTACCCAGTTCTCGCCCTCACATCTGCGGACGCTGGCACCGGCCGGACGGCTCGACATCGATTCGACGGGGCTGCTCGTACTGACCCAGGATGGCCGGGTCGCGAAGCAGTTGATCGGTGGGCATTCCGAGGTCGACAAGGAGTACCTGGTCCGAGTCGCCTACGGCGACATCGAAACCGACGTCGATCAACACTTCCCTGCCGAGAGCCTCGCGCTGCTGTGTCACGGCCTGTCCCTCGACGACGTGCCGCTCAAACCCGCGAAGGTCACCTGGCAGAACAGCGAGCAACTTCGTTTCGTCCTGAATGAGGGCAAGAAACGGCAGATCCGCCACATGTGCGAAGCCGTCGGGCTACGGGTCGTCGGGTTGAAGCGGGTGCGCATCGGCAAGGTGATGCTGGGCGCACTGCCACAAGGGCAATGGCGCTATCTGAGCGCCGAAGAGTTGTTCTGACGCGTCTCGCCCGGGGATTCAATTCAGGGAAGGCCAAACGATAAAAAGCCCACGAAAAACGTGGGCTTTTCACTGCCTGCGCGGTTCACCGCGCTCAACCTACATCATCAATCGTCGCTATTCGGATCGAGATCGGGGAACAGGATTTCGGTGAAGCCGAACTTCGAGAAATCGGTGATACGCATCGGGTACAGCTTGCCGATCAGGTGATCGCATTCGTGCTGCACGACACGCGCATGAAAGCCTTCCGCGACGCGATCGATCGGTGTGCCGAACTGGTCGAAGCCGTGATAACGGATCATCGAAAAACGGCTCACCGCACCGCGTAAGCCCGGCACCGACAGGCAACCTTCCCAGCCCTCTTCCATGTCCTGCGACACCGGCGTGATAGTCGGGTTGATCAGCACCGTTTCCGGCACCGGCGGCGCATCCGGATAACGCTCGTTGTGACCGAAACCGAAGATCACCACCTGCAGATCGACACCGATCTGCGGCGCCGCAAGTCCAGCGCCGTTCGCATCGTGCATCGTCTCGAACATGTCCTTCACGAGTTCATGCAGCTCGGGGGTGTCGAAATGATCGACGGCAGCGGCGATGCGGAGCAACCGCGGGTCGCCCATCTTGAGAATTTCGCGAATCATGTTGAGTGCCCCTCCAGGAGCGTGCGCATACCATCTTCGTCCAGCACCGTGATGCCGAGTTCCTCGGCTTTCGCAAGCTTGCTGCCCGCTTCGGCGCCGGCCACCACGTAATCGGTTTTCTTCGATACCGAACCGGCCACCTTCGCGCCGGCCGCTTCGAGCATTTCCTTCGCGACCTCGCGCGACAGGTTCGGCAAGGTCCCGGTCAGCACCACGGTCTTGCCGGTGAGCACACCTTGCGGCGCCTTCGGCGCGGGCGGTCCTTCCTCCCACGTGACGCGGCCCGGTGCGCGCAACTGTTCAATCACGGTGCGGTTGTGCTCCTCGGCGAAGAACTGGTGCAACGCCTCGGCCACCACAGGCCCGACGTCGTTCACTTCCAGCAGTTCTTCAACCGGCGCGTTCATGATCGGATCGAGCGAGCCGAAATGTTTTGCAAGGTCTTTCGCAGTCGATTCGCCGACGTGGCGAATACCGAGCGCGTAAATGAAGCGCGCCAGCGTGGTGTGCTTTGCCTTGTCGAGCGAGTCGAGCAGGTTCTGGGCCGACTTGTCCGCGAAGCGATCGAGTGCGGATAGCGTCGAGAAGCCCAGATTGAACAGATCTGCGGGCGTACGGACGAGGTTCTGTTCGACCAGCTGGTCGATGATCTTTTCGCCGAGTCCATCGATATCGAGTGCGCGACGCGCCGCGAAATGCCAGAGCGCCTGCTTGCGCTGCGCCGGACAGAAGAGCCCGCCTGTGCAGCGCGCAATCGCCTCGTCTGGCAGCCGTTCGATCGCCGAGCCGCACACCGGGCACGCGGTCGGCATCACGAATTCGCGTGCGTCCGCGGGACGGCGGTCGAGCAACGCGCTGACCACTTCGGGAATCACATCGCCGGCGCGCCGCACGATCACCGTGTCGCCGATGCGGATGTCCTTGCGACGCACCTCGTCTTCGTTGTGCAGCGTGGCGTTGGTCACCGTCGCACCGCCGACGAACACCGGCTCCAGCCGCGCCACCGGTGTGATCGCGCCGGTGCGGCCGACCTGCACGTCGATGGCGAGCAGTTTAGTCAACGCCTCCTGAGCCGGGAATTTGTGCGCGAGCGCGAAGCGCGGCGCCCGCGACACGAAGCCGAGCTTGTCCTGTTCGTCGCGGCGGTTCACCTTGTAAACCACACCGTCGATGTCATACGGCAGCCGCTCGCGCTTCTCGCCGACTGCGTGAAAGAACGCGAGCAATCCATCCGCCCCTTCAACCACCGCCCGCTCGTTGTTCACCGGCAGCCCCAGCTCTGCATACCAGTCGAGCAGCTCACTGTGCGTGCCCGGCATCTCGAAGCCTTCGAGCACGCCGATTCCGTACGCGAAGAACGATAGCGGACGCTGCGCGGTAATACGCGAATCGAGCTGCCGCAAACTACCAGCCGCCGCGTTGCGCGGGTTCGCGAATTCGCGCTGCTCCGCTTCGCGCTGCCGCGCATTGAGGCGCTCGAAATCGCGCTTGAACATCAGTACTTCGCCACGCACGTCGAGCACCTTCGGGATGCGCGGGCCCTTGAGCGTGAGCGGAATCGAGCGAACCGTGCGGATGTTTTCGGTGACGTCTTCGCCGGTCGCACCGTCGCCGCGTGTCGATGCCTGCACGAAACGGCCATCGACATAACGCAGTGAAATGGCCAGCCCGTCGAACTTCAGTTCGCACGCGTAGCCGACCGGCGT
This sequence comes from Paraburkholderia acidicola, assembly GCF_002362315.1. Classification (GTDB taxonomy): domain Bacteria; phylum Pseudomonadota; class Gammaproteobacteria; order Burkholderiales; family Burkholderiaceae; genus Paraburkholderia; species Paraburkholderia acidicola. The sequence continues at coordinate 480,832 of NZ_MTZV01000001.1, forward strand.
GTGGCCGAGCGCATCGCCCACGCGCCGGTCGAACGCGGCGATGTCTTCGTCGGCAAAACCGTTGTTCAGCGACAGCATCGGCTGCGTGTGCACGACGGGCTCGAAACCCCGCGCCGCTTCGCCGCCTACGCGCTGCGTCGGCGATTCGGGTGTAACCAGTTCGGGGTGCTCGGTCTCGATCTGCTGCAGCTCCTTGAAGAGCCGGTCGTATTCCGCGTCCGGCAATTCAGGTTGATCGAGCACGTAGTACGCGTGATTCGCGCGGTCAAGCTCTGCGCGCAGCCACGCGATCCGTTCGGACGGGCCACTGGGTGCCGGTTTGGAGACGCTGGTTCGGGCCATGCTGTGGAGGGTTCGCAGGTGGAATTCAGACGTCAGATTATCGCAGGAAGCGCGGGCCGTGACATCGGCCGAATGGGTGTGCCAAAGTGTGCGCAGGTGCGCACGGGCAGTCGATATTGGTACGAAGTGAAGCGGCTTCGTGCGTCAGCGCGGTTGCCGCGGTCGGCGCGGCGAAAACATGCACGTGGAAGGCAGGATCGGCCTCGAACCGATGGATACCGGTGAGGCCGGGCCTGGCAACGCACGCATCTGCGAGGCAAACCCGCGCGATGTCAGAAAACCATCAGGAAGCGAAAGCGGGGAAACCGGTCGCGTGGGGTGTGAAGCAAACATAGAACACCCCCACCCCGTGCCGCACCAACCTCACCGGTCGAATTACTGACTAAACAATCGCCGGGTAGCCGGCGAACCCGCCGGAATCCCCGCCTGTTCGAGTTTTGCGTACAGCGTCATCAGCTGCTTTTCGATCGCGAGAAGCGCACTCTCGGGCAGCGGCCGGCGCTGATCGTCGACCACGCGCCCGCCGATTCGCTCAGCCAGCGACTTCGCGTAATCGCACATCAGCCGGAACGGCAGGATGTCCTCGTCGGCCACCGGCACGTCGAGCACCAGCGTGATCATCTGACCGCCCTTGTAGGTCAGGTCGTCGCGCAGAAAATTCGTGTCGCCGAACTGCAGCATGAACACCGGGCTCTGCTTCGCGTCGAGCTTGACGAAGCGGGTGCCGTCGCGCGACAGCAGCAGGCCGTCCTGCGACGCCACCGCCTGCACGTAATTCGCCGACCACGGCGCGCCATCCGACATCACGTTGATCGACAGTTGCGCGTCGCACTGCGCGGCAAAGCCGTCGAGTTCGCGCGCCATCGCTACGGTTTCCAGCATGTCGGGGAATTCCGGCGATGCATCGATTGCATCGGCGAACTGCTGTACGCCCGTCACGAACTCGGAGAACTCCAGTTCGTTGAGCGGCCCGCTGCGGTTCGCAAGTTGCGCAGCCGCGCGCAGTTCCTCGTAGCGCACGCCGTTTTGCAGCAGCTCCCATGCACCGCCACCTTCCGGCTTGCCTTCGATATGCACGGGCTTGCTGCCCGCGCGGCGCAGGCGCTGCGCAAACGGAATCACCTTGTCGCCGGCCACGGTGGCGGCCGGACGGATCGGGACGATACAGTCGATGCGGCGGTCCACGATGGCGGGCGGCGCTGACGAGATCGTCGTCGCGGCAGGCAGGATCGGTTCGATCGCTTCGTCGGGCCCACCGTCGCCGGCACGCTCGGGGAAGCCGTCTGGCGTCGTCGCCTCGGCCTGGATATCGGTCGGTGTGTCGAGCGGCGCAACCGCGCCGAAGGTCGGCTCGACGCGCGGCGCCACGCTGGCGCCGGCCTCGCCCGCCACCGGTTCGCGGCGCACCGGCTGGCGCGCCGGCTCGATGAACGGACTCTGTTCCGCCTGATCGTCGCGGGCCTGCGCTTCGGCGGCATCGGCCGGCATCGGCCGCGGCATCCTGCGGCGTACTTTCGCGCCCTGCCATGCGTTGTACGCCACGACACCTCCGACGACCACGGCGCCGGCACCGATCAAACCGAGTGTCAACTCGTCCATGCACGCTCCATCAGCAATTCCCTTGTTTCAATTCACTTGCCTGCTCATTTGCCTGCTGCGGTTTGCCCGAGTCTACGACAGGGGCGCCAGCGCATGTGATTCAAACGATTCAAACCCGCGCGTCAAAGCGCATTCTGTGCAAATCCTGCCGCCGCTTCCATATCGACCGCGACGATCCGGGACACGCCCTGTTCCTGCATCGTCACGCCGATCAGTTGCTGCGCCATCTCCATCGCGATCTTGTTGTGCGAGATAAACAGGAACTGCGTCTTTTCCGCCATCGCGCGAACCAGGTTGGCGAAGCGTTCGGTGTTCGCGTCGTCGAGCGGCGCGTCCACTTCGTCGAGCAGACAGAACGGCGCCGGATTCAACTGGAACATCGCGAACACGAGTGCCGTCGCGGTCAGCGCTTTCTCGCCGCCCGACAGCAGGTGGATCGTCGAGTTCTTCTTGCCCGGCGGCTGCGCCATCACCTGCACGCCGGCATCGAGAATTTCGTCGCCGGTCATGATGAGCCGCGCCTGCCCACCGCCGAACAGACGCGGGAACAGTTCGCCGAAGTGCTTGTTGACTTCATCGAACGTGCCTTGCAGCAGCGTCCGTGTTTCCTGATCGATCTTGCGGATCGCGTCTTCGAGCGTGTCGATCGCGCTGGTCAGATCCGCCGATTGCGCATCGAGGAACGCCTTGCGTTCGCTCGCGGCCTTCAGCTCGTCGAGCGCGGCCATGTTCACCGGCCCGAGCGCGGCGATCGCGTTGTTGATGCGCGTGACTTCGCCTTGCAGGTACGACGGCTTCATGTCCGGCGTGAGCTTCGCCTGCAGCTCGGCCTCGTCGATGCCAGCCTCGGCAAGCTGCTCGATGAACTGCTGGCCACTCAGGCGTGCGGCCTGCTCTTTTAGCTGTAATTCGGTGATGCGGTCGCGCAGCGGTTGCAGTGCGCGTTCGGCGGTGAGGCGCGTTTCGTCGGCCTGGCGCAGTTTCGCCGTCAGATCGTCGAGTTCGAGCCGGGCTGCCTGCAGCGCCGCTTCCTTGACCGCGCGCAGCTCGAGCGCTTCCTGCAAACCGGTGTGCGCGGTCTGCTCGTTGATCGTTTCGAGTTCGGCTCGCGCATCTTCCAGCGATCCTGCCACCCGCTCGCTCTGTTCGTGCGCGATCTGGATGCTGCGCTTCAGTTCGTCGATGCGGTTCGCCATATTGCGTGCGGCGAAGCGCGCATCGGTGGCAGCACGATCGAGGTCGCGCGCTTCGGTGCGCGCATTGCTGAGCGCTTCGTCGAGGGCTTCGAAGGCAAGCTGGTTGTCTTCGAAACGCGCCTGCAGTTCGGCAAGCTCCGTATCGTGACGCTCGAAGTTCGCTTCCGATTCGGCACGCAGCGCACGCTGTTCGTCGATCTGCCCGGTGATCTCTTCGAGTTCCTCGCGGATCTGCGTGCTGCGCTGCGTATAGCGCTCATGTGCCTGGGCGAGCTTCAACACGTCCATCTGCAGCGCGTGGACCCGCTGCGTCGCGCGTTCGGCCTGCTGCCGCACGTCGGTCAGCACCTGTGCCGCCTGCGTATGCGCCGCTTCCGCGCGAATTGCCGCCGACTTCGCCTCTTCGGCAAGCAGCGCCTGCGCGCGCACCTGGCGCGTCAGGTTTTCGATCTCCTGCTGGCGTGCCAGCATGCCGGCCTGTTCGGAATCGGCGGCATAGAGCTGCACACCGACGCGCGTCACCACATGGCCGGCCTTGACGACGAACGCGCCGCCTTCCGGCAACTGCGTGCGCATGGCCAGCGCCTGCTGCAGGTCGTCCGCGACAAACGCTCGACCGAGCCAGTCGTTGAGCACTGCGCGCAGCCCTGCGTCGTCGATACGTACCAGCGCCAGTAGCGGCCGCAGTGCAGCCGGTGCGTCCGGAGCGGGGCCTGCCACGGGCGGTGCGTAGAACGCGAGCTTGGCAGGCGGTGCATCGGTGGCGAACGCCTTTACCCAGTCGAGATTCGACACTTCGAGTGCGGCGAGCCGCTCGCGCAGCACCGATTCGAGCGCGGTTTCCCAACCGGCCTCAACATGCAGTTTCTTCCACAGACGCGGCAAGCCGCCCAGTTCGTGCCTGTCGAGCCACGGCTGGATCTTGCCTTCGGTCTGCACGTTTTCCTGCAACTGCTTGAGCGCTGCAAGCCGTGCATCGAGTTGATGGTTCTGTGCGCTTTCGGCCTGCACACGCTCCTGCGCGGCGCGCCGGTCGGCGTCGAGGCGCGGCAGCGTTTCCTGGGCATCGGCGAGGCGCGCCTGCGCATCCTGCAGAATCTCTTCGTGTTCCGCGAGCTGCATGCGCGACTCTTCGAGCTGCGCTTCATCCGGTGCATCGAGCCCGCCCGCTTCCGACTTCAGCCGCTCATGACGCTGCTGCAATTGCTGCAGTTGCTGGTCGGCGTTGCGCTGATGCGCGGCTTCGAGCTTCAACGCCTGCTCGGTCTGCGCGATCCCACCGCGCTCTTCGTTCAACTGCGTCTGCGCATCGCGCCAGCGCGCCTCCAGCGCGGGCAGCGCGTCGTGCTTCGCAGCAGCGCTTTCCTCGGCGACAGCGGCTTTTTCTTCCGCGACGGCCAGTTGCTCTTCAGCATCGCCGAGATCGTCGCCGGCCTTGGCCGCTTGCGCATTCCATTGCTCGCGCTGGGCAGTCAGCGCCGCGATCTGCGCCTGCACGCGGTTGCGCGATTCGACGATGAAGCGGATCTCCGCTTCGAGCCGGCTCACTTCGGCATTCGCTTCGTAGAGGCCGCCCTGGGCGCCCTGCATCGCGTCGCTGGCCGAATAGTGGGCAACCCGCAGCGTTTCGAGCTGCGCTTCGACTTCGCGCAGCTTCGCGGTATGGGCTTCGAGGTCGATCTGCGCCTGTTCGATCGCGCGCTGCTGACGCTCCTGCTCGCCGCCCGCCTCGTTCTTGCGCAGCAGCCACAGCAGCCGCTGCTTTTCTTCGCCGTCGGTCTGCAGTTCCTTGAATTTCGTTGCGACGACCGCCTGTCCTTCGAGCTTCTCGAGGTTCGCGCCGAGTTCGCGCACGATGTCCTCGACGCGCGTCAGGTTCTCGCGCGTGTCGTGCAGACGGTTTTCGGTTTCGCGGCGGCGTTCCTTGTACTTCGACACGCCCGCGGCCTCTTCGAGGAACACACGCAGTTCTTCGGGCTTCGCCTCGATGATCCGCGAGATCATGCCCTGCCCGATGATCGCGTACGCGCGCGGCCCAAGGCCGGTACCGAGGAAGATGTCCTGGATGTCGCGCCGGCGGGCCGGCAGATTGTTGATGTAGTAGCTCGATGTGCCGTCGCGTGTCAGCACGCGCTTCACGGCAATCTCCGCATACTGGCCCCACTGGCCGGCGGCGCGGCCGTCTGCATTGTCGAAGATGAGTTCGACGCTGGCACGGCTACCCGCCTTGCGCGCGGTCGAGCCGTTGAAGATCACGTCCTGCATCGATTCGCCGCGCAGCTCGGACGCGCGCGATTCGCCCAGCACCCAGCGCACGGCGTCGATGATGTTCGACTTGCCGCAGCCATTGGGACCGACCACGCCGACAAGCTGGCCCGGAACCTGGAAATGCGTGGGATCGACGAAGGATTTGAAGCCAGCGAGTTTGATCGAGGTCAGACGCACGGCGATATCGCTGATTGAAAAGAGAAAAGGAACACGGACCGCGCTTGCCGGTTACACCGTTCAGCGACACAGTGAGCCGACGCGCAGACCCGCCGCGAACCTGGCGCCGCATACGCGCGGTCAGGCGCGCTGCGGCGGGCAGAGGCAATCATACCATCGCGCGTGAACGATTCCGGCGCTCCGCCTCGCCTGCAGCCCCGTCAAGCGGCTCGGGCCGGGCGCGGTGCACCCAGCTCGCCAGCGCCGACGCCAGCACGATGCACGCGCCGCCGGCCCACTCGCGCGGCCCCGGCGTCTCGCCGGCGAAGAGCCATGCCGACAGCGCCGTCACGACGATCTCGAACAGCATGATGATCGACGCGCGGTTCGCCGGCACGCGAGCGAGGCCGTACTGCACGAGCATGTTGTTCGAAGCAAGGACGAAGCCGAGTGCGAACACCAGCAGCGCGACCGTGGCGAGGTGCGCGCCGGCGGGCGGCGCGGGCATCGCCTCGAAGAACGACGCACACGAACTGAAGATCGCCGCCCCGCCGAAGATCGTCGCGGTGCGCATCTCGGCCTTCATGTCCGGCAGCACGCGGCTCGTCTTCACGATCAGCACGTTGCTCATCGCGAAGCCCATGCCCGCGGCGAGCCCGGCCCATTCGGCGAGACTGCCGGGCATCGGCATGCCGAGACGCGGCGACCACAGCATCAGCATCGCCCCGGCCAGCGACAGCGCCGCCAGACCCGCACCGGCCCACGTCAGACGCTCGCGCAGGATGAAATGCGCGAATAGCGCGGTCCACGCGGGCGTCAGATAGAACAGCAGCAGCACGCGCATCACTTCACCGTGGATCGTGCCCCAGACGAAGCCGAGATTGGTGATGCCTGCCGTGAAACCGAGCGTGGGTATCAGCCAGTGCCAGCGGACCGTAGCGATCGCGCGGGGCCGCAGCAGGAGCACGCACAGACAGGCGGCTGCGCTCGTCGATGCGCTGGCCACGGTGCCGCTCACGCCGAGCGCTGCGAGCATCCGCAGCGGATACCAGATCATTCCCCATACCGATGCGCCCAGCATGATGGCGAGCACGGGCCAGTTGCGCAGCCAGAGGCTGGTGGTATTCATTGCACGCATTGTGCGGCGCTCACCGTGATGGTCGTCGGTACCGTAACCAATTGCCGTTCCTGTTCTATTCCGTTTGCCGGTGCGGCGTTATCGGCCTCAACCACCGGGCCCGACCACCAGGCCCAACCACCGCCCGCCGCGCCCCGCGCAGCCTGCCGGCCACGCTATAATCGCGAGGTTGCCGGAAGCCGCGCCCGCGGCCCGGTCATTGTGTGCGCCGACCGTCGCACGCACCTGTCTCCGCCCGTCTTCGATCCGACCCGATCCGCCAAGTGAATCCGCTCCTCGACTCCCTCCAGCCCTACCCGTTCGAAAAGCTCCGCGCGCTGTTCAAGGGCGTCACGCCGCCCGCCGGACTGCCGCATATCAGCTTCGGCATCGGTGAGCCGAAACACCCGACGCCGACGCTGATCCGCGACGCCGTCGTCGCCTCGCTGGATGGGCTCGCGTCCTACCCGGCGACGCTCGGCTCGGAGGCGCTACGCGTCGCGATCGCGCGCTGGGTGACGTGGCGCTATGCGCTGCCGCCCGTCGATCCGGCCACCCAGGTCCTGCCGGTAGCGGGCTCGCGCGAAGCGCTGTTCGCGCTCGCACAGACGGTGATCGATCCGGCCCGTACGGCCGGCGGCGAGCCCGCGATCGTACTCTGTCCGAACCCGTTCTACCAGATTTACGAAGGCGCGGCGCTGCTCGCCGGCGCGCAGCCGTATTTCGCCAATAGCGATCCGGCGCGCAACTTCGCGTGCGACTACGCGGCGATCCCCGCCGACATCTGGGCCCGCACCCAGTTGCTCTATGTATGTAGCCCCGGCAACCCGACCGGCGCCGTGCTCACACTCGACGACTGGCGCGAACTGTTCGCGCTGTCGGACCGCTACGGTTTCGTGATCGCCTCCGACGAATGCTATTCGGAAATCTACTTCGACGAAGCACACCCGCCGCTTGGCGCGCTCGAAGCCGCCCATAAGCTCGGGCGCGGTTTCGAACGGCTGGTCATGCTTTCGAGCCTGTCGAAGCGCTCGAACGTGCCGGGCATGCGCTCGGGCTTCGTCGCGGGCGACGCGGCAATCCTCAAGCAGTTCCTGCTGTACCGCACCTATCACGGCGCCGCGCTGTCGACCGTCTACCAGACGGCGAGCATCGCGGCCTGGAGCGACGAGACACACGTGCGCGAAAACCGCGCGAAATATGTGCAGAAGTTTTCCACCGTTACGCCCATGCTGGCCGAGGTGCTCGACGTGCGTCTGCCGGACGCGGCGTTCTATCTGTGGGCCAACGTCGAGCGCACCGGTCTCGCGGACGACGAATTCGCCCGGCGTCTGTACGCCGACTATAATGTGACGGTTCTGCCGGGCTCATACCTCGCACGCACCGCACACGATGCGAATCCGGGCCGGGGTTTCATCCGGATCGCGCTCGTCGCGGATGTCGACGAGTGCACCGAAGGTGCCCGGCGCATCGTTGAGTTTTGCCGGGGGCTGAAAGGCTGATCCGGCAACACATCGCCCCCCAGCATCGCTCCCTTCACCCGATTTCAAACACCTCTTCATCAAGCCCGCATATGTCGCAACAACTTCAGCAGATCATCGATAACGCCTGGGAAAACCGCACCGAGCTGTCGCCGAAAGCCGCGCCGGCCGACGTGCGCGAAGCCGTCGCACACGCGATCGAGCAACTCGACCGCGGCACGCTGCGCGTCGCCGAAAAGAAGGATGGCACCTGGGTCGTCAATCAGTGGCTGAAGAAAGCCGTGCTGCTGTCGTTCCGCCTCGAAGACAACCTGCCGATGCCGGCCGGCGGTAACGGCGGCAATGGTGCGAACTACACGCAGTTCTACGACAAGGTACCGTCGAAGTTCGCGAACTACACCGCCGAAGACTTCGCCGCCGGCGGCTTTCGCGTCGTGCCGCCCGCGCTTGCGCGCCGCGGCGCGTTCATCGCGAAGAACGTCGTGCTGATGCCGTCGTACACCAACATCGGCGCGTACGTCGACGAAGGCACGATGGTCGATACGTGGGCCACCGTCGGTTCGTGCGCGCAGATCGGCAAGAACGTGCATCTGTCGGGTGGCGTCGGTATCGGCGGCGTGCTGGAGCCGCTGCAGGCCAACCCGGTGATCATCGAGGACAACTGCTTCATCGGTGCGCGCTCGGAAGTGGTCGAAGGGGTGATCGTCGAGGAGAACTCGGTGATCTCGATGGGCGTGTATCTCGGCCAGAGCACCAAGATCTATGACCGCGAAACTGGCGAAGTCACCTACGGCCGCATTCCGGCGGGCTCGGTGGTGGTGGCGGGCAACCTGCCGTCGAAGGACGGCTCGCACAGCCTGTACTGCGCCGTGATCGTCAAGAAGGTCGACGCGAAGACGCGCGCCAAGGTCGGTCTCAACGAGCTGCTGCGAGGCGATTGATGGCACGCGCCAACAAGACCGTCGTCTATGGCATCCCGAACTGCGACACCGTGAAGAAAGCGCGCGTCTGGCTGGAAGAGCACGGCATCGAGTTCGAGTTTCACGACTTCAAGAAGGCTGGCGTCACGGCGCCGCTCGTGCAGGACTGGCTCAAGGATGTGTCGCTCGACGCGCTGCTGAACCGCCGCGGCACGACCTGGCGAGGTCTGTCCGACGACATGAAAGCTGCAGCCGATAACCAGGCCGGTGCGATCGCGCTGATGATCCACAAGCCTTCGGTGATCAAGCGGCCGGTCGTGGTCGTGAACGGTCGGGTGAAGACGCTCGGTTTTTCGGCGGAAGAATACGCGACGCTGTTCGCTTGACGTTGACCTCGCTGACCTCGCGGATCTGCGCAAGCAGTAGCCGCGTTGAGTGACTCACGTAGTAGCCGGCCTGCGGGCCGGCGTTTTTTCATTTGCATCTGAATCTGGTGGATACCCAATCCATGTCCGGCACCCTCGCCCTTACCGAACAGCTGATCGCGCGCGCCTCCGTCACGCCCGACGATCAGCATTGCCAGCGCATCCTCACCGACCGTCTGTCCACGCTCGGCTTCGACTGCGAAACGATCGAGTCGCACGGCGTGACCAATCTATGGGCCGTTAAACGCGGCACCTCGGGCAGCGACGGCAAGCTGCTGGTTTTTGCTGGCCACACCGACGTCGTGCCGACCGGTCCGCTCGAACAATGGACCTCGCCGCCGTTCGAACCGACCCATCGCGACGGCAAGCTGTACGGCCGCGGCGCAGCGGATATGAAAACCTCGCTGGCCGCTTTCGTCGTCGCCAGCGAGGAGTTCGTCGCGTCACACGCGGCGCATCGCGGGTCGATTGCGTTTCTGATCACGAGCGACGAGGAAGGCCCCGCCACCGACGGCACCATCAAGGTCGTCGAAGCGCTCAAGGAACGCGGTGAACGGCTCGACTATTGCATCGTCGGCGAACCGACGTCGAGCGCGACGCTCGGCGACATGGTGAAGAACGGCCGGCGCGGCTCGATGTCGGGCAAGCTGATCGTGAAAGGCATCCAGGGGCACATTGCCTATCCGCATCTCGCGAAGAACCCGCTGCACGTACTCGCCCCCGCGCTCGCGGAACTCGTGGCCGAACGCTGGGACGACGGCAACGAATACTTCCCGCCCACCACGTGGCAGGTATCGAACCTGCATAGCGGCACCGGCGCGAGCAACGTGATCCCGGGGCATGCGGACCTGCTGTTCAACTTCCGCTTCTCGACGGCCAGCACGGTGGAAGGTCTGCAACAACGCGTCCACGCAATTCTCGACCGCCATGGTCTCGAATACGACCTGCAATGGAGCGTCAGCGGTTTGCCGTTTCTCACACCGCGCGGCGACCTGTCGGACGCGCTCGCGCGGGCCATCGTCGACGAAACCGGTGTTACTACCGAACTCTCCACCACCGGCGGCACATCCGACGGCCGCTTCATCGCGCAGATCTGCGAGCAGGTCGTCGAGTTCGGGCCACCCAATGGCAGCATTCACAAGATCGACGAGCATATCGACGTCGCCTTCATCGAGCCGCTGAAAAACGTGTATCGCCGCGTGCTCGAACAACTGGTCGCCTGACCGAGGACCCTGCAGCAATGACGCTCCCGTTTTCCACTGTCCGCGATCTGCTGCGTTTCGCCGTATCGCGTTTCAACCAGGCCGGGCTCGCGTTCGGTCACGGCTCTGCCAACGCCTACGATGAAGCGGCTTACCTCGTGCTGCACACGCTGCATCTGCCGCTCGATCTGCTCGATCCGTTTCTCGACGCGCGCCTCGCGCCCGCCGAAATCGATGCGGTGCTGAACGTGATCGAACGACGTGCGACCGACCGCATTCCCGCCGCGTATCTCACGAAGGAAGCGTGGATGCACGGCTATCGCTTCTACGTGGACGAACGCGTGATCGTGCCGCGCTCGTTTATCGGCGAGTTGCTGGCGGATGGTTTGCAACCGTACGTGGTCGATCCCGAACAGGTTGGCGCCGTGCTCGAGCTGTGCACCGGTTCCTGCTGCCTCGCGATCCTCGCGGCGCACGCGTTTCCGAACGCCGACATCGACGCGGTCGATCTGTCCGCGCCGGCACTCGAAGTCGCGGCGCGCAACGTGCACGATTACGAACTCGACGAGCAGATCGTGCTGTTCGAAGGCGACCTCTACGCGCCGCTGCCCGAGCGCCGCTACGACGTGATCATCACGAACCCGCCGTACGTCAACGCGCAATCGATGCAACTGCTGCCGCCCGAGTACCGGCACGAACCGGAGATGGCGCTCGCGGGCGGTGCGGACGGCATGGACCTCGTGCGGCGCATCATCGGTGCGGCGCGCGAATGGCTGACCGACGACGGCGTGCTGGTCGTCGAGATCGGCAACGAGCGCGAACACGTCGAGGCTGCATTCGGCGGGCTCGATCTCGTGTGGCTGACGACGAGCGCCGGCGACAACAACGTGTTCCTGATCCAGGCAGCCGACCTGCCGGTCTGAATGGCGTAGTGAGGTCGTTAGTGGTCCCCGGTAGTTCGCTTGTCATCTAACCCGACCGCTACACGCACGGCTTCGGTAAGATGGGCGTCATCCGCCGACCGGCCGTGCACGTGATACGCGAGCCGGCCCGGCCAACCTGCGCCCGCCTATGCCACTCGATTTACTTCACCTCGGTCCGCTCGTTCTGCTCGCCCATCTGCTGGGCATCGCGGCCGCATGCCACGCCATCCTGCATACCCGCACCTCGCAGGGCGCGATTGCGTGGGCGGTGTCGCTGGTCGCGATGCCGTATCTCACGCTGATCCCGTATCTGTTTCTCGGCCGCAGCAAGTTCGCCGGTTACGCCGATGCGCGGCGCATCGAGAACGAAACGCTGCGCTCGCGTGCGCATCCGCCCGAGTGGGACACGCGCGCTTCATCGGGCGGTGCGCCGACCGATGCGCTCGGTCATAGTCTCGTGCGCTCGCTTACGCACCTTGGCGGCATGCCGTTCCTGCCGGGTAATACAGTGCGCACGCTCGTCAACGGCGAGGCGACGTTTGCCGCGATCCTCGATGCGATCGAAAACGCGCAGCACTATATCGTCGTGCAGTTCTTCATCGTGCGCGCCGACGCGCTCGGCGAAATGCTCAAGGAAGCGCTGATCACGAAAGCCGCCCAGGGCGTACGCATCTACTTTCTATACGACAGCATCGGTAGCTTCGATCTGCCGCATCGCTATGTCGCGGCGCTCCGTTCGGCCGGTGTCGAGATGCATCCGTTTGCGACCAACCGGCGCTTCGTCAATCGCTTCCAGCTCAATTTCCGCAATCACCGCAAGATCGTCGTGGTCGACGGCAAGCGGGCGTTTGTCGGTGGGCACAATGTCGGTGTCGAATATCTCGGCGCGAAGCCGCCGCTTTCGCCGTGGCGCGATACACACATCGAGGTGCGCGGACCCGCGGTGGCAAGCATCCAGTTCGTCTTCACCGAAGACTGGTACTGGGCAACCCAGCAACTGCCCGCCCTCGAGATGCCGCCGTTCGAAGCCCCCACCGAAGGCATGCACTGCCTCGTGATGCCAACCGGCCCCGCGGACCGCTTCGAAACCTGCTCGCTGTTCTTCGTCGAAGCGATCAACGCGGCACGCATGCGCATCTGGATTACGACGCCGTACCTGGTACCCGACGAAGCCGTACTGTCCGCGCTGCGGCTCGCGGTGCTGCGTGGTGTCGACGTGCGCATCCTGATCCCGAGCCGGCGTGACCATCGTGTCGTGTTCGCCGCGTCGACGCTGTATGCGCACGACGCCGTGCGCAGCGGCATCCGGGTGTTCCGCTATCGTCCCGGGTTTCTGCATCAGAAGGTGGTGTTGATTGACGATGTGGCCGCGGCGATCGGCAGCGCGAATCTCGACAACCGTTCGTTCCGGCTCAACTTCGAGATCATGGTGCTGACCGTCGACCGCGAATTCGCCGCCGAGGTCCATGCGATGCTGATGCGCGACTTCGCGGAATCGTTCGAGATCGATCGCAGCGAATACAAAAAGGCGCCGGCGTGGCGGCGCATTGCGATGCACGTGGCGCGGCTGTTTGCGCCGATCCTGTAGCCGCGCGGCTCGCTACAGCAGCTTTTCGATATCGTCTTTGATCGCTTCTGGCTTGGTCAGCGGCGCATAGCGCTTGACGACGTTGCCGCTGCGATCCACCAGAAACTTCGTGAAGTTCCACTTGATCGCCCCAATACCGAGTAGCCCCGGCGCCTCCGACGTCAGATACCGGTACAGCGGATGCGCGCCCGCACCGTTCACATCGATCTTGTCGAACATCGGAAACGACACACCGTAGTTCTTCTCGCAGAAGCTGCCGATCTGCGTTGCATCGCCGGGCTCCTGCTTGCCGAACTGGTTACACGGAAAACCCAGCACTTCGAGTCCACGCTCCGCGTACTCGCCGTACAGCGCCTGCAGGCCCTGGTATTGCGGCGTGAAGCCACATTCGCTCGCCGTATTGACGATCAGCAGAACCTTGCCGCGATAGTGTTCGAGGCCGATCGTCTCGCCGCCGAGCGTGCGAGCCGAGAACTCGTAGACCGATGCCGTATTGTTTCCCATGAAGTCCCCCTGAAGTCCTGCGATGAAAGCGCACAGTCTAAGCGAAATGCTCCGCTGCGACTGTCGGCTAGCCGCGTGACCGACCGCCTGAATGACCGCTTACCCGCCCAGGCCACACTCGCGAACCGCCGCACAGTCTAAAATAGCGACTTTCTCCGCTCCGGTCCGACGTTCCTGTGATCCGCTTCACTCAGTTCAGCCTTGCCCGCGGCACCAAGCCGCTGTTCGACCAGACCACGTTCACTCTCAATCCCGGCGAGAAAGCCGGCCTGATCGGGGCGAACGGCGCCGGCAAGTCGACCCTGTTCGCCGTGCTGCGCGGCGAACTGCATGCGGATGCCGGCGACTTCTCGCTGCCACCCTCGTGGCGCATCGCGTACGTCGCCCAGGAGACACCCGCAGTCGATCGGACCGCGCTCGCCTACACGCTCGACGGCGACACTGCCCTGCGTTCGATTGAAGCGCGCATCGCCGCGGCATCGGCTGCACACGACGGCGCCGCCGAAGCCGACGCACATGCCGCGTTCGCCGACGCCGACGGCTACACCGCGCCCGCGCGCGCCGAAACGCTGCTGCTCGGCCTCGGTTTCACGCTCGACCAGACACGCGAGCCCGTCAGCAGTTTCTCGGGCGGCTGGCGCATGCGGCTGAACCTCGCGCAGGCGCTGATGTGTCCGTCCGATCTGCTGCTGCTCGACGAACCGACGAACCACCTGGACCTCGATGCGATCGTCTGGCTCGAAGACTGGCTGCATCGCTATGCGGGCACGCTGATCGTGATCTCGCACGATCGTGAATTCCTCGATTCGATCTGCGACGTCACGCTGCATCTCGAGAACCAGCAGGTGAAGCGCTACGGCGGCAACTACTCGCAGTTCGAGATCCTGCGCGCGCAACAGCTCGCGCTGCAGCAGAGTGCTTACGAGAAGCAGCGCAAGACCATCGAACATCTGCAAAGCTTCGTCGATCGCTTCAAGGCGAAGGCGACCAAAGCGCGTCAGGCGCAAAGCCGCGTGAAAGCGCTCGAAAAAATGGAGCTGATCGCACCGGCTCACGCCTCGTCGCCGTTCACCTTCGAGTTCCGTGCGCCCGACTCTGCGCCCAATCCGATGCTCGTGATGGAAAACGTGCGCTGCGGCTACCATGCGGAAGACGGCAGCGAGATTCCGATCGTCGGGCAAGTCACGCTGTCGATCCAGAACGGCCAGCGCATCGGCCTGCTTGGTGCAAATGGCCAGGGCAAGTCGACGCTGATCAAAACGCTCGCGGGTACGCTGACGCCGCTTGGCGGCGACGTGCGCGAAGGCAAGGGGCTGCGAATCGGTTACTTCGCGCAGCACCAGCTCGAAACGCTGCGCCCCGACGATACCCCGCTGCAACACCTCGCCCGGCTGGCGCCCGACACGCGCGAACAGGAACTGCGCGATTTCCTCGGGGGTTTCAACTTTCCTGGCGAGATGGCGAGCGCGCGGATCGCGCCGTTCTCGGGCGGTGAGAAGGCACGGCTCGCGCTGGCGTTGATCATCTGGCAGAAACCGAATCTGCTGCTGCTCGACGAACCGACCAATCACCTCGACCTCGAAACGCGTCACGCGCTGACCATGGCGCTCGCGCAGTTCGACGGCACGCTGATTCTCGTCTCGCACGATCGGCATCTGCTGCGCGCGACGACCGACGAGTTCATGCTGGTCGCGAAGCACCGGCTGCAACCGTTCGATGGCGACCTCGACGATTACCGCGACTGGTTGCTGCAACACGCAGCCGAACAGCGCGCGGCACTGAAGGCCGGTAACGCGGAACCGGACGGCGGCGACCCGGCAGTGAATCGCAAGGAACAGCGGCGGCTCGAAGCGGAAACGCGGCAGAAGCTGGCGCACCTGAAAAAGCCGTTGCAGACACGGATCACGAAACTCGAGAAGGAAATGGACGCGCTCAACGCAGAACGCGCGACACTCGATGCATTCGTCGCCGATGCGGCCAGTTATGAGCCTGCCCAGAAGACCCGCCTGACCGATTCGATCCGGCGCCAGGCCGAAGTGAATGCGCGTCTCGCCGCACTCGAAGCTGAATGGCTCGGTGCGCACGAGGAACTTGAACAGATCGGCTAGCGGCACCGTACGAGGTCCGCGCCGGCATCGATGAGAGGTTTGCCTTGTCCGCTTCGCCTGCCTCGTCTGCCTCATCTTCATCTGTGGTTGCCCCCGCCTTGCAAGGACTGCGCGTACTCGATCTGACGCGCCTGCTGCCCGGCCCCGTCGCCACACTACGACTCGCGGAACTCGGCGCCGAAGTGCTGAAGATCGAAGCGCCCGGCGAAGGCGACGCAACGCGCACGATGATGCAAAGTTCGAGCGATCGCGCCGCAGGTCGGCCCGGGGCGTTCTACCGCCTGGTCAATCGCGGCAAACGTGAGATGCGGCTCGATCTGAAGTCGGAGGCGGGGCGCACGGTTCTGTGTGCGCTGGCGCGCGAAGCGGATGTGCTCATCGAAAGTTTCCGTCCCGGTGTGATGGACCGGCTGGGCGTCGGTTTCGAGGCGCTGCATGCGCTCAATCCTAAGCTCGTCTATTGCGCGATCAGCGGGTATGGGTCGACAGGGCCGTTCACGCAGCACGCGGGCCACGATCTCAACTACATCGGCTATGCGGGCGTGCTCGAACAGCTCGCGGACCGCGACGGCGAGCCCGTTCTGCCTAACTTCCAGATCGCTGACCTGCTCGGCGGTGCATTGAGCGCGGTCACGCAGATACTTGCCGCGCTGTGGCATGTTGCGCGCGGAGGCGATGGCCGTTTCGTCGACGTCTCGATGACGCATGCGAGCTACGCGCACAACGTCGTGGCGCAGATCGCGCTCGCCAACGACGGCACCGCGCCGCCCGCGGGCGGTGGACTGCTGAACGGCGGCGTGCCCTGCTACAACCTTTACCGCACGCTCGATGGACGGTGGCTTGCGGTCGGTGCGCTCGAACTGAAGTTCTGGGAGACGTTGTGTGCTGCGCTCGGCCGGCCCGACTGGGGAACGCGGCACTGGAGCCTCGGACAGGCGATCGGCGGTCCGGATGCGCACGCGCTGACGCAGGAACTCGCGGCGGTGATTGCCGGTAATTCGCTGGAAGACTGGGTGACGTTGCTGGAGCCGCTCGACTGCTGTGTGTCGCCGGTGCTGACGGCGGCGGAAGCGGCTCGGCATCCGTTGTTTGTGCCGGTGGTTACGCAGGAAGCGTCACAAGATCCGGGGTAAAGCCCGGCAACCCCTCACGGCAACCCGCTTCGCTCAACGTCGAGGCAAAGTCTGCCGCTGGGCCGGCCCATCGTCGGTCAGCGTGTGCTTGCGCCCTTGCACATGCTGGCGGATGGTGGCCCTCACCTGGTCGGCGGTCACGTCTTCCGCGACCACGCGGCGCGAGATCTGTCCGGTTTCGTCGATCCATTCGACGATCCGGCAGCCGCCGCCCCACGGCGCCCGGATGGGCGGAGATACCCGGCAGCCGCGCAGGCTCGCGAGTCGATCGGTCGCGGTTTCATGAGGCTGTTTCAAGACGTCATCCTTTCCGCTGCGGGTGGAATTACACACCCGGCCAGAATAGGGAAAACGTGTAGCAGCTTGGTTACAGGTATCCTGGCGATATTTACGACGGATTACATCGCGCATACACGCGCACCGACCGGCCGCGCGCGTTCGCCAGTTGTTATTCGAGCGTGCGGACCCGGTCGATGGCCTGTTCGATGCGCTCGACCGCGATGACCTGCAGCCCGTCGATCGGCTGCTTCGGCGCATTCGCCTTGGGAATCAGCGCAATCGAGAAGCCGAGCTTCGCGGCTTCCTTCAGGCGCTCCTGACCGCGCGGCGACGGCCGGATTTCGCCCGCGAGCCCAACTTCGCCGAAAACGACGAGGCCCTTCGGTAGCGGTTTGTTACGCATTGATGAGTGGATCGCGAGCAATACCGCGAGATCGGCGGCAGGCTCGGTGATTTTCACGCCGCCCACCGCGTTCAGGAAAACGTCCTGATCGAAGCACGCGATGCCCGCATGGCGGTGCAGCACGGCAAGCAGCATCGCGAGACGGTTCTGTTCGAGTCCCACCGCAAGACGCCGCGGATTCGGCGCATTCGCCGAATCGACCAGCGCCTGCACTTCGACGAGCAGCGGCCGCGTGCCCTCCTGCGTAACCAGCACGCACGAGCCGGGCACGATCTGTTCGTGTTGCGAGAGGAACAGCGCCGACGGATTGGCCACGCCGCGCAGGCCGCGCTCGGTCATCGCGAAGACACCGAGTTCGTTCACCGCGCCGAAGCGGTTCTTGAACGCACGCACGAGCCGGAACGACGAGTGCGTATCGCCTTCGAAATACAGCACGGTATCGACGATGTGTTCGAGCACGCGCGGACCGGCGAGGTTGCCCTCTTTCGTCACGTGGCCGACCATGATGATCGCCGTGCCCGATTGCTTGGCGATACGCGTGAGTTGCGCGGCGCATTCGCGCACCTGCGCAACCGAGCCGGGCGCGGAGGTCAGCGCCTCGGAATAGATGGTCTGGATCGAATCGATGACGGCGACGTCGGGCCGTTCGGCATCGATGGTGGCCTGGATTTTTTCGAGCTGGATTTCGGCAAGCAGCATGAGTTCGCTCGCCTGCACGTCGGTTTCGAGCAGCGACAGCCGTTGCGCGCGCAACGCAATCTGCGCTGCCGATTCTTCGCCGCTCACATACAGCGCGCGCCGCTCGTTCGAGATCGCCGCAAGCGATTGCAGCAGCAGCGTCGATTTACCGATTCCCGGATCGCCACCGATCAGCACCACGCCGCCCGGCACAAGCCCACCGCCGAGCACGCGATCGAATTCGCCGACGCCGGTCGAAAAGCGCGGCACATCCGATGCCTGGATATCCGCGAGGCGCTGCACCGGCGCATTCTTCGCGAGCGACTGGAAGCGATGCGTGCTGGCCTGCTCCGCGACGCCCTCGACCAGCGTATTCCATGCCCCGCACGCGGGACATTGTCCTTGCCACTTCGGCGCCTGCCCGCCGCATTCGGTGCAGGTGTACAACGTTTTCTGTTTAGCCACGCGCCTTCCGATCTTCTGACCCAATGCCCCGCAAGAAACTCACGCGGCGCTCATTCGGCGCGCACCGGCACCCGCTGCGCGACCGCGCACGTCAACTCGTAGCCGATCGTGCCGCAGGCCTGCGCGACGTCGTCGACCGACAGCGCCGTGCCCCACAGTTCGACGCGCGAGCCGACGCCGGCATTCGGGCACGGTGTCAGGTCGACGGTAATCATGTCCATCGATACCCGGCCGACCACCTGCGTGCGCACCCCATCAACGATCACCGGCGTGCCTTCCGGCGCGAGCCGTGGATAACCATCCGCATAACCGCACGCGATCACGCCGATGCGCATCGGCCCCTGCGCGGCAAACCTCGAGCCGTAGCCGACCGTCTGGCCTGCAGCGATCGATTGCACTGCGATCAATTCGGAGGCGAGCGTCATGGCGGGCTGCAAGCCGGTGTCGGCAATGTCGCTGTGCAAGCCGGTTGGCGAACCGCCGTACAGGATGATGCCAGGGCGAACCCAGTCGAAATGCGCTTCCGGGTGCCACAGCGTCGCCGCCGAATTCGCGAGACTGCGCGCGCCGGCAATGCCTTCGGCACCGCGCTCGAAGGCTGCCATCTGGTGCGCGATGCCGCGCTCGGCGTCGGCATCGGAAAAATGGGTCATCAACGTAATCTGGCCGATGCCCTGACACGCGCGCGCGCGTTCCCACGCGCTGCGAAAACGCTCCGGCGTGTAGCCGAGGCGATTCATGCCGCTGTTCATCTTGAGCTGGATGTTGACCGGCTTCGACAGGCGCGCCATTTCGAGCATGCGCATCTGTTCGTCGGAATGCACCGCGGTGGTGAGGCTATAGCGGTCGATCACGTCGATATCGGTGGGACGGAAAAAACCTTCGAGCAGCAGGATCGGACCCGCCCAGCCAAGCTCGCGCAACTTCACCGCTTCTTCGAGGTCCAGCAAACCGAAACCGTCAGTCGCGCGCAAACCGGGGAACACGCGCGCAAGACCGTGGCCATACGCATTAGCTTTGACCACTGCCCAGATTTTCGACTTCGGCGCGTAACGACGTGCGACAGCGAGATTGTTGGCGAGAGCAGCGGTATGAATCGTGGCAAGAAGGGGGCGCGGCATGAGAAATTTTCGTAAAGACGCTTGCGAATCAGCAGCTTACTGGACGTTTTCAGAGCGTCGAGAGCCCGCTGGGCGGTGCGATCAAGGATTTTGCTAGTCCGAATGCGAGTATTTTCATGTTATAAAGCCGTGCGCACAACCCATTTCGAACGGAATAAGCCCGGACGCAGAACACGTGTCCGGGGCGGACGGACCGCAGCGAGGACAGCATCGCATCAGATGAAAAAAGGTTTTTACACCATTATGGCCGCGCAGTTTTTTTCTTCGCTGGCCGACAATGCGCTTCTGATCGCTGCTATTGCACTGCTGAAAGATCTTCACGCCCCGAACTGGATGACGCCGCTGCTCAAGTTGTTCTTTGTGCTGTCGTACGTCGTGCTGGCTGCTTTCGTCGGTGCCTTCGCAGACTCCCGCCCCAAAGGCCGGGTCATGTTCGTGACCAACACGATCAAGGTGCTCGGCTGCATCGTGATGCTGTTCGGCGCGCACCCGCTCATTGCGTACGGCATTGTCGGCTTCGGCGCGGCGGCTTATTCGCCGGCCAAGTACGGGATACTCACCGAACTGCTGCCGCCTGACCGGCTCGTCGCCGCGAACGGCTGGATCGAAGGCACGACCGTCAGCTCGATCATTCTGGGTACCGTGCTTGGCGGTGCGTTGATCAGTCCGCACATCGCCTCGCATGTCATGAAGCACACCCCCGCGAGTATCGGCACACCCGCCGAAGCTGCGATGCTCGTGATCATCTCCATCTACATCATCGCCGCGCTGTTTAATCTGGGCATTCCCGATACTGGCGCCCGCTATCCGCGCCAGGAGCGCGGACCGATCAAGCTCATCACCGACTTCGCCGACTGCTTCACGATACTCTGGCGCGACAAGCTCGGGCAGATCTCGCTGGCTGTCACGACGCTGTTCTGGGGCGCGGGCGCCACGCTGCAATTCATCGTGCTCAAGTGGGCGGAAGTATCGCTCGACATGTCGCTGTCACAGGCCGCGATCCTGCAGGCGGTCGTCGCGGTCGGCGTCGCGGTCGGGGCCATGATCGCCGCGGCCAAAGTGCCGCTGAAGAAGTCGCTATCGGTGCTGCCGGTCGGCGTCATGATGGGCATCGCGGTGATGCTGATGGCGTTCTATACGAAGCATCTGTTTCCCGAACACTGGGGCATCTACTTCGGCCATATGCATGTGCCGGGCTACCTGCTCGTGGCTTACCTGTTCCTGATGGTGGTCGGTGGGCTGTCGGGCTTCTTCGTCGTACCGATGAACGCGCTGCTGCAACATCGTGGGCACGTGCTGCTGTCGGCGGGACACTCGATCGCGGTGCAAAACTTCAACGAAAACCTCTCGGTGCTCGTGATGTTGTGCCTGTATGCGGTGCTCGTCTGGCTCGATGTGCCGGTTGGGGCCGTGATCGTGCTGTTCGGCACATTCGTGTGCCTGATGATGTGGGTCGTGATGCGGCGCCACCAGGCAAATCAGCGCGCCTTTGACTCGGTCGCCCTGATCGGCGAAGTGCGCCACTGAGATTTCCACAGGGCGGTGTGCGCCCTCACCGCCTTTGTAGCGCCGCGATATCGTACGGCCCGCAACGGCGCTTCTTATTTCACGCTTTCCGATGACACACGCGATTCCCAACGTCCTGACCATCGCCGGCTCGGACTCCGGCGGCGGCGCCGGCATCCAGGCAGATCTCAAGGCATTCTCGGCGCTCGGCGCCTACGGTGCGAGCGTCATCACGGCGCTGACGGCGCAGAATACGCGCGGTGTCACAGCCATTCATACGCCCGATCCGGGCTTCGTTACCGCGCAACTCGATGCGGTGTTCGACGACATCCGCATCGATGCAGTGAAGATCGGCATGCTCGCCAACGCGCAGATCGCGCGCGCGGTGGCCGACGCACTGCGGCGTTATCAGCCGAAGCACATCGTGCTCGATACGGTGATGATCTCGAAGAGCAACCACGCGCTGCTCGCGCCTGATGCGGTCGCGGCGGTCCGCGACGAACTGCTGCCGCTCGCGAGTCTCGTCACGCCCAACCTGCCGGAAGCGGCGGCGCTGCTCGGCGAAGCCGCCGTCACCGATGAAGCCGGCATGATTCGCCAGGGCGAAGCATTGCGCGCGCTGGGCGCACAGGCGGTGCTGATGAAGGGCGGCCATCTTGCCGCATCGGACAGTCCCGACTGGCTGATACAGGAACACGGCACGCTACGGCTGGGCGGTCCACGTGTGCCGGTGAAAAACACGCATGGCACCGGTTGCACACTGTCCTCCTCGATCGCAGCGCTGGTGGCGCAACGCGACGATCTCGCGAGTGCTGTTGCCGAAGCAAAGGTGTATCTGACTGGAGCGCTGCAGGCAAGTGACCAGCTCGAGGTCGGCTCGGGTGTCGGGCCGGTGCATCACTTCTATCGGTGGTGGTGAGCGTGTCGTTGTAATCGTGGCGCGCGTGGTTCGATCGACGTCAGTAACGCCCGCCTGATCGTTGTGTGGCCAACGCCGGCGCGCATGCCATCGTTCGCGGTTACTCGCGCGCAAACACCAGCGCACGTGCGGGCCATGTATCCGGCACCACGAAGCCACGCGAGCGTTCGCACCAGCGCCCATTTCCATCGAGGTCGAAACCCGCGACCATGGTCGGCCCGGTCTGTTGTGTGAGCCGTAACGCGAGTTGGGCCGCGTCGGTCATTTCCGTAACCGCCGGCTCGGCGGGCTGATAGCGTCGCGGCGCCAGCCATTCGAGACGCGGCAGCACGCGCCACTTCGGCGCATGCGCGGTTGCAAAAGCGGGCCAGTCGGTGCGTGTCGTCCACCAGCCGCGTAGATGCGCCGGATCGAGTTCCACGGCTTCGCCAGTCGCTTCTTCCCCCGTCCCCTGCACGATCCTTTCATACGCGTCCACAGGCTGATCCGCTTCCTGCCGGTAGAACAGCCAGCCCTTGACGAACATCTGCGCATCCCACGGCCCTACATGCCCGAGTGACGCAAACTCCTCGCGTGCACTGAGCGGCAACTGATGCCCGAGCAGATGCGCAAGCTTGCGATCGAAGCGGTCCTGCAGGTTCGGACCGACATAGTCGGCGAGCCGTGCGCGGCCATCGCCGGCGTGCAGATAGCACTTCACGGCCAGCTCCCAGTGCAGCCGCCGGCCATCGTTCGTTTCGACGAGAAAATCGCATTCGCCCAACGTGACGCCCGCGCGCCGCAGCGCGATGTTTGCCGCGACGAGCCGCGCGAGCGGTCCGTTTTCCAGGAACCATGCGAGCAGCGTTTCGGCGTAGCGGCCGAGACGCGTCACGTGGGCATCGGCGATCGCGCGATGCAATGCCCCCGCAGCCCCCGCATCCGCATCGAGCGCACGCAGCCAGTCGAGCGTCTGCGCTGCCTGGGTGGGTGTACCCAACGGCTGCGCGAGCACGCCAACGGGCAATTGCGCACGCAGCAGCGCCGGGCTGTACAGCAGCCACGCCAGATCGCGCACGACCGGATCCACAAGCATGTCGAACGCGTCCGCCCATGCATTACGCCGCGCGTCGTGACCGGCCACCGGTGCCGGCGTCGCCATCAGTGCTCCGTCTGGTCGGCGGCACGACCCAGGGTATCGCGCGCAAGACACAGGTCGGCCCACGATTTCGCCTTATCGTGCAGACTGCGCAGCAGATACGCCGGGTGATACGTGACGATGACCGGCACGCCTTCGTACGTATGCACGCGACCGCGCAGCGACGAGATACTCGCGTCGGTCTTCAACAGACTCTGCGCGGCGAAACGGCCGAGCGCCACGATCAGCTTCGGCTTGACGAGCGCGACCTGGCGCTGCAGATACGGCTCGCAACGCGCGACCTCATCGGGCTCGGGATTGCGGTTGCCGGGCGGCCGGCACTTGATCACGTTCGCAATGTAGACGTTCTTGTCGCGCGCCAGATCGAGCGAGCGCAGCATATTGTCGAGCAGCTTGCCGGCCTGGCCCACGAACGGTTCGCCCTGGCGGTCTTCGTTCTCGCCGGGCGCTTCGCCGACCAGCATCCAGTCGGCTTCGCGATCACCGACGCCGAACACGGTTTTCGTGCGCTTTTCGCAGAGACGGCAGCTTTCGCAGGCGGACACGCGCTCGCTCAAGGCATCCCAGTCGAGTGTGGCGACCGCGGATTGCGCCGGTTCTTCTTCTCTGGCGCGGGGTTGTTGCTGATCTCGGTGTTGTGGGGGCGTCGAGGGCAGGTCGTCGAACCAGGCGAAGTCGTCGTCGGGTGGCGGTGGTGCTTCGGCCGATGCAGCGGACGTGCTGCTGCGTGCGTTGCGGGCGTCTGGCCGATCGGTTGTCGCGTCGGTGCTTCGCATGTTCCCGGTACTCACACTGCGCGCCGGCGTGTCCGTCTGCGGCTCCACTGTCTCAACCGGCGCATCGACGACGTGCCTCGCCTGTTGCTTGATCGCCTCCGCAGATGCCGCAGGCCCGATCGACGCATCGCCGCGCCCTATCTCGGCAGATGCAGCAGCTTCCGTCGGCGCGCTACCGCGCCGCACCCAGCGGGTCGCGAGCCCGAGTTCTTCCAGCGCGGATTCATGCAGCGCCATCTGCGCCCTCCTCTGCAAACGAAAAACGCATCACGATGGCGTCCTCCCGGCTGCGATGACGCGCCGGATAATAGTTTTTGCGCCGGCCGATCGACGCAAAGCCGAAGCGCTCGTAGAGCCGGATGGCCCGATGATTCGACGGCCGCACTTCGAGCAGCAAGCCGTCGAGCTTTTCCGTGTGTGTCACACGCACGGCTTCGCGCAGCAACGTAAGTCCCGCACCCGCACCTTGCGCAGCCGGCGCAACGCACAGGTTAAGCAGATGCATTTCATCGACCACTGGCATCAGCACGCAGTAGCCGAGCAGTGTGCCGGTAACGTGCCGCAGGCAAATGCCGAGATAGCCGTTGCGCAAAGAATCCTCGAAATTACCGCGGCTCCACGGAAATTCATAGGCGACTTTTTCGATGGCGGCGACTTCGTCCAGATCGCCCTCGGTCATCGGCGAAACGTAGCGGTCCGCGAGCAGCACGCCGCTCATCGCGTGCCCTCGCCTCGCGTAACTTTCGGCCGCGCGTTGACAGATTCGGTGGACTCAGTGGAGACAGGCGCTGCTGCAACTCCGGCGGCCTGCGCCGCTTTCGCCGCCAGCCGTTCAACCGTTGTCTGCGCCACCTTGTTGCGCACGTATTCGGGCGCCGCCTGGTCGGCCGGCACGGTGCGCCCGGCGCGAAACGCGCGCAGCGCGGCGAACGCGACCGGCACAGCATGCGGCAACGCTTCGCCGTCGACCACGCGGGCCGCATCGCGCGCTGGCAAACGCGCGCCAAACACGGCAGCCGCATTGCCTGCGAGCGTAAACGGCGCATCGGGCAAACCAACCTGACCGGGCGCATCGAGCGACGCCGGATGCACCGTGCGCCATTCGCCCTGCGACGCATCCCACGCATAGTCGGCCCAATAGACCTCGTCCATGCGCGCATCGAGCGCCACGAGCACGCGCGCCGCCGATGGATCGCGAGAACGCGCACGCTCCGCACAGGCGAGCAGCGTACTGACCGGCACCACGGGCCGGTCGAGCCCAAACGCGAGGCCCTGCGCGACGCCGGTTGCGGTCCGCAAACCGGTAAACGAGCCCGGCCCGGCACCGAACGCGATTGCATCGCAGGCGGAAAGCGCCAGACCCGCTTCGTCGAAAAGCTCACGAATAGCCGGCAAAAGTCGCGCACTGGACACGGCGCCGGTCGCTTCGTGGCGCACCCAGATGAGCGGATCGGAGGAAGTGGCGGCAACAGTCGAGGGAACAGACGCCGCAGAGGCGGACAGCAACGCGACCGAACAGAATTCGGTCGACGTATCGAGGGCAAGCAGCACAGTTCGAGTCATGGCCGCTATTGTAATGCGGCGCCTTGAATCGCCGGATGCCTGCGGTGCAGGCGCGCAACCCGAATGGTTTGGAAGGATCGCTCCAGCCTGTGTCCGGCCGTGCTTGCTATGATCGTCGGCCTTATCTTGATTGAATATGCCACGGAGAAATCGATGAGCGACGTCAACGCGCTGTTCGCGCAAGCCCAGGAAGATGTCAAGCAACTGACCGAACGTCCGGGCAACCTGACGCTGCTGCGTCTGTATGCACTGTTCAAGCAGGCCACCGACGGCGACGTGCATGGCGACAAGCCCGGCTTCACCGATATCGTCGGCAAGTACAAATATGACGCGTGGGGCGCGCTGAAAGGCACCTCGCAGGACGCCGCGAAGCAGCAGTACGTCGAAGTGGTCGAGTCCCTGAAGAACGGCACGGCCACCTGAGACCGCCCGCAGGGCCGCCCAGCCGGCCCATTACTTACGATTTCGCGATAATCTGGCGCAGTGCAGCAAACTCCTTTATAATGCGGCCTGCGCTTCACTTTCTCTGTCTGGCTCGCAGTTGAGCGAATTACCGGACCTGGCCGTGCAGCGCCTAGTTGCGTTTAGCTCCAATCCAGTTTAGAACCTGTCCCCTCCTGCTTAGGCCCTCCGGGCCGTCATGTACCAGGCTGGCGACAATGCCGGAACGGCGTGTCGCATCCGATACAGCTTCTAACGAAAAACTTGCCGTACGCAGGCAAGTTGCCCCCGTTTTTTGATTTGCTCGCTGCTTCTTTGCTCGCTGAATCCGACGACTTGGGTATGCCGATTGGCGCCGACGTTTTATTCCCTGTGTTTCAAGGATTCTCATGACTTCGAGCAATAATTCCAGCCCGCTGACCGCCATCGCCAACGAAGCTCTCGGCATCGACGCGCCAGTCGCAGCTGAACTCACCACCCCGGTTGTAGCGCCGATCGCAGCTGAGGCTGTCGCCCCGGCCGCCGTGCCGGAAGGTCCGACGTTCGCTTCGCTCGGCCTGTCGCCGGAAATCGTTTCGGCACTGGTTACCGCCGGCTACCAGGTCCCGACGCCGGTGCAGCAGCGCGCCATTCCCGCTGCCATCGCCGGCCGCGACCTGATGGTCTCGAGCCCGACCGGTTCCGGCAAGACGGCAGCGTTCATGCTGCCCGCCATCGAGCGTTTCGCTCAGCTGCAAAAAACCCAGGCGGCCCAGCCGCGTGAACCGCGCGACGCAGCAGGCGCCGATCGCCGCACGCGCCGTCCGCAACCGGTCGCCCGTCCGAGCCTGCTGGTCCTCACGCCGACCCGCGAACTCGCGATGCAGGTCACGACCGCCGCTACGACGTACGGCAAGCACCTCAAGCGCCTGCGCACCGTCAGCATTCTCGGCGGTGTCGCCTACGGCCAGCAGTTGATGCTGCTGGCGAAGAACCCCGAAATCCTCGTGGCCACGCCGGGCCGCCTGATCGATCACCTGGAACGCGGCCGCATCGATCTGTCGCAACTGCAGATCCTCGTGCTCGACGAAGCCGACCGGATGCTCGACATGGGCTTCATCGAAGACATCGAAACGATCGTCGCCGCCACGCCGGCGTCGCGTCAAACGATGCTGTTCTCGGCCACGCTCGACGGCAAGATCAGCTCGCTGACCGGCCGTCTGCTGAAGAACCCGGAACGCATCGAGATCGTCCAGCGTCTGGAATCGGCCACGAACATTGCGCAAACCGTGCATTACGTTGACGACCGCGATCACAAGGATCGTCTGCTTGATCACCTGCTGCGCGCTGAAGGTCTTGACCAGGCTATCGTGTTCACGGCCACCAAGAGCGAAGCCGACCAGTTGGCGGGACGCCTTGCCGACGCCGGTTTCGAATCGGCAGCACTGCATGGCGATCTGCCGCAAGGCGCACGTAACCGCACGATCCGCGCCCTGCGCGAACGCCGCGTCCGCGTGCTGGTCGCCACCGATGTGGCGGCTCGCGGGATCGACATCCCCGGCATCACGCACGTGTTCAACTACGATCTGCCGAAGTTCGCCGAAGACTACGTGCACCGTATCGGCCGTACCGGCCGTGCAGGTCGCTCGGGCATCGCCGTGAGCCTCGTCCATCACGCCGAACAGGGCGCGCTGAAGCGCATCGAGCGCTTCGTGCGCACGACGCTGGCCGTCAATGTCATCGTCGGGTTCGAACCGCGCAAGTCGGCACCGGCCGGCGGCGGTCGCCCCGGCTTTGGCGGCCGTGGCCGTCCGGGCGGCAGCACCAATGGCAGCGGCCGTCGTTTCGGCAATGGCAGCAGCAAGCCGGCTGGCAGCACCGCCGGTGCACGCACCGGTAGCGGCAACAGCTGGGGCAGCAAGCCGGCTGGCAGCGGCTCGCGCGAAGGCTACGGCGGCTCGCGTGACGGTGGCTACGGCGCACGCCGCAGCGACGGTCCGCGTACCGCACGACGCGGCAGCTAAGCAATATCTATCGGGTAGCGCGACCGGCGGACTTACCGCCGTCGCGCCCCGCTAAAAGAAGAACCGGTGCTCCTGCGCCGGTTTTTTTTCGCCTCCGCGCGCATTTCACAATGTGGAAAATTTTTTTGATCCGTGAAAAATCGTGTTGCGTGGCACAAGAAGGGCTATTGCGAGATGGAAAATGTCTTTTCTCAATGTGAAATAAAATTCATAACACATTGATTTATATCAATTAAAAATAGAAGAAAAAGCACCTCCTGGCGCTGTCCCGGATCAGGTGATTTGCCTAGACTCTTATATAAGACTTCACGAAACAAAACGCCTCCGGCGCCACCGTCTCGTAGAACTTCGTAGAAGACAGCATCCACCGATCCACTTTCACCGCAATCCAGGAGCGCACCATGTCACGTCAACAACAAGCCCAGCAACTCCAGCAACAGTGGGACACCGATCCGCGCTGGAAAGGTATCAAGCGCACCTATACAGCCGAAGACGTGGTGCGTCTGCGCGGCTCGGTGCCCGTCGAGCACACGCTCGCGAAGCGTGGTGCCGAAAAGCTGTGGGAACTGGTGAACACCGAGCCGTTCGTCAACTCGCTCGGCGCGCTGACCGGCAACCAGGCCATGCAGCAGGTCAAGGCCGGCCTGAAGGCCATCTATCTGTCGGGCTGGCAGGTGGCGGGCGACGCGAACGTCGCTGGCGAAATGTACCCGGACCAGTCGCTGTATCCGGCGAACTCGGTGCCGCTCGTCGTGAAGCGGATCAATAACACGCTGACGCGTGCCGACCAGATTCAATGGTCCGAAGGCAAGAACCCCGGCGATGAAGGCTACGTGGACTTCTTCGCGCCGATCGTCGCCGATGCGGAAGCTGGCTTCGGCGGTGTGCTGAACGCGTTCGAACTGATGAAGGCGATGATCGAATCGGGCGCCTCGGGCGTGCACTTCGAAGACCAGCTCGCGTCGGTAAAGAAATGCGGTCACATGGGCGGCAAGGTGCTCGTGCCGACCCGCGAGAACGTGGCGAAACTGACCGCTGCGCGCCTCGCCGCCGACGTGTCCGGCACGCCGACCGTGCTGCTCGCCCGCACCGATGCAGAAGCCGCCGACCTCGTGACCTCGGACATCGACGACAACGACAAGCCGTTCCTGACCGGCGAACGCACGGTGGAAGGTTTCTACCGCACGCGTCCGGGTCTCGAACAGGCGATTTCGCGTGGCCTCGCCTACGCGCCGTACGCCGACATGATCTGGTGCGAAACCGGCAAGCCGGACCTCGAATTCGCGAAGAAATTCGCCGATGCGATCCACAAGCAGTTCCCGGACAAGCTGCTGTCGTACAACTGCTCGCCGTCGTTCAACTGGAAGAAGAACCTCGATGACGCGACGATCGCCAAATTCCAGAAGGAACTCGGCGCGATGGGCTACAAGTTCCAGTTCATCACGCTGGCCGGTTTCCATGCGCTGAACTACTCGATGTTCAACCTCGCGCACGGTTACGCCCGCAATCAGATGACCGCGTTCGTCGAAATGCAGCAGGCCGAATTCGCGGCCGCAGAAAAGGGCTTCACTGCCGTGAAGCATCAGCGCGAAGTCGGCACGGGCTACTTCGACGCGGTAACGCAGACAGTGGAGCGCGACGCATCGACGACCGCACTGCACGGTTCGACAGAAGACGAACAGTTCTTCGACAAGAAGGTCGCCTGACGCGGTTCGTCGTTCAGAAAACGACAGCACGCGACAAGGCGCTGCATGAGCGGCCTCGCAGAAGGCCGCCGTCAGGGAGGGTGATGGCCCCGTACCACGGGTGCTGTCACGGAATCTGGGAGGAAGCGGTGCGACACAACGCACCGTGACTGAGGAAACGCGCGCTGGCGGCAACGTCGGCGCGCACCCTCACCTTCACTTCAAACCGGACACGGATGTCGCGCACGCCCGCACATCGTTATCGATAGACAATTACCGGAATCTTCGTATGCGTGAGCACCCGCTGGGTCTCGCTGCCGATCAGCAGGCTGCCGAGGCCGCGCCGCCCGTGCGACGCCATGAAGATCACATCGCAACCGCCCTGCTCGGCGGCTTCGATAATGCCGAGATACGGCGACGGATGCACACTGGTCTGACTGCTGAACGACACGCCCGCTTCGCGCGCGGCCGTTTCGATTTCCTGCAGATGCAGGCGCGCCTCGCGCTCGCTGCGCTCCTGAAAATCGAACGGCGGCTCGATCACGACATCGGAAAACGGCGAGTACGGATATTGCGGCAGACACGCGTACGCGGTGACGCGTGCGCCGACGGTGCGCGCGAGATCGATGGCGCCGTCGATCGCTTTTCTCGACAGATCCGAACCGTCGGTTGGAACCAGGATGTGCGTGAACATGATGCCCTCCGTCGCCAGATGGGACCACAGCCTGTCCGCGACGACCGTCGCGCCAGGGTCAGGGTGCGGATGCCGCCCCTTCTTCTTGATTGTAGTGCGCAGGAACGGATTGCAACTTGCTGTGGCGAACGCGCGGCATGGGCACAATCAGTCCCAGTAGGCCGAATTGCTGTAGGTATGCTTCAGAAAATCGAGGAAGAGCCGCACGCGCAACGGCAAATGACGGCGCTGCGGAAACACGGCGTGGATGCCGATCGGCGGTGCGGCGAATTCGTCGAGCACACTGACCAGCCGCCCCGCTGCAATATCGCTGCCAACCTCCCACCACGAACGCCACGCCAGTCCGTGTCCTTCGAGACACCATTCGTGCAGCACGGCCCCGTCCGAGCACTCCATCGTGCCGGACACCTTGATCGACACGACCTTGCCGTCCTGCTCGAAAGTCCAGCCGCGCTGCTGGTTGGCACTTGCGCCGAGCGCGAGGCAGTTGTGATGCGCGAGATCGCCGAGCGTGCGCGGTGCACCGCGGCGCGCGAGATAAGCCGGCGACGCGACGCACACACGCCGGTTCTCGCCAAGCCGCAGCGACACCAGCGACGAATCCGGCAGTTCGCCCAGCCGCACCGCGCAATCGAAGCCCTCGTTGACGAGATCGACCATCCGGTCGGACAGATCGAGCGTGATCGATACGTCGGGATGGGCGACCGTGAACGCCGGCACCAGCGGCGCGACGTGCCGCCGGCCGAAACCCGCCGGCGCGGAAACGCGCAGATGGCCGCTCGCCTTCACGCCGCCCGCCGAAACGCTGGCCTCGGCGTTCTGCATGTCGTGAATCACGCGCTGGCAGTCTTCGAGGAACGCGGAGCCTTCGAACGTCAGCGTGATACGACGCGTCGTGCGCACCAGCAGCTTTACGCCGAGCCGCTCCTCGAGCGCGTCGATACGACGCCCGATGATGGCCGGTGCGACGCCCTCCGCCTGCGCCGCCGCCGACAGGCTGCCGCGCGCCGCAACGGTCACGAAAGTTTCGATCTGCTTGAAGCGGTCCATGGGGGAAGCGAACCCGGGCGGGCACGCGGTTATCGATCTGCGCGTCAGATTAGGTGTGTAAAAGTAAAAGATCAAGTGATGTTTAGGGTCTTTTTTAGCATCAACGATCACTAATACAATCCGTCTTGACCTCTAATACGGAGTGCACGGCTATGTCGGCCATAACGACACCTCTCCCCAAGGCAGTGATCTTCGACGCGTACGGCACGTTGTTCGACGTGCATTCGGTCGTCGCGGCGGCGGAGCAGATGTTTCCAGGCCACGGCGACGCGCTCTCGCAGTTGTGGCGGCAAAAACAGATCGAATACACGCAGTTGCGCACGCTCGCCGATCCGGCCGGCACGCACTACCAGCCGTTCTGGAACATCACACTCGATGCGCTGCGCTACGCGGCGCGCAGGCTCAGCCTCACGCTCAACAGCGCAGCGGAAAAGCGCCTGATGGACGAATACGCGTGCCTGTCCGCCTTTCCCGACGCCGTACCGGTGCTGCACCGCCTGCGCGCGTTGCCGGCGCTCGGACTCGCGATCCTGTCCAACGGCAATCCGCAGATGCTCGACATCGCCATCAAGAGCGCCGGCATGACGGGCCTGTTCGATCGCGTGCTCTCCGTCGATACCGTGCGCGCCTACAAGCCGGCACCGGCCGCCTATGCGCTCGGCACCCACGCGTTCGCAGCGAACGCGCGCGAGATCGTGTTCGTCTCGTCGAACGGCTGGGACGTTACCGGCGCAAACTGGTTCGGCTACACGACGTTCTGGATCAATCGCCAGCGGCTGCCAGCCGAAGAACTCGGCGTCATGCCGCACGGCACCGGTAGCGGCATGGCCGAGCTGTTCGATTTTCTGGAAACGCTCGCATCACCATCATCAGGCAAAACTTCCGACCGCACACGCCACAGCCATGGCGCGTGAGACTCCCACCACCGACACTCAACGACGCATTCATTCGCATCTTTGCAATCTGACCGACCAAGGAGAAATCATGGCGAACACCCTCTCGCTGCCACAAGGCGTGCAAATCACCGCGGACATCGCGCCCGGCTTCGAAACGATCCTGACTACCGAAGCCCTCGAACTCGTCGCGAAGCTGCATCGCGCGTTTGAACCGCGCCGCCAGGAACTGCTGAAGCTGCGCGTCGGGCGCACGAAGCGCCTCGACGCCGGCGAGCGTCCCGACTTCCTCGCTGACACGAAGAGCGTGCGCGACGCCGACTGGACGATTGCGCCGCTGCCGCAAGCGCTCGAGTGCCGGCGTGTCGAGATCACGGGTCCGGTCGAACGCAAGATGATCATCAATGCGCTGAACTCGGGCGCCGATTCGTACATGACCGACTTCGAAGATTCCAACACGCCGAACTGGGACAACCAGATCACGGGCCAGTTGAATCTGAAGGAAGCGGTACGCGGCACGATTTCGCTCGAACAGAACGGCAAGTCGTACAAGCTCAACGACAAGGTCGCCACGCTGATCGTGCGGCCGCGCGGCTGGCATCTCGACGAAAAGCACGTGACCGTCGACGGTCAACGTGTCTCGGGGGGCGTGTTCGATTTCGCGCTGTTCCTGTTCCACAACGCGAAGGAACAACTCGCGCGCGGTGCAGGCCCGTACTTCTATCTGCCGAAGCTCGAGAGCCATCTTGAAGCGCGTCTGTGGAACGACGTGTTCATCGCTGCGCAGGAAACGGTCGGCATTCCGCGCGGCACGATCCGCGCAACGGTGCTGATCGAAACGATCCTCGCCGCCTTCGAAATGGACGAGATCCTGTACGAGCTGCGCGAGCACAGCTCCGGGCTGAATGCCGGCCGCTGGGACTACATCTTCTCGGCGATCAAGAAGTTCAAGAACGACAAGGACTTCTGCCTGGCTGACCGCGCGCAGATCACGATGACCGTGCCGTTCATGCGCGCCTACGCGCTGCAGTTGCTGAAGACCTGCCATCGCCGCAATGCGCCGGCGATCGGTGGGATGAGCGCGCTGATTCCGATCAAGAACGATCCGGCAGCTAACGACAAGGCCATGGGCGGCGTCCGCTCGGACAAGGCACGCGATGCCGGCGACGGCTACGACGGCGGTTGGGTCGCGCACCCGGGGCTCGTGCCGATCGCGATGGAGGAGTTCGTCAAGGTGCTCGGCGACAAGCCGAACCAGATCGCCAAGCAACGCGGCGATGTGCAGGTGAGCCCGGCCGATCTGCTCGACTTCCGCCCCGAAGCACCGATCACCGAAACGGGTCTGCGCAACAACATCAATGTCGGCATCCACTACCTGGGCTCGTGGCTCACGGGCAATGGCTGCGTACCGATCCACAACCTGATGGAAGACGCCGCGACCGCCGAGATCTCGCGCTCGCAGGTGTGGCAATGGATCCGCTCGTCGAAGGGCACGCTCGACGATGGCCGCAAGGTCACCGCGGCACTGGTCGGCGATCTGATCCAGCAGGAACTTGCGAAGGTGAAGCAGGCGGTGGGCGGCGATACGCAGCCGTATGAACGCGCTGCGCAGATCTTCGAACAGATGTCGACGTCGGAACAGTTCACCGAATTCCTGACGCTGCCGCTGTACGAGGAAATCTGATTGGGGCTGTTGTAGCGCTCTGGTACGGCCGATAAAAAACCTGGCAAGCGCATGAGCTGCTTGCCAGGTTTTTTTGCTCTTGAAACGGCGCGCGCCTGTGCGTACGTTTCGGCAGACAGACGCTGCGTCTTATGTCGACCCGTGGTTCGCGCGACGATGCTCGACCCAGTCGCCCGAAGCGATTTCCGGCAACCCCTGCACCGCATGGGCGGCCACCGGATAGGCCAGGCACTGCATCGCGGCGCCGTCGACATCAACGGTCATCTGGCGTGCGCTGAACAGGCCCTCGACACCCGGATAAACCGCTTCGATTTCGTCGAGCACCGCGACGAGCTTGTCGTCGATCTCGTACACATCGCCTTTAACGGGGACGCCCGCTGCGTCCACCACCAGACCGGGATACAACCCGAAGTCGAACAGGCGACCACGCACAGACGCCGTGCCAAGCAGCGTAGGTGCCGCGATGTCGTGCCGCGCCGCAGCCGCGCTGATGTCGTTGACCTGGCCGGCCCGCAACGTGCCATAAACGAAAACGTTCTGCATTTCCCTCAGTGTCTCCCTGATCCTTGATTGATGAATGAATGACGCGGTGTCGCGTCAGATGAGCGGCGCGCCTGCGACCAGCACGCCGTCGAAGTTCGCACAGATTATGCCTCGCCGGATACGGTGTGCGTCAATCCGGCCGATCGGACAGCTGCGTCGAACGCTCCTACAATGGCAGCCGGAACCCGCCTCGTTTCGCAGCAGTCGCAGTAGTCCAGCGAGATCTCATCTATACGAACTCATGAACCCGACCAGCGCCGCACCGTTATCCACCCGGGTCCACTTCGCCGACATTCCTCCGGAATTCGCGCCAACGCCGACTCATCCGATCCGTGTCCGTTCGCGACCGATGCCGACGGGCGTGCGCATTGCGCGTCATACGCACGCGTGGGCACAGGTCGCGTACACGTCACGCGGCGTACTGCGGGTAGGTACGGAAGGCACGACGTGGATGGTGCCGCCGTCACGCGCGATCTGGGTGCCGCCGCATGTGTTGCACGATGTGGCGGTCGTAGAGGATGCGTTCATGCGTACGCTGTACGTCAGCGAAACTGTCGTGCCGCCGGGGCTCGATACCTGCCGCGTCGTCGAAGTGTCAGGGCTGCTGCGCGAATTGATCGCTGCACTCGATACGCCGGGTTTGCCGCCCGCGCGCGAACAGTTGCTCGGCGCACTCGCGCTCGATGAACTGACGCGCTCCGAACCGCTGCCGCTGTCGGTGCCGATGCCCAACGAGAAACGCCTGCGCGCACTGTGCGAAGCCGTACTCGCCGACCCGGCGAATACCGACTCACTCGAAAACTGGGCGCTGATTATCGGCGCGAGCACGCGCACGATCGCGCGGCTCTTTCGTCAGGAACTGGGTGTGAGTTTTTCGCAATGGCGCCAGCAGGCAGTGCTCGCGCGCGCGATTCCGCTGCTCAGCCAGGGGCGGCCGCTGTCGCTGGTCGCGCAGGAACTGGGCTATCAGAGTCAAAGCGCTTTTTCTGCGATGTTCAGGCGCGCATTCGGAGAGAGTCCGCGCGCATTCTTCGAACGTGGCGCGGAACATCGCGGTGCGTTCGATAGCCTCATCGATGAGGATTTTGCCGACCCGACGCATGGCGCCGAGCGATGAATGATGCGCGCGCTGAACGTGCGACGCTGGAGCGTAGCGCACCTGAAGCTCGCGGAGCGCCGTCACACACGCCGGGCCATGTGCCGGATCGCGCCCAGCTGCGCAAGACGCGGACCAGCCAGCCGATACCCCATGCGTTGATAAAGTTGTGCGGCGGGATTATCGACGAACACGCGTAGCTGCAATTCCTTGAGCCCGCGCGCCCGCGCCCACCGATGCGACATGTCGAGCAGATACGTGCCCGCCCCCTGGCCGCGGTACCCTTCGGCAATCTGGACATCGCGAATATGTAGTGAGTCGCCCTCCTCGGTGACCCGCAGCACACCGACCGGTTCGCCGTCCGACTCCAGGATGAAATTTTCCGATTCGCGCCAGCTAACGAGAAACAGATCGCCGCGCCACACGAGGTGATGCCTGCGGTAGTAGCCGTTCATGTTGTTGCGGGTCAGCGCTTCCGCGAACTCGAAGTCGTCGATGCTGGCTTTGCGCAACTGGAATTGAAACTGGGCGGCAGTTGGATCGAACATGGCGCAACGCACGAGAGGATCGTCGCACAACGGTAAGGCACGTCGCGCGCGCTGGCAATGGCTGTTTCTCCTGAGCGCAACGCCCCGCGACACGCTGCGGGACGACTGACACGACCCGTTGCACCGGGAGCCGACGAGCCCAAAAAGAAAAAGCCCGTTCAGCGAACTGAACGGGCTTTTCTCTCTTCTGGCGGAGCGGACGGGACTCGAACCCGCGACCCCCGGCGTGACAGGCCGGTATTCTAACCAACTGAACTACCGCTCCATTTCTGCATGGCCTGCGAGCATCGAACCTGCCCGCGAGCCGCACCGCGGGTCATCCCCACGATGCAATATCTGGCGTCCCCTAGGGGATTCGAACCCCTGTACTCACCGTGAAAGGGTGATGTCCTAGGCCTCTAGACGAAGGGGACAACGTACGCTTACACCTTTAATGAAAAAGCCCGCTCAAGCGTACCTGAACGGGCTTCGTCTGGCGGAGTGGACGGGACTCGAACCCGCGACCCCCGGCGTGACAGGCCGGTATTCTAACCAACTGAACTACCACTCCAATCTTTGCATCGTAGGCTGCGAGAGCCGGCCGACTCTGCGCAAACCGCATCGCCGTCGTTCTACGCGATGCCGATGTCTGGCGTCCCCTAGGGGATTCGAACCCCTGTACTCACCGTGAAAGGGTGATGTCCTAGGCCTCTAGACGAAGGGGACATGATCTTTTCAGATATGTCGCGCGGCTCACCTGCTTTTGCCGCGATTTGCTGCACTTTACTACCAGTTTCTTGCAATTTGCTGTTAATTTTCGCCAACAGCAAAGAACGATATTGTAACTGGCTTACCGCTGCTTGTGAAGTCCTTTTTACTACAGACTGCGTGCTTCCTGAGGACTTTCACATGTTCTGGTGGTGGAGGTAAGCGGGATCGAACCGCTGACCTCTTGCATGCCATGCAAGCGCTCTCCCAGCTGAGCTATACCCCCTTGCAGAACAGAAGCGAGATTGTAGATAGAGAATCGTGTGTTGTAAATACCTTGAGAGTCGCGACCCGCAACTTTTTGCAGGGCCGCGCGCAGGGCTTCACATTCAGGCAAGCGCCTTCTCGATACGACTCACTACAACCTCGCGACCGAACAGCATCAACACGCTATCGATCGACGGCGTATGGGTCGTGCCCGCCACGAGCAGACGAACCGGCATCGCGAGTTGCGGCATCTTCAGCTTGTGCGTAGCAAGCGTTGCCTTCAGCGCGGCAGCGATGCCCTCCTTCGTCCACTCGGCGCTCTTCAACGCGACGACAAAATCGGCGAGTGCGGGCCGCACGACGTCGGTCACGTGCTGCGCGATTGCTTCGGGTTCGGGGTTCGGGGCGCGATAGAACATCGCAGCATTTTCCGCGATCTCCTTCACCGTCGATGCACGGTCCTTCAGCAGCCCGATCACGGCCTGCAGATCGGCGCCTTGCGCAAGCGCCGCTGCATCGATCTCAAGACTCTCGAAGAACGGACGAGCGAGGTCGGCAAGACGCGCGTTATCCGCGTCCTTGATGTAGTGGTTGTTCAACCAGTTGAGCCTGTCGTGGTCGTATTGCGCCGGCGACTTGCCCAGGTGATCGAGGTCGAACCACTCGACAAACTGCTCACGCGTAAAAATCTCCGCGTCGCCGTGCGACCAGCCGAGACGCGCGAGATAGTTGACCACTGCTTCGGGCAGATAGCCCGCGTCGCGATAGCCCATCACGCTCATGGCGCCGTGCCGCTTGCTCATCTTTTCGCCCTGCTCGTTCAGCACGGTAGGCAGATGCGCATAGACCGGCGGCTCGCCACCGAGCGCGCGCAGGATGTTGATCTGACGCGGCGTGTTGTTCACGTGATCGTCGCCGCGAATCACGTGTGTGATACGCATGTCGAGGTCGTCGACGACGACGCAGAAGTTGTACATCGGCGTGCCGTCGGGACGCGCGATCACGAGGTCGTCGAGCTCCTCATTCGAGATCTCGATGTGCCCTTTCACCGCATCGTCCCAGGCGACCACGCCCGTCAACGGATTGCGAAAGCGCAGCACGGGCTCGACACCGGCCGGCGGCACCGGCAACGTCTTGCCGGGCTCGGGTCGCCATGTGCCGTCGTAGCGCGGCTTCTCGCCGGCCGCACGCTGACGTTCGCGCAGCGCGTCGAGTTCTTCCGTCGACATGTAGCACGGGTACGCAAGCCCCTGCTCCGTCATCTGCTTCAGCACTTCGCGATAACGGTCCAGACGCTGCATCTGGTAGAACGGGCCTTCGTCGTAGCCGAGATCGAGCCACGCCATGCCTTCGAGGATCGCATCGACGGCTTCCGTCGACGAGCGTTCGACGTCGGTGTCCTCGATGCGCAGCACGAAGGTGCCCTTCATCTTGCGGGCGAACGCCCACGGATACAGCGCGGAACGAATGTTGCCGAGGTGGATGAAGCCGGTAGGGCTGGGCGCGAAACGGGTACGAACGGAGGTGGTCATTAGCGGGTACTCGAAGGCGAGCGGCGCTGCGCGGGCTGAAAAAATATCGCGCAGCGACGGCGGAACGGGTCACGCGGCGAGCTACGCGGCGCGTGTGTCCGGATGAAAAATGCAAGTCACGGATTATACCTGCCGGGCGGCTCTGCCTGCCCACGCGCGCCTCGGTTGAACGGCGCGCTGGGCCATGTATTGCGCTGCACGTCGCACCACGCATTGCCGCCGGAAAGCGCGCAACTCCGCCACCCAGCCGCTTTGCTTTATGATGTGCGCGCGCCGTCGTCCGGTTCGACGCAGGCGCGGGACGGTCGCCTTCTGCGATCGTGTTCGCAAGATCGCGGCGTCCGCCCGCCTCGCTGTGCGGCGACGCTACTGCTGGAGAATTCGTTGAACCCTTCCTCACCTCGTTCGGGCCGCCGCGCGTTTTCGCTGGCCGCGGCCTCCGCTGTTCTCGCCGCGTGTACGACCACCGGCAGCAAGCCCGACACCACCACCAGCAACCCATCGACTGACACCCCGGCCAGTGTCACCCCACCGCCGGCCGTCAAGCCGGTGCGGCCGCTGCGCGTCGGTCTCGCGCTGGGCGGCGGCGCCGCTCGTGGCTTCGCGCACATTGGCGTGATCAAGGGGCTGGAAGCGCACAACATCAAGGTTGACCTGATCGCCGGTACGAGTGCGGGCGCGGTCGTCGGTGCGCTTTACGCCTCGGGCATGAATGGTTTCGCCCTGAACAAGCTCGCCCTCGTCATGGACGAAGCATCGATCAGCGACTGGGCCATGCCGTTTCGCACACGCGGTTTCCTGCAAGGCGTCGCGTTGCAGAACTACCTGAACACGACGCTCAACAACCGGCCGATCGAAAAGATGGTGAAGCCGCTCGGCATTGTCGCAACCGATCTGAAAACCGGCCAGCCGATCCTGTTCCAGCGCGGCAACACGGGCATCGCCGTGCGTGCGTCGTGCAGCGTGCCGTCGGTGTTCGAGCCCGTGAAGATGGGCGGTCACGAGTATGTCGATGGTGGGCTCGTGAGTCCGGTGCCGGCGTCGTTTGCCCGCAAGATGGGCGCGGACTTCGTGATCGCGATCGATATCTCCGCGCGCCCCGAAACCGCGCTCACGCAAAGCTCGTTCGATGTCCTGCTGCAGACCTTCACGATCATGGGTCAAACCATCAAGACCTACGAACTCGACAAATATGCCGACATCGTGATCCGGCCGAATCTGAGTGTGATGAGCGGCAGCGACTTCGGGCAACGCAACGCGGCGATTCTCGCGGGCGAGGAAGCCGTGGCGAAGATCATGCCGGAGCTGCAGCGCAAGCTTGCCGCCGCGAGCCCTGCAATGGTCTG
Source organism: Paraburkholderia acidicola (assembly GCF_002362315.1). Lineage (GTDB taxonomy): Bacteria > Pseudomonadota > Gammaproteobacteria > Burkholderiales > Burkholderiaceae > Paraburkholderia > Paraburkholderia acidicola. Next base: position 521,111 of record NZ_MTZV01000001.1, read on the forward strand.
ATCGTCGCGCTGCGGCCGCATCAAAAGAAAAAGCCTGCTTGTTTCGAAGCAGGCTTTTCTTGTTGCTACCGGTAATACAGCGGACGCGCGACTCAGTTACCCGTCGTGCCGATCGTAGCGCTCACCCGTTGCCGGAGATCTTCACCCTGCTGATACGAAGTCTCGACCCGGCGTGCGCCCGTAAAACGCTTTTCCCAGTAACCGTCATCCAGATCGTCGACACGGATCGTGCTACCCGTGGACGGCGAATGCACGAACTTGTTGTCGCCGATATAGATACCCACGTGCGAGAACGTGCGGCGCATCGTATTGAAGAACACGAGGTCGCCCGGTTTCAGTTCGCTCATGCGCACCTTCTCGCCGACGCGGCTCATTTCTTCCGCGCGCCGCGGGAGCGCCATGCCAAGCGTGTCCTGGAACACGTAACGAACGAAGCCGCTGCAGTCCAGCCCTGAATCTGGCGTATTGCCGCCCCAGCGGTACCGCACGCCGATCATGTTCAGTGCACCGACCACCACGTCGCCAGCCTTACCGGCCATGCCGGACAGGAACGAGCGCGCGCTGCTGTCGCCTGTAGACGTAGCAGGTGTAGCCGCAGCTTGCGGAGCCGGAGTCGACTGAAAAGTAGGGAGCGAGGGGGAATTCGAGGAAGTCGCCCCGTTCTGGGACGAAAGCAAGGCATTCTGGCTAAAACCGCTGGCTTCGTCGGCGAAAACACTGGAAGTTGCGGTGAGTAGTACGCCAATGAACATTCCGGCGACAACGCGAGTGCAAGCTTGAGTAAGAGATCGCTGCTGCATTGGTCGGTAGATTTTGCCTAAAAAACAGGTAGTTGCAGAAAAAGTTTGGTCGATACTAGCCAGTAAGTATTCATGTGTCAAAACAAATAGAAAAATACAATCGTAATGCGCACCCAATTGGTGAATATCAGCGCTCGAACGCCGCTTTCAGTAGCTTTCGAGTGTAAGGATGGGCGGGCTCAGCAAAAATTTTCTCCACTTCCCCGGTTTCGACGATGGAACCGTTCTGCATGACGGCCACCCGGTGTGCCATTGCACCGATTACCGCAAGATCGTGGCTGATGAAGACGAAACCGAGGTTGTACTTGTGCTGCAAGCCCGCCAGCAGTTTCAGCACCTGCTGCTGGATCGAAACATCGAGCGCACTGGTCGGCTCGTCCAGAATCAGGATGCGCGGCTCCAGCACGAGAGCGCGCGCGATCGCGATGCGCTGGCGCTGACCGCCGGAAAACTCGTGCGGATAACGCTGCAGGACCGTGCGATCCAGACCCACCTCGCGCAGCACACTGATGACCTTCTCGCGGCGCCCTACCGCGTCGAGTTGCGGACGGTGCAGTTCCAGCCCTTCGCCGACAATCCGCTCGATCGTGTGTCGTGGTGAAAGCGAACTGAACGGATCCTGAAAGACGACTTGCATGTTCGAGCGCAGCGCGGTCTGTTCGTGTCCGCGGAAACTCGCGAGTGCCCTGCCCTGGAATTCGATGTCGCCGTGCACGACGCGTTGCAAGCCAAGCAGCGCCATCGCGAGCGTCGATTTGCCCGAGCCCGATTCGCCGACGATGCCAAGCGTCTCGCCCTGACGCACGGACAGGCTCGCTTTCGATACCGCGCTAAAACGCCCCGAGCGAAACCAGCCGTTAAAGCCGGGCAGTCTCGTGCGGAAATCGACGGACACATCGCGTGCTTCGAGCAGCACCGGGGAGATCGGAATGACGGGCACCACCGTGCGTTCGGGACGGCTCTCGAGCAAACGACGCGTATACGGATGCTGCGGCGACGAGAAGATCGCGTCGACGGTACCGCTCTCGACCAGCTTGCCGCGCTCCATCACCGCGACGCGCTGCGCGAAACGGCGCACGAGATTCAGATCGTGTGTGATGAGCAGCACGGCCATGCCGCGCTTTTCCGCTTCGTCGCGTTGCAGCTCGAGCAATAGCTCGACGATCTGCGCGCGAATCGTGACGTCGAGCGCGGTAGTGGGTTCGTCGGCAAGCAACAGACGCGGACGGCACGCGAGCGCCATCGCGATCATCGCGCGTTGCCGCTGCCCACCGGACAATTGATGCGGATAGCTGTTCACGCGCTTGCCCGGCTCCGCGATACCGGTGCGATCGAGCAGCGCGACAGCGCGCTTGCGCGCTTCGAGCGCACTCACGTCATCGTGCAGCACGATCGTCTCCGCGATCTGGTCGCCGATCGTATACAGCGGATTGAGCGCGGACATCGGCTCCTGGAAGATCATCGCGATGTCGGAGCCGCGCATTTCGCGCATACCGCGTTCGCTCTTCGCGAGCAGGTCCTCGCCGCCGAAGCGGATCGCCCCGCTCACCTGCGCATCGCTGAGCAGCCGCAGGATCGACAGCGCAGTGACGGTCTTGCCCGAGCCCGACTCGCCGACAAGCGCTACCCGCTCGCCACGTTCGATCGCGAGCGTGACGTCGTCGACCGCAACGGTATCGCCGAAGCTCACATGCAGGTGGTCCAGTTCCAGCAGCGGGCCAGTTGGCAATGGCGTTAGTATTTCAGCTGCGCTCATTGATTGCCTCCCGCGCGCATCGTGTCGGAAATGCGCGTGTCGAGCGCGTTACGCAATGCGTCGCCCATGAAGGTCAGCAACAGCAGCAGCGCGACGAGCACACCGAACGTCGACAGCGAAATCCACCATGCGTCGAGATTGGCCTTACCCTGCGCGAGCAGTTCACCGAGGCTCGGCGTCGGCGACGGTACACCGAGGCCGAGAAAATCGAGGCTCGTCAGCGCGAGAATCGAGCCGCTCATGCGGAACGGCAGGAACGTGATGACCGGCGTCAGGCTGTTCGGCAACACATGGCGCCAGATGATCTGCCAGTTCGACAGCCCCATCGCACGTGCCGCACGGACGTAGTCCTGATTGCGGTTGCGCAGGAATTCCGCGCGCACGTAATCGGACAACCCGATCCAGCCGAACAGTGACAGCAGCACGATCAGCAGGATGAAACCAGGCTCGAAGATCGACGCGAAGATGATCAACAGATACAGCTCCGGCATCGCGCTCCAGATTTCGATCAGCCGTTGCCCGACGATATCGATGCGTCCGCCGAAGAAGCCCTGTACCGCGCCCGCGAGCACACCGAGCACCGTGCCGATCAACGTCAGCACGAGCCCGAACTCGACGGATACGCAGAAACCGTACAACAGGCGCGCGAACAGGTCGCGGCCGCGATCATCGGTGCCGAGCCAGTTGTCACGCGACGGTGGCGCCGGATTCACCGCTTTCGAAAAATAGTTCAGTGTGTCGTAGTAATAGCGATTCGGCGGATAGAGCGCGAAATTGCCGGGCACATCGAAGCGATGCTTGATATACGGATCGAGATAATCGGCTGCTGTCGGAAAATCGCCGCCGAAGGTTGTCTCCGGATAAGTCTTGAAGAGCGGGAAATACAGATGTCCGTCGTAGCGCACGACGAGCGGCTTGTCGTTCGACCACAGCGGACCGGCCAGGCTCGCCGCAAACGCGACGATGAAGACGATCAGACTCCAGTAGCCGAGGCGTTGCTGTTTGAAGCGTTGCCAGACGCGGCGCGCCGGCGACGGTGATACAAAAGCGCGCACGGTCTGCGTGCGCGCGGTGAGATCGGATCGGACGCGGGCTCGATTCAAGTCAGCGCTCCAGTTGTTCGAATTGAATGCGTGGATCGACCCAGACGTAGCAAAGGTCCGAGATGAGCTTGGTCGCGAGGCCGATCAGCGTGAATAGATAGAGCGTGCCGAGCACGACCGGGTAGTCGCGCCGCATCACCGACTCGTATGACAGCAGGCCAAGCCCGTCGAGCGAGAACAGTGTCTCGATCAGCAGACTGCCGGTGAAGAACGCGCCGATAAAGGCCGCTGGAAAACCGACAATTAACGGCAGCAGCGCGTTGCGGAACACATGCTTCCACAGCACCCGTCGCTCCGACAGTCCTTTCGCTCGCGCGGTCAGCACGTATTGCTTGCGGATCTCGTCGAGAAAGGCGTTTTTCGTCAGCATCGTGACGACCGCGAAACTGCCGACCACCGACGCGACCACCGGCAGCGTGATATGCCACAGGTAATCGACGATCTTGCCGCCCACTGAGAGCTGCGCCCAGTTGTCCGACGTGAGGTTGCGCAACGGAAAGATCTGCAGGAACGATCCCCCGCCGAACAGCACGAGCAGCAATATGCCGAGCACGAAGCCCGGAATCGCATAACCGAACAGCACGAGCAGACTCGTCGCAAAGTCGAAGCGCGAGCCGTTGCGTACGGCCTTCGCGATGCCGAGCGGCACCGAAATCAGATACGTGAGAAAGAAGGTCCACAGGCCGATGCTGATCGACACCGGCAGCTTCGAGACGATCAGCGACCACACGCTTTGATGCCGGAAGTAACTGTCGCCAAGGTCGAAGCGCAGGAAGCGTTTAAGCATCAGCCCATAGCGTTCGAGCGGCGGTTTGTCGAATCCGTATAGCGCCTTCAGTTGCGCGATCTGCTGTGCGTCGACGCCGCTATGCGCACGCAGACCGAAAGGCGCGCCCTGCTCGGCACCTCTGCGCATGTCATGCACGGCCTGCTCGACCGGCCCTCCAGGCACAAACTGGATCACGACGAACGTGAGCGTCAGCACGCCGAGCAGCGTCGGGATCATCAGCAGCAGACGTTTGAGGATGTAGCTCCACATAGGCGGCGATCGGGCAAACGGTCTAGAGAGAAGGGAGTGTGGCGAACAGCTCGCAGATCATTGCGGTGCGAACCACCACATCGAGGTAATCCAGTCTTCTGCCTGATAGTACAGTGGCAGCGTCTTCGGCCATGCGAGCCCGCGTTTGAACGCGACGAGATGCGCCCCGCTATACCATTGCGGCACCACATAGTAGCCATGCATCAGGACGCGGTCGAGTGCATGGGTCGCATCGACGAGCTGTTCGCGTGTCTGCGCGGTCACGAGCGCACGCAGGATCGCATCGACAGCCGGCGAACGCAGACCGATCATATTGTTCGATCCGGGTTCGCCAGCTGCCTTGCTGCCGAAAATGCCGACCTGCTCGGAGCCGGGCAACTGAACGCCGAGCGTGCGGCTAATGGTCGTGTCGAAATCGAATGCATCGAGCCGCTTCTGAACCACCGCAAAGTCCAGCGTGCGGTACTTTGCCTCGATGCCGAGCTTCTGCAGGTTCCGCAGATAAGGTGCGATGACCGGTTCCATCGATTGCGCCGAACTCGAATCATCGAGAATTTCGAACGAAAATGGCTGCCCCAGGGCGTTACGCAATGCCCCGTTCCGGTATGTCCAGCCCGCCTGCTCAAGTAATGCACGCGCCTGCAACAGGTTCGCCCGCAGCGACCCGGGCGGATCGGTATCGGGCTGGAGCGGTGGTGGGCCGAACACCGCTGGGCCGAGCTGCGCGCGCCACGGGTTGAGTAGCGCGAGTTCGCCGGGCGAAGGCAGCCCCGTCGCTTTCAAGTCGGTGTTCGCAAAGAAGCTGTCAGTGCGCGTGTACTTGCCGTAGAACAACCGGCTGTTGAGCCATTGGAAGTCGAACGCCAGGTCGAGCGCCTTGCGCACCCGAACGTCCTGAAAAAGCGGCCGGCGCTGGTTGAGGAACAAACCCTGCATACCGGCAGCGTTGTGCTGCTCGAATTCATGCTTGATCAGTTCGCCGCTATCGAACTTCTTGCCGACCACTCGCCGCATCCAGTTGCGCGCGACATACTCGACATAGGCGTCGTACTCGCCCGCCTTGAACGCCTCGAGCCGCACGACCGAATCCGAATAGAGCTTGTAGACGATGCGATCGAAATTATTGGTCCCGACACGCACCGGCAAGGTCGCGCCCCAGTAGTTCGGATCGCGTTTGTAAGTGATCGTGCGGCCGTTCTCGTAATGTTCGATCACATAGGGCCCACTACCGATCGGCTGCTGAAACGCCAGTTGATCGAACGGCACGCGTGAGCCGTCCGGCTTCAAACCCCACTTGTGCGAAAACACGGGCAGGCTGCCGGCCAGCAGCGGTAGATCGCGGTTCGCTTGCCGGAACTCGAAGCGGATGGTGGCCAGATCGACCACGACTCCACGCGTGATGTCGTTGAAATACGCACTTACCGCTGGCGATGCCTGCGGGCTCTTCAGCATGTCGAGAGAGAACTTGACGTCGTCGGCTGTGACGGGATCGCCGTTCGAGAAGCGCGCGTGCGGATTGATATGGAACGTCGTAGACAAACGGTCGGGCGCAATGCGGATGTCGTCGGCGAGCAGAGCATAGGCGGACGCTGGTTCGTCGGCGCTGCCTGTGGCCAACGTCTCGAACAGCATGTCAATGCCAGGCGCTGGATTGCCGCGCATCGTGAATGGATTGAACTTGTCGAAGCTCGTCTGGCGGTTCGGGTTCCCCAGTACGAGCGTGCCGCCCTTCGGCGCGTCCGGATTCACATAGTCGAAATGCTTGAAATCCGCCGGATACTTCGGTTCGCCATATTGCGCGATCGCATAGACCGCGTGTGCAGGGAGCGCGGGCAACAACGAGGCGAGCAACGTGCCGCACACCCAGACGAAGGCCGCTGGCCGCAGCATCGGTCGGCTCGCCAACCCGTGCGTCGATAAGTGACAGCGACTCCGCGACAGCATTCGAACTACGGCGCGCCAGCCTGCACGAGGCGCGTCATTCCATCGCGAACCAGTTGTCATAAGGGCCTTGCTAATCGGGAGGCAGTGGCAATGTGAGAGAATTCTACCCAAAATCCTGCGCGCCTCACGCATGCCTCGTGTGATGCGCGCTGACTTCATCAGGAGCATTCATGGGCTTTCTCGCTGGTAAACGAATCCTGCTGACCGGCTTGCTGTCGAACCGTTCGATCGCATACGGCATCGCGCAGGCATGCAAACGCGAAGGCGCGGAACTCGCGTTCACCTATGTCGGTGACCGCTTCAAGGACCGCATCACCGAATTCGCCACCGAATTCGGCAGCGATCTCGTGTTCCCCTGCGACGTCGGCGACGATGCCCAGATCGACGCGCTGTTCGCCTCGCTGAAGACCCGCTGGGATAGCCTCGACGGTCTCGTCCACTCGATCGGCTTCGCCCCGCGCGAAGCGATTGCCGGCGACTTCCTCGACGGCATGACGCGCGAAAACTTCCGCATCGCGCACGACATCTCCGCGTACAGTTTCCCCGCGCTCGCCAAAGCGGCACTACCGATGCTGTCGCCGGATGCCGCGCTGCTCACGCTGTCGTATCTCGGCGCCGAACGCGCGATTCCGAACTACAACACGATGGGACTCGCGAAGGCCTCGCTCGAAGCAAGCGTGCGCTATCTCGCCGTCTCGCTCGGTGCGAAGGGTGTGCGGGTGAACGGGATTTCGGCGGGTCCGATCAAGACGCTGGCCGCGAGCGGTATCAAGGGCTTCGGCAAGATTCTCGAATTCGTCGAAGGCAACGCGCCGCTCAAGCGCAATGTCACGATCGAGCAGGTTGGCAATACCGCAGCGTTCCTGCTGTCGGATCTCGCGGCTGGCGTGACAGCCGAGATCGTGCATGTGGACAGCGGCTTTAACGCCGTGGTGGGCGGCATGGCTGTCGTGGCAGAGTGATCTGATCTTCCGGACGTTGCTCGCGCAACCATAAAAAAACCGCCCTGGTTGGGCGGTTTTTCTTTGCGCGCTGTTGCGCGTTTGTATCGACGTGCCGGCAGCTTAGTGCCAGCGGCCGTTATCGTGACCCCAGCGGCCACCGCCGTGGTCCCAGCGGCCCGGCCCACGACGGTGATTCCATTCGTCGCGGCCCCAGTAGCGGCGGCCATCCCAGTACCGGTCGCCGTGCCAGCCGATGACGATCGACGGGCCACCGTAGACCGGACCGCCGTACACCGGCGCACCGTACACCGGTGCCGGCTGATACACAACTGGCGGCGGCGCGTAGACCGGTGCCGGTGCGGCATACACCGGCGCAGGAATGCCGATGTTCAGGCCGATGTTCACGTGAGCCATCGCTGCGCTCGATGCGCCAATGGCCAACGCCCCGATCACCAGCGTAACAAGACGAGCGGACTTCATAGGTTCACCTCTTCTGGAGACATGTTTTGTTGACTCGACTATAGCGCAGCGAGACTTCCCGCATATTTCGAGTTTGTAATAACTGATGCAACAAATCGCTCACAGAACCCGCACGTAACGTCTCGTTACACATCTTGGGGCGGCGTCATGGAGTCGATACAAATCCCTGTTGCGCGCTCGTCGGACAGCACGAACAGGGTTGCGTCAATGCTCCGCCGCGGCACGCGGTCCGGTCAAAAGTTGCTCCGTCATGCCTGGCGCGGTGCTGATTGCATGCTCCGTAAACGAAAACCTCAACCAGTTTTTTCGCGCGTATTGCGCAGTCGCATCGACATGATGCGGTGAGGCAGGATCATCCGATTCCGACGGAGCGAGCAACGTATCGGCGTGCGGTCCATCGTCGCCGAACCCTACGACCTGGAGATAGCTATTGCCGTGCGCATCGCGGTCGAGCGCGTAGCCCTCGCGATCAAGCGGATGTTCCGCACATGCGGCCGTGAAATAGCCCTCGCCGTCGCAACCGCCGTACATCGGCACCTTGACGCCGTTGCGCACCGTATAGAGCAGTTCGCCACGCGTCGAGCCTGGTGCAAAGCCATTGCGTTGCAACGCGAGGACGGCGCCTGCGAGTGCCTGCTCAAATACCTGCTCATGTACCTGTTGATGCGCCGGGTTCGTCGTATTCAGTCCGGCAGGTGTGGTCAACGGCCGGTTAGCGTCGAACTGCGCCGCATACAGTTGCGCGTCGGGAATCTGGCTGGCGCGGCGCCAGAACTCGTCCCATAAGTTCGCTCCACGCGCATCGGCATTGGCCGTGCCATCCCAGTTCCGCAGCACGCGACAGGCTTCGGTCAGATCGACGGTCTGCGGACTCGCGAGGTCCTTCCCGTCCAATAGATCGCGAACGACACGCACGACCGGCGCCGCCTTGCCCTCCACGCACAGTGCATCGAGGAGCGGCTTGCGCGCGAGGCGCTCCGACATCGACGTACTGTCGAGCACCGTATGCTCCAGTGCATCGCGTGTCAGGCCGCCGGGCTCAGCGATCAGTTTCGCAGCAAGCGCATGCCCGAGGCGGGTGCGCAACGACTGCGGACCGCCCGTCTCACCCGTGATGCGCGCAAACCCGGTGAGCGGCTGACGCGGATTGGTCAGCCAGTAGCTGCCGTTAAAGTTGCCGACGTAGTCCGTGCGCAGCAGGCTGGGCATGCTATCCGGCGACAGGGCATCGGCCTGCTGCGGCGAGTGCGCGGGCGCGGCATCCCATGCGCACGCCGAGCGGGAACCATCGAGAAACGGCACGCCGAAGGCCTGTTTGTCGAAGGCCTGACCTAACGGTGTCGTACATGCCGCGGCAAACGGATCCGGCACGTTCGGCACTGCGCCGATATCGGCGAACCAGACGCGCGGGTCGTCGCGTCCGATCGCGAACGTATTCGCCCATGGCATCGCGGCGAAGCGCTTCTGGATCGCCATGAAATCGTCGAGCGAGCGCGCTTGCCCCCATGCGAGGAAGTTGGCGAACGTGCGGTTATTTTCGGCGTTCACATCGCGCAGCGCGAAAGCATGCTGCGCATTCCACGCGAGCGCCGGCGACATCGACGACAGATCGATCATCGGGCCGAAACGCGACCGGTACAGCGTGCGGGTGACCGGAGCCAGCGAGCCGCTTGCGGCATCGCGCACCTTGACGGTAATCGGCACCGCCTGCAGCGCCTCGTCCTTGCCATCGTAAAGATAGTGCGTCGGTGCGCCCGGCACGAGCTTCAGTTCAAAGATGCCAAAACGCCGCGCGTTCGACACCGTATGCGTCCACGCAATGTCGTGGTTAAAGCCGATCACCACCACCGGCACAGCAAGAAACGACGCGCCCGCCACATCGAGTTGTCCGGGAATCGTCAATTGCGCCTCATAGAAGCGGTCCGGCCCGCGCCAGAACCAGTGCGGGTTGCCGAACAGCAGGCTCTTGCCGTCGCGGGTCACGGGCGCACCGAACGCCAGTGCGTTGCTGCCGATTCCGGCGTGTCCGCCCACCGTCATCCGCGCCACGCTGAGTGGCTGTGCGCCACCCTCGCCATTAACATCTTCGGCGAGCGGCTGCGACGTGCCCGGCGGCTGCGCACGCACGATCCCATCGAGAAACTGCGTAGCGCCGCCCGCGAGATTCAGCGCAATGAGCCGGCGATACAGATCGTCCGTCGTGATACGGGTGACCCAGGGCTCGTTCGCGCACGCCTGATGGGCGCCGGGAAAACGCCCCGCTTTCAGCTCGTCGAGATAGCGGTTGTATCCCTGCGCAAAGCCACCGAGCAGCGTGCGGAAATCTATGGTTTGAGCGGTGCGGAAGCGCTGCACGGCAGCGTCATCGTCAACGAGCCTGAAGAAGAAATCCGCATCGAGATTGCGCGGCTTGCCGAACGAAGCGGCTGCAGGCGGCCGGGCATCGGCACCGAAGTACGACGAACGTTCGCCGCGCCACGTGACGAACGAGTCAGCCAGCGTGCAGAGATCGTCCTGTGCCTGCACATAGCCAAAGCCGTAACCCAGACTGCCCCAGTCGTCGGCCTTGATATGCGGGATGCCGTCCTGGGTCCGGCGGATCTGCGCATGGTAGGAAGCAGCAGCAACATTCGCCACGCTGTTCTGAGGCACAGGCGCCGTGCAGCCGGCAAAGAGTGCGCTCGCGGCAAGTCCCGCAGCGAGCGCACGTAACACGCGAAACGAATTAGCCATGGATTCTCGGGATCTAATCGGATGGGCCACCGGGGCGCAGCAAGCGAGCAACAGACGCGCAACCAACAGTGAACCCTGGGGACGTTATGTAATAGCGCGATGCATCCGGGTCGGGATGCATCGCCACCGCGGTCAGTGTGCGAAGCTGATAGGCGTGCCGCCGAGCGGATGCGGGACGATCCCCATCGGGATGCCGTAAATTTCTTCCAGCGTGTCCGGGCGCATCAGATCGGCGGCCGGGCCGTTCATCAGCGGTCGACCGCCTTTGAGCGCGACCAGGTCGTCGCAGAAGCGGGCCGCCATATTGATGTCGTGCAGCACGACCACAACGCTCAAACCGCGCTGTTCGCTCAAGGTGCGCACGAGCCTCAGCACCTCGACCTGATGCGCGATATCGAGTGCGGAGATCGGTTCGTCGAGCAGCAGACAGTCGCTGTCCTGAGCGACCAGCATGGCCAGCCAGACACGCTGACGCTCGCCGCCGGACAGGCCGTCCACCGGACGGTCGGCGAACCGCGCGACGTCGGTCAACTCCATCGCTTCGGCGACCTTCGCGCTGTCGCGTACACCAAAGCGACCTAGCGCGCCGTGCCACGGGTAACGGCCCAGCGAGACCAGCTCGCGTACCGTCATGCCGTCCGCGGCCGGCGGCTGTTGCGGCAGATAAGCCACCTTGCGGGCCAATGCGCGGTTGTCCCACTGCGCGAGCGGTGTACCGGCAAAGCGCACACTCCCCGCGGTCGGCCGCAACTGGCGCGCGAGCAGTTTGAGCAGCGTGCTCTTGCCCGAACCGTTATGGCCGATCAACCCGCACACGCGCTGCGCCCGCAGCGTCAGGCTCAACGGATGCAGCAACGTACGTCCACCGACGGCGAATGAAACGCCTTCGATCTCGTACATAGGGGACGCGGCAACACCAGTCCCGTTTGTCTCAGTCGATGATTTCATGTTCGATACGATAGCCTGTTAGAAGATGGGCTGCAGGCGCTCATAGCAATGCCCTGCCGCGCAACATCAGCCACATGAAGTACAGTCCGCCGAGCAGCGTCGCCAGCAGGCCGACTGGAATCTGGAAAGGAAACAGCACATTGCGGCCGAGCCAGTCGGCCAGCACCATGATGAACGCCCCTAGCAGCGCGGCGCCCGTGAGCTGCGCGACAGCGCGCCTGAAACCGAGCATGCGGGCAAGATGCGGCGCCATCAGGCCGATGAAGCTAAGCGGGCCCACGACGATCGTCGCCACGCCGGTCATCAGGGCTGCAAGCAGTAGCAACGCGACCCGGCTGAAGTTGAGATTAACGCCGAGACTCACAGCAACGATGTCGCCGAGCGGCAGGATGTCGAGCCAGCGCACGAAAAACGCGGTGAAAACGCCCAGCGCGACCAGTGACACACCGGCCGTCACTGCATCACGCGTCGTCACGCCATAGGTCGAGCCCGCCATCCATGCGAGCAAACCGCTCATATGCGGGTCATTGCTCGCGAGCAATACCGTGACGAGTGCGCTGAACGCGGTACCGAGCGTCACGCCCACCAGCAACATCCGTTCGGGTGCAAAGCCGTAGCGACGACCGAGCGCGAGCATCGCGAGCAGCGTCACGAATGCGCCTGCGCCGGCCGCACCGGTCTGCAGCAGACGACCGGCCTCGGGCACCGCGAACAGGACCGCGATCAAGCCAAGCGATGCGCCTGCCGAAATGCCGAGCACCTCGGGACTCGCCATCGAATTGCCGGTCACGCGCTGCATGATCGCGCCGGCGACACCGAGTAAAGCGCCTGCGGCCAGGGCGGCAAATACGCGCGGGCCGCGCCAGTGCAGCATGGAGCCAAGATCGCTGCCGAGCGACCAGTGCCAGCCATCCGGCGTTGCCCCGAGCAACAAGCCGAGCACCACGGCCACCGCAAGAATGATCACGCCCAGCGTGGTCCACGCCGGCAAACGCAGGCGGTTCTGATGCATCTCGTGCGGCGACATGTCGACGGTATCCGGCAGCGCGGGCAAGCGTGGCAACAGCCAGAACAGGAACGGCGCGCCGACGAGCGACATCACCGCGCCGGTGGGCACGCCCGACCACGCGCCCGAGAACAGTTGCACGAGCTGATCGGTGAGCCACAGCAGCGCTGCGCCGAAGAGCGGCGCCCAGACCAGCCGGTCGCGGAAACGTCGGCCGCCCGCGAGTCGCACGATCATCGGTGCCAGCACGCCGAGAAAACCAATCACACCGACCGACGCCACCACCGACGCGCCGAGAAACACCGCCAGTGCCAACGCCGCTACGCGCACGAAACGCAGCGACACGCCGAGGCCCCGCGCACTGTCGTCGGCGAGCGACATCATCGTGAGCGGTCGCACGAGTACTGCAGCAAGACACGAACCGACGATGAAGCGCGGCAGCAACGCACGCGGTGCATCCCAGTTGTTCTGGTTCAGCGATCCGGCGCCCCACATGAACAGCGATTGCAGATCGTCGTGATGAAACAGCGTCAGCACCGCGCCGATCGAGCCGCAATAGAAGTTCACAATCAGGCCGGCGAGAATCAGCGCAACCGGCGACAGGCGCCGACGCCAGGCGAGTGCCGTGACGAGCAACATGGCCAGCACGGCACCGGCCAGCGCCACCCACTCCTGGCCGATAAAGAGCCATTGCGGCGCGAACAGCAGTGTGAGCGACACCGCCAGCGACGCGCCCGCCGATACACCCAGGGTTGTCGGCTCGGCCAGCGGATTGCGCAGCACCTGCTGGAAAATCGCGCCAGCCAGCGACAGTTGCGCGCCGCCCAGCAGACACGTCACGAGGCGCGGCAACACGCTTTCATGCACGACGATCTGCCGCATGTCGTGCGAGTCGGGCGAGACCAGCGTCTGCCACCATAGATCCATCGGCAGCAGCGTGCCGAGTTGATGCAGCGAAAGCAGCAGCGCGGCGCAGGCCATCGCGCCTACCAGCCACGCTGGGTGCATCGAAAAACGGCGCAACGTGGCGCGCATCGCAATCGGTTCAGCCACGCGCGTGCCCCTTCTTCCCGTCGAGCGCAACCATACCCGCAGTCAATGCTTCAGCAAACTGCACCGCGCACGAGGTCGAACCATAAGTGAAGAATCCCGGCAGCGGCACGAAGCTTTGCGTTCGCACGAACGGCAGGTTCTGCCAGAGCGCACTGCGGCTCAGATTGTGCAGCGCGATCCGGTCCCGCACGCCGTGGCTGATGTAGTACATCTGCGCATCGCCCATTTCGGCGAGTCCTTCGATGCCCGACAGCAGATAGCCCGAATCGGTCGAACCGCTCCATGCATTGCGCACGCCGAGCCGATCCATCGTGTCCTGCATCATGCTGTTCGGACCATAGAGGTAAAGATGCCGGCCGTCGTCGTACAGGTCCACAATCAGAACGCGTGGTGACGTACCGAGCGTCGAGACAGTGGCCGCGCAGGCGGCCAGTCGTGCATCGACCTCGGCCAGATAGCTGCGCGCCGCGTCTTGCCGGCCTAACAGCGCTGCGACGCGTTGCGTCTCCGCGACTGCGCGCGCAAAAGGTTTGCCCTTTTGCGCGTTGTAGATATCGATCGTGAAGGTCGGTGCGATGCTGCGCAAACGGGTGTCGAGATCGAGCTGATTGGTATCGATGACGATCAGGTCTGGTTTGATCCGCTGCAGCAGTTCGAGATTCGGCTCGCTGTGCGTTCCGAGTTCGAGCACGTCGGCCGGCATCGCGGGAAGTGCGCCGGTCAGGGGATAGTTGGCGCGGTCGGCGATGCCGAGCGGCACGACGCCGAGCGACACCAGGATTTGTGCGCCCGCCCAGGATAGCGAAACGATGCGCGGGGTTCTGTCTGACGCGCGCCCGGCTGCGATTGCAGCCCGTGGCAAGGCGAGCCCGGACGACACGAGGGACGTCGCGGACCATGCGCCTAATGTGCCTAAAGCACCAAACACGCCCAACCTACCCAGGCAGCGGCGACGGCCAGGCCGGGCCGGGCCGTCAGGACGGCTCACCCGAACGGGCTCATCTTCCGGATGCACAGCGCGCGCCGCGCATCCCTCATCCAGCAAAAACCTGCGTGGCGCCATGCGTATGTGCGTGTTCGTTCTGCAAATCGGTTCCGTTGCCCTGTTCGACAACCTGACCGTAGTCGAGCTTCACGTAGCGGTCGGCGAGGTGGAAGTAGCGGTCGTCGTGGGTGATAACGAGGACCGTCTTGCCTTTCGCGCGCAGCTCCGGCAGCAGATGCCGGTAGAAGACATCCTTGAACACCGGGTCCTGGTCCGCGGCCCATTCGTCGAATACATAGAACGGCCGGTCTTCCAGATAGGTGACGAGCAGCGCGAGCCGCTTGCGTTGCCCCTGCGACAGTTCGGTTGTCGAAAACACGCCGTTTTCGATCTTCACCTTGTGATCGAGATGCAGCTGTTCGAGCAACGTCTTCGCCTGACGGTCAAGCCCGTCGAGCTTCATGCCGAGCAGCGTATCGAACAGGAAAAAATCGTTGAACACGACCGAAAAATGCTGGCGGTAAATATCACGGTCGGCTTCGTCGACGGGTTTGCCGTTCAGCAGGATGCGTCCACCTTCCGGGGCGTACAGACCGACCAGCATCTTCGCCAGTGTCGTCTTGCCGCTGCCATTGCCGCCGATCAGATAGACGAGTTCGCCCGGCTTGAACGTGAGGTCGACCGGCCCTAGCGTGAAAACTTCGTCCTCTTTCTCGCGGTAGTAGCTGTGCGTGACGTGTTCAAGCGTGATGCTGTCGAACGACGTTGCCTGCTCCGCGGGCAGCGTGTTTTCCGGCGGCAGGTCCTCGTTGATCTGATTGATCCGTTCGATCGCAACCTTCGCCGAACTGATACTGGGAATCGCTGACAGCACCCCTTCGATCGGCATGATCATGTAGAGGAAGATCATTGCGTAGCCGGACATCACATGGCTCGACACCGGATAGTAGCGGGTCAGCAGAAACAGCACGCAACCGATAAACGCAAAGAAAATGAAGCTGCCCCAGCTGGCGGCGGCGGCGTATAGAACATAGCCGCGCGTGCGCTGCACTCGCACGGCTTCGACATTGGTCGCGAGCTTGTCGTCGATGAATGCCTGCTTGCGATGGCGGTGCAGTTTCAGTTCTTTCGCACCATCGAACAGCGCGCGGAAATCCTTGACGAGATCGTCTTCGCGCCGGCGCGAGCTACGCAGGTGAAACGACGCGCGGCTGTTGGCGAGATGGAACCCCAGCGAGCCGATGAACACCGTGACGACGGCGAACAGCAGGATCTGCCAGGACAGATAACCAAGGTAGGCGAGACAGCCGATAATCACCGCGCCCTGCATGGCGAGCGTCGGCAGGCTCACGAAAAATATGACGATGGTATCGAGATCGTTGGTCAGCACGGACAGCGCTCGCGATGCGCCCTGCCGTTCCAGATTCTGATACGACGCTTCACCGATGCGGCGAATCGTGCCCATGCGCAGCGTGGCTTTGGCGCTCTGGCCGAGACGCATGAACAGCGTCGACGATACGGCTCGGGTTAGCAGCACGAGCACGCTCAGGCCGAGGAATTTGAGGCCGAGTTCGCCCAGCATCTCGTGCGACGCGCCGAGCGCCTGATTGATCAGCGCGACGAGACCTGCACTGCTCAAACCGCTGATGATGCTCGTCACCATCGCAATGAACAGCGTCTGGCGCGAGTTACGGATCAGATAAAGTATTAGCGACATAAATCCTCTTTCGAATCGATACCGGCCAGCGGCCCGTGCCGCTGGTTCGCCTTCCGCTATCGAATCATGTTGGTGTTACCCAGTGGGTCCGGCTTACCACTGGTAGGTCGCACGACCGATCACATTGCGGCGCGTGCCGTAGGCGCAAAAATTTATCCCCACACAGTTGACGTAAATCCGGTCGAACAGGTTCTGCGCATTGACCGAGAAACGCCAGTGGTCGATATCGTAATGGATCGCTGCGTCGAACAGTGTGACGCCCGGCATTCTCACATCGTTCTGTGCATCCCCATACTGCGGGCCAAGGTACCGCACGCCGCCACCGAGCCCGAAGCCTTTCCACCAACCCTGCTGGAACGTCTTGTCGAGCCAGAAGCTGATCGAATTGTGCGGCACGTTCGGGGCTGCGTTGCCCACGAGCCCGACATCGCTCTCGGTGACCACGCCGTCCATATAGGTATAGGCAGCAGTAAGATTCAGGCCCGCACCCAGGTCGGCGACACCCGACAGTTCGACGCCCTTTACGCGGATTGCACCGGTCTGCAGGACGAAGTTGCCTTGCGGATGACTCGTATCCGGTTCGACGACGTTCTTCTGCAGGATGTTGAATGCCGACAGCATCGCAAAGCTCTTCTGGCCCGGCGGCTGGTATTTGATACCCGCCTCGATGCTCTGGCCGGTGGTCGGCTTGAGCGCCGAGCCGCTGAACGTGCTGCCGAGACCCGGCTGGAACGACGTCGCGTAGCTGACATACGGCGCGAAACCGCTGTCGAACAGATAGACGAGACCCGCGCGATAGGTGAACCGTGTCGCATCGTTGTCCTGGTCCGTCTGGCCGGAGATCCGGTTGAACTCGCTGGTGCTGGCCCAGTCCTCACGCACACCGAACGTCGCGACCAGCTTGCCGAAGCGGATCTGGTCCTGCGCATAGAGGCCGACCTGATCGATGGTCTGTGTGACGCTGTAGTCCACCCCGCCCAGTGTGATCGGGCCACCATAGACCGGGTTATACAGATTGAGCGACGGCACGGAGGTCGCGTCGTTCTCGGCCCAGCGGTCGATCGAGTGCACGTAGTCGACACCGACGAGCGCCGTGTGCTGCAGCACACCCGTGTTGAACTTGAACTGCGCCTGATTATCGACGGCGAAGACATCGGCGCTGGCCTTGGCGTCGTACGCGTAGCGGTTGATCGTGGCGAGGTCGGGTTGAAGCCCCGCATTACCGACCACGTCCCGAACCAGGTCGACGTGCGTGTAACGCAGATTCTGGCGCACCGTCAGCCAGTCGTTGAAGCGGTGTTCGAATTCGTAGCCGAGCGATTCTTCGGTGCGGCGGTTCTGGTTGAAATTCGGCTCGCCGTCAAATACGTTAGTGCCGATCTTCGCGCCGTTCGGTCCCGGCAGCAGCGTACCGACGGCCGGCAGGTCGCCGCTCGGGATACTGCTGTTGCGATAGCCGAAATGCGTCAGCAGCGTGAAGGTGGTGTCCGCCGATGGCTTCCATGTCAGCGCGGGAGCGATGTAAAAGCGCTTGTCGGTCTGAAAGTCGGTTTGCGAGCCGTTGACCGACGCGTCGCCAGTCAGGCGATACAGCAAGGTGCCGTCCTTGTTCACCGGGCCGCTAAGGTCGAAGCGCCCGTCCACCGAACCATAGCTGCCAACCGCGAACGACACTTCATGCAGCGGCTCGTCGGTCGGACGCTTGGTCACGAGATTGACCATGCCGCCCGGAACGTTCTGTCCATATAGCACGGAGGCCGGACCGCGCAGGATGTCGACGCGCTCGAGTCCGTAAGGGTCTGCCGCAGGCGCGATCAGCGTAAAGAAAACCTGGGTCGACAGGCCGTCGATGAACGGAAACTGATTCGGAAAGCCGCGTACCACGAAGTAATCGACAGTGGTGTCCAGGCCGCCACGCGCCTGCCCCATCACCCCCGGCGTATACAGCAACGCCTGGCCGACCGATTGCACGGCCTGCGCCTGCATCTGGTCCGCGGTGATGACGGAGATCGACTGCGGCACCTCGACGATCGGCGTATCGGTCTTCGAGCCGCTGGCGCTACGTTTGGCCACATAGCCGTTGACCGGGCTGGTCGCCGTTTCCTTTTCGCGTTCGGCCGATATCGTGATCGGCTTCAGTTGCTGATCGCCTTGAGGCTGGCCGGTGGTCTGCTGCGCCGGCTGGTTCGTCGCCGGCGTTGCCGTCGTAGCCGATGCCGCGTTGCTTTGTGCATGGGCGATGCCGACGCCTGCAAACAACAGGCACACAGCGACCGACGAGCAGCGCAGCTGCAGCAATCCATGACGCGGCGCGCCGCCAGTGAAGCTAATCGCCTCCTTCGATTTCATCTGCCTGCCTGTTCTCATTCCCCGACCTTTTATCGCTCTTTGACGTTGTAAAAAATGGCCGCCATTGCTGCTCGTGCAGCGGGTCGACCTGCGGTTTTTCGACCTGTTTTTTCGCCTCGGAATGGTACCGAAACGCTATTCAAGATGCAAATAATAAACATTCTCATTACCGAAATCACCGATACCGCCCCAGCGCGTAAGGGCTTTCTTCCTTTATCAAGCGGGAAAACACGCCAACTAGCGGGAAAACGCGCGCCGCCGCGGGCGGCGCGCCGGTTCAGAGCTGGGCCATCAGGTCCAGCATCAGCGAGGCATCCGCTCCTTCGGGCGCGGCAGTCGCGCTATCCGCGGCAAGCGCTTGCGCCACCGCGTGCAACGACTGGTTGGTCATCAGCACGGCAAGCGGCGCATCGAGCGACAGCGTGCGGCGCAGCGCAGCCTGCACCTGCATCGCCGCCAGCGAATGGCCGCCGAGTTCGAAGAACGTGTCCTGACGGCCCACGGTCTCGACGCCCAGCACCGTCGCCCAGATCTGCGCCAGCGTGATTTCGAGGTCGCCTTGCGGCGCTGCGAACGCTTGCGCGCGATCGTCCTGCGCGGGCACGGGCAACGCATGACGGTCGAGCTTGCCGCCCGGACTCAGCGGCATCGCATCGAGCACCATGATCGTGGACGGCACCATATAGTCCGGCAGCGCCCCGGCGAGCCGTGCGCGCAATCCGGCGCCGTCGATGCGGCTACCGACACCACCGGACTTCGCCAGCGTGGCGTACGCGAGGACGCGCAGCCCCCCTGCTCCTTCGCGCGCGACCACCGCGGCCTCGCGCACCTCCGGCATGCCCAGCAGTTGCGCCTCGATCTCACCCAGTTCGATGCGAAAGCCGCGTACCTTCACCTGATGGTCGGCGCGGCCCAGATAGTCGAGCGTTCCCTGTTCGTTCCAGCGAACGATGTCGCCGGTCCGGTACAACCGGCCGCCCGGCTGTGCCGCGAACGGGTCGGCGATGAAGCGCTCGGCGGTGAGACCGGGACGACGGTGATAGCCGCGCGCCAGTAACGACCCGCCGATATGCAACTCGCCCGCGACACCGACCGGCACCGGATCGAGCCGTGCATCGAGCACGACGAGACGACGGCCCGCCAGGGGCGTGCCGAGCGAAATCTGCGCCGGTACGACCGCGTCTGGCAGCAGATAGGGCGCGCAGTCGAACGCCGTGGCCGTTACCGTCGCTTCGCTCGGGCCATACGTGTTGGCGAGATCGATATGAGCGAGCCCCGCGGCACGCCATGCCCGTACACCATCGGCCGGCATGGCTTCGCCGCCCGCGTGCACGCGGCGCAAGCTCGCGCAAGCCGAAGCGGCGCGTGGATTGACGGCAAAGTCCTGGGCGAGCGCGTTCCAGTAAGCGGTCGTGAGGTCGGCGACCGTGATCCGGCCGGTCTCGACTTCGTCCAGAAAGCGCTCGCTGCTCCACAGGTCGGGGCCGCGCAGGATCACCGCCGCGCCTGAGCACAACGACGGAAACACCTGCTCCACAAAGCCGTCGAAATTGAAGGTCGAAAACTGCAGGACACGATCGGCATTGCTCAAGCCGAACAGATCGATCGACACGCCCGTGTGCTGCGCGAGCGCTGCATGCGTAATGCCAACGCCCTTCGGACGCCCGGTCGAACCCGACGTGTAGATCAGGTAGGCAAGCTGCTCGCCGTGTACCGGCACTTGCGGATCGTGATCGGGTTGACCGTCGCCGCAGCGGGTGACGTCGAGTGTCGTGACGCCTTCGGGAGCACTCACACTCGCGGCTGCCGGCGCTGTCAATGCGAACTCGATGCCGCTGTCGGTGACCATCCACGCGATGCGCTCGGCCGGGTACGCCGGGTCGAGCGGGACATACGCGGCGCCCGCCTTGAGCACGGCGAGCAGCGCGACGATCATGTCGATCGAGCGCTCGATCGCCACACCCACCCGCGACTCCGCGCCGACGCCGTGCGCCTGCAACCGATGCGCGATGCGGTTGGCACGGCGGTTCAGCGTGTCGTAGTCGATCGACTCGCTGCCGAGCACGAGCGCTTCGGCGTCCGGACGCAAGCCCGCCTGTGCCGCGATGCGTCTATGCACCGGGGTGGGATCGAACGCGGCTCGCGCGGCATTGCCCCAGTTCTGCAACTGGGTCTGTTCACCGGCCGAGAGCATCGGCACATCGGCGAGCGAGCGGGCCGGATCTGCTGCAAACGCATCGAGCAGGTTCGACAGATGCGCGGCGATGCGCTCGATCTGCACGGTATCGAATACGTCGCGGGCATACGCGAAATCGATCTGCAAGGCACCCATACCCTGCGCCGGAGCGTCCGGCTGGGTGCGCTGCGCATGCGTTACCGACAACGTGAGCGGGTAATTCGTCTGTTCGCTAGCCTGCAGGTTGGAGAAGGTCAGCCCCTGAGGCGCCGCCGATTTCAGCACGTCGTCGACCGGATAATTTTCGAACACGACGATGCTGTCGAACAGCGGCTGCCCGCCTTCGAGCTGCGCCCAGCGCTGGATCTCGTAGAGCGGAACGTGCTCGTGCTCGCGCGCGGCCACACCCTGCTGCTGGATCTGTTCGAGCCAGTGCGCGACTGTCGTCGCCGGTTGCGGCTCGGCGACCACGGGAATCGTATTGATGAAAAGTCCAAGCGTGCGCTGGGCATCGGCGAGCGCTTCGGGCCGCCCCGCGACGGTCGCACCGAACGTGACGGCGCGCTGGCCGGTATAGCGTTGCAGCAGCAACAGCCACGCGGCCTGTACGAGCGTATTGAGCGTGACGCGCTGGGTCTTGGCAAAGCGGGTCCATTGCGCGGTGCGCCCGGCATCGAATGCTAGCGTCTCGTTGCCGAACCGGCCGTTCTTCGCGTCGACATCCTCTGCGTGAGGCGTCGGCAATGCAGCACCCAGCAGCGTCGGTCCATCGAGTCGTGCGACCTGGGTACGCCACCAGCTTTCGCTCGAAGCATCGCCAGCCGTGGCGCGGCTAGCAAGCCACGCGATGAAGTCCCGGTAGCGGCCGGGTCTGGCGTCGGATACCGCGTCGATTGTCGTGCCGTCGTAGCGCCGCAGCACCTCGGCCAGCAACTGCGCCATGCTCCAGCCATCGAGCAACGCATGATGGAACGTCCAGACAAAGTGATGACGGCGCTCTGCCGTGCGGATCAACGCGAGACGCCACAGCGCGGGCCGCTCGATATCGAAGCCGGCTGCGATGTCCGCGGAGGCAAACGTGTCGAGTGCTGCGGCAACGTCGTGCCTGTCTCGCCAGTCCTGCTCGACGAACGGCAGCGTCACGTGACGCGCGACCCACTGACGCGGTGCGTCGTCGAACTGCAGGAAGCCGGTGCGCAACACATCGTGGCGCGCGAGGACCGCTTCCCACGCGGTGCGAAACCGCGTGCAGTCCAGACCGTCGATGTCGATACGCAACTGGTTCACATAGGCACCCGGCTGTTCGCCGAGCAGGCTATGGAAGACGATCCCCGTTTGCATCGGCGCGAGCGGATAGAGATCCGCGACGCTCGATGCGCTGACCGGCAACGCGTCGAGCCGCGCCTGATCGATTGCGGCGAGCGGCACATCCGACGGCGTGATGCCGCTCGCACCGCTCGTGCAATGCTCGATTACCGCGAGCAGTTCCGTCTCCAGATCGCGCGCCAGTGTGTCGAGCGTCGCTGCGTCATAGCGGTCGCCACGACGATGCAGCAACGTCAGCGACAGTTCGCCATCCAGCACCTGACCCATGACTTCGAGTGGATGTGCGACGGCGGACTGTTCGTCCTGGGACGCGCCAGTGCGTCCCGATGCAAGCTGCCACTGTGCGTCGCCACTTAATGTGCCGTCCAGTTGCCCCAGATAGTTGAATACGACGTCGGCATTCGTCACGGCTGCAAGCGCCGCGCGCTGCTGCGAGGTGCCGAGATACTTGAGGATGCCGAAACCCATGCCGGAGTCGGGAACGGCGCGCAGATTCTCCTTGATACGTTTGAGCGCTGTCGGCAGGTCACCCGTCGGTTGCAGGCTCACCGGATACAACGTCGTGAACCACCCCACGGTGTGGCTCAGATCGGCATCGCCGAACTGCGGGTCGCGGCCATGGCCTTCGAGGTCGATCCGCAGTGCGTCGTGGCCTGCAAAACGGCATAACACTCGCCCGAGTGCGACCAGCAGCAGATCGTTGATCTGCGTGCGGTACGCAGCAGGCGCCTCCTGCAACAAGCGGCGCGTGGCATGCTGGTCGAGCCGCAATGTCGCGCTCACCGGCTTAAGCGTGGGTTCGCTGCGCGGCGTGGACGGCAACGAGGCGGGAACTGAGGCCAGCGCCTGCCAGTAGTCGAGTTGTGTCGCGAGTCGCGGCGTCTGTGCCGCGGCATGCAATTGACGGGCGAACGCCTGATAGGAAGTCGTACGCGGCGGCAACGCGATGGGGTTGCCTTCGGCAAGCTGTGCACAGGCCAGTTGCAGATCGCCGAGCAGCACGCGCCACGACACGGCATCGACGGCCAGGTGATGAATCACCATGAACAGACGCCAGCTGCCGTCGTCGAGTGCGAATGCTGTTGCGCGAACTAGCGGGCCGTTGGTCAGATTCAGACTGCGTTGCGCATCGTCGCAGTACGCTTCGATATCTTCCGCGCGTACGCCGTTTTCGACGTGCAGCAGTGGCGCAGGTTCGGCGTGGGCATAGCGTTGCACCCATGCCGCGCTGCCGTCATGCGATGGCTCATTCGGTTCGAAACGCAGACGCAAACAGTCGTGGTGCGCGACGAGAGCCTGCAACGCCTGCTCGAGATGAACGAGATCCGGCGCGGTCGACGAACCCAGCAACACCGACTGGTTCCAGTGATGCCGCTGCGGCATCTGCTGGGCGAAGAACCATGACTGGATTGGGAGAAGCGGCACGATCCCGTCGAGTTCGACGCGTGTGCTGGCTGCCATGTTGTCGTGGGTGTTGGCGTCGGCCTTGATGGCGCAGGCAGCGAGTTGCGCAATCGTCTGTTGCTCGAATACCTGGCGCGCACTCAGTACGAGACCCGCTTGACGCGCTCGCGCGACGATCTGCAAACCGAGGATTGAATCGCCACCGAGGTCGAAGAAATTGTCATGCCGTCCGATGTGCGCGACGTTCAGCAGCTGCGACCAGATTGCGGCCAGTTGCGTTTCTGTTTCGCCCTGTGGCGCTTCCTTTTCGCTGTCGTCGATGCCTGCTGCCTGTGGTAGCGGCAATGCGCGCCGCTCTACCTTGCCGTTCACGCCTAGCGGTAGCGTCTCCAGCACCACGATCCGCCACGGCACCATGTAGTCCGGCACCGCGCGTGCGAGCTGCGATTTCAGTTCTGCTACGTCCAGGGCTTCAGTTGCCGCGTCAGTTGTGGTTACCGGCGTCACATACGCGACCAGTCGCCCTTCGTGCGCAATCACCACCGCCTCACGCACGCCGTCCAGTTCCACGAGCCGCGCTTCAAGCTCACCCAGTTCAATCCGGAAGCCCCGGATCTTCACCTGATGATCCAGCCGACCCAGGTAGTCCAGTACGCCGTCCGCACGCCAGCGCACCAGGTCCCCCGTGCGGTACAGCCGCGCACCCCGACCTTCGAGGTCGAACGGGTCCGGTACGAAACGCTCCGCGGTCAGCCCGGGGCGCCCCAGATAACCACGCGCAAGCCCCACGCCCCCCAGGTACAGTTCGCCCGCCACCCCGCGCGGCACCGGCTGCATGTGTGCATCGAGCACCCACGTCTGCGTCGCCGCAATCGGCGCTCCGATCGGCACCGCCAGTCCGCCCTCTGCACGGCACTGCCACGACGTCACATCGATTGCCGCTTCGGTCGGTCCGTACAGGTTGTGCAGTTCCACTTCCGGCAGCACCTCGAACACCCGTGTCTGCAACTCGGCCGGCAGCGCTTCACCACTGCACACGATGCGCCTGAGCACCCCCGTGCAACGTGTGGCATGGCCACTCGCGACGAACGCCTGCAGCATCGACGGCACGAAGTGCAGCGTGCTCACCCGGTGCGCGACGATCGCCGCGGCCAGTTGCGCGGGATCGCGATGCGCGCCCGGTGCGGCCACGGCCAGACGTGCGCCCACCATCAGCGGCCAGAAGAATTCCCAGACCGACACGTCGAAGCTGAACGGGGTCTTCTGCAGCACCGTTTCGCCGCGTTGCAGGCCGTAGGCCTGCTGCATCCATTCGAGCCGGTTGTACAGTGCGTCGTGACGGTTGCCCACGCCCTTCGGACGACCCGTCGAGCCCGACGTATAGATCACGTATGCGAGGTTCGCGCCGTGTAGTGGCACCCCCGGATTGCTGTCGGTGTAACCCGTCACGTCCAGTGTGTCCAGGTCGATCCGGCGCACGCCTTCTACTTCCGGTAACACAATGCCGCGCTGGCACAGCAGCAGACCCAGGCCGCTATCGGCCTGCATGTACGCGAGGCGGTCGGCCGGGTACGACGGGTCCAGCGGCACATACGCCGCGCCCGCCTTCATGATCGCCAGCAGCGCGACGACCAGTTCCACCGAGCGCTCCGCGGCGACGCCCACCTTCGCCTCGACACCGATGCCCTGCTGCATCAGCCAGTGCGCGAGACGGTTCGCCCGTGCGTTCAGCTCGCCATAGCTCAACGATGTCTCGCCGTATACCAGCGCTTCATCGTCGGGGTGTGCGTGTGCACGACGTTCGAACAGGCGGTGTACCGGCTGCCCGTATTCATATCGTTGCGGGTTGCGGCTCCAGCGGTCCAGTTCGTCGCGCTCGTCCTCGCCCGGCAGTACGATTGCATCCAGCGGTGTTCCGGTGTCTGTACCGGTGAACGCCTCCAGCAGCCGCTCATAGTGCTGCGCCATACGCCCGATGGTCTGCGCTCCGAACAGCTCGCGTGCGTAGGTGAATTCCACCGACAGCGTGCCGTCCGCTTCCTCGCGCGTATCCAGCAGCAGCTCGAACTGCGCCATTGGATTCGCCAGCCGGTACGGCTCGATCGTCATCCCCGGCAGTTGCTGCAGCACCCGCCAGTCGCGGCGCTGGTGGTTGAACATCACCTGGAACAGTGGGCTGTGGCTCAGGCTGCGCTGCACGTGCAGCGCATCGACCAGCACGTCGAACGGCAGGTCCTGGTGTGACTGCGCACCGAGGGTCGCTTCGCGTACCTGGGCCAGCAGACCGGACGCGTGTGTCGATGCATCCAGCCGGCTTGCCAGCACCTGCGTGTTCACGAAGAAGCCAATCAGCCCTTCGGTCTCGACCCGGTGACGGTTTGCCACCGGTACGCCCGTGCGCACTTCTGCCTGTCCGGTGTAGCGGTACAGCAATGCATGAAATGCGGCCAGCAGCACCGTGAACGGTGTCGCCGAGTTGCGCTGTGCCTGTGCACGCACTGCATCGGCGAGTGCTGCCGGCAGTGTGAAGCCATGACGTGCAGCGTGGAACGAGGCGTGGGCCGGGCGCGGCGCATCGGTGGGCAGGGCCAGCACCGGGTGTTCGTCGCCGAGCATGCTGCGCCAGTACGTCAGTTGCCGTTCGCGCTCGCCTGCATCGAGCCACTCGCGCTGCCATGTCGCGTAGTCGGTGTACTGCACCGGCAGCGGCGCGAGCGTCAGCGGCTCGCCCAGCACCGCGGCGCGGTAGTGCGCTACCAGTTCATCGAGCAGCACCTGCACCGACCAGCCGTCCGAGACGATGTGATGCATCGACAGCACCAGCAGGTGTTCCTGTTCGGTCACACCATTCACACCGTTCACGCTGAACAGCGCCACGCGCAGCAGCGGGCCGTGGGGCAGATCGAACGGTTCGCTGGCCAGTGCGCGGGCTGCGTCGTCCAGTGCCTCTTCTGCCAGCGATGCTTCGCGCCAGTCCAGTTCCACAGCCGGTTCGATACGCTGTTCGACACGGCCTGCATCGTCGGCGACGAAGCGCGTGCGCAGTACCTCATGGCGCGCGACGATCGCCTCGAAGCTCGTGCGCAGCGCCGCTGCGTTCACTTCGCCCCGTAACCGCAGACCGCCTGCCACGTGATACGCACTGCTCTCCTGTGACAGCTGCCACAGGAACCATTGACGCTGCTGCGCGTAAGAGACCGGCAGCAACTGCCCCGCCGATCGGGTTCGCGACAAGATCGGCAACTGCGCCGGCGTCACGCCCTGCTCGACCATCTTTTGCCAGAACAACTGCCGCTTTTCCGGCGTCAGTTCGATGAAGCGCTCTGCAACGCGCTGTGCCTTGTCTTTTTCCATGAGTCTTGCTTATAGGGTGTCGAGGAAGGCATCGAGTTCGTCCAATGCCTGCTCGCCTGGGGTTGCATCGCGAGCGCGATCGATCAATACCGCCAGCGCCTCGATCGTCGGGGCTTCGAAAAGCGCGGCCAACGGTAAGGTCGCGTTCAGTTCGAGACCGATGCGGGCGTTCAGACGCACCGCCATCAACGAGTTACCACCGAGGTCGAAGAAGTTGTCGTGTCGGCCGATGTGCTCGACGTTCAGCAGCTGCGACCAGATTGCGGCCAGTTGCGTTTCTGTTTCGCCCTGTGGTGCTTCCTTCGTGCTGTCGTCGGTGGCTGCTGCCTGTGGTAGCGGCAATGCGCGCCGCTCCACCTTGCCGTTCACGCCGAGCGGCAGCGTCTCCAGTGCCACGATCCGCCACGGCACCATGTAGTCCGGCACCGCGCGTGCGAGCTGCGATTTCAGTTCTGCTACGTCCAGGGCTTCAGTTGCCGCGTCAGTTGTGGTCACCGGCGTCACATACGCTACCAGCCGCCCTTCGTGCGCAATCACCACCGCCTCACGCACGCCATCCAGTTCCACGAGCCGCGCTTCAAGCTCACCCAGTTCAATCCGGAAGCCCCGGATCTTCACCTGATGATCCAGCCGACCCAGGTAGTCCAGTACGCCGTCCGCACGCCAGCGCACCAGGTCCCCCGTGCGGTACAGCCGCGCACCCCGACCTTCGAGGTCGAACGGGTCCGGTACGAAACGCTCCGCGGTCAGCCCGGGGCGCCCCAGATAACCACGCGCAAGCCCCACGCCCCCCAGGTACAGTTCACCCGCCACCCCGCGCGGCACCGGCTGCATGTGCGCATCGAGCACCCACGTCTGCGTCGCCGCAATCGGCGTACCGATCGGCACCGCCAGCCCGCCCTCTGCACGACACTGCCACGACGTCACATCGATCGCCGCTTCGGTCGGTCCGTACAGGTTGTGCAGCTCCACCTCCGGCAGCACCTCGAACACCCGTGTCTGCAACTCGGCCGGCAGTGCCTCGCCACTGCACACGATGCGTCTGAGCACGCCCGTGCAGCGCGACGCATGGCCACTCGCGACGAACGCCTGTAGCATCGACGGCACGAAGTGCAGCGTGCTCACCCGGTGCGTGACGATCGCCGCGGCCAGTTGCGCCGGATCGCGATGCGCGCCCGGTGCGGCCACGGCCAGACGTGCGCCCACCATCAGCGGCCAGAAGAATTCCCAGACCGACACGTCGAAGCTGAACGGGGTCTTCTGCAGCACCGTTTCGCCGCGTTGCAGGCCGTAGGCCTGCTGCATCCATTCGAGCCGGTTGTACAGCGCATCGTGACGGTTGCCCACGCCCTTCGGACGTCCCGTCGAGCCCGACGTGTAGATCACATACGCGAGGTTCGCGCCGTGCAACGGCACCGCCGGATTGCTGTTGGCGCAGCCTGTCACGTCCAGTGTGTCCAGGTCGATCCGGCGCACGCCTTCTACTTCCGGTAACACAATGCCGCGCTGGCACAGCAGCAGACCCAGGCCGCTATCGGCCTGCATGTACGCGAGGCGGTCGGCCGGGTACGACGGGTCCAGCGGCACATACGCCGCGCCCGCCTTCATGATCGCCAGCAGCGCGACGACCAGTTCCACCGAGCGCTCCGCGGCGACGCCCACCTTCGCCTCGACACCGATGCCCTGCTGCATCAGCCAGTGCGCGAGACGGTTCGCCTGTGCGTTCAGTTCGCCATAGCTCAACGATGTCTCGCCGTACACCAGCGCTTCATCGTCGGGGTGTGCGTGTGCATGACGCTCGAACAGGCGGTGCACCGGCTGTGTGTACCTGTACTGTTGCGGGTTGCGGCTCCAGCGGTCCAGTTCGTCGCGTTCGTCCTCGCCCGGCAGCACGATTGCATCCAGCGGTGTGACGCTCCCCTCACCGGTGAACGCCTCCAGCAGCCGCTCATAGTGCTGCGCCATACGCCCGATGGTCTGTGCCCCGAACAGTTCGCGTGCGTAGGTGAATTCCACCGACAGCGTGCCGTCCGCTTCCTCGCGCGTATCCAGCAGCAGCTCGAACTGCGCCATTGGATTGGCCAGCCGGTACGGCTCGATCGTCATCCCCGGCAGTTGCTGCAGCACCCGCCAGTCGCGACGCTGGTGATTGAACATCACCTGGAACAGCGGACTGTGGCTCAGGCTGCGCTGCACGTGCAGCGCATCGACCAGCACGTCGAACGGCAGGTCCTGGTGCGACTGCGCACCCAGGGTCGCCTCGCGTACCTGGGTCAGTAGACCCGACGCGTTTGTCGACGCATCGAGCCGGCTGGCCAGCACCTGCGTGTTCACGAAGAAGCCGATCAGCCCTTCGGTCTCGACCCGGTGACGGTTTGCCACCGGCACGCCCGTGCGTACTTCTGCCTGTCCGGTGTAGCGGTACAGCAATGCATGAAATGCGGCCAGCAGCACCGTGAACGGTGTCGCCGAGTTGCGCTGTGCCTGTGCACGCACTGCATCGGCGAGTGCTGCCGGCAGTGTGAAGCCATGACGTGCAGCGTGGAACGAGGCGTGGGCCGGGCGCGGCGCATCGGTGGGCAGGGCCAGCACCGGGTGTTCGTCGCCGAGCATGCTGCGCCAGTACGTCAGTTGCCGCTCGCGCTCGCCTGCGTCGAGCCACTCACGCTGCCATGTCGCGTAGTCGGTGTACTGCACCGGCAGCGGCGCGAGCGTCAGCGGCTCGCCCAGCACCGCGGCGCGGTAGTGCGCTACCAGTTCATCGAGTAGCACCTGCACCGACCAGCCGTCCGAGACGATGTGGTGCATCGACAGCACCAGCAGGTGTTCCTGCGCGTTCACACCATTCACACCGTTCACGCTGAACAGCGCCACGCGCAGCAGCGGGCCGTGGGTCAGATCGAACGGTTCGCTGGCCAGTGTGCGGGCTGCCTCGTCCAGTGCACCCTCTGCCAGCGATGCCTCGCGCCAGTCCAGTTCCACAGCCGGTTCGATGTGCTGTTCGACACGGCCTGCATCGTCGGCGACGAAGCGTGTGCGCAGTACCTCATGGCGCGCGACGATCGCCTCGAAGCTCGTACGCAGTGCCGCTGCGTTGACTTCTCCCCGTAACCGCAGGCCACCTGCCACGTGATACGCGCTACTCTCCGGTGACAGTTGCCACAGGAACCACTGACGTTGCTGCGCGTAAGACGCTTCAGTGCACATGCGCGCGTTGTCAGGCAGCCGTCGAATCGTCGCTTCCGCCGGTGCAGCAGATGCGTCCGCACGCCTGTCGCCAGGCAACGCGCTCGCCGCGATTTCCGCCAGTGTGCGACGCTCGAACAGTTGCTTCGGTGTCACCTTCAGACCGGCCTTCTTCGCCTTCGCCACCACCTTCAACCCGAGGATCGAATCGCCACCCGCTTCGAAGAAATTCATCTCACGACCGAGCGTTGCCGCATCGACGCCGAGTACACCGGCCCAGATCTGCGCCAGCGCACTCTCCGCTGCGCCACGAGGCGCGTCGATGCTGCCCGGATTCACGCGATAAGCCGTCGCTTCGGATAACTGTGCCAGCAATGCAGCGCGATCGAGCTTACCGTTCGCATTGAGCGGTAATTCGCGCAACACAAGCAGGTCGGCCGGCACCATGTAATCCGGCAGGCGCTGCGCGAGATCCGTCAGCACCGCGGCGCTATCGCACTCGCCGGTGACGAACGCGGCAAGGCGCTTGCCCGCTGCCGCATCGTGTGCAAGCACCGCGGCTGCGCGCACACCCTCGATGCCGAGCAGCACACGCTCGATCTCAGCAGGCTCGACGCGATAGCCGCGCACTTTCACCTGATCGTCGCTGCGGCCGAGGTAGCGGAGCGTACCGTCCGCATCGAGTTGCGCGAGATCGCCCGAGCGATAGACGCGCGCGCCCGGCACGAACGGATCGGGAACAAAACGTTCGGCAGTGAGCTGCGCCCGGCCGTAATAACCGCGCGCAACACCCGGTCCACCCAGATACAGTTCGCCAGCCGTGCCCACCGGCACGCGGTTCATCCGCTCATCGAGCACATAGAGGCGCGCATTGGGTAACGGCATGCCGAGCGGCAGTCCTTCACCCGGACGCTCGCCGCTAGCACGCGCATGCATCGCGACGCCGATCGTCGTTTCGGTCGGCCCGTAGTGATTGAAAATCCGGCATGCCGGTTTGAGCGCTTCGATACGCTCGAGCAGCGCAGCCGGTGTCGCCTCACCACCGAGTATCAGCGCCTGCGCCGGCAGCACGTCCTCTGCGCGGGCCGCCGACAGCAGCGCCGCGAGATGGCTCGGGACGATCTTCAGCACATCCACGCGATGTTGCGCCATGTACTGTGCAAACAGATCCGGCGTGAACGCGAGTTCCGGCGCGAGCAGATGCAGCGTGCGACCCGAGCACAGCGCGCCGAACAACACCGTGTGCCCAAGGTCGGCCGCCGGCGTCGACACCATGGCGAACGACGCGTCTGCGCCAGGCACCGCTGCGCCCAGCGTTTCGAGCAAGCCCTGGACGTAGTCCGCGAGCGCACGCTGGCTGATCACGACGCCTTTGGGTGTGCCTGTCGAGCCGGATGTGTAGATCAGATACGCCGCACGCTCGCCATGCGGTGTGCGACGCACTACGTCACGTACGGCGTCGACGGCGGGAGCAAACACAAGTGGCAATGTGGTCGAGACGGCACCGGCAGTCGCCAGTTCCGCGGGACACGTGTTGGCATGCAGAATCGCAACCGCACCGCAGTCGGCGAGTTGCGCGGCAATCCGCGCGGCAGGCATCTGCGGATCGAGCGGCACCCAGGTGGCGCCTGCCTTGAACGCGGCCAGCATGCCAAGCACCTGTTCGGCCGACCGTCCCGCATAAACGCCGATACGCGCCTCGTCGGTCACGCCAGCCGCACGCAACTGGCACGCCAGTGCATCGGCGGCTGCGTCGAGTTCGGCGAAGCTCACTGTACGCTCGCGATCGTGCAACGCAATCTTGCCCGGCGCGCGTGCGACGCTGTCATTCCATAGCGTTAGCACATCGCCGGCGGGATAAGGACGCGACGTTCCCTGCTCTGCGCGTGAAACCGGTGTGTTGGGCAATTGCGCAAGTTCGGTGTCGGGTGCATCGACGAGCGCTGCTGCCAGCGCTTCGAACAGGTTCGCAAAGCGGTTCGCGAAATCGACGTTGAATACCGCGTCGTCATAGGCGAGAAGGCATTCGATGCCTGCCTTGTCCGTTGCGTTATCTGTTGCGTTGTCCGTGAAATCGAGGGCGAGGTCGAAGTGCGGCGTCTCGTTCAACAGCACGGTCAATTGCGTATCGAGTGGCGCAAACGCATCGCGCAGGAACGGCCGCTGCTCGGTCAGCTTGACCTGGAAAAGCGCTTCATCGCCACGCGCGCGGTTAGGGAGTAATGCACTGACGAGACGATCGAACGGTACATCCTGATGCTCATGCGCCGCGAGCACCACTTCGCGCGCCATGTCGACGAGCGTATGCAGACTATCGTGCACATCGACCTGCATGCGTAGTACCTGCATGCTGATGCAATAGCCGACCATCGATTGCGTCTCGGCATGCCGGCGGCTCGATAGCGGCGCGCCGACGCGGATATCGTGCTTGCCGCTCAGACGGTGCAAAGCAACATTGAAGACTGCCAGCATCGTCATGAAGAGCGAGGCATTGCGCTGCTCGCCGAAACGCTTGAGCCTCGTTGCGGTGTGTTCCGGCAATCTGAAAACCAGGCTGTGCTGCCGGCCAGTACGGTCTGCGTGCGCGGTAGCGGGCCGCTCGAACAGTCTCGCCGCGGTGGCAGCATCGCCGTCGGTGGCAAGTTGCGTGCGCCAGTACGCAAGCTGACGCGTGAGCGTTGCGTCGTCGAGTGTCGTGTGTTCCCACGCGGCGAAATCCGCGTATTGAAGCGGCGATGAGTGGGCGCCGACGATCTCCGTAGCACCATCGATCTGCGCACGATAGGCCGCCGCCAGCGACGCCAGCAGCAGATTCACCGACCAGCCATCGGCGACGATGTGATGCACCGCAATCAGCAAACGATGATCGTCCGGTGCGAGGCGAACCAGATGCGCACGCAGCAGCGGGCCGTGTTCGAGATCGAACGGTTGATGCGCGATCTGTTCGGTCAACTGGCGTAGCGCGTTCAGTGCTGCATCGGATGAATTCACGCGATCGTCAGCGATATCGGTGAACGACAATGCCGGCCGCACACTTTCGTCGATGATCTGCAGCGGCACGCCGTCGTCATCGAGTTCGAAACGCGCGCGCAGAATCTCGTGCTCGTCGAAGAGTCTGCCGAATGCACGCTGCAACGCTGCGGATTGCAACGGTCCGTCGATGCGTAGTTCGCCGCTCATGTTGTAGGCGGCGCTCGCTGGCTCGCTCGCCCACGTGAGCCAGAGCGAGCGTTGTGCGTTCGATGCGCGCGCAACACGGCGCTGCGCATCGGGTAGTCGGGCGATCTGCAGCGGCGCCGTCGAGTCACCTTGTTGACGCAACGTTTCGATCGCTGCCGCAGCGTCCTTGAGTACCGGCGCGCGGAAGACATCGCGCACCGCATAGCCGATCTGCCAGCGCGCCGCTACCGCAGCGGTCACCTGAACCGCGGCCAGTGAATTACCCCCCAGCGCGAAAAAGCTGTCGTCGCGCGTGGTCGGTGCGGCACGCAATGCATCGCGCCAGATCGAGGCAAGTTCCGCTTCGATACCGGGCCGCGGTGCCTGCGCCGCGGCGGCATCCGTCGATGCCGCATCGAGACGCCGCCCGTGCAGGAAGTACGTGTACGCATCGAGCGAGCGCGTATTCCAGCCTTGCACGCAGGCCGCTCGCTGCACCTTGCCGCTCGATGTCCTCGGCAAGCCGCCCGGATTGAGCAGCACGACTGCTGCCGCGGGCTCGCCACATGCCAGCGCGATCGCTTCGGTCAGCACGCCGGCGATCGCGTCGGCGGAGGCCAGTTTCTGCATGTTGCGCGACACCTCGGCCGCTATACCGATGCCCTCCACGCCATCGATCTGCACCGCGAATGCCGCCACCCGGCCGCGTCGCACGAGTTCCACTTCACGTTCGATCGTCAGCTCGAGATCCTGCGGATACAGGTTGCGTCCGCGTACGATCAGCAGGTCTTTCAGGCGGCCGGCTACATAGAGATTGCCGTCGTGAAGAAAACCGAGATCACCGGTGCGCAGCCAACGCTCGCCAGCGCGTTCGATGAAGGTTCGCGCGGTATCGTCCGCACGATTCCAGTAGCCAGCGGCCACGCTCGGGCCGCAGACCAGAATCTCGCCTAATGCGCCCGCTTCGAGCGGTGCACCGCTTTGCCTGTCGACGATCTGCACAACGTGGTCACTCACCACCGTACCGCACGAGACGAGTGCGACGCCGGATGCCGTTGCATCGATTGCATCGGTTAGCAATGCGCGTCCTGCTGCCAGACCATGCTCCGCGAACGAAGGCGCGAGCACGCCCGCGCCTCGTACCACGCCGGTCACGAACAGCGTCGCCTCGGCCAGGCCATAACACGGATAAAGCGCACTGGCATCGAAGCCACTCGCGGCGAAACGCTCGACGAAAGCATCGAGCGTCGCCTTGCGCACCGGTTCGGAACCCGAGAACGCGACCCGCCACGTCGATAGATCGAGTGCCGCGCGCTGTTCGTCGTTGACCCGGTCCGCGCACAGGCGGTACGAGAAATCCGGACCGCCCGAAATCGTCCCGCGATGTCGCGCGATCGCTTCGAGCCAGCGAACCGGACGCTCCAGAAAATATTGCGGCGACATCAGCACGAGCGGAATGCCGCTGAACACCGGTTGCGACATCGAACCAATCAGCCCCATGTCGTGATAGAGCGGCAACCAGCTGACGAACACATCGTCGTCGCCTACACCGAGGCCTTGCTTGATCGCGATCTCGTTGGCCCACAGACTGCCGTGCGTCACCATCACGCCTTTGGGCGTCGAGGTGGAGCCCGACGTGTATTGCAGGAAAGCGACGTCGGGCGGTGCGGCGCGATGGGGGACGAAGGCGTCGGAGGC
Organism: Paraburkholderia acidicola; assembly: GCF_002362315.1. Classification (GTDB taxonomy): domain Bacteria; phylum Pseudomonadota; class Gammaproteobacteria; order Burkholderiales; family Burkholderiaceae; genus Paraburkholderia; species Paraburkholderia acidicola. The sequence continues at coordinate 556,271 of NZ_MTZV01000001.1, forward strand.
ATCGGTGGTGGCTTGCTGCGACGTAGTGGATTCATCGAGCGCGTCGACGGCAATCACCGTCGCATGCGGTGCGATCGCGGCGAACGCTTCGCCATAGCGTTCGGCAAGCGCCTGCGTGGTCAGCACGAAGCGCGCGTCGGCGTCCGCGGCGATGGCCTGCAGGCGCGCAAGATGCTGGGCGCGCTGCGATTCGGGCGGATACGCGGGCACCGCGATCACGTTCGCATACAGGCAGCCGAAGAACGCGCTCACGTAGTCCACGCCGCTATCCATCAACAGCAAGGCACGTTCGCCATTTGCACCGCGGCGTTGCAGGAACGCGGCGAGCGCGGCCGCGCGACGGTCGAGCGCCGCGTAGTCGTAGCGCGTGTCGCCTTGCGCGTCGACGACGACGAGCGCGGTGTCCGTGGCGCGCGACGCTGCCAGCGCGCGCAGCCGTTCAATCATGTTGTCAGCCATTTACTGATCCTGTGAAAACTGCTGCATCGTTGTGCCGGTCCGCGAGTCGCGCGGCCAGGCTGTCGAACAGCATCGGATGCTGGACGATGCCCGGGTGATCGGTATCGATCACGCCCGCCAGCACCGTTTCGCCACTACTGCAGGCGCGCCAGCGCGCGGTTTTTTCTTCGAGGACGCGGGGGTCGATGCGTGGCGCGTCATGCACTGCGTCGACGTTGCGGCCGGCCCACCAGATCGTCAGCGGTGCCTTCACCTGACGGGTGCGCCAGTTCGCGGTCAGCGCCTTCAATTGCTCGATCGCGAGCAGGACGTTGCCGAGCGTCGTCGGGTCGTCGGCGGTGTCGCCGAGCAGCGTGCGCCAGTGCTGGCGCTCCGCGTCGGCATCGGTCCAGAAGGCAGCGACCTCTTCACTCGTCACGGTGCGTCTGTGGGCCAGAAGTTCGGCGGCGCGCGTTGCATCGTGACGCACGTTGTCCTGCATACCCGCATCGATCAGACCGACGAACTCGACTGTCTCGCCTGCTGCTTCGAGTTGTGCAACGACTTCGAGTGCGAGCAGCCCGCCGAGCGACCAGCCGATCAGGCGATAGGGACCCTGCGGCTGCACTTCGCGTACCCGCGCGGCGTAATCGCTGGCGAGTGCATCGAGATCGCGGGCCCACCACTGCGGGTCGCTGTAGAGCGGCGACTGCACGCCATACACGGTCGCAATGCCATCGAGTTGCCGCGCGAGCGTGCGGTATTCGGCGATCAGGCCGTAGGCCGGATGCAGCGCAAATACGGTTGTTGGCGCGTTCGGCGCGTTCATCGGCACGATGTTCGACGAGAGACGCTCTGCCCATGTATCGATATGCGCAGCGAGGTCGCTGAGCCGGGGCCTCGCGAACAGCGTTTCGATGCCGAAGCCGCGCAGAGCAGCCTCTCGTGCGAGCCGCGCCACTTGCAGCGTGCGCAGCGAGTCGCCGCCGAGTGCAAAGAAGTCGTCATGTGCAGAGACACGCTGCACACCGAGCACCTGCTGCCAGATTGCGGCAAGCGTGCGTTCGGTCGGTGTGTGCGGTTCGACGTGATGTGCCGTGTCGCTACCGGCATCAGGCAGCGGCAATGCGTTGCGGTCCAGCTTGCCGTTGTGCGTGAGCGGCAACGCGGCAAGCGTCACGATGCGCTGCGGCACCATGTACGACGGCAGTGACTGTGCCATCTGGGCGCGCAGCGGTGCTTCCCCTATCGCCGTGTCTTCCGGGTTCAGCGGTACCACATACCCCACCAGCAGTGTCTGCCCCGCAACCGTCCTCAGCGCCACAGCTGCATCGCGCACCTGCGCGCTGCGACCCAGTACCGCCTCGATCTCGCCCAGCTCGATCCGGAAGCCGTGCAGCTTCACCTGCTGGTCGGCCCGTCCCACGTACACCAGACGTCCCGCTCCATCGAAGCGGCACAGGTCACCGGTCCGGTACAGCCGCCCACCCCTGCCACTCGCATCGAACGGGTCCGGCACGAAGCGCTCCGCGCTCAGTGCCGCCCGCCCGCGATAGCCGCGCGCGAGGTTCGTGCCGCCGATGCACAGCTCCCCGATCCCGCCATGCGGCACCGCTGCGCCGCTGCGATCGATCAGCCGCAGCGGGGTGCCCTCGATCGCCTCGCCCAGTTCGACTGACATCCCCGTGCCGCGGGCGACGTCTTCCGGATCGCATACGCTCGACCAGATCGTTGTCTCGGTCGGACCGTACATGTTCCACAGTGCGACGCCGCGCGCCTGCAGTCGCAGTGCCAGTTCCCGCGGCAAGGCTTCGCCTCCGCACAGGCCCTTCAGTGGCCGGCCTTCGGCCTGTCCCTGCCAGCCGCCTTCGAGCAGCACCTTCCAGCCCATCGGCGTAGCCTGCAGGATCGTCGCACCGCTCTGCTCCAGCAGCGTCGCGAAACGCTCGCCGTCGACCACGTCTTCGCGGGCGGCCAGTTCGATGCGGGCACCGGCGATCAGCGGCAGATAGAGTTCCAGTGCCGCGATGTCGAACGACAGCGTCGTTACGCTTAACCACACGTCGTCTTCGTTGATTCCGGGTCGCCCCTTCATGCTGGCGAGGAAACGGTCCAGTGCTTCGTGCGGGACTCCCACGCCCTTCGGGCGTCCTGTCGAGCCCGATGTGTAGATTACGTAGGCCAGTTGTGCGGGATGGATGGATACTGCTTCGTGCTTCGTTGCTTCGTTCCCTGTTGCTTCACCCTGCGCGTCGGCCAGATCCAGCATCACGCGCTCACAGCCGTCCAGCACCTCGCCGAGTTGCGCGACACACGCCGCGTCAGTGACAACGCACCCGGCCTGCGCATCGTCGAGCATGTACGCGAGCCGCTCCGCCGGGAACGCCGGGTCCAGCGGCAGGTACGCCGCGCCCGCCTTCATCACCCCCAGCAACGCCGCCACCATCCCCACCGAGCGGTTCACGCACACACCCACGCACTGCTCCGCACCCACACCGCGCGCCTGCAGTTCTCCGGCAATGTGATCCGACCAGCGATCGAGCTGCGCGTAACTGAGCGTCTGCTGTCCGCAGCGGATCGCCATCGCCTGCGGTGTCTGCACGGCCTGCTGTGCGA
>NZ_MTZV01000002.1 GCF_002362315.1 Paraburkholderia acidicola
GCCGGCTCGTCGTCTCGATGTCCCATAGCTGCGGGCCGCGCATTTCCACCTGGCCGCCCTGCACCAGCGCCGGCAGCAGCTCGTGCAGCGCCACGTCGAAGTTCACTGTCGAGGACTGCAGCTGCGTATCCGCCCCGCTGATCCCGTAGGTGCCGATGAAGTCGTCCAGGTGTCGCGACAGCGCCACGTGGCTCACCGCTACCCCTTTCGGGCGGCCTGTCGAGCCTGACGTGTAGATCACGTACGCCAGCTGTTCCGGGTGGATCACGATCTCCGGCAAGGTCTCGTCTTCAGCCTCCACCGTACCGATATCGATCACCTCGCGACCCGCGAACAGTTCTCCGCAACTCGCCAGCGTCGTCGCGTCGGCCAGCACGCAGCTCACCTGCGCATCGTCGAGCATCGTCGCCAGGCGCTCAGCCGGGTACGCCGGGTCCAGCGGCACGAACGCGCCGCCTGAGCGCAGCACGCCCACCAGCGCCGCCACCAGCCCCGGGCCGCGTGTCACGCACAGGCCCACGCGTGTCTCTGCGCTCACGCCGCGCGTGCGCAGTGCCTGTGCGAGGCGTCCCGACCACGTCTGCAGTTCGCCGTAGTTAAGCCGTGCGCCCTCGCAGTGCACTGCGGGCGCCTGCGGCTGCTGCAGCGCCCGCGTCGCGATGCGTTCGCCCACCGGCTCGAAACCATGTGCGGCGAGAGCCGCTCGCGGGCTCTCTTCCTTCAGTACCAGCTCGCCCAGATGCACCTCCCCGCGCGCACCCACCTGCTCCAGCAGCGATACGTAGTGATCCAGCATCCGCGACACCGTCGAGCCATCCAGTACGTCACGTGCGTACGTGAACGACACCTCGAGGCCATCACCCTGCTCACGCGCAGACAGCACCAGATCGAAACGCGAGGTCTGCAGATCGGCGGTGATGTTGGAAACGGTCAAACCCGGCAAGCGGATCGGCCCACGATCCGCGCCGAGGTAATTGAACATCGTCTGAAATAGCGGCGTGTGTCCGAAGCTGCGTTGCGGTTGCAACTCCTGCACGAGCCGCGCAAACGGCACATCCTGGCGCGCGTAAGCATCGAGCGTGCGCGTGCGCACCTGCGCGAGCAGATCGGCAAAGCGCGACACGCCATCCATCTGCGCGCGGATCACCAGCGTGTTGACGAAAAAACCGATCAGACGCTCCGTCTCGTCACGGTCGCGCCCAGACACCGGCACGCCGACGCGGATATCGTCCTGTCCGCTGTAGCGCGACAGCAGCACGTCGTACGCGGCCAGCAACGTCATGAATAGCGTGCAGTCGCCCGCGAGGGACAGCTGACGCAACGCATTGACGACATGCGGCGCCACACTGCGCGACACGCTACCGCCCGCCGGACTGCGCATGCCGGTGCGCGTGCGTGCAAGCGGCAACTCGAGAATCGGTTGCTCGCCGCCAAGCTCCTTGCGCCAGTAGTCCAGCTGCCCGGCCAGCGATTCGTCGTCGAGCCACTCGCGCTGCCATGTCGCGTAATCGCCGTACTGAATGTCCGGCGCATCCGCTGCGACATCGGTTGCATCATTCTTCCCATGATGCTCAACGGAATCCGTCGACACACCGCACGCGATGCGATACGCCGTAACGAATTCGTCGACGAACACATCGATCGACAGTCCGTCGGACACGATGTGGTGCATCGCTACGTGCAACACATGATCGTCCGCTGCGGTGCGCACAAGCGCCACGCGCAGCAGAGGACCGCGCTCCAGATCGAATGGCTCGCTGGTCAGGCGCTCCAGCAGCGCAGCAAGCGACGCATCGGGCTCGGCGTCGAGTTCGCGCCAGCCATAGTCAGTCGGGCCGGTGACCTGCATCGGCACGCCGTCGTGTTCGGTGAAGTGCTTGCGCAGGCTCTCGTGCCGCGCGACGATCCGCTCGAGCGCGATCTTCACCGCGCGGCGTTCGAGCACACCCTGCAGGCGCACGGCGCCCGTGATGTTATAGGCCGCGCTCGATGGATCGAGACGCCACAAAAACCACATGCGTTCCTGCGCATGGGACAGCGGACACGCAGGGCCGCGCTCGGGAAACGGCACGATCGGCAGCTTGTGCGGACGAATGCCGCGCTCACGCAACTGACGGCGAAACTGCTGACGCTTGTCCGCCGGCAGCTTCACATACGTTTTCGATACCGTGAGCAGATCGGGGGTCGCTGCGATTTTTGTGTCGCTCATTTGTCTGTTGCCTGTCTGTTGCTAACCGCTTGCGCGATTGAGAAATGCGGTGAAACAGTGCGATGCGCAGACGGCGCGCCATGCACGCGCGCCGTCTGTGGTCATGTCATTAACTTTCGCTTTGTTCGCCGTGACCCGAGCCATCCTGGGGAATCGCGGCCTGCCACTGATCCGTCGCACGCGGTCGCGCAACCGGATGCTGGAATGCGCTGTCGCGCAACGGGCCGCGTGACGGATGCGTGCCATGCGGCAGACCGCTCATCGTGTCCACAGTGGGCGCCACGGGCGTGAACTGTTCGCGGGCGGCGCCCGTCTGCGCATGTTCTGCCTGCGTTGTCTGCGCCACTGTCTGCGCCGCTGCCTCCGCCTGCGCCTTCTGCCGCTTCAAGAACGGACAACGATCTTCCGCGCGAACGTTCTCATCGGTCAGGAAATACTGCTTCCACTCGAGGTTGCCAGGATCGCCGTAGAAACCGAGATCCGGATGCGCACCGATGTCATCCCAGGTTTCGAGCCGCTTGCGCACCTGGTTGCGCGCTTCGCGGCCGATCACCTTGTTCGTGATCGTGTCGACGAACACACTGCGCGGCTGGAACAGCAGCACCATGCCGGGGCCGAGGTTGCGGCTATGACGCACCTGGAACGACGGACACGCGCAGACCACGAACATCTGCACGCCAGCGAAGGAAAACTCCCAGTCCTCGTGCGACGGCTCATATTGATGATCCGCTTCCGGATCGGGATCGACGTTGTGCAGATGCTGCAACGCGTGCCAGAAGAACTGCTGATAAGCCTCGTGCGCGAGCGGTTGCTGATCGGGCTCGAAGAACACGGCGATGTTGTTCTTGCGATACTGCGGCAGCGATGCCAGTTCGGAAAAAGTCTGCATCGTGGCGGCCAGCCCGCTGATGTCCTTGCCGTTCACGTACCCATAGAACATCTCGCCGCGCTTTTCGGCCATCGTGCCGAAAAAGCACGGGTACTCCGGATGCATCACCTGCTCGCGCAACATCGCGTATGAGTCATCCAGCCACGCCGGCGGTTGCACACTCGCGCCCGTTGCGCGCCCGTCGATGATCCGGCTCTTCCAGTCGCCCGGATCGAAGTCGTACGCGCTTTGCGCCGCATCGGCGGTTTCAGGCGATTGCAGCGATACCGGCAGTGCCGCGTCGTTGTTTGCTTGCATGCTCATTCCTTTTGGTCGTCACCCACCTGCGCCACGAACGTCGCGGTATCCGCGCGATGCAGGACACGTTCGACGGGCGCGCAAATACCTGCCCGCTCACGGGCACTCGCTTACCTTTGCTTGTGGGGGATACCGGCGCTCTCGTACGAAGCGCCTGGCGAGCGGAACGTCATGCGCTCCGCCGTTATGGCAACCGCGGCAACCGCTCAGGCCGGCACGGGCGCATCCAGCTCGGCAACCAGCGCCTGCACCCAGTCATCCGGAATGATCGGCTGGTGATACGTGCATTCGCCCGATACCACGGTCGAACCATGCAAACGTCCATCGGGAATCAGCACCATGTCGCCCTGGTGCATCTTGAGCTGCATGCCGACGTTGCCCCAGAACAGCATGTCGCCTTCCTGAATCGTGACGAGCCGGTGATCGTTGTGAACGTGTGTCGTCGAGCACATCTCGTGCGGCTCGACAAACGTTTCGCGATCGATGTCCGGGCACTCGGCATCGATGCGCGTGCTGATGCGCCGCGCGAATTCGCAATACCGGCTGATCGCGGACAGCCAGCGCAACTGCTCGCCAAGATCCCAGCGACCACGCTCGGCGAGACGTTCGCCCGCTGTAGCGCCTTGCACGCATTGCTCGAAGGCTGCGTGGCCATAGCGTTCAGTGACGGCTTGCAGGGTTTGCCTGAAGCGGGCGACGAGTGCCGCTTTACGTTCGGCGGCATCGCCCGGACGACGCTTCGTGGCCTGCAGATGGGCGCAGGCGCGCTCGAGCGCGAGGCCGAAGGCGAGCCATTCAGCTTCTGCGGCGAACGCCGCGCCGACGAAACCGAAGGCGCGGTCCGGCCTGCGTCCGAGTGCGTACAGCAAGTTGCACTTGGCGAGGCTGGTCGGCAGATAGAACTGCCAGTACGCGTGCTGCTCGCGCGTGACGCCGACTGCGCTCGCTACGCGTTGCAACAGCGCGTCGTCGGGAAGATCACCTTCAAGCGCCGGACGCACGTCTTGCGGCACGCCGTCGAAGAAACCGCTCGCCGTGGCGCGTGCCATCGCGCGTCGCTTCGATGCTGCGAGCGCCCAGCGTTGCACCATGATGAAACGCAAGCCTTCCTCGAGATAATCGTTGCGCATCAACCGTGCGAACGTTTCGTCCCAGAACACGCTTTCGTCTTCGACGATATGGGCGAGCCGTGCGGCCTCGCTGTCGAGGTCCTGAGCCGCGCCCACATCACGGGCGAGATAGTCGAATGCGTAGCCTTCGAGAAACGGTGCGATCTGCGCGCCGAGTGCTTTCGTCTCGTCGCGGTAAAAGCCGCTGAAATGTTCCCACTCGGATGCGTCGGCGCTGCGCGGCAGCCGCACGACATCCAGTTCGTAGATCGACAGCAGCGTGCGGTTCGACGCGAGCGCCGGCAGCCGGCTAACGTTGTGCTGGCGCACCGGCTTCATGAACTTGAGGAACTCGAAATCCTCGGGGCGCAGCGGACGGCGGTGATAGTCGCTATCGAGTACCAGCTCATCGACCGTCGCACTGCGAAACGGCCCGGCCGAAGAAAACTGCTTGATGAGCGATACGTAATGCTCGCTCTGGCCATCGAATGGCGAGAAATCGAACAGCGAAGGCGTAGCTTGGGTCATGATTAAAGAATCCTTTATCTCTCAAGGGATCGGCTATCGCGCGGAGCCCGTAGCGCACCGCTGGCTGCGTGCCGCGAATGGCAGACGTACTAGCCGGTCATCGCCACCAGCACACGTCGCTTGCCGGAAAACGGTGCCCGGCCATGGGACATCAACACGTTATCGAGTGCCACCAGGTCGGCTGCCTGCCAGTCGAATGACAGCATCGCGTCGCGATACACCGCGCGGATTTCGTCGAGGATCGCGGCATCGATCGGCGTGCCGTCGCCAAAGCAGGTGTTGCGCGGCAGGTACTCTTCATCGACCACTTCGAGCAATGCCTCGCGCACCGCCGGCGGCAGGTTCGACACATGAAAGAGATGCGCCTGATTGAACCAGACCGTTTCACCGGTGACCGGATGACGCAACTCCGACTGGCACACCTGGCGCGTGCGCAACGCTTCGCCGTCGTCGAGCCATTCGTAGGCGATCCGGTGAGCGCGGCAGTACTGCTCGACCTCGTCGCGCTCGTCGGTGCCGAATACCTGCTCCCACGGCAGATCGAGACCGTTGCCGTAGTTGCGCACGTACATCACCTGCTTGTCCGCAAAACGCCGACGCAGCGCCGGATCGAGTCGCTGATACACCACACGGCTATCGGCCACCGGCGTCGCACCGCCCTGGTTCGCCGCGATGTCGCAATAGAACCAGATCGATGCGGGCCATTTGAGCGTGTACGACTGCTCGTTGTGCTGATCGATCCACTGATCCGCCGGATACTCGGTCGACGAATACACGCCCTTCTCGACCTTGCTACGCGGCGTGGAACCGAACTCATAGCTCAGCAGCGGCTGACCGAACGTCGACACGAAGCTGTCGAGGCCACCGGCGCCGAGCGCATCGAAGCCGCGCAGCAACACGCCACCGTAGATCGGCTTCGCACGTTCGATGGCGGCGCGCAGTTGCGGCAGACACGATTCGACGCTACCCGCTTCTTTGGGACTTAACTGCAACACACGCGTGCCGTTTTGCTCGAGCACGCTTTCATTCAATACGTCGTCGATACTGTTGATCAATGTATCCATGCTTCACCTTGAGTCAGATCGGCGGGCACGCGGCAATCAGCCCTGGCGGGCGCGGCAGCAAGAGAAGTGGCAACGACGGTCAGCACGGGTGCGGGCGTCGCGTCGAGAAAGAAGTGGCCACCGTCGAAACGATGCTGCGTGCAAACACCGCGTGTTTGCGCGGACCATGCGGCCACGTCTTCGGCGCGGGCTGTTGCGCTGTCGTCGCGGCCGGTGAACACGCCGATCGGGCAGTCGAGCGGCGCGCGTTCATTGGTCGAAAGGGACGCCGCGTGGTGTGCGTACGTGCCGCACAAATGAAAATCCGCGCGCAATACCGGCAGCATGAACTGGATGAATTCGCGATCGTTCATCAATGCGTCCGGTGTGCCGCCTAGCCCGCGCAACTTGCTGACCATCGCTTCATGCGTGCAATCGAGCCAATGCGCTTCGAGCGGTCGGCGCTCGGGCGCGACACACGCCGATGCACCGAACCACACCGGTGAGCGAGCGCAACGACGTCGGATCGCATGAATCAACTCGAGCCCCACCAGCGCGCCCATGCTGTGGCCGAACACCGCGAAGCGTCCGTTGATATCGACATGCTTCAGCACGTCGGCGAGCAACGTTTCGATCAGCGTGGGCCAGTCGGTATGCAACGGGTGCGCGAGGCGCGCACCGTGCCCCGGCAATTCCAGTGGCCTGACCCGCACCGTCGACGGCAGGCGCTCCGCCCAGCCGCGATACAGCTGCGCATTGCCGCCTGCATGCGGCAGACAGATCAGATCCAGTGGCACAACAGCAGCCGGAGTTTCGACAACACGGCTCATCGGTCAGGTCGCTGAAGACTGTGTACGCGTTGCCGTGTCTCTCGCCGCATCGTCGGCCATCGCCTTGCGCAGACTGAGCGGCCGCATGTCGGTCCAGACCTCGTCGATCCATGCAAGGCACTCTTCCTTCTTGCCCGACTTGCCGGCTTCACGCCAGCCGGCCGGAATCGCCTTGTAGTCCGGCCAGATCGAATACTGTTCTTCGTCGTTGATCACCACATGGAAATGGGTGTTTTCGTCGCCCCAGCTCATCGAGCACTCCGCTTTGTAAATGCTAATACGATTCATTTATCATTTTGTCGGTGATACCGTCATGACAAAATGGGCCTGTGAGACTGATTACCTGCCGATCGCCCTACCAATCGTTGCGCAGGAAGCAATTGTCAGCACGATTGACTGCAAATGAGAATCATTGCTGTTTAGCCCGACAAATTAGAGGGTGGCACTCCCTTTGTCAAGCAATTTTGAGATCGTTTGGCATAGCGTGGGGCGCCTTGCGCGGCCCATCCAGTCGCCCGGGCACCACATCAAGTGGTCGAGGAAGTAACAGGCCGCCGACGCGGCCGTGTCTTTGGCTCCCGGCGTTACCTTTCAATCCTCAGCGAAGGTAAGTGCGAGGTTAAGCGAGGTTAAAGCTGCCGATCACCCGTCCAACTGTTCACCCAGGCTGAGTTCCATACTCGGTGATCACACCCGGTTTCGACTTCGGCGGATTCGGCACGCTCTGCAGCGGCGCACTCCGTTTCACCGGTTCAGTTTTGTCACCCACAAGCTGCAGTGTGTTGTCGCGCACCTCGATCTTCACCGGGTCGGTCTGCTTCCACTGTTTCTTCGGCACCACCAGCTTCCACATCGAATCCTGTCCGGCATCACGGAAGAACGCCACCACACCGACATACTCCGCGCCGCTGTTCATCGGCTCGCTGAGACTCGCACTCGCATCCGGACGCAACACGACATCCTTCGTCGCGAGCAGATCGGCTTTCAGCGCGTCAAGATCATTCGTCTGCAACTGCGTGTAGTCGAGCTGCGAGAACGCCTGCTGCGTCTTCAGCTGATAGATCCGCACCACCGTCGACAGCGACTGTCCCGCGCCGTTTGCGTTTAACGACGACCGGCTGACGAGATCCAGGTTCATTGCCCTGATCTGGGTGGTGAACGCCCATTTCGCCGCGTCGACTGTGCCGTCCTTCACCGCCTGTCCCACTCCGCATCCGGCGATGGCGAGGGCGACCAGTGCCATCGAGCCGATTCTTAGCTTTCGCATCATGTCCGTTGATCCCCTTCGTATTCCATGTCCCTGAGTCTCCGCGTCACCGCACCGGCACCTGCGTCAGTGCATCGGACGCTGTTGTGATACCTGCCGGTCACGGCTCCCCGTCCAGACACCCAGTTGTACCCGAGTGACCGCGTTCGCCCGATCCTGCGCGCCCGGCTGCGGCAACTGGGTGGTATAGCCGAGACTCACCTGATCGGAGTTCAGTAGCTGGGCCGGCATCAGTTCCGCCCGCACGTGCATCTCCAGATGCGCCTGCGCCTCATAGCCCAGATAGAACCGCAGCAGCGCCATGACTTCGCGGTGATTGCCCCGCCCTGGCATCAGGCCGAGTACGGATTCGCGGGTCTGCGGGGTAATCACAACGTGCACCGAGTTGCTGCGATCGTAAAAGCCGCGGCCGAGCAGACAGTTCTCACCGAGTGCAGCAGGTTCACGGCCTTCGACGTTGACCCACACCGGATAGAACTCTTCCACGGCGATCCACGCATCCGGTACTGCGTGCTGCAGCACCCCCGCGAGCCCTTCAACCGTGCGTGTCTTCTGGCCCGTCAGGCCGAGCATCGACAGTAGTTTTCGGGTGCCGACTGCCGTCCCGGTTTCCGGGTTGCCAATACCCAGTCCGGCGAAGCTGAGCAGATAGCGCGAAATATCGTCCGTGCCTGCGCTACGAAAGCCCGCCGGATAGCGGTACTTGCGCCAGACGCGGTAGTACTGGGTGACGACGCGGTGATGGAACAGGTCGAGGAACGCCGACATCGGTTCGGCGCCCTCGCGGTTTTGAGCCACCTCGTCGACGAAATACGCCGGCATGCGCGCATCGACGCCATAAAGTCCAAGAAACGTCGTCCGCATCGCGGGCGGCATCGCCGGGTTGTCCACGTCGTATTCGACCGCATCGATCTCGCGGGTCGGAAAGCCGATACGTGCACGTGAGCGAAAGCGTACAGGCTCGTTCGCAGGTGAATCAGTGGTGCCGATCGGCGGCCGGCCAGGTGCGGCAAGTTCGACCAGCTCGCAGAACCGGAAGAAGTTCATCCGCGTCGCGTTGACGAGCAGCACAGGCAGCAGTGACCGATCCGCATACTGTGCGTACGCCTGTTGCCCGAGGCTGGCGTGTGGCTCGTTCAAAACGGCGCCCCTTCGCCCTTCGTGTCAGGCCACTCGATACGTCGCCCGGTGGGTTGCGACACGATGACCAGCTTTGTATACAGGTTCAATGTCGCATACAGTCCGAGGAAGCGGTTCAGCATGCCACCGAACAGTTCGAGATCCCCCTCGCCCGCGAACTGGCCGCTGTCGAGCGTCACCTCGATCTCGACTCCACGCTGAAGCCCACCCCTGACCAGCTTCTGGAGCAGTCGATGCTGGACATCGGTGATCGCATCGATCCGGCGCCGGTTCAGCTCGTCCTCGGTCCAGTCATACAACGCGAGCGAGCCGCGCAGGATTTCCGCATTGAGCAGCGACAGGTAATTGGGCGCCAGGTGCGAAAGCACGCGCCACTGGAAGCGGTCGCCTGTGGGCGGGTACACCGGCAGCGTCGGTGCAGTCAGATTGCGCACCGAACCGATGTTCGTAAAACCTCCACCCATGCGCGTGATACCGGCCTCGCGCAATCCCTTGCGCGGTAGCGCGCCGTTGGTGCCAGTGACAGACAGCGACAGCGTTTCCTTCGGTAGTACCGATTGGTGCTCCCAGGCATGACCACCGAGCACAAGCCACGTGTCAAACCTGCCAGAGGGTCCGCGCCGGATGCGCGTATGGAAATACCGCTCCGGCATTTCATGGCGCAACATGCCTCCACGATGACGGAACGACGCGAACGGCGCATATTCAAAACGCTGGCCCGACCCCGACTCGAAGCCCTGCACGGTGTCAACCGAGTACACCTCGACATGTCTGCCGCGCTCCTCGAGCGCATGCACGCGATATTCCGTCTCGAACTGTGTCGCCGTAACCGGATCCGCCTCGAGCGCGAACAGGTTGACGACCGGCGTGCAAAACAGACGCACATTGTCGGCCGAAAAGCGCATGTCGTCCGGATACGGCTTCGCAAGCACAATCTCGACGTCGAAATATCCGGCAGTCTGCGGAATTGCCTGCATGTCGAGACCGACGAGGTCGACGAACATGAATTTTTCCGGGAACGTGAAATACTCGAGCAGTAACTGATAACCGCCGAACGCGTTATCGGCCTTCGGCCACAGACGCTCGTTCGCGGCGAATCCTGCGGGTTCGACATGCAGGCCTCGCATCGCGTGAGGCGCGCCGGGACGGTCCTCCGGGTAACCAGGAATACGCACCTGCACGGCAAGCGGTTCAGCGGTGAGCGCCGCATACAGCGTCAGCGCTACCGGCCGGTCAGCATGCAGATACAGCCGCAGACGCGGTACCACCAGCTGTTCGCGCCGCGCCTGTGGTTGCAGTTCGAGCCGCAACCGGATCACCGAGCGACCGTCCTCGCGCGTGTACGTGTTCGCCTCGGTGAGATGCAGCGGATACAGATCGACCGGCTGGGTCGTCCGGTAGGCACATTCGACACGCTCTTCGTCGACGCCCGGAGGAAGTCCCTGTGGGATCGGGTCGGATATGACCTCCAGTCCCGGCGCGAGCGTTTCATGCTTTTGCAGCGCACCAGCGGCAGGTGAGAGCTCGAGAATCGACAGTGACGGAATCATGCGCAGATAGTGCGGCCACAGCATGCTGACCAGTCCCTCGGTCAGCTCGGGCAACTCGTCGTCGAGCTTATGGCGCAGACGCCCCATCAGGAACGCAAAGCCCTCGAAAAGCCGCTCGACGTGAGGATCGCGCTCGCCGATGCGGTCGATATTGAGCATGCGCGCGCGATCGGGAAAAGCCTGCGCGAACTCCTTGCCGCCCTCGCGCAGATAGCGCATTTCCGCGTCGTAGTAGCGGAGGATTTCGTTGTCTTTCGTCGGGCTGTTCATCAGTTCAATCTCGGGTGGTGCCTGCGGTCATTCGGGCGTTCGGTCGTACAGTCAGTCACGCAATCGCAATCGCACGTGCCGGATCAATCGCTGTCAGCTCGCCCATCAACACTTCAATGCGCCGGGTGAGTGCGGCCTTGTCTGCATCCTTGCGGTTTGCACGGATTTTCAGAAGGCGCAGCAGATGGTGTCCGGCTTCGAATGCGAGCGACGGCTCCCACGTTGCAAGCTGAAAACGCTGTGCGGTATCAGCGAGCGTCGACAGCAGATGCACCGCCGTATCCGCCCGGTCAGCGCGCTCGGCAACACGCGCCATCACCAGCAACCGGACGAAGCGGTCGCGCTCACCGTCCTGCGCGGGCAGTCGTTGCAACCAGGCAAAGGCTGCATCCAGCCCCTGCTGCGCGACCATGTCCGCAGCCTGCGCTTCAGTTTCTGCCCAGTCGGTATTCGCCGACTGCACACTGACCGGCGCCACGGTTTCACCCCGTTCCACGTCGCGCACGGTCGCGTACCGCGCAATCCATTCGAGCGTGGTGTCGTCAGCGAACGGCGAGCCGTCCGAGAACGCGAGCCGGTCGAGCCCAGGCAGCCGCTCGAGCATCAGAGCGCAATCGGTCGCGGCCTGATCGCGGAACTGCGCATATTCGCCGCCCGCCTGCTCCTGTGCGGTGAATGCGTAGTACTGGAGATCCAGCCAGAAGTGGTTCGCACCTTCAGCGAAGGCCGCTTCGACCCGCTCAAGCAGTTCCGGCCACTGCCTCTGCAACATCAGCCGCTTCAGATGTGCCCGTAGTTCGGTACGCGGCGCGAGCAGCCGTGTCTTGCCACTGACTTCACTGGGCGGCACTTCGGTCAGCGTATCCCAGCGCACGCAGCGCATCAGACGGTAGGCAGCCAGATACCCCTGTGACTGTTCACGCAGAAACTGCGCCATCTGGCGGGCATGGTCGAGCAGCTCACGCGTTGAAGCAATTCCGGTCACCGGCGGCAGACTCCCCACAGACGGCGCACTACCCGACGATGGTTCGCGGTTCGCGTCATCAGACGGCTGCGATACTTCCACGCGCCCTTCGAAGCGGCGGAACAGCGCATTCAGTTCAGGGCGTGCTGAGTCAGACCAGGACGCGGTGCGCTCGACGATGAGCGCAAGCGCCGAGAGCGTGCGTTCGAGCAGTTCGCCGGACAGCCCCGGCACCCGGTCAAGCCGGTCCGCGAAGGTGCCACCGGCCAGCCACTCGAGTGCCGCCTTGCGCGCTTCGGCGCGGGCAGGCAACAGGGTCTCGCCGAAACGGTCAACCAGCGCCGACAGCAGTTCAAAGCCGGAGGCCACCCCTTCTGCGCCGTCTCGACGCATGCGACCATAAACGTAGAATGCGGCGACCCGCACATCCTTGCTGGTATGTTTGAGCAAGCGTTCAGCGGTATCGACGATCAGCGTATCGTCGATGTCGGAGAGCCTGGCGACTTCATCCTTGATGGCGAGAAAACCGTCGTCGTATCCCGGGTCCGTCCCGACAGGAGCCGCATCGCTGATGGGCCGGAGCCAATCCTCCCAACGGCCTTGGGTTGAACGTGCCAGGTCGGAAGGTGTGCGCGTGCCGAACAGCGCGCCCAGAAGATGGGTAAGCATGACGGTCAATGTGTGGCCGGTGACGGGTCCGCTAGCCGGTCGCTGCGAATCAGCGTCCGCACTACGCGACATTCTTTAGCCCGCGAGTTCAGCGACGGTGCGTTCTGTTCTGGTCTCATAGCGGTCTCTGGCCGTCCGGCAGCGGCGTTTCGGCGTGCCTGCCCGCATCGATCATCGCCCTCGGAAGAGGCGGAGGACCGTCCGCCTGCGCGGTTTTACCCGCCCCCGTTGCACCGCCCGGCGCCCTGCCCACAAAGATTCGCGTCGGCAGCACGAAGCCCCTGAGCGCCAGCAGTTCCAGTGGCCCCTTGCCGACATCCGTGCGCATCATGTAGCTCAACGGATAAGTGAGATCGGCCGACGCCGACGTCAATGGTCCGTGCCCAGTCAGGCTCTCGATGTCTCTCGCAATGGCATCATCGTTATCGCTGCCGGTATTCCCTGCACGTGCGCCGGACACCTGCGCGAGCCCCTGGGAGCGGGTATCCGGGGCAGCCTGCCACGTCAGTCCGTACGTCGCGTCGTCGACCGCTTCGACCCGCGCGCGCTCCAGCATCCGGACGAGCCCCCAGCGGCCACTGAACTCAAAGCTCTTGTTCGTGCCCGCCTTCTCCGTCTGCCATTGCAGCCTGGTGCCGAGACTCTGTGGATCGTTCGACGGCCACGTCATCGCCCGCCACGTCTCCTGCTGGTTGTAGTAATGCAGCTTCTGGCCATCGAGCGTCAGCAGCGTATCCGTGACGCCCGGCGTGGGCACCGGTTTGAAATCGAACCGGTATTGCGGCTCGCCCTGCGCGAGCAGGTGCCCAGCGATACGCTGGAGTGTATTCAACGCCTTGAGAAAGGCGGGGTCGAGCGCGACGGCCGCACTCCCCGTCGCCGCCGGGACCCACTGATCACCCTGCAATTCGAGCACACCCGCCAGTTGGCTACCCAGGAACCCCGCGATCAATCCGCCCTGTGGCCGCAGGAAGCGCGCAAGCTCGGGCAGCGACGCATCGTTCCCGGTGCTGGCAAACGGATAGCGTCCGGCGAACGAACGGTTCCACGTGTCCACGATGGTCTGCCGCCACGCGTCGTTCAGGCTCGCCTGCGCCGGCTGCAGGACCGTCTGCGTGGCCTGCATGACAGGCCGCACAAAAAGCGCGTCGCCCATGCCCGCCCATTGCGCGCCCACGCTGGCCGCTATCAGTTGCGCGTAGGCCTGCGTATCGGCCAGCTCCGAGCCTTTGCCCTGGAACAGCGACTGCGCGACCTGCTTCGCCTGGGCATCGGCGTCCGGGCTGTCGCTGATCTGCTGCAGTTTCAGGCGCAGGGTGATGGCCCGCTCCATGAAACGTTGCAGACTCAGATCGCTGTTCGCTCCCGCTGTACCCGCCGCACCGCTATTGCCCTGTGAGACCAGGTGCAGTACGGGACCGAAAGACGCGCCGAGCGGCCCGGCTGGATCTGCTTGCGGCGCCTGCGGACCCTCGACCTTGCCGCTGAACACGTTCTGCGCTTTCGTCACCAGGGTGTCGGATAGGGACGCTTTCAGGGCTCCGGCACCCCCCTGATATTCGAGCGATCGCATCAGTGCGATCACCGGCGACTGCCGTGCATCGGTCATCAGCTTCAACTGTTCGATTGTGGCGGGCAACGTCGATGCGGGGTCCCATTGCAGGCTGTTCATGAAACCCTGCCAGCGATCCGCGTAGTCGGCGAAGTACCGGCTGGTCAGCTCCTGCCTGAGCACCTCCGGCGAATGCGCAGGCTGTGCCGATTGCGGCTGCGCACCCGAGCTACTCGCGAGAACCCAGTCACCCGCCACATCGTTGCGGCCGGCAGCATCGTCAATCGCCGCCGCAATGGTGCCCTCATACGCCTGGCGCGTGAAGGCGCCGGGAACGGTGGCGGTGGTGTGGAAAAGCCCTCGTGTATCTGTACCCGCAGTCAGCGACGGCAGCGTCTGGTTCGGATATTTGTTGCCGACCGTACCGAGGATGCCCTGATAGATCGTGTCCTCAGAGTTCCGCACACCAATCACTGCGAGCAGTGTCTGCCGTGAAGCGTTGATGAGTTCCTGGCGTGGCTGGACGCGCCAGTCGACGTGCGCTGGCAGATGCTGGGCATAAAAGCCGAGCAGACGCCCGGACAGGTCAAGTTTTTCGCCGGCAGACAGGTTCGCATTCGTACTCCAGTAACGCATGAGCGATGGCAGCATGAATGCGGCTTCCGCCCGGCCGGGGTCCGCCATCATCAGGTAGGTCTTGAGCGCGTTGTGTCCTTCGAGCGCAAGCTGGTTAGTCTGCCCGTCAACCTGCGTGGTCTGCATCTGGCCGAGATCCACGAGTTCTGCTTCGAGACTTTGCTGGACCGGTGTGATGAGCGCAGGTCGGCTCGCCTGCACGTAGGGTCGCCAGAGCGCGGCGAGTACCTCAGCATCGTGGTTCAGTCCGAAGCGGCTCAACAATGGTGCGTGGCGTTCTGTTCTGTCTTCGTACAGCGCGATGCGTTGTTGCAGATCCAGAAGCGCACGCAGTCGCGCAGTGGAATCGGGCGCCGTGACCAGTGTGTGAACCGCCTGTTTCGTGAGGTCCAGCTCGCGCGCATTCGACAGACCGGAAATCAGCATCCCGGCGCTCCACACACCAATCACAGACAAGGCCACCACCGTGAACACGCTCACCGGATGCCAGCCAGTCCGGCGGCCCGGTTCAACACGTGCGGCCTGACCAAGATGCCGCCAGAGCGGCAAGTCAGCGCCAGTTGCGCCATCGCGGGCGCGTCCGGCCATCATGGGATACGGTGCAAAGAATGCGCCGCTGATGGGTCGATGGCGTGGCCGGTCGGCAAACCCCGCAATCCACCTGGCCAGCAGTGTGCTGCGCGTATCGAGGCGCTCCGACAGTTGCGCGGTATAGCGGTCGCGGCTGTTGCGCCCCAGTTGCGCGACACTGAGATTGGCGAGGTGGTGGCGCAACGTCAGCAGCGCGGCCTTGATCGAATCGGCATCCGCTGCGTGTAGGAACTCGCAACCCACAACGGGAGTCGCGCAATCCGAAACAGCATCGGTATCCGAAACATCGACCACATAGACAGGGGCGGACCAGTGCAACGTGTCGACGATGCGCGCAAGGTTCACGCCTTGCACGTTGGTGCCGGGCCGAGGCGTGGATAGCTCCATCGTCCCATCGAGGATGAGCACCATCGCGTCAACGGGCCGACGGCGGCGCAGTCGATACAACTGTTTCAACCAATCCGCATCCGGCTGACCGTCGGGGCCAGTCCTGCTCCATACCAGCACCGCTTCAGACGTGACTGTCCAGCCTTGCGCGGCCATCTCCGGTAGCAACCGGAAAATCGTGGCGTCGTTACCGGTGAGTAGTAACCACGGACGGTCATAGGCCCACCCAAACCGGCGCGTCTGTTGCAGCTCCGACCGCAGACCGTGTGCACGGCTACGCGCCGAAGCTGCATTTGCCTTTGTCGCCTCCGCAGCTCGATCGACGGCCCTGGGCGGCTCAAGGCCTAGCTCCTTCGCATCCTGCTGCATGCGGGCGCGAACCTGCGCACGTTTGGGCAATGCATAGGCGAGCAGCGCCAGAATCACCACGCCGACCGCGGTCAGCGGTAGTCGATGCTCGTTGATCCACGCGTACAGATCCTGATGCCTGACGGTCAGAAACACAAAGGTGACGATGGCAATCGCCGCAGCAACGAGCATCAGCCACCGTCCCAGAACGTATTTGTTCAATTCAGTTTTCCTCGAATTCCCCGGAGGTCACCACGCACAGCCGCGTTTCGTCTCTTCCCGGTTGACGGCCGACGACCAGTTGCGGGTTCGGATTCGACTGCCCCGCTTCCAGTGCGAGCGACAGCGCAATCCACCCGCTTACCGGTCCGGCCACGCCCGCAACACTGTCCAGCAGGACGTCAACAATCGTCGTTTCAGGCGAACTGAGCGACGCCGAGGTCGCGACCTCGAAAGCGTCACTGCAGCCGGTAAACCAGACATGGGTCAGCCTGCGCGGCATCACCTGCATTTCCATAAGCTGCGACAGATCCGCCTTGAGCAACTCGTCCCCGGTCGTCATGGGACGCAATATGTAGCCTGCCGCAGGCGCAGCCGGAGTCTCAGTTCTTCCGGAGCCGGTGCGCGATCCAAATAGGATCGCCGCCGCGCCCTCACTGAAGGCATGATCTCCTTCGCCATGCCAGAGCTGTGCGGCGATGACCAGCCTCGGCGGTAGTTCGTCTGCATCGATGTGCGGTCCGATCCACTCCACGCAGTCCGTCTCCATCGCGAAATCGACATGAAAGTCGACGCCCGGCGCCGCTTCCGAAAAAATCCGTGTCGCTTCTGCTTCCCAGGCTTCCTCATCCGCGAGCGATACGCCATCGAGAATCAGCGTCAATGCGATTGCGCGAAAGTCCGTCAGCCTGTGCGCCAGTCGTGAGGCGACGCGATGAAGGAGTTCCGAGCGCCGCTGCGCGCCGGTCTTGTCCTTCGCCCACTCGAAGCCGACGGCCCGGTTCATATTCACCGGCAACATGGCATCACGGTCCCCGAGTCTGTCGGCACCAACCGCCTGAGGCAGAAACCCCGCGGCACAGTCAACCGAAAGAGCACGACGGCACCAGTCACGCCAGAGGGACTCCACGCGCTCCTTCTCCTGCTCGCTCTCTTCGGCGTTCAACTGCTCCTGTTCCCACCGGCTCAACCTCCAGCCGAACAACAACGTGCACGTGCATAGCGGTGCACCGACCAGCAGAACCCAGAAGATCACTGTCCCGGTTGACTGGCCGTGCGGCCACAGCATCAATACGGCGGCAGCAGTGGTAGCTGCCGCCGCAACAAGAAGAGACAACCACACGCGCACTGAAACCGGCGGCGGACGCTCAATCGTCGTTAACGTCGGGACGGGCCAGGACATAACCGGATCGCAGAAGGTTCGAACGGTGGCAGCACTGGTATTCCCGTCACGTTACTGGCTCCATCTTGGAAACATATTCTGCATGCCAGCACCCTCGGTGTAGACCCGGTTCTGCATGTCGATCTGCTGCAGTTCCGCATCAGCGAGGACGACCTTGTACGTGCGTGCCGTATTGAAACCCGTGTAAAAGCGCCGGTAGCGCAGATAGCCTTCCGGTTCCCACGAACCCGGCAGCAGCTTCTGGCAACCCACCACCCACAACTTGAACTGGTGGTCGAATGGCCGGAACCCGGCGTATGAATCGTGAGCGTAAGTTGCGAACAGGTTCGCTTCAGCGGCCGACACCGCTGGATAGCTCTTCAGGCGCTGCAGCACATCGCCCGATTCCGGCGCGAGCTTGCGTAATTTCGCCATCGTGGACTCGGGAAGCGGATACGGATCCGGCGTCACGGGGCCCAACAGGGGATTGGCCATCTGCTTCAAGGCGTAAAGAAATCTCCTGCCAACCTCATAGTTGATAGATACGGCTCGCTCAAGTATTCCCGTCTCGAGCGCAGCGATATCGTCCAGCAGTGTCTGGTTGGCACCGGACAGATCGGCCAGATCCTGATTGTTCGCCCGGCTCTTCCACGGCAGTCCCGTATAGGCAGCATGGACCTGGTATCGCCACGCAAGGTAGACGATCAGCCAGTCCGCTGGCTGGCGCGCGCTGGGGGAACAGGCGGCGTGGAAGCGGACGTAGGCCTCGCGTAGAGCATCGTCGACCTGGAATGGGTTGTACGTGCCGTCGTCAGCGTCGGCCCTCTGTGCCTGTCGGGTACTCAGCGGCACTTTGGCCGCCTGCGCGGCCTTGAGCATGTATTCCAGCGGTATCTGCGACAGCTTCTCGCTGCTGAGCAGGTTCTTTGACGATGTAGTCGGCAGGAGGCCGCGCCCCTGTTCGTTCACACCATAGCCGCCGCCCACATCCGAGTGCATGCCGGGAAACGCGTATTCGTGACAGTTGTCAGGCAGACCGTTGTGTACCAGCACCCGCTCCAGCGGAAACGATGGACGGTTCTCGTGCATCGCGACGAAATGCACACAGTTTTTTACCCGCGCGGGGATACGGAGGTATTGTTCGTTGCCCCAGGCCATATGACCGTTCGTGAGGTTATACGTCATGTTGGGATTGTTCGGTACACCTACCGACGCCACCGAGTCGAATATACCGAGAAAGCGGATCGTCGCTCTTACGCCGCACAGCGTGTCGCCCTCAAACAGTTCGTTCAACCAGTTGCAAAATACCCGGGCCTGCGCTGCGCCACGCGAGAAGCCGAACGCGTCGATGAATATCTCGACCAGTTTGGATTTTGATTTTGGTTCAGAGTTGGGTTCGCATTTGGCCGGCGCGCTGATGACCTGCGCTATCCGTTTCACCTCGCGCCTGTAGAAGGCCTGGGCGTGCCCACGGTCGCCGGTCACAGGGTTCATCAGCAGGCCGCCAGTCGCCCTCATGCCCACGCTGTCCAGCGCCGATTCGTCCGCCGTGCCGCCAAGGGCGCTTAACGTGCCCGTACTGTCGTCGCGGGTACGGATGCTATTACGGCAGAGTGCCACTATGGCGTCTTTCTTGTAAGCTCCTCGGCCAATTGGCGACGCACTCTTGTGGATGGAGTCGAGCACCGACAGCAGACCGAAATTGATCCGCCCGTCGCCACCGCCACCGAATGCCATACCGGTCAAGGCAGGTAGATCCTCGCCAATGGACTTGAAGGGCGTGCCCACACCGTTAACGTAGATACGAAAGTAGCTGCCACGGGGAGTAGCAGCGGGATAGGCAGCAAACAGCCGGGCAACGTTACTTTCCTTCCGGCGCTCTAACTGCGTCCCACCAGCAGCGACGTGGCATTTATCCCCATCGTCCCACTCGTAGTTGTTGCCTGTGCCGTCGAAAAACAGTCCGATGTGCGCTGCGATTTCGCAATGCTCGGTGCGCAGAATCATCGAGGGCAGTACCGGCACGATACCCGGCGTAGGGCCGAGCGGATGGATCGCGACGGGAATTTCCTGTTCAGGTCGTGTTGTCATGGCTGTTTCCTGTCCGGCGATTCCTGGTCGTAACGCTTGCAGGTTTGGAGGTCGTAGACATCCCACGGATACTTGTCCGGAATCGGATCTTTCACCTGGTGCGTTGAACCTGGCACGTTAGCTTGCGCTGCTCCGTCGATAGACGACACCACCCGCACCTTGCCGTCGGCCATGAAATGTACCCAGAGCTGCTCTGGGTCGCCGTATTGCTCCACCGGCACCACAACCTCATAGTCGTTGCCCTTGCAGTCCCGCCAGTTCGTAACGTTCCAGCGCACCGTCACGTTCATATCCGGACGCCATTTACGCGGGAGCGTCACGCAGCACACGGTGCTACCACCCTGGCCGGCCTGGAAACCGTTGGTGCCGTCAACCGAGAACTCCTGCACACTCAGGTGATCGGCGAGATGATCGATGCCGGTCAAACCGACAGGTACCCCGTCATTGGTATCGTCGTGCTGCTGGCAGGCGGCAAGCCCCATGCACAGCATCAAGAGCACGCCGGCACAGAAGCGCAATACGTTACGGGTTTTCATGCTCGTTCCTTTTCACGCACGCCGACAATGCCCAGTGCGTGGGATAGCCGGGGAAAGTGCCTCGTGATACCCGGCGTAGGGCCGAGCGGATGGATCGCGACGGGAATTTCCTGTTCAGGTCGTGTTGTCATGGCTGTTTCCTGTCGGGCGATTCCTGGTCGTAACGCTTGCAGGTTTTGAGGTCATAGACGTCCCACGGATACTTGTCCGGAATCGGATCTTTCACCGGGTGTTTGGAGCCCGGCGCATTGGCTTTCTCTGCTCCGTAAGCGGATGACACTACCCTCACCTTGCCGTCTGCCATGAAATGCACCCAAAGCTGCTCTGGGTCGCCGTATTTTTCCACCGGCACCACAACCTCGTAGTCGTTGCCCTTGCAGTCCCGCCAGTTCGTAACGTTCCAGCCCACCGTCACGTTCATGTCTGGACGCCACTTGCGCGGGAGCGTCACGCAGCACACGGTGCGACCACCCTGACCGGCCTGAAAACCGTCGGTGCCGTCAACCGAGAACGCTTGCACGCTCAGGTGATCGGCAAGATGATCGATACCGGTCAAACCGACGGGCACCCGGTCCTGGGTGTCATCGTGCTGCTGGCAGGCGGCGAGCCCCATGCACAGCATCAGCAGCACACCGGCACAGAAACGGGACACGTTGCGGGTTTTCATGTTCTTTTCTCTTCCCGAAACCCAGGTCCGCCCTTCGACTGCTCACTTCCGTCCGTCACACCAAAGGTCACGATGCGGGTCAGGTCACCGTCGTTCTGCGACTCGCGCAGGGCGGCTTCGAATGCGGGGACGTCCTTGATTGCCCCGGCCGTCTGCCACATGGCAAGGTTCACTGCCGCGTGCAGCGGCCCCGGCTCGATGTTCAGGCTACGCAGCCAATGCCATGTATGCGTTGTCCACTCATGGCGCCGGGCCAGCGAGTGATCCTCAGCATCGGGCGATAGCAGTTGCTCAGTGCTCTCGAAAAGCTCGCCGATGCGGCCGGCCTCCAGCACCTGATGCCATTGCGCGGGCGCAAGGCGCAATGGCAGCCCCGGCAAATCTTGATCCGGCGATATCGCAGGCGGCGTTATCGCGGTCAGTTCTTCCCCGTGATCCGCGTACTCCCACAACGAGATCGGACCCAATACGGAAAGTTGCTGCTCTGGTTTCAATGTGGACCAGACCGCGGCAAACGCGCGCCCATCGCCATACCGGAAGTAATAGCGCTGCGCCTCTCCCGCCAACAGATAACGCAGATCGCGTAGATGCTGCTCAAGCGCTTCCGGCGATTGACCTCAGGTCAACCGGCTGCACGCGAACCGTTGCGAACCCCCACTGGCCGCCAGCGCCTGCGCGAGCTCGCCCTTGTCTACAGAAGCTGGCAGCAACAGAGGACCGGCAGCTCGCGCCTGCTCACCCAGGTCGTCGTACAGACCGATCGTCCACGGCTGTTCCAGCAACCAGGCGTGTTGCGGTGTCCCGTGCAACAGTGCGCCATCAAACAGGAAGAAGCATGCTTCGGAGCGGGTCGTCATGTTCATACGCGTACGGCAGCGCCACCGGTACGGGCAGCCCGCAGGAAACAGGTAAGGCAGAAGTCACCCGGTTCGGGCAGCGACAGGATAGTGTTGAGAGACGCGGGCCCCTGCTTCTGGATCGTAATGATCTTCAGGAACAGGTCACCGGGTCCACCCAGCGTAATGTTCCCTCCCTTCAGCTGGACGAATGCACCACCGCACTCCAGTGTGAGTTCCTTCTTCGCGCTGATCCGTACCGGGCCGTTGACGCTCGCCACCGTTAGATCCTTATCGGCCAGCAGCGACATCGCATCGCCCTGCGCCTGAATCTCGACCGGACCCTTCGCCGCGAACAGTTTGATTCCCAGCTTCTGCGCGAACACCGACACCAGTTCGCCGGCTGCTACCGTGAAGCGCTTCAACACGCTCACGTCTACGTTCCTGCCCGCCACCGCAGAGATATTGTCCTGCGCCGCTATCTGTACGTCCTGCCCCGACACAATGCCGATCGACGCCGGTGCACTCGCCAGAATGCCGGGCTTCTTCAGGCCATCCAGTTCGTCCCTGAGCTGCTGCTGCGAATCGGTATCCGCAGGCACGGCCTTCGCACTGCGCGCCGAATCCGCCAGTGCTTTCGCCAGTTCCAGCGCACTTTCCAGCTGCGCGACGGCAGCCTGCATGTCTAGCTGCTTCCCGGTCGCGCCGGGCTGATCGTGCGCCGACAAATGCAATCCCCTGCCCGCTCGTAGCGCGCCGTGCCCCGACGTACGCAGCTCAAATCCTTCGCCACGCTGCTCTTTCTTCCCGTCCACCAGATACCCGAGATTCAACTGGCTCTTGCCCGAGTGTTCGGTCGACAGCTTGATGCTCTCCTGCCCTTCCCAGTCCTCCATGCGCAGCTTGTTGTTCGCCTGCGTGCGGATCACGTTGCGCGAGAGCCACCGGTCCTGATTCGTGATCAGGTCGACGGCCTGGCTGTGGTGATGGAACTGCGAGATGTAGGGCTTGTCCGGATCGCCGTCGCGGAACGCCAGCACCGCCTCGTCACCGTCGAGCGCCGGGAAGTGGAAACCTGTCTGCAATTTGCCCGCGAACGGTTTCGCCAGTCGCAGCGGCACACTCTCGCCGCCCGGATTCCACTCATCGAAATCGCAGTCGAAGCGGACCGTGTAATAGCCCTGCTGCGTCAGGTACGCGTACTTGTAGTCGCCCGGTGAGGTGACGCGCGCGGAGAGCGTGCCGCTGATCTTCGGCCATGTGCTGTCTTCGAGCTTCAGACGGAAGCGCCGGTCAGCGGGAATCGCCCGGTAGGTGTTGCGGTACGCCTCGTCACGCGCGCCTGTGTGCGTGACCTCGATCATGACCTGCCCGTTCGGCGCGTCGGGTAACACCTCGTCCATCTGCAGGATGCGCCCCGGTCGCAGGTCGAGCGCATTGCTCTCGCCTTCGTACACGATCTGCGAGGCGATTGCTGCCTCGTGACGCAGCTGCGCTTCCCACTTCGCCCCGTCCTGGTCGAGGTGATCGGTGCCGTAGATATACGGCTCGCCATACGTCGTCGTGTCCCCGCTGGCCACATTGGCCTCAGCCCTGAAGCGCTCCCAGGCCTGGTCGGGGTTGTAGTCGGCGACGCGGAACGATGCCGGTACCGTATGCACATGGGTCTGCAACGCAGACACGGCTTCGACGCCCGACTCCATCCCCGCTGTTTCGCGATACCGCACCTTCAGTTCCGGCTGGTAGATGTAGTGATCGATGTCGTCGGCAAACACGACGACATCGCCATGCCTGCCTGGCACGATGTAGCTGTAGATCCCCTCCTGCTCCATCAGGACGTGAATGTACGGCCAGTCGGCAATCTGGTACTGGAAACGGAACCTGTGCTGGAGATACTGCCGGCGCAGCCTGAAGACGAACTGATGGCCCTTGAAACCGTGGCGGCGCAGGATCGCCTCGATGATCTGCGGTGCGCTCTGCTGCTGGTAAATGCGGTTCGTGCGCGTGAGGTTCAGGCGTGCGATATGCGCCTCGACGACAAAGCGGTAGCCGCTAAAGTCCTTCGTCGTCCTCGTCTTCGAGAAGCGGGTCACGCATCCGCAAAAAATGCGTGGTTCGCTGCAATCGGCTGGAGCGATCGTGAAGGTCGCATCTTTCCCGAGATAGTCGCTGCGGCTCAGGCTCTCCGGATGCACCAGTTCAATCGTGATCCGGTAGGGCTCGCCCATGCGTTCAACCGCCTCGAACGACACAACCGACAGCGCCCTCGCATTCGCAGTGCCAGGTACATCGAGAAAATACGATTGCCGTCCCGTCAGCCACGTCAGATTATTCGCATACGTCGCGACTGTATCAAGCAGATCGGCCATTGAATTTCCCCGTTCGTTGCGTCACTTCGAACATCACTGCGTCAATCATTCACGCTGCTATCAGCGAGAGTTTCGGCTGAGAAAGTAAACGCTTTTCGTGCTGCTGTGAAGTCGCGTTGCGTGTGTTTTTGAAAAAATTTACGCCTACGCGGATTTTCACAAACGTTCACTTTTCCTCTGTTCCCAAAACACGCGGTCTCATGTTATTTATCTCCCCTCGATTCCAGAAAAATTTATTTCGTCATGCGTAACGTAATCTCATAAACGATTTATTTTTTTCCATTTAATCGTCAGGAATCTCAAATATAGAAAAGGAATTTCAGGATGAGCGAGAGCTTCCAGAATGAAGTGCCCAAGGCACGTATTAATCTGAAACTGGATCTGCACACGGGCGGGGCACAGAAGAAGGTCGAGCTACCGCTCAAGCTGCTGGTGATGGGCGACTACAGCAATGCTCGGGACACGCGCGCACTGGCGGAGCGCAGCAAGGTGGATGTCAACAAGAACAACTTCAACGCCGTGCTCGGAGAATTCCGGCCAAGGGCAAAGATCGCGGTCGAGAACACGATGGCGGGAGACGGTTCGGAGTTGCCGGTCGACCTCGAGTTCCAGTCGATGGACGATTTCAGGCCGGACGTGGTAGCGAGCAAGGTCCCTGAGCTGCGTGCCCTGATGGCCGCCCGCAATCTGCTGCGTGATCTGAAATCCAACCTGCTCGATAACGCGACGTTTCGCCGTGAACTCGAAAAGATCCTCAAGGACCCGATGCTATCCGGGCGTCTGCGCACCGATCTGCAGAAGATCAGCGAATCGGCACCGCAGTCTGATGCGCACTCCAATCCGTAACCCCCAACTACCCAGGAGTTGGCACCATGGCCAAGCACGAAACTCACCCTGAACCGGCGGCAGCAGATACGGTTGTTCTGGACGCACCGGCCAGGAGCGTCTATGAATCGCTCTGCGAAAAAATCAACCTGACGCCGGTTACAGCTACTCGCCCATTTGAATCCTTCCAGAGCGCGGACACGCTCTCGGAATCGTCATTGGACGAACGCCTCGCGCAGGGTATGAGCGTCTTCCTGAAGATGATCCAGAATGCTTCGCAGCAGGTCGATCGTCTGGACAAGAGTCTGCTTGATTTTCATATCGAGGATCTCGACCAGCAGATCAGCCAGCAGCTCGACGCGATCATGCACCACGAGACGTTCCAGCAGATTGAGTCGGCGTGGCGGGGATTGAAGTTCCTCGTTGATCGCACCGATTTTCGCAAGAACGTCAGGATCGAAGTACTCGACGTATCGAAGGAAGCGCTGCGGCAGGACTTCGAGGACACACCTGAAATCATCCAGAGCGGCCTGTACCTGCACACCTACATCCAGGAATACGATACGCCAGGTGGTCAGCCGATCGGCTCTATCATCTCGAACTATGAATTCGACCGCAGCCCGCAGGACATCACCCTGCTGCGTAACATCTCGAAGGTGTCAGCTGCCGCTCACATGCCATTCATTGGCTCCGTGTCGCCGAAGTTCTTCGGCAAGGAATCGATGGAAGAAGTCGCCAGCATTCGCGACGTCGGCAATTACTTCGATCGCGCCGAGTACCTGAAGTGGAAGAGCTTTCGCGATTCTGACGACGCCCGATATATTGGCCTGACGATGCCGCGCTTCCTCGCGCGTCTGCCGTATGGTCCCGACACAACGCCGGTGCGTGCGTTCAATTACAGGGAGGGCGTCAAAGGTCCCGACCATACACGTTACCTGTGGGCCAATGCTTCGTTCGCGTTTGCCGCGAACATGGTTAGGAGCTTCATCAAGAACGGCTGGTGCGTGCAGATCCGTGGTCCTCAGGCCGGGGGACTCGTCGAAGATCTGCCGATCCACCTGTACGACCTCGGCACCGGCAACCAGGCAAAAATTCCGAGCGAAGTGCTGATCCCGGAAACGCGCGAGTTCGAATTCGCCAACCTCGGCTTCATTCCACTCTCGTACTACAAGAACCATGATTTCGCTTGTTTCTTCTCCGCGCATTCGGCACAAAAACCCACCCTGTACGAGACGAAAGAAGCCACCGCGAACAGCCGGGTCAATGCGCGTCTGCCGTACATCTTCCTGCTGTCACGCATCGCGCACTACCTGAAGCTGATCCAGCGCGAGAACATCGGCACGACCAAGGACCGCCGTCTGCTCGAACTCGAACTGAACACGTGGGTCAAGTCGCTCGTCACCGAAATGACCGACCCGGGCGATGATCTCCAGGCTTCGCACCCGCTGCGTGACGCGAAGGTAATCGTCGAGGACATCGAGGACAACCCGGGGTTCTTCCGCATCAAGCTGTTTATCGTGCCGCACTTCCAGGTCGAGGGGATGGACATCAACCTGTCGCTCGTCTCGCAGATGCCGAAGGCGAAGACCTGAGCAGCTTGCGTTGTCTGTAGGTACGGTAGTTCTGCCGCGCGATGATCTTCGAGGCTTCGCGTGGCTCGCATTCCATGCGGTGTCGATGAAGTCTTTTACGTCGCTCCGTGCATAAACCCGATCACGATGAAGATAACAAGACCGCTATGGGCCAAAGGGGTGTTCATGACGCCCCAGCATTTCCAGCAGCAGGCGCTGTGGGGCCAGTTTTCCGACGAGCGCATCGCGCGCATTGCCAGTCCTGATCCGTGGGGGGTGAGCGGGGTCGCCTTCGACACGCAGGCGCTGTCAATCAACCGTCTGCAGCTCACCTCGCTAGACCTGCGACTGCCGGATGGCACGTTCATCGATAGCGGCACCGCAGACCGGTTACCCGCAGCACGCAATCTGTCTGACGTACCCGCGCAGGTAGAGTCCGTCGTGGTACTAGCCGGCCTGCCGCTTGTCGACGCACAGGGTGGGAACTGCATCGAGGAAGACCAGAAGCCGGCGCGGCCGCGCCGTTTCGTGCGCGAGTACCTGCAGGTGGGTGATATTCACGGCGACGGCAACGAGGAAATCAGTGTCGAGCGCCACCTGCTCTCGCTGCTGTTCGACTTCGAGGAACACAACGACTATGTGACATGCCCGGTCGGCCGGCTTGTCAGAAATGTGCAGGGCCGTTTCGAACTCGACCTCGCGTTCGTGCCGCCGTGCCTGCTGCTATCGGCAAGTGCCCAGCTGACCAGCCGCATGAACCGGCTCTCGGACATTCTGAGCGCCAAAAGTGCAAGCCTGGCGGTACGCCGCCGCGAACGTTCCGACCAGATCGCTGACTATGCAGTGGCCGACGTGTCGCTGTTCTGGCTGCTGCATAGCGTGAACAGCACGTGGCCGGATCTCGCGCGCCTCTGCCTGGCACCCGAACAGCATCCGGAGCGTCTCTACGGCGTGCTCGCACGCCTGGCCGGTTCGTTGCTCACATTCTCCACGACGGAAACGCTGCAGGCGATTCCGTCGTACAACCATCACGCGCCCGAGCCTGTGTTCGCGGAGCTGGAATCGCTGATCCGCACGTTGCTCGATACCGTGATTCCGTCGCGAGTCGTACCAATCGCGCTGGAGCGCGCACGAGGCACGGCCTGGATCGGGAAAATTCTGGACAAACGGCTCGTCGACGGCGCTGACTACTACCTGTCGGTGCAGTCGGGGCTGCCCGCGCACGCGTTGCTCGAGCAGTTGCCGCGCCTGTGCAAGGCAGGTGCCCCGGATGAAGTCGAGCAGATCGTCAATTCAGCGCTACCAGGTATCCCACTGCGCGCCATGTCGCGCCTGCCGGCGGCGATCCCGATTCGCATCGAGAACCAGTATTTTGCGCTTGACAGCACGCATCCCGCTTTCAAGCGGATGGTCACCGCGCACGCCTGCCAGTTCTATGTCCCGACGTCGATCCCGGACGTGTCGCTTGAACTCTACGCGGTATTGCCGACATGAACCTGTTCACCGCTACCACCCCGACCAGCGTCACATCGCCACTGCCTGTCGCCCTCCGAGACACGGCGTTGACTGTCACGTCGCTCGCCAGCGACGCGGCGCCCGCCGTCTTCGACGCATTTCGCCGCACATGCGCGGACCAGATCGAACGTCTGCGATCCGAACTCAGCACTGCGGGACACCCACGGGACGTGGTCGAAGACGCCACCTACGCACAGTGCGCGCTACTTGATGAAGCAGCGCTGAGCAGCCTCAGAGGTGCCGACCGCGATGAGTGGGAACGCGAGCCGCTTCAGGTGAGCGAATTCCAGAGTCACGATGCAGGTCAGGAGCTGATTACGCGAATCGAGCGCCGGCTCGCGCAGCCGCAGCCCATCTTGCCGTTGCTCGCCATCTTCGCAGCCGTGCTCGATCTCGGATTCCGGGGCAAATTTGCACTGGATGGCCGCGATGCACGCGCGGCGCTCATGCGTGCGCTCGATGAGCGTCTGGGTCGCCATGGCGAGGACCACGACGCATCGGGTCCAGTGGTCGTCAGAATGGGTAAGCGGCGGCGCTGGTTCGGCAACCTGTCACCGCTCGCATGGGTCGTGCTCGCCCTGATAGGCGCAGCCGCCGTCTACGTCGGGCTTGACCAGTGGCTTTCCTCCTCGGTCGCCCGGCTTACACATTGACGGGGCGAAGCTTGACTGGCTATCCGTATCGAACGCTTACTGTCTGGGTCGCGATCCTTGCATTGACCTGGCTGGCACTATGCTCGCCATGGTCGCCTGGATGGAACGTCTTTGGCACCGTACTAGTCGTGTTCACCGCGCTCATTGCTCTAGTGATCGCGACG
Organism: Paraburkholderia acidicola; assembly: GCF_002362315.1. Taxonomy (GTDB): domain Bacteria; phylum Pseudomonadota; class Gammaproteobacteria; order Burkholderiales; family Burkholderiaceae; genus Paraburkholderia; species Paraburkholderia acidicola. Next base: position 28,888 of record NZ_MTZV01000002.1, read on the forward strand.
AAGCGCATTCGCACCCGCCGCACGGCCACACGGCACGCTCTGTCCGCCATCGACGCCGCGCTCAGTACGCTGCCCGCCGACGTCAAACGCAATACCTCACTGGTAATCGCCGTCAGTGACGAAAACGGGTCGCTCGCCGATGCTTTCGACACGGACCTCGTGCGCATCACAGACGCGGCGATCTGGGTGCGTTGCGAAGAACCCACGCGCCTTGCGCAACTGGCCGACGCACTGAAGCGCTGGCGCGACGGACAGGGACCCGATGCCGTCGCCTGCCTGATTGCGGCCGACAGGACCGTCAGCGAGGAGAGTCTGGCCGCGAGCCTGAAACGCTGGCGCTCGGCCATCGGGCAGGCAGGTCGCGCGCTCGGTTACCGTCTGCCGGTATGTGTGGCGCTCTACGCGGACGAAGTCGAGCGCGCGGCCGACGAATGCCCGTGGTTTGGCGTTTCCAGCAGCGAGCCGTTGCGCATCGACGGTCTCGTGACACTCATCGCCTCGTGCGTCATAACCTATATCGGTGCGGTGCCTCCGATGAGCCGGGAGCCTCGTGCGTACCGTGCGGCGCAACTCGATGCGCTCACGCGCTGGGCCTGCGATGCAGTCCTGCCCGAACTCGTTGATCCGCAACGCAACCGCCCTCCACTGCACGTCACTGCTTTCGGTGTGACAGCAATCGAAGGTCGCCCCGTCCCGGACTCGCTGCCAGGCCAGTTCGGCGTATCCGTGACCGGCCTTACCCTGCCTGTCACACGTGGTCTCCGGTTGCACTATCCGCTACCGGAGCCATTGATCCGCGGCATTGCGCTGCAACCGGTGCGGCGCGCGTTGCCTCGCGCGCTGGCTCATGCGTTTGTCTGGCTCGCGGTGTGTTTCTGCGCAGCCGCAGCCGCTTCGGCCTGGCAAAACCGCGCGCTGGTCGAACGCGTGGTCGGCGACATGAACCGCTACAAGGCGATTGAACCCATCCAGGATGCTGCGCGCATCGACGCCCTGAAAGAGGTCAAACGCGACCGCGATGAGCTGGAACATTACGCGGGCTACGGCGTGCCACCGCGACTGGGACTCGGTTACTACCGTGGCGCGCCCCTCCTGCCGCTCGCCCGTGAGCTCATTGCCAGCTATCAGCCACCCACAGCGCCACCCTCGACGATCGAACTGGACAGCCTGTCGCTGTTTCGAACCGGTAGCGCGGTACTGAACCCAGGATCGAACCGTTTGCTTGTCGCAGCGCTGGACACGATCAAGGCACATCCCGACAAGCGTGTGCTCGTCGCAGGTCACACCGATTCGGTCGGCAACCCGGCCAGCAATCTCGCGCTATCGGGGGCTCGCGCAGCGTCTGTGCGCGACTGGCTTGCGGACGCGTCCGGTATTCCCGTGTCCCACTTCGCGATCCAGGGCTATGGCGATGCCCGGCCCCGAGCCTCTAACGACACCGAGGTGGGACGCGCAGCGAACCGTCGCGTCGAAATCACGCTCGTCCCCGACTGTCGTGACACGCACGACAGTCGCAACGATGTAACCAACCAGGGCCATCCGGCCTGTTCATAGAAGGAGAATCAGTAATGGCAATTCCGGCATATGCGTGGATCAAAGACGACGGCGGCGCGGAGATCAAGGGTTCGGTCACCGTCCAGGGACGTGAAGGAAGCGTCGAAATCACCGCGTTCGACCACGGCATCCACATCCCGACCGATGGCAACACCGGCAAGCTCACCGGCACGCGCGTACACAGGCCGGTTACGCTGACCAAGGAGACCGATGCGTCGACGCCGTACCTGTACAAGGCGGTCACGAGCGGCCAGACGCTCAAGTCGGTGGAGATCAGGTGGTACAGGATCGACGACGCGGGCAAGGAAAAGGAATACTTCAACACGAAGCTCGAGAACGTGAAGATCGTCGCCGTGCGGCCGCAGATGCTCGACATCAAGGACCCGGCCTACGAGAAGCACAACCACCTCGAAGAAGTCGAACTGCGCTACGAAACGGTTACCTGGTCGTACAAGGACGGCAACATCATCCACAAGGACACCTGGAACGAACGTTCATAGTCACCACGGTATCTGGCACCCCCTTTGCGTTTTGATTTGTGGGGTGCCAGCTTTTGACGGGACTCCCCGCAAACTCAAGAAGCCGAACCCATGAATTGAGCTCACGGATCACCTGACACAACAGATTCCAGATCCTGGGGCCACACTTTCATCACGGACCTTTCTCCACACGTCCGCCCACCCATTGTCTTCCGATCCATTCCCATGACCTCCCGCGACCTTGCCCCGTTCCTGCGCCGTCTCAACGATCATTGCGCTCATGCGCTCGCCGAGGCAGCGGGTCTGTGTGAAACGCGCGCCCACCGGGATATCGAGGTCGAGCACTGGCTGATCAAGCTGCTGGAACTCGGTGAAGGCGACCTGGTGGCGATCGTGCGTCGCTACGAACTCGACGTTGATGCCATCTGGAATGGCCTGCTCACTTCGATCGACCGCCTGCCCCATGAACGGCGTGGCAAACCGGGACTATCACATCGTGTGGGGCAACTGCTCGAAGCTGCATGGATGCGCGCGTCGCTTGAGGCGGGACACCCCTCCATCCGTTCGGCTCATCTGCTCGCGGCACTCGCCGATACGCCCCATCTGCTGCGCGCGCCGGACGCATGGGCACTCCTGTCGGTGTCAGCCATGCAGATCGAGCGCCTGCGACCGGAGCTTGACCGGGTGTCAGTTGAAGCGGCGGAAACCACGAACGATAACGTGGCGCCTGCTGAGACAGCCGGTACGGCCGAATGCAGGCCTCAACACGAATTGTCCGCCCGCGCTCCCCTGCCGAACGCAATGGACAAATCCGGTCAGGAAGCCCTGCAGCGTTTCACGATCGACATCACACAGAAAGCGCGTGACGGCAGGATTGACCCCGTGTTCGGACGCGATGTCGAGATCCGTCAGATGGTCGACATTCTCGCGCGGCGTCGCAAGAACAATCCTATCCTCGTGGGCGACCCCGGCGTTGGCAAGACTGCGCTCGTCGAAGGGCTCGCACTCAGGATTGCCGAAGGCGACGTGCCGACAGTGATTCGCGACGTCAGTGTGCTGACGCTCGACCTCGGACTGCTACAGGCCGGGGCCGGCGCGAAAGGCGAATTCGAGCAGCGCCTGAAAAGTGTCATCGAAGCGGTCCAGCAGTCGCCGACGCCAATCCTGCTCTTCATCGACGAGGCTCACACGCTGATCGGCGCGGGCAACACCGCTGGCGGCGCCGATGCGGCCAACCTGCTCAAGCCCGCGCTCGCGCGTGGCGAGCTGCGCACCATCGCCGCCACCACGTGGTCTGAATACAAGCAGTATTTTGAACGCGATGCCGCGCTTGAGCGGCGCTTCCAGATGGTGAAGGTCGACGAACCCGACGACGACAACGCGTGCCTGATGTTGCGCGGCCTGAAGGAACGCTACGCACAGCACCATGGCGTGCATATCACGGACACTGCCGTGGGCGCCGCCGTCCGTCTGTCACGGCGCTATCTGACCGGCCGCCAGTTGCCGGACAAGGCGGTAGATCTGCTGGATACGGCCGCGGCCCGCGTGCGCATGAGTGTAGAAGCCACCCCTATTGCCATTGCTGCCTGTTACGCGGAACAGGCAGCACTCGGTGTCGAGCGCCGTGCATTGATCGAGGATCAGGGCGCGGCGTGCGCCGATGTCGATGAACGGCTGAGGGTCATTGATGTGCGGCTGGCTGCGCTCACCACGGAATTCGACGTGCTTGACCGTGCGTTTGCCGAGCAGAAGGAGGCCGCAACGACGCTCGTTGCGTTGCGCGAGCAATGGCGTACAGCAACGGATCCGGTGACACGCAAAGAACTGCAGCGCTCGATCCGTGCCTCGTACGACGTGATGACGAGGTATGAACCGGACGCACTGATTCACGCGGAAGTGGACGAGGCTGCGATCGCGCGGGTGATTGCCGACTGGACCGGTGTGCCGGTTGGTAGCCTGATGGAGGACAAACTTGCCACGCTGCTCGAGCTGGAGACGCGACTCTCCCGTGTCGTGGTCGGCCAGGATGACGCGCTCGCAGTGCTTGGCAAAAGCCTGCGCGCCGCGAAGGCCGGCCTTAAATCAGCGGAAGCCCCGCTTGGCGTGTTCCTGCTGGTCGGCCCGTCCGGCGTTGGCAAAACCGAAACTGCGCGCGCGCTGGCAGACCTGATGTTCGGTGGGGAGCGTGCACTCGTGACGATCAATCTTTCTGAGTATCAGGAAGCGCACACGGTCTCGCAACTGAAGGGTTCGCCGCCAGGCTACGTCGGCTATGGCCAGGGCGGTGTATTAACCGAAGCGGTGCGTCAGCGCCCATATAGCGTGATCCTCCTGGACGAAGTGGAGAAGGCTCACCGGGACGTCCTGAACCTGTTCTACCAGGTCTTCGATCGCGGCTTCATGCGCGACGGCGAGGGTCGTGTGATCGACTTCCGCAATACGGTGATCCTGATGACGTCGAATCTGGGCAGCGACCAGATCCTGGACACGACTGAAGCCGTCAGGGAAACAGGCGGAGAAGTGAACACCTCCATGTTGATGGAAGCGATCCGGCCGCTGCTGGTCGAGCACTTCCAGCCTGCCCTGCTCGCACGCTTCCAGACGGTGGTCTACCGGCAACTTTCGACCGCAGCCCTCGCGTCGATCGTTCGAATGAAGCTCGACGAGGTCGCGCAGCGTATCGAACGGCGGTTCGGCGTGCCGCTTGTATGCGAAGAGCCGCTGGTTGCCGAACTCGTGCGGGCCTGTCAGCTTCCGGATTCGGGGGCGCGCAACATCGACAGCCTGCTCGATCAGCAGATCCTGCCAGTCCTGTCCCGCGAGCTGCTGATGCGTGTCGCCAGTCAGCATTTGCCGGAAACCATACGTCTCACGTTCTCGGAAGACGATGGCATCGCCATCGATTTCGATGCCGTGACTGAGGCATCAGCATGACACGCGGTGGGCTAGGACTGTTCGAGGCAGTAACGGGACACTTCGCTAACGGTGCCGCCATTGACGACTTCGACGCTGCGACGCAGACGCTCCTGTCCGTCCAGGACAATGTGCAGCGTATCCTGAATAGTCGACGCAACGGGCTCGCACATTTGCCCGACTACGGGCTCGACGACCTGTCGGAGATCTATCGCCACCTACCCTCTTCCGCGCACAAGCTCAGGCACGCGATCGAAGTGACGCTGCTGAAATACGAGCCGCGCCTGAAGTCGATCGACATCGTCATAGAGGACACCGCACCCGGCATGCTGCTGAGCTTCACGATGAGCTGTTACCTCCATCACGCGGGATTGGTGCGGTTCGGTACGCACTTCACGCCCGATGGACAGACGCGACTCAGACTACTGAAGGCAGATCACGATCTCGACTGACAACGTAGCACGCACACGGAAACGGAGGACTCCAGCCAGCGCCAGCTAATTAGCCTAAAGATGGGCTAAAAACTAAAAACCCCGTAAGCCTTTGAGCTTACGGGGTTTTTTAACCGCTTTTGGCGGAGACGGAGGGATTCGAACCCTCGATCCAGGTTTTGGCCCAGATGCTCCCTTAGCAGGGGAGTGCCTTCGACCTCTCGGCCACGTCTCCCAAACTTTCGCTCGCGCCAGGGAGGCAGCGCGACGAAGCCAAGATAATAGCGGGTTCGCCGATCGAGGTCAATTTTCAGAACGCAATTTTTTGAGCTGAAACGTGACTGCAGTCACTGCATTGTCACGCCCCAGCCCGTTCCGTGTGATTCCGAACCGGCAGACGCCCGGGTCTTACTCGTCTTACGCGTGATCGAGTTCGAAAGCCTTGTGAAGCGCGCGCACCGCGAGCTCCATGTACTTTTCGTCGATCAGCATCGAGATCTTGATTTCGGAGGTCGAGATCATCTGGATGTTGATGCCCTCTTCCGACAACGTGCGAAACGCCGTGCTCGCGATACCAACGTGCGAGCGCATGCCCACACCGACCACCGATACCTTCGATACCTTCGGATCGCCCAGCACCTTCTCGGCGTTCACGTGGCCTTGCACCTGCTCCGTGAGGATGTCCATTGCACGCTGGTAGTCGCCACGACCAACCGTGAACGTGAAGTCGGTCTTGCCCTGCACGCTCTGGTTCTGGATGATCATGTCGACGTCGATGTTCGCGTCCGCCACCGGGCCGAGAATCTGATAGGCGATGCCCGGCTTGTCGGGCACGCCCATTACCGCGATGCGGGCTTCGTCGCGCTGGAATGCAATGCCCGAGATGACTGCTTTTTCCATGGTCTCGTCTTCTTCAAAAGTGATCAGGGTGCCCGACGACATTTCGGCTTCGAGCGGTGTCAGCGGATCGGTCAGGCTGGACAGCACACGCGTCTTCACCTGGAACTTGCCGGCAAATTCCACCGAGCGCGTCTGCAGCACCTTCGAGCCAAGGCTCGCCATCTCCAGCATTTCCTCGAAGGTCACGCGATCAAGCCGGCGCGCCTCTTCGACCACACGCGGGTCAGTCGTATAGACACCGTCGACGTCCGTATAGATCAGGCACTCGTCGGCCTTCAGCGCCGCAGCCACCGCGACCGCCGATGTATCCGAACCACCGCGGCCGAGCGTCGTGATGTGACCGTCGGGATCGATGCCCTGGAAGCCCGTGATCACGACCACCTTGCCGGCGGCGAGGTCGTTCAGCACACGCTCGCCATCGATGTCGTGAATGCGTGCCTTCGTGAAGGCGCTATCGGTTTTCACCGGCACTTGCCAGCCGGTGTAGCTGACTGCATCGACGCCTGCTTCGTGCAGTGCGATGGTCAGAAGACCAACGCTGACCTGTTCGCCAGTCGACGCGATCATGTCGAGTTCGCGCGGGCTCGGTTGCGGCGAAATCTCTTTCGCGAGGCCGAGCAAGCGGTTGGTTTCGCCGGACATCGCCGAGGGCACGACGACCATCTTGTGGCCAGCCTTATGCCATTTCGCGACGCGCTTCGCGACATTCTTGATGCGCTCGACCGAGCCCATCGAAGTACCGCCGTATTTATGTACGATGAGTGCCATTGTCGTTCTGAACTGAGGAAGAAACCGCGTCGGGCACGTTGGGGACGGCCGCACAACAAGCAAACGTTCGGGAACGACAGCGAAGTATGTGGCGGCGCGGAGCAACGCGCGCGGATTTGCCCGCTGTAACCTGCGTCACCGTTGATGGTCTGACGTGGTATCGCGACGCTGGGGCATGGAAAAAACCACGAGCAACCAGCGGTGGCGAATAAAACGTAGCGCGAAAAACGGCGAAGACAGGCCGGGCAAACGAGTAACCCTACCCGATCGGCCGTAAAAAGACAAGCCGGCAACCCGGCAATTCGTACCGCAAAGGCTTACGCAGAAAGGATCTGCGGGAAAACAGCCGATCCAGGCTGGTCCGTGTTTACGCTCCGTGGGCGGCCCGTCTGGCCCGACCGGCCGGTCGGCAACGAATGGTCCTGCCGCGGCAAACGGTACGCATCGATCGGCCGCTCTACCCTCGCCTGCCTCATCAGGCGATCAACAGATCCTCGCGCCATTCGATCCGCCAGTAACGTTCGCCAGGCTGTTCCAGCTCCGGCGCGAACGCAGCGCGGTTCACGCCGAGTAGCGGCACGAAGAGCAACTCGTCGCCGGCGAAAAGCAGCGGTACGTCGCGCTTCCACGACGGTACGCCGCGCTCCTGAAACAGGTTCTTCAACGTGCGCGCAGGTCCACGCAACGTTGCGCGCATGCGCTCGCCGCCAATCCGTGAACGTGCGCTGAGCAGCCGGTCTGTCAGTGCCGTTGCGGGAACCGCGTCCGGTTCGTGCACGTGGCTTTCCGTGAACACGAAGGTGCCGCGCCATGACGGCAGACGCCAGACCGCTTCGCCGCGCCACCGGCATTCGACGGTGGCGCGCGGCACGAGCGCGGCGCCGTCAGCCGTATCGGCGGGATCCGCGCTGTCGCCGGCTTCCCAGTACACGTCGTCCCGATAGACGCGCAACGCCTGCCCGGCGTGATCGACGCGCAGCCCGTGATCATCGCCGATCGTGCGCAGTTGCCGCAGCGCGTCGGCAAGACGCGCCGTCGATGCAGCCGGCAGCCCTTGCGTACGCATCCAGTAGCGCAGCAGATTCAGCGCGCGTTCGTCATCGAGTGCGAGCAACGCTGCACGCGACAGCGCACGCCTGTCGTCCTGCGCAACCTCGCGCAGATCGAGGCGCGCCAGTTCGTCGAGCAGCCGCTGGGCCGATGCGGCATGCGCCGCCGTGCGCGACAGCGCGTCGCGAAAGCCGGGAAAGTGCACGGCCAGCGTAGGCAGCACGTCGTGACGCAGCGCGTTGCGCGCATAGCGCGTATCCGCATTCGATTCGTCGTCGATCCAGTGCAGCGTATGCGCCCGCGCATATTGCTCGAGCTGCGCACGCAGCAGATGCAGCAGCGGCCGCACGCGGGGCGCCGCCGCACCGGCCGGCAACCGCTCGGGCGCCATTGCGGCGAGCCCCGCGAGCCCCGCGCCGCGCAGCAGTTGCAGCAGCACCGTTTCGGCCTGATCGTCGGCGTGCTGCGCGAGCCACAGCGCGCGTGCGCCATGCGTCGTGCACAGCGCATCGAGCGCGCGATAACGCGCATCGCGCGCCGCGGCTTCGATGCCGGTACCGGCGTCGCGTGCCACCTCGACGCGCCGATGCGCAAACTCGACCCCGCGCGCAGCCGCAAACGCCGCACAGTGCGCGAGCCACGCATCCGCGTGCGCGCTCAACCCGTGATGCACATGCAACGCAACACAGCGCGCGGCACCCGCCACGTGCACCGTTGCATCGAGAAGAACTGTCGAGTCGAGGCCGCCGCTAAACGCGACTGCAATGCGTGCGTCGTCGGGAAGCGCAGCGAACGCCGCACCGACAGCCTCGAAGACGAGGCGTTCGGTGGACGTTTCAGAAGAAGTTGTCACGGTGGATCACCGCGCAAAAGATGAGAAGCAAAGTGCGCCGGACAGCAGAACCGCCGGCGCGGCGCTTACACGCCCGGCGCCGTTTCCTTGAACTTGCCGTACGCCATCAGCCGGTCGAAACGGCGCTCACGAAGATCCTGCGTGCTCATGCCCTGGAACTGCCGCAGCGAATCGGCAAGCGCACGACGCAGCAGCGCAGCCATGCCTTTTGGATCGCGATGCGCGCCGCCGAGCGGCTCGTTGACGATCTTGTCGATCAGACCGAGCGCTTTCAACCGGTGAGCGGTCAAGCCCAACGCTTCGGCAGCTTCCGGCGCCTTGGCCGAACTCTTCCAGAGAATCGACGCGCAGCCTTCCGGCGAGATCACCGAATAGGTCGAGAATTGCAGCATCAGCACGCTGTCGCCGACGGCGATTGCGAGCGCACCACCCGAGCCGCCCTCACCGATGATCGTCGCGATGAGCGGCACCTTCAGTTCTGCCATCACATACAGATTGCGGCCGATCGCTTCCGACTGGCCGCGCTCTTCCGCGCCGATGCCGGGATAGGCACCGGGCGTATCGATGAACGTGAAAATGGGCAGGCCGAATTTTTCCGCGACGCGCATCAGGCGCTCGGCCTTACGATAACCTTCCGGACGCGGCATACCGAAGTTGCGCGCAGCGCGTTCCTTCGTGTCACGGCCCTTCTGCTGGCCGATCACCATACACGCCTGACCGTTGAAACGCGCGAGGCCACCAACGATCGACAGGTCGTCCGCATACGAGCGGTCGCCGTGCAATTCGTGGAAGTCGGTGAACAGCTCGTTGACGTAATCGAGCGTATAGGGGCGCTGCGGATGCCGCGCAATCTGCGAAACCTGCCAGGGCGTCAGATTCGCATACAGATCTTTCGTCAGCAGCTGGCTCTTCTTCGACAGCCGATCGATCTCTTCCGAAATGTCGACGGCCGAGTCATCCTGCACGAAGCGCAACTCTTCGATTTTCGCTTCGAGTTCCGCGATCGGCTGCTCGAAATCCAGAAAGGTGGTCTTCATAGGTGGGATCCTTGGACTTACCGGCAGCGCGTATTCTAACCGCGCGCGCCGTTCTCAAAACGACCTCGCAACTATCAAACCCTGGAACCGATAGTTTACGAGGGACGCTTCCACAATCAGTAGTCGACCGGTAACGGATCGAGACTACGCCACATATACCAGGTCGCCACGGTACGCCATGGCTCCCAGTTCGCTGCAACCTCGCGCGCTTCGCTGCGCGTAACAGGTTCGCCGCTGAAATAGTTAACGCTGATCGCGCGGATCAACCCGAGATCGTCGAGCGGTAGCACGTCCGGGCGCGACAGGTTGAAGATCAGGAACATCTCCGCGGTCCAGCGACCAATGCCGCGAATCTGCGTGAGCTCCGCAATCACCGCCTCGTCTTCCATCGATGTCCACTTGCCGACGTGCAGCGCACCGGACACGAAATGCTGGGCGAGATCGAGAATGTATTCGGTCTTGCGCTTCGACAGCCCGCATGCGAGGAGCTTCTCCTGGCCGAGCTTGATGAACTGCTGCGGTACCAGTTTGGGGCACGCGCTCTCGACCCGCTGCCACGCAGCCTGCGCAGCGGCAACCGAAACCTGCTGGCCAACCACCGAACGCGCCAGCGTGACAAACGGATCGCCGCGCGACAGCAGATGCACGGGGCCGAATTTCGGAATCAGCTTCTTGAGGATGCGGTCGCGCTTCACCAGATCGGCGCACGCCTTGTCCCAGTATGCGGGTCGCGTCACTTCAGGCGCGAGCCCGTCGATCTGCACCGGCCCTGCTTCGCTATCCGACACGACCTGCGATTTGCGCACGACGGTGACTTCACCGTCGTGCAACGCGTCGAGTTCGCGTTCGTGGATGTCGCCCGCCAGCGCTTCGGGCAACGCGCCATTGCTCCTGACACTACCGTTGCTGCCACCGCGCGCCTGCTTCGCACGCGCCGATCCTTTCAGGACTTTCGGTGCTCGCGATGCATCGCCATTGAGCGCGCCAGGAGCGCGCTTCACAGCCATCTTTTTTGCGGCGACCGCGCCCGTGCGCGCATGCACGGCGCCATTGGCGGCCGTGGTCGCTACCTTCGATGCACCTTGCAGCGCGCGAGCGTTACTACCCCGCGCACGCGTCGTTTTCGCTACCGGTGCTGCGCCTGTCTTAGACGCGGCCCGTCTGGCCTGCGTCTTCGTGGCCGTTGCCATCCTGCCTCCTGCCTGGCGAGTCGATCAGAGGGAAGTGCGGGAAGCGCTCACACGCGCCGCCACTCGGTCAACCCGCCTGGTTTGTCTTCAAGTGCAATTCCAGCTTCGAGCAATTCAGCCCGGATCCGGTCTGCTTCGGCATAATCCTTCGCCTGCTTCGCGGCAACGCGCGCGGCGATCCGTGCTTCGATCGCCGGTGCGTCGAGCGCAACGTCGCCCGTGCTGCCGTTCGCCTGCTGCAAATACGCGCGCGGTTCGCGGCCAAGCAGGCCGATCACGCGCGCAAGTCCCTGCAATTGCCGTGCAAGCAAAGCGTTGCGCGTGCGATTGACTTCGCTCGCCAGTTCGAACAGCACCGACACGGCGACCGGCGTATTGAAGTCATCGTTCATCGCTGCACGGAACCGCTGCGCGTACGCTTCGTTCCAGTCTAGGTCAGACGCGTGAGGTGTCACATCTTTCAATGCGGTATACAAACGCGTCAGTGCGCTGCGGGCATCGTCGATATGCGTATCGCTGTAATTCAGCGGTGACCGGTAGTGCGCACGCGCGATAAAAAAACGCACCACTTCGGCATCGTACTGCGCGAGCACCTCACGGATCGTAAAGAAATTGCCGAGCGACTTCGACATCTTCTCATTGTCGATCTGCACATAGCCGTTGTGCATCCAGTAGTTGACGAAAGTTTGCCCAGTCGCGCCTTCGCTCTGGGCAATTTCGTTTTCATGGTGCGGAAACTGCAGGTCCTGACCGCCGCCGTGAATGTCGAAGTGGTCGCCGAGCAGCGTGCAGCCCATCGCGGAGCATTCGATGTGCCAGCCTGGCCGGCCGCGACCGTATTTCGAATCCCAGCCGGTGTCGGCGGGTTCGTCGGGTTTCGCCTGCTTCCACAGGACGAAATCGAGTGGGTCCTGTTTCGCATCGTTCGCCGCGACGCGTTCGCCCGCGCGCAGGTCTTCGAGCGACTTGCCCGACAGCTTCCCGTAGTTCGCGAACTTGCGCACGGCATAGTTCACGTCGCCATCGGATGCCTGATAGGCGTAGCCGTTCGCTTCGAGCTTCTCGATCAGGCCGAGCATCTGCGGGATGTAATCGGTTGCGCGCGGTTCGTGATCGGGACGCTCGATACCGAGCGCGTCCGCATCTTCGTGCAGCGCTGCGATGAAGCGGTCGGTCAGCGACTTGATGGTCTCGCCGTTCTCGACCGCCCGCCTGATGATCTTGTCGTCGATGTCGGTGATGTTGCGGACATAGGTGACGTCGTAGCCGAGCGTGCGCAGCCAGTGCTGCACGATGTCGAACACAACCATGACCCGCGCATGACCGATATGACAATAGTCGTACACCGTCATGCCACAGACGTACATTCGCACGACGCCTTCCTGAAGCGGCACGAAAGATTGCTTGTCACGCGCGAGCGTGTTGTAGATGCGCAGTGATTCCATAGAGACGGTGCGTGGGTCGGAGGAAATCCGCTTTGCATTCCCGCAGGCTGGGTCCGGTGAGTCACAGACTCCTGCACGGGCTTCATACGCTGCAGCACTTCGAGCAGCAAACCGGTGCACCTGGTGCGGCGGTCAGGCTGCTATCAACGCGGAGACGACCACGAGTGACGAAAAGACAGTCTGAGGTTCAACGGAACGCGCAGACCTTTTGTTAGAATGGGTCGGAGTATAACACCCAGACCTGAGCCTATGAAACCTTCCAGCGGCCGCGCGCACCGCGCTGCGACCCTCACCGCGACGGCCATTTTCGGCCTCGCGCTCACGCTTTTGCCCGGCGTCGCCGCGCATGCCCAGAAGGCCAGTCCAGTAGCACAAGGACCGGCCGTGCGTGACGGCACGCCCGAGATCGACTCGTCGATCGAGCAGAAGAACTGGACTCAGGCGCTCAAGCAACTCGACGCACGCATCGCGTCGAATCCGCGCGATGCTCAGGCAAAGTTCAAACGTGCCACGGTGCTCGTCCGCCTGAACCGCGACGACGACGCCATCGCCGCCTTCACCGAACTCACGCAGATCTACCCCGAGCTTCCCGAGCCGTACAACAACCTGGCTGCGCTGTATGCGAAGCACGGTCGCTATGACGAAGCGCGCGCCGCGCTCGAAACCGCGACGAAGGTCAACCCCGGTTACGGTCTCGCCTACGAGAATCTCGGCGACCTGTATCTGCGTCTCGCTAACGCGGCGTATCTGCGCGCCCAGGGTCTCGGCCGTGCGAGTGCGACGACCCAGCAGCGTCTCGCCGACATCCAGAAGATCGTTGCGCCGCCCAAAACCGAGGCGAAGCCCACACGCAAAGCCGTGGCAATCGACGATTACACGAACCGCGCCACGTCCAATATCACCGACACACCGAGCTTCCAGTTCGGCGGTCCGAGCGGTTCGCTGGCCACGCCGCCGTACGTCGCGCCTTCACAATAATCCGGCGTTCGAGAGCGCCGGCCCATGCCGGCGAAGTTCGCCCCGTAGTTCGCTGTTTACGTTTTTTTCACTCCGAGGATCCTCATGAAATGGTTGATGCTGGCGCTCGGCAGCGCCGCCCTGATCGCAAACGCACCCGCATTCGCGCAGTCGGCACCGCAGGCAGCGCATCCGTCCGTACTGTTCAAGACGTCGCAAGGCGACATCCGCGTCGAGCTGTACCCGGAGAAAGCGCCGAAGACGGTCGCGAATTTTCTCGACTACGTGAAGGCCGGCCAGTACACCGGCACGATCTTCCATCGTGTGATTCCGGGCTTCATGATCCAGGGCGGTGGCTACACGACCAGCTACGCTGAAAAACCGACGCGCGCGCCGATCCAGCTCGAGAGCCGCAGCGGCCTGAAGAACGCGACCGGCACGATCTCGATGGCACGCACGGGCGATCCTGACTCGGCGACCGCCCAGTTCTTCATCAATACCGTCGACAACGCCGGCCTCGACTATCCGAACCCGGACGGCAACGGCTATGCGGTATTCGGCAAGGTGACGTCCGGCATGGACGTCGTGAAGAAGATCGAAGGCACGCCGACGACGTCGCGCGGCGAGATGGCCAACGTGCCGCAAAAGCAGATCGTGATCGAGTCGGCGACGATCGTCGGCAAATAAGCCATCAGTTACGCATCGAGCCGCGCCGGTACACGCAGCGAAACGGCGCGCTAACATAACCCATCGCTGCCGGCGCGGCACCGCGCGGCCCGATTGCCGCGAGCGCCGCGCTTTCCACTTAATCCTGAACTTCAAAGGTTGCCATCATGGTCGAACTGCATACGAATCACGGCGTCATCAAACTCGAACTGGACGCTGAGAAAGCACCGAAGTCAGTCGAGAATTTCCTGAACTACGTGAAGAAAGGTCACTACGACAACACGGTGTTCCATCGCGTGATTAACGGCTTCATGGTCCAGGGCGGCGGCTTCGAGCCAGGCATGCAGCAAAAGCCCACTGACGCGCCGATCGTCAACGAAGCGAACAACGGACTGAAGAACAACACCTATACGATCGCGATGGCGCGCACGAACGACCCGCACTCGGCGACCGCGCAGTTCTTCATCAACGTGAACGACAACGACTTTCTGAACCATTCGTCGCCGACGCCGCAAGGCTGGGGCTATACGGTGTTCGGCAAGGTCGTCGAAGGTCAGGACGTGGTTGACAGGATCAAGGGCGTCAAGACCGGTTCGAAGGGTTTTCATCAGGACGTGCCCGCCGACGACGTGATCATCGAAAAAGCCGTCATCGTCGAGTAACCGGTAACCGGCCACCCTGCCGCGTACTGCTGCACCTATCAGGCACACTTCGATGCTGCAAGAAACGCCGCTGCGAAGCGCCGCTGCGGGCGTGCCTGGCGAGGGCAAACGCCCGCACGCCGCACGCCCGTTTTTGTTTCTCTCCGATCTTCATCTGAGCGCCGCGATCCCGCGTACGGTCGCGGCCTTCGAGCATTTCATCCAGGTCACGGCTAACCAGGCCGACTCGGTATTTATTCTCGGCGATCTGTTCGAGTACTGGATCGGCGACGACATGCTCGCCGAACCGTTCGCGGGCCGCATGGCCGCGCTGATGCATACGCTGTCGGAGCGTGGCATCGCGCTCTACATCATGCATGGCAATCGCGACTTCCTGCTGGGCAAGCGCTTCATGAAAGCGGCGGGCGCAATCTGGCTGCCCGACCCGATCGCGATCACCGCGTTCGGCACGCGCGTCGTGCTCGCGCACGGCGATGCGTTGTGCACGGCGGATCAT
Source organism: Paraburkholderia acidicola (assembly GCF_002362315.1). Classification (GTDB taxonomy): domain Bacteria; phylum Pseudomonadota; class Gammaproteobacteria; order Burkholderiales; family Burkholderiaceae; genus Paraburkholderia; species Paraburkholderia acidicola. The sequence continues at coordinate 44,289 of NZ_MTZV01000002.1, forward strand.
GGGTATCAGTGGTTTCGTCGGCTCGCGCGCAACCGCTTTGCGCAGATGCTGTTTCTCGCGTGGCCGTTCAGATGGCGCCAGGCGCTGGCCGAGCGTATGCGCTCTAAAAGCGAAACGGGCCGCACACGGCCCGCCTCGCCGCGCTACGACGTAACGCGCAAAGGCGTCGCGGCACTGTTCAGGAAAACCGCGACGACCTGGATGATTCACGGTCACACCCACCGCCCCGCACGCCATCAGGAAAACGGCGGCACACGCTGGGTTCTGCCCGACTGGGATCTCGATCACGGCGAACGACGCGGCGGTTATCTGCGCATCGATGCCGAAGGATTCAGGGCGCTGCCGCTCGATTGAACCTCGTTGCGGCGGCACGGGTCACGCGTGCTTGCTGCGCGTAGGCCGTCGGTCGATCGCCAGCGCTTCAACCCCCGTCGATTTCCTCACCTTCCAGCGCGGCCGATAACCGGCGCAAACCGAGCAGCGTCGCATCGGCACCATGTAAAGCCTCGATGCGCGTACCGAGCCGCTCGAGCGCCGCCACGATCTCGTCGACGCGCTGGGTCTGCGTCGCGGCATGATCGATCAGACCGTGGATGGCAAGCGAAACGGGATCGTCGGCGTTCGGCGCGATGCCGTAGGCGCTGAACGCCGCACGCACCGGCAGGCCGTCCGCATCGATAGCCGTATCGATGCGTGCAGCAACAGGTGCCGCGGGGGCAATCACACGCGCCGGATTGCCGACCGCAGTGCCACCCGCCGGCACCGGCTTCACGACGACGGCGTTCGAACCGATCTTCGCATCGTCACCAATCACGAACCCGCCCAGCACTTTCGCGCCCGCCCCGACGATCACGCCGCGCCCGAGCGTCGGGTGCCGTTTCGCACCGCGCGTGAGCGACGTACCGCCGAGCGTCACGCCCTGATAGATCGTGCAGTCGTCACCGATCTCCGCCGTCTCGCCGATCACGACGCCCATGCCGTGGTCGATAAAAACGCGCCGGCCGATCGTCGCGCCGGGGTGAATCTCGATGCCGGTCAGGAAGCGTCCGAACTGCGATACGCAGCGCGCGAGCCAGCGACGTTTAGCGCGCCAGCATGCGTGTGCGAACCGGTGCAGCACGATGGCGTGCAGACCCGGATAACACGTGAGCACTTCCCAGGCGCTGCGTGCGGCGGGATCGCGCTCGCGGATCGTGGCGATGTCTTCGCGAAGTCTCGTGAACATGGCAGTAACGCATTGGTGAGAGGGGACCGCCCGCCTCACCGATCGATAACGGTGAAGGCAAACGACAGCTGCCGGTTATCAAACCGGCAGCTTTGCTTAGAACGTTTCGGGGATTGTAGGGCGATTGTGCCAAACCTGCAGGAAGCCCACGCGCCTGGCAAGGTCGGCGGATAGCGAACCGCTACGGCGGCTACTCGCCGCCCGGCGCTTTCGCTCTCAGCAGGATGTGCTTGGCGATGCCGCGCACGATATTGACCTCTTCGCGCTCGAGCCCCGAGCGGGCGAACAGCCGCCGCAGACGCGACATCAGTTTTTTCGGGTTCGCCGGATCGAGAAACTCGAGGGCGATCAGCGCATTCTCGAGGTGCACATACATGCGTTCGATTTCATCGCTGGCGGCACGCGGGCTGGCGTCGCTATCGGGCACCCCCGCCGCGCCCGCCGCTCCCGAGGTAGCCGCGTCGCCAAGATACGCAATGCGCAACTCATACGACAGCACCTGAATCGCCTGCGCGAGATTCAGCGAACTGTAAGCAGGATTGGCCGGAATATGCGCGAGCGCGCTGCACCGTTCGACGTCCTCGTTCGAGAGACCGGTGCGTTCGTTGCCGAACACGAGCGCGATGTCGCCGCTCGCCGCATGCTCGCGTGCCGCGCTCGCCGCTGCGCGCGGCGGCAACTGCGGCGGGCCGTATTCGCGGGCCCGTGCGGTCAACGCCACCGACCATTGCACGCCATTCAGCGCATCGGCGAGCGTCGGGACGACGTGTGCCGACGCGAGCACATCGTCGGCGCCGCTCGCCATCGCGATCGCTTCCGGATCGGACTGGACGTGCGCCACGCGCGGCGCGACCAGCACGAGCCGCGAGAAGCCCATCGTTTTCAGCGCGCGCGCGGCCGCACCGACATTGCCGGGATGGCTCGGCTCGACCAGCACGAAGCGCGTCGACGTGAAGCCGCCGCGTACCGGGCCGCCAGGACCACCTGGGTCGGCGGTACCTGATACGGCGTGGGAGCGTGAGGAGGAAACGGGGGATTGGGCCACGATGGCGGTCGGCGCAGGGGGAAGCTGGAAAGCGGCTATGGTAGCGCCAATGGAAGGCGATCCCAACCATTGTCAATGTGGCGGCCGACCGCGGCATGCGGCGAAACCATCGAGAGTCGGGTAAAATCACGCCTATTCGCGCCGTCTTCGAACGTGCGCCTCGCTCTTCTTCAATTCGTCTCCGTGGCTGGAACGCGCGCCAAATCCGCGTTCCGGGTTGTTTCCAGCTGGCTTTTGCCCGCTTTTCGTCGATTCCGGTTTGCAGCTGGCACTGCACCGGCACAAAGGATCCAGTCTCATGCATCCCATGCTCAACATCGCTGTCAAGGCCGCACGTCGCGCCGGACAGATCATCAACCGCGCATCGCTCGACCTCGATCTGGTTCAGGTCAGCAAGAAACAGCACAACGATTTCGTCACGGAGGTCGACAAGGCCGCCGAAGCTGCGATCATCGACACGCTGAAAACCGCCTACCCCGATCACGCCATCCTCGCCGAAGAATCCGGCCGCTCGGACAACGAATCCGAGTACGAGTGGATCATCGATCCGCTCGACGGCACGACGAACTTCATCCACGGTTTCCAGTATTACTGCGTGTCCATCGCGCTTGCGCACAAGGGCATCGTCACGCAGGCCGTGATTTACGACCCGACCCGCAACGATCTGTTCACCGCCTCGCGCGGCCGCGGTGCGTTCCTGAACGACCGCCGCATCCGCGTCGGCCGTCGTGACCGCCTCGCCGACGGGCTGATCGGCACCGGTTTTCCGTTCCGCGACAAGGAAGGCCTCGGCGCATACAGCAACCTGTTCGAGGAAATGACCAAAGCCTGTGCAGGCCTGCGTCGCCCGGGCGCCGCCGCGCTCGATCTCGCGAACGTGGCCGCTGGCCGGCTCGACGGCTTCTTCGAACAGGGCATCAACGCGTGGGATATGGCTGCAGGCAGCCTGCTGATCACCGAAGCGGGTGGTCTCGTCGGCAACTACACGGGCGACTCGGACTTCCTGCATATCGGCGAGATCGTCGCGGGCAACCCGAAGCTGTACGCACAGATGGTGCCGATCCTGTCGCGCCACAGCCGCACGAAGCAACAGGCGGCCTGACGCGCCACACATAGCAAGGCGGCTGCGGCCGCCTTTTTGTTATGCGCTTATGCGCGACGGGTGCAGCAGTTCTCCCCCTACGACGTCACGCTACGCTGTGCTGCGCGCTCACCGGTTGCGGCGGTCGGTCCCGGCCTGCTGCGCCGCGTACACACTCTCTTGCGCTGTGTTCCAATCCGGTTCATGAAAAAAGGCTTTTACACGATCATCGCGGCGCAGTTCGTGTCGTCGCTGGCGGACAACGCGCTGTTGATCGCGGCAATCGCACTGCTGACCGTGATCCAGTCGCCCGCATGGATCACGCCGCTGCTGCAGATCTTCTTCACGATCTCGTACGTACTGCTCGCGCCGTTCGTCGGCGCGTTCGCCGATGCGCTGCAAAAGCGCCACGTGATGTTCTTCTCGAACGCGCTGAAAGCGATCGGCTGCCTGCTGATGATCGGCGGCGTGCATCCGATGATCGCCTATGGCGTGGTCGGTTTCGGCGCGGCCGCCTACTCGCCGGCGAAGTACGGCATCCTGACCGAGCTGCTGCCACCCGACCGCCTGATTGCAGCGAACGCCTGGCTCGAATCGGCCACCGTGCTGTCGACGATCGTCGGCACGATGCTCGGCGGCGCGCTGATCAGCAACTACGCGATCAATTTCGTCGCGCACGCGCATCTGCTGCTGATCCACTCGGCTGCGGACCTCGCGATGTTCGCCGTCATGGTCACCTATGCAATCGCCGCGGCGATCAACGTCGGCATTCCCGACACGGGCGCCCGCTATCCGAACCGGCTCAAGGAGCCACGCAAACTGGTTGGCGATTTCGTGCGGTGCTTCAACGTGTTGTGGGCGGACAAGCTCGCCCAGATCGCGCTGTGGGTGACGACGTTGATGTGGGGCGGCGCCGTAACGTTGCAACTGCTCGTACTGAAATGGGCCGATGTGAACCTCGGCTTGTCGCTGTCGAAGGCCGCGGTCATGCAGGGTGTCACCGGTCTGGGTATTGCGGTCGGCGCCGCGGCTGCCGCCGCATGGATTCCGTTGCGCGGTTCGCTGCGTGTGCTGCCCATCGGCATCCTGACTGGCCTCGTCGCGATCGCGATGGCCTTCTACAGCAAGGGGCTCTTTCCACTCGGTAGCGGCATCCGGGTTGGCCCGTTCATCGCACCGCTGTATATCGTGTTCGCCTATCCGCTAATGATCCTGCTCGGCGCGCTCGCAGGGTTTTTCATCGTGCCGATGAACGCGCTGTTGCAGCATCGCGGCGCAACGCTGCTGTCGGCGGGGCATTCCATCGCGGTACAGAACTTCAACCAGAATCTCGCCGTGCTACTGATGCTCGGTGCCTACGCGCTGCTGCTCACGGCGAAGATGCCGGTGCAATGGATCATCGTCGTGTTCGGCTCGTTTATTACTGTGATGATCTGGCTCGCCAGGCGGCGCAGCATCGTCAACGCGCGGCGGGCGGATATTGCGGCGCTGATCGGCGAGTAAATACACGTTTGCCTGCACGCTCAGGCAGAAGGTGGAGCAACCAGCGTAAGCGGTACAGGCAACGCAACTGACCATCCGGTCAGGTCCCCGCCGCCGACGCGGCGAGTTAAACTCACGCCCTGAACACTCACGCAAGAAAGATACCGAGGATGGGCACTCAAATCGCAGCAATCGACGCCAAAGCCAGCGAAGCGGCACAGCACACGCCAATGATGCAGCAGTATCTGCGCATCAAGTCGGAACATCCCGGCACGCTCGTGTTCTACCGGATGGGCGATTTCTACGAACTCTTCTTCGAGGATGCCGAGAAGGCATCGCGCCTGCTCGATCTGACGCTGACACAGCGCGGCGCATCGGCGGGCAATCCGATCAAGATGGCGGGCGTGCCCTATCACGCCGTCGAGCAATATCTCGCGAAGCTCGTGAAGCTCGGCGAGTCGGTCGCAATCTGCGAACAGATTGGCGATCCGGCCACGTCGAAGGGCCCGGTGGAACGCAAGGTCGTGCGCGTCGTCACGCCGGGCACGCTCACCGACGCTGCCCTGCTCTCCGACAAGAACGACGTCTACCTGCTCGCCGTGTGCGTCGGTCACAACCGCCGCGGCGTCGCGACCGGTCTTGGCCTTGCATGGCTCAATCTGGCAAGCGGCGCACTGCGGCTTGCCGAAATCGCCCCCGATCAGGCAGCCACCGCGCTCGAGCGCATCCGTCCTGCCGAGATTCTCGTCGCCGATACCGGTGCCGACGCCAACGCATGGACCCCGCCCGCAGGCTTCGGCGCACTAACCCGCGTGCCGGTCTGGCACTTCGACACCGTGTCGGGCACCCAGCGTTTGTGCGATCAGCTCGGTGTTGCGGGTCTCGACGGCTTCGGCGCACACTCGCTGTCGAGCGCCTGCGGCGCAGCCGGTGCGCTGCTGCTCTATGCGGCGGCAACCCAGGGCCAGCAACTGCGCCACGTGCGCAGCCTCAAGGTCGAATACGAATCGGAATACATCGGGCTCGATCCGGCCACGCGCCGCAATCTCGAACTCACCGAAACGCTGCGCGGCACCGAATCGCCGACGCTGTGCTCGTTGCTCGATACCTGCTGCACGACGATGGGTAGCCGGCTGCTGCGTCACTGGCTGCATCACCCGCCACGTCATGCGGCAATCGCCCAGGCCCGTCAGCAAGCGATCGGCGCACTGCTCGACGCACCGCCAGGCGCGGGCGTCGATGCATTGCGCAGCGCGTTGCGGCCCATTTCCGACATCGAGCGGATTACGGGGCGACTGGCCCTGCTGTCGGCACGGCCACGCGATCTGTCCAGCCTGCGCGACACGTTCATCGCACTGCCCGAACTGCGTGCTCAGCTCGCAGCCGTCACGGCAGGCGCCGAGTCGCTGGCCCGCATCGATGCCGCACTGGAACCGCCCGCGCCCTGCGTCGATCTGCTGCGCCAGGCCGTTGCGGAAGAGCCCGCGGCGATGGTTCGCGACGGTGGCGTGATCGCCCGCGGCTACGACGCCGAACTCGACGAGCTGCGCGACATCTCGGAGAACTGCGATCAGTTCCTGATCGACCTTGAAACACGCGAACGCGCACGCACCGGCATTGGCAACTTGCGGGTCGAATACAACAAGGTGCATGGCTTCTATATCGAAGTCACGCGCGGCCAGACCGACAAGGTGCCCGACGACTATCGCCGGCGCCAGACCCTGAAGAATGCCGAGCGCTACATCACGCCCGAGCTGAAAACCTTCGAAGACAAGGCGTTGTCGGCGCAGGAACGCGCGCTCGCCCGCGAGCGCTCGCTCTACGACGCGCTGCTGCAGGCGCTGCTGCCGTTCATCGCCGACTGCCAGCGGGTCGCCTCGGCACTGGCCGAGCTCGATCTGCTTGCCACTTTCGCGGAACGGGCGCGCGCGCTCGACTGGGTCGCGCCGACTTTCTCGGAAGCCGCCGGCATCGAGATCGAACAGGGACGTCACCCGGTCGTCGAAGCCCAGGTCGAACAGTTCATCGCCAACGACTGCACGCTGAGCCCCGAACGCAAGCTACTGCTGATCACCGGCCCGAACATGGGCGGCAAGTCGACCTTCATGCGGCAAATCGCATTGATCGCACTGATGGCCTATGTCGGCAGCTTTGTGCCCGCGCGGCGCGCGGTGTTCGGGCCGATCGATCGCATCTTCACGCGCATCGGCGCTGCCGACGATCTGGCCGGCGGCCGTTCGACCTTCATGGTGGAGATGACGGAAGCGGCCGCGATCCTGAATGACGCGACACCGCAAAGCCTCGTGCTGATGGATGAAATCGGACGCGGCACGTCGACGTTCGATGGCCTCGCACTCGCCTGGGCGATCGCGCGGCATCTGCTCGCCCACAACGGTTGCCACACGCTGTTCGCGACGCATTACTTCGAGCTCACGCAACTGCCCGGCGAGTTCCCGCAGGCGGCCAACGTGCATCTGTCGGCGGTGGAACACGGACATGGCATCGTGTTTCTGCATGCGGTCAACGAGGGCCCCGCGAACCAGAGTTACGGGCTGCAGGTCGCGCAGCTGGCAGGTGTGCCCGCGGCGGTGATCCGTGCGGCGCGCAAGCACCTGGCGCATCTCGAACAGCAGTCGGCAGGCCAGCCGGCTCCGCAGCTCGACCTGTTCGCCGCCGCGCCGATGCTTGAAGACCGCGACGACGACCCGCCCGCGCAGCCCGCCGATCCGGCAACCGAGGCACTGCTCGAGCGCCTGCGCGCGATCGATCTGAACGAGTTGCGCCCGCGCGACGCACTCGATCTCCTGTATGAACTGCGTGAACTGGCCGCCCCGCCGGATGCGGACCGTTGACCTTCTTTTTGTTCCCCGCCCGCGCCTGCGACTGCAGGCGCGTCGCAGCGACGCCGCACGCGCCGTCATTGCCGCGGTATTAGTCGCAGTCTGCAGCGCGACGCTGGCATCGACGGCAAACGCCGCGCCAGCGCGCTACTCGTTCGCGGTGATCGGCGGAACCATGCAGGACATCGCCGACGAAGCACCCACACAGAAGCTTATCGATGCGATCGGCCGCGATCCGCAGATGTCGTTCATCGTCTACGACGGCAACCTGAAAAGCTCGAAGGAGCCGTGCCGCGATTCGCTTTACGAGCGACGCCAGGCGTTGCTCGAAGCCGCGCGCCCGGCGCTGGTTTTCATCCCAGGGCAGCACGACTGGATGGATTGCAGCAGCGCTGCAGCGGGCGGCTTCGATCCGGTCGAACGACTCGACCAGCTGCGGCAAACGTTGTTCGCGGACAGCTCGTCGATGGGACAGAACCCGTTGCCGCTCACGCGCGAGAGCGAAGTGTCGCGTTTCCGGCCCTATCGCGAGAACGTGCGCTGGCAGACCAGCGACACGGTGTTTATCGGCTTGAACGCGCCAAGCCCGAACAATCATTATCTGATTGCCGGCGGACGCAATGGGGAGTTCGAAGACCGCGTCATCGCCAACGGTTTCTGGCTGGAACATGCGGCGGAATATGCGAAACGCCGCGAGGCCCGGGCGATCGTCATATTCATTCAAGGCGATCCCGATCCGGAACGCTACGAGCGGCCGGAACGGTTCGCGTGGCTGCGCTTTGGACGCAACCCGCGACGCGATGGCTTTCTGGAATTCAAACGGAGTCTGGTGAAGCTTGCGCAGATCTTTCGCGGCCCGGTGCTCGTGATTCACGAAAATAACGAACCGCTGGCGGGAGGCTTCCTGATCGACCAGCCGCTGCGCAACGACAAGGGTGTGCTGGTGACGAACCTCACGCGCATTGCATTCGCGCCACGGGACCGGCTCAACCAGTGGGTTCAGATCGATGCGGATCTGGCGCGGCGACCGCCGTTCCGGGTGACGGTTCGCGACGTACCGAAAAATCTGCCGGCGTTGCCGGCGTCGGTGCCGCAGATGCCATCGCACGACGAAGAACCCGCGGTGCCGATGGTGCCGTCGATGCCGGAAGTACCGGCGCCCGGCGCACCGGCGATGTCGTTACCCGACGATGAAAGTGCTGGAAATGGCGCGGCGAGTGTATCGCCGGCGCCGGCGCCACCGCAACCGGCAAGCTCAGTGGAGCGTGGGCCCTGATTTGCCTTCGCCCTCTTCGTCGTCATCTTCATCGATGATTTCGAGGCCGTCTGCGCCGTGCGCATGTTCGTGCTGGATTTCGTCTTCGGTGGCGGGGCGCACTTCCTTGACGGTCAGCGCAAAACGCAGCGCCATGCCCGCGAGCGGATGATTGCCGTCGAGCACGACCTTGTCTTCCGCGACATCTGTGACGGTATAGATCAGCGAATCGAGATCTTCATCGCCTTCTTCCGGCGTGCCTTCGAACTGCATGCCGATTTCGAGCGGCTCGGGAAAGCGGGTGCGCGGTTCGATCTTCACGAGGTCCGGGTCGTACTCGCCGAATGCGTCCTGCGGTTCCAGCTGAACCTCGGTTGCGAAGCCCGGTTCATGGCCGTCGAGCTCTTCCTCGATCTTGGGGAACGTGCCATCATAGCCGCCGTGCAGATAGACCATCGGCTCGTCGTTTTCCTCAATCAGATTGCCCTGCGCATCCGATAGCTTGTACGCGACAGATACGACGGTGTTCTTTACGATTTTCATTCGACTCTCCAGAATACAAGCCACATTATACGATGCCGAGGCGCCCCCTTGACCACCCAGCCGGCACGGCTGAGGCTGCGGTTGCAGTGCCCGGCCCTCGCGCCGGATCGTCCACCGCACGTCGTGCCGAAGCGCTGTCGCTCCCTCCTTCGCCCGATCAACCGACGCCTTTACTCGGCAATCTGAGCCCGGCGCAATTCATGCGCCGGTACTGGCAGAAAAAGCCGCTGCTTATCCGTCAGGCAATCCCGCAGATTGCCGCACCGCTGTCGCGCGACGAACTCTTCGACCTCGCCGGGCTCGACGATGTCGAGGCGCGTCTCATCACGCACTTTCGTAACAAGTGGCAACTGGAACACGGGCCATTCGAGCCTGACGAACTGCCGTCCGTCAAACAGCGCGCGTGGACGCTGCTCGTCCAGGGCGTCGATCTGCACGACGATCGCGCGCGTGCGCTGCTGGACCGGTTCCGTTTCGTTCCCGATGCCCGCCTCGACGATCTGATGATCTCGTACGCAACCGATGGCGGCGGCGTCGGTCCGCATTTCGATTCCTACGATGTATTCCTGCTGCAGGTACACGGCAAGCGTCGCTGGCGGATCGGTGCGCAGCGCGACCTGTCGCTGCAGGAAGGCGTGCCGCTGAAAATCCTCCAGCATTTCGAGTGCGACGAAGAATGGCTGCTCGAACCCGGCGACATGCTGTACCTGCCGCCGCATCTCGCCCACGACGGCATCGCGGAAGGCGAATGCATGACCTGTTCGATTGGCTTTCGCGCCCCGTCGCATAGCGAACTCACATCGCAATTCCTGTATCACCTCGCCGAATCGGGTCAGACGTCGGGAAGCGCCGGCGACCTGTATCGCGACCCGCAGCAGCCGGCCGTCGCGCATCCGGGCGAACTGCCGGCGGCGCTCGTGGCACAGGTCAGCAAGACCCTCGCGAAGATCCGCTGGGACGAACGCGACATCGCGTCGTTCCTCGGCAGCTACCTGAGCGAACCCAAGCCGTCGGTGGTTTTCGACCCACCCGCGCGGCCATTCAGTGAGCAGCGTTTTATCGCGCTCGCGGGGAAGTCGGGGGTACGCCTCGATCGCAAGACCCTCCTGCTATACGATCGTCGCGCATATTTCATGAATGGAGAAGAAAACTCGCTGGCAAATGTGAAAAAATGGCTGCCTGAATTCGCAGATAATCGATCTTTGAGTGCGAAACGCTTTGTAACACTCTCAGGCGATTCATCGGTGACAGCACTGCTACACGAGTGGTATTGTGCGGGCTGGGTGCAAGTGGGCGAGCTTGCGTGAGCCTGTCCGCCTGTAATACCGTACTCTGAAAATTTGTATGAGAAAGACAACGTATTGACCCCGGATTTGTCGACGGTCTGTACGAAAGTGCATATAATTTCCGCCCAAGCCGTAGGGAAGATTCACGCTCATGCATGAAGTGCATCTCCACCAGCGGCCCAGGTCGGTGTTGGAGCACATTACCGGTAATATTTTGCGCTGTTGCTTACCTTTAACCATAAAAGGACGTGATCATGAAGAAATCCCTCCTCGTAGCATCTCTGTTGGCTGTTGTGGCTCTGGCCGCATGCAACAAGAGCAGCGACCAGGCTGCCGCTGCAGCTAGCGATGCTGCAGCAACGGCTGCGTCGGCTGCGACTGCCGCCGCTTCCGACGTAGCCGCTGCTGCATCGGGCGTTGCTGCTGCTGCGAGCGACGCTGTTGCTTCGGCTACGGCTGCTGCTTCGGACGCAGGTGCTGCCGCTTCGGACGCAGCCGCTACTGCTGCTCCGGCATCGGGCGCAAGCCAGTAAGCTGTACAGCATTCGCCTTCGGGCGAGACTGTATTGGGAAGTCGAACGGCTTCCCGAGCGGACAAAACAAAACGCCACGGATGTCCTCCGTGGCGTTTTATCATTCAGCGGCTGTCATCGCGATCTGCTGCATTTGATCTGCTTTACCTGCCGCGCATCATCGCACCATCCCGATCAGGCGATGGACGCCGCGTCGCTCAAGCCGGCGCCACCTTGTCGGCGAAAAACTCCCGCACCACCTCGATCTCGCGCGTACGTTTAAACGGCGGCAGGCTTTGCCAGATACGTCGTCCGTACGGTTTGTCGACAAGCCGCGTGTCGCAGATCATCAGCACGCCGCGATCCGTTTCCGCACGAATCAACCGGCCTGCACCCTGCTTCAGCGTAATCACCGCCTGCGGTAACTGGTGAACCGCAAATGGACTCAGCCCTTTCTTCGTCAGCGCATCGAGGCGCGCGGACAGCACCGGATCGTCAGGCGGCGCAAACGGCAGCTTGTCGATCACGACGAGCGATAACGCATCGCCGCGCACATCGACGCCCTCCCAGAAGCTCTGGCTCCCCACCAGAATCGCATTGCCATAGGCACGAAAGCGTTCGAGCAACTCGGTGCGGCTCGCATCGCCCTGGACCAGCAACGGCAGGTTCCAGCCGCGCGATTCGATCGTGTCGCGCAGCTTCGTCGCGATACGGTCGACCGCACGCAGCGTCGTGCACAACATGAACACGCCGCCGCCTGAGGCTTCGATGGCAGGCAGCGCCGCATCGAACACCGCATCGGTGAACGCTGGCGAAGAGGGTTGTGGGAGATTGCGCGGCACGTACATCAGCGCCTGCGTCGCGTAGTCGAACGGACTGGCCAGGGTCATCGAGCGGCGGGCGTTTAGGCCCATCTGTGCCGCATAGTGCGTGAAGTCGCCACGCACCGACAGCGTCGCCGACGTGAAGATCCACGCGCGTGGCACGCCCGCGCGCTGTCGCGCGAAAATCGGCGCGACCGACAACGGCGTTTCATGCAACTGGACCGTGTGTGCGAATACTTCAATCCAGCGAACCTTCTCGTCCTGCTCATTAGCGCTACCGGACGCCGCACCATCCGCGCCAGTGGCATCGCGTACAGGTGCATCCGGCACCGTGGTCCAACCGGCTAGCAAGCCTTGCAGCTCGCGTGCGCGGCGCAGGCAGGCACCGATCGATTCCGCCCGCTCCGCCTGGCTAGCAAGCGCCGACGCCAGCGCGGCGAGTTCCGTTTCGAGAACGCCAAGCGCAGCGAATAGCGGATGGCCGTCGGACAACTGGCCAATCGACATCCGCACCGAATCTTCCCTGAACGTGAGACGCACATCGCGTGCGGCGCGCTCCAGCGCCCCGCCGAGCTTCACCCACTCCACGGCATCGCGGGCATGCCCCAGTCCCTCGGCCACCGCGTCGCGCGCCAGCTCGAGCAATTGCGCGGTCGACAGCGTTTCGCCAAAGAACAGCGTGGCCGTTTCGGGCAACTGATGCGCTTCGTCGAACACGATCGTATTCGCAGTGGGCAGCAGCTCGGCCATGCCCGTATCGCGCAACATGATGTCCGCGAAAAACAGATGGTGATTGACGACGACGATGTCTGCCTGCTGCGCCTCGCGACGCGCCTGCATCACGAAGCATTCCTTGTAGTGCGGGCATTCCTGGCCGAGGCAGTTGTCGCGCGTCGACGTCACCATCGACCACACCGCGGCCGTCTCGGGCACGCTCGCGAGTTCGGCCTTATCGCCGGTCCGGGTGATCTTCGCGAAACGCACAATGTCCTGCAGATACGACGTCTCCTGACGCGACGGCAGGCGACCGTTATCTGCGGTGCGCTGCAGGTAGTAGTGGCACAGATAGTTCGCGCGCCCCTTCAGCATCGCTACCGACACCGGTACCGCAAGCGCATCGCGTACCGTCGGAATATCGCGCTGGAACAGCTGATCCTGCAGATGCTTGGTCCCCGTCGAGACGATGACCTTGCCGCCCCATAGCATCGCTGGAACGAGGTAGGCATAGGTCTTTCCGGTACCAGTGCCCGCTTCGACGATCAGCGTGTTTTCGCTGTCGTCGGGCGCACTGGACGCATCGGGTGCTCCGCTGGGGGTATCGCTCGCCGCCGCACGCGCATCGCCACCAGCGCCCTGTAAACGGCGTGCCGGGCGCTTCTGTAGCTCGAACATGGCGGGCTCAGGCAAGCCACGCCCCGAGGCCTCCATAGTGGCCGCGACGGCACGCGCCATCTCGATCTGCGAAGCCCGTGGCCGGTAGCCGTCGATCTGCCGCGCGAGCAGCCCATTGGCGGCGAAGATATCGTTGAGTTCGGTAGCACGACGGGCGTTGAGCACGACAGCGGGCGCGCCACGCGCGTCGCGCGACGCCGCGGCGCCGTCCGTCGGCACAGGAGAAGAAGAAACGAGCGGTGAATTCAAGGCAAGCGGTTCCTGCAAAGTCCGGTGTGCGCGGGGCGCACCCGGCGCCTGCCAGGTCGCCCGGTCAGGCGCGCCCGTCCGGTTCGAGCTGCAACTGCAGCAAGATGATTGTGTCCTTGACCTTGAGCTTGCGCTTTTTCAGGCGCTGCAACTCCAGGTCGTCGATGCCGGGCTCGTCCGACATCCTGTCGATCAGCCGGTCGAGCCCACTATGCTCGGACTCCAGCTGCAGAATGCGGTCGCGAAGGGTATTCGCGCTGATGGCGTGATGGTCCCGCATGCTCGCCTCCTCTTTCCGAAGCGGCGACCGGCCATCGATTCAGCCGCTTCGCCTGAGGTTGCTATCCCGGCTTAAAACGCGTTACTGGCCCTGTTGCTGCTTTTGCTGCTCGATCTGTTGTTGCTGCTGTTGCTGTTCCTGCAACTGTTGCTGCTGCTTCTCGCGTGCTTTCTCGGCGGCCTGCTTCTGGCGCGCTTCGACGTCCGCCTTGTGCTGCGCGGCGGTCGCCTGCTTCTGCTCGAAGTGCTGCTGGTTCTCGACGCGCTGCTGCGCTTTCTGGGCGCCCTGCTGGCGCGCGGCATCGAGTTGCTGCTGGAAATTCGCCTGCTTCTGATCGTACGCCTTCTGGTTCGCCGCCGCCTGCGATGCGCCGATACCCCGTTGCGCCTGATCGAGTTCGTGCTGACGCTGCTTCTGCTCGTAGGCCTGCTCGTTCGCCGCGCGCTGCGGCGCTTCGGCCGTGCGCTGTGCCTGATCGAGTGCGTGCTGACGCTGCTTGTCCTGATACGCCTGGGTGTTGCGTGCGTCGTTCGCCGCGCGTTGCGGTGCGTTCGCCGCGTCCTGCGCGCGCTGGAGCGCCGCCTTCTCGTCGCGCTTCTGCGCACGCGCGGCGCGCTGCTCGTCGTCGAGTGCAAGCTGTTCCTTGCGGATCACGGCCTGCTTCTCGCGCATTTCGTCGCGCGCATTGTCGAGACAGTGATTCACGAAGAACTTGCTATAGCAGTCGTGCTCGGCAACGCCGTAGCGATAGTTGTTGTCCGTGGACCGACGGTCCAGATCCTTCTGGCGCGCATTGAAATTGTTGCTGTCGTCCGCCTGCACCGCCGATGCGCCGGGCGTGTCATAGGCAGCCGCGCTGCTGGTCACAACCGCCGCGGATGACGCGGGCATATCCTGGGAAAACGCGGGCGCAGACGCCGAAACGGCAAGCAGCGCCGCGGCGAGTGCGGTAAACGCGGCGGCAGCACGCGATGCAAGGAAAAAGTGGGAGTTCGGCAACGTCAGGAATGGGCGGCGGGACATGGCCGAAATTCTATCACCGTGCGGTTGGGCCCTCGGGCATTTATGGCAAAATGCCCCGCTTCAGCAACCTCAGCCACCCGGTCGCGGCCGGCACATGGAATCTGCCGGGAATCCCCCGCTGCACGCCGCTGCGTGTTCCATGTGCCGCCTTATGCGGCCTCAAAACCGAGTCCGGCAGGAACCTCTAGACCTTATGACGGAAACCGTAGCACTCAAGATCGTCCAGCGTATCGCCACCGAACTCGCCGTCCAGCCGCGCCAGGTCGCGGCTACGGTGGAACTGCTCGATGAAGGATCGACTGTTCCGTTCATTGCCCGCTACCGGAAGGAAGTGACTGGCAATCTCGACGACACGCAATTGCGCAATCTCGAAGAGCGTCTGCTGTATCTGCGCGAACTGGAAGACCGGCGCGCATCGATCGTCGCGAGCATCGACGAACAGGGCAAGCTGACTGACGAACTGCGCGCCGCGATCGAAGGCGCGGACAGCAAGCAGGTTCTCGAAGACCTCTATCTCCCGTACAAACCGAAGCGCCGCACGCGCGCGCAGATCGCCCGCGAAGCTGGGCTCGAGCCGCTTGCGCATCTGCTGCTCGCCGAGCCGCAGCGCGATCCGCAGACCGAAGCTGCCGCGTATGTCGACGCCGAAAAAGGCGTGGCCGACATCAAAGCCGCCCTCGACGGCGCACGCGACATCCTCTCCGAACAATTCGGCGAAACCGCTGAACTGCTCGGCAAGCTGCGCGATTATCTGTTCAACCAGGGCGTCGTGTCGTCGAGCGTGGTGGAAGGCAAGGAAGGCGAAGAAGGCGAGAAATTCCGCGACTACTACGACTACTCCGAAACCATCAAGACCATCCCTTCGCATCGCGCGCTGGCGCTGTTTCGCGGCCGCAACGCGGGCGTGCTGATGGTCAAGCTCGGCCTCGGTGAAGAACTCGACGCGCAGGTGCCGCATCCCGGCGAAGCGATGATCGCGCGCCACGTCGGCGTCGCGAATCTGGGTCGGCCCGCCGACAAGTGGCTCTCCGACGTGTGCCGCTGGTGCTGGCGCGTCAAGGTACAGCCGCATATCGAAAACGAACTGCTCACGCATCTGCGCGAGGAAGCCGAGCACGAAGCGATCCGCGTGTTCGCGCGCAATCTGAAAGACCTGCTGCTCGCCGCACCCGCGGGGCCGAAGGCTGTGATCGGTCTCGATCCGGGTCTGCGCACCGGCGTGAAGGTCGCGGTAGTGGATCGCACCGGCAAGGTGCTCGCCACCGATACGATCTATCCGCACGAGCCGCGTCGCGACTGGGACGGCTCGCTCGCGCGGCTCGAGCGCATTGCCACGCATACGCGGGCGGAGCTGATCAGCATCGGTAACGGCACGGCTTCGCGCGAAACCGACAAGCTCGCGAGCGAACTGATCGCGCGCCATCCGGAATTGAAGCTGCAGAAGATCGTCGTATCGGAAGCCGGTGCCTCGGTGTACTCCGCCTCCGAACTCGCCGCGAAGGAGTTTCCGGACCTCGACGTGACGCTGCGCGGCGCGGTGTCGATTGCGCGGCGTCTGCAGGACCCGCTCGCGGAACTCGTCAAGATCGACCCGAAAGCGATCGGCGTCGGTCAGTATCAGCACGACGTGAATCAACGCGAACTCGCGCGTTCGCTCGATGCCGTCGTCGAGGATTGCGTGAACGCGGTGGGGGTCGATGCGAATACGGCATCGGTTGCGCTGCTCGCGCGCGTCTCCGGTTTGAACGCGACGCTCGCCCGCAATATCGTCGATTTCCGCGACGCAAACGGCCCGTTCCCGTCACGCGAACATCTGCGCAAGGTGCCGCGCCTCGGCGACAAAACCTTCGAACAGGCGGCAGGTTTTCTGCGCATCAATGGCGGTGAGAATCCGCTCGATCGTTCGTCGGTGCACCCGGAAGCGTACCCGGTCGTCGAACGGATTCTCGCGAAGATCAGCAAGCAGGCCGGAGATGTGCTCGGCAATCGCGAGGCGCTCGCGGGGCTGTCGCCGGCGGAATTCGTCGACGAGCGCTTCGGCTTGCCGACGGTGCGCGACATTCTCTCCGAACTCGAAAAGCCGGGCCGCGATCCGCGCCCCGAGTTCAAGACCGCGACCTTCCGCGAAGGCGTCGAGAAGATCTCCGATCTCTCTCCGGGGATGGTGCTCGAAGGTGTCGTCACAAACGTCGCAGCATTCGGCGCGTTTATCGACATCGGCGTGCATCAGGATGGCCTCGTCCACGTGTCAGCACTGTCGACGCGCTTCATCAAGGACCCGCACGAAGTCGTCAAGGCCGGGCAGATCGTCAAGGTGAAGGTGCTCGAAGTCGACGTGAAACGGCAGCGCATTGCGCTGACGATGCGTCTGGACGACGATGCCGCAGGTAGCAGCGCGCCGCGTAGCGGCGGGCAGCAGGATCGCGGCGCGGGGCGCTCAGGCGGCGCAGGCCGGCCGCAGCAGCGTTCGCGTGAGCCGGAACCCGCTGGCGGCGCGATGGCGGCGGCATTCGCGAAACTTAAGCAGCGATAGACCTGGCAGGACGCGCGTACCGGCCGTGATCGTGCGAAGCACGGCCAGCACGCGGAATTCGCGCAGCATAGACAGACGCCCGAAAACGACGAAGCCCGCGCAATTCATCTGAATTGCGCGGGCTTTTTGTTTGCCGGTCCTGGCGGTCTTGGCGACCCATGTCGAACCGCACCTCAAACCATCGGCACGCCGTCAAATCTCGATCTTCGTCCCCAACTCGACCACACGATTCGCGGGAATACTGAAGAAATCGGTCGGCTTTGCAGCGTTCTGGTGCATCCACGCGAACACCCGCTCGCGCCACACCGACATGCCCGGCAACTGCGTCGGCACCACCGTTTCGCGAGCGAGAAAGAACGACGTGTCCATCAGCTCGAAAGTCATGTCGTGCGTGCGGCCCACTTCGAGCATCACGGCCTTCACATCCGGCGTTTCGTTGAACCCGTAGACCGCCTTCACGAGATACAGACCACCATCGAGTTCCTTGAACGTCACGCGCTCCGCATCGTCGACGTAGGGGATATCGCGCGTGACGAAGGTCAGGAAGATCGTGCGTTCGTGCAGCACCTTGTTGTGCTTCAGGTTGTGCAGCAGACTCACCGGCACGAGCGTATCGCTGCCGGTCAGATAGATCGCCGTGCCCGACACGCGATGTGGCGGATGCGCAAGCAGCCCCTGAAGGAACGGCATCAACGGAATACCGTCGGCCGCAGTGCGTTCCTTCACGATCATCCTGCCCTTGAACCAGGTCATCAGCAGGAAGAACAGCAACGCACCAATACCGAGCGGCAACCAGCCGCCCTCCTCGACCTTCAGCAGGTTCGCACCGAAGAAGCCTAAATCGACAATCATGAACACCGCGATGATGAAGCCGACCAGCAGCTTGTTCCAGTTCCACACCTTGACCATCACCACACACGCGAGCACGGTCGTGATCACCATCGTCGCCGTCACCGCGATACCGTAGGCGGCCGCGAGATTGTCGGAGCTCTTGAAGGCAAGCACGATGCACAGGATGATAAACAGCAGCATCCAGTTCACCACCGGCACGTAGATCTGGCCGATCGCGAGTTCCGACGTGTGCAGGATCTTCATGCGCGGCACATAGCCGAGCTGGATGGCCTGACTCGTCAGCGAGTACGCACCGGAAATCACGGCCTGCGAAGCGATCACCGTCGCCACCGTGGACAGCACGACGAGCGGCAGCAGTGCCCAGTCGGGTGCGAGCAGGTAGAACGGATTCTGGATCGCTTTCGGGTCGTGCATCAGCAGCGCACCCTGACCGAAGTAGTTCAGCACGAGCGACGGCATCACGAGCGCATACCAGGCCATGCGGATCGGCTTCGCACCGAAATGGCCCATGTCCGCATACAGCGCTTCCGCACCGGTCAGCACCAGCACGACCGAACCGAGCACGACATACGCCTGCAGCACGTGCGCCGACATGAAGCTGAACGCGTAGTACGGATTCAATGCCTTGATGACGACCGGCGCCTGGACGATATGCGAAATGCCGAGTACGGCAAGCGTCACGAACCACACCACCATGATCGGACCGAACAGACGGCCGACGAGTGCCGTGCCGTGGCGCTGGATCCAGAACAGCAAGACGAGAATGATCATCGTCAGCGGCAACACGAGGTGGGAGAGTTTCGGCGCGGCGATCTGCAGCCCTTCGACCGCCGACAGCACCGAGATGGCCGGTGTGATCACCGCGTCGCCGTAGAACATGCACGCACCGAAGATGCCGAGCATCATCAGCAGTCCTGCCGCGCGGCTTTTCTGGTTGAACGAACGCAGCGACAGCGCCATCAGGGCGAGTACGCCGCCTTCGCCGTTATTGTCCGCGCGCATCACGAACAGCACGTACTTGATGCTGACGACCATCACGATCGCCCAGAACAGCAGCGAAATGACGCCCAGGATCGAGCTTTCGGTGAGGGGGATGCCGTGTGACGGGCTGAAGGCTTCTTTCAACGAGTACAGCGGGCTCGTGCCGATATCGCCGAAGACCACCCCGATTGCGGCGATCGCAAGAGACGGCAGAGGCTGCTTGCGCACGTGATGGTTATCTGTCATAGACGCAACGAATCCGTTCCTGAGCGGAGTAAAGCGAGCGCTATTCTAACTGCGGGCTGAGAGCCACTGTCCAGTCGTTGCGATCGCGCGACGCACACGGTCCGCGCAGTGTAGCATCGCGTCCGTGGCAAGTCTGTGTGTGGAAATAGTTGCGGGCGCCACGGCGGCAGACGGTTGCACCGTTATGCACACCGCTCGCACAGGCACAAAAAAACGGAGCCATCGAGGCTCCGTTTACCGATGCAGCAACGCTATCGCAGCGCATCCGCGTGGGCGTCGTCGATCATGCCTTCGACGCGGCATCCTGCGCCGTCCCGCGTTTGATCCATGCGCCGAGGTTATGCGGACGCACGGTGTCCCATTCCTCGAACGGCTGATGAATCCACGGGTTGGTCGGCAGATACTGCACGCTATAGTCCGGCTTCACTTTCGAGCAGCCCTTGTACCACAGCACCGCCGAGCGCACCGCCGTGATGGCCGGATAACGCTCCTTCAGATGCTGCTGCACGCGCGCCAGCGTCACGCCCGAATCGACCAGATCGTCGACCAGCAGCACGTTGCCGGACAGCTCGCCGCGCGTCATCGTGATGTATTGCGCGATGTCGAGTTCGCCCTGCTCGGTGCCCGCGGCTTCGCGATACGAACTGGTGGCGAGAATGGCGAGCGGCAGATCGTAGATGCGCGACAGCTGGTCACCGACGCGCAACCCACCGCGTGCGAGGCACAGGATCTTGTCGAACTTCCAGCCCGAATCGTGCACGGAGAGCGCAAGCAATTCGATCAGCCGATGATATTCGTCCCAGCCGACCCACAGGTTCTTGTCGTCGTTGCGAGGGTCTTTCATCGCAATCATGGGTACACCCTGCGTCATGAGTTAGACCTTGAACGGGTGGCGCAACAGGATCGTTTCATCGCGATCAGGACCGGTCGAGACCATGTCGACCGGCACGCCTGCGACTTCCTGCACGCGTGTCAGGTACGCACGTGCATTGGCGGGCAGCTTGTCCCATTCCTTGATGCCGACCGTGCTTTCCTTCCAGCCGCCGAACGTTTCGTACACCGGCACGCAACGCGACACTTCCGATGCACCGCGCGGCAGGATGTCGATGCTGCGACCGTCGAGCGTATAGCCCACGCACAGCTTCACTTCGTCGAGACCGTCGAGCACGTCGAGCTTCGTCATGCACAGGCCCGATATGCCGTTGATCTGGATCGAGCGACGCAGCGCCGCTGCATCGAGCCAGCCGGTGCGGCGCGGACGGCCGGTCACCGAACCGAATTCCTTGCCGACGTTGGCAAGCGTTACGCCGATCTGATCCTGACGCTGGGGATTGTCGGCGTCGTACAGCTCGCTCGGGAACGGGCCCGAGCCGACGCGCGTGCAATACGCCTTGGTAATGCCGAGGATGTAGTGGAGCTTCTGCGGACCGACGCCCGCGCCCGCGGTCGCCGCACCGGCGACGCAGTTGCTCGACGTGACGAACGGATAGGTGCCGTGATCGATATCGAGCAGCGTGCCCTGCGCACCTTCGAACAGCAGGTTGCGGCCGGCTTCGTTCTCGTCGTAGAGGCGGCGCGACACGTCGGTGACCATCGGTTTCAGACGGTCGGCGTAGCTCAGCATGGTGTCGAGCGTCTGCTGGAAATCGACCGGTGCCGCACCGAGGTACTGGGTCAGCACGAAGTTGTGATAGTCGAGGTTTTCGCGCAGACGCGCGGCGAACAGCTCCGGCTCGAACAGGTCCTGCACGCGCAGGCCGCGGCGCGCCACCTTGTCTTCGTATGCCGGACCGATGCCGCGACCCGTAGTGCCGATCTTGCCCGCGCCGCGGCGCGCTTCGCGGCCCTGGTCGATGGCGATGTGATACGGCAGGATCAGCGTGGTGGCTTCGGAGATGAAGAGACGCTTCTGGACGTCGACACCGGCGGATTCGAGTTCGCCGATTTCCTTGAACAGCGCTTCGGGCGACAGCACGACGCCGTTGCCGATGTAGCATGCGACGCCCGGATGCATGATGCCCGACGGGATCAGGCGCAAGATCGTTTTCTTGCCGCCGATGATCAGCGTGTGGCCGGCATTGTGGCCGCCCTGGAAGCGCACGACGCCATGGGCGTGGTCCGTCAGCCAGTCGACGATCTTGCCCTTGCCCTCATCACCCCACTGGGTCCCCACCACGACGACGTTGCGCCCGGCGTTCACATTCACTGCGCTGGCAGACATGTTGTTTCGTAAGCTGGTTAAAAACGTATTTTACCTATGTTCGCGGAAGGTTCCGAATTTTTACGTTTCCGCTCAAAGGTATAGACGGGATGGCAGGCGGCGGCGTCACTTCTGCGCCGTCGCTTGCGGGTTTATTCAGTTGCGCGCTTCGACGACCCATGCGCCGTTGCGCTCGACCAGCACCCGGTCACAAGCGAATTCGTCGAGCGCGTGGTCGTGGCCCGGCAATGCCTGGATCACGACCTCGCCGGCATCGCGCAGTGCTGCCACGCTCGCGCGCAACGCGTCGTCATGCTGCCACGGCGCGAGAATCGCGCTGCTGCGCGCCTCTACCGGCGAAATACGCGCGACTTCGCGCAGATCGAGCGAAAAACCGGTCGCAGCACGCGCCCGGCCGTATGCCTGGCCCACGTGGTCGTAACGGCCCCCGCGCGCCACCGCGTTTGGCACGCCGTCCACATAGGCAGAGAACATCACGCCGCTGTGATACGTGTAGCCGCGCAGGTCGGCCAGATCGATCATCACTTCGGCGCCGTCGACCTGGGCCGCAAGGAACGCCAGATCGTCGAGCGCACGGGCGATTTCCGGTGCGTTCGGCAAACGCGCACGCGCCTCGTCGAGCACCGAGGCATCGCCGTAGAGCGTCGGCAGCACACGCAGCGCGTCGCGTGTGACAGGCTGCAGAGCCGCCGTCAGCTCAACGAGCCGTGGCACGTCCTTACCCGCCAGCGCCTCGAAAAGCGGTTCGCCAAGCGCCTCAGCCGCCGGCTCGGTATCGATCAGCGCAGCCAGCACGCCGGCGTGGCACAGGTCGAGCCGCACCTTCGCGAGACCGGCGAGACGCAGCGCGTCGAGCATCAGTTGCTGGATTTCGAGGTCTGCTTCGAGCCCGGCATGACCGTAGATTTCGGCGCCGATCTGGATCTGCTCGCGCGTGGCATGCAGACCGCGCGGACGGGTATGCACGACGTTGCCCGCGTAGCACAGGCGCGTCACACCCTGACGGTTCAGCAGATGCGCGTCGATCCGCGCGACCTGCGGCGTAATGTCCGCGCGCAGCCCGAGCGTGCGGCCGGACAACTGGTCAACGAGCTTGAAGGTGCGCAGATCCAGATCGCTACCGCCGCCCGTGAGCAGCGACTCGATGTATTCGAGCAGCGGCGGCATCACCATCTCGTAGCCGTAGGCGCGGAACCGGTCCAGCAGTCTGCGCCGCAACTCTTCGATCTTGCGGGCCTCCGACGGCAATACGTCGGCAATATTCTCGGGAAGTAACCAGGTCGACATCGGTGCAGTCCTACGACGGTAAGCACGGCGCGCGTCGGGCGCCGTCGGGAAAAGGCAAGCGGGCACGGAAAGCGGTGTACGGCACACTGGATTCGACGCGTGCCCGTTTTTGGGCCACGACGTGCGATCAAAAGCGCGCCCGAACGCCTTGAATGGTACGTACGGCTGCGGCGCGCGGCCATCGCAGCGCCACGTACTAACGCTCAGGTCGCGATCAGCAGCAGTACGAGGCCCAGCGCCATCACGATCAGGCCGCCGATCCGGATATGGTGCGGCGGCCGCTCCGCTATTCTACGAAACGTGTCGCGCCACGCGCTCGGGAAAACGAAGGGAAACATCCCTTCGATGATCAGCATCAGTGCGATCGCGAGCAATAACGAGCCGGCTATGTCCATTCGAGGGCGATGCCGCGATGCGTGTGCCGCGGCGCTCCGGTAATCAGTGTTTGCGTGGCGCCGCAGCGGCGTCCGGCGATGCAGCACCGGACGGACTACGCATGAAGCGGAAGAAGTCGCTGCTGGGGTCCACGACGATCACGTCGTTCGGCTTGAAGCTGTTCCGGTAGGCCAGCATGCTCTGATAGAACTCGTAGAACTGCGGGTCGCGACCGAACGCATCGGCGGCAATCGATGCCGCATTGCCATCGCCCTCGCCCTTGATCGTCTGCGCCTGCTGGTACGCATCGGCGAGCAGCGCCTGCTGCTTGCGATCCGCATCGGCCTTGATCTGGTCCGCTGCAGATGCGCCTTTGGCGCGCTCCTCGCTCGCAGCCTGCTCGCGTGCGGCGATCATCCGCTTGTACACCGAGTCGGCCATCGCGGCGGGGAAATCGATACGCGTCAGCTGCACGGCAAGCACGTCGACACCCAGCGACGCGGCCGCTTTCTGCATGCTGTCGCGTGCTTCGTTCGCGATGTCCTGCTGCTTCGCGAGCGCGTCGGCCACCGTGTACTTCGCGAACGCATCGCCGAGCGCGCTGCGCGCCAGCAGTGCGAGCCGGTCGGGCAGGCCCTGAGTATCGCCCTTGGTCTCAGCCACGAGCTTCAGCGGATCGCTCACGCGATACTTGATCACCGGGTTGACGAGCAGACCGGTCTTGTCGGCGCTGACGTAATTATTTTCGTCCGGCGTGTCGAGCGACTGGATTCGCGTGTCGATCAACGTGACGGTCTGCAGCGGCGCAGGCAGCTTCACATGCAGACCGGGGCCCGCCAGCGTACCGGCGGCGCTGTCGCGTCCGGACACCACCGCCATATGACGTTGATCGACGACGAACACCGTCGACGAGGCGACGAACAGCACGACCACGATAGCGACGACGAGTGCAATGATTCGATTCATGATGCGCTCCTCATTGCGACACGTCGTCTTCGCGACTGCGGTCGCGAAGACTGTCGCGCGAGCGGAATGCATCGCTGGCGGCGGTTGCCGCCTGGCTGGCGGGAACCGCCGGCACTGCGGAGATAGCGGCGCCCGTGGCGCCCGATGTCGTGGCTGCTGCAGCGGCAGCCGAGGCGGCGCTCGCGTCTTGCGGCGCGGAAGCGGCTGCGTTCGGATTCGGAGTGACGGCGGCCGCGGCCGCTGCATCCGAGGCCCGCTGACGCGTCTGCTCGACGAGTTTATCGAGCGGCAGATACAGCACGTTGTTACCCGCCTTGCTGTCGACGAACACCTTCGTCGTATTCGAATAGATATGCTGCATCGTGTCCAGATACATACGTTCGCGGATCACCGCAGGGGCCTTCGAATACTGCGCGTAGACCTGCTTGAAGCGCGCCGCATCGCCTTGCGCCTGGGCGACTACGCGGTCGCTGTAGGCTTTCGCTTCGTCGATCATGCGCGCGGCATCGGCTTGTGCACGCGGCAACAGGTCGTTTGCATACGCCTGCGCGTCGCGCGTCGCGCGCTCGTTGTCCAGATGGGCTTTCGACGCGTCGTCGAAGGCGGCCTGCACCTGGTCCGGTGCCTTGACGCCCTGGATCGTTACGCCCGTCACGACGAGGCCGGTATGGTATGCGTCGAGCGACTGCTGGATCGAATCGCTCAATTGCTGGCGGATTGCTTCGCGATCCTGATAGAGGATATCGTCGGTGCTGCGCGCACCGACGATGCTGCGCACCGCCGCCTGGGCTGCCTGCGTCACGCTCTGGTCGGGGTCGACGCTGCGGAACAGATAGTCGGTGGGCTTGCGCACCTGGTACTGCACGGAAAAGCGCACGTCGACGATATCGGCGTCGTGCGTGAGCATCGATGCGTCCTTCACGTTGGCGGGCCGCACGACGTTGTCACGCCCGATCTCGACCGAATGGATCTGACCGACGTTGACGACTTCGTGGGTTTCAAACGGATACGGCAGACGCCAGTGCACGCCCTGGTTCGCGGTGTAGCGGTACTGACCGAACTGCGACACGACGGCCGCCTGACCATCCTGCACGACGAATACGCCGCTGCCGAGATAGATCGCGATCAGCACGCCAACCACGATACCGACCCCGATCTGCGCGTTGCGACCGTTGTCCGGACGACGCTCGCCGCCACCGCCCGAGCCCTTGCGGCCGAACAGACCGGACAGCCGGCGATTGAAGTCGCGCCACATCTCGTCGAGATCCGGCGGCCCGTCACCGTCCTTGCCGTTTTGCGGACGGCGTGGGTCGTTCGGGCGCTGCCGGGAGCCATTGTCGTCGCGCCGTCCCCAACGCGGATCGTTCAGCGACAGGATGGCGCGCAGACGCAGCCAGGTACTCCGCTCGTTGTATTCGTTCACCTGAGTTCGTTCACCAGAATAGACAGCCGGTCAATGCAATGTGGAACGGGTCAAAGCCCGTGTTCTGGGATCTTGCGGTGCTCGTGCGGAGCCGCGGACAGCGCTTCTTCAGGCAGCAACTCAGGCAGCGAAGGAGCCGCGTCGGCAAGATGTTCGGCAGTAGCGATTTCAGCGATGGCAGCACGCAGCGTGTCCAGTCCCTGCCCCGTGCGCGCGCTCAAAAAGACGCGCGAAATATTACCATACTCATCCCTTTCAACCGCGTCGCCGCGGGCCGCCAGCTCGGGCACCGCGTCGATCTTGTTGAACACCAGCACCTGGCGGATCGCGTCCGCACCGATCTCGTGAAGCACCTCGTTCACTTGATCGATCTGGTCGAGCCGCACCGCGCTCGATGCATCGACGACGTGCAGCAGCAAGTCAGCGTGAATCGTTTCTTCAAGCGTTGCGCGGAACGCCGCGACCAGTTGGTGAGGCAGTTCGCGGATGAAGCCCACCGTGTCGGACACGACCACCTGCCCCACCTCGTCACCGAGGTAGACACGCCGCGAGGTGGTATCGAGTGTCGCGAACAACTGATCGGCCGCATACGCCTGCGCTTTCGTCAGCGCATTGAAGAGTGTCGACTTGCCCGCGTTCGTATAGCCAACGAGCGACACCGACATGGTCCGGTTGCGCTCGCGCGCACGCCGTTGCGTGCCGTGCTGCCGACGCAATTTCTCGAGCCGCGTCTTGAGCGCCTTGATGCGTTCGCCGATCAACCGGCGGTCAGTTTCGAGCTGGGTTTCACCCGGACCGCGCAGGCCGATACCGCCTTTTTGCCGTTCCAGGTGAGTCCACGCGCGGATCAGCCGCGTCGACAGGTATTGCAGTTGGGCGAGCTCGACCTGCAGCTTGCCTTCGTGGCTGCGGGCGCGCTGCGCAAAAATATCGAGAATCAAACTCGTGCGATCGATCACGCGCCTGTTAAGCGCTTGCTCCAGATTGCGCTGCTGAGCCGGCGCGAGAGCATGATTGAAGATGACAAGTTCGATGTCGTTCGCCTCGCACGCAAGACGCAACTCTTCGACCTTGCCGCTGCCAACAAACATCCTGGCATCGGGACTCGAACGGCGTCCGGTGAGGGTAACGGCGGGATGAGCGCCCGCGCTTTTCGCGAGCAGGCTGAGTTCTTCGAGACTGGCTACGAAATCGATCTTTCCGAAGTCGACGCCGACAAGCGCTGCATTGATCAAATTGGTGGTGGTCAAAATGAGGCGGCCGGTCAGGATCGCCAGTGGGCGACGCGGGCCGGCCGCGATGAGGAATTAGGACGCTGTTTCAGAATCAGGGTGGAAATTCACCGGACGGGCAGGCACAACAGTCGAAATAGCGTGCTTGTACACCATCTGGGTCACCGTATTCCGGAGCAACACGACGTACTGGTCGAACGATTCGATGTTCCCTTGAAGCTTGATGCCGTTGACCAGGTAGATCGACACCGGCACATGCTCTTTACGCAGTGCGTTCAAAAACGGGTCTTGTAACAATTGCCCTTTGTTGCTCATAGCAAACTCCGTATTTTTTTGCAGGTTGACTGAATTGTCGGCGAAGAAAAAGAGATCCGCCGTCAATCGCTACACTATAGCCGATTTTCATTTTTGCGCGCTGGCCTGGCCATGCGGCCAAACCCAGTATGCACGCGGGTTTCAGGCTGAACTTCAGTTTGAATCTCAGCCTTTGTCCGCGTAGGGGTTCGTCGACGAACGAAACTCTATTCGCAATGGAGTTCCCGCCAGCCCGAAAGTTTCCCGGAAGCGTTTTTCAAGGTAGCGCTTATAGGTGTCCGTGATCGCGTCGAGCGCGTTGCCGTGAATCACGATGAGCGGCGGGTTCTGGCCGCCCTGGTGCGCATAGCGCAGCTTCGGTCGCACCGGGCCGCGACGACGCGGCTGCTGGAATTCGACAGCGTCGATCAATGCGCGGGTCAGCTTCGGCGTCGGCAGCTTGGCCATCGCAGCTGCATACGCGTCGTCGACGGAACGCATCAATGCACCGATGCCGGTATTTTCCGACGCTGAAATAAAGTGAAATTTCGCGAACTCAAGAAATTTTAGCTTGCGCTCTAAATCCGATTTCGTACGCTCGCGCACATGAGGATCAAGGCCATCCCACTTGTTCACGCCGACCACGAGCGCACGCCCCTGTTCGACGACGAACCCCGCGATGTGTGCATCCTGATCCGAGATGTCCTGCCGCGCATCGAGCATGAGGATCACGACGTTCGCATCGGAGATCGACTGCAGCGTCTTCACCACCGAGAATTTCTCGATCGCCTCGAACACCTTGCCGCGACGACGCAGACCCGCGGTGTCGATCAGCGTGTACTTCTTGCCCTGCCGTTCGAAGTCGATGTAAATCGAATCGCGCGTCGTGCCAGGCATATCGAACGCGATCACGCGTTCTTCGCCGAGCAACGTGTTCACGAGCGTCGACTTGCCGACATTCGGCCGCCCAACGATCGCGATCTTGACACCGCGCGCTTCCTTCTCTTCTTCGCTTTCTTCAGGTTGCCCTGCATACGCGACTTCGAGCGCATCGCCAATCATCTCGCTCACACCGTCGCCGTGCGCGGAGGAAATGGCACGCGGATCGCCGAGGCCGAGTTCGTAGAAGTCGGCGGCGACCGCGCTGTACTTCATGCCTTCGGCCTTGTTCACGACGAGGAAGATCGGCCGGCCCGTCTTGCGCAGATAGTCGGCGATCGTCTTGTCCTGCGGAGCCAGCCCGTTTCGACCGTCGACAATGAACACGACAATGTCCGATTCCGCGACGGCCTGGCGCGTTTGCCGCGCCATTTCATGCAGGATGCCGTCTTTCGCGACGGGCTCGAAGCCACCGGTGTCGACCACCAGGTACGGCCGTTCGCCGACCCGCCCTTCGCCATAGTGGCGATCGCGTGTCAGCCCCGGCAGGTCGGCGACAAGAGCGTCGCGCGAGCGTGTCAGGCGGTTGAACAGCGTGGATTTCCCCACATTGGGGCGCCCGACGAGGGCAATTACGGGTTTCATCGAATGTTGTTCACGGTGAAGCGCGGCGCACGGAAACACGGTGTGCCGCGTGGCGACGCCAGGCGGCCGGTTCGCGGCAGCGCTTGACGAAAATTATCACGAATCCGGCCGGGGCCGGACGCACAGGCAACTCGCGCGTCCAGACGGTCCAGGGACCAAGCTGGGTCGATACACGGGCCAACGCCCGGCCGACGCGCCAGGCTCTCGCGCCGGAGCCGGACCCTGTTGCGGTTCCGGCGATCATGGGTTCTGCGATGCCTGCCTGACCACACTTCATACAACGCCAATGCAACGGCGTGGTTCAGTGCTGGTTCGACCGGCTTGTTCGGGCGGCACGCAAGGCCGCCTGAGGATTATCGTGCAGCGTTAAAACGCAGACGGCCGGCAACACAGCCGGCCTGCACGTCGTACGGGAGTTGCCGCGACAGGATCAATCAGCGCGGACGGAACCCGTACAGGTCGCCGTCGTGCGTCTGCACGACGAGCGTGTCGCCGGCCAGCACCGGCGGGGCAGTAATCGCGCTGCCATCGGTTTTCATCCGCGCGATGAACGTACCATCGTCGCGCGACAGGAAATGCACAAAGCCCTGATAGTCGCCGACTACGACCGCCCGGCCCAGCAGATACGGAATGCTGACCTCGCGGTTCTTCAGCTTGTCGGTGTGCCACAGTGCGCTGCCGTTCGATGCATCGAACGCCCAGACCACCGACCAGTCGTCGCCGCCGACCACCGCGCGCTCATCCTGAGCGACCCCACTCGTGCTCGAGAACGGTTTCTCCCACACCGGGCGCCCCGAGTTCGCATCGAAGCAGCCGAGCTGCCCCTGGAACGTCGCGGCGCAGGTCTGTGCACCGACGAGCGTAGGCGCGCCAGTCACGTCGTTGATCCGCTCGACTTCGGTCACGCCCTTCGGATACGACACCGGTGTCTGCCAGAACGCATCGCCGCTTTGCAGGTTGATTGCAGCAAACGATCCGCCCGGGAAGCCTGCCAGCACGCCGACATCGGCGGCGAACGTCATGCCCGACGATACGCGCAGATTGAGCGGCACCGCGCGGTTACGATAGATCCACTTCTGCTCGCCGGTTTCCGCGTTGAACGCAGCGATCTGACCGTCGATCGTCCGTACCACCACATAGCCGTTGCCGACGAGCGGCGGCGAAATGATCTCGCCCTGCACAGTCGACTTCCACAGCAGCTTGCCGTCGGGTCCGAGCACATAGACGCCGCCCTTCAGCGCGCCTACGGCGGTCAGCGTACCGTCGCTGCCTACCCCAGCCGACAGATCGCTACCGACCTTCGTGCGCCAGATGTCCTTGCCGGTCTTCGCGTCGATCTTCGCCACCGAACCATTGGTGCCTGCCGCGTAGATCGAGTCGCCTACCGCGACCGGCGAGAACAGGTAACGTCCGGCCTTGCCGACACTCGACTTCCACGCGAGCTGCACATCGAGCACGGATTTGAACTGGGTGAGCGGCGTCGGCTCGCGGCGCTCGTCTTTCGTGGATGAGCAAGCCGCCAGGGTGAGCACGGTCATCGCACAGGCAACGGGCACAGCGTAACGTTTCAGCAGATTCATCAGTGAACCAGGCAAGGATGGTGAGTTAATCGATGGGAGGTGACACGTCGCAGCGTGACGTTCAACCACCCAGTGCGTCCAGCTTGAACTGGATCAGTTGACGAGCCGACGAATCGGTTTTCGGCAGCGTGTCGAGCGCGAGCTTGTAAGCAGTACGCGCATCGTCGCGCTTGCCCTGGGCTGCGAGCAGATCGCCGCGGCCGTTGGCAACAACGCCCTTGAAGGCATCCGACTGCGGCTCCGCGAGCAGCGCGAGGCCTGCGTCATACGCCTTTTCGTCAAGCAGCAGCGAAGCGAGTCGCAGCTTCGCGATCTGGCGGAATTCGTCGTCTTTCGCGTGGTCGACAGTCCATTGCAACTGCGCCTTCGCGGCGGGCTCGTCGCCTGCCGTATAGAGCGCCTTCGCTGCGCTGAGCGCAGTCATCTGCGCATAGGCCGTGCTGCTGAACTTGTCTTCCATATCAGCGGCGACGCGCGACACCTTGGCTTTATCGCCGGATGCGACCGCCTGCTGCACCTGGTCGTACAGCACCGAAGCTTCCGCTGCCTGGCGACGCTGCCAGAAATTCCAGCCGTTCCAGCTAGCTGCGGCCACGAGCACGATCAGGACAACCCACGTGGTCGAATTGCCCCACTGCGTCCACCATGCCTTCAGACTTTCAATCGATTCTTGTTCGTCGTGGTAACTCATCGCCGGGCGATCCCTTCTTCCTTATATCTGTTCATATCGAGCCGCAAACGCGCCGCCGCGATCAGTCCTCGCCGTCTTCGGCGGTTGCAACCATCGCATTGATTAGAAATTCGGTCAAGTCTTCGGCGGGAACGTTATGTTGTTCACTCTTACCGCCACTTTCATCCATGCCGCGCAGCGGTTTGACCCCAACCGTGCCGTTCGCGATCTCGTCTTCGCCGAGAATCACCGCGAACGCAGCGCCGCTGGCATCGGCGCGCTTCATCTGCGACTTGAAGCTCGCCGTCTGGCCGTCCGGGCTGCAATGCAGGATCACATCGACGCCCGTATCGCGCAGCCGTTCGGCAAGGATAAACGCCTGCTCGCGCGCCGCATCGCCCTGGTGAACCACATACACGTCGCAGCCTTCGGCTTCAGGTACGAGGTTCTCTTCCTTCAGGAGCTCGAGGATACGCTCGACGCCCATTGCCCAACCACACGCCGCCGTTGGCTTGCCACCGAGCTGCTCGATTAGCGGATCGTAGCGACCGCCCGCTGCGACGGTACCCTGCGCGCCGAGCTTGTCCGTGATCCACTCGAACACCGTCAGATTGTAGTAATCGAGACCGCGCACGAGCCGCGGATTGATCTTGAACGGAATGTTGTTCGACTTGAGGATGCGTTGCAGCCCGTCGAAGTGCGCACGCGATTCCTCGCCGAGAAAATCGATCAGCTTCGGCGCGTTCTGCGCGATTTCCTGCAGCGCCGGATTCTTCGTGTCCAGCACGCGCAGCGGATTCGTATACAGCCGGCGCTTTGCGTCCTCGTCGAGCACGTCCATGTGCTTTTCCAGGTACGCGATCAGTTCGACGCGATGCGCGGCGCGTTCGTGCGCAAGACCGAGCGAGTTGATCTCGAGACGGATACCGCTCAGCCCGAGATCGTCCCACAGGCGCTGGCACATCAGGATGATCTCAGCATCGGTATCCGGACCGGCAAAACCGAGCGCCTCGACACCAACCTGATGGAACTGGCGATAACGCCCGCGCTGCGGACGCTCATGACGGAACATCGGACCGACGTACCACAGCCGCTTCGGACCGTCGTACAGCAGGTTGTGTTCGATGGTTGCGCGCACAACCGCGGCGGTGTTCTCCGGACGCATGGTCAGGTTCTCGCCGTTCAGTGCGTCGGTGAAGCTGTACATCTCCTTCTCGACGATGTCCGTTACTTCACCGATGCCGCGCGTGAACAGTTGCGTATGTTCGAGGATCGGCGTGCGGATGTTCTGGTATCCGTACGAACGCAACATCGACTTCACCGTCGCTTCGAAAAACTCCCACAGCCCGGCTTCCTGCGGAAGGATATCGTTCATGCCCTTCACACCGGACAACTTTTCGAGCTTCTTCTTCTGTTCTGTCATCTGTCTTCGATCGACGAATATTTAGTTGAGCGCCGTTGCGCGACCGTAGGTGCGCTCGACGTAGTCGCTCACGATTTGCTGGAATTCTTCTGCGATGCGCTCGCCGCGCAGCGTCTTGACCTTCTCACCGTCGATGAACACCGGCGCGGCCGGATTCTCACCGGAACCCGGCAGGCTGATACCGATGTTCGCCTGCTTCGACTCTCCGGGACCGTTGACGATGCAGCCCATCACTGCGACGTGCATCTTCTCGACGCCCGGGAACTGGTCGCGCCAGACCGGCATCTGGGTGCGCAGATAGGTCTGGATCTGCGACGCGAGTTCCTGGAACAGCGTGCTAGTCGTGCGCCCACAACCCGGACACGCGATCACCATCGGCGTGAACGAACGCAGGCCCATGGTCTGCAGGATTTCCTGGCCGACGATCACTTCGCCGGTACGCGGGCCGCCTGGCTCCGGTGTCAGCGAAATCCGGATCGTGTCGCCGATACCCTGCTGCAGCAGCACCGATAGCGCCGCCGTCGATGCAACGATGCCCTTCGAACCCATGCCCGCTTCGGTCAAGCCGAGATGCAGCGCAAATTCGCAGCGACGCGCGAGTTCGCGATACACCGCGATCAGATCCTGCACCCCGCTCACCTTGCACGACAGGATGATGCGATTGCGGCTGAGTCCGAGCTCGACCGCCCGTTCCGCCGAGCCGATCGCCGACTGGATCAGCGCTTCGTACATCACGCTCTGCGCTCCCCACGGTTCAGCGCGCGCAGCGTTTTCGTCCATCATCTTCGCGAGCAGTTCCTGATCGAGACTGCCCCAGTTCACGCCGATCCGGACCGGTTTGTCGTAGCGAGCCGCGGCTTCAATCATCTGCGCGAACTGCGTGTCGCGCTTCGCACCGTGACCGACGTTGCCGGGATTGATCCGGTACTTCGACAGCGCTTCTGCGCAGCCCGGATAGTCGCGCAGCAACAGGTGGCCGTTGTAGTGGAAGTCGCCGACGAGCGGCACGCTCACACCCATCCGGTCGAGTTGCTCGCGCACGGCGGGCACCGCCGCGGCGGCTTCAGGTGTGTTGACTGTGATCCGCACGAGCTCGGAGCCGGCCTGTGCCAGTTCCTTGATCTGGATCGCGGTGCCGATCGCGTCGGCGGTGTCGGTGTTGGTCATCGACTGCACGCGCACCGGCGCGTCGCCGCCGATCGTCACGAGCTGACCGCCCCAACGCACGTCGACCGCATGCGACACGCGACGCGGCGCGTGGCCGCCGAAAACGGGCTCGGATGAACAAATCTGGCTGCTGGATGGCAAGGGATCGGAATGCATCGAAAAAATCCGCAAAAAAACCGCTCAGGCCGCCATGCACACTGGCAACGCCCAACCGGGGAAAGCGCCGCAGGCTGATTCGCCGCAACGCGTCATGACAGAATCAAGGCAACGCGAAGCGCGCCACATTGCCTCGGGCCGACGAATACTTGGCGGGATCGACCGGCTGGCCGTCGAGCGTCATCGACGCGAGCCCTGCCTTGTTGCCCACCGTGATCTTGAACGGCGCCGCGCCGGTGACTTCCTTCGTTTCTCCCGCATGAACGAGGCCGGAGAACAGTTCCTTACCGTCGTTCTGGCGCACACTGAACCAGCTGTCCTGGCTGACGCTCATCGCGACGATCGCTTCGCCTTCCTGAGGCGCGGCGGCGGGTGCGCTGGCAGTCATCGTGGTGGCGACGCTTGCCGGTGCGGCAGTAACCGCTGGCTGGTTCGCCTGCGCCGCCGACGCAACAACCGATGCCGGTGCCGCGGCGGTTGGCAGCGGGGCCGGTAGCGGCGTTCCCGACGCGACGGCGCCTGCATCGGTAGATGCGGCCTGATTGCTCTGACCATCCGGCGCACTCGCCGTGTCGTCGGCTGCAGCCGTCTGGCCCTGCGCGACGGTAGCCGACGTACTCGCCGCATCGCCTGCCGTAGGGGCTGTGCCGTTCGCGCTGGCCTTCAGGCGCGCAAACCACGCCGACGACTCGCCGCTGTTCGTGTGCCACATGGCCAGCGCGATCACCGCGACGACGATCGCTGCAATCCCCCACAGCCACGAACGCCGCCGCGGCGCTCCACCCAGTGACAGCGAAACCTTGCCGCGCGGCAGATCGCGTCCCGACGAAGCCGGCATCGACAGATCCGGCTCGGGCACACCTTTTTCGCGGCGCAGCGCCTGCGTGAACGGCGCGGGATCGGCGCCGAGCATACGCGCATAGCTGCGCACCACACCGAGCGCAAACGTCGTATCCGGAAGATGGCTGATGTCGCCTGCTTCAAGCGCGCGCAGCTTCGGCACCGCCACTTTCAGGCGGGCCGATACGTCGTCGATCGTCCAGCCCTTCGATTCACGCAGTTGCGTCAGTCGCGCTCCCAGCGCCGCCAGCGAATCCAGTCCGCCCGACCCAAGCGGCTGCACCACAGCCGGTGCGGGGCGGCCTGCGTTCGTCTCCGTGTCCTGCGGCTGCGGGTGCTGCGGCTCACTCATCCCAAATCCTTTCGCGTCGATTCTTTTTCACTCGTGCGACCCTTCGGGACACCCCGCCCCAATCCGGATTCGCAGACCGTTTATAACAAAATGCGCGGCATGTGTGCCGCTTCCGATCGCTTCTGCAAAACTTCCCTCTTGCATCGCCGCGACGTTGCCGCGGACGTTGCCGGACTACACAGCCCGTACTTCGATGACTTTCGCCGCCTTCCCGGTGCGCTCGGCGAGCCGCGTGCGGTCCTGGACCGCTCCGGCCAGTTGACCACAGGCCGCGTCGATGTCGTCACCGCGCGTCTTGCGCACCGTGGTTACGACACCCGCGTCCATCAGCACCTGCGCAAACCGCTTGATCTGTTCGGACTTCGAGCGGAACAACCCGGATTCCGGGAACGGGTTGAACGGGATCAGGTTGAACTTGCACGGCACGTTGCGAGTCACGGCGAGCAGTTCGCGCGCCTGCGCCTCGCTGTCGTTCACACCATCGAGCATGCAATATTCGAACGTAATGAAATCTCGCGGCGCCACCTTCAGATAGCGCTCGCATGCTGCCATCAACTCGCGCAGCGGATACTTTTTGTTCAGCGGCACCAGCATGTCGCGCAGCGAATCGGTCGGCGCGTGCAGCGACACCGCAAGTGCTACCGGCAGATCGGCGCCGAGCCGGTCCATCATCGGCACCACCCCGGAGGTCGACAACGTCACGCGCCGGCGCGACAGGCCGTATGCATTGTCGTCGAGCATCAGGCGCATGGCGGGCACGACCGCATCGTAATTCAGAAGCGGCTCGCCCATGCCCATCATCACCACATTGGTGACCGCCCGCTCGCCCTTGCCGTCACCGCCGGCCGCCCGGCCGATCGCGGTGCCGCGTGCGGCGCGCAGCGCGAACTCGGCCATGCGCAACTGGCCAACGATTTCGCCGGTAGTGAGATTGCGTGAAAAACCCTGCTTGCCGGTCGAACAGAAGCGGCAATTGACCGCGCAGCCCGCCTGCGACGACACGCACAGCGTGCCGCGGGTTTCTTCAGGAATGAAAACGGTTTCGACGGCATTGCCGTTGCCGACGTCGATCAGCCACTTGCGGGTGCCGTCGGTGGAGATATGGTCGCTGACGATATCGGGCATCGCGAGGGTCGCGTGCCCTTTCAGCTTTTCGCGCAGGGACTTCGCGAGATCGGTCATGCCGTCGAAGTCCGCCGCATTGTACTGGTGGATCCAGCGTTGCAACTGCTTGGCGCGAAACGGCTTCTCGCCGAGGCTGTCGCAATAGGCGACGAGCCCCTCGGCGTCGAGATCGAGAAGGTTGACGGTTGTGCTCGTCATATCGAATCCTGCCATTTCAGTGCGAGACTACATTCATGCAAAGCAAGCTGCATGAACGTCTGTGCCGTTCGCGCCCGTTCCTGCTGCTTTTACCTTACTACTTTGTCCGGCGATCAGTGCGAATAAACGTTGACTGCCGGGAAGAAGAACGCCACTTCGTCGCGCGCCGTTTCGGCTGCATCCGAGCCGTGAACTGCGTTCGCGTCGATGCTGTCAGCGAAATCAGCACGAATCGTGCCTTTTTCAGCCTTCTTCGGGTCGGTTGCGCCCATCAGCTGACGATTCTTCAGGATGGCGTCGTCGCCTTCCAGAACCTGCACCATCACCGGACCGGAGATCATGAACTCGACGAGGTCCTTGAAGAACGGGCGAGCGGCATGAACGGCGTAAAATTTCTCGGCATCGGCACGCGACAGATGCACCATGCGGGCAGCGATGACCTTCAGACCAGCGTTTTCAAAACGGCTGTAGATCTGGCCAATCACGTTCTTTGCCACTGCGTCCGGCTTGATAATCGACAAAGTGCGTTCGAGCGCCATAAAAACTCCAGAAAATTAAGAGGTTACAGATTTAAATGAATCCGCTATTGTAGCATGTTCCCATGTATGATTGCGATTGAACCCTTACAGCATTGAAAGACTCCAAGGGGAGTTGCAGGTGCCTTGCGTTACCCATCCGGCAGGTCTTGCAACTCCTTAAGACAGGGTTAATCTTAGGGATGTAGCTTCCAGATGTAGGGTCAGCCGGTCGGGCCCCAGAAGGCCACGTGGCTGGCACAACCACCGCACCACTGCGTTCGACGCAAGGAGAAACCATGAACACCCCCTATAACTTCGGCCGTGGCGGCACCGTCAGCACGGTCGAAACCCGCAACCGCGTACTGCGCAATACCTATTGGCTGCTCGCGCTGTCGATGGTGCCGACGGTACTGGGCGCGTGGGTGGGCGTCGCGACCGGTTTCACGCTGTTCGCCGCCACCAGCCCGGCAATGAGCATGCTGGCGTTCTTCGCGATCGCTTTCGGCTTCATGTTCGCAATCCAGCGCACCAAAGACAGCGCCGTCGGCGTGTTCGTGCTGCTCGGCTTCACGTTCTTCATGGGCCTGATGCTGTCGCGCATATTGAGCTTCGTGCTCCACTTTTCGAACGGTCCGTCGCTGATCATGCTCGCGTTCGGTGGCACCGGTGTGATCTTCGCCGCGATGGCGACGGTCGCGACGGTCAGCAAGCGCGACTTCTCGGGCCTCGGCAAGTGGCTGTTCATGGGCGTGCTGGTAATCCTGCTGGCCTCGGTCGCCAACATCTTCCTGCAATTGCCGGCGCTAATGCTGACGGTCTCGGTGCTCGCCATCGTGATCTTCTCGGCGTACATGCTGGTCGACGTGCAGCGCGTCGTGAATGGCGGCGAGACGAACTACATCACGGCAACGCTGGCGATCTACCTGGATCTGTACAACGTGTTCGTGAACCTGCTCGCGCTACTCGGTATCTTCGGCGGCAATCGTAACTAAGCCGTGAGCCGGCAAGCTACGCGACAGCCTTGCCGGTGCATCAACAAACAACCAGCTATAAACAGAAACGCGCATGACTTACCGTCATGCGCGTTTTTCTTTGTAGCCGTGCTTTATGACTGTCCGTGTCGCCCTACAGGCTCAACCACGAAAACCCTTCCTGCTGCGACGCGACGATCACCTCGGTAGCGGCGGTGCCCAGGACGCCAGCCATCGCGGCCTGCGCCAGCTCGGGCAGATTGTTCTGCTGGCTCAGGTGGGCCGCGATCAGATGTCGCAGCCGGGACCGGTCCAGCGACGCAAGGATTTCCGCGGCGGCATCGTTGTTCAGGTGTCCATGCGCGCCGCCGATGCGCGCTTTCAGCGACGGCGGATAGCGGCTTGCCGCCAGCATCGCGAGATCGTGATTGCACTCGAGCACCAGGGCATCGCAACCGCTCAGCACTTCGCTGATATGCGGTGTCGATGTGCCGACGTCGGTGAGTACGCCCAGTCGCCCC
Organism: Paraburkholderia acidicola; assembly: GCF_002362315.1. Lineage (GTDB taxonomy): Bacteria > Pseudomonadota > Gammaproteobacteria > Burkholderiales > Burkholderiaceae > Paraburkholderia > Paraburkholderia acidicola. The sequence continues at coordinate 82,781 of NZ_MTZV01000002.1, forward strand.
GCTCCGTCCGATAGCACGAACTGCAGTGGCTCTCGGGCATCGTGCGGCACGGTATAGGGCAATACGGCAAGATCGCCGATCGCCACCGTCTCGTCGCCCCACAGCACCCGCAGGTCGACGTCGGCATCGTCGGCACCGACAGCGCGTGCCGTGCCCCAGCTCATGTACAGCGGGATCGACCACTTGCGGGCCAGCGTCAGCGCGCTGCCGATGTGGTCGCTATGTTCATGCGTGATCAGGATCGCGTCGAGCGCCTCGACATTCGCGCCGATGCGCATCAGCCGACGCTCGACTTCCTTCGCTGAAAAACCGCAATCGAGCAGCACCCGCGTCGTCGTCGCCCCATCCTGCGCTTCGACGAGCAGCGCATTGCCTTCACTGCCGCTGCCGAGGCTCGCGAACCGCATGGTCCGCCTAGTTCAGTTGCGCGTGCAGCAGCGACACGATGTTCTGCGCATCCTTTGACGTATCGAGCTGGCCGTTCGCATCGAGCACGGCAATCTGGGTCAACTGATTGCCGCGCGAACGCACGTTGACCATGAATTCCGGACCCTGTTTCTTGGCGCTTTCGTTGCTATAGAACAGCTTGCCGAACAGCCCGTCGCGCTTCAGTTCCTGCGTCGAATCCGCGTAGCGCACATAGTAGATGCCCTTCTGGCGATCGCGGTTGTCGACGGTGAAGTTCGTCCGGTCGAGCGCGAGACCGACACGCAGCCATGCGCTGTCGAACGGTTCCTGCAGATCGAGCGTCGAACCGCCACTCGACGTATCGAGCTGCGCAGGCGCCACAGCCAGTCGCGCATCGGTCAGCAGTTGCTTCGATTGCGCGTCGGTCAGGCCAAACTTCTGCATCAGCTGAGCGAGAAATTCCGCTTCGAGCGCTGGATCGCGCGGCCGTTCGACCCAGCGCGACGATGTCTTGTCCTGCCCAGTCAGCATTTCTTCCATGGCACTGTGCGTGATCGAAATGTCGGTGGCGCCGTTCGGATCGCGCGACACGAGCGTACGGAACATGTCTCGGGTTCCCGACGAATACGCGAAATCGATCACGCGGCCGATCGTGCGACGGAACCAGTCATCCGGAATCTTCGCGCGGTTCTCGGCCCAGTCGGTCGTCATGATGCCGGTAGCGGGCGCGTCGGTCTTCAACGAGAAGCCAGCGTCCTTCCAGAAATCCTGCAACAGCGGCCACAACTGGTCAGGCGTGCGGCCATCGACCACCAGCCAGCGATGATCGCCGTCACGCTCGATGTGCATGCCGAGCGGATCCTGCGTGTTCGGTACGCCCTCGGTCGAATTGCCAGCCGCCGTCACCGCGCGCTGCGGTGCGCCGCCGAACGCCTTGTCGGCCGGGGGCGCGGTGTAGCGCGGATCGATACCGGTCGGTGTCAGATCGCTGGGGACTGCGAGCGGCGGCGCGCTGCTCGTCGTCTTGTAGTTGACGCGGTCGGTAGCGAACCAGTCGTTCAGCGTATCGCAGCCGGCGAGCATGCCGAGAGCGAGCGTCAGCGCCGCCATGCGGGTTGCGTGGAGGGAAAGTGCGGAACGTTTCATGAGGTCCTTCGTGAAGCTGGAACGCGGTGCCTGGTTCTGAGCCGGAACGTGGCGGGATCGACGTCGGTTAAGGAAATGCCGGTGACGGTGCAGCCCGGTCGCGTAACCGGGCCAGCCCCGCTTCAGCCCATCAAGCCCGCTTCGCGCAGCGCGGCGAGCACGCCTTCGTGGTAGTGCGCATCGAGCGGCGTAAGCGGCAGGCGGATGCCGCCCTGAATGCGACCCAGTTGCTGCAGCGCCCATTTCGCCGGAATCGGGTTCGATTCGACGAACAGGTTCTTGTGCAGCGACAACAACTTCAGATGAATGGCGCGGGCAGTCTTCGCGTCGGCGGCAAGTGCGGCCTTGCAGAGCTCGCTCATCGCGCGCGGCGCGATGTTGGCCGTGACCGAGATATTGCCGTGGCCGCCCAGCAGCATGAGTGCGATCGCGGTCGGATCGTCGCCGCTGTAGATGCCGAAATGCGCGGGCGCCGACTTGATCAGGTGCGCCGCGCGGTCGATATTGCCGGTCGCTTCCTTCACGCCGATCACGCCCGGCACCTGGGCCAGACGCAGGATCGTCTCGTTCGACATGTCCGCGACCGTGCGGCCCGGTACGTTGTAGAGGATGACCGGCAGATCGACCGTTTCCGCGATTTTCGAAAAATGGCGGTAGATGCCTTCCTGGGTCGGTTTGTTGTAGTAAGGCACGACCTGCAGCGTCGCATCGGCGCCGGCGCGCTTCGCGTGCTCGGTCAGCTCGATGGCTTCCGCCGTGGAGTTGCCGCCCGAGCCCGCGATCACCGGAATCCGGCCCGCGGTGTGCTCGACTGCGGTCTTGATCATCAGCACGTGCTCGTCGACCGACAGCGTCGCCGATTCGCCGCTCGTCCCGACGACGACCAGCCCGTTCGTGCCCTCTTCGATGTGCCAGTCGATCAGTTTGCGGAACGCCGGCAGATCGAGGCCGCCGTCTTCGAGCATCGGCGTAATGATGGCAGGGATGCTGCCGCGAATCTGGATGCCGTCGTTGCTATGTGTGCCGTTAGTCATGAAACGCCATGAATTGAATCGGTAAATCGCGATTGTAGCGGATTAGCCGGGCAGAACGTAACGCGGAGGGGGTCGTGCACCTTCCGTATCGTTGTCGCCAGGCCCCTCGAAAATCGCACAAATCCGCTGGACATAAGCCTGACGCGGTTGTGCAAGAAAACCATCGGTGAATCCGACAACCCGCAGCCGCCCGCGGACGACCTCGAGCAACTCGCCCGGCGCCAGCAGAAATTCTGGTCGCGACGGTTTGCCGACCGTCTGGTTGCCGTGCGCGAAGGTTTCGTAGATCAGCACGCCGCCGGGCGCGAGCGCGTCGAGCAGCGTCGTGAATAGCGGTCGATGCAGATAGTTCGTCACGATCACCGCGGCAAACTGCGCGTCGGCGCGCAGGGGCCATGGCGCGCCTTCGAGATCGGCGGCAAGCGTCGCGATGCGCGGTTCGTCGCGCATCGTGGCCAGCGCATCGATGTCGCGATCGATCGCCGTCACCGGATGGCCGCGCTCAGCGAACCAGCGGGCGTGCCGGCCGCGCCCCGACGCGACGTCGAGCACCGTACCGCCCGGCGCGATCAGATGCGCCCAGCTGCAGACCCAGCTCGACGGCTCGGCCAGAGTGGCGGCCAACGGTTGATCGCTCATGCGGACAGACCGCGACGCGGCGCTGCGAACGCGATCAGTTGTACGCGAGGCCCATCGCCTCGCGTACATCACGCATCGTTTCGACGGCGAAGCGGCGTGCCTTGTCGCAGCCATCCGCGGCAATCGCGCGCAGCAACGACGGATCGTCCATATATTTCTGCGCGCGTTCCAGCATCGGCTGCTGTTCGCGCAGGATGCCTTCGATCACCGGCTGCTTGCAGTCGAGGCAACCGATGCCCGCCGTACGACAGCCCTTCTGCGCCCACTCGTGTGTCGCTTCGTCGGTGTAGACCTGGTGCAGTTGCCACACCGGGCACTTGTCGGGATCGCCCGGATCGGTGCGGCGCACGCGCGCCGGATCGGTCGGCATCGTGCGGACCTTCTTCGTGATCGTGTCGGCGTCTTCGCGCAGGCCGATCGTGTTGCCGTACGACTTCGACATCTTCTGTCCGTCGAGCCCCGGCATCCGCGATGCTTCGGTGAGCAAAGCTTGTGACTCGGGAAGAATGATCTTGCGCGCGCCTTCCAGATAACCGAAGAGCCGCTCGCGATCGTTCAGCGACAGGCTCTGCGATTCCTGCAGCATGGCACGGCCCTGTTCGAGCGCCTCGTCATCGCCTTCCTGCTGATACGCGTTGCGCAGTTCGTGATACAGCTTCGAGCGCTTGCCGCCCAGCTTCTTCGCGGCCTCGAGCGCTTTCTCTTCGAAACCCGGTTCGCGCCCGTACATGTAGTTAAAGCGGCGCGCGATCTCGCGTGTCATTTCGACGTGCGGCACCTGGTCTTCGCCAACCGGCACGAGCGACGCGCGATACAGCAGGATGTCGGCCGCCATCAGCACCGGGTAGCCGAGAAAGCCGTAGGTGGACAGGTCCTTGTCCTTCAGCTTCTCCATCTGCTCCTTGTAGGTCGGCACGCGTTCGAGCCAGCCGAGCGGCGTGCTCATGCCGAGCAGCAGCGCCAGTTCCGCGTGCTCGGGCACCCGGCTCTGGATGAACAGCGTCGCCTGCGCCGGATCGATGCCGGAAGCGAGCCAGTCGGTCAGCACATCCCAGACGTTCTTTTCGATCACCTCGGGCGTTTCGTAGTGCGTCGTCAGCGCGTGCCAGTCGACGACGCAGAAGAAGCACGGGTATTCGGACTGCAGTCGCACCCAGTTTTTCAGCACGCCGTGATAGTGGCCGAGGTGCAGCGATCCGGTGGGCCGCATGCCGGAGAAGATACGGTCTGGGAACATGGTCTTATGAGAAGAGCGAAACGAGAGGAGTCAGGATGGTCGTGACCGCATCGTAGCCGAGATCGACCAGCGGTCGTAGCCAGTAGCGTGTCAGGGTGCCCGTCATCACCAGCGCCATGACGATGAAGAATCCGTACGGTTCGATGCGCGACAGCGCGATGGCCGCACGCGTCGGCAGCAAGGCGGTGAGCACACGGCCGCCATCGAGCGGCGGCAAGGGGAACAGGTTCAGCACGCCGAGCACGAGGTTCACGCCGACGCCGGCCGCGGCCATCCGTGTGAAGAACGGTTCATCGACGCCGACCACGGCAAGCACCACACCGACCACGCCCCACACGAGCGCCTGGATGAAATTGCATCCGGGTCCGGCGAGCGCGACCCACAGGCTGCCCCAGCGCGGATTGCGCAGATTGCCGAACGCGACCGGGACCGGCTTCGCATAGCCGAACATGAAGGCGCCGCTCGTTGCGAAGTACAGCACCAGCGGAATCACGATCGTGCCGAGTGGATCGATGTGCCGCATCGGATTGAACGACACGCGACCGAGCACGTAGGCGGTGTTGTCGCCGAGCATTCGCGCGACGTAACCGTGTGCCGCTTCGTGCAACGTGATCGCGAAGATCACGGGCAACGCGTAGACGGCGATAGTTTGTATCAGGGAAGAATCCATAGCTCGCTATTGTAACAACGCGATTACGCGCGTCCGTCCGCCTTCTCTTACGGTGCGTTCAGGTCTCCCTGACGCTCCGCTCATATCGTTTCGTTTACTCATACAGCCTGCTCATGCAGCCTGGCCCAGCCCGAACGGCGCGAGACTGCCGCGCCCTGCCCGCACCAGCACCGGCTCTTCTCCGGTCAGATCGATGATCGTCGATGGTTCGCGCGGACACGCACCGCCGTCGATCACCAGATCAAGCTGCTTTTCAAGGCGCGCTCGGATCTCGTCGGGATCGTTGAGCGGCTCCGTTTCGCCGGGCATGATCAGCGTCGTACCCAGCAGTGGCTGCCCAAGCTCCTCGAGGATCGCAAGCGTGATCGCATGATCGGGCACCCGCAGCCCGATCGTCTTGCGCGACGGATGAGACAACCGGCGCGGCACCTCTTTGGTCGCTTCCAGCACGAACACGTAGGGCCCCGGCGTCACCGACTTGATCAGCCGGTACTGGCGGTTGTCCACCATCGCGAAATTGGCAAGCTCGGACAGATCGCGCACCAGCAGCGACAACAACTGACGTTCGTCGAGCCCACGGATGCGCCGCAGACGTTCGACCGCCTGCTTGTCATCGAGATGGCATGCGAGTGCGTAGCTGGAATCGGTGGGCAGCGCGACCACGCCGCCGTCGTTGATGATCTGCACCGCCTGCTTGATCAGGCGCGACTGCGGATTGTCCGGATGAACCCGAAAAAATTGCGACATGGCGATCAGGTGAGGAAATTGGACGATGCGCCGGCTTGCATCGGCAGATGCGCGGCGCGTGCCGTTGCGGCACCGCGCGGCATCACAGCCAGCGTTCCCAGACAGGCTTGAGATCGGACGGAAGCGGCGGCAGGCTACCCAGCTCGACGCGGCTTTCGCCGGGTGAATGAAAATCGGAGCCGCGCGAGGCTTCGAAGCCGAAGCGGCGCGCGACGTCTGCATACTCGCGATACTGATCCGGCGTGTGGCTACCGGTCACGACTTCGATTGCCTTGCCGCCGAGATCGATGAATTCGCCGAACAGCGCATCGAACTCGAGCGGCGTGTAAGCGTAACGGCCTGGATGCGCGATGACGGCTTCGCCGCCAGCGGCGTGAATCCATTTGACCGCGTCGGCCAGCTTCGCCCAGCGATGCGCAACGTAGCCCGGCTTGCCATCGCCGAGGTAGCGGGTAAACGCATCCTGCGTCGATTCCGCGTAGCCCGCATCGACCATGAAACGCGCGAAGTGAGTGCGCGACATCATGTCCGGATTCGACACGTACTTCAACGCGCCTTCGTAAGCATCCGGCACGCCCAGGGTGGCCAACTGCTCGCCGATCGCCTCACCACGCGCGGCACGACCGTTACGCGTACGCGCAAGGCCGTCGACCAGCGCGCTACACGCAGGGTCTACATGCAGGCCGACGATATGCACGGTCCGCGACGCCCAGGTCACCGAAATCTCGACACCGCCCAGATAGCGCATGCCGAGCGCCTCGGCGGTCGCGCGCGCCTCTGGCTGGCCAGCCACTTCATCGTGATCCGTCAACGCCCATAACGTCACGCCGCACGCGTGCGCGCGCCGCGCGACGTCGGCGGGCGCGAAGTGGCCGTCGGAAACGGTGGAGTGGCAATGGAGATCGGCGTTCATGTGGGTTTGTGGAGGTTCACGCGCTATTTTACTGCAATGCAGTAAGCGAACGCTGACCAATCTCCGGAAACCCGCATGGCCTGCGCCGCGTGGGTTTCCTTATGCGCAAAAAGTCAGCCGCGTGACATCGCCCGATGACGCTACGTGCAAAACGCCTCGATCAACGCCGCGACCTGCTCCGGCTGGTCGTGATGCACCATATGACCGGCATCGTCGATGATCTTTTCGCGCCAGTTCGGAAACGCGCGGAAACGGGCCTTGAATTCGTCGAGCGGGATCTCGCCAGCGATCATCGCGAGCGTTGGCGATGCGGCCGCTTCGACGTGCAGGACCTTCGCCTGCACCTTGGCCCACACCGCCATGACTTCGTCGAGCCGGTACAGCATCGGGCCGCGCATCTTGTGCGCGGGATCGGCCAGCAGTTCGTAGCCGCCCTCGCCGTCCGGGCGCGACCAGTGCTCGGCGAGAAACCGGGCGCGCTGTGCGCTCAGGCGCTCATTGGTCTTGACGAGCCGTGCCGCGACCGCGTCGAGCGACGCGTAATGCTTCAGGCTCGGCGGTTCGCGCATTTCATCGAGCCAGCCGCGCAAGCGCCGTGGCGCCTGTGCCGCAAACGAAGGCGCCAGTCCGAACCCTTCGAGGTCGACCACCCTCCGCACGCGCTCCGGCCTGATCCCCGCGTACAGGCAAACGACGTTCGCGCCCATGCTGTGCCCAACCAGGTTGACCTCGCCGGTCGGCGCGTAATGATCGAGCAGCGCATCGAGATCCGACAGGTACTCCTGAAACCAGTAGTGCCCGGCGCCGCGCTCCGCGACCGGCCAGTCGGATAGCCCGAAACCGCGCGCATCCGGGGCGATCACCTGCCAGTCGCCGCCCAGCGCGTCGACCACGAACTGGAACGACGCGGCGACATCCATCCAGCCGTGCAGCATGAACAGTGCGGGAGCGTCCGGATTTCCCCAGCGGCGCACATGCAGCCGCACACCGTGGACGGAAACGAAATCGGACTGGGAAGTATTCATGAGCGACCCGCAAAAAAAAGAATGGTCGTTCGATTATATCGACGTCTGCGTCCGGCGGCTGTCGGAGCGTGGAAGGAATGTTCAGTCGACCACTGGATCGTCGAGACCGGCAAGCGCCGCCAGCTCGGCTTCGTCGAAGCCGGCGTCGCGGCGCGCCGCGAAATTGAACGGGCCGCGCAGCTTCGGCGCCTTGTACTGCGCGGCGAGCAACGTGTACGTCGCGTGGGGATCGAGGGCGCGCGCGTCGCACAGATGGCGGAACCAGCGGTTGCCGATCAGCACGTGGCCGATCTCGTCGCGCAGGATTACGTCGAGAATCGCCGCTGACTCGTCATCGCCCGCCTGCTTCAGACGCGCGCGGATCGGCGGCGACGCATCGAGTCCGCGTGCTTCGAGCGTCCGCGGCACGAGCGCCATGCGCGCGAGCACGTCGTCGCGGGTCCGGTCGCACATGTCCCACAGGCCGTCGTGCGCGGGAAAATCGCCGTATGCATGGCCGAATTCGGCGAGCCGCGCGACGAGCAGCGAAAAGTGATGTGCTTCCTCTGCCGCGACTTTCAGCCAGTCGACGTAGAACGCTGTGGGCATACCGGCAAAGCGCCACACGGCGTCGAGCGCCAGGTTGATCGCGTTGAACTCGATATGCGCGAGTGCATGCAGCAGCACGGCACGCCCTTCTGGCGACTGCATGCTGCGCCTGCCGAGCTGGCGCGGCTCAACCAGCTCGGGCCGTGTGGGCCGTCCCGGCAGGTCCGGCGGCTCGGCGATCGTTGCGTCGGGGCGGCACACCGCAGTCCCGCCGTGAACCTCGATCTGCAGCAGGCGCGTCGCCCCGGCCTTGCGCGCCGGGTCACGCTCGCGCAAAGCGGCCAGCGCGGCGGTGCGAGCGCAGACCGGTTCGAACGGGACGGAAAAAGCAGGCGAAGCAGCGGCAACCATGTCTGACGGACGAAGAAAGGAGTAGAAAAGCGCGGAAACGGACCACGCAACGAGGCGGCAACGCACCCGCCGTCGCCACGTCACCCAGCCTCCATACACAACCGTTTACAATACGCGATTCAACCATGATGCAGCGCCCCCGCGCGCTGCGAACGTGCGCGGAGCCGGTTTCCGGCGTGACGCGCGACACCGGAGACACCGTGGCAATCTACAAGCTCGGCACAGCAGCCCCGACCATTCACGAAAGCGTGTTCGTCGCGGACACCGCGACGATCATCGGCAAGGTATCGGTGGAAGAAAACGCCAGTATCTGGTTCGGCGCGGCGATCCGCGGCGACAACGAGCTGATTTCGGTCGGCGCCGGCAGCAACATCCAGGAAGGCGCCGTGCTGCACACCGACCCCGGCTTCCCGCTGACGATCGAAGCCGACGTGACGATCGGCCATCAGGCAATGCTGCACGGCTGCACGATCAAGGAAGGCGCCCTGGTCGGAATTCAGGCGGTGGTCTTGAATGGAGCGGTAATCGGCCGCAACTGTCTGGTCGGAGCCGGCGCGGTCGTGACCGAAGGCAAGGTGTTTCCGGACAATTCGCTGATTCTGGGCGCGCCCGCCAAGGTCGTGCGCGAACTGACGGAGGCGGACATCGCCGGCATGCGGCGCAACGCGGCGAACTATGTGGAACGCCGCGAATATTTCAAGGCGCAGCTCGTGCGCATCGGCTGATAGACAGCCGGTCGCGCGATGCGCAGGTGTGGCAGCGAGCCGCGCCCTAAATCTAAGGAAAAGTTGTGAAGGATCAGTTGCAAAAGTTCATCTTCAGCGCGGCGCCAGTGCGCGGCGAAATCGTTTCACTGCGCAACACCTGGCAGGAAGTGCTGACGCGCCGCGATTACCCGGCGCCCGTGCGAACCATCCTCGGCGAAATGATGGCTGCCTGCGCGCTGCTGTCCGCGAACCTGAAGTTCAACGGGACGCTGATCATGCAGATTTTCGGCGATGGGCCGGTGAAGATGCTGGTCGTCCAGTGCGGCTCGGATCTGTCGATGCGTGCCACAGCCAAGTTCTCCGGCGACGTCGCGGCCACCATCGGCGACGACACCACCCTGATCGAACTCCTCAACGCGGGCGGCCACGGTCGCTGCGTGATCACGCTCGATCCGCACGACAAGATGCCCGGTCAGCAGCCGTATCAGGGCATCGTGCCGTTGTCGGGCCTGGATGGGCCGCTGAAGTCGATGGCCGAGGTACTCGAGCATTACATGCATCATTCGGAGCAGCTCGACACGCGTCTGTGGCTCGCCGCCAATACCGAGCGCGCAGTCGGCATGCTGCTGCAGAAGCTGCCCGGCGACGGCGGCATCGTGCCGCATCCGGGCGAGCTGGACACCGACACGTGGGAACGCGTATGTACGCTCGGCGGTACGCTGTCGCGTGAGGAACTGCTGAAGGAAGAGCCCGAAACCGTGTTCCGGCGTCTGTTCTGGCAGGAAAACGTCCAGCACTTCGAGCCGGCCACCGCGCGCTTCGAATGTAGCTGCTCACGTGAACGGGTTGGCGCCATGCTGAAGATGCTCGGTCGCGAGGAAGTCGACAGCGTGCTCGAAGAGCGCGGTCACGTCGAGATTCACTGCGAGTTCTGCAATCAGCGCTATGAGTTCGACCCGGTCGACGTCGCGCAACTTTTTCTTGCTAGCGGGCTCTCAGAAGGGTTAACGCCCGCTCCCGGGCAACGGCATTAACGGGCGGTGGCTATCCGGCTTGTGCGGGTAGCCACCGCCGTTGTATCGTGGGCTGCAAAATCGGTGTTGCGCGTTGTTGCGGTGTATTACGGGTGAGCGTCAGCGTGTCGTTGTCAGACCATGCAGGCGTCGACCGATGGAGAACGAAATGAAAACCCCTTTCCCCCTGTTCCATCGCGGCCGGATCGCGATCGCACTGTCGCTGGTTGCCGGTAGCGTCGCGCTGGCCGGCTGCGCACTGGAACCGCTCGGCCCTGCACCGATCTACAGCCGGCTGCCCGCCAGCCAGTCGGGCGTACCCGACGGTACGCGCCCGCTGACCGAACAGGAACGCCAGCGCTACGATGCGATCGACCGCCAGGTCATGGCCGAGCAAAACCAGGCGATCGCCGCCGAAGCCGCCGCTCAGGCATGGGCACAGTATTACAGTCCGCCGGTTACGATCTCCGGCGGCTACTACGGCGGATGGGGCCGTGGCTGGGGCGGCGGAATCGGCTATGGCTATGCGCCGGGCTGGGGATGGGGCTGGTAGCCATCGCAGTCAGGAGCACCAACAAAAAAGGCGCGATCAATATCGCGCCTTTTTTACAGATCTCTTCAATCCTTCCGCCATTCGCCGGATAACCGCATCAACGCTGCGCCACCGCCTTCGTATCCTTGCCGGTCTTCTTGCCCGCGTGCTTGCGGTCCGGCTTCGCGCGTGACTCCGGGTTCGGGACCACACGTACCGGTGCCGCCGACATCACCCCACGTGTCGACGTATTCGCCGCCGCCGTGCTTGCCGCTGCATTCGCTGCAGCGTTCGGCGACACGAACTGCACGAACACTTCGCTGTCCTTCACCATGCCCATCTCGTAGCGCGCACGCTCCTCGACAGCAGCCGTGCCGCTCTGCAGATCCTGCACTTCACCTTCGATCCGCTCGTTACGCAGCTTCGCATCCGCGTTCTTTTTCTGCTGTCCGTCGAGCTGCTGCTGCAGTTCGTGAACGCGCAGCCAGCCGCCATGTCCCCACCAGAGCGGGAACTGGATCAGCGCCAGCAAGACGATCAGAACGACAGTGACGAGCCGCATGAAAAAGAGAGCGCAGATAATACGCGCCGCCCTGCGCTATACGCAGGGCGGCGGGTTGAAACTGGAACGATGGATGGCGGCTGCAATGCTTAGCGCAGATTGTAGAACGCCGACTTGCCGGGGTAGCTCGCGATATCGCCGAGATCTTCCTCGATGCGCAGCAACTGGTTGTACTTCGAGATGCGGTCGCTGCGCGACAACGAGCCGGTCTTGATCTGCCCGGCGTTCAGGCCGACCGCGATATCGGCGATCGTCGAATCTTCGGTTTCGCCCGAGCGGTGCGAGATCACGGCCGTGTAGCCGGCACGCTTCGCCATTTCGATCGCTGCGAACGTCTCGGTCAGCGTACCGATCTGGTTGATCTTGATCAGGATCGAGTTCGCGATGCCCTTGTCGATGCCTTCCTTCAGGATGCGCGTGTTCGTCACGAACAGATCGTCGCCGACCAGCTGGATCTTCTTGCCGAGCTTGTCGGTAAGCAGCTTCCAGCCCGCCCAGTCGCCTTCGTGCATGCCGTCTTCGATCGATACGATCGGGAACTTGTCGGCCAGCGTGGCGAGGTAATCGGTGAATTCCGCCGACGACAGTTGCAGCCCTTCGCCCGCCAGCTGGTACTTGCCGTCGTGGTAGAACTCGCTCGCGGCGCAATCGAGTGCGAGCAGCACGTCTTCACCGGCGCGGTAGCCAGCTTTCTCGATGGCTTGCAGGATGGTCGACAGACATTCGTCGTTGCTACCGAAGTTCGGCGCGAAGCCGCCTTCGTCGCCGACCGCCGTGCTCATGCCGCGGTCCGCGAGAATCTTCTTCAGCGCGTGGAACACTTCGGCGCCGCAGCGCAGCGCTTCGCGGAAGCTCGGCTGGCTGACCGGCACGATCATGAATTCCTGGATGTCCAGGCTGTTGTTGGCGTGCGCGCCTCCGTTGACGATGTTCATCATCGGCACCGGCAGTTGCATCGCGCCCGAGCCGCCGAAGTAGCGGTACAGCGGCAGGCCGGCTTCTTCGGCAGCGGCCTTCGCAACGGCCATCGATACCGCCAGCATCGCGTTCGCGCCGAGGCGTGCCTTGTTGTCGGTGCCGTCGAGTTCGAGCAGCGTCTTGTCGAGGAACGCCTGCTCGGAGGCGTCGAGCCCCATGATCGCTTCGGAGATTTCGGTGTTGATATGCTCAACCGCTTTCAGCACGCCCTTGCCGCCGTAGCGGCCGGTTTCACCGTCGCGCAGCTCGATCGCTTCGCGCGAGCCGGTCGAAGCGCCCGACGGAACCGCTGCGCGGCCCATCGTGCCCGACTCGAGCAGCACGTCGCATTCGACGGTGGGATTGCCTCGCGAATCGAGAATCTCGCGGCCGATGATATCTACGATAGCACTCATGGTTTCCTCAAGAAATGACGGTGGATGCTGTACGGTGACGACCGGGCGAACGCCGTGCGTCTGTCGTCAGACGCTGCCGGGGGTCATCGGTTTCATTCACGCGTCGCAGCCGGCTGCGCGACGCGTTGCTTGTATTTTCAATCGTCTGTCAGTTGAAGTCGTTCTCGAGGAACGGCGCCCGCTTCACGGCCTGATCGAGCGTGAGCAGCGTTTCGAGCAGATCGGCCATACGATGCAGCGGCACCGCGTTCGGCCCATCCGATTTCGCCTGCGCCGGATTCGGGTGCGTTTCCATGAAAATCCCGGCAATACCGGTGGCCACCGCCGCACGTGCGAGCACCGGCACGAATTCGCGCTGACCACCCGAGCTCGTGCCCTGCCCGCCCGGCAACTGAACCGAGTGCGTCGCGTCGAACACGACCGGTGCGCCGGTTTCGCGCATGATCGCGAGCGACCGCATGTCCGACACGAGATTGTTATAGCCAAACGACACGCCACGTTCGCAAGCCATGAAACGGTCTTCCGACAGACCGGCTTCACGTGCAGCCTCACGCGCCTTGTCGATCACGTTCTTCATGTCGTGGGGCGCAAGAAACTGCCCCTTCTTGATATTGACCGGCTTGCCCGAGCGCGCGCACGCGTGGATGAAATCGGTTTGCCGGCACAGGAACGCCGGCGTCTGCAGTACGTCGACGACCGCCGCGACCGCTTCGATTTCATGCTCACTGTGTACGTCGGTCAGCACCGGCAGATCGAGCTGGCGCTTCACTTCGGAGAGGATACGCAGCCCCTCGTCCATACCCAGACCGCGGAACGACTTGCCGCTGCTGCGATTGGCCTTGTCGTACGACGATTTGTAGATGAACGGGACGCCGAGCTTCGCGCAGATTTCCTTGAGCTTGCCGGCGGTGTCGATCGTCATCTGCTCGGATTCGACGACACAGGTGCCCGCGATCAGGAAGAACGGCTTGTCGAGACCGGCTTCGAATCCGCACAGTTTCATGCTTTCTCTCCGACTTCATTCGCCGTGAGCGACTGCTGGTGCGCAAGCGCCGCTTCGACGAACGACTTGAACAGCGGATGGCCATCGCGCGGCGTGGACGTGAATTCCGGGTGGAACTGCACACCGACGAACCACGGGTGCATGTCACGCGGCAGTTCCATCATTTCCGGCAGATCCTCGCTCGGTGTACGGGCGCTGATGATAAGGCCGCCCGCTTCGAGCTGGGGCACGAAACGGTTATTGACTTCATAACGGTGACGATGGCGTTCGTTCACATCCTTGCCGTAGATCTCTTCGGCCATCGTGCCGGGCTTGATCGGGCAGCGCTGCGAACCGAGCCGCATCGTGCCGCCGAGGTCCGATTCTTCGGTGCGCTTCTCGACCTTGCCTTCGCGGTCGTACCACTCGGTGATCAGCGCGACCACACGGTTCGGCGTGGCCGGATCGAATTCGGTGCTGTTCGCATCGGCGAGGTTGACCACGTCGCGCGCGAACTCGATCACCGCGAGCTGCATGCCGAGGCAGATGCCGAGGTACGGCACCTTCGCTTCGCGCGCATAGCGGATCGCCTTGATCTTGCCTTCGGTGCCGCGCCGGCCGAAGCCGCCCGGCACGAGAACGGCGTCGAGATGCTTGAGGCCGTCGATGCCATTCGCGTCGATCTCTTCCGAGTCGATGTACTGGATATTGACCTTCGTCGACGTGTGGATCGACGCATGGCGCAGCGCTTCGATCAGCGACTTGTACGACTCGGTCAGATCGACGTACTTGCCGACCATGCCGATCGTCACTTCGTGTTGCGGGTGTTCGAGCTTGTTGACGAGCGAGGCCCACAGCGACAGGTCGGCCGGCTTCGGCGTGATCTTGAGTTCGTCGCAGACGATCGTGTCGAGGCCCTGGTCGTGCAGCATCTGCGGAATCTTGTAGATGCTGTCGACGTCCCACACGGAAATCACCGCCTCTTCGTGCACGTTCGAGAACAGCGAGATTTTCGCGCGTTCGTCGTCGGGAATCGGGCGGTCGGCGCGGCACAGCAGCACGTTCGGATAGATACCGATTTCGCGCAGCTTCTGCACGCTGTGCTGCGTGGGCTTGGTCTTCAGTTCGCCGGCGGTGGCGATGAACGGCACCAGCGTCAGGTGCACGAAGCACGCGCTGTTGCGGCCCATGCGCAGGCTCATCTGGCGCGCGGCTTCGAGGAACGGCAGCGATTCAATGTCGCCCACCGTACCGCCCACTTCCACGATCGCGACATCCGGCTCGCCGCACGTCGCAGACGCCGCGCCGCGCTCGATAAACGCCTGGATTTCGTTCGTGATGTGCGGAATAACCTGCACGGTCTTGCCGAGATAGTCGCCGCGGCGTTCCTTGCGGATCACCGATTCGTAGATCTGGCCCGTGGTGAAGTTATTGGCCTTGCGCATCTTCGTACTGATGAAGCGCTCGTAGTGGCCAAGGTCGAGATCGGTCTCCGCGCCGTCTTCCGTCACGAACACTTCGCCGTGCTGAAACGGGCTCATCGTGCCGGGGTCGACATTGATGTACGGATCGAGCTTGAGGAGGGTGACTTTGAGACCGCGCGATTCGAGGATCGCGGCGAGGGAAGCGGCGGCAATACCCTTGCCGAGGGAAGAAACTACGCCGCCGGTGACGAAAACATATTTGGTCATCGCTGGATGCTCGCGGGAAAAACGGATTATACCGTAAAGCAGGGGTCCAACCCAGCAATCTGCGGCGCATCGGGGCAGACCGGTGCGCCGCAGATTCGTTACGCCCGTCGATCGAGTTCGTGCAGCATCCGCTGAAGAGCCCGTGCCGTTTCAAGCGGCTTTTCCATCGGATACAGATGGCTGCCTTCGATCCATTCCAGATGACCGCCGGTCGCCCGGCGCGTCGCATCGAGCCCGGCCTGGCGGATCTCTTTCGAATGCGTCCCGGCGATAAACCCAACCGGCACCGGCGCGCCCCGCGCCAACCGCGAGCCGAGCGTATGCGGCAGCGTTCGATAGATCAGATATTCGGTGCGCCGGTCGAAGGCCAGCGAGCGCGAACCGTCAGGCGAACTCTGCGGAATGCCGAAGTCGATATAGTCGGACAGCACACGCTCGTCCCAGCGGGCAAACGCGGGCTTCGAGTGGAAGTGCCGCCATGCCTCGTCGCGGCTCGCCCAATGGGTGCGGCGCGCACGCGTCGCGGCGGCCGGCGACAGGCGGTCGTCGAGCCCGGTCCACTGCGACACTTTCAGGATGCTGCTACGCCAGCCGGCAACGACCGGCGAATCGAGCATCACGACGCCCTTCACCCACTGCGGCTTTCTGAGCGCCGCCATCAGCGACAGATAGCCGCCCAGCGAATGCCCGACCAGCCAGACCGGCCGTTCGTACGACCGGTCGATATCGTCGAGAAGCTGTTCGACCAGATGCGGCCAGTCGCGCGTCACCGGGAAGCGCGCGTCGTGGCCGATCCGTTCGATGAAGCGCAAGTCGTAGTCGTCCGCGAGTTCGGCGAAGATGGTTCGATAGGTCGACGCCGGGAAACCGTTCGCGTGCGAGAAATGGATGATGTCTTTCAACTGCGGGTGTCTCCGTGGTGAATCCCGATCCCGATGTATCCGGCTTTGTGTGACAAAACACCGTAGCGGCTTCAGCGATCCATCCAGTAGCGCCGATGCGTGTCCCGATACCGTTCGAGCGACAGCGTCGTACCGAGCGCCTCGATCCGCACGGCACCGTCCGTATCGCTACGCGTAAGTTCGATCTGGCGTGCCTCGTAACGCGCAAACACACCCGGATGCGGATGGCGAAAACGGTTGCGATAGCCTACCTGAAATATGGCGATCAGCGGATCGATCGTGTCGAGGAACGGCTCGGTCGATGAGGTCCGGCTACCGTGATGCGGTACCAGCAGCACGTGGGCTGGCAGCGCGTCGGGATCGCGGGCGAGCAGCGTCCGTTCGACGGGTGCCTCGATATCGGCGGCAAGCAACGCCGTGAGCGTAGCGGTCGGGCTGGCCGCATAGCCGTGGCCAGCGTGCCCAGCCCGCCCGGCGGTACGGATGCGCAGCACGCAGCACTGATCGTTCGGGTTCGCTCGCAACCGCCGCTCATCGGGCCACAGGATTGTGAAATCGACACCATCCCATTGCCAGTGCTGCCCGGCCGCACACTGCACACGCTCGGCGCCGACCTTGCGCGCCTGCGCCCACAACGCATGCCGCTGCGGCAATGACGCGAGCAGTTGCCGGACCTCGATGCCGTCAAGCACCGCCGGTGCGCCGCCCGCATGATCGGAATCCTCATGGCTGACCATAAGCGCATCGAGTGTCGTGACGCCCTGCGCCTGCAAAAACGGCACGACCACACGCTCGCCCGCATGCGTCGATTCCGGCCCGGGGCCCGCATCGAACAGCAGTGCGTGATGGGCGGTCTCGACCAGCACCGAATTGCCCTGACCGATATCGAGCGCGGTCAGCCGGAATGCGCCGTGCTGCGGACCGGGCGGCGGTGGCAACAGTAACGGCAGCCACGCGAGCGGGCCCGCCCAGCGCAATGGCCAGCCACGTGGCGCGAGACACCAGGCAACGCCCGCCGTCGCGCACACGAGTGCCCATGGCCCCGGTCGCGGCAGATGCCAGACCGCCCACGTGGGCGTGGCGAGCCATTGCAGTACGACCGACTGGATGCGCAGCAAACCGTCCGCGGCCTGAAACGCCCATGCATCGAGCGGCATGGGGAGTACCGCACCCGCCAGCACGACGGGCGTCACGAGCAGGCTCATCCACGGAATCGCGAACGCGTTTGCAACGGGGCCGACCAGTGGAATCTGTGAGAACCAGTAGAGCGTGAGCGGCGCGAGAGCGATCGTGACCGCCAGCTGGATGTGTGTGCTGTCATGCACATATCGGGCAAACGCATGCGAACAGCGTCGCCATGCCCGGCGCAGCGGATGCACGGGTACGGCATCGGGCTCGTACGGTGATCGCACACGGCGGCGTGGCCCGGACACCGCGAACAGGATCGCCGCGACCGCGCAGAACGACAGCCAGAATCCCGGCAGCAACACGGCCCATGGATCGGTGATCAGCACGAGCCCAAGCGCCCACGCGAACACCACCGACGGCGCCAGCCTGCGTCCACCGACAAACGCCAGCGCGGCAATCGCCAGCATCCACAGCGCGCGTTGCGCCGGCACGTTGAATCCGGCCAGCGCCGCATGAAACGCGGCAAACGACGCGCCGCCCAGTGCCGCGATCTTCTGCGCCGGCACACGTAACGGCCAGTACCGGCCGACGAATGCCGAGCGCCGCCACAGGCTGCCCGCGAACCATGCGGCAAAACCGGCCACGAGGCCGATATGCAGGCCTGAGATCGCGATCAGATGGTTGGTGCCGGTGTTGCGCATCGAGGCCCAGTCGGCGGTGCTGACCGCGTCCTGCGCACCGATGGCCAGCGCAATGACGATGCCGCGATGCGGCGCGTCCGCGAGCACGGTATCGATGCGCGCGCGTATCGCGGCCCGCCAGCGGTTGATCGTCACGGCTACGCCCGATGCGCTTCCGGCAAGCTGCAACGCATGCTCGGGCGCGCTGACGTAACCGGTTGCGCGGACATTGCGGGCGAGCAGCGTCGCCTCGCCATCGCGCACGCCGAAATTCGCGGTGCTGTGTGCTCGCTTGAGACGCACCGGTAAGCGCCAGCGCGAACCAGGTTCGAGCACCGGCGGCGGTGTATCGCGCGCGACCCACACCAGCTGGATCGTCTTCGGAAACCTGACAATCGGCGCGCTCGCGGATTCGACTTCGAACAGAAACCGCGAAGCGATCTTGTCGCGCGAAGGCAGCCCCACTACGTAGCCGCTCACCTCGATATCGCGACCTTCCCATGCAGCCGGCAACGCGACCGCCAGACGCAGTTCGGCACGCCACGCCGCATAGCCGAAGCCGCTGCACGCGGCGGCGAAAATCAACGCGCCCCACCCCGCGTGGGCCCACCGACGTGCATCAACAGACACGCGAGTGCGGCGACGCACGATCGTCCACGCATTAACCGCAACTGCGACACCACACAACCATGCGAGCGCGAGCACACACCAGCCCATCATCGAAGGTAGCGCGGCCTGTTGCTGCAAACCGATCACACCCAACACAAAACCGCACCACACTGCCCGCACTCGCCCTCCTCCCCGATCACTGGCTGTGGCACCTGGGTCCAGGATTCGAGCACTCGCGCTTCACGCAAGCGAGCGCAATCGACGCGGTCTGCACCGCAAACCGCGTACGCAGGTGAACAGCTACCGCCGATTATGCTGAGGAAAGTGCGAGCCGGGGCAACGCGGCATGCGCGTTAGCCGTTGTGCCTAGTGCAAGCTCGTCTTCGCTGAGGCCGCGCAGTTGCGCGAGACTCGCGCCGATGCGGGGGATCTGATCGGGTGTGTTGCGTTGCTTGTAGAGCCACGCCGGAGAGATATCCGGTGCGTCGGTTTCGACGACGAGCGCATCGAGCGGCAACTGTTCGGCGAGACGGCGGATCTGCAACGCACGTTCGAACGTCACGTTACCGCCAAAGCCGAGATGAATGCCCTGATCGATATAGGCTTGCGCCTGCTGGAAACTGCCGTTGAACGCATGCGCGATACCGTGATGAATGCCGTGCCGGCGCAGCCCTTTCAACACCTGATCCTGCGATTTACGCACATGGCAGATGGCCGGCAGATCGAACGCACGGGCCAGCTTCAGTTGTTCGTCGTAAAAGAATTGCTGGCGCGCATCGTCGAGGCCCGGCACGAAATAGTCGAGACCGATTTCACCGAGGCCGATAAAGAGCGGATCGTCGAGGCTCGCTTCGATTTCCATCCGCAGCACCTCGAGGTCCGCTTCCTGCGCGCGTGGCGTGAAGAGCGGATGGATACCGAGCGCATACGCACCGCCCGCCACGCGATGCGCGAGCGCGCGCACGGTCGCGAAGTTCTCGCGCATCACACCGGGAATCACGATCCGCGCCACGCCCGCATCGTGCGCCGCCGCGGCGACCGCATCGCGGTCCGCGTCGAACTCGGATGCATCGAGATGGCAATGCGTATCGATCCACATGCGCGGTCGGCTCCGGAAGGTCAGGCAGAAACGACGGGCTCCTCGTGCAGCACGCCATCGCGCAGACGCATGATGCGGTCGCAGCGACCCGCGAGATCGGGGTCGTGCGTGACGATCACGAAGCTCGTGTTGAGCGTGTTCGAGAGTTCGAGCATCAGGTTGAACACGGTGTCCGCGGTGCCGCCGTCGAGGTTGCCGGTCGGCTCGTCGGCGAGTACGCAGGCCGGTTTCGTGACCAGCGCCCGTGCCATTGCAACGCGCTGGCGTTCGCCGCCCGACAGTTCGCCCGGCCGATGTTTCGCCCGGTTCGCAAGACCGACGCGGTCGAGCATCTCGAGCGCCTCGCGACGTGCCACCTCGGTGGTCAGACGGCGGATGCGCAGCGGCATCGCGACGTTGTCGAGCGCTGTGAATTCCGGCAGCAGATGGTGGAACTGATACACGAAGCCGAGTGCGCGATTACGCAGGTCGTTACGCTCACGCTCGGTCAGCTTCGTGAACGGCCGGCCCATCACCGAGACGTGACCGGCGCTCGGATCGTCGAGACCGCCCAGCACATGCAGCAGCGTGCTCTTGCCGGAACCCGACGCGCCGACAATCGCGAGCTTCTCGCCGCGCCGCACGCTGAGCTCGGTGTTATTGAGCACCTGCACATTCAGGCCGCCCTGCACGAACGACTTCGAAATGCCCGTTGCTTCGAGCACGTAGGGATAATTCGCGGCATCGCCGGACATCGTATCGATCACGGAACGTTGTTTGTTATTCATAGCGGAGCGCCTCCGCGGGACGCACTTTCGCACCGCGCCAGCTCGGGTACAGCGTCGCGAGTGACGACATCACGAACGCGATCACACCGATACGGATGACATCGCTTGCGACCAGGTCCGACGGCAACTCGCTGATGAAATACACCGACGGCGGCAGGAACTGAACGCCGAGCAGATGCTCGATCATCGGCACCAGCCACGGAATACTCCACGCAATCAGGCAGCCAAGCGCTACGCCAGTCGCAGTTCCGATGAAACCGATCGTCACGCCCTGCACGACGAAGATCTTCATGATCGAGCGTGGCTGCGCGCCGAGCGTACGCAGGATCGCGATGTCGGCCTGCTTGTTCGTCACTGTCATCACCAGCGACGACACCAGGTTGAACGCCGCGACCGCGATGATCAGCGTGAGAATGACGAACATCATGCGTTTCTCGATCTGCACCGCGGAGAACCATGTCTTGTTCTGCTGGGTCCAGTCGCGGATATATAGATCGCCCGATAGCGTGCGCGCCAGTTGATGCGCGACTTCCGGCGCGCGCTGCATGTCCTTCAATCGCAATCGCACGCCGGTTGGCGCCGGCAATCGGAACAGAGCCTGCGCATCCTGGATGTTGATCAACGCGAGCGTGCTGTCGTACTCGTAATGCCCCGATTCGAACACACCGACAACCGTGAACTGCTTCAGGCGCGGCAGCATGCCGGCAGGCGTTATCGTGCCCTCGGGCGCGACTAGCGTGATCTTGTCGCCCTTGCGCACGCCAAGGTTCGACGCAAGGTCAGCGCCGAGCACGATGCCGAAGTCGCCCGGCGTCAGTGAATCGAGCGTGCCCTGCTTCATGTCCTTGCCGATGTCCGAGACCTGCGGTTCGAGCGACGGCTCGACGCCGCGCAGCGCGACCCCGCTGACCGCATCCGAGCGCGTGAGCAGCGCCTGCGCATCGACGTACGGCGCGGCACCGATCACCTCATGGTTCAGTCGCGCTTCTTTCGCGGTGAGTTGCCAGTCCGGCATCGATCCGGTCGGCGAAAAGATCTCGACGTGCGCGAGCACCGACAGCATCCGGTCGCGCACCTCTTTCTGGAAACCGTTCATCACCGACAGCACGACGATCAGCGCCGCCACGCCGAGTGCGATACCCGACATCGATACGAGCGCGATGAACGAGATGAAACCGTTGCCGGTCGTGCGTTTGCCGGCGCGGGTATAGCGCCAGCCAATCTGCCATTCGTAGGGAAATTTCAAGCGAATCCTTGTCTGCTGTTCTGCGGCCCATCTGCGTTCGGGCCGCGGCCCTCTGCTGCTTATGTTATCCGTGTACCGGGCCGGGGGCCCGTTACGGGCTTCCGGACCTTCGGGTAGACGGTTTCTCTCGTCGGGGTTCGTGCCACGTGAACGCCTTGACGCTTGGGTTAGCGCAAGCCCCTGATGGTTCCTCGAAAACCGCTCCGGCCGTCGTGCGGGCTTCCTTGCAGGCTCGCCGCAGCCACTGCGACCGGCTTAACCGCTGCAACCACCAATCAACCGCGAAGTTTGCCATACAATGCGCAGCATCATGCATGTTGACCGTCTTCATCTCCTCCTGCCTTTCGCGCTGCCTGCGGCCGCCGACGCTTCCACCGCCCTGTCTGGCTCCAGCCATCCCGCCCTGGCCCGGCTGGTCGCGCGGGCAAGCGAGGTCGAACGGGTCATCGGGGAAGACTTTCAGCGCACGTTGCCGCACGAGCGCTGGGTTGCGCAGCAATTCGGCGCAGTCCCCGACAAAGCGACCGCCGCCGACGAAGCCCCGCTCGCGCCTTACATGCTGCGCGCCGACGGCGGCGATCCGGGCAGCGCGACGTGGGCCTGTGTGCAACCGGTCCATGTACGGATCGCGCATGACCACCTCGTCCTGATCGACCCCGCCTCGCTCGACCTGACCGACGACGAAGCCGCCGCATTGCTCGCCGTTGCGCGACCGCTGATCGAAGAACTCGGCGTACGCATCGAAGCGCCGAACCCGCTGCGCTGGTATCTGTCGGGCGACGGGTTCGGCACGCTGGCCGGTGCGTCGCCGCTGCGCGCGAGCGGCCGCAACATTGAAATCTGGTTGCCGCATGAAGCGCATACCGGCGCGCGCTCGCGTGCATGGATGAAGCTGCAGAACGAAGTCCAGATGGCGTGGTTCGAACATCCGGTCAACGAAGCCCGCGAAGCGCGCGGGCTGCCCGCCGTCAATTCGATCTGGTTTCATGCGCAAGGCGCGGCGCAACCGGTAACGAGTCCGTTTGCACAGGTTCTGTCCGATGCCGCAGCAACCCGTGGGCTCGCGCTCACCGCCCACGTCGCGGTGGATGCCGCGCCGGTTTCGCTGGCAGCGCTCAAAGCGGGCGCGCAACATGGCGCAGATGCCGCGCCGGGCACGACGCTCGTCGAACTCGACCCGCTCTCGGCACCGTATATCGAGCAGGACTGGGCGCGCTGGAACGACGGCTTTGCCGCGCTGGAGCGCGACTGGTTCGCGCCCGCGCTGGCCGCGCTGGAAAGCGGCCAGTTGCATAAGCTTGGCATGACGCTCTGTGGCGATACCGGTTCGGTGACGCTTGCCGTACGGCGCGGCGATCTGCGCAAATTCTGGCGGCGGCGTATGTTCGCGTCGCTTTTCATCGAATGAAGTTCCGACTGTCTCACGGCCTCGCTGCATGACTCGAATCGTTACGCGCACGTGCTCTCCCGCTGACGCTGAAGTACTGACCCGCCACGGCCTGCATCCGGTGCTCGCGCGGCTCTATGCGGCGCGCGGCGTCTGCCAGCCCGACGAACTCGAAACGGGCCTTGCGCGGCTGGTGCCGCCCGCTGCGTTGCGCGGCTGTGAAGAGGCCGCCGTGCTGCTCGCCGACACGCTACAAAACCAGCGCCGCATGCTGGTCGTCGCCGACTATGACTGCGACGGCGCGACCGCCTGCGCGGTTGCGGTGCGCGGGCTACGCATGTTCGGCGCGAAGATCGACTACCTGGTGCCGAACCGCTTCGAATACGGCTACGGCCTCACGCCGGAGATCGTCGCGCTCGCCGCCTCGCGGCCGGCCGGCAAACCCGATCTGCTGATCACCGTCGATAACGGCATCGCGAGTGTCGACGGCGTCGAGGCGGCCAACGCACTCGGCATCGACGTACTCGTCACCGATCACCACCTGCCCGGCGACACGCTGCCCGCCGCCCGCGCGATCGTCAATCCGAACCAGCCGGGCTGCACGTTCCCGAGCAAATGCATCGCCGGCGTCGGCGTGATGTTTTACGTGCTGCTCGCGTTGCGCGCCGAACTGCGCAAGCGCGGCGCATTTGACGAAGCACAGCCCGAACCGCGTCTGGACGGCCTGCTCGATCTCGTCGCGCTCGGCACCGTCGCGGATGTCGTGAAGCTCGACGGCAACAACCGCGTGCTGGTCGCGCAGGGGTTGCAGCGTATCCGCAAGGGCCGGATGCAGCCGGGCATCGCCGCGCTGTTTCGCGCGGCCGCGCGCGACGCGCGTAGCGCCTCCGGTTTCGACCTCGGCTTCGCGCTCGGTCCGCGGCTCAATGCGGCGGGACGGCTGTCGGACATGTCGCTTGGCATCGAATGCCTGACCACCGACGATATCGGCCGCGCCTGGGAACTCGCGCAACAACTCGACGGCATGAACCGCGAGCGGCGCGAAATCGAGGCCGGCATGCAGCAGCAGGCGCTCGCGGATCTTTCGGCGGTGGACCCGGCGGGCGCCGCGACGATCACCCTGTTCAACCCAAGTTGGCACCAGGGCGTGATCGGGATCGTCGCGGGTCGGTTGAAAGAGAAATTTCACCGGCCGTCGTTCACGTTCGCGCCCGCCGACGACAGCGGCGTCCTCGTCAAAGGCTCCGGCCGCTCGATCCCAGGCTTCCATCTGCGCGACGCCGTCGATCTGATATCGAAGCGCGAGCCGGGGCTGATCGTGAAGTTCGGCGGCCATGCGATGGCGGCCGGCATGACGATCGCGGCAGCAGATGTGCCGCGTTTCTCGGCGGCTTTCGAAGCGATCGGCCGCGAATGGCTCAGCGAAGACGCGCTCGCGCGCATCGTCGAAACCGACGGCGATCTCGAAGACGCGTATTTCACACCGCAATTCGTCGCGCTGCTCGACGCGGCCGTATGGGGCCAGGGCTTTCCGGCGCCGGTTTTTTCGGGCGAGTTCGAAATCGCGTCGCAGGCGCTCGTCAAGGACAAGCATCTGAAGCTGCAGTTGCTGCGTGGCCGACAACGCTTCAATGCGATCTGGTTCAACCACACCGAGCCGCTGCCGACGCGCACGACGCTCGCCTACCGGCTGACCAGCGACATGTGGAACGGCGTGTCGCGGGTGCAACTGATCGTCGAGCACGCGGCGGGCTAACCTGCGCTACCGCTGCGCCGCAGTGACGCGGCGATTGCGGCATACAACGCACGGCAAACCCCGAAAAAACCGCCAAACCCCGCGACAGACAGCCTCGCCGGGACGGCTGCGCGCCCCCGATGCGCTATAATTTCCCCCTTTTACAGCAGCGGAAAGCAAGAAGACCGACATGGAAGCGGAACGCCAGAATTCAATCGAAAGCTCCCTCGCGGACCTGCGCCAGCGCGCAGGCGAGCTACGGGGGTATCTTTGACTACGACGCCAAAGCCGCGCGTCTAGCCGAAGTCAACAAGGAACTCGAAGACCCCGACGTCTGGAACGACTCGAAGCACGCACAGGGGCTCGGTAAGGAAAAGAAACTGCTCGAAGGCGTGGTGCACACGCTGACCGCGCTCGACGGCGATCTGCGCGACGCGCAGGACCTGTTCGACATGGCGCGCGAGGAAAACGACGAGGACACGCTCGTCGCCTGCGAAACCGACGCAGCCGCACTCGAACAGCGCGTCGCCGACATGGAATTCCGCCGGATGTTCTCGAACCCGGCCGATCCGAACAACGCGTTTCTCGACATCCAGGCCGGCGCTGGCGGCACCGAAGCCTGCGACTGGGCCGCCATGCTGCTGCGCCAGTATCTGCGCTACTGCGAACGCAAGGGCTTCAAGGCCGAAGTGCTCGAAGAGTCGGAAGGCGATGTCGCAGGCATCAAGAATGCGACGATCAAGATCGAAGGCGAATACGCGTATGGTTTCCTGCGTACGGAAACCGGTATTCACCGGCTCGTGCGCAAGTCGCCGTTCGATTCGTCGGGTGGTCGGCATACGTCGTTCTCATCGGTGTTCGTCTACCCGGAAATCGACGATTCGATCGAAGTCGACATCAATCCGGCCGATCTGCGCATCGACACGTACCGCGCTTCGGGCGCGGGCGGACAGCACATCAACAAGACCGATTCGGCCGTGCGGATCACGCACCTTCCGTCGGGCATCGTCGTGCAATGTCAGAACGACCGCTCGCAGCACCGCAACCGCGCCGAAGCGATGGCGATGCTGAAATCGCGTCTGTACGAAGCCGAAATACGCAAGCGCCAGGCCGAGCAGGACAAGCTCGAATCGAGCAAAACCGATGTGGGCTGGGGCCATCAGATCCGTTCGTACGTGCTCGATAACAGCCGTATTAAAGATCTGCGCACCAACGTCGAAATCAGCAATACGAAGAGCGTGCTCGACGGCGACCTCGATCCGTTCATCAGCGCCAGCCTGAAACAGGGCGTTTGATGCACCCGCGCGGCGGGAATCACGTGGCACGCAGTGTTGCCCGTCTCGTGATCCCCGCCGGCTGAAGTCCGGCACCGCCGCTGCCCCGAGTCCGCGCCTGTAGACGCACTCCCCCTGTCGTTGCGGGACCTTCCCGACTACCGAACCATCATGACCGAACCGAATCAGCCGAACGCCGCGCCCGAACCGGACGAAAACAAGATCATCGCCGAGCGTCGCGAGAAACTGCGCGAGCTGCGCGAACAGGGCGTCGCCTACCCTAACGATTTCCGCCCCACACATCACGCCGACGATCTGCAGACGCAGTACGCCGACATCGACAAGGAAGCGCTCGAAGCGAAGCCGCTCGAAGTCGCGCTCGCCGGTCGCATGATGCTCAAGCGCGTGATGGGCAAGGCGAGCTTCGCCACCGTGCGCGACGGCTCGGGGCAGATCCAGTTCTTCATCACGCCGGCTGACGTCGGCCAGGAAACCTACGACGCGTTCAAGAAGTGGGACCTCGGCGATATTGTCGCGGCGCGCGGCGTGCTGTTTCGCACTAACAAGGGCGAACTGTCGGTGCGCTGCACCGAGCTGCGCCTGCTGACGAAGTCGCTGCGCCCGCTGCCGGACAAGTTCCACGGCCTCGCCGATCAGGAAATGAAGTACCGCCAGCGCTACGTCGACCTGATCGTCACGCCGGAAACACGCAAGACCTTCGTCGCGCGCACGAAGGCGATGTCGTCGATCCGCAAGTTCATGGCCGACGCCGACTTCATGGAAGTCGAGACGCCGATGCTGCATCCGATCCCCGGCGGCGCAACCGCCAAGCCGTTCGTCACGCATCACAACGCGCTCGATATGCAGATGTTCCTGCGCATCGCGCCGGAGCTGTACCTGAAGCGGCTGGTAGTGGGCGGCTTTGAGCGTGTGTTCGAGATCAACCGGAATTTCCGTAACGAGGGCGTCTCGGTGCGCCACAATCCGGAATTCACGATGATCGAGTTCTACGCGGCGTACACCGATTACACGTGGATCATGGACTTCACCGAGCAACTGATCCGCCAGGCCGCCGTCGATGCGCTCGGCAGCGCGACCATCAGCTACCAGGGTCGCGAACTCGATCTGTCGAAGCCGTTCCATCGTCTGACGATCAACCAGGCCATTCAAAAGTTCGCGCCGCAGTACACCGACGCGCAACTCACTGACGATGCATTCCTGCGCACTGAACTGAAGAAGTTCGGTGTCGATGCGTCGCAGCCGCAGTTCCTCAACGCACGCGTCGGCGCGTTGCAACTGGCGCTGTTCGAAGAGACCGCCGAAGCCCAGTTGTGGGAGCCGACCTTCATCGTCGACTATCCGCTCGAGGTGTCACCGCTTGCGCGCGCATCGGACAAGTTCGACGGCATCACCGAACGCTTCGAGCTGTTCATCACCGGGCGTGAAATCGCCAACGGCTTCTCGGAGCTCAACGATCCGGAAGACCAGGCGGCGCGTTTCAAGAAGCAGGCCGACCAGAAAGAAGCCGGCGACGAAGAAGCGATGTACTACGACGCCGACTACATCCGCGCGCTCGAATACGGCATGCCGCCGGCCGGTGGCTGCGGCATCGGCATCGACCGTCTGGTGATGATGCTCACCGACAGCCCGAGCATCCGCGACGTGATCCTGTTCCCGCATCTGCGCCGCGAAGACTGAAGCAGCGTTTTTGCTGAATGAATGCCGAGGGCGGCCGGTTCACACCGGTCGCCCTTCTTTCTTTTCATGACGCTTTGTAACTATCAGTAAAAGCCGCGCGAGACCTGTTGCGCCGGGCACCCATCGGAGCACGTAGCGGCGCCCGCGATGGCCGGAAATTCAAGGCTCTATCTGCCTCTCGCCGCTTCGCCGCACTTTCCTCGCAGTACACCGCGTGGAATTCGTTACAAATTGAAACCCGGCCGGACCGCCTGTGTCGGACACTTAGCTTCGTAACAATCGACTCTGCTTGAGACGGAGGCCACTCATGGACCCTATGAACGCTACCCAGCCCACCGAAAAACGCCGTATGCATCCGCTCGTCGCGACCGCGGCCGGCGCCGTCCTCGTCGCCAGCCTCGCTGCGACGGCTGCGGTCACCGGGCTCTTTCCGACGGCATCGAGCAACGATGCGCAGAATAATCAGACGCAGGCGGCTCAGGTTGCGCAGCAGCCGGTTGTCGGTTCTGCCCAGCCGGCCAATCCGGCGATGTATGCGCAGCAGCAACCGCAGCAGCAACAGGTGCAAGCGCCGTCGCAACAGCAACAGTACGCTGCGCAGCAAGCCCCGCAGTATGGGCAGCAGCAGTATGCGCAGCAACAGCCTGCCCAGCCCGCTTACTGCTCGAGCTGCGGCACCGTTGAAGCGATCTCAGTGACACGTCAGGAAGGTCATGGAACCGGTATTGGCGCGGTCGGTGGCGCTGTTGCCGGCGGCCTGGTCGGCAACCAGTTCGGCGGTGGCGGCGGCCGTACCGCGATGACGGTTCTTGGCGTGCTTGGTGGCGGTCTGGCCGGCAACACGGTGGAGCGTCATCTGCGCAGCACGACCGCGTATTCGGTGCGAGTGCGGATGGAAAGCGGTAAGGCGCGCTACTTCACGTACCACGACGCGCCGCCGTTTCAGCAAGGCGAACGCGTGCAGATCGAGCACGGCACGCTCGTCGCGATGAATTAGGTTTTTGCGTGCAGCGGCGGCATGCGCCGCCGCTGCCGCCCGCTTTATCTACACTACCCGCAAGCGACACGGCGATTCCCTTTCCGGGGATGCAAGCCCAGATCGCCGAAAATCCCCCGCCCCCGATATCCCTCCTGGCCGACAGCCGAAATAGCTGGCTGCGGCCTGTCCGTCATTCCAGAGCTCGCCTCATGGATTCTCGTCCGTCCTTGTTGCCGGTCGATTTGATGCTAAAATTGATGCTCATCGTCATCAATTGGAGTGATCGTGCGAACTACCGTCACCGTCGACGACCTGCTCTACACGCGTGCCCTCGAGCTCGCCGAGCCAGGAATCAGCGCGGCAGATCTGTTCCGCGAAGCCCTGGAGACGTTCGTCCGGATCCAGGCAGGCAAGCGTCTCGCTGCGCTCGGCGGCCATGCACCCGGGATGGCCGAGATTCCACGACGGCGTCCGGATGGGACGTCCCGATGAACATCCTGATCGATACCTCGGTCTGGGTGGATCATTTCCGGCGCTCCAACGCCGAACTGCAGCAGCTTTTGCGAGTGGATGTTTGCGTCACGCACCCGCTGGTTGTCCTCGAATTGACCTGCGGCATGCCACCAGAGCCGCGTGCGCAAGTACTCAGCGATATCGCCCTGCTACGTCAGACGCAACTGGCCACGCACGCTGAGGTGGCGGGCCTGATCGAGCGTGAGCGTTTATATGAAGTGGGATGCGGTGCGGTGGATTGCACGTTACTGGCGTCAACGCTGCTGACGCCGGACACGCGATTCTGGACGCTAGACCAGCGTCTCAGACGGCTGACCGAACGGTTCGACGTGTGCTACGTGCCGCGTGTGCACTGAAGTTTTCCAGAGGCCGAGACGGCCAAAGTTGTTTCCGCCGCACAGACAGAGACAGGCTGCGCGGCGTGCCTACTCCCTACTTAATAATCAGCGTCTTCGATCCACGCCGCCTGAATCGCTTCGAGAATCTTCTCGTTCGAGCGATTAGGATCGTCGTCGAAGCCTTCCAGTTCCATCACCCAGCGGTGCAGATCGGTGAAGCGCACCTGCTGCGGATCGATATCCTGGTGCTTGTCGGTCAACGCCATTGCGATCTCTTGCGTGTCGGTCCACTTCATGACTGCTCGCTCCTGTTAGTGATTTTCCTTCGCATGGTTGATCGAGTACCGCGGAATTTCCACCACGAGATCTTCGCCTTCCGGCACGAGCGCCTGGCACGACAGGCGCGATTCAGGCTCGAGCCCCCACGCCTTGTCGAGCAGATCGTCTTCGTCTTCTTCCGAAGGTGTCAGCGTATTGAACCCTTCGCGCACGATCACGTGGCACGTCGTGCACGCACACGATTTCTCGCACGCGTGCTCGATCTCGATGCCATTATCCAGCAGATTGTCGCAGATGCTCTTGCCCGGCACAGCGTCGATCACCGCGCCCTCGGGGCACAGTTCGACGTGAGGCAGCACAACGATTTGAGGCATACGTATTCCGTTTATTCGTGAGGCGCGGCCGCCACAACCGGCTCCGCGTCATTTTACTGGCAGCGCGCGACGTTCTCGTTGCAGCGCGCGGCTGTGGTCGTGATGCGCCGGACCGGCTTACTTGCGCCATCCGGCAACCGCTACTGCGCCTAGATCTCGTCGAGCTTGCGCCCCGCGAGCGCGCGGCGAATACCCTTGTTCATGCGGCGGGCGGCGAATTCGTCGGTGGCTTCGGCGAGCGTGCGGGTCGCGTGTTCGATGACGTCGGTGTCATCACCCTGCGCTACCGCACGCAATGCAGCCAGATGCGCGTCGAGCTCGGCGCGTTCGGCTTCGTCGAGCAGTTCGCCGTCGGCGGCCAGTGCCGCATCGGTCGCTTCGAGCAGGCGTTGCGCTTCGACCTGCGCTTCGCGCAGCGCACGCGCGCGCATGTCGACTTCCGCGGTCTTGAAGCTGTCTTCGAGCATCCGGGCGACATCGTCATCAGCAAGACCGTATGACGGCTTCACGACCACCGATGCCTCGACACCCGACAACTGCTCGCGGGCAAACACCGACAGCAGCCCATCCGCATCGACCTGATACGTCACACGAATCCGCGCGGCGCCCGCGGCCATCGGCGGAATACCGCGCAGTTCGAAACGCGCAAGCGAGCGGCAATCGGACACGAGTTCGCGCTCGCCCTGCACGACGTGAATCGCCATCGCCGTCTGGCCGTCCTTGAACGTCGTGAAGTCCTGTGCACGCGCGACAGGGATCGTCGAGTTACGCGGAATGATTTTCTCGGTCAGGCCGCCCATCGTCTCGACGCCGAGCGACAGCGGAATCACGTCGAGCAGCAGCCAGTCGTCGCCGTCCGCGCCGCGGTTACCCGCCAGCAGATCGGCCTGGATCGCAGCGCCGAGCGCCACGACGCGGTCGGGATCGAGGTTGATCAGCGGCGGCTGGCCGAAAAAAGCTTCGACCGCGCGGCGTATGACCGGCATCCGCGTCGCGCCACCCACCAGCACCACGCCCTTGATCTCCGCCGTGGTTACTTTCGCGTCACGCAGTGCCTTCTTCGTCGGGCCGAGCGTGCGTTGCACGAGCGCGCGCGTGACGGTTTCGAAGGTGCCTTCATTGATCGCCAGATCGAGTTGTGCGCCGCTCGACAGCGGCACCGAAAGCGCTACGTACGGCGCATCCGTCAGCGCTTCCTTCGTCTCGCGCACCCGGTCGAGCAAACCGCGTACGTCTTCCGGCGTAAGCGTGTCGGGTGCGATATCGGCCTGCTCGAGCGCGTAGCGATACAGCGCCTGATCGAAATCGTCACCGCCGAGCGCCGAGTCGCCGCCTGCGGCCAGCACTTCGAAGACGCCTTTGGTCAGCTTGAGGATGGACAGGTCGAACGTACCGCCGCCCAGGTCGTACACCGCGTAGAGCCCTTCCGAGCCGTTGTCGAGACCGTAGGCAATCGCGGCCGCGGTTGGCTCATTGAGCAGACGCAGGACGTTGAGACCCGCGAGGCGTGCAGCGTCCTTGGTCGCCTGGCGCTGCGCTTCGTCGAAATACGCGGGCACCGTGATCACCGCACCGACGAGTTCGTCGCCGAGCGTGTCTTCGGCGCGCTGGCGCAGCGTGGCGAGAATTTCCGCCGATACTTCGACTGGGCTCTTCACACCGTCGACGGTGCGGATCTGCACCATGCCCGGCGCGTCGACGAAGTCGTACGGTGCGTTCTCCGCGCCTTCCACTTCGTGCTTGCCGCGCCCCATGAAGCGCTTGACCGAGACAATTGTGTTGCGCGGGTCGATGGCGGCTTCGGCCTTCGCTACGCGTCCGATACGCCGCCCGCCCTTCTCCAGGTAGCGCACGACCGACGGCAGTAGTACATGACCATCCTCGTCGGGCAGCACGTCGGCCACGCCGCTACGCACGGCGGCGACCAGCGAATTCGTGGTACCGAGATCGATGCCGACTGCGAGGCGCCGCTGGTGCGGTGCCGGCGCCATGCCGGGTTCGGAGATTTGCAGTAAGGCCATCTGTGATCTTCTTCGGAATCGTTCGATTCACCCGCGTGAATCGCATTGCTGTTTGGGGGCGCCGGTCGCTTGCTCAGGTCGGGTCAGGCTTCGAGTCGCTCGATCTGCGTGTCGATCTCCGCCGCGACGCGCTCGATGAACATCAGTTGCCGCACCGCTTCGCTCGCCGCCTGATCCGCGCCGCTGTCGAGCAACGCCGCGAGCTTCGTGAAGCGCACGCGCTCTTCGTCACGCAGTTCGGCAAGCAATGCATCGAGCGCGTCGACATTCTTCGCGCCTGCTGCATCTTCGATGCCTTCACGCCACTCCATCTGCTGCATCAGGAACGCCGGCTCCATCGCCGTATTGTTCTCGGCACCGACATCGATACCGCGCAGCGTCAGCAGATAGGTCGCGCGCCGCAGTGGATCGCGCAGCGTCTGATAGGCCTCGTTCGTGCGCGTCGCCCACTGCATCGCGATGCGCTTTTGCGCATCGCCAGCGGCAGCGAAACGGTCGGGATGCACCTGCGCCTGCACGGTGCGATACGCGTCGTCGAGCACGCGCATGTCAAGCGTGTAGCGTGCCGGCAGATTGAAGAGATCGAAGTGGCTGTCGTTCAGCGAGGCCATCGTGTACGTCGTCGTGTGATTCGGTTCGGGGTGAGCGGAAGGAGCAGATTGTGTAGCGAGGAAGCGGGCAAATTAAAAAGGCGGCCCACGCCGCCTTTTTGCCGCACCCTGCGGACTTATACGCGGAACGATTCGCCGCAGCCGCACTCGTCCTTGACGTTCGGGTTATTGAACTTGAAGCCTTCGTTCAACCCTTCGCGCGCGAAGTCGAGTTCCGTACCGTCGATATAGGCCAGGCTCTTCGGATCGACAATGATCTTCACGCCGTTGCACTCGAACACTTCGTCTTCCGGCGCGAGTTCATCCACGTACTCGAGCTTGTACGCAAGCCCTGAGCACCCGGTCGTACGCACGCCGAGCCGCAACCCGACGCCCTTGCCACGGCGCACCAGGTACTTCTGCACGTGCTGTGCTGCCTTTTCCGTCAACGTAATTGCCATAGCGTTTCTCATTGCTCCACTTCGCATCGTGACGCCGGATGCCATACCCGGTCACACGCGCTGCAGCCCTACCTGTATTTCGTAGCTCGTACCCGCGTCAGACAGCTTGCTCAGGCTGCCTGCTTGTCGTCCGCTGCTGCGGTCTCGCCACCGTGACGCTGGCGATAATCCGCAACAGCCGCCTTGATCGCGTCTTCCGCGAGGATCGAGCAGTGGATCTTCACCGGCGGCAGTGCGAGCTCTTCCGCGATCTGCGTGTTCTTGATCGACATCGCCTGATCCAGCGTCTTGCCCTTCACCCATTCGGTGACGAGCGAGCTCGAAGCGATCGCCGAACCGCAGCCGTACGTCTTGAACTTCGCGTCTTCGATCACGCCATCCGCGCCGACGCGGATTTGCAGCTTCATCACGTCGCCGCACGCCGGCGCGCCGACCATGCCGGTGCCGACTGCATCGTCGTCTTTCGCAAAAGAGCCCACGTTACGCGGGTTTTCGTAATGGTCCAGAACCTTGTCGCTATAAGCCATGATTACACTCCTTAATTCGTTTCAACCTGCATTCGATCCCGCGTAGCGCGTCAGTGCGCAGCCCACTGGATCGTCGAAATATCGATACCGTCCTTGTGCATTTCCCACAGCGGCGACAGATCGCGCAACTTCGCGATCTTCGACTTCAGCAGGTTGATCACATAGTCCACGTCCTGCTCGGTCGTGAAGCGGCCCACCGTGAAGCGGATCGAGCTGTGCGCCAACTCGTCGTTGCGGCCGAGTGCGCGCAGCACATACGACGGCTCCAGCGAAGCAGACGTGCACGCCGAACCCGACGACACCGCCACATCCTTAACCGCCATGATCAGCGACTCGCCTTCGACAAAATTGAAGCTGATATTCAGGTTGTGCGGAACGCGCTTGTCCATCTCGCCGTTCACGTAAACCTCTTCGATCTCCGACAGGCCGCGCAGCAAGCGGTCGCGCAACATGCGGATGCGTTCGTTTTCCGTCGCCATCTCTTCACGCGCGATACGGAACGCTTCGCCCATCCCAACGATCTGATGCGTCGCGAGCGTACCCGAACGCATACCGCGCTCGTGACCGCCGCCGTGCATCTGCGCTTCGATCCGCACGCGGGGCTTGCGGCGCACGTACAGCGCACCAATGCCCTTCGGACCATACGTCTTGTGTGCGGAGAACGACATCAGGTCGACCTTCAGCTTCTGCAGATCGATCTCGATCTTGCCGGTTGCCTGAGCAGCGTCGACGTGAAAAATGATGCCCTTTTCACGGCAGATTTCGCCGATCGACGCGATATCCTGAATCACGCCGATCTCGTTGTTCACCGACATGACGGACACCAGGATCGTGTCCGGACGCAGCGCGGCCTTGAGCACGTCGAGATCGACCAGACCGTCGTCCTTCACGTCGAGATACGTAACTTCGAAGCCTTCACGCTCGAGTTCGCGGCAGGTATCGAGCACGGCCTTGTGCTCGGTCTTCACCGTGATGATGTGCTTGCCCTTGCTCTTGTAGAAGTGCGCCGCACCCTTGATAGCGAGGTTGTCCGATTCCGTCGCGCCCGACGTCCAGATGATCTCGCGCGGATCGGCGTTGACGAGCGCTGCGACGTTTTCGCGCGCTTCCTCGACGGCATGCTCCGCATCCCATCCGTACGAATGGCTGCGTGATGCAGGGTTGCCGAACTGCTCGCGCAGATACGGAATCATCTTGTCCACCACACGCGGGTCGACCGGGGTCGTCGCGCTGTAGTCCATATAGATGGGCAGATGGGGGATAGCGTTATTCATCAGTTACTCCGGGGACATATTTGTTCTGGACTCTGCATTCCGGGTTCGCTCTATGGCGTCCTCAGGAACCGGCCATATTGAAAACAGAATTCGGTCCTTTGGGCACCGCGCGCACCGTTTCGCTCGCGGGCGCCTCGCTGCGCCTGTCGCGCAGCACAGCAGGCGCGCTTTCGCGCGAACGCTGCTGGTCGACCAGATCTTTCAGCGACACCGAATCGAGGTACTCGACCATCTTCTGGTTCAGCGTGGACCATAGCTCATGCGTCATGCAGTGGCCGTCGTGCTGTTTCGTACCTTCGCAGGTGCCCTTGCCGCCGCATTGGGTCGCATCGAGCGGCTCGTCGACGGCAATGATGATGTCCGCAACCGTCACGTTCTCCGCGCGGCGGGCGAGATTGTACCCGCCTCCGGGCCCGCGCACCGACTCGACGATCTCATGACGGCGCAACTTGCCGAACAGCTGTTCGAGGTAGGACAGGGAGATGTGCTGGCGCTGGCTGATACCCGCAAGCGTCACCGGGCCCTGCTCCTGGCGCAGTGCCAGGTCTATCATCGCCGTGACGGCGAAACGGCCTTTCGTGGTGAGTCTCATAATGGTGTGGGAGTCCGCAATTCTCGACAATTTTCGTCAAGTATAAATACATGAGCGTTTTAGTCAAGTATCCCTATCGCGAATTGGGTCATTACTTAACAAAACCCGTTTTGAACCCGTTGAACTATGTCTGGAGCAGCTGCGGCCGCAATGCGGCCACCAGCCCGCGGCACGCCGCCTCGCACTGATCGAGCACCTGTTCGAAGCCGGCCGCCCCGCCGAAATAGGGGTCGGTGACCTCGCGTGCGCCCGCCCAGCGGCTGTCCGTTTCCGGCACGAACTCCATGAGCAGGCGGATCTTGTCGCGTTGTGCGGGCGGGCAAAGCTTGCGCAACGCGCTCACGTTGGCGTCGTCCATTGCGATCAGCAGATCGAATCGCTCGAAGTCCGCCACATCGATCTGCCGGCCCCGCAACACCGACAGGTCGTAGCCGCGCTGGCTGGCCGCACGTTGGGCGCGTTCGTCGGGGGCTTCGTCGACATGCCAGTCGCCGGTACCCGCCGAATCGACGTGGATGCGCTCGCCCAGCTTTGCTTCGATGAGTTGATGCCGCATCACGCCCTCCGCGGTCGGGGAACGGCAGATGTTCCCGAGACAGACAAAGCAGATGGCGATTGTTTTCATCGGGCGGCTATCGGATGGTCTTTGTGCGGCTACGCCGCAGAGGTGAAATACAGCTAAAAATAAGTGCCGCGATTATACAAAGGTCCACGCAGACATGCCTGGCACAACCCACGCCAGGCATGTCTACATATCAGGAAGAAGCGGGTAGCGGCATCGCCACTGCACGCAGCGGTTTCAGGGGCATGCCGGCATCGTCGTCGACGAGCCCGAACGATACGGTGCGGGCCAGTTCGGCGGTCAACTGGTTGGCGGCGAGCGGCGCCTGCGATGCGCGCGATCCAACGTCGCTGCACACATGGAGGGCGGCCGCCGTGGCAAGCGGCACAACGATGGCCAGTGGCCAGTACATCGATATTGTCTTTCTCATGATGCTCTTCTCTTCGGTCGACGCCAGGAGTTCGTGACCCACTGCGCCTCGGTTAAATCATAAAGGGAGACGCAATCCGGAAAAACCCGTGTAACCAGAATACAGTGTTGCGTCCGCACGAACAGTGTCGCTCCGGCATCGGCGCACCTCGCGGTCAGGAGCGGGGTTGCGGTTCGAGAGAAAACTTACAAAGTCATACAGACGTAATGAGGTTGTCAGTGGAAAATCAGGGCAGATCTCCTCTTCTGGACCGCATCGATGCCCTCTCTCCTGAAACGCCTCGCGCCCTTTGCCGGCCTCGCGCTCGCCGCGATGCTGACCGGATGTGCCGCCTACCCGGACGGCTCCCCTATGTATGGCGACTACGGCAACTACGGTAGCCCGGGTTATGGCGACGGCGGCGCCTACGGCGGAGTGCCGGTGCAATCGAATGTGTATCTGGGCTACGGCGGTGGCGGCTATTCAGGCCCGTCGTATTACGGTGGGCGCGGCTATGGCGACCGGCCCTACTGGAACGGCAACGACCGGCGACGTCCTGACGACGGCGGCTGGCATCGCAGGCCCGACGACGGTGGGCAACGCGGCGGGCAACCGCAAGGCAATGCGCCGGGTGGCGGATGGCACGGCAATCCCGGCAACGGACGCCCGAACAACCCACCGCCGCAAGCCGGTAACGGCGGAGGAAACGGCGGCCGTGGGGATAAAGGCTGGGCCTGCGGCGATTACGGCATTAAATGTGGCGGTGGGGGCAATGGCGGCGGCCAGTGGACGTCACCGGGCAGGCAGCACTGATCGCGCCCTGCGGCGATCAACCGATATGACTGCGCTGCGCCTTATATAGCTCACGGAACGTTCGTCCAACTGGCGCGGGCATATCGCGTGTATTAGTCCAGCCACCGCCTAGCGGCAGCCGGGCGATCGCGCGCTTCTGTCCGCCCATTTTCTCGAGCACGCGCACGGCCAGTTTCGTGAGCAGCGCGTACGCATCGGGATGCAGCGCGAGATACCCCCATACCGCAAGCCCAACCCGCTCGCGCCACGGACGCAGCCGCCGCTCCACCTGTTTCTCGCGTAACTTGCGCAGCAGGTCGGAGAGCGGAATCCCCACCGGGCAAACGCTGTTGCATTCGCCGCACAGCGTCGCGGCCTGCGGCAGGTCGAGAGCGTTGTCGATACCAACATAGCTCGGCGTCAGCACCGACCCCATCGGCCCCGGATAGACCCATCCATAAGCATGGCCGCCGACCTTCTGATACACCGGACAGTGATTCATGCACGCGCCGCAGCGGATACAGCGCAGCATCTCCTGAAAGTCGCCGCCGATCAGCCCCGTACGCCCACCATCAACGAGCACGACATACATATGTTCGGGCCCATCCTGATCGTCCGCTCCACGCGGGCCCGTGAGTAACGAGAAATAGTTCGACGTCGCCTGGCCGGTCGCCGAGCGCGGCAACAGCCGCATGGCCGTGGCGAGGTCTTCGAGCGTCGGCAGGACCTTCTCGATGCCCGTTATCGCGACATGCACGCGCGGCATCACCGTACACATGCCCTCGTTGCCTTCGTTGGTGACGATCGCCACCGACCCCGTCTCCGCAATCACGAAGTTACCGCCGGTCACGCCCATGTCGGCGGTCATGAAATGCGGGCGCAGCACCTCGCGTGCTTCGCGCGTCATGTCGGGGATTTCCGTGAGACGTGGCCGCTGATGCGTCTTCGCAAACAGATCGGCGATCTCGTCCTTGTCCTTGTGCACGACAGGCGCAATGATGTGGCTCGGCGGTTCGTTGTCGTTGATCTGCAGAATGTATTCGCCGAGATCGGTCTCGATGGACTGCACGCCCATTTCACCGAGCACCGCATTCAGCCGCATTTCCTCCGACACCATCGACTTCGTCTTGATGACCTTCTTCACATCATGCCGGCGCGCAATGTCGGCCACGATCTGCGCCGCCTGCCGGGTCGTTTCCGCGAACAGCACCGTAACGCCGCGGCGGCTTGCTTCGCGCTCGAAGGTTTCGAGCCAGACATCGAGGTTTTCCAGCGCGCGGTTGCGGCGCGCTTTCAGCGCGTCGCGGGTCGCCGCGAAATCGATTGCGGTGATCGCTTCGGCACGCGCGGAAACGAATTTGGTCGACAGCTTGGTGAGGTTCTGCTGCAGACGCTGATCGGCAAGCTTCTGGCCTGCGCGCGCCTTGAAGTGCATCGATTGAACTTGCATGGCGGCCCTGAAGAGATCGTGGAAGACGTGATGTACGAATGCAGCGGCGCGATCAGGCGTCGCCGGCGAGTACCTGGGCGATATGCAGCACGCGCGTCGTCGTATCGCCGGTGCGACGCAAGCGGCCTTCGATATTCAGCATGCAGCCGAGATCGCCCAGCACCACCGCCCCCACACCGCTCGCGCTGATGTTCGCGCATTTCTCATCGACGATCGCGGTGGAGATGTCGCCATACTTCACTGCGAACGTCCCGCCGAAACCACAGCAGTGCTCGCAACCCTTCATTTCCGTAACGGGTACGCCGACCTGCGCGAGCAATGCGCGCGGCTGTGTCTTGACGCCCAGTTCACGCAGGCCCGAACACGAGTCGTGATACGTCACTGCCCCCTCGAAACCGACGTCCGCCAGTTCGATCTTCGCGACATTGACGAGGAAGTCGGTCAGCTCGAACACCTTCGGTCGCAGCCGGTTGTAGCGGTTCATCAACTCGGGATCGTCGCGGAACAGATCGCCGTAATGCGCGCGGATCATGCCGCCACACGATCCAGAGGGAATCACGAGATAGTCGAACTGCTCGAACTCGCGTACCGCTTTTTCCGCGAGATCGCGCGCGATGCGGCGCTCGCCCGAGTTGTAAGCCGGTTGTCCGCAGCAGGTCTGTGCGGGCGGCACGATCACCTCGAAGCCAGCGCGTTCGATCAGCTTGATCGTCGAGAAGCCGATTTCCGGGCGCATCAGGTCGATCAGGCAAGTGACGAACAATCCGACTCGCATGGGGCCTCCTTCGGGGGAACGTTGCCGATTGTGCTTTGTTTGATACGCGATGATACGCGACACCCGTGGCGGACATACACGCGAGAGGGACCGCGCAGATTGGAATGCCGCCTCGGATGGCGTTCGCTTTTTTCACCATACGAGATACAATCAATTTCCGCTGTTTGACGCGTCAACTGATTATTCTCCATGAGCGAAACGAACCCGGATCCCAAGACTTCGATCCAGGTGATCGAGCGCATGATGCGCCTGCTGGATGCCCTCGCGGCGCACAGCGACCCGGTCAGCCTGAAAGAACTTGCGCTGCGCACCGAGCTGCATCCTTCCACGGCGCACCGCATCCTCAACGATATGGTCACGTGCCGGCTGGTCGATCGCTCGGATCCGGGCACCTATCGGTTGGGCATGCGGCTTCTCGAACTCGGTAATCTGGTGAAAGCGCGTTTGTCGGTGCGCGATGCGGCGTTGATGCCGATGCGCGAACTGCATCGGTTGACCGGGCAAACGGTCAATCTGTCGGTGCGCCAGGGCGATGAGATCGTGTATATCGAGCGTGCTTACTCGGAACGCTCCGGCATGCAGGTGGTGCGCGCGATCGGCGGACGTGCGCCGTTGCATCTGACGTCGGTCGGCAAGCTGTTCCTCGCCGCGGATGAAGCCACGCGCGTACGCGCCTATGCGACCCGCACCGGTCTGTCAGGCCATACGCAGAACAGCATCACCGATCTGACCAAACTCGAACGCGAACTGACCCACGTGCGGCAACATCTGTACGCACGCGATAACGAAGAGCTGGAACTGGGTGTGCGCTGCATCGCTGCGGGCATCTACGACGATACGGGCAAGCTCGTTGCTGGGCTTTCGCTGTCGGCCCCTGCGGACCGTCTGCAGGATTCATGGCTCGGTCAGGTCAGCAAGACGGCGTTTGTTATTTCCGAATCGCTCGGCTATCACGTGGACGCAGCGCAAAAAACTCACAACCTGCACGGCCACGCGCAACATCCCGCCTGATTGATCTGGCGCAACCTGCTGCTTCAAGTAAAAGAGCCTCGCGATTGCGAGGCTCTTTTACTTGAAGCATGTCTAACCGACGGCCTGGGCCGTACCGGTATGAGGTGCTCAGGTACCCGTACCGCCGGCATCCGCGCTGGTAATCCGCGCTTCGCCGCCATTGTCGAGCCACGTGCGCAGGCGCACCGCATCTGCGAAACGCGAGTACTTGCCCGAGGAATCGAGCAGCACCATGATCATCGGACGGCCGTGGATGTTCGCCTGCATGACGAGGCACTCACCTGCTTCGTTGATGAAGCCGGTTTTCTGCAGACCGATATCCCACGTCGAATTACGCACCAGCGCATTCGTGCTGCGATACGCCAGCGTACGTCTGCCGGTGAACACGTCGTAGCTGCGATCGGTCGAGAACTCGCGGATCATCGGATATTGATAGGCCGCATTGACCATCTTCACGAGATCGCGCGCACTCGACACATTCTGGCTAGTCAGACCCGTCGAATTTTCGAAATGCGTGTCGGCCATGCCAAGCGCTTTCGCCTTCGCATTCATTGCCGCGAGGAAGCCAGGGCGACCGCCCGGGTAGTAGCGCGACAACGCGGCTGCGGCGCGGTTCTCCGACGCCATCAGTGCAATGTGCAGCATGTCTTCGCGCGACAGCACCGAACCGACCGACAGACGCGAGCCGGTGTTCTTCTCGTAGTCGCGGTCTTCATCGGTGACTTCGATCTGCTCGGTCATCGACGCTTTCGAATCGAGTACGACCATTGCAGTCATCAGCTTGGTGATCGACGCGATCGGCACGACGGCGTGGGAATTCTTGTCGAAGAGCGGCTCAGCCGTATTCTGGTCGACGACGTAGGCGACACTGGAGCGCAGCGCGAGCGCATCGGGCGTGTCGTGCAGACCGAATGCCTGACCGACGGTGGGCGGACGCGGCTCGAATGCGACACGCCGGACCACGCCGTGGTGGCGGCCGTTCATCGAATAGGCAACGCGCCGTTTCTTCGCGACGACGCGCGGCGCGTCATCGTCGGCTTTGGCCGCCGCAGTCTTCATGGCGGTTTTGGACGAACGCGCAGCAACCTTACCGTTAGCAGCCTTGCCGGCCACGGGCGCCACCTTGCGGGTCGCCTTGCCGGTTTTGGATGCCTTGGAAGATTGAGCCTGAGTCGCGGTCGACGCGGCAAACGCGTCGACAGGCGCAGCGAACGCCGCAGCGATGACCGCCGAGGCAGCCACCGACAGCGCCATGCTGAAGGCCGCGCCGTGGATCACTTTAAGCGACGAAAACAGGTTGGTTTTCATTGGTGTTCTGAATGGAGCGGCAGGAGTTTTCCGCAAGTGTAGTAAAACCGCGAAAAATTAGCAATATTAAGTACTTATCCGTTCTCGTTAAACCTAGATGTAAGGATTGATTGAGAAAAGCGAATAAGTTCCTTGTTCAATCGAAAAAAACGATCGCGTGGACCGGTCCAAACTGGGCACCGATTCCGGCTTCCGGCTTAACGGCCGTTCCGGCAAACACTTGATCAGGGGAAACACGGTCAGACATCGGGTGGGCCGCTCAACTGCCTTGTCCAGCATGCCTTGGCGGCCTGAAACAGCGCCATCGCGTGTTAAATGACTGCTGTAAAACAGCACGACGCGCGTTCGACTTCGCGTGCAAGTTAACGTTCCATGACAGTCGCCGGTTTACGTCGATCGAGGATTTTATGCCGTTTGTCGAATATTCGTCGGCAACGCACCATAAAGTAGCCATCGAAGGCTGTCAGCATTCGCACCGCCCCAGTGCAGACGCGGCTTCCAGCCGCATCATCAAT
Organism: Paraburkholderia acidicola; assembly: GCF_002362315.1. Taxonomy (GTDB): domain Bacteria; phylum Pseudomonadota; class Gammaproteobacteria; order Burkholderiales; family Burkholderiaceae; genus Paraburkholderia; species Paraburkholderia acidicola. The sequence goes on from NZ_MTZV01000002.1 coordinate 125,694, forward strand.
CTCAGATGCAAGCCGCATAACGCATTGTTTTATCGGCAAATTCTCGATATTGTGCGACGCACAAAAAGTACTTGACATCCATTGCGGCCGTCCTAAAATGGGAACCATTGTTGCGATGCACAAACCCTGCACCAAACGGTGCATGACCCAAATGTGTGCCGCAATTATCCAGTTCTTGTCGTTAACCCCACACGGTCTGCGCCCGACGGCCGTAATCCAGGAGTATCAAACATGAGTCTGCTGACCCCCGAGCAATTCGCCGCTGCCCAGAAAGCTAACCTCGAAGCGCTGTTCGGCCTGACGTCGAAAGCATTCGAAGGCGTTGAAAAGCTGGTCGAACTGAACCTGCAAGTCGTGAAGTCGACGCTCGCAGAAAGCCAGGAAAACGCCCAGCGCGCGCTGTCGGTGAAGGACGCTCAGGAACTGCTCGCGCTGCAAGCCAGCCTGGCACAGCCGGTCGCTGAGAAGGTTCTGTCGTACGGCCGTCACCTGTATGAGATCGCATCGGCTACGCAAGCTGAATTCGCCCGTGTTGCTGAAGCGCAATACGAAGAACAGAATCGCAAGGTGCAAGCACTCGTCGACAACGTCGCGAAGAACGCACCGGCCGGTTCGGAAACCGCTGTCGCCGTGATCAAGTCGGCTATCACCGCCGCTAACACGACGTACGAAACGGTTCACAAGGCAACGAAGCAAGCTGTCGAACTCGCTGAAAGCAACTTCAACGCGGCAGCAGCCGCTGCCCAGAAGGCCACCACGCAAGCAGCTGCTCAAGCTTCGCGTTCGGCAAAGAAGACTGCCTAAGAGCTTTATGACTGCGCGTTAAACCGCGCAGTGCAAGTCCTCTCGCGGTAGTAAAAAACCGGCGCACCCCGCAAAGGGTGCACCGGTTTTTTTTCGCCTGTTTTTACGCCTGTTTTGCGCCCTTCCCCATCGAGGTTCGGGCGTTTCACACCGTCGCGTTACTTCTTCTTTTGCGGCGGCAGATCGGTACAGACACCTTCGTACAGTTCAGCCGCCATGCCCACCGATTCGCCGAGCGTCGGATGCGGATGGATGGTCTTGCCGATATCGGTGGCATCTGCACCCATCTCGACCGCGAGGCAGACTTCGCTGATCAGGTCGCCGGCATTCAGACCGACAATTCCGCCACCGATCACGCGATGTGTCTCTTCATCGAAGATCAGCTTCGTGAAACCTTCATCGCGACCATTCGCGATGGCGCGACCCGATGCGGCCCACGGGAATACAGCCTTGCCGTACTTGATGCCTTCGGCCTTGCACTGCTCTTCGGTCTTGCCGGCCCATGCCACTTCCGGATCGGTGTAGGCCACCGACGGAATCTGCAGTGCGTCGAAGTAGGCTTTCTCGCCGTGTGCCGCTTCGGCTGCGACGTGTCCTTCGTGCACGGCCTTGTGCGCAAGCATCGGCTGTCCGACGATATCGCCGATCGCAAAGATGTGCGGGACGTTCGTGCGTAACTGTTTGTCGACGTCGATGAAACCGCGGTCGGTTACTGCAACACCGGCCTTGTCGGCACCGATCTTCTTGCCGTTCGGGCTGCGGCCCACTGCAACCAGGACGAGGTCGTAGCGTTGCGGTTCGGCCGGAGCCTTCTCGCCTTCGAACGACACGTAGATGCCGTCCGCTTTCGCTTCGGCGGCCGTGGTTTTCGTCTTCAGCATCACGTTGGCAAAACGCTTGCTGTTGTACTTTTCCCAGACCTTCACGAGATCGCGGTCCGCGCCGGCCATCAAACCGTCGAGCATTTCGACGACGTCGATCTGCGAGCCGAGCGTGGCATAGACCGTGGCCATTTCCAGACCGATGATGCCGCCGCCGATCACCAGCATGCGCTGGGGAATCTGCCGCAGTTCGAGCGCGCCGGTCGAATCGACGACGCGCGGATCTTCCGGAATGAACGGTAGTTTTACTGCCTGCGACCCGGCCGCGATGATCGCCTGCTTGAACTTGACGACCTTCTTGCCGCCTTCGGCGACGACTTCGATATGGTGCGGATCGACGAACGTACCGACGCCCGTCACCACTTCGACCTTGCGCGCCTTCGCCATGCCGGCGAGACCGCCGGTCAGCTTCTTGACGACGCCCGACTTGAAGTCACGCAGCTTGTCGAGATCGATCTGCGGCTTGCCGAACGTGATGCCGTGCGAGCCGAGTGCCGCCGCTTCGTCAATGACGAGCGCGGTGTGCAGCAACGCCTTCGACGGGATACAGCCGACGTTCAAACACACGCCGCCGAGCGTCGAATAACGTTCGACGAGTACGGTCTTCATGCCGAGATCGGCGGAGCGGAATGCTGCCGAATAACCGCCAGGGCCAGCGCCGAGTACGAGCATGTCGCATTCGACGTCGGCAGTGCCTGAAAAGCTACCGGCTTGCGGCGCGGGCGCTGGTGCGGCTGCTTTCGGTGCCGCGGTTTGCGCGGCACTCGTCGCAGCCGGTTTCGCTGCGGCCGCTTCCGGTGCCTTCGCCGGCGCAGCCCCAGATACAGCCGACGTTTCCACCATCGCGATCACCGTACCTTGCGACACCTTGTCGCCCGGCTTGATGCGCACTTCCTTCACGGTGCCGGCGGTATCGCTCGGCACTTCCATCGACGCCTTGTCCGATTCGAGCGTCAGCAGCGACTGCTCTTTCTCGATGACGTCGCCGGGCTTGACGTTGACCTCGATGACATCGACATCCTTGAAGTCACCGATGTCCGGTACTTTCACTTCGACGAGACTCATAGTGTCCCCTTCTCCTGTTGATCGCGATCGATCGGACCGGCGCGCGAAGCGCGACCGGAGCCACCATTAGCGGCGCTCCGGTCGTACCGGTCATCCATCGACAATCAAAGAATCACACGCCGGAAATCGGCAAGAATAGACGCCAGATACGCATTGAACCGCGCAGCTTCCGCACCGTCGATCACGCGATGATCGTACGACAGCGACAACGGCAGCGTGAGGCGCGGCACGAACTGCTTGCCGTCCCACACTGGCTTCATCGCACCGCGCGACAAACCGAGAATCGCGACTTCAGGCGCGTTGATGATCGGCGTGAAATTCGTTCCGCCAATCCCACCCAGCGATGAAATCGAGAAGCAGCCGCCCTGCATCTGATCCGGCTTCAGTTTGCCTTCGCGCGCGGCCTTCGACAGATCGGCCATTTCCTTCGCGACGTCGACGAGCCCCTTCTTGTCCGCATCGCGGATCACCGGGACCATCAGGCCGTTCGGCGTGTCGGCGGCAAAGCCGATGTTGTAGTACTGCTTGAAGACGAGGTTGTCGCCGTCGAGACTCGCATTGAACGTCGGGAATTTCTTCAGCGCCGATACGCACGCCTTGATCACGAACGCGAGCATCGTGAACTTCACGCCGGCCTTTTCGTGTTCCTTGTTCAGTTGCACGCGCAACGCTTCGAGCTCGGTGATATCCGCTTCGTCGTTGTTCGTGACGTGCGGAATCATCACCCAGTTGCGATGCAGGTTCGCACCCGAGATCTTCTTGATACGCGACAGCGGTTTCGGATCGATCGGACCGAACTTCGTGAAGTCGACCTTCGGCCACGGCAGCAGATTCAGCTCGCCGCCGCCCGCGGCAGCCGGTGCGCTCGCAGCCGGTGCCGCGCGCTGACCGGTCATCACGCCCTTCACGAAGGCAGTGACGTCGTCCTGCGTGATGCGGCCTTTCGGGCCAGTGCCCTGCACGCGCGATACATCGACGCCGAGTTCGCGTGCGAACTTGCGTACCGACGGCGATGCGTGGCTTGCGTGCGCGCCGCCTTCGCTGGCCGGAATAGACGGTGCCTGAGCGAGCGCCGACGGTGCGGCCGGTGCTGCTGCGGCCGGCTTCTGTGCGGCTGCGGCAGGTGCCGGAGCTGCTGCCGACGCTGCCGGTGCAGCAGCAGGTGCAGCCGCCGCGCCCTCGCCTTCGAGCAACACAATCACGGAGCCTTCCGACACCGAGTCGCCTACCTTGACCTTGATTTCCTTAACGATGCCGGCGGCCGGACTCGGCACGTCCATCGTTGCCTTGTCGGATTCGAGCGTAACGAGCGACTGTTCCTTCTCGACACGGTCGCCGACTTTCACGGCCACTTCGATTACCGGCACGTCCTTGTAATCGCCGATATCGGGTACCTTCACTTCCTGAACGCCGCCACCGCTCGCGGCCGGTGCCGCCGGCGCTGCGGCAGGAGCAGCAGCGGGTGCCGATGCAGCAGCAGCCGCACCATTCACCTGCGCAGGCTTCGCTGCCGCTTCCGCACCATCGAGCACGACAATCAGCGTGCCTTCGGACACGGTATCGCCGAGCTTGACCTTCACTTCCTTCACCGTACCCGATGCCGGGCTCGGTACATCCATCGTCGCCTTGTCGGATTCCAGCGTGACGAGCGACTGCTCTTTCTCGACGGCATCACCCGCCTTCACCAGCACCTCGATCACAGGAATGTCCTTGTAATCGCCGATGTCCGGCACCTTCACTTCGATCGCTTGACTCATTGTGGGTGTCTCCTGGGCCGCGCGCGCCTCTCCCATGCGGGGAGGCACGCGCGATGCACGCGGGGGGTGATGCCTTAAACGGTCATCGGGTTGGGTTTGGCGGGATCAAGGTTGTACTTCTTGAGCGCATCGGCAACGACCTTGCGCTCAATCGTACCTTCGTCGGCCAGCGCGTTCAGCGCGGCGACGGTGACCCAGTAACGATCGACTTCGAAGAAGTGACGCAGCTTTTCGCGCGTGTCCGAGCGGCCGTAGCCATCGGTGCCCAGCACGACGAAGCGTTGCGGCACAAACGCGCGAATCTGCTCGGTCAGTGCACGCACATAGTCGGTCGATGCGATGACCGGACCTTGCGCGCCCTTGAGCAGCTTCTCGACGTGCGACACCTTCTTTTCTTCGCTCGGGTGCAGCAGGTTCCAGCGCTGCACTTCGTGGCCTTCGCGCGCGAGTTCCGTGAAGCTCGGCACGCTCCACAAGTCCGCAGCGACGCCCCAGTCGTTCTTCAGCAGGTCGGCGGCGGCGATGACTTCGTTGAAGATCGTGCCGGCGCCCATCAGTTGCACGTGCGGCGCCTTCGACTCATCCGCCTTGCGGAACGCGTACATGCCCTTGATGATGTCCGCAGCCACGCTCTCGCCCTGCGGGATCGCCGGGTGCTCGTAGTTCTCGTTCATCACCGTGACGTAGTAGTACACGTCTTCCTGGTCCTGCACCATGCGGCGCAGACCGTCCTGCATGATCACCGCAAGTTCGTAGCCGAAAGTCGGGTCGTAGCTGATGCAGTTCGGCACCGAAGCCGCCCACAGCAGCGAGTGGCCGTCTTCGTGCTGCAGACCTTCGCCGTTCAACGTCGTGCGGCCAGCGGTGCCGCCCAGCAGGAAGCCGCGCGAACGCATGTCGCCCGCAGCCCACGCCAGATCGCCGATGCGCTGGAAGCCGAACATCGAGTAGAAGATGTAGAACGGAATCATGATCTCGCCGTGCGTCGAATACGACGTCGCGGCCGCGATCCAGTCCGACATACCGCCGGCTTCGTTGATCCCTTCCTGCAGGATCTGACCGGTTTCCGATTCACGGTAGAACATCAACTGGTCGGAATCTTCCGGCACGTACTTCTGGCCGTCCTGATTCCAGATGCCGATCTGACGGAAGAGACCTTCCATACCGAACGTGCGCGACTCATCCGGCACGATCGGCACGATGCGTTTGCCAAGCGCCTTGTCCTTCAGCAGGATGTTGAGGATCCGCACGAACGCCATCGTCGTCGAGATCTCACGGCCTTCGCCAGTGCCCTTTAGCAGCGGCTCGAACACGTCGAGTGCCGGCACCGGCAGTGACTCCGCCTTCTGGCGGCGGGCCGGCAGATAGCCACCCAGTTCCTGGCGCCGCGCGCGCATGTACTCGAGTTCCTTCGAACCTTCTTCGAACTTGAGATACGGCACGTTGACGAGATCTTCGTCGGAGATCGGCAGACGGAACTGATCGCGGAATTTCTTCAGCTGATCGACGTGCAGCTTCTTTTGCTGGTGGGTGATGTTCATCGCCTGGCCAGCTTCGCCCATGCCGTAGCCCTTGATCGTCTTCGCGAGAATGACGGTCGGCTGGCCTTGCGAATTCGACGCTTCCTGGAACGCCGCGTAAATCTTGTGCGGGTCGTGACCGCCGCGGTTCAGATTCCAGATGTCATCGTCGGACCAGTCGGCGACTAGCGCCTTCAATTCCGGCGTGTTGAAGAAATGCTCGCGCACGAAAGCGCCCGACTCCGACTTGTACGTCTGATATTCGCCGTCGACGACGTCCATCATCCGGCGCATCAGCACGCCCGAGCGATCGCGCACGAACAGCGCATCCCAGCGGCTGCCCCAGACGACCTTGATCACGTTCCAGCCGGCACCGCGGAATTCGCTTTCCAGTTCCTGGATGATCTTGCCGTTGCCACGCACCGGACCGTCCAGACGCTGCAGGTTGCAGTTGATCACGAACACGAGGTTGTCGAGCCGCTCGCGGCCGGCCATGCCGATCGCGCCGAGCGATTCCGGTTCGTCCGTTTCACCGTCGCCAAGGAACGCCCATACCTTGCGGCCTTCGGTCTTCGCAATGCCGCGCGCCTGCAGGTACTTCATGAAGCGCGCCTGATAGATCGCCATGATCGGGCCAAGGCCCATCGACACGGTCGGGAACTGCCAGAAGTCGGGCATCAGCCACGGGTGCGGATACGACGAGATACCCTCGCCGCCCACTTCCTGACGGAAGTTATCGAGCTGGTTTTCCGTCAGACGGCCGAGCAGGAACGCGCGCGAGTACACACCCGGCGACGAATGGCCCTGCACGAACACGAGGTCGCCGCCATGCTCAGGCGACGGCGCATGCCAGAAGTGGTTGAAGCCGACGTCATAGAGCGTAGCAGCCGACGCAAACGATGCGATATGGCCGCCGACGTTCGTGTCCTTGCCCGCCCGCAGCACCATCGCGATGGCATTCCAGCGCGTGTACGAACGGATGCGGTGTTCGATGTCCTGGTCGCCGGGGATGTTCGCCTGACGCGCGACGGGAATCGTATTGATGTAGGGGGTGTTTGCCGAGAACGGCAGGTGTTCGCCGTGTACACGGGCGAATTCAATCTGTTTTTCGATCAGGTAATGCGCGCGGTCGGGTCCGATCGCGGAAATCACGCCATTTAGCGCTTCAAGCCATTCGCCGGTTTCCTGTGGGTCGTCGTCTTTCTCGGCGGCGACATATTTCATGACTTCGTCGGGTACAGCGGACATGCTTGTCTCCTGAATTAAAGGAATGCTCTTCGGACAGACGACGCGGACACGCCTCACCCGCGGCAGCTAGCTTTGCGCCGATTGTAATGAGTCGCCCGATGTCCGCGCAACAAAATTTTCAAATTACGAGACGCATTCTCACAATGCGGAAAATTGTTGCGGCGCACCTTGAATTGACTGCTCCCTGATCGATACGTCGGGTAGTTTGCTCCGATCAAGAGCAGTTTCAGCGTTTTTTTGCAGCATTTGCGCCCGACCCGCTGAGCTACAATGCCGCAATGTTGACCGAACGGCTTTTCGCACGCTCGGCGCGACCGTCCGGTTCGCCGGCGGACTCGTCGCCGTCCCGCTGGCACCACGGACCGTGGTGGTCGAACTCCTATTTGCTGACGCCGCTCCTGTCGATCCTGGTGTTTCTGATCGTCATGAGTCTGATTCTGTGGAGCCTGAACCGGCGCGAACAGCAGCAGCAGGAGGACACGCTCTATCGCAACGTGGCGTGGGCCCAGCAACAGATCCGCCTGTCGATGACCGGCGCACAGGAACAGATCCAGGCGCTGTCGCGCGACCTGGTCGCTGGCCACGCCGATCCGCATTCGTTCCAGGTATCCACCACCGACATCATGCAGGGGCATCCCGAGATCCTCTACATGAACTGGTACACGAGCCAGCAGCAGCCGCGCTGGCCCAACACCGCGCTGCCGCTGTTCGGCCAGCGCCTTGCCCGACCCAACGACACGCAGATGGACGAGGCCGTCAAAGCCGCGTTCGCCGATGCGCGCAACTCGCGCCGCCAGGTCTATTCGCCGCTTATGTACGACGACGTCGGCAACGGTTATCTGACGCTGCAGACACCGGTCTATCGCGACCGCGAATTCCTCGGCACGATCGCTGCGGTGTTTTCGATCGAAGGCATCCTGAAGCACGACATCCCGCCCGAGCTGTCCGCGAAGTACAAGATCTCGATCATCGACGTCAACAACCGCGAGCTCGCCACGACTTCATCGCGCCCGCGCCTGCCGCGCGACGTCTACTACGACCTGCCGCTCGACCCACCTGGCCAGGGCGTGTCGGTGCGCGTGTATTCGTTCCCGCAGATGACCAACTTCACGAACAACACACTCGTGTGGCTGGTCGCGGGGCTGTCGTGTTTCGTGCTGTGGAGCCTGTGGAGTTTGTGGAAACACACGCGGCAGCGCTTCGAGGCGCAGCAGGCACTGTATGCGGAAGCGTTCTTTCGCCGGGCGATGGAAAATTCGGTGTTGATCGGTATGCGCGTGCTCGACATGCACGGCCGCATCACGCACGTGAACCCCGCGTTCTGCCGGATGACCGGCTGGGACGAAACCGATCTGGTCGGCAAGAACGCACCGTTCCCGTACTGGCCGCGTGACGCGTACCCGGAAATGCAACGCCAGCTCGATATGACGCTGCGCGGCAAGGCGCCTTCGTCGGGGTTCGAGTTGCGGGTGCGGCGCAAGGACGGCTCGCTCTTCCATGCGCGTCTGTATGTGTCGCCGCTGATCGACAGTTCGGGCCGGCAGACCGGCTGGATGTCGTCGATGACCGACATTACCGAGCCGAAACGCGCCCGCGAAGAACTGGCCGCCGCGCACGAACGCTTCACCACCGTGCTCGAAAGTCTCGATGCCGCTGTGTCCGTGCTGGCCGCCGACGAAGCCGAATTGCTGTTCGCCAACCGCTATTACCGCCACCTGTTCGGCATCCGTCCGGACGGCCATCTGGAACTAGCGGGCGGTGGTTTCGACAGCGGCGAAGCGTCGTCGGATTCGATCGACATGGTCGATGCCTACGCCGGCCTGCCCGCTGCGGCGCTGACCGAAAGCACCGCGGATGCGCAGGAAATCTACGTACAGAGCGCCCAGAAATGGTTCGAAGTGCGGCGCCAGTACATCCAGTGGGTGGACGGCCATCTCGCGCAGATGCAGATCGCTACCGACATCACGACCCGCAAGCAGGCGCAGGAACTCGCGCGCCAGCAGGACGAAAAACTGCAGTTCACGAGCCGCCTGATGACGATGGGCGAAATGGCGTCGTCGCTTGCGCACGAGTTGAACCAGCCGCTCGCCGCCATCAATAACTATTGCTCAGGAACCGTCGCACTGGTTAAATCTGGTCGGACAACTCCCGACAACCTGCTGCCCGTGCTCGAAAAGACCGCCCAGCAGGCCGTCCGGGCCGGCATGATCATCAAGCGGATCCGCGAATTCGTGAAACGCAGCGAACCGAAACGCCAGGCCACCCGTGTCGCGGACATCGTCGCGGACGCAGTCGGCCTTGCTGAAATCGAGGCCCGCAAGCGCCGCATCCGCATTGTCAGCGACCTGCGTTCGCGGTTGCCGGTCATCTATGTCGACCCGGTATTGATCGAGCAGGTGCTGGTCAACCTGCTGAAAAACGCCGCCGAAGCCATGCACGATGCACGGCCCAATGCCGTGGATCCGGTCATCCGCATCGTCGTGCGGCTCGATAGCGGTTTTGTCTGCATCAGCGTCGTCGATCAGGGTCCGGGCGTCGACGAAGCGATGGCCGAGCGTCTGTTCGAACCGTTCTACAGTACGAAGTCGGACGGCATGGGCATGGGGCTCAATATTTGCCGTTCGATCATTGAATCGCATCGCGGCCGTCTGTGGGTGGTGAACAACGTCGAGTCTGACGGCCACATCACGGGCGCGACCTTTCACTGCAGTCTGCCCATTGGGGAGCCTGACGGCCCGAGCAGCGGCGGGTACGAGGCGCCGACACCACAAACCGTTACGGGAGAGCCATGAATACCCCAGTCACCACACAGGAAACCGTCTTTGTTGTCGACGACGACGAGGCCGTGCGAGATTCGCTGCGCTGGCTGCTGGAGGCGAACGGTTACCGCGTGCAATGCTTCTCCAGCGCGGAACAGTTCCTCGATGCATGGCACCCCGCGCAGCATCCAGGACAGATCGCGTGTCTGATCCTCGATGTGCGGATGTCGGGCATGAGCGGCCTCGAATTGCAGGAACGGCTGATCGCCGACAACGCATCGCTGCCGATCATCTTCGTGACCGGCCACGGCGATGTGCCGATGGCCGTCTCGACGATGAAAAAAGGCGCGATGGACTTCATCGAAAAACCGTTCGACGAAGCCGAACTGCGCAAGCTCGTCGAGCGCATGCTCGACAAGGCGCGTAGCGAAAGCAGCAGCGTCCAGCAGCAGCGCGCAGCCGCCGAGCGACTCGGCAAGCTGACGGCGCGCGAGCACCAGGTGCTTGAACGGATCATCGCGGGACGGCTGAACAAGCAGATTGCCGACGACCTCGGCATCAGCATCAAGACCGTCGAAGCGCATCGCGCGAACATCATGGAAAAGCTCAACGTCAACACGGTCGCCGATCTGCTGCGACTCGCGCTGTCGAACAAGCCGCAAGCGGCGCAATAACGCTACGGCGTTGCACGGTTGACCGGCACGGGCCGGACCTCATCGGTCCGGCCTTGTTTTTTGCGCGCACGTCGGTCGCGCTGGTCCTGCCGATCCCGCTATCGACACACGCGCATACGCAGCGCCACCGCCCATTCCCGTCGACACACATCGGTATAATGGCGCTCTTCGCGCAGGCGCCGTTTCGACGCAATTTCTGCGCTGTGTGCTTTCCACGATCCGACCGGTTCATGCGTAAGCGCGCCATGACGTTCACCCTGCCGTGCATTCCGAAGCCCAATCTGACCCGACCATGACAGCCACCTTGATCGACGGCAACGCCCTTTCCAAGACCCTGCGCGCCGACGTCGCCACGCGCGCCGCCGCCCTCACCGCTCGCGGTCATCAGCCGGGGCTCGCCGTCGTGCTGGTCGGCGACAATCCGGCCAGCGAAGTGTATGTGCGCAACAAGATCAAGGCGTGCGAGGACAACGGCCTGTTCTCCTCGTATGACCGCTATCCCGCGACGCTCTCCGAAGCCGATCTGCTCGCGCGTATCGACGCACTGAACCACGACCCGAAGATCCACGGCATTCTCGTGCAGTTGCCGCTACCGCCGCATATCGACAGCCACAAGGTCATCGAGGCGATCGCGCCGGAGAAGGACGTCGACGGCTTTCACGTTGCAAACGCCGGTGCGTTGATGACCGGTAAGCCGCTGTTTCGTCCATGCACGCCGTATGGTGTGATGAAGATGTTCGAAGCGCATGGCATTGCGCTGAGCGGTGCGAATGCGGTGGTGATCGGACGCTCGAACATCGTCGGCAAGCCAATGGCGTTGCTGCTGCTCGAAGCGGGCGCAACCGTCACGATCTGCCATAGCAAGACCCGTGATCTCGCCGCGCACACGCGCGCCGCCGACGTGGTCGTCGCAGCAGTCGGCAAGCGCAATGTCCTGACCGCCGACATGGTAAAGCCCGGTGCGACGGTGATCGACGTGGGCATGAATCGCGACGACGCCGGCAAGCTGTGCGGCGACGTCGACTTCGCGGGTGTGAAGGAAGTGGCCGGCTATATCACGCCGGTGCCGGGCGGCGTCGGTCCGATGACGATCACGATGTTGCTCGTCAATACGATCGAGGCGGCCGAGCGCGCCGCGGGTCAGGCGTAAGTCAGCTCACGCAGAAGCGCTCCACGACATATCAGTTCAGAGCGGTATCGCGCGACGCAATTGCGTTGTGTGTACCGCCTGCGCCGTTCACACTCATCCCTCGCCGCGCAATATGCCACCGGCACCATGCAAGCGCTGGCCGCTCCACGCCGTGCCACGACAACATCGCGCACACCATGATCAGCGGCGCAGCAACCGCTAGCGCGGCAAGATGATCCAGTTGCGGCGCAACCGCCGCGACACATTGCTGGATCGCGAAACCATACAGATAGATCCCGTACGAATAATCGTGCCGCGGCACCCAGCGACGCAGCAACGGCGTCGTGCCGACCCATAGCACCGCATACACAAACGCCAGGTAAAACAGCGGCTGTGCGGCGGCCGTGTCGTGAAAGACCAGAAAGACACCGATCAGTCCAAGCGCAGCGATACCGTCGATACGAACGCGCTCGCGCAATCCCACCAGCAACATGCCAAGCATGAAGAACGGTTCCGGCCAGAACGAATAGCCGCCCGGCTTTTCAGCGAAATCACGCAGGCCGATCTGAAGCGGATCGAAATGCACGTGCAGACCAAACACGACGAGACCGAGTAGCGCGGCGATGACAATGCCGCGGTTCGTCGACAGCAGCCCTGCTACGCCGGTGACCAGCACGATCGCGTAGCAGCGCACTTCAAGTGGCAACGTCCAGAGTGGAGCGCACACATCGGGGCCGAACCGGTTGTACTCGAACACGCCCGGTAGCACCCAGCCGCGTTTTAGAACGAGCGTCGAGAAGTTGTCGAGATTAGCCCACGTCGCGTGCAGACGAAAGTACGTGGACAACGGCAGCGTTGTGAACAGCGGCCCGATTGCGAACACCGCAAACAGCGATCCGGCGGCGACCGCGGGCCAGATCCGCGCGATCCGCAGCGCGACGAAGCGCAGCGCCGAGCGCTGGCGTACGAAGCTCGTCGTGACGAGCATCCCGCTCAACAGGAAAAAAGCGTAGACACCGAAACTGCCCGCACCGTCGAATCCAAGCGATGCCGCAACCGGGTCGTGCGTGCCATCTGGGGACTGGATCAGGAACGAATGCGAATACACCACCGCAATGGCGGCACACAGGCGCACGAGATCGAAATTATTCCCGTTGCGCGACAGCGAATGCGAAAGCAGATTCATCGCGATGACGAATGTCGAAGGTTGATTACCGATGCGAGGCGGATGAACAGGCAGGCCGGCGAACCACGCGGCACTGGACGAGCGATGCCGCCACAATGCGTCAAATGCGCCACCGGGACGGTGCGCTCGCCCACAATTGCGTCGATGCAGCGGCTTCTCGCGCGAGCGGCGGAAGGCCTGGTAAGGGTGACCAGGCGGGCCTGGATATCGCCGCCACGGAACCGCCCGGCCAAAGTTCTGGTAATTTGTTCCGTAGGCGGACTGGAATCGCCGCGCGGCGCCCCCATACTGTTGGTTGTGGGCGCGCGTGGGCCGCTTCCATGCGTGGGCTGGTCGCCCGCCTGCTCCAGTGGCGCGGCCTTACCTGGTGCATCGTTTGCTGCACCGCTTGCCGCCGCGCCCGTTGCACCGCCTGCTCCACCGTGCAGTACCCGCTTCACCTATTTCGCTAGCCCTTTTTCCCGCGTCAGACAGGAAGCACCATGTCCCAAACCCAATCGACATCCGCCAATCCGCTCCTCGACTTCTCCGATCTGCCGCGTTTCGGCGAAATCCGGCCCGAACATGTGACACCCGCACTCGACGTGCTGCTCGCCAATGCCAGTGCCGCTGTCGAGCGCGCCAGCGCGCCCGTGACACCCGCTTCATGGGTCGACATCGTCGAGCCCGTCGAACACGCTACCGAGCCGCTCTCGCGTGCATGGGGCGTCGTCGGCCATCTGAACGCGGTCGCCGACACGCCGGAGCTGCGCGCCGCCTACGGCGAGAACCTGCAACGCGTGACCGAGTTCTGGTCGAGCGTCGGGCAGAATCTCGCGCTTTACGAAAAGTACAAGGCGATCGCGGCGAGCGGCGATTTCCCGACGCTCACCGGCGAGCGCCGCAAGATTCTCGATAACGCGTTGCGTGATTTCCGTCTGTCGGGCGCCGAATTGCCCGAAGACCAGAAACCGCATTTCGCCGAACTGCAGGAACGCCAGGCTGCGCTATCGAAGGCGTTTTCGGATCACGTGCTCGACGCGACCAACGCGTACGCCTACGTCGTCACGAACGAAACCGAACTCGCCGGCCTGCCCGAAGACGTGGTCGCCGCAGCGCGCGAAGCCGCCGAACGCGACGGCAAGGAAGGCTGGAAATTCACGCTGCATTTCCCGTCCTACTTCCCCGTGATGCAGTACTCCGAAAACCGCGCAATGCGCGAAGCCATGTACCGCGCGTACGTGACGCGCGCGTCGGAACTCGGCGCCGCGTATGGCAGCGGCAAGCCGGAATGGGACAACACCGCGAACCTCGCCGAGCAGTTGACGCTGCGTGCCGAAGAAGCGCACATGCTCGGCTACCCGAACTTCGCCGAAGTGTCGCTGGCACCGAAGATGGCCGAGTCACCGGCACAGGTGATGGCGTTCCTCGAAGACCTCGCCACGCGCGCACGACCGCACGCCGAACAGGACTGGAAAGAGCTGCGCGAATTCGCCGCCAGCGAGCTCGGCCTGAGCGACCTGCAACCGTGGGACATGACCTTCGCTTCCGAACGCCTGCGTCAGCAGCGTTACGCGTTCTCAGAAAACGAGGTCAAGCAGTACTTCCCTGAAGATGCGGTGTTCAGGGGTCTGTTCAAGGTGATCGAGACGCTGTTCGACGTGCGCATCCGGCCCGACGATGCAACCGTGTGGCATCCGGACGTGCGCTTCTTCCGCGTCGAGAACCAGGACGGCGGCCTCGTCGCGCAGTTCTATCTCGACCTCTATGCACGCGAAGGCAAACGCGGCGGCGCATGGATGGACGACGCACGTGCGCGTCACAAGCTCGCCCACGGCGGCGTGCAAACGCCGGTCGCATACCTCACCTGCAATTTCTCGGCGCCGGTCGGCGGCAAACCGGCGTGCTTCACGCACGACGAAGTGATCACGCTGTTCCATGAAACCGGCCACGGCCTGCATCACATGCTGACGCGCGTCGACGAACTGGGCGTGTCGGGTATCAATGGCGTCGAATGGGATGCGGTCGAACTGCCGTCGCAGTTCATGGAAAATTTCTGCTGGGAATGGGACGTGCTGTCCGACATGACCTCGCACGTCGACACGGCGAAACCGCTGCCGCGTGAGCTGTTCGACAAGATGCTCGCCGCGAAGAACTTCCAGAGCGGGCTCGGTACGGCACGGCAGATCGTGTTCTCGATGTTCGACATGCGCCTGCATACGGACTTCGATCCGGCAGGACCGACCAGCGCAAACGATCTCGCACGCGAAATCAACGAGCGCTTCCACGTGATCCCGCAGGCGTCGTTCTCGCGCTGGCCGAACACGTTCAGCCACATCTTCGCGGGTGGTTATGCGGCGGGCTACTACAGCTACAAGTGGGCCGAAGTGCTGTCCGCCGATGCGTATGCGGCATTCGAGGAAGCCGCGCACGCGTCGAACGGCAGCGTGCTCGATGTGGCGACCGGCACGCGCTATCGCAAGGAGATTCTTGAAGTGGGCGGCAGCCGGCCCGCGATGGAATCGTTCAAGGCATTCCGCGGGCGTGAGCCGGATATCGATGCGCTGCTGCGGCACAACGGGATGGCGCCGGACGCGGCGCATTAAACGAACGTGCGTTGCCGGATTGTGCGGCGAAGCCTGAACCTGACTTCGCTGCACGTATCCTGATCGATCATGAGCCGGAGCCCTGCTTCACGCAGGCACCGGCTTTTTTATCCGCGATGCAACCTGAAATCGACTTCCGCGGGACGTCCTTCGAGGTTTAGCGTCGCGCGAGCCGCGGGCGCGCGGCTCACTATCTTGCCGCGCCGCACGACCGCGAGGCGCGCCGCGCGCAAACGAATGGCTTCGACGGGATCGCGGGCATCGAGCACGACACAATTCGCTTCGCACCCGGGCGCGATGCCATAGCCTTCCAGTCCGAGAATGTGTGCTGCGTTGACCGTCACCGCGTCGAAGCACGCATGCATCGCATCGACGCCGGTCATCTGCGCGACGTGCAACCCCATGTGCGCGACTTCGAGCATGTCACCGGAACCGAGGCTGTACCACGGGTCCATCACGCAATCGTGGCCGAACGCGACCGTGATGCCCGCAGCCATGAGTTCCGGTACGCGCGTCATGCCACGCCGCTTCGGATACGTGTCCGAGCGGCCTTGCAGCGTGATGTTGATCAACGGATTGGCGATCGCCGCGACGCCGGCCTCGCGCATCAATGGCAGCAGCTTGCTGACGTAGTAGTTGTCCATCGAATGCATCGACGTCAGATGCGAACCCGCGACGCGTCCATGCAACCCTAGCCTGTGTGTCTCGGCCGCGAGCGTTTCGATGTGGCGCGACAACGGATCGTCGGATTCGTCGCAATGCATGTCGACGCGCAGCCCCTGCTCCGCTGCGTATTCGCACAACATGCGCACCGACTGTGCGCCATCGGCCATCGTGCGTTCGAAGTGCGGGATGCCGCCCACGACGTCGACACCGAGTGCGATCGCGCGCTTCAGGTTGTCGAAGGCACCGGGGCTGCGCAGCAGGCCGTCCTGCGGAAATGCGACCAGTTGCAGGTCGAGATAGGGCGCGACGCGGCGCTTCACTTCGAGCAGCGCTTCGACAGCCAGCAACCGCCCGTCGCTGATATCGACGTGGCTACGGATCGCAAGCAGCCCGCGCGCGACGGCCCAATCGCAGTACTGGAGCGCACGTTCGACCAGCGCGTCCTGCGTGAGTTGTGGTTTGAGTTCGCCCCATAGCGCAATGCCTTCGAGCAGCGTGCCCGACGCGTTCACGCGCGGCAGACCGTAGGAGAGCGTCGCGTCCATATGGAAATGCGGATCGACGAACGGCGGCGTGACGAGCGAACCGGCCGCGTCGATTTCTTCGGCGGCGACGGCGGCGAGATGCGGTTCGACGGCCACGATACGGCCGGCTTCGATACCGATGTCGACCAGAGTTGCCGCTTTAGCGGTTACTCCGGTCCCATGCCCGGAGGCGCGGTCGACCGAGCCATTCTGCGTTTTATGCGGCCCGGTTCCTCGCGGCAGTACGGCACGACGGATGATCAGATCCATGGGTGTCTCCACATTGTCTGCCTGCGATTCTATCGGCACCAGAAACCACGTGGGTCAAACAGGTTCGCCAGATTCGTCGTTGTCATCATGCTCTTCGGGATGATCTAGCACCTCGGGTTCAGCATCGTGCGCCACATTGTCGTCGAACAGCGCAAACTGCCCAGGCTGCACCGCATCTTCCTCTTCGAGCCTCACACCGACACCAAGCAACCGCACCGCCAGGTTACGACGGGCAAAGCCCTTTTCGAGCAACGCGAGCAGCGTCGGCACATGCGTCGCGTCGCCGACGCATTCGACCGTCGTGCGCTGAAAGTCGGCAAAGCGGATTTTCACGAACAGTTTGCGCACGGCCGGCCCAGCCTGCGCGCGTTCGATCCGCTCATCGAGCAGCGCAGTCAGACGACGCACTTCGTCCGCGCATTCGTCGAGCGTCGTGAGGTCGGTGACATAGGTCGTCTCGACGCTCACGGACTTGCGCTCCTGATCGGCGCGTACCGGCCGTGCATCGATGCCGCGCGACAGCTCGTACAAACGTTTGCCGAACACGCCGAAGCGCAGGTGCAGATCGATCAGCGACCAGGCACGGACGTCGGCGCAGGTGACAAGCCCGAGCTTTTCGAGCTTCGCCGCCGTCACCTTGCCGACGCCGAATATCTTGCGCACCGGCAGCGCGGCAACGAACGCATCGACTTCGTGCGGACGCACGACATGGAGGCCATCGGGCTTGTTCCAGTCAGACGCGATCTTCGCGACGAACTTGTTGGGCGCGACGCCAGCCGATACCGTCACACCGACGGTGTCACGCACGCGCTGGCGGATCTCGCTCGCCATCAACGTCGCACTGCCCTTGCAGCGCGTGGTGTGGGTGACGTCGAGATAGGCTTCGTCGAGCGACAGCGGCTCAACATCGTCGGTGTAGTCGCGATAGATCGCCATGATCTGCCGCGAGGCGATGCGGTATTTCTCCATCGCCGACGGCAGGATTAATAGCTCCGGGCATTTGCGCATGGCGAGTGCGGACGACATCGCCGAATGGATGCCGAAGCGGCGCGCCTCGTAATTGCAGGTGGCGACCACCCCGCGATGCTCCGGCCGCCCGCCGACCGCCAGCGGCCGGCCGCGCAACGACGGATCGTCGCGCATTTCAACCGACGCGTAGAAACAGTCGCAGTCGCAATGAATGATCTTGCGCACGGGCAAAGGTGCGGCTGGGAGAGAGGGGGCATCGGGCGCGTTCAAGATGCCGATACTGTACAAAAACACAGTGATAATTACAAGATCGGCGCGAGGGTCAGAGAAAGTGCAGGTAAATGGAATGCGCTGGACTGGCGTGCGGCTAGCTGGACATCGTTATGCAGCAAGCCGCTGCGAGGAAAAGATCGACGAAAAACAAAAACCGCTGCCCGTGAGAACAGCGGTCTTTCTTACGATGGCCCGTGAATGAGAAACTCGAACCCCCGCCAGATTGGCGGATTAGTCGCTGTTATTGGGCTGGCGACGCTACGCCAGGGGTCGCCAGTGTGTTGTGGCTCCCGGGAATGTTGGTGAGGGACGTCGCGCTATTCGGCAGGCCTGCGTTCTGCGAGCCCGTGCCGCTGTCCGACTTGGCGACGCCGGACGTGCCGTAACCACTTGTCGTTGTATTCGCAGCAGCAGCCGGCGACGTGACGGTCGGCCTCGCCAGCGTGTTGTTCTGTGCATAAGCGCCGCCCGACAGCGCGAGTGCGGCGACGGCCGCGATGAGTGTGCTGGTTGTCTTTTTCATAACCCGTTCCTCCTGGAGTGGACTGGAATATCGACGCAAACGAGCCATTGGTATTTCTTCATGGTGGTCGTTATACGCCGGGCTGATGGCATTCAAACTCGCGCGAATGTTCACGGTAATGCGCGTGAAGCAAACCGCACATCACCGATAGCGCGAAATCGAGCCCATAGCACGCCATGCCAGTTTAGGAGCGCAATTGCCGATAATTAAGCACGTTATTCGCAAGGGTGAATTTCGATTTTTGGGGTTGTTACTAGCAATGAGGCCTAGTTTCGAATCCGCAGTTTCGTACCCATCCCTCCGAAAATCCGTCTCCTTCCTTACACCATGCGTAGCTGCGAAGTAGCTCTCGTCACGAGATCGTCCAGATAGTGCTCCATCGTTTCCAGCGCAACTGCGATGCCCTCCGCGATAGCCAGGCGCCGCTGCGGTTGCAGTTCAACCGACGGCTGAATCACACATTCGCTCCACTCGCGCGCGTGATGTTCATCGCAGGTCAGATGGATGCTGACAAATTCGAGTTCGTGTTCGTTCAAGCCGAGCCTGCGCAGACCCTCGTTCATTCTCTGCATCCGGTGCAGCGCCATTGTTTCGATCATGAAGAGCGCACCAATCAGACACCAGGGGTCGCAGTAGTAGCCGTAGTGAAGAATCAACGTCCGGTCGGCGAGACTCGGGTAGCTGTCGAGCGCAAGTCCATCGCCTGCCCTGGTCTTGAGCGCGAGCATCAAGCGCCGCATCAGATCCGCGTGCGGCACCGGCAGCCTTTCATCGTCGATATTGCGCTGTAGCGCGTCGCGCGCCACATCGCAGACCTGCGCCTCCTTAACACGCTCCACCAATAACAAAAACGACGGGAAGTAGCGGTTCTCCAGCATGAACGTCGCGAACTCGCGCAAGCTCACTTCCGTCGCCAGCCAGTCGTACCACGGGTGACGGTGCGAGCGATGCGCGAGGATCGCGTCGGACCATGCGTCGATCGGAAGGCCCGCAAACAATTCGACGAGCTCCGCGGCCCGCTCGCGTTGCGGCGCCCACCAGTGGCGCAGCGACTGCATGTCCGCATCTGCGAGCCGACCGTCGGCCATGCCCTCGGCACAGCGCTGCAACAATGTTGGATCGAAACCGGTAGTCATGGTGTAGCGCTCCGTTCTGAAGACTTCTAACCCGCCTCGACCGCATCGACCGCCACGCCTGCACGTTTCGCCGCCAGCATCGGCATCGTGAGCATTGTGCTGGCCACGGCCATCAGCAAGAGAGCGGTGAACGTCGGATGATCGATGATGCCTTTGTCGAGCAGGATATTGACGAAGATGATCATGATCAGTGCCTTGGTCTGCAGCAGCCAGCCAATCCGGTAAGCATCGCCACGCGGCCACTTCAGGATCTTGCCGGCAAGCTGCACGCCGAGCAGTTTGCCGACCACCGAGGCAACCAGCAGGACAGCGGCAAGGATCAGCACTGCACCGCCATGCATGTTCCAGCTCGTACGCAGACCGGTGCTCAGAAAGAACACCGGCATGATGGACAGCAGCACACCGTCGCGAAAGAGATCCATCTGCTTTCTGTCGAACCAGTCCGAATCGAGAATCGCGCCCGCGAGAAACGCGCCGACCATGAAATGCAGGCCGGACCAGTCGGCAGCGAGACCACTCGCCGCCAGCCAGACCAGTCCGACATACCAGCGGTCGCGCTCGGGCAATCGCGCCATCAGCTTGCGTATCGCGTAGCCTGCCACCGCGTAGCCAACGAGAAAAACCAGTTGCCGTCCCGCGCGATTCCAGTCCAGCAGGATCAACGCGAGCACGCCCCAGATCGCAACGTCATCGAAACTCGCGTAACGCAGCACACGCTGGCCAAATGGCGAGCGCAGTATTTCCAGCCGGTCGAGGAACAGCACGAGGATCGGCAACGCTGTCACCGCGCACGCCATGCCGATGCCGAAGGTCGCCTGCCATGACTTGCCCGCCACACCGCTCCAGACACCGAGCTTCAGCATGGCGGCCGCAGCGATGCAGCCCAGAAGAAACGGCATGCCGAGCGCCAGCGACGCGGTAACGCTGGTGTCGAGGCGATGCTTCCAGACCTGTTTCAGGTCCAGTTCGATACCGGCAATCCAGACGAAAATCATCACCGCCCACCACGCGATGCCGTTCAGTGCCGCAATCACATGTGGACTGAAAACGACGCTGTAATAGCCGGGAAAAGCGGCCCCGAGCACGCCTGGCCCCAACAGAATGCCGGCGATGATCTGCACGACCACCAGCGGCGCGTACGAGTCGGTCCTGAGGATCCGCCAGACCAGATAGGGAATCGCGAAGATCATCAGCATCGCGAGAAGGAACACGTCTGAGTCGTTCATGAGACTGGCACCGTTTAAGGGTGGGACGTCTTTATGCTTCGCTTCGGGTACTCAACGCGTATCGGCGTGCACCGGACAGCGCGCCGCCTCGAAATGCCGTTGACACAGTCGCAGCCGCCGCGCGTGCCAGACCATCCAGGTGCCCAGCACGAGTTGCAGCAGGCTGCGCCATACGTCTTCCCAGCGATCGCGTAGCGCCATGAACGCCAGCACACCAGCACGCATGCGCGGATGTTCCTCGCCGCCCCTCGCGACGAACAGGCACGGACCGCGATGTGGAATCGAACGGGTATGGGAAGCCGACGAATAGCACGCGAAGCGTTTGAGCAACTCGCGGCCAGCGGCCCGCATGGTCACCATCGCCACAGCCTGGGCCGGACACGGCCGGTTCGCCGTCACACCGAACGGGATGTAAGTCGCGTCCCGCTTCGACAGGCCGTTCCATCGTGTCGGATCGAAGCGTTCCGGATCGTCGAATCCGGTGCGCTGATAGTCGGCGTAGTTGAAGCACAGCACGGAGCCTTGCGAAATCGTCGTGTGATCGTCGACGGCGATATCGGCGGTGGCGATTCTGTGAGCGATGCCGAATAGCGGAAACGCGCGCAACGTCTCGGCGATCACCTGATCGAGGTGGTGATTGTCGTGATCGTTATCGACTAGTGCCTGCTGGACTTCCTCGTGTTGGGCGATCGCGAGGATCAGGTGAGTCATCGCCTCGGACATCTGCACGATGGCCGTATTGAAGAAGACGCCTTGCAGGTACAACGCCTGCTCGTCGATGGAGAGTCCGTCGGGGAGCGGATTCGTCAACTTGCTGGCTTTGATTTTCTCGACCAGGAAAGCCGTCAGTCGCTCGCGTTTTTTCATGTGACGAAGACCGCAGCATTTGAGTGCGGTGACGACGTCGTCGGCGTTGTCGACGATCAGCTTGCGCGCTGCCGGCGTACACAGCTCGCCGAACACCAGTTGATAGTAGAAATCGGCCCACACCGACATCATCAGATTGCGCAAGCGGACCAGCACCATGCTCTTGCCGTTCAGGTCGGCATAGGCGCGTTCGGCACAGCGCGCCGCCAGCTCTTCAGCGTTCACCTTCGGTAGCGCCAGAAACTGACGCGTCGCCCGCGCGACTTCGTCGTAGCGCGCGCCCGCTTCGAGATGCTCCTGATGAATCTCCGGCCCCGGCGACAGCCAGTACCAGAACAGATCGGACAATCCCGCACCCTTGCTGCGGCCATTGGCCGCCGGATGCGAATAGACGTGCATGAACTGCGCGGCGCTAACCGTCGGTCCGGGAACAGCGATGCCCTCCTCGCCGTTGATGCGTACAAAGATGCGCGCCCTCAACGCGAGCACGCGCTGTGGAAGCCACCACGGAATACTGGCGAAAACCGCGAATCCCAACACGATGCCTAGTGCTGCCGCCATGCTTCCTCCCGGCGCTCGAAGCGCAGGAAATCCCGGTTGAGTTCTTTCGGTGAATGACAGCCGCACAGCGCGAGCGTGCGTTCTACTTCGGTACGTAGCATGTGTAGTACCGAAGCGACTCCCTCCGCACCATCGATGGCCAGTCCCCACACGATCGGCCGCCCGATCGCGACCGCCGTCGCTCCCAATGCGAGTGCCTTGACCACGTCGGTGCCGCGCCGGATGCCGCCATCCAGTAACACGGGGACCGCTCCACCCACGGCATCCACGATGTCCGGCAGCAACTCAATCGTCGCGGGCATCGTGTCGAGCTGACGACCGCCGTGGTTAGAGACGATCAAACCATCGACGCCGCATTCGAGTGCCATCCGTGCGTCGGCGGGATGAACTACGCCCTTGAGCAGAATCTTCAGCCCGGTGATCGAGCGTAGCCACTCGACATCCTTCCACGACAGCGCGGTAGAAAACGCAATGCTGCGCACCGGTGTACCTGGTTTTCTATCGGCATCACGCAGGTTCTCGCAATACATGCCTGCAGGTAGATCGGTAAAACCATTGCGAATGTCGCGTTCGCGTCTGCCGAACACCGGTGAATCGACAGT
Organism: Paraburkholderia acidicola; assembly: GCF_002362315.1. Taxonomy (GTDB): domain Bacteria; phylum Pseudomonadota; class Gammaproteobacteria; order Burkholderiales; family Burkholderiaceae; genus Paraburkholderia; species Paraburkholderia acidicola. The sequence continues at coordinate 148,919 of NZ_MTZV01000002.1, forward strand.
GACTACCAGCGCGGTACAACCGGCTGCTTCGACGCGCCGCACCAGCGACTCCGTGAACGTCCGGTCGGGTTGCAGATAGAGCTGAAACCACAACTTGCCGTTGCCCGCAGCGGCCACGTTCTCGATGGCCTCGGTTGACGCCATCGCTGCGATCAGAATCGTGTCCGCGGTGCGCGCGGCGCGTGCCGTAGCGCATTCGCCGTCCGGATGCGCCAGCCGATGGAATGCAGTAGGCGCGATCAGTACCGGCATCGCGATGCGCTGACCGAACAAGGTGGTGGACAGGTCCGGTTCGCCCGCGCCACGCAGCACGCGCGGAACGAGGCCGATCCGTGCGTAAGCGCTCTCGTTTGCATGGACGGTCAGCTCATCGCCGGCGCCGCCGGAAAAGTAATCGGCAACCGCCGGTTCGAGGCGTCGATTCGCCTCGGCCTCGAGCTCGCGCAATGTCAGCGACTCCATTGGCACGTGTCCTCGCGCTCAGGCGGCCATCTCGGCAGCCGGGCCCAACTCGCGTGCGAAGAACGCCTCGAGCGGATCGCGATGCATCGGCGCAATCCAGTCGTTTTCGAGGTTCTCGGTCACGTGGTGAGTGGCGACCAGTTCTCCGCGACGATAACGACGCACGACCGGATGCAGGTATTGGCCTTCGTGAGAGCGCTCGACGGTGTTTTGCGTAATCCGCCCGACCGTGATGTCGAAAGGATCGACCTTGTCGTGGTCGGGACCGTATTCGAGCGTGATCGCGAAATAGCAATCGGCGGCGGCCAGATCGCTCTGATGCAGATAGTCGACGGATAGATCTTCGTAATAGCGCGCGCCGCCGCCTGGTTGCACGGTGATCACATCGCCGATCACACCGAATTGCTGCCACAGCGCCGACGTGCGATTCACCCGCGCGATCACCGCTTCCATCAACTGATGGGGGTCTTGCGACAGTCCACGGTGCGGCCATTCGACGTCGTGATATTTGCGCTCGAGCATATGATGCAGCGCCCGCACCGCATAGCGAAACCCATGAATGAAGCCGCCCGTCGACTTCTTGAAATCGCGCACCTGCATCAAGGTGCCAGCGAAGTAGAGATCGGGAATATTGGTCGACTCCCATTCGGCGGTCTGCGCCGGGAAGCGATCCTTGATGACTAACTCGGGACGGCAACTGTCGTCGAAGATCGATGAGCCGAAGCGAAAGCCGGTACAGGCGATGACGCGGTCGTAAGGCAGATTCTTCTTCACTTCTCCAGCACGCGAGAAACTGAAGATCACGCTGTATCCGCCGTCGTCGCGTCGATCGATGCGCACGACGTTGCCATCGAGTATCGCGTTCTGCGATTTCAACTGGTACGTGTCGAGCAGATTGTTGTTCACTGCCCGCAGATGCCCCACGTAGTGCGTGCGCCACGCAAAGCGCACCGGGCTCGGGCCCGCCACGTGAATCACCGCGGCGGTTTCCATCAGGTTGTCGGCGGTTTCGAAGGCCGAGTTGCCCTTGCCGATGATCAGCACGCGCTGGTTGACGAAATCGGCGGGATCGACCGAAACGTCGGCGTACTGCTCGACGGTTTCGATACCCGGGATGTCGGTGACGTTGGCTTCCGATACGCCCGTCGCGACGATCAGGCGTTTCGCGCGGTACTCGTGGCCCTTGTCGTCGGTCACGACGAAATCGCCATCGCGGCTGATGCGAGCGACACGCGTGTTGTACCGGATGCGCAACGAAAAGGTCGTCGCAAAGTCGGCGAGATACCGCACCATATCTTTCGATGGTGGGAAATAGCGTGGCGAGTAGCGGGTGAAAAGCAGATCAGGATTGTCGGACAGCAGCGAATTCCAGTCCATCCTGAGATTCAGTTCAGGATCGGCGGTCCCGGTGTGTACCTTGTTGATCGAGATCAACTGTCCGTGCCGCGGATATTGCGTGAAGAAAGTTCCGGGTTGCGCGCCTGCTTCCAGAATCTGGTAGTCCCTGCCCGCCCGCTCGAGGAAATAGCCAAGCTGAAGTCCGGCCGGTCCCGCTCCGATGATCAGATAGTCCATGCATGCCCGCCCAATCGTTGACGTTCATCGATGGCGCCTCTGCCTTTGGTAGCTCGCCTGTGCTGCGAGCTGCCGGCAAAGTGCCGTTAACTGCAAACCCCGGGAAGGTCTTTTTAGTAGCAGCAACGGGTACTTATCGAATCTTTGGATGACTGGCGCAGCAATGATGCTTGTTGCATGTGATGCCTGGCCGCGAGTGGCTCGATCTGTGAGGATCTGCGGATATCGCACTCACTTTTGTGGCGGTGTTTCGATACGAACAGTAGACAAAAACGGGGGATACGAAAAGACGAAAAAAGTCAGTGTAAAAGAATTGGTCGAAGAGTGCTTGCGGGTTGGATAAATCAGCAGGTGATACGTAATTTTTCGAAATGAGAATCCTCTGGTTGGCGCCACCGCCAACGGGGCCCCTATGGTTGAGCGCTTCGGCAAGGTACTTGAACTGTCGCCCGCCGTGCGCATTGGTGTGCTCTGCGGTGTCATGCCAACCGATAAAAAGCCGTGGCTTTACGACGACCGCTGATTGTTCCGTAACCGGCGAGGGCTTCGCCGGTCCAGTGCACGCGCGCGGCGAGGCGGATACCTGTGCAGTGGAGGTGACTACGGGGATCATCTAAAGCAGTTTTCTGAGATGCATATGCCGACTAAGATTGTTTGCCCGATGTGGCGGTAGTAAGCAACCGTCGGCGATTGATACTCGAAAAACCGAACCGGTGATATCAAACATGTCGTCCACATATTACGAAAAGATCCCGTACTACAAGGTGAATAGGATTCTGTGGCGGTGGAAACGATGTGGTGCAGAGAACGGCTGTTGCCCCGTTCCTGATCTAGATATCTCGATGAACAAAGCGCCGCCGCCCCTGCTCACTCAGCCTGCGCCCAAGCCTTCCCCCAAGCCGCCGGTCAAATCGTTGACGCATGTCGACCGGGTGAACAATACATTCGACGGACTGCTGTCGGCGGCGGAAGGCATATCGCGCTTCAAAAAATGGCTTGATGCCCCCGAGCCGCCTAAACCACCCAAGCCCGCCCCCGTCAAAGAGGAAAAACGTCAAGCCGTTCCACCGTTTGACATTCAGGAAATCTCCGGAGCCATGCGCAAGGAGTTTATGCCGATGTCGGCGACGCTGATGGAAAGGTGGTTTGCCGGGGAGCTCAATTGTTCGCCAACCCAGCAAGACGAAGTTAACGGCATCAACCAGAACGGCCAGCCTTATCCGCCGAGCATGATTGACAAGACCACGATCAAGCTCGATTGGGTGCTGAAGCATGCGCGAGCAAAGGCGGCGTATGAGTCGCTCCAGACCTATGAGCGACTCACAACACCACGGGCTATTGAAGCTTTAGGTCATGCCTTGACGCCGCTACGCGCGTCGTACGGGAAAGTGGATGCCTGGGAGCTGAGCGGCCAGGATATCCCCACTCTGCATAAGAAGTTTCAATTCCAGTTAGCAGGTGTCGAGAGCACTTTTGGCCAGAAGCTAGACCAGTTAATCACAAGGGGAAAAAACAACGCCGGAGTGCCTGATGATCTGACCGGCTCGCTCGGCTCGTTCAATTTCTATGCCGCCGTCGGCTACGCGACATTCAACCGCGAAGCCACCCGCGCCACAATCACCAGCATCATTCTCTACGTCAAAGATAACTACACCTTCACCGACAAGGCGGGAGAAATATCTCAATACCTCGGACACTGGAGTCGCGATGGCGTCATCATCGTTCCTACGACCGGCGCGGCAGGATTGGCCGGAATCCCATGGCCGGACTATCCGGTTGCTGTAGGAGATATCCGCGTGCGTGGCAACGTGTATTACCCCGTACGCAATAGCTCGTTCCGAAGATGGCAACGAATCCATGGGCGCGGCGGCGATTTTATCGTCTACTCGGATTACCGCTTCGTGACGCTCCCCCAACCTATCGAGATTGCGTTCCTATGAGTGCGGCAGCAGACGAAGCCGGTATCGGCATGTTGGTGTTAATCGCCACTTTCATCGCTATCTGTATTCTCGCAGTCTCGATTACCCGGTCCGTGTCTTTCATCCTTTCCAGCCGCGACGGGCGAAACGAGCGAGTCAATCAGATCGTAAAGGTTTCAGTTCGACGAACCATTGTCGGTATCTGCGCACTGGCCGCACTCGCGTCGGCGTGGACTTATTGGGAAGGCGCAAGGCTACGCGCACTCGTTAAGCCTACGGATTGCGACAACGCGCAATCTGCGGATGGCCGCTATACGGCGCGCGTCTGTTACCTTGGATCACGAATTGTCTTGCGGCTCTATGAGCGGCAAAGCCAGCAGCTTCTCGCTGAGAGAACTTATGGGAGTTCCGCCGACGATCCCGTGCGGCTTTATTGGAAGCCCGATGAGCTGCGTTACGAGGACGGTGCCGATTTAGGAACGATTCACCTACCGCCATCTCTATATGACCGACTGCTAGCCAAACTGCCCTAGCGCTGTGGCTTCCGTTTTGCGTTGGCGGAGGGCAACCTGGTTAGAAGCCGAAAGACAAAAAGCCCACTTGTGAGCTGACCCCGTAAAGTTGGACAGTTTAAGGCTAGGACGGTGAGGGCCGCTTTCATGTTTCCACATCGGAGCGACGTTTACTCAACGCGATGCCGAGGTCGCGACGAAGCATAACCGCGGCCATCGTTATACATGTGCGTTCCGCGCGCATTTGATTTCGCCGCCAATCATGTTGCCCCTCAGGCGGCAACGTTCCCGTTGCTGCCGGTGTTACAACGTCGCGCCCTTGAGAAAACACGGGGCACATCGAGTAGCTACAAATAAGCGTTGCGCTCAATAATAAATGTAGCTACAATTAATCATATGGACATCACTTTTGACCAGGATAAAAACCTATCGAACGTTGAAAAACACGGCGTCTGGCTTAACGCCGCCGCGTTACTCGACTGGTCTTCAGTGATGGCTTATGTTGATACGCGCCGCGACTACAGAGAAATACGTGAGGTGGGTTTCGGCATCATTGAGAATCGCCTTTACTGCATCGTGTTCACGCAGCGTGGCAACACGATGCACATCATCAGCATGCGAAAGGCGAATAAGCGCGAGGTAAAGAGCTATGTCGAGCAAACGTAAGATCGTCATGCCGACGGACGAAGAAGATGCAGCCATCAATCGCGGCATTGCCGCAGATCCCGATACCTACGAAGTGTCAGCGGAAGACTTCAAGAAGATGAAGCCGTTAGGTGCACGCGGTCGACCTCGGCTTGAAACGCCGAAGGTTCTATTGTCCGTTCGCTACGATGCGGACATCGTCGAGACGTTCAAGGCGACCGGTGATGGTTGGCAAACCAGAATGAACGATGCGCTACGTGACTGGTTGAAGGATCACCAACCGGCTTGAGCGCGTCGGATCAGCAGCGTTCGATGAATTGAAGGCGCCGCGAATGTAATGCGCGGCTATCTATTTCACGACGTCAAGATAGCTGCACAGCGAGATGCAGATGATCGTCGATGGAGCGAACGTCTGTGCCGAATACGAGCGTGCCGCCCAGCGATCGTTAGTCGCATCAGGCGGCACGCTTTTCATTTGGTTGCGGGGACAGGATTTGAACCTGTGACCTTCGGGTTATGAGCCCGACGAGCTGCCAGACTGCTCCACCCCGCGTCAGAGGAAGCGAATTGTACTGAGGCATGTGGCACGCGTCAAACGAATCCGTCAGTTATTTTCGTGCTCGATGTGGCGGGGACGAATAAATGCGAGCGCACCAATCGACATCCAGCGCGTGAGATATGTCCAGAGTTCGCGGTAAGATTCGGGCACGCCAGATCCAGATTAGGAAGCGCCGATGAAAATCGCCACGTGGAACGTCAACTCCCTGAAAGTCCGCCAGCAACACGTACTCGACTGGCTCGAAACGAGCCAGACCGACGTCCTGTGCCTGCAGGAACTCAAGATGCCCGACGAGAAATTCCCGCGCGCCGAGTTCGAAGCAAAGGGCTATCGCAGCTGGTTCGCGGGACAGAAGACCTATAACGGTGTGGCCATTCTCGTGCGCGATGGTTTGAACGTCGACGACGTGAGCGTCGTGCGCAACATCCCTGGTTTCGAAGACCCGCAGCAACGCGTGATCGCCGCGACCGTCGAAGGTGCGCGCGTGATCTCCGCGTATTTTCCGAATGGTCAGGCGCCGGGCACGGAGAAGTTTGCGTACAAGCTGAGCTGGCTCGCAGCACTGCACACGTGGCTCGCTCAGGAACTCGCGCAGTATCCGAAGCTCGCGCTGCTCGGCGACTACAACATCGCCCCCGATGATCGCGACGTACACGATCCGCAAGCATGGGAAGGACAGAATCTGGTCTCGCCCGAAGAGCGCGCCGCGTTCGTTGGGCTCATCGAGCTCGGACTCGTCGACGCGTTTCGTCTGTTCGACCAGCCCGACAAGGCATTCTCGTGGTGGGATTACCGGATGCTCGCGTTCCGCCGCAACGCGGGGCTGCGCATCGATCACATCCTGCTATCGAAGCCGCTCGCCGCGGTCTGCACGTTCTGCGACATCGACAAGACGCCGCGCAAGTGGGACCAGCCTTCCGATCACACGCCGGTAGTCGCGCAGATCGACTAGACGCAGAAGCCGCTAACGGGTCCATCGCGACCCGCGCCGCGTCCGCATGCGCGAGCGACGTGCACAACGCAGTGCACGCGCACGCCGCCGCAAACATCACGGCTCGAGATGCAGTTCCTGAATCTTGCGCGTAATCGTATTGCGGCCGATACCAAGCCGTTCGGCCGCTTCGACTTTACGACCGCGCGTGAAATCGAGCGCTTCGCGAATCACTGCTGCTTCGAACCGGCGTGACAGTTCGTCCATCACATCGGCGGAATTCTCGCGCAGCATTCTCGCCACTTCCGTGCGCAAGCCGTTTTCCCATACGCTAACCGGCGTCGTCGCGGATACCGTCCCCGCCACACCGCCCATCAACGGCACACCGCCCAAGCCGTTCGTCGAAATCGCGGGCGACCCGATGCCGCCCGCAGCACCACCCGTCACATCCCCGCCGATCAACCCACTGCTCTCGATACTGCCCGCGTGCCCCGGCACGAGATCGGGCGGCAGATCCTTGATCTCGATCGTCTGCGCGGGCGCCATCACGGTCAGCCAGTTCGCGAGATTCTCGAGCTGCCGCACATTGCCTGGAAACGTTAGCGACGTGAGGTAAGCCAAAGCTTCGTCGGAAACGCGCTTCGGTTCGACGCCGAGATCGCGCGCGCTCTTCTGCAGAAAGTGTCGCGTGAGCAATGGGATGTCTTCGTTGCGTTCGCGCAGCGCCGGCAGACGCAAACGGATCACGTTGAGCCGGTGATACAGATCCTCGCGAAACAGCCCCTGACGTACGCGCGATTCCAGATTCTGGTGCGTGGCCGCGATCACGCGCACGTTCGCGCGCAGCGGGTTATGGCCGCCGACCCGATAGAACTGCCCGTCGGACAGCACGCGCAAGAGGCGCGTCTGCAGATCGAACGGCATGTCGCCGATTTCATCGAGAAACAGCGTGCCGTTTTCCGCCTGCTCGAAGCGACCCTGGCGCATCGCCTGCGCACCGGTGAACGCGCCGCGCTCATGACCGAACAGTTCGGACTCGAGCAGATCCTTCGGAATCGCCGCGGTATTCAGCGCGATGAACGGTCCGTTCGCGCGCGGGCTATGGCGATGCAACGCGCGTGCAACGAGCTCCTTGCCGCTACCCGACTCCCCGGTGATCAGCACAGTCGCCGCCGAGTGCGACAGGCGGCCGATTGCGCGAAACATGTCCTGCATTGCCGGTGCCTGGCCGAGCATCTCGGGCGCGTCGGCGACACGTTCATCCCAGGTCTGTTCGCCGCGCATGCTCTCGTCGACGGCGCGGCGGATCAGTTCGACCGCCTTGTCGACATCGAACGGTTTGGCCAGATACTCAAACGCGCCGCCCTGAAAAGCCGCGACCGCACTGTCGAGATCGGAGAACGCGGTCATGATGATGACGGGCAGCCCCGGCACCTTCTCCCGCACGGTCTGCAACAGTTCGAGCCCCGAGCCGCCAGGCATGCGGATATCGGAAACCAGCACCTGTGGGCTATCGTGATCGAGCGCACCCGCGGCTTCGCGGACGTTGGCGAAACTACGCGTCGCGAAGTTCTCGCGGGCGAGTGCTTTTTCGAGCACCCAGCGTATCGATTGATCGTCGTCTACTATCCAGATCGGCTTCATATAGGTCGGTCAGAAGTCTTGAGAGGCGTTGGTTCTAGCAGTCGAGCGGCAGCAGAATCTGAAACTCGGTGTGCCCCGGGCGGCTCTCCACTTCGATCAGTCCATCGTGCTGCTGCACGAAGGTCTGCGCCAGTGTGAGACCAAGACCGCTGCCGTCTTCGCGCCCAGAAACGAGCGGGTAGAAGATACGGTCGCGAATCTCATTCGGAATGCCTGGGCCGTTGTCGATGATATGCAAGTCCAGTGCCAGCTTGCACAGACGTTTTGCAACGGTCACCTTGCGTGCAATACGCGTGCGCAACTCGATACGCGCGTCGCCTTGCGAAATCCGTTCGCGCAGCGCTTCCGCTGCGTTACGCACGATGTTCAGCAGCGCCTGGATCAGTTGTTCCTTGTCGCCGCGCAGATCGGGCACGCTCACGTCGTAGTCGCGCTCGATCGTGAGGCCGCGTGGGAACTCGGCCATGATCACCGCGCGCACGCGCTCGCACACTTCGTGAATGTTCACGTCGCCAACCACATGTGGATGACGGTGCGGCTCAAGCAGTCGGTCCACGAGCGTCTGCAGCCGGTCCGATTCCTTGATGATCACCTGCGTGTATTCGCGCAGTTCGTCGCGCTCGCGCGCGCCGAGTTCGAATTCGAGTAACTGCGCCGCCCCGCGAATCCCGCCGAGCGGATTCTTGATTTCGTGCGCAAGGTTGCGGATCAACTGCTTGTTGACCGCGGTCAGATCGTGAATGCGCTCTTCGCGATCCGAGCGCATATGGCGCTCGTTTTCGAAGAGTTCGAGCAGCACGTAGTCGGGTGCGCTTTCGAGAAAACCAACTATCGCATGCACATGCAGCGGCTCGTGTGCGGTGCGTTCGAGCACCGCGTCGAGATGCGTCGCATGAAAACGTTGCGCCGCGATCGATGCGATCGTCGCGACCAGTTCATCGGCGTTCGTGAAAATATCGGGCCATGCCATCTGCCTCAACTGTCGCCGCGACAGTTCGAGCATCGCTTCCGCGGATGGATTCGCAAACGCCACCCGCAGCGTGCGCTTCTCGAGCACGAGCACGACGGTCGGCAACGCCTCGAAACCCGTCAGCAGGCCGGAGTCGACGAGTTGCGGGTCGTCGGACAGCGCCTCCGCATGTCCCTTTCTCGCCTTGATCAGATTCTTCAGAACCATCGTTCAGTCTGGCCGGTATGAGACAGTGTTGTGACTAGATGAAGCAACTGCATAGAGCAACTGCATAGAGCAACTGCATAGAGCAACTGCGTGAAGCAATACCACTCGCGTGGCCGAAAAAAAAGGACGGCGCCGCCGTCCCTTCGTCACCGATCGCGAGCGTCGGGCGCGCGCTTCGCTTGCGTAGCAGGCGAAGCGCCATCGCCGCTTACAGCGAGTAGTACAGTTCGAACTCGACCGGGTGCGTGGTCATGCGCACGCGTTGCAGTTCGGCTTCCTTCAGACCCAGGTACGCATCGATCATCGCGTCGGTGAACACACCGCCGCGCGTCAGGAACTCGCGATCCTTGTCGAGTGCTTCGAGCGCCTGATCGAGGCCGGCACACACGGTCGGGATCTTTGCATCCTCTTCCGGCGGCAGGTCGTACAGGTTCTTGTCGGCAGCTTCGCCCGGGTGAATCTTGTTCTGCACGCCGTCCAGACCGGCCATCAGCAGCGCCGAGAAGCACAGGTACGGATTCGCCATCGGATCCGGGAAGCGCGTTTCGATACGGCGGCCCTTCGGGCTCGACACGTGCGGAATGCGGATCGATGCCGAACGGTTGCGCGCCGAGTAGGCGAGCTTCACCGGTGCTTCGAAGTGCGGCACGAGACGCTTGTACGAGTTGGTCGTCGGGTTCGTGATCGCGTTCAGCGCGCGAGCATGCTTGATGATGCCGCCGATGTAGAACAGCGCGAATTCCGACAGGCCGGCGTAGCCGTTGCCTGCGAACAGGTTCTGGCCGTCCTTCCACACCGACTGGTGCACGTGCATGCCCGAACCGTTGTCGCCGACGATCGGCTTCGGCATGAACGTCGCCGTCTTGCCATACGTGTGCGCAACGTTGTGGACGATGTACTTCAGTTGCTGCGTCCAGTCGGCGCGCTGCACGAGCGTCGAGAACTTGGTGCCGATTTCGTTCTGGCCTTGACCGGCCACTTCGTGGTGGTGCACCTCGACCGGAATGCCGATCTGCTCGAGCAGCAGACACATTTCCGAGCGGATGTCCTGGAACGAATCGACCGGTGCGACCGGGAAGTAACCGCCCTTCACGCCAGGACGGTGACCCGTGTTGCCGCCTTCGAATTCTTTCGCCGACGACCACGGTGCTTCTTCCGAACCGATCTTCACGAAGCTGCCCGACATGTCCGTGTTCCACTGGACCGAGTCGAAGATGAAGAATTCAGGTTCCGGACCGAAGTACGCGGTGTCGCCGAGACCCGAGCTCTTCAGGTACGCTTCAGCGCGCTTCGCGAGCGAGCGCGGATCGCGTTCGTAGCCCTTGCCGTCTGCCGGCTCGACGACGTCGCAGGTCAGCACGAGCGTCGATTCTTCGTAGAACGGGTCGATGAACGCAGTGTCGGCGTCCGGCACCAGCAGCATGTCCGAAGCCTCGATGCCCTTCCAGCCGGCAATCGACGAACCGTCAAACGCATGGCCACTTTCGAATTTGTCTTCATCGAATGCCGACACCGGCACCGAAACGTGTTGCTCTTTGCCGCGCGTGTCGGTGAAACGAAAGTCGACAAACTTGACGTCTTCGTCTTTGACGATTTGCATGACGTCGGCCACGGATTTACTCATAACCTATCTCCTGATTAACGAATTCGGCGGATCGAGCCGCCGCCCAAATCTAGCTGACCCATCCCGGTACGTCCACCTGATCCTGATAGCAGGGAATCAGGGCATGCGGCCCGTGACTGAATCGATCGGCACCAATAAAGCAGCTTCCATGCCATACATGCGCCAAAGCGGCGCAGCGCGTTTGCCGGCGCGCGTTTGCGGGGAATCGGCGGGGCTCCATGCAGCGCTGCACCGTGGCGACGATAGCAAAGAAGCACTATCTCGGTGCAACCCAAAAGTACGCGCCACTATTGAACACCACATTAGTGCATTTCTGAAAATATGCACCACTTTAACGCACCCGCCAGACAACTTCCCCAAACATCCCTGCCACCACCCAAAACCGATGTGCCGCGTTGTCACGCCCTGACGACCCACTGATGCCGCCACCTTCCGCGAGCTAGAATGCTCCTTTGGTCCGAAGGAGATTTGCCGTCATGAGCACGCTCGAACAGCTGTACGCCCAGGCCGACAGGCGCCGTACCGAGAACCAGTTGCCGTATGCGGGCGCCGTGTCCCCGGCCGAAGCCTTCGAGCTTCTTCAACTCGACACCAGCGCCCGGCTCGTCGACGTGCGCACGCGCGCCGAACTCGACTGGGTCGGCCGCCCGGTGATCGGCGACGGTCAGTACGCTCATGTCGAATGGACCCGCTACCCAGGCGGCGTGCCGAATCCGGAATTCCTCGAGCAACTACGCCTCGTCGTCTCCCCCGATACCCCCGTCCTCCTGCTGTGCCGTAGCGCGGCGCGCTCGAAGCTCGCCGCGATCGCCGCGACCCAGGCCGGCTTCACGCGTGCATTCGATCTGCTGGAAGGATTCGAGGGCGACAAGGATGGCCAGGGGCATCGCAAGACGGTGGCGGGATGGTGCTTTCGCGGCTTGCCGTGGATCGGCGCGTGACACGCTGAACGGCTGCATTCATGCCCCATGCTCGGCGCCCGATGTGACAGGCCGATGATGCTGCGCGTCCGGCCGCGCAGCGCGTCATTCGTTAAGTCAAAAGTTAACCTTGCGGCTTGCCCGCCACAAACGGTACGTCAGCCACCACCGGCTCAACGATATCGCCGCCCAGCTGATGCACGCCTTCGCGCAGTTTCACGAACGCCGCAGCCACCGCTTCGGGCTCGCCCTTCACGCCCAGATCAATATGCCGGCGCGCGTAGACGCCACCACGCTCCGCATCGCCGACGCTCGGCAAGCTGAACACCCGCACGCCAGGAAAATCACGCTCGATCTTCTCCATGAGCGGCGTCAACGTCGACTCGGGCATCTCGAACACCAGCAGCGACTTCTCCGCGTGCGGCATCGCGTGATGCAGGTGCGCGTACTTCGTGTCCAGTACCCATTCGATCATCGGCCACGCCATCACCGGAAAGCCCGGCACGAAGTGATGATCGCCGACCGAGAAGCCCGGGATCTTGTTGTAGCCGTTCGGAATGATCGACGCACCGCGCGGGAACGTACCCATGTTCAGACGATGTCGGTTGTCCGGCGAGTCGAGATCGACTGGCTTGGGAGAGTTCGCTGGATGCGTCTCGCGAATCCGCTCCTGGATCAGCACCGAAGCTTCCGGATGCAGTTCGAGCGGCACACCGAGCGCGGTTGCTGCGCACTGGCGCGTGTGATCGTCGGGCGTGGCGCCAATACCGCCGGTCGAAAACACGATATCGCCCGAGGCAAACGTGCGACGCAGCGTATCGACGATACGTTGCGGATCGTCGCCGATATAGTCGGCCCATTCGAGCGACAGTCCGCGTGCGCTCAATAGTTCGATGACTTTCGGCAGATGCTTGTCCGAGCGTCTACCCGACAGGATTTCATCGCCGATGATGATGACGCCAAATGCCATGGCCGCCTCTCGATAAGAAGTCAGTAAGGGGTCGCCGTCGTGCGGGCGCCCTGCTCTTCGGCGCGCATCCGTTGCAGCGCGCGCAGGCAGTAGTAGCCGAACCAGAGCGCCGAAAACACGAGGATGAACGCATAGATCCAGATGGTCACCGCGGTCACCACCGGAAACAGCACAATCAGCCAGACCGACGATGCCCACAACAAGGTAGGCAGCGAGCCGAGCAAACCGCTCGCGACGCCGATCAGCAGCAACGGCAGCCGGTAGCGCCGGATCAGCGCACGCCGCTCGTCGGCGCTTGCATGCAGCGCAAGCGCATCGTAAGTCATCACGCGGTACGTGAGCCAGCCCCACAGTAGCGGCGGAATCAGCGCGAAGAACGGCGGCACGAGCCAGAGCGGCAACGTCACCACGAGCAGTACGAGACAGATCAGCGTCGTGAACAGCGAATGCGCGAGGCTACCGTACCATGTCCCGCCGCGCCGCATCTCGAGGCTCGTGAACTGCCGCTGCGACAGATGCCGGACCACGGCCGGCATCGATAGCGTGGCGATCAGCAGCAGTACGGAGACGACGATCAGCGGGATGGCGAGTGCGACGACGAGAAACGGCGCGATCACCGCATGCAGCGACGAAAACCCGAGCCAGTTGAACAGCCCGTACAGCGTCGTCGTGAACGACCAGCTATCGAGCCATGTACGCGCAACGCCGGTCAGCGTCTGCCAGAAGAACCAGAGAATCACGCCCCACACGACCGTTGCCGCCGCAAACGGCATAAAGGTCAGCCAGAGCATGCGCGGGTGGAGCGCACTCGTCAGCGCGCGCCCGAACGAGCGCAACAGATCATTCATGCGAGCCGGTGCCGGTGATTGAAGCGGTGAAAAGAATTGAACGAAGGTGTCACGGGGACAGGATAAACCACTCGCCCGGCACCCGGTAAACCGCACGGCGACGTAAGCCGTGCGAGCGCGGCCGCACCGGTCCGTTCAGAGCGCCGCGGCATCCTTGCCTGATCCGCGCCGTTTCGCGGTGAGCCGCTTGCCGATCCGCACGAAGGCCAGCCCGTGCTGCGCCCAGAAACCATCGCCATAGCGCCGGCCATCGAGCTGGTCGCGAATCCCCGTCGGTTCCATCTCGCGGTTCCACGAGACGCTGCGAAACAGCATGTCCCACCATGGAAACAGTACGCCGAAGTTGCAGCCGTACTTGAGGCCCTCGTGCCCGTAGCCAATCGCATGATGCCGGCGATGAAACGTCGGACTGACCAGCAACCGTTCGCCGAACCGGCCGAAGTACAGACGGATATTCGCGTGCTGGACGCTTTGCGCAAGGTTGGTGATAGCGACGAGGACGACGAACTGCGCGGGCGGCACACCGATCACCAGCGCGATCAGCGCAAAGAAACACGCCTGCATCAGATCGTCGAGCAGATGGTTACGGTCGTCGGTCCATAGCGACATCTGGCGCTGGCTGTGATGCACCGCGTGCAATTCCCACCAGATGCCGACACGATGTTGCCCGCGGTGATACCAGTACCCAGCGAAATCGAGCACCAGCAGATAGATCACGAATGTCACGAGCGGTTGCGTCGTGACGCCGGGCCACAGGTTGTCGATCTCGAAGTTCGCGATGTTGTGCAGCCGCAGCCAGCCCTGTACGTGATCGAACAGCGGTTGCAGCGCGAAGAAGAAAAACAGGTTCAGGATGCCGAGCTTCGCAATCCATGTATAGAGCACGTCGACACGCACCGCCTTGCGGTTTTCCCATTTCTCGACCGGACGCAGCGCTTCGAGCGGCCGCAGTACCGCGTACATCGCCAGCACCTCGAACACGCCGACGATCACCCAGTACAGGCTGTCGTAGGTGTCTTCGTCGTAGCCCATCAGATCGAAGCGAAACAGCAGCGGCTGCACGATATCGACGTACAGCGTGGTCTGCACCGTCGAAACGAAGCTGTCGAGCGCGGAGAAGATCAGCTGGAACATGGTGTCTGTCGTGCCTTACCGATCGTGCCGGTTGGTGCTTACTCGTGCCCGCATCACGCGCCGTTCGGCGCCGTGACCGGTGCGCGGTCGTAGAAATAGATGCCGTGCGGCGAACGACCCACCGCGATAGTCTGGATCAGCTTGCGCGTGCTCAGGTCGATGATGCCGACGTGCTTCGCGAAGCGGAACGTCACCCACAAATACCGCTTGTCTGCCGTGAGTTCCATGTCGTCCGGTCCTGGCATCAGGCCAGTGATATCGCCGACGTTGGTCAACGACTCTTCGTCGATGATGCTGATCGTACTCGCTACCCGGTTCGATACTGCGACGTGCCGGCCGTCCGCGAGCGAGCGGAAGTTATGCGCGCCCTTGCCGGTCGGGATCGTCTTGACGATGGTCTGGTTTCTCCAGTCCACCACCGCGACGTAATCGGCGCCGGTCATGCCAACCAGCAGGTACTTTTCGCCGGGGGTCATCCACAGGCCGGCCGGCACCTTGCCGAGTTTCATCTTCCACTTGATGGTCTGCGTCGGCAGATCGATCGCAGCCAGTTCGCCAGAAACCTGCAGCGTTACAAATACGGTTTTGCTGTCGTTCGTGAACGCCATATGGCTTGGCATCACCGCGAGCGGCAGACGCTTCGCGAGCGTCGGGTCGCGTCCGTCGAAGTGATAGATGTCCAGACGGTCGAGCCGCAGCCCCGTCGTAACGAGCCATTTACGGTCGGGTGAAAAAACGATCTGGTAGGGATCTTCGATGTTTTCGATCCAGCGTTGCGGCTTGCCGGTTTTCGGATCGACGAACAACAGGTTGTTGGACACCGAATTCGCGACGATCAGCGACGCGTTGTCGGGCGTCGCCATCAGATGGTGCGGCTCCTTGCCGGTCGGCACGGTCGACACCACCTGACGCGTGGCCTCGTCGATCAGGCTCAGCGTGGCTTCGCCGGAATTGAGCACGATCACGTTGTTCGCGTGAACTGCCGGGGAAAACAGACCTGCTGCGGCAACCATCGCCGCACCCGCTGCGAACGTACCGGTCAAACGACGAAGAGAGAATATGGACATGAAGAATGACTTCGAAGAACAGCCGTCATTGTAGAACGTTTGCCAGAGCGCGCGGTTGCCGGGGTTTGCTGCAATTAGCCGCAAACCCCGCTACGTTCAACGCTGCATCGATTCCCACACCTTGACGAGCCGCTTCACCGACACCGGCATCGGCGTACGCAGTTCCTGCGCGAACAGTGAAATGCGCAGTTCTTCGAGCAGCCAGCGAAACTCCGCAAGACGCGGATCGGCGACGCCACCGCGCTGCGCGAGCGCGCGTTGATAGTGCTGCAACAGCGGCTGGAATTCCGCCGACTGCCGGGCATCGCGTGCCGAATCGGCTTTCAGCTTGTCGATGCGCAGCGCGATGCCCTTCAGATAGCGAGGAAAATGCGTGAGCTGCTGATACGGTGTATCGATGACAAAGCGTTTTCCGATCAACGTATCGAGCTGGCTGCTGAGATCCGCATACGCCGCGCCGAACGACTTCGCCTGCACGAGTTTCTTCGCGGCCGCCGCGTACTCGCCGAGAATCTGCCCAACCAGCCGCGCGATCTCCTGAGCGAGCAACGTGAGGCGCCCCTTGCCTTCGTCACGGCGCGCGTGAAAACTCGCGTCGTCGTCGGGCAGCGGTTCTTGCAGGCACGCGCGATCGAGCGCGACGTCGATCAACTGGTCGCGCAATTCTTCCTGAGAGCCGCGCGGCATGAACTGCATCGCCATCTCGCGCAACCCCGGCAGGTTCTTCTCAAGGTAGCGGATCGGCTCGCGCAACTGCAGCGCGAAGAGCCGCCGCAGACCCGCGCGATGGATGCGCGCAGCTTCATCGGGCGAATCGAATACCTCGACGTCGCAATGTGTGCCGCGATCGACGAGCGCCGGATAGCCGAACAGCGTCTGCCCGCCGCGGCGGATTTCGAGCAGTTCAGGCAGCTTGCCGAAATTCCAGGTGGTGAGGTTTTCGTAGAGCGCCGTGCCAGACGCCGTGCCTTCTTGCCGTGCGGTTTGTGGCGCCGCGGACGTGGGTTTGCCACGCGTCGCCGGTACTGGCAACGCTCCGGCTGCGGCACCGCGCGTACTCGCAGCAACACTGGCACCCCCACCCGCCACATCGGCAAGCGCAGCACCGGCCGCCCCCGCCGCAATCTGCTGAAAATGCTGCTGCGCCTGACCACCGAGTTCAGCGCGCAACTGCGCGAGATTGCGACCCATCGCGAGCTGTCGTCCGTGCTCGTCGACGACCTTGAAATTCATGAACAGGTGCGCCGCCAGCGTTTCGAGCTTGAAGTCCGCTTGCCGGACGGCGACCTGCGTCTGTTCGCGGATATCCGCGATCAACGTTTCGAGCAGACCGCCCGCGCCAAAACGCGGACCGCCGGTGCGTTCGACAAAACCCGCTGCGTATTCCGGCAGCGGCACGCAATGACGGCGCAGCTTCTGCGGCAGCGACTTCAGCAGCAACTGGGTCTTTTCCTTGATCATGCCCGGCACGAGCCACTCGCAGCGCCGTGCGTCGACCTGGTTCAGCGCATACAGCGGCAGCGCGAGCGTCACGCCATCGCGCGGCGTGCCTGGCTCGAAGTGATACGTTAGTGTCATCTCGACACCCGACATCGTCATCCGCTTCGGGAACAGATCGGTGGTAACACCGGCAGCTTCGTGCCGCATCAGGTCATCGCGCGACAGATACAGCAGCCGCAAGCGCTCTTCCGGCTGCCCGCTCTTCTTCACCTCGTCGCGATACCAGCGCTCGAACGCGGCGCCCGTATGCATGCCCTGCGGAATCGCCTGATCGTAGAAGCCGAAAATCAGTTCGTCGTCGACCAGCACATCCTGACGACGCGACTTGTGTTCGAGCTGCTCGATATCGGCGAACAACTTGCGGTTATGTGCAAAGAACGCGAGCTTCGTGTCGAATTCGCCTTCGACCAGCGCGCCGCGGATAAACAGCTCGCGCGCCCGCGCCGGGTCCTGTTTGCCGAAACTCACACGCCGCCGGTGATACACCGTCAGGCCGTACAGCACCGCCCGCTCGAACGCCGACACCTGGGCCGCGCGCTTTTCCCAGTGCGGCTCGGAGAGCGATTTCTTCAATAGATGCGCGCCGACCCGCTCGATCCACTCCGGCTCGATCTTCGCGATACAGCGTGCGTACAGCCGGCTCGTCTCGACGAGTTCGGCGGCGATTACCCAGCGCCCTGCTTTCTTCACCAGCGCCGAACCCGGCCACAGGAAGAACTTGATACCGCGCGCGCCGAGGTAGTGCGGTTCGTCGTCGGCTTTCAGGCCGATATTGCCGAGCAGGCCCGTGAGCAACGCGAGATGGATCTGCTCGAAGGTCGCTTCGGTTTCGTTCAGACGCCAGCCGTGTTCGCGCACTACCGTCAGCAGTTGCGAGTGCACGTCGCGCCATTCGCGCAAGCGCAGATGCGACAGGAAATTCGCGCGGCACGCGTCGGCCAACTGCCGGTTCGACTTCTTGTGCTCGATCGCTTCTTCGAACCACGCCCAGATCTTCAGCCACTGCAGGAATTCCGAACGCTCGTCGGCGAAACGCCGGTGCGCCTGATCGGCCTGCTCCTGCGCCTCGATCGGCCGGTCGCGCGGGTCCTGCACCGAGAGTGCGCTCGCAATAATCAGCACCTCGCGCAACGCCTGCTGGTCGCGCGCGGCAAGAATCATCCGGCCGACCCGCGGATCGAGCGGCAAGCGCCCCAGCTCGCGGCCGAGCGGCGTCAGCGCGTTGTCGTCATCGACGGCGCCGAGTTCGTTCAGTAACTGGTAACCGTCGGCGATCGCGCGGCCCGGCGGCGGCTCGATAAACGGGAAGGTTTCAATTCCGGTCAGATGCAGCGACTTCATCCGCAGAATCACCGCCGCCAGCGACGAGCGCAGGATTTCCGGATCGGTGAAACGCACCCGCGCCTGGAAATCGGTCTCTTCGTAAAGACGGATACAGATACCGTCGGCCACCCGGCCGCAGCGGCCCGCGCGCTGGTTCGCCGCCGCTTGCGAGATCGACTCGACCTGCAACTGCTCGACCTTGTTGCGGTACGAATAGCGCTTGACGCGCGCCAGCCCGGTATCGACCACATAGCGGATGCCCGGCACCGTCAGCGAAGTTTCGGCGACGTTGGTCGCGAGCACGATGCGCCGCGCGCTCGACGTGCGGAACACGCGTTCCTGCTCCGCCGCCGACAGCCGCGCGAACAGCGGCAGGATTTCCGTATGCGGTGGATGGTGCTTGCGCAGCGCTTCCGCGGCGTCGCGAATCTCGCGCTCGCCGGGCAGGAACACCAGCACGTCGCCCGGACCTTCGCGGCACAGCTCGTCGACCGCATCGACGATCGCCTCCATCAGATCGCGGTCGCGGCCCGCGCCGCCGCGGGCCCGCTCGCGGCCGGCCGTGCCTTCGGCGGCCTTCACCGCGGGGCTGTCTTCGGCGACCGGCCGGTAGCGCACCTCGACCGGATAGAGCCGGCCGCTCACCTCGATCACCGGCGCCGGCCGCTCGTCACTGCCGAAGTGCCGCGCAAAACGGTCCGCGTCGATCGTGGCGGACGTGACGATCAGCTTCAGATCGGGCCGCTTCGGCAGGATCTCTTTCAGGTAGCCGAGCAGAAAATCGATGTTCAGGCTGCGCTCGTGTGCTTCGTCGATGATCAGCGTGTCGTACGCGCGCAGCAGCGGATCGGTCTGCGTTTCGGCCAGCAGGATACCGTCGGTCATCAGCTTGACCGACGCGCCCGGAGCGAGATTGTCGGTGAAGCGCACCTTGTAGCCGACCACTTCGCCGAACGGCGTACCGAGTTCTTCGGCGATCCGGCGGCCGGTCGCGGACGCCGCGATACGCCGCGGCTGCGTGTGCCCGATCAGGCCCGAGCCGCCGGCGCCAAGACCGCGGCCAAGCGTAAGACAGATTTTCGGCAACTGGGTCGTCTTGCCCGAACCGGTTTCACCACTGACGATCACGACCTGATTCCCGGCAATCGCACGCGCGATTTCGTCGCGCCGGCCGGAGACCGGCAGCGCTTCCGGGAAGGTGATCGGCGGGATCGGGTTCGGCTCGACGATGCGCGGCGCGCGCGGAGCGGGACGGTTGTTATTGCCCGTGGATTTACCGGGCTCACCGGGCTGGCCAGACACTCCTGGCGCTCCAGATGGCCCACGGCGCGGCGGCTTCGACACATGCTTCGGCGCGTGCTGCTGCGGGCGCCGCGCGGGCGCCGTGTCGGGGCGGGGCTGCGCCGGCTTGTCTTGCCCGGCACCCGACGCATTTTTCGCATCCGGCGAAGCGGGACTTTTGGATACATTCGACATGGGGGCGCATTATAATCCCGGGCATGAATTCTCAACCCGACCTCGTCCCCGCGCCCGAGAGCGTTCCGGCGGCCCCCCAAGCCCTGGAATCCGACTTGCCGCATGCGCAATTTGTCGACTGGATGCGTTCGGTCGCCCCCTATATTCACGAGTTCCGGAACAAGACGTTCGTCGTCGGGTTCGGCGGCGAAGTGGTGCACGAGGGCCTGCTCAGTGCGCTCGTCTCCGACATCGCGCTGCTGCAGGCGATGGGCATCCAGATCGTGCTGGTACACGGCTCACGCCCGCAGGTCGAAGAGCAGATGAGCCTGCACGGCGTCGAATCCGAGTTCTCGCACGGCATGCGCATCACCGATGCCCGCGCGCTCGAATCCGCGAAAGAAGCCGCCGGCGAAGTGCGCCTCGACATCGAAGCCGCGATCAGCCAGGGCTTGCCGAACACGCCGATGGCGCATGCGCACATCAGCGTCGTGTCCGGCAACTTCGTCACCGCGCGGCCGGTCGGGATTCTCGACGGCGTCGATTTCGCGCACACCGGTGTCGTGCGCAAGATCGACGCGGATTCGATCCGCCATTCGCTGGCAAGCCGCAAGCTCGTGTTGCTGTCGCCGCTCGGTTTCTCGCCGACCGGCGAAGCGTTCAATCTGTCGATGGAAGACGTTGCGTCCGCCGCGGCCATCGCGCTGCGCGCCGACAAGATCGTGTTTCTCACCGAAACGCCCGGTCTGATGGACGACCAGAGCGAGCTGATCCGCGAACTGTCGCTCGACGACGCTTTCAAACTGCATGAAAGCGGCGAAGTCACTGGCGACGCGGGCTTCTATTTGAAGCACTCGATCCGCGCGTGCCGCGGCGGAGTCGCACGGGCGCACATCATTCCATACGCGCTCGACGGCAGCCTGCTGCTCGAACTGTTCCTGCACGATGGCGTCGGCACGATGATCTCGTACGAGAATCTGGAAAGCCTGCGCGAAGCGACGCCGGACGACGTCGGCGGCCTCCTGACGCTGATCGAGCCGCTCGAAACCGACGGCACGCTCGTGCGGCGCGATCGCCACCAGATCGAACGCGACATCGACCACTTCTCGGTGATCGAGCACGATGCGGTGCTATTCGGCTGCGCGGCGCTCTATCCGTATCCGCAGGAGCGCATCGGCGAAATGGCGTGCCTGACGGTCGCACCGGAAGCGCAAGGTTCCGGCGACGGCGAGCGGTTGCTCAAGCGCATCGAGCAGCGCGCGCGGGCCCGCGGTCTCACGCGCATCTTCGTGCTGACGACCCGCACCGAACACTGGTTCCTCAAACGCGGCTTTGTAAAGGCAACGGTCGACGACCTGCCCGAAGATCGCCGTCGTCTATATAACTGGCAGCGCAAGTCACTTGTGCTGATGAAGCAGCTCTGAGCACCGCATACGCGGCACAGGCGCGACTGCCACCCCACATCGATTACAGGAGAAGCACAGCATGGCTCGTTTGGTTCAATGCGCGAAGCTCGGCAAGGAAGCCGAAGGCCTCGATTTCCCGCCGCTACCCGGCGAACTCGGCAAACGGATTTACGAGGGCATCTCGAAGGAAGCCTGGCAGGCATGGCTCAAGCAGCAGACCATGCTGATCAACGAAAACCGCCTGAACATGGCCGATCCGCGCGCGCGCCAGTATCTGATGAAGCAGACCGAAAAGTTCTTCTTCGGCGAAGGTGCCGATCAGGCGTCGGGGTTCGTGCCGCCGTCGCAAAGCGAATAAGCCGTACCGCGGTGGCCGCGACGCGGCTCACCGCCCCGCCGGCTTCTCTTCGCACCGAGCAGAGGAAGCGGCGGAATCTGGCGATCGTCCACCCCGGACAGCAGCGCCGCCAGCATGATCCTCGACGCGACCTGACGACTTCTGCGAATCTGCGCTTTCGATGTCGGGTTGTTCATGAAAGACATCGCAGCGACATACTCGGTGACATGCAGCAACGCGTCGTATAGCAGTGGATCGACTTTCGGATATCCGAGCGCTTCTGCCCGCTTCGTGAACGCTTCGTTCAAGTAGGCCACCGTGCGGTCGCGATGGGCGCTCGCGGGCGAATTCAGATCGTGTATCTCGCGGTATAGCGCGCCTATTACCGCTGCGTCTTCGCTCTGCCACTCGAAGAAAGCATCGAGCCCGTACTCGACCAGTTCATGCAGCGAGCTGGCTCTCGCCATGGCCTGCGTCACCGATTCCGCCAACCCCGCCTTGAGTCTCGCAATCAGTTCGTCGAACACCTCACGTTTATCGTCGAACAACCGGTAGAACGTGGGGCGCGAAATCTTCGCGGCCACCAGCAACTGTTCGACGGAACTGCGATGAAAGCCATGCTCGGCGTAGACGCTTCTCGCCGCATCGATCACCAGTTCACGCAACTCCTGCCCTGAAGGTTCGTCTGCGGACGGACGTCCTGGCCTGCGTGCTTTGGGTTCAGCCTTTTTCGTTGTCCTGGTGCGGCGCACCGCATCGGGTGGGGAAGTCGACATCGGGGTCATCGCCTCAGCAAACACATACACGGCGCAAATCATAACATCCGCGTTATGTTATCTGGCATATCGCCGGGCATCTCAGTGTCTTCCCCTAGGCAACTGCAAAATTCTTGTTCAATCGAAACACCACTGTTACGATTGCCGTCAATAATAACAATGCTGTTACGTTAAAACGCACGAAAAGGCCGCACCAGGGCGCGGTTGCGTGGCGCCGAAGCACATCTCGGGACACGAGATATCTGAGAGGAGCATCCTTGGAATACGATTTCATCGTCGTCGGTGGCGGCTCGGGCGGCTGCGCAGTCGCGGGACGTCTGGCGCGCCTGCGCCCGCAGGCCCGCATTGCGCTGCTCGAAGCGGGGCCCGACGACAACAGCTTTCTGATTCGTGTTCCGACGGCTGTTGCGCTCGTCGGACCACGCCGCAATGCGCGCAATTATGCCTATGAGACCGTGCCGCAGCCGGGCCTGAATGGCCGCCGCGGCTACCAGCCGCGTGGGCGCGTCATCGGCGGCTCGAGCTCCATCAATGCGATGGTGTATATCCGCGGTCAGCACGACGACTACGACGACTGGGCCGGGCAAGGCTGCGCCGGCTGGAGCTGGAACGAGGTTCTGCCCTACTTCAAACGCGCCGAAGACAACACGCGCGGCGACGATGAGTGGCACGGCAGCGGCGGTCCGCTGCATGTCAGCGATACGCCCGACCCCAATCCGTTTTCGCTCGCGTTCATCGAAGCGGCCCGCGAAGCCGGTTTGCCGCACAACCCCGATTTCAACGGCGCTGACCAGGAAGGCGCCGGTATGTACCAGCGCACGATCAAGAGCGGCGAACGCTGGAACGCCGCACGCGCGTATCTGTACAGCGCGTCGTTGCCGAACCTGGAAGTACTGACCCACACGCAGGCAATGCGACTTCTCTTCGAAGGAAAGCGCTGTGTCGGCGTCGAAGTAGAACAGAACGGCGCGCGCCGCAGCTTGCGTGCGCGTGCCGAAGTCGTACTCGCGAGCGGTGCCTTTGGCACGCCGCAACTGCTGATGTGCTCCGGTGTCGGCCCGGGCGAACATCTCGCGGCACACGGCATTCCGGTCGTGCACGACGCCGCGCAGGTGGGCGCCAATCTGCACGATCACCTCGATGTGGTGACCTGTCATCGTGTGCGCAACCCGGAGCTACTGGGTGTGTGCGCAAGCGAACCGTTGCGCACGATGAAGGAAATTCGCCGTTATCGCCGCGAGCATCGCGGGATGATCGCCAGCAATATTGCCGAAGCCGGCGGTTTCTTCAAAAGCGATCCGTCGCTATCGCGCCCGGACGTTCAGATGCACTTTCTCATCGCCATCGTCGACGATCATGCGCGCAAGTTGCATCTGGGTACCGGCATCACGGGGCACGTCTGTCAGTTGCGTCCGAAAAGCCGCGGCAGCGTCAAGCTTGCGAGCGCCGATATTCATGCCGCTCCATTGATCGATCCAGGCTTTCTGTCGAATCCGGACGATCTCGAGACGATGGTGAGAGGCGCGCGCCTGATGAGCCGGATCATGCAAGCCCCGACACTCGCCGCCTTTAAGCCGAAAGACCTCTACCCGGCAGCACGCAGCGACGAAGAATTGCGCGCACAGATTCGCGAGCGCGCGGATACCGTTTATCACCCCGTCGGTAGTTGCCGCATGGGGAGTGACGCGGCCAGCGTCGTCGATCCGCAGTTGCGCGTGCGTGGTCTCGAAGCGCTGCGCATTGCCGATGCTTCGATCATGCCGCAGATTGTCAGTGGCAACACCAATGCGCCGACCATCATGATTGGCGAGCGTGCAGCGGAATGGCTCGCCGAAGAATATCGCTAGGACGTGTGTGCCTCATCGCCCACCTGCGTGGTCCGGCGACAGGCTCATGAAGCAAGGAAACCGAACATGAAGGACGTCGCACCCTCGCAGCACAGCCATACCGGCGAGACGCAATGGCCACCCGCGAATCTGCCTGTCAGTACGTACGAGATGATCCAGCGCGGCGCGGCAATCGATCCGGCTGCCCCTGCGCTGTCGTTTTTCCTGCGCGCCGACATGCACGAAGATCCGGAAACGTGGGACTACGCTGCCCTGCTGCGCCGGATCACGCAGGCGGCCAACAGCTTCCATGCGCTCGGTGTGCGCAAGGACGATGTCGTCTGTTTCCTGCTGCCCAATCTCCCGGAAACACACTTCACGATATGGGGTGCTGAAACAGCCGGAATCGCGGCTGCTATCAATCCGTTACTGGAACCGGCTTCGATCGTCTCGCTGCTGACGGCCATGCAGGCGACGGTACTGGTCACGCTCGCGCCGACGCTCGGCAGCGATCTGTGGCCAAAACTGAAGCCTGCGCTGGCCGGGATCGATTCGCTGCGCCATGTGATGCTGGTCGATCTCGCCGATCGCGTGCCCGCTGCAAAGCAGCCATTCGATTACGCCGAACTGCGCAAAGGCCTGGCCCCGCACGTGGACGTACATGATTTCAACGCAACGCTCGACCAGCAACCGGCCGATCGTCTGCTTGGCGAACGCATCATCGAAGCCAGCGATGTCGCGTCGCTGTTCTGTACCGGCGGCACCACCGGTCTGCCTAAAATCGCGAAGCGTCGGCACGGCAACGAGATCGCGAATACGTGGATGCTCATGCAGACGCTGCCCGGACTTAAACCTGGCAAAAGCATCTTCTGCGGCTTGCCGCTGTTTCATGTGAACGCAGGGAGTTGTACCGGCCTGTTCCCGTTCTCGGTTGGCGCGCAGGTGATCCTCGGCACGCCGCAAGGCTATCGCGGCGAAGGCGTGATCCCCCGCTTCTGGGAGATCGTCGAGCGACATCGCGTGAATTTCTTCATGGCCGTGCCGACCGTTTACGCGGCGCTCCTGCAGGTGCCCACCGGCAAGCACGATCTGGGTTCGCTTGAATACGGCATCTGCGGTGCGGCTTCAATGCCGACTGAAGTGTTTCGCCGGTTCGAAACCGCGTCGGGCATCAAGATTCTCGAAGGCTACGGACTGACCGAAACCTCGGCTGTGAGCAGCCTGAATCCGGCAGATGGCGAACGCCGCATTGGCTCGATCGGCCTGTGCCTGCCGGCGCAGTCGATGAAGGCCGTCGTACTCGATGCCGACGGTCATTATCTGCGCGATTGCGCCGTCGACGAAAACGGTGTACTCGCGGTCTCCGGCCCAAACGTATTTGCCGGCTATCTCGCCGAAGAACACAATCGCGACATCTGGCTCGATCTCGGCGACGGGCGTCGCTGGCTCAATACCGGCGATCTGGGTCGACAAGATGCCGACGGTTATTTCTGGCTCGCCGGACGCAAGAAAGAACTGATTATCCGCGGTGGCCATAACATCGATCCGGCTGTGATCGAAGGTCCACTACTACGCCATCCCGATGTGCAATTCGCCGCCGCGGTAGCACGTCCGGACGCTTATGCCGGCGAGCTGCCGGTGGTCTACGTGCAACTCAAACCGGGCGCGACGGTAACAGAAGCCGAACTCGCCGAATTCGCCGCCGGCCAGATCGGCGAGCGCGCGGCACTGCCGAAGCAGGTTCGCATCATCGACATCATGCCGTTGACCGCGGTCGGCAAGATCTTCAAACCGGCGCTCAAGCGGCTCGAAATCGCGGAAACGCTGGCGGCGGCCCTGCGTCAAGCCGGCATCCCATTCGAACTCACCATGCTCGAAAACAGAACCCGTGGCGACGTGCTCCGGGCAATGTTGTTCAACGCGTCCGATGAAGCCGCTGCACGCGACATCCTCGGACAGTTCACCGTGCCGTTCGAAATTGCAGTTACACCAACCCTCGCTAGAGGCGATTGAACGCGACAGCGTTTCTGAAGGGAGAAAACAATGAACATGAATGAACGCGATATGCCTGGCATAGCGATTCCGGTCGAATTCGAACAATGCTTCGCGCGACAACGTGCCGCCTATCTGGCCGAGCCCAATCCGCCGTATGCGCAACGCGTGGCCGATCTGAAGTCGCTTGCGCGCATGCTGAAGGAAAACCGCGCGGCGTTTATCGAAGCGATCAATCTCGACTACGGCAACCGCTCCGAATTCGAGACCCTGTTCAGCGAATTCTTCGTCGTGCTCGAAGGCATCCGCGATGCGATCAAACACCTGAAGCGCTGGATGAAACCGTCGAAGCGCCGGTTAGACGCGACGCTGTATCCGCTGGCGAAAAACCGCGTGATTCCGCAGCCGCTGGGCGTGATCGGTGTCATCGTGCCGTGGAATTTCCCGCTCAATCTGTCGTTTGCGCCGCTCACGTCGATCTTCGCCGCCGGCAATCGCGCGATGGTGAAGATGTCGGAAAACTCCGCGCATCTTGCGCATTTGCTCGCCACCACCAGTCCGAAATACTTTTCGCCCGACAAGCTGACGTTCTTCGAAGATGCCGGCGGACGCGGACCGGCGTTCAGTTCGTTGCCGTTCGATCACCTGCTGTTCACCGGCTCCGGACAGACCGGCCGCTCCGTGATGGCGAACGCGGCACGCAATCTGACACCGGTCACGCTCGAACTCGGCGGGAAATCGCCGGCAATCGTCGCCGCTGACTACCCGATCGAAACCGCGGCGAAACGCGTGATGTGGCTCAAGCTGCTCAATGCCGGCCAGATCTGTACCAACATCGATTATCTGTTTCTGCCGGAGACGCAGGTCGATGCCTTCGTCAGCGCAGCAAAGCAGTTGCTGAGCGAGCGCTATCCCGACATCAATGGCGGCGACTACACATCGATCATCGACGAGCGTTCATTCCAGCGCCTCAATGACACGCTCGACGATGCCAAAGCGAAGGGTGCAACGCTCATCAATCTCGCTGCGGGCCAGACGCCTAATAGCAAACTGCGCAAGTTCCCTCCGCACATCGTGCTCAACGTCACCGACGACATGGTGCTGATGCAGCGCGAGATCTTTGGCCCGATCCTGCCGATCAAGACGTATCGCGATCATGAAGAAGTGATCCGCTACATCACAGGACGCGACCGGCCGCTGGCGATTTATCCGTTCTCGCACGACAAGCAGGTTCAGGATCTGTACATCGATCGGGTGATGTCCGGCGGCGTGTCGGTCAATGAAGGCATTCTGCATGTGGCCCAGCACGACATGCCGTTCGGTGGGGTGGGCGCAAGCGGGATGGGGCATTACCACGGCCACGAAGGGTTCATCACGTTCTCGAAGTTGCGGCCCGTGTTTTACCAGGCGCGATTCTCGTCGATACAGATGATGTTCCAGCCGCCTTATACGTCGCGCACGATGAAGCTGATGAATCTGCTGGTCAAGCTGAAGGGATAAGCAGGATGTGTGGCAGCGGTGCGAAGCCGCTCACTTTTTCTGGAGAAACGCATGGCGAAATTCAATAGCTTCCGCGAGTTCTATCCGTTCTATCTGAGCGAGCATCAAAACCTGACCTGCCGACGCCTTCATTTCGTCGGCAGCACGCTTGTGTTGTGTATCGCCGCGTTCGCGATCATCACCGGACAATTGCGCTGGCTCTGGCTGATTCCCGTGGTCGGCTATGGGTTCGCGTGGGTCGGCCATTTCTTCTTCGAAAAGAACCGGCCCGCCACGTTCAATCATCCTTTCTACAGTCTGCTTGGCGACTGGGTGATGTACAGGGACATCCTGCTCGGCCGACCGCTTACGCGTTCCGCAACCGGGCGTTGATTCGCTGAATCCCCCGCGGGACAAGGGTTTGCGGTCTCATCGCAGCCGTCCCGCCGCTTCCCGCGTTTGCACGATCGTCTTGCATCGTGTTAACATGTGCACCGTTCCAACAGCAATTCACCTTCATTCGCGCTCAATTCACCGCACGCGTTCATTCGCAGGTTAGTCCTCGGGTAGCGCAGTCCGCAACGAGTTGAGCTGTTTTCATACAAGAAGGCTTACGGCCTTTTTCGTTTCCAGCCTTACGGCGACGCAAGCAGCTTCTGCCCGCGTCTTCATGCATCTGCCCCCCTTCCACGGCCACGCAGATGCAACCCTGTCAGCACCTCAGACGAGTGCACTTTCGCGACGACCTGTGCGATGCGAAGGCGTCGGCATTGTCTGTCGACTTCACGTAGCGTACGTAGCTTCCCGCCATCGTCTGCTCGCGAAACTGCACTCCCCCAGCAACCGTGGCCCGGCGCACGCGTCGGTCCACTGCCATTGGAAAGGGAGTTTCAATCTTGACCGCATCCAGCAACGGCTTCTGGCGACATCACAAGCAAGACGAGCGCCTCACGCTCGATGACATCACCGTCGTCGATCAATCTCTGCTCAAGCGCGCAGTCGGCGCAATGGCGCTCGGCAATGCGATGGAGTGGTTCGACTTCGGCGTGTACAGCTACATCGCCGTGACGCTCGGCCAGGTCTTCTTCCCGTCGAGCAGCCCATCCGCACAGCTGATCGCGACCTTCGGCACGTTCGCCGCCGCCTTCCTCGTGCGACCGCTCGGCGGTATGGTGTTCGGTCCGCTCGGCGACCGCATCGGCCGGCAGCGCGTGCTCGCCATGACGATGATCATGATGGCCTGCGGCACGTTCGCGATCGGTCTCATTCCGTCGTATGCATCGATCGGGATTCTCGCGCCGGTACTGCTGCTCGTCGCGCGGCTCGTGCAAGGGTTCTCGACCGGCGGCGAGTATGGCGGCGCCGCCACGTTCATCGCCGAGTTCTCGACCGACAAGCGGCGTGGCTTCATGGGCAGCTTCCTCGAGTTCGGCACGTTGATCGGCTATGTGCTCGGCGCAGGCACGGTCGCGCTGCTCACCGCGACGCTCTCGCACGAGGCCTTGCTGTCGTGGGGCTGGCGGGTGCCGTTCATGATTGCGGGTCCGCTCGGTCTGGTCGGTTTGTACATCCGCCTGAAGCTTGAAGAAACGCCTGCATTCAAGAAGCAGGCAGAGGAAAACCAGGCGCACACACGGCCGCAACAAACACTACGTCAGTTGCTCGCGCAACAATGGAAGCCGCTGCTGCTGTGCGTGGGCCTCGTGTTGATCTTCAACGTGACCGATTACATGGCGTTGTCGTATCTGCCGAGCTATCTGTCGGCGACCTTGCATTTCGACGAAACGCACGGCCTCTTTCTCGTACTGCTCGTCATGCTGCTGATGATGCCGATGACGCTGTACGCCGGGCACCTGTCCGACCGCGTCGGCCGCAAACCTGTTCTGCTGTGCGGTTGCGTGGGCCTCTTCATGCTGTCGATCCCCGCGCTGCTGCTGATCCGCACCGGCGATACGTTGTCCGTATTCGGCGGTCTGCTGATGCTCGGCACGCTGCTATCGTGCTTCACCGGCGTGATGCCGTCCGCGCTGCCGGCGCTGTTTCCGACGAGAATCCGTTACGGCGCGCTCGCCATCGGTTTCAATCTCTCGGTGTCGCTATTCGGCGGTACGACACCGCTCGTTGCCGCGTGGCTCGTCGACTCCACCGGTGACCTGATGATGCCCGCGTACTACCTGATGGGCGCATCGCTGATCGGCATCGCGTCGGTGCTCGCGCTGCGCGAGACCGCGCGCAAACCGTTGCCCGGCTCCGGCCCGTGCGTTGCAACGAACGCCGAAGCGCATGCAGTGTTGCGCGGTCATCGCGAGGCGGAGGAAATGGACGAGGCGTACGCGACGGCGGCGACTGCGCGGGCGTGATGCGCGGCGCGCGGTTTGAACGTGGATCGGTGTGCGTCGACGAGTGGTATGCGTTGGCTGCGGGCGCCGACACGTGCTGCCAACCTCAAACCGCGAGCGTATGCAGCGTCGCCTTCACTCTCGCGCCGTCGATCTCCAGTATCGCCACCGACACCGGCAAACGAAAACGCCGCGGCCCCGCGCTACCTGGATTGACGAACAGCACGCCGTCGTCACGCAAATCGACCAGCGGTTTGTGCGAATGCCCGGTGACGACCACACCGATACCGTCGCTGTGCAGATCGTCAGGCACGTCGGCGATATCGTGAACGACGAGGATCTTCGTTTGCTGGACAGTCAGCGTTGCGTGTGTCGGCAACGTACGGGCCCAGGCGCCCGTATCGTTGTTACCGCGCACGACAGTGAGCGGCGCAAGCGCGGCCAGCGCTTCGAGCACGGCCGCTTCGCAGATATCACCGGCATGCACGATGGCCTCGCATCCTGCCAGGCACTGCAACGCTTCGGGACGCACGAGGTTGTGCGTGTCGGAAATCAGACCGATGCGGGACGGTAACGGATGGGCGGGCATGATGGTGTGAGTGAGCGCGAGCGGTGCGTCAAGACTCGAGCACACGCGCAATGCGCCGGTCCGGAATCAGCCACAGCGCGGCGGCCGCCGTATACAGCACCGCAGAAATCCACGGCGCGACGAACGCGAGCACCACCCCCGCCAGATAGATCACCGCCGATACCTTACCCTTGATATCGTGCCCTATCGCCTTCGCGAGGGTCGAGTCGCGACCCTCGCTGCGTATCAACGCCTGAATCAGGATGAAATACGCGACCGCTGCCATAAACAGCACGAATCCGTACAACGCGGTGGGCCAGGCAGCCAGGTGACTCTCGCCGATCCAGTCCGTGATCACCGGAAACAGCGACAGCCAGAACAGCAGATGCAGGTTCGCCCACAGCACACCGCCGCTCACCTTCTGCACCGCGTGGAACGTATGGTGATGATTGTTCCAGTAGATGCCGACGTAGATGAAGCTCAGCACATAGGCCAGGAACACGGGAATCAACGGCTGCAGCGCCGCGAGATCGATGCCGTGGGGCACCTTCAGTTCCAGCACCATGATCGTGATGATGATGGCGATCACGCCATCGCTGAAGGCTTCGAGTCGTCCTTTGCCCATCTGCGGGTTCCCTGTCGGTTGATATGTCGAGGTGCGCGTCACATACGCTGCACGAACGCGCAGCCGATTATCGGCGATGCGCAGATGCCTTGTCGATGGCTGCTGCTACAGCAGCAGCCACGCATGCTGGATCGTGTCAGGTTCTCAAACCAGCGGCTTCAACCCATCGAGTAACGTCGGTATCAGTTCGCAGATCGTCGGATGGATATGCATCGCGTACTGCAACGTCGTGTACGGCGCACCGGCGGTCATGATGTCGATGAAGGTATGAATCGCCTCATCGCCCTCGATGCCGAAAATCGTCGCACCAAGAATGCGCTTCGTCTGCGCATCGACCAGCGCTTTCATGAAGCCATCCGTTTCGCCGCGCTCGCGTGCGCGGCCGACACGCGACATCGGCATCGTCGCGATCAACGCGGGCCGACCGCTCGCGCGCACTTCGCTCTCCGACATTCCGACCCGCGCAAGCGGCGGGTCGACATACAACGCGTAAGCCATGATGCGGTCGTCGACGCTGCGCGAGCCGCCGTCGAGCAGATTCGCCGCGACGATCTGAAAATCGTCGTACGACGTATGCGTGAATGCGCCGCGTCCGTTGATATCGCCAATCGCCCATACGCCCGGCACGTTCGTGCGCAGTTGTCCGTCGACAGGGATCCTGCCGTGCCGGTCGGTGGTGACGCCTGCAACATCGAGACCGAGATCGTCGGTATTCGGCCGGCGCCCTGTGGCGAACAGCACATGTGAGGCATCGAGCGACGCAGCGCCTTTCCCGAACTTCACGCGCACACCGCTGCCGTCCGCCTGCAATGGCTCAACGCTAGCAAGATCGGCACCGTAGCGGAATTCGATACCCTCGCTCGCAAGTACGGTCTGCACAGCCAGCGCAAAGTCTTCGTCCTCGCGGGTCAGGATGCGCTCCTCGCGCACGAGCACCGTGACACGGCTACCGAAGCGGCGAAACACCTGAGCAAATTCGAGCGCGATATAGCTGCCACCGACGATCGCCAGATGTTCCGGCACGTCGATCAACTCAAGCAGCGTGGAATTGGTGTAATAGCGGATGCGCTCGATACCGTCGAGCGGCGGCACGACTGCGCGCGTACCGGTGTTGATGAAGATCTGCTCTGCAGTAAGCTCTTCGACGATCTGGCCGTCACGATCTGCGATCTGAACCGTATGCGGTCCAGTGAAACGCGCGTGCCCGTTGAACACCGTCACGTTCTCCGCATTGCGCAGCCACTGCTCGAGGCCATCGCGCGACTGTGCGACCACCTGGTCCTTACGCACCTTCACTCGCGCGAGATCCACCGAAACGGCGCCGCCCACCTGCACGCCGAGTTCGGCCGCATGGCGGGCAACGTGCGCAGCCCGCGCACTCGCGACATAACTCTTGGTGGGTGTGCAACCGACATTGACGCACGTACCGCCAAAGGCGGCACGCTCGATCACCGCGGTTTTTCGACCGCTTTTCCCAAGGCGTACCGCAAGCGGCGGACCGCCCTGCCCGGTACCGATCACGATTGCGTCGAAGTGTTGAGGCATGGCACATCTCCCGAAGCCGGTGTGGGGATGCGTGCCATCTTACGCTTCAGTGATGAGCGGGTTGACGACTCCGTCGTTGCTGGTCGAGGGATCTGCTGCAGCGAGCCGTCAGGCCGTGCAAGGGCCGTGGCAGAACAGCGATCGCGCGCTGTGCAACGCTGCCTGCGCGCCACGCGTCACCGCCATCACGCCGACCTGTGTGAGATTGAAATCCTGCGACACCATCAATTGCATGAGCGCGACCATCGGCAGCACCAGTGCCGGGTGATAAAGCTGACGTGCGATCAGGTCTCTCATGACTGCTCCCATCGGGCGTTGCCGTTTCGGCGCAGCACCGCAATTGACGATTCGATGGATGTATTGTAGGAAGGCGCGCCCTGCGGATAAATGGGCGGAATGCGAAGTCACTTGTCGCCGGATGCGAACAATCGGCAGCGGGCCGCGCAAGCCCTACCGGCGGGGCCTGCGCGGCGTTCAGTCGCCTATTCGAGCGGCGCCGCGATGAACTCGGGTAGCGCTTCGGCACGTGCCGAGAACGCCGCCAGCGCCGGATACTGCGCCGGATCAACCGTGCCAGGCAGGATGAACTGCGTGAACCGCCATGCAACTGCCGTGGTGATATCGGGCTGCATCAAGCGGTCGCCGACCAGCCAGCCGTCATGGCCGGCCACCAGTGTTTCGAGTTGCGCAAACGCCTGCTCCATCTGCCCCTGCACGCGCGCCACCCACGGCTCGTGCTGGCGTTCCGCCGGTCGCAGGTTGCGTTCGTAGACGTGCTGCACGGTCTTTTCAGCGGCTGCGAGCGCAAAACCCGTCACCTGCAGCGCGCGCTGGCGCGCAGCCGGATCTTCAGGCATCAAGCGACGCTCGGGCGCCACCTTGCGGTCGAGATGATCGAGGATCAGCGACGAGTCGATCAGCACCGTGCCATCGTCCTCGACCAGCGTCGGCGCCTTCACGACCGGATTGATCTTCGCAAACTCATCGTAATGACGAAACACCGACAGGCTGCGATGCTCGAACGGCAGGCCGAGCACAGCCAGCGAAATCGCCACGCGACGCACATAAGGAGAATCCAGCATCCCGATCAACTGCATCTTGTCACTCCAGGTTCGTGGAAAAGGACCTGCGGCTTCCTGAAACTTCAACGCTGTTGCAGCGCTACCCGCAAGCCCAGCGAAAGAAAGATCGTGCCGATGATCTTGCCCTGCCAGCGGACGAGCCACGTCAGCTTTTTGACCAGCCGGCCGAGCGGACGGATCGTGAGCGCGAGCAAGGTGGTGTAAAGCACGCTCAACGCGACGAACACGCCGCCGAGCACGGCGAACTGCGCAAACGACGAACCCTGCCCCGGATGCACGAACTGCGGCAGGAAGGCGAGGAAGAACAGCGCGGTCTTGGGATTCAGCACTTCGGCAGGAATCGCCTGCCAGAACGCTTGGGCCGGTGTCACTGCGGGGATTTTCGGCAGCGTCGGATCGGACGGTTTCTCGAGCAGTGCGCGCACGCCGAGATAAACCAGATACGCGGCACCGATCAGCTTGACGGCGTTGAATGCAAGCGATGACGTCATCAGCAGCGCCGACAGGCCGGCCGCGGCGCACAGCGTGTGGATGAAATCGCCGGTGGCGATGCCAAGCCCGGTCAGGATGCCGGTCTTGCGGCCGCCCTGTACGGTGCGGGTCAGCACCAGTAGTACAGCCGGCCCGGGGATCAGCATCAGCCCCAGCACGACAGCGACGAAAGTGCCCAGCGTCGAAAGCGAAAACATTGCAATGCCCCCTTGTGCGATGCGAACGGTGCGAACGGTGCGAACCGCGAGTGTCGCATTTCCGGCGGCTTCGATTCAAGACACAACTGACGGGGCCACACAATTATCCGAGCTGCTGCTCGATCGTTCGTGTGAGCGGTGTGTCGACATCGCCGGTGTGACGCGTCGTCACCGCCTCGATCAGCACGATCCAGCACTCGTCCTGTGCGACCGGATTGTGCAGCACGCCCTTCGGCACGACGTGCACGACACCTTCGCCAAGCTCGACGGCGCGGCCACCCTCGTACTCCATCCGCAGCCGGCCGCGCACCACGTAGAACAGTTCGTCCTCGTCGCGGTGGCTGTGCCACGCAAGTTCGCCCTTCACCTTCGCGATCTTCATGTACTGATCGTTGACCTGCGCCACGACTTTCGGTGACCAGTATTCGGTCACCGCGTCGAACGCGGACATCAGGTCGAACGATTCCGCAAATCCTGTTACAGCCATTTCTATCTCCACATTGGAACAATCGATACCGCAAGCAGCACGCCAAGCAGCGCGTTGATGATGCGCCATTGCCGCGGCGTGCGCACCAGCCGCGCGAGCAGCACGCCGGCCACGCACCACAGCGATAGCGACACCACCGCCGACACACCGAACGCGCCACCCAGCAGCAACGCGAGATGCAGCGGGCCGTCCGCGAGCATCGCGAACGACGCCGCGGCGCCGAGCGCCATCGCCCAACCCTTCGGATTGAGCCAGAGCAGACACGCCCCGCCGAGCAATGTGGTGGGCGCTGCCGTCGAGCGGTCGAGATCGGGCGCCCCGCTGCGCGCGACCCGCCACGCCAGCCACAGCAGATACGCGCTGCCGATCGCCTTCATGCCGGTCTGCAGCACGGGCGCGGCCAGCAGCACGCCAGCGAGACCGGCGGCGGCAGCGGCGGCCAGCGACGCAAGCCCCAGCGCGATGCCCGCCATCAATGGAATCGAGCGACGAAAGCCGAACTGCGAGCCCGACGCCGTGGCGAGCGCCGTCGCACCGCCGGGCGTCACGGTGGCAACGGCGGCAAACAGGATCAACGGTGCGATCGAGCCGGTCGAGGTGGCGACGAAGGACATGGCAGCGTTCCGGAGCAAAACGCCACTGTAGCCATCGCACTCACATTAGAAAATCGAAAGTTTCTGATGATTCACATTAGACAATATAATGTGACGATGAACCGGAATCTCGACCTCGCGCTGGTGCGCACTTTCGTTGTAGTCGCCGACCACGGCAGCATGACCGCTGCCGCCAACCGGCTGCATCTGACCCAGGGCGCGGTGAGCCAGCAGATCAAGCGTCTCGAGGAGGCGCTGGGTTGCGAGCTGTTCGCGCGTGTCGGACGCCAGCTCGAACTGACCCAGGTGGGCGAGCGCTTTCTCGGCAAGGCGAAGCGCCTGCTCGGCATGAACGATGAAATCTGGGCGGATATGGTGGCCCGTCCGATACTCGGCCAGGTGCGCCTCGGTGTCCCCTACGACCTGGTCGGCGCGTGCTTCGCACCGATCTTCAAGGCGTTTACCGAAGCGTGGCCGAACGTGGAAATGGCGATTGTCTGCGGTTCGTCGCCGGAACTTGCGGACGCGCTGGCGCGCGGTTCGCTCGATGTCGCGGTGATCGAAGAGCCCGCGACCGAAGCGAGCGGCGAATGTCTGCGCGTCGAGCGTCTGGTGTGGGTCGGCGCGCGCGGTGGTAGTGCGCATCTGAAGCGACCGCTGCCGGTCTCGATGGTGAGCGACACCTGCGCGTTCCGGCAGACCGTGCTCGGCGCGCTGGGTAGCAGCGGCATCGAGTGGCGCACGGTCTTCGAGAGCGGCAACATCGAGGCGACCACCGCGACGGTGCGCAGCGGACTCGCCGTGACCACGTGGCTGACGTCGACCGTACCCGCCGATCTCGACATTCTCAGCGCGGATGCTGACCTGCCCGAGCTACCGCCGTTTGCGATCAGCCTGCGGTTTCCTTCGCAGGGTGCCACGCCCGCAGGACGCGAACTCGCGCAGTTCATTCGCGATGGACTGCTGCGGCAACACCGGCCCGCGCCGATGTGAAGTAACGCGAAGCAGGATTTCGCCTGCTTCACGCTGAATGCTGTTAAGCGCTCACAGTCCGGCCGGCAACACATTGCGCGAGCTCTGCTGCGCACGCTCGACGAGCACACCGAACAGCAACCCGATCGTCGTCCACATGATCGCCTGCATGCCGAGTGCGGCGAGGCGGAATTTCCACAGCAGTGCAGCAGGGAACGCGGCCGGCACTTCGTTGATCGACGGCAGGCCGAGTTGCACAGCCGCGATGATGACGATGAACACCGCACCAGCGACGATCGCTCCGTTCCACGCACCAAAGCGCGCAGCCGCATGACGCCGCAGCTTCAACGAGAACACCGTCGCGGCCAGCGAGATCGCGATCATCAGGAAGAACAGGCCCGTGCGATAGCCGATCGTTTCGGGGTCGCCGATCGATGGTGGATTGGCCGGGTACTTGAGATTCGGCACGATCACGATCGCGACGAATGCCGCCAGTGCGAGCAATGCCGACAACGCACGCGCACCGAGCCGGCCCGAGCGGCCGTAGGCATACGCGAACACCAGCGAGAACAACCCGCCCACCGCCGCGCCATACACCACTACGCCAGTCAACAAACCGAACCCCGCCTGCGTGTGACGGCTGACGATTTCCGGTTCGGGCGCTTCGCCCTTCGCCGCATCGGCTTTCTCTTCGAATGAGATCGCCTGATCGACCTGCGGTTCGCCGGCGATCTTCGCAAAGGTGAACGTGAGCAATCCCGCGACGATGCCTGTGAGCATCCCGCGCATCAATAATCTACCGACCATGTCGACTCCCGGTTAGTGGCAAGGAAAGCCGAGCAGATGGCGGCCGTCGTGCACGAACTCGTGCACATACATGCCGGGGATCAACGACGTCGCGCCTTCTTCGGCGCCGACAAAATAGATCGCCAGCAACAGCAGCAGGCCACCGAAGATAATCCACGGCAGCAATTCACGCAGAGGGATCGGTACCGGCTGGACAGCCGGCTTGAGAACAGCATCGGTCATGACGGACTTCTCCTGGGGTTACGCGCCCCGACAGTCGTTGGAAAGAGATGACGTGAAGCGAGGGTCTGGCTTTCGGTTCTGCATTGAACCGATTACAGTGGCGCGACCGCGCCGGGCTTGCACCGGCTTCCTTGCTTCAGCGGCGTTATTCTACGCGCTAAAATCCGGCGCGCCGGCTAGCGGACGCGGCGAGCGAACAAAGCAGCACACGCTTCATGGGAGACGAACGCGATGCAGACACGGCAGACACGGTTATGGCTGGTGAGCCATGCAGCGACCGCCGCGATGCGCAGCGGCCGCTTTCCCGCCGACGATCCACTCGATGCGCGCGGTCACACCGACGCGCACGCGTATCGCGCGCAGCTCGAGGTGCCTGGCGACGCGCTCGTGTTCAGCAGCCCTGCGCGATGCGCTCGCGAAACAGCGACGGCGCTCAACCTCACCGCCGACATCGCACCCGCGCTCGCCGACATGCACTACGGCCGCTGGCATGGCCAGCGCGTCGCGGACATCGCGACTGACGAACTGCCGATGCTATCCGCCTGGAGCACCGATCCCACCGCCGCGCCGCCCGGTGGCGAATCGTTCGCCGCGGTATCGACGCGGGTCGCGCAGTGGCTCGATCAGCTTGCCGACGTCCCCGCAGTCATCGCGATCACCCACGCCGTCGTGATACGCGCCGCGCTACTGCACGCGCTACGCGCACCGCTTGCCACTTACACGCGCATCGAAATCGCCCCGCTATCGCGGATCGAATTGCAGCGTTCGACGCGTGGCTGGGTCTGGTGGCCCGCTGCGTAGATAGTGGGATCGGCCTGCGTGTCGAGCATCCTTTTCATGCGATCGAAAGAACATGTAAGGCTTGCGAACATCGATGTATGCAACGTGCGTCGATATTCTCGTGCAATTGTCATCTCTGCATCACTCATGTTCACAATCCGCGAACTATAGTGTGATCTGAAGGAAAAACTACATAGCTGAGAGGACTCACCGATGATCAAGCATCGCATCTATTCCGCATTGCTGTCCGCCGTGCTGATCACTACGATCGCGCCGGTATGCGAGGCGCAGCAGTACACCACTGACTGGATCGCCAACACCTTCGGCACCGACGCCACCCACGTGGGCAGCACTGCGCGCTCGATGTGGGTCGCACCCGAAGGGGTCATTTATACGGCTTCGTTCTGGGATGAAAACGAGGGCGGCGTCGCGCTCTACCAGGGCGGCAAGAGCATCGGTTCGTTTGGTTTGCACAACGAGTTCCAGGGCAGCGCCATTACCGGCAATGCGACGTCGATCTTCGCGGCCTTGCAATTCAACAACGTGTACGGCAGCGGCTCGGTGGGTCGCTACAACCGCACCACGCAAACGCGCGACGTGCTCATCAACGTCAGTGCGGACACAACCGAAGCCCATGCCGATGTCGTGACCGGGCTCGCCACCTCGGGCTCGCTGCTGTATGCGAGCGACCTTCCTGGCAATCGGGTCCGCGTCTACACGACGGACGGCGTCTGGCAGCAGGACATCAACGTGACGGCGCCAGGTGCCCTCGCGATCGATGGCTCCGGCAATCTCTGGGTCGCCCAGAAAAGCGCGGGCACGATCGCCGAATTCAGTTCGACCGGCACGCCACTGAACACCATCCAGATGCCCACTGCTTCGCAACCATCGGCGCTGTATTTCGACACGGCGAAACAACTGCTGGTTGTCGGTGACGAAGGGCCCGACATGAACATCAAGATCTACAACACGTGGCTCATTCCATTTCAGGTCGGCACGTTTGGGATCAAAGGGGGATATCTCGACAACACGACGGGTATCAAAGGCCAGGTCGGCGACAAGCGCTTCACGCGCGTCACCGGTATCGGCAAGGACACCGCCGGCAACTTCTATGTGCTGAACAACCCATGGGGCGGCGGCTGGGATCTCGGCCGCGACGGCGGCACTGACATTCACGCCTACAACAACGGCGTCCTGCAATGGAAACTGCAGTCACTGAACTTCGAGGGCGTCGGCGCGCCCGATCCGGGAACGGACGGGGCCTACTTCTATAGCGGCACCAACATCTATACCGGCACCGCGGGTGGCACCTTCGTGGCGAACACGGTCGATCCGTTCACCTATCCGTCTGATCCGCGCCTCAACCTCAACGACACGCAACGCGACGAACACTTCGGCCAGCTCGTCTCGGTAGGCGGCAACCGCATTCTGGTCGCGTCCGGCCAGAGCCCGGCGATCTTCTATCTGTTCCACTTCAACGCGGCGAGCGGCTACGTCGCGATACCGGATGCGTCGATTCCGGGTACGGCGTTCAATACGACGCGACCGATCACCGGCGGATTTTCTATCGATAGCAAGGGCGACATCTGGGCCGGCCTCGATCGAACGAACCACATCTACCACTATCCGTTGACCGGGTTCGACGCCAGCGGCAAGCCATCGTGGGGACCGGGCATCGCGCTCTATATTCCGCTCAGCGTCCGGCCGTTGACACGCATCATCTACCTCGCGGAGAGCGACACGATGATCCTCGCGCAAGGCATCATCGGCAGCATCGACTGGACGTCGATTGGAACGCGGATCGAGGTGTATCACGGCTGGGCGGCTGGCAACATGACCAAGCCTAACCCGGTGTTCACCGT
This sequence comes from Paraburkholderia acidicola, assembly GCF_002362315.1. Taxonomy (GTDB): domain Bacteria; phylum Pseudomonadota; class Gammaproteobacteria; order Burkholderiales; family Burkholderiaceae; genus Paraburkholderia; species Paraburkholderia acidicola. Next base: position 189,571 of record NZ_MTZV01000002.1, read on the forward strand.
GGCAAATCCGAAGTCGATCACGGCAGCCGGCAACTATCTGTTCGCCGGATATGTGCACACCGTGCCCAACATCGACGTGTTCAATCTGACCACCGGCAATCTCGACACCACGCTGATCAACGCCAGCCCGAGCACCGTGAGTGTCGGTAACGACGTCGATTCGATGTATGGGCTCAGAGCGTACCTACAGTCGAGCGGACAGTATGTGATCACCAAGGATAACTACAACGACTCCAGCATCATCGTGCATCGCTGGACGCCGTAACGCCGTAAGTGGCAAGACCACTACGCCGGGACGTCGCTCTCGCGATGTCCCGGCTCGTAGAACATCGCAAACAGCTCCGACTGCGAGCCGATGCCGAGCTTCGCGTAGATGTGTTTCTTGTGCGCACGCACGGTCTCGAACGAGATCGCGAGTTTCTCGGCAATCGCGCGGGTTGAAAAACCGCTCAGCGATAACATCGCGACCTCGATCTCGCGCGCGGTCAGCACACCGCGGCCGTTCCGGCCGGACAATGCGCCGATGCGCGCGGGTAGATCAGCGGCATTGGTTTCGATCGGCGGCGCCGTCTCGCCGGGTGGCGCGAAATTCTCATAGCGCAGCCGCTGCTGCATCAACGCCAGCACCCACGGCGCGAACAGCGTAAGCAACGCGATCTCACGCTCGTGATAGCGGCGCCGGCTGCCGAGCGAAAACGCCATCGTGTGATCGGCGTCGATCACCACATTGAAATGCACTTCATCGCCGACGACGTTCTTGCAAAAGTACCGCTGGTAGTACTCGGTCATGCGGAAATTATCGGGCGCGACGTCGGCGAGCGTGAAGAAACCCGATGCGCGCGTTTCGACCGCGGCCAGATAGAACGGATCGAGTTGATAGAGCGCCGCGAGGTAGTCCTGGAACATCAGGTCGGGCTTGCCGTCCGGCAACGCCTGCTCGGCGCAGACAAACGGCGGCGCGGCCCGCGTGAAGCGCAGCGCCACCCAGCTGTCGAACTTGATGTGCCGCTCCAGCACGCGCGTGAGACGGGCCCAGAAATGCGGGCTGTCGAGAGCGTCGATGGCTGAGCCAATCTCCCGATGAAACGCGAGATCGCGCCATTCGAACTCCATATCTTCTCCGGTGAGGTAACCCACGTGGGTAATTTCCGGACAAAAATAACACACTGATAATGCGCCGGACGGAATCATGCGGCAGCGCTGCCCGGGCGACTGCAAGGTATCTGGAAGGAGACATACGATGCAGGTGGAACTCGCGCAACTCGCGCTCGTCGACAGCAACGTCGAACACAACACCCGTAAGGTGATCGAAACCATCGGCCGCGCCGATGTGGCAGGCGGCACGCAACTGATCGTCTTCCCCGAAACCACGCTGTCGGGTTTTCCGACCCGCGAGAACGTCGCCGACGTCGCCCAGCCGGTCGACGGCCCCGCGCTCAGCGCCGTACGCAATGCGGCCCGCGAAGCCGGTGTCGCCGCCGCTGTGGGCTTCGCCGAACGCGACGGCAGCCGCTTCTACAACACGACCGTGCTGATCGACAAAACCGGCGCGATCCTGCTGCGCTACCGCAAGGTGCATCTGTGGGCGTCCGATGTCGGCGTCTTCACACCCGGCGACCGCTTCGAAACCTGTCAGTGGAACGGCCTCACGGTCGGCCTGCAGATCTGCTACGACATCGAATTTCCGGAAGGCGTGCGCGCACTCGCCACGCTCGACGCCGATCTACTGATCGTCACCAACGGGAACATGGACCCGTTCGGCCCGGTGCATCGCCGTGCGATGACTGCCCGCGCGATGGAGAACCAGATGTTCGCCGTGATGGTGAACCGCTGCGGCGCGGGCGACGACAACCTGACCTTCCCCGGCGAATCCGCGCTGTTCGAACCGTCGGGCGACGTGGCCATCGAGGCGGGCGCCGAAGAAACCGTGCTGCGCGCGCGCATCGATCTCACGCGACTCGAAACGAGCCGCGAGCATTACCGCTATCTGCACGATGCACGTGTGCCGCTCGGTCTCACGCGCGTCGATCATGAAGATGGCTCGCGCTCGCTGGTGATCGAAGCGCGTCGTCGTCACGACTGAGTGGCGGTTTCTTCAAGCGCTTTTTAGTCGTTCCCCTACCGCGTTTCACGGACCGTGCTGTTTCAGGCGGGCCATTTCGGCCAACGCCGTACCATGCCCGCGCACAGCTCACGCTCCAGACGCGGTCGCTCAAGCCTGCACAGGGCCTCGGAGACATCATGCAAGACACGGAAGCTCAACCGCATCTGAAACGCACGCTCGGTCTGCCGTCCGTGCTGCTGTTCGGCCTCGCCTACATGGCGCCGCTGATCGTGTACGGCACCTACGGCGTGCTGGCCAAGGCCAGCGACGACACCGCCGCCCTCGCCTATCTGCTCGCACTGATCGCGATCGCGTTCACCGCGCTCAGCTACGGCAAGCTCGCGCGGCTCTATCCGGTGGCCGGTTCCGCGTACACGTACACGCGCAAAACCTTCAATGCGCATCTGGGCTTCATGATCGGCTGGGCGACGCTGCTTGATTATTTCTTCCTGCCGATGGTGATCTGGCTGATCGGTGCCGCGTACCTGAACGCCGCGTTTCCGACTGTGCCGACGTGGATCTGGATCGTCTCGTTCATCGTGCTGACCAGTGCGCTGAATATCGTCGGCATCGAACTGGCGGCGCGTTTCAACATCGTGCTGATGGTCGTACAGCTCGCGATCGTCGCGCTGTTCGTCGCGCTGTGCTGGCACTACGCCGCCGCAGCGGCGGGACCCGGTGGCATCGCGATGGCCGAACCGTTCTTCAAGGCACACGTCCCGCTCTCGTCGACGATGGCAGGTGCGGCCATTGCCGCGTATTCGTACCTCGGCTTCGACGCGGTCTCGACCTTGACCGAAGAAACCATCGATCCGAAGAAGAACATGCCGCGTGCGATTCTGCTTATCGCGTTGATTGGCGGCGCGATTTTCGTGGTCGCGTCGTACACGATGCAACTCGCGCATCCGGGCGTCGACTTCAAGGACACCGACTCGGCCGCGTTCGAAGTCGCGAAGACGATCGGCGGTGACATATTCGTCAGTGTGTTTCTTGCTGGACTGATTCTCGCGCAGTTCGCCTCCGGTATCTCCGCGCAGGCAAGTGTCGGGCGTCTGCTGTATGCGATGGGCCGCGACGAGATCCTGCCGAAGCGCATCTTCGGGTTCATCCATCCGCGCTTCAAGACACCGGCGATCAACATCGCGATTGCGGGGATCGTCGGTCTGATTGCGTTGAAGCTCGACGTTGCAACGTCGACGTCGTTCATCAACTTCGGCGCGTTCCTCGCGTTCACCGCCGTCAACGTGTGCGTGATCCGCATTTACCTGTCGGGCAATCACGGCGATCGGCGCATGGGTGTGATTGGCGGGCTGCTGTTTCCGCTGATCGGCGCGATTGCCGATCTGTGGCTGCTCGTTAGCCTGGAGAAGACCGCGCTCGTGCTTGGCGCGATCTGGTTTGCACTTGGCCTCGTGTACCTGTGCTGGATCACGCGTCTGTTCCGTCAGCCGCCACCGGAAGTGGTGATCTGACGGACTTCGTCTGAGAATCGTGTGAGGCCCGGACTTACGCGCGCGCCTGGCTCCAGCGTCGATAGCGACGCGTGAGCTGGCGCGTGCGCAACTGGTCGATCACCAGCGTAAACGCCGCCGAATACGATTGCGGCGACAACCGCCCCGCCCCGAGCGCCCGCAGCCGGCGCTTGACGAGCGCCATGCTGGCCAGCGCCGCCAGCACCTTATCTTTCCAGCCGACCTGCTGGTTCACCGTGGTGTGATCGCCACCCGCCTGCCAGCGGGCAGGCAGATCGGGCGCCAGCGCCAGCGCGGTCGCCATGCCCGCGACGGCGACACCGTTTGCAATCACGTCTTCGGCAACTGCGCGCCGGCGGATGCCGCCGGTCGTCATCACTGGCATCGTCGCCACTGCCGCCAGTTCCTTTGCGAACGTGAGGAAGTACGCTTCACGCGCAAGCGTGCGGCCATCCGCAGTACGTCCCTGCATGGCGGGACTTTCATAGCTGCCGCCCGACAACTCGACGAGATCGACCTGCATTTCGTTCAGCCACAGGATCACCTGCTTCGCGTCGTCCTCGGAGAATCCGCCGCGCTGGAAATCCGCGGAATTCAGCTTCACGCTGACACAGAACGTCGGCGCCACGCGCTGGCGCACCGCCCGCACGACCTCCAGCAGCAGACGCGCGCGATTGGCGAGACTCCCGCCCCACGCATCGGTGCGCCGGTTGGTGAGCGGCGACAGAAACTGCGAGATCAGATAGCCATGAGCCGCGTGAATTTCAACGCCGGTGAAGCCTGCCCGTTCGGCCGCCGCGGCGGTCGCTGCAAAGCGTTCGATGATCTCCTGGATCTGCGCTTCGTTCATCGCCTGCGGTTGCGCGAAGCGCTTGCTGTACTTGCCCAGTTCGAGCGCCACCGCCGACGGCGCCCATGCGGTTCCGCCCATATCGGCATTCACCTGACGGCCCGGATGATTGATCTGCATCCACACATGGCCGCCTTTGCGGCGCGCGACACGCGCCCATTCCTCGAACGGCGCGAGCGGCGTGTCCGCTTCGAGCACGATGCCGCCGGGTCCGGTCAGCGCGCGTCCATCGATCATCACATTGCCCGTGATGATCAGCCCGGAACCGCCGTCGGCCCATGCGCCGTACAGTCGATACAGTGCCGAGCCGGGAAGCTGTCCGGCAGCGGCCATGTTTTCTTCCATCGCCGCCTTGGCGATGCGGTTGGGCAAGGTAGCCCCGTTCGGTAAACGGAGCGGCGTGAATAAAGATGTCGTCATGTCAGCACACATACAAAAGATGAGATGACGCTATACTAAGATTCAAGTCAACTTGAAGGTCAAGCGCCATGAAAATCGGTGAACTGGCAGCAAAAACGGGGCTGGCCGCATCTGCGATCCGTTACTACGAGCAAAGCGGGCTGCTGCCGGAACCGGTGCGCGGCGCCAATGGGTATCGCGACTACGCGGATACGGCGCTCGAGCGCCTGCGTCTGATCCAGATCGCGCAGAGCCTCGGTTTTTCGCTTGAGCGGCTGCGTTGTGCGTTTGCCAATCAGCAGGATCTGTCTAAAGAGGATCTGCTGCACGGGGTCGATATGCGGCTCGGGGAGATCGGGGAGTTGATGGCTACGCTGCGCGCGCAGCGTGATGAATTGCGCAAGCTGCGCAAAACGCTGACTGACACCTGGGAAGCGGGTAAATGCGTCGATACGGGGCAGCTTGCGGATGATGTGGCTGGAGTTCCGGCTAGTCTTCCGCGCAAGCAATCGAAGCAGCGTAAACAGCCAGCGCAGCGGCCGCTGCACCCGCTGGGGCGCAACGGGCACGTACCTGCCTAGAGCCGTCCGGGTGGCTGCGTCACTGAAATCGCCGTTGCACATTTATCCCGCGTCGGTATGCGCGATCGAAAGCGTCCGGCGTTCGCTATTGGCAGCAACAATCCCCTCGATGCGCGACAGGTGATGGCGATTGTCATGGTCCCACGGATGAAAACCCGGCCGGAAGAAACCCAGCCACTGTCCCGCAATGCGCGGAAATACGCCATGGCGCGGGCCGTAGAGAAACTTGATCACCCGCCACATGCCACGCACGCGATGGTCGGCATACCGGTCGGAGCGGATCAACTGGGTATGAAGCAGGAACACGACGGGCCAGAACGTCAGTGTCGTCAGCAGAAACACACCGACGCGCATCAGATAGCGCGCGGGTCCCGGTTTGATCACGGCTTCCCACACGTCGAACGATACGGCCTTGTGCTCGGTCTCCTCGAGCGAATGCCAGAGCCACACCTGCCTGTAGCCCTCCTCTGATCCTTCCAGGCAAACCGGATCGTCAAGCATCAGGCCCGCAAGCATCGCCGTGTAATGCTCGACTGCAACGGTATGGGCAAGCTGCATCCAGTGCGGCAGCACCCGCTTCATCCAGCCCGTCACCGCCCACATCTGTCTGTCGAGCTTTCGCGTGGGCAGACCGTGCTCCTGCAGCAGCTCGTTGTATTCGACGTGTTCGCGGCTATGCATCGCTTCCTGGCCGATGAAACCGAGCACCTGCTTCTTGAGCACCGGGTCATCGATCCGGTCGCGGTAGTGGCGCACGGCATCCATGAAGTACCGCTCGCCCGCCGGGAACATCAGCGACAGCGCATTGAAGAAGTGCGAGACCTGCGTACCTTGTCCGTGCCAGTTTTTCGCGCGTTCGACCGGAAGATTGAAGTGCATGTCGCGACGCACGGGTATCACGGACACCGTGGCCGGTTGAGTGATGGCAGCGTTCATTCACGTCTCCCGCGGCGCCCGGAACTGGCGTACGTTGGTATCCATGGCTCAGTACCTGACATCGGCACTGCGCTCCGACAACGCCCAGAACTCAGCGGCTCGTCGGCCATCCGATGCCTTCTCGGGAATTCGCGCCCGGGTTGGATAGCCGCGCTGTTCCATCCACCCATCAGGACCGATGTACTCGCCGTTCGCTGCACGTGACGCGGTCGCGGCATATAACGCCGACAGCGCACCCATGCGAGCGTGCTGTGCGAGCACTGCGTTGGACACTCGCATCGCCAGGCGGCGCACACCCGCTTTGATCGGCGAACGCATCTTGTTCGCCGCGCCGAACTGCAGATTCGTCGCCGCATATCCCGGATGCGCAGCCAGGCTTATTACGCGGGAGCCGCCCTTCTCAAGCCGCCTTGCCAACTCACAGGAAAATGCCAGATTCGCCAGTTTCGAATTGGAATAGGCGTGAAAACTGGACGTTCGCTCGTTGCCATGCAGGTTATCCGTCGGCAACCTTCCGAATCGTGCGAACCCACTACTCGTCGTGACGACGCGCGCTCCATCCGTGCGCTCGAGGCGTTCCAGCAACAGCCCCGTCAAAAGAAAATGTCCGAGGTGATTGCTTGCCATATGAATATCGAAGCCATCATCCGTGCGCTCGTACGGTAGAAACATCACCCCGGCGTTGTTGATCAGCAGGTCCAGCCGCGATTGATCATTTATTACGCGCTTCGCACAAGCCCGAACGCTGGCCAGACTCGATAGATCGAGTGGCACCTGCGAGATACGCGCGTCCGGTACGCTCGATCGAATGGCGTTCGCAGCTTGAATCGCTTTCGTGTTGTCCCGACAAGCCATGATCACATGTGCGCCATGTGTCGCGAGCTGCAACGCAATGTGCCAACCGAGGCCGCTATTCGCCCCGGTCACCAATGCGACTTTTCCCCGTAGTTCCGGTATCTGGTTTGCGTCCCACCGAACCTCATTCATTGCGCGTCTCCGCATGGTGCATCGATGCGCCAATGATGAGGAATTCCGTCGGTGGTGCGTGAGCAGCGTTCGTGCCAAAATACTTGTCATTTTGTGCCAACGCGAGACAGGCATGACAATCCAGATTGCACCCGGAGCAAGTACGACGACGGCGGCCTATCCCCGCCTTTTGATGCAGATCGTTCGGGAACGAGGCTGCGACGTCGACGGTTTGCTGGAGGGTGTGGGCCTGAAAATGGCACAGCTCGAATACGAAGACGCGCGCGTGTCCGTCACACAATATGCAGCTATCGCCCACGCGGCGATGCAGTGCTGCGAAGACGAAGGCCTGGGTTACGAGCTGGCGATGCGAACGCCTCCCACAGCACACGGACCATTAGGGCTGGCGATGATGAGTTCCGAGACCTGCGGCGATGCATTGGCGCTCGCATTGAAGTACATGGCGCTCATGCAGGGACGTGCGACATTTGATTACTCGCAGGATGAATCGTTTGCCTACTTGCGACCCAACATCACTGCGCTACCCATACCGCTGCCTCTGCGCCGCTTTTTTTCCGAAGCACTGATGGGAGGACTGGTTCGCTCTGCTGCCTGGCTCCTGGGTCGCGAAAAGATCGACGAAGGTGAGCTATGGCTAAACTATGCAGAGCCACCCTACTTCGCGAAATACGCCACACAGCTGCCAGTGGTTAAACACAACGCGCCGTTTTTGCAGTTTTGCACGCCGGTAGCGACACTTCTGCGCAAGCTCCCACTAGCAGACTCAGCCACCCGCGCACGAGCGATAGCGCAGTGCGAGTACGAGATTACATTGCTCGGGATGGATGGCGGTAATTTCACCGCTCGTGTACGTACCCTGCTGCGCGCAGAGTCAGGACACTATCCAACAGCTGACGAAGTTGCCGCGCAATTACACCTGTCGCGACGAACCTTCAAACGCCGGCTCTCGGAACTAGGTACGAGCTTCCGGCTATTGCTCGAAGATGCGCGACGATTTGATGCCATCACCTTGCTTTATAAGGACCACCTTTCGCTTGAGCGCATCGCCGCGGAACTTGGGTATGGCGATCCAGCCAATTTCACGCGCGCATTCAAGCGCTGGACAGGCAAAACGCCTAGCGCGTTTCGGGAAGCGATACCCCGTTAACGGACTACACGACGTTGGTCTTGCACACCGGCTCCGGCCTCCGGAGGCTAGTCAGCCGCGTTGCTGCCCGTGCGGACGTCATCCTGCGCCGTGTGGGCCTGGCTGTCGTCAGGCTGGTTTCGCGTCTCCTGGGCCAGCACCGAGATGGAGAAAAAGCTGCCGATAACCGCGGAAAGAATGATGAAGGCCGACGTCGCATCGGCCAGCAGGTTGAAATACTTGAACAACACCATGCAGACGGAAAGCGTCAGCAGATTCAGCGACAGGCCGAGTAGCGCGGACGCCTTCGGCACCGTGTTGACGAATAACGCGATTCGCGAGTCGGAGTGCGGCACGTACCAGACGAGCAGCAGGCCGAACCCGACGATGAAGCCGATTTCCGCCCATTGAAGCCAGATTGGCCTGCTCAGGAGCCGGCCTTCGAAGATCGTTTCGATACACTGTGCCTGGATTTCGATGCCGGGCACCAGCTCGCCCAGCGCTGTGGTGCGCGTGTCGGTCAGGCCGGTGCCTGTCAGCCCCACCAGCACCAGCTTGTTGCGAAAGCGCGTCGCATTGACCTTGCCTTGCAGGACATCGCTTGCCGACACATAGCGTTGCTGGGTCGCCTGGATCGATGCGAAATATAGCCAGATGTCGCCGTCGGGCTGCGTGGGAACCCGCAGGTCCCCGACACCCACCGCCTGCACGCCGGACCCGTCCGCATATACGTTCACCGCGGGAGCGCCGATGGCAACGCGCAGCATCTCGATCGGCAGGCCGGGAACCATCTTGTCACCGAGACCCATGATGAGCGGAATCCGGCGCACTGTGCCCTGGTCCTGGGCCACGTTCAGCATCGCCTGGCCGTGCGCCGCGCCCTGCAGCTCTGACAGGCTCGCCAGCACGTACTGAAAGCGCTGCATCTTGCCGGTCGGGTCCGGGCCATGCACGAGGATCGGCGTGCTCAGCAGATCAGTACTGGTTGTGGATGTGGCGTGATCGAAAGCAGCCGCGCCGAGGATGGACGGCGCCGCGCGCAACGAAGTGGCAAGAATGCGCTCGTGACTCGGCAATGTCCGCAACTGGGTGGCGATGTCCGCCGCCGAGGGCGGCAGATTGTCGGCCACCCTCGCCGGTGAGGTTTGATCGAGTTCCGGCATGTAGATGTCGAGGCCGATCGCAAGCGGTTTCTGTGCGGCGATCGCGTCGACGAGGGTAGCCAGCCGGTTGCGCGGCCACGGCCATTGACCGACGGCTTCCAGCGTCTTGTCGTCGATTTCGACAACGATCACCGGCTGCGTCGTCGGTACGCGCGGGAAACGGCGCTGGTAGTGGTCGAACAGCAGTTGCCGCGCCGAACCGAAGGCGTCCGGCAGCACACCGTTGAACGTATTGAGAAAGGCGGGACGCGGCACATTGATCGGCCACTCGCCGCACAGGTCGAGCAGGACCAGGGTGAACAGCACGACGAGCGCCCAGGGCCGCCCTTTGTGCGCTCTGAGCATGCGTCTGATGAAGATGAGCCCGGTGTTCAGATAGCGCTTCATGTCGACGGCGGAAAAGAGGCGACGATCACGCGGGGCGGTGCGCCATGGTCCGGCTCACTGAATGGTAATCACGACACGGCGGTTCACCTGGCTCGGCACGCCGTCTGCCGTGCGCACGATCGGCTCGCGCTTGCCGCGTCCGGCGGTTTCGATTTGCCGCGCGGGTATGCCGGCCTGGATGAGGAGTGCGGCGACAGTCTGCGCGCGGCGCATCGAGAGCCTGTCGTTGAACTCTACGGAACCCGGCGAATCGGTATGACCGACCACCGTGAGGTGGGGAGCGGGCCACGTTGCCAGCGCGGTCTTCAGCTGCGTGACCGTGGCCGCCGAATCCGGGGCCAGCTGGGTAGCGGAGTCGAACAGAAAGTTGATCGTGAACGTCATGGGGCGCGGGGGGCGCGCGGCAAGCAGATCGCCGTAGCGTTCCTGCACGTCGGACGGGTTCCCCGCGGTCACTTCGATCGCGCCGTTCTTCGCAACACTGGCCTGCGCATAGGCGGTGTCGATCACCTGCGTGTTGTTGATGCTCTTGACGACGACAGCGCCGACACTGCCCCCCGGATCCGGTAACAAGGTGATCTTGTCCGGCGTCGAGCTGCACGCGCAAAGGCAGGTTGCGATGATTAACGCCGCCGGTCTCGACCAGTCGCTCCAGATGGGCGCTTTCAACGCCCGCTCCCGCTTTCGCCGCCGACTTCGATAATGAATTCAGTGCCGCGCACGCCCAGCGTAGTGGTCGGCGTGCTGTAGCGCACCGATTCAGGGTTCGCCTTTGCGAGCTCGCCATCCACGACGGCGAGCGAGCCGCGCCGGATGGTGGCGTCGAGCGTCCCCTGGTAGGTGGTGGTGTTGAATGCGAACTTGTTGAGTTCGAGTACGGAGTTGGAGCCTTCGGAGAGCAGCGTGTTATCGCGCAGTGTGATGCCGACGGAGGAGGCGGGACCCGTCACGACGCGGTCGCTGCCGAACACATCGCTGCCAATCGCAGCATCCATGTTCTGCCCGGTGCGCTCGATATGTACCGCCCCTTTGACGGTCTTGACCGTGCCGATCGATTCGGCGGCATAGGTAGTCGCAACGAGCGGGCACCCGCATACGAGAAGCAAGACACATTTGATGGCTTGACTATGCATGGGCGACCACCGTAGTGATGAGTTACTCGTCAGTTCCACCGTGCCGCGTTGCAGCCCGGCCCTTGAAGCGTGCGTCGCGAGAGGGCTCTTCTCAGAGTGCCTAAGGCGAGGTTGTGTTGAACGACGTTGTCGAAAGTCGGTGTATAAGCGTCGGCAGCAACCCGAAACCTGTAACAGCATAGTATTTGACTGAATAGAACGCCAGCACAAGCATTTCGGCAGGCCTGGCGCTTTTTCACCGTCGATCGTTCTATCAATGAATGGCCGCAGATCGATACCGCCCTACTGCACCGTTTGTGCCAGCTCCGCAAACTGCACCGCCCGCGAATTCGCATCCCCCCGCCGATGCGCGATATAGAGCGTAGCGGTCGTATCGCTATCCGCCAGTTCACGAAACACAACGCCCGGCACAGAGATAGCCCGTAGCGACGCCGGCACCAGCGCCACCCCAAGCCCTGTCGCCGTCAAACCAATCAACGTCGACGCCTGCTGCGCCTCCTGCACGATATCGGGCGTGAAGCCGCGCTTCTCGCACAGCGCAAGCGTCTGCGAAAACAGCGCGACACCGGCCTGGCGCGGGTACGCAATAAACGGCTCGCCACGCAGATCGGCAATACACACCGTGCGCTTCTTCGCGAGCCGATGACCCGCATGCACCGCAAGCAGCAGCGGCTCCTCGAGCAGCGGCGCGAGCACCAGGTCCTGTGCAGGAGCAGGCACTTCCGGTGGCAACCGCAACAACCCGACATCGAGTTCACGCGTATCGAGCGCTTCGATCTGCTGTAGCGACGACAGCTCGCGCAACACGATCTGCACACCAGGGCGACTCGTTCGGTACGCGTGAATCAGCCGTGGAAAAAACGGCGACAGCGACGACGCATTCGTGAACCCCACCCGCAAGCGACCCACCTGACCACTCACCGTCTGCCAGACATTTTCTTTCGCCATCTCGAGGCGCGCGAGCACACCGCGCACATCGTCGAACAGCGAGAGCCCCGCTTCGGTCAGCGCGACCGTGCGGCGCGTGCGATGAAACAACCGCGCGCCGAGTTCGGTCTCCAGCGACTGGATCGCGAGACTCAGCGGCGCCTGCGTGATGCCGAGCCGTTCGGCGCTGCGCCTGAAATGCAGTTCTTCGGCGAGAACCGCGAAATACTCGAGATGCCGGAGATTCATTGATTTTTTCTCCAAATCAATAAACTGGTTTTAGAGAATAAATCAAATCTGTTTTCGGGGCGATACTGGTTCGCACCGATAACACGAAACACGATGGAGACACGATGAACGGCATCGAACTCACCGAACGGCTGCGCGCGGGTGAACCAGTCTATGCACTCGGCATTCGCGCATCGCGCACGACCGACGTGATTCGCTGGGCAAAGGTCGCGGGCTATCACACGGTCTGGATCGACATGGAACACAGCACGCTGCCCGTCGACACCGTCGCGCAGATGTGCGGATGCGCGCTCGACATCGGTCTGTCGCCGTGGGTACGCGTGCCGGAACGCGACTACGGCACGATCAATCGGGTGCTCGACGGCGGTGCGCTCGGCATCATCGTGCCGCGCGTCGAAACCGCAGACCAGGCACGCGATGCGGTCACCGCGACACGCTTCCCGCCGTTCGGCCAGCGCTCGCAACTCGCCACCCTCCCCTACGTCCATTTCGAAAAGCTACACGCACGCGAACTGAACCAGCGCCTGAACGAGGCCACCGCGGTCCAGGTGCTGATCGAAAGCCGCGCTGGTGTGGACGCCGCCGACGCGATCGCCGCGGTCCCCGGCGTCGACGTGATCGGTCTGGGCTGCAACGACCTCAGCGCCGATCTCGGCCATGCAGGCGAATCGACGCATCCCGAGGTCGTCGACGCGTGCCGTCGCGTGATGGCTGCTGCGCATCGGCACGGCAAGGTCGCACTGGTCGGCGGCATGCCCGATGGCGAAGCGCTTACCACGCTGCGCCGTGAGGGCGCGGTGCGCTACATCTTCGCGGGCATCGACACGGACCTGTTTCTCGGCGCGTTGCGGCAACGTATCGACAGCAGTCGCGCTGCGCTTTCCTGACGCAGCGTGTACGACTGCATCGTTACTCCCTCATCATTCAATCGAACCAAGCGATCTACTCACTCGTCATGGCAGAAACCCCACTGATCTCCACACCGATGCGCGACCCCGCTACGCTGTCGCGCCCCGCCTTCGCAATGCCCGCTCACGCCTGCGACGCGCATATGCACGTCTTCGGACCGCTCGACCAGTACCCCTGCGTCGCGCATCCGCATTACACCTTGCCCGACGGCGCGCTCGCGCATTATCTGAAGCTGATGGACGTGCTTGCACTCGAGCGCTTCGTGATCGTGCAACCGAGCTTCTACGGCACCGACAACCGCTGTCTGCTCGACACGCTGCAGGTCGCCGGCCCGGGCGCACGCGGTGTCGTGATGATCGAAGAAGACACCGACGACGCAACCCTGGCCCGCTTTCACGCAGCCGGTGTGCGCGCCGTGCGTCTCGATCTGTTCGCGCGCTCGAATCAACCCACCGCGGAAATCCAGCGCTACATCTCGCGGATGGCGCAGCGTTGCGCCGGCCTCGGCTGGCATCTGCAGTTCTATGCGCCGGGTTGGGTCGTGCGCAACCTGATTCCGTTTCTCGGCGACGTCGAAACCGACTTCGTCATCGATCACATGGGCTACATGCTCGAGGAAGACGGCCTCACGCCCGCCGACTTCGAACGCCTGCTCGCGTTGCTGAAAACCGGTAGTTGCTGGCTGAAACTAAGCGCGCCCTATCGGATTGCGAAGCACCGCGGTTACGATGCGGTAGCGCCGATGGCGCGCGGCATCATCGAGGCTGCGCCGCACAAGGTGATCTGGGGTTCCGACTGGCCGCACATTCCCGATTCGACGCGCGACAGCGGTGAGTTGCTGAATCTGCTCGGCGCATGGACCGCCGATCCTGCCGTGCACAAGATGATCCTCGCCGACAATCCGGCGCGGCTGTTCGATTACTGAGCAACCACTGAGCAACCCACATCCACTTACTCCAGGGACCGGGCAAACAGCAATGACCTATCAACCGAATGCGGCATTTGCGGGCCTGTTCCGTGCATTCACGTCGGACCCGGCCAGCATCGGCAACCAGCTCACGCAGCAGATGAACGAGCGGGATGCCGATGCGCCGCTGCTCGTATCGACTGGTTCGGACATCGTGCTGTTTCCAGGCGCGGGCCGCGCCCCGCTGATCGAAAGTTTTCGCAAGTCGACGCGCGGCTTTATCGAGCTGACCGCGGTATCGCATCTGCCGCTGGCGCTCGCCTACCTGGCACGCATGCGCGAACTCGCCGCACCGGCCACGCGCGACGCCGCCGACAGCAGTTGGCGCCAGGCCGCCGCGCAACTCGCCGTGCATGCGGCACACGTACGCGCAGCGAATTCGGTTGAACTCTGGCGCGACGACATCACCGTGCACAGCCTTGCGGGACAGGAAACGAAGCTCACCGCTCTGGTCGACTACACGTGCGCCGTATCGATCGAGATGCTCGAGCGCGCGCAGCGCGAACCGGACCTGATGACCTTCGACGCACTACGCGACCGCTACTTCGCACCGCTCGACGAACACGCGCTGCCGGTGCCGATGAACGACGTGATGTTCGCGACCTTCGGGCTCGCGTTCCTGGACATCGTCTACCGGATCGGCAACTGGTTGCGCGAGCAATCACTCGACTGGAGCCGCACGATGGTGCTCGTTAGCGGTCGCTCGGGACGGCCGACCGCGGGCGCCACGTGGGCCTCGAACAACATGTGTCATCTGATCTGGCGTGCATCGGGCCGCGCGCTGCCGCCCGAGCGGTTGTTCATTGCGCCGCACGCGCCGTCGTTCTCGGTGGCCGAACTGCCGGACGCCGCCGGTCTCGCGGCACTCGAACAGACCTATCGCACGCTATGGCAAAACACGCGTGCGAGCATCGATGTGGCGCGCGAGCTGTTCCCCGATCACGAGGGCTATCGTTTCGAACCAACCGCCGCCGAGAGCATGCCGCGGTTCGCCGCTCCCGACGATCGCCATGCGATGAGCGCACGTCTGCGTCGCATCATGGAGGACCCGGCGCAACTGCTGTCGAACTGCGTCGCGGACCTGATCATCGACCAGTTGCACGACAACGGTAACCGGCCCGCCGACGTGACGATTCCCGGCTTCACGCACGTTCGCTATCCGGAGATTCCGGAGGTCTCACCGCACTGACGCACGTGATCACACACGACCCCGCACCATACCAGCACGCAGGGCGACGCAGCCGGTCGACATAGAAAGCCCGCCACGGAGACGCATCACCATGACCCATTTCGACGCAGCATCGCTGAACCCGCGCAGTGCAGCACCGGCCCTGCCGACCGCAACGGTCGTGCGGATCACGCTGGTCTGCTTCGCGGTATCGATGATCGACGGATTCGACACGCTGATGCTGTCGTTCGTCGCGCCGCTACTCGCGCATTCGCTGCAGATCGATCACGCGGCGCTCGGCCGGGTGTTTGGTGCGGGCTTTGTCGGCACGGTGCTCGGTTCGCTGATTGCCGGTCCGCTCGCCGACCGCTTCGGGCGCCGCCCGATGCTGCTGTTGGCGCTCGCCGTCACGGGTTTCTTTACGCTGGCGTGTGCGTTCGCCGGTTCGGCAACGTCGCTTGCGACGCTGCGTTTTCTCGGCGGGCTCGGGATGGGCGGCGCGATTCCGGCGGTCGCCGCGATCACCGCGGAGAGCAGCGCTTCACAGCGCCGCTCGTCGCTGGTCATCCTGATGTTTATCGGCTTTCCGCTCGGTGCAGTGGTAGGTGGTGCGATCACCGCGGCGCTGATGATGCGCTTCGGCTGGCCCTTCGTGTTTCTGATGGGCGGCACCTGCGCACTCGCCGCGATCGTGCCGGTGTTGCTCGTGATTCCGTCGACCACCGCCGCACGCGCCGATGCTGCCGCGCCCTCCGCGCAGCGCAGTCTTGCGGGCCGCGCATTCGGTTCGTTCGTCGGCGATCTGCTCGCGGATGGCCGACTCGCACCGACGCTCGCGCTCTGGTTCGGCTTGCTGGCGAGCATGATACTGACCGGCTTTCTCGTTAACTTCATGCCGACCATCCTCAACCTCAACGGCATCACACCGGATCGCGCCGCATTGGGCGCGGTGGTCCTGAACCTGGGCGCGATCGTCGGTGCGTTGCTGATTTCGGCCGTCGTCGGACGCATCGGACCGTTCGTGCCGGTCATCATTTCGTTCGCATGCGGCGCCGTGGTGGTGTTCGCGCTGGGCCGTGTGATCGGTGCGGGCAATGCGGCGTTCGGCGTGCTGTTTTTCGCCGGCGCATGTCTTGTCGGCGGTCAGCTGACGATGCCCGCCATCGCGAGCCGGTTGTACCCGACGCCGGTTCGCGGCTCCGGCATCGGCTGGACGATGGCGATCGGGCGGATGGGATCGATCATCGGACCGCTGGTCGGCGGCATCCTGCTCGCACAGAAACTGCCGCTCGAACAGATCTTCGTGATCGCCGCGCTGCTTGCCGTCTGTGCCTCACTCGGCATCGCACTCGTCGCCGCGTGGCGGCCACGCGAGGACATTGATACGCGCGCACCGGCAGCCCCGTTCACCATCACCCACGCAGAGCCGGGCAATGGAAAGTCTTGAGTCAATGGCAACCTCGACAGCAACGGCGTCGCGCCTGCTCGCTCCGGTACAAACGCTCGCGACAAGTGGCGCGCGCGCCGTCGAGACCTTCACGATCGACGGCACGTTGCACCTCGCGATACCGCAGCTCGCGCTCGACATTCCCGGCCAGCCGGCCGCGATGAATGGCGGCGACAGCGACACGGACGCGCTGATCTATCGCTGGGAAGCCGGCCGCTTTGTCGAAGCCGCAACGCTGCCGCTACCGGGCGGTGAAGACGTCGAATTCTTCACGCTCGGCACGCGCCATTTTCTGGCGACCTGTGGCGTGCGTTCCGGCCGCGGTCCGTACTCGCTCGATACCGAAGCGGTGCTGTACGAACACGACGGCACGCAGTGGCAACCGTTTCAGCGCTTTGCCGTTTTCGCGGCCAAGCAGTGGCGCTTCTTCACGCTCGGTGCGCGGCACTTTCTCGCGTTGGCGCAGGGTGTGACCGTTGAAGGTGTCGTGCCGCGCCATCCGCGCGAATCGTATCTGTTCGAATGGGATGGCGAACGCTTCGTGCCATTCCAAAGGTTCGATGGACGCTGGGGTTACAACTGGGCGTTCGCTCGCTTCGGTGCACAGCATCTGCTCGCGTATGCGGATCACGTGGACGGCTCGCTGATCTACCGCTGGACGGGCGAGCGCTTCGAGCCG
Organism: Paraburkholderia acidicola; assembly: GCF_002362315.1. Taxonomy (GTDB): domain Bacteria; phylum Pseudomonadota; class Gammaproteobacteria; order Burkholderiales; family Burkholderiaceae; genus Paraburkholderia; species Paraburkholderia acidicola. The sequence continues at coordinate 207,055 of NZ_MTZV01000002.1, forward strand.
CTGCAACGCTTCGATCAAACCGGCGGTCGCGCATTCTGCTTCTTCGAGGACGCAGGCACGCTGTGGATGGTCTACGCGAACCTGACCGGCACGACCTGCCTGTACCGGTTCGACGGTACGCAGTTCGAGCCGGTGCAGACACTCGGCGAGGCCGGCGGACGCGAGCTGAAACTCATCGACGGCGCGCACGGCCGCTACCTCGTGCGTGTGTGTTTTATCACCGGCACACCATACGATCCGCATACCTCACTGACTTCGCAGATCTATCGCTGGAACGGCAACGGCTTCGATCTCGCCGACACCTTTCCGACCACCGGCGGCACCGACGCCGCGACGTTCGTCGCCGACGGTCAGCGTTATCTGCTCGTTAGCAACAGCTTGAGCGCGGAAGTACGCTTCCGCGCGGATACGGTGCTGTACCGGTTCGACGGTTGACCCAGAGGCGCGCGTCAATGTGCGCCCGCTTCGCCCGCTTCACGCAGTTTCTCGACGCTCTGCAAAAAATCCCTCGCCGAAGGGAGGGGCGTCGTTTTGCCAGAAAAAATTCAAACTCAAGGAGACGACACGATGAAGAAGATGCTTGTTTGCAGTGCGTTGTTCGCCGCATGCGCAGGTCAGACGGCTCACGCGCAGAGCAGCGTGACGATGTACGGGATCATCGACGCGGGGCTCACGTATTTCAGCAACCTGAATGGTCACTCGGCGTTTGTTGCGAACGACGGCTCGATCCAGTCCAACCGCTGGGGCCTGACAGGTACCGAAGATCTCGGCGGCGGAACGCGGGCGATCTTCACGCTCGAAAACGGCTTTAACCTGTACAGCGGCACGATGGTGCAGTCGGGCGTGCTGTTTAGCCGCCAGGCCTGGCTCGGCCTCGCCGATAACCGGCGCGGCACGCTGACGTTCGGCAAGCAGTACGACTTCTTCTGGGACAACCTCACGCAGTTCGCGATGGGCCAGTATGCCGGCCAGTACTCGTGGCACCCCGGCGACTTCGATCACCTCGCCGGTACGCTGCATATCAACAACGCGGTGAAGTATCGCTCGCCGAGCTTTTACGGCTTCACGGTGGGCGCGTTGTATGCGTTTCCGTCGCAGTCGGTATCGGCGGGCACGGGGCGCGTGATGGCGTTTGGCGCGCGCTATGACAACGGCCCGCTGCATATCGGTCTCGCGTACACCAATACCCACGACATGGGGCTGAACGCGCCGACCCAGGCCGGCACCACTCTGTTTGCGGACCTGCCCGCCGCGCCTGTCCTCGTGACGAACATGAGCACGTTCGGTGCGGGTGCGAGTTATACCTATGGCATCTCGCTCACGCGCATCCTGTTCACGGACACCCACTTCCGGGTTCGCGACGACAACGGCTCGATGCCGACTTACGAAATCAACGAAGTGTTGCAGCTCACGCCCGCCACGACCCTCCTTGCCGGCTACTGGTACAGCAAGCTCGAGGATCAGCGCTGGCAGAACGCGACGCTGCTGCTCGACTATGCACTGTCGAAGCGCACCGATATCTATACGAGCGCGACGTATCTGCGTGTCTCGGGCGGTGCGGCGCCGGTGTTTCTCGGCGGGGGTGCGGCGCCGGTGTTCGTCAATGGTAATTACGTGGGCACGGGCAATTCGTCGACCGCGGTGCGCGTTGGGATTCGTACGCGATTCTGAGCGGGATGGAGCGGGAGGTTCTGCAGGAGGGATGAGCGCAGCGCACGGAGTCGTCGTGCGCTGCGCTATGGGTTTCGTGCCGGGCTTCGTGGACTTTGCGGGCCCGCCCGTGTTGCTCGCCTATGGCGGCTATTCGTCGGTGGCTTGCAGCGCTTCGGTTGCTGTAGCAGCCGTACGTAGAACCGGTCTCGCGCCCGCTTCATGCTGGGTCTGCGTGACGACCTCGATCGGAATGCGTCGATGGTACGGCCCGGTCGGCGCAGCAGCGCGTTCCGCAACGCCGCTTTCCCGCAGCAGCGAGCGCAGTTCGTTGATCACCGGAAACACTTCGTGATTCCAGTCGGCGCCCTGGCGATCATGCGCTTCCTGCTCGCGCTCGACGATCCAGCGGTCTTCCTTGAAGATGCGTTCGGTGAACCACACGAGCAGCGGCCACGCGATATCGAGCAGCACACCGACGCCCGGCCGGCGTATGGAGAGCAACCCGAACGTGCGATTCGTGCGCTGTTCGGCATCGAGCGGCACATAGACGATCCACAGATCCATCACGACCGTCTTCGACGAGTTAACGATGCGCAACGTCTGGTACGGATACTCGGTGCGGATCGTCATCACGTCCTTGTCGTTACCCGACGCACCCTGCCGGCTCTGACCGAAGATGATCGCCTCGCCAACCGGCTGCTGGCCTTCCATCCGCGCGAACGTGTAATCGACTTCGACCCAGCCTTCGCCGCGCCGCCGCCCGAGCGAGCGCGCGCGCATCTGCCCCATCTGCTTGCGATGCAGGAACTGATGGTTCATGTCCATCAGGTTCTCGTGCATGAACGAGTAATGGCACGCGACTTCGCGGCCGAAGCGGCGTGTCTTGTACTTGGGATCGCTGGCGGCGTTCATCACGGGAAGCGCAACGGTATCGGCCAGTGCGGCGTTGCCAGGGAAGACGAAGATCAGTCCTTCCACTTCGCGGCACGGATATGAGCGCACGCCGTTCGGCAGACGCTCGCGCCCGAGGTAAGGGACGTCGATACAGCGACCGGTGCAGTCGTAGGTCCAGCCGTGATAGCAGCAGCGAATCGATTCGCCGTCGACCACGCCGCCGTGCAGCGGCACCTGACGGTGCGCGCAGCGGTCTTCGAGGGCGAACACGGCGCCGGATTCGGTGCGCACGAGCACGATCGGTTCACCAGCGAAGCGCACGCCATGCGCCTTGCCGCGCTTGACTTCACGCGACCAGGCCAGCGGGTACCAGAAATCGGGGTGAATATCGACCCGGCGCAGATCGCGCTCGAGGGCGTCTGAGGTTTCAGGGGCTGCAGGGGCGGAACCGACTGCACTGCTTTCCAGCGGGGGGACTGCATGCACGGGTAAGGCCTCCTTGCATGACGGGGAGCTGGGTTGGCCGAACCCATGAACGGAATGTCAACATCGCCGCACAGTTTACTCGAACCTTGCGACACCATGGGCCTGGGGTCGATACCGGGTCGGGGCGGACATTGCAGGCCAGCCAGCAATTTCTGGACCTTCAGCCGATAATCCACCTGCGGGTGCCTCAAGTACTGTCAGCACAGGAGTCAATACCCGCTTGCACCCCGTTGTACTCGATAGATCCGAACCTGCACATGGAAAGACATACCGCCCGGCTGCGCCTGAGAAAACCGTCGCTCGACGACGCCGCCACCGTGCTCGCGATCTTCAGCGATCCGGCAACCAGCCGTTTCAATCCAGCTGGACCGATGCGCGATATCGGCGCGGCGCGGGCGCGTCTCGACGCATGGCTCGCGCACTGGGACGAGTATGGATTCGGCTACTGGGCCATTCATGAAACCAACGCGCCCGATACCGTGATCGGCTTTGGTGGTTTGCTCTGGCGACCGTTGCGCGGTTACACGGGGCGGCTGCAACTCGGTTACCGGTTCGCCACGGCCGCCTGGGGCCGCGGCCTCGCCACCGAATTTGCGCAGGACGCGATCGACTTCGCCCATCGCAAGGTATCTGCCGATGTGCTGGCCGTCGTCTCGCCGGGCAACGCCGCATCGATCCGTGTGCTCGAAAAAGCCGGCATGCGCCAGATCGGCGACATCAACGACATCAGCGGGCAGCCGCCGAGCCTCGTGTTCAAGGCGGCCCGTGTGACTGCGTCACCTTAGACGACACAGCCACGACAACGCGACGATTTCACCCCGCTTGCCGCTCGCGCACCACCGGTTCGACTTCCTTGCGCCGGTTAGCCACGCGCACCGCATCGAAATACGCCGGGTTCGGCGGCCGCTTCAGATAACGACCCGCACCGCGCTGCGCACGCAGATCGCCGTCGGCCCACGCGAGTTCGCCGCGCGTCACGGTATGCGTTGCGAGCCCCTGTACCTGCATCCCTTCGAACACGTTGAAGTCGACGTTCTGGTGGTGCGTCTTGACCGAGATCGTCTTTGTCGCCTGCGGGTCCCATACGACGATGTCCGCGTCCGAACCCTCTTCGATTGCGCCTTTGCGCGGATAGAGATTGAAGATCTGCGCGGCGTTCGTCGACGTTACGCGGACGAACTCGTTCGGTGTCAGGCGGCCTGCATTGACGCCGTGATGCCAGAGCACCGACATGCGGTCCTCGACACCGCCACAGCCGTTTGGAATCCGCGTGAAATCGTCGCGACCCATCGCCTTCTGAGACGCACAGAACACGCAGTGATCGGTGGCCGTGGTGTGCAGGTGACCGGCCTGCAAGCCGTGCCACAACGCATCGCGATGCTCCTTCGAGCGAAACGGCGGGCTCATCACGTGGGCTGCCGCGCGGGTCCAGTCGGGATCGCGATACACCGCTTCGTCGATCACCAGATGCCCGGCGAGCACTTCGCCGAACACGCGATGCCCTTCGCTGCGAGCACGCACGATCGCATCGAGTGCATCCTTCGCCGACACGTGCACGATATAGACCGGCACGCCGAGCACCTGGGCAATGCGGATCGCACGGTTCGCCGCTTCGCCTTCCACCTCAGGCGGCCGCGACAACGGATGCGCCTCCGGTCCGGTAAAACCACGCGCAAGCAGTTCGTTCTGCAGGCGGAAAACAAGTTCGCCGTTTTCAGCGTGGACGGTCGGCAGCGCGCCGAGTTCCAGCGAACGCGCGAAGCTGTTCACGAGAATGCCGTCGTCGGCCATGATCGCGTTCTTGTACGCCATGAAGTGCTTGAAGCTCGACACACCGTGTTCATGCACGAGCGTGCCCATGTCGCGATGCACCGACTCGTCCCACCACGTCACCGCGACGTGAAAGCCGTAGTCCGCAGCGGCCTTCTCCGCCCAACCGCGCCACTCGTTGAAGGCGGCCATCAGTGGCTGGTGCGGCGACGGAATCACGAAATCGATGATGCTCGTCGTACCGCCCGAGAGACCCGCGGCGGTGCCGGTATAGAAGTCGTCGCTAGCCTTCGTGCCCATGAACGGCAACTCCATGTGCGTGTGCGGATCGATGCCGCCGGGCATCACATACTGGCCGCCCGCATCGATCACCGTGGCACCCGCGGGCGCCGCGAGGTCGGGACCGATCTGTGCGATCGTGCCGCCCGCCGCACTGCCGTGACACAGGACGTCTGCGCGCCACGTGCGGTTGGCGTCCACTACGGTACCGCCACGAATGAGGATTGCCATGTTGCTGTCTCCTGGTTCCTGTTTCAATCAAGCGCGCGCAATGCGCGTACTCCCGCTGCCCGCGAACTTCATCCAGAAGCCGTACACGAGTGCCGCGAGCGCAAGCCCGACGAACCATGCATACGTATAGACGCTTTTGAACGCATCGGGCACATTCGGAAACGCCGCCGGAAACGCGGTGTTCAGAAAGCCCGGCAGGTTCGGCAACACGCCGATTACGAGCGCAGCCACCGCCGCAATGTTCCAGCCGCCCACATACGCATATTCGCCGTGCTCGTCGAACAGTTCACGATGATCGAGCCGCGTACCGCGAATCAGGAAGTAATCGACCATCATGATGCCCGCCACCGGTCCGAGCAGCGCCGAGTACCCAACCAGCCATGTGAAGATGTAGCCCTGCGTGGTGGCGAGGATCTTCCACGGCATCATCACGATCGCGATCGTCGCGGTGATCATCCCGCCTGCGCGATACGAAATGCCCTTGGGCCACAGGCTCGAAAAGTCGTATGCCGGGCCAACCAGGTTGGCCGCGAGATTGCAGCACATCGTGTCGAGCGTCAGGATAACCAGCGCGAGACCGACGCCGATGCCGGTCATGCGGCTCGTCAGATCGATCGGATCCCAGATCGCCTTGCCGTAGATCACCACAGTCGCCGACGTGACCACCACTGAAATTACCGACAGCAGCGCCATCGGCAGCGGCAAGCCAATTGCCTGGCCGACCATCTGGTCGCGCTGCGTTTTGGCGAAGCGCGTGAAGTCGGGAATATTCAGCGCGAGCGTCGCCCAGAACCCAACCATCGCTGTGAGGCTCGGCCAGAACGTGACCCAGAACATCCCGGCCTTTTTGCCACCGGCGTCGAACTGCGACGGCGTGGACAGCATCGAACCAACGCCGCCCGCCTTCGAAGTCGCCCACCACACCAGTGCGATACACATCACGACCTTGATCGGCGCGGACCAGCTTTCGAGCCAGCGGATCGAGTCGGTACCGTTGACGATGAAATAGATCTGCAGCGCCCAGAAAGCGAGAAAGCACGCGGCCTGGCCAATCGAGATGTCGATCAACGGAAGTGCCGCGCCCTGCAATGCGTTGCCAGTCAGAATGTTGAGCAACGTATAGATCGCGCTACCGCCAAGCCAGGTCTGAATGCCGTACCAGCCGCACGCGACGATCGCGCGCAACAACGCCGGCAGTTTTGCGCCCTGCGTGCCGAACGACGAACGCACGAGCACTGCGTAGGGAATGCCGTGTTTCGCGCCTGCGTGACCAATCAGCAGCATCGGTACGAGCACGATCAGGTTGCCGAGCAGCACGGTCGCCACCGCCTGCCAGGGCGACATGCCCTGCTCGGTCAAACCCGAGGCCAGCATGTACGACGCGATGTTCATCACCATGCCGACCCACAGCGCCGCGAAGTGATACCACCGCCACGTGCGTTGCGCGCTACCGGTTGGCGCAAGGTCGTCGTTGTAGAGCGCACTGCTGTGAACGTCTGCCTGCAGCGGCGAAGCGCCGGTTCCCGCGGACTGATTCATTGAAGGTTCTCCAATCGTCGAAAGGCTGGCGCGTCGTCGTCGCGATGCATCCAGGGTGCACGTGCTGCGCGTTCATCGCCGGTCTGGGTGCCGGTTCTTTTGTTGTCTCTGCGGCCTGGTGCAGCTTGTTCGTCACTCGCTTTAAAGCACGATCGAGGCTTGCAGTGCGGAGTCAGGCTGCGTGTGCTGCTGCGATCGGCTGGCCATCCGGGCTGCCGTCGGCGGTGACGCGCGCCGGGTTGTTCGGATGCGTGGTCCAGTTCGACGACGCGCCCGAATCGACGCGCTCCATCGTGATGCAACCGTCGACCGGGCACACATGCATGCATAAATTGCACCCGACGCAGTGTTCGTCGACGACTTCGAAATGCCGCACACCATCTTTCTCGGCCAGGATCGCCTGGTGGGCCGTGTCTTCGCAGGCGATATGGCACAGCCCGCACTGGATGCAGCGGTCCTGATCGATGCGTGCCTTGATGTCGTATTGCAGGTTCAGGTACTTCCAGTCGGTGACGTTCGGTACCGCGCGACCGCGGATGTCGTCGAGCGTCGCGTAGCCTTTTTCGTCCATCCAGTTCGCGAGACCGTCGACGAGGTCCGACACGATGCGAAAGCCGTAATGCATCGCGGCCGTGCAGACCTGCACGCTACCGGCGCCGAGCACGATGAATTCGGCGGCATCGCGCCACGTCGTAATGCCGCCGATGCCGGAAATGGGTAGACCGGGCGTTTCCGCATCACGGGCAATTTCAGCGACCATGTTCAGCGCAATCGGCTTGACCGCCGGACCGCAATAACCACCGTGCGTGCCCTTGCCGTCGACGGTCGGCATCGGCGCCATCTGGTCGAGATCGACCGCGACGATCGAATTGATCGTGTTGATCAACGACACACCGTCCGCGCCGCCCTTGAACGCCGCCCGCGAACCCAGCCGGATATCGCTGATATTCGGCGTGAGCTTCACGAGGCACGGCAACCGCGTGCCCTCCTTCACCCAGCGCGTCACCATCTCCACATACTCGGGCACCTGGCCCACTGCCGCGCCCATACCGCGCTCGCTCATCCCGTGCGGACAACCGAAGTTCAGTTCCACGGCATCGGCGCCGGTGTCCTCGACGAGCGGCAGAATCCATTTCCAGTCGCGCTCGTTGCACGGCACCATCAGCGAGACGATCATCGCGCGGTCCGGCCAGTCGCGTTTCACCTCAGCGATCTCGCGCAGGTTCACGTCGAGCGGGCGGTCGGTGATCAGTTCGATGTTGTTTAACCCGGCGATGCGCTGGCCGTTCCATTGCACCGCACCGTAGCGCGAACTCACGTTGACGACGTGCGGATCGAGACCCAGTGTCTTCCACACTACGCCGCCCCAGCCCGCTTCGAACGCGCGGTTGACGTTGTAGGCCTTGTCGGTGGGTGGCGCGGACGCGAGCCAGAACGGATTCGGCGACGTAATGCCGGCTATCGTGCAGCGAAGATCGGCCATATTCGGCTCCGTGGGGAAAGCTTTTTTATATCGGCAGCCGGTGCGCGCCGCGATGTCCGGCGATTCGTCGCACCGTCTTGCGGTAGAACTACCTTAAGCGGCTCGGGCCGCTGTGCGCGCAAACATCCGGTCGATCGACGCGGCTGCGAGCTTGCCGTCCTGCACCGCCTGCACCGTCAGGTCGAGCCCGGTGGCCGCGCAGTCGCCGCCCGCCCATACGTCCGGCAACGAGGTCCTGCGCTCCTGGTCCACCGAAATACGCGTACCGTCGAGCGTCAGAACGTCCGCGCTCAGTTCCGACGCGATGAGGGTCTGGCCGATCGCCTTCAGCACCATGTCGGCGGCGACGATGAAGCGTTCGCCCGTCCCGGTGCGTGCGAGCGTGCCTGCGTCGCCGCCGGTCAGCTCGAACTCGACTGCTGTCACACCGGCACCGTTGCCGAGCACACGCACCGGCCGGGCGTTGACAATCAACGCAACCCCCTGGGTCTGCGCGAATTCGCGTTCGGCCCACGTCGCGCTCATCGTGTCGAGGCCGCGCCGATACACCATCGTTACGCTCTGCGCACCGAGCTTGCGGCTCTGCACCGCGGCATCGACGGCTGTGTTGCCGCCGCCGATCACGACGACGCGGCGACCCACGGCCAACGTCGAAAGATCGTTGCTCTGGCGCAATCGCGCGATGAAATCGACCGCGTCGTACACGCCGGCAAAACTCTCGCCTTCGATCTGCAACGCCCTCACCCCGGCAAGTCCGATTGCGATGAACACTGCGTCGTATTGCTGACGCAATTCCGCCAGATGCAGTTCGCGACCGAGCACCTGTCCCGCGCGCCATTCGATCCCACCGATCGACAGCAGCCATGCCACTTCGCGCTGCGCGAAATCGTCCACGGTCTTGTAGGCGGCGATGCCGTATTCGTTCAGGCCGCCCGCTTTCTCATGGGCATCGAACAGCGTCACGCTGTGCCCGGCCAACGCCAGACGATGCGCGCAGGCAAGCCCGGCCGGACCGCCGCCCACCACCGCAACGCGGCGACCGGTCTCTGCTGCACGGTGGAACAGCGATACGCCGCTCGCCATGGCCCAGTCGGTGGCGTGGCGTTGCAATGCACCGATCGCAACCGGATCGCCGTCTTGATGATTACGCACGCAGGCTCCTTCGCAGAGGATTTCGGTTGGGCACACACGCGCGCACATGCCACCGAGTGGATTCGCCGAGAGAATGTCGGTCGCGGCGCCCTTCAGGTTGCCGTTGCCGATCTTGCGGATAAAGCTGGGGATGTCGATCTGCGTCGGACAGGCCTGGATGCATGGCGCGTCATAGCAGTAGTGACAGCGGCTGGCCGCCACGGCTGCCGCTTGCGCATCGAGCAGCGGTGCAACGTCGCTGAACTGGCAGGCCAGCTGGTCGGCGGGCAGACGGCCGGCGGCGATGTCGCCGGTTTCCTTGATAGCCATGCACACTCCGTTTCGTCAAAGAGAGGCGAATGAAACTCGCCGGCCTCACAACACGAGGGCCGGCTTGTCCGACAGGGGTTGCTCACGAGCCTTTATTTCTTATGCGACACGATGCGACTCGCAGCGCAAGCGCATTCACCACGCCATCACGACGCCGGTTCGCGCGCGCGTTCCAGCATCGCGTGCAGCAGCACGTTCGCGCCGGCTTCGATCCACTCGAGCGTCGCGTCTTCGATTTCGTTGTGACTGATGCCGTCGATGCATGGCACGAACACCATCGATGTGGGCGCAACCTTCGACAGGTAGCACGCGTCGTGACCCGCGCCCGACACGATGTCGCGATTGGGATAGCCGAAGCGCTCCGCTGCGTTGCGCACGGATTTCACGCAGGCTGCATCGAAGGCGATCGGCGCGTAGTAGAAAATCTGTTCGAGCTGTGTTTCGAGGCCGATGGCACCCGCGATCTTCGCGACGCCCTCGCGCAATTCCGCGTCCATCAGCGCGAGCACGGCGTCTTCCGGATGACGGAAGTCGACGGTGAAAAATACCCGGCCGGGAATCACGTTGCGGGAATTCGGATGGACCTGCATCATGCCGACCGTCGCGCACGCGAGCGGCGCATGGTTCAGACCGATCCGGTTCACCAGATCCACCACACGCGCCGCCCCGAGCAGCGCATCGCGACGACGCGGCATCGGCGTCGGGCCCGCATGCGCTTCCTGTCCGGTCAGCACGATCTCGTACCAGCGCTGGCCCTGTGCGTCGGTCACCACACCGATGGTCTTGTGTTCGGCTTCGAGAATCGGTCCCTGCTCGATATGCAGCTCGAACGCAGCATGGATCGGACGACCGCCGCACGGCACGTCGCCCGCATAGCCGATGCGCTGCAGTTCCTCGCCGATCGTCTTGCCGTCGACGTCCTTGCGCGAGAGCCCGTAGTCGAGTGTGAACACCCCGGCGAATACGCCCGACGCAACCATGGCCGGTGCGAAGCGCGAGCCTTCTTCGTTGGTCCAGATCACAACTTCGATAGGACGTTCGGTTTCGATAGCTCGATCGTTCAGGCTGCGGATCACTTCAAGCCCGCCAAGCACGCCGTAGATGCCGTCGAAGCGCCCGCCCGTCGGCTGCGAATCCGCATGCGAACCGGTGACCACCGGCGTTGCAGTCGCGTCGCGCCCTGCGCGGCGCATGAACACATTGCCCATCTGATCGACTGTGACCGTGCAGCCCGCCTCTTTGGCCCAGCTCACGATCAGGTCACGCCCTTCGCGATCGAGATCGGTCAACGCCAGACGGCATACGCCGCCTTTGGGCGTGGCCCCGATCTTCGCCACCGTCATCAGGCTGTCCCACAGGCGCTGGCCGTTCACGTTGATCGACACGTCCAGCGCGGCTTCGGTTACTGCGTTCATCGCATGCACTCCTCATCCGGATCGGGCGATCCGTATTGAAGGCCGCCGTGCGTCGCACGACGGGTGGGGATGACGGACGCTTCTACAGCGTCTTCCTTTTTCGTGATTCAACCTGTGCGCAAGTGCGCGCAACCGGTGCATTGGTGATGGGCTTTGGGGCTGCGCGCCCGTAGCCGGTGCAACGATGCAAACCCTGCTTTCGCTCTTCCGCTGTTGCTGCTCTAATCCTGTCCGAATGGACAGGTTTTATACGATTAACGTCTATATTTCAATGACTTCTTGATGAGCGAAAACTATGCCATTGCGATATAGCAGAAACCCTGGGTAGTCTACGAAGCCCTCGCGCGGCGCGAACGTGCACCGCGGCAATGTGGCTACAATGAGGCGCTACTGAGGCGCGATCAGGCGACCCGCCGAACGAGAACCGACAATGAAAAGCGACGACACGCCCGCCGTGGCGGCCGAACCCGAAGCCAGCACGCCGCCACGGCGACGCAAGGCACACATCCGTCACAGCAACGAAGCGCATCTGCTCGCGTGCGCGGAAGCGGTTTTCGCGGAGCGCGGTCTCGAAGGCGCGAGCACTGCGATGATCGCGGAACGCGCGGGCCTGCCCAAGGCCAACCTGCACTACTACTTTCCGACCAAGCTCGACCTGTACCGGCGCGTGCTCGAAGACGTGTTCGAGGAATGGCATCGCGCGGCCGACACGTTCGAGAGCAGCGACGATCCCGCCGATGCGATTGCCGGCTATGTCCGCGCGAAAATGGCGCTGTCGCGCCGGCGGCCGCTTGGCTCGAAGGTGTGGGCGAACGAGATCATCCATGGTGCGACGCACATGCAGGACATCCTGACGGATCGCGTGAAGCCGTGGATGGAAACCCGCATCACGATGATCGATGACTGGATCGAACGTGGTCTGCTTGCGCGCGTCGATGCGCGCACGTTTCTGTTCACGATCTGGGCGCTGACGCAGCACTTCGCCGATTTCGACGCGCAGATCCAGGCACTGGCGGGCAAGCGCGCGCTGTCGAAGAAAGCGTTCGAAGCGACGACCGAAGAAGTCGTCGCGCTCGTGCTGCGTGCGTGTGGGGCACGTGCGGTGGCGGTGGCCGATTCGAGCGCTGACGCTGACTGACGACTAACCGCGACTAACCACGCGCATGCCGCGCAGCCACTTCCTGCAGATCGAGATCGTGTTCGAGCGCGTGCAGCATTTCATCGTGCACGATGCCCGCTCGATGCATACGCAACAGTTCCGCGCGACCGGCGGCAACCGCCGTCAGCACCACATCGTAGTGCGCACTGCGCGCCTCGGACGGGTACGCCTCTTCGTCCTGGTGCTCGGCGGTAATGCGCGCACGATAGCTGTACTGCTCGAGCAATCGCGGGTGAATGACCGTGCCGTCGGGTGCATGCACCAGCGGCAGGATCGCCGCGAGTTGCGCGGCTTCGAGCCGCGCCCATGCTCCCGTTTCCGTCAAATGATGCTCGGCTCTCGCATCGCCGCCCGTGAGACCGACGAGCCGGATCAGCGGACCGATCGTCGTGCCCTGCAGCAGCACGGTCACGAGAATGACCGCGAATGCGGCCACCAGAATCAGATCACGGCCCGGCATCGTTTCCGGCAGCGACAACGCGATCGCGAGCGTGACGACCCCGCGCATCCCGGCCCAACTGACGACCGTCGCCGCACGCCACTCGAAGGCACGCGGAGCGCGCCGCACGATGCGCGGCAATAGCGCGCGCAACGCATCGACACCGAACACCCAAACGAAGCGCGACAGAACAACAGCGCAGAGTACCGCGCCGATCGCTGGTGCGAAGGCCGCCATCACGTCGCCGATCCCGCCGAGCCGCACCATCACGCCGCGTAGCGACAGTCCGATCAACACGAACACCAGCGCTTCGAGCAGGAACACCACAACCTGCCAGAACGCCGTGCCGCGCGTGCGCACCGCCGCCGAAAACACTTCGTGCTGATGCCAGCCGAGCACCATCCCGCACGTCACGGTAGCGATGACACCGGACACACCGGCCAGATCGCCCGCGATATAGCTGCACCACCCTGCCATTACCGAGGCCATGATGATGAGGTAATCGTCGTCGAGTACCCGCACGAGCAGCACGATAAGCATCCCCACGATCCAGCCGACCGCGACACCCCCCACGGCGAGCGTGGCGAAGCTCAACGTCGCGTGCTCGATGCTGAACGCGCCGGTCAGCGCCGCGGCGACCGCAAAGCGAAACAGCACGAGCCCGGCCGCGTCGTTCAACAGACTCTCGCCTTCGAGCAGCACCATCAACTGGCGCGGCAACGCGACACGTTCGAGCACCGCCTTCGCAGCGACCGCATCGGGCGGCGAAACGATCGCACCGAGCGCAAAGCACGCGGCCCACGGCAGACCCGGCGCGACCCAGTGCGCGACGACGCCGACTACAAACGTCGTAAACGCCACGGCACCGACTGCGAGTAACAGGATGCCGTTCAGGTTGCGCTTGAAGTCGTCCCACACGGAGAAGTACGCGCCATCCATCAGCAGCGGCGGCAGGAACACGATCAGGACGAGATCGGGATCGAGATTCACCGGCGGCAGGCCAGGGATAAATGCCATCGCTGCGCCGCCTACCAGCAGCGCGGCAGCGGGCGGCAAGCGCAGGCGCTTCGCCACGAGTTCGAGAACGATGATCGCGATCAGCGACAGCAACACCAGCTTGAATGCCAGGACAGAAGACATGGAAGCGCCTGTTAGAAAAGAAAGACCGTATGTCGCGGAGTGACGCAGTATCCGTTATCGCTGCATGTGTGGCCATGCCCGCTCGCTGCACGCATGAACGCAATGCACGGCACCGGGCCCGTTCAACGCCCGATCTCCGCCATGCCCACCAGATAGCCACGCACCGCGATCCACACGCGTTCGCGCAGCGACTGCGCATCGGTTTCCATCCGTTCGCCAGCGACGTCGTTGATGCCGTGCGCAAGCGCGAGCACGTCCTGCGCCGCGGTTTCGCGATCCTTGATGGCCGGCGCATCGGGGCGACCAAGCGCCTCCACGATCACCCGATGCAACTGCTCCGCCACACGCAGGTTGCGCTCGCCGAGCGGCAAACGACGCTCCTCGAAATCAATCACACGAGCGAGCGCTGGACGACGCATCTGATGCGCAATCGCCGCATCGATCAGACCGCTGAGCGCCGCAGCGCAGGTTGGCTCGGTGGCCGCCTGTCGTGCCTGTTCGAGCAACGTGCTGGTCTCGCGTTCGATCAGCGCGACGGTCAACGCATCGCGATTCGGAAAGTACTGATACAGCGAACCGATGCTGACGCCTGCCCGCTCCGCCACCGCGTTGGTCGTGTAGCCATCGGGGCCGAGCGTCTCCAGAATGCGCGCGGCCGCTTCGACGATTGCGTCGACGGTGGCCGTAGCGCGGCGTTGCAGCGGTGCCTTGCGGGGCGAGAGCGGGTTTTCCGGAGGCTTGGGTGTCATGACTGGATGCGGGTTTTGAATATGACGGCAGGCACGCACGCATCGTGCATCACACGATCGACGCACCCCGCTCGACCAGCATCTGGCGAAGAATGCCGCGATGGCAATGGTCTTCGTGCTCGCAGTAGCAACCGATCGAGAAATGCGTAGTCAGCGAGAGGACCGCGAGCAGGTCCAGCACCTTGCTGGCGTCGCCGTCCATCTCCGCGCGGAATTTGCGTGTGAAGACTTTCCACGCGGCGGCGTCCTCGGCTGCCTTCGCCTGAGCCATCAATGGCAAGCTGGGCGAGAGGATCGGTAGCCAGACGTCGTAGTAGTCGCGCGAACCGAACTCGCTTTTCGGCACGCCGCGTGGTGGCCGCCGTACGGTGCCGATGCGTACACCCTCTGTGGGGGCTCGCGGCGAACCTAACCGGACAATGCGAATGCTCATATGCTGGTTTCCTTGTGATCGGGAAGCGGCCGTCAACGCCGGGTGTGGGCCCGCCTATCGTGCGACAGTAGCTGGCTTTATCTGCGATCGCAATCCGTGCCCTTGCTGCGGGTAGACGAGTGTGTTCACGGATCTGTCAGAAAAGCCTTTTTGCAATCGTCACAAACTCCCCCTATAGTGGCAACCAACTTAACCGTTCCGGTCCAGCTTGAGAGGTTGTCGGCATGATTCATGTTCGATACCTCTGCTTTCATCGAAGGGTTGCTGCTCGGCGCCGGCCTGTTCACCTCGGTAGGTCCTAAAGACGCGTTCGTCATCAGACGCTCGCTGGGCGGGCAGCATCTGCCGCTTATCGTTGCGGTATGCGCGGGCAGTGACGCACTGCTGATCGCACTCGGCGCCGGCGGTTTCTCCGCACTGCTCACACGCCATCCGCTCCTGCTATCCGTCGCCCTGTGGGGTGGTATCGGCTATCTCGTCTGTCATGGGCTGCTTGCGTTGCGCGCGGCAGTCGCCGGTCAACATCATGCCGGTGGTGGCGACGTGCTGCCACGCAATACGTTTTTGCAAACGCTGATTGCCACTGCCGTCGTCTCGCTGCTCAATCCCTATGCGTGGGTCGATACCGTGCTTGTGGTCGGATCAATTGCGGCGAGCAAGTCGGGGGACGCTCGCTGGCCTTTCATGCTCGGCGCGATCGCTGCGTCGTTTGTGTGGTTCTCCGGTTTGACGAATTTTTCGCGTGCTTTTCGTCGGTTATTTACGCGCGCTATGGCATGGCGAGCCCTCGATGCGTTCGTCGCCCTCATGATGTTCGGTATGGCCGCGCATCTGGCTACGGCGCGCTTGCAGTAGCAAGCAAGCCGCACGGCGAGCTGAACGTCGTTGCGTCAGATGCCCGCAGCATCGCGCCGCGCCGGTGCAGTTTCGCTTGCGATCACACCAGCTCCAATACAGATCGCCGTCGCGACGAGCAGATACCCGGTCGGCGCCATCGGATTGCCGGTCACCCCGATCAGCCACGTGATAATGCTTTGCGCCGTGCCGCCGAACAGCGATACCGCAACCGCATAGACGATCGAGAAACCGGTCGAACGAACCCGCGTCGGAAAACTTTCGGCGATCAGAATGATCAGCGCGGCGCCGCTCATGCCATGCAGCGCGGACAACACGGCAAGCGTGCCGAGAAATACCGCGGGTGTCGGTTGGGACACGATCAGGTGCAGTGCCGGAAAAATCAGCAGAAGCAGGACGACGCGTGGCCAGATCAGAACCGGCTTGCGTCCGATCGAATCGGAAAGACGCCCACCCACGAGACACCCTGCTGCAAGCGTAGCGCCCGTCGTCAGCGTCGCGAGCATCGCGATGCTGCCCGGCAAATGCAGTTCGGTCAGCGCAAACGTCGTCATGTAGTTGAGGAAGTACTGCGTAATGGTGCTGCCGAGCAGAATCAGCAGACCGATGACGATCGGGCGACGATGCTGCGTATTCAGTTCGTGCAGGATCTCGCGTGTCGACGCAGGGGCGCTGTGTGCGTCGATGGTGTCCGACAGGCGGCGGCGAATATAGATGCCGATAGGTAGGACCAGCAACCCGAATACGAACGGCACACGCCAGCCCCACGCATACAGTTGCGACTCCGATAGCCACAACGTCAGCACAAACCCCGTGAGCCCGGCCGCGACCGCCGCGAACCCTTGAGTCGCCACCTGCCAGCACGCATACGTGCCACGCCGTTCGACGGGCGCGGCTTCGAGCAGGTAGGTGGTGGCGGGCCCTGCCTCACCGCCCCACGCGAGACCCTGCACAAGCCGCGTACAGACGAGCAGGATCGGCGCCGCGATACCAATCGATTCGTAGCCGGGCAACACGGCGATCGCGCCGGTGCCGATGGTCATCATCAGCAGCGTCAGCATCATTGCCGGCTTGCGACCCGCGCGATCCGCATAGGCGCCGATCAGTACCGCGCCAAGCGGTCGCACGACAAAGCCGAGCCCGAACACCGAGACCGACAACAACAGGCTCATGAACGCGCTCTTTGTCGGGAAGAACGCGTGTCCGATCATCACGGCGAACGTCGCGTAGGTGCCGAAGTCGAAGAACTCGACCGCGTTACCGAGCGCGACCGCCACCACGCTTCGACGTGCATCCGAGCGAGACGCCGCGCTACTGGTCCCGGCCATCGTGGGTCGAAGCGTGTCTTCCATGGGCTTCCTTCAGCGGGAAACAACGATGCGGGACTTTGCTACTTTGTTACTTGCCACGTATGGCCGGTGCGCTCAGGCCGGCGGTAAAGGCCAGCGCGGCATGTCTGCCCGCCAGTTTTCGTACGCCTTGCCGAGCTGAAGCACTAACCGGTCGGAGAAACGTGGGCCCACGATCTGAAGGCCAATTGGCATGTCATTCGAAGTGAACCCGCAGTTGATCGAGAGCCCCGGTTGCTCGCCCATGTTCCAGGGCAAGGTAAAGGCGATGTGTTCGAACGGACGATGCGGATCGTTGACGGGACTGGCCCATTCCGCAGGGAAACAGCCAGTCGGATTGACGGGAGACAAGACAGCCTCCACGTCCTGGAACGGCCGGGCCGCCGCGGCGCGAATCTCGTAGGTCCGGTTGAAGCTGCGGATTGCCTCGACACCGGAAAGGGCCGCGCCCTGCCCCGCCCATTCGAGTATGTACGGCAGAATCCGCGCGCGCCGGTCGGGCGGCAGCCTTTCCAGATCACCGAGCAAGCGGGCCTGAAAAAAGCGGTCAATTCCGTCGAGCATGTCCCGGTTGAGCACCGGCGCAACCGGCACGATCACGGCGCCGTGCGCGGCGAACAGATCGGCGGCGGCCTGCACTGCGGCTACGACTTCGGCTTCGGGCTCGAGCCCGCAACCTGCCTCCAGCATCAGCCCGATGCGCATGCCGCGCACGTCCGCCGCATCGATTGTCCAGTCGATCGCTTGGTACGACAGGCTGGTCGCATCGCGCGGGTCCGGGAGGGACAGGAATTGCATCAGTAACGCACAGTCGTCGATGGTCCGGGTCATCGGACCTGCGCAGCGCCCGACGTAATACGGATCGACCGGGACGCGGCCATGCGATGGCTTCAATCCGACGAGACCGCACAACCCGGCCGGCAACCTGATCGAGCCGCCGATGTCGGTGCCGACGTGGAAGGGTCCATAGCTCGCGGCGGCGGCCGCGGCGGCACCGCTGCTCGAGCCGCCCGGGTTCATCGCGAGGTTCCACGGGTTCCGGGTCAGTCCGTGCATGCTCGACATCCCCGACGTCAGCATGCCGTAATCCGGTGTGGTGGTTTTGCCGATCAGGACCGCGCCGGCTTCCCGCAAACGCATCGCGATCGGTGCGTCGACTGTGGCAGGCTGTAACTCCGTTGCGGCCGAGCCTTGCGGCACCGGATCGCCTTCGGTGGCGATTAGCTCCTTGATCGTTACCGGAATCCCATCTATTGGGCTAAGCGGTGTGCCGGCCGCCCAGCGACGCGTAGCAGCGGCCGCCTGAGTGCGCACACGCTGCGGATCGAAGCGGTACAGCGCGTTGATATGCGGCTCCCAGCGCGCGATATGACTGAGCAGCGCCTCGGCGTAATCGACGGGGGTAAGGCTGCGATCGCTAAAGCGCTGGGCAAGCGTAACGGCCGTTAGATCGTATAACTCGGGCATGTTCTCGGACTCCGATCAGCATTCTCCGGCAGTCTGCGCGATCTCTGTTTTCCTAGCAAGGCTCTCTTTTTTGCTCGCCGTTATTCAATACGAGCTTCAGTTTTTAGTGCGGTATAGCGCGTCAATTACACCTGTAATCGTTCGCTCTGAATTCCCGCTGCATCTGGAGATAGCAACTGGTAGAGTCGACGGCACGGTTGCGTCTACCCGTGTATCTATCCATGCGTCTTTCGATTATCTGGCAAGCATAGATCGGGAATCTCAGGCATGAACCTGCAACCACCGACATGGATCGATCTGTTCGCGAGGCTGGATGCTGCGAACAACAAAGATCAGATCATCAGGATGCTTGACGAGATTGCCGCCAAACTTGGCTTCCGATATTGGGCCTACGGCGTCAAAACAAGAAATTTGCCTGGTAGCCGCAGTATCGAAGTGCTCGATAGTTATCCGTCCGGCTGGATGTCGCATTACCTGGCTGAGGAATACATAGAAATCGATTCATCCGTTGCTCTCGCGATGAAACGATCGACCACGATCTCATGGGTCGAAGCCCGACCGGCAGGTGGTGACCGGCTATGGAATGACGCTGCAGATTTCGGCCTGAAACATGGACTCGCCCATCCTTCGTGGGACCGGTTGGCCATGTTTGGTTTGCTAACCGTGGCACGCGAATCCGATCCCGTTAGCGCCGCAGAATTCGCCTCGATTTCGCCTTATCTGGCGTGGGTCAGCAGCCTCATTCGTGCGAGGCTAAACAGACCGGGACGCTGGCATCCTCCCAGTGACACCAGGTTGTCGTCGCGGGAACTGGAAGTCCTCAAGTGGACCGCGCTCGGTAAGACCGCCGCCGAGGTCGCGTTGATCATCGGCGTGGGTACCCGGACGGTCAACTTTCACATCGGCAATATCCTCGCGAAACTCGATGTGACGAATAAGGTCCAGGCCGTGATTCGCGCCACGGTGTTGGGCATTCTCTGATCGACACCTGGTGCCTGGATAGGTCAATCGATTTCGTCGTGCACCTGACAACCCTGCCAGTTCACCTGTCAATGGGAAATCCCGATCATGGCTCGTCATCCCGCATACGGGCCGTATGCAGGATGACTATCGATCGTAAAGATCGTAGCGCTGCAGTCACTCCCCTCAAGACGAGAAAAGGATGAGTACATGATGACGAAGAGACTATCTGCAACCGTGTTGCGTGCAGCATTCGGCGCCGCAGCAGCATCGCTGTTATTCGGCATGTCGTCGGGCGAGGCATGGGCAGTCAGTGCGTGGGCGCCCGATACGTATTACACGGCTGGAACCATCGTGAGTTACAACGGCAACGATTACCAGGCGCTCGTCAATCAGACGGACTACTCCAGCACCGGATGGAATCCGACGACGGCTTCGCTGTGGACACTCGTCGGTCCGGATTCCGGCTCGGGTGGCGGCACGGGTTCTACAGGCGGAACGGGGGGCACCGGGGGTACGACTACCGGAACAGCAGCGGGATTCATCTACAGCCCGTACAAGGACACGTCGATCTCGATGAACTGGAACACCAACACGATCTCGACGAACGTAACCGGCCAGTTGAGTCCTGTGCTGTCCATCTTGCCGACCGGCGTACGGGCACTCACGCTCGCCTTCGCGACCGGTGAGTGCGGCAGCGAGAGTTGGGCAGGCCTTGGTGGCAGCACGCTCGCCTCGTCGAACGTGTCGCTCTTCACGGCCAAAAACGTCAACTATGTGATTTCGACAGGCGGTGCATCGGGGGTATTTACGTGCGGCACCGATGCAGGCATGACGACGTTTATCAATCGGTATGCGTCTAATAACCTGGTCGGGATCGATTTCGACATTGAAGGCGGACAGACCCAGGCGATCATCAACAACCTCGTGCAGCGTGTCGTGGCGGCGCAGAAAACGTATCCGAACCTGCGCTTCAGCTTCACGCTCGCAACTGTTGCTCCTGCTCCGTCGGGGGCGAGTCAAGCCACCTCATGGGGCGCTAGTGCTCCGGACAGCTTCAACACCTACGGCGACTGGGTGATGCAGGCCATCCAGACCTATGGGCTGAAGAACTACACCATCAACCTGATGACGATGGACTACGGCTCCGCGCTGCCGGGCAATTGCGTGCTTTCAGGGGGTGCCTGTCAGATGGGGCAATCGACTGTGCAGGCCGCGTTGAACCTGCATGATCACTGGGGCGTGCCATACAGCCAGATCGAAGTGACACCGATGATCGGCGGTAACGACTCTGCCGGTGAAACGTTCACGCCGTCCGATGTGGATACCGTGTCGAACTTCGTGAAGCAGAACGGGCTGGCCGGTCTGCACTTCTGGTCGTTCGATCGCGATGCCGACTGTGCGCCTGGTGCCGCATCGCCGACGTGCAATACGATCGGCGGTGTGGGTGCGCTTGGCTACACCAACCACTTTGCCAGCGACCTGGGCCAGTAACGCGTGAAACCGAAGGTGGCTGGCTACGGCTCGCCATCTTCAAGGTAGTGAGTCCTGCGGGCTGGGAGTGACCTGGGTCCTTCCAGCCCGCTACTGGCGCAAAGCATGCAATCACGCATGCACGCCCGCGTACTGGCTCACGATCTCCACATCCGACAGATGCTCGCGCGGAATCTCCCCGCCTATCTGCCCACGTCGAATGACGAGCACGCGTTGCGATACCGCTGCAATAAAATCGAGGTTCTGTTCGACAAGCACAATGGTCAGGCCGCTCCGCTCGCGCAACTTGACGAGTGTCTCCGCGATCTCATCGATGATCGATGGCTGAATGCCTTCTGTAGGTTCGTCGAGCAACAGCAAGTCTGGATCGCCTGCCAACGCACGCGCGAGTGCCAGCAACTGCTGCTCGCCCCCTGAGAGCGAACCGCCGGCTCGATCGAGCAACGGCTTCAGACGCGGAAAATCTTCGAGCAGGCTATCGATAACCGCATCGGGTTTTCGTCCGGTCTTGATGAGACCGAGGCGCAGATTGTCGTAGGTACTCAACGCCGCAAAAATCTCGCGTCCCTGCGGCACGTAAGCCATTCCGCGACGCGACCTCGCGTGAGGCGCGAGCCGCGTCACATCGGCGCCGTCGAAACAGATCGTGCCCGACGTCACAGGCAATGCGCCGATCAACGTACGCAGCAGCGTTGTTTTGCCCATGCCGTTGTGCCCCAGGATACCGATCGATTCGCCTCGCGCGATCGACAGCGACACGTCGTAGAGCACCGGAATCGAACCATAGCCCGAACACAAACCCGTGATGTCGAGCATTGCGCTATCTGCACTCATTGCGGTTTCTTGCCCAGATAGATCTGCTGGATCAACGGATCGCTCATGATGCGATCCGGCGTGTCTTCGCGAATGATCGCGCCTTGATGCAGCACCGTCACTGTCTTCGCGATCCGGCGAATGAAGCTCATATCGTGCTCGACCACCACGAGGGCATGCCGACGGTTGATGTCGAGAATCAGTTCCGCCGTGCGCGCGACTTCTGCATCGCTCATCCCTGCAGCGGGCTCATCGAGCAGGATCAGCGGTGGATCGGCAGCGATCACGACCGCCAGTTCGACCCATTGCCTCTGACCGTGTGCGAGTAGACCGACTGTCGCCTCGCGATAGGCCTGCATACCGACGCGCTCGAGGACCTCGCGCGTCACGCGCTCCGTTTGTGTCGGCGTGTGTACGCGCCGGGCCGCGAGCCATACGTTGTCCCATACCGAGAGTCCGTTGAAAAGACTCGGCACCTGCGTCTTGATCCCGATGCCAAGGCGACCGGGCTCATGCGGTCGCATGTCGGAGACATCCTTGCCGCGAAACAGGATCTGTCCTGAGGTCGGCTTGACCTGACCGGTCAGCAGCTTGAAAAAGGTGCTCTTGCCGGCACCGTTTGGCCCGATCACGCAGCGCAGTTCGGCTTCGGCTAGTGTGAAGTTGACGTCGCGCGTCGCATGTACGCCGCCGAAGCGCACGTTCAGATCTCGCGTTTCGAGTAACGGTGTCGTCATCGCGCGGCCTCTTGATGCGGATCGGCAGGTGCGGCTTCGGCTGCGGGACTGCGGCGCATCTTTCGAACCAGCATCGCGCCCAACGCCCCGATCGCCGGTACGATCCCGCGCGGCAGCATCAGCACGAAACCGACGAGAATCGCCCCGAGCACGAGATTCGAGTTGACGGTTTGCTGCGTGCCGATCTGCGTCGTCAGCCATTGAATCGCCACGCAACCCACTATCGGCCCAATCAGCGTGCCCAGCCCACCGACGATCACCCAGATGATGATCTGCGCCGATTGCGCAAGGCCAAAGATCGTCGGGCTGGTAAAGGCGCCCCAGTTGGCAAACAGACACCCGGCCAGCCCGGCAATCGCAGCACCCAGTACGAACGTAAAGAGCTTGTACGCACGCGTGTCATAACCGAGCAGTAACAGACGCTGCTCATTCTCCTTGCCCGCCACGATGACACGGCCGACCTTGAGCGCCAGCAACGCACGCAGCAGCACATACACCAGAAGCAATGCGCCGAGAGACAACTCGAACAACCCGTGCGGCCCGATCACGTCATCGACATTACCGGGCATGTTGAGCGGCGCGATACCTGGAATGCCATTGAAGCCACCCAGCGGCGCATTGCCGATTTTCCACTCCGGCCCTGCCGTCGAATTGATCAGGTTGAAGAGGATCAGCGTGACGGTCAGCGTGATGACACCCATGTAGACATCGGAGAGACGGCCGTAAAACATCAGATAACCGAGCACGGCCGCAAACGCGGCGGGCAAAACAATCGCGAGCAGAAACGGCACCGTGCTGTCGCCGAGGTTCGTAACGGCAATCGCATATGTGTAGGCACCAAGCCCAAAGAACGCCGATTGCCCGAAGCACAAAATTCCACCAAAGCCCCAGATAAAACCGAGGCTCACGGCGAGGATCGACATCACCGCGTAGATCGTCGCCTGTATCAGGGCGAAGTCATCGAGTGTGTGTGGCAGCACAATGAGCAACGCAACGCCGACTGCAAGCGTCAATGCCGCACTTTTCCACGAACGGGAGAAGCGTTCTAGCGCATTCGGTCCCGGGATGACCCGGGCATCTGGCGTCGACGTGCTCACAGCGTCCCCTTGAAGAAGCGACCCGTGATGCCTTGCGGAAGCAGTCTTAGCATGACGATCGCGCCGATCAGTAGCGCGACTTCGCCCATGACAGGTGTCATGGCGAACGTGGCGATCTGGTTGATCGCGCCAAACAGCGTCGATGCACTGACAAGCCCGATCACGATGGCCGGTCCGCCACCGATCACGGTAATGAACGCTTTGGCGACGAACGCGCCACCCATCGTCGGCACCACACCGGTCATCGGCGCGAGCAAGGCGCCGGCCAGCCCAGAGAGCGCCGCGCCGATCGCAAAGGTCGTCGAATAGACCACGCCCGGATTGATACCGAGTGCATCGGCCATCTGCGGGTTCTGCATCGTGCCGCGCGCAATCAGCCCGAGCGACGTGTGCAGCAGCACCCATCGCAAGGCGCAGGCAAGCACGATTGCAACCGCGATGATGACCAGCGTATAGGTACTGACCGAATAGGCGCCGATCGAAAAATTGCCAAGCGGAGCGGAGATCCCCGCGGTCGTATTGCCCGCAATCGAGGTGACGATGCCGATTAGCAGCAACGACAGTCCCCAGGTGGCGAGCATCGTGTCGACCATGCGCCCATACAGTCGACGAATGAAGAGGCGTTCGAGCACGATGCCGATCACGCCCACCACGACGGGCGCCACGACCAGAATCGCGATCCACAGATTCACACCGAACCGTATCGATTCGATTGCCGCATAGGCACCGAGCATCATGAACTCGCCGTGCGCGAGGTTGATGACCTTCATCATGCCGAAGATGACCGCCAGCCCCGCGGAGACAACCACAAGACTGGCTATTGCGTACAGCACCTGAATGACCACAATGGCGGCAAGATCCATCGCCCCTCCTTCACATCGCGTATGACCGGTTACCTGACGAGGCGAGCGTTATAGCTTGATTACGTATTGCTGGTTGTCGCGCGGATTCTTGATCAGGTTGCACACGGCGCTTGTGTCGCTCGGCGGCTGTGCCTGGAATGTCTCGACGATATCGAGCTTGTGATTGCGCACCTCCGCAATGCTGACGTTGAGAACACAGTGGTGCGTGGCCGGATCGATCGATACCTTGCCGCTCGGTGCATCGATGCTGATCCCGGACTCGAGCGCCTCGATCACTTTGGTCCGCTCTAGCGTGCCGGCTTTCTTCACACCCTGCGCCCATAGGTTAAAGCCCTGATAGGTGCCCATCGCGAGTTCGGTGATGTTGGGATAGTTGCTGCCGAAACGTTTGTGGAAGCGGTCCTTGAATGCCTTGTTGACCGGATTGTCGAGATTTTCGAAGTAGTTGTACGACACGAGAAACCCATCGCATTCTTCGGGAGACAGCACGATCTGCTCATTGCCGCCCGCGAAGGTCGTCGACGCAAGCGGGATCTTCTTGTGCAAACCGGCTGCCGCCCACTGCCGGTAGAACGACATATGCGCGCCGCCTACCAGTGCGGACACCACCATATCGGGCTTAGCCGCTTCGATTTTCGAAATAGTCGAACCGAAATTTGTCACGTCGAGCGGAAAGAAATCGATCGACGCAACCGACCCGCCGTTGTCCTGCACAAACTTCTTGACCCATTGCGACGTGATCTGGCCGTAGTTGTAATCGGCCGCGACGACGTAGACTTTCTTGCCCCACTTCTTCATCGCGTACGGCACGAGCTTCGCCACAGTCTGCCCCGGCGTCACACCGGTGCAAAATGTATTGCGATCGCACACGCCACCTTCGTATTGCGTGTTGTAGAAATAGAGCGTGCGGTAGCGATCGAGCACCGGCCGCATCACTTCGCGCGAGGCCGACGTGATACCGCCCTGCACTACCGCGACCTTGTCCTTGAGCGCTGCCTGCTGCGCAAACTGCGTATAGAGCTGCATGCTGGACTGCGGATCGTAGCTCAACAGCTTGAGCTTTTTGCCAAGTAAACCGCCTTGTGCGTTCCATTCCTCGACCGCGATGGTCAGGCAATCGGCCATCGGTTTGCCGTAAATGTCGAGACCGCCGGACAGATCCGTAATGCCGCCGACCAGAATCTCATCGGCAGCCAATGCTGCAAATGGCACTACACCGGCCACACCGGTGGCCAAGGAAAGAGCGGACGACTTGATGAATGAACGGCGATCCATGGAGGGGTCCAGAATAAGATGTGGCGGGGTTAAAAGGCGTATGCGTCTGTCAGCTTAAAGCGTGGTCCAGTCGGCAGACTGTTCGAATGCCCAGGCCGCCCGATAGATCGTCGCTTCGTCCCAATGCTTGCCGATCAGCATCATGCCCACCGGCAATCCTTCAATCATGCCGCACGGTACGTTCATCGCAGGATGTCCGGTTACGTCGAACGGGCACGTATTCGGCAGCATTTCGAAAGCGCGTGTGATCACTTCTTCGAGCGGCGCGCCTGCTTCCGGAAGCGGCGTTGCGGTTAGCGGCAAGGTGGGCATCAGCAGCAGATCAAAGTCGGCCAAAGCCGTATCGTAAGCAAGTTTCAGTTGCCGCGACAGGTTCTGCGCCTTCGCATAGAAATGCCCGCGATAGTGCTTGATGAAATACTCGCCTAACACCATCGTGATCTTAAGCGTCTCCGAGAGTTCGTCGGCACGCTCTCGCCAGCCGGCATGAAAGTCGATCATGCCAGTGACATACAGACCTTTCCAGTTGAAGCCGTGACCGTTGTCTTTCATCATCTGCTGAGTCGCGCCTTCTGCCGCAATCGGCAGCCAGATGGCAGGCCCAAGCTTATGCATGGGAACCGACACCTCGCTGACTTGCGCGCCGAGTTCACTCAGGTGTCTGGCGGCCTCGCGCACCTTGTCATCGGATGCGGCCTGCGATTGCGGCCAGCCAAAGCCTTCGCGCACGACACCGATTTTCAATCCGCGTACACCTTGTTTCATCAGATCGGCGTAGGGCTTCGACGTCTGCCCCGCGTACTGGCGAGGATCGAGACCGTCCGGGCCGGCGAGAACTTCCAGCATTAGCGCGTTGTCAGCGACCGTCGCAGACATCGGCCCGGTGTGATCGATGGTCAGTTCGATCGGCATGACGCCCGTATAGGGAACGAGTCCGTGCGTAGCCTTCATGCCGTACACGCCGCAATACGACGCCGGCATACGGATCGATCCGCCCTGATCGCCCCCAATCGCGAGATCGACCTCCCCTGCTGCAACGAGTGCCGCGCTGCCGGACGACGAACCGCCCGCGGAATAGCCGGCGCGTCGTGGGTTATGGACTGGTGCAGGCGAGCTCGTATGCGAGCCGCCCGAAAAGCAGAAGTATTCGCAGGTGGCCTTGCCCACGATGGTCGCGCCCGCGTCGAGCAATCGCGTCACGATCGTTGCGTCCACGTCGGGCACATAGCCTTCGAGTGTCGATGCACCGTTCATCATCGGCACGCCGGCGAGACAAACGTTGTCCTTGAGTGCCACTGTCTTGCCTGCCAGCTTGCCGGTTGGCGCGCCCTTCACCTCGGTCTTTACGTACCACGCGCCATAGCGATTTTCTTCGGCAGACGGCCGGTAGCCCGGTGTTCTCGGATACGTCACGCGAGGCACATAGTCGGGCAATGCGTCGATGACATCGTAGGCGTCGAAATTGGCCTGCAACAGCTGGTTGTAGCTGGCAAGCTGGGTTTCCGACAGATGAATACCGAGACTCAATGCAACCTCGTCAAGCTGACCAGGCGTAGGACGTTTGACTGCCATGACGACTCCTCACTCGATGGGAACCGGGACACATCGGCGTTTTCTACATGCCAATGCGCCTTGACGGTCAGTCGTGCCATCGACACGGCACACCCGACCTGCGAGCAATGGTAGGAAGGACTATTTTCCAAGTCAACGATTTATTTTCCACGGAAAATAAATCGTTGCTACGCAGCATGAGTATCAAATCGGTGTGATGACCTTGAACTGGTGACCCTCTGCACGCGCGAGGTAGATTGGCACGCGATTGACCCGGCCACCGGCATAGGCGGCGCCCCGCGCACTTCGATAGGTGAGCGGAGCGGTACCCAGCTGGGCGAGTCCGCCTTCATTGCAGCGATTGCGTTGGCGGGCATCGTCGAGCAACGCGGCCAGAAAGTGAACGCCCTCGTACGTGGATTGACCGAAGGTGTCGAGCGTCGGCGCACGCGCACCGAAGTGGTTGTGGTACCGCTCCTTGAACGACAGATTGGCATCGGTATTCAGGCTAGCGAAATATCCCGATGCGACGTAGAGATCGTCGGTATGTTGTGCGCCGATGCCAAGCAGTTCGTTCTCGCCGAGTGCACACGACAGGCGCACCACGCGCCCCGCAAGACCCGCGGCACCGAATGCGCGATTGAAGTCGATCGCGTCCTGACCGATCAGCGATAGCAATATGGCGTCGGCCTTTTGCGCCCGGACCTGGTCGAGTACGTAGTCGTAGTCGCCGCCGCCGAAAGGCAGATACATCTCGCGAACGACGTTCGCGCCCGATTCGGCTACGAAGCGATGCGCAAGCCGATGCGTGGCATGCGGCCATACGTAGTCGTTACCGACAAACATCCAGCGACGCGGATGACGATGCTCGCCGAGCCAGTGGATCGCGAGGCGCAATTGATTGACGGTGGTTTCCCCGATCGCGAACACGCCGGGCGTGCGCTCGCCGCCTTCGTAGAGTGGCGTATAAACGAACGGAATGCTTCCGCCGATGGCGTTGAGCAGATCATGGCGCACAGCGCTCGTATGCATGCCGACGAGTGCATCGACCTCTTCGGCTTCGACCAGTTCGATCAGGCTTGCCTCGATCTCGTGCGCGTCGTCGCCAGCGTTGATCGTGATCAACCGGCACTGCCGGCCTGCCATGCCCGACGACGCATTGAGCTCCGCCACGGCAAGGCGCGCCGACGCAAGCGCGGCCGGTCCCCACAGGCCCGCCGCGCCGCCCAGCGGCACGCACAGGGCGATTGTCAGGTCTTTCGAATCCCCCGAGTCTCTCGAGTGGCGGCGCGGAACGGAACGTCGCTTCATCGTCGTTTGGGTACCACGTTGGCGGTCGAACAGGCAGGCAAGGCAGTCTCCTGGTTCTGGCAAGAAGCACGGTACTCCATACTCGACGGGCGTGCGCGCACCATCAACGGGCGTGCAGGAATCCGCTTCGCACCGTCGCGGCGAATTTTCGCACCGATACTTTCCTGGGAAAGTTTACTTGCGTAAGATCAGCGGTATTCACCTCACAACATGCATCTACCATGCCGGAACAAGAACTCTCAGACTATCTCGCCTATTTGCTGGCGTCAGCGAATCGTCAGATGAAGCTCGGTGTGACCCAGTCGATCGCCGACGAACAGGTGACCGAAGAACACTGGCGCATTCTTCAGGCTGTGTCCGACGAACAAGGTCATGCAATGGGCGAACTGGCCGAGACGGTGCTGCTCAATCATCCCGCACTGACGAAGAATGTCGACAAGCTCGTAAGCCGCGGTCTCGTACAGCGAGCGCAGGATGAAAACGACAGCCGCAAGGTGCTCGTGTATATCAGCGATCGGGGTCTGGAACTGGTCGCGCGTCTGAGGCGTAGTGTCGACGCTCATCATGATGTGATCGAAGAAGCACTCGGCCTGCGCAACACGAAAGAGTTGAAGCGTCTGCTTGGAAAACTGATCCGCGAATCGCAAGCGGACTGAAGCTGATCAAAAGCGGCTATTCGAAGTCAATCTGCGGAATCTGAAACGCACCTTTAAGCGATTTCAGTTCTGCACGGTGCAACTCGGCAAGCTTCACCAGCACACGCTCGCCTGCTTTTTCAAGGTGCACCTCCACCTGACGGCGATCGACCTCACTCACCTGGCGTCGCACCAGGCTAAGCGCCTCGCAACGCGACACCAGCGCAACCACCCCATGGTGCTGCGCCTGAAGCCGCTCGGCCAGTTCGCCGATCGTCGCCCAGTCGCGCTCCGGATAGCCTTTGATGTGAAGTAGCAACAGGTACTGCAAGGGCGTAATGCCTTCATCTTGCGCAGCCTGCTCGGAGAAGCGCTCGAAGCGTCGCATCTGATAGCGGAATTCCGACAACTGCTCGAAGTTGGCCTTGGTTAGCGCGCGAATCTGTTCTTTCATCGGAAATCCGTCTATGCAGTGAGCGGAAACTATATCGCAGAACGATATGCGTTAGCGTCAATCGAGACGTGGGCGTAGTCGATCTCACGATTGCTTCTCTCACGTTCAGCAGAGGTTTACACACGCCAAAGGTTGGACGCGTTGAGTCCACAATACATCACGTTGTGATATGTGATATCGTTCGATACATGACTGAGATTGGTGTTATCACGGATATTTTTCGAATTTTTCATCACACCCCGATCGACTATTACATCTCAACATGATGCAATTTCGCATCGATATAAGCACTAGCAAAGTGATCTCAGGCTCCGCTCTATCACCCGACCTCCTGGATTCGACGTACACGTGAACACTTCCAAAGGCGATTTCGCCACCGATACCCGGCTGCTGAGAATCGCAGCCATCGCGGCAGTTCTGGGCATACTGAGCACCCTCGCAGCCGGCTTCCTGCTGCACCTGATTCGCTTCTTTACCAATCTGTTTTTCTTTCAGACGGTATCGATCGAGAACCACTCGCCCTCTACCAACACGCTAGGCTGGTGGGTGCTCGTCGTACCGGTGATCGGCGGTCTGGTTGTCGGATTGATCGCGCGATTCGGCTCCGAACAGATTCGCGGACACGGCATTCCAGAAGCCATCGAAGCCATTCTGTTCGGCAAGAGCAAGATGTCGCCGAAGGTCACCGTGCTCAAGCCGCTTGCGTCTGCTATTGCGATCGGCAGCGGCGGTCCGTTCGGCGCTGAAGGGCCGATCATCATGACCGGTGGCGCAATCGGCTCGCTGATTGCGCAGTACTTTCATCTGACGAGCGGCGAGCGCAAGACGCTGCTGGTTGCGGGCGCCGTGGCCGGTATGACGGCGGTGTTCGGCACACCGGTCGCCGCGGTATTGCTCGCCGTCGAGTTGCTGCTGTTCGAACTGCGCCCACGCAGTTTGTTGCCGGTTGCGGTGGCCTGTGCGGTGGCCGGGTTTACAAGACCTCTGCTGATGGGCGCGGGTCCACTATTCCCTCTGCAAACACTGCCGCTCGGACCGATCGGCCTCGCTTCGTGTGCAGTCGCGGGACTCATGACCGGTGCGCTTTCGTGGGCGCTGTCGAGCTGGCTTTACAAGGTAGAGGACCTGTTCGCACGCCTGCCGATCCACTGGATGTGGTGGCCTGCGCTAGGCGGTATTGCCGTGGGCATCGGCGGTTATTTTCAGCCTCGCGCGCTTGGGGTCGGCTATGACGTGATCGGCGACTTGCTGCTGAATCACCTGACAGTGAGCGTGGTGCTGGCAATCGTGCTCGTCAAGGCGGTGATCTGGGTCATCGCGCTAGGGTCCGGAACATCGGGCGGCGTACTCGCCCCGCTGCTGATGATGGGTGCGGGCGTAGGTGCGGTGTTCGGTCCGATGATGCCGGGTGGCGACCCCGCCGTCTGGCCGCTGGTTTTCATGGCAGCGGCGCTTGGTGGGATGATGCGCGCGCCGATCATGGCGGTGGTGTTCGCATTTGAACTGACGCACGACGCGAATGCGTTGCTCCCGCTCTTGACCGCGGCCGCGGTGTCGTACGGATTCACGGTGCTGTTCATGCGTCGCTCGATATTGACCGAGAAGATTGCGCGGCGTGGTTACCATATCTACCGGGAGTATGGGATCGATCCGCTCGAGCGGCACCACGTCGACGAAGTGATGACGTGTGCAGTGAAAACTATCGACGCGGATACTATCGTTTCCGATGCGCTTGAACGGTACTTCGATTCGCAGCAAATGCACCGGGCGTATCCCGTTGTGCGTGACGGCGTGCTGGTGGGTATGGTGGATCGGCAGATGTTGATTGCGGTAGCACAAGACGATGCCAGAACAACTAGCGTCGGTGATCTGTGCAGCGGTCAGCATCCCGATATCGCATTGCCCGACGAAACATGCCGGCTTGTTGCCGCACGT
Organism: Paraburkholderia acidicola; assembly: GCF_002362315.1. GTDB lineage: Bacteria > Pseudomonadota > Gammaproteobacteria > Burkholderiales > Burkholderiaceae > Paraburkholderia > Paraburkholderia acidicola. Next base: position 238,982 of record NZ_MTZV01000002.1, read on the forward strand.
CTTGCCTCGCGCTCGCTCGATCGCGTACCGGTGGTAGCGGATGAAACGACTCGCTTGCTGGTCGGTATCGTGTCGCGACATGATCTGGTTAAACCGTCGCTATCGATCTTTAACGAAGAACGCGAGCGCGAGCAATTCCGGAGTGTTTCGCAGACGCGTGGGAAGCGGGCGATAGATGTTGAGGGACGCGCATCGCGACGTTAAGGCGAAGCGTCGCGTCTCAACGGTTGTGTTCGATGGGATTCTCGCGGGAACTCTGCTGCCCGAGCTGTTCGGCGAGCCCGATGAGAATTCCTTCTGGACCCCGGATGTAGCAGAGCCGATACACGTTTTCATACTGAACCACTTCACCGACGAGCTTCGCACCGAGTTTGCCAAGCCGCGCGAGCGTATCGTCGATGTCATCCACGGCGAACATGACGCGTAGATAACCGAGAGCGTTCACCGGGGCCATGCGGTGATCGGCGGCCACGGGCGGCGCGAGGAAGCGGGACAACTCGATGCGGCTGTGACCGTCCGGTGTTCGCATCATCGCAATCTCGACGCGCATGCCGGGCAATCCGGTGACGCCATCGGCCCAGTCTCCTTCGATTGGGGCGCGCCCTTCGAGATCGAGGCCAAGCTCGGTGAAGAATTCGATGGTGGCGTCCATGTCTTCGACCACGATGCCGACGTTGTCCATGCGCTTGACTGTCATGATGTCTCCCTGGCGTCCAGCATGGTATAGGGCGATTGCTAACGGCCCCCATGGCACTGAGGGAGTCGTGCGTTCGATTCTGCACCTGGGTTATATTGACCCAATGATCGAAACCGAACGCCTTATCTTACGCCCCCACCGCCTTGCCGATTTTGAGGCGTGGTACGCCATGTTTACCGATCGTGAGCTGTTTCGGTTTATCGCCGCGCCTACGCTGTCGCGCGAGGATGGCTGGAACCGGCTGCTGCGATATGCCGGGCACTGGTCGCTGCTCGGGTTCGGCCTCTTTGCTGTCTTTCGAAAGTCCGATGGACAGTTCATTGGTGAGACCGGACTGGCGGATTTTCATCGTGGTCTTGGTGAAGACTTCGATGGGTATCCGGAAGCGGGGTGGATCGTTTCTCGATCCATGCAAGGACAGGGTGTTGCGCTTGAAGCGGCAGCCGCGGCGCATCGGTGGATCGACGAAACGCTGTCGCCGAAGCGTACCGTGTGTCTGATTGGAAAAGAGAATCTGCCATCCTTTCGGATCGCGAGTCATCTGGGATATAAGCCCTTTGCTGAGCGCAGCTACAAAGGCTCGCCTCACGTGGTACTGGAGCGTGTGAAGTAAGTGGGTTTTTCCAGGGACCGGCGCTCGTGGGTCAAACGGTGTTGCGTTTCAGGAAGCGCTCGATCAGCCCAGGAGAAATTACTCACGTCTAAAACGGAGAGTAGCCCTTCCTGTTGGATTTCCCGACACCAACGGATTCGGCATCCAGGCCGTAAAGACCTCAAGCGTGTCTCCATCGAGCTTGTAGAAGCGTTCCTGCTCGCTGCCGTTCCAGGCCTCATTCGAAGATGTGTCAATCTTCGTGATGAACCTATCCCCATCTATCCGGTACCGTCCGGTATAGGCCATCAAGGTACGGAAAAGCGCTAGCAGTTTCTCATCCGTGTTCCCTGGCTCGCGCGCCATTGCGGTCACGAGCACCATCATTCGCCCGTCGGCGCCAAACATAAGGTAGCCATTGGGGTCGGCGCCCCACGGTTGACTGCGTTCCTTTGAATCCTGAAGTTCAGTTTCGAAAGAAACCAGCCGCCAGCTACCGTGGAGTTTGGTGTCGCGCTCAGACATATCCGCTCCTGCAGTAGTTTGCCTAAATGTACCCGAAAGAATCGGTGGCGTCGGGGACCGGACTCGATCCGCTAGCTATGGCAGGATTTTGTGCAGCCATGGGGGAGTTTACGGGGAGCGTGGAGGCGAAAAAATTCGCTGAAACCAGGTCTATTGCGCGAGGTGCGCACAACCATACCCGCGTGTTCAGCGACCCGTGATGTGCGCCCCCTGCACTATCCCGCGCAGACAGCCGCACCGGTCAAGTTCGCAAAACTTATCTCCTGCTGAACATCTGCGACAGCAACCAGGCAAGGACCATGTTGAACCACGTCACCGGACCATAAAACGGGAATCCAGCGGCGATCTGGCCATTGATTGGGTTAAACGGACCTGTCATGGTGAACATTCCGAACACGGCGCAACAGTTCATCAAGACGGCAATCAACGTGAGGATATTCAGCCAGCCGGGTAGTAGCCCGGATTTAACCGAGATGCAGAAACATGAAAATCCAAATGGTGCCCAAAGCACCCCAAGCACCGATGCGATGGACGCAAAACCGGCGATCAACGTATAAGACACAGTCTGCGGCGAATACTCTTGAACGCCCATGGCCGCCAGGCCAAGACCAATGGCAGCGCCCCATGCGCCGAGAAACGCAATATCGCTGATCAATGCAATCCAGCTCAACTGATGATACTGGCTCGTATCGGCGTGCCACAGGCGGCCTGCCAGCATCCCCGATATGACTATCATGGGCCCCAGCAAGAACGCGAGCAGGATGGTCGTAGCTTTGAACTGAAAAGTGTGAGCCGTATAAGCGGACAGCATCGCGGGAATCGATGTCCCGTCGTGGAAGTTCGCCAGATAAAAGTAAAGAACGACGTTCAATAAAACCGAGGCGACTGCGCCCTGAATGTAAAAGAAAGCCTTGGGCACATAGAACATCCGCTTCCCAGCATAAGAAGAGCTCACGATTCGTTTTATCCTTGAATCATCCTGACTAGTCGCTCGGCGAGAGATGTCGGAGTTCCAGCGCTGATCTGGATCAGTAGTGATGGCTTTTCGACACAATCATTACATTGAGAACTGTAACTATTATGCCGCCAGGTAGTATTAGGTTAAACCCTTGATATGCTGCGAACGATCAGGTCTGATACCGCGCTTAACCGAGATGCCCCGACGCCTTGCCTTGAGCGAACGCCCTGCTCGAGATTGAGACCGAGTTCCCGTCGGGATCTTTTGCATTCGCGAAACAGTATCCGTCGGCTTTGTGTGTGGACCCAAAATCAAGCCCCTGCATCGAACACTGCTTCTTGAAGCCCTCTACATCTTCGATATCGAAGACAAGCTTGATTGTTACCTGTCCGGTCTTAACGCTTTTAGCGGCCTGGTGCACCATCAGAATCGCCCCGCCATTCGGATTCTTCAATTCTGTGACTCGATCATTCGGGTCTAGCGAACGCTCGAATCCGAAATGACGCTCATAGAAGGCACAGGTAGCCTCGACATTTCTCACATACAGCATGATTCGGTTGAGCAACGCGTTCATATCAATCGTTGGGTAACGTATCAATTGCATTGACGGAAGGATCGCGGTGATTGTCGTTGAAATGCATTTTTTTAGCGAAACGGCACACCGCGCTCAGAGGAAGCCCCTGATCAGCATCGTCACCCACCGCCACGCCCCACCGCAGCCGGCGGCCCGGCAGCGCACATCGGGATCCGCCAGAAGGCGGCCATTGGCGTCGCTCACCGAACTTGAGTTGCGCAGGAAGTACGCCACGCTGTCCTGCAAGGGATCGAGCCCGTCCTCGGGGATATCTATCCACAGGCCGTTTTCGGTATTCAAGCGGGCCGACAGCGAGTCGAAATTGAAACTGCCGAGATAGTATCGATGGCCGTCGATCACGACCAGCTTGGCGTGCATCATGCGGTTCTCCCGGTCGGCATATTCGCGCACCTCGATCCCGGCATTCACCAGGCCGGGCAGATCGTTGGCATAGGCGCGCCCGACTGCGGGGAATTCCTGCGTGAGGCTCGACAGCGAGGCGCTCACCAGGATCACGTGGACACCTTCGCGCTGCTTGCGCTCAAGCGCCTCGCGCAGTTCCGGCACGAGGATCAGGTAGGGGTTGATGATCAGGATCTCGTGCTGCGCCGAATCGAACGCTTGTAGCATGTCCTGCAACGTGCCTGGCGAGCGCTTGTCGGGCCAGTCGTGGACATAGCGCAGGCGCTCGCAGGCGATCGGTATCCAGGCGGGATCATCGGGTGTATCGGAGGCAGTGGGTGTATCGGTCGCGGCCAGGTCCGTCGCCCGGGCTGCACTATCGAGCGGAGCCAGCAGCCATTCGCGCCAATAATGGATGCGCACCGGGTCCAGCGTCGCATGACCCTGCGAGACGCGATAAGGACTTGCGACCTGGAGAAATTTTTCCGGCTCGGGGCGAACCACTTGCGGGCTATTCCAGAACAAGGCGAAATGCTCGTACATGGCGTGCAGCGAGGAAGCATCCTTGCCGGCGTCGCCCGACACCATCAGATCGCGCTCGCTGAGCCAGTTGCGGAAGCTCGCATCCCAGATCGAGGTACTGCCGATCACGGCCGTGTCGCCAACCAGGAACAGCTTGTCGTGCATGCGATGCGAAAGCTCGACGACATCTGATCGTGGATGGAAGATCCGGAGTTCGATGCCGGGAGCCACCTCGTGCAAGGCGACGATGAACTCGTCCTCGAATGCGAAGTGCGGCTCGGGGCCGATGCCGTCGATCAGCAGCTTGACCGGCACGCCTCGGCGCGCGGCCTCGACCAGATGACGCAACAGCAGGCCACCGGTCTGATCGATTTCGAAGATGTAGGCAAGGATGCGGATCTGCTCGGCAGGCGTGGCACGGTCGATCAGCGCAATCCGCGACTGCATCAACTGGCCGTCGTCAAGAGTGGCGACCATGTCGACACATTGCGCGTGGCCGGGCTGAGTAAAGGCAAACACGCATGCCAGAATGAGTGCCAGGCTTCTTGTTGTGGTCATGAGGTGGCGAACGGGTTCGATGTGTCTCGGGCCCTGCGTCATTGAAGGTCTGGAAGGCTTTGTCGCGTTGGTGTGGTCAAGTCGCTCGCGGTTACTTCGGGAAGGTGAGCAGAACGGCGATCGACAGTCGAAGGATTCAGTGGTGCCGGGACCAAACTCGAACCAATAGACGTAGCGGTATCCAGTCGTCCGCAGTCGACCCAACCCGGACAACCAGACGACAGCTATGACTGGCTGTTCCCTGAACACCTTGAGGCAGTCAACTCACTCACCTGATGTCTGGATATGTCCAGAAGCCCACCCTGGATCAGCGACGAAAGCGCTTCAGCAGCGTCCTTCTCGCTGCAATGACCGCCGATCATCATAACCGAGAGCGCTTCTCCTGCTCCAACAAGACCAACACAGCGCTGTTGAAGCGCATCGTGCGTCAGCCCGCTATGCGGCCGTAACGCGGATACGAACAGCTGGACATACCCGTCTATCAACTCCTGGTACACCGCACCCATTTCTCCGCTGCCAGTCAACGCCGCCCCCACCGCGTGCCATTCGCCACTTGTGTCCGCAGAACAGTGGATATAGGCACTCGCCAGAACATCAGCGGTTTCCTTCAAGCTTTGCTGGACGCTTCCCAAGGCCTCGCGCAGAGCATCTACCTGTTCCTTGTCGAGAAACTTGTAAAGCTCAATCAACAGCCCTGATCGCGTGCCGAAATGTTCGTACGGGATGGGCTTGGAGACTCCGGCACGAGTGGCGAGGTATCCCAGAGTCAGCCGATCAGCCCCTTCCTCGCGAATGACAACCAGTGCCATATCGAGCAACTGGCGCCGTCGATCCGCCTTCGAAAGCCGACGAGTAGCCATCTTATGTTCCTCCCAGTGCCGATCTGCATTTCACGAATTCGATCCCCCTTGTAACAAGCGTCACTATAAACTACCATTGGTAACTTACCAAACGTAGGTTGCTATCACTAACCTTATGAGGTCTCGCAATGACACTAGCTCCGATTCTCCTTGCCGGCGGTTCCGGAATTGTTGGCCGCTGCACAGCTCAATATCTTCGTGCTGCCTATCCAGATCTTCCTCTGCTGATCGGCGGTCGCAACCTGGGTAAGGCCAAAGAGGTCGCCGCCGAAATTGGAAACGCCGAAGGCGTCGCGCTCGATCTGGCGGCCGATGATCTAGGTCTCGGTGGACGTGCGGTGAGCGCCATCGCGGTCTTCGTGAAAGACGACGCCATCGCGTGCCTCCGGTTCGCCCAGACGCGCGGTGTGCCGCATATCAGCATTTCATCGGGCGCGTCCGAAATCGGCCCTGAAGTAGCCGCCTATATTCAAAAGCCGAATGCTTCGCCGGTGGTTCTCGGCGCCGAATGGCTTGTTGGTGCCGTGACGGTGCCCACGCTAGAGTTCGTCAAGGAATTCAGCCACGTGGACGACATCACCATCGGTGCGTTGTTAGACGAACAGGATACGGGTGGTCCCGCGTCGGCCATCGACCTGCATCGCCTCGGTGAAATCATGCCCGCCGCACTCACCCGGCGCGACGGCGCCTTCTTCTGGCGCCTCGGTGAAGAGGCCAAAGCTCAGTTTCGCGCCATCGACGGAACCAGGATGGAGGCTGTCGCCTTCTCGCCGTATGACATCATGGGTTTGGCTGTCGCAACGGACGCCCCGAACGTGCAGTTCAACCTCGCCACTGGCGTGAGTTCGACGCGACGCAGTGGAAAATCCATGTCGACCGAGATCGTCATCGAACTCAGCGGGAAAGATCGGGCGGGCCATCCACTTCGCACCCGCCATGCCGTTCTCCATCCGCAAGGACAGATGCCGCTAACCGCTCTGGGCGTTGCCATGCTTCTGGAAAGGCTCGTTGGGCTCGGTGACAAACCGGTAGTCCCTCCTGGCCTCTACTTCCCCTATCAGTTGCTTGATCCCGCAACCTATCTTGCCCGTCTGAAGGAAATCGGCGGAACGGTTATGACACTGGATGTTCTGTAACGAGTATCGCACCGCTCCTTGCCGAATTGACCGAGCAGTATCGCGAATCGGGCTTGTCACTCGTTTCCCGCCCACGATATCGCCTGGGTTTTTCCCCCGACGACCAAGGCATGTCGTGCCCACGTTGCGGAGCGCACGATACGCAGTATTTTCATCGGTTCGGCAGTACGAGTAGCTGGCTTCCCTTCGTCGCAAATACTCCACCGTCCGGTATAGGGCCGCAAACCGGCCCTATACCTCGTTGCTAAAACAACCCGGACGCCCGAGCTTTTATTTCGCGCTGGACGCGTTGGCGTTGCCACCCGGGGTGCCGAGCCCATAAGGCGCATACATTTCCACATACGGCAGCGAATTCAGCATTTGCTCCGCCTGTTTCAGAAATTCAGGACTGGATGCAGCACTGTTGCCATTCGGGTTCAGGCCGAATTCCGACAGGACAATGGGCTTGTCAGGGAACTCGTTATGCGCTTGCTCAAGATAGCTCTTTAAATTGTTCACGGCCTGACCGACCTGGCTCGGATCATTGGGATTCGCGGCACTCCCATACCAATGCAGATTGATCGCGCTGACCGTGTCGCCCACCTTCCTGGTTTGCCCATTAACCGTGGTGTCCGAGTTCATGAACTGCTTCAGCCAGTCCAGGCCCTCTCCAGGATTAGTGCTGTTGGTAACGGACGGCGATGCCAGCTGTGTTCCCGTATTGTTCGCAGCCGTTGCAATATTCGACCAGCTCTTGACCGCGTCGCCTACCGAAGTATTAGCCTGGCCGGCATTGTCGGGCTCATTGAAGGTGAACGCGAGCGGAGAGCCGGAAGACTTGAACGCGCTTTCCAGCTGACCTTCGTTCGATGCGTCATTGGTATTGAAAACCGTTGGAATGAATTGCCCTTTTGCATCGCCCGTCGATTGCATGCTCCAGTTCGAATACCAGCTTGAATCTCCCATATTCGAGCCATTTCCGTTGGCCGAGGTCGGCGAAATACCCAGGCCCTCTTTGCCGCCCTTCAGAAAGGCATAGTTCGCGGGCGCCTGCGCACTGCCGCCTGCGTTGTTCGACGGACTCGTTGCGCCGGAGGGCGCGACCGCACCGGATGCGCCGCCCGGCGAATTGACCGAAGAGACCTGCGGGATCGTATTGGTCGGCGCCGCCGCCGCATGGGCGACGGCCGGCGGAAAACTCGGTGCGCTCGCTCCCGATGCTCCACCGACCGGCGACGACGAAAGATCGTCGTTGTTCTGGCCGGACATCATGCTCTGCAGCATGGCGAGCAATTCCTGAATGATCTGCTCGATCTGCTGCGCGTTGATGCCGCCTGAGGGACTGGTCCCCGGATCGTACGGCGTGACGCCGTAGCCGCCTTGAAGCGTAATGCCTGACATGATCGCCCTCGCCTGCACTATAAGATGGTCGATGCGCTCTGCTTTGCGCCATTCCGCGTTGCGCGTCGGTTCTTTCCTTCCGATGCATCTAGATGCCGTCTGGCTGCGGAATAGATCGACTGCATCGAACGCGACGGCCGCTTTTGAATGTACGGCGTGCGCTTCGGGGAGTGGGCGTGCAGTACGAACTTACGACTTGCGATGCGAAGTTTTCGGACGTAACCGATCGATTGCCCAGGGATGCCGGCGGGCGGCGGGCACTGATCGCTGTGCCCCGCTCTCCTGGCACGATCAAGTTGAAGGCGGCGCAGGGTGTGTGCGCGCATTGGCCTACGTCCGCGTGACGACTCACACACGCGATCGCCCAGCGTCGTGCAAAGTAGTCAATGCCATTCGCGGGGAGTTCCATGCGTAGAAAATGGGGAATTTTGTCCGCATTTTCGATCTTTCATTGCCGAAAGACACACGCAGGGGCGACACGACGATGAGCTTAAGGCCCTGTTTCTACAGAATTAGACATTCGACAGAATGCGTCGAGAAATGTGCAGTGGTGCCGGGGACCGGACTCGACATCCCTTATTTGATAGGGGTTCTGCCGTATCATGTGCAGATGATGTGCATTTGCACACGGAAGCCCAGCAAAGCCCTAGGTCGAGTTTCAAACATACTAGACACGAGAGGCTAGCAGCCTGTCGATTGCCTCAATGGGAATCGAACCGGCAGCATTTGACCTGACCCGGTTCTCCAGCAGCATCTTGCGTACGGTCGGTCTGCTGCGTCCAAGCATCTCGGCGGCCTGGGTAATGGTGACATGTAGCGGCCTTGGGTGACGGGCTGCGTAGATCGCAACCGCTCTAACCGCCATGTCGATAGATTCCTGTTCTGTCATTAACTCCGTTGTTAAGTTGGTAATGCTGCTTGTTACCGTTTAGCCGCCTACGTCTTACCTTTTCGGTACGTCGTACGGGCGGCAGCTATCGCTTTGTCAATGGCCTCGTTGATGTGTCTACAATTTTCTTCCATGTCCTCCGCTCGTTGCCTTTCCAATTCTTCAGCGGTCGGCTCGTGCGGGTCTGGTCCCAGCATTGCGACAGCCGCTAACGAATGCTCGGGCCAGTTCCGCGCTGACATGATCCGCTCTTGAAGAATGTTTTTTGATCTGGCTGGGCGTACGACATCCCCGGTGTTTTCGTCCAACACAGCGGGCCACTCACCCGATATGTAAAGGTCGTACCAGTCTTGCATATCAGCGGACGCCCACGCGAATAGGACGAGTCGATACGTCCGTGGCACAACAGGAATGCACACAACCGGGCCGGAGTCCTCGTGCCTACCTTTGGCCGGATAAATCAAATAGCCTTTGCTGGCTTCTAATGTCGCATAGACACCGGATGCGCTCTTTAACGGTACGTGTTTCACATAGACGACGAACTGGTCTCCCAGTAACTCCGTCATGTGAGTTGCCCTGTTCTCAAAATTCATGCGGGAGAATGTGTCTAAAAATCGTGCGCTTGGTGATAGGTCGATGTCAGTTTCCACAGATATCACATGCGGAGTTCTGACACCATCAACTAAGCGGCCCGGGTGGCTCTGTCCGCCAAGCTCAAATACCATGCGCGCACGGTCTCGATACACTAACGCGCCGTCGCGCATGCACTCATGCTGACCTAGTTCGATGTATCCAATGAATCGCGCCCAGGCGACACCCTCAGCGGGAGGCTCGTAACCACCGGGGTACTGCGGCTTACGCATATCCGGCCCAGCTTCTGCGGCCCGCTGAATCTTTATTTTGATGTCTCCAGGCATCACCCACTTCCGTAGCTTCAGCTAGATCACTTAAGACCACAAAACTGATTGCGCTCTCTGACTGCCGCTGCACGTTGAGCGTCTATGTATTCCGCAAGGTCTTGTAGATGGACGCCCCTTGCGGACTTTCTACTACGCTCCGCGCTAACCACTGGTAACGGAATATCGCCCCGCGAAACTTTGGCTAGCAACTTATCTACTTCCAAATGGGAGAAGTAAGCTTTTTGCACTTCCTCAATTGGGATCACGGCGCGCGCTCCGAATTGAGCCATCAGCAAAAATACCGTATTCATTCACACTCCTCGATCACTTGATAGTCGAAGTGTAATCACGTATAGCTGGCATTTACAACGATTTACTTCGGATTCCATACTATGTGTCAAATACACTAAAATGTCCTGAACACATCAACCCATTCACCAACTTTCAGGTAGCACGCGGGAGCAAAGAATCGTAGCCTCACGAATCGATCGCACTGTACTATGACCTCTCAAAGATCGTCTACATGCTCCCTGCCACTCTCAACCTATTGACGAAAGTAAAGTAAAAGTGGAAGACTTTCGCGATATATAGTTGACACGTATCCGTATCTTGACGTGGACGATCTAACTGGCGAAATCGGTCAATATGCCTGTTAAAACGGCCGCAGACATAGGGGTGAAGACATGAGCGATATTGAGTACTCTCGGCAACTTCAGGAAAAATTTGAACTTTACCTTTTAGCCCTAACCTTCACAATCCTAGGTCTCGCCATACAGACAGCAAAATTCGGCACAACCCACCTGAGTGATTTACTAGAAGTGTGTGGATGGTTCGCGCTTCTCGCATCAGGACTGACCGGCCTTTCAAGACTAGAATGGTTGCCTGTGACTTACAAGACAGCCTCACAATTATCAGACCTCAAGTCCGAACATGGGCAGTTTATGGAGGCTGCGGAGCAAGGGTATCAAGCGCTTCCCGCTAGCGATCAAGCAACGCCCCTCGACATCCACGAGCTAATAGCTGACAGAGCAAACGCGATTCAGAAAGTGGATGTTCGCGTCAAGCAGCTTGAGCGCTCGATACTCCGAAAGTACAGCGTACACAAATGGTCGTTCGTGCTGGGCCTTGCGCTTCTGATTGGTGCGCGCGGCTTTCCGCCTGTTGCGGCAGTCTCAGGTAACGACGCGCGCTCGGAAACTATGGCGCACACAATGCTTGCCTGTGACGTTAACGTTTCTGAATATAACGCAGGGTTCGGATCACCACCCGTCACAAAACATCGCAGCGCGCGAATGGAATTGGATATGCTCCACGACCTCTTGACCACTTCCGCTCCGTACTACATGGCTTCTGACCTCCACATGCGGATAGAGACCACAGCGCAAGCCTACACTGCCAAGGCGGCCCTGGACAAAGTGGTCAACGGAAAGAACATTCGGCAAATTCTCATCACGATAGATCGATTGTCCGGCGATTCAATCGGACTCTACACACTAAGCGACGGCGGAACGTACGTTGCCTTTCAAGGAATGTGCGCGGCGGCAAGGCCACAGTTCTAAGCTGTCAACTAGCGTGCAGATTCCGGAGCGTTCGCCCGAGGTACGATGCTCCGCAAACTCAACGCGGGGGACCGTAGCTGCGCATGCAAAGAACTGCTGAAGTGGGACAAGGGTAGAGTGAACGGTGAGCTAGTCGTATTGCCCGGTCTGGCGAAACGGCGGGCCGCAGAAATGAAGGTGTGTCTAGGCTGGAAAATCCAATCCGCATAGCCCATCATGGTAATTTCAAGATAAATCACGGTCCCCGTATCCTGTAGAATATCTTCGCAACACCTTCAGAACACCGACGACCGCGAATTTCGATTCAGGGGAAGTAGATGCCTAGTTTCAACCAAGCCGCCGCCGTCAACCATCTACGTAGTAATGCAGAGCCGTCGAGCACAGGCCATTGTGCGCAGTACGTTCGTGAAGCTATTAACGCGGGCGGTGTGTATCCCGCACATACACCTTTGGCGCGTAACTATGGCGGTCCTCTGCTAGCCGCAGGTTTTTACCGGGTCGATGGTAACTACCCGCAGAAAGGCGACGTGGTTGTTATTCAGGCTATCCCGCACCACCCTGCGGGACACATGGCGATGTATGACGGGCAAATTTGGATATCTGACTTCAGGCAGTATCACGGCTTCTATCCTAGCCAGTCTTACAGGGATTTGCAGCCGCCCTACCAAATCTACCGTCACGACTGAGCCAAGCCATGAAAAGATACATTGTCCTGTTCACGGCATCCTTAGTCGTAGTCGTCTGTAGCTTGTTCCAAGCTTCCGCAATTGCACAAAGCACGTCGCCGGAAGCGGCTACCAAAGCGTTCTACACCTGGTACGTCACGCAGGAATCTAAGCCACACGTCTACCCGTTGATAGATAAGCAGATGTACGAGTTCGTATCAAAATCTACGGTCGACCTGCTGAGAACTGAATACAAGCAAAACAAGTTTGCAGATCGGGCAGACTATTTCACGAACGCGCAAGACTTCGATTCGAAAGACTGGCTAGCCCATATCGTAGTGCGTCCGGCATTCATGGTTGACGGTGTGGCTATCGTGCCCGTTACGCTTGGTTCGGGAGACGATAAGATGAATGTGCTTGCGTTTCTTCGAAAGCTAGACGGTACGTGGAAAATCATTAAGGTAGGTGACACGCAGGACTACGAGAACAGCCCGCAGTAAGTCTAGATTGAGAGACGGAAGCGGAACAGAAGGTGTGTCTAGGCTGAGTAGTATCCGTGCGTATCGCCACTGGCTCACTTAAGCGGATGCTCTTTGAAATACACGCGCAACGCTGCATTCATGCTGCCCCATCTCGAAGAGAATCGCGCCCAGGCAACGCTCTCGGCAAGCGGCTCATAACCACCTAGGCACCGAGGTCCAGTTTTTACGGCACGCTGAATACGCAACTGGATATCATTAGGCATGGCGGGGGAGGGGGGGGTACTCTACTTTTGCAACAGCAGTGTGCCCAACACGCCTAATACACCACCGATCACTGCACCAGTGATACCACTGATAAGCCCTACTGCCAAATCATCCCCCTTTCGCTGGAAGAATGACTGACGCTCGGCGCGGGCGATACCGAAGAATCGCGTCCCTTCTACTCTCCGGTAAGTAACGTGGGCGACAAATAATGGAATCCCCGCGACAAACGCAGATGCGGCAATGTATCGCCTGCTGTCGTGTAGTAATAACGCGTACGCCCCTCCGTAGCTCATCAAGACTATACCAATGACGTAGATGAAAAGTCGCTCGCGCCAATGTGGCTTTCGCTCCCCGGCTTCCACCGCCTCCACGACACGAGAGAACAGTGCACGTGCATCGTTAGTTTGATCGTATGTCGTTATATCAACCGCGCCGCTGAAAATCGCAGTGCTAATCCTTACATGCGGTTTTATGGATCGGAGGACCAACGCCCGCTTACCTTTCTTACCAAGGTGATTATAAAGCTCAGCGGCACTTTCAAATTCGAATTCGTCACATTGCATCACAGGAGGAACGCCGTTCACGGTAAGTATCTCTATTACCCGTTCCAGATCGTCCCTGTACATCCAGCAGTGCTTGAATTTCTTAGATATGGGCTGCTCGATTCGTTTCATGTTATCCCCGTACAGCGTCCCCGTCAGGGCAAGTAGGTTCACGGTTCGCGTTAGCTCACTTGCACGCGCCGCCTCAAGTAACTATTGATTGCCCACACGACAACCCCAACTAATACGATGGACAGCAACAAGATAACCAGAAGAACAACGCCGTCCAGATCGTAAGTACTATCTGGTTGCCTTGCCCCGATTCGTACCAAGATGTTCGTGATTGCGTTAAGGAGGCCTGGGCCGTCAATCAAATTGACAATCTGGCGGGCGAGCAAATCCCCTAAGACAACGGTAACAACCACGTTCAAGGTATATCGAATAGCACGTTTCATCTTACGTTCACGACTCCGTATGCTTTCATGGTTGTCCCCGGCACAGCCGTGGTCGCACCCTGTCCACGCAGGTATCCCGCCAGTCTCGTAAAGTCGCTACCGTGGAGCACGGTTATGCACCCTTCACTCAGATGGCGTGGCCCATCTGGATGCAGACGAAACGCTCCACGTTTGACTCCATCAATGATCGTCGTATCGCCGGTCTTTTCTCGCCACAGCGTGAACCACTGGCTACGATTAGTTCCGTACCCGTACGTACGTGCAAAATCATAGAGCCAACCCATATGTCCGCCGGACTGGCGATCAACAATGTAGTACCTGCCAGGAGGGAGCGGACCGGTATCCGCTTTGGATACCGTCGCCGGGTTGTCTCGACCGATACCCGTTCCAGAATAAGCAGCAAGCGACCCTACACCGGGGCACTGCAATGTAGATGTGGTTTGACCATTCAACATAAATGTACATTCGACTGGCACAGCCCCCCTTACATGTTGCAAGCTCGAAAAGCAAAGATTGACAATATTTCGAATCTATCACGGGTTTTGCTGTCCGTCGCCTGTGGATTGAAAGCCTCGAACACGTCATCGCATCCCGGCTTCCGCGCAAGCCACGAGTGGGAGAATCGTATAAGATGTGGCTCAAACATGAACGAGGCGCAAACGCGCCGGGGGCGACCAAACTAAGATGGCTAAACCACGCGTATTTCTGAGTTCCACATACTACGATTTGTACCAATCCCGTGAGGACATAGAGTTGTTCGTCCGCTCGCTCGGGTTCGATTGCGTGCGCCATGAAACCGGCGCGATACCATATGCCCGTGATAGTCGCCTAGAATCATCCGCTTATCGCGAGGTCGAGCAATGCGATCTTTTCATTACGATAATCGGCGGCAAATTTGGCTCAGAGTCGAAAGAGACAGAAGGTAGCTCAATAACCCAAAATGAAATATCCAGGGCACTAGAAAAGAGCATCCAAGTTTACATTTTTGTAGAGCAAAACACATTGACAGAGTATCAAACATGGAAAATAAATAAAGAAAACAACTCCATGAAATTTCGATACGCAGACGATGTCAGAATTTATCAGTTCATCGACCGCCTATACGCCCTACCTCAGAATAATCCAATAACCGGATTTAAAACCATCTCTGATGTGACATCGTATCTGCAAGAGCAATGGGCCGGATTGTTCCAGCGTTACCTGAGTCAACAGCAAAGGAGTGCTGAAGTAACGCTCGTAGAGGATATGAAAGGGGTCGCAACGACTCTAAAAGAAATGGTCGATTTTCTCCAGCGCTCTAACCAGGACAAGGACGAGGCGCTTCGCTCTATCATGTCG
Organism: Paraburkholderia acidicola; assembly: GCF_002362315.1. Taxonomy (GTDB): domain Bacteria; phylum Pseudomonadota; class Gammaproteobacteria; order Burkholderiales; family Burkholderiaceae; genus Paraburkholderia; species Paraburkholderia acidicola. The sequence continues at coordinate 254,279 of NZ_MTZV01000002.1, forward strand.
ACCAGTCACCCAATATTCGCAAAGCTAGCCAAACTTACAGGTACATCGTATCGCGTCTATTTTACTAATAAAAATGAATTGCGTGCTTGGCTGAAGGCAAGAAGTTGGACTGCCGCTGATAAAGATAGTTATTCTAAAAATAGCGTAGAAGAATGGTATAACGATAGTATAGGCTGGCTGGAATTTAAAAAGAATTTCTTTACACCAAATGGCCAGCTTGTAAATATCCCTCAAACCGAATGGAATGATGACTGGATACAAATAACGGCGATAAGTAAATCATCATCCACAGAGGACGAAGACGATATTCCATTTTGAGCGGCGCGGTGTAGCACACCAACCAACAGCGCAGGCACTATGAAAGAACAAACCAAACTCACGACCGTAGCGATACTATTTGGAATCGCTGTTAGCGTTTTCTATTTAATTGGCTTTTGGCGAACATTCAATATAAATGTCTTTCAGTATGCAGATTTGACCGATGTCCTCAAAAGCGCAATTCTTCCATTATCTATAGCCTTGCTGAGTGTATTTCTGACATTTATATTTATGGAAGGCCCTCGAATTGTCGTTCCCTCGGACCAACCACCCACAATAGGCCTCAGGGTCGGTAAAATATTGGACTGGCTCATTAAATGGAAGGAATTGATTTTTATAATTTGGTTTGGCTCATCTGCCATTATTTACCAAACAACTCCTGAGCCGATAAAATATTTCGTGCTGGCAATAGCGTCACTGCCATTTGCGGGATTGGTATCGGATGCCGAGTTATTTGTATCCATGATACCTCACATCAAATTCAGAAGAATACTGTGCTTTATTTTAACTCCATTTCCATTTCTTGCTCTTTTGACGGGGAGTCTGGATGCTCATAAAATAATAGAAAATCAAGCAAAATATATAATTAACCCAACCTCGTTAAGTTCTCTTAAAATAAGTGGAATTTCCGGAAAACTCGAATACGTTGGACTTATTGGGAATACCTTTTTCCTGTATGACCCAGTTTCGAAGGGGCTGCTTCTTTTGAAGCAGAGTGACAACCTCGCGATGAATTTGTTGCCAAATCCAGCACAAAAATAGGCAAGAAGTCGGCTCAAAGGGCCAGCTTTTTGGGCTTACTTTCTAGGCCTGACAGGGGTTTTCGGCTGATTGCTTGTAGTAATATACATTGCAACGAGTCGGAGACTCAGGACCACAGAGCTTTACCAGAGAAGATATCGGGCCATGCGTACCATATAGACTCCTCTTCAAGTACAGTTTTCGTAGTGGTTACGCCGTGTTTCTGGAACAAGCTACCTAACGCCTGTTCGTTCGCAATAACACCGGCAGCAGCGATACGACCCACTAGCTCCGCGTGTTGTCTCCTAGCTCTCGCAATTCTTGTTACCTTTCCGTTTCGATTAATATAGCCGTCTACTATATCGGTTAGCTTCATCACGAACGAACCTCTAGCATTCCGCATTTTAAGCAGAAAAACACACAATCCTCTATCTTTCTTGGATAATCCATTAATGATACAAAGCTGCTCTATCAACTTCAATCCCGGATTATGAGGAACAGGATAACGAGCCTTAAACATATCTCGCTTCTTTATAATCTCACCAGTGCTTGTGTCAACGTACGATTTAGCGGACACCCTCAATACGGGATATTTGACGGACTTCCATCCGGCCTGCTTAAGTGTTAGCTTCGGTACGGTTATTAATGTTGCCTCAGGTTCCCATTCGATAAATCGAGGTGTTGGTTGATACATATCCTTATCGGCATGTTCAACGCACTCCACTTCATACAACAATGATTAAATCCATTGCAATCATTTACTCATCATTTTAAAATTAACATTAGTCACAGCAATTATTGCGACTGGGAGTTTATACGGCCGGGGGGGGGGGGGGAGTGTCAAACCACAAAAGGTCGTCCGGGGGACACCGACTGGTCCAGTTAAAACAACGAGAAACGCAAAATGGCACCTTTTTCGGGAGCAAAACGTAAGCGTTAGGCTTATCTCGCGTGGATTTCCGGGATTACTCCAGGTTCTACAATTTGGTTGTTTTCAGGTGCTCCGTAACCGCGTAATCATCACCTACCGGGTAGTAGTCGCCCACCCCATGCGTCTTACCGGCTTCCGGCAACTTTCGGGGGTTGTTAGGCCAGCCCGTCGCATCCTCTGGAATCTCCACACCAGCGTCCTGGACTCTACCCAGCCATAGACCGGGTATGAGGTTTTCCACACACATAGCGGCGTTCGTCTCCCACAGCTTGCGTCTAGTCTCCACTGAGCTATTAGATGCCTCATATCGGCCTGCTGCGTTCCGCTTGGAGCCAAGATTAAGCCGCCGTGTAAGCTGACTCTCCTGTCGTGCCATACGATCGATGACCGCGAATATCGGATTTGCTTTTTCTCCTCCAGCAGCAGTCGGAACCGTTGGGGGCGCTTTATTAGCCCTAGTACGCTCCCGTTCCAGTTTGTATCTAACTCCGGCTAGCTGCTCGGCCATAATCCTGTCTTGACTGGACCAGTCGAGGCGCATAGCGACAATCGCGGCAAGGTGTTGGGATTTAGTCGCCACCGGCTAATCCTCGTCGGGTCAAACTAGATTCAACCTCGTGCAGTCGCTGCGCAATATCCGCAATCTCAAGCCAATGCCGTGCACTGCGTAACACCCTTGCCTCGTCTGCCGGTCTACGTCTCTTAAGGCTACAGAGTCGCCCGTATTCCGTGCGTTCCTCATTACAGTGGCGGATAGCGCCCTGTGCCACGCCCAGAAGGTAGCCAAGCTTCCCCAACGCGCAATCGACTGCGGTAAGGATAGCGGCGTCGGCTACTTTCGCATTCGCGTACTTCTGCACACCAAGGTTTCTCCCGTAGCACCTTTCGAGGATATCGACGCGAATCCATTCATTATTTTTAGCTCCTCGCCTTCCTCCTTGGACTACCTCAGTAGGCACTCCAAGCGAGCGCGCGGCCTTCAACAAATCGGCACGGCTCACTGAGCCTCTCTACTTGTTTTTTTCATATCTAACTATCCTATCCTTAATTTTCATATCAATCAGGCATGTTGTAGCAAGCGATAAGCTCGCCTACGCACGACTCCGGAACGGACAAATCGTTAGCCAGCGCCGTAACATCACCTATTACGCGCTCATTTAGCCCTACAGAAATTGTTCGTCGTAGACCAAACCCGCTAACTTCAAAGGTAGGCGTGGGATCGTTAGCCAGAAAATACGCCTTGTTCCTAAACCATGTCAGCACTGGCATGTCCTTTACACCCGCCTCTCCGGAAATACGCGTCGCGGCGTATTGCGATATCTTGTATTCTTTGTCTTTGTTGACCCTCACGTCGCGTCCTTATTTTTAATTTGAAGACAAACCACATCCGATCTAGTTACCGGTGGAACGGTGACCCTGTTAACGGCCTATCCCAGGTCTTGCCTGTGCGTGGGTCTGGAGTAAAGTAATAAGTGAGGTTTGGCGCGTATCGTTCTCTAGCGTCAGAGAGGCTCTTAAACGCTGTAATGATCGCGCCGGGATTCGCTGGAATCGCCACAAGGGACAGTTCATGCACCGCAGCCCTCGTGAAGCGTGTACCTTTTCCATTGCCGAGCGGTTCCGATGTCTTTGGGATAAAGCCTATCGACACGCCGCGAATTAGACCGGCCTTGACGCTGTGCCAGGATTCATCTGTTCTATCCTTCACTACTCCCGGTTCCGTAACCTTGGCAATCGTAGCTTTGAAGGGCAAACCCGAAACTGTCGGCGTACCGAACTGCACGGTGCCGACAGGCTTCGAATGATCGTGTCCAAGTAGCAAAGGCGTGTTCTTTTCGAACGTCAATCCGAGTGGTTCCACAATGTCATTGACACGATCAAGCTGCGGGGTTGATGCAATGCCAACAATCTCCCGTTTATCCTCGTCAACCGATTTAATTACGATGGCGGAGAAGCCTCGTTGGTTATTCATTCGCTATCCTTATATAATTGAGTGTGACACACCGCGCGATATGCCACTGCACGACTTACGCCAAGCTGACTTCTACGGCGGCTCCAGTAACGAAATCCCAATCCGCGTACTGCGCCGCCTTAATGGCTTGCTGCCCGCTCTGAAACATTCCAGTTTGAACCGCCGTAGCTGTACCAGTACCGTCGTCCACGGGGAATGTACCCGCGCTCGCTACGTCCAACTCGGCATCGCCCAGGAACGCGACTACCCGGCTACCGTCCACAATAAACACCTTCCCAGCCGGGACGCTGTAAGACGCGATAGCAGGCATACCACCGTAGAAACCACCCTTCGCCGTGATACCGGTTTCACTTGCGCTACGAAGGTTCACGGCGGTAAGTGGATTAACCAGTACGCTCGCCGTTGTCAGGTCACCCGTAAAAGCTTCCACACCAGCCTCAAACGACGCGGCTGCGGTTGCGACAGCCGCGAGGCCAGTAGGAGTAACCGGGGAGCGCGCCTGGTTTCCTACAAATGCCGCGTCTAGGCCACGACTTAGGGCGCGTTGCAACTGGGCGGTAATGACGTTCTCCGCCGCATCGCCCGTCGCACGCAAAAGCTCCGCACTTAGAATCGCGACTAGAGCCACCTTGCGTTTATTGCTGAGTGACACACCAAACGCGCCTTGATAGGCGGGCGCTGGTGCAAATTCCGCTACGAACGGGGCAGTAATAGGCGCAGTTTCTACATTGACGCGCGTCAGCGCCGGAACCCGTATCAAACCCTGTAGTTGTCCAAGAATAGAACCCGTGAAGACGGCATGTACGAACGCTGCTCGACTAAGCGTTTCCGCAACGAGTCCCGCAGCGCCGTCCGTCGTAAGTGGATTCTCCAGAGATTTAAATACCTTTACTACGTCGGTATCCTCGCCCCATCGTTTTTTAGCGTACTGTGCCACCGCCTCCGCAGTGTTACCGTCGAAGATAGCTTTTGCAATGAGTGATCGAATGAATGTTTGATGATTATTTTTCAATTTATAGAATTCCTACTTTTATGTAATTTACTACGGTTAGAAAATCACCCATTTACCAAGAGGAAAACGAGTGACAAGAAAGAGGTCGCGACTACACGAGGCACCTACACTGCTACAAATCGAATGAAATCCTGTAGGGACCAGCAATCGATACGCAACGAATGCACGCCCTCTGCAAACGTTGAATAATCGTAGCTCGCGCTGTCTGTTCCGCCGTGATAGCGGACGCGTTGGAATTCACAGACGCTGTGAGCGTCGTAATCTGGTTACTCAGCGATGTGTCCGCAGCTTGCCGCGCCGTCTGTTCTGACGTGACAGCCGCACCACGCGCAGCGGCTTCGTTTGCGATTGCTGCAACCCGGTCGCTAACCTCCTGCGAAATAGCAGATGTGTTGTTAGCGATAGACGTTGTATTCGCAGCTACGTTAGCCTGAATCGTCGGGATAGCTGCAATCGGAGTAGCCAGAGAGCTAGCAAGCTGCGTCGCGGTAATCTGTCCAGTGAGGTACGCGAGAACTGCCGTAGCGTCCGACGACGATTGACCATGTACGCCTGCACCCGTTTGCGGCGGAAAGAACGCTCCGACGTTGCCGGTCGTGTCCACCAGTCGCGCCCAAAAGTACATGTCGTACCCGGCAGCGAGGTCCAATAGATGTGCCGTGTTGGTAGGGTAGCTGTGGCGGCCTTGTTGCCTTTTATCGTTTTAGTCATACGCTAGTGCTTTGCGCCGTTGCGTAAGCATAGTTACTCCTTAGATCATGCCGTATTTCATCTGGTAGGCGTATCCGCCCTGTCCTCTTATTTTCTGAGCCATACGCTTATCCACGAATGCGGTAATCATCGCGTGCATATCCGTGGCGTCTTTGTCGTTAAGACCCGTACCGCCGTTGTTATTTACTGTGACGCTGACAGGCGAACCGCTACCTACTGATTGAGATGGGGATACCGACCCAACCGCGCCGCCACTAGCAAAGTGCGCCATCTTTCCACTATTGATAGCTTCTAGTAGGCCGCCGTATTTTCGGGCTGCTGCTGCGTGTACGACATATTCGCCATTCGACAGCATGGCCGGAATACTGTCACTCGTGCTCGTACCTGGACCGAACACGCCGCCACCCGTCGCAAAATTTTGCGGGCCACCACCTACTGCGTCCATAATCCCGCCACTGCCACCACCGAAAGAACCGAGGAGCGTATTGAAAATCTGTGTCTCTGCTGCCCTCAACGCGATCTTAGCCATATCGTCAAGAACGCTTGCCGCGAAGCTACTGAAGTTGAACTTACCAGTAGTTACGAACGATTCAAGTGCGGATTCCATCGTGTTAAAGACGGAGGTAAAGCCCGACCCCACGAGTTGCGCGTTCGTCTGCGAGTCCCCTCCAAGCCCTACCAACGATTTACGAATCTGCTCACTGTAGCTGTCCTGCATCTGTTGCTGTAGAGCAAGGTTCTTTTCGAGTTCGGCGGATTGATCCTCGTAAGCCTGAGTCGCGATAACCATCCTTTTCCGGTATTCCTCCTGATCGGCTGTAGGACTATCGTACTGAAGCAGCAAGGCTTGTCGCTGGGTTTCATAATTTTCAAGAATCCTAAGACGTGCATCGTTGTCCGCTTTGTCCTGTGAGGACATATTGCGCTGCGTGTACGATTTCGTATAACCGTCAATCTGCTTACTTAGAATCTCCGCTTGTTGGTCAGAGTACTTCTGTACATGAGAAGCACGTAGCGCCTGATACTGTGCCACCGAATCAGTATAGTTCTGCTCGACGGCTACACGCTGTGCTACTAGACTTTGATAGTCTTTCAGCGCGGTTTCCATCGCTGACTTTTCTTTCTTCTGCGATGCGATGTCTACGCGCTGCTGTGCGTTCGCAATCTCTTGATTGAGTGCGTTAGCCTGTGCGTCGTGGAGCTTCTGAAAATATGTAACCGTATCGATAAGTCCAGAGTCTCGCTGGCTCTTTAGAACGGTCTCTGTACGTTTTTCCTCTTGCTCGATAAGCTGATTCTGACCAGCAATGCGGGTAAGCTCCGCATTAATTCCGCCCTCGTTCGTGTGTACTCGTGTCTTTTTGGCGTACTGGTCATTGATCGTCTGGACGTTTTCATAGTGACGCTTCAGCGCCTCTTGATACTTCGTAGAATTCTTGTTCAGGTCCGCAGTAGCTTTTGTAAAGTCTGCGTTCTCTGTGGCTAATGCCTGGTTGTGCTGTACCGTAGGACTGGCGTACTTGCCAGAATCCAGATAGCTACCCACAGCCAAAGCCGCTGCGGCATCCTTGGCACGCTGTGCGTTCTCTGCGGCAATCTTCTGCTGCGCTACTTGTACCTTCTGCAACGCTGTGACCTGTGCATTAGCCGCATCTAGATCGGCTTGTGCAGAGCCTACATTACCGAATGGCGTAGCCTTTGCGTTCGCGAGGTTTCGCGCTGCTGCTGCCTGTCTCGCTGTAGCGTCCGCGAGTTTCTGCGTGTTGGTAGCTGCAACGCCCATCATGTCAAAGTTTGCGCCAGCCTGTCGGGCCGCGTCCGCGAAGCTCTGCCATACACGCGCGAGTACGCCTACTTCCTGTGTACCCTGTGCAGCCATACGGCTCTGTGAGTCTGCTACAGCGTCAATGAACGCCTTCGTAGCTTGCGCCGTGTTGCCTGTCTTAATGTAGCCTTCGATAACTTCAATCTGTGCAGCGCTGAATGTGTGATACTTCGCCTGTAGCTCGTCAATCCCTTTCTTCGGGTCTTCGATAAGTTTTACGAACGCCTCAGCCGCCTTGTCTGCGGTCATTCCTGAGTCAGTACCGAACTGCAACACCACTTGCGTAAGCTTCGCGATTGTGTCTTGCGATGCCTGACCCGACCCAACAAGTGCAGCCATCGTGTCAGTAACACTCACCAAACCATGCTGTGTAGTGACAAGGCCCGTAGCCATCGACGTAAGTTGATCGCTAGTCAGGCCAATGTATCCATTCGTGGATGTGGACGACTTTTGCAGCGTGTCCATTGCAGCAGCAGTCTTGTAAATCTCGATACCTGCGTATGCGACAGCAGCGGCAAACAAGCCGACACCTACACCTGTGGGAGATAGAATTGCACCAAGCGCGTCTGTGCGCTCCGCGAGCACCCCAAGGGAACCGCCGAACTTCGTCCAGTTACCTTGTGATGCTTCGTGCGCGAGCACCAACAATTCACGACGCGCCGCACCGGTCGCAAGGTTGAAACCGTGCGTGCTTTCGGCTGCTTTCTCAATCGTACCGATATAGCCCGATACGGAATCAGAGATACCAAGCTGCGCGGCCTTCATCTCCAGAAGCTGCGCGCGTGTCTTGCCTGCCTGGTCCGCTGTGCGGGAAAGCTGAGACACGAAGTTATTGATAGCGCTTGCGGACGCTTTGGAGCCAGTCTGAGCCGCTTCCGCAATTGCTTTCTGTGCCACCTGTACACGCTTCGCGGCGGCTTCCTGAGTGGCTGCAAACGCGGTAGCTCGTTGTCCCGCGCTATCTAGTTCAGCCTTATACCCGGATGCGTCCGCCGTTACTTTAGTGGTGTACTGATTACCCATTAGACGTTAGACCTAATGTAACGCTCCAACGCAGTTTTAACTACAGCGGCTACCGCGCAATCGTGTTCAGTTGCGAACTGTCGTAGCTGTTTGTGAAATTCTGGCGGAATGCGGGTACTGATAACCCGGCTGTCCGTATAGGGCGCATCCGGTACGTGGTGTGATTTATTCATCTGTGTGTGTGTACTCCTAATTGTAGACAACAAAGAAACGCACCCAGCCCGTTATGGGTCAGTGCGAGGCGCGTGCTGAATTGGGTGATGCGGTGAAAGACTAGCGGCTCATTTGGGCTGGGCTGCGTACCAACCTGCGGTTACTGGCGAACCTGCCTACAACGGCGAGCGCCTTCGTCTCTACCCGGTCACGGGGACAGTTTTACAATGTGAAATGTAGGTGCTTTGAGGTAAGCTGGATATAGCTTTGAAGGCATAACCACTGGATACGGTCTACACGTCGCTTTCCGTGCCTACGATACGGGCGACACACGATATATTACCCGGACATAATAAAAGGCTAATCTTCCTCTCATCAAGTCTGAGGGGCGTTCCGTATGGTGAAACGATGGAGTGCTAAGGCAAGCTGGGTATAGCTTTGATAGTGCTTCCACAAACCAAAGAAAAACCCTCATCCGAGGGCTGCATAGATTTACGGCAACACTCCCGGGCGCTCGGGTCGTCTGCGCCTACCTAGGCCATTAGAGCATCGGCGTATTCAAGCTCCGCACATGCCGCACGCATTGCACTAGCGGCCTCATGCTGTGCCCCTTGATAAACCGCTGTGGCGAGGAACCACGAGCCAGCTAGTCCGCTGCGCACCATAGGAGCAACCGTACGAAACCCGTGCTTTCGGAGCGTCGCCAGCACGAGCCAGAGCGGGCGTACTTCCCTGCCGTCGGGCTGCATAAGTTGGAGCGTGACAGGTGCTGATGCAAGGGCGGGCGCTAGCATTTGGTCTACCTCATTCGATCACTGGTGAGCCCCCAGTATAAACGTACAGATGACTATGCTTAATACACCAAATCAGACACATAAGTCATAATCTTATTCGTATAGATAACTATGAGAAATGACAGAAAAGGAGCATTCGTTGATACAATCGTGACATCTAAACGTACAGATGGTGACGAAAATGCCAAGAGGAAGACCACAGAAAGCTCCCGCTCGCTCGCTTAACGTGCGCGTGGAGGTAGTAGACCTAGACAAGCTCGCACTACTTCAGACGATCACGGGTATGCCTACAGCTGAGATAGTCAGGAATGCGCTCAAGACCTATATAAAGAGCAATGAAGGCAAGCTTAGGGATGCCGGTGAGAAACTCGCAACCGGGCAGTACTGGGATGCGGAAATAACCACGAAAGATAACTAGGCCAGAACAGGCAAACTCGACACCCATAACCACGCGTCACGAGCGCGACACCTGATTACAATCGCGCCGCGATATCTTCCGCCGTCTCACGGTAATAGACACGCGAAAGCATTTCTAAATCCTTATGCCCGCTAATCTTGGATAGGGTCAGCACGTCGACCTTGCGAGCAAGCCGGGTAAGAGCCTCCGCGCGTGAGTCTCGGAACTGCAATCCCTTTATCCTCAACCGTTTCTTGGCCTTTATGAAAAGCGCGGCTAGGGAGTCTGAATCTACGGTGAAGCACTTATCCGCGTTCGCTACCGGAGCTAGCAGCCGCACTGCGTGCCGGGTAAGCGGAATAGGCCTAGGTTTCATCGTGAGGTACTGCGTCTTATGTGCGACGCGGGCGACTCGTGTTTGTATGTCTAAGGTGCCCTTACCTAGCTGTAGTATCTCCCCCGCGCGCATTGCCGTACGCAGCGCCACGAGGAACGCTAAGGCAACCTCCTGACTCTTGGTAACCGGAGCTTGTCCGGTGACGTATCCAAGGACACGCACAATCGGGCGTACCTCTTTCCACGGGTCCACGCGGCGATCACGCGGCGGCCCCTCCAAGGGGATTTTTAGACCGTCGAACGGGTGATGATTGATCCAGTGCCATTCTTTCCGAGCAGTTATAAAGGCGTTCCGAATCAGATTTATATCGCGAACAACTGAGGCCGGTGCAACCTTCTTTAACCTAGCGTCTCGCCACTCGACCAACTGTGGGGTTTTGAATTCCGACAGAGACATGGAAGCAAGGTTCGGGAAGTCGCGGATAAACGCCGCAAATCGCAGCGCCTCCTGTTGCTCTCCCTGCTTCGTACTCGACACGTCGCGCACGTAGCGCTTGAACAAGTCGGCTACTGTGTGCCGTTCCGCCTCCGGCTTGTCTTTATCACGGAGCATTTCCGCCTCCATGTGAGCGCGCCATTCGGTAGCGTCACGTTTGGTAGCGAAAGTCTTTGTCTTGCGTTTGCCCGCCACAGTGACGAACACACGATAGCCGTTTTTGTACTTGATAATCGATGCCATGTGCAGACCCGTGTGCAGCTAATGTGCAAACCAGTCTACCAGCGTTACGCACGGGGCGGTAAAAATCGGATTCCAAGCAAAGTCAATCTGAATACAGCCTATTGATTTTATTCAATAATTTCAATTCATTGAAAACTATTGACAAATTTATAAAGGAGGAGCAGCGGATTCGATGGTGCCGGGGACCGGACTCGAACCGGCAAGCCGTTAAGCGGCGGATTTTCGTCACACCACGTCTTTCGACGCCAGCCTTGCACAACAAAAAACAAGACCGTTCGTGCGCTGGACTATGCCTTCGCCATCGCGCGCATCGGGCCGAGCCCGTCACGCAACCTTAGGCGCCCCCCGTCTAGTCTCTACACCTTCCACACCACACGTCGCGATCAAAGTCACAAACGCAGGCAGGCTTGGCTCGGCGTTGCCTCGGCAGCGCTCATCGCGCTCCAGGGGTTTCACCGAATTTGAGGGGTTCTACACCGGCCGTTTCCGGCCGGGCACTCAATGCTTTAAGTCCGCTATGTTTACCAATTTCATCACCCCGGCAAGGGCGGACGCGATTCTACCATCGCGCCGCAGGCACTCCAAAATCTCCGCCTCCCTCCCCCCGATCGCCCGGCGCACGTCATCGCGTAGTCATAAAGCATATCGATAATCCGCTCGACGAAAACGTTTACAACAGGCCGATTTCGATGATTCCGACCATCAAGGACGTAGCCGCCCACGCGGGGTTTTCGATCGCGACGGTCTCGCGCGTGATCAACGCACCGCACACGGTGAACCCGCTCACGCTCGAGAAAATCCGCCGGTCGATCGACACGCTGAACTTCCGTCCGAGCCCGCTCGGCCGGCAACTGCGCGGGGAGCGCACACGGTTGATCGGTGTCGTGCTGCCGACGCTCGCCAACCCCGTGTTCGCCGAATGTCTGCAGGGCATCGACGATCTCGCCGCCGCACATGGCTATCGGTTGATGCTGATGACCACGCAGTACGACGCGGACCGCGAGCGCCACGCGATCGAAACGCTGCGCGCGCAACGCGTCGAAGGGCTGATCCTGACCGTTGCCGATGCCGACACGCATCCGCTGCTCGACGAACTCGACCGCGATGGCCTGCTCTACGTGCTGATGCACAACGATACAGTGCGCCGTCCGGCGGTATCGGTCGATAACCGGCTCGCTGCATTCGACGGTGTCCGCATGTTGATCGCGCACGGTCATCGACGGATCCTGATGCTCGCCGGCACGCTTGCGGCCTCGGATCGCGCGCGGTTACGTCATCTCGGTTACGCAGAGGCGATGCAGCAAGCCGGTCTCGCCGCCGCGCCCGCGCTCGAAATCGACTTCAATGCCAATGAACTCGCACCCGCCGTGCTCGCGCACCTGACCACTGGCCCGAACCGCCCCACCGCGCTGTTCTGTAGCAACGATCTGCTCGCTATGGTCGTGATGCGCGGTCTGCACCGCGCACGCCTGCAAGTCCCCAACGACATGTCGATACTCGGCTTCGACGGTCTCGCGATGGGCGAGCTGTTGTCGCCGCCGCTCGCGAGCATCAGCGCGCCGAACCGCGAGATTGGCAGCGCGGCGTGGCGTCGGTTGATCGCGCGCATCGATCGCAGCGCACCCGATACTTCACTCGCGCTCACGCTGCCACACACACTGCGCACAGGCGCAACGATCGCCGCAATTTCGAATACCAGCACCACCGCCTGACTCCCTACGTTCCGCTCTGACCATAAGGAGACCTCCTGTGACCCGCCGTTCCCATTTCAACTCCGCCCCACTGCTGCGTCTCGCACGCACGGTGTTATCCGCATCTGCGGCAGGCATCGCGCGGCTCGCCGCTGCGGTCCGTGTCGCACCCGTCGCGACCTCGCTTGCCGTGCTCAGCACCACCCTGCTCGCCAGCGTCGCGGCCCCGCAGTTCGCCTATGCCGACGAAACCGCGATCTGCTACAACTGTCCGCCGGAATGGGCCGACTGGGCGAGCCAGATCAAGGCGATCCAGCAAAAGACCGGTATCCGCGTGCCGTTTGACAACAAGAACTCGGGGCAGTCGATTGCGCAACTGATGGCGGAGCAGAAAAGCCCCGTAGCCGATGTCGTCTATCTGGGTGTGTCGTCGGCATTCCAGGCAAAAGATAAAGGCGTGATCCAGCCGTACAAGCCCGCGCACTGGAACGACATTCCCGCCAACCTGAAGGACCCGCAAGGCTACTGGTTTGCGATCCACTCGGGCACGCTCGGTTTCTTCGTCAACAAGGATGCACTCGAAGGCAAGCCGGTGCCGCGTTCGTGGGCCGATCTGCTGAAGCCCGAATACAAAGGCATGATCGGTTACCTCGATCCGTCGAGTGCGTTTGTCGGTTATGCAGGGGCGGTCGCGGTCAACGAAGCGCTCGGTGGTAGCTTCGACAATTTCAAACCGGCACTCGACTGGTTCAGCAAGCTCAAGGCCAACGCACCGATCGTGCCGAAGCAGACCGCTTACGCACGCGTGCTGTCCGGTGAGATTCCAATCCTGCTCGACTATGACTTCGATGCGTATCGCGCGAAATACAAGGACCAGGCGAACGTCGAGTTCGTGATCCCGAAGGAAGGCACGATCTCGGTGCCGTACGTGATGAGCCTCGTCAAGGGCGCGCCGCATGAAGCGAACGGCAAGAAGGTGCTCGATTTTGTACTGTCCGACGAAGGCCAGACGCTGTGGGCTAACGCCTGGCTGCGTCCGGTTCGCGCAAGTGCGATGAGCGCCGATGCTGCGTCGAAATTTCTCCCGGCCAGCGACTATGCACGCGCGCACACCGTCGATTTCGCAAAGATGGCTGGCAAGCAGCAAAGCTTCGGCGAGCAGTATCTGCAGTTGATGCATTGAACGACGTCACGTTCCCGCTGCGCTGGCGCATCGCGTTGCTCGCGCCAGCGCTCGCCGTGTTCTGCGCGTTCTGGCTGCTACCGATGGGCACGCTCGTTCAGGTCAGCGCCGACGGTCACGCGTTCGCGACGTATCGCGCGTTGCTGACCAACTCGCGCTACATGGAAAGTCTGGGTGCGACGATGTTGCTGTCAGCGGCAGTTACCGCGGCCACGCTCGTGCTGTCGGTCATTTCCGGGTTGCTCCTCGCGCGGCGCGAGTTTCCCGGCAAGCGCATGTTGCTTGCGCTGCTGACTTTTCCGCTCGCGTTTCCGGGTGTCGTCGTCGGGTTCATGGTGATCATGCTCGCCGGCCGCCAGGGGTTGATCGGTGCGTTGTCGCTGAAGCTGACCGGTGACCGCTGGGTGTTCGCGTATTCGATGGCGGGGCTCTTCGTCGGGTATCTGTACTTTTCGATTCCACGTGTGATCGTCACGGTGATGGCCTCGGCGACGAAACTCGATGCGTCGCTTGAAGAAGCCGCGCGGTCGCTCGGTGCGTCGCCGTGGCAGATCATGCGCGACATCGTGCTGCCTGCGTTGTCGCCTGGGTTGATCGCGGCGGGCGCCGTGTGCTTCGCAACGTCGATGGGTGCATTCGGCACGGCATTCACACTCGCCACCGATATCTCCGTCCTGCCGATGACCATCTACACCGAGTTCACGCTGAACGCGAACATGGTGACGGCCGCCGGTCTGTCGATCGTGCTCGGCATCGTGACCTGGCTCGTACTGGCGCTCGCGCGCAACGCGACTGGTTCCGCAGTTGCCGCTACTGCCTGAACCACGCCCCTCTCGATTCTGATCCGCTTATCCGCATGAATTCGCATGAACCCGCTCACCGACACCGCCCCGCCCAACACCGCCCAACGGCAACCGCGACCGCTTCCGCGCCTGTCGTCGCGTGCACTGCTCGCCACCGGACAATGGTTCATTACGCTGCTGCTGTGCGCGTTCCTGATCGTGCCGGTCGTGATGTCGATCGTCGCTGGGCTCACCGTCAACTACTTCAAGGGCGTATCGAGTGGCCTGACGCTGCGCTGGCTCGCCGAGGTATGGGCGCAGTACAACGGCTCGGTGTTGCTGTCGCTGGAAGTCGCGGCGCTGACACTCGCGGTCACGTTGATCACCGGCGTGCCGGCGGGATACGCGCTCGCGCGCAGCAAAACGCGCGCGGCGCGTTTCATCGAGGAACTTCTCGTGCTGCCGATCGCACTGCCCGGCCTCGCCTCCGCTCTCGCGCTGCTCGTCGTGTATGGCGGCTTCACCGCGTTCCGGATGAGCGTGCTGTTCATCGTCGTTGGGCACGTCGTGTTCACGCTGCCGTTCATGGTGCGCGCAGTCGCCGCAATCTGTGCAAGCGCCGATCTGCGTACGCTCGAAGAAGGCGCCGCGAGCCTCGGCGCAACCTTCGTGCAGCGTTTCATCACCATCGTGCTGCCCAATGCGCGGCCTGGCATCGTCGCGGGTGCGCTTGCGGTCCTTACGCTGTCGATCGGCGAATTCAACCTCACGTGGATGCTGCACACACCCGACACGAAAACGCTGCCGGTCGGGCTGGCCGATACGTACGCCTCGCTGCGCATCGAGATCGGCAGCGCGTACACGATCCTGTTCTTCATCATGACGATGCCGCTGCTCGTCGCCATGCAATGGTTCGGTGTCGACGCCACCGGCCAGCGCAACACGACAAAGTCGCGCCGCGCCCGCGTTGCCAATCTGCCGAATCCCTCTTCGCTTTCCGACGAATCGCCATGAAACTCGCCTCCGTTCCGGTCACGCTCACGCAATGCGCGAAAACGTTCCGCGGTACCCGCGTGCTCGAGCCGCTCGACCTGCATATCGCCGCCGGCGAAACGCTGGTGCTGCTCGGACCATCCGGTTGCGGCAAGACCACGACACTGCGGATGATCGCCGGGCTCGAAACGCCTGACGCTGGTGGCCGTGTTGCCTTCGGCGACGAAGACGTGACCGCCCTGCCGATCGAACGTCGCGAAGTCGGCATGGTGTTTCAGAGCTACGCGCTGTTTCCGAATCTGACGGTGCGCGGAAATATCGGCTACGGTCTGCGAATCAAGCGCGTGGAGAAGACTGCAGCACGTAGCCGCGTAGATGAATTGCTCGCGATGATGCGGCTCACCGCGCACGCCGATAAACCGATCGATCAACTTTCCGGCGGCCAGCGCCAGCGTGTGGCCCTGGCTCGTGCGCTTGCATTGCAACCCCGCGTACTGCTGCTCGACGAACCGCTAACAGCCCTCGATGCGCGTCTGCGCGACACGTTACGCAGCGAAATGAACACACTGCTGCGTGGCCTCGGCATCACGACGGTATACGTCACACACGATCAAGCCGAAGCAATGGAACTCGGCGACCGCATCGTCGTGATGAGCGCTGGCCGTATCGAACAGATCGGCACACCGCGCGACATCTACTACCGGCCCGCGAACCGTACGGTTGCGCAGTTCATTGGCACGATCAATCGCCTCGCGGGCGAAACGCGCGGCGGACAACTGACCACTACCGGCGGCGCTGTGCCACTACCCGCCGCACATGCACAGACACACGCAGACACATCAGCACCACGCGAACTCTTCTTCCGCCCCGAAGACGCCTACCTCGCCGACCCCGCACAAGCCCATCTGCGCGGCACCATAGAGACCGCCGCGTTTCTCGGCGAACGCACCCGCCTGACGATCGCGGGCGCTGCCCCCGACGCACTCGTCATCGATGTCGCCGGTCGCGTCGAACTGGCGCGCGGCACGCCGGTCGGCATCTCGATCGCGCAGGACGGGCTGATTGCGCTATCGTGACAGGCACGGCGCGCTCATCGCAGACACGCGCACTCACGCATTCATGCTCAAGGAATCCTCATGCTGCTAGCCCAGATCAGCGATCTGCACATCAAACGCCCCGGCGCGCTCGCGTACCGGCGCGTCGACACCGCGGCGCACCTCGTGCGTTGCATCGCGAAACTGAATGCGCTCGACCCGCGCCCCGACGCCATTGTCATGACCGGCGATCTGGTCGACCAGGGCACCGTGGATCAGTACGTGCATCTGAAAACCCTGCTCGCCACGCTCGACATTCCGTACTACCTGCTGGTCGGCAATCACGATGCACGCGGCCCGTTGCGCGAAGTCTTCAGCGAGCGCCCAGAACTGTCGACAGGCGGCGAATTCGTGCAATACGCCGTCGACATCGGTCCGTTACGGCTCATCGCACTCGATTCGCTGGTGCCCGGCCAGAGCGGCGGCACGCTGTGCGATACGCGCCTCACATGGCTCGCGTCGCAACTCGATGACGCGCGTGGCAAACCCGTCGTCGTCGCGTTGCATCACCCGCCATTCGACGCGGGCATCGGCCACATGGATGCCATCCGGCTCGATGCGCCGTCGTCCCAGCGACTCGCGGCCCTCATCGCACAACATCCGAATGTCGAGCGCGTGCTGTGCGGCCACGTGCACCGGCCGATGTTCGCGCGCTTCGGCGGTACGATCGCGTCGGCAATTCCCTCGCCCGCGCACCAGGTCGCGCTCGATCTGCGTGACAACGCACCATCAGCGTTCACGATGGAGCCGCCCGCATTCGCGCTGCACCGCTACGATGCAGCGACCGGTATCGTCACGCACCATGCCTACGTCGAAGAAGCAGAGGGCCCCTACCCGTTCTACGAGCCCGCGGGCGCACTGATCGATTGAGCGATTGAGCGTGTGCGGCACGTCGTATGGCGGCCTGTCGGGCCGCCAGCACGATCGTGGGGGCTCCGGTATGATCGGCACGCTTGAAGCCTTCTGCCGGCCCGTGCGCCGGCCTACTGTCAGCCGTCCCGCTCATGTCTACGCCTGCCCCCACTTCTCAAGCCGTGCCCGAGCGATCGCTCGCCGGCTTGCTGTTTCTGCTTGCAACGATCGCCGGTGTCTCGGTGGCGAACATCTATTACAACCAGCCGCTACTCGACAATTTCCGTCAGTCGTTTCCGCATAGCGCGTCGTGGGTCGGTGCGGTACCGGCTGTCACGCAGCTCGGTTACGCGGCCGGCATGCTGCTGCTCGCGCCGCTCGGCGACCGCTTCGACCGGCGCCGTCTGATTCTGCTGCAGATAGCCGCGATCTGCGTCGCGCTGATCGTCGCTGCGACGGCGCCGACGCTACAGGTGCTGATCGCCGCCAGTCTCGCGATCGGTGTGCTCGCAACGATCGCCCAGCAGGCCGTGCCGTTCGCCGCCGAACTCGCGCCCACTTCGCAGCGCGGTCACGCGGTCGGCACCGTGATGAGCGGTCTGCTGCTCGGCATTCTGCTGGCGCGGACCGCGGCCGGTTTCGTCGCCGAATATTTCGGCTGGCGTGCGGTGTTCGGGGTATCGGTGGTGGCGCTGCTCGCGCTGTCGGTACTGATCATCCTGCGCTTGCCGCGCAGCCAGCCGACTTCATCGCTACCTTACGGAAAGCTTCTAGCGTCGCTCTGGCATCTGACCGTTGAACTACGCGGCCTGCGCGAATCGTCGCTGACCGGCGCGGCGCTGTTCGCGGCGTTCAGCATTTTCTGGAGCGTGCTGGCGCTGCTGCTGGCTGGCGCGCCGTTTCATCTCGGGCCGCAGGCGGCGGGACTATTCGGCATCGTCGGCGCAGCGGGTGCGCTGGCTGCGCCATATGCCGGCAAGTTTGCCGACCGGCGCGGGCCGCGCGCAATCATTTCGCTGTCGATTGCATTGGTTGCCGTGTCGTTCGTTATATTTGGGCTGTCAGGGGCGAGCCTCGTGGGTCTCGTGATCGGTGTGATCGTGCTCGACGTCGGTGTGCAGGGCGCGCAGATTTCCAACCAGTCGCGCATCTACGCACTGAAGCCGGAAGCGCGAAGCCGCGTCAATACTGTTTACATGGTGTGTTATTTCATCGGCGGCGCCGTGGGGTCGGGCGTGGGAGCCGCGGTCTGGCCGGCCTTCGGATGGGTTGGCGTATCGGTCGCCGGGCTGCTGTTTGCCGGGCTTGCGGCGTGGAGTCATGCCCGCGGACGGCAACAGCGGGTTGTCACCTCCTGATCCTTATCCAGCCAGACGGCGTTTTTTCAATCAATCTCAAGAGGAATTGCAACGCAAACCCCACGCTTTAAGGGGCAATACCTGTAACTATGGCGAGAAGGACAAAATCCTTACGGCATCTTATACTTGCCGCCAAACGACGAAACGCGTGTCGTCGTCTACATTGACCAGGCACCAATTCGAAAGGGCCGACGGGGCAATCATGGGTCATCACTCGCCGATAACGGGGCGTGTTGCTGTAATTTCATCGAAAGCAATAGGCGACTCATTGTTGCTCATGACGGTTGCGCACAACCTGCAACTGAACGGCGCAACGGTCACGGTATTCGGCCGTCACATCCATGCCTTGCGCAAGTGGTTCCCGGGTGTCGAAGTCCGACCTCCGCTGGAACCCGCAACGGCGCAAACAGCACTCGCCGATTTTTCGCTGGTCCTCGCCCTGCACCCCACGCTCGATCTGACCGGCACCCATCCTCGCGTCGTCTTGCTCGATCACCTTTGCAGAAGCGGCTCGCAGGAACCCATGGCGCGCCGGTTATTCGATTTCTGCCGCAATGAGCTCAACCTCCCGGTCACGCAGAACATCAATGGCCTGACTGCTCCGGCAGACCTTCAGCATCGCAAACACACCAGCCGCGTGATCATTCATCCCACTGCGAGCACTGCGGACAAATGCTGGCTCAAATCGCGCTATGTCAATCTCGCACGACGGCTACGCCGCAATGGCTTCGATCCGTACTTCGTGCTTGCGCCTGAAGAGCGCGCCGGATGGCTCGACGTCGTGCGCGAAGGACTGAATGTCCCCGCATTCGACACGCTCGAAGACGTCGCGGCCTCGGTCTACGAGAGCGGCTGGTTCATCGGCAACGATTCAGGCATCGGGCATCTCGCGTCGAACCTCGATATCCCGACGCTCTCGCTCTTCATGCGGCGCGGTATTGCGCGGACCTGGCGTCCGGGCTGGGGCGGCGGACAGATACTGATCGGTAGCTCGTTTATCCCCGGCGCCCGCCTCAAGGAGCGTTTCTGGAAATACGCGCTGACAGTGGGCCGCGTCGAGCGCGCGTTCGCGCGGCTGCGGCACGCTACCGCTCAGGTCTCGACGCAAGCGGCTCCGGCTGTCACAACACCGGCGTTTGTGCGGGAAACGGTATGAACGCGCGCCTCGAAGCGCGCATGCAGGACCGGCAACACCCGAGCACTGAACCTCGCCTCCACAAAAGCAATCTCGGCCGGGTTGCGTTTTCGATGTCGAACGCAATCGGCGATTCGCTGATCTCGATGATCATCGTGAGCAATCTGCTGAAGAACGGTATCGACATCACGGTCTACGGTAACCCGGCGTACGCGCTTCGACACTGGTTTCCGGGTGTCGTCGTGCATCGCCTGCCCGCCGAAGAGAACAGCGCACACACCTTCGCCGCTTACGACACCGTGCTGCAAATGCAGTGGAACCAGCCGCTCGTCCGCCTGCTGGACGCGCATCCGCGCGTGCGGACGCTGCACGACGTCGAGTTCGGCGAGCACCCCGGGTGCATGGCGGAGCGCTTCGCCGACTTTTGCCGCGGGGAACTGGATCTCGCCGACGTGAATCTGGCCAATGGTGTCGTGGCGCCCGCCGATCTGCTGCACCGGCGGCACGCCAACCGTGTCGTCATTCACCCTGAAGCCAGCACCGACGACAAGCGCTGGCCCGCCGCGCAATTCGTGAAACTGGCGCAGCGGTTGCGACGCAAAGGTTATGAGCCCCACTTCGTGATCGCCGAACACGAGCGCGCACGCTGGCAAGACATCGATATGTCCGACGTGCCCGCGCCGGTTTTCGCCGATCTCGGTACGCTGGCTGCGTGGGTGTACGAATCCGGATACTTCATCGGCAACGATTCAGGCATTGGGCACCTGGCATCGAATCTCGACATTCCGACCGTGAGCCTGTTTCGCCGCCGCGGCGTTTCGACGCGCTGGCGACCGGCATGGGGTGCGGTGGAGATTATTCTGCCGTGGCAATGGGTGCCGACGTCGCGATTAAAAGAGCGTCTGTGGAAAGAGACGCTAACCTGTTCGAGGGTGCTGTCGGCGTTTGTGAGGATGACGCGGCGCCACCCGGTGCCTGCATGACAGCAGGCTCGTTAAGCGCAGGCAGGACCTACCGTCGCTTCATCAGAAAAACAAACACCTTGTCCTGCGTCGAGACTTCGACGATCTCATTGCCGGTCTGCTTCGCGAACGCGGCGAAGTCGCGCTGCGAACCGGGGTCGGTGGCCAGCACCTTGAGAATCTGACCGCTTTCCATGTCGGCAAGCGCTTTCTTCGCGCGCAGGATGGGTAGCGGGCAGTTCAGCCCGCGTGCATCGACTTCCTTGTGAATCTGAATCTGCATCGAGGGAAACCTTTCTGGTGGTGCGGCAACAGCAGCGGCAACGGCGCCGTAAAGAGGCTCAAATTCTACCGCAGCCGCCCTGCGCTCACAGCGTCACCGCTTCTCCACTTGCCAGCGACGCCCGCAGCGCACTGCCGATGCGCGTCGCTTCCAGCGCATCCGCGAGGCTCGCGCCGGTTTGCGCGCCGCCTCGCACTGCGGCGACGAATGCCTGCGCCTCGGCGAGAAACGCGTCTTCGAAGCGCTCGAAGAACGTCGGCGTGCATTCGTTACGCACCCCGTGCGCATCCAGAATCTCGACGCGGTTCAAACGCGGATTGCGACCGATCGACAGCGCGCCCGCCGTGCCGATCACTTCGCTGCCCGAGTCGTTGCCATGGGCCATCGTGCGCGACGCGTAGAACACCGCGAGCCGCCCGTCTTCGAATTCGCAGATCGCGACGCCATTGTCGACATCGCCGAATTCGCGCAGGCCTTCATGCAGCGCCACCGTGCCGCTTGCAAATACGCGTTTCGCTCGCGGCTTGCCGAGCAGCCAGCGCGCCACATCGATGTCGTGCACCGTACAGTCGAGAAAAATACCGCCCGACGTCGGCGCAAAGCGCACAAAAAAACCATCCGGATCGTTCCAGTCGCAAGTCTGCGAGCGCACCAGAAACGGCCGGCCGATCGCCCCATCGCGCACCTTGTCGAACGCATCGCGGTAGCTCGGATCGAAGCGCCGCATGAAACCGATCGTCGCCTGCAGATGCGGATAGCGCGCCGCTTCCGCCAGCACACGTTCGCATTCGGCGACATCGAGCGAAAGCGGTTTCTCGCAGAACACGTGCTTGCCCGCGTGTAACGCGTCGACGATCTGTTGCGCGTGCAACGCCGACGGTGTGACGAGCCACACCGCGTCGACCGTCGAGTCGGCCAGCAGCGCCGCGTAATCGTCGTACAGCCGCAGATCAGGCAACGTATCGCGCGCCCATGCACGTTCTTCGTCGAGCGGACTGCATGCCGCGACGAGCGCCGCGCCCGGCACGCGATACGCGAGATTCTGCGCATGCCGTCGCCCCAGGCGCCCGAGTCCCACCACCCCGACGCGCACGTTCTGCCTGCTCTTACCGCCAGCTTCCTGCCCCACCCCGTTCGCTACAGTCATCGCGCCGCCTCATCGAGTTTCACCGCGCGGCCTTCGCGCCACGACCGCGTCGCCGCCTCGGCGAGTTCGAGCGCTTTCACACCGTCGGCGACGGTCGTGCGCACCGGCTTCCCCTGTGTGACGGCTTCAAAGAAATGCGCAATTTCCAGCGCGTACGCCGCACGATAGCGTTCGAGGAAGAACGCTTCCGGCACGTCGCTCGATACTTCGGTCTTCGAATACGCGACCACTTCGGTCGGCCGCACGTTACCCGCCTGCAGCATCCCTTCACTTCCGAGCACTTCGAAGCGCTGATCGTAGCCGTACGCCGCGCGTCGCGTGGTATTGATCTGGCACAGCCGCCCGCGCTTCGTGCGAATCGTCACCGCGGTGCAATCGATATCGCCGGCCGCCTCGATCGCCGGGTCAGTCAGCACGCTACCGGTTGCATGCAACGTGTCGGCTTCGTCATCGAGAATCCAGCGGAAGATGTCGAAGTCGTGAATCAGCATGTCCTTGAAGATACCGCCCGAGTGGCGGATGTAATCGACCGGCGGCGCACCGGGATCGCGGCTCGTCACGACGAGCATTTCCGGCGTACCGATCTCGCCCGCATCGATGCGCGCCTTCAGTGCCGAAAAGGTCGGATCGAAGCGCCGCTGAAACCCGATCATGCAGACCACGCCCGCGCGCGCTACCGCATCCGCGCAGGCACGCGCACGTTCGAGCGTGAGGTCGACCGGTTTCTCGCAGAACACGTGCTTCTTCTGCGCCGCCGATTGCAGGATCAGTTCTGCATGCGTGTCGGTGCTCGAACAGATCACCGTCGCGCCAACCGATGCATCGCCCATTGCGCCGTCAATGTCGGCCACCTGTGCGCCGTGCTGTGCCGCGAGCGCGGCCGCAGCTTCCCGGTTCACGTCCACGACATATTTAAGCCGCACGCCCGGCTGGCGCGCGAGATTCGCCGCGTGAATGCGGCCGATCCGGCCGGCGCCGAACACCGCGACATCGATCGGCTTGCGGCCTGCTGTGTCAGTCATCGTATCCTCCAGTGTCTTTCGATTCTTCTACGTTCAGTTCGAGCTTGTACGCGAGCGCAATGAAGAGCGCCTGGCACAGGCAGATCGTGCTCGTGAGCGAGCGGAACGCGAATGCGCTCCCCTCCTTCACATACAGTTGCGTCGTGGCGTAGCGCGCGAGCGGCGACAGCTGGCTGTCGGTGATCACGAGCGTCTTCGCCTGGTGGTGATGCGCGACGCGCAGGCAATACTGCGTTTCCTTTCCATACGGCGCGAAACTGATCGCAACGACCACGTCGCCCTTCTTCACGCTGCGAATCTGTTCGCGATACATACCGCCAAAACCCGACACGAGATGCACGCGCTTCGGTGTGTGCTGCAACGCGTAGACGATGTAGCTCGCAACCGGAAACGAGCGCCGCACGCCGATCACGTAGATGTTGTCCGCGTGCTGCAGCATCTTCACCGCCGCATCGATCTGCGCGTCGTCGAGACCCGCTTCCAGCTCATCGAGACCGCCGCGACACGCAGCAACGAATTCGCGTGCCACCGCACCGCCTGACAGCCGCCCGCCTGGCTTCTCGTCAATCAACTTACGAATGCGCTGCTGGTAACTCGGCGACGACGCGCCCTGCCCCGTGTAGGCCTGTCTGAACACCGCCTGCAGATCGGAGAAGCCCGAGAAACCGAAGCGCTGCGCGAAACGCACCACCGCCGACGGATGCACACCGCAACTCGCGGCGATATCGCTCGTGCGATCGACCATCACACTCGCGCGATGCTGCTCGATATACGTCGCCACGCTCTTCAACTGCCGCGGCAGGTCTTCGTAGTTTTCCGCGATGCGCTGCATCAATTCTTCGACGCTCGGCAACTCTTCGGTGCTGTCGTCCGCCATGGTGCTCCCTCAGATATTTTTTGCGCTGCAAAACCGCTGTTTCACATGCCGCCGAACAGCCTGTCGACGCTGCCGATTATAGGCAGCGCTCCGCATAAATGGAACGGATTTTCCATTTTTATTTGTAATGAAATTTTCGTTGCACGCTCGCGAAAGATCGCCTAATCTTGGTTTTGAGCAGCGACGCGGCATGCGTTGCGACGCACGACGTCACGCTCCTTCAAAAACGACAGACCGACAAAAGGTGGAGACATGAGACTTGGCAATGGCAAGGCTTCGCTCAGAATTCTGGTGGCCGCGCTTACGCTCGCGGCGGGGTTCGGAGCACCATCGGCAGCATCGGTAGCCCAGGCAGCAGACGCGCACTTCGTCCTGATCAGCCACGCACCGGACTCCGATTCGTGGTGGAACACGATCAAGAACGCAATCAAGCAGGCCGACGAGGACTTCAACGTCCAGACCGACTACCGCAACCCGCCTAACGGCGACATCGCCGACATGGCGCGCCTCGTCGAACAGGCCGCCGCGCGCAACTACGACGGCGTCATCGTCACCATCGCCGACTTCGACGTGCTGAAAAGCTCGATCACGAAAGTGACCGAGAAAAAGATCCCGCTCGTCACGATCAACTCCGGCACTGAAGAACAAAGCGCGCAACTCGGCGCGATCATGCACGTCGGTCAACCCGAATACGTAGCAGGTCACGCGGCTGGCGAGAAAGCGAAAGCAGCTGGTGTGAAGTCGTTCCTGTGCGTGAATCACCTGGCCACCAACACGGTGTCGTTCGATCGCTGCCGCGGTTTCGCCGAAGCAATCGGCGTCGACTACAAGACCTCGACGATCGATTCGGGCCAGGACCCGACCGAAATCCAGTCGAAGGTCAGCGCGTATCTGCGCAATCATCCGAACACCGGCGCGATCCTGACGCTCGGCCCGGTACCCGCCGCGGCGACGCTGAAGGCCGTGCAACAGATGGGCCTCGCGGGCAAGATCTACTTCTGCACGTTCGACTTCTCCGACGACATCGCGAAGGCGATCCAGGCCGGCACGATCCAGTTCGCGATCGACCAGCAGCCATACCTGCAGGGCTATATCCCGGTGGCCGTGCTGGCGATCGTGAAGCAGCAGCACACCACCGACCCGGCGAAGATCCGCCAGATCCTGCAGGCCAATCCGAAGTTCAAGGCGCGGCTCGAAGCGTATGGGCTGCAACCGTCGTACGGACCGAAGAACATCCGCTCGGGCCCGGGTTTCATCACGAAGGACAATCTCGACAAGGTCATCAAGTACGCGGGCCAGTACCGCTGAGGGTCACCCGGTCGGCCTGACACGCCGGCCGTCAGTCGCACGCGGCGCCACACGTAGACAGCGGTACATCGGGCACCAGCCACTCCGGTGCGCTTACCGCCACGCACAGGGCGCGAACTACGAGGCGCCGCGGTTTTCCCCGTATTTCACCGGTCTGCCGGCGCGCACGTCGCGTCGTCGGTGGACCGGCATCAAGGAGACATCATGGGCGTAGCCGGTAAACACTTTCCTTCGCACGCGACCAAGAACGTCGACGCGGCATCGTCGGGGCAGCCCGCGCCGGCCGGCACCGACGAGCGCGTTCGCAAGGAATCGTGGTTCGGTCATCTGCTGAACCGCCCGGAATTCGCTGCTATTTCGGGTGCCGTGCTCGTGTTCGCCGTGTTCGCGTTTGCGGCTGGCGGCTCGGGCATGTTCAATCTCGACGGTGTGATGAACTGGTCGCAGGTGTCCGCGTACCTCGGCGTACTCGCGGTCGGTGCGTGCCTGTTGATGATTGCCGGCGAGTTCGATCTGTCGATCGGTTCGATGATCGGCTTCGCCGGTATGATGGTCGCGATTCCGTCGGTCTACTTCCACTGGCCGCTCTCGCTGTCGATCCTCTTCGCCTTCGCCGGCTCGATGCTGCTCGGCGCGCTGAACGGCTATCTCGTGATGCGCACGCGGCTTCCCTCGTTCATCGTCACGCTCGCGTTTCTGTTCATCCTGCGCGGTCTGACGCTCGCACTGTCGATCATGGTCGCCGATCGCACGATCATCTCCGGTGTCGGCGATCTCGCGAAGCAGGACTGGATCGCCAATACGCTGTTTCACGGCGTCGCGTTCACGGGCCTGTTCACCGCGCTCGCACACATGGGCATCGGTCAGATGCTCGACAACGGCCAGCCGCTCGTGCCCGGCATTCCGAAGGTGATTTTGTGGTGGTTCGCGCTCGCCGCGATCTGCGCGTTCGTGCTCGCCAAAACCCGTTACGGCAACTGGATTCTCGCGGTTGGCGGCGATGCGAATGCGGCGAAGAACGTCGGTGTGCCGGTACGGCGCGTCAAGATCTCGCTGTTCGTACTGACCGCGTTCTGCTCGTGCCTGTTCGCCGTGCTGCAGGTGTGCGACATCGGTTCAGCCGCCGCGGATCGCGGCTTGCAAAAGGAATTCGAGGCAATCATCGCTGCGGTGATCGGCGGCACGCTGTTGACCGGCGGCTACGGCTCGGTGATCGGTGCCTGCTTCGGCGCGCTGATCTTCGGTGTCGTGCAGATCGGTATCACCTATACCAATGTGAGTTCCGACTGGTTCCGTGTGTTCCTCGGCGTGATGCTGCTGATCGCCGTGCTGTTCAATCACTACGTGCGCCGCCGCGTCGCACAATCGTAACCGTCACGAGGAGAACAACATGTCCGATACCCTCCCCGGCAATAACGCGCCTGCAAGTCCTGTGATTGATACGGGTGACACGATTCTCGCGCTCGAAAACGTCAGCAAGTTCTTCGGCAAGGTCATCGCGCTGTCCGGCATCACGCTGCGCCTGAAACGCGGCGAAGTGCACTGCCTGCTCGGCGACAACGGCGCCGGTAAATCGACGCTGATCAAGACGCTCGCCGGTGTGCATCAACCGTCTTCAGGTCAGTATCTCGTGGACGGCAAGCCCGTGCACTTCGAGTCGCCCAAAGACGCACTCGATCTCGGCATCGCCACCGTCTATCAGGATCTCGCGCTCGTACCGCTGCTGTCGGTGGCACGCAACTTCTTCATGGGCCGCGAGCCGCAGAAGAAAATGTTCGGTTTTCTGAACGTGATGGATCTGCAGACCAGCGCCACCACCGCACGCGAAAAACTCGCGGAAATGGGCATTCATGTGCGCGACCCGCATCAGCCGATCGGCACGATGTCGGGCGGCGAACGGCAGTGTCTCGCGATCGCGCGGGCCATCCACTTCGGCGCACGCGTGCTGATTCTCGATGAACCGACTGCCGCACTCGGTGTGAAGCAAAGCTTCAATGTGCTGAAGCTGATTCACACCGCGCGTGCCAAAGGCATCTCGGTGATCTTCATCACGCACAACGTGCACCACGCGTATCCGATCGGCGATTCGTTCACGCTGCTCAATCGCGGCAAGTCGCTTGGCACCTATACGAAGGAAACCATCAGCAAGGACGAAGTGCTCGACATGATGGCCGGCGGCGCCGAAATGCAGAAGATGATCGGCGAACTCGACGGCGCCGTTATCTAACGCACGCGCCACCCTACGCTGCTGCGCTATCACCGCTCGCGCGCCCTGGCGCAACCCAGACATTCAGGACATTCCATGGCACTTTCCAGCAACTCCAGCGCTGCAACCTCGAGCCGCTTCGCCACCGGCCGCAGCCGCGACATCGTCTGCCTCGGTCGTCTCGCGGTCGATCTCTACGCGCAACAGGTCGGCTCGCGGCTCGAAGACGTATCGAGCTTTGCGAAATATCTGGGCGGCTCGTCGGCCAACATCGCGTTCGGCTGCACGCGGCTTGGCCTCGCCGCGGCGATGCTCGCGCGCGTCGGCAACGATCACATGGGGCGCTTTCTCACCGAAACGCTCACGCGCGAGGGCTGCGATGTCAGCCATGTGCGCATCGATCACGAACGGCTGACAGCCCTCGTCGTGCTCGGCCTGAAAGACCGCGACACGTTTCCGCTGATTTTCTATCGCGAGAACTGCGCGGACATGGCTGTCGACGAAGCAGATTTCGACGAGGCGTTTATCGCATCGTCGAAGGCACTGCTGATCACGGGCACGCATTTCTCGACCGAGCAGGTCAATCGCACAAGCCGCCGAGCACTCGACTACGCGCGCCGCAACGACGTGCGCACGGTGCTCGACATCGATTACCGGCCGGTGCTGTGGGGACTCACCGGCAAGGCCGATGGCGAGACCCGCTTCATCGCCAACGAAAGCGTCACCGCGCATCTGCAGCGCATTCTGCCGCTATTCGATCTGGTGATCGGCACCGAAGAGGAGTTCTGCATCGCAGGCGGCAAGACCGATCTGCGCGAAGCGCTGGCGATGGTCCGTGCCGTCACACCCGCGACGCTCGTCGTGAAGCGTGGGCCGCTCGGTTGCCAGATTGTCGACGGCGCAGTGCCTGCATCGCTCGATAGCGTACCGGTGCACGGTGGCGTCGAGGTCGAAGTGCTGAACGTGCTCGGTGCAGGCGATGCGTTTGCATCGGGCTTCCTGTCCGGCTGGTTGCGCGATCAACCACTCGACGCCTGTGCGCGCGCCGCAAACGCGAGCGGCGCACTGGTCGTTTCGCGCCACGGCTGCGCCCCCGCGATGCCGACGCCCGCCGAACTCGACTACTTCCTGCGCGAAGCGCAAGCCGATCCGCAGCGCATGCGCCGGCCGGACCGCGACGCCACGCTCGCTCGACTGCATCGCGTCACACCGCCGCGCACACAGCGCGACGAAGTGCTCGGCTTCGCATTCGATCACCGCAACCAGTTCTTCGATCTCGCGCAGCAGACCGGTGCCGACGAAAGCCGCATCGCGCAGCTGAAGGGATTGTTCGTCGAAGCAGTCGCGCAAACGGAAGCGGCGCTGGGTCTGCAAGGCCGCATCGCCGTGCTGATCGACGACCGCTACGGCCAGGACGCGTTAAACGCGGCGACCGGGCGTGGCTGGTGGATCGGTCGCCCGGTCGAACTGCCCGGTTCGGTGCCGCTCGTGTTCGATCACGGCCGCTCGGTTGGCACGACGCTCGCGAGCTGGCCACGCGAACATATCGTCAAGTGCCTTGTGCAGTTTCATCCCGACGAGCCGATCGAACAGCGGCTCGAACAGGAAGCCCAGTTGCGCGCGCTCTATGACGCGGTGCAGGCAAGCGGCCACGAACTGCTGCTCGAAGTGATTCCGCCCAAACATTTCCCGCAAGCACCTGATACGGTCTATCGTGCATTGAAGCGCCTGTACAACATCGGCATCTACCCGGAATGGTGGAAGCTCGAACCGGTGGACGCCACGCAGTGGCAGGCAATCGACGCACTGCTTGCGGAGCGCGATCCGTATTGCCGCGGCGTGGTGCTGCTCGGGCTGTCGGCGGCGGTCGAACAACTGAGCGAAGGCTTTCGTGCAGCAGCCGGATCGGCGACCTGCCGCGGCTTCACGGTCGGCCGGACGATTTTCCATGAGCCCAGCCATGCGTGGCTTGCCGGGCAGATCGGCGACGACGAACTGATTGCACGCGTGCGGCAGACGTTCGAAACACTGATCGCCGCGTGGCGCGATACGCGCAGCGCGTCGGCAACGCAGCCGGCGCAGCCGCGCAATGTTCATCAGGAGCAGGCGGCATGAACCAACGCGTGTTGCATCAGGATCAAGCTGTTTCACCTGCGGTTCCCACCGCGGGCGAAGCGCACGGCACGATCCGCCTCACCACCGCGCAGGCGCTCGTGCGCTACCTCGCGGCACAACGTGTCGCCGTCGAAGATGGTAACGATGCCGGCGGTAGTGAGCCTCTCTTCGGCGGCGTGTTCGCGATCTTCGGGCACGGCAACGTCGCGGGGATCGGTGAAGCGCTCTATCAGCACCGCCACGAACTGCCGACGCTGCGCGCACACAACGAACAGGCGATGGCACACAGCGCAATCGCCTACGCAAAAGCGCACTTCCGTCGCCGGATGATGGCGGTGACCACGTCGATCGGTCCCGGTGCAACGAATCTCGTCACCGCAGCCGCACTCGCGCACGTCAACCGTTTGCCGGTCCTGCTGCTGCCCGGCGACATATTCGTTTCGCGCGCACCCGACCCGGTGCTGCAACAGGTCGAGGATTTCCACGACGGTGGCATCTCCGCCAACGATGCGCTCAAGCCCGTCTCGCGTTACTTCGACCGCATCGTCCACCCGGCGCAACTGCTCAATGCGTTGCCGCGTGCGATCCGTGTGCTGACCGACGCAGCACTGTGCGGCCCGGTCACGCTCGCGTTGCCGCAGGACGTACAAGCGACTGCGTGGGATTTCCCGCTCAGTTTCTTCGAACCGCGCGTCGTCAAACCGCACGCCCCTGCCCCGCGCACCGATGAAATCGATGCAGCTGTCGAGCGTCTACGCCGCGCGAAACGACCGATGATCGTCGCGGGCGGCGGTGTGCTGTACGGCGGCGCAGCTTCTGCATTACAAGCATTCGCAACGACGCACGGTATCCCGGTCGCTGAAACGCAGGCGGGCAAGAGTGCGCTCGCGTGGGACGATCCGTTGAATACCGGTGCGCTCGGCGTAACCGGCTCGCCCGCGGCGAATGCGCTCGCGCACGATGCCGATTGCGTGCTCGCCATCGGCACGCGGTTGCAGGACTTCACGACCGGTTCGAACACGCTCTTCACGCAGGCCGACGTAATCGGGATCAATGCAAATGCATTCGATGGTTTGAAGCATCGTGCGCTGGCCGTCGAAGCCGATGCGCGTCTTGCGCTCGACGCCCTCTCGGAACGCCTGCACGGCTGGCACGCGGACCGCACGTGGACTGCGCGTGCACAGCAGGCCGCGACCGACTGGCGCCACACCGTCGGCACACTAACGCACACGCCGCAGCGCGACACCGTGCTGCCCTACGACGCCGATGTGATCGGCGCCGTGCAGCGCTCAAGCCCGCAGTCCACCACCGACGACATCGTCGTCTGCGCAGCCGGCACCCTGCCCGCCGAGTTGCACAAACTGTGGCGCGCGGGCCGTCCGGGCGCCTATCACGTCGAATACGGCTACTCGTGCATGGGTTATGAAATTGCAGGCGGTCTCGGCGCAAAACTCGCCCGACCCGAGCGCGAAGTCATCGTGATGGTGGGCGACGGCAGCTATCTGATGATGAACAGCGAAATCGCAACCTCGGTGATGCTCGGTGCGAAGCTGATCATCGTGGTGCTCGATAATCGCGGCTACGGTTGCATCAACCGGCTGCAGCAGGCGTGCGGTAGCGCACCGTTCAACAATATGTTCGACGACTGCGCGCAAGGTCCGCTCGGCGCTCCCGCAATCGACTTTGCCGCGCACGCACGCTCGCTCGGTGCACATGCCGAACACGTCGCCAACGTCGCCGCGCTGGAAGCCGCGTTGCAACGCGCCCGCGCTGCCGACCGCACCTACGTGATCAGCATCGACACCGACGCGTCGCGCACCACCGACGACGGCGGCTGGTGGTGGGAAGTCGCCGTACCCGAAGTGTCGGCACGCGAAGCTGTCCGCACGGCACGCGCGCAGTACGAAACCCATCTCGCGGCCCGCACCGAAGGCGTGAATCATCCCGCCAGCGACGACGCCAGCGACGCCAACAATTAAGGACCCGCGCATGACTTCCTTCGACGTACGTATCGGCATCAACCCGCTGTCGTGGATGAACGACGATCTGCCGTCGCTCGGCGGCGAAACCCCGCTCGAACTCGCGCTGACCGAAGGGCGCGCAATCGGCTACCAGGGGTTCGAACTCGGCAACAAGTTTCCGCGCGAGCCAGAAGTGCTAAAAGCGTTGCTAGCACAATACGATCTCGCGCTCGTCTCCGGCTGGTATTCAGGCCAACTGGCGCGACGCAGCGCCGAAGCGGAAATCGCCGCAGTCGGACCGCATCTCGAGTTGCTCGCGAAAAACGGCGCGACTGTGATGGTGTATGGCGAAGTCGCCGACACGATTCAGGGCGCACCGCGTCCGCTGTATCAGCGGCCGCGTTTTTTTAGCGAAGCGCAGTGGGACGAATACGCGGCGCGCGTCGAGACGTTCGCACGTTACACACTGAGTCACGGCGTACGACTCGCGTATCACCATCACATGGGGGCGTATGTCGAAACCCCCGCCGATGTCGATCGCCTGATGGCAAAGACCAGCGAAGCCGTCGGCCTGCTGTTCGATGCGGGCCACATTACGTTCGCGGGCGGCGATCCGGTTGAAGTGCTCGATCGGCACATTGCGCGCGTGTGCCACGTGCACTGCAAGGACGTCCGGCCCGCGGTCGCGAAGCTGGCACGCAATCGCAACTGGAGCTTTCTCGACGCGGTGATCGCCGGCGCATTCACGGTCCCCGGTGACGGCACCGTCGATTTCCCGGCTATCATTGAGCGGCTCAAGCGGCACGGCTACCGCGGCTGGCTCGTCGTCGAGGCGGAACAGGACCCGGTCGTCGCGCCTTCGTTCGCGTATGCGCAAAAGGGCTACCAGACACTGCGTGCCCTCGTCGATGCGCCGCTCAATCCTGCCAGGGAGGCTGCATGAGTCTGCTAGTCAAAGCCCAGCGCGAAGGTCAGACGATCGCGCGCGTCACACCGGAGTCGGCCGGCTGGCAATATGTCGGCTTCACCGCCCACCGGCTCCCGGCAGACGGCGTCATGCGCGTGCTGGAAACCAGCCGCGAGTCCTGCATCGTCGTGCTGTCCGGCACGATCGACATCGATACGCCCGCAGCCAAATGGCTCAGTCTCGGTACGCGCAGCAGCGTGTTCGACGATGCAGCGCCGCATGCGGTGTACCTGCCGCCGAATGTGCGTGCCACGATACGCGCACGCAACAATGCCGAGATCGGCGTGGCCAGTGCGCCCGCCACCGGACGCTATCCGGCGCGCCTCATCCAGCCGTCGCAGATGACACGCTCGACGCGCGGCACCGGACTCAACACGCGTTACGTCTGCGATATCCTGCCGCAGACCGAACCCGCCGAATCGCTGCTCGTCGTCGAAGTGCGCACGCCGGGCGGTCATGCGTCGAGCTATCCGCCGCACAAGCACGACACCGACAATGTGCCGGTCGAGAGTTCGCTGGAAGAGACTTACTATCACCGGCTGAATCCGCCGCAGGGTTTCGCGTTTCAGCGTGTCTATACCGATGCGCGCGATATCGATGAATCGATGGCCGTCGAGGATCACGACGTCGTGATGGTGCCGCGCGGCTATCATCCGGTGGTCGTGCCGTATGGCTACGACTCGTACTATCTGAATGTCATGGCGGGTAGCCGGCGGACGTGGCACTTCAAGAACGATCCCGCGCATGAATGGATCATCGAGCGGGATGCGCGTAGCTGAGGGTAACTGAAGGCAACTGAGCGTAGCCGGGCCGCGTCGATACGCGCGGCCCAGGTGATCACGCATGGGACCGCGCGCTACTTCCGCGGCGCGACATCCACGGTCAACGAACCATCCTCCGCCATCCGCACCGTACCCTTCGCCACATCGCGGCGATATGCGTACAGATCGAAATGCATCGGGTCGCTGTTTGCCGTATCGCGTATCAGCGTATGGCCGTTCACGACCAGCGAGTTGTACATCTTGATGTCGCCCGATTCGATCCACACGTAGCTACCGCCCGCGCCCGCCGGCGGATGCGCGACGGCCGCGCCCATCTGCCGCTTGAACTTCAGCACAAGCCCTTCGTTTGTCACGGTCGCCCCCTCGAGACGCCCCTGCAACACCGGCGGCGGAAACACCGTGTACTGATCGAACACCAGCTCATTGCCTTCCAGCTTGACGCCCTTGCGCGCAAACGGCGTCAGCGACGCGAGCGGGACATTCAGCGCACGCAGCATGCCGGCCTGCGGCACACCGAGCACCGACACGGATTCGGGTGTGTAGACCAGATGCCGTTCGTCGCGCACGGCGAGCGTGCCGTGCATCTTCGTCGGTAGCCAGACGCCGGGGAAGTGATTCCATAGCTTGATGCCGCCGGTGACGTCGAGGCCGCCATCGGCAGGCGTCAGTTGCATGTCGTTCAACGAACGCGGTGTGTAGTCGAGCAGATAGTCGTTGAAGAGCGCGGCCATCGCGGGCCACGGTTCGACGACTTCACCACCGAGGATATGAATGTCGTACTGGTTCGGATCGTCGAGATCGACGGGCTGGCCTGGCTTCTTCGGCACGAGCTGCGCATCGAGCGTGCGCACGTGGAAGCCGATGCGTCCCGACACGTAGAAGTCGACGTTCTGCACATGGATCAGCGGCATGCCGCCCGGTGAATGGCGTTCGTCGGAGAGCGCGCTGCCCGACGTCGTACGCAAGCTCACAGGGATGCGCCGCCATTGCTCGCGTGCGACCGCGAGCGCGGCCTGTTGCGCTCGGATGTAGCTGTCGTTGTAGCGCGCCGCCGCACTACCCGCTTGCGTTGTCTGTGCTGCGTCGCGAGCGGCGCCGGGTAGCGTCGTGTACGACGGCAGATGCACATCGAGCGCACCGTTTTCGTCGAACGTGAAGTAGCCCGCCGCCATCTGCTCGCGATAGTGATACAGGTCGAGCACGAACGGCGCTCCGGACGTGCCGGTATCGAGCGACGTGATCGCCATGTCGATGTTCATCGGAACCGAGCGCATGAACTTCACGTCGCCGCCTTCGAGCAACATGCCGCGCGCGGGCATCGTCGCAGGAAACGCGATGTCGGGCAGCGTACCGTCGTCGAGCGTGAAGCGCACGCCGGCCGGCGACATGTCGACTCGTGTGATCGTCATGCGCAACGCGGGCGGCGGCGTCAGTTTCGCGAGCTGCATCACGACGTTGTCGCCGTCGAGCTGCGCAATCGGTGTGTTCACTTTCAGCAGGTCCGCCATGCGCACGTGCGCGGCCTTCATCAGACGATCCGCGGCGACGCCTGCGACTTCGGTATGGTCAGCGTGAAATACGAGTTCGGTCGCGTTGCGCATCGCCAGTGTGCCCGTGAGCGCAATCGGTACCCAGCCGTCTCGCTGCATTTCACCGGTAATGCGCAACTGCCCCTGCTGCGGTTCGACCCGCATATTGCGCAGCGGCGAGCCCTGATACTGGAACAGATAGCGGTTGAAAATTGCAGTGAGCTTCGCGGCATCGAGCGTGACTTCGCCGCGATGGACGTTGATCGTCACGCTGTTCGGATCGTCGAACACGACCGGATTGCCGGCGCGCGTCGGCGTCAGCGTCGCTGCCATGCGGTGGATCAGGAAGCCGATGTCGCCAGTCAGGCGGAAATCGACATCGCGCGCGAACATCATCGAACCGTCGATGCCGGAGTCGCGCAACGTCAGCGGTCGCGTGCGGGTGACGTGCATGCCGCTGGCAGCGGGTACGCGGGCGGCGACCTGTTGTTCTTCGGCGAGTTGGTGTGCTTTCGCGGCTTCGAGCGTTGGGACCGAGGAGGATGCGGGTTGAGCAGCCGCCGCGTTGCCGGAGTTCTGAGCGCCGGTCCCGGTCGCGTTTGCTCCCGCGGGTGCGGCTACATTCGTGGCGCTTGTCGTAGCAGGAACAACCACATTCGCAGCGCCCGACGCACCAGCGGCAGAACTCGCTGCGAAGCTTGCATCCGCACTGGCATCGGCACACGCACACACCAGCAGCGACGCGACAACGATCACGACCGCCGACACGCTCATCGCATGACGCAACGGCCCGGTGTCCGGTGCAACGTGACGCCCCGCACGTCTGTTACGCCTGGGATTGCAGCCTCGTTCGCTGCCAGCGTGGGTACGCGGCAGATGCGCTCTGTCGTCGGTGTCGTGCATATCGTCTCCTCCCTGGTCCGGTGCGCCCGCGCAGGCGGGACGCCGGACTGTCTCGTGCCGGCACGGATGGCCGGGCATCTTTGTCTTCGATTGTCTTTATTTGTGGCCGCGCTGCCGACAAGATTCCTGGAGGGTCAGCACCAAACGCTCAGACGTTTGAATGAAACAGAACACAAGCCGCGAACCCGCGCGGGGCGGACATGCGGCGCCGCTGCGCGCAGTCAGGTCAAACAGAAGACAACTCAGTCCGGGCCGACAGCGGCAGCTTGCGCCCGCTGCGCCACGCGCTAACGCGCTGAATCAGCCGACGCCGAGCCATTCCTGCATCACATCGTGGCGCGCCCGAAACGCCTCGAAGCTGCCGTCGAACACGATCTCGCCATGCCCCATGACGGCGACGCGGCTCGCCAGTTCGTGGGCGATTGCGAGCCGTTGCTCGATCAGCAGCATCGCGACACCTCGTTCGTGCAAGGTCCGCAGGCACGCCGCAACC
Organism: Paraburkholderia acidicola; assembly: GCF_002362315.1. Lineage (GTDB taxonomy): Bacteria > Pseudomonadota > Gammaproteobacteria > Burkholderiales > Burkholderiaceae > Paraburkholderia > Paraburkholderia acidicola. The sequence goes on from NZ_MTZV01000002.1 coordinate 290,874, forward strand.
TGCGCGACGCGCTGCGCGGCAAGCCCTTCAGCCGGCTCGTCGATCACCAGCAGATCCGGGTCGCCGAGTAGCGTGCGGGCGAGCGTCAGCATCTGTTGCTCACCGCCCGACAATGCAGCAGCACGCGTGCGTTGCCGTTCGCGCAACACCGGAAAGAGCGCGTAGGCATCGTCGAAGGTGAAGCGCGGCGGCCGCGTGCGTTTGCCGGGCACCACGCCGAGCAGCAGGTTTTCGTGCACGCTGAGCGTCGGAAACACATCGCGATGCTCGGGCACATAACCGATGCCGAGCCGTGCGATCTGGAACGGCCGCAGGCCCGCCAGCGAGCCGCCCGCAAAACGCAGCTCGCCCTCGGTATGCACGAGTCCCATGATCGCCTGCGCGAGCGTCGAGCGCCCCGAACCGTTGCGCCCCGCGAGCGCCACGATCTCTCCTGCCTCGATGCGCAGATCGACACCGTGCAGCGCCTTGCTCGCACCATGCCACGCATGCAGACCAGCGATGTCGAGCAGCACGGTCATCGTTCGAATCCATCGCCGAGATAGGCGGCGCGCACGGCCGCGTGTGAGCGGATCGCGGCCGGCGTGCCGGTCGCGATCACCCGCCCCTCCACGAGCACGGAGATGCGATCCGCGAGACCGAAGACCGCGTCCATGTCGTGCTCGACCATCAGCAGTGTGCGGCCGGCGGTCGCGCTGCGGATCAGTTCGATGGCACGCGCCGCTTCGGCGCGGTTCATGCCCGCTGTCGGCTCGTCGAGCAGCAGTGTGTGCGCACCGCCCGCGAGCGCGAGACCGAGATCGAGTGCGCGTTGCTCCGCATAGCTGAGCGTGCCGGCCAGCACCTGGGCGCGTGCGCCGAGGCCCACGGCATCGAGCACCTGTTCGGCACGCTCGGAGGCGGCACGCGCATGAGTCCAGCGGCGCCACCGGCTGCCGCGTCCGCGCTCCGCAAACAGCGCGGCACAACGCAGGTTGTCGAACACCGACAGCCCTGCGAACACGCTGGTGTTCTGGAAGCTGCGCGCAAGACCGCGGCGGTTTACCGCGGCAGGTCCAAGTCGCGTGATATCGACACCGAACAGTTCGATGCGCCCCGCGCTCGGCCGGCCACCGCCAGCGATCAGATTGAACAGCGTCGATTTGCCCGCGCCGTTCGGGCCGATCAACGCATGACGCTCGCCGGGTTCGATCGACAGATCGACGCCGCACAACACCTCGGTGGCGCCGAAGCGTTTGTACACGCGTTGCACGGCAAGCGCGGCGGTCATCGAATGCTCCCGGCTTCGCGTGCGTTCGCCGCCTGCACATCGCGCGGCCATGCGCGTCGTGCACCGCGCGAGGCGATCCAGCCCACAGCGGCGAACAATGCAATGCCCGCAGCAATCCATTCACCAGAAGACGTCACACCGGCAAGCAAGAACCCGCTGAACGGCAAACCGGTGCCGTCATCCGTACCGAACTGTCGCGCGTACGCCCATTGCACCGCGAGCACGACCGCACCGGTCCACGCGAGCGCCGCGCTCACGCCGCACAGCCACGGCTTCGCGCAAGCGCGCCAGCCGTGCTGCGCGAGCCGCGCGGCCTGGCGCTGCGCGAACCCAGCAATGCCATCGGGCGAGCCCGCCACGATCACGATGAACAACAGCCCGAGATAGAACAACCACGCACGCGTCACGCTCGCCACCGCGACGCTGAAAAACGTCAGCACGATCGCGCCCGCCACTGGCCCAAAGAACGCACCGGTCCCACCGATCACCGTCGCGATCAGCACCGCACCCGAGCGCAGCATGCCGACGCTTTCCGTCGATACCAGCTCGACGTTGATCAACCCAAGCGTGCCCGCGATGCCCGCAAAGAACGCCGCGAACACCACGCTCGCATACCGGATGCGACGCGGCTCGCAACCGATCGCCGCGGCCCGCACCGGGTTGTCGCGCACCGCATTCGCGACGCGCATGAACGGCGTGCGCGACAACGCGTACATCGCGGCACAGGCGAGCAGACACCACAGCGCGATCAACAGATACGCTTCGCGCGCGGGGCCGAAGGTCCACGTGCCGAGTGCGAGGCCGCTCGCGCGATCGATCGGCACACCCGCTTCGCCGCCGAACCAGTCGGGCAGTGTCCATGCCGCAGCGGCCACGAGTTCGCCGATGCCGAGCGTGATCATCGCGAACGCCGTGCCTGCGCGCCGCGTCGACACATAGCCGGCAAGCAGACCGGACAGCGCCCCGCCGATACCCCCCACCAGCGGAACGAGCGGCAACGGCAAGTGCCATGCGTTGAACAAATACGCAGCCACGAGCGCGCCGAGCCCCGCGTGTGCGGCATGACCGAGCGACAGCAAGCCGGTGCCGCCAAGCAGCAGGTTGTACGACAGCGCGAACACGATCATCGCCGCGGTCTGCGCGAGCCATGCGAACAACCAGCTTTGCGACGAGACGAGCGGTGGCACGGCGAGCATGGCGCTCAGCACGAGCCACGGCAATGCAGCACGCCATGTCGGCGTACGCGGTCCGCGCGCGGCGGCAAGCGTCTGCGGCTTCGTGTGGCCGCGAGCGGTGTCGTGCGGCTCAGACATCGTGGTCGCGCAGACCGAAGAGTCCGCCTGGCCGCAATGCGAGCATCGCGATGAGCAGCACGTAAGGCACGAGCGGCGCGAGTTGCGCGAGCGTGAGCGCGCCCCACGCAGCGGACAGCGGCTGCCCGAGCGCCGCCGCGATACCGCCGAGCGACACGTCGCTCGCCACCGCGAAGGTCTGGATACAGCCGACCAGCAGCGACGCCGCAAGCGCCCCGCCCAGCGATCCGAGTCCACCGATCACGACGACCACGAAGACAATCGAGCCAACCGACTCGGCCATCGCCGGTTCGACCACGAAGAGCGGCGCACCGATCACACCGGCAAGCGCAGCGAGCGCGGTGCCCGCTGCGAAAACGAAGGTGAACACGCGCGGCACGTTATGGCCGAGTGCCTCGACGGCACCTGGATGCGTGAGCGCCGCACGCACGATCAAACCCGTCTTCGAGATGCGCAACACTGCGTACAGCACCACGAGCATCGCAAGCGACACCGCCATCATGAACGCGCGATAACGCGGGAACGCAGCGCCGTCGAAGGTAAATAGCGCGCCGTCGAGTGCGGCCGGCACCGGCGCGGCGATCGCCTGCAGGCCCCAGACGAGTTTTACCGTTTCGCCGATCAGATACGCGGCACCGAATGTGAGCAGCAGTTCGGCGAGATGTCCGTGCGGTCGCACGCGGCGCAGCAGCCAGCGTTCGAACGCCGCACCGATCACGCCGACTATAAGCGGCGCCCCGATCAAAGCGCCCCAAAAACCAAGATGCGCTGCGAGCGCAAAACCGACATACGCGCCCAGCATGTAGAAACTCGCATGCGCGAAGTTAAGCACGCCCAGCATGCTGAAGATCAGCGTCAGCCCCGCCGACAACATGAACAGCAGCAGCCCATAGCTGACACCGTTCAGCAGGTTGATCGCGAACGACTGCATAACGCGGCTACTCCGTGACTACGAGCGGCAGGAGCGCCGCGCGCAACGCATCGGGCAACGTGACCGGCCGACGCGTCGCACGGTCCACATAGACGTGCACGAAATGGCCCTGCGCAGCGGGCTCCGCTTCACCCGCGCGAAACAGCCCGACTTCGTAACGCACACTCGAGCCGCCGAGCCGCGCGACCCGCAGCCCCGCCTCGACCGGCTCCGGGAACACGAGTGGCGAGAAGTAGTTGCACTGCGTCTCGACGACGAGCCCGATCGTCTCGCCATGCTCGACGTCGAGCACACCGGCGCGTATCAGGTACTCGTTCACCACCGTATCGAAGTAGCTGTAGTAGACGACGTTGTTCACGTGACCGTAGACGTCGTTGTCCATCCAGCGTGTCGTGATCGGCAGGAAGTGGTGGTAAGCGGCGCGTTGCGCGGGAGCGGGTTTGTTCATCGTGCGGGTGCAGGGTCCATGGGCAAGTGGGCGGGCGAATGCAGCAGCAAGGTCAAAGCGATTCGGTCAGCATCCGCCGATAGTCTTCAGCACTCGCTTCGCGCGGATTGGTCTTGTGGCAATGATCGGCGAGCGCGCCTGCGATCACCTTGTCGAAGACCTGCTCATCGACGCCCATCTGCCGCAGCCCGGCCGGCAGCCCGAGGCGCGCGGTCATGTCGAACAGCGCCTGCGCAAGGTCCGCACCGTCCGGCAGATTCATCACGCGACGCATGCGTGCATAACGGTTGTTCGCGACCACGGTTTCCGCGTTTTCGTTGAAACGCAGCACAGCAGGCAGCACCACTGCGTTCAGCGTGCCGTGATGTAGCGAGGTGCGTCCGTTGACCGGCACACCACCCAGCGGATGCGACAACGAATGCACGCAACCGAGTCCCTTCTGGAACGCCATCGCACCCTGCATCGATGCGCTCATCATGTTCAGGCGCGCATCGCGGTCGCTGCCGTCGCGCGTCGCGCGCTCGAGGTTTGCCCATGCGCGCTCGAGCCCGTCGAGTGCGATGCCGTCGGCGGGTGGATTGAATGCCGGCGCGAGGAAAGTTTCGATGCAATGCGCGATCGCGTCCATCCCGGTGGCCGCCGTCAGCGGTGCGGGCAAGCCGAGCGTGAGGCCCGGGTCGCAGAGTGCCGACTTCGGCAGCAAGTGCCACGAGTGAAAACCAAGCTTGCGCCCATCGTTGAGAATCACGATCGCGCCGCGCGCTACTTCGCTGCCGGTGCCGGCGGTGGTGGGCACGGCGATCAGCGGCGCAGCGGCGTCGGTGATCTTGCCGCTGCCGCCTTCGATCGTCGCGTATTCAGTCAGCGTGCCCGGATGCGTCGCGGCGATCGCCACGCCCTTCGCGAGATCGATCGACGATCCGCCGCCCACTGCGATCAAACCATCGCAGCCCTCCTCGCGATAACGCGCGGCCGCGGCCAGCACCATCGCCTCGGTCGGATTCGACGGCGTGTCGTCGAACACCGGCACATCGCCGAGCTTCAACACGTCGAGCGCGCGCTGCACGAGGCCGGCTGCAACGACACCCTTGTCGGTCACGATCAGCGGTCGCGCGATACCGATCCGCGCGCATTCCGCCGGCAACTGCGCGAGCGCGTCGTAACCCAGATGGATGTGAGTCAGATAGAAAATGAAGGCCATGTCGATGTCCGTTGCTGGGTTGAAGGGGCGCGCGCCGTTATTCGCCGTTATTCGCCGTTATTGTCCCGGCCGCTCGACGAATTCGAACGGCAGCCCGCGTCGGCGCATCCATTCGCCGAGCGCCTGGCCCGTGCCCGCGCGCCATGGCCGCAGCTTCGCCGGTTCGACGAGCCGGTATTCGAGCAGCTCCGGCGAGAGCGCAATCGTGCCATTCGCGCGCACGTGGTACGCGATGATCAGCTCGTTCTTGCGGATGAACTCATAGACGCCAATCAGCTCGACCGACTCCGTATCCAGCGAGGTCTCTTCTTTCACCTCGCGCGCGATGCCCTGCTCGGGTGTCTCGCCGTTTTCGAGGAAGCCGGTGATCAGCGCAAACATGCCTTCGGCCCACGCGGCATTGCGCGCGAGCAGGATCTTGCCTTCGTACTCCACGATGGCGGCAACCACCGGCAGCGGGTTATTCCAGTGGACGTAGCCGCAGGTGTCGTCGGGACAGACCTGACGCACGCGGCCGCCTTCGTGCGCGGGATCGGCGCGCTCGATCAGCGGGGTGGCGCAGCGGGGGCAGTATCGGTAGTCGCTCATGTTCTATTGAAGTGGGGTGAAGGTGTCGTCGGTCGACGACACGGCGCAGTGGTGACCGTGGCCCGTGCTTCCAGGCAGAAGATGCTCGCGTAGTTATCCGGTGCGTTGTCCGATGCGTTATTCGATGCGAACGGCGGCATGACTGGCAAAACGCCCGGCGACGGACGCAGGAGAGTGGCGGGAAAGCGGACATTTTAGTGCGCGGCCCCGAAACGTGTTCGATTGATCGAACGAAGGGGCGATGGAGGCGATTGGGGAGCGGGAGACGATCGTGTGGGAAGACGCGGCGGGTGGCGCACTACGGAGCGCAGTGACTGGCGCCCGGGCCATTGACGACGTTCAACGGAGCAACCGGGATTTCATCTCGATGCAGCAACGAGTCCGGTTTCCCTGCGGCAAGTCAGCGGCATCGCATCGTCGCAGCCGCAGCCGCAGCCGCAGCCGCCAGGCAGCGACGCTCTTCGCTCGCGCTACAACAACGGAGTAACAGGGAAGTTTCGACGGAAGGAGCCGCGAATGTGGCTCCGGGTGTGCAGACCGTGATCAGCGGCGGCGTATCAGCGCAACCACCACCAGCGCGACGGCGCCGAGCAGCAACGCGCCCGCCGCCAGCCACAACGCCGGTGAGAACGAGCCCGTATGCGCCGCAACCGGCGCGGCGACCAGCGGCCCGACGATCTGCCCAAGCCCATAGGCGGCCGTCGCATATCCCATCAGCCCCGCCGCCGTGTCGCCGTGCAGGCGACGCGCCTCGCGCATCGCAAAGAGCGTAATCGCCGTGAACGGCAAGCCGATCAGCACGCTGCCTAACGCGAAGCCACCCGCGGTCGGCCACACGATGCCGAGCACGATGCCGATGGCCTGCAGCACATAGCTGCCCGCGAGCAGCGTGCGATTGTCCCAGTGCGAAGGCAGCCGTGCCGCGCCAAGTGCTCCGACGATCAACGCGGCGCCGAACATCGGCCAGAACAGGTCGGGCCATGTGGAGCCGGCGGGCAATGCATGACGCGCGATCACCGGCAGGAAGGTGGCGGTGATGATGTAGCCGAAGCCGGGAATGCCGTACAGCACGACGAGCCAGAAAGCGTCCGCGCGATGTGCAGGGCGGTGGGTCGTCACCGGCGCTTCTCGGGCTGCTGCCGGCGTGGCAGCGGATGATGCGTTCGCCGAGCGACCATGCGATGGCGCGGTGGCTGTGGCGGCTGTGGCGGCTGTGGCGGCTGTGGCGGCTGTGGCGGCTGTGGCGGCTGTGGCGGCTGTGGCGGCTGTGGCGGCTGTGGCGGCTGTGGCCAGCGTAGTCCGCTCTTGCTGCCCCTGAGCGACCGGCGCAACAAACACTCGCCACACGCACGCCGCCAGCACCGCCGATATCGCTCCAAACCCAAGCCACCCGAGCGCCGCACCATACCCACCCGCCGCACTGACGAGCAACCCCGTCCCGACGATGCCGAACCCAGGCCCCGTGTAAATCACACCACCCCACTCGTTTGCATGGAGTTCAGCAAGCTGCCGCAGGCCCCACTGCGACGCGAACACGAAAGTCCACGCGCTGACGACGCCGGCCACGAACCGCACCGGCGCCCAGATCCAGAACGCCGACGTGAGCCCCATGGCGAGCGTCAGCAGCACGGTGAATACGAGCCCGACGTGCACCATCCGCGCGGGTTGGACGCGCAGCGCGGCGCACGTCACCGCGCCGACGAAGTAGCCCGCGTAATTGAACGACGCGAGCCAGCCGCCGTGCCGGATGTCGAGCGCGCCGCTCGACAGCATCAGTGGCAGCAACGGCGTGAACGCAAAGCGGCCCACGCCCAGCACGATCGCGAGCGCGATCATGCAGGCGAGCGCCGCGCGGCGGGCGGCGTGCGGTTCGGTATCGGCGGCGGGTCGAGGTTGGGAGGTGAAATCGGTCATGAATCGGTCGGTTTTGACGGCGCGGACAGAGGAGATCGGCAAGGGAGATGGCGAACTGACCGTCCAGCTGCCCGCCTGACAGCATGCTAACTTGACGCATTCATCACGAAAAATGAATAATCCAGATATAAATCATCACCTGGAGAGAATTATGGATCTCGCCGCCTTGACGATCTTCCGCGCCGTGGTGCGCGAGAACGGTGTCACGCGGGCCGCTGCGAAGCTGAACCGGGTGCAGTCGAATGTGACGACGCGCATCCAGCAACTCGAAGAACAACTCGGCACCGAGCTGTTTATTCGCGACGGACGCAGGCTCGTGCTGACGCCGGCCGGCCATACGCTACTGCCCTACGCCGAACGCCTGCTCGCGCTCGCCGACGAGGCGCGTCACGCGCTCCGCGAAAACCGTCCGGCCGGCCGCCTGCGGCTCGGCACGATGGAAAGCGCGGCGGCGAGCCGCCTGCCCGGACTGCTCGCGCGCTATCACCAGGCGTGGCCCGAGGTCGCGCTCGAACTCGAAACCGGTACGACCGGCAGTCTGATCGAGCGGGTGCGGGAATTCGAAATCGATGCCGCGCTGATCGCGCGACCGCTCGATAACACTTGGCCCGGCGATCTGTTCGAAGCGGTGCCGGTGTTTCGCGAAGAACTCGTGATGCTGACGCCGCGCGGCCATCGGCCGATCCGTCAGGCACGCGACATCGCGCTGTCGACGCTGATTGCATTCGAGCGTGGCTGCGCGTATCGCAGCTATGTCGAGCGGTGGTACCTGGAGAACGATATCCGTCCGGCGCGGGTGCTCGAACTCGGTTCGTATCACGCGATCGTCGCGTGCGTGGCGGCGGGTGCGGGCGTGGCAGTGGCGCCGCGCTCGGTGCTCGAACTACAGCCTGATACGAACGACATCGCGTTGCATTCGCTCGGTGAACTCGGTGCGATCGATACGTTGTTGACCTGGCGGCGCGGGCATTTTTCGGCGGCGCTCAATGCGTTGCGCGCTGCGCTGCTGGAGGGAAGTAATCTGGTTGGGCAGGCGGCCGCGTCGGATGAATCGGCGCTGGTGAAGACGTAGTCGTCAGGCATTCACGCACATCGCCATGCTCGCGGGCCTTCGCGAACACGCCAGACCGTTTCTCCACCCTGCCGATCGTAGACATCGGCACAGCGCTGTCCTGCAGATGCATCGGTAATCCTGATGAAAGTTCAGGCCGCTAGAATCGCGCCCGCAGTTGAGGTTGCAACGCACAATCACACCATTAACCAGTTGCGCTCTACAGACGGGATATTCATGAAGGTATCAAAAGTGTTCGTCGTGCCCGCGATGCTGGCCGTGTCTGTCAGCACGGCCTACGCGCAAAGCAGCGTCACGCTGTATGGCACGATCGACGAGGGTTTCGATTACATCAGCAACCAGGCAGGGCATGCGAACTACGCGCTCGTGAGCGGTAGCCAGCAACTGGGCGACCGTTGGGGATTGAAGGGCACCGAGGATCTCGGCGGCGGCGTACATGCGATCTTCCAGTTGGAGAACGGTTTCTCCCTCAACAACGGTCAGGAGCGATCCCCTGGCCAGATGTTCGGCCGCCAGGCGTATGTCGGTCTTTCGTCGGAGCAGGCCGGCACCGTTACGCTCGGCCGCCAGTACGACTCTGTCGTCGACTACGTCACGCCGTTGAGTGCAGCAGGAAGCTGGGGCGGCACGCTGTTCGAGCATCCGTTCGACGCCGACAATCTCGACGATTCGTTTCGCGTCAACAACGCGGTCAAGTACACGAGCGCCGACTACTCGGGCCTGCAGTTTGGCGGCCTGTACGGCTTCAGTAACCAGGCAGGCGCGTTTGCCAACAACCGCGCGTGGAGTGTCGGCGCACGGTATCGCATCGGCGCGCTAACGGCTGCGGCAGCGTACATCAACGCCGACGGAGAAGATGACAGTACGACAGGGGCTGTCACCGACGGGCCCTACGCGGCCGGCAAGCAGCGCGTCGCCGCCGCGGGCGTCAACTATGCGATTGGTGCTGCGACGCTCGGCCTGCTGTACACGCACACCGACCTCATCGATGCGCCACGGGGAACGTTCCTTCGGGACATTAAATTCGACAACGTCGAATTCAACGCCAAATATGACGTATCCGCTGCGTGGTATGTCGCGATGATGTATGTGTACACCAGCTCATCAGTCCACGTTATTAACGGCGGGCAAAACGACCCTCAGGACCACGAAATCGGCGCAACAGCGGGCTACCGGCTCTCGAAGCGCACCGAGCTCTATATCCAGGCGCTTTACCAGCACACAACGGAGGATCAGCATGCCTCCATTGGTGGTCTCACCGACTCCTCGTCGAACCATCAGACCGTCGCACGCGTCGGTATGCGCACTTCGTTCTGACCTCGCTGTTGGCGACGGCTTTGAGCCGCTCGATAGCCAGACCATAAAAAAACCGCGCGTCTCACAACGCGCGGTTTTTTATTCCAGCCAGAGGCCAGGCGAATACGTCTGCGCTTACAGCAGCGCTTCAACCCACCCCTTCACACCCGCCAGCGCCGCCGCCAGCCCAGCCGGGTCCGTGCCGCCCGCCTGCGCCATATCCGGACGTCCACCGCCCTTACCACCGACCTGCTGCGCCACGAAGTTCACCAGTTCGCCGGCCTTCACCTTCTTGCTGGCCTCCGGCGTCACACCAGCGATCAGGCTGACCTTGCCGCCTTCAACCGACGCCAGCACGATCGCCGCGTTCTTCAGCTTGTCCTTCAGCTTGTCGACGGTTTCGCGCAGCGTCTTCACGTCCGCGCCATCGAGCGTCGCCGCCAGCACATGCACGCCGGCCACGTCGACCGCCTGGCCAACGAGTTCGTCGCCCTGGTTCGATGCAAGCTTCGACTTCAGCGCGCCGAGTTCCTTTTCCAGCGATTTCACCTGCTCCTGCACCTGCACGATCCGCTGCGTCAGCTCGGACGGCTGTGCCTTCAGCGCAGCAGCGGCCTCACCGATACGTGCGTCGAGTTCCTGCACGTAGCGCACCGCGTTGTCGCCGGTGATCGCTTCGACGCGGCGAATCCCTGCTGCCACACCGCCTTCCGCCACGATCTTGAAGAAGCCGATATCGCCCGAGCGGCTGACGTGCGTACCGCCGCACAATTCACGCGAGAAACCGAGATCGAGCACGCGCACCTCGTCGCCATACTTCTCGCCGAACAGCGCCATCGCGCCGCCCTTCACGGCTTCATCGAACGGCATGACGCGCACGATGCCCGGCGCGTTCGCCAGTACTTCCGCATTGACGATCGACTCGACCTGACGAATCTGCTCGTCGGTCATCGGTGCGTTGTGCGCAAAGTCGAAGCGCGTCTTGTCCGCGTCGACGAGCGAGCCCTTCTGCTGAACGTGCGTGCCGAGTACTTCGCGCAGCGCCTTGTGCATCAGGTGGGTCGCCGAGTGGTTACGCTCGGTACGGGCGCGGCGGATCGCATCGATCTCGGCCTTCACGACGTCGCCAACCTTCAGCGTGCCCTGCTCAAGTGTGCCGTGATGGCCAACCACATCGGCCTGCACCTTCAGCGTGTCGGCCACCGCGAAACGCACGCTCGCATTGCTGAGCACGCCCTGGTCGCCGACCTGGCCGCCCGACTCCGCGTAGAACGGCGTGTGATCGAGCACGACGACGGCCTGCTGGCCCTTCGCGACTTCGTTCACCGACGCGCCGTCGACGTACAACGCAATCACCTTCGCGTCGTCGAAAACGATTTCTTCATAACCATGGAACGTGGTCTTCGCCCCCGAGTACTGGAGACCCTGTGCCATCTTGAACTTGCCGGCCGCGCGCGCCTGGTCGCGCTGGCGCGCCATCGCGTCGTCGAATGCGGGCTCGTCGACGGAGATGCCACGTTCGCGACACACGTCTGCAGTCAGGTCGAGCGGGAAGCCATACGTATCGTGCAGCTTGAACGCGAGTTCGCCGTCGAGCGTCTTGCCACCCTTCGCATCGAGGTCAGCCAGCGCGCCTTCGAGAATCGACATGCCGTGTTCGATGGTTTCGAAGAAGCGCTCTTCTTCCTGGCGCAGCACGTCGGTCACGCGCTGTTCGGCTTCCTTCAGTTCGGGATACGCGCCGCCCATCTGCGCGACCAGGTCCGGGACGAGCCGATGGAAGAACGCGCCCTTGCGGCCGAGCTTGTAGCCGTGGCGGATCGCGCGGCGCACGATCCGGCGCAGCACATAGCCGCGCCCTTCGTTGCCAGGAATCACACCATCGACGATCAGGAACGAGCATGCGCGGATGTGGTCCGCGATCACCTTCAGCGAGTTGTTCGTCAGATCGGCCACGCCGGTTTCGCGGCCGGCTGCCTTGATCAAGGCCTGGAACAGATCGATTTCATAGTTGCTGTGCACGTGCTGCAGCACGGCAGCGATCCGCTCGAGGCCCATACCCGTGTCGACGCACTGCTTCGGCAGCGGCGTCATGTTGCCCTGCGCGTCGCGGCTGAACTGCATGAACACGAGATTCCAGATCTCGATGTAGCGGTCGCCGTCTTCTTCCGGCGATCCCGGCGGCCCACCCCACACGTCCGGGCCGTGATCATAGAAGATTTCCGAACACGGGCCGCACGGGCCGACGTCGGCCATCTGCCAGAAATTGTCCGATGCGTAGCGCGCGCCCTTGTTGTCGCCGATGCGGATGATCCGCTCGACCGGCACGCCGACTTCCTTCGCCCAGATGTCGTGCGCCTCGTCGTCCTCGTGATAGACGGTGACCCAGAGTTTGTCTTTCGGCAACTGATAGACGCCGGTGAGCAGTTCCCACGCGTAGTGGATCGCGTCGCGCTTGAAGTAGTCGCCAAACGAGAAATTGCCGAGCATCTCGAAGAACGTGTGATGCCGCGCGGTGTAGCCGACGTTTTCCAGGTCGTTGTGCTTGCCGCCCGCGCGCACGCTGCGCTGCGAGGTCGTCGCACGCGAGTACGGGCGCGATTCCGCGCCGAGGAAGACATCCTTGAACTGCACCATGCCCGAATTGGTGAACAGCAGGGTCGGGTCGTTGCCGGGCACTAGGCTCGACGAGCGGACGATCGTGTGGCCCTTCGATTCGAAGAACTTGAGGAATTTCTCGCGGATTTCGGCGGCTTTCATGGCGTGCTGGGGACGGTTTCTGCGTGATCTGGCGACATCGTGGGGATGCGCCAGCCGATTAGCGCTGGATTGGCTTTGAAACGACCGATTATACGGGATCGGCGCTTCTGCGCGGGGGCCTGGGCTTTGTCGGGACACGCTGCGGGCTGGCGGGCCGCATGGGTTCCGCTTCTTGCGTGACGGTGGTCGCCCCGGGGACGCGCGGCATCGTGCGGGCCGACATCGGTGTCCCTGGCGTGTACGCCCGACTGCCCCAGGACTCGGGAATCGCTTAAGATTCCGCACATTCAGACGGTTTCGCGCGCCGGTTGGTGCGCGAAACCTCGACCGCCCCTTCGGGCATGGGACCCAAGTAAGTGCTGAAGCGCTAACTCGGGTCGACATGGAGACACGATCAGAAATGGGTGCACTCAGTCATATCCGCGTACTAGACCTCACCCGCGTACTCGCGGGCCCCTGGTGCGCGCAAACGCTCGCCGACTTCGGTGCCGACGTGATCAAGGTCGAGCGCCCAGAGGTTGGCGACGATACACGTCACTGGGGGCCGCCGTACCTGAAAACACCCGCCGGCGCTGACACCCACGAAGCCGCGTACTACCTCGCGGCGAACCGCAACAAGCGCTCGCTCACCATCGATATCGCCACACCCGAAGGCCAGCGGATCGTCCGCGAACTGGCCGCGCGCAGCGACGTGGTGCTGGAAAACTACAAGGTCGGCCAACTGAAAAAGTACGGCCTCGACTATGAGTCACTCAAGGCGGTGAAACCCGATCTGATCTACTGCTCGGTGACGGGCTTCGGCCAGACCGGGCCGTATGCGCAGCGAGCGGGCTACGACTTCATCGTGCAGGGCATCGGCGGCTTCATGAGTATTACCGGCGAGCGCGACGCGCTGCCGGGCGGCGGTCCGCAGAAGGCCGGCGTGGCGATCGCCGACCTGATGACCGGGATGTATTCGACGGTGGCGGTGCTGACCGCGCTCGCGCACCGCGATCGCACGGGCGAAGGCCAGTACATCGACATGGCGCTGCTCGACGTGCAGGTCGCGATGCTCGCGAACATGAACTCGAATTTCCTCGCGAGCGGTACGCCGCCCACGCGCTGGGGCAACGCGCATCCGAACATCGTGCCGTATCAGACGTTCCAGACCAGCGATAGCTGGATCATCGTCGCAGTCGGCAACGACGGCCAGTTCCGCAAATTCGTCGAGGCCGGCGGCCGCGCGGAACTCGCCGACGACGACCGCTTCGCGACCAACCCGGACCGCGTGCGCAATCGCGATGTGCTCGTGCCACTGCTGGCCGAGATGGTCCGCACGCGCGACAAGCACGACTGGATCGCCGCGCTCGAGGGCGCGGGCGTGCCATGCGGTCCGATCAACGATCTTGAGGAAGTGTTCGAGAACGAGCAGGTGATCGCGCGCGGCCTGCAGGTCGATCTGCCGCACCCGTCAGGCGGGACGGTGAAGCTCGTGCGCAATCCCGTGAAAATGAGCGCGACGCCGCCGCTGGCACGCACGCATCCGCCAACGCTCGGTGAACATACCGACGAAATCCTGCGCGATGTGCTGGGCTACGACAACGGGCAGATTGCCGCGTTGCGCGGGCAATCGGTGATCTAAAGCGGCTCAACTGAAGCCGCGCGCGGTAGCAGACGCCGCGCGCCGGTTCGTATCGTTGGCATTTACGCAGCGGCGCCCGAGCGGGTCACCTCACGAGGTAACCCGTGCGAGACGGCTGCACCGCTGCCGTTCAGTGACCAACCTCAGTGGCCCGCACCAATCAAGCCACCTGCTGCCGCGCCAACGATCGTGCCGACCGGTCCGCCCGTCAGCACATAGCCAAGCGCACCGCCCGCCCCCGCGCCGATGGCCGCGTGCGCCTGCGAGCGCGACATCGAATAACAAGCGGACAGGCTTGCAACCAGCGCGACAGAAACCGCGATTTTCAGTACGCCAGCGATACGTCGATTCATGATGATCCTTGTGAACAGGCAGATTGCAGCCGCCCTGTAGAGCGGCCCGCAGCGACATCTCTCCGCCGCGACCGACGCATCCTAAGTGGCTGCCGCACACGCGCACAAAGCGTTTTACCTCCTGTTACAGCGTGCAACAGCGCAGCCTGAAATTCGTCGACCGGGCCGCGAACCACGATGGAAGCCGCGCTCCGCGCTACGTAAAGGTGCTGCAAAGGCTGCCGCCTGTTGACACGTCAGGTAGAATTGACAAATCAGCAGGCGCATAACGCGCTTCAAATCGACTCTCTCCTTCTCGCATGAACAACGAACGCAAAGACGCCGATCGCGGCGACGCGCCGGCGGCGTCCAATTTCATCCGCAACATCATCGATGACGACAACCGCTCCGGAAAGTGGGGGCAACGGGTGGAAACGCGCTTTCCACCGGAGCCGAACGGCTACCTGCATATCGGCCACGCGAAGAGCATCTGCCTGAACTTCGGCATCGCGCGCAGCTACGGCGGCGTGTGCCACTTGCGCTTCGACGACACGAATCCGGAAAAGGAAAGCTTCGAATACGTCGATTCAATCGTCGACGCGGTGCGCTGGCTCGGCTTCGAATGGAAAGAAGCGGATGCCGATTACCAGTACTTCGCGAGCGATTACTACGGGAAGCTGTACGAATTCGCCGAACTGCTGATCCAGCGCGGCAAGGCGTACGTCGACAGCCAGTCGGCGGATGAAATGCGCGCCAATCGCGGCTCGGCCACCGAACCCGGTGTGCCCTCGCCGTTCCGCGACCGTACGTCCGAGGAAAACCTCGACCTGTTCCGCCGCATGAAAGCGGGCGAGTTCAAGGAAGGCGAGCACGTGCTGCGCGCGAAGATCGACATGGCATCGCCGAACTTCAACATGCGCGACCCGGTCATCTACCGCATCCGCTTCGCCCATCACTACCGGACCGGCGACACGTGGTGCGTGTACCCGATGTACGACTACACACACTGCATTTCGGATGCGCTCGAGAACATCACGCATTCGCTGTGCACGCTCGAATTCGAGGATCACCGGCCGCTGTACGACTGGATCCTGAACGAACTCGCCGAAGCCGGTATCTTCACGCGGCCGCTGCCGCAACAGATCGAGTTCTCGCGCCTGAACCTCACGTATGCGATCACGAGCAAGCGCAAGCTGCTGCAACTCGTCACCGAGGGGCACGTCGATGGCTGGGACGATCCGCGGATGCCGACTATCGTCGGTGTGCGTCGACGTGGGTTCACGCCGGAGAGCATCCAGTTGCTGTGCGAGCGCATCGGCGTGACGAAGGTCGATTCGTGGATCGACATGAGTGTGTTCGAAGGCGCGCTGCGCGACGATCTCGACGACAAGGCGCCGCGCGCCGCAGCCGTGCTCGATCCGCTGAAGCTCATCATCGACAACTTCCCCGCAGGCACGACCGAAACCTGCAGCGCACCGGTGCATCCGCATCATCCGGAGCGCGGCACGCGGTCGTTCGAGATTTCGCGCGAACTGTGGATCGAGCGCGACGATTTCAACGAAACGCCGCCGAAGGGTTTCTTCCGTCTGTTTCCTGGCAACAAGGTGCGGTTGCGCTACGGCTATGTCGTCGAATGCACGGGCGTGGACAAGGATGCGGACGGCAAGGTGATCGCCGTGCACTGCAACTATTTCCCGGACAGCAAATCGGGCACTGAAGGCGCGAACAACTACAAGGTAAAGGGCAACATCCACTGGCTTAGCGCCACCGATGCATTCCCCGCCGAAGTACGTCTGTACGACCGCCTGTTCAAGGAAGCGCAGCCCGATGCCGGCGGCCGCGATTTTCTCGAGGCGCTGAATCCGGACTCGAAGCGCATCGTCAACGCGTGGGTCGAACCGGGTGTGCGCGATGCCGAGCCCGAACAGCGCTATCAGTTCGAGCGTCACGGCTACTTCGTCGCGGACCGCGTCGATTCGAAGCCGGGCAAGCCGGTGTTCAATCGCATCGTGAGTCTGCGCGATAGCTGGGGCAAGCCGGCCTGAACGGGCTGTGTCGTAGCAGTCGAGGCACGGTCGCGGCATTGCCCGGCCGTGCCTCGTTGAATCGCGTAGCGTGGTGACGTGACGCGATTCAGCGCGCACTCATCGCGCGTTCACAACGTGTGGTGCAGTTCGGGCAACAGCAGCAGCGTCTGAAACAGCCGCGTCAGACTGCGGCTCGCGTACCGTTCCACCTCGTCGTGCGCAGCCCACCGATACGCGTCCATCTCGGGAATCATCGTGCCATCCGAGCGGCGCGGAAACATCGACGTACATACGCACACGCTCAGATCGAGTTCGTGATCGCGTGCGCGCGCGGCAAATAGATGCAGGTCCTTGTCGCGCCGATAGACGAAACGGCCCAGGTCTTTCAGTCGCTCGACGCCCAGAACGATGCCGGTTTCCTCGACCAGCTCACGCAATGCGGTGACATGCGGCACCTCGCCTTCTTCGCCATGTCCTTTCGGAATATCCCAGTGAGACGTATCGGTGGCGTGCGCGAGCAGGACGCGGCCGTCAGGGTCGAGCAGCACGACGCCGCACGACACGATACGCGCGCTCATCGGCGGCACGGGCCGCAGGATGCAGGCGTAGCGGATGCGCAGCGTGCGCGAGCTGAGATTAACGAGGGCAGTTGCGCGCAAGCCGCGCATTCGGCGTTCGATACCGTCATGTCCTTTTCCTGAGTAGCGGGAGAGCCGCTGGTCCGTACTGCACAGGTATAACCCGTCGGACCAGGTGCGAAAAAGGATAGCACGGTGCCTGCCACGCCCCGCCCTGCTAGCGATACATCAAGCTCATCGCACCGGTGGCCGGTAACCGTCGGTCAGCGTGTTCAGGAAGGCGACCACGTCCTTGATTTCCGCTGCGTCGAGCGCAGGCGCGTCGCCGCGTTTGCGATCGAATGGCGGGTCGGTGTTCAGATTGCTCCAGTAGCGTTTGGGCAAATCATCGAACTTCTGCACGACGCCGTTCTTCGATACCGGATAAAACTTCTCCGGATTCGTATCGCGCTCCACATAGAAGCGCACGACCTCGTCGAGCGAACTATAGAGACCGTTGTGGAAGAAGCGCTTCTTCAACGCGACGTTGCGCAGTGTCGGCGTACGGAAGATGCCGCAAAACTCGTCGCGTCCCTGCAAGTCCTTGCGCTCCGGTCCACACGCGCCGAGATCGTAAAAGCGCGGATCGTGATTCACCGCGAGCGCACGGTTGCGCGGCACACCGATCGCGATCAAACCGAAATCGCTGAACTGTGGCGGCGAGCCGTCTCTCGCCCGCTCGCTCAGGTGGCAGCTCGCACAGTTACCTTTCTTCTCATCGTTGAAGAGCTGCAGACCGCGCGACTCGGCGGCAGTCAACTGCGTCTTGCCCGCGAGATACGCGTCGTATTTGCTCGTGTAGGGATAGAAGGTTTCCGGCGTCTGCTCGAAAGTTTCGAGCGCCTGAAGAACAGCCTTGAAGGTCGCATCGTCGTTATCGAAAATCTGCGCGCCGAACGCGTCGCGAAACGCTGCGGCATACGGCGATGCCTTGACGGCAGCGGCCACCTTCTGCGGTGAACTGCTCATTTCGAAAGTAGACAGCAACGGGATGCGAGCCTGGTCCGAGCCGCGATCGACGCGGCCGTCCCACGTAAGCCCGCCCGTCGGTCCGGCATCGACGCTTTCGTCGCCCTCGTCTTCCGAGTCGTGAAAGTGCTCGCTGAACGCAGGCACCGACTGCAGATACTTGAGCGTCGGCACCGCACGAAAACCAGGCTGCCGCAGATCGCCGCCGCCCAGCTGCACGGCCAGTGAATTTGGCGGCGTAAACGCATGGTCCGGGCTGTGGCACGACGCGCACGAGAGCTTGCCCGAGCCCGACAGCAACGGGTCGAAGAACAGCTGCTTGCCAACCGAGGTCATCTTGCGAACCGACGCATACACCTCGGCACGCGTCTGGCCGCCAGACGCCGCCGAGCCGGCCACCGGCAGCAACAGACCGCTTGCGGTGGCGCCCGATGCCGATGCCGTGGCGGTCGCGCTACCGTCCGGGCCGTGCGCATCGCAAGCCACGAGCGCAAGCACCAGCGGCAGACATGCCGCACCTCGCCAGCCGGCGCGCAACGTCGCTCCAGCCAGCCGCTCCATTTGAATCCCCGCCAGACCACGCCGCATAAGTAGATAGTTTTATATGTTGAGCAACTGCGCGAGCGTATGTCACTCATGTGTCGCTCACATG
Organism: Paraburkholderia acidicola; assembly: GCF_002362315.1. Lineage (GTDB taxonomy): Bacteria > Pseudomonadota > Gammaproteobacteria > Burkholderiales > Burkholderiaceae > Paraburkholderia > Paraburkholderia acidicola. The sequence goes on from NZ_MTZV01000002.1 coordinate 309,885, forward strand.
ACATATCCCCTACGACATTCTCCGATCGCCAGGCGTTTAGCGTGTAAACCCCAAGCAAAACGTTCACAAACTTTAAGCTACTAGTAATTATTGACACCTCTCTGTCAAAAACCGCTGCGACACTTCCGTCGCAGGTCAGCCGTCCGTGCCTGGAGCCGGGCGGCATCGACCTGTCCCCAACGCGAGAGAGATAAAACCGATGAACAAGAAACTGATCTGCGCGACGCTTACCGCGATCGCAGCAGCAATCGGGCTGTACGCCTGTGGCGGCAACGACATCAGCGGCAAGCCCGACATCACCGCGGTGAAGACCGTCGTCGTCATCTATGCGGAGAACCGCAGCTTCGACAACCTGTACGGCAACTTCCCTGGCGCCAACGGCTTGCAAAACGTGAGCGCGACAAGCGCGCAGCAGCTCGACCGCGACGGCTCGGTGCTCGCCACGCTGCCGCAGATCTGGAACGGTCTCACCCAGACCGGCGTCACGCCCGTGATCACCCAGGCCATGACGGCCAATCTGCCGAACGCCGCCTTCGCCATCGACGATCCGAACGGCTTCAACGCACCGGCCAGTGCGACGACACGCGACCTGTATCACCGGTTCTACGAGAACCAGATGCAGATCGACGGCGGCAAGAACGACAAGTTCGCCGCGTGGGCTGACTCGGGTGGCCTCGTGATGGGTCACTACACGATGAACGCGGACAAGCTGCCGCTGTGGAAGATCGCGCAGCAATACACGCTCGCCGACAACTTCTTCATGGGTTCATTCGGCGGCTCGTTCCTGAACCACCAGTGGCTCGTCTGCGCGTGCACGCCGACCTATCCGAATGCGGACAAGAGCCCCGCCGCCGGATCGATTTCGTCGGTGAATACGGATGGTGTGTCGCTGAAGCTCGCGACGAATTCGCCGGCGTCGGCGTTGAGCGGCCCGCCGAAGTACGTCAACTCGGGCAACCTGACGCCCGATTTCTACGCGATCAACACGATGCAGCCGCCGTATCAACCGAGCGGCAATAAAGCCGCTTCGGGCGGCGACGCGAACCTCGCGGACCCGGGCGCTGCGACGACCTTGCCGCCGCAGACCCAGCAGAACATCGGTGACCTGTTGAATACGGCCGGTGTGTCGTGGGCATGGTACGGCGGTGCATGGGGCGCAGCGCAGCAAGCCGCGCAAACCGGTACGTCGGGCGTGATCTATGGTGCGAATCTGTCGGCGCCGAACTTCCAGCCGCATCACCAGCCGTTCAACTACTTCGCCAATCTCGCGCCGGGTTCGGCGAATCGCGCGAAGCATCTGCTCGATGGCGGACTGGCCGGTTCGGAGTTCATCAAAGCCATCGATGCGGGCACGTTGCCGCAAGTGTCTTTCTACAAACCGCAGGGCAACCTGAACGAACACGCGGGTTACACCGACGTGACGTCAGGTGACCAGCATATCGCCGACCTGGTCGCGCATCTGCAGAAGAGCCCGCAGTGGAACAACATGGTCGTCGTCATCACGTATGACGAGAACGGCGGCTTCTGGGATCACGTCGCGCCGCCGAAGGGCGACCGCTGGGGTCCGGGTACGCGCATTCCGGCGCTGATCGTTTCGCCGCTCGCGAAGAAGGGCTACATCGATCACACGCAGTACGACACGACGTCCATCGTGCGCTTCATCACGCATCGCTTCGCGCTGCCGGCATTGCCGGGACTCACCGCACGCGACAATGCGCTGGTCGCGAACGGCGGCAAGGCGATGGGCGATCTGACGAACGCGCTGGATATCGCACATTAATACGGCGCGTTGATGCATTGCTTTGATGCATTGCGTTGACACACGATAAGCAGCAGTCCGCTCAAGGCGGGACTTTCGCAAGGCAGCTTCGGCTGCCTTTTTTTATGTCAGCGTGTCGGTCACTTTCCTGTAGCCAACCGCGGACCGATCGTCCGGCCTGACCCAAAGTCCGCAATCACTTTCGGCACCACGCTGGCCGACGGCTGGATTCCGCGCGTCTGCACGTCCTCAAGGAACAGGACGCGTGCGCGCCAGTATTCGAGCTGAATGTTGGCATCGATCACGCGCTGCTCCGCGGTGAACAGCTGCATGCGCGCATTGACCAGCATCGACGTTGCCGCTTTCTCGGGCGTGGGCGCGCGTTGTTGCATCAACCGGCTGAGCCACTTTGCCATGACGACCTCCGTTCTCGATGGGTACCGGATGGCACCCTGACGGGACCATAGTAGGTAGCCCAGTGCGATAAGGCGATGTCATTTAGCCAGAATTGACATTGCGTTTACGACTTTTACCTGGAGATTCAATTGGTTACATTCAGGCCGAGTGGCTCAGCTGCATCAGGTCCTGCAGCGCTTGCAACGTTGCTGCGGGCGCTTCCTGCGGAATGTTGTGGCCGATACCGGGCAATATCCGGCGCTCGTAGTGGCCCCGGAAATGTGCGTGATCGCTATCCGTTTTGGACGGCGGATCGACTCCGTCGTCGGCGCCGCACAGTGAAATCGTGGGGACATCGATGACGGGTTGCTGGCTTAGCTGGTATTCGATGTCCTCGAGCGCAGGATCGCCTGGCGCGTAGCCGTAACGATGCCGATACGAGTGGATGACGACATCGACGAAATCGGGATTGTCGAACGAGGCGGAGGTGCACGCGTATGTGTTGTCATCGAACGACCATGAAGGCGACCACAAGCGCCATAACAAGCGGCAAAGCGCTCCGCGGTTTGCCGTCAGTCCAGCGACACCGCGTTGACCGTGAAAATAGTATTGATACCAGAATCTGTGCTCGGTCTCTGGATCGGCTGGAACGACGGAGGCTGGGATGTTCTGGATGTTGTAGCCATCGCCGGTGACGAGGCAACGCACCCGCTCCGGCCAGAGCGCCGCGACGATGCAGGCAGCGCGGCCACCCCAGTCGTAGCCTGCCAGCGCCGCGCGGGGAATTGAAAGCGCATCCAGAAGGTCGAGCAGGTCGCGGGCAAGCGCGGCTTGCTGACCGGAGCGGATTACATCGCTGGAAATGAATCGGGTTGGGCCGTAGCCGCGCAAGTAGGGTGTGATGACGCGGTGCCCGCTTGCTGCGAGTCCTTCTGCTACGTCGTCATAGCCGCGCGGGTCGTAGGGGAAGCCGTGCATCAGTACGACCGGGTCACCGGTGGGCGAGCCGCGCTCCTCGTATGCGAGATCGAGCATCGCGGTGCGGATGTGGTGGATGTTGGTCATGGTGGCATGACATACCAGAGCGTCTCCGGGATGCAGCGAGACTTTGGCCCCCCCACGAGGAATCGAACCTCGATTTCAGGTTTAGAAGACCCGTGTTCTATCCGTTGAACTATGGGGAGGCAAGACCGCGATTTTAACCGACTGTGCGTCCGCTGACGAGGTTGCTCTTCGATCGGGATCGCACGCCGGCAAAAACCCTCACACCGGTGCCGGATGCAGCACGAACCAGCCGAGACACAACGCACCCGCGATCACGCAATACACGCCGAACGCAGCGAGCCGCCCGCGCCCTTCGAAATAGCGCATCAGGAAGCGCACGCTGAGGTACGCCGCGACCGCAGTCAGCACACCGCCGAGCACTGCATCGGCGAGCTGGCCGGGCGCATGAAACAGCTTCGGCACTTCGAGCAGACCTGCCGCGAAGATGATCGGTGTGCCGAGCAGGAACGCGAACTCGGCGGCCTTCTCGGATGTCAGGCCCGCCGCGTTGCCGGCAATCATCGTCAGACCGCTGCGCGAAAAACCTGGAATCAGCGCGCCGATCTGCGCAAGCCCGACGAGAAACGCCTGCTTGAACGTGAGCTTTTCAGGCGCAAGGTGTGCGCGTGCGCGTTGCAAGCGATCGCCGAACCACAGCAGTACACCATTGACGATCAGCGCGATCGCCACGATCCGCAGATCGTGGAACAGGTGTTCCAGCCGCTTCTCCAGCAACAGACCGACGATGCCAGCGGGAATCGTGCCGATGATCAGCGCCCACATCATGTGGCCATCGTCGTTAGGACGCCCTGCCAGCGAAGCGAAAAAACCGCGCACGAGCGCAACCCAGCGTTCACGGAAATACCACAGCAGCGCGAAGGCGGTGCCCAGATGCAGCGCGACGAGGAACGGCAGCAGTTGCGGCGCATGCGCGTCGATATGCATACCGAACAGCGCGGGGACGAGCAGCGTGTGACCAAGACTGCTGACCGGAAAGAGTTCGGTGACGCCCTGCAACACGCTCAGAAAAATCAGAAACCACAAGCTCACGCGACGGCCCTCTTTGGTGAAAGTGTGAACGAACAGCGCGCCGGATCTTGCGATCCGACGCCCGGAAGCGCACCGATTATGACTGGCGCACAAGACAGCGCCAAGCGTTTGAGCAGAGATTTACGGAAATTTGCGGCACTGCGGCACAACTCGATACGATTGTTACGCCGCAGAAAACACAAAGCCCGCCTGAGTGGCGGGCCTGAAGAGTGGCGACCAATGCGCCAGAAAAACGGAGCAGCGCGAAGACAGACAGCGACCGGGACAGTCGCCGCGGCGAACCATGGCCAGCAAAAATGCGGCCGGTTCGACCTCGCCTTAACGCGCGATCTGGTAGAAGAAGTAGATCGTGCTGGCGGTGAACATACCGAACAGTGCCACACCCATTGCCATTGCGAGATCCATGATGCCTCCGGAAACTTGCCAGCCCGGCAGCAGGAGTGACCGGGCAACTGGACAGATTATCGGTAAGCCGATGCTTCACGTCACGCCCGCAGTTTCCCCAGAGAGGGTTTCCCCGTAGGGCAAAGCAGCGCACAATCGGCAGCGCACGCCGCACCTCTAACGCCCTCTAACCCCCTTCTCATCAGCCCGCCATGCCTGAAATCCAGCCCCCGCCCACCGTCGATCTCGCGCACGGCGCGTCCCTGCTCCGTTTCGCCCCGCAAGCGGGCGGCCGTCTGCTGTCATGGCAGATCGACGGCAAGCCTGTCATTCACTGGCCCGATCACGCGGACTGGAGCCAGCCCTCGAAAATCCGTGGCGGCAACCCGCTGCTGTTTCCGTTTCTCGCGCGACATCGCGTCGACGGGAAGATCGGCTTCTGGCGCGACGCGCAGGGCACGGTACGCGAAGTGCCGATGCACGGGTTCGCCCGCGATCTGCCGTTCGATACCACCGTCGCCGCCGACGGCCAAAGCCTGCACATGACGCTCGCCGATAGCGCCGCGACGCGCACCGGCTATCCGTTCGGCTTTCGCTTCGAAGCCGTGTACCGGCTCGTCGACGACCACACGCTCGACGTCGAGCTGACCACCACCAACACCGGCGATACCGCGCTGCCCTACTACGCGGGCCATCACTTCTACTTCGAGCTGCCGCACGAGCAACGTGGCGAAACCGTGCTCGAGCTGCCGCCCTCGCAGCGCCGCTACCAGTTGCCGGACGGCTCGATCAGCGCAGCGGAACCCGGCGAGCCGCGCTATACGCTCGACGAGACACGCATCATCGATCGCTTCCACTGCCTCGAGGGTGTGTCGGACCAGCCGGTACGGCTCACCGCGCCCGGCCTGAACCGCGTGATAACGATCGATCTGCGGCGCCCCGGTTCGCTCGACTGGTACGCGGTCACCACGTGGACCGAAGCGCCGGACTCCGACTTCTATTGCGTCGAGCCGTGGCTCGGGCTACCCGATGCGATTCACAACGGCCTCGGTCTGCGCTGGCTCGAACCGGGCCACAGCGAAACGGCCGCCTTGCGCATCAAGGTCGAGGCGCTGCGCTGACCTGCCCTCAACTGACCTTCCGCCGCCGCACCCGTGCCGTTTTCGCGTGTCCGGGTGCAAAACCGTTAGAATCGGACGTTTTGCTTCTGCCGCGTGATCGGGATCGGCGCGCGGCAGCGCTTTGCGAGGTCCAATGCTGGGAACAACAATCAGACGGCTCGCCTGCGTGCCGGTTACCGCTGTACTCGTCACGATGCTCGCCGCATGCGGTTCCGCACCGGTCGGGCCCGGTTACTACCGCGTCGAACGCGGCGACACGCTCTCGAAGATCGCGCGCAGTAACCGGCAGTCGATGTCGAGCATCGCGCGCTGGAACAATCTGTCGAATCCGGATGCCCTCGAGGTCGGTCAGGTGTTGCGCATCGCGCCGCCCGCCGGATCGGTGAGCACCGCGGGCAGCGCACGTAGCAGCGGCAGTACCGGTAGCACGCGCACGCCGGCTTCGAGCAGCGCACCGGCCGAAACCGCGGACGCGCCGGTCAGTGCGCCCACCACATCGATATCGCTGATCTGGCCGGCCAACGGCACGGTCACGCGAACCTTCGACGGCAAGAACTCGAAGGGCATCGACATCACCAATACCGCCGGCACGCCGGTCGTCGCTGCGGCGGCAGGGTCGGTGGTCTATGCGGGGAACGGTTTGCGCGGCTACGGCAATCTGCTGATCATCAAGCACAACTCGGAATATCTGACCGCCTATGCGCACAACCGGGCCCTCTTCGTGAAGGAAGGCCAGGCGGTGACGCAAGGACAGAAGATTGCCGAAATGGGCGACACCGACAGCGACCGCGTCGTGCTGCACTTCGAGCTGCGCTATCAGGGACGCTCGATCGACCCGTCGCGGGCGCTGCCGGCCCGCTAGCGCGAGGTGGGACGAACCCCGGGACGAACCCGGGCACGCGCCGTGCTGCCAGCGGTCGTCATGCCGCAATGGAACCGCACGCGTCGTGCGGTGCTCCATTGATGGCAGGACGCGGCATCGGGCCGCGTCCCACATCAGGACTTCCGCGATGAAAACCGCACTCTGCGCGGCCGGCATCGCCGCGCTGGCACTGGCGAGCCTCGCCGGCTGCTCCAGCACGACGACGCTCACCTATCTGCCTGACGGCCAGGCAGGTTTCGCCATCAACTGCAGTGGCAGCGATGCCAGCTCCAACTGGGGCGAATGCTACAAGCGCGCGGGCGAAGCCTGCGGTGCCTATGGCTACGACGTCATTTCGAAGGATGTCGACAATGGGGCAACCGCTGGCGGCTCGCTCGGCGGACTGCTCGGGGCGAACGTCAAGAACCGGTCGATGGTGATTCGCTGCAAGCAGTAGCCTCAACCGCGGGCGACCCTCGAGCACCGCGCAAAAAAAGCCCGGCACGAGGCCGGGCTAACGGGGGTTCGGCGCATATCGGCAAAGGACCGGTTCACCATGCGCCGATTGGAAATCTAACAACGCATCTATGCACACGCAATCGATTAATTGTGTGGAAAATGTGTTGCGGCGCACGGAATACGCATTATGTGAATATAAATCGTTAAATTAACGCAGTAAATCACACGATATCACACGTGTCATCGCCAAGGATATTTTCATCTTGTTATTAATGCCGCCTGGCGCTGAGGCCTATGTGGTGGGCATTTGCTGAATATCGCACGGTGCGACAAATACCAACCCGGAGCGACAATCGTTAAATCGATTCAAGTATCCAGGCGTGCGATTACTATCACCCCGTATTCGTGCGCAAGCACACCAATATGAGAACCTTCGTTGAATCCACGAGACGACCGCAGTCGTCGCCTCAGGTCTTCCCGTCCGAAATAAATACCTCTGAAAGCGATCTAAATAATCAGCTTAATAGATTGTAAATATCCGCGGAATGCGATGCACGTGACACAACCCACCGGTTTTCGACGCGCGCCGATGGTTTATAGTAGCGACCGCTGTCCGAACCCCACTGATGCTTATGACCTTGCCCGCCTCCTCCCACAGTCCGATGTACGCCAAACTGCTCGCGGAAACCGCGAAGATCGGCTGGTCCGAACTCGAACGTTTCTTTGCGCGCGGCATGCTGCTGCGCGTCGCCGGCGACCTCGATCTTGTGAGCGTGGCCGAAGCCATCGCCAGCGACGCCACCGAGCAGGTCACGCAGTGGCTATCGGCGGGGCTCGTCGAACGCGTCCAGGCCGACACAGCCGCCGATTTCGCGGCCCGCGATCCTAACCTGTGGGCCGTCGTGGTCTCGCCGTGGATCTGCGTCCAGGAACGCGCCTGAGCAATATCGGAGTACCACGGGGCACCACGGGGCGCCGCAGATTCCAGTTACCGCTTGAAACAAGCGCATACAAATCGCATAGCCGATTCGTGCTCGAATAGCCGCAGCCCGCGCGCTCCGCGCGAACAGTGCTCGCGGGTCAGAAGCTCCGGCGTGCCCGCGCCGGGGCTTCGCCTTTCACTATGTCCTCGCGCGGTGTCCTCGCGCAGTGTCCTCGATTACTGCGGCGCGTCCGCTGCAGATGGCGCGCTCATCGCTGGCGGCCGGTCGTCGGTGGGTACGCCGTGATAGTCGGGCGGGTCCTTCGGCGGCGCGCGATGAGCGGTGGATGAACTGTCGGCGCAACCCGCGACGAACAGAATCAGGGACGAAAACAGCGGGACCAGCCATGCGGCGCGATTCATAAATTCTCGAAGCAAGGAATGTGAAAGCCGCAGGTACAAACGACTGCGGCCCTGCAGTCTACCCGCAACGCAGCATGCGCGACGACAAGCCGGCACACCCCTTTCCCTTTGCCGCAACTGACCTACCATGTACGCATGGCCGCGTTGCGAAAGGAGGCTGCCATGGAAGCAGAAACAATCGCCGGATTGATCGGTCTTGGCGTCGGCGTACTGGTGCTGATCGCACTGTCGGTGTTCGAATCGCGCAATTACCGGCGCGAGCACGGCGGCGAAAGCATGACGCACCACTGGCTGGCCGAGCATCACATGCTCGACTGGATGCGGCGCAAGCACTAACTTGCGTGCACTGCGATCGCGCCGCTAAGCCTGTACCGCCCGCGCGATCCGTACTGCCGGTATGTTCCCGTCGGCCCCGATCACGCGGGCCGCGTTTTTCTTTTGTTGTCATTCGCAGCGCAGCATGCGACGCCGCAGATTCGCCGCGCGACGACTGACTAGACCCCCGCCTTCGCCAGAATCACGATCGACACGCCCAACGCACTGTGTTGCGTATCCTCGTTGCGATACGAATGCGGCACGTGACCGGGAAACGCCAGCACATCGCCTGCTTCGAGCCCGTGCCGCTCGCCCGCGACGAACACGGCAACGCGCCCGTCGATACAGCTGAAATACTCACGCGTACCCGGTAGATGCGGCGTGCCACGCATATAACCGCCGGGAATGAAGGACATCGTTTCGAGGATGCCGTCCGGCATCGGTTCCGGCACGAGCGGCCGGATCGTCAGCCCGTTGCCGCGGTTCTGCACCGACACTTCGGCCGCCGACCAGCGGCGCACCTTCGCACGCGGCGACGCAAGCAGTTCATCGAGTGGCGCGGCGAGCGCGCCCCCCACCTTCATCAACACCGCCAGCGACGGGTTACCCTCGCCCGACTCCAGGTTCGCCACCGTCGAGCGCGGCACGCCCGACGCCTTCGCCAGCCCCTCTTGCGTCAACGCACGTGCGTGCCGCAGCGCGACGAGATTGCGCGCGAGATGCTGCGCGGCGCGCGTGACGTCGTGAGCTTGATCGTCGGCGGGTTCTTCTGCGGCGGGGGGAACGGTTTCGTCCATCGTATCGACTTTCCGACAAGGGGTTGGACATCGCGCTCGGTTGAACGCTGACGCGTTCCTATTATCAGGCCATCGAGCTAGCGCGGCTTGCGCGCGGCTCTCATCCACCACGGAGCATGGCATGACCTCATCGATCGATACCCTCGCAGGCATTCGCGTCGCCCTCACGGGCGGCACTTCGGGGCTCGGCCTCGCATTGATGGACGAACTGCTCGCGCGCGGCGCACATGTCGCCTTCGTCGCGCGGCACGCGGACCGGGTCGCGGCGGTGACGGCAGCGCGGCAGAAAGTAGTCGGACTGGTCGGCGATATCGCGAAGAAGGACGACATCTACCCGCTTGCGCTGCAGATCAGCGGCGTGCTGGGCGGCGTCGATGTGCTGGTGAACAATGCGTCGTCGCTGGGACCGGTGCCGCTCGCACCGCTTGCCGATACGGCGTGCGAGGATCTCGAAGCCGCGCTGGCCGCGAACCTGCTCGGTCCGTTTCGCTTGACGAAGGCGCTGCTCGGTTCGCTGGCTGCCGCGGCACGCGAGCGTGGTGGCGCGGTCGTGCTGAACGTGTCGAGCGATGCAGCCATCGAGCCTTATCCGGCGTGGGGAGCCTATGGCGCGAGCAAGGCGGCGCTGCGGCATATGACGCGAATCTGGAATCTCGAACTCGCTGCGCAGCGCGTGCGGTTGCTGTCGCTCGATCCTGGCGATATGGACACGCCGCTGCATGCGCTCGCTGTGCCGGATAGCGATCTTGCTGGACTTAAAGCGCCCGCTGTTGCAGCACGTGAGATGGCCGATGCAATCGAGGCTGCGCTACGTGAGTTACGTGAGTTGAGGGCGTCGGGTGAATCGCCTTCGAGTGGCGCTCATCATGTCGACGTATCGGCGAAGGTTTGATGATGCGCGCCGCCACTGTCCCCATGCAACGCCCTCGCGATGCGCGCCTCCTCACCGTCGACCGTTACGGCCACATCGACGAGCGCCCGCGCACTGCGTTCGCCGATCTGCTGCAACCTGGCGATTGCGTGATCGCCAACGATGCAGCGACCTTGCCTGCCAGCCTGCACGGCATCCACGAACGCACTGGCACTGGAATCGAAGTGCGGCTTGCGGGGCGCACTTCGCTGGCTAGCGATGCGATGAATCGTTTCAGCGCGATCGTATTCGGTGCTGGCGATTTTCATACGCGGACCGAAGAGCGAGCCGCGCCGCCCGATTTGTGTCAGGGCGACCGACTGATATTCGGTGCCAGCGGTGCGACGATCATGCGATTGCTCGATCATCCGCGCTTCGTCGAACTGCGTTTCGATGGCGATGCCGCGCAGGTGTGGCGCATGCTCGCATCGCACGGCAAGCCCGTGCAGTACGCACATCTGGCGGACCCGCTTGCGCTATGGGATGTATGGACGCCGATCGCCGCACAGCCGGTCGCATTCGAACCGCCTTCAGCAGGTTTCGTCCTCGACTGGAGCACGCTCGATGCGCTGCACGCACGCGGTGTGCCGTTCGCGACGCTCACACATGCAGCGGGATTGTCATCGACCGGCGATGCGATGCTCGACCAGCGTCTGCCACTCGATGAGCCGTATCGCATTCCGGTTGCAACAGCCGTGCTCGTCGAGACAACCCGAGCGCGCGGTGGACGGGTTGTAGCGATCGGCACGACCGTTGTGCGCGCACTCGAACATGCGGCGGCGATCGACGGTGTCGTGCATCCTGGCGATGGCGTCGCGACGCAGCGAATTGGACCACAGACACGGCTGCGCGTCGTCGACGTGATCGTGTCGGGTACCCACGAGCCGGATTCGAGTCACTACGCGCTGCTGCGCGCGTTCGCCGATGCACCGACGCTTGCGCGCGTCACGGCGACGCTGGAAGCGCATCGCTATCGCACGCATGAGTTCGGGGATTCGATGTGGATAGAACGGCGTGCGGATGCTGTGCGGGAAGAGCATGCGTCCAGCGAACGGTTGCGTTCATGTACGGCGGTGTATTGCGCCTGACGCTGGGCTCTGAATAGAACGCTTTAGCCAGCCAGATCAAGCAACAACTGGCGACGCCCGTCCTTCAATATTTCATCGGCCAGATCGGGATCGGCGTCGACAACTGCACGCGACAGCACCAAAGTCCCGACCAGTCGACTCAGGATGGCACCCGCTTTCTTTCTGCGTTCTCTTTTATTTGTGCCGTCAAGCGCATCGGCAAGGTACTCGAGATTCGACGCGACACCCTCCGCGTAGGACTTGCGTGCTTCGTCGCCCAGTCGCCGGATGTCGCCCGCGAAGGCCGAGACCGGGCAGCCGCACTCGATGTCGTCGCGATGACCAGGCGACAGATACCACTCGATCTGGCGTTTGACCGGATCGGCCTCCATCGCTCTCGACTGCTCGATCGCGGCGACCAGTTGATTGGCGCCGTTCTCCATGGCCTGGTTCATCACGGCTACGACCAACGCATCCTTCGACTCGAAGTGGTTGTAGAAGCCGCCCTGCGTAAAGCCTGCCGCTTTCGTCAGTTCCGTCAATCCCACAGCATCCACCCCGCGCTCCCGAAAGAGTTTTTCTGCGGCGTCGATGATCAATTGCCGGTTTTCGCTGGCTTGCTGTCTTGAGACACCCATGAACTGTTCTCCTCGCCTGTGCGTCAATTTCCGCCATTTTTCCATAGATCAATGGTGATTACCATTGACATTGGTAGACGGTGTTGCCATGATAACCACACGATTGTGGTCACCATCGTCATAAGTTTGTTGAAATTCACCCGACGGCGAGTGTTACTGGCGCGGTCCTTCGATAGAGGCGAACCGTGCGTGGGCTTAGGCGTCGGTCCAGAAGGTTAACGTTCACAGTTCGGCACTCGAGCGCGCTGCTGCACGAAGTGCCAGCGAGGTACGGTCCATGTCACACACCACCCCCGAACAAAACAAAGCGCTTGTACTCCAGGCGTTCGATACCCTCTTCAATCAGCGGAATTACGAAGCAGCCGCCCGCTTCTGGTCGGATAACTACATCCAGCACAGCGCGCATATCGAACCGGGGCGCGATGGTCTCTTTCAACTGGTTCGTAGCGTTCCCGACAGCCTGCGCTATGAGCACGCACTGATCGTCGCGGAAGGCGACTACGTCATCATCCATGGCCGTTTTTCGGGTATGGGCCGGCCGGCTGCATGGATCGCCGCCGACGTCGTCAGGATCAAAGACGGACGCCTCGCCGAACACTGGGATGTGCTTCAGGACGAAGCGACACAGGCGGAATCGAAAAGTGGACTACCAATGTTTGGAAATCGCTTTCCTGGTTGATCTCGACGCCCCCTATAAAGGACGACTCAAATGACAATCGCTGGACACCCCACGCTGTACGAATCCAAGGGTTCGCCAAACTCACGCCGCGTGCGCATATTCATCGCGGAGAAGGGACTCGACATTCCGGTGAAGCCAGTCGACCTTGGCACGAAAGAGCAATTTTCCGATGCCTATCGCGCAATCAATCCACGTAGCGAGGTGCCAGCTCTGGTGCTCGCCGACGGTGCCGTTATCGCGGAAGTACCTGCAATATGGCGCTATCTGGAAGAGGCGTATCCACAAACCCCGTTGTTGGGCAGCACGGCGAAATCGAAGGCTGTCGTCACGATGTGGGAGCGCCGCGCAGAATTGAACGGCTTCGCATCGGTCATGGAGGGCGTGCGTAACGCGGTCGCTGGGTTGAAAGGTCGTGCGCTGTCGGGTCCGCATGCGTACGACCAGATTCCCGAACTGGTTGAACGAAGCAAACAGCGTGTCGCCGATTTCTTCGCCGATTTCGACGAGCGGCTTAAGGCGATCCCGTTCGCCGCCGGCGACGAGTTCTCAGCCGCGGATATTACGACGCTCGTGACGGTCGACTTCGCTAGCAACGCTCTGAAGATGGCCATTCCGGCTTCGCACACCGGATTGCAGCGATGGTATGACGAGGTGTCTGCGCGGCCAGGTACTGTTGCGTAAGGATGTGGGTCGGTGTCGCCGGGTTCGGATGCGACATCGTGCCCACCGCTATGTGGTCACATTCCCTCGAACAAATAACAGCTACCGTGTGCATGCGCCAGTAACGTGCAAACTGCGACGAGCAAGTAGGCGGCAAACAGACCGCCGATAAACCACACCCATGTCATCTTGAATGGAATCCGTGCGATAAGGAACGCGCTGGCAACAACCAGGACCAGTGCAGCGACAGCATACGCAGACATCTGCTTGAGCAAATAGACTGGAACGAGTATGGCGAATAGCAGCGTCCATGGAAGAATCCCGTCCAGCTGTTTGCAAAACGCAGTCGAAAAACCGAGAAAACCCACAATCCCCAAAGCCACAGCGGCCACAAATATCAGAATGGTTCTCTTTGCGATTGAAGATCCTTCTGGGATCTTCTGTGCGGGGTCGGTGTTTTGATTGCGTGTCTCGATCATCGAGCTACCCAGTGGCAATGTTTGGTAATGCGATTTACGACCTTCGAGGGTCGTGTATTTCGACGTTTCTCAGGCGAAGAACGGCGGCTGTCCTGGCTCTTCCCATTTGCGCAGAGGGCCGGACGATACTAGCACTGCCGAATGAGCCCAGTCCGCCCGTCGGACAATCGACCTCACAGATCAAACGCTTCCACTCCCGCACATTCGATTCGCGAACACTCTTTGCACGGCGCCGCCAGCGCGCACTGCACACACCGCCCCTTGCGCGTCAGATCGTGGCCGGCCTCATCCGACTGGAGACAAATCCATTCTATTAGCCGGATTTCCACCTGATCCACCTTCGGAAAAATAGAAAATTATAACCGGCAATTTCAATGTTTTTAGCGCTTTATTATTTTAACAACTATGAACAATACCGGTCATTTCGAGAATAAATATTTGTTTTAAAGTGCCAATTGCCAAAAGAAAAACCGTTATGCAAGCAAATGCAACATAACCTGGAGACGCGGCCAGAGAGCCGAAAAATAGCGCCTTAAGATTGATCGCGCATCAATTTTCCATTTTCTTTCGTTTTGCATACAAATATATTTCACTGTTTTAAGAATCCGTAACCCCGGGGATATGCAGTTCGCACATTTAAATCTGGACGCGCAGTGTCTGTTTTTGTCATGAGGAATGATTTCCCCGGCAATTACTTAAAGATTTTGCTGCGCCGACAAGCCCTACCGGAAAGGTGATTCAAAATGAACAAGACGTATCGGACTATCTGGAATGAAGCCCTGGGTGCGTGGGTCGCTGCGTCCGAGCTGGATTCGGCGCGAGGAAAAGGCAAGCGTTCCGCGTCGGTCAAACTGCTCGTCAACCTGCTTTTACTCGGCGCGGCGCAGGCGAGCTATGCCGGGGTCTTCACGTTTTCCGGAGGCAATGGCGGGGGAAACTGCGGCTTCGCCGGGGGTACTGGACCTGATGGCAGCCGCACGTATGGAGCAGGCGCCGTTCCTGCCGACGGAAGCGGTGGGTTTTCATCCGTTGCCGGGTGTAACGCAAACGGCGCAAATCTGAGCGGCGTGACTTTATACGGCTCCTACACGACCGCGAGCGGAGCCGCTGCAGTGGCGTTCGGCATGGGAGCGCTTGCTGGCGGTTTTGCAACGTCGATCGGATTTCAGGCAACCGCTTCCGGATCGCAAAGCAACGCTTTCGGGTTTAACGCAACGGCGTCGGGTACGTCGTCTATTGCGATTGGTTCGGCGGCCCTTTCGTCCCAGTCATCTTCGACAGCCATTGGGCCAGGCGCGAGTGCCACCGGGGCCACCGCAACGGCACTGGGCAGCGGCAGTCGCGCGACTTATGCGAACAGTGTCGCGATTGGCGCCGGCAGCGTGACAGGTGCGGCTGCGCCGACGGGGACGGGCTATCTGACCGGACAGGCGGCGCCGCTGTCGGAAGTGTCGGTGGGCAGCTCGACCGCGTTGCGCCGGATTACCAACGTGGCCGACGGTGCCGCGCCGCAGGACGCTGTGACCGTGTCGCAACTGAGTACTGGCATGAGTACGACGACCAGCAGTATTTCGAGCTTGTCGACTTCGGCTTCGACGGGGATCAGTTCGTTGTCGACCGGTGTGAGTTCACTGTCCACCTCCACCTCGACCGGCATCGCCTCGCTGTCGACGTCGACTTCGACGGGAATTACCAGCCTGTCTACTGGCCTGAGTACGACGAATAGCAAGGTAACAAGTCTGTCGACTTCGACATCGAGTGGCATCAGCTCGCTGTCCACGTCGGCGTCGACTGGTATCACCAGCTTGTCTACTGGGCTGAGCACGACCAATAGCAATGTCACGAGCCTCTCGACTTCGACGTCGAGCGGCATCAGCTCGCTGTCGACTGGTGTGAGTTCGTTGTCCACGTCGGCGTCGACTGGTATCACCAGCCTGTCTACTGGACTGAGCACGACCAATAGCAATGTCACGAGCCTGTCGACTTCGACGTCGAGCGGCATCAGCTCGCTGTCGACCGGTGTGAGTTCGCTGTCGACTTCGACTTCGACCGGTATCACCAGTTTGTCTACTGGCCTGAGCACGACTAACAGCAATGTGACGAGCCTCTCGACTTCGACTTCAAGTGGCATCAGTTCGCTGTCGACGGGTGTGAGTTCGCTGTCCACGTCGACTTCGACTGGTATCACCAGCTTGTCTACTGGCCTGAGCACGACCAATAGCAACGTCACGAGCCTCTCGACTTCGACTTCAAGTGGCATCAGTTCGCTGTCGACGGGTGTGAGTTCGCTGTCCACGTCGACTTCGACAGGCATCAACAGTTTGTCTACTGGACTGAGCACGACCAACAGCAACGTCACGAGCCTCTCCACTTCGACTTCAAGCGGCATCGGCTCCTTGTCCACCGGTGTGAATTCACTGTCCACGTCAACATCGACTGGCATCACCAGCCTGTCGACGGGCTTAAGCACAACCAATAGCAACGTCACAAGCCTGTCGACGTCGACTTCAAGCGGCATCGGTTCGTTGTCCACCGGCGTGAGCTCACTATCCACCTCGACCTCGACGGGCATCACCAGCCTGTCCACCGGCCTGAGCACGACTAACAGCCATGTAACAAGTCTGTCGACTTCAACGTCAACGGGCATCAACTCCCTGTCAACCGGCGTAAGTTCGCTGTCCACTTCGACTTCGACCGGCATCACCAGTCTCTCGACCGGTTTGAGTACAACGAACAGCAACGTCACGAGCCTCTCGAGCTCGACGTCAACCGGCATCAGCTCTCTGTCTACAGGGGTGAACTCATTGTCCACCTCGACCTCAACGGGCATCGCGAGCCTGTCGAGTTCAACATCGACGGGCATCAGCTCGCTGTCTACTTCCACTTCAACGGGCATCACCAGCCTGTCCACCGGCCTGAGCACGACGAACAGCAACGTGTCGAGCCTGTCGACCGGTCTGAGCACCACCACCAGCAGCATCGGCAGCCTGTCGACCTCGACCTCGACCGGCATCAGCACCCTGACCAACAACGTCACCTCCCTGTCGACGGGCCTGAGCACGACAAGTAGCACCGTAACAAGCCTGTCGACACTGACCTCGACCAGCATCGGCTCGCTGTCCACCGGCATCATCTCGCTGTCCACCGGCGTCGCCAATTCGGTCCAGTACGACGATCCGTCGCACAGCAGTGTGACGCTCGGCGGAGTCGGCGCAACCACACCGGTCAGACTGACCAATGTCGCTCCAGGCGTGAACCCAACCGACGCAGTCAACGTCAGCCAGGTGTCCTCGCTGTCGACATCCGTGGCCTTTGCCATCAACTCATTGTCGACGGGTCTGAGTACGACCAACAGCAATGTGGGTAGTTTGTCGACATCGACATCGACCGGTATCAATTCGTTGTCCACGTCGAGTTCGACAGGCATCAGCTCGCTGTCGACCAGCATCACGTCGCTGTCGACCGGAGTAAGCAACGCGATCGGTAGCCTGTCGTCGTCGACTTCGACCAGCATCGGCTCTTTGTCCACCGGTGTGAATTCGCTGTCCACCACCGTAAGCACCGGACTCAGCACGATCAGTAGCGCCATCGCGAGTGGTGCCGGTGGAAACGGTGTGGTCCTGTCCAGCCTGTCTACATCGCTGGCGCCGATCAACGCCGCATCCACGACCGCGACCTCCCGCGGCGCCACCATTGGCGCCACGCTCACCGGTGGTGTCAATTCGGCCGGCGCAGTCGTCTCGCAGGGACGCACAACCAACAACACGAGCACGCAGGTTGTGCAGGCTTCTGGTTGCGGTGTCGCTAACGGGACGGATACGACGGCAACCGGGTTGTGCGCGGGCGCGGGCACGATCGCCGGGGTCAATGGCGCGACCACCACGACCGTGGCCAATGGGGCGACCGCGTACGGTTCGCAATCGCTTGCTCAGGACGCGAATACGACCGCAATCGGGTTCCGGGCGACCTCGCAGTACGCGGGTTCGGTTGCAATCGGCTACCAGGCCCAGGCCATCGCCGATCCGGCAACCGCTGTTGGCGCCAATTCGCTGGCCTCCGGCAACAACTCAGTGGCGCTAGGTGCAGGTGCGCAAGCCACGGCTCAGGGCGCGGTCGCGCTGGGTGCCAATTCCGTTGCGGACCAGGCCAACACCGTATCTGTCGGTTCGCCAGGCAACGAGCGTCGCATTACCAACGTGGCGCCGGGGATCAACCCAACCGATGCAGTCAACGTCTCCCAGTTGCAAGGCGTGCAGAGCAACGTCAACAACGTGGCGCGCGTGGCTTACGCAGGGATCGCCATGAGCATGGCACTGGCAGGCAACTATATGCCGACGCTCGAGCCTGGTGAATTCGAACTCGGGGCCGGCGTGGGCGGGTACCAGGGCTACGGGGCACTCGCGATCAACCTCAAGCGTCTTTCCGATAACGGTCGCTGGTCATGGGGCGCTGGCGTTGCCACCACGGGAAATCAGGTGGGCTTCAATGCCGGGCTGGGATGGAAGTGGTGAGGTTTGTGTAGGGCGTACCGGTGGGCATCGGCTGATGGGTTGCGATGCTCGCCGGTTGCGAGAATTGGCGCAGGCAGCGAACCCGCACTACACAGTTGCTGTCGACACAGGGCGCGGCGTTTCACCTTTAAGCACCTGCATCAACCTCGGATTGATGAACAACTTTTCCCGACCTACCTGTAGCTCGACCAGGATGTCCAGTCTGGCAAGTTCCTTGAGCAGTTTAGAAGCGGTTGCGCGTTGAGCGATCCCGGCATCGACGACGTTGGAGATTCGACAATAAGGCTGAGCAAAGATTATTTCGACAAGCTCACGACTGTACCCGCCCGGCATTGCTTTTCGCAGCATGTCCGCGGTCGTCTGCATCAGGGTTTTGATTTCATGAATGCGTTCAGTTGTCCACTGTGCGGTACTTTCGACTGCGGCCAACATGTACAGAATCCACTCTTCCCAGGCACCGTCCGTCGTTACTTTTAATAGCAGGCGGTAGTAATCCGTTTTGTTCGAAATGATGTATCGGCTCAGGTAGAGAATCGGCTGATCGAGCAGGCCTTTTTCCACCAGAAACAGCAGATTGAGAACGCGGCCAGTACGGCCGTTCCCATCGGTGAACGGATGAATTGCCTCGAACTGGTAGTGCATGATTGCCAGACGGATCAGAGGGTCGATCTCGTCATGATCATGCAGAAACCGCTCCCAATTCGATAGCAGATCACGGACAGCGTTTTCGCCTTGCGGGGGCGTGTATACGACTTGCCGCGTGGCGTCGTTCATGAGTGCGACGCCAGGAACGCGTCGGATGTCCATCTCCACGCCCTTGATCGTCCTGCATACATCGACGGCCGTGCTGGTTGTAATCGGCCGATCGCGCAAGGATTTATATCCCTGGTACAAGGCAGTTCGATAACGAAGCGCTTCCTTGGTAGCCGGATCGGCAGATGCCTGGCCAGCCTCCTGTGCGTACTGAAAGAGTCGGTCTGTGGTCGTAACGATATTTTCGATCTCGGAGCTAGCTTGTGCTTCGAGCAACGGAATCGTATTGATGAGCACGCTTTGCTGGGGGATCAGCTTGGCCGACTCCTTCAGCGTGGCTAGCTGTGCGCGGGCACCTATACAGGCCTTCAGGATTGCCTTGCTGTCGATCTCAGCACGCGGGGGCAATGCCGGGAGGTCGTTGTAAGGGGTTTGGGGATCGAAAGCGGTAGCCCGGGACGTGGATTGAGCTTCTGACATGTTCAAATTCTCGGTAAATTTGGACACATCCTACACGCATTGGCACGATATGGTCATTTTTCTGGTTTCGATGCACACGTTTCATGGACATGTGCACGCAATGACCATATTGGCCAAACATGTTCACAAAAGACCAAATCGTGAACACGTTATGATGACAGGTGCATCCAATGAACACGTCTAACCGAGGTATGCCGAGCAGCGCGGGATTTCAATCGAGGGGAATGTCGCCCGGTACGATCGGATCCGGTTACGCCACGGCTAACGAAATCGGAAAAAGAAAAAAGGACTTACGGCGCTAACCAGTAAGTCCTTATCCTTGCTGCTTTTTTCGTGGTCGGAGCGATAGGATTCGAACCTACGACCCTCTGATCCCAAATCAGATGCGCTACCAGGCTGCGCTACGCTCCGACGAAGACAGCGATTCTAGCTGGCTTTCCGTCACGCGGTCAACTTTATGCTGCGATACCGTCTTCTGCCGCTAGCGGAAAGAGCTATCGACGGACATAGGTGCCGACTCCCGGTCCACAATCACCTCGCCGGGCACACCCCAAACACAACACCCCAAACAGCGAGACAACCCATGAACCTGATCCTCTGGCGCCACGCCGAAGCCGAAGACATCGCAGCCAGCGACCTCGCCCGTCAACTGACCGCACGCGGCCGCAAGCAGGCACAAACCGTCGGCAAGTGGCTACGCGCACGCATCGACGCTGACGCATTGATACTCGTCAGTCCCGCCGTACGAACCGTGCAGACCGCCGAGTCACTGTCGGACCAGTATCGCGTCGTGCGCGAGATCGCTCCCGACGCAAGCGCCGATGCCGTCCTCGCCGATGCCGTCCTCGCCGCAGCCGGCTGGCCGAACGGCATCGCGCAAACGGTGGTGATAGTCGGCCATCAACCAACGCTCGGTCACGTCGCCGCCCGGTTGCTCGCCCACAGCGGCGCAAGCTGGCCGGTGAAGAAAGCCGGCGTATGGTGGTTCGAAAGCCGCGAGCGCGCCGGCGACGAACAGGCTGTGCTGCGTGCAGCGATATCGCCCGAGCTGATCTAAAGGTCTAAAGATCCAAGCGCCGTAGCCACACCCCGAAGGTGTCGTCGCCGAACAACGGACACACCCGGCACAACCGCCCGTAACACAACCCACACGTCAACCTTACGGCACGTCATTGAATCGTCATCGCTTTGCCATGCGAGCGTCATTACCGATTACTACATTGGCGAAAAAGTACATAAACACAAACCCTTTTTCGACCAGGAACGCCACATGCGAGAACTGCCGACGCCTACCCTGCCCCTCGCTTCGATCCTCTCGCTCAAGCGCCGCCGTCGTCTGCCGCGCGCATCAGAAACCGTCACCGCGCAGCATCGTCTGCAAGTCGCCTGGGCGCGCAGCGACGAGGAGCTTCGTGAAGCGCAGCGTCTGCGGTATCGCGTCTTCGCCGAAGAAATGGGCGCACAGCTGACCGGCCCCGCCGGTCTCGATGTCGATTCGTTCGATGCGTACTGCGATCATCTGCTCGTGCGCGATCTCGATACGCTGAAGGTGGTCGGTACGTATCGTGTGTTGCCGCCGCATCAGGCTGCGCGCATCGGGCGGCTGTATGCAGAAAGCGAATTCGACGTATCGCGTCTCACGCATCTGCGCTCGAAGATGGTCGAGGTCGGTCGTTCATGCGTCCACCCCGACTACCGCAGCGGCTCGGTGATCATGTCGCTGTGGGCGGGCCTCGGCGCGTACATGCAGCAGAACGGCTACGAAACGATGCTCGGCTGCGCGAGCGTGGCGATGGCCGATGGCGGTCACTTCGCGGCGAACCTCTACTGTTCGCTGCGCGACAACTCGCTGACCGCGCCCGAATACCGCGCGTTCCCGCATACGCCGCTGCCCATCGATGAACTGCAGACCGGCACCGAGGTCGCGGCACCGCTGCTGATCAAGGGTTATCTGCGGCTCGGCGCGAAGATCTGCGGTGCGCCCGCCTGGGACCCCGACTTCAATACCGCCGACTTCCTCACGCTGTTCCGTCTGTCTGACATCAACGCCCGCTACGCACGCCATTTCCTCGGCGACGAACTGACGCGCTGATCGCTCAGCTCAAACGTCTACGGCATGCGCTATGCATGCCGCTAAAACAAGAAGCCCGACGAGAAAAACTCGTCGGGCTTCTTGTTTGATTCGAAATCCAATCGCCAGCTTCACCGCATCCGGTAAAGCGCAACGCAGCCTATTCGTCCTTGTCGGTATACACGACGCGATACGGTATCCCGACCTTCTCCCACTCGGCGGCTTCCTGGATCAGGCTGTAATCGGTCAACGGATTGTTCTCGACCCATTCGTTCGGTAAACGCACTTCGTAGCCGCCACCCACCTGGGCCACGAGAATACCGGGCAATCCGACATCGGCACGGCGACGGCACAGCAGCGACGCAAGGCGCAGGCAGAACAGCAACGGCCATTCGACATCGCGTGTCTGCGACAGCTTGCCGAGCTTGCCCGCATGCCCGAGCACGAGTGCGGCGAGCCGCGCCTGGTCGGTACGCGAGAAACCCGGCATATCGGCATTGCTCGCGATATACGCGGAATGCTTGTGATACGCGCTGTGCGAGATCGACAGACCGATCTCATGCAACGCGGCTGCCCAGCCGAGAAACATGCGGTTCTCCGCACGCCGTTCCTCATCGGGCTCTTCGAGCTGATCGTAGAAGCGCACCGCCAGTTCGCCGATGCGGGCCGCCTGCGCCCGGTCGATCCCGTAGCGCCGCATGAAGCCTTCCACCGTCAGCGTGCGCATGTCTTCGTGCTGCGACCGTCCGAGCAGGTCGTACAGCACGCCGAGTCGCAAGGCGCCGTCCGTCGTATCGACGTAATCGATGCCGAGTTCGTCGAACACCGCGAGCATGATCGACAGGCCGCCCGCGAGTACCGGCACGCGGTCCGACTTGAGCGCAACGAGTTTCAGGCGGTTGACGTTCTCCGCCTTGATCAGCGCGCGTTTGAGCCGCTCCAGGCCGCCGCGCGAAATGCCGTGCGTGATGCCCGGATCGTTGAAACCGTTCGCTTCGACCAGTTCGGCGAGCGCCCGCGCGGTACCGGACGAGCCAATCGCCTGTTCCCAGCCGGTCTTGCGATATTCACTGGAAATAATCTGGATTTCGCGAGTGGCCGCGAGTTCGGCCTGGCGCATCGTGTATTCGTCTACGTTGCCCGCGGGGAAAAACGCCCGGCTATGGCTCACGCAACCGATATACAGGCTCTCCATCTTGATCGGCGTGTAATGCGAGCCAATGATGAATTCCGTCGAGCCCCCGCCGATATCCACCACGAGCCGTTTGCCCGCACTGGCCGGCACGGAATGAGCGGCGCCGGCGTAGATCAGCCGCGCTTCTTCGCGTCCGGCGATCACTTCAATCGGAAAACCGAGCGCCGCCTGGGCCTCGACAAGGAATTCGCCGGCGTTCTTGGCGACGCGCAGCGTATTGGTGGCGACGGCGCGCACGTGGTCGGGATGGAAGTCGCGCAGCCGTTCGCCGAAGCGTTTCAGCGCGTCCCAGCCCCGCACCTGCGACGCGCGATCGAGCAGTTTGTCGCGGGCGAGCCCGGCGGCAAGGCGCACCGACTCGCGCAGCGCATCGACCTGATAGATCTGGCTACCGGCCTCGGTTTCCTCGACCCGGCCGACAATCAGCCGGAAACTGTTCGAACCGAGATCGACAGCGGCGAGGAGCTTCGGGGTGGGGTTGACCATCGATTGTGCGGACTCCATGCGCGCGAGCGCCGCCATCTGACCGGCTGTGGCGCTGTTTAAAGACGCCATTCTAAGCGTACTGGACCTCGCCATGTCATCGTTCCGTATTGTGCGTCCTTCATGGTCCCATACGCACTGCGTCGTATTTACGACAGAGCACGAATACAGCGTAAAATTCGTGACATTCCCGATGTCATGATAGTTTCATCGTTCTGTGAGAGTTTCCGAGCGTCCTATCAAACCCCTCCCTGATCTTCCATTCTCGCTGCCGATGTCCATCCGCTACCCTCTTCTCAATCGCGAGCTGGGCATTCTAGGTTTCAACGAACGTGTCCTGGCGCAGGCGGCCGACCCGTCCGTACCACTGCTCGAACGCCTGCGTTTCATCTGCATTACCAGCAGCAATCTCGACGAATTCTTCGAAGTCCGCATGGCCGGGTTGCACGAACAGATGCGCGACAATCCGGGCGCGCTGTCGCCGGACGGGATGTCGCTGCAACATGTCTACGATCTCGTCGTCGAGCGGGCGCAAAAGCTCGTGCATCGTCAGTACACGATGTTGCACGACACGGTGCTGCCCGCGCTCGAACACGAAGGCATCCACTTTCATGGCACCGAAGCGTGGAACGAGGCGCAGACGCTGTGGGCGCGCCAGTATTTCATCGACGAGCTGCTGCCCGTGCTGACGCCGATCGGCCTCGACCCGGCGCATCCGTTCCCGCGCGTGCTGAACAAGAGCCTGAACTTCGTCGTTGAACTCGAGGGCAAGGACGCCTTCGGTCGCCAGGCGCTGATGGGGATCGTGCAGGCGCCGCGCGCGCTGCCGCGGCTCGTGCGGATGCCGCAGGAACTGTCGGGCTATCCGCACGGCTTCGTGCTGCTCAGCTCGTTGCTGCAGCGCTATGTCGGCGAGCTGTTTCCCAACTTGATGGTGCGCAGCTGCAACCAGTTTCGCATCACGCGTAACAGCGAACTGTTCGTCGATGAAGACGAAATCACCAACCTGCGCGTCGCGCTGCAGGGCGAACTGCCCGCGCGCCATCTGGGCAACGCGGTGCGACTCGAAGTATCGGCGGAAACACCGGCGAATCTCGCGCGGCGGCTGCTCGATGAGAGCGGATTGCAGGAAAAGGACTGCTATTACGTCGACGGCCCGGTCAATCTGGTGCGGCTGATGCAGCTGCCGGAGATGGTCGATCGGCCCGATCTGAAATTCGTTCCGCATATTCCGGCCATTCCGGCGCAGGTCACCAACGGCGTCAGTCTCTTCGACGTGATCGATCAGGGCGACCTGCTGCTGCATCATCCGTACGAAAGCTTCCAGCCGGTGCTCGAACTGCTGTTGCAGGCCGCGAAAGATCCGAACGTCGTCGCCATCAAGCAGACCATCTACCGTACCGGCACCGACTCCCCGCTGATGGACGCGCTGATGCAGGCCGCGCGCAACGGCAAGGAAGTCACGGTGGTGGTGGAACTGCTCGCGCGCTTCGACGAGGAAACCAACATCAACTGGGCGTCGCAGCTTGAAGCGGTCGGCGCGCACGTCGTGTATGGCGTGGTCGGTCACAAGTGCCACGCAAAGATGATGCTGATCGTGCGGCGTGTGTCCGCGGGCGGCAAGTCGACGCTCAAGCGTTATGCGCACCTCGGCACCGGCAACTACCATCCGCGCACGGCCCGTCTCTACACCGACTTCGGCCTGATGACGTCGGACCAGAAAATCTGCGAAGACGTGCATCACGTGTTCCAGCAACTGACGGGTATTGGCGGCGAACTGGCGTTGCACGAGTTGTGGCAGTCGCCGTTCACGCTGCATCCGAAGCTTATCGATGCCATTCGCGCCGAGGCCGCCAATGCGCGCGCCGGCAAGAAGGCGCGCATCGTCGCGAAGATGAACGCGCTGCTCGAACCGACGGTGATCGCGGAACTGTACGAGGCGTCGCAGGCGGGCGTGAAGATCGATCTGATCGTGCGCGGTGTGTGCTCGCTGCAGCCCGGTGTGGCTGGTCTGTCGGAGAACATCACGGTGCGCTCGATCGTCGGGCGCTTTCTCGAGCATCACCGCATCTACTACTTCTACGATGGCGGCAAGGAGCAGGTCTATCTGTCGAGCGCCGACTGGATGGACCGCAACCTGTTCCGCCGCGTCGAAGTGGCCTTCCCGATCAACAACCGGCGGCTCAAGCGGCGCGTGATCGCCGAAGGACTGTCGATGTTCCTCGGCGACAACCAGTCGGCCTGGCTGATGCAGAGCGACGGGCATTATCGGCGGCGGCGGCCCGGCAAGTCGTCGCGCAATACGCAGATGAGTCTGTTGACGAAGTTCTGTTCATAAGAAAAACGCCGGATCGCCCGGCGTTTTTCTCATCTGCTCGGGGAGCCTCGCGAGACGCGCCAGCTTTTGCGGGCGCTCATAACCGCCGCGCATGGCGGTACATACGCTAGCTCGTTACGCGCTGCCGGTCGAACCAGAACGACAGCCCGACGCTCGCGAGAATGATCAGCGTCGCGATCACCGTCCATCGCGTCACGGGCTCGCCGAGCGTCAGCGCGCCCAGCGCCACCGCCACGACCGGATTCACGTACATGCAGCTACTCGCGATGATCGGGCTCGTGTGGCGGATCAGATAGCCGTACGCGACGTAGGCGCCCATCGTGCCGACCAGTACGAGATACAGAAAGGCCAGCGCGGGCGCGAACGACAGGTCTGCCATCCGTTCGCCGAGCACCCATGCAATCACCGTCGATACCGCGCCACCCAGCCCGACCTGCAGCGAGGTCGAGAGAAACAGATCGGACGGCATTTTCAGGCGCCCCGCCAGGTGCGCACCGCCGGCCCAGAACAGCGCGCCGGCCAGAATCGCGAGACTGCCGCCCGCCGATCCCGCCGATGTATCGCCGTGATTAAGCACCGCAATGCCGACCAGCCCGAGCGCCACGGCGCCCCACTCGCCTTTCGAAATCGACCGGCCCGCCACGGCCGCGATCACGGTCGCGAAGAGCGGCACGGTCGCCACCATCACGGCGGCCATGCCGGTGCCGACCGTGCGCATCCCGACCGCCAGCATCCCGCTCGACAGGGCAACCAGCATCGTGCCGACCAGTCCGGCGTTACGGATCTCGAGCAAGGTCGGCCGCTGCGGGCGGCGCTGCATCGCGAAGACGAACAGCCCGATACCGGCCAACAGGTTGCGCAACCCGGACAGCAGAAGCGGCGGAAACGACTCCAGCGAGACGTGCACGCCCAGGTACGTCGAGCCCCAGACGATATAAACGAAAGCCAGCGACAGCGCGATCCGGCCGCCCTGCGTTCGCGGCAGGCGCACCGGCAGGCGGGCGAAGAATGATGAAGCCATGGGTCAGGTCGCTCGCGCCGTAAGGGCAACTGCGCCCGGAGAAAGAATCGGCAGACCAGGGCGTGCGCGCTGCGCGCATAGCGCAGCCGGGCGGGCGAAGCAGGACGGCATGATGATCGAGCGGGACAGACGGCAGACTGACGGTAAGCCCGGCCGCGCTAAACCTGGGGGTGCGGGACAGCCGGGACACTGTGCGAACGGTTGCGGCGCACACCGGCAGCATTATGCAGGAGAGTCAGAAGCCAGTTGTAAAACCGGGTTGTAAAACAGACGTAACTTTTGTTGCGACAAAACAGGAGCCGGCGAACCGGCTCCTGTGCCGATGGCGAAACGCAGACAATCAGTTGCTCATCGCACCCGATGCCTCGTGCTTCATGCCCATCGCGTCGCCGCTCTTCTTCATCTTGTCGTGCTTCGCCATCTTGTCTTTCGACATGCTGTCCTTGGACATCGAGTCCTTCGACATCGAGTCCTTCGACATGCTGTCTTTCGACATCGCGTCGCTGGACATCGCGCCACTTGCCTGCGCGAACACGGCGCCGCTACCCAGCGTGAATGCGAGAGCGGTAACTGCAATTGCGAACGTCTTCATGGGATCACTCCAGTTTTTTGTAGGTGAGTTGGTGAATCGGTGAATCAAAACCGGCCATGCCGGGAGTTTTCGAAGCATCTGCCGCTCGTGGCCGCCTGCAATCGCTTGCATCAAAGGCGAGCCCGCGCGTCAGGAGCCTCCGAACCAGTTGTATCCCTGGTCGACCCAATAGCCGCCGGGATAGGTGTTAGTGACAAAGATCTCCACGATGTGCTTCGGATTCTTGTAGCCGAGCTTGGTCGGCATCCGCAGCTTCATCGGGAAGCCGTATTTCGCGGGCAGGCGCTCGCCGTCGTAGTCGAAGGCGAGCAGCGTCTGCGGATGCAGCGCGGTCGGCATGTCGATGCTTTCGTAGTAGTCGTCGGCACATTTGAAACCGACGTACTTCGCGCTCGTATCCGCGCCGACGCGCCGCAGGAAGTCGCCGAACGACGTCCCGCCCCAGCGGCCGATCGCGCTCCAGCCTTCCACGCAGATATGCCGTGTGATCTGCTCTTCATGCGGCAGCGCGTACAGCTCGGGCAGTGTCCACGTGCGCTTGCCCGTGACGAGGCCGCTCAATTGCAACCGGTATGCGGCGCCGTTCACATCGGGCACATCGTCGATGCCGTAGAACGCATTGAACGGGAATGGCCGCGTGATCTGCGCTTCGGTATAGGTCGGCGCGAGCTGCTTCGGGTCGAAGAGGAAGGCCTGTGCGCGGTCGTTCAGACGCGACACGGCCGTGAGGAATTTGTTCACCGAGTCGTCGTCGGTAAGCGAGCAGCCGGTCAGCATCGACAGTCCGCCGAGCGTCAGCAACCGCTTGCCGAACAGCCGTCGCGACGGCATCGCCAGTTCACGGCGCGCATCGATCAGGATCGACTGACGATCGAGTTTCGCGGGGGTTTTGTTCGAGGAAGGCATGACTATGTCCTGAGAGATCCGTTCAGCGGCCGCGCAACATCGCGAGCAGCGAGCGCGGCACGAGAGCAACCAGCGCGAGATGCACGACGAGGAATCCGGCCATCAGCGACATCGCACTGAAGTGCACGATCCGTGCGGTGTCGTAGCCGCCCATCAGTTCGCGCAGCAGCGGAAACTGCACCGACTTCCAGATCGCGAGACCCGACAGCACGAGCACGATCAGGTCGACGATCACGAACAGATAGGCCAGCTTCTGCACCGCGTTGTAGTGACTGAGATCGTCGTGCGAGAGCTTGCCGCGCAACGCGCTGACGAAATCGCGCAGCAGTGCGCGCGGTGACAGCGGCAAGAACTTGCGCACGAGGCGCCCGCTCGCCAGATTCAGCAGCAGATAGACGATGCCGTTGAACACCAGCAGCCACATCGCCGCGAAGTGCCACTGCAGCGCACCGCCGAGCCAGCCGCCCAGCGTGATGCCGTTCGGAAACGAGAAGCCGGGGAAGATCGGTGACGCGTTGTAGATGCGCCAGCCCGAGACCATCATCGTGATTGCCGCGAGAGCGTTGAGCCAGTGCGTGATGCGCACCCACGCCGGGTGGATCGTGCGAGGCTGCTGCACCGGCGGCACAGGCGCGGGCATCGATGCGAGATTGGCCGGCAGGCGTGTGGGGTTCATGATGTTTTCCGAAGGCGAAGCGAATAGGCGGCCTAGTGACACGCCGCGAGATCGGCGGCCTGCAGCACGTCGCTGGTAGCAGCGTTCTCCACAAACGCGACGACACCGAACCGGTCGGCCGGTGCGCCGGCATCGACTGCGTCGAGCGTGACGTCGTGGTGAATCTGCGCGTGGCCTGCAGCTAGCGATACCGGACCGATCCATTGCCGCACGACCCGCTCGTGATGCAACGTCGCGCCACTGTTCTCGCCCGCACGCACCTGCGATGTCAGCGCGTTTTCATAGACTGCGACGTACGCATTCAGCGGGTCCGCGGTGGCGGCGTGCGAGGTGAATTGCGCATCGATGTCGAAGGCGCCTGACGGGCTGCCTGCGCGCGGCTTAAGCTCCACGGCCACATCGGCGGATGCGGGTTGCGCGACGATCTGGCGAACCCGATCCGCAAAGCTGTCCGCACTCGACCAGTGGCGCATCTCGCGCCCGGCAACGAATACTTCCGGCGTGTAGATCGTGTGCGCACCGGCAACGTCGGTCAGCGTCTGCTGCCGCTCGGTGAAGCGATGCTGCGAGAAGCGGTCGGTCCAGCCGAGGCTGTTCCAGTAATCGACGTGCAGCGCGAGCGGCACGACGCCTTGTGCGGCACCGCCCTGCTTCCATTGACCGAGCCAGTTGTCGGCGGGCGGGCAGCTATTGCAGCCTTCGCTGCTATACAGCTCGACGAGTGCGACCCGATGCGCGGGACTATGCGCAATGCACTGGCCGGCAGCGGCGTTCGCCACACCGCTCGCGAGAGCCGCCCCGCACGCCACCGCGAGCGCGCACCAGCGCGCAAAACGCCCCAGCGCAAAACCGGACCACCGACCGCTTGAAAAGAAAACCATGACACGCTCCATCGGGAAATCTGCGTGTTGGTCGGGCGGCGGCGGCTGTTATGACAGCGAAAACGCAAATTTTTTGCACAGGGCGGCAAGCGGCGTCGGCACGGTGAGTCCAACGAGCGCGCCTCGCCACAGCCAGCCTTGGCCGGGAGCGGATCCGCCGCCGGCGTCAGGAAATTGTCAGGAAGCGCACCGGCCCGAGACGGCACCAAGTTGCCAAGCCCGCCCCGCCCGGTGTATCGTGTGCGCTGCTAACGCGGGGGTCCTGCGTCGCGCATCGCCATCGGGCGGTGAGCTGCGTGGGTGAGAAATACCCTTTGAACCTGATCTGGATAATGCCAGCGCAGGGAAGCGTCCGGGCTTCGCCGCTTACCACTGCCTCATCTCTCGCGAACCCCGACTCACTTCATCTCATCTCCTGCCTAGCCGCCCCACTAAGGAGATATGCATGAACGCCAACCCAAAATTCATTTCCGCCGACGCTCACGTCGACGAAGCCGCTGTCGCCCCGCTGCCCAATTCGCGCAAGGTCTACGTGACCGGCTCGCGCCCGGATATCCGTGTGCCGATGCGCGAAATCTCGCAGGCCGATACGCCTGACAGCTTCGGCGGCGAAAAAAATCCGCCGGTCTATGTCTACGATACGTCAGGCCCCTACTCCGACCCGGATGCGAAGATCGACATTCGCGCGGGCCTGCCTGCACTACGTCAGGCGTGGATCGAAGAGCGCGGCGACACCGAAGCGCTGACCGGTCTGTCGAGCGACTTCAGCCGCGAACGCGCCGCCGATACCGCCACCGCCGATCTGCGCTTCCAGGGCTTGCACCGCACGCCGCGCCGCGCGATCGCCGGCAAGAACGTGTCGCAGATGCACTACGCGAGAAAGGGCATCGTCACGCCGGAAATGGAATACATCGCGATCCGCGAAAACCAGCGCCGCGCCGAGTATCTCGAGAGCCTCAAGACCAGCGGCCCGAACGGTGAAAAACTCGCGGCGATGATGGGCCGCCAGCATCCAGGCCAGGCATTCGGCGCGAGCGCATTCGGTCCGAATGGCCTCACGGCGATCACTGCAGAATTCGTCCGCGAAGAAGTCGCTCGTGGCCGCGCGATCATTCCGAACAACATCAATCACCCGGAAAGCGAACCGATGATCATCGGTCGCAACTTCCTCGTGAAGGTCAACGCGAACATCGGAAACTCGGCGGTGACGTCGTCGATCGGCGAGGAAGTCGACAAGATGACGTGGGCGATCCGCTGGGGCGGCGACACGGTGATGGATCTGTCCACCGGCAAGCACATTCACGAAACGCGCGAGTGGATTATCCGCAACAGCCCGGTGCCGATCGGCACGGTGCCGATCTATCAGGCGCTCGAGAAGGTCAACGGTAAAGCCGAAGACCTGACCTGGGAAATCTTCCGCGACACGCTGATCGAGCAGGCAGAACAAGGCGTCGATTACTTCACGATCCATGCAGGCGTGCGCCTTCAGTATGTGCCGATGACGGCCAAGCGGATGACCGGCATCGTGTCGCGCGGCGGCTCGATCATGGCGAAGTGGTGCCTCGCGCATCACAAGGAAAGCTTCCTGTACGAGCACTTCGAAGACATCTGCGAAATCATGAAGGCGTACGACGTCGCCTTCTCGCTCGGCGACGGTCTGCGTCCCGGTTCGATCTACGATGCCAACGACGAAGCGCAGCTCGGCGAGCTGAAAACGCTCGGCGAACTCACGCAGATCGCGTGGAAGCACGACGTGCAGACGATGATCGAAGGCCCGGGCCATGTGCCGATGCAGCTGATCAAGGAGAACATGGACCTGCAGCTCGAATGGTGCGATGAAGCGCCGTTCTACACGCTCGGACCGCTCACCACCGATATCGCACCAGGCTACGACCACATCACGTCGGGCATCGGCGCGGCGATGATCGGCTGGTTCGGTACGGCGATGCTGTGCTACGTCACGCCGAAGGAACACCTCGGGCTGCCGAACAAGGACGACGTGAAGACCGGCATCATCACGTACAAGCTCGCGGCGCATGCGGCCGATCTGGCGAAGGGTCATCCGGGCGCGCAGGTGCGCGACAACGCGCTGTCGAAGGCGCGCTTCGAGTTCCGTTGGGAAGACCAGTTCAACCTCGGCCTCGATCCGGACAAGGCGCGCGAATTCCACGACGAAACGCTGCCGAAAGACTCCGCGAAGGTCGCGCATTTCTGCTCGATGTGCGGGCCGCACTTCTGCTCGATGAAGATCACGCAGGACGTGCGCGAGTTTGCAGCGCAGCAAGGCGTCACGGATGACGAAGCGCTGAAGAAGGGGATGGAAGTGAAGGCCATCGAGTTCGTCCGCAAGGGTGCGGAGATTTATCAGCGGCAGTAAGTAACGGCAGGTAACAGAAGCAATAGCGCGGCGCATTCCGGCAACGGATGCGCCGCGTTCGTTTTTGCAATGGCTTGAAATATGCGGTTACCGCTTGGGAACCCCGTGCAGACGCCACCGGCGTAAGCTCAATGGATTATGTGGCGCCTCATGTACCGCGCCGAGTCAAGGAGTCCGTCATGAACCCTCGCACCGTGCCAACTTTCTCCACTGCAGCCCGTCTCGGCGGTGCGGCCTGCCTGCTGGTGCTGGCCGGATCGCTGGCCGGTTGCTATTACCCGTACGGCTACTATCCGGGCGGGTACTACTCCTACTATCCGACGGTCCCCGCTACGACCACGCAGCAGGCGGTGCCTGTGCCACCGCCGCCCACAGCGTCAACGCAACAGTCCGCGCGTGTCGCGACGACGACGCCTCCGCCCGCCCAGTACTACACCCAGGCTCAACCGCCGGTCTACGTCGCGCCCGCGTATCCGCCCGCGTATCCACCCGACTACTACCCGGCCTATTACCCCGCGTACTACCCGGCCTATCCGGCGGGTTATGGCTGGTGGGGTGCACCGTCTATCTCGCTGGGCATTGGCTGGGGTTGGGGTGGCCGCGGCTGGGGCGGGCGTGGCTGGGGGGGCCGTGGTTGGGGTGGCGGTCGCGGCTGGCATCACTAAGGCGCGGCAAACCAGAATGGGCAAGCTCCGGTTCGGCATGATGGCTTCGCTCGACGGCTATGTGAGCAACGTCGACGGCAAGTTCGACTGGGGTCAAGTCAGCGAGGAGGTACACCGCTTCGCCGAACACGAGCAGACCAGCGAAGGCATCACGATCTACGGTCGCCGGATGTTCGAGACGATGGCCGTATGGGACACCCTCGCC
The DNA here is from genome assembly GCF_002362315.1 of Paraburkholderia acidicola. Classification (GTDB taxonomy): domain Bacteria; phylum Pseudomonadota; class Gammaproteobacteria; order Burkholderiales; family Burkholderiaceae; genus Paraburkholderia; species Paraburkholderia acidicola. The sequence continues at coordinate 343,004 of NZ_MTZV01000002.1, forward strand.
GCGGACCAGACCGTCAGCCAGTTCGAACGCGACTTCGCGGTTGCCTGGCAAAACACCGACAAGATCGTGGTCTCCCGCTCGCTTACCGAGGTCACGACGACGCGCACGCGCCTTGTTCGCGCGTTGAGCGCGGACGACATCCGCCAGCTCAAGGCAGAGTCGCCAAAGGACATCGGCGTGGCCGGACCGACGCTCGCCGCGTGCTACCTCAAACAAGGCCTGATCGACGAAGTGTCGGTGTATTGCATTCCGGTCGTCGTCGGGGGCGGGACGCCGATGTTCCAGCACATCCACGCAACGATCCGGCTGGAGCGCATCGAACAGCGCGCATTCGGCAACGGCGTCACCTTCATGCGCTACGCGGTGCGCAGGTGAATACGGCTTGGTCCTTCGCAGCATCGCAGCAACCCGCACAACACTTTCCTCCTCACCTTTCTTCCACACGCCCGCCCGCGTAGTTTCCCGCCTTGACGCGGCCAGCAAGCGCTCTATGCTGGCGGTTGCCGCACGCACTACCTGCTTGATACGCGACCCCACGTCGTGCGCTCGCACGCCGCCGCCGCCATCCGTCCTGATCCGACCGACGCGCCGCGTGACCTAGACCACACGCAGAACAAAGCGTCGATTCGAACAACAACGAAGGAGACGTGATGTTCCACCAATTGTTGACGCCCATCGGCAATGCACTGCTGCCGTCCTTTCTCGTCGCGATCCTGCCGATCGTCGTCGTGCTCGTCCTGCTCGGCTGGGCCCGACGGCCTGCGTGGCAGGCATCGCTTGCCGGGCTCGTCGTCGGGCTGCTGGTTGCGATCTTCGGCTGGCAGTTTCCGGTCGGGCTTGCGCTGAACTCGGTTGTCGCGGGCGCAGTGTTCGCCTGCTGGCCGGTGATGTGGATCGTGTTCGCCGCGATCCTGCTGTACAACATCGCACAACGCTCGGGCCGCTTCGCCGCATTCCGGATGTGGATGATCGACAACCTGCCGAACGACCGGCGCATCGTGCTCGTCGTGATCGGTTTCTCGTTCGGCGCGCTGCTCGAAGGCATCTCGGGCTTCGGCACGCCGATCGCGATCACCAGTTCGCTGCTGATCCTGCTTGGCTTCCCGACCCTCGAAGCACTCACCTTCACGCTGATCTTCAACACCGCGCCGGTTGCATTCGGTGCGCTCGGTGTGCCGATCACAGTGCTCGGCGCAGTGACCCATCTGCCCACCGATGCGCTCGCGAAAATGGTCGGCCGGCAGTTGCCGTTCTTCGCGCTGCTGCTGCCGTTCTACGTGATCGGCGTATATGCGGGCTTTCGCAACATGTTGCGCGTGTGGCCGGTGCTGCTCGTGTCGGGCGCGAGCTTCGCGCTCACGCAGTTCATTACGTCGAACTTCGTCAACTACAGTCTGACCGACGTGCTGTCTTCGCTGGTGTCGCTACTGGTCACGATCACCTTCCTGCGCATCTGGAAGCCCGCCGCCGACCCGGCCTTCGCCATCAACGTCGATCGCGTCAACGAGGTGCGCGGCAAAGTCAGCGGCGCGCAGGGCTGGTACCCGTGGCTGATCGTTTCGGCCGTGGTGATCGTCTGGACCATCTCGAAGATCTTCCTGATCGGCGACGTGAAGATTCCGTGGCCGGGTCTCGACAAGGCAGTCTTTATCACGCTCTATAACGCGCCGTATGGCGCGGTCTGGGACTTCCAGCCGCTTGCGACCGGCACTGCGATTCTCGTCGCAGCGATCATCACAGCGGCGGTGTCGGGCGTCGGCGTGCGCGAGTTTGGTGGCGCGATCGCCGACACATGGGTGCAAACACGCATCGCGATCCTGACCGTCGCGACGATCGTCGGGCTCGCCTACCTGATGAACTACTCGGGGCTCAACTACACGCTCGGTCTCGGCGCGGCATCGGTGGGCGCGCTGTTCCCGCTCGTGTCCGCGTTCCTCGGCTGGGTAGCCGTGTTTCTGTCCGGCAGCGACACGTCGGGCAACGCGCTGTTCGGCAACCTGCAGGTGGTCGCCGCGAACCAGTTGAACCTGAACCCAATACTGATGGCCGCGACGAATTCGTCGGGTGGCGTGATGGGCAAGATGATCTCGCCGCAGAACATCGCGACCGGCGTCGCCACCACCGAACTGAAAGGCAAGGAAGGCGTCGTGTTCGCGAAGACCTTCAAGCACTCGATCCTGCTCACCGTGCTGCTCGGTATCCTCGTCTGGCTGCAGCAGAACGTGCTGCAGGGGATGATTCCGCATTGATGCGCGCTGGCCCCGGTTCATGGCTCGCAGTGCGCGGTTCGAGCCGGGGCAGCCGTAATTTTTCTCACATAGCCGTGAGAATCGATCGTTTTACCCGCCTGTTCGCCGCGCCTACGATGTCTGTCTTCGAACGCGCGGCGTCACCGGCGTCACGTACCTGGCCGGTCTCCGGTTTCTTGCCGTTTCATTGCGGCCTGAACCTTTTAGGGGAATCGCGCTGGTACGATGCCTGCACGTCACGACTCAACCGTGCATGACGTCAGAGCCCCATGAATCCCGCCAATCTCATCCAGTTACTCGTACTCGCCGCCTTGTGGGGCGCGTCGTTTCTTTTCATCCGCATCGGTGTGGCCGACTTCGGTGTAGCGCCGCTGATGGCGCTGCGCGTCGGCATCGGCGCCGTGTTCCTGCTGGCCGTGATGCTCATGCGGCGTCCGGTGCGCGAATCGCTGCATACGCTGCGCGCACGCGCATGGCCGCTGCTCGTGGTTGGCGTCCTCAATTCGGCGGCGCCGTTCTGTCTGTTTGCGTATGCGGAGCTGACGCTGTCGGCGGGGGTGACGTCGGTGATCAACGCGACCGCGCCGCTGTGGGGTGCAGTCGTGGCCTATCTGTGGGTCAAGGACAAGCTGAGCATGCTGCGCGTGCTCGGGCTCGTCGTCGGCTTTGCTGGCGTACTGATGCTCGTGTGGGATCAGATCGCGACGCCGCACGGCGCAGCGGCCACACCCATGACTACCGCGCTTGCCGCGGCGGCCGGGCTCGGCGCCACGCTGCTGTATGGCATCGCCGCGAACTACACGAAGCGCTATCTGACCGGTATCGATCCGCTGACCATCGCCGCCGGCACGATGACCGGCGCGACCATCGTGTTGCTGCCGCTCGCGATTCTCTGGTGGCCGGCCACGCCGATCTCGCACACGGCGTGGGGCTCGGTGCTCGCACTCGGCATTGCATGTACCGGCATCGCCTACATGCTGTACTTCCACCTCATCGCCGTGACCGGTCCGGCCCGCGCGATCACCGTGACCTTCGTGGTGCCGATCTTCGGCATCCTGTGGGGCATGCTGTTCCTGCACGAGAGCGTGTCGATCGGGATGATCGAAGGCTGCGCGGTGATTCTCGCCGGCACGGCGCTCGCGACGGGTGTGATCAAGCGGATTCCGGGTATCGGGCCGCCGCGTGCGGAGAACGCGCGACAGTGATCCATCCGGCCTGTTCAGGGCCACCCGCCTCGCCCACCTAACGCGAACCGCGTTACCGCTCGCCCCGCTCACGTCGGGGCGCGCTGTTTTCCGCCGCCACAAAAAAAATAGCCCGCACTCCACAGGAGCGCGGGCGAAACCGTCGCCCTACGAGGATAGGCGACGGGGCCACAGAGACCCGCGTGCTGGGCACGCGAGTCATCGTCGGGCATCGCGCAGGCTCGTGTCGGCCGGCGCGAAAATTCTGCTGCACCACGGGAAACGGCGAAAGCCTTGCTGCATAAGGCTCATATCCCGCGTTGGGGGAGTAAAAGCAGCTTACGTGCCAGCCGCCAATGTTACAGAAACAGGTGTGCAACCCATTGATTGTTATGGGTGTCAGCAGAACCGTAAGGGAAATTAGGGGCTGGCTGGACGGGCGTTACGGCGTAACGTCACGTTACGTCGACGGGATTTCTTCAGACGTGAAAAAACCCGCCGCGGCCTGACACCGGGCGGGTTTTCGGGGCTTCCAGGTACTACGCCGGGATTTCAGCGCAGCTGGTCGACCACCAGCGACATGATCTGCTTCGCCTGCTTCGACGAATCGGTCTGGCCCGCCGCATCGACGACAGCCACGCGGGTCTGCTCCGGCGTCACGGCCCGGACGTTGACGCGATACTGCTTCGCGACCTTTTCCTTCTTGCCGTGGAACACCTGGCTCCAGAAGCCCTGCTCCGCTTCGCTCAGATCGGTCGGATCGACGTAGCGGATGTAGTACAGGCCGTTTGCGCGATCGCGGTCGTCGACGGTGAAGTTGCTGCGGTCGAGCGCGATGCCCACACGCACCCATGCGCGGTCGTACGGCTCGCCGAGCGTAAGTTCGGTGGAGGTGAACTGCGCCCCGCTACCCGAGCTATCCGCCGCTTCCGAACGCGCAGGCGTTTGCGCAGCAAGCGCGACGTTCTGCGCCGCGTTCGCAGCCGCCGCCGATTTCGCACCGGCCGTCGCTGCGCCCGGTGCATCCTGCGAGCCCGCCGGCGACAGCGCCGCCGCACTACCCGTTCCGGCACGCGAATCGTTCACTGCGAGCGTCGCCATCAGCCGTTTCAGGTATTCGGTTTCGAGCCCCGGATCGTTCGGCTTCGGTTCCCACTTGCTGTTCTCGTTGTTCGTGCCGGTCAGCGCTTCGCGCATGCCTTTCTGGCTGATGAACACGTAGGTGCCGCCGTTCGACGTCGGCTCGAGACGCGTGCGGTACTTGTTGCGCTCGGCGGTCACGTACGAATTGCCCATCGCCAGCGTCAGCGTGTTGCGGATCAGCCCGTCGTTCACCTTCGGATGGGTTTCGTTCCAGTCGGTTTCCATCACGCCCTTCGCGCGCTGGTCGACGACGAGCAGGAAGCCCTGCTCCTGCCAGAACCGGCGGATTTGCGGCCACGCCTGATCGGGTGATTTGTTGTCGATGACGAGCCAGCTTTCGCTGCCGTCACGCTGGATGTGCATGTTGGTGACGACCGGCACGACTGCCTCGGTGTTGGCCGGCGCAGCCTGCTGGACCTGCTTGAGCGAAGAAAGCGATGCCTCGCCACCTTGCGGTGGCGCCGAACGCTGATCCGGCGTCTCGTCGATCAGGTTCGGCGGAATGGCCAGCGACACCTGCTTCGATTTCGAATCGCTTTTGTAGTCGATTTTGTTCGGCGACGACGTGCCGCAGCCGGCGACCAGCCCGCCTGCCATCAGCAATGCTGCAAACCGCTTGGTAAGACGAAGATCAGTCATGTTCGGGGAATCCTTCGCAACGCAACGCCACGGCAAGTTTCCGTGGATCAACCCAGCATTTTACCGATCCGGCGAGAGGATGCGCAAAAAGTAGAGTCAGGGGGTGAAAGTAAGGTGCCCGCACTTCAATCAGTGTCGTCGGACGGCGGGTTGGTTTTGACCATGTCGGGCGGCGCTAGCCAGCGGAACGAAAGGAGGCCGCTCCGGTTGTAAGTACATTGAACCGCGGCCGGAACTTTGCCTGGTTTTGCGCTGGCCTGCTTCACCGGTGCGGTCGGCGGGTGCAGCCCGTCGAACGGGGAGCTGAATCCTTCGCCGGCGTGCCGCGTGGTCGCAGATGCGGCGGACACAGCAGACGCAGCCTCAGAGGCCTCAGCTGCCGCGGACGCTGCTGAAGCAACGGAAGCGGCAGAAGCAGCCGATGCCGCAGACGCCACCGCAACTTCCGACGCGGCCTTCTGGATCTCACCCTCGACGACCACGCGCGTCCCGTCGATGCCGACACCCGTGTGCGAAACCTTGAGCTTGTCGGCCGATTCGGCGCCCAGCGCGATACGCATCGATTGTTCGCACGCGTCCGCGTTGCGGTACGCGGCCGTGCATGCCGCCGACAGCGTGACTGCGGCGGCGATGCTGGCGAGTAGGAGAATCCGGGTCTTCATCGAGCTTCCGTGGTTCAGTGCGACGCCAATTGTAACGTAGCGCCCGCCTGCGACGAGATGCGACAGCTGGCATGTGCCTGGCACCTACCTGACAACCCGGCGCCACTGGCAGAATAGCGGCCAGCCGCCGGCTCGTGCCGGCACACGCTAGCGGGCCCACGGGCACGCGATGCGCCGCGCTTCCGACCACAGGTGTCCCTCTGCATGACCAGTCTCGTCATTCTCGCCGTTGCCGCTTACGCGGCCACCAACATCGATAACCTGTGCGTGCTGCTCGCCTTTCTCGCCGATGCGCGCGACGACAGGTATCGCGTGATCGCCGGGCAGTTTCTCGGATCGGCAGCGCTGGTCGTCGTGGCGCTGGCCGTCGCCGCGCTGCTGACGAAGCTGCCGGAGCCGTATATCGGCCTGCTCGGTTTTCTGCCGGTGACCGTCGGCATCGTGAAGGGATGGACGTGGTTACGCTCGCGTTCGAACGCGCAGCAGGATGAAGTGACAAGCACGGCGCGCGGTTCGTCTTCGTGGACCGTTGCCGGCGTCGCGATCTCCAACGGTTCGGACAATCTCGCGGTGTACGTGCCGCTCTACGCCGCGCACGCTGCCGCCGATGCCGTGACGATCACGCTGGTCTTCGCTGCGATGACTGCCCTGTGGTGCACGAGTGCCGTGTGGCTCGTGAATCATCCGCTGCTCGGCGCACCGCTGCGGCGCTATGGCGCAGCGATCCTGCCGCTGGTGCTGCTCGTCATCGGGATCTCGGTGATCGTGCAGCACGATGCGTGGCGGGTGCTGATGCATTGACGCGCGCATATCGATATACCGATTCGCGCATTTCGCTTTCCGGCGCCGCGCCGCATAATGGCCGTCACTTCACTCTCCCCTTTCTGACCGCCATGCGTATGCTCCGCCCCACGCTTGCGGCGCACTGCGCCGCGCTATTCACGGCACTGCTGCTCGTCGCCTGCGCAACATCGTCCGCGAATCCGCCGGCACCCGATGTCGCGCTCAACGCGGCCATCGCGGGATCGCAGCGCAGCGACTCCGCTAAAGCACGCGACGTCTATCGTCATCCGCAGCAGACGCTGCAGTTCTTCACGATCGCACCGACGCAACGCGTACTCGAAATCGCCCCGGGCGGCGGCTGGTACACCGAGATCCTCGCGCCCTATCTGCACGATCGCGGCACGTTGTACGAAGCGCAATACGTCAGCCCCGCCGCCGATGCCGCACAGGAAGAACGCACGACGGGTGCCACGTTCGAACGCAAGCTCGCGAGCGCGCCCGCGCTATACGGCAACGTGATCGTCGGAACGCTGCATACAGGACAGTTCAGCTTCCCCGTGAACGGCACGATCGATCGTGTCTTCACGTTCCGCAACATCCATAACTGGATCAAGGACGGTCAGATCGATGCGAATCTGCAGGCGTTCTATGCCGCGCTGAAGCCGGGCGGCGAACTGGGTGTGGAGGAACATCGCGCGGCGCCGGGCACCACATTGCAACAGATGATCGACAGCGGCTACGTGACCGAAGACTACGTGATCACTCACGCACGCGCGGCGGGCTTCACCTTGCTCGCACGCAGCGAGATCAACGCGAATCCGCAAGACACGAAAGATTATCCGCACGGCGTGTGGTCGCTGCCGCCCACCTACCAGGGCGGCACCACCGACCGCGCGCGTTATACGGCCATCGGCGAATCGGACCGGATGACGTTGACCTTCGTCAAGCCGGTCACTCCGTAAGCTCAGTCGGTCCAGCTTTCCGGCAGCGTTTGCGTGAGTGTCGACACAAAGCTCGCGGTTTCGGGTTGACGTGGCCGCGTGAAGACATCGCGTGAACTGCCGGACTCGACGATTGCGCCGTTGCTCAGGAACACGACATCGCGCGCAATCGATGCAGCGAGCCGCAGATCATGCGTCGCCATCAGCATCGTCATTCCTTCCTTCGCGAGCTGCTTCAGCACTTCGACCACTTCAGCGGCAAGGCCCGGATCGAGTGCGGAAGTCGGCTCGTCGCACAGCAGCACATCGGGCGAAGGTGCAAGCGCGCGCGCAATCGCCACGCGCTGTTGCTGACCGCCCGACAGCGTGACCGGCCACGCATCCGCCTTGTGCGCAATGCCGACTTTAGCGAGCAGTTCCTGCGCACGTTCGCGGGCACGCGCCTTGTCCCACTTCTGCACGGTCAGCAGCCCTTCCATCACGTTCTCGAGCACCGTGCGATGCGGAAACAGCTGGAAGTTCTGGAACACCATGCCGGTGCGGCGACGGATCGCGAGTACTGCATCGCGCGAGGGTTTTTCGGTGCGGCTGAATGCGAGCCGCTCGCCGCCGAGTTCGAGCGTGCCCGCTTCGGGGATCTCGAGCAGGTTCACGCAGCGCAGCAGCGTACTCTTGCCGCTGCCGGACGGACCGATCAACGCGGTCACGTTGCCCGGCTCGAGCGCGAGATCCACAGTGCGCAGCACCTGATGGTCGCCGAAAAATTTGTCGATACCGGAGAGGCGGATCATCAGTTGCCCGACTGGAAAAGTGCATGCCGCCCGAACTTGCGTTCGAGCCGGACCTGCGCCGAGGACAGTACCGAACTGAACACCAGGTAGATCAACGCGGCTTCAACGTAAAGAATAAGCGGCTCGTAGGTCACCGATGCGATCCGCTGCGCGGCCTGGAAAATTTCCGGCACGGTGAGCACCGCCGCGAGCGACGTGTCCTTGACGAGCGCAATAAACGAGTTCGAGAGCGGCGGCAACGCCACGCGCGCCGCCTGCGGCAGGATCGCGCGACGCAGTGCCTGGCCGCGCGTCATTCCCATCGAATACGCCGCTTCCCACTGCCCTTTCGGAATCGACTCGATCACCCCGCGAATCACTTCGGAGTTATACGCACCGACATTTAGCGAAAAACCGATGATCGCCGCCGTCAACGGATCGAGCACGATGCCGACGTTCGGCAAACCGTAGAAGATCACGAAGAGTTGCACGAGCAGCGGAGACCCGCGGATCAGCCAGACATAGAAGCGCACGATCGCGACCGCCCACGACGGTCCGAACAGACGCACCAGCGCGACTGCGAACGCAAGCGCGAGCCCGATCGCGAACGAAACGAGCGTGAGGGGCACGGTAAACACCAGCCCCGCGTACAGCAGGGGCCACAGCGACTGCCCCATCAATTGCAGCCATGCCGGCATGATTCAGGCGCTCCGTGAGCGATTACTTGGAGACATCCTTGCCGAAATACTTTTCGGAGATTTTCAGGTACGTGCCGTCGGCCTTGATGTCGGCGAGTGCCTTGTCGATTGCCGCCAGCAGTTCGGGATTGCCTTTGCGGATCAGCACAGCCGACTTGTCGGCGTCGCCGGAATCGTCGAGTGCGGCGATCTTCACCTTCGCATCGGGGCGGTGCTTCTTGAAGTCGAGGTAGGACAACGAGTCGTTGATCGTCGCATCGACGCGGCCCGACGTGAGCAGATCGACCGATTCGTTGAAGCCCTGCACGCCGACCACGTCCGCACCGTTTGCGACAGCGATCTTGCCGAAGTTGCTGGTCAGCGTATTAGCCGACTTCTTGCCCTTCAGGTCGGCGAAAGTCTTGATCGTCGTGTTGTCCGAGCGCACGATCAGCGCCGCGTGCGACACGATGTACGGCGTGGAGAAATCGTACTTGACCTTGCGCGCATCGGTCATCGCGACTTCGTTGATCACCGCGTCGTAGCGGCCCGCATCGAGGCCCGCAATCAGGCCATCCCACTTGCCTTCGACGAACTCTGCCTTGACGCCGAGACGCTGCGCGATCGCGCGGCCGATCTCCACGTCGAAACCGGTCAGCTGATTCGACGCATCGTGAAAGGTGAACGGCGCATAGGTGCCTTCGGTGCCGATCTTGAACACGCCGGCCGCCTTGATCTGCGCCAGGCCGTCCGCCGCGAACGCCGCGGTCGCGGTAGCGACCTGCAGCAAACCAATCAACAGGATGGATCGAATCGACTTCATCAGAATGTGCTCCGTAGGGTGGTTTTGTCGAGACTGACAGCCTCCGCCGCCCGGACGCCGGTCCGGCAGAATGGGGCGGACTGTAGCAAACGGCCTTTATTTTCACAACGCATTTTGCGCTGGAAGAATAGTCCAAGGGGGAATAAGTTAGACCGATCAGATCGCCTTGGCAAGGCTCGACAATACGGAGTGTAGCGCGTGCTGACGTGCTGGTTGACGCGGGGTTGCGTTGCGGTCAGTAAGTCTCGATATGCAACCGGCCTTCTTTCCTGAGCCGCTGCCACAGCACGTCCCAGTCGAGGCCCTGCCCTTCCGCGATCTCTTTCAGCGCCTGCAACACACCCTCCTCCATGCCTTTCAACCCACAGACGTAGATGTGCGTGTTGTCGTCCTTCAACAACTGGGCGACATCGGGGGCGCGTTCGCGCATCGCGTCCTGCACATAGCGTTTGGGCTGTTTCGGCGTGCGCGAGAACGCGAGGTTCGTATCGATGAAATCTTTCGGCAGGTTGGTGAGCGGCCCAAAGTACGGCAGTTCCTCTTTCGTGCGCGCGCCGAAGAACAACATCAGCTTGCCGGTCGCGCCTTTCAGCCGGCGGCGTCGACGGTACTCGGTCATCGCGCGCATCGGTGCCGAACCGGTGCCCGTGCAGATCATCAGTAGATGTGAGTTTGGATGGTTCGGCATCAGGAACGTGCCGCCGAACGGTCCGATCACGTTCACGACATCGCCCTTCTTCAGGTCACACAGATAGTTCGAGCAGACGCCCGCGGTCGCGTTGCCGTCGTGATCCTGGACGACGCGCTTCACGGTCAGCGACACGTTGTTGTAGCCGGGGCGCTCGCCGTCGCGCGGACTCGCGATCGAGTATTGCCGTGCGTGATGCACGCGGCCGTCGGCGCTCGCGCCCGGCGGCAGGATACCGATCGACTGGCCTTCAAGCACCGGGAACGGCTTCGCGCCGAAGTCGAGCACGATGTGATGGATTGCGCTGTCGGTGGCCGCATCGGTGAGGCGGTAGTTGCCGACCACCGTCGCGGTGGTCGGCGCCTTGTGCGTATAGAGATTGACGTAGGGCTTCGCTGCCGACCACGGTGGCACGATCGAGCCTCGCACCGTGTCGGTTTGCGGGCCGGGTTCGATAACGTTGCCTGCTTCTGCGTTTTCGGCTGCGACGATTGCTACGGGTACCGCGCCCTGCGTCGGCAGCACGTCCCATGTGAGCTGCTCATCGACACTGTATGCATCGGCACGCAACAACGTGCGCCAGTTGTCGATCGCACCGGTCGGGCATGGCGGCACACATGCCATGCAGCCGTTGCAGGTATCGGCCTTGACGACGTAGTTGTTCTCATCGTGTGTGATCGCATCGATCGGGCACGTCTCTTCGCATGTGTTGCAGCGAATGCAGATCTCCGGATCGATCAAGTGCTGCTTCAGGACGTCGATCGATACTGGCGCGTTCATGGTTGTCTCCTGCCATGTGCTACGGTCTGTTCTTAATTGAACCGCACATATTCGAAGTCGACCGGCTGGCGATTCACGCCCATCGCCGGCGGCGCAATCCAGTTCGCAAACTTGCCCGGTTCGCTCACGCAGCCCATCAACGACGCGACATACGCGCGGTCTTCGGGCGTCGGCAGCCACTTCGCCTTGTTCGCGGCCCATTCGCTCTCGTCGATCACGCGGCCATCCGGCGCAACCCGCACGCCGGCGAACGTGCCGATCTGCCGGTTGAACGCCTTGTGCGGTACGGTCAGACGAAAATCGAGTCCGGCCTTTTCGAGCACCTTGTTCCAGCGCCCGACGCCCGCCACCGAATCCTTGATGTAATCGTCGCGCAGCACTTCGTTCATCGCGTTGAGCATCGGCACCTCGCGCTCGACGAGCTTGCCGTCCTGCACATCGAGCAACCGATAGCTCTGACCAACCAGTTGATGATCGTCGTCGCGCTTCGTCTCCTCGTAGCGCCCCTTCAGGCCTGAGCTATAGAACGTCGCCGCATTCGACGAATGGTCCGCGCCGAACAGGTCGATCGTCACTGAGTAGTGGAAGTTCAGATAGCGCTGGATGGTCGGCAAATCGATCACGCCGGCCGCACGGATGCGCGCGACGTCGTCGGTCTGCAGTTCGTTCATCACCTGCGCGGTACGCTGCACGACGCGCGATACGCCCGATTCGCCGACGAACATGTGATGTGCTTCTTCAGTCAGCATGAACTTCGTCGTGCGCGCAAGCGGATCGAAGCCCGACTCCGCGAGTGCCGACAACTGGAACTTGCCATCGCGATCGGTGAAGTACGTGAACATGTAGAACGCGAGCCAGTCCGGCGTCTTCTCGTTGAAGGCGCCGAGAATGCGCGGATTGTCGTCGTCGCCGGAGCGGCGGCCGAGCAGCGCTTCGGCTTCCTCGCGTCCGTCGCGGCCGAAGTAACGATGCAGCAGATACACCATCGCCCACAGGTGTCGCCCTTCTTCGACATTCACCTGGAACAGGTTGCGCAGGTCGTACATCGACGGCGCGGTGAGCCCGAGATGACGCTGCTGTTCAACCGATGCGGGTTCCGTGTCGCCCTGCGTGACGATGATGCGGCGCAGGTTCGCACGATGCTCGCCCGGCACGTCCTGCCAGGCGGCTTCGCCCTTGTGTTCGCCGAAGTGGATCGTGCGGTCCTGCTCACCGGGTGCGAGAAAAATCCCCCAGCGATAGTCGGGCATCTTCACGTGATCGAAATGCGCCCAGCCGCCCGCATCGACACTAACAGCGGTACGCAGATAGACATCGTAGTTGTGCGAGCCGTCCGGGCCCATATCGCCCCACCACGACAGGAAGTTCGGTTGCCATTGTTCGAGCGCGCGCTGCAAGGCGCGGTCGTCGGCGAGGTTCACGTTGTTCGGGATCTTGTCGCTGTAGTTAATCGTGGACATGTCGGTTCCTTGTGCGGAATGCGCGCGTCAAACTCGCGCGACGTCGAACTGCGCCTTGCTGCCCTTGCCGTACACCTTGAGCGCACCCTTCTCGCCCACCGCATTCGGCCGGTTGAAAATCCAGTTCTGCCACGCGGTGAGACGACCAAAGATGCGCGTCTCCATCGTCTCCGGCCCGTTGAAGCGCAGGTTCGCTTCGAGACCGGTCAGCGCATCGGGCGACATCGCCGAGCGCTCTTCGAGCGCGATGCGGATTTCGTCGGCCCAGTCGATGTCGTCCGGCGCGGCGGTCACGAGTCCAAGACGCTCGGCTTCGACTGGCCTGATCGCACTGCCAATCTTCGCGCGGACCGCATCGAGCGGCGCCGCTTCGTCATAGAAGCGCCGCGCAAGCCGCGACTGATGCGTGACCATCGGATACAGACCGAAGTTGACTTCCGACAGCGTGATGACCGGTTCTTCGTCTTCGTTGCTGGGCAGCGCGGCCATATAGGTACGGTCGGCCGCGAACGCGAGTTCCGCGAACGTGCCCGCAAAGCATGAACCCGGTTCGATCAGCGCGAACAGCGAGCGCGACGACACGTCGATGCGCGCGAGCGTGCGGCGCAGCAGGCCGATCGTCTCACGCACGAACCAGTGCTGCTGGTGCAGCATCAACGATGCGTCGGCGGCGAGCAGCGCACGCGCATCACCCTCGGTACGGAAAATCCATGTGCCGATATCGAGTTCGTTGGTGCGCATGGAGAGAATCGCATCGTCGAGTTCACGCGCGAAGCGCAGCGGCCACCACTGCGCGCCGGCCGCGACGATGCCATCGATGTCGTCGGGCTGCGGCGTGGCGGGAGCTTTCGCAGTAAACGTAGCGGTACGTTTCGCACGATCAATCGCGACGTCGACAGTCGCGTAGCCGAGGCCGTCGTGACGTTCAGTACGTTCGATGCGGATCAGCGCAACGCCTTGTGCCTCAGCCGGGCGATCGCTCTGCGCAGCAAGTTCGAGCGCACGCGCCTGGATAGCCTGATCAAACTGGTTCGGCTTGACCACTTCATCGACGAGCCGCCATTCCTTCGCACGCTCGCCACGAATCCCTTCGACAACGGTGCAGAAAATATCCGCACGATCGTGACGAACCTTGCGCTTGTCGGTGAGCCGCGTGAGACCACCGGTGCCCGGCAGTACACCAAGCAGCGGCACTTCCGGCAACGCAACCGACGACGACCGGTCATCCACCAGCCAGATTTCATCGCAGGCCATCGCGAGTTCGTAACCACCGCCGGCGCACGCACCATTCACGGCGGCGATGAACTTGAGTCCCGAATGACGCGACGAATCTTCAATACCGTTGCGCGTTTCGTTGGTGAACTTGCAGAAGTTGACCTTCCACGCGTGCGACGAGAGGCCAAGCATGAAGATGTTCGCGCCCGAGCAGAACACGCGGTCCTTGAGGCTCGTCATCACCACGGTCCGCACTTCCGGATGCTCGAAGCGGATGCGCTGGATTGCGTCGTGCAATTCGATGTCGACGCCGAGATCGTACGAATTGAGCTTCAGCTTGTAGCCGTCGCGAATGCCGCCGTCTTCAGCGATGTCCATGCCGAGTGTCGCGACCGAACCTTCGAAGCTCAGTTTCCAGTGCCGGTATTGCGCGGGGGCGGTGCGATAGTCGACCGGTTGGGTCGCGGGGGGAGCGACGGTTTCGGCTGTGGACATGGGGTGTCTCCAAATAAATGCACGCTGTTCGATGCAGGCTTGATCGAACAATAGTGCATTATTTTTCCCATGTAAAGCACTTTAGTGCATCATTCGATGCCTCGATCCTCCGCCGTTTCGGCCGCGAGCCGCGCCGCCAGCCGGTCGCGCAGTTGCAGATAGGCGTCGGCGAGCGTCTTTTCGCTGGTATCGAACGTCATGTCCGCGCGTCCGTATAGCTCGCCGCGACCGGCCAGAATCCGCTTCAGGTCGTCCATCGCTTCGTTATTGCCCGACATCGGCCGCAGGTCGCCCTGGGCGACCACGCGCCGCATGTGTTCTTCGGGTGTGGCCTGCAGCCAGACCGTAAAGCAGTGCGCGAGCAGTGCGTTGAACGTCCCCGCCTCCGACACCAGCCCGCCCGGCGACGCGATCACCGCGCGTTCGTGCTCCTGGATCACCGCCTCCAGCGCACGATGCTCGTACCGCCGGTACGCACTCGCGCCATACAGCGAATGAATCTCCGACGGCGGACAGCCCGCCAGCTGCTCGATGACCCGGTTCAGTTCGACGAACGGCACCTTCAGTTCCTGCGCGAGCATCCGGCCCAGCGTCGATTTACCCGCGCCGCGCAGCCCGATCAGCGCGATCCGGTCCTTGCGATGCGGATCGCGCGGTGCCTGCGCGAACATCTCCGCGAGCGCGAGCCGCGCGCGCTGCAGCGCGGCCTGATCGCGGCCCTGCAGCAGTTCGCGGATCAACAGCCACTCGGCCGACGACGTCGTCTCGTCACCGATCACCTCGGCGAGCGGGCAGTTGAGCGTCGTCGCGATCTGCCGCAGCACCAGCACCGAGGCGTTGCCGACCCCGGACTCCAGATTCGCCAGATGCCGCTCGGAAAGACCGGTCTCCTGTGCGAGCGCCTTGCGGGTCATGCCGCGGCGCGCACGCAGCAGCCGCACGCGCTCGCCCATCGCGGTGAGAAACGGATCGCGCTCGCCTTTCGGCGCGTCAACATCGGGCACATCGGCGGCAGGGTCAGCAGAGTAAGTTTGCTTCATATGAGAGATTCGATATCCGCTTTAATGTGTACTATAGTGCTTGACATGCATCAAGCAAGCGGTTAATTTTCGCCAAAACCCGGCGGAATAACAAACGCTGACGTACGCAGCCGCTTTTAGCGGCCGCGTCCCGGAGACGGTCGCCGGCCTCGCATGCACTGACATGCGGCCGGCGATCCACGGAGACCCCCATGTCCCCTGACGATTTTCAGCGCCTCATCGCAGGCGTCACTTCGCAACTGGCCGACCGTCCGCTCGACGGTGCACTCGCTGGTTGGCTCAATGCAACGTGGCCCGCGGATAGCACTGTCTTCCGCGATCTGGCCGCAGCGTGCCGCACCGGTGTCGCCGAAGGCTGGCTGTGCAATCGCGAGGGCGGCGGCATCCGTTACGGCCGCATCTTCAAGGCGCTGCCGGAAACCCACGGCTTCTCGGTCGATGTCGTCGACATGAACAATCTTGCCGGCCCACACCACGTTCATCCGAACGGCGAGATCGATCTGATCATGCCGATCGATGAAGGCGCCACGTTCGACGGTCATCCCGCGGGCTGGTGCGTCTACGGGCCGGGTAGCGCGCATCGTCCGACGGTGGCGGGTGGCGAAGCGCTGATCCTGTATCTGCTGCCGCAAGGCGCGATCGAATTCACGCCGTCCTGATCAGGCCGACACGCCTCGCCATCGTCATAGCCATCCCGTCGACGCCGCCCACCGTTGGAGGAACCATGCAAGCCCTGCTGGACACACCGGCGAGCCCGCCCGCACAGGAAATCGCAACGCCGCCACCCGCGCGCTTCAACTTCGCGGCGCATCTGTTTGATCTCAATCAACAGCGCGCAACAAAGACCGCATATATCGACGACACGAGCGCAACGAGCTACGCCGAACTCGAAGACCACGCGCGCCGTTTCGCAACCGCACTGCGCTCGCTCGGCATTCACGCAGAGGAGCGCATCCTGCTCGTGATGCACGACACCGTCGAGTTGCCTATCTCCTTTCTCGGCGCGCTGTATGCAGGCGTCGTACCGGTGATCGCAAACACGCTGCTCACTTCCGCCGATTACGTCTACATGCTCACGCACAGCCACGCGCGCGCGGTGATCGCATCGGGCGCGTTGCTGCCAGTCATCGCGCAAGCTTTGAACGACGCCGAGCATGACGGCTGCACGCTGATCGCCTCGCAACCTGGAGCGGGCGACCTGCCCTGCGCGTATGTATTGAGTCATCTGATCGGGCACGCGCCGCCCGCTGTCCGCGCCACGTCGAGCGGCGCCGACGACATCGCGTTCTGGCTCTACTCATCGGGCTCGACTGGCAAGCCGAAGGGCACGGTTCATACACACGCCAACCTCTACTGGACCGCCGAGCTGTACGCGAAACCGATACTCGGCATCGGCGAACACGACGTAGTGTTCTCGGCGGCCAAGCTGTTCTTTGCGTACGGGCTCGGCAATGGACTCACGTTTCCGCTGACCGTCGGTGCGACCGCGATCCTGATGGCCGGACGCCCCACCGCCGACGCCGTGTTCGAGCGGCTCGTGCGCCATCGTCCGACGATCTTCTATGGCGTGCCGACGCTCTACGCAAACCTGCTCGTGTGTCCGGACCTGCCGGCGCGCGCCGATGTTTCGCTGCGCATCTGCACATCCGCCGGCGAAGCGTTGCCGCGCGAAGTCGGCGAACGCTTCGCTGCGCACTTCGGTTGCGATATTCTCGACGGCATCGGTTCGACCGAAATGCTGCACATCTTCCTGTCGAACCGCGCCGGCGATGTGCAGTACGGCACGACTGGCCGTCCCGTGCCCGGCTACGACGTCGAACTGCGCGACGAAACGGGCCAGCCGGTCGCCGATGGCGATGTCGGCGACCTGTATATCAAGGGGCCGAGCGCGGCGCTGATGTACTGGAGCAATCGCGAGAAATCGCGCGCGACGTTTCTCGGCGAATGGATCAGAAGCGGCGACAAGTATCGCCGGCTGGCGAACGGCTGCTACGTCTACGCGGGACGCAGCGACGACATGCTGAAGGTGAGCGGCCAGTATGTATCGCCGGTCGAAGTCGAGATGGTGCTCGTCCAGCACGATGCGGTGCTCGAAGCGGCCGTTGTCGGCGTCGATCACGGCGGTCTCGTCAAAACC
The DNA here is from genome assembly GCF_002362315.1 of Paraburkholderia acidicola. GTDB lineage: Bacteria > Pseudomonadota > Gammaproteobacteria > Burkholderiales > Burkholderiaceae > Paraburkholderia > Paraburkholderia acidicola. The sequence continues at coordinate 360,690 of NZ_MTZV01000002.1, forward strand.
CGCGCGTTCGTCGTGCTGAAGCAGAGCGCCGTCGATTCGGGCACACTCGCCGACGAACTGAAGGCGTTCGTGAAAGAGCGGCTCGCACCGCACAAGTATCCACGCGACATCGTCTTCGTCGACGATCTGCCGAAAACCGCGACCGGCAAGATTCAACGCTTCAAGCTGCGGGAACTGCTCTGAGGAACGTCATGCCGCTTCCGTCGAACGCGACGACCACCGCCGCAGCCAGCGAATTCGCTACGTTACCCGCCACCGCGACACGCGATGCACTGCGCATCGAATATCGCTGGCTTGAAGCGGGCACACATGACACACACGACGCGCCGCTCGCGGTGTTCCTGCACGAAGGCGCCGGCTCGGTCGCCACATGGCGCGACTGGCCACGAACACTTTGTGCACGGCTCGGCATGCGCGGACTCATCTACTCGCGCCCCGGTTATGGGCAGTCGACACCACGCCCGCACACCGAACACTGGCCCGTCGATTTCATGCACCGCCAGGCGCACGACGTGCTGCCTGCCCTGCTCGACGCGCTCGGTGTCGACGCAAAAACACGTGCGCGGATGTGGGTGATCGGCCATAGCGACGGCGGTTCGATCGCGCTGCTGTACGCGGCGGCCTTCCCCGCCGCGCTGGCCGGCGCCGTCGCGATCGCGCCGCACGTGTTCGTCGAGGACCTGTCGATCGACAGCATCCGCGAAGCAAAACGCCTCTACGAATCAACCGATCTGCGCGAGCGGCTCGCGCGCTATCATGCCGACGTCGATTCCGCGTTCTACGGCTGGAACGACATCTGGCTCGACCCGGCATTCCGCTCCTGGAACATCGTCGAGCAGTTGTCGACCATCCGCTGCCCGCTGCTCGCAGTGCAAGGCCATGACGATCACTACGGCACGATGACGCAGATCGAAACGATCGCCGCGCAGGTACCGCAAGCGCAACTGGCGAAGCTGAACGGCTGCGGACATTCACCGCATCGCGATGCGCCCGACGCACTGAACGACGCGATCGTGTCGTTCGTCGGCGCAACACGTGATAGCTGAATCATTAAATATGCGGTAACGTTCCCGAAAGCTTGAACGCAGCACCATCCGGAGCAGCAAGGTCATCGCGCCGGATTCACAATTCCTAAACACGCTACTGGTTATGCTTGTTGACTGCAGGGCCAACGTGCGTCGACACGTCGCCCGGCAATCTGCTTGAGTGCCGGAGAGCGTCATGTCCCCCGAATTCCCCCCAGAATTCCGCAGTTTCGCTGTACACCGTAGCAAACGTTTAACCCGCCCGCTCCAACGCCCCACTGTGGTGCTGGCGTTCTGTTGCTGCGCGCTCGTCGCGGGCTGCAGCGACGACGACGGCGCCCGTGCGTCCGGCGCCGCTGCTTCGTCATCCCAATCAGCGCAATCCTCGCAGGGCAGCACGCCCGCCGCGCAATCCGCCTCCGCTTTCAACGCCTCGCCCGCCACGATCGTCACCCCACCCGCCCCGGCTTCGTCGCAAGCCGATGGCGCAGCCGCATCTGAAAGTCTCGCCCCACCCGTGATTCACACCGTCGATTGAAGTTGCTGCACCCGGATCGGTGCCGTGCCGAGTTGTTTGCACCGTCGCTCTACCCACTTACTGAAGACCCAGGCTCAACATGACCTCAAAAAATCGCCGTGATTTTCTACGCGCAGCCGCCCAGGCTGCCGGTTCCGCGACTGCGCTGTCGATGCTGCCGCTCGGCATCCGCAATGCGCTCGCGATTCCAGCCAACAACACGACCGGTAGCATCCGCGACGTCGAGCACATCGTCATCCTGATGCAGGAGAACCGTTCGTTCGATCATTACTTCGGCACGCTGAGGGGCGTGCGCGGCTTTGGGGATACCCGTGCCATTAGCCTGCCGACCGGCAAGCCCGTGTGGAATCAACCGCTCACCGCCGGCGGCGCAGCCGGCGAAGTGCTGCCGTTCCATCCCACTGCACCGAACCTCGGCCTGCAGTTCCTGCAGGACCTGCCGCACGACTGGAGCAGCACGCACGCTGCGTGGAATGGCGGCCGCTACGACCAGTGGGTGCCGTCGAAAGGCACCACGACGATGGCCTACCTGACGCGCGACGACATGCCGTTCCACTACTCGCTCGCCGACGCGTTCACGATCTGCGACTCGTATCATTGCTCGCTGCTCGGACCGACCGATCCGAATCGCTACTACATGTGGACCGGCTGGGTCGGCAACGACGGCAGCGGCGGCGGCCCGGTGATCGACAACTCGGAACTTGGCTACGGCTGGACGACGTTTCCGGAAGTCCTGCAAAACGCCGGCATCACGTGGAAGATTTACCAGGACCAGGGCACCGGGCTCAACGCGCAGGGCTCGTGGGGGTGGACCAACGATCCCTACATCGGCAACTACGGCGACAACTCGCTGCTGTACTTCAACCAGTACCGCAACGCGCAACCTGGCAACCCGCTGTACGACAGGGCACGCATCGGCACCAATGTTTCCGCGGGTGGCACCTTCTTCGACATCCTGCGTCAGGACGTACAGAACAACACGTTGCCGCAGGTCTCGTGGATCACCGCACCGGAGGCGTATAGCGAGCACCCGAACTGGCCGGTCAACTACGGCGCGTGGTACATCGACCAGGTGTTGCAGGTGCTGACGTCGAACCCGGAGGTGTGGAGCAAGACGGTCCTGCTGATCAACTACGACGAGAACGACGGCTTCTTCGATCACGTGCCGCCGCCGTTCGCACCGAACAGCACCAACGGACTGTCGACCGTCGATACCTCGAACGAATACTTCGCCGGCAACAGCAACTACGCAGCAGGCCCGTACGGGATGGGACCGCGCGTACCGTTGATCGCGGTGTCGCCGTGGTCGAAAGGCGGCTGGGTGTGCTCGGAACTGTTCGACCATACGTCGGTGATCCGCTTTATCGAAGCGCGCTTCGGCAAGCAGTACAACATCCCCGAGCCGAACATCACGCCGTGGCGCCGTGCAGTGAGCGGCGACCTCACATCGGCGTTCAACTTCATCAACCCGAACGATGCGTTCCCGCCGCTGCCGAGCACGACCGGTTACGTGCCGCCGGACCAGTTGCGCCATCCCGACTATGTGCCGGTGCCGCCTGCCCAGCAGGCTGTACCGAAACAGGAAGCGGGTGTGCGTCCGCTGCGCGCGCTGCCTTACGAAACATTTGTGCGCATCGCTCACGACGCGGGCAGCAGCCGTCTCACGATGCGCTTCATCAACACGGGCCGTGCCGCCGTATCGTTGCTCGTGTATTCGGCGGGCAGCATCTACGGGCCGCGCACCTACACGGTCGAATCCGGCAAGCGTCTCGTCGACTACCTGCTGCCGTTCAAGCATGAAGGTGCGTTCGACTACACGGTGTACGGACCGAACAGCTTCCTGCGCCGCTTTGCGGGCACGTTGGCAGGGCTCGACGGCAGCAACGGCGCAACGGCCATTCCGGAAGTGCTGGAAGGCTACGATGTCATCAACGGCAATCTGGATCTGCGGCTGCGCAATACCGGTACCACGGCGTGCACGTTCACGATCGCCAATGCCTACGATCCGGGCAACGTCATCATCAAACGCGTCCGTGGCGGCGATAACGGCAACGTGTATCTCGATCTGCGGAAAGTGTACGGCTGGTACGACCTGACCGTCACCGTCGATACGGATCAAAGCTTCGTCCGTCGTCTGGGTGGGCACGTCGAAACGGGCCGCAGCAGCAAGAGCGATCCGGCGCTGGGAAGTTAAGCGGGAAACGGCTTCGTCGTTTGGGATTCACCCACGACGAAGCCGGCTTTTCACACGTTCGAGCAAGTTGACGATCGTTCGGTGGATAGGTACAACGTGGAACCTTGGCAAGGCAAAGCAGCAGGCGCCGCTTTGCCTTCACTCCTGTCTGCCGAGGTGCTTATGGATTCAAGGTCCTGGTTGCGTCTTGTCCTGAGTTGCGCTGTTTGCCTGACCGTGTCCGCCTGCGGTGGCGGTATTGCATCCGACAACCCGAACCGGATCGAGCAGGTCGTGTCGTTCGGCGACAGTTTGTCCGACGTCGGTACGTATGCCTACGCTAGCGGATTCGGCGGCGGTCGCTACACCACCAATCCGGGTTTGATCGCGGTACAACGCATTGCCGCGCACTATAACGTCACGTTGACACCGGCATTGACAGGCGGCTTCGGCCAACCGAGTGTCAATCAACCCAACGGCTTCGGCTATGCGCAAGGCGGCGCACGTGTGGCGAATCCGCCCAATCCCGGCGATGCCACCGGCGACACCGGCGAGTTGCAAACACCGGTCACCTCACAGGTCGCCGCTTACCTCGCTCAGCACCAACGCTTCAACACCCATCAACTGGTGCTGATCCAGGCCGGCGGTAACGATGTTCAGGACGTGTATGGCGCGTGGGTGAATGCGATCCAGTCAGGAACCGATCCGGCCACGGCATTGACAGCGGTCTTGCCTACCGCAACACAGGTCGGGAACCAGCTGGCTGGCATCGTGCAGACGCTGCTCGCAAACGGCGCGAAGCACGTTGCGGTGCAGAACGTGCCTGATCTCAGCAAGACACCAGCCGGTGCGGCGGCAGAGCAGCAACTACCCGGTTCGATGCAGGCGTTGCAGCAGATCACGCAAGCGTTGAACACGGGGCTGGCGGCTGCATTGCCTGCTTCAACAGCCGTGCTGCAGATCGACGCTTATACGTTCTTCAATCAGACCGCCGCTAATTTCCAGAGCCTTGGGTTCCAGTACGACGGCAGCAACGCTACGCAGGTGGCGTGCGGGCCAATTCCCTTGCCGATTCCCTATGCGGCGGATTCCGACAGCGCGCTTTTTTGTAGTCCGTCCACCTATGTGGCGCCCAACGCGGATCAGATTTATATGTTCGCCGATGCGTACCATCCCAGTACGCATCTACAGCAGTTGATTGCTGCCTATGAGATGGGGCTGACGGATGCGTGGCTGGGGTCGCAGAATTGATGAGCCGCGACTGATGGCGTACTCCGGAAGACGACGCGACGGCTTCCGGTGTCACGTTTGCTTAAGCAGAGGGAGCCGGCGGCCGTAGGTCAGGCAGCGCCATACCCATTCAAACGGCCCCATCTCGAAGCGCGACAGCCAGAGCGGCGACCAGATTAACTGTAGTGCCCACACGGCAATGACGATGCCCCAGAGGCCGGGTCTGTCGATCTCGCCCATCAGCGCCCCGCGACCGCCGTAAAAGATCGACGTCATGATCAGCGATTGGGTCAGGTAGTTGGTGAAAGCCATCCGCCCCGCGGCCGCTAGTGGTGACAGCGCGAATGCCGCGCCCGCCCTCAAGATCAGGATCAGGGTACTGGCGTAAGCCAGAGAGATAACCGGTGTGAGCAACAACGCGACGACGTCTCCGCCCAGAACCGGTACGCCTGCGATGTCCTTCTGCCAGGTGAGCCACCCTACAACGGCTAACGCGATCGCACCGGTGGCGATCACGGTTGTATAGCGTCGTGTGCTCGATCTTGCCGCGAGGAAGCCGGACTTGAACAACGCCAGACCGATCATCATCAGAGCGAGCGTCGCGGGCACGAGCGACGGATTGCCCGACAGAAGGCGCAGGTATTCGCGCGCATTTTCACGGTAGGCGCCGGCCCAGGAACTCGTGGCTTCGGTCTGCTCGACGACGGCCCGCGCCTTGCGTCTGGCGATCGATGCACGACCCGGAACCATCTTCGCCACCGCCTGAGCCCTCGCCTCGGGAGAAGCGAACGGCAATGCGCCAGGCGGCAACTCTTTGCACTGCATGAAGGCGTACAGGACGATACCTACGATCATCAATGTCCTCGGTTGCCACGACCGGCAGAAGAACATGATGGCGCCTGTCATCGCGTAAAGCGACAGGATGTCACCCCACCAGATGCCAAAACCATGCAGCAACCCGAACACGAACAGCACGGTTAGCCTGCGCCGTAGCAATCTACCTTTCTGCCTGTCCGATCGTTCGCCGCCGACAAGGAACAGCGACACGCCAAATAGCATCGAAAACAGCGTGACGAATTTATCGTGGAAGAACGCATCCATGATCCAGAACAGGATTGCCGTCCAGCCTTGATTGGGAAACAGCCAGGTGGGTGGATTGAGTGCGGACAACATGGTCGACGCAAACCCATCGGCATTGACCGCGAGAATCCCCAGGATGGACAGCCCTCGAATCACGTCGAGTGCTTGAATGCGCGCTTTCGCTTTCACGGGCGCGATTATCCTGTCCAGTTCGAGAGCCGATGACGACATTGTCTTCCCCAGTCAGGCCGCGATATTAGCCGCGCACACACCAGGCGAACTCACGTTTGCCTGACTGCGCAAGACACGCTATACCGCGTTGCCGCAAGGTCCGCGCTACCGCCGCAACGCGGACCGCTCTCACTCGCTTGTCTCTTTCCTGGCCCTGCCTCAATCTCAAGCCTTAACCGGCCGGATCAGACTCTCACACGTCGCTAGCGCTGCATCGCCGGCGGGCAGCTTGCTGCACACGCCTTCGAACTGTTTGACGATCACCTTCACCGTCGAATCGTGTGCCCCGCCCTTGTTCCACTGTTCGAGTTGCGTGACGACCTTGCTCAGTGCGCGCCGGTTGGTGCCATAGAACGCGCCGGGCGTCTGGCCCGCCTGAACGAGCAGATCGGAGGCAACGCGCTGGATGCGCGCAGCGTCGTCAGGTGCGAGTGTGACGGCTCCAGCGAAATAGCTTGCGCCCCAGCGCAGACGGGTTGCCGGTCCGCTCGATGCATCGTAGGCACGCTGGTACCAGTCGAGCGCAGCGGCCTTGTCGCCGCGCGCCTTCGCATTCGCTGCGAGTTCCGACATGAAATAGTACGGCGCGGGCGAACGTCCCATCGACGACTTCAGCAACGTATCCGATTCGTCGATCAACCCCGCATCGGTCAGCGTCTCGGCGCCTTCGCTGATCACCGACTGCCGTTCCCATGCGCTAGTCGTTGCCTTGTCCGCGGCAGCAACCTGTTCGCGCACCACATCGAGTAGCGGTTTAGCGAGCGGCGCCGGTTTCGGCATGTCGAGTCGCGCGAGGTTCACGCGGCCATCGAGCGCCGACAACCGGTCAGTCGTCGACAACGAAGTATCGGCGGCGAGACGCATGAGTACCGCGTCCCATTGCTTCGCCAGATCGCGTTGCGCGGGCGTGCCCTTGCCGACGAGATAGGTCGTGTCGTCCGCGGGGCTCTCGATCAGAGCATCGAAGTCGTCGCGGCTAAGTTTCGGGTCTTGCAACACCTGATGCAACGCTGCCAGCGCAGTGGTCTTGTCTAGCGTGCCGCTTTGCTTCGGATCGCCCGATGCCGCAATGTTCACCGCCGTCAATTCGAGCCGCTGCGACTCGGCCGGTGCGTGATCGGCCTTTGCATGCCGGGCCAGCGTTTGCAACGTCGTGCCGATGCGGTCCGCCGGCACCGGCAAGTCGCCATCCGTGTCCCACGAATAGTTGGCCAGCATGCGCCAGTCATCGCGGGTCAGTTTCGCACCGTCTTTCAATGCGATGGCAAAGGTCTGCTTGACCGGATGCGCTGCATTCAAGCCCGCCGATAACGCCTGCATATAGCGATCGGGATCGGCTTCACCAGGCAGCCGGGTAATCTCCGTTCCATCGGGCTTGAACAGGATCATCGTCGGATAGCCGCGCACTTTATATCGCTCGCCGACCTTCTGCGCATTCGCACTATCGCCGTCGAGATAGACCGGAACGAAAAACGACGAGCGGTCCTTGAATGCCTGCTGACTGAAAATGGTGGCCTTGACCTGGTTGCACGGCGGACACCAGACAGCGCCCCAATAGAGCAGCAGCGGTTTGCCGGACGTTTTAGCCAGCGCAAAGGCCGCATCCACATCGCCTTGTTGCCACGCGATGCCAGGCGGTAAATGCACCGGCGTAGCGTTAGCAGTGGTCGCGGTGGACGGTGCGGTAGCGGCAAAGCCCGCACTCGATGCAATCAGCATGATCGATGCCGCCAGATGATGAAGTCGAATGTTCATGTTCTGGTTCTCCAGTAGTGCTCAGTTGAAGCGGTGATCGAATTCCAGCCAGAAAGTCCGCCCGTAAGGCATGTAGTAGCCAACGGTATAGTACGGCCATCCGCCGGAATCGTCGTGCTTGATGGTGTTCATGAGGTTGTTGACGACGAGCGTCACCGACGTGTCCTTGCTGAATTCATGCGCGATGCTCAGGTTGGCGAGTGCCGTCGGTGTCAGATAGCCCGTCTGCTCCGCATTCGGTACCTTGCCGTAACGCTCGACCTGCAAGGTCGAAATCCATTTCGCAAACGACCACGTCACGCTGACCGTCAGCTTGTCCGGCCACTCCGGGGTGTTAGTGGGATCCTGCAGCGAATGCAGCAAGTCCTGCACCGGGCCGTTCGCGTACTGCTGGAACTTGTGCGACAGCACCTTCGTGAAACTGGCGGTCCAGAGAAAATTGCCATGCCCGCGTGTCCTGAAGCGCCACTTGCCGGTCAGATCGAAACCACTGGTGCGCTCCATGGCCGCATTGATCGGATTCACGAGTATCTCGTTGATCGCGCCCGGATTCAGCACCGCCGTCAGCGGATTGCGCACCACGCGCGCCAGCGCGTCCTGACAATCCGGCGAGTTGATGTTGAGTTGTCCCTCGCGACATTTGGCCTCGGTACGCAACAGGTTGTCCGAGTTGATCACCGTCACGAGATTGTCGATGCGGATGTTGTAGTAGTCGGCCGAAAAATCGACATCCGCGGTCGGCGAAAACACAAATCCATAGCCCCACGAGGTACCGTTTTCCGGCTGGAGGTTGCTGTTGCCCGACTGGACACTGTTGGCGCCCGGCGACATATTCGCAAATTCGCAGTTGTTCAGGGGTTGGCCCGACTGGTTGCAGAGATAGTAGTCGGTGGTACTCGGGTAGTAGCCCTTCTGCTTGCCCTGAAAGAGGTAATTCATATCGGGCGCCCTGAAGCTCGTCCCGTAGTTGCCTCGTGCGAGAAATGTGTTGATGGGTCGATATTCGAGGCCCAGTTGATAGGTCAGTTTTCCGGCGCTGTGGCCGCCATAAAAGTAGTCATCGTAGCGGCCCGCGACGGTCGCATCGAGCTGATAGATGAGCGGAATGTTGAACTCGACGGCGGCCGCATAACGCTGGCGATTGCCGCTAAACGTCCCCGTATCGTTGGGGTTGTAATACGCGCCCTGGTAGATCAGCGGATCGGTCGTATTGCTGAACCCCTGCGTACCGTATTCGAGCACCCCGGCCGCCTTGACCATGCCGGCCGGGAGCTTGAACAGATTGCCGTTGGCACTCAGGCTGAAGGTCTGCGTCCACGAATTGTCCTGGCTTGCGGATTCGCTAAAGAGCGAGCCGAACTGTGACGGCGTGAGCGGTGTCGCAAAGCGGCTGGCATTGGGTGCGTAGATCGGCACACCGCCCGCGGTGGTTCCTAACTGCGGACCCAGATAGTACGTATCGATGGATGATTTCAGAATCGGTATCGTCTCGCGGCTCTGATAACCAGACGCACTGTAGGCCGCTTCGTAGTTCCAGCTGCTGTCGCCGATCGCGCCGCGCACACCGAGTGCAAGATTGCCCGACGCGTCGTTCCAGTGCTTGTCCCACACCGACGCACCACCGATCTCCTCCGGCGCAAAGCGTTTGCTCCACACTTCGTCGGCGCCGGTTGTCTGGTTGAAGAAGTAACCGGTGCTCGCAGCGGCCGACGTCCAGCGCGGTCCCCGCGTATTGTTGCTGGTCTGATCCCACGCGCCGGAAGCCGTACCGAACAGCGTCGTCTTGTCGTTCAGACGGTACTCGAACCCGCCATAGATGTTCTCGCTGGTGTTGCCCGTCTGGGTTGTCCAGAAGTCCGGCTGCGCCTTGCCGCTGCCGCAATACGCACCGCTCTTTCCATTGACGGTCGACACGCTGCCGCCGAACGCATGGATACCGCTGAGCGCGCCACAAGAAGCAGGCCCGCCGAGGTACTGCCCGGTATCGAGATTCTGGCGCGACCAGATCGACATCGGTGTTTCTCCCTCAAGCGTCGCTGACGACATGAAGTCGCGCTGCGCCGACCAGATCGGATTGGTCCTGCTCACCTCGATGCCGAAGACCGTGCTTAGCGCACCGAAGTCCTTGCCACCGGATATCTGCACCCGTCCGTTGGTACCGCCTCCATCCTGTGTCGTGCCGCCTTTCACGTTCACTTCCACGCCATCGATATGCTTCTTCATGATGATGTTCACGACGCCCGCGATCGCATCGGAACCGTAGACTGCCGACGCCGCGCCATTCAGGATTTCGATGCGGTCGATCATCTCCGACGGGATATTCGCCATGTTCACGAAGTTGACGCTGCCATCGTAGGCGACCGGATAGTCGGCTACCCGGCGCCCGTCGACCAGGACCAGCGTGTGGTTCGCACCTAATCCGCGCAGGTTGATTGCATTCGCTGCAGGCGTGTTGGTATTTCCATAGTCGGCGCCCTGAGTAAATCCCGTATTCTGGGTTTGCTGGGCCAGCGCATCGTAGACATTCCGGTAGCCTTTGGTCTCAAGGTCCTTGCTGGTGATAACCGTGACGCTCGTCGGTCCTTCCTTTTGCGAACGGGGAATCCGCGATCCCGTGACGACGACCGGTTTGAGACTCACTGCATCGCCCTTGACTGCGTCTTGCGGTGCACTGGCGGCTACGGGAGCGCTTGCGGTAGTCGCTGCACTTGCCGCGCTCGCGGCACTTGCAGCAACTGCCGGCGTGGCTTCCTGCGCGTTGGCGGAACAGGCGATCACGCCAGACAGACTCGCCAGGCCGGCGCAGATGATCTGGATTCCGACGGAATTCCGAATGCCTTTGGAAGTACCCATTATTGTTTATATAAGAGATCTCGCCGATGCTTAGGCACGACGTGACCCATCCGGCCTCTACTGCGAGAAGCCAGCGATGGAAATGTACGAGGGAGGGATTACGAGCGATCTGGAAGCAGGTTTCTCCGTGCGACGAAGCTCTGGTCGCAACAACCTGACTACGAAATCAGATCGTCATTTCTTGTCGATTGTCCGCTGCATCGTGGTATCTCTTTTTTATAAGGAAACCAGAATGTAATGGGCTGAAATAAAACCTGTCCACCGATATTTACTTCTATCGAAGTGCGAATTTGTGTGTTGACTTGGGTTGCGGCGATGGCGATATGTTGCCGTCGTATCGTGTACCGATCCCGGCAGGCGCCTTGCCAAAGGCCGCGCCGCTTTAGCAGGACAAGATTCGCTAGCGCATTCGCATTGAAGCGATAGCGGATGCGCTAATTCTCATTGAGAAAAATTGAAGATTAAGCGACGTGTGTCGAACGGTGCGCTTTACTGTATTCCGTAGTGCGAATACTCGATCAACGCGAAGCCGGTGCTCCGGCGAGTCGAAGAGCAAGCGCATCGAGGTCCGGCACGAACCACACCGCCGCGCCGCGATTCGACTCACGCACGAAGTCGTTCAACGCGGTACTACGCGCCAGATGCCGCGACAGATCCCCGACAATCGCCACCTGCACCCGGTAATTCACGAACTTCTGCAACACGGTTCCTGCAAGCCGTGTATGCAGCGCGAAGAAATCGTCGCTCAACCGTTCAACAGGTATCGCGATCCAGCTCGCATCGTGTGCCCATATCTGCTCGAGCAAAGCATTGGCATCCGGTTCGCTAGTGATCGATGCAGCATCGGCGGAAAAGACAAGTACCTGCACACCGTTAAGTGTTTTGATGACATCGGGCATAGGCTATAAGCTCCTCTGAAATAACGCCTGCGGTACATCGAACGGCAAACAGGACAATCGTTACGCGCCTAACGCGAACGCTCAAGATACGGCTGCATCAATTCCTCAAACCAGTCGATAAACACATTGAGCCTTCGCGATCGCTGCCGCCGATGCGGATACAGCGCGGACACATCCATCGACGCCGCGCGCCACTCCGGCATCACTTCCACGAGCCGCCCCTGATCGATCAGATACTGCACGTCGAAGCGCGGAATCTGGATCAGGCCGACACCCGCGAGGCAACACGCAATATAGTTCTCTGCGTTGTTAACGATCACGCGACTCGGCACCGCCACATGCGACACGTGTCCTTCGCCTTCAGCCAGATACTCCCATGGCAGTTCGCGCCCGGTCGTCGGCGATGCATAGCCAACCATCCAGTGTCCGCTCTCCAGTTGCCGCGGATCGACCGGCACCCCATGTTCGTTCAGGTAACCGGGGCTCGCGCAATTGATCAGCGCGATACGGCCAAGCGGCCTGACGACGAGACTGCTATCCGTCAGCTCACCCACGCGTATCACGCAGTCGACGCCCTCCTGGATCAGGTCGATCGAACGATCGGTGGAACGCAGCGCCAGTTGCAGCTTCGGATGACGCCGCAGCAATGCGGGCAACATCGGTGCGATCAGCCGACGCGCGATCCGGCTCGGCACATCGACGGTCAGGCGACCGGTCACATCGAGCCGCGCATGAAACAGTCCATCGAGTTCGTCCGCATGCGCAAGCAGTTCACGCGCGCGTTCGATCAACAGTAGGCCATCGGCGGTTGGCTGCACCGTGCGCGTCGTCCGGTGCAATAAACGCGTGCCCATCGCAGCTTCCAGTTGCTGGATCGCCGCGGACACCGTCGCGCGCGGTAGTTCGAGCCGGTTCGCGGCCTTGATAAAACTGCCCATCTCGGCGATCTGCACGAACACCTTCAGTTGATCGAGTCGGTCCATATCCTTTTCGGCCGGGTCAATTCTGGGTGGACATCAATAAGGCAGGAGACGTGTGGAGCGGTTCAAGGAACCGCTTCAAACCCTCTACTCGCCTGTCTCTCCTCCCTGTCGAACCGACGCTGTGCGGCGTCGATCTCGTCTATGTGCTCGCACGCCCAACTGCCCAGCACCAGAACAGGATGGCTCAGCGACTGCCCAAGCGCCGTCAGTGCATATTCGACCTGTGGCGGTCGGGTGGGCAATATCGACCGCGAGACGATGCCATCGCGCTCCAGCGCTCGCAACGTGCGAGCCAGCATCTGCTGGGAGACGCCTTCAAGGCAGCGCTTGATCACGTTGAAACGGTTCGGCCCACGATGGAGCAACACGATGATCAGCACGCTCCACTTGTCGCCGACACGCGCGAGGACCCTGCCCACTCGACGGGAGTCCCGAAGGACAGCACGGTCATCCAGGTGTGACCATGACGCCGAAATGTGCGTTTCTGTTTCCATGACGTAACTCCTACACTGCGATTCAGCCGCCTGGTCCAGGCGACACAAGATTGATATGACATCACAGATCGGGAACGGACAGGTTATCCATGAAGAAAACCATTGCAGTCGTCACGGGCGCAAGCCGCGGAGCAGGAAAGGGGATCGCGCTTGCGCTGGGGCAGGCCGGCATGACCGTCTATGTGACGGGTCGCAGCGTGACCGAAGATGATTCGCCATTCGGCGGAACCGTGGCCACAACCGCGAAACTTATCGATGAAGCAGGCGGTGAAGGAATCCCCGTTGTCGTCGATCATGCGGACGATCAGGCTGTCGCAGCGTTTTTCGAGCGCATTCGAAACGAGCACGGGCGGCTCGATATTCTCGTCAACAACGCGGCGCACGTCGGTGAGTTGCCGTCGCCTGGTGGCTTCTGGCAGAAATCGCTGAATGCGGCAGACCTGATCACGGTGGGTCTGCGGTCACACTTCGTCGCGAGTTACTACGCGGCACCTTTGCTGATCCGCAACGGCGAGGGATTGATCGTGAACACCGGCCATTACGGGTCCGTTTGCTATCACCACGGTCCGGCGTATGGCGCGCAAAAAGCCGGAGCCGACAAGATGGCCGCCGACATGGCAAGGGAACTGCGCGAACACAATGTCGCGGCGATCTCGATCTGGATGGGCGGCCTCGATACGGAGCGTGCCCGAGCGTACCTGGCGTCGTTCGCGCCGGAGTCGATGCCGGCCACGCGTCGCGAGTCGCCGCAATTCACCGGCAGAGTCATCGCAGCCCTCTATCGATCCGGACACAGGATGGCACTGTCGGGCCGTGCATTGATCGGCGCGGAACTGGGTGCGCTTCTGGATGTGACGGACATCGATGGGTCACGTCCCCTTTCGCAGCGATACGTCAAAGGAGGACCGCCGGAACTCCACCCGTCGCTTCTGCCAGATTCATGAAGCGGTGAATGACATCGTCATGATCAAGTACAGAGGCCCGGCGTTTCCTTCCGAACTGGAGATCCGGTCGATCGTGTTGAAGTAAGCCCCGGACGATTGCTAATTCCCGTCGAAAACTGACTCACCGCGTGGACTGAATCTCGATGATTGTTCAGGAATCAGGATAATTAATCCAGTATTCACTAGATTATCTTTAACAATGTTTTGTCTAGACTGGAACGTCCCATCGTAACGAGGAGGTTTTCATGGCAGATCATTCGCTCAACGGCAAGGTCGCACTCATCGCGGGCGGCGCCAAGAATCTGGGCGGCCTGATCGCCCGCGATCTCGCGGCGCACGGCGTAAAAGCGGTGGCGGTTCACTACAACAGCGCAGCGACGGCGGACGCGGCGGAACAAACCGTCGCGGCCATCAAGCAAACCGGTGCCGACGCGCGTGCATTTCAGGCCGATCTAACGACGGCGACCGCAGTCGAGAAACTGTTCACCGATGCGAAGAGCGCGTTCGGCCGGATCGATATCGCGATCAACACCGTCGGCAAGGTCCTGAAAAAGCCGTTCGTCGAGATCACCGAAGCGGAGTACGACGACATGTTCGCGGTCAACTCGAAGAGCGCGTTCTTTTTCATCAAGGAGGCGGGCAAGCATCTCGAGGACAACGGCAAACTCGTGACGCTCGTCACGTCGTTGCTCGGCGCGTTCACGCCTTTCTACGCGAGCTATGCGGGCAGCAAGGCGCCGGTTGAGCATTTCACGCGCGCGGCGTCGAAGGAATTCGGTGCACGCGGTATTTCGGTGACCGCTGTCGGACCCGGTCCGATGGATACGCCGTTCTTCTACCCCGCCGAAGGCGCAGATGCTGTTGCGTATCACAAGACCGCTGCATCGCTGTCGGGGTTCAGCAAGACGGGGCTAACCGACATTCAGGATGTCGTGCCGCTGATCCGCCATCTCGTGACGGACGGCTGGTGGATCACTGGTCAGACGTTGTTGATCAATGGTGGCTACACGACCAAATGAGCGCAGGCCACTCGCGCTGGCGTTCGCCGTGCCACTACTCCGCAGGCACGGCGAACGCATCTTCTAACCCTCACCCCACACTAACCTGCGCTTCCACCGCAGGCTGATCGCCACTGCGCGCCAGTACCGGCGCCAACGCCTCGCCCGTGTGACTGCGCGCCACACGCACCAGTTGCTCCGGCGCGGCCGCTGCGACGATCGTGCCGCCGCTCGCACCGCCTTCGGGGCCGAGATCGATGATCCAGTCTGCTTCGGCGATCACGTCGAGATCGTGCTCGATCACCACGACGCTGTGCCCCGCATCGGCGAGCCGGTGCAGCACGCGGATCAGCTTCGCGACATCGGCCATGTGCAGCCCGACCGTCGGTTCGTCGAGCACGTACAGCGTGTGCGGCGCCTTCTGTCCGCGTCGCGTGATGTCGTCGCGGACCTTGCTCAGCTCGGTGACCAGCTTGATACGCTGCGCCTCGCCGCCTGATAGCGTCGGCGAAGGCTGGCCCAGCGTCAGATAACCAAGCCCGACGTCCTTCATCAATTGCAACGGATGCGCGATGTTCGACATCGGTGCGAAGAACTCGACGGCTTCGTCGATTTCCATCGTCAGCACGTCGCCGATGTTCTTGCCGCGCCAGCTCACGGCGAGCGTTTCCGGATTGAAGCGCTGCCCGTGACAGACATCGCACGGCACTTTCACGTCAGGCAGGAAGCTCATGCCGATCGTACGGACGCCCTGGCCTTCGCACGCGGGACAGCGGCCGTCGCCGGTGTTGAACGAGAAGCGCGACGCGGTATAACCTCGCGCCCGCGCTTCGAGCGTATCGGCAAACAGTTTGCGGATCGTGTCCCACACGCCGATATACGTCGCCGGGCACGAACGCGGCGTCTTGCCGATCGGCGTCTGATCGACTTCGAGCACCCGGTCGATCGCTTCCCAGCCGGTGATCGATTCGCAGCCCTGCCATACGTGGTTCACCGTGTACGCAGGACGCGGTGCACTGCGCGCGAGCACGCTCGAACGACGGTTCGCCGCGGGCGCGCTCTGAACCGCGTTACGCGCACGCCGCGTGGCCGGCGACGACAACACCGAGCGGCCGACCGCATCGAGCAGGTTGGTCATCAGCACGTCGCGCGCGAGCGTCGATTTGCCTGAACCGCTCACGCCCGTTACGGCGACGAGCCGCGCGAGCGGAATGCCGACCGTGACATTGCGCAGGTTGTGCAGCTTCGCGCCGTGTACGGTCAGCCACTGCTCCGGCACCGCGGGCTTGTTCTTGCGCGCCAGCTCGACGGTACGCCGCGGCTGCAACGGATGCGCAATCGGCCGGGCGAGAAACTGTCCGGTCAGCGACGTGGGCTGTTTGGCCAGGTCGGCCACACTGCCCTGCGCGACCAGCGTGCCGCCGCGCTTGCCCGCGCCCGGACCGATGTCGATGATGTGATCGGCGCGGCGGATCGTGTCTTCGTCGTGTTCGACGACGACGAGCGTGTTGCCCTTGTCACCGAGCTTGCGCAGCGCGTTCAGCAGAATCTGGTTGTCGCGCGGATGCAGACCGATAGTTGGTTCATCGAGCACATAGCAGACGCCCTGCAGATTGCTGCCGAGCTGCGCGGCGAGCCGGATGCGCTGCGCTTCGCCACCTGACAGACTCGGCGCGGCACGATCGAGGCTCAGATAGCCGAGCCCGACCTCTTCGAGAAACTGCAACCGGCTACCGATCTCACTGACGACATCGCGTGCAATACCCGCGTCGCGCCCCGTCAGCTTGAGACCGTCGATCCAGCGACGCGTATCGCTAACCGTCCAGCGCGCGACATCGACGATCGCCTTCGAGCTGAACGTGACCGCGCCAGCAACCGGGTTCAACCGCGTGCCATGGCAGTCCGGACACGGCTCGTCGACTACACCTTCGGGTTCCTGTTCCTCCGACGGCAGGCTCTGCTCGCGACCGCGACCGTCTTCGATCAGTACGGTGTCGTCGTAAGCGGCGCGTTGCTCGCGCGTGAGTTTGAGGCCCGTGCCGACGCAGGTCGTACACCAGCCGTGCTTGCTGTTGTACGAAAACATCCGTGGATCGAGTTCCGGATAACTGGTACCGCACACCGGGCAGGCGCGTTTGGTGGACAGCACCTTCACGTCGCCGACACGCGCAGTCACACGCCCTTTGCTTAACGCATCCTGCAAACCATCGAGTGGCGCCAGCAGATGCATCACGCCCTTGCCGATTTCCAGTGTTTCGTCGAGCCGACGACGCAATTCCGCTTCATCGTCCGCCGATACGACGAGATCGGCGACCGGCAGTTCGATTGTGTGTTCGCGGAAACGATCGAGCTTCGGCCACGGATCCACCGGCACGAATTCGCCATCGACGCGCAGATGCGTATTGCCGCGCGCCTTCGCCCACTTCGCGAGATCGGTGTACACGCCCTTACGATTGACGACGAGCGGCGCAAGCAGGCCCACATGCTGGCCGCGATGATCGCGCAACAGTTGCGCCGCGATCGACTCGACGCTTTGCGCCGTCACCGGCGTGCCGTCGTGGATGCAGTGCTGGATGCCGAGCTTTACGTACAGCAGCCGCAGGAAGTGCCAGACCTCGGAGGTGGTCGCGACGGTACTCTTGCGACCACCGCGCGAGAGCCGCTGTTCGATCGCAACCGTTGGTGGAATGCCGTACACCGCATCGACTTCGGGTCGCCCGGCCGGTTGCACGATTGAGCGTGCATAGGCGTTCAGTGACTCAAGGTAACGGCGCTGCCCTTCGTGAAACAGGATGTCGAACGCAAGCGTCGACTTGCCCGAACCGGACACACCAGTGATCACGTTAAACTTGCCGTGTGGAATATCGACGTCGAGCGACTTCAGATTGTGCTCGCGCGCAT
Organism: Paraburkholderia acidicola; assembly: GCF_002362315.1. Lineage (GTDB taxonomy): Bacteria > Pseudomonadota > Gammaproteobacteria > Burkholderiales > Burkholderiaceae > Paraburkholderia > Paraburkholderia acidicola. The sequence continues at coordinate 378,794 of NZ_MTZV01000002.1, forward strand.
TGACGATACGCACGACGTCATCGCCTTCGATCGCCCGGCGCGCGCGTGCCGCGGCGAGCGAGGTTTGCAACGGCACGCCATCGGTAGCCTCGACTGCAGCGCCCACCGCGCGGTCGTACTGGATCAGCGCCGCGCCGGTATGCGACGCCGCGCATTGCTTGACGTCGTCGGGTGTGCCTGCGCACAGCACGAGGCCACCGCCGTCACCGCCTTCGGGCCCGAGATCGATCAGCCAGTCGGCGGCGCGAATCACGTCGAGATTGTGCTCGATCACGATCAGCGAATGACCGCCCGCAAGCAGCTTGCCGAACGCGCGCATCAGCTTTGCGATGTCGTCGAAGTGCAGCCCGGTAGTCGGTTCGTCGAACATGACGAGCCGCCCCGCCACCGCCGGTTTTACGGCACGCGTAGTACGCGGCTGCGCCGTCTCGGCGAGAAAACCCGCCAGCTTCAGACGCTGCGCTTCACCGCCCGACAAGGTCGGCACCGGCTGCCCGAGCTTCACATATTCGAGCCCCACGTCGACGATCGGCTGCAACACGCGCAGCACTTCCACATCGTTGGCAAAAAATGCGATCGCTTCGCTGACCGTCAGCTCCAGCACATCCGCGACGCTAAGCGAGCGCGCCGGCGCACCGCGCTCGATCTTCACCTCGAGCACTTCGGCGCGATAACGCCGTCCGTCGCAATCGGGGCAACGCAGGTACACGTCGCTCAGGAACTGCATCTCGATGTGTTCAAAGCCCGAGCCGCCGCATGTCGGGCAACGGCCATCGCCGGAATTGAAACTGAACATGCCCGCGCCGTAGCCGCGCTGCTGCGCGAGCGGCGCCTTCGTGAAGAGCTTGCGGATTTCGTCGAATGCGCCGACGTAGCTGGCCGGATTCGAACGCGCAGTCTTGCCGATCGGCGACTGGTCGACGAACACAACATCGCTCAGGTATTCGGCGCCCGACAGGTTGCGGTACGCGCCCGGCGATTCCGTCGGATTGCCGAAGTGGCGCGCAAGCGCCGGATGCAGCACGTCCTGTAGCAGCGTCGATTTGCCCGAACCCGATACGCCGGTCACGCAGACGAGTCGTTGCAGCGGAATCTCGACCGTTACGTCGCGCAGATTATGTTCGCTCGCGCCTTCGAGCACGATGCGCGGTGTGTCCGCCGTGACTTCGCGCCGCGACCAGTGCGCGGCATCGGCGACATGACGGCGGCCACTTAGATAGTCACCGGTCAATGTGGTGACGCTGCGGATACCGGTCGGTGTGCCGTCGTAGATGATCGTGCCGCCGCGCTCGCCAGGGCCCGGCCCCATGTCGATCAGACGATCGGCAGCCAGCATCACCGATGGATCGTGCTCGACCACGACCAGCGTATTGCCCGCGTCGCGCAGCCGGTGCATCGCTTCGACGATGCGGTTCAGGTCGCGTGGATGCAGACCGATGCTCGGCTCGTCGAGGACGAACAGCGTTTTGGTCAGCGACGTACCGAGCGCCGTGGTCAGGTTGATCCGCTGCACTTCACCACCCGACAGCGTGCGGCTTTGCCGGTCGAGCGTCAGATAACCGAGCCCGACGTCGCACAGGTACTTGAGCCGTGTGCGCACCTCGGCGAGCAGCAGCTTCAGCGCATCGTCGAGTAACGCGCTGGGCAGTGCGATGTCGTCGAAGAACCGGCGAATCCGCTCAATGGGCAGCAGCATCACGTCGTGCACCGTCAGACCGGGCAGCGCTTCGAGTTGTTTGCGCGACCACTCGACGCCGCGCGGCAAAAACCGGTGCGTAGGTTCGAGCACCGCATCCGCGTTCGGCTTCGTACCGAGCCGCCACAGCAGCGACTCAGTCTTGAGTCGCGCACCGCCGCAGGTTTCGCACGGCGTATAGCTGCGGTACTTCGACAGCAGCACGCGAATGTGCATCTTGTACGCCTTCGATTCCAGATACTCGAAGAAGCGTTTCACCCCGTACCAATGGCTTTGCCACTTGCCGTTCCAGTCCGGCGAACCATTGATCACCCAATGACGCTCCGCATCGCTCAACTCCGCCCATGGCGTGTCGCGGCGGATATCAGCTTTCGCCGCGTAGCGCATCAGATCGTCCTGGCATTCCTTCCAGGCCGGTGTCTGCATCGGCTTGACCGCACCGCCGCGCAGCGTCTTGCGCGCGTCCGGAATGACGAGACCGAGATCGACGCCGATCACGCGACCGAAGCCGCGGCAGGTTTCGCACGCACCGTACGCCGAATTGAACGAGAACAGCGCCGGCTGCGGGTCCGCGTAACGCAGGTCGCTATCGGGGTTGTGCAGGCCGGTCGAGAAGCGCCAGATTTGCGGCTCGGCGTCTGCAGTGGCGTTTGTCGCGGAGTCGGCCGGTAGCACGTAGACGCTCACGCGTCCCGCGCCGCGCTTCAGCGATGCTTCGATCGCCTCGACCGCGCGCACCTTGTCCGTGTTGCTAAGCCGGAAGCGGTCGGCGACCACGTCGAGCACCTTGCGCGTTCCGGTGGGCGAAGCAACCTCGCGCTGCGCCTGCACGCGCGTGTAGCCGCTCGCCGACAGCCACTGCTCGATCTCCGCATCGGACGCCGTTTCGGGCAACTCGACCGGAAACGTGACTACGAGCCGCGAATCGTCCGCCGCCGTGCGTGCCACCAGCTCGGCATAGATCGTTTCGGGCGTGTCGTGCCGTACGGCCTGCGCGTTGTTCCGGTCGAACAGCTCGGCCGCGCGGGCGTACAACAGCTTCAGATGATCGTTCAGCTCGGTCATCGTGCCGACCGTGGAGCGCGAACTGCGCACCGGGTTGGTCTGGTCGATGGCAATGGCGGGCGGTACACCGTCGACCCGATCCACCTGCGGCCGGTCCATCCGGTCGAGAAACTGCCGCGCGTAGGCGCTGAACGTCTCGACATAGCGCCGCTGCCCCTCGGCATACAGCGTGTCGAACACGAGGCTCGACTTGCCGGACCCGGACGGTCCGGTCACCACCGTCATTTCGCCGGTGTGCAGATCGAGATCGAGGTTCTTGAGATTGTGCTGGCGTGCTCCGCGGATGCGGATGGTTCCGTGAGAGGACAATTTGGCTGACCGTCTGAAGGGGTGGGTCCGGCTTCGTGGCCCGGCGCCGGCCCAGACGCATACGACGTATGGCGCGGCGTCAACCTCCGGCAACGGGCACCGGCGAAGGCGGGATTGACGGGAACACTATACTGTATGTTTATACAGTTTTCTACCCTGCGCGAGATGGGGGTATTCGAAACAGGGGGAAACCGCCCTGCCAGGCTGAAAACCGGTCGCTCAGGCCACGTCCGGCAAACCCTTCGCCGGGCCGCCCGGCCAGACCATCTCCAGTTCGAGCGCAATCGACCGCGCGAGCCCTTCCATATCCGGAAACAGTGAAGCGTTCGTAATGTTCATCCGGTACAGCGACCGCATCGCGTCCTCGCGCACCGACGACGGCAGCACGATCTTGCGCAGCAGTTCATCGTCGCTCGAGTAGTTGTTGACGATCTCGTCGAGCGGTTTTTGCAGCAGCCCCGGCAGCACGAACGTACCGGCCTGCGCGATCAGGCGCTGGTCCATCTCCGACGGCTCGCCGAACCAGATCACCGGGTTCTTGTCGGTCAGGAAGAACTTCTCGAAGTTGCCTTTGCGGCGCGGATCGATCATGTCGCGCGTGAGATGCGGAGTCGTGGTCGGGTAAGCGCGGTTGGTCCATAGCGCGGGCGTGTTGACCGCGAAAATCGCCGCATCGGAGACCGCTCGTTCTAGCGCGAAGAACGCGGCGACGTAGGGCGATTTCGTGAAATCGAGCAATCGGGTCGGTGCGCCATGATGCTGCATCAACCCGAGACAACGCAGATCGTCGGACAGCGCACGCACGTCGGACAGATAGTTGTGCGCCTTGCGACGAAAGATGCGGATGGCGCGCTGCTCCTGGATGCGCCACGTCGAGCGATCCGGCACGAAGGCCGCGAGGTAGCGCGACAGCGAACTCTGCAGCAGCCAGTTCGCGTCCTGCTGGCCGCGAAACGCCCATCCGTCCAGTTCGGCTGTCAGATTCATGAACTGCTGCCAGCTCGACACCACGGTCGTTTTCACTTCGATTTCCTCATCCGGTCATTCATGCTTCACTCTATTCGATATCCCGTCTGCAGCGTGGCCGCGGCCAGCGTCGCGGCCCGATCGAGTGCGGCTGCGTCGTTCGCGTGAATCAGATACAGCGTGTCGCCGGCAGCCACCGTCTGGCCGACGCGGCACAGCAGGTCGATGCCCGCGCCGGCATCGGCGGGCGCGCCGGCCTCGCGTGCAATGCCCGCAATCGACCAGCCGTCGATCGATGTCACCGTGCCGCCGTGCGCAGCCCGCACCGCCTGCGCGCGCGCGCCGGGCAGGACAGGCTGCGCATGCCGCCCCTGTGCATCGACGATGCGCTCGAACGCCGCGCGCGCCGCGCCGCTCGCCAGCAATCCGGCAGCGATGCGCCGGCCCTCGCTCACGTCGCCGACGCCTGGCGCCCATGCAAGGATATGCGCCGCAAATGTCAGTGCCTTGTCGCGCAGATCGGCGGGCGCATTGTCGTCGTTGTCGAGCACGAGACCGACGTCGCGCACTTCCAGCGCCGGGCCGATGCCACGGCCGATCGGTCCGCTGCCATCGGTGACGAGCGCCCTCACCTGCAAGCCTACGCCTGTGCCGACGTATTCGAATAGATCGCCGAGCGCGCGCGCTTCGTCGGCGGTATGCAGCTTGGCGCGCGGCCCGTACGGCAGGTCGACGATCACATGCGTCGATCCCGCCGACACTTTCTTCGACAGAATCGACGCCACCGACCAGCGGTTCGTGTCGAGCCCGAGCGGTCGCGTGAACGCATTGATACGATCGTCGATCAGCGAATGATTGAGCCGGCCATTCCACGCGATGCAGGCGCGCGCCTCTTCGACGCAGCGACGCACTTGCTGCGCGGTGAGATCGACACGCGCGACGGTTTCCATCGCGTCGGCGGTGCCGGCTGCGGATGTGATCGCTCGCGACGATGTCTTAGGCATCGCGAGACCATATGCTGCGACGATCGGCACGACGATCAGCGTGATACGGCTACCGGGAATACCGCCCATCGAATGCTTGTCGACGACGATCGGCTCGTGCCATTCAATGCGCGGCATCAGTCGCGCCCGTACGCGTGCGAGCCCGAGCACTTCGGCATCGGTGAGATGACTGCATGCGTGCAGCAAAAACCGGTCGATCTCGCGGTCGGGATAACGCAACTCGAGAATGTCGTGCAGCAGCGCCTCGTATTGCGTTTCATCGAGCGCCTCGCAGGCGAGCTTCGCGCGCAGCAGCGGTTCACTGGCCGGAGGATTCGCGGCATGTTCGAGCGCTGCAATGAAGCGCTCGATGCCCTGCTCCAGCGTGCCGTCGTTGATGACGCGCCAGGTCTCGACATCGGCCGCGTGCGGCGCGACTTCGCGCTGCACCCTGAGCCGCACCTGCTCGGGCGTTTCGCGGCCACGCGCGAGAATGCGCGCCGCCAGCACGTCGGCCGGCGCGCTCACTTCGATTACGACCAGCCGTGGCACGCGTGTCGCCAGCTCGGCGATCATGCTGCGCGAGCCATTGGCGATCACATGACGACCTTCTGCGAGCAACGTTAGCAAGTCGCTTCGCAAGCCATAACGCAAACCATGCGCGGACCACGTAATCAGAAATTCGCCGCGTTGCTCCAACTCGGCGAACGTGGCTTCATCGAGCGCTTCGTGATCTTCGCCGGGTGATCCGGCCGGCCGGGTAATCGCGCGCCGCGCGAAATAGAACCGGCTGTCCAGACGCCGCGCGCCTTCGATCAGCGAGTCCTTACCGGCACCGCTCGGACCGACCACGAAGAAGAAGATGCCCGTCGTCACGACGGCTACTCCGCATCATCCAGACCGATGTCGACGCACACCGCCGCCTGGTTGATCTTGCTCGTAGAGATGTAATCGACGCCGGTCTTCGCGATGGCACCGATGGTCGTGAGGTTGATCCCTCCCGAGGCTTCGATCTGTACACGCCCACCGACCATCTCGACCGCACGCGTCATCTCTGCGACCGACATGTTGTCGAGCATGATCACGTCGACGCCCGCTTCGAGCGCTTCGCTGACCTGCTCGAGACGATCGCACTCGACTTCCAGCTTCGTCAACACCGGCAGTTGCCGGCGGGCGCGCTGCACGGCCTTTGCGATGCCACCGCACACGGCGATATGGTTGTCCTTGATCATCACGCCTGTGTCGAGACCGAGCCGGTGATTCAATCCGCCGCCGCACGTCACCGCATGCTTTTCGAGCATCCGCAGACCTGGCGTCGTCTTGCGCGTATCGATCAGACGCGCCCGGGTGCCCGCGATGGCCGCCACGTACTGCGCCGTCAGATTGGCGATGCCGGAGAGCCGCTGCACGATGTTCAATGCCGTGCGCTCGGCGGTGAGCACGCTGCGCGCATTGCCGCGCACGTCGAGCAGTACCGTCCCCGGATCGACCTTGTCGCCGTCCTTCACGCGCACGACGACGTCGAGCGTCGAGTCGTAGCGCCGGAACACGCGCGCGGCAACATCGATGCCGGCGACGATCAGCGGTTCGCGTGCATTCATGTAGAACGCACCGGTCTCGTGCGCTTCGATCATCAGTTGCGCGGTGAGGTCGCAATAGCCGATGTCCTCGGTCAACCACAGGTCGATCAGGCGGTCAGTCTGGAATACGTCGTACATGGTGTCCCTACCTCTCTTGACGGAAATGGATTCGATCGTACATAGCCACTCAGCGGTGTTTCAGGCGCCGGTCGGCCATCATCAACAGACCGTTGCACGACAGCGCGAATACGGTCAGAAACAGCGCGACGGCCATGATCGTGCGGATATCACCGAGATTCATCGCGCTCGTCAGCAGATAGCCGAGGCCGCGCTGTGACGCAAACATCTCGCCGATCAGCACGCCCAGCAATGTCAACGAAAAACCGAGCCGCAGGCCCGAGACGATTTCGGGGAAGATGGCCGGCAGCACGACATGGACGATCGTGCGCCATGCCGACAGTCGCATCGTTTTCGACGCGCGCAGGTACACCGGTCGCATCTGACGGATCGCGTTCATCGTGAACATCAGGATCGGAATCAGGCCGTGCATGACGCCGAACGCGACCTTTGCCGACAGGCCGAGCCCGAACACCAGCAGCACCAGCGGATACAGCGTCACCTTCGGCAACGAGTACAGGTTCAGCAGGATCGGTTCGGCGACGAGGCCCGATAAACGGTTCACGCCGAGCAGCACACCGAGTGCGACGCCGCCCGCGAGCGCGATGACGAGCGCATAGGCGAGCGCGCGTGCCGTTTCACCGACATTGCTCCAGAAAGTCGCCGTACCGAGCATGCCGAACAGCGCCTGCACGGTGCTCCACGGCGAACCCATCGAACTGTCGCCGACCGCCCAGTGCAGACATTGCCAGCACGCGACGATCGCCACGAAGACCAGCAGCGCATCGGTGAAGCGCCTCATGACGGTTGCTCCCATGATGATCTGTGACTTCACTGCTGCCGCCGCGCCTGGAACCGGTGATCGATCCGGTTCAGCACGACGTTGACCAGTGTGACGAGCACCAGAACGAACAGCATCAGCGAGTACATGTCGTCGTTCTGGAAGTTGTTGTACGCATAACCGATCGCGTAGCCGATACCCGATCCGGACAGGATGAACTCCGATGCGATCACGCCGATGAACGCATACGCAACCGACAGTTTCACACCGGTGAACAGGTACGGCAGCGTCGCGGGCAGCTTGATATGGATCGCCGAGCGCCATGGCGACAATCGCATCACCTGGGCGCTCTTGTGCAGCGCGCGTGGAATCCGGTCGAGCCCGTTGAGCGTCGCGGTGATCATCGTAACGACGGCGAGCATCACGGCAATCGCGATGATCGGCAGCGAGCCGACGCCGAGCAGCACGATAAAGACCGGATAGAAGATAAACGTCGGTACCGCGTAGTAACTCGCCAGCAGCGGTTCGAGCGGCCGACGCACCGATGGCAGTGCGTGCAGCACGAGCCCGAGCGCGAAACCGAGCAGCACCGACACGACAGATGCGGCCACGATGTCGAGCAGGCTCGTCACGATATCGCGATCGAACTTGCCGCCGCGCAACATCTCGATGCCGTGCGTCACCATCGCCGACGGTGGCACCAGCACCGCAGCGGGGATCACGCCGGTGCGGCACAGCAACTCGACCAGCGCGACAAACCCGGCAACGACGACAAACCGTACGACAGTTTCGGTTTTCACTTCGAACTCCTTCGTCCGGTCAGTGCATGCCCATGACCTTCAGCGATTCGACCCGCAACTTTTCCCACAGGCGCGCGTTCACTTCGCCGAAGCGCGGTGTCGATACAACGCGACTGTCGCGCGAGCGCTCCCAACCGGTTTCGACGATATCGATGAACAGGCCCGGCCGCGCCGACATCACACCGACCCGGTCGGACAGCATCGCGGCTTCGTCGAGCGCGTGGGTGATCAGCAGCACGGTCGCCGACGTTTCGCGCCACAGGCGCAGCAGTTCGTCGCCCATCAAGAGACGCGTCTGCTGATCGAGTGCGCCAAAGGGCTCGTCGAGCAGGATCAAACGCGGCTGGATCACCAGTGTGCGCGCAATGCACACACGCTGCCGCATACCGCCCGACAGTTGCGCCGGATACGCGCCCGCAAAATCTTTCAGACCCATGAAACCGAGCGCGTAATCGACCCGTCGCGCGATCTCCGCACCGTCGACACCCGCCATGCGCAGACCAAACGAAATGTTGTCGCGCACCGTCAGCCACGGGAACGACGCGTCTTCCTGGAACACGACGCCGACGCCGTCGGGCACACCCTTTACCGGTTGCCCCTCGAATGTGACGGTGCCGGAACTCGGCTTCGCGAGACCGGCGAGCGCATCGAGCAAGGTCGACTTGCCGCAGCCCGATGGCCCAACCACCGAGAAGAATTCGCCCTTCGTCAGCGTGAGATCGATCGGCCCCAATGCATGAAAGAGCTCTTTCGAGCCGTTCTTGTTGAAGTAGCGTGTGACGCCGGTCAGCTCGACATGCGCTTCTTGCGGCACGGCCGCCCGCGCTGTCGATGTCTCGACAATCTGCAACGCGGGCGTCGCATTCCACGCTTTCATAGCTTGCTCCTCGCTTTGAGGTCGGCGGGCAGGAAGCTCGTGTCGACGAGTTTCGACCAGTCCACGTCGCCGTTCAGTTCACCGATCAACTTGAGACCGTCCGTCATGCGGTCGAGCTCGACGCGATCGAATTCGCCGGTGCTCCACATGTGCGACTTGACCATATTGTCGACCGCTTCGCGCGCGACGTCAGGCGTGAGCTTGAAACTCGTTTCGAGCAGTTTCGCGGCGCCGGCCGGATCGGCATACGTGGCATCGACGCCCGCGCGGCGCCCAGCGATGATCGCGCGCAGTTCGTCGGGATGGCTCTTCGCGAATTCGCGTGTGGTGATGCCGACGGAGGTGGTCATCGGCTGCAGGATGTCGCCGGCGCGATAGACGGTACGGTACTTGTCCTTGCGAATGATCGACAGCGGCTCGATCAGCACGGCACCCGCTACGGCGCCCTGCTCGAGCATCGTCAGGCCGTTCACGTAACCGCCGGACGCGACGCGCTGCACCTTGTCCGCATCGACGCCTTTGGCTTTCAGCACCATCAGCAGCAGCATTTCGGAGACGCCTTTCGGCGACGTGATCGCGACTTTCTTGCCAACGAGATCGGCAACGCTGCGTACGTTCGTGTTCGGCATCGTCACCATCGATGCTTCCGCGACGCTGCGCGTGCCGACGTTGACGATCACCAGATCGAGACCCTGACGTTGCGCGGCAAGCGCCGCGGCCACCGCGACTTCGCCGTACGGCGTCTTGCTCGCGAGGATATTGCGCACCGTCGTACCGCCGCCGCCCGACGTGAGAATGCCCGTGATATCGACGCCGGCTTTCTTGAAGAGCCCCTTGTCCATCGCCACCGCATAGGGCAGCCCGTAGAGACTGCTGCCCCACTGCGTCACCGAGATCTCGTCGGCGTGTGCGACGGCCCCATGCAGAGCGGCCGCTGCCATCACCAACGATGCACCGAACGTCGCGCAGACCCGTTTGAGGAAACACTTCATGTATAGCACTCCAGGCGAGGGAACCGGATGGGGACTCCGATGGCTATAGAAGCTCTGCACCGCCGACGCGCTCGATCTGGTAGTGAAATGAGCGTACACACGGTAATTGCAAGATTAGTTGCAATGAGCATGCCATGGTTAGAGGTGTTTACCCGTGTCCGAAGTAACGTCGAACTCGGATAAAAAATCTTTTAAATTCAGCATATTAAAAACATTCAGAAAGTGCATCGAGGCTGACATCGCGCTTTCCATCGGTACCGCGACGCACCACTGAAAAACATGTACACACTATAAAAGCGCACCATTGCAAATCGTCCCGAGGTTGGTGCAGCGCATCTTGCGCCAGGTATCTACTCGCCGTCGGGACCACATAGCTTGCGCAGCAGATGCAGCACCGCGACGCGCTCGACGGCATTGAGGTCGCTCATCGTCAGTTCGCTGATGCGCGCGGCCGTCGGTGTGGTCTGTTCGAGCAGCGCGTGCCCACGTGTGGTCAGTTCGACGATGCTCTTGCGACGGTCGTCGGGGCTACTCTGCAACTCCACGAGCCCACGCGCCTGCAGACGCTCGATGATGCCGCGCACGGTTGCCCCATCGATCGCAGTCGCCTTGCCGAGATCGCTCATCGACGATGGCCCGAGCCGGCGGTTTGCGCTGAGCACGGCGAATTGCACCGCGGTAAGCTGCGGGTCGTCGATGGTCTGGCTGAAAATGGCGAGGTGCCGCTGATAGGCGCGGCGCAGCAGATGCCCGATCTGCTCCGAGAATTCATAGCCGGAAGCGTCGAACTGCGCCGGTGCGATCGGGTCGGGAAGAGACTTGGGCGGCGCCATGATCGGTCGTGATCTCGCGGAAGTAGATGAAGGACGCAGCGGCAATCGATGCCCGCAACGTCCGCGCCATTCTACAAACTTTCCGCGTGGGGCCTGTGCCGCATTTGCAGAGGTGCGTGTCAGGAATGCGGGGGACTCGCCCGGCAATGGGGCAATCAGACTACCGCGACGAGGGGCGGTGCATCGACGAAACGCGCCATATGCAATGCATCGGCAAGCACGCCGTCCTGCATCGCATAACCGCGCGAACGGCCTTCCTCGACAAAGTCGAACTTGCGATACAACGCAATCGCGGCCGCATTGTCGGCGAACACCATCAGTTCGAGCCGGCGCAAACCGAGCGAGTGGTCCGCGCAGTCGATCAGCGCCTGCATCAGCGCCGTACCGACACCGCGCCCGCAGTACGCGTCGTCCACCGCGATACTCAACCCCGCCCCATGCGCGCGCGTCGGTCGATATGCGCGCAACCCGCCATGCCCGACCACCCGACCGTCGAGCACGGCGCAGATCGAGGTGCTCCCGCGCGGCCAGCGCTCCAGCCAGGCACTCATCACTTCGGCACTGCGATAGCCGGTTGATAGCGTGCCATGTCGCACGCCAGGTTGACTGAGAATCGCGGCGACCGCTGCCATGTCTTCCGGCTCGCAGGCTCGCACTGTCACGCGGCTGCTTGTTGCCGCTTCGTTTTGCACCGTGTCTTCGTTCATCGTGCTAACCCGCGGCAAACGGCGCCGGTTCACGCAACCGGGCCATGAAACAGTTATCGATCAGCACGCCATCGCGCAGCACCGCACCGCGGTGCCGGGCTTCGATCTCGAAACCGAACCCGCGATACAACGCGATCGCCGCGTGATTGTCCGCGAACACGTGCAATTCAACGCGGCGCAGACCCAGCCAGTTGTCGGCGATATCGAGCAGTTCGGTCATCAGCACACGGCCAATGCCGCGCCGATGCCAGGCATCGTGCACACCGATGCTGATCGATCCAGAATGCGCGCGACGCCCCTTGTTAGGTGTCAGTCCCGCTTCGCCAACCAGCGTGTCACCGATCGTTGCTGCAATTGCGATCTGCGACGCATCGGTCTTCTCGATGTGTTCACGTCTGCTGGCGAGCGTCGCGAAAGGTTGGAGCGGATTGCCGCGCATTGACGCCGGCAACTGCAGCAACGCATGAAGCTGTTCTGCATCCGCCGGGCGCAGTGCGCGCAGCGTCAAACCTTCGGGCAGTGGTGTGGATGTCGTGTCGACCGGTTGATTCATAGGCTCACAAAGTCAGTTCGAACGAACGCACCAGCGCGCCAGGCAACTGCATGCCACCGGTCGCGCGTTCGCCGTAGGTCGAGTCGCTCAGCAGCAGTTCTGGCTGCGCGCCAAGTGCTTCGAGCTGATCGCCGAGTACGTGGTACAGGCTGTCGTCGAAACGCATTGCATCGAGCGGCGCGACGATCTTGCCGTGTTCGACCCAGAAGGTCGCGAAACGCGTCATACCGGTCAGACGACAGTTCATCGGATCGGACACGTTGACGTACCAGAGATTGCCGACATACAGGCCCGTGTCGAGCGTCGCCAGCACATCGTCGTCGGGCAGGTCGCCTGGCAGCATCGACAGCGTAACCGGTGCTTCGGATGCGAGTGCGCCGTTCGGTTGCAGGCTGTATTCGCGCGCGCTGCGTGCGTTGGTCAGGCGACCAGCACTGCGTCCCGCGTCGATCAGCGGCACGCTTTCGCGCACGTAGCCGTCTTCGTTGAAGGCCGGCGTAATGCCAAGGTCCAGGTCTTCGCTGAGCGTGACGCGTGGATCGAGTGCCGCTTCGCCCGCATGCAGCTTGCGCAACACACTGCGCGAGGTTGCGTGCGCACGCGCGGAGAAACCGCTCCACGAGGCCACGCCCAGCAACTCTTCGAGCGCCGCCGGTGCAAGCCACGCTCGATAGCCGCCAGGCGACAACGCATGCGGCGTCAACGCGAGCACCGGCAACCGGGCCGCAGCCTGTTCGACTTTCTGTGCGAATACCGCATCGCTCCAGTCGTCGCCGGTGTAAGTCGTCTTGATCGCGCGACCGCTCGGGTCGTACAGCGACCAGCTGAAATTGAAGCTATCGACTTCGTACCATCCACGGCTACCACCTGTGGATGCAAAACCGCGCACGATCGTCCCACCCGCGTAGAACCCTACGAAATCGAGCCCCTTCGCACATTCGGCCACAGTACGGATGAGCGCCTGCGGATCAGGCAGATGACCCGAGCGGCGCGTCACGCGCTGCCATTGCGTCGTATCGAACAGCAGATGCGGATCGTCCGCAGCATCGCGGAGGCTGTCGCGCAACGCGGCCAGCGCGCTGCCAATCGCCTCGAGATCCTGCTGCACGTCGCCGCATACCGTGAACGTCGAATACGCCTGGCGCGCTCCGTCGATCAACCGCAGCGTCAGCTTGCCCTGCGACACGCTGCCGATCTGCCGCACCTTGCCCGCATTGAAACGAACAAAGTCAGACTGCTCGGCGACGAACGAACTCAGCGTCGTTTCCGCTCCTTGCTGCAAACCTTCGATTTCATCGGCGAGCCGCGTGAAATGAGCCTGCCAGTCGCGCTCGCTCATCATGCGCCTCCGAATACGTCGACGTTGCTGAAGACGCAGGCCGGCGACGCGTGACCCACACGTATGATCTGCATCGGTTCACCCTTGCCGCAGTATGGTGTGCCGTACACGCCACGCGTTTGCGCATTGCCCACTGCGCTCAGACTGCGCCAGAAGTTCGCCGAAATGCCGCGATAGTTCGGCTGCTTCACCACCTGCGTGAGCTTGCCGTTTTCGATCAACTGACCAAACTCACAGCCGAACTGGAATTTGTTGCGATGGTCGTCGATCGACCACGACGTATTCGTGCGCATCATGATGCCGTGCTCGATGTTGCCGATCATCTCGTCGAGCGAACTGGTGCCCGGTTCGATGTTCAGGTTCGCCATGCGATCGATGGGCGGACGGTTCCAGTTGGACGCACGCGAATTCGCGACACCTGGCATCTGTGCACGCTGTTGCGACAACGCCCCGCCCAGCGGCCGCTCGAGCACGCCGCCGCGGATCAGATACTGCTTGCGCGCTTCAGTGCCGTCATCGTCGAAACCATAGGACGCTGCTTCTTCGCGCAGCTCCGGATCGAACGTCACGTTCAGCAGATCGGAACCGTAGCGATACGAGCCGAACATCTCCTGCTTCACGAAGCTCCAGCCCGCGAAGTTGCGCTCGTCGCCGAGGATGCGGTCCAGCTCGAGCGGATGACCGATCGACTCGTGGATCTGCAGCATCATCTGGTCGGGCATCAGCAACAGGTCGCGCGGACCGGAAGGACAGTTCGGCGCGGCCAGCAGTTGCAATGCTTCGTCGGCGACGCGCGCACCGGCACCGTCGAAACCGAAACGCGCCAGTACCTCGAGGCCGCCTTGGGAAAGCGTGCCGTAGCTGCCGAGCGTACGCACCTGCGTATCGCCGTCCGCGTGCGCAGCGGCGCTCATGGCCGGCAGCAGGAAGCGGAACTGCTGATCGATCCGCACGCCTTCGCTGGTGATATAGAGCTGATCGGTATGCGTGATCTGCACACCCGCGATGCGCTCGACGATGCGCGCATCGAGATTCGCGCTTGCGCATTCGTGACGAAGGAGGTCCAGCCATTCGGCGCGGGACGGCAACGCCTGCTGCAGATTCGGCGATGCGTAGTGGCCGCTCGCCGCGGGCCGCGCCACCTCGCGATGATCGATCAACGATAACGCCGCGCTTGCGTGTGCCCGTGCGGTCGCAATATCGAGCGCGGCCTGCAATCCCGCTGCCGACAGGTTCGCTGTCGCCGCGTAACCGGCACCCGCGCCGACCCAGGCAGTCAGCATCGCGCCACGATCGCGGTTCGTGCTGAGCGGCTGTGCGACATCGTTGCGCACTTCGTGATCTTCGATCTGTTCATCGACGACCCGCAGCGACCAGAAGTTGGCCTCGCTATGTAGCGCGCGGGCGGCCTGCGCCCAACGTTCGTCAATCATGCGGTGGTCCTGGAAGAAGCCGGCTGGTTGATCAGTGACGACGCCAGCAGCGACTGGGTATAGGGATGCGACGGCGTGCGCAGCACATCGAGCGTATCACCTGCCTCAACAATGCGCCCTGACTTCATCACGATCACCCGATGCGCCATCGCGCGCATCACCGCCAGATCGTGTGTGATGAACAGATAGCTCAGCTGGTACTTCTTCTGCAGTTTCGTCAGCAGGTTCAGCACCTGCTTCTGGATCGACACGTCGAGCGCACTGGTCGGTTCGTCGAGCACGAGCAGTTCCGGTTCCACGGCCAGCGCCCGTGCAATCGCGATCCGCTGCCGCTGGCCGCCCGAGAACTCATGCGGATAGCGCACCATCGATTCGGCCGGCATGCCGACTTCCTCGAGTAGCGCAGCAACCCGTCCGCGCCGGTCCTTCGGATCGATATGCGCATGGTGTACGGCCAGCCCCTCGCCGATGATCTGTTCGACGGTCATGCGCGGTGAAAGCGAGCCGAACGGGTCCTGAAACACTACCTGCATGCGCGCGCACAGTTCCCGGCGCTCGCGGCTCTGTCCTGACTTCGGCAACGGTATGCCGTCGATGCGGATCTCACCGGTCGCAGGCCGCTGCAGCCCCAGCACGGTCGCCGCCAGCGTCGATTTCCCGGAGCCCGACTCGCCAACGATACCCAGCGTTTCTCCACGTTTGAGGTTCAGATCGAGTTCATGCACGGCGCGGAACGTCGCGCGGCCGAACATCGAACGCCAGCCTTTGGCGGGAATCCGATAATCGATCGCGAGTCCTTCCACATCGAGCAGCGTGCGCGCGTCAGGTTCGATGGCATCGATTGCGCGCTGCGGCTCGCTGTCGAGCAGCCGCTTCGTGTACGGATGCTGCGGGTTCGAGAACAGTTCTTCGGTCGTGTTGGTTTCCACCAGCACACCCTTTTCCATTACCGCTACGCGCTGGGCGAAGCGTTTGACCAGGTTCAGGTCATGCGTGATCAGCAGCACGGCCATGCCGCGGTCGGCCGCTTCCTGCTCCTGCAGGTCGATCAGCAGGTCGACGATCTGCTGGCGCACGGTCACGTCGAGCGCGGTGGTCGGCTCGTCGGCCAGCAGCAGGCGTGGCCGGCACGCGAGCGCCATCGCGATCATCGCGCGCTGGCGCTGGCCGCCCGACAACTGGTGCGGAAAGCTGTCGATCCGCCGTTCCGGCTCGGGGATACCGGTGCGTTTCAGCAGTTCGATGCCGCGCTGGCGGGCCGCATTGGGTCTTAAACCTTCGTGCAACCGCAGGCTCTCCGCAATCTGCTTGCCGATCGTATAGAGCGGGTTGAGCGCAGTCATCGGCTCCTGAAACACCATCGCCACATCGGCACCGCGGATACCCCGCATCTGCTGCTCGGTCTTCTGCAGCAGGTCATCACCGTCGAGCAGGATGCGCCCGCTCAGTTCCGCCTGCGCGACAAGCCGCAGGATGGACAGCGCAGTCACGCTCTTGCCCGAGCCCGACTCACCGACCAGCGCGACACGCTCGCCACGTGCGATGGAGAGGCTTAGTTCCTGCACCGCAACCTTGTCGCCAAAGCGCACCGAGAAGTGGTCGATTTCCAGTAGAGATTGAGCCATCACTTGCCTCCGCCGAATGCCGAACCACGCATGCGCGTGTCGAGCGCATTACGCAGCGCATCGCCCATGAAGGTCAGCAGCAGCAGCGTGATCACCAGCGCCGAGAACGCCGAGATCGAGATCCACCACGCATCGAGGTTGTTCTTGCCCTCCTGCAGCAGCTCACCGAGGCTGGGTGTGGGCGGTGGCACGCCGAGACCCAGGAAGTCGAGACTGGTCAGCGACAGGATGGCCGCGCTCATGCGGAACGGCAGGAACGTGATGACCGGTGTCAGGCTGTTAGGTAGCACGTGGCGCCACATGATCTGCCAGTTGGTCAGGCCCATGGTGCGGGCTGCCTTCACATAGTCGAGCGAGCGGTTGCGCAGGAATTCGGCACGTACATAGTCGGAGAGGACCAGCCAGCCGAACATCGACAGCAGGATAAACAGCAGCCACAGCGTCGGTTCGAAGATCGAGGCGAAGATGATCAGCAGGTAGAGGTCTGGCATCGAACTCCAGATCTCGATCAGGCGCTGGCCGATCAGGTCGGTGCGTCCTCCGTAGAAGCCCTGCACGGCCCCTGTCAGCACCCCGAGCAGGACACCCGATACCGTCAGCGCAAGCGCCATCAGCACCGACAGCCGGAACCCGTACAGCAGGCGCGACAGTACGTCCCGCCCGAACTGGTCCGTACCGAGCCAGTTAGTCGCCGACGGCGGTGCCGGAAACGGGTGCGCGGCGAAGTAATCGATGGTGTCGTAGTGGTAGTGGTTCGGCGGATAGATCGCGAAGTTACCCTTCGATTCCAGCCGCGAGCGGATGTACGGATCGAGGTAATTCGCGCGCGCCGGGAAGTCGCCGCCGAACACCAGCTCCGAATAGTCCTTCACGATCGGAAAGTAGTAATGGCCTTCATAGCGCACGACGAGCGGACGGTCGTTCGCCAGCAGCTCGCCAAAGAGGCTGATGACAAACAGCGCACCGAAGATGATGAGGCTCCAGTAACCGAGCCGCTGCTGTCTGAAGCGCCACCATGTGCGCCGCCACGGAGAAGGTGACGGCGCCTGGGTGACGACCGCGGACTCAGTGGTCCATGCGGTTGAACTGGATGCGGGGGTCGACGAGGACATAGCAGACGTCAGCAATAAGTTTGGTTACGAGGCCGATCAGCGTGAACAGAAACAGCGAGCCGAGCACCACGGGATAGTCGCGGCGGATCACCGAGTCGTAGGACAGCTGACCCATACCGTTGAGCGAGAAGAGCGTTTCGATGAGCAGGTTGCCGTTCAGGAAGGCACCGACGAAGGCGGCGGGCAGACCCGTCAGCAGCGGAATGGCCGCGTTGCGCAGCACGTGCTTCCACAGCACGTCACGCTCGGCGGCCCCCTTGGCACGCGCGGTCAGCACATATTGCCGGCCGATCTCCTCGAGGAAGGTGTTCTTGGTGAGGATCGTGACGATCGCGAAGTTGCCGACCACCGAGGCAGTAACCGGCAATGCGATGTGCCACAGATAGTCGAGGATCTTGCCCGCGACGCTCAGGTCGCTGAAGTTGTCGGAGGTGATGCCGCGCATCGGGAATACCTGCCAGAACGTGCCGCCACCGAACAGCATGATCAGCAGCACGCCGAGCACGAAGCCCGGTATCGCGTAACCGGCGAGTACCAGTACGCTCGTCACCGTGTCGAAGCGCGAGCCGTTGCGTACCGCCTTCGCGATCCCCAGTGGCACCGATATCAGGTACGTGAGCATCACCGTCCATAAACCTAGCGTGATCGACACGGGCAGCTTCGAGCGGATCACGTCCCAGACGCTGTCGTGCTGGTAGTAGGACTGGCCGAGGTTGAAGGTCGCGTAGTTCTTGAGCATCAGCACATAACGCGTGAGCGGCGGCTTGTCGAAGCCGAACTCTTTCTTGATCTGTTCGATCTGTTGCGGATCGACGCCCTGGCTACCGTGATAGCCGCCACCGCCCGACCCCGCCTCTCCGCCACGGCTGGTGCCGTGGCGGAGTTGCATCATCACCTGTTCGACCGGCCCACCCGGCACGAACTGCGTGACGACAAAGGTCAGCGTGACGACGCCTAGCAGCGTGGGCACCATTAACAACAAACGTCTGAGTATGTAGGTGAGCATGCTGTTCCTCAGTTAGCTGCAGGTCCGGAAGCGCCGACGGCCGTGGCCGCAGCGCCCGGCGTCTGTGCCGGCTTCAGGTACCAGTAGTTGATCACCCAGTCTTCATACTGGTACGAATTGGGCACGATCTTCGGATGGCCCAACGTATTCTTGTAGCCGATCCGCGCACCTGGCGAGTAGTACTGCGGCACAAGGTAATACGAGTAGATCATCACGCGATCCAGCGCGCGCGTCGCCGCTTCCAGATCGTCGAGCGTGGTGGCGCTCAGTGCGGACTTGATCAATGAATCGACGGCTTTCGAACGGATGCCAGGATAGTTCTCCGATCCCACCTCGGAAGCCGCCGCGCTGCCGAAGCGACGCGTCAGCTCGATACCGGGAATCGTCACCGGTGGGTAGATAAACGTGGTCATGTCGTACTCGAAATTGTCGAGCCGCTTCTGATAAAGCGCACTGTCGATTTCGCGGAAGTTCGTCTGGATGCCGAGATTGCCGAGCGCCTGCATGTACGGCAGCGTCAGGCGGTCCATACCAGGTTGGTCGTCCATGAACTCGATCGACATCGGCGTGCCGTTCGCATCGCGCAGTGCGCCGTCGCGATAGTGCCAGCCGGCCTGCGAGAGCAGATCACGAGCCTGCTTCAGGTTGTCGCGCAGCGTGTGCGGTGGAATAGTGTCGGGCTGTTTAAGCATCGGGCCGAAGGCTTCCGGCGGGATGCTGCCGCGCAGCGGTTCAAGCAGCGCCAGTTCCTTCGGCCCCGGCATACCGGTTGCGCCGAACGGGCTCGCCTCCCAGTAGCTGTTGGTCCGACGGTACTGACCGTAGAACATCATCCGGTTCATCCAGTCGTAGTCGAATGCGAGACCCAGCGCACGACGCACGCGTGGGTCCTTGAACATCGGCTTACGCAGGTTGAACAGGAAGCCCTGCATCTGGGCCGGGCCGTCGTCGAATTCACCCTTCTTCAGCAAGCCGTTCTTGAAGTTCTTGCCGACGTACTTGCGCGCCCACTGCGTCGCGCTGTATTCGACATCCACGTCGTCGTTGCCTGCCTTGAAGGCTTCGAGTTTCGTGTACTGGTCGAGATACAGCCTGAAATTGATCCGCTCGAAGCGGAACATGCCGCGCCTCGTCGGCAGATCCGATGCCCAGTAATTCGGGTTGCGACGATAGGTGATCGCCTTGTCGTTCTTGCGCGATTCGATCAGATAGGCGCTGCTTGCGATCGGCGGCGACGTCGCAATCTGGTCGAACGGTGGACGCGTGCCGTCCGGGCGCATGCCCCACTTCGGCGAGAAGACCGGCAGGTCACCGGCAATCAACGGTGCGTCACGCTCGGCCTGCTTGAAGTCGAAACGAATTGTGTTCCTGTCGATTACTACTGCGCGCTTGATCACCGAGAACTGCGCGCTAAAAAGCGGCGAAGCCTGCGGGCTTTCCAGCGTATCGAAGGAGTATTTGACGTCGGCCGCGGTAATCGGATCGCCGTTCGAAAAACGTGCGGCCGGATTGATGTGGAATGTCGCCGAGGTTAGATCGGGAGCGACCTGGACGTCGTCTGCGATCAACGCGTATTCGGAGGCGAGTTCATCCCAGCTACGCTGCATCAGCGTATCGAACATCAGGGTCTTGATGTACGGCGCAGGCGAGCCGCGAACGATGTAGGGATTCGTCGAGTCGTAGCTTTGCGCTTCGTCGTAGTTCTGGAAATTCAGGGTGCCGTGGATCGGCACATCCGGATCCGCGTAGTCGAAGTGGGTGAAGCTGGCGGGGTATTTGGGCTGGTCGTACTGCGAGATGCCGGCGCTCGCCTGAACCGGGACCGGCGCGACGCCAAGTAGGGCCAGCGCCGTCAGAGCAGCAACCAGCGCCGGGGCTCGACGCCCACGTGCTGTGGTTGCAGGCCGCGTGCGTGACGGCCGGAACTTCACGAATTTCATCATCTGCCTGCTTGAAGACGCACAGCGGCTTGTGGCCGAAGTGCGGTTCGTCAACGACGCGACGGCAACCCGAGGGTTGTCGCTTGAGTCACTTAGGTGCCTGAGTGCGACACCTTACTACGGCGCCTTAGTCTGCGCGCCATGCTGTTGAAACAAGACGACCGCTCCAGGTCTCAAGGCGCGAGACCGGAGCGATCTGTTCACTACACCAATGCACTACAGGCTCAAAGGCCTAGAACTTGTAGGTTGCGCCGATCTGCAGGTAACGACCCATGTACGTGTACAGCGACTGGTCGTAACCGGTTTGGTCGGTGGAGTTGAGCCACAGCGGATCATACGGGGGCGCCCTGTCGAAAATATTGTTGATACCGCCGTAGATTGTCCAGTGCTTGAAGCCCGTATAGGCCACGTTCAGGTTGAACTGGCTAAACGACGCAGTGGAGTAGTTCAGACCCAGTGCGTTCGAGTACGGCCCCGTATATTGCCATTGCAGATCGGCCGTGAACTGGTGGTACGCCCACGACAGATCCGTATTGCCCTTCCAGCGCGGGAACGAACCGCCGAACGGCTGCGCGAGCGTCTGATCGTTACCCGCTCCGTCCACCGTCGAGGACAGACCGCCAATCCCGTTCATCTTGAAGTGCCACACATACGTCCAGTCGGCCGACAGCTTGAACGTACCGACCTGAGTCGGCAACGACTGCGAGAACGTCGTTTCGAAGCCGTCCGTATCGAACGAACCGAGGTTTTCGTACGTGTTGAGCATGTACGCGATCGAACCATCCGGGTTGAGAACGGTACCGGTCGGATCGATCGTGGTGCCGATCGCCTTGTCGACGTGAATCTTGTACCAGTCGAAGCCGACGTCGGTCGTACGCGTCGGCGACAGTTCGAAGCCGATGTTGTAGTTCTTCGTCTTTTCCGGCTGCAGTGCGGGGTTACCGCGGGTCACGACGTTTTCGTTCTGGCCATTCGGACCAACCGGCTGGATGCCGATGTTGGACGAATTGGTATTCTCGAGGAACTCCGGTGCACGGAAGCCACGGTTATACGACGCGTACGTGGTGAACTGCTGGATCGGCTGGAACCGCAAGGCGAAGCGCGGCGAGAACGCGCCGCCGAAGTCGCTGTAATGATCGTAGCGGCCCGCCTGGCTGAACGTCAGCATCTTGTTGATCAGCGGGATATCGATCTGGTAGTAGGCGGCGGCGATGTTGCGTTCGCCGTTCACCGTCTGAAGGTTCGGGTTCAGTATCCCGCCGTTCATCGTGGCGCCGTCTTCCTCGATCAGTTCGCTCTCGTGCAGGAACTGCGCACCCAACCCCAGGCCAACGTCACCGGTCGGGATGTGGAACAGGGCCGGCGTCGACAGGGTTGCATCGAACGCATCGAGTTTCGAGATCCCCAGGTTGCTCGACTGAGTCACGACACCGTTCAGGCCGTTCGGCGTTAGCGACGGGTTCGCAAAGTCGTACGTCCCGTTCTGCAGCGCCGCGGTCAGACCGGCGGGATTGATCCGGCCTCCTTCCACATTGCTGACGCTGCTCTGCGAATGGGTGTACCCCAAGTTCCAGTCCCAGTCATCCTGGTACAGCGAGAAGGTGCCCTTCACGCCTGTTCCTGCGCGCCAGAAGTTCGAATTCGTCCTGACGGGAATCGTGGTCGGCAGGGCAGCAAAGATCTCCTGAGCGATGCCAGTCGTGTTGTACGGATTGGTGGCCGGAACAATCGACGAAAACGGACTGACCGTCTTCGTGGCCGGGTTGTACGTGAGTCCATTGCCGATCGCTGCGTTGCCGTTGTTCGTGGTCGTCGTGTTGTAGCTTTCCCACAAATCGGCGTACGCGGTGGTCTGGTCGTTGATCTTGAAGTCGGCGTGGATCTTCGTGTTGAAACGCTCGGTCATCGGCTCGATCGACGCGTCTTCAGACGTATTCCTCAGGCAGACGTTGCCGGAATTGATCGACCCTCTTTGCGACGCGATGATGCTGGTGCTGAAAGGCGTAACCGTGCCGCCGGCGCAACCAAACGGTACGGAGGCGACACCATTGGCGGGGTTCAGGAAATACGTCGGGTACTGGACGCTGCCGCCAAACGGCTTGTTGGTAAAGTCGCCGTCTTTCGTCGTGTCGCGATCGGCGAGCGTATAGCCGTTCGATTTGTAATAGCTGGCCGTTGCCGTGACGTTAAAACCGTCCGACGCCAAGTTACCGAAGCCACCGAGAATACCGAACTTGGTTGTACCCGCACCGCCTTGTGTTGCACCACCGTAGCTGCCGTCAAGCTGCAAGCCCTGGAAATTGTGCTTGGTAATGATGTTGACCACACCACCGATAGCGTCCGAGCCGTACTGCGAAACTGCACCGGTCTTCACGACTTCGATGCGATCGACGATGTTCAGCGGAAGCGTGTTCAGATCGAAGAACTGGTCCGAGCCGTTAACGGCGAATGCGAACGGCGCGACCCGCTGACCGTCGACGAGCACCAGCGTGTACTTTTCGCTGAGTCCGCGCAGTGCGATGCCGGAACCGCCCGCAGCGAAGCTGTCCGCGGTGGATTCACCCCAGCTGTTGGCCGAGTTGGCCGAGATGGTGCGCAGATAGTCAGAGACGCTCTGTGCGCCGGAATCCTGGATCTGCTTCGGTGTGACGACCTGGACCTGCTGGAACCCCGTCTTGTCCGCCTGTCGAATCAGCGAGCCCGTCACTTCGAATGTCTTCAACTGCTGGACCTTGCCCGTGCCGGTCGCAGTGCTCGTCGTGGTATCGGTGGTCGGTGTCGGTGCCGCCGTCGCCGTCCCGGATGGGACAGACGGTGCTGCAGCCGCAGTCCCCGTCGACGCTGCCGGTTGACTCTGCGCAAACACAGGTCCGGCGACTGCAGCCGATAACGCCAGCTCAGCCCAGATTATTCGCTTAACGGCTAACGCCAATGCACGCTGTTTCATTTTTCCCCTCTTGCTTGTCAGTAGGGCCACTGCTCATATATGTGAGGAAAGGTCTCGTGGATCTTTCCCATCGATTATTGCGGTCTCGCACTACACCCATCTACAGCATCCTGCTTACCTGCCAGACACCACATGCCTGAACGCCATCAGTGCGACGATGCTCGTTCCTGCAGCGCGATCACTGGAACTTCATCGTTCTTATCGTTGCTCTCATCAGGGCACGTGGCGACGACGTCTGTCGCTATCGGTCGCATCACTCGATGCGTCGCATCGAATCTGCAGACTCTGGTTATCGTCGGGTCAAAAAAAAGATCGCTCCAGCACCGCAGGCCAAAGACTACGAAACCGGAACGATCGACCCTAAACCTGGCTACTCCACATCAGAACTTGTACGTAGCCCCAACCTGTGCAAAGCGCCCGATGTACGTGTACAGCGACTGGTCATACCCGTTCTGATCCAGCGTCGAGTTGGCAAACAGCGGATCGTACGGAGGCGTGCGATTGAAGATGTTGTTGATGCCGCCGTAGATCGTCCAGTGCTTGAAGCCGGTGTAGGACATCGTGAGATTGAACTGGCTGTACGAGCCGACCCGGCTCGGCAACACCGGGTCCGGCTGCGCGTTCTGCGCGTACGGTCCTGTGAATTGCCAGGTCAACGCCGTATCGAACTTGCGATATTCCCAGTCCAGTGTCGTGTTGCCTCTCCAGCGCGGGAAGCTGCCGCCGAACGGTTGCGTGATCGTGAAGTTGTTGCCGGCGCCGTTGACCGGGCCCGAAGGTGTGCCGAGCTTGAACTGGTTGACGTAGGCCCAGTCGCCCGACAGCGTGAACGTACCGACCTGCGTCGGCAGTGCCTGACGGAAGGTGGCGTCGAAACCGTTGGTGTCGAGGTAGCCGAGGTTCTCATACGGGAACACTTCGTAGAGAATCTGGCCGTTAGCCGGATTCGTGACGATCTGCTGCGGCGTCAGTGCTTCGCCGATCACGTGGTCGACGCGGATCTTGTACCACTCGAGACCGAGGTCGGTCGTACGGGTCGGCGAAATCTGGAAGCCGAGGTTGATGTTGCGCGTGCGCTCAGGCTGCAGGTCCGGATTGCCCGACGTAATCGTGGTGACCGGACCATTCGTGAGCTCCTGGATACCCAGCGACCGCGACGTCGCGTTTTCAACGAACGTCGGCGCGCGGAAACCGCGGTTATACGAAGCGAACATCGTCAGCGCCTGAACCGGCTGATAGCGCAAGGCGAAGCGCGGCGAGAACGCACCGCCGATATCGCTGTAATGGTCATAACGTCCGGACTGGCTGAACGTCAGGTTGTGGATGATTGGAATGTCGATCTGGTAGTACACAGCCGCAACGTTGCGATTGCCTTGTACGTTTTCCAGATCCGGATTGGCGATCTCACCACTCAGATATTCGGCGCCCTGACCGAGGAACTCGCTTTCGTGCAGGAACTGCGCACCGAAGCCGAGGCCAACATCGCCGGCCGGCAGATGAAACAGGTTCGGCGTCGAAATCGTTGCGTCGACGGTATCGAGCTTCGAGATCCCGATGTTATTCGCTGTCGTGTACAAACCGTTCAGGCCGTTAGGCGTAGAAGACGGATTCGCGAAGTTGTAGATGCCGTTCTGAAAGACGTTAGTCAGTACGTTCGCATTCAGGACGTTCGAATAGGTATTGGAGACCTCGCTCTGCGAGTGGCTGTACGACGTCGCCCAGTCCCAGTCGCCATACGGCGCGGTGAACGAACCCTTCACCCCGGTGGAAAACCGGAAGTAGTTGGCGTCTGTTTTCTCGGTCGCGGTGTTCGGGAAGGCATAGGTGAGTGCCGTCGGAACACCGTACGGGTTGTACTGGTTGCTCGCCGGCACCGTATTGTTGAACGGAGTGAGTGCGCCACCCGGCCCGAGCAACAGCGTCGGCGTCTGCGGGCTGCCGGTGATGTTGTTCCAGAGGCCATCGTTGGTCGTGGTCTGGTTGTGGCTTACCCAGATATCGGCGAATGCCGTCGTGGTGTCGTCGATCTTGAAGTCGCCATGAACCTTCAGGCTTAGACGCTGCGCTTCAGGAACGATGGACGTGCTGTTCGCCGTGTTGTATCCGCAAACCGTCCCTCCGGTCGTGCTCGATCCGAGGAAGTTGCTCCCAGCCGGATGAACGGACCCGCCGAACGGGCAATTGCTCAATGCCTGCGCGCTCTTGTCAGGCAGGTTCCAGTACGACGGCGCGAGCAGCGAGAAACCGCCGGGCTGATTCGTGAAGTCCTGGTTTTTTGTCGAGTCGCGATCGGCGAGCGTCGACCCCGCGTCCTGGTAAACGCTACCGGCAACCGTGATGTTGTAGCGGTCCGCGTTAAGGTCGCCGAAGCCACCCAGCACGCTGAACTTCGTCGTGCCATTACCACCGCCGCTAGCAGCCGTACCACCATAGTTGGCGTCGAGTTGCAGACCCTGGTAGTTGTGCTTCGTGATGATGTTGACCACGCCTGCAATAGCGTCCGAGCCGTATTGCGACACAGCACCGGTCTTGACGATTTCGATCCGGTCGATGACGTTGAGCGGCAGCGTGTTCAGGTCGAAGAAGTTGTCCGTGCTGTTCGAGAAGAACGCAAACGGTGCGACGCGTTGACCGTCCACCAGCACCAGCGTGTATTTTTCGCTGAGGCCGCGCAGCGCCATACCCGAAGCACCCGCGGCGAAGTTGCCGGACTGGCCTTCGCTCCAGCTGTTAGCCGAGTTAGCCGCGGTATCGCGCAGGAAGTCGGCGACGGTCGAGGCACCGCTCTTTTGAATGTCCTTGGCCGTGACCGTTTGCACCGCCTGGAATCCAGTCTTGTCCGCCTGACGGATCAGCGAGCCGGTCACTTCGAAAGTCTTGAGCTGTTGAACCTTGCCGCCACCCGCCGCAGTGCTGGCAGTACCGGCTGCCGCAGGCGCGGTCGCCGTAGCGCTTGCTGCCGGCGCCGTCGTTACTCCAGAGGCTGCAGCCGGTGCTGCCGCTGCGGTAGCAGTTGTGCTTTCCGTTGATGTTGCGGTAGCCGGCTGGCTCTGCGCAAATACCGGTGCAGCAACAGCAGCTGATAATGCCAGTTCGGCCCAGATTATTCTTTTGACGGCCAACGCCAATGCACGCTGTTTCATTTTCCCTTCTCGCTTGTCAGTAGGGCCACGTCAGTATGTGAGGAGAGGCCTATGACCTCCTCCACTCGATAGGCGGCGATCGTGCGCCGCGCTTTATTGAAGTTGCCCAACGTATCTACCGCTTGCCACACCCCTGTGAGCGGATAGATAAACAAGGCACTTCAGTTTTTTTAAAATCGCACTACTAAGTTATTACAAAATATTGAATTAATTCTTTCTAATGCATTGCTATATAGCTAAAATAGCCAGCAGCATAAGTGCTTTATCCACTACTTCTCGTAGTGGAAATCGTCACAACATTAAGGAATGCTTTCATGGTGGTGTGATGCAACAACAGCTGGCTCTGCGAACCTGCAACTAGAACAATCCCGGTGTCCCTACCCACACGAGCACGGCCTCTTCGCCGGCTGTATTCGACCACGCGTGTGGCACCGTTGACTCAAAGTGCGCGGTATCCCCTGCTTCAAGTACGAACGTCGTATGCTCAAGCGTGAGCGATATCTGGCCGCTCATCACATACAAAAACTCTTCGCCTGCTCGCGTCGTCACTTCCGACGACGTTTCTCCGACCGGCATCCTGACCAGAATGACCTCCAGCTGGCTGCCGACGGATAGATTCGTCAGCCGTCCAAACAGGTTGCCGGTACCGGAAAATCCAAACAGCTTCAGTTCTTTGCCCCGACGCACCGATCTTGCTTCGGTCGGTGTGTCGATGAAGTACTGCACCGTAACGCCCAGCGCGGCGGCAATGCCGACCAGCGAGGAGATAGACGGCGTCGCGTGACCGCGCTCTATCTGCGACAGAAACGATTTCGAAATGCCCGCTGCCGTAGCTGTTTCATCCAGCGTCCACTTAAGTCTCTGACGGAGTGCACGGATCTTTTCGCCTAATGCTGTCGTAACTTGTGTCTTGTTATCGAATGGCAAAACCATAGCAAGTCAGAATCCCGTAGTCAAAATTTGTTTGGCATAGCAAAGTAAATTCCATCGAGCGTAATGTCCCGGTCAGACCCTACGAGAGATGCTTTGCACTCGTCTCTGGCAGAAACCGGATGACCCGGCTACTGGAGAAACTCACGGGAAATCTGAAGTCGTCTTCCTCCACTCAATAAGCGGGCTGGTCCGCGTATGCGCGGACCAGCAGACCGCCGCTCTTATTTCGATGCGACCAGTATCCACAAACGCGCAAGATCAGCCGAACCGTCGTCGCCCTTGACCGCACGAAACGCCTGGATCGCCTTGGCCTTCTGGCCCGCGATGTAGTACGCCACGCCCAGATGCAGTTGCGCCTGATCCGGATGGTCGAGACCGCCCTTCGCAATCGCCGCTTCCATCGCGGCCAGACCCTGTGCCGCCTTTCCTGCGAATACGAGGTTAAAGCCCGCATCGATCGGATCGACCGGGTTGGCCGCGTCGGCTGGTGCCGCCGCGCGCTTCGCGGCCAGTGCCTGCAGGCGCTTTTCGCGATCCGCGCCAGCATCGTGGCCCAGTACGCCAGAAGCAAAACCTTGATCGATGACCTGCTTGCCCTCGGCCGTTGTGCCCGCAACGATCGCCAGCTGGGTCATTTCCATGTAATCGTCGGGCGTCGTCAGCGCATTGGTCGCGCGGCGCAAACGATACGTGTCGATGTCCAGCGACGACGCATAGTGCGACTTGCTGCGGATCGCGTGGAACAGATCATCCCAGTACGACTGTTTCGGGTAATACGCCACCAGCTTTTCGAGCGCACCGCGATAGGATGTGTCGTCCTTGACGCGCTGCGCGCAGGTCGCGAGCAACTGCAGTTGCGATTCGTCGGGCGCGCGGCCCGCACGGGCGGTCGCGTCGATACCCGGTCGCAGCAGATTCACGACGCTCGTGCAATCGTTCGACAGGTAATAGGACTGCACGAGCAGAACCCGCATGTCGGGGTCCGTGCCACCGGCCTTCTGGTACCGCTGCGCGACCCTGATTGCCTGTGCGTAATTCTTTTGCTGGAAGTAGATTCCCGCGAGCGCCGCCTCCGTGCGCTGCTCATCAGCGCCCTTCAACTGGCCCGAGCTCAGCAGCGATTCATAGGCCTGCGCAGCCGTGGCGTTATCGCCGGCTGCCGCTGCTGCGGCGCCGCGCATTTCCTGGATCATGTAGGTTTCGTAGGCCGTCTTGCCCGGCACGGCCGCCGCCTGATCGATCTTCGTCAGCGCATCCCTGTACTTGTGCGCACGGTAGAGATCCTGCGCGGCGTTTAGCGGCTTCGCGACATCGGGGCGCAGCGTATCCGCTGCAACCGACTGTGCGGGCTGCATGGCAAACGCGCACAGCCCTCCGAAAGCAGCCGCGACGATCGCGCGTCCGAACCGTTGATGGATCACTCGCATTCCTGCTTCCTTATTGCATGTACTGCTCGTTGCCGATCAGACCGATCTTCGTTGCACCCAGACGCTGTGCCGAAGCCATCACCGCAGCAACATCCTTGTAGGGCACCAGCTTGTTCGGGCGCAGATGGATTTCCGCCTGGACCGGCTCAGCGGCCACTTGTGACAACTTCGCTTCGAGTGCGGCGCGGTCCGGTACCAGCACACCGTTCCACGTCGTCGTGCCGTCGAAGTCGATATCGATCTGCACCACTTCCGGCTGTACAAGCGGCGGCGGCGGATTGCCGATCGGCAGATTCATCTTGATCGAGTGCATCTGGATCGGAATCGTGATGATCAGCATGATCAACAGCACCAGCATCACGTCGATCAGCGGCGTGGTGTTGATATCGACCATCACTTCCGGTTCGGAATTGCGGCCGCCCGAAGATACGTTCATTCCCATACCGACTCCTGTCGACCGGACCTGGCGTTTTCTTTAGCGCCCGGTCCGGTCCCATGCAAAGCTAGCCACCGCGTGCGGGCGGCTCCGTGATAAATGAAACCTTCGCAATGCCGGCACGCTCGCAGGCCGTGATCACGCGACCGATAAACTCGTAGCGCGTGTTCTGGTCGCCGCGCACGTGAATCTCCGGCTGCGGCAACTGCTCGGATACGCTCTTCAGGTCGGCCAGCAAGGTCGGTGCATCGACCAGCTTTTCGTTCCAGAAGAAATCGCCGTCGCGGTTCACTGCCACCGTGATGCTTTTCGGCGCGGTCTGCAGCGGCTGGATCGTCTCCTTCGGCAACTGCACCGGGATGTTGTGTGTCACCACCGGAATCGTGATCAGGAAGATGATCAGCAGCACCAGCATCACATCGACGAGCGGCGTGGTGTTGATATTGGAGATGACTTCGTCGTCATCCCCTTCCTGCCCAACGCTCATTGCCATAACAGCCTCCGCTTACTGGGCCAGCGAAGCCTGGCGAGCCTCGGCACGCGTCGAACGCATGCTGCCGGCGAGCAGGACGGTATGCAGCTGCGCGCCGAAGTTGCGCACACGCTCCATCACCGACTTGTTGCGGCGAACCAGGAAGTTGTAGCCGAGCACCGCGGGAACTGCCACGGCCAGACCGATTGCGGTCATGATCAGCGCTTCACCCACCGGGCCTGCAACCTTGTCGATCGATGCCTGGCCAGCAATACCGATTGCCGTCAGCGCGTGATAGATCCCCCACACCGTGCCGAACAGACCGACGAACGGCGCCGTCGAGCCGACCGTACCGAGGAAGGCCAGACCATCTTGCAGACGGTTCGATACGTTGGTAATGGCGCGCTCGACCGAGGTGTCGATCCAGGTGTTGCGATCGACGGCTTCGAGCAATGCTTCGTCGTGGTGTTCACCGGCTTCGATCGCGGTTTCGGCGATGAAGCGGAACGGCGATGCTTCGTCCAGCAGCTTCGCGCCTTCGACGAGCGACGGTGCGGTCCACAGCTGTTCGTCGGCGCTCTTCGCACGACGGTTAGCGCGGAACTGTTCGAAGAACTTCGTGATCATGATGTACCAGCTGCCCATCGACATGATCACCAGCAGGATCAGCACGAAGCGCGCAACGAAGTCGCCGTTTTTCCAGAGTGCGCCGAGACCGTACGGGTTACTGACGGTTTCCGACGTAGCGGGCTCAGGCGGCGGTGCCGGCTGGTCCGCGGACGGCGCAGCGGTCTGTGCCGTGGCCGTTTGCGACGCAGTCGCGTCAGCCGGTGCAGCCGTAGCTGCCGGGGCCGCCGATGCGGCGGCTGTTGCATCGCTGGCTTGTGCATAGGCAAGCTGCGGTGCGACAAAGGTACCCGCCGTGGTCACGGCCATCAACATGCTTGCCGCCAGTGCGGCTAGAGTTCGCTTCTTCATACCTGCTCCAGTTCATGCGTTGAACTTGTAAATCCGGACTAATACATCGCTACCGGTACCGTACGTACAGCCAGCGCGCTCAATTCAGGGTGAATGAGAACGGAACCTGTACTCGGACAGGCTGGCCTTGCGAAATACAACTGAACCGCTTGACCGCGTTGAATGCCGCACGATCCAGTGATGAATCTTCAGACGACTTCGCGACGCGTTCATTCGTAA
Organism: Paraburkholderia acidicola; assembly: GCF_002362315.1. Classification (GTDB taxonomy): domain Bacteria; phylum Pseudomonadota; class Gammaproteobacteria; order Burkholderiales; family Burkholderiaceae; genus Paraburkholderia; species Paraburkholderia acidicola. The sequence goes on from NZ_MTZV01000002.1 coordinate 410,063, forward strand.
TGTGGCCCTGCGGATCGACTACGAATTCAATCAGCACATCACCCGTGGTGTTGTTTTCCATTGCTTCCTTCGGGTACGCGATCGAACCACGTATCTGATCGGAGTTAGGGCACACCACACCGACTTCCGTGCTCGGCGCCTTCGTCGGCGTCGGTGCAACGGGTGCCGCCACGGCAGGCGCGGATACAACGGGCGCTGACTGATGGGTAATGGTCGCCTGCGGCGGAGCCTGTACCGGCACTTCCGGCGGCGGCACGAACGGCGGCGGCGGCGGCGCGAATTTCGGCGGCGGCAATTGCACCGTCGGCATAGGCGGCGGAGGCGGTGGCTTCACCGGCTCGATGATTTTCGTTTCGATGGGATGCTGGATGACCTGCACCACCTTGGTGGCGAGACCGTTGAGCAATGCGTAGATCAGTACGATGTGCAGCAGGATTACGACTGCGATGCCGCCAAATCGGCGCACGGGAGTTTGTTGCTTGCGCCCGAACTCACGCGGACGCCCCGGTCGTTCAATCCGGGCTGTGACTGCAGGAAGTTGCCCTTCGACTTTCATACTTGCCTTTGCTCCTCCAGCGTGAACCATTCATTTCGGCGCCGCAGTGGGTTGTCTGCTGCAGATCATGTTCGCCAGGTCTTTTGGTAAAAAACGCCGGCGGCTTGATCTGGAGTCCGAAATTGACGTTGTGCTACCTGAACCAGTTGAATCCCGACTGCCCATCCAATGCACTGCGCATGGACAAACGACCCGCAGCCTGCAGGCTGGAAGTCGTGATCCACGGTCCGATCCGTATAAACACCAATAGACCGCATTGCTAATATGTTTCGCCGATTTTGCGTCCGCTATAGCAACAAAAACTCATGCACGGAAACTTCGCGCTATCGACCAATCGGCGTTAACATCTGTGCTGCCTTTCATGGGAGGCGAAGATAGCAGGTCAAAAAATCAAAGGTCAAACTTTTTTTGATGGGAGCAAAAGAAGTTTGCCGGGAATACACTTTGCGACATCTGCGAAAAGGCTGTTATCTATTTGAAAGGTAATGCCCCGCAGATTTTCTCGTGTAGTTCCGAAAGCGCCTTGCCCTACCCACCTGGCCCCGACCGACGTGCTGTGTACGCACGATCGGTGCAGCAGCCAACCCGCAGGACCCGAGGAAGCCCGATCCCCTCATCTCCCCATGCGGATTTCCCGCAAGCGCCCAAGCCGATCACCGGACTGCAAATCGCATCCCGACCTCGTAGTTACCCTGGGTACAACAGTACGCAGACCAGGTGAACTACGGAAAGAAGGCAAAATTTCAACTTTTCTCAGACCGGGTTTGGCGTGCTTCGAATGAACACTCTAAATCGGTCTTTTCACAACATTACAATTAACCATCTTCGAATTACGTTTATACAACTTCAATAGAAGTAATCTGGAACGTGATTCGCACAGCCGAAGCGTGAAAGTTGCATCGAAAGACGTCATTACTGGCAAGTCAACTCCATGTTGCGGCCGGACTACATTCATACGAATTCATCCCAAGTCTTAATTTGTCGGAAATATCATCGCGACTGTTCATGCGCGGGATACCGCTTGCGCAGCGAATTTCACGCCATTGCGGACGCCCTACCTTCGCGCACCGCCGGCCCAAGTAACCCAAGGGGATTTCATGAAGAAGACCACCGCGGCGCTCGGCGCCGCTCTGCTTGCACTCTCTGCCCAGTCCGCTTTTGCACAGAGCTCCGTCACGCTGTACGGCATTGTCGATACCAGCGTGCGCTACCTGACCAATGCCAACGCCAGCAACGACAGCCAGGTGGCCATGGGCGAAGGCGTCGAAACGCCGAGCCGCTTCGGCTTGAAAGGCACCGAAGATCTGGGTGGCGGCACATCGGCAATCTTCAAGCTCGAGAACCAGTTCCAGCTCTGGTCCGGCAAGTTCGATAACAGCAACAACACGCTCTTCCAGCGCAATGCCTATGTCGGGCTATCGAACAACCAGTACGGCGCACTGACCCTCGGTCGTCAGCAAACGCCGTTCTTCGACATGATGGGCAACACCTTCGATCCATTGACGGTCGGCGATTACTGGCAGGATAGCTGGGTCTATAACCCGGTCGGCCCGTTCCTGTTCACCAACAGCTCGGTCAAGTACAACGGCACGTTCGGCGGTCTGCACGTGGAAGGCATGTACGGCTTTGGTGGCGTGCCGGGCAGCACGGGCCAGAACAGCATGTATGGTTTTGCCGCGTCGTATGCGCTTGGGCCGCTAGAGGCCGTCGCCGGCTTCCAGCAGAACGACGTCTCGGGCAAGAAGTTCAACATCGCGAACTTCGGTGCCGTCTATACGTTCACGCCGACACTCAAGGTGCTGGCAGGCTGGTTGCATTCGCAGGACAACACGGGGCTTGCCGACGTCGACATGCAGCAGTCCGGCGCGCCGACCCTGGCACACGTGAGCCCGAATCGCATCGATGACAGCTTCTACGTCGGTTCGACGTGGCAGGTCACTTCGCCGCTGACGCTCACGGTAGCGGGCTACTACGATCACGCGCGCAACGCGGCGCTACTCGACGGCTCGCTGGGCAACGGTATCAACTATTCGGCCACCGTACTCGCCGAGTACTCGTTGTCGAAGCGCACCGAAGTGTATGGCACGGTTGACTTCACCCGCGGTAACGGTGCGTTCCTTGCGGACTACCCGGGTCGCAACAACCAGACCGGTGTTGCTATCGGTTTGCGCAATATCTTCTGATCGGGTTTTGCTACCAGGCAGAAAGACGAACTGAATATTGGAACCCTTTGGGCGGTGACGACGTAGCTGGGCGGTGATCTTCGGGTCGCCGCCTTTCGCGGTCTGACGGTCCATGTCGACCTCGCTCTCATTCATCTATCGTAGATATCGAAGCAGGCGGATAGTCGTGCGCTGAAGCCGTATGTGCCATCGATATTCCACCAGCAGCGATTGCTTCCCGAACGTGTCTTGCGCAAGGGCCATGACTTACTGATTCAGCATGGGCACGCAGATGAGTTATGGCGGCGTCTTTATTCCAGGTTGGGACGTACCCTCTCCAGAATGGGGACTTTCCGGCAATCGCCCACCGGAATACAGGAATCTATCTCCACCTCGAAATCGCGGGCTCGTGTACATTTTCAGAGCGCGTGGGTCCGCCGTGCAATCAATTGCAGCGCGCATCCTGTTGCGCCTACAACGAATACGGGTAGGCCGGCAAGCAACGCTCACGGTGGAGGAAAGGACGCCAGAAACGAAAAAAGCTCTCAGAGCCTGAACTCTGAGAGCCTCATATCTACTGGTCGGGGCGAGAGGATTTGAACCTCCGACCACCTGCACCCCATGCAGGTACGCTACCAGGCTGCGCTACGCCCCGAAAGCGTGAAAGTATAACAGAGAGTCCTTCCGATTTGAACGCTGATACTTCACACGCAATACAAAACTTGATCGAACAGAACAGCTAACGTCCCAGCGCATCGAGCACGTGAAGCAACGCCTTGCGCAACGCATCGACATCGACGCTAGCCGATGTCTGCGGCACCGCGACGTCGCTCTCCTCTTCAACCTCAGCGGCTGCATGATGCGCCGAGCCGCCATGCGAATCGAGACGATTACGCGCACCGTTGATCGTGAAACCCTGTTCGTAAAGCAGCTCGCGAATCCGCCGGATCAGCAGCACTTCGTGATGCTGGTAGTACCGCCGATTACCGCGGCGCTTCACCGGCCGCAACTGCGTGAACTCCTGCTCCCAGTAACGCAGCACGTGCGGCTTCACGCCGCACAGTTCGCTGACTTCACCGATGGTGAAGTAGCGCTTCGCTGGAATCGGAGGCAAGACGACTTTTTCGATCGTCGCTGTCATCGTCAGTTAGCCGTATGGGTTGCGCAGAAGGCGCGTGAAACGGTCAGCGCGCGTAGCTTGCTTCAGCGCCGTTCTCTACCAGCGCCTTCAGCTTTTGACTTGCATGAAACGTCACGACACGGCGCGCAGCGATTGGAATCGCTTCGCCAGTTTTCGGATTTCTACCGGGACGCTGCGGCTTGTCGCGCAACTGGAAATTGCCGAAGCCGGACAGCTTCACGCTGTCACCGCTTTCCAGCGCATCGCGAATCACCTCGAAGAACGCTTCGACCATATCCTTCGCTTCCCGCTTGTTGAGTCCGACATTGTCGAACAGCAACTCGGCAAGCTCGGCCTTGGTCAATGTCGGCGCCTCGCCCGATGCGCCCGCGGATGATGTCGGGATATCGCGAATCATGGCGCTGCGTTGCGCCGAAAGAAGGGCTTCGAAATCACTCGAGTTCATTTCATTCATATCTGTCAAATGGCGCGCCACCCATAAACCGAAACATGCGGAAACTGCTGTTTGCAGGTGATCCGTGGGTTATCCGCGCAGCCGTGCGCCATATACTCGAGCCAGACGATTCACCAGAGTTTGAATGGCCAGATCGACCGTTTCATCCTGAAGTGTCCCGCCAGTATCTTGCAAGGTTACACGGAACGCAAGGCTTTTCTCGTGTGCAGCCAACCCACCGGAAGTGCTTGATTTTGGACGAAATTCGTCGAAAAGCGCAACCCTTTGAACGGTCTTGCAGGCGTCCTCGGAAAGCGCGTTTTGCATCTCGTCGAGCAGTGCCTGAGCCTCGATTTTCTGATCCACCACGACGGCAATATCGCGCCGCACCGGCGGGAATTTCGACACGTCGGTCGGACTCGGCAACGTACGCCCAATGAGCGCGTCCGTTTCAATTTCAAACAGAATCGGCGCATGCGGTAAATCGTATTTCTGCATCCAGCGCGGATGCAATTCACCGACCCAGCCCACTGCACGGCCGTTCAATTCGATGCGCGCGCTGCGCCCCGGATGCAGCGCGGGATGCTCCGCCGTCACGAACCGCGCGACAGCCGGCGCCAGCACCGCCTCCAGGTCGCCCTTCACGTCGAAGAAGTCGACTGCGCGCGACGGCGCGCCCCACTGCTCTTCGAGCGCGGGGCCGTACGCGAGCGCACCGACCATCTTCGGCTGGGCGTAACCTTCCACAGCCAGTTCGCCGGCTTTCATCGATGCGTCCGGCAGGAACACACGTCCCGCTTCGAACACGCGAACCCGGTCCGCGCGGCGATTCAGGTTGTGGCGCAGCACATTGATCAAGCTGCCGAACAGGGTCGTACGCATGACGGAGAGCTGGCTCGCGATCGGATTTAGCAAACGCACTGGCTTGTCGTTGCCGGCGAAATCCTGTTCCCATTCCGCGTCGACGAAGCTGAAGTTCACTGTTTCTGCGTAGTCGCGCGCGGCGAGCGCGTGACGAATGGTGTGAATCGAGCGCTGCGTTTCATGCGTCGCGCGCATTTCACTCGTGGCCACGGGCGGGCGCGCCGGGATCTTCTCGAAGCCGTAGATGCGTGCCACTTCTTCGATCAGGTCTTCCTCGATCTCGATGTCGAAGCGGTACGGCGGCGGCGTCACGGAGAACGTGTCACCGTCGCGTTCGAACGTCAGACCGAGACGCGTGAAGATCTGCGCGATCTCGTCGGCACCGATCGTCACACCGATGATGCGGTTCGCCCGAGCAACACGCATCTTCACCGGCGTGCGCTGCGGCACGTTGACGATCTGGTCGTCGACGGGGCCTGCTGCGCCACCGCAGATATCGAGAATCAGTTGCGTGATGCGTTCGATATGCTCGACGGTCGTCGAATAGTCGACGCCACGTTCAAAACGATGCGCCGCATCGGTCGAGAAGTTGTAGCGCCGCGCGCGGCCACGAATGCTATCCGGCCACCAGAACGCGGCTTCCAGATAAATGTTGGTCGTGTCGAGCGTCACCGCCGTGCTGTCGCCACCCATGATGCCGGCGAAGCTTTCGAGATGCTGGTCGTCAGCGATCACGCCAACAGCTTCATCGACTTCAACGGTGTTGCCGTTCAGCAGCTTCAGCGATTCGCCGCGTCGACCCCAGCGCACATCAAGGCTACCGTGAATCTTGTCGAGGTCGAACACGTGCGACGGCCGGCCGAGTTCGAGCATCACATAGTTCGAGATGTCGACGAGCGCGGAAATGCTGCGCTGGCCCGAGCGTTCCAGACGCTCGACCATCCACTGCGGCGACTTCGCGCGCGCGTTCACGCCGCGAATCACACGACCGGAGAAGCGGCCGCACAGATCGGGCGCGGAGATTTTCACCGGCAGCGTTTCGTTCAACGTAGCGGCAACCGGCTTGATATCGAGCGGATGCAACTTCGCTCCGGTGATCGCGGCGGTCTCGCGTGCAACGCCGAATACCGACAGACAGTCGGCCTTGTTCGGCGTCAGCTTGATTTCGAAAATCGTATCGTCGAGGTTCAGCGTTTCGCGAATGTCCTGGCCGATCGGCGTGTCTTCCGGCAGGATCAAGAGGCCGCTGTGGTCTTCCGACAGCTTCAGCTCGCGTGCGGAGCACAGCATCCCCTGACTCTCGACACCGCGCAGCTTCGACAGCTTGATCGCGAATGGCACGCCGCCTTCTTCGGCCGGCGGCAACTCTGCGCCCACCAGGGCGACCGGTACCTTGATGCCAGGCGCAACGTTCGGCGCACCACATACGATGTTCAGCGTCGCGCCCGTGCCGGCGTCGACCTGACACACGTTGAGCTTGTCCGCGTCCGGGTGCTTCACGACTTCGAGCACACGCCCGACGACGATCTTCGAAGTAGGCGGCGCGGCCGGCCGCAGGCTTTCGACTTCGAGGCCCGCCATGGTCAACGCGTGCGACAGCGCGTCCGTCGTCAGTTGCGGATCGACAAAGGTTCTCAGCCAGGATTCCGGGAATTGCATGGTTCTGTGTACGTTCTGATCAGGTTAGGTCCACGTCCGGCGAATGCATCCGCACCTGCCGGCTGCACAGCGAGCGTTACGCGAATTGGCGCAGGAAACGCAGGTCGTTTTCAAAGAACAGACGCAGGTCCTGCACGCCGTAACGCAGCATCGCGAGCCGCTCGAGGCCGCTGCCAAAAGCAAAGCCGATGTAACGCTCGGGGTCGAGGCCCATGTTGCGGATCACGGTCGGATGAACCTGACCGGAGCCTGAAATTTCCAGCCACTTGCCCGCGTTCTTGCCCTGCTCGAACATCATGTCGATTTCGGCCGACGGTTCGGTGAACGGGAAATACGACGGACGGAAGCGCACGAGAATGTCGTCGCGCTCGAAGAACTTCTTCAGGAAGTCCGTGTAGACGCCCTTCAGATCCGCGAAGCTGATGTTCTCGTCGATCCACAGACCTTCGACCTGATTGAACATCGGCGAATGCGTCGCGTCGCTGTCGACGCGATAAGTACGGCCCGGCGCTATCGCCTTGATCGGCGGCTTGTTCATGCGTGCGTAGCGAACCTGCATCGGGCTCGTATGCGTACGCAACAGCAGCTGGCGGCCGTCGGCATCCTTGCCGTCGACATAGAACGTGTCCTGCATCGAGCGCGCCGGATGGTTCTCCGGGCTGTTCAACGCAGTGAAGTTGTACCAGTCGGTTTCGATCTCGGGGCCATCGGCCACATCGAAACCGATCGAGCGGAAAATCTGTTCGACGCGTTCCCACGTGCGCATCACCGGATGCAGGCTGCCTGCACCGATGCCGCGACCGGGCAGCGTGACGTCGATCGCCTCGGCGGCGAGACGCTGGTTCAGCAACGCATCGGCAAGCGCCTGACGACGCGCCGTCAGCGCGGCTTCCACCTGCTGCTTGGCGATGTTGATGCGTGCGCCTTCGGTTTTACGTGCCTCGGGATCGAGTTTGCCCAAGCCCTTCAGCAACTCGGTCAACGCACCTGACTTGCCGAGAAAACGGGCTTTTTCGTTTTCGAGGGTCGTGATGTCGGTGGCCTGTTCGAAGGCTTTTTGCGCGTCGGCGACAATCTGGTCCAGATCCATTGATCCCATCTTTTCAACGTCAGTGTTCTATCGAAACGAAAGTGGCTCGACCAACAAAAAAGGGGCTCGGTGAGGAGCCCCGTTTTTGTTGCAGCGTCACCGAAACCACCGGATCTTCGCTGCAACGAACCACGCAGTACGATGTGCTAACTAGCGCAATCAGGCTGCAACGGCGGCTTTCACCTGCTGAACGATCGCAGCAAAAGCGGCCTTGTCGAACACAGCCATGTCGGCCAGCACCTTGCGGTCGAGTTCGATCGAAGCCTTCTTCAGGCCGTTGATGAACACGCTGTACGTCATGTCGTGCTGACGCACCGCCGCGTTGATACGCGTGATCCACAATGCGCGGAACACACGCTTCTTGTTGCGGCGATCGCGGTAGGCGTACTGGCCTGCGCGCATGACCGCCTGCTTGGCGATGCGATAGACGTTATTGCGACGGCCGCGGTAACCCTTGGCCAGCTTGATGATCTTCTTGTGGCGGGCCCGTGCGGTAACCCCACGTTTGACTCTAGGCATAATGAACTCCTGTGAGTTTTAGTTAAGGGTTAGGCGAACGGCAACATTGCGCGCACAGCGCTCATGTTGGTCTCATGAACGGCCGTGGAACCACGCAGGTGACGCTTGTTCTTGGTGGTCTTCTTGGTAAGAATGTGGCGCTTGAAGGCTTGACCGCGCTTGACGGTACCGCCCGGGCGCACCACGAAGCGCTTTGCAGCACTCTTCTTGGTTTTCATCTTAGGCATGACGAACAACTCCATTATTTGATGGATATGGGTGTGCGGTTGGCGCAAACGCCCTTTACCGCCCTTCGAAACCCACTCCACTTGGTATGCAGCAAACCTATCCTGCCGGTCGCCGCTTTTTCAGAAGCAGTGCCTGTGAAACGGACACCGCTTCGAAACCTGCCGCTTCCCGTCGCCTGACGGGAAGCCCAATCTTTTTGCCATCGCCGGGCACATCACACGATGCACCCGCTGCAGCTTATTTCTTCTTCTTCGGCGAGAGCACCATGATCATCTGGCGCCCTTCCATCTTGGGCATCTGCTCGACCTGACCAACTTCGTCGAGGTCGGTGCGCAGACGCTCCAGCATGCGCATACCGATTTCCTGGTGAGCCATTTCGCGGCCGCGGAAACGCAACGTGATTTTCGTCTTGTCGCCGTCTTCGAGAAAGCGCACGAGATTACGAAGCTTGACGTTGTAGTCTCCGTCATCGGTACCGGGCCGGAACTTCACTTCCTTGACCTGGATGACCTTCTGCTTGAGCTTGGCCTCGTGTTGCTTCTTCGCTTCCTGGTACTTGAATTTGCCGTAGTCCATCAATCGGCAAACAGGCGGTACCGCCTGCGGAGCAATTTCGACCAGATCAACGTCCTGCTGCTCCGAGAGTCGGAAAGCATCGGCGAGTTTCACGATGCCCAGCGGTTCGTTTTCGACTCCGACGAGACGCACTTCAGGTGCGGTTATTTCGCCGTTGATGCGATGCGGCTTATCCGTAGCGATGTTACGTTTCCTCTAAAAATTAAAAAAACGAGCCGCGCTGCCGAAGTGGGTTTACCGGAACGACTGCACGTCCTCGCGCAGGCGTTCAGTAAAGGCTTCGACCGGCATTACACCCAGATCGACGCCACCACGGGCACGCACGGCTACCGTTTGTGCATCACGCTCTTTATCGCCGACCACAAGGAGATACGGCACCTTTTCCAGCGTGTGCTCGCGTATTTTATAGCTAATCTTCTCGTTACGCAAATCGACCTCTACTCTAACCCCTTGTTTTTGCAACGTTTGGGCAAGAGCACGGGCATATTCGGCCTGACTTTCGGCGATATTCATCACCACAGCCTGCGTCGGGGCCAGCCAGGGCGGCATTGCACCAGCATGGTGCTCGATCAGAATGCCGAGAAAACGCTCCATCGATCCGACGATTGCCCGGTGCAGCATGATCGGCCGGCGCCGGCTGTTGTCCTCGGCCACGTATTCGGCGCCGAGGCGCTCCGGCAGCACCATGTCGAGCTGCAACGTGCCGCATTGCCACGAGCGGCCGAGCGCATCCTTGATGTGATATTCGACCTTCGGACCATAGAACGCGCCCTCTCCGGGCAGCTCCTCCCACGTCACGCCGCAGGCCGTCAGCGCCTCGCGCAGGCCCTGCTCGGCACGATCCCAGGTTTCGTCGGTACCGGCGCGCGCATCGGGACGCAGCGACAGCTTGATCTCGACCTGGTCGAAGCCGAAGTCCTTGTACACACTCATCGCGAGCGTGTTGAACGCGATCGACTCGCTGATGAACTGGTCTTCGGTACAGAAAATGTGTGCGTCGTCCTGCACGAAACCGCGCACGCGCATCAGGCCGTGCAACGCGCCCGATGCCTCGTTCCGGTGGCATGAGCCGAACTCGGCATAACGCAGCGGCAGGTCACGATACGAACGCAGCCCATGGTTGAACACCTGCACGTGCCCCGGACAGTTCATCGGCTTGATCGCGTAGTCGCGCTTTTCCGATTCCGTCGTGAACATGTTCTCGCGATAGTTCTGCCAGTGACCAGACGCTTCCCACAGCGAGCGGTCCATGATCATCGGCGTCTTGATCTCGAGATAGCCCGCATCGTTCACACGTCGGCGCATGTACTGCTCGACCTGCTGCCACAGCGTCCAGCCGCGCGGATGCCAGAACACCATGCCCGGCGACTCTTCCTGCATGTGGAACAGGTCGAGTTGCTTGCCGAGCTTGCGGTGATCGCGCTTCTCGGCCTCTTCGAGCATGTGCAGGTACGCGTCCTGATCTTCCTTCTTCACCCACGCCGTGCCGTAGATACGCTGCAGCTGTTCGTTCTTCGCATCGCCGCGCCAGTACGCGCCTGCCACCCGCATCAGCTTGAACACCTTCAGCTTGCCCGTAGACGGCACGTGCGGGCCGCGGCACAGATCGGTGAAACCGCCGTGCGAATAGAGCTTGATTTCGTCGGTAGCGGGAATCGATTCGATGATCTCGGCCTTGTACTTCTCGCCGATGCTCTTGAAGTAATCGACGGCTTCGTCGCGCGACACTACGCGGCGCGACACCGGCTCGTCTTTCTTCGCGAGTTCCTGCATGCGCTTTTCGATCTTCTCGAGATCGTCGGGCGTGAAGGGACGGCTGTACGCGAAGTCGTAGTAGAAGCCGTTATCGATCACCGGGCCGATCGTGACCTGTGCTTCCGGATACAGATCCTTCACCGCATACGCAAGCAAGTGCGCCGTGGAGTGGCGGATGATATCGAGGCCGTCTTTATCTTTATCCGTAACGATGGCCAGCGACGCATCGCGATCGATCAACGCGGACGTATCCACCAGCTCGCCATCGATCTTGCCGCCAAGCGCGGCTTTCGCAAGACCCGGACCGATCGATGCCGCTACTTCGGCGACCGTAACCGGATGCTCGTACTGTCGAACAGAACCGTCAGGCAGACGTATCGAAACCATTTCGCTCTCCGTGATGCCGACCGGCGGCGGCACATACGATAACCCGATAAAGACGAAAAAAATGCGGCCCCGCTTTCGAGGGGCCGCATTTCACATTCAGCAAACAGCAAGGGCGAAAGAGGTCCTCGACTAGCGTCGTTCCGAAGTAGTTCCGGTCAACGTTCGCGGTGTCATAACCGTATTCGCCTTGATGCGCCGAAGCGCATGCTGCTTCATTATTCAAAAACTCCGGCGAACCGGAGTTTCAATTTTCGTTGGTAGGCTCGATTGGACTCGAACCAACGACCCCCACCATGTCAAGGTGGTGCTCTAACCAGCTGAGCTACGAGCCTAAAGAAGCGAAATTATAAGAAGCCTAGCAAATCTTGGCAAGTACTTTTATGCGACCACATCACAGGAATTGCTCACGACGGGAAACTGCGTGTTCTTACGTCTGCGGCGTCACGCCTTACGCGACGCGCGCACGACGCCAGCCACTTCGCCGAGCAACGTGCACGCGCGCTGGACCTGCGCGGCACTCGATACCTCGACGGTGAATTGCATGTAGGCCGCGTTGCGCCGGCTCTGTGTCTTCACGCCAATCACGTTCATCTTTTCGCGTGCAAATACTTCGGAGATATCGCGCAGCAGTCCTTGCCGGTCGCTTGCCTCGATCGCCAGATCGACCGGGTACACGGACTGGCCGCGGCCGCTCAGTACGTCGGCGGACCATGTGGTTTGCAGCACACGTTCGGGCGCGCGATCGACCATCCGCAGGAACGTCGGGCAATCGCGCCGGTGAATCGACATGCCCTTGCCGCGCGTGACGAAACCGCTGATCTCGTCCGGCGGCGCCGGGCGGCAGCAACGCGCGAGCTGTGTCAGCAACGCATCAACACCGACCACCAGCACACCCGTCGATGCCCCGTGCGCAACGCTCGCGCCGCTGCTGCGCTTCTCGAACTGCTCGGGTGCTTCGATCTCCGGTTCGGCTGGCGGCGCATCGTGCAGCGCCTGCTCGACGAGCCGCAAGCTGAACTCTTCCTTGCCAACCACCGAGAACAGATCGTCGGTGTCCTTGAAGCCGAGCTTCGCCGCGAGCTGATCGAGATTGACCGAAGTCTTGCCCTCGCGCTGCAAGGTCTTTTCGACCATCGCGCGACCGGTCGCGATGTTTTCCTGCGCATCGACCGCGTTGAACCACGCGCGCACTTTCTGCCGCGCCCGCGGACTATGCATGTAGCCAAGCTGCGGATTGAGCCAGTCGCGTGACGGACCGCCCTCTTTCACCGCAACGATCTCGACGGTCTGCCCGTTCTGCAGCGACGTGTTGAGCGGCACCATCGCACCGTCGACGCGCGCGCCACGGCACCGGTGTCCCAGTTCGCTATGCAGGTGATACGCGAAGTCCACCGGCGTCGAGCCCTGCGGCAGCGGAATCACGCGTGCCTGCGGCGTCATCACGTAGATGTGATCGTCATCGACCGTCGCCTGGCGCAGATGCTCCCACGGCTGACTGACTTGCTCCTTGTCGTCGCCCTCGGACACATCGTCCTTCCACGCGAGCAACTGGCGCAGCCATGCGATCTTCTCGTCGTACTTCTCATCCGCACTGAACTGGCCGTCGTAGCCGCGCGTGCCGGCTTCCTTGTAGCGCCAGTGCGCAGCCACGCCGTACTCCGCGAAGCTATGCATTTCCTGTGTGCGGATCTGCACTTCGAACGCCCGGCCGTCATCGCCGATCACGACCGTATGCAGCGACTTGTAGCCGTTCGGCTTTGGTCGCGAGATGTAGTCATCGAACTCTCTCGGCACCGGTTGCCACAGGTTGTGCACGATGCCGAGCACGGTGTAGCAATCCTTGATGTCCGGCACGATCACGCGAAACGCGCGCACGTCGTAGAGCTCGGCGAAATCGAGCGCCTTGCCGTGCATCTTGCGCCAGATGCTGTAGATATGCTTCGGCCGGCCGCTTACTTCCGCGCGGATATGCGCCTCGGCCAGCTCGTGCTGCAACCGCGTGATCGCTTCGTCGACATAGCTCTCGCGCTCGACGCGCTTCTCGTCGAGTAGCTTCGCAATGCGCTTGTATGTGTCGGGTTCCTCGAAGCGAAACGCGAGGTCCTCGAGTTCCCACTTCAGTTGCCAGATACCGAGCCGGTTGGCGAGCGGCGCGTAGATGTCGAGCGTCTCGCGTGCGACGTCGGGCGACGGTGTGACCTTCGCCGCGGCGTAGTAGCGCAACGACTGCAACCGCGATGCGAGACGGATCAACACGACGCGGATGTCCTGGGCGAACGCGAGCAGCATCTTGCGCAGCGCCTCGATCTGCGCGCGGCGTGCCGCTTCCGCGTCGCGTCCTGCTTCAGGAAATGCGTTCTGCGCGGCCCGCAGGCTGACCGTACCGAGGCGCAACAGCTTGCGCACATTACCGACGAGCTGCACCACCTCTTCGCCGAACTTCTCCGCGATGAGCTGCTCCGGGTCCTGCAGATGCGGCGTCAGCCCGAACAGCGCCGCCGCGAGCACGGCGGGGGGATCGACGTTGAGCGTGCGCATGATCGACGCCGTGCCGATCGCGTGTTCCGCGAGCAGTTCGCCGGACGACAGGCGCACGTCGCCCGCATGTTCGCGGACGAACGCCAGCGCGTCGTCGAAGGACGGCACAGGTTGAGGCACAGTCGTAACGGTATCGGTATTCATGATGCAGCGGTCCGCCGGCTCCGGCGAACCCGGGTATTCGACAACGGATTCAGCTAGCTACGCTGCGCAGCCACGACGACCACTTCGACGAGGCACTTCGGGTTTGCGAGGCTTGCTTCGACCGTCGCGCGCGGCGGCGTCGCGCCTTGCGCGACCCACTCGTCCCACACCGCGTTCATGCCGGCGAAGTGGGCCATGTCCGCGATGTAGATCTGCACGGACAGCAGATGCGACTTGTCGCTGTTCACTTCGCCCAGCAGACGATCGATGTGCCCGAGCACTTCGCGCGTCTGACCGGCGATGTCCTGGTCGGTGTCTTCGGCGATCTGGCCAGCGAGATAGACCGTGCCGTTGTACACGGCGATTTCGGAAAGGCGCTTGCCGACGTGGTGACGAATGACTGCCATGAAATATCCTGACGGTTAAGGGTGAACGGATGCACTGCGCATTGCCACGAATGGCGCGCCGCGCAACCGCATATTATGACGCGTCGGCGTCCGCGCCGATGAAGAAACGTCGCGCGATGTCGATCTGGTCCGCGGACAAAAATGCTGGCGCATGTCCCACGCCTTCGATCTCGACGCTCGACACCGCGCGCCCGCGCTCCACCATCTGCGCCAGCGTTTCACGCGACAACAGATCCGACTGCGCCCCGCGCACGGCCAGCACCGGTCCCGGTGCGGTACCGAGTGCATGCCACAGCGTCGCTTCACCGAGCGCGGTCTGCTCCGCGGTTAGCGCGGCGAACGGCTCGGCGATGCGCGGATCGTAGCGGAACTGCCATGCGCCATCGCGCTCGTGCAGCAACGGCGTATTGATCTCGCGCCATTCGTCGGGCGTCAGCGGGCCGAACGTTTTCGCAAGCGACGCTGCATGATCGATGCCCTGCTGCAGCGTCTCGAAGCGCGCCGGCTTGCCCAGGTAATCGCCGATGCGCGCAACGGCCGCAGGGTCCAGACGCGGACCGACATCGTTGAGCAGCAGCTTGCGGATCGGTGAGCCAGGCAGACCGGCCAGTCCCATGCCGATCAGCCCGCCCATCGACGTGCCAAACCAGTCGACCGTTTCGACATCGAGACGCGCGATCAGCGTGACCATGTCCGCAACGTATTGGGGCACCACGTAACCGGCCGGATTGACGAGCCACGACGACAACCCGCGGCCCACGACGTCGGGGCACACCACCCGGTACACACCCGACAGCGCCCGCGCCACGCGATCGAAGTCGCGACCTGAGCGCGTAAGCCCGTGAACGCAAAGCAGCACGCGCGGATTGGCCGGATCGCCCCATTCGGTGTAGGCAACGCGATGCAGCCCGCTTGCGCTCGAGCACTGGACGAAACGCTGACGTGGCGCAGGGGAATCGACGGATGCGGCGGGAACGGCGGACGTGGCGGTCATCAGGGGGTCCTTACGAAGACACGGGCGGAGAATCCGTCGGTGGCGTGGGCTTCAGCGCTACCGGACAACGCAGGTGGCCGGCCCGGCGGCACAGCCCGAAAGCTGCGGAATGTGGGCAATTGTAAACCGCTTTGTCATAGGGGACCCGCGAACGCGCCGCCATCGGCCACGCGTTCGCCGATCTCGCAGACACCAAAAACAAAGCGGGCGAAACCTGCGTTTCGCCCGCTTCGGGTGATCAATACCGCGACTGCCGCCTGCGCAGCAACCGCCTATATCGCTTCGATCAGTTCACCGCGCTCACATCGAGCGGCGCGCCAGTCTTCGCCTTGATCTCGTCAACGCTGACGCCGGGCGCCAGTTCGACCAGCTTCAGACCGTCCGCGGTCACATCGATCACACCAAGGTCCGTGATGATCTGATTGACGACGCCAACACCCGTCAGCGGCAACGTGCATGCTTCGAGAATCTTGTGCTGGTCACCCTTCGCGACATGCTCCATCAGCACCACGACGCGCTTCACACCGGCCACCAGATCCATCGCACCGCCCATGCCCTTGATCATCTTGCCCGGAATCATCCAGTTCGCGAGATCGCCGGTCTTGCTGATTTGCATCGCACCGAGGATCGCGAGATTGATGTGGCCACCGCGAATCATCGCAAACGAATCCGCCGATGAAAAAATCGACGAACCCGGCAGCGTCGTCACCGTCTGCTTGCCGGCGTTGATCAGGTCTGCGTCGACTTCATCTTCGGTCGGCGACGGGCCGATACCGAGCAGGCCGTTCTCCGATTGCAGCCACACTTCGACGCCAGCCGGCACGTGGTTCGCCACCAGCGTCGGCAGGCCGATACCGAGGTTCACGTAGAAACCGTCCTGCAGTTCTTGCGCCGCGCGCGCGGCCATTTCGTCACGAGTCCATGCCATGATCACGCTCCTTTCGCGCGGACGATGCGTTGTTCGATGCGTTTCTCCGGATGCGCATTCAGCACGATGCGCTGCACGAAGATGCCCGGCGTATGGATCGCGTCCGGATCGAGCTCGCCGACCTCGACGATCTCTTCGACTTCCGCGACCGTGATCTTGCCGGCCATCGCGCACATCGGGTTGAAGTTGCGCGCGGTGCGGCGATAGATCAGGTTGCCCGACTTGTCGGCTTTCCATGCCTTGACGAGTGCGACGTCAGCGGTCAGCGAACGTTCGAGTACGTATTGCCTGCCGTCGAAATCGCGGGTTTCCTTGCCTTCGGCAATCAGCGTACCGAAGCCCGTGTTGGTGAAGAACGCCGGGATGCCCGAGCCGCCCGCGCGCAGCTTCTCGGCGAGCGTGCCTTGCGGCGTGAATTCAAGTTCGAGTTCGCCGGCCAGATACTGGCGCTCGAACTCCTTGTTCTCGCCGACATACGACGAGATCATCTTCTTGACCTGGCGCGTCTCGAGCAACTGGCCGAGGCCGAAGCCGTCGACGCCCGCATTGTTGCTGATACACGTGATGCCTTTCACGCCGGTGTCGCGCAATGCCGCGATCAGCGCCTCCGGAATACCGCACAGTCCAAAGCCACCGACGGCGAACGTCTGCCCGTCCTTGACGATGTCTTCGAGCGCGGCAGCCGCGCCTGGATAGACCTTGTTCATCAGTTTGTCCCTTCCTCGATATGAAACCCGAAAACCGGATCGATGCGCTGCACCGCTATCGCGGCCCGTCACGTCATTCTAGTCGTCCGCGGTGGGCATCGTCGCTGGATCGCGCAACCTGCGTCCAGCCTGCTCACCCGTGCTGCGCGGCCTTGTGATTTGTTCGAAAGGGTACGCTGCGGCAGCGATACGGCACAATACGCAAAAATACATAAGTGTTCGCCACCACCGCCGATGCCCGCCCTCGATTATCAGACCGCCTTCCACCTCGCGCCGATCGGACTCGTGCTGTCGCGCGAGCGGATCATCGAAGACTGCAACGACCAGCTCGCGGCGATCTTCGGTCGTACGCGCGAGTCGCTGCTCGGGCAATCGTTTCAGGTGCTGTACCCGTCGTCCGATGAATTCGAGCGGATCGGCGCGCGCATTCCGCCGATCATGACCGCCCAGGGCAGCTACGCCGACGACCGCATCATGAAACGCACGAACGGCGAGCTGTTCTGGTGTCACGTAACCGGCCGTTCGCTTGATCGCGGCGATCCGCATGCGGCGGGCGTCTGGACTTTCGAGGACCTGAGCGCAACCCGGCGCGTCGCCGTCGAACTGACGCCGCGCGAGCGCGAGATCGCCGCGCAACTGGTGACGGGAAAGACGAGCAAACAGATTGGTCGCGCGCTCGATATCAGCTCGCGCACGGTCGACGTGTATCGCGCTAAATTGATGCGCAAATACGATACGGGCAATGCGACCGAACTGCTACAACGGCTGCTCGGGCATTGAATTGGCGCGCGGCAGGTGGCGCGTTGCTGAATTCAGCCGAGTTTGACGAGCGGCGCGTTCTCGATCGTCCCGCGCAGCAGGTCCGGCAGCGGCGTCGACTTGCCGGCCGCGTAGTCGATCCACACGCAGCGGGCGGCGCCGCGTGCATAAAGCGTCTGCGGATCGTCGGCACGGAACAGTTCGAAACCGGTATCGAAGCTGCTGCGCCCGGGTTTACCGACCGTCATCCGGCCGATCACATCGCCGGGGTAATGCAGTTGTTTGAGAAACTCCATCGATGCATTGACGAGCACCGGCCCCTGCCCCTGGCCGTCGCCGCTGGCGATGCCGAGCTGCTCGAACCAGGAAATCCGCACCTGCTCCATATAGCGGAAATAGACCGTGTTGTTGACATGGCCGAACGCGTCCATATCGCCCCAGCGGATCTGCATCGACATCTCGAAGACTGCGTGGTATTCGCTCATCGTACTTCTTCTGCTCGTTAAAACCGGCACGGCGCAGCGCGCGCCGTGCCAACAATTCGACTGTCACGCAAGGCCGAAGCCGTCGTCGGCGGCAATGATCGAACCGTTGATGAACTGCGATTCGTCGGCGGCGAGCAACAGCAGCAGGCCGTCCAGATCTTCCGGCTTGCCGACACGGTGCCGCGGCAGCAGCGACACCAGCTTCTGCCCCTGCTCGGTCGACCAGTGATGGTGATTGATTTCCGTATCGATGTAGCCGGGGCAGATCGCATTCACGTTGATACCGTGGCGGCCCCATTCCTGCGCCATCGCTTTCGTCATATGGACGACCGCGGCCTTGCTCATCGAGTACAGGCCGATTTGCGGCAACACCCGCAGGCCCGCCACCGACGCAATGTTGATGATCCGGTAAGCGGGCTTCTGGCCGCCGTTATTGGCGCGCATGATCATCCGCTTCGCGACTTCCTGGGCGACGAAGAAAGCGCCGCGCGTGTTGGTATCGAACACGTACTCGAAATCGGCGGGTGTGACTTCCGACAGCTTCTGCGTAGTCGAAACGCCGGAGTTGTTGACGAGGATATCGATCGTGCCTGCTTCGGTCTCGGCGTGCGCCACTGCCGACTTGATGCTTTGATAATCGGTGACATCGAGCGAGACGACGTGCGCCGCGCCGCCGGAAGCCTCGATCTCGGCGCGCAGTTCCTTCAGGCGTTCGGTACGACGGCTGGCCAGCACGACTTTCGCGCCGGCCTGCGACAGCACTTGCGCAAAGCGCTTGCCGAGTCCGCTCGACGCGCCGGTAATCAGCGCGACCTTGCCTTCCAGATTGATCGAACGGCCCATTGTCTTTCCTTGTTTTGATGAGGGTTGCAGGCGCGGCGATACCGCGGATGACCTCGATCGCGCGCGTCGTCACCGTACCACATAAATAGAACGATCGTGCTAATCTCTGTTCATCCGGTTGCAGCGCAGGTATCGTTCGCTGACAATACGAACCCGAAAAAAGCATTCTAACGGTAAGAGGAGCTTCAATGACCCCCACAAGTCTCATTGAGCAATATGGCCCGCGCGAGTCAATGGAATACGACGTGGTGATCGTCGGCGGTGGCCCGGCAGGTCTGTCCGCGGCGATCCGGCTCAAGCAGCGGGCGCAGGAGAAAGGCGTCGAGATCGGGGTTTGCGTGCTCGAAAAGGGCTCGGAGGTTGGAGCCCACATTCTCTCCGGGGCCGTCATGGACCCGCGAGCCATCACCGAACTGATCCCCGACTGGAAGGAAAAAGGCGCGCCGCTCACCGTCGAGGTGAGCGAAGACCGCTTCCTGTTCCTGTCGGAAACCGGTGCGAAGGCCGTGCCGAACTGGATGCTCCCGGACAACTTCAAGAACCACGGCAACTACGTCGTCAGTCTTGCCAACGTCACGCGCTGGCTGGGCCAGCAGGCCGAAGCGCTCGGCGTCGAGATTTTTCCGGGCTTTCCGGCCGCGGAAATCCTCTATAACGACGACGGCTCGGTCAAGGGCGTCGCGACCGGCAACATGGGCGTCGGCAAGGACGGCGAGCCGACCGAGAACTTCCAGCTCGGCATGGAACTGCACGCGAAGTACACGCTGTTCTGCGAAGGCGCGCGCGGACATCTGGGCCGTCAGCTCTCCGACCGCTACAAGTTGCGCAACGGCGTCGATCCGCAGGTGTATGGCATCGGCATCAAGGAGCTGTGGGAAATCGATCCGGCGAAGCACAAGCCCGGTCTCGTGATCCACTCGGCCGGCTGGCCGCTCGATAGCGATACGTACGGCGGCTCGTTCCTCTATCACATCGACAACAACCAGGTGATGGTCGGCTTCATCGTCGGTCTCGGCTATACGAACCCGTACCTGTCGCCGTTCGAGGAATTCCAGCGCTACAAGACGCATCCGGCGATCCGCGCGTTTCTCGAAGGCGGCAAACGTGTGTCGTATGGCGCACGGGCGATCACGGCGGGCGGGTTGCAGTCGCTGCCGAAGCTGGTGTTTCCGGGCGGCGCCCTGGTCGGCGACGACGCGGGCTTTCTCAACGTCGCGCGGATCAAGGGCAGCCACGCAGCGATCAAGACCGGCATGCTCGCCGCCGACGCCGCGTTCGACGCGGTGCAGGCTGGCCGCAAGTCCGACGAACTGGCCGCGTTTCCCGACACCTTCAAGACCTCCTGGCTTTACACCGAACTGCATCGCGCGCGCAATTTCAAGCAGTGGATGAGCAAGGGCCTGTACCTCGGCACGCTGATGGTCGGTATCGAGCAGAAGGTATTCAGCGGCAACGTGCCCTGGACGCTGCATCACCAGCATTGGGATCACGAGATGCTGAAGCCGGCGTCGCAGTGCAAGCAGATTGAATATCCGAAGCCGGACGGCAAACTGACGTTCGATCGGCTTTCTTCGGTGTTCATCTCGAACACCAACCACGAGGAAAACCAGCCCGCGCATTTGACGCTGAAGGATCCGTCGGTGCCGGTCAACGTCAACTACCGCACTTACGCCGGGCCGGAAGGTCGTTACTGCCCGGCCGCTGTGTATGAGTTCGTCAAGAACGACGATGGTAGCGAGCGGCTCGTGATCAATGCGCAGAACTGCGTGCACTGCAAGACCTGCGACATCAAGGATCCGACGCAGAACATCGTGTGGGTGACGCCGGAAGGTGGTGGCGGTCCGAATTATCCGAACATGTGACGCTACGGCGCACACCGTTCCGGAGATGAAAAAAGCACCGCGCGCGGTGCTTTTTTTCGTTGCTGCGTACCGCTTAAGTTACGGTGCACTTGCCGCGATCTTCGGTGTGTCGACCGTCACGTCGCCGCATTGCGCGCGATAGCGCAACGCATGATCAATCAGCACCAGTGCGAGCATCGCTTCGGCAATCGGCGTTGCACGAATACCGACACACGGATCGTGGCGCCCGAACGTTTCGACGACCACCGGTTGCCCGCTGCGATCGATTGAACGACGCGGCGTACGGATGCTCGAAGTCGGCTTGATCGCAATCGACACCGTGATGTCCTGCCCCGTCGAAATACCGCCGAGCACCCCGCCCGCGTGATTACCGACGAACCCCTCCGGCGTCAGCTCATCGCCATGCACCGAGCCGCGCTGCGCAATGCTCGCGAAACCGGCGCCGATCTCGACACCCTTCACCGCATTGATACCCATCATCGCGTGCGCGATGTCCGCGTCGAGACGGTCGAACAACGGCTCGCCGAAACCGACTGGAATACCCGACGCAACGACGTTGATGCGCGCACCGATCGAATCGCCGTCGTGGCGCAACGCATCCATATACGCCTCAAGCTGCGGCACAATGTCCTGATTCGGCGCGAAGAACGGGTTCTCGCGCACGTGCGCCCAATCGATAAACGGCACGTCGATCTCGCCGAGCGCCGCCATGTACGCACGAATTTCGGCGCCGAAATGCTCGCGCAGCCACTTCTTCGCGACCGCACCGGCGGCCACCGTCGGCGCGGTCAGACGTGCCGACGACCGGCCGCCGCCGCGATAATCGCGAATGCCGTATTTCTGCCAGTAGGTGTAGTCGGCGTGGCCGGGACGGAAGGTATCGGCGATGTTGCCGTAGTCCTTGCTGCGCTGGTCGGTGTTGCGGATCAGTAGCGCGATCGGCGCACCGGTCGTGCGGCCTTCGAAGATGCCAGACAGGATCTCGACCTTGTCCTCTTCCTGACGCTGCGTCACGTGGCGCGAGGTGCCGGGCTTGCGGCGATCGAGTTCGAACTGGATGTCGTCTTCGGCGAGCGTCATGCCCGGCGGGCAACCGTCGATCACGCAACCGATAGCCGGTCCATGCGACTCGCCGAACGTCGTGACGGTGAAAAGCGTACCGAGAGTATTGCCGGACATGAGCGGAGTCCAAAGAAATGCGGGAGACCGTTATTATGCCAGCCCGCTCCTGGCTACGCGGGACGGACCGTAAGCCTGCGACGGGCCGCCGCTTTGCCTGCCGCGGCCCCGACGCGTCACTTACGCGCGCCGCGCAACTCGCTAACGATCTGCTGCAGCCGTTCCGGCGTCGCTTCCTCAGCACTGAGCGGCTCGCCCACCGCCAGCGTCAGGCGACTCATCACGCCTTTGTTCAGCGGCCGCGGCACGCGCGCTTCGGCGGCACGCGAGAAGTAGCTGCCCCACAGCCCGCGTAGCGCCATCGGCACAACCGGCGCCGGCGTGCGGCGAATGATCTCGGTCACACCGTGACGGAACGGGTTCATATCGCCGGTTTTGGTCAGCTTGCCCTCGGGGAAAATGCACACAAGATCGCCCTCGGCCAGCGCCGCGGCGCAGCTATCGTAAGCGCGCGCCAGCATGTCGGCATCTTCGTGCGCCGGCGCGATCGGAATCGCCTTGCCGTGCCGGAACACCCAGCCCGCGAACGGCGTGCGGAAGATCCGGTGATCCATCACGAAGCGGATCGGCCGCGGGCTCTCGGCCATGATGACGATCGCATCGACGTAGCTGACGTGATTGCACACCAGCACCGCCGCTCCTTCCTCCGGGATGCGTTCGGCATGCACGAGGCGAATCCGGTAGAACGTGTGCACGAGCATCCACGCGATAAAGCGCAGCAGAAACTCCGGCACCAGCGAATAGATGTACGCCGCGACCACGATGTTGAGCAGCGCGGTGGTCAGAAAGATACCCGGAATGCCCACGCCGAGCGCCGTCAAACCAACGGCCATCAACGCGGACACGATCATGAACAGCGAATTGAGAATATTGTTCGCCGCAATGATGCGCGCGCGGTGAGTCGGCTGGCTGCGGCTCTGGATCAGCGCGTACAACGGCACGCTGTAAAAGCCGCCGAACATCGCCAGCAGCAGCAGATCGATCAGCACGCGCCAGTGCGCCGGCACCGCGAGAAACTCGCCGACCGACAGCAGATGCGGCGCGACCGGCAATGCATGACTCGCGAAAAACAGATCGATACCGAACACACTCATGCCGATCGAGCCGAGCGGTACGAGGCCGATTTCGATGCGCCGCTTCGATAGCCGTTCGCACATCAGCGACCCGCTACCGATGCCGATCGAGAACGTCGCGAGCAACACGGTGACGACATCTGGGTTCGCGGACAGCACTTCCTTCGCGAAACGGAAGAACGACGACAGGAACGTCGCGCCGAAGAACCACAGCCACGAAATACCGAGCAGGCTCAGGAACACGGTGCGGTCCTCGCGCGCCAGCTTCAGGTTGCGCCACGTTTCGCTGACCGGATTCCAGTTGATCCGCAGATCGGGTTGCAGCGCCGGCGTGGTCGGCACCAGCACCGACACCGCGCGTCCCGCCAGCGCGATCACCACGCACATGCCCGCAAGCACCACCGCGCCATGCTCGACGAAACCAGCTG
The DNA here is from genome assembly GCF_002362315.1 of Paraburkholderia acidicola. Taxonomy (GTDB): domain Bacteria; phylum Pseudomonadota; class Gammaproteobacteria; order Burkholderiales; family Burkholderiaceae; genus Paraburkholderia; species Paraburkholderia acidicola. The sequence goes on from NZ_MTZV01000002.1 coordinate 433,780, forward strand.
CGGCCCCACCCGCAATCGTGCCGATCAGGATCGCAACGAAGGTACCCATTTCGATGAGCCCGTTGCCGCCGACCAGTTCCGACTTCGACAGATGCTGCGGCAGGTACGCATACTTGACGGGGCCGAAGAGCGTCGAATGCACGCCCATCAGGAACGTGCCGAGATACAGCAACGACGCGTTGTGAAACCAGAACCCCGCCCCGCCGATCAACATCACGCCGATCTCGAAGGTCTTCACGAAGCGCGTGAGCGTCGCCTTGTCGTACTTGTCGGCGATCTGGCCCGAGGTGGCGGACAGCAGCACGAACGGCAGGATGAAGATCGCGGAAATCAGGAACGCCGCGGTTTTCGCGTCGACACCGGGAAAGCGCGCGGTCTGATACGTAACAAGCGACGTAAAGCCGATCTTGAACACGTTGTCGTTCATCGCGCCGAGGAACTGCGTCCAGAAGAACGGCGAGAAACGGCGCTCGCCCAGCAGGCTGAACTGGGATTCGTGTGCGTGTGTGTTCTGGGCGGCAGGAGTGTCGGCAGGTAGCGGGCGGTCGCTCATGGGAGTCGGATAAACGGCAAGGGGCGCACGGATATGGACACGTGCGGGGATAGAGGCGGCGGGCACACGCGGAGGAACCGGTTCATGCCGCTCCCCCGAGCACGCGAACAAAAAGAGCGCCCGCTTTCGCGTGCGCCCTGGTATGGCTCAACCGCATGGCGACGGCACAGCCTGCATGCCACCGATACATCCGCCGCGGCATCGCGACGCGCTGGCTAGCGCGCCTGCTGCGGTTCCTGCTCTTCCGGCCAGTCGCGGATATAGGCCTTGAGCATGCGGTTCTCGAAACCCTGCTCTTCGACCACCGCCTTCGCAACGTCGTAGAACGAGATCACGCCCATCAACGCGCGGCTTTCGAGCACCGGCAGATAGCGCACGTGATGCTCGAGCATCATGCGGCGCACTTCGTTGACGTCGGTTTCAGGTGTGCAGGTGATCGGATGATCGTCCATGACTTTGCGGATCGTCGATGTACCGACGCTGCCGCCATTGCGGCGCAAGGTGAGGATGATCTCGCGGAACGTCAGCATGCCCACCAGGTCGCCGTATTCCATCACCACCAGCGAGCCGATGTCGTGCTCCGCCATCGCAGTGACTGCGTCGTGCAACGATGTGTCGGGGGTAACCGTAAAAAGGGTGTTGCCCTTGACTTTGAGAATGTCGCTGACCCGCATGATTTGTCTCCTGATGACGCCGGTATCGCCTGACTGACTTTCGATGCTAGCGGAAAGGCCCATAAAAGGAAAGCGCGCGGACAGCGCCTGGAAAGCCCGCCACGGCCCGACAGACGGGCGCCCGACGCACCCCAACGGTCGAAAAAAGGCGCTTCGGGGCGTCCGCCCGGGATGATAGGATGGCCGCCACCTTCACCCTTTGCGCAGGCCGTGCGCGGCCGCGCCCGCCAGGATGTCCGCCAACCGTTTCGATACGCTCGCGCTGCACGCCGGCGCCGCTCCCGACCCCACGACCGGCGCGCGTGCCACGCCAATCTACCAGACCACGTCGTTTTCGTTCCGCGACACCGATCATGCCGCCTCGCTGTTCAACATGGAGCGCGCCGGGCACGTCTATTCGCGGATCTCGAACCCGACCGTCGCCGTGTTCGAAGAACGCGTCGCCGCGCTCGAAAACGGCGCGGGCGCGATCGGCACCGCAAGCGGCCAGGCCGCGCTGCATCTGGCGATCGCCACGCTGATGGGCGCCGGTTCGCATATCGTCGCGTCAAGCGCGCTGTATGGCGGTTCGCACAACCTGCTCAATTACACGCTGCGCCGCTTCGGCATCGAGACGACCTTCGTCAAACCAGGCGATCTCGCCGCCTGGCGTGCCGCGCTGCGACCGAACACGCGTCTGCTGTTCGGTGAAACACTCGGCAATCCGGGGCTCGATGTGCTCGACATCGCGGCCGTCGCGCAGATTGCGCACGACCACCGCGTGCCGCTGCTGGTCGACTCGACCTTCACGACCCCGTACCTGCTGCAGCCGTTCGCGCACGGCGCGGATTTCATCTATCACTCGGCGACCAAGTTCCTCGGTGGGCATGGGACAACGATCGGTGGAGTGCTGGTTGACGGCGGTACGTTCGATTTCGACGCGTCCGGCCGCTTCCCCGAATTCACTGAACCGTACGACGGCTTTCACGGCATGGTGTTCGCCGAGGAAAGCACCGTCGCGCCGTTCCTGCTGCGGGCGCGCCGTGAAGGATTGCGCGACTTCGGCGCGTGTCTGCATCCGCAGGCGGCGTGGCAGTTGCTGCAAGGTATCGAAACGCTGCCGCTGCGCATGGAACGCCATGTCGCCAATACGCGCCGGATCGTCGAGTTTCTCGTGGCGCACGCGGCCGTTGAATCGGTGGCATATCCGGAACTCGCGTCGCATCCGGACCACGCGCTCGCACAGCGCCTGCTGCCGCGCGGTGCGGGCGCGGTATTCAGCTTCAACCTGCGCGGCGATCGCGCGGCCGGCAAGCGTTTTATCGAAACGCTGTCGCTGTTCTCGCATCTCGCGAATGTCGGCGATGCTCGCTCACTCGTTATTCATCCCGCATCGACGACCCATTTCCGCATGGACGCGGCAGCGCTCGCGGCAGCCGGGATTGCCGAAGGGACGATCCGGCTGTCGATCGGTCTCGAAGATCCCGACGATCTGATCGATGACCTGAAACGTGCGCTGAAAGCGGCCCAGAAGGCGCCGGCATCGTCCTCGGGCGGCGCTGCCCGCAAGGAGGCGTCCGCATGATCGTCGACGTCCGCGGTACGCCCGCTTACGCCTATACCGGCGGCAAACCTTTCGACCCTGCCCTGCCGTGCGCAGTATTCGTTCACGGCGCTGAGCACGACCACAGCGTATGGGCGCTGCAAACCCGCTACTTCGCCCATCACGGATTCAGCGTGCTCGCCGTCGATCTGCCGGGCCATCACCGTAGCGCTGGACCAGCACTGTCGAGCGTCGCCGAGATGGCCGACTGGCTCGCCGCACTGCTCGATGCGGTGGGTGTGCAGCGTGCATTCGTTGCCGGCCATAGCATGGGGTCGCTGATCGCGCTCGATTTCGCCGGTCGCTATCCGGCCCGCGCGACCCATCTCGCCCTGCTCGCGACCGCCGTGCCGATGACCGTGTCCGCCACCCTGCTCGACGCGGCGCGCGAGCGCGAGCCCGAAGCAATCGAGATGGTCAACCAGTGGTCGCACTCGACGTTTGCCGCGAAACCGTCATGCCCGGGGCCAGGTTTCTGGCTGCACGGCATGAATCAACGCCTGATGGAGCGGGTCTCCGCAACCGGCGAGCCGCAGTTGTTCCATACCGACTTTGCCGCCTGCAACGCTTACACCGACGGGCTCGCGCGTGCTGCGCAGGTGCGCTGCCCGGTGCGTTTCATCGTCGGGAAGCGCGATGCGATGACGCCGCCGCGCGCTGCCCGTGCGCTCGCCGATGCGTTCGCGGCTGCCGGCGCGACTGTGGACACCGTCACGCTCGATGCCGGCCATGCACTGATGACCGAGCAACCAGACGCGACGCTCGATGCCCTCTTCGATTTCGCCTCGCGCCCGCTTTCGGCCAGCTGATTCGCATGCCCTTGCTACCGCGCAACACCGGGCCTACAGCCCGGTTGCACGCACCGCTCGATCGCAGCACAATGGATCAAGCCGGGCGCCGCGAACGGCGCCGGCAAGGGAAACGGTACAGGGAGGCGATCATGAGCCAAACTACTCACACCGAGCACTTCGCGAGCTTCGCGGAGTTCTATCCGTTCTATCTCAACGAGCATCGCAACGTTGTCTCAAGGCGGCTGCATTTCATTGGGTCGCTGGGGGTAATCGGCTGCCTCGCGATGGCGCTCGCCACTGGTGACTGGCTCTGGCTGCCGGCCGCGGTGGTCTGCGGTTACGGGTTCGCGTGGGTCGGCCATTTCTTCTTCGAGAAGAACCGGCCGGCGACGTTTCGGCATCCGGTTTATAGCTTGATGGGGGACTGGGTGATGTTTAAGGACATCTGTACGAGCAAAATCCCACTCTAGTCCGTCCGGCAGCGGTTTCCGTCAGCTTTCGCGCCCGAGGATATGTGCGAAAAACTGACATACCGGCGCATGAAGAATCAAGGATTTACGGTGGGGGTTTGAACAGGTGCAATGCACCCGATCCGGTTCCTGTTGCCCGCCCAAAACCTGTCAAAAACATTACATCTCTTGTTGCCGGATTGTACCCAAATGGGTACAATCCGGCATGGTTACTTTGCAGCGCTCCGACGAATTCAATGACTGGCTTGCGAATCTAAACGATCTGCGCGGCAAGGCCCGAATCAACGCCCGGCTTATCAGCGCGCAACTTGGCAACTTCGGCGAGTACCGCGTGCTTGACGAAGGAGTCTGCGAACTGAAGATCGATTTCGGACCGGGCTACCGCGTGTACTACGTGCGCCGCGCGTGCGCCGCGGAGAAATGGTCTATCTCCTCCTGTGCGGTGGCGACAAGTCGACGCAGAAGAAGGACATCAAGCGCGCAGTGGAAATGGCGCGCGAACTGAAGGAGTAATCCATGACCCAATTCACAGAATTCAATGCGGCCGATTACCTCGACAACGACGAGACGATCGCCGAATTCCTTGCCGTTGCGGCCGAGGACCCGAATCCTGACGTGTTTCTCGCGGCGATTGCGGCCGTCGCACGCGCACGCGGCATGACAAAGGTTGCAGCGGCAGCCGGTGTCGGTCGCGTCGCGCTGCACAAGGCGCTGACGCCCGGCGCGCATCCGCGCTATGAAACCGTGCAGAAGATCCTGCGCTCGCTCGGCCTGCGCATGAGCTTCACGGTCGCACACTAGCTACACAACTCTCTTCCCCAGGCCGCCCCGCTATCGCACCTTCACGCGGCCTGGTGCGACGTCTCCGGCGCACTATGCCCGGCGCCCTCGGCAGCCTGAGCCGCTCTCGCCGCCGCACGCGCTGATAGCAGCGCAGCCAGCGTCACATTCAAGCTATCGTTCTCCAACGCGCCAAGCATCGTGTCCCGATCAAGCCGCGTCGACTTCAGATTGAGCTGATACGCCATTTCCTTCCGGTCGATCACAAACAGATCAAAGAGCCGTTCGACCGTCACCTGTCCGGGGTTCGCGAGCATCAGAAAGCGCGGCTGTGCGCCGTGTTCCTCAAGCCGCGCGACCCACTCGAGTTCCTCCAGTTCGTGCAGCAACCGCGTCGCGGTATCGAGATCACGTCGCAGCATTCGTGCAAGCTGCTGCGCGGTGTAGCCGCTCTTGCCGGCTTCGCGCGCCTCGGAAAGCCGCGCCAGCAGTTCGAGCGCATCGAGCAGATCGCTGCCCGCAAACTGCGGCCGATGGAACTGCCCCGTGCGGATCACCGGCAACGCGGACGTCACCATCGCACCGCCGAGCGTAATCAGCCACGTCAGGTACATCCATAGCAGAAACAGCGGCACCACCGCGAACGCGCCATACACCGCCGTATAGGTCGGCATGCGGCGAATGTAGTAGCCGAAGCCGCGCTTCGCGAGTTCAAACGCGATCGCCGCACAGATACCTCCGACGACCGCATCGCGCCACTCCACCCGGCAGTTCGGCAGATAAACGTAAAGCAGCGTGAACGCGAGGATAGTGAGCGGCAGCGCTGCACCGGTCAGCGCCCATTCGATCACCGGCGTGATGCTCTGCGCGGCGTGCAGCGCCATCGACTGGGTGAACAGATACGACGAGATCGACAGGCTCACGCCGATCAGGATCGGCCCGAGCGTCAGGATTGCCCAGTACACGAGCACACGCTGCGCGAACGGGCGCGGCTTGCGCACACGCCAGATCACATTGAACGCCGACTCGACCGTCATCATCGTCATCACCGATGTGACGAACAGGATGATCATCCCGAGCGTGGTAAGGCCCTTCGCCTTCGACGCGAACTGGTTCAGGTAACGGAAGATCTGGCTGTTGAACTGCGCGGGCATCAGGTGATCGGCGAGGAAGCCCTGCAGCGATGCCTGGAACGACGCGAAGATCGGGAACGCGGTGAACAACGCGAACGCAACCGTCGCCAGCGGAACGAGCGACAGCATGGTGGTGAACGTCAGACTACCCGCCACCTGGGGAATGCGATCTTCGCTGCTGCGCTGCGCGGCAAACTGCGCGAAACGCCTGAGCATGTCGAGATCGATACGCACTCTGGACAACGACAACCCTCCCTCTTGCTGCTTTCTTGCGGCTTTCTGTTGCTCGATGCGCCCGCGTAAGCAAGGCGCGTAGCCCGTTGCCGGGCGTGGCCGCAGACGTAGCCCCTATAATAACCGCTCACCGATAAGGCCCATGAAAGACATTCTCGTCCTCTACTACAGCCGCTACGGCGCCACCCGCGAGCTTGCGCTGGCGATCGCGCACGGCGTCGACAGCGTGGCCGGCATGCAGGCGCGCGTGCGTACCGTGCCTCCCGTCTCCACGGTCTGCGAAGCCACCCAGCCCGATATTCCCGCCGAAGGCCCGCCCTACGCCGAACTGCGCGACCTCGAAGAATGCGCGGGCCTCGCACTCGGCTCGCCGACGCGCTTCGGCAACATGGCCGCGCCGCTCAAGTATTTCCTCGACGGCACGACGCCGCAGTGGCTGTCCGGCGCGCTCGCCGGCAAGCCGGCCGGCGTGTTCACGGCGACCGGCAGCCTGCACGGCGGCCAGGAAACGACGCTGCTGTCGATGATGTTGCCGCTCCTGCACCACGGCATGTTGATCGTCGGTATTCCGTACACCGAGAGCACGCTGACCACCACGCTGACCGGCGGCACACCATACGGTGCGTCGCACTTCGCACGCGCCGATTCCGCGCAGCAAGGCATCTCCGCCGACGAACGGGTGCTTGCCGTTGCACTCGGTGCCCGCATCGCGCGCACGGCGGCTGTCATGAGCGAGCGGCCATGAGTACGCCGCGCGTGCCTGCTGCTTCTACAGGTGGTCAATCGCCCGCTGTCGCTGCTGAGCCCGTCGCTGGAAACGCGACTGCCGCGCTCGGCGCGAACGCTGCCCTGATTGCCCTGATCGTGTTGTGCGTCGCATGGGAATGGTGGCTCGCGCCGCTGCGGCCCGGCGGTTCGGCACTCGTGTTGAAAGCGCTGCCGCTGCTATGTGCTGTGCCAGGCGTATGGCGTCGCCGGCTGTACACGCTGCAGTGGGCATCGATGCTGGTGCTGCTGTATTTCGCGGAAGGCATCGTGCGCGGCATGTCGGACCCGGGCTTCAGTGCGCGCCTCGGCTGGCTCGAAGCAGGTTTGTCGCTGGTGTTTTTCGTTTGCGCACTCGTCTATGTCGCACCGTTCAAGCGCGCGGCCCGGCATGCGAAGAAAACCGCGCAAGCTTCGTAAGTAATCGAAAAAACGCGCTGCCCCGTTCATCCGCGCGTCGCACACTCACTCGTACGATTTCATCATGACTCAAGCCGCTGCCACTACTCCTGCCTCCGTCCAGTCGTTTGTCGATGCCTGCCGCGCCGCTATCGGCGCCGCTCATGTACTCACCGATCCACACGACACTGCGCCGTTTCTGACGGACTGGCGCCGCCGTTACACCGGCGACGCCTGCGCGGTGCTGAACCCGGCGAACGCACAGGAAGTCGCTGCACTCGTGAAGCTCGCCGTCGAACACGGCATCTCGCTCGTACCTCAAGGTGGTAACACCGGCCTCGTAGGCGGTGCGACGCCGGACGCGAGCGGTCACCAGGCCGTGCTGACGCTGCGGCGCCTGAACCGGGTACGCGACATCGATCCGCACAACAACACGATCACCGTCGAAGCCGGCGTCGTCCTCGCTGAAGTCCAGGCGCGTGCCGCCGATGCAGGCCGGCTGTTTCCATTGAGCCTCGCCGCGGAAGGAAGCTGCACGATCGGCGGCAATCTCGCTACCAATGCGGGCGGCACCGGTGTCCTGCGCTACGGCAACACGCGCGAACTGTGTCTCGGCCTCGAAGTCGTGACGCCGCAAGGCGAGTTGTGGGACGGGTTGCGCGGGCTGCGCAAGGACAACACGGGCTACGATCTGCGCGATCTGTTCATCGGTGCGGAGGGCACGCTCGGCATCATTACGGCTGCTGTGATGAAACTGCATCCGCAGCCCGCTGCTCAAGTAACCGCGCTCGCCGCGCTCGCGTCGCCGCACGCGGCGCTCGATTTTCTCGCGCTCGCTCAACGTATGGCCGGACCGCTTCTGACCGGCTTCGAACTGATGTCGGATTTCTGTCTGCGCCTTGTTGGCCGGCATTTTCCGCAGTTGCGCTATCCGTTTGCCGATACGCATCCGCAGGTCGTGCTGCTCGAACTGTCGGACAGCGAGAGCGAGGCCCATGCCCGCGCGCTGTTCGAGCAACTGATGGAAGCCGCACTCGAAGCCGGCATCGTCGACGATGCGGTGGTCGCCGAAAGCCTCGCGCAATCGCAGGCATTCTGGGATCTGCGCGAACACATTCCGCTCGCGCAGGCTGAGGAAGGGTTGAACATCAAGCACGACATCGCGGTGCCGATCTCGCGCATCGGCCACTTCATCGATGAAACCGATGCCGCAATTGCACAAGCGCTGCCGGGCGTGCGGATGGTGACGTTCGGGCATCTCGGCGATGGCAACCTGCACTACAACGTGCAGGCACCGGAAGGCGTCGATGCGAAGGGTTTTCTCGCGGAGCACCAGGAGCCGATCAACCAGATCGTCTACGACAGCGTGCATCGGCACCGCGGCAGCATCAGCGCCGAACACGGCCTCGGTCAGCTGAAAATCGACGAAGCGGCGCACTACAAGTCCGATCTCGAAGTGCGCTTGATGCAGGCCGTCAAACACGCACTCGATCCGCTCAATCTGATGAACCCGGGCAAGGTGCTGCGCTAGTCGCACGCCCAGGCCCACTCCCGCAGGAGTCGCAGCCGTGAGAATCCGCGTACTGTCCGATCTGCATCTGGAGTACAACGAACCCGTGATCGTTCCGCACGCGGAAGCCGACCTGGTGATACTCGCGGGCGACATCCACAACCACGCAGAAGGATTGCGCTGGGCCGCCGAAACCTTCGACGGCAATGTGCCGGTCGTCTATGTGCCGGGCAATCACGAGTACTACGACGGCGAGTTCGGCGCGCTCGAAGCGGCGATGCACGATGCCGCCGCTTCAGTCGACAACGTGCACTTCCTGAACAATGCAGCGCTCGTCGATCCGGCCGGCCGCTGGCGCGTGCTCGGTACGACGCTGTGGACCGACTTCGCGCTATACGGCGCGAGCGCCGACGAGCGCGCGGAATCGATCGCGGCCGCCGAACGGGTGATGCTGGATTTTCGGGGATTGATTCAGGTGATGTGGCCGGCACATCACGATGGCGCCGATATGTCGGCAACACAGCAGCCAGGTAGCGCCGCTGCGCGCAACTTCACGCCTCAAGATAGTCTCGCGCTGCATGAACGTGCTCGCACGTGGCTTGAAACAGAACTGGCAAAGCCTTTTGGCGGCAAGACAATTGTCGTCACGCACCATGCGCCGCATCGTCTGAGCCTTGCTGCGCAGTATGCGGAAGATCTCGTGTCGGCGGGATTCGTCAGCGATCTGTCGACGCTCATCGGCAAGCCGGCCGTGCTATGGGTGCACGGCCACACGCATACCGCCTTCGATTACACGCTCAACGGCACACGCGTGGTGTGCAATCCGCGCGGCTATTTCGACCGGCGCACGGGCCGGTTCGAAAACCCCGACTTCGCCTGGGACCGGACCGTCGACGTTTGAAGCAACGCCGCGTTCCACTATCCGGCAAGCAAGTCTAGCGATTGCGCTCGTCGCGTGCAGGCAGCGTCGGGCGGATACGGACCGGCACGAGTTTCTGCTTCGCGCGCAGCCGCTGCAACAGGTCGCGCGCTGCAGCGATGGCGATCAATCCGAACATGACGGCAGCGCCGATCATCAAGTGGTTATCCATATGTGCCTCTTTATTGCTGAGCTACTGAGTGACTGGATTGCTTCGTTGACACGTAAACGGACGTTAACAGGTCAATTCGCTCGCAGAAGTAAGGAAGTGTTGCGGCGCGCCACATTTGTAACACGTCGGCGCCCTCCCCCTCACGTCCGCGCGAACTGCCGCAGTTCGGCCTGATCGGCGGCAAGCGTCGCCGGCACCTCGTCGCGCAGAAATTCGACCCACGTGCGGATCTTCGCGTCGAGATACTGGCGCGACGGGTACAGCGCGTAAATATTCATTTCCTGCGCCGTGTACTCGGGTAACAACCACACGAGTTCGCCGCTGCGCAATCCGCTGATCGCCGAGTAAAGCGGGATCAACCCGATGCCCATCCCTACCCGCGCCGCCATCGCCGCCGCTTCCGCGACATTGACCTGAAACGTCGCCGGACCGAGCTCGATGGTGTGCGGGCCGTCCGGGCCGTTGAAGCTCCATTCGTCGGCCGGCGATATCGGCGTGACCATGCGCAGGCAGACGTGGTTCTTCAGGTCGTCCGGCGTCTGCGGCACGCCGTAGCGCTCCAGATACGCGGGGGATGCGCACGGAATGCTGAACGCCGCGCCGATACGCTGCGACACGAGTCCGGAATCCGGCAGATCGATGGCGAGCGTCAGCGACACGTCGTAGCCTTCGTCGAGCAGATCGGGCAGGCGCTGGGCCAGCGTCAGTTCGATCTGCACATCCGGATAGCGTTGCTGGTAGCGGCCGACCGCCGGCACGACGTACTGCTGGCCGAAACTCGCCATCGCGTGCACTTTCAGCTTGCCGGACGGGCGCGCATGCGCATCGCTCGCCTCGGCTTCCGCCTGGTCGACATAGGCAAGGATCTGCTCGCAGCGCTGCAGATAACGCTCGCCGGCTTCGGTCAGCGCAATGCGACGCGTCGTGCGGTTCAGCAAACGCGTGCGCAGATGCGCTTCGAGGTCGGACACCGCGCGCGATGCATAAGCCGTCGTCGTATTCAGGTGCTGCGCCGCACCGGTGAAACTGCCCGCTTCTACGACACGGACAAATACGCGCATGTTTTGAAGCGTATCCATACGAATCCCTTCCTGAGACGGCTCGATTGTTACACGTATCGTGAAAGCGATTATCTCAAGATCGGTAAGAATGCTTCGCATTTTTACGGGTTATTCGCCAATCAGCCGAAAAATATAATGATGCACAGGGTTCTATCGCATTCAGGGAGGCAATCGTGCAGTTTCCGGTACAGAAAGGGATCGCCGCGCTCGCGGTTCTTACGATCTCGTCAATAATCGCCGGCTGCGCCAGTACCGGAGGCATCGCGCCGCAAACGCATGCGGTCGACCCGGCGTCGCTCGATGCGGGCGCTGCAATTCGCGCCGCAAATGCTGACGCGAAGTGGCCTTCCGCCGACTGGTGGAGCGCCTACAACGATCCGCAACTGAATGCATGGGTAGCCTCAGCCGAAGCAGGCAACCCGACGCTGGCGGCCGCTCAGGCGCGCGTGCGCGAAGCGCGATCGATGGCAGGCGTGGCCGCTTCAGCGCTTTCACCGCAGATCAACGGCAATCTGTCGATCGAGCGCCAGCACTGGCCCGATAACGTCTACTACGGCCCCGGGCCGCTCTCGAACGCGAACACCTGGGACAACACGGGCACGATCGGCCTGTCGTATCACCTCGACCTGTGGGGCAAGGATCACAACAGCGCCGAACAGGCACTCGACCTCGCCCACGTGCGCGCCGCCGATGCCCGCGCCGCGCAGCTCGAAATCGAAACGAACGTGGTGCGCGCGTATATCGACATGTCGATGAACTACGCGCTGCTCGACATCGCGAAGGCGACGCGCGACCAGCAGCAACAGATCCTCTCGCTCGCGCAGCGGCGCCTGAAAGGCGGCCTCGGCACGCAGCTCGAAGTGAGTCAGGCGGAAACGCCGCTGCCCGATTACGAACGGCAGATCGACGTGCTTGAAGAAGCGATCGCGCTCAATCGCAACCAGCTTGCTGCGCTGGCCGGCAAGGGGCCTGGCGCCGGTGATTCGATCACGCGCCCGCAGCTCGCACTCGATGCGCCGGCCGGTCTGCCGTCCGCGCTACCGGCCGAACTGATCGGCCATCGCCCCGACATCGTCGCCGCCCGCTGGAGCGTCGCCGCGCAGGCGCACGGTATCGACGTCGCGAAGGCCGGCTTCTATCCGGACGTCAATCTGCTCGGCTCGCTCGGCGGATTTGCAGCCGCGGGCCCGTTGTTCCAGTTCCTGCGCTCGGCGAACGGTGGCTGGACCGCCGGCCCGGCACTGTCGCTGCCGATCTTCGATGGTGGCCGGCTGCGTGGAGAGCTTGGTGCGGCATCGGCGGGCTACGACGAGGCGGTCAGCACCTACGATCAGACGATCGTCAGCGCGCTGAAACAGATCGCCGACCAGGTCGTGCGGATGCGCTCGCTTGCTACGCAGCAGAACGATGCGCAGCGTTCGGTCGATGCCGCGCGCAAGAACTACACGCTGGCGCGCGAAGGCTATCGACGCGGACTGACCGACTATCTGAACGTACTCGTTGCGCAGAACCAGTTGCTGCGCGCACAGGAAGGTATCGCGCGCATCGAGGCCGCACGGCTCACCGCGCACGCGACGCTCGTCGCGGCGCTGGGCGGCGGTCTCGCCGATCCCGCCGACGGTCCGGCCGCCGCAGATGCACTGCCTGCGCACGGTCGTGGTCATGCGAGCGCGGCGGCAGCATCGGGACCGACCACCAGCGCCACATTGCCTGCGCACGGCCACAATCTTGCGAGCGCAACGGCTGCAGCATCGAACGCGGTGGAGACATCGGGACCGACCGACGACACCGCACTGCCCGAGCACGGCCCTGGCCAGGCGAGCGTAGCAGCGGCGACAGAACCTACTATCAGCGCCACCGCCATGCATCCGGGCCAATAAGCAGAGCCGCCCATGTCCACCTCCACAACAGCCCCCGCCACGTCACTCAGCGGCTTCCTGAACACCGCCGCCGACTGGGCCCGCACCGACGGCCGCACCTGGCTCTATATGTTCAAGGCGATCGCCGCCGCGATGCTCGCGCTCGGCATCGCGATGAAACTCGACCTGCCGCAGCCGCGCACCGCGATGACGACCGTGTTCATCGTGATGCAGCCGCAAAGCGGCATGGTGTTCGCAAAAAGCTTCTACCGGATCTGCGGCACGCTGGTCGGGCTCGTCGTGATGCTCGCGCTGATCGGTCTGTTCGCGCAGCAGCCCGAACTCTTCATCGTCACGACCGCGATCTGGGTTGGTATCTGCACCGCGGGCGCCGCGCGCAATCGCAACTTCCGCTCCTATGGTTTCGTGCTCGCTGGTTACACCGCCGCGTTGATCGGCTTCCCGGCCTCGCAGCACCCGGACGGCGCGTTCCTGTCGGCGCTCACGCGGGTCGCGGAAGTGGTGCTCGGCATCGTCTGTGCGGGCGCTGTCAGCGCACTCGTGTTTCCGGAGCACGCCGGCGAACAGATGCGCACGACGATCCGCGCGCGCTTTTCGTCGTTCGTCGAGTACGTGTCCGCGTCGCTGGCGGGGCGTGCCGATCGCGCGCACATTGAGGCGACCAACGCGCGCTTCGTCGCGGACATCGTCGGCTTCGAGGCAACGCGCAGCGTCGCCATCTTCGAGAGCCCCGATTCGCGGATGCGAGGCGGCCGCCTCGCGCGGCTCAACAGCGAATTCATGACAGCGTCGACGCGCTTTCACGCGCTGCATCAGTTGATGAACCGGCTGCACGACAGCAACGCAACCGGTGCGATCGCGGCGCTCGAACCGTACTTCAAGGAAATCGCGCCGTTGCTGTACAAGTCGGGCGAACCGGTGCTGGCCGCCGCCGACGCCGCGCACGTCGCGAACCAGCTCGAAGCGTACCGGGCGGAGTTGCCGAAGCGCGTGCGCGCGACGCGTGCCGAACTGGAAACGCGCGCCGATGTACCGCTGCTCGATTTCGACACGGGCGCCGAGCTGCTCTACCGCTTCGTCGACGATATGCATGCGTACGCGGCGACCTACGCCTCGCTCGCCGTCGATACGCACGAACGCGAGCGCTGGATCGAGCGCTATGAGCCGAAAACCAATCCGATCGCCGCGGGCGTTGCAGGTGTGCGCGCCGCGATCGTGATCATGGTGCTCGGCGCATTCTGGATCGCGACCGCGTGGCCGAGCGGCTCGACACTGGTGCTAACCGCGGCGGCCGTGTGCGCGCTCGCGTCGTCGTCGCCGTATCCGACGCGCACCGCATTCCAGATGGCCGCGGGCACGACGCTGTCGTCGGTGATGGCGATCATTCTGGTATTCGGCATCTATCCGCACATCGACGGGTTTCCGCTGCTGTGCGTCGCGCTGACGCCGTTCCTGCTACTCGGCGTGTTCATGACCACGCGGCCGAAGCTCGTCGGCTATGGCGTCGGCTACTGCATCTTCTTCTGCTTTCTAGCCGGCCCGGACAACGTGATCCAGTACGAGCCGACCGGCTTCATGAACGACGCGCTAGCTCTCGTGCTGTCGATGCTGGTGTCGTCGCTCGCGTTCGCGGTACTGCTGCCGCCGTCGACACCGTGGTTGCGCAAGCGGTTGTTCGCCGATCTGCGCGAGCAGGTTGTGTTCGCCTGCCGGGCGCCGCTCGCGCGCTTGCGCACGCGCTTCGAAAGCGGCGCGCGCGACCTGATGTTCCAGATCAACGCGCTCGCGGAAGGCGAGCCGGAATTGCGGCGCGACACGTTGCGCTGGTTGTTCGCCGTGCTCGAAGCGGGCAACTCGATGATCGATCTGCGGCGCGAAATCGACGGACTGCCGGCCGATGTGCGCTACGCGGAAACGACGCCGTGGCGTATCGCCATCCGCACGATGCGGCGTCAAGTCGCAGCACTTTATCGGCAGCCGGACGGCGCACGACTGAATGCTGTATTTGCGGCCAACGTCGATGCAATCGCAGCAGTCCAGCAGCTGCTTTCAAGCTTCGAGCCGCCGCGCGAGGAGCGCCACCAGTTGCAACGCATCCTCAGCCACCTGCATTTCATCCGTACCGCGTTGCTCGATCCGCAATCGCCGCTCGCCGAACTCGTGAGCGGCGGGCACGCCGTCAGCAACCCCTCCGAAGGAGTTCGTCATGCCCCGTGAGATCGCCGTTTTCGATGCCTACGTGCCGGCTGTCGTGCTGCTGTTCATCCTCGGCGCCGTGCTAACCTGGATGCTCGACCGGCTGATTGCCGTGACCGGCATCTACCGCATCGTGTGGCATCCCTCCCTGTTCCGGGCGAGCCTGCTCGTCTGTGTGTGCGGCCTGCTTGGCCTCGCCGTTTACCGTTGATCCGAGTCGAATCATGACCATCCGAAATCTCCTGGGCTTTGTCGCGACAGCCGTCATTTTTATCGTCGCGATCCTGATCGGCCGTGCGCTGTGGGTGCACTACATGGACGAGCCATGGACCCGCGACGGCCGCGTGCGCGCCGAAGTCGTCAACATCGCGCCCGACGTGTCGGGTGCCGTCGTCGAACTGCCGGTGGGCGACAACCAGCCCGTCAAGAAAGGCGACTTGCTGATGCAGATCGATCCGTCGCACTACCAGATCGCCGTCGAGCAGGCGCAGGCCGCCGTCGCCGCGCGCAAGGCCGAACTGCAGATGCGGCGCGATGACGCGCAGCGCCGGGCGGATATGGACAGCCTTGTCGTGTCGAAGGAAAGTCGCGACAACGCGTCGCATTCGGCGAATGCCGCGGAAGCGGAATACGAGCAGGCGCTCGCCGCACTCGATGCCGCGAAGCTGAACCTCGAACGCACGCGGGTCGTGTCGCCGGTGGACGGCTATGTGACGAACCTGAGCGTGTATCGCGGCGACTATGCGATCGCGGGCACGCCGAAGCTGGCGATCGTCGATAGTCACTCGTTCTGGGTGTACGGCTACTTCGAGGAAACCAAGCTGCCGCACGTGAAAGTCGGCAACAAGGCGGAGATCCGTCTGATGAGCGGCGGTGTGCTGCGTGGGCACGTGGAAAGCATCTCGCGCGGCATTTACGATCGCGACAATCCGCAGAGCCGCGAACTGCTCGCCGATGTGAACCCGACGTTCAACTGGGTGCGGCTTGCGCAGCGTGTGCCGGTGCGGATTCACATCGATAGTGTGCCGGACGGGATGGTGCTGTCGGCGGGGACGACGTGTACGGTGGTGGTTTCGCCGAGTTAGGCAGGTAGCTGCGCGGGCGGTACTGCCTCAACCGCCCAGCGAAAACTTCCCCACCATCTGTTTAAGCGCCCGCGCCTGATCGTCGAGCGAACGCGCCGCGGCAGTCGCCTGTTCGACGAGCGCCGCGTTCTGCTGCGTGCCGGCGTCCATCTGCGTGACCGCGAGATTGATCTCCTCGATGCCCGCGCTCTGTTCCGCCGATGCCGCCGAAATCTCGCCCATGATGTCGGTGACGCGCTTCACGGCCTTCACGACTTCGTCCATCGTCTGACCGGCATCCTGGGCGAGCGTCGAACCGTTGCTCACGCGCTCCACCGATGCGTTGATCAGCGTCTTGATTTCCTTCGCCGCCGCGGCGCTGCGCTGCGCGAGATTGCGCACTTCACCCGCGACCACCGAGAACCCACGCCCTTCCTCGCCCGCTCGTGCCGCCTCGACCGCCGCGTTCAGCGCGAGGATATTGGTCTGGAACGCGATACCCTCGATCACCCCGATGATGTCGCCAATACTCTTCGCACTCTCGTTGATCTTGCCCATCGTCTCGACGACACGGCCCACCACGGCACCGCCCTTCTCCGCAATCGCCGACGCGTTGTAGGCGAGCGTGCTGGCCTGCTTCGCGTTGTCAGCGTTCTGCCGCACCGTCGACGTCAGCTCTTCCATGCTGCTCGCCGTCCGCTCGAGCGCCATCGCCTGTTGCTCGGTGCGCTGCGACAGATCGAGATTGCCCATCGAGATCTCGCCCGACGCCGATGCGATCGCCTCGGCACTGGCCGCAATGCCCGACACCGTCGACGACAGCCCCGACTGCATATCGCGCAGCGCCGACAGCATGCTCGACGTATCGTGCCGGCCGAGCGCGATCTGGTTCGACAGATCGCCGGATGCGATACGACTCGCGATTTCCTTAGCGTAAACCGGTTCCCCGCCGAGCTGCCGCGCGAGTCGCCGGACCACCCATTCGCTGATCGCGAACGCGAGCACGATCAACGCGACCGTCATCCCCGCGATCATCACGAACGACGAATGAAAGATGAACGCGGATGCGTCGATGGTCGCCTTCGCGGCGGTACCGCGCTGCGCGACGAGGTCGTCGACGAGTTTTTCGAGCTTGCCGGTTTCGACGAGCAGCGACACGTCCTGCGTGCCGACCTGCCAGTTCATCTGCGACAGGTCGAGCGGCTGCGCCTTCACGAGTTTCACGAAATCGCGCAGGTGACCGCTCCAGACGCCAACCGACGCCGTGAAGGTTTTCTGCAGCGCGACGGCCTTCGCATCGGACGGATCGCTGTAGCGCTGCAGCGTGGCCAGTTCGGTACCGATCGCCGTCAACCCCTTGTCGATGTCCGCGCCAAGTTCGTCGCGCTCTTTCGCGGTGGTCGCGGTCAGCAGCATCTTTTGCGCGCGGCTTGCACGCAGCACGTAGCCGCGCACTTCCTCGGCGGCGCGGCTCGCGACGTGCCCCTGGTCGTAGATCGACCGGCTCGCGCCGTTCAGGCGGCTGATCTGCGTCAGCGAGAACACGCCGATCGCGAGCGTGCCGACCAGCAGCACGGCAAACGCGAGGCGCAGCGTCGTCTTGACCGACATCCCCTTCGCCTGCCCGCTGCGAACGCGCGGCTGGCTCACTTGCGACGCGCCGGCGGCCGGCTCCCCTTTCTGGACGAACCCCGCGCCCGGCTGGCTGCCCAGCGAAACTGCTTTCATATGGTCTACCCTCAGGTATCGATGCCGGAAAGGTCGGTTCCGGCATGGCGGCTTTGTGGCGGCTTCATGGCGCCTTCATTGCCCCTTGTCTCTCCCGGTCTACGGCAACTCTGGCTGCGATCTTTAATATTGGCTGCGGCGCGGCAGAAGCGGCCGCCGGCGTGATTCGTGGGCTGACCATGTCCGATTCGCGACAAAAGTTGTCCGGACAATTCATGTGAGCCACATTACACTGCGTCAATAGATTCAAACTACCGGTCAAGGCGTCGTGTTGTCGCAGGCAGTCAGTGCCGGTCTCCCATTACTTTTCTCTCACACGAACGTATGGAAACGAGTCTCGACAAACGCGCGATGGCAAGCGGTGGCACCGCTCCCGCAAGCGTGCCCGGCGGCGGCCCGGCGGCGAAGGTGCAGCGCACCGTGTATTCGGTGCTCGGCGCGATCAGCTTCTCGCACCTGCTCAACGACATGATCCAGTCGCTGATCCTCGCGATCTACCCGATGCTGAAGAGCAATTTTTCGCTGTCGTTCGGGCAGATCGGCTTGATCACGCTGACCTACCAGATCACGGCATCGATGTTGCAACCGCTGGTTGGCAGCTACACCGATAAACATCCGAAGCCTTATTCGCTGCCGGTCGGCATGGGCTTCACGCTGGTGGGGCTGCTGCTGATGTCGGTCGCGCCGAGTTTCGGCGTATTGCTGATCGCGGCGGCGCTGGTCGGTTGTGGGTCGTCGGTATTTCATCCGGAATCGTCGCGGGTGGCGCGTATGGCGTCGGGCGGACAGCACGGCCTCGCGCAGTCGCTGTTCCAGGTGGGCGGCAACGCCGGATCGTCGCTCGGACCACTGCTCGCCGCACTGATCGTGATTCCGCATGGCCAGCGCAGCATTGCGTGGTTCTCGCTGGCGGCGCTGGTCGGCATGGTCATCCTGACGCAGATCGGCCGCTGGTATAAACAGAATCCGCTGGTCAA
Source organism: Paraburkholderia acidicola (assembly GCF_002362315.1). Lineage (GTDB taxonomy): Bacteria > Pseudomonadota > Gammaproteobacteria > Burkholderiales > Burkholderiaceae > Paraburkholderia > Paraburkholderia acidicola. The sequence continues at coordinate 452,668 of NZ_MTZV01000002.1, forward strand.
GAAAGCGCGCGCGCAGGTCGGTCATGCGACGCTGTCGCGCAGGCAGGTCATGCTCGCCATGAGCGTGCTCGTGATGCTGGTGTTTTCGAAGTACTTCTACCTCGCGAGTATCAACAGCTACTTCACGTTCTATCTGATCGACAAGTTCCATCTGCCGGTGCAGGCAGCGCAGATTCATCTGTTCGTGTTCCTCGCGGCGGTGGCGGCGGGGACGATCATCGGCGGTCCGATCGGTGACCGGATCGGGCGCAAGTATGTGATCTGGGTGTCGATTCTCGGTGTTGCGCCGTTCACGTTGCTGCTGCCGTATGCGAATCTGTTCTGGACCGGTGTGCTGACTGTCGTGATCGGTGTGGTGCTGGCCTCCGCGTTCTCGGCGATTCTCGTGTATGCGCAGGAACTGATTCCGGGCAAGGTCGGGATGATCGCGGGGCTGTTCTTCGGCTTCGCGTTCGGACTCGGCGGGATCGGTGCCGCGGTGCTCGGGCAGCTCGCCGATGCGACCAGTATCGAGTATGTGTACAAGGTGTGTTCGTTCCTGCCGTTGCTCGGCATGCTGACGGTGCTGCTGCCCGATCTTGAGAAGAAGGCGAAGGCTTAACAGATTAAGTTCGGGTCCAGTTTCAGGTTTTTGCCAGGGAGGCTGCTCCTGATCGCTTCGTCTTTCGATAGACGCTGCGATCAGAAACAGCCTCTTTTTACATGGCTCGTCCAGGCAGACAGATCGCCACACATTGCCCGCCCCTCCCGCCTGCTCTATCCTGCCTGAAGAGACCCGCAGAACCCGCTCTGCGCGCCAGCTTCAACCCTATAAGACAGGATCGCCGATGCCCTCGTACCGCGATTTCCACCGCCGTTCAATCGAAGACCCCGAAGCGTTCTGGCGCGAAGAAGCGAAACGCATCCATTGGGAAACGCCGTTCGATACGGTGCTCGACCGTTCGAATCCGCCGTTTGCGCGCTGGTTCGTTGGTGGACGGACCAACCTTTGTCATAACGCCGTCGACCGCCATCTCGCCGATCGTCCGCAGCAGAACGCGCTCATTTACGTATCGACTGAAACCGGCATCGAGCGCCGCTATACGTACACGGAACTGCACGCCGAAATCAACCGGATGGCGGCTGTGATGCGCTCGCTCGGTGTGAAGCGCGGCGACCGTGTGCTGATCTATCTGCCGATGATCCCCGAAGCCGTTTTCGCCATGCTCGCCTGTGCGCGGCTCGGCGCGATTCATTCGGTGGTGTTCGGCGGGTTTGCCGCGCCGAACCTCGCTGCGCGCATTGATGACGCGCAGCCGGTACTGATCGTCACCGCCGATGCCGGCGCGCGCGGCGGCAAGGTGATCGACTACACGCCGCTCGTCGATGAAGCGCTCGCCCGCGCCACACACAAACCGCCGCACGTGCTGTTGATCGACCGGCAGCTCGCGCCCGAACGCCTTAACGCCAGTTACCTCATCGACTACGAGCCGCTGCGCGAACAGTTTTTCGATGCGCATGTGCCCTGCGAGTGGCTCGAATCGAATGAACCGTCGTACGTGCTCTATACGTCGGGTACGACCGGGCGGCCCAAGGGCGTGCAGCGCGATGTCGGCGGTTATGCGGTCGCGCTTGCGGCATCGATGAAATACATCTTCGAAGGCCGGCCCGGCGACACGATGTTCACCGCGTCGGATATCGGCTGGGTGGTCGGCCATAGCTACATCATCTACGCGCCGCTGCTCGCGGGGCTCACCACGGTGATGTACGAAGGCACGCCGGTGCGTCCTGACGGCGGCGTGTGGTGGCGGCTCGTCGAACATCATCGGATCAACCTGATGTTCACCGCGCCGACCGCGATCCGCGTGCTCAAGAAACAGGATCCGGCGCTGCTGAAGCAGTCCGATCTGTCGAGCCTGCGCACGCTCTTTCTGGCTGGCGAACCGCTCGATGAACCGACTGCTTCGTGGATTGGCGACGCACTCGGCAAGCCGATCGTCGATAACTACTGGCAGACCGAAACCGGCTGGCCGATGCTCGCGATCCAGCGCGGCGTCGAAGTCCTGCCACCCAAGCTCGGCTCACCGGGCGTGCCGGTGTATGGCTACGATCTGACGCTGCTCAACGAAGACACGGGCGAGCCCTGCGCGCCCGGCGAAAAAGGTGTCATCACGCTCGGCTATCCGCTTCCGCCCGGCTGCATGGCAACGGTGTGGCACGACGACGCGCGCTTCATCGATACGTACTGGTCGAGCGTGCCGAACCAGCACGTGTATTCGACCTTCGACTGGGGTGTGCAGGATGAAGACGGCTACGTGACGATCCTCGGCCGCACCGACGATGTGATCAACATCGCCGGTCACCGGCTTGGTACGCGTGAAATCGAAGAAGCGCTATCGAGCCACACCGCCGTTGCGGAAGTGGCCGTGGTCGGTGTGGCGGATGCGTTGAAGGGACAAGTTGCGCTCGCGTTCGTCGTGCTGCGCGACGCCGGCGGTTACGCAACCGACGAGGCACGTCGCACGCTCGAAACCGACCTTGTGAAGACCGTAGACCGCCAGCTCGGCGCAATCGCGCGGCCGGCGCGCGTGCACGTCGTGGCGATACTGCCGAAGACCCGCTCGGGCAAGCTATTGCGCCGCGCGATTGCGGCGCTCGCCGAAGGCCGCGAGCCGGGTGACCTGCCAACCATCGAAGATCCGGCCGCGCTACAGCAGGTGCGCGAGGCGCTCGATACGCAACGCAGTTAGCGTAACGTCAGCCGCGCGTACTCGCGAAGTCCTGCAAAAACCGCTGCAGGATGCCCGTCGAATACGTGCCAGCGATCTCGCTCAGGAAACTTTCGAACGATGCCGGCGCGTGATCGTCGGCGGTATCGGAGATCGTGCGCACGACTGCGCACGGCACGCCGTACTCGTAGCAGACCTGGGCGATCGCCGCGCCTTCCATTTCGACGGCCAGCGCATCGGGTTGCGCAGCGCGCAGCGCCTCGACGGCAGCTGCACTTGCGACGAACTGGTCGCCGCTGATCACGAGACCGCGATGCACACGCGGCACCTGCGTCCCGAAGCGGGCCGCGAGCGCGGCGCCTTCCTGCGCGACGAAGCGCTCGCATGCCGCGGCGAGCTGTGCGGCAAGCGCGGGATCGGCAGTGAAGCGCGCGATACCAAGCAACGGCACTTCGAACCGCGGAAACAGCGGCGACGCATCGAGATCGTGCTGCAGCAGCGCATCCGACACGACGATATCGCCGATCTTCACCGCGCGCCCGACACCACCCGCAACGCCGGCAAACACGATCGCTTCGACATCGAATGCGTGGATCAGCGCGCTTACAGTCGCTGCCGCCGCAACCTTGCCGATGCGCGCCAGCGTCACGACGCAACGCACACCGTGCACGCTGCCGACGTGATACTCGCGCCGCCCATGGGTAACTGTCTGCACGCCGGAGCCCGCGCGCATCGTTGCGAGCAGATCGCCGAGTTCTTCCGGCAGCGCGGCGAGGATACCCAGCGGTCGCAGCGCACCGGCAGCCTCTTTAGACGAAACCTGCAACGTATCAAGCGCGCTCATTCGACCGCCTGCAGTTTCGCGACCGCCAGCGCGAGCCATTTCTCGCCGTGCCGCTTGAACTTCACCTGAGCCCGCGCATCCGGACCGCCGCCTTCGAGCGCCGTGATCGTGCCTTCACCGAACTTCGTATGGAACACCGGCTGACCGATGCGAAAACCGCTCTCGGCGGCACGCTGTGCGTTCGCAAAAGCCGGCAGCGGCGCCGTGACCGCCGGGTCCGAATATTCGCTCTGACGATCGGGCCGGGCGAACCAGTCGCGGCCATAGCCCGAGTTGTCGGACCGACCGCCCCAACGCGAACCGGCCTCGACCTTCGGCGTGAGCCACTTCAATGTGTCCTGCGGCAGTTCATCGAAAAACCGCGAGCGGATGTTGTAGCGCGTCTGGCCATGCAGCATCCGGCTCTGCGCAAACGACAGATACAGCCGCTCCTTCGCCCGCGTGATCGCCACATACATCAGACGGCGCTCCTCTTCGAGCCCATCCGCTTCGATCGCGCTGTTCTCGTGCGGGAACAGCCCTTCTTCAAGGCCGGTGATGAACACCGCCGTGAATTCGAGTCCCTTCGCCGCGTGCACCGTCATCAGTTGCACAGCGTCCTGGCCCGCCTGCGCCTGGTTGTCGCCGGCTTCGAGCGACGCATGCGAGAGGAAACCGGCCAGCGGTGTCATCGTGTCGGGATTCTGCGCGGGGTCGGTCACGTCCACGGCGTCGAGCACCACCACGCTGTCGCCCTGCGCTTCGAGTTCGGGCGCCGCGGTCGCACCGGGGCGCAGCGGAATCGAACGAGCGGGCGTATCGAGCCCGTAGCCCGCTTCGCTGACGAACGCTGCCGCCGCATTGACCAGTTCCTGCAAGTTCTCGAGGCGGTCCTGGCCCTCGCGTTCGTTCTGGTAGAAATCCGCGAGACCGCTTGCGCGCACGACGTACTCGACCGTTTCGGGCAGGCTCATGTGCTGCGTTTCCGCGCGCATCTTCGCGATCAGCGTGGCGAACGCGCTGAGGCTCGAACCGGCCTTGCCGGCCACATACACGATCGCCGCCGCCATCGAGCAGTTGTACTGACGCGCGGCATCCGCCGCCTGTTCGATCGAGCGCGCACCGATGCCGCGCGTCGGGAAATTGACGACGCGGGCGAACGAGGTATCGTCGTTGGGATTGTCGATCAGCCGTAGATACGCGAGCGCATGCTTGATTTCCTGACGCTCGAAAAAGCGCAAGCCGCCATACACGCGATACGGAATGCCTGCGTTGACGAGCGTGTGCTCGATCGTGCGCGACTGCGCATTGCTCCGGTACAGCACCGCGACTTCGCTACGCGCGTGCCCTGTGTTGATCAGCGCACGGATCTCCTCGACGATCCAGCCGGCCTCCTGCGTATCGGTGGCGGCTTCGTAGACGCGCACCGGTTCGCCGTGTCCGGCGTCGGTACGCAGGTTCTTGCCCAGGCGCCGTGCGTTGTTCGCAATGAGCTGGTTCGCCGCATCGAGAATGTGGCCGTGCGAGCGGTAGTTCTGTTCGAGCTTGATCAGGTTGCGAACGTTGAACTCGTTTTCGAAGTCGCGCATATTGCCGACGTTCGCGCCGCGGAACGCATAGATCGACTGGTCGTCGTCGCCGACCGCGAAGATTGCGTTGTTCTGCCCCGCCAGCATCTTGAGCCACGCGTACTGCAGCTTGTTGGTGTCCTGGAACTCGTCGACGAGGATGTGCTTAAAGCGCGCCTGATAGTGCGCGCGCAGCGGCGGATTATGCGCAAGCAACTCGTAGCAGCGCAGCAGCAGCTCGGGAAAATCGACCACACCTTCGCGCTGGCACTGCTGGTCGTAGGCTTCGTACAACTCGACGAATTTGCGGTTGAAGTTGTCGGTGGCGTCGACGTCTTTCGGTCGCAGCCCCTGCTCCTTCGCGTTGTTGATGAAGTACTGCAGGTTTTTCGGCGGATATTTCTCGTCGTCGATGTTGAGGCCTTTCATCAGGCGCTTGATCGCCGACAACTGGTCTGCCGTATCGAGAATCTGGAATGTAGACGGCAGCGCGGCGTCGCGATAGTGTGCGCGCAGCATACGGTTGCACAGGCCGTGGAAGGTGCCGATCCACATGCCGCGCGTGTCGATCGGCAGCAGCGCCGACAGGCGCGACATCATCTCGCGCGCGGCCTTGTTCGTGAACGTGACGGCGAGGATCGTCATCGGCGAGGCGTAACCCTGCTGGATCAGCCACGCGATCCGGGTAATCAGTACCCGTGTCTTGCCGCTGCCGGCCCCTGCCAGAATGAGGGCCGGTTCGTTGGGTAACGTGACGGCGGCGTGTTGTTCAGGATTCAGATTGGCGAGCAGATCGGGCATGTGAGCAGGGGAAAACGGCAGAGGGCGGCGCAGTACGGACGCGGTGTGACAGATCGTTCGACATTATATGTCCGGTGTCGCGATCGGCCGAGGGTGTCTACGCATGCCTCTGGATATGCGGCACGATCCCCGCGCGAACCAGCGGGCGGCACAGGGCAGCGCGTTCAGGAGCCGCCCGGAAAATACCGGCAACCTACAGCGACAGGCCACGTACACCCGCTCATCCCGCCGCCTCGCACGCCCGACGCACCGCCGACAGCCGGTTTATCCCCCACTCCCTTTATAATTCAAGGTTCACAGCATCTTTCCACGCATTTTGAGCAGACCGCCACCCATGAGCGACAGCACGCTTGCCAAGAGTTTCGAGCCCCAGACCATCGAGGCCCAATGGGCACCCGAATGGGAAAAACGCGGCTATGCCGCCCCTGCGTTCGAGCCGGGCCGCAAGAATTTCTCGATCCAGCTGCCCCCGCCGAACGTCACCGGCACGCTGCATATGGGCCACGCGTTCAATCAGACGATCATGGACGGCCTGATCCGTTATCACCGGATGCTCGGCGAGAACACGCTGTGGGTGCCTGGCACCGACCACGCGGGGATCGCCACGCAGATCGTGGTGGAGCGGCAGCTCGACGGCGCAGGCGTCTCGCGGCACGACCTCGGTCGGGAGAAATTCGTCGAACGCGTGTGGGAATGGAAGCAGCAATCGGGCTCGACGATCACGGGCCAGGTACGACGCCTCGGTGCATCGATCGACTGGTCGCGAGAATACTTCACGATGGACGACAAGATGTCGGCCGCCGTGCGCGACGTGTTCGTCAAGCTGTATGAACAGGGCCTCATCTATCGCGGCAAGCGGCTCGTGAACTGGGACCCGGTGCTGATGACAGCGGTCTCCGATCTCGAAGTGGCCAGCGAGGAAGAAAACGGCTTCCTGTGGCACATCCAGTATCCGCTCGCGGACGGCTCCGGCCATCTGACGGTGGCCACCACGCGTCCCGAGACGATGCTCGGCGACGTCGCCGTGATGGTGCATCCCGAAGACGAACGCTACGCGCATCTGATCGGCCAGCACGTCAAGCTGCCGCTCACCGACCGCGACATTCCGATCATCGCCGACGACTACGTCGACCGCGAATTCGGTACTGGCGTCGTGAAGGTAACCCCTGCGCACGACTTCAACGACTACCAGGTCGGCCAGCGTCACAAACTGCCGCAGATCGAGATCCTCACGCTCGAAGCAAAGATCAACGACAACGCACCGGAACAATACCGCGGCCTCGATCGCTTCGCCGCGCGCAAGCAGGTGGTCGCCGATCTCGAGGCGCTCGGCCTGCTCGAATCGGTGAAGCCGCACAAGCTGATGGTGCCGCGCGGCGACCGCACCGGCGTCGTGCTCGAACCGCTGCTGACCGACCAGTGGTTCGTCGCGATGAGCAAGCCGGCGCCAGAAGGCACGTTCAATCCGGGCAAATCGATTGCCGAAACGGCGCTCGACGTCGTACGCGGCGGCGAAATCCGCTTCGTGCCGGAGAACTGGTCCACGACGTACTACCAGTGGCTCGAGAACATCCAGGACTGGTGTATTTCACGCCAGCTGTGGTGGGGCCACCAGATTCCCGCGTGGTACGGCGAGAACGGCGAGATCTTCGTCGCGAAGAACGAGGAAGACGCCCGCGCCCAGGCTGCGGCAAAGGGTTACACCGGTGCGCTACGACGCGACGAAGACGTGCTCGACACGTGGTTCTCGTCGGCGCTCGTGCCGTTCTCGTCGCTCGGCTGGCCGAACGACACGAAGGAACTGCAGGCGTTCCTGCCTTCGTCAGTGCTCGTCACCGGCTTCGACATCATCTTCTTCTGGGTCGCGCGCATGGTCATGATGACCACGCACTTCACCGGTAAGGTACCGTTCGACACCGTGTACGTGCACGGCCTCGTGCGCGATGCCGAAGGCCAGAAGATGTCGAAGAGCAAGGGCAATACGCTCGATCCGATCGATATCGTCGATGGTATCGACATCGAAGCGCTGGTGGCAAAGCGCACTACCGGCCTGATGAATCCGAAGCAGGCCGCGACGATCGAAAAGAAAACCCGCAAGGAATTCCCCGACGGCATCGCCGCGTTCGGCACGGACGCGCTGCGCTTCACGATGGCGTCGATGGCGACACTCGGGCGCAACGTGAACTTCGATCTCGCGCGCTGCGAGGGCTACCGCAACTTCTGCAACAAGCTGTGGAACGCCACGCGCTTCGTGCTGATGAACTGCGAAGGCCACGACTGCGGTTTCAGCAAACCGGGCGACTGCCAGCCTGGCGACTGCGGCCCCGGCGGCTATACGGATTTCTCGCAGGCGGACCGCTGGATCGTGTCGCATCTGCAGCGCACCGAAGCCGATGTCGCGAAGGGCTTTGCCGACTACCGTTTCGACAATGTGGCAAACGCCATATACAAGTTCGTCTGGGACGAATACTGTGACTGGTATCTCGAACTGGCCAAGGTGCAGATCCAGACCGGTACGCCCGAGCAGCAACGCGCGACGCGCCGCACGCTGTTGCGCGTGCTCGAAACCGTGCTGCGGCTCGCGCATCCGGTCATTCCGTTCATCACCGAGGCGCTGTGGCAAAAAGTAGCGCCGCTCGCCGACCGCTATCCCGCGGGCAAGACGGACGGCGAAGCGTCGATCATGGTGCAGCCCTACCCCGTTTCGGAGCCGGCGAAAATCGACACGGTGGCCGAACAGTGGGTGACGGACCTGAAAGCGACCATCGATGCGTGCCGCAACCTGCGCGGTGAAATGAACCTGTCGCCGGCGGTCAAGGTGCCGCTGCTCGCCACCGGCAACGCAGAGCGCCTGCGCGCGTTTGCGCCGTACGTGCAGGCGCTCGCGCGTCTCTCGGAAGTGCAGATCATCGCCGACGAGTCCGCATTCGATACCGCCGCCCATGGCGCGCCGTTTGCTATCGTAGGAAGTGACAAGCTTGCGCTGAAGGTCGAGATCGATGTCGCGGCCGAGCGCGAACGGCTGTCGAAGGAAATCGCGCGACTCGAAGCAGAAGTCGTGAAATGCAATGCGAAACTCCAGAACGAGAGCTTTGTAGCAAGAGCACCAGCCGCGGTCGTCGAACAGGAGCAAAAAAGGCTGGCAGAATTTCAGACCACTCTCGGCAAGCTGGGCAGCCAGCTCGCTCGTCTGCCGGCTTGAAGGCCGCCGGGCGACAGTATCGTAACCAGAGGATCAGGGTAATCACATGCTAAAAGTTACAAAAGCAGTCTTCCCGGTAGCAGGTCTCGGCACCCGGTTCCTCCCCGCCACGAAGGCGAGCCCGAAGGAAATGCTGCCCATCGTCGACAAGCCGCTGATTCAGTACGCGGTCGAGGAAGCGATGGCGGCTGGCATCACTGAAATGATCTTCGTGACGGGCCGCAGCAAGCGCGCGATCGAAGATCACTTCGACAAGTCCTACGAGATCGAAGCCGAACTCGAAGCGCGCGGCAAGACCAAGCTGCTTGAGCTGGTGCGCAGCATCAAGCCGAGCCATGTCGATTGCTTCTATGTGCGCCAGCCGGAAGCGCTCGGCCTCGGGCACGCGGTGCTATGCGCGGAGAAGCTGGTCGGCGACAACCCGTTTGCGGTGATTCTCGCGGACGACTTGCTGTACGGTACGCCGCCCGTGATGGCGCAGATGATCGACGTGTTCGACCACTATCACAGCTCGGTGATCGGTGTGGAAGAGATCCCGCCCGCGGAAACGAAGTCGTACGGGATCGTCGATGGCAAGGAGTGGGAAGACTCGATCATCAAGATGTCGGGGATCATCGAAAAGCCGGCGCCCGAAGTCGCGCCGTCGAATCTCGGCGTGGTCGGCCGCTACGTGCTCAAGCCGCGTATCTTCGAACACATCCGTGCGTTGAAACCGGGTGCGGGTGGTGAACTGCAACTGACCGATGCGATCCAGTCACTGCTCGCCGATGAACAGGTGCTCGCGTACAAGTATCACGGCACGCGCTTCGATTGCGGCAGCAAGCTCGGGTATCTGAAGGCGACGGTCGAATTCGCGCTGCGGCACCCGGAAGTTGCCGCCGATTTCGAAGCGTATCTGCGCAACCGGCCGGGCGTGCTGGAGGGCTAACGCTAACGGGCTCGTTTATCGCTTCAGTCATTTCCGCCTTATCGATACGGCGCAGCGCATTTCGCGGCTGCGCCGTTTGTCTTTTGTGCACACGCCTTAAGTAGACGTGCAATGCACACACATTACTCGCGGCCGTCGAGCAGGTCGGCCATGTCATCTGCATGTTCTTCCTCAACGGCGAGAATGTCCTCGAAGATGCGGCGTGTCGTTGTGTCCTTGTCGCCGAGGTAACGGATGATCTCGCGGTACGAATCGATCGCGATGCGCTCCGCGATCAGATTCTCGCGAATCATGTCGGTGAGGTTCTTGCCTTCCTTGTATTCGGAATGCGCGCGGGTCTTAAAACCTGCGGGATCGAAATCAGGTTCACCACCCAGTTGCACGATGCGCTCCGCGAGGACGTCGGCGTGTCCCTGCTCTTCAGCGGCGTGCGCGGCGAATTCCGCGGCGACCGCTTCCGAGTTGATGCCCTTCGCCATGAAGTGATGTCGCTTGTAGCGCAGCACGCAGACGATCTCCGTCGCAAGCGAATCATTGAGCAGTTTCAGCACGGTGTCGCGATCTGCTCCATACGTCCCGGTCACTGCGCCATCGGACATGTGCTTGCGCGCCTGGTCGCGCAAGCGCTGCACGTCCACCACGAATGGATCCTTCGATTGTTGTGCATCGGATGATTTCGACATTGACCACTCCTTGAACGGTTTGCAGAGACTCCGCGCGCACGAACCCGATATGGAGTACGCTCGGACAATCCAGTGAGGGCGCAGGCAGGCGGCCCACGACGCGATTCACCTGTGACTGGATGAACCACGCGGGCAGCAATCCCGCGATAACAAGACCATCGGCTGTGCCATGTCGACAACGCTAATCGACGATCTTCTTCGTCACGACGAAGCCGAGCACGAGGAATACGACGCACAGAATCAGAAACAGCACGAACAGGAACTTCGCGATCACAGCGGCGCCCGCCGCGATGCCGGTAAAACCGAGCAAGCCGGCAATCACAGCGATGACGGCAAAGACGAGTGCCCATTTCAGCATGATGTTTTCCTCCGGGACCGTTGGACTGCATGTGTCCATGTAGTTAGCACGCAGCGGGCCTGGGTTCGGCGCTAGCCTGTCTTCACATGAAACGCAGCCTGTCTTGCCGCACACGGACGTGCAGGCACGGCGATTGCTGGCCGATTTCGATACTGTAAGCACCCCGGCGGTGCCATCGGTTGCCATGCAAGGGGCCGAAGTTGACCGAGGCTATATCCACCAGCGTGTGTGCACCTCGGCGACAGCGGAGACCTGCATGACATTCGCAGCATCGCCAACAGCATCTGCATCATCGCTTTCTTGACACGCAATCGGACCGGACCGGTCGGCACCATGCCGCCAGCCGGATACTTTTTTCAACGGGAGAACACACCATGACTCGACTCATCGCTTTGCTTCTGATCGCCGGCACCGCCATGCTTGCTGGCTGCAACACGGTGGCGGGTGCCGGCCAGGATATTTCTAGCGGCGGCCACGCGATCACCAATACAGCTGACAAGGTCGCGCAGTAGGCGGCCCCTTTCTGCTCGCAGCATTTGCAGAAGCAGTAAATAACGGCGGCCCGCATCAGCGGGCCGCCGTTTCTTCTTATGCGCCTTCCGGTTAACCGCTACTGAAGTCGTTCGTCGAAGCCGCGCATTACTGCCCGTTCAACGTATTCGTCAATTCAAGCGCCGGTTGTGACGTGTTGCCGCCCTGCGCCACGAGCAGATGAATCTGGTTCGGCAGCAACTGACTCAACGCACCCGCGATCGGCACCGACGTCACGAGCCAGTCTGCGTTGTTCTGCAAATCGAACGAGTTCGACTGGAAAATCGGCGTCTTGCTGCCAGCCTGCGTAGCGATCAATACGTAGGTCCCGCCCGATACATAGATCGAATCCTGGCCGCTAGCCGGAACCGCGTTCTTGAACGACACGCCCGCCATCGACGGACTGACGTTGGACACATCGGTCGTACCGGCCGACACCAGGTAGATATCGAGGTTCGACGCGTTAACCGACGCATTGAACGAACGCAGTCGCGCGCTGTTCGACAGCAGGCCCTTGTCGAACGGATCGTCGATCAGGCCGATATCCGGCGCGGCGAGTCCCGGCAACGCGAGCACCGTGTATTCGTGACCCTTGGCGACGTCGGGAAACGCTCCGCTCGCGAGCAATGGCGTCGTCGTGCCCGTCGCCGTGTAGGCAACCGTGGTCTGCCCATTGCCGATATTCGTGAAGTTAGTCACGTTCTTGTAGCTGATGCCCTTTTGCAGCGCTGTGTTGTTGACGAGAAAGTCCACCGTCGGTCCGCCCGGTATCGCGTGAACGAAATGGATTTCCGCATCCTGTAGCCCGAGTTCCTTGCCGAGATCGTGTCCTCCGCCGCCGCAGGCTGCGACTAGGGACGCTGCGCCGACTACCGCCGCCATGGTCCGGATAAGTTTCATGTTTCCACCTCGTTAGTATTGGGCATCCACCCATTGAGCTATGCGGTCGCCGCGCTGCGCGGTGTGAGTGAGACGAAGCACCGGCTATGTCGCCATGCATGGCGGCAACCTGTCGTATCCCTGTACGTGCGATGCGACACCAGCAAGGTGTTGCGAAAAATTGCACGCGTCTTTCGGACGATCGCATTCAGCAATCGGTGTGCCGTCGAAGGATGTGGGCGGCCGGAGGGGCGGTAACGCCTGATAGCGCAACGCACTGGGCGGATTAGAATTTTTCCTCGGAGGTTTGGCGCGAGTCGCGGTGTATTGTTCGTGCGCACCCAAACTTTACAAGGGTCCCTGCATGTCTTACCAAAATTTGCTCGCGGAGCTCGATCTCGGCTTCACGACGCTGCGCAATCGCGTCGTGATGGGTTCGATGCATACCGGATTGGAAGACCGCTTCTGGAATTATCCGAAGCTCGCCGCCTATTTTCGCGAGCGCGCGCGCGGTGGCACGGGCCTGATCGTCACGGGCGGGATTTCGCCGAATCGCGAAGGATGGTTGCTGCCCTTCGGCGGCACGCTCAATTCGGTGTTCGACCTGCGCAATCACCGGTTGCTCACGCAAGCGGTTCACGAGGAAGGCGGCAAGATCGCGCTGCAGATTCTCCATGCGGGGCGCTACGGTTATCAACCGTTCGTGGTGTCGGCATCCGCACTGAAGTCGCCGATCTCGAAGTTCAAACCACGCGCGTTGAGCGAAGCGGGCATCGCGCGAACCGTGCGGGCTTACGCGCGCTGCGCGCGACTCGCGCAACACGCAGGCTATGACGGTATCGAGATCATGGGTAGCGAAGGCTATCTGCTGAACCAGTTCCTGTCTCCGCGCACCAACCAGCGCAACGATCGATACGGCGGCAGCATCGAGAACCGCATGCGGTTGCCGCGTGAAATCGTCGAGGCGGTGCGGGCCGCGTGTGGCGAGCGTTTTATCGTCGTCTATCGGCTGTCGTTGATCGATCTGGTCGATGGTGGCACTACGTGGGACGAAACCGTGCAGGTCGCACAGGCGCTCGAAGCGGCCGGCGTGACGATGTTCAACACCGGCATCGGCTGGCACGAAGCCCGCGTACCGACCATCGTCACGTCGGTTCCACGTGCGGCGTTCGCGCCGCTCAGCGCGCGGTTGAAAGCTGCGGTGCGCGTGCCGGTCATCGTCTCGAACCGGATCAACACACCCGAACTCGCTGAACGTCTGATCGCCGAAGGCGCCGGCGATCTCGTCTCGCTCGCGAGGCCGTTGCTCGCGGACCCTGAGTTCGTCGTCAAGACCGCAGAGAACCGCGCGCACGAAATCAACACCTGCATCGCGTGCAATCAGGCCTGTCTCGATCATACGTTCCAGAACAAACGCGCAACCTGCCTCGTGAATCCGCGAGCAGGTCGTGAGACCGAACTGGTCTATCGTCCGCTGGCTACCGGTAGCGCGCCGCGCAAGGTAGCCGTGGTCGGTGCGGGGCCCGCGGGATTGTCGGCTGCGAGCGTCGCGGCGGCGCGCGGCCATCGCGTGACGCTGTTCGATGCGGCATCCGTGGTGGGCGGCCAGTTCAATCTGGCGATGCGCGTGCCGGGCAAGGAAGAATTCGCCGAAACGATCCGCTATTTCAGCAGCCAGTTGCAGCGACATGCGGTCGATATCAGGCTCGATACGCGTGTCGACGCGGCATTGCTTGCAGCGGGCGGTTATGACGACGTGATCGTCGCGACAGGCATCGTGCCGCGCAAGCCGGGCATTGCGGGTATCGACGCGCCGAACGTGCTGTCGTATGTCGAGGTACTGCGCGGTGCGCCGGTGGGACGCACGGTCGCCGTGATCGGTGCGGGCGGTATCGGTTTCGATGTCAGCGAATTTCTGCTGCATCCGCCAGGCGCACCACTGCCGATGCCACGCGACGCATGGCTCGACGAATGGGGCGTGGATCTGTCGGTGACAACGCGCGGCGGCCTGAAGCGCCCCGATGAACCGCACCCGCCGCGCGAAATCTGGCTGCTGCAACGCAAGGCCGGCAAGCTCGGCGCGGGGCTTGGCAAAACGTCAGGCTGGGTGCATCGCGCGACGCTCACACGCAACGGCGTGCACATGCTCGACGACGTCAGGTATGACGAGATCGGCGCGCGCGGACTGAAGATCTCGCGCGGCGGTGAAACGCAGTGGCTCGAGGTGGAAACGATCGTGGTGTGTGCCGGGCAGGAGTCGTTACGCGAACTCTATCCGGCAACCCAGGCGGCGGAGGGAACGCGTTATCACCTGATCGGCGGTGCGGCGCTGGCCACCGAACTCGATGCGAAGCGCGCGATCCGCGAAGGTGCGGAGCTCGCTGCGCGGCTGTAACGAATCCACTATAACCGCGCGGTGCGGTGCGGTGCAGCGCGCCGCGCTCAGACTCAAACAGGAGCCGGCTGCCGACGCGCCGTACGTGCAGCCGGAAAGCGCACAGAGAACGTACTGCCGCGCCCTTCCTCGCTCTTCACTTCCAGTTGCGCATCGTGCCGTTGCAGCACGTGCTTGACGATCGCGAGGCCGAGCCCGGTTCCACCGGTATCGCGCGAACGGCTACGGTCCACACGATAGAAACGCTCGGTGAGCCGCGGGATATCGGCGGCGGGAATGCCAAGGCCGCTATCGATCACCGAGAACACCGCGCACTCGCCCTGCGCGTGCCAGTTCACATGGATCGTGCCGCCGTCGGGCGTGTAGTGAATTGCGTTGGTCAACAGATTGCCGAACGCGCTCATCAGCTCGGTCTCGACACCGGTTACCGTCAGTGCCTCGTCCACGTCGAACGAGATGCGGTGCCGTTCGCCGGACAGACTCTGCGAGTCCTCCTTCAGATGGCGCAATACCGCGCGCATATCGATCATCTGGCTGCTGCTCGGCGGTTTGCCGTCGCCTTCGAGCGTCGCCAGCACCAGCAGATCGCTGACGATATGCCGCATGCGCGACGCCTGCTGCTCCATCAATTCCAGGTAGCGCGTGCGCTCCGTTTCGCCGAGCGGCAGTTCACGCATCGTCTCGAGAAAACCGGACAGCACGGTAAGCGGTGTTTTTAGTTCGTGCGAGACGTTCGCCACGAAGTCGCGCCGCATTGCGTCCGTGCGTTCAAGCTCGGTGATGTCCTGCGACAGTACGAGCTTGCGATTCTCGCCGTACGGAAACACCTGCACCGACAACACGTTCTGTCGCTTGTCGCCCATCCCGCGCATGATCAACATTTCGTCGTACTGATGCGAGTTCAGGTAACGCACGAAGTCGGGCTGCCGCACGAGGTGCGTAATGTGCTGACGCAGATCGCGCTTCGCGTCGAGCCCGAAATGAACTTCGGAGATCGCGTTGCACCACTCGATCTGATCGTGATCGTCGAGCATCGCCACGCCGTTCGGCGACGCCTGGATGGCCTGGATAAAACGCGAATGCTGCTGTTCGACCTGGCGCACCTGCGCATGCCAGCGCTTCGCGAGCTTGTGCAACCGGTAATAGATTTCGCCCCAGATGCCGGGCGCACTCGGCACCTCGCCATACACCGGAGCATCGAGCAGGCGCCACAGGCGCTGCTTGTGAAACGTACTGACGATGCTCTGTACGAGCAGCACGAGAATCGCGAGGATCAGTGCAGCCTTGACGCTGAACAGCACGCCAAGCGCCGCGCACAGAACGGCAAGCAGCACGACCGACACGATGGAGCGCGTCCAGATGACGTTCATGTTCTAGCGATCGAAGAAAGGATGAGGCACTCTGCACGCACGGTTCGGCGACGCACGCAGCGAGCGCGCCGGACAGAGCGCATCGTGCCACCGGCGGACCGGCTCGACATCACCACCTGCGGTGAACGCTGCGTTATGCGGCCCGCGCGAGCCGGTAACCGCTGCCGCGAACCGTCTCAATCATAGCATCGCACCCGGCGGGCTTGAGCGCCGCGCGCAAACGTTTGATGTGTACGTCGACGGTCCGCTCTTCGACGAACACATGATCGCCCCACACCTGATCGAGCAGCTGCGTACGGCTATGCACGCGCTCCGGATGGGTCATGAAGAAGTGCAGCAGACGGAATTCCGTCGGCCCGAGATCGAGCTTGACCTCGCTGCCTTCCGCATGCGCGGCGACCCGATGCGTGGCGGGGTCGAGCTTCAGACCATTGATCGCGACGACATCTTCGGTCAACTGCGGCGCACGGCGGCGCAGCACTGCCTTGATACGTGCCATCAGCTCTTTCGGCGAGAACGGCTTCGTCACGTAGTCGTCGGCGCCGATTTCGAGGCCGAGCACCTTGTCCTGCTCATCGCCACGCGCGGTCAGCATGATGATCGGGATGTGCTTCGTACGCTCGTTGTTGCGCAGGTCACGTGCGAATGCGATGCCGGATTTCCCCGGCAGCATCCAGTCGAGCAGAACGAGGTCAGGCAGCACATCGCTGATCAGGTTCTGCGCCTGTTCGGCGTTGTACGCACGGATCGGGCAATGTCCCGCGTGTTGAAGGTTGACCGAAATCAACTCCGAAATGGCGGGCTCGTCTTCGATGACGAGAATGCTGCTAGGCATCGGCACCTCTTGACCTTAATAGAAAGCGGGAATCAACTAAGCGCTTCGCGCTCGAGCGCGTCACGCGACTTGTGCCGCACATCCGTACCTTTGACGATATAGATGATGAACTCGGCGATGTTCTTCGCGTGGTCGCCGATCCGCTCGATCGCCTTCGCGATGAACAGGAAATCGAGGCCTGCGGAGATCGTGCGCGGATCTTCGGTCATGTACGACACGAGCTTGCGCACGAACGCGCGGAATTCTTCGTCGATCGCCTTGTCGTCGCGCACGATCTGTGCGGCGGCCACGGTATCGAGGCGCGCAAACGCATCGAGCGCACGGCGCAGGATCGACACGGCCATTTCGCCGGATAGTTTGATTTCCGCGATGTTGATGTTGCGCGACGAGCCTTCTTCCATCAGACGCTTGGTGCGCTTGGCAATCTTCTCGGCTTCGTCGCCGGCGCGTTCGAGATTCGTAATCGTCTTCGAGATCGCGATCAGGAGGCGCAGATCGCGTGCAGCCGGCTGGCGGCGCGCGATGATGTTGCTGCACTCTTCGTCGATCTCGACTTCCATCGTGTTCAGACGTTCTTCGGCGGCGATCACCTGGTCGGCGATCTCGCCATCGAAGCCGTTCAGCGCCAGCATCGCGTTCACGATCTGCGATTCGACGAGGCCGCCCATTTCGAGAACCTTCGACGATACGAGGTTCAGGTCGGCATCGAACTGACTGGAGAGGTGTTTGTCGGACATGTCATGCTCCCTTCTGGTACTGCGTGACGCGGGCCGCTTGCGTGGCATTGAGCGGCGCTCAGCCGAATCGGCCGGTGATGTAATCCTCGGTTTCCTTGCGGACCGGCTTGATAAAGATCTTCTCGGTATCGCCGAATTCGATCAGTTCGCCCAGGTACATGTAGGCAGTGTAGTCCGAACAACGCGCCGCCTGCTGCATGTTGTGCGTGACGATCACGACCGTGTAGTCGCTCTTCAGCTCCGCGATCAGTTCTTCGATGCGGCCCGTCGAAATCGGATCGAGCGCCGAGCACGGCTCGTCGAGCAGCAGCACTTCAGGGCGGATCGCGATACCGCGTGCGATACACAGCCGCTGCTGCTGGCCGCCGGACAGACCGTAGCCGCTCTGGCCCAGCTTGTCCTTCACTTCGTTCCACAGCGCGGCCTTGGTGAGCGCCCACTCGACGCGGTCGTCCATCTCCGAGCGCGACAGCGATTCGAACATCTTCACGCCGAATGCGATGTTGTCGTAGATCGACATCGGGAACGGCGTCGGCTTCTGGAACACCATGCCGATGCGCGCGCGCAGCAGCGAGATGTCGCGCTTGGTTGTCAGCAGGTTTTCGCCGTCCATCAGGATTTCGCCTTCGGCGCGCTGCTCCGGATAGAGCGCATACATCTTGTTGAAGGTGCGCAGCAGCGTGGACTTGCCGCAGCCCGACGGCCCGATGAACGCGGTCACCTTGCCTTCGGGAATCTTCAGATTGACGTTCTTCAGCGCGTGATACTTGCCGTAGAAGAAGTTGAGATCGTTGACCTCGATCTTCGGCTGCGTCGGCGCGTGTGTGCGTTCGCTCGCGGCCGGATCGAAGCCAGCAGGCGCTGCGGGGCGCTCGACGGGGTTGAGGTGACTCTCTGCCATATTCATCGGATTGCTCCGCCCTTACTTTTTCGAAAAGATCGAGCGCGCGAGGATGTTCAATCCCAGCACCCCGAGCGTAATCAGGAACACCCCGGCCCACGCGAGCGACTGCCATTGCGAGAACGGGCTCATCGCAAACTTGTAGATCGTCACCGGCAGATTCGCGATCGGCTGGTTCAGGTCCAGCGAGAAGAACTGGTTCGACAGTGCGGTGAACAGCAGCGGCGCGGTCTCGCCCGCGATTCGCGCGATCGCCAGCAGTACACCGGTCACGATGCCCGCGATCGATGCCTTCAGCGTGATCGACAGCACCATCTTCCACTTCGGCGTGCCGAGCGCGAAGGCGGCTTCACGCAGTGCGTTCGGCACCAGCTTCAGCATGTTCTCGGTTGTGCGGATCACGATCGGGATCTGCAGCAACGCCAGCGACATCACCCCCGCCCAGCCGCTGAAGTGGCCCATTCTCGGCACCATCAGCGCGTACACGAACAGGCCGACGACGATTGACGGTGCGGACAGCAGGATGTCGTTGATGAAGCGTGTGATGCTCGCAAGCCAGCTCTTCTGGCCGTATTCGGCGAGATAGACGCCCGCCAGCACACCGATCGGCGTACCGACGAAGGTGGCCAGTACAACCATCAGCAGGCTGCCGACAATCGCATTCGCGAGACCGCCGCCATCGGTGTTCGGCGGCGGCGTCGACTGCGTGAACAGTTCGACCGACAGGCCACCGATACCGAGGTGCAGCGTCGTGTACAGAATCCAAACCAGCCACAGCAGCCCGAACGCCATCGCGGCCAGCGACAGCAGGAGCGCTATCACATTGATGCCGCGGCGGCGCCGTTGCAGGCGGTTGCGCGTCGCTTCGAGTGCGGCCGGATCGGCAAGACCCGGCATGTTCAGGATCGGCTCGCTCATTTCGCGCCCTCCCCTCGTTCCATACGCAGCAGCATGACCTTGGAGATCGCGAGAACGATGAAGGTGATCACGAAGAGGATCAGGCCCAGTTCCATCAGCGCGGAGACGTGCAGCCCCGGGTCCGCTTCGGCAAATTCATTGGCGAGCGCCGACGTGATGCTATTGCCGGGCGAGAACAGCGAGACGTTATCGAGCAGGTTCGTGTTGCCGATCACGAACGTGACGGCCATCGTTTCACCGAGCGCGCGGCCGAGACCAAGCATGACACCGCCGATCACACCCGACTTCGTGAACGGCAGCACGATCTTCCACATCACTTCCCAGGTCGTGCAACCGATGCCGTAAGCCGATTCTTTCAGCAGCACCGGCGTCACTTCGAACACGTCGCGCATCACTGCGGCGATGTACGGAATGATCATGATCGCGAGAATCACGCCGGCACACAGGATGCCGATACCGATCGGTGCGCCCTGGAACAGCGCGCCGACGATCGGCAGGCCGCCAAGCAGCTGGCCGAGCGGCTTTTCGAACCACTCCGCGAAGATCGGCGCGAACACGAGCAGGCCCCACATGCCGTAGACGATCGACGGAATCGCGGCCAGCAGTTCGATCGCGATGCCGAGCGGCCGGCGCAGCCAGGCGGGCGAGAGTTCGGTGAGAAACAGCGCGATGCCGAAGCTGACCGGCACCGCGATAACGAGTGCAATGACCGACGTCGCAATGGTCCCGTAGATCGGAACGAGCGCGCCGAATTTCTGGCTGGGGGGATCCCAGTCGGAGGTCCAGAGGAAGCTGAAACCGAATTGATGAATGGACGGCCAGGAAGCCACGACCAGCGAAACGATGATGCCGCCGAGCAGCAGCAAGGTCACGATCGCGGCGAGCCAGGCGAGTGCCCCGAAGATCACGTCGCCGGCGCGGCTGGGCGCCCTCTGCTGGGCCGCGCTGCCGGGCGGACGGGCGCCGGGCGTATTCGACACGAGATGGATGTCGGACATGAGAACCTGTTTCCAGATGCGGGGCGGCACGACGCCTCCCGCCAGTACTGCAGCCGCCCGACCACACGCTGAACGTGTGGCCGGGCGGCGGGTCACCCTGCTAGACGGATGAAGCTTACTCGGCGATAGCCTTGCCAGCCGTATCCTTCACCTTGTCTTTCCACTGCGAACGGATTTCGCTCACCACCGACGACGGCAGCGAGATGTAGTCCAGCTCGTCCGCAGCCGAACCGCCGTTCTTGAATGCCCAGTCGAAGAACTTCAGCGTTTCCTTGCCTTGCTCCGGCTTGTCCTGCGCCGTGTGCAGCAGCACGAACGTCGCGCCGACCACCGGCCATGCGTCCTTGCCCGGTTCGTTCGTGAGGATCTGGTAGAACGACTTCTTCCAGTCCGCGCCAGCAGCAGCAGCCTTGAAGCTTTCCGTGCCCGGTTCGACCACAGCACCCGACGCATTCTTCAGCGACGCGTACGTCATGTGGTTCTGCTTCGCGTACGCCCATTCGACGTAGCCGATTGCGCCCGGCAGACGTTGCACGAATGCCGCCACGCCGTCGTTACCCTTGCCGCCCGTACCGACCGGCCAGCTCACCGTGGTGCCTTCGCCGACCTTCGACTTCCATTCCGGGTTCACCTTGGACAGATAGTTCGTCCAGATGAAGCTCGTGCCCGAACCGTCTGCACGGCGCACGACTGCGATGTCCGTATCCGGCAGCTTGACCTTCGGGTTCAGCGCGGCGATCGCCGGGTCGTTCCACTTCTTGATCTTGCCCAGATAGATGTCGCCGAGCAGTTCGCCCGACAGCGCCAGTTCGCCCGGCTTCACGCCCGGCACGTTGATCGCCGGCACGACGCCGCCAACCACCGTCGGGAACTGGAACAGGCCGTCTTTCGCGAGGTCGTCATCCTTCAGCGGAGCGTCCGAACCGGCAAAATCGACCGTTTTTGCGATGATCTGCTTGATGCCGCCCGACGAGCCGATACCTTGATAGTTGATCTTGCCGCCGCCCGACTTTTGATAGGCGTCGGCCCATTTCGTGTAGATCGGTGCTGCGAAGGTGCTGCCCGCGCCGGTTACGTCGGCGGCTTGCGCTGCGATCGCGAAAAGCGCGCCAGCCACGCCAGCGAACACGGTTTGCATCAATTTCATGAGACCTCCAGTGGTGTGAGCGGATTACAGGACACCGCGAAGCTTATGGTCTCTTTATGACAGTAACGTGACTAACCGTGAAGGAGGTGTGTCAAATCTATTACGGTGATGAAAGGCAAATCGCATCTGAAAACGCAGCTGGCGCGACGTTTTTACCGTATTGGTAGAGATTAGGCGAAAAAATGCGGACGCGAACGTTTGCTTTGTTCGCGTCGCAGGGTTTTTCTGGGGAAAAATGCAGTGGGCATCGGCGGGTTTTAGCCGCCATTAGAGCGGCTGTTCGAGCCGCTGTTTCAGTCGCCGTTCAGTCGCTTTGCCGGTCACGGGTGGTGCCGGGCAGCCTGTCAGGCGGTGACCTGCTTCACCACGGCGGCAATCGCTTCCGCATGTTGCACGGCGTCGCGCTCGTGCTCGGCCTCGACCATCACGCGCAGCACCGGTTCGGTACCCGAGGCACGGATCAGCACGCGGCCCTTGTCATCGAGGGCACGTTCGGCCTCGGCAATCGCGTGACGGATCGCATCGCTGCCCTTCCAGTCGGCGCCCGGTTTCATCCGCACGTTGATCAGCTTCTGCGGAAACAGCGTCACCCCGTCGAGCAGTTGATGCAGCGACTTGCCGCTGCGCTTCATCGCCGCCAGCACGAGCAGCGACGACACGATGCCGTCGCCGGTCGAGTGACGGTCGAGCGACAGGATGTGGCCCGACCCTTCGGCGCCGAGTTGCCAGCCGTGTTCGCGCAACTGTTCGAGCACGTAGCGGTCGCCGACCGCTGCCCGCACGAACTTCACGCCGGCACGTCGCAGCGCGACTTCGACCGCCATGTTGGTCATCAGCGTACCGACTGCGCCCTCGACCTTGCCGTCGGTGGCGACGCGGTCCTTGACGAGCACGTACAGCAGTTCGTCGCCGTTGTAGAGTCGCCCCGTCGAATCGACGACCTGCACGCGGTCGGCATCGCCATCGAGCGCAATGCCGAAGTCCGCGCGATTCGCCCGCACTGCGCGCACCAGCGCATCGGGCGCCGTGGCGCCGACGCCGTCGTTGATATTGAAGCCGTTCGGCGCCACGCCGATCGGAATCACATCGGCGCCGAGCTCGTGAAATACGTGCGGTCCGATGTCATAGGCGGCGCCGTGCGCGCAATCGACGACGAGCTTCATCCCGCGCAGGTCGAACGTGGCGGGAAACGTGCTCTTGCAGAACTCGATGTAGCGGCCTGCTGCGTCATCGAGCCGGCGTGCCTTGCCCAGTTGCTCCGACGATGCGCACGCGAGCGGCTTGTCCAGTTGCTGTTCGATCTGGTGTTCGATGTCGTCGGGCAGCTTGTTGCCGTCGGCGGAAAAGAACTTGATGCCGTTGTCGTAGTACGGATTGTGCGACGCGCTGATCACGACGCCCGCAGCGAGGCGCAATGCACGCGTCAGGTAGGCCACCCCCGGCGTCGGCATCGGGCCGGCCAGCATCACGTCTACGCCCGCTGCCGAGAAGCCCGATTCGAGCGCGGCTTCCAGCATGTAGCCCGAAACGCGCGTGTCCTTGCCGATCAGCACCGTGGGCCGCGTGCCGGTCTGCGCCCAGCGGTCCGCGCCCGCCAGCACCTTCCCTGCGGCATAACCAAGCCGCAACACGAAGTCGGGGGTGATCGGCGCCTCACCGACCTTGCCACGAATCCCATCCGTACCGAAATAGCGACGTGCCATTGTGCGTTCTTCCTCTCTTGCTTGAAGGGTCCAACTGAGGGGTTCAGTCGCGACGCGCGGCATCGCGCATCGCACTCCAGATTTTTAAAGCATCGACGGTCGGCGCGACATCGTGCACGCGCACGATCGCGGCACCGCGCTCAGCCGCGCAGACCGCGGCCGCGAGACTTGCAGCCAGCCGGTCAGGCGCAGCACGACCGGTCACTGCGCCGAGCATCGATTTGCGCGACATACCTGCCAGCACCGGCAACGGCGGATCGACTTGCGGCGCCGATTCCAGCAGATGCGCGAGCAACGTGTAGTTCTGCTCGATCACCGTCTTGCCGAAACCGAAGCCGGGATCGACGCTGATGCGCGCCTGGGCGATGCCCGCTGCCCGTAATGCGTCGATGCGCTCCGTCAGAAAACGGCGCACGTCGCTCACCACGTCTTCGTAAGCCGGTTCGCTGGTCTGCATGGTGCGCGGCTCGCCGAGCATATGCATCACACACAGACCGCAGGTGCTGTCACGCACGGCCTCGATCGCGCCGGGCATGCGAAAACCCCAGACATCGTTGATCAGATCCGCACCGGCCGCGAGCGCTGCGCGCATCACGTCGGGTTTGTAGGTGTCGACGGAGAGCGGCACGTTCGCACCGTGCAGCGCTTCGACCAGCGGGATCACGCGTTCGAGTTCTTCGTCGAGCGACACCGGTGGCGCGCCCGGCCGCGTCGACTCCCCACCGATGTCGAGCATATCCGCGCCGTCGAGCATCATCCGCTCGGCCTGACGCAGCGCGTCTCCGTACGCAGCGTAGCGGCCGCCATCGGAAAAGGAGTCGGGCGTGACGTTCAGGATGCCCATCACCAGCGGCCGCTCGAACGAGAGCGTAAAGCGCCCGCATTGAAGCGGACCGGGGACGGGACGAGACAGCAAATCGGCGTTCGACACGAAACTGGACTAACAGGGCTGCATAAAAGAATGCAAAACGAGGAATGCAAAACGGGCCGGTGTGATATCACACCGGCCCGTACTTAACGTACGTAGAGGCAGTTCAGGTCAGGCCGGTGCAGTTGCGCTGCCCGACTTCACTTCGGTACCCGTGCTGCCACCCGACGACGCATCGCCTGCCGGCGGGACCGACGAACTGGTCTTCGGCGAGCGCGGCGGCCGGCCGTCCATGATGTCGTTGATCTGATCGGCGTCGATCGTTTCCCATTCCATCAGGGCGGCGGTCATCGCTTCGACCTTGTCGCGGTTCGCATCGAGCAGACTGCGTGCGAGGTTGTACTGCTGGTCGAGCACGCGGCGGATTTCCGAATCGACCTTTTGCTGCGTCGCTTCGGAGATTGTGCGCGTGAACCCGCGACCGAACGGCGTCGCATCGTTTTCGTCATCGACGTAGACCATCGGTCCGAGCGCATCGGTCATGCCGAAGCGGGCAACCATGGCGCGGGCGGTCGCCGTCGCCTTGTTGAAGTCGTCCGATGCACCGGTGCTGATCAGGTTCAGGAACAGCTCTTCCGCCACACGGCCGCCAAACAGAATGGCAAGACGGTCGAGCAGGTAGTCCTTCGAATACGTTTCGTTGTCGTGTTCAGGCAATTGCCACGTCACACCCAGCGCGCGACCGCGCGGAATGATCGTGACCTTGTGCACTGGATCGGCCTTCGGCAGGAGCTTCGCAATGACCGCGTGGCCCGACTCGTGGTACGCCGTTGCGCGCTTCGATTCTTCACGGATAACCGCGGACTTGCGCTCCGGTCCCATGAAGATCTTGTCCTTCGCGTCCTCGAAGTCCGCCATTTCAACGATGCGCTTGCCGCGGCGTGCGGCGAACAACGCCGCTTCGTTGACGAGGTTCGCGAGGTCGGCGCCCGAGAAGCCCGGCGTGCCGCGTGCGATCACTGCTGCGTCGACGTCGTTAGCGATCGGCACCTTGCGCAGATGCACCTTCATGATGTGCTCGCGACCGCGGATGTCCGGCAGCCCCACA
The DNA here is from genome assembly GCF_002362315.1 of Paraburkholderia acidicola. GTDB lineage: Bacteria > Pseudomonadota > Gammaproteobacteria > Burkholderiales > Burkholderiaceae > Paraburkholderia > Paraburkholderia acidicola. The sequence continues at coordinate 478,129 of NZ_MTZV01000002.1, forward strand.
TACACCTGACGGTCGAAACGACCCGGACGCAGCAGCGCCTTGTCGAGCACATCGGAACGGTTTGTCGCGGCGATCACGATGACACCGGAGTTGGCTTCGAAGCCGTCCATTTCCACGAGCATCTGGTTCAGCGTCTGTTCGCGCTCGTCGTTGCCGCCGCCCATACCGGCGCCGCGATGACGACCGACCGCGTCGATTTCATCGATGAACACGATGCACGGTGCGTGCTTCTTCGCCTGTTCGAACATGTCGCGCACGCGGGCCGCGCCCACGCCGACGAACATTTCAACGAAGTCCGAACCCGAGATGCTGAAGAACGGCACCTTGGCTTCACCCGCGATAGCGCGTGCGAGCAAGGTCTTGCCGGTTCCCGGCGGGCCGACCAGCAGCACGCCGCGAGGAATCCGCCCGCCGAGCTTCTGGAACTTCTGCGGATCGCGCAGGAAATCGACCAGCTCGGACACTTCTTCCTTGGCTTCGTCGCAGCCGGCGACGTCGGTGAAATTGATGGCGTTGTTGTTTTCGTCGATCAGACGTGCACGGGACTTGCCGAACGAGAATGCACCGCCCTTCCCGCCCCCCTGCATCTGCCGCATCATGTAGAACCAGAAGCCGATGATCAGGATGGTCGGCCCAAGGTAATACAGCGCGGACATCAGCGCGCTCGGTTCGTCATCGGCCTTGCCGCTCACCTGAACGCCATACTTCATCAGATCGCCGACCATCCAGATGTCGCCAGGCGACACGATCTGGTACTTCGGACCGTCTGCGGGAGTGACCGTGAGGTTCCGCCCCTGAACGATGACGTTCTTGACCTTGCCGGTCTTGGCATCGTCCATGAACTGCGAATAGGAAACGCCTTCCTGGACACGGGGCTTGTCGAACTGCTTGAACACCGTAAACAGCACCAGTGCGATAACCAGCCACACTGCTGCCTTCGAAAACATGTTGTTGTTCAAAGCACCACTCCTTCACTCATAGACGGGCGCCTACATTTTCCTTGCGGCACCACTCAGGCATTCTAATCCAGTCCGCAGGGGCCTGCCATAACCAATCGCTACTGCACAAATAGCGCTCGGCCGCTCCAGCGGGCACTTCCGGCGATTCCGGGACATGCGGACCCGGACCTGGCAACCCCTTATCGGGGACGTTTCAAATGCCTACCCAAAATAAATGTTTCAGACGATTTATCCCGCGATGCTTTCGGCTTGCGGGCCGCAACCGTTTTAAATTGTTGCTTGAACTTTTCGACAATCTGGCTGTAACCGCTGCCATGAAAACATTTGACTAAAAGGGCGCCATCTGATTTCAAGTGGTTTTGCGAGAATTCCAGCGCGAGATCGCATACATGCTCGATTCGCGCCGCATCCGCGGACGCCACTCCCGACAGGTTGGGCGCCATGTCCGAAATTACAAGGTCCACCTGGCGCTCCCCGACCATTTCTTCGAGCTGGCCGAGCACGCTGTCCTCGCGAAAGTCGCCCAGGATGAAATGCACGTCGGCGATCGGCTCCATCGGCAGGAGGTCGAGCGCAATCACCGTGCCGTCGATGCCGCCCTCGCGCGTCGCATCGCGCTGCGCACCCTGCGCGAGCTTGTTGCGCGCGTACTGGCTCCAGCTGCCGGGCGTCGAGCCGAGATCGACAATGACCTGGCCAGGCTTGATCAGCTTGTCCTGCTCGTCGATTTCCTTGAGCTTGTACGCCGCCCGGGCACGGTAGCCTTCCCGTTGCGCCATCTTCACGTACGGGTCGTTGATATGGTCGTGTAGCCACGAGTGGTTGAAGCGGTTTTTTGCCATTAACGATGAACTCTTGCTGCGTGATACCGCACTTTTAGCGGATAATACGCGTTTAATTAGCGCGGCAGCCGTCCATCAAAGTTGGCTGTTACCCGCGTTTTCGTGTTCTGGCGTGCCGTCCGCACTTGCTGCCAGGCGTCGCCGGACATCGCCAGACGCTGTCGAATCCTGTCGAACACCAACGCCCAGACCTCAACCTGCAGGCGCCGCCATTTTAGTCGAGTCTCCCAAACCCCATGCCAGCCCTTAACGTTTCTTCCGATCAACGCGCCGAATTGCGCTCCCAGGCCCACGCGCTCAAACCGGTCGTACTGGTCGGAGCCGAAGGGCTGACTGACCCGGTGCTGGCCGAGATCAAGGTCCACCTGGCCGCCCATCAACTGATCAAGATCCGCGTGTTCGGCGACGAGCGCGAAGACCGCATCGCCGTCTATGAACAGATCTGCGACCAGTTGAATGCAGCGCCGATCCAGCACATCGGCAAGCTGCTGGTGATCTGGAAACCGGAAGGCCCTGCTGCGCCGGTTGTGAAAGGTCGCCGCAGCACGATGCCACCGAGCGCCCGCGAAGCCGCCGAAGCCGACAGCAAACCGGGCAAGGGCCGTGCGCCACGTGTGGTCAAGGTCGTCAAACCGACCGACAGCCCGGTACGCAAGCCGAAAGCACAAAAGATGGTGGTCCGCGGCAACGAACGCGTCACGGCGGGCGGCAACATCAAGCGGGCGAAAAAGCGGCAGACGGGCGCAAAGCGCCAGCATCAGACCACGAAGTAAGCGTCATACCCCGGCTATCGGGGTTGACGCGGCTGACGCAGCGAGGCTCGCACCAGCCGGCAGCTTCCAGACAAGCGCAAGACCTAGCAGGCTCTCGATCAGGTAAAAGAGACTGGACACGCCGTGCAGGATGCCAAAGCGCATCGCATACGCGGAGTGCCCGACGTCCACGCCTGCGTTCAGCGCGTCCATGCGCAGCGCATTCATGAACGGCTGCAACGCGAAGTAGCCGATCAGCACGCAGCCGAGCATCCCGGCAACCAGCCAGCGCAACCGCCGATACCCCTCCTCACCACCGCGAATCAGCCGGTTGCCGAGCACGAGCAGCAACACGCCGCACACGATGCCCATCAGCCCTTCGATATGAAACAGCTGCGCGGCAACCGCGCCGGCGCTCATCCGCTCAAGCGATGCGAATAGCACGGGGGCGACGATATAGCCGATGGTCAGCAGGCTGCCGACCCAGAACACGGTCAACAGCCGAAATACGCGATGCGGCAGCGGCGAAGGCGACGGCGGCACGGCGACGCTCAAACGTAGCGCACCGAGATGATCTCGTACTTGCGCACGCCGCTCGGCGCCTGCACCGATGCGACGTCGCCTTCCGACTTGCCGATCAATGCCCGCGCGATCGGCGAGCTGATCGAGATCAGGCCGTGCTCGAGGTCTGCTTCGTCGTCGCCGACGATCTGATAGGTCACCGATGCGCCGGACGCAAGATCTTCGAGTTCGACGGTTGCGGCGAACACGATGCGACCTTCCGCGTCGACCCCAGACGGGTCGATGACCTGCGCGGCGGCAAGCTTCGATTCGATGTCCGCAATACGGCCTTCGATGAAGCCCTGCTTCTCTTTGGCCGCATCGTATTCGGCGTTCTCCGACAGGTCGCCCTGTGCACGCGCCTCTGAGATCGAATTGATCACAGCCGGGCGTTCAACCGATTTCAGGCGTTGAAGTTCGTCGCGCAGCTTGTCTGCGCCGCGCTTCGTCAAGGGAATAGTGCTCATAAACAACTCTGGTGGCAAAAAACGGCCATAAAAAAAATCACCGCGGTTAAGTGCATCCCCGGAGGAGCTGGCTGCAGTAAAACTGACTGGCCGGTGCCCTGAGGGACGCCGCTTAACCGCGGCACTTACGTCTTTGACTGGTAGTCGAAGCCTTAGTTTAGGCGAGCATGCAGCCCTTGTAAATCATAGACTTCGAGGTCCTTCAGGTAGCGCAACCCTTCAACCGCAGCGCGCGCACCGGACATCGTCGTGTAGTACGTCACCTTGTTCGCCTGCGCGCTCATGCGGATCGAACGTGAATCGGCAATCGCGGCGCGCGTTTCATCGACGGTCGTGAACACGAGTGCGATCTCGCTGTTCTTGATCATATCGACGATGTGCGGGCGGCCGTCCTTCACCTTGTTCACGACCTTCACCGGCACGCCCGCCGCCTCGATGGCCGCAGCGGTGCCGCGCGTCGCGACAAGCGGATAGCCGAGTTCGTGCAGCATGCGCGCGACTTCGACGGCCTTTGGCTTGTCGGCATCCATCACGGTCAGCAGCACGGTGCCCGACTCGGGCAGACGCGAACCGGCCGCCAGCTGCGACTTGAACAGTGCTTCGCCGAACGTCTGGCCAACGCCCATCACTTCGCCCGTCGAACGCATTTCCGGTCCGAGCACCGGGTCGACCGTCGGGAACTTGATGAACGGGAACACCGCTTCCTTCACGCTGAAGTACGGCGGCACGACTTCCTTCGTCACGCCCTGCTGCGCGAGGGTCTGGCCAACCATCGCGCGGGCCGCGATCTTCGCGAGCGGCAGGCTCGTTGCCTTCGATACATACGGCACCGTGCGCGAGGCGCGCGGGTTCACTTCGAGCACGTAGATCACGTCTTCTTTCGAACCATCGGCCTGGGGCACCTGCTGGATCGCGAACTGCACGTTCATCAGGCCGATCACGTTCAGCGCCTTCGCCATCGCAGCGGTTTGCCGCTTCAGTTCGGCGACCGTCTGCGCCGACAGCGAATACGGCGGCAGCGAACAGGCCGAATCGCCGGAGTGCACGCCCGCCTGCTCGATGTGTTCCATCACCCCGCCGATGAACACCGCCTCGCCATCCGAAATACAGTCGACATCGCATTCGATCGCATCGTTCAGGAAGCGGTCGAGCAACACCGGAGAGTCGTGCGACACCTTCACGGCTTCGCGCATGTAGCGTTCGAGGTCGCGTGGCTCGTGGACGATTTCCATCGCGCGGCCACCGAGCACGTACGACGGACGCACGACGAGCGGATAACCGATTTCGTCGGCGAGCTTGAGCGCCTCGTCTTCCGCGCGCGCAGTGCGATTAGGCGGCTGGCGCAGGTTCAGTGTCTGCAGCAGCTTCTGGAAACGCTCGCGGTCTTCGGCTGCATCGATCATGTCCGGCGAGGTACCGACGATCGGTACACCGTTCGCTTCGAGATCGAGCGCGAGCTTCAGCGGCGTCTGGCCGCCGTACTGGACGATTACGCCGAGCGGTTTTTCCTTGTCGACGATTTCGAGTACGTCTTCGAGCGTCAGCGGTTCGAAGTACAGGCGGTCCGACGTGTCGTAGTCGGTCGATACGGTCTCGGGGTTGCAGTTGACCATGATCGTTTCATAGCCGTCCTCGCGCATCGCGAGCGCGGCGTGCACGCAGCAGTAGTCGAACTCGATGCCCTGTCCAATGCGGTTCGGTCCACCGCCCAGCACCATGATCTTCTTGTTGTTCGTTGGCTGCGCTTCGCACTCTTCTTCGTACGTCGAGTACATGTAGGCGGTTTTCGTCGCGAACTCCGCCGCGCACGTGTCGACGCGCTTGTACACCGGGCGCACGTTCAGTTCGATACGGCGTTTGCGCACATCCGTCTGCGTCGCGCCGACGAGCTTCGCGAGACGCCGGTCCGAGAAACCGCTCTGCTTCAGGTAACGCAGTTCTTCCGTCGACAGACTCGCAAGCGTGCGGCCGGCCAGTGCCTTTTCCTTCAGCACGATCTGTTCGATCTGCGCGAGGAACCACGGGTCGATCGCGGTTTCCTCGAAAATTTCCTGTTGCGTCATGCCGGCGCGGAATGCGTCGCCGACGTACCAGATGCGATCCGGACCGGCTTCGCCGATCTCGCGGATGATCTCGTCGCGGTTCGTCGTCTTCTCGTCGAGACCGTCGACGCCCACTTCGAGACCGCGCAGCGCTTTCTGGAACGACTCCTGGAAGGTGCGGCCAATCGCCATCACTTCGCCGACCGACTTCATCTGCGTGGTCAGGCGCGAGTCGGCTTCGCGGAATTTCTCGAACGCGAAACGCGGGATCTTCGTGACGACGTAATCGATCGTCGGTTCGAACGATGCGGGGGTCTGGCCGCCGGTGATTTCGTTCTTCAGTTCGTCGAGCGTGTAGCCGACGGCGAGCTTCGCCGCGACCTTCGCGATCGGGAAACCGGTTGCCTTCGAGGCAAGCGCCGACGAACGCGACACCCGCGGATTCATTTCGATCACGACCATCCGGCCGTCTTGCGGATTGATCGAGAACTGCACGTTCGAACCGCCGGTATCGACGCCGATCTCGCGCAGCACCGCGAGCGATGCGTTACGCAGGATCTGGTATTCCTTGTCGGTCAGGGTTTGCGCCGGCGCGACGGTGATCGAATCACCAGTGTGGATACCCATCGGGTCGAGGTTTTCGATCGAGCACACGATGATGCAGTTGTCCTTCTTGTCGCGGACCACTTCCATCTCGTACTCTTTCCAGCCGAGCAACGACTCTTCGATCAGCAGTTCGTGCGTCGGCGACAGATCGAGGCCGCGTTTGCAGATCTCTTCGAACTCGTCGCGGTTATACGCAATACCCCCGCCCGAGCCGCCCAGCGTGAACGACGGCCGGATCACCACCGGATAACCGCCGCTACCGGTTTGCACGGCGATTTCGCCCTGCACCTGCAACGCTTCTTCCATCGAATGCGCGACGCCCGACTTCGCCGAGCCGAGGCCGATCTTCGTCATCGCGTCCTTGAACTTCTGACGGTCTTCGGCCTTGTCGATCGCTTCCGGCGATGCACCGATCAGCTCGACCTTGTACTTTTCCAGCACACCGTGGTGATGCAGGTCGAGCGCGCAGTTGAGCGCGGTCTGACCGCCCATGGTCGGCAGGATCGCGTCCGGGCGTTCCTTCGCGATGATGCGCTCGACCACTTCCCAGGTGATCGGCTCGATATACGTGACGTCGGCCGTGTTCGGGTCGGTCATGATCGTCGCCGGGTTGCTGTTGACGAGAATGACCTTGTAGCCTTCCTCACGCAGCGCCTTGCACGCCTGGGCACCCGAGTAGTCGAACTCGCACGCCTGGCCGATGATGATCGGACCCGCGCCGATGATGAGGATGCTCTTGATGTCTGTCCGCTTGGGCATAACGCTCTCGCTAATGTATTCCTGAATTCTTCCGTTGGCGCACGTCGGCCGGCCGTCTGCCAGGCCGCGCACGCTCTTTGTTGCAGCGCTCTTCGCGAGCGCTTATGCCGCTGCCGATGCTGTCGACGTGCGGCCCTGCTTCGCGTCCATCAGCGCCGTGAAGCGATCGAACAGGTAACCGATGTCGTGCGGCCCTGGCGACGCTTCCGGGTGACCCTGGAAGCAGAAGGCTGGCTTGTCGGTCAGCTCGAAGCCTTGCAGCGTGCCGTCGAACAGCGAGATGTGTGTCACCTTTGCGTTGGCGGGCAGCGAATCCGCATCGACTGCGAAGCCGTGGTTCTGCGACGTGATCACGACACGACCGTCGCGCAGATCCTTCACCGGATGGTTGGCGCCGTGGTGACCAGTCTTCATCTTCAGCGTCTTTGCGCCGACGGCGAGACCCATGATCTGATGGCCGAGGCAGATGCCGAAAGTCGGGATGCCGCGCTCGATGAACGTGCGGGTCGCAGCAATCGCGTAGTCGCACGGTTCCGGATCCCCAGGGCCGTTCGACAGGAACACGCCGTCCGGATTGAGCGCAAGCGCTTCTTCGGCGCTCGCCTGCGCGGGCAGCACGGTGACGTGACAGCCGCGTTGAGCAAGCATGCGCAGGATGTTGCGCTTCACGCCGTAGTCGAACGCGACCACGCGATACTTCGGCGCGGTCTGCTTGCCGTAGCCTTCGCCGAGACGCCATTCGGTCTCGGTCCATTCATACGACCGGTCGACCGAGACGACCTTCGCGAGGTCCATGCCGGCGAGCCCCGGAAACGAACGCGCGAGTTCGACAGCCTTCGCTTCGTCGACCGGACCGGTGACGATCGCACCGTTTTGCGCGCCCTTGTCGCGCAGCACACGGGTCAGCCGGCGCGTATCGATACCGGAGATCGCGACGATGCCTTCGTCGACGAGGTAATCGGAGAGCGTGCGTTCCATGCGGAAGTTCGACGCGAGGACCGGCAGGTCGCGGATGATGAGACCGGCGGCATGGACTTTCGTGGCTTCGACGTCTTCGGCGTTGACCCCGACGTTACCGATGTGCGGGTACGTCAACGTGACGATCTGGCGCGCGTAGCTCGGATCGGTCAGGATTTCCTGATAGCCAGTGATGGCCGTATTGAAGACGACTTCGCCGATCGTTTGACCGGACGCGCCGATCGAGTAGCCACGAAAGACCGTGCCGTCGGCGAGCGCGAGCAGAGCGGGAGAAAAAGACGGCAACACGGGAGGCTCCTTGGGAACACCCTGTTGCCGACCTGTCTATCCGACCGTGCGGGCCGCGGCGAAGCGCATCGTCAGGATGCGCGCGCAGGCTCGCTCGCGCGGGTCGCTGTCAACGTTGCACGGGCGCGATAGACCCGTTGTGCGGGTGGGCGGCGGGTGCGGTGCGTTGGCGGCGCGCGGCGGATGAACGGTATGGGAGCGGTAGGCGCTAGGGTGCGGGTTGATAAGCTCAAACCTTCGAATTATAGCCGGAAACCACCCTTTTCTTCAAATCCGGCAGGGTCCGGACGGCCGGAGCCGCGGCCCGTAAGGGTTTGCGGACGGGCCTGACAGCGGAATGAAGGGACGATCGTGCCGCGCCCCTGGTGCAGGGTCGCGCTGCATGGCAGACAAACCGGACCCACCAATGAAAACGCCGTCACGCGGGTGACGGCGCCGGAAAACGCGGGGTGATCGGAGCGCACTTCCATGCGTTGCCCCCGCAACGCATGTGGTCACCCCCGTGGGAGCCGCTTTTGGTCTAGTCGCTCTTCTTCGCGCGGGCCGCAGTCTTCTGGCGGCTTGCTGCCGCGGCCTTGGACGCCTTGCCGGTCGTTCCCGGGGTTGCCGCCTTGCCTTTTGCTGCGACAGGCTTGCTGGCTTTGCCCACCGGGTCCGCTACCTTGACGACAACGCTGGAGCGGGTCCGACCATGTTTCTTATCGTAGCGCGGTTCGTTCTTTGTGTCTGCCACGCGCGTACCGATCTTCTCGACACTGCCGCCCTGCACATTGGTGGCGAGGCGCTGCGGCCCGGGCTCGAGCGGCATCACTTTACCGACCGGCACGTGCAGCACGATCACCTGCCCCGGCGTAACGAGGTCGCGACGCGTCCGGTTCCATGCCTTCAACTGCGCGATCGACACGCCATAGCGGTCTGCAATCGTGCCCATCGACTGCTTGCGGCGCACGCGAATCAGCATCTTGCGCGTGTCGGGTACGTCCGGTTCCATCGCGAGCACGGCGCTTTCGGCAACGTCGGCGCTGATGTCCTCATCGTCGTCATCATCGCCGCGCGGTACGACGATCGTCGAGCCGGGCTTGAGCCGCATGCCAGCCGGAATCTTGTTGACGCTCATCAACGTATCCGCGTCGACGCCGATCTTCTCAGCAATCGCAGCAGGACGCGCGCGCTCGGTCACCGTGTAGGTGGTCCACGACGACAGCTGGCCCGAATACGACTTCAGGTTGCGCTCGAATGCGCTCGCGTTATCGAATGGCAGCAGGATCTGCGGTTGTGTCGCGCCGAGAATGACCGGCTTCTTGAACGACGGATTCAGCGAACGAAACTCGTCGCCGCTCATGTTCGCAAGCTTTGCCGCCGTATCGACATCGATGTCGTGCGCCGTCGTGACCGTGACGAAGTACGGGTGATTCGGGATCGACGGCAGCGTGAGCCCGTACATCTGCGCATTCATCACGATGTTCTTCACCGCCTGCAGCTTCGGCACGTAATTGCGCGTCTCGCCGGGCATCCGCAGGCTCTGGTAGTCGGTCGGCAGGCCGGCTGCCTGGTTGCGCGCGATCGCGCGCTGCACGTTGCCTTCGCCCCAGTTGTACGCAGCCAGCGCGAGATACCAGTCGCCGAACATGTCATGCAGACGCGACAGATAGTCGAGCGCGGCGCTCGTCGACGCGAGCACGTCGCGGCGTTCGTCCTGCCACATGTTCTGCTTGAGGTTGTAGGTGCGGCCCGTGCCCGGCACGAACTGCCACATGCCCGCCGCCTTCGCCACCGACAACGCCTGCGGGTTGTACGCGGATTCGATGAACGGCAGCAGCGCGAGCTCGGTTGGCATATGGCGCGCCTCGAGCTCTTCGACGATGTGATACAGGTACTTCTGCGAGCGCTCGGTCATGCGCTGCACGTAGTCGGGCCGCTCCGAGTACCAGGTCACCTGCATGTCGACGAGGTCGCTCTGCAGATCCGGCATCTGGAAACCACGGCGAATCCGCGCCCAGAGATCGGAATCAGCCGTTGTCAGCTGATCGACGGAGCCTTGATCGACGTTGATCGTTTCTTTCGCGGTGGCGGTTTTACGGAGTTCGTCGGCGACGGCTTGCTGGGTGGCGTCAGTGGCGGGGGTGGAAGCGGTGGGGGTATTGCTCGTCGTCGGGCCCTTGCTTGCACAGGCGGCAAGCATCAGGACCAGCAACGCACTCAGGATAAATCGCATGAACGTCTCGGCTTCCACAGGACTGGAATTTGCAGCCGATAGTACGAAAGTGCACCGCCTCCGTCAATGGAAAATATACGGAAAACCTAACCAAATCCGGGCCTTGGCGATTTTTTTGGACTTTCTCGGTGAGCATGCCCCCACCCGGCAGCAGGTTAGCGGAACTTATTTTTCCATTCGCGCATCAGCGTGAAGGCAGTCAATCGATCCGGCACCGTTTCGTGAAGCTGCTCGCTGAGCGTCGCGCGAATCGCCGCGCTGTCCGGGCGCAGGAACGGATTGACTGCGCGCTCGTGAGCGATGGTGGTGGGCAGTGTCGGCACGTGACGCGCGCGCAGCGCGGTCGCTTCATCGCGCCATGCCTGCAGTTCGTGGTTCTCCGGCTCGCAGGCGAGCGCAAAACGGATGTTCGACAGCGTGTACTCGTGCGCACAGTGGACTTCGGTGGCGCCAGGCAAGGCGGCGAGCGCATCGAGCGATGCGAGCATCTGCGCCGGCGTACCTTCGAACAGCCGCCCGCAGCCGCAGGCAAACAACGTATCGCCGCAAAAGACGTGCGGCGTGCCGCGCGGATCGGTTGCCTGGAAATACGCGATGTGGCCGCTCGTGTGACCCGGCACGTCGAGCACCGTGAATTCGAGCGCGGGGGCCGCGATGTGCACCCGGTCGCCCTGCTTGAGCCGCTGCGTGAGATGCTCGATCGCCTCGCCTGCCGGACCGAAAACCGGTATCGGCGCGCTCGCATCCTGGTCGTTCAGCAGATCGGCCACACCGCCGACATGGTCGCGATGATGGTGCGTGAGTAAAATAGCGCTCAGCCGCCAGCCCCTTTGCGCCAGATACGCGCGAACCGGAGCGGCCTCGCCGGGATCGACGGCTACGGCGTGTACGCCGTCCGACACGAGCCAGATGTAGTTGTCTTCAAATGCCGGAACCGGCACGTATTCAAGCGTATTCATGGGGCGCGCATTCTTCGACATGTCTGACCGACCGATTATAGACTGGCCCGCCTGGACCGATTCGCCACCCGGACGCTACGTGCTCGAGTGGGAACAGGCGCAGCTCGACCGCGTGGTCTCCGATGTGTTCGGTTACCACGCGTTGCAGCTCGGCCTGCCGCAACTCGATGCGCTGCGCGAAAACCGGATGTCCTGCCGCGGGCTCGTGCTCGACGCGGCCAGCGGTGCGAGCGCGCCCTATTCGTTTCCGCCGGGCGGCTCCGCGCCTCTTGCGTTGCCCGCTTCCCCCACACTGCACGCACCCGAGGGACGCAGCGCAGTGTGGTGCGACCTGCTCGACCTGCCGTTCGAAGCCCAGAGCGTCGACCTGATCGTGATGCCGCACACGCTCGAATTCACGAGCGATCCGCACCGGCTGCTGCGCGAAGCCGAGCGCGTGCTGATGCCGGAAGGCCAGTTGATCATCCTCGGCTTCAATTCGCTGTCGCTGTGGGGCGCGCGGCAGTCGGTCGGCAAGATGACCGGCCGGCCGTTCGTGCCGGCCGCGGTGGACCTGATTGCGTTCACGCGCCTGAAGGACTGGATCAAGCTGCTCGGTTTCGACCTTGAACGCGGACGCTTCGGCTGTTATCGTCCGCCGCTCGCGAGCGTTCAATGGCTGTCGCGCTATGCCTTCATGGAAGCCGCCGGCGACCGCTGGTGGCCGATCTTCGGCGCGGCCTACATGGTGACGGCGATCAAGCGCGTGCGCGGCATGCACCTCGTCGGCCCGTTGAAGGTAAAAAAACCTGTCCTCAAGGCGGGCCTCGCGCCAGCCGCGACACCGCATTCACGCAACCCGAACTCATGACCTCCGAACTCATCGAAATCTTCACCGACGGCGCCTGCAAGGGCAACCCGGGCCCTGGCGGCTGGGGCGCACTGCTGCGTTACGGCGCGCAGGAAAAGGAACTGTTCGGCGGCGAAGCCGACACGACCAACAACCGCATGGAACTGATGGCCGTGATCGCTGCGCTCGAAGCGTTGAAGCGCCCCTGCAAGGCCGTCGTGCACACCGACTCGAAATACGTGCAGAAAGGCATCAGCGAGTGGATTCACGGCTGGAAAAAGAACAACTGGATCACGTCCGCAAAAACACCGGTGAAGAACGCCGACCTGTGGAAGCGGCTCGACAAGGCTGTCCAGCAGCATGAGATCGAATGGCGCTGGGTGAAGGGACATGCGGGGCATGTGGAGAACGAACGTGCCGACGCGCTGGCGAACCGCGGTGTCGCATCGCTCGCCGAGCTTTAAGTATTTGCAGCGCGCCCTTTGCGCTCTTTACGTGTTCTCATTCGTTATTCCGAAGTTTCTGAAGCAGGCTAGACCGACATGCGTCAAATCATTCTCGACACCGAAACCACCGGCCTCAATGCCCGTACCGGCGACCGCATCATCGAAATCGGTTGCGTCGAACTGGTGAACCGCCGCCTCACCGGCAACAACCTGCACTTCTACATCAACCCCGAACGCGACAGCGATCCCGGCGCGCTCGCCGTGCACGGGTTGACCACCGAGTTTCTTCGCGACAAACCGAAGTTCGCGGAAATTGCCGCGCCGCTGCGCGACTTCATCTCCGACGCGGAGCTGATCATTCACAACGCGCCATTCGACATCGGCTTTCTCGATGCCGAGTTCGCGCTCCTCGGCCTGCCGTCGTTCAGCAAGAACTGCGGCGAAGTGATCGATACGCTCGTGCGCGCGAAGGCGATGTTCCCCGGCAAGCGCAATTCGCTCGATGCGCTATGCGACCGCTTCGGCATCAGCAATGCGCACCGCACGTTGCACGGCGCGCTGCTCGACTCGGAACTGCTCGCCGAGGTTTACCTCGCGATGACGCGCGGTCAGGAAAGTCTCGTCATCGATATGATCGGCGAGAGTGCGGCCAGTGGCGACGCGCACGCGCCGAGTGTCGCACTCGACGCGCTCGAGTTGACGGTGATCGCCGCGAGCGACGACGAACTGGCGGAGCATCAGGCGCTGCTCGACGGTCTCGACAAGTCGATCAAGGGAACCAGCGTGTGGCGGCTCGAAGCTGTCGATGCTCCTGCGGATTCTTCGCAGCCCGCCTAAAAAGCACTTTACGAAGTTTCGAAGCTCTGACATAATCGCCGCTCTTCGGGTGGTTAGCTCAGCGGTAGAGCACTGCCTTCACACGGCAGGGGTCACAGGTTCAATCCCTGTACCACCCACCAGAACTATCCGACGTAGCTTGCTTAAGTGGCTATGCGACGTGTTCGGTATCTGGCCCGCTTCATTGGTTTGTTAGTGCCAACAGCAGGACCAGCACCCCGAAAGAAGAAACCCCGCACTCGCGGGGTTTTTTTCGTCCATTCGACCTTAGTCCACAAAGCGCAATCTGTAAAAACGGGACGACCTTAGAGATAGGGTGGCGCTACAACAGGTCTTGCTCATCACCTCGGGCCGAACTTTCCCTCCAGAAAGCTCTCATCGTCGTTGCTTTGGTGGCCGCCGGATGAGATGCCATAGTGGCCCTCATTGATGTCTTCTTGTCTGCTATTGCGTCTTGGAGATACCGTCGTGGCTCCGACGTCCGACGAGACACGCCCCGAACTCTTACTCGAAGAATTCGAAGAATTCGAAGAAAAGAGACTTCTAGCGAACGCCTTGAAATTCGCTCTAAAACCTTGAGGTCCCGTTGCTGCGGTCGATTGTGCCGCCCCTCCTGCACCAGCCTTGCCAGTCGAGTAGCCATTGCCATGGCCGGACGTTGCGATCCGCCCCGGTGCACCCGGGGGCGCCGTCGCCGGCCGCTGGTGGGCGTACGTCGACTGAGCTTGTGCGTGCGGCGGCTGGCTCCCCACCGGAGCTTGCGGCCGCCCGGATCCCGCGCCCCACATCAGGTTGTGCGCGATTTCCTGAGGCGTCGTTTGCATGGCCGCCGGCGCCGACCCCCGCCGCTGGAATTGCGCTCCCCCCTGCATCCATGGATCCATCCCCTGAGCCGCCGCTTGCATGGCCGCCGGCGCCGACCCCCGTCGTTGTGTTTGCTGCACGCTGCCCCCCGTCCCTGAATCCATTGGAACCTTCGGCGGCCGCGGTGGCAGATCGCTAAATCGCCCGCTATTCACGCCCGGTGGCGATGGGCTTTCCGAACCGGAGCGGCTCCGGGCTTTTGTGGTGCTTGGGTTGTCACCCCAAGCGGCAGCGCCAAGTCCAACTGGTGGTGTTCTTACGGGAGAGCTCATGACGTTCCTCGGTATCAGTAGAGCGGTACGCCACAATCATACGAACGTCGATCCGTCGTCCCCGGCACCGATACGAAGGAACGCGGGCAAATCCGAAGCGAATGCGTTACGTCAACAGACCTGCGACGGGTGTTCCGGTCCAGACTTACGCGAACAGACCTTCTCCATGCACGAGTGCATGCCCACCTCCAGATTGCGCCTTGTTTGCACTGCCTTCACACGGCAGGGGTCACAGGTTCAATCCCTGTACCACCCACCAGAACTGTCCGGCGTCGCTTGCTCAATTGGCTATGTGGCGCGTTCGGTATCTGGCCCACTTCGTTGGCGTACTACAGCTAACAACGGTAGGGTCGGCATACTGGAACGAGAAAGAAAAACCCCGCGTTTGCGGGGTTTTTTGTTGCAGCTGCGCCTTCGAGAATCCAGCAAGTAATCAACCGGACTGGATCGGCGAGAACCAGGCTTGGCTTGCCCTGCACGGCTCCCCCCAATTACCTACGATCGCGGGCGAAGGTACAACCACGACATGAGCTTCGCTCGGCTCTCAGAACAAAGAAGCCATCGATCCGAGTCCGTCCAGTGATCAGAAAGAATGGGAATGGTCGATAGATCGCGCGCGCCCGTTTTTATTTCACGTATCTCAAAGTGTTGCCCGGCGCGAGAAAGTAATCCCTCATATTTCGCCTTTCCATCCGCAATCATGAAATCATGGATTTCAATGATGATGTGCGCGTCCGACAGTGATTTCAGGCACTCTTCTGTAAAAACGTCAAACTCGTGTGTTTCGATGTCGCACAGAACCACGCTATCTGCCAATGCTACGTGGTAAGCCTGTAACTCTGCCATGAAATTTTCCGTCGCAGCACCATGGAGATGAACACGCTCGCCCACGCCTGCGCTCGCCGCAATCTTCCTTATGTTGTCTCGACTTTCATCAACGATCTCAAAGCAATGCGACCTCTGGTAACACCCGCTTGCCACCATTCCTACGCCGTAAAATCCATCCGCAGCACCAAGATCGATAAGCGTATGCCGTGTTTTCCCGAGTTCGGCCAGCAACTCGCAGATTTCCTGTTCGTATAATCCAAGAATTTTTGCACTGTTATCGGCTACTCGCCACGTCGCCAATTCGCCCAGATTGTATCCCTTCATTGGACCATGCTGGATAACGCCACCCGTTATATCCATCAGGCGATTAGCAAGATACAAACGCCGAGCCTCAACCCCGTTCGAACTTAATATCCCGATTATATTCAGTGCTTCATCGACATCCATTTCTCATCCTCGTCAATCGTAATCGCGAGCAAGCGAGCGATCTGTCGCCGCTCCACACCACACATTACAGACTCATATCACAGCCGTCAGAACATTTCGAGGACCGCATCCGCTTTTCACAGTAATTCACGTTCTCGCGAACAAAAGAGCCCGTATCGCACAGATGAAGCATGACGGGATATGCCGCAACGAAGTGCGGGACGGTCGGGTGGTGGTGAAGGGGCGTCACGAGATCGAAATCAACGGCGAACTTGCGGCAGCGCAGGAGGCTTTTTTGTCCCGACAAGTGAGATTGCAGAAGATATCCGACGCTGCGTTAAGCCGCAACTGGAGCGATAGACTTCACGCGCTGATGCGGAATCGCGCGATCTTCGCCGACAGGCATTTCTCAAGGAGTTCAACGAAGTCCGCAAAGACCTTCACTGGAGGCAGACGAAATGATCTCGAACCGCTCCCAAGGTTCTTCGACCCGCGACAACAGTGTGCGGGCCGAAAGCATCTGACAGACTTACAGATCGTGTCCGAGCTTGTGAAGCAGATCGCCTGGCGAACTGCGTGTGTTGATCGCATTGATGGTGTCGGTCAGGAACCACGGCAAGATCAACTGCGTATTGGGATCGGTGACACCGACTTTAAGTATTGGCTGCGCAGTCGGTGCAGTGCGGCCTTTGTTTTGTACGGCGGCACCGGCATCGGACGAGGTGGGCACGCTCGTGGAAGACCATGCGGATGAACAGGCAGCAGCACACACGATCAGCGCGGCAACAGAACGAACGATTTTCATGAAGGACCTCTCACAGGGTTGGCAAAAACGCTATGCGGAAATTATCGCGCAACTACGTGGTGCCGTGTTTTGCCGTTCGTGTAGGCCGAGTTACTGTTGTTAGCCGCCCGAGGTCAGTGATCCGGGCGGCCAAACCGTTCACAACGCGCCCGCGTACTCCGCCTCTGCACACCCCTGCACGCCAG
Source organism: Paraburkholderia acidicola (assembly GCF_002362315.1). Lineage (GTDB taxonomy): Bacteria > Pseudomonadota > Gammaproteobacteria > Burkholderiales > Burkholderiaceae > Paraburkholderia > Paraburkholderia acidicola. The sequence goes on from NZ_MTZV01000002.1 coordinate 495,049, forward strand.
GCCGCACGGCAAACAGATGGCCATCGTGCTCCGTCGCGCCCACACCGGGTCGAATCGACGTCACGAACAGCGTATCGAGTTCGCGCCCACCGAATGCACACATTGCCGGCTTGATCGCGGGCACTTCGATCTGGCGATCAAGCGTGCCATCGGGTGTGAAGCGCAACACGAGACCCGCATCGTTTGCACAGATCCAGTAGCAGCCATCCACATCGATGGCCGCGCCGTCGGGGCGCCCAGCATGGCGATGCAGATCGGCGAAAACGCGCCGGTTATGCGGTTGGCCTTCGTCGATGTCGTAATCGAAGGCCCACACCAGCCGGCGCAACGGATGCGAATCCGACAGATACATCGTGCGGCCATCAGGCGACCACGCAAGGCCGTTCTGCACGATCAGCGCTTCGACAATGGGCGTCGACAGCGCGCCGCGTTCATCGAAACGATATAGCGCGCCAGCCGGAACCGCGGCCGCCATGTCCTGCACGATCGTGCCCGCCCAGAAGCGTCCCTGCCGATCGCATCGACCGTCGTTGAAGCGCATGTCGGGTGCAGCGAAAACCGGTGCGGCAAGCTTTCTAACGAGCGCATTGACCGGTGCATGCACCGGCTTGCCCGCAGTATCTGCGCCCGCGTCGACATCCGCTTCAGGCAACGTCACGGCAAACAATCCGCTTTCGCAGCCCGCGAGCACCTTGCCGTTGCGACCAAAGGCGATGCACGCAACCTTCTCCGGCAAGATCCACTCGGACCGTACCGCCGTCTCGACCTGCAGACGCACGATCTTTCGCGCAGGAATGTCGACCCAATACAGCGCCTGTTCGGTGGCTCGCCATACCGGGCTCTCACCAACCGTGGCCGGTGCCTGCCCGTGCCCTTCCACGCGTTCAGCACGGATCATGGGTACAGCAGCGCTCACCGCTTCGGCTCCATAGGGCCTGCAAGGACGAACGCGCCGCCCTGATAACGCTGGGTCGGATCGTCGAGATCGGTGGTCGGTACGCTCAGCGGGAACAGATGTTCGAACTGCGCAGAGCTGTCCTGCGGATGAAATCCGAGGAACGCCGCCTTCGCGTTATCGATCCACTTCGCCCGGTTATCCGACACGCCGTAGACGATCGCATGCCCCACGCGATTCGTGAACAGCGAACAGCGCACGAGTTCGATGAGGTCCCGGTAGCTCAGATAGGTCACGAGCATGCGCGGATTCTTCGGTTGCTCGAACGACGAGCCAATGCGCAGACACACCGTCTCGAGACCGAAGCGATCGAAGTAGTAGCGCGACAATGATTCGCCGAAGCATTTCGACACGCCATACAGGCTGTCCGGACGCAACGGCGCATCGATATCGACCACCGATGTGGTCGGATGGAAGCCGACCACATGATTCGAACTCGCGTACACGATGCGTCTGACGCCGTGCTTCTGCGCCGACGAGTACAGGTTGTAGAGCCCGCGAATATTCGCTTCGAGCAGATCCTCGAACGGTGCCTCGACCGAAATGCCGCCGAGGTGAACCACCGCGTCGACGCCTTCGAGCAGCGCATGCACCGCATCGCGATCGGCCAGATCGACGACGGCGAGTTCTTCGTGCGCAGCCGCGTCGCCGAGCGGCACGATATCGCTGACGCGAACGATGTCCGCCCACGCGGATAGCGCGCCGCGCAACTGCTGTCCGAGATTGCCAGCTGCGCCGGTCAGCAGGATGCGGCCGAAAGGTTTGCGCGGCTCGGTCGATGCAGCGGCGCTCTGATTACTGTCAGTCATGTTTTGCTCTGTTCCTGGTGTGAAGAGATGTTCGCCGCGCCATGCTTGAGCGTTGCTTCTGCGCCGCTGCGCAGCAGCCCGATGTCGGTGGCAAGTGCGACGTAATCGAAGCCGATGCGCAGATACTCCGCGGCGAGCGTGGGGTCGGTCATCAAGATGCCGATCGGTTTGCCGCAGCGATGCGCACGGTCATACGCATCGTGAATCGCTGCCTGCACGTCGGGATGCCGGAAGTCGCCGAGATGTCCGAGCGCAGCGGCAAGATCCGACGGCCCGATAAAGAGTGCATCGACGCCGTCCACTGCCGCGATCTGTTCGAGGTTCGCGAGCGCCTTGCCGGTTTCCAGTTGCACGAGCAGGCAGACTTCGTCGTTTGCTTCGTGCAGATACTGGCTGTCGCGCCCGTAGCGGTTGGCTCGCGTCGCGGACGACACGCCGCGAATGCCGGCCGGCGGGTAGCGCACCGCCGCGGCCGCGCGCTGCGCGTCTTCCTGCGTGTCGACCATCGGCACCAGCAAGGTCTGCGCGCCGATGTCGAGCAGGCGTTTGATCTGCACGGTGTCGTTGGTGCCGGGCCGCACGACCGCCGATACCGTCGATTGCGCCGCCGCACGCAATTGCTCCTGCACCATCGGTACTTCGTTAGCAGCGTGCTCGGTGTCGATCAATACCCAGTCGAAGTCGGACTGCGTGAGGACTTCGACGACGTTGCTACTCGCCAGCATGCTCCAGATGCCAAGCTGCTGTTGCCGGGCGAGCAATCGAGCCTTGAACCGGTTGGGTTGCATAGCGGATTCCATGTTAAACGTTTTCCATATGTTATCGGTCGTTGTTTCAGCGGTCAATAAATTGCAACGACTACCATTTGCAACATCGGAAGAAAACGTTATCCTTCCAACGATGAAAAGAACCTCTTCCACGATCCGCGACGTCGCCGCTGCCGCCGGCGTGTCTGTCGCGACGGTGTCGAAATACATGAACGGCGTGCAGCGCTTCTCGCCCGCCGTCGAAGCCCGGTTGAAGGCCTCGATCGAGCAACTCGGCTATCGCTCGAACCCGCTCGCGCGCTCGATGATCACCGGCGAAACCCGCGCCATCGGTCTCGCGGTGCTCGACATTCGCAATCCGCACTTCACGAACATCGTCAAAGGTGCGAACCGCGTAGCAATCGAGCACGGCTACACGCTGCTGCTCGTCGATACCGAAGAAAACCAGACACGCGAGCGACCGCTCATCGAAGCACTGGCACAACGTGTAGACGGTTTGATCGTGAGTTCGCGGATACCGGACGACTCCGTGCAATGGATGCTCGATCTGCACAAGCCGATCGTCCTGTTCGGCAGCAATCGCCACTTTCCGATTCCGTGTGTCGGCACCGACAGTTATCTCGCAGCCTACATGCTGACGCGTCATCTCGTGAACCAGGGACATCGGCGCTTCGCCTATCTCGGCTTCGGACAATCGCGCTGGAACGACGAGCGGATTCGCGGCATGCAAAGCTGCCTCGCCGAGCACGGTCTTATCGCCGCACTTTACGAAGGCCATACGCCGTCGCCGCAGGCCGGCGAACGTGCATGTTCGTCGATCATGCTCGGACCGGAGCGCCCCGATGCGCTCATCTGCTACAACGATCTGATCGCGCTCGGCTTCATGAAGGAAGCGCGTGCGCTCGGTTTCGCATTGCCTGAAGACATCTCCGTTGCGGGCTTCGACAACGTGCCGTATGGCGAGTACACGTCGCCGGCACTGACCACGGTCGATCTGCAGAGCGAGAAACTCGGTGAACTGGCGATGCACAAGCTGATCGACGCGCTGGCCGGCAAAAGCGATGTCGGCTATTCGCCGCTCGAACCGCGCCTCGTCGCGCGCGACTCTACGATACGTCGCGCCGCTTCCGGCGATACGACACCTGCCCTCACGACGCCAACCAGAAACGGAGACAGTCGATGAAAATCGCCACCGTCCGGAGTACCCCGATCGCGGTCAGCGACTCGCCGCTGCTCAATGCGAGCGGCGTGCACGAGCCTTACGCACTACGCTCGATCATCGAGGTCGAGGCAGACAACGGGCTTGTCGGCCTTGGGGAAACGTATGGCGACAAGCCGGTACTGGACAGCCTCACGCGTGTGAAAGACAGCCTGACGGGCCTGAGCCCGTTCGACCTGAACGGACTGTGGCAACGCGTACACGCCGCGGGGAAGTCGGCGGTGCGTGGCGTCGAACTCGACGTATCGCCGGGATCGCAGGCAAGCCATGCGGACCAGAAAATTTTCGGCGCGTTCGAGGTCGCGTTTCTCGATCTTCAGGCGCGCTCGCTCGGCATTCCTGTGCATGAGTTGCTCGGTGGCGCGGTCCGTCGACAGGTGCCGTTTTCAGCGTATCTGTTCTTCAAGTTTGCGAGCGATGTCGATCCGTCCTATCGGCCGAACACATGGGGCGAAACGCTCGATGAAGCACAGCTCGTGACGCAGGCGCGCACGATGATCGACCGGTATGGCTTCGGCAGTATCAAGCTGAAAGCGGGTGCGCTTGATCCCGAACACGAAGTGGCGTGCCTGAAGGCACTCAAGCACGCGTTTCCGGATCACCCGCTGCGTATCGATCCGAACGCGAACTGGTCGCTCGATACCGCGATCCGTATGGCCGGGCAGTTGCAGGGCGACCTCGAATACTACGAAGACCCGACACCGGGGCTCGACGGTATGGCCGAGTTGCACAAGGCAACCGGCTTGCCGCTCGCAACCAACATGGTCGTCACGAACCTGACCGAATTTCGCCGCAACATCGCCTTGAACGGCGTGCAGATCGTACTGTCCGACCATCATTACTGGGGTGGTTTGCGCGCCACCCAAACGCTCGCGGCACTGTGCGATACGTTCGGTCTCGGCCTGTCGATGCATTCGAATTCGCATCTCGGCATCAGCCTGATGGCGATGTCACACCTCGCGGCGGCCGTGCCGAATCTGACCTACGCGTGCGACACGCACTATCCGTGGCAGAACGAGGAAGTCATCAAGGGCGGCAAAGTGGCGATTACCGGCGGCTGCGTGACCGTGACCGATGAACCGGGCCTCGGCGTCGAGCTGGACCACGATGCGCTCGGTACGCTGCACGAGCAATATCTGCGCTGCGGCCTCGTCAATCGCGACGACGCCACGCAGATGCGCAAACTTCGCCCCGACTGGTCACTGCGCAGGCCGCGCTTCTGACGGTTCTGCCCAACTTCACACAACCTCATATCCGCACGGAAGACAATCATGGCAAAGATCGGTTTTATCGGACTCGGCATCATGGGCGCCCCCATGGCGCGCAATCTGCAGGCGGGCGGCCACACGCTGCTCGCGTACAAGCGCAACGGCGCGCTGCCGACGGAACTCGCCGATGGTGGCGCGACAGCGTGCAGTTCGCCGAAGGACGTCGCCCAGCAGGCCGACATCGTGATCACGATGCTGCCCGATACGCCCGATGTCGAAGCTGTGCTGTTCGGCACCGACGGCGTCGCGCACGGCTTGAGCAAGCGCAAGACAGTGATCGACATGAGCTCGATTGCGCCGCTGCAGACCAAGGCGTTCGCAGAGAAGATCGCTGCGCTCGGTTGCGATTATCTCGATGCGCCCGTGTCGGGCGGCGAGGTCGGCGCGAAGGCCGCATCGCTAACGATCATGGTCGGCGGCAGCGACGCCGCGTTCGCCCGCGTGAAGCCGCTGTTCGAACTGATGGGCAAGAACATCACGCTCGTCGGCGACGTCGGTGCGGGGCAGACCTGCAAGGTCGCCAACCAGATCATCGTGGCGCTGACGATCGAAGCGGTCGGCGAAGCGCTGCTGTTCGCTTCGAAGGCCGGTGCGGATCCGGCGCGCGTGCGCGAAGCGCTAATGGGCGGCTTCGCGTCGTCGCGGATACTCGAAGTCCACGGCGAACGGATGATCAAGCGCACGTTCAACCCCGGCTTCCGGATCGATCTGCATCGCAAGGACCTGGGGCTCGCACTGGAAGGCGCGAAGGCGCTCGGCGTGCCGCTGCCAAACACCGCCACGTGCCAGCAACTGTTCACACTGTGCAGCGCGCACGACGCGGGCCAACTCGACCATTCGGCGCTGGTCAAAGCGCTCGAAATCATGGCGAACCACACGGTCGCCTAGACTGCGTCAGCAGTAGACATACGACGTCCTGATTCAGCCTCCTCCCTCGCTGCACACGCCATAAAAGCCGCGCACACCTATGGTGCGCGGCCCTCTCCTTACAAAAATCCCCTCTTGCCAAGACTGCATTGCCGTCCTTTCGACGATGATGTACGATGACTGACGTTTTGAAATAACCTCTCATCTTTCACCGTCCCCGCTCCTGCAGGAGCGCGCAACACGCGAGCCGCCATGACGCCTCAAGAACTGAAACAAACCCTTTCCTCTGGCCTTCTGTCGTTCCCGGTCACCGATTTCGACAAGAACGGCGATTTCGCGCCCCGCACCTATATCGAACGTCTCGAATGGCTGGCGCCTTACGGCGCGAGCGCCCTCTTCGCGGCGGGCGGCACGGGGGAATTCTTCTCGCTGGTGCCGGGCGAATTCACCGACGTCGTACGCACAGCCGTCGAGACCTGCCGCGGCAAGGTGCCGATTCTCGCCGGCGCCGGCGGCCCGACGCGCACCGCGATCGCCTTTGCGAAGGAAGCAGAGCGGGTCGGCGCACAAGGCATATTGCTGCTGCCGCACTACCTGACCGAAGCGTCGCAGGAAGGCGTGGCGGCTCACGTTGAAGCGGTCTGCAAAGCGGTGTCGATTGGCGTGGTCGTGTATAACCGCGGCGCCTGCAAGCTGCAACCGGAAGCGCTTGAGCGGCTCGCCGAGCGCTGCCCGAACCTGATCGGCTTCAAGGACGGCCTCGGCGATATCGAATTGATGGTGTCGATTCGCCGCCGCCTCGGCGATCGCTTCACGTACCTCGGCGGTCTGCCGACTGCCGAAGTCTATGCAGCCGCGTACAAGGCGCTTGGCGTGCCGGTGTATTCGTCGGCGGTGTTCAACTTCATTCCGAAGACAGCCGTCGAGTTCTACCGCGCCGTCGTCGAGGACGATCACGAAACGACCGGCCGTCTGCTCGACCAGTTCTTCCTGCCGTATCTGCAGATCCGCAATCGCCGCGCAGGCTACGCGGTCAGCATCGTGAAGGCGGGTGCGCGTCTTGTCGGCCGCGATGCCGGCCCGGTGCGTGCGCCGCTCACCGATCTCACCGAAGACGAATGCGCGCAACTCGATGTGCTGATCAAGGCGCTCGGGCCGCAATAACCCTGCGACAACTTCGCTTCGTGATGACCCGGTGATAACCCACGGTCATCGCGAGCCAACGCATTCCACGAGGACTACCCATGTCTAATCCGTCGTCCGGATGGCCGACCGGCGAAATGCTGATCGGCGGCTCTGCGGTGCGCGGCAGCGGGGCGCCGCTGCACGCCCTCAACCCGGCCACCGATGCGCCCATCGATACCCCCACGTTCAACAGCGGCACGCGCGAAGACGTTGCGCGCGCCTGTGAACTCGCGGCCGCCGCATTCGATACCTACCGTGCAGCGCCGCTCGAATCACGCGCGCGTTTTCTCGAAGCGATTGCTGATGGCATTGCCGCACTCGGCGATGCGCTGATCGAGCGCGCGCACGCTGAAAGCGGCTTGCCGAAGGCGCGACTCGAAGGCGAACGCGGTCGCACGATTGGCCAGTTGCGGCTGTTCGCGGGACTCGTGCGCGATGGTCGCTGGCTCGATGCCACACTCGATTCCGCGCAGCCCGAACGCAAGCCGTTGCCACGCGCCGACCTGCGCAAACAGAACGTGCCGCTCGGGCCGGTGGCCGTATTCGGTGCGAGTAATTTCCCGCTCGCGTTTTCAGTGGCGGGCGGCGATACCGCGTCCGCACTGGCCGCCGGTTGTCCGGTCGTCGTCAAGGCGCACCGCGCCCATCTCGGCACATCGGAACTGGTTGGCCGTGTCGTGCAGCAGGCAGTCGCGCAGTGTGGCTTGCCCGAAGGCGTGTTCTCGCTGATTGTCGGTGCTGGCAGCGAGGTCGGTGAAGCGCTCGTCGCGCATCCGGCGATCAAGGCCGTTGGCTTCACCGGTTCGCGTCACGGCGGTTTGTCGCTGGTGCGCACGGCCGCTGCGCGCGCAGAGCCGATTCCGGTGTATGCGGAAATGAGCAGCATCAATCCGTTCTTCGTGTTGCCCGCCGCGCTGGCATCGCATGGCGATGCGATTGCGCGCGGCTTCGTGGATTCGCTCGCGCTCGGCGCGGGGCAGTTCTGTACCAACCCGGGTCTCGTCGTGGCGCTGGCCGGCGACGCACTCGATGCGTTCATCGTAGCGGCACGTCATGCACTCGCCGACAAACCCGCGCAAACGATGCTCACCGCCGGCATCTACTCGGCGTACCGCAGCGGCGTCGAACAGCTCGGTTCGCTCGACGGCCTTGCATTAGCCGGCGAAGGCCCGGTAGCCAGTGGACCGAATCAGGCACGCGGCGCGCTCTTCGTCTGCGATGCGGAAACATTCCTCTCGACATCCGCGCTCGAAGACGAAGTGTTCGGTCCGGTGTCGACAGTCATTCGTTGCCGCGACGAAGCGACGCTACTGCGTGTGGCTGAACATCTGCAGGGACAGCTCACCGCGACGCTGCATCTCGATGCAGTCAACGCAACCGATGCCGCGCTCGCACGCCGTCTGCTGCCCGTGCTCGAACGCAAGGCGGGGCGGATTCTCGCGAACGGATATCCGACCGGTGTCGAGGTATGTCATGCGATGGTGCACGGCGGCCCGTTTCCGGCTACGTCGGATAGCCGTGCGACGTCGGTGGGATCGAGCGCAATCGAGCGCTTTCTGCGTCCGGTCTGCTATCAGGATCTGCCCGCGGAACTGCTGCCCGAGGCATTGCGCGACGGCAATCCGTTGCAGCTCTGGCGGCTCAGCGACGGTGCGTTCGCACAGCGCTAGTTCGCGACTCGGTGGGACCTGGCTGATCACCGGCGGTGGTATGCGCTTCGCGCATCATCGCCGGTTCAAGATATGCGCAAAGACAGTATGACGTCAGACAAGATAGGCAAACGTCGAGCGAAACATGACGCGGCGGCGATCCGCCGCTCAGCCAGCCTGCCCCGCCCCTTCCGCTTCTTCGTTGGCGCGTCGCAAGCGCTCGCGGCTCTTCGTCAGATGCGTGCGCATCGCAGCACGCGCCGCTTCCGGATCGTGTCGTGCGATCGCTTCATAGATGTCTTCATGCTCGTGGTTGAGCCGCGCCATGTAGCGATCGAGATCGTCGCCGGCAATACCCGCGGAATTGACGCGCGCCCGCGGGATGAGCGTCGCGCCGAGCTGCGACATGATCTCCACGAAATAGCGGTTGCCGGTGACACGCGCGATCTGCAGATGGAACTGATAGTCGGGCGCGACCGTATCGACACCCGCGTGCGCCGCAACCGCGATGGCATCGAGCGCGCGCCGCAATCCGACCAGATCCTCTGCAGTAGCGCGCTGCGCAGCCAGACTCGCGCATTCGCTTTCGAGGCTGATCCGCACTTCGAGGATCGCGAGCACATCGCGAATCGTCGTGATTGTTGCCGGGTCGATACCCACCGAACTATGCACACGGTCCAGCACGAAACTACCAATGCCGTGTCGCGTTTCGACAAGACCACTCGCCTGCATGCGCGAAATCGCCTCGCGTACAACAGTGCGACTTACCCCCTGCGCGACCATCACTTCGGTCTCGGTCGGCAGCTTGTCGCCAGGGCGCAGGGCACCCGCCTGGATTTGCGCAGAGAGCGCATCGACGACGTCTTGCGCGAGGCTACGCATGCGACGGCGCGGCGCGACAGGAAGAGTAGGCACGGACATGGCGGCGTTCGTTGATCGTGAGGGTTTACATGGGGTATGAGCGAACAACTACGATTCATTATACTGCGTCAGATGTCATCTGATGACTGATGATTTACCCGTGAACCTGTCAACGGATTCGTCCGCGGCACAGCGCCGTGCGGCCTGCAACGCAATTCCCTGCGCCTCCAGGTACCCGCGCCACCCCGGCCACCATGCACTGCCTGCACCGTCGCGCATCTTGAAGGAGACACCCGGCGCCCTGCCTCAGCACCGGCACCGGTATCTATCGCCATGACCGAACTGAACCAGCGCGTGGGCACAACCTCCCCGCAAGACCCCGTCGCCCGCGAACGCGCCAACGATACGACCACCGCAGCGCCGACAGAACGCGCCACGAAGGTCCGTTATCTGATCGTGCTCATGCTGCTCGTCGTGACCACGCTGAACTACGCGGATCGCGCGACGCTGTCGATTACCGGCACAGCGATGCAACACGATCTCGGTCTGTCGCCGGTCATGATGGGCTACATTTTCTCCGCGTTCGCGTGGTCGTATGTGATCGCCCAGTTGCCGGGCGGCTGGCTGCTCGACCGTTTCGGCTCGAAGCGCACCTACGCGGTCAGCATCTTCGCGTGGTCGCTGCTCACAATGATGCAAGGCTGGGTGGTCGGTCTCGCAGCCGGTACGGCAATCGCCGCGCTGTTCGCGCTGCGCTTTCTGGTCGGCATTGCGGAAGCGCCTGCGTTCCCCGGCAACAGTCGCATCGTCTCGGCGTGGTTCCCGACCGCGGAACGCGGCACCGCCGCCGCGATCTTTAACGCGTCGCAATACTTCGCGACCGTCGTGTTCGCTCCGCTGATGGGCTGGATCACGCACGCATTCGGCTGGCCGCATGTGTTCACGGTGATGGGCGTGCTGGGCATCCTGATCACCGGCGTGTGGATGAAAACTGTCTACGCGCCGAAGGAACATCCGCGCGCGAACCCGCAGGAAATCCGCTACATCGAAGCAGGTGGCGGCCTCGTGGATCTCGACCAGCGGCGCAGTACACGCGGTAGTGCCGCGGTACCGGTCGTGCGCCAGGTCAAGACCGTTGCGTGCGTAAAGGAAATGCTCAGGAGCCGCATGCTGCTCGGCGTGTTCATCGGCCAGTACTGCATCACGACGCTCACCTACTTCTTTCTCACGTGGTTTCCGATTTACCTCGTTCAGGAGCGGCACATGTCGATCCTGAAGGCCGGTTTTCTCGCAGCGATTCCGGCGATCTGCGGTTTTCTCGGCGGCGTACTCGGCGGTGTGATCTCGGACGCGCTGCTGCGTCGCGGCTACTCGGCCACCTTCGCACGCAAGGCGCCGATCGTTGCGGGCATGCTGCTGTCAACCTGCATGATTGCGTGCAACTACGTCGACACGCAGTGGATCGTCGTCGCCATCATGGCGCTCGCGTTTTTCGGCAAAGGTGTCGGCGCGCTCGGCTGGGCCGTCGTCGCGGATACCGCACCGAAGCAGGCCGGCGGCCTGTGCGGCGCGCTCTTCAATACGTTCGGCAATGCAGCCGGTATCACGACGCCGATTGTGATCGGCTACCTCGTGCAAGGCACCGGCTCGTTTGCAGCGGCGCTCGTTTTCGTCGGCGCAAATGCGCTGGTCGCGATCGCGTGCTATCTGTTCGTGGTCGGCGAGATCAAGCGGGTCGAACTGAAAGATTCGCTGATTGCTGCCTGATCTCTATTGCCTCTGGTTTTCTCTTTCTTCGCTCACCGATCATCATGAACGCAACTGCCTCAAGCCATTCCACCGACACACCGAAGGTCACGGAACTGCAAGTCATTCCGGTCGCCGGCCGCGACAGCATGCTGCTGAATCTGAGCGGCGCGCATGGGCCGTTTTTCACGCGCAACATCGTGATCCTCAAGGACAGCGCGGGACGCACCGGTGTCGGCGAAGTGCCGGGCGGCGAAAAAATCCGCCAGACCATCGACGATGCGCGACCGCTCGTCGTCGGCCAGTCGATCGGGCGCTTCAACAACGTGCTGAACACCGTGCGCAAACAGTTCGCCGATCGCGATGCGGGCGGACGCGGCCTGCAGACTTTCGATCTGCGCACGACGATCCACGCGGTGACCGCGCTCGAAGCCGCGCTGCTCGATCTGCTGGGCCAGCATCTCGATGTGCCGGTCGCGGCGCTGCTTGGCGAAGGGCAACAGCGCGAGCGTGTGGAGATGCTCGGTTATCTGTTCTACGTCGGCGATCGCAAGAAAACCGACCTGCCCTACGCGGACGGCACTGCGGACGATGACTGGACGCGGCTGCGCACCGAAGCCGCGTTGTCGCCGGAAGCCGTCGTGCGGCTCGCGGAAGCGGCGCATGCGCGTTACGGCTTCAACGATTTCAAGCTAAAGGGCGGGGTGTTCGCGGGCGATGCGGAAATCGAAGCTGTGACCGCGCTCGCCGAACGCTTCCCGGAGGCACGCATCACGCTCGATCCGAACGGTGCATGGTCGCTCGCGGAGGCGATCCGCCTGTGCCGCGACCAGCACGATGTGCTGGCCTATGCGGAGGACCCATGCGGTGCGGAGAACGGCTACTCGGGGCGCGAAGTCATGGCCGAATTCCGCCGCGCCACCGGCCTGAGGACGGCGACCAACATGATCGCCACCGACTGGCGCCAGATGGGTCACGCGATCCAGTTGCAATCGGTGGACATTCCGCTCGCCGATCCGCACTTCTGGACCATGCAGGGCTCGGTGCGCGTCGCGCAGATGTGCAACGAATGGGGGCTCACGTGGGGCTCGCATTCGAACAATCACTTCGACGTGTCGCTCGCGATGTTCACGCACGTCGCCGCGGCGGCGCCGGGCAAGATCACCGCAATCGATACGCACTGGATCTGGCAGGACGGTCAGCGGCTTACGCGCGAGCCGTTGAAGATCGTCGGTGGGATGGTTGCGGTGCCGCCGCGTGGCGGCCTTGGCGTCGAACTCGACATGGATGAAGTTGCAAAGGCGCATGAGCTTTACAAGCAGCACGGCCTCGGTTCACGCGACGACGGCGTCGCGATGCAGTATCTGATTCCGAACTGGACGTTCGATAACAAGCGGCCTTGTCTCGTGCGTTGAGGGAGGCGGCAGCGGAGGCTTGAGCGCAGTACGTCAGGCAAGGCGGTAAACCGACTTGCTTGACGGGACATGCATGATCGCCGCGGGGTCGTCGGATGTGGGGCGTCGCTCTTCTGCGTCGACGAGATCGATGGGATCGACGGGATCGATGAGATTAAACAGCGTTGTCGGGCAGCCCGATTCCGCGCGCCATCCCCGTTGCCGCGAACACCATCAGCACCAGCAACACGAGCTGCACCACACCGATACCGGCGTAGCGCCGGGCCCGCCCGAGATCGGGCTCCACACCCTTCTTCAGCGCGATACGCCAGCGGATCAGACCGATCATCGGCGCAATTTCGAGCAGCAGGATCAGAACCAGCGCGCCCATCTTCAGATGAAACAGCGGCTCGTGCAGATAGTAGTCGGCGCCCTTTTCGTAACCACCGAACGCCCGCATCGCACCGGTCACGATCAGCACGACCGCCGAGACGCCCCAGCCGTTATCGGCGTGAAAAACCGCCGGCAGCCCAGCCGATGTCGAACAGTGCCGCAGCGCGACGCTGCGTCTGAGAATCGACACGAGCGCCAAACCGTAGGCCAGCAGATGAATTGCGGCAAGCAACCAGCGAATCAGCATGGCGACTCCTGTGAAGGCCAGCCTAAACGGTCTGGCTCAACGTCGTGTCGAGCGCTCGCGCGGCGGTACGATCGCCCTCGGTGGCAAGCGGCGTGCGGAACACCCTCTGGCGATTATGTCCCGCCGCAGCCGGCGAGTTCCATAGCAGTTCGATCTTCGGCCGGCGACCCCAGCGGGCGGTGCCTGATCTTGCGGGCGTCGCGGGTGTCACGACTGACTCACGGCGCAGCGCCGCGGCCGGCACGGCCCCGTCCGCTTCGATCGATATAGAAGGCTCGCTGGAGACGGCGGCATCGGCTGGAGCTGCGGCACTACCCGCCGACACGCCACCCGTAACACCTGCAAGCCAGCGCACCGACAACTCACGTGCATCGTACTGCCCCAGCTTGCGGCTCTCAGCCCAGACGATCACCGTACGCGTCACGACATCAAGCGCAACCGCATAACGGCCGATCGCGAAGCGCCGCGCCGCGATATTGGTTCGCCACAACGGACGTGGCCGGCAAATCCACAGCACAGCGGCATACAGCGCCGGTGCGGCCACGAGCCAGCCGTTGGTCGCGGCGACGGTATTGAGCGTGCGCCGCCAACCGGCGGCCAGCACAAAAGCCCCGATCGACCAGAGCGCAAAAACGAAACCGAGCAGCGCGAAGAACCGCAGCGCCTGACGCAGCCACTGCGGCAACGGATGAAACGGCCGCTCAGCCTGCGCGCGTGCGCCGGGTAGAAAGATCAGCAGGAACAGGAACACGAGATTGATGCACGCCCAGGGCGACGACGCCATCCCCGACAGTGCGGCGAAGATGTCCATCTGTGCCATCGAGAACAGCCAGCGAGCCAGAATCACGAGACCGATGGCGCGTAGCGCGAAGAGCGTACCGGCGCCAGGCGCCGCGTTCGCACGCGTCTCTTTCGTTCTCGCCAAAGCATCCTCCTGTATCGTCGGCGGCACCGCCGGTTTGCGGCACGGCCATTATAGGGACTATGTGCCGAAGGCTCACGGTTAGCGCGCGCGAAACGGCACTTTCGCGGGGCGCGGTGTGGTTTCCCGGCGATATCCGCGGCGCGCATACAACAACGCCCCGCATGCTTGACGCATGCGGGGCGTGGCGAACGACTATCTCAGTGATGCAGGCTCTCCCGACGACCCACACGGGCGCCGGAGAAAGCGCGTCGGCCTCAGCCGGCGTTGACTTCGCGCAGCACCGTACGGCGCTTGCGGCGCAGCAGTTCTTCGTAGGCCGCGACGTAGTTCTTCGCCATCACCTTCGACGAGAAACGCGCTTCAAATGCCTTACGAACCGTTTCGCGCGGCAGCGTGTGCAGGCGCTTGACGGCAGCGACCGCGCTGATTTCGTCTTCGACGACAAAACCCGACACGCCGTTTTCGATCACTTCCGGCACCGAACCGCGCTTGAACGCGATGACCGGCGTACCGCACGCCATTGCTTCGATCATCACCAGACCGAAGGGCTCCGGCCAGTCGATCGGGAACAGCAGCGCGTGTGCATTACCGAGGAACTCGGTCTTTTCCGCTTCGCTGATTTCGCCGATGTACTCGACGTGCGGCAGCGACATCAGCGGCTTGATGACTTCTTCGTAGTAGGCGCGATCGGCCTTGTCGAGCTTCGCAGCAACCTTGATCGGCATGCCGGCCTGTTCGGCGATACGGATGGCCGTGTCGAGGCGCTTTTCCGGCGAGATGCGGCCGAGGAACGCGAGGTAGCTGGGCTTGACGTCCGGAATCGGCTTGAGCAGGTTTTCCGGCAGACCGTGATACACGGTCGACAGCCAGTGCGCCTGTTGCAGCGGCGAGCGCTGGTTGTCCGAAATCGATACGACCGGCACGTCGTTGAACGTGTTGAAGATCGGTTGCAGTTCCGGCAGGTCGAGACGGCCGTGCAGCGTCGTCAGATGCGGCGTCGGCTGGCGCGAGAACAGCGAGAACGGGTAATAGTCGATGTGGAAATGCAGCACGTCGAATTCGTCCGCGCGACGGCGCACTTCTTCGAGCAGCAACATGTGCGGCGCCATCGTGTCACGGATGGTCGGGTCCAGGCGCAGGGCCTGCGGCCAGAATGCTTCGAGTTTCGCCGAGGTCTGCGAATCGCCGCTGGCAAACAGCGTCACATCGTGTCCCTGTTCGACGAGCGCTTCGGTCAGGTACGACACTACCCGTTCCGTGCCGCCATACAGCTTGGGCGGAACTGCCTCGTGCAAGGGAGCGATTTGAGCGATTCGCATAATGGAGAACTCCTCGTAAAAAAATCAGGCAAAAAAGTACTGCGGTTGGTTAAAGCGATTCGTTTGCTCGCTACGGCGGTACGGCCGAAGAAAACCGGCCTGGCCTGTTTTTTTCGAGAAATCCTGCGACGGATCGCTTGCAAGGACACCCACACTGGTCGTCGGCTGCCAGGTTGCCCATCCGGCGGTAAACGCACCGAATGACCGCTCGTTGACAGATCGTCAGAAAATCCCAGGGACTGACCGAAGGCGCATTATCCGCGTCCGGCCCCTGTGGGGGTGCACAACATTTCAAAAACTTTACGTTGTTACAAAGGCGCAACATTTTGCAAACCCTTGTTTTGCAAGACAGTTTTACATTGAAGGCTGGTTCGCTGCACTGCGGAACCGATTCTTCGCCGCGCTGCCGCGTCACCCCGCTGCCGTTTTAAACTGCCTGAACGGCTGTCCGAGGGGCCGCAACGCGGCAACGGACAGGGGTACGCTGAATGCAATCTGTAATTATATCGCGATTGCGTCTCGAAATAGCAGCCGAGGCGGTGAACCATGGGGAGATCCGTGACTCGGACACCGTAGACCCACCTCATCGTCACCCCCTCGTTCTGGCATAGAGATGCAGTTGCAGCCACATTCCGCATGCGGAATAGCTTTTGCGTATTTACAATGCCGGAACATTCATCTGTGTCGCGAACGCATTGCGGCCGTTGCATCGCTAACCCGCCTCACACCAACCACACGAACAATTGGAACATTTGACTCCCGCACAGCGTAACGTCCACAACGCAAAGCTCGCGAGCTATGCGGACCGGCCGCTTGCGTTTCTCTTCCGCTTCATCCGCCGTCATCCGCTCGCGCACGCCGTCGTGTTGTGCAGCGTGTTTGCCGCAGTCGGATGCGCGCTCGCTTCGCAATACGCGATCAAGCACCTGATCGACGTGCTCGGCACCGGCCGGCATCACCCGGGGCCGCTGTGGACCGCGTTTGCGATCCTCGTCGGCCTGATCGCCGCGGACAACATGCTGTGGCGCGTCGGCGGCTGGGTTGCCGCGCATACGTTCGTGGCAGTAACCGGCGATCTGCGGCGCGATCTGTTCCAGTATCTGAGCGGCCATTCGCCGACCTACTACGCCGAAAAACAACCCGGCATGCTCGCCAGCCGCATCACGGCAACATCGAACGCGGTCTACACCGCTGAGAACACCACCGCCTGGAACGTGCTGCCACCGTGCATCGCCGTCTGCGGCGCGATCGTCATGATCACCGCCGTCAATCCATTGATGTCGGGCGGTCTGCTGCTGTGCTCGGCAATTCTGTCGGTGGTGCTGTACAAGCTGGCCGGGCGCGGTTCCGCGCGTCACCATCGCTTCGCGACGAAAGCGGCGTCGGTCGACGGCGAACTCGTCGATGTCATCAGCAACATGGGGCTCGTGCGCGCGTTCGGCATGACCTTCCGCGAACAGAAGCGCTTCGGTGCGACGGTCAAGGCGGAAATGGACGCGCGGCAGCAGAGCCTGCTGTACCTTGAAAAGCTGCGCCTGCTGCACGCGGTGATCACGGCGCTGCTGTCGGCGGGGCTGTTGGGCTGGGCGCTGTGGCTGTGGGATCAGGGCAAGGCGACCTCAGGCGATATCGTGCTGGTCAGCTCGCTTGGCTTCACGATCCTGCACGGCACGCGCGACCTCGCCGTCGCGCTCGTCGATGTCACGCAGCACGTCGCGCGGCTTGCCGAGGCCGTGAAGACGCTGCTCGAGCCGCACGGCATGCCGGACCGGTCGGACGCCGGCGAACTCGTGCCGCAAGGCGGCCGCGTCGACTTCGAACGCGTGACCTTCGCCTATCCGCGCCGCCGGCCGATCCTCGACCATTTCGACCTGCATATCGAACCTGGCCAGCGCGTCGGGCTGATCGGCAAGTCGGGGGCCGGTAAATCGACCGTGCTTGCGTTGCTGCAGCGTTTCTACGAAACCCAGGGCGGGCAGATCAAGATCGACGGTACGGACATCGCCGGGGTGACGCAGGAGAGCCTGCGCCACGCCATTGCGCTGGTTCCGCAGGATATTTCGCTGTTCCATCGCACGGTATTCGAGAACATCGCGTACGGTCGCCCTGAAGCTACACGCGAAGAAGTTGTCACCGCCGCACGCGAAGCGCGCTGTACGGATTTCATCGAGGCGATGCCGGACGGCTTCGATACGATCGTCGGCGACCGCGGCGTGAAGCTGTCGGGCGGTCAACGCCAGCGCATCGCGATCGCGCGCGCGATCCTGAAGAATGCGCCGATCCTGCTGCTCGACGAGGCCACCTCGGCGCTCGATAGCGCGTCCGAAGAAGCGATCCAGAAAGCGCTCGACCGCCTGATGGTCGGCCGTACGGTGATCGCCATCGCGCACCGGCTGTCTACGCTGCACAACTTCGACCGGATCATCGTGATGAGCACGGGCAAGGTGATCGACGACGGCACGCCCGAAGAACTGCGCAACCGCCCTGGGATCTATCGCGATCTGCTCGCGAAGCAATATGGCAAGAGCACGACGCTGCACATCGGCGGCAAGAAGGTCGACGAACAGCACGTTGCTTGAGGGAGGTGTGATGGGGTAGCCGGTGCGTTCCGGCTACCGCGTGGTCTGGCGTAGCGGGTTTCTTTCTGCGCAGTACCAGTACCGCGCCGGTCAGCCGACAACCGCCGCAGGCGCATCGCCCGAGCGCTGCAGATCGCGCATGAAGTTATCGCGCCACACCGACACGTTGTTCTCCCGCAGTTGCACGATCATGTCCCGATGGCGCGCCTGTCGCTCTTCGAGCGGCATCGTCAAGGCAGCCGCCAGCGCGTCCGCCATCCCGTCGATATCCACCGGATTAACGATCAGTGCGCCGTGCAATTCCTGCGCCGCGCCGGCAAAACGCGACAGCACCAGCACGCCGGGGTTTTCCGGGTCCTGCGCCGAGACATATTCCTTCGCCACGAGGTTCATGCCATCGCGCAGCGGCGTGACATAGCCGACGTGCGCGGTGCGAAACAACGCCGCGAGCACCGAGCGCTCGTACTGCCGATGGATATATAGAATCGGCGTCCAGTCCAGTTCAGCAAAACGCCCGTTGATACGGCCCGACTCGCTCTCCAGTTGCAACCGGATGTCCTGATAGGCGTGCAGGTCGGCGCGCGTCGGCGGTGCGATCTGCAGAAACGACACCTTGTTGCGTTGCGCGGGCGTCTGTTCGAGCAGCCGCTCGAACGCACGGAAGCGCTCCACCAGTCCCTTCGAATAATCGAGCCGGTCGACGCTCATGATCAGCTTGCGCGCGTGCAGCGTCGCCTTCATCGTGCGCACGGGCTTGCCGCGCTCCCCGGCTTTCGCGAGTTCCGCGATCTCGTCGGGATAGACGCCGATCGGATAATCGGCGGCGTACAGCGTCCTGCCGAACGCACGCACGATGGTGGGCCGGCCATGCGTTGCTTCGACGGTTCCCTCTGCTTCGTTGACGACGTAATCGCAGAACGCACGCAGATCCGGCGCGGTCTGGAAGCCGAGTAAATCGAACGAACACAGCGCCTCGACCAGCGCACGATGCGGCGGCACCGCGAGCAGCACCTGCGAAGCGGGAAACGGAATATGCAGGAAGAAGCCGATGCGATTCTTCACACCGGCTGAGCGCAGCGCCTGCGCGAATGGGATCAGATGGTAGTCGTGTACCCAGATCACATCGTCGGGCCGCAGCAGCGGCACCAGTTGCTGCGCGAGCCACGCGTTCACGCGGCAGTAGCCTTCGAACTCGTGGCGGTCGTACTGCAGCAGATCCGCACGATAGTGAAAGGCGGGCCACAGCGTCGCATTCGAAAAGCCGCGGTAGTACTGATCGTAGTCGCGCCGCACGAGGCCGATCGTCGCGAACGTGACGGGCCCGCGTTCTTCGACCTTGATCTGCGGCTGCCCGGAGCTCAGCACATCGCCGCTCCATCCGAACCACATGCCGCCGGTTTCCTTCAGCGCGTCGTACACGCCGACCGCGAGACCGCCGGCGGCGGGCCCGCCCTCCGAAATCGGCGCCACGCGATTCGATACGATGATCAGTCGGCTCATGACCTGCACGCTCCGTGCAAAAACAGTCCCATCACGTTCATTCGACTACGCTCATTCATGCACCGCGTGCCGCCGCGACCAGCGCAGCCAGCCACACGTGCAGCGCCCGCACAGAGTCGACGCGACTGTGTGCAATCGTCTCGCCGGCTCCGACCTTGATCGACAGGCCGCCGTATTCGTTGACGACGGCGAAGCCTTTTTCGTCGGTCAGGTCGTCCCCGGCAAATACCGGACGACGGCCCGCGAACGGCGGCTCGTCGAGAAACGCACGCAGCGCGCGGCCCTTGTCGACGTCCTTCGGCTTGATCTCGTAGACCATCTTGCCGGGTTGCAGCACGTACGTCTCCGGATAGTCGGCAACGAGACGGCCGGTGGCCTCACGCGCAAGCGGCTCGCGATCGGGCGCGTTGCGGTAGTGCAGCGCGATCGCAGCGCCCTTGATCTCCAGCAGCATGCCGGGGTTCTGGTTCACAACCTGTGCCAGCACCTGCTCCATGCGCAGCAGACGTTCGTCGTTAAAACCGATGCGCTGGGTATCGCCGTTCGCATCGCGCCGCTCGGCGCCGTGCAGACCTGCGATCGGCAGATCGGGCATACCGAGAAACGTATCGATGCTGTCGATGCCGCGTCCCGACACGATCGCCACCGCGCCATGGGTGAGGCGTCGCAGTTCGGTCAGTAGCGCGAGGGTGTCGGGCTGCACGAGTACGCCGTCGGGTGTCGGCGCCAGTTCGACGAGCGTGCCGTCGAAGTCGAAGAAGAATGCGGTCTCCGCGGGAGACAGAACAGCCGGAAGTGCTTGCATCGGTTTTATCTTGCCTCTCAGCTGGGTGCAGCCGGAAAAGTGTGCGCATCTTACCGCGCATCCGGTCATTTTTCGAGAAAGTAAGCCTGCGCGCAATGCTGGTGGGCGTGACGGGCCGATCGGGTCAGGTTACTGCGTTCAAAAGCAGAACGATCGGATTTCAATGTGCTTTCAGTGCTCTGCGGCATATTGCCTCGTCCTGCGCGGGCTCGCCCCGTGGCGGCAACGAGAGCCGGCAATTTGCGCTAGAGTCGCAGCCACGATGGCCTGTGCCGCTCGCGTCAGGTATTGAATCGAGTGCCCACCGCCGTCTTTGTTCCCCTGAATTCTTCCGCTACACCATGCAAACGCAATCGCTTCGCCGTCGCGCGAGCCTGATACGCACGCGACTCCCGCGCATGCTCGCGCTGTGCGCAGCGCTCGGCATACTGGGTGCGACCGGCACGCTCACCGGTTGCTCGCGCGAAGCCGCGCCCTGGAAACTGACCGATGTGACCGGCCATCTGCCGGATCTCTCGTTCTCGCTCACCGGCGACGACGGCAAGCCCGCTACCGGCGATACGTTCAAAGGCCGCACGTCGCTGGTCTATTTCGGCTACACGCACTGTCCCGATGTCTGCCCCGAAACGATGGCGCGGCTGATGCAGGTGCTGACCGAACTCGGTCCCGATGCGCAGCAGGTGCGCATCCTGTTCGTGACCGTCGATCCGGCACGCGATACCCCTAAAGCGCTGCACGACTATCTCGGCGCATTCGATGCGCAACATGCGCGCGGCCTGACGGGCAGCGACAGGCAGATCGAATCGATGGCGCAGCGCTACCGTGTTGCCTATCAGATGGAAAAGCGCGATCCGAACGGCGACTACGAAGTGACGCATAGTTCGGCCGTGTACGTCTTCGACGCCGAGGGCCACGCACGCCTGCTCGCCACCGATCAAGACTCGCCCGACGTCATCGCGCACGACGTGCGTCGTATCATCGACGCCCACTCCTGATCTTTGTTTGCTCGCCCCCATGACGATTTCGCTCACTTCACACCGATTTGCACACACCGCTGCTGGTCTTTGTGCGCTTGCCTTTGCGACCATCACGCTACCGCTGGCACACGCCACGGCGGCTACACCGGCGATCACCGCGCAGAACGCCTGGGTACGCTGGCTGCCCGGCGCGCTACCTGCTGCGGGCTATGTAACGCTCGCCAATAGCAGCAACAAACCGGTCGATCTCGTCGACGTCTCGAGCAACGACTACGGTAGCGCGATGCTGCATCAAACGGTGTCGGCGGGTTCGACGCAGAAGATGGTGATGGTCGACAAGCTGACCGTGCCCGCGCACGGTAGCGTATCGATTGCACCGGGCGGCTATCACCTGATGCTCGAAGACGCGAAGCACGCGATCGCCCCCGGCAACACCGTGCATCTGCAGTTGCACTTCTCCGACGGCGAAACGCTCGACACGCCGTTTGCGGTCAAACCGCCTGCCCAGCAAAACTGATCGCGCTCGATGAACCTGCTCTACTGGCTCGACCCGTGGGAACCGTCGCCGACCGTGGTCATCGTCATGTTGACCGCTGCGATCCTGTTCGCGCGTGGGGCGCACAAGGCCAAGGTGTCGGTGCGCCGGCGCATCTCGTTCTGGTTCGGACTCGGTGCGCTGTACGTCGCGCTGCATACACGGCTCGACTACTTCTTCGAGCATGAGTTCTTCATGCATCGCACGCAGCATCTGGTGCTGCATCACCTCGGCCCGTTCTTTATCGCGCTGTCTTATCCCGGCGCAGCGTTGCGCGCCGGGATCCCGTTCCGCTGGCGCCAGCGCTTCCTGCGCCCTACGCTCGCGACGCGCCCGGTGCGCGCGATTCTCGACGTGCTGATGC
Source organism: Paraburkholderia acidicola (assembly GCF_002362315.1). Classification (GTDB taxonomy): domain Bacteria; phylum Pseudomonadota; class Gammaproteobacteria; order Burkholderiales; family Burkholderiaceae; genus Paraburkholderia; species Paraburkholderia acidicola. Next base: position 517,413 of record NZ_MTZV01000002.1, read on the forward strand.
ATCCGGTCGTCGCGGTTGCGCTGTTCGTCGGGTTGATCTACTTCTGGTTGCTGTCGCCGATTCACTTTGTCGCGATGCTCGACTGGCGGCTGTATCGCGTGATGAACTGGAGCATGGCTATCGATGGCCTGATGTTCTGGTGGCTCGTCCTCGATCCGCGGCCCGCTCCGCCCGCGCGGCTCTCGCCGGGACGACGGGTGCTCGTCGTGATCGCGGCGATTCCGCCGCAGATCGTGCTCGGTGCGTTCATCTTCTTTTCATCGCGCGAACTGTACCCGGTGTATTCGATCTGCGGGCGCGCGTTCACGTGGCTTAGCCCGATGCGCGATCAGCAGATCGGCGGTCTTCTGCTGTGGATTCCCGGTTCGATGATGAGCGTGATCGGCGCCGTGTTCGCGCTGCGCAATTGGATGCGACTGTCGGCACGGGCACGGCTGCGCAGCGGGCATATCGGGCGGGCTTCGTCGCTCACGTCGAACGCAGTGGATACAACGAGCCCGCAACCCGCGCGCAGCTGATTACGGCATGCGACGGCGCCGTCCGATCGTTTCAGGTTGAACGCATCCAGACGTGCAGAATGCCGTCCTCGTCGTGTACATCGGAGATCGACTCGAAACCAAACGCCGCGTAGAACGGCTGCAAATGCGCCTGCGCATGCAGACGAATCGGCACACCAGGCCACTGCGCGTAGATATGAGTCAATGCACGTTCGAGCAGCGCGCGACCGATGCCCATGCCGCGAAAATCAGGCATCGTCAGTACGCGGCCGATGCGGATATCGGTGTCGTCGGCGCCGTTGCCATCAGGTAGCAACACGCGCAGATAGCCGGCGAGCGTCGGCCGCGTATGGCTGAAGGTGCTGTACGCGCTCAGATGCCACGCCTGCGTATCGAGCCCGTCGACGTCGCCATAGACGCAGTGCTGCTCGACCACGAACACGGCACTGCGGGCCGCGAGGATGTCGTAGACCTCGGCCGGAGCGAGATCGTCGAACGCTTTCCAGCGCCATTCGAAACGGGAGGTTGCCGCCTGTGCGTCGGCGTGCTGGGGATCGGTCATGGAGTGTGGTCGGGAAAATGCGCGAGGCGTGAGCGGATGGCTCGATTATGCCGGGACCGGCCGATGATCGCCAACTGTACGCGTTGCAGGCTGTCTCGCGGTGGCGTCTTCAAGCAACCCGCTAACGCAGTGCGCTGGCCACATCGTCGTATCGGCTACCATCGTCGTCTCGTACCACTTCGTGATTCACCGCCCTCGCTCCCATGACGCGTACTTCCCTTGTGATCCGTCTGGTTTTCGCAATCTGTCTGCTCGCCGCGAGCGTCAATCACATTGTCGCCGTCGTGCAGCATGGCCCGCTGTGGGACTATGGCTTCGGCTCGCGCGCACCATTCGCGAGCCGCATCTACTGGAGCGCACTGACGCTGTTCGACCCGCTCGCGATCGTGCTGCTGTTCCTGCGACCACGAGCAGGCATCGTGCTGACGGTACTGATCATCGTCAGCGACGTCATACACAACACGTACTATGTTGCGATGGCCGACTTGTGGACTGCGCCGTTCTATCTGTCGCAGGTCGTGTTCCTTGTGTTCGTGCTCGCCGTTGCACCGCTTGCATGGCGCAAGCACGCCGCAGCACGGCAGTAATCAACATCGCGATGTCGCGGCACAGAAAGGAGAAACTTCGATGACGACGCTTCAACGAACCGGCCACCGCTACCGGGACACGGAAACCGGCAAGACGATCGACGTGTGGTTCCCGCAATCAGGCGCGACACTCAAGCGCGGTTGTCTCGCAGAGAAAGTCGGGTTGATAGCAGGCGACTTCATCGACGTCACGATCGAATCCTTCGACACACCGCCCGCCTCGACCGAAGACGCGTACCTTCGGCTGCATCTGCTATCGGAGCGGACCGTACAACCGAACGCGATCAATCTCGACGGAATCTTCGGCTGGCTGCCGAACGTGGCGTGGACCTCGGCCGGACCTGTACTGCCCCACAACGTCGATACCCTGCGCGATCGCGTGGCGGCCGAGTTTCATCACCTGACCGTAGCGTCAGTCGATCGCTTCCCGCGCATGACCGACTACGTCGTACCCGACGGTGTGCGCGTCGCCGACGCGGACCGCGTGAGACTCGGTGCGCATCTGGCCGCAGGAACCACCGTGATGCACGAAGGGTTCGTGAACTTCAATGCGGGCACGCTGGGCGAATCGATGGTGGAAGGCCGGGTGACACCCGGCGTGACGGTCGGCAAAAATTCGGACGTCGGCGCGGGCTCGTCGATCATGGGCACGCTGTCCGGCGGCGGCAAAACGAAGAATGCGATCGGCGAGCGCAGTCTGCTCGGCGCGAACGCGGGCATCGGCATTTCGCTTGGCGACGAGTGCATCGTCGAAGCGGGCCTTTACGTGACTGCAGGATCGAAAGTGAAGATGCCCGATGGCAGCGTCGTCGCGGCGAGAACGCTATCGGGTCGCTCGGGATTGCTGTTTCGCAGAAACAGCCAGACGGGCGCAGTCGAAGTGCTCGCGACCGACTCATCCCGTTGGGGAGGATTGAACACCGCGCTGCATAGCAACGACTAGATCGATGCGCGATGCGGGACGCTGCGCCATGCGGCATCCCGCGTCATGCATTTACAGCAGTGACTTCCCTTGCGACAGGATCTTGTCGCAGACCTGCTTCGTGACCTGCTCTTTCAGGCCGCCACCGCTCAGGTCGACCTGCTTGCCGTTGCTGCCGCTCAGGATGCCCTGGGAGCCCTGGGTGTAGCCGCTATCGGAAGTGGACGAACCGCCGGGCAGCTTGCTCATCAGCGAGTCCTTGACGGACGACGCGCTGTCGCCGCTCAGGTAATTGTTCTTGATGCAGAACTGCAGTATGCCGGCGACGTTACCGGTGCTGCCCGAGGTCAGCGACGACCCCGGCAATGAGCTGCCGAGCCCACCGAGATTGCCAAGGCTGCCCAGTCCACCAGAAGACGAACTGTTCGACCCGCCCCCTGGCAGCAGATTGCCGAGTTGCGCATGCGCGGCCGAGAACGGCAGCAATGCCGCGAACAGGATTCCTGCAGCTGCGGTGCGATACGTGCGTACTTTCATACTCATCCTCCTTGGGTCGGCTGAAGTTGTTTCTACTTACTATAGTGCTTTTGACACCTACGACCGGCACGGACCCGTACGGTTCAGTCGAATTGTGCTGCTCGTGATCCGAAGTACGTCGATCGTCACGCACGTCGGATCTGAACATGAGACTCACGGGTACTCATAGCGCATAGGCAGACCGTATTCGTCGATTCGCGGGTCTGCCAGGTACCCGCAACACCCGCGCCCCGACGAACGATGCTTCGTTAGCCCGCGCCGACAATTCCGTTGCCATCGACCCGCACACGTTGACCGACGCCGAATTCAGGCGGACGTTGATAGGTCATCACACGCGTCGAGCCGTCGGGCATGCGCACACGGACCTGGTAGTCGGTCTCGCTGCGCAGATGTTGCTCGGCAGTGTTACCCGCGAGGCCACCGGCCAGCACGCCGACAATCGTCGCCGCAGTGCGGCCGTTGCCGCGTCCGAACTGGTTGCCGAGCAGGCCACCGGCCGCCGCGCCGCCGACAGCACCGAGGCCGGTGCCATGGCCTTGCTGCGTAACCGGCGTAATCGATTCGACGGTGCCGACATCGCGATCGACCATCTCTTGCGGCTGCGGTTGAGGCTCATAGCGTGGTGCGGTATGCACCGGGCGCGAGGCCACATGGACGGGCCGTCGCACGACCGGCGCGGCCGGTTGCTGGACCACAGGCTGCTGAGCCTGGACCACCTGCGCGGGCTGCACGGCAGGCGTGGCGAGAGTCGCAGAAGCCGCAGCGACCTGTGCGCTCTGCTGCGCCGTGGACGGTGCATCGTCGCTGTGTGCCTTCGGCAGAATGCCGGTCATCGCTGCGATACCGACCGCGCTCGCAAGAATGACGGCGCCGGCCGCGGTTGCGACGAGCGGATGAATACGACTGGATGACTGATTTGCGTTGTCCATCATGATCTCCGGGCGATAGCCCTCGAGTGAAGATGGAGCGCAGTGTGGATCGTAAGGGGACTGAATTCAACGGCAACTTGTAACGGCCTGTACGCCCGCTGCGCGCGCAGGAAGCCGGCGGTGTGCACGCCATTTAACGTATGTCGACCGCAAAAGGGCGACAGATAAGGATCGGCAAAAATGGCCTGCGTGCATTTAACAATGCTGCGCATGGAACACTTTACCGATGGTTACAATCGACTTACTCAGAACGCAATGGCCAAGCGCTTCACGAGGAAACCATGGGCGCTTCGAACGATGTGTCGACCCCGCCCCCGCTGATCTCTCTCACGATCCAGTCGTTGAAGACCCGCATCGCGTGCGTCGGTGCCTTGCCTTTCTGCATGGTCAGCCAGTAGCTGCCCGAGTCGACCTCGATATCGAACGGCTGGACGAGACGGCCCGCGCGTATCTCATGCTCGAACATCGCGGTCGGTGCGAGCGCGACGCCGGCGCCCTGCATCGCGGCCTCGACCATCAGTCGAGATGAATCGAAGACGGGGCCGCGCACCGGACGTGGCGGAATCCGCGCCGCTGCAAACCAGCTGGTCCAGTCGCCGATGCGATAGGAGCGCAGCAGCGTCTCGCCGGCGAGATCGCCGGGCACCTTCAGACGTCTCGCGACCTCAGGAAGGCACAACGCGGACAACGGCGCATCGAGCAGCTTCAGCGCCAGCGAACCGGGCCACGTGCCGTCGCCGAAACGGATCGCGAAATCGAGCCCTTCGGTCGCGAGATCGACGACGTTGTTGTTCGTCATGAGACGCAACTCGATGAACGGATGCGCGACGCGAAATGCCGTGAGTCGCGGCATCAACCAGCCGACAGCAAACGTACCGACCACGCCGACCGTCAGCACCTCGTGAAAGCGGCCGTTCTCGAATTGCCGCAGCACCGCTTCCATGCGATCGAATGCTTCGGTCAGCACGGGACAGAGCGCAAGACCCTCGTCGGTCATCGCGAGTCCGCGCGGCAAGCGCTTGAAGAGCGCCGTGCCGAGCCGCGCTTCGAGCATCCTGACCTGCTGGCTGATCGCGGCTTGCGTGACGCTCAGTTCAAGCGCCGCCTTGGTAAAACTCAGATGTCGCGCTGACGATTCGAACGCGCGAAGCGCATTGAGCGGTAGCTGGAGTCGCATGGGCTGGCATTAGCTTTTCTTGTGGGTGCGTCAATTTATCATCGTTTGTCGGCGGGACGGAGAACGGCGATAGTTCGAACTGCGGCGCACTGGTTCAGCAAGTACCCGGTCGCCGATAACGCTGTCACGGAGAGGAATCGATGCACCTGAGACGCTTTTTGTTGAGCCTTGTAACGATCGGACTCGCGGCTTCCTCTGCGCAGGCCAGAACGATCTGCACGGTGATGGCCGACGCCGGATCCCAGAAAATCTTCATGCAACAAGGCGAGTGCAACGAACGCGTGACGTCCGCGTCCACCTTCAAGATCGCGATCAGCCTGATGGGTTTCGACTCGGGCTTTCTAAAAGATGCGCATACTCCGGCGCTGCCGTTTCGCGAGGGCTACCTCGACTGGGGCGGTCCGGACTGGCGTCAGACAACGGACCCGACACGATGGATCAAGTACTCGGTAGTGTGGTTCTCGCAGCAGGTCACGCAGTCTCTTGGCGCAGCGCGTTTTCAGCAGTATGTCGATGCGTTCGAGTACGGCAATCGGGATCTGTCCGGCGACCCGGGCAAACACAACGGTCTCGTGCACGCGTGGATCGATTCTTCGCTGCAGATCTCCCCGCTCGAGCAAGTGTCGTTTCTGGAAAAGGTCGTCAACCGGCGGTTGCCCGTCAGCGCGCACGCGTATGACATGACGAACCAGATTACGGAAGTGGCCCAGTTGCCCGGCGGCTGGGACGTACACGGCAAGCCCGGCGCCGGTTTCCCGCGCGCAGCGGACGGCACCGACGATACCGCTCACGGCTATGGCTGGTTCGTCGGATGGGCGACGAAGGGTACGCAGACTGTCGTGTTCGCGCGTCTGACGCAGGATGACAGGAAGCAACCCGGTACAGCCGGTATGCGTACCCGCGATGCGTTATTGAAGGAACTGCCCGCTATCCTGAAGTCGCATGCAGATTGACGCGAGGGGAAAACGCGGCATCAACGCGCGCTTTCGACTAACGCGTGCGACTGGATTTTCGCCTGACTCAGCAACAGTGCGGCAGCTTGCCACGCACGCATCGCCGCGACCGGATCGTTGACCGCGCGCGCTTCGACGGTCGCGCCATCCAGCAGCATCATGTAGACGCTACCTAGTTGCTTCGCGGTATCGGGGGGGACGACATCGGCGAGCAGTTCGGCGATCCAGTTCACTATCTTTTGACGATAGCGGATCGCAACCTCCGACACCTTCGGATACGTCGTCCCGAACTCCGCCAGCGCCCGTTCGAACAGACAGCCGGCAAACTCGGGCGTGCGAAACCACGCACCGTACCAGTCGAAGATGGCCTTCACGCGATCGGTTGGATCGACGAGCGACGACACGCTTTGCTCGATGCTGTCGACGATATACGTGTAGCGCTGCTCCAGCACCTCCCTCACGAGATCGTCCTTGCCCGCGAAGTGCCGGTACAGCGTCATCCGTGCGACGCCTGAATCGTCGATGATCCAGTCGATCCCGACAGGATGGAAACCGTGCTTCGAAAAAAGCGCGGTCGCGGTATCCACGACTTGCTGGCGCTTGCTTGCGCGCATGGCTCACCTCTCTGGACAGACGGGAGACATCTTAGCATCGGGGGTGGGCGGCACATCGATGCAGACGCTTGCTGGCTGATGGTGGCGAAAGAATCGCAGAAAAAGAAAAGCCCCGACAAGTCGGGGCTTTTCTTTTCTCAACTGCTGGAGGCGCGAGCCGGAGTCGAACCGGCCTGGACGGCTTTGCAGGCCGCTGCATAACCGCTTTGCTATCGCGCCGTAAGCGGACTACCGAACCGTTGTTGTCTTCATTTCAACTGCAACGGTTCGCAGATGGGTGCAATGGCCAACCGGCCTGCCAAACAAAAAGGGAAGCGTTGCTTCCCCGTGTGTCTGGAGCGGGAGACGAGGCTCGAACTCGCGACCTCAACCTTGGCAAGGTTGCGCTCTACCAACTGAGCTACTCCCGCATGGTCCTGCAATTACAACAACGTTCGCCAATCGAGACACGCAGAACGCTGCTTCAAATCTAATCTGGAGCGGGAGACGAGGCTCGAACTCGCGACCTCAACCTTGGCAAGGTTGCGCTCTACCAACTGAGCTACTCCCGCGTTTTACTGCATGTACCCTGCTGCGCCAGACCTGCCCGCAGCGGAGAAACGAGATTATGTATAAACCGCTGAAACGTGTCAAGCCCTTCGAACGCCGCGACTCAGGCGGGCCGGGCGCTTTGCGCCATCAGGCCATTCCGCCGCGCTCGCGAATCTGCGGCCACGCGAGCTTCATGTAATACAGCATCGACCAGATCGTCAGGAACGCAGCCAGGTAGACGAGCCACAGCCCCCATACGCGCGTATCGACGACGATCCCGCCGCCGAACGACACCGGACCGTAGAACAGCAGCATCGGGATCGCCACCATCTGGCAGGCCGTCTTGAACTTGCCGAGCGAATTGACCGCCACGCTCTTCGACGCGCCGATCTGCGCCATCCACTCGCGCAGCGCCGAAATCGCGATCTCCCGACCAACGATCACCAGCGCGATCGCCGAGTCGAGCCGCGCGACCTGCACCAGCACGAGCAGCGCCGCGGTCACCATCAGCTTGTCGGCGACGGGGTCGAGGAAGGCGCCGAACGCGGACGTCTGGTTCCATTTGCGGGCCAGAAAACCATCGAACCAGTCGGTCAGCGCCGCGAGAATGAAGATGGCCGCGGCGGCCCAGTTGCGGTGTACCGGGCTCATCATCATGTCGGGCAGATAAAACACGCCCACGATGAGCGGAATCAGCACGATCCGCAGCCACGTCAGAAAGATCGGGAAATTAAACGGCATGGGCAGGCGCTGCTTCTGACAAGGGAGTTGCAATTGTGCCGTGTCGTCGGGCGTGCCACAAGCAACGTGGCCCGGCGACACGGCGCGGCGCGTCTCGATGGAACGGCGAAGGCGCGGAAGAAGGCTGCATCAATGGAGTTGCCGGTAAATCTGCTCGGCGAGCGCGAGCGAAATGCCTTCGACGCTCGCGAGGTCGTCGATACTCGCCGCCACGACGCCGCGCAACCCGCCGAAGCGCGCCAGCAAGCGCTGACGACGCTTCGCACCGATGCCTTCGAGCTCTTCGAGCCGCGACGTCTGGCGTGTTTTGGCACGTTTGGCACGCATGCCGGTGATCGCGAACCGGTGTGCCTCGTCGCGAATCTGCGCGACCAGCATCAACGCGGCGCTCTCCTTGCCGAGTTCGAGCGACGGCCGGCCATCGGCGAACACCAGCGTCTCGAGCCCGACCTTGCGCCCCTCGCCCTTCGCGACACCGACCAGCATGCCGAGATCGAGACCGAGTTCGGTGAACACCTGCCGCGCGATCTCGACCTGGCCCTTGCCGCCGTCGATCAAGACGATGTTCGGCAGCGTGGCGCCTGGGGTGGTCGGCTCGGTGGTCGATTCAGTGGCAGCACCAGCGGCTGCATCGGTGGCGACTTCGGGTTGCGGCCCAGCTGATTCAGTGACTTCGGCCGCTTCAGAAGCAGCATTCGCCGCCGCTTGCGCAACCATCTTTTCATAGCGCCGCGTCAGCACCTGACGCATCGCCGCGTAATCGTCGCCGGGCGTGATGTCGTTGATGTTGTAGCGGCGATACTCGCCCGACTGCATCTTGTGATGGTGATAGACGACGCACGACGCCTGGGTCGCCTCGCCCATCGTATGGCTGATGTCGAAGCATTCGATGCGCAGTTGCGCGAGGTCTTCGCATTCGAGACCGAGCGTATCGGCAAGCACACGCGTGCGCGCCTGTTGCGAACCCTGCTCCGACAGCAGCCGTGCCAGCGCGAGCCGTGCATTTTGCTCGGCCATACCGAGCCACGCGCGCTTCTGTCCTTGCGGCTGCCGCAGCACCGTGACCTTGTGGCCAGCCTGTTCGATCAGCAGATCGACTAGCTCGCGATTCGCCGGCGCGTGGCTCACCACGATGACCGGCGGCACGCGATTGCCCAGATAGTGCTGCGCAATGAAGGCTTCGAGCACTTCGGCCTCGATGCCGGTCGGCAGGCGCTTACGGCCGGTGCTGGCCGGAACGTCTGCGGTTTGTTTTGAAGCTTCTTCCTCGTCGACCTCGTCGGCGGTATCGATCTCGCTATCGTCTTCGTCGTCGCCTCGTTGCGCAGTAACTGCGTCGGCAGACGACGGCAGCTCCTCAAGCTGCGACAACGCTTCGGCAACGATAGACGCATCGTCCACGGCCGGCGCTTGCGCCTCGTCGTCTGCGCCCGGGCCGCCCTCTTCCAGACTCAGCACGCTCTCGACATGCGCAGGGAAATACGCCTTGTCGCCGAGATGCCGGCCGCCGCGCACCATCGCAAGATTCACGCACACGCGGCCACCCAGCGCGACGACCGCGAGAATATCGACGTCGCTGTCACCACCGACTTCAATCGCCTGCTGATGCAACACAGTCGACAGCGAACTCATCTGGTTACGCACCGCCGCCGCCTGCTCGAACTTCAGTTCGGCGGCGAATGCATGCATCTTCTGCTCGAGCTCGCTCATCACTTCGCTCTGCCGGCCGAGCAGAAAACGCGAGGCGTTCGCCACATCGTGCGCGTAGTCCTCTTCGCTGATCGCGCCGACGCACGGCGCCGTGCAACGCCCGATCTGATGCAGCAGGCAAGGCCGCGTGCGATTGTTGAATACCGAGTCTTCGCAGGTACGCAACTGAAACACGCGCTGCAGGATCTGGATGCTTTCGCGCACGGCCCACGCGCTGGGAAACGGACCGAAGTACTGATTCTTGCGATCGACGGCGCCGCGGTAATACGCCATCCGCGGAAACGTATGCCCTGTGAGCTTCAGGTACGGATAGGACTTGTCGTCGCGAAACAGGATGTTGTAGCGCGGCGCAAGCGCCTTGATCAGATTGTTTTCGAGCAGTAGCGCCTCGGCTTCGGAGCGCGTGACTGTCGTTTCGATACGTACGATACGCGTCACCATCATCGCGATGCGCGGCGACAGCAGTGTCTTCGTGAAGTAACTGGACACACGCTTCTTGAGGTCGCGTGCCTTGCCCACGTACAACACGGCGCCGTGTGCATCGTAATAGCGGTAAACGCCCGGCAGATGCGGCAACTGGACGAGTACCTTCTTCGCATCGAAGGGTTCGTCGGTAGCGGGTGTGCCAGAAGCGGGGGAAACGTCGGTTCGAGTCATGCGGGGTCGAAATCGGCATCGCGCGATGGCGCGCGGTGCAAGCAGATGAACGGACAGCGGTCGCTGCTTTAGAATCGTCAGTTTAGAACATTCCGCACGCGCCCGGCCGCCGGGCGCTCGCCGCCATGTCCTCCGCTCCCGTTTCTTCCGTGCACCCGACCGACACGACACACGCTTCGACCGATATCGCGTGCGACATCTTTTGCGCGGTGATCGACAACTTCGGCGACATCGGCGTGTGCTGGCGTCTCGCGCGACAACTGGCCGGTGAGCACGGCTGGCAGGTGCGCATATTCGTCGACGATCTGCATGCGTTCCAGAAGCTTTACCCCGCGCTCGACACCGCGCGCGCACGGCAAACCGTAGACGGCATCGCAATCGAGCACTGGCACGAACCGACGCATGCGGGAGAAACCATCGAGGTCGCGGATGTCGTGATCGAAGCATTCGGTTGCGAACTGCCGCCCGTGTACGTCGCCGCGATGGCGCGCCGCGAGCGAGCACCGGTATGGCTGAACCTCGAGTATCTGAGCGGCGAAGACTGGGTCGCCGAATTTCATCTGCGCTCGTCGCCGCACCCGCGCTATCCGCTCGTCAAGACGTTTTTCTTCCCAGGCCTCGGAGCCGGCACCGGCGGCGTGCTGAAGGAACGCACGCTCGATGCCGCACGCGCGGCATTCGAGAACTCCCCCGACACGCGCGCCGAGTGGTGGCACAACGCGACCGGCGCTCCGCCGCCAGATGCGGGCGCGACCGTCGTTTCGTTGTTCGCCTACGAGAACCCCGCCGTCGACAGTCTGCTCGAGCAGTGGCGCGACGGTGCCGGGCAAGTCGTCCTGCTGGTGCCGCAAGGTCGCATCTCGGGCGCAGTGGCGCGCTTCTTTGGCGCGCCTTCGATTGCTGTGGGCCAGCACACGTCGCTCGGCAATCTCCGCGCACATGCGCTCGCGTTCACCGATCAGCCAGGCTACGACCAGCTGCTATGGGCCAGCGATATCAACTTTGTACGCGGCGAGGACTCGTTCGTCCGGGCGCAGTGGGCCGCGCGGCCATTTGTCTGGCACATCTATCCGCAAGCCGACGATGCCCATCTGCCGAAGCTCGACGCCGCCCTCGCCCACTATGCCGCCACCCTGCCAGCGCCAGCGGCCGCGGCGCTGAGCCGCTTCTGGCACGCCTGGAACGGCGCCGGACAGCCCGATTGGGCCGATTTCCAGCAGCATCGTGCCGCCCTCGATACCCGTGCAGCCCAATGGGCGCAGGAACTGTCGGGTGTCGGCGATCTCGCTGGAAATCTGGCCGAATTTGCAAAAAGTCAGTTAAAATAAGCGGTTATCCAACGGCTGGCGCCGCACACGCAGCGCCAGCCGTTGGCAATAAACAGAGCAACAGTGGTGGTAACCGCGATAGCAACAGCGCGCAGCAACGGCGAAAGGTCCACCCAGAAATCCGGACCCGGCGAAGAAAATTCGTCGCGCCCCATCGGCCCCCCGATGTGCGGCACCGTTTTAGCGCTGACTGGTCACACGTCGAGAACAGGATTACCTGACCGCAAGAAGCGGTAAAAAAGTGGCAGAAATCGCGGAAGCATTGCGGCAGGCCGGCGCGCGAGGCAAATCGGGCGCTGGTATTGCAAGCCAGCCGTATGCCGTCTCGCACAGTTGAATTCGGGCAATTTATTTCGTACAGGACAGTTTTATGAAGATCGCACAGGAACTCCGCACGGGCAACGTCGTGATGATCGGCAGCGACGCCATGGTGGTGCAAAAGGCCGAGTACAACAAATCGGGTCGTAACTCCGCCGTCGTCAAGATGAAGTTCAAGAATCTGCTGACGGGCGCGGGCATGGAAACGGTCTACAAGGCCGACGACAAGTTCGACGTCGTCCAGCTGGAACGCAAGGAAGTCACCTACTCGTACTTCGCCGACCCGATGTACGTGTTCATGGACGCCGACTACAACCAGTTCGAAGTCGAAGCCGAAATGATGGGCGACGCGCTCAACTACCTGCAGGACGGCATGGCCTGCGAAGTCGTTTTCTACAACGAGAAAGCGATTTCCGTCGAACTGCCGACCACACTGGTCCGTGAAATCATCTACACGGAGCCCGCGGTGAAGGGCGACACGTCGTCGGGCAAGGTGCTGAAGACGGCGAAGCTGAACACCGGCTATGAGCTGCAAGTGCCGCTGTTCTGCAATATCGGCGACAAGATCGAAATCGACACCCGCACGAATGAGTACCGCAGCCGCGCCTGACCGGCGGCCTGACCGGGACTGCCCAGCGGTCAAAATGAGAAAGCGCCCATGCGGGCGCTTTTTCTTTTTTGCGCGACCGTGTATGGTTGAAGCAATCTTTACCGGTCAAATTTTCTAATTTGCCGCCCTCAACCCGGTCCCGTTACCAGCGCAAATATCAAGCAATTGATTTGATTGAATAATTTCCAATGGCATGCTCTCTGCTTATTAGCAGGTCGATCCATCCGACCTTGATTCAAAGGGTACGCCGGCCAGCAGCACGCAACACGTGCCGTCCGGATGAAAAAATTATCGGTTTTCGATTCACTTAAACTTTGCGCTCGCCATGCCCCATGCCCTGATTGTCGAAGACGATCCCAATAGCCTGTCCGGCCTGTCCGCGATCCTCGCTGCCGACAGCTTCTCCGTCGACACCGCCACGACGCTTGCCGAAGCGCGGGCCGCACTGACACGCTTCATTCCCGACGTCGTACTGGTCGACCTGAATCTGCCCGACGGCAGCGGCCTCGACCTGTTGCAACATCTGCCCGCGCAGCCGCCCGGCGGCGCCCTGCCCGTCATCGTGATGACCGGCAACGCGACCGTCGAAAGTGCGATCGAAGGGCTGCGCCACGGCATCTGGGACTATCTGCTGAAGCCGGTCAACATTCCGCGTCTGCGCAGCCTGCTCGCGCGGATCCCGCGTCCTTACGAACTCACCGAAGAAGTCCAGACGCTGCGCACGACACTGCGCCAGCTGGGCCGCTTCGGACCGATGATCGGACGCAGTGGCGCGATCCAGCATGTGTACGACGCGATCGAACAGCTCGCACCAACCGAGGCCGCCGTGCTGATCTCCGGCGAAGCGGGCACCGGCAAGAGCGTCGCAGCGCGCACGCTGCACGAGATGAGCCGGCGCCGCAAAGGTCCGTTCGTCGTATTCGATTGCCGGACGGACATTGCACCGGCTCTCGGCGAAGGGGGTAACCGGTCGATCGAAAGTCTGCTGCTCGGCCACGAACGCGGCGCATTCAACGGTGCCGAGCAACGCGAACCCGGTCTGTTCGAACAGGCGAGCGGCGGGACGCTCTATATCAACGAGATCGCCGAGTTGCCGCGCGAATTGCAGGAGGCCCTGCTGCGCGCACTCGATTCGCAGACCTTCATGCGCGTCGGCGGGACCAATCAGGTGGTGACCGACTTCCGGTTGATCGCATCGACACGCAAGCCGCCGCGCACGGCGATCGCCGACGGTTCGCTCCACGAAGACCTCGGCCTGCGTCTCGAAGCCGCTTCGCTGACGCTGCCGCCGCTGCGCGAACGCAGCGACGATCCGGCGCTGTTCGCCGAAGCGCTTGTCGATGAGCTGAACCGCGCCGCGAACGCGCACGGTGTGGCGGATTCGACGCGTCTCGTGAGTCCGAACTTCATCCGCGAATGCCTTTCATACGACTGGCCAGGCAACGTGCGCGAATTGCAGGAACGCGTACGACGTGCATACCAGGCATCGGGTGACGTGCTCGATTCGCTGCGTGCCGACGAGTCCGGTGCAGCGGGCACGCGCGATCTGAACGGCAGCCGTGTGCAGGTGACGGTCGGCACACCGCTCGCCGACGTCGAAGAAATGCTGATTCGCGCGACGCTCGACGCTGTCGGCGGTACGCGGCATCGCGCCGCGTCGCTGCTCGGCATCAGTCCGAAGACGCTCTACAACAAGCTGCAGCGGATGCGGTTGAACTGATCTTCGTTGCTGGTCTGGCGGCGTGCCAATTGCACGTCGCCAGAGCTAGCGTAACAGCGTCACTGCACTACTACGCCATGACGCTACGCACCAGCGCCTGCGCCTGCTGATACTGCTGCTCCGTCGCGAGCCTGCTCCACTTGAGCGCCTTGCCGCGCGGACGCATACGCTTCAGGCGCCGCTGCGACGCCTTCGACGGCGTGAAGCGCAGCGCATCGAGTACTTTCTCCGCCTCTGCAGGCTGATTGCAGATCAGCACCATGTCACAACCGGCTTCGAGTGCGGCGGTCGCGGCTTCGGTCAGCGAGCCGCCCTGGCGGGCCGCTTCCATTGACAGATCGTCGCTAAAAATCGCGCCGGGAAAACGCAGCTTGCCGCGCAGGATCTCCTGCAACCACACGCGCGAAAAACCAGCTGGCTTCGAGTCGACCTTCGAGTAGATCACGTGCGCCGGAAGCACCGATGTAAGCGCGAGGCCGAGCCAGTCGTACGGCGCAACGTCGTCGCGCAGGATCGCTTCGAGCGGCCGGTCGTCGACCGGCATTGCGACATGCGAATCGGCATGTGCGAAGCCGTGTCCCGGGAAGTGCTTGCCGCAATTCGCCATGCCGGCCAGCGCGAGTCCGTGATTCAGGCTCTTCGCCAGCATCGCAACGACACGCGGATCGCGATGGAACGCGCGATCGCCGATCACCTGCGATTGTCCGTAGTTCAGATCGAGCACCGGTGTGAAGCTCATATCGATGTCGCACGCGCGCAGCTCCGCTGCGAGCACATAGCCGACCGCAGTCGCGACTTTCGTCGCGTGCAGCACGTCCTCATCCCACAGCTTGCCGAGCACACCCATCGCAGGCAGCACGGTAAATCCGTCGGTGCGAAAACGCTGCACGCGGCCGCCTTCGTGATCGACGGCAATCAGCAGGTCTTCGCGCACTTCGCGGATTGCATGCGTCAGCGCGCCGAGTTGCGCGCGGTTCTCGTAGTGACGGGCAAACAGGATCACGCCACCGGTCATCGGGTGCGCGAGGCGGCGTTTGTCGTCGTCGGTCAGCGTCTTGCCGACCACGTCGAGCATCACCGGTCCAGGTGTGGTTTTCATCAGATAGGGCAACAGGAAAGCCAGAAAGAGAAAAGCGCGGCGGGCTTCGCCACGCTGGGTGAAGTCATGTGTTCAATCGACAAGGGGGCCGCTGGATGCAGCCGGCCCGGCATTTTCCGCCGCGGTCTCGGCGATCACGAACGACACCGCGTAATCGTGCTCGTCACTAATCGTCACGCGCGCCGTAATGCCGCGCGTGGCCAGCCATTCAGCGAGTTCACCAGAGGCCACGACGATGGGCTTGCCGCTCGGTTCGTTCAGCGTCTGCAGCGCGCGCCATGTCATCGGCCAGCGCATGCCGAGTCCGATCGCTTTCGAGAACGCTTCCTTCGCCGAAAAACGCGTGGCGAGAAACGCGAGACCGCGTACGGCGGAACGTGCCGTGCGCGCGTGATAGATGCGCAGTTCGTCAGGCCCGAGCACCTTCTCGGCGAACCGTCCGTGCGTGCGCGTCATCACCGCCGCTACGCGGCTCACCTGAACGATGTCGGTACCGATGCCGTAGATCGCCATAGGCCGGGCGTCCGCGTGAACGCTACGCGCGTGCGGCGAGACGCGCGGCGACCATGATCGCCTTCATCTCGCGCACGGCGTTGTCCCAGCCCGCGAAAATCGCATGCGCGACAATCGCGTGGCCGATGTTCAACTCGACGATGCCTTCGATCGCCGCGATCGGTTGCACGTTGGTGTAATGCAGCCCATGCCCGGCATTGACCTTCAATCCCAGCGACACACCAAGCTCGACGCCGCGCACTACGCGCTCGTACTCGCGCTGCTGCTCGCCTGCGTCGTGCGCTTCCGCGTATCGGCCCGTGTGGAGTTCGACGACCGGCGCACCGGCTTCGTGCGATGCACGGATCTGCGCTTCATCGGGATCGATGAACAGCGACACACGCGAGCCCGCTTCGGCCAGTTGCTTGCAGGCCGCCCGCACCGACTCGAACTGGCCCGCGACATCGAGGCCGCCTTCGGTCGTCAGTTCCGCGCGCTTTTCAGGGACGAGGCACACGTCGTGCGGCTTCACACCACAAGCGATGTCGAGCATCTCCTGGGTGATCGCGCATTCGAGATTCATGCGCGTCTTCAATAACGGACGCAGTGCATGGACATCCGCGTCGACGATATGCCGGCGGTCCTCGCGCAGATGCAGCGTGATCGCATCGGCGCCGGCCTCTTCGGCCATCAGTGCCGCGCGGATTGGATCGGGGTACGAGGTGCCGCGCGCATTGCGCAGCGTAGCGACGTGATCGATGTTCACACCGAGGTCAATGGCGTTCGGCGAAGTAAGAAAGAAGCTCATAAGTTCTGCAGGTCGATCAGGATCTGGCGCGTCGCAAGCGGCGTGCCGCCAAGGTAGATATTCAACAGAAAGCGCATCAGCGTTTTGCTTTGCGCGACGGTTTGTGGCCGCTGGTAGTCGTCGCGTTCCATGTCGAGCAAGGTCTGGCCCGCTATCACCGGCCACTGTGTGGGGAGGTCGTCGGTGGCTTCGCGTACGCCGCGTTCGGGGTCGAACACGTAGCGGCCGTCGGCCTCGACGGCGCGCCGTGCGACGGTGCGATCGAGTGCGAGTGCGTAGCCGGTTTCGCGCAACAGCACACGTTCGAACGAACGCAGCACCTGGACCGGCGGTTCGTCGTGCGCAAGACGCGTCATCGTCACGACATAGTGCTGGAACAGCTGCGGATGCGGATCTTCACGCGCACAGAACTTGACCAGCAGTTCGTTGACGTAGAAGCCGCACAGCAGCGCATCGCCGGCCAGCGGCAACATGCCGCCGACCCATTCGGCGCCGGTCAGCGTGCGGACTTCGCCCTTGCCGGACCACGATAACGCAAGCGGCTGGAATGTCTGCAACACGCCGCGCAGAGCCGAATGCGGCCGCTTTGCGCCTTTTGCGACGAGCGCAAGACGCCCGTGATCGCGCGACAGCACATCGATGATGAGGCTCGTCTCGCGATAGGGATAGCTGTGCAACACGAACGCCGGTTGCTCGGCGATCCGGTATTCGGATGCGGTGGCGCGAGGGGAACGACGAACTGGGGTCTTGCGCGTGTCGCCGCTAGAGGTATCAGTCGCTGCGGCGGCATTTGCAGTACCACGCGCGCCCGCGGTCTTTTTCGTCTTGCGCGGCGCGCGTGCGGGTTCCGGCGCGGCCGGTTCAGTGGTATCCGGGTCCGCGTCGGATGGCAGTGTCATCCATGCGTCATTCGTACCCATACGCACGAAGCCCGGCTTCGTTATCGGCCCAGCCGCTCTTCACCTTGATGAAGGTCTCGAGGTACACAGGGCCGTCGAACAGCTTTTCCATGTCGACGCGGGCGTCGGTGCTGATCTGTTTGAGCTTCGCGCCCTTCTGGCCGATGATCATCGCCTTGTGACCGTCGCGCTCGACCATGATCGTCGCGAAGATGCGACGCAGCCGGCCTTCGGTTTCGAACTTCTCGATCACCACGGTGCTCGTGTACGGCAGTTCATCGCCGGTCCAGCGGAACACCTTTTCGCGCAGGATTTCCGCGGCCAGGAAGCGTTCGCTACGATCGGTCAGTTCGTCTTCGCCGTAGATCGGATCGCCTTCCGGCAGGTACGGCCGGACGGTCGTCATCAGGCGCTTGATGTCGTCGAGGTTCTTCGCCGACAACGGCACGATCTCCTTGAACTCGCGCAACGCGCTCACCTGCTGCATGAACGGGAACAGCGTGGCCTTGTCCGTCACGCGGTCGAGCTTGTTCGCGACGAGCAGCGTCGGCGCCGAAGCGGGAATCAGGTCGAGTACTTTCTGGTCGTCGGGTCCAAAGCGGCCCGCTTCGATCACGAACAGCACCGCGTCGACCGACGTGAGCGTCGAAGTCACCGCGCGATTGAGCGACCGGTTCAACGCACCGCTGTGCTGCGTCTGAAAGCCGGGCGTATCGACGAAGATGTACTGCGCGTCGTCGAGCGTGTGGATGCCGGTGATGCGGTGACGCGTCGTCTGCGCCTTGCGCGACGTAATGCTGACTTTCTGGCCAACGAGCGCGTTCATCAGCGTCGACTTGCCGACATTCGGACGGCCGACGATCGCGACCATGCCGCAACGAAAACCAGAGGGAGTGGGAGCGTTCATATTCGGGTTACCGCAAGTTCAGTGGGAGGCGGCGTGCGACGCACGCCGCGTCATCGGGCATCGATCGGATCAATGGCCGGCATCGGCGACGCGCGGCAGCGGCACGTCGGCGGGACCGGGTTCGACTGCGGCTGCAGTTTCAGCGGCGGCGGACTCCGTCGTCGCGTCCTGGGCCGGGTCGCGGCCATTGCGATGCGCTACCGGCTTGTCGACGCCGCGGAGTGCTGCGTCGGCTTTCTCGGTAGTTTTATCAGTGGCTTTTTCCGGCGATTTTTCGATCGCACGGATGGGTGCTGCGTTGTCTGTCTTGTCGGCCTTGTCCGCACGCTCCGCCTTTTCGCGGTCCGGGCGTTCGGCTTTGTCCTTATCCGCCGACGAGCCCGCCGTCTGGCTATATTCAACGTGTGCCGCGCGGATCACGGCCAGCGGTGCTGGAGCCGGGGCCGGGGCCGACGCTGCTGGTGCGGAAGCGGGCCGCTCGGCGGCAGTTTCAGCCACCACCGGCTTCGGCTCGCTGCGTGCCGCCCGCTCGCTCTTGCGATCGGGCGCGCGCAGATCGAGTGCCGTCTGCACGCCGGTCACGCCCGGAACGATCTCTGGTTCGGCATGTTTCGCCGTTCGCGCACCCTTCGAGCGCCGCGGCTTCGCGACGACCGCCGGCGCGGCAGCCATCACCTCGTCGAGCGCTTTCTTCGCGGCGGCCTGCTCGGCAGCCCGGCGGCTCGCGCCCGATCCGGACACCTTCACATCCAGCTTGGGCACCGTACACTCGACCTCGAACTGCTGATTGTGCGCCGCACCATGTGTCGCAACCACGGTATACGTGGGCAACGGCAGCTTGTGACCCTGCAGATACTCCTGCAGCAGCGTCTTCGAGTCCTTGCCCAGCGTGCGGGGATCGATGTGATCGAGGATCGGCACATACAGGCGCTTGATCACCGTCTGCGCGGCCTCGAAGCCGCCATCGAGGAAGATTGCACCAAGAATCGCTTCGAGCGTGTCAGCGAGGATTGACGGGCGGCGGAAGCCGCCGCTACGCAATTCGCCCTCGCCGAGGCGCAATTCGTCGGAAATATTGAGGGCCTGAGCTATTTCGTACAGCGACTGCTGTTTGACCAGGTTGGCGCGGACACGTGACAGATCGCCTTCGTCCAGTTTGCTGAAACGCTGGAACAAAAGTGCAGCTACCGCGCAATTCAGAACGGAATCGCCGAGAAATTCGAGCCGTTCGTTATGCGTGGCACTGTGACTGCGGTGTGTCAAAGCCTGGCGCAACAATTCCGCATTGCGAAATTCGTAGCGCAAACGGCTTTCCAACTGAGATGAGGGCATGTGCAGAGTATAACGCGGGCGCCTCGCCCGGCGGGAACGCGGGACGACCGACGAAAAACCGTCGCGTAGCGACGTTACCGCACGTTCTTAAAGTAGCGTGAGAACACGCCGCAGGTCATGCGACGTGTTTACGTGAGCTCAAGCGAGGCAGAATGCGCGCGCAGTTGTCGCGCGATCAGTGGAAGAAGCCGATGCGTTTCAGGTTGCTGAAATTCATCCAGATGAAGAACGCACGACCCACGATGTTCTGGTCGGGTGCGAAGCCCCAGTAGCGGCTGTCCGCACTGTTATCGCGGTTGTCGCCCATCATGAAGTAGTTACCGGGCGGCACCTTGCAGATGACGCCGCGCGAGTTGTACTGACAGTTGTCGCGATACGGATAATCTTCGGCGCCGACGATGAACGGCGGTACTGCAGGATTGTTCAGAATCGCGTTCTTGCGACCGTCGATGTCTTCTTCGAACTGCTTCGCATAACCGATGCGCTCTTCGTCGAAGTAATCGGGCAGCGCCGTTTCGGGCACGGGCTTGCCGTTGATCGTCAGTTGCTTGTCCTGATACGCAACGACGTCGCCGGGCAGGCCGATCACGCGCTTGATGTAGTCGACCGATTCGTCTTTCGGATAGCGGAACACGACGACATCACCGCGTTGCAACGGGTTGCCCTGCGTGATCTTCGTATTGACGATCGGCAGACGGATGCCGTAATCGAACTTGTTGACGAGGATGAAATCGCCAACCAGCAAGGTCGGCACCATCGATCCCGACGGGATCTTGAAAGGTTCGACCACAAACGAGCGTACGACAAACACCACCAGAATGACCGGGAAAAAGCTCGCCGAATACTCAAGCCACCACGGCTGCCGAAGCTTCTCGTCACGCAGGCGCGCGCGCGTCTGCGGCGCATTCTCGTCGGCGAAGCGCTCGCCCACGCGCGTCTGCTGGCGGTCGAACTCGGCGACTGCTGCGTCCGCCGCGCGCCGCCGTTGCGGCACGAAAATCAGTTTGTCTGCGACCCATGCAATTCCCGTCAAGACGACGAGCACAAAAAGAATCAGCGCAAAATTCATACGGGGTTCCAGTTATCGGATTTGTTTTTGTCGGGCGGTTACTTGTCTTCGACGCGCAGGATAGCAAGGAAAGCTTCCTGCGGGATTTCAACGGAGCCGACCTGCTTCATCCGCTTCTTGCCTTCTTTCTGCTTTTCGAGAAGCTTCTTCTTACGCGAGATGTCGCCACCGTAGCACTTCGCCAGCACGTTCTTGCGCAGCGCCTTGATGTTCTCGCGTGAAATGATGTGCGCGCCGATTGCGGCCTGGATCGCGACGTCGTACATCTGGCGCGGGATGATTTCGCGCATCTTCGCAGCCACTTCGCGGCCGCGATACTGCGACTGTGAGCGGTGCACGATCACCGACAGCGCATCGACCTTATCGCCGTTAATCAGCATGTCGACCTTCACGACATCCGACGCGCGATTTTCCTTGAACTCGTAGTCCATCGACGCATAGCCGCGCGACACCGACTTCAACCGGTCGAAGAAGTCGAGCACGATTTCCGCCATCGGGATCTCGTACGTGAGCTGGACCTGACGGCCGTGATACTGCATGTTGATCTGGCTGCCGCGCTTTTGCGTGCACAGCGTGATCACCGAGCCGACATATTCCTGCGGCATGTACAGGTTCACGGTGACGATCGGCTCGCGGATCTCTTCGATTCTCGACGGGTCGGGCATTTTCGCGGGGTTCTCGACGCTGATCGTCGAACCGTCCTGCAGCAAGACCTCATAGACGACCGTCGGCGCGGTCGTGATCAGGTCCATGTCGAACTCGCGCTCGAGCCGTTCCTGCACGATCTCCATGTGCAGCAAGCCAAGGAAGCCGCAGCGGAAACCGAAACCGAGCGCCTGCGATACTTCAGGCTCGTATTGCAGCGAGGCGTCGTTGAGCTTCAGCTTTTCCAGCGATTCGCGCAGCGCGTCGTACTGGTTTGCCTCGATCGGATACAGCCCGGCGAACACCTGTGGCTTGACTTCCTTGAAGCCGGGCAAAGGCTCTGCTGCGGGTTTTGCGACGTGCGTGATGGTGTCGCCGACCTTCGTAACCGCCAGTTCCTTGATGCCCGCAATGATGAATCCCACCTGACCGGCGGACAGCGCATCGAGATTCTTCGACTTCGGTGTGAACACGCCGGTGTGCTCGACCGGATACTGCGCGCCGGCCGCCATCATCTTGATGCGGTCCTTCGGACGCACCGTACCGTTGACAATGCGCACCAGCATCACGACGCCGACGTAGTTGTCGAACCAGGAGTCGATGATCAACGCCTGCAGCGGCGCGTTCGGATCACCCTTCGGAGGAGGTACCTTGATGATCAGCGCCTCGAGCACATCCTCGACGCCTAAGCCGGTTTTCGCGCTGCAATGCGTGGCATCTGTAGCGTCGATGCCGATCACGTCTTCGATTTCGGAAATCGCGTTTTCGGGATCTGCCGCCGGCAAATCGATCTTGTTCAGCACCGGCACGACTTCGACGCCCAACTCGATTGCCGTGTAGCAGTTCGCGACGGTTTGCGCTTCGACACCCTGGCTCGCATCGACGACCAGCAGCGCGCCTTCGCAGGCGGACAGAGAACGGCTCACTTCGTACGAGAAGTCGACGTGCCCCGGCGTGTCGATCAGATTCAGGTTGTAGGTCTCGCCATTGCGTGCGCGATACGACAATGCGGCCGTCTGCGCCTTGATGGTGATGCCCCGTTCGCGTTCGAGATCCATCGAATCGAGCACCTGGGATTCCATTTCGCGGTCGGACAGACCGCCGCACAACTGGATGATGCGATCGGCGAGCGTCGACTTGCCATGGTCGATGTGCGCAATGATCGAGAAATTACGAATATGATCCATTCAGTACCGATCAAGCAAAAAAGGCGCGCCCGGACGGTTTCGGAGCACGCCTTGTAAGTAGGTGAAAAACCGATCTATTTTAGCCGAAAAGGGGGTCGCCCGGCAGGATTTAGGCTGGCCGGCCCGAGCCGGTGCCTCTCGCAGCCAGTGCCGCGCGCACGCGCGCTTCGTCTAGATGGTAATGACATAGCTCGACGCCATCGCAGACCAGCACCGGCACCCATTCGTTGAAACGCGCTTCGAGCACCGGATCGGCGTCGATATCGATCACCTCGACCTGCGCGCCGAACTCCGCGAGCAAGGGTTCGAGTGCGGTCAACATGTCATCGCAGAGATGGCACCACGCGCGCCCATAGAGCGTGAGCGGTGCCGTTGCCATTATTTCTGCCCAGCCGCGCGCGGGCGGATCGGCACGAACTGCGTGTTGTCGCCTCGCCTGACCAGCAACGCGACCATCTTCTGCGGATCGAGATGCGACGTTACTTCGTCGAACTGTTTGGCACCGGTGATATCCGTATCGCCGACCCGCAGGATGATATCGCCGCGTTGCAGCCCGACCCGCACCGCAGGCCCATCGACGGCATCGACCTGTACGCCGCTGCTCAGCTTCAGCGTTTTCAACTGGTCGGCAGACAGATCACTCACCGCGATGCCGAGTGCATTCGATGCACGTGGCTTCGCCGGCGTCGGCTTCTTCTGGTCAGCCTTCGCGACCTTCTCGGTCTGCATTTCGGCGATCGTGATCGGCAGGTCGCGTGTCTGGCCTTTACGCCACACGGTGATCGTTGCCTTCGAGCCCGGCTTCGTATCGCCGACCATGCGCGGTAGGTCGGTGGCGGTATCGACCGAATGGCCGTTGAACTTCAGGATGATGTCACCCGGCTGCACGCCGGCCTTGTCGGCCGGTCCACCCGGTTCGACGCTGCTCACCAGTGCGCCTTGAGCTTTCGGCAGACCGAGCGAATCGGCGACATCTTTGGTCACTTCGCCGATCGCAACTGCAATGCGCCCGCGTGTGACCTTGCCGGTCGTCTTCAGCTGGTCGGCGACCCGCATGGCTTCGTCGATCGGAATCGCAAACGAGATCCCCATGAAACCGCCGGTCCGGCTGTAGATCTGCGAGTTGATGCCGATTACTTCGCCCTGCATGTTGATCAGCGGACCTCCCGAGTTACCCGGGTTGACCGCCACGTCGGTCTGGATGAACGGCAGGTAGTCGCCGGTGTCGCGCCCCTTCGCGCTCACAATGCCGGCTGTCACCGTGTTCTCGAGCCCGAACGGCGAACCGATCGCGACCACCCATTCGCCCACACGCACCTTGTTCGAATCGCCGATCGTCACCGTCGGGAGATTCGCGGCGCTGATCTTGACGACGGCGACATCGGTACGATCGTCGACGCCAATCAGTTTCGCCTTGAACTCGCGCTTGTCGGTGAGCGTAACGTAAATCGTGTCGGCATCGTCGACCACGTGGGCGTTCGTCATCACGTAGCCATCCTGTGACAGGATGAAGCCCGAACCGACGCCGCTGCTTTGTTCGCTGTCGCTGCCGCTGTCGGGCGCGTCCTGGCTGCCGCCACTGCCACCGCCGCTGTCGCCGCTTCCTCCGCCACTGCCGCCGCCGTTACCACCGCCGTTGCCGCCATTGCCGCCGTTATTACCACCGCCGCGCGGCGTACCTTGCGGTCCCTGCGGCAGGGGAATGCCAAAGAAACGGCGGAAGAACTCGGACATATCACCGTCGTCGAGCCCCGGCGGCAGGCCGCGCATCGTACTGGAGCTTGAGACTTTGGTCGTCGTGCGGATGTTGACGACGGCGGGACCGACCTTGTCGACGAGATCGGTAAAGTCGGGAAGACTGGCCGCGGGCGCTGCTGCAGACGCCGTGTGCGGCACGAACGGCAGGCAAACAGCTACCGCTGCGGCCGCGAGGAATTTGCGCACCGGGAAAGTCGTCATATCGTAGCGAGCCGAAGGATTTACTTGGGAGCTTTGTATTCTATGGCAGACGCAAATTGCTGCAACGTGGCCTGAGGCACTTCCCCAAGCACAGTGATCCAGAAATCGCCATGGCGTTTCACGAGCACATGAGTCGCACCGTTGCTGCCTGCGCCTTCTTTACGTGAGTTCTTTTCGACAGGCTCGATAAAAATCGAAATCGCCGCCAGACCATCGGAGAATACAGCCTGATCCACCGGAATGGGGGGGTCGCCCGCATCGCGCGCGGCCATCGGGCGACGCAACTCGCGAATCTTGCGGAAACCGGGCACCGTCGGCTCGAACTGCCAACCCTGCGCTTCCATATCGACCGGTTCGAGCGGCGGGCGCACCACGGTCCAGCCAGCGGTGTTGCGAATCCCGTTGACGATACCCGCCTTGTCGACCGGCACACCGATACGGATCTGCGTAAACGACAACTGTTCGAGCACCTGGCCGCTCGCATCGAGCGTTTGCGCCCGCAGCAGCAGGCCCGTCTTCGTATCGGCCCACAGTTTGTACGCGAAGCGCAGTGCGTCCTTCGGGTCGAGTTCGATCACCTGGCTGTCGATCCCCGCCACACGATCGGTGCCGAGCAGTTTCGGCTCGTACACGGTCAGGACCTGATCGCTGCTCGCGGACAGCAGCGCCGGGAAGGAATCCTTGTTCTGGCGTTTTTCGACGACGCAAAGATGCCGCTCGGGGATGAACGTATACAGATCGTCGTTATGCCGCAGCATTTTGCGCGGCTTGCCGTCGAGACTTTCGAGTTGTTCGAATTCGCCGTCGCCACGCGTCGCGTAATGGGCAATCCGCGACGACTGCACGTACGCGCCGCGCTGATAGACGAACGCGCCTTCGTAGTTCTGCTGCTGGGCAGCCTCGTGGATCCGGTTGAGCAATTCCGCCGCCGTGCGATGCACGACGAGCGGATCGTCGGATTGCGCAAAGACGCGCGGCGTTGCGGATAACAACACGGCTGCACAGAACAGAAGTACCGGCAGCCGCCCCCAGATAGTCGTTTTATTCAACCGCAGCGTCTGCATCAGACTATTGGCCTTGCGTGGTTACGGCAGCGCGAATCAGCGGCATGGTGTCGGACATGACCGGTTGTTGCGCGAATTGCTGGTGAGCTTCCAGATATTGATCGAGACTGGCGTCACGAATGATGTTCGCGTCCTGTGCGACCGGCTGCACGGGGGTCATCGCGACGCGTTGCATCGACGAATCGCCACGCGACGATAACCCGGCAACCTGGACCGCCCCCGGACCGCCGGACACGCCCTGCAGTTGCGGCACGACGATCCACGTCAGCGTGGCTGCCGCAGCAGCAATCGCAAACGCCGGTACGACACGCCGGCGCAGCGCCAGCAGACGACGCGCAACGGGCATCGCGGCGGGAGCGAGCAGGTGCGGTTCGCTCTCGAGACGCGCGGCAAAGCCGCTGAGAAAGGCACTGCTCGCCGCCGGGCTGAGCGCCAGATCGTCGGAACGCATGGCGTCGCCGATCAGGTGATAGCGCGACCACGCAGCGCGATCCTCATGATTCAATTCAGAAAAAAACCTGTTCAGATGCTCGTCGCCGAACAACTCGCCGTCGACAACTGCGGACAGACGCTCGCCGCGCGAGCTTGCTTGCGATTGCATCGAGACCGACCCCATGACGCTCCCCATCTTGCTGACACCCCGTAGTGACACCACCTAACCCAGATATTGCGCCCTGCCCCGCAAGGTCGCCGGTTCATTTACCAGCGTTTGCCTTCGGGTGTGTCCAGCAACGGACGCAATTTTGCCGCAATGGCTTCGCGAGCGCGGAAAATTCGCGATCTGACGGTCCCGATCGGGCAACCCATCATTTCGGCGATTTCTTCGTAGCTCAAACCCTCAATTTCACGAAGAGTAATGGCGGTGCGCAACTCTTCCGGCAAAACCGCCATCGCAGCGTTGACCGTCTCAGCGATCTGCTTGCTCATCAACATCGACTCAGGCGTGTTGATATCCCTTAGTTGGTCGGCATCCGAGAAAGTTTCAGCTTCTTCAGCATCCGCTTCGGTCGATGTCGGTGCCCGCCGGCCCTGGGTGGCAAGGTAGTTCTTTGCCGTGTTGACCGCAATCCGGTACAACCACGTATAGAACGCCGATTCGCCACGAAACTGCGGCAACGCCCGGTACGCCTTGATGAAGGCGTCCTGGGCCACGTCCTCGACCTCGGCGGGATCCCGCACGAGGCGCGAAATCAGCCGGATGATCTTGCGGTGGTATTTGGTGACCAGAAGCTCGAATGCGGCCTTGTCGCCCTTCTGGACGCGCTCGACCAGCACCTGATCAATTTCTTTTTCGCTCACCTGATAAATCCGTTAACGGTATGGGCTGCATGGCGGGGCACCATTGTAGCGTCCCCATCAAGACGTCACGCAGCCGGGGTAACAGCGGTGTCCGTTACAGTCGGGCGCCCGCGCCGCACCGGCCGAGTACGGCCAGTTCGCGAAACACGCCGTCCGGCAAGGCGTCAGCCGCAAGCAGCAACGGGTAGGAGCGTCCGTCGTCGCCGACGAGCACAAGCATCAGAAGCCGGCCGCTCCATTGTGAACAACCCGCGATACGGCCCTGACAGAGCAGCGCGCCGCGGCGGTTCCACACGGTGAGACTATCCGGCCCGATTTTCAGCAGGCCGGGCGCACCCCGATCCTGCCTGACGGCAGCGGTTGCCAGCGCAACCAGTGCGACGAGCGCGAACAGGATAGCGTGCCAACCGCCGACACGCGGTTCGAGGGTGGTAAAAACCGCTGCGGCGGCAATCGCGATGAAACCGCCGACAGCCCCGCGCAACACTGCGGACGGTCTCAGCGCGACTGGCTGAGACCGTCCATCGACGGATTTCGTTCCGGGCAATCCGTGAGCAGGTGCTGGATAAGCCAGCGCGGGCTGGGACGTCAAGCAGTCATGCGCAGATCAGGCGCGCTTGAAGACCAGCGTCCCGTTCGTCCCGCCGAACCCAAACGAGTTCTTCAGCGCGACGTCGATCTTCATCTCCCGCGCGGTGTTCGCGCAGTAGTCGAGATCGCATGCCGGGTCCTGATTGAAGATATTGATGGTGGGCGGCGAGACCTGATGATGCACGGCCAGCACGGTGAACACCGATTCCAGCCCGCCCGCGCCACCGAGCAGATGCCCGGTCATCGACTTGGTCGAATTCACGATGATGTTCTTCGCGTGATCGCCGAAAGCACGCTTGATCCCGGTCGTTTCCGCCAGATCGCCGAGCGGCGTCGAGGTGCCGTGCGCGTTCAGGTAATGCACCTGATCTGTGCTCACACCCGCGTTCTTCAGCGCAGCCAGCATGCAGCGGCGTGCGCCGTCGCCGTCTTCAACCGGAGCGGTCATGTGATACGCGTCGCCGCTCATGCCATAACCGCCCACTTCCGCGTAGATCTTCGCACCGCGCGCCTTCGCGTGTTCGTACTCTTCGAGCACCATCACGCCGGCGCCCTCGCCCAGCACGAAGCCGTCGCGATCCTTGTCCCACGGACGGCTGGCGGTTGCAGGATCGTCGTTACGCTGCGACAGCGCACGCGCCGCGGCAAAACCGCCGATGCCAAGCGGAGACACCGTCGCTTCGGCGCCGCCCGCAAGCATGACGTCAGCGTCGCCGTATTCGATCAGCCGCGACGCTTCACCGATGCAGTGCAGACCGGTCGTGCAGGCGGTAACGATGGCGAGGTTCGGCCCTTTGATGCCGAACTTGATCGACAGATGGCCGGAGATCATGTTGATGATCGAGGCCGGCACGAAGAACGGCGAA
Source organism: Paraburkholderia acidicola (assembly GCF_002362315.1). Lineage (GTDB taxonomy): Bacteria > Pseudomonadota > Gammaproteobacteria > Burkholderiales > Burkholderiaceae > Paraburkholderia > Paraburkholderia acidicola. The sequence goes on from NZ_MTZV01000002.1 coordinate 546,023, forward strand.
ATCCGGCGCGGACCGCGGTTCAGCAGTTCGGTCTGCGTGATTTCGATCATCGGCAGACCGCCGATGCCCGAACCCACCACGACGCCAATGCGTTCCGCATTCTCTTCGGTCACTTCGAGGCCGCTGTCTTTCATCGCCTGGATACCGGCTGCGACACCGTAATGGATAAACGTATCCATATGGCGCGCTTCCTTGGCGGAGATGTAATCCTCGATGTTGAAGCCTTTCACCTCGCCGGCGAAGCGGGTCGAGAAGTTCGATGCATCGAACTTCGTGATGTTGGCGATGCCGGATTTGCCGGCGACCAGATTGGCCCAGCCGTCGGCAACAGTATTGCCAACAGGCGAAATCAGCCCCAGGCCTGTAACAACCACGCGACGACGGCTCACGGTAACCTCTTTTCCATAGAATGACGAAAGCAAAAAAGCCACAGCGGCCACAGGAAACTGCCCCTGTGTGCCCTGTGGCTGTTTAACCTGAGATGCACTAACCGGTGCATCGACGGTTGAGCCCGCAAGCGCAGATCGCGTGTGCGTTGTACGTCAACCCGCACACCCGTTTGCGCCGACAGACGGCTCGACATCTGCGCGGACCGACGTGCCAGGCGGCGCATAACCGACTGCGCCACCGACGCTATCCGTCCCACCGCGATAACACGGCCCGACCAGCGGCCGGCCGCAAACGCGGGCAAGCAGGCGCGAATGGCCTCAGGCCTTGACGTTCGCGCGAGCGTAGTCGATCGCTTGCTGAACGGTCGTGATCTTCTCAGCTTCTTCATCCGGAATTTCCATGCCGAATTCGTCTTCGAGAGCCATCACGAGTTCAACCGTGTCGAGCGAGTCTGCACCAAGGTCGTTCACGAACGAGGCTTCGTTCTTGATCTCACCTTCTGCAACGCCCAGTTGTTCTGCGACGATCTTCTTGACGCGCTGTTCGATATTGTCCATTACCCCTCCAAGGGAAAAAAGTTCAAAAATACAGGTGCGCGCATTTTATCAGGTTTGCCCCTCTAAAAAAGCGGCGCGCCGGGTTCCAGTCAAGGCATCCGCGCGATGCTCACACAAACGCATCAAGGCGCGGATAGTAACCGAATCCGGTTACGACATGTACATCCCGCCATTTACGTGCAACGTCGTACCCGTGATGTAGCCCGCGTGCGGCGAAGCGAGAAACGCTACCGCATGGGCAATGTCGTCCGGACTACCCAGACGGCCTAGCGGAATCTGTGTGAGCAGCGCCGTTTGCTGCGCTTCGGGCAGCCCCTTCGTCATATCGGTATCGATGAAGCCGGGCGCGACGCAATTCACGGTAATGCCGCGGCTGCCGATCTCGCGCGCCAGTGCACGCGTCATGCCCGCCACGCCGGCCTTGGCCGCCGCGTAGTTCACCTGCCCCGGGTTGCCCGCCGAACCGACCACCGACGTGATGTTGATGATCCGGCCGCCGCGCGCTTTCATCATCGGGCGCAGCACCGCACGCGAGAGGCGGAACACCGACTTCAGGTTGGTATCGATCACCGCGTCCCAGTCTTCGTCCTTCATACGCATTGCGAGCTGGTCCTGCGTGATGCCCGCGTTGTTGACGAGCACGTTGAGCGCGCTGAACTCTTTTACCGTGCTGTCGATCAACGCTTCCGCCGCGGCCGCGTCGTTCACATTCAGCACTGCGCCGCGACCGGTCACGCCTGCCGCCTTGAACCCTTCGCTGATCGCATCCGCACCGCTTTCGCTGGTGGCGGTGCCGATCACCGTCGCACCCTGGCGCGCCAGTTCATGGGCAATCGCGCGGCCGATGCCGCGCGAGGCACCCGTTACGATCGCGATCTGCCTGTCGAGAGTCTTTTCCATCGTTGAGGTCCGGATGAGTCGTAGTCGTAAGTGAGGGCGATGTTCAGGCCGTCACGAGCTTGAGTGCTTCATCGAGCGAAGCCGGGTCGGTGATCGACAGGCCGACGAGATTGCCGTCGATCCGTTTCGTGAGACCCGTCAGCACCTTGCCAGGTCCGCATTCGACGACGTGTGTCACGCCGTCGCGCGCAATGGCCTGCACGCTTTCGACCCAGCGCACCGCGGCGGCTGCCTGGCGCACCAGCGCATCCTTGATCGCGGCCGGTTCGTTGACGATCGCCACGTCGACGTTGTTGACGACCGGAATGGCCGGCACCTGGATCTCGACATTCGCGAGGTAGGCACGCAACTGGTCCGATGCAGGCTTGAGCAACGAAGAATGGAACGGCGCGGACACGGCCAGCGGCAACGCGCGTTTTGCGCCGTTCGCCTTGGCGATCTCGCAGGCCTTTTCGACGGCAGCCTTCTGGCCCGCGATCACAACCTGTGCGGGCGCGTTGAAATTCACCGCTTCGACTACGCCCGCCACCGACGCTTCCTTGCACACCGCACGCACCGCATCGTCATCGAGACCGAGAATCGCTGCCATGCCGCCCTCGCCGACCGGCACTGCGGTCTGCATCGCCTGCGCGCGAAAACGCACGAGCGGTACCGCGTCGTGAAACGCCAGCGCGCCCGCGGCGACCAGCGCCGTGTATTCGCCGAGGCTATGACCCGCGACGATCGCCGGCACAGGGCCGCCTGCGGCCTGCCACGCGCGGTAGATCGCGTAAGCGGCGGTCAGCATCACGGGTTGTGTGTTGGTGGTGAGATTCAGATCGTCGGCGGGACCTTCGGCGATCAGCTTGCCGAGATCCTGACCGAGCGCGTCGGATGCTTCCTGAACGGTCTCACGCACGACAGCGTGATCGGCAAACGCGTTGAGCATGCCGACCGATTGCGAGCCCTGCCCAGGAAAAACGAACGCAAATTTCATATCATCCCCAAATTCGATGGTGTCAGATGAGGGTGGCGCGCACCGCACCGCGCCCTTCGGACGCAGACACGCGTCGTGCGCGCGATGCCGCGTACCGCCACGCCTCGCTCAGAAGCGGATGACGGATGCACCCCAGGTGAACCCGCCACCGACGCCTTCGATCAGCACGTGATGGCCGCGCTGAATGCGGCCGTCGCGGACCGCGACATCGAGTGCAAGCGGAATCGAGGCCGCCGACGTGTTGCCATGTTCGCCCACGGTGACGACCATCCGTTCCTGCGGCAAGCCGAGCTTGCGGCAGGTGCTCTGCATGATACGGATATTGGCCTGATGCGGAATCAGCCAGTCGACCTGTTCCGGCGCGAGATTCGCCTTGTTCAGCGCCTCGACTGCAACCTTTTCGAGCACGTTGACGGCCAGCTTGAACACCGCCGGGCCGTCCATATGCAGAAACGCGCTGCCCGCGATCACGCCACCATTCACGTTGCCTGGCGTGCACAGGATGTTCGCGTGACTGCCGTCCGCATGCAGTGCGCTCGACAGCACACCGGGCTCGTCCGATGCCGACAGGATCACGGCACCCGCGCCATCGCCGAACAACACGCAGGTTGTACGGTCGTTGAAATCGAGAATGCGCGAGAAGGTTTCCGCACCGATCACGAGCGCCGTACGATGCTGGCCGCTGCGGATGAAACTGTCGGCTGTCGCGACCGCGTACGCAAAGCCCGAGCAAACGGCCTGAACGTCGAATGCCGCGCCGTTGTTCTTGATACCGAGCTTGTTTTGCAGCAGACACGCCGTGCTCGGAAAAACGAAATCCGGCGTGGACGTGGCGACGATGATGAGATCGATGGACTGCGGATCGATGTCGGCCGATTCGATGGCCCGCTGGGCAGCGATCAGCGCGAGGTCGCTGGTGGTGACGTCCGGTTCGGCGAAATGACGTGCGTGGATGCCCGTGCGGGCCACGATCCACTCGTCGCTCGTCTCAACGCCGTTCTTCGCGAGACGCTCGGCGAGTTCCTGATTGGTGACGCGCCCAGGCGGCAGATAACTGCCGGTGCCGAGCACACGGGAATAGGTAACAGATTGAGCCATTATGTCTTCGAGGATAGCGCAGCGTAGGGCTCGGCCGCCTGGCCGGCAATCGGATTGGCGGGGTCGGCGGGGCTTGCATGACCCGCCGCAGTCCCGCTTGCATCGCCTGCGTCGCGCGCTACCTGTTCGAGAGAACCTGCATTTTCTTCCATCGCCCGCGCAAGGCGTTCCAGCACGCCATTTTTGACGGCATCATACCCGCGTTTGATCGCCCACTCAAACGCGTAGGCATCGGCCGAACCGTGGCTTTTGATCACGAGTCCGCGCAGGCCGAGCAACGCCGCGCCGTTGTACTGGCGATGGTCCACGCGCTTCTTGAAGCGCAGCAGCACAGGCAGTGCCAGTACTGCCATCAGCCTGGTCAGCAACGAGCGGCCGAATTCTTCCTTGATGATATCGGAGAGCATCTGTGCGAGCCCTTCCGACGTCTTCAGTGCAACGTTGCCGACGAACCCATCGCAGACGATCACATCCGTCGTGCCTTTATAGATATCGTCGCCTTCGACGTTGCCGCGGAAATTCAGCGTGCTCGCGCGCAGCAGTTCGCCCGCGCGCTTGATCGTCTCGTTGCCCTTGATGACTTCTTCGCCGATGTTCAGGAGACCAATGGTGGGACGGTCCTTGCCTTCGAGCGCCGACACCAGTGCATGCCCCATCTCGGCGAACTGCAGCAGATGCTGCGGCTCGCAATCGACGTTGGCGCCGAGGTCGAGCATCATCGTGTAGCCGGTGCGATTGGGTAGTGCGAACGCGATGGCCGGGCGTTCGATGCCAGGCAGCGTTTTGAGTACGTAGCGGGATACCGCCATCAGTGCGCCGGTATTGCCAGCGGAAATGCAGGCCTGCGCCTCGCCTTCCTTGATCCGGTTCAACGCCACGCGCATCGATGAATCTTTTTTCTTGCGCAGCGCGACTTCCACCGGGTCGTCCATCGCGACGACTTCAGACGCGGGCACGACGGTCAACGCAGGTTCGTTCAGCGCTTTCGCTTTTTTCAACTGGGCGCGAATCGCAGTTTCGATGCCGACGAGCAGAAGCTGCGCATCGGGATGCGAACGGACGAATTTGACAGCAGCGGGCACGGTCACGGATGGACCGTGGTCGCCTCCCATGCAATCTATCGTGAGCTTTACAGTCATGGAATGCGACGAATGTCAGACGCTCCGCATGGGATCGCGGTAATCGCTAAAGCGCTAACCGCGATCGACACAAAAAAGCGGCAGTGAATGCCGCATTTTTGCCGAGCCGGGGAAATGTCAAGCGAGGTCAAACGAACCGATCGCCACGCGAAACGCCGGGGGGCGCAACGCAGTCAAGCGATTAGTCGTTCTTCGTCTTGACGACTTTCTTGCCGCGATAGTAGCCATTCGGGCTGACATGGTGACGCAGATGCACTTCGCCCGTGCTCGGTTCAACGGCCAGCGGTGCGGCGTTGAGGAAATCGTGCGAACGGTGCATACCGCGCTTCGACGGCGACTTCTTGTTCTGTTGAACTGCCATGATAACTCCTGAAAATTTTCCGAATTCTAACACAGCCCGACCCGGCTATCGCCACCGGCCGAATGGCCAGCGCCCCGCATCGCGCTACCTGCAACCCTGGGTACTTCCTGTTCCTGTCAGTGCTTCTTGCCGTCGGGATCGTTGCGCTTGAGCGCACCCAGCGCCGCAAACGGATTCGGCCGCTCGGGCTCGCCGCCCTCGACTTCATCCTTCCCGCCTTCATCGGCTTCGTCTTCTGCCACGCCGACGCCCGACACCAGACTTTCATGCACTTCCGGGCAGACATCGTGCGTGGGCACGAGCGGCATCGAAAGCAGCAACTCTTCCTCGATCAGGTCGACGAGATCGAACTGGCGCGAGCCCACGATCACCTCGACATCATCCTCGTCGAGCGGAAACTCTTCAGCTTCAGCTTCCGTGTTGACGATCCGGTACGTTGCATCGACGTTGAAAGCCTGCTCATACGGCGCGAGACACCGCTGACAACCAAGCCACGCGGCCCCGTGAACCGCGAGCCGCAGATAAGGCTGAGGCCCCTCGGTGCCGTCGTCCTGCAATTCCGGCTGCGTTGCCCCTTCGGCTTGCCACGTGAACGCGGTATCGCGGTCTGGTGCATCCGCCGGGACTTCGTTTAACATGCGCGGCAGTTGCGAGACGCGCAGAACAGCCGCCGCCTGGCGCCCACTGCGCGCGAATTCGAACAGATCGAGTTCACGCAGCGAGGCGAGACCCGCAGGTTTGCCAGGATTTTGAGTCATGTGCGCTCCTGCTTCTTGCCTAGGATGTCAGCGAAAGACCAGGCGAGGTACGCTTCGGCGCCGGTCGCGAAGTAGTCAAGCTACGTCACCACGTTACTTCAAATACGCGAGCGAACCAAGCATACCGCCGAAAAGCCCGAAACTATATCCGTTTTGTTGTTTCGAGTCAAACACTTAAGCCCGCATGTACACCGTGCCGTGCGGCCCGTCCCTCCAGCCGTCGATTTGCCATGCCAGATTCCCCTGAACGCCCGCCCCGCCTGATTCTGGCGTCGAGTTCCCGCTATCGTCGCGAGCTGCTCGAACGCCTGCGGGTCCCGTTCGACGTCGTCGTCCCTGCCATCGACGAAACCCCTTTAGCCGGCGAATCTCCCGCCGCAACCGCGCTGCGGCTCGCCGAGGCGAAGGCACGCGCAGTCGCAGCCGGTCTCGACGGACGACAGGCCGCGCTCGTCATCGGCTCAGATCAGGTCGCGACCTACGACGATCGTCAGATCGGCAAGCCCGGCTCGCACGCCAACGCGCTCGCCCAGTTGCAGGCCATGCGTGGCCGCGAAGTGCTGTTCCATAGCGCGCTGTGCCTGTTCGACAGCCGTAGCGACAGCGCCCAAACGCTCGATGTCGTCACGCGCGTGCAGTTCCGGAATCTGCCAGACGCCGCGCTCGACGCCTATCTGCACGCCGAAACCCCGTACGATGTCGCGGGTAGCGCCAAATCCGAGGGGCTCGGCATCGCGCTGCTCGACGCCATCGAATCCGACGATCCGACGGCGCTCGTCGGCCTGCCGCTGATCGCGCTGACGCGCATGCTGCTGGCGGCCAGCTATCCACTGCTGGGGGCGCAATGAGCGGCACGCTTTATCTGATCCCCAATACGCTCGGCGAGGGTGACGCCGAAGCACTTGCAGCCGTCCTGCCCGCGCCGGTACGCGATCGGGCCGCAGCGCTCGGCTATTACATCGGCGAGAACGCCAAGACGACTCGCGCGTTTCTGAAAAAAATCGGCACTGAGCGCCCGATCCAGGAGATCGAGATCCGGGAACTCAACGTGAATACGCCTGCGGGAGAGATCGATCGTTTGCTCGCGCCGATACTCGCGGGCGCGGACGCAGGTCTCGTTTCCGAAGCGGGTTGTCCTGCCGTGGCCGATCCCGGTGCGCTGCTGGTGCGCCGCGCGCATGATCGCGGCGTCAAGGTCGTGCCGTTCGTCGGTCCGAGTTCGATCCTGCTGGCGTTGATGGCGTCGGGCCTGAATGGCCAGAGTTTTGCGTTTCACGGCTATCTGCCAGTGGATGCCGCCGAGCGCGCAAAACGTCTGCGCGATCTCGAACAGCAGTCGCGCAAGGCCCAGCAGACGCAGATTTTCATCGAGACGCCGTATCGCAACCGGGCCCTGCTCGATACGTTGCTCGCGAGCTGTGCGCCGTCGACGCGCGTCTGCGTCGCCGTCGATCTGACGCTTGCAAGCGAAACGATTGTGAGCCGCGCGGTCAGCGACTGGAAGAAAGCGCCGGCGCTCGATCTACACAAGCGGCCGGCGATTTTCCTGCTTCTGGCGGTATAAAAAGAGGCGCTGGCCGGGTCCGGTCAGCGCAGATTCAACTCAGAATCAGCGCAGATTCAGCTTGCCGCCGAGCACCATCGCGTGCATGGCGGCACTACCGACTGCCGCGCCGAACTTGCGTGCGACCCGGTCGGTGAAACTATCCTTCACGGTGTAGTCGACGATATCCGGCGCCTTGATGATTTCTCGCGCAACGAAGTCGGTACTGCCGAAACCGTCAGCCAGCCCCAGTTCGACGCTTTTCTCGCCGGTCCAGAAGAGGCCCGAGAACGTGTCCGGCGTTTCATGCAGCCGCTTGCCGCGACCTTGACGGACCGCATCGATGAACTGCTGGTGAATCTGGTCGAGCATTTCCTGCGCGTGCGCGTCCATCTTCGGCGTATCGGGCGAGAACGGATCGAAAAAGCCCTTGTTTTCACCGGATGTCCGCAGCCGCCGCTGGATGCCGAGCTTATCCATCAGACCGGTAAAGCCGAAGCCGTCCATCAGCACGCCGATCGAACCGACGATGCTCGCCTTGTCGACATAGATCTTGTCGGCGGCGGCCGCGACGTAGTAGCCACCCGATGCGCACATATCGCCGACCGTCACGTAGAGCGGAATGGACGGATATTTGTGACGCAACCGCTGGATCTCGCTATTGATGATGCCCGCCTGCACCGGGCTGCCGCCCGGGCTGTTGATGGCGAGCACGACGCCCGCGGTACCCGCGTCGTCGAAGGCGCTATCGAGCGCGGAATTGATGTCGTCGGCGTTGGCGTTCGTGCTGGACGAAATCTCGCCGTCGAGCGAGACAAGCGCCGTATGCCGGCCGGTCGACGTGACCTTGTCGCCCGAAAAATCGAAGATCCCCCACGCCAGCAGCAGCACGATGCCGAGCGCGACAAAGCGAAAGAAGATTTTCCAGCGCCGTGCCGCGCGTTGCTCGCTGATCGCGGCGAGCGCGATGCGCTCGAGCGCCGCGCGTTCCCAGCCGGGCTCGGAGGTGGCGCCCGGTTGACGGCTCGGGTCGGACGATTGATTGGAACCAGGAGTGAGATTGTCGGACATGCGTCGCAGAGGAAGTCAGGATTTCAGGGGGTTGCCGGGCGCAGATCGCCGTCGGGCAGCCAGAACACCGCGGGGCCTTCCGGCGTGTCGCGCTCGTCGACCTGGACCGCGCGCAGCCGGCCGCCGCGGCACGGACCGCCGACGCACTTTCCGGTGTCCGGCTGATAAATCGCTCCGTGCGTAGCGCACATCAAGTATAAACCGGACGATTCGAAGAACTGGCCCTCGACCCAGTCGAGCTCCATCGGCACGTGGGCGCAGCGATTCAGGTAACCGTACGCGCGACCGTCGTAGCGTACGAAGAACACGACCGCTTCGCCGCCGGCATAGGTCGCGGCGCGCCGCACCCCGGCTCCGCCATCGACGAGTTCTGCAGCAGCGCAGATACGCACCGGCTCAGCCTGCGCAGCTGGATCGTTCGTACGGGTCACGTCGGCATTCATGCGTGATCGTGCAACCAGACGGACAGCGACGCCACGTCGGGCGCGAGGAACTTCGGTTCGAGAGCGACCAGCGTCGCGGCCGGATGTGCGCCGTAGGTGACGCCGATACCGGCAACGCCAGCATTGATCGCCATCTGCAGATCGTGCGTCGTATCGCCGACCATCACGGTTCTGGCCGGATCCTGACCGAGTTCGCGTGTCAGTTCGTGCAGCATCGCCGGATGCGGTTTCGAGAAGGTTTCGTCAGCGCAGCGCGTCCCGTCGAAAAGGCTCGTCAGACGCACCTGGTCAAGCGCGCGGTTCAACCCGACGCGACTCTTGCCGGTCGCCACGGCGAGCAGGTAGCCCTCGTCGCGCAGACCTTGCAGCATCGCAGGCACGCCGTCGAAAAGCTCGGTGGTCTGATCTTTCACGAGATAGTGAAAACGGTAGCGCTCGGCGAGACGCGGGTAGTCCGCCGGATCGAGCGTCGGCGCGGCGATTTGCAGCGCGTCGCGCAAGCCCAGGCCGATCACGAAGCTGGCGGCTTCATCGGCAGGCACCGGCAGGCCGAGATCGCGGCACGCGGACTGGATGCTGCGCGTGATGTGGGCGGTCGAGTCCATCAGGGTACCGTCCCAGTCGAAGACGATCAGGTCAAATTGCTGTCGAGCCATGCAGGTTTCGTCTCGCTTTCAGGAAGTGGGATGGGAACGACGGATCGACGCCCCGCCGGGCTGGCGGCATGCAGCACGATCATCGACCGCCGCCGCTTGCATCGCTTTGGTCACGCAATGCGCGCAACTGATCGACGAAACGCCGGCAATCGGCCGGCAGCGGCGCCTCGACCTGCAGCGTCGCACCGGTAGCCGGGTGCGTGAGCTTGAGCCGGTAAGCGTGCAGAAACATCCGCTTCAGGCCGGGACGCGCATCGGCACGCGCAAGCGCCTTGTTCAGCGCGAAATCACCATATTTCGCGTCGCCGAGGATCGGCAGCCCGAGATGCGCCAGATGCACGCGGATCTGATGCGTACGGCCAGTCTTCAGTTCCGCTTCGAGCAGCACGTAGCCGGAGCCGGGCCACTGATCGACCAGATTGAACACCGTATGTGACGGCAAGCCGTCCGGTTGCACCCGCACCCGTCGCTCGCCGTCCGGCAGCAGGTACTTGTGCAGCGGCTCCTTGACGATGCGCCGGCGGCCCCAGTCGCTCGCCCATTCGCCCTGAACGCACGCATAGTACCGTTTGTCCATGCGGTTCTCGCGAATCTGCTCGTGCAGCGCCACCAGCGCCGAGCGCTTCTTGGCGAGCATCAGCACACCCGAGGTCTCCCGATCGAGCCGATGCACCAGTTCGAGGAATCGGGCCTGCGGATGCGCCTGCCGCAACTGCTCGATCACGCCGAACGCCACTCCGCTGCCACCATGCACGGCGACGCCCGACGGCTTGTCGATCACCAGCAGGTGATCGTCCTCGAACAGGATCGGAAAGTGGGCGGCGGGCACGTTCGACGACGCGACCGGGTCTTCCGGCTGGGCCACGCGGATGGGCGGCACGCGCACGATATCGCCGGAAACCAGCCGGTATTGGGCATCGATTCTGCCCTTATTGACCCGCACCTCGCCGCTGCGCAGGATTCTGTAAATATGGCTTTTGGGCACACCTTTACAGACTTTTAACAGGAAATTGTCGATGCGCTGGCCGGCCGTATCCTCGTCGATTTCGAGCATCGAGACCTGGTCACCTGCGACCGATTTCTGGGAAATTTTGCCTAACTCTTTCATTCTGAATATAATTTGCCCAGCAGTCTGCAGTGGCCGGCGCATCGCCGGTAGCCGGACAGACTGCGCAGGTGCAAGCGTTAAAGGCGTATTTTACTTGTGCCGGGGCGGGTTGCTCACCCTGAAATTGAGATGCAACAAGTTGCACGCACGGAACCCAATGCCAGGCAGGGACGGCGCCCACAGGCGCGTTCGGTCAGGACCGGCTCCGACGGTAACGGAACTTTGGTAAAAAAGAATTTAACTGGCGGGCGTCGTCGGCGGGCAGCGGAAGCTGCCGCGGGACGAGGCGGCCAGTGGCGAAAATACGGCGTGCGCCCGTAGCGTTTCGCGAATGAATGCGAAACATGGCGTCGTCAAAATGAGGCGAGACACCCAGGTGGGAAGTCGGGCGTTTTGTGCAACCTTCCCGCACGCGGCATAGCCGCGGTCTTCGTGGCTCCGGTTTTGCGCCCAGTTGGCGCGCCGGCAGACGCAGAAGGCGCGAACGGCAGGCTGCCCGACAACCGCGGCGTGTTGTGCCGTTATTTGAAGCCGTATTCGCATGTGCCCTGCGGCACCGCGTCCATTTTCAGCCGGACGGGGCCCTCTCAGGCAATTCTCCCGCCAACGTTCCAGCTCCAGCGTGCCCGTGACAACACAATAAGGTGCGGCGCGCCGCCGCCCTCACCGTTGCTGCGACTGACAACCGCAGCGCATCGGTGGGCCGGCGCAAGCCGCTCTGGAGCCGTTCAATGAAACGCATGCTGTTTAATGCGACGCAGCAGGAAGAACTGCGCGTCGCCATCGTCGATGGGCAAAAACTCATCGATATCGACATCGAAACCGCCGGCCGCGAACAGCGCAAAGGCAATATTTACAAGGGCGTCATCACCCGCATCGAGCCATCGCTCGAAGCCTGTTTCGTCAACTACGGCGAAGACCGGCACGGCTTCCTGCCGTTCAAGGAAGTCGCCCGCCAGTACTTCCGCGACGGTGTCGAAATGCGCTCTGCGCGCATCCAGGACGCACTGCGCGAAGGCCAGGAACTCATCGTCCAGGTCGAAAAGGAAGAGCGCGGCAACAAGGGCGCAGCCCTCACCACCTTCATTTCGCTGGCCGGACGCTACCTCGTCCTGATGCCGAACAACCCGCGCGGCGGCGGTGTATCGCGCCGGATCGAAGGCGACGACCGCCAGGAACTGCGCGAAACCATGGCGCAGCTGGAACTGCCGGAAGGCATGAGCATCATCGCCCGCACGGCCGGCATCGGTCGTAGTGCGGAAGAGCTGCAGTGGGACCTGAACTACCTGATGCAACTGTGGCGCGCCATCGAAGCCGCGTCGCAAAGCGGTTCGAACGGTCAGCCGATGCTGATTTACCTCGAATCGAGCCTCGTGATCCGCGCGATTCGCGACTACTTCCAGCCGGATATCGGCGAAATCCTGATCGACACGACCGAAATCCATGACCAGGCACGCGCCTTCATGGATATCGTGATGCCGGACAATGTCAGCAAGGTGAAGCGGTATCACGACGATGTGCCGCTCTTCTCGCGCTTCCAGATCGAACATCAGATCGAAACCGCCTATTCCCGCACGGTGCCGCTGCCGTCGGGTGGCGCGATCGTGATCGACCACACCGAAGCGCTCGTCGCGATCGACGTGAACTCGGCACGCGCCACCAAGGGCGCCGACATCGAGGAAACAGCCGCGCGCACGAACCTCGAAGCCGCCGACGAAGTCGCCCGCCAGTTGCGTCTGCGCGACCTGGGCGGCCTGATCGTGATCGACTTCATCGATATGGAATCGGCGAAGAGCCAGCGCGACGTCGAGCAACGCCTGAAAGACGCGCTCAAGCACGATCGTGCGCGCGTCCAGATGGGCAAGATCTCGCGCTTCGGCCTGATGGAACTGTCGCGCCAGCGGCTACGCCCGGCGCTGTCCGAGGGCAGCCATGTGACCTGCCCGCGCTGTAACGGCACGGGCCACATCCGCGATACCGAATCGTCCGCGCTGCAAGTGCTGCGGATCATTCAGGAAGAAGCAATGAAGGAAAACACCGCGGCGATCCACTGCCAGGTGCCGGTCGAAGTGACCGCCTTCCTGCTGAACGAAAAGCGCGCGGAAATCAACAAGATCGAATCGCGCTTCAAGGTCAACGTCGTGTTGATCCCGAACAAGCATCTCGATACGCCGCACTACAAGCTCGAGCGCCTGCGTCACGACGACACGCGCCTCGACGAGCCGCGTGCTTCGTGGAAGATGGCCGAAGAAGCGGCGCACGAACTGGAGTCGGAAACCGGCTACAGCAAGCGCACCGAGGAAGTAAAGCCCAAGCAGGAAGCCGTGGTAAAGGGCATCACGCCGGAAAAACCGGCGCCGAGCGCTGCGGCCAGGCCGGCAGCGGCTGCACCGACGCCGGCACCGGTCGCGGTGACACCGGCTGCAGGCGGTTTCATCGGCTGGTTGAAGAATCTGTTCGGCGTGCAGCCGGCTGCGCCGGCTCCGGCCCCCGCACCGGCCGAAAAGCCGACGCGTCCGGCCCGCGAACAGCGCACCGAACGCGGTGAACGCAGTGGCGAGCGCAATCGCAACCGTCGTGGCGGCGCAGGTCCGCGCGGCGAAAACGCTACCGGTAACCGTCCGGGACAGCAGCCGCAACGCCAGGAGCGTGAACCGCGCGAAGGCCGTGAGCCACGCGAACCGCGTGAAAGCCGCGAGCCGCGCGAAGCACGTGGCGGTCGCGATCAGCGTGAGGGCCGTGAAGGTCGTGAAGGCCGTGGCGAGCGCACCGAGCGTGGTCAGGATCGCACCGAACGCGTCGAAGCTACCGAAGCCGCCCCGCGCGCTGAGCGTGGTGACCGTCAGGAACGTGGCGATCGGCAACCGCGCGGCGAGCGTGGTGAGCGCCGCAAGCAGCAGCCCGAAGCCGTAGAAGCACAAACCCAGGACGAAACCCTGAACGCCGCCGCTCTTGCTGCGGCTCAATCGGCGCCCGGCGAAGGCCAGCCCCCGATCGATCAGGAAGCCACATCGCGTGAAGGCGAAGAGCGTCGTCGTCGCCGTCGCGGCCGTCGCGGTGGTCGTCGCGAGCGTGAAGACGAAAACGGCAGCGAAAATGGCAACGAAAACGCTGGCGAAAACGTCAACGTCAACCACGCAGCCGATGTGGCTGAAGCGGGCGGCGAAACCGAAGGCCAGGTGGCCCGTGTAGTGACGGAAACGCCCGTGCGTGCGCCGGAACAGGTCGGTCGTCATGAAGCGCCGGTGGCTCAACCGGCAGTGGTGGCAGTGGCCGCTACCGCGGTTGCCGCAGAAGCCGTTGTGACGAGCGAAGTCCATGCCGCCGAAACACCGGTGCAGGCCGCCGAGCCGGTTGCAGTGACACATACGCCGCAAGCCGTCGAGCAAAGCACCGAGCCGGCCGTAGAAGCGCAAGCAACGCCGGCAGTGGCAGCAGCGCAGGAAGAACCGGCTCCGGCCGTGGCAGCATCGATCGAGCCGACTCCGGCACCGGTCGAAGCCCCGGCAGCCCAGGTGGCACCGGTCGCTGCAGCGCCTGTTGTCGAAGCCGCACCGGTCACGACTGAAACGGCACCATCGTTCGTCGCTAGCGAAGCTGCGCCGGCCGTCGCCGTTGAAGCGCCCGCAGCTCCTGTGAGCCAGCCCGTCCAGGTACAGGCAGAGGTAGCCCAACCGACGCCGGAACCGGCACCCGTGGCATTCGCGGCACCCGCCGCACCGCAACCGGTAGCAGAACCTGCCGCCGAGCCGGTCCGCGCACCGCAACGCAACGGCCTGACGACGGAAACGCTGCAGCCGATGCTCGAAAGCGCGGGCCTGGTGTGGGTCAATACCGACGCCAGCAAGCTGCGTGCTGCACAGGATGCCGCTGCGCAAGCGGTCAAGCCGGCCCGGGTGACGCGCGAGCGCAAACCGCTGCCGCCGCTCGATGCCGCGCCGATGCAACAGGTCGAAACGGGCAAATCGCAGCAGTAGGCTGTAATTAATCCGTAGCTGATGTAGTGAAGAAGCCCGCCTCCCCGGCGGGCTTTTTCTTGGCCGTCGGTCGCGCGTTCGCCCCGAGAGCCGTGGGCGTAGCGTTCCGCTAGAATGAGCGTCTGAATCCCAACCAAATCATCATGTCCTCCCGACGCATCATCCCTCTTACCGATGTCAGCGCAGTGCCGGTTATCGACGGTCCTGCCCTGGCGCCGAACGGCGTGCTTCACGACACGCTGGCGCGGCCGCTGCGCGATCTGCGCATCTCGGTGACGGATCGCTGCAATTTTCGTTGTGTCTACTGCATGCCGCGCGCGGTGTTCGACAAGGACTATCCGTTTCTGCCGCACGGCGCGTTGTTGAAATTCGAAGAGATCGAGCGCCTCGCGCGCGTCTTCGTCGCGCATGGCGTCGAGAAAATCCGCCTCACGGGCGGCGAACCGTTGCTGCGCAAGAACCTCGAATTCCTGATCGAACGTCTGGCGCTGCTGCGCACGCCTGCTGGCCGTCCACTCGATCTGACGCTCACCACCAACGGCTCGCTGCTCGCGCGCAAGGCGCGCAGCCTGAAAGACGCGGGCCTCACGCGCGTCACGGTGAGCCTCGACGCACTCGACGACACGCTGTTCCGCCGCATGAACGATGCCGATTTCGCGGTTGCCGACGTACTCGACGGTATCGCGGCCGCACAGGCCGTGGGGCTCGCGCCGGTGAAGATCAACATGGTCGTCAAGCGCGGGACGAACGATGCCGAAATCATTCCGATGGCGCGCCGCTTCCGCCATTCCGGCGCTGTGCTGCGCTTCATCGAATACATGGACGTGGGTACGTCGAACGGCTGGAACATGACGGAAGTGCTGCCTTCGGCCGACGTAGTCGCGCGCATTGCCGCGCACTTTCCGCTCGTGCCGCTCGACGCGCACAGCCCCGCCGAAACCGCGCAACGCTGGGGTTATGTGGATGGCGGCGGCGAGATCGGTGTGATTTCGAGCGTCACGCGCGCGTTCTGCGGGTCGTGCACGCGGGCGCGTCTGTCGACGGAAGGCAAGCTGTACCTGTGCCTGTTCGCATCGGCGGGACATGATCTGCGCGCGCTCGTACGCAATGGCTCAAGCGATGCCGAGATCGCCACCGCCGTCGCGCAGATCTGGCACCAGCGCAGCGACCGCTATTCGCAATTGCGCGGCAGCGCCGCCGCACAGGATGCGGACGAACGCCGCGTCGAAATGTCGTACATCGGCGGCTAACGCCGTCGTCTCACACCCATGACCATCGATACCGCGCACATCACGGGCCTCGTGCTCGCAGGCGGCCGCGGGTCACGCATGGGCGGTGTCGACAAGGGCTTGCAGCCGCTGCACGGCGAACCGCTCGCAGCGCACGTGCTGAAGCGGCTCGCGCCGCAAACCGGGCCACTGCTGATCAGCGCGAACCGCCATCTCGAGCGTTATGCGGAACTGGGCGCACCGTATCGGGCGCGCATCGTCAGCGACACGCTGCCCGATTTTCCTGGACCGCTCGCGGGGCTACTGGCCGGATTGCAAACGGCCGACACCGCGTTCGTGCTCAGCGCACCGTGCGACACCCCCAACCTGCCCACCGATCTCGCCACGCGTCTCGCGCAGGCACTGGACGCCGTGCACGCAGACATCGCCACAGTCGCGACCATTGATACCCAGGGGCAGCGCTCGGTTCATCCCGTGTTCGTGCTGCTGCGCACTTCGCTGGCCAACGATCTCGCCGCCTTTCTGCAGGCGGGTGAACGTAAGGTGCGCGCGTGGTACGCGCGCCACACGGCGGTCGAAGTCGTCTTGGATGACGAGCGCGCGTTCTACAATGTGAACTCGTTACAAGAACTCGCCGACCTCGAACGTTCATGAGGCTCTCCAGGCCACTCGCCAGCACACCGCCAGTACAGGCCCCGGCAAGTCACCGGACCGCTTCCGGCCGCGACGCTCCCGATTCATGACCACGCCTGACGATCTCTCCCGTTGCGTTGACCAGTACGACCCACATGCCCTGCCGGTCCATGCCGCGCAGGCCATCGTGCGTCAGTGGGCAACGCCGCTCGCCGACATCGAACGTGTGTCGCTGCACGATGCGCTCGACCGCGTGCTCGCCGAAGACATCGTGTCGCCGATCGACGTTCCCGCTCACGACAACTCAGCGATGGACGGCTACGCATTCGACGGCGCAGCGATCATCGGCGAACCCGGTCACGTCACGCTAACCGTGACCGGCAAGGCGCTCGCCGGGCATCCGTTCGCGGGTACGGTCGCAGCAGGCACCTGCGTGCGCGTGATGACGGGCGCATGGTTGCCCGCCGGCTGCGACACCGTCGTACCGCAAGAACTCGTCACACGCGAAGGCGAAACGATCCACTTCCCCACCGATGCGCTGCACGCCGGCGCGAACCGTCGACGCACCGGCGAAGACCTCGCGCGCGGCGGTGTCGCGCTGCATGCCGGACGCATCGTGCGTGCCGGCGATGCCGGTCTGCTCGCGTCGCTGGGTATTGGCGAAGTGCCAGTGCGGCGGCGTCTGCGCGTCGCGTTCTTCTCGACCGGCGACGAACTGCGCTCGCTGGGCGAGCCGCTTGCACCAGGCTGCGTGTACGACAGCAACCGCCACACGCTGTCCGCGATGCTGCGCCGGTTGAATCTCGATACGCTCGATCTCGGCGTGGTCCGCGACGAACCGACCGCACTCGAAGCCGCGCTACGCGATGCGGCATCGAACGCCGACGTCGTGCTGACATCGGGTGGCGTCTCGGTTGGCGAAGCGGATTTCACGCGCAAGCTGCTGCAAACGTTTGGCGATGTCGCATTCTGGAGCCTCGCCATGCGGCCGGGCCGCCCGCTCGCGTTCGGCCGCATCTGGTCCGGCGAACGGCCCGGCGAGGGACAACCCGCGCTATTCTTCGGCTTGCCGGGCAACCCGGTCGCCGTGATGGTGACGTTCTATCAAATCGTGCGCGAAGCGCTGCTCGCCATGGCCGGCGCAACACCGCAGCCGGTACCGTTGATCGCCGCCACGAGCCGCGAAGCAATCCGCAAACGCGCGGGACGCACTGAATATCAGCGCGGCATCGCAGAGCGGGATACGAAAGGCCAGTGGCACGTCGTGCCGACCGGTTCGCAAAGTTCAGGCGCGCTCAGTTCGATGAGCGAAGCTAATTGCTTCATCGTGCTCGCGCACGAACAGGCCAATATCGACGCAGGAGACACCGTCGATATCATGCTGTTCGACGGGCTTGTCTGATCAGCAGGCCCATGCATCACTTTTCACGCAACTACCTTGACCAACGGGTTGGACTCACATGAAAAAACAGCTCTCGTACATTGCACCGGGACCGACTGCCAAGGCGCTGATTCTCGTCTATCTGACCTTCAGCGTACCGATCGTGCTGATCGGCGCCCTGCTGGCCTTCTTCCGTTACGGGTCGCTCGAACTGAGTACGGTGTTCAGCGCGTTGCTGCTGAATGCGATCCTCGGTTTCGTGCTGCTGTGGATTGCATGTCACGCTTATAACTGGGTGGCATCGCGTTTCGGCGGCATCGAGATCCAGCTAAGCGACGTGCCCGAGGAAGCGTAATGGCTGCCGTAATCCGCGCGGCAACTCCCGCCGATGTCGAAGCGATCTACTCGCTGATCGTCGAACTGGCGGAATTCGAAAAGCTCACGCATCTGCTCACCGCGACGCAAGCGGGCTTGCACGATGCGCTGTTCGGTGCGCGGGCGTTGACGGAAGCGCTGGTCGCGGAAGACGCCGGCAGCATCGTCGGCTATGCGCTCTTCTTCCATAATTTCTCGACCTTCGTCGGCCGGCGCGGGTTGTATCTGGAAGACCTGTATGTGCAGCCGTCGCAACGCAGTAGCGGGCTCGGCACCGCGATGCTGCAACGGCTCGCGGCGCTGGCCGTGGAGCGCGAATGCGGGCGTTTTGAGTGGACGGTGCTCGACTGGAACCAGACGGCCATCGATTTCTATCAGAAGATGGGCGCGACGGTGCTGCCCGACTGGCGCGTCGTTCGGATGACCGGGGCCGCGCTCGATGCGCTCGCCGCGAGTGCGGTGCTCAAGGCTGACTGAATCTTTTAGTGATTCGAACGCCGCGTGGCATATGGCCTATCCACGCGGTTTATGCTTGCTTCACCGGCACTGAAACCGATCTCTACGACTCGTCCGTATCAGCCCCACTCACCGCATCACCCAGCAGGCCGCTTGCCTGCTCGCCGGGTAACGCTTCGACGTCGCGTAGCTTGCGGCCCATTGCGCGCGTGCGCACCTCGGCGGCTTCGATCGATCGGGTGACGGTTTCGAGCTGTGTCTTGGTTCTCGCCAGCACGTCGCCGAACTTGCCGAATTCCGTCTTCACCGCGCCGAGCACCTGCCACACTTCGCTCGAACGCTTCTCGATCGCGAGCGTCCTGAAGCCCATCTGCAGACTGTTCAGCAATGCCGTGAGCGTCGTCGGCCCGGCAATCGTCACGCGATATTCGCGCTGTAGCAAGTCTGTCAGACCCGTGCGGCGTAGGACCTCCGCGTAGAGCCCTTCAGTCGGCAGATAGAGCAGCGCGAAGTCGGTGGTGTGCGGCGGCGACACGTATTTCTCCGCGATCGAGCGTGCTTCGGCGCGCACCCGCGCCTCGAGCGCGCGCGATGCTTCTTCAACCGCGACCGGGTCGGCCCGCTCCTGCGCATCGATCAAGCGTTCGTAGTCCTCGCGCGGAAATTTCGCGTCGAGTGGCAGCCATACGGGCACAGGCACACCATCCGCCGATGTGTTGCCCGGCAAGCGAATCGCGAACTCGACGCGCTCATTACTCTTCGGCACAGTCGCGACATTCTTCGCGTATTGATCGGGTGTCAGCAACTGTTCGAGCAGCGCCTCGAGCTGCACTTCGCCCCAGGTGCCGCGCGTCTTCACATTGGTCAGCACCTTCTTCAGGTCGCCAACGCCCGCGGCCAGCGTCTGCATCTCGCCGAGCCCGCGATGTACCTGCTCCAGTCGATCTGAAACGAGCTTGAACGATTCGCCAAGACGCTGTTCGAGCGTTGCGTGCAGTTTCTCGTCGACCGTGCGGCGCATCTCTTCGAGCTTCGTCGCGTTGTTCGTCTCGATGTCTTTCAGGCGCTGTTCGATCGTCGCGCGCACTTCGCCGAAGCGGCGGTCGTTCGCTTCGGTCAGTTGCGAAAGCTGTTGCGTCAGCGTGTCGCCGAAGCGCTTCAACGCCGAGCCCTGTTCGTCGCGCGCATGCTGGGCCTGTAGTTGCAGGCTCTGGCGTACCGCTTCGAGTTGCTGTGCATTGGTCTCGGTGAGCTTCATCAGCTGCTGCGCGAAACCGTCGATCTGACTGTTCTGCACCGTCGCGATGCTTGTCAGCTGCGCGGCCAGCGTCTGCTGGAACTGCGCGAAGCCGCCGCTCAGTTCGGTGCGCGACGTACGCGCGGTGTCGACGATCTCGCTGCGCAGTTCGCGCTCGAGCCGTTCGAATGCACGCGTCTGCGTGTCGGTTGCGGCGACCGTGCGGTCCCCAAGTTCACCGAGTTCAGTCAGCAACGCGTCCTGGTGCGAGCGCCCCGCTCCGCGCATCAGGATCAGCAGCGCTATCACGAGCGCCACAGCAAGCGCGACGATCACGACGATCGCCGCTACGAGAGTCATCGTCATGCGCGCGCCTTCCCCAGCACTTCGGGATTGATCGGATTCGGTGGATGCCCCGCTTGTGGACCGACACCGAGCGCCGCGATCAGATTGTCCGCGGCAAGGTTGGCCATCGCGCGGCGGGTCGATTCGGTCGCGCTCGCGATATGCGGCGTGAGCACGACGTTCGGCACCGTCAGCAACGCCGGGTTGAGCTTCGGTTCGCCTTCGTAGACATCGAGCCCGGCCGCCGCAATCCGCTTCGCGCGCAACGCGTCGACCAGCGCCGCGTCGTCGACGATGCCGCCGCGTGCGATGTTCGTCAGCGTGGCGGTGGGCTTCATCAGCGCGAGTTCAGCGGCACCGATCGTGTGATGGCTTTCCTTCGTATAGGGCAACACGAGCACCACGTGATCGGCCTGCTGCAGCAACGCTTCTTTCGATACGTACTGCGCGTTCAGTTCGGCTTCGATGGCCGGCGCGACGCGCGAACGGTTGTGATAGATCACACGCATGTTGAAACCGCGCGCACGGCGCGCAAGCGCCTGACCGATGCGGCCCATGCCGACGATACCCAGCGTCGCCCCATACACGTCTGTGCCAAGAAAACCGTCGTAAGCCCACTTCTGCCAGTGGCCTGCGCGCAGCCAGTGCTCCGACTCTGCGATGCGGCGCGCAGTTGCCATCATCAGTGCCCAGCCAAAATCGGCGGTCGATTCGTTCAGCACGTCCGGCGTGTTCGTGCCCAGCACGTTTGCCGCATTGAACGCATTCATGTCGAAGTTGTTGTAGCCGACCGCCATGTTCGACACCACGCGCAGACGCGGTGCCGCGGCCAGCACGGCCGCACCGACCGGGTCGCCGGCCGTCAGGGCGCCGTCGCAGTCCGCGAGCCGCCGCGTAAATTCATCGGCCTCGAGAACGTCGCCGTCATTCCAGTCGACGTTGAAATACTGTTTGAGCCGCTCGATCACGTCCGGAAAAATCGGACGCGCAACCAGAATCTTCTGCATTACATCGCTCCAGAAACCGCGCTGCACGTCGCCACCCGAGGGCACGCACACACGCTATCAGCCGCATTCAGAAAAACAGCCAGCCAGTGACGAGAAACACCGGAATCAGTATCGCCCCTGACCACGCAAGATAGCCGAAAAAACCCGGCATCCGCACACCGCGCGATTCGGCAATCGCCTTCACCATGAAGTTCGGCGCATTGCCGATATAGCTGTTCGCGCCCATAAACACCGCGCCCGCGGAGATCGCGGCGAGCGTCGTGGCGCCGGTAGTCATCAGCGTCTGCGCATCGCCGCCCGCGAGGTTGAAGAACACCAGGTAGGTCGGCGCGTTGTCGAGAAACGACGACAGGATACCCGTCGCCCAGAAATACATCGCGTCGCGCGGCGTGCCGGACACGTCGTTGACGAGATGGACGATGCCGGCGAATGCGCCCGCCTCGCCGGCGCGCAGGATCGTGATCACCGGCGCGATCGTCACGAAGATCGCGGCGAACAGCTTTGCGACCTCTTCGATCGGCGCCCAGTTGAAGTCGTTGCCGGCGCGCGCCGCGCGCGGCGTCACGGCGAGCGAGACCAGCGTGACGACGATCAGCGCCACATCGCGCAGCGCGTTTTGCAACGCGACGTGCGTGCCGAATACATCGAACTCGACACCGGGCTTCCACAGGCCGCTCATCAGCACGAGCGCGATCACCGCGACGAGCAACGCGAAGTTGATCTTGCCGTCGATGGCGAGTTTCGGCGAATCGGGCGTCGGATCGAGTGTGGCCGGACGTTGCTCCTCGCGGCGATGGAAATAGTATGAATCGATCGCGTAGAACACGGCGAGCAGCACGACGCAGACAAAGAGCATCGGCAGTGCAAGGTGCTGCGTGGTCCAGAAGAAACCCACGCCATTCAGAAAACCGAGGAACAACGGCGGATCGCCAAGCGGCGACAACGAGCCACCTGCATTCGCCACCAGAAAGATAAAGAACACGACGACATGTACGACATGTTTGCGATTGTCGTTCGCGCGCAGGAGCGGGCGGATCAGCAGCATGGCGGCACCGGTCGTCCCCATAATGCTCGCGAGCACGGTGCCGAGCACGAGGATCGTCGTATTCAGCCGCGGCGTGCCGCGCAGGTTGCCACGCACGCAAATGCCGCCAGCCACGGTGTACAGCGCGGTAAGCAACACGATGAACGGTACGTATTCCTCGAGCAACGCGTGTATCAGTGAGCCAAATGCCGTGTGCGTACCGAATGCAAAAGCGAACGGCACGAGGAACACCACTGCCCACGCCGCCGATACCTTGCCGAAGTGGTGATGCCAGAACGCCGGCGCAACGAGCGGAAAGATCGCGATCGACAGCAGCATGCCGGCGAACGGCGCGCCCCACCACGCGGACAGCGCCGCGCCATCGAGCGTCGCAGCGTCGGCCAGTTGCGGCCACCCCGCGCATGCGGCAGCGAACGCGAGGCATGCCAGGACGGCATGTCGTTTCATAGGTACATCCTGTCGGGTTGAAAGATCGCTCGCAGCACGTGACGACCGGCTACGGCGAAGAAACTGAAGAAGCTGAAAACTCGGCTCACGCGCCGCGCACGACGATCGCATGGACGCGATACGGACCATGCGCACCGAGCACGATGGTCTGCTCGATATCGCCAGTACGCGACGGGCCCGAGACGAAATTGACCGCGCGCGGTAGTTCGCCGCGTTCGCTGCGAATCAGACCGAACGCATCCTCGTGTCCCGCCACGATGCGCGAAGCCGGCACGATCGCGACGTGCGTCTCGGGCAGTAGTCCCGCGGATGCATAGGTTTGCGGTCCCGACAACAACACCAGCGTGCCGGTCTCCGCCGTCGCGCAGAAACAACCGGTGATGCCGACCTTGTCGGCATCCTGCGGTTTGCGAAATTCAACCTCGATGCCCGCGCCGGCCCATGCGAGGTCTTGCAGTGTCTGCCATGCAATGGCCTTCACCGGCAGGTCGTGCGCGACGAGATAACGTTGTACGGCGGCGGGCACATCGCTCAGGGTGTCGACGGTATCGACCGTGGTCGCCATCTTGCGTGCTTCAACGATGAAGCGCTCGATCAGGTCACCGGGCAACTCCGGACGCGGGCCTTCGGGATGACGCGCCAGATAGTCGTCGGCCGCTTCGCGTTCGACATCGGACGGCTCGCCATCGCGCCCCTGCGCCGCGCGGATGCGCGCGAGGATATTACGGCGGGCAGTCGATGTGTCCATGGGCGAGTCCTGGTTCGATAGCGGTATAACGGGGTTCCGTCACGCGGAAATTATACCGGCGGCACGTTGCGCAAATGGCGAATCGCCCGCTATTGCTCCGCTTCTTCGGTCGGCGCTGCAATGCCGAACACCTGACGCAGATACGCGAGATACGCCTTGTCGTCGCACATGTTCTTACCCGGCGAATCGGACAGCTTCGCAACCGGCTGGCCATTGCAGCGAACCATCTTGATGACGATCTGCAGCGGGTTATAGCCGAGGTCGTTGGTGAGGTTGGTACCGACGCCGAACGCGAGCTTGCAGCGATTGCGGAAACGCTCGTAGAGCTGCAGAACCTTCGGGATATCGAGCGCGTCGGAGAACACCAGCACCTTCGTGCGCGGGTCGCAGCGGTTGTCCTCGTAGTGCTTGAGCAATCGCTCGCCCCAGTCGAACGGATCGCCGGAGTCGTGGCGCGCGCCATCGAAGAGCTTGCAGAAATACATATCGAAGTCGCGCAGAAACGCCTGCATCCCGTACACGTCGGACAGCGCGATGCCGAGGTCGCCGCGGTACTCTTTCGCCCACATTTCGAAGCCGTAGATCTGCGAATCGCGCAACCGCGGACCGAGCGCCTGACAAGCCTGCAGATACTCGTGCGCCATCGTGCCGAGTGGCGTGAGGCCGTGCTTCATCGCATAGAACACGTTACTGGTGCCGGCAAACTGCTCACCGAGCCCCTCTTTCAGCGTGAGCGCCACCTCTTCGTGCCACTGCTTCGAGAAGCGCCGGCGCGTGCCGTAGTCGGCGATCTTGCAATCGGCGAATTCGGGCCGCGCGCCGAGCAGCTTGATCTTCTCGCGCAGACGTTCGCGGCCTTCGCTGTAATCGGGATGCTGCTGCGTGTTGCGGAAGTAGACCTCGTTGACGATCGCGAGCACCGGGATCTCGAAGAGGATCGTGTGCAGCCACGGACCCTTGATCTCGATGTCGATCTCGCCGTTGTTCTTCGGCGACGGCGTGATCGAGATGTACTTTTCGTTCAGGTGAAAGAGTGCGAGGAATTCGACGAAATCGCCCTTGATAAAACGCATCCGGCGCAGATAGTCGAGTTCGTCGTCGGTAAAGCGCAGTTCGCAGAGCTTGCGCACTTCTTCACGGATCTCGGCGACATACGGCACGAGATCGACGTTCTTCGTGCGGCAACGGAACCGGTATTCGACGCTGGCGGCCGGGAAACGATGCAGGACGACCTGCATCATCGTGAACTTGTAGAGATCGGTATCGAGCAGCGAGGTAATGATCATGGTGTGCACACCGGTCGGCTGATGCCGGCAGTCCTTGAAGAGACCTGTTTGTTGCGGCCCGCCTCTCGCGCGCCAATCGCCCCATGTTACCCGAATGCGGCTGCGCGGACGGTGTAGCCGCCGGGTGCCCGGCTGCCGCCCATAAACTAATCACCAATCGGTATAAAACCCCCGCGCCAATGCGTGATACGGGATTTCGGGTTACGTTACAATAGCGCCTTTGGCATTTCGCCCCCCGTTTTGCCGCCCCGATATTGCAAGCAGGAGTTGCCTGAATGACCCACGTTGTGACCGAAAGCTGCATTAAATGCCGCTATACCGACTGCGTCGACGTGTGCCCGGTGGACTGCTTTCGCGAAGGTCCCAACTTTCTCGCGATCGATCCCGACGAGTGCATCGACTGTGCCGTGTGCGTCGCCGAATGTCCGGTGAACGCGATCTACGCGGAAGAAGACGTACCTGGCGACCAGCAGGACTTCACCGCACTGAACGCGGAACTCGCGAAGGGCTGGCCCAGCATCACGAAGACCAAGTTGCCGCTGCCCGAAGCCGACGAATTCAAGGATGTGAAGGACAAGCTGGCGCTTCTCGAGCGCTGAGCACCGCCTGCCCCGCGGGCACGGTAGCGCCGCGCGCCTGTGCCCCGGAATACCTTGGGTATTGACAGGTTCTGTAGCGCCCCCTACAATTTCGCTTCTTCGCTGTTGTTGTTCCCCGATAGCTCAGTTGGTAGAGCGCCGGACTGTTAATCCGTAGGTCCCTGGTTCGAGCCCAGGTCGGGGAGCCAAGCATTGCAAAGGCCCGTTAATCAGAACGGGCTTTTTTGTGTCTATGTCGTGAACCGTTGTATTGCTGTTCCTCGATAGCTCAGTTGGTAGAGCGCCGGACTGTTAATCCGTAGGTCCCTGGTTCGAGCCCAGGTCGAGGAGCCAAGATTCTGAAAGCCCGCTAGTCATAGCGGGCTTTATTTTTGGTGGCTCGCGCGGATCGCCCGCCATACCGCTGGTATAGGATGACGGCTTTCCCAACCCGCAAACCGCCTCCCCCATGAAATCCATCCTCTCGATCATCCCGCTCGCGGCCTGCGCAGCGCTGCTGATGCCGTACGCCCATGGCGAGGAAGTCGCGAGCGTCAACACCAACTTCCGCGTAACGGGCTCCGACCGCGTGGTCGTCGAGGCGTACGACGATCCGCTCGTCGGTGGCGTGACGTGCTATGTCTCGCGGGCGCGCACCGGTGGTATCAAGGGCTCGCTCGGCCTTGCCGAAGATCCGACCGAAGCGTCGATTGCCTGCCGCCAGATCGGTGCGATCCATTTCAACGGGCCGCTCAAGCAGCAACAAGATGTGTTCACCGAACGCATGTCGTTCGTGTTCAAGACGTTGCACGTGGTGCGCGTCGTCGACGCGAAACGCAATACGCTCGTCTATCTGACCTACAGCGACCGGATCGCGACCGGCAGTGCCAAGAACAGCGTAACCGCCGTCCCGCTGCCAGCAGGCACGGCGATCCCGACGAAGTAGGCCCTGCCCGGCTGCCATGCGGCCACACGGCCACGCAGCCGCGCTAAAACCCGCGCTAAACTGGCAGGCCAAGCCGGATTGCCATCATGACCGTCACCCGTTTCCGCGATTCCGCCCGCTACTGGCGCACGCCGCTTCTGCCCGGCGCGGACCTCGTCACCGCCGAGTATTGCGATCATGCGTTCACGCCGCACTGGCATGACGCCTACACGATCCCGGTGATCGAGGCCGGCGCGGAGGGTTACGACTATCGCGGCACGCACTATGTCGCCGAGGCCGGCAGCGTGCCGGTCATCAATCCCGGCGAACTGCACACCGGCGCGCGTGCGGTCGAGGCCGGCTGGCGTTATCGCGTGATGTACGTGCCGGTCGATTTCATCCACGATCTGGCCACCGACATTGCCGGACGCGCGCAACCGCTACCGTGGTTCGAGCCCGGCGTAATCCGCGACCCGCATCTCGCCGACCGGTTGCGCCGCGCCCATCATCTGCTCGAAGAAAACGCGGCCGATCCGCTCGCCGCCGAGGCCGCATTGCTCGACGCACTGTCGATGCTGCTCGTGCGCTACGGACGCACGCGACCCGTCGCGCAATCGGCCGGTTCCGATGACCGCCGCGTCGCCGCGATGAAAGACTGCCTCACCGGCGACCTCACCGCTGCGCTGACACTCGCGCAACTTGCCGAGGCCGTGAGCCTGTCGCCGTTTCATGCCGCGCGTCTTTTTGCACAGACCACGGGTCTGCCGCCACACGCGTGGCGCAATCAGGTTCGCCTGCAACGCTCGCTCGCGCCGTTGCGGGCAGGCACCTCGGTCGCCGATGTCGCGGCGGCCAGCGGCTTCACCGATCAAAGCCATTTCACGCGGCATTTCCGACGCATGTTCGGCGTGCCACCCGGACGCTGGCAAGGCGTCTGAAACAAATCCCCGTCTCAGGCCCTGCAGTCTTATCCCTGCGCTGCGACGCATCGACCGTCTTCAGCACACGGCGCACCTGCCGCCATACCGCTCATACCGCTCATACCGCAAGAACGTACAAGCACACCCGTGTCCCGCGCCGTTATGCTCGCCAGGACAGGAGGAAAGATTGACTCAATTGACTCAAACCACCCGCTTTCGCGCATTCACCGCCGGTACGCGCGATACCGTTCCGATGCTCGTCGGTGCTGCGCCGTTCGGTGTGATCTTCGGCACACTGGTCGCGTCCGGTCCATTGCATCTATGGCACGGGCAACTGATGTCGCTCGTCGTCTTCGCCGGTTCGGCGCAGTTCATCGCGCTCGGGCTGATCGCCGGTCATGCGGGCTTCGCCGTGGTCTGGGCAACGACGCTAATCGTGAACCTGCGCCACATGTTGTATAGCGCCACGCTCGCCCCGCACGTCGCGCATCTGCCGATGCACTGGCGCTGGACCCTCGGCGGCCTGCTCACCGACGAGGTCTTCGCCGTCGCCTGGGCGCACTACCGGCTGCATCCGCCGGGTTCGGTCGGCCCGTACTATTTCCTGGGCTCGGGTCTGTCGATGTATATCAACTGGCAGATCTGGACGCTCGCCGGCCTGCTGTTCGGCGCCGCGTTTCCGGGCTTGCAGTCGCTCGGCCTCGATTTCGCGATGGTCGCAACCTTCATCGCGATCGTCGTGCCGCAGCTCGTCGCGATCCGCTATGTCGCCGCTGCGGCAACGGCTGGCGCGCTGGCGTTCTTCTGGCAGGGATGGCCCTACAAGCTCGGCCTGCTCGGCGCGGTATTCGCCGGCGTCGTGGTCGGCGTGCTGCTGTCGCGTCGAGGCGCATTGAGCCAACACACCACCGAGGCAAGCCAATGAACTACGTGATCCTGATTCTGGGCATGGCGCTGATCACCTGGCTCATCCGCGCGACGGTTTTCCTGCTCGGCGACCGGCTCGTTTTTCCCCCGCTCGTGCGCACCGCGCTGGGCTTCGTTCCGGTCACCGTGCTGACTGCGATCATCGTGCCGATGGCGGTCTCGCCGCACGGCACCGAGGCCGAATTGACGTGGCGCAATCCGCAGCTGGTCGGTGCGCTCGCGGCAATCGTGGTCAGTGCGCTCACGCGCCGCCCGCTACTGACGATCGCCGTCGGCCTTGCCGTGTTCTTCCTGTGGCAAGGCGTGGTGCTTCGATAACCGGCGGAGCAGGCACGTCTATCCCGCTCAAGTTTTCCGCCATCCCGCCGATATACCGTCGTAGTCCGCACACCGGACTCGCGTTCCCGAGCTCGTCTTCGAGACCCGCGCGGGAAGCAGGAAGTCACCGCGCCGGCATCGCTGCGCTTCGCTCCCGAGGAAAGGGCGGACCGCTGCTCCCCAGCGGTGTCGCGCGCGCACGACCACACGGGATAAGACATGGGTCAGATCATCCTTACACTCAAGGACGAAACCATCGCGTCGCTGCGCAAGGATTTCGAAGCATTTCTGCGCGTGTCGCTGAAGCTCGATCCACAGTTCGCAACGCCGTCGTTTGAAGATTTTTTACGGGCGAAGCTGCTCGATAACATGGTGCCGCTGACCGAACACGCCGTGCAGCGCATGCTCGCGGGCGGTCAGTACGCATGGGCCAAGCGCACGCTCGGCAAGGAGTTTCCGGACGTCGTCGCGATCCTGATGCGGCAGGCGACCGAATTCGGTTTCGGTTTTGCCGTGCGCACCGAATGGACTCCCGAAGAACTCGCGAAGCAGGCCCACAGCTGGGCGGCAGCCATCGTCGAGGAAGCGCAAGGCGACGCGTTGATGGTCGAGCCGCTCGCCACGCAGATCAAATCCGCCGCGCAGGATATCCAGACGCTCGAGGAAACCATGCAGACGCCCGCATGGCGACTGGCTGAATCGCTACGTCAGCGGGTGTATGAGGCGAAGGTCGCGTGTGAAGCAAGCGTGGGCAGCGCGGCCCGCGAGAAGCTCGGTGAACTGCGCGGACTGCTGCGTCTTGGCATCGCGCATGGCTCATTCCAGAAGCAGGAAGCGCAGCAGATCATGGAGTATCTGCGGTTGCTGAAGCCGGAAATTTTCGTCGAGGAACCCTACGATATATTCGCGCGCCTCGCCGCGTGGTTGCGCAACTTCTTCACGCCGCCCCCCCTGCGCACGCAGCGACCGTCGCGCTGAACGCGCCAGCGACGCCGCCTCACTCCCACATCTTGCGGAGCTTCGCCGCGATCTGCAGCTTCGCCTGCGCTGCGGCCGCGAGCCCGGCTGCAGTCGGTGCCGCCGGAGGCGCGACGTGCGGCCACGCATACGCATCGAAGTGCGACATCAGATGCGCGGGAATGAAGCGGGTTCGCGACGCCCAGACGTGCCGGTCGCCGAGATGGGTCTGGTTGTGCACATAAAAGCGTTGCGGCACGACGATATGCAGGTCTTCCTTGGCGCGCGTCATCGCCACGTAGAGCAGGCGTCGCTCCTCGTCTATTTCTTCTTCGCTGCCGGTGCCCAGGTCCGACGGAATGCACCCGTCCACGCCGTTCAGCACGAACACGTTGCGCCATTCCTGGCCCTTCGCCGAATGAATCGTCGACAGGATCAGGTAGTCCTCGTCGAGTAGCGGCACGCCGGATTCATCGCTGGTGGCATCGGGTGGATCGAGCGTCAGTTCGGTCAGGAAACGCTCGCGCGATGGGTACGTGCCCGCGATGCTCTCCATCTGCAGCACGTCCGCATGACGGATTGCCGCGTCCTCGTGATTGCGCTCGAGATGCGGCTCGTACCAGCGCCGGATCAGTTCGAACTCGGCGGGCCACGGCGATTCGCGCCCGCATACCGCCGACATCAGCGCGGCAAACGGCTGCCAGTCTTCGAATGCACGCGCTGGTGGCGTGAAGGCAGCGAGCGCATCGGCCGTGCGTACACCCGCATGAGCAGCCACCTGATCCAGCACACGCCCAGCAGTAGCCGGCCCGACCCCGGGCAACAACTGCATCACACGAAACCCCGCGACCCGGTCGCGCGGATTCTCCGCCCAGCGCAGCACCGCCAGCATGTCCTTCACGTGCACCGCATCGAGAAACTTCAGCCCGCCAAATTTCACGAACGGAATGTTGCGTCTCATCAGTTCGATTTCGAGCGCGGCGCTGTGATGAGCCGCGCGAAACAGCACCGCCTGCGCCTTCAGCGTCATGCCGCCTTCGCGCGCTTCGAGCACCTGCTCGACGACATAGCGGGCCTGCGCGGCTTCGTCCTCGACGGTGACGAGACGGGGGCGCTGCGCGGACGCCTTGTCGGTCCACAGGTTCTTCGTAAAGCGTTCGGCCGCGAGATCGATAACCGCGTTCGATGCGGCGAGGATCGGTTGTGTCGAGCGGTAGTTGCGCTCGAGCGTCACCTGCTTCGCGGGCGGATCAAAATGCGTGGGGAAGTCGAGAATGTTGCGTATCGTCGCGCCGCGAAACGAATAGATCGACTGCGCGTCGTCGCCGACCACGGTCAGGCCGCGCCCATCGGGTTTTAGCGCGAGCAGGATCGACGCCTGCAGGCGGTTGGTGTCCTGGTATTCGTCGACGAGCACATGATCGAAGCGGCTCGATAGATCGGCGGCAATGGAGGGTTCGGCTGCAACGTAGGACCAGTACAGCAGCAGGTCGTCGTAGTCGAGCACGCTCTGCTTCTGCTTCGCGTCGACGTAGGCGGCGAACAGCATGCGCAGGTCTGCTTCCCACTCGCAGCACCACGGAAACGCCTGGGCCAGCACGTCCGCGAGCGTGGCGCCCGTATTCACGACCCGCGAATAGATCGCGAAGCAGGTGCTCTTCGACGGAAAACGGCGCTCCTTGGCGGACAGGCCGAGTTCGTGACGCACGAGATTCATCAGATCGGCGGAATCTTCGCGGTCGTTGATCGTGAACGCCGGCGACAGGTCGATCCGTTCGGCGTATTCGCGCAGCAGCCGCGCGCCGACGCTATGGAACGTGCCGGACCACGTCAGGCTCTGGGTGGCCACCGGACGCGTGCCGAGTGCGGCGCCCGCGATGCGTGTCACGCGCCGGGTCATTTCCTGCGCGGCGCGGCGCGAGAAGGTCAGCAGCAGAATGCGCCGCGGGTCGGCGCCCTTCACGATTAGCTGCGCGACGCGGTGCGCGAGCGTGTTGGTCTTGCCGGACCCCGCGCCGGCGATGACCAGCAGCGCGCCCGGCAGCTGGGTCGCGTCGGCGGTGCCGTACTCGACGGCTTCGCGCTGCGCGTCGTTGAGCCTGGCGAGCCAGGCGGCGGTGTCGGGCAGCGGGGAATCAGCGACGGAGAGCACGGTGGGCGGTGGCGAGAGTGGTAAGCGACTGCCACTGTATATCCGTACAGCCCATGGCGGCAAGCACCCTATTTTCCGGCGCGCTGCCAGTCGCTCACCGGACCACGTAATCACGCATCATGCGGCGCCACCCGGTGCGTGGCGCAGGCGCAAAAAAGCGGCCCGGACACTCACGTGCTCCGGGCCGCCTGTCACACAGGCGTTAAGCGAAGGAGAAAGCCCGGACATCGAGCGACTTCTCCCCGCGCCTCGCTATTCCTTCTTCGCGTCCTTCACTTTCGCGTCGGCCGTCGCCTTGTCGGCATCGGCCTGTGCGTCGGTCTGCTGTTTGTCCGCCTTCGCCTGCGCGACCGAAGTTTTATGGTCCGCCTTCGCCTGAGCCTTCGCTGCCTTTTTATCGGCGTGCGTCGTGGGCTCCGACACCGGATCGTGCGACTGCGCGACAGCCGCCGCGGACAGACAACCCGCAACCAGCGTCATGCCGATCGCGCTAACGAGCTTGTTCATCATTGGGTTCCTCCTTTGCATGACGGTAGGCATTGCGCCGCTCATTGGGCCACTTAGTGCTGCCCGCTATCCGGACCCGGCGTCGCAGCCTGAGCCGGCGTGCCCTTCATGTCGGCCTTCATCTCATTGTTCGCGGCCTGCTTGTCGGCCTTGCGGTTCACCTTCGCGTCATGAACCTGTTGCTTGTACTGCGTCTTCGATGCCTTCTTCGAAGCGCTGTAGTTCGCATTTGCCTGCGCGTCGGCATTGCGCTTTTGCACCAGCGGGTCAGTTGGGCTGGAAGCGGTCAGACGCTGCGGAGCGGGCGTGACGGGCTGCTCGATGCCTGCGGCGGCCGGTGCGGCGGGTGCCGCTTCACCTGGCTGCGCAGCACCCTGCACCGCAGGTGCCTGCATGGCCGGCGGCTGCATCTGGGCCTGGCCTGCGGTATCGGGAGCCGGCGGCGTAGCCGTCTGTGCCAGTGCAGCGCCGGTAGCGAATATGCCCAATGCGGTGCTCAATGCAGCGGTCAGGGCGGTACCGATCAGTAGCGAACGAATCTGAGTCATGGCTATCCTCTCCAAGGTTGTCGCGATCGGGCGTTGTAGCCACTGGCCCTCGGTGCCAGCGACGCCCGATCGTTTCTGTGAACTGCCGCAAAAGCGCAGCAGTTATTCCCACAGACGGACCGTATCGAGTGAAGTTCGTGAAAAACAGGCAGTGTTACGGAACGTTTCATTTCCTGACATCTGCATAACATCTGCTTGCATTTGCCGGCCCGAGCCCACGAAACCACCCGGGACAAGCATCTGTCCGGCGTCTGGCTTATGATGCGAACCCGTTCCGCTTTCCCGTCGCACACGCCATGCCCAACCTCGATTTCACGCTGACCGGCGACTACGTCGAGTTGCACAATCTCCTGAAGATCACGGGCCTCGCGGACAGCGGCGGCTCCGCCAAGGTGCGTGTCGCCGCCGGCGAAGTGCTCGTCGACGGCCAGGTCGAACTGCGCAAAACGTGCAAAATCCGCGCAGGCCAGGTCGTGCTGCTGGGCGACACGCGCATCGCGGTACACGAGGCGTAGCGGGCGCAAACTTCGCCAGCGAGCAGCGCCCCTTCAGCCTCCCCGTCAAACCCGCACCAAAAGTGTGCCTGTTGATCGACAACAGAGCGCGCACGCAATAAGCTGTCAGCTTGTCAGCTTCAGCGGAAAACACTGATCAATCACGACACCGGCGTCGCCCGTGTCGTCCGCTTCTATTTGCAGGCCAACCATGACCCACACCGGCCAACCCCAACCGGGCCGTTCCGCCTTTTCGCGCTCCGTCGCGGCGCCCCCGTCGCTGTCGCGCCATGCCGCCGACACTGCGCGCCTCGCCGCACCGCTTGCCATTGCACAGCTATCGCAGATGGCGATGAGCGTGACCGATACCGTATTGCTCGGCTCGCTCGGCGCCGATGCGCTCGCAGCGGGCGGCCTCGGCGCGAATCTGTTCTTCACCGTGGTCACGCTGCTGCAGGGCGTGCTGACCTCGGTCAGCGTCAGCGTCTCGCACGCACGCGGCGCCCAGGCCGAGGAGCGCGTGCCGCACATCTACTGGACCGGCTTCCTGCTGTCGGTATTGCTGTCGATACCGGCGTTCGTGCTGCTGTCGTTCGCAACGCCGATCCTGCTCGCATTCGGCGAACCGGCCTTGCTCGCGCACAACATCGGCGAATACACGGGCGTGCTGCGCTGGGCGACGCTCGGCAGCCTGATCGGGATCGGGCTGATGCGCTCGTTCCTCCCCGCTATCGGTGCGGCCAAGCGGTTGCTGTGGGTGTCGCTGGGCGGGGTGTTCGTCAACGGTTTCCTGAATTACGGGCTGATTCACGGTGCGTGGGGACTGCCGCATCTGGGCTTTCTCGGATCGGCGACGGCGACCACGTTCACGGTCTGGATGTCCGCGCTCATCTTGATGGGACTGCTGCATCTGCGCCCGCGCTTTCGCCACTTCGCGGTTGCCACGCGCCCGAGCGTGCCGCTGATGGGCGAGCTGTTCGGCATCGGCTGGCCGGTCGCAATTACGTACGGCGTCGAAACGATGCTGTTTCTCACGACCGGCCTGATGATCGGCGTGCTCGGCGAGTCGTCGCTGGCTGCGCACCAGATCGCCTTGAACGTCGCGTCGGTCGCCTTCATGGTGCCGCTGGCGATCGGTCAGGCAGCGAACGTGCGCGTCGGCTTCTGGACCGGCGCCCAGCAACCGCTGGCGGCCCGGCATGCGGGCTTCGTTGCGCTGGCGCTCGGCGTCGGCTTCATGACGCTGTCGGGGCTCGTACTGATCCTGGCGCCGCATGCGATCGTCGGGCTGTATCTGCATCTCGACGATCCGCGCAACGCCGCGACCGTGCAGCTCGCCACGTCGCTGCTCGGCGTTGCGGCGCTGTTCCAGATCGTCGACGGCATGCAGACGGTTGGCTCGGGCTGCCTGCGTGGACTGAAGGACACGCGCATTCCGATGATCGCCGCCGCGATCGGCTACTGGGGTATCGGTTTTCCGACCGGCTACACGCTGGCGTTCCACTTCGGCTTCGGCACGCGCGGACTGTGGTGGGGACTCGCGGCCGGACTCGCCAGCGTCGCACTCCTGATGACGCTGCGCTTTCACAAGCTGAGCCTGCGCAACGTACAGATGGCTGCTGCAGCATCGTCGCAACCCGCGTCGTGAGCTAAGCAAAGCACGCGATCTTGGTTGGGAGCGATGAGTGGCCGCGCTACGATGAAGCCGTCTTACTTTGACACTCCTCTGACAGGGTTTTAACCCGCGCACTGCGCGGGTTTCTTTTTTGTGCGGCCGTTCGTCGTGCCGGCAATCTATCGCGTCGACGGTAAAATGCGCGGCGGATGCCTGCGTGCATCCCGCTGCGCATCTCACGAGGGTGCGCTGCCGCGCACGGCATGCTCACCGCTGCCATACCCCCGCCGCACGATCCGCAACACCGCGATTGCGCATCGCGTTCGCACGGCACTACCGCGTGCCACACACCATCGCTTCCAGCACAAAACAAAACCAAGGACCACCTGTCATGCTTGCCCGGGTTACCCGTCTCTTTCCGCTGTGGGCTGTACTCGTTTCACTCACCGCTTATTTTTCGCCGGCATCGGTAAGCGGCATCGCGCCGCATGTCACCACGCTGCTCACCATCATCATGCTGGCAATGGGCGTCACGCTATCGGTAGCGGACTTTCAGCGCGTGTTCACGCGGCCCGCTCCGGTCGTGGCCGGCATCGTGCTGCATTACCTCGTGATGCCGCTCGCCGCATGGGCGATCGCGAAAGCGCTACGGATGCCGCCCGATCTCACGGCCGGCATGGTGCTCGTCGGTAGCGTGGCGAGTGGTACGGCATCGAACGTCATGATCTATCTCGCGCGCGGCGACGTGGCGCTGTCGGTTACGATCAGCGCGCTGTCGACGCTCGTCGGCGTGTTCGCGACGCCGCTGCTCACACGGCTCTATGTGGACGCATCGATTGCCGTCGATGTGCGCGGCATGCTGCTCAGCATCCTGCAGATCGTCGCGGTGCCGATCGCGGTCGGCCTCGTGATCA
The DNA here is from genome assembly GCF_002362315.1 of Paraburkholderia acidicola. Classification (GTDB taxonomy): domain Bacteria; phylum Pseudomonadota; class Gammaproteobacteria; order Burkholderiales; family Burkholderiaceae; genus Paraburkholderia; species Paraburkholderia acidicola. Next base: position 582,044 of record NZ_MTZV01000002.1, read on the forward strand.
ATCATCTGTTCGGCCGCATCGTGCGCAAAATTGAACCGGTGCTGCCGCTGGTGTCGATGGTGGCGATCCTGCTGATCATCGCGGCGGTGGTCGGTGGGACGCAGAAGAGCATTGCGTCGGTCGGGCTCGTCGTGATGCTCGGTGTGGTTCTGCATAACGGCATTGGTCTGCTCGGCGGTTATTGGGGCGGCCGGTTGCTCGGCTTCGACGAATCGGTTTGCCGGACGCTCGCGATCGAAGTCGGCATGCAGAACTCCGGCCTTGCCGCGACGCTCGGCAAACTCTATTTCACGCCGATCGCCGCCTTGCCTGGCGCGCTGTTCTCGGTGTGGCACAACCTGTCAGGCTCGCTACTTGCTGGCTACTGGGCGGGCCGCCCGGCGCGCGGGTCGACGCGGGCCGACACGGACCGACAGGTCGCCGGGTAACGGCATTCCCCTTTAGAATCGCTTCCAGAATCCGCTCCGGGCGATGCGCCGAAGCCATCGCCCGGCCCTGGCGGCAACGCCTCATCTACTCGACAGTCGACCCAGACGGAGGAAGCAGCGTGCCGGCGTATTCCCTCTCTACTCATCACGCATCGACCACACCCTGGCGGCACATCGCCGCCGCAGCCGCCCGCACAGCCCTGCTATGCATCGCCACGACGCTGCTCGGTGCGTGCGCAACACGTCCACCCGCCACCTCGATGAATCGCGAGGTTACGCACGCGCTGCCCGCCGATACCCCAACCCCCCTGCTTGACGCACTCACCACACCTGAGCGCACGCATCCGGGCGAATCGGGCTTTCGCGTGCTGTCGAACGGCTCCGAAGCGCTGCAGATGCGCATCGCCCTCGCGCGCGCCGCGACGAAAACGCTCGACATGCAGTACTACATCGCCAACGAGGACACGACCGGCAAACTGCTGCTCGGTGCCGCGCTCTATGCGGCCGATCGCGGCGTGCGCGTGCGGATGCTGGTCGACGATCTGAACTTCGACGACATCGACAGCGTGATGGCTGCGCTGAACTCGCACGACAACATCGAGATCCGCGTCTTCAATCCGTTCGGCACCACGCACCGGGGCATGTTCGAACGCACGGCGAATCTGTTCACGAAGATCGACAGCTTCACGCGACGCATGCATAACAAGGCGATGATCGCGGACAACCAGGTGTCGATTGTGGGCGGGCGCAATCTCGGCGACGAATATTTCAGCGCGAGTACGACGCTGCAGTTCCGCGATCTCGATGTGCTCGCCGCGGGTCCGATCACGCACGATGTCTCGGCGAGCTTCGACGAATTCTGGCAAAGCAGTAGTTCGTACCCGTTGCGCGCATTGAATCATCAGAAGTTCGAGCCGAAGGAACTCGATGCGATGCGCGACGAACTGCGCGCGCACTGGCGCGACAACGCGGACCCGTACAACGCAAAACCGCTGAACGCGACACCGCTCGCCGCGCAGATCGCGAGCAACACGCTTGGGCTGACATGGGCACCGGCCGAGTTCAAGGCCGATACGCCTGACAAGATCGTCAAACCAACCGACGATTACGTCAGCCCACCCATGCAACGGCTGATCGAACTGACGCACGATGCGCAGAAAGAATTCCTCGTCATTTCGCCGTATTTCGTGCCGCACGATGCGGGTGTGAAAGGGCTCGGCGTACTGACGCAGCGCGGCGTGCGCGTGGCGGTGCTGACCAACTCGATGGCCGCAACCGATGCGATCGCCGTGCAGGCCGGCTACAGTCCGTACCGCGTGCCGCTGCTAAAAGAAGGCGTCGAGTTATACGAATTCCGACCGATCCAGAACCAGCCGAGGCCAGGCATTGCCGGATCGCAATCGCGTGCGAGCCTGCATGCGAAAACTTACGTCATCGATCGAAAGATACTGGTGATCGGTTCGATGAACCTCGATCCGCGGTCCGCGCATCTGAACACCGAACTCGCACTGGTGATCCACAGCGAAGCGCTCGCAGGCGAAGTCGCCACGCTGTTCGATCGCGCGACGCAACCGGAGATCAGCTATCGCGTCACGCTCGCAACACCGGCCGAACGCGCGCGCCTGAAAGCCGACAGCGTGACCGAGTCGCCGCTGATCTGGACCGATGTGGAAGACGGCCAGCGGCACACCTATAACCTCGATCCACATGCGGGTTTCTACAGAAATCTGCTGACGGGGATATGCTTGCTGTTGCCCATCGATAACGAGCTTTGACGGCGCCTCTGTCCGCCTCCCGCCGGGCCGCATCGTGCCGTGTCGAGAACCCGATCAGTCAAACGGAGTGAAATCATCATGACCGAAGATGTACGCATGGAGCGCGATACGTTCGGCGAAATCGCCGTGCCGAACGCTCGCCTGTGGGGCGCGCAGACGCAGCGCTCATTGCAGAATTTCCGCATTTCGTCGGAGAAGCAGTCGCCGGAACTGATCACGGCGCTCGCCGTGATCAAGCGCGCCGCCGCCGAAGTGAATCTCGGGCTCGGTGTGCTCGACGAAACGAAGGCGCACGCCATCATGCGCGCCGCCGACGAGATCATCGACGGCCAGCATCCGCAGGAATTTCCGCTCGCGGTCTGGCAAACCGGGTCCGGCACGCAGACCAACATGAACCTCAACGAGGTGATCGCGAATCGCGCGAGTGAACTGCTCGGCGGCGAACGCGGCGAAGCGCGCAAGGTGCATCCGAACGACGACGTGAATCGCGGCCAGTCTTCCAATGATGTGTTCCCGACCGCGATGCATGTGGCCGCCGCGACCGGCATTGTCCGGCATCTGTTGCCCGCGTTGAAGACGTTGCGCGATACGCTCGACGGCAAGGCAAAGGCGTTCGCCGGGATCGTGAAGATCGGCCGCACACATCTGCAGGATGCGACGCCGCTCACGCTCGGCCAGGAATTCTCCGGCTATGTCGCGCAACTCGATCAGGGCATCCGTCACGTCGAATCGACGCTGCCGCATCTGTACGAACTCGCGCAGGGCGGCACCGCGGTCGGTACCGGGCTTAACGCGCATCCGCAGTTCGCGACGAAAGTAGCCGCTGAAATCGGCAAGCTGACCGGTGTGCCGTTCGTGTCCGCGGCCAACAAGTTCGAAGTGATGGCTGCCGCCGACGCACTCGTGTTTGCGCACGGCGCATTGAAAACCATCGCCGCCAGCCTGAACAAGATCGCTAACGACGTGCGCTGGCTCGCGAGCGGTCCGCGTTGCGGCCTCGGCGAACTGTCGATTCCGGAAAATGAACCGGGCAGCTCGATCATGCCGGGCAAGGTCAATCCGACGCAGTCGGAAGCGCTGACCATGTTGTGTGCGCAAGTGTTCGGTAATGACGTCGCGGTGAATATCGGTGGCGCGAGCGGCAATTTCGAACTGAACGTGTTCCGCCCGATGATCGCGCACAACGTGCTGCAATCCATTCGCCTGCTCGCCGACGGCGCGCAGAGCTTCAACGATCACTGCGCGGTCGGCATCGAGCCGAATCGCGATCGTATCGATACGTTGCTCAATGAATCGCTGATGCTCGTCACGGCGCTCAATCCGCACATCGGCTACGACAAGGCCGCGCAGATTGCGAAGAAGGCGCACAAGGAAGGGACGACGCTAAAGGCTGCCGCGCTTACGCTCGGCTACGTCACGGAGCAGCAGTTCGACGAATGGGTTCAGCCTGCCGATATGGTTGGTAACGTTAAAGGCTGATACTGGCCTCGGCGGTTGCGTGCGGTAGCTGGTGGCATACGCCGCCGTGCGCAACCGACCACATTCGCGCAGACTCAAACCTTACCCTGCGCGACCACCTCAGGCTTCAGCTCGACGATCGCGTCGAGCGCATCCTTCACATCCATCGCGTACTTCGCGAGGCGCCGCTGCTCGTCGGTCTCCGGCACGAACGGCGGCACCGGTACCGGGTGCCCGTTCTCGTTGACAGCGACCATCACGACGAGGCAATCGGTGGTCTGCAGCAGTTCGCCGCCCTTCGGATCGCCCGCCTGCACCGACACGTGGATGTGCATGCTGGTGCGCCCGGTCGTCACCACGCGCGCACGCAGTTCGACGAGATTGCCGACGAGAATCGGCCGGCGAAAACGGATATTGCCGACGCTCACGGTCACGCAATAGCGGCCGGACCAGACGGCCGCGCACGCGTACGCGGTTTCGTCGATCCACTTCATCAGCGCACCGCCGTGCACTTTGCCGCCGAAGTTGACCGAAGTCGGCTCGGCAAGAAAGCGGAACGTGGTCTCCGATCGATCGAGGGATGCAGCGGGGGTAGACATGGGGACTCCGGTCAGTCAGAACGGGCTGGTCGCGGCAATGCGGATCAGCGTTGCGGCAAATCTTACCCCGGCATCGGTGATGCGACAAAATCATTGACCCGCTATTGATCTGTCACTGAGCTGCTACTGCGCGATATAAAAACACCTGACTCAGACCAACGTTTGCGTACCCATCGGCCGAACGGTAACAGACCGTCTAAATCGCGCGACCAACGAATCCGCCGGGACTAGATTGGAATCGTCGATTCTCCGGTAGCAAGGGTGCAGACATGAAGACCGCTCTTTTCCTCTCCCAGTTGTCGCGCTTGTCACGCTTGCATACGGAAATCATTCTGCTTGCAAACGGCTACATGGAAGTTGCATGTCCCGACTACGAATTGCCGGAGATGAACCGTCACTGGCTGATTCGCAGGGTGGTCGACTACGGGGTTGTCTGCCTGCTTTAACGTTCGGCGGAAAGGCGGCCGGCGGTCGGTCTCACGCGCGGGGCCGCGCGGTCGGCCGGGTCGATGCGAAGCGCTCGCGATAGTCGTGCGGCAGCACACCGAAGTGGCGCAGAAACGCGCGCCGCAGATTCTGCTCGCTGCCAAATCCACATTCGAGCGCGATCCTTTTCAGCGGCCGGCTCGACTCGGCAAGCGCGCGCGACGCCGCTTCGAGCCGCAGCGCCGACACCGTTCGCGCGGGTGTGCGGCCTACCTCATCGACGTAACGCCGCGCAAAAGTGCGCGGGCTCATCCGCGCGCGTTCGGCAAGCCGTTCGACCGACAGATCGTCGCGCAGATTCGTGGCGATCCAGCCGTGCAATGCATCGAACGCACCGGCTGCCGACGTCTGCGCCGCCAGCGTCGCACTGAACTGCGACTGCCCGCCCTGCCGCTTCATGAACACGACGAGCCGCCGCGCCACCTGCATCGCGACCGTGTGGCCGAGGTCCTCTTCGATCAGCGCGAGCGCCAGATCGATGCCTGCAGTAACACCCGCCGACGTCCACACGCTGCGCCCCGAGCGTGCGTCGAGCGGCGCGCGGATGAAGATCGGTTCGGCATCGACCTGCACGCGCGGAAATTGCCGGGCGAGGCGCTCGGCATTGCGCCAGTGCGTGGTCGCGCGCAGGCCATCGAGCACACCCGCCGCGGCCAGATAGAACGCGCCCGTGCAGACCGAACACACGCGCCGTATAGGCGGTGCCCGACGGGCGATCCACGCGACCAGTTCGGGCTGCAACGCGTAGCCGTCGTCGATCGGCACACCTGGGACGATCAGCGTATCGATCGATTCGTGCTCGAGCGCGTCGAGACGTTGCGTGACGATAGGCAGACCGGGGTAGGTTTGCAGTACACCGCCGTCGATCGAGGCGATAGAGAGCCGGTATGCAACCGGCGCCTGCTCCCGTGCGTCCTGAACACTCTGCGCGCCGGTTGCGCAGCGCCGGTCGGCAACGGTGAGTTCAGCGCGCCAGAACGCTTCCAGCGGACCACTCGCATCGAGTAAGACGAGGTCGGGCGCTACCGCGAACACGATGTGGCGCACCGCTGGGGTGGCGGTTATTTCGTTCGCGGCCCGGGTTGCGGTTTTCGCGGCAGGCACCCGCCGGCCGGTTTTCGTAGCGGTTACGCCGGCCATTTATCGCTCGTGTATTGCATCGTTCGCGTGCCGGCGTTATTTGCTGTGGAACGACACGCCTTCGTCGATCGTGCCGTACATCGAGATGCGGCCGGAGCCCGGCCCCGACGCATCCGGGCCGCCGCCCTGCGCGCAGGCAGTGCACAGCAACGCAACGGTGGCAAAAACAAGGAGCAGTTTCATGGCGACGGTTTCTGCAGAACAGGCAACGATTCTAGCCTGGTGACGCGCGGCGCCGCAGCGACCATCGGCCGCTCATTCGACAATTCAGGTCAAGCTGAAACATCGAATACCGCATCCGGGTACAGTTGAGACATCGCGCCGATGCCGTCCGGCATCACCTTTATCCAGCAAGGAAGTCACCATGCCCACCGCCTCCGCCGACGATCACAGCCATTTCCCCGGTTTAAGCCGGATCGGCGCGTTGCTGGCCGACCCGGGGCGCGCGGCGATGCTGTGGGCACTGATGGACGGCAGCGCCCGACCGGCCGGCGAACTGACGTTGATCGCTGGCCTCTCGCCTTCCGCGGCAAGCGCTCACCTTGCGCGACTCACCGAAGGCGGTCTGCTAGCCGTCGAGGTACGCGGGCGGCACCGTTACTTCCGCATCGCTACGCCGGATATCGCGGCATCGATCGAAGCGCTCGCCAACGTCGCACAAGCCACCGCGCCTCAGCGCGCCGCACCGCGTACGGCACGTACGGTACCGGTCGACATGCGCTACGCCCGAACCTGCTACGACCACATGGCAGGCGAGCTGGCAGTCCGTGTGTTCGAGCGGATGGTCGAGCATGGGCACCTCACGCGGGACGGCGATGCACTCGAAGCGACGTCGCGCGGCACCGCGCATTTCGCGGACTGGGGCATCGATGTCGCGGGTCAACACACGCGTCGACGCCGCTTCGCCTGCACCTGTCCTGACTGGAGCGAACGGCGCCCGCATCTGGGTGGTGCGCTCGGCGCGGCGTTGCTCGATTCGTGGTCGCGTCAGGGCTGGGTCGAGCGTACTGAGCGGCCACGCATCCTGCGTATCACGCCGACCGGCCACCAGCGCTTCAACGATTTTCTGGCGCGGTAACGCTCCGACCGACCCTACCGCTTGATCGAATCATCCGATCAAACCGCCATCGGCGCTGTCAACGGTTCGTGATGCTGGTAACCGACGAGCGAGAAATCCGCCGGTTCGATTTTCTCCAGCCATTCGGGTTCGTAGATACCGGTTTGCGCGTAGTCGGGCACGCGGTCGGCGATCGCGAGACGCGGGCTCTCGTACGGCTCACGCGTGAGCTGCTGTTGCAGCATGTCGAGCTGATTCTCGTAGATATGCGCGTCGCCAATGAAGTAACTAAACCAGCGCGGCGTGTACCCGGTGAGGCGCCCGACCAGATGCAACAGCGCGGCACCTTCGGTCAGATTAAACGGCGTACCGAGACCGACATCGTTACTGCGGATGTACAGACACAGCGAAATCTCGCGACGCGTCACGTTGGGCAGGAACTGATACAGCAGGTGGCAGGCGGGCAACGCAATCTCTTCGAGCACTGCGGGGTTCCAGCCATGAAACAAAATGCGTCGGTCCGCCGGGTTCTGCATGATCGTGTCGAGACACTGGCGCAACTGGTCGACGGCCTTGTAGAGGAGCACCTTGCGCGTACCGTCTTCATCGAATGTCGTGACCGTGCGATAACCGCGCGCCGTTGCATCCGCGATCCGCGCGCTGGCCTGTTCGTCGAGCACCTTGTAGGCCGGCCACTTGCGCCATTGCACGCCGTACACGTCACCGAGATCGTCTGGTCCCTCGCGATACGGATTGGCGAGCCACTGCGGATTGTCGTTCGCGTTCGCATCCCACACCTTGCAGCCCAGCTCGCGAAATTCCGCCGCGCTGCGCGAGGCGCGTAAAAACCCTACCAGTTCGCCGATCGCCGACTTGAACGCGAGTTTCTTCGTCGTCACAGCGGGAAAACCCTGTTGCAGATCGAAGCGCAACATCGCGCCCGGCATGCTGATCGTACGAATGCCGGTGCGATTCTCCTGCCATGTGCCGGTGTCGAGGATCGAGCGGACGAGGTCGAGGTATTGTTTCATGCAGATTCCTTCGGCCGGGCGCGATGCGCCCGCGGTTAGGCGAGAAACCGTGATTTTACCAAGCGAAGGGAGGATGCGTTCGGAGCGACGTGCGCGGCGTGCGGCGCACGTGTGTGTGGCGGTGTATCAGACGTGAATCGTGCGGATCACTCCGCTCTATGCCGTCACAGATGCGGCATCGTCGCCTGCAGGTCGGTATGCTGCGCGAGCGGCTCTGCTTCGATGTGCCGCATGCCATGCGCGCACAGCAGACGATACAGCGTCACACGCGAGATACCGAGTTCCTGCGCCGCATCGCCGAGCCGACCGCGATGACGCAGCAGCGCGAGTTCGATGGCCTGACGTTCCGCGGCTTCGCGCGCCTGCGCGAGCGAGACCGGCACGATCTCGACATACTCGGCGAGTTCGAGATCGCGTGCGGTGATGGCGCGTCCTTCCGACATCACGATTGCTCGCCGCACACGATTGATCAGCTCACGCACATTGCCTGGCCAGCTGTAGTTATGGAGCGCGGCAATCGCATCGGGGGAAAACCCGCGTAACCGGCGGCTTGCATCTTTTCTGAAACGTTCGAGCATGTGCCGCGCGAGCAGTTCGATGTCCTTGCCGCGTGCACGCAGCGGTGGCTCATCGATCTGCAGCACGCACAGCCGGTGATACAGATCCGAACGAAACCGCCCTTCGATCATCGCCGCGGTCATATCGACGTGGGTCGCGGAAATGATGCGTACGTCGACGGGAATCGTACCGTGACCACCGAGGCGTTCCACCTTGCGTTCCTGCAGGAAGCGCAGCAGGCTCGCCTGACTTTCGAGCGGGAGATCACCGATTTCATCGAGAAACAGCGTGCCACCGTTGGCCGCTTCGACGCGACCGATCTTGCGTTGATTCGCACCGGTAAACGCACCGCGCTCATAGCCGAACAGTTCAGATTGCAGCAGATGCGGCGGAATCGCACCGCAGTTGATCGGCACGAACGGCGCGTCACGGCGCGACGAACGTTCATGAATCGCGACTGCGGTCAGCTCTTTACCGGTACCCGATTCACCGGAGATAAATACCGGCGCATCGGTCATCGCGACCTTACGAATGGAGCGGAACAGCGCGAGCATGGCGTCGCAGGAGCCGACCATCTCGCCTTCGTTGCTGCTCTGTTTGGGATCGTTCGACGCGGTCTCGCCGAGCGACACCATACCGTACGCATGCCCCACCGAATCGACGATGCGATCGTCCGAATACGGCACCGTCACATAGTCGAAACAGTAGTCGCGCACGAGCCTGCGCAACGCTGCGTCCTGCAGCTGGCCGGCCGTTGTGGCCGCGACCCAGCCGACGTTCTGCATCGTCAGGCACGCTTCGAATGCAGCGATTTCATGTTGCTGAAAACGGCTTGTCAGATCGAGCAGGCCGCCCGCTGCCATACCGGCGCGAACCGCCCGACGCGCGTCGCGTGCCGAACCGACTACCTCGACATGCCAGCCGCGGTCGTGAAACTGGGTGTGCAACCTCGCGTTGGGGTCGCGCGAAACGTAAATCAATTGGCGCGTTGCGGATTCCATTATTCAGATCCTCTCGTCAACGAACGTTAAGGATGACGGCACGTACCTGAACATGTTTCAGACACGCTGATTCGCATCGGGACTCACGCAGGGCAAAACCCGAACGGCCATTCCATTCGTGCGAACAGCGAATCCCCGAAAAGCGGCGTGTGTGTGTGTATCGAGACGGCCCAGTAGCGGGCTTTTTAAAATATGGAACTGTTTTCGAGAGCTTACTATACGCCCGCCACTTAGAAAACACATATGCAAATTAAATGCTGAATACCTTGCCCAGCAAGGTTCGCACAGTGGTCCGCAAGTCTACGTGTTTTGAATAAAACGTTTCCACAAAGGGTTGACCACGAGTCATTACGACGACTGTCGCAATGGCTTGCAATTGCCGTTCATCGGTATTTTCTGCCGCCCGTTTCAGCGCTGAAACGTTTTTTCCCGTTTTGCGATTTTCCTCTCCGGACAGGCAACGTCGAATCCAGTCGTAGCAACGGATTGCGGCGCATGGCACACGTTTCGCTAAATGCCCTGCACCAAGGAGAGACATCATGCGACTCGCTTTCCGCATCGACCTGATTGCCGTTACGCCACGCGCCGCACTCTGCGTCGCGCTCGTTTGCAGTGCGCTGCCTTTTACGGTCCAGGCGCAGACCTTCGTGTCTGCCCGTGCGTTCGACACGTATGCCGCGCCCTTCGTCCTCGCGAACGCGCCGTTCGTCACGGCCGCCGCTTTCGATGCACCCGCAACGATCGTGGCAGCGCTCGACGATACGTCAGCTGAAAGCGGTTCCACTCTCGCCGCCGTGCTGCGCGACCGGACCGATGCTGCATCGATGAACGACCTGGCGCTCGACGACCAGATGCTCTCGCATCAGCGCGGCGGTGCAAGCGGAATGTTGATGGTGGCCGCGACGCCGCAACTGATGCGCGGCGGCACCGTGACGCTGTGGGACGAGATCGCGCCGCCGGCACCGCTGCCGGTCCCCGTCGATGCGGCGCGTACCGCGCAGACCAACGTCACGAGCTACACGAGAAAGTGATGCGTACCGCGTCACGACACGAACACTGCGCGGCGACCGTATCAGTCGCCGCGCCACCGGGAGCAGACATGAGCACCTCGATCCACACGCCGCGCGCACACAGCCCGCTTGCAGCACTGCTGCCCGTGCTGCAGGCGCTGCTCGGAATCGCGGCCGCAAGCGGAGCCGGTATCGCCGCCGCGCAGCAGGTGGTGAACCCTGGCGACATCATCGTCGAGCGGGAAATCACGCCGCGCAGTGCGTTCGCTCACGTTCCGCGCGATCAGGATCCGGTTGCCGTGCGCGCCACCACGTTCCCGGCCAACACGTTCGATCCGATGATGGCGCAGGTCGTGTCCGACGCCGACCTGACGACAGCACGCGGCTCGAGCGGCCTCGCGCCGATCGGTGCGATGGGCGACAGCATCCAGGGTGTGACGCGCATCCTCAGCGGCAATGTGGCGGGCGGCAATATTCCGCTCGGCACAGGCGGTGCGGGCCTGGCGGGCGCCGGTATCGGCGGCACGATTGCGCAATCGGTGACGGGCGCGCTCGCACCGCTGTCGGCTGCGCTGAGCGGCGGACTCGGAGGTCTGAAATGAGCGCGCGCCGTTCTTCGCAGCGCCTGTCGCACACGCTCGTTCGTACGGGCAGCGCAGTACTCGCCGCACTCTTTGCCTGCAGCGCTTACGCGCAGCGCGTGCCCATCGTGAGCGGCGCCGCATCGATCGACGCGGGTGCCGGTGTCGGCATGACCGGTGCGGTCACCGTCAACGAAGCGGCCGGCCTCGACAACGCGCAGGCCAACCAGTTGACGATCACCAGCGGCAACGTCGTCGCCGTCGACAACGCAAGCGCACAGAGCGCATCGGTTGCCGCGAAGGTGACGAGCACGACTGCGTCGATCGGCAGCAACGCATTTTCGAATTCGTCCGGAGCCCTGATGATCAATCAGAGCGCCGGCGCAGGGAATCTCCAGCGCAACAGTGTGCAGGTCGGCACTGCGGCGCCAGGAGTCGAGACCGTCTCGGATAGAGAGCTATCCGTGACGGCCGCGAAAAACGGCGGTCAAGGTCTATCCATCGGGGTTCACAGCGTACGCGAGGCGACTATTTCCAACGACGCCTTCAAGAACGTCAACGGGATCGTACAGATCAACCAGACAGCCGGTGCCGGTAATGCCACGGCAAACAGTTTTGTGCTCCGTCCCCCGGCGGGCACTCTTTTTTAACTGACCACACTTGTAATCGGAGCGACATCATGAAGCGCACTCTCATTGCTGCAGCCGTACTCGCCACCGCCTCAGGCGGTGCGTTCGCCGCACCCGTCAACCCCTTCATCTTCAACGCGACGATCGTCGGCGAAGATGTCGGCATGTTCGGCTGGGTCGCACTGTATGGCTGCGTCGGCGTGACAAGCACAGCCGGCGCGGTCGTCAACAACAACCAGAACGTGACGGTCAACGCATCGCTCAGACCGAATGCGCAAAGCTATACGTCTGGCTATGTGACGACGACCATCAACAACAACTCTTCGTCCATCAAGGGCGGCGGGGTTGCCTTCGGCACAGTAACGACGAGCCATTCGTCGTCGGCATGGATGGCGCAGGGCGGCCAGGAAGCGTCTGGCTACCAGTACGGTCATCAGAGCAGCACGATTACCGGCGGCGGCTATGAGTACGGCCAGCAAAGCTCGGGCATTGCCGGCAGCTTCAGCCACACCTCGCAGAACTCCGGCGGCCACATCGCCGCAGGCGGACAGATCGGCGGCAGCTACAACTACGTGAACTTCGACACGCCGTTCTTCGGCTTCGGTTCGGCGCATGCCCAAGGTGGTTTCTCGGCCGGCTACAACCAGTCGAGCTATGCCAACTCGAACAGCCTTGCGGGCGGCTTCCAGGCCTCGCAAGGATCGGGACAAGGCGCGCTGTGGGGCTTCCACGCCGATCAGGGTTCCGGTGGCCAGTCCGCATGGGGCGAAGAGTCGGGCTATCAGGCCGGCGCCTCCACCGCGACCAACAGCGTTTCTGCCGCATGGGGCATCGATGCCAGCCTCGCGACCACCGACGTCACGACGACCGGCAAGATCACCCAGCACATCGACACGCAAAAAGCGGGCACCTTGACGGCGACGACCGGCTCGGGTGCTGCGCAAAACGTGTCGGGTAATGTCGGCGTGAACGTCGCGGAAGGTGTGGACAACGCGCAAAGCAACGAAGCATCGCTCGCATCGGTCGATGCCGGCAATGTGTTCGGCAATGCACAGGTGTTCAACAACCAGACTTCGGGCGGCACGGCGAAGATCCATAACTTCAACCTCAACGCTTCGGTTGGCGACAACTCGCTCGCGGGTGCATCGGGCAATGTCGGCGTGAACATCGCGTCCGGCATCGGCAACGTGCAGAACAACAGCCTCGCTGCATCGACGTCGACTCTGAGCAAGAGTGCCAACGGCGCGATGGTCGCAACCGACAACAGCGTGCAGCAAGCAAGCCTCGCCTTCAACGGTACGTTCGAAGGCACGGCTTCGCTCGGCATGGGCGCGCTGCTCGGCGCTCAAGGCAACATCGGCGTGAACATCGCCGGCGGTGCAGGCAACGTGCAGCACAACGGTCTCGCGATCGCTTCGATGAACGTAGCCAAGTAAGCAGGCTAAATAAGCGCAGTACTCGCGACATCGCACCATGGCAGGAGCGCGCCGGCGGCCACAGTAGCTGCCGGCGCATATAAGGCAGGAGACCATCATGTCCGGTTTCAACCGGTCCCGTGCGTTACGGCTTGCCGTCGCGCTGGCAGGTTGCACCCTGTGTGCAGCGAGCTACGCGCAGGCGACGATCGATACGTCGACTCTCGCAGGCGTACCGCTCGTCAAGACGGTCCGCTCGATGAGGGACATCCGCTACAGCCACATCGTCAACCAGCAGTTCGACTACAGCTGCGGTGCGGCTGCGCTCGCGACGCTGCTCAAGTACGGCTACGGTATCGATATTCCGGAAACCGAACTGATCCGCCGGATGATGACTTTCTCGACGCCGGACGTCGTGGTGAAGAACGGCTTCTCGATGCTCGACATGAAGAAGTTCGTCGAGACGATCGGCCTGCGCGGCAGAGGTTTCCGGGTCAGTGTGGATGCGCTCTACCACCTGCAGATTCCCGTGATGGTGCTGATGAACATCGACGGTTACGAGCATTTTGTGATCGTCAAACACGCCGAGAACAGCCGCGTTTTCATCGCGGACCCCGCGCTCGGCAACCGCATCGTGCTCCAGGAGGACTTTACGAGAACCTGGAACGGTCTCGTGTTCGCGGTTCTCGGAAAGCCGTTCAGGGAGGATTCCCCATTGCTGCAAAACAACGAGTCGCTGGCCTTGAAGTTACGCGCGAATGCGCTTGCAAACGGTTCGGCGGCGACTCCCTTTGTCGAATACGGATTGATCAAGGCAGACCTGTTCTGAATCAACCATGAAGCGCCAGATCTCACAGCTCGGCTTCGCGTTATGCGCCACGGCGTGCAGCCTTGCAAGCAGTGCGTTTGCTGCGGAAAGCATCGGCCCGCCGCCGATACAGGACCTTATTCCGGTCCTCGACACCGCCCCGCAAACGATCGAGTGGCAAGCCGTCGACGACGACGTTCTCGCGAACCAGACCGGCAAATATGCCGGTGCGTCGATGATCTCCGGGTTCGTACTGAACCTGCTGTCCCAATGGCAACTGCCTAACGGCGCGACCGCCATCGCGCAAGGCACGCTTGCTGTCGCGACGAACACCGCCAATCAGCTCAGTGCAACGGTCAACACGCTTGCGAGCGTCATCGGTGGCAACGGTGGCAGCGGTAACAGCGGTGCGAATCCGAATGCCGGCGCCAACGGTGGCCAGAGCATCTCGGTGAACGGCGTATCGCAGGTCACCCAGGTGGCCGGCGACCGCAACATCGGCGTCAACTCCGCACAGATCGACTTCAGCGACGGCGCGCTCGGACTATTGCCGGGCGGCAACAACGCCGCCAGTGCGAACGCGTCGAACGCCGCGGGCACGATCAAGGCCGGCATCGCGTTCGGCAATGGCGGCGTGACCGTCGCTCTACAAACCCCTGCGGGACTCGCGACCCAGACCATCGCGCCGAACAGCGCCCAGCAGGCCGGTGCGATCGCGCAGTTGCTGCAGATCGCCGGCAATAACCAGCAAGTCGCCAACCAGTTGCAACTGCATCTGCAGACGCAGCAGATGTCACCCGCCATGTTGCAACAGGCCGGCGTTTTACAAGCCCTGCAGAACGCAGCCATCGTCAGGAGATGATGCGGCGGGCCGCCGCCCGCATGCAGGAACGCAGTAGCTGTATCGAATGAGGGCCGCGCGACGCACTAACCGAGACCGGTTGTGCGGCCCGATACCGGGGGAACAAAAATGACTAACGTTTCATGGACCAGGACACCGCGCATCGCACTCGCCGCCATTCCGGCCGCCGTGCTGCTGTTCGCGCTGTCACAAGGGGCGGCTGCGCAGGCACTCGCAAACCAGTCGGTCGAAGACCGGCTCAACACGTTGATGCGCGTCGTCGACGAACAGCAACGGCAGATTCACTCGCTAGAGCAGCAGGTCACGAATCTGGAGATGTCGCAACGCGGCCGCGGTGTACCGGGCTACGGTGCGCCGGCCGGCAGCGAGGTGGTTGCCCAGCCACCCGGTGCGGACGGCTTGCCGGTTCCGCTGCCGCCGCTGCAGCAGCTCGCGCAGATCAATCCGGGTGCGTCCGCGCCCGGCGACGCGACCGGCACTGCGACCGGTGTGCCGGTCAACCCGCCCGCGCCAGGCAACGGCAGCGAGACGGCCCCGGGCACGAGCGGCCCCGCACCGATGCCGGACGGCACCACCATCGGACAGAAGCAGAAGGCTGCAGAACCCGCGCGCACCCAGGCCGAAGAAGCCGTCGTGCAGCGCGAACACGCGCCACTCTTCGATCACAAGCTGACGCTCGACTGGGGTATCAGCGATACGTACTACGATCGTCGGCAGTTGCAGCTGTCCGGGTTCCTCGCGCTCGATGCGATCTTCCTCGGCAACATCAACCTTGGCCAGACGAAGTCGCACCAGGTGATGGCCGATCTCGATACGCGCTACGGTCTTACCGACCGTATCAGCATCGACGTCGACGTACCGTACGTGTACCGGCACAGCAACTTCATCATCGGCGGGGCCGGTGGTGCGGCGAATTCGATGTCCGACGCGTCGCTCAATTCGAGCGGTATCGGCGATATCAACTTCGGGATCTACTACCAGTTCCTGAAAGAAACCAACAGCATGCCCGACGTGGTCGGCAGTCTGCGTATCAAGGCGCCGACCGGCAGCTCGCCGTTCGGCGTCAAGGTCGTCCAGCTGACACCCGACAACACCAACCTCGTCGCACCGTCCAAGCTGCCCACCGGCACCGGCTTCTGGAACATCACGGCCGGTGTCTCGCTGCTGAAGACCTACGACCCGGTCGTGCTGTTCGGCAGCCTCTCGTACACGTACAACATCGCCCGCTCGTTCGCGGATATCTCGTCGGTGGCGGGGCAAGTACAACCGGCCACGGTGAAGCTCGGCGACATCATCCAGTTCGGCGGCGGGGTTGCGCTCGCGTTCTCGGACAAGGACTCGGCGAGCATCTCGTACACGATGGCACTCGAGCCGGCCTCGAAGACGCGCCAGCCCGGCGACAGTTACAGCAAGGTGCCGGGTAGCGAGACCACCGCGTCGACGCTGAACTTCGGGCTGAACCACGTGGTGAACAAGCACCTGACGATCAATGGTTCGGTTTCCGTCGGCCTCACGCCCGATGCGCCGAATTTCGTGGTCGGCGTGCGCTTCCCGTACACTTTCTGACGATTCATCGATATGAGGCTGATCGTGCGCGACTCATCCCAACTCACCAGCATCATGCCGTTCGCGAGCCCGGGCAGTCGCCTGACGATCGCGAGTTCGAACGATGCCCCCACGGGGCGGCCGACGGATACCGGCGACACCGCACGTACCGACGAACGCGCCTGCGACACGGCGAACGACAGCGCGCACAGTACCGCCACGGCCGACCCCGAACGCGCCCTGCTCTACCTGACGCGCAAGCCCGACGAAGCGCTCGCCGCGCATCTGCGCAGCCGCGGCTGGGTCGTATCGGTGGCACGCTCTTCGTACGAGATCGGGCGATTGCTCAAGCCCGAAGTGGCCTGCGCCGGCATCGTCGATCTCGCGAGCTTTCCGGCGCGCGAACTGGCCGGGCTCGAAGCGAGCCTGCAGCAGCAACAGGTCGGCTGGATCGCACTCGCCACCGAAGAACGGCTCACCGATCCCGACACGCGACGCCTGATCCGCCAGTACTGTTTCGACTACGTGAAGCTGCCGGTGGCCAACGCGACCGTCGACTACCTCGTCGGCCACGCGTTCGGCATGGTCACGCTGTGCGATCTCGACCTTGCCGGCTGCTCAGCACCGGCCGGCGATGACGAAATGGTCGGCACCTGCGAAGCGATGCAGCAGCTGTTCCGCACGATCCGCAAGGTCGCGAACACCGACGCGAGCGTCTTTATCTCCGGCGAATCGGGGACCGGCAAGGAACTCACCGCACTGGCGATTCACGAACGCTCGCCGCGCCGCAAGGCGCCGTTCGTGGCGATCAACTGCGGCGCGATTCCGCACCATCTGTTGCAGTCGGAGCTGTTTGGCTACGAACGCGGCGCGTTCACCGGCGCAAACCAGCGCAAGATCGGCCGGGTCGAGGCAGCCGATGGCGGCACCTTGTTGCTCGACGAAATCGGCGACCTGCCGATGGAAAGCCAGGCGAGCCTGCTGCGTTTTCTGCAGGAAGGCCGGATCGAACGGCTGGGTGGACATGAATCGATTGCGGTCGACGTGCGGATCATCTCGGCGACCCACATCGATCTCGAAGGCGCGATACGCGACGGCCGGTTTCGCACGGACCTGTTTCACCGGCTCTGTGTGCTGCGCGTCGATGAGCCGCCGCTGCGGGCGCGCGGCAAGGACATCGAGATTCTCGCGCATCACATCCTGCATCGTTTCAAGGTGGACAGCGCGCGCAAGATTCGCGGCTTCACACCGTCCGCGATCGAGGCGATGTACAACTACAACTGGCCCGGCAATGTGCGCGAGTTGATCAACCGCGTGCGGCGCGCGATCGTGATGGCGGAAGGCAAACTGATTTCCGCCGACGACCTCGACCTCGCGCACTTCACCGCGCAGCAAACGATGAGCCTCGCGCAGGCGCGCGAAGCTGCGGAGAAACGCGCGATCGAAACTGCTTTACTGCGCCACCGCCACAGGCTCAACGAAGCCGCCGCCGATCTCGGCATTTCGCGAGTCACGTTATATCGGCTGATGGGGTCGCACGGTTTGCGTGAAATCAGCGAGCACGACGACAAGGCGCCGTTCGGTGCCGAAGGCGACAACGCCGATACCCATGACACACCGGGAGCACAAAGCGCGCACGACTAGCGCACGGCAGACGCGCGAGACCGCTCGGGTACAATCGCCCGATGACCACTCCCGCCTTTTCGATGACTACGCTTACCCTGATCGTTGCACGCGCACGCAACGGCGTAATCGGCCGCGATAACCAGTTGCCCTGGCGGCTTCCCGAAGATCTCGCGTTCTTCAAGCGCACCACCATGGGCGCGCCGATCATCATGGGTCGCAAAACGCACGAATCGATCGGACGAGCGCTGCCGGGACGACGCAACATCGTCGTCACACGCGACGCCTCGCGGCGCTTTAACGGCTGCGACACTGCGACAACGCTTGCCGACGCGCTCACGCTTGCGGCGACCGATCACGCACCCGAAGCGTTTCTGATCGGCGGCGCGCAGTTGTATGCGCAGGGCCTGCAACAGGCCGACAAGCTGATCATCACCGAGATCTCCGTCGATTTCGACGGCGACGCGACGTTTCCCGCGCCTGACCCGGAGGACTGGGAAGAAGTCGCACATGAAACGCATCGCGCGCACGCGCCGAACGACTTCGACTACGCGTTCGTCACGTATCGCCGCAAGACGTCAGCATAAAAAACGCCGCGAAACCTGGATTTCGCGGCGTTTTTTGCTTGCAGCGGTTTGTAGCGGCGCAGCTTACTGCCCGGCGATCGTCATCCGTTCAATCAGCACCGAACCGATCTGCTTGGTCCCGCGCACGAGCGTATCGGAACCGATCGCGACGATGTGCCGGAACATCTCCTGCAGCGTGCTCGCCACCGTGATCTCCTCGACCGGATACTGGATCTTGCCGTTCTCGACCCAGAAACCCGACGCACCGCGCGAATAGTCGCCGGTCACGTAGTTGACGCCCTGCCCCATCAGCTCGGTCAGCAGCAGACCCGTGCCGAGCTTTTTCAGCATCGCCTCGAAGTCGTCTTCGGGACGCGTCTGCGTACTGCGCATCGACAGGTTGTGCGAGCCGCCCGCATTGCCGGTGGTCTGCATACCGAGCTTGCGCGCCGAATACGTCGACAGGAAATAGCCTTCCACCACGCCGTCTTTCACGACCGAACGCTGCTTCGTGCGCACGCCTTCTTCGTCGAACGGTGCGCTGCCCATTGCGCGCGCGACATGCGGATCTTCGACGATCTGGATGTGCGGCGCGAACACCGGCGTGCCGAGGCTGTCGACGAGGAACGAGGTCTTGCGATACAGCGCGCCGCCACTCGTCGCCTGCACGAACGCACCGAGCAAACCGGCTGCGAGCGGCGCTTCGAACAGCACCGGCACCTTGCGCGTATCGAGACCGCGGGCACCGATCCGCGCGAGCGCGCGTTGCGCTGCATAGCGGCCGATCGCTTCGGGATCGGCGAGCTCGGACGCGCTGCGCTTCGACGTGTACCAGTCGTCGCGCTGCATGTTGCGGCCGCTGCCGGCGATCGGCGCACACGCGACGTAGTGCCGCGAAAACGGGTAGCCCGACAGGAAGCCGCGTGACGTGGCGAGGACGAACTGCGAATGCTGCGCCGACACGCTCGCGCCTTCCGTGTTGCGGATCTGCGGGCTGGTGGCGAATGCGGCTTCTTCCGAGCGACGGGCGATCTCGACGGCTTCGTCGGCGGTGAGATTCCACGGGTGATACAGATCGAGATCGCGCGGCGCTGTTTCCAGCAGTTCGGCTTCGGCGAGACCTGCGCAATCGTCTTCGGCAGTGAAGCGCGCGATGTTGTACGCGGCTGCGACCGTGTCCTTCAGCGCCGACGACGAAAAGTCCGACGTGCTCGCGTTACCGCGCTTGTTACCGATGAAAACGGTCACGCCGACCATCTTGTCGCGGTTATGTTCGATTGTCTCGACTTCACCGCGCCGCACGGACACGGACAGGCCATCGCCTTCCGAAATTTCCGTGGCGGAGTCGCTCGCACCGAGTGACTTCGCGTGGCGAAGGATGTCCGAGGCGATCT
Organism: Paraburkholderia acidicola; assembly: GCF_002362315.1. GTDB lineage: Bacteria > Pseudomonadota > Gammaproteobacteria > Burkholderiales > Burkholderiaceae > Paraburkholderia > Paraburkholderia acidicola. Next base: position 602,010 of record NZ_MTZV01000002.1, read on the forward strand.
GCTTCAATTCGTCCTGCGTATGCGGGAAAAAACGCTGTCTGGCGTCCATGTCTGCTGCCATTGTCGTTGCCGTCCTGTATTGCCGTTCGGTCAGGGACCGGCGCGGGAGCCGGTCGGTCGGGAAGTCCGTCTGCAGGCGCTGCCTCGGGTAACCGGGCGGCCACGCTGCGCATCCCGCGATCATAGCAAGGTCCGCGCACGCGCACCTGCGATTCGTTCGGCCGCCCGACGTACGCGGATGCCACAGCAGCCGGTTGGCGCGGTCCGGCACGCTACAATACGGCCTATGACACGCAAAACCCGCATTCAACCGATGGAAACCGCTGTCGTCGTCGACGACAACGGCTACGATCGCCCCAGCAAATCGCAGCTGAAGCGCGACATGCACGCGCTGCAGGAACTGGGCGAAACGCTCGTCGCCCTGCCAAAAGATGCGCTCAAGCGCATGCCGATGCCCGAAAAGCTCGACGAAGCGGTTCGCGAAGCGCGCCGCATCACCGATCACGAGGGCAAGCGCCGCCAGATCCAGTACGTCGGCCGCGTGATGCGCTCGCTGTTCGAAGACGAGGTCGCCGCGCTGCGTACGGCGCTGGATGCCTACAACGGCATCAACAAGGCCGAAACGGCCCGGATGCACTGGATCGAACGCACGCGCGAGAAACTGCTCGCCGACGATGCCGCGCTCACCGAATTCATCCGCCTGCACCCGGCCGCCGATCCGCAGGAAGGCCGTACGCTGATCCGCAACGCCCGCAAGGAAGCGCAGCAGGCACGGCCGCCGCGATACTTCCGTGAGCTGTTCAAGTGGATCAAGACCGCGAGCGGCACGGGCAAGGACGAAGGCGACGAAACCGCTGCCGATGGCGAGGAAGGCGACGATGACGACGACCGCGCCTGACGCTGACCGCGCGTTGATCGTCGGGCTGGTTTCGATCAGCGACCGGGCGAGCACGGGCGTCTACGAAGACAAGGGAATTCCGTCGCTGCAGACGTGGCTGGAAACGGCGCTCGCATCGCCGTGGCGCGCCGAAACGCGGCTGATCCAGGACGACGCGGCCACCATCACGGCCACGTTGATCGAACTCGTCGATGAGGCCGGCTGCGACCTCGTGCTGACCACCGGCGGCACCGGCCCGTCGCGCCGCGACGTGACACCCGAAGCGACGCTGGCGGCCGGCACGAAGGAAATGCCGGGCTTCGGCGAGCAGATGCGGCAGATCAGCCTGCATTTCGTACCCACCGCGATCCTGTCGCGGCAAGTCGCCGTGATCCGCGAAACGCCGGGTCGCGCCGCGCTGATCGTCAACCTGCCGGGCCAGCCGAAGTCGATTCGCGAAACGCTGGAAGGTCTGCGTGACGAAACCGGCGCGGTGAAAGTGCCCGGCATCTTTGCGGCGGTGCCTTACTGCATCGATCTGATCGGCGGCCCGTATGTGGAAACCCAACCCGCCGTCGTCACGGCGTTCCGGCCGAAGAGTGCCCAGCGGCCGCCGCGCTAGCCGTTACGGCGTGGACGTATCGGCGATCGGTACGCTCGCCGCCGGCACCAGAAAATGCTCGCGGTAGTAGCGCAGTTCTTCGATCGATTCATGGATGTCGGCGAGCGCCGTGTGCATCGCGCGCTTCTGGAAGCCCTTGTAGGTGGCCGGTTGCCAGCGGCGGCACAGTTCCTTCAAGGTGCTGACATCGAGATTGCGGTAGTGAAAAAACCGCTCGAGATCCGGCATCCAGCGGGCCATGAAGCGGCGATCCTGGCAGATCGAGTTGCCGCACATCGGCGATTTGCCCGGCGGCACATAGGCGCCGAGGAACGTGCGGATCTGTTCGACGGCGTCCGCTTCCGTTACCGTCGACGCACGCACCCGGTCGATCAGCCCCGAGCGCCCATGCGTGTTCTGATTCCACTGGTCCATCTTCGCGAGCGTTTCGTCGCTCTGATGAATGGCCAGCACGGGGCCCTCGATGAGCTTGTCCAGGTGCGAATTCGTCACCACGACGGCGATCTCGATGATGCGATCGCTGTCGGGTTCGAGCCCCGTCATTTCCATATCGAGCCAGACGAGATTCATGTCGCTGCGCACGAGCGCGGGAGCGTCGGGAGCGTTGGAAGTGCCGGCAGGGTCGAGGGTGTCAGTCATGAGAGGCAGCCTTGGTTGGCCGGACCGGACGGATAGGACGCACACGACGGCGGCTGGCGCCAGCCCGGCACGGTTCGCCTGAACGCTCCCGCCCGGCTGGCAGGAAGAAACATATAATTCTCGCATAGTTACCACGGATCCCCCGGATGCCTACCCTGTACTTCACTGCCCTGTTCGCGATCGCCGTCCTGCTGATGGTCGGCACCAAGCTATGGCTCGCGACGCGGCAGATCCGCTTCGTTGCCGCGCACCGCGCCCAGGTGCCCGCTCAGTTCTCCACCACGATCACGCTGACCGCGCACCAGCGCGCGGCGGACTATACGGTCGAGCGCGCGCGCCTTGGCATGCTCGAGATCGTCGCGGGTGCCGCGGTGCTGGTGGCGCTGACGCTGCTTGGCGGCATCCAGGCGCTCGACGTCGCCCTCTCCGGCTGGCTCGGACACGGCTACGGCGGCCAGATCGCCCTCGTGGCGGCCGTGCTCGCAATCACGGGCGTAATCGACCTTCCATTCGATTACTACCGGCAGTTCGTGATCGAAGAACGCTTCGGCTTCAACCGGATGGGCAAAGGCCTGTTCTTCTTCGATCGCATCAAGGGCGTGCTGCTCGGTGCGGCCCTCGGATTGCCGCTGCTGTTCGTCGTGCTCTGGCTGATGAATCAGGCGGGCGGTCTGTGGTGGCTCTGGGCGTGGGTGGTCTGGGTCGCGTTCCAGATGCTGGCGCTGGTGCTTTATCCGACCTTTATTGCTCCGATTTTCAACAAGTTCGAGCCGCTGAAAGACGAAGCGCTGCGCTCGCGCATCGAAGCGCTGATGAAGCGCTGCGGGTTTGCGGCGAAGGGACTGTTCGTGATGGACGGCAGCCGGCGCTCGGCGCACGGCAATGCGTATTTCACCGGTTTCGGCGCATCGAAACGGATTGTCTTCTTCGATACGCTGATCGCGCGTCTGTCGGGCAGTGAGATCGAAGCCGTGCTCGCGCACGAGCTCGGCCATTTCAAGCGACGCCATGTGCTCAAGCGGATGATCGTCACGTTCGTCATCAGTCTCGCGATGCTGGCGCTGCTCGGCTGGCTGTCGCAGCGCGTGTGGTTCTTCGAAGGGCTCGGTGTGCGGCCGTCGCCGACGAGCGGCGACAGCGGGCTCGCGCTGGTGCTGTTCTTCATTGCATTGCCGGTGTTCCTGTTCTTCGTGACGCCGCTCGGCAGTCTCAGTTCACGCAAACACGAATTCGAAGCGGACGCGTTTGCCGCCACGCAGACGGACGCGAAGGATCTCGTCAACGCGCTCGTCAAGCTGTATGAAGACAACGCATCGACCCTGACACCCGACCCGCTCTATACCGCGTTCTACTATTCGCATCCGCCGGCGTCGCAGCGTATCGATCGCCTGTTGCGGCACGCATGAAGCACCGCTCGGCGAAGCCCGCCCGGGCAGCAACCGGTGCCCGCGCACACGGCCTCGTGGTCGCCGCGCACGGGCGCCACTACCTCGTCACGCCCGACGACGGTGGCCCCTCACTACAGTGCTTTCCGCGCGGCAAACGCAGCGAGGTCGCGGTCGGCGATCGCGTGCTGTACGAATGGACTTCAGCAGATCAGGGCGTGATCGTGGAAATCGGCGAGCGGCGCAACCTGCTGTACCGTTCGGACCAGTACAAATCGAAGCTCTTCGCCGCCAATCTCGACCAGCTGCTGATCGTCCTCGCCACCGAGCCGCACTTCAGCGAAGACCTGCTCGGCCGCGCGCTGGTTGCCGCTGAGGCACACGAACTCAAGCCGCTGATCGTCCTGAACAAGATCGACGTGGAAGCCGAACTGGCTGGCGCACGCGCACGCCTGGAACGCTACCGGGGGCTCGGCTATACCGTGGTCGAGGTATCGATCAAGGCGCAGCCGGAAGCGGCACACGCAATTCTCACCGAGCATCTGCACGGCCATGCGACGCTGCTGCTCGGTCAGTCCGGGATGGGCAAGTCGACGCTCGTGAACCTGCTGATTCCCAACGCCGAAGTCGCCACGCGGGAGATCTCCACGGCGCTGAACAGCGGTCGCCATACGACCACGTTCACGCGACTCTATCCGCTGCAGGAAGGCGGCGCGTTGATCGACTCGCCGGGGTTCCAGGAGTTTGGCCTGCATCACCTGACCGAGGGGCGGCTCGAGCGCGCGTTTCCCGAATTCCGTCCCTTGCTCGCGCATTGCCGCTTCTATAACTGCCATCATCTGCAGGAGCCGGGTTGCGCGGTGCTCGAGGCGGTCGCCGACGGCAGGATCGCGCGCACGCGGCATGCGCTGTATGCACAGCTCGTGCATGAGGCGAGTCAGATCGTTCGTTGAGCATTGAGCAGCCCCAGTTTTCTTTACGGCTCGTCCTTTCCATGCTGAAGCTGATGCGCGCACCGAATCTGCTGATCGGCCAGCACTGGGTCAATGTGCTGGCGACAGCCGGCATCGGCTGCGAGTTACACAATCGCTATCTGAACGGGGCGCTCGGCGAGATCCCCGCGGATCAATGCGCGCCGGAACTGTGGCTCACCGACGAGCGCGATGAAATGATGGCGCGCAGATTGATCGACATAGCGTTACATGGGCCGGTGGCAGGCGCGCCGTCGTGGCGCTGTGGGCAGTGTGGCGAAACGCTGGAGGCACAGTTCACGGTGTGCTGGCAATGCGGGACGGCACGCGATCCGCTCGGCGACTGAGCGGCCGCGTTGGCGTTGGCACCGTATCGAACTCGATGTGCGGGCGCTGAAAAGAATCGAGGCCGGTCTGGCCGGCCTCGTTCGAACTGCACTTTTGTGCCCGCTAGTGCGGGTACTGCCCTGCTACGCTACGCAAGCCATACGGCAATCGTCAGCATCAGCAGCAGGATCATCCACAGGATCACCGCGCGCCACACCAGCCCGACCGCCGATTGCAGCGTGCGCGGCGTGCAGTCGTCGCCGACCGGGAGCGGGCCGCCATCGCCGGTTGCGAGCGCATCGAGACTGGACGGCTCCGCAAGCGGGCCCGCCAGCCGCGCACCCAGCGCGCCGCTGCCTGCGGCAAGCAGCACACCGTCGTTCGGATCGGGCCACTGACGCGCATGATTGCGCCACGCATAGATTGCGTCCTCGAAATTGCCGACGATCGCAAAGCCCAGCGACGTGAGCCGCGCCGGCACCCAGTCGATCACGAAGAATGCGCGTTGTGCGAAAGTCGAAAACGCCGCGGTGCGATCGACCGCGGGCTGCGACCAGGTGCGCGCCAGATATTCGGCGATCCGGTACAGCACCGCGCCGGCCGGACCGATCGGCACGAGGAACCAGAAGAACACGCCAAACACATGCCGATGCGACGCGACAACCGCATGGATCAGCGTATGCCGGACGATCTCGCTGACCGGCATATCGACGGTGTCGATCCCGGTCCATTCGGCGAGAATCTCCCGCGCGCGCGGGACGTCGTCGTTATTCAGCGCGAGATGAATGTCGGTGAAGTAATGGCTGAACTGCCGGAAGCCGAGCGTGAAATAGACGATCACCGCATTCCACATGAACGCCAGCACGAAATTGATCCGGTACAGCACGTAGTAGACGAGGCCGACGGCGAGCGTCCATGGCAGGACGACCACGAGCCACGCGAGAATGCCGTGCTTCGGCTTGCCGGCATCGAACCCGCGAGCCGCCGATTCCGCGTGATATTGCAACAACGCCGACACCGGATTGTTCGGCGACAGCGCGCGCATCTGTTCGACGATGAGAGCGAGCAATACGGAGAAAAAAGTCATGCGATGCGCCGTGCCATTCGAGTTTTTACAGTTGTGTTGTAACGATAGCACAGGGTCGGATGCCGCTGAACGGCGGCTTTACAAACGCACAACGTCCGTCCCGGCCACGCGCGAATTACGCCATGAGAAAACGATAGAAATTGCGCAGCATGCCCGCCGTCGCGCCCCAGATGAAATAGTCGGCGCCCCCATTGGGACGCGGATACGGCATCGCGAAGAAACGGCGTTCGTTGCCTTCCCAACGGAACAGACGCACCTCGTGATGCGCGGGGTTCATCAGGAAAGCGAGCGGCACTTCGAAGATTTCGGCGACCTCGAGCGTATCGGCTTCGACGGTGAACGGCGGATGCACGAGGCCCACTACGGGTGTGACGCGAAAGCCCGTGCCGGTCATGTAATCGGGCAGCGTACCGAGAATTTCCACGCGCGCCGGATCGAGTCCGACCTCTTCTTGCGCTTCACGCAACGCGGTCGCGGTGGCATCGGTATCGTGCGGCTCTTCACGGCCGCCGGGAAAGCTGACCTGGCCAGCGTGGTCGTTCAGATGGTCGGCACGCTGCGTCAGCAAAACGGTCAGGCCGCCCTCGCGGACCACGAGCGGCACCAACACCGCCGCCACACGCGGATCGGTGCCTTCGACCCAGCGCACCTCGGCCTGCTCGGGGTCCCAACTCAGCCGCTGTTCGAAACGGGCCCGCAGGGCATCGGGCGTCAGACGTGCGGGGGCCGCGGCGGGCAGATCGCCACCGGTAGCCACGACAGGCAGGGTTTCGGGTTCGAAAACTGGGCGGATCAACGGGACTCTCGGCGCGGGCAAATGTGGGACATCGACGGGATAACCGACATTCTGCCTCGCCAAACAAAAAAGCACCCGTAACGGGTGCTTTTTCTTACAGCTTTTACTCCTGGGAAGCCGCGCGGTCTTTCGACACGAGCTTTTCCTTGATCCGGGCCGACTTGCCCGAACGGTCGCGCAGATAGTACAGCTTTGCACGACGCACATCGCCGCGACGCTTCACGACGATGCTCGCCAGCAGCGGCGAGTATGTCTGGAACGTACGCTCGACGCCTTCGCCCGACGAAATCTTGCGGACGATGAACGACGAGTTGAGGCCACGATTACGCTTCGCAATGACGACGCCTTCGTAAGCCTGAACGCGCTTGCGGGTACCTTCGACCACGTTCACGCTGACGATCACCGTATCGCCGGGGGCGAATGCGGGAATGGTCTTGCCTGCGAGCGCGCGCTCGATTTCTTCCTGCTCGAGTTTTTCAATCAGATTCATCACTGACTCCTAATGCCATCTTGTCGGCGTTCGTACCTGCCTTGCATGGGCTTGCCCAGAGGGTTTGCCTGTTACGCGCGGCTACGGCCCCGATAGAGGATGGGTTCACATCTGGCGCCGCTCACGCATGAACGACACCGCCTGGTTCCCGCCCGGAACGCCAGGGCCTCAGGCCTTGGGCGCTTCCTTCGCGAGACTTGCAAGCCATGCCTCATCGGCACGGCTCAACAACTTGTTCTTTCTGGCCCGTTCGATCAGATCGGGCCGTTTGTGCCACGTATTACGCAGCGCTTCACGACGACGCCACAGCATGATTTCCGCATGATGGCCACCGAGCAGCACATCCGGCACGCGCGCACCGTCGTATTCCTCCGGCCGCGTGTAATGCGGACAATCGAGCAGACCGTCGACAAAACTGTCCTGCACCGCCGACTGCGCATCGTTCAGCACGCCCGGCAACTGACGTACGATCGCGTCCATCATGGCCATCGCGGGTAGCTCACCGCCCGACAGCACGAAATCGCCGAGGCTGATTTCTTCGTCGACATACCGGTCGATCAAACGCTGGTCGATGGCTTCATAGCGACCACACAGCACGATCAACCCTGGCTCGCCAGCGAGTCGCATCACGCGTTCGTGATTCAGCGTCGCACCTTGCGGCGACATCATCACGACTCGCGAACCCGTAATGCCCTGCTCCGCCTGCGCGGCGCGTGCTGCGCCGAGCGAATCTTCGAGCGGCTTGGCCAGCATCACCATGCCGGGCCCGCCGCCATACGGCCGGTCGTCGATCGTACGGTAGTTGTCGGTGGTGAAATCGCGTGGATTCCAGGTCCGCAACCCGTAACGCGCCTGCTTCGCCGCACGGCTCGTAATGCCCCAGTCGGTCAGCGCGCGGAACATTTCGGGAAAGAGCGTCACGACATCGAACTGCATCGCTCTCTCCGTTTCAGCGAACGCTTGCTAATGGGTTCAGTAATCGGCTTCCCAGTCGACTGTGATCTGCTTCGCCGCCTGGTCCACATGCTTGACGTACACACCGACGAACGGAATGAGCCGTTCGCCGTTGACCGGCTTGCCATCCTTGCCGGTTGCCGGGTACTCGACACGCAGCACCGAATGGGCGCCGTTGTCGATCATGTCGGCGACCTTGCCGAGTGCGACCCCGGCAACGTTGACCACATCCAGACCGAGCAGGTCGACCCAGTAAAACTCGTCGGCCTTCAGCGAGGGAAACTCGCTGCGGCTCACATAAACACGACAGCCGCGCATGGCGGCTGCAGCGTCGCGACCATCTACACCGGCCAGATGCGCAACGATACTGTCGGAATGGATCTTCGCCTGCAGTACCGGCGTCGACTTGCGTTCCGGATTCGCATCGCGGCCCTTGAGCAGCCACCAGCGCTTCGCGCTCAGCAGCGCATCGCCGCCGTGCCCGGCGTCCGCATGCGCGGCCACCTTGACCCAACCCTTGAGACCGTAGGCATCGACGATGGCGCCAACTTCAACGGCATCGGTCGGCCAGCTTTCCGGCGATTCGACACGCATTGGCTGCATATCGGGATCGGGGCTGACTTTCGGTGCAGCGGGTGCAGCAGCTTTCGACGGCTTGCGAACAAACGCGCCGAACGGGGCCTCGGATGCCGATGCGGGCGCTTTCGCGCGACCGGAGCCGCTGGAATCAGGCGCTGACATGGACCGACCTCAAAGCATAGTGTGCTAACGCAGGCGCGCCGCGAAACCGCAGCCGCGCTTGCCTTCGCGCATCAAGTGCATCGCACCGCCGGACCATGCCGTCGATGCAATTACCTGCCGCCATCAGGCAGCCGGTTGTGCCTGTTGCGCTTGCTTCACGAGACGCTCGACCGTCGGCGACAGCTGGGCGCCAACGCCTTGCCAGTACGTCAGGCGATCTTGAGCGATACGCAGCGATTCGCCCTTCGTAGCGACCGGGTTGTAGAAACCAACGCGTTCGATGAAGCGGCCGTCACGACGGTTACGCGAATCGGTTGCGACGATGTTGTAGAACGGGCGCTTCTTCGAGCCGCCACGAGCCAAGCGGATGATGACCATACTGGAATCCTTGAAAACCGGGGTTCAGAACCACGAAACGCGAGATTATAGCCCGAAACCAACGCCATAACAAACACTTACGGGGATAAACTGGCGGGCTCGGTGGCGCGGGCCATACAGTGGCGCCGTTCTGGCGCCGCGAAATCTTCTGATGAAAGGTTGTCTGGACGTGAAACCTGCGTGGGAGCTGGCACCTGTGCGGCACAGCGCCGCGTGACCGCCGGCTCCCACGCGGCGTAGAATTCGCGTCGGCCCGCGCGCAAGCGCGCCGCATCTTCCCGCAGCCTGTCGCTCTCTCCATGTCCACCGCCGCTTCGACTTCTCCGCGCTTTCGCTCCAAAACGGCCACCGCCGCGCTTGCCTTCTTCTTCGGCACGCTCGGTGCGCACCGCTTCTATCTGTATAGCCAGCGCGACCCGTATGGCTGGCTGCACGTCGTCGGCACAATGCTTGGCATCCCGGGTGTTCTGCTGCTGGTCGCGAGCGAGCGGGCCTCGATGCTCGGCTGGTTTCTCGCCGTTCCTGGCGCGATATCGCTGCTGTCCGCATTCCTCGCGGCGATCGTCTATGGCCTGCGTCCGGATGACAAATGGGATGCGCAGTTCAACGCGCAGACCGGACGACACAGCCGCTCAGGCTGGGCCGTCATCTTCGTCGTGATCTTTTCGCTGCTGATCGGCGCCTTCCTGCTGATGACCGGGCTGGCTCTGTCGTTCCAGACTTACTTTGAATCGCAGGTCGAAGCGGCCAAAACGCTCTCGCAGTGAATATATTCAGGCAGCACTGCTAGAACAGATCCAGTTGCGGGCTCGCAGGTTTATCCGGCGCGGCCCGCGGCATGGGGTTCAGCTCGACGCGCTGGAAATGCGACATATCGAGGATGCCGCGATCCCGCCGGTTCAACCCAAGACGGCGCGCCGCGTTGTAAAAGCGCTGCCGCAGCAGATCGGCCCAGAGACCTTCACCCTTCATCCGGCTGGCAAACGACGAGTCGTAGTCCTTCCCGCCCCGCATGTCGCGCACCCGGCTCATCACACGGTCGGCTCGATCCGGAAAGTGCGCAGACAGCCAGTCCTTGAAAAGCGGCGCGACCTCCCACGGCAGCCGTAGCACGATATAGCTCGCGTTCGTCGCGCCCGCTTCCGCGCAGGCTTCGAGCACGCGCTCCATGTCGGGCTCCGTCACGAACGGAATGACCGGCGCAATGCTCACCCCGACCGGCACTCCCGCTTCACTCAATGTCCGGATCGTACGCAGCCGGCGAGCCGGCGTTGCCGCACGCGGTTCGAGTGTGCGCGCGATATCGGCATCGAGCGTCGTGATCGTAATGGCCGCCATGACCTGACCGCGTTCGGCCATCGGTGCGAGCAGATCGAGATCGCGTTCGATCAGCGATGACTTCGTAATGGCGGCAAACGGCTGGCCGCGATCGTGCAGCACCTGAATAATGCGGCGCGTGAGCCGCAAGTCGCGTTCGACCGGCTGCCACGCGTCCGTGTTGACGCCGAGCGCGATCGGCTCCGGCACATACGACTTCTTCGACATCTCGCGCTCGAGCAGTTCGGGCGCGTTGATCTTCGCGTAGATACGGCTTTCGAAATCGAGCCCCGGCGACAGCCCGAGATAGCTGTGCGTCGGCCGCGCAAAGCAATAGATGCAGCCGTGTTCGCAGCCGCGATACGGGTTGAGCGAAACGTTGAATGGAATATCCGGCGACGCATTGCGCGTGAGGATACTTTTCGCCTTTTCCTCGAACACCTGCGTACGCAACGCTTTTGGCTCGCCGTCTTCGTCGGGGTTTGGCGCCCAGCCGTCGTCGACGGTTTCGCGCTGGTCGACTTCGTAGCGGCCCTGCAGGTTCGTCACCGCGCCTCGGCCCTTGCGGGGCGCAGGCGGCGCGATCGGAAATTCGCGGCCGGTAGCGAAAACAGAATTGAAATCGGAGTCGGGATCGGACATGGCTGGGCGCAGCAAACGGCATCAATACTGTACAAATATACAGTGTTTACGCGGTTTGTCGAGCGCCGATACAACGCAAAAAAACGTGCCGTACCGCCGCTATTCACCTACTGCAATCGCCAGCGATTCCTTGATTTCTTCCATCACCACATAGCTCTTCGACTGCACCGCGCCCGGCAGTTGCAGCAGGATGTCGCCGAGCAGCTTGCGGTAGTCGGCCATCTCGCCGATGCGCGCCTTGATCAGATAGTCGAAATCGCCGGACACGAGGTGGCATTCGAGCACCTCGGGGATCTTCTGCACCTCACGGCGAAACTGGTCGAACATGTTGCCGCTCTTGTGGTCGAGGGTGATCTCGACGAATACCAGCAGCGCTGCACCGAGCTCCTTGGGATTCAGGCGCGCGTAATAGCCGGTGATCACGCCGTCGCGCTCCATCCGCTTCACCCGCTCGATACATGGCGTAACCGACAGCCCCACCTGCTCCGCGAGGTCTTTCATCGCCATGCGGCCATCCTCCTGCAGAAGCTTGAGGATGCGGTGATCGAGCTTGTCGAGTGCGCGGATCGGTTGACGTTGTGTTCTCATCGTGTTTTTACTGAAAATCGCAAAAATACAATAACAAAACCTAGGGAACGATCAATAGTATAGCGGTTAACACTGGGCCACTCGCGTAATACCTCGTTAATCGCATGTACTGACCGATTTCACGAGCGCCAGGGCCTTTCGACCTCTCTGGAGCAGCTATGCGGGTTGTCATTTTGGGTAGCGGTGTCGTCGGGGTGACGAGCGCCTATTATCTTGCACGTGCCGGTCACGATGTGACCGTTATCGATCGTGAAGCGGGCCCTGCGCTCGAAACCAGTTTTGCCAATGCCGGCCAGATCTCGCCGGGCTACGCGGCGCCGTGGGCAGCACCTGGCGTGCCGCTGAAAGCCGTCAAGTGGATGTTCCAGAAACATGCGCCGCTCGCCATTCGTCTCGATGGCACGCAGTTCCAGTTGCAATGGATGTGGCAGATGCTGCAGAACTGCACGTCCGCACGCTATGCGGTGAACAAAGGCCGCATGGTCCGTCTCGCTGAATACAGCCGCGATTGTCTGCAGACGCTGCGCGCCGAAACCGGCATCCAGTACGAAGGCCGCACGGGCGGTACGCTGCAGGTGTTCCGCAGCCAGCAGCAACTCGATGGCGCTGCGAAAGACATCGCCGTACTCCAGGAAGCCAACATCCCGTACGAGTTGCTGTCGCCGGACGAACTGGCGCGCGCCGAACCGGCACTCGCCGCGGTGTCGCACAAGCTGACCGGTGGTCTACGCCTGCCGGGCGATGAAACCGGCGACTGCCAGCTGTTCACCACACGTCTCGCGGCAATGGCCGAAGCGCTCGGCGTGAAATTCCGCTACAACACACCGATCGACGCACTCGCCATGGCAGGCGGACGCATCGCCGGCGTGCAATGCGGCAACGAGCTGGTGCGTGCCGATTCGTTCGTCGTCGCGCTGGGCTCCTACTCGACGAAATTTCTGTCGAGCATCGTCAAGATTCCGGTGTATCCGCTCAAGGGCTATTCGATCACTGCGCCGATCGTGAACGCGGCCGCAGCGCCGGTCTCGACCGTGCTCGACGAAACCTACAAGATCGCGATCACGCGCTTCGACGACCGCATTCGTGTGGGCGGCATGGCGGAGATCGTCGGCTTCGACAAGACATTGCGCAATGCGCGCCGCGAGACGCTCGAAATGTGCGTCAACGATCTGTTCCCGGGTGGCGGCGATACGTCGAAGGCCACCTTCTGGACCGGCCTGCGCCCGATGACGCCGGACGGCACACCGATCGTCGGTCGCACGCCTGTGTCGAACCTGTTCCTGAACACCGGGCACGGTACGCTCGGCTGGACGATGTCGTGCGGCTCGGGCCAGTTGCTCGCCGATCTGATCTCCGGCAAGCAGCCGGCTATTCAATCCGGCGACCTGTCGGTGCATCGCTACCTCGGCGAAACTGGCGGCACGCATCGCCCGGCTTACGCTTGATACTTCTAGCGATGGCTTTTTGCCGTGCTTGACATAGTTCACCTGAGAGAACAAACGGCGCCTTCAAGGCGCCGTTTGTTTTGCCGGATCAGTTTGCCTGTTCCCGCGTCATGCCTGCGGCAAACCGATCGCACAGATCGATCAGAACTGATCCTCCGACAACGCCAGCACCCCTTCACCACCCTTCGCACTGACGATCGCCGCTTCGAATGCGCTCGCCTGCGACAACACATGCTCGGCAAAGAACTGTGCAGTCGCGATCTTCGCGCCGTAGAACGACGGATCGTCGGCCTGTTTTTGTGCGGCCACGAGCAATGCACGCGCCATCTGCCAACCGCCCAGCACAATACCCGCGAGCTTCAGATAAGGCACGCTGCCAGCGAACACCGCATTCGGATCGCGTCGCGTGTTCTCGACGACGAAGTGCACCGCTGCCTCGAGCGAACGCTGTCCCTGCGCGAGGTGCCGCTGCATCGATGCGAACGCCGGACCCTGCTGCTGGCCAAGCTGTTCGACCGTCTGCGCAATGCCAGCCAGTAGCGCTTTCGCTACGGCGCCGCCGTCGCGCACCGTCTTGCGGCCGATCAGATCGTTTGCCTGGATAGCCGTCGTACCTTCGTAGATCGGCAGGATGCGCGCGTCGCGATAGTACTGCGCAGCGCCCGTCTCCTCGATGAAACCCATGCCGCCGTGTACCTGCACGCCGAGGCTCGTCACATCGATCGACAGCTCGGTGCTCCAGCCCTTGACGATCGGCACGAGGAATTCGTAGATCGCCTGATGCTCGGCCCGCTTCGCTTCGTCGGGATGCCGATGCGCGATATCGCAATGAGCCGCAGCCACATAAGCGAGCGCACGCGAAGCTTCGGTCAGGCCGCGCATCGTCGATAGCATGCGGCGCACATCCGGATGCTGGATGATCGCCACCGATTGCTTCGCCGACCCGTCGACCGGACGGCTCTGCACACGCTCCTTCGCATACGCGACCGCCTTCTGATACGCACGGTCCGACACGCTGACGCCCTGCAACCCAACCGCGAAACGCGCCGCGTTCATCATGATGAACATGTACTCGAGGCCGCGATTCTCTTCGCCGATCAGATGACCGAGCGCGCCGCCATGGTCGCCGAACTGCAGAACCGCCGTCGGACTCGCCTTGATACCGAGCTTGTGTTCGATCGACACGCAATGCACGTCGTTGCGCTCGCCGAGCGATCCGTCCGCATTGACGAGAAACTTCGGCACGATGAAAAGCGATATGCCCTTCACGCCTTCGGGCGCACCGGGTGTGCGCGCCAGCACGAGATGGGCGATGTTCTTCGCCATGTCGTGCTCGCCCCACGTGATGAAAATCTTCGTACCGAAGATCTTGAACGCGCCGTCACCGGTCGGCTCCGCACGCGTGCGCACCAGCGCGAGATCGGAGCCGGCCTGCGGCTCCGTGAGGTTCATCGTACCGGTCCACTCGCCGGAGATCAGCTTCGGCACATATGCCTGTTTCTGTTCTTCCGTGCCTGCGGTCAGCAGCGCTTCGATCGCGCCGTCAGTCAGCAGCGGACACAGCGCAAACGACAGGTTCGACGCGTTGAGCATCTCGACGCAAGGCGTCGCGATCAGCTTCGGCAGGCCCTGCCCTTCGTAATCGATGGGGTGCTGGACGCCTTGCCAGCCGCCTTCAGCAAACTGGCGGAACGCGTCGGCAAAACCCGGCGTTGCCGTGACCTTGCCATCGCGCCAGCTACTCGGATTGCGGTCGCCCTCTACATTCAGCGGCGCCAGAACTTCGCCGCAGAATCGCGCGGATTCTTCGAGTACGGCCTGAGCGGTCTCGAGGTTCGCATCTTCGAAGCCGGGCAATGCCGCGATGTCTTCGAGACCGGCCAGTTCCTTCATGACGAACAGCATGTCTCGGATGGGCGCGTTGTACATGTCAGTTCTCCTCCTGCCTGAATGTTGTAGCTGAGCGATATAGAAAGGGGCGCGGGACTTCAGGTCCTGCGCCCCTTCGGTTACTGCCGGACGCCTGTTGTGCGGCGTTATCCAGTGCTATTCAGCGCTAGCCGGCGACGATCCGTGCGCGCGACAAGCGCGCAGTCGACACTCAAAGCTCGCCGACGAGCTCCGGCACGACCGTGAACAGATCACCCACCAGACCGTAATCGGCCACGCTGAAAATCGGCGCTTCCGGGTCCTTGTTGATCGCCACGATGACCTTCGAGTCTTTCATCCCTGCCAGATGCTGGATCGCGCCGGAGATGCCCACCGCGATATACAGCTGCGGCGCGACAATCTTGCCGGTCTGTCCGACCTGGTAGTCGTTCGGCACGAAGCCTGCATCGACGGCTGCACGCGAAGCGCCGAGCGCTGCATTCAGCTTGTCCGCGAGTGGCTCAAGCACCTTCGTGTAGTTCTCGCCGCTGCCGAGCCCACGGCCGCCCGACACGATGATGCTGGCCGAGGTCAGTTCAGGACGATCCAGCTTCGTCACTTCACGGCTGACGAACTCCGAAAGGCCGGAATCCGCTGCTGCGTCGATCTTCTCGACCGCTGCGCTGCCGCCTTCGGCCGCAACCGGATCGAAGCCGGTCGTGCGAACCGTGATGACCTTGATCGGATCGGCGGATTGCACCGTTGCGATGGCGTTGCCTGCGTAGATCGGGCGCTCGAACGTGTCGGCGCTATCTACAGCGGTGATGTCGCTGATCTGCGCAACGTCAAGCTTCGCTGCAACGCGCGGAGCGATGTTCTTGCCGTAGGGGGTGGCCGGCGCAAGGATGTGCGTATACGCCTTCGCGATACCGACGACCGTCGCTTCGACGTTCTCTGCAAGGCCCGCTTCCAGTTGCGGCGCATCGGCCAGCAGCACCTTCGATACACCGGCGATCTTCGCCGCTGCATCGGCCGCGCCCTGCGCGTTATGGCCAGCCACCAGCACGTGAATATCGCCGCCGATCTTCTGCGCCGCTGCAATCGTGTTCAGCGTCGCGGGCTTGATCGACGCGCTGTCGTGTTCAGCAATTACCAGATTTGTCATGTTGTCCGTCTCCTCACAGCACCTTGGCTTCGGTCTTCAGCTTCTCGACCAGCGTCTTCACGTCGGGCACCTTCACACCGGCGCTGCGCTTGGCCGGCTCGACCACTTTCAGCGTCTTCAGGCGCGGCGTCACGTCGACACCAAGGTCTTCGGGCTTGAGGATTTCGAGCGGCTTCTTCTTCGCCTTCATGATGTTCGGCAGCGTCACGTAGCGCGGCTCGTTCAGGCGCAGATCGGTAGTGACAACGGCTGGCAGCTTCAGCGACAGCGTTTCCGCACCGCCATCGACTTCGCGCGACACCGTCGCCTTGCCGTCGGCCACGACGACCTTCGATGCAAACGTAGCCTGCGGCAGATTCGCCAGCGCGGCGAGCATCTGGCCGGTCTGGTTCGAGTCGTCGTCGATGGCCTGCTTGCCGAGGATCACCAGTTGCGGCTGTTCCTTGTCGACCAGCGCCTTGAGCAGCTTGGCCACGGCCAGCGGCTGCAGATCTTCATTCGATTCGATCAGGATCGCGCGGTCCGCGCCGATCGCGAGCGCCGTGCGCAGCGTTTCCTGCGCCTGCGTCACCCCTGCCGACACCGCGATCACTTCAGTCGCAATGCCCGCTTCCTTCAACCGTACCGCCTCTTCCACCGCGATTTCGTCGAACGGATTCATCGACATCTTCACGTTCGCAATGTCGACTCCCGTGCCGTCCGACTTCACACGGACCTTCACGTTGTAATCGACCACTCTCTTGACTGGCACCAGGATTTTCATGCACACGCTCCAAAGTTACGAATACGTCAACCCAGCGGCCATTATAACGACTGCCTTCTTCCAGACAGTCGCTGGCGTGGGTTTGCTGCGAGGATATTGCGCCCTGACACGACACCGGCAAGGAAACGGGTAGGACGGTCGGTGGGCTTGACTGCGATAGCGAACGATCGTTCTATTTTAAACGCAAAAAAACCCGGGTGCCAACCCCGGGTTCCGACCGACGCCTCTAACTGGTGGCGAGGCCTCCGCATTTGCGTGGCGACACGCATGCTTACCAGGCAGCGACGACCGAACCGCCAAAGCGGCTTTCGATGAACTGCTTCACTTCCGCGGAGTGATAGGCGGCCACGAATTTCGCCACCCACGGCTTGTTACGGTCCGCGGCACGGATCACGAGGATGTTGGCGTACGGACCTTGCGGGTCTTCGATGGCGATCGCGTCCTGCTTCGGCTTCAGGCCCGCCTCCATCGCGAAGTTCGTGTTGATCGCGGCGGCATCGACGTCGCCGAGCGAACGCGGAATCTGCGCCGCATCGAGTTCGACGATCTTCAGTTTCTTCGGGTTATCGACGATGTCGAGCGGCGTTGCCTTCAGGCCCGCATCGGCGCGCAGCTTCAGCAGACCGTTTTTCTGCAGCAGCAGCAACGCGCGACCACCGTTGGTCGGATCGTTCGGTACCGCGATCTTCGCTCCGTTTTGCAGCTCGGCCAGCGCCTTCACTTTCTTCGAATAAATGCCCATCGGGAACGTGACCGTATCCGCGATCTTGATCAGCGGGTAGCCGCGGTCTTTCACCTGCGCCTGCAGATAGGGCTCGTGCTGGTAGCTGTTTGCATCGAGATCGCCGGCGGCGAGCGCGGCGTTCGGCTGCACGTAGTCGGAGAATTCGACGATCTTGATGTTCAGGCCGTTCTTCGCGGCGACGCCCTTCACCACTTCCATCAGTTGCGCGTGCGGGCCGCCGGTGACGCCGACCTTGATGGTGTCGTCGGCCTGGGCCGACGTGGCGAAAACGGTGAACAGCGACGCGGCGCCGAGCGCGGCCGCGAGCCTGACAATGAAACGACGTTGCATGACCGACCTTTATGATTCTCGTTGAACGGGTTATCGAACGAAGCGCAACAACTCTTGTTAACCCTTGTTATTTATGACTCAAACGACGCACGAGCCAATCCCCGAACGACTGCACCAGTTGCACGAACACGATCAGGATCACGACGACGGTCAGCATCACTTCCGGCAGGAAGCGCTGATAACCGTAGCGGATCCCCAGATCGCCCAACCCGCCGCCTCCGATCGCCCCGGCCATTGCCGAGTAGCCGACCAGCGAAACGAAGGTGATCGTCAGACCCGCGACGACGCCGGGCAGCGACTCCGGCAACAGCACCTTGAACACAATCTGTGAGGTCGTCGCGCCCATCGCCTGAGCGGCTTCGATCAGCCCGCGATCCACTTCGCGTAGCGCCGTTTCGACAAGCCGCGCGATGAACGGCGCGGCGGCGATCGTCAGCGGCACGACGGCGGCAGCTGTGCCGATCGATGAACCCACGACGAGCCGCGTGAACGGAATCACCGCCACCAGCAAGATGATGAACGGCGTCGAACGCACGGCATTGACCACGATACCCATCACGCGATTCACCGCGATGTTCTGCAGCACGCCCTGGCGGTCGGTCAGATACAGCAGCACGCCGAGCGGCACACCGGCAAGCGCGCCGACCGCACCGGAAATGCCCACCATCACGAGCGTTTCCCAGAACGACTGCACGAACATATCGAACATTTCACTCAACATACGAAAGCTCCTCGACCACCACACCCTGTTCGCGCAAAAACGCTATCGCCTGCGCGACCTTCAGCGGCTCGCCGCCCGCCAGCACCGCGAGCGAGCCGAACGCCTGGCCCTGAATCTCATCGATCTGGCCGTGCAGGATGTTGAAGTCCAGTTCGTAGCGACGGATCGTTTCCGAGAGGATCGGCTGATCGACGCCCGAACCCGTGAACGCGAGACGCAACAGATGACCACTACCGGTCTTGAGGCGCTCGGCGACGCGCGCTTTCATCGCTGGTGGCAACTCCTGCGCGATCACATCGCCGATCAGCGCGCGCGTCACTTCGTGATGCGGCTGCAGGAACACGTCGATGACCTTGCCTTCCTCGACGACGCGCCCCGCATCGAGCACCGCGACGCGATCGCAGACCTGCTTGATCACGTCCATCTGGTGCGTGATCAGCACGACGGTCAAACCGAATTCGCGGTTGATGCGTTTGAGCAGATCGAGAATCGAGCGCGTGGTTTCCGGATCGAGCGCGGAAGTCGCTTCGTCGGACAGCAACACCTTCGGCTTGCTCGCCAGCGCCCGCGCGATGCCAACTCGCTGCTTCTGGCCGCCGCTGATCTGCGCCGGATAGCGATCCTGCTGCGCTGAAAGGCCAACCAGATCGAGCAACGGCAAGACGGTCGCCTTGATCTCGGCAGCCGACATGCCGGCCAGTTCGAGCGGCAACGCGACGTTGTCATAGACGGTGCGTGACGACAGCAGGTTGAAATGCTGGAAGATCATGCCGATTTCGCGCCGCGCTTCGCGCAGTTGCGCGGCGGGCAGCGTCGTCAGATCGCGGCCGTCGACGACGATATTGCCTTCGGTAGGCCGCGTAAGCAGGTTGATCGTCCGCACGAGCGTGCTTTTGCCCGCGCCGCTGCGTCCGATGATGCCGAACACTTCGCCCTGCGGAATGGACAGATTGACGTTGTGCAGCGCTTCGACCCAACCGCGGGGCCCCGCGAAACGCTGCGAGATGTTGCGTATTTCAATCATTGAGAACAGGACGGCGGTCTGCCGGACGACGGATCGTCCGTCGCGATGATCGCAAAGGTCAACCGCCGCCTTGATAGAGGATGGCCGGCGATTTTACCGCAGCGTCGACATTTCCCTTAATAATCAATTCCGATCTTTTCATAACGGGAGAGCATTAGAGGACACCCGCGGTCATCATCTGTACGCCCGCTTCGCCGCTGCCACTATGATCGGGCGAATCTCAGAACAACCGCGACGGAGACCCCCGCCCATGGAGACACCCCAGTCTGTTGCCGCCACCACCGTGCCCACGGCCGGTAAGGCGCCCGAGGTATCGAACGTCGTCACCGGCGACGGTATCGAGCTACCGCTGTACCGCTGGCCCGTGGCGGCGCCCCGCGCAACCGTCGCGCTGGTGCACGGCCTCGCGGAGCACGCGGGCCGCTATACAGCGCTGGCACAACAGCTGAACGCGGCGGGCATCGAACTGTTCGCCATCGATCTGCGCGGTCACGGCCGCGCGCCCGGCTTGCGCGTGTGGGTAGAGCGTTTCGACGACTATCTGCAGGATGCCGATGCGTTGCTCGACGCTGCCGCCCGCAGCAGCGCGCCGCTTTTCCTGATGGGGCACAGCATGGGCGGCGAGATCGCGGCGCTGTATACGATCGAACGGGCTGCGAGTCGCGGCCGTCGGTTGACCGGCTTGATCCTGTCGAGTCCGGCGTTGGCCCCCGGCCGCGACGTGCCACGCTGGATGATCGGGCTGAGCCGGATTATCAGCCGCGTATGGCCGCGTTTCCCGGCCCTCAAGATCGACGCGGCGCTGCTGTCGCGCAATCCGGCAGTCGTCGACAACAACCTGCACGATCTGCTCGTCCATCACGGCGCGGTACCGGCGCGCACGGGCGCCGAGATCCTGCTCGCGATGACGCGCATCGAACGCGGCCGGGCCGGTTTGCGGCTACCGCTGCTCGTCTATCACGGCACCCGGGACAAGCTCACCGAACCCGACGGCAGCCGGACGTTCGGCGCGCAGGCGGGCTCGCCCGACAAGACGCTCACGCTGTACGAGGGGAGTTACCACGAGACGATGAACGACCTCGATCGCAAGCAGGTGATCGATGCGTTGATCGAGTGGATCGTGAAGCGCGCGGCCTGACGTGCGTCGGTTCAGCGCTGCCAGTCAGGCGGGCGTTTGTCGATGAACGCCTGCACGCCTTCAAGCGCGGAGGCATCCATCATGTTGCAGGCCATCGTCTGACCAGCAAGCTGATATGCGGCGCCGATGCCCATTTCGAGTTGGCGGTAGAAGAGCCCTTTCCCCGCGCGCACCGCCTCGCGCGGTTTCGCGCAGATGCTCGACGCCAGTGTGGCAACCGCCGCGTCGAGTTCGTCGAGCGGCACGACCCGGTTGACGAGCCCTTGCTGTAGCGCGCGCTGCGCATCGATGAACTCGCCGGTCAGCAGCATTTCGAGCGCGGCCTTGCGCGACAGGTTGCGCGATAGCGGCACCGACGGCGTCGCGCAGAACAGCCCCAGGTTGACGCCCGATACCGCGAAGCGCGCGGAATCGGCGGCGACGGCGAGATCGCACATCGCGACCAGTTGACAGCCCGCCGCGGTCGCCACGCCATGCACTCGCGCGATGACGGGCTGCGGCAGACGCTGGACAGTCAGCATCATCTTCGTGCAGCGCGCGAAGAGCGCCTCGTAGTAGCCCGCCGACGGCGCCGCCCGCATTTCCTTCAGGTCATGCCCCGCGCAAAACGCGCGACCCGCGCCAGCGATCACGACCACGCGCGCCTCCGAATGTTCGAGCGATGCGAGCTGTGTTTGCAGTTCGTCGAGCAGCGCCTCCGACAGCGCGTTGAACGCATCGGGCCGGTTCAGTGTCAGGCAGACCAGGTCGCGCACACCGTACGCGTCGTGCTTAACGTCGACGAGTGATGCGCGATCGGTTTTGTCTGATACGGGAATCTGCGAAGTGCCGCTCATGACTTGTTCCTTTGCGTAGCCGCAGCGTAACGGAGCGGCCTTAAATTCCCGCCAGCGCCCGCACGTGCGCCACGACGCTGCGACCGAGCGCAGAGAGGTTATAACCGCCCTCGAGACAACTGACGATCCGGCCCTGCGCGTAGCGGTCCGCGATCTCGCGAATCTGTCCGGTGATCCAGGCGTAGTCGTCTTCGACGAGCCCCATGTTGCCGAGATCGTCTTCGCGATGCGCATCGAAGCCCGCCGACACGAAGATCATCTCCGGCTTGAACGCGTGTAGCCGCGGCAGCCATAGCAGGTCCACCACCTCGCGCACCTCCATGCCTTTCGAGCGCGCGGGCATCGGCACGTTCACCATGTTCGGCGCCTGGTTGTCCGCGCCGCTGAACGGATAGAACGGATGCTGGAAGAAGCTGCACATCAGCACGCGCGAGTCGCCAGAGAACGCCGCTTCCGTACCGTTGCCGTGATGCACGTCGAAATCGACGACCGCGACACGCGCAAGACCGTGCACTTCCAGCGCATGACGCGCCGCAATCGCAACGTTGTTGAAGAAGCAGAAGCCCATCGCGCGCGCAGGCTCCGCATGGTGACCCGGCGGGCGCACGCTACAGAAAGCATTGTCGTAACGACCTTCGATCACCGCATCGGTCGCGGTGATTGCTGCGCCGGCAGCGCGCAATGCGGCCTGCCACGAATGCGGATTCATCGATGTGTCGGGATCGATCTCCGCATAGCCTTCGGATGGCGCGCGGCTGCGGATGTAGTCGATATGCGCCTGGGTATGCACACGCAGCAGCGCGGCTTCGTCGGCGGGCGGCGCCGTATCGCGTTCGATCAGCCCATCGATGCGACTCGCGATCAGTTGATCTTCGATCGCCTGCAGGCGCGCGGGGCATTCGGGATGCCATTGCCCCATCTCGTGCTGCAGACAATCGGTGTGGGAATAGAAGCCTGTGGCCATGAATCGTCGAGCCGCGCGACGCCATGCGTGCGCGACATGTCTCCGTCTGGGCGCGCAGCGGGAATGCGCGCAATTAGCGCCAAGTTACCACACGACGGCGCATCGCTCCCGGCCGCGCATGGGTTATGCGCTTTTGTTCTGCGGTCACCACATGCACCGGCGCCGCCGATGTCGTCGGGTATACTGGCCCGGTCCTTTTCCGCCCCTGCCCAGCCCGTCCCCTATGACCGTTACGTCTGCTTTGCCCGCCTCGACATTCACGTCCACGCACGCATCGAACCGGTTCAGCGCAACAGTGCTCGTGATGGCGCTGATCGCTGCGTGCGGGTTCGCCGGCAGCCGTGCCGCGAGTGCGCAGACCGTGAATCCAAAGCCCGCATTGCTCGCGCAAAGCCAGCCTCAGGCGACGGTCCAGCAAGGGCAGACATTCGAAGAAGAGATCGTTCCGCAGCGCTACGCGAACAACGCGGACGTCGATGCGTTTATCAACGACATGGTTGCGCGCTACGACTTCGATCCGTCCGTGTTGCATGCGCTGTTCGCGCGCGTCAGCTATTCGGCGACTGCGGTGAAGCTCGTCACGCCCGCGGCGTCGCCGTCGATCAAGAACTGGCGCGTGTACCAGGCGCGCTTTCTCGATCAGATACGCATCAACGCAGGTGTACGTTTCTGGCGCAACAACCAGGCGACGCTGCAACGCGCGTACGACGAGTTCGGTGTGCCGCCTGAAGTGATCGTCGGCATTATCGGTGTCGAGACGATTTATGGGCGCTTCATGGGCAACTTCCGTGTGCTCGATGCGCTCACGACGTTGACCTTCGATTACCCGGGCACCCCGAATCGCGCCGACCGTCAGGCGACGTTCCGCAAGAATCTCGCAGACTATCTGGTGTGGACGCGCGATTCGCAGATCGATCCGACTACCGTGCTCGGCTCCTACACGGGCGCGATCGGCATTCCGCAGTTTCTGCCGAGCAGCATCGTGCAATACGCAGTCAACTACGACGGCAACAAGCAGATCGACCTGCGCACGAGCCAGGCCGATGCGATCGGCAGCGTCGCGAACTATCTGAAGCAGAACGGCTGGGAGAACGGCCGGCCGGTGGTGTGGAAAATTACCAGCGATCCAGGCAGCATCGGCATCGCGCAAGCTGCTGCTGACGGTCAGCCGGAACCGCACTGGCCGCTCGCCCAGTTGCTGCGCGCCGGTATGCTGCTCAACGAACCGAACCTCGACATTGCGTCGGAAGCAGGTACGCCGGTCACGGTGATCGATTTGCCGTCTCCGGGACGGCCGACCGAATACGAACTGGGTCTGAAGAACTTCTACGTATTGACGCGCTATAACCGCAGCTTCTTCTACGCGCTCGCCGTGTATCAGCTTGGTCAGCGCATCAAGGCGCAGATGGAAGCAACCGGCGATGCGACGCCGGGCGATCAGGCGCCGAACGTTGAGCCGAGTCCTGCGTTGAATCCGGGGATTAGTCCGGGAATAAACAGTGGTTCAAATCCAGGCAATCAGTAGGATGCGGCGCGCTGGATAGCGCAATCGCTCCGCAGCGTGAAACGCAAAGCGCCGGCTTCAAAACCGGCGCTTTTTGCTGGCGTTTCGTTGCAAGAATCCGCGTTGCGAGAACCTCAGGCCGGAAACACACCCGTCGACAGATACCGATCCCCACGATCGCAAACAATAAACACGATGGTCGCATTCTCGACCTGACGCGCAATCCGCATTGCCACCTCGCAGGCACCCGCTGACGAGATCCCACAGAAAATCCCCTCCACCGATGCCAGCCGCCGCGCCATCGCCTCGGACGCGGCCTGGCTGACATTCTCAGTGCGATCGACACGGGTGCGATCGAAGATCTTCGGCAGATAGGCTTCCGGCCATTTGCGAATACCTGGAATACGCGAACCCTCTTCCGGCTGCGCACCGATAATCTCCACCGCCTGGCTCTGTTCCTTCAGATACTGCGACACGCCCATGATCGTGCCGGTCGTGCCCATCGCAGAGACGAAATGCGTAATGCGTCCTTCGGTATCGCGCCAGATTTCCGGGCCGGTCGATTCGTAGTGTGCGAGCGGATTGTCGGGATTCGCGAACTGATCGAGGATCACGCCCTTGCCGTCGCGCTGCATCTGCTCGGCGAGATCGCGTGCGTACTCCATGCCGCCCGTCACCGGCGTGAGCACGATCTGCGCGCCGTAGGCGGCCATGCTCTGGCGCCGTTCGAGCGACAGGTCTTCCGGCATGAGCAGCACCATCTTGTAGCCGCGGATCGCCGCGGCCATTGCCAGCCCAATGCCGGTGTTACCGCTCGTCGCTTCGATCAGCGTATCGCCGGGCTTGATGCGTCCGCGCGCTTCGGCCTTGTTGATCATCGACAGCGCCGGACGATCCTTCACCGAACCGGCCGGGTTGTTCCCCTCGAGCTTGCCGAGAATCACGTTGTTGCGGCTGCGGATCTCGTCGTCCGGCAGGCGGACGAGCTGGACGAGCGGCGTATTGCCGATCGTGTCTTCAATTGTTTTGTAAGCCATGTGCGTTTGCTTTGCCGGACGATCGATAATCTGCCGATTCTAAACCACCGCGCCCAGCCTCGCTGTCTACCCCTCGTCGCAACGCGGGCAGTTGTCCGAAACGACAGCAGGTGCGAGACGTTGCGCCCACCACACACAATCGCGCCTGAAACGCAAAAAACCGCGGCGAATATCGCCGCGGGAGCCAGTCATTAGAAGACGGCTGAAGGAGCGACCTGAAGGGATGAGCCGACAGAAGCAAGCGCCTCGCGCGCGCCCGGCAAGAAACCGCGCAGGGCGGCAAACACCGCCCTGATCGCACGCAGCTACTTCTTCGCTACCGTCGCCGCGCCGTTTTTCACACCAGGGTTTGCGGGCGCGGCCTTTGCCGCAGCCTGTGCGCCAGCAGCAGCGCCAGCCGGACCGATAGCGAGACCCTCCGCCTGCAGGCGCTCGACGGTATGCCCACCCATACCCTTGACGCGTTTGCCGAGATCGCCCGCATCCTTGAACGGACCGTGCGCGGTGCGCTCTTCGAGAATCGCTTTGGCCTTCGACGCGCCAATACCCCTGATACCGCGCAGTGCGTCCTCGTTCGCCGTATTGACGTCGACGGCCGCATAGGCGTGACCGAACGCGGCGAGCATCGCCGCCGTAATGATGGTTTTTCGGAACATCTGGACTCTCCTTGATGCAACCAGTCGGCGCCGATCGCCGACCAGGAGAGTCCAGTTTAAGAAACCGCGAGAGGGATTTATAGCTGGCCGAACAGCCAACGCACGTAGCGATCGACGCCTTCCTGCACCGTCAGGAACGGCGCATCGTAACCGGCCGCACGCAGCTTCGTCGGATCGGCCTGCGTGAAGCACTGATACTTGCCGCGCAGCGCATCGGGAAACGGCACGTACTCGATCAGTCCGCGTTGCACCTGCTCGGCAAGCGACAGTGCCGGCTCGTTTTTCAGCGCCCGCAACGTGTTGACGACCGTCGTCGCGATGTCGTTGAACGGCTGCGCGCGTCCGGTACCGAGGTTGAAAATACCCGACTTGTCCGGATGATCGAAGAAGAACAGGTTCACCTTCGTCACGTCTTCGACGGAGACGAAGTCGCGTGTCTGTTCGCCTGCGCCGTAGCCGTTGTATTCGCCAAACAGCTTGACCTTGCCTTCCGCGCGGAACTGGTTGAAGTTGTGAAACGCCACCGACGCCATGCGGCCCTTGTGCGTTTCGCGCGCGCCATACACGTTGAAATAGCGGAAGCCGGCAATCTGGCTCTTCGCTTGCGGCAACACACGTCGGATTACCTGATCGAACAGAAACTTCGAATAGCCGTACACGTTCAGCGGTGCTTCCGCGGTGCGATCTTCGACGAAGCGGTCTGAGCCACCGTAAGTCGCCGCCGACGACGCATACAGAAACTGCGTGCCCTGCGCGAGACACGCATCGAGCACCGCGCGGCTGTAACGGAAGTTGTTGTCCATCATGTAGCGGCCGTCGGTTTCCATCGTGTCCGAACAGGCGCCTTCATGGAACACCGCACGTACCTTGCCGAAATCGCCGCGCGCAAACCGTTCGACAAATTCAGTCTTGTCGAGATAATCATCGATCTCGCAATCGACGAGGTTCTTGAACTTGTCGGCGCGCGTCAGGTTGTCCACTGCGATGATGCGCTGCTCGCCGCGCTCGTTGAGCGCCTTGACGATATTGCTGCCGATAAAGCCGGCTGCGCCGGTGACGATGAGAGTCATGATCGTCCTGCGTTGAGTAAGAGTAGCGGTTGCTACGCGGCGTCTTGCGTCGTTCGCATGGCTGCGCGACGCAAAACGCGGCGCGGGTTCAATGGAACAGTTCGTCGTAATCGACAGTGGCGGTGCCGAGCTTGCCGACCACGATGCCCGCGGCGCGATTCGCCAGCGAGACCGCTTCGACCAGCGACAAACCCGCGCCTAGCATGGCGGCGAGCGTGGCGATCACGGTGTCGCCGGCACCCGAGACATCATACACTTCGCGTGCCACCGCCGAAGCGTGCAGGATGCCTTCGGCGGCGAACAGCGTCATGCCTTCTTCGGAGCGCGTGAGCAGCAGCGCGTCGAGTTCGAGATCGGCGCGCAGTTTCGCGACCCGCGCATGCAGGTCCTCTTCCGATTTCCATTGTCCGATCACTTCGCGCAATTCCGCGCGGTTCGGCGTGATCACCGTCGCGCCGCGATAGCGCTCCCAGTCATCGCCCTTCGGATCGACCAGCACCGGCCGGCCCGCCGCGCGTGCATTGGCGATCATCCGCGTGACATGCGTGAGGCCGCCCTTCGCGTAATCGGACATCAGGATCACATCGTGTTGCGGCAGCAGTGCATCGAAGCGCGCGAGACCGGACAGCAGCACTTCGTGCGCCGGCGTGTTTTCGAAATCGACGCGCAGCAACTGCTGCTGGCGCGACAGCACGCGTAACTTGATCGTGGTCAGCAGCGCGGGGTCGCGCTCGAGATACGGCGTGACACCGCTGTCGCCGAGCAACTGCACGATGCGCTCGCCAGGTTCGTCGTGACCGACCACGCACAGCAATCCGGCCTGCGCACCGAGCGCCGCCGCATTGCGCGCGACGTTCGCCGCGCCGCCCAGACGGTCTTCCTGTTTCTGCACATGCACGACTGGTACCGGCGCTTCCGGCGAGATCCGGTTGACGTCGCCGAACCAGTAACGGTCGAGCATGACATCGCCCACCACGAGCACGCGTGCACGCGCGATCTGCTCGCGCGGTACGACGCGTGGTTCGGGTACCGGCGTCGACGCTTCAGGGACGGTGGGAGGGTTGTACATAGGGGCGTCCAATCGAGTGATAGTCGATGCCCAGCTCGGTCATCGCTTCCGGTTCGTACAGGTTGCGGCCATCGAAAATCAGCGGCGACTTCAGCACCGACTTCAGGTACGCGAAGTCCGGGCTCTTGAACTCTTTCCATTCGGTAACGATGACAAGCGCGTCGGCGCCGATCAAGGTTTCGTCCTGGGTGTTCACGAAGTGCAGGCGCGCGCGTTGTTCGGGCTCGCCGTCGAGATCCATTGCAAAGACACGGCGCGCTTCGTCCAGCGCGACCGGATCGTAAGCACGTACGGTCGCACCGCGCGTCAGCAGTTCCGCGATCAGCCGTCGACTCGGCGCTTCGCGCATGTCGTCGGTGTTCGGCTTGAACGCGAGCCCCCAAACCGCGAACGTGCGGCCCGTCAGATCGTCGCCGAGCGCGCCGGTAATCTTGCGCACGAGGATTTCCTTCTGCGCCTGATTCACGTCCTCGACGGCTTCGAGAATGCGCAGGTTGTGACCGCTCTCGCTCGCGGTGCGGATCAGTGCCTGCACGTCCTTCGGAAAGCACGAGCCGCCGTAACCGACGCCCGCATACAGGAAGTGGTAACCGATGCGCGGGTCGGAGCCGATGCCGCGACGCACGGCTTCGATATCGGCGCCCACGCGATCCGCAAGATTCGCCATTTCGTTCATGAACGAGATGCGTGTTGCAAGCATCGCGTTGGCCGCGTACTTCGTGAATTCGGCGGAACGCACGTCCATGTACAGCGTGCGCTCGTGATTGCGGTTGAACGGCGCATACAGACGCTTCATCTTTTCGCGCGCGATCTGGCCGGCCGCATCGTCGTCGATGCCGAGCACGATGCGATCGGGCCGCATGAAGTCGTCGACGGCGGCGCCTTCCTTCAGGAACTCGGGATTCGATACCACCGAGAAACGATGCTGCGGGCTGTCCGCGAGACCGCGCTTCGCCAGTTCTTCTGCGACAACGGCACGCACGCGTTCGGCGGTACCGACCGGCACCGTCGACTTGTCGACGATCACCTTGTAGCTATTCATGTAGCGGCCGATGTTGCGCGCCGCTTCGAGCACGTATTGCAGATCGGCGGAACCGTCTTCATCGGGCGGCGTACCGACCGCGATGAACTGCACGTCGCCGTGTTCGACGCTCGCCTGAATATCGGTGGCGAACTCGATGCGTCCGGCCGCCCGCGTGCGCGCGATGATTTCCTTCAGGCCCGGCTCGTGAATCGGCACGCCGCCGCCGTTCAGGATGCCGATCTTGCGCGGATCGACGTCGACGCAGAAGACGTCGTTGCCGATTTCGGCCAGGCACGCGCCTGTGACGAGCCCGACATAGCCCGTACCGATGATGGTGATTTTCATACGCGTTCCGGTAGGTGGTTCCGGTGTGGGTTTCCGGTGAATGATTCAACCGTGTCGCTACTGCACGGGCGCGGCGATCTTCGCGCGCACCCGGCGTTGTCGTGATCAGCTCGCCGCTGCCATCGGTTCGATGCGACGCGGCGCATAGGTTTCCCAACCGCTACAGCCCGGGCATTGCCAATAGAAAAGCCGTGCCCGAAAACCGCAATTCTGGCACGTGTAGCGCGGCAGATTTTTCGTCCGCTGTTTGATCAAGGTGCGCATCAGATCCAGCTCACTGCGCCGCGGTTCTTCCGCGGTTGCCTGCTGTGCTTCGAGCAGGCGCGTCATGCCCGCGAGCGTCGGCGATTTCTGCATCTGCGTACGGGCCAGGGCATGCGCCGCGTCGGGTCCGCGCAGTGCCGCGACGTGCTGATACGCGACATCCAGCAGATCGTTGGTCGGATAGCGATCCACCCATGTCGTGAGCAGATTGGCGCCCTCTTCCTGCTGGCCGAGCGCCGCATACGCCTTCATCAGTTTTTCGGCCACGAGAGGCAGGTAGGCCGGATTCTGCTCCTCGACCTTGCGCCACTGCGCGATCGCGGCTTGTTGCTCGCCCGCAGCTGCGGCCACGTCACCGGAGAGTATGGTCGCGCGGACGTTCTGCGGATTGGCTTTCAGTGCGAGGGCGATCTGCCGGCGTGCCTCGTCGGGCTTCTGCTGCTGCAGCGCTTCGTGCGCGAGTTCGCAGTGGAACTGGGCCACTTCTTTCTCGAGCGATGCCGCGCCCATGGTTTCGAGCCGGCGTGCGGTATCGATCGATTTGTTCCAGTCCTTTTCGATCTCGTAGATCGTCATCAGCGAACGCTGCGCGCCCAGCGCGTGGTCGCCCGTTTGCAGCGAACGGAAAGTTTCCTCCGCGCGATCGAGCAGACCGGCCTTCAGAAAATCCTGGCCGAGTTCGAAGAGCGCGTGGTCGCGCTCCTTGACCGGCAGGTCGGCGCGGCTCAGCAGGTTTTGATGCACGCGGATCGCGCGATCTGTTTCACCACGCCGGCGAAACAGATTGCCGAGTGCGAAGTGCAGTTCGATGGTTTCGGGGTCGAGCTTGACGACTTCGATGAATGCATCGATCGCCTGATCCGGTTGTTCGTTCAGCAGAAAATTCAGGCCGCGGAAATAGGACCGCGGCAGATTGGCGCTCTCGGACAACAGCGTCTTCAGGTCGTAACGCGCGGCCATCCAGCCGAGCGCGAAGGCGACCGGTATAACGAGTAGCCACCAGTAGTCTAGATCCATGCGAATGGTAGTGAAGGCGAAAACAAAAGCCGCGCACACGAGGCGCGCGGCATGAGGAAACTCACATCAATGGCGGCAGCGGCGGTTGTTCGACGACCACCGGCGTTTCGCGCGCGACGCGCAGATCGCGCTTCAGGCGGCCGTTCTCGAGCCGTAACCGGAACAGCGCCGGCAACGACGATACGAGGCCAGCCAGCAGCCCCACGACGAAGAACGCGAGGCCAATCAGGATCAACGGCGCCTGCCATTGATAGCCAGCCAGGAAATTCAACGTGACGGTTTGCGTATTGGAGAGTGCGAGCACCAGCAGCAGCACGAACACCAGCACGCGGATCAACCAGACGATAAATTTCATGAGTAGATCTCTTGACGGCGATTGCGGGATGACGCCGGCCTGATGACGCATCGCGCCACGGTGCTGCCCGCGCCGAAGTGACCCGTATTGTAAATGAAGCCTCTCGCCGCTGGACAGAACCCGTGTCCTGGGCGATCCCGCTTGCATGGATCCGCCGCAGTTCGGTGTAGCACGCCATACAGGCGAAAAAAAAGCGCCCGCAGGCGCTTTTTTCTGATCTTTTTGCCGTCTGGCATCTGTGGCATCCGCCGCTGGCGGTCGCTACAGTTTCGTTGCATGCACCGAAACTCACAGATCGTCGTCCGGCCCTTCGTCTTTCAGCGGTTCGCCCGCACGTCGATCGACGCGCTCGCGCAACTCCTTGCCAGGCTTGAAATGCGGTACGAACTTCTCCGGCACCAGCACCTTTTCGCCCGATTTCGGATTGCGTCCGACACGGGAAGGACGGCGGTTAAGGCCGAAGCTGCCGAAGCCACGAATTTCAATGCGATGGCCTTTGGCAAGCGCCTCGGACATTGCATCGAGCATCGTCTTCACCGCAAAATCCGCGTCCTTGAGAACAAGTTGCGGGAATCGCGTAGCAAGCTGGGCGACCAATTCCGATTTGGTCATACTGCAGCAGACCCCTAAAGAAAACGCCTGACCGCCCCCAGGTTTTGTACACCGCAGGAAGTCCCCGTGGGGGACAGCCCCTCTTCAGGGGGCCTGGCGCGCGAGGCGCCAGGGTTGGGGGCGTTCTTCAGGCTTACTGGTTCTGGCCGTCGAGCTTGGCCTTCAACAGCGCGCCGAGGTTCGTCGTGCCGGTTGCTGCCGCGTTGGAATCCGACGAAGCCAGGCCGCGGATCGCTTCCTGTTGCTCAGCCGAATCCTTGGCCTTGACCGACAGGTTGATGCCACGCGACTTGCGATCGATGTTGATGATCATCGCGTTGACCTTGTCGCCTTCCTTCAGCACGTTGCGCGCATCTTCCACGCGGTCTTGAGCGATTTCCGAAGCGCGCAGGTAGCCTTCGACTTCCGTCGACAGCGTGACCACTGCACCCTTCGCATCTACCGTCTTGACCACGCCGTCGACGATCGAACCCTTGTCGTTCATGGCAACGAAGTTGCTGAACGGGTCGCCTTCGAGCTGCTTGATGCCGAGCGAAATGCGTTCTTTCTCGACATCGATGCCGAGCACGATCGCTTCCACTTCGTCGCCCTTCTTGTACTTGCGCACGGCTTCTTCGCCGGTTTCGCTCCACGACAGATCGGAGAGGTGAACCAGACCATCGATGCCGCCAGGCAGGCCGATGAACACGCCGAAGTCGGTGATCGACTTGATCGCGCCCTGCAGCTTGTCGCCCTTCTTGAAGTTACGGCTGAAGTCGTCCCACGGGTTCGGCTTGCATTGCTTCATGCCGAGGCTGATACGGCGGCGGTCTTCGTCGATTTCGAGAACCATGACTTCGACTTCGTCGCCGAGCTGCACAACCTTCGACGGTGCAACGTTCTTGTTCGTCCAGTCCATTTCCGACACGTGAACCAGGCCTTCGATGCCCGATTCCACTTCGACGAATGCGCCGTAGTCGGTGATGTTGGTGACCTTGCCGAACAGGCGCGTGCCCGACGGGTAACGGCGGGAAATGCCTTCCCACGGATCGTCGCCGAGTTGCTTGATGCCCAGCGAGACGCGGTTCTTCTCTTGATCAAACTTGAGGATCTTCGCGGTGACTTCCTGGCCAACCGACAGCACTTCGCTCGGGTGACGCACACGACGCCATGCGATGTCGGTGATGTGCAGCAGACCGTCGATACCGCCGAGGTCCACGAACGCGCCGTAGTCGGTGATGTTCTTGACCACGCCTTCCACGATCGCGCCTTCCTTCAGCGTTTCGAGCAGCTTTGCGCGCTCTTCGCCTTGCGTAGCTTCGATCACGGCACGGCGCGACAGCACGACGTTGTTACGCTTGCGGTCGAGCTTGATGACGCGGAATTCGAGGGTCTTGCCTTCGTACGGGGTCGTGTCCTTGACCGGACGCGTGTCGACGAGCGAACCCGGCAGGAATGCGCGGATGCCATTGACCATCACGGTCATGCCGCCCTTGACCTTGCCCGTGATCGTGCCGGTCACGAGTTCGTTGTTGTCGAGGGCTTTTTCCAGCGACAGCCACGAAGCGAGACGCTTCGCCTTGTCGCGCGACAGGATCGTGTCGCCGTAGCCGTTTTCGAGCGCGTCGATCGCGACGGAAACGAAGTCGCCCGCCTGCACTTCCACTTCACCCGCGTCGTTCAGGAATTCTTCCAGCGGGATGTAGGCTTCGGACTTGAGACCAGCATTGACGACCACGAAGTTGTGGTCGACGCGCACGACTTCGGCGGAGATCACTTCGCCAGCGCGCATGTCCTGCTTGGTCAGCGACTCTTCGAACAGAGCCGCAAAAGATTCGGTATTCGGGGTGGAGGTTTGCAGGTCGGACATAAAAATCGGAATTTGCCTGGTTTTCGCGCGGCCCGGATGGCCGTACAGCGGCAAGACTTCAGTCGCTGTGATTAAAGCGAATCCCACGCGGGGTTAAAGGGTTAAATACACGCTTCGCGACGCTCGCGAAGCACCTACCTTGCCGCTCGCACGCTCTTGCGCGCGTCATGCATGCGGCGTTAGCGCCTGATACCACTGCACTACCTGGCCGACCGCCTGGTCGACTGACAGTGCTGAGGTGTCGAGCAGCTTTGCATCTGCTGCGGGCTTGAGCGGCGCGGCCGTGCGCTGACTATCGCGCGCGTCGCGTTCACGCAAATCCCGGAGCAAGTCATCTATATTAGCAGAAAAACCTTTTTGGATCAATTGCTTATGACGTCGCGCCGCACGGGCCTCGGCGCTTGCGGTCAAAAACACCTTCAGGGCTGCATCCTGGAAGATCACTGTCCCCATATCGCGGCCATCGGCCACTAACCCTGGTTCCTTGCGAAAAGCCCGCTGACGCGCCACCAGCGCGGTCCGCACCGGGGTGTGGACGGCAATTGCCGAGGCCCGTTTGCCGATTTCCTCGGCGCGGATTTCGCTCGATACGTCCACCCCGTCGAGCTGTGCCAGCCCCTCGCGGAACGTGATGTGCAGGTCGCCGACCAGCTTGGCCAGCGCGTCGGCATCGTCGGTGGCGACCTGGTAGCGCGCGCTGGCCAGCGCGGTAAGCCGGTAGAGCGCGCCGCTGTCGAGCAGGTGAAAACCCAGCTGGGCGGCGACCAGCGCGGCCACGGTGCCCTTACCGGAGGCAGTCGGGCCATCGATCGTAATGACGGGCGTCTGGTGAAAAGGACGGGTCGGTTTCATCGGAAAAGTCGCTCGTCGGGGCAAGCCGGAGTGGAAATCGGTGTCACGGCTTTGCGAGCGCGGCAAAGCGCTCGAAATAGTCGGGGAAGGTCTTGCCAACGCACTTCGGGTCGTTGATACGCACCGGCACACCGCCGAGGCTCACCAGCGAGAAGCACATCGCCATCCGGTGATCGTCGTAGGTATCGATTGCAGCGCCGGGCGTGAGGCGGGCGGGCGGTGTGACGACCAGATAGTCGGCGCCCTCTTCGATCGTCGCGCCGACCTTGCGCAATTCGGTCGCCATCGCGGCGATCCGGTCGGTTTCCTTGACGCGCCAGCTGCCGATATTGCGCAGCGTCGAAGTGCCGTCGGCGAACAGCGCAGCCACGGCAATCGTCATCGCGGCGTCCGGGATCAGGTTGAAGTCCATGTCGATCGGCGCGAGCTTGCCGTGATCGTGGCCGATACCGCGCACCTCGATCCAGTCCTCACCCATCGATACATTGGCGCCCATCTGGTTGAGCGCGTCGGCAAAGCCAACGTCGCCCTGGATGCTCGTGCGCCCGACGCCTTCCACCCGCAGCGGTCCGCCACCCAGCGCGCCGGCCGCGAGAAAGTACGAGGCCGACGACGCATCGCCCTCGACCATGATCCGCCCCGGCGCCCGATAGCGCCGACCGGCCGGCACCGTAAAACGCTGCCAGCCGTCGCGCTCGACATGAATGCCGAAGCGCGCCATCAGCTTGATCGTGATGTCGATATAGGGCTTCGAGATCAGTTCGCCTTCCACTTCGACGACCGTCACGCCGCTGGCGGAGCGCACGAGCGGCAGGGTCATCAGCAGCGCGGTCAGGAACTGGCTCGACACGTCGCCGCGCACGCGGATCGGTGCATCGACAGCGATCTGTGCCGCGTGGATACGCAGCGGCGGATAGCCTTCGTTCGCTTCGTAATCGATCTTCGCGCCGATCTGCCGCAAACCGTCGACCAGATCGCCGATCGGCCGCTCGTGCATGCGCGGCACACCGTGCACGCGATATTCGCCGCCGTTTACCGCAAGCGCCGCTGTGAGCGGACGCACCGCCGTACCCGCGTTACCGAGGAACAGATCGGCGCTCTGCGCGGTAAACGCGCCGCGCGTACCGGTGACCGTGCAGGTATCGCCGCTACGGGTCAGTTTCACGCCGAGTTGTTCGAGCGCCGCGAGCATCACGCGGGTGTCGTCGGAATCGAGCAGGTTGGTAATCGTCGTCTCGCCTTCGGCGAGCGCGGCGAGCAGCAGCACACGGTTCGAAATGCTTTTCGAACCAGGCAGGCGCACCGTGCCGGATGCACGGGAGAAGGGTCCGAGATCGAGGTAGTCCATGGTATGTCCTGTTATTTCGACGCGTCGTCGGTACCGGTCTTGCCGCCACCGGCCTGCCATCCGCTGCGCGCTTCCCGCGAACGGGCGAACACGGCTTCGAGCGCCGCGCCGTCGCCCGCTTCGATCGCCGCACGCAGCCGCGCCAGCACCGCCGTGTAGCCGTCGAGTTCGTCGAGCAGCGCCGCGCGGTTGGCGACGCAGATGTCGCGCCACATCTCCGGGCTCGACGCCGCGATCCGCGTGAAATCGCGAAAGCCACCGGCCGCAAAGGAAAACTTCAGCGCTGCGTCCGGAGAGCTGAGAATCTGCTCGACCAGCGCAAACGACAGCACGTGCGGCAGATGACTCACCGACGCAAGCACACGATCGTGCTGCTCCGGCGACATCTCATGCACCGCTGCGCCAGTGGCACGCCACATCGCGGCCACTCTCTCGACGTCGCGCGGCGCATTCTCCGGCAGCGCGCACAGCACGACGTTGCGATCGACATACAGATCGGCGAGCGCCGCGTCGACGCCGCTCGACTCGCGACCGGCAATCGGATGCCCGGGCACGAACTGCGCGACCCGCGAACCAAGCGCCGCGCGCGCCGCGGCGACGACGTCGGATTTCGTGCTGCCGGCATCGGTGACGATGGTCGA
Source organism: Paraburkholderia acidicola (assembly GCF_002362315.1). Lineage (GTDB taxonomy): Bacteria > Pseudomonadota > Gammaproteobacteria > Burkholderiales > Burkholderiaceae > Paraburkholderia > Paraburkholderia acidicola. Next base: position 638,467 of record NZ_MTZV01000002.1, read on the forward strand.
TGCGTCGAGAAACGGCGCGATGCGCTCGAGCAGCGGCTGCGTCTGCGCCACCGGCGCGGCAAGCAGCACGATGTCCGCGCCCGCCAGCGCCGCGCGCAAAGCGACCGGATCGTCGAAGGTGGCAGCTTCGTCGATCACGCCGAGTTCGAGCGCCCGCGCCGTCGACGCCGCCGAACGCCCAATCCCGACCACAGTACGCGCGCCGCTCACACCATCACGCTCGCGCAACGCACGCGCAAGCGATCCGCCGATCAGGCCGACACCGAAAATCACCAGCTTGTTGAAAGAGAATGCGGCCACAGCGAACCGGGAAAAAGCGTCCCGGCCATCATCGGGCCGGGCACGCGGATAGTTGGCGCGAACCGCTCAAGCGGTCGCGAGCGTCTTTTCGAGTGCAGCGATAAACGCGTCGTTTTCTGCGGGCAGGCCAATCGTGATGCGCAACCACTGCGGCAAGCCATAACCGCCAACCGGCCGCACGATCACACCCTGCTTCAGCAGCGCGAGATTGACGCGGTTGCCGGCCGCATCGTCGGTGCCCACGCGCACCAGCACGAAGTTGCCCGACGACGGCACATATTCGAGGCCAAGCCGGTCGAACGCTTCGGTCAGCCGGCGATAACCCTGCGCGTTGAGTTCTGCACTCTTCGCGAGGAACGCCTTGTCGTTCAACGCGGCAATCGCCGCGGCCTGCGCAAGCGTATTGACGTTGAACGGCTGACGCAGACGGTTCATCAGATCGGTCAACTCGGGTTGCGCGATCGCGAAACCGACTCGCAAACCGGCAAGACCGAACGCCTTCGAGAACGTGCGCGACACCAGCAGGTTCGGATAGCGACGCACCCATGCGATCGCGTCATAACGCTTTTCGGCCGGCAGGTATTCGGTGTACGCCTCGTCGAGCACCACCGCGACGTGGCGCGGCACCTTGTCGAGAAATGCTTCGATCTGCGCGCCTTCGAGAAACGTGCCGGTCGGATTGTTCGGGTTCGCGACGAACACGAGCCGCGTGTCGTCGTCGATGGCGGCAAGCATTGCATCGAGATCGTGGCCGTACTTCACGGCCGGCACAACGATCGCGCGTGCGCCAAGTCCTTGCGTAGCGAGCGCATACACCGCAAACGAATACTGCGCGTAGACGATCGACTGGCTTTTCTCAACGAACGAATGCGCAGCGAGTTCGAGGATGTCGTTGCTGCCGTTGCCGAGCGTGATCCATTCGGCGGGCACGTCGTAGTGCGCGCTCAGCGCGGCCTTCAGTTCGAACGCGTTGGCATCCGGATAACGGCCCAGCTCGCCCGCGGCCTTCGCCAACGCCTGCTGTGCCGACTCGGGCATGCCGAGCGGGTTCTCGTTCGACGCAAGCTTCACGATGCTCGCCTCGTCGAGACCGAATTCGCGGGCGACTTCCGAGATCGGTTTGCCGGCGACATAAGGCGCGATGGCGCGCACATAGGAAGGACCGAAAGGCGTTGTCATGAGTATCTCCAAAACGACATTTGATGTGTTGAATTCGCAGCAGCAAGCCGGCAAGCCGGTGTCAGCGGGCGCGCGGATACGAGCCGAGTATCTTGACGAACGCGGCCTTCTGCTCGAGCTCGGCAAGCGCCGCAGCCACAGCCGCATCGTCGCGATGGCCTTCGACGTCGATGTAGAAGTAATACTCCCACTTGTCGACGCGCGCGGGCCGCGACTCGAAACGCGTCATCGACACGCCGTGACGCGCGAGCGGTTCGAGCAGCCGGAACACCGCACCGGGCTCGTTCTTCACCGAGAAGATCAGCGAGGTCCGGTCATTCCCGCTTACGCCCGCGGGCTCCTTGCCGATCATCAGGAAGCGGGTGCGATTGTGCGGATCGTCCTGGATCAGTGAGTAGGCCACCTGCAGACCGTAATGCGTCGCGGCACGGTCGCCCGCGATCGCCGCTACCGTCGGATCGGCTGCGGCGAGACGCGCGGCTTCGGCGTTGCTCGATACAGCCTGGCGCTCGAGATGCGGCGCATGTGTAGACAGCCAGCGCTGGCATTGCGCAAGCGCCTGCGCGTGTGCGCAGACACGCGTCACGCCCGTCAGGTCGCCGCTCGCCGTCAGCAGGTTGTGGTGAATTGGCAGCGCGAGTTCGCCGCCGATCAGCAACTGCGATTGCAGCAGCAGATCGAGCGTGCGCGACACCGCGCCTTCGGTCGAATTCTCGACCGGCACGACACCGAATTCCGCTGCGCCGGCTTCGACGGAACGGAACACTTCGTCGATAGACGGGCACGGCAGCCCTTCGATCGACTGACCGAAGTACTCGTGCATCGCTTCTTCGCTATAGGTGCCGATCGGCCCGAGATACGCGGCGCGAACCGTCTGTTCGAGTGCACGGCTCGCCGCCATGATCTCGCGCCAGATGGCGCTGATGTGTTCGCCGGCCAGCGGCCCCGCGCTCATGTCCTGCAAACGCGCGATGACCTGCTGCTCGCGTTCCGGGCGAAACACCGGCGCGTTGAAATGCTTCTTCACCTCGCCGACTTCGAGCGCAACCGACGCCCGCTGGTTGAGGAGCGCGATGAGCTGCGCGTCGATAGCATCGATGCGCTCGCGCAGCGGTTTGAGTCGTAAATTAAGTTCGTCGTCCATGCGTAAAAACGGCCGTTAGATGAAAGAGTGGCACGCGTGCCCGCAATCAGGCTTCGCGCTGTTCGAATTCCTTCATGTACTCGACGAGCGCTTTAACGCCTTCGAGCGGCACCGCGTTGTAAATCGACGCCCGCATGCCGCCGACGGACTTGTGGCCCTTCAGCTGCACCAGCCCGCGCGCTTTCGCGCCGGCCAGGAAATCTTCGTTGCGAGATTCGTCGGCGAGGAAGAACGGGACGTTCATCCGCGACCGCGAACCGCGCTCGACCTTGTTCAGATAGAAGCTGCTCGCATCGATCGTGTCGTACAGCAGTGTCGACTTCTCGAGATTGCGCGCTTCGATCGCAGGCAGGCCGCCCTGCTTCTGTAACCACTTGAACACGAGCCCCGCGATGTAGATCGCGTACGTGGGCGGCGTGTTGTACATCGAATTATTGGCGGCGACCGTCTTCCATTCGAACGCCGACGGACAGATAGACAGCGCGCGATCGAGCATGTCTTCGCGCACGATCACGACGGTCACACCGGCCATGCCGATATTCTTCTGCGCCCCGCCGAACAGCACACCGTACTTGGCGATGTCCATCGGACGCGACAGGATGTGCGACGACGCATCGGCGACGAGCGGAATGTCACCGAGATCCGGGATATCGAACGTCTCCACACCGTGGATTGTTTCGTTCGTGCACAGATGCACATACGCGGGGTCGTCGGACAGTTGCCATTCGGCACGGGTGGGCGCGCGCGTGAATCCCGCCGATGTCTCGCCACTTGCCGCCAGATGCACCGCGCCGTACTTCTGCGCTTCCTTCAGCGATTTCTGCGACCACGATCCCGTCACGACGAAGTCCGCGCGCGGTTTCGCGCCCATCAGGTTCATCGGTACGATCGCGTTCTCGCCCAGACCGCCGCCTTGCAGGAACAGGATATGGTGGCTTGCAGGTACGTGGAGCAGTTCGCGCAGATCGAGCAGCGCCGCCTCGTGAATCGACGAGAACTCCTTCCCGCGATGGCTCATCTCCATCACGCTCATACCGCTGCCTTGCCAGTCGAGCATTTCGGCAGCGGCCTGACGCAGCACCTCTTCGGGCAAAGCCGCAGGTCCGGCGGAGAAATTGAAGACGCGCATCGCAAAAAACCCCGCGTGAAAAACCCGAAAAAATAATGGCCGTTTGCGCCTATGCGCAAACGGCCATTATCGCACTGTCACTGGCAACCCGCCAACCGAAGGCGCCTTGCGGCGCCTGGCGATGTTGCCGGTGCAGCCGGTTCGACTGGCTTACTTAGCCGGCTTGACGGCCGCGACTTCCTTGTCGGCCTGGTCACGCGTTGCCTTGATCGATTCCGGCATGTACTTCTGCATCAGACCGTTCACTACGTCGCGGCCCACCTGGTCTTGCACCTGGATGAACTTGCGGCCCGTCGGGCTCTTGTAGAACGACGTCAGATCCTTGATTTCCGACGTGCTGTAGTACTTCGCGTACGCGTCGTACTGAGCCTGCATCGCGTCCTGACGGAACGAATCGGTCGCGAAGACCTGACCTGCACCGTCAACCAGCTTCGGTACGGCATTCTTTTGCAGCGTCGGGACCGAAGCCTGCTTCTGCTTGTCCGTCAGCGTCTTGTTTTCCGACAGGGCGTCCGACAGGATGGCCGGAACCAGTTGCTTCGCCTGCATCTGTGCGCTGTTGCCGATCGCACCGACCAGCTTCTGCGCATCGATTGCGTCGAGCAGATCCTTGATCGCAGCCTGCTTGGCCGGGTCAACCGGAGCTGCCGCAGCTGCGGGTGCCGAAGCCGGCGCCTGCAGCGCTTGCGCCATCGCGAGAGTCGGCAGGAAAGCTGCGAGCACCATCAACTGTTTGAATCGTTTTTGCATCATTACTCCCTAAGAGAAATTAGTCGAACTGCGCGCCGCCTGGACAGCGCATCGGCCCGATGCGCTCATGTGTCCTTGCGGCTATTCACCCAGTACCGAGAAGCGCGCCGGTACGACTCAGACAACACCGCCTTCTTCATCGGCCTCGCCGTTTTCGGCGGGACCGTCGGCATCGCCTTCGGCATCGGCTTCCGCGACCTGTTGGAGACCTGAAAGCTTCGTACCCTCGTCAAGGCTGATGAGTGTAACACCTTGCGTTGCACGGCCCATCTCGCGAATCTCCGACACGCGCGTACGAATCAGCACGCCCGTGGTGGTGATCAGCATGATCTGCGCTTCCTGGTCGACGAGCGTTGCGGCGACGACCTTGCCGTTGCGCTCCGACGTCTGGATCGCAATCATCCCCTTCGTCCCGCGCCCGTGACGCGTGTACTCAATGATCGGCGTGCGTTTGCCGTAGCCATTTTCGGTTGCCGTCAGCACCGACTGCTGCTCGTCGCCCGCAACCAGCAACGCGATGACGTTCTGCCCGTCGTCGAGTTGCATGCCGCGCACGCCGCGCGCCTCGCGTCCCATCGGCCGGACATCGTTCTCATCGAAACGCACCGCCTTGCCCGAATCGGAGAACAGCATCACGTCGTGTTCGCCATCGGTGATCGCGGCACCGATCAGGTAGTCGCCGTCGTCGAGACCGACCGCAATAATACCCTTGCGCAGCGGCCGGCTAAAGGCTTCTAGCGGCGTCTTTTTTACCGTTCCTAACGCCGTCGCCATAAAGACGAACTTGTCCGCCGAAAATTCCTTGACCGGCAGTACCACCGTGATCTTCTCGCCGTCCTGCAGCGGGAACATGTTCACGATCGGACGGCCGCGCGAGTTGCGCGAACCCTGCGGCACTTCGTAGACCTTGACCCAGTAGACGCGTCCGCGGTTCGAGAAGCACAGGATGTGGTCGTGCGTGTTCGCGATGAACAGCGTATCGATCCAGTCGTCTTCCTTCATCGAGGTAGCCTGCTTGCCGCGCCCACCGCGTTTTTGCGCGCGGTACTCGGACAGCGGCTGCGACTTCACGTAGCCGGCATGCGACATCGTCACGACCATTTCCTGCGGCGTGATCAGATCTTCGGTGTTCAGTTCGGTCGCGTTGAACTCGATCTTCGAGCGGCGTGCATCGCCGAATTCGGCCTTGATAGCCGTGAGTTCGTCGACGATGATCGCCGTAATGCGCTCCGGACGAGCCAGGATGTCGAGCAGGTCGGCAATTTGCGCCATCACTTCGCGGTACTCGCCGATGATCTTGTCCTGCTCGAGACCGGTCAGGCGCTGCAGACGCATCTGCAGGATTTCCTGCGCCTGGGTGTCGGAGAGACGGTAGAGGCCGTCGCCCTGCATCCCGAACGCCGGATTCAACCCTTCCGGCCGGTAGGCCGCGCCGCCGCCGACCGTTGCATTCTCGGTCTCGGCGCGCGCCAGCATGTCACGCACGAGCGACGAATCCCACGGGCGCGCCATCAACTCCTGCTTCGCGATCGGCGGCGTCGGAGCGGCCTTGATGATCGCGATGAACTCATCGATGTTGGCCAATGCGACGGCCAGACCTTCGAGCACGTGGCCGCGTTCGCGTGCCTTGCGCAGTTCGTATACAGTGCGCCGCGTCAGCACCTCGCGGCGGTGCGACAGGAAATGCTCGAGCATTTCCTTCAGGTTCAGCAGCTTCGGCTGGTTGTCGACCAGCGCGACCATGTTCATGCCGAACGTGTCCTGCAGCTGGGTCGCCTTATACAGATTGTTGAGCACGACCTCGGGCACTTCGCCGCGCTTCAACTCGATCACGAGACGCATGCCGCTCTTGTCGGATTCGTCGCGGATGTCGGAAATACCCTCGATCTTCTTTTCGTTGACGAGCTCGGCCATCCGCTCCTGCAGCGAACGCTTGTTCACCTGGTACGGCAGTTCGTCGACGATGATCGCCATCCGCTGGCCGCGGTCGATTTCCTCGAAGTGCGTGGTCGCGCGCATGACGACGCGTCCGCGCCCGGTGCGGTAACCGTCGCGCACGCCAGCGATGCCGTAGATGATGCCGGCGGTCGGGAAATCGGGGGCGGGAATGATTTCGATCAGTTCGTCGATGGTGGCGTGCGGGTTTTTCAGCAGATGCTGACACCCATCGACAACCTCATTGAGGTTGTGCGGCGGAATGTTGGTTGCCATCCCGACCGCAATACCGGACGAACCATTGATCAGCAGATTGGGAATCCGCGCCGGCATGATGGCCGGTTCGCTTTCGCTGCCGTCGTAGTTCGGCTGGAAATCGACCGTTTCCTTGTCGATGTCGGCCAGCAGTTCGTGGCCGATCTTCGCCATGCGGATTTCGGTGTAGCGCATGGCAGCGGCGTTGTCGCCGTCTACCGACCCGAAATTGCCTTGTCCGTCCACCAGCATGTAGCGCAACGAGAAAGGCTGCGCCATCCGGACAATCGTGTCGTAGACAGCCGTGTCGCCGTGCGGGTGATATTTACCGATCACGTCGCCGACAATACGTGCGGACTTCTTGTACGCCCGGTTCCAGTCGTTGTTAAGCTCATGCATCGCGTACAGCACGCGCCGGTGCACCGGCTTCAGGCCATCGCGGACATCGGGGAGTGCCCGCCCCACGATCACGCTCATCGCGTAGTCGAGATAGGAGCGGCGCATTTCCTCCTCTAGGGAGATTGGCAGAGTCTCTTTGGCGAATTGATCCATTTATCCGTGTCTTTTTCGTGCGCAAACGGCGAAGATGCCGCGCCTTACGCGTCAGCGCCGCAGGCGCGGCGCATCACGCGATTCTAGCATGCGCAGCATCCACGACCGACGGCCTGCGTATACCTATTAGAGGAACGACCAGCGAAGCCGCCTGAGGGCTTCTGCAGCGCGTGAGAGCAGGCCCGAAAAGTGCTCGCCCGAAAACGGCGCAAAACCACGGCCGGCGGGCTCTTGCGCCAGTTAACGTTCTGTTGCGCTTGCACCACAATTGGGGGGGCTGATCGGGGGAACAGGATTTTTTTATCGTTGGAAGGGAACGATATGGCAAAATGCCAACGCACAAAGAGTTAGACACGGCTCGAAGTCTACACAGCACGTTTTTTGTTCCGCACCAATGTTATACTTCGAGCAATGTATGACTTGTCTTCGTCAACAGGCTCGCAGTAAACCTGCGGTAATCTCAATTTCGAGAGGAGAAATATGAATAAACTTTCAAAGCTCGCGTTCATTGCAGCTACCGCAGTAATGGCTGCATCGGCTTCGGCACAATCGGTGCCGGCATCGCGACAAGCCGTGAACGACAACTGGGTGAACGGTACCGGCGAATACGTGTGGATGAACGGCACGAACGAGCTTTGCTGGCGCGACGCGTTCTGGACGCCGGCAACGGCTAACGCGAAGTGCGATGGCGCACTGGTCGCCCAGGCTCCGACTCCGCCGGCTCAAGTGCCGCCGGCACCGGTGCTGACCAGCCAGAAGATCACGTATCAAGCCGACGCACTGTTCGACTTCGACAAGGCAATCCTGAAGCCGGCTGGCAAGGCAAAGCTTGACGACCTCGCCTCGAAGATTCAGGGCGTGAACCTCGAAGTCGTCGTGGCAACGGGTTACACCGACCGCATCGGCTCGGACAAGTACAACGACCGTCTGTCGCTGCGCCGTGCTCAAGCTGTGAAGGCTTACCTGGTTAGCCGTGGCATCGAAGCCAACCGCATCTACACGGAAGGCAAGGGCAAGCGTAACCCGGTTACGACGGGTTGCAACCAGCGCAACCGCAAGCAACTGATCGCTTGCCTCGCACCGGATCGCCGCGTGGAAGTCGAAGTTGTCGGTACTTCGAAGCAGTAAGCGACGCATACCGCAGTATCAAAGCCCCGCTTCGGCGGGGCTTTTTTTATGTGCTTCTGCAGCGCGCCGCTCCGACCGGCCGAGGCCGTCCGCTGTGACCGCGGCATTTTGCCGCCCTGATCGTCGGCCTATATACTCAGGGTTTATCCTCGATCGCCCGCCCACCCGCTCTACAGGCCGCTTCTGCCATGACCAATGCCGACCCCCACGAACTACAGAAATTCAGCGATCTCGCGCATCGCTGGTGGGATCCGAACGCCGAATTCAAACCGCTGCATGAACTGAACCCTGTCCGGCTCAAGTGGATCGACGCGCATGCAGCGCTTGCCGGTAAGCGTGTGCTCGATATCGGCTGCGGCGGGGGCATCCTGTCGGAGTCGATGGCCAGCCTGGGGGCGACGGTTAAGGGCATCGACCTGTCGTCGCAGGCACTGGGCGTCGCCGATCTGCACAGCCTCGAAAGCGGCGTCACGGTCGACTACGAAGAAATCGCCGCCGAAGCCCTCGCCGCCCGCGAACCGGCCACCTACGACGTCGTGACCTGTATGGAAATGCTCGAGCACGTGCCCGAGCCGGCAGCCGTCGTCGCCGCGTGCGCAACACTGGTGAAGCCCGGTGGCTGGGTGTTCTTCTCGACGCTCAATCGCAACGTCAAGTCGTATCTGTTCGCAGTGATCGGTGCGGAATACCTCGCGCAGATGTTGCCGAAGGGCACCCACGACTACGCGCGCTTCATCCGTCCGTCAGAGCTGGCCGGGTTCGTGCGGGCCGCCGCCCTGCATACGCAGGAGATCAAGGGCATCGCCTACCGTCCGTTCAGCAAGCACTTCGCGTTGTCCGACGATACGAGCGTCAACTACATGCTCGCGTGTCGCCGCGAGGCCTGACCCGCGTCAACACGCGATACCTTTTCCCGGAATCCCATGAGCGACCCCACGCCCCTGCCGCAACGTGAAGGCGACGATGCATCGATCGGCCTCTGCCAGGCTGTCCTGTTCGATCTCGACGGCACGCTCGCCGATACCGCGCCCGACCTCGCCGCTGCCGTCAACAAGATGCGCCACGAACGCGGCCTCGAGATGGTGCCGCTCGAAACCCTGCGCCCACTTGCATCCGCGGGCGCGCGCGGTCTGATCGGTGGAGCGTTTTCGATCGGCCCTGAGCATCCCGACTTCACCTCGATGCGCGAAGAGTTTCTCGCGAACTACGAAGCGGATCTGTGCATCGAGACGACACTCTTTCCCGGCATCGATGCCGTGCTCGACGATCTCGATGCACGCGGCGTGCGCTGGGGCATCGTAACGAACAAGGCCAGCCGGTTGACCGGTCCGCTCGTCGCGCTGCTCGGCCTCGACACGCGCGCGGCGAGTGTGGTCAGCGGCGATACGACACCGCATGCGAAGCCGCACCCCGCGCCGCTTCTGCATGCCGCGCGCGAACTGCGTATCGCGCCGGAGCGGATCGTCTATGTCGGCGACGACCTGCGCGACGTGCAAGCGGGCTTCGCGGCGGGCATGGTGACGGTCGCGGCCGCGTACGGCTACTGCGGCACCGACCTGCCACCTACGCGCTGGCATGCGCAACATGTCGTCGATTCGCCCGCGGAACTGCAGCGGCTGCTGCGCGAGATCGGTTAACCCGCCGTGCGGTTGCCCTGCCCTTGCCCGACAGCGCGTGTAGAAGCGTCAGTGGCACGAGAAGGCGCTCTCTTGTAGAATGTGCGTTGGCCCACGTTTGTCAGTGGGCCTTCCTTCTGCGGGGGCGACCTGGTTTCGACAGGGGTTGCGAAGCGGCTAGGGCATGTCGAGGACCCGTCACCTCGTTAATCAATGGGAAAAACGTAACTGCAAACGACGATACGTTCGCACTGGCAGCCTAAGGGCCGCCGTCCTCTGCCTAGTTCACTGACGGGCTAGTGTCGCAAGACCGGTAGCAATACCGACAGAGGTCATATACGTCAGTTAAGCCTTGGCGGCGTCACGACGTCCGGGTCGAAAAATTAGTGAATCGCCGTAGTGCAGCGTGTTCGTCCGCGTCGCTGCGGCTAAATCAAATGACAGAACTAAACATGTAGAACTGGTCGTAGAGTGCTTCTGGACGCGGGTTCGATTCCCGCCGCCTCCACCATAATTCCGCGCAGCGCATTCGTGCGCTGCGCACCCGCGGAATCTTTCCCTCCGTTTGACGCACGCGCAGACGACTAGCGTCGTGAGCGTTGGCGCGTCTGTATCCCGCCGGCTCCGCCAGCATCTCCCTGTAAAAAGCCCGCTCGGGTGAGCGGGCTCTATCTGTCCTGACGATCCAGCAACTACGAGTGCGAGGCATCAGATCGTGCCTGTCGGTTCAAGCTCATCGCGCAGCGAAAGCTCTTCAGGCCGCGACCACCCACGGCCCGTGGCGCGCGGCATCACCGACAAGACGAAGCCTACTTGGTGCTATCGCCGGGACACTGAAGATTGCAGCCATCCGGGTCCCCATCGTCGCCCTTGCGGCGCATTTTCGACGGTGCGCCCTTCTGATATTTGTTCGACGGAGCGGACGCGGCGAACGGCAGTTGCGGATGTGCCTGCAAGCGGAATTCGTCCTGCAGGATGCCGCCGGGCACGCCTGGCGAATTTTGTGCGAAAGCAACCGATGCCGTTGCGAGTACCACGCCTGCGGCGGCAGCGGCGATGCATGTCTGAATGAGCAATTTCATATCGATTCGGCGCGGCAAGAAGCCGCGCAACTAAAGCGGAGTGCGAAGTTTAGAGAGTATCGCAAACTATCCCGTGATGCAGCGTCGACGGTGCTCAGATTGTTACCTGAACTTACCCGCTCACCGTGGCGGACAGCGCACTACACGGAACCGCACGAGAAACAGCACGCTCCATCACGCGTCGTTGCCGCGCAACCCCGCATCCAGATCGAATACCTTCCCGCATTCAACCGGATCGTAGCCCGCGAGTCGCGCGACGCTGCTCACGAACGGCTCGCCGCGCAGCAGATCGATAACGGCCGCAAGCGGTGGTCGCGGCAGTCGCGTGCGATCGCAAGCGAAGTAATAGTCCTCGTCGACGACGGGAATGAAGTCGAGCCCGAAGTGATGCGCAGCCGGCTCGACGCCGAACCCGACGTCCGCCATGCCGCTCGCGACAAACGCTGCAATCGCCGAATGCGTCAGCTCCGCCGATGCGTAGCCGTTGACCCGATCGGGATCGATGCCGATGCGACGCAACGCGAGATCGAGCAACAGCCGCGTGCCGGAACCAGGCTGCCGGTTGACGAAGCGAATGTCATCGCGCGACAGGTCGCCCAATCCACCGATCCGCTTCGGATTGCCGCGCGCCAGAAACAGGCCCTGTTTGCGCCGCGTCAGATGAATCAGCACGTGACGCTGCGGATCGAGCCACCGACGATACGTATCGGCACATGCCGTACGGAATTCGCCGCGCGGCAAATGAAACCCGGCCAGATCGCACTCACCGCGTGCGAGCGCCGTAACAGCTTCTGCGCTGTCGCGATACTTGATGTCGACGGGCACGTCGCTGGCGACGAGCGCCGTGACCAGCGTCGCCACCGCGTAACCGTGCGATGCATGGATCCGTACGTCGTCAGCGGGCGGGGCGAGCCAGCGGTTCAGATCGCTTGCTACTTCGCTCGCGAGCGCCTGCATGTTGCCGCCAAGCCGCTCGCCGCACAGGCGCTGCGAGCGCAACACCGCCTGCCCCAGCTCCGACAGAACCGAGCCGCGGCCACGCTCCTTCGCGATCAGCGGACCGCCCAGGCGCTCCTCGATACTGCGTAGCAGACCCCAAGCATGACGGTAGGACAAACCCTTGAGCGTAGCGGCCTGCGCAATGCTGCCCGCCTCATCAACAAACGCCAGCAGCGGCACGACATCTGTCAGGCTGGCTTCGCGGCCATCCGCATCGCGCACGACCAGTTGCGCCCGGCATTCGATCTTGATCATATATGTCGCACCGCCTCCTATTGCACAAGCGCCATTCGCCGCCTATCGTACGCTTTATCCACACCAAATAAATGAAGCAGGGATGCACACATTATGAATCATGTGTGCATATTTGACTTCGGAGGAGCCCCATCTTGGACGACCCCACCGCCCTCGCGCCGGAGGCGCTCGTGCAGCGCCACGCGCAGCCCGGCATGTCACTGCTCGCCGTGCTGCACGCCATCCAGGACGAAACCGGTTTCGTGCCGCCGGCTACGGTCGGACCGCTTGCCCGCACGATGAACCTGTCGCGTGCCGAAGTGCATGGCGTCATCACCTACTACCACCATTTCCGTACCACGCCGGCTGCGCCGGTCACGGTGCAACTGTGTCGCGCCGAAGCGTGCCGCAGCATGGGCACCGAAGCGCTTGCGCAACACATCGAAGCGCGCACCGGCTGCCACTTCAACGATGCGCACGGCGAACACGACAAGCACAGCGCGGTGGGACTCGAATCCGTGTATTGCCTCGGCCAGTGCGCACTGTCGCCGGCGATGACGATCAACGATACGTTGTACGCTAAAGTCACACCGCAAAAATTCGATGCCCTCTTCGAGGCGGCTATGACCACGGTCGCCACCAGCGCGAGCAACCACATGGAGCAAACAGCATGACGCGCGTGTTTATTCCATGCGATTCATCGGCGCTCGCGCTCGGCGCCGACGCACTCGCTGCAGCGGTCGTGCAGGAAGCCGCCCGTCGCGGTATCGCACTCGACGTAGTCCGCAACGGTTCACGCGGACTGCTGTGGCTCGAACCGCTCGTCGAAGTGGACACACCGCAAGGCCGTGTCGGTTACGCGAATGTCGACGTCGCCGATGTTGCGTCATTGTTCGACGCGGGCTTTATCGAAGGCCGTGTGCATGCGCGGCATGTCGGTCTCGTCGATGAGATTCCCTATCTGAAGAAACAGCAGCGTCTCACTTTCGCGCGCATCGGCATCACCGACCCGCTTTCCACCGACGACTACCTCGCCCACGGCGGCCTCGAAGGTCTGCGCAACGCGCTCACTACCGATGGCGATGCCGCCTGCGCCGCGCTAATCGAATCGGGCTTGCGCGGCCGCGGCGGCGCGGCATTCCCGGCCGGCATCAAATGGCGTACGGTGCGCGGCGCGCAGGCGGACCAGAAGTACATCGTCTGCAACGCCGACGAAGGCGATTCGGGCACGTTCTCCGATCGACTCGTGATGGAAAGCGATCCGTTCGTGCTGATCGAAGGCATGACGATCGCGGGCATCGTGACCGGCGCGACCGCGGGCTACATCTACGTGCGCAGCGAGTACCCGCATGCGATCGCAACGCTCGAAGCCGCCATCGCCAAAGCACGTGCAGCCGGCTGGCTCGGCGACAGCGTGCTCGGTTCAGCGCACCGCTTCGATCTGTTCGTCGCGAAAGGCGCCGGCGCGTATGTGTGCGGGGAAGAAACAGCGCTGCTCGAATCGCTTGAAGGCAAGCGCGGCATCGTCCGTGCAAAGCCACCGCTGCCCGCACTCTCCGGGCTGTTCGGCAAGCCGACCGTGATCAACAACGTCATCACACTCGCCACCGTGCCGATCATCTTCGCGAAGGGCGCGGCGTTCTATAAAGACTTCGGCATGGGCCGCTCGCGCGGCACGTTGCCGTTCCAGCTTGCGGGCAATGTGAAGCAAGGTGGTCTCGTCGAACTCGCATTCGGCGTCACGCTGCGCGAGTTGCTGTTCGAATACGGCGGCGGCACCGCGAGCGGCCGGCCCGCACGCGCGGTCCAGGTGGGCGGCCCGCTCGGTACGTATCTGCCTGAGAGCCAGTGGGACGTCCCGATGGATTACGAAGCGTATGCGGCAGTCGGCGCGGTGGTCGGCCACGGTGGCCTCGTCGTACACGACGACACATCGAATCTCGCCGAACTCGCGCAATACGCGATGCACTTCTGTGCGCTCGAATCGTGCGGCAAATGTACGCCGTGCCGGATCGGTTCGACGCGCGGCGTCGAAGTCATCCAGCGCATCCGCAATGGCGACACGTCGACGCGCCAGGTTCAGTTGCTGCGTGACCTGTGCGACACGATGGTGTCCGGCTCGCTGTGTGCGATGGGCGGCATGACGCCGTTCCCGGTGATGTCCGCACTCGATCATTTCCCCGAAGACTTCGGTCTCGGTACTGTCCAACCCGCTGTCCCGGCAACCGCTAACGCAGCGGCAGCCTGAAGAGAGAGACTCTTATGTCCACTACGCTCAATTCTCCTTCCGGCGGCTGCGGCTCAGGCAATTGCAGTTGCAAATCGCAGGCACAGCAACGTGCCACCCGCTCGCCGCTCGACGACACCGACTACGGCACGCCGCTGCGTTACGCAGACGTCGACGTGACGCTCGAAATCGATGGCGAGGCCGTGACTGTGCCGGCCGGCACATCGGTGATGCGCGCCGCGATCGAAGCGGGCGTCAACGTGCCGAAGCTCTGCGCGACCGATTCGCTCGAACCGTTCGGCTCATGCCGTCTGTGCCTCGTCGAGATCGAAGGCCGGCGCGGCTATCCAGCATCGTGCACGACACCGGTCGAAGCGGGCATGAAGGTGCGCACACAGACCGATCGATTGCAGTCGCTACGCCGTAACGTGATGGAGCTGTACATCTCCGATCACCCGCTCGACTGTCTGACCTGCCCCGCGAATGGCGACTGCGAACTGCAGGACATGGCCGGCGTGACCGGTTTGCGCGAAGTGCGTTACGGCTTCGACGGCGCGAACCATCTGAAGGACAAGAAAGACGAGTCGAACCCGTACTTCACCTACGATCCGTCGAAGTGCATCGTCTGCAATCGCTGCGTGCGTGCCTGCGAGGAAACGCAGGGCACGTTCGCGCTGACCATCGCGGGCCGCGGTTTCGAATCGCGCGTCGCCGCCAGCGAGAACCAGCCGTTCATGGATTCGGAATGCGTGTCGTGCGGTGCATGTGTCGCCGCCTGCCCGACTGCGACGCTGCAGGAAAAAAGCGTCGTCATGCTCGGCCAGGCCGAACACTCGGTTGTGACGACCTGCGCGTATTGCGGCGTCGGTTGCTCGTTCAAGGCCGAGATGAAGGGCAGCCAGGTCGTGCGCATGGTGCCAAACAAGAACGGCGCCGCAAACGAAGGCCACGCGTGCGTGAAGGGCCGCTTCGCGTGGGGCTACGCGACGCACAAGGACCGCATCACGAAGCCGATGATCCGCGCGAAGATCACCGACCCGTGGCGCGAAGTGAGCTGGGACGAAGCGATCAGCTATGCAGCATCGGAATTCCGTCGCATCCAGGACAAACACGGCCGCGATTCGATCGGCGGCATTACGTCGTCGCGCTGCACGAACGAGGAAACCTACCTCGTACAAAAACTCGTGCGCGCTGCGTTCGGCAACAACAACGTCGACACCTGCGCGCGCGTCTGCCATTCGCCGACCGGCTATGGACTGAAGACGACGCTCGGCGAATCGGCGGGAACGCAGACGTTCCGCTCGGTTGAGAAAGCCGATGTGATCGTGGTGATCGGCGCGAATCCGACCGATGGCCACCCGGTGTTCGCATCGCGTCTGAAGCGTCGCGTGCGCGAAGGGGCGCGGCTGATCGTCGTCGATCCGCGCCGCATCGATATCGTCGATACACCGCACGTGAAAGCCGTACACCATCTGCAACTGATGCCCGGCACCAACGTCGCAATCGTCACCGCGCTCGCGCACGTGATCGTCACCGAGGGCCTGCTGAACGAAGCGTTCATCGCCGAGCGCTGCGAAACGCGTGCGTTCGAACAATGGCGCGCGTTCGTTGCGCTACCGGAGAACTCGCCCGAAGCCACCGAGGCAACCACCGGCGTGCCCGCCGACCAGGTCCGCGCAGCCGCGCGCATCTACGCAACCGGCGGCAACGCCGCGATCTACTACGGCCTCGGCGTCACCGAACACGCGCAGGGCTCGACGATGGTGATGGGCATCGCGAATCTCGCGATGGCGACCGGCAACATCGGTCGCGAAGGTGTCGGTGTCAATCCGTTGCGCGGTCAGAACAACGTGCAAGGTTCGTGCGACATGGGTTCGTTCCCGCACGAACTGCCCGGCTACCGCCACATCAGCGATTCGATCACACGCGCCCTCTTCGAGGATGCCTGGAACGTCACGCTGCAGCCCGAACCGGGCCTGCGGATTCCGAACATGTTCGACGCCGCCGTGCACGGTACCTTCAAGGGCCTGTACTGCCAGGGCGAAGACATCGTGCAGTCGGACCCGAATACGCACCACGTATCGGCTGCGTTGTCGGCGATGGAATGCATCGTCGTGCAGGACATCTTCCTGAACGAAACGGCGAAGTACGCACACGTGCTGCTGCCCGGTTCGACCTTCCTCGAAAAGGACGGCACGTTCACCAACGCCGAACGCCGCATCTCGCGGGTGCGCAAGGTGATGCCGCCGCTCGCCGGTTACGCGGACTGGGAAGTCACGATACTGCTCGCGCGTGCGCTCGGCTATGAGATGGACTACGCGCATCCGGGCGAAATCATGGACGAGATCGCGCGTCTCACGCCGACGTTCCATGGCGTGTCGTATGCGAAGCTCGACCAGCTCGGCAGCATCCAGTGGCCGTGCAACGAGCAGGCCCCCGACGGCACACCGACGATGCACATCGACGAATTCGTGCGCGGCAAGGGCAAGTTCGTCATCACGAAGTTCATTGCCTCGCCGGAAAAAGTCACACGCAAATTCCCGCTGATCCTGACCACCGGACGCATCCTGTCGCAATACAACGTCGGCGCGCAGACGCGCCGCACCGAGAATTCGCGCTGGCACGACGAGGACCGGCTCGAGATCCATCCGCATGACGCGGAAGAACGCGGTATTCGCAACGACGACTGGGTTGGTATCGAATCGCGCGCGGGCCAGACCGTGCTGCGCGCGAAAGTAACCGAACGGATGCAGCCGGGCGTCGTGTACACGACGTTCCACTTCCCCGAGTCGGGCGCGAACGTGATCACCACCGACAGCTCCGACTGGGCCACCAACTGCCCCGAATACAAGGTCACGGCCGTTCAGGTGATGCCGGTCGAGCAGCCGTCGCAATGGCAGAAAGACTACTCGGTGTTTAACGCCGAGCAACTCGATCTGCTACGCACGCGCGAGCTGGCGAACGCAACGGCCGGTAAATAAAAGGACAGGCGATGGATGAACAGAACCTGATCGACATGGCGAACCGGATCGGCGATTTCTTCGAGTCGATGCCGGATCGGGAGGAAGCGCTCGATGGTATCGCCGATCACATTCGCCGCTTCTGGGAGCCGCGCATGCGTCGCACATTGCTGGCGACGCTCGACCAACCGCCCGCGGACAACGAGATGTCGGCGATCGTTCGCGAGGCGCTGGTGCGGCATCGCGTGTCGTTGACGCCGGCGGCGGCCGTTGCTTGATGCACGCTGCCTAGTCCGCGTCAGATTCCTCTCCAGACATCGCATTCTTCGTGAACCACGCATCACAGTAGCGCTGCAACGCGCGCAGATCCGACGACGGCCGGCCGCGCGCGCCGATATATCCGTCGGGTCTCACCAGATAGAACGACGGACGCGTACGCCCATACGCGTCGCTCAACGACAACGCTCCATCGCCGACCCTATCCGTCACGCGCCACACGCGCACGGCATCGGGTAACGCCTGCTCGACTGTAGCCGCAAGCTGATCGAGATCGCGGTCACGCGGCGGCGCTGAAGTCGAGGCCGAATCGTTTGGGCCCAGACCACCGGCACCTCCCTCTCCGCCTTCGTCTGCGGCTACCAACAGGAATAGCGAAAAGAACGCCGGATCGTGCAGATCGAATATGCATCCGGTGCCCGGCACACGTCCCAGCGGTCCATCGACGATATGCACGAGCGCATCGGGCGCCCGCGCTCCCGCATGCGGGCCGCCGTCGAGTACGCGTTCGAGCGTGAGCGGCGAGCGCCGGTACTGCACGGCCAGTTCGCTGACCTGGCGACGCGCCGCGTCACGCAGCGGACCGAGCGCGGCGAGCGCCGGCATCACACGTTCGCGCAGCAGCTTGAGCGGCCCGTGATCGGCCTGCGCAAGTTGCATGACGAAACCGGTCTGCCGCAGCACCTCGCGTTCGATCGGATGACGCTCTGTGTGATACGTGTCGAGCAACCGGTCGGGCGCGTCGCCTTTCAGCACTCGCGCCAGCTTCCAGCCCAGATTGAACGCTTCCTGAATGCCCGTGTTCATGCCCTGCGCACCCGCCGGACTGTGCACGTGCGCAGCGTCACCAGCGAGAAAGACGCGCTCCGTACGCAGTTGTTCGACCATGCGGCTGTTCACATGAAAGTATGCGGACCAAGCAAGCGCCGATAGCGCGACCGGATGATGGATACGCCGCTCGACGATCTCGCGGCACTCTTCTAGCGACGGCACCGGTGGTGTCTGCGCCGTTTCGCTTTCGCCCTCACCTTTAAGGTTGCCCGCAACCGGAACCGCCGCATGATCGGCGATCAACCGATGGCGGCCATCGCCCATCGGAAACAGCGCAGCGATCCCCTCGCCTGACGCGAAGATATGAAACTCGTCGGTGGGCCATTCGGTATCCGCGTGCAGATCGGCCAGCAGAAAAGTCTGCTCGAAGGTCCTGCCCGCGAAGCTCATGCCGAGCTGCTTGCGTATCAAGCTGTGTGCGCCGTCGGCGGCAATCAGATACGCGGGGTGCAAGGTCTCGACATGACCGTCTGGATGTTGCACGTTCACGCGCAGGCCAGCGGCGTTTTGCGTGAGCGTCGTCAGTTCGACGCCGCGCTCGACGGTGACGCCGAGCGTCGCGAGATGCCCGGTCATCAATCGTTCGGTGATGGACTGATCGAGGAACAGCAGATACGGATAACGCGTCTGCAGCGGATCGAAATCGAGCTGGACGAGCCGGTGACCGTTCGAGTAGAGATTCGCCGCGCGCGCTCGATGACCCAGCTCGAGAAACGGTTCAACGAGCCGGTGTTGTTCGAAAAGTTCGAGTGTGCGCGCCTGGATACCAATTGCGCGCGTATGCGAATCGGGTTGAAGCGCCTTGTCGATCAGACGGACAGGAACGTGCGCACGGGCCAGACTCATCGCAGCGGCGAGCCCGGTCGGACCCGCGCCGACGATCAGCACCGGCGCTGCATCGAAGGAAGCAGCCGTCATGCGGGCCTCCACGGATGAACACATCGTCTAGTGTACGCCGCTGTGTCAACGGCTTTCGACGCGGCGCATCAAAGCGCACGCCGGTTTTGATGGGCGTGCGCTACGCCGCCGGTTCAGTGCAGTCAGTGTGAATGCGGCGGCCGGTCGAGCGTGCAGTGATGATCGGTCGTGCCGAGGTCGACCTGCAACGTCGCGTGATGCATCTCGAAGCGCTCGCGCAGCGCGATCACCATGCCGTCGACGGCAGCGTCGCCGGGATGCCCCGCGGGCATCACGACGTGCGCGGTCAACGCGTTGCCCGTGGTGGATAGCGCCCATACGTGGAGGTCGTGAACATCGGTGACGCCGGGTTGTTGCGCGAGAAAACTGCGGATGCGCTGCAGATCGACACCGGGCGGCACCGCATCGAGCGCGAGTCGGATCGAATCGCGCAGCAATCCCCACGTGCCATAGACGATCACCGCCACGACGACGATGCTCATCGCCGGGTCGAGCCACGTCCAGCCAGTGCCGAGAATGACGAGCCCGCTCACCGCGACGGCGCCGGAGATGGCGGCATCGGCGGCCATATGCATGAACGCGCCGCGCACGTTGAGATCCTTCTCCTGGCCACGCATGAACAGCCACGCGGAAAAGCCGTTCACGATCATGCCGATGGTGGCGACGACGAACACGTCGAACCCTGCGACGGGCGCCGGATTCAACAGACGGTTGATCGCCTCGGCGACGATCACGCCGCACGCGAACAGAAGCAACCCTGCGTTGGCGAGTGACGCAAGTATCGACGAACTGCCGAAGCCGAATGTATAGCGCGCCGACGGCCGGCGCGCGGTGAGCCAGATCGCGCCCCACGCGAGCAACAAGCCAAGCACATCCGACAGGTTGTGGCCCGCGTCCGCCAGCAGCGCCGTCGAATGCGCGAGTACACCGTAGATAGCCTGCACGATGACGATCAGGATATTCAGCGTAACCGCGAGTGCGAATGCGCGGCCCTGGCCCTCCACCGGTGCGTGATGGTGGTGATGGCTGTGGCCGCCGTGGCTGTGGTCGTGGCCGCTGTGGTCGTGGTCGTTTTCGTTGTCGTGACCGGCACTCGCTTCGTCTGCATGGCCGTGGTCGTGCTCATGACCAGCGTTCGCTTTGTCCGCATGATCGTGACGGCCGTGGCCATGTTCACCGCCGGCATTCGCTGCGTCGGCGTGGTTGTGGTCGTGATCATGCGAATGAGCATGCCCGGATGCCGTCCCATCCTGCGGCGTCCCGGCGACTTGCGACGCACGATCGTCGTCATGCTCGCCGGCGGCTGGCGTATTCGTCATTCTGTATCCTGGGGAAGTTCGTTGGCCGGCTCGGCGACGTGCTCCAGCATGTCCGCGAGCATGTTGCTGATATGACTGTCGGCTGCACGGTAGAACACCTGCTTGCCCTGACGTTCCGCGCGCACGATCCGCGCCGCGCGCAGCAATCGCAAATGATGGCTGACCAGCGACGACGACAGCCCGAGCACATCGGCGATCGCGCCCACCGCGCGCTGCTCGTCCACGCAAACGAGCACGATGCGCAGCCGCGTCGGATCGCCGAGCAGGCGGAACAGATCGGCAATGGGCACGACGCGATCGTCGACGACGGCAGGCAGCATGGAAGGTTCGGCAGAAGGGACGCCCGGTCGCCGCATGGAGACCGGGCAGCAGGGAAAATAACATATGAACAAGTATTCACATGTTAGCCGAGGCCGCCTGACCGGTCAAATCGCGGGGCTATCCTGCGAGTGTGGGAAAATGCGCGCTCTGCCTTACCCGATTCGTCGTCTTCCGTCATGGAACCTCCTTTCGACCGCGCGTACGCGGCACATCTTGACGGCCGCCTCGCCGACGCCGAGCGCGGTTACCGCGCAACGCTCGACGCCGATCCCGTACATGTCGATGCGCTGCATCTGCTGGGCGTGCTGCGCCACCAGCAGGGCCAGCACGCGGAAGCGGCCGACCTCGTGCGCCGTGCCGCCGATCTGCGCCCGGACGACGCCGCGCTGCAGCTAAACCTCGGCAACGCGCTCAAGGCGATGGGTCAGCTGGACAACGCAATCGAACGGTTTCGCAATGCGTTGACGCTCGCGCCGACCTTTCCGATGGCGCACTACAACCTTGGCAATGCGTACGCGGCAACCGGTCGCCACGAAGATGCCGCCGACGCGTTCCGCCGGTCACTGCGCCTGCAACCTCAGGACGCGTCGTCGCATAACAATCTCGGCAACGCGCTGCACGCGCTGGGTGAGCATCGCGAGGCAATCGCATCGTTTCGCCGCGCGCTCGAACTGCGCCCGGGCCACGCTGGCGCGCACAACAATCTCGGCATGGCGCTCAATGCGCTGCATCAACCCCACGAAGCGATCGTCGAATTTCGTGCGGCGCTTGCAGCGGAGCCGCGCTTCGTTGCCGCGCAATTCAATCTCGGCAACACGCTCGATGCGATCGGCCAGCATCGCGAAGCCATCGATGCATTCGAAACCGTGCTTGCGCTGCAACCAAACCTGCCACCCGCGCTGTTCGGCCTCGGCAATGCACTGGCCGCGCTCGGTCAGCACGCGCAGGCGTTGCCGCGTTTCGAGCGCGCGGTTGGCCTCGATCCGCAGTTTGCGTTTGCGTGGTTGAGCCTCGGCACTGCGCATCACGCGCTCGGCGCGCATGCGGCGGCGCTGCGCGCATTCGATCAGGCGCTGCGTCTGCGACCCGATCTCGCGCCCGCGCATATGAATCGCGCACTCGTGCGTTTGACGCTCGGCGACTTCGCGCGTGGTTTGCCGGAATACGAGTGGAGATTGCGGGTTGTCGAGGGTATGGATGTGGTGGGTGGCGCGGGTACGTTGAGTGCGTCAAATGCGCCGGGTGCGTTGCATGCGGCGACTGTAGCGAATGGGGCAAGCGCATCGAATGCAGCGAATGCAGCGAATGCAGCGAATGCGCAGGATATCTCGCACTCATCCATCGCGTCGCGCGTATCGCCGACATCGACGCGCGCTTCATCCGCCCTGCCGCGCTGGCACGGCGAGCCACTCGACTCGCGCACCCTGCGTATCTACGCGGAACAGGGCTTCGGCGACACGTTACAGTTCGTGCGCTATATCCCCGAACTCGCACAGCGTGCGGCACGAGCGCGCGTGATACTCGAGGTGCAACCGCAACTGATCCCGATACTCGAACCCGCAGCACGCGCATGGCGCGTCACGCTGATCGCGCAAGGCACAGCGCGGCCGGATGCGGATCTGCACTGCCCGCTACCGAGCCTGCCGCTCGCCTTCGGCACGACCTTCGACACGATCCCCGCACGCACGCCTTACCTCACCGTGCCGCCCGCTTACCAGCGCAAATGGCGCGGATCGCTGGGTGGACACGCGAAGCGCAAGATCGGACTCGCGTGGTCGGGCCGCATCCAGCAGCAGGAAAACCGCGCGATGCCGCTCGCGGCGCTCGATCCGTTGTTCGCGCTGGAAGGCATCGACTGGATCGTGCTGCAACCCGATTTGAGCGCGGAAGATCACGCGGCACTCGATGCGCACCCGCAGGCTGCATCGATTCATCGCATAGGTCAGCGCGCGGGACAACGGGCCGGACAACGCATCGTCGACTTCGCCGACACGGCGGCGATCGTCGAACGGCTGGAAGCGGTGGTATCGATCGATACGTCGATCGCGCATCTGGCCGGCGCACTGCATCGGCCGCTCTGGTTGATGTTGCCGTTCGCCGCCGACTGGCGCTGGTTCACCGACGACACGCGCAGCCCGTGGTATCCGGGCGCGCGACTCGTGCGCCAGCCGCGGCCTGGTGCGTGGAATGAAGTCGCGGAAACAGTCGCACGTGCGCTGCGCGACGCCTAAACGTGCTCATTGCACAACACCCGGGCCGCGCCTAAGCGACACCCAAGCGACGCCCAAGCTGCACTTATGCTGCATTTAAGTGGCACCTAACCACCACTCGCCCAGCACCCAGGCAACATCCCCCCACCAAAGAAAAACCCCACGCGCCGCAAAGGCAGGTGGGGTTCCGTGCAAGACCAGTCAGCCACTACCCAGCGGTACGCTCACGCACCGCTCGCTACTACGCAGTTCGATACTGGTTACGCGCTTCCGGCGTGCGATACAACACGAGCGTCGCGATCAGCCCGCACACCGCGGCCACAGCCATCCACAGACCAGGCGCAGCCTTGTTGCCCGTGGTGTGGATCAACAGTGTCGAGATGGCCGGCGTGAAACCGCCGATCGTCGTCGCAAGACTATAGGCAAGCGAGAAGCCCGCAGTGCGAACGGCGGCCGGCATCACTTCGGTCAGCGCGACGACCATCGCGCCGTTATAGCTGCCGTACAGGAACGAGAGCCACAGTTCGACGGTCAGCAGACGGCCGAACGACGGGTCCGCCACGAGCCACAGCACTGCCGGATACGACGTGAGAATGGTCAGGATCGTGAACGTGAGCAGCACCGGCCGGCGCCCGATGCGATCCGATAACGCGCCGGCGAGCGGCAACCAGATCAGGTTCGACAGACCGATACAGACGGTCACGACGAGCGTATCGAGCGACGACAGTTTCAGCACTTCCTTGCCGAACGTCGGTGTGTACGCAGTGATCATGTAGAACGACACCGTCGTCATGATCACCATGCCCATGCCGCCCAGCACCACGCCCCAGTTCTGCACCATCGACTTCATGATCTCGCCCATCGACGGGCGATGCTTCCGCGCGAGAAACTCGTCGGTCTCTTTCAGCGAGCGGCGGATCAGGAACAGGAACGGCACGATCAGACAGCCGATCAGGAACGGCACGCGCCAGCCCCACGCCGTCATCTGGTCGGCCGGCAGCAGCTTGTTGAGCAGCACGCCGATCAGCGCGGCGAACACCACGGCGACCTGCTGGCTACCCGACTGCCATGAACAATAGAAACCCTTGTGGCCTTTCGTCGCGATCTCCGACAGATACACCGACACGCCGCCCAGTTCGACACCCGCCGAGAACCCTTGCAGCAGGCGCCCGAGCAGCACGAGCACCGGCGCGAGAATACCGATCGTCGCGTAGCCCGGTATCGCGGCCACCGTCAGTGTGCCGAGCGCCATCAGCCCGAGCGTGAGAATCAGGCCCTTGCGCCGGCCGTGGTGATCGATATACGCACCGAGCACGATCGCACCGAGCGGGCGCATCAGGAAGCCGGCGCCGAACACGGATAGCGACAGCATTAGCGACGCAAATTCGCTGCCGCCGGGGAAGTAGGTCTTGGCGATCGCGGACGCGTAATAGCCGTAGACCATGAAGTCGTACATCTCGAGAAAATTCCCGCTGACGACGCGGAACACCGTGCGGACTTTCGATTCCTCGGTGGAAGACGCGTGAGACGCGTGGGACGCAGTAGACATGACACTCTCGGGTGAGCCCGTTGCCGGCGGACGGTGGCAGGATCGGGGAGTTAACTAACGACCATCCACTGCATCGGCAAGCGGATGCCCCGGAGCGAACTGGACAGGACACTAGAACACGCGCCGGGGGCGCTGCATTCTGACGCTGCGACTCTTGCCGCGGTATCCGGGTAAACATGGAGCCAGACGAGCGTCGCCAGCGATTCGAATTTTAGCGTCCCTGCGGCCAGTTTGCGCTGCGGCGCACCGCACGACGCGCGAAGCTTCACGCGCGCACGCCGGTAGCGGCGGTACACTCTGCGTTCGTCTGTTTCGACCCGATCCCGTCTCGATGTCTACCGCTTCCGTTTCGCTGCGCCCCGCCACTGTTAGCGATGCACCATTGCTCGCGTCGATCCACGCCGCCAGCTGGCAAGCCACCTATCGCGGACTGCTGCCCGACGCCTTTCTCGACAGCGAAGTCACGCGTGAGCGTGCGGCCTACTGGCTCAACCGGATGAACGCGCCGGGCGCCGAGCGGCGCATCGTTCTGATTGCCGAACGTGACGGCGAAGCGATCGGTTTTGTCTGTGTGGAACGTCAGATCGATACGCCTTGGGGCGTGTTGCTCGACAACCTGCATGCGCTCCCCGCGCATCAGGGAATCGGCGCGGGCAAGCTGCTGATGCGTGCCGCCCAGGACTGGGCACGCACACAAGGCGCGGTACAGCTCTATCTATATGTGCTTGCAGGCAATACACCCGCGATCCGTTTCTACGAACGCCAGGGCTGGGAGTTCTCGGGTGCGGAACCCGATCAGATGGGCGGTATCGATATCACCGCGCTGCGCTATATCTATCGGCTCGATCGGGCTGCGGCGACCTGAGTTTCACAGGTCGCCTTTCTGCTATTGCGCCTAAAAACCCGCGCCTAAAAACGCGTCTCGCGTGCAACGCGTAAAAACGTATCGAGCAACGGCGTGCAATCGAGCAACTCCGGCCCGCCCGCGCGATGAAACTCCGGGTGCCACTGCACACCCATCACGAACGGCGCGCGTCGGTAGCGCACGGCTTCGATGAGGCCGTCGGTCGCCGACACGGCTTCGATGTTCAGATCGCGTCCAAGCGTCTTCACCGCCTGGTGATGGATCGAGTTGACGATTGCCTCGCGCCGGCCCGGGAACATGTTCGCGAGCGTCGAGCCATCGGGGAAGTGAATCGAATGACGATGCTGGTCGTAGTGCTCGTTGACATGCACGGCGGCGGTCGGCACCTCGCTGGCAATGTCCTGATACAGCGTGCCGCCGAACGCGACGTTGATGAGCTGACAGCCACGGCACACACCGAGCACCGGTTTGCCTGATTCAACGAACTCGTGCAGCAGCTCCAGTTCGTACATATCGCGTACGCGGTCGCCGGGCCATTCGGGATGCGTCGCGGCCTCCGTGTACGACTGCGGCGAAACGTCCGCACCGCCCTGTAACAGCAACCCATCGAGATGCTTCGCGTAATCGCGCAGACGGATGTTGCTCGGATGCAGCATGCCCTGATGACCGACGGTTGGGATCATGAACACGAGCACATCTCGCGACATCACCCAGTGCGCAATCGATTCCTCGAGATATTGCAGCGTCTTGCCGCGCAATCCCTTCGCACCCGGCTCCGGATGAAAGATCCGCGCCGAGACGCCGATACGCAGCGTGCGTTGCGTGATGCGCTGTCCGGCACGATCGAAGATGCGCCGCGCCCGCGCCGCGACGATCCGTCCAAACACCGACCACGCGGAATCGGCCTGCTTCAGATAAGCGGGCTGGCCCGGCGGTATCGCGTTGGGCGGTGGCGGATTCGTCGCGCTGAAGTCCGGCGCCGCGCCGAAACCGGCTGGCGGTGCACCGGCGCGCGCAGCCGATGCGGCGGCTGCGGTTTCGCCGGGGACATCGCTGGTACTGGCCTGTTCCGCCCCGGCCGCCGACACCTCGCCGGGGCTCGCGCCGGCATTTGCGGTTGCTTCCGCTCCGGCACCCTGGTTCGCATGTGCGCTACCGGCCCGTTCGCGCACCTCCGCTTCCTGCTTCGCAGTCGCCTGCGCAGCAGAAGCACGCGCTTCGGCCGCCTCTTGCCGTTGCGCGGCGCCCGGATCAACAGGCGTGACGTTCGATGCGCTGACGGGCGAATCGGTCGATGACGCTTCGGTGGCGGCTTGCACCGGTGGTGTAGCAGACGGAGGTGGCGCCGGCTTCGCGGCATCCGGGTGGGCGGTGGAGGAAGAGGGGGTGCCCGGTACGGCAGGCTGATCAGGTTTGTTTTCGCTCATGGCGGTGGCACAGGCGCGTCTGGACACGCGAACGAATGGATGTGAATCCATTATCCGTCAGCCGGTAGTGCCCGGCAAACCAGCACACAATTGCTCACATTAGTGCGTTTCTGTCACACGGCACCCCGCCACGGCGATTTCAATTTACGCTCGTTTACGATACTTTATGCTCGTTTATCATCGATAAACGGAATGGGCGGAACATGCAAAGAACACGGCTCGACGCGGTAGATGGCTTGCTTCCAGATGAACGCGCGCAGGCAGATGCGCTCTCCAAAACCCGCGGCAACCTGACGGTGGCCGCATCATGAAGCCCGTCTCCGAACGTGTTGCAACAACGGCGATATTTCTTGCCAACGGCCTGGGCATCGGAGCATGGGCCGTCGAAATCCCAAGAATCAAGGAAGCGCTCGCGCTGAGCGACTCGCTACTGGGCATCGCGCTGCTCGCTTTCGGGCTCGGTGCGATCGTCGCGATGCAGCTCGCCGGCCGGTTCTCGTTGCGCTTCGGTAGCGGACGGCTCACCGCGGCGCTCGCCATTGCATTCGCCGTCCTGCTGCCGTTCCCCGCGCTGGCTCCGAATTTCGTGTCGCTGTGCGTCGTGCTGTTTGCGCTAGGCGCGGCGAACGGCGCCCTCGATGTTTCGATGAACGGGCACGCGAGTGTCATCGAAGCAAGATGGCAGGCGCCGATCATGTCGTCGTTTCATGCTGCGTGGAGTGGTGGCGGCCTGCTCGGTGCCGCACTGGGCACCCTCCTGCAGGCACACGGCGTGGGAACGCTCGGTGGGCTGCTGCTTCCCGATCTCGTGATCGGCGCACTCGTTGTCGCAAGTACGATTTTCGCGCTGCGCGATATCGGACCGCGCACCGGGAGCGCAGGAGGACTGCAGCTACCGAGCGCAGGTGTGATGAAACTCGCGGGGCTCGCCTTTCTCTGCATGCTCGTCGAGGGCGCGGTAGCGGACTGGAGCGCGGTCTATCTGCGGTCCACGCTCGGGACACACGCCAGCGCCGCGGGGCTCGGCTATTCGGCATTCGCACTGTCGATGGCCGCGTGCCGTGTTGTCGGCGATGCCTCGGTACGGCGTCTGGGGCCGACGGCGGTCGTGACGATCGGTGGGGTGATCGCGGCCTCGGGGCTCGCAATCGTACTCAGCGTGCCCGGTGTGGTGACGGCATGCGTCGGTTTCGCGCTAGTGGGGATCGGCCTTGCGAACATCGTGCCGGTTATTTTCAGCGCGGCCGGTCGCTCGACGGCGATACCGGCTGCCGGTGTCTCGATGGCCGCTACGGCTGGTTATGCGGGCTTTCTCGTGGGACCGCCGCTGATCGGCTTCGGAGCAGGCCTGCTGAGCCTGCACGTCGCCCTCTACGTGCTCGTGCTGGCGACACTGACGGTTTGTGTTTTCGGCGGCAAGGCAGTGCGCGCGACGGTCGTCGATCGTCCTGCCTAGTTGTCAACCTAGCTGGTATTTGGGTGACAGCCTGCTTCACGGGTCAGGCTGTTCCTCGAACGTTTCACGCAGTGCGATCTGCATCGTCGCGTGAATTCGCACGCACCAGCGCCACAGCAATGCCACGAGCAGCGCCGCACACAGAAGCACGGCGATGAGCAAACCGGTCGGCGGCAGAATACCGCCCGACAGCGCGGCGACCAGCAGGAACACCCCCACCATCGATACGATCGGCACGAGATCGGAAATCGCATAGCGGATCGCACTCGTAAAGCGCCCGGCTTTCGCCGGCTGCACGCTGACTTCCGCGAGCAGCAGCGCAAGCGACTTGGTCTTGCGATAGACCGCGACGAGAAACGGCAGCGACACCAGTAACGCACCGCTCCACAGCACGACCCGCTGCAACGGTTCCGAACTCACCCAGTGCGCAAGGAAGTCGCTTGCGTGTGGCGCGCCATACGAAACACCGAGAAAGATCGCCGCAACGAGTGCGAGATTCACTGCGATCTGCAGCACGATCCGCCGCGTCATGCCGAGCAGCGTCGGTTCGTCGCTTGAGGGGCGCAGGCTACCCAGCCACTGCGAGTACATACCGAACACGTTGGCCAGCGTGGCCGGCATCGCGCGACCGAGACGCTGCGTAATCGGATCGGCGGCACGGATCAGATACGGCGTGAACAACGTGGTCAGTGCCGACACGGCCACCGCGATCGGATACAGAAACGCGCTCGTCACTTTCAACGTCAGTCCAAGCGACGCGATGATGAACGAGAACTCGCCGATCTGCGACACGGTCATGCCGACACGCATCGCGGTACGCCCGTCCTTGCCGGCGAGGAATGTGCCGAGGCCGCACGACACGATCTTGCCGACGATCACCGCAACCGTGATCACCGCAATCGGCCATGCGTAGTCGACGAGAATGCGCGGATCGAGCATCAAGCCGATCGTGACGAAGAAGATCGCGGAAAACGCGTCGCGCAGCGGCGCAATCAGATGCTCGATGCGATGCAGGTGCCGTGATTCGGCCATGATCGCGCCGATCAGGAACGCGCCGAGCGCGATGCTGTAGTCGAGCTTCATGACCAGCAGACAGAAACCAAAACAGAAACCGAGCACTGACACGAGCAGCATCTCGTCGCTGCGCGAGCGCGCCACGTAGTTAAGCGCACGCGGCACCACCAGAATGCCGACCACCAGCGACACCGTCATGAACAGCAGCAGCTTGCCGAGCGTGATCAATGCAATGCCCGCGCTCAACTGGCCAGTCTGCGCAATGCCGGACAACAGCACGAGCATCGCGATCGCGAGGATGTCTTCGACGATCAGAATGCCGAACACGAGCTGGGCGAAGTTCTCGCGCTTCAAGCCAAGTTCGGAAAGTGCCTTGACGATGATCGTCGTCGACGAGATGGCGAGGATCGCACCGAGAAACAGCGAATCCATCGGGCTCCAGCCGAACGCGCTGCCAATCTCGTAACCGATCCACAGCATCAGCACGATCTCGGACAGCGCCGCGACGATCGCGGTCGCACCGACGCGGAACAGCTTGCGCAGACTGAATTCGAGCCCCAGCGAGAACATCAGGAACACCACGCCGAGTTCGCCGAGCGTCTGGATGGTCGCCTCGTCGTGGATCAACTGGAACGGCGGCGTGTACGGCCCGATGATCACGCCCGCCGCGATATAGCCCAGCACCACCGGCTGCTTCAGGCGATGGAACAGCACGGTGACGACGCCGGCAAACGCCATCACGACCGCCAGATCCTGAATGAAGCCGATTCCGTGGTGCATGGGCGCTTTTCCTTACAAAAAGTAATGTCGAGACCGAATAGTAACGCACACGCGCGATACACCGGGATACACGGGATTAGGGCCGCCAAACGCCTGCGGACGGGCCCGACCACATGAAGGAATGTTTTTGACAGACTGGACGTCTGTGAAATATCACAATAATATCTTTCGCATATTCAATCTGGAGTTCAGTCATGCCGCAGGTGTCGTTCAATGTCGTGAGCCGCTCGGGAACGAGCGCCCCATCCACCGTCGATCTCAACCGGCTGACGATCGCCGGTTGGGCCGGCCGTGACCAGGCAGCCATCGAGCATCACATCGCCGAACTCGCGGCGCTCGGCGTCAAGCGCCCTTCCACGACACCGCTCTTCTACCGCCTTGGAGCCGGCCTGCTCACGCAGGCGGAACAGATCGACGTGGTCGGCACGAAATCGAGCGGCGAAGCCGAGTGCGTGCTGGTCCATAGCGCCGACGGCCTGCTCGTGACGATCGGCTCCGATCACACGGACCGCGAAGTCGAGGCCTACGGCGTGACCGTGTCGAAGCAGATCTGCCCGAAGCCGGTAGCGCGCGATGCCTGGCGCTTCGACGATGTCGTCGGCCATTGGGACCAGTTGCAGTTGTGCGCGCATGCCGTGCTGAACGGCGAGCGGCGCCTGTACCAGCAAGGCAGCGTGGCCTCGCTGCTCGCCGCCGCGGACCTGCTCGAACGCGCGCCGGTACCGGCCGGCGCGGCGATGTTCTGCGGCACGCTGGCGGTGATCGGCGGCATTGTCGGGATGGGGGACGGCGATGCGCTCGAACTCGAACTGCACGACCCGGTGCTGAACCGCACGCTGCGCCACGCGTATCGCGTGCGCGCGTTACCCATTGTCGAATGAGTCTTTCATGAACCTCACTCCCGCCGCTTCCGCCGAAACCAGCGCGTTGCGCAAGATCACCTGGCACATCATGCCGTTCCTGTTTCTGGTCTATGTGCTGTCGTATCTCGACCGCGTGAACATCGGCTATGCGAAGCTGCAGTTCACCGGCGACCTCGGCCTGTCGAACGCAGCGTACGGGCTCGGTGCAGGGATCTTCTTCTTCGGCTACTTCGTGTTCGAGGTGCCGAGCAATCTGCTTTTGAAGCGCTTCGGCGCTCGCGCCACAATTGCCCGCATCACGATCCTGTGGGGCGCGCTGTCGTGCGCGATGATGTTCGTGCATTCGGAGACCACGTTCTATGTGCTGCGCTTTTTCCTCGGCGTCGCCGAAGCCGGTCTCGTGCCGGGCGTGGTGCTGTATCTGACGTTCTGGTTTCCCTCCGACCGGCGTGCGCGGATGGTCGCCGTGTTCATGGCGGCGATTCCGGTGGCTGGCATCATCGGTGCGCCGTTGTCGGGATTCCTGATGTCGGCGCTGCATGAAGCGCACGGGCTGCGCGGCTGGCAGTGGATGTTCCTGATCGAAGGCATTCCGTCAGTCCTCACCGGCTTCTGGGCGCTCGCCGTGCTGCGCAACAGCCCTGCCGACGCCGCCTGGCTCACCGCCGAAGAAAAGCACGCCATCCTCAGCCGGCTCGCCCGCGAAAACACAGCCGCGGCCGCAGCGGGCGCGGAACACAGTCTCGCCGTCGCGCTGCGCTCCAGTCGCTTCTGGCTGCTGACGCTGATCTATTTCTGTCTCGTCACCGGCAATGCAGGCTTCTCGTTCTGGCTGCCGCAGATCGTCAAGGATCTCGGCGTGACCAACCTGCTGACGAACGGTTTCGTCACCGCGATTCCCTATCTCGCGGCGGGTATCGGCATGATCCTGATTGGCCGCTCCTCGGATGTGACGGGCGAGCGTCGCTGGCATTACGCGGTGTGCTGCTTCCTTGGCGCGGCCGGGTTGATCGGCAGTGCGTCGGTCACGAACTCGATTCCGCTCGCTGTGACCGGTCTGTCGATCGCGTACGTCGGCATCCTCGCGGGCTTCGGTATTTTCTGGTCGATGTCGACTACGTTTCTGCAAGGCACGGCCGCCGTTGCCGGCATTGCGGTGATCAATTCGATCGCGAATCTGGCCGGCTACGTGAGCCCGTATGTGCTCGGCATCGTCAAGGATGCGACGCATAGCGTGACCTACGGGCTGCTGTTGATCGCTGGCGCGTTGATCGTCGGCGGGCTCGTCACGCTCGCGATGCCGCGTGTGAAGGTACTGCACGGTGCGACGAGTGCGGCGTAATGCTCACACTGCGACTCACAGCGCCGAGCGCGCAGTGAGTCCACGGCCGCGCTGCGCCTCATTCGCCGCGCAGCCGTGTTCTACAATGCCGCCACACCGACCGCACTCCTTTTCATGACGCTCCCGCAGACTTCCCGCACCGCACGGCAGCCGAAGCGCCCGAATGCCGCGAGCCTGGCCGAACAGGCCTACGACTTCGTCAAGCGCGAGATCATCACGATGCGCCTGCGCCCGAGCGAAGTGCTCAACGAAGCCGAACTGATGGCGCTGACCGGCATCGGTCGCACTCCCGTTCACCAGGCGCTGCACCGGCTCGTCCACGAAGGCATGCTCACGATCATGCCGCGCAAGGGCATCATGGTGCGCCCGGTCTCGCTCGACGACGTGCTCGCAATCATCGACGTGCGGCTCGTCAACGAGAGCTACTGTGTCGAACTCGCGGCACGGCATGCGCAGGCGCAGGATTTCGAAGCGATGGAAGCGCTGCTCGAACGTTCGGCGGTCTGCGTTGCCGCGCACGACGTCGAAGGGATGATGGACATCGATCGCGAATTCCATCTGGCAATCTCCGCCGCCTCGCGCAACGCGGTGCTCGCCGACATCCTGCGCGGGCTGCATGAACGCTCGCTGCGTTTCTGGTTCATCTCGCTGTCCGAGCCGCACCATCTCGAAGACGTTCACGAGGAACATCTCGAACTGTTTCGCCTGTTGCGCGAACGCGATGCGGACGGCGCGCGCCAGTCCGTGCAGCGTCATATCGAAGCGTTCCGCGCGACGCTTTTCAACCGGATCTGAACGACCATGACCACCGAATTCACACCCTCAACGCCCTTCCCGCCGCTCGCCCAACTCGCCGCCGATCTCTCCGCCGGCCGCACCACGAGCCGCGCGCTCGTCGAAACCGCGCTCGAACGGATCGCCGATCCGGCTGGCCAGGGCTCGACCGTCTTCATGCACGTCGATGCCGACAGCGCCCGCGCCGCCGCCGATGCACACGACCGCCTGCGCGCCGCGGGCACCGTGCTGTCGCCGCTCGCGGGAATTCCGGTGTCGGTGAAGGACCTGTTCGACATCGAAGGTCAGGTAACGCGCGCGGGTTCCCGCGTGCTCGCCGATGCGCCGCCCGCCACCGCCGATGCAATCGCCGTCGCGCGGCTGAAGCGTGCGGGCGCGGTCATCGTCGGGCGGACGAACATGAGCGAGTTCGCGTTTTCGGGGCTTGGGCTCAATCCGCATTACGGACATCCGCTGTCGCCGTATCGGCGCGGTGAGCCCGGCGAAGAACGGATCTCGGGCGGATCGTCGTCGGGCGCGGCGGCTTCGGTCGCCGACGGCATGGCAGCAGTTGCGCTCGGCACCGACACCGGCGGCTCGATCCGCATCCCGGCCGCGCTGTGCGGTCTGACCGGCTTCAAACCGACCGCCGAGCGGATTCCGAAGCAAGGTGGCGTGCCGCTGTCGTCGACCCTCGATTCGTTCGGGCCGATCGGCGTCTCAGTCGCGTGCTGCGCGCTGGTGGACCGGATGCTGGCCGGCCTCGAGCCGCGCGTGCCGGCTGCCCGGCCGCTCGAAGGCGTGCGCCTCGGCGTGCTGACCAACTACGTGACGGACGGCGTCGAGCCAGCGGTCGCCGAAGCCGTCGACACGGCGCTCAAGCATCTGGAAGCAGCCGGCGCAATCGTCAAGGAAGTGCGCTTCGCGCCGCTCGACCGCCTGGCGGAAATCAACCGCTTCGGCTTTTCGCCGATCGAAGCGTATGCGTGGCACCGGCCGCTGCTGGAAAAGCATCGCGACCTCTACGATCCGCGCGTGCTGGTCCGTATCCTGAAGGGACAGCCCGCCAGCGCCGCCGATTACCTGGACCTGCTCGCCGAGCGCCGCGCCATGCTGGAAACGGCCGGCGCGCTGTGGCAACGCTTCGACGCCCTGGTCGCGCCGACCGTGCCGGTCGTGCCGCCGCGCGTCGCCGAGCTGATCGACGACGATGAGGCATTCGGCCGCACCAACGCGCTGATCCTGCGCAATCCGAGCGCGTTCAACTTCCTCGATACGTGCGCGCTGTCGCTGCCGTGCCACCGGCGCGGCGATGCGCCGGTCGGCCTGATGCTGGCAGGCGCCCCGCACAACGACGACGCGCTGCTGGCGCTCGGCCGGGCCGCCGAGGCCGTCCTGACGACGATCCGTTAGACGAAAGGCGCGGTGGCCCGGGTTCGCGCTAGAATCGCGGGCACCCGCCTGGGGGAGCTCCTCCGGCATTCACCGACCGCCACACGATCGATCCATGAACAACGACAACGCCGTCCTGCGCCGTGAGCGCTCCCTGCTGGTTCTGCTCGGTTTCATCTGTCTCGCGCTGGTGGCCGGCGCCCTGTACCTCCAGTACTTCAAGCACGAAGATCCGTGCCCGCTGTGCATCATGCAGCGCTACTTCTATCTGCTGATCGCCATCTTCGCGTTCCTCGGCGCGCGGCTGCGCGGCTGGCGCGGCGTGCGTCTGCTCGAACTGCTGGCTGTGCTGTCGGCGGCGGCCGGCATCGCCACCGCGGCGAAACATGTCTACGTGCAGGCAAATCCGGGGTTCAGCTGCGGGTTCGATGCGTTGCAACCGGTCGTCGACAGCCTGCCGCCCGCGCACTGGCTGCCCGGCGTGTTCAAGGTGGCGGGCCTCTGCGAAACCGCCTATCCGCCGATTCTCGGCCTGACGCTGCCGATGTGGTCGCTGCTTGGCTTCGTCGTGGCGTTCGTGCCGCTCGTACGGAGCCTCGTACGCAACCGGCGCCGCATCAGCTGATTCGGGGTTGCCGGGCGCTGCTCTCGTTGTCGGGCGGTTTGTCCGCTGCATTGCCGGTCGATATGGGGCCGCAGCGGTAGAGCCTGCGACGCCGGCGCCGCAGGTTCAGCGGCATTTGCGTGGCTGCGCAGCTTTAGCGGGTCCGGCGTCACCGCTGCGACCCGGCCCACTCCGCGGCCTCTCCCGTCTCCGGCCCACCGCTTCAAGCGGCTGCACGTCGCTTCACCTCATTTCCCACTGTTTTTGCCCATTCCCGCCCCCACGCAACTTCCGCCGCGCGCGCGAATCGTACGGTTTTCATGACCCGCGGCTGATAACCCCCATTACCCGCAGGGAATCCTTTCCGCGCGCGGTGGTGCTATCTTCGGGCATGGATGGCGATCTACGTGCGCGAGGCCGGTGACGGCACGGCCTCATGCGTAACGCGCGCCCGGTCCGCAATGTCTTTCGGATTCGCCATGACAACGCAAACCATCCGTTTCTATTACCGTGGGGCCCTCCGTGAAGTCGCCGGCGTGCCCGCTTCGCGCACCGTGCTGCAGCACCTGCGCGAAGACCTGCATTGCACGGGAACGAAGGAAGGCTGCGCCGAAGGCGATTGCGGCGCATGCACCGTGGTGGTCGGCGAGCTCGGTCCGCAGCGCTCGCTCGCGCTAAAAGCGGTCAACGCCTGCATCCAGTTCCTGCCTACGCTCGACGGCCGCGCCCTCTTCACCATCGAAGATCTGCGCGCCGCTAACGGCACACTGCATCCGGTCCAGCAGGCGCTGGTCGATTGTCACGGCTCTCAATGCGGCTTCTGTACACCCGGCTTCGCGATGTCGATGTGGGCGCTCTACGAAAACCAGCCCGCCGACGCCGGCCTGCCAACACGCGATGAAATCGCCGCCGCGCTCTCCGGCAATCTGTGCCGCTGCACCGGCTACCGCCCGATCGTCGAGGCCTCGCAGAAGATGTTCGACTACACGCAATATCCGCGCATCGCGCTCGATCGCGCTGCGGTGTGCGCTGCGCTCGAACCGGTCCAGCGTCGTAATACCTTCACCTACTCCGCCCCCGACGTGCGCGGCACCGCCGCCGGTTCGCCGACGTTCCATGCGCCGGTCGACCTCGATGGATTCGCGCAGTTGTATGCGCAGCATCCGCAGGCGCGCGTGCTGGCCGGCGGCACCGATGTCGGCCTGTGGGTCACCAAACAGTTTCGCGACCTCGGCGACATTCTGTACGTCGGCAACGTGGCAGCGCTGAAAGCGATTGAGCGCGATGCGCAAACGCTGACCATCGGCGCAGCGGTCTCGCTTGAAGCGGCCTACGCTGCGCTCGCCGTCGATTACCCCGAAGTCGCCGAACTATGGGTCCGCTTCGCCTCGCTGCCGATCCGCAATGCGGGCACGCTCGGCGGCAATGTCGCGAACGGGTCGCCGATCGGCGATTCGATGCCCGCGCTAATCGCGCTCGGTGCGCAGGTCGTGCTGCGCCACGCGCGCAAGACGCGCACCGTGCCGCTCGATGCGTTCTATCCCGGCTACCGGAGAACGGCGCTCGCCGCGGGCGAGTTCGTTGCGGCGATCCGTGTGCCGCGGCCGGCGCCCACGTTGCGCTTTCGTACTTACAAGGTGTCGAAGCGCTACGATCAGGATATTTCGGCGGTGTGTGCGGCGTTCGCACTGCGCGTCGACGGCGATACGATTGTCGATGCGCGCATCGCGTTCGGCGGTATGGCGGCGGTGCCGCAGCGTGCGGCGCATGCGGAAGCGGCGCTCACAGGTGCGCCTTGGGATGCGGCTACCTGCCGCCGCGCGATGGATGCACTCGCCGCCGACTATCAACCGTTGACCGATATGCGCGCGTCGGGCGCTTATCGTCTGAAGGTGGCGCGCAATCTGCTGTGGCGCTTCCATCTGGAAACGCGCGACAACGCACCGCTTGGTCTGCACGACGTGAACGCGTTCGCGTTCGACGCGCACGATGCGCATGACACGCATGACGCAGCCGACGAAGTCACGCTCGCGAAGGAGCCTCAGCCATGACCTCGCGCATCGACACTTCTACCGCAGGCGACGCAAACCACGCGTCGATCGGCGTGTCGCTGCCGCATGAATCGGCGGGACTTCACGTGAGCGGCGAAGCGCTCTACACCGACGATCTACCCGAACTGCACGGCACATTGCACGCGGCGCTCGGCCTCGCGCGCCACGCACACGCTCGCATCGTTTCAATGGATCTCACCGCCGTGCGCGCCGCGCCGGGCGTCGTTGCCGTGCTGACGGCCAGCGACATCGCCGGCGAAAACAACTGCGGCCCGGTGCTGCACGACGATCCGATTCTCGCCGACGGCGAAGTGCAGTACCTCGGCCAGCCGGTATTCGTCGTGATCGCGCAGAGCCACACGCTCGCGCGCCGCGCCGCCGCGCTCGCCACGAGCGACGACGTGATCCGCTACGAGCCGCTCGAAGCGGTGCTCAGCATCGCCGACGCGAAAGCGCGTCAGTCGTTCGTGCTGCCGCCGCTGCATCTGACTCGCGGCGCACCCGCCGCACGTATCGCGGCGGCGGCTCATCGCATGACAGGCACGTTCGAAGTAGGCGGCCAGGAGCAGTTCTATCTGGAAGGGCAGATCGCGTATGCGGTGCCGCAAGAGATGGACGGCATGCTCATCTACAGTTCGACCCAGCATCCGAGCGAAATGCAGGCACTGGTCGCGCACATGCTCAATGTGCCCGCGCATAACGTGGTCTGCGAATGTCGTCGGATGGGCGGTGGTTTCGGCGGCAAGGAATCGCAATCGGCGGTGTTTGCCTGCGCGGCCGCACTCGCTGCGCGCGCGCTGAATCGCCCGGTGAAGCTGCGCGCGGATCGCGACGACGACTTCACGATCACCGGCAAGCGCCACGACGCCGCGTACGAGTACGAAGTGGGCTTCGACGACGACGGCCGGATCGCCGGCGTGCGCGTCGAGATCGCGCTGCGCGCCGGCTATTCCGCCGATCTGTCCGGTGCCGTGGCGACACGCGCCGTCTGCCATGTCGACAACGCGTATTACCTGTCCGACGTCGATATCGTTGCGCTGTGCTGCAAGACCAACACGCAGTCGAACACGGCGTTTCGCGGCTTCGGTGGCCCGCAGGGTGCGCTCGTGATGGAAGTGATGCTCGATGACATCGCGCGGCAGTTGCAGCGCGATCCGCTCGACGTGCGGCGCGTGAATTACTACGGCGTCGGCGAGCGCGATGTGACACCGTACGGTCAGCGCGTCGAGGACAACATCCTCGCGCCACTCACCGACGAACTGCTCGCGACCAGCCAGTACCAGGCGCGCCGTGTTGCGATCGCCGCGTTCAATGCGACGAGCCCGATACTTCGGCGCGGTATTGCACTGACGCCGGTGAAGTTCGGCATCTCGTTCAACGTGCCGTTTCTGAATCAAGCGGGAGCGTTAGTGCACGTGTACCGGGACGGCTCGGTGCTCGTCAATCATGGCGGCACTGAAATGGGCCAAGGGCTCAACACCAAGGTCGCGCAAGTCGTCGCACATGCGTTCGGTTTGCCGCTATCGCGTGTGCGTGTCACGGCCACCGATACGTCGAAGGTTGCCAACACGTCGGCAACTGCGGCATCGACCGGGAGCGACCTGAACGGCAAGGCCGCCGAAGCGGCGGCGCACATCATTTGCGAGCGACTGGCCGTGCTGGCCGCGCAACAACTCGGTGGCACAGCGCAGGACGTGCGCTTCGCAGACAGCGCGGTGCACGCGAACGGCGCATCGATACCGTTCGCGCAGCTAGTCGAGAGCGCGTACCTCGCGCGCGTGCAATTGTGGTCCGACGGTTTCTATGCAACACCGAAAGTCCACTGGGACGCCAAGACGTTGACCGGCCATCCGTTCTACTACTTCGCGTACGGTGCGGCCGTGTCGGAGGTCGTAGTCGATACGCTGACCGGCGAATGGAAACTGGTGCGCGCCGACCTGTTGCACGACGCGGGGCAATCGATCAACCCGGCCATCGATATCGGCCAGGTGGAAGGCGCGTTTATCCAGGGCATGGGCTGGCTCACCACCGAAGAACTCTGGTGGAACAGCGACGGCCGCCTGATGACACACGCGCCCTCGACGTACAAGATTCCCGCGGTAAGCGATACACCGGCTGCGTTCTACACTCGGCTCTATCGCAACGAAAACGCCGAGCCGACCGTGTTCCGTTCGAAGGCCGTCGGCGAACCGCCGTTGCTGTTGCCGTTCTCGGTGTTTCTGGCGCTTCGCGATGCGATCGCCGCAGCCGTGCCGCACGCGAACCGCGCGCCGCCGCTGCGCGCGCCCGCAACGCCGGAAGCGATACTCGACGCGATCGATGCACTCGCTGCGTCGCCGCTGGAGCCTCAAGAAGCGAACGCGGCCGGCGCGGTGACACCACCATCGCCGAAGACAGCCGATACCACTGCCTAGCCGCGCCGATAGCGCATAACCGCCCGCCCGGATACCTCGTGCGGGCTCTACTGGAGAATGCCGGATGCAAGCCTGGCTACCCGATCTGCAACAACTGCTCGCGCACGGCGACGCTGTCGTGCTTGTCACGGTAGCGCGTGCCGAAGGATCGGCACCGCGCGAGGCCGGTACGAAGATGATCGTCACGCGCGATTCGGCGCGGCATACGATCGGCGGCGGCCATCTCGAGTGGAAAGCGATCGAGAGCGCTCGCAAGGTGCTCAAAGACGGTATGCGTTCACCGCGTATGCGCCGGCTCGAACGCTTTGCGCTCGGCCCGAGCCTCGGTCAATGTTGCGGCGGCGCGGTCGTGCTCGCGTTCGAGCGACTCGATATCGGTGATCTCGGCTGGGTTACGTCGCTGGCGAAGCGCATTGCTGCCGGGCAATCGACGGTGCGTAGCGTATCATTCGGTCCCGCCGCGGATGCCGTGCTGCTGTCCGAACCGGAACCCGGCGTGGAAGGCGCGGACTGTCTGCTGTGGGATGGCGCAGGCTTCGAAGCGAGCGGCGCGCTGCTGACCGAAACCATCGCGCCGCGCGACTTCGCGGTGATGCTGTTCGGTGCCGGCCACGTAGGTGCCGCACTCGTGCGTGTGCTCGCCACGCTACCTTGCCACGTGCGCTGGATCGACGAACGCGATGCGCAGTTTCCGCCACTGGAAACACTCAACGCGCCAAACCTGACGATCGACGCAAACGATGCGCCCGATGCCGCCGTCGACGAAGCCACACCGAACACGTACTTCATCGTGATGACGCACAACCACCAGGTCGATCTCGAACTCGCCGAGCGCATCCTGCTGCGCGGCGACTACGGGTTCTTCGGCATGATCGGCTCGCACACGAAACGCAAGCAGTTCGAGCACCGGCTCGCCGCTCGCGGCATCGATCCCGCGCAGATCGCGCGGATGAAGTGCCCGCTTGGTGTGGACGGGATCGTCGACAAATCGCCGGAAATCATCGCGGTTTCCGCGGCTGCGCAGTTGCTGCAAGCCGTCGAAGCGAATGCGCATGCCGCGCCTTCCGCCGTGGCGCTGGCCGCGGCCGGACGAACTGCACCTGACATCGGATAAAGCGGAGCTGCTCGCTCCGGACACTCATTTGTTTTCAGAAAACCAAACCAGAACCCCCGAAGAATCGAAGATGACTACAACGATCGCCCCCACTCTCGCCGATAAGGTTGCACGCGCACCGAAGGCCGAACTGCACATCCATATCGAAGGCTCGCTCGAACCCGAGTTGATCTTTCGCCTCGCCGAACGCAACGGCGTGACGCTGCCGTACGCATCGATCGATGCATTGCGTGCGGCCTATGCGTTCACCGATCTGCAGTCGTTTCTCGACATCTACTATGCAGGCGCGAGCGTGCTGCTCACCGAGCAGGATTTCTACGACATGACGATGGCCTACGCCGAGCGCGCCCTCGCCGATCATGTCGCACACACCGAAATCTTCTTCGATCCGCAGACGCACACCGAACGCGGTGTATCGATCGACGTCGTGGTTGCGGGTATCGAGCGCGCGCTTGCCGATGCGGAAAAGCGCGGCCTGTCGAGCAAGCTGATTCTGTGCTTCCTGCGCCATCTGTCCGAAGAAGATGCGCTCGCGACATTCGATGCAGCGCTGCCGCTCTTCGAACAGTATCGCCACCGCTTGATCGGCATCGGTCTCGATTCGTCGGAACGCGGTCATCCGCCGTCGAAGTTCGAACGCGTATTTGCAAAAGCCCGCGCGCAAGGGCTCAAGCTCGTCGCGCATGCGGGTGAAGAAGGCCCGCCGTCGTACATCTACGAAGCACTCGATCTGTTGAAAGTGGACCGCGTCGATCACGGTGTGCGCAGCATCGAAGACCCGGCACTCGTCGCGCGTCTTGCCGATTCGCGCGTCGCGCTGACGGTCTGCCCGCTTTCCAACCTGAAGCTGTGTGTGTTCGACGATCTCACGAAGCACACGCTGAAAGAGTTGCTCGATCGCGGTGTCGCCGTCACCGTAAATTCCGACGACCCGGCGTATTTCGGCGGTTACGTAAACACCAACTACTTCGCGATTATCGAAGCGCTGAAGCTCACCGATGCCGAGGTCTACACGACCGTGCGCAACAGCTTCGAAGCATCGTTCGTGACACCGGACGAACGCGCGGCGCTGATTGCGCGGCTCGATGCGCATTGGCACGGCGATAGCGCGCAGTAACGCTACGAAAGCCACAGAAACCACAGAAACCACGAAGGCCGCGCGGCCCCCACCGCGCACAGCCCGCCAACCCACATCACTTCAATCGCTACACGACGGAGACAGTTTTTCTCATGACTCAATCGGCTTACCGCGCACAACTGTTGAGATTCAACGGTGACCCCGCGCAATCACCCCATGCGGCGGTCTTCGACGAAGACGGCCTGCTCATCGTCGAGGACGGCCATGTCGTCGCCGCGGGCGCGTGGGACACCGTATCGACCCAGCTCGCGCCGGGCACGCAGGTGCACGAACTGCGCGACAAGCTGATCGTGCCGGGCTTCATCGATTCGCATATCCACTACCCGCAGACCGACATGATCGCGTCGCCGGCACCGGGCTTGCTGCCGTGGCTCGAGACGTACACATTCCCGACCGAGCGCAGTTTCGCCGACCCCGCGGTCGCTGCGGATACCGCGCGCTTCTTCGTCGATGAACTGCTCGCGTGCGGCACGACGACCGCGCTCGTCTACTGCACCGTGCACAAGCATTCCGCGGATGCCTTCTTCAGCGAGAGCGAAGCGCGCAACCTGCGGATGGTCGCCGGCAAGGTGCTGATGGATCGCAATTGCCCCGAGTTTCTGCGCGACACCGCGCAGTCCGGCTACGACGACAGCGCCGAGCTGATCGGGCGCTGGCACAACCGCGGCCGGCAGATGTATGCGCTGACGCCGCGCTTCGCACCGACCTCGACGGAAGCGCAGCTCGAAGCGTGCAGCGTGCTCGCGAAGCAGCATCAGGACATCTTTATTCAGAGTCACGTCGCGGAAAATCTCGCCGAGGTGGAATGGGTCGCGAGTCTGTTTCCCGGTCATCGCAGCTATCTCGACATCTACGATCACTATGGGCTGCTGCGTCCGCGCGCCGTGTACGGACACTGCGTCCATCTCGACGACGAAGACCGTCGGCGGATGGCGCAGACCCGCACCGTCGCCGCGCATTGCCCAACGTCGAATCTGTTTCTCGGCAGCGGGCTGTTCGATTTCGACCGGGCCGGTGAAACGGGGCAGCCGGTGGCGCTCGCGACCGACGTCGGTGGCGGCACGTCGTTCTCGATGTTGCAAACGATGAACGAAGCGCACAAGGTCGCGCGCCTCACCGGTCATCATCTGAGTGCCACGCGCATGTTCTGGCTCGCGACTGCGGGCGCCGCGCAGGCGCTCGATCTCGCCGACAAGGTCGGGACGCTCGCTGTGCAATCGGAAGCGGATTTCGTCGTGCTCGATCCGGCGGCGACGCCGTTGCTCGCGCGCCGGACGTCGCGGGTGGAATCGCTGGAAGAACTGCTGTTTGCGTTCGCGCTGCTTGGCGACGACCGCGCGGTGTATGCGACCTACGCGGCTGGGAAGTGCGTGCACCAGCGCGATCGGGAGCGGGCGCATGCGGCCCGCACTGCGAAGATCGCCGCGTAATCCGCGCGGTTGATTCGCGGAGCGCGGCTAGCGGTTACAGCCGGACCGTGACCGGTCCGGTTGCGGTCACCGCATCGTTATTGCACTGTCTGCGCAGAGCCGATCGGCGCTACCGCCGGCGCCGGGACAGGAGCCTTGGCCGGCGGAACACCGGGCACGGCAGACCCAGGCACCTCGTTCGACGCCCCACCGTTCTTGTCGAGCGGAATCCGTACCGTACGCACGGTGCCGTTGTTGAGCGGGAACCCATCGAGCGCGCTACGCGCCAGGTAAGGCATCGCGTGGACCAGCGAGGGCTCGTCGGTGGCGGTGCGGGCCGTCACGTTGTAGACCTCCTTGCCGGTCGCGCGCTCGGTGAAGCGGATGCCAAGCGTATGCACGGACACCGGATAATTCTGGTTCACATACCCGGCCGGGAACGC
The DNA here is from genome assembly GCF_002362315.1 of Paraburkholderia acidicola. Lineage (GTDB taxonomy): Bacteria > Pseudomonadota > Gammaproteobacteria > Burkholderiales > Burkholderiaceae > Paraburkholderia > Paraburkholderia acidicola. The sequence goes on from NZ_MTZV01000002.1 coordinate 682,467, forward strand.
ACCATACGCGCCGTACGGCCCCCACGGGTCGAACGGACGCCCCCAGTAACCGGGGAACGGACCTGGCCACGGGTTGGCATAGACCGGCTCTGAGACCGTCACCGTCCCCGCCCGCGTCGAATACGTCAGCCCGACCAGATAGCGCGCTTCGGCCGCGTTAACGCGGCGGAATGCGTGGGTGGCGAGTTCGTCGGCAACAAGCTGTTCGTAAGTTGCCTGTTCAAGATTGTTCTGCTGCGTGGCAGTGCGCGTGAACGCGTAAGTCCGCGTGGCGTCGCTGCCGCTCCAGTCGGAAAACGCCGTGACGCGGCTCGTCACGTAGGTCGTGCAGCCGGAAAGCATCACGGTCAGCGCCGCCAGCAACAGCGTTGCGCGCCGGGTCCATCGGTCCAGTTTCATGGTCGTCCTCGTCTTGCCTGTCATGGGTGTGCACAATGTGCAGCGGCCCGATAATACGCTGACCGGTCGAGTCGGTAAAAAGTTCGCCCGGCAGGGGGCACCGAGCCTTTGTACAATAGCGGTCTATGCTCGCCTCGCACACCCGCGCCGGCCGGCTCCCTGAAAATCCCCTTATCCGTGGACATCATGGCAGATACCGCAACGCCCACCGTGATCCGGCGCGCCGACTACGCACCGCCGGCTTTCCTGATCGACACCGTCGCGCTGGAATTCGATCTCGTCCCCGAACGCACTGTCGTCAGGAATACGATGCGCGTGCGGCGCAATCCGGACGCGGCCCACGCAGCGCACTTCGAACTGATGGGCGAGCAGCTCGAGTTTGTCAGCGCGAGCATCGACGGGACGCCGCACAGTGCCGTGCGCACGCACGAGCATGGCCTCAGCGTCGACAACGTGCCGGACGCGTTCGAACTGACGCTCGTGAATCTCTGCAACCCGGCAGAAAACACGACGCTGTCGGGGCTCTACGTATCGAGCGACAACTTCTTCACGCAGTGCGAGGCCGAGGGCTTTCGCCGCATCACGTACTTCCTCGATCGTCCCGATGTGATGGCGACCTACACGGTCACGCTGCGTGCGGACAAGGCCGCGTACCCGGTGCTGCTGTCCAACGGCAACCTGCTCGACGAAGGCGACCTGCCGGACGGCCGTCACTTTGCCCGCTGGGAAGACCCGTTCAGAAAGCCGAGCTACCTGTTCGCGCTGGTCGCGGGCAAGCTCGTCAAGCTCGAAGAACGTGTGCGCAGCGGCTCGGGCAAAGAGAAGCTGCTGCAGGTGTGGGTCGAACCGCACGATCTCGACAAAACGCGTCACGCGATGGACTCGCTGATCAATTCGATTCGCTGGGATGAAGAGCGCTTTGGGCTGGAACTCGATCTGGACCGCTTCATGATCGTCGCAGTCGGCGACTTCAACATGGGCGCGATGGAGAACAAAGGGCTCAACATCTTCAACACGAAGTACGTGCTGGCGAACCCCGAGACTGCCACCGACACCGACTTCGCGAACATCGAAGCCGTGGTCGGCCACGAGTACTTCCATAACTGGACCGGCAACCGCGTCACCTGCCGCGACTGGTTCCAGTTGAGCCTGAAGGAAGGGCTGACGGTGTTTCGCGACCAGGAGTTCTCCGCCGACATGGCAGGCGGCGCCACGGACGAAGCCGCACGCGCAACCAAGCGCATCGAAGACGTCCGCGTCCTGCGCCAGATGCAGTTCGCCGAAGACGCAGGCCCGATGGCGCACCCGGTCCGTCCGGAAAGTTACGTCGAAATCAACAACTTCTACACGATGACCGTCTACGAGAAAGGCTCGGAAGTCGTGCGGATGTACCAGACGCTGTTTGGCCGCGACGGTTTTCGCCGCGGCATGGACCTGTACTTCAAGCGGCACGACGGCCAGGCCGTGACCTGCGACGACTTCCGTCATGCGCTCGCCGATGCGAACGGCCGCGACCTCGCGCAGTTCGAGCGCTGGTACAGCCAGGCCGGTACGCCGCGCGTCACGGTCAGCACGCACTACGACGCGGCGCAGCACCGCTATCGCGTCACGCTGTCGCAGGGCTACGGCGATGCCGCACCGGCCGCGCGCGACACGCAAAAAGGCCCGCTGCTGATTCCGTTTGCGCTCGGGCTGATCGGTGCGAACGGCGCGGACCTGCCGCTGCGTCTCGAAGGCGAGGCTGCGGCGCACGGTACGACGCGCGTACTCGAATTCACGCAGACCGAGCAGACCTTCACGTTCGTCGACGTCGCTGAGAAACCGCTGCCGTCGCTGCTGCGCAATTTCTCGGCGCCGGTGATCGTCGAGTACGACTATTCCGCCGAAGAGCTTGCGTTCCTGCTCGCCCACGACAGCGATCCGTTCAATCGCTGGGAAGCGGGCCAGCGGCTTGCGACGCGCGAACTGCTCGGTCTTGCCGCACGCGCGGCAACCGGTGCGTCGTTGCAACTCGACGACTCGGTCGTCGACGCGTTCGCGCGGGTACTGACCGACGAAACGTTGTCGCCTTCGTTCCGCGAACTCGCGCTGATGCTGCCGTCGGAAACCTATCTCGCGGAACAGATGCCCGAGTCGAATCCGGCCGCTGTGCATACTGCGCGGCAGTTCGTGCGCCGCCGTCTCGCCGAAGCGCTGAAGAACGACTGGCTCGCGATCTACGAACGCCATCAAACGCCTGGCGACTACGAAGCAACGCCCGAAGCAGGCGGTCATCGCGCGCTGAAGAACCTCGCGCTCGCCTACCTCGCCGAACTCGCCGACCCTGCCGACGTGGTCCGGCTCGCCGGCGCGCAATACGACGCGGCGAACAACATGACCGACCGCTCCGCCGCGCTGTCCGCATTGCTCACCGCAGCAGCGGCAAGCGACGGTCGCCGTGCGCAGGAAGCGCTCGAAGACTTCTACCGCCGCTTCGAAAAAGAACCGCTCGTCATCGACAAGTGGTTTGCGCTGCAGGCCACGCAACGCGGCTCCGCACAGCGTCCGGTGATCGATATCGTGCGTGCACTGATGTCACATCCGGCGTTTAATCTGAAGAACCCGAATCGCGCTCGTTCGCTGATCTTCAGTTTCTGCGCCGCGAACCCCGCGCAGTTCCACGCGGAAGACGGCTCGGGTTACGCGTTCTGGGCCGATCAGGTGATCGCGCTCGATGCACTGAACCCGCAGGTCGCCGCGCGGCTCGCGCGTTCGCTCGAACTGTGGCGCCGGTTCACGCCGGCGCTGCGCGAGAAGATGCGTAGTGCGCTCGAAAAGGTTGCCGCGCAGGTGAAGTCGCGTGACGTGCGGGAGATTGTCGAGAAGGCGCTGGGCTAGCAGGTTCCGACGGTGTCGCTGGCCGGCTCGCCGCCGGCCCGCTCACCCTCCGCCGATCGGGCAAAAAGCCGGCACCTGTGGCCGGCTTTTTGCTGCGTGAAGTGAAAACAGTTGCCCGCACCCGACGTAAAACACGGGCCGCCCGATCCGAGCGGGTAAAATCGAGGGATTCCTCAGTCTTTCCGGAGCACTGCAATGGCTTTATTGCGACGTACCACTCTCACCAAGTATCTGATCGAGCAGCAGCGCGAGAACAACAACCTGCCCGCCGATCTGCGTCTCCTGATCGAAGTCGTGGCGCGCGCGTGCAAGGCGATCAGCTATCACGTCAGCAAGGGTGCGCTCGGCGATGCGCTCGGCACCGCGGGCAGCGAGAACGTCCAGGGCGAAGTGCAGAAGAAGCTCGACATCCTGTCGAACGAAATCCTGCTCGAAGCAAACGAATGGGGTGGCAACCTGGCCGGCATGGCATCGGAAGAAATGGAACAGTTCTTCCCGATCCCAGCGAACTATCCGAAGGGCGAATACCTGCTCGTGTTCGATCCGCTCGATGGCTCGTCGAACATCGACGTCAACGTATCGATCGGCACGATCTTCTCGGTGCTGCGCTGCCCGGATGGCCAGCAGCCCACCGAACAGTCGTTCCTGCAACCGGGCACCCAGCAGGTCGCGGCCGGTTATGCGGTGTACGGCCCGCAAACCGTACTCGTGCTGACCACCGGCAATGGCGTGAACTGCTTCACGCTCGATCGCGAACTCGGGTCGTGGGTGCTCACGCAGAGCGAGATGCGCATTCCGGTCGAGACGCGCGAATTCGCGATCAATGCATCGAACGAACGCCACTGGTACCCGCCCGTCCAGCAGTACGTCGGCGAACTGAAGGCCGGCACCGACGGCGCGCGCCAGGCGGACTTCAATATGCGCTGGATTGCATCGATGGTGGCCGACGTGCACCGCATCCTGAATCGCGGCGGCATCTTCATGTACCCCGCCGACAGCCGCACCCCCGACAAGCCCGGCAAGCTGCGCCTGATGTACGAAGCGAACCCGATGGCGTTTATCGTCGAGCAGGCGGGCGGCGCCGCGACCAACGGCCACAAGCGGATTCTCGATATCCAGCCGAAGAGCCTGCACGAACGCGTTGCCGTGTTTCTCGGCTCGAAGAACGAGGTCGACCGCGTCACACGCTACCATCACGAGGCAAAAAGTTGATCGGTGGGGCTTGCCAAGGGATAGAAAATATCCCTATAATCGCGGTTCTCTGATGCCGGAATAGCTCAGACGGTAGAGCAGCGCATTCGTAATGCGAAGGTCGGGGGTTCGATTCCTCTTTCCGGCACCAACCAGTTTCAGGCACCTAGCCCAGTCATTGCGACTGGGCTTTTTGCTTTTTTGCTTCTGGTGTTGCGACTGACACTACCCGTTCGGCCCCGAACTCAGGTCAGCCGCATCGAACGCCGAGCGCGGTGATCGCACGGACGTCTGTTCGTCAATACGTGGGCAAGCACGCGGACGACTCGCTGCACCCCAGGAAACTCGGCCAGCCCTCCCCCGCGACCATCAACCCAAAGGGCGCCGTGTGCGGGGGTTTTTTCGCCTGCCAACCTTGAGCGGTGCGATCTCACGAAAAAAGCCAAAAAGAAGCCTGTGCCGCAGGCGTCACTATTGATGCCGTTGTCGGCTTCACCTCAGGATCACGCAACGCCGCTTCGAACGCTTCGCGCGGAATGCTCGCAAGCTACTGCCCAAAAGAGCCGACCAATGAACGTCGGTTTTCCTGTTGGCGGCGATCCCATAAACATAGGCATCTTGCAATCTGCTAGGTTTACCCCGCACCGGGAATGGCCGCTCGATGTTCGATGTGGCCAACCTTATATGTGTGCGTACGCCGCAAACGAACGTCGCGATGCGTGATGAAAACGAGGCCAAAAACAACGAGTAAGTTACATGCAGAAGTGCGATAACCCAAAATGCCCAATCTGTTACCCCAACTGGAAAGAGGAAGAGGCCACCGCAAAGAAACGGGCTGAAGACGACAATCAGGACTGTATCGACTGCTGGCGCTTCTTTCAGAAGCAGGCCGAGACCATCGTAGCCGTTGGCGATCCAGTTGAGCGTAACCGGCGTATCAACGCGGCCTATGCACAAATGTGGCTGGACGACCACAGGTTCCAGTGGGCGGGGCTTGCCGCATTTGCATCTAAACAGGTTGGCTGCGGCCTGCTTAACGCCGCAGAATTGATTAGCAAGTCGAACCGCGAACGCAACGCCTACCAGCAATGGCACCAAACCAGTTCGCCGCTTGAACGCCTGTCGCCCTACACATCGCCGCGCATGTCTGTACCGAACCAGGCATCAGGCGAAGGTGCACGCAAGGTGTACGAGATGCTGGCGAAGGGCAACATCTCGTTGTTTCTCGACGTGTGGCCATTGCACCAGTTTTATAAGAAATTTGGTTTGCAGAGGTTTGAACGCTGTCTACCCGAACGAGCGCTATTGAGTGAGAACGTCGTCTGGCCAATTGCGGATTCCGTGAGGTTTGGCGTCCCCACTCCGGAAATTCAGAGAGGATTCAAGGCGATTGATGCCGGGAATATTGCAAGCGGTGTTGAGCAACTGGCTCGCCATGAACAACTCAATATTCTGCAACCGGCCATGTACAACGATCCGGCATTCGCGCTGCTGGTGCGCGCCAATCAGTTCGCGTGGGCGCTGCATATCCCGACTGGATCGGCACGGGAAATCCAGTTGGCACTCGTCAATCAATGCACAGTCACAGGTGCCAACGCGAAAAGCGAGATTTTCAGCAAACAACCCCTGGCCAATCTTGCCGACCCCAACCAACGAATGGCGTTCGTGCAACGCGCGGCAGAACGGTTCGATGATCTGCTGCGCGACCCTATAGAGAAGTACATGGTCGAAAATTCGATTTTTCTGATTGCGCATCCGAGGTAGCCATGCCGAGTCAAAGTATCAGAAGGTTTGCGTACCTTGCGTACGTGTTGGTTGGCTGCGCGATCGCATGGGGTATTTACGCTACGACAAGGCCCGCTGATGAAGTTGCGCTGACCCTTGACGAACCCTACGAACAGGTGCGCCAGCAATCCCGTTCGACCTTGCCCGCTGCAGACCCTGAAATGTTTTGGGGAGGCTTCGTAACTCGTCCAGCCAGATTGCGTTTCACAGACCCCAGGTACGGCTTCGTCACACCCTCGGCGAAATTCCTGTATGTCGGGACGAATAAGTACGGAAAGGTCGAATCGATAACGTTGTCGCCGCAGATTGAAACCTTGTCGCTCGACGACACGATGGCGGTCCTCACTGACTTGCAAAATCAACTCCGGCGAGGAGGCTGGCGACTGATCCGTGTGGCCAGTAATCCAGCGATCACAGACACGCCCGCCATGCGAGCTAGCATCCGGTCGCGTACCGATCCAATAACCTATTGGTTAGCCGACAACAAATATCAAATCATTCTCGACGTTCGCCGCTTCATCAACGAGAGCCGCTCAAACGACGAGCGCTATCTGATTACGCTACGATTAAGCGGGCCGCCTTTAATGACAGACAGTCCTGGTAGCTGATCGGTACGGCGACAGGCCTCTTCAACCTTGGTTGCGAGCCCGCCATGTTCGCTGGCCTAGTCGCGGACACTGGAACGTCGTTCGGTACTCGCATGTTCACGTACTACCCGGCCCCGAACCCAGGTCAGCCGCATCGAACGCCGAGCGCAACCAGCTCTCAAAGGCCATCGCCGCCTGCGAGCCAATGTTGTGATCCCGCGATCGCACGAGATAGTAAGACGTCACTTCGACACTGAACTGCGCACCATCGAAAGGCGCAATCAGCCGCCCCTCGCGCAATTCTTCCGCAGCCAGAAGCTCGCTTTCCAGCACCACGCCAAGACCATCAGCGGCTGCATCGATCGCCATCACCGAGCGATCAAGCCATAGCTCGTTATCGAGCCGCACCTCCGGACACCCTACCCGCCGCAAATACTCCGGCCACGTCAGCGCGTTCGATGAATGGATCAACGTCGCACGCGCCAGATCCTGCGGCACACGCAACGCGAGTTCCTTTGCAAGCACAGGGCTACACAAAGGCCGCAACCGCTCGATCAACAACGGCTCGATATCGAACTTCGACGTATGCGGTTGACCATAGACGATCGCGATATCGAATCGCGTCGCCTCCAGATCGTCATGCCCGGAAAGCGTGGACAGACGAATCCTCACATCCGGATTGCTACGCAGGAATTCGGGCAATCGCGGCTGCAGCCACTTGGCCGCGAAACTCGGACTGGACGCCACCACCAGATAGCCGCGCTGCGACTGTGGTGCGACCAGATTCGTCGCTTCGGTAATCACGCCGAATGCGCGCTCGATCTCGCGTGCATAGGCGCGTCCCGCCGCCGTGAGCACAGCCCGCCCCGGAAGCCGTTGAAACAGCGGCACGCCCAGAAAATCCTCGAGCTGCTGAATCTGATGACTGACCGCTGACGGCGTCACCGCAAGCTCTTCCGCACCCAGCGCAAAGCTACCGCGCCGCGACGCCGCCTCGAATGCGAGGAGCGCCTTGAGCGGCGGCAACCGGGATTTCAAGCGGGATTTCGACGAATCTCGAGTTGAGCTCATTTGATGGGGTGCTGAGTTTTATGCGTTGGCGCCGCCATTCTCGCCTGCCTAAGATGTTTTCTCACGGAAACCACCCCATGGAGCGAACGATGAGCGAAGGACTTCTGCAGGCATCCAGAGATTTTCTGGTCCGGTACGGCGGCGATACTTTCCCTAACCTGTTCACCTCCGCGAGAGGCACCATCGTAAAGGATAGCAACGGCCGCGAATATCTGGACTTCACGTCGGGCCAGATGTGCGCCACGATCGGACACAACCATCCGGCCATCGTCGAAGCCGTCCATCGAGCGGGCGAGAAAGCGTTCCATATGTTCAGCGGCATGATCCCCGAAGTCGTCGCCGAGCTTGGACAGACCCTCGCGCGCGACTGGCTGCCCGGCGATCTACAGAAGACCATCTTCATCAACACTGGCTCCGAAGCAACCGAGGTCGCACTGCGCATGGCCAAGATGTACACCGACGGCTATGAAGTGCTGGCGCTCGGCGGTTCATGGCATGGCATCACGGGCGGTGCCAGTACGGTGTCGTTCGCGAGCGACCGCAAGGGTTACGGCGTGCCCGCACCCGGCGTATTCCTGATCCCCGAACCGAATGCGTATCGACCGTATATCGAGGCCGCCACACCCGAAGAATCGGCACTGGCCAACCTGAACCTCGCACTGAAGATGTTCGACATGCAATCAAGCGGCCGTGGTGCGGCGATCATCGTCGAGCCGATCATCAGCGCGGGCGGTGTGCTCGTACCGCCGCATTCATTCATGCAGGCATTGCGCAAAGCCGCCGACGAACGCGGGATGCTGCTCATCTTCGATGAGGCGCAAACCGCGTTTGGCCGCATCGGTACGCGCACCGGATCGGAGTTCTTCGGCGTCGTGCCCGACATCATGACGATGTCGAAGACGCTCGGTGGTGGCTTGCCGCTCGCAGCGGTAGCGACAACATCAAAGATCGAAGAAGTCCTGCACGAGAAGCACTTTACGTTCTACACGAGTCACGTATCGGACCCGCTCCTCGCCGAAGTCGGGCTCGCCGTCCTGAGGGTGATCGAGGAAGAGAACCTGGTTGCGCGCGCAAACGAAATGGGCGGCTATCTGCGCAGCCGTCTGGAAGCATTGCAGCAGCGTTATGAGGTCATCGGCGATATTCGCGGCGCGGGTCTTCTGCTCGGCGTGGAACTCGTCACCGACCGCGTGTCGCGCAACGCGGCTCACGAACTCGGCGCACTGACGACGCGCAAATGTTTCGAGAACGGACTGAGCATGAACATACGCCGGCGTCCGGAACGCGGCTCGGTGTGGCGTATCGCTCCACCGCTGACGGTGTCGACGGACGAGATCGATCGCGCGGTGGCGATCCTCGACAAGGCCTTGGGCGATAGTCTCAGCGAGATTGCTGGCGCAAGAACCCACTAAGACGGGCAGCATCCGCTCGACTTCGACGCCTCGTCACCCCTGCGAGGTGTCACACCTTTCCACCGGCTCTGGTTCACAATAGTGATGCGATTGTCGGCGCAACGTCGACAGCTTCGCAGCGCGCATCAGGAATCGGCTGAGCGGTTGTCCTTGCGAACGACCGCAGGCACCACGCACAAGACTCAGTACGTCGACTCCAGGCGCCTCCCCACTATTCGAATCGCTTCAGCAAGCCCGAAAGGAACGAAAACATGAGCGGTGCAATGATCGATATTCCGTCCCACGATGGCGGGCGCTTCTCGGCCTATCTGGCGAAACCCGCCCAGGGGTCCGGTCCGGGACTCGTGTTGCTGCAGGAAATCTTCGGCATCAACGCCTATATGAAAGCGATGGCGGACCGGTATGCGGAGGAAGGTTATGTCGTGCTCGTTCCTGACTTGTTCTGGCGTATGAAGCCAGGCGTCGTGCTCGGCTATGGCGAAGCGGAGCTGGCCCAGGCGCTCGACTACCACGCCCGGCTCGATCTGCCGCTCGCTGTGACAGATATCGCAGCCACCATCGATGCATTGCGGACAAGACCCAAACACGCAGGCAAAGTTGGCACGATCGGCTATTGCCTCGGCGGCAAGCTGGCGATGCTGACCGCAGCACGCACCGATGTCGATTGCGCGGTCAGCTACTACGGCGTCGGTCTCGAGGCGTTCGTCGATGAAGTCGCATCGATCCGGTGCCCGATGGTTTTCCATTTCGCGGGCGAAGATGCACATTGCCCGGGGCACGTGCGGGAAACAGTCCAGACCGCGCTTGCGACTAAACCGCAGATCGAGCAATACGTTTACCCAGGCTGCGGTCATGCGTTCGCTACGCCCGAACGCGAGCACTTCGACAAGCCGGCCACGATGATGGCGTATTCGCGGACCCTCGCGCTGTTGCGCAAGGTACTCGGTCCGATCCATGACCTGAATACGTTGTGGGAACAACATTGCTACTACGAGTTCGCCACGCGGGACGTCAACGCGGTCATGCCGACCATGGTTGCCGAGCCCTACGTCAATCATGTGCCGACGATGACCGGCGGCGTCGGGCACGATCAGTTGAAGCGCTTCTACAAGTATCACTTCGTCGACTCGAACCCCGCCGATACGCGCCTGATTCCGATTTCACGCACGATCGGCGCCGATCGCATCGTCGACGAGTTTGTCTTCTGTGCGACGCATGATCGCGAGATCGACTGGCTTCTGCCGGGCCTGCCGCCAACCGGGAAATACTTCGAAGTACCGATGCTCGCCGTGGTCTGCTTTCGTGGCGACAAGCTCTACAACGAACATATCTATTGGGACCAGGCATCCGTCCTGGTACAGATCGGTCTGCTGGATCCGACCGGGTTGCCGGTGGCCGGCATCCAGACCACTCGCAAGATGGTCGACGAAACACTTCCGAGCAATTCGCTGATGCCGAACTGGGCATCGAGTGAAGGAAAGCCGACCTGAGGTCACGCGCAATCGATATCCATACCGGGCTGCCCGCGGCGGCCCGCGTCGGTATCCATCCGTGTTTCGAGCGCCGTATTGGTAACGGCTCTGTATCGTCACGACTAAAACGACAAATCAGGAAATCGTTTACTTTCAAGATATTCCTTGCTAGCATGATTTAAAACAAGGTCACAATTTCACATAGAAAGTATTTCGTAATTAATCGACTCATATAGCAATTCCGGCTTGAACGCCGGCTCGCAAGACACGTCCTTTAGATCTGTGAGTGGCAAAGCACTCTGACTGAGCCCAGATATCCCCTGGCCCACGAGGCCTGGCCTGACCCGCAAGATACAACCTCGGATTCCAGATCGATTCCATCTGGATATCCAATATCGTCATTTGAATCAACTAACGCAATTCATATTGAATATGTTACTCGGGTTAACGATTATTAATTATTTAGGAAAACGTTACCCTAAATAACTCAAAACGAATAATAGCTCTCGTTAAATGTTGTCGCATTTCAACCCGTGGCAAATGAGAAGGAGACGATATGAAGAGCCGAATCATCACCAGCCTTATTGCGGTCCTGTCTGGCAGCATGCTCGTGGCATGCGGCGGCGGCGGTTCAAGCGATGGTGTGTCCGCAGCAGCGCTGAAACAGCTTGATCAAAATGCCAGTGTGGTACAGCCCGATCTCAGCACCAGCAGTCCGCCCGGATCGAACTTCAACCTTGCGCCGTTCACGCTGCAACTGCCGACGGGCTCGTCCGGCGATATCGACACGGTGAGCAGTTCCAGACTTACGGGCGGCTACACGGACAAGCCCTACTTCTATACGGACAGTTCGGATGGTTCGATGGTGATGATGGATCCCACGCAGGGCTGGACCACGTCCGGCTCGCTGCATCCGCGGACGGAACTGCATGAGAACGCGACGTGGTCCACGGCCGGCACGAACAGGATGAACGCAACGGTCGCCGTGACCCAGGTGCCGGACCACACCACGGTCGGCCAGATTTTCCAGGGCTCCGGGCCTAGCAAACCGCTGTGCGAACTGCAGTTCACTTCAGGTGGTGTGGTGAAGCTTCTACTCGAGAGCACTAACCAGGGCGGCAAATCGAACACCTACACAATTACCAATGTCGCGGTAGGAACGAAGTTCACCTATGAGTTGAGCCTGAGTGGCACGACGGTCACCGTGAAGGTCAACAGCACGACGAAGACCTATACGATGGATTCCAGCTTCGACGGAGAGAACTTCTACTTCAAGGCCGGCGACTATGATCAATCGGCGGTATCGGGTACACCGTTGACGACGGCTGGCACGGTCGTCAAGTTCTATGCGTTGAGTCTGACGCACTCGTAGCCCGCATTTTTTCAGGCTTGCCCTATCGCTGAACCCTGCTTGAAAGCGCAGGGTTCAGCCTCTGAACTGGCCCACCTGAACCCAGCGCTCACGCCCCGACAGAATCGAGATCGCCCGCCTCTCTCAAAGCGACCACTTGAGTTCTCCATAGAACGTCCGTCCCGGATACGGGTGGAAGACGTAGTAGCGACGATCCGTCAGGTTGTCGACACCGATCGATGCGAGCCAGTGACGATCGATCTTGTAGCGCGCCTTCAGGTCGATCACCGTGAAGGAACTCGTGCCGCCGTAGACGTCCGGGTTCACATCGCTGTTATCGAGCGTGTTGTACTGACGACCCGAATAGCGCACGCCGACGCTCGCGAGCCATTGCTCGTTGAAGCGATACGACGCGAGCAGGTTCGCGCGTACTACGGGAATGCGCGGCCAGCGGTTGCCCTGGTACCCCGGGTTCGCTGAATCTTCGAGCGTGCGCGCGTTGCTCGCCGACAGGTTCGCATCGAGATCGAGTCCGCGCAGCAGCACGTTCTGCCCCGAGAACGCCAGCTCGACGCCGCGCACCCGCACCCGATCGACGTTCGAGATATTCGTGACGGTCGTCGCGCCGCTGATCGTGGTCTGGCTGTAGATCGAATCGCGCAGATCGCTCTGGAAGACGCTCGCCCGCACGACGCCCACGCCGACGTCGCGCTCAGCCGTGAAGTCCCAGTCGATTGCCTTCTCCGGGCGCAGGCCCGGGTTGTTGTTGACGAGCGCGTTGTTCGAGATCGTTCCCTGGAACAGCTCGCCGACGGTCGGGAAGCGCGTGCCGGTCGCGAACGACACGCGGAACCGCCAGTCGTCGGTGGCCTGCCATTGCACGGAGGCTTTCGGCGACAGCGCGTTCGCGCCGCGGTCCGCGTAGCCGAGCGTCGAGCTTGCGTTGCCGAGCGCGCCGTCATACGCATCCCAGCGCTCGTAGCGCAGACCGAGTGTGGCCAGCCAGCCCGGCGCGAAACGCCACGCGTCCTGACCATATAGCGCCTGGGTGCGTGTGTCGCCGCGATAGGTGCTGGCCAGCGTCACCGGCGCACCGTATAACCAGTTCGACGTGCTGTAGGTCTGGTTGCGCAGGAGGTAGTTGTCGAAGTGATAGCCGACCGTGAACGTGTGCCCCGCCACCGACGGCGACTCCGCCTTCAGGTCGAAGGTCCGCCACCCGGTACCGTCGCCGTGGAAGATCGTGCCCGCACCGCCACCCAGCGCCGCGGGCGGCGCGGTGGTCGCCGAGCGCAGTACATCGTGCGAGACGTCGTAGGCGGAGACCGTGCTGGACAAGCGCCAGCCCGAATCGAGCTTCGCGTTCAGGCCGAACGCGTACAGCCAGTTTTCCTGATCGCCGTTAGCCGGCGAAAACGCATTCGGCGCAACCGTGTAGTTGCGCCCGCCAATCGTCACATTGCCGCCATAGACGGGATTGCCGGCCGCGTCGGTGAGAAACGTCTGCGCGCGGTCCTTATAGTGGTTTTTCCAGTGGCCCAGCGTGAGCGTCGCGTCGACATGGTCGGTGAACGCGTAACCCATCCGCACGGTTTCGGTGAGTTGCTGCGTGCGCTCGATCATCTGCGGACCGACGAACACACGCCGCCTGCCGTTCGGACCGATGTCGGTGGCGGCGCCGGTTACCGGCAGCGGTGTGCCAAACGCCGGGTTGTAAGTACCGTTCGGCGCCGCGTACTGCATCGGTTGACTGTTGTTCTCGAGCCGGTCGAGTGACAGGGAATACCAGAACCGTCCGACACGATCGGCAATCCGGGCGGACTGATGATTGCCGCCGAAACTCTGCGCAAAGCCGTACGGGTCGTTGTAGCGCTGCGTAAAGAACTGCGTGTCCAGCGACGCTTCCAGTTTCTCCGGCTTGCGCGTCGTGATCTGCACGGTCGAGCCGATCGAGTTGCCCGGGTACAGCGCCGAGAACGGACCGTATAGCACTTCGACCTGGGCGATGTCGTCGGGGGCGATCAGCGACCAGCGCGGCGGGTAGCCATAGCTCGAACCGAGCAGGTTCGATAGCAGCAGGCCGTCTGCGTAGACCAGACCGCGCGCGCTCTGCATTTCGTTGAAATCGCGGCCGGAGAACACTGAGTTGCGATCGCCGATGAAGCGCTTGCGCACCATCAGGTTTGGTACGTACTTCAGCGCATCTTCCGTGTTGACCGTGTTGTGCGCGTCGATCTGCCTGCGCGTGATCGTCTCCACAACGCCTGGCGTGTCCGGCGCAAATGCAGGACGTACCGGCCGCGCCCCGTTGATCGTGACGACGGGCAAAGTATGTATGCCGCCCGTCAACGCCTGCGTCGAATCGTTCGTTAACAATGAATCGGATGGATCGGCGGGCGAGGTTGCGGACTCGGCGGAATGAGCGGACTGAATGACGAAGGCCGCCATGCACGCAACCGAAAACGGCCGGCGTGCAGACAGCGCAGCAAGGGCGTAACGCATGGGAAATCCTGAAAGCGTGATCGAGAACGGCGCGCGCACGAACATCGCGCGATAAGGCGCGATCGGGCGGCACGCGACGTGCTGTATCCCACACCGTCAGCAAAGACGATGACGACGGCGCGGACTCGAGAGACGGGCTAGATCAGCGTTTCAGGTGGGGCACGAGGTTGTGCGACGCGAACGCTGCGACGCACAAAAACGGTCTCCGGCTCAAACGTCTGCAGATACACAGATGCATGAGCGGGAACCGGCAGGAAGGGAAGACTGGTGCCGAGCGCGAAATTCGCGGCGAAGCCGGGGCAATAGACGCAGTGCGGGACAACGAGATGGACTTTGCCGGTGTCACTGGCGTCGCCGGAACCGCCGAGATCGATGACGACGCTCTGGCCGCCTGCATGGCAAAGCTCGACGGTGAACGGACTCTGCGTGCTCGCAAGACGCGCATAGCCGATGACAGGCGACAGTACATTGAGTACCAGCGCCAGCCATACGAGGCCGATCCACCGCGTCGAACGTTTCATCGTTGGTCTGAAAATTTGTGCGCGCAGTATAACAAGCAGACAACACACGCTCTGCGGCCAATTGTCATACCGACGATCGTTAAATTTTGTTTAAGCAACTTTGAAATCGTGGACCGCTGTGCCGTTAAAGCAACAAAGAGGCAATGAAAGCAGCGTCACTGCTTCGCAGCACTGGTGCAAATCGGGGGACGAGGCAGATAATCGCTTTACACAGGAGAACTATCATGGATACCAGACCGCCAAGAGTTCCGACCCCGGACAAAGTGTTTAGCCCGGATCCGGAACCCGCAGGCGTAGAGTTTCTCGGGGCCGAACTGCCGGAACATGTCCGCGCGTTTCTCGACGAACAACGCAAGACGTGCGAACAGAAGTAAGCACCCGCGGCGACGTTAATGCTGCCTCAGCACATTTGCTGCGGCGCAGTAACTTGCTAAGGCATGCGCTACCGAAATCGCGCACACAGGTCCCGACCTGCTAGCCGCACCTGAGTCCCATCTGATTCAGCGTGCGGGTTTTCGCACGTCCGTTGCGCCTCTTGTACATGTTGTTGTGCTGTCCCTCCCGCCCTTCCTCCTGCCTCAGCGTTTCCCCCGCATTTGATCGCTGCGCGTACGTTTCGCCGCGCTTCGTCCTCGCTTCGTTTATTCTTCGGATTTTTCCCGCCTCGATTAACGTTGCTTGATTGCCCATCCATGAAACTCACTTACCGCCCCGCTGTAGTGCTCTGCACGCTCGCGCTTTTTTCCGCGGTCTGCTTCGCCCCCATGCCGGCTTCCGCAGCCGGCGACGATGTGGCGCTCACTAACCTGATCGCACTCGTGTCGCAGCGGCTCGCGCTCGCCGAACCGGTGGCGCGCTGGAAATGGGCAAACCATCAATCGATCACTGACACACCGCGCGAAACCGTATTGCTTAACGATGTGGAAAAACGGGCGCAAGCCGCCGACGTTGATCCTGCGTTTGCGCACGCGTTTTTCCAGGACCAGATCGATGCGAGCAAGGACGTGCAGAACGACCTGTTCAAAACCTGGCAAACAACACGACCGCCGGAAGGCCCGGCTCCCGATCTTGCGGCCAGCACGCGGCCGCAGCTGGACAAGCTCACTGCTGCATTGATCGCGGGGCTCGCGCGCGTCCAGCCGTTGCGCGGTGCGTCGGACTGTCCGACGCGGGTCGCCGATGGAATCGCGAACTGGAAATCGCTGACGCGTTATGACGCGACGTATTCGGGCGCGCTGACGCATGCGCTCGGGCACGTGTGTCAGTCGGGTGGGGTTGGTGCGACCGGTTGATCCACGGACCGCATCCTCTGCGACCCGCGCTGGCAGCTAGCAGCGACAGCTACGCGACCGAATCTGCACTGGCCAGCGCGGACACAGGCGCAGCGAGCGGCGTAACACGCAGGCCGCGCGCAAGATGCGTCTGCAGAATCCGGTACGTCGAAAGCTCGAACGGACCTGCGGCGCTGGCCGACGTCAGCATGGCCGCTTCCTCGAGCGACGGCGCGTGGCCTACATAGCGCCAGCGATCCACCACATGGAACGTGGGCAACCGCGAGGCGTCGTCGCGCTCCTCGAACACGATCGCACCTGCGTATGGCCACGGCGCATCGGTGGGATCGTCGCGGGCCACGCGCGGCAACCGGTTATGAACGGGACGAAGCGCTGCTATCCACTGCGCCTCCGCAAGCAGCGCGCCGAGTTCGCCACCCGTTGCACGCCATTCGACCCGCCGAACCTGCTGCGCCAGCCGCATGTCCTTTGATGACCGGCGCTCGCCGGTCAGATGCGTACGCAAGCGCTGCCGCACGCGTACGCTGCGGCCGACGTATAGCGGCGCATCGTCTTCGCCGTAGAGCGCGTAGACACCGCAACCGGCCGGCGCGCTATCGAGCAGATCTTCGGTAATGTCGCCAGCCAGCCGGTAGCGCCGCATCGTGCGCTCGATCTGCATGCGCAACACGTCGAGTGGCACCAGCCCATGCAGACGTTGCCAGAACTGCCATAGCAGATCGGCGTCAGCGAGCGCGCGATGTCGATCGGTGGGCACCAGTGCGTGTCGCGCCATCAGCGCATCGAGCCCGTGGCGCTTTTCCGCCGGAAACAGCGCGCGCGACAGACGGACCGTACACAACACATCCGGATTGAACGTGAAACCCGCGCGCGCGAACTCGCTGCGCAAAAAGCCACGGTCGAAGCTGGCGTTGTGCGCCACGAAAAGCTTGCCGTTCAGGCGCTCGAACAGCGCGGCAGCGATCGCATCGAACGTGGGCGCACCCTGCACCATCGCGTTGGTGATGCCGGTCAATTGCTGAATGAACGGCGGAATCGGCTGCTGCGGATCAACCAGCGTGCTCCAGCGCGAAACGCCCGACGCGGCCAGTTCGACCACACCGACCTCGGTGATACGGTGCTCGCCGGGCGAGCCGCCGGTCGTTTCGAGGTCGACGAAGACGATCGGCGTGTCGATCGCGGGGTCCGGCAGAAGCTGTTCGGGCATGACAGGAGTTTGAATGTGGCTTACGGGGAGTATGCCACCAGTTGCCGGCAGGGCCGTATGCAGGCGCGCCGGCAAGCCAGGCTAAAAAACCGCAACCTGCGATTCACACCGCTAACTTCGAACCACCCGATTTAATATTCACCGCCCGACAATCCAGTCAGACGGTTATTTAAATATCGCGGGTTTCAACACCGGTTCAAGTTGCGGCTATAGATGAAAAAAGCCCCCGACGATGCGGGGGCTTTCAATGGGCCGCAGGTAACTCATGCGGCGCAGGGCCTTTTACAGCGGCTGGATGTTTGCAGCCTGCTTGCCCTTCGGGCCGGTCTTGACCTCAAACGATACGCGCTGGTTTTCCTTCAGCGACTTGAAGCCTTCGCTGCGGATTTCCGAGAAATGAGCGAACAGATCTTCGCCGCCTGCGTCCGATGTGATGAAGCCAAAGCCCTTAGCATCGTTGAACCATTTGACGATACCGGTTTCCATGTTCCTGTTTCCCTCGAGATTTAATAAAAACGGGCAATGCCCTCAAGCCGATATTACGACGTACATCCTCTGTTGCCGGAGGTACGCATCGGCCTGTAATGCCGCTGCGTCTGTCAATCGAAAATTCAGCTCTGCCGTTATACGGGCGGCGGGGAATCGTCGTCAAGTAAATTTTTGGAAGGTGTATTGCGCATCAAACAATATCGCGATGCGCGGCGCATGGAGAACGTTTTCAGCTTATTCCCGGCGTGAACCGAATCGTTAAAACGTCATTATTACTTAATCAGGATCTTGAGAATCTTTTGATAGGAAAATATTACCTCAGCGTAACAAATTGTGTTTTCGGTAAGTATTTGTCCGGGTTGTATGTATCAGGCATCCCTTTCAAGATCGTGTGCATAAGCTGTTTTAGGGAGAGTGCCATGCTGAATGAATTCCGCCGATTGATCGCGTGGTTAGGCCGCGCGCCAAATCACGCCACGCCCACTACTACTGCCACCTCCCACCTTGCATTCGACCCGGTCTGGCACGGAGATCATTGGCAAAACCTGCTGTCTTCCCCTATGGACGCCCGTCACTATGTAATGGAAGACTGGAGCCTGTCCTTACCGCTGGATGCATTTACCACCAGCGTTGCGGCTCAGCAGGGATAACCGGCAGCAACCGCGCGAAAGCTACAGGCAAAAAAAAGCGCGACTTGGAGGTCGCGCCGACAAAGGTTTGGAGATCTTTTTCGTCAACGAAAAAGTCTGCTTCGGAAAGCAGAGATTAAAGTATAGCGCCACCGCATCAGCCCATTAGTAGCGCAAACAACAAACATCTATTCCTTATACGACAACAATCTATTTTTATGTCTTTTAGCGTTGTTTTCGCACATCGTTTGTTGTAGCAATTGCACAACGCCCGTTGGTTGACACACCCCTCCCATCCCTTGGCGCGTCTTGAAAAGCCTTTCCCAGTAAGGCTTTGAGCGGCTATCCGAATAATTTCCAATCTCGTAATACTTTATTGCTGAAATTGGAACGCCCGCTCCCCGGCCTCATCTCTACACTTTGCCTGTCCGGAAACCGACGCGCTGGCTGCACCGCGCGTTTCACGCAAATTTCGCCTCTCGCAGCGTTAGCGTGAGGGTTTCCTTCAAGCCTGGGTTTCCAAAGCCCATCCTGTTCTCGGAGTTATAAAGATGAAAAAGACTCTCATGGTCGCGGCCCTCACGGGCGTTTTTGCTACTGCAGCGCACGCTCAAAGCAGCGTCACGCTGTACGGCTTGATCGATGCAGGTATCACCTACACGAACAACCAGGGCGGCCACAGCAACTGGCAAGAAACCAGCGGCCAGATCAACGGTAGCCGTTGGGGCCTGCGCGGTGCTGAAGACCTCGGTGGCGGTCTGAAGGCTATCTTCACGTTGGAAAACGGCTTCAACATCGCTAACGGCAAGCTTGGTCAAGGTGGCCGTGAGTTCGGTCGTCAAGCGTTCGTTGGTCTGGCAAGCGATCAATACGGTGCCGTGACCCTCGGCCGTCAATACGACAGCGTGGTCGACTATCTCGGACCGTTCTCGCTGACCGGTACGCAATACGGTGGCACGCAGTTCGCGCACCCGTTCGATAACGACAACCTGAACAACTCGTTCCGTATCAGCAACTCGGTCAAGTTCCAGAGCGTCAACTACGCCGGCTTCAAGTTCGGCGCGTTGTATGGCTTCTCGAACGATGCTGGCCAGTTCGCCAACAACCGTGCATACAGCGCGGGTGCATCGTACAGCTGGCAAGGCCTGAATGTCGGCGCTGCCTACCTGCAACTGAACGGCAGCGGTTCGCTGAACACGAGCGGCGCAGTGTCGGATGACTCGACGTTCGCAGCAGGCCGTCAACAAACGTGGGGCGCTGGTGCGAACTACTCGTTCGGCCCGGCAACTGTCGGCGCGATCTACACGCAAACCAACCTGACCCAGGCAGTCGGCATCTCGGCAGCTCAATCGGGCGTGACCGGTGGTATCGGTCTGGGCGGCACAAGCGCGCGCTTCCAGAACTTCGAAGTGAATGGCCGCTACGCACTGACGCCGGCTCTGAGCCTGGCGGGTTCGTGGACGTACACGAAGGCTACCCTCGACGGCGATCGTCCGCACTGGAACCAGTTCAACCTGCAAACAGACTACGCACTGTCGAAGCGTACGGACGTGTACCTGCAAGGCGTGTACCAACGCGTGAACGAAAGCTCGGGCATCTCGGCAAACATCAACGGTCTGGGCTCGGCATCGTCGACGAACAGCCAGATCGCTGTGACCGCAGGCCTGCGTCACCGCTTCTAAGCTGCTGGCAGTATCCGCAGTATCGAAAGGCGCCGCTTGCGGCGCCTTTTTTATTGGCTTGAGGTTGTTTGCCGCGTGGGAGCGTGCGTCGATCGCTGCGCGTGCAATCAGGCGCCCGCATCGGGCGGCGGGTAGCTCACATCGAGCACATCGATCGGCTCCGGCCCTGCCGGCGTATACAACGTGACCTGATCGCCGATCCGCGCCTTCAACAACGCCCGCGCAACCGGCGAGATCCAGCTGACGTGCCCGCGGTCCAGATCGACCTCGTCGACACCGACGATGGTGATCGCATGCTCCTCGCCATCAGCTGTCCCATAGTGAACAGTCGCACCGAAAAACACCTGATCGACACTCTCCTGCCGGCTGCTATCGACGATCTCCGCGAGATCCAGCCGTTTGGTCAAAAAGCGGATCCGCCGATCGATTTCGCGCAGACGCCGCTTTCCGTAGATGTAATCGCCGTTCTCCGAACGATCGCCGTTCGATGCCGCCCACGAGACGAGCTTCACCACCTCCGGACGCTCTTCATCGATCAGATGCAGCAGCTCGTCGCGCAACCGGCGATAGCCGGCCGGCGTGATGTAGTTTTTCGCCCCAGCGGGCATTTCGGGCTGGGCGACGTCGAGATCGTCGTCGCTTTCTTCGCTCGATTCTTTGACAAAAGCCTTGTTCATGGTAATCCGGGTGAATGCCGCAAACGTCCAGCCATCAAGGGTACACGATCGACTCCACGGCACAAATCGCGTTTCTCGCTTCCCTTTTTTCGAGGCTTTGCTATAATCTCGTTTCTGCGTGCGGCTGTAGCTCAGTTGGATAGAGTACTTGGCTACGAACCAAGGGGTCGTGGGTTCGAATCCTGCCAGCCGCACCACTTATTTGAGGGCCTTCCTCCATGGAAGGCCCTTTCGTTTCACCCCGCTGTATAAGCGGGTTATCCGTACCGGTCACGTGCGGCTGTAGCTCAGTTGGATAGAGTACTTGGCTACGAACCAAGGGGTCGTGGGTTCGAATCCTGCCAGCCGCACCATTTCATGAAGGGCCTTCCAGATGGAAGGCCCTTTGTTTTTATCGGTGGCCCTGATGGTGGATCAGTAGTCTGCGCGTTCGCGATCGATGCGCATGCCACCGTCGTGACGATGGTGCTGCTCTTCGCTGGGCCGCTCGCGCGCGATACGCATCACGTCCGGATTGGTCCGCACACGGCGCATCACATTCGCGAGATGCACGCGGTCGCTGACCTGGATCACAAAGCGCAGCACCGTCGATTCCTGCGACAGGTCCTCGTCCATCGCAATGTGCACGATGTTCGCATCGGCAAACGTGATGTCAGCAGCAACGCGGGCAAACACGCCCTTCGCGTTCTTCACAAGCACCCGGATCGCCACGTCGAACAGACGCCCCGGCTGCGGCGCCCACGCAACATCGATCCAGCGGCCCGGATCGCGCCGGTGAATACGTTGTGCGACGCGGCAATCGGTAGTGTGGATCGCCATGCCGAGCCCGATGCCGATGTAGCCCATGATGTCGTCGCCGGGAATCGGGCGACAGCAGGCCGAGAGCTGCACCGACATGCCTTCGGTACCGGTGATCACGACCGGCGGCGGGTTCAATACGGATGCTTCGCGCGGGCTGTCGTCGTCGGCATCGAGGCCGCGCATCAGCACTTCAATGCGCTTCGCCATCACCGCAGCGACCCGTCGGCCAAGGCCGATGTCCGCGAAAATTTCCTGACCGTTCTTGTTGCCCGTCCACTGCACGAGCTTTTCCCACACCTCGGGCGTGACATCGGCCAGTGCGAGCCCGTAGCCCTTGAGCGCCTGATCGACAAGGCGTTCGCCAAGCTGCACGGATTCGTTGAGACGCATCGTCTTCAGGTAATGACGGATCGCCGAACGCGCCTTGCCGGTACGCACGAAACCGAGCCACGCCGGGTTCGGCTTCGAGTACGGCGCGGTGATCACCTCGACGATATCGCCACTCTTCAACTCGGTACGCAGCGGCAGCAGTTCGTTATTGATCTTCACCGCGACGCACTGGTTGCCGAGGTCGCTGTGGATCGAGTAAGCGAAATCGAGCGCCGTCGCACCACGCGGCAGCGCCATGATCTTCGACTTGGGCGTGAACACATAGACCGCATCCGGGAACAGATCGATCTTCACGTGCTCGAGAAACTCGCTTGAATCGCCGGCTTCGCTTTGAATATCGAGCAGCGACTTGAGCCACTGATGCGCACGCTTTTGCACATCGTTGAGATCCGCGCCGCCGTTCTTGTACAGCCAGTGCGCGGCAACGCCCGCTTCGGCGATCTCGTGCATCTTGCGCGTACGCACCTGGAACTCGATCGGCGCGCCAAACGGCCCCACCAGCGTCGTATGCAGTGACTGGTAGCCGTTCACCTTCGGGATCGCGATGTAGTCCTTGAACTTGCCCGGCACCGGCTTGTAGAGCGCATGCAGCGCGCCGATGCAGGTATAGCACTCAAGTGCGCTTTCGACGACCACGCGAAAGCCGTACACGTCGAGCACCTGCGAGAACGACAACTGCTTGTCGCGCATCTTCTTGTAGATGCTGAAGATGGTTTTCTCGCGACCGGTGACTTCGGCATCGAGCTTCGCATCGGCAATCGCGCGTTGCACCGACTCCATGATCTTGCCGACCACTTCACGACGATTGCCGCGCGCCGCTTTCACGGCCTTTTCGAGCGTTGCGTAGCGGTGCGGATTGAAGTTCGCGAAGCTCAGATCCTGCAGCTCGCGATACGTATTGTTCAGCCCCAGCCGATGCGCGATCGGCGCGTAGATGTCGAGTGTTTCGCGCGCCACGCGGCGGCGTTTTTCGTGCGGCACTGCGCCCAGCGTGCGCATGTTGTGCAGCCGGTCCGCCAGTTTGACGAGGATCACGCGGACGTCGCGCGCCATCGCCAGCAGCATCTTGCGGAAATTTTCCGCCTGCGCTTCCTCGCGGTTGCGAAACTCCATCTTGTCCAGTTTCGACAACCCGTCGACCAGTTCCGCGACCTTCGCACCGAAGCGCTCGGCCAGTTCGGCCTTGGTCACACCCTGGTCTTCCATCACGTCGTGCAGCAGCGCTGCCATGATCGACTGGTCGTCGAGCTTCCAGCCGGCGCAGATCTCCGCAACGGCGACAGGGTGCGTGATGTAGGGTTCGCCGCTCTGGCGGTACTGGCCGAGATGGGCTTCGTCGCTGAAATGGAACGCCGCCTTGACGTCCTTGATCTCTTCCGGCGTCAGGTAGCCGGCGAGAGCAGCGGTCAGCTTGGCGATCGAAACGACGTCGTGCCGGCGCGGTTGCTCCGGCGTGGCGGTCGGCCCGAACAGATGGCGAAACGACTGTTCGAGGACCGCGTCGATGTATTTGCGCGCAGACGAGGGCGAATCGGACTCCTGCTCCAGTTCAGTGGCAGAAGGCGAAGGGTGGGTGCTCATGCTCGCCTCCTTGTCAGTGAGCCCGCGGTCTGCACGCGGCGGAGTCATTTACAGCGGTAATCGAAAAACAGACAAGGTGCCTTAGACAGGCACCTTCTTCAGCATTTCGACGCCAACGTGGCCCGCCGCAATTTCGCGCAGGGCGATGACGGTGGGCTTATCGCGGCTTTCAAGCTTCGGCGTGTGGCCTTGCGCGAGCTGACGCGCGCGGTAGGTTGCGGCAAGCGCCAGTTCGAAACGATTCGGGATCTGTTTCAGACAGTCTTCGACGGTGATGCGGGCCATGTCAGGAATTCCTTCTCAGTATGTTACTCATTCTACCTTATGTGCGCGACACCCCGCCGTCAGCCGCCATGCGGCAGGTGGATGCCGAGCTGCATGAACAGCTCCGTGTGGCGCGCGTACTGCGACGCGAACCGCGAACGCGTCGCACCGACCAGGCACTGCAGGTCCGCGAGCGCGCGATCGAAGTTCTCGTTAATCACGACGTACTCCGCTTCCGCCGCGTGCGCCATTTCGCTACCGGCGGCGAGCAAGCGCCGTACGATGACGTTCGGTTCGTCCTGGCCGCGCTTCTTCAGCCGGTCTTCGAGCGCTTCGAGCGAAGGCGGCAGGATGAAGATACCAATTGCGTTGTGAAACCGCTTTTTCACCTGTTGCGCGCCCTGCCAGTCGATTTCCAGCAGCACGTCATGGCCGTTTTTCATCTGGTCTTCGATCCACACGCGTGACGTCGCGTAGTAGTTGCCATGCACTTCCGCGCTTTCGAGAAACTCGCCGGCCGCATGGCGCGCGAGGAAATCGTCGACGGTGGTGAAGTGGTAGTGCTGGCCATCCTGTTCTTTCGGGCGCGGCGGGCGCGTCGTGTACGAGATCGACAGGCGGATGGCCGGATCGCGCGCGAGCAACGCGTTCACGAGGGTCGACTTGCCCGCACCCGATGGTGCGACGACCATGAACAGGTTGCCCGGATAAACGCCTGCGTACGGATTGCGCGGCGCGGTGCTTTCGCGTGGGTGGTCGGTCATGCTGCGGGACTCCGGGTCGGTCGGGACTTATTCGAGATTTTGCACCTGCTCGCGCATCTGTTCGATGAGCAGCTTCAGCGTCATCGATGCGTCGGCGAGTTCCTTGGCCGCGGCCTTCGAGCCGAGCGTATTCGCTTCGCGGTTCAGCTCCTGCATCATGAAGTCGAGCCGCTTGCCTACCTTGCCGCCCTTTTCGATCACGTGACGCGTTTCGTTCAGGTGCGCGGTGAGGCGCGTCAGTTCTTCGGCGATGTCGATACGGATACCGTACATCGTCACTTCCTGGCGAATGCGCTCGTTGATTTCTTCACGCGATACCGTCGACACGGTCGCAGCGCTATCGGGTGCCGCGATGCCGAGCGCTTCCTGCAGACGCTCGACGATCTTCTGCTGATGCTTCGTGATCAGTTCCGGCACGAGCGGTGTGATCTTCGCGACGATCGCCTCCATTTCGGTGACGTTGTTCAGCAGCATCGTGGCGAGTTGCGCGCCTTCGCGCGCGCGCACGTCGATCAGATCCGTGATCGCCTGCTTGCCGCAACCGAGCACGGCATCGCGCAGCGTCTCAGCGGCGACGCCACTTTCGGCGAGCACACCGGGCCAGCGCAGAATTTCACCCGTGCGCAGATGGCCCGCATCGGGAAACGATTCGAGCACGGCGCGCTCGAGCACCGCGAGCTGTTCGAGTGCATCGCGGTTCAACGCGCCTGCGTTGGCCGCCTGTTCGCTGCGCTGCAAGTTGATACGGATATCGACCTTGCCGCGCGACAGCTTGTTCATCAGCATTTCGCGCAGCGTCGGTTCGCAGACGCGCACGTCTTCGGGCATGCGGAAGTTCAGGTCGAGGAAGCGCGAGTTAACGGTACGGAGTTCGACGGAAACGCTCACACCGCCATTGCCCGAGGCCGCAGCGAGTTCGCGTGTCACGCTCGCGTAGCCAGTCATGCTGTAGATCATCGTTCGTCTCGCGAAAGGGGCTGAGCGGAAAAACGCAACGGCAACCGCAGGGTTTGCGCGTCGTTTCCGCGCTGTTTCCGGTACAGCCCGTGGATTCGAGTCGCCCGGCGTGTACGGGACGCGGGGCGTAGAACGCGCATTATCCCATCTTTCGCGATAGCGCCCCGCGAAGCGGAACCAAGGCGAATGCGGCTCGCACCGCCGATCGGCGGTAAAATCGCGGTTTCCCTCCTCCCCCCTCCTTCCACGGTCCCCGACGATGAACGACACCACGAAACGCCCCAGCGGCCGCCGCCCCGATCAGCTGCGCGATGTGCGCATCACGCGCCACTACACGAAGCATGCGGAAGGCTCGGTGCTCGTCGAATTCGGCGATACGAAGGTGATCTGCACGGCGAGCATCGCCGAGCAGGTGCCCGGCTTTCTGCGCGATCGCGGCCAGGGCTGGCTCACGGCCGAATACGGCATGCTGCCGCGCGCGACTCATACACGCAGCGACCGTGAAGCTGCGCGCGGCAAACAGACCGGGCGCACGCAGGAAATCCAGCGGCTGATCGGCCGGGCGCTGCGCTCGGTGTTCGATCTCGAACGGCTGGGCGCACGCACGTTGCACATCGATTGCGATGTGATCCAGGCCGATGGTGGCACGCGCACCGCGAGCATCACCGGCGCATTCGTCGCGGCACACGATGCGGTCGCGAAACTGCTTACGACAGGTCGCATTGAAAGCTCGCCGATCACCGACTACGTCGCCGCGATTTCAGTCGGTGTGTATGACGGACTGCCGGTGCTCGATCTCGACTACGACGAAGACTCGCAGTGCGATACCGACATGAACGTCGTGATGACCGGCGATGGTGGCTTCGTCGAAATTCAGGGCACGGCGGAAGGCGTGCCGTTTACCCGCGACGAAATGAACGCGCTGCTCGACCTCGCGCAAAGCGGTATCACGACGCTGATCGCGAAGCAAAAGGAAGCGCTGGAGATCAAGGGTGAGTGATCGTCAAGCTCCTGCGACCACGGCGGCAGCAAGTTCGCTGGCGAAAGTCGTGCTCGCGTCGAACAACCCGGGCAAGCTGCGCGAGTTCGCGGCCTTGCTCGGCGCAGCGGGAATCGAGCTGATTCCGCAAGGCGCGCTCAATGTGCCCGAAGCGGAGGAGCCCTATCCGACGTTTGTCGAGAACGCGCTGACCAAGGCGCGGCATGCCGCGCGGCTCACCGGCCTGCCCGCCCTCGCCGACGATTCGGGTCTGTGCGTACGCGCGCTGCGCGGCGCGCCCGGTGTCTATTCGGCACGCTACGCACTGCTCGCTGGTGGCGAGAAAAGCGACGCGGCGAACAACGCGCATCTGCTCGAACAACTGAAGGACGCGACCGATCGCCGTGCGTACTACTACTGCGTGCTGGCACTCGCGCGTCACGAGAACGACCCCGAGCCGCTGATCGTCGAAGGTCGCTGGCACGGCGAAATGCTCGACGCGCCGCGCGGCTCGAACGGCTTCGGCTATGACCCGCTGTTCTTCCTGCCCGCGCTCGACGCGACCGCGGCGCAACTCGATCCGGCTGTGAAGAACGCGCAGAGCCATCGAGCGATCGCGTTGCAGCAGTTGCTCGCGCGCTTGCGGGAGGAAGCATGAGCGCGGCATCGGCGGGGGCCGGCGTGATCCAGGCGTTCACCGCGCCGGGCAGCATTCGACTCACGTCGCTGCCGCCGCTCGCGCTGTACGTGCATTTTCCGTGGTGTGTTCGCAAGTGTCCGTACTGCGATTTCAACTCGCACGAATGGAAAGGCGATGCGTTCCCCGAGAACGAATATCTCGATGCGTTGCGCGCCGACCTCGAGCTGGCGTTGCCGCTCGTGTGGGGGCGCCAGGTGCATACGGTGTTCATTGGTGGGGGGACGCCCAGTTTGCTGTCTGCTGCGGGCCTCGACCGGTTGCTGTCGGATGTGCGGGCGCTGCTGCCGCTCGACGCCGACGCTGAAATCACGCTCGAAGCGAATCCCGGCACGTTTGAGGCTGCGAAGTTCGCGCAGTTCAGGGCGAGCGGCGTGAATCGACTGTCGGTTGGGATTCAGAGCTTTAATGAGGCGCATCTGAAAGCGCTCGGCCGGATTCACGATTCAACGCAAGCGCACCGCGCAGTCGAAGTCGCCGCGCACACCTTCGATAACTTCAATCTCGATCTGATGTTCGCGCTGCCGCAACAGACGCTTGCCGAATGTCAGACCGACATCGAGACGGCTCTCTCGTTTGCGCCGCCGCATCTGTCGCTGTACCACCTGACGCTCGAACCGAACACGCTGTTCGCGAAGTACCCGCCCGCGCTTCCCGACGACGATGCATCCGCCGACATGCAGGAGTGGATTCACGAGCGCACCGCTGCGGCCGGTTATGAACGCTACGAAGTGTCCGCGTATGCGCAGCCGCATCGGCAGAGCAAACACAATCTGAACTACTGGCGGTTCGGCGATTACCTTGGTATCGGCGCGGGCGCGCATACGAAGCTGTCGTTTCCGAACCGGATCTTGCGGCAGATGCGCTACAAGCACCCTGCCACGTTCATCGAGCATGCGAAGGCTGGCAAGCCGGTTCACGAGGAACACGAAGTCGGACCGCGTGATCTGCCGTTCGAGTTCATGCTGAATGCGCTGCGGCTGGTTGAAGGATTTCCGGTGCATCGTTTCATCGAGCGCACAGGTTTGACGATGACATCGATCGAAAGCGCTTTAGGGGAAGCGGAAAAGCGTGGGCTGATTGCGCGGGATCATCAGCACATCGCGCCGACGCCGCTCGGTCAGCGTTTTTTGAACGATCTGCAGGAGTTGTTTTTGCAGGACGCATCGTAACGACTTGGCCTTGGATCAGGCGCGATGGCGCCGTTCCAGGGTACAATCCGCATCCCGGAGGTGTGGCAGAGTGGTTGAATGCACCGGTCTTGAAAACCGGCGAAGGGGCAACCCTTCCGTGAGTTCGAATCTCACCGCCTCCGCCAGTCTTATCTTTCAAGTACCTTCAAAAAATCCCGTCAAGCTAGGTGGTATGGGGCTTTGCGGCGAGTCGATGCTTTCACGATTCAGATCGGTCCCGGTGAAACCACCCCATCCTCTTCCAAACAATTAAGAATCGAATAGCCCGATGTCACTTCCGACATGCTGGCATCAGGGACCGGCGCGCGCGACTCACGACACGCACGAAGAACTGCCGCTGATAGCGTTACTGGGTGACTCGATGGAACGGTTCGAGCGCGATCATCGGAAGATCGCGCGACGACCCGGGCTTTCTGGGGGACGCTCCGAAGACCTACACGTCCAGCGAATGATGCATGCCTCACGACGCTCATCGTCCTGTCAAAAAACACAGGACCGAAATCCAGCGTGCCCCGTTCCGCTGGAGACGGACGCTGACCGTACAGCGATCAGGTCAAACTCGAAATGAGATGGCAACCACATGTAGCCCGGTGACCGTGCCGCGCAATCGGGATGCCGCTGTCGGTCATATTCGGGTCGCCTTCCTCGATGATGTTAGGTGACACGTCTGGATGCTGCGGACACGACACCCGATCGCCCTTGCGAGCGACGAAGCGGCCATCGTAATGCATCGTCGTTGAGCCCGTTAGCACCTTGCCACCGTGGTCAGTATCGTCATCAACGCGAACAAGATTCATCATATCAACCTGCTATTTCTCGAGAAGAGTCTTCAAATAATCAACTCGCTGTTTGGTGATTGTGACGAGGCAGTCTTTTGTAATTAAGCCGGAACCCGCGCCTTGAGATTGCGAGGCCTCGGCTGCAATATAACCATTACACTGCTTTTCTCTATAGTTGAGCCAAGCCTTCTGCGACTGCTCAAACTCATCCTTGTATTGCGTGGATGTATATATTTTTTGATAAATCACATTGAGCTCTTTTTTTGAGCTATCCAGAGCTTGATCGGCACAGGATAAATCATCATACACATTCCCACTATCAACGCATGTCTTGGCAAACGAACTTAGCGGTAGCAATAAAAGAACCAAACAAATGAATTTCCTCATTACATCCTCAACAGGTTAGTGATTCTATGGCTACGGAAGCTCTATGGTATAAGGGTCTGGCCTGGAAGGCATTAGTCCCTGCGTTGTGCCATGTACATGAACCGCACGTCCACTTCCATACCTATACCCAGTAATGCTTGCTTGATGGACGACATCTTCAACCCACGCTCTCGTTGCATCCGAAGCCTCGTCTAAAGCATATGGATTTGCATAGCTCAAGTTATTTCCAACCAGAGAAGCCCCGCCGTTAGCCCGATCTTGTAAGTGAGCGAGAACCAGGGACCTTACCCTCTGAGAAACGCGGCTTTCAGGGACATTTTGCACACTTCCATAAGCGCTTGGTCTCGGAGCATTGATGTCCGAGAACTGCCACCTTTCATTAATTACACCTCTAATTGTGCTCCACTTTTCAAGCCCAGACATCCGGCGGTTTAAAATGGTATCAACAACCGCACCGGCCTGTTTTCCCAAATTATCATCATTCAAGCTCAGCGCAACCTCAGTTGCTGTAACTTTAATCAAATCATCTACATCTTGATCGGATAGTCGAAGAACCCTTGTTTTATCACCTGAATTAATGAAATTCCCGATGAACCCAACCGGATGGAAATGCCACGGCGTCGGTTCCTTCGGGAATCCCTCAACACCCGTCACCTGCTCCCACCATTGCAGCTTGCCAATCCGCTCAAGCTCGCTTTTCCAAAGCCACAGCAGTTTCTTCATCAACGGATTGAGTTCTTCCCACTTGCCGGGACCACCACCCCATTCGCTTTCACACCGGACCACCAGATGCGATAGCGCCTCCGCGAGCCATGGCACCTGCTGCGCCGCTTTCAGTTCCTGTGCGGTGATCTTGCCATCGTGATTCGTATCAATCGCCTTTTCCAGCTTCGTGATGAGTTCGCCAGCGTTCACCAGCGACGTGCTCGGCTTGAATTCCGATTCGTCCTCGCCCTCAAGTAGCTGCTGCGTGACGTACAGGTAGCGCTTGAGCATGTCGATTGGCTTGATACTGCTGTTGTCGATCAGATCAAAGCCCGGCCAGTCCCACGGCCCGCACAGACGCGTGAGCGGATGATCCTTCTCACACACCCAGCCCTGACGCGTCGCACCGTCCTTTGTGCCGATCGTGATGTTCCACCAGCGCGGACCCGTGCCGTCCTCCTTCGCGACGTTCTCCGCGCCGAGTTTGTCGAGGTCAATGCGGCGGAACACATCACGGAAATCCGCCCCTGGTCCCTTCGCGTTCGAGACCTTCAACGGGAAGTTGCTCCAGCCCTTGACTACGGCTCTCGTCGTCTGACCCGCCAGACTGGCATCGACCCAGAGAGGTGTCCCGACTGGCTGGAGGTGCGGCGTTGCCGGAGGGTGTGCCTGACCGCTGGAATGAGGATGCGGATGAGCCGGAGGGGCACCCTTCGGTTGTACCTTGATCCAGCGTGAACCTTGCGCGTTGCCGACGGGAACCAGACTCAGACCGATCTGCGTCAGCGTCTGATCGGGTTCAGGAACATCCGTCACCAGCAACGCACCCGGCGAGATTTCCAGAAACGATTTAGTCTGCGCCCGGGATGACTGTTTCACCCGATCCTGACTGCGCTTGATGAACGCGCCCAGATCGGGGCCAGCGAACGTTTCCAGATGCAGCATCGGATGTGCGGGCTTCGGCGGCAGCGCGCTCGAATCGGTGTATTCCTGATACTCGCCGATGTATCCGATCACGGTACCCGCGGCCACGTGGAACGGTTTTTTGAGCACTACCACCTGATCGAGGGGCTTGGGGTCGACCACGATATCCAGGTCCTTGACATATACCCAACCGTACGGAGCATGCGGCGAAGGGTCCTGCCCGACGACCGGTCCCACGGGAGTGCCGCTTTTGATCGTCGCGATCTTCGCCCAACCCGGTGTGCCAGATTTCTCCGTCTCCGAGATAATCAGTTCCGATCCCCTGGGAAGCAGGCCGGTAATCTTTCCGTTCGGCACCTCGCGCACGCGAATACCGACAACGGGTGCCGGGGCTGGCAGTTCCAGGTCGGGAGCGGCCGGTGTGGGCGACAGCGCCTGAAAATCGTTCTGAATGAATTTCGTAAGCGCGTCGGTATCCAGACCTTCAGATGGCGGCGGCGTCTTCGGCTTGGGAACATCCTGCGGGTCCTTCGCCCTGTCACCAACGCGGTAATAGCTGTCACCTTCCCAGTACGGCATCGGTGCAATGTGCGGCGCGTTCGGATCGGGCGTAGCGCTGGTATCGCTGGCGGCTTCCATTGCCAGTTGATACGCTGCCCAGTCCATCACGTGCATATACAGGCTGAAAAACACCAACGTATCGCCATCGGGAGCCTTCGGCGGCTGGACAGGGGTGCTCGCTGCACTCGCAGGGTTCGGCGCACTTGCGGCCGCCGCCGGGGCACTTGCCGCGCTCGCAGCAGGGGCGGGGGCAGCGGCCGTGCTGGATGCCGCCGGAGCGCTCGCCGTGCCCGATTGGGCGGTAGCCGGTTTCGGGTCCGGCGGCGGCAGTTGCAGCTTGTGGCGGATCAGCACAAAGCCTGTCGAATACAGCGAAGTGCGCTTGTCCTTAAACACCAGTTCGGGATATTTCGTGTCGAGCCGGTAGGCGACAACTTCACCGTCGGCAATCGCGCGGATGCCGCCGTCCTGTTTCAGCGCACTGGCGGTTTGCCCGTCGAAGTGAATCCCGCCATGCCAGAGACCGTTTGCGCCGAGCGGATAGAAACCGTTTCCGGCATTGCCGAGTGCCTTCATGTAGGTCATCGGGTCGCCTGCGTCGTCCTTGCCGGATGGCGCAAATGGAAAGCTCCATTTCACCGGCGTGAAGGGCGGTGCGGCAGGCGTGGCTGGAGCAGCCGGGGCAGCTGCTGCAGGGTGGGGATGCGAATTGC
This sequence comes from Paraburkholderia acidicola, assembly GCF_002362315.1. Taxonomy (GTDB): domain Bacteria; phylum Pseudomonadota; class Gammaproteobacteria; order Burkholderiales; family Burkholderiaceae; genus Paraburkholderia; species Paraburkholderia acidicola. The sequence goes on from NZ_MTZV01000002.1 coordinate 715,306, forward strand.
TCATGTGACCCGGTTCTCGTTGTGCTTCTTGTCTGAAGAATTGTAGCCGGACGCGGTTGGCGTGAAACGGTCAGCCGGAAAAACTCCTGCCCCGGCCACCCTTCGTCGCAATGGGTGTGGCCTGCAACGGATCGAGGTTCGTCGCACTCGCGCCGCTCGGCTTGTCCCATGATGCGCACCGCTCCAGAATGTGACCCGTCGTGACGTTCTCGATGCCCGCGCCCTTGATGCTGATATACGAGCCACCCGCACCCAGCCACACTTCGGTTTTCGCCGTCAGGACCAGCCGTCCCGTCGCACTCTCGACTTTCAGGTCCAGTTGCGAAAGCAGGTTCATCGCATCGCTGAGTGCCTGAATGTCAATCTTCCCCTTGCCCGCAATGAGCTTGATCCCGAGGTTCTGCGCGAACAGGCTGATACCGTCCATGACGCTCGCGAGCAACGATTTACCCGCCGCGAGAACGATGTTCTTCCGGGCAACGGTGTTGACATGCTGATCCGCGGTGAGGTGGACGGACTGCTGTGTGGTTGCGGCGATGCCGTCAGGACTCGACAGCACCATGACCGGCTTCGAAAATCCGTTCGCGTTGCCGGTGCCGCCACCCGCTGTGCGCCCACCCTTGCCGAGCGAAGCTGCAACGCTGTGCTGGGTTGCATCAGTAAACGTCTTGAGTGCGTCGTGACCGTCCTGCAGGCTCTCGCCCCGGTTGGTCTCGCTCGCTTTCGACACGGTTTCGAGAACGGCCTCTGCGCCCGCGAGTTGCCCGGTGGCTGGCGTCATGTTCATCGGCTGCGCTGCGACGGGCTGCGTCGAAATGAGTACGCCCTGTGCGGCGCGGATCGCACCATACGCACCCGATTTCAGGTCGAAGCCTGTGCCGACGAATGCGCCTCGCGTGTTGTCCGAATGCTGGATCAGATACCCCATCTGCAGACCGGTTGCGTAACTGGTCGAACTCAGACTCATGCGGTTCTGGCCGCTCGCATCGTCCATCAGGAATTCGTTGAACCCGTCGCCGCCGTACTCCTTCGAACGAAAACCGGAGTGCAGGCCGTGCGAGTGGAACACCGGTTTCGTCGCGCCCCCGTGCAGTCTCGAGATAATGACGGGACGGTCGCAATCGCCGTTGACAAATGCGACCAGCACTTCGTCTCCTTTCCTCAAGGCGAAGTGACCACCACGCTGCTGGCCCGCGTCCGGCATCGCTGCACGTATCCACGCCGATGCACGTTCGTTACGGCCCTTGCGACTCCATGAGAGCCACACCTTCGAGCGGTTCAATGAATCGATAAAGATTTCTTCGTTGTCGGGCGTGCCGATAACACCCGTCTGCAGATGCATCTCCGGCTTCTGGTGCACGAACGGACTGCGGAATGGTACGCGCCGGCGCTGTGCCTCGATTTCCACCTGGAAAAATCCGGCGCTACCGTCGGTGTGTCGAACCGTCGATCCCGCACCCGTTGCGCGTGCCTGTTCGACTTCGAAGCGCAGACTGTCCGGAAACCGTGCGAGGGATTCAATGCCAGGGATGTTGTTCTGGATCAGCCAGTCGACTCCGATGATTGCCATCTCACGGTCGTGTTCCGGCTCGGTATCGTGCACAGGATGGCCATCGAGCCTGTACCAGTAACCCGGCAACGCGCACCGCAGGCTACCGACGCCGAAATACCGTTTCGAGCGACTTGCCATTTCCTCCGCGAGAATACGCGCCTGCTGTTCGCCCATCGCGCTGTCCGACCACGAGTACCCACCGGTATAAACGTAGTTCTCACCCTGTGCGGGCAATTCGGCCTGGTTGAATGCAGGAGAATTGATTTCCTTCGGCAGGTCGGGCCGCATGTAGTCGAACGTATTCGTCGTAATCGATTCGCTTTGCGAATCCTGCTGCTCGCTCCACTGCGTCAGCCCGTCGAATTCCTCGTTCGTCCCCGAGCGGCTGAATCTCACCACCTGTTCGGGCAACGGCGGAACAAAGTACAGGTCGTCCATGATGACGACCGTATGGGACTTGCCGTCCTTTGCGAATTCGAAGCGCGGGAAGATGCCGAGTTCTTCCATGCTGCGATAGGTGAAGTTCCAGTCGTCTTCCCACTGCACACGCTGCGAGTACGAGCGTACCGGCGAGCGCAGATCGAAGCGATATTGTCCCGATGCCTGTGGCGTCTTCGCGAATACGTCGGAGAGAATCCGGGTGCCGTCGGCTTCCTGCCAGTCGCGGCAATCGCTACTGAGCTTGAGCAGACTCAGCCATGAGGCGAACCGTATCTGAAAACAGGTCGTTGACCCGTCGCTACCAAGGCGACGCGCGTGCTGCACGTAACCATGAACCGGCATATAACTGCCATCGGCCTGTTGTATCCAGAGTGTCACCGGTTTGAGGACCAGTTGACCGAGTTTGATTTTGTCGCCGTAGTTCGAGACGGCATCGACGGTGATCTCGAAATTGCCACCAAGGCGGGCCGATCCTGTCACATACATCGGTATAAGCCAGTCAGCGCCCAGCGGTGTATCGAGTTTGATGAGTCGGCCCGACTGCGTATAGCCAGCGCGCAGCGCCTTGTCGAGCAATTCGTTAACCATGTGAAACCCCGTACGATCGAAAACGCAATACGGCCGCTACCCTAAAGGCGCGGCCTGTTTGACTTCATTTACTTCGCCTGTTGCAATCGTATCAAATTCAGGGAATACCGCCTTCTAAGTCTGACAATCCCTGACATTAAGCGAAAAACCGAGACAGGATTTCATGGCTGCGATTATCGTCGGGCTTATAGTATGCGAATTAAATAATCCGGACGATTCACCGGTGCCCCGTAAAGCCCGACTCCATCGGGCTTTACGGCCCATTGCCTCCCTCAAGCAATCCACCCCCCATCAACCGTCAGACTTTCCCCGGTCGTGTACCCCGCTTCCGGACTCGCCAGATACGCCACTGCCGCCGCGATTTCTTCGGGCTTGCCGAAACGACCCACGCTAGCGAGCCTCGTCATCGTCGCGTGTTCCTCGGTCCCTGGCTGGGGAGCCAGTTCGGTATCGATCGGACCCGGCTGAACCGCATTGACGGTCACACCATACTTCCCGAGTTCACGTGAAAGACCCCGCGTGAAACCTCGAATGGCAAACTTCGACGCAATATAAAGCGTGACACCCGGCAGCGGCGCAGCTTCTCCGAAAGCAGAACCCACATTGATAATGCGTCCCCAGCCCGTCTTGGTCATGCGCTTTGCCGCGTCCTTCGCCAGTTCGATCGGGGCACGCACATTGAGATTGAAATGTGTGTCATACGACGTGTCTGACGACTCGAGGAACGGCCCGTATTCAACCGTACCCGCGTTGTTGACGAGAATATCGAGCCGGCCTTCGAACTTGCCGCCGAACACCCCATTCACCGCATCGATCAGCGCCGTCACTCCTTCGGGCTTCGACAGATTGGCGCCAACCGCTTCGGCCTCGCCGCCTGCATCGCGGATTGCCTTGACCACCGCCTCAGCACGTTCCGGGCTCGACGCGTAGTGAACGACGACCGATGCGCCGTCGCGCGCGAGACGCGTCGCGATGGCAGCGCCGATGCCGCGAGAAGAGCCGGTGATAAGTGCGAGTTTTCCTTTCGGAGCTTGCGTCATGATGACCTCGATAGTGAGTGTTGAACGGTCCGCCTATATGCTCGAAGCAGGAACTGGCGGACTGCTGCATGTGCGCCAATGCGTTCATGCACAGGTTGAGGTGTATCGTCCGCTCGCGCACGAATGCGCGGTAGTCATCCGCGAGGAATAGGTTCTATTCCTCGTGCTGTGCGCTTTGTTGGGTGCCCGGCGATAAAGAATGGAAGTCCGCAACCAGGTAGTCGCCGTGTGGTGTTGCCACTCGGTCTGCCGATAGCCGTTGGGTATGAATCGATAGTGTGTTCTACAGGTAGGCCGTGTGCCCGGCTCGGAAGACTGGGGCACAGGTCTTGAATCAGGAACGGGCCTCGGTAGCGGGAGGATGATTCCCTCGCGGCTTTACTCGCACACGCAGACGGCCCGCCCTATACGATGAAGCGCGCCGGAAGGGACCGCACGATGATCGGCCTCCCGGGTGCAAGCGATGCAGCCGCGCTCGACTGCATCGCATGACGGCTTGATAAATTCTCTACGCCCCCGCCTTACGCTGCCCATAAAGCGTAATTTCAACACGCCGGTCCGGCTGCAAACACGCAATCACCGCCGCCGACTCACCACCCGGACAATGCGTGACAGGCTGGCTCGACCCGACTCCTTCCGCGTGAATGAGTTGCGCATCCAGTCCGCGATCGATCAGATACGCCCGTACCGTGTCCGCCCGCGCGACCGACAGCGGACGGTTGATCGCGTCCGTTCCGATCCGGTCGGTATGCCCTACGACATCGATGCGCGTCACTCCATCTCTCGCACGGATCTTCGCGGCCACCGCATCGAGTTCGGCGCGCCCCTTCGGCAACATCGAAGCCAGACTCGACTTGCCGAACGGAAACAGCGCCTCGCTCTGGATCGAGAACTCATCGAGTGGAACGGGCTTCGACACCTCCGTGACTACCGTCGTCTGTACAGGCGCCTTCAGGAAGTCCGCACACACCGGGTCCCGCCAGTAAGTACCGCTCACCCGCATGTGGCTGTCGTACTGCACCTGATACTGGCAGGAGACCACCTCGTTGCCGCGCCGGAAGTCGAACAGGTAGTTCCACACGTGATTGCCGACGAACCATTCATGAAATTGCGGTGGTCCGATCAGGTCGTACAGCTGGTCCTTGTTCAGGCCCACCGCGACGTTGCGCAGGTTATCGATGTTCACGAACGTGCCGCCCGCGGGCGAGGCCGCCTGTGGGTTCGGAAACACGGGCGGAGACTGGGGTGCCGCACAGCCCTCTATAAACAGGGCTGCCAGCACGGTGATGGAGAGAGCAGCAATCGATTGCATTTTCATGGTGTACCCGTTTTCCAAAGTGAGAAAGGCAGCGCGCTGGACCGCTCTGGCGCAGCCGCCCTGCTTACCATTGATAGCCCGCACCGATCACGGCGCCGTAGTCGTTGCGCGTATTGGTCGTGACTGCGGCCTTGTAGATCCAGTGGTTGTTCTCCGAGATCGTCGAGATACCGATTGCCTGGCCCGACTGGCTTCGATAGATACTGCCCGCGATCGACACCATGCTCTTGCCCGGTCCCGACGGTTGTGGCAGACCGGCCACCGCCATCGCGCTCGCCGTGCCGCCATCCGCGTCGCGCCGCAGACCCTGGATCTGGGCGTCGGTGTAGGCGTTCGCGTTGCCGAGTGCGGCGTTCAACTGGCCGACGTTGACGCCATCGGTCGGTGCGGTGCCTGCGGCGACGTTCGTGATCTGCCGCGGCGAGTCCGCCGTGCCGATCGAGACGACGTTGCTGCGTCCTCCGTCGTTGCTTCCCGCCCCGATCGCCACCGAGTTGTTACCCGAGGACGTCGAGCCTGCACCGAGCGTGGTCGAACTCGGACCGGATGCAGTCGAACCGTTACCTACTGCCGTACTGTTCGAGCCGGAAGCGACCGCGCCGTTACCGCCCGCCGACGAGTTCGAGCCGGTCGATGAAGGTGCTGTCGTGGTGCCAGGCGTCGACGGGAAGCCGCCGTTACCGCCGTTGTTGTTGACGAGGTTCTGGATCTGGGTGGTGAGACTCTGGTCGACGGCCTGAAGCTGGCTGACGTTGACGGCGTCCGTCCCGGCCGAGCCTGCTGCTACACCCGTGATCTTGCGGTTGCCGATGTTGACCTCACCCACCGATGACTGCGGGCTGCTCAGGCCGTACGCGATGTAGTTCGACTGGGCGCCTACCGTCGTGACCGAGCCTGCACCGATCGCCACGCTGTTTGCAAAGCTGGCGCTTGCACCGGAGCCGAGCGCCAACGCATCGGCAGCACTGCTGTTCGCGCCCGAGCCGATCGAGATACCACCCGCCGCACTGGAAACAGAGTTGGCACCCTGCGCAATCGACTGCGGACCGGTCGCATTCGCTCCACTACCCAGTGCAATCGCATCGGCCTGCCCGGAATTCGCAGCCTGACCGATGGCCACACCACCAGGCGCAGTCTGCTGGACGGCCGCACCGTTACCGATGCCAATACCGTTAGCGCTATTGACCACCGTCGTCGGCCCCACGGCGATCGACTCCTGACCCGCCGCCAGCGAATCAGCGGCTGTCGAATTCGCGTGGAAGTACAGCGTCGGCGTCACGGAGAACGCTGCAAGCGCACCGGTCAGCTGCCGGACTGTCACTGCATCGTGTGCGCTGGTGCCGTCCGCGACGTTGATGAGCTGCCGGTACGTGTTGCCCGTTGTGCTACCGAATGACACAGCGCCCAGCAGCGTCTCATCGGACGTGTTGAATGGAACCGTATGCGTGCCGGCCGGAATCGTGCCGCTTCCCGCTGCAATCGTGCGGTCGGAGACCGAACCCGAGCCGATCGCGACACTGCCGTCGATCGAAGCGGTCGTCTGTGCACCGAGTGCCATCGCGTTGGCGGTTGTCGCCTGCGCACCGGTGCCGGCCGCGAAGCTGTCCGCGGCGCTCGCGACCGCCTGGGGACCGACCGCGATGCTGTCCGTACCCGTTGCCTGACTGTCGGCGAGCGTAGAGTCCGCGTGGAAGTACTTGATACCCGAACCGTTGCTGATGTTCGAGATCGCGGTCGTGTTCGCGTCCACCTGCTGGTTGGTCGCGAAGAGCTGCGAACCATTCACGGCATCCGTGCTGGTGCCGCTCAACTGCCCTGCAGCCACGTTCTGGATCTGCCGCTCCGCTCCCGCTGCACCGACGCTCACCACGCCCGCAGGTGTCGCACCCGCGAAGTTGTACGTGACGCCGCCGATCACCGCATTGCCCGTCGCGACAGCCGCAGTCGTCGTCGTATTCGCACCGAGCGCGACGGAATTCGCCTGCGTCGCCTGCGCGTTACCGCCGATCGCCACCGAATCGGCGCCGCTCGCCGTCGAATCAGGATCGGTCGAATTCGCGTGGAAGTACTTGATGCCGCCACCGTTGTTGATGTTCGTCAGCTCGGTCGAGTTGGCCGTTACCTGCTGGTTGGTCGCGAACAGTTGCGAGCCATTCACGGCATCCGTGCTCGTGGCAGTCAGTTGCCCGGCCGCGACGTTCTGGATCTGCCGCTCGGCGCCGGCCGCTCCAACGCTCACGGCGCTGGTCGGACTGGTCCCTGCAAACGTATAGGCGACACCACCGATCGTCGCACCCGCGGTCGGTGTCACCGCGGCTGTCGTCGAACCATTGCCCAGTGCGACGTCACCCGCGTTGTTCGCCACAGCGTTCGGTCCGATCGCCACACTGTTGACGCCGTTTGCCTGACTGTCGGGAAGCGTCGAATTCGCATGGAAGTACTTGATGCCGCCACCGTTGTTGATGTTGGTGATCGCCGTGGTGTTGGCCGTCACCTGCTGGTTCGTCGCAAAGAGTTGCGAGCCGTTCACTGCATCCGTGCTGGTTCCACTCAACTGTCCGGCCGCGACGTTCTGGATCTGTCGCTCCGCTCCCGGAGCGCCGACGCTCACCACCCCAGCCGGTGTTACGCCGGCAAAGTTGTACGTGACGCCGCCGATCACCGCACTGGCAGTCGGCACACCCGCGGTCGTCGTCGAGTTCGCACCGAGCGCCACACTGTTCGCCACGCTCGTCGTCGCCCCCGAGCCGAGTGCAACACCGCCTGTCGCAGCGGCCTGCACCACCGCGGTGTCGCCGATCGCGATCGAACCCGCGATATTCGCCTGCGATGCATTGCCGAGCGCAACCGATCCCTGTCCGGTCGCTATGTTCGTATTCCCCAGTGCGACTGCGCCATTGCCGTTCGCGGTGTTGGTCGCGCCCATCGCGACGGCACCGTTACCGTTAGCCGTATTCGGATCGCCGATCGCCACTGCACCGTTACCGCTTGCCGTCTGGCCTTCGCCGAGCGCGACGGCGCCGGTGCCGCTAGTCACCTGCGAGTTGTGGCCACCCGCGATGGAACCTGTGCCCGCGGCGGCGGCCACGATGCTGGTGTCGCCGAACGCAACCGTCGATACAGCAAGTGCCTGTGAATTCGTACCAAGCGCGGTGGCCCGGTTAGCCGAGGCAGTCGCCTGGGCGCCGGCGGCCAGTGCATTGGTGCCGCTGGCTGTCGTCTGTTCGCCAAGCGCCGTGCCCTGCGTGCCGGAGGCGGCCGCGTTGACGCCGACCGCCGTCCCATTGTTCGCGGCCGTGCTACCGGCGCCCAAAGCCGTCCCGGAAACGCCCGACGCAACCGAGTTGATACCGAGGGCAATCGAATTATTGGCGCCTGCGGTGGCGCCGGGTCCCAATGCGACAGCGGACGTGGAGGTCGCCAGCGCCAGATCGCCGATGGCGACGCTGAAATACCCGGTCGCCTTGGCAGAAGGACCTACTGCAACAGAACCGGTTCCGCCGGCGGTGGCGGCCTGTCCGAGCGCGGTGGCATAGTCGATTGTCGCGACTGAACCATTACCGATGGCAATCGCTTCCAGACCCGAAGCACTGGCAGCGGCTGTCGCTCCCGTGAGGTCCCCGGCTCCGATCGCGATACTGTACTGGCCCGACGCACCGGCACGCCCACCCACAGCGGTGGAATCCACGCCCGTCGCGGTGCTGCCCGCGCCGATCGCTGTCGCCAGGCCGCTCGTGGCCGTCGCCTGATCGCCGAGTGCAATCGTATTGTCGGCCAGCGCGTTCGCGGCAGCACCAATGGCTAGCGCATTGGTACCGGTGGCCGTCGAGGTATGTCCGAGCGCAACCGAGGCAACTCCGGTGGCGGTCGACGCGGCGCCGAGCGCCTGCGCATAGGTGCCCGTGGCTAACGTGGTAAAGCCGATGGCAATGGACTGGTCGCCCGTAGCCTGCGTACCCGAGCCGGGGACACCGGCCGTGCCGCCGCCCGCACCGATGGCGATGGAAGCCGAGCCCGTGGAACCCGTATTGGTACCGAGCGCAACCGCTGACCCGCCGCCCGACGACGCGCCGCTACCAACCGCCAGGCCGCCAGCGGCGGCGGCCGACACCTGCGCCTGATTCCCCAGTGCAACCCCGCTCACGCCCGCAGCAGTTGCCAGGTAACCCAGTGCGGTGGCTTGCAGCGCCGCCGCCAAAGCACTTCCGCCGACTGCCACGGTAAAGTTGCCATTTGCCGCGGCACCGCCACCCATCGCAACGCCGAACGAACCCGACGCGCTCGAATGCTCGCCGAATGCCATCGCAAACCCACCGGTTGCGGACGCGAATGCGCCAAGCGCTGTTGCGCCTGATGCCGCAGTAGAGAGATAACCTACCGACGTCGCGAACTCATCCGCCGCATCAGCATTGGTGCCAACCGCTGTGGCGAAATTGCCAACCGCCTGGCTATTTGTGCCCAGAGCAGTCGTGTTAAGTCCGGTTGCCGCTGCATTCTGGCCTACCGCAATTCCCAGGTTTCCCGCCGCATTTGAGCCTGATCCGACTGCCACCGAATTCGCGCCCCCGGCCGAGCCGCCAGCCACTGCCTGCGCCACCGCTGCCCGCGGAATCAAGACACCTCCCGCAGACATCAGCATGATCCCAACAGCGATAGCTCGCCGCCGATCGACTCTGCTGGCCGGCCCTCCGCGTTGGTCGACCGTGCCGGACGACGATCTCGACTTTCCTTTTCCTGCTGCGGTGTCTATCTCGGACACGGCGACAAAAGCGCCGCGCGCGCTGTTCCAGATCGAGCGATATACCTTGTTCATAATTTTTCCTGCCAGGCTGTAGTCGACGTGTTCTATTCAATGCACCTGCCCACTGGCGGTCTGCCAGCGAACGTGCGGGCCTGTCTCGCGCTTTCCTGAATTAACGCGAGCCTGTTTCCGGATAAAACAACTTCAGTACAATTCTTTTCTGGAATGCGAGTACACACGGAATTCAATAAATAAATTCTTACGCACCAGACGCACGCATCCATTGGGGAACCCAATGAATTTCCTCAATCCAGATAACTCAATTTAATTTATTCGCTACGCATTTCCATTCAAATTACCCATGTGACTCAGGCAAGAATGTGCTGAATCGTAGAGTAATGGATGGCAAGTGGAAAAATGGAGTAAATAATTTTGAACAATTGTCACAGAAATGTGACGAATGAAAACGTGAACGCAGGCCCGACAAGCAATACCGCGCCACGTAGCGGTTCACAATGTTAAAAATGAAGTTCCCCACCTGACGAAGAAAGGGGGTATTGACCAATTGATTTAAGATTTACATCTGGCGCGAAAGGCCGCCTTGACAAACTATCCTATTAATCAACCGGAAGAGAATTCGCGAATGGAATCACGCACTGGCGGAATAGTTCAACAAAGGCTTTCCGGCTAGTCTGTCGATATAACCATCAATTTGCAGTCGACTGCTTCGGCAAAAGAAGCGTAAAAATAGACCCTTGCCCCACCCGACTTTCGACAAGAATTTTCCCGCCAAGCGCATCAATGACGCTTTTAACGAAGGCGAGCCCAAGGCCGTGACCAGGGCGATCACTATGCGCATCGATCCGGGTGAATTCGGTAAACAGATTCGGGATTTGATCGGCGGGTATGCCGATGCCTTGATCGGCAATTGCAACGGACTGATAGCGCTCGCATGCACACGCATTCACCGTGACCGTCGCGTTCTCGGGTCCAAACTTGATGGCGTTGTCGATCAGATTGCCCACCGCGCGACGCAGCATCTGCGCATCGGCGTCGATCAGGATGCCGGGCTCGGCGATCAGATCGACCCGTGTGCGTTTCGCCGTGGCATGTGGCCAGAAGTCATCGATGGTGTCGTGGAGCAGGAACGCCAGATCGACCGTGGTCAGTGACAGCGTGCGTCTCTCTGCGCGGGCGAGTAACAGGAACTGATCCACCAGGGCGAGCGTCGATTCCGCGTACTGGCTCACCAGATCGATGAAGCGCGCTTCCGGCATGTCCGTCGGCGCATGGCGACGCTGTTCGATCAAGGTGAGTATCGCGGCCTGGGGAGAGCGGACGTCGTGGGAGAAAAAACGCAGTGCTGTGTCCTGCTCGCGTTCGACCGTGCATCGCTGCGTGACGACGCGCGGTTGTCGCGAATCGAGCGCGTTAACGCGGATGGGCGGTCCGCACGCGAGCGCCAGTTCGCCCATGACGCTCTCTGCCTGCTGGCTCACGTAGCGCAGCGCCATCCCCTGCCGGCACCACGCCCAGACGGGATACGCCGCGAGGCACATCGCGGCCGCGGCGCCCGGAAAGTAGAAGACGTGCGCGACTGCGAGCAGCACGAGAGACGCAGCATACGTAGCCAGCGCAAGCGTGACGCAGGCAAGCAATCCGGCGCGCGGCCCGAGCACAGACAGCCCCGCGCACAGGAACGGCAACACGCACAGATTGAGCAGCAACTGGCCCGCGTCCGATACCGGATCGACCAGCGATCCGCTTGCCATCCCGTCAGTGGCGTCGGCCAGAAATGCGACGTCGGTCAATGGAGATCGATCGCCGCTCGTGCTGACGAAATGCGTGTCCGTGGTACTGGAAGTCGGACCAACGACGACAATCGCCCCGTTGAAAATCGACGCAGCCACCCGGCCCCGCAACACATCGATCAACGAGTAAGACGCGTGCGACGGCTCACCTCCTGTCGGCACATACCGTCGACACGCGCCGGCCCCATCTCGAGTCGAGCCCGGGGATTCTTCGCAGCGAACCGGGTTCGAACCGGCGGCCCTCAGCAGCGCCTCGCTCATATGCATCGAGTTCGCGCCGGTGAACCGTTCGACCCGATAGAAGCTGCGGGACATCCCGTCTACATCCGCGTACGAATCGGTTCGAGCGATCGCGAACGCGGCCTCCCTGATCGGCGCAACGGGCGGAACGACATGGGTACCCGCGGGGGTATCGACAAGCAGAACCGGCAGCACGACTTTCGCGTTGCGTGTCATCGCCTTCGCGAGCTGATCGTCGCCGCCAGGATCGACTCTGCCGGCGTTCGGCATCGCAATGTCGAGCCCGACGGCAGACGCACCGGCGTCAGTGAGCCAGTCGATCAGTTCGGCATAGGCACTGCGCGGCACCGGCCATCCGCCCAGCGCATTGACACTGGCGTCGTCGATGGCGACGAGGACGATCTTCTTGGGTGTGGGCTGCTGAAGCAGCGGTTGCACCGTGTCGAAAAAGAACAGATCCGCTCCGCGCAATAGCCGTGAAACGTCGAGTACAACACATAGCAACAGCAGGAAGACGCCGAACGCCAGCCATTCCTGCAGCATGCGAGGATGGCTGGCGTCCGGGTCACGACCCGACATCAACGTTCGCCTGCGAGGTCGCGAGCCGGTCGTTTGATCGGTGGGGCGCCCGGGCGCCTCGCCTGGATCGCAGATCAGTTGCACGGCAACACGTTCGGGTCTGGCACGGCACTTCGGGGCGACTTCGACGGCACTTCTTCCAGCCGGTATCCGTGTGTGTAGACGGCGCTCAGCCGCAGGCCGTTTTCAGGGGCGAGGGCCAGCTTCTGCCGCACGCGATAGACGTGGGTGTCGAGCGTGCGCGATGCGGGGTCGAGCTCGCGCCCCCACGTACTGATGCTGACAACCTTGCGCGACAGCAGCTTCCCGAGGTTGTTGAAGAACAGCGCGGTGAGATCGAATTCTTTAGGGGTGAGCTCGATACGCTCGCCGCGCAACGCGACGGTGCGGCCCAGCGTGTCGAGCGTATAGTCGCCGGCGCGGATCTGGTCGGTCCGTTCCAGATCGTGTGTGACCCGCCGCAGCAGCGCATTGACCCGCGCGGTCAGTTCCCCGACACGAAACGGCTTCACGAGATAGTCGTCGGCGCCGGCTTCCATCGCCAGGACGATATCGTCATCGAGGGTTTTGTTCGTCAGAAAGAGCACCGCAGGCAGGTCACCGAGGTTGCGGCGAATCCAGTACAGCACTTCGAAGCCGCTCATCCTGGGCAGCAGCCAGTCCAGAATGACCAGATCGACCGGCTGCGATCTGAGAAGACGCACGGCTTCCTCGCCGTCGCCGACTTCGATGATGTCGTGTCCCAACGGGCCGACGACTCTCACCACCGCTTTGGCATGCACGGGGTCATCTTCGACAACTAGCACACGCATAGGCGCCATCCGTTCATCAGGACTGGTGCGGCACGACTTGATCGCTCACGCGTCGTCCGTCGGGACACGCCGCGCCAATGAACGCAACGCGACGCATGGCCGTCGTTATGCGCAAACTGGCACGACCCATCGGACAGCGAGCACTTTTCATGACGCAGGTATGGCAACAGAAGACCGCAACGCTTTGATGTCAATACACGCACCGTAGTACGCAACATCGCGGTTGCGAAACACGGGCAAAACTTACTCTCGCCTCGATGCGAGGACGTTCAACAACAGAGATCAAGGTGGACGGGCGGCCGGCTTACGAGAGGCCGTCGTGATGTTCCAGACCTGCGGAAATGGCGCGCGAAGGGGCCGATTGATGCAGGTGGTTCGCTTCAGTTCGCAGGTTGTTCCGCCAGCCTGCCGGTCCTGTGATGTCCATGGTTACGACCCTCTCCCATCTGCGCACGCGTTTGTGCCATCGCGCATCAGATCGACGCGCGCCTTCGCGGCGCTCATCGGCTTCTTTATCTCGGGAATCTCTCAAGCACCTGTTTTACTGATACTCGAACAAGCAGTTTTGCCGACTTTCGTGGTATTTCCTGTAGCATCGCCGGCAAAAAGGCGTGTTAAGTGCCTGCCGGAACTTTGGCACAAGACTATTACTTTGTCCACACGAAGTCTTACGATAAAGACGCCTATTGCAATATTTAATAATGTCTAATATTTGGGTACGTCGGTGCACAACAGCACGCCTTTCCGTGTCCGGGTCGCCATCGGCGCGTGACAGCTTGATGATGCGGGAGCGGTAGCGTGGACAAGCCTGGCCGTCCGTTCACAGCAGGTGGTAACGCGGCTCCACGAGGAGCACATCGGCGATCATCGGCATGTTGAATGAACTTCAACACCTTGATTTTTTAATCGCATTACGAACGAAATCGACAAACGGCTGCTTGAATGAACTGCCAATGATCCATTCAGACAACTCGAATATTTCTTTAAGCCTGAATCAGACATTTTGCAATGGCACATTCTCACCCGACTTCAAAAAGCGGGCGAAAAAAAAGCCGCAGACATCGCCGCGGCCCTATCAATATGCGTCCCGAGGGGTTACTGCTGAACGCGACTCCAATGTCCCATGAGCCGGTGTGTCATACAAGTTTCAATTTGTAATTGTCATTTAGCATTGGTTTCAGGACGTTAAAGGGGCGGCGCCAACTAGGTATAAACCCTTAGTATGAGGTATGATGGCAACCCAATCTGGAAGCCATGCTCATGCCTCATCGTTATCAGCTACTCGAAAAGATCGCGTTCTCATTGGTCGTACTGTCTGCCGTCATGTGCTCGACCTTCATTGCTTACGAAAGCTCGCCGGAATTCCGCGGCGATCTCAAGGCGGGCAAGGATCTGATCGCAAAGAGCGGTCAGTATTCGTATGGATGCACCACCGTGCCCAGCGATCCCTGCGCGCAGTTGTCGCTCCAGTAAGTCTTCACTCGCATCGAACGTTGCGGATCACCACCGATTGCAAAGCCGCCTGTTTCGACTAGCATTCGAAGCACAGTCTGCCTGCAAGGCGTGCCGCGATGTTCACGCGTTTTCGTTCCTGCACGGCGCTCGCTGTCGCGCTGACAGCGACCGCCTGCACCTTCACCCCGCCCCAACGACCTGCGCTATCGGTGCCGCTAGCGGCGATGAACAGCGCCGCGCTCGACCGGTATCGCGACGCGGTTGCGCGTCGCATTCAGGAACGCAATCCCTCGACCGTACTGACGGGTACACCACAAGCGATGCTGCGCTCGCTCGTGGTCGTTTCATTCACCGTCGATCGCGACGGCCGCGTGGTCGCTTCATCGGTATATCGCACCAACGGTGACGACGAAGCAGAAAGCACAGCGCTCAATTCGCTACGCCGTTCGGCGCCGCTGCCGCAACCGCCCGCCAAACTACTCAACGGCCGCGGCCGGCTCGAGCTGATGGAAGACTGGCTCTTCAACGACGACGGTAAATTCCAGTTGCGTACGCTCGCCTCGCCGCAAGCACAAACAATCGACTGACGTCACACCGTCCCGCAGCCGTTCGCGACCATTCACAACGCGCCACCACCCGAGGTAAGCTGTCAGGCCGTTGCGGCCGGATTCACGCATCCCCACCGCATGCCCGCTTGCCCCAATGAACATAAAACGCTGCCGCCGCGGGCACCTGCCCTCGCACAACAAGGCAGCATCACGACACCTGGAGACTTTTGATGTCCACACCACCGATTTCCACCGTGCAACCCGGCCAGTCTGAATCGGCCGGGCAAAACAGCGCGTCGCGGGTCATCTTCGCGAGCTTCATCGGCACCGCGATCGAGTTCTACGATTTCTACGTCTATGCCACCGCCGCCGCGCTCGTGATCGGCCCGGTGTTCTTTCCGCACGGTTCGGCGACCGCTCAGGCGCTGTCCGCGTTCGTCACGTTCGGTATCGCCTTCATCGCGCGACCGATCGGTTCGTTTCTGTTCGGCCACTTCGGCGACCGCATCGGCCGCAAGTCGACGCTCGTCGCGTCGCTGCTCGTCATGGGTCTGTCGACGACGCTAATCGGCTTCGTCCCCGGCTACGACTCGATCGGTAGTCTCGCGCCGATCCTGCTGTGCGTGCTGCGCTTCGGTCAGGGCATCGGGCTTGGCGGTGAATGGGGCGGCGCGGCGTTGCTCGCTACCGAGAACGCGCCCGCTGGTAAGCGCGGCTGGTTCGGCATGTTTCCGCAGCTCGGGCCGTCGGTTGGTTTTCTGGCATCGAACGGTCTGTTCTTCGGTCTCGCGCTCACGCTGTCGGATGAGCAGTTTCGCAGCTGGGGATGGCGCGTGCCGTTCCTCGTGAGCGCCGTGCTGGTCGCGCTCGGCCTTTACGTGCGGCTCAAGATTGCCGAGACGCCGGCCTTCCGCGCCGCCATCGAACGCAAGGAACGCGTGCGCGTGCCGATCGCCGAGCTGCTGTCGAAGCACGGCGGTCCCACGCTGCTCGGCGCGCTCGCGATGGTCGTCTGCTACACGCTGTTCTACATCTCGACGGTGTTCTCGCTGTCGTACGGCGTATCGACATTGCACTTCACACGACCAGGCTTCCTCGGCCTGCTGTGCATCGCGGTGCTGTTCATGGCATTCGCAACGCCGATTTCCGCGTGGGCTAGCGACCGCTTCGGCCGCAAGCCGGTGCTGATCGTCGGCATCGTTGCCGCGATCCTGTCGGGCTTCGCGATGGAGCCACTGCTCGGTAGCGGTTCGGTGCCGCTCGTATTGCTGTTTCTCGTGATCGAGCTGTTCCTGATGGGCGTTACGTTCGCGCCGATGGGCGCGTTGTTGCCGGAGTTGTTTCCGACCAACGTGCGCTACACCGGTGCAGGTGTTTCGTACAACCTCGGGGGGATTCTCGGGGCGTCGGTCGCGCCGTATATCGCTCAGGTGCTCGCCGCACGCGGTGGATTGTCGTGGGTGGGGGGGTATGTGTCGGTGGCCGCGCTCGTCAGCCTGATCGGTGTGCTGTGCATGCGCGAGACGCGCGATACACGCTTGATGTAAGGAATATTGCAGAAAACGCCGCGTAGCTGCGGAGTTTCCCCGCCTTGCGCGGTTTTTTGGCGTGCCTATACTCGAATTGAGTTCGACACCAGGATCCTGAAAACTGGAGGCGCCCGTGGGTATTCAGATCAGCAACGCAGATATCGTGATGATCATCGCGCTGGCATTGCTCGGTTCCTTACTGCTGGCAATCCGCTTCAAGCCAGTCACGTGGAAAGGAATTGTCGTCGAAGCGCTCGCAGCCAACGCGGCAGCGATTGCCGCGGTCGTCGCGTTCGAAATGATGCTCTCGTAACAGCCTCGCATTCGCGCAAGTTCGCGCTGCGCAGGAATGAATGGCGTCACGCGCGCTTGCCCGTGACGCCACCCTCATCGTTAGCGGTAGTATCCGCCGCCACCGTGGTAATAACCGCCGCCACCGTAGTAGCCCGGCGCCGGTACCACAATGCAACCACCCAGCGCGGCTGTCAGCAGCGCGCCGGCAATCAAGGTTAGCGTCAAGCGTTTCACATCGTTCTCCCGTCGGGTCAGTATGATTCGATCGATCTCGCGATCTCGAATACTTCCGATTGAACACGACGCGATACTGCACGAACGTTGCAATTTGTAAGCGAAGTCGCCCGCGATGTTACACAGAACGCATAAACCGGCCTTCCGCGGCGCATTTGTAGAAGAACAGCGACAGATTTAACAAGCGTGTAATGCGGCCGTCCGTGCGAAACCACGTTCGCCCATGTGAAAACGCACGCTTTACGCGTGCGTTCGGGTTTCGACAGCGAGGAGAAAAACCGTTATGCCGCGGCGGCAGACGGTGTTGCGCCGACGGAAAGCGATGCCGGTGGAACGGTCGGCACCGCATGCACGTGATCGATAGCCTGCAGCGCTTCGTCGATGCTCGGCACGCGCCGGCCATCTCCAACCGACACCGAACGGTACGGCGTGTGATTGCCGAAATGCTCCGCCGACGTCGCGATGAAAATCATCACCGCGCGCTTCTGCAACGCATGTGCGAGGTGTACGAAGCCTGTGTCGACGCCGACCACCAGCTGGCAGTCCTGGATCAGTTGCGCGATGCCGGTCAGCGTCATCTGCGGCAGCAAGGTTGCGGATGGGACCTGCGCGACGATGTCGGTGGCTTCGCTATGTTCGGCGAGCGATCCCCACGGCAACACGACGCGATAGCCGCGCCCGAGCAGGTCGCGGGCTACCGCGGCCCAGTGCGAGGTCGGCCACTTCTTGTCGTCCTTCGATGCTGCATGGAACAGGATGGCGAGCGGCGAAGCGTCAGGCGGCGGCGCATCCGCTGCCGTGTGCGTGGCGCGCGGCACTTGCAGGTTATAGATCGGCGGATCTTCGAGCGTATAGCCGAGTGCGCGGCTCACCGTCTCGCGCATGCCATACCACGCATTGACGTCGCCACGTGGCGCAAAGCGGCCCGTGTAGGCAAATGCCGCGCCGCGCTCGCCGAGGTCCTTGGCCTGGTAGCCGAGCCGTCGCGACGAACGCGTGAGAAACGAAATGATGGCGCTCTTGTAGACGCCATGAATGTCGAGCACCACGTCGTAGTGCTCGGCACGCAGTTCGGCGATCGACGCCCAGATCGCCTTGAAGTCGGCCCAGCGACGCGCTTTCTTGAAGCGGCGCAGCGGCGCGCACAACACGCGGTCGGTGCCGACGTTCCAGCGGGCAATTTCTGCAAAGGCTTCGTCAGCAGCCCAATCGACCTTGACGCCGGGAAACGCGCGTTTGAGATCGGCAACAACCGGCTGGGCCTGGATGACGTCGCCCATCGAGGTGACCTTGACGATAAGAATTCGCTTCATGGGGTAGTCCGTTACCGTAATCGGTCGCAGGCGTGATTTTATCCGACCATGCTTATACATCAACGGCCGGTAAATCGCACGATACCCTTACAGCGTCACAAGAGCGTTACTGGACGTTACTGAGCTTGACATTCAGAACGATTATTTCAATTCACTTTCAGCACATTTTTCGTGCAGGTTCCGCCGTTATAATCGCCGCTTTGCATCTGCAGATACACCATGCCCCGGGCTCTGCCTGTCCTCTCTTCCACGCTGGCCAGACGCGCACGGCGCCTCTGGCGGCAGTACGGCATCTTCTGGCTCGGTGCGATCGCGGTCGGCCTGATTGCGGTGCTCTATGCGCGCCTGATCGACTGGGGCTACAACGCCTTCCGGTCGATGCAGCATCACTACGTGTGGTTGCCGCTCCTGCTCACACCCGCCGTCGCCGCGGCCGCGGTCTGGCTCACGCGCCGGTTTTTTCGTGGCGCCGAAGGTAGCGGTATTCCTCAGGTCATCGCCACGCTGCACACCAAACCGGGTGAATCTGGCGCGCGTCTGCTCACGCTGGAGATTCTCGTCGGCAAGATTCTGGTGTCGTTCCTCGGTATTCTCGGTGGGTTTACGATCGGCCGCGAAGGACCGACGGTCCAGGTCGGCGCGGCACTGATGTTCAATCTGCGCCGCTTCTATCCGCGTTCGAACGCGCTGATCGAACGTCAGCTCGTGCTCGCGGGCGCCGCAGCCGGTCTGTCCGCTGCGTTCAATACGCCGCTGGCCGGCATCGTCTTCGCGATCGAGGAACTGACGCGCAGCTTCGAAGCGCGCGCGAGCGGCGTGCTGATCACGGCGATCATCATCGCCGGTGTGATTGCGCTGGGGCTCAACGGCAACTACACGTACTTCGGCACGATCGAGATCGGTGCGCACTTTCCGGATCTGCTCGCCGTCGCCGTGGTGTTGACCGCGGTCGTCACCGGCATTGCAGGCGGCGTGTTCGGCTGGCTGCTGCTGAACACCGCCCGCTGGATTCCGGCGCCGCTGCGCCAGTTGCACGGCGAGCGGCCGGTTGCGTTCGCGGCGCTGTGCGGCTTCATCATCGCGGTAGTCGGACTGATTTCAGGCGGGACGACATTCGGGAGCGGCTATGCGGAAGCGCGTGGGCTGCTCGACGGTCACGAGCAACTGTCGCTGTTCTATCCGTTTCTGAAGATGATCTCGATGGTGGGCTCGTACCTGCCCGGCATTCCTGGTGGCATCTTTGCGCCGTCGCTGTCGATCGGCGCGGGCTTCGGCAACCTGCTGCACACCGTATTCAGCGGCATGCAACTGCAGATGCTGATCGCGCTCGCCATGGTCGGTTATCTGGCCGCCGTCACGCAATCGCCGATTACGTCGTTTGTGATCGTGATGGAGATGATCAACGGTCATGCACTGGTGATCTCGCTGATGGCGACCGCGCTGATTTCCAGCCGCGTGTCGCGGCTCTTCGCGCCGCCGCTGTATGAATCGCTGGCAACGCGCTATATGGCGCCGTTGCCGCAGCCGGCCCCCGTACCCGTTCCCGAAGTGCCGGAGGCGCTGATCGACGACGAGCCCGAACCGGCTGAGGCCACCGACGCAGCCCCAACCGATACCCCGCGTCAGTAGATGACGACCGGCGCGGGCCGGTAATACGCAGGGCGTGCCGGCACGACGATGCAGCCGGCAAGCGTCATAGCAAGCAGCAGCGCTGCCAGCAGTCTTGTTTTCATCGCATGCTTCCTGAAAGCGGCGCCGCTACCTGCGGCACCGCACATCGACACCGAGCGACACGGATCGACGCTTATCGAAACTTGTCGACGCTCAAGCCCAGTGACCATCGATCCAGCGCCAGCCATCACCACGACCGGCCCAGTGCCCCGGCACCCAGTGATAACCGATGCGCTCAGCCTGCCAGTGACCCGCCTCCCACACGTACTGGCCGCGATCCCAGCGCCAGTGACCGTGATCCCAGACATATCCGACCCGCGCGGCGGGCACGACTTCGTAGCGCACCGCTGGCGGTGCGGACGGCGCGACGATGATTACTTCCGCAGATGCAGACGACGCCACCGCACTTACGCCGGCGATAACCAGTGCTGCATTGACGAGCAGCACGCGCAAAGACCTGTTCATATTCACCTCAGGAAAGAACACCGTTGACGGCGTATCCGTTCAATGCGCGAGGTGACAGGGAGGCTGACATCCGCCGTATTACGCGGGCACCTGAAGTGCAACGAGGTGTTTCACCGCGATAGCAGACGTAGGGGAAAAGGCGACGAGGGGGAAAGTGCGGGGAGGTTGTTGCGCGCTGCGCGTGCCGCCATCAAGGCAACACATGCAGCGCGACAGACAGTGTCATACAACCGCTAGACAGCTAGACAGATGGATGAGGCAACAACCGCAACACCCGGCCCTCAGGCCTGCGGAATCTCGATCTTGACTTCCAGCACTTCGAGGTCGTCCTGACGCTCGAGGCTCACACGGATATCGTTGTCGGAGATTTTCACGTACTTCGAAATCACGGCGACGAGTTCGCGTTGCAACGCCGGCAGATAGTCGGCGGGCGCCTTGTTGCCGCCGCGCTCGTGCGCGATGATCAACTGCAGGCGTTCCTTCGCAACCGACGCGGATTTTTTCTTCTCTCCCAGCAAAAACGAAAGAATCGACATTAGGTGCGCTCCCCTTACTTGGTGCCGAAGAGGCGCTGCAACAGGCCCGGCTTCTGGTAATCGGTGAAACGTAGCGACTTCTCTTCGCCAAGGAAGCGCGACACGATGTCCTTATACGCTTCGGCGACATCGGTACCTTCGATGTGCACAGCCGGCAGCCCCTGGTTCGACGCATGCAGCACCGCTTCCGATTCCGGCACGACACCGATCAGCTCGATACGCAGAATTTCCTGGATGTCCGTGAGCGACAGCATCTCGCCTTCGCTGACGCGCTTCGGGTTGTAGCGCGTGATCAGCAGATGCTCCTTGATCGGGTCCTTGCCTTCGATCGCGCGCTTCGTCTTCGATGACAGGATGCCGAGAATCCGGTCCGAGTCGCGTACCGACGACACTTCCGGATTGGTCACGATCAGCGCTTCGTCGGCGTAGTGCATCGCGAGCAGCGCACCCGATTCAATCCCGGCCGGCGAATCGCAAACGATAAATTCGAAGTCCATCGCGATCAGATCGTTGATGATCTTTTCGACGCCGTCCTGCGTGAGCGCATCCTTATCGCGCGTTTGCGACGCGGGCAGGATGAACAGGTTCTCGCATTTCTTGTCCTTGATGAGCGCCTGGTTCAGGTTCGCCTCGCCCTGGATCACGTTGATCAGGTCGTACACGACGCGGCGCTCGCAGCCCATGATGAGGTCGAGGTTGCGCAGGCCCACATCGAAGTCGATCACGGCGGTCTTGTGGCCGCGCAATGCGAGACCCGATGCGAAACTCGCGCTCGTGGTCGTCTTGCCCACGCCACCCTTGCCCGAAGTCACCACAATGATTTTTGCCATTTAGCCTTACCTTGCGTTCGTCAGATTCTTCAACTTCAATTAGGCGCTGCAACCGGTTGTCAGCAGCATGCGCAGCCGCAGCGCTCGGCGCGTGCCTCAGGTGAGCCGCAGCGGTTCGATCATCAATTTCTCTTCGTCGAGCCAGATCTGCACGGCCTTGCCGTTCACATCGGCCGGCAACGGGTTCTCAGTCGTACGATAGATACCCGCAATCGAAATCAGTTCCGGCTCGAGACAGGTGCAGAAAATCCGTGCATCGTGATTGCCCTGCACGCCGGCCAGCGCCCGGCCGCGTAACGGCGCGTAGATATGGATGTTGCCTTCCGCGATCACTTCCGCGCCATAGCTCACGATGCCGAGCACGACCAGATCGCCCTTTGCGTAAATGCGCTGCCCCGAGCGCAACGGCTTGTCGATGACGAGCGTTTGCGACGGGGTGCCAAGCGGCACCGGTTCGGCGGGAACGGTGTCTGGAACCACCGGTACCACCGGCGTTGCGGCAGATGTTTCCGCGGTTTCAGCAGCTTCGTCACCGGCCTGTTTTGCGCCGGCACCGCGCCGGTCGCGCGCTTCGAGCAGCGGCAAGCCTGCTTCCAGCACCCAGCCATGCTGCTCCGGCGATGCAACGACGCCGACAGGCCGCATCCGCACGCTGTCGAGCAACTGCGCGACCTCGGCGAGCGGCAACCGCTCGTCGGCGTTCAGGCGGCGCACGTCGATCGCGACGACATCGTTGGCGAAAAACTCCGGGGTCGCCTCGAAGCGCCGGTTCAGCTCGGTGCGCATCGCATCGAGGTCAGTGGTCTTCACGACGAACAGAAGCGTGTCGACGGAGCCGCTGCGCAGTTCGAAAAAGGGCGATTTCTTGGGCGACATAGCGTTCGACGAAAAATTTTGCGTATTTTACAGGCGTCTACGCGGGCGGCCAGTTTTTTCGGGAAACACACGTGCAACGGCGCATGCTGCGCCGCACGGTGCGAGAGAAGAACAGCGGAATGGATGGAACGCGGAACCCGCGGCGCGGCAGACAGCGCGCCGCTCACCGGCCCGACGCGCTGGACGCGTGCCTGACGTGCCGCACCAGCAGCGTTTCGCCCTGCTCCGGCACGCGCTCGATGCGGCGATGCTCGCCGGTCGGACCAAAACCGAGCACTTCGTAAAAACGCATCGCGTTGCGGTTCGCGTCGGCGATCCATGCGTAGATCTCGTGTGCGCCGCCGCGCGCGAGCCATTCGCTGGCGGTATCGACGAGCAGCACGCCGCCGCGCAGATGCCGCACGGCCGGCGCCACCCATAGCTCGCAGACGAACGCGCGACGCGCGGCCGAGTCGTCGCAATACGCGTCGATCAGGCCGGCAGGATGGCCTTCGGTATAGAGAATGAACGAGGCTTCGGTAGCGGAGAACGCGTGACGCGCAGCGGTGGCGTCGAACGTGGAGGCATCGGCGGAAAGGGCGTCTTCAAGCGTTTCGCCGAACGCATAGGGAGCTTCGCGCAACGACGCAGTACGAAGTTCGCGGAAAACGGCGCCTTGACTGGCGGTGATACGGCGAACGGTCAGAGACGGAATCATGCAGACAAAAACCCCTTTTGATGCTTTGGCATAGCTTTAACCGAACAGCCGCGCGAGTCAAATCCTTATTTTTCGGATAGACCCGCCAGTGCACGCGCCCGGGCGATGCGCATGGGGCCGGCCAGGTCGCGCGTGACGCTCGCCGGCGTCGTTGCACTGCGTGCGCTCAGGGCGCACTCAGGTTGCATTCAGGGCGACTCGTACGCGCCGGTGCCGTCGGGCCAGGGGGTCAGCAGTTCGTAGCCTTCGTCGGTCACGGCGACCATGTGCTCCCACTGCGCGGACAGCGAGCGATCTTTGGTGACGACCGTCCAGCCATCGGCGAGTACCGACGTGCCCGCGCGGCCCGCGTTGACCATCGGCTCGATCGTGAACACCATGCCCGGCTTGAGCTTCACGCCCTGCCCCGGTTGCCCGTAGTGCAGCACCTGCGGCTCCTCGTGATACACCTTGCCGATGCCATGCCCGCAGTAATCGCGGACGATCGAGAAGCCGGCGCGCTGCGCGACCTGCTGGATCGCGTGGCCGACGTCGCCGAGCGTCGCATTGGGCTTCACCTGACGAATGCCCGCGAGCATTGCCGCGTAGGTCGTGTCGATCAGTTTGCGGCCGACCGTGCTCGGCGTGCCCACGCAATACATGCGGCTCGTGTCGCCGAAGTAGCCGTCGCGGATCACGGCGACGTCGATGTTGACGATGTCGCCGTCCTTGAGGACCTCGCCGCGGCTCGGAATGCCGTGGCACACCACCTGGTTGACCGAAATACACACTGTTTTCGGAAAGCCCATATAGCCGACGTTTGCCGGAATCGCCTTTTGCGTATTGACGATGTAGTCGTTGCAGATCGCGTCGAGCTGCCCGGTGGAGACACCGGCCTTCACGTGTTCGCCGATCATCGCGAGGACGTCGGCGGCGAGGCGGCCGGCGATGCGCAGGCCGGCGAGATCGTCAGGGGTCTTGTAGGTGATGGCCATGATGGAGCGGATCGATAAAGGCGAAATAGCGGTCGGGTACGGGGCACGTGGCACCCGGAGAATGACCGGCAGAGGCGGTCGCTTCGGGTTGTCGATGGGGCAATTGTACAGAGGATGGCCCGCGACCCTCTGCCAGGCGGGCCGCGGCGCTATCCGGCCATGTCGGGTTGACGTTGAAGCCGGTGTGTTGCGCAGGACTTCAGTGTGCGGAATCATGGCCGGACTTCGGGTCATGCCGGCCGTCAAAGGGAGGGGGAATGTTTTCGCATGTTTTCGTCGGGGTCCGCGACTTCGAGCGCGCGTTGCGCTTCTATACGCCGCTCATGGAGCAGCTCGGACTGACGCTCAAATTCTCCGAGCCCGACCGGCCCTGGGCCGGCTGGGTCGCCGCCGGTGCGCCGCGGCCGCTGTTTCTGATCGGCAGTCCGCATAACGGCGCGGCGGCCGCACCGGGCAACGGCAACATGACCGCGTTCCTCGCTGCCGGGCGACCGGACGTCGATCGCTGTCATGCCATCGCACTAGCCCACGGAGGACGCTGCGGCGGCCCGCCCGGACTGCGGCCGCACTACCATCCCGACTACTACGGCGCGTACTTCTACGACCCGGACGGCAACAAGCTCTGTGTCTGCTGTCACGACGCGGTCGAGGGTTGAGATCAGCGCGAAGGCAACGGCAACCGCGGACGGCTAACCAGCGTGACGATCACGTAGCTCATGATCGTCAGCATGAACCACGAGCCCAGCTTGCCGACCGACACCATCGCCCAGCCTTGCAGCTGACTCGGATACAGCCACGCGTGACTGAGCGTGCCGAGGTTTTCGGCAAGCCAGATGAACACGGCGATGAGAAAGAAACCGAGCAGCAGCGGCATCCGGTGATACACCGTACCGATGCGAAAGTAGACCCAGCAGCGGCGAAACGCGATCGCGGCGCACGCCATCAACAGGTAGCGCAGATCGAACCAGTAGTGATGCAGAAAGAAGTTGCCGTAGATCGCAGCCGACAGCGCGAGCGTCACCTTCAACGACGGGTGATGCGAGAAACGCAGATCGAACTCGCGGCACGCACGCGTGATGTAGCTGCCCACCGACGCGTACATGAACCCCGTAAAGAGCGGCACCCCACCGATGCGCAGATACGCGAACTCCGGATAGATCCACGAGCCGACCGCGGTCTTGAACACTTCCATGCCGGTGCCCGCAATGTGAAACAGCAGGATGACCTTCACTTCGTCCCACGTTTCGAGGCCCAGCCGAACCAGCACGATCTGGATCGCAACCGCGGCAAGCGTCAACGCGTCGTAGCGAGGCAGTAGCGCATGCGCGGGATACCAGAGATGCGTCGCGATCAGCAGCGCGACCATCAGCCCGCCGAACAGACAGACCCATGCCTGCTTGATGCCGAATACGAGGAAGGAATGCCAGCCCGTGGCGAGACGACTGCGACCGCGCGATGCGTTCAGCAACCGTGTCGTCAATGCATCGAGCCACGCGCTGGCGCGAGACGGTGTCGGTTCGAGCGGGGTGCTTGTTGACTGCTCCGTCAATTGGACTGCTCCTTCGGGTTGTCCTTGTCGTACTTGCTCCGGCGGTTTCACGTGCTGCGGCCGCCGGCGAGACGTGCCGCCATGCTATACGGAAGTGCCGCGATGTTGGGCCATTCAGGCGACGCATAGGGTTGCCGTCGTGAAATGAAGCACGGGAAACGCAACGGCAAGCGCAGCCCAGGACGGGCCTCCTCCTGGACCACGACAAGTTTTTACGACTACCATAGTCAGCGCTAGCCGCAGACCTGTGACGATGAAGTCGCATTCACGCACGGTCGACATACTGTGAGTGCGGACACGAAACCCGTGCCGGAGACGAGCGTGAATGAGCGCGTCAATGAACACTAGCCCTCTTGCCGGCGAACCCCGACCCATCGAGCTGTGGCGACGCCTCGCGTGGCCCTGGGCCGCGTTCTGGCTGTTGATGCTCGCGGTCGGCATGCAGGAGTCACTGTGGTCCGGCGAGCTGCAATTCTGGCGGACACTCGTCAACACCGTCACATCCGCGCTCGGAGCCACCGTGCTGGTTGCGTTGCAAACGAGGCGCATCAACCGCCGCAATCACCTGCTCAACCAGCCGCTGAAGTGGTTTCTGCGCGCCTGGGCATGGATGCCGTTGCAACTGGTTATTTACGTCGCCAGCATTTATGGGCTGCGTCTCGGCATCTACGCACTGGCTGGCAGCCGGTACCGGCACGGCCCGTGGGGCGAAGTATTCGCGTACGACGCGACGGCATTCGTCGAGTTCTATGTGTTGTTCGGCGGAATTATTTTCGGCGTTCAGTCCTACGGCGCGTGGGCTGCCGAACGAGTGCGTTCCGCGCAGCAGGCGAACCTCGCCCGTCAGGCACAGCTCGCACAGTTGACCCAGCAACTGCAACCGCATTTTCTGTTCAACGCGCTGAACACCATTTCATCGCTGATCCACAGCAACCCCGACTCCGCGGACAGGTTGCTCACGCGGCTCGCGACATTGCTGCGCGCGGCGACCGATGCAAGTCAGCGACCCGAGCAGTCGCTCGCCGACGAACTGACGCTGCTGCACGCCTACGCCGACATCATGACGCAGCGTTTTGCCGATCGCGTGCGGATCACGTGGGACGTCGATGCCACCGCACCGGGTTGCCTCGTGCCCACACTCGGACTTCAGCCGTTGCTCGAGAACTGCTTTCGGCATGTGGTCGAGCGGCGCAGTGCACTGACGCACATCGCGATCCGCGCGCGCCACAACACGGGCACGCTGCAGATAGAAATCGAGGACGACGGCGAGACGCAGTGCCTGCCCGATACCCGCGGCGTCGGTCTCGGCAACCTCGAGGGCCGGCTGCACTCGCTGTACGGCACGCAAGCGAGCCTTGCGTTGCAACTGCGGCCCGGCGGCGGCCTGATCGTGCGAGTGACACTGCCATGCGCGCACTGATCGTCGACGACGAGGCACTCGCTCGCAGCAAGCTGCTGCGCATGCTGCGCGTCTTTCCTGATGTCGAAGTAGTCGGCGAAGCCGCCGATGGCGCGACGGCGTTGACGCTCGCCGAGCAGTTGCGTCCGGACGTGATCTTCCTCGATGTGCAGATGCCGGAAGTCGACGGTTTCGATGTGGCGGCGTCCTTACCGGACGACGCGCCGGCGCTGGTATTCGTAACCGCGTTCGATCAGTACGCGTTGCGCGCCTTCGATGCCCAGGCCATCGACTATCTGTTGAAACCCGTCGAACCAGAACGCCTGGCGCGCACAGTGCAGCGCTTGCGTGCATCGGTTCGCGCGACCACACGGCCGAGCATCGGTGTGCCCACACAGTTGATGATCGCCGACCGCGGGCAGACGCACGTCGTGCGCTGCGCGGACATCGAATGGCTGGAAGCCGCCGACAACTACGTCAACATCCATCTGCCAGGGCGAAGCCTGCTGATGCGCCGTACGCTGACCGCGCTGCTCAACGATCTCAATCCGATGTTCGTCCGCACCCATCGCGGCGCCGCCGTAGCGCTGGCCGCCGTGCTTGCCGTGCGACCGGAGGGCAAGGGCGACGCGACCATCGTTTTACGCAGCGGCGCCGAAGTGCCATGCAGCCGGCAGCATCGCGCGACACTGGTACAGCGCCTGCAGCAATAACGCAGTTCGTCCGATCCACCCCGCATCAGACCCAACTCGTCCCAGATCGATTGTCGCGTTCGCGATGCCGAATTACGCTGGCCAGCATCTCATAGGGATGCTCCGGTCATGACTGTCCTGTTCACCATACTGAGGTTCGCCGTCGCACTGATTCTCGTGTCATCGTTGACCGAGGCCCTGGTACTTTCGGTGCGGCGCAGCTGGCGCGATTACGACTGGAAAGCGGCCGGCGTATCGGTGGTTGACATGCTGGTTCGCGAGTATCCGTTGAACTGGTTGCTACCACTTGCGTTCTGGGGCGACGCCATGGGCTGGTTCTGGCGCCACAGGCTCTGGACTTTGCCGATGCATCATTGGAGCGGCTGGCTCGCGTGCTTCGTCGGTCAGGAATTCTGCTACTACTGCTACCATCGCGCGGCCCACCGGGTGCGCTGGTTCTGGTGTACTCACGCTGTTCATCATTCACCGAATCAACTGAACCTTGCCGTCGCCTACCGTATGGGGTGGACCGGCCGTCTTACGGGCTCGACGCTGTTCTTCGTGCTCGCGCCGCTATTCGGTATGCCACCCAAGGTCGTGCTGACGCTGCTTTCGCTCAACCTGCTCTATCAGTTCTGGCTGCACGTCACGTGGATTCCGCGGCTCGGACCGCTGGAGTGGGTACTCAACACGCCTTCCGCGCATCGCGTGCATCACGCGTCTAACCTCGAGTACCTCGATGGGAACTACGGTGGCGTACTGATCGTGTTCGACCGGTTATTCGGCACGTATATCGCGGAAAGGCGCGACACCCCCTGTCGCTTCGGTCTGGTTCAACCGATGACAACCTATAACCTGCTCACCGTCGAGTTCGATCACTGGCGTGCGTTGTGGCGCGACCTGGTAACGGCGCGTTCGATCCGCGAGGGGCTCGGTTATGCGTTTCGACCGCCTGGCTGGCGCCCCGATGAACGAAGCGAAACCACTGAAGATCTGCGGCGCCGTGCGGGTTTGCAGTTGCTGGGAATGGAACCTCGACAGCGCATTTCTTCGGTTGAGGAGTGAACGGTCGTGCGATCTCGCGGGTCGGTGTAGCGATTCTGCGTGGCACTGGAGCCGTACGCTACGATGATGCAGCGAGTGATGATCGATCTCGCGGCCCCCTATCGTCACTCAAACATCGCCCATGAATATCGACACCCAAAGTCTGCCCACCATCGGTTTGATCGTTCCGCCTGCCGAGGGAAAAGTCCCGGACGACGGTCCGTTGCTCTATCCGGAACGGGCAAGGTTTATCGCGCGAGGCCTGGCGCTCGGCCAGATTTCGCCAGCGGGCTATGAGGCGGTAATCGATTCCGTGGCTGACAGGGCGCGTGCGCTCGCCGACGACGGCGCCCAGGCCATCTCGTTGATGGGCACCTCGCTCAGCTTTTACCGCGGCGCCGCGTTCAACCAGCAACTCGTTGCCGCGATCCACGAGGCCACCGGTTTGCCTGCAACGACGATGAGTCATGCAGTCGTCAGGGCATTGAAAGCGACGGGCGTACGACGCGTGGCACTGGCGACCGCCTACATCGACGATGTCAACGCACGGCTTGCCGCATTCCTGCGAGAAGAAGGATTCGAGGTCACGGCCGTCAAGGGTCTTGCCATGACCGATGTACTTGGCGTGGGCACCGTACCGCCCGAAACACTGATCGATCTGGCGCAAGACGCATTTGCGGAGGATACGTCGGCGCAGGGCGTGTTGATCTCGTGTGGCGGCCTGAAAACGCTCGGCATCATCGACACGCTCGAGGCTCGCCTTGGCGTACCGGTCGTGTCGAGCTCGCCTGCCGGGTTCTGGGACGCGGTCCAGTTGATGGGTGTGAGCCCGGTCGCGCAAGGCTTCGGGCGATTATTCAAGCAACCCGCTGAACCCTCAGTCGGATGAGCACCGGGTTGCGCGCGGCGCCTGGTAACCGGTCACTGTCAGGTCTTTGCTTTCTTGCCTGATATATATCGCATGCGATTTAATCTTATGCGCTTGACAGCAGCCGTCGCTTTCGTCAATATCCATCGCATGCGATTTAATCGCATTTCTTACGAAGATACCGAACCCCCTTCTCTACCAAGGAATCCATCATGACCACGATCGAAAAAGTCATCTTCTCGGGCAAGACCCACACCGTCGTCAACCGCGATCCCGGCGTCCAGCATGGCAACCACGGCGTCGTCGATATCAAGCTGTCAGCGCCGGGCGGTGCGAACCACGAGTTCATCGCCGCCGAACCGCACCCGACCGCCGAGCAGTTGTTTGCCGGCGCCTGGTCGGCGTGTTACATCTCCGCGCTCGGCATCGCGGCGTCGTTGAAGAAGGTCACACTGCCGCCCGATCATTCCGTGGATATCCAGGTCGACGTCGGGCAAACCGGTCCTGCCTGGTTCCTCGGTGCACAGTTCACTGTTCGCATACCTGGTCTGGCGCAGGATGTCGCCGAGGCAATCGCGCGTTCCGCGCATCAAATCTGTCCGTACTCGAAGGCCGTGCACGGCAACATCGACGTCGCGCTGAATGTCATTACGGTGTGACACGCGATGCGCGATAACCGTCGTTGAGCATCCAGTGAGTGAAGCTTGCGTACGCCTGCGCATACTCGTGGGCGTCACGCACCTGCTCTACGGCATCGGCCAGTTCATGCACGCGGGCGTAGTGAGGCATGCGGTTGGTTTCGTAGGCCGATAACGCCGTCGCGAGATCGCCGTGTGTCTGCACGGCGTCGACCAGTACCCGGACGTCTTCGACACCCAGTGTCCCACCCGCCGAGATATGCGGCGACAACGCATGTGCCGCATCGCCGATCAGTGCGACCCGCGCCGATGTCCACCGCGGCAGCGCTGGAACGAACATGATCTGGTTGTGCAGGATTTGCGCTTCCGGCGTCCTCTCGATCAGCTTCGCCAGCCAGTCGTTCCAGCCGTTATCGTTCAGAAGCGCGGCCCGGCGCAGCGCCTCCTCCTTCTTAGTACCGGTAACGGCTGGGCTATCGAACTGATTCACCATCCACACCACCTGGTCGCCATAGGTGCGTACATATCCACCACGCGCACGCTCATGTCCGACAGTCAGGATGGAACCCTCCGCGGGTTCATCGCCTGCTGCAAGCATGCCGCGCCACACGTGGTGACCGCGATGCTCCTGCGCGGTAGAACCGGGAACCAGTTGCGCACGCACGGCAGAGTAAGCACCATCGGCGCCTAACAGCAGATCTGCACGCTCGATGGCTCCGTTGGTAAACGTCACCTTGACGTGGTCCGCTTCTTCCTCGAACGCGAGGATTTTGGTGTTCACACGAATATTGTCCTGACCGACTGCCGCAGCAAGAAGCTGGTTCAGTTGGGGACGCGGGACGAGAAGAAACTGGTGTTCAGCAAGAGCGAAGCCGGGGGCCCGCAAACGGCGCCCACCTGCATCGTAGAACCATGTCTCGACCGATGTACCGATCGCATTGATCGAATCGCCCACACCGACTTCCGAGAACACGTCGAGCGCATTGCGCCACAAACCGATGGCCGCGCCCGCCGCGCGAATTTCCGAAGCCTGCTCGCAGACGAGCACGTCCCAGCCAATCGACTTGAATGCGATACCGGCAGTCAGTCCGACGATACCGCCGCCCGCAATGATGACTCGCATGATCAGGACACTCCTCGCGGTGTTGTCCGGTTACCTGGATCCGGCTACCGCGGCGCCGAACCCACCGGGTGGAATCGCGTGGATTCCTCGTTGATGGATTGACTCTAATTTATGAGCGATCGCTCACATTGGCTACTCGCTTTCTTCTGTTCACTACGACTGTGGTTTGTGGGCTGGTTTTCGCGGTGAAATGGGGTGGATCCGGCTTCGGTTGCATCGGCGTTGGGTCAAGCGCTCACATTTGTCATGCCTCGTAACGCGGTTCACGCTCATTGCCGGCTCCTCGGCTATCCTTGAACCCCGCCGCCGCTGTGGGTGAGTTGCCAAGAAGCGCCGCGAGTCGCGATCGCTGGAACAGGTGTAGCGGCAACCCGAATCGCCAGAGGAAGTGACATGATCATTCGAGACGCACAACTAGATGACGCGAGGGAAATTTCAGTCCTGAGCGGTCAGTTCGGCTGGAATGCCTCAGAAGATGAAATACGGTCTCGCCTCGAGATCGTGCTCGCCAGGTCCGATCACAAGATCTTCGTGTATGAGAGTGACGCCGGAGAGGTTCTCGGATGGATTCACGCGTGCGTCAACGTCATCGTGTCGAGCGGGAAGTATGGTGAGGTTCTCGCTTTTGTGGTTCGCGAGGGAAGCAGAGGCTCGGGGATTGGACGCGAGCTGCTCTTACGCGCCGAGCGGTGGATAGGAGATCATGAAGTGGGCGCGACTTCCATCGTCATACGCTGCAATAACGAGCGGACCCGCACGCATGAGTTCTATATCCAGAACGGCTATAGCAGTACGATGATTGCCCTCAGGAAGACCATCGATCGTTAGGTGGTTTTGTTTCAGATGATTGCGCCACGATCGCGGACAACCGGGTCGCGTGTCCCTCCGTTTCACGGCCGAAGATGTTGGCGACGTTGCTGCAATTCTTCAGTTAACTCCCCCACCGACGTCACGTTCCGAAAATGGTGTCGCCAAAGGCGCGTTCCAAGCCCACCCGTGGGATCCAGCGAGGAGCCTAGCGTCAGATCGGTGACAAGCGTGGGCATCAGCCCGGCGTCGAACAGCACGTAGCCCGCCGCCAGCACGCAGGTTTCCGTCTGCACACCGCAGACCAGAACACGCTGCGGTTTCAGGCTCACCAGATATTC
Organism: Paraburkholderia acidicola; assembly: GCF_002362315.1. Taxonomy (GTDB): domain Bacteria; phylum Pseudomonadota; class Gammaproteobacteria; order Burkholderiales; family Burkholderiaceae; genus Paraburkholderia; species Paraburkholderia acidicola. Next base: position 748,311 of record NZ_MTZV01000002.1, read on the forward strand.
GATTGCCTCCCTCGGTGGCAGATAGCCATGCTTGATGAACACCCGGTCGGCATCGATGAGGCTGTGGTCTTCAGACGGTGGATGCCAGCCGAGTTGCCGTTCGAAGGGTGTGCGATTTTCGTCATGCCGCTCCACCGTTGCAACCGACGGCATCCGCTTCGCCAGAGCGCGAATGCCATCGACGAGTTGATCCGGTGGGTTGAAGGCGGCCTGTACATCGACAACGAGGAGCACCTGACGCATATCGTGGGTCCTTGATGCGGCATCCTGGATGCAAAAGCTCAGCATACGCGGCCGAAACAAAAAGTGCCGGGAAGTTTCTCCCGGCACCTTGTCACTTCATCACGGCTTTAGCTACCGCTGACAGACCTCAATTCGACTGGGTGAACTGAATCGCAGGCGATGTCGAGCTCGACCCAGCGGAAGCGGTGCACTTCCCGATGGTCAGGTTATTGGTTTCGCCGGTGGTGCCGCCATTGCTCGGGCCGACACACGTCGGTGCCGAGTTGGACCCATCAGTCAACGCAACCTTCACGGTCATCGACGAACCCGTGTTGAAGTCGGCGCGCGATCCGCCAGCGTTACCCACGATATTGAATTCCGTCTCGGTCCAGCCATTTGCAATATCCGAGTTGGCATCGGCGGTGGACGAGCTGTAGGCCTCGGTGCCGTAGACGGCGGTTGCCGTATCCGTTCCATTCGAGTTGGCGGTACCCGAGAGCGTCAGGCTTGCGAGGGCCGTGATCGGCAGCTGTTTCGCGATAACGGTAGCAGGACTGTTCTGGTAACAGTCATCCCCGCTCCCACCATTCGAATCGGCCCCCGCATCGGTGTATCCGCTCGGGCAGATGTTGGTGTTGCCGCCATCCACATCCTGACCATAGTTCTCGAGCCAGGTCTGAATGAACACATCGGTCGTCCCGGTCAGTGCCGTGCCCGCCGAGTTCACGTCGTCCGACACCACGATGTACTGTTGCCACGACTGGCAGCCCGAGTAGCCTGCGCAAGCCGCAGAGTTACCGTCCATGTTCGTATTGAGCTGCAACGTGTATTGATTCGCTCCCAGGATGCCGCCACCGCCATACGCTGCCACGCCCGCACCCTTTTCCGTCTTCACGCCGGTGACCGTCGGGAAGCTGCCGACCGCTTCACTGATCAGTTTCCCGGACGGTGCCTCGGCGGAGAAATCGTATCCGCTTCCCACTACCTGCTCGCCAGCATGCTTGACGCCACTCGCTGCGTCCTGCTGCGCGGCATGTGCAGTCTTCCGGCGCGCCGACACGTAACCCGATACCGGGCCGCATTCCACCTTCGACCATTTGAGGTTCGGATATGAAGCGTGATAGCAGCCCTGGGCCTGCGGCGCGAATTGCCTGACGTTTTCACGCCAGCTCTGGTGTGCCTGAGCGTCGGCCTGAACCTGAGCCTGATCGACGAACGTGCTGGCGGTCTCACCTGCGAAGGCGGATGACAGCGGAATGGCACTGATGAAAAGACCTGCACCCACGACAACTGCGGCATGAGCCATGTTACGCGTGGTAAGCAATAACTTCGGTCGCATATGTTTCTCCGGTGGAAGCAACGTGTTGAGGTTTTCGGCGCTGAATGATTCAGCGGAGTTGACTTGCCTGATGGGGTCTTGCGATAAAACTATTCATAGAGCATTGACTTCTCAAGCGGTGGGATTCTTTAAAGACGCTTTCATTCAGATTCTCAAGAAATATTGAATAATGCGAACACTTTCTGGTCATGGTCTTTGGCACATCGGGATATCAGGCAATTGGGTAAGCCGATTGCAGGTTATGCGTGAGGGCACTGCGGAATTTTGGCTGCCGCCCGTCAAGGCGCGCGCATGAGGAGTCCTCAAGGCAGGGGTCCTGTTACGGCAGAAACCGGTTATCCATAGCGGGTAGTCTCCTGCATAGCAACTTGCTCAAGGAAACAAAAACAGAGTGAGATATCGTGATGTTTGAAAATAATTGAATATTGAATTACACAATGCGCATGGCATAAACCAATATTCACTTATTATCGAGATGTAATTTAAAAATTATCATCTCGTAAGCAATACGCTTGTAATGACTGACAACATCAAGAAAGCCATCTCTTGAAGCAAAAGATAGCAATAAAAAAAACAAAGCGTCAAACTTTTTTAGATTTGGGCTAAAAACGTTTGACGCGGTCATGTCATCGGAGCGACTCGCTTCCCGTCGTAACCTGCTGGAGCACCACACCGTACGGACCGCCCACCTCGGTAATGCGCAGTACGCCCGCGTTGGGCGTATCCGGTAGGTTCCAGCGCGAACCGCAGACCCGTAGGGGCACGCGCAAGACAGGATCCTCGAACACGACGCCAAAGTGGCAATTCTTCCAGCCCTGAGTTACCTCATAGCTTGCCCATCCGGTATGGCGCTGGCTTGCCGTGAAGCGCACCAAAGTATCCAACGTCAAGTTCACAACGAGAAAGCCGACCATCGCACCAGGCAAGAGAGAGCGTAGCGCGTGTATCAACGGATTCGCCAGTGGTTTGCGCCAGTCGCGCGCCCACCAGGCGGTGGCCATCGCGGCAGGCAACGCGCCGGCGATGTTGATCCAGAGTACCGGGACGTTCGGCCCCGGGTAAGCGTCGCGCACGAGGATTGCGAGCCAGAAAATCAACGCCACAGTGGCGACAAGGATCGCCGTCACCCGGGTTTCCTGGCGGGTCAGAGCCATATCAGGTTCCCCGTACGCTCAGAACTGCGCGGTGGCCTGAAAACCCACCGTCACACGTGCGGTCCGAAATCCGGAGGGTTTGTAAATCGGTGTGCCCACGAACAGGTCGTACGAAAATCCGCCGACCCGAATCGGGAGACCGCCACGCACACCGATCACGGCGCCGGCTAGTTGCGTGCCTGCCAGAAACGCGGTGCTGGGACCGAACACGTGACCGTAGTCGATGCCCGCGTAGAGCGACTGTCCGGTCTGGCCGATCGGCAACTGAAGTTCGTTTCGCCAGTAGAAGCCGCGCTCCGCTGCGAGCATCGTCTCGCCGTCGAAGCCACGCACGGTGTAGCGGCTACCGATCGTCAGGTCGTCGATGTAGTTCAGCGTGTCGTTGGTGAACTGCCCGTGGAAGGTCGTCACGTATCGCAGATTCTGATTTGCAATCGCGAACGGCACCGACAGGTTCGCATCAAAGACTGCCATGTGAAAACGGTACGTCGGTCCGTCACCCGATGTATCGGGCATTGCACCCAGCCAGCCGATACCCTGCCGGTAGGCAAACGTGCCGTCGAATTGTGCTGAGCCGAAGTAGTGACGATCCGTCAGACCGGCTTCAACGAATGTGTTGTCCCGATGCTGCTGGGGAATCTCCGTGTCTTCGATGAAGCTGGCGCCCCAGCGTTTGGTCAGCTGGAGTTCGATACCGAGTACATCGTCCTGACTGCGACGGATGACACGCTGCAGCTTAAAACCGGTCGTCTGTGCGTTGCCGCTCGACACGAATGTCTGATTCACCCCAGCAATCTGCTGGTAGTACGTGTTCGTGTAGCCAAACAGCGTGCCGGTCCAGTAGCCCCACGGAACCGAATACGAACCGTTCCAGCCGTGCGAGCCGAGGCGTCGGTCGCCGAACTCCAGGTCCTGATTGGCGCCGATATTGAAGATGTCGTTCAGGCCGAGTGGGTTGTCGATGCCGAGACTGAGGTTGCCCTGGAGCCTGCCCGTCGCACGGGTACCGGAGTTGTCGACCGACGCGACGAAGGACCACGGTTTGGTGCGCTCCACATTCAGCAGGACGTCGCTCTCACCGGGAGAATCGGTCGGCACGATCTGCATGTCGACGTCTTGACTGCTCGCGCGCTTCATCTGCTCCAGGCCCTGTTCGAGGTCGCGCAGGTTCAGCAGGTCGCCGTCGCGAGTGGGGAAGGCGGTTTTCCAGGTGCCGCGCAGTTTGTCGTCGGCAAAACGTACACCGCGGATCACACCGGGAACGAGCGCAAGTTTCAGCGTGCCCGATGACAGGTCCTGTTCGGGCACGAGCACACGTGTGGTGACGTAGCCGCGTGACAGGATCACCTGCGACAGGCCCTTGACGATGATGTCTATGCCTTGCTTGCCGACACACTGATTGGCGTAGTGTTCAAGCCACTCGCGCGCGAACGCGAAGCGGTCCTGTGGCAGGGCCGAAGCGCCTTGCGCGCGCACTGGACCGGGCAACGTCGCCGGCACGTCGAGCGCGAAAGACTGGATGCGAAAACAGGGTGTTTCAACAGGCACCGCAGGGAACTCCGCGACCGGAGTTGCGGCAGAGCGAACGGCTGGTGCGTTCACCGTTTGTTCCCGCTCGCGCGCTTCCTGCTGCTGTCGAACCCGCACGTCGTCAGTCGTCGGCAACTGCCTGATCGTGAGTTCTTGGGGTGTGACTTGCGCCCGTACAGCCGTCGCGGTCAAAAGCAGTAACGATGCGGCCATGCCGGTTCTTCGGATTCTTCTTTTCATCCTGTCTCGCGCCCCTTTCAACATACGTTGCATAATTCTCTGAAATAACAACAGATTTCCACAGCAAGGTGGCGATGATATTGCACCAATGTCCAATGCCATGCGCTCAACGAGCAACATCGCCTCTGCGATTGTCATAGACCGAATCGCCGCATCAATAATTTCTCGATCTGGAGATATTTGCTCTTCACAAGAGGACTCACCGGAGATACCTCGTTCCAATGTGTGGATAAAAGATTGGCAATCTGGGTTACGGAAAGCAATACATACTGGAACGACAAATCATTCACTTTGGCGATATCTCCATCGGCACCGGCTTGCTCGATCTGATTACGAATACCTCTGAGCGAAACAATATCAATATCATAACCACTCGCATCTATGCATTTTCGCAGCAGACCAGCCCCATATTTACAGCCATCTGAATTAGTCAACGATATTGATAACGAGGGGTGATAGTATTTTTCGGTTGTAAATTGCAAATCATTTTTCCATCCGAATAGATGATCGACATTTCGTCGTCGACAATCCTCCTCAATCCAATCGCGAATAAAATTGGATCAATGGCCTCTATGCATGAAAAGTATGACTCGATCATTTTCCTCCTCCTTTAATCATTGATGAGTTTACGGGGCCGTACCTATATGTATCGAAATCAAACGAATTTCCCACTCACACTCACCTCCTCTTATCATTCAGTAGTTTTTACAAGATAATCAAGATGACTAGGAAACGTATTAATGATAAATTTTTCATAATGGGACAACTTCACCTGTTTTTCATAGCTGACCCACACCCCCTTAGGCGCGGGCACGATCAACTCCAAAATGTATGAGCCCTCATCATCTTCATACAAGGTATATTGCCAATCAACTTGATGTATGACTTTCACTGTCCGCCCCTTACGGCTAGTGGCTTCACTGCTGACAATGCGATTCGTCGTTCACATTTCAGTATCTCGCTTAAACCATGGACCGAATCGCTTCGGTTCATCGCTTAGCATTCCAGCCTTATGGAGCCAACGAGGAAGATATTTTGCAAATACAATCAATAAAACAATAAACAATGGAAGACCAACAGCAAATACAGAGATATTGTCACTCAAACCGACCACCTTTCTGCATATGCCTATCACAATGACTGAATAAAACCCAGCGCATCCAACTGATATGCCGCCAACAGCACCTACTATTTGCACAACTGCGTACAGACGTCTCCAGTTCATTTCGAATCTCCGGTATGACGGATTCTTAGTCAACGGAACAGTATCCGAAGATTTGCATTCAACGCAGCCAATATTGCCATCGGAATTACGTGTCATTATATCGACACGAATGTGCGCGCCATCGTTTGTCTTTAGCATAATTCATGCCAGAAGCCGAAACCGTAAGCCAACGACTCAGCAGACGGAAATAAACGGCACCTACAAACAGCAAACCCGGCCAATGCCAGATTTGCCGCTTGCGAAACTTTAGCTGCTTTTGATCAGTTCGAGTCCAATCTCCAGTTTTTGTCGAACGTCACGCGAATGCCGCTTCTCCCGATAAGCACCAACGTCTAAGATTTTTAGCAACGGAGGATTCGCCTCTGCATAATTACTTCGTGGAATTTCAATTTCCGCGATGTCAGTTCGGCTCACAAGAACCCAGTAAATATCCTCTGCCTGTTCTGGTATCCAATGCACCACAAAGGCATGACTCAGTTTTGGGAAGAAGCGGCGCAAAGCCCCGCCCAAAGCATCGGCCTCATTACCAGCAAGCAAGCTTGCGGAACTTTGAAGCAAATCCTGCCGAATTGCTTCTACTGCCTTCTGTTTACCTGTACTCATTTCAATTTCCCAGGGAAAGCGCTTACAAGATTCCCGTACTTATCCGTCATGACAGTCATTACGGATGTAGATTGACCATTGTTGAACTTGTCTGTCCCAATGGGACTCCCAACATCGACTTCTCTAATATATCTAATTCCTTGCGCGCTTTGCACTTCTCGGGTAATCGGAGTAGATACCGTTTTCGGATCCTGCAACAGGTTAAGAACATCGCTCTGACTAATAGTGAACTGACTCGCGTTGACAGTCGGATCAAGGTGGCGATCAACCAAATGGTTTACACCGTCATTATCCAGATTGATGCGTGACTGCGCTCTTCCCGGTGGATTAACGCCGTCAGACGCCGACTGCTGGGAGTTGCCGTCGCCACCACCATCAGCGATCGTCGCCGTGCCCGGTACATACCCCGGCGCACCCAGCGCGGCGTCCACCGCGTGTCCGGCAGCCGGATTCACCAGCACCGCTCCCGGACTCGAAGTTGGCGGTTCCCTCCCTCCCGCGCCGACCACAGCGTTCAGCCCGTTCGCGACACCCTGGGCTGCGAGGTCCGTCGGAGGTTCAGATAGCTTGACCTGAGCATCGTGCTTCATCAGCGCAACAAACTGGTCGCCCAGTGATGTCAACGTACTACCCAGCGTACTGAGCGGACTGTCCGACCACTTGCTGAAACGGTCGAGGAACTCGTTTCCGGTTCCACCCTTGCCATCGCCGTTGCCTGTGCTGCGGTTATACAGGTCCGCATTTGATGAAGTGAACGCACCCGTGGTACCGCCAACCAGTGCACCGCCTGCACCTGCCAGCACGTTTGACACGATGTTGCCCGCGAGCATGGAGCCCGTTGTGCCACCAATCGTATCGGCAATCCGGTTCAGGTTTCCGGCCAGCGCAGCTGACACGCCAGCGCCTGCCGCACCCTGCGCAGCCGAACCGATACTACCGCCGCCGAGACCCGCGACAAGGGCACCGCCCCCAACGTGCAGCGCAACCCGATTGGTGCCACCCTCGGCCCACGAGTCTGCCTCCGCCTGATACTGCGCTGCCAGATCGGGCCGGTTGGCGTCCTTGGCCGCATTTGCCGCGTCCTGAGCCTGCTTTTCCTTCCCGTCCGCATACGCCCCGATCCCCTGCGCCACAACCTGACCAGCCGCCTGTGCCGCATTCATCGTGTCGGATTGAGCCGACAGCATGTTGTTGATGTCCGGCGTCTTCGACACGGTGCCGTTCAGGTTTGACGTGTCGCGATTCAGGCTCGCTACATCCTGTGTCTGGCCCGCCCCGTTCGTGACGTTGATCGCGCCCGCACTGATGGCACTTTTCGTCGTCGCGCTCTGGTCACCGTTCGAATCCAGGAACATCATCGGCACTATGCCGCCCGATCCGGGAACCGAGGCCGGTCCTGTCGCCTTGCCGGTAACACCAACACCGGCACCCGCACTGAACCCACCACTCGCCGCACTGTAGTGCGACTGGTTCTGGATATCGCTGAAGGAGAGCGTGCCCGTCGTCAGGCTGTTTTTCGAAGCATCCGCCGTGCTTGCAATCTCCGCGCCCTTAAGGTCCGTGTTGCCCTTCACGTTGATGTCGAACCCACCCTTACCGGCCTGGATACCCGCCTGCTCGTTCACCCCGGCGTAGTTCGCATCAGCGTGACCGTTCTGCGCGCTGAAGCTCAGATTGCCGCCACCCTGGCTGATGCCGAATCCGCCGCCTGCGCTCGACTGATGCGCGGCACTCACGGTCGTATCCTGCACGCTTGCGAGGTTCAGGTTGCCGCCCACATCGGCCGCTACGTGATTGCCGCTCACGTTCGCACCGACGATGTTCGTGTCGCCCCCTGAGGTGATCGACACGTTGTTCGCCGCAGTAACGTGCGTATTGTTCTGCATCGCCGCATCGGAATTCGCGTCCCCATGCGCATTCGACATCGACGCGGACACACCAAAACCCTGCGTGGTGAGCGACACACCCACGCTTGAACTGCTCGAACTGTTCGAACTGCGCGTCGAGTCGGTGTTCGTCGTGTTGACGAGATTCACCTGGTTCTTCGCAGTCAGCGCGACGTTGTTTCCGCTCACGTCCGAACCCGCAATGGTGATGTTGCCATTGCCCGGCGCGCTCGCGTTGTCACCGCCCCCGGTCGCCGTGAAACTCGTCGTGCCGCCTGCCTTCACGGTCGAACCCGTCTGCGTCGTCTGATCCTCGCTGGAGGTGCTTTTGCTCTGGCTCGTGCCGAAGCTCAACTGGACGCCAACGCTCGGGTTCTTTACCAGCGATCCGCCTGTCATGCCTGCAACAGCCATCGCAGCATCGCCCGCCGCTGCGATACCGTGCAGCGCTTTCGCACGCGCATCGCCCGCACCGCTACTGATAGCCTGCGACTGCTGGATCGAGCCGTTGATCGCATCGCCAATGCTACCCGCGAGCCCGAGCGTGAAACCGCTCGTCTTCGTTTCCTGCGTCTCGTCGTGGTGACTGGTACCGGTCGCCGCGTCAATCGTGACCGTCGCCGCCTTGCCCGTCACATCCTGCGCCGCAATCACCTGGCTGCCCGTGATGTGCAGCGTGTCGCCCGCCGTCATCGCCACGCTGCCGTTCGTGCTGCCCACGAGACTGCCGTTCTGCGTCACCGAGCTGTCGTGCGTCGTTACCTTCGTGTCGCTCGCGCCGTACGAGATGCCTGCACCGCCGGTTCCACCCAGGCCCGATGTCTTCTCTTCGTGGAAACTGCTGCTCTGGCTCGTGTCCTGCGTCGTCGTGATGTTCAGGTTGTGACCGGCCGCCAGCGCCATGTCGTTAGTCGAAGCGACGGTCGAACCGGCGATCGTCAGGTCGTGGCCTGCAATCGCCCCTACCGTGTCGCCCGAGACCGTCGATCCAACGGAATTCACCTGATGCGAGGACGTCTGGTTGGTGGTCTTGTCGCTCGACAGGAAGCCGGAGCGATTCACCTGTTCCCAGCTCTGCGAATCGTGCGTTTCGCTGACCGCACCGACGTTGATGTCACCGGTAGCCGCCAGCGTCGTGGCCCCGCCGCTCGTGGTGCCGTTCGCCTGCGTCGAGCCTGTCGTCGCGCTCGAACCGAGCAGGCTAAGATTGCCGCCGCCTTTCGGCGCATCGGATGCTACGCCAACGCCATACTGCGATAGCAGTGCGCCAGCCGTGCCCGTCTGGCCCGCGCCAAGCGTCAGGTTGTTCCCGGAATTTACGTTGCTGCCCTGTACCGTCTCGTCGTAGCTCGACGCCGTATGCTTCGCTTCGCTGCCGCCGAGCGATTGCCCGTTGTACGAGGTGGTATCGTGTGCGGCCGTGACCGTGAGATTGTTGCCGGCAATCATCGATGCGTCGCCACCGGCTTTCACGGTGGTACCGATGAGGGTGGTATCCCCGCCTGAAACCGTTGTCAGGTTGCCGCCCGTCGTGATCGTGCTACCGACATTCTGTGTGGTCGTCGTATGGCCGCCGTTCAGCCCGTCGGTGGTCCCAGCATCCTGCTTCGCGGTGAGCGTCGTCGTGCCGGCGTTGATGTTGCGCCCCGCACCTATCGTCGCATCGCCCCCGGTCTGGATCGATGCGCCTGTCAGGTTCACATCACGGCCTGCCAGCACGACCGCATTGCTCGACGCAGAGATCGTCCCGGTCGCGACTGTGCCCTGCGAGCTTGCCGACGAGGTGAAGCCGCTTTCGTGCAGCGTCTGCGACACACTGGTGGTCTGTGTCTCATTGATCACGTCGCGACCGGCCTGTACTACCGTATCGACACCACCAATCTGCCCGCTTGTGTTGCGCACATCCTGCAGCGCCGCAACCATCGTTGTGCCGCCGCTGCCGATCACACCGCTGTTGACAATGTTGTTGCCTAGCACTGCCGTCGCCACATCGCCGACGATGTGACCGCTGTTGTTGACGTTACCGGTGGCATTGAGGCTCACCGAATTACCCGCAACGATCGCGCCGCTGTGCTGCAGGTCAACCGTGTCGCCCTTCGCCAGATAGACCGTCGGGACCAGCACTGTCTGCTGCGAGCCGTTCGGCAGTGTGACGGTCTGCGACACCAGCCACACCATATCGGTCGTGAGCTGCTGCATCTGCGCACCGGTCAGTGCGATGCCAGGTGTGAGACCGAACTCCTTGCTATAGCTGACACCATTGTTCATCAGCGCCGTGTACTCGTCCATGTTGTCGGAGTAGCCCGCGAGGAACGTGCGGCCGGTGAGTTGCGTCACCTGGTTCATCACCAGGTTCTGCTCATAGGAACCGTCGCCCAGGCGCTTTTCTGTGGTCTGCGGGTTCAGCCCCAGTGCCGAAAGCATGTAATCGCTGGAGATGAACTTGCTGTAGCTCGTCAAACGCGGATCGGTTGCAACCAGGTACGTCGTACCTGGAGCCGTCTGATACGTGTACAGGCCGTTGACCGGCAGCTTCAGGTTCGGGACGCCCCCCGACACGCCACCCAACGTCTGCGGGCGCACCGTCAACCCGCCCACGCCGGTCGCTGTATTCACACCCGCCGTCTGTCCGTTCACGCCGCCGAGCTGTGTACCCGTTGCGTCGCCGCCTGTCACACCTGAGCCGGTAACCGTCTGGCCAAGACGGTTCACGCTGGTGATGTTGATGTCCTGCGCGGTTGTCTGCACCGACCCGTTGGGGGTCGCAAGCGCGGGCAGCGCCGTCACCGTGGATTCGCTTTGCGTGATGCCGTCATCGACGACCTTCGTGTCGGTGCTGCTGCCCGTCTTCTGGTGCCAGTAGTAGGTCGACTGGCTGTCCGACGTAACGGCCTGCTGCAGCACGGTGCCCGTGTCGTTCACGCTGCCACCGTTCGCGCGTCGTACCAGATCGCCGCCCGCCGTCATCGTGGACGACTGGTTATTGACGCTGCCGCCGTCCGCGTTGATGCGGATCGCGCCCTGTGCCTGGATGACCGCCTGCGTGCCCGCGTTCAGCAACTGATCCGTCGTGGTGGTCGTAGTCGACGTGCGCGACATCTCCACGTAATCGTGGTTGTCCGAACCCAGGTCGGTGCGAACCTTGACCTGGGTTGGATTGATATTCGTATTCGGGTTGTAGTCCGGATAGAACGTAATCGAGTAGGTACCGTTGCCGTTATCCGTGATGCTGTTGTAGTACTGCGTCGCATTGTTCGTGATGGTGCGCGTCTGCGGGGTGCGAACCTGGAAGCACGTGTTATTGCATTGCTCAGTAGTCGGGCTGTCTGCGTCCGTGTAGGTGTCGGTCAGCGGGGTTGTCAGCGAAAACGTCTTTGTCGTCGCGTTCAGGTTCGTCACCTGCGACGCCGTCAAGGTCACGGTGAGGGGCTTCGCCAGGGTACCGACCGACGCCGCACCGATTGCACCGGCGTTGAATTTCCACTGCGGGTAGGTCTGGCTCTGGTAATCACCGAGGTCGCCGACCGGGATGCCCGCCGTCCAGAACGTAAGCGTCGTGGAGCCGGTGGTCTGCGGGGTGCCCGCCTGCGTCACCACGCCGGTGCGCAGGTTGTTGACCGTATGGGCGGCGATGTCGATGTCGCCCACGGCCTGGATGCTGGCAGCACTGTTGGTTAGCGTCCCAGTCTGGTCCGCGAGCATCCCCGAGCTATCGCGCGTGCCATCCTTCGCGATCTGGAGATTGCCGCCGCTGTAGATCAGCGCACCATCCTGATTGGTCACCGAGTTCGACGCGTAGATGGCCAGATTCTGCGCGGCCGCGATCGCTGCCGCCGCGCCGCTGTTCTGCACGTCGGTCGCGTTGACCTGGACGGTATTCCCGATCACCGTGCCCGTGTTCGCGAGCGTCGCGCTGTTCGTCGTGACCGAATTGCCCTCGATGCGACCTGCGTTGGTGAGCGTGCCCGCAGCATTGACCGTGGTTGATGCCGAGTTGATGTCTGCACCGGCCGCGTTGATCACGTTTGCGCCGCTGGCTGTCAGTGCGCCGGTCGCAGCAAGCGTACCGCTGTTGGTCAGGGTTCCGGTCGCTGACACGCTAAGGTTGCCGTCTGCGTGCAGGTTGTTAGCCGCGCCGTTGGTATAGTCGCCCGCAACATTGAGCGACAGGTTCCGACCGGCCGTCATACCTCCATCGCCGCTTGCAGCACCGCTCACCGTGATGTCGCGGTTCGCATTGATTGCGCCGCCCGCGTTCGAGAGCGATGCGACCTGCATCGACACATCCTGACCACCCTCCAGCTTGCCGCCATCGTTCGTGACCGTGGCACCGGGCTGGTTCAGATTCAACGCCGTGCCGCCATAGATCGTGCCGCCTGCGTTGTTGATGTTGCTGGTAACGTTCAGGTTCGCAGCGCCAGCCGCCACGAGATTTGCGTTCGCGTTGTTGGCAAGTGTCTGCGCATTGAGCGTCACGTCTCCGTTGCCACCCATCGTGCCGCCAGTGTTCGTGATTCCGGTGGTAGCCGTGATGGTGGTCACGCCATCGCCGCTGCTTGCGAGTTTGCCCGACGTATTGTCGATGCTGGAGCCCGAGACGGCCATCGTACTGTGGGCGCCGTTGGCCGAGACTGTGCCGTTCGTATTCGAGAGCGCACCGCCTGCTGTCACCGACAGGTTGCCACCGGTCTGCGTGGAACCCGAACTGTTATCGAGCGCGCCTTGGGTCGTTGCGGTCAGACCCGTCTTGCCGTAGAGGGTACCTCCGTGGTTCGTGAGTCCAGTGGTTGCGTTGACCTGCGCCACACCCTGTGCGGACACAGTGCCTTTCGTGTTGTCGAGGCTTGCCGACTTCGAGGTGAGCGCACCATTGGTCGCGATCTGTCCGCCCACATTCGACAGCGCGCCGGGCGTGGTTACGGCAAGTGATCCGGTGCCCGCGTGCTGGATCGATCCGCTATCGTTCGTGATGGCCTGCGCCGAGACGGTCAGGTTCGTCGCGTTCGTCGCGATGGTGCCACCGGTGTTATCAATCGTGCCTCCCGCCGACACTGTCTGATCCACGTTGCCGAACTGCTGGATATGGCCACCACGATTAGCGAGATTTCCGGTAGTGGAGAGGACAAGCTGATCGCCTTCGATCGTGCCGTTCGTGTCGTCGACCGACGAGGCCGACACCGTGGCGATCGCGCCCGACAGTGTGCCGCTCTGGTTGCCGAGCGCGCCCGTCACAGTCGCATTGAGATTGCCAGCGGCGGCAATGCTGCCGGCATGGTTGTCGAGCGACTGCGCGGTCACCGTTGCGTTGCCCTTCGCGCTCATCTGCCCCTGGTTCGACACTGCGCCACCGGTCACCTTGAGCGCGCCGTTCGTGACTACCTTGCCGCCCGTGTTCGAGACGGTTCCGGTCGTGCCGACGTCGAGCGTACCTGTGCCAGCGTGCTGGATCGATCCGCTGTCGTTCGTCAGCGACTGCGCAGACACGGTCAGGTTCGTCGCGTTGGAGGTAATCGTGCCACCCGTGTTGTCCAGCGTGCCGCCGGCCGAAACTCGCTGGTCCGTGTTGCTGTACTGGGTGATGTGACCGCCACGATTGACAAGATTTCCGGTCGCAGAGAGTGCGAGCTGGTCGCCCTCGATCGTGCCGTTCGTATCGTCGACCGATGCCGCCGACACCGTCGTCGCGGAACCCGAGAGCGTACCGCTCTGGTTATTGAGTGCTCCACCAATCGTCGTACCGAGGCTGCCACCTGCGACGATGCTGCCAGCGTGATTGTCCAGTGACTGGGCGCGCACGATCGCGTTGCCAGTCGCATTGATCTGCGCCTGGTTAGAGATCGAACCTGCCGATACATTAAGCGCGCCGTTGCTACCGATCACGCCACCGGTCGTACCTGCTCCCGTGGTACCCGCCGCGTTTACCAGCGCACCGGACGTGGTGATGTCCAGCGTCCCCGGTGCACCAGTGCCAAGCGACACGACTCGACCGGCCGTGTTATCGAGCGAGGCCGCGTTGATGGTTTCGTTTCCGGCTGCCTGGATGATCCCCTGACGGTTGTTCACCGTGCCGCCCGTATTCACGTTCAGCGTGGACTGCGAGACAAACTGACCGCCCTGATTCGACAGGGCACCGGCTGCGATTGTTTGCGCACCGGATGAAGACAGCACACCGCTATCGTTCGTGAGCGTGCCGTGTGCCTGGGCCGACAGCGTGCCACCTGCCGTGGTCGTCGCACCGGCAAGTGTCAGGTCACCCGCGCTTGCCAGCAAGGTCACATTGCCGTTCGCCGAGGTCTGACTGCTCGCGAGATTCAGAGCCGCGCCTGTCAGCGTAGCGCTGCCACCGGCCGCATTGTGGCCGGTCGCGGACAAAGCACCCGAGGAAGTCACATTCAGGTCACCCGATTTCGCAATCGAGCCATCAGCATTGATGCCCCCACCCAGCGTGCCGGTTGATGCAACACTGCCTGCATTGAGTGTGGTGTTCTGCTGTGCAGCGAGCGTGCCGCTGTTCGTCAGCGCCCCGGACGTGGAAACGGAGACATTCTGCTGACCGTAGGTCGTGCCGCTGTTGTCGACGCCACCCGCGGCAGACACGGAGAGATTGCCGCTCGCGTTGGTCTTGCCGGTGAGTACCAGCTTGCCCTGCGTCGTGAGTGTCAGGTCACCTGCCTGCGCGGCAATTACCCCCGCGTTCGAAACACCGACGCCGTTTTCTGTGCCGACCAGCGTGATGCGATTGGCGTACATGCCGCCCAGTTGACTGACGTCGATCGACACGCCGGGCGCTGCCCCACTGCCCGCAATCGGAGTAGCCGCAAGCGTGTCGTGCTTAACCTGATTCGTGCCTGCCACCACGTTCAGCGTATTCGCGTAGATCGCCGCATTGGCCTGTACGGCGCGCGCGATCAGGTCCACCTGATCTGTGTTTGTTGCGTTCAGCCCCGCGCCCTGCACGGTGACCTGACCGCCGGTGACGTTGAAGCCAGTGAGGTTCCCGTTCGCACCGATGAGCGGAGAGCCCGTTGTGAGAATCGCCCGTGATGTGTTGATAAAACCGCCACCGTCAACAACCAGACCAGAAGAGTTGGCGATGATGACTTCCGCCCTGCGCCCGGCAACCTCGACGTACCCTCTCAGTTGCGAAGGATTGTTGCTGTTCACCTGGTTGACGATGATCGATGCGGACTGGCCCGGCTGGAAATTCGGGTTGCCGTTGATGTATCCCGCCTGCTGGGTGTTGACGATCGTGGGCGAGTTATTCAGGATCGCGCCCGGCTTCTGAACGTCGAACTGGCCGTACGTGTTCATCGACACGCCCGCTCCGGACGGTCTGTTCACGTTCACCTGCGGCAGGCCGTTCTGTGTCTGAACCACTGACGGCGCGTGCGCGCCGCCCGGCACGATCTGCGCGTGGGCGACCGGAGTCGTGACTGGGATTACACCCGCGAGCATCAGCGCGCCGAAGGCGGCATGACGCAGTGCCAGGCGCGCGATGGTTCGCCGACTGTTTGGACGTGAATGCCCGACAGTGGTTTCTCCCTGATTCGCCTTGCCGGAGCCAGCCGCAGTTTCCTCAACAGCGACAAGCATCCCCCGGAGCCTGCTGAATATCAGGCGGTAGGTCTGTTTATTCATTTTTATTTGTACGATGGAACTGATTTAAGGCACAAAAATACCTGCTATTTCCGGCAAATGAAAGTTAAGCATCGTTAGATATCGCTCAGTATGCATATCGCATTATTCAGCGCACCGACTACCGGGATACCTGAGGGCCAACTGGATCACAGTTGTAAGGGCGTCATCAGGTTGGTTGGATGTGAAATACCATCCTTGCTTGCCAGCACGCAGAATCGACACTCGACGTGCCCGCTTCGCCCGAGTCACCGTCTTTTAATTTTCGTTCAGTGAATTCCGATGCCCAAACTTCTTTCTCCCCGATTTTCGATGAATAGAAATTGGGGATTCAACCGTTCGAGACCTCCGCCGGGTCGATGAAGGACTTCAGGTTTTCGGGGATTATGTTTGGCTGCCCGCGCTATTTGATAATCAATTTGTGATTGCGAAAACAAAAAACCCCGCAAGTCATCGACTTTACGGGGTTCTTTGAAAAATTCTGGCGGAAAGGGTGGGATTCGAACCCACGGTACAGCATAACTGTACACCGGATTTCGAGTCCGGCGCATTCGACCACTCTGCCACCTTTCCGGCTTGAATAGCGTTGATATTGATCGAGAAATCGCACCACAAACTACGTTGATTCTCGATCATTCAACCGCTTCGCCAAACGGGTCGCTGTTTGGCGAAGCGAAGATTATAGAACAGTTGAGACCGGATTCCAAGCCATTTTTGCCCGACGAACCCCGTCGGACTCAAGCCGCCAGGTGCAGCCGTTCCATCCCGTCGACATACGGACGCAGCGCCGCCGGCACCGTCACCGAGCCATCGGCGTTCTGGAAATTTTCCAGCACGGCGACCAGCGTGCGCCCCACCGCGAGCCCCGAACCGTTCAGCGTATGCACGAGCTCCGGCTTGCCCTGCGCGTTGCGATAACGCGCCTGCATCCGGCGCGCCTGGAACGCCTCGGTATTCGAGCAGCTCGAAATCTCGCGATACGTTTCCTGCGCAGGCAGCCACACTTCGAGGTCGTAGGTCTTCGCCGCAGAGAAGCCCATGTCGCCCGTGCACAGCGTAATCACGCGATACGGCAATTCGAGTTTCTGCAGGATCGCTTCCGCGTGTCCGACCATCTGTTCGAGCGCGTCGTATGACGTTTCCGGCTCGACGATCTGCACCATCTCGACCTTGTCGAACTGGTGCTGGCGGATCAGCCCGCGCGTGTCGCGACCATAGGCGCCAGCCTCCGAACGGAAGCACGGCGAGTGCGCAGTCAGCCGGATGGGCAGTTCGTTCGCATCGACGATACTGTCGCGCACCGTGTTCGTCAGCGAGATTTCCGACGTGGAAATCAGATACTGCGTCACCGTATTCTCACCACCGCCCTTCTCGACGCGGAACATATCGTCGGCGAATTTCGGCAGTTGTCCGGTGCCGTACAGGATCTCCGGATTCACGATGTACGGCGTGTAGATTTCCGTGTACCCGTGCTGCCGCGTATGCGTATCGATCATGAATTGCGCGAGCCCGCGATGCAGCCGCGCAATCTGTCCGCGCAGCATCGTGAAGCGCGCGCCGGCCAGCTTCGCACCGGTTTCGAAGTCGAGCCCGAGCGGTGTGCCGACATCCACGTGATCCTTCACCGGAAAATCGAACTCGCGCGGCGTACCCCAGCGGCGCACTTCCACATTGCCGCTTTCGTCGTTGCCGAGCGGCACGCTCTCGTGCGCGAGGTTCGGCACACCGAGCAGCAGATCGGAGAGTTTCGTCTGGATTTCCTCAAGCTTCGCCGCCGACGCTTTCATCTCGTCGCCAATACCGCCCACTTCGGCCATCACCGCCGAGGTATCCTCGCCCCGCCCTTTCATCCCGCCGATCTGCTTCGACAGGGTGTTGCGGCGCGCCTGCAGGTCTTCGGTGCGGGTCTGGTTCGTGCGGCGTTCCGCTTCGAGCGCGGAAAACGCAGCGACGTCGAGGGTATAGCCGCGATCGGCGAGGCGCTTCGCGACGCCGTCGATGTCTTTGCGCAGCAGCTGGATGTCGAGCATGAGGAGGGACGCGTATTCGTTGTGTGAGGAGGGGATTTTAACGCACCGGCGCGCAGGCGCCGGCAGGTTCTCGATGGGACGCCTTCGCGGCGCTATCCGGCAGGCGTCAGCCTTTCTTCGGTTTGTTCTCGCTGCGCCATTGCGCATCGAGTTCGGCAAGCCGCGCCAGCTTCTCGCTGATCCGGCCTTCGAGCCCGCGCGGCGTCGGTTCGTACCAGTGCGGTTCGCGCATATCGTCGGGCAAATAGGTCTCGCCGGCGGCATACGCATCGGGTTCGTCGTGCGCATAACGGTACTCGTGGCCGTAGCCGAGTTCCTTCATCAGCTTCGTCGGCGCGTTGCGCAAATGCACCGGCACCGCCCGCGATTGATCCTTGCCGACGAAACGCCGCGCTTCGTTGTACGCCATGTAGCCCGCATTCGATTTCGGCGCGACCGCCAGATAGATCACTGCCTGCGCCAGCGCGAGTTCGCCTTCGGGTGTGCCGAGGCGCTCGTAGGTTTCGGCAGCATCCAGTGCGATGCGGCCCGCGCGCGGGTCGGCGAGACCAATGTCCTCCCACGCCATCCGCACGATGCGGCGCGCCAGATAACGCGGATCCGCGCCGCCATCGAGCATCCGGCAGAACCAGTACAGCGCGCCGTCCGGGCTACTGCCACGCACCGATTTGTGTAGTGCGCTGATCTGGTCGTAGAACGCATCGCCACCCTTGTCGAAGCGGCGCAGATTCTCCGCGAGCGCGCTGCCGAGCAGCGTACCGTCGATCTCTTTCGTCTTCTGCTGGGCCGCCGCGCGCGCGACGATCTCGAGGTTGTTGAGCAGCTTGCGACCGTCGCCATCGGCGGAACCGATCAGTGCGTCGCGTGCTTCGTCGGTGAATGTGAGGCCGCCGAGTTCCCGCTGTGCGCGCTCAAGCAGCTCGCGTTGTTCGTCGGCATCGAGGCTTTTGAGCACATACACCGCGGCTCGCGAGAGCAGCGCGCTGTTCACCTCGAACGATGGGTTCTCGGTCGTCGCACCGACAAACACGAACAGCCCGGACTCGACATGCGGCAAGAAGGCGTCCTGCTGGCTCTTGTTGAAGCGATGGACTTCATCGACGAACACGAGCGTCTGGCGACCGTGCGCGCGATGGACCTGCGCGGTCTCGACCGCTTCGCGGATATCCTTCACGCCCGAAAGCACCGCCGACAACGAGATGAACTCCGCATGAAACGCGTCGGCCATCAACCGCGCGAGCGTGGTCTTGCCGACGCCGGGCGGACCCCAGAGGATCATCGAATGCGCTTCGCCGGACTCGAATGCGACCCGCAGCGGCTTGTTCGGGCCGAGCAGATGCTTCTGGCCGATCACTTCGTCGATCGAGCGGGGCCGCAGGCGTTCGGCGAGCGGAACATTGGCGCGGGGTTCTTCGAACATGGCGTTTTGGGGATAATCTCGGCTTTCCGGACAAACGTCGCCCGGACCCGCCGCCCGGTTGCGGGCGACATCGAATGCAGCGGACCGGGCGGATGTCGGTGAAGGTTAGCGAACCTCAGTGGACAGGCGGCCGGTGGGTACAGTCGTGCATTATGACAGCCGCAGCGCGAGCCGGAGCGATGGCAGATCGATCGCAGCGGGCAGCGAGCCGGGCGCAGTGTGTGCCCGGTGCCGGGTGCCGGGTGCCGGGTGCCGGGTGCCGGACCGCGCACCGAGCAGCACGGCAGCACGGCAGCACGGCAGCACGGCAGCACGGCAGGCCAGACTATAGACCGGCCCACTGCACGCCGGCAGTCTCCCAAGCAATGCCGGCACAAGCCCGACACAAGACACAACAGGACCAACACACGATGACAGAAGACCAGCATGCCGGCGCCGCCGGTCCCACCTACGCGCCGCTCACCCCCGTGCCCGACGCACGACGCGCATTCCGCACTGGCGACGCCTTCGCGCTATGGTTCTCACTCGGCATCGGGCTGCTGGTCGCGCAGGCCGGCGCACTGCTGGTACCCGGCCTGGCGTTGCCACTTGCGCTAGCGGCGATCGGTCTCGGCAGTGTGATTGGTGTGGTACTGCTCGCCCTGGCCGGCGTGATCGGCACCGACACGGGGCTCGCGGCGATGTCGTCGCTGCGTCCGACGCTCGGCGTACGCGGTGCCTCGGTGCCGGCCGTGCTGAACGCCGTGCAACTGGTCGGCTGGGGCTCGTTCGAAGTCATCGTGATGCGCGATTCCGCCGATGCGCTCGCGAAGCAGGCGTTCAACCTGTCGATGCCGCTCGTCTGGACCGTACTCTTCGGTCTACTGGCGACACTGCTCGCGATCAGCGGTCCGCTGTCGTTCGTCCGGCGTTTTCTGCGCACCTGGGGCATCTGGCTGCTGCTCGCGGGCGCTGCCTGGCTCACGTGGAGCCTGCTGGCGCGGCACGATCTTGCCGCGCTGATGCGCCGCCCCGGCACCGGCGAGATGCCGTTCGGCGGCGCCGTCGATCTGGTCGTCGCGATGCCGCTCTCATGGCTGCCGCTGATCGCCGATTACACCCGCTTCGGCAAACGACCCAGCGAAACCTTCCGCGGCACGCTGTTCGGCTACGGCATTGCCAACCTGTGGTTCTATGCGCTCGGCGCCGTGTACGGCCTCGCAGCGGGCGGCGGCGATGCGCTGCTGACCACCGCACTCGCACAGGCCGGCGGCGGTCTCGCGCTGCTGCTGGTGCTGATCGACGAAATCGATAATGCGTTTGCCGACATTCATTCGGCGGCGGTATCGACCGGGACGTTCTGGACGCGTGCGGGTGTGCCGCTGTTATCGGCGGGGTTCGGCGCGCTGTGCACGCTGATCGCGTTGCTGGTGCCGATGGCGAAGTATCAGAATTTCCTGCTGCTGATCGGCTCGGTGTTCGCGCCGCTCTTCGGCGTCGTGCTCGCCGATCACTTCATCGTGCGCAGGCGCCGCATCGAAGCCGCCGCGCTCGCTGACCTGCGCGGGCGTTACGGATTCTCGGGCGGCTGGCACATGAGCGCGTTCGCCGCGTGGGTGATCGGCATCGCCGCCTATCACGCGATCAACCAGTGGCTACCGAATCTCGGCGCGACGCTGCCCGCGCTCGCGATCGGCGCACTCGGTTATCTGGCGTTCGTATCGTTCCGCAGGCGGGCTTACGCGGCATAGCGTGCGAGATGCCGGGCAGCCGATGCCCGGCGCAAGATCTGCTAAAAACGCGTTCAGCCGTTGATCACATCAGCGCCCTTCGGCACCGTGAACTTGAACTGATCGGCGGGCAACGCCGGGTTCTTCTCCATGTTCGTGAACGTGAGCAACGTCACGTTGCCGAACACGTCGTGCAGCTCCATCGCTTCGAGGTTGCCGTTCCGGAAGCCGATACCGACGCGCTGGAACTGCGTGTCCTTCGCCTTCGGCGTCAGTTCGAGCCAGTCGATCCCATCCTTCACGCCCGCGTCCTGCAGCGTGAAATTCTTGTCCAGATCGTTGCTGCCGAACAGGATCGCCGCCGGGCTCGCACCGAGTGCGCCACCGAGCTTGCGGATCGTGACCTGATTCAGGTCCTTGTCGTACACATAGAGCTTGTCGCCGTCGGCCTCCAGCAACTGTTGATACGGTTTCTCGTACGACCAGATGAACTTGCCCGGTCGCGCGAACGAGAACGTGCCGCTCGACGTGCCGCCCGTGCGCGTGGTAGGCAGTGCGCCGCTTGCACCCGCCGCGTTGTTCGGTGCCTTGATTTCACGCTGCACGAACGAGCCGCGCGCCGAATGCACCTGCGCGACAAACGCCTGCAACTGCTCGGTGCCGCTTGCGAATACCGGCGATGCTGCCAGCAACGATGCGCCGATCGCAACGCAACCGGCGGCGCGCGCCAACGTGCGGATCAGGTGA
Source organism: Paraburkholderia acidicola (assembly GCF_002362315.1). Taxonomy (GTDB): domain Bacteria; phylum Pseudomonadota; class Gammaproteobacteria; order Burkholderiales; family Burkholderiaceae; genus Paraburkholderia; species Paraburkholderia acidicola. The sequence goes on from NZ_MTZV01000002.1 coordinate 770,051, forward strand.
CCCAGGCGGCTTACAGGGCCCAAGCGGACGAGTGCGTGGCGGGCATCCTGCCCGGCGTAGTGCTGCATGGTGTTTCTCCGTGAATGGAATCGGATGGCCGCGCGGGGTGGCCAGTTTTCGAGGCGGACGGGGCGGGTTGCCGCAGGGCTCGCCAGGCGATATTGAGCGCGCTGCGAGACATGCTACGGCTACGCAACCGCGCTAAACCGCACTAGTCGGCATCCCGGGTCGGCACAAGAATCTCGCGGTTGCCGTTCGACGACATCGCCGACACGAGCCCCGACTGCTCCATCTGTTCGAGCAGCCGGGCGGCGCGGTTGTAGCCGATCCGCAGATGCCGCTGCACGAGCGAAATCGACGCGCGACGATTCTTGATGACGATCTCGACCGCCTGATCGTACAGCGGGTCGGACTCGCCGCCCGCAGCGCCAGTTCCCGCAGCGCCCGCGGAACCCTCGTCGCCTTCACCCAGCGTGCCGCCTTCGAGAATGCCCTCGATGTAGTTCGGCTCGCCCTGCTCCTTGAGCTTGTCGACGACGCGATGTACTTCCTCGTCGGACACGAATGCGCCATGCACGCGGACCGGCAAACCGCTACCCGGCGGCAAGTACAGCATGTCGCCCATACCAAGCAGCGATTCCGCGCCCTGCTGGTCCAGAATCGTGCGCGAATCGATCTTCGACGACACCTGGAACGCCATCCGCGTCGGCACGTTCGCCTTGATGAGCCCGGTGATCACATCGACCGACGGACGCTGCGTCGCGAGGATCAGGTGAATGCCCGCCGCGCGCGCCTTCTGCGCGATCCGCGCGATCAGCTCTTCGACCTTCTTGCCAACCACCATCATCAGGTCGGCGAGTTCGTCGATCACGACGACGATGTTCGGCAGCCGGTTGAGCGGTTCGGGATCGTCCGGCGTGAGGCTGAACGGATTCGGCAGCTTCTCTTCGCGCTTCGCCGCTTCGTCGATCTTGTTGTTGTAGCCCGCGAGATTGCGCACGCCGAGCTTGCTCATCAGCTTGTAGCGGCGCTCCATCTCGGCGACCGTCCAGTTCAGCGCGTGGCCGGCCTGGCTCATGTCGGTGACGACCGGACACAGCAGATGCGGAATGCCTTCGTAGACGCTCATTTCGAGCATCTTCGGATCGATCAGGATCATCCGCACCTGCTCGGCGCTCGCCTTGTAGAGCAGCGAGAGGATCATCGCGTTGATCCCCACCGACTTGCCCGAGCCGGTCGTGCCGGCCACCAGCAAGTGAGGCATTTTCGCGAGATCGGCGCAGACCGCCTTGCCACCGATGTCCTTGCCGAGACCCATGGTCAGCGGCGACGACGCATCCGCATAGACGGCGGAACCGAGAATCTCCGACAGCCGCACGGTTTGCCGGCGCTGGTTCGGCAGTTCGAGCGCCATGTAGTTCTTGCCCGGAATCGTCTCGACGACACGGATCGATACCAGCGACAGCGAACGCGCGAGGTCCTTCGCAAGATTGACGATCTGGCTGCCCTTCACGCCGGTGGCCGGTTCGATCTCGTAGCGCGTCACGACCGGCCCAGGATAAGCAGCAATCACGCTCGCATCGACGCCGAAATCCTTCAGCTTCTTTTCGATCAGACGCGAAGTGAATTCGAGCGTATCGGCGGAGATGGTTTCCTGTACTTCGGGTGCGGGATCGAGCAGCGAGACCGGTGGCAAGGTCGAATCGCCAGGCAGGTCGGTGAAGAGCGGCACCTGCCGCTCCTTCTCGACGCGTTCGGATTTTTCAGGCTTCACGACCGGCGCGATGATCGTGACCGGCTCGTGTTCCTCGATCCGCACGCGGCCCTGTTCGACTTTCCCTTCGCGTTTGACGGCCGCTGCTTCACCGAGCTTGCGATCGCGGCCGGCCTCGCGGCGCAGCTTCGCGAACGTCACCGCAGAGATGATCGAATCGCCGACCCGCTCCGCCACCGACAGCCACGAGAAGCGGAAGTACAGCGACAGCGCAGCGGCCAGCACGACCAGCAGCGCGAGCGTACCGCCGGTGAAGCCGAGCGCGTGCGACACGCCGCGCGCCACCGCTTCGCCGACCACGCCGCCAGGGGCGCGCGGCAACTGCACTTTGAGCGACCACATGCGCAGCGCCTCGATGCCGTCGCACGCGAGCAGCACCACGACGAACGCGAGCGCTTCGGCCAGCCAGCTGATATCGCGCGGACCGTCGTCGGAAACCGCTTCGTGATGTGTGATGCGCCGGTAGTTTGCGGAGATGCGCCGTGCGAGCAGCACGATCCACCAGTAGGCGGACAGCCCGAACAGCAGCAGCAGGATGTCGGAGGTCCACGCGCCGACGCGGCCCGCCCAGTTGGCGATGCGATCGACCTGCGCCGCGTGCGTCCAGCTCGGATCGTGGCGGCTGTAGCTGACGAGTGCCATCAGCAGGAATACGCCGAGCGCCACCTGCAGGATCCAGCGGATTTCGGTGAAGAGACGCGACATGCGGTGCGGCAATGCCTGCGCGTTCGCGGAATAAGTAGCTTTTGCCATTGATCCTGTTGCGTGGGCGGTCCGGTGCGTGTTGCGGGCTGGGCCAGCCGCCAGTCGATTGATCCGGTCTATTGTAAACGTTGTATTGCGTACAAGGCTGTAAATGACGGTAACCGGGTCTGGAGGGGGAAATCGGGGTTTCATGGGCCCGCCGACTCCCGGCTACCCGCACCCAGCCTTGTTCAGGGAGCCTTGCAGACACCACCGGCAAGGCTCATGCGTCTTGCTATCGCCGCCATCGCAAAGCTTCATGGAGCGGCCGATTGCCCCGCCCTTTATAATGCCGGACTGATACCCATCTACAGTTTCGACACACGTTCCCGGCTTCGCATCATCCTGCACCACCCGGCCGGACGCTATTTACGGATTTCGATCATGCCCGCACCCACCAAACACGCCAAGGTTCTGATTCTCGGTTCCGGCCCCGCCGGCTATACCGCTGCCGTCTATGCGGCGCGCGCCAACCTGGCGCCGGTACTCGTCACGGGGCTCGCACAGGGCGGCCAGCTGATGACCACGACCGACGTCGAAAACTGGCCCGCCGACGCGAACGGCGTACAGGGACCGGAACTGATGCAGCGCTTTCTGGAACATGCCGAGCGCTTCAACACCGAGATCGTCTTCGATCACATCCACACCGCGAAGCTCGGCGAAAAGCCGATCCGCCTGATCGGCGATGCTGGCGAATACACCTGCGACTCGCTGATCATCGCGACTGGCGCATCGGCGCAGTATCTTGGCCTGCCCTCCGAAGAAGCGTTCATGGGCAAGGGCGTGTCCGCCTGCGCGACCTGCGACGGCTTCTTCTACAAGAAGCAGGACGTTGCGGTGATCGGCGGTGGCAATACGGCGGTCGAGGAGGCACTCTATCTCGCGGGCATCGCGAAGAAAGTGACGGTGATCCATCGCCGCGACAAATTCCGCGCCGAGCCGATCCTGATCGACCGCCTGCTCGCGAAGGAAAAGGAAGGCGTCGTTGAGATCAAGTGGAACCACGTGCTCGACGAAGTGAAGGGTGACCAGTCCGGCGTAACCGGTCTGCGCATCAAGCACGCGCAAACCGGCGCCACCACCGACCTCGGCCTGCAAGGCATCTTCGTCGCGATCGGCCACAAGCCGAACACCGATCTGTTCGAAGGCCAGCTGGAAATGAAGAACGGCTACATCATCACGAACGGCGGCCTCACGGGCAATGCGACAGGCACGAGCATCCCGGGCGTGTTCGCTGCCGGCGACGTGCAGGACCATGTGTACCGCCAGGCCATCACGAGCGCCGGCACGGGCTGTATGGCCGCACTCGACGCGCAGCGCTATCTGGAGAGCATCCACGAAACCGCCGGCGAACACGTGTTGAGCGCGGAAGCAGAACGGTAAAATAGCGTCCGGGCGCTACCCGACGCACACCGAGCAGGGGCCGCGGCCGACAAGCCAGCGGCCCTTGTTGTTTGTAGTGTCTTGTGGGTAGCGTCGTTAGCGACACGTGGCCCCGATTGCTCCGATTCACCTTGCAGCGCGATCTGTCTGACCGTCATGCCGAAGAACCTGCCTCACCCTAGCGAACCGAAACGCGCGAAGCCCGCGCCGGCACAACCCGCGCCACCCGCCGCCGCACCCACAAAAGCGGCCGCCGAACCCGCGCCGGGACTTGCCGGCCTCGGTGCATTGCGCGATTCGCTGAAGGGTGCAGCCGAGCGCCGCGAACGGGAACGCATCGTCGCCCAGCAAGCACACCGCGAAGCCACCGCCGATGCCGACCTGTTCCGTCGTGAGATTGGCGCAGTCGCGCCGCTTACGGTTCCGCCGCGTGCATCGGTGCCGCGTCAGCCACCTGCCCCGCTGCCGGTGCAGACCCAGCTCGACGAAGAAGCGGTGCTACAGGAGGCGTTATCCGACGAGTTCGATCCCGAGGTGCTGCTCGAAACCGACGACACGTTGTACTACTGTCGTCCGGGAATTAGTCAGGATGTGGTGCGCAAATTACGCCGCGGCGAGTGGATCGTGCAGGCGCAACTGGACCTGCATGGCATGCGTCGGGATGAAGCGCGCGACGCGCTGGCTGGTTTCGTGCGCGACTCGGTTAAGCGTGGTCTGCGGTGTCTGCGGGTGATACACGGCAAGGGGCTTGGGTCGGTGGGCAAGGAGCCCGTGCTGAAGGGCAAGGTTCGCGCGTGGCTCGTGCAGAAGGAAGAGGTCATCGCGTTTTGCCAGGCGCGGCCGAATGATGGGGGCGCTGGCGCGGTACTGGTGTTGTTGCAGCCTGGGCGGCTGGCGGTCTGACTTGGGTTTCTTGCATGTGCGGGCGGCTTTGTTTTTTGCGCCTGGCGGCTGGTTCTTGTTTGCCTAGGGCGGCGGCTCTTCGTTAGCGCCTCGCGGCGCAGGCGTTGCCCCTGTGCGGGGCGGCACCTTCTTTCTTTGCCGCGGCAAAGAAAGAAGGCAAAGAAAGCCGCTCGAGACGATAGCGGGTCATTTCCGTGTGCAGCCTTTGTGGCCCGCGCCTAAGTGTCGTTCTCGCACTGAAACGGTAGTGGTCCGAAACGAGACCATCCCTCGCATCTCAACCGATAGTGACAAGGCCGTCATTCATCCCACTCGCACTACGTGCTCGCGGTTGGGTGACCACAGCGGAAACCCGACGAGGACAGCGGGACGTCAAGTTGAATGCGAAAGCTGAAGGACAGTTCAAGACGCAAGCCCGAACGAGAAGTCGGCGACGAAGTTGAAGCGGCAAGTAGAAGGGAGAGCAAGCCTGAAGTCGAAGCCGCAAGGATGCGCTAAACGAAGCCGAAGCGGGTTATGCCCGTCGGCGGCGAAGCCCGCCGGAACGGATGAGCGCCTTGTCACTACCGTTGGCGGGGCGAGGTGTGATCTCGTCTCGGACCACTACCGTTTCAGTGCGAGGGCGACACTTAGGTGCGGGCCACGAGGGCTACACGCGGAAACGACTCGGTAACGTCTCGGGCGGCTTTCTTTGCCTTCTTTCTTTGCCGCGGCAAAGAAAGAAGGTGCCGCCCCGCACAGGGGCAACGCCTGCGCCACGAGGCGCTAAATCGAAGCCGCCTGCCCAGGCAAACAAAAACTAGCGGCGCTAAATCAAAGCACCCCGACACAAGACAGAAAACCCCAAACCCTATGCAATCCGCTCCTCATTCGAAGGATCAAACAGCACCGCCTTCGACACATCAAACAACAAATTCATATTCGTCAGCGGCTGCGGATTCGACGCCGGATGTACCCGACTCACCACCCGCTTGCCATTCACCTGCGCGAACACCAGCGTATCCGGCCCGGTCGGCTCGATCACATCGATCTTCACTTCCATCGACTGCAACTGCGCATCTCCAACGTTATGCGCGCTCCGTGCATCGGTGATGCGCTCCGGCCTCAGCCCAAGAATCACTTCGCGCCCAACATGGCTCTTCACCTTGCCGTCGAACGGCAGATTCAACACACTGCGCCGCGCACCGGTATCGAGTTCCATACCGAACCCCGCACCCTGCTCCACCACCTTGCCCTGAATGAAGTTCATCGGCGGTGCGCCGATAAAACCCGCGACAAAGAGATTGGACGGCGAATCGTAGATGTCCTGCGGCGCGCCGAACTGCTGCACAACGCCGTCCTTCATCACCGCAATACGGTCGCCAAGCGTCATCGCTTCGATCTGATCGTGCGTCACATACACGATCGTCGTACCAAGACGTTGATGCAGCAGCTTGATTTCCGAACGCATTTCAATGCGCAGCTTCGCATCGAGGTTCGACAGCGGTTCGTCGAACAGGAACATCACCGGATCGCGTGCAAGCGCACGGCCCATTGCGACACGCTGACGCTGGCCGCCCGATAGCTGACCGGGCTTGCGATCGAGCAGATGCTGGATCTGCAGCATGTTCGACACACGCTCCACAATCTGGCTTTGCTCGGCCTTCGGCACCTTGCGGATGTTCAGGCCAAACGAGATGTTCTCGCGCACTGTCATCGACGGATACAGCGCATACGACTGGAACACCATTGCGATGTCGCGATCCTTCGGCGACAGGTCGTTCACGACCTTACCGTCGATCAGGATCTCGCCCTTCGTCACGGTCTCGAGACCGGCGATCATGTTCAGCAGCGTCGACTTCCCGCAGCCGGAGCCGCCGACCAGAATCAGGAACTGCCCGTCTTCGATGTCGATATCGACACCCTTCAGAACCGGCACGCCGTTCGGGTAAGTCTTGTATACGTCACGGATGGAAAGGCTTGCCATGCTGTGATTCCTCTAGTCTCTGTACTGCTTCGAACCCGCCGCGCGAAGCGCCGCCGGCCGGATGCTGTTCAAGCCGCGAGGCGCACTGCGCCGCCGCGGCGTCCGTTGGATTAGCCCTTCACCGCGCCCGCCGTCAGGCCGCGCACGAAGTAGCGGCCGGCGATCACGTAGACGAGTAGCGTGGGCAGCGCGGCGATGATCGCGCCAGCCATGTCGACGTTGTATTCCTTCACCCCGGTCGACGTATTGACGAGGTTGTTCAGCGCAACCGTGATCGGCATCGAATCGACACCGGAAAACACGATCCCGAACAGGAAGTCATTCCAGATCTGCGTGAACTGCCAGATCAGGCAGACCATGAAGATCGGCAGCGATACTGGCAGCAGGATCTTCGTGAAGATCACGAAGAACCCCGCCCCGTCGATACGCGCCGCCTTCACGAGTTCAGCCGGAATACTCACGTAGAAGTTGCGGAAGAACATCGTCGTGAAAGCAATCCCGTACACCACGTGCACTAGCACGAGTCCGCCCACCGTATTCGACAGGCCGAAGAAACCTTCGACGCGCGCCATCGGCAGCAAGATTGCCTGGAACGGGATGAAGCAGCCCACCAGCAGCATCGTGAAGAGCGCATCGGCGCCGCGGAACCGCCAGTGCGTGAGCACATAGCCGTTGAACGCGCCGATGATCGACGAGATCAGCACGGCCGGGATCACCATCCGCACCGAGTTCATGAAGAACGGTTCCATGCCGTCGCACCGCACACCCGTACACGCCTGGCTCCATGCCTTGATCCACGGTGCGAAGGTCGGGCTGGACGGCGGCGTCAACAGGTTGCCGTGACGCAACTGATCCAGATCCTTGAACGACGTGGACAGCATCACGTACAGCGGAAACAGGAAATACAACGCAAACAGAATCAAGGCCGCATAAATGACGGCACGGCTAATCGTCATCTTAGGCTGCATTGCGCGTGCTCCTCGATTCCATATACATGAGCGGCACGAGTACGGCCACGACGGTTGCGAGCATCATCATCGACGATGCTGCGCCGACGCCAAGCTGCCCTCGGTTAAACGAAAACGTGTACATAAACATGGCCGGCAGCGACGACGAGGTACCCGGGCCGCCCGCGGTCAACGCGACGACGAGGTCGAAGGTCTTGATCGTGATGTGACAGAGAATGAGCAGTACCGAGAAGAACACCGGGCGCATGCTCGGAATCACGATGCGGCGATAGATGGTGGGCAACCGCGCACCATCCACCTGTGCCGCCTTGAAGATTTCAGCGTCGACGCCGCGCAGGCCCGCAAGGAACAGCGCCATCACGAAGCCGGTGGACTGCCAGACAGCGGCGATCACGATACAGAAGATCGCGCGATCGGGATTGTCGAGCCAGTCGAAGGTAAAGCTCGTCCAGCCCCAGTCGTGAAACACCTTCTGCATACCGAGGTTGGGATTCAGGATCCATTGCCACGCGGTGCCGGTCACGATGAACGACAGCGCCATCGGATACAGAAAGATCGCGCGCAACGCACCTTCGTTACGGATCTGCTGATCGAGCAGGATGGCGAGAAACAGGCCGAGCGCGACGCAGATTGCAATGAACGGAATGCCGAACCAGCCGAGGTTCGCGGCAGCGGTCCACCAGACGTCGTTCTCGAACAGTTCGCGATAGCGGTCGAGGCCGACGAAGTTGTAGCGCGGCATCAACCGCGAATCGGACAACGATAGAAAACCGGTAACGAGGATAAAGCCGTAAACAAAGATGAGGCTGATCACGATGCTGGGGGAAAGCACCAGCTTCGGAATCCAGCGGTCGGCAAACGCCGATAGCGGCGAAGTGCGGCGGGTCACGGCGGCCGTGTTCTTCCCGTTTCCGCTAAGAGAAGCAGTCACTACTCGACTCCTGAAACTATGCGGCCCGCGACTGCAGGTATGCAACGCAACGCTGGACTGGCATGGGGTGTGGCTTCGGGTAAGGCGTCATACATGGCGCGTGCCCGGTTACGCGTGAACGACGCAACCGGGCACGTAGCCATCCTGCTTACTTCGTCTTTGCAGCCTTGGCGAGCGCATCGACTGCGCTCTTCGAGTCTTGCGTCGAGTTCATGAACTTCGTGACGACGTCGGTGATGGCGCCGGCGGTTGCATCTGCCTGAGCCATACCGTGTGCCAGCGACGGAACATAACCGCCCGCCTTGATCGCCGTCTGTTCATCCGCGTACGACTGCTTGCCGCATGCATCGAACTTGTCCATCGGCACACCGAGGCGCACCGGGATCGAACCCTTGTACAGGCTGAACTGCTCCTGGAATTCCGGGCTCATGATCGTCTTCGCAAGCGCGAGCTGACCGGCGGTCGCCGCCGTCTGACCCTTCTGCTGGAAGAACACGAACGAGTCGACGTTGAACGTGTATTGCTTCGACGTGCCCGGCACCGGTGCGCAGATGTAGTCCGTACCCGACTGCTTGCCCGCGTTCGCGAACTCGCCCTTCGCCCAGTCGCCCATGAACTGCATGCCGGCCTTGCCGTTGATGACCATCGCCGTCGCCAGGTTCCAGTCGCGGCCGGTGCGGCCGTTATCCATGTACGACTGGATCTTGCGAACCGTGTCGAACACGTTGACCATCTGCGCGGACGTCAGGGTCTTCTGGTCGAGGTCGACAATCGCCTTCTTGTAGAAGTCGGCGCCTTGCGACAGCACGACGTCTTCCCACAGCGTCAGGTCTTGCCACGGTTGACCACCGGCAGCCACCGGCTGGATGCCGGCAGCCTTCAGCTTGTCGGCGAGTGCGAAGAATTCCGGCCAGGTGGTCGGCGGTTTTGCACCGACCTTGTCGAGCGCGGCCTTGTTGATCCACACCCAGTTCACGCGGTGCACCGAGAACGGTGCGGCAACATAGTGACCGCCCGCGTGCATGATCTTGTCGATCTGCGGCGGCAGGTTCTTCTTCCAGTCACCCGCGACCGAGTCGATCGGTACCAGTACACCCTGATCGGCCCATTCCTGGATCAGCGGACCCTTGATCTGCGCCGCCGTCGGTGCGTTGCCCGAGATTACCTGGGTCTTCAGTGCCGTCATGGCCGCCGCCCCTGCGCCGCCCGCAACCGCGAAGTCCTTCCACGTGTAACCCTGCTTCTGCATGTCGTCTTTCAGCACGCCGACAGCCTTCGATTCGCCGCCCGACGTCCACCAGTGCAGTACTTCGACCGACTCGGCTGCCTGCACGGCCGACACGCCACACATCAGACCCGCGGCGCACAGTGCGCCCATGATCGCGCGAAATTTCATTGCTTATCTCCTCCAGACACCTGAACAAAAAACGAATGGCCCCTGATATAGCCAGGGTGCAGTGAGTGGTTCAAACAGGCAAAACGATTGAGCGGTCGAGCCTCGGGCAGACGCATGCGCAGCATGTGCCGGCAAGCCGTTGTCCGGCCGCAGGACGCTCAAGAGATGAGTGATTCGGGATGCAATTGACTGTCTCCTCTTTTGATTTTTGCCTGCCCCGCCTCGCACCCGTTAACCCGGTGTGCCGGAGGCGAGTTGCAGACTCGAGGCGCACCGCACATTTGCCGGTTCACCGGACTGCAGAACGGCAGCGGGACTGCCCGCCAGCCCATGCAGAAACCGGATGTTCCGTTAACATGCGGGGCACAACCACCGATTCGGGAAAACGTGTATCTCGCAGCTCCCGGATACGCTTTTTTCATCGAATTAGCGCTACCTCTTGATTTGGATTGTAGTTAAACTACAATTCAGTGTCAAAAAAAATTTTATCGGACTACGGCCGCCCGGACGTTCACTTCGCGCTCACCTGGCGCGCACCTCGGCGGCACCTGGACATCGACGGAGACTCATGCAAACCGATTCAAGCTTCACCTTCGTGCTCTTCGGCGGAACCGGCGATCTGTCGATGCGCAAGATCCTGCCCGCACTGTATGAAGCGCACCGTGCAGGCATGCTGGCGGACAGCGGCAAGATCGTCGGTGTCGCGCGGCATGAGGAGGATCGTGCCGGGTACATCGAATGGGTGAATGGGCACGTCAAACCGTATGTGTCGAAGGATGGTCTCGACGAAGCCGTATGGGAACGTTTTCTGGCGCGCATCGAGTACGTGAAGCTCGATCTCAGCAAGGCCGAAGACTTCGTGCTGCTGCGCGACGCAGTGAACAAGCTGTCCGGCACGCGCGTGTTCTACCTCGCTACCGGGCCGTCGCTGTTCGTGCCGATCTGTCATGCGCTGGCATCGGTGGGACTCAACGAAAACGCGCGCATCGTGCTGGAAAAGCCGCTCGGCTACGACCTGCAGTCATCGAATGCGATCAACGACGCGGTCGGCGAGATTTTCGCGGAAGAGCAGATATACCGGATCGACCACTATCTCGGCAAGGAGCCGGTGCAGAACCTGCTCGCGCTGCGCTTCGGCAATGCGCTGTTCGAGCCGCTGTGGCGCCGCGAATGGGTCGAAAGTATTCAGATCACGATCGCCGAAGAACTCGGTGTCGAGGCGCGCGGCGATTTCTATGACAATACCGGCGCGCTGCGCGACATGGTGCAGAACCACCTGTTGCAACTGCTCTCGATCGTCGCGATGGAACCGCCGCATTCAATGGATTCGGACTCGGTACGCGATGAAAAACTGCGTGTGCTGCGCGCGCTCAAGCCGATCGATCCGCGCGATATCCAGCGCGTCGCGGTGCGCGGTCAATATCACGCGGGCGTGATTCGTGGCACAGCGGTGCCCGCGTACGCGACCGAACCTGGCGTGAAAAAGGACAGCACGACCGAGACCTTCGTCGCGCTGAAAGTCGAGATCGAGAACTGGCGCTGGGCAGGTGTGCCGTTTTTCCTGCGCACCGGCAAACGGCTGGCCGATCGCGTCGCGGAGATCGTCGTGAATTTCCGTCCGGTGCCGCATTCGGCGCTGGGACCGACCGCGCTGCGCCCCGGTGCGAACCGTCTTGTCATCCGCCTGCAGCCGAACGAAACGATCCGTCTGTATTGCCTCGCCAAGCAACCTGGCGAAGGCATGAACCTCGCCAGCGTCCATCTCGATCTCGCGTTCGACCAGTTCTTCCGCGAAAACCAGATGGAGGCTTATCAGCGGCTGCTTCTCGATGTGATCAACGGCCGGCTCGCGCTGTTCGTGCGGCGCGACGAGCAGGAAGCCGCATGGCGCTGGGTCGAGCCAATCCTGAACGACTGGGCGGCGGCAAACAAGGCACCGAAACCGTACGCGGCGGGCACGTGGGGACCGGCGGCTGCAAGCGCGATGCTTGCGCAGCACGGCACCTGCTGGCTCGAGGAAGAAAATTGAAGGTAGAAAACTGAACGGGGCGACGTCCGCGCGCAGTTCTACACGCGGACCGTTGACGCACTATCCACGGGGCCGCTCTGCGGCCCGCCCTGCAAACTAACAAGAAAGCTGTACGGAGGAGAAGTGATCGAGCTTCACGCTTTCGACGACCCGCGCGCCCAATCCGACGCGCTGGCGAAGGCAGTAGGCGACGCGCTACATGCGTCGCTTGCCGCAACGACAAACGCGTCCGCAACCGGCGCGCGCCTGGCCACGCTCGCAGTATCGGGCGGCACCAGCCCACGTCCGTTCCTGCAAAATCTCTCCACCCAGCCGTTCGACTGGGCGCGCATTCTCGTCACGCTGGTCGACGATCGGTGGGTGCCGGAAACGGACAGCGCGAGCAATGCGCGTCTCGTGCACGAGACGCTGCTGCAGAACGCCACGCGCGACGCCACCTTCTGGCCGCTCGTCGACACGACCCAGGCGCTCGATGCGCACATCGCCGCGCTGAACGCCGACCCCGCGCGCCGCGTGCCCGATGTCGCCGTGCTCGGTATGGGTGAAGACGGCCATACCGCGTCGATCTTCGCCGATTCGCCGGAATGGGACTTCGCGATTTCCACACCCGAGCACTTCGTCGCCGTGCATCCGGGCGCCGCGCCCCACGCACGCGTGAGCTGGTCGATGAGCGCGCTGAAACAGGTCGGTCACCTGTTCCTGCTGATCGCCGGACAGAGCAAGCTCGACGTACTCAATGCCGCTGCCGCTGCGCCACAAAAAAATGCCATCTCGACGCTGGCGAACGACAAGGGAGTGAGACTCGATGTCTACTGGTGTGCAAACTAAGGCTGTGCCCGGTACGGGCCAGCACGCCGACGGACCGAGGCTCCTCGCCGACATCGGCGGCACCAATGCGCGCTTTGCGCTCGAAGTGAAACAGGGCGAGATTACCCAGGTGCGCGTCTATCCGTGCGCGGAGTATTCCGGTGTCGCCGAGGTCATCCAGAAGTATCTGAAGGACACAAAGATCGGTCGCGTGAATCACGCGGCGATTGCAATTGCGAATCCGGTCGATGGCGATCAGGTCAGCATGACCAATCACGACTGGACCTTTTCGATCGAAGCAACGCGCCGCGCGCTCGGCTTCGATACGCTGCTTGTCGTCAACGATTTCACCGCGCTCGCGATGGCGCTGCCGGGCCTCACCGACACGCAGCGCGTGCAGGTAGGCGGCGGCGCGCGCCGTCAGAACAGCGTGATCGGTTTGCTCGGGCCGGGCACCGGCCTTGGCGTCTCGGGCCTGATTCCCGCCGATGATCGCTGGATCGCGCTCGGCAGCGAAGGCGGTCACGCGAGCTTCTCGCCGCAAGATGAACGCGAAGACCTGGTGCTGCAGTACGCGCGCAAGAAGTGGTCGCATGTGTCGTTCGAACGCGTCGTCGCCGGCCCTGGCATCGAGGTGATCTATCGCGCGCTCGCGGCTCGCGACAAGAAACGCGTCGCGCCTTCGTGCGATACGTCGGAGATCGTCAAGCGTGCACTTGAGGGCGATGAACTTGCCGCTGAAACGATCGACTGCTTCTGCGGCATCCTCGGTAATTTCGCTGGCAACGTCGCGATGACGCTGGGCGCGCTCGGCGGTATCTATATCGGCGGTGGTGTTGTACCGCGGCTTGGCGATGTGTTCGCGCACTCGTCGTTTCGCGAGCGCTTCGAGGCGAAGGGTCGCTTCGAGGGATATCTGCAGAACGTGCCGACCTATGTGATTACGGCGGAATACCCGGCTTTTCTGGGCGTTTCCGCGATCCTCGCGGAGCAACTGTCGAATCGCGCGGGCGGTGGATCGTCGGCGGTGTTCGAGCGGATCAGGCAGATGCGCGATGCACTGACGCCGGCCGAACGACGCGTCGCCGATCTCGCGCTCAATCATCCGCGCTCGATCATTAACGACCCGATCGTCGATATCGCGCGCAAGGCCGACGTCAGCCAGCCGACGGTGATCCGCTTTTGCCGGTCGCTTGGCTGTCAGGGGCTGTCCGACTTCAAGCTGAAGCTGGCCACCGGTCTTACCGGCACGATTCCGGTCAGCCACAGCCAGGTGCATCTCGGCGATACCGCCACCGATTTCGGCGCGAAGGTGCTCGATAACACGGTGTCCGCGATCCTGCAGTTGCGTGAGCATCTAAATTTCGAACACGTCGAGCGCGCGATCGATCTGCTTACCGGTGCGCGGCGTATCGAGTTCTACGGGCTCGGCAATTCGAACATCGTCGCGCAGGACGCGCACTACAAGTTCTTCCGCTTCGGCATTCCGACCATCGCGTACGGCGACCTGTACATGCAGGCTGCGTCAGCGGCGTTACTCGGCAAGGGTGATGTGATTGTTGCGGTGTCGAAATCGGGGCGCGCGCCCGAACTGTTGCGTGTGCTTGAAGTAGCGATGCAGGCTGGTGCGCAGGTGATCGCGATCACGTCGAGCAACACGCCGCTCGCGAAGCGCGCGACGGTGGCGCTCGAAACCGATCACATCGAAATGCGCGAGTCGCAGTTGTCGATGATTTCGCGGATCCTGCATCTCGTGATGATCGACATCCTCGCGGTGGGCGTGGCGATCCGTCATGCCGCACCGGACGCCGATGTCCGCGAAGCGCTCGCGAAAGTGCGCGACGGTGCCGACGATGAGGCAACAGCTGTGCTCGACTGGCTCAGCCATGGCGCGGCGTCGACGGCGCGTGATTAGGGTGTACGTGTGATGGAGTGGGCTCGGGCTGCCACGCACGGTGCGTGAGGCCCGGCCCAAGTACTTCTTGAGCACAGCACGTTCGCACCCTTCCCTGCGCGGCGCTACCGCACTAACGCCCTACCGCACCGGCCGATCGTGCCAGCGCAAGATCAACAGACGTCCCACATAACACAGCACACCGGCCGCGCCGATCGTGATGCCCATGCCGAGCGGCGACGTGTCGTGCCATAGCCCGACCACAATGCTCGCAAGCGCACCGAGCGCGAGCTGCACCGCGCCAAACACCGCAGCCGCAGCGCCTGCGTTGTGCGGATAGCGGTGCATCAGGTCGGTCGTGCAGTTGGCCGACAGCACACCCACCACGCCGACCACGAAGAACAACCCGACCACGATCGACCACAGCCCACCCCAACCGGTGATGCACACCAGCGCGACGAACAGCGATGCGATGCAGCTGATCGTCGCCGCGCTCGAGATGATGCGCAGCTGCCCCACGCGCCCGACGAAACGCGTATTCAGGAAGTTACCGACGATGATGCCGAACACGTTCAGCCCGAAGAAGAACCCATAGTGCTGCGGCGATACGTGGAAATAGTCGATGTAGACGAACGGCGTCGCCGAGATGTACGTGAACATCGATGCGAACGCCATCCCGCCGCATAGCAAGTGCCCCCACACCAGCGGATCTCGCAGCAGCCGGCCGTAAGCGGCGAACGATTGCAGCACCGCCGAATTCGCGCGCTTCTCGCGCGGCCAGGTTTCCGGCACGCGCAGATACGCGGTCACGGCACAGCACGCGCCGAACAGCGTGAGCGCCATGAACACCACACGCCAGCTGCCGAGCAACAGCAACTGGCCGCCAATCAACGGCGCCAGCAGCGGCCCCACTGCGGTGACGATCGCGACCATCGACAGCACGCGCGCCGCATCGGTCGGCTCGTGCGCATCGCGCGCGATGGCGCGCGAGAGCACCGACGCCGCGCCCGCCCCGAGCGCCTGCAGAAACCGTACGAACACGAGTGAGCCGATCGAGAACGAGAACACGCACGCGATGCTCGACAGCGTAAACAGCACAATGCCGCCGAGCAGGATCGGGCGCCGTCCATAGGCATCGGAGAGCGGGCCGTACAACAGCATGCCCACCGAGAACCCGGCCATGAAACTGGTCAGCGTGGATTGTGCGACGGCAGACGTGACGCCGAACGCGAGCGCGATCGATGGCAGGCTCGGCAGATACATGTCCGTCGAGAGCGGACCGCAGGCGGCAAGCGCACCGAGCAACAGAATCAGCCGACCATCGGGCCGGCGTCTGACAACGTGAGACATGAGAATCCAGGGGGTAAGCGGTTCGCCCGTGCCAACGCCGGACTTGATGGAAGAACGCAGAGATTGGGCGGATTGTACCCGAGGCGCCGGATGAGGCAGGCAGTGAGAACCGTGAGGGTCGACGTGTGCCGCTTCCTGCCGTGCATCGGGCAGGAAGCGGTGTACGTCCAGTGTATTAAAGCGTCGTTACCGCTTCGGTCAAGCCATTAGAAACGGTACGTCGCACCGATCTGGAAGAAGCGGCCAAGGTCGGTGTACAGCGACTGGTCGTAGCCGGTGATGTCCGGCGTGGCCTGCCACTCGACGTCGAACGGCGGTTTCTTGTCGAACAGGTTCGTGATGCCGCCGTAGATCGTCCAGTGCTTGATACCGCGATACGTCGCCATCAGGTTGAACTGGCTGTACGACGCGACGGAACCCGTTCCGCCATCGCCGAACTCCGCCGCCACCGCATTCGTGTACGGACCGGTGTATTGCCAGGTCAATGCGGTCGTCAGGTTGTGGAAATCCCAGGCCAGCGTCGTATTGCCCTTCCACCGCGGATTACTCGCACCGAACGGTTGCAACAGCGCGAGGTTATTGCCAGCGAAGTCCTGTATCGGCGAACCCGGGCTGCGCAGCTTGTAGTGCCACACGTAAGCCCAGTCACCCGTCAGCGTGAACATACCGTACGGCGTGCGGAGTGCCCTGCGGAAGTTCATGTCGAAGCCGTCGGTATCGAGCGAACCAAGATTCACGAACGGCTGCACGATGTAGCGGATCGTACCGTCGGGATTGCGGACCACCGTCGTCGGGTTGTTCGCTTGAAGCACTGCGTTTGGATCTGCCGTGCCGATCACTCCGTCAATATGGACCTTGTAGAACGCCGCGCCGATATCGGTCAACGCGTCCGGCGACAACTGGAACCCGATGTTGTAGTTCTTCGTGTGCTCAGGTTGCAGATTCGGATTGCCGGTGGTCTGTTCTGTCGTGAAGTGCTTCGTCGGCACGCCGCTCGGATCGTTCGGATCGACCAGATTCTGGTGACCCAGATAGACCGCCTGCGAGTTCTCAACCCCTGTCGGCGCGCGGAAACCGCGACTGTACGATGCGAAGGTCGTCAGCATACGCACCGGCTGGAAGCGCAGCGCGAAGCTCGGCGAGAAGGCACCGCCAAAGTCGCTGTAGTGGTCGTAGCGGGCAGCTTGCGTGAAGGTCAGGTTCTTGATGATCGGAATATCGATCTGGTAGAACAAGGCCGCCACATTGCGTGAGCTGGCGACGGTCTGCACGTTTGCCGGTGCGGTAATGCCCTGCGACGCGTACGTTTGCGGGTTGATCGTCGAAGACTCATGACGGAATTCCGTGCCCAACCCCAAACCGACGTTGCCGGCCGGCAGGCTGAACAGGTTCGCCGTCGAAGTCTTGGCAGTCACGCTATCGATCTTCGAAATTGCCTGCTGGTTGTCGTCGGTGAATACGCCGTTCAAACCGTTAGGCGTCGAGGACGGATTCGCGAAATTGTACGTGCCGTTCAGCAGCATGTTCTCGACGCCCGCGACGTTGATGCGGTTCGAGTAGCTTGTGTCGACCGTGCTCTGCGAATGACCGTAGTCGGCAGACCAATCCCAGTTGCCGAACTTGCCGGTGTCGTACGAGCCCTTGATGCCCGTCGACGCCATCCAGAACGTCGACACGGTATCCGCCACGCCGATCTGGTTCGGGAACGTCAGATTGATCGGCGTCGGCACGCCGAACGGGTTGAACGGATTCGACGCTGACACCGTCCGCGAGAGCGGTGCGACAGAACCGGTCGCCGGGTTAAACACGTTCGAATTGGCAGTGATCGCAGCGGGTCCCTGCAACTGCACGCTTTCGTCACGGCTCACCCAGAAGCCCGCGTACGCTTCGGTGTTCTCGTCAATCTTGAAGGTGCCGCGGACCTTCGCGTTCAGGCGCGTCAGGGCCGGTGTCAGCGAGGTGCCGGCAGCGACGTTGTACACGCAGTTCTTGGTACCTGGGGTGCTGCCCGGTGGGCAGGGGCTTAGCGCTACGTTACCGCCGGGCGTGGTCCAGTACGACTGCTGGCCCGGACCAAACGGTGCTTTATTGCCACCGGAGTACTGCGTGTAATCCTGCCCTGACGTCATATCGCGATCGGCCAGCGTCGACCCACTGTCGCGGTAATAGCTTGCCGCGGCCGTGACGTTGAAGCGATCCGAGTTCAGATCCCCGAAGCCGCCGAGCACGCTGAAGCTGCCCTGGCCATTGCCGGGGTGCTGCGCCTTGCCCAGTTGGGTATCGAGCTGCAGGCCCTGAAAATTCTTCTTGGTGATGATGTTGACGACACCCGCGATAGCATCGGAGCCGTAGATCGACACCGCGCCCGTTTTGACGATGTCGATGTGGTCGACGATGCTCAGCGGAATCGTGTTGACGTCAAAGAAGGTGTCGGTGAAGTTCACCGCCTGCGCGTAGTTGGCGACGCGTTGTCCGTCGACCAGCACCAGTGTGTATTTTTCGCTCAGACCACGCAGTGCGATGCCGGCTCCGCCCGGCGCTGCGCTGTTCATCGTCGACTGCGACCAGCTGGCGCCAGAGTTGGCGGCGGTACCGCGCAGGAAGTCAGCCACTGTGGTGTAGCCGCTTTGCTGGATGTCCTTCTGCGTGACAGTCTGGATCTCGGTCGTGCCGACCTTGTCCGACGTTCGAATCAGCGAGCCCGTGACCTCGAATGTCTTGAGCTGCTTGACACCCGGCGCCACGGCAGCGCCGGTCCCCGTTGCGGGTGCCGTGGCACCCTCCTGCGTACCGGCCTGCGCGACCGTAACAGGCGCTTGAACCGCGACCCCTGCTGGTGACGGCTGGCTCTGGGCAAACGCCGAAGTCCCGACCATCGCCGTCAGGGCCACCTCGGCCCAAAGTATTCTTCGTATGGCCGATCCTGCTTCTATTGGTTTCATAATCCCCTCTCGCCATTCACACCAAGTTGTTATGCAAAGAGACCTGGCGAGCCTCTTCGCTTGCGGCACCCCGCCGCATGGATTCCAACGCCCTGTGTTTTCAGATACTCAACCGACGATGAATAGAGTTCTAGATTTCTGATAAGCGCCTCCAGCACGTAAGCTTTCAGCAACATTGCCTGTAACTTAGTCATCCTCAATTCAATGAATTGAAATGACACACGCGACAGAAGGCAGCGGCCTGCTAAAGCAAGCTCGACCTTCCTGGCCCACCGGGCATGAATTCTTTCAAGTCACATGGATCCCGCTTCGAGACCGTTGATGCGCATTCCGAGCAGACTCCCGCACCAGATACGGCGCTGCTCTACCAGGCCCATTAATGCTTCACAGCAGAACGCACAAAATGATTTCCATTAGTCCGGCTGTACTGCGAGTACAACTAAATTATTTTTCCAAACCTTAAAAATCAAAACCCTGCCATTCCCCACTGCAACAAATCTGCTGGACCGGCGACCCCACACCAATAACAGCATCCCCTACTGTCGCAACGTCCTGGATAGTGCGCCGTTGTCACTCGTGGGACGTCCCGCGCTTGCCGTTCAAGAAAGGTCAAATCTCATCTTTCATTTGCTGTACGGGAACGTATCAGCACAGAAATGTTTCGTCAAAATTTGTTTGATGGCCGTAATTAACGTGTCCGATTTGCGTAACGTACCTTTCTAGGTATTTACCCTCTCATGGCGCCACGTGAATGGGCGCGTGTAAGACGCATTGGATTGCGTGGTGACAAGGGAATCGCTTCCACTCGCCCGAGAACACGCCCTGCTCCTCTCAAGACCTTTCACTGCAACAGGTATTGCGTGTGAGTTGCCGAAACAAGCGTGTGCCAAACCGAGCGCTTATTCTCTTGCGTAAGATATTGAAATGTGCGTAGGGCGGCTACGACTCGACCGGGTATTTGCCGCCGGACGATCAGGCAAAAAAAGACCTGCTCACCCAGGGGTAGGTAGCAGGTCGAGGTTACTGACAAGCGTACTTATCGAAGAGGATAAGTGGGTGAGATTGTAATGTTAACGAAAAAACAATGTAAAGATAAACAATAAGGCAATAACCGTTAGCGCTCGAGATAACGCTTCAAGGGGCGGTATCGCCAATTTTTCTGCCTGGCTTAACTGGCACTACCTCAGGCACTACACCATCGCGGGACGCTGTCTCACGCGGCACGCAATCAGTTAAGCTGCCGTTTTTTCTGCGCCCAACCAATCTGTTATGACCGCCTTTCTGCTCATCTGGAGCCCGAAAAAGTGGCCCTGGCCAGAGCTGCCAGATCTCGCGAAACGCGTGGCTGCAGGCGAAGCGGTCGCGGATATGTGGGGCTGCGGCTTCGCGCGCAGCCTGCTGCCCGGCGACCGGGTGTTCGTGCATCGCGTCGCCTCGGAGCCACGTGGCATCTTCGGCTCGGGCTATGTGACGCGAGCGCCGTACGAAGTGCCGGACCCAGCCTACAAACGCGGCTACCGGCTGTGCATCGATTTCGTCTACGACTGGCTCGTCGATGCCAACGAGCGCGTCGTGGTCGACCGTGCTGCACTGCGTGTGCATCCGTTCTCGGTCCAGACCTGGGACGCGCAAAGCTCGGGCACCTCGATCAAGCCGATCGCCGAAGGCGCGCTGGAAAAGCGTTGGGCCGAGCTGACCGGCAAGCGGGCATCACCACGGTTGCCGGTTGCATCGGTTGCCGCGCCGCAGGGCGCGCCGGTGCAATCGTCGAAGGTCTCCGCGCACGCGCGCAGAAAGCGCACGGTTTGAGCCACGGCAGGCGGCGCATCCATAACCCGTGCCGCCCGCCCCGCCAAAGCGCCCACCGGGACATAACGCCGCAGCGGATGCTGCCGCCAAACGCCCGATTGACGGGAGTCCGGTACAATTTCAGCCAATCATCCCGCCGCCGCCCGCTCTCCCGGCACGCCGGCAACGCCATCCATCACGCAGGTCGAATCAGGTCGCAATTCCATGTCCAGCCACTCCAGAAACGAAGCTCTCTTCGAACGCGCGCAGATCACCATTCCAGGCGGCGTTAACTCGCCGGTGCGTGCGTTCCGCTCGGTCGGCGGTACGCCGCGCTTCATCGAACGCGCACAGGGCGCGTACTTCTGGGACGCCGATGGCCAGCGCTATATCGACTACATCGGCTCGTGGGGGCCGATGATTCTCGGGCATGTACATCCGGAGGTGCTCGACGCCGTACAGCGTGTGCTCGCGAACGGCTTCTCGTTTGGCGCACCGACCGAAGCCGAGATCGAAATCGCCGAAGAGATCTGCAAGCTGGTGCCGTCGATGGAACAGGTCCGCATGGTCTCGAGCGGCACCGAAGCGACGATGAGCGCACTGCGACTCGCGCGCGGCTTTACGAACCGCAGTCGCATCGTCAAGTTCGAAGGCTGCTATCACGGTCATGCGGACAGCCTGCTCGTGAAAGCGGGCTCCGGTCTGCTGACGTTCGGCAACCCGACTTCGGCGGGTGTGCCGGTCGACATCGCGAAGCACACCACCGTGCTCGAATACAACAACGTTGAAGCCCTCGAAGAAGCGTTCAAGGCATTCGGTAACGAGATCGCTTCGGTGATCGTCGAACCGGTCGCGGGCAACATGAATCTCGTGCGTGCAACACCAGCGTTTCTCGCCGCATTGCGGCGCCTGTGCAGCGAGTACGGTGCGGTACTGATCTTCGACGAAGTGATGTGCGGTTTTCGTGTCGCGCTCGGCGGCGCGCAGGCGGCGTACGGCATCACACCGGATCTCACGTGCCTCGGCAAGGTGATCGGTGGCGGCATGCCCGCGGCAGCGTTCGGCGGACGGCGCGACATCATGGCGCATCTCGCGCCGCTCGGCGGTGTCTACCAGGCGGGCACGCTGTCGGGCAATCCGATCGCCGTCGCGGCCGGCCTGAAGACGCTGCAACTGATCCAGGCGCCAGGCTTTTACGACACGCTCAGCGCACGCACAACCCGTCTCGTAGAAGGACTCACTGCTGCCGCGCGCGATGCGAAGGTGCCGTTCGCCGCAGATTCAGTCGGTGGCATGTTCGGCCTCTACTTCGCCGCTTCGGTGCCGACCAGCTTCGCCGAAGTCACCCGCTCCGACGTGCCGCGCTTCAACGCGTTCTTCCACAAGATGCTCGACGCGGGCGTGTACTTCGCGCCATCGGCCTATGAAGCAGGCTTCGTATCGATCGCGCACGACGACGCCATCATCGACGCGACGATCGATGCCGCGCGCGGCGCGTTCGCCACACTCGCTGCCTGAGCCTATGCCGATGTTCTCGCAAACCGATTTCGTCCATATGGAGCGCGCGCTGGCCCTTGCCACGCGCGGCATGTATACGACCGATCCGAATCCGCGGGTCGGTTGCGTACTGGTGAAAGACGGCGCTGTGATTGGCGAAGGCTTTACGCAACCGGCCGGCCAGGATCATGCGGAAGTCCGCGCGTTGAAGGACGCGCGTTCGCGCGGCCAGGACGTGCGCGGTTCGACCGCATATGTGACGCTCGAACCGTGCAGCCATTTCGGCCGCACGCCGCCGTGCGCGAATGCGTTGATCGAAGCGCAGGTATCGCGTGTCGTCGCCGCCATGGAAGATCCGAACCCGCAGGTGTCGGGCCGCGGCCTCAAGATGCTGCGCGATGCCGGCATCGAAGTGCGCTGTGGCTTGCTCGCAAACGAAGCGCATGAACTGAACATCGGCTTCGTCTCAAGGATGACGCGCGGCCGTCCGTGGGTACGGATGAAGGTCGCGGCATCGCTCGATGGTCGTACGGGGTTGCCGTCCGGCGCGAGTCAATGGATTACCGGTGAAGCCGCACGCGCCGACGGACACGCATGGCGTGCACGCGCATCGGCGATCCTGACCGGCATCGGTACCGTGAGAGAAGACGATCCGCGCATGACCGTGCGTGCAATCGATACGCCGCGCCAGCCGCAACGTGTGCTGATCGATAGCCAGCTCGACGTGTCGCCGGAGGCGAAGATACTGGCCGGTGCGCCGACGCTGATTTTCTGCAGCACGCTCGATGAACGGCTCGATGAACGCGCGGACGCATTGCGCGCGCGCGGCGCCGAACTCGTGCCGCTCGCGAACGCCGACGGTAAGGTCGATCTGCCGGCGATGCTGCTCGAACTCGGCAAGCGCAATGTCAACGAGCTGCATGTCGAGGCCGGCTATAAGCTCAATGGCTCGCTGCTGCGCGAAGGCTGCGTCGACGAACTGCTGGTCTATCTCGCGCCGGGTCTGCTTGGCGTTGAATCGATGGGGATGTTCAATCTTGCGGCGCCCGATTCGCTCGACGGCCGTGTTCAACTGAATTTTCACGCGGTCGACCGGATCGGCGAGGATCTGCGGATACTCGCGCGACTCGCCGCACCGCTCGCACGCACTGACTTGCACTGAACAAGGAAACAGCACGATGTTTACTGGAATTGTCGCGGCCGTCGGCCGCATTGCTTCGATCCAGCCGCTCGGCAGCGACGCCGATGCGGGTGTGCGGCTCGTCGTCGAAGCCGGAACGCTCGATCTCGACGACGTCGTGCTTGGCGACAGCATCGCCATTCAGGGTGCGTGCATGACGGTGATCGAAAAGACGGCGCAGTCGTTCGCCGTCGATGTGTCGCGTGAAAGCCTGAACCTCACGGTCGGGCTTGCACAAACCGGCGACGTGAATCTCGAGAAAGCGCTGCGCGCGCACGACCGGTTGGGCGGACATATCGTGTCGGGGCACGTCGACGGGCTCGGTACCGTGACGCGCTTTGCACCGGTCGGCGAATCGCATGAACTGCGCGTGCTCGCGCCGCGCGAGCTGGGACGCTATCTGGCGTACAAGGGGTCGATTACCGTAAACGGTGTGAGCCTGACCGTGAATTCGGTGGACGACCGCGCCGACGGCTGCGAGTTTTCGATCAACCTGATTCCTCATACCGTCGAGGTGACGACGCTCAGGCATCTGGTGGCGGGAGCGAAGGTTAATCTTGAGATCGATATGATTGCGCGATATGTGGAGCGGATGTTGTCGACGGCGCAAAACATCAGTTGATCGGAGTGGGTTGCAGCGATTCGCACATCCGGATGACGAAGCCTCGGTGGCCGGTCAGTTACTCACGTAACGGCGGCCATTGCCGGGAGGTATGAACGAGTGCAAGCATCCACACCGTATCGCCCTCAATCTCATAGACAAGCAGATAACTCTCGTGCGGAATCAACTCGCGAGTGCCCTCGATCCTGCCTGGCCCCCCTAACTCCGGGAAATATTCCAACTGCGCGGCGGCATCGCTGAACAACTCATCCATCCGCGCAGCTGCGGCCGCGTTGTCGGCCGCGATGTACTCCCACACGTCGTCCCGATCCTGCTCGGCTTCCGGCGTCCAGACAACCTTCATGCCTTGCTGGCGACACCGGCGCGCCGTTTCGCAAACTTAGCCTCGACTTCGGCATTTGAGCGACCGCTGCCAGCCCGCAACGAGGTGCGAGCGACATCGACCTTACTGCTCAGAAACTCGTCGTATTCGCGTGCTGCGCGTTGACGTTGTACGAACTCACGCATCAGTTCGCGTAACACCTGCGAAGCCGGTCGATGCACGGCTTCTGCTTCCGCCATGAATTCCTCGCGTAACTCAGCTTCAAGCTTCATCGTAAAAACGGCTTCTTTCATCACGGGCGGCTCCCTGGTTGCATCAAACATACTTACCAAGTATATACGTTCTCATTACTTGAGTACGATTGCTACCCGTGCATGACCTCGTTTGCCCGCTCTGGGCAACGTTAGAGCCCCGAGGTCGGTGACCGATCGACCGTTTTCTACGATCAGTACGATGGCAAGAAGTGTAGGTGAGCCAGTACGCACTGACCTTTAGGCCGTTCGGCCATCGTTCGACGATGGAATTTGC
Source organism: Paraburkholderia acidicola (assembly GCF_002362315.1). GTDB lineage: Bacteria > Pseudomonadota > Gammaproteobacteria > Burkholderiales > Burkholderiaceae > Paraburkholderia > Paraburkholderia acidicola. Next base: position 795,075 of record NZ_MTZV01000002.1, read on the forward strand.
AACCAGCGCAACCTAATATAGTTGTATTCGCATCGGCTGCAGCCCATCGGCGGTCGGCCCCTGCGTCACGTCACGCTGCCGAATCCGGAGGTCCTCATCATGCAGATTGCTAAAGCGGTAATTGGACTAGCTGCGCTGGTCGGCGTAAGCGGAGCCTATGCCGATGGGTTCGTCGTCACACAATCGATGTCGAACGGTCGTGAAATGCGTCTCCTCGAACACACCTCCGAATGCGGTGGCGGACCGGGCGCGTTCATTTACAGAGCCGGCAAACGGGTCGATCAAACCTGCAATGTCCGCATCACGCCGGCAGGCGCGACCATCATCCTGCCGGCTTTTGAGCCGCATATGTTCGTCCCGCGCGACACGCTGTACCAGAACTCGAATTCGTAGGCGGACGCTGCGGGAATAGATGTTCCCGGGGGCAGTGCAATTGCAGCGCCCCCGCCTCCCTCACTTATTCAGCAACCCCAGATCGATCGCATTAGCCATCGCCTGATACCCCGCATCGTTCGGATGAAGGTGATCGCCACTGTCGTAGGCGGGCAGCAACGTCGTGGGATTCGACGGGTCCTGCATGGCCTTGTCGAAATCGATGACACCATCGATACCTGAAGCAGACCGGACGAATGCATTCACCGCTTGCCGCTTCGTCTCGCCCGCGGCGTCGAAATACGAAGCGCCCTGGTAGGGCAACAACGTCGCGACAAACACCTTCATTTGCCGGGCCTTCGCCTGTGCAATCGCCGCATTCATCGCAGCGATGATCTGATCCGACGACACCGCTTGCGCCTGCACGAGCGCACCAAAGCCGATATCGTTGATGCCCAGCAGAATCACGACGTGAGTTGCTCCCGACACGCCCGTCACATCCCGCGCAAACCGGCCTTGTCCAGCGGGCCCGATCACATCGTGCAGCCAGCGGTTGCCCGAAATCCCCGCGTTCACGACACTTGCCTTGCCGACACTGCCGACGGCGGCCTGCACCCGATCGTCGAAGAAGTTCGGCCACCGATGATTGGCGCCAACCGTCGACTGGTACCCGTCAGTGATCGAATCGCCGAAGGTCACGACGACCTTCACCTTGTCCGCACTCGATACATCGACTTCGCTGAGCCAGTAGTACGAGGTACTGGTCGTTGCCCCGCTCAGCGATGCCGCTCCCGGCTGATTGCCTGGCGCCAGGTAGTTCGTCTGCTGGCCTAGCGTATGCACCGTCGCAACCGGCGCACTGCCCTGAACGAACAGGCTGACCGCGAGATCCGCCTGGGTCGGAGACGACAGGCTCAAGCTGTCGCTCCAGATCTCCGCGCCGGCCGCGAGCGTCACGCTGGCCTGACCGGAGAAGGTGGCCGGCCTGTCGGTCGTCGTGTCCACGCCGCCGCTCCCAGTGCTGCGCGCGACATGCACCGCTGCAAACGTCACGGGCGCGGTGCCGAGGAGATTGGATAGCTTGACGCGAATCTGGTTGCCGCCGTACGACGTATGCACGATCTGCCGGATCGTCTGATTCGAGATCGAGACCGGTGTCGGGGCAGGCGCGAGGTTACCGGGGAACGGCTCGTTGTAGTCCTGCTGGGCCGCATACCAGCTTGCGACCCACTGGCCGGCGTTGCTGTTGACGCCGCCACATCCGGCGATCGTCGCCGCCAGCGACAGCATCGCCACCCCATACCCTATCGCCACGAGCCACCGCCTGCGTCCTGCCGATGCATTCGTATCCATGCCGTCTCCGATGATTGTTTTCAGCCCTGATATGTGATGCGGACTGTAAGAATCATGGTCGGCCCGGTTGCTTACGCGTGACTGACTCAATGTGTTTTTCCGACGAGGATCGCACGCCACCGCGGAGGCAACCGCGCTGGCGAAATCCCCGCCAGGAGGACGCGCCCGTCCGCGTGGCGTAAAATACGCGCTTTCCCGAATTTCACGCCAACATGACGCTCGCCTCCACCCTTGAGATCATCGCCGAACTGAAGGCCGGCCGGATGGTGATTCTCGTCGACGAAGAAGATCGCGAAAACGAAGGCGACCTCGTCATCGCGGCCGAATTCATCACGCCGGAAGCGATCAACTTCATGGCCCGCTATGGCCGTGGCCTGATCTGTCTGACGCTCACGCAGGACCGCTGCAAGCAGCTGAACCTGCCGCTGATGACCTACCGCAACGGCACCCAGTACGGCACCGCCTTCACGGTCAGCATCGAAGCCGCCGAAGGCGTGACGACCGGCATTTCGGCCGCCGACCGCGCCCGCACGGTCGCCGCCGCGGTGGCGCACGATGCGCGTCCCGAGCATATCGTCCAGCCTGGCCACGTGTTCCCGATCATGGCCCAGCCCGGCGGCGTGCTGATGCGCGCCGGCCACACGGAAGCGGGCTGCGATTTCACGGCGCTCGCGGGCCTCACGCCGGCCGCGGTGATCTGCGAGATCATCAAGGACGACGGCACGATGGCGCGCCTGCCCGACCTGCTGGAGTTCGCACAGGAACATAGCCTGAAGATCGGCACGATCGCCGATCTGATCCACTATCGCAGCCGCACCGAATCGATCGTCGAGCGCGTTGCCGAGCGCACGATGCAGACCGCGCACGGCCCGTTCCGCGCAGTCATGTTCCGCGATCTGCCGAGCGGCTCGCCGCACATCGCGCTGGTGCGCGGCACACCCGCAGCGGACCGCGACACGCCTGTACGTGTTCACGAGCCACTGTCGGTACTCGATCTGCTCGAAGTCGGTGCATCGACCCATTCGTGGACGCTCGACGCCGCGATGAAGGAAATCGCGCAGTGCGATCTCGGCGTCGTCGTGCTGCTCAACTGCGGCGATTCGGGCGAGCATCTGATCGACGTGTTCAAGGCCTTCGACGAAAAGGAGAAGGCGGACGCATTGAAGCGCCGGCCGGTCGACTTCAAGACCTACGGCATCGGCGCGCAGATCCTGCGCGAACTCGGCGTCGGCAAGATGCAGGTGCTGTCGAACCCGCGCAAGCTCGGTAGCATGTCGGGCTACGGTCTCGAAGTCACTGGCTTCGTACCGATGCCCGGCTGCCCGACGCAAGCGCCGCTGCCGCCCGCCTGACCGGACCCTGACCGCACCCTTTACGCGCATCCGCGCTCCATCCAACACCTACGGACCTCTCATGGAAATCGGACAATATCAACCGAATCTCGACGGTGACGGCCTGCGCGTCGGCATCGTGCAGTCGCGCTTTAACGAACCCGTCTGCAACGGCCTCGCCGATGCATGCATCGAAGAACTCGAACGCCTCGGCGTCACCGGCGAAGACGTGCTGCTCGTCACCGTGCCGGGCGCGCTCGAAATCCCGCTCGCGCTGCAAAAACTCGCCGAAAGCGGCCAGTTCGATGCGCTGATCGCACTCGGCGCCGTGATCCGCGGCGAGACCTATCACTTCGAACTGGTATCGAACGAAAGCGGCGCGGGCATCAGCCGCGTCGCCCTCGACTTCGGCGTCCCGGTCGCTAACGCGGTCCTCACCACCGACACCGACGAACAAGCCGTCGCCCGCATGACCGAGAAGGGCCGCGATGCGGCGCGCGTCGCGGTCGAAATGGCGAACCTCTCGGTGGCGCTAGAACAGCTCGGCGGCGACGACGACGATGAAGAAGATGAAGACGAAGAAGAGGAACGTGCATGAAGAGCGCTCGCCGACGTTCCCGCGAACTGGCCACGCAGGGGCTGTATCAGTGGCTGCTGTCGGGCGCGCCCGGCGGCGAGATCGACGCGCAGCTGCGTAACGCGCAGGGCTTCGACAAGGCCGATCTCGAGCATCTCAACACGCTGCTGCACGGTGTGATCCGCGAGGCGGATTCGCTGACCGCCGATCTCACGCCATGTCTCGACCGTCCGATCGAACAGCTGTCGCCGGTCGAACGCGCGGTCCTGCTGGTCGCCGCCTACGAGCTGAAGCATCACGTCGATATTCCGTATCGCGTCGTCATCAACGAAGCTGTCGAACTCGCGAAGACGTTCGGCGGCTCGGACGGCTATAAGTATGTGAATGGCGTGCTCGACAAGCTGTCGGCAAAGTTGCGCGCCACCGAGACGCAAGCCGCCCGCAAAAACTAGGCGCAACACGCTCCGTCGCACTGATCCGCCGCCCGAAGCCGGTGGGTGGATCAGTGGCCGACGCAGCGCACTTTCTCGCGGCCCTGCCCGCTTTCGAAACCGGACTCACCGCATGACCACCGTGACCCATCCCCTGTTGCGGCTTGCCGCTCGCGTCGACGCCATTCAGCCTTTCTACGTGATGGAGCTGGCGAAAGAAGCCGAGCAGTTGAAGCACGCCGGACGCGACATCATCGATATGGGCATCGGCGAGCCCGATTTCACGGCGCCCGAAGCGGTCGTCGAAGCAGCGGCGAGCGCACTGCGGCGTGGCGTCACGCAATATACGAGCGCACTCGGTATCCGCCCGCTGCGTGAAGCGATCGCGCAGCATTACGCCGATGCATGGGGCGTGGAAGTCGACCCGGCACGTATCGTGGTCACGGCGGGTGCATCGGCGGCGCTGCTGCTTGCGTGTGTGGCGCTCGTCGATCGCGACGACGAGGTGCTGATGCCGGACCCGTGCTACCCGTGCAACCGCCATTTCGTCACGGCCGCGGAAGGCAAGCCGGTACTCGTGCCAAGCGGCCCCGCCCAACGCTTCCAGCTCACCGCCGGCGATGTCGAGCGCCTGTGGACCGACCGCACGCGCGGTGTCCTGCTCGCATCGCCGTCGAACCCGACTGGCACATCAATTGAAGCGGACGAATTGCGGCGCATCGTCGGTGCGGTTCGCGCGCGCGGCGGCTTCACGATCGTCGATGAGATCTATCAGGGGTTGAGCTACGGGGAACGGCCCGTGTCTGCGCTGTCGCTCGGCGACGACGTCGTCACCGTCAACAGCTTCTCGAAGTACTTCCACATGACGGGCTGGCGCCTGGGCTGGCTGGTCGTGCCGCCGACGCTCGTCGACGCATTCGAAAAGCTCGCGCAGAACCTGTTCATCTGTCCGTCAGCGCTCGCTCAATATGCAGCGCTCGCGTGCTTCGAGCCCGCCACGCTCGCGATCTACGAAACGCGTCGCCTCGAATTCATGCGCCGGCGCGACTTCATCGTGCCGGCGCTCGAATCGCTTGGCTTCAAGGTGCCTGTGATGCCGGACGGCGCGTTCTACGTATACGCGGATTGCAGTGGCGTCGCGCACCCGGCCGCGGGCAACAGCGCGGAGCTGACGAAGGCGATGCTGCATCAGGCAGGTGTGGTGCTCGTGCCGGGGATGGACTTCGGGACGCACTCGCCGCGGCAACATGTGCGTCTGTCATACGCAACGGCGTTGCCGAAGCTGGAAGAAGCAGTCGAACGTCTGCGCGGATTGTTCAGCGCGTAAGTAGCCGCGTTCACACCGGTCGACGCACGGCACGTCAACGAAACGGCGTCGATCAAGCTCACGCAGCACGGCCTGCGTGCCGACGTAAAAAAAGCACCCGAGGGTGCTTTTTATTTGCCTGCTTGCAGCGAGCGCTAAACCGGATTCAACTAACCACCATCAGGCGCCCAGCTCCGACGACGACGTCGTCGCATGCTTCGCACCCGTAGCCGCATCGTCCTGCTCCGGTGCCTTCGCCGGTGCGTCGGCGGCGACCGTCTTCGTCGTCAGCGGATGCGCACCATCGAGCGTCGCCTGAACGCGCTTGTTCGCGCCGCCCGTCGTAACCGCTACCGTCGTCGCCGTTGGCGTTGCAGTCGTGGCCGTCGTCTGCGGTGCATTGACCGGTACCTTGCGGCCACGCGCCACGTCACGCAGACGGCCGCGCTCCCCCATCACCTTCGCGCCGTAACCGCCATCGTCCTGCGACGTCGAACCGACGTACAGACGCAAACCGCCCGGCAGCGAACCGCCGCGCGCGATGCAATCCTTCAGGACCAGCGCACCGACCTTGATGTTCGTCAACGGTTCGAGCGCAGCGCTCTGGCCACCGAAGTACTGGAACTTGTCGGAGTGGACCTTCGCCATTACCTGCATCAGACCCTGCGCACCGACGCCGCTTTCAGCGTACGGATTGAAGCCCGATTCGATGGCCATCACGGAGAGCAGCAGCAGCGGATCGAGACCGACTTCGCGGCCGGTGTCGAAGGCTGCTTTCACGAGTTCGCTGACGGGTTCCTGGGCGACGTGATAGCGGCGCGCGAGATACGACGCGACGAGATCCTGTTCGCGGGTGGAGACCAGCACGCGGTCGTCGCGTGCATCGGCGGAGACGCGTTGCGTCGGAATCAGGCGTGCCAGCGAACCGACGCTCGGCAACGTACGCGGATCGAGACCGTTCAGCGAAACCGTTGCGCCACCGCTCGAACCGCTGCCGTCGAAGGCACCGTCGTAGCTGGTATTGCTCACGGAGTTACCCACAGCGCCGCTCGTGCCCGTATCGCTACCCGCCGGAATGCCGGACAGCGACAGAGAATCGTCGGACGTCGAGCCGCTTGTCGGCCCGAAGCCCGGCAGCGGGTTGCCCTGCAGCAGACGGGCGGGACCCGCCTGTACCGCAGCGGAAATGACCGGCATCAACCGGGCGGCCATCGCGCCGCGCCATGTCGGCATCAGCCAGAGTGCCAGTGCCAGCAGCACGGCGAACCCGCCGACGATGCTGAACAGATGATGACTCATTCGCGTCCCGCGACGCAGCATCGCGCGCACAACTTGCGCGAGGCGTTCATCAGGACGCCACGTTAACCAGGTGTTCATTCAGAAGATCTCCCATGTTGCATGATCCGCGGACCGCCGGACGAACCGGCAATCAGTACATCGTTCGCAGATCAAGACGTCGCGCGCTCTGGTTAGGACGACAGCGGCGTCGGGAAAAACGGCATAACCGTTGGGGAACCGTATTGAAGGTCCGCCTGCATGCTCAAAAACCATGCAACCGGGGGTTCCCACACGAAAAACCAGCGTCGAAAGGGCGCTGGCGAGGACGACAAACAGACCGTTGGGAGCCGTGCAGGGGTCGGCTAACGGCGACGCGTTGCGTCTAAAGGACCGGGGGCGGTGGTCGAAAAACTACGGCCCTGCAACCAATGTCGACGGATTCTAGCAGGGTTTTATAGATCGTCAACACTATGAAACGTCACAATCATAACCAAATGTAATAATGAACGGCGTTCAGTCCGATGAAAACCGCATGCCGCATATGTTTCAGGCCGATGGCATTTTCGGCTTCCAAACGTACGCCACCCAACGCAGGTAAAATTCCCAATCGATCCGGCGCGGCGATTGCATGCCGTCGCTATCCCTCCCTGCCGCGCTACGCGGCCACGATCCGGACCAGATGAAATACAAAGACCTGCGCGACTTCGTCGGCCGTCTCGAAACGCTCGGCGAACTGCGCCGCATCTCGCAAGACGTCTCCCCCGTGCTGGAAATGACCGAACTGTGCGACCGCGTGCTGCGCGCCGGCGGCCCGGCGCTGCTGTTCGAGGCGAAACGGCAGCACGCGTTCCCGGTGCTCGGCAACCTGTTCGGCACGCCGCGGCGCGTCGCGCTCGGCATGGGCATCGATGCGGGGGCCGGCAACGGCGACGCGGACGCGCTGGAGTCGCTGCGTGACGTCGGCCGTCTGTTGTCCGCCCTGAAGGAGCCGGAGCCGCCCAAGGGCCTGAAAGACGCCGGCAAGCTGCTGTCGCTCGCGAAGGCCGTGTGGGACATGGCGCCGAAGACGGTCAGCTCACCGCCCTGCCAGGAGATCGTCTGGGAAGGCGACGACGTCGACCTCGCCAAACTGCCCATCCAGACCTGCTGGCCCGGCGATGTCGGCCCGCTGATCACCTGGGGACTCACGGTCACGCGCGGGCCGAACAAGACCCGCCAGAACCTCGGGATCTATCGTCAGCAGCTGATCGGGCGCAACAAGCTAATCATGCGTTGGCTCGCCCACCGCGGCGGCGCGCTCGATTTCCGCGAATTTGCCCTGAAGCACCCGGGGCAGCCGTACCCGGTCGCCGTGGTACTCGGCGCCGATCCGGCGACGATCCTCGGCGCGGTCACGCCGGTGCCCGACACGCTCTCCGAATACCAGTTCGCGGGCCTGCTGCGTGGCGGACGCACCGAACTCGCGAAGTGCCTGACACCGGGGGTCGATACGTTGCAGGTGCCGGCGCGCGCCGAGATCGTGCTCGAAGGCTTCATCTATCCGCAGACCGGCACGCCCGCAGCGGCCCCGGCTGGGGCGCCGGCCCGGCCGTCGAAAGGAGCGAGCGCCGCATACGAGCATGCGCTCGAAGGTCCGTACGGCGACCACACCGGCTACTACAACGAGCAGGAGTGGTTTCCGGTATTCACCGTCGAGCGCATCACGATGCGCCGCGATGCGATCTACCACTCGACCTACACCGGCAAACCACCCGACGAACCCGCCGTGCTCGGCGTCGCGCTCAACGAAGTGTTCGTGCCGTTGCTGCAGAAGCAGTTCGCCGAGATCACTGACTTCTATCTGCCACCCGAAGGATGCAGCTACCGGATGGCGATCGTACAGATGAAGAAGAGCTACCCCGGCCACGCGAAGCGCGTGATGTTCGGCGTGTGGAGCTTCCTGCGGCAATTCATGTATACGAAGTTCATTGTCGTCGTCGATGAGGACGTAAATATCCGCGACTGGAAGGAAGTGATCTGGGCGATCACGACACGTATCGATCCGTCGCGCGACACGGTGCTGGTCGACCGCACGCCGATCGATTACCTCGACTTCGCGTCGCCGGTGGCCGGTCTCGGCTCGAAGATGGGGCTCGACGCGACCAGCAAGTGGCCCGGCGAAACCGATCGCGAATGGGGCCGCCCGATCGCCATGGATCCCGCCGTCAAACAGCGCATCGACGTGCTGTGGAACGAACTCGGGCTGTGATCTAAACGACGGTGAGCACGCGGCTTGCCGCAGTACACCAATAACAATAGTGATACGTGATACCCATGCATGCGTTGTCGATGTTGTCGGACGGTTTTTTTCTGTCGCTTTCGTTGTGCCTCGATATCGGCCTCGTCAACGTGGCGGTCATCTCGCTGACGCTGTCGCATGGCTTTAGACCCGGCTTCTGGCTCGGACTCGGCTCGTGCTTCGGCGACCTGCTGTACGCGGCGCTCGCGCTCGCGGGGATGGCGGCGCTGTTGCAGTTCGACGCGGTGCGCTGGATCGTGTGGATCGGCGGTGCCGCGATCCTTCTGTTCCTGACATGGAAGATGGCACGCGAAGCGCTGTATCCGGCGTCGGCGCCGCCGGTCGAAGGCGAAGCCAATGCAGCGGCGCCGCACCTGGGCGCGTGGCGCGGGTTCGTGCGCGGCGCGTTGCTGGCGATCTCTTCGCCGAGCGCGATCCTGTGGTTTGCCGCGGTAGGTGGCGCGCTGATCGCGAAAGCAGGTGCCACCACAGCCCCGACGGCAGCGATTTTTCTCGGCGGTTTCTTTCTTGGCGGGCTCGCCTGGACGTTCTTTCTATGCGGCCTCGCGAGCCACGGACGCAAGCGCGCCGGCACTCGTCTGCTGCGCGCGTGTCACGTGCTGTCGGCGCTGCTGTTCGCGTATTTCTCGTATAGCGTGATCGTCAACGGGTATCGCGATTTGATCGTGCACGCTGGGGCGGTGCACTAGGTCGGTTGCAGAAGCAGGTAAACCGACGCACCAATGAAAACGGCGCAACGCGGTGCTCTAGCCTGCGTTGCGCCGTATGGCGCTCAACCTGAACGGTTGCGACGGACTGCTGCGCCGCGCGGGTTATCCCCGCGCCACGCTTAACGGCGCCAGCCGTGGCCGTAACCGCCGTGACCGTAGTAACCACCGCGGTAGTAGCCACGACCATAGTACGGATGACCGTAGTAGCCGTAGCCGCCATAACCACCATAACCAACGACAACCGGCGGCGCATAGACCGGCGGCGGCGCGTAGTACACGGGTGCCGGCGGTGCGTAGTACACCGGGGGCGGCGCCGCGTAGACAGGATAGGCAGGCGCGATTGGAATGCCAAGGCCGATCCCGATCGACACGTGAGCTTCAGCAGCGGTGGTGAACCCCGCGGCAAGCGCGGCAGCAACGATGAACGGAACGATCTTTTTCACTTCTCTTCTCCTGGCGGCACGGCCAGGATGGTCGTGTCGCAAAACGGGCGTGCTCTGGAATTCACTCTATCCAAAAAGGACGGGCCCCGCTTTATGCATTTGTTGCAAATTGCAATCGGTGCGACAGCCTTACGTCCGACGATTAAGCGCTCACGCCACGACATGCGGCGCCGAGTACCGGAAATCAAGGGTTTGCGCGCTGCGGCAACGCGCTGCAGACGGTTTTACCGATGCAAACGGGCGTGGATCATGCGTTCTCGGTAATGTTTCATTACAAATGAACTGCAAGCTGGCGTCTCACGCAAACCTCGGTCTTCACAGCGTCCTTCAAAAGCGGAAGCCCGGCTTGTGAGCCGGGCTTCGGTCTGGTGTGTTGATCCCGCTCACCAGGCTGGAGAGAAACTTAAACCAAAGCTGCGCTCAGTGCGGCCGGTCAGCGTCAATCCAGGCCTGCGTAGCGGTCAGCGTCAACCGGTACCGCGCGCAGTTGAATACCTCCAGCTTCTTCAACTCCTCGAGAAACATTGCCTGGAAGCCCGGGGCCTCCCCCTCGGTGAGCCCCAGTTCCTCCGCCACGGCCTGCGCAGATTTTCTGTCACGCACGACGAGGCCAATTGCCTCGGTCAAATGCTCCCGATATCGCAGTCTCAGAGGGTTCGGAGCGCCCATGGACTCCATCACGACGACATATTTTTTCATCGAACGCCGATAGGTCCAGGCGAAGAGGTCCACCGCGCGCGAGACATCCAGGAACTCGTACACGCCCAGCATCGCCTGCGCGTAGTCATGAGGGTTGACGTCCAGAAAGGACAACGGCGCGCAGTTATAGAGCATTAGCGGAATGTTCGCTGCCAGGCGACTGGTGCGCTTGTTGCCATCCTCGAACGGTTGCAGGTGCGCCAGATTTACCCACAGGAAGAAAGCGGCCTCGACCGGATTCTTGATGAACCTGGCCTTGGCCACGATGGTTTCCAGCATCTCCTCAAGTACGGTTGGCACTTGAGTCGGCACGTAGACCGTGTCACTGATGTTGACCACTTTCTTGCGGATAACGCCCAGTGCATCGGTATCAGCAAGGAGGTCCTGCATAAGCACCGCATGCAGGTTTCGGATGAGCGCTGTCGAGAGGCCCTGCAACGGTACTGCATCGACCAGAAATTCGATGGCCGTCTTGTGGTTGAGCAACATGACAGCGTCAGCGTCGCTGCCGGCGGTCCCGCGTTTGAACAGGTCCTCGGTCGCCAACAACGTATAGCGGTTGCCCTCCAGACGGGAGGACGACCAGGACAGGTCGATGAGCAGCTGTTCCAGCACCTTGCGCGCGTAGGTCCCCGCTGGCTGTTGCTCGCGCAGGCGACCGTCGAGATAGAGCTCCTCGGCCAGGTCTTGTGGCATCAGCCAGCTCTTATTGGGTACGTAGTCTTCGACAAATTCGCGCCGGTAGGTAACCGGGTCGCGTGCAGCCAACGGCATGTCGAGTTTGCGGCCGAGTTCAACGGCAGTGGGTGACCACGTCGGACGCGGGCCGGCGGAAGGCTCCTCCGGTGTGGCGGTCCGGACGGCCGCAGTCTCTGTCAGCCGGTAGCGGGTCGCTCGCGCCTGGCCGCTTCGCGTAAGTTGCCCACTGGCGCACAGCGCATCCAGGTGGCGCCGGACAGTGGCAGAACTGCCGTGTGTAGCGTGGATGATGTCAGTAGAAGAAACCTCCAACTGGCCCGCCTGGGCCAGGCGTTGGATGGCGTCAAGGACAGTTCTCGGGGACAATTTGCTCATTTATCTGCTCAGTATCTGCTCACATTTGAGCAGATACTAATGACAATGAGCAGATATATCAAGTTTTGAGCAGATACTGATCGGATTGTCAGGCGTAAGCTGATTTGAGCAGATTGCCCGCGCATTCATCGACACAAACGAGACCTTGTGCCTTTAGCGGCGTTAGCCGAGTTTCACGTAGATAAACTCGCGAGTCACATTCGGTGGCACATACGCCCCGCTGATCCGAACTCGCGGCTTCAGCCGCTTCTTCTGATCCCACCAGCGCCGGCGCTGGCTATGGGTTAGAAACCGCAAGTGCTTTCGGTACGAAAAGATGCTCATGGCGACCTCTCGAATCGGACTGCGACGGAAAAAATCGATGGCGACGGCCTACCTGCTGTAACGAACATAGTGGTGATTGTGAGCAGTTTCCAGACCCGCGGACGTCGCCACGCCGCATGTCCGGCCACCCCTGCCATATCGTCCGAAAACAGACTGACGAAAGCCGCAACGCCGCTATGGATCGGCGATACTCATTCCTTGCGCCCTCTTTCAGTCTTCCCATCCGGAGCAGAAATCATGTCGCAGCCCTCGTTGCCGCGCCTCGGTTTTATCGGCGCTGGCCGACTCGCTCGTTGCCTTGCGCGTGGCTTTGCGCGGGCTGGTTATCCGGTCAGCGCGGTCGCCAGCCGTTCGTCCGGCAGCGCGCAGGCGCTCGCCTCGCAACTCGAGCGCTGTCAGGCATCTGACGATCTGCAGAAAGTCCTCGAGGCGGCCGATATCGTCTTTCTAACCGTCCCCGACGACAGCATCGGTACGACAGCGAACACACTTCGCTTCGGCGCTGCTGCCGGCACAGCGGCATGGGGCCTGGTGCACTGCAGCGGCGCGTCGCCGGTCGAACTGCTGGCGCCGGCGCGCGATCAGGGTGTGGCGATCGGCGGTTTTCATCCACTGTACCTGTTCGGCGGAGATCTCGCCGACCTCGAGCGCATTGCTGGTTGCTCGGTGACGATCGAAGCCGACGGGGCGCTCCATGAAGCGTTGACGGCACTCGCCGGCGCACTGCGCTGCCATCCGCTGTCGATTCCCGCGGGCGGTCGCATGCTCTATCACGCAGCCGCGCACTATGCGGCGAGCTTCGCGCTGTGCAGCCTCTCCGAGTGCGTCAATTTATGGCGCACACTCGGCTTCGACGAAGCCGATGCGCTACGTGCCGTACTACCGATGCTCGCCGGCACGATCGAAACAGCGCGCGACAAAGGCCTGCCCGGCGCGCTCGCTGGCCCGATATCGCGTGGTGACACGGGCGTCGTGCAGAAGCAGTTGGCGCTGCTCGAAGAGCTGGGCGGCGATCACGCCGCGCTGTACGCGCTGCTGTCCCGGCGCGGTGTCGAACTCGCGCGTCGCCGGCCTGTTCCGCCCGCCGCCATCGACGCCATTGCGCGCACCGTCGAGGAATCGCTCGTACGCTCGCTGAATCAGGTACCAGCAGGTGCAAGCGTCAAGTAAGCCGTGATAATGTGACGACCGGCGCAGCGCAGCGCGCCTCGGGACCCTCAACGAGAACGCACGATGATCAAGGTCAGCATCTTCTATCCGTATCGGGAGAATGGTCGCTTCGACGTGGACTATTACTGCGGCACGCATATGCCGCTCGCCGCGAAGCTATTCGGGACGGCATTGAAAGGCTGGTCGGTCGATATTGGTGTGAATGCGGGTCCGCCGGGATCGGCGCCGCCCTACGTCGCGGCCGGCCATTTCCTGTTCGACACCGCCGATGCGTTCTATGAAGTCTTCACACCGGTGTCCGCGCAGTTGCTGGACGACATTCCGAATTACACCGACGGTGGCAATGGCCAGATCCTGATCAGCGAGATCCGGGTGTCGGTCTAGCCGCCGTCAGTCGCGCCGAGGCAGGTTTGCTCGGCGCGGCGCAATATGTCCGGCTTACACGCTGGATCAACAGAAGTCCTGCATAGCCACCGGCTCATGCGGACAGCACCTGAAGCAAAGAGGACTCAAGATGTTCGGCGAGATCGCCCGCTTTCTGCTCAATACCGTTTTCACCCTGTTCGGCGCCGTGCTGGTATTGCGCGCATGGCTGCAGGTCGTGCGCCTGCCGCCGTACAACCCTGTGTCGAATGGGGTGCTGCAAGCGACCAACTGGCTCGTACTGCCGTTGCGCCGCGTGATTCCCGGCACGCGCGGCATCGACTGGGCGAGCATCGTCGCCGCACTGCTGACGTCGATCGTCTATGTGGTGCTGATGGTCGTGATATCCGGCGTCGATCCGGTCTCGATCATGCCGACCCTGCTGATCGTCGCGCTGCTCACGCTGCTGAAGTGGGCGCTCAATCTGATCATCTGGCTGACGATCCTGATGGCGTTGCTGTCGTGGCTCAATCCGCGCTCGCCGGCGATGCCGATCCTGTTTCAGCTAACCGCGCCGTTTCTGAATCCGCTGCGCCGCTTCGTGCCGCAACTCGGCGGTATCGATCTGTCGCCGATCCTGCTGTTCGTGATCGTGCAGGTGCTGCTGATGATCGTTACGCGGGCTGCGGTTTCGTTGACGTTGTTTGGGATTTGAGTTGAGTTGGGGCGCTGCGTGCGGCGATGCGTCGTGCGTGGCGCGGATTGTGATTTTGCTTGATATGCAGCAGGCGCCTCAATTGCGCAAACCGGCAAAACCCGCGTAAAATGGCGCGCTCTGCGGGCGTCGTATAATGGCCATTACCCTAGCTTCCCAAGCTAGAGACGTGGGTTCGATTCCCATCGCCCGCTCCAGCAATTCGCGGTTCTCTCTGTTTCGTTGCACCTCGCTCGCCGATCGCGCGAATTCAAATTCCCTACCCCGATCGCTCACTCGCAAGCTGCGTTCAGCTTGATGCTGTCCATCCGAGCGCCCCTGCCCCCACTGCTATAATCCGCGCCTGACCGGCCATCCCGCCTCGGCGACGCCCTGCTCGCCCCGTTAATTTGTTGTTCTCGATGATGATTCACGACCCGAACGAAGCTGGCCCACTCGACGCCGCTAACCCCGATACGCCCGAAGCAGCGGAAACACCGGAAGCGCTGCGCCTGCGCCGCATCCGCAGTTTCGTGACGCGCGCGGGACGCGTGTCCACCGGCCAGCGTCGCGCGCTCGATGAACTCGGACCGCGCTTCGTCGTGCCGTATACCGATACGCAGCTCGACTGGAACACGGTGTTCGGCCGGCAGGCGCCGCGCGTGCTCGAGATCGGCTTCGGTATGGGCGCGACGACCGCCGAGATCGCAACGCATCGCGCCGGCGACGATTTTCTCGGCGTCGAAGTGCACGAGCCAGGCGTCGGCGCATTGCTGAAACTGATCGGCGAACAGAACCTCACGAACATCCGCATCATCCAGCACGATGCAGTCGAAGTCCTGGAACAGATGATCGCGCCCGACAGCCTCGACGGCGTACACATCTTCTTTCCCGACCCGTGGCACAAAGCGCGTCATCACAAGCGCCGGTTGATCCAGCCGAAGTTCGTCGCGCTGCTCGCCTCGCGTCTGAAGCCCGGCGCGTACCTTCATTGCGCAACCGACTGGCAGAACTACGCGGAACAGATGCTCGAAGTACTCGGCGCGGAACCCGCACTCGCCAATACCGCCGACGGTTACGCGCCGCGTCCCGACTATCGTCCAGTGACGAAGTTCGAACGTCGTGGGTTACAGCTCGGACATGGTGTTTGGGATCTGGTCTTCAGGCGACAAGATACGGTCTAAATACGGCCTGAAAACAAGAAAGTCCGCATGCGCGAACAAACGCATGCGGACTTTTTTATTCGCCATTGCGACATGCGACATTGCGATGTCGCGACATCGCGCGGCCAACACTACGCCCAGCCCAATCCACCGCTATAGCCGACGAGCAGAATCAACAGCCCGAAGCCAATCCGGTACCACGCGAACACCGTGAAGTCATGCGTGGCGATGTAGCGCAACAACCAGCGCACGCACGCAAACGCACTGACGAACGCAGCTACGAAACCGATCGTGAACGTGCCGAGCATATCCGCCGACAGTGCATGCCAGCTCTTCGCCATTTCGTAGAAGGTCGCGCCGAAGATGATCGGGATCGCGAGGAAGAATGAAAACTCCGTGGCAACACGCCGGTCGAGCCCAAACAGCATCCCACCGATGATCGTCGAGCCCGAGCGCGACATGCCCGGAATCAGCGCGCAGCACTGAGCGACACCGACCTTGAGTGCATCGAGCGGACTCAGATCGTCGATTGACTGCACGCGCGCGGGCACATTGCCGCGCTCGCGCTTGCGCGCCTCTACCCACAGAATCAGCACACCGCCCGCGACCAGCGCGAACGCAACCGGCACCGGCGAGAACAACGCGGATTTGATCGCCTTCTCGAACAGCAGGCCAAGCACGATAGCGGGAATCGTCGCGATGATCACATTCAGTGTGAAGCGTCGCGCGTCGGGCCGTGTCGGCAGACCCGCGACCACACTGCCGATCCGCCGGCGATATTCCCAGCACACCGCGAGAATCGCGCCGAGCTGGATGACGACATCGAAAGTTTTTGCGTGTTCGTCGGTGAAATTGAGCAGGCTGCCCGCGACGATCAGATGGCCGGTGCTCGACACCGGCAGAAACTCAGTCAAGCCTTCGACGACGCCGAGAATCAGCGCCTTGCAGATCAGTATCCAATCCATCGGTGGCCCTTGTTGCTATGAAAGTCGGTGACCGGGGCCGTGACGCGAAACGACAGCTTGAACCACAGCAATCAGCGAGGCGCGGCCCCCACGGCCGCGCCCATCGTCATTTTTCGACGATCTGCACGCGTATGCCGTTTGTAAGGATAGTGATTGTACCGGGTTCGTAGTGCACACCGGCAAATTGCAGTTGTTCGGGCTTGAACGTGTAGATCGGATAGTTGGTGAGGAGCTGGGTGGCGAGCAGCCCGGCAGCGGCGTTGATCTGCTGGGTATAGGCCTGCGCGCCGCCGCTCACGTTGACGTTGTCGACGTGAGGCGACACCAGCACGACGGAGTGGCTGGCGCTGTCGTAGGCGAGCTGGCTCGATAGCGTGAATATGCCGTCCACCGGCTGCGGCAGGAACGGGCTCGCGAGATGCGCATCGAGTTGCACCGAGATGCGGTTCGTGTCCGGCAACAAACCGACAACGGGGTTCGTCAACGCGACGTCGAAAAGCTGCGACATCGTGCGCTGATACGGAAACTTCCGTTGCACCGCGTCCTGCACCTGCTGCTCCGAAAACGTGTAGTGCGAGGGGATGAACGGAAACGTCGTCGACGCGCACGCCGCGAGCGATACGGAAACCGCCGTGGCCGCCCACGCGGTAAGCAGGAAACGACGCCGGGCTGGCGACGGGAATCGGGTCATGCGGGTTCTCCGGTTAAAGCTGACGAAGCGGCTGACACAGCGGCTGACACACCGCGCTCCGACGTTGCCTCGTTACTGTCGGGCCGGGTATGCGATTCGAGTTGCGTAAGCCACGCGAGCGCTTCGCCGCGCGTGGTGCCGCACATGTCCATCTGCGGTTGCAGGCCCGAACAGCACGCGGGCCGTTCGGGCTTGCCGAAGATCGCGCAGCGCAGATCGTCGCCGAGCTGCGCGCAGCGTATGCCCGCCGGCTTGCCGTCAGGCATGCCGGGGATCGCGCTCGAAATGGAAGGTGCAATACAGCAGGCACCGCAGTCAGGGCGGCAATGCATATTTCCCTTTGTCTGGGAGGGTCCGGGTCCGGCTCCGCGGTGTGCGCTCGCGAAGCAGAAGAAATTTCGCCACCGTGGCCACCAGGCACGCTCGGGTGTGCCAGGATCACGGGGCCAGGACCTTCATGAGGTTGCGCTCGCTCGATGCGAGAGCACGATGATAACCAATCCGCCGTTGCGACCGGCACTCGAGCCCTACGAATGAAGCATCCGACCACGCTGCTGGGGGCGGTTCTCTTGCTGGCCATGTGTGCGGCGCCGCATGCGTACGCCGCATCGGTCAAGGTCGACCGGGGCAACATCATCATGATCGACGATGCAGGCTCCGCGCGACCGCTGACCGCCGGCGGCCTCGATTCCGATCCCGTGCTGTCCCCCGACCATCTGTCGATCGTCTTCGTGCGCCGAACGCCCCATCGCATGGTCAACACCGCATCCGGAGCGGAAAGTGCCGACGAGGCCTGGGTGATGCATATCGATGGGACGGCGCAGCGTCGACTGGTCGAAGGCGCCGGCGCGGAAGATCCGAAGCGCACGCTCGCGGCTTTCAGTTCGCCGATCTTTTCTCCCGACGGCCAGACCGTTTACTTCATGAGTGTCGCGTGGGTCACGTCCAGCTCGATTCACTCGGTCGAGCTATCGAGCGGCAAGGAGCGGTTTGTCACTGACGGGAATTCTCTGGAAATCGTCCCTGCGGGCAAATACCGAGGCGATCTCGTTGTGAACAAGCATAAGTACTGGCTAGCGAGCGGTTCCTACGACTGGTACTGGCTCGTCTCGCCAACCGGCAAGGAGATTGCGCCGATTGGTCCTGGTGACGAAAGCATCGAGGAATTCAGATCCTTGTTTGTGAAGTGAATTCGCCATGCCATCGGGCATGCGGTGCGCTGCCTATGCCATCCGGGGCGGGTGCGCCTTGCCTGGGTGGCCGATTTCAGACATAATCCGCGTCTCACTACGTGTGCGCCCAACGCACATCGTCAGACAAGCCCAGGTGGTGAAACAGGTAGACGCAGGGGACTCAAAATCCCCCGCCGCAAGGCGTGCCGGTTCGAGTCCGGCCCTGGGCACCAGCAAGTTGTTTCGTACGGCCTCACAACATCCCCCTAAATCCCCGCAAGAACCTTGTTCCTGCGGGGTTTTTTGTTTCTGAGCGTCGTGTGCCGCTGGCGAGCGTGGGCATCAGTGATTCCCGTCTTCGTCATTCAGACTGGGCGAAGATGTTAATTCAAGGCAGTTTTTCGAGAATTTCCCCTCAGATTTAGGCAATTAGAAGAACGATCGCATACTTTTCGCAAAACAAGTAAATCAACCGATTGATTTGTATATGCACTTGTTACTAGTATTCCTCCGTGCTGCTTCCGGTTGTATGGCGTCGTAGCCAGGCACACGAACTGTCGCAAGAGAGCGTACCAACCAGCCTGAACACCTCGTTGCGTCCCGGTAGCGTATCAACCAATAAAGATCTACTTCTCAGGAGATAGATATGGAGACAATTTCCTCCCGCGTCATTGCGGCCATCGCCTCTGCACTCGTCGTCGCTTCGGCCAACGCGCCTGCGACCGCTGACACGCTCGCTCCAGCCACAGTTGCGCCGAGCCTTCTGTACCAGAACTGCAATACCTCCACGGGCCTTTTAGGTTTCCTCTCTGGAACTAGCGACGACGCCAAAACAAAATATCCCATCGTCCTGGTATCGGGCGGCACGGGTACGCCTAACTGGCTGGTTCCCGGCGGGCACTACTGGTATCAGATCCCCGAAACGCTTTGCAAAAACGGAGCAACGGTCTACGTGGCGTCGATTGCACCGGTCAACGACAACAATGTTCGAGGCGAAGAACTACTGGCGCAGGTGAAGATGCTGATGGCCCAGCTCAAGGTTGACCGGGTCAACCTGGTGGGGCACAGCATGGGTGGTCAGGCGGCCCGATATGTCGCCGCGGTCTATCCGGAGGGCGTTGCTTCGGTCACCACGGTTTCTGCGGTCCACAAAGGATCGGAGATGATTCAATACATGCTGGATAACGGCCCCGTTGTGCAGGACCTCAACGAGATCGTCGCTCTTGTGACGGGTATCGCGGGCGACGTCCTGAATGGACAAAACTATCCGCTCGACGTGCAGGCCGCCATGAACCAGACCACCACCGCTGGCGAACTCGCGTGGAACAAGATGTTCCCGAGTGCTGGACTGAGCAGCGCATCATGCGTCGGCGCAGACGACGACACCGGCACCCGCAAGGATACCGATACGCGTATCGGCACTGACGGCAAGACATATGTCCAGAAACTCTATTCGTTCAGTGGCGACACACCCGTACCGCTTTCACTCGATGTGGTCGGCAACACGCTGATGGGCATCACGAGCGCAATGATGAAGAGCGAGGGCGCGGGCAAAAACGATGGTGTTGTCAGCGTTTGTTCGGGGCGGTTCGGTCAGGTCATCGGCACCTATCATTGGCACCATCTCAATGAGGTCAACAATATGTTCGGCCTTACACCCGTCTTCGAGGCCAAGCCAACCGCAGTCTATGTCGCGCTCGCAAACAGGCTCAAACAAGCGGGGATGTAATGAGTGGAACGCATCTTCGTTGGGGACTTGTTTTACCGGTAAGCGCCTTGCTGGCCACCGCCGCCTTCTATGCGGCGTGGCCGGGTGAGCATGCAATGCCCCTCGCGGGAAATCAGGAGAGGGGCAAGCCGATAGAATTGGCCCAGTCGTTTTCGGTGGCGGGAGCCCCCGCCCATGTCGACGCTTCTGCTTCGAGGCTATCCGGCACCACTCCACCGGATGGCTTGCGTGCGGATGCCGATGGTCATTTGATCAAGAGCCGCAGGGTTCGCGATGTCTTCGACTATTTTCTGATCGAAGTCGGTGAAACTTCGATGAAGCAGGTCGACGATGCCGTTCGTGCCTACATCGAGAAACGTTTGAACGATCCGGCACGACAGGAGGCAATCGATCTCTGGACACGTTATCGGCACTATCGGGAAGCCGAGCAAAAAATGACGGCCTCTCTGACCGACTCATCGAACCAGTCCAGTCTCGATCGTATGCAACTGATGCTCGCGCAACGCACTCGATTGCGCGAGCAAATCTTGCCCGATGTCGCATCGAGCTGGTATCACGATGAAGAGCAGGCCGATCTCGACCAGATGGAGCGCATGCAGATTGGCGCAGACAATTCATTGACGCCGCAGCAGCGTCAAGCACGCCTCGCCGCGATCGATTCCCGGGATCCAACCCTGATGAAAGCGCAAGCCGCCGGCAATCAGATCAACACCCTCAGTCAACTGGTTTCGACCATGCAGAAGGCCAACAGTACGCCCGAAGAAATCGGAGCGGCGGTTGCCGCTCAGTCCGATCCAGAGACCGCACAGCGTCTCCAGCAATCTCTGCAACAGGAAGCCGACTGGTCAGCACGATATACGAGCTATCAGACGGAGCGGGAAGCGATCATCGATTCCACGAGCGGCAACGCCACCGAGCGCGCCGCACAGATTGCCCAGGTGCGCGAACGCTATTTCCCAAATCCGGCGGAAGCCCTCCGCGCTCAAGCTCGCGATCCGCAGTAGAAATCGTCTTACGAAGGTTGCGGCAGTCGTCGCAACCTGTTCCAGCCGATAGCACGAACCTGCAATTCAGACTGCGCAAACCGGACGCCGTGGAATCGCGCAGAACCAGTTGCCGTGCACGGGCGGGTGCGCGTTGTATTGCGACCGCCCGCTGCCATCAGAAAATGTAGGACAAGTTCAGAAACGTCGTGATCGGCCGCAACTGGAGCTTGGTCTTGCTCACGATGTTGACCCCCGTCGCGGTCTGCCCCGAGAGCGTCACGTTGGTCGACGCGGGGATATAGGAGAACGAGAATCCCGCAGCCCAGTGTTTATCGAACTGATAGTTCGCACCCAGCTCGAATACCGGATTCCACGAACTCGATGCGTGAGCGCTCGCAGAACCGCCGGGCCCGAACGATTGCGTGACAAAGGTGCTGTTGTTGATCTGGGCGTTGGTGAACCAGGTGTAGTTCACGCCAATGCCTGCAAACGGGCGAAACTTGCTCTGGGCGGGCAGGAAATGGTAGCGCAGGATGACTTGCGGTGCCCATGGGCGTGCCTTGCCGATAACACCGTATTTTCCGAGGGTTCCGCGGCCTTCCAGATCCAGATACGCGGGATACCCGCCCGCAACGGCAACGCCGATGTTGTCGGTGAAGTAATGCTCAATCACGATCCCGGCGGTATCGGTGCTCTTCGCCGCCCCGCTGCTTCCGGCCTGGACTTGATTGACAGGATGTCCCGCAATGCTCGTGACAGTCAGCGGATCGCTATCGCTGAGCGGCATGATGCGCGCCCAACCGAGCGATACGACCGTGCTGCCCGCGCTTTGAGCGTGTGCTGGAACGATCGATGACAATAAAATCAATACTCCTAATTCAATTGATAAAAGATTATTCTTCCGTTTCATTATTGCTATCTCCATGTCTGTAGTTTGTGGTACTTCGGGTCGCCACAATAAGGCGATAAAACGAATCGGCGGTCACGCAGCTCGATAGGTGGCTCAGCGGCACGCCCGCCGTGGGATCAGATCGGGTCGGTCTCCCAGATCACCGGCGTTTGTCGGTCGCTCCATCCGGCGAGGAGTGAGTTATAGCGGTCCTCGACGCGGTTGCGGCGGATCTTGAAAGTCGGTGTCACGAGACCGCTTGCCTCGTCCCAGATCGCATCGACAATCACGACGAAGCGCATCTTCTCGTGAGCATCGAGTCCACCGTTGATCTGTTCGAGATGTTCTTCGATCGATGCGGTGAGCGTTTCGCGCCGGCCATTCTCGCTGAGCCTGCGCCCTTCCTCAGACAGGCTGATTAGCGCACACGGTTGTGCCAGCCCCTGTCCGACGACGCAGCACGCTTCGATGAACGGATGAATCGTGAGACGGTTCTCGATCGGCCCCGGCGCGACGTACTTGCCTTTGGTGGTCTTGAAAATGTCCTTGACCCGGCCCGTGATCCGGAGCCGGCCTTCCTCGTCGAGTTCGCCTTTGTCGCCGGTCCGGATGTATCCGTCCGATGTAAAGAGCACTGCCGTCAGATCCGGACGCTTGTAATAGCCGCTCGTATTGCCCGGGGAACGGATCTCGATCTCGCCAACCTCCGACAGCCGGCTCTCGACGCCACGCACAGGCGTGCCGACGTATCCGGGACGGATCCGGCCAAGCCGGCTCGAGTGAGACACACCGCAGACTTCGCTCATTCCATAGCCTTCGAGCAGTTCGAGGCCGAGATCGCGATACCAGGTGAGGAGCGTGGGCTCGAGCGCCGCAGCAGCGCTTGCCGCGAGGCGGACCTGGTCGAGTCCGAGCTGTTTGAGAATGGCCGGCTTCAACTGATCGGGAATGGGACCGGGTGGCAAGCGGTTCACGACCGCGTGCTGGAATTTTGTCCAGAGCCGCGGAACCGAGATGAAAAACGTCGGCCGTGCGCGCACCACATCGGCGGGGAATGTCTCCAGCGATTCGCTGAAATAGACGGTGAAGCCGCCATGTAGCGACAGCATTTCCACGTACGCGCGTTCCGCGACGTGCGACAGTGGCATGTACGAAATCATCCGGTCGTCGGGACCCAACGACACCAGATCGAAGATCGGGTCGGGGCACCATGCGAGCGCCGCGAAGGTGAGCATCACACCCTTGGGTTCGCCGGTCGTGCCGGAGGTGTAGACGATCGTGGCGAGATCGTCCGGTGCTCGCCTCGCGAAAGTCTCGATCGGGGTCGTTGTGCCGACGATGTGGTCCCAGCGCGGACCGAGAAATTGCGTATCGGGCAGGTACGGGAAGCCGATACAGTGCGTACCCTCCGGCACGCCTTTGCACATGTCCTCCCAACCGTCGAGTTTGCCGACGAACAACACGCGCGCTCCGCTGTGCTCGAGAATCTGCCGGACCGAACCGGCTGTCAGCGTCGGGTACAGCGGCACCGATACGTGACCACTCATCCAGATCGCGAAATCGGCGAGCAGCCATTGCGCGCAGTTTTTCGACAGAATCGCGATGTTCGAGCCAGGCGGGAGATCGAGCGCGCGCAGGTAGGTGGCCATACGGCGCGCCTCGCCGATCGCTTCGGCCCAGGTGAATGTCCGGACCTCGCTGTTACCCATCGGTTGAACCAGATAGGTTTCGTTTGCGCGCTCGCGCTCCCAATGTTCGATCAGGGTGAGCGGCAGCTTGTCTCGCGTCTCAGCAATCAATTGCGTCTCCTTGTACACGACCGGCTGCGCCAGCCGCGTCTTTACCGTATGCAGGCTCAGTGACCGACGAACACCGGCGCGCGCCGGTGCAGGAACGCATCGATGCCTTCCCTGCAATCGTCACTCGCGGCGCTGCGAACCTGGAGTTCGCGTTCGACCTCTAGCTGCTCGTCGAGCGTGCGCGTCCCGGACGTGTTGATCGCTTGCTTGGTGAGACCGAGTGTCCGGGTTGGCAGCGCGGCGAGCCGGCGACTCAGCGCACGAGCGGTGTCGTCAAGCGCAGCGTCGTCGACGCATTGCCAGATCAATCCCCATGCCTGGGCCGTTTCCGCATCGATGCCATCCGCCAGCAGGCTGAGTGCCAGCGCACGAGGGCGCCCGACGATCTGCGGCAGAAGCCAGGTGCCCCCCATATCCGGAATCAGCCCCACCTTCGCGAATGACTGGATGAATCGCGCCGATCGTGCGGCGACGACGATGTCGCATCCGAGCACGAAGCTGAATCCACCGCCGGCGGCGATGCCGTTGACCGCGCAGACGACAGGAATGGGAAGCCCCATCAGGGTCGACACGACCGGATTGACATGCTTTGCCATGCCTTCGCCCAACCGGTCGGCGAATGACTGCTCGCCAGAGCGCCCGGTAATCCCGGCGATGTCCGCGAGGTCGCCACCTGTACAGAATACGCGCCCCTCCGCCGTAACGAGCAGCGCCCGTATCCGCTCGTCGCTCGACAGTCCGTGCAATGCGTCACCGATTTCATCGAACATCTGCAGGCTGAGACTGTTGAGTGTCTCGGGCCGGTTCAGGCGTAACTCGGCAACGCTACCGTCGATGGTCAGGGTTATCGTTTTGTAGTTCATGCTGGATCTCCGTTCGTCAAGCGTGAGACTGGGCCGCAGCACGCACGCCGAGAATCTTGCGTGCCTCTTCGGGCGAAGCAATCTCGCGTCCCGATTCGCGGGCGATTTTTGCCATCGCTTCGATCAGGTGAGCATTGGATGCCGCGCGCGTACCGTCAGGCAGATAGAACGTGTCCTCGAGCCCCGTGCGCAACTGCCCGCCGAGTTCCGCGGTGCGACGGTGCAGCGCCCAGATGTTCGTCCGGCCGATAGCGGTCACCTGCCAGGTCGAGTCTTCGCGCAACAGGCGAATCAGGATCGGCAGCAGATCCGGGTCGGCCGGCATGCCCGACTCGACGCCCATCACGAAGTTGTAGTCGGCCTTGCCCTTGAACAGCCCCGCGCGCGCATACATGTCGACGCAGCGGACAATACCCACATCGAAGCATTCGAACTCGGGTACCGATCCCGTCTCGGCCATCATGTCGAGGAACGACTGCACTTTCTTGACCGGGTTGTCGAACATCAGCGGCGGCCAGGCCCAGGTCCCGTCGGCCTTCACCTTCAGGTAGTTGAGCGAGCCCGCGTTGCACGCGGCGATTTCCGGGCGGATCGCATAGATGCAGGCGAGCGGCCCGTCGATGTCCGGACCGACGACCCCCGTCGACTGGTTGAAGATCACGCCAGGGCAAGCTTCGCGGATCGCCTGGCTGATCTCGGTCGCAAGCACGGGGTCCCACGAAGGCAGATGTCCCTTGTCCGCTTCCTGCCGACGGAAATGGACGTGCATGCACGCCGCACCCGCGTCGTACGCGCCTTTGGCTTCGCGTGCCATCTGCTCAGGTGTGACGGGAATATTGAACTGCTTCGGATCGGTGAAGATACCGTTCAGCGCACAGGTGATGACGACGGGGGTGCTCATGGGTTGTCTCCTTGCATCATGAATATCGATTGGGCTCAGCTGGCCTGCGGTTCCAGCTGCGCGAGTACATGTCCTGGTGCCACCTGTTCACCGGCGATCGCGCCGAGCGAGGCGACCTTGCCGGCGAACGGTGCAGAGATGGCGTGCTCCATCTTCATTGCTTCGAGCACCATCACGGTCTGCCCTGCTTCGACGATGGCGCCTTCGTCGACATTGACCGCGATCACACGGCCGTTCATTGGCGCGCGCAACACACCATCGCTTTCGCTCTCATCGTTGGCGCGAGCGCTGTCGAGGTTGTGCGACACGAACGCATAGTCGACGCCGTCGAGCTGCAGCCATAGCACGCGGTTTTCCCACACGTAGCGGTAGCGGTAGATCTGTCCGTCGATGGCGACGACGGCGGGCTCTCCGGCATGACCCGGCTGCGCATGCAACACCATCGCGTTGCCGTCGCTGTCCAGAAGCTCGAACGCATCGCGTTCCGCGCGCGCTACGGTGCCACGCCGCATGTCGGCATGATTCGTCCGGCTAGCCAGCCGGTAAGGCACCGGCAGCGGCGCGCCGTTATGCCAGCCTCGCCACACTGCGGGTTGCTGATCGGCGCGACCGGTTGCGGTCGTCGACAGCCAGGCCGCGATTGCCCACGTGTGCCGCGTCGGCTCCGACGCGCGACTTTCGTTGCTGGCGAAATGCTGGCCGATGAACGCAGTCGACACCGATTGGCCATCCACGAACGCGGGATGCCGCAGCACGCGGGCAAGGAAGGCGCGATTCGTCGACACACCGAGCAGCACGGTGTCGTCGAGGGCGCTGGCGAGTCGCTCGATCGCTTCGCTTCGCGTGCGGCCGTGCGCAATCACCTTGCCTAGCATCGAGTCGTAGAACGGGCTGATGGTCATGCCGTCTTCGAGCGCGTGGTCGCAGCGCACGTGACGACCCGGGCGCCAGAGCAGCACGTTGCCCGTGCGCGGCAGGAAATCGTCGGCCGGGTCTTCGGCGCACAGCCGGACTTCGATCGCATGGCCTTCGATGCGGATGTCTTCCTGCTTCAGCGGCAACGGCTCGCCTTGCGCCACACGCAACTGCCATTCGACGAGATCCTGACCCGTGATGAATTCAGTGACCGGATGCTCGACCTGCAGGCGGGTATTCATCTCCATGAAATAGAAATGTCCCGTGCGGTCGAGCAGAAACTCAATCGTGCCGGCCCCGACGTACCCGATTTCCCGGGCGACCGCCGCAGCCGTTTCGCCCATGCGCCGGCGTAACGCTTCATCGACGGCAGGCGACGGTGCTTCCTCGACGATCTTCTGATGCCGACGCTGAATCGAGCAGTCGCGCTCACCGAGGTAGACGACATTGCCGTGCGCATCGGCGAAAATCTGGATTTCGACATGACGTGGCTCGATCACCGCGCGCTCGAGAATCACGCGCCCATCGCCGAACGCTTTCTGTGCTTCCGAGATCGCGAGTTTCAGCGCTTCGGCCAGTGCTTCGGGCGCATCGACGCGCCGCATGCCGCGCCCACCGCCACCGGCCGAGGCCTTGACCATGATCGGAAAGCCAATGCGCGCCGCTTCCGACAGCAACAGTGCCTCGGACTGGTCGTCGCCGTCGTAGCCCGGCACGACCGGGATACCTGCTTCCGCCATCCGGCGTCGCGCGCGGGCCTTGTCGCCCATTGCGTCGATCGCATCGGCGGGAGGACCGACGAATACGAGTCCTGCTTCGGCGACACGTCGAGCAAATCCAGCGTTTTCCGACAGGAACCCGTAGCCCGGATGAATCGCTTCCGCACCGCTACGCAGTGCTGCATCGATCAGCTTGTCGATGACGAGATACGATTCGGCGGGCGTCGCACCGCCGATCGAAACCGCTGTATCGCAGGCGCGAACATGCGGGTTGTTCCGATCTGCATCCGAATGAACCGCGACGGTCGCGATGCCGAGCCGTCGCGCGGTGCGTGAGACCCGTACTGCGATTTCACCGCGATTGGCGATCAGCAGGCGAGTGAAGCGTTGTTCCTTCATGGTGTCTCCGGCAGAGCGGGTTGGGCGATCTGCCAGGTCGGAGCGCGTTTCGCAGCCAGTGCGGCTAATCCTTCATTGACGTTGCCGGAGCGCAGTGCGGTCGCGAAGTCGGCGGCGGCGGCATCGAGTACGAGTGAACGTTCGCGAATGCCCGCGTCCGCGACGATGCGCTTGGTCGCGCGCTGTGCTGCGGGCTCGGCTGCAAGTACGCGCGCAAGTTCGCTTTGCAGCAGGGCATCAATGCCTCCCGGCGACGACGTTTCGTCGACCAGACCTGCATACAGCGCTTCAGCGGCGGACAGCCGCTGACCAGTCAGCATCAGCCATCGGCCACGCGAAACGCCAGCGCGGGCAATGATGAATGGAGCGATCTGCGCGGGCGGCAGCCCGAGCGTTGTTTCAGGCATCGACAGGTGAGCGTCGGCGGCCATGATGACGCGATCGCACGCCGCGGCGAGACCGCAACCCCCGCCTATCGCTGCGCCTTCAATCACCGCGAGTGTCGGCACAGGTAGCGCGGCAAGCTTCTCGAGCAACGCACCGAACCGACGGTTGTAGATTGCGATCGGATCGCGACCGGTTGCCGGCGCAGGCTCGCGCATCAACGCCTTGAAGCCGCCGAAATCGCCGCCCGCGCAGAACGTGCCGCCCGCGCCACGCAACACGAAAGCGCGCACGCTGTCGTCGTTGGCGACGCGCTCGCATTCGACATCGAGCGCCGCGACGATATCGTCGGTCAACGCATTGCGTCTGTCGGGCCGGTTCAGTGTCGCGAACAGCACACCGCTGATCTGCGCCACGTGCAGCGGCGCATCACCGGTCGCCGGTTGAAGTGATGAGGTCATGTCTCGCATCACTCCCGGGGCAACGTGCCAAGCTTCTTGCAGATGATGCCGAGCATCACTTCGTCGGCTCCGCCACCAATCGAGAACAGGCGACTGTCGCGATAGGTACGCGAGATACTCGATTCCCACGCGAAACCCATGCCGCCCCAGAACTGCAAACAACTGTCGGTGACTTCCCTTGCGAGGCGCCCCGCTTTCAGTTTCGCCATCGATGCGAGCGCAGTCACATCGCCGCCTCCTACGTACAGTTCCGTCGCGCGATAAGTGAGCGCACGAAGCGCCTCGACCTCGGTCTTCAGTTCAGCCAGCCGATAGTGGACGACCTGGTTGTCCAGCACCGACCGACCGAAGATCTTGCGCTGCCGGGTATAGTCGACCGTTTCGTCGATCGCGCGATCGAGCACGAGCAGCGCGCCGGCGGCGCCGTACAACCGCTCTTCCTGGAACTGCAGCATCTGATAGGTGAAGCCCTTGCCTTCTTCGCCGATCAAATTGCGCCGCGGCACACGCACCTCGTCGAGGAAAATCTGCGCGGTGTCCGACGAGTGCATACCGATCTTGCGAATCTTCTTCTCGATCTGCACGCCCTTCGATTTCAACGGCACGATAATCAGCGACTTGTTGCGATGCGCCGGATCATCCGATGTATTGGCGAGGCAGCACATCCAGTCGGCCTGGGTGCCGTTGGTGATCCAGAGTTTCGTGCCGCTGATCACGTAGTCGTCGCCGTCCTTGCGTGCGGTCGTCCGGATCGCGGCAACGTCGGAGCCCGCTCCCGGCTCCGAGACACCGATACACGCAACCTGCTCGCCAGCAATGGCGGGAACGAGAAATTCCTCGCGCAACGCATCGGATCCGAAGCGTGCGAGTGCGGGCGTGGCCATATTGGTTTGCACGCCGATGGCGAGCGGCACGCCACCCGCGTGGCAAACGCCCAGTGCCTCGGCAAACGCCGTTTCATAGCTGTAGTCGAGGGCAGCGCCGCCAAAGGCCTCGGGCTTGCTGAGGCCGAGCATGCCGAGCTTGCCGAGTTCGCGAAAAACTTCGTGCGCAGGAAAGATGCCCGCATCTTCCCACTCATCGACGTGCGGATTGACTTCCTGTTCGATGAATCGCTTGACGGTACGGACGACTTCTTCGTGTTCTTGAGTGAATAGCATGATGTCTCCGGATCAGGGTCGGGCGACGCCGAACGTGAGGGGGTAAACAGTCTTGTTGCGACCGTCGCGGCATACCGACAGCGTCATCGCAATCACCCTGCGCGTGTCGCGCGGATCGATGACGCCATCGTCGAGCATGCGGCCCGAGGTATAAAACGCATGAGTCTGGCGCTCGAAGTTCGCAACGATCTTCTGACGTAACGCTTCGATGCGCTCGGTGTCGGGTTCGAGACCTTTCGCGCGCGCCGCGCCCTCCATCACGATCGACATGGTCAGCGCGGCTTGCTCCGCACCCATCACTGCGGTGCGCGCGTTAGGCCACGAGAAAAGAAACGACGGGTTGAAGCCCCGTCCGCACATGCCGAAGTTGCCCGCGCCGAACGCGGAGCCGCACAGTATGGTGATCTGCGGCACGGTTGCGTTCGAGACCGCCTGAATCATCTTCGAGCCGTGCTTGATCATGCCGGCGCGCTCGGAATCCTTGCCGACGATAAAGCCGGTGGTGTTCTGCAGATAGACGATCGGAATGTCGCTCTGGCAGCAACTCTGGATAAAGTGCGTCGCCTTGGTTGCGCCCGCCGGATCGAGTGGTCCGTTGTTCGTGATGATGCCGACCGGCATGCCGTGAATGCGCGCATGCGCACAGACCGTCGCGGGTCCGTAGAGTGGCTGGAACTCAAGCAGGTCGGATGCATCGACGATGCGCGCGATCACCTCGCGCATGTCCGCAGGTTTCTTGCCGTCGCGCGACATGATGCCGAGCAGTTCACTGGCGTCGAGCGTGGGCTCGGGGCCGACCGGCAATGCGGTCTCGCGTGCGTTCCAGCCGAGCTTGTCGACGAGTTCGCGCAGGATGCGGATGCCGTCGGCATCATCGTCCGCGAGGTATTCGGCGAGCCCCGAGACGCTCGCGTGCAGCATGGCGCCGCCGAGTTCTTCGTCAGTGGCGATCTCGCCTGTGGCGGCTTTCAGTAACGGCGGACCCGCGAGAAATGCCTTCGCCCGGTCACGCACCATCACGACATAGTCCGACAGACCCGGCATGTAGGCGCCGCCCGCAGTCGACGATCCGTGCACCAGTGTGAGCACCGGAATGCCCGCTGCGGACAGCTTCGCGAGCTGATAGAAATTGGTGCCGCCGTTGACGAATTCCTCGACGCGATATTGCATCAGGTTCGCGCCCGCCGACTCGACGAGATGGACGAACGGCAGGCGGTTATCGAGTGCGATCTTCTGCAGGCGTTGAAACTTTTCGAGCCCCATCGGCTGCAGCGCGCCGGCATCGATACCGGAATCGGCGACCACGATCATGCAGCGGGTGCCGCTCACGTAGCCGATGCCAGCGATCATGCCCGCGCCCGGGACAGACTTCTCCGGATCGCTTTCGCCGACGAGATAACCTGCGAGCGCGGCAAGTTCGAGAAAGGGCAAACCGGCATCGACGAGTAACGCGAGGCGTTCGCGCGGCAACAACTGGCCGCGCTTCGCGAACCGCGGGCGCGCCTTCGCCGATTCCTGCGCGGCACGTGCCTGCAACGTATGCAATTGGGCAATCAGCGCGGTCGTGTGCTCCGTGTTGTCCCGGACCACGGCGCTGGCTGTATTGAGGCGAGACTGGAAAACGGGCATGTCAGCTCTTGAAGATGTCTGGCGTGGTGGCGCGGTGGAAACCGTCGAACGCGCCGGTGGGTTCGGCGGGTGTCAGTGCGTAGTGGCGCCGCGCATTGGGTGCGCCGCCATCGACACGCAAACAGGTCCCGTTGATAAACGAAGCGCCGTCCGACAACAGGAATGCAATCGCAGCGGACACTTCAGCTTCGTTGCCGATGCGACCGAGCGGCACATGCTTCGGCAGACTCCGGATCAGTGGCTTCATGACGTCGGGGTACGTGTCCATACCGCTAGATGCGATCCAGCCCGGCGCCACGGCGTTCACTCTGATCCCGGCCCATTCCGCAGCAGCGGTTTCGGTGAAATTGAGCATGCCGGCACGCGCGGCGCCGCTATGCGCCATGCCGGGCATGCCTTGCCACATGTCAGCGATGATGTTGACGATGGCGCCCGACTTGCGTGGCTTCATCGATTGCGTATAGCACTCGCGCGCAACGAGGAAGCCACCCAGCAGGTTGGTGTTCAGCACCGCCTGCCAGCCTTTCGAGGTGATGTGCTCGAGCGGAGCTGGGTACTGTCCTCCGGCGTTGTTGACGAGCAGGTCGATGCGGCCGTAACGCTCGACGGTTTGCGCGACCGCGAGCCGGACCTGCTCTTCGTCGCGAATATCGCAAACGACGGCATCCGCGCGACCACCATCGTCGTGGATCTCACCGACGACATGCTGCAACTTGTCTGCATTGCGCCCAAGCAATACAACAGTTGCACCGAGCGACGCGAGTTCATGCGCACAGCAGCGGCCAATACCACTGCCGCCTCCTGTGACGAGGGCGATCCGGTCGTCGAAGCTACCGGCGCGGAGCGATGAGCGATAAGGCATGAGGTCAGTCGTCCAGAAACAGGTCGTTAGGAAACGATTTCGTGCCTGGCACGATCGCGTATTTAGAAAAGTCGGTGATACCGGCATCGGCGAGGACCTGTTCGTCGATATAGAAGTTGCCGGTGTGGGCGCGCGCATCGAGCGACAGAATCTGCGCGGCCGCGTCGGCCATGATGGCCGGCGACCGGCAGATCTCTGGCGGAACACCTGGGATCATTTGCAGCGCCGCGGTCTGGATCACGGTACGGGGCCATAGCGCATTGACCGCAATGCCTTCGGATCTGAACTCTTCAGCGTGCCCGAGCACGCACAGGCTCATGCCGTATTTCGCCATCGTGTAGGCGACATGCGGTGCAAACCACTTTGCGTTCATGTTGAGCGGCGGAGACAGGGTCAGCACGTGCGGATTGCCGTTGCGCTGCGCCGAATGCCTGAGGTACGGAAGTGCGGCTTGCGTGCAGGCATAGGTGCCGCGCACGTTGACGCCGAACATCAAGTCGAAGCGCTTCATCGGCGTGTCCGGCGTGCGGGTCAGGCCGATCGCGCTCGCGTTGTTGATCAGCACATCGATGCCACCGAAACGCTGCGCCGCCTGCTCCATCGCGGCCGCGATCTGCGTTTCGTCGCGGATATCGACCTGGAGCGGTAGACACGCGCCGCCCGCCGCCTCGATTTCAGCTGCGGCGCTGTAAATGGTACCGGGCAGCTTGGGGTTGGCCTCGGCCGTCTTGGCTGCGATCACGACGTTCGCGCCCTGGCTCGCGGCCTTCTTTCCTATCTCCAGCCCGATGCCGCGTGAGCCGCCGGTGATGAAGACCGTCTTGCCTTGCAAGGTTGTCATGGGAGTGTCCCGGATGTTGTTGTGTGAGTCTGTAGACGCATCCTAGCGCCGCTAATTTATTAAATCAATCATTTGATTGATTTACCTGAGACACACATCTAGAATTCGCATCAGTCAGGCTCACGGATATCACCCAGGAGACGCAGATGCCCGCCACACACGCGAATTCCGCGTACTACACCCCCGAACATATCGAGTTGCAGGACACCGTTCGCCGCTTTGTTGCAAAGGAGATCTCGCCGTTCGTCAACGACTGGGACGAAGCCGGCGAGTTTCCCCGCGAGCTTTATCGCAAAGCCGCGGACATCGGCCTGCTCGGGCTTGGCTTTCCCGACGCTTACGGCGGTATAGAAGACGTCAACGCGTTTCACCGGTTGCTCTGTACCGTCGAACTCGCCCGCTGCGGCTCGGGAGGCGTCGTAAGCTCGCTGATGTCGCACACGATTGGCGCGCCACCGATCGCGCACGCAGGCAGCGACGAGTTGAAATCTCGCGTGCTGCCGGGGATCCTGGCCGGCGAAAAGATTTCCGCGCTCGCGATTACCGAACCGGGCGGCGGATCGGACGTCGCTGCTCTGCGCACGAGCGCCATCCGCGATGGCGATCACTACATCGTGAGCGGCGAGAAAGTGTTCATCACGTCCGGCATGCGGGCGGACTACTACACGGTTGCAGTACGCACAGACCCGGAAGCGCGCGGAGCCAAAGGTCTGTCGCTGCTGGTGGTAGAAGGAGACACACCAGGGCTGTCGAAGACGCTGCTCAAAAAGATGGGCTGGTGGGCGTCCGATACCGCGCATCTGCACTTCGATCGGTGCCGCGTTCCCGTCGCGAACCTGATCGGTCAGGAAGGCAGCGGTTTTCCGTTGATCATGCAGAACTTCAATCTCGAGCGATTCAGCATTGCCGCATCCGCGCTCGGCTTTTCAGAAGTCTGCTATGAAGACGCGCTCGAATGGGCACGGCAGCGCAAGACGTTTGGCCAGCGCGTGGCCGATCACCAGGTCATTCGCCACAAGCTGGTCGACATGGCGACACGTATCGAGGCAACGCGAGCCTGGCTCGAACAATGCGCGTGGCAGATGGACCATACGGACAAGCGGGATCCCGCGCTGATCTCCACGATCTGCATGCTGAAGAACTTCGCGACGCAGACCATGCAGTTCTGCGCCGATACGGCGGTGCAGATTCTCGGCGGTATGGGATACATGCGTGGCACGCGGCCGGAGCGTATCTATCGGGAGGTGAAAGTGAACATGATCGGCGGCGGCACCGAGGAGATCATGAAAGATCTGGTCGCACGGCAGCTCGAATTTTGACCGGGGCAACGCAGGCTGCCTCCGGGGTTGCATCCCTGTTCAGGTGCGGGAAAGTCATCGATAATGTGCCGATCGATGGCCGGCCGTTACGGCCCTCGCCTGAACGGGACACCGAATTGACTGTATGAGCGCCATTCCTCTAGTTCCACGCAAACGCGGACGTCCGCTCAAGGGCGAAAGCGCGTCGTTGCGCGACGACCTGATTCTCACCTCCGCTAAACTGTTCCGCACCCAGGGGTATGAACGGACGACTGTCCGCGATATCGCAGCCGCGGTGGGCATTCAGGCGGGCAGCTGGTTCTATCACTTCAAGACCAAGCAGGACATTCTCGTCGCCGTGATGGAACAGGGTATGGCGAACTCTCTTGCGCGCATCGAGGCGCTCGACGTCGACAACCTGCCCGCTCGCGAGGCCTTTCATGCGTTGGTTCGCACGCATCTGAAGACAATGGTTTCGCCGGATCACGATTTCATTCCCGTCTTGCTCTATGAATGGGGTTCACTCGATGAAGACCGGAAGGTCACCGTTCTGAAATTGAAAGAGCGGTATGAAACCGTATGGGATGGCGTGATCGCCCGCCTGCATGAATCGGGAGAATGGATTGCGCCTACGCAGATCGATCGGCTGATGACATTCGGCGCATTGAACTGGGCGGTGCAATGGTACAGACCAAACGGGCCGCTCAATCTGGACGAACTGACCGACAATGCGGTGCAGTTTTTGTTGAGGAGTGAGGCGGCGCCGGCTTCAGTCACCGTTTCGGCACCTGTAGCAAAGCGGTCGCGCAAGACAAAGACCGGTTGAAGCCGACACGGTGTTGAGCGGCTTGACGTTCTGGCCGAGCGTGGCCCGCGCAGTTGGGGGTATGAAAATCAGAACAATCTTCCCCACTACCCTGGTCGCTCGCCGAGATCAGATGCAGAAGTGATTCCCCGGTAGCAGACCTTCGCGGATATCTTGCACCCATTCACTCTGTGGTATAGAGTACTCTGAAATCAACCCTACTCCCATTGCCATGTCACTCTCCTCCGAACAAGCCGCTCAGGCTTTACGTGAAGTTGAAGCGGTTGGCCAACACAGCGGCCAGCTCTATCGATATCAACGGATAGCGCCGATGTTGATGCTGTGGGGCGTGATCTGGCTGATCGGTTTTGGTCTGACTGACATTACGCCCGCGCATGCCAACTTCATCTGGATCGCGCTGGACGTCATAGGTGTGTCTGGATGCATCTACCTGGGCCAACGAGGTAAGCACGAAGGTCGGGCCGGAACGAGCTGGCGCTGGCTGGCCTCGATACTCAGTATTTTCGCGTTCTATATCCTCGCGCTCGTTATTTTTCAGCCAGCCACGGGCATGCAGTCGGCGGCATTCATCGCGCTGATCGTCTCGCTGTTTTATGTACTGGGCGGCTTTTGGCTTGGCGCTCGATTCGCCATCGCCGGCGCTTTGCTGGCCGCGCTGACGCTCATTGGTTATTTCATGCTGGCCGCGCATTTTGCCCTGTGGATGGCCGTGGCCGGTGGCGGCGCACTGATGCTGGCTGGCTTGTGGCTGCGGAGAGCATGAATGGATCAGCTGGACGACGTCATTCACCAGCCGGTGCGGCTCAAGATCATGGCCGCACTCAACGCACTGCCCAGCCGCGAGTCGATCGATTTTGTTCGACTGCGTGCGATCGTCGAAGCAACCGAAGGTAATCTCGGCGCTCATCTCGCGACGTTAGAGAAATCCGGTTACATCGAGATGGAGAAGGGTTTCGTTGGCAAGAAACCGCGAACCAGTATCGCGATGACGCCGTCGGGACGTCGCGCGTTTGATCGTTACGTCAGTCATCTGCGTGGCATTCTTGACGGTGCGACTTGAAGTGCTGCGCTCTTGCAGCGGATCGTTGCAAGAGCGCAGCACCGTTATTTCTACGTCGTTTGATGGCGCCTTGCGAAACCATCACGCCAGCTCAACCGCACTGCTCCGTTCGGCCTCAATCTTCTGCCTCAAGCTCTTCGCAGCCAGAATCATGTTGCTCAACGCCGCTTCCGTCTCTGGCCACCCCCGCGTTTTCAACCCGCAATCAGGATTGACCCACAAGCGCTCCGCGGGAATGACCTCGCAGGCACGTTCGAGCAGGCGCTGCATCGTCTCAACGCTCGGTACACGCGGCGAGTGCGTGTCATACACACCCGGACCAATGCCATTCGGGTAAGCAAACGCACCGAAGCCATCGAGCAATTCCATCGAGGAGCGCGACGTCTCGATCGTAATGACGTCTGCATCGAGCGCGGCGATCGAAGGAAGAATATCGTTGAACTCCGAATAGCACATGTGCGTATGGATCTGCGTAGCATCCGACACACCACCAGAGGAAATCCGGAACGCCCGCGTCGCCCACTCCAGATACGCCGCCCAATCGGTCTTGCGCAACGGCAAGCCTTCGCGAAACGCCGGCTCGTCGATCTGAATAATGCGAATGCCGGCCTTCTCGAGATCGATCACTTCGTCACGCATCACCAGCGCCAGTTGCAACGCGGTCGTCGAGCGCGGTTGATCATCGCGCACAAACGACCATTCGAGCATCGTCACCGGCCCCGTGAGCACACCTTTTATCAGCCGGTCCGTCAACGACTGCGCGTAGCACGCGGCATCCACGATCATCGGTTCCGGGCGATAGATGTCGCCGTAGATGATCGGCGGCTTGACGCACTGTGCGCCGTAATTCTGCACCCAGCCATTCTCCGTGAACGCATATCCCCATAGCTTCTCGGCAAAGAACTCAACCATGTCGTTGCGTTCGACCTCGCCGTGCACGAGTACATCGAGCCCGAGTTCCTCCTGTTTGCGCAACACGCTAGCGGTTTCGGCGCGCATGCGTTCGAGGTAATCGAGTGCGCGCAGTTCGCCGCGCTTGTAAGCGGCACGTGCCTGCCGGATCGCGGGTGTCTGCGGAAACGAGCCGATGGTGGTGGTCGGCAGAAGTGGGAGCTTCAGCGAATGCTGTTGCACGCGACTGCGATCTTTGAACGGGCTCTTACGGCTCGCCATCGCATCGGTGACGGCTGCGACCTTTCTCTGCACCAGCACATTCTGCACGGCGCGCGAACTGCGTCGCGCATCGAGTACATTCGCAGCGGCCGTAAGCGCCGGCGCAGCCGCGGCCGGATCATGCAAGGCAAGCGCAATCGTGCCGATTTCATCGAGCTTTTCAGTGGCAAACGAAAGCCACGACTTCAGATCCGCATCGAGTCGCTTTTCCGAAGCGAGCGACATCGGCACGTGCAGTAGCGAGCACGACGGCGCAATCCAGAGCCGGTCGCCACGTTCCGCATGAAGCGGCTGCAACGATCCGACAATCTTGCTCAGGTCGGCACGCCAGATATTTCGCCCATCGATCACACCGATCGACAACACGGCATCCGCCGGCAGCGTGCGATGCCAGGCATCGAGTTGCTGTGGCGCCCTGACCAGATCGATATGCACACCGTGTACCGGCAGTTTCGCCACGCGCGGCGCATGATCGGCCGCGGTGTCGAAATACGTCGCGAGCAATATCTTGACCTCCGATGCACCAAGCACGTCATACACCGCAGAGAACGCTTCGAGCCACTCGCCTTCGAGGTCCAGACACAGCGCAGGCTCATCGAGCTGAACCCATTCGATACCGCGTTGCTTCAGCGCTTCGAGTATGCGCATATAGCGGATCACGAGCTTTGGCAGCAGTGACAGCCGGTCAAAACCCGCCACGTGGCTCTTGGACAGCCACAGATACGTAATCGGTCCAATCAACACCGGTTTGACCGTGTGATTCAGCGCGAGCGCCTCATTGATCTCATCGAAGAACCAGTCGACGCCGCCATTGAACGTCGTATGCGGTCCCAGTTCCGGCACGAGGTAGTGGTAGTTGGTATCGAACCACTTGGTCATTTCCATCGCCGGCTGCGCCTTGTTGCCGCGCGCCAGTTCGTAATACTGGGCCAACGACAGCGCCGCGGGCTCGAACTCGAAACGCTCGGGCAACGCGCCAAGCAGCGCAGTCAGGTTGAGCATCTGGTCGTAGTAAGCGAAATCGCCGACCGTCACGAAGTCCAGTTTTGCCGCACGCTGCTGCTCCCAGTGACGCGCGCGCAATTCCTTCGCTATGCCGCGCAGATAGGCATCGTCGGATTCGCCGCGCCAGAACGATTCTTGCGCAAACTTGAGTTCGCGATGCGCGCCGATGCGCGG
Source organism: Paraburkholderia acidicola (assembly GCF_002362315.1). Lineage (GTDB taxonomy): Bacteria > Pseudomonadota > Gammaproteobacteria > Burkholderiales > Burkholderiaceae > Paraburkholderia > Paraburkholderia acidicola. Next base: position 833,563 of record NZ_MTZV01000002.1, read on the forward strand.
AAAACCATGTATGTGAGTGCGAGCCATAGCGGATCCCTGACTGAATGGCTCACAGTCTGGAAGTCACGCTATGATTCTTCAAGCGACATGTTTTCATTGTTATATGAGCCGTGTTCATATCACCGCTTTCCAGCATAGATTGCTTGAACGCACGTGTCGCTGCATTCACCGGGAACTGGCATGACGAAGAGAATTCTGATCATCGGGATCGGCGCGGGCGACCCCGACTACATGACTGTTCAGGCGATCAACGCGCTCAATCAGGTTGACGTGTTCTTCGTGATGGACAAAGGCGTTGCGAAGGAAAAGCTCGTTGCGTTACGTAAGGCGATCATCGAGCGATTTGTGAATGGCCACGACTATCGTGTTGTCGAAGCCACGAGCCCCGAACGTAGACGCGATGAAGGCGAAAGCGACTACAGGTCGGCTGTCGATGAGTTGAACCGCGACAAACAGCGTGTATTTGAACGCCTGATTTCGGATGAACTAGCCGACGGGGAATGCGGAGCGTTTCTGGTCTGGGGCGATCCGTCGTTGTACGACAGCACGATACGCATCGTCGAAGCGATCGAGAAAACCGGAAACCATGCGTTCGATTACGCCGTCATTCCCGGCATCAGCAGCGTCCAGGCGCTGGCTGCGCGGCACAAGGTGCCGCTCAACCAGATCGGCCGCTCTATCCAGATCACCAATGGTCGCGGTATCGCTGAAGGCTTCCCGAACAATGTGGACAGCGTCGTCGTCATGCTCGATTCGCAGGATACCTATCGCAAGCTTGTCGATCAGAATCTGGATATCTACTGGGGCGCCTATGTTGGAACGCCAGATGAAATCCTGATCTCGGGAAAGTTGCACGAAGTCGTAGATGACATCGTGCGTATCCGTGCAGAAGCCCGTCATAAACATGGCTGGATCATGGACACCTATCTGTTACGCAAGACCGATGGTGAAACCTGACGACACGGCACGACACAACACACGCACCAACATAAACCAACGGCCACCGTCAGGTGGCCGTTGTGCATGTCGCTTACGGTTTCACACGCCACCGTGCGCGCTCGCTATCAGACACCCGCACGCAAGGTCTTAGCCGCCGCCACCATATTCGTCAGCGCCGGAATCACTTCTTCCCAGGCCCGCGTCTTCAAACCGCAGTCGGGATTCACCCACAACCGCCCCGCCGGAATCCGCTCGGCCGCTTTGCGCATCAATTGCACGATGTGCTCCTGGCTAGGGATGTTCGGCGAGTGAATGTCGTACACGCCCGGGCCGATCTCGTTCGGATAGTTGAAGTCGTCGAACGCGTCGAGCAACTCCATATCCGAGCGCGAGGTTTCGATCGTGATGACGTCCGCGTCCATATCGGCGATCGACGCAATGATGTCGTTGAACTCCGAATAGCACATATGCGTATGGATCTGCGTTTCGTCCTGCACGCCATTGGCCGTGATGCGGAACGACTCGACGGCCCATTGCAGGTATTCGTTCCACTGCGATTTGCGCAGCGGCAACCCTTCGCGCAGCGCCGCTTCATCAATCTGAATGACGCGCACACCGGCCTTTTCCAGATCCAGCACTTCCTCGCGGATCGCGAGCGCCAGCTGGTGGCACGACACCGAGCGCGGCTGGTCATCACGCACGAACGACCAGTTCAGGATCGTAACGGGACCGGTCAGCATGCCCTTCATCGGCTTGGCCGTCTGCGCCTGCGCATACTTGATCCACTCGACCGTCATCGCCTTCGGACGACTGATATCGCCGAACAGAATCGGCGGCTTCACGCAACGCGAGCCGTACGACTGCACCCAGCCGAACTGGCTGAACGTGTAACCGTCGAGCTGTTCGCCGAAGTATTCGACCATGTCGTTGCGCTCCGCTTCTCCATGCACGAGCACATCGAGACCCAGCGCTTCCTGTTCCCGCACGCTGCGCACGATTTCCTTTTGCATCACCGTCTTGTAACCCGCTTCGTCCAGCTCGCCGCTCTTGAACTGGCTACGCGCCTGGCGAATTTCGGCGGTCTGCGGGAACGAACCGATGGTCGTGGTCGGAAAAGCCGGCAGGTTCAGCAACGCGGACTGCTTCGTCGCCCGCTGCGGATACGCACTATGGCGACGACCCAGTGCAGCATCGATCTTCGCGATCGCGGCCTTGACGGCTGGATTGTTCACACGCGGAGAAGTACGACGGCTCTGAATAGCGGCCTGATTCTCCGCGAGCTCCGCTTGCACGGATGCACGCCCACCGTTGAGCGCTCTCGCAAGCACCTTCAGCTCATCAAGCTTTTGCAGCGCAAACGCGAGCCAGGATTTGATTTCGCGATCGAGTTTCTGTTCGCTATCGAGGTCGACAGGCACGTGCAGCAGCGAGCACGATGGTGCAATCCACAAGCGAGCCTGCAACGCCTGATGAATCGGTGTCAACCATTCGAGCGCTGCATTGAGATCCGTCTTCCAGATGTTGCGACCGTTGATCACACCCAGCGACAACACCTTGTCAGCCGGCAACTGCGCAACCACCTGCTCGACTTCGGCGCGCGCGTTGATCGCATCGATATGCAGGCCATGCACCGGCAGCTTGCACGCCAGCGCGAGGTTGGCTTGCAACTGGCCGAAATAGGTGGCCAGTAACAGTTTGACGCGGGTGTTCCTCAATGCGTCGTAAGCGGTGACGAACGCTTGTTGCCAGGCAGCATCAAGTTCCGTCACCAGCGCGGGCTCATCGATCTGCACCCACTCCACACCCTGCGCCGCCAGTTGCTCCAGCAAGGCCGCGTAGACGGGCAACAGGCGCGGCAACAGTGCGAGTTTGTCCGAATCATCCTTAGCCTTGCCAAGCCATAGATAGGTGACCGGTCCAATGATGACCGGCTTCGCCTTCACACCCAACGCGCGAGCTTGCGCGAGCTGATCGAGCAGGCGCGAAGCATCGAGAGAAAACTCAGTCGCTGCGCTGAACTCCGGCACGATGTAGTGATAGTTCGTATCGAACCACTTCGTCATCTCGCCGGCCTGAACGCCGCAGCCGCACGACGAATCGTGCGCCGAGCGACCACGGGCAATACGAAAGTAATTGTCGAGCGGATCGCCATCGAAGCCGCGAACCCGCTCCGGAATATTGCCGAGCGTAAAGCTCGTGTCGAGCACCTGGTCGTAGAACGAGAAATCGCCGACCGGAACCTGATCGAGGCCCGCCTGATTGTCCCAGTGCCGCTGGCGCAGTTGCGCGCCAAGCGCCGTCAATTCTTCACGCGATGAGTTGCCCTTCCAGTAACTCTCCTGCGCGAATTTCAGTTCGCGCTTTGCACCGATGCGAGGGAAGCCGAGATTGTGCGTCGTAACCATGATGATGAGCCGCTCCAGAAGTGAACCGCTCGATCATAGGGTGAATGATCCATGAAATATAATGGTGTTATTTCATCGATCGATTAGATTTGTTCATGGAGCGACAATGCTTGAACGAACCCATCTGGCCATCATCCGGGAAGTGGACCGCCAGGGCTCTCTGACTGCCGCAGCCAATGTGCTGTGCCTGACGCAGTCGGCGCTCAGTCACACGGTCAAGAAGATGGAGCAGCAACTCGGTACGGCTGTGTGGGATCGCGAGGGGCGCAATTTACGGCTCACGCAGGCCGGTCAATACCTGCTCGCGCTCGCCAACCGCGTGCTACCGCAGATGGAGCACGCGGAAGAACGGATGAAGCAATACGCGCAGGGACAGCGCGGCACGTTGCGTATCGGTATGGAATGTCATCCCTGCTACCAATGGTTGCTCAAGGTCGTCTCGCCGTATCTGGCGCGATGGCCCGACGTCGATGTCGACGTCAAACAGAAATTCCAGTTTGGCGGGATTGGCGCGCTGTTCGGCTACGACATCGACATTCTGGTCACACCGGATCCGCTCAGAAGACCCGGGCTGCAATTCGAACCGGTCTTCGATTACGAGCAGGTGCTGGTAGTGGGATGCAAGCATCGGCTCGCACAGTTGCCCTTCATTCCGCCCGAAGCGCTAGCCGATGAAGTCCTGATTACGTATCCGGTCGAAATCGATCGGCTGGATATCTATAACCAGTTTCTGATGCCGGCAAACGTCACGCCGAAGCGGCACAAGGTCATCGAAACAACCGACATCATGTTGCAGATGGTCGCGAGCGGCCGCGGTGTCGCTGCGTTACCGCGCTGGCTGGTGGAAGAGTACGCGGGCAAGGTCGCGATCAAGCCGGTTCGGCTCGGCAAGAAAGGCATCGCGAAGCAGATCTTTCTCGGTGTGCGCGAGACCGATATATCGATCGATTATCTGCAGGCGTTCGTTGCGCTCGCGCGTGAGTCCGACTGGAACGCGGCGGCGAGAACGGTTTGAACCGGACATGCCGGTTTTCGTACTCGCCGCCTGCGCTCTGCTCTGTCGTTACGCCGCCGGAACAGCCGCTCCCACCTGCCGGTACACCGCATTCTCGAAACCAATGAGTGTGTGCACAACCGGCATATCGAAGAACGGCAGCAACTGCGTCATGAGCACAGCGCCGATGCCCTTCGTGCGGTCGATCCAGTAGTACGTATTGAAGACCCCGGACCAGTCGGCGGTGCCTTTGCTGCGCATGCCCGGCACATTGTCGAGCGTGAGATGGAAACCGAGACCCCAGCTCTGCGGCACCGGAGGTGCGGACACGTCGTTTGTCAGCTCGGGCATCGCAGACTTGAGGAACGTCGGCACCTTGATCGGGGCGAGATGGTCTTGCAGCGCCATCCGTACGGTTGCCGGTTCGAGAACACCGGCCCCATCGTTGAGCCATGCCTGCAGGAAACGGCCGTAGTCCTGCGCCGTACCGTACGACCCGTGACCCGCCGCGTCCCATTCAGAGGTGGGCGGCAGGTCGAGCCGCGAAGGCTCGAGCGTGCCGTCGGCCTGGCGCTGCATGACGCGGAGCAGACGACTGCGCTGCTCGGCGTTCGGTTCAAAGGTCGAGTCGCTCATGTCGAGCGGCCCGTACACATGCTGCTTGAGGTAGTTACCCAGACTCTGCCCCGACAACTTCTCGACCACGAGCCCGAGCCAGTCGGTGTTGGTGCCGTACTCCCAGACGGTGCCGGGATCGTTCACGAGCGGCATTAAAAGACTGCGCTTTAGCCCTGTCAGCGGTTGAGGCTCACCGGTCAGCTCGTGGTAGCGCGCCAACTTCTCACTGAGAAAGAAATAACCGAGGCCGGCCGAGTGAGTCATCAACTGGCGTACGGTGGCCTTGCTCGCAGGCGGGCGCAGGCGCGGCGTGTCGCCGTCGAAACCTTCCAGCACTTGCAGCTGACCGAACTCCGGCAGAATCGATTCGACAGTCGCATCGAGGCTCAACAAGCCTTTCTCTACAAACTGCAGTGCTGCCGTGGTGGCCACCGCTTTCGTCATCGATGCGTTGCGGAACATCGCGTGCTGGCCTGCCTCGCCGGCAGCGTGATGGAACAGCGTGCCGCTGCGGTCGACGACCACTGCTGCGATACCGTGAACAGCGCCCTTCGACACAGCATCGTCCAGCAAAGCCTTGATAGCCGAACCGTCAAAAGCCATGGTTACCTCCTGCATTCATGATGGGGAATGGGTACGCGAAATCGTCACTGGGACGAGTCGGGCCATTGTGCGCCAGTAACAAGAATCAGCAGGTCAACCCGGACACGGCATTTCACATCGTGGTTCGAATCTAGCGGGACGCGTCGGCGAGTAATGCCCACCGTTCATGGTCCCGCCACTCGCCATCGATACGCAGATAGCGCGGCGAAAAACCTTCCTGCCTGAAAGCCAGCCGTCGCACGAGCGCGATCGATGCAACATTCTCCGGTTGAATGTTGGCCTCCAGGCGATGCAGGCCCAGTTCGCCGAACGCAAAATCGATTGCCATTCGCAGCGCTTCGGTCATGAGACCGGTGCGACTGAACTCCACCATGCCGTAGTAGCCGAGATACGCGCTTTGAAATGCGCCCGCTACGATCTCGTTCAGATTGATCACACCGACGACGCGATTCGATGCGGCCTCGCGTGCGACCAGACCGACGTTGGGTCCGGTCAGTCCGCGTGCAAACCAGTTGTCGAAGCCTGGTTGATCGTTGAACGATGTGACCCACGGCAGGTGATATTCCCGACTCGCCGAGTTCGCGGCGATCAGATCGGTGGCGTCGGCGCGCGTCGCGCGGCCTAGTCGGACGAGACTCATGTTTCTCCAGGGGAAAAGCGGTAGCGGGTTATCAGGAAGCGTCAGTCATCGCCAGGACGATCCCGACTCACCAGACTCAGGTATTCGCTCACGCCTGCCTCACCCAAAGGTTTGTTCATCACCCGCATGGTGTGCGTGGCGTTATCCATCACGTAGTTGTCGAGGCGCCGCACTTCAACGTAGCCATTGCGCTCCCAGAAGCGTTCCGCGCGTTGATTACCGTCGATGACACCAAGGCGCACCCACTTCGCACCCGATGCTTTAATCCAGTTCTCGAGCGCGGTATACAGTTGCCGCGCGACACCTTGCCCGTGCCGTTCGGTCGACACCATAAACATTCCCAGATGCCAGACATCCTCAGCGAAGAGATCCGAAATGACGAAGGCATACGCGGTCAACGCGTTGCTTGCGTCGATGAATCCAATCGCGATCTGTTCAGTAAACGGCCATTCTTCAGGCAGTTCGCTTTCGAACTCCTTCGCGGCCTGGGTTTCTGTCGGTGGGTGACCTTCGGCTAGCAGGAAGTACCCGGGATTGTTTTCCAGGAAGGTCTGAATGACGGGGATGTCACTGCGAACGAGTTTGATGGCGCGATAGCCTTCCGTCTCGAACAACGTTTGATTCATTTCGAAAGACATCGGTTGTCCGCTCAAACGTCGCAACGCTCCGCCGCTTCCGCGCGCAGAAACTCGATCAGGGTATCCAGCATCCGATGCCGGCGCGTGGGCCCGTGACGCAGGACGAAACACCATGAAGCCGGACGGGATAGAACGGGGAACAGACGCACCAGACGTCCGCTGCGCAGTTCCGCGTCCACCAGCGCCGAGCGGCCGAGTGCGAGTCCCGCGCCGCCGACTGCCGCACCGATCACCTGACTAAAGCTGCTATAGCGCACGATCTTGCTTTCGAAGTCGTCAGGCAGCCCAAACTCCGTCGACCAGTTACGCCAGTCGATCTCGGGAAAATCATCGTGTGTTTCCTGAAGCAGGCGGCAACGGCAAACCGCCGTGGACGCAAACGGATGCAACTCGGGGCTGCACACCGGAAACACCTCTTCGTGGAACAGCACGATGTCGTCGGGACGCACCGCGCGTTCGGATATGTGCTCGATAGCGAGGTCGATGCCCTGTCTGGCGATATCGGGCTCGCCATCCTGAGTGATGGCGTTCAGCGGCGTATCCGGATAGCGCGACGAAAACTCGGCGAGACGGCGAGCGAGCCACATCGTCGAAAACGATGCGTTGGCGGAAACGGTCAGTCGCCTCGCGACGCCCTTGATCTGCGAGCACGCATCTTCCAGCATCGACAGTGCACTACTCACCGAGGGCAGCAGATCCGATCCCGCCGGTGTCAAACGAATCCCGCCTACCCCGGTACTGCGTTCGAGCAGACGAACACCCAGCGTCTCCTCGAGGTTGCGGATCTGATGACTCACGGCACTCGTCGACACATTCAGCTCGGCCGCCGCGCGTGCAAAGCCGCCAAGCCGCACAGCGGCTTCGAACGCGCGTAACGCTGGCAGTGGCGGGATCGTGGACATAGGCGGGTATTGTAGGATATTCAACACCCGATGAAAAACCATCTTTTGCCTGCCTGTCTCGCGCAAGGTAACGTCGCAACACCAAAATCAAAATCGCACTGAACGACCGGAGGTAGGGATGTATTTCGATAGCAAGCTATGGATGATGATGGCGGGACTGCGACTGCGCGTGGCCGGCGCGGCAGGTCTTGGCCTGATCGCCATGGGCTTTGGCGTCCTGCGTTTCGTGTTTCTCGGCCGCGTGCTGGCACTCGCCTTCGGCGGCGCACCGTTGCAGCAGATCGCGCTTGCCGCAGCCGCCACCGTCGCCTGCATGTTGCTGCGCGCGTGGCTCGATCATCGGCGGGCCGTGCTGGCCCAGGCCACCGCCGGGCGCGTTCAATCGGTGCTGCGCGCGCGTCTCTTCGATCGCATTGCCGAGCTAGGCCCTGCGTGGTTCGGCGCCGAGCGCACTGGCGGTGTGATGCTCGCGGTTATCGACGGTGTCGAGCAGTTGCAAACCTTCTTCGGCGCCTACCTGCCGCAGCTCATCATCGCGGCCTGCGCACCGGTGGTGATCTTCGCTGTCCTCGCCTGGTGGGACGTGCCGACCGCGGCGGTGCTGCTGGTCGCCGCACTGGCGACGCTCGCACTGCCGATGCTCGTCCACAACGCCGACAAGAAGGCAGCAATCGCTCGCGCGGCTGCGTTCAAGGCATTCGGCGAAGAGTTCCTCGACGCAGTGCAAGGCCTGCCGACGCTCAAGGCGTTCGGCCAGAGCGCCGCCTTCGCGAAGAAGCTGGCCGGACGCGCACGCGAGCTGTCCAATAGCACGACCTGGGTGCTGACGCTAGGTCTGATGACCCGCTTCTTCACCGACCTCGGCACCGGCCTCGGCGCAGCTGCCGCTATCGCGGTGGGCGCCTGGCGTGTGCATCACGGCGAGATGAGCCTGGAAGCGTTGCTGATCATCCTGATGGCCGGTACTGAGATCTTTCGTCCGTTGCGCGATCTGCGCTCGGTCCTGCATCAGGGGATGATCGGCCAGTCGGCGGCGAACGCGGTCCATGCGCTGCTGGAAGCACGCAGCGACGCGCCGACCGGCGGCGCCGCGCATGTGGCTGGCCTCACACCACGCATCACGTTCGACAGTGTCGGCTTTGCCTATCCGGGGCGCCGCGCCGATGCGCATGCGGGACTGAGCTTCGAGATTGCTGCGGGTGAGACGGTCGGTATCGTCGGGCCGAGCGGTGCGGGGAAATCTACGATCCTGCGCCTGCTGTTACGGCAGCACGATGCACAGGCTGGAGCGATCAGCATCGGCGGTCATGACATTCGTGGGCTCGATCCCGATCAGGTGCGCAGCATGATCGCGATCGTTGCGCAGGACACCACGCTCTTCGACGGCACAATCGCCGACAACCTGCGGCTCGGCCGGCACGATGCGAGCGACGCTGACATGATCGCCGCGGCCAAAGCCGCCAATATCCACAACTTCATCGCCGCGTTGCCCGATGGTTACGCGACGCGCATCGGCGAACGCGGCGCGACGTTGTCGGGCGGTCAACGCCAGCGCATTGCGATTGCGCGCGCACTGCTGCGCGACGCACCGATCCTCGTGCTGGACGAAGCGCTGTCCGCCGTCGATGCCGAGAACGAAGCGGTCATCCAGCAAGCACTCGACCGGCTGATGCAAGGCCGCACGACCTTGATCCTCGCGCACCGTCTGTCCAGCGTGATCGGCGCGGACCGGATCCTCGTGCTCGATCAGGGGCGCGTGGTCGAGAGCGGCACGCACGCCGAATTGATCGCCCGTCCAGGGGCGTATCGCCGCTTGATGGGACCGCAGGTCGCAGCGGCCGGTGAACATCCGCTGGCCATCGAAACAGCGCGCGCGACATCGACATCGTCGGGACCGCAAGTGCGACCACTCACCGAAGATGCCGCCGCGATCGGCTGGGTCGCGACCCTGGGCACGCTGTTGCGCTTCGTGTGGCCATGGAGAGTGAAGCTGACACTGACCGTGCTGTGCGGCGTCGGCCGGGTGCTGAGCTTTATCGGCGTCGGTGTACTAGGTGCGCTTGTCGTTGCAGGCGTTGCGTCCGGTCGACCTGTCGCCGGCCTGACCATCGGACTGTTGATCGCAGCCCCGATCGCGGCGACGCTGCACTGGCTCGAATCGGGTATGGCTCACGACATGGCTTACCGCATGCTGGCCGAAATGCGTATCGCCCTGTTCGCCAAACTGGAACGCCTCGCGCCCGCCTATCTGCTGTACCGTCGCTCGGGCGACCTGGTGACGCTCGCCACCCAGGACGTGGAGATGGTCGAATATTTCTACGCCCACACGGTAGCCCCGGCTTTCGTCGCCGTGCTGATTCCCGCCAGCGTGCTGGCGCTACTCGCATGGGCCGCCTGGCCGCTCGCGCTGGTACTGCTGCCCTTTCTCGCGTGGGCGGGGCTGACTCCGGTCTTTGCGCGCGGCAAGATCGATCGTCTCGGCAGCGAAGCGCGCGCTGCGTTGGGACAGCTCGGCGCGCATCTCACGGAGACGATTCAGGGCCTCGCCGAACTCGCCGCCTTCCAGGCAACGGGGCGCCGCCGCAGCGTTTTTCTCGCCGATCTCGCGTCGTATCAGCAACGTCGATCGGCGCTGCTGGATGACCTCTCGCGTCAGGGCGCTGCGCTCGAGGTAGCGACCGGCCTCGGTGGACTGGCTGTCGCGCTGGTCGGCACCGTACTCGCTTCGCACGGCTGGTTTGCGCACGAATGGCTGCCTTTGCTGGTGCTCGTCGCCGTCGCAGCCTTCATGCCGGTCGCCGAGATTGGCCAGGTCGCGCGTCAGCTCGCGGACACGATCGCGTCCACGCGCCGGTTGCATGTCGTCGAAACGGAAACCGAAGCAGTGACCGACGGCGATCAGCCGGTACCCGCCAACCCGCAAGTGCAACTCAATGGAGTGAGCTTCGCGTACCCGGGCCGCAGTGCATCGGCGCTGGACCGCGTGAGCTTTGCTGTGCGGCCTGGCAGCACTGTCGCACTGGTCGGCGCGTCGGGCGCGGGTAAATCGACGGTGGCCAATCTGCTGCTGCGTTTCTGGGATCCGCAGCAAGGCACGATCACGCTGGGCGGCACCGATTTGCGCCGGCTGCGCCTCGCCGACCTGCGCGACCATATCGCACTGGTCGCGCAGGATACTTATCTGTTCAACGACACGCTCGAGGCCAACATCCGCCTCGCGGGGCGCGATGTGTCCGATGCGGATGTGCGTCGCGCACTGGAGCGGGCCGCGCTAAGCGAGTTTGTCGATCGTCTGCCCGATGGTCTGGCTACGCGGGTGGGCGAGCGTGGTGTGCAACTGTCGGGTGGACAACGTCAACGGGTCGCGATCGCTCGCGCCTTTCTCAAGGATGCGCCGATCCTGATCATGGATGAAGCGACCTCGCATCTGGACACGATCAGCGAGCAGCAGATCCGGGCCGCTCTCGACGAATTGATGGCGGAGCGCACCTCGATCATCATCGCGCACCGCCTGTCGACGATCCAGAACGCCGACACGATTCTCGTCATGGATAACGGGCGGGTTATCGAAGCGGGTTCGCATGCTGAGTTGCTGGCGGCGCGCGGTGCGTATGCGCGGCTCGTTGCGCATCAGGCTGGGGCGCTGGCGGCTTAGCGCGACTGTCGTCGTGCGGTGTGCGGTGATCGACCCGGGCTTTACGCACAGGCCTGGGTCGTAGCATTGCGCACGACGACTCAGCAAATCGCTCACTCAAACTGCACATCACCCGACCCAGACCGGTTCACAACCCGATGCGCCGGATTCCCACGAATTTTTATATCACCCGAACCGCTCAGTTCGACGACCGCGGAATCGGATGCGTAGGCCCGAATGTTCCCCGATCCCTTGATCGACGCGACCAAGGTTTTTGCATGGATATCGCTCACGTGTACGTCGCCCGACCCGGAGATAGCGACACGTACGTCCTTGACGTTACCCGAGGCTGAAACGTTTCCTGATCCGGAAATACCGATGCTCAAAGCGTCTTCGCTCAGGTTCAATGCTTTCACCGTTGCAGAGCCACGAATACTCAGGGCCTGCAAAACAGGACCCGTGATGACCAGTTTGACCGATCTCGACATCGTCACCGAATGTTCCAGCCGCACCCTCAACACCCCGTCCTCCACCTGCGTCTTCACCAACGGCACAACGTTGGCTGGGCCGGTAATCGTGACTAGCGAATCGGAGCCAACGGCAAAAGACACATCGGCAGACATGTCCACCTCGATCGCGGAGAATTTTCCTGGCTGGCGAGTCTCGACCATGTCTCTATCCGATGCGACGATCAAGCCCGACGACGAAGACCCACCATCGCCGTGAACAACGACATTTTCCTGGCCCACGGCAAGACTGCTTACTACCCAGCAGAGTGCCGCAACGCTGAATCGAATTCGCTGGACTCGCATGTTTTCTCTCTTTTCGTCCCGGCTACCGGCCGCTACGGCTGCGCATCGAGCGCGTACAAACCCCTCCCATATCACTGCGATGGACATGCTCCGCCGTTCACGACGACGCGTTGTCACAACGTGTCAGCCACTGTACCGAGCGATACTTACTGACTCCCTACAGTGGCCGGCTTTACCGAAGACGCTACGGCCGGCGTCTCTTCAATGCGCCGGAAGATCAGCGCAGACACCAGCGTAATGGCGCCAACGCACACAAAGCTCATCCGGAAACCCAGCGTTGCCGATCCCCATTGATCGGAGAACACGCTAACCAGCCCACCGCTAATCGACACGCCCAATCCCATCGCGAGCATCTGCACCATCGAGAACAGACTGTTGCCGCTGCCCGCATCTTCATGCGACAGCCCTTTTAGCGTGACGCTATTCATCGCGGCAAACTGCATCGAATTGGCGGCGCCGAATATCGCCAGCACTACAATCTCGACGACGATCGGCGTGCCGCGAGAAATCAGCGCAAACGCGACGATCGCCCCGCCGACAATCAACGTATTCACGAGCAGAAACGTGTCGTAACCGTAGCGACGAATCAGCGGCGCGATCCAGCGTTTGGCGACCGTTCCCGCAAGCGCGGCGGGCAGCATCATCAACCCGGAATGCAATGGCGTGTAGCCGAGTTCGAGTTGCATCAACAACGGGACGAGAAACGGCACCGCGCTCGAACCGATCCGGCACACCAGATTACCGATCAAACCGACACTGAAATTCGGCTCGCGAAACAATGCAAGCTTGAACAGCGGATTCTGACGACGCCGCGCATACGGCACATACGAGAGCGCCGCGACGAGCCCGACCACGAAGAGCGCAGTGGACCACACCGCGCGATGCGATTGAACCGGCGCATCGACGGCGAGCGAAAACGCAATCATGCACAGCGACAGCAGCGCGCAACCGGCCAGATCGAACGGTGCCGCCGCGGTGCTCGTCGCGCGTGGCAGATACCGGTAGACCGCAAACATTCCGACCGCGCCGATCGGCACGTTGATCAGAAAAATCCAGTGCCAGGTAAAAGCCTCGACGAACCAGCCACCGAGCGTCGGTCCGACAATCGGGCCGATCTGTCCCGCGACAGAGATCATCGCCAGCGCCGACACATACTGTTCGCCGCTGACGCTGCGCAATACGGCGAGCCGGCCGATCGGCAGCAGCATCGAGCCACCGATGCCCTGCAAAACCCGCGCGATGACCAGTTGCCCCAGCGTGTGCGCACTCGCGCAACACAGCGAACCCAGCACGAAGATCAGGATGGCGGCGAAGTAGACACGGCGTGTGCCGAAGCGATCGGCAAGCCAGCCGGATGCGGGCGTCAGCATGGCCATCGTCAGCGTGTAGGCGACGATGACCGGCTGCATCACGAACGGTTTTACGCCCAGGCTGTGCGCCATGGATGGCAGCGCAGTGTTGACGATCGTCGTGTCGAGCGCCTGCATGAAAAAACCCGCGGCGACGATCCACAGCAACGCTGTCTGGTTCGAATCCTTACTCATGTGATTTCTGGAGAGCGCTGCGATGTGGGGCGGACACGTTCGGCGCATTGATTTGCAATTTGCACATGATATGGCCATCATCGTCAATCGGGAACCCCACTAACGGCGCTGACTGTAATCGGCATTGCCGATAAGCAAACACCATGCTCAATCCCATCTGGCTCAAGACGTTCGCGACCGTTGCGGCCTGCCATAGCTTCACCGAGGCGGGTCGTCAGCTCGACCTGACGCAATCGAGCGTCAGCGAACATATCCGTCGACTCGAACAGGCAATCGGGCGACGGCTGTTCGTGCGCGACACACATTCGCTCGCGATGACACCCGACGGCGAGGCAATGCTCGCGCATGCGAGCGTGATCCTGCAATCGATCCACCGCGCCGAATCGCAATTCCGCACACCGCGACTGAAAGGACGTGTACGCCTCGGTTCATCCGATGACATCGCGCTCGGCCCACTGCCCACTGTGCTTGCAGCATTCCGCAACGCGCATCCGGACGTTGAACTGGAAATCACCATCGGCATGACGGGCAAGCTTTACGAGTTGCTGGATGCCGGGTCGATCGATCTGCTGGTCGGCAAACGACGACTTGGCGACAAGCGCGGTGTTGCGCTGTTTACCGGGCGACTGGAATGGCTCGCACGCACTGGCACGCTGGTCGATGTCACGCAACCGTTACCGCTGATCCTCGTCGCCGAACCGAGCGTGACGCGCGCAGTCGTGCTCGATGCGCTCGCGCAGACCGATTTCCGCTGGCAGGTGGTGTGTACGAGCAGCAGTCACGCAGGCTGCATTGCGGCAGCGCGCGGTGGGCTCGGCATCACAGTGCGGCCGCAATATCTGTCGGCGCGTGGGCTCGCGCCGCCGGTCAACGGTGCGAGTCTGCCGGTACTACCCGATGTCGAATTTATCGCGCTCGCTGCGAAGCGACTTAGCCGGCCCGCGGGAACGCTGCTGCGTTTGCTGCATGACAGCGATCTGCGCGGATCGTGGATCGGTGAATAGCGCTTACTCAGCTGGATGCGCCGGTAGCCTGTCGGGCTCAGCAAGCGTTCGATAGGGCAATGACGTGGATGCCGGATCGGTTGTCGTGTCGTCGATCACGCGATCCACATCAGCCGTCTTGCCGAGTTCGGACAGGAACTTCAGTTTGTCAAAATCCGGCGCCACGCAGCCTTGCACATAGATGAAGCGGCGCTGCAGGATCAACCACAACGTCGTGTGATCGCGCCACTGGGTCGCGTAGTTGATATTCGTGAGTCTGCGTTGTGCCGCTTCGGCGATTTCCTTGTCGTAGAGGTAACCGTTGGAGAGCCGGCAACGTCCTTCGATCCAGCAACTGTTCCCACGCTCGATGCGGTAATGCGCATCGTCTAGCCATTCCTGTTCGGTCTCGAGCGGCCCTAACGGAACCGGACAACCGGGAATGGCCTTTGATATCTGGAAGAAAGGATCGTTGCCGCGATTAATGCGTTGCTCGTCGGCCAGCACCGCGTGACTCGCAACCGACATCAGCATTGCCCATACGCTATATCGAACCAGATGTTTCATCTGTGGGTCTTCTCCGTGGTCATCGTTCTAGTCGTCGTGCTGCTACGTGCGCGCTGCCCCGCTGCGAATGCCAAGCGATTGCCACAGCGCCTCCATCGTGCGAAATGGTCGGGGATCGCCTAACGGAAGCCTATCCATTTTGTTTGCTACGTACGCAAACGTTGTGCGGGCATCCATATCGATGAAGATCCATGAGCAACCGCCGCCACCCCAATGAATCGTGTTGGGGTTAGGCAACTCCAGAGCGAGCAAGGGGCCAGGCAGCGCAAAACCAAGGCCGAATCGCGCGGGCGGCAAGTGGCTCATGATCAGATCGGGGCCTTCTATCTGCTGTTCGAGCACTTTGCGACACCCTGCTTCGGACATGAATCGCTTGCCCTTCGCTACGCCTGCGTTGGCGAGGATGCAGTGGATCTCGGCAATCGAACGTGCGTTGCCATGCCCGTTCACAGCAGGAATTTCGGCAGCTCGCCAGGCGCGCGTGCGCGTTGCCATCTTTGCATCGAACGCTGCGTTGAAGAACGTGATTGTCTGGATTTCGCTAAGCGTCGGTTTATCCGTGCTCTGCGTGGCTGCCCATGGAATGATCTCGGCAACACGATGATCTTCCGACGCAGGCAGGCCGATGTGAAAGTCGGCCTCTAACGGTGCGGCGATTTCCTCGCGGAACACCGTACCGAGAGACTTGCCCGTAATGCGCCGCACCACTTCGCCAAGCAGAAAACCAAACGTCGTCACGTGATATCCGGACGCGGTCCCCGGTTCCCATAGCGGGGCCTGTGCAGCAAGCAGCGTTGTCGCCTTCTCCCAGTCGTAAAGATCGTCGGGCGCGAGCGGCTCCCTCCAGCCGGAGAGCCCGGAGCTATGACTCATCAGGTGACTGACACGGATCGCTCCTTTGCCGTTTGCGGCGAACTCGGGCCAGTACCTGGCCACCGGTGCGTCGAAATCCAGCTCGCCGCGGTCGGCAAGCAATAGCGCGGTAAGCGCGGTCATGGTCTTCGTCGTGGAAAAGACGTTGGCAATGGTGTCTTTTTCCCATGGACGGGTCTTCGCCTCGTCAGCGAAACCGCCCCATAGATCGACCACGGTCTCGCCGTCGACGGTAGCGCAGCACGAAGCCCCCACGTCCGCGCCGCTCGCAAGATTCGCGCTGAAGGCCTCGCGGACCGCGTCGAATCTGTCTGCCACGAAGCCGTGAACGGTGTTGTCCGGCATGATCTTTTTTCTCCTTTTATGTGATCTTGAGCAACGCGCGCAAGCGCTAACGCGGCGGTTCAGCGCGGCTCGCTCGCTAAAGCTAGGCGAAAGTCGGGTAAATGCCAACCTGCTTTCAACGATTTGAGTTGGGTATTTTTGAAGGATGTGTGCGGTCGGTGGTGGGCTGACACTCGACAGCCACGTACGAACCGTCGACAATCGTCGCAAGACCGCTTCAAGCGTAGAAGCGCAAATCGGTGAGGAGATATATGAGAAAACCGATTCACCGCAAGCTGGAAGTCACCACGGATCACTGGGCACTCATCAGCGGACGGAGCCCTACTGACGCGCTGTCGTTTCCGTCGGAGCGACTGCAAGTCATCTTCAACCATACCTCCACGCCATGGCAGGATGCCGTAGCGCATGCTCATCGGGAAAGCGATGAAATTTATATCGTTCTCGAAGGGAAGATGGTGATCGCCGTCGACAGCGAGTTATTCCATGTCGCCGCCAACGAAGTCCTTTGCGTCCCGTCGGGAACGGTACATCAACTCATGCGCGTGGAAGTACCCCATCGGTCACTGGTTCTGCGTTCACCCTCGGTGAGCGACAAGATAGAAGAAGCGCCGTCCGAATCGGTGACAATCGCGAGAAGCGCATAAGAAACCGTCCAACGCAACCAATCATGGCCACCAGAGACAGCACCGCCGAACCCACCTGGATGCCTGTCGCCATGGCCGAACGCGGTGTCCGGCGTTTCCCGGTCGGCGAGACAAACCCACGCATAGTCGAATACAACAACCAGACCAACCTCGCGGGTTACGACGACAAAGTCTCCTGGTGTTCCTCATTCGCTAACTGGTGCATGGCAAGCGCCGGCGTTCGCGGTACGGGATCGGCCGTGGCGCGGTCCTGGCTCGATTGGGGAATCGCCCTTGAGCAACCGGTCTATGGCTGCATCGTCGTCCTGACACGCGATGACCCCGCAAGCTGGAAAGGCCATGTCGGTTTCTATCTTCGCCACGATGCTGAGGATATTTTTCTTTTTGGCGGAAACCAGCTCGATGAGGTTCGCGAGTTGGCTTATCCGGTCGCCTCGGTTCTCAGCTATCGATGGCCGCAGTCGTTCTGAGGCCATTCGGATCGCACCCAACTTACGACCGATGCCCCGTCGTAAACACAACGCGCACCTGACTGTCATCACTTGCCCAGTAATCCTCGACCTGAGACAACGGGACCGACTTCACTGCGATCTCGAACTTGCCCGGAATCGTCGCATTGAGCAATTGCGCAATTGCGTTCTGGATACGCAGCATCGGAATGCTGCCGATCCCACTGCCCATCAGTTCGATCGGCGATGACCGGAGCACGGCACTGGGAAGTGCGATCGTGGGTCCGCTAATTGCGCCGATCTGGATGAAGCGGACGGGTACCGCCTCCGGCGCCGCCTTGGCTCCCGCTATCAGCAACAGCTCCGCGCTCGGCCCCCACAGATAGTCGAGAACGACATTGACGCCCGCGTGAAACTGCTCCTGGAACGCTTTTTCAAGCGCGTCTTTTTCTTGCGCGAGACTGATCGTCACGTCGGCGCCGACTGCGTTCAGAGCGCGCAGCGCATCCTCGTTACGCCCGGTCGCGATGACCTTCGCGGCGCCGAGATACTTCGCGATCTGTACCGCGAGACGACCCGATGCACCCGTCGCCCCATTGATCAATACCGTTTCTCCGCTGACCAGCTTCGCGCGCTCGGTCAACGCGGCCCATGACGACATGCCTGGAATCGCGATGGCCGCGGCCGTTATATCGTCGAGTGCCTGAGGCAGCGGAATACAACGCGCCTTCTTGACGATGCACTGCTCGGCCATACCGCCGTAAGGCGCTTCGGGCATCAGAAAATAAACGCGTGTGCCATCTTCGAGCGTGCCGGTACCATCGATGCCCGGCACAAAAGGCAGCGTGCCGGAGCCGCTATAGTGCTTGCCCGATGCACGGCTTTTCGTGACATGGCTCAGCGCCGACGCTGCAACGCTCACGCGTACCGTACCTTCGGCGACGGCTGCTGCGGGTTCGGTGAAATCGGCGTAAACCGGCGCTGTGCCTAACGCTTTAACAAGTGCTGCTTTCATATGTAATCTCCTTTGCCGGGCGTCTGAATGATGCCAACAACGGCGACGAGACAACCCGATATGTGTGTACTATACACATATATCGACTGATGAGGAATGGTTGCGATGAAGAAGGAAATCCGCGAATTGCGTGGAGCGTTGATGGATCTGACCGGGGTTCTCAACCGCCCTCAACCCGATTCCGCACTCATCGAAGCGGCAGGCGTCGATCTGGATCGTGCGCTTTTTCCACTGCTGCTCAGGATCGACCGGTTGGGGCCGCTCGGCATTGTCGAACTGGCAGAACTGGCCGGGCGCGACTACAGCACGGTGAGCCGGCAGGTCGCCAAACTCGAAAGCCTGGGGCTGGTTTCGCGCTGCCCGGATCCCGAAGACAAACGCGTGCGCGCGGCCATCATGACGGATCAGGGGCGAGAGATGACGGCGGCGCTGGACACAGCGCGCCAGAAAATCATCGAGGGGCTGCTTGCCGATTGGGACAAGGAAGACGTGCGGATTCTGACGCGTCTGCTTCGCAGGTTTGCCGACGACGCGCTGGAGTGGGTGGGGACCTTGTAGTGCGTGTTGCACCGTTTGCGCCGCTGCGCTTTCAGCGCACAAGCGTCGCCTGCTCGAGAATCATGTCGTAAAGCGCCTGCGCCGCTGGCGACAGATGGCCGGTCTTGCGTGCGACCAGCGCGAGCGTTCGCGAGACAACCGGATGAGTGAGTTCAACCATCTGCACGGTCGGATAGGCACCCTTCTGGATTGCCAGCCGCGGCACTACCGCCGCGCCCACACCTTGCGCAACGAGCCCCACTGCGGTCGAACTACGCTGCACTTCATAGAACGAACGCAACGCGAGATGACTCGCTTTCAGCGCCTGATCGAGCAACACACGGTTGCCGCTTACCTCGCCGGCGAAGATCAGCGGATAGGGCTGCAGCTGCTTCCACGCAATGCGCCGCCGCTTGGCCAGCGGATGATCCTCGTGGCAGATCAGGACATAGCGGTCTTCGGTCAGCGGTACGCTGGCGAGTTCCGGATGACGTTCGCCCGCGATATTGATGCCGAATTCAGCCTCCCGGCGCAGCACGGCTTCCACAACCGCCGACGACGCGTGATCGAGAATCCTGATGCGATTGTGCGGATAGCGCGCCGAATACGCCTGCAGGATGCGCGGCAGATACTGCACGCCCACGGTCGGCACGCAGGCAATCGACACATCGCCGCGCCGCACGATACCGGTCTCGCGGATCTCGACCAGCGCATCGGCCAGCTCACCCAGTAGCCGCCGCGCCTGCGGCAGAAAATCCCGCCCGATCTCGGTTAAAGCAATCGAACGCGTCGTGCGTTCGATCAGCGTAACGCCGAGAAAATCTTCGAGTTTGCGCAAACGCTGCGTGATGGCTGTCTGGGTGACATGCAGCGCATCGGCGGCGCCTTGAAAGCTGCCCCGATCAGCAACAGCGATAAATGCCTGCACACCGAGGGTATCGATTTTCATAAGAAAAATTGATGAAACCCGCAAATAATTTCATTTTACTGCTCACTGCGTCGCGCTCAAAATGCAGGCACGGCAAAGAACCGATTCCCCACAGGTCCCCGATGAACATCACGATTCTCGACGACTATTTCGACACGCTGCGCGGCCTGCCCTGCTTCCGCAAACTGGACGGCCATACCGTCACCGTGTGGAACGATCACGTGCAGGAAGTGGATGCACTGGCCGAACGTTTGCGCGACACCGAGGTACTGGTACTGATCCGCGAGCGCACCCAGATTCGCGCGCCGCTCATCGCCAGACTGCCGAAGTTGAAGTTAATCAGCCAGCGCAGTGTCTTCCCGCATATCGACATCGACGCGTGCACCGCGCGCGGCGTGATCGTTTCATCGAACCAGCATGCCGGTAGTCCCTCCTACGCCGCTGCCGAGCTGACCTGGGGTCTTGTCATCGCAGCGATGCGTCAGATTCCGCAGCAGATGCAGGCACTGCAAACAGGCCGATGGCAGATCGGCGTGGGTCGAAGCCTGCGCGGACGCACGCTGGGCATCTACGGATATGGGCGCATCGGCGCCGAAGTGGCGCGCTACGGTGCGGCCTTCGGCATGAAGGTGCTGGTCTGGGCCAGAGAAGCCTCGCGGCAGCGAGCGCGCGAAGACGGCTGGGACGTGGCACCCGACAAGCACACCTTCTTCGAAGCTTGCGATGTGATCTCGCTGCACATGCGCCTCGTGAAAGACACGCGCGGCATCGTCACTGCGCAAGATCTCAGCAAGATGAAACCCACTGCGCTGCTGGTCAACACGAGCCGCGCCGGTCTGATCGTGCCAGGTGCACTGGAGCACGCGCTGCAAGCTGGACGCCCCGGTATGGCGGCAGTGGACGTGTATGACGAAGAACCGCTGCGCGATGTGCAGCATCCGCTGCTGCGCCTGCCGAATGTTGTGTGCACCCCGCATATCGGTTACGTCACCGAAGACGAGTACGAGATCCAGTTCTCGGACATCTTCGATCAGATCGTTTCCTATGCGGCTGGGTATCCGATTCACGTGGTCAATCCGGACGTGCTGGCGTGAGGCCGGGCTCGATCTGGTCACGCGCTATCCTGTCCGCACGGAGGTAAACATGGACGATCTTCTCGAACCCCTGATCCTGGACCTGCTGGAATGGATCGGGCCTGGCACCCAGCCTTATAGCGAGGTGCTCGAAGTCTGGCGTACCTCATGCCCACGCCTGCCGATCTGGGAAGAGGCGACTTCGCGTGGATATCTGACGCGTACGCATGCGGCCGGCGGCATTGCCGAGGTAAGCGTCAGCGAGATGGGTACGGCACATTTGCGGGCGAGTCGTGGCGTTGTGCGAGACCGCAAGCATCTGGACAGTTCAACGCCGTGCCCGGGATGATTCTCCCGGAGGGACAGCCTACAGAGGCGGAACCGACCCGAGTTTGTCGGGATTTCTCACGACGTACACGTCGGAAATGCGACCGGCGTGGATCGTGAACGCGTTTGCGGATTCGATTTTCCCGTCGATGTATCGCAGCAAACCAGGTTCACCGTTGATCCACGCCATCCGGTAGACGACTTTCCTGGGAAACGCGTGCTCAAGCGACCAGAAGACTCCGGCGATGCGCGCCGCACCCTTCAGGATCCGGCCGAATGACGATACCTTTCCTCCACCATCGCTCACGAGCTCCACGTCGGGGGCGAGCATCGTCTTCATGGCTTCCCGGTCACCTGTGCTAGCTGCCTGCAAAAAGCGGCTCAGCAGGTCCCTATGTTCGTGCGCTGAGATTTCAAAGCGCGGCCGACCTTCGCGTATGCGTTCACCGGCTCGCCGCACAATTTGACGGCACGCCACCTCTGTCTTTCCCAGGATCGAGGCTATCTCCCGGTAGTCGAGATCGAAGGCTTCCCGCAAGAGGAAAGCGGCTCGCTCATCCGGTGAAAGACGCTCCAGCACCCAAAGAAATGCTACCGAGAGGTCGCTTGAGAATTCGGCGGCCGCTTCAGGTGTGTTTTCGTCTAGTTCAACCAGCGGTTCCGGAAGCCACCACCCGATATAGCTCTGCTGCTCGCTCTTGCGGCTACGCAGACGGTCGATAGAAAGACGGGTGACTACGGTGACTAACCACGCCTCCATCGAGCGCATCGCTGAATGATCTGCTTCATGCCAGCGAAGCCATGCATCCTGGACGACGTCCTCGGCATCGGTGCGGGTTCCCAGCATTCGATACGCGATCCCGAACAACCGGGGCTTTAGCTCGATAAACGTTTGCACGATGTCCATAAAGCGCCTGCAAAAAAGTGTCTGTCACAACTCGATCGATGTATGCGTCTAACAGAGTATGCGGAGCCCAAAGCAAAAGCCGCAAGCGAGAAACTCCGACATCGTCGACTTGACCAACAGGACTATTGAAGATGACTGCAACAACCCGCAATGTGCGACCGGTTACAGAAAAACTTGGCAAAGAAGGTTCCGGCGAACTCGTGCCCTCCCGCTACGCCGTGCGCATAGGTGACCTCGACGTCGTGCTGATCAGCGATGGTGTGCTGCCGCTGCCCACTTCCACCATGTCCACTAATGTGAGCGAAGCAGACCGTAACGAATGGTTCGACGGTCGCTTCCTGCAACGTGACACGTTCGACTGGGCGCTCAATATCGCGCTCATCCGCAGCGGCGAGCGCCTGATCCTGGTCGACTCCGGCGTGGGCGACGGCTTCGAATACTTCACGCGCGCCGGTCGGTCCGTGATGCGCCTGGAAACTGCTGGCATCGATCTGAGCGCGATCACCGATATCGTCGTTACGCATATGCATATGGATCACGTCGGCGGTCTGAACACGGATGGCGTCAAGGCCAGGCTGCGCCCGGACGTGCGCATTCACGTGGCGGCCGCAGAAGTGGCGTTCTGGAAAAATCCGGACTTCAGCAAAACGGTGATGCCGGAGACGGTTCCTCCCGCGCTTCGCAGGGCTGCCGCAAAATTCGTGGCGCTCTACGGCGAAAACATCGTGCAATTCGAGCAGACCGTGGAAGTCGCAGCAGGCGTGTCGGCGCGCGTGACCGGTGGCCATACGCCGGGACACTGCGTCGTGGACGTCGCGTCGAACGGCGAGAAACTGACGTTCGTCGGCGACGCAATTTTCGAAGTCAACTTCGACAATCCCGCCTGGCAGAATGGCTTCGAGCACGATCCTGAGGGCGCTGTTGACGTGCGTATCGCATTGTTCAACGAAGCCGCCGAAACCGGCGCTCTGCTGGCCGCGGCGCACGTTGCATTCCCGTCGATCGGTCACATTGCAAAGCACGGTGACGGTTTCCGTTTCGTGCCCGTGCAGTGGGATTACTGATCGATGCTCGACTATCGATCGTCGGCGCATCGGTTGCGCTGACGATTGCCGGAAAACCGCCGCGAGTTCACAAGGCTCGCGGCGGCTTTTTGCAAACGACGTGTATCGTTCAGGTTTCGTCATTCGAGCACCTCACCCCAAGGTCGGCGACGTCGCCAGACACTGCAGGTCGAGAGCCCTCGTGTGTTCGATCATATAGTCGACGAACACCCGGACTCGAGCGGGAAGATGCTTGCGACTGAGATAGCAGATGTAATGACCATCGTCGCGAGGCGCGTACTGCGCGAGACAGCTAGTCAATCGCCCTTCCCCAAGCAGATCGGACACCTGACAGGCCGGCAACCGCGCGATGCCCAATCCGTCGAGCACAGCCTGCAAGATCAGATCGGCATCGTTGAATGTATGCTGCGCGACGGGTTGGCAACGCCGGGCAATGCCGTCTACCTCGAACTCCCATTCGCTGACACGACCCGACGCCGCCCTGTAGTTGATACAGCGATGTCCCGGCAGCTCGTCGACGTGGCGCGGCAAGCCGTGAATCTTTGCATAGGCAGGTGACGCACAGACGATCATCTGCATCGGCATCAACTGGCGCGCAACGATCTGGCTGTCTTCCATGCGGCCACCGCGAAACGATACGTCGATGCGATCGGCGATGAAATCGGCGGGACGATCGTTCAACAGGAATTCGAGTGCGATCTCGGGATATTGCGTGTGAAACCCCTGCAGCAACGGCGCGACAATCTTGCGGCCGAAGGCGGGGGTCGAGCCGATACGCAGATGGCCCCGGGGTGGTCCGTTGCGCAACTCCCGCATGTCTTCCAGCGCCTGGGCGATACGTTCTATCCCCGGCTGGCAGTTTTCGTAGAAGAGTTCGCCCTCGCGTGTCAGCGACGTACTGCGCGTCGTACGCAGGAAGAGACGCGCATCGAGCAACGCCTCCAGCTTCTGCACGTTGCGGCTGACCGATGAACGACCGATACCCAGGCGATCGCCCGCGCGGGCGAAACTGCCTTCGTCAGCTACAGCCAGAAAGGAAACGACGCCGGCGTAACTGGTCGCAAAGCTGCTTGCGAACGGGTCACCGGCGGCTTCCCGGGGCGGGCATAACAGATCGTCTGGCATGGAAGCGGAAGTTGTGGAGTCCATGCACAACAAGACGGATTCGCGCTGCCATTTGTGACGGGTCCGCCATTCTTTCCATGAAAACGGCGGGCAAGCTTACTTCATCAGCGTGAGGACGGGTGCGCCCTTGTCCTTCAGCAGCATCACGACGAACTTTGCCGGTTTAGTCTTGCTTGCGTTGCGCCCGACCGTATGAATGTCGTCCGGACCTTCGTAGAAAGTCTGCCCGGGCGTCAGCGTGACTTCCTTACCGCCCTTGACCTGCATCACGATCGATCCTTCCAGCACATAGACGAACGCGTACGCATGGTGTTGATGGACGGGATCGGCTGCACCGGGCGGGTACTCGACCGTGATCATCGTGGCTTCCTTGCCTGGGTAATCGTCCAGTGCGCGGGTCATTAACGGCGTGACGATCGCCGTGGGCGCGGCGGCGTACGCCTCGCCCGTCAATGTGCATAGTGCGGCCGCGATGGCCAGTGCGGTGTTTTTCAAGCGACGCATGGTAGGGGAGTTCCGTGAAGAAGATAGTGCAACCCTGCCGATCAGGACAGATTCGCCTTATCGAGGCCAAACGCCTTGTCGGACGAACCGGGCACAGTCTGGAACGCGACGTTCGCGCGGTTCCATCCATTGATCGCCATCACCTCGAACGTCAGGTCCGACAGTTCCTTCTCGGAGAACTGGCTGCGCACGCGCTCGTAGAGATCGTCGGGCACACCGTGTTCGGGCAGTCGGGTCAGCACTTCGGTCCACGCAAGCGCAGCACGTTCGCGCGGCTCGAAGAGTGTCGACTCGCGCCAGACCGGCAGATGATAGATGCGCAGTTCCCGCTCGCCGTGGATGCGCGCTTCCTTCACATGCATGTCGACACAGAATCCGCAACCGTTGATCTGCGACGCCCGGATCGATACGAGGTGGCGAAGCGATTCTTCGATTGCGCTGTCCTTCAACAGATTGCTGAGTTCGAGAAACTTCTTGAACAGCTCCGGTGATTTTTGAATGTAGTTGATACGCTGCGTCATGATCTTTCCTGGCGGCGATGGGTGAGCACCCGGGGTTTGCGGTTGCCGTTACTGGCAATGCGTCGTATAGACCCATGTTAGGCAGACACGGTATGTCGCGGAAGACACGCGCATGCGCTCACCGTGTTGCTCGTTCCGCACCAATCGACAATGTGCGCTTCAGGTGCTCACCTACAGTTCAATCGCTTGACATGATTTCCATATTAGGGATATTTTCCCGTATATGGAAAACATGCTCACCCCCGACGCCAACGCAACAACCTCCTTCGACCGCCAGATCGCCCAGCGCCTGAAGTCACTACGCGCGGCTCAAAACTGGTCACTGGACGAGCTCGCCTCGCGCAGCGCAATTAGCCGCGCGACACTCTCCCGTCTGGAAAACGCCGAAGTCAGCCCGACCGCCAGCGTGCTCGGCAAGCTCTGCACCGCCTACGGCCTGACCATGTCGCGCCTGATGCGCATGGTCGAAGAAGACTTCGCCCCAGTCGTGCGCCGCAGCGCGCAGACCGTCTGGACCGATCCCGAACATGGATTCCGCCGACGCTCGGTCTCTCCGCCTGCGCAAACGCTATCCGGCGAAGCCCTCGCCTGCGAACTCGAAGCCGGCACGCGCATCGAGTACGAAGACACGCCGCGCCCGGGCCTCGAACATCATCTGATCCTGATCGAAGGGCAACTCGCAGTGACCGTCGATGGCCAGACCCACGATCTGCAAGCCGGCGACTGTCTGCGCTACCAGTTGTTCGGCCCGAGCGTGTTCGAAACGCCGCAGACCCATTCCGCCCGCTACTTTCTCTTCATCGTGTGAACCGACATGACGGCTACGTCTACTCTCACCCTCTCGTCGTTCGCTGCAACCGATCTGTCCGCGCATCGACAGGAACTCGGTGCATTGCTACATGCGTGTGTTCACGATGGCGCCAGCATCGGCTTCGTGCTGCCGTTCAATGCGAATCAGAGCGAGGCGTTCTGGACGAACAACGTGTTGCCCGCTGTACAGGCAGGAACGCGGATGCTGCTGGTCGCGCAGCAGGAAGGAAAGATCGCAGGCTCGGTACAGCTCGATTACGACACGATGCCGAACCAGCCGCATCGTGCAGAGGTGCGCAAGCTGCTCGTGCATCCGGCGTGGCGTCGCCAGGGGATTGCGCGCGCATTGATGGCAGAACTCGAACGAAGCGCGCAGGCGCTCGGCCGTAGCCTGCTCACGCTCGACACGCGAACCGGCGACCAGGCAGAACCGTTGTATGCGTCGCTGGGCTACCGGACCGTGGGGGTGATTCCGGGGTATTGCCTCGACACCGTGGAAGACCGTCTCGATTCGACGACGGTCATGTACAAAACACTCTGATTACGCACTAATCTAATCGCACACGGCACCAGGCGGCGCCGTGTACATCGAAACCACATCGAAACTCAACCCGCCGCGACCGCCGCCCGCCGCCGCTTCACCACATAGCCGATCCACATCACGACCAGCCACGCCGGCACGAGCCACACGGAGACCGCGAGGCCAGGCGTCATCGCGAGAATCACGAGCACCATCGCCATGAACGCAAGGCAAACCCAGTTCGCCGCCGGGAACCACAGCGATTTGAACACCAGCGTTTCGCCCGCGGCGATCATCGCCTTGCGCGACTTCAGATGCGTCAAGCTGATCAGTGCCCAGTTCAGTACGAGCGCGGCGACGACCAGCGCCATCAGTACACCAAGCGCCTGGGCCGGAATCAGATAGTTGATGATCACGCAGGCGAACGTCGCGAGCGCCGACAGACCGATCGCCATATACGGCACGCCCCGGCGATCCACCTTCAGCAGCGCACGCGGTGCGTTGCCCTGCTCCGCAAGGCCGTACAGCATCCGGCTGTTCGCATAGACGCCGCTGTTGTAGACCGACAGCGCAGCCGTCAGCACCACCACATTGAGCACGTTCGCGGTCAGCGTCGAGCCGATCTGCGAGAAGATCATCACGAACGGGCTACCGCCCGCAGCAACACGACTCCACGGATACAGCGACAGCAGCACGACAAGCGAGAGGATGTAGAACAGCAGAATCCGGTAGATCACCTGATTCACGGCCTTGGGAATGCTCTTTTGCGGCTCGTCGGCCTCGGCGGCGGTGATCCCGATCAGCTCCAGGCCGCCGAACGAGAACATGATCACCGCGAGCATCATGAAGAGCCCATGAAATCCGTGCGGGAAGAAACCGCCGTCGTTCCACAGGTTGGTGATCGAAGCCTGCGGTCCGCCGTGGCCGCTGATCAGCAGATACCCGCCGAACACGATCATGCCGATCACCGCGACCACCTTGATGATCGCAAACCAGAACTCGGTTTCGCCGTAAGCCTTCACGTTCGCGAGGTTGATCGCGTTGATGATGACGAAGCACACCAGCGCCGAGATCCACGCGGGCACACCGGGCCACCAGTAATGCACATAGGTGCCGACGGCCGTCAGTTCGGCCATGCTCACGAGCACATACAGCACCCAGTAATTCCAGCCCGACAGGAAACCCGGAAAATCGCCCCAGTATTTGTACGCGAAATGGCTGAACGAACCGGCCACCGGTTCCTGCGCGACCATCTCGCCCAGTTGCCGCATGATCATGAACGCGATGAAGCCGCCGATCGCGTAACCGAGGATCATCGACGGGCCTGCCGCCTGCAAGACGCTCGCCGAGCCAAGGAACAGGCCCGTGCCGATCGCCCCGCCCAGCGCGATCAACTGGATGTGGCGATTCTTCAGCCCCCGCTTCAGGCCGTCGTGTTGCTGTGGACTATTCAAGTTGTGCGCCCCGGTGTGTGGATGTCGTGCATCGACGCAGGCTCATGACCCGCTTCGGAAAAACCGAAAATTTTACTGCGCACTGCTTCGGTGCACCTACCTGGGGTCAACCCGTGGTTATGTTATGTCTTCTCGCGTCCGCGCAGCCCGAACGATGGGTGACCACAAGACTTGATATCCAACGCGCATAGGCTCGGCGGTGGTCGAAACCCGACCTTTTGCTCCTCGCCAAATGATATAAGCTGCAAAAATCAGACCTGAAAGGACGACGCTCGAATCGACCGTCGTCTCCATGTTTTTTTCCGCAGTTCAGTGGGTGTCGTCGATAGCAGGAAGCCGTTCCTCAAATCACATCACAACGCGTTCGGGAGAGAAGCATGGATATAACAACCTTTCTGGCTGCATTAGAAAACACCATAGGCAGCTATTTACCGAAGATCGCAGGCGCGCTCGGCATCCTGGCCGTCGGCTGGCTGGTCGCCGTGATCGTCCGCGCCGGGGTACGCAGGCTACTGTCGGCGCTCAAGGTCGACCGGCGCATCGCCGAAAGCACGCAACAGGCAACCCAGGTTGAGAGCATCATCGCCGGCGGTCTGTTCTGGCTCATTCTGCTCGTAACCGCGGTCGCCATCTTCAACGTCCTGAACCTGAGTGCGATCTCCAATCCGTTTTCGCTCCTCGTCACCCGAATCATCAACTACCTGCCGAACCTGATCGGCGGCGCGATACTCGCGCTGATCGCGTGGCTGATTGCGTCGCTGCTGCGCAATGTAGCGTCCAAGGCGCTGCATTCGAGCAAGCTCGACGACAAGCTGTCCGCGTCGGCCGGCATGCGCCCGATGAGCGCCTATCTCGGCGACGTGCTGTTCTGGCTCGTGATCCTGACGTTCATTCCGGCGGTGCTCGCCGCGTTCGATCTGAACGGCCTCCTCGCGCCTGTGCAAAGCATGATCGACAAGCTGCTGGCGATCGTGCCGAATATTTTCGCTGCCGCGGTGATCGGCGGAGTCGGCTGGATTCTCGCGAAAATCCTGCGCGGCCTCGTCGTCAATCTGCTCGAGGCGGCGGGCACGGACAAGCTCACCCAGAACGTCGACAGCCCCACGCCGGTCCGGCTGTCGAGCTTCGTCGGCACGGTGGTCTATATCTTCGTGTTCGTGCCGTCGCTGATTTCCGCACTCGATGCGCTGAAGATCGATGCGATATCGCAACCCGCTACGCACATGCTCGACCAGTTTCTGGCCGCAGTGCCGGACATCGTCGCGGCCGTGGTGATCGTGCTCGTGACGTACTACGTCGCGCGCTTTGTCGCGGTGCTGGTGCAAAAGCTGCTCGGCGCAGCGGGCGTAGACGGATTGCCGGCCCTGCTCGGCCTCGGCAAGGTGCTGTCCGGCGCGCTGCAACCGTCGGTGCTGGCTGCGCGGCTCGTGATCTTCTTTGCGATGCTGTTTGCCGTGGTGGAGGCCGCCAATCGTCTCGGCTTCACCCAGGTCCGCGACGTCGTCACGCTGTTCATCGAGTTCGGCGCGCATATCCTGATGGGCAGCGTGATACTGATCATCGGCTTCTGGCTCGCCAACCTCGCGCGGCGCGTCATCGAGCAAGCCGAGGGCGGGCATAGCGTGCTGCTCGCACGCATCGCACAGTTCGCAATCATCGGGCTCGTGTTCGCGATGGGACTGCGCGCGATGGGGATCGCCAACGAGATCGTGCAACTCGCGTTCGGACTGGTGCTCGGTGCGATTGCGGTCGCTGTGGCGCTGTCGTTCGGGCTCGGCGGACGCGAGGCAGCCGGCAAGCTGCTCGAGCGCTGGTTTAGCGGCGGCGCCAGCAAGGAGTGATCGCCCACACGGATTGCGTCGTTTGCACTTTCGGCGCGACCCGCGTGTCATCGACGCACGTCGACCACCCCTGCGCGGCACAACGCGCGCATGCCAGTTGCCACCCGCGCTGCGCTTCGGTATGTTGCCGTATCCCTTCCCGCTAAAAGGTCCGTCATGTTGCCGAAACGCCTGCTTTACGCTGCCGCTTTATGCGTGCCTCTCATCGCGGTTCAAGCCGGCGCGCAGACCGCGTCGGCACCCGCTGCACCCGCTGCTGCGTCCAATGAGTCTCTCGTTCCCGCTGTGGTCGCGGCCCTCACGCCCGGTGCGGCCGCCATGAGCGGCCCGGTACGCAACATCGTGCTGGTGCATGGCGCGTTCGTCGACGGATCGAGCTGGAACGGCGTGATCGTCGAACTGCAGAAGAAGGGCTACAACGTGAGCGCGGTGCAAAACCCGCTGACGTCGCTGGCCGACGATGCCGATGCGGTTCGCCAGGTACTCTCGCGGCAAACCGGGCCGACGCTGCTCGTCGGTCATTCGTGGGGCGGCACCGTGATCACTGAAGCGGGAGCCGATGCGCCGAATGTGGTCGGCCTCGTCTACATCGCGGCGATCGCACCGGATGTCGGCGAATCGACGTCGGATGTTTTGAAACACGGACCGACGATGCCGATCAACGCGAGCATCGCACCCGACGCCGATGGGTATCTGTGGCTCGATCCGGCGAAGTACCACGACGATTTCGCCGCCGACGTACCGGAAAGTCAGACGCGCGTGCTGTCCGCCGGCGAACAGCCGATCGCCGCGAAGGCCTTCAGCGACCCGGTCACGAAGGCTGCGTGGAAGTCGAAGCCGTCGTGGTACATGGTCGCGACGAAAGACCGTGCCGTATCGCCGGATCTCGAGCAATGGATGGCCAAACGGATCGGCGCAACGGTGATCTCGATTCCGTCGAGCCATCTGGCGCCCGTCTCGCACGCGGTGGAAGTCGCCGTCGCCATCGATCTCGCTGCGCAGAATCTCAACAAACCTTAAGCCTCTCGAACAAAAACGCGCGGGTGACCTGGCAGGTCACCCGCGCGTTTTCTCTTTCAACTCCCGCTCGCGTTAGGACTAACGCAGGTTCGTATTCGCGAGTTCGACCACTTCATCGCCACGGCCGCTCAGCACCGCACGCAACATATAGAGGCTGAAGCCCTTCGCTTGCGCCCACTGGATCTTCGGCGGCATCGCGAGTTCGTGTTTCGCGGTGACGACGTCGACCACAGCTGGCCCCGGATGCGCGAACGCCGCGCGCAATGCCTCGGCCAGCGTCTCCGATTCGGTGACCCGCACGCCGAAGATCCCTGCGCCCTTGGCAATCGCCGCGAAATCGGTGGTGGCCAGATCGGTGCCTGTGTCGAGATAACCGCCCGCCTTCATCTCCATCGCGACGAAACCGAGCACGCTGTTGTTGTAGACGACGATCTTGATCGGCAGATTCAGTTGACGCGCGGTGAGCAGATCTCCGAGCAGCATCGACAGGCCGCCGTCGCCCGATAGCGACACCACTTGCCTGCCCGGTGCCGCTGCCTGGGCACCGAGCGCCTGCGGCATCGCGTTCGCCATCGACCCGTGATTAAACGAACCGTGCAACGAACGACGGCCGTTCATCGTCAGATAGCGCGCGGCCCAGAGTGTCGGTGTGCCGACATCGGCGGTGAATACCGCATCGTCTGCGGCGATCTGGTCGACGAGGCTCGTCAGATACTGCGGATGAATCGGCCGCCCCAGATCGGACGGCCGTGCAAGATCGTCGAGCCCCTTGCGCGCCGCTGCGTAATGCTTGCGTGCACGTTCGATGAAATGCCGCTCGGTCTTGCGCGTGAGTTTGGGCAGCAGCGCCTGCAACGTCGCACGCACATCGCCGACGAGCCCCAGCTTGAGCGGCGCACGACGTCCCAGTGCCTTGCCGCGCCGGTCGATCTGCACGATGTTCGCCTCGGGCGGATAGAAGTTGCGATACGGGAAATCGGTGCCGAGCATCACGAGCGTGTCGCACGACATCATCGCGTGATAACCGGAGCTGAAACCGATCAGCCCTGTCATGCCGACGTCATACGGGTTGTCCCATTCCACATGCTGCTTGCCGCGCAGCGCGTGCACGGTCGGTGCGCCGAGCGTATCGGCCAGCGCGACCACTTCGTCGTGCGCGCCTTCGCAGCCGCTGCCGCACAGCAGCGTGACGCCGCCCGAGTGGTTCAGCAGATCGGCGAGACGGTCGATATCGGCGGCGGCGGGAGTCAACACCGACGCACCGGACGAGCCCGACCACGACGGCGTTTCATCGGGTGCGTCGCTGAGCGCGACGTCGCCGGGCAGCACGATCACCGCGACACCGCGTTCCTCGATTGCCGTACGCATGGCTGTCGCCAGCACACGCGGAAACTGCGCCGGGTTCGACACGAGTTCGACGTAGTGGCTGCATTCCTTGAACAGCTCCTGCGGATGCGTTTCCTGAAAGTAGCCGAGCCCGATTTCCGACGACGGAATGTGCGCCGCAATGGCCAGCACCGGCACGTGGTTGCGGTGACAGTCGAACAGCCCGTTAATCAGATGCAGATTGCCCGGCCCGCAACTGCCGGCGCAGACGGCGAGCTTGCCGGTGGCAGCCGCATCGGCGCCCGCGGCGAACGCGGCGACTTCTTCATGACGCGTATGCATCCAGCGAATCGAGCCGAGCCGGTGCAGGCTGTCGGACAGGCCGTTGAGGCTGTCGCCGGTGACGCCCCAGATCCGCTCGACGCCAGCCGCGGCCAGGGTCTTTGCGAGAAAGTCTGCGATGGTTTGCTTCGCCATGCTGTGCTCCTTCGGTGAAAAAACGGTGCCTCGGGAATGCCAGAGGTTACCGCTTCCTCGCGAAACGTGTCACCACGGCGCCATCGTAAGCGGAGTGAAAACACCGGGCATCGCAGCTTCGCCATTCAACCTGCGTACCGCATGTTCCGCCGACATCGTCTTGTTAGTCGGCAGGCGGTACATCGACAACATTGGCACGAGTGGCGTCGGGAGCGATGTCGTCGTCAGTGTCAATGGCACGGCGCCTGGGTGCTGTGAAGGAGAAGCCTTTCGTTGTGTCCATGGGTGATGTCCCAACGGGCTTCTTGAAAGTTGGCAGAGAATTCGTCGTGCACCGGTAGTACAGAGCTGCTGCCATCAGGTCAATTTCGCTGTCCGGCAGGTCGTCCCCGAAGAAGTCCGGCACAGCGTCTCTGAGTAGTTGCAGGGTAGCCGGTCCTTCTTCCTTGATGTTTGTCCTAAGTCGTTTAGTCCTGGCCTCCTCGAAGGCTTTCCGTGCCTTTTCCTGCCGGTTCTGCGGACGCAGTTGCGCCGCGCTCAAAGGAGGATGTTGCTGAGGCCAGGCTGGCGCACGTGCTGTGGGATCTTTTGGAACTTCGCGTTCTGTTTTCTTCGATCTGGTCGGCCCGGCGGCCGGCTGATCCACATAAAGCGCACCTGAATCACCTGCTTCGCGGCTGATGCGGCATCCCATACGACTCTCCATCTGATTGAGCGGTTGCAGGCGCGCAGACTAGTGC
This sequence comes from Paraburkholderia acidicola, assembly GCF_002362315.1. Taxonomy (GTDB): domain Bacteria; phylum Pseudomonadota; class Gammaproteobacteria; order Burkholderiales; family Burkholderiaceae; genus Paraburkholderia; species Paraburkholderia acidicola. The sequence continues at coordinate 867,342 of NZ_MTZV01000002.1, forward strand.
CCACCATTGGCTGCAAGACTGAATGAAAGTGCCGCTTTCATTGCCTTTCTTACGAAATGCCGTCTTGAATTCCGAAATCGAATAGCGTGCGACACCGCTGCCCCACCCGACCTGTGCCGGTCAATTCCTCGCACACATCTCGCAGCGAACGCGCGATGCGAGCAAGTTCGCAGACAACGTTTCAGCAGGTCACTGCGCTCTGCGCAGGAATATCCGTGAGCCGAGCCGCCGACGACACAAAGATGATCAACGCCTGCACCAGAAACGCGGCGGCCGCGACGACAAGACACGCGTCCATACCGTAATGCCCGCTGATCATCGCACCGAGCAGCGCGCCCAGCGGCCGTGCGCCATACGTCGCGGTACTGTTGATCGCCGATACGCGGCCCATCATGCCGGACGGCGTGATCGCCTGACGCAGCGTCGTCGATCCGACGGTCCACAGGATCGGCCCCGCGCCGAGCAGGAAGAAGCTCAACGCAGCGAGCCAGAATGACGGCATCCAAAGCGTCGCGACCATCACCAGCGAGGCGAGCAATCCGCACGTTGGCCCGATCGTCAGCACACGACCGAACATGAGACGCCGCGCGATGGCCGGTGCGGCCAGCGCACCGCACACCATGCCGACGCCGTATGCGCCGAGTGTCATACCGACCGCCGACGCAGACAACCCGAGCCGGTGTACGGCGTACGGCACATAGACCGATTGCAGCGTGAAGAAGCCGAGGTTGAAGAACACCGCGGTGGCGAGCATCGGTCGCAGCAGCGCGTCGCCGAGCACGAAGCGCGCGCCATCGCGCAGTTCGAGCAGGAAGTGCCGCGGTGCTGCGGGCGTTCGCGCCGGCTCGCGCAAGCCGGCCAGCAAACCGACTGCGAGCATCGACAATGCGGCCGCGCAGCCGTACGCCCAACCCGCGCCGATCCACCCAACCAGCAAACCACCGAGCGCCGGCCCCGCCGAATAGGCAACGCTGCGCGCGAGCTCGATGCGGCCGTTCGCCGCGGCAAGCGCGGTGCGCGGTACGAGCGAAGGCACGAGCGCCGGCGCCGCGACGCTGTACGCAACCGTGCCAGTCGCGCCGAGAAAACCGAGCACGGCGAGCAGCGATAGCGACAACGTGTGCATGGCGATCAGCAGCAATACGCCCAGCATCGCGAGGGCACGCACTGCTTCGGCGACCGTCATCAGCGTGCGGCGCGAGCGGCGATCGGCCCATACGCCAAGCGGAATCGACAGCAACAAAAACGGCAACGTCTGCGCGGTTTGCAGCAAGCCCGTTTCATGCGCAGACGCGCCCAGCATGAACACGGCGACGAGCGGCGCGGCGGCGAGACTGACCTGCTCGGCGGACTGTGCGACGAGATTCGACCACGCGAGCCGCTGGAATGCGGCCGGCAGTTGCGGATGCAAGGAAGCCATAGTGATCTCCGGTGACGATGACGCCATCGTCACCGGAGTGCTTATCGGAGGCGCTCCGGTTCTTGCTCTGTTATTCGACTATGCGACTACGACCGCGCTACGCCTCAAGGCGCGTATGACGACGCCACGCCGCTTTCGAGTCCATGTTCGAGCGTCGCACGCACGATCGACAGCCCACGCGTCAACGCCTCGCGCGAAGTCGCGCCGGTCATGCAGATGCGCACCGCGTGCGGCGCGGCATTGCGACCGATCACGAAGCTATCGGCGGTCTTTACGAGCACGCCTTCGTGACGCAGCGCCGCTGCGAATTCCGCGGCGCGCCACGGCTCGGGCAGCGGCAGCCACAAATGCGAACTCGTCGCCGCGTGCCGGTATGCGATGCCCGCGAGCACCTCGCGCGCCACCGCGTGCTGCGTCTCGATGTGCGCGCGCTGCAAACCGTACAGTCGCTCCATCTCGCCGTTCTCCACCCAGCGCGCAACGATCTCCGCCATCAGCGGCGCGGTCATCCAGCAGTCGCTGCGAATCACCGCCGCAATCTTCGAGCACCACGCCTGCGGCGCCTGCAGATAACCGACGCGCAACCCCGGCGCGACGGATTTCGATAACCCTGCAATCAGAAACGCCTGTTCGGGCAACCATACCGACAACGGATCGGGCGGACTCTCGAGCAGCATCGCCGGCACGATGTCTTCGATCAGCAGCACGGCGTGCCGGCGCAGGATGTCCGCGACGGCCTCGCGCCGCTCGACGGACATCGTCGCGGTGGTCGGATTGTGGATGGTCGGCACACAGAAGATGGCGCGCGGATGCAGCGACTTGCACGCGAGTTCGAGCGCGGCGGGCACGAGCCCTTCGTGATCGATCTCGACGCCGACCAGATGCAACCGCAGTTGCCGCGCGAGCGCGATGATGCCCGGATAGCTGACCACTTCGGCGAGCACCGTATCGCCAGGACGCGCGACCGCGCGTAGTACCGAGGCAAGCGCGTGCTGCGCGCCTTGCGTGACGAGCACGCGTGCGGCGCTCGCCGGGCTGCCCGAACGCGCGAGCCACGCAGCACCGGCCAGGCGATGGCGCATCGAGCCCGCTTCGGGCGCGTACTGCAGCAGGTCGGCGGTAAGGCGTTCGTCCGCTGCGATCTCGCGCAGTGTCGCCGACAACGCCGCTGCTTCTGCCGTGGATTGCGGCACGTTCTGGCCGAGATCGATCAGCGCCGGCGCCGCCGGCATGCCGGGGCGCGTCTCGAGCGGCGGTGCACCGCCGCCCGGCACATCGCGTACACGCGCTTGCGCCACATAGGTGCCGTCGCCCACACGTGCATTCGCTAGCCCCTGGCGTTCGAGCTCCGCATAAGCGCGACTGATCGTGCCCGTCGTCACATGCAGTTCGTTCGCGAGCGAGCGATGCGGCGGCAGTTTTTCGCCGGCCGGCAATTGCCCGTTGAGGATCGCCTGCGCAAACGCGCGCGCAATAACCTGGTACTTCGGATCGCTACCCGCCTCGATTCGCGGCAACCACGCATTCGTCGCCATGATGCGACCGTCTCCATTGTCGGGTCAGGGTGTCATTTAAATGATACGCAGACAATCGGGCCGGATTGCACCCGATTGCATGCAGTCATTTACTTTAATTGAAGCGATTGAATTGCATGATTTGACTTCATAGCATGACACCCATCCTGATTCAATCGATTCTGCCGCCACCACAAGAAATAACGCGGCGCCCCCGGGAGGAGACCCGATGAGCCACGCAGCAACGGCCTCGACGCGCATCGTCCGCATCGAGATCACGCACCATCAGCTCGATCTCGATCCGCCGTTTCCGGCGTCGTGGGATAGCCAGCCGCGCCGCAAGTTTCCCGCGACGATCGTGCGCGTCCACGACGACGCGGGCCACGTCGGCATCGGTTCCGGCGATGCGATGTACGGCTTCGCCGACTACCAGCATCTGTTTATCGGCACCGATCCGCTCGATCTCGTGCGGCACAGCGCGGTGCTCGACAACATCGGTTTTCACGCAGGCCGCCCCTGGCCGCTCGATATCGCGCTGTGGGACCTCGCGGGCAAGATTCGCGGCGAGCCATGCTGGAAGATGGCCGGCGGCCGCGGCCAGCGCGTGCGGGCGTATGCGTCGAGCGGTGTGCATCGGCGGCCCGACGAGATGGCTGAGATGGCGCGGCACGTCATGACACGCGGCTTTCCTGCCTTGAAAATCCGCTTCGGCAGACCGCGTCTCGCCGATGATCTCGACGCGCTCGCCGCCGTACGCGACGCCGTCGGCTCGCAGCTCGAATTGATGGTGGACTGCAACCAGGGCTGGCGTATGCCATGGGACACGGCCGCGCCGTGGACCGTTGCCGAAGCGCTCGAAGTCGCCCGCGAACTCGAGAAGCAAAACGTCTACTGGATCGAAGAACCGCTGCATCGCGGCGATTACGACGGCTATGCGCAACTACGCCGGATGACGCCGCTGCGCGTCGCGGGCGGCGAGTTGACGCGCGAGCGCTACGAGTTCGATCAACTGCTCGCACGCGACTGCCTCGATGTCTTTCAGCCCGACGTCGCCTGCACGCTCGGCATGGAAGGTCTGCGGCAACTCGCGCAGGCCGTCGAAGCGCACGGCAAGGTATTTACGCCGCACACGTGGGGCAACGGCATCGGTCTCGCAGCGAACCTGCATCTGACCGCCGGCGCCGCGTCGGCATCGTTCATCGAGTTTCCATACGACCCGCCGGAGTGGTCAATCGCGCGGCGCGATTTCATGTTGCAGCAACCGATCGACATCGATGCGCAAGGCTGGCTCACGCTGTCCGATGCGCCGGGTCTCGGTCTTGTGCTCGACGAAGCCGTACTGAATGCCACGCAAAGCGCGCGCAGCACGTACGCGTGATGGGTGATGTGTCACGCAGCCGGCCCAGCCCCCGATATCAACAGGAAGGAGACAGTTATGCAGATCAAACCCTGGATGCGCGCCACCTGTGTCGCATTCGCGGCCGCCGTATGCTGGCCTGCTGCCGCACAGGCGGGCAGCTGGTGTTCGGCGGGCAAGACCGTGCGCTTTGCGGGCGTCACATGGGAGAGCGGATCGTTTAGCTCCGAAGTGCTGCGCTTCATCGCCGAGAAGGGTTACGGCTGCAAGACCGACACGGTACCGGGCAGCACCGCGGCCACCGAAACCGCGATGTCGCGCAACGATCTACAGGTCTGGTCCGAGCAATGGACCGGCCGCTCGGAGATCATCGCCAAGGCGGTCAAGGACGGCCAGGTCAAGCTGATCGGCGACACGCTGCCGGGCGGCACTAACGAAGGCTGGTACGTGCCTGAGTACGTCGTGAAGGGTGACGCGAAGCGCAACATCAAACCGCTCGCGCCGAACCTCGTATCGGTGGCCGATCTGCCGAAGTACAAGGATCTCTTCGAAGACGACGAAGAGCCGGGCAAGGGCCGCTTCCTGAACTGTCCCGCCGGCTGGGATTGCGAGCGCGTGAACCGGCGCCTGCTGAAAGTGTTCAACCTCGAAGATTCGTACACCGACTTCCGTCCGGGCACGGGCGCTGCGCTCGATGCGGCGATCACCTCGGCCTACGAGCGCGGCAAACCGATTCTCTTCTACTACTGGCAGCCGGCCGCGCTGATGGCGAAATACCGCTTCGTCCAGCTGAAGATGCCGCCATTCGACCAGAAATGCTGGGAAACGCTGCGCGCCGATAACAGCGCGTCGCAGTGCGCATCGTCGTATCTGGTTTCGCATCTGAAGGTCGGTGTGTCGACGCCGTTCTATCAGGCCGAGCCCGATCTGATGACCGCGTATTCGAAGGTCAGTTTCCCGATGGACTTCCTGAACAAGACCATTCTGGAGATGACCAGCAAGAAGATCGACGGCGAAACGATGGCGAAGCAGTTCCTGCGCGAGCATCCGGAGATGTGGAAGGCCTGGGTGCCGGCCGACGTCGCGCAGAAGATGCAGACCGCGCTGGCGGGTAGCTGAGTATTGTCAGCCCCGGTCAGCCGCGGTCAGCGGCGGTTAGCCGCGACGCGGTGTGACATGAGGTGACGTGGAGGATTCGTCATGAGTTCGATTTTCCTGCATCTGTCGATCGCCGACTGGGTGAACGACCGCGTGCAAACCTTCGTCGCTGCATACGGCGACAGCTTCCATACCTTCAGCATCGCGGTGCTGCGCTATGTGCTCGTGCCGCTCGAAGGCGCACTGCGCGCGCTGCCGCCGTGGCTGATCCTGCTCGCGGTCGGTGTGCTCGCGTGGCATGCGACACGGCGTCTCAGTGCAGCCGCGTTCTTCATGCTGCTGCTCTACGCGATCGGTTGCTTCGGGCTGTGGGACAAGCTGATGCAGACGCTCGCGCTGATGCTCGTTGCGACGGTGCTGTCGGTGGCGTTCGGTGTGCCGATCGGCATTCTCACGTCGCGCAGTGCGTGGCTGCGCCGCATCCTGCTGCCGGTGCTCGACATCATGCAGACGCTGCCGAGCTTCGTGTATCTGATCCCCGTGCTGATGCTGTTCGGGCTCGGCAAGGTGCCAGCGATTTTCGCCACCATCATCTACGCGTTGCCGCCGCTCATCCGTCTGACCGATCTCGGCATCCGTCACGTCGATAGCGATGTCGTCGAGGCCGCGCGCGCATTCGGTACGACGCGCTGGCAGTTGCTGATCAACGTGCAGTTGCCGCTCGCGCGGCCGAGCATCATGGCCGGCATCAACCAGACGACGATGATGGCGCTTTCGATGGTCGTGATCGCTTCGATGATCGGCTCGCGCGGACTCGGCGAAGACGTGCTCGCCGGCATCCAGACACTCGATGTCGGCAAGGGCATGCAGGCCGGTATCGCGATCGTGATTCTGGCGATCGTCATCGACCGGATCAGTCAGGGGTATGGCCAGGACCGTCGCCAGCGACGTCTGCTGGCGTTGCGTCGTCGGGCGCGCACGGCTTCGCGTGTGCCCTATCGTACTGACCGTACTGACCGCGCCGGTAATGCCGCCGCCGACAACGCACCCGCGGCAGCCGGCACGCAGGACGGCAACCTCGAAGCCCGCACGGCGAAGTAACCAGGAGCCTCTGATGGCAGCGATCGAAGTCAGACATGTGTACAAACTCTTCGGCCCCGAAGCGAGCCATGCGCGGGTGCTCGATTTGCTCAAAGGCGGCAAATCGAAAGCCGACCTACTTGCACAGACAGGCTGCAACGTCGGCCTGAACGATGTGAGCCTGCATATCGGCTCGGGTGAAATCTACGTGATTATGGGGCTGTCGGGTTCGGGCAAATCGACGCTCGTGCGGCACTTCAACCGGTTGATCGAACCGACCGCGGGCGAGATCGTGATCGACGGCTCGGATGTGATCCAGCTCGACGCGCGCGGTCTGCGTGAATTGCGCCGCTTCAAGGTCAGCATGGTGTTTCAGAATTTCGGACTGCTGCCGCATCAGAGCGTGCTCGACAACACGGCCTACGCGCTGCGTACGCGCGGCGAGAGCCGGCAGCAGGCGCATGAGAAAGCGCGGATGTGGCTCGGTAAGGTCGGCCTCGACGGTTATGCGGATCACTATCCCGACGAGCTGTCGGGCGGTATGCGGCAACGCGTCGGGCTCGCGCGCGCGCTCGCCGCAGATACGGACGTGCTGCTGATGGACGAAGCGTTCTCCGCGCTCGATCCGCTGATCCGTACCGAGATGCAGGACCAGTTGCTGCAGCTGCAGGCGACGTTGAACAAGACCATCGTCTTCATCACGCACGATCTCGACGAGGCGCTACGTATCGGCAACCGCATCGCGATCCTGCGCGACGGCACGCTGGTGCAGGAAGGCACGCCCGATGAAATTCTCACCCGACCCGCCGATGAATACGTGCGCCGGTTCGTCGAGCGACGCGCGAGTGTGCAGTAGCAGCGACGCTGTAGCGAGATTGATGTTGAAGGGATGCGTGCGGTCGGTCGCGCGTTGTCGCCCGGTGCGGTCGCTCGGCCTCGCTGCCTCCGGCGGGTAAAATGCGCTCGCACGGCGTTGCCGCAGCTACCGCGGCAAGCAACGTGCGCCGCTCCCCTTCGCCCTCGCCCATGAATCTCGAAAGCATTCTCTTCACCCAGGGTTTCGGTTCCCGACGCCAGTGCCGCGCGCTGATCACGGAAGGTCGCGTCGAGATCGACGGCGCGATATCCGGCGATCCCAACGCCGAGGTCACGACCGATGCGCTCACGTTCTGCGTCGACGGTGCGCCCTGGCCGTATCGCGAGCGCGCGTATGTGCTGCTCAACAAGCCGGCTGGCTACGAGTGCTCACGCGAACCGCAACATCATTTGAGCGTATTCAGCCTGCTGCCTTCGCAGTTCGCGGCGCGCGGCGTGCAATGCGTCGGCCGGCTCGACCAGGACACGACCGGCCTGCTGCTCCTCTCCGACGACGGCCAGTTCGTGCACGCGCTGACCGCGCCGCGCCGCAAGGTGCCGAAGACCTATGTCGCGACCACCCGCCATCCGCTCGACGATACGCAGCTCGCCGCGTTGCGTGACGGCGTGCTGCTGCACGGCGAAGCGCAACCGGTCGTCGCCGTCGATGCCCGCGCGCGCGATACGAATGTGCTCGAGCTGACGGTGCTCGAAGGCAAGTATCACCAGGTCAAACGGATGGTGGCGGCAGCAGGCAATCGGGTGGAGGCGCTGCATCGCGAGCGGATCGGCGGACTCGTGCTGCCGGCGGCACTCGCCGAAGGAAAATGGCAGTGGCTCGACGCCGCCGATCTCACCACCCTGCAAGCCCGCTGAGCGACCGAATAACCGCACGAAAAACCGCCCGATTAACCGCCCGATTAACCGCCCGGCCCCGCCCATATTCCTTCAGGAAGATTACCAGGCGGGTAAACCGGTAGCGCCACCCTCATTGCCCCGCAAACCCCCGCCAGAGCGTGAATGGCTGCGCGTCGACCCGATGCGCGCCGGCTTTTTGCGTTGCGCCGCAGCATGCCCTTCCTGACAGCGCACCCTATACTCGATTAAACAACCATTACAAAGGATTCAGGGAGAAGCGCCATGGTCATCAATGAAACTTTTGGGGTTACCTACGTGATGATTGCGGTCACGTGTCTAGGCGCGGTTCTGGTCGGCGGCTTGCTGACCGCGATGCATCTGAGGCATCAATATCATCCGAATCTGATCGGTGCATTGATCGGCGCACTACTGTGCTTCCTCGTACTCGAAGCACTGCCGGCGCTGACCTGACGCTCACGCCATCGAAGCGAAGCGTCGCTCGAAGCACCATGACAGATTGTCTGACGGCACGGATCTGGGTCCGTGCCGCTTCAGTTCGTCTCGTGAGTTGCGCGCAGGAAATCGTCGACGCTCGGGTAGCGCAGACGTACCTTTAGCTCGTCCTTCAATCGCGCATTATCGAGCCGGCGCGACTCGCGCATGAACGACAGCAGCATCGGATCGAGTTGCTGTTCCGCGGCCTCGCGCGTCACGCGCGGCGCGCGCGCAAGACCGTACGCATCCGCGACACGGTCGAAGTATTCCCCCATCTTCATCTCGCTGTCGTCCGACGCATGGATCACGCGTGCCGGCCGGCCGTGCGTCGTCATGCGCACAAGAATCGCCGCGAGATCGTCGGCGTGGATGTGGCTCGTGTAGACGTCGTCTGCATCGACCAGCGCGGGGGTGCGCTTCTCGAGCCGGGCAAGCGGCAGGCGGTTCGCCGCATAGATGCCGGGGATGCGCGCGATCGATGCGCTGATCGCGCCGCGTGCGGTCGCGTGCCGCAACTGCTGCTCGGCGGACACGCGGCGCTTTGCCCGCGCATTCGCCGGCCGGGGTGTGCGCGTCTCGTCGATCAGCGCGCCGCCGCAGTCGCCGTAGACGCCGGTCGTACTCGCATAGACGATCTTCGGCACGGTCCGTGAGCGGCCGGTTCGCGCAACCCCGTCGGGTACAATAGCGCCTGTTTCGCGTTCCACCGCCAAACCGCTGCGCAGACGGCGCAAGCGCGCCACAGGTACGGTTGCATTGCGTGCCGGGCCGCCCCGGCGAGCGCTCAACGCGGCAAGCAGCGCGCGCGTGCGGCGATCGTCGTCGCCGGTTTTCTGCGGCGGCGCCAGATGCAGCACGGTCGGCGCCAGTCCCGCGAGCCGCCTGAGGCTGCCGCGCACGTCGAGGTCCCCGACCAGTGGCGTCACACCGGCTGCGCGCAGCTCGACGCAGCGGGCCAGTTGGCTCGTCAATGCAACGACGCGCATGTGCGGCAGCAGATGTCCGACGCAGCGCATGCCGACGTCGCCGCAGCCCACAATCAGTACGCGCGGGCGGCGCAGGTTTCGTGTCGCTTTCATGGTGGACGCATTGTAGCCGCGATGTAGCTGAAACAAACGGCGCGCACCGATTACCGACTTTTCGAATTCGATCACTTTATGGCATTTAACGTAACGCTCCGGCAAAGCGGCCGGCAGTTTCAGGTAGAACCCGACGAACCCGTCCTCACCGCGGCCCTGCGCCAGGGCATCGGCCTGCCGTACGGTTGCAAGAACGGCGCATGCGGCTCGTGCAAGGGCACGGTGGTGAGCGGCCAGGTCGAACAGCGCGTGCATTCGTCGTCGGCACTGTCGAACGACGAAAAGACCCGCGGCATGGCGCTCTTTTGCTGCGCCACGCCGCAGACCGATCTCGAGATCGATATCCGCGAAGTAGCAGGTGTCGGCGATGTGCAGGTGAAGAAGCTGCCGTGCCGCGTGAATGCGATCGAGCGCAAGGCTGACGACGTCGTCGTGCTGAAGCTGCAGTTGCCGGCCAACGAACGCCTGCAATATCTCGCGGGCCAGTACCTCGAATTCATCCTGAAAGACGGCAAGCGCCGCAGTTACTCGATGGCGACCGCGCCGCACGCGGAAGGCCCGATCGAACTACACATCCGCCACATGCCCGGCGGCGCGTTCACCGATCACGTGTTCAACACGATGAAAGAGCGCGACATCCTGCGCTTCGAAGCACCGCTCGGCACGTTCTTCCTGCGCGAAGACTCGGAGCGGCCGATCGTGCTGCTCGGTTCGGGTACCGGCTTTGCGCCGCTGAAGGCGATCATCGAACATGCGGCGTTCCAGAATATCGAACGCCCGATGACGCTCTACTGGGGCGCGCGCCGCAAGAAAGACCTGTACCTGCTGGAACTCGCCGAACAATGGACGAAGGATCTGCCGAACTTCCGCTTCGTGCCGGTTCTGTCCGAACCCGACGCGGGCGATGCCTGGACCGGCCGTATCGGCTTCGTTCATCGGGCCGTCATCGAAGATCTGCCAGACTTGTCCGCTTATCAGGTGTATGCGTGCGGCGCACCGGTCATGGTCGAGTCGGCACAGCGCGATTTCACCCAGCATCACGGGTTGCCGGAAGGCGAGTTCTACGCGGATTCGTTCACCAGTGCCGCCGATCTGGCGAACCCGGTCTGACGACGATCAACGGCAGATCAGCGGCAAAATGGGCGAAATTGATGGTTTACACGAACGCGCGCGGTGTCGTATTCTTTCGCCCATGAACCGCATCCAGTCCGAACTCCGACGTCGCCGCTCGCCGCTCCCTTAGGGGCGCCGCTGGCTTCGTCACGGATTCGCGCCGTCAGGCGCATGTTGTTCGAATCATGAAAGCCACGGCCTGCCGTGGCTTTTTTGTTTTTCCAGTCCTTCTTCTATCCGCTTCGCCTGGAGCCTGCTGCCATGAATTTCAATGAGTATCCCATCGAGTCGTTGATGTACATCACGAACCGGCCCGAGATCGTGTTCACGCACGGCAAGGGCTCGTGGATCTACGACAACGAAGGCAAGCGCTATCTCGACTTCATCCAGGGCTGGGCCGTGAACAGCCTCGGCCACTGCAACGAAGGCATGATCGAAGCGCTGGAAAAACAGGCGCGTCTGCTGATCAACCCGTCGCCGGCGTTCTACAACGAACCGATGGCGCAGCTGGCCAACCTGCTCACGCAGCACAGTTGCTTCGACAAGGTGTTCTTCGCGAACAGCGGCGCGGAAGCAAACGAAGGCGCGATCAAGCTCGCGCGCAAGTGGGGCAAGAAATTCCGCGACGGCGCGTACGAGATCATCACCTTCGATCACAGCTTCCACGGCCGCACGCTCGCAACCATGTCGGCAAGCGGCAAGCCGGGCTGGGACACGATCTACGCGCCGCAGGTGCCGGGCTTTCCGAAGGCCGATCTGAACGACATCGCATCGGTGGAAAAACTGATCACCGGCAAGACGGTTGCGGTGATGCTCGAACCGATCCAGGGCGAAGGCGGCGTGATTCCGGCTACGCGCGAATTCATGCAGCAACTGCGCGATCTGACGAAACGGCACGGCATCCTGCTGATCGTCGATGAAGTGCAAAGCGGCTGCGGCCGTGCGGGCACGCTGTTCGCGTACGAGCTGTCGGGTGTCGAGCCGGACATCATGACGCTGGGCAAGGGCATCGGCGGCGGTGTGCCGCTGGCGGCGCTGCTCGCGAAGAAGGAAGTGGAAGTGTTCGAAGCTGGCGATCAGGGCGGCACCTATAACGGCAATCCGTTGATGACTGCCGTCGGTTACTCGGTGATTTCGCAACTCACCGCGCCCGGTTTTCTCGAAGGCGTGCGCGAACGCAGCGAGTATCTGCGCACGAAACTGCTCGAGTTGTCGGAAGAGCGCGGCTTTGCGGGCGAACGCGGTGAAGGTCTGTTGCGTGCGCTGTTGCTCGGCAAGGACATCGGCCCGCAGATCGTTGAAAAAGCGCGTCTGATGCAACCGGACGGTCTGCTGCTGAACGCCGCCCGCCCCAACCTGCTGCGCTTCATGCCCGCACTGAACGTCACGCACGAAGAAATCGACCAGATGCTGGCGATGCTGCGCACGGTGCTCGACTCGCTATAAGCAACGGGAGGCCTCGCCGATGACATCCGCTACGCTCTCGATCCGCTGCTTCGATGCCCGCGACACCGACACGGTCATCGCGCTATGGCAAGACGTGTTCCCCGAATACCGGAACCCGGACAAGCCGCAGCGCGACCCGCGCCTGTCGATCGCGAACAAGCTCGCGACGCAACCCGAACTGTTCTTCGTCGCAGAACGTGCGGGGCGCCTGGTCGGCACCGTCATGAGCGGCTACGACGGCCACCGCGGCTGGATTTACTCGCTGGCGGTCGATCCCGCGCATCGCAGGCTCGGTATCGGCACACAGCTCGTCGAGTACGCGGAAGCTGCACTGACCGCGCGCGGCTGTCCGAAGGTCAACCTGCAGGTGCTGTCGACGCGTAGCGATGTGCAGGCGTTCTACGAAGCGCTCGGTTATCGCGCCGATGAAGTGATCAGCATGGGTAAACGTCTCGGCGCTGCGGCGGCGGTTGCTGGTTGAGGTCTTTTTTAGCCCGGGCCGGTGGGTGGTGCAAAGAAAAAGCCGCATGCCTCCTTGAACTGAGGCATGCGGCTTTTTTGTGCTTCTACAACGCTTATTCACCCAGATAAGCAGCCCGCACCTTCGGATCATCAAGCATCTGCTTCGCGTCGCCGGACATCGTGACCAGGCCCGAGTCCATCACGTAGGCGCGATTCGCAGCCTGCAGCGCGAGCCGCGCATTCTGCTCAACGAGCAGCACCGTGATGCCTTCCTTCGAGATCTCGCGCACCACTTCGAAGATCTTCTCGACCATGATCGGCGACAGGCCCATCGACGGTTCGTCGAGCAACAGCAGCTTGGGCTTGCTGATGATCGCGCGCGCCATCGCCAGCATCTGCTGTTCGCCACCCGACAACGTGCCCGCGTATTGCGAAGCGCGTTCCTTCAGACGCGGAAAGAAGCCGAACATACGCTCGACGTCCTTCTTGATGCCGTCCGTGTCGCTGCGCAGATACGCACCCATCTGCATGTTCTCGATGATCGACATGCGCGCGAAGATGCCGCGGCCTTCCGGCACCATCGCGAGTCCGCGACGCAGCAGTTCATGCGCGGGCACACCGCGGATCGACGCGCCCATGTACTCGATGTCGCCAGCCGAGTAAGGCTTCAGCCCCGTGATCGCCTTCATCGTCGTCGTCTTGCCCGCGCCGTTCGCGCCGATCAGCGTAACGAGTTCGCCCTGCGCGACTTCGAGGTCCACGCCCTTCACTGCCTGGATGCCGCCGTAGTTGACCTGCAGGCCCTTGATTTTCAACATTGCCGTAGCCATCAGTGAACTCCCGCGCCCAGATATGCCTCGATCACCTTCGGGTCTTTCTGCACGTCCTGCGGCAGTCCCTGAGCGATCACCTTGCCGTAGTCGAGCACTGTCATCTGATTGCACAGGCCCATCACCAGTTTGACGTCGTGCTCGATCAGCAGGATCGTCTTGCCGTCGGAGCGGATCTTGTCGAGCAGTTTGGTCAGCTCGACCTTCTCCGTCGCGTTCATACCGGCCGCGGGTTCGTCGAGTGCGAGGAGCTTCGGATCGGTGGCGAGTGCACGCGCGATCTCAAGACGCCGCTGGTGCCCATACGACAGATTGCGCGACGTGTAGTCCGCGTACTGTGCGATCCCAACGTAGTCGAGCAGTTCGATCGCACGTTCCTTGATTTCGCGCTCTTCCTTGCGCTCCGACGGCGTCTGGAACACCGCGCCGATCAGACCGTGGCGCGTGCGCACGTGGCGCCCCACCATCACGTTTTCCAGCGCAGTCATGCCGCCGAACAGACGGATGTTCTGGAACGTCCGCGCGATGCCGGCCTTCGCGACCTGGTACACCGCGGTCGGCGTGTAGTTCGTGCCGTCGAGCTTGAACTCGCCGGAATCGGGCGTGTACAGACCCGTGATCACGTTGAAGAACGTCGTCTTGCCCGCGCCGTTCGGTCCGATCAGACCGTAGATCTGCCCTGCCTTGATCTCGATGCCGACGTCGGACAGAGCCTGCAGGCCGCCGAAGCGCTTGTTGACGCCCTTGACGGACAGTCGAATGTCATTGCTCATGCGTTTTCTCCTGTCCTTACGCGCGTACCGGCTTCTTGCCGCTGCGCTTCGCAAACTTCGCGATCTTGTCTTCGTGCTTCGGCGACGGCCACAGGCCTTCGGACCGGTACAGCATGATCAGCACCATCGCGAGACCGTACAGCAGCTGACGGATCACTTCGGTGTCGACGATCTGGTGACCGAAGATCCAGTTTTGCAGCGGACCCATCGTCGAGCGCAGGAATTCGGGGAACACGGAGAGCAGCACCGCGCCGAGAATCACGCCGGGGATGTGGCCCATGCCGCCCAGCACCACGCACGCGAGCACCACGACCGATTCCCAGAACGTGAACGATTCCGGCGACACGAAACCCTGGAAGCCCGCGAACATCGCGCCCGACAGACCGCCGAACGACGCGCCCATCGCGAAGGCCAGCAGCTTGACGTTACGGGTGTTGATGCCCATCGCCTTGGCAGCGACTTCGTCTTCGCGGATCGCAGCCCATGCACGGCCGATGCGCGAGTGCTGCAGACGCGTACAGACCCAGATCACCAGCAGCGCACACAGCACGAACAGGTAGTAATACATGTACACGGTCGTGAACTGGAAACCGAACAGCGTGTGAGTCTGCGACAGGTTAAAGCCCGCGACGCGGATCGGATCGATGCCGGTGATCCCCTGCGGCCCGTTGGTGATGTTCACCGGACGGTCGAGGTTGTTCATGAAGATCCGGACGATTTCCCCGAAGCCCAGGGTCACGATGGCCAGGTAGTCGCCGCGCAGACGCAGCGTCGGCGCACCGAGCAGGATGCCGAACAGCGCGGCAAGCCCCATGGCGACCGGTACGATGAGCCAGATCGGCGCGTGCAGGCCGCCAGGGAACGCCGCTGAGATCCACGCGAACTGCGTGGTCAGGTGGGGCGACGACAGCAGTGCCGCGACGTACGCGCCAATCGCATAGAACGCGATATAGCCCAGGTCGAGCAGGCCGGCGAAGCCGACCACGACGTTGAGGCCCAGCGCGAGCATCACGTACAGCATCGCGAAGTCGAGCACGCGGACCCAGTAGTTGCCGCCTACGACACCGATCAGCATCGGTGCGGCAAGCACCAGCACTGCGGTAATGACGCCGACAATCAGCGTTTTGGTCGCGTTCTTCTCGGGGACGAGCGTCGTGGACGGCTCGATCGGTTGAATTGAGGTCATGTCTGTTTGCTCCTTATGGCCCGGGATCAGGCGCGATCCGCAACACGTTCGCCCAGCAGCCCCGACGGACGGAACACGAGCACGATGATCAGCACGACAAACGCAAACACGTCCTGATAGTTACTGCCGAACACACCGCCTGTGAGATTGCCGATATAGCCCGCACCCAGCTGCTCGATCAGGCCGAGCAGTACCCCGCCCACCATTGCGCCACCCAGGTTGCCGATCCCGCCGAGCACCGCCGCGGTAAAGGCCTTCAGACCAGGAATGAAGCCCATATAGAAGTGCGCATTGCCGTACTCGGACGCGATCATCACGCCGGCCAGCGCTGCGAGCGCCGAGCCGATCATGAAAGTGGCCGAGATCACGAAGTTCGGGTTCACGCCCATCAGGCTCGCGACGCCGGGGTTCTCGGCGATCGCCCGCATCGCGCGGCCGAGCTTCGTCTTGTGGACCAGCAGCAGCAGGCCGCCCATCACGAGGAACGCCACCACGATGATCACGATTTCGGTCATCGAGATCACCGCACCTGGTGTCGATTCGGTGGCCTTGATCACGTTGATCGGATCGGTCGGCAGCAGTTGCGGGAACGGCAGCGGGTTACGCGACCAGATCATCATCGCGAGCGTTTGCAGCAGGATCGACACGCCGATCGCGGTGATCAGCGGGGCGAGACGCGGGGCCTTACGCAACGGCCGGTAGGCAACCCGCTCGATCGTGTAACCGACCAGCGAGCACACCACGGCTGCAATGATCAGCGCGATGATGAGCGTCGGCACATTGCCGAGCCCGGGGAAATGATTGTGCAGGACTCCGATCGCGGACAGCGCAACCATCGCGCCTACCATCAACACATCGCCGTGCGCGAAGTTGATGATGCCGAGAATCCCGTAAACCATCGTATAGCCCAGTGCAATGATGGCGTAGACGCTACCAAGCACCAGACCGTTGAGGATCTGCTGGACGAAGATATCCATCTAAAGCTCCTTAGCGCGTGCGACTGGATTCACGTTTTTCATCGACCGGTGGGCGGTGATGGGTCGGAGAATCGCAACGGCACTGCGGGTACTGATATTAAGAACCGGTCAGGGTTATCCGCCTTCGATACCCCGGGCGACCGGAATGCGGTCGTCGGGTTGCCGGAAGCGGATGCAAAAACGGCACCGTCGGATGGTTCGGTGCCGTCACGTTGTACGTCCCGTCGTTACATGTTGACGACGTCGAGGACCGCACGGTTGCCGTCCCTGAAGTCGTAAAACGTAATGGCGCCTTCTTGCAAATCGCCCTTGCCACTAGATGCGATCCCGCCGGCCACCGGGTCGTAACCGGTGAGCGGCATCGCACCCCTCAGCAGGAGCGGCTCAGCCGAACTGGCGTCACCCGCCAGCTTGCCCACCTTGTCGGCACACACACCGTCGCCGCCAAGGATTTTTGCCCTGATGCCGGGCGCCGCCTGCTTCGCAGACAGCCCGCCCGTCGTGTCCATACGACCGGACAGGATCACGTCCGGCTGAACACGCTTGATCTTTGTGAGGATGCCGCAGGCCGTGGCGTTCGCCACCTGCGTGCCGGTTTCCGGGTCGGTTGCGGCGGCGCGGGCGTCGAACTGCAGCTCGATCCGGCGGCCGTCGATGGTCAAACCCTGTGCGTTGATGTCCTTTACAGCCAACCGTGCCCCATTTTCGTTGTCCCTGCACTCACTCTTCCTGCTGCTCGCGGTCACCATCGCAACCGCGGCCGCGTCGGGCACCGCGTGAGCAATCCTGGCTTGCATTAAACAGGTCTCCTGCGCCTTGCAAAATCCGCTGTCCCAAGGCCCACAGGGCTTCAGAAACGCGCGCATTGTAACTCCAATTATGCGACGGCCAATATATTGAGCCGGCAGGGTTTTCCTGCATTGCAACCTGATTTTAGGATCAATAATCGACCGATGGCGCAACCGGGTTGCACATCTTTGAAGCGCATCAGTTGCACCACACTGAACCCGGCCTGCACCAACTGTTGCACGCGATCCTTTTGAGAGCCCGTTTTCATCGGGTTTGGCGAGATTGGCAGGTCACCCGATTTCACGGCGCCAGTCTGAAGCGTCAAAAATCCGCCGAATAGGTCGGATCGGCGGGAAATAGGGAATGACCGTGTTATGTGTGCCAAAAATAATCGTCGGGAGACGAGAAATCTGTCGACTTCAGATGGGTCGAGCCGGTATTTCGTCTGATGCGCCCCCTAAATTTTCGGACCGTATTCGGCCAGTCAGGAACGCGATAGAAACGCAGACGGCAATAAAAAACGCGCCGAAGCGCGTTTTTTTTCACCTGAGGGGTGTGATTGGATCAGGCGGGCAATCCAAGCCCGCGCGGCAGCGGAAACGCGATGTTTTCCTCGATGCCTTCGAGCGCACGCACATTGCGCACGCCGAGCTCATGCAGACGGGCTATCACAGCCTGCGCCAGCACTTCCGGGGCCGACGCGCCCGCCGTGACGCCGATGCGGCGCTTGCCGACAATCCACTGCGGATCGATCTGATCCGGCGAGTCCACCATATAGGCAGGGATGCCGCGCTTCTCGGCCACTTCGCGCAGCCGGTTCGAGTTCGAGCTGTTTGGGCTACCGACCACGATCACCACGTCGCATTGCGGCGCCATGAACTTCACCGCGTCCTGGCGGTTCTGCGTTGCATAGCAGATATCCTGCTTTTTCGGTTCGCGGATCGCCGGGAATTTGGCCTTCAGCGCGGCGATGATCTCGGCGGCGTCGTCGACGGACAGCGTGGTCTGCGTGACGAACGCGATCCGCTCCGGATCGGCGAGCACCAGCGCCTGCACGTCCTCGATATCTTCGACGAGATGCATACCCTCGCCCGTCTGCCCCATCGTGCCTTCCACTTCGGGGTGCCCCTTGTGGCCGATCATGACGATGTCAAAGCCGTCCTGGCGCATCTTCGCGACTTCGATATGTACCTTGGTCACGAGCGGGCAGGTGGCGTCGTACACGCGCAGGCCGCGCGATTCGGCTTCCGTGCGCACCGCCTTCGACACACCGTGCGCGCTGAAGATCACCGTATTGCCAGCTGGCACTTCTTCGAGCTGCTCGATGAAGATCGCGCCTTTCTTGCGCAGGTCTTCGACGACGTAAGCGTTATGCACAATCTCGTGGCGCACGTAGATCGGGGAGCCGTGCAGCTTGATCGCGCGCTCGACGATTTCGATGGCCCGGTCGACGCCGGCGCAAAATCCCCGCGGCTGGGCCAGCAGGATTTCGGTTTCGGCGAGGGTCGTGTCCGTGGTGCTCATGTTTACAGAATCCCGATGATTTTCACTTCGAACGCCAGCGCCTGGCCGGCAAGCGGGTGATTGAAATCGAACAGGGCGGACGTTTCGCCGACTTCCTTCAGCACGCCCGCGTAGCGTCCGCCGCCCGGTGCGTTGAATTCGACGAGATCGCCCGGAGAAAAATCCTCACCGATCATGCTGTTTTCGCGCAACGTTGCCAGCGACACCCGCTGGATCAGCTCCGGATTGCGTGGGCCGAACGCCGCACCGGGCGTTAGCTGAAAGGTCGAGTGGTGACCGACCTTCAACCCCAGCAGAATGTCTTCGAGCGGCGGGGCCAGTTGGCCGGCGCCCAGCAGCAGCGTAGCGGGCTTCTCGGTGAAGGTATTGATGACATCGGCGCCATCGGCGAGCGAAAGCCGGTAGTGAAGCGTGACGTGCGAACCGGGTTTCACTTCGGAAATATCGATGATGCTCATGCGGTACTCATTCAGTCGGGACGCGCCGGAGGCGCATTCACACATTCACAGCGCACGGCGCGTATACACGCTGCGCCATACGCAAAGGCTCCATTGTAAGCCACATATCCCGCCGCGGTTGTGCGCGACACGGGACCGCCCTTCCGGAGACCCTGCATGAACGACGCCTTACTTGCCTCACCCGACGCCCGGTGCGAGGCGCCGCCCACTACGGCTTTACGCCCTGTCCGGCAGCGCCACCAGGACATGCCACGCGAACGACTGCTCGAAGCGGGGCCCAGCACGCTGAGCGACATCGAACTAATCGCGCTCGTCCTCGGCTCCGGATTGCCGGGCCAGAACGTGCTCGAACTCGCGCGCTCGCTGCTGGTGCGCTTCGGTTCGCTGCGCGCGATGCTCGACGCGACGCCTGGTGATTTCAGCGGAATTCGCGGCATCGGCCCAGCCCAAACGGCCCAGTTGCTCGCTATCCTGGAGACGGCGCGGCGCGCGCTGGCGGAAAAAATCCGCGAACGTCCGGTCATCGACTCGCCGGAAGCCGTAGAAGACTACCTGCGGTTGCTGATCGGCACCCGGCCCTATGAGGTCTTCGTCAGCCTGTTTCTGGATGCGCGGCACCGCCTGATCCGCTCGGAGGAAAGCTCGCGCGGCTCGCTGACGCGGATGGCGGTCTATCCGCGGGAAATCGTCCGGCGGACGCTCGCCCTGAATGCGGCAAGCCTGATCGTGGCGCATAATCACCCCTCCGGGGCAGTCAAACCGAGCGCCAGCGACCGCCGGCTAACGCGCATGCTGCGTGAAACACTGGCGCTGATCGACGTGCAACTGATCGATCACCTGATCGTCGGGGCGCAGGAAACGTTCTCGTTCGCCCGCGCCGGCCTGTCGTGACAGCAGCCCGTACGAGTGCCCGGTCCGCTCCCGGTTCCGCAAATAAGGTTTGATTTATCGGCTTTTTTCCTGCTAAAATCGCGGTTTGCTTCTTTCCAACCCTGTTCTGAAGCCGCCAAGGCGTTTCTGGAAGCCGCGACCCACCGGGTCCTTCCGCTTTCGGGAAACTTTCACGGCGTTCGAACTCAGAATTTAAGCGTATTAGGAGTGCTCTCATGGCACGCGTATGCCAAGTAACTGGGAAAGCGCCGATGAGCGGCAATAACGTTTCCCACGCGAACAACCGAACCAAGCGTCGTTTTCTCCCGAATCTGCAAAACCGCCGTTTCTGGGTCGAAAGCGAAAATCGCTGGGTGCGTCTGCGCGTCTCGAACGCCGGTCTGCGCCTGATCGACAAGAACGGTATCGACACCGTGCTCGCAGATTTGCGCGCACGCGGCGAAGCCTAAGGAGTAAATCATGGCAAAAGGCGCACGCGACAAGATCAAGCTGGAATCGACCGCAGGTACGGGTCACTTCTACACCACGACGAAAAACAAACGCAACATGCCGGAAAAGATGACGATCTCGAAGTTCGATCCCGTCGTCCGTAAGCACGTTGAGTACAAAGAAACCAAGATCAAGTAATCTGGTTTCCGAGCTTGTCAAAAAAACCCCGCATCTGCGGGGTTTTTGTTTTTCTCCCCTCGTATCCGTTCCAGTCCGTCTCTTATCGTCGCCGCATTTCTTGCCCGTCGGCCGACTAGCCAGCTTTTCCTTGCGGGCTGTGGCGCGTATGCTCTCTCGTTTGGTCGGAAGCGCCTGAAGGCGCGCCGCAACAGCAAAGCGAGAGACGGAGAAGCAGCGAATGAATTTCGATGTGGCGATTGTCGGTAGCGGTCTGGCAGGTCTGAGCGTTGCGCTGAATCTGGCGGAAACGCGGCGTGTCGCGATCGTGGCCAAACGCTCGATGACCGAGGGTGCCAGCGACTGGGCCCAGGGCGGCATCGCCGCCGTACTCGATTCCGCGGATAGCGTCGAGAATCATGTGCGCGACACACTGGTCGCCGGCGGCGGGCTGTGCGACGAAGCGGCAACGCGTTTCATCGTCGAAAACGGTCGGGCCGCCATCGAATGGCTGATCGATCAGGGTGTGCCGTTCACCAAAGACGATGCCGCCGAACTCGGCTTCCACCTGACGCGCGAAGGTGGCCACAGTCATCGCCGGATCATTCACGCTGCCGATGCGACCGGCCATGCGGTCGTCGCCACGCTCAGCGAGCGCGTGCGCCAGCACCCGAACATCACGCTGCTCGAAGACCACTACGCCATCGATCTCATCACCTCGGACCGGCTCGGCCTGCCCGGGCGTCGCTGTCACGGCCTGTATGCGCTCGATCTAGCCAGCGGCCGCACGGTCACCATCGAGGCGCCGCACACCGTGCTCGCCACCGGTGGCGCAGGCAAGGTCTATCTCTATACGACCAACCCCGACACCGCGACCGGCGACGGCATCGCGATGGCCTGGCGCGCCGGCTGCCGGGTGTCGAACATGGAGTTCATCCAGTTTCATCCGACCTGCCTGTTCCACCCGTACGCCAAGTCGTTCCTCATTTCCGAAGCGGTGCGCGGCGAAGGCGGCATCCTGAAACTGCCCGACGGTACGCGCTTCATGGCAAATCACGACGAGCGTGCCGAACTCGCGCCGCGCGACATCGTTGCGCGCGCGATCGATTTCGAAATCAAGAAACGCGGTATCGACTGTGTGTATCTCGACATCAGTCATCAACCGGCGGCGTTCTTGCAGGAGCACTTCCCGACCATCCTCGCGCGCTGCCGCGAATTCGGCATCGATATCACCCAGCAGCCGATCCCCGTCGTGCCGGCCGCGCACTACACGTGCGGCGGCGTTGTCACAGATCTCGCGGGCCGCACCGATCTGGCGGGCCTGTACGCGGTCGGCGAGACATCATGCACGGGCCTGCATGGTGCGAACCGGCTGGCAAGCAACTCGCTGCTCGAATGTCTCGTGATCGGGCGATCGACGGCGACATCGATCGAAAAGGAAGGTTTTAGCGCTGCAGTACACGCACCGCTGCCGGACTGGGACGAAAGCCGCGTGTCCGATCCAGACGAGGAAGTGGTGGTCGCGCACAACTGGGACGAACTGCGTCGGCTGATGTGGAATTACGTCGGCATCGTGCGCACCGACAAACGGCTTGCGCGGGCGAAGCATCGGCTTGCGCTACTGCGCGACGAGATCCACGAGTACTACGCGAATTTCCGCGTAAGCCGCGATCTGCTCGAACTGCGCAATCTGGTCGACGTCGCGTCGTTGATCGTCGACAGTGCGCGCTCGCGGCGTGAAAGCCGCGGGCTCCACTACAGTCGCGACTGGCCCGCCACATTGCCGAAGGCGCTACCGACCGTGTTGTCGCCGGAACGGGTGCGCAACCGCAACGTGTGACCGGGCACCCGCAACAACACTACGCCGGGCCGACGTTCGAAAACAACGCTGCGTCACGCGCCAGATCGCCGCTCGTCTGCACACGCTTCTTGTGGCGCGCCGCGAAATCGAGCATCCGGTCGATCGGCTGCTTCGCCCGCTCACCGATGGCCGCATCGACGAAGATTTCGTTCTGACCGTGCTCGAGCACGTGGGCGAGATTCGTGAGGCCGTTCATCGCCATCCACGGACAATGCGCGCAGCTCTTGCAGCTCGCGCTGTTGCCGGCGGTCGGCGCCTCGATAAAGATCTTGCCAGGTGCTGCGAGCCGCATCTTGTGCAGGATGCCGAGATCGGTTGCCACGATGAAATGCGTTGCGTCGAGCCGCTGCGCCGCGTCGATCAACTGCGTCGTCGAGCCGACGACATCGGCCAGCGCCACAACGCTTTCCGGCGACTCCGGATGCACGAGCACTTTCGCGTGCGGATACTCGGCGCGCAGCAGATCGAGTTCGATGCCCTTGAACTCGTCGTGCACGAGACACGAGCCCTGCCACAGCAGCATGTCCGCACCGGTCTTCTTCTGAATGTAGCCACCGAGGTGCCGGTCCGGTGCCCAGAGGATTTTCTCGCCTCGTGCATGCAGGTCGGCCACGATCTCGAGGCCGATCGACGACGTCACCATCCAGTCCGCGCGCGCCTTCACGGCTGCGCTCGTATTCGCGTAGACGACCACCGTGCGGTCGGGATGTGCATCGCAGAATGCTGAGAATTCGTCGGCGGGACAACCGAGATCGAGCGAGCAGGTCGCATCGAGATCGGGCATCAGGATGCGCTTGCCGGGACTCAGGATCTTCGCGGTTTCGCCCATGAAACGCACACCCGCAACCACCAGGGTCTGCGCCTCGTGATCGCGACCGAAACGTGCCATCTCGAGTGAATCAGCGACGCAGCCGCCGGTCTCATCGGCAAGCTCTTGCAGTTCCGCGTCCACGTAGTAATGCGCGACAAGCACGGCCTTTTCGCGCGCAAGCAACGCGCGAATGCGTGCCTTCAGTGCGACCCGCTCCTCCGCCGATGGCGTCTCGGGCACCTTCGCCCACGCCTGACCGACACCGCATATCAGCCCCTGGGGCTGTGGCCGGTCGTATTCGACGCTCCTGATCGCCTGATTCATGATGGCTCCTGTCCGGCTGATCTGTGGCACGCCGCGAGATGCTCCGGGCGCGCCCAAAAAAGAAAAACCCCGCCAACGCGGGGTTTTATGACGTGCTGAAATTTTAAAGGATTTCGTGCTCAGGCGTAGCGGCGCAAACGCATGGCGAATTCCTGCAGGGCCTTGATGCCGCTCTGTTCAGCACGGTGGCACCAGTCCTGCAATTGCGTCAGCAACTGGTCGCGCGATGCATTCGAACGCTCCCACATCGACGCCAGTTCGTTACGCAATTCGATATACGTGCGCAGCTTCTGGCTGTTCGCGAAGATCTGCGGCAACTGACGCTTCTGCGGTTCGTCGAGGCCCGACTCTTCCTTGTGGAACCAGCTGCGCGCGTTGCGCATGACCTGGTACTTTTCGCGCGCGCCCACTTCCTTCAGATGCGCGAGTTCCTGGCGGTATGCGCGCTTCACAGCCTTGCCATAACTGGCCATGACTTCGTAGCGGTTTGCGAGCACGGCTTGCAGCGTGTCCTGATCGAGAACCAGCTTGCCTGTAGACAGGCGCGGCGTCGGTGCGATCTTCTTCACCTTGGCCAGACGGAACGCCGAGAGAATGCGGATGTACATCCAGCCGATATCGAACTCGAACCACTTGTTCGACATCTTGGCCGACGTCGCATACGTGTGGTGATTGTTGTGCAGCTCTTCACCGCCGATCAGGATGCCCCACGGGAAGATGTTCGTGCTTGCATCTGCCGAGTTGAAGTTGCGGTAGCCCCAGAAGTGCGCGAGACCGTTGACCACGCCTGCGGCCCAGAACGGAATCCAGATCATCTGGATAGCCCACACGCTCAAACCGACGATACCGAACAGCGCAACGTCGATCACCATCATCAGGCTGATACCGAGGATCGGGTACTTCGAGTAGACGTTGCGTTCCATCCAGTCGTTCGGCGTGCCGTGGCTGAACTTGCGCATCGTTTCTTCGTTCTTCGCTTCCGCGCGATACAGTTCGGCGCCTTCGAGCAGCACCTTCCAGAAACCGCGCGTCTGCGGGCTATGCGGATCTTCTTCGGTCTCGCACTTCGCGTGGTGCTTGCGGTGAATCGCGGCCCACTGACCGGTCAGCATGCCCGTGGTCATCCACAGCCAGAGCCGGAAGAAATGACTGGCGACGGGGTGCAGATCGAGCGCGCGATGCGCCTGGCAGCGGTGCAGATACACCGTTACGCCGATGATCGTCACGTGCGTCATTGCCAGTGCGGACAATATGATCTGCCACCACGAAAGACGCAGCAGGCCGTTGCCAAGGAAATCAAGCGAGGAATTCAACAAGGTCGTTTACCTGTGGAACAGAAAACATCCGCGCAGTGGCGGATGTCAAGAAAGTGAAAGCATACGTCGAGATTGGACGGTAGTTTACTAGA
The DNA here is from genome assembly GCF_002362315.1 of Paraburkholderia acidicola. Taxonomy (GTDB): domain Bacteria; phylum Pseudomonadota; class Gammaproteobacteria; order Burkholderiales; family Burkholderiaceae; genus Paraburkholderia; species Paraburkholderia acidicola. The sequence goes on from NZ_MTZV01000002.1 coordinate 892,557, forward strand.
ACCGTTCCAAGTGTATGTAACAAATGGATATTTTTTTACCCTGGCGAGAATTCACGGGGGTTCGACGCGGTGTTTTAAGTGCCGTTTTTAGCGCGCGACCGGCTCTGGCGGGGCGTCCGGCGGCAGTGCAGACTCGTTCGCGGCATGCCCGGTCATTGTTACCGCCTGTGGCAGGATGTCGCTGGCGCTGCCCACAATTCGGACTTCGCGCTGCGCGTACGGAATCGAAATGCCGTGTTCGACAAAAAGCCGCCAGATATTCCGGTTCACCGCCGAGCGGACCGAGGCAGTCCCGGTCGCGGCGTCTTCGATCCAGAAACCCAGTTCGAGATTGATGCCGTCGGGGCCAAAACTGGCGAGGTAAGGCGTCGGCACCGGTTCCTGCAGCACGCGGCTCACCCCTTGGGTCGCCTCGACCAGCAGGGCCATCGCCTGCTCGACATCCGATGTATAAGCGACCTGGACCGCCGCCTTCGAATAGCCTCGCGTCAGATACGACGACTGGTTCTGCACGACATCGGTGATCAGCTTTTCGTTCGGAATCAGCGTCTCGTTGCCGTCGAGCCCGCGCACCACCGTATAGCGAGTACGGATCTGCGTGACCATGCCCTGCAGTCCGCTCACGTTGATCGTGTCGCCGATACGCAGCGACCGGTCGATCAGGATGATGAAGCCCGACACGTAGTTGCTCGCGATCTTCTGCAAGCCGAACCCGAGCCCAACGCCAAGCGCGCCGCCGAACACCCCCAGCACCGTAATGTCGATGCCGACCAGCGACAGGCTGATCAACACCGCCGCCAGCATGAAGAGCGCCCGGCCGACACGCGCCAGCACCACCTTCAGGTTCGCATCGAGCGAACGGGAGCGGATCAGCCGCTCTTCGAACGTTGCACCGAGCCACATCGCGACGATCATCGTCACGCACACCCACAGCACGCCGCTTAGCAGCGACAGCAGCGTCAGATGGGTATTCGCGATGCGAAACTTCACGCTCCCCATCCACGCGAGCACGTCGTCCTGAATGCCCATCACGGTGAGCACCATGCCCACCCACACCACCAGTGAGACGAGCTTCTCGACGAGCGACAGCCATGCATGCGTCTCGCCGTGCGCGCCGAATACGCGCCGCGCGACGAAGAACACGAGATAGATCAGGCCGATGCCGAATAGCGGCACGAGCGCGAGATCGAGTAGCGACGTGTCCATGAACTGCTCGGCAATGGCTTGCGCGATCAGCACGAACACGCCGCCAATCAGCGGGAAGAACGCCTTGTTCAGGCTTTCTGCGCCGAAGCGCAGCGTCTGGTAACGCGTCTGGCGCCGCAGGTCCAGCGTCCGCCGCAACAGCCGTGCGAGCAGCCACGCGAGCGCCAGTGTGCCGAGCAGCACGCCGGCCTGCCACACGATCTCCGGCTGGCCGAAATCACGCGTAAGGCCGCCGAGCATATGGGACAAGATGCGATCGGACAGGGTCGTCAAGAGTGTCTCGCGTGAAGTCGAAGGTTGCGTGCCGCAGCCGGCCTAGGCACGGCGTTCCAGCACGGCCGCGAAGAAGCCGTCGGTTGCATGGCGGTGCGGCCACAGCGAGAGATAGTCCCCCGTATCGACGTCGATGCGCTGCTCGGCGAGTACGTCTCGCGCCGGTACCAGCACGAATTCTGCGTGGTCAGCGAGAAACTGCGTCACGATCGCCTCGTTCTCCGCCTCGAGAATGCTGCACGTCGCATAGATGAGCCGGCCGCCCTTCTTCACGAGCCGCGACGCGCTCGCCAGAATCGACGCCTGCTTGGGCGCGAGTTCGGTGATCGACGCCGGCGTCTGGCGCCACTTCAGGTCCGGATTGCGGCGCAGCGTACCGAGCCCGCTGCACGGCGCGTCGACCAGCACGCGATCGATCTTGCCCGCAAGGCGCTTGATCTTCGCGTCGTGCTCGCTGTCGATCAGCACCGGGTTCACGTTCGACAGCCCGCTGCGTGCGAGCCGCGGCTTGAGCTTCGCGAGCCGCCGGTCGGAAATGTCGAAGGCATAGAGGCGACCGGTGGAACGCATCATCGCGCCGAGCGCGAGCGTCTTGCCGCCCGCGCCCGCGCAAAAGTCGACGATCATCTCGCCGCGCTTGGGCGCCACCAGCGAGCACAGCAGCTGGCTGCCTTCGTCCTGCACTTCGACCCAGCCGTTCTGGAATGCATCGAGCTTGGTGAGCGGCGGCTTGCCGACCACCCGCACACCGAACGGCGCAAACGGCGTCGCGCCCGCTTCGATGCCGGCCTTGCCGAGCGCATTCAACACCTCGTCGCGACTCGCCTTTTGCGGGTTCGCACGCAGATCGAGCGGCGCCGGATAGTTGAGTGCGGCAGCGAGCTGGGCCAGTTCTTCGGGCGGGAAGCGTCCGGTGAGTGCTTCGGCGATCCAGTCGGGCAGGTTCATGCGGATGCGCAGCGACAGGCTCTCCGGGTCGATCTTCGCCACGTGTTCGAGCCACGTGCTTTCGGAATCGGACACGAACGGCTTGAGCGCGCTGCGGCCCGCCGTCTGCATCAGGCCGAGTAGCGCAAGCCGGCGGGCGGGGCTGCCGGTGCCACTCTCGGCCAGATGGGCGAACTCCATCCGGCGGCGCAGCACAGCGAACACGGCCTCGGCGATCACACCGCGCTCGCCGTGCCCGAGCTTCGGGTGGGCACGGAAAAAGCGGCTGGTAGTAGCGTCGGCCGGGCCTGCGAACTTCAGGACCTCGGCCAGCAGCGTTTCGGTTTGTCCAATCAGGAATCCATGTAGTCTCATGCGCCCTCTCCGGCGTAGCTTGTCGTTTCAGCAAAGAGCCACTGCGGCTCGGGCGGTGTTACGGCGACGCGCAGTCCGTCGGGCGCAAGACGCCCTTCGACAAACCAGCGCACCGCGCGTGGGTAAAGGATATGTTCGGCGGCCAGCACACGGGCGGCGAGCGTCGTGGCGTCGTCGCCGGCGAGTACCGGCACGGCCACCTGGGCGACGATCGGCCCGTGATCGAGCTGCGACGTGACAAAATGCACCGATGCGCCGTGCAGACGAACGCCGGCGTCGAGCGCCTGCTGATGGGTTTTCAGGCCGGGAAAGCTCGGCAGCAACGAAGGATGGATGTTCAGCATGCGCCCCGCGTAGCGATCGACGAAGCCGGCGGTCAGCACCCGCATGAAGCCGGCGAGCAAGACCAGATCGGGCGCAAAGCCGTCGATCTGCGCGGCCAGCGCGGCGTCGAAGGCCTCGCGGTCAGGGTACTGGCGGTGGTCGACGACCGCCGTGGCAATGCCTTGCGACGCGGCGAACGCAAGGCCCGCAGCGTCGAGACGGCTGGCAATCACGGCGGCGACCTGCGCTGGCCAGCGCTCACGCGCGCAGGCGCGGACGACCGCTTCCATGTTGCTGCCCCGCCCCGAAATCAGGATGACGAGTTTTTTCATTGGCGGATTTTATCATTCGGGGACCCCCGAAACCGCGCTGCGCCGCCGTGGCCGGCTCCGAGCGTTTATAATCGTTTGTTTTGCGGCATTCCAGCCGCCTCATATAACGCCCCGCTATCGTGAGAGTTTTCCGCGGTCTTCCCAATGCCGAAAGCCGTGCGCCGTGCGCATTGACGATCGGCAACTTCGACGGTGTCCACCGCGGCCATCAGGCTCTGCTCGCGCACGTGCGCGCCGCGGCCGATGCACGCGGGCTGCCCGTCTGCGTGATGACCTTCGAGCCCCACCCCCGCGAATTCTTCAACCCGGCCGGCGCGCCGCCGCGCATCGCGATGCTGCGCGACAAGCTCGAAGCGCTGCGCATGAACGGTGTCGACCGTGTGGTGGTCGAGCATTTCAACCAGACTTTCGCGAGCCAGTCGCCGGATGCGTTTGTTGAACGGATCATCGTGAACGGGCTGCACGCGCGCTGGGTGATGATCGGCGACGACTTCCGCTACGGCGCCCGACGTGCCGGCGATTTCGCTTCGTTGAAGGCGGCCGGCAACCATCACGGTTTCGAAGTCGAGCAGATGGCAACCGTTGCCGATCCGTCCGGCGCACGCATCTCGAGTTCCGGTGTTCGCGCAGCGCTCGTCGCTGGCGATCTCGATGCGGCGCGCGGTGCGCTCGGCCGCGACTATCTGATCAGCGGCCACGTCGTACACGGCATGAAGCTCGGCCGCGACCTCGGCTTCCCCACACTGAACCTGCCGATCGCCCACAAGCGGCCGGCGCTCGCGGGCATTTTCGTGGTCCGTGTGCATGGCATCGAAGACCAGCCGTTGCCGGGCGTCGCAAGCCTCGGCCTGCGGCCGACCGTCGACGACTCCGGCCGCGTGCTGCTCGAAGTGCATCTGCTCGACTGGCACGGCGATGCGTACGGCAAGCTCGTGCGCGTCGAATTCCTGAAGAAGCTGCGCGACGAAGAGAAGTACGTCGATCTCGAAACATTGACCGCTGCGATCGCCCGCGACGTCGCCCATGCACGCGAGTGGTTCGCTGCCGCCAGTGGCGCTGCACCGGGCCGCAGCGCAACGGGCTTCGCCACCTCGGCGACCGATCGAATTAGCTAGCCTTATGCGGTACCGTGCCGGCACGCTGCCCGCACAGTACCGATCGCCGCGTCCCGGCAGGCCTGCCGCGCACCGCGCGGAACCGCCCGCCAGACGCTCCCCGTACAGCTCGCGCCGTTGCGCGGACCGCATACACCCAGACACTGTATCTAACGCGACTTCATCATGAGCAACAAGAAAGCCGATTCGAAACCGCAGAGCCGCTACCCGGTCAACCTGCTCGACACGCCGTTCCCGATGCGCGGCGACCTGCCGAAGCGCGAGCCGCAATGGGTCAAGGACTGGCAGGAACACAAGATCTACGAAAAGATCCGCGCTGCCAGCAAGGGCCGCAAGAAGTTCATCCTGCACGATGGCCCGCCGTATGCGAACGCCAACATTCACCTCGGCCACGCGGTGAACAAGATCCTCAAGGACATGATCGTCAAGGCGCGCAATCTCGCGGGCTTCGACGCGGTCTATGTGCCCGGTTGGGATTGCCACGGCATGCCGATCGAAATCCAGATCGAAAAGCAGTTCGGCAAGTCGTTGCCGGCCGCCGAAGTCATGCAGAAGGCGCGCGCCTACGCGACCGAACAGATCGAGATCCAGAAAGCTGGCTTCCGGCGTCTCGGCGTGCTCGGCGAGTGGGACAACCCGTACAAGACAATGAACTTCGTGAACGAGGCCGGTGAGCTTCGTGCGCTCGCGAAGATCATGGAAAAGGGCTACGTGTTCCGCGGTCTGAAGCCGGTGAACTGGTGCTTCGATTGCGGCTCCGCGTTAGCTGAGGCAGAAGTCGAGTACGCGGACAAGACCGATCCGACCATCGACGTGCTGTTCCCGTTCGCCGATCCGGAAAAAACCGCTCAGGCTTTCGGCCTCGCCGCGCTGCCGCGCAACGAAGGCGGCATTGTCATCTGGACGACGACACCGTGGACGATCCCTGCGAACCAGGCGCTCAACGTGCATCCGGAAGTGGTGTACGCGCTCGTCGATACGTCGCGCGGCCTGCTGATCCTCGCGCAGGAACGCGTCGAAGCGTGCATGAAGGACTTTGGCCTCGAAGGCACGGTGCTCGCAACGACCGTCGGTGCGAAGCTCGCGAATCTGCGCTTCCATCATCCGCTCGCGTCCGCGCATCCGGGCTACAAGCGCACGTCGCCGGTGTATCTCGGCGACTACGTGACCACCGATACCGGCACCGGCATCGTCCATTCATCGCCGGCGTATGGCGTCGAGGACTTCGTGTCGTGCAAGGCGCACGGCATGGCCGACTCCGACATCATCAATCCGGTGATGGGCGATGGGCGCTATATCGAATCACTGGCGTTGTTCGGCGGCCTGTCGATCTGGGCGGCCAATCCGAAGGTGGTCGAAGCGCTGCGCGACGCAGGTACGCTGTTGCGCAGCGAAAAGTACACGCACAGCTACATGCATTGCTGGCGCCACAAGACACCGATCATCTATCGCGCGACATCGCAGTGGTTCGCCGGTATGGACGTCGTGCCGAAGGACAGCGAGAAAACGCTGCGCGAAACCGCGCTCGAAGGGATCGAGGCAACCGCGTTCTACCCATCGTGGGGCAAGCAGCGCCTGTTTTCGATGATCGCGAATCGTCCCGACTGGACACTGTCGCGCCAGCGTCAATGGGGCGTGCCGATGGCGTTCTTCGTGCACAAGGAAACCGGCGAACTGCATCCGCGCACGATCGAACTGCTGGAACAGGTTGCACAACGCGTCGAAAAGGCCGGCATCGAAGCGTGGCAAACGCTCGACCCGCGCGAACTGATCGGCGACGACGCGAATCTCTATGAGAAGAATCGCGACACGCTCGACGTCTGGTTCGATTCCGGCACGACGCACTGGCACGTGCTGCGCGGCTCGCACAAGGAAGAGTTGCAGTTCCCCGCCGACATCTATGTCGAAGGCTCCGATCAGCACCGCGGCTGGTTCCATTCGTCGCTGCTCACGGCATCGATGATCGACGGACGGCCGCCCTACAACGCGCTGCTCACGCACGGCTTCACCGTCGACGGCGAAGGCCGCAAGATGAGCAAGTCGCTTGGTAACGGCATCGATCCGGCGGAAGTTTCGAACCGGCTGGGCGCGGAAATCATCCGTCTGTGGATCGCCTCGACCGATTATTCGGGTGAGCTCTCGATCTCCGAAGAAATTCTCAAGCGCGTGACGGAGAGCTATCGCCGGATTCGCAACACATTGCGCTTCCTGCTCGCGAATCTGTCGGACTTCAACTTTGCCGAGCATGCGCGCCCGGTCGAAGACTGGCTCGAGATCGATCGCTATGCGGTGGCGTTGTCGGCCGCCTTGCAAACGGATGTGCTCGCGCATTACGACAAGTACGAGTTCCACCCGGTCGTCGCGAAGCTGCAGACGTTCTGCTCGGAAGATCTCGGCGGCTTCTATCTCGACGTGCTGAAGGACCGGCTCTATACGACCGCGCCTGATTCCGCTGCGCGCCGCGCCGCGCAGACCGCGCTGTATCACATCGCGCACAGCCTGCTGCGCGTTATGGCGCCGTTCATGTCGTTCACCGCGGAAGAAGCGTGGAAGGTGTTCCAGCCGGACAGCGAGACGATCTTCACCGAGACGTATCACGTGTTCCCGCAAGTGCCCAATGCAGCCGCGCTGCTCGACAAGTGGACGCTGCTGCGCGCAGTGCGCAGCGATGTGACGAAGGCACTCGAAGAAGCGCGTGTTGCGAATCTGATCGGTTCGTCGCTGCAAGCCGAAGTCGAAATTCGCGCGAGCGGTGCGCGCCACGATGCACTCGCGAGCCTCGGCGCCGACCTGAAATTCGTGCTGATCACGTCGGCGGCGACGGTCGTGCGGGTGGACAGCGAAGCGGATGAAAGCGTCGAAGTCATCGCGTCGAAATACCTGAAGTGCGAGCGTTGCTGGCACTACCGTGCGGATGTCGGCGAGAACGCCGAACATCCGACGCTGTGCGGACGCTGTATCAGCAATCTGTTCGGGAGCGGCGAAACGAGGAGCGCGGCATAATGGCCAGAACCCTGTCGAAATCGAGCGGCGGAACGCTCGCACCGTGGCTCGGCGTTGCGCTGATCGTGATCCTGTTCGACCAGTTGTCGAAGATCGCCGTATCGAAGGTATTTGCGTACGCTCAACCGTATGAACTGACGCCGTTCTTCAACCTGTTTCTGGTGTTCAACCGTGGCGCTGCGTTTAGTTTTCTCGCCACGGCAGGCGGCTGGCAACGCTGGGGGTTCACTGCCCTCGGCGTGGTCGCAGCGCTCGTGATCTGCTATCTGTTGAAACGCCATGGCGCGCAGCGACTTTTTTGCACGGCGCTGGCGTTGATACTCGGCGGTGCGCTCGGCAATGTGATTGACCGGTTGATGTACGGCCACGTGATCGACTTCCTCGATTTTCACGTGCGCGCATGGCACTGGCCGGCGTTCAATCTCGCCGACAGCGCGATCACGATCGGCGCAGCCCTGCTCGTGTTCGACGAATTGCGGCGCGTGCGCGGTTCGCGCTAATGCCGTAGCGGTTCGCAGACCGGTGCAGTACGCGCCGGTCGCTCATGTTTTGTCGGAGGCTTGCGTTGGCCACTGTCGCACCCGGAGAACTCGCAGGTAAACATCTCGTCCTCGGTCTGACGGGGGGGATTGCCTGCTACAAGATCGCTGAACTCACGCGCCTGCTCACCAAGGCCGGCGCGACCGTGCAGGTCGTGATGACCGACGCGGCCACGCAGTTCATCACGCCCGTTACGATGCAGGCACTGTCGGGCCGGCCCGTCTACACGAGTCAGTGGGACGCGCGCATCGCGAACAACATGCCGCACATCGATTTGTCGCGCGAAGCGGACGCGATCGTGATTGCGCCGGCATCGACGGATTTTCTCGCGCGGCTTGCGCACGGCATGGCCGACGATCTGTTGTCCACGCTGTGCATCGCACGCGATTGCCCGTTGCTCGTCGTTCCCGCGATGAACCGGCAGATGTGGCAAAACCCGGCCACGCAACGCAACGTCGCGCAGCTACGCGCAGACGGCGTCGAAGTGCTCGGGCCGGATTCGGGTCCGCAAGCCTGCGGCGAAGTCGGTGACGGCCGGATGCTCGAACCCGAAGCCACTTACGAAGCCATTGCTTCGTTCTTCCATCCGAAGCTCCTCGCAGGTCGCCGCTTGTTGCTCACCGCGGGTCCGACCTTCGAACCGCTCGATCCGGTACGCGGTATCACCAATCGTTCGAGCGGCAAGATGGGTTTCTCGCTTGCACGCGCCGCGCAGCAGGCAGGTGCCGAGGTGCATCTGATCGCAGGGCCAGTCGCGCTCGACACACCGTGGGGCGTGTACCGTGAAGACGTGCAGACCGCACAGCAGATGCACGACGCCGTGATGCGCGCGGTGGCCGACTGCGACGTGTTCATCGGTGTGGCTGCAGTGGCCGACTGGCGCGTCGATCACGCGAGCCCGCAGAAGATCAAGAAAACCGCCGACAAACCGATGCCGACGTTTACGTTCGTCGAGAATCCGGACATCCTCGCGGCCGTCGCGAAGCTTGCCCATCCGCCGTTCTGCGTCGGCTTTGCCGCGGAAAGCGGCGATCTCGAGTTGCACGGCGAAGAGAAGCGCGTGCGCAAGAACGTGCCGCTACTGATCGGCAACCTGGGGCCGCTGACCTTCGGCCTCGACGACAACGAAGTCGTCCTGTTCGAAGCATCCGGTGCGACGAAACTGCCGCGCGCGGACAAACGCGCGCTGGCGGGTACGCTGATCGCGGAGATCGCGAAGCGTCTACCCGATACGAGCCTGATCCGCTGAACTGAAATCCCCGGAGCGGTACAGCCATGACGCTACTTTCCGTGCTCGATCAAACGCCCGTGATCGACGGGCACTCGGTGGCCGATGCAATCGCGGCGACGGTCGAACTCGCGCAGCTCGCCGACGACCTCGGCTACACGCGCTACTGGTGCGCCGAGCATCACGGTCTGCGCGGCGTCTCCAATCCCTGTCCTGAAGTGATGCTCGCGCGACTCGGCAGTGTGACCAAGCGCATCCGCATCGGCTCCGGCGGCGTGATGCTGCCGTACTACAGCCCGTTCAAGCTCGCCGAACAGTTCATGATGCTTGAAGCGCTGTTCCCGAACCGCGTCGATCTCGGCGTCGGGCGCGCACCGGGCGGCGATATGAAAACCGCACAAGCGGTTGCAGCCGGTGCGTACAACCGCGGCGACATCTTTCCGCAACAGGTGGCCGAGCTGGTCGGCCTGATGAACGGCACGCTGCCCGCCGACCATATCGCCCACGGCGTGCTGCTGCAGCCGCAAGTCGACACACGCCCGCAGCTATGGATGCTCGGTTCAAGCGAATTCGGCGGGCTGCTTGCCGCGCAGCTCGGTATCCGCTTCGCGTTCGCGCATTTCATCAACGCGCACTTCGGGTATCAGGTCGCCGAGGCGTATCGCGAGCGCTTCGCGGCAGGCAACGAAGCGCGGCCGTACCTCGCGGCCGCAGTCTTCGCGATTTGCGCGGACACCGAACAGGAAGCCGCCGACCTCGAAAAAGCTGTCGACCTGCGCCGCGTGCAGATGGCCTACGGCCTCAACGCACCGATCCCGTCGATCGAACAGGGACTCGCGCAGGAATACGGCGAACGCGAGCAATTGGTGATCGCGCGCGAGAAACCGCGCAGCGTGATCGGCACGCCCGAGACGGTGACCGAACGCCTGCTCTCGATCAAAGACCATTTCCAGGCCGACGAGCTGATCGTGCTGACCGTCGCAGGCAGTTATCGCGCGCGGCTGCGCTCCTATGAACTGCTTGCCGACGCGTTCCAGCTAAAACGCTAACGCCCCCTCTTCTCTCCTGACCTCTTCCGAAACTGCATGAAACTCGACCTGAAGATTCTCAATCCGAAGATGCGCGACCAGTTGCCCCATTACGCGACGACGGGTAGCGCTGGGCTTGATCTGCGCGCGTGCCTCGACGAACCGCTGATACTCGAACCCGGACAAACCGCGCTCGTGCCGACGGGTCTCGCGATCCACGTTGGCGACCCAGGCTACGCCGCATTGATCCTGCCGCGCTCCGGGCTCGGTCACAAGCACGGCATCGTGCTTGGCAATCTCGTCGGGCTGATCGATTCGGATTACCAGGGCGAACTGATGATCTCGACATGGAACCGCGGGCAGACCACCTTCACGCTGAATCCGCTGGAACGGCTCGCGCAACTCGTGATCGTGCCGGTCGTGCAGGCGCAGTTCAATATCGTCGATGACTTCGAGCAGAGCGAGCGTGGTGCGGGTGGTTTTGGTAGCACCGGGAAGCACTGAGGTTCGCTTCACGCACGCGGTGGCGAGCCGGGCAATGAAAAACGGCGTGGGTTTTTAAGCCCACGCCGTTCTTGTTTCAGCCTGCCTGCTTCAGAATCACTCGACCTCGACAGCCTCCGGATTCGGATTGCGCGGCTCCGACTGCTCGTCGAACGTCAGTTGCACCTTGTCGTTCTCGTCGACGTCGACCGTTACACGGCCGCCAGTGACGAGCTTGCCGAACAGCAATTCGTCGGCAAGCGCGCGGCGAATCGTGTCCTGGATCAGGCGCTGCATCGGCCGTGCACCCATCAGCGGATCGAAGCCGTGCTTGGCGAGATGCGCACGCAGCGCGTCGGTGAAGAGCGCGTCGACCTTCTTCTCGTGCAACTGGTCTTCGAGCTGCATCAGGAACTTGTCGACCACGCGCATGATGATTTCTTCATCGAGCGAGCGGAAGCTGATCGTCGCGTCCAGACGGTTGCGGAACTCCGGCGTGAACATGCGCTTGATATCGACCATTTCGTCGCCGGTCTCACGCTTGGTCGTGAAACCGATCGTCGACTTCTGCATCGATTCGGCGCCCGCATTCGTCGTCATGATGATGATGACGTTGCGGAAGTCCGCCTTGCGACCGTTGTTGTCCGTCAGCGTGCCGTGATCCATCACCTGCAGCAGCACGTTGTAGATGTCCGGATGCGCTTTTTCGATTTCGTCGAGCAGCAGCACGCAATGCGGCTTCTTCGTGACGGCTTCGGTCAGCAAACCGCCCTGATCGAAACCGACATAGCCCGGCGGCGCGCCGATCAGTCGGCTCACCGCATGACGTTCCATGTATTCCGACATGTCGAAGCGCAGCAGCTCGATGCCGAGCGTGAACGCGAGTTGCCGCGCCACTTCGGTCTTGCCGACGCCCGTCGGGCCGGAGAACAGGAACGCACCGATCGGCTTGTCCGTCTTGCCGAGGCCCGCGCGCGCCATCTTGATCGCGGCCGACAGCGCATCGATAGCCGGGTCTTGCCCGAACACGACGCTCTTCAGGTCGCGATCGAGCGTTTGCAGCTTGCTGCGATCGTCCTGCGACACGCTTTGCGGCGGCACGCGCGCGATCTTCGAAATGATCTCTTCGATCTCGCCCTTGCCGATCGTCTTCTTCTGCTTCGACTTCGGCAGGATGCGTTGCGCTGCGCCGGCTTCGTCGATCACGTCGATCGCCTTGTCAGGCAGATGACGGTCGGTGATGAAGCGCGCCGACAGTTCAGCCGCTGCCGACAGCGCACCCGACGAATACTTCACGCCGTGATGCTCTTCGAAGCGCGACTTCAGGCCGCGCAGGATCGCCACCGTCTGTTCGACGGTCGGCTCGGCCACGTCGACTTTCTGGAAGCGGCGTGACAGTGCGGCGTCCTTTTCGAAGATGCCACGGTATTCAGTGAAGGTCGTTGCGCCGATGCACTTCAACACACCCGACGACAACGCCGGCTTCAACAGATTGGATGCGTCGAGCGTACCGCCCGATGCGGCACCTGCGCCGATCAACGTATGAATTTCATCGATGAACAGAATGGCGTGCGGGCGCTCCTTCAATTCCTTGAGCACCGTCTTCAGGCGCTGTTCGAAATCGCCGCGATACTTCGTACCGGCGAGCAACGCGCCCATGTCGAGCGAGTACACCTGGGCATCCGCGAGAATGTCCGGCACTTCGCCACGCGTGATGCGATACGCGAGCCCTTCCGCGATCGCCGTCTTGCCGACACCGGCCTCACCGACCAGCAGCGGGTTGTTCTTGCGCCGACGGCACAGCACCTGCACGACGCGCTCGACTTCGGCTTCGCGACCGATCAGCGGATCGATGCGACCGTCCTTCGCCATCTGGTTCAGATTCGCCGTGAACTGCGCGAGCGGCGTTTCCTTCTGCGCGCCGGCCTCGTCGGATTCGGCGTTCGCGTCGCTCGCCTTCGCGGGGTCGGTGCTACTTGTCTTCGCGATGCCATGCGAAATGAAGTTCACGACATCGAGCCGCGTGACGCCCTGCTGTTGCAGGTAGTACACCGCGTGCGAATCCTTTTCTCCGAAGATCGCCACCAGCACGTTCGCGCCGGTCACTTCCTTCTTGCCATTCGAGGTGGACTGCACATGCATGATCGCGCGCTGAATCACGCGCTGGAAACCGAGCGTGGGTTGCGTGTCGACGTCATCCGTGCCAGGCACGGTTGGCGTGTTGTCATGAATGAAGTTGCGCAGGTTCTGCCGCAGATCCTCGATGTTGGCCGCGCATGCGCGCAACACCTCTGCGGCCGTCGGATTGTCCAACAGGGCCAGTAAAAGATGTTCGACCGTTATGAACTCGTGCCGCGCCTGGCGTGCTTCCATGAACGCCATGTGCAGGCTGACTTCCAGTTCCTGGGCAATCATGCTTCCTCCATCACACACTGCAGCGGATGCCCGGCCTGCCGTGCGTGGGTAACGACTTGCTCGACTTTGGTCGACGCGATGTCCCGCGTATAGACCCCACAGACTCCCCTACCTTCGCGATGCACCTTCAACATAATCTGCGTTGCGGTCTCACGATCTTTACTGAAATACTCCTGCACGATCATCACGACAAATTCCATCGGCGTGAAGTCGTCATTCAGCAGCACCACCTTATACATGGATGGCGGTTTCAGCTTTTGTTCCTGCCGCTCCAGTACGGTGCCGTCCTGCTTGTCCGGAATAATCGCCATACACCCATTCTAAACATCTCGGACAGGCCCGCAATCCTGCCAAAACCCCGACCGCCCGGCCGGTGACCATTCCGCCTCGGCCCTGCGGCCGAGTATGTCGGCGCGAGCGTTCCGCGATGAGCCGAATGCGGTGCCGGCCCTCCCGAAAATCGATCTTGCATCAATCAAAACCACCTTTGGATCGAGTATCGCATAACCCGTCCAGACCCGTTGGCCGCACCACACTCACCGCGACCCGCAGAACTGCATGTGAGTCGATTATGCGACTTTTCAAGACACCACGCTCGCGTGAACACATATAAAGAAAAGCCGGAAAAACCCTGAAAATGGGATTCCCGCAACGGCCCTGCGCCTGTCTCAAAATTTTCTTGACACTCGAATTAAGAGCCTCAACAATCAAGCTGGCACTTTTTTCAACCAGCCAAGTTATTCCGAAAAAATGCCGATGGTGAGCTTGTGAGGAGGGGACGGCTGCAACCGCGGTCGTTAAGCTTTTCGAGCGTGCTCGTGGTAGGAACATGAGTTACAGGGGAAGTAGGTATGTCAACTGGTACGGTCAAATGGTTCAATGACGCGAAAGGTTTCGGATTCATTACGCCCGACGAAGGCGGTGAGGATCTGTTTGCACACTTTTCGGCCATCCAGATGAATGGGTTCAAGACCCTCAAGGAAGGTCAGAAGGTGAGCTTTGAGGTCGTGCAAGGCCCCAAAGGCAAGCAGGCATCGAACATCCAGGCTGCCGCCTGAATCTGTTCGATTCCCGTACCCTCGGAAACCCGGCCTCGTGCCGGGTTTCTTCGTTTTGGGGTCCTGCGCGAGCGGACAATGCGCCGCTCAAACGACGCGCAGCGTGCCCATCATGCCCAGATCCTCATGCTCGAGGATGTGGCAATGGAACATGCGCTCGCCCGCCATGTGCTGCACGGTCGCGATGCGCACCGTTTCCTCGGGCTGCACGTTTACGGTGTCGCGCCATGCCCGATAAGGCTCCGGCGTCGTCACGCCACCGCTTTGCCGTTCGATTATCTGAAACTGCGTGCCGTGCAAATGGAACGGATGATCCATGTCGGTGCGGTTTTCGATCGACCAGATTTCCACTTCGTCGCGACGGCTGGTCAGCGTGACGCGCGCCGGGTCGAAGGTCGATCCGTTGATCATGAACGTCATTCCCGCCGGCATGCCGTGCGCGGATGCGCCCGGGCGGTGCATCGCGGACATATCCATCTTTTCGGAAAAGACGACCGATTTTCGTACCGTCGACGCGACGAGTGGTGCGATAACGGCGAGCTTCGCGGGTAGCGCGCGCGGTGCCTGCGCATTTTTTTCTGGCGGCTCGAAACTGACGTCGGCCAGCGCACGGGCGGGATCGGCGGGCAGGCTACTGCCCTCGGACATCGACATCTTGCGGCGGTCGTATACCGCGGCGCTCAGCACCGCCTGCCGCGAGCCCGTCCCGGCGCGAACGATCAGTTCCGCCCGTTCGCCAGGTGCGAGCAACAGTTCGGTCAACCCGTCGCGTGGCGCTTCCAGCAAGCCGCCGTCGGTGCCGACCTGAACGAACGACGCGGCACCCAGCGACAGTTTCAGGTACCGCGCATTGCAGCCGTTCCAGACGCGCCAGCGTTCGTCGTTGGTCACGACGATGCGCGGACGGCGCGCGCCGTTCACCAGCACGAACTGCCCTTCGCGGCCGTTCATCCAGTCCATCATGTCGTTGGGCGGGATCGAGCCGTCGCTCGCGAGCCGCAGATCCGAGAAGAACAGATGACGTTCCGGCCACGCCGCGAGCGGATCGGCGGCCGCACGCACGACGATCGGGCCGGCCAGCCCGCGAAACACTTGTTCCGCCGACATCATGTGCGGATGCGGGTGATACCAGTACGTGCCGGCACTGCCCACCGGCAGCGTGAAACGATAAACGCGGGTTGCGCCCGGCGCGACGGGATCGGCGGGATTGCCGTCCTGGTCGGGTGGCACCGGCAGACCGTGCCAGTGAATAGTTGAAGGTTGAGCGAGCTTGTTGACGAAACGGATCTCGACGGTATCGCCTTCGCGTACGTCGATCAGCGGTCCGATCACCGGGCCCTGCGACGCATTGTCCTTCAGTAACCCACCGCCGCTCATCGCGTCGTATTGCCAGAAAGTGGTCGGCTTGCCCGCCAGCATCTCGCGCTGCACCGGATGCGCCACCAGCGTTGCGCGAAACATGCCGGGCTCGCGGCTCTCGTTAGCGAGCACGCGCAATGCGGCGAGCGGGCGGCCGGCTGGCAGCGCGTCCGCGGGAGCGAGTGACGCAGTTGCGTGGGTCGCCGCGCCCGAATGCGGCGACATGCCGGGCATGCTCCCCATCCCTTCCATGCCCTTCATATCCTGCATGCCGGACATATCGTGCGTGTCATGCGCGGCGTTCTGCGCGAGCGCACCGCGCGCCACCAGCGTCGCCACGGCCGCGCTCAACGTGCGAACCAGAAATTCTCTGCGGATCATCGATTGATTCCTCGTTACTCGCGCGCGGCGACAGCGTGTTCGGTTGCTTCGCGCGCATTCGTTATCAGGGTCGGCGGCATGAATGCCTGCCTGACCAGCGTATTCGAAGGAGACATTGTGCCGCTCGCTCCGCGTAAAGACCGGGCGATGCGACCAACGATCAGGCGATCGGCGGCCGCAGCAGCGGCGCGTAGGAGACGCCGACGCGATGAGGATCGGCAAGCGGAAGCGGCAATGTAGCGGTGGACGTCCACGGCTCGAAACGCAGCGCAGCGAAGAGTGCGCCGCAGTGCGCACCGCACATCGTCATGCAGCATGGTCCGTGACCGTCTGCGCAATGCATGCCGGCACAGTGCACCGCTTCGTCGGAAACAACCTGCGAATGTTCGACACCTGCAAGGCTATGTGCGACGACATGATCGCCTCTGGCAATCGACACGTGCGCCGACGCACCCTGCATGAACAGCAGGACAGTGCACAGCACGATGAAGACACGCGACGATAAAGACATGCGAGGAAGCAGACAGAAGTGTTCGGGAATCATACCGCACCGCGCCTCGACGCACCGCCACGCACGCTTCACGTCCAACACGGTTGTAGAACAAGAAACACTCTCAACATGCTTGTAGCCCCGAACGCAATCAGTACCCCGATACAAAATCTCACACTTTCTTCCGCGCCATATTCCATCTGCCTCTCCATCGACCCGATAGAGAAACGAAAGCCCCGCTTCATCAAACGTTTGCATTGCGCATGCAGATTGCGACCCCAGGTATGAGCAGTCCAATCCAGAACGATGAGGTCAACGATGAAGAAAATCAGGTGGTGGTCTGGAGTCAGTGCAGTAGTCGGTGCGAGCGCTCTGACGTTCGTCAGTATGGCCGCGACAGCGCAGGATCATGGTCGCGGTAGTGACGTAAAGCATGTATTGCTGATCAGCGTGGACGGTCTTCACGAGCAGGATGTCGCGCGTTGTGTCGCAGCGAATACCTGTCCGAATCTCGCGTTGCTTGCCAAAGCGGGGGTGACGTACACCAATGCCTATACGCCGGGTCTGTCGGATTCGTTCCCCGGTCTCGCCGCGCTGTTGACGGGTGGCTCACCAAAGAGCGCGGGGTTGTTCTACGACGTCACGTATGACCGTACGTTCTACGCGCCTTCGGATACAACGTGCTCGGGCAAGCAGGGCTGGAATGTCGTGTTCGATGAAACAACGGGTATCGATGCCGAAAACGGCGGTCCGCTGATTCACCTCGACGGTGGTGGCGCATTCAATCCTCAGGCCATCCCGCATGCGTTGATCAACGGTCGCTGCACGCCGGTCTATCCGCACAACTACGTGAAGACGAACACGATCTTCGAAGTCGTCAAGGAGCACATTCACGGGTCGCGCACCGCGTGGGCCGACAAGCATGCATGGGGTTATGACTGGGTGAACGGTCCGTCGGGTCGCGGCGTCGACGATCTCGCTCGCACCGAGATCAACTCGATCGACCCCGCTACGAACACGAACTACCTGGACAGCTATACGCACACCGAGAAGTTCGATAACTATCACGTGCAGGTGCTGATCAACGAGATCGACGGCAAGGATTCGACCGGCGCGAGTAGCGCGACCATTCCGACGTTGTTCGGTACGAACTTCCAGACGCTGAGTGTCGCGGAGAAAGCGACGGTGGCCTCGGGCGGCGGATACCTCGATGCGGACTTCACACCGGGCACCGAAGTGGCTGGCGCGATTGGTTACGTCGACGAAGCGCTTGGTCGGATCGTGTCGGAACTCAAGCAGCGCAACCTGTATAACTCGACGGTCGTTATCGTGACGGCGAAGCATGGTCAGTCGCCGACCGATCATACGAAGCTCGTGAAGAACGGCGACACGCTGACGAAGCTGCTCGAGGCAAACAACTATCTAGATCCGAACGGCAACTTCGGCCAGAACAACACGAAGACCGGCAATCTGAACGACGGCTCGGGTCTCGTCAACACCGGCTTCGTGCAGACCGATGACGTCGGCCTCATCTGGTTGCGCGATCAGAGCCAGTTGAATGCGGTGGTCACGTCGCTGAAGGGCAACCTCGGATGCAACGCGCCAGGCATCTGCGCAGATGGGCCGCAGGCTTATATCCTGACCGGCGCGCGTCTGTCCAAGTGGTTCGGCGATCCTGCGCAAGGCCGTACGCCTGACATCATCGTGCAACCGAATCCCGGCGTCATCTACACGTCGAGCAAGTCGAAGGATGAAGAGCACGGCGGCAACGCACCGGACGACAGCCACCTCGCGCTCGTCGTATCGTTCGCGCGATTCCACGGCGGTCGCATCGAGAAAGGTCGGGTTCAGACCACTCAGGTCGCGCCGACCATCGTGCAGTTGCTGGGCCTCGAACCGACGCTGTTGAATGCGGTTGTAGCGGAAGGTACGCAGGTCTTGCCGGGGCTGGGCGTCGCGCATTGAAGAAGCGGGACATTCTGCTCAGGGGCGGAGTAAAACCAGCTGTCTCCGAACTGAAAAACAAAAACCCCGGCAGCACATCGTGCTTGCCGGGGTTCGCCGGATCACTCCGGATCAAGCCAACCGCGCTTACATATTTTCGATCAGCACCTGACCAAAGCCCGAGCACGACACCTGCGTCGCGCCTTCCATCAAACGCGCGAAGTCATACGTCACGCGCTTTTGCAGGATCGACTTTTCCATCGACTTGATGATGACGTCGGCCGCTTCGGTCCAGCCGAGGTGACGCAGCATCATTTCTGCCGAGAGAATTTCCGAACCCGGGTTCACGTAGTCCTTGCCCGCGTACTTCGGCGCCGTGCCGTGCGTCGCTTCGAACATCGCCACCGAATCCGACAGGTTCGCACCCGGCGCAATACCGATACCGCCAACCTGCGCAGCCAGGGCGTCCGAGATGTAGTCGCCGTTCAGGTTCAGCGTAGCGATCACGTCGTATTCGGCCGGACGCAGCAGGATCTGCTGCAGGAACGCGTCGGCGATCACGTCCTTCACGACGATATCGCTGCCCGTCTTCGGGTTCTTGATCTTCATCCACGGGCCGCCGTCGATCAGCTCCGCACCGAATTCCTTCTGTGCCAGCTCATAGCCGTAGTCACGGAACGCACCTTCCGTGAACTTCATGATGTTGCCCTTGTGGACCAGCGTCACCGAACGACGATCGTTATCGATCGCGTACTGCAGCGCCTTGCGCACGAGACGTTCGGTCCCTTCGCGCGACACCGGCTTCACGCCGATCGCCGACGTTTCCGGGAAACGGATCTTCTTCACGCCCATTTCTTCGCGGAAGAACTTGATGACCTTCTTCGCCTGTTCCGACTCTGCCTGCCATTCGATACCGGCGTAGATGTCTTCCGAGTTCTCGCGGAAGATCACCATGTTGGTCTTTTCCGGCTCACGCACCGGCGAAGGCACACCCTTGAAGTACTGCACCGGGCGCAGGCAGACATACAGGTCGAGTTCCTGGCGCAGCGCCACGTTCAGCGAACGGATGCCGCCGCCCACCGGGGTCGTCAGCGGACCCTTGATCGACACGACATATTCCTTCACCACGTCGAGCGTTTCTTCCGGCAGCCACACGTCCGGGCCGTACACCTTGGTCGCTTTCTCGCCGGCGAAGACTTCCATCCAGTGGATCTTCTTCTTGCCTGCGTAGGCTTTTTCGACCGCCGCATCGACGACCTTGATCATCACCGGCGTGATGTCCTGGCCGGTACCGTCACCTTCGATGAACGGAATGATCGGCTGGTCGGAAACGTTGAGCGAGTAATCCGCGTTGACAGTGATCTTGTCACCGCCGGTCGGAACCTTGATGTGCTGATACGGCATGATCGACTCCAGTGATGGCTGTGCTGATGAAAGCTCTGTGGGGAAATGCAGACGATGGACTGCGGAACCGGGCGCTTCTCGCTGCGCGCAATGCCGGGCGCCAACAAGCGGCCAGGCCGCTATTCTAGCCCACAGGTGCACATGCGCGCCCGCTGCAGACCATGACAATTCCCGCACGCGATGCCGCGCATGCAACACCGGTTCGCCTAGGTCTTATATAAGACAAAAGACCTGCCATTTCGTATTATGCATTAATATCCCGCCATTTGCCACAGAACCCGCGCTGCGCGGGCGTCCTGCGGTACTCCATCTGCCGGATTCACGCATGCGCCTCATCGCTCTCAACAAGCCCTTCGGGACGATCTGCCAGTTTTCTCCGCACGAAACGCGGGCGTCGCTGGCGGACTGGATCACGCTGCCCGGCGTTTATCCCGCCGGCAGGCTCGACTCGGACAGCGAAGGTCTGCTGCTGCTCACCGACGACGGCGCGTTGCAGGCCCGTATCGCCGAGCCGCGGCACAAGCTGGTCAAGCGCTACTGGGCTCAGGTGGACGGCATACCCGACACCGCAGCGCTGGCAGCGCTCGCAGGCGGCGTCGATCTCGGCGATTACGTGACACGCCCCTGCCAGGCGCAGCTCATCGAGCCACCAGCCACATTGTGGACACGCACGCCGCCGATCCGTTATCGCGCGGCCATCCCGACCAGCTGGATCGAACTGTCGATCACCGAAGGCAAGAACCGCCAGGTCCGCCGCATGACGGCCGCTGTCGGCTTCCCTACCCTGCGGCTCGTACGCGTCGGCATCGGCGCACTCGATATTTTTTCGCTCGGCCTGCAACCCGGCGAAAGTATCGACCTGCCGCCGCGCGCGCCATGGGACGGCATCACGCGATAAAGCCCGCGGGCACCTTGCAAACCCTCGCAAAGGCATCGAACGGTTTGCCGACTCACGCTAACTCGTTGTGCCAGCACGCATTTCTGTTTTCCGAAACAATAAATCCCGCACGTACTGCCCCACACACAAGCGCACGAATCCACCGCGAATAAGCAATCCCGAAATTCCACGAAAGTTTTTCGTCAACCGCGTAGAGAACTCACGCGTTATTCGACGCAGATGCCGTCCGAAGCTATCCGGCATTCAGCCTTAAGGGCCTTTGCACACGCCGCTCCAACGGTGAGTACAGATGGTTCGAGCGCTCGCAGTGCCCGTCGACGAAATTCTTCGATGGGTCTGTCAACCGAAAGGTGGATGGCACGTTTACCGGCATGACTCCAAGAACCGGGTCATCTGGTCAATTAACCGCAACTCATGCTGAGGATTTACAAAATGAACAAACTGATCGCTGCTCTGGTCGCTGGCCTGTTCGCAACGGCTGCTTTCGCACAAGCTTCGGCTCCGGTCGCTCCGGCTGCTGCTCCGGCTGAAGCTGCTTCGGCACCGGCAAAGAAGGCTGTTAAGAAGCACGCAGCCAAGAAGCACCACGCCAAGAAGGCAGCTTCGGAAGCCGAAGCTCCGGCAGCAGCTTCGAACTAAGCTGGTTGTAAAAACGCAGTCAAGAACTAGCAGTATTGCCGTTCTTACGGCGTTGAAAGGCAGATTGCTGAAAGGCGATCTGCCTTTTTGTTTTTGCCGCGCTCGCGTAACATGCGCGGGTTATTTTCCAGCAAGGAGTGTTGCCGTGCGATTTCCCCTGCGCCTGTCGATTGCGCGTCTTGCGATTGCGATCGCGCTGCCGCTCGCTGCCTTGTCGTCGGTCTGGTTCGCCGTTCCCGGTGTGAATAGCGCGCATGCGCAGCAGATGCCTGCGGGTGCCAAACAGCCCGGCGATTTTCCGCGCGCGAAGCTCACGGCCGGCATGTTCGTGATCGACGCCGCAGTCGCGGCCAACGATGCGGATCGCGAACAAGGCTTGATGTACCGGTCGCAGCTCGCACCGAACGAAGGCATGCTCTTCGTCTTCAACGAGAATGCGGTGCACTGCTTCTGGATGAAGAACACGTTGATCCCGCTGTCGATTGCCTTCATGCGCGCCGACGGTACGGTCACCGACATCGACGAGATGCAGGCCGAAACAACCGACAACCACTGCCCGAGAAACAACGGGGTCTATGCGCTTGAAATGAGCAAGGGCTGGTTTGCCTCGAAAGGCATCACGCCCGGCACGAAGATTCAGGGGCTGCCCGCTCCGCAATGAGGTTCGGGCGAGTTGCTCGCCCCGCCTTCGTTGAGAAATGGTCAAGCCGGCGCGCCACGAGGCGCGCCGGCTTTTTACATGGCGTGTCGGCAGTCACGCCCCGATCCTGACGGCAACGCCAGGCCGCCACGGGGAAGATTCCTGCAAAAGCCTGACACAGGCGCTATGCTTGTAGTCTTTACACCGTAGTAGCACCGCAATCGCCCGGGTAGCGTAAGCTGCCCTCGACGCCTTTTTCACCGGCGCGCCCCAATCCAAGGAGATTCACGTGCCCCGCAAGACTCCCATCGAGCGTTACCGGAACATCGGTATCAGCGCTCACATCGATGCCGGCAAAACCACCACCACCGAACGCATCCTGTTCTACACCGGCGTGACTCACAAGATCGGCGAGGTTCACGACGGTGCGGCGACGATGGACTGGATGGAGCAGGAGCAGGAGCGCGGCATCACGATTACGTCGGCTGCCACGACTGCATTCTGGAAAGGCATGGCCGGCAATTATCCGGAACACCGGATCAACATCATCGACACCCCGGGCCACGTCGACTTCACGATTGAAGTGGAACGTTCGATGCGCGTGCTCGACGGCGCGTGCATGGTCTATGACTCGGTCGGCGGCGTGCAGCCGCAGTCCGAAACCGTGTGGCGTCAGGCGAACAAGTACAAGGTGCCGCGCATCGCGTTCGTCAACAAGATGGACCGCGTCGGCGCCGATTTCTTCCGCGTGCAGCGGCAGATCACCGAGCGCCTGAAGGGCACCGCCGTACCGATCCAGATTCCGGTCGGCGCGGAAGATCACTTCCAGGGCGTGGTCGACCTCGTCAAGATGAAGGCGATCGTGTGGGACGAAGAGAACCAGGGCATCAAGTTCGAGTACATCGACATCCCGGCCGAACTCGTCGACACCGCCAACGAATGGCGTGAAAAGATGGTCGAGGCCGCTGCCGAAGCCAACGAGGAACTGCTCGACAAATACCTGCACGGCCATACGCTGACCGAAGAAGAAATCAAGTTCGGCCTGCGTACCCGCACCATCAAGAACGAGATCGTGCCGATGCTGTGCGGCAGCGCGTTCAAGAACAAGGGCGTGCAGGCGATGCTCGATGCGGTGATCGACTATCTGCCGTCGCCGGTCGACGTGCCCGCCATCATGGGTCACGACGAAGACGACAACGAAGCGGAGCGTCATCCGAAAGATGACGAACCGTTCTCCGCGCTCGCGTTCAAGATCATGACGGACCCGTTCGTCGGCCAGCTGATTTTCTTCCGCGTGTACTCGGGTGTCGTGAATTCGGGTGACACCGTCTACAACGCGATCAAGGAAAAGAAGGAACGCCTCGGCCGGATCCTGCAGATGCACGCGAACGAGCGCAAGGAAATCAAGGAAGTGTATGCGGGCGACATCGCCGCCGCCGTGGGCCTGAAAGACGCGACCACCGGCGACACGTTGTGCGATCCGAACCACGTGATCATCCTCGAAAGGATGATCTTCCCCGAGCCGGTCATTTCGCAGGCGGTCGAGCCGAAGACAAAGGTCGACCAGGAAAAGATGGGTATCGCGCTGAACCGTCTGGCTCAGGAAGACCCGTCGTTCCGCGTCGCAACGGATGAAGAGTCTGGCCAGACCATCATCTCCGGGATGGGCGAGCTGCACCTCGAAATTCTCGTCGACCGGATGAAGCGCGAGTTCGGCGTTGAAGCCACCGTCGGCAAACCGCAGGTCGCTTACCGCGAAACGATCCGCACCTCGGTCGAAGACGTCGAAGGCAAGTTCGTCAAGCAGTCGGGAGGACGCGGTCAGTACGGCCACGTGGTGCTCAAGCTCGAACCGCAGAAGCCAGGCGGCGGCTACGAATTCGTCGATGCGATCAAGGGCGGTGTCGTGCCGCGCGAATATATTCCGGCCGTCGACAAGGGGATCCAGGAGACGCTGAAGTCCGGCGTGCTCGCGGGTTATCCGGTCGTCGATGTGAAGGCGACGCTGACCTTCGGTTCGTACCACGACGTCGACTCGAACGAAAACGCGTTCCGCATGGCTGGATCGATGGCATTCAAGGAAGGTATGCGCCGCGCGAAGCCGGTGCTGCTCGAACCGATGATGGCCGTCGAAGTCGAAACGCCGGAAGACTTCATGGGCAACGTGATGGGCGACCTGTCGGGACGGCGCGGTATCGTCCAGGGCATGGAAGACATCGCGGGTGGCGGCGGCAAGCTCGTGCGCGCCGAAGTACCGCTCGCGGAAATGTTCGGCTACTCGACGTCGCTGCGCTCGCTCACGCAAGGGCGCGCTACCTATACGATGGAGTTCAAGCACTACGCGGAAACGCCCACTAACGTGGCGGAAGCGATCGTCAACACGAAGCAGCGGTAAATCACATATCGTTGTTAGTTGGGAAGAAGCCCGTTCTGGAATGAATGGGCTTTTTTCTTTTTGGGCTCCTGGTTCGTGCGTAGGTCGACGTTGCGGGAGCAACGAGCGCAGCAGGAAACATCGGTTGTTCAATTTTGGCCGGGCAGAATACGGCGT
This sequence comes from Paraburkholderia acidicola, assembly GCF_002362315.1. Classification (GTDB taxonomy): domain Bacteria; phylum Pseudomonadota; class Gammaproteobacteria; order Burkholderiales; family Burkholderiaceae; genus Paraburkholderia; species Paraburkholderia acidicola. The sequence continues at coordinate 917,170 of NZ_MTZV01000002.1, forward strand.
AAACCACGGCAGTCCGCGCGACGCTGGAAAGACGATGGAGAGATGCAGATGAGCCACCACCACGATGACCCGCATAGCCACGATAGCCACGACGATCACTCCGCACCGACGCCGAACTGGCGCGACAACGGCGTCAAGGTCATTCGCGGCGATCAGCTCGACACGAATACCGCGCAGACACCGGGCATGAACCGCGCGGCTGCGATCAACGCCGCTCGCGTAGGCGCACAAAAAATCTGGGCTGGCACAGTGACGATTCATCCGAATGCGAAGACCGGTGCGCATCATCACGGCGCGCTCGAGAGCGTGATCTATGTCGTACGCGGCCATGCGCGGATGCGCTGGGGCGAACAGCTCGAGTTCACCGCCGAAGCCGAGCCTGGTGACTTCATCTTCGTTCCGCCGTTCGTGCCGCATCAGGAGATCAATGCGAGCACCGACGACCCGCTCGAGTGTGTGCTCGTGCGCAGCGACAACGAAGCGGTCGTCGTCAATCTGAACATCGATGCCGTCGAAACGCCGCAGACCGTGCACTGGGTCGATCCGATCCACAAGCACCCGCACGAACACTGAGACGCGCCGCTTCGACCCACCCACCTTCATCTTCATCGTTCAACCTTCATGACGCCGACCGCCAGCCTGCGCCCTCGCCTCTTCATGCTCTACGCGGCGCTGATCGCCGCCAATCTGGCGGCGTGGGCATGGGCGCTGATCGCGTTTCGCCATTACCCGCTGCTGCTCGGTACTGCGCTGCTCGCGTACGGCTTCGGCCTGCGTCATGCGGTCGACGCGGATCACATCGCAGCCATCGACGCCGTCACGCGCAAGCTGATGCAAACCGGCAAGCGACCGCTCGGTGTCGGCCTCGCCTTCTCGCTGGGCCACTCGACGATCGTTGTCGCCGCAACCGTCGGCATCGCGTTGACCGCACTCAAACTGCACAGCAGCTTCGATACGTTCAAGGAGATCGGTGGGACGATCGGCACGCTCGTGTCGGCTTCGTTTTTGCTGGTGCTCGCTGGTGTAAACCTCGTGATCCTGCGCGACGTGTGGCGGCGCTATCGCAACGTGCAAAACGGTAGCGAGCCCGCTGACGAACCTGCGTCGAATGTCGCTGCGCCCGCCGGTCTGTTGTCGCGCGCACTACGTCCATTGTTCCGCCTCGTTACGAAAAGCTGGCACATGTACCCGGTCGGCGTGCTGTTCGGCCTCGGCTTCGACACGGCAACGGAAATCGGTTTGCTCGCCATCGCCGCCGCCGAAGCCGGCAAGGGCATGCCGCTCTACTCGATCCTCGTGTTCCCCGCGCTCTTCACCGCGGGCATGACGCTCGTCGATTCCACCGACAACGTCCTGATGGTTCACGCGTACGGTTGGGCAATGGACGACCCGAAGCGCAAGCTCTACTACAACGCGAGCATCACGTTCGTGTCGGCGCTGGTGGCGATCGTAATCGGCGGCATCGAGGCGCTGGGGCTGCTGTCCGACAAGCTCGGTTTCAGCGGCGGCGTGTGGGACGCGATCGGTGCGGCCAACGATCAGTTCGGCCCGCTCGGGTACGGCATCGTCGCGCTCTTCACCGCGTGCTGGATCGGTTCGATATTGTTCCATCGGTGGCGCAAACCTGCGTTGCCTGGGCGCTGAAAAACGCGAGGCCGGTGCCGGCGGCCGTCCTCAACCTGCTGGCCGACCTGCAGCGCGAACGCGACGTGAACAACGTATTCATCTCGCACGATCGGCATGTCGCGCGTTATCGGGCTGTGTGTTCCCTACGCGCTATCTGCGCAAGCCCGGCGAGATCTGCAAGCGGCAGGACCCGCCCCTCCTCGATGCCGGCGCAGCCCACCACATCCGCTGTCATATCCCGCTCGTCGACCTTCGCGCCCGGCAGGGCGACGCGCATCGCCAGGCCTGACAGCGTGGCTCTCCGCGCGTTTCAGGTTCGAAACATTTTCTACTGATTTATCGCTGCCACCGTCGCGGTGGCTTCGTCGCTGCCATGTACGGCGCGGCTTCCCGGTCAATGGCATGGTTATCGCTAAGTAACCCGCAGGCATCCGGTTCACGCAGGACGGACATCACGACGGCGAGCAAGCTGCCATCCACCGCCCGCGCGAACCTCGCGCTATGGACGATCGCGCCATCGTGCGTATCCGTTCGTGCGCACGTTGCGGCATGCACGCCGGACGCCTGGCCACGGATAAACCGCGCAGCATGGCTGCGCGCTGTCCGGCCTGCTTCGCGTGCACAACAGGATGGAGATGACGTCGACGAGGAACGTCGTCTCGCAGGGAGAGCAGTGATGAAAACTACAACGTTAAATCAGTATTACTACGTGATGCTGCGGGGTACGGCGCTTCTGGCTGCCGGTACGGGAATGCTGCTGGCCGCACATACGGCGCACGGAGCGCCCGCCGATGACGTGCTGCCGAAGTGGATCGTCGCAGCCGATGCACCACTTCCCGCGAGCGGCGCAGCGCCGGTTGCGCTGCTGGCGCAGGACACCTCGTCCGCGACAGCGACAGCGGCGGCTGCCAGCGCTTCGAGCGCCGCCGACGATGCCTCGCTTGTCTTCCTCGTGAGGACCTGTACCGGCGACGCCGGTCATTGCATGCCGAATCGCAGCGGCGGCTCGGGCAACTCGGGTAACTCGGGTAACTCAGGCGGCTCCGGCGGTAGTGGTGGCGGCAGCAGCGGCTCGGGTGGCAAGGGCGGCGGTAGCGGCAGTAGCGGTGGTGGTAGCAGTGGTGGTGGTAGTAGCGGCGGTGGTGGCGGTGGCGGTGGCAGTGGCAGTGGCGGTGGCGGTGGCGGTGGCGGTGGCGGTGGCGGTGGCGGTGGCGGTGGCGGTGGCGGCGGCGGCGGTGGTGGCGGCGGTGGCGGCGGTGGCGGCGGTGGCGGCGGTGGCGGCACTGGCGGGTGCGGTTGCGGCGGCGGCGGTCCCAGCGGCGGCCCCAGTGGTGGTCCCAGCGGCGGTCCCTCCGGAGGTTTCGGTGGCGGCTTCGGTGGTGGAATGGGCGGTATGGGTGGCGGCTTCGGTGCAGGTTCGGGCAAAGGTGGCTTCGGCGGAGGCTACGGCGGCGGATCTGGCGCGGGAGGCGGCGGCAAAGGTGGTGGCAACGGACATTAGATCCGTGCGACGGCGCCCCCGCGCCGCGCCCCACGATGCAGTCCCTCGACAGGCCGCATCCCCCCGGCCAGCATCGGCGGCGACGTTTCGATCCCCCGGTCGAACGTCGCCGCCGGGAGCCGGGAGCCGGGAGCCCGGACAGGCAGGATGCTCTCAGGCAACGGTCGGCGCGCGCACCGCCGACCGTTTTCGTTTTTGAGGCACCGGAAGCTCGGACTGCCTCGCCTCCAGATCGCAAGCGCACCAGGAACCAAACAGCCCGCGGTGCCTCATAGCAGATTCAACGATCGATATGAGGACAACACACACATGAATCGAAACGTCCCCCACGCTTCATCGCGCGCAGCCGCTGCACTGCTGATCGCTGCGGCCATTAGCCTTGTTCCGTCACTGGTCCGCGCGCAAACAGCCGCACCGGCCGCACCAGCCACAGCAGCAACTACCGGCAACGAACAGGAACAGGCCGCCCCCCCCGTCGATCCCAGCTTCTCCGCGTGGTCGCTCGCGCAGCAGTGCCGCAACAAGGACAACAATGCCCATGCCCAATGCATTGGCGCGGTCCGCGGCGTTATTCACGGTTATCAATACGGTGTGCTGTTCCTCGGCGAGCGCGCGTCGCTGCCGGCCAACGAAACGCAACGCGTGTCGCTGTGCCTGCGTGGTGTGCCGGTGTCGTCGATCGTCGATGAATTCGTCACCGATGCGGCCCAGGTCAGCGACGATTCGCTGAAACGCACGCCCGCCGAGGTCGCCGTGCTCGGCTCGGTCCATCTGCACCACGCCTGCAACTGATGCAGCGGGCCGCACGCGCTCACAGCATTTCGAGCGGCCGTTTGCTGCGCGGTGGTCTGAAGTGCGCATCGATTTGCGCGCATTCGCTTTCGGTCAGGCGTAGATCGAGCGCGCGGCGATTATCGCGCACGTGCTCGACTCTTCCCGACTTCGGAATTGCAAAGACACCGGGCTGTCGCAACGTCCACGCGAGCGCCACCTGAAACACCGACACGCCGCGCGCTTCGGCAATATCGTCGAGCGGCGAGCGTTTCGGCAGGCGGGCGTGATCGATCGGGCTGTAGGCCATCGCTGGCATGCTCCGGCCCGCGAGCCACGGCAGCAGATCGAACTCCGGTCCGCGGCGCGCGACGTTATAGAGAATCTGGTTCGTCGCGCAGTGCTCGCCGCCCGCTATGCCAACCAGTTCTTCCATATCGTCGGTATCGAAGTTGCTCACACCCCAGTGACGAATCTTGCCCGCCCGGCGCAGCGCTTCGAATCCGGCAACGGTCTCCTCGAGCGGCACCGAGCCGCGCCAGTGCAACAGATACAGATCGAGCCGGTCGGTACGCAAGCGTTTCAGGCTCTGCTCGCACGCGGCCTGCACACCGCGACGGCTGCCGTTGTGCGGATAGACCTTGCTGACGAGAAACACGTCATCGCGCAAACCGGCAAGCGCCTCGCCGAGCAGCGATTCGGTTGCGCCGTCGCCGTACATTTCGGCGGTATCGATCAGCGTCATACCAAGTTCGATGCCGGTACGCAGCGCAGCGATGTCGGCCGCGCGCTGCGTCTGCCGCTCGCCCATCTCCCACGTACCCTGCCCGAGCTTCGGGATACGTTCGCCGTCGGGCAACGCAACGCTGGGGAAATCGGTCGTCATGAAGTCTCCGGTGAAATGCGCGCGGCCCTTGCTACGACAGGCCGCCGCCGATGCGTACCGGCTCAGTGTAGCCGCTCGTCGCAGGCGCGGGCGTCGGCCAGACAAAAGGCCGCTATAACGCGACGCGCCGATGTCATAGAATTGTCGCTTGCCCTTCTTGCGTCCGTCCCATGACCTCAGCCTCGGAAGACCGCTGGCGCGACCTGCGCCCGGACCCGGAAAACGACACACCGCTTTACCTGCAGCTCGCCCGCAAGCTCGGCAACGCAATTCACGAAAACCGCTGGAATGCCGGCGAGGCGCTGCCGTCGGAGCGTGTGCTCTCCGATGCGCTCGGCGTATCGCGCATTACGTCCCGCAAGGCGATCGCGCTGCTCGTCGAGCAAGGTTTGATCCGCCGCACCCAGGGCGCGGGCAGTTTCATCACGCCGCGCTACGAAGACCCGCTGTCGCGTCTGTCGAGCTTTAGCGAAATGCTGCGTCGACGCGGTTTCACGCCGAGTTCGCAATGGCTGTCGCGCGACATCGTGCCGGCCAATCGCGATGAAGTGATCCAGCTGGGCCTGTCGCCGGCGGCGGCGGTGACGCGGTTGCGCCGTCTGCGGCTCGCGGACGGCATCGTGATGGCGGTCGAGAACTCGACCTTCCCTGCCTCGGTGATTCCCGATCCGCAGGCAATCGGCGACTCGCTGTATAGCTACCTCGAACATCGTGGGCTGTCGATCGTGCGTGCGTTGCAGCACTTTCGCGCGGTCAACGCGAGCGAAGAGATTGCGCGGCAAATGAGCATCGCCACGAACGAGGCGCTGCTGCTGATCACCCGTGTCGGTTATACGGCCGATCAACGGGCGATCGAATTGACCGATACGTATTGCCGCAACGACTACTACGACTTTGTCGCGGAGTTGCGTAAGTAGGCGTTACACGCCTACGTCAGCGCGTCGCCACGTTGTTGCACAACGTACTGCGCTCGCTCACGTATCGTGGCCGATTGGCTCCGGCGTTTGCGCAAAGCGCAGTCGTCCCGTCGTTGCAAAACACAAACGCACCGCGTCCGCTCAGTCTTCCCAGCACGCGGCGTCGTGACCGATCGGCACGGGCGGTCGCGCAAAAAACGGTGGTGTCTCCGACAGGTGTTCTGCGGGCAACGTACCGCGTACGCGGCCGAACGGTGAATCGACGGTCTCCAGACAATCGGCGACATCTTCCAGCGTGACATCGGGCGTGCGCCAGCCATCTTCGATCTGCCCCAGCGACTGCAACCAGCGGCCGGTCTGCGCCAGCGACACCCGTACATGCCAGCTACCGCCCTCGGTCGCGCGTCGCGCAAGCGCCGTCATCGCGCCGAACGCAGCCAGATAGCCGGTTGCATGATCGAGCGCCTGACACGGCAGATGCTTCGGCACTTCGCTCTGCGCAGCGCGACTCTCCGTCCACGCGATACCGCTCGCGGACTGCACGAGACTGTCGAAACCGCGACGTGTCGCCCACGGCCCCGCATGGCTATATGCGGACACCGAGACGTACACGATGCCCGGCCGCATCTGCGCCAGCGCATCGTGGCCGAAGCCGCGCGCCGCCAGCGCACCAGGACGATAGGCCTGCAGGAACACGTCGGCGCCAGTTGCCAGCTCGCGTAACTGGGCACGTGCCGCGTCATCGCGCAGATCGAGCGCAGCAGAGCGTTTGCCACGCCCCGTATCGATCACGAGCGGCGCGATGTTCGGTAGATGCGGACCATTGATCAACAACACCTGCGCGCCATGCTGCGCGAGCGCGCGACCCGCCGTCGGCCCCGCGATGATGCGCGACAGATCGAGCACCCGCACGCCAGCGAGCGGCCGGTCGAAGCCACCCCGGCCAGGCGGTTCGGGCGGCGCTTCGCCGATCCGCTCGATCTCGAAGAGCGGTAGATCGGCAATCGCCTTCGCCTGTTCGAGCGTGGCCCATTCGCGTGGCGAACGGATCAGCGCCGCGCACAGGCCCGCATTGGCCAGCGTCTGATCAAGCGCCGCGCCGTCCCAGCCGCGGATTGCCTCGGCCACCGCCGCAGGCTCATTCGCGCAACCGAGCACGTCCAGCACGCCGCGCAGATGATGCGGAAAATTCGTATGCAGTTGCACCCAGCGACCGTCGCGCGTCGCATAGAAGCCCATGATGGGATCGCGCAGCGCAGGCGGCGGTCCGTCGTTCAGGCGGAGATAGCGCTCGCTGCGAAAAGCGGCCAGCGCACGACGCACATCGACATCGACGCGCTGCCGACAACCGGTGCGCAAACGAAAACATTCGGCGGCAGCGAGCCCGGTTGCGGCAATCGTCGATGCCGCCAGCGTGCCGACGCGATAGACAGACGGCAACCCGGGATCGGTGCCTGTGAGGGAAACGGCATCGAGCGCAGCCGGATCGCAGCCGGCCAAGCTCCAGAGATGATCGAGCGCAAGAGAAGGAGTCATGTTGATCGGCATCGCCTGACAGGAAGAATGGCTTCGAGTCTAGAATTGCCTCTTATCGCAATCAATCTTGATTAATATAATCAACATAGATCGATTTCTATGGTTTTCCGCCGCTCTTATACGCATACCCGCCCATGCCCGATCAACTGACCGCCACCGAAGCCGCCGAGACCCTCGGCATCAGCGTCGCCACGCTCTATGCCTACGTGAGCCGCGGCATGTTGCGCTCGACGCCCGATGTCGAGGGACAGCGCCATCTGTACGACGCAGCCGACGTGCGTCGTCTTGCGCGTCGCAAGGCGGATGGCAAACGGGCAGGCAAGGTTGCGCAGAAGGTGCTGGACTGGGGCGTACCGGTGCTGGAATCGTCGATCACGCTGATTGCAGACGGCCAGCTTTTCTATCGCGGCCGCGATGCCATCGATCTCGCGCGCAAGGCGAGCCTTGAAGAAGTTGCCGCGCTGCTGTGGGAATGCACGCCGCGACGCATTGCCGATACGCCACCGACGCAGCCGGGACCGCCCTCCCCCGCGCAATGGGCCGCGTGGCTAAAGCTATGGAGCGACAGCGCACCGCTCGATCGCGCGCTGGTGCTTCTACCCGCGGCCGCCGCCCAGATGCCGCGCGTCTGGGCGCTCGGCCGCGATGCACAACTCGATGCTGCGTGTTCACTGGTGCGGCTACTCGCTGCCGCGATGATCTCAAGCGCGCCGTCTAGCAATCCGCTGCATCGACAACTCGCCGCTACATGGGGCGTGCGCAACCGGCAACAGGCCGACCTGCTGCGCATGGCGCTGGTGCTATGTGCGGATCATGAGTTGAACGCGTCGACGTTTACCGTGCGCTGCATTACGTCGACCGGCACCCATCTGTTCGGTGCGGTGGCGGGCGGTCTCGCCGCGCTGGCCGGGCCGCGCCATGGCGGCGAAACCACGCGCGTCGCCGCGCTGTTCGATGAAGCTGAGCGTGCCGGCGATCTCGACCGCTTCCTCGCCACCCGCATCGCGCACAACGAACACGACGGTGCGCCTGGTGCGGTGCTGTCGGGCTTCGGTCATCCGCTGTACCCGCAAGGTGATCCGCGCGCGGCGCTGCTACTGGACGCGCTGACGCAATGCGCGCCGGCGCGCTCGCCGCTGCCGGCGATCCTCGCGCTCGCGCAGACCGTGCGCGAAACCACAGGTGCCGAACCGACAGTCGACTTCGCTCTCGCCGCCCTCGAGCGCGTGCTCGATCTACCGAAGGAAGCGGCGTTCACGCTGTTCGCCGTCGGGCGGACGGTCGGCTGGATCGCCCACGCGATGGAACAGGCCGCGGACGGAAGACTGATCCGGCCGCGCGCCCGTTACATCGGCGAACACTACGAAGACTGACGCCGGGTTTGCTGCATCACCCGGTTACGCCAGCCAATTACCTCGCTCGCTTACGCCACCCGATTACGCCACCCGACCGCTCTGCCCGATCACGCCGCAAGCAACCACCGCGGCAACCAGCTACGTACCGGTGCACGCAGCCCAGCAGCAGCCGGCCGCGGCGTGCCGACACGCCCTTCCTCGACCGCCAGCGCGACGCGCGCACCCGTGCGTCCGGCACTGATCCACGCCTGCGCACCGCGCGGCAATTCGAAGGACTCGCCAGAGGCAAGCCAGTGATCGGTCAGGTCGCCGCTGACGGTCAACCAGACCTCGCCCGCCATCACTTTGAGTACGAGCGGCTGCGCGACACGCCAGGCGGCCGCGGGCTCGCCGTGTTCGAGTTCGAAAGTACGGATTTCGCGCATTGCTGTTCTCCTTGCAGGGCACTCTGGATGAAACATTATTGCTGTGCGATGATCAGAAACCCATGAACACTTCCGAACAGTTTTAACAGAACTGTTCAGTCGAAAAACCGGACAGTTACCGGACAACTGCGCAAACAACCGCGCGAACCGGCGCCTCGACAGCCAGACCAGGAGGACGCACATGAAACTCGATATCGAACTCGATCGCGACAACGGCGTACCGCTCATCGAGCAGATCGTGCACGGCGTGCAGACGTGGATCCGGTCGCGCGCGGCGCGCCCCGGTGCGAAGCTGCCGTCGATCCGTCAGTTCGCCGCCGACTACGCAATCAGCCGCTTTCCGGTGATCGAAGCGTATGACCGGCTCGTCTCGCTTGGTTACGTCGACTCGCGTCACGGCTCCGGTTTTTATGTGGCCGAACGGCTGCGCACCGGCATGTCCGGTCGCGGCACCTCGGACCCACGCCGTGCCGAAGAGGAATCCGTTCACCTCCTGCAGGAATTCAACCACCCGGGCGGCACACTGAAGCTCGGCAGCGGCTTCACCCCGGAAGCGTGGCGCGACATGGATAGCCTCGTGCATGCCATCCGTCACGTATCGCGCGTCGACACCGAAAGCCTGATCGACTACTCGACACCGCTCGGCAATGCGACGCTGCGCGAACATCTGCAGGCACGCATCGCACAGCTCGGCATCGTCGTGGATGCATCGCAGATCCTCATCACGAACGGCGCAAGCCACGCGCTCGACCTGCTGATGCGTTACCGGCTCAAGCCCGGCGACACCGTGTTTGTCGAAGACCCCGGCTACTTCAACCTGAACGGCCTGCTGAAGCTGCACGGCGTCAAGCTGATCGGCATTCCGCGCAATCACGGCGGCCCGGATCTCGATGTGCTGCAGGCACAGTTGCAGCAGCATCGGCCGAAGCTGTTCTTCATCAACACCGTGTTTCACAATCCCACCGGCACGTCGGTGTCGCCACCGGTTGCGTTCCGGTTGCTGCAGTTCGCCCGCGAGCACGATTTCACGTTCGTCGAAGACGACATCTTCGCGGACTTCCAGAGCGAACCGACGGCGCGACTCGCGACGCTCGATCAGCTCGAACATGTGGTCTATATCGGTGGGCTGTCGAAGACGCTGTCGTCGTCGCTGCGCATCGGCTACCTCGTGGCGAGCCATGCGATCGTCAAGGATCTGATCGACATCAAGATGCTGACGAGCATCGGCGGGTCGCGTTTTGTCGAAGCGGTCGCGGTTGCGCTGCTCGAGCGCGGCATGTACCGGAAGTATCTCGAGCGGCTGCGGCGCCGGATGAGCGATGCGATGGGCCTCACCGTGCAGACGCTCGAAGACCACGGCTGGGAAGTGTTCGAAAAGCCGCTCGGCGGTCAGTTCGTGTGGGCGCGTGTGCCCGGTATCGACGACGCGGCGCGGCTCGTCGAATGCGGCGAGCCGCTTGGCGTGACGGTCCCGCCGGGCAGCTACTTCCGGCCCAACGCGGAGACGAGCCCGTGGATTCGTATCAATGCGGCGTTCGGCAACGATCCGCGTGCGCATGCGTTCTTTGCGGCGGCGGCGCAACTCCCACGCTGACCAGCGTGGGGGCGTCCCGACTCAGCCTTCGAGCGGCCGCTTCGCCGTTTCACGCGCGGCCAGCAACGCGACGGCCGTGACGACGAGCGCCCCGCTCACGTATATCGACACCGCGGTCGTGCCATGCCAGTGGCGATACAACGCAACGATGATGAGCGGCGCAAAGCCACCACCGACGATACCCGCCAGCGTATAGGCCAGCGACGAACCGGCATAACGCACGCGCGTCGGAAACTGCTCGGTGACGAACGCCGCCTGCGGACCGTACATCATCGCGTGGATGACGAGACCCACGACAACCGCAAGCACGATGGTGAGCGGCCGCGCGCTATCCATCAGCACGAAAAACACGAACGCCCACACGATCGCCGCCACGACGCCAGCCAGATACACCGGCCGCCGGCCGAAGCGATCGGACAACGCTCCGAAGAGCGGCACGCTCAACGCATTGAACGCGGTGCCGGCCAGCACGGCACCAAGCGCCAGCGATCTCGGCAGGTTGAGCACGGTGGTCACATAGGTCAGCGTGAACACGACGAGCAGCGCATACAGCACATCCGAGCCGATCCGCGAGCCACCTGCGATGAGAAGCCGCCGCCAATGCTGCGCGAACACCTCGGCGACCGGTACTTTCGCGGTGGCATGTGCGTCGCTCAGTTGCTGGAATTGCGGGGTTTCCTCGACGCCGTTGCGCACCCAGATGCCGAACGCGACCAGCAGCAGGCTCGCGAGAAACGGCACGCGCCAACCCCACGACAGAAAATCGCCGGAGGAAATCGTCATCGTGATGGCCGCGATAAAGCCGGTCCCGAGCAACGTTCCGAATGACGGCCCGACCTGCGTCCACGACGCATTGAGCCCGCGCTTCTTCTGGTCGCCATGCTCGACCGATAACAGCACCGCACCGGCCCATTCGCCACCGAGCGCCACGCCTTGCACGAAGCGCAGCGCAATCAGCAGGATCGGGCTCAGGATGCCGGCGGTCTCGTAGGTGGGCAGCACGCCCATCAACGCGGTGGTAATGCCCATCAGCACGAGCGTGATCATCAGCACCGCACGGCGCCCCACGCGATCGCCGAGATTGCCGAACACCAGACCGCCGAGCGGCCGCGACACATAGCCGACCGCATAGGTGGAAAACGCGAGCAGCGTACCGGCGAGCGGATCGACGGACGGAAAGAACAGGTGATTGAAGACGAGCGCGGCAAGCGTGTTGTAGACCGTGAAGTCATACCATTCGAGCGACGTGCCAACCATGCTGGCAGTCGCGAGCCGCCCCCGGCCCGCACGCGGACGGCCGAGCACCGCGGGTTGTGCAACGGTGTTCATCAGATTCTCCAGGTTGGGATGGATGCCGGTCGTCGGGCGTTGAATGGCAGTTCGCTACGCGCCAAGGCGCCACAGGAGGCTGAAGGTACGCACGTCGTCCGGCGATGCACCGGCCTCGCGTGCCAGCGTTTCGGCCACCGCGCGAGTCGCCGCGGCATCGCTGCCTTCGACGAACACGATCGCATCGGCCGCTGCAAGCTGCGGTGTGCCGCCGGACGTCGCGAGCGGAGTGGAGAGTCGCGCATCGGTGCAGAACATCCGGATCGCGTGAATACTGGCTTGCTGCGCGCCGGCTTCGGCGTGCGCATGCCAGCGCGTTGAATCGGCGGCTTGCGGCGGCAGCACGAACAAGGCGAGCTGGCCGCCCTCGCCCGCGCCGGCTTCGAGCACCAGCTCGCCGACGCGCCGTTGCGTATTCGTCATGCGCGCAAAGTTGCGCAGCGACCAGTCCGTCTGCACGGTAAAAGCCTGCTTGTACGACGCGCTATCGAACACACCGAGCGAGTCGGTCACATACAGCGCGAGATAGCGGCGCGCCTGACCGTCGTTGGCCAGAAAACGGCGTGCATGCCGAAAGCCCGGCAACCCAACGCGCTCCTGCATGTGTTCGCGGTCGTACCAGGCGTTGAAGTCGGCGTCCACCAGCGGATCCGCTTCGGTATCGGTCCAGATGCAGAGCTGGCCGAACGGAGAGGACGGTTTGAGATTCATGGGCAACGCTCCTGCGCACTGAAAGAAATCGGTCAGTGCACAGTGTCGCCAGTACGCGCCACTTCAATCCAACAAGAAAAAAAATCCGCAGCGAACAGGTTTTCTTATGGCTTACGTTTGCGCGGCGCGGTCGCCGCCGGCGCCTTGGCGTTAGCCTTTCCTTGACGCGGTTTTGCTGCTGCGGCGCGTTTGCTTGCAGCACGCGGCGGGCGTGCCGCGGTCGCGGTGCCTACGAGCGCGGGCCCAAGCGCGTGTACGAACACCCTCGCCTGCTCGGCGGCCAGCTCGACGATACGGGCCGACAGCTCGCCGCCCTGCGCGCGATGCGTTGCGATAAGCGGCAGCGGCGCGAAGCCGCCGTCTACATCCAGCAGCTCCAGCACGCCTTCCGTCAGTTCGCGCTGGATGATCGCGGGCGGCAGCACGGCCACGCCGAAGCCGTCCGCGACGAGCCGGATCATCGCGGCCACCGAGCTGATGCAGTTGATCCGCGCGGGCCGCTCGACATCCGCGAACACACGCTCCAGCGCGGCATGCGGCCCGGAATGGCGCGAAAAGCTGAGCACCGGAAACTCGGCCACGCGATCGAGATTGATCGTGTTGCCGGACAGCCCAAGCGTCGGACTCGCCACCCAGCGCAGCGGAAATTCGCACAGCGGATGATTGACGAACTCCGGCCCGGACAGCAGATCGGTCTGCAGGATCAGATCGACGGAATCGGTGCGCAGCAGTTGCTCGAGATGGATCGTCGTATCGCTCGTCACCTCGATCTCGAGACGCGGATAGCGATCGCGGACCACCCTCATCAGCGCGGGAAACCAGCTATGCACGATCGATTCGATCACGCCGATGCGGATCAACCCGGCATCGCCGCTCGCATCGTCGACTTCGCGGCGCATCTCGTCGCCGAGTCGCACGATGCGCTCAGCGTAAGCGAGCAGCTTGCGGCCAGCGGGCGTGAGCGTCGCCGAGCGCGAGTTGCGGTCGAACAGACGCACATCGAAGCTGTCTTCAAGCGACGCAATGCGGCTCGATACGGCCGCCTGGGTCGTATGCAGTTTCTCCGCGGTGAGGCGGAAGTTTCGCAGTCGCGCCAGCCAGATGAAGGTCTCGAGGAAACGGATATTCATGGTGTGGGCCAACGGACAGAGGCAGGAAAGCTTGCATGGTAGCGCGCCGCATTGAACCGTAACGAAGCAGGACTTGGGCTATCCCACCCTTTTCCCTAGAATGTGGCCTACCCGGTCCACCAGGTTCAACCGCAGCGCTGTGTCGCAGCCGCGCGTCCCACACGCTCCCAGGCCCTCATGTCCACGCCATCGACCGCCGCCTCGCCGTCCCCTCGCATGCTCACCGTGATGCTGTGGCTCGTCGCCACCGGCTTCTTCATGCAGACGCTCGACTCGACGATCGTCAACACCGCGCTGCCCGCGATGGCGACGAGTCTCGGCGAGCTGCCGCTGCGGATGCAATCGGTGGTGATCGCGTATTCGCTGACGATGGCGGTGATGATCCCGGTATCGGGCTGGCTCGCGGACCGCTTCGGCACGCGGCGCGTGTTCTTCAGCGCGATCCTCGTGTTCACGATCGGCTCGCTGCTGTGCGCGAACGCGCATACGCTGACACAGCTGGTGCTCTGGCGCATCGTGCAAGGCGTGGGTGGCGCGATGCTGCTGCCGGTCGGCCGGCTCGCGGTGCTGCGCACCTTTCCCGCCGAGCGCTATCTGCCCGCGCTGTCGTTCGTCGCGATTCCGGGCCTGGTCGGGCCGCTGATCGGACCGACGCTCGGCGGCTGGCTCGTCAAGATCGCGTCGTGGCACTGGATCTTCCTGATCAACGTGCCGGTCGGGCTGATCGGTTGCATCGCGACGTTCATCTTCATGCCGGACAGCCGCAATCCGGATACCGCACCCTTCGACATGAAGGGCTATCTGCTGCTGGTCATCGGCATGGTGGCGATTTCGTTTGCGCTCGACGGGCGCACCGAACTCGGCATTCAACACGCCGCCGTACTGGTGCTGCTGATTCTCAGCCTCGCGGCCTTCGTCGCCTACGGGCTGCATGCGGTGCGCGCACCGCAGCCGATTTTCTCACTCGATCTGTTCAGGATTCACACGTTCAGCGTCGGCCTGCTCGGCAACCTGTTTGCGCGGATCGGCAGTGGCGCGATGCCGTATCTGATCCCGCTGCTGCTGCAGGTGAGCCTCGGCTACTCGGCATTCGAAGCCGGCCTGATGATGCTGCCAGTCGCCGCCGCGGGCATGACGTCGAAGCGCATCGTCACGCAACTGATCACGAAGTACGGCTATCGGCACATCCTCGTCATCAACACGGTGCTGGTCGGGCTCGCCATGGCGAGCTTCTCGCTGACGAGCGCGGACCAACCGTTATGGTTACGGCTCGTGCAGCTTGCGTTCTTCGGCGGCGTCAACTCGATCCAGTTCACCGCGATGAACACGCTCACGCTGAAGGATCTCGGCACCGGCGGCGCCAGCAGCGGCAACAGCCTGTTTTCGCTGGTACAGATGCTTTCGATGAGCCTCGGCGTCACGGTGGCGGGCGCCCTGCTCGCTACCTTCACCGGCCTGATCCCGCGCGCGACCGCGGTCAACACACTGCCTGCGTTCCACGCGACGTTCCTGTGCGTCGGCATCATCACGGCCGGCACGTCGTGGATCTTCGCGCAGCTCGCGCCGGACATCCGCCGCGCGGCGAAGAAAACCGATCCGTCCGAGCGGACCTGACGCGGCGCTCGCACCGGCTCGATCAGCGGTACGGGTGAGACACGCTGGTTTACCCGCAACCGGTCCTCGTACGCAGTCCGCCAACCGAACACTTCGGGGCACGTCGCGCACCAGCGCTGTGCGGCACGACGCACAAGGCGCGGCAAAAAACTCACGAACGTGAGCCGGATCTGCGCAGAAACCACTTTCTCCATGCGCATGTTTCTTGCTCGCCTATCCTGTAAACTTGCGGACAGCCCCAGCGAATCCAGCGAGCTTGCGCACGGCCCGCCCTTCACAAGACCGACATGATGAGCATCATCGACCTCGATCCTCCCGGTTTCCAGCCTCCGCGCCCCATGGCCGGCGACGAAGGCTCCCGGCGCACCGTCCTGTATGGTGGCTACACCGTCTTCAGCGTGTTCCAGCCGGTGTTCTCGGTGTCGCACCGGCGCGCCATCGGCTACCACGCATCGCTGCGCGCGCACGACGAGCAGGCGCTCCAGGTGCCGTCGCACGAAGTGTTCACGCAGGCGGCGCGGCGCGGCGATCTGCTGGAACTCGGACGACTCGCCGAATCGCTGCATCTCGGCAACTTCAATGCATTTGACAGCCACGACGAATGGCTCTTCCTGAACCTCCATCCGGCCGCGCTGATGGACACGAGTTACGGCGATGCGCTGCTCGCGAGCCTGAAGGCGCTCGGTCTGCCGCCGCAACGTGTCGTGCTCGAAGTCTCGGAACAGGCGGGCGGCGAAACGACGCGCTTCGCCGAAATCGTCGATGCGTTGCGTAAATCCGGCTTTCTGATCGCGCTCGATGGCTTTGGCGCGAAGCATTCGAACATCGACCGTGTGTGGCAATTGCGTCCCGACATCGTCACGCTTGATCGCTGCATCCTCGCGCAAGCCAGCGAGCATTCGCATATCGAGCGCGTGCTGCCGGGTCTCGTGTCGCTGCTGCACGAATCGGGGCAGCTCGTGCTGATGGGTGGACTGTCGAGCGAACGCGATGCGCTGATCGCGCTCGAGTGCAATGTGGATTTCGTGCAGGGGACGTACTTTGCGGGCCCGAGCGTCGACCCGGTGAAACCGCAGACGGCCGCGGGCCTGATGGATGCGCTCTCGGCGGCGCTGCGTGAACGGGTCACCGCACGCGAGCGTGCCCAGGCGAAGCGCCTCGCCCCTTACGTCATCGCGCTGAAACAGGCGAGCACGCAACTGATCGCGGGCGAAACCGTGGCGAACGCGACTGCCGCGCTGCTTGCGCTCGACGAAACTGCGCGCTGCTTCCTGCTCGATGCGTCGGGTCGGCAGATTGGCGACAACGTGCTGCCGCCCGGCCGCGCGTCGCAACGGGCCAAGCGGTTTCGTCCGTTGCTGCATTCGGAAGGCGCGAGCTGGGAACGTCGGCCGTATTTCATCGAAGCCGTGCGCACGCCCGGTCTCGTGCATGTGACGCCGCCGTATCTGTCGATCAACGAGGCACACCTGTGCGTCACCGCATCGATCGCCGCGCAGACCGCGCATGGCGTTCAGGTGCTATGCGTCGATATCAACTGGGAAGTCGCCGCACACCGTAACTGACACGGATGGGCGCACCCGCGCGTGCGAGTGCGAGTGCGCGCGAATCCGTTTGAGCAGACGTTGCACGGCGAGCAGACCGAATTGCTGGTTGGCGGCCTGCAAGCTCATCGCATCCGTGACCATACGCAGCGCGGCGATGGTGCCGGTGCGAGTGCCGCTGTCGTCCGCTGCGACATCCAGCCATGCCACGATCTCGCCGTCGCGCAGCAGCGCGAGCCCTGGCGTGTTGTCCATCGACAGAGCTTCGGCCGCGCAGCCCTTCACGCTCGCCACGAACGTCGTCGTGGCCACCACGTCGAGCGTCTCGTCGACCACCACTTCCGGCAGCGTACCGAACAGCCGCAGCAGGCCCGCGCTGTCCTGTTCATTGATCGCTATCCGCAATTGTTCGACCAGCCGCCTATGCGCGGCGGGATCGGCCGCCGGCAACGGCGCACCCGCGCGCTGCAGACGACTCTTCGCGCGATGCACGATCTGCCGGCAAGTCGATGGCGGCCGGTCGAGAATCTTCGCGATATCCGCGTATTCGCAATCGAACGCTTCGTGCAGCACGAACGCCGCGCGCTCTTCGGGTTTGAGCCGCTCGAGCAGCAGCAATACGCCGCCGGACAATTCCGCTGCGTGCAACGCAAGTTCTTCCGCCGACGGCGCAAACTCGTCGAGCCATGGTTGCGGCGTCACGCCACCGTTCTGCAGCGCGCGCTCGTACTGCAGATGCCGCAACCGGTCGATCGCGAGACGCGTGGTGATGGTGGTGAGCCACGCAGCGGGCGTGCGCACTTCGTCGGCACTGGCGGACTGCCACTTCAGCCACGCGTCCTGCACGATGTCCTCGGCTTCCGCACGACTGCCGAGCATCCGGTACGCAAGCGCGAGCAGGCGCGAGCGCACGGCATCGAAAGCCGCTGCGGGATTGTTTGTCTGTTCCGTCATATGTAACATTCGCAACGCTCCAAAAACGAACGTGAAAACAGCGCACGCTTGCGCGCTTTTCCGGTTGACGTTTGAACTGCAGTCGGCGTGACACTCCAGCGAAAAAATTTATCTGTCACGCCATGTCTCGCCCTTGCGTCATGTGATTAGAACCCCACGCCTGCTTACTTTCTGGCATGGGGCCACTCTTTCACTGCGAGGAACGCATGCCCTTCCATCCCCCGCCCCCCGGTTTCTCGGGGCTCGGCCTTGTGCCGACCGTCATCGAACAATCCGGCCGCGGCGAGCGCGCCTATGACATCTATTCGCGCCTGCTACGTGAACGCATCGTGTTTCTGGTCGGCCCGGTGAACGATCAATCGGCGAGCCTGATCGTTGCGCAGTTGCTGTTCCTCGAATCCGAAAACCCGGACAAGGACATTTCTTTCTACATCAACTCGCCTGGCGGCTCAGTCTACGACGGTATGGCCATCTACGACACGATGCAGTTTATCAAGCCGGAGGTGGCGACGCTGTGCACCGGCTTCGCCGCGAGCATGGGCTCATTTCTCCTCGCCGCCGGCCAGCGCGGCAAGCGCTACGCGCTGCCGAACGCGCGGATCCTGATCCATCAGCCGTCGGGCGGTAGCCAGGGAACGGCCGCCGATATCGACATCCAGGCGCGCGAGGTGCTCTACCAGCGCCAACGGTTGAATTCCATACTCGCCGAACGCACCGGGCAAAACATCGAGACGATCGCGAAAGACACGGATCGGGACAACTTCATGTCGGCGGCGGCGGCGAAGGAATATGGGCTGATCGACGATGTGTTGAGTTCGCGGCATGCGTTACCGGATGCGGCGGCTACGGCAATGTTGACGGGTCCGGCCACTTAAGGCGCGAAATGCACATGCAGGCCGCTCTTGCAGATTCTTCGGGCGGCCTGCTTGTGAACCGGCTTCGAGCCTGCGCTCAAACCAGCCGCGTTACGAGGTAGGCGCAAACCGCGGCCTTGTATTCGTCGACGAGCCGCTTGCGCTCTTTCGGTTTCGCCGCAGCGTAGAGCGGATTCAGACTCTTCACGATCTGCAGGGTTACCTCGGCGATCCGGTACGCATCTTCAGCAGATAACGCGGGGCTGTAGTGCTGGAAAAGCTCCGCGAAGCGCACGCGCAACCGGTTACGTGCGGCCGCATCGCGCCTGAAATTGAGCGGCACCGACAGCAACGGGATATACGCCGGATGCGTCGCCATGAATTCGACCATCAAGTCGAACAAACCGTCGACCAGCTCCGGCACCGTGCGCTCCTGCGCCGACGTGCTGAGCTCGGTCCAGCTCTCGTCCATCTCCTCGCCATAACGCGCACGCAGCGCAAAGACGAGCGCGTCCTTGTTCGGAAAATACTGATACACCGCGCCGATCGATGCACCGGCCCGCTCGGCGATGCGGGTCATCGTCGCGGCGTCGAAGCCACGCTCGGCAATCACTTCGCCGGCGGCCTCGAGCAATTCGTCGACGCGCCGCTCGGCGCGCTCCTGCTGCGGAACGCGCCGGGCCGGTCGGGACCCACCTGGTTTATCTGAGGACATGCTCATATTGATCGCGTATGATTATCTGAGGATATCCTCACATATAGGCGACATATGACGCAAGCACTTTCTCTCGATCCGAAAACCACTGCACTCGTGCAGATCGATCTTCAGCACAGCAATGTCGCGAGGCAACTCGCGCCGCATCCGGCCGCACAGGTCGTGCAGCACTCCGTACAGGCAGCTAACGCGCTGCGCGCGGCCGGCGGCACGATCGTGTTCGTACGCGTGGACGTCGCGCAATTGCTGACGCTTCCTGCCGATAAGCCACTGCGCACGCCGGGCTCGCCGCCACCGCCCGCCGCTGCGTCGGAACTCGTCGCCGAGGCGGGTGTGCAACCGGGCGACCTGGTCATCACCAAACATCAATGGGGCGCGTTCTACGGGACCGCACTCGATCAGCAGTTGCGCCGGTGCGGCACCCGCACGATCGCACTGACCGGTATCGCAACAAACTTTGGAGTCGAATCGACGGCACGGGCTGCATTCGACCGAGGCTACGAAGTCGTGTTCGTCGAAGATGCGATGAGCAGCATTTCCGCAGACGCGCATCGCTTTTCGGTCGAGCAGATCTTTCCGTATGTCGGCCGGGTGCGTTCCACGGCGGAATTCGTCGGTGCTGTCAGTGCGAGCGCCACGCGGTAATCCGCAGACACCCCTCGAAGACCCGTGGCTCCACGTATATTCTCAATACGCATCAATTAATTCAAATAAACAATTTGAATCATGTTGCGCTGCGGAATAGTATTCAGGGCAAAGAATCCGGCCAGATGGGAGTTACGATTCCGTCAGCCGCGACTCAATGTCCACCTACACCGGGAGTCACAACATGTCAGCCGAGATCGATCGTCGCACGGGACCCGCGGAGGCACCTCGTTCGCTCGTGAGGTTTGCCGTGGTCACCGTTCTGACGGGCGTGGGCGCTGGCATCGGCGGCATGGCGCTCGCGCTGCTGCTGCATGCAATCCAGCACGTCGCCTACGGCTACAGCGTGGCACACGTGATCAGCACCGAAAGCTTCCTCGAAGGCGTGACCGACACGCTCCCGCTGCGACGTCTGCTCGTGCTGACGGTCTGCGGTCTGATTGCGGGCTTCGGCTGGTGGGCGCTGTACCGGTTCGGCCGGCCGCTCGTCAGTATCCGCCAGGCCGTGAAAAGCGATAACCCGCGCATGCCGGGTGTCAGCACGACTATCCACGCGCTGCTGCAGATCATCACCGTGGCAATGGGGTCGCCGCTCGGCCGCGAAGTTGCGCCGCGCGAAATCGGCTCGGTGTGGGCCGGCTGGGTGGCGCAACGCGCCGGGCTCTCGGTGCGAGACCGGCAGATCATGGTGGCCTGCGGCGCCGGAGCCGGTCTCGCGGCGGTCTATAACGTGCCGCTCGGCGGCGCGGTATTCGTGCTCGAAGTTCTGCTCTGCACGTTCGACTGGGCCGTCGTCGTGCCCGCTCTCGCGACCTCCGCGATTGCAGCTGTCGTCGCGTGGATCGGTCTCGGCAACGAGCATCAGTACCAGGTGCCGCAATTCACGCTAACCGCGCAACTGATGGTGTGGTCAGTGGTATGCGGGCCGCTGTTCGGACTCGCCGCGTATGGCTTTACACGTCTGACGAGCCGGGCACGCGCCCTCGCACCGAAGGACTGGCGGCTACCGCTTCTGACGATACTCAACTTCATCGTGATCGGTGTACTCGCGATGTCGTGGCCGCAACTGCTCGGTAACGGCAAAGGACCAGCCGGTCTCAGCTTCGACAGCCACCTGACGGTCGGGCTAGCGGCGATACTGCTCGTGCTGAAGGTCGTCATCACCAGCAGCAGCCTGCGTAGCGGCGCCGAAGGTGGCCTGCTTACGCCTGGAATTGCCATCGGCGCACTGCTTGCGTTGGTGATTGCCGGTTTGCTGAGCCAGATCTGGCCTGGCATGCAACCGGGCGCGTTCGCTATCGTTGGCGCGGCAGCGTTCCTCGCCGCATCGATGCAGATGCCGATCACCGCGGTCGTGCTGATTCTCGAGTTCACGCGCGTCAACCACGATCTGCTGATTCCGATCCTGCTTGCAGTGGGTGGATCGGTGAGCACGCTCAAGCTGGCGGCACGCTGGTTTCCGTTGCCGTTCGTCCCGGCGAGAAGGCCGGTTGGAGCGGTCAGCATCGAGCGCACGGCGTGACGACTGGCTTCTTCTTTCCATACGGCGGTCCTGGGGATTCATCGCGTTGATTGCGATGTAACACCTGAAGCGTCCGTTTATTCCCTGTTGTCGTCGATCTTTTTTATGTAGTCGTGCAGCCGCGCGATGCATGCGCCATGAGCGCACGGCATCGCTAAAGTTTTTTCAGATCACGGGAATATCGGCGTGAGTGATGAGGTTTACGGCTATGAACACAGCAGTCGTCCCTCACCACTCAGGAGTTCCAAATGAACAAGCTCTCTCTTATCGCCGTGTCCTTCGTCGCCATCGCTTCAAGCGGCGTCTTCACGAACGCTTTCGCACAGGAAAAAACCCGCGCCGAAGTTCGGCAGGAATTGATTCAGGCCGAAAACAACGGGCTGCGCTTCGTCACCGATGCGTCGTATCCCGACGTGAGTCCGATCTACGCGCAACAGGTCGCGCAGATGAAAGCGCAGGACACGAGCGGTGCCGGCACAGCGATGTCAGGTGCCAGCAGTAGCGGTACGCGTGCTCCGATGAGCGGCGCGAATCACAGCGAATCGTGTGTTGGACCGGTGAGCTTCTGCTCGCTGTATTTCGGCAGCTGATGTGCCTTTCAAGCACTCACCATGTTCAACAAAAAACGAAAGCTCCCACCTCGGGGAGCTTTCGCTGTCGCCACCTCATAGACTCATTGAGCGGTGATCTGCGCTCAGTTCGGTAGCCGTCGCGGAAGCGATGCAATGCGCGGTCCGCAGGATCGGGTGTTGCCAAGACATGCCGCGATCGCCTGTTCGCCGAACCATTTCTGCGTGTCGAGGTTGTAGTGCACGCTGCCATCCCCACCGCCGAGCGAGCCACCCTGGAAAATCCCGAAACCCGGCCCCTGGCCGTTCCAGTCCGGCGACTTCGACGCATCGACGAAACTGAAGAGACGGGCATCCGCATCGACAAAACCGCCGAACACGTTTTGCATCGACGCAAGCGCCGCCGGGTTATATGGAGCGACCCCGCTGCTGACGTTGTCATAGGCGGTCGATAGCGGCTTCACGATCATCACCGGAAACGCCGACCCTACCGATGCAAAAAAGCTGCTGAACAGATGCGCGTAGTTTTGCGGCGCGCGACCGATCGTCGTCGCATTCCCCGCGGAATTCAGCGGTGCAGCTTCCGCTTCCCACTGGTTCCACTCGAGACCGAGTACACGCGGCTTCTTGCCGGTTGCGAGAATCTGCTTTAGCCCGAGGTACATCATGCGACGCGCAAACGGAGCAAGCGCATAAGTCGGCGTTTTGGTCGCATCGAGCATCGGTTGCCAGAGATTGACACCATGCACGGTCCAGTCGCAGCAGCCGCTGAATGCATCGTCTGCGACGTCCACACCCTGGCTGCCCCAGCCGATATGAATGATGTACAGATCGGGCAGCGGCTCACCCGCGTTGATCGCCGACTGCCACGCATAGGCCGCGAAATTCGCGGCGTTTCCGCTGCCGCCGTAGTACCCGAGGTTCATATCGGACGACGTGCTGTCCGTCCAGTTCACCCAGGACACGTGATCGATGGAGGAGATCGGTTGCGTGAACGCGGGTCCCGACCCGTCGGCGTTGCCGGTGATATTCCCCCAGCCGTCATTGCGAATACCCCAGACGTTGGGCGCCGACATTGCACCGCTGCCTGCGCCCGGAGCCGACGCACCGGTCAACACGAAACTCGCGGGCAGACCGTTCAGACCCGCGCTATTGCTCTGCCCCATCACGAACAGCACCGCGACTTCGTCGTGCCGGAAACGCGCGCCCTTCTGCCACGCTGTCGTCGCGGCAGTATCGGACTGGGCGATGGTGTCGGCGGCGACGGATACCTGTATCGAAGTCGCAGCCAGTACCAGCGGCAGTGCAATCCGCATCAAGAGATTCTTCATGCCTGTCTCCATGGATCGTTATAGATCGCTATCTATGCGATGCCGCCGAGCCAACCCGGCGGCATCGATGCGTCACAGACCGTCTTACTGTTTGACCGCCTGGCCCAGGCCATCCAGATCGGGACCGTAGTTGCCGGGTATCGTGGAGAACTTGATCGTGTTGGTCGTGCCGGCTTTCAGCGGCACCACGACCTGAACGCTCGACAGGATCGGGAAGTCCCAGGTGCCTTCACCCGGAAACTGCACGGCAACCGCCGGCCCGTTGTTCACGCTCACATTCAACGCGCGCGGCGCACCGCCACCGTCATCCGCGCTGATGTACACGACGGGAACCGCGTACTGTCCATCGGCGGCAGCGACCACGTTGTTGAACTGCAGGCTCGAATCCGAGTTGGTGAGATTGCCTACCTTCTCGTTGCCGCTACAGATGTTGCATTCCACCACCGCCGCGTCCTGGAGGGTATTGGCCGGGTCTGCTGCCGCATAGATGACCGGCGGCAATGCAGGTTGCGGAGCGGCGATCAGCGTCACCTTGCCGACTGTCGGTGCGTGACGGCCCGGGTTGGGGAGAACGAACGTCAACTTGTTGCTGCCCGGCTGGAACGGCATGTACAGCGTGATTCTGCCTTGGGCATTTCCGGTGGTAACGGGAAGCGTAATCGTCGTGAGGACGCTTTCGTTAAGGATCAGCGGTATCTTCAGCGCGGACTTCCCTGCGTTCTGGTAGTCGACGTCGATGTACCCGCCGTTGGTCGCGTTCAGCGTATAGCGTGCTACGCCGGCTTCGTGCGCGAGAGGAGTGGCCGGCTCGACTTTCGATGCATCGTCGGTACCGGTGATCGTTAGCATGACCGAGCCACCTGCCGGTACGTTGGCGACCGTGTAGCTAGACGCATGCGAACCGAGATCCTGGTGTGCCCAGATGTCGCGGACACTGGCTGAAGCACTGGGGCTCAGCCCGAGGTCTGCCCAGTTCACCGTGATCGTTGCCGCGGTCCCCGTCGTGTTGAGCAGGACTACCGCGCGGCGACCTTGACCGGACAACAGCTTGGCCCACACGCCCAGACCGTTGCGCGGCTCCGCAACGCGAATTGCCTGCATACCGCGTACGTCCTGATCGACGGCCAGCACTTCGGGGTTGGTCAGCGTCGCCATCGTTGCGGTGCTAACCGGCGTCGTCAGGTCGAGACCCAGGATAAGCGGCGCACCCGAAATCGCCCACAAGCTCATGTGCGTTTGATCCTGCGCAGCCGTCAGACCGAACCCGGCAAGCATCATGTCCGCATCGTTATAGACGCCCGTATGCTGCGCTTCCGGAAACAGATTGCCGTAGAAATTCTGGTTCACGATTCGGGAGAAATCGGGCGTGCTTTGGTGGCCCGGTGTGCCCGTGTCGTATGTGATGTCCTCCGTGCTTCTCCACAGATCCGACACCTGTCCCCAGTCATACGAACGACCCGTCTTGTCGACATGGAAGCTGTTCGGATTGATGCTGTAGACAATCGGTCGATTCTTCGCGGCCCCTGCGCTGTTCAGTGCATCGCGCATCATCTGGAAACCCGCGACCTGATCGTCGACCGTGCCGTCCGGCGAACACCAGTCGTACTTCACGTAGTCGACGTCCCATGAAGCGAACGTGTTGGCATCCTGGACTTCGTGCCCAAGGCTGCCCATCGGGGTAGTGTGTCCTGGGTACAGGTTATTGCGCTGCGCACAGGTTTCGGCTGCAGGTACTTCGTAGATGCCGAACTTCAGGCCGCGAGCATGCACGTAGGCGGCCAGCGCCTTGATGCCGCTCGGAAACTTGACGGGATCGGCGACCAGGTTGCCTTGCGCATCGCGCGACGGCGCGAACCAGCAATCGTCGACGTTGATATAGCTGTAGCCCGCTTTCTTCAGCGCGCCATCTTTCTTTACGCCACCGGAGATCACGTCCGCGGCTGTCTTCACCAGATCTTCGGTGACGGTGCAGCCGTATGCATTCCACGAGGCCCAACCCATCGGCGGTAACGCGATCGTGCTTTGCGTCGGGCTTCCTCGTTGCGAGAGTGCATCCGCAGCCGATGCTGCCGACGTGGCGGTGTTCGCCACGGCCTTCAGGGCACTCGCCGCTTCGGTGGAATTCTGGTCGCCGCCGCAGGCGACCAGGCCGAAGACCATCAAGACGCTCACGAAAAACAGATACGCCTGCGTGCGACTCAGGGTTTTCATGATTTTCCTTGGTTGAATGAAACCGGGGGCTTCCCGGTAAGCTGCTGTACGGTGTTTTGCTGCAGGCCTTTCAGTGCTTCAGTTCAGCTGTTCACGAAAGCGGCCGCAGGTTGCCGTCGAATCTCGCCGTACCGTTTTCAGGCACCGCTACGGCTCGCACCACACTGCCGTATTGCAACGTCGTTCGTGTGCCGCCCACGCTAGTGAACTTGACCGACGACAGCGCGCCGCGGCTCCACTTGAGATCGACCGAGAAGCCGCCTTTCGCGCGCAACCCGGTGACGTGCCCCGTGCCCCATTGCGACGGCAACGCGGGCAGTACCGTGATGCGATCCATCCTGCTTTGCAGCAGCATTTCCAGAATCGCTGCCGGACCACCGAAGTTCGCATCGATCTGGAACGCCGACGAGTTGTTCGACAGCGCATACGCATCGAACATGTTGGCGAACGTGCCGTCGATACCGTCGTTGCCCTCGGAGTAACGCAGCAACTTCGGGATCATCGAATAGCTGGTCGCGCCATCGTGGAAGTGCGCCCAGCAGGCGATGCGCCATGCAAGCGCCCAGCCGAACGAATTGAAGCCGCGTGCCGTGAGCAGTGCCTTTACGCCGGCCACGAGCTTCGGATCGCTGTCGAGCGTGATCCGCTCGCCTTCGAACCAGCCGATCAGCGGCGAGAGATGGCGATGCCCCACCTCGCCGACGATGCTGTCGTCCATCCATTCCTGTAGCTGCCCGGTCGTCGGGCTCACTTTCGGCAGATAGAGCTGCGATTTCAGACTCGCGATGGTCTGCGCGAAGCTGGCATCCTTGCCGAGCAGTCCGCTAGCAATGCCGTAGTTGGTGAACAGATCCCAGACGAGTTCCTGCGCAAACGTGATGCCGAGTTGCTGGTGCGGCCCCTGCTCCGGCGACCAGTCCTTGTCGTCGACGAGCAGGCCCGATACGGGGTCCCTGATCAGACGTGCCTGCCAGAATTCGCAGGCCGACTTCATGACGGGATAGATCCTCGCGAGATACGCCTTGTCCAGCGTGTACTGGTAGTGATTCCACAACGTGCGGCAATACCACGCGCTGGCAGGCGGACTCCAGTCCCAGCCAATCGAACCGTAAATGCCCGTCGAAACCGCCACCGTCCAGCCCGCCACCTTGCCGTCCGAATTGCTGTAATTCACGTTGGCGGCATCGTTGAAGTGATTCAGCGTGGATTGCTGCCACGACGGCAGCTGCCCGGTGACGTAATCGACAAACGGTTGCTGGCACTCCGGCAAGCCGGCGCGATCGGCCAGCCAGTAGTTCATCTCGATGTTGATGTCGGTGTGGTAGTCGGCCATCCACGGCGGGTTGTTCGTGGTGCTCCACAGGCCTTGCAGATTCGCGGGCAGCGAGCCGCGCGACGATGAGATCGTGAGGTAGCGTCCGAACTGCACGTACATCGCTTCGAGTTCGGGATCGGCCACGGTGGGGCTCGCCTGACGCGCGACCAGCCGCTCCGGAATCGTCAGCGCTCGT
Source organism: Paraburkholderia acidicola (assembly GCF_002362315.1). Lineage (GTDB taxonomy): Bacteria > Pseudomonadota > Gammaproteobacteria > Burkholderiales > Burkholderiaceae > Paraburkholderia > Paraburkholderia acidicola. Next base: position 944,421 of record NZ_MTZV01000002.1, read on the forward strand.
TGCGCATCGGTCGATTTGCCGAGATTGAGGTCCATGCGTCCGAACAGCGCGCGGTAGTCCCGCACGTGACGCTCGAGCAAGTCGCGATAGCGCCTGCCCGCTGCGTTTTTCACATCGGCGATCACGGTCTCGCGCGGACTGATACCGGTCAGGTAGTTGTCGACGTAACGACCGTTGTAGTCGGTGCGCGCCGCCACGATGATCGTGAGCGCCGGACATCCCTGCAGCGTGATCTGTGCGGTGGCCGCATTGAGCGTCGCGCTACCCGCGTCCGGCACAACGGCCATGTAGGTCGAATACAGCTCGCCGCTGCCGCCCACCGTACCGGAGAACGACAGCGCCTGATTCGATTCGCCGACCGTCTGCGTGCCCTGCCCGTCGACGAGCGAAATCGTGCCGTTGTACGTACCGCCGTGAGACGCGAGACGGATCACGATCACGTTGTCGGGAAAGCTGCTGAAGATCTCGCGGGTATAGCTTCTGCCGCCGACGCTGTACTGCGTCCGCACGATCGAATTGCTGATGTCGAGCGAACGCTGGTAGTTCGTCGCTCCAGCGTGACCAGGCAGATCGACGTAGAGCTTGCCCAGCGACAGGTAGCTGCCCATCCCTGTCGTCGTGTAGGCGAGATCGACGACGTTCTTGCTGCCCGACCACAACGTGATTTCGTTCAGGTAGAGCGCTTCACGGTCGCTGGCGCCGCCGGCCATCGCGCCCAGACGTCCGTTGCCAACCGGCAGACCTTGAAACTGGATGCTGGACTCGACCGCGGGCGAGTCGTAGTTGAACAGCAGCGCCTGATCGGGGGAAACGAGCAATGAATCTGACTGAACTGAAAGGGAAGCGGGATCGGAGGTGGCGGAGGGAAAGGCGGAGGATTCACCGGCGGTACCAGATGGAGAGCTGGTGGCAGCGCCAGCATGTCCGGCAACCGGGATGATGGCGGCGACGCCCCCTAACTTCAGCAGCTTGCGCCGCTTTTGATTGACCAAAATTTTCATCATGTCTCCTGGTAAGATTTATGCGTAATCCACCTATGAATATTTCGTTCAAATATGCACGGGTAATGTTTGGTCAGACATTAGGTTTTTCCCCTGGAACGGCATTGCAAATAGTGGGATTATTCGCGGTCGACTTGCGCGATATTCAGGTCGTTTTTTCGATTTAAATTAGTTAAACGAATCTTTTATCGCGAGGCTGTGTCTCGATATTTTCGTTCGCTCAATGCGTGCGCTCAGGATCGATTTATGTTTCCCTGTTGTTCAATAAATGTGGATTACTGATTTATTATTTATGGTTTTACGCTGGCTTGCTGTCAGCCGGTTCGCTGCGCTCGCGCAGCGACGCGAGCCGCGAGAATGCCGCCTAGCGCTCCGCCGAGATGGCTCTGCCAGGAAATGCCCGGCACGAGCGGTAACACGCCGGACAGCACGCTAAGGCCATAACTGCCCGCGACAAACAGCGCCACCACGATGGAGAGAACGCTGTGCGTGTACCACCCTCGCGCGACGAGATACCCGGCGTAACCGAACACCACACCGCTCGCGCCGATATGCACGGTGTCCGGTGCACCAAGCAGCCACGCAGTCGCGCCGGCACCGAGCATGCCGGCCAGCGTTGCGAACCAGAACCCGGCGATGCGCGGCCACATACAAAGCCAGCCGAGCACGACGAGCGCGCCCGTGTTTGCCATCAGGTGCGCGAGGTTGGCATGCAACCACGGTGCAAACAGAATGCCGACAAGGCCGCGGAATGTGCGAGGCACGACACCATACTGTGCCAGGTTCAGGAACGGCAAAGCCGCCGAGACCGCCCAGACTATCCACATGGAGCCGACAAAGCAGACAAGGAGTACCACACGCGGTTTGAGCGAGGCAATGGAACCGGGTGCGTTCGAACTGGTTGCTGTGACTCTCGTCATGGCTCGATGGTCCTGAATATTCTGTGTTTCATTACCGGTGTTCTGTTGAAATCTCTGCGCCAGATAATACTCACAAAACCCTTTTCCAGCAGTACGCGACGGCAAGCCAGAGCACCTGAAAATTCTTCCCACTATGACGTCGCTAACACCGCGATGTGATAACACCCGGCATCTCAAAACTCACTTCTTGTTCAATTAGGCTTTTAGCTCCAAACAGCGGTAAAAACCGGCTCTATGTGCTTAAATGAGTGAGCCAGTACTGGTCATGAAATATTAAATATGCGTGATAAATAGGATTCCAAAACTACGAGGAGACAAGCGATGGTTCTACCCAGATTCTGACGCGATAAGTACGGTGCCCCGCAGCACCACTGAGTACATCCCCGAGTACACCCAATCCAGCAGGTTATCTCCGGCTTCCCGGATCGGCCTGCTTATGTCGGCGACGCCCGTGCCCAAGCTATCGCGATATTGGATGCATGGAAGCGGACCGTAAAAAGATCGCCGGCTCCGTCCAGGAGAGTCTTCGTATGGGCCTGAAACTTCGCTTACTCGCAGCCGTTGCAGCAGCGGTCACAACCACGCTGGCGGCCGCTGCGCCGGTTACCGTCGCTGCAACCGATCCGTTCTATACCTACACCGGCAGCACACCGCTATCTTCGATCCCCCTGGGCACCGTGCTCAAGACGCGGACCGTGCCTTACCACGTCGCAGGAATCGCGACTGCGGTGACCGCGCAGCAACTGCTTTACCGCACGAACAATGCGCTGAACCAGCCCGTGGTCAATGTGACTTCGATCATCCAGAGTCCTGCCAGCAATGGCCAGGCGATCTCCTATCAGTCGGCCTACGACTCGTTGAATCCCTACGATGAACCGTCGAAGGTTATCGCCGGAGATCAGGACATCAGCAAGATCATCAACCTGGGGAGCTTCATCTACAGTGCGGAATCCATTCCGCTCGCCCTGCTGCTGCAGCTCGGGTACAACCTCATCGTGCCCGATAGCGAAGGTCAGACCGCGGACTTCGCAGCCGGCCCCGAATATGGCATGACGACGCTCGATTCGATTCGCGCTGCGATCAACACACCTTCCACTGGCCTGAGCCCCACCACGAAAGTGGCAATCATCGGCTATTCGGGTGGCGCGATCGCCACCAACTGGGCCGCGCAACTTGCGCCGACCTACGCGCCTGATATCAACAAGCTGCTCGTCGGTGCTGCCGAAGGCGGAGTGCTCGTCGATCCCGCTCACAACCTGCACTATGTGAATGGCAGCATAGTCTGGGGCGGCGTTGCGCCGGCAGCGCTCGTCGGTCTGGGGCGCGCGTACAACATCGACTTCACGCCGTACCTGAACGATCAGGGGGTCGCGGTGTTCAACGACATCCAGAATCAGTCGCTGGCCTACATCCTGCCGAAGTACCTGGGACTGCAGTGGGCTACGTTGCTCAAGCCGCAGTACGCGAATGACATCAACAGCATTCCGGCCTACGTGAAGTACGCCAACGTGGTGAATGCCGGGCTAGCTGGATCGCCGACGGTTCCGATGTACATCAGCCAGGGTTATCTGGGCATCCTCAACGGTTCCAATCCCTTGCAGTTCGGCGACGGCGTGATGCTTGCCACCGATGTGCGCGCGCTGGCGCAAAAGTTCTGCGCGAGCGGCACGTCTGTCGTGTACACCGAATACCCGCTCGAACACGCGGCTACCGCGGCCGCGTGGGCAGTGGGCATGTTGCCGTGGCTGTACGATCGTTTCGCGGGGAAAACGGCGCCGAGTAACTGCTGGCTCACGAGCCTGCTGCCAAGCAGCTCACTGGCGCCGGAGACGGTTCACTAGGCGTTAGCTGACGCATTCACGCAAGAGGTCGACTTGCGTTGCTCGAGGCCATCGGCGCGATGCCGATGGCCTCGAGACGCATGCCACTACGCTTCAGTCAGACAATCGATCAACGTCCGATGCTCCGCATAGTCGGGCATGGTTGCGGGCCAGGTGATCCAGTAGGTGCTGTCCATCGCGAGTGCGTTCGTCGTCAGGCGCTTGAGGCGACCGGCCGCGAGCGCCTGCTGACACAGCGGCAGTGAGCCGAGCAGTACGCCCGCACCGGCCTCAGCTGCATGCAATGCCAGCACGAACGTATCGAATCGCAACGACGGCACGGCAGGCAACTGTGTTCCGTTGACTGCACACCAGTCGCGCCAGCCCACTCTCGGTCCCGAAGTCGCGATAAGCGGTAGATGTTCCCAGCCGCGTTTTTTCTTTCCGCTCAGCGCCGGAGCAGCAAGCGGCGCAAGTTCCTCCCTGAAGAGACGCTTCGCCCGACGTTCGGGCCACACGCCGTCGCCGAAACGAATCTCGAAGTCCGCCTCCGCCGGGCCATAGTCGGGCAGCCGCTGCACGGTTTCAAACGTCAGCTGGACATTGGGCAGTGCAGCGGCGATCGCTGGCAACCGCGGCGCGACCCAAAGCGCGATCACCGACGCAGAAGCCGCGATGGTAATTTTCTGCCGCGGCGACTCGAACAGATTGACGGTGCTGCCCAGCAACTGACCGAACGCCGCCTGGATGTGCGGCAGCCACGCCTCGCCTTGCATCGACAGCACAACCCCGCGAGCCCGCCGGTCGAACAACGGCGCGTCGAGCCGCGCCTCGAGATTCTTGATGCGCTGACTGACGGCCGCCTGTGTCAAACCGAGTTCGTTCGCCGCCGCCGTAAAGCTTCCAAGGCGTCCGGCCGCCTCGAACACGCGAACCCATTCCAGAGGCGGAAGACCCGTAGTCGGCTTGTTCATGAGTGGCTCGCAACCGTGAAGTCGTGTTAGCCCGGTACGTTACATGAAAAGATCGTTTGCGCCGAACGGTGCTATCGAGGATAGATCCGACGCATCGCCGCCACGGGTTCGCAACGTTACTTGATGTTCGCGCCGACGACCTGATCCCAGCGCTTCGTGATGACCGCATTGAATGCGTCCTGCTGGTCGAGGGTCGGAAATACCGCCTTCTCATAAGCAGCCGCGGGCGGCAGTTTCGCCATCATATCGGCGGGAATCTTGTGGGTTGTCGTCAGATCCTTGAAACGAATCGGATGGCAATAGCCACTCAACCACGTCAACTGGCCCTTGTCGGAATAGAGGTATTCCATCCAGAGCTTCGCGGCATTCTGATGCGGTGCATACGCGCTGATCGCTTGCGCATACATGCCGGCAACCACGCCGGTCTTCGGCACGACGACCTGCACTTTCGGATTGCCCTTCAGCGAGTCCCGATCGGCGAGCGCGTTGTAGTCCCAGCGAATCAGGATTGGCGTCGTGCCTTGCGCGAGTGTTGATTCCTTGCCGATCACGGGGACGAAGTTGCCGGATTTGTTCAACTCCGCGAAGTATTGCAGGCCTGCATCGCCGGCCTTTGCGACGTCGCCGTGCGCGCGCGACAGGCCCGCAGCGAATACGCCCAGAATCGCTTGATTGGACACGCGCGCATCGCCTGCCAGCGATATTGAACTGGCGTAGTCGGACTTCTGCAGATCGGCCCAGTCAGTGGGAATCTTGCTGACGAGATCGGCGTTCACCTCAAACGAGAGCACGCCGTAGTAGTCGCCGTACCAGTAGCCATCGGCATCCTTTGCCTCGGTGGGGATGGTGTTCCACGTCGCCACCTTGTACGGTGCGAGCAGACCCTCCGCTTTCGCTTTGGGTGCGAAGGACAGGCCGACATCGATGGCGTCCGGCGCTTGCGGACCTTTGTTGCCTTTGTTCGCGCGGATCGCTTCGACTTCGTCGCCCGACCCTGCGTCCGGATTCAGCACGCTGACGTTGAGACCGTACTTCGCCTTGAAATCGTCGACCAGCTGGCCGTAGTTGCACCAGTCACGCGGCAGTCCCATCAAGGTCAGCTGGCCTTCTGCCTTTGCGGCAGCGATCAACTGTGCGGAAGGTTCGGCCCACGCCGCACTCATACCTAGCAGATTCGCTACGCCCAATGCCGGAAGACTCGCAGCAGCCAGTTTCAGGTAATTCATCCAATAGATTTTCATGATTTTTCTCCGGGATTGACATTAGATAGGTACAAATGCAACGGATGAGCAAGAGCCTGTCGGCCATCTGACTATTCGATAAAAAATATCCGATGAAAGCGGCGCCCCAGTGCCCTGTGTCTCCAGCAGAACGACCGCGATCGAAGCGCCAGAATGTTCGACATGTATTCGCTGCGAAGCCTCTACAGCACGCGGGATCAGCACCAATAGAACACAGAAAAATTCATGCTTCAAAGAATTTCAATAAACATCCCGGCATTTACATCGAGCAACAAGAATATTATTTATTCCCCGTGTCAAATCAATGACATTGCGCTAATTATCATTATTATTTTTACAATCAATTGATATAAACGAAATTACCCAATTGACTCCGAATTAAACGAAATCAATTGGGTTTTATCTTCCACCACCGGCCGCGTTCACCTCATACAATGCGCGTCCACGATCCGTTGCACCAACGGCGCGTAGTACGCGAAGTCGGGTGTGCTCGCACCAGTGACTTTCCCCGCATCGTCCGCCAGGCGAACCTTGATCACATCCTCGAGATTCGGGTTCTGGCTAAAGCGTGCTACCTGCTCATCCGTCATCGGACCGCCCTGAAGCCGCAGCGAATGCACGGATGCTGGCGACAGTTTCGCGAAGTAACCGGGATCGACGGCACAGAGATAGCGCTTCGCGGCGACATGCAGACGAACGCAATCGGTCACGACGCGAGGAAAGAATTGCTCGACCACGACTGCGCCAGCCGCATCGTGATAGTTGTCCTGCGTGTCGCTCATCGAGAACGCACCGAATTCGCTGGTGAAATGACCGATGTCGTGCAGCAGCGCCGCCACGATCACCGTATCGCTTTCGCCGTTCTGTTCGACGAGATGCGCGGCCTGGAGCATATGCTCGGCCATCGTCACACCTTCACCGAGGTATTCCTCGCCACCGCGTCGCGCAAAAATATCGCCGATAAACGCAACGATGTTGTCGGCATCCAGTGTCGGTTTGATCGGAGTCGTCATCACGCGTGCTCCCGTTGTTTCTCGATGACGGCCAGCTTCGACAGCAACCCGTCCTTGTCCGCATAGCATCCCTGCAGCCAGCGGGAGCCCTCGCCCGAATAGCCGCGACGCGCATGCAGAACACGTGTGTTATCGACGATGAATGACTCGCCGGGCTGGAGCTTGAAAGCCACCTGCATATCAGGTGAGTCGATCAGTTCGCCCATCCGGCGATACGCGCGGTAGTAGTCGTCCATGTCGTCATAAGGCACATCGACGATGGCGCTGGCCGACCGGTTGTTGAACCGCACCCCGACGAGTTCGCCATCGGGCATCAACTCGATCATCGGACGACGCGAGCGCAAATGAACACCGGCACTGCCGATGTATTCGAAGCGTGCGCAGTAGCGCGTCAGCAGATCGAAACCTCGCGGGCTTTCCTGCTGCAAACGCTCAGCCACGCGAAATCCGTCCACCACCATGTTCTCGCCGCCGGTCGCCGAGTTTTCGAGGCAGTAGAGCACCTGTAGCGTCGGCACCGGATCTCGATAAGGGTTGTCGGTATGCGCCTGCAAACCGAGCCCCGTGAACGCGAGATTGTTCGGGTTAACTTCGGTCCGCACCTCAAAGATCTTGCCGTAGTTGGTTTCGCGGACGTAGCCGAACAGATCGACGACTTCGAGAAGCGCAGCGGGTTTCACGGGGCCGCCCGACAGCTTGGCAAAACCGTAACGGCGCATATCGTAGAGCCAGTCGCCGAGTGCGTCCTCGCTGCGGCTAACCGCCGTGAAATCGGCGCACGGAACGTTCTGGGCGAGGCCTGCGTCCCACGTTTCGATTTCCGTTGCGGTCCAACCCGGTGCCTGGGGACGCAGCCCGTCGTACGCATGTGCAGCGAGCCACGGGATGTCGTAAGCGATCTCCTGGTTGCCGGGCCGGAAGGTCACCCAGACGGTCTTCCCGTCAATCGAAGCGGAGGCAACCCGTGTGTCCGGCGAAATATCGCCGAGCGTAATCAGCCGCTGACCGTTGCCCTGCGCCCGGGTCGATGCATCGCTTGCGTTGTCGCGCAGCCACATGGCGTGAAAGCGCCGCTCGATGCCGTCGCTAAACCTCACGGCTAGCGCTTTCCCGTCGTCCAGAATGCTCGTCGTTTCCACGTTTTTGCCCGTCGTTTGAGTCATCACAGGCCGTATTTCATACCCGTTCCGATCCAGCGACAAACAATCGATCTTGGGGACGAGACCCCGAAATGGTTATGGCTCGTGGACAACAAACAACAACAAATAACGCGAGCGCCAGAAAGCAGAAAGCCCTCACGAATGAGGGCTTCCGTTCTTACTGCCTGTCCAGCTTTTATTGCACGTTCGAGCGCTACACCGTCACGCTACAACCGCACCCTGCTTACGCAAAATTCTTCGCTGCAAAGTCCCAGTTCACGATGTTCCAGAACGCCTCGACGAACTTCGGACGCGCATTGCGATAGTCGATGTAGTACGCGTGCTCCCATACGTCGATCGTCAGCAGTGCTTTTGCGTCGGTGGTGAGCGGCGTAGCGGCATTGCTCGTCGACACCAGGTCGAGCGAACCGTCTGCCTTCTTCACGAGCCATGCCCAACCCGAACCGAACGTGCCGATGGCGGTCTTCGTGAACGCTTCCTTGAACGCGTCGTAGGAACCCCACTTGGCATTGATCGCATCGCCCAGCGCGCCCGACGGTGCGCCACCACCTTGCGGCGACAGGCTGTTCCAGAAGAACGTGTGATTCCAGATCTGTGCCGAGTTGTTGAAGATGCCGCCCGACGACTTCTTCACGATCTCTTCAAGCGACAGGTTCTCGAACTCCGTGCCCGGAATCAGATTGTTCAGGTTGGTCACATAGGTCTGATGATGCTTACCGTAGTGGAAATCAATCGTTTCCACAGAGATGAACGGCGCCAGGGCGTCCTTCGCGTAAGGAAGTTCCGGGAGGGTAAATGACATGGTGCTTTCCTTCTATCTGTTTGTGGGGGAGTTCGCGGGTGACGCTGTAGAGCACTCGATTGTAGGCGAGTTGGAATAACCCCGCAAACCAGCGGCCTTTATGATCGGCATCGCACGGATGCAGCACGGAACGTGCCGCGCGAGCGACGTAATAAGCGCCCGCGCAGCGACACGCCAAGGTCAAAAGTACGGTGGATGAAAGCGTCGTTAGAAACCATCGGTAAGACGTGGCTGCACATCGGCGAGCGCTATGTCAGCTGTACCGTCGGCAAGATGCACCGTGAACCGCCGGCCGGGCTTTAGCGCCGACGGCTTACGCACAGCCTGTCCGCTTTGCCCGTCGAGCAGCGCCGCGTAACCGCGCTCGAGCGTGCGTTGCGGGCTCAGCACATCAAGCCGCGCAGCGAGTGTGGTCACGCGTGCCGTGTGCCGTTCATGCTGCCGTAACAATGCATCGTCGAGCCGCTGTGCAAGCCGTTGCAGCGTCGCGCGATGCGTGGCCGTATCGGGACGCCAGCGTTGCCAGCGCATCTGCAGCAGCGCAAAACGCGCTTGTGCATCGCGCACCGGCCGCGCGCCTGCCGAAGCGAGACGTACCCCGAGTTGCTGCAGATGTGCGCGCTGCCGCGCGAGCCGTTCCGCCGGCGACACGAGTCGGCGCGACAACCAGTCGAGTTGTTGCGCCCGGCGCTCCATCATGCGATCGAAGCTGCGTGCCAGCGCCTCATGCCGCTGACCGAGATCGCGCAACATGAGCGCACGCTGTGGGCTGACGAGTTCGGCGGCACCGGTCGGCGTCGGGGCGCGCAGATCGGCGGCGAAATCGGCGATCGTGAAATCGGTTTCGTGCCCGACGCCGCTCACCACCGGCAGTTCGCTCGCGGCAATCGCACGCGCCAGCACTTCTTCGTTGAATGCCCACAGGTCTTCAATCGAACCACCGCCGCGACAGACGATCAACACGTCCACCTCGCGCCGCGCGTTCGCTGCCTCGACCATCGATGCCAGCTTCGCACTCGCTCCCACGCCCTGCACCGGCGCGGGATAAACGATCACCGGCACATGCGGCGCGCGACGTGTGAGCGTCGTCAGCACGTCGCGCAAGGCGGCGGCCTGCAGCGACGTGACGATACCGATCGCGCGCGGATGCGCAGGCAGCGCGCGCTTGCGGCTGGCATCGAAGAGCCCTTCCGCCTCGAGCTGCGCCTTCAGACGCAGGAACGCTTCGTAAAGCCGCCCCTGCCCTGTGCGGCGCACGGCCTCCACGTTCAGTTGCAGTTCGCCGCGCGGTTCGTACATCGTGACGAGCGCGCGGACTTCGATGCGGTCCCCTTCGCGCGGCGTGAATTCGGCGTGCTGTGCGCGGCCGCGGAACATCACGCAGCGCATCTGCGCCTGGGCATCCTTGATCGAGAAGTACCAGTGGCCACTCGCGGCGCGCGTGAAATTCGACACTTCGCCTGACACCCAGACGAGCGGAAACGAGCGTTCGAGCATCGTGCCGATCGCTCGGTTGAGCATCGACACCGGCACGACCGCATCGCCGCCGGTGGGCAGCGACGATGAAAAGGAACTATCGGAATTCATGCGAGGAATAATCAGAGGAAAAGCCAAAGGAGCACTCGGACAGCCGACAGACGATAGTCCGGGCGGCCCGCGCCGTCCAGCCCTGCCGCATAAAATGCCGCAAGTGTCCACACGGCCAACCAGCTGCGCAAAGCGCGGACCCGACACCGCGCAAAGGCTCATGAGTTCGTGGCATCTATTTGATTTGCATGGGTTTTTTATCTATCCATGATGCATTGAAGTCGATCCGGGGCTTTCTGCGCGGCCTTCCCCGGGCGTCACAGGGCAACTTCTCCACAAAGTTATCCACAGGCAGGCTGCGTGTGCTCAACGCAAAACCGTGGCGGCGACCCGGCCCATGCGACTTGCCGCATACGACGCCCGCGCGCTAGAGTGCCGGGTCCCGGGCGTTCCACGCGGATGCCGGGCGGGTGGCATGCAACACGTGTGGCGTCCGCGCTTTTCGTAGCAAACCGCTTGCGTCTTTTTTCATCCTGACTGCCTGGAGAATCGCGTCGATGTCTTATCTGTGGATCGCGTCATCCATGCCCGCGATGTGTGTGCCGCACATCGCCCTGCTCCCGTCTGCCTCTCGATGAGCGGATTGAAAGCCCGCATCGAAGCGCGCCTCGCGCGCGAATGGCAACAGCGCGGCCCGCTCGCCTGGGCGCTCACACCGTTCGCCTGTCTGTTCGGCGCGATTGCCGGCGCACGACGTGCGACGTTCTCGCTTGGCTGGCGCAAAGCGGTGCGCGTCGGCGTGCCGGTCGTCGTGGTTGGCAACGTCACCGTGGGCGGAACCGGCAAGACGCCGACCGTGATCGCGCTCGTCGATGCACTGCGTGCCGCCGGCTTTGTGCCCGGTGTCGTGTCGCGCGGCTACGGCGCGAGAATCAAGGAACCGACGCAGGTCACTCCGGCGTCGCTCGCCACCGATGCCGGCGATGAACCCCTATTGATCGCCCGCCGCACCGGTGCGCCTGTGTGGGTCTGTCCCGACCGCGTCGCGGCCGCGCAGGCGCTGTGCACGGCACACCCCGACGTCGATGTGATCGTCAGCGACGACGGCCTGCAGCACTATCGTCTCGCCCGCGATGTCGAGCTGGTCGTCTTCGATCACCGGCTGGGCGGCAATGGCTTCCTGTTGCCCGCCGGTCCGCTGCGCGAGCCGTTGTCGCGCAAACGCGATGCGACGCTGATCAACAATCCGTACGAACGCGCGTTGCCGCCGTGGCCGAATACGTGGCCGCTCGTGCTCACACCCGGCGATGCATGGCATCTCGACAGTCCCGAACTGCGCCGGCCGCTCGCGCAGTTCACCGGCAACCGCGTGCTGGCCGCCGCGGGAATCGGCTCACCCGAGCGCTTCTTCGCGACGCTGCGGGCCGCCGGTCTCACACCCGCCACGCGCGCGCTGCCCGATCACTATGCGTTCAGCAGTAACCCGTTCGTCGACGCCGATGCCGACTCAATCCTGATCACCGAAAAGGATGCGGTAAAATTGGCAGCCTGGCGCGATGCGCGGATCTGGGTTGTCCCAGTCGAAGCCGCGCTCGATCATCGCCTCATCGCTCTGGTTGTGGAGAAACTCCGTGGACGCTCGCCTGCTTGAAATTCTTGTCTGCCCGATCTGCAAGGGCCCGCTCAGCTACGATCGTGCCGCGCAGGAGCTTGTTTGCCACGCCGACAAGCTCGCCTATCCGATCCGCGATGGCATCCCGGTGATGCTCGTCGACGAAGCGCGTCAGACCGTCGAAGGTACGCCGGTCGAGCCGCTTCATCCGGGCACGGGCACCTGAGCAGCAACGATCGCCGGCCGCCGATGTGAGGCTGCACTGGCCTCACATCGACAATCTCACACCCGCCTGCCGGCATAGCATTCCGCCATCCAGCCGCTGCATTCCCCACGGTTTCCGCGGCTTCCGTTTCCGGTTCTTTTTGCCGCCCTCCTCGCGATGACCCACGCTACCTCTGTGCCACCCTTCATTGCCGTCGTCCCCGCGCGACTCGCGTCGACACGTCTGCCCAACAAGCCGCTCGCGGACATCGGCGGTAAACCGATGGTCGTACGCGTGGCCGAACGCGCGCGCGAAGCGGGCGCGCAGCAGGTGCTGATCGCATCCGACGCGCAAGAAGTACTCGACGCCGCGTATGCGCACGGCATCGAAGCGGTACTCACGCGCGCCGATCATCCGTCCGGCACCGATCGTCTCGCGGAAGTCGCGACGCGGTTCGGCTGGAGCGACGACACGATCATCGTCAACGTGCAGGGCGACGAACCGCTGATCGATCCCGCACTGGTGCGCGGTGTGGCGTCGCATCTCGCCGCCAGCGATGGCTGTGCAATCGCCACGGCCGCTCATCCGATTCACGACCCCGCTGACATCTTCAGCCCCCACGTCGTCAAGGTCGTACCCGATGCGCGTGGCGTGGCGCTGTACTTCTCGCGCGCACCGATCCCGTGGGCACGCGACGCGTGGCAATCGCACTGGCCCGATCTCTCGGCCATGCCCGCACCACCCGCACCTGCTGTCGTCTACCGGCATATCGGGTTGTATGCGTATCGCGCGAAATTCCTGCGTACCTACCCGTCGCTCACACTGTCGCCGATCGAACAGGTCGAAGCGCTCGAACAGTTGCGCGCGATGTGGCACGGCGAACGGATCGCGGTGCTGATCACGCAGGACGTACCGCTGCCGGGCGTCGACACCCCGGCCGACCTGGCCCGCGTACGCGAGCTATTCGCCTCGAGCGCCGAAAAACCCATGGCATAATCGGGCGGTTGCGCGACCCATCCGGTAATCGTCGTTCGTTCGGCTTTCGTACTGCCTGCTGTACCGTGCCCCGTCTTGCAGCGCCGCCCGTTTCACACGAAACGATGCGTGCTGCGCGAGACGTGCCGTTAACGATTCGATCAAAGTTCGATAAAGGCTCGATGCCGCTGGCCCCGCAATTCACGAACAAAACGAGCAGATACGCTCAGGCTGGTCAAGCGATAAGCCGCACAGAATTCACATAGATCTGGAGATATCAAATGCGTTTGATCCTGTTGGGCGCTCCCGGTGCGGGCAAGGGAACCCAGGCCACCTTCATCAAGGAAAAATTCGGCATTCCGCAAATTTCCACCGGCGACATGTTGCGCGCCGCAGTGAAAGCCGGTTCGCCGCTCGGCGTCGAAGCGAAACGCTTCATGGACGCCGGCGAACTCGTGTCGGACGAACTCATCATCAATCTCGTCAAGGAACGTCTGCTTGCGCCGGACTGCGTGAACGGCTATCTGTTTGACGGTTTTCCGCGCACGTTGCGGCAAGCCGAAGCGATGAAAGAGGCGGGTGTCGCGATCGACTACGTGCTCGAAATCGACGTGCCGTTCGACGAGATCATCGTGCGTATGAGCGGACGTCGCTCGCATGCGGCGTCAGGCCGCACGTATCACATCAAGTTCAATCCGCCGAAAGTCGAGAACGTCGACGACATTACCGGCGAACCGCTGATCCAGCGCGAGGACGACAAGGAAGAGACCGTGCGCAAGCGGCTCGACGTGTACGTCGCGCAAACCCGCCCGCTGGTCGACTACTACAACGGCTGGGCGCAGCGCGGCACAGAGAACGGCCTGAAGGCGCCGGCGTATCGCCGGATCTCCGGGCTCGGCAGTGTCGACGACATCCGTACGCGCGTCTTCGACGCGCTGAAATAACGCGACGGCCGCGCATCGGGCGGCTGTCGCGCGTGCGCCGCCGGCTTCGTGCCCGCGGCGTTTTTTCTTTGAGGTGCTGGTGTGAGGTCACGGCAAACGTCGCTGCCGCATGCCGGCAGCAGGCCACGAGCCCCCTCATACGACTGCCCATGAGGCATATACAAAGGAGAGAGCAAGATGGAGATTCGTGACAACGTATTCCTGATCACCGGCGGTGCATCGGGTCTCGGCGCGGCAACGGCGCGCCTGTTCGCCGGACAGGGCGGCAAGGTCGTACTCGCCGATCTGAACGAAGCGGCGGGCACCGCGCTCGCCCAGGAACTCGGCGGTGTGTTCGTCAAATGCGACGTGAGCCGCGAAGACGACGCGATCCAGGCTGTCGATGCCGCGACGAAGCTCGGCACGTTGCGCGGCCTCGTCAATTGCGCGGGTGTTGCACCGGCAGTGAAGACGGTCGGCAAGGACGGTCCGCATCCGCTCGACTCGTTCTCGCGCACCATCGCGATCAACCTGATCGGCACGTTCAACACGACGCGGCTCGCGGCTGCGGCGATGTCGAAGAACGAACCGAACGCGAACGGTGAGCGCGGTGTGGTGGTGAACACGGCATCGGTGGCGGCATTCGACGGGCAGATCGGTCAGGCGGCGTATGCGGCATCGAAGGCGGGTGTGGCGGGTATGACGCTGCCGCTCGCACGCGATCTCGCGCGCAACGCGATCCGCGTGATGACGATCGCCCCGGGCATCTTCGAAACGCCGATGCTGCTCGGCATGCCGCAGGAAGTGCAGGATGCGCTCGGCGCGATGGTGCCGTTCCCTTCGCGTCTCGGCAAACCCGACGAATACGCGATGCTGGTCAAGCAGATCTTCGATAATCCGATGCTGAACGGCGAAGTGATCCGCCTCGACGGCGCGATCCGGATGCAGCCGAAGTAATCGGGCGCGTACTCGTAGCGTTGCTTTTTGGGCGCAGCGCGGCGCGGCGCGTTGCCCATCGGGGCCCCCAGGCAATAAAAAACGCCAGCGATGCATATCGCTGGCGTTTCTTTTACCGCACCCGAATAACGTGCCGTTCGCTACGCGTCAGTCGCGGTCGTTGTGCTGTTGCTGGGTACGTTGCCGCAGTTCGTGCAGTTGCGCTTCGACCACCGTCGCATCCTCCGCGTCCGGCCGATCTTCCAGGTAATGTTCGAGGTCTTCGAGTGCCGGCCGCAGATAATCGAGCCGCGCATACGCGAAGCCGCGGTCGCGCACTTCCTCGATGCTGCCTGGCAGCAAGATGACGAGCCGCTGCTGGACGGCGAGCAACCGCTGCCACCGTTCGGTCTGCAGATACGTCGACTTCAGGTTGCGCAGCATGCGCGCGACGATCTCGCGACGCGTTGCCGGTTGCAACAGCAAGCGCAGCGCCCGGCCCACCGATTCGCCCGCCTTCGCCACATAAGGCTCGAGCATGTCGACCATCTCCGACTCGCTCAGCGAATGGCCCGAGGTCGGATCGAGCATCATTTCTCCATCCGGCATCGTGATGCGCAGCAGGAAATGCCCGGGGAACGATACGCCGCGGGCCGGGATACCGACCTGCTCCGCCATCTCCAGATACAGCACCGCAAGCGAGATCGGCACACCGCGCCGACGCTTGAGCACCATGTTCAGGTGGCTGTTGTCGGGATCGTAGTAGTCGTTCAGATTGCTCGCGAAACCCAGCTCGCGAAAGAAGAACCGGTTCAGGATGCCGACGCGCTGCTTGATATCGGCATCGTCCGGCATGCGGCGTTTAAGACGGACCGCGAGTTCGTCGATTTCGGCGAGGATGCCCTGCAGATCGACGTCGGGATAAGCGTCCTGGGCCAGCGACAGCGCCGCTTCGGTCAGCGGCAGACTGTCGTCCTCCGCGACGAGTGTGCTGAAATAATCGAGAACCCGCGTCGTCGTGATCACTTCGCTCGCCTTCTGAAATACGCGTACTTGAAGCCCATGAGCCAGAGCATACCGAAATATAGCGCCGCGAACAGCACGAGGCACGCACCGAGCAGCGCGATCCGCGCGAGCGGCTCTGAGTGCAGGCCAATCCAGTCGAAATTGATCGCGAACCAGTGCATCGTCCCGGCCAGCACGAGACAGGCGCCGATCAGTTGCGCGAAGAACACCGTCCAGCCGCGCGACGGCATATAGATACCGCGGCGGCGCAGCATGAAGAACAGCAAGCCCGCGTTCATGCACGAACCGAGGCCGATGCTGAGCGTGAGGCCCGCGTGCGCGAAGATCGGCACGAAGATGTAGTTGCTGATCTGCGTCGCGATCAGCACGGCGACGGCGATTTTCACCGGCGTCTTGATGTCCTGCTTCGCATAGAAGCCAGGCGCGAGAATCTTGATGAGGATCAGCCCGATCAGCCCGACACCGTAGGCCGACAGCGCGCGGCCGACCATCACGACGGCGTTGGCGTCGAACTTGCCGTAGTGAAACAGCGTCGCGGTGAGCGGTTCGGCGAAGAAGAACAGTGCGACCGCGCTGGGCGCGGCAAGCAGGAACGTCACACGCAGGCCCCAGTCGAGCAGCGACGAATATTCGTGCGGATCGGCGTCGACGTGTGCCTTCGACAGGCTCGGTAGCAGGATCGTCCCGAGTGCGACGCCAAGCAACGCCGTGGGGAATTCCATCAGCCGGTCGGCATAGTTGATCCACGATACGGCGCCGGGCCCGATGCGCGAGGCGATGTTGGTGTTGATGATCAGGCTGATCTGCGCGACAGATACGGCGAACATCGCCGGCACCATCTTCGAGAGCACGCGCTTCACGCCGCGATGCGCGAGCGCTTTCAGCGGGTTCAGGCCGATGCGCGGTAGCATGTCGATCTTCTTCAATCCCGGCAACTGCACGAGGAATTGCAGCACGCCGCCCGCGATCACCGCCCAGGCAAGCGCGTAGACCGGTTTTTGCAGATGCGGCGCGACGAACACGGCCGCGACGATGAACGCGACGTTCAGCAGCACCGGCGCGAACGCCGGCAGCGAAAAGTTCTTGTAGGTGTTGAGCACGCCCGACGCCAGCGACGTCAGCGAAATGAACACGATGTACGGAAACATGATCCGCGTCATCGATACGGCGAGCGGGTAGGCCTGGCCGTCGGCGCGCAGACCCGACGCAACCACGAACACGACGAACGACGCGCCGAAAATACCCAGCACCGACAGGACAGCCAGCACCCAGGCCAGCACCGTCGACGTCGCGTCGACCAGCGCCTTGGTCGCGTCGTGGCCCTGCTGGTTCTTGAACTCGGCCAGAATCGGCACAAACGCCTGCGAGAACGCGCCCTCGGCGGAAATGCGGCGCAGCAGGTTGGGAATACGGAAGGCGACGTAGAACGCGTCGGTGTACTGGCTGGCGCCGAACGCACGGGCGATCAGCGTTTCGCGGGCCAGTCCGGTCACGCGCGACAGCAGCGTGAAGCCGCTGACCGTCAGCAGGGCTCGGAATAGATTCATGGGGCGCTTATTATACGGGTGCCGGGGGACCGAACGGGCGTTCGGCAGATAGAACGCTTCGGACCGGTTTGCGCTGCAGTCGTTCGACGGCACTGGATTTCCGCCGGTGCCGGGCCAGAAACGCACCGGTCGCCCCCCTTCAGGCCGGCGGCGCCCCGCCTGGGCGGGCCAACCGTTTCGTTTGCCACATGCCTGATTTTGTTGCTATAATCGCCGGTTTCGAAGCTTGCTCGACTGTCGGGCTGCTGCGCAGGCCATAAAAATTGGCCGATTTCGCGTAGACCGTCGTCGAATTTTATTTTTTGCGCCTCTGGGCAATCGCTTCCAGAGGTCGGATTAAAAGCAGCGCCCGACCACCCTTTCAGGTCAGGCTCTGGAAACAGGAACAGGATAAGGAACCGTCATGGCTAACTCCGCACAAGCACGTAAGCGCGCCCGCCAGGCCGCCAAGGCCAACTCGCACAACTCGGCGCTGCGCTCGAAGTTCCGCACCGCCATCAAGGCTGTTCGCAAGGCAATCGATGCCGGCGACAAGGCCAAGGCCGCTGAAATTTTCCAGGCATCGTCGAAGACCATCGACATCATTGCCGACAAGAAAATCGTTCACAAGAACAAGGCTGCTCGCCATAAGAGCCGCCTCGCTGCAGCCCTCAAGGGCCTGCAAGCGCCCGCAGCACAGTAATCCTGGCAGGTCCGCGACAGCGGACCGCCTCCTGTTTCCGCTGCGTCATTAAAGCCCGCTTTGGCGGGCTTTTTTGTTTGTCCGGCGGTTGAGGCGCGCAAGCGAAGCGTGTCAGCGTGCTGCTACCTGTGAGGCTGGAGTATTACGTCAAACGTAAAAAACCCGCTGAGGCGGGTTTTTTCAATGACACTTTTGCTACACGTCTAGCCGGGAGCACCCTTGCGCGTACCGTGCTCGGGCGGTAACTCACAGGCCTCCGTCACGACAAGGTCATTGTCCTTCGCAAAGTTCAGCACGAAATCGAAGGCCATCGGTTCGATGTCGCGCAAACGCGAGTCGAGGATCACGCACTTCAGATTGCCGAGCATCGTAGGACGCACGTACAGCGAGTACTGCAGTCTGGCATTCGGCCCTTTCGCACCCGGCCCGAAACATGACATCACGCCAGCGAGTCGCTCCGACCAGTCGCTCGGCCGAAACGTCTTTCCGCTGTGCGTAATGCCCTGAATGAAATACTCGGTTGGGGGTGCTTCGGCCATGTAGATTACCTGTTGACTGCCCGGCAAAGCGCCGGCTAACGCCGCTGCGTGTGTGATTGCGCGAACACGCTGCACACAGCCCGCAGTACGTGCCACCAGGTGCCGCAGGCAGCCGGAGGACGGCCGGGGCAGCGACCACGACAGCGACCGTGGAGGTGCATCGCAAGGAAAGCGTGCCGGGTGTGCGACCCGCGTTCCGACAAGCAGGGAACCCGCTGGCCGGACTTCAGAAAACCGCGCAATTATAGCGCAGCGGACCTCTTTCCGCACTGCACACAGACCGTTCCGCCCCTCCTGAATGACGTTCTGCCGCGCCCAGACGGCTCTCGCGGCCGGCTCGTCAAACGGAGCAAAATCCTTTATGCTGCATCGAGTTACCACAAACGACGGCGGCGCCGTCCGGCACTTTCGCCGGGTCAGTCCGCCGTATTTGTTTTTATGACCGCCAAGAAAATTCGTCACTATCTGCAGTTCAAGGATTTCTCGCTGGACGACTACGAGTACGTGCTCGAACGCGCACGCATCCTGAAACGCAAGTTCAAGAATTACGAGACGTATCATCCGCTGCACGACCGCACGCTCGCGATGATCTTCGAGAAGAACTCGACTCGCACGCGCCTGTCGTTCGAAGCGGGCATCTTCCAGCTCGGCGGTCACGCGGTGTTCATGAGCACGCGCGACACCCAGCTCGGGCGCGGCGAACCGATCGAAGACGCGGCCCAGGTCATCTCGCGAATGGTCGACATCATCATGATCCGCACATTCGGCCAGGACATTCTCCAGCGCTTTGCCGACAACTCGCGCGTGCCGGTCATCAACGGTCTGACCAACGAATATCACCCGTGCCAGGTGCTGGCGGACATCTTCACGTACTACGAGCATCGCGGGCCGATTCGCGGCAAGACGGTCGCGTGGGTCGGCGACGCGAACAACATGCTCTACACGTGGATCGAAGCCGCGCAGATTCTCGGCTTCAAGCTGCAACTGTCCACGCCGCCGGGCTACAAGCTCGACCACGGGCTGGTTTCCGCGGATAGCGCGCCGTTCTACAAGGAATTCGACGATCCGGACGAAGCCTGCGCGGGCGCCGACCTCGTTACCACCGATGTCTGGACCAGCATGGGTTTCGAAGCGGAAAACGAAGTCCGCAAGAAAGCCTTTGCGGACTGGTGCGTGGACGCGGACATGATGGCGCGCGCGCGCCCGGACGCGCTCTTCATGCATTGCCTGCCGGCGCACCGCGGCGAAGAAGTCAGCGCGGAAGTGATCGACGGGCCGCAAAGCGTCGTGTGGGACGAGGCGGAAAACCGCCTGCACGTGCAGAAGGCGCTGATGGAATTTCTGCTGCTCGGCAAGCTGAACCACTGAGCGATACGCGCTATTTCCGGCCTCGCAGCCAGACAGCTTTCAGGTGCAAAACGTACCTGAAAAGACCGCGAGGTCGCTTCGCACGCAGCGCATCAGAGACACACCGGCTCCATTTCAAGCTCCACGTCGAACCGGCGCAGCACATCCTCACGAATCGCACGCGCCAGCGCGAGCACCTCGGCGCCGGTCGCGCCGCCGCGATTCACCAGCACGAGCGCCTGACGCTCGTGCACGGCGGCCGCGCCAATGGCCCGGCCTTTCCAGCCGCACTGATCGATCAGCCATCCTGCCGCCAGCTTCACGCTGCCGTCGGGTTGCGGATAGGACACCAGCTCCGGCTCGCGCGCCTTCAATGCGGCAAAATGCGCGGCATCGATGACCGGGTTCTTGAAGAAGCTGCCGGCATTGCCCAGTGCGGACGGGTCGGGCAGTTTCGCGCGGCGCACCGCCACCACCGCATCGAAGATCGCTCGTGCATCCGGTGCGTCGGCCTGTTGCTGCACAGCGAGTTGTCGCGCGAGATCGGCGTAGGCGGCACGCGGCGTCCAGGCTTTCGGCAACCTGAATGTCACCGATGCGATGGCAAAACGGTCCCGCCCTTCCTGCTTGAAGAAACTGTCGCGGTACCCGAACCGGCACGCAGCAGCGTCCATTTCGACGATATCGCCGGTGGCGAGATCCACGGCGCGCAGCGAGGCGAAACGCTCGGCCATCTCGAGCCCATACGCACCGATGTTCTGGATCGGTGCCGCACCGACGGTACCCGGAATCAGCGCCAGGTTTTCGAGGCCGGGCAGCCCGTGGTCGAGCGTCCACGCGACGAACGCGTGCCAGTTCTCGCCGGCTGCGGCTTCGACGTACCATGCATCGCTGTCTTCGCGAACTACCCGGCGCCCCTGCAATGCGACGAGCAGCACCAGCCCGTCGAAATCGCTGGTCAATACCAGGTTGCTGCCACCGCCCAGCACGAGCCGGCGCAGCCCCGCCGCCCGCGGGTCGCGCACGGCCGCCGCGAACTGCGCTTCATGCTCGATCCGGCACGCGACACGCGCGCGCACATCGAAGCCGAAAGTGTTGTGCGCCCGTAGCGGGTAGCCGGTAACGAACGAGGGGGAATCAGGCTGCAGCATGGGAATACACGGGAATAACGAGGTGATCGATCGATCAGGATCGCGGAATGCTCCTGCGACATCACTGCTTATTGCGCAGCGGCCTTGGGCAAACGAGATGGCGCCGGTAAAATGACAACCGGTCCGTGATTATAGCGAGAGCGTGGTGCGCAGCCCCTGCCGCGCCGCGCACGCAGCACTATTGGGAGAAAGCAATGCCATCGTTCGACGTCGTCAGCGAAGCCAACATGATCGAAGTCAAGAACTCGATCGAGCAGTCCAACAAGGAAATCTCCACCCGTTTCGACTTCAAGGGGTCCGATGCCCGTGTCGAGCAGAAGGAACGCGAACTGACCGCGTTCGCCGACGACGAATTCAAGCTGAGCCAGGTCAAGGACGTCCTGCTGTCGAAGATGGCGAAGCGCAACGTCGACGTGCGTTTCCTCGACTACGGCAAGATCGAGAAGATCGGCGGTGACAAGGTCAAGCAGATCGTCACCGTGAAGAAAGGTGTGTCGGGCGATCTCGCGAAGAAAATCGTCAAACTCGTGAAGGACAGCAAGATCAAGGTGCAGGCGAGCATTCAGGGTGACGCGGTGCGCGTGACCGGGACGAAGCGCGACGATCTGCAAGGCGTGATCGCGATGCTGCGCAAGGATGTCACCGATACGCCGCTCGACTTCAACAACTTTCGCGACTGAGGCGGTGCGGTCAACGCGACCGTTTAGCCGGCGCAACTGATGCAGCTAGCGCGCCGGCATGGCAAACCGCGCCGTACGCCCCGGCCCATTCAGTGGCGACGCTGCTGACGCTTGTCACCGCCCGCAGCCTGGCCCGCGTCGTCTTTCTTCCCACCGAGCCGGCTTTCCTGCCCCGCCATCAGCTTCGCGATATTGCCGCGGTGACGCCAGATCAGTAGCGCGCTCATCACGACGATCGCAAGCGTGACGATACTCGGCCCAAACAGGAACCCGTCGTAAAGCGGTGCGAAGATCGCGGCCACCAGCGCCGCCAGCGACGAGTAGCGAAAGAAGAACGCGACGATCACCCACGTCAGCAGCGTGGCGAGACCCAGCACCGGGTTGATCGCGAGCAGCACGCCCGCCGCGGTCGCCACGCCCTTGCCGCCCTTGAAGCGGAAGTACAGCGGGTACAGGTGACCGAGGAACACGGCGATCGCCGCAAGCGCAACCGCGTCGTCGTCGAGGCCGTAATGCGCACCGAAGTGATCGACGAGCCAGACCGCGAGCCAGCCTTTGAACGCATCGCCGACCAGCGTCAGGATTGCCGCTGTCTTGTTGCCGCTGCGCAGCACGTTGGTCGCGCCGGGGTTCTTCGAACCGTACGAGCGCGGGTCGGCCAACCCCATCACAGCGCTGACGATCACGGCAAACGACACCGAACCGATCAGATAGGCTGCGACAGCGACGATCAGGTTTTCCATGTTGGGGCTCTTTTGTCTCTTGGTCTTAGGGGGAAGGCGCCGCCGCTGCACACGAACACGAACGCAACGGCCGCCATTCTACCGAACCGCCACTTCGCTACGCGTCCAGCGTCACCCAGCTCACTCTACGCTCGCGCACTGCACGGGCTTCGCATCGAGTAACGCGATGAGCACAGCGGGCTCGATACTGACGAGAAAACCGCGCCGCCCGCCGTTCAGCAGAACGCGTTCGAGTTCGAGTACCGTCGATTCGACATACACCGGCATCGCCTTACGCGTGCCGAACGGCGACGTACCGCCGATCAGATAACCGGAGTGCCGGTTCGCGACTTCGGGCTTGCACGGCTCGACGCGCTTCGCGCCGATCTGCCGCGCGAGGTTCTTCGTCGAGACGGTACGGTCGCCGTGCATCAGGACGATCAGCGGTTTGGCATGCTCGTCTTCCATCACCAGCGTCTTCACCACGTGATGCTCGTCGACACCGAGCTGGCGCGCCGATTCGGCGGTGCCGCCATGCTCGACATAGTCATACGGATGCTCGTCGAACGCGACACCGTGCCGGCGCAGAAACTGGGTCGCGGGCGTTTCGGAAACGTGTCTGGATTTGCTCATCGGCGCATTGTAATGGCCGTGCTGCGCAACGGCTATTTGCCCTATCCTCGATTGTGCGCGGCCGTGGCTTGTGGCACGATCGTTCGAAAATCATCGCATGGATGGACCGGTCGACCCGTCACCTAAGTCGTTCACAGGTCATCCAGACGATGCAGCAATCATCCCGCATGGCACCGGAGACAGCATTGAATATCGACTCACAGGGCGCCGCTACGCACGCCCCTCGTCCGCCCATCGACGTCCCCGCCCTGCTCGCCGCCCTGCCCGCACGCATCGCCGAGCTTCCGGCGCGCGCGGCGGCCCGGCAGCCTGAGCATCCGGCGCTGATCGAAGACGCACGCAGCCTGACCTATGCGCAATTCGCCGAAGCGATCGACGGCGTCGCTGCGATCCTGCAGGCGCTAGGCGTGCGCGGCGGCGATCGCGTGATGATCGTGGCGGAAAACAGCGTCGTGCAGGTGGTGCTGCTGTTCGCGGCGGCGAAGCTCGACGCGTGGGCGCTCGTATCGAACGCACGCCTTTCGGCCGCCGAACTCGATGCAATCCGCGCCCATGCGCAACCGCGCATCGTCGCGTATGCGATCGAAGCGTCGCCCGATGCACGGCAGCACGCGCAGCGCCACGACGCACAGGCAGCGCCCACGTTTGCTATCGACATCGGCGCGTGGTCATACGCACTCGACACAAGCGTTACCACCGAACCGGTCGAAGCCGCCAACGACCGTCAATGCGCCGCCCTCATCTACACGACCGGCACCACCGGCGCGCCGAAAGGCGTGATGCTGTCGCATCGCAACCTGCTGTTCATCGCCGGGATTTCGAGCGCGTTGCGCCGCATCGGTCCGAACGACGTCGTCTACGCCGTACTGCCGATCTCGCATGTGTACGGTCTCGCCTCGGTGTGTCTCGGCAGCCTGTTCGCGGGCACGACGCTGCGGCTCGCCTCGCGCTTTTCGCCCGAAGCGGTGCGGCGCGCGCTTGCCGAAGAACGGATTTCGATCTTCCAGGGCGTGCCCGCGATGCACGCGAAGCTACTCGAGCATCTGCAGACGCAGGGCCACGCGTGGTCGGCACCGCATCTGCGGTTTGCCTACTCGGGCGGTTCGCCGCTCGACGCGGCGCTGAAAGCGCGCGTCGAAGGCGTGTATGGCGTCACGCTGCACAACGGTTACGGCATGACGGAGAGCAGCCCGACCATCGCGCAGACGATGCTCGATGCGCCGCGCACCGATTGCTCGGTTGGACAAACGATTCCCGGCGTCGAGCTGCGCTTCGTCACGCTGGACGGCGTCGAGGCCGCGCCCGGCGAGATCGGCGAGTTGTGGGCGCGCGGCCCGAACGTGATGCTCGGCTACTACCGCAACCCGGAACAAACGCACGCCACCGTCACCAGCGACGGCTGGCTGAAGACCGGCGATCTCGCCCGCCAGGACGCAGACGGTGCGCTGCATATCGTCGGGCGCAGCAAGGAGCTGATCATCCGCTCGGGCTTCAACGTCTATCCCGCCGAAGTCGAACACGTGCTGAATGCGCACCCGGAAGTCGTGCAATCGGCGGTGGTGGGTCGGGCGGTGGAGGGCAACGAAGAAGTCGTTGCCTTCGTCGAGCTGGCGGCGGGTTCGACTGTGCTGCCCGATGTGCTGGCGCAATGGTGCAGGGAGCGGCTTGCGCCCTACAAGCAACCGGCCGAAATCCGTGTGCTTGCGGCGCTGCCAGCTGCTTCAACGGGCAAGATTCTCAAGCATAAGTTGCGCGACGTCGTGTGACGTTGCGTGACGCCTCAACCGGTCATCACCCACGCGGATGATGCGCGGCATGCAACGACTTCAGCCGCTCGCGCGCAACGTGCGTATAGATCTGCGTCGTTGAAATATCGGTGTGCCCAAGCAGCAGTTGCACGACGCGCAGATCGGCGCCGTGATTCAGCAGATGCGTCGCGAACGCGTGCCGTAACGTATGCGGCGACAGCGGCGCGTGAACGTCTGCGGTCGCGGCGTGGCGCTTGATGATGTACCAGAACTGCTGCCGCGTCATACCTTCCGCGCGCGCCGTGACGAACAGCGCATCGGCTGCGCGCGCGCCGAGCAGTTCCGGCCGCGCCTCGCGCAGATAGCGCTCGATCCAGCCATGCGCTTCCTCGCCGAACGGAATCAACCGCTCTTTCGAGCCCTTGCCCATCACGCGCACCACGCCATCGTTGAGGCCGACCTCGACGGTTTTTAGCGTAACGAGTTCGGTCACGCGCAGCCCGCTTGCGTACATCAACTCGAGCATCGTGCGATCGCGCAGGCCGAGCGGCGTATCGACATCGGGGGCACCGAGCAGCGCTTCAACCTGCGCTTCCGTGAGCGTCCCGGGAAAGCGTGGCGGCTGCTTCGCCGAACGGATGCGCAGCGTCGGATCGACAGCCGCGCGATGCTCGCGCACGGCCCACGCGTAGTAACGCCGGAACACCGACAGCCGGCGATTCGCCGAGGTCGACTTGTCTTTCTGGCGCACCACGCTGTAGGCAGTCACCTCGGGTTCGGTGACGGCGTCGAGCGACAGGTCGCGTGTACGGGCAAGCCACTCGGCAAAGAGCTTGAGATCGCGGCGGTAGGCATCGAGTGTGTTGCGCGACAGGCCGTGTTCGAGCCACAGCGCGTCGCAAAACGCATCGATCGATGCGGTGCTGGCCGTGAAGAGCGGCGACGTTGCAACGGTGTCGGAGGAAGAGGAGGCGTCGGCGGTATTCGAAGCGGCTTCGCTCATAGCGCGAGACCCATCTGCTTCATGTGGCCACCGCCTGCATACGGCACACCTTCATGGGTGAGCAGCCAGCGCTTCACCTCGCGCAGATAGCCCTCTCCATCCTGATGCGCAAAACCGCCGATCCAGTTCGACCCCACCACGCGATGACACGGAATCACGATCGGGAAATAGTTCGAGCCGCACGCCTGGCCGACCGCGCGCGGCGCGCTGCCGATTTTCCTCGCGATTTGTCCGTAGGTAAGCACGTTACCCGGCGGAATATCGCAGATCGCGTCCCACACGCGGCGCTGAAACGCGGTGCCGACGTGCGCGAGCGGTAGATCGAAAGTGGCCGACGCGCGTTCGAAGTAGCGCTCGATCTGCTCGACCGCACGCAACGCAAGGGGTGAGGTGGGGGCGATGTTGTCGACCGAAACCGGTAGATAGACGATCTCGCGCACCGTGCCGTCTTCGAGACGGACACCAACCTTGCCAAACGGTGCGTCGATTACTGCGTGGAACATCGTTGCCTCCTGCTAGCCCGGCGATATGCGACCCGGCCACGTAATAACGCCGGAAAATGCCCTTACTTTACGCTGCTTCGAGAGCCCATTGAACATGCTCGCGAACCAGCGGCGACGGATCGTCCGCGCGCCGGCGCAATGCGTCGACGATCGCGGAACGGGCAGCGCCGGCGAGCGTTGCCGCATCGGCACGTAGCGCGTTGCCCATACCGACCGCAAGATTGCGCAGCCAGCACTCGTAGCCGATGCGGCGAATCGCGCTGCCCTGCATCCGCGTATCGAAATCGCTGGCGCTCCAGTCGAACAGATCCACCAGCGACGCCCGATCGAGCCCATGCCGCACGTCGAAATCGGCGACCGGCGCAGCCTGGGCGAACTTGTTCCATGGACACACGAGCTGACAGTCGTCGCACCCGTACACACGATTGCCGATCAGCGGCCGCAGATCTTCTGGAATACTGCCTTTCAGTTCGATCGTCAGATACGAGATGCAGCGCCGCGCATCCACCTTGTAGGGCTCGACGATCGCGCCGGTCGGACATGCGTCAATACACCGCGTGCAGCTTCCGCAATGAGCGCCGGCGGTTTCGGGCGCACTATCGGGATCGATCGATGCGTCGGTAGGTAACGGCAGATCGACATAGATCTCGCCGAGAAAGAACAGCGAACCGGCGTCGCGCTGCAGTAGCAGCGTGTGCTTGCCGCGCCAGCCGATCCCCGCGTTCTGCGCGAACGCTACTTCGAGCACCGGCGCCGAATCGGTGAAAACGCGATAGCCGTAGGCGCCGATTTCCGCTTCGATGCGCTCCGCGAGCTGCTGCAATCGCTGGCGCATCACCTTGTGATAATCGCGGCCGCGTGCATAAATCGACACGACCGCCGCGGACGGATCGGCGAGCCGCGCCATTTCGTCCGCACGCCAGTCGGGCGCGTCTGAAGCGACTAGCGGATCGCTTTCGGCTTCCTTTCCAGCATGCGCTCCCGTCAGTGTCAGCGCGGGCAAATAGGCGATTCTGGCCGTGATCACGCGTCGCGTGCCGGCCACAAGCTCGGCCGGCCGCGCGCGTTTCATCCCATGTTTGGCCATATAATCCATCTCGCCGTGGTAGCCCGCCTCGAGCCACGCAGCGAGTCCCGACTCGGCATCGGGCAGTTCGGCATCGCTGATACCGAGCGCACCGAAACCCAGTTCGCGGCCCCATGTCTTGATGCGCAGGGCGAGCGCTGTCAGCGCCGCTTCATCGAAACGACGCATGGCACGCGCATCGTCATCGGACGCAGGCGTGTCTGCAACGGGGTACTGCGGACTTCGGTTCATCACGCCATTTTACGAGAATGCCCGACCAGCCCGATCGCCTTCTTCAATTGCCCGCTAACGCCCTGCTCGAGCGCCACTTCGCGCTCGTGGACGAAGCCGCCACCATTGCGTTCGGTGTGCGCTTCGCGGACGCGATCGAAACCGTGCGTACTGCGCTGCCTTCATCAGGCGGTCAGCCCACGTTCCAGGGGCTGCAGGTGCAGCTCATCGGCGATCTCGGCGCGGGCAAAACCACCCTCGTGCGCGCGACCTTGCGCGGCCTCGGCCACACCGGCCGCGTGCGCAGCCCGACCTACACGCTCGTCGAACCGTATGCGGTCGAACGTCCCGATGGGGAACTTGAGCTGTATCACTTCGATCTGTATCGATTCACCGATCCGGCCGAATGGGCCGATGCCGGCTTTCGCGAGTACTTCGATTCCGGGGCGATCTGCCTCGTCGAATGGCCGCAACAGGCGGGCGGTCTGCTAGGCACACCGGATCTTGTCTTCTCGCTTGAAGTCGTGGGCGACGGGCGCCTGCTCGTCGCCCACGCATACAGCGAACCAGGAAAAGCATGTCTCGAAAGATGTTGATCAAACCGTTTCATTCGATCGAAGCCGCCGCCACCGCGACGCATAACTGGCGGCGCAGGCAGATCCTGCGCGCCGGCGCATCGACGCTGATACTCGGCCTCGTCGCGCCGCGCCTCGCGCATGCCAGTTCGGTACTTGGCGTGCGCGTATGGCCCGCGCGCGACTACACCCGCGTGACGATCGAATCCGATCAGCCGCTGCAAACCACACAGCAGACGCTGCAGTCGCCCGACCGGCTGGTGGTGGACCTGACCGGCCTCGATCTCGATCAGGCGCTACGCGACCTGGTCTCGAAGATCACACCGAACGATCCGCAGATCGAGGCCGTGCGCGTCGGGCAGTATCAGCCGCATGTCGTGCGGATGGTGTTCGACCTGAAGGGATCGGTGAAACCGCAGGTGTTCACGCTGCAACCGATCGGCGCCTACAAGTACCGGCTGGTGTTCGATCTGTATCCCGCCGTTGCGCCCGACCCGTTGATGGATCTGCTCGCGCAGTCCGAGCACAAGCAACAGCAGCTCAACGACAACAACAGCGCGCCGCCCGCGACACTGAGCGGCCCAGCCACGCCGCCCACCGGGACCGACAACAGCGATGCGTTCTTCCAGCGCTACGCGCAGAACAACCCGCCCGCGGGCGACACCGTGCGTCCGCCGACGCGCGTCACGCCGACGCCCACTACACCGACGCGTCCGCCCGGCAAGCCGCCGGTGGCACCGCCCACGGCCATCGCGCGCAACGACAATAGCGACGACAGCCGCGATGACAACGGCAGCGGTGACGACAGCTACAAGTTCACGGCGCCGAAGTCCGGCAACGGCAGCACGTTGCGCCTGCTGACCGTCGCGATCGATCCTGGTCACGGCGGCGAGGACCCGGGCGCGATCGGCGGTGGTGGCACGTACGAAAAACACATCGCGCTCGACATCGCGAAGAAACTGCGCGCAAAGATCGATGCGCAACCGAACATGCGCTCGATGATGACGCGCGACGCCGATTTCTTCGTGCCGCTCAACGTGCGCGTGCAGAAAGCGCGGCGCGTCGGTGCGGACCTGTTCGTGTCGATCCACGCCGATGCGTTCACGACGCCGCAGGCCAGCGGATCGTCGGTGTTCGCGCTGTCGGATCACGGCGCGTCGAGCGCCGCGGCGCGCTGGATGGCGAACAAGGAGAACTCGTCGGATCAGATCGGCGGGATCAACGTGAAGACCGCCGACGCGAGCGTCAACCGCGCGCTCTTCGACATGTCGACCACGGCGCAGATCCGCGATTCGATGCGCTACGGCAACTTCGTGCTGAACGAGATCGGCGACATCAACAAGCTGCACAAGGGCTCGGTCGAACAGGCCGGCTTCGCCGTGCTGAAAGCGCCCGACATCCCGTCGATCCTCGTCGAGACCGCGTTCATCAGCAACCCCGACGAGGAACGGCGCCTCAACGACGACGCCTATCGCGACAAGATGGCGAACGCAATCCTGAAGGGCATCAAGCGCTATTTCGCAGCGAATCCGCCGCTGGCGAAAAACCGCATGGCATAGCCGTGCATGGGCGTGCCTGGACGTGCCTCGATGATGACGACACGTCGCGGGCAGTAGAATGGGCGATCGTCCCCTTCTTCCCCGAGCGCGCCATGTCCTCCTCGATCAAAGCGGTCCTCAAACCTCATTTGCGCGACATCGGCAATCTCGCCGTGCGGCGTGTGCTGCCGGCGATGGCAGCGCGCCTGGTCGGCCCGTTCATCTTCTTCGATCACATGGGGCCGGCCACGCTCGCGGCCGGCGTCGGTCTCGACGTGCGCCCCCATCCGCACATCGGTCTCGCGACGGTCACCTATCTGTTCGACGGCGCGATCATGCATCGCGACAGTCTCGGCACGGAGCAAAAGATTGTTCCCGGCGACGTCAACTGGATGACGGCCGGCCGCGGCATCGTTCATTCGGAGCGCACGCCGCCGGTGGAACGCGCAGCCGGCACGACCATCCACGGCATCCAGACCTGGGTCGCGCTACCGCTCGCCGACGAAGACGTCGAGCCGTCGTTCGAACATCACCCAGCCGCAACGCT
This sequence comes from Paraburkholderia acidicola, assembly GCF_002362315.1. GTDB lineage: Bacteria > Pseudomonadota > Gammaproteobacteria > Burkholderiales > Burkholderiaceae > Paraburkholderia > Paraburkholderia acidicola. The sequence goes on from NZ_MTZV01000002.1 coordinate 975,068, forward strand.
GCCGCAGATCGAGCGTAACGGCGTCACGCTGCGTGTCATCGCGGGCACGGCGTTCGGACACACGGCGCCGGCCAGAACGTTTTCGGGCACGCTCTACGTCGCCGCGCATTTCACACCGGGCAGCGCATTTGCACTCGAACCGGAGCATGACGAGCGCGGCGTGTACCTCGTGGAAGGCGATCTCGCGATCGACGGTACGCCGCTCGAACCCGGCCAGATGGCGGTGCTCGTGCCGGGCGAAACCGTCACGCTCGCGAGCACCGGCGGGGCGACGGTGATGCTGGCGGGCGGCGAGAAGCTCGAAGGCGAGCGTTTTATCGAATGGAATTTCGTCGCGAGTTCGCGCGAGAAAATCGAACGCGCGAAAACAGCCTGGACGGATCAGCAGATGGGCAAGGTACCTGGCGAGACCGAATGGATTCCGTTGCCGGAGCGCAAGCCGGCCTGAGCCGGTTGCATAATCAAACTACATAGGCACGCCGCACGAGCGTGCCATCTGGGCATCAAGCATTGAATTCAGCGCTTTCGCCCCTATCTGCACGCGATAGTCACACCGATGAGGATGCAATGAACACCACTCTGGCCACTTTCGAAAAAGACGTGATCGCAGCGTCGACGCTGGCCCCCGTGCTGGTCGACTTCTGGGCGCCGTGGTGCGGCCCGTGCAAGACACTCGGACCGATGCTGGAAAAGCTCGAAACGGAGTACGAAGGCAAATGGCGGCTCGTCAAGGTCAACGTCGACGAGAACCAGGAACTCGCCGCGCACTTTGGCGTGCGCAGCATCCCGCATGTCGTTGCATTCGCGGACGGCCAGGCGGTCGACCAGTTCGTCGGCGTGCTGCCGGAAAGCCAGTTGCGCGAATTCCTCGACCGACTCGTGCCGGACGGCGCGGATGCCGCGCGGCAAAATGCGCAGGCCGCGCTCGCCGAAGGCCGGCGCGAAGATGCGTACGACGCGCTGAAGGCCGCCCTCGCCCTCGATCCCGGTTATGAAGACGCGCGGCTCGATCTGATCGAATTGCTACTCGACGACAATCGTTTCGACGAAGCGCGCAACGAAGTGGACCTGCTGTCGCCGAAAACGACCCAGGGCATCGACGCGCGCTACAACGCGATCAAGACCCGGCTCGACGCGCTCGACGCCGCCGCCGATCTCCCGCCCACCGACGCCCTCGAAGCCCGCGTCGCCGGCAACCCCGCCGACCTCGAAGCGCGCTTCGACCTGGCAAGCGCACTGATCGCACGACGCAACTACGCGGGCGCGCTCGAACATCTGCTCGAAATCGTCCGGCGCGACCGTGCGTTCCGTGACGACATTGGCCGCAAGACGATGCTATCGGTGTTTGATCTTGCCGCTCACCAGCCAGAGCTGGTCGCGCAATGGCGGCGCAAGCTTAGCGCGGCGCTGTTCTAATCGCGGCGCGCGGGCGAGGGATCTGTGCACGCCGATAACTGGCTTGCGCTGGCCGCCAGAAAGGCCGAGCGCGAGGATTGCAGTGCGGGGAACAGGCTCTAGCCCGCGCGTTGCGCAAGCGCCCGCAGCACGTGCGCAGCCGCGGCAAAACCGAAGCTCGCGGTCACGCACACGCTCGATCCAAAGCCCGCGCAGTTGAGTCCCACCGGCCCGCTCGTGGTCATCGGTTCGTCCGGATCGTTCTGTTCATCCAGTTGATCGACGCTGGGCCCGGCCGCTTCCGGATAGATCAGCGGTTCGTCTGAATACACCGCGCTCACCTTGAACTTCGCCTTCGGTCCGCGCGGAAAGCGGTGTTGCTTGCGCAATTGCCCGCGCACCTTCGACAGCAGCGGGTCCTGGATGGTCAGTGCGAGATCGTCGATGCGGATGCGCGTCGGATCGAGCTGACCACCCGCGCCGCCCACCGTGATGAGCGGCTGCCCCTGTTCGACGCACCACGCGATCAGCGCAGTCTTCGTACGCACACTGTCGATCGCATCGATCACATAGTCGAAGCCGCCGCCAAGTAGCGCCGGAAAGTTGCCCGCCTCCACGAAGTCCTCGACGACCCGCACCTTGCACGCGGGGTCGATCAACGCAATGCGTTCGGCCATCGCATCGACCTTCGGCTTGCCGTAGTTACCATCGAGCGCGTGGATCTGCCGGTTCGTATTGCTTTCCGCGACGTTGTCGAGATCGATCAGCGTCAGCGTGCCGATCGCACTGCGCGCGAGCGCCTCGGCCGCCCACGACCCCACCCCGCCGATCCCGATCACCGCCACATGCGCACGCTCGAACGCGGCGAGCGCCGCTGCGCCGTACAGCCGCGCGACGCCACCGAAGCGCCGTGCACGGTCGGCGTCCGCCGTGGTTTCAATGGCGGCGATGCTGGGAGTAACATCGGATGAGGCGTTCGCGTGAGGCGTGGACATGATCGGAGGCTCGTCGGGAAACAGGCTGCAGGCTGGGCAGCCTGGGGCAGGCGGTGCCCGAAGCCCGTATTTTGCCCGATCGGGCCGAGTCGGGTGGCGGCAGGCGCCCGCCGGTATTCCATATGGGCTGTGGGGCTGCACACAGAAAATTCGTTCCTTAGCTATACTGGCCCCACTGTAGTGCTCGCATAAGAAAATGACCTCACTCGCCGAACTTCGCAAAAATTATTCGCTCGGTTCGCTGGACGAAGCCGACGTCGATCGCGATCCGATCCAGCAGTTCAACGCGTGGTTTGCCCAGGCCCAGGACGCACAGATTCCCGAACCTAACGCGATGACGCTCGCCACCGTCAATCCGCTCGGCCGGCCATCGGCGCGTATCGTACTGATCAAGGGCGTCGACGCGCGCGGCTTCGTGTTCTTCACCAACTATGAAAGCCGCAAAGGCCGCGAACTCGCGAACAACGCCTACGCGAGCCTGCTGTTTCATTGGGTCGAACTCGAACGACAGGTGCGCGTAGAAGGCACTATCGTTAAGACTGACGCAGAAGAAAGCGACACCTATTACGCATCGCGCCCGCTCGGTTCGCGAATCGGCGCATGGGCATCGGATCAAAGTCAGGTAATTGAAAGCCGTGCGCAACTCGAAGCGCGCGAACGGGAAATCAGTGCGCAGTATGGCGACCATCCGCCACGCCCGCCGCATTGGGGCGGCTATCGCCTCGTTCCCGACTCGATCGAATTCTGGCAAGGCAGGCCGTCGCGGCTGCACGACCGTCTGCGCTACACGCGGGACACAACCGATGGTGCCGGCGGCAGCTGGCGCATCGCTCGCCTCGCGCCTTGATGCAGCGGATAAAGCCAGCGAAACACGGCAGCACAGGTAGCCGGTTTCGCTGAACGGATCGCGTGTGCGGGTGCACGGCGAATCAGCAGGCTTTGCTTTGAATTTCATTGGACACGGAGAAATCACATGTTCTGGGAGAAGAAGCTGGCGCAGTGGGTAGAAGACGTAAAGAGCACGGCCAACCTGCCCGCACGGCTCGTGCTGTGGGACGGCCAGCAACATGACTTCGGGCAGTTCGCCACGCCCCAGGTCACGCTGCACGTGAAGAGCGCAACCGCGCTGCCATATCTGCTCGAACCGAGCCTCGACAATCTGGGCGAGGCGTACGTGAAGGGCAAGATCGACATCGAAGGCAAGCTGTCGGACATCATCAACATCGGCTATTCGCTTGCGCGCAGTACGGTCACGAGCGCGGGCAAGCTGGCGCGCGTGCGACGCTACTTCAATCACTCGAAGTCGTCGGACAAGAAGGCGATCCAGTATCACTACGACGTCTCGAACGAGTTCTACAAGCTGTGGCTCGACGAGAACATGGTGTACTCGTGCGCGTACTTCGAGAACGGCGATGAAGACCTTGCCACCGCGCAGATCAAGAAGATCGACCACATCCTGACGAAGATCCAGTTGCAACCGGGTCAGCGCCTGCTCGATATCGGTTGCGGCTGGGGGGCGCTCGTGCTGCGCGCGGCGCAGAAGTTCGGCGCGCAATGCGTCGGCGTCACGCTGTCGCAGAACCAGTTCGATCTCGCTACCGCGCGTGTGAAGGCGGCAGGACTCGAGGGCAAGATCGAAATCCGGTTGCAGGATTACCGCGACGTTCCCGGGCAGTTCGACCGGATCACGAGCGTCGGCATGTTCGAGCACGTTGGGCGCAAGAATCTGCCGGGCTATTTCCAGAAGATTCACGACCTGCTCGTCGATGACGGTATCGCGATGAATCACGGCATCACGTCGTCGGATTCGGACAGTGGCGAAACGGCGCTTGGCGGCGGCGAGTTCATCGATCGTTATGTGTTCCCGGACGGCGAGTTGCCGCACATCAGTCTCGCGCTCGAATCGATGCAGCGCGGCGGGCTCGAAGCGGTTGACGTCGAGAGTCTGCGCCGTCACTATGCGCACACGCTCGACATCTGGGCGGACAACTTCGAAACGCATGCGGAAGAAGCGAAGAAGCTCGTCGACGACGAGAAGTTTCGCATCTGGCGCGTGTACCTGGCAGGCTGCGCCTACGCGTTCGAAAACGACGACGTGTCGATCTACCAGGTGGTGTGCCGCAAGTCCGGACGCAGCGCGAAAACGCTGCCGTGGTCGCGGCGCTATATGTACGACAAACCGCTGTAAACCCGTTGCGCCGCAGCCGTGCGCGACGGCTACGGCGCAACCTTGACTTCACAGCAGAACCCGATGGACGAACGCGCGTTGGCGCAATCCGCGCAGGAAACGAATGAGACTGGTGACGCCGGTCTCGAGCCTGAAGACCAGCTCGATCTGTTCGGGATGCCGGTTGTCCGAGCGGTCCCGGCCGTCGCGACTGCCACTTCTACCACTTCCTTCGATCCGGCCGCACGCGCCTCGCAAGGCACAGCGAATCGTGCGGACGCGAACGACGCTGCATCGCCGACCGCTACCATTTCGCTCTGGGCCGACGAGTCGGTCTCGCCAGTGGCCGTATCGAACGACAGCCCCCCACCGAAAAAACGCCGCGCCCGCGACGTGCTCGCCGCCGAACCTTCCGCCGATTTACTCGCGATCGCCGCCTCACTGCCGCCGAACGTGCATCTCGGCACGTCGTCGTGGTCGTTTCCAGGCTGGAACGGCATCGTCTACGGCGACGAGTACAGCAACAGCAAGCTGTCGCGCGATGGCCTCCCCGCATACGGCGCGCATCCGCTGCTGCGCACGGTCAGCATCGACCGGTCGTTCTATGCGCCGTTGCCGGTCACCGATTACCTGCGCTACGCACAGCAGGTGCCGGACCATTTTCGTTTCATCGTCAAAGCGCCTGCGCTCGTCACCGACGCGACGGTGCGCGCCGAACGCGGCGAACCGGTCTCGGCCAACCCGTGTTTCCTGAACGCGCAACTCGCCGTCGATGAGTTCGTGCGGCCGTGTATCGACGGTCTCGGCGCGAAGGCCGGCGCGCTGGTGTTCCAGATCTCGCCGCTGCCCGACGAGATGCTCGCGGAACCGATGTTGTTTATCGAGCGCCTTGCCGCGTTCGTCGCGGCGCTGCCGCCGCTGCCCGAAGGCACCTGCTATGCGGTGGAAATTCGCGACTCCAGCATGCTGACGCCGCGCTTCATCCGCACGCTAAAGGCGGCAGGCGTGCGCTACTGCGTAGGCATTCACGCGCGCATGCCGGACCCGTTGCGACAGGCGGCTGCGCTCGCACTGCTGGATGCGGAAGCCGATGCGCCATCCGGCCCGCTGATCGTGCGCTGGAGTCTGCACGGCGGTTTCCGATATGAGCAGGCGAAGGCCAAGTACGAGCCGTTCGACCGGCTCGTCGACGAAGATCCGCAAACCCGTCGCGCACTCGCCGAACTGGCAGCGAGGTATGCGATTGCGGGGCAACCGGTGCTGATCGCGGTGAACAACAAGGCCGAGGGCTCGGCGCCGCTCAGCTGCGTGGAACTCGCACGCCTGATCGCTGATGCGATCGAGCGGATGCGGCATGACGGCTGATAGCTGATAGCTGATAGCTGATAGCTGACAGCGACCAGCCGTCGCGGAACGTCTACTCGTTCTGCGAGTAACGGCACTCACCGTTCTGGCGAGCGCTGCCGCTCGCCGCTTACCCCGCCTTGATCCGGTGCGCGAACTTCTGACGGAATTTCGCTACCTTCGGCGCGACGACGAACGCGCAATAGCCCTGATCCGGATGCTGCGCGAAATAGTTCTGGTGATAGGCTTCGGCCGCCCAGTAATTGCCGTCTAGCGGCAGGACCTGGGTGACGATCTGTCCGTCGTAGATGGCCTCGGCGGTGATCTCGCGGATGGCCTGCAGCGCGATGTCGCGTTGCGCATCCGAGTGCGTGAAAATCACCGACCGATATTGCGTGCCGACGTCGTTGCCCTGACGGTTCAACTGGGTCGGATCGTGGATCGCGAAGAAAATATCGAGGATCTCGCGATAGCTGATTTTCGCCGGATTGAAGGTGACGTTGACGACTTCCGCGTGTCCCGTCTCGCCGTCGCAGACCTGCTCGTAGCTCGGGCGCTGCGCGTGGCCGCCGGCATAGCCCGATTCCACGGCGTTCACACCATCGACACCGAGAAACACGGCCTCGAGACACCAGAAACATCCGCCGCCTAAAGTTGCAATTTCAGACATGTCACTCACCGTAGAAACGTTGCTAGCGAAAATTGATCGCCAGAAATTTACCTATCGCGAAAAAATTTCAGCAATACTTACCCAGCACTTCACTCAAAGGCTGACGGCCTTCCAAGGTTACTCGCGAGGTTTGTGGTGCGCAGGCTCTCAAGTATAGGAGTGTGGCGAATGACTAGTCGAGAAGTGCCACATGGGTGCGCTCCGGAAACGAAGATGGCTGGCGTCTCGGAGCACTCCAGAACGAGACCTGGGTTACGTTCAAATAGCCTCTCTGGCCGACGAAAGAGACGTCGCCACGATCCGATATATGAGTCGGCTCGCATTCATATCAAGTCGGCCCATTGAGGAACAACGATGACACCCGGGGTGCACGTTACAAAAAGCGAGGGAAGCAAGACTCTATGACGCCGAGCAGTCCAACCAGATTTGGCATCAAGTGATCGTTCTGAAGTATTGAATTTGAGAATAACGCCATGAATAAAATCCACCACCTGGCGTGGCACGACGGGGTTGAGTTGCTGGATGTGAAATTTCAGGGGCACCCGTTCGGAAAACATAGTCACGATTCTTACGCAATCGGGGTGATTGAACAGGGGGTTGGTGGAAACATCTATAGGAGAGAAAAACAGGTCCTTCCGCCCAGGACTCTGTCTCTCATGAATCCCGACGAATTACATGACGGATATTCAATCAGTGAATCGCTAAAATATCAAACAATTTATATTACTGAGAAATCCATGCATGATTTTCTGGGAAACAGGATAATACATGGCTTTCTTGAATACACCGCCTTTGATGTCGATGGTTTAGTTGCATCGTCTTTACGTGAAATCAAGATGCGGCTTGAAAAACAAAATCACGTAGGATGGCGGTTGGCCATTGACTCAGAAGTGACTCGCATGCTTGAGGCAGTTATGTCGCGTCATTCCAGGACAAAGCAGGGGCGAACGGGAGAAGAACCACACGCCGTCAACGTAGTGAAGGACTATTTGAACAGCATTACAACGGACGCTTCCGGTGAGATGGGGAGACATTCCGGTGAGCTGATTACACTGGAAACGCTTGCAAAGCTGGTTGATCTAAGTCCAAATTATCTACTCAACATTTTCACGGAACATGTTGGTGTTCCACCGTATATGTACTGGATGGCGCGGCGGATTGGAATGGCAAAGCGATTATTGGTAAGAGGCTGGAGTATTTCCCGTGTCACATACGAGCTAGGCTTTTATGATCAGGCGCATTTTTCCCGAGCATTCAAGAAAATCACAGGTATAACTCCACGTCAATTAATCTGGTATCGCTAGATTTTGCATTATCTAAAATAATCTAAAATAAATGCAACCACAGAGCCCGCGAGCAAACATGACATCACAACATTGAAAATCTTGATTCCGCCAAGTTTTCTCGAGAAAGAAGCTCCAATGATGCTCCATACCCAAAGTGATGGGAAGCAAATAATAAAAAAAATGCAGCAAAATATTGCAAGCGCAGTGCTGTAATTCTCGTTAGTGGATACATAAATCGAAATCGCTGATATTGCGACAATCCAGGCTTTCGGATTCGTATATTGCGCAAGAATTCCAGCGAAGATGTTTGGTGGAGATGATTTTTCATACTCATCCATGTCGACCATTGAAGCTCTTGCCAGGCTGTATGCGAGATATAGCATGTAGAGTGAACCGAGGAGAGCCAAGGCGTGTTCTACATGAGGAAAACGCATGATCACAGGGCTTAATCCAGATCCTGTAATCGCCAGAATCGACACGAATCCGACTGTTGCTCCGAGAATATAGGGAATTGTCCGACCGGCACCAAACCGCGCTCCCGACATCGCAGAAACGATATTGATTGGGCCGGGGCTAGCGGATGTCGCTAACGCAAATCCTGTCATTGCAACCAGTGTGCTAATAAGGTTATTTTCCATAATTCTTATATATCGCTGTCCATGACTTCGCCGATGCCATCAAAATAGAATTTCTTTTGAAGATCTATGGCGTAGTATCTCTTTGACTGAACTGTGCCATCCACACTATATCCCGCATAGTCTTCCCAAAACCCAATTCTATTTTCCCTCGTGATCTCTATTTTACTAAGAGCTTTGACGCATTTATATAGATACAAGCCGAAATCGATGAATCTGATTGGATAACCGTTTTCTACGGGAAGCGCACCACCATCGACCTTCCAGGCCAAAATTGCGTCTCTCTCTATTGCGGACTTGAGATGCACGGTGGAATCGTAGACACCCTTTTCCGTACCCTGACTGTACTGACGGAGATATAGATCAGGATCATTAACATCAATTCCAGTGAGAGAAAGAATGTCTCTCAACAAAACGCCTTCCCAGTGCCTCTTAATGCTCCATAAGCAGACGCAAACATTTCTACGATGATAATATACGGAAGGCATTTTCAATATTTCATGATATGTCAGATTTATCTCTTTTGGAATTTCTCCACAAATCGAGAGCCGCCATTTTTCAATATCAATCGAAGCAGGACCCTCCTGAAAGTACCTCAAGGAGGATGGCTTCTTTTCCAGATACGGCGTTTTCTTATTCAAATCACCCATCATGCTCTCTTGTTTCTCACGCACCGGATGCCCACAATGTTGTCCCGGATCTCTGGTCGATAATAATCCCGGCTGGCACATCTCAAACAATCCTCGTCATGAAGTCCCGATCCTCCTTTAACTACATGAGGCGCATCTTCGTCACTTAAAAACACTGGATTTTGTTTATAAAAATCCCATAGATAATTCTGGGAAATATTATCTATGCACCACTCATTGAGATTACCGGCCATGTCGTAACAACCAATACGAGAAATTCCCTTTGGATGCTCGTAAACAACTGTGCTTCGACGATGCAGTTCGGCAGGTTCGCAACCCGGCGCATAATTGGCCAATTCCGGGCTGGGAATTTCATCTCCCCACGGATAAATTACCTGTCCTTTTCCTGCGGCATATTCCCATTGCGCTTCTGTCGGTAGCGTTTTCTCTTCAGATTTCGCAAATGCCAAAGCTTCCCACCACGAAACACCCGTGACAGGTTGGTCTGGCTGGTTCCACGCAGCATCCTCCCAGTAGAGCGGCTTTTGTATTCCCCGAGATTGAATGAAAGACCACCCCAATTCAGTCCACAGTTCTCTTGTACTATACCCGCCCGATTGAATGAAATTGCTAAATCTACCGTTGGTCACAGGATATTTATCTATCCAGTACGGTGATAACTCGATTTCCACTACCGGCGCTTCATTCCTGAAATTTTTACTGCCGCGTAGAAATCTAACATTTTCGACAAAGATCATTTCCGTCATAACTATTTCAAAAGTGGAAGATCCGCACTGATTTTGTTTATTGTCTTCTTGGGACCGTACGCGATCAGCCCATGTATCTGGAGTTCCGCGAGATTAATGCACGATATTTTGTTCTGAAATTCGGAATAATTTTTTGTGGTTAATGCGGAATTGTCGAATATAGCCATAAATACATCCGAATTGCGATGAATCTCAAATATTTCGGAGAGTTTTTCGGATGAACCCTGAAGAATTGGTAACGGGATCTGAGTTATTCCTGAGATTGACGCTCTGTCCAGAGTAAAAATATCCCCTCCTACTACTTCGGGGTATTTTTTCCCAAGACTCATTCCAAGTACTGCGCAAATATTCGCCTTCAATCCTACTGGGAGATTTTCATTTACAATTACGATGCCTTTTTCCATGTCTACTTCCTCGAGAATATTGTCCAAAGCATGGGGATCGTTCCAGATTCATATAAAATATTTAGGCCTTCTTTTTCACACGCAACTCGTGTCGTGATACAGGCATCAACAGCAGATTCCGCTGCCATGCGGGCTGCCACACTAGTGGAGTCAGTTTCAACAAGCGTGAACTCGGAATTTGCCAATATGCGTTCAATCAGGTGAGCAGGCGCACGATGGGACGAAATACGAGGTTGTCGAGCCAGATCCTGAAGTCGGGTAACTCTGGAGGCCAGGACATAAGATGGAGTATCACAAAATAATGCAGCAACCGGTTTCGTTCTCTCCGAAATGTAAAATCTGTTTATGTTTTGATAGGCATTTGCAACGAGAAATACTGCTTCATTTTCAATGATATGAATGTGCTCTTCCGCCAATTCATAACTGGGAAAGAGTGCAATATTCTCTGACAATTGGCCAGCAACAAACTCGCTGCTGGTTCCCGATGGGCCAAGCGTAGCAATGAGCGCCGACTGATAGTCGCTTCGGTATTCAGCGCGGGAAAGGATCTTCAGATTTCCAATGACCACCTAGCTTCTCCGTAATGCCAACGAAACACCCAGGCGAGCTTATTGGAATGATTTCAGCGAGTCTTGTAAAAAATACAGATCGCCATTGAGAGTTCACCTGGGCGACGGTGGTGCGCCGAGCACCGTACGTCTTGCAGGGCGCACTTCGCGCTGTATCCGGTTTGCAAGCGCAGCATCGACGTATTGAAGAGTCTTGCGAAGACACTGCACGATGAAATCCAGCTTGCGATTGCGAGCACTAGCAATCGCCAGGCGTCGGACAACGCATGGCTAGGCACAAAGCTAGATCACGGGAATGGGGCTACAGATGATGGAGGGGTTGGCTTAGCGAAGAGCGGCCTTCAATGCGGTACTCCGGCCGACCAACGTCGCCAACTCAACGATGCACGGCCGGTCCGTCCGCGATTCCGTTAAAATTTGGACAAATCGCCGACTTTCAATATGACTTTTGAATCAATTCTTCCCGCTGCAGCGTCACGCACGGTCACCGGGCCACGATGGCCAACGAAGCGGGCACTCCTCCGATGAAGCACGCCACACCGCCAAATTTCGACGTAGCCGAATTCAAGCGCGCACTCGCGCAGTTCGCCACCGGCGTCACCGTGATTACCACGCGCGCGCCGTCGGGCCAGCTACTTGGCATCACGGCGAGCTCGTTCAATTCGGTGTCTCTGGCGCCGCCGCTCGTGCTGTGGAGCCTCGCTACGCGCTCCGCGTCGATGCCGGTGTTCAGGGCGAACAGCCATTATGTCGTGAATGTGCTCGCCGCGTCGCAACTCGATCTGTGCACGCGTTTTGCCACGGTGAAGGGCGATCGCTTCGAGGGTGTCTCGCATGCCGAGGGCGACAGCGGCATGCCGGTACTGGACGGCGCGCTGGCCTGGTTCGAATGCCATAACCGCAGCCGCTACGACGAAGGCGACCACGTGATCTTCGTCGGCGAAGTGGAGCGCTGCGGGCTCCATGAGAACGTCGCCGGGATGGCGCCGCTGGTCTTCCAGAACGGTCAGTTCCACGGGCTGAAGTCACTCTGATGGCGCTCTGAGGCGCCTGATATCGCCTCAGCCGCGATCGCGCTGCGGCCTTGCTACCGCAGTAACCACAAACTGGCGCCAGACTACGCCTGGCCGCCGCTCGCCGCTCCGAGCCGCGTGCCCGCCTCCACCAGCGCCACCGGCACACCCGAATCTTCCTTGAGCGTCTGCAGCACGATGTTCGAACGGATATCGAGCACGCCCGGCGCCTTGTACAGCCGCTCCAGCACGAAGTCCGAATAGTGTTTGAGGTTGTGCGCAACGACCCGCAGCAGATAGTGCGTTTCGCCCGTCACGACGAAGGCGCCGACCACCTCCGGCCAGTCGCGTACCGCTTCGGCAAAGCGCTCGTGCCAGTTCGGCTGCTCGTTGCGCATCGATACCTGCACGAAGGCTTCCAGTTCGAAACCGAGCACATGCTGGTTCAGGCAGGCCCGGTAGCGTTCGATCACCCCCTGCTCTTCCAGCAGCCGCAAACGCCGCAGGCACGCCGACGGCGATAGCGAAATCCGCTCCGCGAGGTCGAGGTTGCTGATCCGTCCTTCTTGCTGAAGCACCGCCAGAATGCGGCAATCGGTGGCGTCGAGCGAGATCGCGTTCATTTTCGGTCTCCCTTTCCGGTTTGGATCAAATTATGTTCCAAGAGACAGGAAAAAACGAGATTTATTCGCAAGCTTATTTCGCCGCGTTTTGCCTATCATTCGATAGGCAAGACTGACCCACCTGGCGAAACCATGAACACACTCTGGGACATCACCCCTGCCGTCGATACCGCCACGCCCGTCTGGCCGGGCGATACGCCGGTCGGCATCGAGCGTATGTGGCGCATCGAAGCCGGCTCGCCGGTCAATGTCGCGCGGCTCACACTGTCGCCGCACACCGGCGCGCACACCGATGCGCCGCTGCATTACGACGCGAACGGCCTCGCGATCGGCAAAGTACCACTCGATGCCTACCTCGGTCGCTGTCGCGTGATTCACTGCATTGGCGCCGCGCCGCTGGTGGAGCCGCGGCACGTGGCCGCCGCCCTAAGCGATCTCGGCGACATACCCCCGCGCGTGCTGCTGCGCACCTACGAACGCGCACCGACCACCGCGTGGGACAGCGCCTTCTGCGCCGTCGCGCCAGAGACAATCGATCTGCTCGCCGCGCTTGGTGTGAAGCTGATCGGCATCGATACGCCGTCGCTCGATCCGCAGGAATCGAAGACGATGGACGCGCATCACCGGATCCGCGAACACCGGATGGCGATTCTCGAGGGCATCGTGCTCGACGCCGTCGCCCCCGGCGACTACGAACTGATCGCGCTACCGCTCAAGCTCACGACGCTCGATGCCAGTCCCGTGCGCGCCGTACTGCGCGCGCTGCCCGAGCGTACGTGAACCGTGTGACATCCCGGCATATGGCCAGCTTATATGCCAGCCAACCTCTCCTTTCCCGACTCACTGGAACCTCATGAACAGCCGTGACGAAGCTCTGGCGCTCGACCGCGCCGATCCGCTGGGCGCATTGCGCGACCAGTTCGCGCTCGCCTCCAGCACGATCTATCTGGACGGCAATTCACTCGGCGTCCCGCCGGCCGCGGCCGCCCAGCGCGCGCAAACGGTGATCGCCGCCGAATGGACGCAAGGTCTGATCCGCAGCTGGAACAGCGCCGGCTGGTTCGCGCTGCCGCGCCGCCTCGGCAACAAGCTCGCGCCGCTGATCGGCGCGGCAGAGAACGAAGTCGTCGTCACCGATACGATCTCGATCAACCTGTTCAAGGTGCTTTCCGCCGGTTTGCGGTTGCAGAACGAGCGCGATCCGAAGCGCCGCGTGATCGTCTCCGAGCGCTCGAATTTCCCCACCGATCTTTATATCGCGCAAGGGCTCATCGAACAGCTCGACCGCGGCTATGAATTGCGTCTCGTCGACGATCCGGCAGAGCTACCCGATGCGATCGGCGACGACACTGCGCTCGCGATGATCACGCACGTCAATTACCGCACCGGCTACATGCACGACATGGCCGCGCTGACGCAGTTGATCCATCGTAAAGGCGCGCTCGCGCTGTGGGATCTCGCGCACTCGGCGGGCGCGGTACCCGTCGATCTGAACGGCGTCGACGCCGATTACGCAGTAGGTTGCACGTACAAGTATCTGAACGGCGGCCCGGGTTCGCCGGCATTCGTGTGGGTGCCGCAGCGGCACCAGAACGCGTTCACGCAGCCGCTGTCCGGCTGGTGGGGGCATCGCGCTCCGTTCGAGATGAATCCGCAGTATCGCCCCGACGATGGTGTCGGGCGCTTTCTGTGTGGTACGCAGCCGATGGTGTCGATGGCGCTCGTCGAATGCGGGCTCGATGTATTTCTGCAGACCGACATGCAGGCGATTCGCCGCAAGTCGCTCGCGCTCACCGATCTGTTCATCGAACTCGTCGAATCGCGTTGCAGCGCGTTTCCGTTACAGCTCGTCACGCCGCGTGCGCATGAGCAGCGTGGCTCGCATGCGAGCTTCGAACATCCGCACGGCTATGAAGTGATGCAGGCGTTGATCGCGCGTGGCGTGATCGGTGATTACCGCGAGCCGCGCGTGCTGCGCTTCGGTTTCACGCCGCTCTATACGCGCTACGTCGATGTGTGGGACGCGGTCGAAACGCTGCGCGACGTACTCGCGAGCGAAGCGTGGCGGGCCCCCGAATTCTCCACGCGTGGCGCGGTGACCTGAGGAGCATGCGATGACCGATCCGAAATCATCCGTGCCGAACGACCGCGAGGCAACTGCAGCGCAAGGCGCAACCAGCGAGTCTGCACAAGGTTGCCCATTCGGCCATGGCGCAGGTGCAGATGCAGGCGGCAACGCAACCGCGCATTCCACCGCCCCCGACGAAGCCGCCGGCTGGCACGACGCCCAGCTCGATTTCTCGCAATCGATGAGCTATGGAGACTATCTGTCGCTCGGTTCGATCCTGTCCGCACAGAAGCCGCTGTCGCCCGATCACAACGAGATGCTGTTCATCATCCAGCATCAGACGAGCGAGCTATGGATGAAGCTCGCACTCTACGAATTGCGCGCCGCGCTCGGCGCCGTGCACCGCGACGAACTGCCGCCCGCGTTCAAGATGCTCGCGCGCATCTCGCGCATTCTCGAACAGCTCGTGCAGGCGTGGAGCGTGATCGCGACGATGACACCGTCGGAATACACGGCGATGCGGCCTTACCTTGGCGCTTCGTCGGGCTTCCAGTCGTACCAGTACCGGCAGATCGAATTCCTGCTCGGCAACAAGAACGAACAGATGCTCAAGCCGCACACGCATCGGCCGGACGTGCTCGCCGAAGTGCGCGCGACGCTCGAAGCGCCATCGCTCTACGACGAGGTGATCTTCCTGCTTGCGCGCAAGGGCTTTGCGATTGCACCCGCACGTCTCGCGCGCGACTGGACCCAGCCGACCGTCCACGACGAATCCGTCGAAGCCGCATGGCTCGAGGTGTATCGCAATCCGTCGCAGCACTGGGAACTGTACGAGATGGCCGAAGAACTCGTCGATCTCGAAGATGCGTTCCGGCAATGGCGGTTCCGTCACGTCACCACCGTCGAGCGGATCATCGGCTTCAAGCAGGGAACCGGTGGCACGAGCGGGGCGCCGTATCTGCGCAAAATGCTCGATGTCGTGCTGTTTCCCGAACTGTGGCATGTGCGGACGGTGCTGTAGTTCGTCCGCACGCGACCGCATCTGCGAACGGGTGACACTTACCGCGCGGTATACCCCCCATCGATCGGCAGCGCGATGCCCGAGATCATCGACGCCGCGTCGCTCAACAGAAACAGGATCGGTTGCACGACTTCCGCAGGTTCCGCGAAGCGGCCCAGCGGAATCCCGCGTAACGCCTGTTCGCGCTTGAACGGTTCGCTCCACGCGGCGACAGCCATCGGCGTCAACGTCACCGTCGGATTCACGCTGTTGACGCGAATGCCGTGCGGGCCGAGTTCGGTGCACAGCACGCGCGTAATCGCGTCCATCGCTGCCTTCGACGCGCAATAGCTCAGATGATTGTCGAGTGCGACAAGCGATGCCTGGCTCGATACATTGACGATGCTCCCTTTGCGCTGCGCCGCGATCATCCCGCGCGCGACATGCCGCGCGACGAGCGCAGCGCCGCGTGCGTTCACCGCCATCACACCGTCGAAGCTCGCCGCCGTCGTATCGATCGCGCGTTCAAGCAACGCAACGCCCGCGCAGTTCACGAGCCCGTCGAACGGCGCGGATGAAGCGAACGCCGCATCGATCGCAGCCGCATCGCCGACATCGAGTACAAGCGGTTCGCAACCCGTTTCGTGCGCGAGGCGTGCCAGTTCCTCCGCATTGCGCGCGGCGGCAACGACACGCGCGCCGGCGGCGCACAACATTTCGACGGTCGTGCGGCCGATGCCACTCGATGCGCCCGTTACGAGAATCGAACGGCCGGAGAAATCGAATTGTGCGTTCATGTCGATTGCAATCTGTGCATGAGTGGTTTCAACGCCGGATAGAGATCCGCATAGACGCCGAAGCGCTGCTCGTAAAGTTTCTGCCGTTCGGCATCGGGTCGAGCCCGTTCGACGAGCGTGATCCAGCCTCGCTGCGCCGCGTCCCGATCGATCAGCCGTGCACCGAGCGCTGCGAGTAGCGCCGCACCCATCGCAGCTTCGACGTCCTGCTCGATCGTCAGCACCGGATAGCCGGTAATGTCAGCGATGATCTGCATCCACAGATCCGAATGTGCCGCACCGCCAACCACGATCAACCGTTCATCGAGCGATTGCGCACCGCGCCGCCCGGCGACGATGTTGTGCTTCAGCGCAAACGACACGCCCTCCAGCACCGCGCGATACAGATGCGCTCGCGTATGGAAGAGACTCAGCCCGATAAATGCACCACTCGCTTTCGCATCCCACACGGGGCTGCGTTCGCCCATCAGATACGGCAGGAACAGTACGCCGTCGGCGCCGGCCGGAATCTGCTCCGCCGCCTGTTCGAGCAAACGGTGTGGATCGCCGTGCGACGTGTCGCGCGCAGCCTCGATTTCGGCGTGGCAGAACTGCTCGCGAAACCACGCCACCGATGCACCCGCCGTAATCGCGCCGCCGAACACATACAGATCGTGCTGCCCGTTGAACACATGCGGCATGCTAATCAACCCGTGCCGCGCATCGACGCTTTGATTGATGTAGCCCCAGCACATGCTGGTGCCGATCATCGCGACATGCTGGCCCGCGCGTGTGGCGCCTGCGGCAAATGTCGCGACGGCCGCATCGACGCCGCCCGCGACGATCGCCGTTCCCGCTTCGAGCCCGAGTTGCTCGCTCCACTGCGACAGCAAGCCACCGACAACCTCCGACGATTCGACCAGCCGCTCCGGCATCATCGTCGCGGGAATGCCGAGCATGTCGAGCGCTTCGTCGGACCAGTCGCGCGCCGCAACGTCATACACGCCGCCGATGTTGCCCGCCGAACTGTGATCGACCGCGACTTCGCCGGTGAGCAGATAGATCAGGTAAGCGTTGGGTGGCAGAAAGTAGCGCGTCTTTGCCCACACATCCGGCTGGTGTTCGCGCAGCCACAGCATCTTCGTGTAGCCGTAGTAGCTGTCGACGCGGTTACCGGTGATCGCCTGCAGGCGTTCGACGTCGATATGACTGCGCACCCATTCCACCTGGTCCGTCGCGCGCCGGTCCATCCAGATCAGGCATGGATGCAACGGTCGCATATCGCTATCGACCGGAATGCCCGAGCCGCCATACAGGCTGCTCACACAGAGCGCTTTGATCGATGCGGGCGCGATACCATCGGTACGCGCCTTCTCGACACAACGCGAAATGCACTCGGCCACCGCCTTGAGCCACACCGCCGGCCACTGCTCGGCCCATAACGGCCGCGGCGTGTCCGGCTGATAGCTGCTCGCATGCTGCGCGACGATCGTGCCGTGCCGGTCGACGAGCAGCGCTTTCGTGCTCTGCGTACCGATGTCGACGCCGATGACGTATTCCATAGAATCTCCGTGTATGTGCCTGGCGGGCCCGGTTAGCGACCTGGCTTCAGCAGCACCTTGATCGAGTCGAGCGAGTTCGCGGTCTTGATCGCTTCATCCCATTCTTCGAGCGAGAAGCCATGCGTGACGATGCCCTTTGACGTGACGAGGCCGCGCGCAAGCAGATCGATGGCGATCGGGTAGCAGTACGGCCCGAGGTGTGCGCCACGCACGTCGAGTTCCTTGCGATCGCCGATCACCGACCAGTCCATTGTAGTCTCGCTGCCGAACACCGAAAACTCGACGAAACGCCCGAGCTTGCGGATCAGATCCATGCCCTGCGTCACGCCGGCGGGCACGCCGGTGGTCTCGATGTAGACGTCGCAGCCGTAGCCCTGCGTCAACGATTGCACGATCGAGAGTGCGTCGTCCGATTTCGGATTGATCGTGATATCGGCACCGTATTCGCGCGCCAACGCGAGACGTTCTTCGACGAGGTCGATGACGACAAGCTTCTTCGGTGTTTTCAGATGCGCGACCTGGGTCATCATCAGGCCGAGCGGACCCGCGCCAGCGATCACCACGACATCGTCGAGCTGGATCTCGCCGCGATTGACCGTATGGATCGCGCACGCGAGCGGTTCGATGATCGCAGCGTCTTCGAGCGAGATGCCATCGGGAATCTTGTGAACGATTGCCGTAGGCGGAATACGCATGTACTCGGCCATGCCGCCGTCCGCGACTTCGCGCTGGAAGCCAAAGATGTTGTGCACTTCGCACATCCAGTACTGTCCCGAGCGGCAGTAACGGCATTTGCCGCACGGCACGATCTGTTCGGCGATCACACGATCGCCGACCTGTACATCGAAATGCTCAGCCGCGCCCTCGCCGAGTTCTTCGACATAGCCAAAGAATTCGTGGCCCGGAATCACCGGTGCTTTCACCCACGGGCTCGGTCCGCCCCAGAACATCTTCGCGCCGGAGTGGCATTTGCAGTCGCTCGCGCAGATGCCACATGCCGCGATGCTAATGACGAGTTCATGGGCGCGGGCGCGCGGGCGCGTCACCTGCTCGACGCGATAGTCCTTCGGGGCATGACAGACGATCGCCGTCATCTGTTGTGTCGGATCTTGAGTGCTCATTGCATGGCCTTACTTCAAGAGAGGGGAAAAGAAACGGTCACTTCCTGCGATCACGGCTGATGTAGATCGCGAGCAGGATGATTCCGCCCTTGATCACGTTCTGCACATATGGGTTCACGCCGATCATGTTCAGCCCGTTGTTCAACACGCCGAGTAGCAGTGCGCCGACTAACGTGCCGATGATCGAACCGCGGCCACCGGAGATCGATGTGCCGCCCATCACGACGGCTGCGATCGCGTCGAGTTCGAAGCCGACACCGGCATTCGGCTGGCCGCTCATCAGGCGTCCTGTCAGCACGATCGCAGCGAACGCCGATGTGAGACCGGCAATCGAGTAGACGAGTATCTTCACGCGCGCAACGCGCACGCCGGAGAGCCGGGTCGCCTGTTCGTTGCCGCCGATCGCATAGACATAGCGCCCGAATGGCATCCGTTCGAGCAGCAGCCATGCGAGTGCGTAGATGACGAGCATGATCAGCACCGGCGCCTGGATACCGAATACCTTGCCGTTGCCGAAGAAGCTGATCCAGTCGGGCAGTCCGTCGATCGGATAACCGCCCGTGTAGATCAGTGCGAGACCGCGTGCGATACCCATCGTCGCGAGTGTGACGATGATCGGCGGCATGCCGGCGAAGGCGACGAAGAAACCGTTCGCGACGCCGAAGCCAAGGCCAACTGCGATACCGACTGCGAGCGCGGCCACCGCGTTCATGCCGGCCACCATCAGGCCCGCGGCGAGCGTGCCGGACAGCGCCATCACCGAGCCAACCGACAGGTCGATACCGCCCGTCAGAATCACGCACGTCATGCCGACCGCGATGATCGCGTTGATCGACACCTGGCGCAGCACGTTCTCGAGATTCGCCGTCGACAGGAAACTGTCGCTCGCGAACACCATCGCGATGCACACGACGATGAGACCGATGAGCGGATAGAACAGCGTCGAGCGTTTCAGCGCGGCCCAGTTCGATCTGAGCGATGCGCTCTCAAGCACTGGCGATGCATTGGTGGTCTCGGGAGAAGAAGAGGGATTAGGCGTGTTCATGTGTTGCTCCACGGGTTCCAGCAGTCGCGTAAGTCATCACCGCGTTCGAATCGATTGCATCGCCTTCGAGCATCGCCTCGATGCGCCCCTGGCGAAACACGGCGACGCGATCGCACATGCCGACGATCTCCGGCAGTTCCGACGAAATCATGATGATCGAGTAGCCGCGACCGGCGAGTTCGCGCATCAGCAGGTAGATCTCCGCTTTCGCGCCGACGTCGATGCCGCGCGTCGGTTCATCGAAGATCAGGATGTTCGTGTGATGGTTGAGCCAGCGGGCGATCACCACCTTCTGCTGGTTACCGCCGGAAAGCGTCTCTACCTGGGTATGCATCGTCGGGGCTTTGACGCCGACGCGCTTCATGATGTCGGCGGTGGCGCGCATCTCGTGGCGTCCGTCGATAAAGAAACGCGCCGCGCGATACTTGCCGAAGTTGTTGATCGAGATGTTTTGCCTGATCGAGAAATCGATGATCAGCCCTTCGGTCTTGCGACTCTCGGGCAGCATGCCGACACCTGCGCGCAACGCGTCGGCGGGGTCCGACAGTTTCGCGGCGACACCGCGAATACGAACATCCTTCACGTGGGCCCTGTCCGCGCCGATCACGGCGAGCGCCGTCTCGGTCCGACCCGATCCCACCAGCCCCGCGAAACCGAGAATCTCGCCTTCGCGCAATGTGAAGCGATTCACCGGGCCGTCTTTGTGCAACTGCAACGCGTTCACCTCGAGCACCGCTGGCGTGTCGGCGTGCAGCACAGGCTTCGGTGGAAAGCTGCTTTCGATGCGCCGTCCAACCATCATCTCCACCAGACGCCCGACATCGGTATCGGCGACATCGGTCGTGCCGACATACTGGCCGTCGCGCAGCACGGTGATGCGATCGCAGACCTCGAAGATTTCTTCAAGGTGATGCGAGATGAAAATCATCGCGACGCCTTGCTGTTTCAGTTCGCGCATGATCGCGAACAGATGTTCCGCTTCGGCCGGCGTGAGCGTCGCGGTCGGTTCGTCAAGAATCAGAATGCGTGCGTCGAGCGACAGCGCCTTGCCGATCTCGACGAACTGTTGCTGGGCAACCGATAGTTCACGGATCGGCACCGCCAGGTCGATCGCAACGCCGAGCCGTGCGAAGATCGCAGCCGCGGAGCGACGCATCGCCGCGCGCTCGAGCAATCCCAACCGGTTGCGCCGCTCGCGGCCGAGAAACATGTTCTCCACGGCGTTCAGATACGGAATCAGGCTGAATTCCTGAAACACGATGCCGACGCCAGCCGCGACTGCTTCGTGATAGTTCGCGAAACGGCGCGGCTCGCCGTGGATCACGATGGCACCTTCGTCCGGTGCGTAGATGCCGCACAGGATCTTCATCAGCGTCGACTTGCCTGCGCCGTTTTCGCCGAGCAGCGCGTGAATCTCGCCGCGTGCGATCTCGAGATGAATATCCTGCAGCGCTTTCACGCCAGGAAAGCCCTTCGTGATGTGTTCGAGTCTCAGAACCGTATCCGTATCCATCTGCACTCCCTGTCCTTCATTGCCGCGCACGACACCGGTTGCGCGCGGCGTGTCCATCACCAGCTAAAGCCCTTCGCGTTGTCCTTGTCGATCAGTTTCACGTCGACCGGAATTGCCTTCGGCACATTGGCGCCCCACTTCTTGGCGAGCGCGATACCGATAGCGATGCGTACCTGGTCGCGCGGAAACTGTGCTGACGTTTCGATAAATTTCGAATTCGGCTTCTGGATTGCGGTGATCGCTTCCGGTGCGCCATCGACGCTCGTCAACTTGATGTCTTTGCCCGACGATTCAATCGCGGACAACGCGCCCATCGAGCCGCCATCGTTCACGCTGAATACACCCTTCAGGTTCGGATGCGCCTGGATCATGTTCTCGGTGACAGTCAGCGCGGTCGCACGCTCCTGCTTGCCGTTCTGCGTATCGACGATCTTCACGTTGGGAAATTTCGCGAGCGCCGCCTTGCAGCCGCGTACGCGTTCGAGAATCGGCACAACCGGAATGCCATCGAGAATCGCGACTTCTCCGCTGCTGCCGATCGCCTTCGCGAGGTACTCGCACGACATCTGCCCCGCATCGAAATTCTTCGAACCGACGAACGAATCGACCGGTCCGTTTGCGTTTGCATCGACGGCGACGACCACGACGCCCGCTTTCTTCGCCGCCGTCACCGCCGACTGGATGCCAGTCGAATCGGTGGGATTGACGAGCAGGATGTCGATCTTCTTCTGCAGCATGTCCTCGACGTCGCTCACCTGTTTGCTCACGTCGTGATGCGCATCGGTGATGACCACCGTTGCGCCGATCGTCGCCGCGGCTTCGTTCAGCGCCTGCTGCATCGTCACGAAGTACGGGTTGTTCAGTTCCTGGAAAGTCATGCCGATTTTCAGCGGCGCAGCCTGCGCTGCGGGCATCGCGGCGAGCGACAGGACGAATGCGGATGCGGCAAGGGCGAGCGCCGTGCGCACTTGCGCGAGCCGCGTTTTCCGCGGGGCGAACGTCGAGGTGGTCTGCGTCATGGTTGTCTCCATTATTGATGTGAGCACTGAGGTGGACACCGAGGTGAACACTGAGCGTGAGCACGTCCCTCGCGCTGATGGCAGCACGATGAGCTTTGAAACACGTAGCGATGCGCGTAATGCGCGGGAGGTTTGCGATGCGTTCCCGTCAGCCGCCGATCGGACCAACGAGTACGCACCCGATCAGGTTGGCGGCCAGGCCGACGGTGCAACGAGTGCGCGGCCCGGCGAGTGCCCTGCCGGCGCAGTGGCCGACACGATCGACGGCGCACCGTCGATACCCGCACCACGCGCGGCCGCATCTTCCGAAGCAACCCGGCTTGCGTCGTTCAGTTGCTGATAGCGGCGGAACTGCGATGGTGCCATCCCCTTCGCGGCGAGGAACTGCCGGTTGAAATTCGACAGATTGTTAAAGCCTGCCTTGAAGCAGATATCGGTGATGCTCAGTTCGTAATCCATCAACAACTGGCACGCGAGATTGATGCGCATCCGGTTCACGTACTGCACGAATGGCAACCCGGTGTGACGGCGGAAGTAACGCGAAAAAGCACTGACACTCTGGCCGGCAAGCTGCGCAAGATCGCCCTCGCGCAACTCACCCGACAGATTCTTGCCGATGTACGACAGCGCATGATTGATGCGCGTCGAGGCGAAGCTCGATGGGTCGACCTGATAGGCGGGACTTGCGAGCAGTTCGCGATCGGATGCGTCGAGCAGGCACTCGAGCATCGACATGAACAACACAATGCGGCGCAGCCCGCGAGCCTCGAGCAGTTCCATGAAGAGCGGCTGGATCAAGGCGCTGGTCTGCGGACCAAACGAGATGCCGCGCCGCGCATCCGCGAGGAGCGTCTTGAGCGAACGCCACTCCGGAAAACTCTCGCCGCAGTGCGTGACGAAGTCCTGACCGAACTGCACAACGAGGTTGCGTTGCGCAATGGTTTCGCCGGGCGGCACGTCGCTCACCCAGTTGTGCGGCAGGTTCGGGCCCATCAGCACGAGATTGCCTGGCACGAAGCTGCCAATATGGTCGCCGACGAAGATCTTGCCGGACGTCGCGACGATCAGATGGATTTCGAATTCCGGATGGAAGTGCCAGCGCACGGTGCGGTACGGATAACCATGGGACCACACCTTGAACGATTCATCGCGGCGCACGGCGACGAGTTCGAGATCGGGCTGCGTGCTGCCCTCAGGGCGACGGGCGCTTTTCATGCGACGCACCGCTGCGCACAGACTGCGCGTGCGCGACGCTGGCACACCAGTGTGCCCATAGCCGGATGCACGGTCGGCATTGCAATCGAATGACTCATCTCGTCTTCCTCCATGAAGCGACGCTGACAGCGTATGCCGGGTGAGGTGTTGCACCGGCGCACTGCACGTCGTCCGTTTCCAGCCTGTATAGCGAAAGTTAGACGCCGGACGCGTTTGGCACCACTGAAAATGACGCTCCAGACCAATACTTTTTTGCATTCGGGTTAATCCTGGCCTTGTAAGCGTCAAATTTTGTGCAACGCAGCAGCCGTGACGCGCTGCACCGACCAGTGGCAAGACGATTCAGGTCAATCGAGCCAGAAGGCCCGTCACGCCGCACTGCGCCAACGAAACCAGCACGTCCCATCTTGACTTTCAATAGCGCGAATACGATCATTCGTTCATATACGGAGCAAATGCTCAACATTCCACGTCGACTTTCGCACCGGCCTCACACACCCCATTAAAAGCGCACGCGAAGGCTGTGCGCCCAAGACAAGACTCTCAGGAGACGCACATGAACAGCGTGCAAGGCAGCGGCGCGACCGCAAACGTGATCCTGCATATCGGCGTGGGATCGTTTCACCGCGCCCATCAGGCCTGGTACCTTCATCGACTGAATGCCGCCCGGCAGGATGGCGAGCCGCACTGGTCGCTGTCGGTGGGCAACATCCGCGACGACATGCGCGCGGCACTCGACGCCCTGGCAGCACAGCACGGCGTCTACACGCTCGAAACCGTCACGCCGCATGGCGAGCGCGCCTACGAAACGATCCGTTCGATCGAGCGTGTGCTGCCGTGGTCCGCGAATCTCGATGCGCTGGTTGAAGCCGGCTCGGACCCCGCCTGCAAGATCGTGTCGTTCACCGTGACCGAAGGCGGCTATTACCTCGACGAGCACCATCGGCTCGATACGGCGAACCCCGATCTCGCCGCGGATCTCGCCGGCGCACGCACGACGATCTACGGTGCGCTTGCCGCGATTCTCGAAGCACGGATGCAGCGCAACGCGGGCCCGGTCACACTGCAGAGCAGCGACAACCTGCGCAGCAACGGCGAGCGTTTTCATGCGGGCATGAGCGAGTTTCTCGAACGACGCGGTGCGACTGCGTTGCGGCAATGGTTCGATGCGCACACCACCAGCCCGAACTCGATGGTCGATCGCATCACGCCCCGCCCCACCGACGACGTACGCGAACGCGTACGCGCCGCAACCGGTTTCGACGACGCCTGCCCGGTGATGGGTGAATCGTTTATCCAGTGGGTGATTGAAGATCGCTTCTGTGCGGGCCGCCCTGCATGGGAGCGGGTCGGTGCCGAGCTCGTCGAGTCGGTGCTGCCTTACGAGGAAGCAAAGATTCGCATTCTCAACGCGACCCATAGCTGCATCGCGTGGGCGGGTACGCTCGTCGGGCTCAACTACATTCACGAAGGCACACTCGATGCGGATATCCGTCAGTTTGCTTACGACTACGTCACGCAGGACGTGATTCCGTGCCTCACGCCGAGCCCGCTCGACCTCGCGCGCTACCGCGACGTGGTGCTCGATCGTTTCAGCAACCCCTATATTCAGGACACCAACCAGCGCGTCGCCGCCGATGGCTTCTCGAAGATCCCCGGCTTCATCGCACCGACGCTCGCCGAATGCTTCGCGCGCGGCGCCGTGCCGGCCGCGACGGCCGTGCTGCCGGCGTTGTTCTTCCGCTTTCTCGATCGCTGGCAGCGCGGCGTGCTGCCTTATGCGTATCAGGATGGCGTGATGGACGAACGCGTCGCACGCAGTTTCTTCGCCAGCGACGACCCGCTGCACGCGTTTTGCGCGGACCGTCTGCTGTGGGGCAGCATGGCTGGAAGTGCCGCGCTGGAAGCCGCCGTGCGTGCAGCACTCGTGCGCGTCGATGCATGGATCGCGGCACGCGGTACGCATATCTGAGCTGCACCGACCTGCACGATTCGCATAACCCGCTCGCCGCACGCATGCGTTGCGGCAAATCCAGGTCTCATGCCGATAGCGCCATGGGCCAGGTGCGGCTAAAGTAGTGCGTCCCCAACGATGATCCTTCCGCGCCCATGTATCTCGGCATCGACCTCGGCACGTCCGAAGTAAAAGTTCTGCTGCTCGCGTCCGACGGCAAGGTGATCGGCACCGCCGGTTCTCCGTTCACGGTCTCACGGCCACACCAGCGCTGGTCCGAACAGAATCCCACCGACTGGTGGAGCGGCACGCGCACTGCGCTGTCCGCGTTGCGCCAGCGCTATCCCGACGAGTTCGCCCAGGTGCTTGGCATCGGCCTGTCCGGCCAGATGCACGGCGCCGTGCTGCTCGATGCAGAAGACCGCGTATTGCGCCCGGCCATCCTGTGGAACGACATGCGCAGCGTCGACGAATGCGCACAGCTCACCGAGCGCGCACCGGACCTGCATCGCATCGCCGGCAATCTCGCGATGCCTGGCTTCACCGCACCGAAGCTGCTGTGGGTCGCACGGCACGAACCGGAGATCTTCCGGCGCACGACCTGCGTGTTGCTGCCGAAGGACTACCTGCGGTTGATGCTGACGGGTGGCAAGGTGTCCGATCCATCCGATGCCGCGGGCACCATGTGGCTCGATGTCGCGAAGCGCGACTGGTCCGACGAGCTGCTCGCGGCCTGCGACATGCGGCGCTCGCAGATGCCGGCGCTTGCCGAAGGCAGCGCACCGTCGGGCACGCTGCGCGCAGAACTCGCACGCGAACTGGGTCTGCCCGCAGGCGTCGTGGTCGCAGCCGGTGGCGGCGATAACGCGACGAGCGCGGTTGGCATCGGCGCCACACAGCCCGGCGATGGTTTTGTCTCGCTCGGCACATCAGGCGTGCTGTGCGTGGTCGGCGACCGGTTCCTGCCCAATCCGGCCTCTGCGGTGCACGCCTACTGCCACGCCATTCCGGATCGCTGGCAACAGATGAGCGTCGTGCTGTCGGCAGCGAGTTGCCTGCGCTGGGTCTGCAAGCTCACCTCCACCGACGAACCCACGCTGCTCGGCGAAATCGCGGCGCTCGCACCGGACGCGCTGACCACCGCCCCGCTGTTCCTGCCGTACCTGTCAGGCGAACGCACACCGCATAACGACCCGTACGCGCAAGGCGTGTTCTTCGGCATGACCCACGCAACTGATCGCGCGCTGCTCGGCTACGCAGCCATCGAAGGCGTGACGCTCGCACTGACCGACGGCCTCGATGCCCTGCGCGCAGCGGGCACCGAGGTGAGCGCGCTATCGCTGCTCGGCGGCGGCGCGCGCAGCGATTACTGGGCGCAGCTTCTCGCCGATGCGCTCGGCACGCATACCCGCAAGCACGGCGGTGGCGAAACCGGCGCGGCGCTCGGGGCAGCACGGCTCGGCTGGCTCGCAGCGGGTGGTAACCCCGCCGAAGTGCTGACCAAGCCACCGGTCGAAAGCGAGTTCACGCCCGACATGCAACGGCATGCGACGCTGCGTGAGCGGCTCGACGGCTTCCGGGCGCTGTACCGGCATGTGAGGCCACTGTTCGACCCATCACGCGAACGGCTCGCGTAGCGGTTTCCCGCGGGTCAACCATGGCCCCGCATTGCGACACGCACAGCCGGCACGAAGCATACCGGCTGCCATCCCAGGCGCACAGCACGCGCAAGACAGACGGAATCCATCGTGCCCAAGTCCAGCGAAAAACTCGATCTTGCAACCCGCGCGGCGTGGCTCTATTACGTCGCCGGCAACACGCAGAACGAGATTGCCGAAAAGCTCCAGGTGTCGCGTCCCGTTGCACAACGACTCGTCGCGTTCGCCGTCGAGAAGAACCTGATCCGCGTTCGCGTCGATCACCAGATCGCCGACTGCCTCACGCTCGCAGACCAGTTGTCAAAACGCTACGGGCTCGCGATGTGCGAGATCGTGCCAATCGACGGTGACACCCACGAGGAAGTCGATCGCAAGCTCGCGGTAGCCGGCGCGCAGGTGATGGAGCGCTACCTCACCGAAGAGCGGCCGATGGTCATCGCCCTGAGCAGCGGCCGTACCCTGAAAGCCGCCGTCGATCAGATCGCGCAGCTGGAACGCCCACAGCACCGGCTCGTATCGATGGTCGGCGCGATCGCACAGGACGGTTCGTCGAACCGCTATGACGTCGCGCTGCACATCTCCGAGAAAACCGGTGGCAAGCATTTTCTGCTGCCCGCACCGTTGATCGCCGACAACGAAGCCGAACGCGCGCAGTGGTGCAACCACCGGCTCTACCGGATCGTGCAATCGCTGTCGGGGGAAGCGGATGTGGCGTTCGTCGGCATCGGCGACATCGGACCGAACTGCCCGCTCTACGAAGACGGCTTTCTGACGGTCGACGAGGTGCGCGAACTGATGCGGCTCGGTGCGATCGCTGAAATGCTCGGCCTGCCGATCGATGCCAACGGTGCGCGGATCCAGTCGCCGACCGGCCGGCGCGTGACTAGCATCCGGCTGGATTCGCCGCCGAAACGCCCGACGATCGGCATCGCTGGCGGCACGCGCAAACGGCATGCGGTGATTGCCGCGTTGAAGGGTGGCTGGTTGTCGGGGCTCGTCACCGATGAACTATGTGCACGCGCTGCGCTTGAGGCATGACTGCGACAGTGACGGTGACGATGCGGTAATACCGGTGCCGTAAACGAGGAGCGCCGCACGCAGGGTTGCTCTGCGTGCGGCGCTCCTCGTTAAGTTACACGCCTCGGTCGCTCAGGCCGCGAGCACCTCGACGATCTTCCGTTCGAACGCAATGCCCGTGCTGTCGAATAGATGGCAATGCTGAGGCGTAGCACCGAGCTTCTGCATCTCGCCCCTCGTGTGCCGGTCGAGCGGCGGAATCCGTGCAATCAGGCCGTCCGGCGCCACACCACATTCCGAGTACAGGTAAGCCGCATCACCGAGCGATTCGATCGCCATCGTGCGCGCCGACACGCCGTATTCCGCTTCACCGACATGCAGATGCTCGGGCCGGATACCGACCGTCACCTTGTCACCTTCTTTCGCGTTGCCCGGCACGACCGCGACACGCTGCGTCTCGCCGGTTTCGTAGCGCACCACAACGCCGTCATGCGACACCGACTGCACGACGCCTTCCATGAAGTTCATCTTCGGCGAACCGATAAAACCCGCGACAAAGCGGTTAGCCGGTGCGTGATAAAGACGCGTCGGGCTGCCGACCTGCTCGACATTCCCCGCCGACAGCACCACGATCTTGTCGGCCAGCGTCATCGCTTCGACCTGATCGTGCGTCACGTAGATCATCGTCGTCTTCAGCTCGTCATGCAGACGCGCGAACTCGAGACGCATCTTCACACGCAGCGCCGCATCGAGATTCGACAGCGGCTCGTCGAACAGGAACACCTTCGGCTTGCGCGTGATCGCGCGGCCAATCGCCACGCGCTGACGCTGCCCGCCCGACAGCTGCTTCGGCTTGCGGTCGAGCAGATGGTCGATATGCAGGATCTTCGCGGCATTACGTACAGCGGCGTCGATCTCGGGCTTCTTCGTACCCGCGAGCTTCAGGCCGAACGCCATGTTGTCGTACAGCGTCATGTGCGGATAGAGCGCATACGACTGGAACACCATCGCGATGCCGCGCTTCGCAGGCGGCACGTCGTTCATGCGCGTTCCATCGATGTTCAGGTCGCCGCCGCTGATATCTTCGAGGCCGGCGATCATCCGCATCAGCGTCGATTTTCCGCAACCGCTCGGACCGACGAAGACGACGAACTCACCGTCCGCGATGTCGAGATTGATGTCGCGCATCACTTCGTTGTCGTCGTAGCGCTTGCTGATACCGCGCAGAGTCAGGCTTGCCATGATGTGTCTCCGTTGTCGACCTGAGTGAGCGCTTGAGCGCTTACTTGGGTCGCATGTAGAACTGTGTTGCCAGTGCTATCCATTTCAATGAGAACCGACGGTCATGCGTTGCACCCAGCTCGCCGCGAGTGCGGGCAAGAGCTGCATGTCGTCGAATACGTGTTGCGCGCCCGCGGCACGCAGCGCGTCGATCTGCGCCGCACTCGCGTGCCCACCGCCGATAAATCCAAGTACCGTCATACCTGCTGCGCTCGCCGCCGTAGTGCCCGTGACGCTGTCTTCGACTGCGAGACAGTTCTCCGGTGTCGTGCCGAGGCCGCGTGCCGCCGCGAGATAAACGTCGGGGGCGGGCTTCGGCTTCTCCACCGTATCGGCGCAGAACACGCGCTCGCCGAAAAATCGCGCGAGACCGGTGCGCGTCAACACGTTCTCCACATACGACCGGTAGCTGTTGCTCGCGCAGGCTTTCGTCAGTTCGATCTGCGACAGCGCTTCTTCGATGCCTGTCACCATCGGGGCCTGCATCGCCGCCGCTTCCACCGCGCGGCGAATCGCTTCTACATCGGCGGCGGCAAGCGTCTTGTTGAGCTGCGTCGCCGTGCCTTCGAGTACGCGTTCGATGCGCAAGCCGAGCATCGGCAGCAGCACCGGTTCGACGTCCGCATCGGGCCAGCGCGCTTCGAGTTCGCGCACCAGCATCGCCGCAGCAACCGCTTCGCTGTCGACCAGCACGCCGTCGCAATCGCAGATCAGGGCGAGGCTCGACGCTGTCACGACATGGCTCATTATTTGACCGCCCCGAATGTGAGACCGCGCACCAGTTGCTTCTGCGACAACCAGCCGACGATCAGGATCGGTGCGACCGCCAGCAGCGATGCCGCCGATAGCTTCGCCCAGAACAATCCCTCAGGGCTCGAATACGAGGCGATGAAGACCGTGAGCGGTGCCGCGTTCGAACTCGACAGGTTGATGCTCCAGAACGCTTCGTTCCACGACAGGATGACGAGCAGCAGTCCCGTCGATGCGAGACCGGGCAGTGCCATCGGCATCAGCAGGTAGATGATTTCCTGCCAAGTCGCGGCGCCGTCGATACGACCGGCTTCAAGAATGTCCTTCGGAATTTCGTTGAAGTACGTGAAGGCCATCCAGACTGCGATCGGCAGATTGATCAGCGTGTAGACGATCACGAGGCCCCACACCGTATCGAGCAGGCCGGCGTTCTTCCACAGCAGATAGATCGGCACCAGCACGCCGACCGACGGCATCATCTTCGTGGACAGCATCCACAGCAGGACCTTTTGCGTGCGGCGGGTCGGAAAGAACGCCATCGCATACGCGGCCGGCACAGCCAGAATCAGACAGAGCAGCGTGACGCCGACCGAGATCAGCACGGAATTCCACGCGAACGAGAAGTAGTTGCTGCGTGCAAACACCTCGCGGAAGCTATCCAGCGTCGGGGTGAAGAACAGCGACGACGAGTACGCCTGCTGCTCGGTCTTGAACGCCGTGATCGTCATCCAGAAGATCGGGAAGAACAGCAACAGCGAGATCAGCCACGCAAGGATGCCAGGGATGCTGCGCCGGACGATAGCGAGCGGTGAAGCGGAGCGCGGCTTTGATGGCGTCGACGTGGTCGCCTTGCTCGATGCAGGGGTAGCGGCAAGCTGGCTCATTTTTCGTACTCCCCTTTCAGGTTCTTCGACAGCATGCGCACGAGGAAGAACGACACGACATTTGCCAGCACCACAGCCAGTATCCCGCCCGCGGATGCGAGGCCCACGTCGAACTGCTGCAACCCGAGCGAGTAGATCAGGTACGACAGGTTGGTCGTCGCGGTGCCCGGACCCCCGCCCGTTGTCGTGTAGATCTCGGCGAAGATCGATAGCAGGAAAATCGTTTCCATCATGACGACCACGGCGATCGCGCGCTTCAGGTGCGGCAGCGTGATGAAGAAGAACATCGCAAACGGACCCGCGCCGTCGATGCGCGCCGCTTCCTTCTGTTCCTGGTCGAGCGACTGAATCGCCGTGAACAGGATCAGGAACGCGAACGGTAGCCACTGCCACGCAACGATGATGATCACGGCGGTGAGCGGATACTGCGCGAACCAGTCGATTGGCGTCAGTCCGAGCGCGCGCATGCCGTCGGCGACGAGGCCGTACACCGGATGCAGGATCATGTTCTTCCAGATCAGCGCGCTAACCGTCGGCATCACGAAGAATGGCGCAATGGCCAGCAGCCGCGCGATGCCCTGACCGTAGAACTTGCGATCGAACAGTACCGACATCAGGATGCCGCCCACCACCGTGATGACGAGCACCGCGACGATCAGTTCGAGCGTGTGCACGATCGACGGAATGAACGAGGGATCGGTGGCGAGGTAATGGTAGTTGTCGAGACCGGCAAAGCCTTTCTCGTCGGGATTCAGCAGGTTGTAGCGCGTGAACGAATACCAGATCGTCATCGCGAGCGGAATCGCCATCCACAGCACCAGCGCGGCGACGGATGGAGAGACCAGCCAGCGGGCAGAAGATGCCTTCGGCGAGCTACGTTCCGGTTCGGTTTTGGGGCGGACTTGCATGAGAGGAAGGTGTTGATGACGCATGATCGTGACCACCTTTTGGCAATGCGCGAGCCGGCGGCAGACGTCGGCTCGCTGTGCTGCCTGGCCGTGACGCTGACCAGACCCTGGCTGGCTCGCGCCGGCCAGGGGACTTACGCTACCGCGAGGTCGTGCGGGACAGCGTTACTGCGGGTTATTTCCGCGTTACTTCTGATAGCCAGCCTGGCGTACCGCGCGGTTCGCCGTGGCATTGCCTGCTTCGAGCGCCTGATCGACCGTCATCTGACCAGCAAGCGCGCCAGCGATGCTCTGGCCAACCACCGTGCCGAACGACTGGAACTCCGGAATACCGACGAACTGCACGCCGGTGTACGGAACCGGTTTTGCAGTCGGATGCTCCGGATCCGCTGTTTCGATTGCCTTCAGCACGAAATCGGAGAACGGTGCAGCCTGCTTGTATTCCGGGCGCGCGTAGGTGGACAGACGCGTACCCGACGGCACCGATGCCCAGCCTTCGTCCTTGCCGACCATCTCGACGTACTGCTTCGACGTTGCCCACGTGATGAACTTCTTCGCTGCGTCCTGTGCCTTCGACGACTTCGGAATCGCGAGCGCCCACGTCCACAACCAGTGCGAACCGTTCGGCGTGACAGCCGTCGGCGCAGCGGCAAAACCGATCTTGTCGGCGACCTGCGACTGCTGCTT
Organism: Paraburkholderia acidicola; assembly: GCF_002362315.1. Taxonomy (GTDB): domain Bacteria; phylum Pseudomonadota; class Gammaproteobacteria; order Burkholderiales; family Burkholderiaceae; genus Paraburkholderia; species Paraburkholderia acidicola. Next base: position 1,008,023 of record NZ_MTZV01000002.1, read on the forward strand.
GTTGTACAGCATACCCGCGGCCACGGTCGCATCGATCCACATCGCGCACTTGCCCGACGACATCAGCGTCAGGTTTTCGTTGAAGCCATTCGAGCTTGCTCCGGGCGGGCCATTCTTCTTCAGCAGATCGACGTAGAAGCCGACCGCTTTCTTCCATTCCGGTGACGTGAGCTGGGCCTGCCATTTTTCGTCGAACCAGCGGCCGCCAAACGTGTTCACCACCGTCGTCACATAAGCCATGTTTTCACCCCAGCCGGCCTTGCCGCGCAGGCAGATGCCATAGGTGCCATTGGCCTTGTCGGTGAGCTTGTCGGCGAACTGCGCGATCTGGTCATAGGTGGGCTGGTCGGGCATCTTCAGGCCCTTCGCCGCGAACAGATCCTTGCGGTAGTACGTCATCGAGCTTTCGACGTAGAACGGCAGCCCGTACAACTGACCGTTCACCGACAGACCGTCGCGCGCCGTCTTCACGACGTCGTTCAGATCGTAATCGGCGGGCAGGCCGGTGAGCGGCGACAGCCAGCCGCGTTTGCCCCACTGCGGTGTTTCGTATGCGCCGATCATCACGACGTCGAACTGGCCGCTGTTAGTGGTGATGTCGGTGGTCGCGCGCTGACGCAGCACGTTCTCTTCGAGAATCACCCAGTTCAGCTTGATGTCGGGGTTGGCTTTCTCGAAGGCAGGCGAAAGCTTCTTCAACTCGATCATGTCGGGGTTGTTCAACATCGCGATCGTCACGGTCGCGGCCGATGCGCCCAGTGCCGCGCACGCCAGTGCGCCGGCGGTGATCGCCTTGAGCGCAAATCGGTGAGTTCGTTGCATTGCGTGTCTCCTTTATCGTTTAGTAACTGGCTGCGTTGCTGCGTGGTGTGGTGCGGGGAAATTCAGCTCATCCAGTTGCCGCCGTCGACGTTCAAGGTCTGCGCGGTGATGTAGTCGGCATCGGCGGAAGCGAGAAACAGTGCGGCACCCGTGAGGTCGTCGGGCACGCCCATACGACCGAGCGGCACCGCTTCACCGACCAGCCGTTTCTTCTCACCGGGCTGGCGGTTTTCATAGCGCGCAAACAGCGCATCGACCTGATCCCACATCGGCGTATCGACGACACCCGGCGCAATACCGTTGACGTTGATCCGGTGCGGCGCCAGTGCCAGCGCCGCCGATTGCGTATAGCTGAGAACTGCGGCCTTGGTTGCGCAGTAGTGCGAGACGAGCGCTTCGCCACGCCGGCCAGCCTGCGACGACATGTTGATGATCTTGCCGCCGTGCCCCTGCTCGACCATCTGCCGCGCCACTGCCTGCATCAGGAAGAACATGCCCTTCACATTGACGGCAAACAGCGTATCGAAGATGTCCCAGGATTCGTCGAGTAGCGGCCGCATGTCGAACAGCGCCGCATTGTTGAACAGAATATCGACCTGACCAAACTGCTTGATTGCACCAGCGACGATGCGCTCGATATCGTCGCGACGCGTGACGTCGGCGGAACGTGTCAGCACGCGATCGCCATGAGCATCCTGCAAGCGCTGTGCGAACGCATCGGCCGGCTTCAGATCGACCAGAACGCAGCGCGCGCCTTCATCCAGATAGCGCTGCGCGACCGCTTCGCCGATACCGCTCGCCGCGCCGGTCAGGATCGCCACCTTGTCTTGCAGTCGTGCCGCCACCGCCTGTCTCCAGTTTCATCCGCTCGCTTTCGCTCAGCTTCATTCACCCTGCGAAGAAGTGAGCGAACGCTCGTCGTGCGAACAATTGCTCTACATGTGGTCGAATGATCGGATACGAGTCGGATCGTGTCAAGACGCGCTGCAAGATTTCGATGGTGCAGCGCGTCAGTGACCAGGTGGGAAGAAAAGTGGCTTCGAATACGGTTGCGCGGGCAATCGCCATTCATCATTGATACGTTATATCATTCGAGTCCCACGTCGATTCGACTGACTTCTGGAATGCATGACATGGCCGCCCCCTCCGCCGACCGACTCGCCGCCCAGCTCGCCAAGGCCGATGCCGTGGCGGCCCGGCACGGTCTCGCGCTGACTCCGCTGCGGCGCCAGGTCTATGCGCTGGTCGCCGCCAGCGAGCGGCCGGTTGGCGCATACGATCTGCTCGACGCACTCGCGCCGCAGCGCGGCCGCGTGCCGCCCACTACGGTTTACCGTGCGCTCGACTTTCTCGTCGCGCATGGTTTCGTCCACCGGATCGAATCAAAGAACGCCTTCTTTGCCTGCTGCGAGATCGACCATCCGCATCAGGGCCAGTTTCTGATCTGCGAGGCGTGCGGCGAAACCGTCGAGATTCCCGGCCACGAACTCGCCGAACAGCTGTCGCACAGCGCACCGGCCAACGGCTTCGAGGTGCATCGCCAGGTTGTTGAGCTCAGTGGCCTGTGCGCGGCCTGTCAGGCACAGCGATCGTCGGGGGATGCATCGCGTGAGGCTCAGCGGCGATGAGCGTGCCGCTTCGTAGCGCTTTCGCACATCGCCCGCGGCGTCGTCTATCGCACCCCTTACTTCACCCTTTCGCAACACGAACCAGGAAAAACCAATGAAGAACCTCAACTCGAAATGGAGCCGCGCGCTGGGCCTGTCGAAGTATCTGGCGACCGGCGCCGCCGCGTTCGCGTTTGCCCATGCCGCGTTCGCCCAGGACGCAAAGATCCGTGTCGTAGCGGCCGAGAATTTCTATGGCGATGTCGTGCATCAGCTCGGCGGCGATCGTGTCGACGTGAGCAGCATCCTGAGCAACCCGGATCAGGACCCGCATCTGTTCGAAGCGAGTCCGAAAACCGCGCGGGAATTGCAGCAGGCGAGCCTTGTCGTCTATAACGGCGCCGATTACGATCCGTGGATGGCGAAACTGCTGAACGCATCGAAGAACGCAAAGCGCACGACGATCGTCGCAGCCGATCTGGTCGGCAAGAAGAGCGGCGACAATCCGCATCTGTGGTACGACCCGGCGACGATGCCCGCGGTCGCCCGTGCCGTGAGCGCGGCGCTCGCGTCTGCTGACCCGGCGCACAAAGCGGCGTACGATGCGAACCTCGCGAAGTTTCTCGATTCGCTGAAGCCGATCACCGACAAGGTCGCCGCATTGCGCGCCCGTTACACCGGGCTGCCGGTCACCGCGACAGAACCGGTATTCGGCTATATGTCGGACGCCATCGGCCTCGATATGCGCAACCAGCGCTTCCAACTGGCCGCGATGAACGACACCGAAGCGAGCGCATCGGATATCGCGGCATTCGAGCGCGACCTGCGCGAAAAACGCGTCCGCGTCCTGATCTATAACAGCCAGGCAACCGAAGCCCTGACCAAACGTATGTTGAAACTGGCCCAGCAATCGCATGTTCCGACGGTTAGCGTCACCGAGACGGAGCCGGCCGGCCACACGTTCCAGCAATGGATGCTGGCGCAGCTCGACGCGCTCGATACGGCGCTCGCCACGGGAGCCACGGGCGCTGCAGGCAAAGGAAAGACTCAATGATTGACCCAGGCCGCACGCCGTCCACCCCCACCACACCCGTCCTCGCACTCGAAGGCGTCACGCTCGAACTCGGCGGCCGTACGATTCTGGCCAACACGAGTTTCACCGTGAATCAGGGCGAGTTCATCGGTGTGCTTGGACCGAACGGTGCGGGCAAGACCACCTTGATGCGTGCGGTGCTCGGTCTCGTGCCGGCTGCGAACGGTGCGATCCGCGTGCTCGGCCGGCCGGTCGAGCGCGGCAATCCGTCGATCGGCTACATGCCGCAGACACGCAGTGCACTCGCGGGCCGCCGTGTGCGCGGCCGCGATTTCGTCGCGATGGCCGCCGACGGTCATCGCTGGGGTCTGCCGCATGCCGATGCGAAAACCCGCGCCGATGTCGAGCGCGTACTGGACCTGGTCGATGGCCGCGCGCTCGCGGCACGACCGCTCTCCGAACTGTCGGGCGGCGAACGGCAACGTCTGCTGCTTGCACAGTGCCTGTTAGGCAACCCGCAACTGCTACTGCTCGACGAACCGCTGATCAGCCTCGATCCGCACCATCAGAAAGGCGTCGTCGAACTCGTGCGGCGCGTGCAGCAGGAACTCGGCATCGCGGTGCTGTTCTCCGCACACGAACTCAATCCGCTGCTGCATGCGCTCGATCGCGTGCTGTATCTCGGCAGCGGTGTGGCGGCGCTCGGTACTGTCGATGAAGTCATCACGAAACCGGTGCTGTCGCGGCTCTACGGCTCGACGATCGACGTGATGCGTGTGAACGGCCGCATCTTTGTGATGTCGGGCGACGTCGAAGTCGAGAAACACGATCACGCTCACGAAGAAGACGGTCACGATCACGGCGGCGGCGGTGCGCATACGCATGGCGCACACGGTCACGCCCACCCTCACGCGCCTCGCGACGGACACGCACACGATGTTTGAATACGATTTCATGATCAACGCATTCGCGGCGTCGGGGATCGTCGCGGTGCTGGCCGGTATCGTTGGCTATTTTCTGGTGATGCGCGGGCAGACGTTCGCTGGTCACGCGCTGTCGCACGTCGGCTTCACCGGCGCGACCGGCGCGGTGCTGATCGGTATTTCGCCGATCTGGGGGATGGTCGGTTTCACGCTCGCCGCCGGCATCGGCATGGGCGCGCTCGGCGAACGGCTCGCGGGCCGCGACGTGGCGATCGGCGTGATCCTGTCGCTGTCGCTCGGTTTCGGTTTGCTGTTCCTGCACTTCTTCACGGCCTACGCCACGCAGGTCACCGCGCTGCTGTTCGGTAACGTGCTCGGCGTCAATGCGTCCACACTCGCGATCCTCGCCGGGCTTGCCGTGGTGAGCCTGTTCGCGCTCGCAGCGATCATGCGGCCGTTGCTGTTCGCCTCGCTGCAACCGGAACTCGCAGAAGCCAAAGGCGTGTCGCTGCGGCTCATGTCGATGCTGTTTCTCGCGATCACCGCCATCGCAGTCGCTGCATGCACGCAGATCGTCGGTGTGCTGCTTGTGTTCACGCTGATGGTCGGACCGGCCGCCGCCGCGCAGAACCTCACGACGCGGTTGTCCGCCGGTCTCGTGGTTGCCGCGCTGCTTGCGCTCGCGCAGGCCTGGCTCGGCCTGACGCTCGCGTACTACACGGACTGGCCGACAAGCTTCTGGATCACCGCACTCGCGGCGTTGTTCTACGGCGCAAGTTTGCTCGGACGACGCACAGCGTAGTCCGGGTCGCGACGATGCTCGTGCTCACACTCACGCAAGCAATACGCTCGCGTGATGTGCAAGGTGATCTTCGATAAACGTCGAGATGAAGTAATAACCGTGGTCGTAGCCGTCGTGACGACGTAGCGTCAATGGCTGCCCGGCCTCGCGGCATGCCGCCTCGAACACGTCGGGATTAAGCTGCTCCGCGAGAAACTGGTCCGCAAGCCCCTGATCGATCAGGATGCCCTGCGCAAACCGCTGCGAAGCACGCGCTACCAGTTCGCTCGCGTCGTACTGTTTCCACGCTTCGCGATCGTCGCCGAGATAGCCGACAAACGCCTTCTCGCCCCACGGGCAACGCGATGGCGCGGCGATCGGTGCGAACGCCGACACCGATCGATAGATCTCCGGGTTACGCAGCGCCAGCATCAGCGCACCGTGACCGCCCATCGAATGCCCGAAGATCCCGAGCCGCGTTCCATCGACAGGCAGATTCGCCAGCACCGTCTCGCGCAACTCGTCGCGCACGTACGAGTACATCCGGTAGTGCTTCGACCAGGGCTCGCGAGTTGCATCGACATAAAAACCCGCGCCGACACCGAAATCCCACGCGTCGCTTTCACCCGGCACACCCGCACCACGCGGGCTCGTATCGGGCGTGATCAACGCGATGCCGTGCTGCGCGGCAAAGCGCTGCGCACCGGCCTTGATCGGAAAGGTTTCTTCCGTGCAGGTTAAACCGGCCAGATAGAAAAGCGCGGGCACGCGTCCGTGTGCAGCCTGCGGCGGCAGGTAGGCCGCGAAGCGCATCGGCAGGCCGATGGTCTGCGATTCGTGGCGAAAGAAGCGCTGCACACCACCGTAGCACGCATGCGAAGCAAGAGTCTCGAGCATGGCTGCGCGCCCCTTAATACAGCACGACCGAGCGGATCGATTCACCCTTCTTCATCAGATCGAAGCCCTCGTTGATGCGCTCGAGCGGCAGACGGTGCGTGATCAGGTCATCGATATTGATCTTGCCTTCCATGTACCAGTCGACGATCTTCGGCACATCGGTACGACCGCGTGCGCCGCCGAACGCCGAACCCTTCCACTGACGCCCGGTAACCAGCTGGAACGGCCGCGTGCTAATCTCCTCGCCCGCCGCGGCGACGCCGATGATGAACGACTGCCCCCAGCCCTTGTGCGTACATTCGAGCGCTTGTCTCATCACCTTCGTGTTGCCGATACATTCGAACGAGTAGTCGGCGCCGCCGTCGGTGAGCTGCACGATGTGATCGACGACGTTCTCGACTTCGTTCGGGTTGATGAAGTGCGTCATGCCGAATTTCTTCGCGAGTTCGATACGCCCAGGGTTCAGATCGACACCGATGATCTTGTCGGCGCCCACCATCTTCGCGCCCTGGATCACATTGAGCCCGATCCCACCGAGCCCGAACACGACCACGTTCGCACCCGCCTCGACCTTCGCTGAATAAACGACTGCACCCACACCGGTCGTCACGCCGCAACCGATATAGCAGATCTTGTCGAACGGCGCGTCCTCGCGCACCTTCGCAACGGCGATCTCCGGCACGACGATGTAGTTCGAGAACGTCGAGGTCCCCATGTAGTGAAACAGCGGTTTGCCATCGAGCGAGAAACGCGAACTAGCATCGGGCATCAGGCCGCGGCCTTGCGTCGAGCGGATCGCCTGGCACAGGTTCGTCTTGCGCGACAGGCAGAACTTGCACTGGCGGCATTCGGGCGTGTAGAGCGGGATCACGTGATCGCCCTTCTTCAGCGTGCCGACGCCCGCGCCGACGTCGACCACGATGCCGGCGCCTTCATGGCCGAGGATAGCCGGGAAGATACCTTCCGGGTCCGCGCCCGACAGCGTGTAGTAATCGGTATGGCAGATGCCGGTCGCCTTCACCTCGATCAGCACCTCGCCCGCACGCGGCCCTTCGAGATCGACTTCCTCGATCGTCAACGGTGCGCCGGCTTTCCATGCGATAGCTGCTTTTGTCTTCATCGTGAAGCTCCTGTGTCTGTTGATTCGAAATCCGCTTGCGCGCTGCGCGGGCCGGACTGCGGGTCGCGTCATGATCGCAAAAAATTGCGTATGCCGCGTTGACACGCCCGTCATCGCGTTAACTGCAAGCGACATCGGCACGCTTGCTGCGATGGCGCATTGCCCCCCGAGGGCTTTCGACAATAGAGGCACCAAAGATCGGCCGCGATTTCATACCTGAAGCATAGTCGGTTGATCGCACGCGCCGCAGTAATGTAACCTGCCTCTCCGTTGCACCCTCCTCGCCTTGCTCACGCTGATTGCCGAACGTCGATGACCGATTCCACCCGTTTGCCGCCGACGTATCTGGTCACTCCGGAACCACTAGCCGGAGAGTCGTTAGCAGACTTCGTCGCGCATCTGGAGCGCACGCTGGAAGCAGGCATCCGCCTCGTACAGCTACGCGCCAAAACGCTCGCAGCGCCACAGTATGCCGAACTGGCCAGGCTCACACTGGCGCGTTGCCGCAGCCACGATGCGCGCCTGCTGTTGAACGCACCGGTCGATGTCGTGCAGGCTGTGCAGGCCGACGGCATCCACCTCACCAGCACTCGCCTGATGGCGTGCACCGCGAGGCCCTTGCCTTCCGGGCTGCTGGTTTCAGCGGCATGCCACGACGAGCGCCAGGTGCAGCATGCGAACCAGATCGGCGCGGATCTGCTGACCATTTCGCCGGTCTTGCCGACTGCAACTCACACCACAGCGGAGCCACTCGGCTGGCCGCGCTTTCGCGAACTCGTCGCACTAACGACGATCCCCGTCTTTGCGCTGGGCGGCATGAGCACCGATACCCTGGCCGACGCCCGCAGCGCAGGCGCCCATGGAATCGCAGCGATTCGTGCGCTGTGGCAAACAGGGAACATCGCCGGGTAACGCAATTTAAGGCCAGTCGAGGGTTAACCCCGCCAGCTTCGCCGCCGCGCCAAAACCGCACTATTCGTCCCGCGGAATACCGTTCATAGGCCTTCACGCATATCCCCGCGCATCACCCCATGCGGCGCCTCATCGTGACTCGCCGCCGAGCGGGGCTCACAGCGCCTGTCGGCCAGACACGCACGCCGGCGCGCCCGAAAAACACTTATTCGCATATCGCCGCCGCGAAGTCCGGAATAGGCCCCACTGGTCTTGTTGTACCTTTTCGTCCCGCATACCTTGGAGTCCATCCTGAAAAATCAGAGGCGGAGACAGACAAGATGCAATCGACCCAGGTTCATCCATGCGACGAACGACTGCCCGCCGGGCAGTTGTTGACGCTCGGCATCCAGCACGTGCTCGTGATGTACGCGGGCGCGGTGGCGGTCCCACTGATCATCGGTAGCGCGCTCAAGCTGCCTAAAGATCAGGTCGCGTTTCTGATCAGCGCCGATCTGTTTGCGTGCGGTATCGCGACGTTGATCCAGACGCTTGGGCTGTGGATTTTCGGCATCCGTCTCCCAGTGATCATGGGCTGCACGTTCGCTGCGGTCGGCCCGATGGTCGCGATCGGCACTAACCCCAGCCTCGGCATACTCGATATCTTCGGTTCGACGATCGCCGCCGGCATCGTCGGCATCGTGCTCGCGCCAGCGATCGGCAAGCTGTTGCGATTCTTTCCACCGGTCGTGGTCGGCGTCGTGATCTCGGTGATCGGACTCTCGTTGATGGAAGTCGGCATCAACTGGGCCGCGGGCGGTGTCGGCAATCCCGACTATGGCAACCCGGTGTACCTCGGTCTGTCGCTGGTCGTGTTGATGCTGATCCTGCTGATCAACAAGTTCGGCCGCGGCTTCATCGCGAATATTTCGGTGCTGCTCGGCATCGTCGCGGGCTTTGTGATCGCGCTGCTGCTCGGCCGCGTCAACATGGACGGCATAACGAGCGCGCCATGGGTCGGCTTCGTCATGCCGTTTCACTTCGGCATGCCGCACTTCGATCCGCTGTCGATCGCAACGATGGTCACCGTGATGTTCGTCACCTTCATCGAATCGACCGGCATGTTTCTCGCGGTCGGCGACATGGTGGATCGGCCCGTCGACCAGAAGACGCTCGTGCGCGGACTGCGTGTCGATGGGCTCGGCACACTGATCGGCGGCATCTTCAATTCGTTCCCGCATACGTCGTTCTCGCAGAACGTCGGCTTGATCGGCGTGACCGGCGTGAAGAGCCGCTTCGTCTGCGCGATGGGCGGCGTGCTGCTGGTGCTGCTGGGCCTGTTCCCGAAGATGGCTCAGGTGGTCGCGTCGGTGCCCGCATTCGTGCTGGGCGGCGCGGGCATCGTGATGTTCGGGATGGTTGCCGCGAACGGCATCAAGGTGTTGTCGAAGGTCGATTTCGTGAAGAACCACCACAACCTCTTCATCGTCGCGGTGAGTATCGGGCTCGGTCTCGTACCGGTCGTGTCGCCGCATTTCTTCGCACGGCTGCCGCCTGCGCTGTCGCCGCTGCTGCATAGCGGGATTTTGCTGGCGTCGGTGTCGGCGGTGTTGCTGAATCTGATCTTCAACGGTGTGAAGGGTGAGCGCGCCGCGCAACGCGATATCCGGCGAGCGGGCCATGATTTCGACGGGCGCGGTGCAAACAGTCCGTCGCCCGCAGGGGATGATCTGCTGCGCGCCGCCGATCTTCACTGACGCTTCGTTCACTACGGTGAATAAAAAAGCCACGGCATGCCGTGGCTTTTTGCTTCGTACGGATCTCCTCGTACGACGTGTACTGCGCGTATGTTTATCCCGCCGACGGCGCCGATGCAGCCGACGGCACTGCCACAGGCACACGCTCCGCGCTGTAGTCGACCGGCGCATCGGCCGGACGCGGCTGTTCGCCGGCCCGTTCGATCCACCCGCCACCCAGCGCCTTGTACAGATCGACGAGATTCGTCAACCGGTTCACACGGGCATTAACGAGCGACTGTTGCGCGCTGTACAGATTGGTCTGCGCGGTCAGCACCGACAGGTAGCTGTCCACACCGTTCGTGTAGCGCAGGTTCGACAGATCGAGTGCGCGCTGTTCGGCAAACGTGTTGCGCTCGAGCGCCTGGATCTGCTGATCGTAGGTACCGCGCGCAGCCAGACCATCGGCCACTTCGCGGAACGCCGTCTGGATCGCCTTTTCGTACTGCGCGATCTGGATGTTCTTCTGCACGGTCGCAAGGTCGAGGTTCGCCTTGTTCACACCGCCCTGGAAGATCGGCAGCGAGATCTGCGGCGCAAACTGCCACGCTGCGCTACCCGCCTTGAAGAGACCACCCAGCGTCGGGCTCAGCGTGCCGAAGTTGCCCGTCAGCGAGATCTTCGGGAAGAACGCGGCACGTGCCGCTCCGATGTTCGCGTTGGCGGCCAGCAGACTCTCTTCGGCCTGCATGATGTCCGGGCGCCGCGTCAGCAGGTCGGACGGCAAGCCGGCCGGGATATCGGTGATCAGCGCCTGGTCGTTCAGCGGCAACCCGAGCGCCAGATCGGTAGGCAACGGCTCGCCGATCAGCAGCACCAGCGCGTTTTCGGCTTGTGCCCGCAGACGCGCCTGCGCCTGCTGGTTCGCTTCTGCCGTTTCGACCACGGTCTGCGCCTGACGCAGATCGAGTTCGGAACCCGTGCCGGTATCGAACTGCACCTTCGCGATCCGGTACGACTCCTGCGAACTCTTCAACGTGTTCTGCGTGACCTGCAGCAGATCGTCGGCGCCGAGCACCTGCAGATACTGATCGGCCACTTGCGCCACCAGCGCGATCTCTGCCGCCTTGCGCGCCTGCGCCGTCGACAGATACTGCGCGAGCGCCTGGTCCTTCAGGCTCTGGATACGCCCGAAGAAGTCGAGCTCCCACGAAGCGTTCAGGCCAACCGAGTACTGGTTCGTGATGTTCTGTCCACCGGCCGCCAGATCGGTCGGCGTGCGCGTCTTGGTCTGATGCGCGTCCGCACTGATCGAAGGCAACAACGCCCCGCGCTGGATCTGATACTGCGCGCGTGCTGCCTGGATATTCAGCACCGACACGCGCAGGTCGCGGTTGTTCTTCAGCGCGATGCCGATCAGCCGCTGCAGCCGCGCATCGGCGAAGAAATCGCGCCAGCCGATGTCGGTCGCCGCCTGGCCGTTCGCGCTAGTCGCGCCAGCCGCTGCCGCCGGCTGCGTCGCGTACACGCCGCCCGTCGGGAAGCTCCCCGACACGGGCTCAGTCGGGCGCTGGTAATGCGGCGCCATCGTGCAGCCGGCGGCAAACAGCGCGACCGCGATGGCAATTAACGAATGTTTTTGCATCTCTATGTCCTTAGCTGGCCGAGCCGCCGCCACCTTGCGGATCGTGCGGATGGTGCTCGTTGTAATGCTGGAGCGCGGCGTCCGGATCTTCCTTCTCGCCGGAGAACTTCGCGCGGATCACGACGAAGAACATCGGGATCATGAAAATCGCGAGGAACGTTGCCGTCAACATCCCGCCGATCACGCCCGTACCGATCGCATGCTGGCTCGCCGAGCCCGCGCCGTTACTGATCGCGAGCGGCAGCACGCCGAGAATGAACGCGAGCGACGTCATCAGGATCGGGCGCAATCGCAGCCGTGCGGCTTCGAGCGCGGCTTCGACCGGCCCCATGCCGCCGTTCTGCTGCAGCTCACGCGCGAACTCGACAATCAGAATCGCGTTTTTCGCCGATAGCCCCACCGTGGTCAGCAAGCCGACCTGGAAGAACACGTCGTTCTCCAGCCCGCGCAGCGTCACCGCAAGCAGTGCGCCGAGCACGCCGAGCGGCACCACCATGATCACCGCGAACGGGATCGACCAGCTTTCGTACAGTGCCGCGAGACACAGGAACACGACGAGGATCGAGATGCCGTACAGGATCGGCGCCTGCGAACCGGACTGGCGTTCCTGGAACGACAGGCCCGTCCATTCGTAGCCGATGCCCACCGGCAGCGTCTTCGCGATCGCTTCGATCGCCGTCATCGCCTGGCCGGTACTCTTGCCCGGTGCCGCCGCGCCCTGAATTTCGACCGCGGAAATCCCGTTGTAGCGCTCGAGCTTCGGCGAACCGTAGGTCCAGTGGCCGGTCGCAAACGCGCTGAACGGCACCATCCCGCCCGCGCCGTTGCGCACGAACCAGACGTCCAGATCTTCCGGCTTCATGCGGAACAGCGGTTCGCCCTGCACGTACACCTTCTTGATCCGGTTATCGGTATCGAGGAAGTTGTTCACGTACGACGAGGCCCACGCAATCGAGAACGTCTGGTCGATCGACGCTGCCGATACCCCAAGCGCCAGCGCCTTTTCGCGATCGATGTCCACCTTGAACTGCGGTGTGTCGTTCAGACCGTTCGGCCGCACCTGCGCGAGCGTCGGATCTTTCGCCGCCATGCCGAGCAACTGGTTACGTGCCGCCATCAGCGCGGTGTGACCCAGGCCGCCGCGATCCTGCAGCTCGAAGTCGAAACCCGATGCGGTACCGAGTTCGGGAATCGACGGCGGGTTGACCGGGAAGATCAGCGCATCCTTGTACGACGCGAAGTGCATGAACATCCGGCCAACCAGTGCCTGAACCTTCTGGTCCGCGTGCTGGCGCTGCGAATAGTCCTTCATCCGCACGAACACGAGGCCCGAGTTCTGGCCGCGACCCGCGAAGCTGAAGCCGTTCACCGTGAACACCGACTCGACGATGTTCTTCTCGTCCTTCAACAGATAGTCGGAGACGTTCGCGAGCGTGCGCGCCGTGGTTTCCTGGGTTGAGCCGGCCGGCGTCTGCACGAGCACGAACATCGTGCCCTGGTCTTCATCGGGCAGGAACGACTTCGGCAGACGCGCAAACAGCAGCCCGACCGCGACGATCACCACCAGATAGATGATGAGCCAGCGGCCCGAGCGCTTGATGACGTGGTGCACGCCGCTGTGATACGTGTCGCGGCTGCGGTCGAACCACTTGTTGAACCAGCCGAAGAAGCCTTTCTTCTCTTCGTGATGACCCTGCGGAATCGGCTTCAGGATCGTCGCGCACAGCGCCGGCGTCAGAATCAATGCGACCAGCACGGACAGCACCATCGCGGCGACGATCGTCAGCGAAAACTGCCGGTAGATCGCACCGACCGAACCGCCGGAGAATGCGACCGGCACGAACACCGCCGACAGCACGAGCGCCACGCCGACCAGTGCACCGGTGATCTGGTCCATCGCCTTGCGGGTCGCCTCGATCGGCGATAACCCCTCTTCGGCCATCACCCGCTCGACGTTCTCCACCACCACGATCGCATCGTCCACCAGCAGGCCGATGGCGAGCACGAGACCGAACATCGACAGCACGTTGATCGAGAAACCGACCAGCCCCATGATCGCGAACGTACCGAGCAGCACCACCGGCACCGCGATCGTCGGAATCAACGTCGCGCGCAGGTTCTGCAGGAACAGGTACATCACGAGGAACACGAGGACGATCCCTTCCAGCAGCGTCTTGACCACTTCCTCGATCGACAGGCGCACGAACGGTGTCGTGTCATACGGATACTTCACGACGAGACCGTGCGGGAAGTATGCCGACAGACGATCGATTTCCGCGCGCACGGCCTTCGCCGTCGCCAGCGCGTTCGCACCGGTTGCGAGCTGGATACCGAAGCCCGCCGTCGGTGCGCCGTTGTACTTCGTGTCGACGTTGTAGTTTTCGCCGCCCAGTTCGATGCGCGCCACGTCCTTCATGCGCACACGCGAGCCGTCCTGGTTCACCTTCAGCAGCACGTTGCCGAACTGCTCCGGCGTCTGTAGCAGCGTCGCTTCCGTGATGGTGGCCTGCAGCGCCTGCCCCGGCACCGAAGGCGTACCGCCGAGTTGGCCACCGGCCACCTGGACGTTCTGCGCCTGCAGTGCGTTGATCACGTCGACCGGTGTCAGCGCGTAGTTGTTGAGCTTCGCCGCGTCGAGCCAGACCCGCATCGCGTACTGCGTGCCGAACAGCGTCACCGTACCGACCCCGTCGATCCGGCTGACCGGATCCTGGACGTTCGACGCGACGTAGTTCGCCAGATCGTACTTGCTCATGCTGCCGTCTTCGGAGACGAACGCCATCACCAGCAGGAAGCTGGCGCTCGACTTCGTCACCTTCGTGCCGAGCTGCTGCACGACTTGCGGCAAGAGCGGCGTGGCGAGCTGCAGCTTGTTCTGCACCTGCACCTGGGCGATGTCGGGGTTGGTCCCCGCCGCGAACGTCAGCGTGATGGTTGCCGTACCGGCGTCGTCACTCGTCGACGACAGATACAGCAAGTGATCGAGACCGCTCATCTGCTGCTCGATCACCTGTGTGACGGTGTTTTCCACCGTCTTCGCCGATGCGCCCGGGTACGTTGCGCTGATCTGCACGGACGGCGGAGCGATGGTCGGGTATTGCGCGATCGGCAACGTGAAAATCGACGCGATCCCCGCCAGCATCAGGATGATGGCGATCACCCATGCAAAAATCGGGCGATCGATAAAGAACTTTGCCATGAAACAGGCTCCCTGTTATTACGCGCCCGATGCTGCCGAGGCGGCTTGCGCGGGTTGCGAACCTGACGCAGCCGACGCACCCGATGCCGCCGGGGCGCCCTGCGCGGATTGCACGCCGCTCGCTGCTGCTGCGCCTGATGCTGCCCCGCCGGAAGCCAGTGCGGCAGGCAGTTGCGCAGGCACCGGCTTGACCGGCTGGCCTGGATGGACCTTGTCGGTGCCTTGCACGATCACGCGATCGCCCGGATTCAGACCGCCTTCGACGATCCAGTTGGTACCCTGAGCCGCCGACGTCACGAGCGGACGCAACTCGACCTTGTCGTCGGCACCGACGACGAGCGCCGTAGCCTGACCCTTCTGGTCATGCGTCACGCCGATCTGCGGCACGATGAACGCCTTCTCGTTGACACCTTCCTCGATGCGCGCCCGCACGAACATGCCCGGCAGCAACACGCGACCCGGGTTCGGGAAAATCGCGCGGATCGTCACGGAGCCGGTGGTCTGATCGACCGTCACGTCGGAGAACTGCAGCTTGCCGGGTTCCGAATACGAGCGGCCGTCTTCGAGAATCAGCGTGACCTTCGCAGCGTCCGGACCGTTCGTCTTCAGACGGCCTTCCTGGACGTCGCGGCGCAGCTTCAGACCATCGAGGCTCGATTGCGTCAGATCGACGTAGACCGGATCGAGCTGCTGCACCGTCGACATCAGCGTCGCGGCGCTCGCCTGCACGTACGCACCCGGCGTGACCTGCGAAATCCCGACCTGACCGGTGATCGGCGAAACGACGTCGGTGTAGCCGAGGTTGATCTGCGCGGTATCGACGGCGGCCTTGCCGGACTGCACGTTCGCAGCGGCCACGCCTTCGGAGGCGACCGCGTTGTCGTAGTCCTGCTTGCTGACCGCGTTCGCCGCCACCAGCACCTTGAAGCGGTTCGCCTGCGCGGTGGTCGACTTGAGCGTCGCTTCGGCGTTGGCAAGCGTCGCCTTCGCGCTGTTCAGCGCCGCGATGTACGGCGCCGGATCGATCTTGTAGAGCCGTTGACCCGCCTTGACCTGCGAGCCTTCAGTGAACTCGCGGCGCAGCACGATGCCATCCACCCGCGCACGCACCTGGGCGACGAGGAACGCATTCGTGCGGCCCGGCAGCTCGGTCGTGACCGGCACGGCGCTCGGCTGGACGGTGACGACGCCGACTTCGGGCGTCTGTTGCGGCGGTGCCGATTGTTTTTGCCCGCATGCTGCCAGCAGTACGGCAGCCGTCGCGGCAGTAATTAAGCGGAATGGAACCCGTTCGACGCGCATGGAGCGACCTCTGTCAATGACTGGGAATGAAAAAGTGCGCGCATCCCTACCCCGGGGATGACGGCGCACACACGCGTCTCACGACGCCTGACCGGAAACCCGGGCGCCCAACCTGTGGATGCACCCATGGCGACCTGCGCCCGACCGGGAATGCCGCGCACCGCGAAACCCGGCTGGCGGGCGCGCGAAAGCACTTTTTAAGACAACAGTGACGGATATTAACCGGTCGTCACTGCTTGGGCTATCCGATCGATGGGGTGCTATTATAGATACATTCACGAATGCATGTAAGAAACAGTTAACTCCCCGATATGCGCCGTAACGCACGATCGTTCGCAGATAAACGAGAAAACGAACAGATTGTGACGGTGCGCGTTTAAAAACATCGGGAGATCCCGTACCCACCGCAGGTCACACGAAATGGTCCGAAGAACCAAGGAAGAAGCTCAGGAAACGCGCAACAGCATTCTGGATGCCGCAGAACAGGTCTTCTTCGAGAAGGGTGTCTCACGTACGTCGCTGGCCGACATCGCGCAGGCCGCGGGCGTGACGCGCGGCGCGATTTACTGGCATTTTGCTAACAAAGGGGATTTGTTTACGGCGATGTTCGACCGGGTGCTGTTGCCGCTCGACGAGATCCAGGCCGCGTCGCTCGATCCGCAGGAAGCCGATCCGCTGGGCCGGCTGGTCGAAATCTGCACGATGTGTCTACGTGATTGCGCCAACGATCCGCGGCAGCGCCGGGCCTTCGACATCCTGTTCCTGAAGTGCGAGTTCGTCGAGGAAATGGGCCCGGTGATGACCCGTTACCAGAACAATATGCGCGATGCGCTCGTCAACATTGCAGGAGGCTTACGCAACGCGATTTCGAAAGGCCAGTTGCCCGCCGATCTCGACGTCGCGCGCGCGGCCGCGTTGCTGCATGCGTTTATCGGCGGTTCGCTGCGCGACATGCTGTTTTTGCCCGAATCGATGGATTACGGCCGGTATGCCGAGCAGATGGTCGACGCGATATTCGACACGCTGCGTTTGAGTCCTGCGATGCGGATCGCGGTGACGGCGGACGTGCCGCAAGCTGTCGTGCGGTAAGCGCGCCACCGTTCTCCGCTTAGGCGATTCGTCAGGCTACAGCCCGCTTCGCGCGTGCCTTCTGGTTCGACGCGTAGATCGCGCCGCGCTCAAGCGGCCTGCCATCGCGCAGCGCCGCGATCCATGCGTCGGTGCTGGTCACCGCCGCGAAGCTCGATTGCAGCACGACGCTGAATACCCGGTGAATGTCTTCCGCACTCGCAAAGCCCGCGCTGTTCTCATACGGGACGCTGCCCGTCGCGTCATCCAGAAACTCGACCGTGAGCCCGGCGTGCATCGCATGATTGATCGTCGATGAATCGCAGTTGTGCGTCATGTAGCCGGTCACCGTCAGCGTATCGATGCCGCGTGCCGCGAGCCAGTCGGCGAGATCGGTTTCGGTCCAGGCGCTTGCCGCCGACTTCGTGACCAGATGATCTCGTTTGCGCGAAGCGACCACCTCGTGCAGTTCGGCGCCGTGACTACCGCGCGCAAAGATCGGCGAGGTAGTGGGCCCAAGGTGCTGTACAACCACGACCGGCACGCCAGCCTCGTGCGCGGCGTCGATCGCCCGGCCGATGTTGGCCAGCGACGTGTGCACATCGGGATATTCGATCGGCAGGTCGCCGGTGACATATTCGTTCTGTACGTCGATCACGATCAATGCGCGTCTGGGTGAAGTCATCGCTGCCACTCCTGTTCTGGTTGGTTTCGCCGCGATCCGGCGATGACTGCATTGTTCGCTTTCGGCCTGCGCTCCAACAGTGACCCGATTGACAACTTTCGCTAGAATCGGGCCATTCCTCTCGAAGCACACCCGTGCACACCGCGATGCCCGCTCTCCATCGTTCACCGCCCCATCCGCCGACTGCTGCGCCGGTCGCCAGTGAGATCCCGCCCGGTCGCGACAAACCGGTCGTCGCCGTCGTCGCGTTCGACCGGATCAGCCCGTTCCACCTGTCGGTGCCCTGCGTGGTATTCGGCGAGGACCGCAGCGACGGCGGCGTGCCAGCATTCGAATTCCGCGTCTGTTCCGTCGAGCCCGGTCCGCTCTCCACCACAGCAGGGTTTTCGATCTCGGCAACCCACGGTCTCGAAGCCCTCGCCGACGCCAACACAATCGTCGTTCCCAGCTGGCGCGATCCGCATGAAACCCCACCCGCGGAATTGCTCGATGCGCTGCGTGCCGCCGAGGCACGTGGCGCACAACTGGTCGGCCTGTGCCTCGGCGCGTTCGTGCTGGCGGCCGCGGGCCTGCTCGACGGGCGGCGGGCCACCACGCACTGGGCATGGGCCGACGACTTCGCACGCCGCTACCCGAAAGTGCGGCTCGACCCCGACGTGCTCTATATCGACGACGACAATCTGCTGACTTCGGCGGGGACCGCTGCCGGACTCGATTGCTGCCTGCACGTGCTACGCAAGACCTACGGCACGCAGGTCGCCAACTACGTGGCGCGGCGGCTGATCGTGCCGCCGCACCGCCAGGGCGGGCAGGCGCAATACATCCAGCAGCCGGTGCCGCCGAACGTACGCGGCGACCGTCTGTCCGAACTGCTCGACTGGGTTCGGGGCAACCTGCAACTGGCGCATACGCTCGACACGCTCGCGGAGCGCGTACTGATGAGCCGCCGCACGTTCACGCGGCGTTTCCGGCAGGTTACGGGTACGACGGTGGGCGCGTGGCTGCTCGCACAGCGGCTTGAGCGTGCGCAACAGTTGCTGGAAGGAAGCGACGAACCGGTGGAGGCCATTGCGACGATTGCGGGGTTCGGCTCGACGGCGTCGTTGCGTCAGCATTTCGCCGACGCGTTCCGTACCTCGCCGAGCGCGTGGCGCAGGGAGTTTCGCGGGGCATGAAGCAAAGCGACTGATGCAAGTTCGGTCGAACCCCAGTCACCATTCTCCATTCAATCAACGCTCAGCCAGTGCGCGCCATACAACAGCAAGGCGACGAAGAAAATCATCGCTGCCCACGCCCAGTTCGGCACGCCATGCGGATCCGGCTCGCGGTGCGAGACCCCATCATGCGACGCGCGCGCACCTAGCAGCGGCGCCACGCGGCCGCCGGGCGACGCGCCCCGATCGGCTGCAGCACGCGCTCGACGGATCGCACCGCTAAAGCCGATTGGCCGCAGGAACACATGCTGACGACGATGCGGCACCCCGCGCGCCCGGTTCGGCCCCTGGCCGTGCTTGGCCTGAACCACCGCGCAGAACTCGGTGAAGAAATCGTCGGCGAGTTCGTGCAGTGCATTCTCGATCTGCCGCGCCGGCAATTCGGTGAGCGGCCCGGTCAGCGTCGCCCACACCGAATAATCGATGCGCGTACCGGGCCCCCTCGTCGGGTCGGCGGCGGTGGGCTCGCCGGCGCGTAACGTCACGCCGATCTGGCCGCGCAACGCACCGATGCCATCGGCACGCGCCTTGAAGTTGAGCGTACGACGCGACACATCGGCCGTCGTACCGTCGTCGCTCGCGACATGAGCACGCACCTGGTAGCGCGCGCGCAGCGGCCCGAGCGGCACGGTCAGAATCAGCGCGTATTCGCCGTGTCCGAGGCGGTTGAACGACTCGCAATTGTCGAGGCTGGCACGCAGCAGCGCAATGTCCTGCAGCGCGTCGCGAACGTCGGACAGCGCCAGCGGAATCCTCAACGCGTCGTTCAGTTCCATGATCGGCTCCCCGATGAACGCACGACAACGGATCAGGACGTCTGATCGATACGATCGACGCGCGATGCGTAAAACGCGAGATACCCTTTGATCTGCCCGACCGCTTCGACAGGCGTTTCGTAGCTCCAGACGGCGTTTTCGACCCGACCGTTCTCGGTGCGCAGATGGAAGTACGACGCGTCGCCTTTATGCGGACAGTGCGATGTATGGTCCGAACGCTCAAGTCGCGCCATGTTGACGTCGTCGCGCGGAAAGTAGAACGCCTCGGGCAAACCGGTCTCGACGACGGTCAGGGCCGCCTGGGTATCGGCGACTGTCACGCCCAGATGGATTACGCGTACGCGGTGGCGGTTCGGCACGATGTCGATGCGGTGCCCGGCAGTGGCACCGCCCCCGCACGGGCCGGCGGCGACTGTCCCGCTGGCGCGGTCGTTGGGCGTCGGGACGTCGCTCATGGTGTTGCTCCCGTGCGGTTGAAACCCTGGTCGATGACTGCGGCGAACGTTGCGCCACAGCCTGCAGAAACAAAAAAGCCACGGGCATGCCCGTGGCTTCATTATCGGCGAAAGTTCAGCCGATTGCGCGGCCTTCGCGGCAGGGCTAACCCGGCCGCCTCGCTGGTGCGTCGCTGGTTACTGGATGTTCCAGTAGAACGCTTCTCTGGCCGTACCGCTTGCCGGTATCGTCACGGCCTTGCTCTGGTCGTGGCCCTTGTACGACGCCCGCACGGTGTAACGACCGGGGTGCAGCCGGACCAGCATGTACGGTCCGCGCGAAGTCGCGCCCAGCACCTTGCCGCCTTCGGTGTCCATGATCTGCACGCGGACGTCGGCGAGATAGTCGGAGCCCGGGCCGGTGAAGCGCAGCGACAGCGGCCAGTGGCTCTCGGCGCGCTTTAATGCCTGCGATTCGTCGGAACCGACGCCGCCCGACGTGAACGCCACATCGCCCTGGTGCTGCACCTGCGGTAGACCGCCGCCGTTCGTGTTGCCTGCGCTCGTGTCGTCGGTGGTCGTGCCGCCTGCAATGCCGTTGTTCTGCGCGTAGACACTGCCCGCCATGCCGAGCGTCAGTGCCGCCGCGACCGCGGCGGCTGCTGCGGCGGCGATCCTGCTGCGCTGTGTGCCTTGCTGGTTCATCGTGTGACTCCTTCTCGGTTCGTTTGGGTCCGTTCGGAAACATTCCCCGACAGATCGAACGCAACTGGCGTGCCTGTCACGGCGATCCTGCGCCAGGGCTTCAGTGTCAGGCCTCGAACCGCGCCCCATCTGCGCTGCCGGCCCGGTTCGGGACTGTCACCGGGCTCGGCATCCGGATAGCCGCCGAGCTACCGGTAAAAACCGCCGTATCAGAGGAAGACTTACCCATCGCCCTGATCGGCGCTCGGCATCAGCCGAGGTCCACCGGGACGAAAATCTGCGCGTCGTCGCGCTGGATCAGCAGCGCAATGCTGTTGCCGGCCGACGAGATCATCTGCTTCAACTGATCGACGCTCGTCACCGGGCGGCCGTTCACCGCGAGAATCACGTCGCCAGCCTGGATGCCGGCGTTGGCCGCCGGACCGCCCGCCTGTTGCACGAGCAGACCATGCGTCAACGACGTGCCGCTCTTTTCCTGCGGCGTCAGCGCGCGCACGGCGACGCCGAGGCGTCCCTGCATCTGCGCCGACGAATCGCTGCCATCCGCCGATGCCGTCTTCACATCCGACAGCGAACCGATCGTCACCTTGAGGTCCTTCGTCGCCTTGTCGCGCCACACCTGGACCGTCGCCGTACTACCCGGCTTCAAACCTGCGACCTGCGACGGCAGATCCACCGAATCGCTCACCGGTGTGCCGTTCACCGAGAGAATCACGTCGCCGGGTTGCAGGCCGGCCTTCGCAGCCGGACCGGACGCATCGACGGAACTGACCAGCGCGCCCTGCGGCGTCTTCATGCCGAACGAATTCGCCAGCGTCTGGTTCATCGCCTGCACCGCTACGCCAAGCCGGCCGCGGCTGACGTGACCGGTCTTCACGAGTTCGTTCTCGACCTTCATCGCTTCGTTGATCGGAATCGCGAACGACAGTCCCTGGAAGCCGCCGGTCTGCGAGTAGATCATCGAGTTGATGCCGATCACTTCGCCTTCCAGATTGAACAGCGGGCCGCCCGAGTTGCCGGGATTCACCGGCACGTCGGTCTGGATGAACGGCGTGTAGTTTTCGTTCGGCAGCGAGCGCGATTTCGCGCTGATGATGCCCGAGGTCACGGTGTTGTCGAAGCCGTACGGCGACCCGATCGCGACCACCCACTGGCCGACCTTGCTCTGGCGCGGATCGCCGATCTTCACGATGGGCAGATTGCTCGCATCGATCTTCAGTACCGCGACGTCGGACTGCTTGTCGGCGCCGACCACTTTCGCGCGGAATTCGCGCTTGTCGGTGAGCTTCACGGTGACCACGTTCGCGCCGTCGACGACGTGCGCATTGGTCAGGATATAGCCGTCGCTGCTGACGATGAAACCGGAGCCAAGGCTCGCGCTCGGTTGATCCGATTGATCGCTACTGCCACCGCCGTCGCCGCCTTGCATGCCCGGGATGTTGCCGAAGAAGCGGCGGTAGAACTGGTAGAACGGATCGCTGGGATCGATGGGCAGTTGCTGCGCGCCGCCGCGTTGCGCGACCTGCTTGACGACGTGCTTCGCGCTGATGTTGACGACGGCAGGACCGTAGGTTTCGACGAGGCCGGAGAAATCGGGAATACCGGTCTTTGCAGCAGCCTCGGCCGGCATCAGTGCGGCCGCCTGGGCCGGCGTGATGACTTCCGGCGCCGGCACATTGCGGTGTCCAGCGACGTAACCGGCGGAGAGCGCCACGGCGATAGCTGCGGCGACTGCGCTACGGGACAGGGTTTTCGCGTTCATCGTGTGGTCCTCACAAAATAATGCTTTTCAATGAGGCGAAGACTACGTGGTATCGCTTAAAGGAATCTTAAACAGGTTACGAACCGGCGGGCGCCTGCTTTCGCTTGTCTGGCGGGGGTTTGCGGGCGATAGATGGCCCGGTGTCCTCACCTCGGCAAGCGCTGCTTATCGTTAAAATGGCGTTAAAAGTGCATTAGAAACGCACGCTCACCAGCAACCCGCCCGATGCCGATTCGCCGAGTTCGACCTGGGCGCGCTGTTGCAACGCGATGCGCTTCACGATCGCGAGTCCGAGCCCGCTACCCGCCACGTCGGTGCGCTCACGCATCGCGCCGGACCCGACGCGATAGAAGCGGTCGAACACCCGCTCGCGCTCTTCGGGTGGAATGCCGGGTCCGCTGTCGGCGATCCGTACCACCGGATGTCCTGCTTCGACCGCGAGGCTCACGTCGACGCGGCCACCGGCCGGTGTGTACTTGGTTGCGTTATCAAGCAGGTTGTTGAGCATCACGCGCAGCGTCTGTCCATCGCCGATTACGGTCGCGGGTTCACTGCCTTCAATGCCGAGATCGACGTTGCGCTGCTGCGCGAGCGGTGCATAAGCGCCGACGCATTCGTCGAGCAGTGCGTGAAGATCGATTGCCTTGGCGCTCACCGGACCGTCTGGCTCCGCTCGCGCCAGCGCGAGCAGTTGCTCGGCAAGTCGCGTCGCGCGCGTAACGCCCGCCTGCAGATCGGCGAGCGCTTCGCCGCGCGTCGCGTCATCGCGTGCGCGCGCAACCAGTTGCGACTGGATCTGCACGGCCGCGAGCGGCGTGCGCAGTTCGTGCGCGGCGTCGGCGACGAAGGCCTTCTGCGTATCGAGTGCGGTCGCGAGTCGCGCAAGCAGTGCGTTCAGGGCGCGCACGAGCGGCTGGACTTCGAGCGGCAGGCGCTCATCGGGTAGCGGTTCGAGCGCTTCCGGATGGCGCGTATCGAGCGCGCCTGCTACGCGTCGCAACGGCGCGAGGCCGCGCCCGACCACACCCCATACCGCGACGCCGAGCAGCGGCAGCAGCACGATCAGCGGCCACAGCGTGCGCAGCGCGACGTTTGCAGCAAGCCGGTTGCGTACCGATACCGGTTGCGCGAGCTGCACGACGTTATCGCCGACGATCGCGCCATACACGCGCCACAAGCCGCGATCGGTGTGCTCGGTCGAGAAGCCGATTTCGGCGCGCGGCGCGAGCGGTGCACGTGGATGCGAGTAGTACATCAGTACACCGTTGCGATTCCAGATCTGCAGCACGATGCCTTCGTCGCCGGTATCGCGCGACGTGAGAACCTGCGAGAACGGCTCGGCGGGTAAGGCCGCGGCGATCTCCTGCAACTGGTAGTCGAACAGTTCGTTCGCTTCGGCGAGCGCCTGACGGTAGATAAGCCAGCCTGCGATACCAAGACCGAGCAATACGATGGCAAGCAGCCAGAACAGCAATTGACGACGAATCGAACGCATCAGCTCAGCCTTCCCTCGCGATCATGTAGCCCAGGCCGCGCACGTTGCGGATCAGGTCCGCACCGAGCTTCTTGCGCAAGGCGTGGATGTACACCTCGACGGTATTGCTACCGATCTCCTCGCCCCAGCCGTACATCTTTTCTTCGAGCTGGCTCTTCGACAGCACCGCGCCCGGTCGCGCCAGCAGCGCTTCGAGCAGTGCGAATTCGCGTGCGGACAAGGCGACCGGCGCACCGTCGAGCGTCACGCGATGCCCCGCCGGATCGAGCGTGAGCGCGCCGTAGCGGATCGTCGAATCGCTGCGGCCCGACTGCCGGCGAATCAGCGCGCGCATGCGCGCACCGAGTTCGTCGAGATCGAACGGCTTCACGAGGTAGTCGTCGGCCCCGGCGTCGAGGCCCTTCACGCGGTCGGCTACCGCATCGCGCGCGGTGACGATCAGCACCGGCAGCGCGTGGCCGCGCGCGCGCAACGTGCGCAGTACGTCGAGGCCGTCACGCTTGGGCAGCCCCAGATCGAGCAGCACGAGATCGTAAGCTTCGCCGGTGGCCGCGCTCAGCGCAGCCTCGCCGTCCTGCACCCAGTCGACCGCAAAGCCTTCGCCGCGCAGCGCCTTGCGCACGCCCTCGGCAATCATCCGGTCGTCTTCGACGAGCAATATGCGCATGACAGCGTATCCGTATGGTTCGTGATGACCGCATTCTAGCGCCAGGGGTTAGTTACGCGGCATGATGTTCGCCGCCGCATCGGTTTGAAGCCCACCGTATGCGCCACGTATGCATGAGTTAGCGCATTTTTCACCGCAGCATCGCGGCATATCTCTACAATGTGCGCTTTCGCTTCATACGGGAACGGTCGACGACCGGCGCTCGCTGCGCATCGCGTCTTCCACCGCCCGCCTTGCACGCCCAGGTTTCCATGACGCACGTTCTCGCTTCGCTTGCCCAGCGCCTTACCCGCCCCCACTCCCGCTTTCGCTCCGCTTGCGCCGCCGCGCTGTATCGCTTGCCTCGTCTTGCCCACGCAAACCGTCTGCCTCTTTCGCCCGACCTTTCGTTTGGACGATGGGCGGGTGACGGTCCGGGGCTCGGTCGCGTCGTCGCGCTGACGCTCGCGTGTATGTCGCTGCTCGGCGCTGCGCCGGCCCATGCGCGAATCAAGGCGCGGCATCCGGCGGTCAGTGTCAGCACGGTGTTGCCGTCGACCGTGATGGCAGGTCTGCAGCGCGCTCACGTGCCGCTGTCGGCCATCAGCGTCGTGATCGAAAAGGTCGGCGACACGACACCGATCGTCGCGATGAACGCCGGCATGCCGATGCTGCCCGCCTCGACGATGAAAATCGTCACCACCTACTCGGGCCTGTCGCTGCTCGGCCCGGATTATCGTTGGCGCACGAGCGCCTATACCGACGGCACGCTCGATGCGAACGGCATCCTGCACGGCAATCTGTACATCCAGGGCACCGGCGACCCGAAGCTCGTGCCGGAAGAACTGATCGATCTCGTGCAGAAGATCCGCAAGGCGGGCATTAACGGAATCGATGGTGCGCTCGTGCTCGACAAGCGCTACTTCGATCCGTCGACGCGCGACCTGCCGCCATTCGACGACGAAGTCACCGCGCCGTACAACGTCGGTCCCGATCCGCTGCTCTATGCGTTCAAGTCGCTGTCGTTCACCTTGACGCCAGCGCCCGACGGTAGCGTTGCAATCGACGTATTGCCCGCCCTCGCGCAACTGCAGATCGACAACCAGTTGCGCGCGACACGCGGGCCGTGCCGCGGCGAATCGTCGGCACTCGCGCCAAGCGTAACGCCCGATGCGAACGGCACCGTAATCGCTTCGTTCACCGGCGACTACCCGCTGCGCTGCGGCGCACGCACGATCAACGTCGCGGTGCTCGATCACACGGCGTTTTTCGGCGGCGGCTTCCTCGCGCTGTGGCAACAGACCGGCGGCACATTCACGGGCACGACGCGCGACGGCCCCGTTCCCGCCACGGCACACCTCGTCGCGACACACGACGGTCCGCCGCTCGCAGACATCGTTCGCGACATCAACAAGTTCAGCAACAACCCGATGGCGCGCAATCTGTTCCTGACGATCGGCGCCATGTCCGGCAAGCCGCCCGGGACACCCGAAAAAGCGGTGAGCGCGATCGACGCATTCCTCGCACGCAGCGCGATCCCCACCGAAGATCTCGCGCTCGACAACGGCTCGGGTCTGTCGCGCGGCGAGCATGTCACTGCACTAACACTCGCCGACCTGCTGCAGGCGGCCAATGCGAGCCCGGTCGCGCAGGTGTTCGTCGATTCATTGCCGGTAGTCGGTGTGGACGGCACGATGCGTCACCGCCTGACCACGCAACCGGTGGTCGGCAATGCACACATCAAGACCGGTACGCTGCGCGATGTGCGTGCTATCGCGGGCTATGTCGCGTCCGAAGACGGCGTCAGCTATATCGTCGTGAGTCTCATCAACAGCCCGCACGCCGAAAGCGCACAGGCGGCACACGATGCGCTGCTCGAATGGGTCTACACGGGCATGGCACCGCCGCCCGCGCCCGAACCCGCCGCCACCTCGCGCAAGGGCAAAGGCAAGCCCAGGAAAAACCCGCATCGGCACAGCGAGCATTGAGGATTCCTTCTAGCGAACCCCCGCGCCGCAACGCGGCGGAGCGTGTACGCTGTCGGGCAGTGTTCGACGGGGCGGTATGAAACGCCCGCTACCCATGCGCTGCCGCGCCACGATTCAGCTGCGCGGCACCAATCGAACGAAAACGACAACGTCTGCCCATTCGCTGCGGCAGCTCGAGACCACGGAGGGGGACGCCCATGCGATTCGACGCCGAATTGCCTTTGCTCGCGATGGCGCGTCAGCGCGCGGACAGGATCGCGCGGTTCTTTGCTCTTCCGCTCTACGCCACCATTAACACGCCCTTTCGCACCCACCTTAGAGGTGCGTTTCAAACGCCGCGCAATCCACAAAATATTCTGTAAGCTGTCGTCACGCCGTCAGAGCGGCGGACGCTGCCTGCATCACATGGCAATGGCCACACAAACGAGGAGATGAAGTGAACATGAAATACAGGGAACCACACTACCGGAGCCTGACGCGCGTCGCCCAGATCGGCATCGCAGGCGCGGCGTTCGCCCTGATCGCCGCCTGCGGGGGCAGCGACGATAACAGCAGCTCGAGCGGCAGCACCCCGGCCGGCGGCGTGAAGCTGCAGGTCGTATCGTTCGGCGACAGCCTGTCGGACGTCGGCACGTATTCACCGGTCGTGACCGCCAGTTTCGGCGGCGGCCGCTTCACCACGAACCCCGGTGAAATCTGGACGCAAAAGGTCGCCGAATACTACGGCGGCACGTTGACGCCGGCCTATCTCGGCGGCTTCGGACAACCGTTGCAGGCATCGACGGGCCTCGGCTACGGTCAGGGCGGCTCGCGCGTGACGGACCCGAACGGCATCGGCCACGCGCCGGCCTCGCAGCCGTCGTACGCGCAGGCGACGACCGTACCGATCGTCACGCAACTGCAGAACTACCTGTCCGCGCACACCAACTTCAACGCGAATCAGCTGGTGCTCGTGAACGGCGGCGCCAACGACATCTTCTATCAGGCCGGCGTCGTCCAGGCGACGATTGCCGCAGCGGTCGCGGCCGGTGTCGATCCGGCCACCGCGCAGACCCAGGCGGTCAATGCGGCCGTGCAGGCCATTGGGCTCGCCGCGACGCAGCTCGTGCAGAACGTGATTGCGCCGATCCTCGCGAATGGCGCGACGAAGGTCGTCGTGTCGAACATCCCCGATATCGCGCAGACGCCGCAAGGTCTATCGGGTGGCACGTCGGGTCAGCAACTGTTCGCCGGTCTCGTGACAGCGTTCAACCAGACGTTGATCGGGACGCTGAACGCAGCGGGTCTCGCGAGCAAGGTGATCTACGTGCAAGCCGATCAGTGGCAGGACGGTGTCATGGCGAACTACCAGTCGAACGGCTTCACCGTATCGAATACGGGCACGGCCTGTAACCTGACCGCGATGGCCGCGGCCGCAGCGAAGCACGGTATGCCGAATCCGACGGCGTTTGCATCGTCGCTGTTCTGCTCGCCGGATACCTATACGGTTGCCGGTGCGGACCAGACTTATATGTTCGCCGACACAGTGCATCCGACTACCCATCTGCATGCGCTGTTCGCGCAGCAGGTTGAGAAGCAGATTGCTGCGGCGGGTATTGGCAAGTGATGTCGTGCAGCCGGGTAGCGTTAGGTTGCGCGGCTGGATTGAATAAGCCCGGTTGGCTTGGCTGCCTACACGATGAACGTGTTGGGCACAGCTAGAACAGGGTTATTGCGAGCCTCATTCGAGGCTCGCTTTTTTATCCCACTGGGGAAGATAGTCTCTAACCATCTTCTCAACCACCTCTGCCTGGGAGACATCCCGCCGGCGCTTCAGGATGTCGCGGTCTTTTAGACTACCCATCCAGCGCTTGAACCGGACGAACGCCATCGGCTCGAGCGTTTCCATTCGGGCCATGTTGCCGTTGGTCGCCACAATCACCGCAGAAAAAGCCGCGCAATCGAGCAACTCTTGCGCACGTGGTGCCTGAGTCACCCAGAAGTCGTTTTCGTCGTCGCTGAGTTGCACAGGATGCGGGTCATCGGCTGTCGTCTCTCGCCGGAGGATGTCCACCTCGAAGCCATCCTTGTTGACCGCTGTGTATTTTTGCGAGTCTCGCACCCTGAAGGTGGGGTCTACCTTGCGCAGGACCCCGAGCATCGAGCTATCGAGCCTCTTCAATGCGGTGGAGAACTGGACACGCTTGCGGACATCCCACAGCAAGTCAATATCCTGGGTCGCAATAGTCGCGTTATCGACGCGTACTCCCGCCGCTGACTCATATGCGTAAAGAGCGTGGGTACCAACCACCCGAAAGTGATCGTGCAACCCGGAAGTAACGAGCCGGTTGAGCAGGTCGACAATCAGCGGATTCACCCGCCCTACGCGCAGAGCCCGATTCATCCGGCTCTGCTTTTCGACAGCGTCACGTAGGCCGGACACTCGCGTCTGCGCTTCACGCTTGCGCGCCTGGAACGCCTCGTAAATCCGCTCGGTATCCTCGGATCGTGGGCCCAGACTTTTCTCGCTGCCAGACGGTGCGGTGCGCATGAGATAGAAATTAGCGGGCGCGGAGTGATGCCCTTTGTGCCAGTACATTCCTCCCCGTACATGCGACTGCTCCCGTTCGGCTTCCTCTAGCGCGGTAAAGGAAGACGAGGCGTCGATGTACTGCCTCAGTAGATCATCCGGGAGTTCAAGCATGGAATGTTCGGCATATATTTGTGTTTTCACAAAATATACCGTAAATCCATATTATTCAATAACTTAATGATTTTTCGACCATTGGAATAAGCGACCTCTGCGACGAAGCTCAGGTCTGCTGCAAGTCACTACGGCAACGCTTCAAACGCCGCCGCCGCCCGCCCCAACCGGTCATTCACCGCGATCCATTCGATCGTATCCGGCAGCTTCTCGATCAAAATACGCGTCACATTCGCGCGATCGAGCGCGCGCAGCAAACCGTATAGCTCGCGTGCGTAGACGTGCGGATCTTCGGGCGCAGCGATGAAGTGCACGCCCGTCGCACCAGCCCACGCTCCCGCGCGCGACACACGCGATACCAGCGCGATCCGCTCGCTGGTATCGCGTCCAGCGAGGAGCGGTTCAAGTGCCTCGAACGGCAGCAACGCGAGCGGCGTGCGCGGCGCGTAGTGCGCCTTCAGCGTGCCCGATGCGCGCGGCGCAGTGGCGTCCGACCCATCCGGCAGACGCGGCGCTTCGCCGAGTACGTCGGCGATATCCTGCGGCGTCACGCGTCCCGGTCGCAACAGCGCCGGAAAACCCCTCGACAAATCGACGATCGTCGACTCGATGCCGACATCCGATGCCCCACCGTCGAGCACATGAATCGCGCTGCCGAATTCCTCGCGCACGTGCTGCGCGGTCGTCGGACTCACGTGACCGAAGCGGTTCGCCGAAGGCGCGGCCACTCCGCCGTAGCCCCCTCTGAGTGCCGCAAACGCGGCAAGCAGCGCCTGCGCAACCGGATGCGACGGACAGCGCAAGCCGACCGAATCCTGACCACCACTCACCGCCGGCGGAATGTGCGCCGCGCGCTTGAGAATCAGCGTGAGCGGCCCCGGCCAGAACGCATCGATCAGCTTCTGCGCATCCGGCGGCAAGTCCTTGACCCAATACGCCGGGTCCCCCTGCGGCGGCAGATGCACGATCACCGGATGATTCGCCGGACGTCCCTTCGCCGCGTAGATGCGCGCCACCGCTTCCGCGCTCTCCGCATCGCCACCAAGGCCGTACACGGTCTCGGTGGGAAACGCGACGAGTTCGCCCGCATCGAGCAAGGCCGCCGCGCGCTCGATATCCGCCGCACTCACGGCGGCAGCGGGGAAACCTGCGGGTGTCTGATCGGGCATGGCAGCGATAAACCCTGCGTCAACCGACGGCGATATGCAGCAGCCGCGCACAATCGCGCGCGGCCGTGCGGGCTTCGTCGAGCGTCGCCGCGGTGAAATTCACGTGGCCCATCTTGCGGCCCGGACGCGCTTCTTCCTTGCCGTACAGATGCAAACGCGCAGCGGGCATCGCCGCCACTTCATGCCACGGCGGCGTAACGGGCGCGCCGAGCGGCGCATTGCCCTGCGCGCCTTTCACGTGATTCGCGTCGTCGGGAAACCAGATGTCGCCGAGGATATTCAACATCACCGCCGGCGAGTGCTGGCGCGTATCGCCGAGCGGCATAGCGGTCATCGCGCGGACCTGCTGCTCGAACTGGCTGGTGGCGCAGGCATCGACGGTGTAGTGGCCGGAATTGTGCGGGCGCGGCGCCATTTCGTTGGCGACCAGTGAGCCGTCTTCGAGAATAAAGAACTCGACACACAGCACACCGACATAGCCGAGCTTCGCAGCGATCTGCAGCGCCGCCTGCTGCGCCTGGGCGACGAGCGTTGCACTCGCGTCGGGCGCCGGCACGATCGTGTGCGAGAGCACGCCGTCGCGATGCGTGTTCTGCGCCAACGGATACACCGCGGTCGTGCCGGTCGCGCCGCGCGCGATCAATGCCGACACTTCGAACTTCAGCGGCAGCCGCTTTTCGAGCACGCAGGCCACGCCACCCAGCGATGCATGCGCCTCGCGCACTTCCTCGGCATTGCGCACGCGCACCTGACCCTTGCCGTCATAGCCGAGCCGCGCGGTCTTCAGGATGCCGGGCAGCACCGCTTCGAGCGCTGCATCGTTGAGTGCAGCCAGCGCATCGGATGATTCGATCACCACGTGCGGCGCCACCGTCACGCCCGACGAAGCAATAAAACGCTTCTCCGCGATGCGATCCTGCGCAACCGCGACACAGCGACCGGCCGGGCTCACGAAGGTCGTCCGCGCGAGAAAATCGAGGCTCGCGGCCGGCACGTTCTCGAATTCCGTCGATACCGCCGCGCACAACCGCGCGAGTTCGGTCAGCACCGCTTCGTCGTCGTAAGCGGCACGCAGATGTCGATCCGCGACGGCGCCCGCCGGGCTCGCCTCATCGGGATCGAGCACGGCGACGCGATAGCCCATCGCCTGGGCGGCAAAACAGAACATGCGGCCGAGCTGGCCGCCACCGACCATGCCAAGCCATGCGCCGGGCAGAATCGGTGAAACCGGGGTGTTGTCTGGGTTCATCTCAGTGGTCGGCTCAATGGTGAACCCCGGCTGCCGATGCGCACACGCGCGGTCAACCGGGGTCACAGGTTCGGGCTGAAAACCCGTTTGCGCTTACAGCGCGGGCAGCACCATCGCGTGGGCCGCCTGGTTCTGGCGCACGCGGAACGCAGCGAGCTTGTCCGCGTAATCGGTCGACGTGCCGCTCAGGATCGACACCGCGAACAGCGCCGCATTCGCCGCGCCTGCTTCGCCGATGGCGAAGGTCGCGACCGGCACGCCCTTTGGCATCTGCACGATCGAATGCAGCGAATCGACGCCCTTCAGATACTTGCTGGCGACCGGTACGCCGAGCACCGGCACCGTGGTCTTCGCGGCGAGCATGCCCGGCAGATGCGCGGCACCACCCGCACCCGCGATGATCGCGCGCAGCCCGCGTTCGCGCGCGCGCTCGGCGTACGCGAACATCTCGTCGGGCATGCGGTGCGCGGAGACAACCTGCGCTTCGTAGGGCACGCCGAATTCCTGCAGGATCGCCACGGCATGCTTCATGGTGTCCCAGTCGGAACTGGAACCCATCAGCACGCCGACGAGCGGCGCATCGTGCGTATGGGCAGTCGGGACGGTCTGGACTTCACTCATCGTACTGGCTTCCGTATGCGCGGGTTACGCGAGCTTCTGGCCGGTCAGCCGTTCGAGCGCTTCCTGATACTTCTCGCTCGTCTTCGTGACCACGTCGTCGGGCAGCTTCGGCGCCGGCGGCTCTTTTTTCCACGGCTGGGTTTCGAGCCAGTCACGGACGAACTGCTTGTCGAACGATGGCGGGTTGGTGCCCACCTGGTACTGGTCGGCGGGCCAGAAGCGCGAGGAATCCGCCGTCAGCGCTTCGTCCATCAAGTACAGCTTGCCGTGATTGTCGAGACCGAATTCGAACTTCGTGTCGGCGATGATGATGCCGCGGGTTGCGGCGTAGTCGGCGGCGGCCTGGTACAGCTTGATCGAGATGTCGCGGATCGTCGCCGACAGTTCGGTGCCGATGCGGCGTTCCATCTCGTCGTACGTGATGTTCTCGTCGTGGTGGCCCATCTCGGCCTTCGCGGCCGGCGTGAAGATCGGCTCGGGCAGCTTCTGCGCGTTCTGCAGGCCGGGCGGCAACTGCACGCCGCACACCGAACCCGTGGCCTGATAGTCCTTCCAGCCACTGCCGGCCAGATAGCCGCGCACCACGGCTTCGACCAGAATCGGCTCGAGACGCTTCACGACCACCGCGCGTCCCTTCACCTGCTCCGCTTCGTCGGCCGCGACCACCGATTCCGGCGCGACGCCAGTCAGGTGATTCGGCACGATGTCCTTCAGACGCTCGAACCAGAAGTCGGCCATCTGGTTCAGCACACGGCCTTTGCCCGGAATCGGCTCACCCATGATCACGTCGAACGCCGACAGACGGTCGGTGGTGACGATCAGCAGGCGGTCGTTGCCTACCGCGTAGTTATCGCGGACCTTGCCGCGGCCGAGCAGCGGCAGCGAGCGGAGCGTGGATTCGTAGAGGGTGGACATCGTCGTGATTCGCTAAAAGTGGGGTCCGGGACGGGACAAATCGGCAAAAAACCGCAAAAACCTATGGAAAATCAAAAGCTAAACGCCGTTCCCCATGATCATGCGGGAACGGCGATGCGCAGGCAACCGCCAGACGACCCGGCCGTTCGCTTGACCGGCGGCCGAGTCGGCAAAGCCAGTATTTTAACGGACGACCTGTGAGAGCTCGCCGGCCTTGTACTTTTCGGCGATCCGGTCGAGCGGCAGCGGCTTGATCTTGCCCGCCTGCCCTTCGCAGCCAAACGCCAGATAACGGTCGACGCACACCTTCTTCGCTGCGTCGCGCGCGGGCTTCAGATAGTCGCGCGGATCGAACTTCCCTGCGTTCTGCGCCATGTAACGGCGGATCGCACCGGTGATCGCAAGACGCAGGTCAGTGTCGATGTTGATCTTGCGCACGCCGTACTTGATGCCTTCCTGAATCTCTTCGACCGGCACGCCGTAGGTTTCCTTCATGTCGCCGCCAAACTCGCGGATTTCCGCGAGCAGTTCCTGCGGCACCGACGACGAGCCGTGCATCACGAGATGCGTGTTCGGAATGCGTGCGTGAATTTCCTTGATGCGGGAGATCGACAGGATGTCGCCGGTGGGCTTCTTCGAGAACTTGTACGCGCCATGCGACGTACCGATCGCGATGGCGAGCGCATCGCACTGTGTGCGTTGGACGAAGTCGGCGGCCTGTTCGACGTCGGTGAGCAACTGCTCGCGCGTCATCGTGCCTTCTGCGCCGTGGCCGTCTTCCTTGTCGCCCTTCATCGTTTCCAGCGAACCGAGCACGCCGAGTTCCGCTTCGACCGTCACGCCGATCGAGTGCGCCGCTTCGACCACCTTGCGCGACACGTCGACGTTGTAGTCGTACGATGCCACCGTCTTGCCGTCCGCTTCGAGCGAGCCGTCCATCATCACGCTCGTGAAGCCACTGCGGATCGCCGCCATACACACCGCCGGCGACTGCCCGTGATCCTGATGCATCACGACCGGGATGTGCGGGTAGGACTCGACCGCTGCTTCGATCAAGTGCCGCAGGAACGGCTCGCCCGCATATTTGCGCGCACCCGCCGAGGCCTGCATGATCACCGGTGCGTTCACCTGGTCGGCGGCGGCCATGATGGCCTGCACCTGCTCCAGGTTGTTCACGTTGAATGCCGGCAGGCCGTAGCCGTGTTCGGCGGCGTGGTCCAGCAATTGACGCATTGACACGAGAGGCATTGCGATACTCCTTTGATTTAAAACGAATCCTGTGTCGTCGGCATCTCTTTGCGCGAGGTTATCGCGATGCCTGTTGCGCGCTGGGGCGCAGAGGGGCTCGCCTGTCTTGCGTTTTGCGCGAAACCCCTTGCGCACGCCTCTCGTCAGCGCGCTTCAGGTGGTGCCGATCGTTGGCGTAACGCGGCTTATGTCATGCCGCTTGTCACGCCGTTTCTGTCACGTCATTCATGCAGCACAGTTCACACCGTGCCGTTACAAGCAGCGCTGCTCGTGCAGCGCCGCTTGCGTAACGCGGTCATGCAATGCCGCGTACGTACGCCGGTCATGCAGCGTCGCTTGCGCGACGCCCATCACGCGTTACCGCTCAATACGGCTCGCCGACCCGCACGATCTTCAGCGTATTAGTCCCGCCGGCCTGCCCCATCGGCTCACCGACGGTCAGCACCACCATGTCGCCGCGAGCGGCATAGCCCTTGCTGACCACCACTTCGAGCGCCTGCTGAAGCGCGATGTCGCGATCGCTGCTGCTGTCCAGATGCAGCGGCCGCACGTTGCGATAGATCTGCATCGCGCGCTCGCTGCCGATGCGCGACGTCAGCGCAAAGATCGGCACATGGGTCCAGTGACGCGACATCCACAGCGCAGTCGAGCCCGATTCGGTCAGCGCGACGATCGCCTTCGTACCGAGGTGGTACGCGGTGAACAGCGCGCCCATCGCAATCGACTGGTCGATCCGTGTGAAAGTCCGGTCGAGGAAATCCTTGTCGAGCTCGACGTGTTCGGACTTCTCGGCTTCGAGGCAGATCGCGGCCATCGTTTCGATGGTTTGCACCGGGTACTTGCCCGCCGCCGATTCCGCCGACAGCATCACCGCATCGGTCCCGTCGAGCACCGCGTTCGCCACGTCCGACACTTCGGCGCGCGTCGGCACCGGCGCGTAGATCATCGACTCCATCATCTGCGTCGCGGTGATCACGAACTTGTTCGATTCGCGCGCCATGCGGATCATGCGCTTTTGCAACGCAGGGACCGCGGCGTTGCCGACTTCGACGGCGAGATCGCCACGCGCGACCATGATGCCGTCCGATGCATCAAGAATGCCCTGCAGCGCCGGAATCGCTTCGGCCCGCTCGATCTTCGCGATCATCTTCGGCTTGATGCCGTACGGGGCACCGGCAATGTTGGCGAGCTGGCGCGCCATTTCCATATCGGTCGCGTTCTTCGGGAACGACACCGCAACGAAGTCCGCGCCGAGCGACATCGCCGTGCGGATGTCTTCCATGTCCTTCGCGGTCAGCGCCGGTGCGGTCAGGCCGCCGCCCTGACGATTGATACCCTTGTTGTTCGACAGCTCACCGCCGATCTTCACCGTCGTGTGAATCTCGTTGCCGATCACACGCGTGACGTTCAGCACGATCAGGCCGTCGTTCAGCAGCAGGATGTCGCCGGTTTTCAGGTCGCGCGGCAGGTCCTTGTAGTCGAGGCCGACGCGTTCGTCGTTACCGAGTTCGCAATCGCTGTCGAGAATGAACGCATTGCCCGGCACGAGCGTGACCTTGCCGTTCTCGAACTTGCCGACGCGGATTTTCGGGCCTTGCAGGTCCGCCATGATGCCGACTTCGCGAC
This sequence comes from Paraburkholderia acidicola, assembly GCF_002362315.1. GTDB lineage: Bacteria > Pseudomonadota > Gammaproteobacteria > Burkholderiales > Burkholderiaceae > Paraburkholderia > Paraburkholderia acidicola. The sequence continues at coordinate 1,044,263 of NZ_MTZV01000002.1, forward strand.
CGGCGAGACGAGCCGCTTCGCGGACGAATTCGGCGCGCTGGCGGTGATCGTCGGCGGTGCCGTGAGAGAAGTTGAGCCGCACCACGTCGAGGCCGGCATCGATCATTTGCTGCAGGATTTCGGGCGTGCTGGAAGCCGGGCCGATGGTGGCGACAATCTTGGTGGCGCGATGCATGAGTCTCCTCGTTTGAATGGATTCGCTGGTGTCAGCGCTGGGAGTCGGATGCGTGGGCTGCGCGCCGACGGGTGCTGCCGGGGCGCCGGTGGGGACCGGCGCAGCGGATGAAGACGAAATTTCGTGGATGGCCTGCGCGGCTACCGCCGCGGTCGCCGCCTGAGCGTCGGAAGCCACCGGTGCGGTGACCTGCGGCGCGGCGCCGGCCGGTGCGGTACGGCGCAGGACACCGCCGCTCGCGGAGCGCGCACCACGTGCCGCTGCGGACCGAGCCTTCGCCGGTTTTGCCGGAGCGCGTGCGCTCACGTCAAGCCCGCGATTCGAGCACTTCGACCGCCGGCAGCTTCTTGCCCTCGAGGAACTCGAGGAACGCGCCGCCGCCGGTGGAGATATAGCTGATCTTGTCGTGGATGCCGTACTTCGCAATCGCCGCGAGCGTATCGCCGCCGCCGGCGATCGAAAACGCCGGCGACTGCGCAATCGCGTCCGCCAGTGTCTTCGTACCGTGACTGAACTGGTCGAACTCGAACACACCGACCGGGCCGTTCCAGACGATCGTGCCGGCCGTCCCAAGTTGCGCAGCCAGCGCCTTCGCCGTATCCGGACCGATGTCGAGGATCAGGTCGTCGTCCTGCACGTCGGCGACTGCCTTGATCTCGGCCTTCGCGGTCGCCGAAAACTCTTTGGCAGTGACCACGTCGGTTGGAATCGGCACCGATGCGCCGCGCGCCTTCGCCTGCTCGATGATCGCCTTCGCGTCTTCGACGAGATCGGCTTCCGCCAGCGACTTACCGATCTTCAGGCCAGCCGCCAGCATGAACGTGTTCGCAATCCCGCCACCAACAATCAGTTGATCGACCTTCTCCGCCAGCGATTTCAGAATGGTCAGCTTGGTCGACACCTTCGAGCCAGCGACGATCGCCACCAGCGGCCGCTTCGGCGCACCGAGCGCCTTGCCGAGCGCGTCGAGCTCGGCGGCGAGCAGCGGGCCCGCGCAGGCAACCGGCGCGTACTTCGCGATGCCATGCGTCGTCGCTTCCGCGCGGTGTGCGGTGCCGAATGCGTCGTTCACGTAGATGTCGCAGAGCTGCGCCATTTTCTGCGCGAGTTCGTCGGAATTCTTCTTTTCGCCCTTGTTCACACGGCAGTTTTCGAGCAGCACGACCTGGCCCGGTGCGACCTGCACGCCGTTCTCGACCCAGTTCGCGATGAGCGGTACGTCACGGCCAAGCAGCTCAGCGAGGCGCTTCGCGACCGGCGCGAGCGAATCTTCGGGCTTGAACTCGCCTTCCGTCGGGCGGCCCAGATGCGACGTGACCATCACGGCGGCGCCCGCATCGAGCGCGTCCTGAATGGCCGGCACCGAGGCGCGGATGCGGGTGTCTTCGGTGATGTTGCCCTGGTCGTCCTGCGGCACGTTCAGGTCGGCACGGATAAACACGCGTTTGCCGGACAGCTTGCCGGCGGCGATCAGATCGGTGAGACGCAATACCTGGTTCATGGGCGTGTGTATGCGGGTTGGGTGGAAGGCGGTTGCGGATGATGCTTGCCGCCTGTTGGCCAGCACGGCGCGCAGCAATCCGGAGGACCGCCATTTTAACCGATACCCATGGCGTTCTAACCCGTGTCGGCGCGAATGTCCTGTATCTGGGTAGTGCACTATCGATGCCGCAGCGCAGCACGCACCGTGCGGCCCTAGACGAGGATCCGCAGAATCGTGAAAACGATCATTCCGACCACGATCGTACTAACCATGCTGCGCCGCCACAAATACCAGCCGAGCCCGGCGACGCTGGCGTAGAACTCGTGGTTGGAGAGCGCAAACGACAGACCGCTCGGGGTTGCCAGCACATCCGGCAGCACGACGGCGGCGAGCGCCGCCGCGGGCGCATAGCGCAGCATCCGCTGCACGCGCTCCGGCAGCACCGTGCGCTCGCCGCCGATCAGGAACAGCGCGCGCGTGACCGCAGTCACGAGCGTCATACCGAGGATGGCGAGCCAGATCTGCGTGCTGGACATTGAGGTCATTGGGGATCTCCGGTGCGCCGGCGGATGCGGCGCAAGTCAGCGCGCTCGACCAGCAGGTCCGCGATGCTGCCGGCGGCGATCGCCGTCAGCACGGCAATCGGCAGGGCGAGCCGGTACGGCAGTTCGAAGGCCAGCAGCGCGACCACGCCGGCGATGCTGACCGCCACCAGCGTCGAGCGCGTCACAATCGCCGACACCATGATCGGAATCAGCGCGAGCGTGCCGGCAAGCGACAGGCCCCAGTTATCCGGAATGAAGCTGGCGAGCAGGATCCCCACGATCGACGACACCTGCCACGACAGCCAGCTCGCGATCGACATCCCCCAGAAGTACGCTTCCTTGCCGGGCACGCGGCCGGGCGCGAAGCGCTGCTTCTGGAACAGCAGATAGATCACATCGCCGTTGAAATAGCCGATCAGCAGGCGCCGCCACAGCGGCAAGTACGAGAAGTGCGGCGCGAGCCCGGCGCTGAAGATCACGAAACGCGTATTCACCATCGTGGCGGTAAGCAGGACGGTCCAGACCGGCAAGTGGGCCGCGAAGAGCGGCAGCACCGCGAGCTGAGAGGACCCCGCGTAGACCAGCAGCGACATACCGAGCGCCTGCGGTGTGGTCAGCACGGATTTGCTCATCGCGATACCGGTGACGAGCCCCCACGACAGCATCGCCATCAGCGTCGGGGAATAGTCGCGCAAGCCCTGGCGAAAGGCTTGGCGGTCTTGAGCGGACAGGCGAGCGAGCATCGGAGCAACGTCCCGGCGCGGATGCACGGGAACGACAGGAAGTGGGCGCCAGCTCGTCGATCAGCCGCTGGTGCACCCGGATTTGTATGATATGCGCGCCGGATTATAGCGTTTGAAAGCTGTCTGAATGCCCGTTACGCATGCAAAAGACGCTAAAATGGCGCTCTTCGCCGCCTGCCGGATCTTCGCGACGGCCTCTCGCACCGCGTTCCCGGCTCGTCCGCCGGCTCGACGCACCGCTTCTCGAGATCCGGACGCATGCGCGGCGACGCCGGGGTAGTCCCGCGCCGGGGTAGCCCGGTCACACAGCAACCGCACCGCCTGGAGAATCGTATGTCAATGGCCGACCGCGACGGCAAGATCTGGATGGATGGCAAGCTCATCGACTGGCGCGATGCCCAGATCCACGTCCTCACCCACACACTGCACTACGGCATGGGCGTCTTCGAAGGCGTACGCGCCTATCAGGCGGCCGACGGCAGCACCGCGATTTTCCGTCTCCAGGAACACACCAGGCGCCTGCTCAACTCGGCGAAGATCTTCCAGATGGACGTCCCGTTCGACCACGAAACGCTCGCCGCCGCGCAGCGCGAAGTCGTCCGCGAGAACAAGCTTGAGAAAGGCTATATCCGTCCGCTGATCTGGATCGGCTCCGAAAAACTCGGTGTGTCGGCCAAGGGCAATACGATTCACGTCGCGATCGCCGCGTGGCCGTGGGGCGCCTACCTCGGTGAAGACGGTCTGAACAAGGGCATCCGCGTGAAGACCTCGTCGTTCACGCGGCATCACGTGAATGTGTCGATGGTTCGTGCGAAAGCGTCGGGCTGGTATGTGAACTCGATCCTCGCCAACCAGGAAGCGGTCACCGACGGCTACGACGAAGCGCTGCTGCTCGACGTCGACGGCTATGTGTCGGAAGGCTCCGGCGAAAACTTCTTCCTCGTGAACAACGGCAAGCTGTACACGCCCGACCTGGCGTCGTGCCTCGACGGCATCACGCGCGACACGATCATCACGCTGGCGCGCGACGCCGGCATCCAGGTGATCGAAAAGCGCATCACGCGCGACGAGGTCTACACCTGCGACGAAGCGTTCTTCACCGGCACCGCCGCCGAAGTCACGCCGATCCGCGAACTCGATAACCGCACGATCGGCAACGGTGGACGCGGTCCGATTACGGAGAAGCTGCAAGCGGCGTTCTTCGAGATCGTCGCGGGCAAGAACCCGAAGTATGCCCACTGGCTGGCAAAGATCTGAACCTAGCGCGCGCGGCCTCGACATCACATCGAGCCGCGCCGCCTAAAAAGAGAAAGTCCTCATGAGCGAAATCAAGGAAATGCCGCTGGTCGAACTGTCGGCAAAAGACCTGCCCGCCTATTGCCCGAACCCGTCGATGCCGCGCTGGAGCACCCATCCGCGCGTCTTTATCGACGTGTCCCACGGCGAAGCGCGCTGCCCGTACTGCGGCACGCGCTACAAGCTGCGTGCCGGCGAAGTGGTCAAGGGCCACTGAGCATCGCGCGCATCCTTAGGGCCGCAGCCGCGGTGCACGCGTTGCCGCGCATCGGTCAGATGCGCGGACTCACAGCGCAGCATCCGCCGTCGCCGCGACCTTCTCTCCTGCCACACTCTGGACGCCGCGTGCCGTTGCGCGCGGCGCTTCCTTTTTATACCGGACACTCCCACTGATGCGCCGCGCGCTGGTTATCGCACCGAACTGGATCGGTGACGTATTGATGGCGCAGCCGCTGCTAGCGCGGCTCGTGAAACTGCATCCGCGCATCGCGATCGATGCGGTCGCGCCATCGTGGGTCGCACCTGTACTCGAACGCATGCCCGAGGTCCGCGATGTCTACGCGACCGATCTCGCGCACGGCAAGCTGCAGTTGTGGCGCCGCTGGCAACTCGCAAGCGATCTGCGCGACGTCGGTTACGACGCCGCCTACGTGCTGCCCAATTCGCTGAAATCGGCGCTGATTCCGTGGATGGCGGGCATTCCGCTACGCATCGGCTACAGCGGCGAGAATCGCCTCGGCCTGTTGAACGTGCGTCACGCGAATCCGCGCAAAGACGAACGCCCGCCGATGGTCGATCAGTACGCCGCACTCGCCTACGCACCGGGCGCGAAAGTCGCGGGCGATCTGCCGGCGCCGCGCCTCGATGCCGATCTGAACGAAGCGGCGCGTGTGTCGGCGCGCTTCAACCTCGATACGCGCGTGCCGCTGCTGGTGTTCTGCCCTGGCGCCGAATACGGTCCGGCGAAACGCTGGCCGCCCGAACATTTCGCTGCGCTCGCGCAGATGATCGGCCAGTCGTTTCCGTACACGCAGATCGTCGCGCTCGGTTCGCCGAAAGACGCGCCGCTCGCGCAGGCCATCGCCGATCGTGCGTCGAACGTGCGCAACCTGTGCGGACAAACCGCGCTCGGTGAAGCCTGTGCGCTGATATCGCGCGCCAACGCCGTGGTCAGCAACGACTCGGGGCTGATGCACGTGGCAGCCGCGCTGCGCCGGCCGCTCGTCGCCGTGTACGGTTCGACCGACCCGCGCCACACGCCGCCCCTGTCGGACCTCGCGAAGGTACAATGGCTGCATCTCGAATGCAGTCCCTGTTTCCAGCGCGAGTGTCCGCTCGGGCATCTGAACTGTCTGCGGCAACTCGGCGCCGAACAGGTTTTCGGCGATCTGCGCGGCATGCTCGTCGCGCAACGCTGAACCGACCGCTGCCGCGTCCGCCCGCGGCATCATGTCCATGCCATACGGCACGGACATCCTCGCGGAAGTCCGCAGACTGCTCCGACTACTGGAATGCAACCGCGCGCCGCGCACAAGAGACCGACCCGCCATGCCACGTTTTGCCCACATCTTCGAAGCCGCTGCGGATACCCTCAACGCCTATTACCAGGCGATCGCTGAGGTCAATATCGACAGCTTGATGGGCTTGTGGATCGATGAGGAGTTCGTCAGCTGCATCTGCGCGGACGGCTCGCATCTGCACGGCCTCGACAGTATTCGCGCGGGGTTGTCGCTGCAGCTCGAAGCGGCGCCGGTGTCGATCGAACCGCTCGATATCCGCGTGTACGACAGCCTCGGCACGGTCGTCTACGCGATCGCGGAGGCCCACCGCCCCGCCGACCAGACCGCCACCCCGGCGATGGTATTCACCACCTACGTGATGGTTCACGAACGCGGCGAGTGGCGCATCGCGCACATTCACGCGAGCACGATGCCGAACGAAACAGCCAGCCAGTTCGCCACGAAGATGCGTCACGGCCAGGGCTCGCTGCACTGATTCGATCGACGCGAGGTAACGGTTCAGATGTGGCGATGAGCACGACGCACGACAACTCTCCTTCCTCCGGGCCGCGCGCCGCATCGACGGGAAACGCACCGGCCGATATGCAGTATCGCGCGCCGTTCTGGCTACCGAACCGCCACGTGCAAACCATCGTGCCCGCGCTGTTCAGCCGACCGCCCTCCGTGACTTACCGGCGCGAGCGCTGGGACACCCCCGACGGCGATTTCATCGAACTCGACTGGGCCGACGCCCCCGCCGGTGCCGATGCGGATGCACCGCTCTTCGTGCTGTTTCATGGTCTCGAAGGCAGTTCCAGTTCCCATTACGCCCGCGCGTTGCTGTACGCCGCGCAGGCACGCGGCTGGCATGGTGTCGTGCCGCACTTCCGCAGCTGCAGCGGGCCGTTGAATCTGCTGCCGCGCTTCTATCATCTGGCGGACAGCAACGAGGTCGACTGGGTGCTGCGCCGGCTGCGCGCCACGCATCGCGGGCCGATCTTCGCCGCGGGTGTATCGCTGGGTGGCAACGTGCTGCTGCACTGGCTCGGCGAACGCAGAGAAGACGCGTCGTTCATCACAGCCGCCGCCGCTGTGTCCGCGCCGCTCGATGTTCATGCCGGTGGCCGCGCGCTAATGAAGGGCTTCAATCTGATCTACACGCGCAACTTCCTGAAGACGCTGAAGCAGAAGGCGCTGCAGAAGCTCGCGCAGTATCCGGGTCTGTTCGAGCGCGAAGCGATGCTCGCGAGCCGCAACATGTACGAGTACGACAACATCGTTACTGCGCCGCTGCACGGCTTTCGCAACACCGAAGATTACTGGACACGTGCCACCACGCGCCCGCTGTTGCCCGGCATCGCCGTGCCGACGCTCGTGCTCAACGCGCGCAACGATCCGTTCCTGCCGGCTGCGGTGCTGCCTGCGCAGCACGAAGTATCGGCGGCCGTCGAACTCGACCAGCCGCATGACGGCGGCCACGTCGGCTTCATGACCGGACCGTTTCCGGGTCGCATCGACTGGCTGTCGCAGCGCGTGTTCGGCTATCTCGCGCCGTTTGCCCCGGTTACCCGCCATGGATGAAATCGTTCGCGAAGCGCTCGTCAAATGGCCGAACGTGCCGCATTGCACCGGCTGGCTGCTGCTCGACCGGCGCGGGAACTGGCGCATGCGCGACGAAGCGGCGCAGGCACGTGGCGCCGCCGGCGAGCCGATCCGTCATGTCGCGCTGCTCGGCTTTATCAACCGCAATTACGAATGCGACGCGCGCGGACAATGGTTCTTCCAGAACGGACCGCAGCGCGTGTATGTGGAGCTCGGTTATACGCCGTGGGTCGTGCGGCTCGCCGTCAGCGCGGAGGGCCCGCTCGCGCTCACCGATCAGGCGGGAAACACCTTCGAACCTGCTGCCGCGTGGCTCGACGATGAAGGCAGTGTGCTGTTCAGCGACGCAGCGACGCCTGCGCGCATCGCTGTACTGCACGATCACGATCTTGATCTGTTCTCGGCGCATGCGTCGTTGAACGACGACGGTAGCGGCGGTGCTTTCGAATGGCGTGGCGATGCGGTGCTGCCGTTGCAACCGGTGCAACGTGCGGAGGTCGCGGCACGGTTCGGTTTTATCGCCAGTCCGGCTCTTGCGGCGCAAGGGGATCGGGGTAGCGCCTAGTACTGCGTCTTATCGGCTGTGTTTCTCGTCTTTTGGTTTCGTCACTCGTGCCGCTCTCGTGATGCAAGAGGTGTGAAGCGGCGCCTCGCGCTGCGTCTCATCCGCTGTCGTGCTCGTCGTCTGGCTTCATCACTCGTTCCGCTCTCGCTGTGCAAGAAGTGCGAGGCAGCGCCTGACACTGCGTGTCATCCGCTGTCTTTCTCGTCTTCGCGCTCTTCCTTGTAGCGTGTCTCGAAGTCGTGCAGGCGCGCATCGATCGTCGCCAGGTCGTAGTAGCCGACCGTCTTGCCGTCGCGCGCTTCCTTCAGTTGCCGGATCGCCGATGGCCACGCACCCTCCAGCGCGAATTTCTCCGCCAGCGCGCGGTGCTGCAACAGCGCGTCGCCGGTGCCTGCGCTCGCCTGCGCGAGGTAGCGCCACCACGCGGGCTGCTGCGGATCGGCACGCGTTTCCTGTGACGCGAGCGTCTGCGCATCGGCGAAACGTCGCGCAGTAAGCAGCGTCTGCAGACGCATGTCGATGGCGGCGTGCGATTGCGGCCAGCGACGTTGCGCGCTTTCCGCGAGTCGCATCGCGTCGTCGTTATGGCCCGCGCGACGCGCGATATCGACCGCGAGGATGTCGAGGCTCGGCGTGCTGCGCACGGTGCTGCCTTCGCTCGCCTCGCTAGCATCGAAATACTTGCGCGCGGTATCGAGTGACGCAGCCGCATCGTCGTAGCGTTCGAGCAGCATCTGTGCATACGCCACGCCGTACCAGTTTGCCGCGACGTTCACCGCGGTCCGCTCGTCGATCTCGGAGCGCATTCGCGACATCTCGTCCGCATAGTCGCTGCGGGAGCGCTGCTGCAGCACCCGCACGCGCGCGCGGACGAAACCGTATTCGGGCGACTGACGCGGCTGACGATACGGCGCGCGACGCGCACGGTCTTCCATGTCGGCGATGCGCTCGCCGGTGAGCGGATGCGTGCGCGCATACGGCGGCACACCCGCATCGCCCATCGACGCACGATCGAGCCGCTCGAAGAACGCCGGCATGCCGTACGGATCGTAGCCGGCACCGGCAAGCAACTGGAAGCCGACGCGATCCGCTTCGTGCTCCGCGGAACGCGAGAAGCGCAATTGACTGTCCACCGCGTACGCCTGTCCGCCGAACGCAATCGCACTGCCCAGATCGCCGCTGCGCGCGACGATGCCTGCGAGCACGCCGAACAGCATCGCCGCCAGCGCGGCGTAGGCGTTGCGCTCGCCGGTCGCGATCATGCGTGCGATATGCCGCTGCAACACGTGACCCATCTCGTGTCCGAGCACCGAGGCGAGTTCGGATTCGGTCTGCGTCGTCACGATGAGCCCTGTGTTCACGCCGATAAAGCCGCCGAGCAACGAGAACGCATTGATCTGCGGGTCGCGCATCGCGAACAGATCGAAGTCGGGACGATAACCGCCGATGTACTGTGCACTCGCGGCCGCCGCGAGTCGGGCCGCCACCGAGTTCAGATAGTCGCGCACGAGCCAGTCGTCGAGATACGCAGGGTCGCGCCGCACTTCGCGCATCACGCGCTCACCGAGCCTGCGCTCGGCCTGTGGCGTGAGCTTGCCGCCCGAGCCGTCGCCGAGATCGGGCAGTTGCTGGCTAACGAGCGGTGCGCGCCAGCCGACGTTCGGGCCGGGCTTGCCGGAGAAACGGCTTTCGGCACCACCGTAGGTGCCGAAGACGCCGTCGGCGATCGACGGTGGGACGATCGACACTACGTATGAGTTGAGTGGGCCGATTTCGAGTGGTGGGCCGCTGGCGGATGCGCTGCCGGATGTGCTGGCGCTCACGCTGCGGCTATCGCCCGACAGCGTGATCGGTTGCGCGACCGTATAAACGCCCGGTGGCGCGAGCAGCGTGACGCACAGCAAGGCAGCGACAAACCGTTTCGGGCGCATTGCAGGTTAGGAATGGCGGAGTCGAAGACGAGGCCGCACACGACGTGCGAGCCGGGCTTGCAGTTATTGTAGCGAGCGCACTCGTTGCGTCATGTTGATTTGTGGGTGCCCGGCTACACTCGCGATACTGGCCTTCCCTGCTATCGTCGCGTCGCACCCCAGCCTGTCGCTGTATGATAGGCGCCCTCTGAAGGAGCCCGACCATGCCCGAACTCACTCATTTCGATGCAGCCGGACAGGCGCATATGGTGGACGTCGGCGGCAAGCAGGAAACGAAACGCATTGCCGTCGCGCGTGGTTCGATCCGCATGCTGCCCGCCACGTTCGCGCTGATCCGCGACGGTCACGCAAAGAAAGGCGATGTGATCGGCGTCGCGCGAATCGCGGCGATCCAGGGCGCGAAGCGCACCGCAGATCTGATTCCGCTGTGTCATCCGCTCGCGCTGACGCGCGTTGCCGTCGACTTCACGCTCGACGAAGCGCTCCCCGGCGTGCATTGCACCGTGCAGGTCGAAACGTTTGGCCGTACCGGTGTCGAGATGGAAGCGCTAACCGCCGTGCAGGTGGGACTGCTGACGGTCTACGACATGTGCAAGGCGGTCGATCGCGGGATGACGATCACCGATGTGAAGGTGCAGGAAAAGCGCGGGGGGAAATCGGGGGATTGGAGCGCGGACTGAGCGGAGCTCACGGCGCGCGTGCCAATGTGGCAGCACGCGCCGCATTTCACTTCACGTGTCGCTCGTAGTCAATCATCGCTATCGTCGTCATCGTCGTTGACGTCTTTCGGCGGCGTGCCGTACTTCTTCATCAGCGCTTCCTTGAAACTCCCGAGCGTCTTCTGGTCGTCGCACAGGTCGTACAGGTAGCCCAACTGCGACGGCCAGTCGTGCAATTCCCCGGCAAATATCTTCAGGCGCTCGACGGTATCGAATGCGCCGTTGGTGTCGCCGCTCAGCGCCTGCAGCACCGCATAACGGCGCAACACCGTTTCGCCGGGCAGCAACGCAAGCGCCTGCTTGTGCATGTCGAGCTTGTATTGCAGGTTCGTCGCGTTGACCGGCAGCAGCGTCGCATAGCCATACTCGCCCCACGCGCGGAACAGCCACGACGGGTTCGCACGATACTGCTCGGCCGGCTTCGAACCGTAGTACAGCACTTCGGCGCGCGTGTAGTCGCGATAGATCGGATACAGCGCAGCAATCCCGCCCAGCACGATCACGTAGAACACACCGAATGACACCCGACCCGACACGAGCCGCAGCGGCCTTGTCTCGAGCAGACCGAAGATAAACATCGCCGGCAGCAGGAAGAACATGTACTGCTGCGGGTACTCGACGAGCGCGTGCATCACCAGCACGCCGATCAGCGCGATACCGAATACGCGCGCCGCGGTATGCGGCGCGCGCAGCACCCGCACGAGCCACGCGATCAGCCCAAGCAGCACGATCGCCAGACCGATCAGACCGGTCTTCGCGAGCAGGTCGATGAAGATGTCGTGCGAGTTGTTGGCGATCTCGACGGCACCCAGTTGCTTGACGAAGTCGTACTGATAGCGCGGAAACTCCCCCCAACCGACACCGAGCAACGGATGCGTGTGGAACATCGTCCAGCCGTACTTCCACAGCGCGAGACGCGGCGCGATCTGGCCGGCGTCCTTGAAGCGGTCCGCAGCGGACTGCGCGAGTTCGAGGTGGTAGTGCACGTTCGCCCAGCGGACCGCCGCATTCACCGCGATAAACAGCACGGCGAGCACGATCGGGATCAGCCACGCGCGGCCGCCGCGCTCGCGGCCCATGTTGCGGCGAGACTCGGCAAGCGCCATCCAGAAACCAGCGACGACGATCACCCCTATCTGCAGCCACGGCCCGCGCGACACGGTGAACGCAAGGCCCGCGGCAAACACCGTCGACAGCAGCGCCCAGATCACCACCGGCAGCCTGCGCGTCTGCACGAGGAACAACGCACCGGCCATCGCGAACGAGATATACGTGGCCAGATGGTTCGCCTGCGCCATGTTGCCGAACGGCCGCCGGTCGACGAGGACGCTGTACTCGACCACGAGCGGCCACACTTTCCCTTCGAGGTGGAACAGCTGCATCACCTGGCAGAACACCGCGAACAGCCCACCGATAATCAGCGCGCCCGCCGCCGCCTCCAGCACCTCCTCGGACATCTGCGCCCGCGCAAAGCCGTAACCCGCATGCACCGCCATGAACGCAGCGAGCAGAAAGCCGGCGCCGAGCCAGTTCATCGAAGGTTGCGCGACCGGCAATACCACCGACTGCGCGGCCAGCAGCAACCCGAACGCGAGCGGCACGAGCGCGACCACTGGCGACGCGAACTTCACGCGCGGTCGCGCGCTGATGACGAGTATCGCCACCGCCGCACCGGTCAGCAGGTACAGCACCAATGCGACGAACTCAGCGTAGAAGGTCGGAATCGGGTACGTATGGCCGACCCATGCGTAAGGCAGGATCAACGCAACGGCAAGCAGAATGAGAGAAAGAGAGCGCGCGAATGGGGTGGGCATGAGTAACCGGGGGCGTCAGCAACCGGCGCACTATACAAAAAAATCCTCGTGCTGTGCGCCGGACGGCCGAAATCGACCCAAATTACCCGTATTTAACTGATTGAACCTGCTGACCGGTCATGCGCGGCACTCGGGTGGGGCGAGATTCGACGGCAAGGTGGGTGCATCGGCGGGTGCGGGGCCTGCGCCCGGTGCCGCCAGCGACGACGTGGTTTTGCCGCCGGCGAAGCACTCCCAGGTCGTCGCGCCGGCTTGCACCGTGCCTCGCGTGAGAGCGACGCGCCCGGTCGGCGTATCGGCGTTGTCGGGTACCGATGGCACGAGCACCAGCGTATTCGAACCGGCGGGCGCGACGCGGGCGGTGTAGGTCACCGCAATCTGACCGCTGGCATCGTCCACCTGCAGCGACTGGACATTGCGCGTGGCGGGAGGCGATGTATAGCCTGCGCCGAATGCATTGCCGCTCGCGGCATTCTCGGCCACCGCGAGGCGCGCCGAGGTCGCCAGCGCCAGGCCCTCGCCCACCCGGCTACGCGCCAGATAGTCCTGATACGCGGGAATCGCATAAGCCGCGATCACACCGACGATCGCGAGCACGATCATCAGTTCGATCAGTGTGAAACCGATCGGGCGCGTGAATCTTGCGATCGTTGGGGCGACGCAATCCGGTGGTAGATGCCGGACGAGTCGTGCGAAGCGTGACGGACCACGCTCAGCGGCGTCGGTTTGCAAAGCGCGCGACGGAGGAAACAACGAGAGGACGGGAACGATCATCGGCGGGCTCCTGAAACGAAAAACGCCTGCTCCGCGAATCGGAACAGGCGCTTCGATCGTAGCCAGCCGCCGGCTGCTTACCTAGCTGGCCGAACGGTCAACGGTCTTCGTCAGGAATGCGTGCCGGGCGGCGTCTGCCCGGCCGCGCGCCGCGCGTTACGCCGGCGTAGCAGATAGCCGACAATCACGACGAATAGCGCCCCCGCAATTTCCATCCCGTAGATGGCTGCCGGTGCATCGAGCGCGGGCCAGCGGTCGCCGGCCGGATCGTTGATGATCAGCCCACCCGCAATCCAGCCGAGCAACGCCGCACCGAGCGTGACGACGATCGGGAAGCGATCGAGCAGCTTCAACACGAGCTGGCTACCCCAGACGATCAGCGGAATGCTCACCACCAGACCGAAGATCACGAGTGCGATGCGGTGCTCCGGGTCCGCCTGCTCCGCCGCGCCGGCAATCGCGATCACGTTGTCGAGGCTCATCACCGCATCGGCGACGATGATCGTCTTGATTGCGGCGACCAGCTTGTCGGCGGGTTTGACACCGGCATGTGCGTCTTCGGCCGGGGCCATCAGACGCACGCCGATCCACAGCAGCAATACGCCGCCCGCGAATTTCAGCAACGGCACGTCGAGCAGCACGACCGCGAACGCGATCAGCGCGACCCGCAGCACGATCGCGCCGACGGTGCCCCACAGGATGCCGCGGGCGCGCTGCTGCGGCGGCAGGTTGCGGCAGGCCAGCGCGATGACGACCGCATTGTCGCCACCGAGCAGGATGTCGATCACGATGATCTGGATGACTGCGCCCCAATGGAGCGTCGCGAAGAATTCGAGCATGGAGGAAGAGTAGAAGGAAGCGCCGGATGAAGCCAACAAAAAAAGCGAGGGAGCAATGGCTCGCTCCCTCGCTTTAGGACTTCGCTCTCACGAAAGGGTTTCGTAAGAGTATCAAAAATGCGCCAGCATGTGCGCCAGTGAAGCGGACAAATCGCTGGCTTATTTTGATTTAGAGCATCGCCTTCAGCAGACGCGCCATTTCCGACGGGTTCTTGGTCACCTTGATACCGCAGGCGTCCATGATTTCCAGCTTCGCTTCGGCCGTATCGGCACCGCCCGAGATCAGCGCGCCAGCGTGGCCCATGCGCTTGCCCGGAGGCGCCGTCACACCCGCGATGAAGCCAACCACCGGCTTCTTCATGTTGTCCTTGATCCAGGTCGCAGCATTCGCTTCGTCCGGACCGCCGATCTCGCCGATCATGATGACGGCGTCCGTGTCCGGATCGTCGTTGAACATCTTCATCACGTCGATGTGCTTCAGACCGTTGATCGGATCGCCGCCGATCCCCACTGCCGACGACTGGCCAAGGCCGATCGCCGTCAACTGGCCGACTGCTTCATACGTCAGCGTGCCCGAACGCGACACGACGCCGATGCGGCCCTTGCGGTGGATGTGACCCGGCATGATGCCGATCTTCAGTTCGTCCGGCGTGATCGTGCCCGGGCAGTTCGGTCCGAGCAGCAGCGTCTTGCGGTTTTCCGCACGCATACGGGCCTTGAGCTCGATCATGTCGCGCACAGGAATGCCTTCCGTGATGCAGATGGCGAGATCGAGGTCGGCCTCGACGGCTTCCCAGATCGCGGCGGCCGCGCCTGCCGGCGGCACGTAGATGACCGAAACGGTTGCGCCCGTTTCGGCCTTCGCTTCCTTGACGCTTGCGTAGATTGGAATGCCTTCGAAGTCTTCGCCGGCTTTCTTCGGGTTCACGCCCGCGACGTAAGCTTCGCGGCCGTTTGCGTATTCACGGCAGGCACGCGTATGGAACTGACCGGTCTTGCCGGTGATGCCCTGCGTGATGACCTTCGTGTCTTTGTTGATCAGAATCGACATGTATTGACCTCTGTTCGTCCGGCGCCGCGAGCCGCGCGGCGAGATGCTCTTCGCCTGCGCTGCGTGCGCGCCGCCATTCGTAATCCGTGTTGACCGTGGTAAGCGCCGGGCTGGCTTACGCCTTGCCCTGAGCGGCCGCGACGACCTTCTGCGCAGCTTCTTCCATGCTGTCGGCCGCGATGATCGGCAGACCGGAGTCGGCGAGCATCTTCTTGCCGAGGTCCTCGTTCGTGCCCTTCATGCGGACCACGAGCGGCACCTTCAGCGACACGGCCTTCGACGCCGCAATCACGCCTTCCGCGATCACGTCGCAGCGCATGATGCCGCCGAAGATGTTGACCAGAATCGCCGTCAGATTCGGGTTCTTCAGCATGATCTTGAACGCTTCGGTGACCTTCTCGGTCGTCGCACCACCGCCGACGTCGAGGAAGTTCGCCGGTTCGCCGCCGAACAGCTTGATGGTGTCCATCGTCGCCATCGCGAGGCCTGCGCCGTTCACGAGACAGCCGATGTTGCCGTCGAGCGAGATGTACGCGAGGTCGAACTTCGACGCTTCGACTTCAGCCGGATCTTCTTCGTCCAGATCGCGGTACGCCACGATTTCCGGATGACGGAACAGTGCGTTCGAATCGAAGTTGAACTTCGCGTCGAGTGCGATCACCTTGCCGTCGCCGGTCAGGATCAGCGGGTTGATTTCGGCGAGCGATGCGTCGGTGTCCCAGAACGCCTTGTACAGGCCTTGCAGGATCGCGCGTGCTTGCGGCAGCGATGCGGCGGGCACGCCGATCTTCGTGGCGAGTTCGTCGGCTTCGGCGTCTTTCAGACCGGTTGCCGGGTCGACCGCGATCTTGTGGATCAGCTCGGGCGTCTTTTCTGCGACTTCTTCGACGTCCATGCCGCCTTCGCTCGATGCCATCACGACGATCTTCTGCGAGACGCGATCGATCACGAGGCCGACATACAGTTCCTTCTTGATGTCAGCGCCTTCTTCGATCAGCAGACGGTTCACCTTCTGGCCTTCCGGACCAGTCTGGTGCGTGACGAGCTGCATGCCGAGAATCTGGTTCGAGTACTCACGAACCTGTTCCAGCGACTTCGCCACCTTCACGCCGCCACCCTTGCCACGGCCACCCGCGTGGATCTGAGCCTTCACGACCCATACCGGGCCGCCCAGCTCTTCAGCGGCCTTGACCGCATCATCCACCGAGAACACCGGCGTGCCGCGCGGTACCGCGACACCGAATTTCCGCAGGATTTCCTTACCCTGGTACTCGTGAATCTTCATGCGTGATTCCCTTCAGTCTGAGAGTTGGATTGAACTTGATTGCTGTTTTTATCGCTGGTGTCAGTTGTATCGTTTGCGCTGGTTGCACTGGCTGCATCGTTTGCGCACGGCTCGCCGGCTGTTTCGGCCCGGGCGGAGCGTGGCGCGTGGCCGTGCCAGCGCGGATAAAACTGTCGAACCGCTTCGCCATCGAATCGCAGCGCGTGGCAGCGACCGAGCTGGAAAGGCGGTTTGTCGATTGAACTGGTGGTTGGTGTGGTGTTGCTTGCGTTGTCCGTGCCGCTGCTTGCCTGGCCTTCGTTGCCTTGCTCGTGTTTGCCGTCAGGGCCACCGTTTTTCGTGTTCCAGACGTCACCGGCAAATGCCTGAATGGCGGCCGTGGGCAGAACTGCGCAGAGCTCGGTGAGATGCGTGCAGCCCGCGGTACCGGCCAGCAGGCGGGTAACGTCGCGACGGAAGTTGTTGAGCAGATTGAGCCCGATGAGGGCCCGATAAGCGGAATTGGCGGTTTCGCACTGACCGGGATAGGGCACCCAGTCGGACGACGCTGCGGCGTCGACGACAGTGAGCTTGCGATCGATCGTGATGCGAAGCCAGAGTTCATGGATCGGCAGGCCATTGGGCCGGACACCCGACGCAAGCGCCACATCGCGTGGCTTCTGGTCGGTCAGGCACGCCTCGATGTCCCACAAGCCATCGGCACGCTCATAGGCTTCCGCATGGATTGCGCGACGGTGGCGCAACTGACGGGAGGCGGGCGGGGAAAGCGGCATGCGGGACGGAAGGCCGGATTGGAAAACCGCCTGATTTTAGCATACCGAGTATTTGAGACATCTTGGAGTCAGCCGTGGGAGGCTGACGGGCTGGACTTTCGGGCGATGTCTGCGGCGATGCAGCATCGTGGAAGGCAACGCGAGGCCGTTAGTCGCCACTCCACTCTTCATCGATTCCCTTCAGGATCTTTCCGATGATGGATTGAGAGAACCCGCGCGCCATCAGAAAGCGTGCTTGCCTTGCGCGCTCGGCGACGGTGGTGGGCAGTGCGCCGTACTTCTTGCGCCAGACCGCCTGGGCCCGTGCCATTTCTGTCTCGCGCAACTGTGCGCCGGTTTCCTCGATCAGCGTCTGGCTCACCGCGTGACGCTTTAACTCGCTCACGATCCGGCTCGTGCCAACACGCGACGCCCGCCGATTGATCAGGCTTTCCGCAAAGCGCGAGTCGGAGAGCCAGCCATCGCGCTCGAGTTCGTCGAGCAATGCTTCGAGCGGATCGGCTTCGTCGGCAAACGGCATCAGCTTGCGCGAGAGTTCGGCGCGGCTGTATTCGCGGCGGGATAGATAGCCGAGTGCTCGACCTTTTAGTGAGCGGCCTGGGCGCGTGGTGCGCGCGGTGGGGTCGGTATCGGTGTCGGTGGAGTTTTGGGCCGAGCCTGATTCGCCTGGAGTACGGCGCGATCGGCTATAGACCGTTTCTGAAGCAGAGGCATCAGCGCCTGAAGCGCTCGCCTCGCCCGAGCGACGTGAATCTCGCGTGGGCCGGGACCAGCCGGAGGATCGGCCAGTGTTTCGATCGGAGTTACGACCGGAGTTCAAACCAGCAGCGCGGTCGTGATCGTCGAAAGACTCGAATGGATCAGCCGATGAATCAGACGCAGCCGCGGGACCGGATGATCCACGCGACTCGTCATCGCGCGGGCCACCGACGCGCCTTGTATCGGACACCGGCCGGCCCTTGCGTATCACGCGACGACTACTCCTCTTCGTCGGCGACTTCAGCAGCGGCACCGACAGGCGCAGCCGTCGCCATCGCATTCACACCCAGCGATTCGCGAATACGGTTTTCGATTTCACGCGCGATGTCCGGATTTTCACGCAGGAACTCACGGGCGTTGTCCTTGCCCTGGCCGATACGGTCGCCGTTATAGCTGTACCAGGCGCCGGCCTTGTCGACGATCTTGGCCTGCACGCCCAGGTCGATAACCTCACCCTGACGCGAAATACCCTCGCCATACAGAATGTCGAAAATCGCTTCGCGGAACGGCGGCGCCACCTTGTTCTTGACCACCTTCACGCGCGTCTCGTTGCCGATCACTTCGTCGTTCTTCTTGATCGAGCCGATACGGCGGATGTCCAGACGCACCGACGCGTAGAACTTCAACGCGTTACCGCCCGTCGTGGTTTCCGGGTTACCGAACATCACGCCGATCTTCATCCGGATCTGGTTGATGAAGATAACGAGGCAGTTGGTCCGCTTGATCGTGCCGGTCAGCTTGCGCAGCGCCTGTGACATCAGCCGTGCCTGCAAGCCCGGCAGCGAATCGCCCATCTCGCCTTCGATTTCGGCCTTCGGCACCAGTGCCGCCACCGAGTCGATCACGATCATGTCGATCGAGCCCGAGCGCACCAGCGCGTCGGCAATTTCGAGCGCCTGTTCACCGGTATCCGGCTGCGACACCAGCAGGTCGGACACGTTGACGCCAAGCTTGCCCGCGTACTGGATATCGAGCGCGTGTTCCGCGTCGATAAACGCCGCCGTGCCGCCGATCTTCTGCATTTCAGCAATGACCTGCAGCGTCAGCGTGGTCTTACCCGACGATTCCGGCCCGTAGATTTCGACCACCCGGCCACGCGGCAAACCGCCCACGCCCAGTGCGATGTCGAGCCCCAGCGAACCCGTGGAGACCACCTGGATGTCCTCGACCGCTTCCCCAGCGCCGAGCCGCATGACCGACCCCTTACCGAACTGCTTTTCGATCTGCGCGAGCGCGGCGGCAAGCGCCTTGCTCTTTTCAGCAGTCAGTCCAGCCGGGCCTTTCTTGCTTTCTTCCATGAATCGTCCTTTGCTATGATGATCGGCGTCTGAGGTGGTGGAGCAGCCCGTTTCATCAAGCTGCACACCAAACGCAGATACTGTATAAAAAAACAGTAGTTTTAGCAAGCCCGGAATTGAAGTTGCGCGCACGCCACGTTACGGCGCACGCGTCCAACCGGAGCGCGCCAACACTACCCACAAGATTTCCGGAGACCGCTGCGCGCCAGGTGCATCCTCGGTGCCGGCAATGCCAGGCTGGACGCACCATGCGAATTCTGATTGCCGAAGACAACAGCATACTCGCGGACGGTGTCGTTCGATCACTCCGCCAATCGGCCTATGCCGTCGACCACGTGAAGAACGGCGTCGAAGCCGATACCGCTCTCTCGATGCAAACTTTCGACCTGCTTATCCTGGATTTAGGATTACCGCGCATGTCTGGGCTCGAAGTGCTGCGCCGCCTGCGCGCGCGTAACTCGAACCTGCCGGTGCTGATCCTGACCGCCGCCGACAGCGTCGACGAACGGGTCAAGGGCCTCGACCTCGGCGCCGACGATTACATGGCCAAACCGTTTGCACTCAACGAGCTCGAAGCACGCGTGCGCGCACTGACGCGACGCGGCGCAGGCGGCGGTCCGACCGTGGTGCGGCATGGCGCGCTGTCGTTCGATCAGGTGGGCCGGATTGCCTGCATCAACGAGCAGGTGCTCGAACTGTCGGCACGCGAACTCGGTCTGCTCGAAGTGCTGCTGCAGCGGGTCGGCCGGTTGGTCTCGAAGGAACAACTGGTCGATCACCTATGCGAATGGGGCGAGGAAGTCAGCAACAACGCCATCGAGGTCTACGTTCACCGGCTGCGCAAGAAACTGGAACCGGGTGGCGTGCGCATCGCCACAGTTCGCGGCCTCGGCTACTGCCTCGAGAAGGCCACACCGGCTAGCGCCGCGGGCGAACCGCAGGCGTATGCAGACACCCAGGCCGCCGATCCCGCGCCACCCACATCGCCCGAGATGCCGGCGAGTCAGCACTATAGATAGACGGCAAGCCATTCATGCCCGCCCGCGCAGACCGCGCCACTGCGCCCATCGCCCCTTCGGCGGATCTCGACGAAGCGCGCGACGCCAGCTACGCCAACCCGTTCGCCCCACCCGACGAAACCGAAGCCGCCGCCGAGGCACGCCCGCGCTCGCTGTTCGGCGAGATCCTCGACTGGATGCTCGCGCCGCTTCTGCTGCTGTGGCCAATGAGCATCGCAGTCACGTATCTGGTGGCCAAGACGATTGCCAACGGTCCGTTCGATACCGCGCTCAAAGCCGATCTTTACGTGCTGGCTCGCCAGATCCATCCGGTGAACGGCGTCGCCGAGCTGTCGCTGCCCGATTCGACGCGCGAATTCCTGCGCGCGGACAACATCGATAACGTGTTCTTCCAGGTGCTCGGTACGCGCGGCGAGCTGGTCGCCGGCGACCGCGACATGCCGTTGCCGCACGAAGAAGACCGACCGCAGCCCGGCCTCGTCGAATTCCGCGACGAGGTGCTGCGCGGCAGCGACATCCGCGTCGCCTACACGACCGTCGAGTTTCCGCAGACGCCCGGCGCCCAACCCGTGCTCGTCCAGGTCGCCGAGACGCTCGACAAGCGCAGCCAGCTCGCGAACGACATCATCAAAGGTGTGATCCTGCCGCAGTTCGTGATCCTACCGCTGGCGATCGTGCTCGTGTGGTTCGGGCTGTCGCGTGGGCTGGCGCCGCTGCATGCGCTGCAGTCGCATATCCGCGCGCGCCGCCCCGATGACCTTTCGCCGCTCGAAGCGCGGCGCGCGCCGCCGGAAATCGAGCCGCTCGTCACATCGTTCAACGATCTGCTGACGCGCCTCGAACAGAACATGGAATTGCAGAAGCGCTTCATCGCGGACGCCGCGCATCAGATGAAGACACCGCTCGCCGGATTGCGCACCCAGGCCGAACTGGCGTTACGCCAGAACGCGCCCGCCGAAGTCCATCGTTCGCTCGAACAGATCGCGACGAGTTCCGAGCACGCGGCGCGGCTCGTCACGCAACTGCTCGCGCTGGCCCGCGCGGAAAACCGCATGTCCGGACAGATCTTCACGCCGGTCGAAGTCACTGAAGTGGCCCGCCACGCCGTGCGCGACTGGGTGCAGCCGGCGCTCGCCAAGCAGATGGATCTCGGCTACGAAGGCCCGGACGAACCGGTTGCAGTAGACGGCAACCCGGTGATGCTGCGCGAGATGCTGTCGAACCTGATCGACAACGCCATTCGCTATACGCCGGCTGGTGGACGTATCACCGTGCGGGTGCGCGCCGAACCCGCGGCGCAGCGCGTTCATCTCGAGGTCGAGGACACCGGCATCGGCATTCCGGCTGCCGAGCGCGAACGCGTGGTCGAGCGGTTCTACCGGATTCTCGGCCGCGAGGGAGACGGCAGCGGGCTCGGTCTTGCGATCGTTCGGGAGATCGCCGCGATGCATGGCGGCTCGCTTGCCATCGAGGATCACGTGTACCAACATGCGCCGCAGCTTGCGGGCACGCTCGTGCGTGTCAGCCTGACTATGCTGAAACGGGCATCGGACTTACCCTAAGCCGCCCGCACACCCCTTGCGCATCTATCGACGAAAATGGTGTGATATGCGCAGATTCATCGAACAAGACACATTTATCGCGGGAAATCGCACCATCTTTGCAGCCGGAGGATCGCCCCGACTTTTGAGACACCGCGTCAGTAGGCAGTAAGTTTCCGCTCCAATAATCGGTGCACGTGCGGCCTGACCGGGGTGAACGCGCACGCATATCAACATGGAGACAGTACATGGCTAGCGTTAGCGGACAAATATCGCATGCGCCAATGACACGCGAGGAGAAGAAGGTCATCTTCGCATCGTCGCTAGGCACCGTTTTCGAGTGGTACGACTTCTATCTGGCCGGGTCGCTGGCTGCCTTTATCAGCAAGAGCTTCTTTTCCGGCGTCAATCCGACCGCCGCCTTCATCTTCACGCTGCTTGGCTTCGCCGCGGGCTTCGCGGTGCGACCGTTCGGCGCGATCGTGTTCGGCCGGCTCGGCGACATGGTGGGACGCAAGTACACCTTCCTCGTGACGATCGTGATCATGGGCCTGTCGACCTTCGTGGTCGGTTTCCTGCCGGGCTACGCGACGATCGGCATTGCATCGCCAGTGATCTTCATCGCGATGCGGTTGCTGCAAGGTCTCGCACTGGGCGGCGAATACGGCGGCGCGGCGACCTACGTCGCCGAACATGCACCGGCGAACCGGCGCGGTTTCTACACGTCGTGGATCCAGACGACCGCTACGCTCGGGCTGTTCCTGTCGCTGCTGGTGATCGTCGGCATCCGCACCTCGATCGGCGAAGAGGCGTTCGGCGCATGGGGCTGGCGCGTGCCGTTCCTCGCCTCGATCATCCTGCTCGGCGTGTCGGTGTGGATCCGGATGCAGCTGAACGAATCCCCGGCGTTCGCACGCATCAAGGCTGAAGGCAAGACGTCGAAGGCGCCGCTGAGCGAAGCGTTCGGCCAATGGAAGAACCTGAAGATCGTGATTCTGGCGCTGGTCGGGCTGACCGCCGGCCAGGCGGTGGTCTGGTACACCGGCCAGTTCTACGCGCTGTTCTTCCTGACACAGACGCTCAAGGTGGACGGCACCAGCGCCAATATCCTGATCGCGCTGGGCCTGCTGATCGGCACACCGTTCTTCGTGTTCTTCGGTTCGCTGTCGGATCGCATCGGGCGCAAGCCGATCATCCTGGCCGGCTGCCTGATTGCGGCGCTGACCTACTTCCCGCTGTTCAAGGCGCTCACGCACTATGCAAACCCGGCGCTGGAAACCGCGACTCAACAATCGCCGATCGTCGTGATCGCCGATCCGACCGAGTGCTCGTTCCAGTTCAACCCGGTGGGCACGGCGAAGTTCACGAGTTCATGCGATATCGCCAAGGGCGCGCTCTCGAAGGCCGGCCTGAACTACGACAACGTGGCCGCACCGGCGGGCACGCTGGCGCAGATCAAGGTGGGCGATACGGTCGTCAACACGTATGACGGCAAGGCCGCCGACGCGAAGGATCAGGCCAAGGCATTCGACAAGACGCTCGGCACCACGCTGAAGGCCGCAGGCTATCCAGCGAAGGCCGACCCGGCCCAGTTGAACTGGCCGATGACCGTGGTGATCCTGACGATCCTCGTGATCTTCGTGACGATGGTGTACGGACCGATTGCGGCGATGCTCGTGGAGATGTTCCCGACGCGCATTCGCTATACGTCGATGTCGCTGCCGTATCACATCGGTAACGGCTGGTTCGGCGGCTTCCTGCCGGCAACCGCGTTCGCGATCGTCGCGGCGAAGGGCAATATTTACTCGGGGTTGTGGTATCCGATCGTGATCGCGCTGGCGACCTTCGTGATCGGCCTGTTTTTCGTGAAGGAGACCAAGGACTCCAACATCTACGCCAGCGATTGAGACCAAGGCGATGGGCTGCGGCCCGGAGCGGAGTTCTGCAATGTGACGGCCGGGGGTTGACAGCCCCCGGCGTCGTCTTCATAATCTCGCCTCTCATATGGCGAATTAGCTCAGCCGGTTAGAGCGACGGAATCATAATCCGCAGGTCCGGGGTTCGAATCCCTGATTCGCCACCAGTTTTATCAAAGGGTTACGCGTTTGCGTAACCCTTTGCCGTTTACTGCGACAAAATCCATCAAATAACGCCATTCGCCGTCTCACGATCGGACCGACCCGATCGCAGCAGACCGCCCCCATCTCGCGTCGAGGGGCCATTCCACCTGCTCCAGCCTTGTTGAAATGTCACGAATGTCGTTCGTTCCTCTTTGGTCGAACTCGTGACATTTGATAACTAGAGCACGCGAATGACACCGGGTATTTCAACTTGCCACGCGAGGGCATATTGCACGGAGCGCCATCGATAGCGGAGTAGTCCGTAGGATCGCGCGCGCCCACGCCATGCCGGTGACATCCGCGAGCAGAAAGTCATAAAGGGCTGAAATGGGCGCGCAGGATCTCATCAGAGCCATTCAAGGCGGGCTCATCCAGCAGGACCGGTTGCTGAAACTCGATACGCCGCTGGGCCATGACGTGCTGTTGCCACAACGTGCCGCGGGCTCGTCGCGTATGGGCCGTCAATTTGAATTCACGCTCGATGTCCTGTCGACCCACGGCAATATCAAGCTTAAACAGCTGATCGGTCAGCCCGTTACGCTCTGGCTCCAGCAAACCGATAAATCCTATCTCCCGCATCACGGCTACGTTTATTCGGTCCGGCGTCTGGGATCGGAAGGCGGGCTCACCAGTTATCAGATCCGCTTTGCGTCGTGGATGAATTTCCTCAAGTTCCGCCGCGACCAGCGCATCTGGCAGGACAAGTCCGTCGATGCCATCCTGACCGATGTACTCAACGCCCACCCCCAGGCAAAAGGCCAGTTCAAATTTGCGATTTCGAAACCGCTTGAACTGCGGTCGTATTGCACACAGTACGAGGACGACTGGAGCTTCGTTCACAGGTTGATGGAAGTCGAGGGTCTCTACGGCATCTGGACACAGGCCGGCGACGGCAAATCTCACACCCTGACCATCACGGACCGCCTGGATACCTGTGAGCCGCTCGCCCCTCAGACGGTGCAGTTTTCCCGACACGGCACGAATAACGAAGTGGACGCACTCGTTCACTGGTCAAGTGCCCGCACGCTGCACAGCGCTGCGCTCACGACCCGCACATTTGACTACAAGAGCCCGTCGTCCCTCGTCAATCCGAAGGGCACGAGCGTGCCGACGGTGTCGCAGGAGCTGCCCGAGCAGCTTGAAGTCTACGAATACACCGGGCCCTATAGCTATCTGAAGCAGGACCGCGGCGACCACCTGTCGAAAGTTCGCATGGAGGAATGGGAGTCGCGTGCGAAACGGTTCTATGGCACGGGTGGTCTGCGAGCAGCCGATGCCGGTCGATGGTTCGAGCTGGCCGGGCACCCGGAGCATGATCGCGATGCTGAAGACAGACGCCAGTTCGCGATCATCGAAACGGTGTGGCTGATCGAGAACAACCTTCCGGGCTCCAGTCATCACGCGAATTTTCCGCACAGCCTGCAAGGTGAGCTCGCCGAAGCGACGGACAGTCAGGGAAGCAACGCGAACCGCGTCACGCATCCGGACGGTTCAACGGGTGTCTTCGTTGTCCAGATTGAAACGCAGCGCAAATCCGTACCGTTTCATAGTCCGTTCGAACATCACAAGCCGGTCATGCAGTTGCAGACAGTGACCGTGGTGGGACCGGGCGAGCAGGAAATCTACACCGACCCGATGGGCCGCGTGAAAGTGCAGTTCCACTGGGACCGCATTGGCCAGCGCAACGAGCGCAGTTCGTGCTGGATGCGGGTGGCACAACCGTGGGCGAGCGGCGGCTTCGGCGGCATCCAGTTGCCGAGAGTCGGCGACGAGGCCGTCGTGTCGTTTCTGGATGGCGACCCGGACCGGCCCCTCATCACAGCGCGCGTCGGTAACGGTGCGAACAAACCGCAGTGGAATCTGCCCGACCAGCACATGCTGTCCGGATTCGTGAGCAAGGAAATCGGTGGTGCGCAGAACAACGTCTGGCTCAAGGACGACACACAAGGACAGGTGCAGACGCAGATTCGCAGCGACCACCTTGAATCGGGTTTGCATGCGGGCTACATCACGCGTGTGAGCGAGCCGGCCGGTCGTGGCGAGAAGCGCGGCGAAGGGGTGGAACTGCGCACCGACGGAAACGCTGCCGTGCGCGGCGCACGCGGGCTGCTGCTGACAACCCACCCGCGCCCCGGCGCGACCGGAGATGCTTTCAGTGTCGACGAGGTGAACCTGCAACTGGCGAATGCCCAGGATACGGCGGCAGGTCTCGCGCAATCGGCACAGTCGGCGGGTGCGCAGGATGGAGAACAGCAGGCGGTCGCCGCTGCGTTGAAGACGCAGGCTAAAAACATTCAGGGCGGCGGTTCGCTCAAGCAGTTCAAGAATCCGCAGCTCGTGCTGGCCAGTCCCGCAGGTGTGGCCGCGAGCACACCGGAAATCATTCATCTCAGCAGCGGTAAGACCACCTCGCTGACATCGGGCGAGCATGTATCGGTCAGCACCGGTGGCGGCTTCTTCGCCAGCGCGCAAAAAGCGTTGCGCCTGTTCGTCTCCGAAGCGGGTATGCGGCTCATTGCTGCGGCAGGCGACATCGACGTGAAGGCGTTGAAGGACAACATCAACCTGCTGGCGAAGCTGAACGTGACGGTGACGGCCACGAAGATCACGATCAGTGCGCAGCAGGAGGTCGAGATTAACGGCGGTGGCAGCTACACGCGCTGGAGCGCGGCGCAGATCAAGAGCGGCACAGCGGGCAGCTTCGAGGTTCACTCGGCAACGCGGATGTTCGTCGCGCCTGACAGCGTCAGTACGCCGGACATTCCGTCCTTGCCGCCGGGAAAACAGCAACTGCATTTTGCACTGAGCGCATTGCCGGGCGAAGCGCATCAATACGTGAGCGAGCCCTACGAACTGTACAAGGGCGGCGCCAAGATCGGTGAGGGCGTCACGGATGAATTCGGCCGTGTCGTGGTGAAAGATCACCAGTCCGGTACACCGGCCTACAAGGTCAAACTTATCAACGGTGGACAGTTCGATCTGAAAGTGAAAGACGCGCTTCAGGGCGACCCCGATCATGCAGACCAGCGCACCAACCGCGGCGAGCGGGTGATCTGATCCGGATAGCGGCGCATTTCACAACGACCAGGGAAAAACAACGTGACAGATACTCTCGACTCTCACCGCGCAATGGACGTCGCGATCGACGAAGCCGGCAAGAGCGCGCAAGGTTCCGTTCAATGGCTGCTTGAAAAAGACATCGACAAAGATGCCATGCCGACCACAGGTAACGACGTGAAATTCCTGGTCTGTGGTCAGGAAGGATTTGAATCGATCGCCAACGACCTCATCGCGGCGAAAAAATCGGTCGACATCTGCTGCTGGGGGTTTGATCCCGGTATGGAGCTGGTGCGCAGCATGAGCGCTCCGACTGCGTGCTGGGCCGGAGACCCGCACGTCAGCGCGCAACCTTACCCTGGCGTCTGGCCACGTGGAATCGTCTACGGCGCGTTGCTGGAAGAGATCACGAAGCGTGCGGACAATCCTGTCACGGTACGGCTTCTGCTCTGGTACGACGGCGATGGGTCCAAGGTACAGAACAGCATGCCCGGCTTCACCGATGTGCCGGTCTCCGGTGTATGGCATCCGATCCAGCGACTCGGCATGCAACAGGATCCTCCCTATACGAATCCGACACGGAATCAATATTGCATCGACTGGTGGAAGCGGAACTTGCCTGACGGCAAGAGCGGCGGCGGGTCGAATCCGCGACTGCAGATTGTCCTGCGCAGCATTTCGAAGGCGGACGTTCAGGCATTGATAGCGGCTGATCCGAAGGAGCAAGACGCCCCCAGCACGCACACGGAAGGAACGACCGAGTGGCTTGGCGGTGTCAGTGAGAAGAAGCTGCTCGAAGAGTATCCATCGCATCATCAAAAGCCGATCCTGATCGACTACGACTACGACGACGGCAGCAAGGCAGTCGGCTATGTCATGGGTCTGAACTCGATCACCGACTATTGGGATCGAACTGCTCACCAGATCGACGACCCGCTACGGGAGACCTGGAAGCCGTCGTATGTCGATAGCGAACTCAAACACGAGCAGGAAACCCAGGACCCGAAAGGCCCGCTCAGCACGGCCGTTTACTCGCAGACGAATCCTTACCAGGACTATGCGTGCCGGCTGGTCGGCAAGGCACTGAAGCGACTGCACCAGAATTTCGTAGGGGGCTGGAATCTTTTCGCACCACCCAAATTGCAGGCAACGGAACTGAAGGACCTGCCGTCCAGAATTCCGAGCGGGGAGGACAACCCCGCGCAGCAAGTGCAGATTGTGCGTACCCAGGCGCACGAGCGCGAAAAGACCATCAAGAAGCTCTACTATCAGGCAACCAGTTTCGCGCGCAACTATATCTACATGGAGAACCAGTACTTCTTCTATCCTGAGTTCGCCCGGCACGTGAAGCAGGAACGGCAGAAATTCCACGATGCGTGGGCGAAGCTCGCGAACAAACCGCAGCAGGACGCGCCGATGTTGCATCTGTTCGTCGTCATACCGCACCCGCAGGACCCGGGCATGATCCCGCGTACCTATGACTCGTTAGCCGAACTCGGTCATAGCGATGCGATGAAGGGGCAAAGCGATCTGGTCAGCAAGAAGAAGGTCTATCAAACCTACAAGAACGACCGGGGCGAAAACACGTTCCATCCGCAGAGTCTTCAGGAGCTACAGGATACGATCGGCCTGAAAGTCACGATCGCGCGGCTGCGCACGAGCGGCATGGTCAGTGGTCAGATGGCGTATCGCGAGATCTATATTCATGCGAAGCTGATGATCGTCGACGACGTCTTTGTCACCGTGGGCAGTGCGAACATGGACCAGCGCAGCATGTCCGTCGATAGCGAGATCAATGTCGGCGTGACGGGACAGGCACTGGCATCGGGCCTGCGTGAGCGGGTATTCTCCCTGATGTCGAACGGCAAGATCAGTGCTCCCTGTGACAGGGATCACATCCCTGATGTGTTCAAGGCATGGAACGACCTGATGGACCATAACGACGATCTACGGCAACACCAGAAACCGATGGAAGGGTTCCTGCTTCCGTTTATGGACCAGCGGAGCAAAACCGTATTGCACGCGTCCATCGACACACCTTCGTCTACCGAAACTGCGAATACGGCATGAAGAGACTCTCTATGAAGTCGGCCACATTCTTCTTCCGGACCATCGTTGTTGTTCTGGGCTTGCTAACGTCCAGCGCGTATGCCGGATCGTTACCCTCGCTCACTACCAGGCTTACCGTCGCCATGTCTGATCTTCCACGCAATCAAAAACTGCCGCTGCTCGACCCACATCGAAAGGGTTTCACGTGCCTCTACCAGAGCGAGCATGTGCCGCCGGTTGATCCGCAGGCGGAGCTATGGTTCCAGCAGGCCCTCGCACTCGACGATCCCGATGTGTACTACCAGAAGCGGGACTACGCAAAGATTTACGCGCTCTACGTCCAGGCCGCCGACCGCGGTCACTGGAAAGCCATGCTCAATCTCGCCTCACTTATCCTGAGCAACTACCCAGGCGTGCCGCAGCACGATCCTGAAGTAGCGATCGGCTGGGTCGAGAAAGCGATGCAGGCAGGCGTACCCGATGCCTATGACATGATGGGTACCTATCACCAGAATGGAATGATCAAGGGTGGCGACGCAACCAGCGCCTACGCGTTTTTTCAACGTGCCGCTGACATGGGCAGTCCATCGGCGATGACCTTCCTCGGAGAAAAACTCGCTGGCACGTATGACGATCCGGACGGCGAGTTTTGGGGAAACCTTCCCGTCGCGATCCCGATGCTGGAATGCGCGGTCGCCCAAGGCTATGGGCCGGCGGCCTACAAGCTTGGATTCATCTACAAGCGCTCGAATACCCCGGAAGACAAACTTCGCGCCCTGCGCGTGCTTCACGAAGGCGTGAAGCTCGGCTGCGACAAATGCGCGAACAAGTTGTCGGTCGAATTTAACGGCATGTATCTCACGGACGGTACCGGTCTGGTTCCCGCGATCGACAAGGCACGCGCCGAGCGTTACAGCAAGATTGGAGACGTCCTCGAGCACTATCAGGGACGTCTGAAACTGCCGAACCTCGACAAGGTTCTGCCCTTGCCGCCTGCTCCGCTTCCGAAATGGGATGGCAATGTAACCACGCTGATCGACGCCGCGAAACCGGTGACCCTGCCGGTTACGCCACTAAAAAGCAGCATGCAGGAGGGGCGCTCGTTCATCCCGGACGGCCATGCGGTCGCTACGCTCGACAGCAGCACGCTCGCGGTCACTGGCGATCAATGGGTACCGAAAACGGGCTACTGGCTCGCGTTGCACGGTACGTCGCTGGAACCGGATGTGCGCCTGATCGCTCGCGCCGGACTGCCCGAACGCTACGACGCTGGCGAACGATTCGAACCGGCCGCATACGACTGGCTGTCGCCAGACCGGGTGCAATGGCATTACCTGGGCGAAGCACACCCGCTGCCGCCACAGCGCGCGGACTTCATGGCGAACCTGATCCGCGCAAGGATGCTGCGAGAAATATCGCCACCGCCATCAACGTTGCATTGCACCGGGGATCGACGCTGTCCGAAGACGGGAATATGGGAAGGTCGCGTGGCTGAAGACCACCCGAAGGCCGTGCTGGTTAACCGCTGGGACCGGCAGGTCTTCGTCGAGAAGGGCCAGGTTTTCCCCAGCCCCACCGCACACTTTGTCGACATCGCAGCAACAGATCTTCACTGGACGTGGCTGGGCAGCCCGAACGTGGAGACGGGGATGCCTGGCATCTACGCGATCGGTCTGTAAGCGGACGGCGGGCAAACAACAACCGCAACTCGATGAGAGGGATAAATGGTTCGTCAGGTCATTGTGGTGGGCGATACGCTGGCCCCATATGGTGGGACCGTGACGGCAGGTTCGAACACGGACCTCGTCGACGGCAGCCCGATTGCGCGTAAGGGCGATACGGTCGTGTGCAGCGAACACGGCGCTCAGACTATTGCGGAAGGCGACGAAAGCAGTCTGTTCAACGGCGGTCAGGCGGCATTGCATGGGCACCCTGCGACGTGCGGCTGTACGCTGGTTAGTCGTGCTGCGACGATGTCCATGCCTTGATCGAAGTAATGCCGACAGGTGGGGTATCGTTTCCAAATAATCCGGTTGACCAATTCAATCATAATTCTGTTCTTTTCAAACCACCTACACAACGCGCGCCTAATCGGGGCAATCGTTGGTCCACGATAGAACCATCAGCCTGCTGATGTCTTCACCTTGGGTCACTATTCTGATACATTTTTTACCTTTTTTATAATTAAAAATACATTGTGATCTGTCGACTGCACAAGCTTCCAGTTCGTTAAATCCTTCACGTCTTATCGTTTTTTCAATCCCGATCAATTCGTTACCTGAATCTCTTGCATTCAATTTTTTTGTGACGATGGGCTTCCATCCATCATGAAATAGGCTTGACCGTGCCGCGGCAAGAGTCATCCCGTTTTTTATAATATACGCATATGCCAGAATCGGGACACATGCAAGAAGAACAGCCCAAGCTAGTTTTCTCATTTCCCTAATCCACCATAGGAATGATACTTTGCTATGAATTGCTCATATTCCATATACGGTTGATTGTAGCGGCTTGGTAAGCCTGGGCCTTTGGGGAGGGCGGCCCAGCGGCGTGATGCAGATAACAATGCGGAGGTAATATTTCCCGCAACTATGTCATCGGCCGAATTTATAATTCTAAGAATTTCGACAGCCATTAAATCCTGGGTATCCGGTGAAAAATCCGTCAACCCGATTCTCGATCCGATATCTGCCCACGTCCCGTTTGTAATCTGATACATCCCGGCGGGGGTTGCTTTTCCACCGTACCCCGCTCCTGGGTGTGTCGAGAAGTCGGCAAAAGAATATTTATCGTGAACCTTTCCCTTAACGCCGCCATATTTCAGATTATAATCTGCGCCTTCCGCATCCCCGATCGCCTTTAAAAAGGCCTGCATGTTAGGTTGTTTTAGATAAATTTTGCCCTCAGCAAGACGGGATGCTTGATAGTCAGCATCAAATACTATTTTTGCCTTTGAGTTCATTTTTGGCGTGGTGGTTTTTTCCCCGCACTCTTGAGGATCTTACCGCTAGATGATTTTACGGTTTCGGTTTTAGCCATTTTCACATGAAAATTTCGACAATTTCGGAAGATTCGGTCGACGATAACAGGTGCGTGCATCCGTTCGCGTCAGTCGTGCCATGTTCGATCGCTCCGCTCTCGCGAACAATTGCATATTCAATGCCGGCTAACGGCGCCTCGGTATCGCCAGAAACAAGTTGAAAGCGATCGTTGAACAACGCCGATACTTGAGCGCTACCTTCAGCGGTGGATCGAATCGAAGCGCTCGATTGTCTAGAGTCAGCCCTGTCGCCAATAAAGAGTGCGACGCCCGGACCAGCCAGCACATAGTTTTGCCCGCACGGACACATCACGCGGTCACGGTCCTTGACCATTGGCGTCCCTCCGTCAAGCCATGTGGTAGCCGTGCCATAAATCTGGAAAGATCCTTCGCACTTGCCACAGGTCGCATGATCGCCCTTCGAGGCAATTTGCTTACCCCCATCGAACATCATAGAACTCGCACTAATGACCCAGCCGCCCGTCGACGTGCGGTCACCCTTTGCAACAAGTCGGTCCATTTAAACCTCTAACGGATGCGTTATCAGGGAACGGCTACCCCGCCCTCCCATCACATCACGCTAGCACCGCTGACATCGCCATCTGTAAACAATTGACAACGCCGACCTTCAGGGCGGCGCTAAAGTAGTAACGTGGTACCTGGCACCGATTGCAGAGACTCCGTAGCACGTTTTCGAATCCCGATGACTTCGCGAAAACCGCTGCAAGGGAGTTCGGGATACCAGAGTTGCCAACAGCGCCGGGATCGCCCAACTGGCGCAACTGGATCCGATAGCCCCGCGAGATGAAGGTCGAAAGACATTCATAGAACAGGCAATCATGGCGGGACATTGCTGGATCGCCACAGGTGTAGACGATCAAGCATTGCTGCTCGGTTACGGCATCTTGAACCACTCCTTCTTCGAACAGAATTCCATCGCACTCGTAGTGGTAAAGGAAAACGTCCGACGCCGAGGTGTCGCCACGGCCCTTATCAAAGCGCTCGAAGCTCAATGTTGCGGGAGCAAGGTTTTTACATCGACGAACGCGTCGAACATGCCCGTGCGTGGTCTTCTGGACCGCCTGGGTTATATCGAGAGCGGTCGCATCGAGAATCTCGAGGTTGGAGATTCAGAGCTTGTATTCGTCAAGCTGATCGCATCTTGAGCGATTTACCTTTGCGGTCTTCGCTCCTGCCTGCCAGGCACTTCCACTAATCCTTCGACGGACCCACCGCCCTCCACTTCTCAAGCACCCCCACCCCCGGCACCGGCGCAAAACTCATCAACGCCTTCTCCGTATCCGCGCCATGCGCGTTCTCCCAGTCACCGAGCAACTGGGCGGCTTTATGCAGGTCCTCGCCATAGAACCGATGAGAGAAGATCAGCGTATAGCCCATTCCATCCATCAGCACGAAGCGCGTAAAGACGCCTTCGACCACACCGGGTCCCGCCATCATCGATGCGATGAAATGCTCGGCGGGACGATCCGGTGTCCTCGGAACTGAACGGGTCTTCAGCACCGCGCCTTTCGATTTAGTGGAATCGAGCAGCGAGTTCGCGGCACCGGCAAGATCATCCGCTGTCTTCACACCGCGAAAGACAACGACCGACACCATGTCGGTCCACGTGTCGAGATTCGTCTGCCCCGGCGGCGTGAATTCAAACAGCGTGTCGTTGCTCCAGCGGAAGAAGTAGTCTGCCCCATTGAAGTGAAACGCAGCCCGCCCAGCCGTTTGCGCAGCGACAAAACGGAAATTCGCCATCGATACCAGCGCAACACCACCGACAATCAGCCGCCGCCGCTTGAGCGCCAAAGTCCGCTGCATGATCGCTTCTCCCTGTTTAAACGACACGACGCCAGTCTCGCGATCTGACTGAATCAGTTCGCGAGACTGGCGAGTGGTTGGCGTGTGGTTGCCGATTCACCGCCTGCAACCGCCTAGTTCTGAGTGAACGTATTAAGCGAAGAGCACAGAAAACCCGTGCACCCGGTAGCGAGGAAGTACAGCGACGAAGGCGTCGAGGCGAACGCAAGGTCACCGAGGTACGCTTCGCTCTGCGCACCCTGCGCATTCGCCTGCTGGATGAATGCGGCGCTCGTCGTCTGTGAAGCCTGCGACTGATAGGTGAACGTCGGCGATTGCGTCTGATCCTTCACGTAAACCGCCGCCGCGTCAGTACCGAAACCCAGGGGCCCTTTGAAGCGATAACCTTTCGCGCCTTCATTGTTAGCCTGCGTGACGAAGTCGCCGATGCTCTGCGGTGGAGTCACGGCATCGTACGTGTAGGTCGAAGCCGACGAATTGTCCTTGATATAGAGCGATGTCAACGCCGAATTCAGCTGGATCGGCCCGTAGTACCAGTATCCGTTCTGGCCTTGCGCATTGGCCTGAGTCAGGAAAGCAGCCGAACTCGTCGGCTGGGCTGCCGCGGCGTAAGTATACGTCGCAGACGAATTGCCCTGGTGACGATAGAGACTGCCAAAACTCGCCGGGCCGTCATAACGAAAACCCTTCGCACCTTCCTGGTTTGCCTGCGCAAGAAAACCCGCCTGCGTGTTGTCAGCGCTCTGGAACTCGTAGCTATACGTGTTGGCACCGTCGTTGATGAAGACATTCGTGACGGCACCCGAAAAGCCCTGCTCGACGATATAGCGGTAGCCCCTCGCGCCTTCCGCATTCAGCTGGGCGAGGAACGAGGTTGCGTCGCTGGGAGCCGCCAGCGCTTCATACGTCATCGTCCGTACAGACCCGTTGCCCGATGTCGGGCCGGTGCCGCCGGTTCCCGACGTGCCGGTGCCAGACGTGCCACCTCCCGTATGACTGCTGCCCGAACCTGAGCCGTCACTGACGCCATCGCCCCCGCAGGCGGCCAGCGCCAGACATGCTGCAACCACAACGATCTTTGGATTCATCTTTTTCCCCAAGTTGTAATTAGCCTGTTCGTTCCGAACGCCTTTGCCAGGAAGCAGGATCCGCAAACCCGGCATCGGCGGTGTCGACGTACTACCGGTAAAAAATTAACAATCCCACATCCGACGAAGTTTCAACGATGACATTGATGACTCGTCCGCCTGTCTCAAGATGAATCTGAAAACAATAACGACCATCGATCCAATATTTTCAAAAACCTGATGAGCGCCTAAATCTAACTTTATTTGATACAGATGTAGAAATTTCCGGGAATCTGGAATCTCAGTTGACGGGATCGGGACGAGACCTTCATTGCAGGCACCTGCAATAAACTAGAACGATTAGTCTCATTTCTCATCTTCCAGGACAGCCGGCTGCGTCGAGCCTTGTCAGTCATGGCTTCCGGGCGCCTTCACGTTGCTCACGCGCCAAGCCCGGAAGCCACGTCCAGCGTGCTTTCACGAGCCGATCCCAGCGCAGGCTCAAAGCAGGCACGTAAAATCGACCGCTTTATCTACAGATCGCACGGTAGCGAAGGAGCATGAACATCGCCAGTGCGATTACTTGAATAACTCATTCCCCTCGCTGCAACCCGTCATCGGGCGCCGGTGTCACTTATATTTTATAAAACGTCGCTAGATGGTCTTGCTTATCGCATCAAAACACGCCAGGATTGTGACCTGAAACAAAGCAATCTGGACTAATTCTTCTGGTGAGTCACATTTGCGGCCGGGGTTAAATAATTTCAGTTCGTTATTTCGGGAATATCGGCAGAAGCCGGGAAACGGCTGGGACCTTACCACTCAAAGTAAGGCGACATCGTTCCGCTGACGGGGCACCTGAGCAAAATGAAAACACCAACCAGTTGAACGCAGGGCCCGACGCCCTGTAAAAAATGAACGCACACCGTGCTTCACGGCTGTGTCGCCTGCCGCGGAAGCCACCGCGGCCTCAGCATCTGCAGCACCGACCTTTGCGCAGGATTGCCTCATGCACTCACTGGATCTCAACCTGTTACAGGCTCTCGATGTCCTCCTCGAAGAAGGAAGCGTCGTCGCAGCAGCAGCGCGAGTCCATCTCAGCCCGCCCGCCATGAGCCGCACGCTGAGCCGGATTCGCGAGATGGTCGGCGACCCTGTGCTGGTTCGCGCCGGCAGCCGGCTCGTGCCGACGCCGCGCGCAGAAGAACTGCGGCCGCAAGTGCGCGCGTTGCTCGAAGAAGCGCGGCGCATGCTGGTCCCGACCGCGGCCGACTTCACGCAGCTCAACCGCGTGTTCACGCTGCGCGCAACCGATGCCACCGCGGCAACGATCGGGCCGCGGCTCGCCGAGCGGATTCGCGCCGAAGCGCCGAACGTCACGCTGCAATTCGTCACGCACGGCGAAGACACCGTCGACACGCTGCGCGACGGCGAGGTGGATCTCGAGATCGGTGTGCTCGGCGACGTGGCGCCGGAGATTCGTTCCGAGACGCTCTACGTCGAGCATCTGGTCGGTGTGGTGCGGGCAGATCATCCCATGCTCGCGGGTTCGATCACGGCGCAGAAATTCGCCGCAGCGGGGCATATTTCATTTACGCGCCGGGGCCGCACGCCGGGTCCCGTCGATGCCGCGTTAGCCCAACTCGGTCTGACCCGCTCGATCGCGCTCGCCGTGCAACACGCAAATGCGGCCCTGCTGGCCGCGGCAAACAGCGATCTGGTAGCGGTGGTCGGCGACGACCTGGCGCGCCGGGCCGAGCGCCTGCAGCTCGCCATCGCCGTGTTCGATCTACCGTTCGATACGCCGGAGATCCCGGTCGCCTTCGCGTGGCATCGCCGTATGGATACCGATCCGGCGCACCGCTGGTTGCGCGATCACGTTAAAGCGCTCACAGCGGCGCCGTCGGCGATAAATGGAACGACGGCAAATCTCAGTCGCGCAGAAACGCACGCAGCTGTGCATTGACGCGATCGGGGAACTCGTGATGCACCCAGTGCGACCCTTCTTCGATTCGTTCGATGCGCAGATCCGGCACGTACTCATCGAGCCCGTTCAGCAGCCCCGGCAATAGCGCCGTGTCCTGCGTGCCCCAGATCACGAGCGT
The DNA here is from genome assembly GCF_002362315.1 of Paraburkholderia acidicola. Lineage (GTDB taxonomy): Bacteria > Pseudomonadota > Gammaproteobacteria > Burkholderiales > Burkholderiaceae > Paraburkholderia > Paraburkholderia acidicola. Next base: position 1,081,239 of record NZ_MTZV01000002.1, read on the forward strand.
CGGCACATCGACGTGATGGTTGCCGGGCTTCATCTCAAAGCCATCGATACCCGCGTCGTCCGGACCCGGCGCATGCAGAGGCGTCGCGCGATACCAGTTCAGGCTGCCGGTCAGCGCACCCGGTTGCGACCACGCTTCGACGTAAGCGTCGCGTGTCGCGTCGCTCACCTCGCGACCATCGATCCCCCACGTATCGAACATCCGCTGTAGCCGCGCATAGCGGTTTTCCGACAGTAATGCCTCGGCGCGTTCCTGGCGAAACACGAGCACATACTCACTCGCCTTGCGCTGCGTCGCGTTTTCCTTCAATTCGCGGTACATCAGACACGGATGCGGCGCATTGATGATGACAAGCTTGCGCACCTGTTGCGGATGCCGCGCAGCGTGGTCCCATGCGATCACGCCGCCCCAGTCGTGAGCCACGACGAAGATCGGTCCCGCATCGAGGTGCGCGATGAACTGCTGCAGGTCTTCGACCAGCACGCGCGACCGGTACGAGGCAACATCCGGCGATTTTCCGGAGAGGTTGTAGCCGCGCATGTCGACTGCGACAACGCGGTAGCTCTCCGACAGCGCGCGCAGCTGCGCCTCCCAGCCGAACCAGAACTCCGGAAAGCCGTGGATGAAGAGCAGCGTCGGCCCCTCGCCCGCGCTCACGTAATGCAGCGTCGTGCCGTTCACGTCGGCAAAGTGATGTTCGAGTGAATCGATCCACGGTCGCTGCGTCATACGTGCTCCTTCTAGTAGTGGCCGGTCATGGCGCAAGAATCAGACAGCATCCTCGCGCACGCGGTACTTGTCGAGTTCCAGTTTGCCGATCTGGTTGCGGTGCACTTCGTCGGGACCGTCCGCGATGCGCAGCGACCGTGCCGTCGCATAGCCATGCGCGAGGAAACGGTCCTGCATGCCGAAGCCGCCGCACGCCTGGATCGCCCAGTCGATCACCTGGCACGCCATGTTCGGCGCCGCGACCTTGATCATCGCAATCTCGCGCGTCGCGACCTTGTTGCCGACCGTGTCCATGCGGTGTGCGGCGTTCAGCACGAGGAAGCGTGTCTCGTCGATCAGGATGCGCGCATCCGCAATGCGCTGCAGCGTGATGCTCTGCTCCGCGACCGCACGTCCAAACGCGACCCGCGAGAGACTGCGCTTGCACATCACTTCGAGCGCGCGCTCGGCGAGCCCGACCAGCCGCATGCAGTGGTGAATCCGGCCCGGTCCGAGGCGCCCTTGTGCGATCTCGAAGCCGCGTCCTTCGCCGAGCAACATGTTGTCGGCGGGTACACGTACGTTCTCGAACAGCACTTCAGCATGACCGTGTGGCGCGTCGTCGAAGCCGAACACCGGCAGCGGCCGCACCACGGTGACACCGGGGGTGTCGCGCGGCACGAGGATCATCGCCTGCTGACGATGGCGCGGTGCCTGCGGGTCGGTCTTGCCCATGAAGATAAACACCTTGCAGCGCGGATCGCTCGCACCCGAGGTCCACCACTTGCGTCCATTGATCACGTAGTGGTCGCCGTCGCGCACGATCGAACTTTCGATGTTCGTCGCATCCGAGGAAGCCACGAGCGGCTCGGTCATCGCGAACGCCGAACGGATTTCGCCGCGCAGCAGCGGTTCGAGCCATTGGCGCTTCTGTTCGGCTGTGCCGTAACGCGCCAGCACTTCCATGTTGCCGGTGTCGGGTGCCGAGCAGTTGAACACTTCCGGCGCCCAGACCACCCGCCCCATGATCTCGCACAGCGGCGCGTACTCTGCGTTGGTCAGACCTGCGCCGTGTGCGGATTCGGGCAGGAACAGGTTCCACAGTTCGGCCGCCTTGGCGCGTTCCTTCAGTTCTTCGATCAACGCGATCGGCTGCCAGCGGTCACCCTCGTCGATTTCGCGAAGGTAACGGTCTTCGTTCGGGTACACGTACTCGTTCATGAATGCCGACACGCGCTGCTGCAGTGCGGCCACTTTTGCGGAAGGTTCGAAGTTCATCGTCTGCTCTCGTTGTCTGGTGAGGTTGAGTGGTCGCGGCTGGCGCAGCGTGCGTCGGCCGTGTGTGTAGTCAGGTCAGGCAGCCATTGCGCGTTCCGCGCAACGCCAGGCCACATCGGCGAGTTGTGCAGCGCGTCCGCCGGCTTCGCGTGCATGCCGGCTGCTCGCGTTGCCATCGATGGCCCGCTTCATGATTCCCTGCAGGATGCCCACGCCGCGAAACAGGTTGTAGGCAAGGTAGAAATTCCATTCGGCTTCGCTCACCGCGGGCACACCGGTGCGCTCGCAATAGCGCTCGACGAAATCGCGTTCGAGCGGAATGCCGAGCGCCTGCAGCTGCGCATCGTCGATCGGGCCGAGGCCGCGAAAGCCATCGGCAGGCAGATGCCATGCAAGACACAGATAGGAAAAGTCAGCGAGCGGATCGCCGAGCGTCGACAGTTCCCAGTCCAGCACGGCGACGATGCGCGGATCGACCGGATCGAAGATCACGTTGTCGATGCGAAAGTCGCCGTGCACGACCGATACGCGCTCGCTAGCCGGCACATGGGCGGGCAGCCATTCGATCAACCGCTCCATCGATTCGATGCGCTGCGTTTCGGACGCGCGGTACTGATGCGTCCAGCGCTTGATCTGCCGCACGAAATAGTTGCCCTTCGCGCCGTAATCGTCGAGGCCGAGTGCGCTCACGTCCAGCGTATGCAGCGCGGCCATCACGCGATTCAGTTCGTCGAACATCGCACTGCGTTGCGCGGGCGTTGCATCAGGCAAACGGTTTTGCCAGTTCACATGCCCGTCCACACAGGCCATCACATAGAACTCGGAGCCGATCACCGACGCGTCGTTGCAATAGCAGAACACCTCCGGCACCGGCACTGCCGTATCGCGCAACGCCGATAGCACGCGGTATTCGCGATCGATGGCATGCGCGGACGGCAGCAACTGGCCCGCCGGTTTTCTGCGCAGCACATAGCGACGCGATGGCGTGGTGAGCAGGTAGGTCGGGTTCGACTGGCCGCCCGAAAAGCGGCTGTATTCGAGCGGCCCTTTAAAGCCGTCGAGATGTTGCTCAAGATACGTCGCGAGCGCCGCGATATCGAGGCGGTGTGCGGGGTCTACAGTCGCGGCAAGAGGCAGAGCGTCGGTCATACGATTACGGATCAAGTTATCCAGCGACGTGAGTCGGCGTGCGTTCGAGCAGAATGTCCTGCATCCGCGTTTCGATCGACGCCTTGATCTTCGGGTGCGTCAGGATGTAGAACTTTCCTGCCTTCACCCCATCGAGCGTGATGCGCGCGATATCGGCCGCGCTCAACCGCCCTGCGCGGATCGCCTGACGCGCACGATCTGCGTACGGCGCGGCACCGGGATTGCGTTCACCGAATTCGGCGGGCCGGCGGTCTTCCGCATCGGCGATACCGGTGTTCACGAACGCCGGGCAGAGCACCGACACGCCGACGTGCGGCGCATGCGTCTGCAGTTCGTGGTACAGGCATTCGGAGATCGCAACGACACCGTACTTGCTCGCGCAGTAGACACCCGATCCTTCATACGCACCGAGCCCCGCCGCCGAAGCCGTATTGACCACGTGACACGGTTCGCCCGCCGCCAGCATGCCCGGCACAAAGCTGCGGATGCCGTGCGCAACACCCATCAGATTGATACCGAGTACCCATTGCCAGTCGTCGAGCGTGGTGCTCCACAACGGACCGGTCGTGCCGACGCCCGCGTTGTTGAACAGCAGATGCACCGCGCCAAAACGCGCAATAGACGCTTGCGCGAGTGCATCGACGGATTCCTGTTTCGATACATCGCAATGCACTTCGAGTGCCTGCGCGCCATCGGGCAACAGCGAATGCGTGTGCTTCAAACCGGCTTCGTCGATATCGGCGAGCACGACCCGCATGCCTTCAGCGGCACAGAGAATCGCCAGTTCGCGGCCGAAGCCGCTCGCCGCACCCGTAACAACGGCTACCTTGTTCTTGAGATCTTCCATGGATAGCTGGGCCTCAGGTTGCGAGAAAGCCGCCGTCGACGTTGATGCACGCGCCCGTCGTAAAGGCAGAGGCATCCGACGCGAGGTACAGCACGGTGCCCGCCATTTCATCGGGCGCGGCGATCCGGCCAAGCGGGATGCGCTTGAGCGCTTCATCGCGTGCCTGCGGATCGTCGACTAGCGCAGACGCAAAGCGGGTGGCGGTCGGACCGGGCAGCAGTGCGTTGACACGCACACCTTGCGCGCCGCATTCGGCAGCGAACGTCTTCGTCATCGAGATCACCGCAGCCTTGGTGATCGAATAGATACCGATCATCGGAACCGGCACGACGCCCGCGATCGACGCAACGTTGATGATGCTGCCGCGCCCCTGCTTCGCCATCCGTTTCGCTGCACGCGCGCACATGAAGAAGTAGCCGCGGATGTTCACGTCGACGGTTTTGTTGAATGCGTCGATGGTGGTGTCGACCGTTGGGCCGAAGTACGGATTAGCCGCTGCGTTATTGACGAGGACATCGAGTGCGAGGCCGCGGCTGTCGAGAAACTCGAACAGCCCTTCGATCTGTTCAAGATCGCCGATATGACACGCGTAGACATCGGCCTTGCCGCCGGCGGCGCGAATGCGCTCGGCGACTGCTTCGCATGCTTGCGCCTTGCGGCTGCTCAAAATCACGTGCGCGCCATGCGCGGCGAGCGTCATGGCGATCTGCTCGCCGATGCCGCGGCTTGCACCTGTGACCAGCGCGACGCGGCCGGTCAGATCGAACAGCGTGTTGTCCATTGTCGTGTTCCTGGAATGGTTCGAATGTGTTGGTCAAGCGCCCGCACATTGCCGTGCGTGGAAGCGCCTAGCGGTAAGTGAGCAACGCCGGATCGCGCGCCCAGTCGAAATGTGCCGTGCAGTTCAGCGAATCGAGGCTGCGGCGGCCGCGTGTAAACCGCACGCGCGTCACGCTGGTGTTCGCAAGCGACCAGTTCAGCCGGCCCATCGCTTCGTCGGTCAGATGCATCAGGTGCTGGCAGATCGTCGCGATCACGCCACCCGAGGTGAACAGCACGATCGATTTCGCGGGCTGCGTGTCGTCGGTAATCGAGGCGAAGCCATCGAGGCAGCGTTCGCGAAAGTGCCGCCACGACTCCACGTAATCGGCGTCATGCTCACCGCTCGTCCAGCGCGTCACGGCACTGAGGAACGTGCGTTGCAACGCGGCCGGCGCGGTGTCGATGTCGGACGCACCGATCGCGCGCTGGTACACCGTCAACACATCCTCGTGATCGAATTCGTCGAAGCGCTCGTCGACGGTACTCGCGACAACGACATCGCTTGCGGGTTCGAGCAACTGCCGCGCCCAGCCTTCGACCGTCTCGCGATGACGGCGCATCGAGCCGCTCACCACGCGGTCCACCGGCAGCGCGCAGGCACTGAACCAGCGGCCGAGCGTGCCGGCCTGCGCGAAGCCGAGCGTGGACAAGCGGTCGTAGTCGTCGCTGCCAAACGACGCCTGCCCATGCCTGATAAGTAAAAGCTGTGCCATGTACCGCCTCCTATCGACAGACTAAGGAGGCAGGTAGAATGCGTCAAATGAATAGATTGAATCCACTTCAACCCATTTCATGCATATATCCAAAACCGACCTGAATCTCTTCGTGGTCCTCGAAAGCATCTATGCGCAGGGCGGGATCACGCGCGCGGCGGATCAGTTGAATTTGAGCCAGTCGGCGGTCAGTCACGCGCTGAACCGGCTGCGCGAGCTGCTCGGCGACCCGCTGTTCGAACGGCACGGTCACGCGATGGTGCCGACGCCGTTCACGCGCTCGATCATCGGGCGCGTGCGCGACGCACTGCACACGCTCGAACTCACGCTGCACGAAACCGATCGCTTCGATGTCGAATCGACGGTGCGGCGTTTTTCTCTTGGGGTGCGCGATGTGCTCGAAGCGGTCGTGTTGCCGCCGGTGATGAAACAGATCGTCGATGCGAGCCCGTCGCTCGACGTCGCCACCGCGCAGCACGATCGCCGCACGCTGGAGGCCGATCTGCTGGCCGGGACTTTCGATGCCGCGATCGACGCGCTGTTGCCGGTGCCGCAGACGGTGCGCACCGCCCACCTCGCCTCCGACGGTCTCGTCGTACTAAGCCGGCGCGGTCATCCGCAGGTAGGCCGGCGTCTGACGCTCGATACCTATGTCGGCGCGCAGCATGTGCTTGTCACGAGCCGACGCCGCGGGCTCGGCATGGAGGACATGGAACTGGTAAAGCTCGGCTTGCAGCGGCAGGTGCGGCTGCGCTGCATGCATTACTTCGCGGCCTGCCGCGTGGTGAGCGAGACCGACCTGCTGCTGACGATGCCGGGGCGCTACGCCCAACTGCTCAACGAACTGTTCGACAACGTAATGCATCCGTGTCCACTCGATGGCGCATCCGCCGATGCCTATCTCTACTGGCATGCGAACGCGGATGCGGACCCGGCTAATGCCTGGTTCCGGCAGAAGATTGTCGATGCGTTTGTGTAGCTCGGGCGGCCTGCTTCAATCCGGATACTCAAGCCGCGGATACCAGTCAGTCCCGCGACCCTCCGGCGTCATATCGAAGATGGTCCAGATCGGCATCGGATCGGGCGCACCACGCGGATCCTGGCCAGGATCCGCCATGTCGGAGCCCATCTCTCCACTCCAGAAGTGGCGCACCGTACCGTCGCGGCGCGTGAACACGTTGAGCGCCGGATCGTCGCCACCCTCGCTGTTAAGCCCGTAATAGTCGCGGCTGTACTGGCCGTCGATATCGCAATACAGCTTGAGATCGCGCCAGCCGCGCTCTTTCTTGAACGCGACAAGACGCTCGATCGGTGAACGCGCCACCACCGCAAGCGCCACGCGTTGCCCGATGTCGCGCGCTTCGCCGTTCCATGCACCGAGTAGCGACGTACACATCGGACACGGGCGCTCGCGTTGCGGACCAAACATATAGCTGTAGACGACCAGCGTCTCTTTGTCGCCGAACAGGCCAGCGAGATCGAGCAAGCCGCCTGCCTCGCCCTGGAACCGATAGTTGCCGGTCACCTGCCCGCCTGGCGGAAGCGCGCGACGCTGCGCCGCAACCCGTTCGATGTGCCGGCGCAATTCGATCTCTTCAGCGAGCAGCGCATTGCGCGCGCGACGATAGTCCGCGCTTTCGTTCGGGAACGTTACACCGTTGCGCTTCACCAGTTCGACAGCGGGGACGAGGGGTGAATCATTCGTCATGTCAGTCTCCTGTGAGTGAATGAATTCGTTGCAAAGCTGAATGCCGGATCAATCGCGATCGGGTGCGCCGAGCGGAAACAGCGGGCGGTACGGACGCGCTTCATCGACCGCACGCACCACCGACGGCCGCGCCAGCAACCGCTGCCGGTAAGCAATCACGTTGCGCAACGACGGGTCGATGCGATGGGTCCAGTCGGCATAGAACAGGAACGGTGCGGCGCCACAATCGGCGAGGCTGAAGCGCTCGCCGGCTGCCCATTCGCGATCGGCCATCTGCTTGTCGAGCCATACATATGCCGTGTCGAGCATCGCGCGCGCGTCGACGACGCCACGAGGATCACGCTCGGTCTCCGGTCTCAGGGAGTCGAACACGACTTTCTGCTGCGGCGTCGAGATGTAGTTGTCGAAGAAACGATCCATGCTGCGCACTTCGAGTGCGGCACGGGGATCGGCGGGCAATAGCGGCACCGGTCCCGGATGGTAAAGACCCAGGTACTCGATGATCGTCGTCGCCTCGGTCACGACGCGGCCATCGTCCACGATGAGCGGAAAACGCTTGATAGGCCACAACGCGGCGAAGTCTTCCAGCAGTTGGGGGTTCTCGTGCGACAACTGCCGCCATTCGAACGGCGTGCCGTTTTCGTAGAGTGCGATCAAAACCTTCTGGGAATACGAGGAAAACGGGTGTGCGTAGAGTTTCAAGGCCATCGTCGTCACCTTCGGTGGAAAAGTCGTGTTTACCCGACGACGAACGGCGTGGACAGGAATCGACAGCGCCACAGGAATTTTTTTAGTTCTTTTAGCAATCGTCGCGTGGCAACGTCGGCCTGCCTTGCAGAGTCGCACGCACAGAATGGCGAACGGAAAGCTAACCGAAAGATAATTTCTCAGTGCCACGCTACGCCGCGTCGAACGACATGAGCGATATGAAGGGCGCCGGCCCCCACCCCCGGTTTTGCTATATTGCCCCCTTACCTCACCACCTTCCTACCCCAGCCACCATGCGCGTCGGCCGCCCCGTCCCCTCGCTGCCACAACCCGTCTGCGACTACTGCGGCGCAAAAGCCCGCTTCGTCAGCTCCGGTGAAGACGGCTATCCCTACCGCGACGATCACGGTCCGTTATGGATCTGCACGCCGTGCGAGGCATGGATCGGCATCTTCCCGCGCAGCACGCGGCGCGTGCCGCTCGGCCGCCTCGCCAACGCCGAGCTGCGCGACTGGAAGGCGCGGCTGCATGCCGCGCTCGAACCGATGGTGAAGGCCAAGGTGCGCCGTGACGGCAGCAATGTCTTCGAAGCGCGCGCCAAGGGCTATCGATGGCTCGCCGGCGAAATGAAGATCGACGAAGACCAGTGCACCATCCATCAGCTCGACGCCGATCAATGCAGGGCCGCGATCGAGATCATCGAGCGCTTCGAGCAAAGCCGCCGCAGCGATAGCGGCGCGTCGTAAGCCGGCCGGCGCAGCCTGCATCCGGCTTCAAAATCCACCGACACAATTTGTGCAACGCAGCGCCAAGCTGCGCAAAAAGTACCACTGCGAAGATTCTTTTGAAGTGGTGAACAGCGTTTCCTGAGCACTACAGTGCAGTCGACCGATGCGATCCAACCCGCATTGGCCGGACAGCGAAAAACAAATCAGGAGACAACTGTGAACACGATTCGATCTTTGGCGGCCTGTGCGGTGATCGGCGCGACCGTACCCGCCGCGGCGCTCGCGCAAACCTGCAACGTGCCGGTGCTCAGAGTGCTGGCGCAGAAAAGTCTGGGCCTGTCGGTGATGGAAAAATCGCTGCCGGACTATGAGAAACGCAGCGGCACGAAGGTCGAAATCAATTACTTCGGCGAAAACGACCGGCGCGCGAAGTCGCGGCTCGATGCATCGACGGGTGCCGGTTCGTATCAGATCTACTACGTCGACGAAGCGAATCTCGCCGAATTTGCATCGGCGGGCTGGGTTGTGCCGCTGCTCAAGTACTACCCGAAGGACTCGGACTACAACGACTTCCTGCCGGGCCGCCGCGCGGTCGCAAACTACAAGGGCGTGGCCTATTTCGCGCCGCTGATCGGCGGCGGCGATTTCCTGTTCTATCGGCGCGATCTGCTCGAAAAAGCGCATCTGCCGGTGCCGAAGACACTCGACGAACTCGTCGCCGATATCAAGAAACTGAACGCGCCACCGAACATGTACGGCTGGGTCGCACGCGGCCAGCGCGGCTCGGGCATGAACGTCTGGCGCTGGGCGCCGTTCATGCTCGCCGAAGGCGGCACGTGGACCGACAAGAACCAGCAACCGGCGTTCGATTCGCCGGCTGCGGTCAAGGCCACGCAGCTCTATAGCGAGCTGTTCAAGTACGCGCCGCCGGGCGCCGCAACTTACGACTGGAGCAATGCGCTCGAAGCGTTCCGCTCAGGCAAGGTCGCCTTCATGATCGAGTCGACGCCGTTCGCGGACTGGATGGAAGACCCGACCAAATCGAGCGTCGCCGACAAGGTCGGTTATGTGCGGCCGCCGGCGCCGTTGCCGTCCGCCGCATACGGTCACGGTCTCGCGATTTCGTCGGTCGGGGCGAAGGACGAATGCACGCGCCAGGCCGCGGGCAAGTTCATCGCGTGGGCGACCAGCAAGGAGCAGGAACAGGCCCGTCTGCGCGACAACGTCTTCAGCGACTACAACCGCACGAGCACGATTCAGAGCGATTACTTCCAGAAACATGTGAAGCCGCAAATTCTGAGCGGCCTGAACGACACGAACCCGGTCACCAAAGTGACGATCTGGGCGAGCCCGCAGTGGCCCGATATCGGCGACAACCTAGGTATTGCGCTCGAAGAGATCTTCACGGGCACACAACCCGACGTGCAAAGCACGCTGACCGACGCGGTGCAGTACGCGAAGGATGCGGTGGAACACGGCGCGAAGAAGTAGCACGCGTGATCTTGCAAGCAATCGCAGGCCGCTCGCGCGGCGCTGCTGGAGACATCGATGTTCAATCGCGGTAAAACGAGTCTGCCCTGGGTGTTTCTCGGGCCGCCGCTCGCCATCATGGCGCTGCTCGGCCTGATCCCGACCGTCGCAGCCATCAACCTCGCGCTGAAAAACCGCGTACTGCGCTATCCCGACAGCGAATACGTGTGGCTGCGCAACTTCGCGCGGCTGATGTCGGATCGCCGCTTTCTGAATGCGATCCAGGTATCGGCAGTCTGGGAAATCGTCACCGTGCTCGGCGCGGTCGCGGTCGGTGTGCTGCTCGCCATCTATCTGTTCGAACGGATTCACGGCCGCATGCGCAACGTCATCGCGTTGCTGCTGATCATGCCGGTGCTGCTGCCGCGCGTGTCCGCGGCGTTCATCTGGAAGTTCATGTATTCGCCGCTGACGGGCGTCCTGAGCTGGCTGCTCGGGGCACTCGGCATCGAGAACACCGCATTCCTGTCGAACCCGCACGCCGCGCTGTATGCGATCGCGCTGGTCGATATCTGGCAGTGGGGTCTGTTCTTCGCAGTGGTCGTCCTGAAGCTGCTCGAAACGCTGCCGCCCGAACCGCTCGAAGCCGCGCGCCTCGACTACGCATCGACGTGGCAGGTGTACGCCTACATCGCGCTGCCGATGCTCAAGGTGCCGATCATGAGCCTCGTGTTCATCAAGATGGTCGAATCGCTGCGCTCGTTCGACCTGATCTACGTGATGACCAAAGGCGGCCCCGGCATCGCCACCGAAACGCTCGACATGTATGCGTACTCGCAGGGCATCGGCCTGTCCGGCAAGGTCTCGTACGCGTCGAGCATGGCCGTGCTGATGATGATCGCCACCACAGCCATCTTTACGCTGATCTGGAAGCGGGTGAACAAATGGGAAGACTGATTTCGCGCAGCGTCACGGTGGTGGTTGGCGGCGCGATTGCAATCGTTGCGGTGTTTCCAATTTTCTGGGCGCTGCTCAACTCGCTAAAGAATCTGCTCGATATCGTCACGCCGACGCCGCGCTTTTTCTTCACCCCGACACTCGACAACTACCGCCAGGTGCTGTCGAGTCCAGAGGTTCTGATCGGGCTCGGCAATAGCATTGCGATCGTCGGTAGCTCGGTGCTGATCGGCGCGCTGCTCGGTGTGCCGGCTGCTTATGTAATCGCCCGCTTTAACGTGCCGGGCAAGCGCGACATCCAGTTTTTCCTGCTGTCGCTGCGTTTCCTGCCACCCGTCGCGGTCGCCATTCCGCTGATCGCGATCTGGGTCGATCTCGGTCTGTACGACACGAAGCTGTCGATGATCATCACGTATCTGCTCGTCACGCTCTCGACCATCACGTGGCTATCGATTCCGGTGTTCCAGCGCCTGCCGCGCGAAGTCGAGGAGGCGGCGACGCTCGACGGCTACGGTCCGTACGCAGTGTTCTGGCGCATCGCGCTGCCGATCTGCTCGAACACGCTGATGGGCGGCATCGTCTTCAGCTTCGTGCTGGTCTGGAACGAACTGATGATCGCGCTCGCCCTCACCTCTTCCCGAAGCGCGACGCTGCCCGTCGTCGCCTCCGCGTTCACGTCGCTTGGACAGGAAGTGCCGTGGGGCGTGATCAATGCGTCGACGGTGCTGCTTGCGCTTCCCCCACTGATTTTCGTCGGCATTCTGAGCCGGCTGTTGAACTCGATGCTCAAAGGCAAGTAAGGAGAAGGGTGTGAAAGCTCTGGTACTCGAACAGGCACGCAAACTGGCGCTGCGCGACATCGACATTCCGCTCGAGGTCGGTCCGCGCGACGTGAAGATCAAGATTCATACGGTCGGTGTGTGCGGTAGCGATGTGCATTACTACACGCATGGACGCATCGGCCCATTCAAGGTGGACAGCCCGATGGTGCTCGGGCATGAGGCTTCCGGCACGGTGGTTGAAACCGGGCGCGAGGTCACGCATCTGCGCGTCGGCGACCGTGTGTGCATGGAGCCCGGTGTTCCGCAATTCGATTCACCGGCTACGATGCGCGGTCTCTACAACCTCGATCCCGCTGTGCGCTTCTGGGCAACGCCGCCCGTCCACGGTTGCCTCACGCCGTACGTCGTGCATCCGGCAGCGTTCACGTTCAGGCTGCCGGACAACGTGTCGTTTGCCGAAGGCGCAATCGTCGAGCCGCTGTCGATCGGTTTGCAGGCCGCGAAAAAAGCCGCGATGAAACCGGGCGATGTGGCCGTGGTGATCGGCGCGGGCACGATCGGCGCGATGACTGCGCTGGCGGCACTGGCCGGCGGTGCATCGCGCGTAATTCTCGCCGACGTGATCAAGGAAAAGCTCGCGCTGTTTGCGAACCACGCCGCGGTCACGACCGTCGACGTGCGCGCGCACTCGCTGCTCGACGCAGTGCGCGCCGCGACCGGCGACTGGGGTGCGGACGTAGTCTTCGAAGCGAGCGGTAACGCAAAGGTCTACGACAGCCTGATCGATCTGCTGTGTCCCGGTGGCTGCGCGGTACTGGTCGGCATGCCGGTCGACCCGGTCCCGCTCGACGTCGTTGCGCTGCAGGCGAAGGAAGCGCGCATCGAATCGGTGTTCCGCTACGCCAACATTTTTCCGCGCGCGCTCGCCTTGATCAGCTCGGGGATGATCGACGTGAAGCCGTTCATTTCGCGCAAGTTCGCGTTCGCCGACGGCCTGCGCGCATTCGAAGAGGCGGCGGCGGGTCATCCGCACGACGTCAAGATCCAGATCGAAATGGACTGACCATGGCACAGATCGTTTGCAAGGGACTCACGAAGCGCTACGACGGCGGCCCGCCGGTGTTGCACCCGCTCGACCTGCAGATTCGCGACGGCGAGTTCGTCGTGCTGCTCGGCCCATCGGGCTGCGGCAAGTCGACGATGCTGCGGATGATCGCAGGCCTCGAAGACATCACCGGCGGCGAGCTGTCGATCGGCGACGCGGTTGTCAACGCACTGCCCGCACGCGAGCGCAACGTCGCGATGGTGTTCCAGAACTACGCGCTCTATCCGCACATGACGGTGTACGACAACATTGCGTTCGGCCTGCGCCGGTTGAAAGTGCCCTCGCCCGAGATCGACCGGCGTGTGCGCGAGGTCGCAGCGGTCCTGAGCCTCGATGCGATGCTCGAACGCAAACCGCGCGCAATGTCCGGCGGACAGCAGCAGCGCGCGGCCATCGCACGCGCGATGATCAAGACTCCCGCGGTGTTCCTGTTCGACGAACCGCTGTCGAATCTCGATGCGAAACTGCGTGCGCAGCTTCGCGGCGACATCAAGCGGTTGCATCAGCGGCTCAAGACGACGACGGTCTATGTCACGCACGACCAGCTCGAAGCGATGACGCTCGCCGACCGCGTGATCTTGATGCGCGGCGGCCATATCGAACAGGCCGGTACGCCGTCCGATCTGTATCACTATCCGCATACGGTCTTCGCGGCAGGATTCATCGGCACGCCGGCGATGAATTTTATCGACGCCACCGTCAGCATCGAAAACGGCGTGCCACAGGCGCGCTGTCATGACCGGAGCTGGCCGCTCGCGGCACCGCGATTCGCCGGTTTGCAGGAGGGGCAGGCGGTTAAGCTGGCGATCCGGCCGAACTATCTGAAGATCGCCGAGGGCCATGCGCCGTGGCCGCTGCGGATCGACGGCCGGATCGAACTGGTCGAGTTGCTCGGCGCCGAAGCGCTCGTCAGCTTCGATTTCGCGGGCGAACGGCTGGCCGCGCTGGTTCCTGCGAATGCGGTGCCAACGCTCGGCGACATGGTAACGTTCCACTTCGAAGACAACGAACTGCATGTTTTCGACGAGCAAACCGGGCGCAATGTCACGCTGCCGGCGCCGCCGGGCGACATGCAACACACGATGGCGCATACACCCGGCACGGCCGCGACACCGCAGCGGGCACAGCCCGCCACCTGAGTTGCAAGCGAGGTGCAAGCAGGGCGCGGGCGGCCGTAGAAGCGCAGTGGAGGAGCCACGCAATGAATCCCGATCTCGAAGTCGTACATACGCGACGCGACGAAACCTTTCGCGCATGGGTGCACGGCTATCCGCACGACGTCGCCAAGTGGCACTTCCACCCTGAGTACGAAATTCACGTGATCACCGCTTCGAGCGGCAAATTCTTCGTCGGCGACCACATCGGACAGTTCGCGCCGGGCAACCTCGTCATCACCGGACCGAACCTGCCGCACAACTGGATCAGCGAGATCGGTCCCGGCGAATGCGTGCCGTCGCGCGATATCGTACTGCAGTTTTCGCGCGAAGCCGTGCAGCAGATGGTCGCGGCCTTCACGGAACTACAGCCGGTGGTCGGCATGATCGACGACGCTTCGCGCGGCCTGCAGTTTCCCGATCACGTCGGCCTCGCGCTCGTTCCACTGATGATGGAACTCGCCGACGCGCACGGCTGCCACCGCGTCGAGCTGCTGATGTCGCTGTTCGACCGGCTGTCATCCTGCGCCGAGCGACGTGTACTCGCCGGGCCTGCGTATCACATCGATGCACAACGTTACATGTCGTCGACGATCAATCAGGTACTCTCCTACATCCAGCAGAACTTGCCGGGCACGTTGCGCGAAACCGATGTCGCGGATCTGGTCGGTATGAGCGTCAGCACGTTTACGCGCTTTTTCCGCCGCCATACGGGTTCGACGTTCGTCCAGTACCTGAACCGGCTGCGTCTGAACGAAGCGTGCGAACTGCTGATGTGTTCGACGCTCAGCGTGACCGATATCTGCTACCGGGTCGGCTTCAACAACCTGTCGAACTTCAACCGGCAGTTTCGCGCGATGAAAGGGATGCCGCCGTCGCAGTTCCGCGCACTGCATCAACTCAACGAACACATGATCGCCGCCTGATGCGCAACCGCGCCGGGCCCATTTCTTACTATTATTTCGACGCCTCTCCATGACCTTTCTTGGAATCGACCTCGGTACTTCCGAGGTTAAAGCCGTCCTGACCGACGACGGCTCCGCGCCGCTGGCAACGGCCAATGCTCCGCTCATCGTCGACCATCCGCATCCGCACTGGTCCGAACAGAGCCCGCAGACGTGGTGGCACGCAACGCTCGATGCGATCGCCGCGATTCGCGCGGCGCACCCCAGCGGCTTCGCGGCACTGCGCGGCATCGGCCTGTCGGGTCAGATGCACGGCGCGACACTGCTGGATCGCAGTGGCCAGGTGCTGCGTCCCGCGATCCTCTGGAACGACACGCGGGCATTCGCCGAATGCGTCGAACTCGAAGCACTGGTGCCCGAATCCCGGACCATCACCGGCAATCTCGCGATGCCTGGTTTCACTGCGCCGAAGCTGTTGTGGCTCGCGAAATACGAAGCATCGGTGTTTCGCGCCATACATAAAGTGCTGCTGCCGAAGGACTACGTCGCGTGGCGGCTGACTGGCGAATTCACGTCGGACATGTCGGATGCATCGGGCACGCTGTGGCTCGACGTCGCGAAGCGCGACTGGTCGGACCGGATGCTGAGCGCCACCGGTCTGTCGCGCGAGCAGATGCCGCAACTCGTCGAAGGCAGCGCGCCGGCTGCGCAATTGCGCGACGGGTTGCGCCGGGAATGGGGTATCGAAGGTCCGGTCACGCTGTGCGGTGGCGCGGGCGATAACGCGGCCAGTGCAATCGGCATGGGCGTCGTGGGCGCAGGCGGCGCGTTTTTATCGCTTGGCACGTCGGGCGTGCTGTTCTCCGGTACCGACCGCTTTGCGCCGAATCCGGAACAGGGCGTGCATGCGTTCTGCCATTCCCTTCCCGAGCGCTGGCATCAGATGAGCGTGATCCTGTCGGCGGCCGCGAGCCTCGGCTGGCTCTCGCAGGTCGCGCATACCGCCGTCTCGACGCTGCCTGAGCTGGCCGCGCAGGTCGATCCGGCCAGCGCGCCAATCTTCTTGCCGTATCTGAGCGGCGAGCGCACACCGCACAACGACGCCAACGCACGCGGCATGTTCTGGGGACTCACGGCGGCGCATACGACCGCCGATCTTGCATACAGCGTGATGGAAGGCGTCGCGTTCGCCATGGCCGATGGCTATGCCGCGCTGCAGGGCGCGGGCACGACGCTCGAACAGGCTTCGTTTATCGGTGGTGGCTCGCGTAGCCGCTTCTGGGCGCAGCTTTGTGCGACCGCGATGGGTGTGACCATGCGGCGGCATGCGAGTAGCGATATCGGTGCGGCGCTCGGCGCGGCCCGGCTCGCGCGGCTTGCGGTCACGCAGGACACGGTTGCCGAGGTTTGCACGGCGCCGTCGGTCATCGAATCGTGCGAGCCGGATCGGGCGAGCGAGCCGTTGCTTGCGCAACGTCTTGCGCGTTATCGCAGGTTGTATGTGGCGCTGAAGCCGGAGTTTGCTGCGGCTGGATAGCGGGTGGGGTGCCCGCCGCGTTCAGACCATGCTCGGCCGGGGCATAACAGCTCGATTGCGTCAGCTGTTATGCGTCGGCCAGAGAAAATTCGTGTGCTTCGGCGTGACGCCTACTAAAAATCTTCATGAACGACGCCAGCACGCTGGCCTCGTGCTCGGTCAACGCGTTGTACAGCGACGCACGTACCCCGCCAATCGAACGATGTCCTTCCAGTCCGTGCAGACCCGCATCACGTGCCTCTAGCAGAAACTGCGCGGTCAGTTCAGGCGTCTGGCATCTAAAAGCGACATTCATCACCGAACGCGATTCACGCTCGGCATGCGCGCTGTAGAACCCGGGTTCTGCGTCGAGCACGTCATACAGCAGATTCGCCTTGCGCCGGTTCACTGCATCGAGGTTGTCGAGATCGCCGAACGTTTCGCGCATCCACCGCGTCACCAGCAGGACGATATAAATGGAGAAAACAGGCGGCGTGTTGTAGATCGACCGTGCAGCGATGTGGGTCCGGTAATCGAGGATGCTCGCGAGGCCGGTTTTCGCCCGCTCGACCAGATCGTCACGCAGAATCGCGATCGTGACGCCGGCTGGGCCGAGGTTCTTTTGCGCGTGTGCATAGATCATCGCGTAGCGCGAGACGTCGATGGGCCGCGACATGAAGTCGGAGGACATATCGCAGAACACCGGGACATCGCCGGCGTATAGACCGTCGGTGACCTGCAACCCCTCCACCGTTTCGTTCGACACGTAATGCAGGTAGCTAGATCGCGGATCGATATCGAGTTCCGCAACCTTCGGCATCCGGTGGAAACCGTTCGCTTCACCATCCCACACGATGCGCATGCTCGACCCCACCCCGGAATCCGACACGCTTTTGCGGCTCCAGTATCCCGACGAAACATACGAAGGCGGATCCTCGCCCATACCGCCGAAATTCATCGCCAGCATCGCGAACTGCAACGTGCTGCCGCCTTGCAGAAAGAGCACGTGATAGTTCTGCGGAACCTTCAGCAGGTGGCGGATGTTCGCTTCGGCTTCGTCCATGACATCGCGAAACCAGTCGGAACGGTGGCTGATTCCAAGCACCGAAAGACCGACTTCCGGCACCTCCTGGATGGCCTGCTGCGCCTGCATCAGGACGGGCAGAGGAAGCGCGCCCGGTCCGCCGGAGAAGTTGTACTGAAGGTTCATATGCTCCTCGCCTGAGAGATTGGCGCTGCCGTTCGCTGCCGCACTACCGCAATACCGATAACGAAGCATGAATCAAACGGCGCCTGGCACAGCGCGCGATGCGAAGAACGGTTGTCACACGCGAAGGCAGGCAAATGGCGTAGGCGAGCGGGATTCGGGACGCTCTTTCGCATTCTTGCCAGTGCGCAGTATCTGCCGTCGATACCCTGTGGTTATTCCCTTCGACTTCCGGATCGGCTCACTCATGTCCATCGACGCTCTCGTGTTGCAAGCGGCCAGGCACTCCCAGGCGGGACAGCTCGATCTCGTGGAACCGCTGTTGCTGCAGATACTCGCCATCGAACCACAGCATCAGATAGCGTGCCTCGAACTCGCGCGGGTGATGATACTGAGCGGTCGCTACGATGAAGCGGTCGCCGTGCTCGAGCCGCTTGCCGATGAGGGGCTCGCCGATGCCGAGGTGTATCGAAGGCTCGCACTCGCACATTCGTTTGCGGATAGAAAAGGCGCTGCGATCATGTACTACCGGCATGCCCTTGAACTTGAACCCGGCAACGGGCAGGTCTTGCACAGCATCGCCAATCTGGAGCAGGCGTCAGGATTCACAGACCAGGCCGCGGCAACCTATCGCGATGCGGTCGAAGTGAAGCCGTTGTGGACTATGCCTGCCGCAGTCTCGCCGCCGGAATTCCGCGTCTTGTGGATGTTCGCGCCGGGCGCGGGCAACACACCGCCCGACTATTTCGTTAGTCGCGCGCGTTTCGAAAGCAGCATCCTCACCGTGCTCGACGGCGTCGAGTACGACATCGATCTGCTGCGTTGCCATGCAGACGTGGTCGTCAATCTCGTTTCCGATGTCGACCAGAGTCGCGCCATTCTGAATACCGTGGAAGCGCTCGCGGAACGTATCGGCAGGCCGGTGTTCAATCACCCGCGAGGGATTGTCGGTACGGACCGGGCGTCGATTTCGATGCGTCTCGCGGGAACACCCGGCTGTGTCGTTCCGCACACATGCACGTTTTCGAACGTCGATCTGCTGCACATGCTGAACAAAAACGAAACGGCGGAACTACAGTTTCCGCTACTCGTTCGACGCGCCGGTACGCATGGTGGCGAAGACTTCGAGAAGGTCGACGATCGCAATCAGCTCAATGAGTTTGTGAACTGCATTGGCGAGTCGGATTACTACGTCACGCCGTTCGTCGACTACCGGTCCGAAGACGGGTATTTCCGCAAGTACCGGTTTATCTTCGTGGGAGACGAAATTCTTCCGTATCACCTCGCGATCGATGACAAGTGGAAGATCCATCACGTGACGACATCGATGGCGGGCATTCAATGGATGCAGGACGAAGAACGGGCGTTCCTCGACGATCCGTGGCGTGTCTTCGCCGCGCCCCAGCAAGCGGCGTTGCGCGCGATCCGGAATACCATCGGCCTCGATTACTTCGGCATCGACTGCGCGTTGACGCCTGCGGGCGAGGTCGTCGTGTTCGAGGTCAACGCGACGATGCTGGTGCATGGCGAGAACGACCGCTTTCCGTACAAGACCGAAGCGGTCAGCCGGATCAGGCAGCAATTCCATTCATTGCTCGATCGAACTGCGCACGAGGCGCTAAGTACCTTGTAGCACCGGGCTCCTCACCCTTCGATCCGCTCGCGCGTCACCCCCAGCAGCGCCGCCATCGCCTGACGCGCAAGCGACGCATCCCGGTCGCGAATCGCATCGAACACCGCCGTGTGTTCGGCCAGCGATGCATTGAACACACCCGCGCGTTTCGCGTTCAGGCGAAGCTGCGCTTCGAGCGTACGTTCGATCAGCGTGCCGAGCGGCACCAGCAACTCATTGCTACACGCGGCCAGCACGCTCAGGTGAAACTGCAAGTCGGCGCGCACCCATTCATCGACGTTGCGGGCTTCGACCATCGCGGTATGCGCGGCATCGAGTTCGGCAAACGTTTCGTCGTCGTGCGATGCCGCGGCCAGCGATGCCGCATACGGCTCGATCATTTCGCGCATTTCCTGCAGCTTGAGCGCGAACGCCATTGCCGGTGCTACCCGCGAGTACCAGTCGAGCAGATCCGCATCGAGCAGGTTCCACGCGGTGCGCGGCCGCACCCGCGTACCGACGCGCGGTCGCGACTCGATCAGCCCCTTCGACGTCAAAGTACGCAGCGCCTCGCGCAACACGGTGCGGCTCACGCCGAACGCATCCATCAATTCCGCTTCGCGCGGCAGGATCGATTCGGGCGCGTAGTCGCCGCGCAGGATGGCGGTCGCAAGCTCATACGCAACGCGGCCGTGCAGGTCGTGCTGAATGGCTTTTCTCCCTGTTAAATGTGCTGCGTCCCAAATAGTACTATTAATAGTATTAAACGTCGATTTTGTGTAGTATTTCACTCCTCAGGGGTTCGCGAGCCCGCCCGAACGGCACCCGCATTCGCGCCCCACGCCCAACATTGCAGCTGCGCGACAAGGAGACGCCGCCATGAAAATTACCCGAATCGAGACTTTTATCGTTCCACCGCGCTGGTGCTTCGTGAAGGTCGAAACCGATGCAGGCATCGTCGGTTGGGGCGAACCGGTCGTGGAAGGCCGTGCGCATACGGTCGCGGCCGCCGTCGATGAACTCTCCGACTATCTGATCGGCAAAGACCCGCTGCTAATCGAAGATCACTGGCAAGTGATGTACCGCGCGGGCTTCTATCGCGGCGGCCCGATCTCGATGAGCGCGATCGCCGGGGTGGACCAGGCACTGTGGGACATCAAGGGCAAACATCACGGCGTGCCGGTGCATGCGCTGCTCGGCGGCCAGGTGCGCGATCGCATCAAGGTGTATTCGTGGATCGGCGGTGATCGTCCGAGCGACGTCGCGAACAACGCGCGCGCCGTGGTCGAGCGCGGCTTCAAGGCGATCAAGATGAACGGCTCGGAAGAGCTGCAGATCATCGATACCTTCGACAAGGTGCAAGGCGTCATCAACAACGTCGCCGCGGTGCGCGAGGCGGTGGGACCGAACGTCGGCATTGGCGTGGACTTCCATGGCCGCGTGCACAAGCCGATGGCCAAGGTGCTCGCGAAGGAACTCGATCCGTACAAGCTGATGTTCATCGAAGAACCGGTGCTGTCGGAGAACGTCGAGGCACTGCGCGACATCGTCAACCAGACCAGCACGCCGATCGCCCTCGGCGAGCGTCTGTATTCGCGCTGGGACTTCAAGCACATCCTCGCCGGCGGCTACGTCGACATCATCCAGCCGGATGCGTCGCATGCGGGCGGTATCACCGAGTGCCGCAAGATCGCATCGATGGCCGAAGCGTACGACGTCGCGCTCGCGCTGCACTGCCCGCTCGGTCCGATTGCACTCGCCACCTGTCTGCAGATCGACGCGGTCAGCTACAACGCGTTCATCCAGGAGCAGAGCCTCGGCATCCACTACAACCAGGGCAACGATCTGCTCGACTACATCCGCAACCCGGAAGTCTTCAAGTATGAAGACGGCTTCGTGTCGATTCCGCAAGGCCCGGGCCTCGGCATCGATGTGAACGAAGAGAAGGTGCGCGAGATGGCGAAGGTGGGCCATCGCTGGCGTAATCCGGTGTGGCGCCACGCGGACGGTAGCGTCGCGGAATGGTGAGCCAGCAGGGCCGCGCGGTGGAGGAGGCGACGGGAAGCGCCGCGCCGCGCGCGACCGGCAAACGGCATCGTCTACTGGCGATGCTGTTCGTCACCGTCGTCATCACCTATCTGGACCGCAGCAACCTGTCGATCGCCGCGACGGCGATCGGTCGTCAGCTCGCGCTGACGCCTGCGCAACTCGGGCTCGTGTTCTCCGCGTTCGGTTGGTCGTATGCGCTGCTGCAGATTCCGGGCGGCATGCTCGTCGATCGCACGCGTCCGCGGCTGATGATGGCGGCGATCGTCGGGCTGTGGTCGCTCGCGACGATCCTGCAGGGTTTCGCCGGTGCGTTCGTCGCGCTGCTGTCGTTGCGCGTGTTGCTCGGCGTACTCGAAGCCCCGGCCTATCCGACGCTGAACCGCGTCGTCACGACGTGGTTTCCCGACAGCGAGCGCGCCCGCGCCATCGCGATCTATACGTCGGGGCAATACGTGGGCCTCGCGTTTCTCACCCCGCTTCTCGTGCTGACACAGGAACGCTTCGGCTGGCATGGCGTATTCGTGCTGACCGGGTTGGTTGGTGTGGCGTGGGCCTTCGTCTGGTATGCGCTGTATCGCGATCCGTCCGACGCGCAGGGCATCAACCAGCAGGAACTCGATACGATCCGCGCGGGCGGCGGGCTCGTCGAACTCGGCGACGCACACAAGGCAAGCGCTGCACGCCGCCGCTATACGACGAGCGACTGGCGCGCCGTGCTCGGCAACCGCAAGTTGTGGGGCGTGTACGTCGGCCAGATCGCGGTGACGTCGACGCTGTGGTTCTTCCTCACGTGGTTCCCGACCTACCTCGTCAAATACCGTCACATGGACTTCCTGAAGGCCGGGTTCATGGCGGCCGTGCCGTTTCTTGCTGCGTTCGTCGGTATTCTCGTATCGGGGTTGCTGTCTGACTGGATGATCCGCCGCGGCGCGTCGGCGACTGTCGCACGCAAGGTGCCGATCGTCAGTGGGTTGCTGCTGTCGACGGCGATCGTCGGGGCCAACTATGTCGAGACGCCGTCGATGGTCATCGTGTTCATGGCGATCGCGTTCTTCGGCAGCGGCGTCGCGTCGATCACGTGGGTGCTCGTGTCGTCGATGGCGAAGAAGGAACTGCTCGGCCTCACCGGCGGCATGTTCAACCTGATGGGCAACCTGTCGTCGATCTGCGTACCCATCGTGATCGGCCTGCTCGTGAAGGGCGACGACTTCGCGCCCGCTCTCGTGTTCATGAGCGCGGTCGGCGTGGTCGGTGCGCTGTCGTATCTGTTCGTCGTCGGACGGATCGAGCGGATCGAATAGACCGCCCCGACGTTACGGCACATCGCTCGGGCGGCTCGGCGGTTACGTAACATCGGGGGCCGGAACCGCTTCCGCTGCCGCTTCTTACCTTCTCCCGCATCCCACCTCTGTTCCGCAAAGCCTTGTCAAACAAGGCTTTTCTGCGTTCCGCCCAGCCAACCGCGCCAACCTGGCCCGCTCTTTGCTCGATACGACTAAAACAGCAATTCGAGAGGCAGGCAATGGGCGAGTTTCTTCCCGACTATCTGATCCGCGAACAGGCGGCGGTCGGCACGCTAGTGGTATTCGCGATCCTGCGCGTGATCGCCGCCATGGTCGCGTACGAACGCGGCTGGCGCATCGCGACCGTCGATAAATGTTTTATTGCGGCTGTCGCGCTCTACTGTGTGCCGCAGCTGTTCGATCTGCTCACGCATCTGTACACCGCGCGCATTGCCTCGGCAGAACTGGAAGGCAAGATTGCGGGCGGCGCGATTGCGTTGTTCTGTGCGCCGATCGTGGGTCACAAGCTTGGTTATGAATAGACTGCCCGCGGTTTTCTCCGCGACTGCCGATAACGAACGCGCACGCACCATGACATACGCCACCACGACCACCGCATACCAACCCGGCGACGTGCTCACGCTGAAATCAGGCGGACAGCCGATGACCGCCACCTGGGTAGGACCGGTCCTCTTCGCGTCGGGCACCTGGCTGATCTGCCAGTGGTTCGGCGACGATGGCGAACTGCATCAGGAGATGTTTCCGGGAGAAACGCTGGAACGGGTGCACGACGCGCTCGTAGCATGACGGGCAGTATGGGACAGCCGGCTCCCCGCCGGGTGACCGTGTGTTTGCGCCGTACAGCCACGCTGTGCGGCGCATTTTTGTTGGCGCTGTCACATCGACTGCTGCCCGCGCCATCTTTGCCTTGAGCGCCAATCTCAAGCGTTGAGGCTGCCGCCAGGCTCAACGCCTCCCGGCAAAGCATGTGACAAAGATTCAGATTCTCATGCGCTTCACACGGCATACTGCCGCGCCCAGTTGACAGGCTCTGCCTCGACCTGCCGGGCTACGGATGCCTCCTGATCAGGATCACGGCGTCCCGCATCGAAATTCACACTTACACGTTGCCCGTCGTGCTGGCCATCCATGCTGTGGGCGGTTAGCACGAGCAGATCATGCGTCGGGCAACTCATTGAATGGTGATTTATGAAAGAAGCTAAACGGGCAGCGACCGGGCTGTGCCTGGTGCTCGCTTTATCTGCGTGTGGCGGAAACGGCAGCGACTCATCCCAAACGACAGTAGGCAGTCCGCCCGACAGGAGCGCGGTTTCGCCGACGCCGCCTGGCGGGCCGGCTTCCTCCGCGGCAAACAACGCACCTTCGGCAACGGCAGACGCCGCCCCGGTGGCTTCATCGGACGCTGATCCGTCGGCCGCTTCGAATGTGCCGCCCGGCCCATCGGAACCCGCGCCAGGTATCACATCTGAAACCGGCCTCGATACGGCGCCCCAGCAAACCGCGGCAGACGAAACGCAGTGCTACACGCTAAAAGACGCTACCCCTCCCGCCAGCAGCATAACGGCCAATGTCACGCTGTTCCCTGCGCGCGGTGCCGCGCAAGTCGTCGATTACCGGGTGTTGGGCGATCCGAAGTCGGCGGGGTTTTGCTACGCGAATTACCGCCGCGCGCTGATCGGGCTTCCCGCTCTAGAGCCTCAAGCCAGACTGGCCGAGGCCGCGCAAAACCACACGGATTACATGCTGCTGCGTCGCACGGCCGGACACAATGAGACGCCTGGTCCGGGCTTCACGGGCGCCACGCCAGATGACCGTATCCAGAAGCTCTACCCGACCAACTTCACGGGCGAAGTACTGGTGCATGTGAGTCAACGGATACCGCGTCTCAACGCACAGCCCCGACTGCCGTCGAACGACATGATGGTCGCCGAACTGATCCACGCACCGTTTCATCGGATGGGTCTATTTGGGAGCTTCAGGTCGGGAGGAACGGGATACGCTCAAGACATCACACAGCCGGTCGAGGGCGGTACGCGTGGGGATTTCTACCAGACGATCAATCTGGCGGATGCCCTCGAAATCGGCAGCGATTCGCAACTCCTCGCATACCCGTACGACGGTCAGGCCGATGTGCCGACTAGCTGGACCAATAACGAGTACCCGAATCCTGCCCCCGGGCATGCGGGTGAGACGTTGGGCTATTCGGTTTCGGTCCAGTCATTCAGCCATGTCCTCCGGCTTGCCGTGACCTCCTTCACGCTGACCGATGCGTCGGGTAAGGACGTGCCGTGCCTGAAGGTCGACAGTAGCAGCGCAGGCTTCGGTAGTGAGTTGCGGGGCAGCGCGATCTGCACGCCAATCAAGCCGCTAGCTGCCAGAACGACGTACGTGGTGAGCCTGAAGGGCACACTGGGCACGAGGCCGGTGAACCTCACGTGGCGCTTTACGACACGGTGACCGGTATGCAGCGCCGGGGCTGGCGGTAGTAATTTGCGGGGCGGGTTTCTGGCCTAGAGCATTCTTCCAGATTCACGCCCTGCCCCGCGGTGCTGTCACGTGTTGCGTGTCGCGTGACCGGCCGGTTAGCCAACCAGCGCGGCGAACCCCGGCACACTATGCGACAGCGCCGCAGCCGCAACGAACACACCGATCATCGCCAGCGCCTCGAAGTACAGCAGATTGACCACTGTGTGCGCATCGACGGTCGATGCGGTACGGCGCAACCGCGGCAGCGCCGAGAAGCGGCTGAACGCGGCGAACAGCAGCGCCAGCGCGACGAGCGCGAGCTTGAGCAGCAGCACGTGACCCCAGGTGCTGGTCCAGATCACCTCGAGTGAACCACCCGAGCCGCGCGCGGTATTGAACGCGCCAGTCGCGAGCACGAATACGAACGCCACCAGCGAGACACTCGACAACTGCACCCCGGTGCGGATCAATACCCCGCGCGCCGTCGACGCTCCAAGCGCCGGCAACACAGCGAGACCGGCCGCGATCACGAGACCACCCCATACGCCGGTCGCGAGGATATGCAGCGTGTGCACACCGATCGCGGCGGAGACGACGCCCTCATCGGCCGCATGTCCAAGCGATGCCTTGCCCGCCGCGACCACGATCACCGCCAGCCAGAGCAACGCGTTGCGCACCGTGCCGTGGTCAGCCAAAGCCGTGAGAAGCAACAGCACCGCACCCGCGAACGCGACACCCCATGCATGCCCGACATGCGTCTGCACGAGCACCGTGGGTATCACACCGAACGCGGCCGGCAACGCGCTACCGCTCATCGACGCAGCCTCGTACCACAGCCAGCCGAGGTCGGCGAGCAGCAGCACGATCGTCGCCGCCCGCATCGAGCGTTGCGCGCGCAACCATGCGGGCCGCGCCGGCGCGACCGCGGTGCGCGCATCTTTCTCGAGCCACGCGCCGAGCAGCGCGGAGCCGAGCGCAAAAGCAAACGCGACATTCATGAGCGCGGCCATGGCGACCTGCCCGATCCACAGTCCGTCCGGCCTCATTTGACGATGAACCCATAGTCGCCCTGGGTGCGGTGACCATCGGTCGCGACCGCATTCCAGTGCACGCTGTAGCGCCCCGGCGCGAGCGACGGCGTCAACGCGACGTGCATCGCCTTGTGATCATCGGCCTCGACCGCGGATGCACCCGCGCTGACGGGCTTGCCCGCCGCGTCGCTCACGACGATCTTGCTGAAGGCCGGTTCGAGCGGCTCGCTGAAGCGCATCGTCACCTGGGCGGGCGCGGCGACTTCCGAGTCAGGCGCGGGCTCGCGCGAAGTCGGCAACGCGTGAGCGAAGGCAGTGGACGCTACGGCAAACGCCGCAACGCCGGTCGCCAGCGCTCGCAGGAACGGGCGGAATGAATCGGAGGTGGTCATTGAGAACAAACGAAGAGACGCATTGAAAGAGGAAACAAAGGATCTCGTAAGCAATCTGGAAATGCCAGATCCACAGGAGTAAGCGAGTAAGGCGAGCAACGCGGGTGTCGGGATACATCTGAGCTGAGGGACGCACCCAGGACCGCCTGCGCCGCGGAACCGGCAGTGTACGCTTCGATGGCGCCGCTGCGCGCCGGTTCAATCGATCTGCCAGCGGGTCTCGGCGTATCCGGGCCATGCCTGTACGAAAACGCTCGATCGCCAGATCCGGAAGCACTAGAGACCGCTCCAGCCACGCCGCGTCAAACTGACGCATGGACGTTTGCGGGCGGATCCGCGTCGGATTGCGCAAATAGTCACCATCACCCATCGATGATAGAATGCTGCGTCGCCGCAGCGCCGGCTACTTTTTCTCACCGAGCCGTTCGAAGTTCGGTCAGGTCCCCGCTCATGATGGAGTTACGCGTGTCTTCAAGACGCATTTTCCGCCCATTGCTCGCCCTTCTGCTGATCGGCTGTGCAGGCGTCTATAGCGCTGCGAATGCGCAGACCCAACCCAAGGCTCCGGACACGATGGAAGCGCGCGTGCAAGCTTGCGCCGCGTGTCACGGCGTGCATGGGCAAGGGACGGACAACGATTACTTCCCGCGGCTTGCGGGCAAACCGGCCGACTATCTGTACAACCAGCTCGTGAACTTCCGCGAAGCTCGCCGCCGGTATCCGCCCATGAATTACCTCGTCACGTATCTCTCGGACGACTACCTGCACGAGATCGCGACGTATTTCTCGCAGCAACGCCCGCCGTATCCGGCACCGGCCACGCCGACCGTGTCGACCTCGACGCTCGCGCGCGGTCGGGAAATCGTGCTGAACGGCGACGCGTCGAAGCAGATTCCCGCTTGCGCGGCCTGTCACGGCAAGGTGCTGACCGGTATGCAACCGGCTATCCCGGGTCTCGTGGGCCTGCACGCCGACTACATCAGCGCGCAGCTCGGCTCGTGGCGCTCGGGTACACGTCATGCCGTCGAACCTGACTGCATGCACACAATCGCCACGCGCCTGACCGACGATGACGTGAATGCCGTCGCCTCGTGGCTGTCCTCGCAGCATGCTCCGCAAAACCCCGTGCCTGCTCCGGCTGGCTCGATGAAGACTCCGCTTGCCTGCGGCAGCGAACCGCAATAAGGCACCGGGAGAGATAACCAAATGAAACGCAAGTCCCTGTTCGCTCTTTCGGCTGTCGTCGTTGTTGCAGCCGCCGCGCTCGTCCCGGTCCTGTGGTCGGGCGGCGATCACCTGCATAACGGCACGGCCGTTGCAGCCACGCCCGCCGACCAGGCCGCGCTGATCAAGCAGGGCGAGTACCTCGCCCGCGCCGGCGACTGTATCGCGTGCCACACGGTACGCGGCGGCAAGGAATTCGCCGGCGGCCTGCCGATGGCGACGCCGTTCGGCACGATGTACACACCGAACATCACGCCTGACGACCAGTTCGGTATCGGCAAGTGGAGCCAGGACGACTTCTACCGCGCACTGCACACGGGCCGGTCGAAGGACGGCAGCCTGCTGTATCCGGGCTTCCCGTTCACGAGCTACACGAAGGTGACGCGCGCCGATTCGGATGCGATCTACGCGTACCTGCGCTCGGTTTCGCCGGTGTCGCTGCCGAGCCGTCCGCATGAACTGCGCTTCCCGTTCAACAATCGCAACCTGCTGATCGGCTGGCGCACGCTGTTCTTCCGCGAAGGCGAGTACAAGGCGGATCCGACCAAGTCGGTCGAGTGGAATCGCGGTGCGTATCTGATCGAAGGTCTCGGTCACTGCAGCATGTGCCACACGTCGATCAACATGATGGGTGGCCCGGTCAGCTCGGCGGCGTTTGCCGGCGGCCTGATTCCGCTGCAGAACTGGTACGCGCCGTCGCTGACGTCGAACAAGGAAGCCGGCCTCGGCGACTGGGACATCAAGGACATCTCCGACCTGCTGAAGACCGGCGTGTCGCAGCGTGGTGCGGTGTTCGGTCCGATGGCGGAAGTCGTGCACAACAGCTTGCAGTATCTGTCGGACGACGATATCAAGGCGATGTCGACGTACCTGAAGACGATTCCGCAGAAGGACGAAGCGCCGGAATCGCTGCAGTTGCAAACGTCGCCGCAGCTCGCCAGCCAGCTCGCGGAACAGGGCAAGAAGATCTACCTCGACAACTGCGCGAAGTGTCACGCGGCGAACGGTCTCGGCATGCCGCCGCACTTCCCGCCGCTCGCGAACAATCCGTCCATTCAGATGCCGTCGGCAGTCAACCCGATCCGCATGGTGCTCAACGGCGGCTATCCGCCGAGCACGTT
Source organism: Paraburkholderia acidicola (assembly GCF_002362315.1). Lineage (GTDB taxonomy): Bacteria > Pseudomonadota > Gammaproteobacteria > Burkholderiales > Burkholderiaceae > Paraburkholderia > Paraburkholderia acidicola. The sequence continues at coordinate 1,110,195 of NZ_MTZV01000002.1, forward strand.
CGGCAATCCGAAGCCGTACGGCATGCCGCCGTTCGCGCAGTCGCTGTCGAACCAGGAAGTCGCCGCTGTCGTGACGTATATTCGCCAGACGTGGGGCAACCACGGCACGGCCGTGTCGCCGCAACAGGTCAGCGATCTGCGTTCGGCGCCGCTCGACTGATAGCGCCCGATCGCATCGGGGCGCGGCCTGCGAGCATCGCGGCCGCGCCCTTCGTTTTTTGCAGGACCATAGGATGAAACGTGCGCAAGACGGCATGACGATGCGCACAGCAAACCAGTAGAGGAGCGACGCGTGCACGTTGGTGAGCGGTTCAACAGTATTACCCACCTCGTCGGCGCGGTGCTGTCGGTGGCGGGACTGGCGACGCTCGTCACGATGGGCGCGTTGCAGGGCGACGCGTACAAGGTCGTCAGCTTCAGTGTGTACGGGGCGATGTTGCTCGCGCTGTATGCGATCTCGACGCTTTATCACAGCGTTCGCAACCCGCGGGTGAAAGCGGTGTTGCAGAAGTGCGATCATTCGGCGATCTACCTGCTGATCGCCGGCAGCTATACGCCGTTCACGCTCGTCACCTTGCGCGGACCGTGGGGCTGGTCGCTTTTCGGCGTAAGCTGGGGGCTCGCCGTTCTCGGCATCGTGCAGGAACTCACGCTCGGGCGCCGTACCCGTAGCGTCTCGATGGTGCTGTATGTATTGATGGGATGGCTCGCGCTCGTAGCCGTCCGCCCGCTGGTCGAAGCATTACCGGCCGCAGGCACCGCATGGCTCGTCGCCGGCGGTCTCATCTATAGCGCCGGCATTTACTTCTTCATCAACGACGAGCGCATCCGGCATGGGCATGGCATCTGGCACCTGTTCGTGCTGGCCGGCAGCCTGTGTCAATTCGTCACCGTCGCGCGCTATGTCGCGTGATGCCTACCGCGGCGAATGCAACTTAACGCCAGTCGACGTGTCTGCATAGCGCGTCGATGCATCCGGCACGCACACCGCGCGCCGCCCGTTTTCCCTGCGACCGGCCAGCAAGCCGAAGTCCGCGCGCATCTCGAGTCGAGACGCGCCAACCGGCAACATGTGCGCCTGTCGCTCCAATTGCATTGCAAAGAGTATTTATGTCATTTGATTCCCTCGGTTTGTCCGAACCCCTCGTCCGTGCCGTGCACGAACTGGGTTACACGTCCCCTACTCCGATCCAGCTGCAGGCGATCCCCGCGGTCCTGAACGGCGGCGATCTGCTGGCTGGCGCACAGACCGGCACCGGTAAGACCGCCGGCTTCACGCTGCCCATCCTGCAACGCCTGACCGGCATGCCGCCGCACGCCTCGGGCAAGCGCGTCGTGCGCGCCCTGATCCTCACGCCGACGCGCGAACTCGCCGCTCAGGTCGAGGAAAGCGTGCGGGCGTACGGCAAGTATCTGAAGCTGAAGTCAACCGTGATGTTCGGCGGCGTCGGCATTAATCCGCAGATCGATGCGCTGCGCCGCGGCGTCGACATCGTCGTCGCGACGCCCGGGCGTCTGCTCGATCACATGCAGCAGAAGACCATCGATCTGTCGCATCTCGAGATCCTCGTGCTCGACGAAGCCGACCGGATGCTCGATATGGGCTTCATCCACGACATCAAGCGTGTGCTCGCCAAGCTGCCGCCGAAGCGTCAGAACCTGCTGTTCTCCGCGACGTTCTCCGATGAAATCAAGACGCTCGCCGACAACCTGCTCAACTCGCCCGCGCTGATCGAAGTCGCGCGTCGCAACACGACGGCCGAACTCGTCGCGCAGAAGATTCACCCGGTCGATCGCGATCGTAAGCGCGAGATGCTCACGCATCTAATCCGTCAGTACAACTGGTTCCAGGTGCTCGTGTTCACGCGTACCAAGCACGGCGCAAACCGTCTTGCCGAACAGCTCGGCAAGGACGGTATCAGCGCACTCGCGATTCACGGCAACAAGAGCCAGTCGGCACGCACGCGCGCGCTCGCCGAGTTCAAGGACGCTACGTTGCAGGTGCTGGTGGCCACCGACATCGCCGCGCGCGGTATCGATATCGACCAGTTGCCGCACGTGGTCAACTTCGATCTGCCGAACGTGCCCGAAGACTACGTGCACCGTATCGGTCGTACGGGCCGTGCGGGCGCGACGGGCGAAGCGATTTCGCTCGTATGCGTCGACGAGTTGCAACTGCTGAAGGACATCGAAAAGCTGATCAAGCGTACGGTGCCGCAGGAAGTGATTCCGGGCTTCGAACCGGATCCGACCGCGAAGCCCGAACCGATCCTGCGTCGCAGCCAGGGTGCTGGCGGCGGAGGCGGACGTCAGCCGCGTCAGAGTCAGGGTGCGCCGAAGCGCGAAGGTGGATCGGGATCGGCCAAGCCGGCGCCGCGTTCGGGTCAACGGCCTGCTGCTGGTGGCGCACAACAAGCCAGGCCGAAGGCACAAGGCGGTGGTGCGAAGCCCGGTCATGCCGCGAAGGCAGGGACGACGCAAGGCCAGCCTCGCAAGGATGCGCCGCGCAGTCAGGACAAGCCGCGCGCGGCCTCGCACGACACCGGCGGTGCTGCACAGCATGCGCCGCGCAAACCGTCGAACAATGCGGGCGCGCTGCTCAGCGGTAATCGTCCGCGTGGCACTGGCAACACCACCCCGGGTGGTGTGCCGCGCAACGGCGGGCAACGCGGCCGGTAATGGTGCGTTGAAGGCGTTCTAAAGCAGGTTGTGTCGCTTGCTGTTGTACGACCGCGGTGCTGCTAGCAGCAGCTAGCCACCGCGCGTTGCGGCATCGGCGGCACGTTTCAGATCACCGATCTGTTGCTCCCAACGCGCGAGTACCGCGGCGCTATCCGCGCCCAGTTCAAACAAAATCCCACCTGTCAGCCGCGCGTAACCCACGCGCTGCGCTTCGCCTGTCTCGATCGAACCGATGAAGTACGCGAGCGTCGCATCGGCTGCCGCGAGCGGCATCATGCGAAGCTGCACCTGATAAAACGCCTCGTCGAATACAAACGTCAACGCCGCGCGGCCACTTTGCGCGAGTACATTGGCGGCTCGCGATTGCGGCCAGAGCGCGATGCTGAGCCGTTGCGCATCGGGCGCGTATAGCTCGCCCGGTCCGAGCAGCGAGGTGCGAATCGAACCGCTCTCGTTGACGGTCACGAGCGACGCAGTGAAGCCCATCTTCGCGGCCAGCGATGTGCCATCGAACAGCATGCGCAACGGTTGCGGCCATGCATCGAAGGTCTGCTGTTCAAGCATGCGTTCGCGGTTAGAGGACGCGGAGGAAGCGGAAGAATCGGACATCGACAGTTCCTTGGCGACGGTCTGCAACGAGAATGGCCCGCTAAAGCGGGCCATGTAAGTAGCGGCTACCGGTTGCGTGCGGCACCTTCAGCACCGCACGAAAAACCCTGTAAATCAGCGGAAAAACACGTGCTGTGTGATCTTCGCCAGCGGATAGTGCACGCCCGGTTGAATCTTCGCGGGCAGATCGAGCGGCTTCAGCAGCATCTTCACGCACATGTCGGCCGAAAGATTACGCCGCACCAGCGCATTGACACGCGCCGCCTTCTCGCGGTTATAAGCCGAATCGTTCACGCGCTCCGGATAGCGAATCGCGAACACGTGACGCAGCGCGATCTCCGAGTCCTCGTTCTTGATTTCCATCACGCGACGCATCAATGCACCGAGCACCGCAAGCCGGCCGTTACCTTCAATCTTGTTGTACTTCTTGAAATATTTGAAAAAGTGCTTGTAGTGGCGGACTTCGTCGGTCCGGATGTTGTCGGTGATCTCTTTGAGCACCGGCTCATCCGAGCACTCGCCGATCGCACGATACAACGTCGCCGTGCCGGTCTCGACCACGCAGCGTGCGACCAGTTCGAGCGCACGGGTCTTTTCGAAATCTTCCACGGAACAGGTCTTCGAATACTCTTCGAAGAAATTACGAAACGCCGTATCCCAGTCGAATTCTGGCCACACGTAGGCAATGTAAGTTTTCAGCGCCCGGCCGTGTTGAAGCTCTTCTGGTTCCCATTCGTTGTTGAGCCACGCCGAAACTTCCGGGTCGCCGTTAAAAAATGTACTGAGGTTGGCCGTGTAGAGGTCGGAGCCGCTTTCGATGAAGGACGATGCGCACAGCAGCAACAGCAGGTCTTCGTTGGCGACCGCGCGCTGGCGGTCGATGCGGGTCAGGTCGATATCCTCAATACGCCATGGCATTACATGGTTGGGTGTTTGCATTCTCTGGTGCTCCCAAAACTGTACTGACTCGCGGAGCTTGCTCAAACGCCTCGTTTCGCCCGGCGGCCCACCGTGTCAATGACAGCGCTTTGAAATTGGTAACCCGTTTCTATCTTGCATCTTAGCTGGTGTTACGCAAATGTGCAGATATGCCAGCACAGACCGTACCGGCTTTCGACAGTTCCATCCATAGACGATCGAATTCTTTCGAATCAAAACGGCAGGAGTCCGGTGCATAAAAAAACAGGCGGCCCGATGTCGGGCCGCCCGTGGATTCTACCGGCAATCGCGCTGCGAATGTCCGGTACGTAAGGTCTGGCGAGTTACCGATGGCGCCGCATGCGCCACCCGACAATCGCAAGCGATACCCCCGACAGCACCGCTGCCGCCAGCACGTAGTAGCTCGGCGCAAGCTTGTCGCCGGTCAAATGGATGAAAGTCTCTACTATGGTCGGTGCAAAGCCGCCGAAGATCGTGACGCCGATGCTGTAGCCGATCGACAGCCCGGTCGAGCGCACGCGGGTCGGAAAAATCTCAGCGAGCAACGCCGGCATCGGGCCTGAGTAAGCGGCCTTGAAGATGCCGGCCATCGCTTGCAGCAACAATAGCCAGCCGATGGTCGGGTGACGTTGCAGCAGCGCGAACATCGGATAGATCAGCGTGCCCATCAGGACCGATGTCGTCAGCATGATCCTGATCCGGCCGATGCGGTCGGACAGCGCGCCCATTACCGGCGACAGCAGGAACTGCAAGCCGCCGTTCAACACCACGACGCCGAACGAGGCCGCGGCCGCCATATGCAGCTGCTTGACCGCGTACATCGGCATGTAGAGCTGCAGCACGTACACGCCGACTGTCGACTGGGCCACGATGCCGATCGCAAGAATCAGGTTCGCCCACTGGTTGCCGAACGAAACCAGATCTTGCTTGCCGGTGTTCAGTGGCGCTGCGGCCCGCTCGCGCTGCGCCTCGACGAACTCCGGCGTCTCGTCGAGATGCGCGCGGATGTAATACCCCACCGGCCCGATCAGCAGACCGAAGATGAACGGGATGCGCCAGCCCCAGCTGGTAAGCGATTCCGGCGACATCCATACCGTCAGCAGCGAGCCGAAGGCGGCCGCAGTAATCGCCGCGAGACCCTGGCTCGCGAATTGCCAGCTCGCGTAATAGCCTCGCCGGGCCGGGCTATGCTCGACCATGAACGCGGTCGCACTACCGAATTCGCCGCCCACCGCGAAGCCTTGCACGAGTCGCGCGAACAGCACGAGAAGCGGTGCCGCGATGCCGATCGATGCATACGACGGCATGACCGCCATCGCGAACGTGCCCACCATCATCAGCGCAATCGCAAGCGTCAGCGCCGCCTTACGACCCTTTCGGTCGCCATAGATACCGAGCACCACCGCGCCTAACGGACGCATCAGGAACGAGATGCCGAAGGTGGCGATCGCGAGCAATGTAGAGAGCCACTCGTCGTGCAACGGGAAGAACTGCTTCGCAATGATCGCGGCGAAATAGCCGTAAACGAGGAAATCGAACCACTCGAGCGCGTTGCCGACCGACGACGAAAACACAATCCGCCGCACCGTGGCTCGCGATAACGGCGCGGGTAGATGCGGCAAGGAAGGTACGGCAGACACGGCGGGCGTCGCGGATTGCGGCGTCGAAGGGATCATCGGGAGGTCTCCTGCCCGCTCCTGGGCGAGCGGGTCTGTTTATCCGGTGTGGCTATTCCGGCGAACGATGCAAATCGTATATCTGGTTTTCGGGCGGGATCGAACCGTCGCGCGGCGCGCCCCGGGGGAACGGGGACGCACCGCGAAAACCGGCCTAATCGTTCATACCGTTTCAGAAACCGGCGGCCAGTCCGTCGCGGCGGCTATCGCTGGCGGCCACATAGCCGCGTTCCGGCTCGTTGCGGTCGAGCTTCCAGATGTACTGGCCGGAGCCGAAGTCCATATACGGATCGTCGACGGACTTGATCGTGTGGCCGAGACCTTCGAGCGCCTTCGCGGTATCCGCATCGAGCGTCGACTCGACGTCGATCGTAAAGTCGCGGTTGACCTTCCAGCGCGGCGCATCGCAGGCCGCCTGCGGTTGCTGGCCGTAATCGAGCATCCGCACGATCGACTGCAGGTGGCCTTGCGGCTGCATGTCGCCGCCCATCACGCCGAAACTCATCACCGCCTCCTGGCGGCCGTCGACCTGCTGTGTCAGGAACGCCGGAATGATCGTGTGGAACGGCCGCTTGCCGCCTTCGACGACGTTCGGCGACTTCGGATCCATCGAGAAACCGCAGCCGCGGTTCTGCAGCGCGATGCCCGTGTCCGGCACGACGACGCCCGAGCCAAAGCCCATGTAGTTCGACTGGATGAAGCTGACCATCATGCCGTTCTCATCGGCGGCGGACATGTAGATCGTCCCGCCAGCCTTCGGCATGCCGAAATCGAAATGCGTCGCGCGCTTCGGATCGATCAGCTTCGCGCGCGACTTCAGGTACGCGTCGTCGAGCATCTGTTCGGGCGTCACGTCCATCGAGCGCGGGTCGGCGACATACTGGTACACATCGGCAAACGCGAGCTTCATCGCTTCGATCTGCAGATGCTGCGACTCGATCCCGTCGAGGGCCAGTGAGTTCACATCGAACTGCTCGAGAATACCGAGCGCGATCAGCGCCGCGATGCCCTGCCCGTTCGGCGGAATTTCATGAACGGTATAGCCGCGATAATCCTTGCCGATCGGTTCGACCCAGTCGGCGCGATAGCCGCGCAGGTCGCCGGCCGTCATCGCTCCGCCGCCCTCGCGCGAAAACGCAGCGATACGTTCAGCGATCTCGCCTTCGTAGTACGCACGCGGGCCTTGTTCGGCGAGCAGGCGCAGTGTCTTCGCGTGGCCGGGCAAGCGCACCAGTTCGCTGACTTCGGGCGCGCGACCCCGCGGCATGAAGGTCTGCGCAAAACCGGGCTGATCCTTCAGATCGGGGATGGCCGCCGCCCATTTGTAAGCAACGATGCTCGCCACCGCATGACCGCGCTCGGCGATTTCGATGGCCGGCTCCATCAGGTCGGCAAACGGCAGCGAGCCGAATTTCTCGTGCAACGCTTCCCAGCCCGCGATCACACCGGGCACCGTCACCGTGTCCCAGCCGCGCTTCGGCTGCTTCGCGAGGCCGTTCTCCTCGCCATACTTACGCTTGAAGTAATCGACGTTCCACGCCGCCGGCGACACGCCCGATGCATTCAGCCCATGCAGTTTCTTGCCATCCCACACGAGCGCAAACGCATCGCCACCGAGCCCGCACGACACCGGTTCGACGACCGTGATCGCCGCGGCCGCAGCAATGGCCGCATCGACTGCATTGCCGCCCTTCCATAGCATCCGTAGCCCGGCCTGGGCTGCAAGCGGGTGCGAAGTCGAAACGATGTTGCGCGCGAATACAGGCAGACGCGGCGTCGGATACGGGTTTTGCCAGTTGAAGCGGGTCATGTCGAAGGCTCTCGGAAAGCGCGGACCGGCGGTATCGCAAGCCGGAACCGCTGAAGGAATGCAGAAGCGAAGAACGGAAGATTGCAGCGCGAACCGCCGCTAAAAACAAATTCATTTATCAAATGAATAAATGCGCTGGGCATCTGAGTAAGTCGCGCGCGAGGCAAGGGATGTCGCGCAGCCGGGCAGACAACCCGCGGGAAGGTTTTACAATACGCTCACTTTGCGCTCAAACTTCGCGCTCACTTCGCCAACCCTCGCTCGCGTGCGTGGCACGCGCTGCACACCAGAACGCCATGACCCGAGACCCTCGCCTGACCCTCAACGCGCGCCAACAGGAACTGCTCGAGTGGGTGCAACGCGACGGCTTCGTCACCGTGGAAGATCTCGCCGCCCATTTCGACGTGACGCCGCAGACCATCCGGCGCGATGTGAACTGGCTCGCGGACATGAACCTGCTGCGCCGCTATCACGGCGGCGCCAGTCTGCCGACCAGCTCGGAGAACGTCTCGTACACCGCGCGCCAGCGGATGTTCCATGAAGAGAAGCGGCGCATCGCCGCGTTAGTGGCGACTCACATTCCCGATCAGGCATCGCTGTTCATCAATCTCGGCACCACGACCGAAGAAGTCGCGCGCGCGTTGAACCGTCATCGCGGGCTGAGAGTGATCACTAACAACCTGAACGTCGCGAGCATGATGAGCGGCTATCCGGATTGCGAAGTGCTGGTGACGGGCGGGATCGTGCGGCCGTGGGACAAGGGGATCGTCGGCGAGCTGGCAATCGACTTTATCCGCCAGTTCAAGGTCGATTTCGCGATCATCGGCACGTCGAGCATCGAACCCGATGGCACGCTGCGTGACTTCGACACGCGCGAAGTGCGCGTCGCCGAGGCGATCATCGAGCATGCGCGCACCGCCTTTCTCGCCGCCGATCACTCGAAGTTCGGCCGTCCGGCACTGGTCCGGCAAGGCCATCTGAACCAGATCGATGCGCTGTTCACCGACGCTCCCCCGCCCGCCGAGATGGAAGAAACGCTCGCCAGCGCCGGCATTCAGGTCTACGTCGCCACGTAAGGTTCGCTGTGCAGCCATGTTGCAGCGCACGCTAAACTTCGAGTGAAATCAAGGATTTGGCCGCACAGCCCGACCGCCGCTCCAGGCGACAGTTGTCAAATGGAAAATTTTACGGGGCGGGTTTGGCGTTCTCTATTGAGTTGACTAAACTCCAGTTCCCCGACGCATGTCCGCCCGCTGCGTCGGCGGCATACGCTGCCCTCGCGCATGCATCGCCCTGCGGTTCGCGCCAGCCCAAGGCTGGCTGTTCTGGTGATACGGGTGCAGTTCACACGGAGAAAACGATGTTGAGTCCGCATGAATTCGCCACACTGTTGCTAGTGAAAGACGCTCCGAATCAGGTCGAGATGGAGCGTGATGAACTGGATGCCCTGCTCGAACGACAGCTGGTTCAGCTCGAAAAGCTCGCATCCGGCCTGCGCCAATGGAGCCTCACCGAAACCGGCGATACCGCGCTCAGAGCGATCAAACGGCTGTCCTGATTCCCCTCCGGCGCGGCTCGATGCAGCGCCGGCGCCCGGCTCTTCCCAGGCTGCGCCGGTTGCGTTGGGATAGCGCGACGCGCTCAGCCGCTGCGCAAGGTCGGATCGACGGCCGCCCGCCAGCTCAACGCCTTCACCCGCTGATCGAGCAGGAACGCCACCCACTGGTTGCGCGCCTGCGGATCGCTGCTTGCGCCGAGCGTCGCGTAGTGCTGCGCGAGCGTTGCCTGGAACCCGCAGAACCCGTCCTTCGATAACCCGCCATGACGGCTCGCGACGTAAGCGTCGAACACCGTCGAATACACGCCCTGCGCGTCACTGCCGTAATCGACGCTCTGCGGGCCGCACATCTGCTGAAGCGCCGCGAACGACGGCGCGCCCCATGTCCCGCCGAGCTGCGGCGTCCCCACACATCCCGCGACCAGCGCCGCGGCGCCGATCATCCAGATTCCACGCATGATTCACCTCAAGAAAGCTGCTGCCGAGAGTATCGTCCGCGGCAACCGGTTACGCCAGTCACCAGGCTTCCCCGATTCTCCAGATGAACTTTACTTTTTCGAATTTGTTCATTAAAGTTCGAAAACGAACACTATCAGTTCGATAGATTTTCCTTCATGTTTTCTCCATGGATCGGGAGCACAGCCGGTGACGCAAGGTTCTAGATACGACCTGCTCGTCGTGGGCGGCGGAATCAACGGTGCGGGCATTGCCCGCGACGCCGCCGGTCGTGGTTTGTCGGTGTTGCTCTGCGAGCAGCACGACCTCGCGGCGCACACCTCGTCATGCAGCACCAAGCTGATTCACGGCGGTCTGCGCTACCTGGAGTATCGCGAGTTCGGACTGGTGCGCAAGGCGCTGCAGGAGCGCGAAACGCTGCTGCGGGCTGCGCCGCACATCATGTGGCCGTTGCGCTTCGTGATGCCCCACATGCCCGATCTACGCCCCGCCTGGCTGATCCGTGCCGGCCTGTTTCTCTACGATCACCTTGCCCGCCGCGAACTGCTGCCGGGTTCGCGCGGCATCGACATGCGGCGCCACCCGGCAGGCGCCCCGCTCGTCGAATCGATCAAACGCGGCTTCGTGTATTCCGACGGCTGGGTCGATGACGCCCGGCTCGTCGTACTGAATGCGCTCGACGCGCAGGAGCATGGCGCAACCATCCTCACCCGCACGAAGCTGATCGGCGCGGTACGTGCCGGCGGCGAATGGCACGCGCAACTCCAGCAGGAGGACGGTAGCGTGCTCGACGTACGCGCCGGTGCAATCGCCAACGCCGCGGGCCCGTGGGTCGGCGAGTTGCTGCATGGCCCGCTGGGACGCGGCGCGCATCACAGCGTGCGGCTCGTGAAAGGCAGTCATATCGTCGTACCCAAACTGTTCGACCACGACCACGCGTACATCTTCCAGAACCCGGACAAGCGCATCATCTTCGCGATTCCGTACGAACACGACTTCACACTGATCGGCACCACCGACATCGAATACCACGGCGACCCCGCCGAAGTCTCGATCACGCCAGACGAAATCCAGTACCTGTGCGATTCGATCAACCGTTACTTCCGTCGGCAGATCGCGCCGCGCGACGTGAGCTGGACTTACTCCGGCGTGCGCCCGCTGCTCGAAGACGAGAACGCGGATAACCCGTCGGCGGTGACGCGCGACTACCGGCTCGAGCTCGACGCACCGGCCGGTGAGGCGCCGCTGCTATCGGTGTTCGGCGGCAAGATCACGACCTTCCGCAAGCTCGCGGAAGAAGCCGTCGACGAACTCGCCCGCGCGTTGCAGAAGAACGCTCCTGCATGGACCGCCGCCCGCGCGCCGCTGCCCGGCGGCGATATCGCCGGAGCCAATTTCAAGCGCTTTCTCGCGCAGTTCCAGCAGCAATATTCGTGGCTGCCGGCCGCGCTCGCCCACCGCTATGCACGCGCCTACGGCACGCGCGCACCGAAGGTGATCGGCACTGCACGTTCGCTCGACGATCTCGGCCAGACATTCACCCCGGGCCTCTACGAAGCCGAGCTGCGTTATCTGCGCGACGTCGAGTGGGCACGCAGCTCAAAAGACGTGCTGTGGCGCCGTTCGAAGCTCGGCCTCCATGTCGAGCCGGGCACGCTCGAGCGCGTGGCCGGCGAAATCGACGCGTGGTTCGCACGCGAACCGGCCAGCCAGCACGCATAACCACACCCGCGACGGGCTGCGCGGCTAGCGCCGCGTGGTTGCCGCGTCTGCGAAATCCTTAACAAGCATCACGGCAGTTGCATCACTAGAACAACAAGCCGTTCCGAGCGCCGGACACCCTCCGGCTCATCATGAAAACGCATGGAGAAGAGACAATGCAGGATCAATACATCCTCGCGCTAGACCAAGGCACTACGAGCTCACGCGCAATGCTGTTCGACCGGCAAGGCAATATCGTGTCGGTTGCCCAGAAGGAATTCCAGCAGATCTATCCGCGTCCGGGCTGGGTCGAACACGACCCGCAGGAAATCTGGTCGACCCAGGCGGGTGTCGCCGCCGAAGCGGTCACGCGTGCCGGTCTGAACGGCACCTCGATCGCTGCGATCGGCATCACGAACCAGCGCGAAACGACCATCGTCTGGGATCGCGAAACCGGGCAGCCGATCTACAACGCGATCGTCTGGCAAGACCGCCGCACCGCCGACTTCTGTGACGAGCTGAAAGCAAAAGGGCTCGAAGCGAAGGTGCGCGCCAAAACCGGTCTGCCGATCGATTCGTATTTCTCCGGCACGAAAATCCGCTGGATTCTCGACAACGTCGAAGGCGCCCGCGAAAAAGCGAAGCAAGGCAAGCTCGCGTTCGGTACGGTGGACAGCTGGCTCGTGTGGAACTTCACGAAACAAGGGCTGCACGTTACCGACGTCACCAACGCATCGCGCACGATGCTCTTCAACATTCATACGCTGAAGTGGGACGACGAGCTGCTCGAAGCGCTCGACATTCCGCGCAGCATGCTGCCTGAGGTGCGCTCGTCGTCGGAGGTTTACGGGCAGACGGTGACCACCGTGTTCGCATCGAAGATTCCGCTCGCGGGTATCGCCGGCGATCAGCACGCGGCGCTGTTCGGCCAGATGTGCACGCAGTCGGGCATGGTGAAGAACACCTACGGTACGGGCTGCTTCCTCGTCATGAACACCGGTGACAAACCGATCGAGTCGAAGAACAACCTGGTCACGACCATCGCGTGGCAGATCGGCGACCAGATCAACTACGCGCTCGAAGGCAGCATCTTTATCGCCGGTGCCGTGGTGCAGTGGCTGCGCGACGGACTCGGAATTATCAAGAGCGCAGCGGATATTGAGAAGCTGGCGGGCAGCGTTGCACATTCAGACGGTGTCTATCTGGTACCCGCGTTCGCGGGACTTGGCGCGCCGCACTGGAACGCCCGTGCACGCGGCACGCTGTTCGGCGTGACACGCGGAACGGATTCCGCGCATATCGCGCGCGCCGCGCTCGATTCGATCGCCTATCAGTCACTCGACGTGCTGAAAGCCATGGAAGCCGACTCGGGCATCCGCATCGCGGAATTGCGCGTCGACGGCGGCGCCTGCGCGAACAACCTGCTGATGCAGTTCCAGTCTGACGTGCTCGGCGTCGATGTCGTGCGTCCGCAGATCAGCGAAACCACGGCGCTCGGCGCTGCGTATCTGGCAGGTCTCGCCGTCGGTTACTGGAAAGACGTGAACGAACTGAAGGATCAGTGGAAGCTCGACCATCGCTTCAAGGCGTCGCTCGCCGCAGACGATGTGAAGCGCCACGTACACGGCTGGCAACGCGCGGTGAATGCTGCGAAGTCGTGGGCCGACGCTGATTGACGCTGACGCGCAGGGCGTTCGCGCCCTCGCCCGCCCATCAGATTCGTTCATCCAATTCAGGAGTATTTTCGATGTCAACCATAACTACACACCTGGCGAGGCGTCAGTTCATAGGAGAACTGATCTCCGAGGCAATCGCGGTGCTAATCATCATCGCTTTCGGCGATTCCGTCGCGTGCATGTACGTGCTTTACGATCCGAGTCCCTATGTGAACGCCTATTGGGGCGTCTGTATGGCATGGGGCCTCGCGGTGACGATTGCGATCTATGTCACGGGTTCGATTTCGGGCACGCATGCGAACCCGGCGGTCACACTGGCGCTAGCGCTGTTTCGCGGCTTCTCGTGGCGCAAGGTGTTGCCGTACTGGGTCGCGCAGGTGATCGGCGGTGTGCTGGGCGCAATGCTCGTCTACGCACTGTATGCACCGGTGATCGACCACTTCAACACGCTGCATCATCTGACGCGCGCGGACGGCGGTGCAGCCGGTGTGTTCTTCACGCATCCGGGCCTCGCCATCACACCGATGCACGCGTTCTCGGATGAAGTGATCCTGACTGCGCTGCTGCTGTTCGGCATCTTTGCAATCACCGAGCAGTTCAACGAAATGGCGCCCAAGGCAAATGTCGGCGCGCTGATGATCGGTTTTCTCGTGGCGACACTCGGTGCGTCGATGGGATATCTCGAAGCGTGGGCGATGAATCCGGCGCGTGATTTCGGGCCACGTCTGTTCGCTTACTTTGCCGGTTGGGGGTCGTCGGCGCTGCCGTCGCCCGACAACTACTGGTGGATTCCGATCGTTGCGCCGTTGATCGGCGGTGTGATTGGCGGCGGGGCGTATCAGTTGCTGATTCACCCGTTCCTGCCGGCGCGTGTGCGGGCGCTTCAGGGTGAGAAGACGATCGAGGCGCGTGCGGAGCAGATTTAGCCCGGGTTAGCCGAGGCAGATAGAGCGACACGTCAGGCGGCACGGAACGACGGCACGCGTAAAGCACGTATCATGACGTCTTTACGCGTGACGGATGTTCCGCCCGCCTCTTCTTTTTCCGCATGATCGACCATCTCATCTGTGACTGCGACGGCGTGCTCGTCGACAGCGAAATCATTGCCGACCGCGTGATGTTCGACACGCTGACCGCGCTCTTTCCCGCGCTCGATTTCAAGCCGGTCGTCAAAACGGCCTTCGGCCAGCAGACCTCGCGCTTTCTCGCGGGCGTCGAAGCATCGTTCGATATCAAACTGCCCGCCGATTTTCTCGAGACTGTCGAGCGCAACACCGAAGTCGAACTCACCAGGTCGCTCAGTCCGATCAACGGTGTGCGCGAGGCGTTGAACCGGATAACGCTACCGGCCGCTGTCGTATCGAACAGTCACCTCGCACGCGTAACCGCATCCGTGCGGCGGGCAGGGCTCAGCGATGTGTTCGCGGAGCGCATCTTCAGCGCCGAACAGGTCGCCCGACCGAAGCCCTACCCCGACGTCTATCTGTTCGCTGCGCAACAGCTCGGCATTGCGCCCGATCGTTGCGTGGTCGTCGAGGACAGCATCGCGGGCTTGAACGCGGCGAGCGCGGCGGGGATGAAAACGATTGCGTTCGTCGGCGCGAGTCATATTCCGTCGGGTTACGCCGACGTGCTGCGCAAGATCGGCATCACGCGCATCATCGAGCGCATGGACGAACTGCCTGCGCTTGTCGAAGCGGGTGTGCGTGGTGAGTTCGGTAGCGTGCAGTCTTAAGCGGATTCCGTTCAGCAAGCGCGAGAAAGCCCGGTGGCACGACAGTGTCACCGGGCTTTCGCTTTTGCTACCTGAATGAAGCTAACCGAAGCGACCTAAGCGTAGTCTCCGCTCAGACACAGTCCTCGCAATACTCGCGTGCGGCCGCCAGCGCCGTGCGGAATTCAACCAGCTCGGCGATCGTCAGTATCGGCAGATTGTGTTTTGCTGCGAAACGCTCGACGTCCGCGCCGCGCGTCATCGTGCCGTCCTCGTTCATCAGTTCGCACAGCACACCGGCCGGTTGCAGGCCCGCGAGGATCGCGAGATCGACGGTGCCTTCGGTATGGCCGCGCCGCGCCAGCACACCGCCCGGCATCGCGCGCAACGGAAACACGTGGCCCGGTCGAACGATGTCGGCCGGTTGCGCGTGCTGGGCGATCGCTGCACGGATCGTCGTCACGCGATCCACGGCCGATACGCCAGTCGTCACGCCATCGCGTGCTTCGATCGACACCGTGAACGCCGTGCCATGACGACTCTCGTTGTTGATCGACATCGGCGGTAATTCGAGCGCGCGGATTTTCTCGTCGGGCAGACACAGGCAGACGATGCCGCTGCATTCGCGGATCAGGAGTGCCATGGTTTCGACGCTCAGGCGTTCGGCAGAAACGATCAGATCGGCTTCGTTCTCGCGATCGTGATCGTCCTGCAGCACGACCGCGCGACCGTCGCGCATCGCCTGCAATGCGGCGGCGATACGTGGAGGTACCGGTTCTAAAGCGAGTTGAGGAAGATCGGCGAACGCATCGGGGGCGAACGTCGTGGGTGCTGGAAAAGCAGCAATGGAAGAAACAGCGGAAACAGCAGTAGTAAGAGACATGTGAAACGCTCCTCGCGAGAGTTGGGCGAAAAACGTTTCAGGGCATTGCAAACAGGCAGAACGCATTCCGCGGGCCGCACCGCGAACGGCACGACCACAAACCGCCACGCGCCGCCAAACCCGGCCGACGGTGCAACGGAACGCACATGACTATCTGCACATCTTCTTCCATCCGGACTATGACCGTCGGCTCTGGCATCGCACCAGATCTGCTGACCCCGTTTTGTCTAACGATGCCGTGAGGCTTCGCAAGACAGAACAACACGGGCGCTCGCGGGCTCGTCGGCTCGCGCAGTGATGACTGCGCTGCCGGCATACCGCCGGTGGGGAATTTCACCCCGCCCTGAAGACGCACTGATTGCCGGACGAAATATCCGGCCGGCAAAGGATACAACAGCCACGCACGTCATGCTGCGCGGCAAGGGCAAATTAGAGGATTGAATCTGCGCGCGCCCGCTGGCCGCGCCGATTCACAAACATCACCGGCCCGCTTCGGCCACACGTTCCGCTGCGTGCCGCAGCGTTTCGGGCGGCACGTCCCAGCGCGGCGGCGTTTCCGCATTGAGCGTCACGCGAAACGCGCGTGCTTCAGTGTCGCCGGGATTGCGCAGGCTGTACGGCTGGTCCGCGTCGAAGACGATTGCATCGCCGGTGGCAAGCAGTTGCCGCTGCTCGTGCACGCTCACTTCGAGCGTGCCTTCGCTGACCACGAGATTGACCGTCGTGCCCGGCGCGCGGCGTGTGCCGGGTTCCGTGTGCAGCGGTGCAATACGCAACTCGTGAAACTCGGCGGCAGCGGGCTCTGCATCGGGATACAGCGAGCGCGCCGAATAGCGGCCATCCGCACTGACGACGCGCGCTGCACGATCGGCGGGAAGATGTTCGAAACCATTCAACGCATGACGACGCAGGAACGCCGACACCGATACCTTCAGTGCGGCTGCGACCTTGCAAAGCACCTTGATCGACGGCACGCTGCGCGCCGACTCGATCTGCGCAAGCATCGCGCGTGAGACACCGGATGCACGCGCCAGCGCATCGAGCGACAGTTGCCGTTCTGCGCGCAATCGCGCGAGATTCACACCGACCAGATGCTCGAGCGTATCGAACGATTCGTTGCTGCGCGAACCGTCATGAACGAAATGCGTACCCTGATGAGCGGACAGGGCTGCGGCCTCAGCCGCGGGATCGCGAACCAGCGCAAGCGGGGAATGCATGATTGCCTCCAGGAGCGCCGCCGGAAGGCGGACGAGCGTTAGTGGAGGCTAGACTAGCATCGCGTTTCGCCCCGCCCAACGAAGTTATCTTCACACTGTTATCAGCATCGCGGAGGACGATTCTGAGAATGCTTGTGCGGATTTCTTATAAGGCGGGCGCTGGATGAAACGTCATGCCGGCAGCATAAAGCGTCACAGTTACGCCTGCTGCACTACCGCCGAAGGCGCATCCATCCGCGCCGCGATCCACGTCAACAGCAACGCGGCAACAGTCACCGCAGCCGCCACCCACGGCAACATGTCGAGCCCATAGCCGTGACCGATCGCGAGACCACCAAGCCACGCACCGCCCGCATTGCCGACATTGAACGCACCGATATTCAACGTCGACGCCAGATTCGGCGCCGCCGTCGCCTTCTCGACGACGCGCATCTGTAGCGGCGGCACGGTCGCGAACGCCGCGATACCCCAGATGAACACCGTCACCGCGGCCGCAACCTGCGAATGGCTCGTGTGTGCAAAGACCGCCATCACGACAGCAAGCACGATCAGAATACCCATCAGCGAAGGCATCAACGCGCGGTCCGCCAGCTTGCCGCCAAGCGTATTGCCGATCGTCAGACCGATACCGAACAGCACAAGAATCAGCGTCACGCCGTGCGGCGAGAAACCGCTCACCTGTTCGAGGATCGGCGCGATGTAGGTGAACACGACAAACACGCCACCGAACCCGAGCACCGTCATCAGCAGCGCGATCCAGACCTGCGGATCCTTCAGCACGCGCACTTCGTGACCGAGACCGGCCGGCCCCGTGTCATGCCGGTTCGGTACGAGCGCCGCCACGCCAGCGAGCGAAATCACGCCGAGCAGCGCGACGATCCAGAACGCCATGCGCCAGCCGAACAGTTGGCCGATAAACGTGCCAAACGGCACACCGAGTACGTTCGCGAGCGTGAGGCCGGTGAACATCAGCGCAATCGCACTAGCGCGTTTTTCCTGTGGCACGAGCGAAGCAGCAACCACTGCGCCAATGCCAAAGAACGAACCGTGCGCAAACGACGTAACGACGCGCGCGATCATCAGCACCGTGTAGCCGGACGCCACCGCGCACAGCACGTTGCCGACGATAAACACGCCCATCAATAGCTGCAATGCGAGCTTGCGCGGCATCTTGCTCGTGATCGCGGCGAGCAGCGGCGCACCGACCGCGACGCCGAGCGCATAGCCGCTCACGAGCAAACCCGCCGAGGGTAGCGAAACAGCGAGATCGTGTGCGACCTCGGGCAGCAGGCCCATGATCACGAATTCGGTAGTACCGATAGCGAACGCACTGATGGCGAGCGCAAGGAGCGGAATAGGCATCGAAACTCTCCAGATTTCAGAAGCGCGCGTGCTGTAGGGCCGTCACGAATTCGATGACGACGCCCGGCGCCAGCGCGACGAACAATTGCAATTCACCGGCGAGTGGAACTTCGGCGAGCTGGTAATCGACCTTGGCAGCAGCGAGCCGTGCAAGCAGTGCGCCCCATTCGGCGGCGGTATCGAGTCGAAACGCCACATGGTCGATACGCGGCACCGCGCGAGCGGTCGAACCAGGCACCGTCGCCGCGACCAGATGAATCGCCGGACGGCCATCCGCATACAGCCAGTCACCGTCGATCCCGAACGGCGGCCGCACGCCACGCACGAGCCCGACCACGTCGACGAAAAACCGCCGCGCGCCTTCGAGATCGGGAGTAACGATCGTTGCGTGGTCGAGCTGCATGGGACGACATCGCTCCGGCAAAAGGCATTCAGAAGTGCGGATTCTCCGCGTTACTCGTCAATTTGATAATTGGCGTAGCATTTGAATCATTTTCAAAATATTTGGAATAATCGATGGATAACCTCGGCGATATCCGCCTGTTCGTCGAGGCCGCGAAGCTGGGCGGCCTGTCTGCGGCGGGCCGCAAGCTCGGTCTCACGCCCGCGGCCGCCAGCGCGCGGCTCGCCAAGCTGGAAGCGCAGTTGAAAGCGCGGCTCTTCGAGCGCACCACACGCCAGCTGCGCCTCACCGACGAAGGCCGTCTGTATCTGAGCTGCTGCCAGCAGGCGCTACAGGCGCTCGACGACGCCGAAGCCGCGCTGCAGGCCGGCCAGAACGTCGTGCGCGGCAAGGTGCGAATCTCTGCCACCTCCGATTTCGGCCGCAACCTGCTGATGCACTGGCTCGACGCGTTCAACGAGCTTTACCCCGAGGTGACGTTCGCGCTCACGCTGTCGGATTCGCTATCGAACCTCGTGCAGGAAGACATCGACCTCGCGATCCGCTTCGGCGTGCCACCCGACAGTTCATTAGTGGCGCGCCCGCTCGCACCGAACCCACGGGTGCTATGCGCGTCGCCGGAATACGTCGCGCGGTATGGCGAGCCGAAGGACCCGCTCGATCTCGCGCGTTTTCACTGCATCGTGCTCGTCACCGCCTCGGGGCCGGTCAACGAATGGCGCTTCACACGCGGCGACGAGGTGCAGCACTACACGGTGCCGCTCGACACCTCGCGCGAAACCAACGACGGCGCCATCGCCCGCGAATGGGCGCTGCGCGGCTACGGCATCGTGATCAAGTCGATGTGGGATGTGGAAGCCGACCTGCGCGCCGACGGGCTGCGTGTGCTGCTGCCCGAATGGCGCTATCCAGACGCGCCGCTGCACGCGCTCTATCACCGCAACCGGTTCATGGCGCCGCGGGTGCGCGTGCTGCTCGACTTCCTGAGCGAGCGTTTCGCGCAAGTCACGAACGAGCTGGAGGCGCTGCTCGGCGCGCCCGCATCGAAGCCGGCAGCATGAAACCGCCGTTATGAGCGGCTATAATGCGGGATTCCGTTGCGAACACTACTGCGCCGTCCCGCTGGCCGGGGCCGCCCACGTTTTTCGCCCTCTGTTCACCCGTTTTACTTGAAGACGCCCCCAGGTTAACCACTGCGAACGGCGAATCTCAATGACCAAGAAAGTTTATGTAAAGACCTTTGGCTGCCAGATGAACGAGTACGACTCCGACAAGATGGTCGACGTACTCGGCGCAGCCGAAGGACTCATCAAGACCGACTCCCCGGAAGACGCGGACGTCATTCTCTTCAATACCTGCTCGGTGCGCGAAAAGGCCCAGGAGAAAGTTTTCTCCGATCTCGGCCGCGTGCGTGAGCTGAAAGAAGCGAATCCGAACCTGATCATCGGTGTGGGCGGTTGTGTCGCGAGCCAGGAAGGCGCGGCGATCGTTGCGCGTGCACCGTATGTCGATCTCGTGTTCGGCCCGCAAACGCTGCACCGTCTACCGCAGATGATCGACCAGCGCCGCGCGAGCGGCCGTCCGCAAGTCGACATCTCGTTCCCGGAAATCGAAAAGTTCGATCATCTGCCGCCGGCGCGCGTCGACGGTCCGAGCGCGTTCGTCTCGATCATGGAAGGCTGCAGCAAGTACTGCAGCTACTGCGTCGTGCCGTACACGCGCGGCGAGGAAGTCTCGCGGCCGCTCGACGACGTGCTCACTGAAATCACCGGACTTGCCGATCAGGGCGTGCGCGAAGTCACGCTGCTCGGCCAGAACGTGAACGCTTATCGCGGCGCCTTGACGCAACACTCGTCTGATATCGCCGACTTCGCGACGCTGGTCGAATACGTCGCCGATATCCCCGGTATCGAGCGCATTCGCTATACGACGTCGCATCCGAAGGAATTCACGCAACGGTTGATCGATACCTACGCGAAAGTGCCGAAGCTCGTGAATCACCTGCATCTGCCGGTGCAGCACGGCTCCGACCGTATCCTGATGGCGATGAAGCGCGGCTACACGGTGCTCGAATACAAGTCGGTGATTCGCCGGCTGCGTGCGATCCGCCCTGACCTGTCGCTGTCTACCGACATGATCGTCGGCTTCCCCGGTGAGACCGAAGAAGACTTCGACAAGATGATGGCGCTGATTCACGAGATGAGCTACGACACGAGCTTCTCGTTTATCTACAGCCCGCGGCCCGGCACGCCGGCCGCCAACCTGCACGACGACACGCCGCGCGAAGTGAAGCTCAAACGGCTGCAACATTTGCAGGCGACAATCGAAGAGAACGTCGTGCGCATCAGCCAGGCGATGGTCGGCAGGGTCGAGCGGATTCTGGTCGAAGGACCGTCGCGCAAAGATCCAACCGAACTCGCCGGCCGCACCGAGAACAACCGCGTCGTGAACTTCCCTGCGCCGCTCGCCTCGCATGCGCGGCTGATCGGCCAGATGGTCGACGTGAAGATCAACCTCGCGTATCCGCACTCGCTGCGCGGCGAGCTCGTGCTGTTGCACGACGCCGTGCCGGCCAGCACTCACTAGGCATCCCTTAAGCGCGCACAGGAGCGACCCACCGCTTTGAAGACCTCTCAGCAGCATCTGGAATTCACCGCACCGCGCGACGACAACGCGCGGCTCGCCAATCTCTGCGGACCGCTCGACGAGAACCTGCGGCAGATCGAGCAGGCGCTCGATGTGACGATCCAGCGTCGCGGCCATCGCATGACTATCCGCGGTCGCGGTGCGAAAGTCGCGCTGACGGCGCTCGAAGATTTCTACAGCAATGCGCACAAGCCGCTGTCCATCGACGACATCCAGCTCGCGCTGGTTGAAGCGCGCCATCCCGCGAGCCGTGCGCCGGCGCATCGTCAGGGGCCCGCGCACAACGGCACCGATGCCGACGCACGCTTTCCCGGCGACCCCGATCATCCGTTCGACGAAGCACCGCGCAGCGGCGACGACGACGATGGCGAGGATCTCGGTCCAAAGCTCTATACGCGGCGCGCCGACCTGCGCGGCCGCACGCCGGTGCAGCGCGAATACCTGAAGCAGATCGTGTCGCACGACGTGACCTTCGGCATCGGGCCGGCAGGTACCGGCAAGACCTACCTCGCGGTGGCGTGCGCCGTCGATGCGCTCGAACGCGACCAGGTCAAGCGCATCGTGCTGACGCGCCCGGCCGTCGAAGCCGGCGAGCGTCTGGGCTTCCTGCCGGGCGACCTCGCGCAGAAGGTCGATCCGTATCTGCGGCCGCTCTATGACGCGCTGTACGACCTGCTCGGTTTCGACAAGACCGCGAAGATGTTCGAGCGGCAGATGATCGAAATCGCGCCGCTCGCCTACATGCGCGGCCGCACGCTGAATCATGCGTTCATCATCCTCGACGAAGCGCAGAACACGACGCCGGAACAGATGAAGATGTTCCTCACGCGGATCGGCTTCGGCTCGAAGGCGGTCGTGACCGGCGACACCACTCAGGTCGATCTGCCGCGCGGCCACAAGAGCGGGTTGATCGAAGCGCAGCAGGTGCTGTCGGAGGTACGCGGTATCGCGATCACGCGCTTCACGAGTGCGGACGTGGTCCGGCATCCGCTCGTCGCGCGCATCGTCGAAGCGTACGACGCGCATTCGAAGAAAGACGACACCGGCAACGCGCGCTGAGGACATTGAGGACCATGAGCCGCGCTCCGAAACTGACGCTGAACCTGCAGTTCCCCGCCGCGAAAGCGTGGCCGGAGCACAAGCAGGTGCTGCCGCGCGCGAGCGTCGCGGGATGGCTGAAGGCCGCGCTGTTCGCGGACGCGGAACTGACGGTGCGCTTCGTCGATGCCGACGAGGGTCGCACGCTGAACCGCACATACCGCGGCAAGGATTACGCGACCAACGTGCTGACGTTTGCGTATGCGGAATCCGAGGACGATCCGGTTACCGGCGATCTGATCCTGTGCTGCCCGGTGGTCGAAAAAGAAGCCGCCGAGCAGAACAAGCCGCTCGTCGCGCACTACGCGCATCTGCTGGTGCATGGCGCGCTGCATGCGCAGGGCTACGATCACGAGGTCGCGGCGGAAGCCGAAGAGATGGAAGCGATCGAAACCGGTATCCTCGAGGAACTGGGCTTTCCGGATCCTTACCGGTAACCGCATTATCGCTGCACGCTAAAACCACCCACATCACCGTCCCGCGAAATCGCCGTGAACGCCCGCAACCCCGCTCCTGCCGCTGCCTCCAACAGCAGCGTCAATGACGAAAGCAACACCGCGCTGCCGAACCCCGGCTATCCGCCGATGCTCGGTGAATCGCGACTGCTGACGGAAAGCGAACTGCGCGCGTCGCTCGACACGACGCTAGCCGGCTGGGACCGCACGAGTGACCTGTGGCTTTTCGGCTATGGCTCGCTGATCTGGAATCCCGGCCTGCCGACCGCCGAATCCATGCGCTCACGTGTGCACGGCTACCATCGCGGGCTGTACCTGTGGTCGCGCGTGAATCGCGGCACGCCGGAGCAGCCGGGGCTCGTGCTCGCACTCGATCGTGGCGGCTCGTGTAGCGGCATCGCGTTCCGGCTCGCCGCCGAAGGCGCAATGCCGCATCTCGAAGCGCTGTGGCGCCGCGAAATGGCGATGGGTTCGTACCGGCCCGCGTGGCTGCCGTGCGTGCTCGCCGACGGCCGGCGCATCGCCGCGCTCGCGTTCGTGATGCGTCGCGATGTCGTGACCTACACCGGCAAGCTGCCCGACGAGGTCGTGAAAACGGTGCTCGGCTGCGCGAACGGCCGCTACGGCACGACACTCGACTACGTGAGCCGGACCGTCGTCGCGCTGCGCGAAAGCGGTATGCCGGATCGCGCACTCGAAGCGTTGCTCGCACGCTGCCGTTAGTTGATTCGTCACTCCGTGGCCACCGAGCGATCACGACTCGCCGCGATTTTTCTCCATCACGCCTTTTTCGTTTCGATCGGTTAGGATGGCCCTAGCCCGCCTCGCACGGCGGTCGCGCCCAGCCCGGCGGCCTTCGCTGCCGGTGTCCCTGAGACACGGTCGCGCCATGTGCGTGGTGTATCCTAAGTGCTCTGCAACAGCGCGCCCAGTCTGGCCGGGCGCATCACCATGAACGACACCTATCCCAGTCGACGCTCTACAGGCAAACCCCAGGAAAAGCGCTCGCTACTCGAGCGACTGACCGACTTCATCTCGCCCGAACCCGATTCTCGCGGCGAACTCCTCGAAATCCTCCAGGATGCGCATGAGCGCAATCTGATCGACGCGGACTCGCTGTCGATGATCGAGGGCGTCTTCCAGGTCTCCGAACTCTGCGCACGCGACATCATGATTCCGCGCGCGCAAATGGATGCGATCAACATCGCCGAGACCCCCGACGAATTCATGCCGTACGTGCTCGACAAGGCGCACTCGCGCTACCCGGTCTACGAAGGCAATCGCGACAATGTGATCGGCGTGCTGCTCGCCAAAGATCTGCTGCGCTACTACGCCGAAGAAGAATTCGATGTGCGCGGCATGTTGCGCCCCGCGGTGTTCATCCCCGAGTCGAAGCGCCTGAACGTGCTGCTGCACGACTTCCGCGTGAACCGCAATCACATCGCGATCGTCGTCGATGAGTACGGCGGCGTTGCCGGCCTCATCACGATCGAGGACGTGCTCGAGCAGATCGTCGGCGACATCGAGGACGAATACGATTTCGACGAGGAAAGCGGCAACATCATTGCGTCGCCGGACGGCCGTTTCCGCGTGCGTGCGCTCACGGAGATCGAGCAGTTCAACGAGGCATTCGGTACGCACTATTCCGACGATGAAGTCGACACGATCGGCGGACTCGTGACGCATCATTTCGGCCGCGTGCCGCACCGGGGCGAGAAGGTTCGCCTCGATGACCTGATCTTCGAGATCCTGCGCGGCGATGCGCGTCAGATACACATGCTGCTCGTGCGCCGCGACCCGATGGCCGGTCAGCGCGAGCGCGACGCGCAGCACGTGCAGACCTGAGCCCGCCGTTCTCCCTTCACCTTTCCCGCCGACCGCGTAACGATGGCCGACCCGATCTCCTCCCGTCTGCAGCCTGGTGTAACGCCGGCCGCAGCCATTGCTCCGGTCCGCAACGGCCGCACGCTACCTCGCTCGCACTATTTAATAGCCTTCTTTGCTGGCGCGGCGAACACGCTGTCGTTCGCGCCGACGCCGCACGGCGGCTGGCTCGAAATCGTGCTGTTCGTGTTTTTCTTCGCGTGGCTCACGCGGACGACCGGCTGGAAGAGCGCGGCGCTCACGGGCGGTGCATTCGGCTTCGGCAACTTCGTCACGGGCGTGTGGTGGTTGTACGTCAGCATGCACGTGTACGGCGGCATGCCCGCGGTGCTCGCGGGCGCGGCGGTTGCGCTGTTCTCGCTGTACCTCGCTTTGTATCCGGCGCTGGCTGCCGGTATCTGGTCATTCTGCGCAGGACACGCGCGCAACGGCGCACTCTCCCCACTCGACGACCGGCCGTTCGCGCCAACGTGGCACGGCGCGTTTGCGTTCGCGAGCGCGTGGGCGATCGGTGAATGGCTGCGTGGCACGATCTTCACGGGCTTTCCGTGGCTTGCGAGCGGGTATCCGCAGGTCGATGGGCCGCTTGCCGGGTTTGCTCCGGTGGCAGGGGTGTATGGCATCGGCTGGGTGCTTGCGCTGATTGCCGCTTTGATCGTGCAAGCGTGGGTGCGAGCACGTGAACCGCGCGGCAGCGGCAGTAACAGCAGCAACAGCAACGGCAGCTCACGCACCGCGCGCATCGCCACGCCCGCAATCGTCGCGCTCGCGCTGATCGCAGCGGGCCCGCTGCTGCGGCTCGTCGCGTGGACCACACCGACAAATGCACCGCTGAAGGTGCGGCTCCTGCAAGGCAACGTGCCGCAGGACATGAAATTCGACGAAGCCGGTGTAGTCGGTGCGATCCGCGAGTTTGAGCGGATGATCACCGCAAAGCCCGCCGACCTCGTCGTCACACCGGAAACCGCGATCCCCGTGCTCGTCCAGGATGTGCCCGAGGACTTCGGCGTCGCCGTGCGCAATTTCGCCGATTCGACCGGTACGTCGATCGTGTTTGGCGCGATCGGCGGCAAGGTTACGCCGGACCGCCGCATCGTCGACTACACGAACAGCCTGTTCGGTATGACGCCGGGAACGCGTGACCTCTATCGCTACGACAAGCATCACCTGGTGCCGTTCGGCGAGTTCGTGCCCTGGGGCTTCCGCTGGTTCGTCCAGATGATGAACATCCCGCTCGGCGATTTCGACCGCGGGGCACCGGTGCAAAAGCCGTTCATGGTCCACAACGACGCGATCTCCGTCGATATCTGCTACGAGGATCTGTTCGGCGAGGAAATCGCGCGCACCGTGCGCGAAAACGCGACGCCCGTGAGCGTGCTGATCAATTCGACGAATCTTGGCTGGTTCGGCAATACCATCGCACTCGACCAGCATCTGCAGATTGCGCGGATGCGCTCGCTGGAAACCGGCCGGCCGATGCTGCGCGCCACCAATACCGGCACCACCGCTGCCATCGATGCACACGGCAACGTGACCGGACGGTTGCGGCCGTTCACCATCGGCGCGCTCGACACGACCGTGCAAGGCATGACCGGCAATACACCCTACGTGACGAGCGGCAATAACACGGTGCTCGTCGTTTCGCTGATCCTGCTCGCGTTCGGCTTCGCCTTTGGACCAGGGCGGCTGAGGCGGCCAGGGCGCCGCGGCAACGCTCTTAAGAGCGAAAAAACCACGACATCCACCACCGCCGACGACAGCCGCAACACCTGAGCTCCGCAGAAAGTCTCAACGCACCGTCAATCCGGTAAAATTCAACGTTTTAGCACCTGGGCCGCGCCACCGGCCGGTTGCCGCCGGCTCGCGCCGCGCAGCAATCGCGCCGTGGGCGCGGTCTGCCTGAAAGGCACTTCATGCTCACGTTTCAGCAAATCATCCTGACGCTGCAATCCTACTGGGACAAGCAGGGCTGCGCGCTGCTCCAGCCAATCGACATGGAAGTCGGCGCGGGCACGTCCCACGTTCATACGTTCCTGCGGGCAATCGGCCCGGAGCCGTGGCGAGCCGCCTATGTGCAGCCGTCGCGCCGACCGAAGGACGGCCGCTATGGCGAGAACCCGAACCGTCTGCAGCACTACTACCAGTACCAGGCCGTGCTCAAGCCCGCGCCGGAAAACATCCTCGACCTGTACCTCGGCTCACTCGAAGCACTCGGTCTGGATCTACAGCAGAACGACGTGCGCTTCGTCGAGGACGACTGGGAAAATCCGACGCTCGGCGCGTGGGGTCTCGGCTGGGAAGTGTGGCTGAACGGCATGGAAGTGACGCAGTTCACGTACTTCCAGCAGGTGGGCGGGCTCGACTGCAAGCCGGTGCTCGGCGAAATCACGTACGGGCTCGAGCGTCTCGCGATGTATCTGCAGAAGGTCGACAACATCTATGACCTGACATGGACCGAGTGGGAAGAGCAAGGCCCGAACGGCCCCGAGCTGCGCCGCCTCACTTACCGCGATGTGTATCACCAGAACGAAGTCGAGCAGTCCACGTACAACTTCGAACATGCGAACGTCGATCTGCTGTTCACGTTCTTCAACAGCTACGAAGCCGAAGCGAAGCGCATGATCGAGGCGCAGATCGCGCTGCCGGCGTATGAACTCGTGCTGAAGGCCGGCCACACGTTCAACCTGCTCGATGCGCGCGGTGCGATTTCCGTGACCGAACGCGCCGCGTATATCGGCCGCATCCGCGCACTGTCGCGTCTCGTCGCGCAGGCATATTACGACTCGCGCGAAAAGCTCGGCTTCCCGATGCTCGGCAATCCGGTGCACGCCGTACCCGGCCTCACCACCGACGAACAGGACGCCGCGAAGCCCGCCTGGGCGCCGCCGCTCAAAGTCGAACGCAAGATCGATCCGGACTGACGAGACCCCGAAGAAATGACTCAAGCCCACCAAGCCACCCTGCTCGTCGAACTGCTCACGGAAGAATTGCCGCCGAAGGCGCTCGCGCGTCTCGGCGACGCGTTCGCCGAAGGCATTGCGCAGCGCCTCGCGGCGCGCGACCTGATCGAAGGCGAACCGTCGTTCGAACGCTATGCGACACCGCGCCGGCTCGCGGTGATGATCCGCAACGTGCGCGCCGTCGCGCCTGAAAAGCACGTGCGCGAAAAAGTGCTGCCGGTATCGGTTGCGCTCGACGCCGACGGCAAGCCCACCGCGCCGCTCGCGAAGAAGCTCGCCGCACTCGGCTTCCCCGATTTCTCGGTAAGCGATCTCGAACGTGCGTCGGACGGTAAGGCCGATGCGTTCTTCCTACGCTACGCCGCGCCCGGCGCGACGCTCGCTGAAGGTCTGCAAGCCGCGCTCGACGAAACGCTCACGCTTTCGAAGCTGCCTATCCCCAAGGGTATGACGTACCAGCGCCCGGACGGCACCAACATCCAGTTCGTGCGCCCCGTACAGCGGCTCACCGTCCTGCATGGCGAGCGCGTCGTGCCGGTCAGCGCATTCGGCATCGATGCCGACGACACGACGCTCGGCCACCGCTTCCTGTCCGAAGGCTTCATCGCGATCCAGCACGCCGATAGCTACGCCCACACGCTGCGCGAAAAAGGCCATGTGGTCGCGAGCTTCGTCGAGCGCAAGGAAACGATTCGCACACAGTTGCTTGCGCAGGCCGACGGCGATCAGGTCGTGATGCCCGAGGCGCTGCTCGATGAAGTGACGTCACTGGTCGAATGGCCGGCCGTGTATGCGTGCACGTTCGAAGACGAATATCTGCAGGTGCCGCAGGAATGTCTGATTCTCACGATGCAGACGAACCAGAAGTACTTCGCGCTCACCGATGCTGCAAGCAAGCTGCGTCCGCGCTTCCTGATCGTGTCGAACATCGAGACGAAGACGCCGGGCGAGATCATCGAAGGTAACGAGCGGGTCGTGCGTCCGCGTCTTGCCGACGCGAAATTCTTCTTCGAGCAGGACAAGAAGAAACCGCTCGCCGAGCGCGTGCCGCAACTTGCGAACGTCGTCTATCACAACAAGCTTGGCTCGACACTGCAACGCGTTGAACGCGTCGAGGCGCTGGCCGGCGAGATTGCTGCGCTGGCAGGCGCCAACGTGGCACTGGCGAAGCGCGCTGCCTACCTTGCCAAGGCGGACCTGATCACCGACATGGTCGGCGAATTCCCCGAGCTGCAAGGCACGATGGGCACGTACTACGCACGTCACGACGGCGAGCCTGAAGAAGTCGCACTCGCGTGTTCGGAACACTATCAGCCGCGTTTTTCCGGCGATGCATTACCGGCCACCGCAACGGGCACGGTCGTCGCGCTCGCGGACAAACTCGAAACGCTCGTCGGTATCTGGGGTATTGGCCTGCAGCCGACCGGTGAAAAAGATCCGTTCGCACTGCGCCGTCACGCACTCGGTGTGCTGCGCATCCTCGTCGAAAAGCAGCTACCGGTCGATCTCGTCGAGCTGCTGCGTGCCGCGCATGCGCAGTTCGCCGCAGTGCCGAACGTCGTCGATGCGACAACGGCGATCTATGAATTCTGTCTCGATCGTCTGCGTGGCCTGCTGCGCGAACGCGGTTTCGCAGCCGCCGAAATCGACGCGGTGCTCGCGCTGAATCCGACGCGTTTCGACGACCTCGTCGCGCGCCTCGAAGCCGTACGCGAGTTTGCGTTGCTTGCGGAGGCCGGCTCGCTGGCAGCCGCGAACAAGCGCATCTCGAACATCCTGAAGAAGTCCGACGTGTCAACGTCGGGCGGCGTGCAGACTGCGCTGCTCACCGAAACCGCCGAAAAAGCGCTCTACGCCCAGCTCGAACAGGTTGCGCCGCGCGTGCAGTCGCAGCTTGCACAACGCGACTACACCGGCGCGCTATCCGCGCTCGCCGCGTTGCGCGAACCGGTCGACACGTTCTTCAACGACGTGATGGTCAACGCCGAAGACCCGGCGTTGCGCGCCAACCGTCTGGCCCTGCTCGGCGCGCTGCATCAGCAGATGAACTGCGTCGCCGACATTTCTCGGCTTGCCGCCTGAGTGCGCACCATGGGGACTTCCACCAGAAAACTCGTCGTGCTCGACCGGGACGGTGTGATCAACGTCGACTCGGATGCGTTCATCAAATCTCCCGATGAATGGATCGCGCTGCCCGGCGCGTTCGAAGCGATCGCCCGGCTCAATCAGGCCGGCTATCGTGTCGCGGTTGCGACGAACCAGTCGGGCATCGGCCGCGGTCTTTTCGACATGAACGCGCTCAACGCGATGCACGTGAAGATGCACCGGGCGGCCGCGGCCGTCGGCGGACGCATCGACGCCGTGTTCTTCTGCCCGCATACGGCCCAGGACCACTGCGAGTGCCGCAAGCCGAAGCCCGGCATGCTGAAGATGGCGGTCGAACGTTTCGACGTCGACGCAACGCAAACGCCGGTGGTCGGCGATGCGCTGCGCGACCTGCAGGCGGGCGCCGCACTCGGCATGAAGCTGCATCTGGTATTGACAGGCAAAGGCCGCAAGACGCTCGCCGCAGGCGGCCTGCCTGACGGCACGACCGTACACGAAGACCTGCGCGCATTCGCGCTCGACTTTCTCTCCGAAGAACACGAGTGACCGGCACGCCGCACATCACTCCTACTGACCGACCCCGCCGATGCGCTTTCTCCGTTCGCTCCTTCTGCTGATCTTCTTCGTCGTCTACACGCCGCCGTACGCGATCGCCTGCTTTATCGTGTTTCCGTTCCTGCGCGCCGACAGGCGCTACTGGATGGTGACGGGATGGTGCCGCTCGACGGTCTTCGCGGCGCGCTGGCTGAATGGCATCAAGTACCGGATCGAAGGTTTCGAGAATCTGCCCAACGGGCCTGCCGTGCTGCTCTCGAAGCACCAGTCGGCGTGGGAGACGTTCGCGTTCCCGGCCCTGATGCCGCGTCCGCTCTGCTACGTGTTCAAGCGCGAGTTGCTGTTCGTGCCGTTCTTCGGCTGGACACTCGGCATGCTGAAGATGGTCCATATCGATCGCAAGGAAGGCAAGAATGCTTTCGATTCAGTGACGCGGCAAGGCAAGGCGCGCATGGAAGAAGGCGCATGGGTCATCATGTTTCCAGAAGGCACGCGCACGCCGACCGGCAAGCAGGGCAAGTACAAGACCGGCGGCCCACGCTTTGCGATCGCAACCGGCGCACCCGTCGTGCCGATCGCACACAATGCGGGACGCGTGTGGCCCCGTAACTCGTTTTTTAAATATCCGGGTATAGTCACGGTGTCGATCGGCAAGCCGATGGACACAACGGGGCTCACGCCCGACGAAGTGAACACGCGCGTCGAAACGTGGATCGAAGCTGAAATGCGCCGCATCGATCCCGAAGCGTACCGCGCTGCGGACAGCACGCCCGCCGCCGCCCAAATCTGACGCGCCCACGCCTGACGGGCGTTTTTTGCGCGAAACCGGATCCGATGCAGAAGTCCTCACCACCGCAGCCCGCTGCGGCGCTCGATAGCCGGCAACTCGATCTGCCGCTCTTCAACGAGCCCGGCATCGCGCCGCCGTCCGCGCCACAGAAACCCACGGTGCTGCGCGCACCGGACGGCACGAAACTGCGCAGCATGACGCTGGGTGCGCAGACGCTCCCCTACCTGCTCAAACGTTCGGCACGCCGCTCGATCGGTTTTGCGATCGACGGTACGGGTCTCACGATCACTGCGCCGCGCTGGGTGACGATCGCCGATATCGAAATCGCGATCGCCGAAAAACAGCGCTGGATTTTCGCGAAGCTCACTGAATGGCAGACGCGTGTCGAGCAGCGTGCGTTGCCGCGCATCGACTGGAAAGATGGTGCTGAAGTGCCGTATCTCGGGCAGCCGGTGCGCGTCGCGCTTGGTGCGCCAAATCTTGCGTTCGATGCGCCGTCCGCGACGCTGGGTTTGCCCCTGTCGTCGCACGCGGAGCAGCAGCAGATCAAGGACCGTGTGCAGGGCTGGTTGCAGGGCGAAGCGAAGCGCATCTTCGGTGAACGGCTCGACGTCTACGCGCAGAAACTCGGCGTCGACTATCGCGCGTATGCGTTGTCGTCGGCTGCGACGCGCTGGGGTAGCTGTTCAAGTGACGGCAAGATTCGCCTGAACTGGCGACTCATCCACTTTCCGCTGTCGATCATCGACTACGTCGTCGCTCACGAACTCGCGCATCTGCGCGAGATGAATCACAGTCCGCGTTTCTGGCAAACTGTCGAGTCGATTTTTCCGGAGTTCCGCGAAGCGCGGCAGACCTTGAAGCATCATCCACCAGAGCTGTTGCCGACGCTTTAGGGTTGCGGCGCGTTGTGGCTGCGGCTGCGGCGCACGTGCCCCGCAGCGATGCCTTTTTATGGCGTTACGCCGCCGTCGTGAACGTTTCGTGCAGACGGCGCCAGCGCACGTTGCGCTGTGCATCTACCTCGAATACCGCTGTGGAGCGACGCACGTTGCTGCCGGCGCTGCTCGTCTGATGTTCGGTGTAACCGAGCACCGCGCCAGTCGGCCAGGATGCGATGACGGCGATATCGTCGATAGTGATCGTGCAGCCAGGCCGCGCACCA
Source organism: Paraburkholderia acidicola (assembly GCF_002362315.1). GTDB lineage: Bacteria > Pseudomonadota > Gammaproteobacteria > Burkholderiales > Burkholderiaceae > Paraburkholderia > Paraburkholderia acidicola. Next base: position 1,142,540 of record NZ_MTZV01000002.1, read on the forward strand.
TGTGCACCACCGAACAACTGCGCGAGCCCCGCACGATCGAGCGCCGCGCCTGCAGTGGTGACCAGCGTAAAATCGTCAGCGAAGTGCGCCATGATCGCGTCGAGCGCATCGGCGCCGATCGTGCCGTCAAACCATGCGGCAATCTGCACATGGATCGATTGAAGTTCGTCGATGCAGGCTGCTGCCTCGGCATGTGTTTCAGCCACCGTCATTGCGTCTTCTTCTGGATGAATTCGATCTTGTAGCCGTCCGGGTCCGTGACGAACGCGATCACGGTCGTACCGTGCTTCATCGGTCCCGCTTCGCGCACCACCGTGCCGCCCTGCGCCTTGATGAGGTCGCATGCCGCGTACGCGTCTTCGACCTCGACCGCGAGATGCCCGAAGCCGCTGCCCAGATCGTAGGATTCCGTGTCCCAGTTGTGCGTGAGTTCGAGCACCGTACCATCGCGCTCGTCGGTATAGCCGACAAAAGCGAGCGTGAACTTGCCTTCCGGATAGTCGTGACGGCGCAGCAACTTCATGCCGAGCAACTCGGTGTAGAACTTGATCGAACGGTCGAGATTACCGACCCGAAGCATGGTGTGAAGCAGGCGCATGATGCACTCCCTGTTGCTGGATATCGAGGACGTAAATGTACCCGGAAACGCACGCCGTTGCTCGCGGACGCGCTTTTCCGCCGGGACGGTTTCTGCGCGTCATGACGCGGTTGGTGGCGGTTCGCAAATCAGTCGATGCACACGCACGCCGAGGGGTCATCGCGGCGCCCACCGGTCCGGTTTGATATCGTACGAAGAAGCTGGGGCACAACGGAGACAAACGCGTACAGGACCCAGCTCGATGCACCAGGCCAATACCATCGGCCGTCACTCCCTGCACGCGGTTTCCCATCCGATGACCTGTCCTTCCCTTCTCACGGCGGCAATGCGATGAGCACTGCAACGACGATATCCACGCGCCGCGCACCCGACAGCTTCGCTGTGATCCTGATGGTCGTACTGTGTGCGATCTGGGGCCTGCAGCAAGTGGCGATCAAGAGTACGAATACGGCGCTCGCACCGCTGTTCCAGGCCGGTCTGCGCTCCGCGATCGCGACGCTGCTGGTGTGGGGCTGGGCACGCGCTCGCGGCACGCCGCTCTTTCGCGCGGACGGTACGCTCGGCGCAGGGTTGCTCGCGGGCCTGCTGTTCGCCGCCGAGTTCGTCTGCATCTTCCTCGGTCTCACGCTGACGAGCGCATCGCGCATGGCCGTGTTCCTCTACACCGCGCCGTGCTTCACCGCGCTCGGTCTGCACGCGTTCGTGGCGGGCGAGCGGATGCGGCGCATCCAGTGGATTGGCATCATCGTTGCGTTTGCAGGGATGGCGCTCGCCTTCGCCGATGGTTTCACGCGCGCGGTTCCAGGGCACAGCGGGTCGGCCGTGACGGGGGTGATCGGCGATGCGCTCGGTGTGCTCGCGGGAATCGCGTGGGCCGCGACGACGGTGGTCGTGCGCGCGACACGTCTCGCGCAAGCGAGTGCGAGCAAGACGCTGTTCTATCAGCTGGCGGTATCGGCGGTTGTGCTGCTCGCGCTGGCGTTCGCGCTTGGCGAAGCCCGAATCGACACGATCACACCGCTGGCCACGATCAGCCTCGCGTATCAGGCGGTGATCGTCGCGTTCGTCAGCTACCTGGTGTGGTTCTGGCTGCTGACGCGCTATACGGCGTCGAGGTTGTCGGTGTTTTCGTTTCTCACACCGCTGTTTGGCGTGACCTTCGGCGTGCTGCTGCTCGGCGAGTCGTTCAGCGGGCGCTTTCTGATGGCGGCGCTGCTGGTGCTGGGCGGTATCGTGCTGGTCAACGCGCCGACGCCATCGGGCGAGCGGCGCGGCGCTTGAGCCTTACTTCGCGGCCGCCGCGGCCACGGCCTGCGCGAGGCGCACGTACTCATCGACGGGCACGTCTTCCGCCCGGCGTTGCAGATCGAACGCGAGCGCGTCGAAATCGACCGTGTTGCGATATGCCCCGAGCGTGTTGCGCAGCATCTTGCGACGCTGCGAGAACGCCGCGGTGACCACTTCGCCGAGCACGTGTGTATCGACGGCGGCCAGCTCGTGCGGCGCGTACGGAATCATCCGGACGATCGCCGAGTCGACCTTGGGCGGCGGCTGGAACGATTCGGGAGGCACATCCAGTAGCTTGTCGATCACATAGCGGTACTGCAACATTACGGACAGCCGGCTGAATGCCTTGCTACCCGGTTCCGCGACCATCCGCTCGACGACCTCGTTCTGCAGCATGAAGTGTTGATCGATGACGCGCGGCGCGAACTCGGTGAGATGGAACAGCAGCGGGCTCGAAATGTTGTACGGCAGATTACCGACAATCCGCAGCACCGGTTCTTCACCGGCACCGGCAAGCGCGCCGAAATCGAACGCGAGCGCATCGCCCGCATGCAGCTCGAGCAGCTCGCCGAATTTCTTTTGCAGCCGGCCGATCAGATCGCGATCGAGTTCGACCGCATGCAACGGCGCTTCGGGTGTGGCGAGGCGTTCGATCAACGGTCCGGTCAGCGCGCCGAGCCCCGGTCCGATTTCGACCATGCGTTCGCCGCGTTTGGGGCGGATCAGGTCGACGATCGAATCGATCACGCCCATGTCGACCAGAAAATTCTGCCCGAAGCGTTTGCGCGCGAAATGGCCTTGATGCTGTCGGCTGGTGGACATCGAAGAAGCGCTTAAAAAGAGATCAGATGGCGCGGCGATGGCGCGCCATCGAAACGGCCGCGTCGATCGCCGCGATCAGGCTGCCGCCATCGGCGCGGCCAGTGCCGGCCAGATCGAGTGCGGTGCCGTGGTCGACCGACGTGCGGATGATGGGCAAACCCAGCGTCACGTTGATGCCTTCGCCGAAGGTCGCGTACTTGAGTACCGGCAGACCCTGGTCGTGGAACATCGCGAGCACGCAATCGGCGTCGGCCAGATAGCGCGGCTGGAACAGCGTGTCGGCGGGATAGGGGCCGCGTGCATCGATGCCTTCGTCGTTCGCGCGCTTTAGCGCTGGCGCGATCACATCGATTTCTTCGCGGCCCAGATAACCGTTCTCGCCTGCATGCGGATTGAGCCCGGTCACGAGGATGCGCGGCGCGGACAACCCGAGGTGCCGGCACAGATCGCGATGGATGATGCGCAGCGTGTCGAGCAGACCATCGATCGTCAATGCTGCGGGCACGTCCTTGAGCGCGAGATGTGTCGTAGCGAGCGCAACGCGCAGCGGTCGCTCGCCGGTGCCGGCCAGCATCATCACGACCTGCGGCGTATGAGTGCGCTCCGCCAGATATTCGGTGTGGCCGGTGAACGGCACACCGGCATCGTTGATCGTGCTTTTCTGCAGCGGCGCAGTGACGATCGCGTCGTACGTACCGGCCAGTGCACCGTCGATCGCCGCATCGAGCAGGCCAAGCACGTAGCGGCCATTCGCCACGTCGAGCTTGCCGGCCTGCGAAGGCACGCCAAGCGGCCGATGTTCGGCAGTCACGCGATCGGCCGGCAATGCCGCCCAATCGACCCCTACAGCTTTCGCGCGCGCTTCGAGCAACCCGACATCGCCGAGCACCGTGAAGCGCGCATCGGGCCAATGCGCGGCTGCAGCCGCCATCGCCAGCACGGTCAGCTCGGGACCGACGCCGGCGGGCTCGCCGGTTGTGATCGCGATGTGCAGCGGTGCGTGGGACGACGGAGCAGCGTTCGTCATGGTGATTGGGTTATTGCTGCGGCGTGCCAGGCGCCGAGCCGACCTTGTAGTCGACGTACGCGGTGTCGCGCAACTGACGCAGCCAGTCTGCATACGCCTGTTCGGCCTTGCGCTGACCGATCGCCTGACGGGCGAGGTCCATCTGTTGCGAGACCGAGCCTTCTGCGTCACGACGGCCGAGCACCTGGATCAGGTGATAGCCGTATTCGCTGCGCACCGGATCGCTGACCTGGTTGTCCTGCAGGCTGTTCATTGCACGCTCGAACTCGGGCACGGTTTCGCCCGGGCTGATCCAGCCGAGATCGCCGCCCTGCGACGCCGAGCCATCCTGCGAGTAGGTCCGCGCGAACTTCGCGAAGTCGCCGCCCTGGGCAATCTGCTGCTTGATGTCGAGCAGCTTCTGGCGCGCCGCCGGTTCCGACATGCCGTCGCCCACGCGCAGCAGGATGTGCCGCACATGCGTCTGCACGAGCTTCGGCGCGTCAGCTGACGACGTACCCTGGCCCGTGCGACGGTCCACGAGACGAACGATTTCGAAACCGTCGCCGGTGCGGATCACATCCGGATTGACCTGTCCCGGACGCAGCGACGAAGCCGCCTTGACGAAATCGGCGGGTAGCTGCGACGGCGGCTTGTAGCCCGTGTCGCCACCCTTCGACGCATCGGCGGCCTGCGAATTGGCCTTCGCAAGCTTCTCGAAGTTGCTGCCGGGGGCAGTCGCTTCCTTCAGCAGCGCCTGGGCTTTCTGCTGGGCCGCTTCGATGTCGGTCTGCGACGCATTGAGCGGCGCCTTCAGCAGGATGTGCTCGAAGCGCAGGTCGCTCGTCAGCCCGGCGTTCGGTCCACGCTGGCTCGCGATGTAGTTCGCGACTTCCGCATCCGACACGACGACCTTGCTATCCACTTCCTTCTCGCGCAGACGCGAGAGGATCAGTTCGGTGCGGGCGTCGTTGGTGAAGGTCGACCAGGGCACGCCCTGGGCCTCGATACGCGAGCGGTAGACATCGAGCGTCAGGTTGTTCGCCTGCGCGAGCCGCTCCAGCGTGCGCTGCACGGCCGTGTCGTCGACGTTGATGCCGTCTTCGCGGGCCTTCTGCAGCTGGATGCGCTCGAGCACCATCTGGTTCAGCACCTGCTGACGCAACTGGTCGATCGGCGGAACCGGCGCGCCCTGCTGGTTCAGGCGACGCGTGATCAGGCCCATGCGCTGATCGAGCTCGCGCTGGGTGATAACACCGTCGTTGACGACGGCGGCGATCATGTCGACGGTCTGACCGTTGTCTATCGGGCGCAAGGCTTGCGCCTGCACCGGCACGGCCGACAGGAAAGACGCGGCGGCAACCAGTCCGGCCGCGAGCGATGCCAAGCGAAGCTTTTTCATGATTCCCACAGATACTCCAATGATGCCGGGCGCGCCCTCGCCCGTCTTTGCTCGTTTGTCGATGATCGGGCGACCGTCAATCGTAATTCGTGAAACGTGCTTCGGGCGGCAGCGGCGGCGGCAGCGGTGTGTACCCCGGCACGCCAGCGCGGAACGAGGTGATCAGCCCGTTGTCGATGCTGCTCAGGCCTTTGAACGTGATCTGCGCAAGAAACCGCGTACCTTGAGTCGGCTGCCCCGCCGAATTCACCGCATCCGCGTAGCGTTGCACGCCGAGACCAAGCGTCCAGCAGTCCGCGTCGTATTGCATGCCGATCAGGCTGTCGACCAGCGCATGCCCGGCCAGATCGTAATTGATCCGCGCCACCCCATACACATGGTGCGTCAGCGGCCACTGTGCAGACACGGTGATCTGCCGGATCGGCGTGTTGTTCAGCGTGGTTTCGGCACGCGTGTAACGATACGAAAGGTTGATCACCTTGCCCGCGTCCGGACTGAAACCAAACCCGGCGCTGGCCTGCACGAGCTGATTGTTGTCCGCATTATATTGGACTGCGGTTTCCGACTGAAAACCGGCGCCGAGTTTCAGCGCCGCCCCGGCGATCAGGTCCGAGTGCGTGGCCTGCGCAGGCGTCTGCGTCGGCAGCAGCGTGACGCGCTGGTCCTGGAAATAATATTGCTGCGCGAGTACGAAACGCGCGCGTTCGTCGCCGGTTGCCGAATCGATAAAGCGCGTCGTGATCGCGGCCGTCAGGCGATTCGCGTCGGCAATGCGGTCGTTGCCGACGAACGTGTTCGGCGTGAAGATTTCCGCGAGTCCGAAGTCGGCATCCGCGGTATCGAACAGCGGCGCAAAGTTCTGGTTCCGGTACGGCGTGTAGACGTAATACAGGCGCGGCTCGAGCGTCTGGATGTAGTCGTGGCCGAACAGGCGCACCGAGCGATCGAAAATCAGGCCCGTGTCGAACGAGAGGGTCGGGATGGACTCGGTGAAGTTCTTGGGCTGGCCCGGTATCGGCGCCTGACCGGCAATCGAGTTGCCGATGTTGCTCAGGTCGTACGACGCGAAGTGGTACTGGATCTTCGGCGTAACGAAGTAGCCCGGCCCGACGATCGAATACGACAGGTACGGGTTGAACATCAACCGGTCGCCCTGGGTCGTATCCGCCGTGGTGATGCGGAAGCGCGAGTAGTCGGCTTCGGCGCCGAAGTCGAAACCGCCGGCGTTGTACTTCGTGTACTTCACGTTTAACTGCGGCTCGCGCCCGTACGGCGCCACCGACGGCGTCAGCGTCTGCCAGTGCTGCTCGCGCGCGAGCACCGACCACGGACCGTTGTTGTAGGTCAGCCCGGCTTCCTGCTGATACAGCAGCTGCGTACCGTTGAGGATCTGCGACGTGACCGAACCGAGATCTTCCGGGAAGCTGTTATCCGACACCTTGTCGTAGTGGATGTAGCCACCGAACCCGTTCCCGAAGTTCTGGTTGTGCTGGATCGACAGCGAGTAGCGGTTCGTCTTGGTAATCGCATCGTGCGGCAGGAACTGGCCTGTGATCGAACCGGAATAGGTCGCCGACAGGTAGCGGAACGACGCGTCCGTCATCAACCCGCGCCGCGAGATGATGTCCGGTGTCAGCGTCAGGTCGCGATTCGGTGCGATGTTGAAGTAATACGGCACCGACAGCTCGAACCCGTTGGTCCCGCCGAACGAGTAGGTGGGCGGCAGAAAGCCGCTGCGGCGGGCGCCCGAGAGCGGGAACGACAGCCAGGGACTGGCAAATACCGGCACTCCCTGGAAGAACAGCACACCGTTGTGCACGACACCTTCATCGGCGCCGGTGTCGAAGTTGAACTCGGTGCCCTTGATGTACCACGCGGGGTTCGTTTCGCACTGGCACGCGGTGTACGTACCGCTCTTGAATATCGAACGCTCGCTGTCGAGCATGTCGACCCGCTGCGCGCTGCCCGAGCCACCCGTCGCATTGAAGTGGTACTTCGGCACGGGCATGTAGCCCTCGTTCGACTCGACCCGCATGTGCGCTTCGGGCCCGACGAAGGTCACGCCGTTGCTCACGACATGCACCTTGCCGTAAGCATCGGCCATGTCGGTGTCTTCGTCGTAATGCAGCGCGTCGGCCTTGATCACCGCGGTGTTGCGGCGGATCTCGGCGGCGCCCTTCGCGGCCATGTCCTGGTCGGAGGTACCGGTCGTAGTGTCGCCAAGCACGAAGGTGGCGGGCTTCTTCCCGCTTTCCAGCTGATGCTCTTCGAGTTGCGGGGCGAGCCGCAGGCCCCACGGTGCGTCGAGCGGCTGCGCCTGGGCAGCCTCGCCCGCCAGCTGGGCGTGCGCAAGCGCGGGCATGAGGCCCGGCACGGCGATCAACGCCGCGACGAGTCGCCGTCTGCGCGGCAGGGCGTCAGCAGTGGGAGTGCGTCGGAAAAGCTGTCTAGGCGGCATGTATGGTTTGGCGAATCGGTCCAGCCGTCAGCTTCCGCGTCACGATTGGCCGCCGGCGCAATCGAACCGTAACAGTCGGAAAGCACACAGATTATTACCACCAGTCGGATGATGGGCGGGCAGTCGAACGTCCAGGCAAAGCCGACGCGAGCCGCGTCAAAAAAGTCGTGGGGTATTATATGGCAAGACGGTTGCCACCCCGATTTCTCCCCCGGTTTTCATGACGCAGAACGCTGCTCCCTCCCCTTCCGACGCCCCCGACACCCGCCTCGAGCAGCTACGCACGTGGTTGCGCAGCCATGGCGAGCGCTACAGCCTCGATCTTGCCACGCTGGTTCCCGCCTCCGCCGATGCGAGTTTTCGCCGCTATTTCCGGCTGACCGGCACGGCTGGCGAAGGCGCTGCGGCCACGACGCTGATCGCCGTCGATGCCCCGCCGCCGGAAAAATGCCGCGAGTTCGTGCAGGTCGCGGGTCTGCTGGAGGTCGCGGGCGTCCACGTACCGCGCGTGCTCGAAAGCGACTTCGATGCGGGTTTCATGCTCGTCACCGACCTCGGTACCGAGCTGTATCTGCGCGCGTTCAACGACACCAACGCCCGCCCGCTGATGCGCGACGCGCTCGATACCTTGATCCGCTGGCAGCTCGCGTCGCGCGAAGACGTGCTGCCGCCATTCGATGAAGCGTTCCTGCGCCGCGAGATGGAGTTGATGCCAGAGTGGTTCGTTGGCCGGCATCTGGGTCGCGAGGTCGACGAGACGATGCGCGGCGTGCTCGACCGGACGTTTGCGCTGCTGGTTGCAAGCGCGCGGGCGCAGCCGCAGGTGTTCATGCTGCGCGATTTCATGCCGCGCAACCTGATGGTCACGCAGCCGAACCCCGGCGTCATCGATTTCCAGGACGCCGTGTATGGCCCGATCACCTACGACGTCGCGTCGTTACTGCGCGATGCGTTTCTGAGCTGGGACGAAGCCTTCGAACTCGACTGCTTCGCGTATTACTGGGAACGCGCGAAAAAAGCGGGTCTACCCGTCGATGCCGATTTCGGCGAGTTCTACCGGCAGCTCGAATGGATGGGTTTGCAGCGGCACATCAAGGTGCTGGGGCTGTTCTGCCGGATTTACTACCGCGACGGCAAGTCTCACTACCTGCCGGACCTGCCGCGCTTCATCGGTTATGCGCGCAAGGTCGCCGAACGCTACCGGCCACTCGGGCCGTTCGCGAAGCTGCTCGATGAACTTGAAGGCCGTGCCGACGAAGTCGGCTACACGTTCTGACCGGCTGCCTGCGTCGATGAACCCTGCCCTGACTACTGCGATGATCTTCGCCGCCGGGCGCGGCGACCGGATGCGCCCGCTTACCGATACTCGCCCGAAGCCGCTGCTCGAAGCGGGTGGCAAGCCGTTGATCGTGTGGCAGATCGAGCGGCTTGCGCAGGCCGGCTTTACGACCGTCGTGATCAATCATGCGTGGCTCGGTGAGCAGATCGAAGCGGCGCTTGGTGACGGTTCGCGTTGGGGGATCGAGTTGCGTTATTCCGCTGAATCTACTGCGCTCGAAACTGCGGGTGGTATCGCGCAGGCGCTGCCGCTGCTTGCGGAGGATGGGGAAGAGCGTGTGTTCGTTGCAGTTAGTGGCGACGTTTATGCGGACTTCGAATATTCGTCGCTACGCATGCATGCATCGCGGCTCGCAGCGCTACCGGATCCCGGTATGCATCTGATCATGGTGCCGAACCCGCCGTTCCACCCTGTGGGCGATTTTGGGCTCGTAGACGGAATGCTGTCGCTTGATGCGGCGTCGCGTTACACGTTTGGCAACATCGGTTTGTACGACACGCGTATGTTTCGCGATCTAGCGCCTGGTACCCGGCGTGCGCTGACGCCGTATTACCACGAGACGATCTTGCAGCAGCGTGCGAGCGGTGAACTGTATGAAGGATTGTGGGAGAACGTCGGCACGCCGGCGCAACTAGATGTGCTTGATCGGCATTTGCGTGGGCGGCATTAACGATTGTCCGGCTCATTCACAACGCTCGCTGCCACCCACCTCACTCACTTCACGCTTCACCACCATTCACAACCGCAGCCTCGGCCGTCTCATCCGGCAGCGCCGCGCGTTGCTGCTGCAACGCCCACATCTGCGCAAAAAGCCCATCCGCCCGCAGCAGTTCCGCGTGCGTGCCGCGCTCGACGATCCGCCCACGGTCCATCACGATGATCTGCTCGGCATGCACCACCGTCGATAGCCGGTGCGCGATGATCAGCGTCGTGCGCTCGCGGGCGATCTGATCGAGTTCGTGCTGGATTGCGCGTTCAGAACGCGAATCGAGCGCCGACGTCGCCTCGTCGAACAGCAGGATCGGCGGATTCTTCAACACCGTACGCGCAATCGCCACACGCTGTTTCTCACCACCGGACAGTTTCAAGCCACGCTCGCCGACCGGCGTGTCGTAACCGGCCGGCAGCGTCTCGATGAAGTCGTGAATATGTGCCGCGCGCGCTGCTGCGATCACTTCGTCGCGCGTCGCCTCGGGTCGCCCGTAGGCGATGTTGTAATAGATCGTGTCGTTGAACAGCACGGTGTCCTGCGGCACGATGCCGATCGATGCACGCAGCGAATCCTGTGTGACGTCGCGGATATCCTGACCGTCGATCGTAATCGCACCGCCCGTCGAACGATCGAGATCGTAGAAGCGGAACATCAGCCGCGCGAGCGTCGACTTGCCGGAGCCGCTATGACCGACGACCGCCGTCGTCGTGCCCGCGGGAATCGTGAAGCTGACGTCGTGCAGAATCTGCCGAGCCGGCTCGTAAGCGAAATTCACATGCTCGAAACGCACCTGCGCTCCGCGCACCGCAAGCGCCGGCGCATCGGGCGCATCGGGGACTTCGCGTGCCGCGCCGAGCAGCGAGAACATGCGGTCCATGTCGGTCAGACTCTGCTTCAGCTCACGATAGATCACACCGAGAAAATTCAGCGGAATGTAGAGTTGCAGCATGAACGTGTTGATCAGCACGAGATCGCCGAGCGTGAGGCGCCCTGCCATCACGCCCTCGGTCGCGCGCCACAGGATAAACACGAGCCCGGTCCCGATGATCGCCTGCTGGCCGAAGTTCAGCGCCGAGAGCGAGTTCTGCGAACGGATCGCCGCCGTGCGATAGCGCTTGAGGTTCTCGTCATAGCGCTGCGCTTCCCACTCTTCGTTGCCAAAGTACTTGACCGTTTCGTAGTTGAGCAGCGAGTCGATCGCACGCGAGTTCGCGCGCGAATCGAGTTCGTTCATCGTGCGCCGGAAATGCGTGCGCCACTCGGTCACCTTGACCGTGAACACGATATACACGGCCAGCGCGATGAACGTCACGACCGCGTAGTACGCCTCGTACTTGACGACGAAAAAGCCGAGCACGAGACTGACTTCGACGAGCGTCGGCAGAATGCTGTACAGCGAATAGGAAATGAGTTGCGTGATGCCTCGCGTACCGCGTTCGATATCGCGCGACATACCGCCGGTCTGCCGGTCCAGATGGAACCGCAGCGACAGCGCATGCAGATGCCTGAACACTTTCAGCGCCAGTTGCCGCACGGCACTTTCGGTGACTTTCGAAAAGAGGATTTCGCGCAGCTCGGTGAAGAGCGACGTGGACAGCCGCACGATCGCATAGGCGACCACCAGCAGCCCGACCCCGCTCAACAGCACGATGCCCGGCGCGTGCTGCGCGCGGCCGAGTGCGGTGAGATGCTGCACCGACGCAAGACCGTCGACGATCCGCTTCATCACGATCGGCACACCGAGATTCGCCACCTTCGCGCCGATCAGGCAACTGAGCGCGATGATCACGCGCCACTTGTAGGTCGCGAGATATGGCATCAACGAGAGGATCGTCTGCCAGTCGTTGCGCGCCGAGGAGGAGATCGGCACAGGGTCGGAGGGAGCGGCGGAACGGCGCATGAGATGGGCTTGGGACGGACGGGCGTATGTGGGTTGGGTCAGGAGATGCAGCGCCGGCGTGCAACCGGGGGTTTTTGGCCGGTCTGCCCGGCCCGCCGCTTTCCCGTACAATTCCTGATCGCTGTTATTGTCGCAGAAGCCGGCTGGCGCCGCTTTTCACGAGCCGGCCGGACACCGGGGCTCACCGCGTTGTCCACCGTTGTCGTGAAATCGCCGCCTGCTGGCCGAGCCTAACCGTCTGACAAGGGTGCCCGATGACCACTCCCGCCAATCCGATGCAACTCCCACAAAAATCCTGCGCGCTGCGCGTCGTACCTCAACCGTCGGATGCGAACGTCCATGGCGACGTGTTCGGTGGCTGGATCATGGCGCAGGTCGACATCGCCGGATCGATTCCCTCCAGCCGCCGTGCGAACGGCCGTGTCGCGACGATCGCGGTGAATTCATTCGTGTTCAAGCAACCGGTGTTCGTCGGCGATCTGCTGAGCTTCTATGCCGACATCGTGAAGACCGGCAAGACCTCGATCACGGTCGAAGTCGAAGTGTACGCACAGCGGTTGAGCCTCGCGCAGGAGGTCGTCAAGGTGACCGAAGCGACGTTGACGTATGTCGCCACCGGCAGTGACCGGCGTCCGCGTCTTTTGCCTGCGCTTGAGTGACCCGGGCAAACGCTAGAAACCAGCACTATCGGCCCACGAGACCGAACTCCTTCATCGCGGGCACGAAATCGTGGTTGCTCTCCGGCTTGCGCGACAGCTTGGCAAGCACATAACGTCTGAACGGATCGAGCTGCGCCCACTGTTCGGGTGTCGGCGCCGGTAGCCCGGCGAGACTCGCCTGCCTTGCAACGCCGTCCGGCACGGTGTCCGTGCGGGTCCAGGCGGGCGCATCTTCGGGCGTGAACCACTCGGGCTCGACATTCGCGTGCGTGCGCAGCATTTCGAAGAGCGCATGATCGAAATTCGGCTCGATCGAGGCGTCATCGTTGACTGGAAAACGCGCCAGCAGCTTACGGTCCTCGTGCGGCAGCAACTGCCATTGAACGAGCGAAATGCGCAGCCCGAAGCGGTCGAGATTGAAGCGCACGACCATTGGAATGAAGGTGAGGTTCTCCGACGATTGCGTTTCGAAGTCGAACAGAAGAGGTGCTTCGTTGAGTCCCATGGCAGTACCCTCGTTGGCCGCGGACGACGCGCGATGCCCGCTTGAGGTATTTTAGAACCTTATTTTGATCCTTTTTTGATCCTGATTCGCGCAGCACGACCGCGCCGCAACACGACGGCGCGTGTCAGGGCGCTGCGTCAAGGACGTAAGGAGAACACGCTTGAACCCACTAGAAGGCGCCGAGCAACCGGGCGCCATCGCGCAACAGGTGCGCCGGCAGCGCGGCGACACGAGCGAAGCGCTGACCGACCAAGTTGGTCAGGAATGGCCGGTCGCGCTGGTGTTCAACGGTATTTCGCATGCGGTGATGATGTGCACGCCGCGCGACCTCGAAGCGTTCGCGGTCGGCTTTTCGATTTCGGAAGGGATCGTCGCGCGCAGCAGCGACATTCAGGACATCGAGGTGGAATTGCACGACGGCGATCTGCCGCATGCCGAGATCCAGCTGACCGTCGTGCAGCAGGCGTTCGCGGCGCTGAAGGAACGGCGCCGCGCGCTCGCGGGACGCACTGGCTGCGGCGTGTGCGGGGTCGAGAGCATCGACCTGCTCGATCTGCAACCCGAGCGCGTGCCCGACACTGGCTTCCTGCAACGACTTGCACCGGACGCGATCGCCCGCGCCGCGCGCGACCTGCCTGCACACCAGGCGCTGACGCGTTTGACGGGTGGCCTGCACGCGGCCGCGTGGTGCGATGCATCAGGTGCGATCCGCTATGCCTTCGAAGATGTTGGTCGTCACAATGCGCTCGACAAGCTGATTGGCCAGCTCGTACTCGATCGCACCGACACACAGGACGGTTTCGTTTTTCTGTCGAGCCGGGCGAGTTACGAACTGGTGCGCAAGGCGGCGCGCGTCGGCATACCGATGGTGGCGACGATTTCGGCGCCGTCGTCGCTGGCGATCACGATTGCGCAGCGGGCCGGTGTGCGACTTGTGAGTTTCTGCCGCGAGACGAGTTACGTCGATTACGGGACGGTTTGATGGGTTTCGTAGGGTGGGCACATCAATCGTGCCCATCCGCTGCACCATCAATCGAACTGACGAAAATCCGGTTTGCGCTTTTCGAAAAACGCCTTGAATGCTTCGCGCGCTTCGGGAGCGATCAACATCTTGCTGAAGTGCGTACCTTCTTCCGACATCTGCGTGCGCAGTTCTTGTTGACTCGCGCGCTTCATCAGTGACTTCGTCACACGTAGCGACGACGCCGGCAGTGCCGCCAGCTTTTCCGCTTGAGCGAAAGCAAACGCATCGACTTCGGCGGCCGGCAACAGCCGGTTGACGAAGCCCATGCGTTGCGCTTCGTGCGCATCGAAGGGCTCACCAAGCAGCAGCTTCTCGGCGGCGCCCTGATAACCGGCGACGCGTTGCAGGAGTAACGTCGATGCGGCTTCCGGGCACAGGCCGAGCTGCGCGAACGGCAGCGAGAAGTTAGCGGAGTCGGCTGCATAAACGAGATCGCAATGGAGCAATAGCGTCGTACCGATCCCGACTGCGGTGCCAGCAACAGACGCGACGATCGGCTTTTCCGCCGAGCTGATTGCGCGCAGGAACTGGAACACGGGCGCTTCTTCGCCAATGGGCGGCGCCTTCATGAAGTCTTCGAGATCATTGCCGGCGCTGAAGATGCCGGGGCTACCGCGAAACAGGATGGCTCGCACCGATGTATCGGCTTGCGCATCGACGAGTGCGTCGGCCATGGTCTGGTACATCGCCGCCGTGATTGCGTTTTTCTTTTCGGGGCGATTGAGTGTGATTGTCATCACACCGTTGGTACGTTCAGTCTTGATTTCCACGTCACATCTCCTGTTCGCTTCACTCTTGCTGATTCATTTCGCAGCGGCAGACTAGTTGTTGGATCTCGACCCGCTCGCTGCCTTCCGAAGTGGTCACCCAACCGTGAGCACGTAGTGCGAGCGGGATGAATGACGGCCTTGTCACTAGCGCTGAAGGTGCGCGGGATGATCTCGTCTCGGACCACTACCGTTTCAGTGCGAGGGCGACACTTAGGCGCGGGCCACGAAGGCAACACACGGAAATGACCCGCTATCGTCTCGAGCGGCTTTCTTTGCTTCCTTTCTTTGCCGCGGCAAAGAAAGGAAGTGCCGCCCCGCACAGGGGCAACGCCTGCGCCGCGAGGCGCTAAAGAAAAGCCGCCTGCACAGGCAAACAAAAAACCACCAGCCGAGCGCAGCGAAAACCCTACAACCTCTCGATAATCCCCGCAGCCCCCATCCCAGTCCCCACACACATCGTCACCATCCCATACTTCAAATTCCGCCGCCGCAACCCGTGCACAACAGTAGAAGCCCGAATAGCCCCAGTAGCCCCCAACGGATGCCCCAAAGCAATCGCCCCACCCAGCGGATTAACCTTGGAAACATCAAGCCCCAGATCCTGAATCACGGCCAGCGCCTGCGCAGCAAACGCCTCATTGAGCTCGATCCAGTCGAGATCATCCTGCTTCAACCCAGCCGCCTTCAGTGCGGCAGGAATGGCTTCCTTAGGCCCAATCCCCATAATTTCAGGCGGCACCCCACGCACAGCAAAACTCACAAACCGAGCAAGCGGCGTCAAATTGAACTGCTTGAGAATTTTCTCGGACACGACGATCAGCGCACCGGCACCGTCCGACGTCTGCGAGCTGTTACCCGCCGTCACCGAGCCCTTGTTCGCGAACACCGGCCGCAGCTTCGCCAGACCTTCGAGCGACGTATCCTGACGCGGACCTTCATCGAGTGCGATCTCGCGCGTCTTCACCTTCACTTCGCCGCTAGCGAGATCAGGGAAACGTTCGTTCAGCATGAACGCAGCGATTTCGTCGTTGAATTCGCCGGACTGCTGGGCGGCAAGCGCCTTGCGATGCGACTCGACGGAGAACTGGTCCTGCGCCTCGCGGCTTACTTTCCAGCGCTCGGCCACGCGCTCGGCGGTCAAACCCATGCCGTAGGCGATCCCGACGTTTTCGTCGCGCTCGAAGATATGCGGCGACAGCGACGGCTTGTTGCCCATCATCGGCACCATGCTCATCGATTCGCAACCGCCCGCGATCATCACGTCCGATTCGCCGACGCGGATACGATCGGCCGCCATCGCGAGCGCCGTCACGCCCGATGCGCAGAAGCGGTTCACCGTCACGCCGCCTACCGTGTTCGGCAGGCCGGCCAGCAGTGCGCCGATCCGTGCGACGTTCAGCCCTTGCTCGCCTTCGGGAATCGCGCAACCGATGATCGCGTCTTCGATCAGCTTCGTATCGAGACCCGGCACCTGCGCCACCGCCGAGCGGATCGCGTGCACCAGCAGTTCGTCCGGGCGCGTGTTCTTGAAGATGCCGCGCGGCGCCTTGCCGATCGGCGTGCGACTGGCGGCGACGATGTACGCGTCCTGCACTTGTTTGTTACTCATGTCATCAGCTCCTTGTCAGCAGGAGTTCGCGCCTTGGCACTTACTCCGACCTCATGCGTAGGGTTGCTTTGTTCGCTCGCTCAGTCAGGTCAGTTGCGAACCGGCTTACCGGTCTGCAGCATGCCCATGATCCGTTCCTGTGTCTTCTGCGTACCGAGCAGATCCACGAAGGCGCGGCGCTCGAGCGTCAGCAACCATTCTTCGTCGACGAGGCTACCCGCTTCGACATCGCCGCCGCACACCGCTTCCGCGATGCGGCTCGCGATCAGGTAATCGTGATCGCTGATGAAGCGGCCGTCGCGCATGTTGACGAGCGATGCCTTGATCGTCGAGATCGCCGAGCGCCCTGCCACCGGTACCTGCGTGACGCGCAGCGGCGCACGGTAACCCGCGGCGGACAACGCACGCGCTTCTTTCTTCGCGATGTCGAGCAGTTCGAACACGTTGAAGACGATCGTGTCGGTCGGCTTCAGATAACCCATCGCACGCGCATCGAGTGCCGACGACGAAACCTTCGCCATCGCCGCGTTTTCAAACGATTTCTGCACGAACTTCAGCAGATCGTTCGTCGCACCGGCCGCGCTCGCCGCCTCGGCTGCGCGCAGCGCCGCTTCCTTTAAACCGCCACCGGCCGGCACAAGACCGACGCCGACTTCGACGAGCCCGAAGTAGCTCTCGATATGCGCAACCCGCTTCGCGCTATGCAGCGCCAGTTCGCAACCACCGCCGAGCGCAATACCCGACACCGCGGCAATCACCGGCACATTCGCGTATTTCACGCGCAACATGCCGTGCTGGAATTTCTTCACGAACGGGTCGATGCCTTTCGCGCCGCCCATCATGAACGCGGGCATCGCCTCTTCGAGGTTCGCACCGGCTGAGAACGGACCGCCCGGTGTGCCGAGCTTCAGCGAAGTCGGTTGCCACACCACGAGGCCCTTGAACTCCTTCTCCGCGAGTTCGATAGCCTGCGTGAGACCGTCGATCACACCGGGACCAATCGTGTTCATCTTGCTCTTGAACGACACGATCAGCACATCGTCTTCGCCTGCACGATCATCGACCCATGCACGAACATGATCGGTCTCGAACTGCGTCTTGCCGTAGGTCTTCGGATCGGCACCCGTCTCACCAACGAGCGGTGCACGGAACACCTGGCGATCGTAGATCGATAGCGACGAACGCGGCACGAACGACTTCGCAGCTGGCGACCACGAACCTTCGGCGCTGTGCACACCGCCCTTCTCCGCAACCGCACCTTCGAGCACCCATGCAGGCAGCGGCACGTTCGCGAGCGCCTTGCCCGCCGAGATGTCTTCCTGCACCCACTCGGCGACCTGCTTCCAGCCGGCGGTCTGCCAGCCTTCGAACGGGCCTTCGTTCCAGCCGAAGCCCCAGCGGATGGCGAGATCGACGTCGCGTGCGTTGTCGGCGATCGACTCCAGATGCACGGCGATGTAGTGATACACGTCGCGGAAGATCGACCACAGGAACTGCGCCTGTGGGTGCTCCGACTCGCGCAGCAGCTTCAGCCGCTCGGCCGCCGGACGCTTGAGGATCCGGCCGACCAGTTCGTCCGCCTTCGCGCCGCCGTCGACATAGGTGCCGGTCTTCGGATCGAGCACCTTGATTGCTTTGCCTTCCTTCTTGTAGAAGCCGCCACCCGTCTTCTGACCAAGCGCGCCCTTCTTCACGAGTTCGGCGAGCACGGCAGGCGTCTCGTAGACCGGGAAGAACGGATCGTCGGTGAGGTTGTCCTGCATCGTCTTGATGACGTGGGCCATCGTGTCGAGGCCGACCACATCGGCGGTGCGGAACGTCGCCGATTTTGCGCGACCGAGACGGCTGCCCGTCAGATCGTCGACTTCGTCGAAGCGCAGACCGAATTTCGCGGCCTCGGTGATCACCGCGAGGATCGAGAAGATACCGACGCGGTTAGCGATGAAGTTCGGTGTGTCTTTCGCCCGTACGACACCCTTGCCGACGACGCTCGTCAGGAAGGTTTCGAGTTGATCGAGAATCTCGGGCCGCGTGTGCGTGGTCGGGATCAGTTCGACCAGATGCATGTAGCGCGGCGGATTGAAGAAGTGCACGCCGCAAAAGCGCGCTTTCAGTTCGTCCGAAAAGCCTTGCGACAGTTCGGTGATCGACAGACCCGACGTGTTGCTCGCGAAGATCGCGTTCGGCGCGAGATGCGGCGACACTTTCTTGTACAGGTCGTGCTTCCAGTCCATCCGTTCGGCGATCGCTTCGATCACGACGTCGCATTCGGCGAGCTTCTCGATGTCGTCGTCATAGTTCGCGGGCTGGATGTACTGCGCGTCGTCCTTGACGCCAAACGGCGCCGGCGACAGCTTCTTCAGATTCTCGATCGCCTTCAGCGCGATCGCGTTCTTCGGGCCTTCTTTGGCCGGCAGATCGAAAAGGAGCACCGGCACCTTGGCGTTGATCAGGTGCGCAGCGATCTGCGCGCCCATCACGCCGGCGCCGAGCACGGCTACCTTGCGAATGATCAGATTGCTCACGTCGTTCCTCCAGCGGAATTTGCAAATGGAGCGGATTGGGTGGTCGGGTCGGCTGCTGCTACGGATGAGCGTCGAAGCGGACTACCTGTGGTTCGTTACGATGTGTCGTTGTTTCGCGATGCCGTCGCGGCGTTGCGCTGCGAGCGAGTACCGTTAGCAGTTGTAGCGGGCGCCGCGCGGTCTACGCGCGGCACCCGCACTGTTCGCTTAAAACAGTGCTTCGTCGACTTCCATCAGCGTCTTCGAACCCGCGCGCGCCGCACGGATCGTCGATGCCGTTTCAGGCAGCAGCCGGGCGAAATAGAAGCGCGCCGTAGCAAGCTTCGCCTTGTAGAACGGATCGCCGGATGCCTGCTTGTCGAGCGCGATGCGCGCCATGCGTGCCCAGAAGTACGAGAACACCAGGTGGCCAACGGTGCGCAGATACGGCACAGCGGCAGCGCCGACCTCATCCTGGTTCTGCATCGCCTTCATGCCGATTTCCATCGTCAGCTTCTGCACCTTGTCGCCGATATCCGCGAGCGGATTGATGAACTCCTGCATCGCCGGGTTCACGCCTTCGGCTTCGACGAAATCGGTGACGAGCTTGCCGAAGCGCTTCAGCTTCGCGCCCATGTCGCCAAGCACCTTGCGGCCCAGCAGATCGAGCGATTGAATCGAGTTCGTGCCTTCGTAGATCATGTTGATCCGCGCGTCGCGCACGTATTGCTCCATGCCCCATTCGGTGATGAAGCCGTGGCCGCCGTAGATCTGCATCGCGTGATTCGTGCCTTCGAACGCGTTGTCCGACAGGAACGCTTTCAGGATCGGCGTGAGCAGCGCGACGAGATCGGCGGCTTCCTTGCGGACCGCTTCGTCGCTATGCGAAAACTCTTTGTCGATGTGCAGCGCAGACCAGTACGAGAATGCGCGCGCGCCTTCTGCATAAGCTTTTTGCGTGAGCAGCATGCGACGCACGTCCGGATGCACGATGATCGGGTCCGCTGCTTTTTCGGGTGCTTTCGGGCCGGTCAGCGAACGCATCTGCAGCCGTTCCTTCGCGTACACGAGCGAGTTCTGATAGGCGATCTCGGTGAGGCCGAGACTTTGCATGCCGACACCCAGACGCGCGGCATTCATCATCACGAACATCGCGTTCAGGCCTTTGTTCGGCTCACCGACCAGCCAGCCCTTCGCATTGTCGAGATTGATCACGCAGGTTGCGTTGGCGTGAATGCCCATCTTGTGTTCGATCGAGCCGCACTTCACACCGTTGCGCTCGCCCGGTTCGCCACTTGCGTTCGGAATGAACTTCGGCACGATGAAGAGCGAGATGCCCTTCGTGCCTTGAGGCGCATCCGGCAGCCGCGCGAGCACCAGGTGAACGATGTTCTCCGCGAGATCGTGTTCGCCGCTCGAGATAAAGATTTTCGTGCCGCTGATTGCGTACGAGCCGTCGCCGTTCGGTTCGGCCTTGGTACGCAGGATGCCGAGGTCGGTGCCACAGTGCGGTTCGGTCAGGCACATCG
The DNA here is from genome assembly GCF_002362315.1 of Paraburkholderia acidicola. Classification (GTDB taxonomy): domain Bacteria; phylum Pseudomonadota; class Gammaproteobacteria; order Burkholderiales; family Burkholderiaceae; genus Paraburkholderia; species Paraburkholderia acidicola. Next base: position 1,162,664 of record NZ_MTZV01000002.1, read on the forward strand.
TGCCGGTCCAGACACCCGATACGAGCTTCGGCAGATAGACCTTCTGCTGATCGGGCGTGCCGTGCTCGTGCAGGCATTCGTATGCACCGTGCGAGAGACCCGGGTACATCGTCCACGCCTGATTCGCCGAGTTCAGCATTTCATACAGCGCGTTGTTGACGAACGCGGGCAGCCCCTGACCGCCGTATTCCGGATCGCAACCGAGCGCAGGCCAGCCTGCCTCGACGTACTGCTGGTACGCTTCCTTGAAGCCCTTCGGCGTGGTGACGACGCCGTCGCCCACATAGGTGCAGCCTTCGCGATCGCCGCTCTGGTTGAGCGGGAACAGCACCTCGGAGCAGAACTTGCCGGCTTCTTCGAGTACCTGGTTGATCGTGTCCGCGTCGAGATCCGCGTGCTTCGGCATCTGCTTGATCTCGGCTTCGACGTTGAGCAACTCGTGCAACACGAATTGCATGTCGCGCAGCGGCGCGGCGTACTGTCCCATGACTCTCTCCAATCCAAAGGTGTTGACTTAAGCTCGGCTGTCAGCGCAGCCCCGGGTGTGGGGTTGCCGGCGTCGTCGAACCCGATGGACCGGGCCGGCTACGCTAACGACTTTCGCTTTGATACGAAATAATCAGTTTTTCCAGCGCGGCCCACGTGAGACGCACCGCATCGGGCAGATGCAGGAAACGCGCGTCGTGATGTAGACCGAGCGAGAAGCTGTACAGTTCGAAGAGCATCAGTTGCGGATCGGTATCCGCGCGCAAATGCCCTTCTTCCATCGATTGCGAAATAGCCCGCATCATCGCGGCACGCCACATCGTGACGCTCAACACCAGTTGCTCGCGCACCTGGCTGTCCGCGCGGTCGTCGTACTCGACTGCACCGCTGATATAGATGCAGCCGGTGGTGACTTCCTGAATGCGTTTTTCGATCCAGCGCGACAGCATCGCGCGTAGACGCGGCAATCCGCGCGGTTCGCGCAGACTCGGGAAAAACACCTCGTCTTCGAAACGACGGTGATATTCGCGCACGACCTCAACCTGCAGATCTTCACGCGACCCGAAATGCGCGAACACGCCGCTCTTGCTCATCTGCATGCGCTCGGCCAGCAAGCCAATCGTCAGACCTTCGAGTCCGTCGCGGCTTGCCAGATCGAGTGCTGCATCGAGAATCGCTACTCGCGTTTGTTCGCCTTTTCGCATAGCTCTTTTACCGTTCCGGTATGACCAAAATAAAATCGAACGGCCGTACTATTATTGGGTGCGACCGCCCACGAAACAAGGACTTTATTAGAAACCGGTTTCTAACCGGACTCCAATTCTGCGGCATACGCCCAGTGGGGACTGAGCGATTTTTTAGAGCCGTTTGCCTTCCCTGCCAGCTCGATACCGATGTAGCAGCGCGTGGTGCTAATCGTAACCACCTACGGTGAGCAGTTTCATGACCGCCCGATAGGCCGTGTAAGCGAGCCAGTTGATGAGCCGTTCGCCCGCCGGGCGGGCCTCGTAGCGCGCAAGGTCGATACGGCGCGCATCGCGGAAGGCCGAAAGAATTGCATTGCGCAATTCGTCGATTTCCCTATGTTGCACCAGCATCACATTCGCTTCGTTGTTGAGCACGAGACTCAATGCGTCGAGATTCGATGACCCGACTGTCGCCCAGTTCGAGTCGACCACCGCGACCTTCCCGTGCAGCATGGTCTTTTCATATTCGGCGATCTTCACGCCGGCTTTCAGCAGCGATCGGTACAGGAACGGCACCGCGTAATCGAGCGCCGCAAATTCCTTGCGACCAATTACGAGCCGCACATCGATGCCACGTCGCGCCGCGAACACCAGCGCACGACGCAGCTTGCGACCGGGCATGAAGTACGGATTGGCGAGCAGCACTTCGGTGCGCGCCTGGCCGATTGCAGTGAGGTACGCCTTCTCGATCGCGCGACGATTGATCAGGTTATCGCGTGCGATGAACGCCACGTAGGGCTCAGCCGCGCTGCGCAGATCCGGACGCCGCGCATGACTGCTGGTGCGCAGGCGCGCGCGGCGCAGGCTGCGGTGATCATCGGGTGAAGGCGTGAGGTCGGGACGCAGCGATTCCGCGGTGCGATGTCCGCTGCGAATTCGCTGCCACTGCTGTTCGAATGCATCGCGTACATCGGCGACTACCGGACCGCGCAGCTCAACCGCGAAGTCCCAGCGCGAATACGGTAGACGCGTGCCGTTCTGGTCGAAGTCGTCGACGATGTTGATGCCGCCGCAGAACGCGTAGGTGTCGTCGACGGTCGCCAGCTTGCGATGCGTGCGCGAAAAACCAAAGCGGCCGAACAGATGCGGGTTGTAAATCCGGTGTTCGATGCCGGCCGGCGGCCAGTCGTTGAACATCGGCAGGCGCGCGGTGCCGATGCCGTCGGTGATGACGCGTACCCGCACACCACGCGAAGCAGCGCGCTTTAATGCATCCGCGACAGCAAGACCGGCTTCGTCGTCGCTGAAGATGTAGGTTTCGAGCGCGACGTCGCGGGTCGCCGCGTCGATGCGGGCGATCAGCGCACCGAAGAAATCGTCCCCGGAGCAGAACAGCCGCACATCGTTGCCGGCGGTGAAGCGGTATTTCGACCAGTAGCGTCGATTGAACAGGCTATGTCGAAGCCGCGCGAAACGCCGCGCGCCGCCGGCGCTCATCGCTGACGCTCGTCGCGGCGCGCGTAGAGCCGCCAGGGTAGTTGCAGGATCGCTTCGCGGTTCGACGGCGAGAAGCAGCGGGCGGCCGCCTCCTGATATGGCAGCCACTGGTAGGCGGTGTGTTCGCGAGGTGCGAGCGTAACGTCCATGCAATACGGCACCCGCAGGCTGAACCAGTGCTCGGTGTTGCGCGTGACACCCTCCGCATAGCGATGACGCCACACCGGATAGATGTCGTATTCGATCTGATGCTGCCAGTCGAGCAGCGCGCCGCGCGGCACCTCGTCGCTACCGATCACGATGCCGGTCTCTTCTGCGACTTCGCGCACGGCCGTCTGTGCGAGCGGTTCATCGAGGCTGTCTTTCGAACCGGTCACGGATTGCCAGAAGGCCCCATGGTCCGCCCGTTCGATGATCAGCACATCGAGTTCGGGCGTGTAGATGACGACAAGAACGGATTCTGGAATCTTCGGCGGTTTCGGCATGGTGATCGGACGGGACACGTGGGACGCACGATGCATGTCGGGCAGCGGACGCTACGGCGACTGTAACGCAAAAAGCAGAAGAGGCGCATGAGCGCCTCTTCCGTTCCATCTAGCAAGCCGTTGTCGGTCAGCGAAGCTTATTGCGCCTTTTGCTCCGGCTGACGCAGACGGATGTGCAACTCTTTCAACTGGCGCTCGTCGACTTCGCTCGGCGCCTGCGTGAGCAGGTCCTGCGCGCGTTGCGTCTTCGGGAAGGCGATTACGTCGCGGATCGAATCGGCGCCGGCCATCATCGTGACGATACGGTCGAGACCAAACGCGATCCCGCCGTGCGGCGGCGCGCCGTATTGCAGCGCGTCGAGCAGGAAGCCGAACTTCGCACGCGCTTCATCCGGACCGATCTTCAACGCACGGAACACCTTGCTCTGCACTTCCTCGCGGTGAATCCGCACCGAGCCGCCGCCGATTTCCCAGCCGTTCAGCACGATGTCGTAAGCCTTCGCGAGGCAACGCGCCGGGTCGGTTTCGAGATATTCGAGATGCTCGTCCTTCGGCGATGTGAACGGGTGATGTGCAGCGACGTAGCGGTTGTCTTCTTCGTCGTATTCGAACATCGGGAAGTCGATCACCCACAGCGGCCGCCAGCCGGTTTCGACGAGGCCGTTCGCCTTGCCGAATTCCGAATGACCGATCTTCAGGCGCAGTGCGCCGAGGCTGTCGTTGACGACTTTCGCGCGGTCGGCGGCGAAGAAAACGATGTCGCCGTCCGCTGCACCGGTGCGCTCGAGAATCGCGGCGATCGATGCATCGTGCAGGTTCTTCACGATCGGGCTTTGCAGACCGTCACGGCCCTTCGCGACTTCGTTGACCTTGATCCACGCGAGACCCTTCGCACCGTAGATGCGCACGAATTCCGTGTAGCTGTCGATGTCGCCACGCGAAAGCTCGCTGCCCTTCGGCACGCGCAGCGCCGCGACGCGACCGTCCTTCGTGTTGGCCGGCGTGCTGAACACCTTGAAGTCGACATCTTTCATGACGTCGGTCAGTTCGGTGAATTCGAGCTTCACGCGCAGGTCCGGCTTGTCCGAACCGAAGCGTTGCATCGCTTCCGAGTACTTCATCACCGGGAAGGTCGACGCGAGTTCGACGCCGATCGTTTCCTTGAAGACGTGACGCGTCATGTCTTCGAACAGATCGCGAATCTCCTGCTCGCCGAGGAACGAGGTTTCGCAGTCGATCTGCGTGAATTCCGGCTGACGGTCGGCGCGCAGGTCTTCGTCGCGGAAGCACTTGACGATCTGGTAGTAGCGATCGAAGTTCGCGACCATCAGCAGCTGCTTGAAGAGCTGCGGCGACTGCGGCAACGCGAAGAACTGGCCCGGGTTGGTACGCGACGGTACGAGGTAGTCGCGTGCGCCTTCCGGCGTGCTCTTCGTGAGCATCGGCGTTTCGATATCGACGAACCCGAGCGCGTCGAGATACTTGCGCACTTCCATCGCGACGCGATAGCGCAGACGCAGGTTGTGCTGCATCTGCGGACGGCGCAGGTCGAGCACACGGTGCGTGAGACGCGTGGTTTCCGACAGGTTGTCGTCGTCGAGCTGGAACGGCGGCGTAACCGACGCGTTCAGCACGGTCAGCTCGTGACACAGCACTTCGATCTTGCCGCTCGTGAGACCCGCGTTAGCGGTGCCTTCCGGGCGGTTGCGCACGAGACCCTTTACCTGCACGCAGAATTCGTTGCGCACGCCTTCGGCGGTCTTGAACATGTCGGCACGATCCGGATCGCACACGACCTGGACGAGACCTTCGCGATCGCGCAGATCGATGAAGATGACGCCGCCATGATCGCGCCGGCGTTGCACCCAGCCGCACAGCGACACGGTTTGGCCCAGCAGGTGTTCGGTCACCAGACCGCAGTATTCAGATCTCATCGACATGATGTTCGTCTTTCGTTTTGCATTAGTTGAACGGCGCGCATCCGCGAACGGCGCGCGCCGGCATTACAGCGGAGGCTCGATGACGCTGCTGCGGCGCACCTGCGCCGGCTGCGGCGCGGACGGTGCGACCACGCCCATCGAGACGATGTACTTGAGCGCCGCGTCGACCGTCATATCGAGTTCGACGACTTCGCTCTTCGGCAACATCAGGAAGAAACCGGACGTCGGATTCGGCGTGGTCGGCACATACACGCTGACGTGCTCTTCCTTCAGGTGATTGACGACATCACCACCCGGGATACCGGTCAGAAACGCGATCGTGTACGAGCCTTTGCGCGGATATTCGATCAGCAGCGCCTTGCGGAACGCGTTGCCGTTGCTGGACAGCAGCGTGTCCGATACCTGCTTGACGCTCGTATAGATCGGCCCGACCACCGGAATATGACGCACCAGCAATTCCCACCACTTCACAAGCTTCTGGCCGATGAAGTTCTGCGTGAACAGTCCGACGATGAAAATGAACGCCAGCGTCAGCACCGCGCCGAGGCCAGGCAGACGGAAGCCGAGCGCGCGCTCCGGCTGCCACGCTTCGGGCAGCAGCAACAGCGTCTGGTCCATCGTACCGATGATGAGGCCGAGCACCCACAGCGTGATGGCGAGAGGCACCAGCACCAGCAGGCCGGTCAGGAACACCGATTTGAGCGTCGCTTTCTTCGTCGTCATGTGTACCGCCAGAGAGCCTGCCCGGCGAGGCCGGGTTCGGCATGTATGCCGCCGCGAAGGCGGCAAGCCTTATGTACTGCCACTGCCCTTGCTACCCGCGCTGCTTGCTGCGGCGGCGACCGGTGCTGCAGCGGGCACCGCTGCCGTATTCGCGGATGCGCCCGATGCCTCGGAAGCCCCGGAAGCATTGGATGACGCGCCCGTCTCGGCCTTGTCGCTGGTGCCTTTCGCGGCGGCTGCATCGCCGTCCGATGCGGCATTCGCGCCGGTGGCCGTTCCATTTGTCTTCGCCGTGTTACCGCCACGGAAATCCGTGACGTACCAGCCCGAGCCTTTCAGCTGGAAGCCGGCGGCAGTCACCTGCTTGCGGAAGGTGGATTTCCCGCACTCGGGACAGTCAGTCAGCGGCGCGTCGCTCATCTTCTGAAGGACATCCTTCGCAAAGCCGCATGACTCGCAACGATAAGCGTAGATCGGCATGTTTCTTTCCCTGCGGAATTCTTGAAAACGCTTGCAAAGCCTTGAATTATAGCCGCAAAAGACTACCGGCCTCCGGTTTTCGGGAGCGGATGATCAACGCGCGGCCAGCGCGGCGCTTGCCGCCTCAAGTGCGGGCGACGACGGGGAAATTCAATCAAGCCTGGCGGGAATCGCGGCGACGCCACGTCAGCCAGCGCTCGCGGCCCGCGAAGATGGGGATCGAATCGGTAACCGGTTCGTCTTCGATCAGCTCGAAATGCGGCGCGAGCAATGCGTCCAGCTCGCTACGATCGATGCCGAACGGCGGTCCCTTGGGCTCTGTGCCGAAGAAAAAAAACCCTGCCAGAAAGCCGCCTGGCGGAATCAGATGGGCCATCTGTTGCGCATAGTCGGCTCGGCGCGCGACCGGTAAGGCGCACAGAAACGCGCGCTCGTAAATCCAGCCCGGCGTGAACGGCGGTTGGTACGCGAAGAAATCTGCCTGCTCGACGACATTCCCATGTGTGCCAAGCTGCGCGCGCGCCGCATCGACGGCGGCCGGCGCGAAATCGATGGCGCGTACCTGCTGGCCGCGGCTCGCGAGCCACAGCGCTTCCCAGGCGCTGCCGCAGCCGGGAATCAGCACGGCCGCGTCGGCGTTCCGGGTAGCGAACGACTGGAACGCGGCCGGCACCCCCGCCTGGTCCCAGGGCGTAAAGCCGTGTTCGAAGCGCTCGTCCCAGAAATCGGGTGAATTGGGATCGCGTGTAGCGAAAGCGGGCACGTTCGGGCGAGAGGGTTCGGTCATGAGCGGGCTCCGTCGAATCCGGCGATCACATCAACCGCCATAGGCCAATGCCATCCAGGTGCGCGCCAGCACCGCGCCGACACCCACCGCAATACCGAAGATCAGCAAGCCCTGCAGCAACCGGTTCGTGCGCTTCTGCTCGAGCAGGATCTGTCGGACCATGTCGTCGTTCGGGCCGCGCTGGGCTTCGTGACGTTCGGCCAGCATGTGGTGGATCAGGCGCGGCAACTGCGGCAGCGTCTTGCTCCATTGCGGCGCTTCGATCTTCAGACGTTCGTACCAGCCGCGCAGACCGATCTGCTCGTTCATCCAGCGTTCGAGATACGGCTTCGCGGTCTTCCACAGGTCGAGTTCGGGGTCGAGCGAGCGGCCGAGCCCTTCGACGTTAAGCATGGTCTTCTGCAGCAACACCAGTTGCGGCTGGATCTCGACGTTGAAGCGGCGCGACGTGGAGAAGAGCCGCATCAACACCTGCCCCAGCGAAATGTCCTTCAACGCCCGATCGAAGTAAGGCTCGCAGACCGCGCGGATCGCGCTTTCCAGTTCTTCGACGCGTGTAGTGGGCGGCACCCAGCCGGACTCCAGATGCAGCGTTGCCACCCGGTGATAGTCGCGCTTGAAGAACGCGAGGAAGTTCTGTGCGAGGTAGTTCTTGTCGAAGTCCGACAGCGCACCGATGATGCCGAAATCGAGCGCGATATAACGCCCGAAATGCGCCGGGTCGAGACTGACCTGGATGTTGCCGGGGTGCATGTCCGCATGGAAGAAACCGTCGCGGAACACCTGGGTGAAGAAGATCTCGACGCCTTCGCGCGCGAGCTTCGGAATGTCGACACCCGCCGCGCGCAGCGTCTCGATCTGGCTGATCGGCACGCCGACCATGCGCTCCATGACGAGTACGGTGGGCGTGCAAAACTCCCAGTACATCTCTGGCACGAGCAGCAGATCGAGCCCCGCGAAGTTGCGCCGCAACTGGCTGCCGTTGGCCGCCTCGCGCATCAGGTCGAGTTCGTCGTGCAGGTACTTGTCGAACTCCGCGACGACTTCGCGCGGTTTGAGCCGCTTGCCGTCGGCCCACAGACGTTCGGCCCAGATCGCGATGTCGCGCAGCAGCGCCAGATCGGAATCGATCACGGGAAGCATGTTCGGACGCAGTACTTTCACGGCGACCGGCTTGCCCGCGTGCTGGCCCGCTTTCACCTTCGCAAAATGAACCTGCGCGATTGACGCGCTCGCCACCGGCGTCCGTTCGAATTCGTCGAACAACACGTTGACCGGTGCGCCGAGCGATTTCTCGACCAGACCGATCGCCACATCGGAATCGAACGGCGGGACCTGGTCCTGCAACTTGGCGAGTTCGTTGGCGATGTCGACCGGCAGCAGGTCACGCCGTGTCGACAGCACCTGCCCGAACTTCACGAAGATCGGCCCGAGACTTTCGAGCGCCAGACGCAGCCGCACACCGCGTGGCTCATCGAAGTGCCGGCCGATCGTCGTCACCCGCAGCAGCAATCGCACGCGGCGGTCGTTGACGCGGCTCAGCATCATCTCGTCGAGACCGAAGCGGATGACCGTAAAAAATATCTTGAGGAAACGCAGAAAACGCATGGTGAGCCCGATGACTAGCGCGTGCCGCGCGACGTGGCGGCGCCGCCCGGCGCAGACGCGCCGTGGGCTTCGACCTTCTGTTCCAGACGCTCAACACGCTTCTCGGCTCTTGCCAGCGTGTCGCGGGTGCGCGCGAGTTCGGCGTTGAAATCGTCGAGCGCAGCGCGCCGGACCAGTTGCGGCTGTTCATCGAGCAGATATTCCGCCACCGAATCGACGAGGTTGCGTCCCGTACGCAGCGCATGATCGCCCACCGAGCGCGCCAACGTCGCGACGCGCCATGCCGGGCCATCGCCGATCAACCGGGCCAGATCTTCTTCCGGCTCCCAACGCAGATGCTCGGCCAGCTTCGCAATCGCAGTGGCGAACTCCGCGTCGCCCTCGATCTTCACGTGCTTCATCACCGCGGCCTGACCACCCTGGACGAAAGCCGGCAATGCATCGCCAGCCACCGTCACCGAGACGTCGAACTGTTGCGCTTCGCTTTCGTCGACGGCGACGAGATAGCCGTCCGGCTGAACCAGCAGGATCATCGAGACGGGTGGACAGGACAGCCGGGCAGTCTTGCCGGCATAAGGAGCGAGGCGCTCGCGAGCCCACGATTCACGGGCGAGTAGATGGTTGACGGCAGCAGCGAAGGGCTTGGCGGCGAGGGTCATCGGCAGTGGAAAGAAAAACCCGCGCCAGCGATGTGCCAGCGCGGGTTCCTATTGTAACGTCCGTTCGCTTTCAGCCTTGCTATGCCAAACGGCCGGACGGACCCGCTTCAGTGGGCAAGCTTCAGCGGCCAGGCATCAATGCTCGGCGACCTGCTGGATGCCCGCGAGCAACCAGCCTTCGCCAGAACGCGTCGACTTCGACAGGTTCCACACCTCGACGAACGACTCGGCGGCGGCACCCGGCGTCTCGCGAATCAGCCCCGAGAAACGCACGCTGGCGAAATATTCGTCGCTGCGCTCTTCGACGCCGAGCAGATCGGCGTTCAACTGGACCACATCGGTCTGGTTTGCCTGCGAACCGCGCGAATCCAGATCCACCTTCACCTCGGCAAACATTTCGGGCGTGGTGAATTCGCGGATATCGGCCATGTTGCCGCTATCCCATGCTGCCTGCAGTCGTACGAAATAGACCTTCGCATTGCGCAGGAACGTCTCTGAATCGAAATCCGCCGGCACGGCCGCGGCCGTTGCAATGCCGGGGGCAGACTGCGTCCCGAACGAGCCGATCTGCTGCACCGGCGCGTTATAGCGCGGTTCCTGCGTATAACCGGTGCCCCCCGCGTTCAGCGACGGCGCGCCGCCCGCGTAGGCCGGCGTTGCGTTGTCACGCTTGCGATTCATAAAGCGGCGGATCAGCCAGATGGCCAGCATCGCGATCGCGGCGATCACGAGGAAATTCGCCATGGCGCCGGCGAACGCTTCGCCCAGACCGAAATGGGACAGCAACGCGGCAATCCCAAGACCTGCGGCGAGACCGGCGATCGGTCCGAGCCAGCGCGAACGATTAGGCGCTGCGGCCGGTGTGGGTTGGGCGCCGCGCTGTGCCTGGGCGGCCTGCCCCGACTGCTGCATCGGCTGGCCGGGCTGCGCAGGCGGCGTCGCCTGACGCTGCGTAACCGTCGACGACTGGCGGCCGATACTGCGGCTGCCGCCCATGCGGCGCGCCTCGGCGTCGAGCGAAGCAAACGTGCCTGCGACGATCAGACCGACCATCGCGAACATACCGATTCGCTTCGCCCACGATGATGAAAGCTTTTTGGAAGGTAACGAACGCGCGTCAGACATGATAAAAATCCTTTTAAGACAATGGGTTGCGGGTGCTAATACTTTGTCCCCACGTGTAAGGCTACCACGCCAGCTGACAAATTGTAATATTTGACGCCATCGAGGCCAGCTTGTTCCATCATCGTCTTCAAAGTTTCCTGGTCCGGGTGCATCCGGATCGATTCCGCCAGGTAGCGGTAGCTCTCGGCGTCCTTCGCGAAGCGCTCGCCGAGCCACGGCAGCACCTTGAACGAATAGACGTCGTAAGCCTTCTTGAGCGGGTCCCACACTTTCGAGAATTCCAGCACCAGCAGGCGACCCGCCGGTTTCAGCACGCGCTGCATTTCCGCGAGCGCGCCGTCTTTATGCGTCATGTTGCGCAACCCGAACGCCACGGTGACCACGTCGAAGTAGTTGTCCGGGAACGGAATTTTTTCTGCGTCGCACAACAGCGCCGGGGTGATCACGCCCTTGTCGAGCAACCGGTCGCGGCCAACGCGCAGCATCGATTCGTTGATATCGGTGAGCCAGACCTCGCCGGTCGGGCCGGCCTGTTTTGCGAACGCCTTCGACAGATCGCCCGTACCGCCGGCAATGTCGAGTACCCGGAAACCCGGCCGTACCGCCGCCTGCGAGATCGTGAAAGCCTTCCACGCCCGGTGCAGTCCGCCCGACATCAGGTCGTTCATCAGGTCGTAGTTGGAGGCGACGGAGTGGAACACGCCCGCCACCTTCTTCGCCTTGTCCTGTTCGTCGACTGTCTGGAAGCCGAAGTGGGTTTTGCTCATCGCGCTCGTTCCTTTCGCGTATTCTCGATTGTTGCGCCGCATCGTCGCGGCAGTCAGGCTGGATCGTATCAGTGACGGTGGCCGTGTGCTGCGGCCGGCGCGGCCATCGGTGCGTCGCGGTCGACACCGGCCGCTTTCAGTTTGGCGAGGTATCCGGCCCAGAGTTCATCCTGACGAACTGCAAGGTCGTACAGCAGATCCCACGAATAAAGCCCCGTCGAATGCCCGTCGGAGAAAGTCGGCTGCAATGCGTAATTGCCGACACCCTCGAGCGCGGTGATCGTAACGTCGCGCTTGCCGGTCTGCAGCGTTTCCTGGCCAGGCCCGTGGCCGCGTACCTCGGCGGACGGCGAATACACGCGCAGCAGTTCGAACGGAACGCGGTAGCTCGCGCCGTCCGCGTACTGCAGTTCCAGCACGCGTGACACCGCATGCACGACGACGCCGGTTGGCACCGGCGTGTCAGGAGTCAATCCACTCATATTGGCCTCGTAAGAAAAACGCCGGGCCACCCCGGGGTTTTCTCACTCCCTCGGGAGGCTGGCGCGAAGCGACAGATTTGGGGAGCGCTCAATCCGCTCACGCTAGAGCAAGTTCGATTTCGCTGCGTACCGCGTCGCGCAGCAGCGTGGCCTGAGCGCGGCGCGACGCCAGCAGCGCCTCCGACACCGTGCGCTGGCGCGGCGCCCAGATCGGTAGCGGGAAGTGGGCGTCGTTGGAAAAGCGCGGAATCACATGCCAGTGCACGTGCGGCACCTGGTTGCCGAGGCTCGCGAGATTCACCTTGACCGGTTGCAGCACGCGCCGCATCGCACGTTCGACCGCATAGACCGCGCGCATCACACGGTCGCGTTCGGCGGCGGAAAGATCGGAAAACTCGGCGACGTGCGCGCCCCAGATCACCCGGCAAAAGCCCGGGTAGTCCTGCTCGTCGGCGAGGACGACACGCAGCGTGTCGTCCTTCCACAGCACATCGCCGCCATCTTCGCGGCAGAAAATACAGTCCATGGTCGTCCTCGGACGGATACGTAATGCGTGCAATTAGACCAGCACGCGCTCGATTCCGCCATTGTTCGCCCGTTGCACGTAGTCCGCCATCCAGTTTTCGCCCAGCACGTGGCGCGCAATTTCGACGACGATGTAATCGGCTTCGATGTTCGCGTCCTCGTTGTAGCGCGACAGACCCTGCAGGCAGGACGGGCAGCTCGTGAGAATTTTCACGTCGGGCTGGCCCTTGGCGCCGTTCGCACCGTTAGCACCGTTCGCGCCGTTCTGCTGAACCGCATCCGCCGCCTGCGGCACAGCACCCGCGCTGCCCACACCACCCGCACCGTCTACGCCGGCCGCCGACAGCACCGGAATGTCCCGAAGCTTCGCCGCACCCTTGCGGATTTCCTCTTCCTTGCGGAAACGCACCTGCGTCGACACATCCGGCCGCGTGACCGCGAGCGTACCCGACTCACCACAGCAGCGATCGTTCTTCTCGATCTTGTAGCCGTCGTTGGCGGAACCCATCAGCTCGTTCACGAGCTTGATCGGGTCCATCGTCTTGATCGGCGTGTGGCACGGGTCGTGATACATGTAGCGCGTACCCGACACGCCATCGAGCTTGATGCCCTTCTCGAGCAGGAACTCGTGAATATCGATGATCCGGCAACCCGGGAAGATCTTCTCGAATTCGTAACCCGCGAGCTGGTCGTAGCAGGTCCCGCACGACACCACCACGGTCTTGATGTCGAGATAGTTCAGCGTATTCGCGACGCGATGGAACAGCACGCGATTATCGGTGACGATCTTCTCGGCCTTGTCGAACTGACCGGCGCCACGCTGCGGATAACCGCAACACAGATAGCCCGGCGGCAACACTGTCTGCACGCCTGCTTCCCAGAGCATTGCCTGGGTTGCGAGACCAACCTGCGAGAAGAGCCGCTCCGAGCCGCAACCAGGGAAGTAAAACACCGCTTCCGAATCGACCGTGGTCGTCCCCGGATTGCGGATGATCGGCACGACCTTGTTGTCTTCAATGTCGAGCAGCGCCCGTGCCGTCTTTTTCGGCAGGTTGCCCGGCATCTTCTTGTTCATGAAGTGGATCACCTGCTGCGTGACCGCCGGTTTGCCGACGGTAGCGGGCGGATGCGCGGTCTGCTTCTTCGTGAACTTCTTCAGCACGTCGTTGCCGAGGCGCTGTGCCTTGTAGCCGATGCCCATCATCGCAGTGCGCGCGAGGTTGATGGTCTGCGGATTCGTCGCGTTCAGGAAGAACATGCCAGCCGCGTTGCCCGCGTTGAACTTCTTCTTGCCCATCTTGCGCAGCAGGTTGCGCATGTTCATCGTCACGTCGCCGAAGTCGATCTGTACCGGGCACGGCGTCACGCATTTGTGGCATACGGTGCAGTGATCGGCGACATCGTTGAACTCGTCCCAGTGTTTGATCGACACGCCGCGACGCGTCTGCTCTTCATACAGGAACGCCTCGATCAGCAGCGAGGTCGCGAGAATCTTGTTGCGCGGGCTATACAGCAGGTTCGCGCGCGGCACGTGGGTCGCGCACACCGGCTTGCACTTGCCGCAGCGTAGGCAATTCTTCACCGAATCGGCGATCGCGCCGATGTCGGACTGCTGCATGATCAGCGATTCATAGCCCATCAGCCCGAAGCTCGGCGTGTAGGCGTTGCGCAGATCCGCGCCGGCGAGCAGCTTGCCCGCATTGAAGCGCCCGTGCGGATCGACGCGCTGCTTGTACGCGCGGAATTCGCTGATCTCTTCTTCGGTCAGGAACTCGAGCTTCGTAATACCGATGCCGTGCTCGCCGGAAATCACGCCATCCAGCGAACGCGCGAGTTTCATGATGCGTGCGACCGCCGTATGAGCGTCCTGCAGCATCTCGTAGTTGTCGGAGTTGACCGGCAGGTTGGTGTGCACGTTACCGTCGCCAGCGTGCATGTGCAGCGCGACGAACACACGACCGCGCAGCACCTGCTTGTGGATCGCCTGCGCTTCTTCGAGGATCGGCTTGAACTCGCCGCCGTTGAAGATCTGCCGCAGTTCCGCGCGAATCTCCTGCTTCCACGACACACGCACCGTGCGGTCCTGCGCGATGTGAAACACCGTCACGCCCGGCTGCTCGTCGACGCGATCGGCGAATTTCTCCGCAAGCCCCGCATAACCGAGCTGCACCATGTAGTGCTGCGCCTCGCGCAGTGGCATGTCGAGCCGGTCGCGCAGAAACTCCCAGCGCGCACGCACGGCCTTGAGCAGATCGAGCGCCTGCTGCACACGGTCTTCGAGCAGTTCGGCGCTCGGAATCTCGTTTGCGTCGTCGCTCTTGCCGAGCGGCAGCTTGCCCGATTTGAAGAACACCTCAAGCGCGTCGAGCAGCTGCAGCTTGTTCTTGATCGACAGTTCGATGTTGATCCGCTCAATGCCGTCGGTGTACTCGCCCATCCGGTTCAGCGGGATCACGACGTCTTCGTTGATCTTGAACGCGTTGGTGTGCTTCGCGATCGCGGCCGTGCGGCTGCGGTCGAGCCAGAAGCGCTTGCGCGCTTCCGCGCTCACCGCGACGAAGCCTTCTCCACTCTTGCTGTTGGCCATACGCACGACTTCCGAGGTCGCCGCGGCAACCGCATCCGCATCGTCACCGACGATGTCACCGATCAGCACCATCTTCGGAAACGCGTTGCGCTTCGACTTGGTCGCATAGCCAACCGCGCGTAGATAGCGCTCGTCCAGATGCTCGAGGCCCGCGAGTATCGCGCCGCCCTGCTTCGACGTTTCGAACAGGTAGTCCTTGATCTCGACAATGCTTGGAATCGCTTCGCGCGCCTGACCGAAGAATTCGAGGCACACCGTGCGCACATTCGCGGGCATCTTGTGCAGCACCCAGCGCGCCGATGTAATGAGTCCGTCGCAGCCTTCTTTCTGCACACCGGGCAAACCGGCGAGGAATTTATCGGTAACGTCCTTGCCAAGCCCTTCCTTGCGGAACCGGCGCCCTTCGATGTCGAGCGCTTCAGTACGCAGCAGCTTCTCGCCCGGTGCATATTCGCCGTCGAACCACTTCAGTTCGAAGCGCGCCACCGGAATGTCATGAATCTTGCCGAGGTTGTGATCGAGCCGGGTGATTTCGAGCCAGTTGCCTTCCGGGTCGACCATCCGCCACCACGCGAGATTGTCGAGCGCGGTGCCCCACAGCACGGCCTTCTTGCCGCCCGCATTCATCGCGACATTGCCGCCGATACACGATGCATCGATCGATGTCGGATCGACCGCGAACACATAGCCCGCCTGCTCCGCAGCATCCGTTACACGACGCGTGACGACGCCCGCGCCGGAATAGATGGTCGGCACCTTGCGCGCGACGCCGGGCAGGTCCGTCAGTTCGACGGCGCCGAGCTGTTCGAGCTTTTCGGTGTTGATCACGGCGGAGAACGGCGTGAGCGGCAACGCGCCGCCGGTATAGCCGGTACCGCCGCCACGCGGAATCACGGTGAGGCCGAGTTCGAAGCAGGCCTTGATGAGGCCGGCGATCTCTTCCTCTGTGTCCGGTGTCAGCACGACGAACGGGTATTCGACACGCCAGTCGGTCGCATCGGTGACGTGCGAGACACGCGACAGACCATCGAACTTGATGTTGTCCTTCTGCGTCCGGCGGCCCAGCACTTTGGTCGCGCGACGGCGCAGTTCTGCCATCTTGTCGAACTCGCCGGCGAACGCATCGATCGCGCGGCGCGCCGCCACAACCAGCGTTTCGACGCGCGTGGCACGGCCGACACCCGCCTCGTCGCTATGTGCGGTCAGATCGGCGCGACGACGTTTTTCGATTTCGCTGAGACGGTGATTGAGCGCTTCGATCAGCAGCGCGCGGCGCTTCGGGTTGTCGAGCAGATCGTCCTGCAGATACGGATTGCGACGCACCACCCAGATGTCGCCGAGCACTTCGTACAGCATGCGCGCCGAGCGGCCGGTGCGGCGCTCGGCACGCAGTTCGGCGAGCGCATCCCACGCTTCGTCGCCTAACAAACGGATGACGATTTCGCGATCGGAGAACGACGTGTAGTTGTAGGGAATTTCGCGCAAGCGCGGTTCGGGATCGGCGGCCACCGCAGCAGCGGCCCCGTTAGGATCGAAAACTTGAGGTGCGTTCATGTTCGGACGACTCGGTAGGTCAGCGGCGTACCTCTCGACGAGAGGCCCGCTGACGATGCGCGTGGGGCGCAATGCTTGAAAATCTTCTTCTCTGGAGTGCGAAGCCCTGCCAGCGGATGACGGACGCTGGCCGCTTTGCGGCGCTCAGATACCGCTACACGATCGTGCGTGCCGCACATGCCGCTGCGCCGCGGGACGGGACTCACGCGGTGCGGGCATTAAATGGGCGATCTGAGGCTGCCAGTGCATCTTCCGATCCTTGTTCTAAAACCGGATTCTACCGCATGATCGGCGCTCACGTCGGAGCCTGCATCGCGCTGCAGCAGGCATTCGCGGGCCTCGCCCGGGCCTGCTGGCCGGGCGATTCGGCGACCGGTCGGTCGGCTATGCAGCCGACGTATCAGCGGGCCTGTGAGTAGCCAGCACAGGGCAAACGCGCCCGCACCACCGAAGCGGCAAGCACAGCGGTAAGGTCCTGAGCACGAGCGGTTGGCGCTATCATTGGTCTTTTACGTCATTTACCGCCTTTTCAAGCGCATCGCGCGCCACTCGCATGGCTTCTCACGACTATTTAAAGAAAATCCTCACCGCGCGCGTCTACGACGTGGCCCGCGAAACCGAGCTGGAACCTGCACGGAATCTGTCCGCACGGCTGCGTAATCCGATTTACCTGAAGCGTGAAGACAATCAGCCGGTGTTCTCGTTCAAGGTACGCGGCGCGTACAACAAGATGGCGCACATTCCCGCCGACGCGCTCGCGCGCGGCGTGATTACGGCGTCGGCGGGGAATCATGCTCAGGGTGTGGCGCTTTCAGCAGCGCGGATGGGTGTGAAGGCAATCATCGTCGTGCCGGTCACGACGCCGCAGGTGAAAGTCGATGCGGTACGTGCGCACGGCGGCCCGACGGTCGAAGTCGTGCAGGTGGGCGAGTCTTACAGCGATGCGTATACCCATGCGGTGCAGTTGCAGGAAGAGCGCGGCCTCACGTTCGTTCATCCGTTCGACGACCCGTATGTGATCGCCGGCCAGGGCACCGTCGCAATGGAGATCCTGAGCCAGCATCAAGGTCCGATCCACGCGATCTTCGTGCCGATCGGCGGCGGCGGGCTCGCGTCCGGCGTCGCGGCCTACGTCAAGTCGATCCGGCCGGAGATCAAGGTGATCGGCGTCCAGACCGACGACTCCTGCGCGATGGCGAAATCGATCAAGGCCGGCGAACGCGTGACGCTCAACGAGGTCGGCCTGTTCTCCGACGGCACCGCCGTCAAGCTGGTCGGTGAAGAAACGTTCCGCCTGTGCCGCGAGTATCTCGACGACATCCTGATCGTCGATACCGACGCGCTCTGTGCCGCCATCAAGGACGTCTTCCAGGACACGCGCAGCCTGCTCGAACCGGCCGGCGCGCTGGCGGTCGCGGGCGCGAAGCAGTATGTCGAACGTGAAGGCATCGAAAACCAGACGCTGATCTCGGTCACCTCCGGTGCGAACATGAACTTCGACCGGATGCGCTTCGTTGCCGAGCGCGCCGAAGTCGGCGAAGCGCGCGAAGCGGTGTTCGCCGTAACGATCCCCGAAGAGCGCGGCAGCTTCAAACGCTTCTGCGAACTGGTCGGCACACGCAGCGTCACCGAGTTCAATTACCGGATCGCAGATGCGAGTTCTGCGCACATCTTCTGCGGCGTGCAGATCAGGAACCGCGAAGAATCGGCGGAAATCGCGCGGAATTTCGAGGCCCACGGCTTCGCCACCGTCGATCTGACCGGCGATGAACTGTCGAAGCAGCACATCCGCTACATGGTCGGTGGCCATTCGCCGCTCGCGCATGACGAACGCCTGTTCCGCTTCGAGTTTCCCGAGCGGCCGGGTGCGCTGATGCGTTTCCTGTCGTCGATGGCGCCGAACTGGAATATCAGCCTGTTCCATTACCGGAACCAGGGTGCGGACACCAGTTCGATCCTCGTTGGTATCCAGGTGCCGGCCACAGAAGACGCCGCGTTCAACCGCTTTCTCGCCACGCTCGGTTACCCCTGGTGGGACGAAAGCGCGAACCCGGTGTACCGGTTGTTCCTCGCGTAACTCGCAGCACGTCCCGGAGCCGCCGCACAGATGCCGATTTCGCTTGAAGACAAACTGGTCGTCGCGATCTCGTCGCGTGCGCTCTTCGATTTCGAGGAAGAGAACCACGTCTACGAAGAAGGCGACCTGCGCGCTTACGAAGCGTTACAGCGCGCACGTCTGAACGTGCCGGCCAAACCGGGCGTCGCGTTTCCGCTGATCCGCAAGCTGCTCGCGCTCAACACCGGCGAGCACCACGTCGAAGTGGTGATCCTGTCGCGCAGCGATCCGATCAGCGGATTGCGCGCGTTCAGTTCGTGCCGCGAGCACGGCCTGACTGTCGAACGTGGCGTTTTCACGCGCGGGCGGCCGCCGTTCGCGTATCTGAAGCCGCTCAATGCATCGCTGTTCCTGTCCGCGAATCAGGACGATGTGCGCGACGCGCTGGCCGCCGGTTTCCCGGCTGCGCGAGTGTTGCCGCAATCGGCCAAAGTAGCGGGCAAGTATCCGGACGAAATCCGCATTGCATTCGACGGAGACGCCGTACTCTTCTCTGACGAAGCCGAGCGTGTGTTCCAGAAGAACGGCTTGCGCGCGTTCGTCGGTCACGAGATCGACAACAAAGATCTGCCGTTAGCGGACGGTCCTTTGAAACCGCTGCTAGGCGCGTTGCACCGCCTGCAAAAACTCGCCGACGAAGCCTCACCGATGCGCATCCGCACCGCGCTCGTCACCGCACGCTCGGCACCCGCGCACGAACGCGCCATCCGTACCTTGATGGCCTGGAACATTGAAATCGACGAAGCGATGTTCCTCGGCGGCCTCGACAAGGGCGCGTTTCTGCGCGAGTTCGAGCCCGACTTTTTCTTCGACGATCAGATCAGCCACTGCGAATCGGCCCGCGGCGTCACGGCAACCGGGCACGTCATGAGTGGCATCGTCAACGCACCATCACCATGAACACGACTCCCGAACACTCGCCGCTAGGCAAAGCCACCGCTTACACCGAACAGTACGACGCCAGCCTGCTGTTTCCGATCGCGCGCAACCTCGCGCGCGAACAGATCGGCATCGGCGCGCAGTTGCCGTTCTTCGGCACCGACATCTGGAACGCGTATGAGCTGTCGTGGCTCAATGCACGCGGCAAACCGCAGATCGCCATCGCGACCGTCTACGTCCCCGCCGATTCAGCGAACATCGTCGAGTCGAAGTCGTTCAAGCTGTATCTCGGCTCGTTCGCGCAAACCGTGTTCGATTCTGCCGACGCCGTACGCGACACGATTCGACGCGATGTATCGGCGGCGTGCGGTGCGACCGTTTCGGTGCATTTCGCGTCGCCGTTCGAATTCGGCAAGCTGCAACTGGAGGAATTTGATGGACTGTCGCTCGATCGGCTCGATCTCGACACGGACGTTTATCATCCGGACCCGTCGCTGCTGAAAGCCGCGTTAGCCGAGTCGCCGGTAGAAGAAACGCTGGTATCGGATCTATTGAAATCGAATTGTCCGGTCACCGGGCAACCGGACTGGGGCAGCGTGCAGATTCACTACGTCGGCCCGCAGATCGATCATGCCGGGCTACTGCGCTACCTGATCTCGTATCGCAATCACACCGGTTTTCACGAGCAGTGCGTCGAGCGCATCTTTATCGACATCATGCGTGAGTGCCAGCCACTGAAGCTCGCGGTCTACGCACGCTACACGCGCCGCGGCGGTCTCGACATCAACCCGTTCCGCACGAACTTCAACCAGCCGATGCCTGACAACCTGCGCACCGCACGGCAGTAAACCGCGCGACGAGAAGGTTTAATCGTCCGGCAGTTCGGCCGTACCCATCCGGCGTGCGATCACCCCGGCGCGCTGCCTGAGATACGCAGAGCCGCGATGCTCGTCGAAGTATTTGGGCCGCGGCAGCATCACTGCGAGCCGCGCCGACTGCCAGCCGTTCAGCTTCGCCGCCGACGTGCGGTAGTAGTAGTGCGCCGCCGCTTCCGCACCGTACACGCCGTTACCCCACTCCACCGAATTCAGATAGATCTCGAAGATGCGCTCCTTGTCCATCAGCGTTTCGAGCATCCACGTGATGATCAACTCCTGTCCCTTGCGGATGTAGCTCTTTTCCCGCGACAGGAACAGGTTGCGCGCGAGTTGCTGCGTGATCGTCGAACCACCACGAACGATCTTGCCGCGTGCCTTGTTCTTCTCCCACGCCTGCAGGATCGCGTCGGTCTCGTAGCCGTTGTTGTTAACGAAGTTCGCATCTTCGGACGCGATGATCGCGCGCTTCAGGTTGTGCGAAATCTGGTCGTACGGGACCCATGTGTGCTGGATCGACAGATCGGGGCGGTCGTCGGACAGACGCCACGCGTCTGAGCGCATGAAGGCGGTCGAACCTGGGTTCACGTAGTTCCACACGGCGATCTGCGCGAAGTAGAACGCCTGCGTCGCGAACCACGCCACGGCG
The DNA here is from genome assembly GCF_002362315.1 of Paraburkholderia acidicola. Classification (GTDB taxonomy): domain Bacteria; phylum Pseudomonadota; class Gammaproteobacteria; order Burkholderiales; family Burkholderiaceae; genus Paraburkholderia; species Paraburkholderia acidicola. Next base: position 1,183,574 of record NZ_MTZV01000002.1, read on the forward strand.
AATACCGCGATCACATAAGCGATCCACCGGAACGGACCGGGCCGGCGTACAGGCGTGTCTGCTGTCATGGCGATCGGGTTCCTTCGTTCGATGGATGCTGCTGCGAAGTATCTAAGATTAGCTGCGATCGGAGGCCGCGAGCATCTCGCGTAACGCCTGCAGAACCGGCGCGCCGTCGGGACGCACGCCGCGCCACACATGGAACGATTCGGCGGCCTGCTCGACGAGCATGCCGAGTCCATCCGATGCGCGCGCGCCGAGCGTCTGCGCGTGCTGCATGAACACGGTGGGTTGCGCGCCGTACATCATGTCGTAGGCGAGTGTGTCGCTGCCAAAGGCGCGTTCGTCGCACTCGGGCAACGCTGCGTCGAGGCTGCCGGCTGTTGCATTGACGATCACGTCATAGGCGACATGCTCTACCGCCGATGCACCGCCGCCTGTCAGATGGCAGCCGCTGTCGTGGGCTGCCTGCGCGAACTGGGCGACCAGTGTTTGCGCTTTCACCGCGGTTCGGTTGACGATGGTCAGCGTATGTGGACGTTGATCGAGCATCGGCAGGACGACACCGCGTGCGGCACCACCTGCGCCCAGCAGCAGAATGCGCGCGCCCTTCAGCGAAGTACCGAGATTCACTTCGATGTCGCGCACGAGGCCAAAACCGTCGGTGTTGTCGCCATAAATACCGGCAGCGTCGAAGCGCAGTGTGTTAACCGCGCCTGCCGCCGCCGCGCGCGGCGACAGCGTATCGGCAAGCGCATGCGCGTCGAGCTTGAACGGCACGGTCACGTTGAGGCCGCAGCCGCCCGCGTCGATGAACTCGCGCACCTGCTTCGCGAACGCATCGAGCGGGGCTAGCAGATGACCGTATTCGATGGGCTCACCGGTCTGCTCGGCAAACCGCGCGTGAATGAACGGCGACTTGCTGTGCGCCACCGGGTTGCCGATTACCGCATAGCGGTCGCGTGCGGATGCGTGCGGCGCGGCCGTCGATGCGTTCATCGTCCGGGCTCCGCGGTGGAATGATCGGCGGATGCGCTTTCGTCGGTCTCCTGCGGCGTGGCGTTGTCTTCGGCTTCTTCTGCACCGTCTGCTTCTGCCTCAGCTTCAGCTTCGCTTTCTGCCGATTCATCCGCCGCATCGACGACGTCCTTGCCGCTTTCTTCGTCTTCTTCGTCAGCCTCTTCCACTTCTTCCGCTTCTGTACCGCTTGCGACAGTCGGCGCGTCGAGCACCTGCAACAACCGCACCGATGCCTCAACCGTCAACTCATCGAGCGACATCACGTCGAGCAGCAGACGCGTACCGCGCGCATGCACGCCGAGCCCAGGTACATGCAGCAGCAGCGGTATTTCATCGAGCCGCACGAGGTCGCCCTTCACGACCGATGCCTCCACGTGCTTGCGGTTTTCCTGGCGCAGCCAGCGCAGGCACCAGAAGTACTCCATGCGGCGCTGGTAGTCGGCATACGCGGAATACGTGTCGTCGAAGCCCTGCACGACGGCGTACAGATCAGCGTCCTTGGGTTTGAACGGCGCAGCAAGCTTCGCCATCACGCCGTGCTGCACGCACGCGATCAATTGCCACTGATTAACCAGATCCACGTAACGGCGCAGCGGCGACGTACTCCATGCGTACTGCGACACGCCGAGCCCTTCGTGCGGCGCGGCGCTCGTCTGCATGCGCGTTCGCTTGGGGCCGGTCGGCGCACCGAACGCGCGCTGCGTGCGATAGATACCCGGCACGCCGTGATCGTGCAGGAACGCACCCCACGTCGAATTCGCGTGGATCGCGAGTTCGGCGACGATCGTGTCGAGCGGCGAACCGCGGCGGCGCGGCGTGATGGTGACGTGCTCACCATCGACATAGAAATTGAAGTCGGTATTGCGCTGCACTTCGCGCCGCAAGCCATAGCCTGCGCGCGCGACCTGGCGCTTTTCGAACAGCGCCTGCGCGAACGGCCAGAGCACCGCGATGTCGTCCTTGTGCGCGTATTCGCCGGTGCCGGCTGCGAGCGCTTCTTCGGTCACGAGTTCGTCGAGCGTGTTGTGCCGCAGGTTGCTCTTCACGAACACGAGTTCGGCGCGCGTCTCGCTGGCGACGATCTCCTGGGTTTCGCGATTGACGATCACGTACAGCGACAGTGCCGGGCGCAAGCCGCCTTCGGCTAGCGTGAACACGTTGACAACGTCGTCGGGGAGCATCGTGATCTTGTCGCCCGGCATGTACACGGTGGAGAGCCGCGTACGCGCGATCGCATCGACAGCATCGCCGCGCTCGATACCGAGCGCCGGTGCCGCGATGTGCACACCGATGCGCACACGACCGTCGCCGAGATGCTCGACGGAGAACGCATCGTCGATTTCGGTCGTCGTCACGTCATCGATCGAAAACGCCTGGACATTCGCTTCCGGCAGATCGTCGGGCAGCGCGCGCACTGTCACGGGCGCAAAGCCGGTGCCGTGCGGGAAGAACTCGGAGAGAAAACGCGCCTCGTGCAGCGCGCGCGGCGAAGAGATGCCACCGCATTCGAGCATCAGACGCGGCATCGAAATGCCGCGCGCAGCAGCGGCTGCTTCGAGCGCCTTGTACTCGATCGTGTTCTTGTCGGGCTTTGTCAGCAGACCGAGCGCCTTGCCAGCGAATGCCTCGGGAAGACGCCCGGCCTTCAGTTCATCTTCGTAGCCGGCCTGCACGAGCGCCTGTTGACGTTTGCGTTCGAGCGAAGCGAGCGCCATCTTCAGTTGTTCTTCGGGCGCACGCTGATACTGGCCGCGCCCTTTGCGCCGGAAGTAAACCGGCGAACCGTGCATGCGCAGCACGAGCGCCGCGCGCTCCACTGGCCCAAACGACGTGCCGAAGTATTCGGCGCCCAGCGTGGCAAACGGAAACTCATCTTCCGGCGCGCATTCCCACAGGAACTCGAGATCGATCCCCTGCGCGGTGGCGTCGGCACGCTCCATCAATTCGGCGGCAGCCGGCTTCTCGAACTCGATCAGCACGTCTTTCGAGCGCACCTTGGTACGCCGTCCGCCGGGCAGCTCGACCTGAAACGCATCGCCCTGACGCGACAGCACACTGCCTGCCTTGAAACTACCCGATTCCTCGAAGAAAACGTTCACTCAATACTCTCGTTCTGTCTTGCATCGGCCGCGATGCCCATAATCGAGGGCAAGCGGCGGTTCATGTTGGTCGGTCGACGGCGTGATCACAAAGACCACGCGCGGTCGCCGTGCTTCATTCAGTTTGCTTCAGGCCGCCTGTTTGGGTGCGGGCGGCTGTGCGTTCATCTGGTCGCAAAAGGCGAGGACCTCGTCGACGTACTGCGGAAACTCGCTGATCGCGTGGTCACTACCTTCGATCACCCGGGTCCGCGCACCTGGATAATGCGCGAGCATCTCGCGGTAATCGAGCACCTCGTCGCCGGTGGCGGCGATCAGATAATAGCGTTCGGGCCGTGTGATCGACGCGACGCCGAGCGCGCGCAATTCGTCGAGATGGCGCGCCTCGACGACGATGCTACCGCCGCCGTGCCACAACGGTTGCTCGCCGAGATAGTGACTCAGATCGCGCTGCGGCACGACCGCTGGATTCAGCAGCACCGCGGGCCAGCCGTGCTTTTCGGCCAGATGCGTGGCGAAATAGCCGCCCAGCGAACTGCCGATCACCGTGACCGGTTGCGGCGGCGCAGCCGCTACCAGCGATTCGGCCAGCGCGATCGTCTCCAACGGCGACACCGGCAGCATCGGGCAGCACCATTCGTCGCTGCGTCCGAGTTCGGTGAGCCGCTCGGCGAGCACGCAGGCCTTGAACGATCGCGGCGACGAACGGAAGCCATGCAGATAGAGGATCACGCGGTGCCCCGCTCAGTTGCCGACGGGCTGGCGGACAACGCATCGAGCAGCTTCTGATGTACGCCGCCGAAGCCGCCGTTACTCATCACGAGGACCTGGTCGCCGGGTTGGGCCGCAGCGGCGACGGACTTCACGAGCGAATCGAGATTGTCGAACGCCTGCGCCTTGCCGCCCAGCGGCGCGAGCGCTTCGGCCAGATTCCAGCCGAGCGCATCGCGGCCGCTCGGTGCGCCGTAACCGAAGACGAGGTCCGCATCCGCCAGGCTGGCCGGCAATTGCGCCTTCATCACGCCGAGCTTCATCGTGTTCGAGCGCGGCTCCAGCACGGCGAGGATACGCGTCCGGTCGCGGCCGACGCGCGCGCGCAAGCCCGCGATCGTCGTCTCGATCGCTGTTGGGTGATGCGCGAAGTCGTCGTAAACAGTCACGCCGTCGATGCTGCCGCGCACTTCCATCCGGCGCTTCACATTTCGAAACGTTGCGAGCGATTGTGCCGCTTGTGCGGGCGGCACGCCGACATGGCGCGCGGCGGCGATCGCGGCCAGCGCGTTCATGCGGTTGTGTTCGCCCTGCACCTGCCATTCGACAACGCCTGCGCGCACCCCACCGTGATAGACGGCGAAGTGCTCATCGACGGGCACACCTTCGTCGGCGGGTAGCGCCTGCCAGCCGCCTTCGACGCCGAATCGTTCGACTTCGCTCCAGCAACCGCGCGTAAGTACGCGTTCAAGCGCATCGGCGCGGCCGTTCGTCACGATCCGTCCAACGCCAGGAATGGTCCGCACCAGGTGATGAAATTGCGTCTCGATCGATGTGAGATCCGGGAAGATATCGGCATGATCGAATTCGAGGTTGTTCAGGACCGCGGTCCGCGGCCGGTAGTGCACGAACTTCGAGCGCTTGTCGAAGAACGCGGTGTCGTATTCATCGGCCTCGATCACGAAGAAGCTCGAATCGGTGAGCCGCGCCGAAACGCCGAAATTCAGCGGCACACCACCGATCAGGAACCCCGGATTCAGACCCGCATCTTCGAGCAGCCACGCCAGCATCGACGTCGTCGTGGTCTTGCCGTGCGTACCGGCCACCGCCAGCACCCACTTGCCATTCAGCACGTGTTCGCCGAGCCATTGCGGACCGGACACGTAAGGCAGGCCGCGATCGAGAATCGCCTCCATCAGCGGATTGCCGCGCGTGACGACATTGCCGATCACGAACAGGTCGGGCTTCAGATCGATCTGTTCGGCGCCGTAACCCTCTATCAGGCGGATGCCTTGCGCCTCGAGCTGTGTGCTCATCGGCGGATAGACGCCGGCATCGCAACCGGTCACGGTGTGGCCCGCGCCGCGTGCCAGCACCGCGAGACCGCCCATGAACGTGCCGCAGATGCCGAGGATGTGGATGTGCATAAGCCTGTCGTGCCGCGCGGGCGTGTTTTTGCGTGGGAGGGAGGAGCGCAGGAGGGGCATGACGCTTGTGTCAAGCTCGCGCGCAGCCCGTCTGCAAAGGACGCTATTGTAACCGACGGTCTCGCGCGGCCCTATGCCCCGGAGCGCGCCCGGCAGCCGGGCGCCCCCCAAAAAGAGCGACAACATTCTCTAGTATGATTGCCGGATGGTTCGCAAATCACATTTCGATCCGCAGCGGGTTCGCGAAGAGATCGCGATCGCCGCTGCCAGGATGATCGCCGAGGACGGGCTGGATTACTCGACTGCCAAGCGCAAGGCTGCGCGACAGGTCATCGGGGAAACGCGCGTTGCCGGCGAATGGCTGCCGGATAACGAGCAGATCGAAGACGAAATCCGCGAGTATCAGTCGCTCTTTCAGGGCGAGAGCCAGCCGGCCGTGCTGCGGCGGTTGCGTGAAATCGCGCTCGACTGGATGGAGCGGCTTGCGCCTTTCAATCCCTATCTGACCGGAGCGGTATTGAATGGCACGGCGGGCGGGCACTCGGATATTCATCTGCAGGCGTTTTGCGACAACCCTAAGGAAGTCGCGATCTATCTGCTCAACGCGAACATGCAGTACGACGTATCGGAAACCCGTCATTTCGCCGGCCGCGGCGATGTCGAAACCTTGAGTTTTCTGTGGCGCCCGACAAACGAATCGCGCGACGCCGAGCCGGTCGGCATCCACGTCGCGCTTTACGATACCGATGACCTGCGCGGCGCGGTACGCGCCGATGCAAGCGGCCGCCAGGCCCGCGCGACTGCGCAGACGGTCCAGGCCCTGCTCGACGAAACCGGCGCTCCTCCCACTACTAACTAGACAGATCACGATGAACACCAGGCGCATTTTCGCGTTCCTCGCCGTGGCGGCCATCGCCGTCGGCGGCGGCGTAACAGCCGGGCACTGGCTGCGCGGCGGAGCGGGCATCGAACCGGCCGACGCCGCGTCGTCCTCACAGGCGAACGCGGTCGCGCAGTTGTGGGCTGCGCCGGTCACCAGCGTCGACGGCAAGGCGCAATCGCTGAGCCTGTATAAAGGCCACCCGGTCGTCATCAATTTCTGGGCTTCCTGGTGTGGTCCGTGTGTGGAAGAGATGCCGACGCTCGCGCAACTTAACCACCAGTACGCGAAAAAAGGCATCCAGTTCGTCGGACTTGGCGTCGATTCCGGCAAGAACGTGCAGGCGTTCCTGCAGAAAGTCCGGGTCGACTATCCGGTCTATGTAATCGGTTTCGGTGGGGCCGACCTCGCGCGAGCGTTCGGCAACACGGCGGGTGGCCTGCCATTCACCGTGGTAATCGATGCAAAAGGCACCATACGCTCGACAAAATTGGGGCAAATCCAGCCGAAAGAGCTGCAACAAACGCTCGACGCGCTCTAGATCTCATAATTTTTTATCGGCCAGTTATAGTCGGAACGCACTGAATTGGCCGCAAATCACCCGAAATTGTCGGGAGATGAGCCCCTCGATGCACAGCGCAAGCAGGGCCGGATCGTCCTGTCACGCAGGGAAACTAGACAAATTTCTCTAATCAGCGCTAAAGTGCGCCCAATTCCACGGAAAACGAAGCGACCATGACGCGACTGCTGGTACTGCACGGCCCTAACCTCAATCTTCTCGGCACCCGGGAACCCGAGGTCTATGGCCGTGTGACGCTCCCGCAGATCGATCAGGCGCTGGCCGACCGTGCAGCCGATGCCGGCGTGGAATTCACGTCGTTCCAGAGCAACCACGAAGGTGCGCTGGTCGACCGGATCCAGTCTGCCAGGCTCGAAAAGACCGATTTCATTCTGATCAATCCCGCTGCCTACACGCATACCAGCGTGGCAATTCGGGACGCACTGGCGGGGGTTGGCATTCCGTTCGTCGAGATTCATCTGTCGAACGTGCATCGCCGCGAACCGTTTCGGCATCACTCGTATCTCTCGGACCAGGCGGAAGGCGTGATCTGCGGCCTCGGCTGGAAGGGATATCTGTACGCACTCGAATTCGCGCTCGACCGGCTTGCCGCCGGTACGCAGCACGGCTGATTCCAGGACCACTCTATTCAGGATCGGCGACCGACGCCGCCGACCCTCCACGCATTGAAAAGGGGATGCCCGATGGATTTACGTAAACTGAAGACTCTGATCGACCTCGTTTCCGAGTCCGGCATTTCGGAACTCGAAGTGACAGAAGGCGAAGGCAAGGTCCGCATCGTCAAGAATGCGGCACCGGTTTACCTCCAGCAGCCGTCCGCCTACGCACCGCAATACGCCGCTGCGCCGCCACCGGCGCCGGGCGCCGTCGGCGAACCTGCTGCCGGCGCGGCACCGGCTACGCCGGCCGCCGCCGCACCGCAGGGTCATGTCGTGACCTCGCCGATGGTCGGCACGTTCTACCGTTCGCCATCGCCGGGCACCGATCCGTTCGTCCAGGTCGGCGACACGGTGAAGGAAGGCCAGACGCTGTGCATCATCGAAGCGATGAAGCTGCTGAACGAAATCGAATCCGACGCATCGGGCGTCATCAAGGAAATTCTCGTCGAGAACGGGCAGGCGGTCGAATACGGCCAGCCGCTCTACGTGGTCGGCTGACGCGGCGCGCGTTGCAGCCGCCGTCCGCGCGCCCGAAGCTGTCCGGTGCGCGTCCGATCCTCTAAGGCTCTTGCGCGTGCCGCTCTTTCGCAAGACTCGCGCAGCGCCCATTGATGAGTCGAAAACCCGCTATGTTTGAAAAAATCCTTATTGCCAATCGCGGCGAAATCGCGCTCCGTATCCAGCGCGCGTGCCGTGAGCTCGGCGTCAAGACGGTCGTCGTCTATTCGGAAGCCGACAAGGAAGCCAAGTACGTGAAGCTCGCGGACGAGGCAGTCTGTATCGGCCCGGCCCCGTCGAACCTCAGCTATCTGAACATGCCGGCGCTGATCAGCGCGGCGGAAGTCACCGACGCCGAGGCGATCCACCCTGGCTACGGCTTCCTGTCGGAGAACGCCGATTTCGCGGAACGCGTCGAGCAATCGGGCTTCGTGTTCATCGGCCCGCGGCCCGAAACGATCCGCCTGATGGGCGACAAGGTCTCCGCCAAGCAGACGATGATCAAGACCGGCGTGCCGTGCGTGCCGGGCTCGGAAGGCGCGTTGCCCGAAGATCCGAAGGAGATCGTGAAGATTGCGCGCACGGTCGGCTATCCGGTGATCATCAAGGCAGCGGGCGGCGGCGGCGGTCGCGGCATGCGCGTGGTGCACACGGAAGCGGCGCTCGTCAACGCGGTCAACATGACACGCGAGGAAGCGGGCCGCGCGTTCGGCAATCCGCAGGTCTACATGGAGAAATTCCTCGAAAACCCGCGGCACGTCGAAATCCAGATCCTCTCCGATTCGTTCAAGAACGCCGTATGGCTCGGCGAGCGCGACTGCTCGATGCAGCGCCGCCATCAGAAGGTGATCGAAGAAGCGCCGGCACCGGGCATCGCGCGGCGTCTGATCGAGCGTATCGGCGACCGCTGCGCCGACGCGTGCAAGAAGATGGGCTATCTCGGCGCAGGCACGTTCGAGTTTCTGTACGAGAACGGCGAGTTCTACTTCATCGAAATGAACACGCGCGTGCAGGTCGAACATCCGGTGACTGAACTGATCACCGGCGTCGACATCGTGCAGGAGCAGATCCGCATTGCGGCCGGCGAGAAGCTCTCGTTCCGCCAGCGCGATATCCAGTTCCGGGGACACGCGATCGAATGCCGGATCAACGCCGAAGATCCGTTCAAGTTCATTCCATCGCCGGGACGTTTGACGTCGTGGCATATGCCGGGCGGCCCCGGCATCCGCGTCGATTCGCACGCGTACAACGGCTATTTCGTGCCGCCTAACTACGATTCGATGATCGGCAAGCTGATCGCCTACGGCGCGACGCGCGAACAGGCGATCAAGCGGATGCGCATCGCGTTGTCGGAAATGGTCGTCGAGGGCATCCAGACCAACATCCCGTTGCATCGCGAGTTGATGCTCGACGCGAAGTTCGTCGAAGGTGGCACGAGCATCCATTACCTCGAAAACCGTCTCGCCGCGAAGCAGCAGGCAGCACCGGAAGAAGCGTAAGCATGAGCTACCGGGAACTGATCGTCGAGATGGAGCGGGAACGCGCCGAGGCGCTGTCCGACGCGTTGCTCGAACTGGGCGCGCTGTCGGTATCGGTAGAAGACGCCGACGCCGATACGCCCGACGAACAGCCGCTCTTCGGCGAACCCGGTCTCACCCCCGAGCGCAGCGCGTGGCAGCACTCGCGCGTGATCGCATTGATGGCGTCCGAGGCCGAGCCCGCGGTCCTGCTGGCCGCTGCCTTCAACACGCTCGGGCTCACCACGACACCGCTGTTCACCGTGCGCGAGGTCGAGGAGCAGGACTGGGTGCGGCTTACGCAGTCGCAGTTCGATCCGATCGCGATCGGCGAACGCATCTGGGTCGTACCGTCGTGGCACGACGCACCCGATCCGGATGCGCTGATCCTTGAACTCGATCCGGGCCTCGCCTTCGGCACCGGCAGCCATCCCACGACGCGGCTCTGCATGGAATGGCTCGAGCAGACCGTGACGCCCGGGCAATCGGTGCTCGACTACGGCTGCGGCTCCGGCATCCTTGCGATACTCGCGAAAAAATGTGGCGCGGACCCGGTGTTCGGCATCGATATCGATCCGCAAGCCGTCGAATCCGCCCAGTACAACAGCGCGCGCAATCATGCCGACGTCACCTACGGCTTGCCCGACAGCTGCCCGCCAGGCGAATTCGACATCGTCGTCGCGAACATCCTGTCGAACCCGTTGAAGCTGATGGCGTCGATGTTGTCGTCGAAAGTCAGACCGGCTGGACGGATCGCATTATCCGGCGTTCTCGCGCGACAGGCCGACGAAGTCGCCCGCGCCTACCAGCCGTGGATCGACATCGAAGTCTGGCGCGAACATGAGGGCTGGGTATGCCTTGCAGGAACGCGCCGCGAAAGCCATTAGAATAGGACGTATTGCTCACCTACCGGCCTTCTCAGGCTCCCCGGCTCGATATGCTCCTGGCAACGCGCTGTCCATTTTGCGAAACCGTCTTCCGGCTCCAGCCGGCACAGCTCGCGCTGCGTCGCGGTCTCGTTCGTTGCGGACACTGCCAGCAGGTATTCGACGCAGCGAGCGGCCTGTATGAACACACTGAAGGCGCCGATTTTTCGACAGCCGTGCCGGTTGCTGCGGAAACGGCGGCAGCGCTGACGTCGGGCACCAGCGTGCCGCAGGATGCCGCATCGGCCTCCTCCACCGTTGGCGCACCCGAGACCCCGAACTTCCGCGCCGAAGCGTGGAACCCCTGGGCACCGGCACCCGACGCAGCAGTCGATGAGAACCTGCTGCACGACACGTCGGCGGCGCAGTTCAATCCCGCAGTCGTCGTACCGTCTGCCATTCCGTATGTAGCGCCAGCCGTCGAAAGCAATCCGCAAGCCGCTACGGAACACGAGGCATTCAACGCACCGCAACTCGCTGCCCAGCCCGTCGTCCACGACGCCAACGCATGGCACGGTGCCGAACCCGCGCTCACCGAGGCATCGTCGACGGCGTTGCTCAGGCAGCCCGCGCTCGACGGCGAACCGCATTTCGGCCCGATTTCCAGCGAACCCTTCGCCACCGCGTTACCGCAGGACAGCGGCGACCACTTCGCGGTTGTCCGCGAAACTCGCGCGCCCACGCCGCGACGGCTCGGCTGGCGGATTCTCGGCAGCCTCGTCGCGCTTGCCCTGCTCGTGCTGCTGCTCGCCCAGCTGGCGTGGTGGCAACGTGAAACGGTGATGGTTTACTGGTCGCAGTCGCAGGCGCTGTATGGGCAGGCCTGCGCGCAACTCGGCTGCACGGTGACGGCGCCGCGCGACATCGACGGTTTGCAGGTCGAACCATCCGATCTGCGCCAGGTGGACGGTCCGCACCGGCTCGAACTGAAGATGCCGCTGCACAATCGCTTCAACGTCGCGCTGGCCTACCCGGCCATCGAACTCACGCTGCTCGACGCGCAAAACAACGTGGCGGTGCGGCGTATCCTGTGGCCTCAAGATTATGTGAAGCCGGGCACGCCGATCGCCGCCGGCCTGCCGCCGCGCACGACGCAAACGATGATCGTGCATCTCGACACCGGCAACGCAGTGGCAACGAATTTCCGCGTCCAGATCTTTTACCCGTGACGCATCTTTCGCAGCCTCGCGTGCCTGGCTCTGCCGGGTCAACGCAGGCTCGTTTTCCGTTCAATCCCTGAGTTATTTTCGGAGCACAACATGAGTCAAGTCACGCTGGGTGGCAACCCGATCGAAGTAGCCGGCACGTTCCCTTCCACCGGCCAGAAAGCGCCCGCCTTCTCGCTCGTCGGCAAGGATCTGAAGCCGGTCTCGCTGGCCGATTTCGCCGGCAAGCGCAAGGTACTGAACATCGTCCCGAGCCTCGACACGCCGACGTGCGCTACGTCGACGCGCAAGTTCAACGAAGCCGCGGCGAAGCTGTCGAACACCGCTGTGATTGTCGTATCGGGCGACCTGCCGTTTGCGGCATCGCGTTTCTGCACGACGGAAGGCATCGAGAACGTCGTGACGGCTTCGACGTTCCGCGGTCACGATTTCGCCCAGGCGTATGGCGTCGACGTGACGAGCGGCCCGCTGACGGGCCTGACGGCACGCGCCGTGGTCGTCATCGATGAAAACGACCAGGTCGTTCATGCGGAGCTCGTCGGCGAGATCAAGGACGAGCCCAACTACGACGCGGCACTCGGCGCGCTGAAGTAAGCTCATTACCGGACACGATCCTGCGCCGCGCCTTCCGCGCGGCGCTTTCACATCGTCGCCCCCTCTTCGATTTCTACAGGAACGTTCGCCTTGGCTACGCTGATTTGTGGTTCGATTGCCTACGACATCATCATGAACTTCGAGGGCCGGTTTCGGGAGCACATCCTGCCCGACCAGGTCCACATCCTGAACGTCAGCTTCCTCGTGCCGACGATGCGCCGCGAGTTCGGCGGCTGTGCCGGCAATATCGGCTATTCGCTGCATCTGCTGGGCGGCGACGCGAAGATCATGGGCACGGTCGGCGCCGCCGACGCGCAGTCCTACATCGACCGGCTGGACCGCCTGGGACTATCGAAGGAGTACGTACGGGTGCTGCCCGACACGTATACCGCCCAGGCGATGATCAGCACCGATCTCGACAACAACCAGATCACGGCGTTTCACCCGGGCGCGATGATGCAGTCGCACGTGAACCGCGTCGACGAAACACAAGGCATCACGCTCGGCATCGTGGCGCCGGACGGCTTCGACGGGATGATCCAGCACGCGGAGCAGTTCGCCGCCACCGGCGTACCGTTCATTTTCGATCCGGGCCAGGGTTTGCCGCTGTTCGACGGCGCGTCGCTACGGCGCATGATTGAACTTGCCTCGTATGTTGCTGTCAACGATTACGAAGCTAAACTGGTAAGTAGTCGGACAGGCTGGTCGATAGAAGAAATTGCCGGCCGCGTCGAGGCACTGATCGTAACGCTGGGCGAGAACGGATCGCAGATCCATCATTCGGGGCGCATCGAAGACATTCCGGCGGTCACCGCACAGCGCGTGCTCGATCCGACCGGTTGCGGAGATGCCTTCCGTGGCGGCCTGCTGTACGGCATCGAGCGGAACCTCGGCTGGGCGACCACCGGCCGTCTGGCGAGCCTGATGGGCGCACTCAAGATCGAAACTCAGGGCCCGCAAACCTACGCGCCATCGCGCGCGGAGATCAATCAACGATTCAAGCAGGCGTTTGGTTACGACCTGCCGTAATTCGAGCGGGCACTTCAATGCCCGTTCGGCGTTTATCTGGAGTATGGGAATGAAAACAACGAATCGCCTCGTAGTGGCCGCAATCGTCGTCGGCACGCTCGCCATGTCGGGGTGTGCCTACAACAGCAGTTCGGCCGACGTGTACACCGCATCGCAGGCACAACGCGAAGAAACGGTCCGCATGGGCGTCGTCGACAGCGTGCGCGCAGTGCGTATCAGTTCCAACAATGGCCAGCCTAGCGGACTCGGCGCACTCGGCGGCGGCGCGCTGGGCGCGGTGGCCGGTAGCGCGATCGGCGGCGGGCGTGGTTCGATCGTGACGGGCATCATCGGCGGTCTCGCCGGTGCGGTGGCCGGCAACGCCATCGAGAACGGTGTCGCCGTGCACAACGGCGTTGAAATCACCGTGCGACTCGACAACGGCGACATCCGTGCCATCACCCAGAGTGCCAACGGCGAGATCTTCCAGGCCGGCGAGCGTGTTCGTCTGCTGTCGAGCGGCGGCGTTACCCGCGTCACGCACTAAGCTGGATTTCCCCTAACCGCAGTTCGCTGCGGCGACCTCAAAGCGCATGCGCTCCCCTGTGCATGCGCTTTTTTTCGTGCGTCGTTTCGGCTGGGCGTTCTGCGCAACCGATAAAACCATGGCGAAAAAAATCCCGTCACCGGTCGCCCGGTAACGGGATGGATGATCGAGTAGCGCTACTCAATCATCGACACATCGCGATGTGTCGAATCGCTACAGCGCTGTTACGGACGGCTGCCGGTCGGGAACGGCCATGCAGCGGCCGGGTTCAACGCGGTCTTCACCGTTGCAGCCGGCGCGCTCGATGCAGCAGCGGGCGCAGCGGGAGCAGGTGCAGCCTTCTTCGTCACAGCCTTCTTCGCAGGCGCGGCCTTCTTGGCGGGGGCGGCCTTCTTGGCAGGCGCTTTCGCGGCCTTCTTGGCAGGGGCCTTTTTCGCAGCCTTCTTCGCGACCTTCTTGGCTGCAGCCTTCTTCGCAGGCGCCTTCTTCGCCGCGGCCTTCTTCGCTACCTTCTTGGCTGCGGCCTTCTTGGCCGGCGCTTTCTTCGCAGCAACCTTCTTCACTGCGACTTTCTTGGCAGCAACCTTCTTCGCTGCAGCCTTCTTCGCCGGTGCCTTCTTCGCAGCAACCTTCTTCACTGCGACTTTCTTGGCAGCAACCTTCTTCACTGCGACTTTCTTGACAGCAGCCTTCTTGGCCGGTGCCTTCTTCGCTGCAACTTTCTTCACAGCGGCTTTCTTCGCAACAGGTTTCTTCTTGGCAAGTGCCATCATGTGCTCCTTCAGGTTTTCAGATGAGGTTCAAACTACACACCCTTCGTCAAAACCCGCTTCTCGCTGGCGCTTCTCAAGGCGCGCGCTGCGAAGCGGGCTATTCATCGGCGTACGCAGGTGCTGCGCGCTTACGCTAATGAATACGGTAAGGCGCACCGTGCCTGAAGGCACCGTGCGCCAAGTCCACTCAGCGTCCGTTCCGGACGCCGGCAATCGCTTGATCGTGCCGCCGGCTCGCAAGCCAGCGGCGTTTTCCGGGGGGAAGTTTGCCCATCCCATTGAAGGGCTCGCAAAGTGCCTGTCATGTTTGTGGGCCGATAAGGCACCGGGCATGCTTTGCATCAGGCGTTCCTGCTCCTAACGTCGTGTGCCGGCATGGCGCGCTCGCGCCACTGGGCCGGCATCCCCATCGATGATTCCTGCCGCGAAGGGCTGTGGGTCATTCCCAGGACAGCGCTCCGCCAGTTTGATATTCGATCACCCGCGTCTCGAAGAAGTTGCGTTCCTTCTTCAGGTCGATCATCTCGCTCATCCACGGGAACGGGTTTTCCTCGTTCGGGAACAGCGGATCGAGACCGATCTGCTGGCAACGACGGTTGCAGATGAAGCGCAGGTAGCTCTTGAACATCGAGGCATTGAGGCCGAGCACACCGCGCGGCATCGTATCTTCAGCGTAGCGATATTCGAGTTCGACTGCCTGCTTGAAGATCTCGCGGATTTCCGCACGGAACTCAGACGTCCACAGGTGCGGGTTTTCGAGTTTGATCTGGTTGATCAGGTCGATGCCGAAATTGCAGTGCATCGACTCGTCGCGCAGGATGTATTGATACTGTTCCGCGGCGCCGGTCATCTTGTTCTGGCGGCCGAGCGCGAGAATCTGTGTAAACCCGACGTAAAAGAACAGACCTTCCATCACGCAGGCGAACACGATCAGCGACTTGAGCAGCTTCTGGTCGGCTTCGAGCGTCCCGGTGGTGAAGGCGGGATCGGTCAGCGTGTGGATGAACGGAATCAGGAATTCGTCTTTCGCGCGGATCGACGAAACTTCGTGATACGCGTTGAAGATTTCGCCTTCGTCGAGGCCCAGCGATTCGACGATGTACTGATAAGCGTGCGTGTGGATCGCTTCCTCGAACGCCTGGCGCAGCAGGAACTGGCGGCATTCGGGCGCTGTGATGTGGCGGTAGGTGCCCAGCACGATGTTGTTGGCGGCGAGCGAGTCGGCCGTCACGAAGAAGCCGAGATTGCGCTTGATGAGGCGGCGCTCGTCTTCGGTCAGCCCGTTCGGGTCTTTCCACAGGGCGATGTCGCGGGACATGTTGATTTCCTGCGGCATCCAGTGATTCGCGCAACCCGACAGATACTTCTCCCACGCCCACTTGTACTTGAACGGCACGAGCTGGTTGACGTCGGTCTTGCCGTTGATGATGCGCTTGTCAGCAACATTCACGCGCGCCTCGGAGGCGGCGACCGGTGTTGCAGCGGTGGAATTCTGAGCGGCGTACGGAGCGACAGCGATGTCGTTCGCGAAGATATCTTTCGCCGAGGGAGCCTGATGAGCGGGACGCGTTACAGCTTGCGTACCGACAGCCGCTTCCGCCGAGTGGCGCAACGTATTTTGTTGCGCAACGCTCGCGGGAGTTACGGCAGTGATCTCGTCATCCCAGTTGAGCATAAATGTCACCATCAATTTAGAACGGTTTGTACCATCTTTTCACGAGCGTTAAAAGAGTTCGCTCACGAAAAATCCTGTTTTCGATTCGCGTTGCGACCTTCATACAACACTTTGTTCGTTCAACTGCATCGCGCGCTTCGCGCAACGCAGTCGAAACACGTGTCGAAGAAGTGCTTCACGCGATCGATTTGCATCGATCACAAGCGTGTCGATGCCTTAAAAATTTCTGTTGCCAAAGCGTCTGCATCACAGCGGATGCTTCGGGTAATTACCTGTTCGTCAGTGCGATCGAGACGAAGTTCAAGGTGCAGTGATTCTCTTCGGCACACATCGCGCGATCGTCTTGCGCTCGCACTGCGCGTTGTTCTTCGGATGCTTCTGTTCGACTGCTGCGCCGGCGATCCCCCACTGTTCCAGGTTCCCGCCGGCGATGCTCTCTATATAGATAGAAGTTACTGGCAGGCTTCGCACTCGTCGAAGCCCGGGTCGCCCGGACGCATCATGCACACCGGACCGTCTGCTTCCGGTGCCGCAGCGATCGCTGCCGCTACCGGCGCCGCCGCGTTCAGACCACCCGACGACGCCGCACCGCCGCTCACGCCGAAGCCGCCCGCATTGCCGATGCCACCGCCCGCGGAGCCACTACCCGACGCGCCGCCTGATGCGCCGCCGTCACCCGACGACACCGCGTTCAACGCGCCGTGCGCAACCGTCGACTTCTCGACGTGCGTCGCCGCCATCGTGCGCAGGTAGTAAGTCGTCTTCAGACCGCGCAACCACGCGAGCTTGTAGACCTCGTCGAGCTTCTTGCCCGACACGCCGCCCATGTAGATGTTCAGCGACTGTGCCTGGTCGATCCACTTCTGCCGGCGCGACGCCGCTTCGACGAGCCACGTCGGGTCGACTTCGAACGCGGTTGCGTAGATGGCGCGGAGGTCGGCCGGAATCCGGTCGATGCGCGACAGCGTGCCGTCGAAGTACTTCAGGTCGGCGACCATCACCTCGTCCCACAGGCCGCGTGCCTTCAGGTCGCGCACCAGGTAGTCGTTCACCACCGTGAATTCGCCCGACAGGTTCGACTTCACGTAGAGGTTCTGGAAGGTCGGTTCGATGCAGGCCGACACGCCGATGATGTTCGAGATCGTCGCCGTCGGCGCGATCGCGACGCAGTTCGAGTTGCGCATCCCGTACGTTGCAATGCGGGAACGCAGTTCGGTCCAGTCCATCGATTCGCTCGAATCGACTTCGACATAGCCGCCGCGTGCGTCGGCGAGCAGCTTCAGCGTGTCCTGCGGGAGGATGCCGCGATCCCACAGCGAGCCGCGGTAGCTCGAGTAGCGGCCGCGTTCCTGGGCCAGCTCGGTCGATGCGTAGTACGCGTAGTAGCAGACCGCTTCCATCGACGTATCGGCGAACGCCACCGCTTCCTGCGACGCATACGGCGTGCGCAGCATGTGCAGGCAGTCCTGGAAGCCCATGATGCCCATGCCGACCGGGCGGTGCTTCAGGTTCGAATTGCGGGCCTTGGCGACCGCGTAGTAGTTGATGTCGATCACGTTGTCGAGCATCCGCATCGCCACGCTGACGGTACGCTTCAGCTTGTCGTGGTCGAGCACGTAGCTGCCGTCGGCCTGCTTCGCGAGGTGGGCGACGAGGTTCACCGAGCCGAGGTTGCAGACGGCGATTTCGGTGTCACTGGTGTTCAGCGTGATTTCCGTGCACAGGTTCGACGAGTGCACGACACCGACGTGCTGCTGCGGGCTGCGGATGTTGCACGGATCCTTGAACGTGATCCACGGATGGCCGGTCTCGAACAGCATGCCGAGCATCTTGCGCCACAACTGGGCGGCCGGGATCTTCTTGAACAGCTTCAGTTCGCCGCGGGCCGCCTTGGCTTCATAAGCGACGTAAGCCGTTTCGAACTCGGCGCCGAACTTGTCGTGCAGGTCCGGGCAATTGGACGGCGAGAACAGCGTCCAGTCACCGCCTTCCATGACGCGCTTCATGAACAGGTCGGGAATCCAGTTCGCCGTGTTCATGTCGTGGGTACGGCGGCGATCGTCGCCGGTGTTCTTGCGCAGTTCGAGGAATTCTTCGATGTCGAGGTGCCACGATTCCAGGTACGCGCAGACCGCGCCCTTGCGCTTGCCGCCCTGGTTCACCGCGACCGCGGTGTCGTTGACCACCTTCAGGAACGGCACGACGCCCTGCGACTTGCCATTCGTGCCTTTGATATGCGAGCCGAGCGCACGCACGCGGGTCCAGTCGTTGCCGAGACCGCCGGCGAACTTCGACAGCAACGCGTTCTCTTTCAGCGCCTCGTAGATGCCGTCGAGGTCGTCGTCAACCGTCGTCAGGTAGCACGACGACAACTGCGAGCGGCGCGTGCCCGAATTGAACAGCGTCGGCGTCGAGCTCATGAAGTCGAAGCTCGACAGCACGTTGTAGAACTCGATCGCGCGCGCTTCACGATCGACTTCGTTCAGTGCGAGGCCCATCGCTACACGCATAAAGAATGCCTGCGGCATTTCGATGCGCACGCCGTCGCTATGCAGGAAGTAGCGGTCGTACAGTGTCTGCAGGCCGAGGTAGCCGAACTGCAGGTCGCGATCGGCGTCGAGCGCGGCGCCGAGGCGCTTCATGTCGTATTGCAGCAGCTTGTCGTCGAGCAGCTCTGCCTGCACACCGCGCTTGATGAACTGCGGGAAGTATTCGACGTAGCGTTCGTCCATCTCGGCCTGTGTCACTTCCCCGCCGAGAATCTCGCGGCGGATCGTATGCAGCAGGATGCGGGCGGTGACCTGGCTGTACGCCGGGTCCTTCTCGATCATCGTGCGCGCCGCGAGAATCGCCGAGTCGTAGACCTGGCTCATCGGTACGCCGTCATACAGGTTCTTCACCGTTTCCGTGACGATCGGCGTGGCGCTGACCGCGTCCCCGAGGTTCGCGCAGGCGGATTCGATCAGCGAGTGCAGCGCCTGCAGGTCGAGCGGACGCGTGATGCCGTTGTCGACCACGTTCAGTCCGGGTGCGGCTGCGTCGGTAGCTTCGTGCACGACGCCGCGCTCCTGGTTGCGCTTCTCGCGATACAGCACGTAGGCCCGCGCGACGTTGTGCTCGCCGCCGCGCATCAGCGCGAGTTCGACCTGGTCCTGGATGTCTTCGATATGGAACGTCCCGCCGTTCGGACGGCTGCGCACCAGCGCGCGCACGACGCTCTGCGTGAGCTGCTCCACCAGTTCGCGCACGCGAGCTGACGCCGCACCCTGACCGCCGTTCACGGCCAGAAACGCCTTCGTCACCGCAATCGCGATCTTCGACGGTTCGAACGACACCACGCTGCCATTGCGACGGATCACCTTGTAGTCGGCGAAGGTCGTCTGCGGTGCGAGCCCTTGTGCGCTGTTTGCCTGCCCGGCGAAGGGATGGCCAGCGGATGCGCCCTCGGACCGGGTCGTTACGTTGTCGGTCGTTTGCATGTGCAAAGCTCCTGATTCTGGAATATGCGGAGAAACCGCGGATTAAAACGAACGCTGCGCCGCCGTGGGCGCGAGCGATAGGCTGGAAGAAAAGGAACAGCGAGGCCAGGTGGCCGGATGCGACAAAGCTGAAAAGACCATGGTCTGCATCATGTATGTCGCGATCACTTGCTGCCCCCCCTTCTTCGATGTAGCTGACGCCGCCGATCCCTCAACCAGCCGCGCCGCACGAATATTTTTCACTGCCGGGCATGCTCACAGCGCCGTGCTCGTGGAGCTGAGCGCCGTCTATCTACAACCCATGAACACACAACATATAGTGGAAAACTGAACGTCTGGCACCAAGTATAGTGAACTTTCTAACCATCTCAAATTATTTTATTTGCCCTCATGCGCTTGACTTTTGATGGTCCGCGCAACGGCGGGCCGATGCGGAAAGCAAGCGCCCATCGCGCTTTGCCGCACGTTGAACGATGCGTGTCAGGAAGCGAGGGGACGATGCAGATAGGGGAAATACCGATCGGCAAGCGCGGTGTCGCGCTGCAGTCGTGGCCATTCGAAATGCGGGCCTGGATCGGTCTTGCGGCCCGGCGCAATATCCGCGTGACCGGCGAGCGCGCCGATCGGATAACGCGCGACCAGCGCCTTCACGAGCGCGGCGAGCGTCTCGTATTGCGGCGCTTCGAACGCGGTGGCGTCGCTGCCTTCCAGTTCGATGCCGACTGAGAAGTCGTTGCAACGTTCGCGGCCGAAAAAACTCGACGAGCCGGCGTGCCACGCGCGCTCGTCGCACGACACGTACTGCTCGAGCGAGCCGTCGCGGTGGATCACGAAATGGGCGGACACGCGCGTATCGCGCAGATGCGTGTCGTAGTACGGATGCGCATCGCAGTCGAGCTGGTTCAGGAAGAGATCGGTGATCGCGCTACCGCCGAACTCGCCGGGCGGCAGGCTGATGTTGTGCACGACGATCAACGTCGGCACTGCGTCAGCGGGTCGCGCCTCGTAGTTCGGTGACGGCAGCCGGCGTGCGCCGGATACCCAGCCGTCGGCTTCGACGGCGTAGCGAACCGTCATCGCGCTTCGCGGCCTGTCGGTCGCGCGGCATGACGGTGTGCGTGCTCGGCGCAGCAGAACGCTTGCCCCGCGACGACCACCGAGTCGCTCTTCGGCGCATGCACGCCGCACTCGACGCAGCGGATCATCGGCTCGGCGAGTTGCGCGGCTGCGCGGGGGGCGCCGGCTCCGGCCGGGTTTGCACCCGTGGTGCGCGCGTTACCGGCGTCACCGGTTGCGCCTGCAGGACCGGTTGCGCCGCCGGTGCGCTGGGTACGCGCGTCGGCGCGGCGCAGCGCTTTCACGAGCCATTGGCCGACGATGAACAGCAGGATCAGTAGAAAGATTTGTCGCATGGAAAGCTCAGACCACAGGGCGGTGCAATAGCACCTCGAAAACGAAACGGCTGCCGACATACGCGAGCAGCAGCGCCACGAACGACGCCAGCACCCATCTTAACGCTGCGCGGCCGCGCCAGCCGGACACCTTGCGGGCGGTCAGCAGCGCGCCGAACATCAGCCACGAAAGAATCGCGAACACGGTTTTGTGATCGAGCCGCAGCGCGCGGTCGACCAGTTGTTCGCTGAACAGGATGCCGGACACCAGCGTAAGCGTCAGCAGGACGAAGCCGGCGGCGATCAGACGGAACAGCAGCTTTTCGAGCGTCAGCAGCGGCGGCAGCGAATCGAGCCAGCTCGACAGCCAGTCGTTGTCAGACGCCGCGCCCGGCCGCGGCGCCGAGCCGCTGCCGCGCATCGCATGCAGACGGCGCTCGACCAGCAACATCAGCACCGCGTGCAGCGCCGCAATCGCGAACAGACCGTAGGCGATATTGGCGATCAGAAAGTGCAGCTTGAAAAGTGGCGCCGCCGAATACGACAGCACACGCACACCACCGAAGCCGAGCGGCAACAACGACGCCACACAGGCGAGCGGCAAAACGAGCAGTCGCAGACCATCCAGTGGAAAAAACAGGCTCTCAATCCAGTAGATGCCGACGCCAAGCCAGAACATCGCGGACAGCGCGAACGCGAAACCGAACACCATCGCGTTCTGCGGGAAGATCGTGGTGTGCAGCAGTGCGCCGTGCGCGAGCAGTGCGACGACCAGCAGCGCGCGGCCCGACGTGCTCATGCCCACCGCGGCGGCAACCCCGGCGCGCGGCCCGACCGGCAGCGGCGGAACGCTCTCGAGCAGCGGCTGCGCAGCGGTCTGCCGGTGCGCGCGCCAGCCCGCGACGGCAAGACCGCCGTACAGGAGCGCAGTGAGGGCATACAGTACAATATCCATGTTCGAAGTTTACACTAGGGCCTCGGTCCGCGACGGCTTCGTCGTCGCGGACCGTTCTGGCCGCACTGCTCATCGCTCCCCATGCTCGACAATCTGACTCAACGGATGGCGCGCGTCGTCAAGACGCTGCGCGGCGAGGCCCGGCTTACCGAGGCCAATACCCAGGAAATGCTGCGCGAAGTCCGCCTCGCGCTCCTCGAAGCCGACGTTGCGCTGCCGGTCGTGCGCGACTTCATCGCCAAGGTGAAGGAAAAGGCGCTCGGCGAAGAGGTGATCTCGAGCCTGTCGCCGGGGCAGGCGCTCGTCGGCGTCGTCCAGCGCGAGCTGACCGCCTTGATCGGCGGCGACTATGAAGGCAAGGCCGTCGAGCTGAACCTCGCGGTGACGCCGCCTGCGGTCATCCTGATGGCCGGTCTGCAGGGCGCGGGCAAGACGACCACGGTCGGCAAGCTGGCGAAGCTGCTGCGCGAAAAGTCGAAGAAGAAGGTTCTGACTGTTTCGTGCGACATCTACCGCCCTGCCGCGATCGCGCAGTTGAAGACAGTGACCGAACAGGTCGGCGCTGACTTCTTCCCGTCGGAACCGGACCAGAAACCGATCGATATCGCACGCGCCGCTGTCGACTGGGCAAAGCGCCACTATCACGACGTTCTGATTGTCGATACGGCCGGTCGCCTCGGTATCGACGAAGCGATGATGCAGGAAATCACCGCGCTGCACACCGAACTGAAACCGGCAGAAACGCTGTTCGTGGTCGACGCGATGCTCGGTCAGGATGCCGTCAACACGGCGAAGGCGTTTAACGACGCGCTGCCGCTCACTGGTGTCGTGTTGACCAAGCTCGACGGCGATTCGCGTGGCGGTGCGGCGCTGTCCGTGCGCCACGTGACGGGCAAGCCGATCAAGTTCGTCGGTGTCGCTGAAAAGCTCGATGGCCTCGAAGTCTTCTATCCGGACCGGATGGCGAACCGGATTCTCGGCATGGGCGACATCCTCGCGCTCGTCGAGGAAGCGCAGCGCGGCGTCGATGTGCAGGCCGCGCAGAAGCTCGCCGACAAGGTCAAGAAAGGCGGCGACTTCGACCTGAACGATTTCCGCGCGCAGCTCTCGCAGATGAAGAACATGGGCGGCCTGTCGTCGCTGATGGACAAGCTGCCGGCACAGTTTCAGCAGGCTGCCGCAGGAGCCAATATGGGCCAGGCGGAAAAGCAGATGAGCCGGATGGAAGGCATCATCAACTCGATGACACCGCTCGAACGCGCCAAGCCCGACCTGATCAAGGCGACTCGCAAGCGCCGCATCGCGGCGGGTGCGGGCGTGCAGGTGCAGGAAGTCAACCGGATGCTGAACCAGTACGACCAGATGCGCACGATGATGAAGAAGCTGAAGGGCGGCAATCTGCAGAAGATGATGCGCGGCATGAAGGGTATGCTGCCCGGTATGCGCTGACCGTCAAGGAACGCGGGGACGCGGGTTTATGCTGTAGCGTGCCCGGTCCGTTTTTCTCACACTATGTATACAGTTACCGCCCGCCAGACGTCATGAACCGAGAAGAAGCGCTCCACATTTTCCGCCACTCCGAAGAAATCGTATCGGCCAACGACGTCAACGCGTCGATCAGCGGGATGGCCACTGCCATCCGCGCCGAGATCAGCGAGGAATTCCCGCTGGTGCTGTCGGTGATGGGCGGCGCGGCGGTGTTCACCGGCATGCTGCTGCCGCACCTCGATTTCCCGCTCGAATTCGACTACATCCACCTGACCCGCTATCGCAACACGACCAAAGGCGGCGCCGACATGCAGTGGCGCGTTGCGCCGGCCGAGTCGGTGAAAGATCGCGTCGTGCTGGTGCTCGACGACATCCTCGACGAAGGCGAGACGATGGCCGCGATCCGCGACCGCATCCTCGATATGGGCGCGAAGCGCTTCCTGAGCGCCGTGCTGTGCGAGAAGACGCTGACGAAGGCAAAACCGCTGCATCCGGATTTTTGCGGTTTCGAAGTGCCGGACCGCTATGTGTTCGGGTGTGGGATGGATGCGAAGGGTTACTGGCGCAATCTGCCGACTATCCGGGCGCTGACGGAAGGCGCATAGGCTTCAGTGGCTCCTCTACCCTGAATGAAAAAGCGGCCCGCGGGCCGCTTTTTTCTTTACTGCACCGACTAGCTAGCGCACATCGGCACTCAAAGCTGATGCACGAAACTCCTGATGCCGCCCAGGATCATCTCGACGGAAATCGCCACCAGCACGAGCCCCATCAGGCGTTCAAATGCGGTCACCGTGCGCTCGCCGAGCCAGACCTGAATGCGCTCCGCCAGCACCAGCACGATCGCGCAGACGATCATCGTCACGGTCAGCGCACCGACCCATTCGAACATCTTGCCGGGCGCCTGCGAGGTCAGCAGCATCACGGTTGCGAGCGCCGACGGCCCGGCAAGCGCGGGGATCGCGAGCGGCACGATGAATGGCTCACCGCCGCGCTTGTCGCTGCCGAACGCACCATCCGGATGCGGGAAGATCATGCGCAACGCGATCAGAAACAGCACGATGCCGCCGCCGATCCGCAACGATTGATCGGTGAGGCTCATCATCCGCAGGAAGCGGTCGCCGACCAGCATGAACAGCAGCAGGATCGCAAACGCGATCGCCACTTCCCGCAGGATCACGACGACGCGCCGGTGAGGCGCGACGCCGCGCAGGCAGTTGATGAAAAGCGGGATGTTGCCGAGCGGATCGGTGATCAGCACCAGCAGGACTGTCGCGGACAGGAAGTTATATTCCATGTCCGCTCCGGTCAGCGCGCGAGCGCCGCACGAATCTTCTCAATCACGGTTTGCGCCGCGCTCTCGACCGGCAGCAGCGTCGCTTCGGTGTCTCGGCGCCCCTGATATTCGATCTTGCCTTCCTTCAGCCCGCGCTCGCCGATCACGAGACGATGCGGAATGCCGATCAGCTCCCAGTCGGCAAACATGACGCCCGGACGCTCGCCGCGATCGTCGAGAATCACGTCGATGCCGGCTTCGACGAGCGCCGCGTACAGCGTGTCCGCGTGCTCGCGCACCGCATCGCTGCGGTCATAGCCCATCGGGCACAGCACGATCTCGAACGGCGCAATCGATTCCGGCCAGATGATGCCCTTCTCGTCGAAGTTCTGTTCGATCGCCGCGCCGAGAATCCGCGTGATGCCGACGCCGTAGCAACCCATCAGCATCGGCTGCGGCTTGCCGGACTCGTCGAGGTAGGTTGCGTTCATCGCCTCCGAATACTTGGTGCCGAGCTGGAACACCTGGCCGACCTCGATGCCGCGGCAGATCTCGAGCACACCCTTGCCATCCGGCGACGGATCGCCCTTCTTCACGTTGCGGATATCGGCGACGACCGGCTCCGGCAGATCGCGGCCCCAGTTCACACCGGTAATGTGAAAGTCGAGTTCGTTCGCACCGACCACGAAGTCGCTCATGTTCGCGACCGTGCGGTCCGCGACGACCTTCACCGGCTTCTTCGTGCCGATCGGGCCGAGATAGCCGGGCGGCGTGCCGAAGGTCGCGACGATTTCCTCTTCGGTCGCGAAGCGGAGGTTGGCGAGACCGGGCAGCTTGCTCGCCTTGATCTCATTCAGGTCGTGATCGCCGCGCAGCATCAGCAGCCAGATGGTCGGCTCGGCGCCTTCCTCTTCGGTCGCGAGCACGATCGACTTGATCGTGCGTTCAAGCGGGATGTTCAGCAGTTCGGCCACGGCCTCGCACTTCGCCTTGCCCGGCGTCGCGGTTTTCTGCATTGGCTCGGTGGGCGCGGCGCGCGCGGCGAGCAACGGCAATGCTTCGGCGGCTTCGATGTTGGCTGCGAAGTCGGAAGTCGGACAGTAGACGATCGCGTCCTCGCCCGTATCGGCGATCACCTGGAATTCATGCGAACCGATGCCGCCGATCGACCCGTTGTCGGCCGCCACCGCGCGAAACTCAAGACCGAGCCGCGTGAAGATCCGCACATACGCGTCGTACATCTTGCGATACGTCTCGCGCAGGCCGTCCATGTCCTTATCGAACGAGTACGCGTCCTTCATGATGAATTCGCGGCCGCGCATCACGCCAAAGCGCGGACGGATCTCGTCGCGAAACTTCGCCTGGATCTGATAGAAATTCACCGGCATCTGCCGGTAGCTCTTGATCTGGTTGCGCGCGATATCGGTGACGACTTCCTCGTGCGTCGGTCCGAGCACGAAGTCACCTTGCCGGCGATCCTTGAAACGCAGCAGCTCCGGTCCGTACTTTTCCCAGCGGCCCGATTCCTGCCAGAGCTCGGCCGGCTGGACGACGGGCATCAGCAGTTCGATCGCGCCGGCCCGGTTCATCTCTTCGCGCACGATCGCTTCCACCTTGCGGATCGAACGCAGACCGACCGGCAGATAGTTATAGATGCCGCCAGCAACCCGGCGAATCATTCCGGCACGGATCATGAGCTTGTGACTGACGATTTCGGCGTCGGCGGGGGCTTCCTTCAGCGTGCCGATAAAGAAACGGGAGGCTTTCATTCAGAGTTTTTTCCAAAAGCGGCGGCCCGGACAGGCTGCCCAAAAGATGAAACGGTGGAAATCGCGAACCCGGCACCGATCCAGCACTCACCCGGCGAAGCAGGAGGGACGCGCTCCGGGCGCCCTACCGGGGGCGCCACGATCACGCCCTCTTTGCTGCCGGCTGGCGGAGAATCGACCCATTCTGGGTCGATTCGGTGCGTAGGGTCCGTTATCTGTTTATAATCAAAGCAATTTTAAAGGATTCGAAGGTGGTTGTATGCTGGATCGTGAAGGCTTTCGCCCGAACGTCGGCATCATCCTCTTGAACGCGCACAACGAGGTGTTTTGGGGCAAACGGCTCCGTGAACATTCCTGGCAGTTTCCGCAAGGGGGCATCAAGTACGGCGAGACCCCCGTGCAAGCGATGTATCGGGAGTTACACGAAGAAACCGGGTTGCTGCCGGAACATGTCAAGGTTATCGGTCGCACGCGCGACTGGTTGCGCTATGAGGTGCCGGACAAGTTCATCAAGCGTGAGGTCCGCGGTCACTACCGCGGGCAGAAGCAGATCTGGTTTCTGCTTCGGATGGTGGGGCGCGACTGCGATATTTGCCTGCGCGCCTGCGATCATCCGGAGTTCGATGCCTGGCGCTGGAACGAGTACTGGGTGCCGCTCGACTGTGTGATCGAGTTCAAGCGGGATGTGTATCAGATGGCGTTGACGGAGTTGTCCCGTTTTCTGCGCCGCGCAGCGCCGCGGACAGAAAAACCGGGCATGCATCATGGGCCTCGCTATCCCCGGATAGCGACGTCGGCGGACGGAACCGTCATGACCTCGACTGTCGTGGTCGAGGCGACGCTCCGGACGACGATCGAGTCCGACTGCGGCTCTGTTGAAAGCGTCATCGGCCACGTGCCGGGGCTGCGCGATTAAAAACCTGTGCGGCCGCTTACGCATGCCGCCTCTTGCCGGTGCGGCACGTGTGCTGCCGCGCCGGTGTTTCGAGGAATCATATTGAAAGTACTTGCTCTCGTCGTGGCGTGCGCCGCCACCGGCGCCTTGCTGGCTGGCTGTTCGAATTGGGGTCAACCGCCTGCTCAGGGTCAAACCGCGTTCCAGTACCTGCTGGACGAGCCTTCCAACTGGAAGGAAAACAAGGTCGATACGCTGCCGCCGCTGCCGGACCCGGCCAATCTGCTGGCGTTCGATGTATCAGGTAATACGCCGCTGCATTTCTCGCTGGATGCGAAGTCGGTCTCGGTCGGGTCCGACGGCGTCGTGCGTTACACGGTGGTGGTCACGAGTCCCGCCGGCGCGCGCAACGTGAACTACGAAGGCATCCGCTGCGATACGTACGAATCGCGCCTGTATGCCGGCCTCGATGCGGATCACAACGGCTGGGACCGGACCGTCGCGAATGACTGGACACGGATCGAGAACGGCGACCTGAACGCGTATCGCGCGACGCTCTATCAGGATTACTTCTGCGCGAACAAGCTGCCGACCGGCAACGCCGCGAAGATCGTCGAGAACGTCAAATACCACCGCACCGCGACTTCGCAGCTCCACTGACGCGAACCGCATGCTGAACGCTGGATGAGAAGGGGCGGCGCCGGTCTGCTGGCGCCGCCCCTCTGTTTTTCCGGCTAGACGAGCACCAGGTTGTCCCGGTGAATCAGTTCCGGCTCCAGCATGTAGCCGAGTACCGATTCGATCTCACCGCTTGGTCTGCGCTGAATCAGCTTCGCTTCGGCGCTGCTGTAGTTCGTGAGCCCGCGCGCCACCTCGCGTCCGGCCGCGCTCAGACACGCAATCACCTCGCCGCGCGCAAACACGCCCTGCACGCCAACGACGCCGATCGGCAGCAGGCTCTTGCCGCCGGCCGTCAGTTTTTCCACCGCGCCATCGTCGATCACCACGTGCCCGCGCACCTGCAGGTGATCCGCCATCCATTGCTTGCGCGCCGCGATGCGTGCGGTTCGCGCGATCAGTTGCGTGCCGATCGCTTCGCCTGATGCAAGGCGCACCAGCACATCCGACTCCCGGCCGCTGGCGATCACCGTATTGGCACCGCTATGCGCAGCGCGCTTCGCCGCGAGAATCTTGGTCAGCATGCCGCCGCGGCCAAGGCTGGAACCCGCGCCGCCGGCCATCGCTTCGAGTTCGGGCGCGCCGGCATCGGCCTGTTCGACGAATTTCGCAGCAGGGTCCTTGCGCGGGTCGGCGGTATACAGGCCGCGCTGGTCGGTGAGAATGATCAGCGCGTCGCCTTCGATCAGGTTCGCCACCAGCGCCCCGAGTGTATCGTTATCGCCGAACTTGATTTCGTCGGTGATCACCGTGTCGTTCTCGTTGATGATCGGCACGACACCGAGACGCAGCAGCGTAAGCAGCGTGGAGCGCGCGTTGAGATAGCGCTCGCGGTCCGCCAGGTCGGCGTGGGTGAGCAGGATCTGCGCGGTGCGGATTGAATGCTCGGCGAAGCGGCTTTCGTAGACCTGCGCGAGCCCCATCTGCCCGACCGCAGCAGCCGCCTGCAATTCGTCAATCTCGCGTGGCCGTTTCGTCCAGCCGAGCCGCTGCATCCCTTCGGCAATGGCGCCCGAACTGACCAGCACGACTTCCTTGCCCTGCGCACGCAACGCGGCGATTTGCGCCGCCCAGCGGCCGATCGCCGCATGATCGAGCCCACGCCCGTCGTTCGTGACGAGGCTGGACCCGACTTTCACTACCAATCGCCGGGAATCTGCGATGACGGAACGCATGATGCGCGGTCTCCCAAGATGACGCGTGATGCCGCGGGCAACCGTGACAGCGCCCGCGCGCTCGACCTTTTTTGCTACCAGCCTATTACCAGCGTGCTACCGGTTGTTATTCCTGCGGCGGAACCGGGGTACCGGCCGCCTTCCCTTCCGGCCCTTCGCGGAAGCGAACATCCGCGGCGAGGTCTTCGGCTTCGGCAGCGCGCTGCGCGTCCGAATGCGCAGCGATGTGGTCATACACCGCATAGCACAGGCTCTCGCAGCCCTGGCCGGTCAGTGCGGAAATCTCGAACACGGGGCCTTTCCAGCCAAAACCTTTGAGGAACGCCGCGACACGCGTCTTGCGTTCGTCTTCCGGGACCATGTCGAGCTTGTTCAATACGAGCCAGCGCGCCTTGTCGAACAGTTGTTCATCGTACTTGCGCAGTTCGTTGACGATCGCCTTGGCTTCCGCGACGGGATCGACCGCCTCGTCGAACGGTGCGAGGTCGACGATATGCAACAACAGGCCCGTGCGCTGCAGATGGCGCAGGAACTGGTGACCAAGACCTGCCCCTTCGGCCGCGCCTTCGATCAGCCCAGGAATATCGGCGATCACGAAACTGCGGCTCGGCCCCACCCGCACGACACCGAGGTTCGGCGCGAGCGTAGTGAACGGGTAGTCGGCGATCTTCGGTCGGGCATTGGATACCGACGAAATAAACGTCGACTTCCCTGCGTTCGGCATACCGAGCAAACCGACATCCGCGAGCACTTTCAGCTCGAGGCGGATCATTCGGCGCTCACCGGGTTTGCCTTCGGTTTTTTGCCGCGGCGCACGGTTCGTGCTCGACTTGAAGTGCAGGTTGCCGAGGCCGCCTGCACCGCCGGTCGCCACCTGGATTGACTGGTTGTGCTCGGTCAGGTCGGCGATCAGTTCGCCGGTGTCCATGTCGGTGATGATCGTACCGACCGGCATACGCAGCGTGATATCGTCGCCGCCCTTGCCGTAGCAATCCGCCCCGCGGCCGTTTTCGCCGCTGCGCGCCTGGTGCTTTTTCGCGTAACGGTAGTCGATCAGCGTGTTGATATTGCGATCCGCCACCGCGTAGACGCTGCCGCCGCGCCCGCCGTCGCCGCCGTCCGGGCCGCCGAACGGAACGAACTTCTCGCGGCGCATCGACGCACTGCCATCCCCTCCGTCGCCGGCGATGACTTCAATTCTCGCTTCGTCAATGAACTTCATGAGTTGCTCCGTCCCGTGTTTACAGCTATTTTGCCGCGCTCCACGCGCGTTGAACATTCGGCCGAATGGCCGGCCGGCTGGAAATTGCTTTGATCCGCAAAATCCTCCGGCAATAAAAAAGGCCCCGCCAACTTCGCGGGGCCTTGTTCCGGTCCTGAAGCCCGTGCCTGATTAAGCTTAGGCTGCTACCGGGACGACGTTGACCAGATGCTTCTTGTCGGCGCCTTTCGTCGTGAACTTGACGTGGCCGTCCGTCAGCGCGAACAAGGTGTGATCCTTGCCGATGCCGACGTTGTCGCCAGGGTGCATACGCGTGCCGCGTTGACGCACGATGATGCCGCCGGCGTTGATTGCCTGACCGCCGTACACTTTTACGCCAAGTCGTTTCGACTCGGAGTCGCGGCCGTTCCGGGACGATCCGCCTGCCTTTTTGTGTGCCATTTGATAGCTCCTTGACCGGTGCGCTTACGCGGTAATAGCGTCGATGCGCAGTTCGGTATAGTTCTGGCGGTGGCCGCCGTGCTTCTGGTAGTGCTTCCGGCGACGCATCTTGAAGATGGTCACTTTGGCATGCCGACCGTGTGACACAACGGTAGCCTTGACGGAAGCCCCACTGACCAGCGGCGTACCGAATTTAATCGATTCGCCTTCGCCAACTGCAAGAACCTGGTCGAGCGTGATTTCAGCGTCAATGTCTGCCGGTATCTGTTCTACTTTCAATTTTTCGCCGACAGCAACCTTATACTGCTTGCCGCCGGTTTTTATGACCGCGTACATTGAGAACCTCACTCTGTATTCATTTTCCCCACGCACCACGCGCGGAAACCCGT
Source organism: Paraburkholderia acidicola (assembly GCF_002362315.1). Classification (GTDB taxonomy): domain Bacteria; phylum Pseudomonadota; class Gammaproteobacteria; order Burkholderiales; family Burkholderiaceae; genus Paraburkholderia; species Paraburkholderia acidicola. Next base: position 1,214,809 of record NZ_MTZV01000002.1, read on the forward strand.
GATTATACATAGAGTTAGCTGCGCGGTCAAAACTCTCTGACATCCGCGGATGGCCGCCCCCGAGGCCCATCCGGCACCGGCGCGCAGCCGGCCGGGCCTCACCCGATACGCTACGGCCCGGAACAAGCGCGATTCGCCTTATAATTCGCGGCACTACCCTGCGGCACCACCCCTTTTTTGCCCTATGTCGTCGACTGCCACCCCCGCCCCCAACGCCGCCACCCTGCTCGCTCCGATCGCCGATGACATGGAACAGGTGAATCGTGTCATCCGGCAGCGCCTGGCGTCGGAGGTGATGCTGATCAACCAGATCTCCGAATACATCATCAGCGCCGGCGGCAAACGGCTGCGTCCCGCGCTGTTGCTGCTGGTCGCGGGCGCGCTGGGTGAGACGACCGGGCACCGGCACGAACTGGCCGCGGTCGTCGAGTTCATCCACACGGCCACCCTGCTGCACGACGACGTCGTCGACGAATCCGATCTGCGGCGCGGCCGCCAGACCGCCAACGCGCTGTTCGGCAACGCGGCGAGCGTGCTGGTCGGCGACTTCCTGTACTCGCGCTCGTTCCAGATGATGGTCGGTGTCGGCAAGATGCGCGTGATGGAAATCCTGTCCGAAGCGACGAACATCATTTCCGAAGGCGAAGTCCTGCAATTGCTGAACATGCATGACGCCGACGTGGACGAAGCACGCTACATGCAGGTGATCCGCTACAAGACCGCGAAGCTGTTCGAAGCCGCTGCGCAACTGGGCGCCGTTCTGGCCGGCGCCGACGCCGCGACCGAAAAGGCCGCGGCCGAATTCGGCCGGCGCATCGGCACGGCGTTTCAGATCATGGACGACTGGCTCGACTACACGGGCACACCGGAATCGATGGGCAAGAACGCTGGCGACGATCTGCGCGAAGGTAAACCCACGTTGCCGCTGATCTGGTTGATCGAACATGGCACGCCTGCCGAGGCGACGCTCGCGCGCGAGGCAATCGAACAGGGCAGCACCGACCGCTTCGATGAGATTTTCACGGCCATCACGCGCTCGGGTGCGCTGGATCACACGCTCGAGTGCGCGAAGCAGGAAGCCCAGGTCGCGGCAGCGGCAATTTCTTCGTTCCCAGATTCCATTTACAAAGAAAGCCTGCTAGAATTATGCTCTTACTCGACGGCAAGACAGTCCTGAACTGGACTGAAACGTCGTAGAAGTCCAGATCGGGGTGTAGCTTAGCCTGGTAGAGCGCTACGTTCGGGACGTAGAGGCCGGAGGTTCGAATCCTCTCACCCCGACCAGATTTGCAAGAAACCGCGCACGTGTTGCGCGGTTTTTTTTCGGCCATCGGTTGCAGTCGTAATAGATAGCCGAACGCCCTGTGCCATCCGGCCTACGAAGTCGCCGCGGCACCCTCTGCTATATTCTCCCCACCTTCTCTCACTCTTCACGCCGCGTGGAACAACTTCCCTTATGGGCGCAGATCGGCGCCATCTTTCTGCTGCTTGTCTGCTCCAGTTTTTTTTCGATCTCCGAAACGGCGATGATGGCGCTCAACCGTCACCGGTTGAAGCATCTCGCCAACCAGGGCGCGCTCGGCGCGAAGACCACGCAAGGGTTGCTGGCGCAAACCGACCGCCTGCTCAGCGTGATCCTGATCGGCAACAATCTGTTCAACACGATCATCCCGGTACTCACGACGTCGATCGCGCTGCATACGTTCGGCCGCGACAACGTCGTGCTGTCCATCGCGACCGGTATGGTCGCGTTCCTGATCATTGTCTTCGCGGAGATCACGCCGAAAATCGTCGGTGCGACCTATCCGGAGAAAATCGCGCTGCCGGCCAGCCTGCTGATCGCGCCGCTCATGCGCGTCGCGAGACCGGTCATCTGGTTCGTGAACCTGTTCGCCAACGGCATCCTGCGCGTACTGCACATCAACACGAAAGGCGAGCGTGAGCAACGCCTCTCAACCGAGGAACTGCGCACCATCGTGCTCGAATCCGGCAGCTTTATGCCGACCAAGCACCGCAGCATCCTGCTCAATCTGTTCGACCTCGAAAACATCTCCGTCGATGACGTGATGATTCCGCGCCGCCGCATCGAGGCGCTCGATTTCGACGCGCCATTCGAGCAGATCCTGCATCAACTCGAAACCTGCTATCACAACAAGCTGATCGTCTATCAAGGTGACATCGACCGGGTACTCGGCGTACTTCACGTGCGCAAGACGCTGTCGGCGCTGCATAACCAGGAACTTGAGCGCGAGACGCTGCGAGAGCTGCTCGCCGAACCCTACTTCGTGCCGACCGGCACGCCCGTCTTCCAGCAATTGCAGTATTTCCAGGAGAGCCGCCAGCGTACGGCGCTCGTCGTCAACGAGTACGGCGAGCTACAGGGTCTCGTCACGCCGGAAGACATCATCGAAGAGCTGATCGGCGAATTCACCACGTCGATTCCGCGGAGTGCGTCGTCGCGCGGCGGCTGGAACGACGATGGCGAATGTATCGTCGCGGGCAGCATGCCGCTGCGCGAACTGAACCGCTGGCTACACCTGACGCTGCCCACCGACGGCCCGAAGACGCTCAACGGCCTGATCCTCGAAATGCTCGAAGAGATCCCGGAAGGCGACGTGTGCTTGCGCATCGGCGATGTGGAGCTCGAAGTGATGCGCAGCGACGACCAGGCGGTTCGCACGGTCAAGCTGTTCCGTCCGGGGCTTGTACCGAAAAGCAAGCCCAAGAAAGGCCAGCTCGCCTGAGCGTAGTATCACGTCGCGCTCTGGCCATCCGGCCAGGTGGCGGACGTGCGAGCGCTAACGGAAGATTAAGTCGTCATGTTCTGCAGGCGGCTTCCGGCCGGTCTTCGATGTTTTCCTCTTCTCCTGGCGCGCCGCCCATCCCAACCGAAGCGCTACGTGTTGACCCGGCTGCTACTGTTCCAGCTTCCCGCAACACCACCAGTCCGGACCCGCACGCGTTCCGCGCTGCAGCGACGACACGGATCACAACAAGCCAGCGCACCGCACCTCCAGACGGTGCCGATGACATCGACTCCGCCCCCGCAGTCCGTCTGCTAGCGGACACATTGCGTGAGGCCGCCACCCGCAATGCATCGGACATTCACGTTGAACCGGCGGAACACGGCTGGCGGATTCGCCTGCGGATCGACGGTGTGCTGCATGAGACCGGTCAGCCGCCGGCCCACCTGCGCGACGCGTTCATCTCACGCGTGAAGGTGCTCGCGAGGATGGATATCGCCGAGCGACGCATTCCGCAGGACGGTCGCCTGCGGCTCGCCGCGACGCAAGGTGCGTTCGAGGACTACCGCGTCAACTCACTACCGACACTCTTCGGCGAAAAGCTGGTGCTGCGCCGACTCGAAGCGCTGCCCATCGATCTATCTCTCGACTCGCTCGGGCTCGATGCGCAGCAACGCGATATCGTCGACGCCGCCATCCGCGCACCGCACGGCCTCGTGCTCGTCACCGGTCCGACGGGCAGCGGCAAGACGCTGTCGCTGTACTGCTTCCTGCAGATGCTCAATGTCGCGTCGCGCAATCTCTGCTCGGTTGAAGATCCGGCGGAGATCCAGCTTGCCGGCATCAACCAGGTCGGCGTGCGCGAGAAAGCGGGGCTAACCTTCGCGATCGCATTGCGCGCGTTTTTGCGGCAGGACCCGGACGTGATCATGGTCGGCGAGATCCGCGACGAAGAAACCGCCGATGTCGCGGTTAAAGCCGCACAGACCGGCCACCTCGTGCTCTCCACGTTGCACACGAACGATGCGCCTGCTGCAATCGCGCGGCTCATCGATATCGGCGTCGAGCCATACAACCTGGCGGCTGCGTTGCGGCTCGTGACAGCGCAACGGCTCGTGCGCCGTCTCTGCTTGTCGTGCCGCGTACCGGCGAAGGAATCGCGTGCGGCGCTGCTCGCGGCCGGTTTCGCGCAGACACAGCTCGACGACTGGCATCCCTATACGGCCGCCGGATGTACGGCGTGTCATGGCATCGGTTATCGCGGGCGCATTGGCATTCACCAGGTCATGCCGGTTCCGGAGTCGATGCGCGAGCTGATCGTCGCGCGGGCAGGCACCCAGGCGATCTCGGCGCATGCGCAGACGGACGGGCACGTCGCTACGCTGCGTGACGCGGCACTCGCCCGCGTGCGCGACGGCACGACGAGCCTCGCCGAAGCCCTCGCCGCCACGGAGACCCAATGACACCCGACACCGCACCGCAGGACCTGCGCTTCGCATGGCAGGCGCTCGATGCAACCGGCACATCGCGCCGCGGTTCGCTCGTTGCACCCGATGCTGCTGCGGCTCGTGCGATGCTCAAACGTGACAGCCTCTTCGTCGTAGAACTTGCGGTACGCGGCCCCGCACTGCGCCCCAAGGCACGTACCGCCGATGTCACGTTGTTCGCGCGCCAGCTCTCGAGCCTGTTGCGCGCCGGCCTGCCACTCGCCGCTGCACTCGATCTGCTCGGCCAGGCCCCAGGCCCGCGTGGCATGCCGCGCATCATCGCCGCCCTCGCGCGCGACATCACGGCGGGCCTCGATTTCTCCGCGGCATTGCGCCGGCATCCCACGCAGTTCAGCACGTTGTTTTGCCAGCTTGTCGCCGTCGGCGAAGCGTCGGGTGCGCTGCCGGCCATTCTCGCGCGCATCGCCGACGACCGCGAACGCAGTGCGACCCAGCGTGCAAAAGTACGCGCGGCACTCACCTATCCGGCAGCGATCCTGCTGCTCGCGCTTGCGATCACTGCGGCGCTGCTCGTCTGGGTGGTCCCGACGTTCAAGCAGATATTCGACGGCTTCGGGGCGAAGCTGCCCGTGCCGACTCAGGTGGTGCTCGCGCTGTCCGATGCGGCAGCGCGCTGGAGCATCCCTGCCGTCGTTGCGATCGGTGCTGGCAGTGCCGCACTGGGCGCCCTCATGCGGCGCTCGGCGGCGGCCCGCGTACATGTTGCCCGCCTGTCCTTGCGGGCACCGCTGTTCGGTCCGCTGTTGAAAACACTTTGTGCGGCCCGCTGGGCCCGTGCGCTCGGCACGTTACTGGCGGCAGGCACGCCGCTCGCCGATGCGTTCGACTCACTCACCCACGCCACCGGCAACGCCTACTTCGACCGCGCAACCGCCGACATCGCCACGCGTCTGCGCCGCGGCGAGCGGCTCGCAGCGGCGATGCGCGCGGCCGGCTGCTTTCCGGCCGACGTGGTCCAACCGGTCGCAGTAGCCGAGGAATCGGGGGCACTGGACACGATGCTGCTCGACGTCGCCGCGCTCAGCGACCGTCAGGTCGACGAACAGATCGGTACGCTCGCGAGCCTGTGCGAACCGCTCGTGATCGTCGTGCTCGGTGGGCTGGTCGGCGGCCTCGTGATCGCGATGTATCTTCCCATCATTCAACTCGGCAACGTGGTGTAGCATCGCAGCCGAATCCCACTTTTCCGTTATGCCGGCTACCTATCCGACCGTGTCCGATTCCCTGTTCAGCAGCCCCTGGGGCCGCGTCGCCACCGATGTCGGTACGACCTTCGGCCTGTTGCCGGTCAGCGTACAGATCGCTTTCGCGGTCGCTCTCGGACTCGTGATCGGCAGCTTTCTCAGCGTGGTCGCACACCGCCTGCCGATCATGCTCGAACGCGCCTGGCGCAACGAGATCAGCGACGCAACCGGTCAGCCACCCGACGACGACGGCCTCCCCATCCGCTACAACCTCTGGCTACCGCGCAGCGCGTGCACGCATTGCGGCCACACGTTGCGCGCATGGGAGAACATCCCGGTCGTGAGCTACGTGCTGCTGCGCGGCCGCTGCTCGCAATGCGGAACGCACGTGAGCCTGCGCTATCCGCTGCTCGAACTCGCGAGCGCAGCCTGCGCGGTCGCCGCACTCGTCTCGTTCGGCCCCACCCTGATGGCGCTGGCCGCGTTCGGCCTGTGCGCCGCGCTGCTCGCAATGAGCGCAATCGATATCGATACGCATCTGCTGCCCGACTCGATCACGCTGCCGCTGTTGTGGGCAGGTCTGATCGTCAACTTCGATGGGCTCTTCGCGAGCTTGCACGACGCCGTGCTCGGCGCGATCGCCGGGTATCTCGTGTTGTGGTGCGTACACTGGGTATTCAGGCTGGTGCGCGGTATCGAAGGAATGGGCTACGGCGATTTCAAGCTGCTCGCCGCGCTCGGCGCCTGGCTGGGCTGGGCCGCGCTGCCGCAGATCGTGCTGGTAGCGGCCGTCGCCGGCGCCGTGGTCGGACTCGCGGCAACGTGGCGCGGCCGTATGCGTTTCGAGGAACCGCTGCCGTTCGGTCCGTTTCTCGCGGCCGGCGGCGCGCTCACGCTGTTTATCGGCACGCCGCTCTATCTGGCGCTCGGAGGAGGCTGACACCATGTTTGCGGTTGGATTGACGGGTGGCATCGGTAGCGGCAAATCGACGGTGGCCGACAGGTTCGGCGCACTCGGGGTGCCGCTCGTCGACACCGATGTGATCGCGCATCGCATCACGGCGCCACACGGTGTCGCGATGCCAGCGATCGCCCAGGAGTTCGGCCCGTCGTTCGTCGCCACCGACGGTTCGCTCGACCGTGCGCAGATGCGTACGCTGATCTTCAGCGACGACACCGCGCGCAAGCGTCTCGAAGCCATTACGCATCCGTTGATCCGTGCGGAAACCCAGCGGCAACGCGACGACGCGCAGGGTTCCTATGTCATCGTCGTGGTGCCGCTACTCGTCGAGTCGGGCAACTGGAAGACGCGCGTGGACCGCGTCCTGACCGTCGACTGCAGCGTCGAAACGCAGATCGCCCGCGTGATGCGGCGCAATGCCTTCTCGCGCGAACAGGTGCTGGCGATCATCGCGCGCCAGGCCACGCGCGAACAGCGCCTCGCCGCCGCCGACGACACGATCGTCAACGAAGACGCCCCACCCGATGCGCTACAGGTTCAGGTCGAGGCACTGCATCGCGCTTATCTCACTTACGCGCATACCACCTGACACTTCGGGTTCACGACAGTGCAGTGAGCCGCCCGCGAAAGGTACGCTTGCCCGCCTTTCGCAGGGAACTTCGTCAGTGCAATGACAGACAGAATAAATTGCGTGAGGACACGCATAAAGTGCGTGATTGCGGGGGTAGTCTCACGGCATTAGAATGTCCTGCAATCCTGTCACCGACCACGCCCGAGGCGAGCCCGCTTGATTCTTTACGAGTATCCCTTCAACGAGCGAATCCGGACGCTGCTGCGCCTCGAAGATCTGTTCGAGCGCTTTACGTTCTTTCTGACTCAGGAAGACGCCAGGGAACATCATGTCGCGCTGACAACGTTGTTTGAAATCGCCGAGGTCGCGGGGCGCGCGGACCTGAAATCGGATCTGATGAAGGAACTGGAGCGGCAGCGGCAAACGCTCGCGCCGTTTCGCGGCAACCCGGGCATCGAACAGAATGCGCTCGAAGCTGTGCTCGGTGAAATCGAGCAAACGCTGACGGGCCTCTCGCAGATGCAGGGAAAGACTGGCCAGCATCTTGCAGACAATGAATGGCTGGCCAGCATCCGCAGCCGCGCGATCATCCCGGGCGGCACCTGCAAGTTCGATCTTCCGTCGTACTTCGCGTGGCAGCAAACCCATCCCGATCAACGTCGCCAGGACATCGCCAAATGGGTGATGCCGCTGTTGCCGCTGCGCGATGCCGCGACAATCGTGCTGCGTCTCGCGCGCGAATCGGGACAGGCATCGAAAGTGATGGCGATGCAGGGCAGCTACCAGCAGATGCTGTCGGGCCGCTCGTATCAGTTGATGCAGGTCCGCGTTACGCCTGAACTGCGGGTGATCCCCGAAGCCAGCGCCAACAAGTACATGCTGTGGGTGCGTTTTACCGTGCAGGACGGTGATCTGCGGCCGCGCGCGGTGGATGTCGATGTGCCGTTCCAGCTGACACTGTGCAGCCTGTAGTCGTGCGGTGCGCTGTGTCGGCACCGCTCTTTAAGCCGCCCGAAACGCCCTCAGGTAAACTACCCGCTCCGTTTTGAGATTGACTGCCTGATCGAATGCCCACTGTCGTCAAATGCCCCACTTGCGCAAAGGATGTCCTCTGGACCTCTGAGAACCGCTTCCGCCCGTTCTGCTCCGAGCGATGCAAACAGATCGATCTCGGCGCATGGGCCGCTGAGAAATACCGGATCGGCGGGACCAATGAGGAACTGCCGCCGGACGAGGCGCCTGGCGACGATCGACCACCGCACTAGCCTCTATAGCGCGGCCGGTGCGGCACTACTCCGCCGCGAGCCACTCCAGCACAGGAATCGTCGCCGGCAGCAGCGGCGAGACGTCGGCCGGCAGCGTCTGCCAGACGAACGCCTGGCCTTCGCGGCCATGCGGTTCACCGGTCCACGCCGTCACCTTGCAGAAATACAGCCGCACATAGGCATGCGGATAGTCGTGCTCGAGCGTGTGCCAGCGGTGGCTCGTCTGGACCTCGATACCCAGCTCTTCATGCAGCTCGCGTGCAAGCGCCGCTTCAACTGATTCCCCCGGCTCGAGCTTGCCGCCGGGAAACTCCCAGTAGCCCTCATACGGCTTGCCGGCCGGCCGCTGCGCCAGCAGGTAGCGGCCATCGGGCTGCACCAGCACGCCGACCGCGACTTCGGTAACCGGCCGCGCCGGGGTAGGCTCCACGGCGCCGGTCATGCGGGCGTCCGCCGGCCGGACCAGTCGCGCGCAAACTGCCACGCCACCCGCCCCGAGCGCGATCCGCGTTCCAGCGCCCACACCAGCGCATCGCCGCGCGCCGCCTCGACGCCCGCATCGTCGCAACCGAAGTGACGCAGCCAGTGGCCGACGATCGACAGGTAATCGTCCTGCTTGAACGGATAGAAGCTCACCCACAGCCCGAAGCGCTCGGACAGCGAGATCTTTTCCTCGACCACTTCGCCCGGGTGAATCTCGCCGTCCGCAGTGTGCTTGTAGGTCTCGTTGTCGCTCATGTACTCGGGCAACAGATGACGCCGGTTCGACGTCGCATAGATCAGCACGTTGTCCGACTGCGCAGCGATCGAGCCGTCGAGCGCCACCTTCAGTGCCTTGTAGCCCGACTCGCCGTCCTCGAACGAGAGGTCGTCGCAGAACACGATGAAGCGTTCGGGGCGCGCCGAAATCAGATCGACGATGTCACCGAGATCGTGCAGATCGTCCTTGTCGACTTCGATCAGCCGCAGGCCTTCACTTGAAAACGCATTCAGGCAGGCCTTGATCAGCGACGACTTGCCGGTGCCGCGGGCGCCGGTCAGCAGCACGTTGTTAGCTGGCTGGTTGCGCACGAACTGGCGTGTGTTCCGCTCGATCAACGATTTCTGCCGCTCGATGTTCTGCAGGTCGTCGAGCGTAATCGTCGAAATGGCGGGCACCGGCTGCAGATAGCCGCGGCCCTGGCGCGTGCGCCAGCGAAACGCGATGCCTGCGCTCCAGTCGATATTGGGCGCGGCAGGCGGCAGCACGGCCTCGAGGCGGCCAAGCAACGCTTCAGCGCGGGTCAGAAACTGTTCGAGCTTATCCATGAGAAGAGAAAGTGCAGATCAGGAACGATAGTCGGCATTGATGCTCACGTATTCGTGCGAGAGATCGCAGGTCCAGATCGTGGCCTGTGCATCCCCTCGCCCGAGCAGCACGCGAATCGCGATCTCGCTCTTCTTCATGACACGCTGCCCATCTTCTTCGCGGTAGTCCGGATTGCGGCCTCCCGCTTTCGCCACCAGTACATCGTCGAGGTACAGATCGATCTTGCCGACATCGAGATCGTTCACCCCGGCGTAGCCGATCGCGGCCAGGATGCGGCCGAGGTTCGGATCGGATGCGTAGAACGCTGTCTTCACGAGCGGCGAATGGCCGATCGCATAAGCGATCTGCCGACATTCGGCGACGTCACGGCCGCCTTCGACCTGTACCGTCATGAACTTCGTCGCGCCTTCGCCGTCGCGGACGATCAGTTGCGCGAGCGCTTGCGCCGCGTCGGTCACTGCGTCGCGCAGCGCCACATACGCGGGCGAATCCGTCGACGTCACCGCCGGCAGGCTCGATTTCCCCGAGGCGATCAGAATGAACGAGTCGTTCGTCGACGTATCGCCATCGATCGTGATGCAGTTGAACGAGCGGTCGGCCACGTGCTTGACGAGCGCGTCGAGCACCGGCTGCGCGACCGCGGCGTCGAACGCGAGGAAGCCGAGCATGGTCGCCATGTTGGGCTTGATCATGCCCGCGCCCTTGCTGATACCGCTCAACGTCACCGTGTGACCGTCGATCGTCACCTGACGCGACACGGCTTTCGGCAGCGTATCGGTGGTCATGATCGACTGCGCGGCTTCGTACCAGTGAGCCGCCTTGCGGTTCTCGAGCGCGGCAGGCAAGCCGGCCTTCAGACGATCGAGCGGCAATGGTTCGAGAATCACGCCGGTCGAGAACGGCAGCACTTGCTCCGGCGCGATACCCGCCAGTCGTGCGAGTTCATTGCAGGTTTCGCGTGCGATCACGAGACCCGGCTCGCCGGTACCGGCATTCGCGTTGCCCGTATTTATTACGAGCGCGCGAATCCCCTTACCGCCCGTACGCACGCGCTCGAGATGCTCACGGCACACCGTCACCGGTGCGGCGCAAAAGCGGTTCGACGTGAACACACCCGCGACTGTCGCGCCATCATCGATGGAAATCACCAGCACGTCCTTGCGGTTCGGCTTACGGATGTGCGCTTCCGCCCAGCCAAGCGTCACGCCGGCTACCGGATGCAATTGGGTGGGATCGATCGAGGGGAAATTGACAGCCATGGTCGCGACCTGTCGGAGCTGAAAATGCCGGCGAAAGCCGGCATTGGGAAATGGAACTGGCGCGCCGGCACAACGGCCGGCGCACCGCCTTCGGTCTTATGCAATCTTGCCGTGGCACTGCTTGTACTTCTTGCCGCTACCGCACGGGCACGGATCGTTGCGCCCGACTTTCGGCACCGTGCCGGCCGGAACCGCTTGCGTCCCGCCGCCGTGGCTCATCGCGTCGTCGATCATGGTCATGGCGGCATCCGCTGCAACCGGTGCGGCAACCGCCGTGCCCGCTTCTGCAAACTCGGCGTGGCGAAACTCTACACTTTCCAGATGACTGCCTTGCTCTTCGATTTCCTCGGCGGCCTGTTCGAGCTGCTCCGGCGATTCGATCTGCACGTTCATCACGACCCGCGTCACTTCGAGCTTCACCGAATCGAGCATCGCGGCGAACAGTTCGAACGCTTCGCGCTTGTATTCCTGCTTCGGGTTCTTCTGCGCGTAACCGCGCAGGTGAATGCCCTGGCGCAGGTGATCGAGCGCGGCGAGATGTTCGCGCCAGCTACGGTCGAGCGTCTGCAGCATGATTGAACGTTCGAACGCGCTGAATCGCTCGCGGCCCGCCAGTTCGACCTTCTGCTCATACGATTCGTCCGCGGCGCCGGTGACGGCTTCGAGAATTTCGTCAGGGCTGATCGACTTCGATTCGTTGATCATCTCCTGGATCGCGAGGTCGAGCTGCCACTCGTTGCGCAGCACTTCCTCGAGCTCGGGCACGTCCCACTGCTCTTCGATGCTGCCGGCCGGCACGAACCCGTGAACGATGTCGGAAATCACACCGTGGCGCATCGCGCCAATCGTCTCGGCGATGTCATGCGCTTCGAGCAACTCGTTACGCTGCTGATAGATCACCTTGCGCTGATCGTTCGATACGTCGTCGTATTCGAGCAGCTGCTTGCGGACGTCGAAGTTACGGGCTTCCACCTTGCGCTGCGCCGATTCGATCGAGCGTGTGACGATGCCTGCCTCGATCGCCTCGCCTTCGGGCATCTTCAGGCGGTCCATGATCGAGCGCACGCGGTCGCCGGCGAAAATACGCAGCAGCGGATCTTCCAGCGACAGGAAGAAGCGCGACGAACCCGGATCGCCCTGACGGCCAGCACGGCCGCGCAACTGATTGTCGATCCGGCGCGATTCATGGCGCTCAGTACCGATGATGTGCAGACCGCCTGCGGCCTTCACTTCGTCGTGCAGCATCTGCCATTCGTCGTGCAGCTGCTGGATGCGGCGCTGCTTTTCGTCGGCGGGGATTGATTCGTCGGCTTCGAGGAACATCGCCTGCTTCTCGGCGTTACCGCCAAGCACGATGTCGGTACCCCGGCCGGCCATGTTGGTCGCGATGGTGACGCGGCGCGGGCGGCCCGCTTCGGCGACGATCGCGGCTTCCCGTTCGTGCTGCTTCGCGTTCAGCACTTCGTGCGGCAGTGCGGCCTTGTTGAGCAGATTTGACAGCAGCTCGGAATTCTCGATCGACGTCGTGCCGACCAGCACCGGCTGACCGCGCTCGTAGCAGTCGCGGATATCGCGAATCACCGCGTCGTAGCGTTCCTTCGCCGTCTTGTAGATCTGATCCTGACGATCGGTCCGCTTCGGCGGACGGTTGGTCGGGATGACGACGGTTTCGAGGCTGTAGATCTCGTTGAATTCGTACGCTTCCGTGTCGGCGGTACCGGTCATCCCGGAGAGCTTCGCGTACATGCGGAAGTAGTTCTGGAACGTGATCGAAGCGAGCGTCTGGTTCTCGCTCTGGATCTTCACGTGTTCCTTCGCCTCGACGGCCTGGTGCAGCCCGTCCGACCAGCGGCGGCCGGACATCAGACGGCCCGTGAATTCGTCGACGATCACCACGTCGCCGTTCTGCACGACATAGTGCTGATCGATGAAGAACAGCGTATGCGCGCGTAGCGCGGCATACACGTGGTGCATCAGCGTGATGTTCTGCGGTGCGTACAGGCTCTCGCCTTCGCCGATCAGCCCCCACTCGGCGAGCAGCCGCTCGGCCTTTTCGTGGCCGGATTCGGTGAGGAACACCTGACGACCTTTCTCGTCGAGCGTGTAGTCGCCCGGCTTCTCGACACCGGTGCCGTCCGCTTTTTCTTCGCCGATCTGGCGTTCCAGCAGCGGCGGCAGCGCGTTCATCCGCACGTACAACTCGGTGTGATCTTCGGCCTGGCCGGAGATGATCAGCGGCGTACGTGCTTCGTCGATCAGGATCGAATCCACTTCATCGACGATCGCGAAATTCAGAGCTCGTTGCACGCGCGCATCGGTCTCGTAAACCATGTTGTCGCGCAGATAGTCGAAGCCGAATTCGTTGTTGGTCCCGTAGGTGATGTCCGAGGCATACGCTTCCTGCTTCATGCCGTGGTCCATCTGCGACAGGTTGATACCCACCGACAAACCGAGGAAGTTGTACAGGCGCCCCATCCACTCGGCGTCGCGCTGCGCGAGGTAGTCGTTCACCGTCACGACGTGCACACCGCGGCCGGACAGCGCATTCAGGTAGGCTGCGAGCGTCGCGACGAGGGTCTTGCCTTCGCCGGTGCGCATTTCCGCGATCTTGCCGTAATGCAGCACCATCCCGCCGATCAGCTGGACATCGAAGTGGCGCATCTTCAGCACGCGCTTGCTCGCTTCCCGGCAGACGGCGAACGCCTCGGGCAGCAGCTTGTCGAGCGATTCGCCGCTCGCGACGCGCTGGCGGAATTCACCCGTTTTGGCGCGCAACTGATCATCCGTCAATTGCTCGATCTGCGGCTCGAGCGCATTGATCGCTATGACGGTCCTTTGATATTGCTTGACGAGCCGCTGGTTGCGGCTGCCAAAAACTTTCTGGAGAAAACCGGTGGTCATCGGATCGGTGTCTGCGTCGCGGCTTCGGCGAGGCGTCGTGCGTGTTTTTCACGTCCGGCGCGCCCGGTTCGGTGGGGCCTCGGCGGCTTAGGTCCAAGAGTGAATTCGAATCGGGGATTTTAGCACGCGCGTCCGTGAGCGCCTGTGTCAGGCACGAGTCCGCTTAATGCCACCCGCAGCCCATGCCGACAGGCGCCGCGAGCCGCAAGAGCAACCAGGCCACGGGGCTGGCCGCGCAATAGCCGCGGTACAATTCCCACGCATGCCGCGCACAATGCGCGAGCATGCCCTTATTCCCACACATGAGCCGTTCCACGTCCTTTTCAAGACCGCAGAATTCGCGCCGCCCGCAACCGATCGCCGAGGTGCTCGGCCGTACCGATGCGTTCGCCGCCCTGCGCGCCGGCGTCGAGCAGATTGCTGCGCTCCAGCGCGATCTGCAGCAATTGCTGCCCGACTATCTGGCGGCAAGTGTCGAACCGGGATTCATCAAGGATGGTGTGCTTGCGCTATTCGCCGCACATAACGCGCTGGCTGCGCGATTGCGGCACATGGAGCCGCGTCTGATCGCCGATCTGCAACAGCGCGGCTGGGCAGTCAATGCGCTGAAAATTCGGGTGCGGCCGCAGCCGGTGAAGGAGCCGGCGCCGGTGAAACAGGCACGGATGACATCGGCGGGAGCGACGGCGTTGCAGGCGCTCAGCGAATCGCTGGAGAAATCGCCGCTGCAGGCGGCGCTCGCCAGAATGGCGGGCCGGCATCTGAAAAAGCGGGATTGAGGGGGAATTGCCGGGGGCCCGGCTTTCCCCAACCGAAAATTAAAAACTCGGGGAAAAACCGGAAAAACACAGGCTACTTACTGGCTTTCTACTGCCTCAGGCAAACGCCGTTTGCGCGTCGTATCCAAAGCCGCGCGGCGCTTTTTGCAGGTCGTCGAAGGTGACGATTTCGTAGGCGTCTTCGTGTGCGAGAAGCTCGCGCAGCAACGCGTTGTTCAGGCCGTGGCCCGACTTGTAGGCCGTGTACGACGCCAGCAACGGATGCCCGACAACATAAAGATCGCCGATCGCATCGAGCATCTTGTGCTTCACGAACTCGTCGTCGTAACGCAGGCCGTCGTTGTTCAGGATGCGGTATTCGTCGAGCGCGATGGCATTGTCGAGGCTGGCGCCGCGCGCGAGGCCCAGTTCACGCAGCTGTTCGACTTCATGCGCGTAGCCGAAGGTACGCGCCCGTGCGATATCGCGCACGTAGGACGTGTGTTCGAAATCCACTTCCAGCGACTGGCCGGTTTTATCGACGGCCGGATGACGGAAATCGATCGTGAACTTCAGCTTGAAGCCGAAATACGGGTCGAGACGCGCGAACTTGTCGCCATCGACGATTTCGACCGGTTTCTTGACCTTGATGAATTTCTTCGCTGCACCCTGCTCTTCGATTCCCGCCGACTGGATCAGGAACACGAACGAAGCCGCGCTGCCGTCCATGATGGGGATTTCTTCGGCCGTGACGTCGACATACATATTGTCGATACCGAGACCCGCAAGCGCGGACATCAGATGTTCGACAGTCGACACGCGCACGCCGTCCTTCTGCAGCACCGACGCCAGCCGCGTATCGCCGACCGACAGCGCCGAGGCCGGAATATCGACCGGCGTGGGCAAATCCACGCGCGCGAATACGATGCCCGTGTCCGGCGCCGCCGGGCGGAGCGTCAGCTCAACCTTGCGGCCCGAATGCACGCCGATGCCGACCGTCTTCACGATCGATTTGATAGTCCGCTGCTTCAACATGATGATCTTTTACTCGATTGAAAATCCCAATGGGACTTCTGATTCCATAGCCGCGAGTATACTCCATCTGCTCGCAACCCGTTTTGCCCGCAACGTATCAATCTGTTTCGAGCCATTACCCGGGCGCTGAAAGAAAGGAAAGCATGACGGGCCGATGTCCGGAACGGAGGCGTTTCCGGTCATCGGCCCGCGTAACGGCCTGTCACATCCCGGTCATGTTGCCGTTGCCCTCGCACAACGCAAGGCCGCAGCAAAGACCGGCGCAACTAGGTCAACGTGGCGAGAATGCTCTGCGCATCGCTGACTTCGAACTTGCCGGGTGCCTCGACGTTCAGCGTCTTGACCACGCCGTCATCGATCACCATCGCGTAGCGCTGGGAACGGATTCCCATGCCGCGCGCCGACAAATCCTGCTCCAGACCAAGCGCCCGCGTGAAAGCCGCACTGCCGTCCGCCATCATGCGCACCTTGCCCGAGGTGTGCTGATCGCGGCCCCACGCGCCCATGACGAAAGCATCGTTGACGGACACGCACCAGATTTCATCGATGCCGGCAGCGCGCAACTGCCCGGCGTGTTCGACATAACCCGGCACGTGCTTCGCCGAACAGGTCGGCGTGAACGCGCCCGGTAACCCGAAGATCACCACACGCTTGCCCGCCGTCTGTTCGCGCACATCGAAACTGTTCGGTCCGATCGTGCAGCCCGCGCGGTCGTCTTCGATAAACTCGAAGAGCGTCGCGTCAGGCAGCTTTTCGCCTGTCTGAATCATGCTCGATCCTTCACTTCGATACACAGCCTGCCCGCACGTTGTCGTGACTCAAGTGACGGATGGTACGCCTCGCGGCGACACCTGCCCGCTCCACTTCGCAAAACCGAAGAGGGCACCTGTCCTTGCCGCGCGTCTGAAGAAACGCGGCTTGTCAGCCGGTCCACCTGTCACGTCCGTGCATTCGCGAACGGCGCTGCATGATGCAGCCGCGCCGCGGCGAAAGCCTGGCCCGTGCGTCAGTCCGCCTGCTTGCGCAGGAACGCCGGGATATCGTATGTGTCGACGCCCTTTTCCTGCAGCGCCTGCACATGCGATGCCGCGGTGTCGCGCGACGTGCGCCATACGGCCGGCGTATCGAGCGCACCGTAATCCGCCGTGCCAGCGTGTTGCGGCGTGTAGGCCGGGTGCTGCATTCCGCCGATCGGCTGGTTGTCCGTGCCGGTGCGCAGCAGCGTCATCGGTGCGGACTGCTGCTTCTTCGCAGCGCGGCCGAGACCCGTCGCCACCACCGTCACGCGCAATGCATCGCCCATCGCGTCGTCGTACACCGCACCGAAGATCACCGTCGCGTCTTCCGCGGCGTAGCTCTTGATGGTGTTCATCACTTCGCGCGTTTCCGACAGACGCAGCGAACGGCTCGACGTGATGTTGACCAGCACACCGCGTGCTCCCGACAGATCGACGCCTTCCAGCAGCGGGCTCGCCACGGCCTGTTCCGCCGCAAGACGCGCGCGATCGACGCCGGCAACCGTCGCCGTGCCCATCATCGCCTTGCCCTGCTCGCCCATCACCGTCTTCACGTCTTCAAAGTCGACGTTCACCAGACCGTCGACGTTGATGATTTCGGCAATGCCGGCCACTGCATTGTTCAGAACGTCGTCTGCGCACTGGAAGCACTTGTCCATCTCGGCATCGTCGCCCATCACCTCGAACAGCTTGTCGTTCAGAACGACGATCAGCGAGTCGACGTGATCCTCCAGTTGCTGCGAACCTGCCTCGGCAACACGCATGCGCTTGCCGCCTTCGAATTCGAACGGCTTGCTGACCACGCCGACCGTCAGAATCCCCATTTCCTTCGCGATCTGCGCGACGACCGGAGCAGCCCCCGTTCCCGTGCCGCCACCCATGCCTGCGGTGATGAACACCATGTGCGCGCCGCGCAGTGCGTCTGCGATACGCTCACGGGCTTCTTCCGCTGCCGCACGGCCCATTTCCGGCTTGGCGCCAGCGCCCAGACCCGTGTTACCGAGCTGGATCACCGCGGATGCACGCGAACGCGACAGTGCCTGCGCATCCGTGTTCATCACGATGAAGTCGACGCCTTGCACGCCTTTGTTGATCATGTGCTGAACGGCATTGCCGCCAGCGCCACCGACGCCGATCACCTTGATGATCGTGCCGTTGGTTTCGGTTTCCAGCATCTGGAATTCCATTGTTGCCTCCGTCAAGATAAAAAATTGCAGCTACTTCGGCCGTTATTCGGCAGGAGATCGGGCAACCTCCTGTCGCACGCGGGCCGCCGGCACCCACGCGTATTTCGAAATCGATCGATGCCTAGAAGTTGCCGAGGAACCAGTCCTTCATCCGCGTGAAGACCTGCCCCATCGACCCCGACTGCACCGCCACCTTGCGACCGCGCATCCGTTGCGACCGGCCTTCGACGAGCAGCCCCATCGCCGTCGAATAGCGCGGATTGCGCACTACGTCTGCCAGACCGCCCGCATACTCCGGCACACCGATGCGCACCGGCTTCAGGAAAATGTCCTCGCCGAGCTCGACCATGCCCGGCATCATCGCGGCGCCGCCGGTCAGCACGACGCCCGAACTCAGCAGTTCTTCGTAACCTGACTCGCGCACCACCTGCTGCACGAGCGAAAACAGTTCTTCGACACGCGGCTCGACGACCGCTGCTAGCGCCTGGCGCGACAAGGTGCGCGGACCGCGCTCGCCGAGCCCCGGCACTTCGATCATCTCGTCCGGATCGGCCAGCGCCTGCTTCGCGATGCCGTAACTCACCTTGATGTCTTCCGCGTCCGGCGTCGGCGTGCGCAGCGCCATCGCGATGTCGCTCGTGATCTGATCGCCGGCAATCGGAATCACTGCGGTATGGCGAATTGCGCCTTCGCTGAAAATCGCGATGTCCGTCGTGCCGCCGCCGATATCGACCAGCACCACGCCGAGTTCCTTCTCGTCTTCCGTCAGCACCGCCAGCGACGACGCCAGCGGTTGCAGGATCAGATCGTTCACTTCGAGCCCGCAGCGGCGCACGCACTTGACGATGTTCTGCGCCGCGCTCACCGCGCCCGTCACGATGTGCACCTTCACTTCGAGACGGATGCCGCTCATGCCGATCGGCTCGCGCACATCTTCCTGACCGTCGATGATGAATTCCTGCGTCAGGATGTGCAGCACCTGCTGGTCAGTCGGAATGTTGATCGCCTTCGCGGTCTCGATCACGCGCGCCACATCGGTCTGCGTGACTTCCTTTTCCTTGATCGCCACCATGCCGCTCGAATTGAAGCTGCGGATATGGCTACCAGCGATCCCGGTGAACACATTCGTGATCTTGCAGTCAGCCATCAGCTCGGCCTCTTCGAGCGCCCGCTGAATAGACTGCACCGTGGCCTCGATGTTCACCACGACGCCCTTTTTGAGCCCTTTCGACTCGCTCTGGCCGAGACCGATCACCTCGTAGTGACCTTCGCCTTTCAACTCGGCAACGATGGCCACGACCTTCGCGGTCCCGATGTCGAGGGCGACCAGTAAATCCTTGTAGTCTTTGCTCATAGCGTGCTCATTGCGTGTGATGTTTCATTACTTCTTGCCTTTGTCGGGCTCGCTGAGAAAGCGCATACCTGCTGCGCGAATCGCGAAACCGTTCGGATAGCGCAAGTCCGCATACTCGATATCCTTCCCCCATCGTTGCGTCACCGCCGACCATGCCGCCGTCAGCCGGCGGCTGCGATCGAAGAGCGTGTCCTGATTGCGTTCGCGCCCGAGTTCCACCTGCATGCCGTTCGACAGCTTCACCGTCCATGCGTAGCGCGGCGACAGCGTGACTTCGTCGGGCGTCACGCCTAGCGGCGCGAACCACTTCGTGAAGTCGCGATACCGCGCGACCACTTCCTTCGCCGTGCCGTCCGGACCGTCGAACGCCGGTAGGTCCTGGTCGAGTTCGCCCTGGTTCGCCGTGAACAGATCGCCGTCCACACTGACCAGTTGATCGCTGCCCCACGTTCCCAGCGGTTTGTACTCTTCGAGCGTGACAGCCAGCGCGTTCGGCCATACGCGCCGCACGCTTGCGTGCCGCACCCACGGCATCTGCTCGAACGCCTGCCGCGCGCTGTCGAGATCGACGGTGAAGAAGTTGCCCTTCAACCGTCCGACGACACCCGCGCGCACCGTCGGCGCATTGATATGCTCGACATCGCCGTCGATCAGGATCTCGTGCAGCGCAAAATTCGGCCGCTGGATCAGCCAGTACGCACCCGCCGCCAGCAGCACGAGCAGCAACAACGCGTGCAACGCGTTGGCGGCGAGGTTGAGCTGGCGTACGTTGTTCCACATGTCGTTCGATCAATCCTTCAAGGTCAGCGACAGGATCTTCACCACCAGATCCCGGTAGCTGATGCCGACCGAGCGCGCCGCTTTCGGCGGCAGCGAATGGTCGGTCATGCCCGGCGCCGTATTCACTTCGAGAAAGTACGGGTTGCCGCCGGCATCCAGCATGAAATCGGCGCGGCCCCAGTCGGTGCAGCCGAGCACGTCGAACGCACGGCGCGCCAGTTTCTTCAGGCTCGCTTCGGCGTCCGGCGCGACGCCGCACGGAATCAGGTACTGCGTCGTGTCGAGGATGTACTTCGCGTCGTAGTCGTAGAACTCGCCGGCGGGCACGATGCGGATCAGCGGCAAGTCGAGATCACCGGCGATGCATGCGGTGTACTCGCCACCGCCTTCGATGCTCTTCTCCACCAGCACGATCGTGTCGTACTTCGCCGCTTCCGCCAGTGCGGCCGGTAACGCGTCCGCGCTCTTCACCTTGATCACCGCGACGCTCGAGCCTTCACTCGCCGGCTTCACGAACAGCGGCAGACCGAGCTTCGCGACGATCTCCGGTGCACGCGCCGCGTAGTCGTCGCCGCGCAGCACCGTTTCGAACGGCGGCGTCGGAATACCGAGCTGCTGCCACACGAGCTTGGTGCGGAACTTGTCGAGCCCGAGCGCCGAACCGAGCACGCCCGTGCCGGTATAGCGAATGCCGTAAAAATCGAGCGCGCCCTGGATCTGACCGTTTTCGCCATACCCACCGTGCAGCGCGTTGAACGCGCGCACGAAACCTTCGTCCTTCAGCGCACCGAGCGGCCGCTCGGACGGATCGAACGGATGTGCGTCGATGCCGGCCTCGCGCAATCCCTGCAGCACGAGGCGACCGGAATTGAGCGACACTTCGCGCTCGGCGGACACACCGCCAAACAGGACTGCAACCTTGCCGAACCGTTTCGGATCGATACCGCTCATTTCACACCTTCCGTTTGCGCAAGCCGACCCGGCACGCCGCCGATCGAACCTGCTCCCATCGTGATCACTACATCGCCGTCGCGCACGACTGTCGCCAGCGCGTCAGGCACTTCATCGACTGTCTCGACGAATACAGGTTCAACTTTGCCCGCCACCCGGATCGCTCGCGCGAGCGCGCGGCCATCGGCAGCGACGATTGGCGCTTCGCCGGCGGCGTAGACCTCGGTGAGCACCAGTGCATCGACAGTCGACAGCACTTTCACGAAATCTTCGAAGCAGTCGCGTGTGCGCGTGAAGCGGTGCGGCTGGAATGCCAGCACGAGCCGGCGGTCGGGGAACGCACCGCGCGCGGCCGCGACGGTCGCCGCCATTTCGACCGGGTGATGCCCGTAGTCGTCGACCAGCGTGTAGCTGCCGCCTGTCTGGTTACCCGCAGCAGCGAGCGGCACTTCGCCGTACCGCTGGAAGCGTCGGCCAACGCCGTTGAAATCGGCGAGCGCGCGCTGGATGTCCGCGTCCTTCACTTCGAGTTCGGTCGCGATCGCGATCGCCGCCAGTGCGTTCTGCACGTTGTGCGTCCCGGGCAGGTTCAGCACGATATCGAGCGGCGCCGCGTCCTCGCGCATCGTCGTGAAATGCATCTTGCCGTCGCGCGCGACGACGTTCACCGCGCGCACCTGCGCATCCGGCGCGAAGCCATAGCGGATGATCGGCTTCGAGACGAACGGCAGGATCTCCTTCACGTTCGGATCGTCGACGCACAGCACGGCGATGCCGTAGAACGGCAACCGGTGCGTGAACTCGATGAACGCCTGCTTGAGCCGCGCGAAGTCGTGGCCGTAGGTGTCCATGTGATCGGCATCGATGTTCGTGATGACTTCGATCACTGGGAACAGGTTCAGGAACGACGCATCGGATTCGTCCGCTTCGGCGACGATGAAATCGCCGGTACCGAGCCGCGCGTTCGCACCCGCGCTGATCAGACGACCGCCGATCACAAAGGTCGGATCGAGCCCGCCCGCAGCGAGCACGCTCGCGACAAGCGAAGTCGTCGTGGTCTTGCCGTGCGTACCGGCAATCGCGATGCCCTGCTTGAGGCGCATCAGTTCCGCGAGCATCACTGCGCGCGGCACGATCGGAATGCGCCGGTGACGCGCAGCCAGCACTTCCGGGTTGTCGCTGCGCACGGCCGTCGACACGACGACTGCATTCGCCCCTTCGATGTTCGCCTCGTCGTGGCCGATCGCGATCTTCGCGCCGAGCGCGGCCAGCCGGTCGGTCACCGTGTTACGCGTGAGATCGGAACCGCTCACGTGATAGCCCAGATTGACGAGCACTTCGGCGATGCCGCTCATCCCCGCGCCGCCGATCCCGACAAAATGGATATGTTTGACGATGTGTTTCATTGCTTTCCTTGCGGGCTCGTACTCGGGAGCCCACCGGCCACAGTGGCGCAGATCTGCGCGACCTGTTCGGTGGCATCGGGTTTCGCGAGCGAGCGCGAACGCTCTGCCATGACCGCGAGTTTTTCGCGGGTCTGGCTGCGCAACCAGTCGGCGAGCGTTTCCGCCGTCAGGTCGCGTTGCTGTACGACCAGCGCCGCGCCTTGATCGGCGAGAAACGCTGCGTTAGTAGTCTGGTGATCGTCGACGGCGTAGGGGAACGGCACGAAGAACGCGGCCACGCCCACCGCGGCGATTTCGGAGACCGTCATCGCACCCGAACGGCAGATCACGAGATCGGCGTTGCTGTAGGCAGCGGTCATGTCGTCGATGAACGGCACCAGTTGCACGTCTTCGCCGGGTGTGAAGCCCGCTTCCGCGTAGTTCGAACGCAGCACGTCGATGTGTTTCGCGCCCGCCTGATGCACGACGCGCGGCCGCTCGTGCGGTGCAAGCTGCGCGAGCGCACGC
Organism: Paraburkholderia acidicola; assembly: GCF_002362315.1. Lineage (GTDB taxonomy): Bacteria > Pseudomonadota > Gammaproteobacteria > Burkholderiales > Burkholderiaceae > Paraburkholderia > Paraburkholderia acidicola. The sequence goes on from NZ_MTZV01000002.1 coordinate 1,237,505, forward strand.
GGCACGACTTCGTTGAGCGCGGCCGCGCCGAGGCTGCCGCCCACTACCAGCAGGTTCAACGGACCGCTGCGCGCGGCATAACGTGCCTGCGGCGCAGCCGCGTGTGTGAGTTCGTCGCGGATCGGATTGCCGGTCCATTCTGCGTGCGGCAACGCACCGGGGAACGCGACGAGTACACGCTTCGCGAGCCGTGCAAGCACCTTGTTCGCAAGGCCAGCGATCGAATTCTGTTCGTGCAGCACCAGCGGACGACCAGACAGCGCAGTCATCAGGCCGGCCGGAAACGTGATGTAGCCGCCCATGCCAAGCACGACGTCCGGCTTCACGCGACGCAGCACCGACAGGCTTTGCGCACACGCGCGCAGCAGGTTAACGGGCAGCATCAAGCGGGTTTTCATGCCTTTGCCACGCAATCCGCCGAAGCGCACGTATTCCATCGCGATGCCGTGCTTCGGCACCAGCGTCGCTTCCATACCCGCCGGATTGCCGAGCCAGACGACATTCCAGCCCTGCGACTGCATCCGATGCGCGACCGCGAGCCCCGGGAAGACATGCCCCCCGGTGCCACCGGCCATCACCATCAGCGTGCGCGCAGCGACGCTCATACCTTGCCCCCACGCATCAGCACACGATTTTCATAATCGACACGCATCAGCAGCGCGATCGCGACGCAGTTCAGCAGGATGCCCGAGCCGCCATAGCTAACGAGCGGCAGAGTCAGCCCCTTGGTCGGCAGCAGGCCGAGATTCACACCCATATTGATGAACGTCTGCGCGCCGAACCAGATGCCGACGCCCTTGGCGACGAGCCCGGCGAACGTGCGATCGAGTGCAAGCGCCTGGCGGCCGATTTCGAACGAACGGCGCACGATCCAGTAAAACATCAGGATCACGACCAGCACGCCGATAAAACCGAGTTCTTCGCCGATCACCGCGAGGATGAAGTCGGTATGCGCTTCCGGCAGATAGTTGAGCTTCTCGACGCTGCCGCCGAGCCCGACGCCAAACCATTCGCCGCGACCAAAGGCGATCAGCGAGTGAGTCAGCTGATACGCCTTGCCCTGCGCATAGCGGTCATCCCACGGATCGAGATACGCGAAGATCCGCTCGCGACGCCAAGGCGAGGCCCACACCAGCAAGCTGAAGGTACCGACCGCCGTCGCGACAAGGCCGCCGAACAGCTTGCCGTTCACGCCGCCGAGGAACAGCACGCCCATCGCGATCGCCGCGATCACCATGAAGGCGCCCATGTCCGGTTCGAGCAGCAGCAACGCGCCGACCACGCCAACTGCAACCGCCATCGGCATGAAGCCTTTCGCGAAGCTGTGCATGTACTCCTGCTTGCGCACCGTGTAGTTCGCCGCGTAGATCGTCACCGCGAGCTTCATGATTTCCGACGGCTGCATGTTCGTGATGCCGAGCGGAATCCAGCGACGTGCGCCGTTCACGCCCTTGCCGACGTGCGGAATCAGCACGATCACCAGCGTGAGCAGCGCGAGCAGGAAGAGCTTCGGCGCGTACTTGTCCCACGTCGAAATCGGAATCCGGAACGCGATCACACCGACCACCGAACCCATCACCACGAAGACGATCTGCCGCACGAGGAATGCATAGTCGCGATACGACGCGTACTTCGGCGAATCGGGCATGGCGATCGACGCCGAGTACACCATCACGATGCCGAGCCCTAGCAGCGCGATCACGACCCACAGCAATGAGTGGTCGTAATCGAGCATGCGCGAGCGCAGCGGACGAACACCGTTGACCGCGCTCGCGAGGCCGCTCGCCGTCGCGCGACCGCCGCTGCGTCCCGCAGTAGCCGTTTCACCGACCGAGCCGCGTTGTCCGGCCAGACGCGAACCGAAACGTTCGGACCAGCTCATAGCATCGTCCCCCGTTCTGCAGCGATGTCTTCGACCGTGCTGCGGAAGACCGCCGCACGATGCGCATAGCCCGTGAACATGTCAAAACTCGCACAGGCCGGCGACAGCAGCACGGCGTCGCCAGGTTGAGCGAGTGCGCTTGCGGCACGCGTGGCTTCTTCGAGTGTCGCGTGATCGGCGAGCGGGATACCCGTATCCGCGAGTGCCGTACGAATGTGCGGCGCATCGCGGCCGATCAGCATCACCGCGCGGCACCAGCGCGTCACCGGCGCGGCGAGTGGTTCGAATTCCTGGCCCTTGCCGTCGCCGCCCGCGATCAGGACCGTACGCTGTGCGAGACCGTCCAGCGCGGCAACCGTCGCGCCGACATTGGTGCCCTTGCTGTCGTCGACGTAATCGATGCCTTCGATCGATGCAATCAGTTCCACACGATGCGGCTCGCCGCGATACTCGCGCAGACCGTGCAGCAGCGGTGCACCCGGCAGACCGATCGCACGAGCAAGCGCGAATGCGGCCAGCGCGTTCGCCGCGTTATGCAGACCGCGGATGCGCAGCGCGTCGGCGGGCATCAGGCGCTTCAGGCCGATGTCCACCGGTGCTACGGGTCCGCTCTTGCGGCGGCGCGTCGGTTGGGACTCGTCGGATGCATCGCGGTCGTGCGCCTCGACTAGCCACTGCATGCCGTTGTCGCGCAGCAAGCCGTAGTCGCCGTTGCGGGTCGGTTCGTTCAGGCCGAACGTCACCGTCGGCACTGCGTGTTCCGCGGCAGGTGCGAGTGCCATCACGCGCGCGTCGTCGCGATTCAGTACGCGCACGGTGTGCGGTCCGAAGATGCGGCCCTTGGCCGCCGCGTATGCATCGAGCCCACCATGCCAGTCGAGATGGTCCTGCGTGATATTCAGTACGACCGCTGCATCCGGTGCGAAGGTATGGGCGGTTTCCAGCTGGAAACTCGACAGTTCGAGCACCCAGATGTCGGGCAGCGCGGTGTTATCGATTGCTTCGGTGAGTTTGTCGAGCGCCGCGGGGCTGATGTTGCCCGCCACCGCGACCTTCTTGCCGGCGCGTTCGCACAGCAGGCCCGTCAGGCTCGTCGTCGTGGTCTTGCCGTTGGTACCGGTGATTGCGATCACCTTCGGCGCGTAGCCGCTTTCGCCGAGTGTCTTCAGTGCCTGCGCGAAGAATTCGAGTTCGCCCCAGACGGGGATGTCGCGTTCACGCGCAGCGGCGATCAGCGGCAGGAGATCGGCGGCGAGCGGCGACAGGCCGGGACTAATGGCAACCAGTTCGACACCTTCGAGCAGCGCCGGCGAAAACGCCCCGCCGATGAAGTCGGCGTCGACGCCGTGCGCGGCCAGCCCGGACAGGTTCGGCGGCACTTCACGCGTATCGGCAACGCGCAGCCGGCACCCGTGGCGCGCGCACCAGCGCGCCATCGCGAGACCCGATTCCCCGAGTCCCAGCACGAGCACCATCGGCTTTTGCCGATCCCGAAACTTCTCGCCAAACATCCGTGCTTCCCCTTTCCTTCCTGCTACCGCTTAACGCAACTTGAGCGTGGACAAACCGAACAGACACAGCATCAGCGTGATGATCCAGAAGCGCACGACGACCTGCGTCTCTTTCCATCCCGACAGTTCGAAATGGTGATGCAGCGGCGCCATCTTGAAGATGCGCCGCCCTTCGCCGTAACGGCGCTTCGTGTATTTGAACCACGTGACCTGCAGCATCACCGAGAGCGTCTCGGCGACGAAAATTCCGCCCATGATGAACAGCACGATTTCCTGGCGCACGATCACCGCCACCGTGCCGAGCGCGCCGCCCAGCGCGAGCGCGCCGACGTCGCCCATGAAAACCTGCGCGGGGTGCGTGTTGTACCAGAGAAACGCGAGCCCCGCGCCCCCCATTGCAGAACAAAAGATCAATAGCTCGCCGGCGCCGGGAATGTGTGGAAACAGCAGGTACTTCGAGTACACCGCGCTACCCATCACATACGCGAACACACCGAGCGATGCACCGACCAGCACGACCGGCATGATGACAAGGCCGTCGAGCCCGTCGGTCAGGTTCACCGCATTGCTCGCACCGACGATGACGAGATACGTCAGCACGATGAAACCCCACACGCCGAGCGGATAGCTGATCGACTTGAAGAACGGCAGCATCAGGTCGGCGCGTGCGGGCAGTCCCATCGACAGGCCGCTTCTCACCCACGCCATGAACAGATCGAACACGCGCACGTTGCTCGCCTCGGACACACTGAACGCGAGATACACCGCAGCGAACAGGCCGATCACCGACTGCCAGAAATACTTCTCGCGCGATGACATACCGCGCGGGTCCTTGTAGACCACCTTGCGATAGTCGTCGACCCAGCCGATCACACCGAAGCCAAACGTGACGAGCATCACGATCCAGATGAAGCGGTTGGTCAGATCGCCCCACAGCAGCGTCGACACCGCGATACCGATCAGGATCAGCACACCGCCCATCGTCGGTGTGCCGGATTTCACGAGGTGGGTTTGCGGGCCGTCCTTGCGTACAGCCTGGCCGACCTTCATCGCGGCGAGCGTACGGATCACCCACGGGCCGCAGACGAGCCCGATCAACAGCGCGGTAATGGTTGCCATCACCGCGCGGAACGTCAGATAACTGAACACGCGCAAGAAGCTTGCGTCATTCTGCAGCCATTGCGCCAGCGCCAGAAGCATGCTTTCGGTCCTTCTCTTTCAGTGCGCGCCGGGCACGCGGCCCGATGCGTCGGGTTGTGGACTCGTGATGGCGTCCACCACGCGCTCCATCTGCATGAAGCGCGAGCCTTTTACGAGAATCGTTGCACCGGCGCCGAAGCCGGCCTGCTGCAATTGCGCGAGCAATCCAGCGATGTTGTCCGCGTGATAGGCGCCGGCACCGTATGCACCGCACGCATCGCGCGTCGCATCGCCGAGTGCAAACAGCTCGTCGATGCCGCGCTCTTTTGCATACGCACCAACCTCGCGATGAAACGCCGGGCCGTTGTCGCCGACTTCACCCATGTCGCCCATCACGAGCACGCGCGGCGACGGTTGGGCGGCGAGCACATCGATTGCAGCGAGCATCGAGTCGGGGTTCGCGTTGTACGTATCGTCGATTACGGTCGCGCCGGATAGTGCACCGCCTGTCGCATGCTTCACCTGCAGGCGCCCTTTCACCGCACCGAATGCTTCGAGGCCGCGACGGATTGCGTCGAGCGTTACACCAGCGGCAAGCGCAGCGGCCGTCGCGGCCAGTGCGTTGCGCGCGTTGTGCTCGCCGAGCACCTGCAGCGTGACGTCGACGTGGCCAGCCGGTGTGTCGATGCTCAGCTGGCCGCCGGACAGCGTGCCGGTCACCGCGGCTTCTGTATGACGGCTCGCGTCGTTCAACGCGAAATCGATGATCGCGTTGCCGGTGGCGGCCACGCGCCAGATGCTGGCGTACGCGTCGTCAGCGGGGAACACGGCCGTGCCGTCGGGAGTCAGTGCGTGGATCACGCTCGCGTGTTCGAGCGCGACCGCCTCGACCGTTGCCATGAATTCCTGGTGTTCGCGCTGTGCGTTGTTCACGACAGCGACCGTCGGCTCCGCGAGTTTCGCGAGCACGGCCGTTTCGCCCGGATGATTCATGCCGAGTTCGATCACGGCCAACCGGTGCGCGGCGATGAGACGAAACAGCGTCAACGGCACGCCGATGTCGTTGTTGAAATTGCCGGCAGTCGCAAGCCGCAGATCGGCACCGACCGCCGCCGCGAAGATCGACGAGATCATTTCCTTGACCGTCGTCTTGCCATTACTGCCGGTCACTGCGACGAGCGGCAACGTGAAACGACGCCGCCAGCCACGCGCGAGAGCGCCGAGTGCGACGCGCGTATCCGTTACTTTTAGCGTCGGCACTTGCCAGCCGTCGGGATTGCGTGCAGCCAGCGCCGCCGATACCTTGCGTGCCGCAACGTCGGCAAGGAAGTCGTGCGCATCGAAGCGATCGCCCTTCAGCGCGACAAACAGATCGCCGGGGCCGGCCGTGCGGCTGTCGGTCGACACGCGTTCGAACGTCACGCTGTCATCGCCGAGGACGGTTGCGCCCGGAATCAGTTCAGCGGCTTCACGCAGCGAGAACAACGTCATTCGCCACCTCCGCGCGCCTGGGTCGCCCGCGCTGCCAGCGCGAGACGGGCGTGATCCTGATCGGAGAATGCGCGCTTCCTGCCCATAATTTCCTGTGTCGATTCGTGTCCTTTGCCGGCCAGCACGATTACGTCTTCGCGCGCGGCCGTGCGGATTGCCTGCAGGATCGCGCTCGCGCGATCCTCGATGCGGCGCGCCTTCGACGCGTCCTGCATGCCCGCGACGACCTGGTCGATGATGCTCTGCGGGTCTTCGCTGCGCGGGTTGTCGCTGGTTACGACGACGCCATCGGCGAGCCGCTCGGCAATCGCGCCCATCAACGGCCGTTTGGTCGCGTCGCGGTCGCCGCCGCAGCCGAACATGCAGATCAGTTCGCCACCGCGTGCTTCTGCCATCGGGCGCAGGGCGGTCAGCGTCTTGTCGAGTGCATCCGGTGTGTGTGCGTAGTCGATCACGACGAGCGGTTCGTCGTTCTGCAAGCGGCCGCCGAGCCGCTGCATCCGGCCGTTCACCGGCTCCAGCTTCGCCAGTTCTGCGAGGGCGGCGTCGAACGGCACGTCGGCAGCAAGCAAGGCGCCGAGCACGCCGAGCAGATTGCTCACATTGAATGCGCCGAGCGTAGCGACCTCGACGTCGGCATCGCCCCAGTCCGACGCGAGATGGAACGCGGTCCCGGTCGCGGTGGGGCGTACGCTCGAGGCGAGCAGCAATGCATCGGCTGTCGTCGCGCTATTGTCGGGCGCGGTGTCGAGACCGTAAGCGATCACGCGCGCGTGGCCTCGCACACTGGCGATCAACCGGCGGCCCGCGTCGTCATCGCGATTGATCACCGCGCAGCGCAAGCCGGGCCACGCGAAGAGACGCGCTTTCGCCGCTTCGTAGGCGGCGAACGTGCCGTGATAGTCGAGGTGGTCCTGCGTGAGATTCGTGAAGACGGCGATATCGAACGAAGTCCCGTTCACGCGTCCCTGATGCAGCGCGTGCGACGACACTTCCATCGCCACCGCCTGCGCACCCGCGTCGCGCAACTCGGCAAGGTTGCGCTGAAGCTGCGGCGCATCGGGTGTCGTGAAGCCCGTGTGGACCAGTTGCCCCGGCATGCCGCTGCCGAGCGTACCGATGATCGCGCAAGGCTTACCCAGTGCGCTCAGCGCCGCCGATATCCATTGGGTGGACGATGTCTTGCCGTTCGTGCCGGTCACGCCGATCGCGAGCAACGCATCGCTGGGGTTGCCGTACCAGCCGCTCGCAATCGATCCCGCCAGTTCGTTCAGCGCCGGCACCGCGTGCGCCACCGCCGGGTCCGGCTGACTTGCGAAATTGTCCGGCTGATACAACACCGCGGCGGCACCGCGCTCGATCGCGTTATCGATGAACGCGCGGTTGTCCGCACCGTCCACCGCGTAGGCGAGAAAAACATCGCCCGCGGCAAGCGAGCGCGTATCGGCGTGCAGATGCGCCGTCGGCTGCGCGCGTGTGCGTAGCCAGGCAAGCGCTTCGGCGATTTGCCGGTGCGCCGGGTGCGAGGACCGCAACGCGCTCATCGCACGACTCCGGGGCGGTTCTTCGCGTTATCGGCGACGGTTATGTGTTTTGCGGTGGTGTTCGTCGCAAGCTTCTTCGCAGCGGTGGGTGCGAGCGCAGGCTTCGGCGTGGCTGCCGACGGTGCCGCGGATGCGCTGTCGTCCGACACGACCAGTTGCTTCACCGGCATGTCGGGCGGCACGTTCAGCGAGCGCAACGTATCGCCGACGATCGACGAGAACACCGGACCCGAGACCCAGCCACCGAAGTGGCTGCCGGACGTCGGTTCGTCGATCGACACGGCGACAACGATGCGCGGATTCGGCATCGGCCCCATGCCGACGAACGACGCGCGGTACTTCGATTTATCGTAGCCGCGGCCGACGTGTTTGTACGCCGTACCGCTCTTGCCGCCGACGCGATAACCAGGCACCGCTGCTTCCGGCGATGTGCCGCCTGGTGCCACCACGGTTTCGAGCATCGCGCGAACTTCGCGTGCGGTGGTGGGCGAGAATACCTGCGGACCGGTCACCTGAGCATCGCCTTGCGTGCGGAAGATAGACACCGGCAGCACCTGGCCGTCGTGCGCAATCGCCGTGTAAGCGCGCCCCAGCTGGAACAGCGACGCCGACAGGCCATAGCCGTACGACATCGTCGCCTGTTCGATGCGGCGCCAGCTCTTCCACGGACGCAGACGGCCTGCCACCGCACCCGGGAAGCCGACCTTCGGCGCCTGACCGAGACCGATGCTGGTGTACATGTTCCACATCTCTTCGGGCTTGAGCTGCATCGCGATCTTGGTCGCACCGATGTTGCTCGACTTCTGGATCACGCCAGCTACTGTCAGCACACCGAACGCGCTATCGTCGGTGATCGGCGCGCCGTCGAGTACGAAACGTCCGGGGCCCGTATCCACCAGGGTAGTCGGCGACACACGGTGCAGATCGAGCGCGAGCGAGATCGTGAACGGCTTCATGATCGAACCGGGTTCGAACACGTCGGTCAGGATGCGGTTGCGCAATTGCTCGCCGGTCAGGCGCGTGCGGTCGTTCGGGTTATAGGTCGGGTAATTGACGAGGGCCAGCACCTCACCGGTCCGCACGTCGATCACCATCGCCGCACCGGCCTTGGCCTTGAATTTCTCTACGGCCGCTTTCAGGTTCGTATACGCGATGTACTGGACCTTGCTGTCGATCGACAGGTCCACGTCGTCGCCGTTGTGCGGGACCACCTGCTCGTCGACGTCCTCGACGATATGGCCCATCCGGTCCTTGATGACGTGACGAATGCCCGGCGTTCCGGAGAGCACTTTCTGGTCGCCGAGTTCGACGCCTTCCTGGCCTTCGTCCTCGACGTTGGTGAAGCCGATCAAGTGCGCGGTGATCTCGCCTTCCGGATAGAAGCGCTTGTACTCGTCACGCTGATAGATACCGGGAATGTCGAGACTCGCGACTTGCTGGGCAACGTCGACCGGCACCTGGCGCTTCACGTAGACGAAAGTCTTGTCCTCCGACAGCTTGGTGCGCAATTCCTTTTGTGTCATGCCGAGCAACTTGCCCAGCGATGCGAGCTTGTCGGCGCCGAGATCGTCCGGCACGGCTTCGGGAATCGCCCAGATCGCGCGCACCGGCAGACTCGTGGCAAGCACGAGCCCGTTGCGATCGAGAATCTTGCCGCGCGTAGCCGGCAGTTCGAGCGTGCGCTGGTAGCGGCTCTCACCCTGCTTCTGATAGAACGCGTTACCCGGCCCCTGAATCCAGAACGCGCGCGCAGTCAGCGCGACGAACGCCATGAACAGCATGAACACCACCAGCTTCGAGCGCCACATCGGCAGACGCACCGAGAGGATCGGGTTCGCCGAAAAGGCCACGCTCTTGCGGTTCGACGACTTCTTCATCGTGCGCCTCCGCGATGGGTCATGGCAGGCGTCGATGTGGGTGCCGAAGTCGGGATCGGTGCATCCTCGGCTTTTACGGCGCCGGAATCGAGCGTCAGATATTGCGTGCGGCCGGTCGTGACGGACTGCATCTTCAGTGAAGCCGTGGCGATCTGTTCGATGCGCGACGTCTTCGACAGCGCGCTCTGCTGATATTGAAGCTGCGAATAATCCTGCTGCAACTGGCGCTCCTGCGACAGCGCGCGCTGCAACTGGATGAAGATCTGGCGCTGCTGGTTCGTCGCGTTGACAACCGACAACGCACACCCCATCACGACGATCAGCAGGAAGATATTGAGGCGGTTCATGGCGCGATCCGCTCGGCGATGCGCATCACGGCGGAACGCGCGCGCGGGTTCGCGGCGACTTCCGCGTCGCTCGCGAACACGCGGCCACGCAGTTTGAGCGGCGGGCTGGGGAGATCAGCGGCACGGATCGGCAGGCGGCGGTCAAGCACAGGCGCGCTTGCGTGCGCCTGCATGAACCGCTTGACGATCCGGTCCTCGAGCGAATGAAAGCTGATCACCACCAGCCGCCCCCCTTGCTCCAGCAACGACAATGCAGCTTCTAAAACGACTTGCAGCTCCGCAAGCTCTTGATTGACGTGAATCCGTATAGCCTGAAAGGTGCGGGTTGCCGGATCCTTGCCCTTCTCACGGGTTTTGACGACGTTAGCCACGATTTCGGCAAGCTCGCCCGTGCTGACGAGAGGCCCAAGACGGTCGGACTCTGCCCGGCGAGCAACAAGCGCCTTTGCAATCTGAAAAGCAAACCGTTCTTCCCCATAATCTCGTATCACCTCCGTCAGTTCCTGCACCGTGGCCCGCGCGAGCCAGTCAGCGGCAGACTCGCCGCGCGTCGGGTCCATTCGCATGTCGAGCGGGCCGTCGGCGCGGAAACTAAAACCCCGCTCCGGATCGTCGATTTGCGGCGACGACACGCCCAGATCCAGCAACACTCCCGACACACGCCCTACTCCGCGCGCCGCCAGCGCGTCACGCAGTGAAGCAAAACTCTCGTGCACGATCTCGAAACGCGGATCGGCGATCTGCTGCGCCGTGGCAATGGCGAGCGGGTCCTTGTCGAAGGCGATCAGCCGCCCCGCTTCGCCCAGCCTGCCCAACACCGCGCGGCTGTGACCACCGCGTCCGAACGTGCCGTCCACATAGACGCCGTCCGCGCGGGTCAGCAACGCATCGACCGCTTCTTCCAGCAGCACCGTGCGATGCTGCAACTCGTTTCCCATCGCAGGTGCCATATTCGTGAACCGCGATCAGAACGTGAAATTCTTCAACGCATCGGGCATGCCCTGGGCCATCGCTGCCTGTTCCTTCGCAGCGTAGGTTTGCGCGTCCCATAACTCGAAGTGACTGCCCATACCGAGCAACATCACTTCTTTTTCAAGCGCGGCGGCGAGCCGCAATTCCGGTGACACGAGCACGCGGCCCGCCGTGTCCAGATCGACATCCGATGCGTTACCGAGGAAGATCCGGCGCCACCAGTGAGCGTCCATGGGGAGCGCTGCGATCTTGGTGCGAAAGACCTCCCATTCCGGGCGTGGAAACAGCAACAGGCAGCCGTCCGGGTGCTTGGTAATCGTCACCCGGCCTTCTGCCTGTCCTTGCAGCGCATCCCGATAGCGGGACGGAATCGACATCCGTCCTTTCGCATCGAGTGTTAGCGCCGACGCCCCTTGGAACACTTCGCTCTCCCCTTGCCCGGCGTCCGCCGCCGTTCGCCTGATCTCAAAAATCTACCCGGAAAAGCCCGGGAAATCACACAAAAATACACTTTCTCACACTGTCTCCCACTTTAGAGGAACGCTAAAGACGGGTCAAGGGAGATGCGCGGTTTTTTAACGAAATTTGTTTGTTAGAACAAGGACTTAGCGCGACTCCTTCACGTCGCCCTTAAAATTGGAAAATCGTTATAAATGAATGGCCTACTGAAGCTTGTGAAGGTGATACGTGAAAAGCAGGAGGGAAGCGTCGGGCGGAAAAGCGATCTAGGCGGGGGAAATAAGGCGGGATAACCGGCGTGGGATCACGGCGTGAGGTAAAACGGGCACCGCATTTTTGAGACGGCGCGACTCGCGCCGTCCCACTTCAAACGAAACCTTCAGACATAGTACGCAGTACGAGTCATCACCTTCGACGCTGCACGCATCAACGCGCGAGCGGGAAACGGTAACTCGATGCCGCCTGCGTCGACCGCGGCCTTACCGTGAGCTGCCTCGTCGGCACGCATCTGCTCGACGACGGCGCGCGATTCCCGGTCGGCTTCTGGCAACGCATCGAGATGGCCATTCAGATGATGCTCAACCTGGCGCTCCGTTTCCGCCATGAAGCCGAGGCTCACACGATCGCCGAGACGACCGGCCACCAGACCGATCGCGAGTGCGCCGGCGTACCAGAGCGGATTCAGCAGGCTGGGACGGGACTCGAGCGCATCGAGTCGCCGGGCAGTCCACGCGAGGTGATCTTCCTCTTCACGGGCGGCGTGATCGAAGGCGTTCTTGAGGGTCGGCGAACGCGTGGCCAGCTTCTGCGCCTGGTAAAGCGCCTGGGCGCACACCTCGCCGACATGGTTGACCCGCATGAGTGCGGCCGCGTGGGTGCGCTCGGCAGGCGACAGCTCTATAGCGGTTTCAGCTGGCTCTAAAGGTGCCGGCACCGGCATCGGGCGCGTCATTCGAGACACCCCGGTCATTGAGCGTAAACCCCGATCGAACTCGCTAATCCATTCGTCCAGCAACATCTGGTTCTCCTGCTTTTTCAATTCGCCACCAATACCCGCCGACGCCCGTCCAGCAAAGGTATGCGGACAAAAAAACGGGCGCAGCAAGGCCACGGAACAGGGCAAATCAGGTGGCCGACTTTCGATTTTAGACCATGTTGCGTAAACGAAACAGGGACCGACCAGGCGGTCTGCTTTTCCTTTGTCTCGATAAACCCTTTTGTTACATTACGTGGCAACTTCTCGCGAAGTTAATGGCAAGGCCGCCACACAGACAACTACTCGCCTTGTGACAAAAATTCGTAGCATCCTTGGAGATCATTCGATGAAAAAGTCGCTTCTCGCGCTTGCAGCTTTTGGCGCGTTCGCTGGCGTCGCTCATGCTCAAAGCAGCGTCACGCTGTACGGCATTATTGACGAAGGTTTCAACATCAATACGAACGCAGGCGGCAAGCACCTGTACAACCTGTCGAGCGGTGTTCTGCAAGGCAGCCGTTGGGGCCTGCGCGGCACGGAAGACCTGGGCGGTGGCCTGAAGGCAGTCTTCGTGCTCGAAAACGGTTTCGACGTGAACAGCGGCAAGCTCGGTCAAGGCGGCCTGGAATTCGGCCGTCAAGCCTACGTCGGTCTGTCGAGCCAGTTCGGTACGGTCACACTGGGTCGTCAGTACGACTCCGTGGTCGACTACGTCGGCCCGCTCGAAGCCGGCGACCAGTGGGGCGGCTACATCGCTGCTCACCCGGGCGACCTCGACAACTTCAATAACGCTTACCGTGTGAACAACGCGGTCAAGTTCACCAGCGTGAACTACGGCGGCCTGACGTTTGGCGCCCTGTACAGCTTCGGTGGCGTGGCAGGCGATTTCAGCCGCAATCAAACGTTCTCGGTCGGTGCTGGTTACAGCAACGGTCCGCTGGTGTTGGGTGTCGGCTATTTGAACTCACGTAACCCGTCGTCGTCGACTGGCCTGTTCGGCAACAACACGACGAGCGGCACGCCGGCCGGCGTCACGACGCCGGTTTATGCTGGTTACGCAAATGCCAATACGTACCAGGTCATCGGTGCGGGCGGTGCTTACACCTTCGGCGCAGCAACGATCGGCGCGACGTACTCGAACATCAAGTTCATGAACTTCTCGAGCGGTGCGTTCCTGAGCCAGACCGCCACGTTCAACAACGGCGAACTGAACTTCAAGTATCAGCTGACCCCGGCACTCGTGCTCGGCGCTGCGTATGACTACACGCGCGGCAGCAAGATCAGCGGCGGCTCTGCTGCGCAGTATCACCAAGGTTCGATCGGCGCCGATTACTTCCTGTCGAAGCGGACCGACGTCTATGTAATTGGTGTCTACCAGCACGCTTTGGGCAATACGCTCGACTCGAAGGGCAATGTTATCCAGGCCGATGCTTCGATCAACGGCCTGACGCCTTCGGCAAACCAGAACCAGCTGACGGCACGTGTCGGTATCCGCCACAAGTTCTAATAAGTCGTAAAAAAGCAGTTCAACTCAAAGGCGCCTTCGGGCGCCTTTTTTTATCTGCTGCTTTTGCGGGTTGTGCCGATGGAGAATGAAAAACGGCCCGACAGGAATCGAACCTGTCAGGCCGTTTGATCTTGCAGATCCAGTTGTCTTCGTGTCATGTGCGACCTGCTGCCCGATCGCACCCTCACGCTCGCCGTAACGTTGCTCGGCGCCCGACTACTTGCTGTTACGCGCGCCCGTCGCGCAATTCCCTGCGCAGGATCTTGCCCACATTGCTCTTCGGCAGTTCGGTGCGGAACTCGATGATCCGCGGCCGTTTGTAGCCGGTCAGTTGTTCCTTGCAATACGCGAACAGCACCGCGTCCGTGAGCGCCGGATCCTTCTTCACCACGAACAGTTTGACCGCCTCGCCCGAATGCTCGTCCGGCACGCCAACGGCCGCCACTTCGAATACGCCAGGATGCTTGGCCACCACGTCTTCGATTTCGTTCGGGTACACGTTGAAGCCCGACACCAGGATCATGTCCTTCTTGCGGTCGATGATCTTTGTGTAACCGCGTTCATTCATGAAACCGACGTCTCCCGACTTGAAGAAGCCGTCGGCCGTCATGACCTTGGCGGTTTCGTCGGGGCGTTTCCAGTAGCCGGCCATCACCTGGGGGCCGCGAATACAGACTTCACCTGGCTCGCCAAGCGGTACTTCGTTGCCCTCGTCATCGCGGATCGAAATCTCCGTGGACGGCATAGGCAGTCCGATCGTCCCGCTGTACTCCGCCGTGTTCGACGGGTTGCAGGTCGCGCAGGGCGACGTTTCCGAAAGGCCATAGCCCTCGATGATCGGCGCGTTCGTTCTCTCGAACCAGCGCTTCGCGACCGCCTCCTGAACCGCCATCCCGCCACCGTTCGCGACCAGCAGATTCGAGAAATCGAGCTTGTCGAAATCGGGGTGATTGAGCATGGCGTTATACAGCGTGTTCACCGCCGGTATCGTCGTGATCGGATAGCCTTGCAGCGACTTGATCATGCCCGCGATGTCACGTGGATTCGGAATTAGCACGCCCAGGCCGCCGGTGCGAATGGTCAGCAGGCCGCAAACCGTCAGTGCAAACACGTGATACAGCGGCAGTGCCACGACCGTGATGAACTGGTCGATATCGGGCCGCTTCGCACGCGCCGGCTGGAGCCAGGCTTCCGACTGCAGCACATTGGCGATCAGGTTTCTATGCAGCAGCGTGGCGCCCTTCGCCACCCCGGTCGTGCCGCCCGTGTACTGCAGGAAAGCGATATCGTCGGGGCCCTGCTTGACTGCACTGAATGAGTGGCGTGCGCCTTCGGCGAGCGCAGCGTTGAATTTGACGTGTCCCGGCAGATTCCATGCGGGCACCATCTTTTTGACGCGTCGGACCACGAAGTTGACGATGAGCCCCTTCGGTCCCAGAAGATCGCCAAGCGACGCAACCACGATGTGCTTGACGGACGTATTGGCGACAACCGCCTGCAACGTCACTGCGAAATTCTCAAGCAGGATGATCGCTTCGGCGCCGCTGTCCTTCAACTGATGTTCGAGTTCGCGCGGCGTGTACAGCGGGTTCACGTTCACGACGACGTATCCGGCGCGCAGAATCGCGGCCAATGCGACCGGGTACTGCAACACGTTCGGCATCATGATCGCGACGCGGGCGCCACGCGCAATGCCTTTCGACTGCAACCATCCGCCGAGCTTCGCGGAGAGCGTGTCGAGTTCACCGTAGGTAATCTGTTTGCCCATGCACGCGAACGCCGGTTTCGCGCGATATTTTTGAAAACTTTCTTCGAACAGATCGGCTATCGATGCGTACTGGGTTGGATCGATCTCAGCTGGAACGCCAGACGGATAAGACTTCAACCAGATTTTTTCCACGCGGCGTCTCCCTCTATATTTTCGAATGATCGTGCTAAAAAGCGCATCGTAGCATGCGGGTCCTACGGCAAAGCGCGAAAAGCAGCATGGTTAGACGACGCCCTCGAACAACAAGGCGATTTTTTCACAGATAACGGGTAATAGAAGCCCATTGAAGGACGTTTCCGGCAAGCGTCAGACTCGTTCGACTTCGACGAGACAGTCATAGAAGGTTGCGGAACCACCCAGATCGGTGAGTCGCTGGCTCGTGACCTGATTGGCGTTGCGTCCATCTGGGGAGAGTTTTTTCCACCAGATCGACAGTCCGACTACGAGCCCTTCCCTAGCCTTGTCCGTCACGCGAGCGTGCGCCTGCATCGAACCACGGTCGTTGAAGATGCGCACCTGATCGCCATCTGTGATTCCGCGGAGTTGCGCGTCTGAAGGATGGATGTCGAGATGCGGATGACCCTCGGTCGACCGCAGGCTCGTGACATTGACGAAGGTACTGTTCAGAAAGTTGCGGGCGGGCGGCGAAATCATCGCTAGCGGATAGCGTTCGACGAGCTCCGGCGAACCTTCCGCCGATTCATACGGCGGCAGGTAATCCGGCAACGGATCGAGCCCTTGCTGCGCGAGGCGCTGACTCGAGAACTCGCACTTGCCGGACGGAGTGCGGAAGCCACCGTTCGCAAACGGTGCGTCCGGCAGATTCAGGCGGGCCCAGCCTGTCTGTTTTAGGGTTTCCCAGTCGGTTCCGGCAAGCGCTGGATCGCTCCAGTGCAGCGCATTCGCAGCAACTGTCTCGTCACTCTCGAACAACGCCGGTTCTTGCAGTCCCATCGCCCGCGCTATACCCCGAAATATCTCCGTGTTCGGCCGTGCGTCGCCAACCGGCGCGATCGCGGGCAGATTCGCCATCACGTGGGTGTGTCCGTAGGACTTGTGCACATCGAGATGCTCGAGTTGCGTTGTCGCGGGGAGAAGCAGATCGGCGAAATCAGCGGTGTCGGTGCGGAAATGCTCGAGCACGATCGTGAAGAGGTCCTCGCGCGCGAAGCCGGCCGCGACTCGTTCTGAATCGGGTGCGACGGCCACCGGGTTCGAGTTATAGACAATGATGGCCTCGACCGGCGGCCCGAACGTAGCATCGCCCGGATGCAGCAGCGCATTGCCGATTTCGTTCATATTGATGACGCGCGGCTGACGCTGCGGCCAGCCCGGTATCAGATCGGGGCGCCCGAGCGCGTGCGAATCGACCGGCGCCCAGCCGGATGACGACAACAGCAAGCCACCCGCGCGATCTCGCCACGCACCGGTCAACGACGGCAGACACGCGATGGCCCGCGTTGCGTTGCCCCCGCCGCGCACGCGCTGCATGCCGTAGTTCAGACGGATCGACGCCTTGCGGGTGCTGCCGTACAAACGCGCCAGATCGACGACGACCTGCTCGTCGATGCCGCAGATCTGCGCGACGCGCGCGGGCGGATAGGTCAGCGCGCGCGCTTTGAGGTCGTCGAAACCGAGCGTGTGGTCGGCGATATACGCCAGGTCGAGCAGGTTGTCTGAGATCAGCACATGCATCATGCCGAGCGCGAGCGCACCGTCAGTACCGGGCTTCAGCGCAATGTGCTGGTGGCATTTTTCTGCGGTCAGCGAGCGATATGGGTCGATTGCAATCAGCTTCGCGCCGCGACGCTTCGCCTCCTGAGCGCGCGTCCAGAAGTGCAGGTTCGATGCGATCGGGTTGGCGCCCCAGATCAGAATGACTTCGCTCTCTTCGAAGAACTCGGTCAACATGCCGAGGCTCGCGCCATAGGTATATTTGAGCCCGGCCGCGCCGGCTGCGGCGCAGATCGTGCGATCCAGTTGCGACGCTCCGATTGCGTGGAAAAAGCGCTGGGCGATGCTTTCGCTTTGCACGAGCCCCATTGTGCCGGCGTAGCTGTACGGCAGGATCGCCTCGGGTGCGCGACTCGCGATCTCCGACAGGCGCGTTCCCGCAATCTCGAGCGCCTCGTTCCAGGTGATGGGCTCGAAGCGGCCCTCGCCCTTTCTGCCGACCCGTTTCATCGGCGTTGTCAAACGCTCCGGATGATGTACGCGCTCCGCGTAACGACTCACCTTCGTGCAGAGAACGCCCTGGGTGGGCGGGTGATCGGGATCTCCGGTGACCTTGATGGCCCGTCCATCTTCGACGGTCACGCGCATGGCGCAGGTGTCCGGGCAATCGTGCGGACAGACGGCGCGGGCGAATTCGGCGGGGGCGTTCATGGGCGGTGGTCGTTGATGAGCGGAATAATGCCGATTTTATTACGTCCGCAGCGAGCCAGCCCGTGCCGCACTGCCAAAAATTCCGGTGGGCGTAGAATGGATCGCCTCGATGTTCGAAGCACGCAAGTGGCTTCGGACGACATCACGTACATCGAAGCCCGATTCCATCATGAAACTGATCCCCGAAATTCAGGCCGCGAGCGGCGAAATCCAGACCCTGCGACGAACGATTCACGCACATCCCGAGCTTCGTTACGAAGAAACCCAGACGGCCGACCTTGTTGCGAAAACACTGGCCGACTGGGGGATCGAAGTGCATCGGGGCCTGGGTAAGACCGGAGTTGTCGGCATCCTGAAGCGCGGTAGCAGCACACGGTCAATCGGTCTTCGCGCCGACATGGACGCGCTCCCCATCCAGGAACTCAACACCTTCGATCATCGTTCGCGCAATGACGGGAAGATGCATGCGTGTGGACACGATGGGCATACCGCGATGCTGCTCGGCGCGGCGCGGCACCTCGTTAAACATGGGGAGTTCGACGGGACGATCGTATTCATTTTTCAACCGGCCGAAGAAGGTGGGGCCGGTGCACAGGCGATGATCGACGACGGTCTGTTTACGAAATTCCCTGTCGATGCGGTATTCGGCATTCACAACTGGCCCGGCATGCCTGCCGGTCAGTTCGGTGTGACGGAAGGCCCGATCATGGCCTCGAGCAATGAATTCCGGATCGAGATCAAGGGTACGGGGTCGCACGCGGCGATGCCGCACAACGGGCACGATCCGGTATTTACCGCGGTACAGATCGCCAATGGCCTGCAAGGCATCATCACCCGCAACAAGAAGCCGCTCGATACGGCGGTGCTGTCCATCACCCAGATCCATGCCGGCGATGCGGTGAACGTCGTTCCTAACGATGCATGGATCGCGGGAACCGTGCGTACGTTTACGACGGCGACGCTCGATCTGATCGAAGCGCGCATGCGCAAGATCACTGAGACGGTCGCGGAGGCATACGATTGCTCGGCGAAACTGACGTTCCATCGAAACTACCCGCCGACGATCAATAGCAGCAAGGAGGCACGTTTTGCGGCGGCGGTGATGAAGGAGATCGTCGGTGCGGAAAATGTCGACGATGCCGTCGAACCGACGATGGGTGCGGAAGACTTCTCGTTCATGCTGCTGGCGAAGCCGGGTTGCTATGCGTTCCTCGGCAACGGCGAAGGTGGTCACCGCGATGCAGGCCACGGAGCGGGACCATGCATGCTGCACAACGCCAGCTATGACTTCAATGACGAGCTATTGCCGATCGGTGCAACGTATTGGGTTCGGTTGGCGCAGCAGTTTTTGTCGCTGCGGTAGGCTTTTCATAGCGACGATCGCGCTCGGTGCCTACTGAGGGATTTAGCGGGGTCGTCGGGAAAGAGTTCGCGCTATGCAGCGTATTTCATCTGCATGCGTAACGAGATGAGTGAACGGCAACTTGGGACGATGGCCGCCCGGGTGTGAAGTGCTGGGGGCGTCGTCGGGCAAGGTATGAGACGCGTCTGGCCGCACGGTAAACCCGTGCGCTGTAAACGCCAAGCCCCCGCGAGCGGGAAGGCTGGCGGGGGCGAGGTTTGGAGCATGAGGAGCCTGACGATTACCTACTTTCACACGGGCAATCCGCACTATCATCGGCGTGGAGTCGTTTCACGGTCCTGTTCGGGATGGGAAGGGGTGGTACCGACACGCTATGGTCATCAGGCAT
>NZ_MTZV01000003.1 GCF_002362315.1 Paraburkholderia acidicola
AGTGCCCCAGCCAGCGCGCGAGCGTCGCCTCGTCCCACAGCGTCGGGTCGTACTTCAGGTACAGCCCGTAGCCCTGCGCGCGCCGGCGCACTTCCAGCACCAGCTCGTACTCGCCTTCCTGGTACAGCGACTCCTCCCACGTCCAGTCGGCCACCCCCGCCAGCGCCTGGGTGTCCAGCGTGTCCTGGTACAGGTACGCCGCCTGGAACAGCGGTGCCGCCTCGCCCCCGCTCAGGCCCAGTTCGCGCACCAGCGCTGCGAACGGGTAGCTGTGCGCCATCGCGTCCACCACCTGCCGCTGCAGCGCCTGCACCTCCTCGACGAAGCTGCGCTGGCCCAGCCCCTGTGCGCGCACCGGCAGCATGTTCACGAACATCCCCACCAGACCCGCGCACGACGCATCGCGCTCGTCCAGCGCCATGCCCACCACCACGTCGTCGCGTCCGCTGTGACGGCTCAGCAGTCCCTGGTACACGGCCAGCAGCAACGTCGACGGATACACCCCGTGCCGCGCCGACCAGGCCTGCACCGCTTCGCCCAGTGCTGCCGGAAGTTCATGGCGCAGCGTGCGGCCAGCAAAGCCCGGGGTGGCCCCGCGTGGATGGTCCAGTGGCAGCTCCAGACTCGTCGGTGCATCGGACAACGCCGTGCGCCAGTAGCTGAGACACGCCGCGCTATCGATGTCAGCCAGCCTCTCAGCTTCGGCCGCGGCAAAAGCGCCATAGCCGGCATGATCAACAGGGCCATCGAGGCTGCGCCCTGCCTCCAGGTCCTCGTAAGCCTTGCGCAGACCGGCCAGCAAGATGCCAACGGACACAGCGTCGATGACGAGGTGATGAATCACCAGGAGCAGTCGACTCTCGCTACCCTCGCCGCCACCTAGCCAATACGCACGCAACAGGGGACCCGCATCCAGATCGAAAGGCTGCTCGACGCGTTCGCGCAACCAGCGCAGTCGCTGCGCCTCGCTCCAGTCCGCGGCATGGTGTTCTTCCAGGACAAGGTCATGTCCCGGCTGTGCCTGCATGACAAGGCGTCCGTCCGCACGCTGCACCGACGCACCCAGCATCGGCCAGCGCCGCAACAACCACGCGCACGCTTCCAGCATGCGTGCACGTTGCACCCTGGACGACAACCGCAGACACAGTGGGACGTTGTAGGCCGCCATCCGCGGCCAGGCTTTTTGCAAGGCCCACAGACCGCGTTGCGCTTCGCTCAAGGCCGCTTGCGCACGTGGTGCGGGTCGCTCCTCTTGCACATCGGAGGATGCTTGCTCCATCGCCAGAGCCGCTAGCTGCTCCGCATGATGTTCAGCAAGATAGGCGGCAAAGTCCGCCAGCGTCCGATAGTCAAACAGGAGTGACGGGCTTAGCTTCGTACGCAGCAGACGACTCAGTTGCTGGATCAATCCAATCAAGCCGCGCGAGCTAAAACCCATGCTGAGGTAATCCAGTGCCACGGGTACGTCGTCCGTGGCCAGATCCAGTTCGCGCGCAACCAGATTTCGCAACAGCCGCAATGCCCCCTCCGTCTCACCGACGAGGTTTACTGACGGCATAGGGCAACGCTCCTTAAGGTCATAAGACAACACCTGGCATGCGCTCTGGATTTCGGTCACTTGAGGTCGCACCTGCAAATGAAAAACCAGACGTCCTGCATGCCCCTACGACTTCACATACCTTCGTTCATCTGGGAGCGATCGATAGCCGCACACCAATCAACAAGCTTTCGTCCTCGTCGACAACTGAGGAACGCAACGCCAGGTTCCGCGACTCTCGCTGCGACTGTTCAAGTCGGAAACAAACGGGTGCAGCCGCAAAAAAACTGCGCCTTGAGAACAGGTCAAGGGATGAAGTCTCGTAGCGGCAACATTCGAAATATCGACAGAGCCGGCCCGTTCCCTGGTTTCGTGATCTGGTGTTAACTTCGTGCCTTGTTTTGCCTGACAGGAAGCAATGTCTGAAGAGCGCATAGACGACGGTCGTCACTCATCGAATCGACACGACACTGCGCAACTCGATGCTCAGGCCCCGGCCATTCCGCGTATTCGGGAATGGCGCCGACACAAGCCGCAAGTCGCTCAGGGAGATTGGGGGGACAGTTCCGAGCCACACGGGCACCATCTGTGTGAACGTGGCATCGCACCCTTGCCCGCACAGATCGGTTCGCCCCATGGCAGCGGACCTGGCAAAACACGTTGGCAAGTCGCGCACACGATTGCCTGGCGCCACTCGTTTCGACACTTGAAGATTCGCTACCAACACCATGCCCATATTCACGAGGCATTCCTCTCGTCAGCTTGCACCTTGATTCGCTGGACCCGCCTAACGCACCTGCTCAACTCATTTCGCAACGGCTTCTAAGCGATTTCATTTGAACATTGATCGAAGGGACTGTCTGTCCACGAAATCCGGTACGTCATGCAAATTCAGGCTGAACCTGCATAAGTCTGAAAGAGGTTCTAACGTCCACGAGCGTGCAATGCGCACCACGAGAGAGCCTCGCGACGGGTATGCGGCACAGGTTCCATCGCGATTGCATAGACTAGACAATTCAGCTTGAAATAATCAGTAATCCTCAGGTCACAATCGAGTAAAAATTCCACGTGACGGAAAGTCGCGTTGCATTCTTCGCCTAACTCTATTCTTTGCGGATCATGTGCATGATCTCGATACCTGACAGGATGTTGCGGGCGCAACCAAAAGCCTTAAAACGCATCATTAGTTTGACGATGAGTTTGACGGCACCGTGAACCTGCTCGACGATGTTGTTCAGGTACTTGCACTGCCGGATTTTGGTGGGTGTCTGTTCAGTATTGACCGCATCTTGACGTGCGTCTCGCCCGTCCAATAGCCGCTCCGGGCCTGACGAGAACGACAAAAAACCCGCGGAGCAAATAGCCACGCGGGTTTCGGGGTACGACAGCAGATCACTGCGGAACTGCCTGGAAGCCTGGTCGCGAAACGGTTGGTGGGTGCTGAGAGGCTCGAACTCCCGACCTACGCCTTGTAAGGGCGCCGCTCTACCAACTGAGCTAAGCACCCGTCCCGCGACTTCACTCGCTACCCGATTGATTCGCGCTAATAAAACACTCAGCGCTGAAATCGTTCAATCAGGTAACAAGAGCCCGCTAGTTTAGCGCATCTTTCAGCGCCTTGCCAGGCTTAAATTTGGGTACCTTGGCGGCCTTGATCTTGATCGCGGCGCCCGTGCGCGGATTGCGTCCGGTACGTGCAGTGCGTTTGCCCACGGCAAACGTACCGAAACCGACCAGTGTGACCGAACCGCCCGTCTTCAATGTCCCTTTCACACCACCGATCACCGCATCGAGCGCGCGTCCTGCCGCTGCTTTGGAGATGTCGGCTTGTTGCGCAATATGGTCGATCAATTCCGTTTTGTTCATTCCAACCCCCGAGAATGTTTTGCGTAATCGTGACAGCGCAAGAAAGCGCCGAACAGGAATCCATTTGGCCCGACAGAACGCCGGGCCAACTCATTAGAATGGGCCGAAACCCTTGTGTCAAGCGGGGTTGAGCCTGATAAGCCCGGCTGGCGCGGTACCGCTTCATGACAGGATATTGCGCGGAGTCGATGCGTGTGCAACGACCTGATCAACCGGAAAACCGCATCGGACGAAGACGACCCATTAAATGGTGCAGCAGTCGCCCGTTTGCGCGTCGATAATCGTTCGGGCAATAAAAAACCCGCGGACAAGGCCGCGGGTTTTGCTGGCAGAAAACTGCCTGAACGTCAGTGCTTCACGAACTCGCTTGCGCCAGCATCCTTCGCCGGCTCGGCGACCGGAGCAGCTGCTGCCGGTTTCGCTTCTTCTTCGGGCAACGGCTGCGGCGTGCGTTCGAGCGCCAGTTCGAGCACCTTGTCGATCCAGCGGACCGGCATGATTTCGATGGCGTTCTTCACGTTATCCGGAATCTCCGTCAGATCCTTGACGTTCTCTTCCGGAATCAGCACCAGCTTGATACCGCCACGGTGCGCCGCAAGCAGCTTTTCCTTCAACCCACCGATCGGCAGCACTTCGCCACGCAGCGTGATTTCACCGGTCATCGCCACATCCGCGCGCACCGGGATGCCGGTCAACACCGACACCAGCGCCGTCGTCATGGCCACGCCGGCGGACGGACCGTCCTTCGGCGTCGCACCTTCCGGCACGTGGATGTGGATATCCCGCTTCTCGAACGCTTCGTCCTTGATGCCAAGACGGCGCGAACGCGAACGCACGACCGAGCGCGCCGCTTCGACGGATTCCTTCATCACGTCGCCGAGCGAACCCGTGCGAATCACGTTGCCCTTACCAGGCATCTCCGCCGCTTCGATCGTCAGCAGGTCGCCACCGACTTCCGTCCACGCAAGACCGGTAACCTGACCGATCTGGTTTTCCTTCGCGGCCAGACCGAAGTCGAACTTGCGCACACCAAGGAACGTGTCGAGGTTGCTGCCGTCGACCTTCACCGCGCCTTCCGCCTTCTTCAGCAGAAGCATCTTCACGACCTTGCGGCAGATCTTCGAGATTTCACGCTCGAGCGAACGCACACCGGCTTCGCGCGTGTAGTAACGAATGATGTCGCGGATCGCCGTCTCTGCGACATCGATCTCGCCGGCGCTCAGTCCGTTGTTCTTCTTCTGCTTCGGCAACAGGTAACGCTGCGCGATGCTGACCTTCTCGTCTTCCGTGTAACCCGACAGACGAATCACTTCCATCCGGTCGAGCAGCGGCGGCGGGATGTTCAGCGAGTTCGACGTTGCGACGAACATCACGTCCGACAGGTCGAAGTCGACTTCCACATAGTGGTCGGCGAACGTATGGTTCTGCTCGGGATCGAGCACCTCGAGCAAGGCCGACGACGGATCGCCGCGGAAGTCCTGTCCCATCTTGTCGACTTCGTCGAGCAGGAAGAGCGGATTGCGCACCGCGACCTTGGTCAGGCTCTGCAGGATCTTGCCCGGCATCGAACCGATGTACGTCCGGCGATGGCCGCGAATTTCGGCCTCGTCGCGCACGCCGCCGAGTGCCATACGCACGAACTTACGGTTCGTTGCGCGCGCAATCGACTGGCCCAGCGACGTCTTGCCGACACCCGGAGGCCCAACCAGGCACAGGATCGGCGCCTTGACCTTTTCAACGCGTTGCTGGACCGCGAGATATTCGAGAATGCGTTCTTTCACCTTCTCGAGACCGAAGTGGTCTTCGTCGAGTACGCGTTCCGCATTCGCGAGGTCGTTGTTGACCTTGCTCTTCTTGCGCCACGGCAAGCCGATCAGCGTATCGATGTAGTTGCGCACGACGGTCGCTTCGGCCGACATCGGCGACATCAGCTTGAGCTTCTTCAGCTCGGCGTCCGCTTTCTTCTTGGCTTCCTTCGGCATACGCGCAGCGGTGATGCGCTTCTCGAGTTCCTCGAGATCCGCACCTTCTTCGCCTTCGCCGAGTTCCTTCTGGATCGCCTTGACCTGCTCGTTCAGGTAGTACTCGCGCTGGCTCTTTTCCATCTGGCGCTTCACACGGCCACGGATGCGCTTTTCCACCTGCAGGATGTCGATCTCGGCTTCGAGTTGCGCGAGCAGATGCTCGAGCCGTTCGATGACCGGGAACATTTCGAGGATGTGCTGCTTCTGGTCGAGCTTCAGCGGCAGATGCGCCGCGATCGTGTCGGCCAGACGCCCGGCTTCGTCGATGCCCGACAGCGAGGTCAGGATTTCCGGCGGGATCTTCTTGTTCAGCTTCACGTACTGATCGAACTG
This sequence comes from Paraburkholderia acidicola, assembly GCF_002362315.1. Taxonomy (GTDB): domain Bacteria; phylum Pseudomonadota; class Gammaproteobacteria; order Burkholderiales; family Burkholderiaceae; genus Paraburkholderia; species Paraburkholderia acidicola. The sequence continues at coordinate 5,761 of NZ_MTZV01000003.1, forward strand.
CGACACGATGGCGCGGCGCAGCGCTTCAGTTTCGGCGCTGTCGGCAATGTCGGGTTCGAGCGGCATGACTTCGCACGAAAACTGCGTTTCCTGTTCTTCGATGGAAAGCGTCTTCGCGCGCTGCAGGCCTTCGACCAGCACCTTCACGGTGCCGTCAGGCAGCTTCAGCATTTGCAGGATGTTGGCGATACACCCTACTTCGTACATGTCTTTTTCGGTCGGCTCGTCTTTTGCCGCCGTTTTCTGGGCAACCAGCATGATGTGCTTGCCGCCCTCCATTGCCACTTCAAGTGCTTTGATCGACTTGGGCCGGCCTACGAAGAGCGGAATGACCATATGCGGGAAAACCACCACGTCGCGCAGCGGGAGCAGCGGGAGCGTAATGCGTTCCGGCGGGAGGAGTTGGGTTCCTGACATTTCATTTCCCCATTAATGGAATCAGTTCGTTCGATAGTTGAGGCCAGCAGAAAAGATTGCAAGCCTCCGCGGGTGGGAAAAGTTCAGTGACCACAAAAAGTACTGCCTGACCACAAGATAAACGAAAAAGCCGTTCATCACTCGTATGAACGGCTTTTTTCCGGAACTCTTTAAGCCGATCAATTCGATCCTGCCACCTTGGGCGCGTCTTCGTAGATCAGCAGGGGCTTTCCATCGCCGTCGATGACATTGTCATCGATGATGACCTTGCTGACGCCTTTCATCGCCGGCAGGTCGTACATCACGTCGAGCAAAGCCTGTTCCAGGATGGAGCGCAAACCACGGGCACCGGTCTTGCGGCGAATCGCCTTGCGCGCCACAGCCTGCAACGCGGCCGGACGAATTTCCAGCTCGACCCGTTCCATGTTGAACAGCTTGTGATACTGCTTCACCAGCGCGTTCTTCGGTTCGACGAGAATCTTCATCAGCGCGACTTCATCGAGCTTGCCGAGGGTCGCAACGACCGGCAGACGGCCGATCAGCTCGGGAATCAGGCCGAACTTGATCAGATCTTCCGGTTCGACTTCGCGCAGCACTTCGCCCGCATCGCGATCCTGCTTGCTCTTCACGCTCGCGCCGAAGCCGATCCCGGTCTTTTCCGTCCGGTCGACGATGACCTTTTCGAGGCCGTCGAACGCACCGCCGCAGATGAACAGAATGTTCGTCGTATCGACCTGGATGAAGTCCTGGTTCGGATGCTTGCGCCCGCCTTGCGGCGGCACCGACGCCATCGTGCCTTCGACCAGCTTCAGCAGAGCCTGCTGCACGCCTTCGCCCGATACATCGCGGGTAATGGACGGGTTGTCGGACTTGCGGCTGATCTTGTCGATTTCGTCGATGTAGACGATCCCGCGCTGCGCCTTGTCGACTTCGTAGTTGCAGTTCTGCAGGAGCTTCTGGATGATGTTTTCGACGTCCTCGCCGACATAGCCCGCTTCCGTCAGCGTGGTCGCATCGGCGATCACGAACGGTACGTTCAGGAGGCGTGCGAGCGTCTGCGCGAGCAGTGTCTTGCCCGAACCGGTCGGGCCGATCAGCAGGATGTTGCTCTTCGACAGCTCGATTTCGTCCTTCTTCTCGAGATGCTTGAGCCGCTTGTAGTGGTTGTACACCGCGACCGCGAGAATCTTCTTCGCGCGTTCCTGGCCGATCACGTATTGATCGAGGATTTCACGGATTTCCTGCGGGCTCGGCAGATCGGACCGCGACAACCCGGCCTCGACACCTGCGCCTGCCGCTTCATCGCGGATGATCTCGTTGCACAGGTCGATACATTCATCGCAGATGAACACCGACGGGCCCGCAATGAGTTTCTTGACCTCATGCTGACTCTTGCCGCAGAACGAGCAATACAACAGCTTTTCGCTGTTAGAACCTTTTTTGTCCGCCATAGATGTATGAGCCTCCGGACACTCGAGTGACATGATACGCCGTTTGCCCCTCCCTCGCAGTCAGGGCGGGGATGACAGGGCAATGGCAGGAACGGCGTGGGCCGCGGGCGCTCAGGGCGGGATTCGCTGGTTTGCCGGCTTTTTCCGGCCGGGCGCCCCAAAACGGGGCAACCCGTGCCAGATCAAATCCGTTCGACCAGTCAGGGGCGCTTGTGCAGCACCTGATCGACGAGACCGTACGCTTGCGCATCTTCACCGGACATGAAATTGTCGCGGTCGGTGTCGCGGGCAATCCGTTCGACCGGCTGGCCGGTGTGGTGCGCGAGCAGACCGTTCAGGCGCTCCTTCAGGTACAGGATTTCGCGCGCCTGGATTTCGATGTCCGATGCCTGACCACGTGCGCCGCCGAGCGGCTGGTGAATCATCACGCGCGAATTGGGCAATGCGAACCGCTTGCCCTTCGCACCAGCTGCCAGCAGGAACGCGCCCATGCTGGCCGCGAGCCCCATGCACAGCGTCGACACGTCAGGCTTGATGAACTGCATCGTATCGTAGATCGCCATGCCCGCCGAAACCGAACCGCCCGGGCTGTTGATGTAGAAATTGATGTCCTTGTCCGGATTCTCGCTTTCGAGAAACAGCAACTGTGCGACGACGAGATTCGCCGTCTGGTCGTTCACTTCACCGACGAGGAACACGAGGCGCTCTTTCAGCAGCCGCGAGTAGATGTCATACGAACGCTCGCCGCGACCGCTCGTCTCCACGACGATCGGCACGAGGCCGAGCGCCTGTGCTTCGAGATCCCGCGACGACTGGGAAGTCAACGTGTCCAGCATTTGGGCGCGAAAGGTCATGCAATGGATCCTTGTCTGGGAATATCTGTTCGGGACTGGACAGGTGAGTGCGAAGTGAGTCCGAGGTGGGTCCGGTAACGCCGTATTCAAGTACACGAAACCGCACGACCGCTCGACTCCGATACCCGCTGCGGACCTGCTTCGCAAACGCCGCAAACACTGCGGCGGACATGACAGCAACCCAGCACACGCAACCTGAAAAAACGGCGTGCAGACTGTCTGCTCCGACAGCCGGCACGCCGTTTCAGCGATGCTTACGCTTGCGCGGTCGCGCTTGCCAGTTCTTCGAAGCTCACTTCCTTGTCCGTCACCCTGGCCTTCTCGAGCACGAAATCGACGACGTTGGCTTCCACGACGTACGCTTCCATCTCGGCAAGGCGCTGCTGGTTGGAATAATACCAGCGGACGACTTCCTTCGGGTCCTCGTAGCTTTTCGCGAATTCGTCGACTTCGGCGCGGATCTGTTCCGGCTTCGCCTGCAGTTCGTTCGCCTTCACGAGTTCGGCCAGCACGAGGCCGAGCTTGACGCGACGCTCAGCCTGCTCCTTGAACATTTCAGCAGGAATCGGCGCGGTTTCAGCGTTCGGCACGCCACGTTGCGTGAGGTCCTGGCGCGCCATTTCGACGAGACGCTGCTGGTCCTGTTCGATCAGCGCGTTCGGCACGTCGAGTTCGGAGATTTTCAAGAGCGCGTCCATCACCTGGTTCTTCACGATGGACTGCATGCGGCGCTTCGCTTCACGCTCGAGGTTGTCCTTGATTTCAGCGCGCATCTTCGTCAGATCGCCGTCCGCAATACCCAGCGACTTCGCGAATTCCGCGTCGATTTCCGGCAGATGCGGCCACTCGATCTTCTTCATCGTGATCGTGAACTGCGCGGTCTTACCGGCGACATCCTTGCCGTGATAGTCCTCGGGGAACGTCAGGTCGAACTCGCGCGCTTCGCCGACCTTCTGGCCAACCGCTGCCTTTTCGAATTCCGGCAGCATGCGACCTTCGCCGAGCACGAACGCGAAGTCTTCAGCGCTACCGCCCTGGAACACTTCACCGTCGATCTTGCCGACGAAGTCCACCGTGACGCGGTCGCCGTCTTTCGCTGCGGTGTCGGCACCGCCGTCGCCATGCTCGCCCGCTTCGCCGCGTGCGTGGTAGTGCACGCGTTGCTTGCGCAGGATGTCGAGCGTACGGTCGATTTCGGCTTCGCTGATGGTGGTTTTCGTGCGTTCGATTTCAGCCGTGGCGACGTCGCCCAGCTTCACTTCCGGATACACCTCGAAGGTGGCGTCGAAAGCGTAGTCGCTTTCCGGTGCGTCGACCTTCGGGGCGAAGCTCGGCTGACCGGCCACGCGCAGGTTTTCCGCGCGGCTGATGTCGAAGAATTCCTTGCCGACCTTGTCGCTCAGAACCTCGGCTTCCACCTGACCCGAGTATTGCTGGGTGACCATCTTGAGCGGCACCTTGCCCGGCCGGAAGCCCGGCATCCGCACGTTCTTTGCAAGCTGACGGATACGGGAATCCACTTCCTTCTGCACGGTGTCTTTCGGCAGGGAAATCGTCACACGGCGTTCGAGCTTGCCGAGGTTTTCAACAACGTTAGCCATGGCTTCAATCGTCCTAAAATTATTCGAGCGAATCAGTTATCTTTGCCGTGCCGTCTGTCGAGGTTCGTCCGGGCCCGATGCGCGCCCTGTCTGAACGCCACCTGGGTGGGGTTGCCCCCAGGAGCAATCGGCCGCGGGCTCTCAGGCCGCCTGCAGCACGGTTTGGGTCAAAAGAGCCGAATATTTTAGCAAACTATTCGCGCGCCTAACTGGGAATCGATGTTTGGCGGGCTTTTTGTCTGCTTTCCCGCCCAATTTCGGGCCGTTCCGGCGGACTTTTCCTGCTTTGGCGACGCATGGACCACTCAGCGATCACTCGGCCACCGCCCCATGCTGGTCATGCCGTCCCACATATTCAGCGGCGTGCGGCATGCTGATAAGCTAGCGGGCGCGCTGCACGCGCAAGATCATCGCGTGCCACGTCACGATTTCAACCCTCCAGAGACCTTCGAGACACCATGCCCAGTCCGCAGTCCGCGCCCGTCGTCATTATCGCTCCCGATTCGTTCAAAGGTTCGCTGAGCGCCGAGCAGGTCGCCCAGGCGATCGCCACCGGTATTGGCCGGGCCCGTCCCGACGCGGTCGTGCGGATCTGCCCGATGGCCGACGGCGGCGAAGGCACGCTCGACGCCATGCTCACGCAGGGTGGCGAGCGACGCATCGTGTCGGTGCGAGGCGCGGCAGGCCCGTTGCGCGATGCGACGGTCGGCGTGCTGGTGGACGGCAGCGCAATTGTCGAAACCGCGGAGGTGGTCGGCATCACCGATCCGGTCGGCATGGGCGTGCCTGTCGAAGCACGCAGCACACGCGGCATGGGTGAAGCGATCCTCGCCCTGCTCGACGCAGGCGTGCGACGTTTCTTCGTCGCGCTCGGTGGCAGCAGTACCAACGACGGCGGCGCCGGCCTGCTCGTCGGGCTCGGTCTGAAGCTGTATGACGCGCAAGGCGAGACACTGGAGCCGACGCCGGCCCAGCTCGCGCGGCTCGCGCGAGTCGACGCGTCGCAACTCGATCCGCGGGTGGCTGAGGCGACCTTTATCGGCATGTCCGACGTCGACAATCCGCTTACCGGCGAACATGGCGCCACCGCCGTGTTCGGTCCGCAAAAGGGCGTGCAACCGGAACAGATCGCGCCCATCGATGCCGCGCTCGCGCACTTCGCCGATCTGCTCGAGCCGGCGCTGAACCGCACCGCACGCGACGAACCCGGTGCGGGCGCGGCCGGCGGCCTGGGCTTCGCGCTGCGCATGCTGGGCGCACAGTTCGAACCGGGCGCGGAAGTCGTCGCGCGGCAGATCGGTCTCGATGCCGCACTCGACGGCGCGCACTGGTTGATCACCGGCGAAGGCCGCTCGGACGTGCAGACGCTGCATGGCAAGGCGCCGTTCATCGCGTGCCGTCATGCGCAGGCAGCGCAGGTGCCCGCCACCCTGCTCTCCGGTGCGGTCGATCCGGCCGCATTGCCGCGACTCGCCGAGCATTTCAGCGGTTGCTTCTCGCCGGCGCCCGGTCCAATCACACTCGAGGTCGCGATCCGCGATGCCGCGACGCTGCTCGCCAACGAAGCCGAGCAACTGACCCGCCTGAAGTACGGCACGCGTTGACCCGGTCGACGGATGCGGCAACAATCACACCGCCAAGCCGCATCCACCTACTACAGGGAAGACCATGAAGGCCGCCGACAAAGCCGGACTCGACCAGTTTCTGACATACCGCCTGCACGTACTGAATAAACTCTCCGAGCGCGGCATCGGCGAACGGTATCAGGCGAAGCTCGGCATCACGGTGCCCGAAGCGCGCGTGATCGCCTCGGTGGGATCGTTCGGACCGTTCTCGATCATGGATCTCGCACGTCACGCGAATCTCGACAAGAGCCAGGCGAGCCGCGCCGCTGAGGCGCTGATCAAACAGGGCCTCGTGCAGCGCGAAGCTAGCGACGATGACGGGCGCGTCGTACTGGTGTCGCTCACCACCGAAGGCCGGGCTCTGTACCGCAAGGTGATGCCGATCGCGCGCAAGTGGAACGAGGATTTCTTCGACTGCCTCGATGAAAAAGAGAAGGTGCTGCTCAGTCAGGCGCTGGACAAGGCAATCGAAAGCGCGCTCGCCCGCATGGCGGGTGAGGTCGAGGCGCGCGCATAACGGCTGCGCCGGGAAATCCGGCGCTCGTTTCTCTTCGTTCGCCTGTTAGCGCCCATCTGTTATCCGCGGCTGGCGCCTCGAGCCAACCGCCAGGCTATCGCGCCGAGCGACCCGACTGCGAGAATCAGCGCCGCCCACAGTACGTAACGACGTCTGGCGTCGCTGTCTGCGGCAGGCGGCGCGGACGCGTCCCGCGGCAACGCGGGCAGCGCGGCGCCCACCCGCGCGGACGCGGTGCTGGATGATTCGTCGATCACGATGTCTTCACGTTTCGCGGCCACCGAGGTCAGCGCGCCGTTACCCACGCCCAGCGTGAACGGCGCCTCGCCGCGCGCCACGAACGTCAGCACGGCGGGGCGCCAGCCTACAGCGACGGTCAATGCACCCGCGCCGAGTCCGCCGTTGCGCATATCGACTGCCACACGCCATTCGCGATCCGAATCCGCTTCTACGTCGAGCGGTGGGTTGACCTGTTCGCCAGTCGCGCCATGCAAGCGATACAGCGTCGCCTGCGCGAGCTCGCGCCAAGGCGTCTGCGCATCGGGCCGCGAGTAGATCGACACGTGCGCGACCGTGTTCGGTTGCGGCAGATTCAGGCGCAGCCGGTCTACCGGATACGCACCGCCGGTGTCGAAAAGATACTCGCCCGCTGCGGCCCCAGGCTTCGCCGCGACTCCTTCGCGCCACTGACGCGGTGCATTTGCATCCGCCGTTGCCGCCGCGTCGCCCGCCTGCACGACGACATCGATCGATGCAATCTGCGGCGCACGATCGAGCCAGTGCAGACGAACATAGCGCACGCGCAAACCGTCGAGTGCAATCCGCTCCTGGGTCAGCGTGTCGCCGTCATGGCCAACCTTGAGCAACTGCGCATCGGGCAATGCCTGCCAGTCGCGCAGATTGGCGCTGGCGTCGACGCTCACGCGCCCCTGGTAACTGTCGTTGCCCAGATGAACCTGCAGCGCGTCGGCACTGCCGTCGAGCCGGCCAAGATCAATCAGATCGGCCTGCGTGCCCGCAGCAGCATCGGCGGCTTTCGTGGCCGGCGCGGCGCGTAGCGAGCCGTCCGACGCGATCGTTACACCGAGCGCAGCCGTTGGTGCCGTTGCATCGGGCATCGGCAGCGCGAACCATTTCACCGCATGCAGCGTCGGCACCGGCGCGGCTGCACGACGCCCATCGAGCGAATACGGCACCGGCTCCCCTGCACCGTTGAACACGCGCACGTCGCCGAGATCGGTACGCTGGCTCGCCGCGTAGACGACATCGGGCAACGTCACCGCGTAGTACGCAGCATTACCGTCGAGGTCGAGCGCGAACCGCTGCGCGAAATGATCCGTGTCCGCGGCGGCCCACGAGGACAGCGCCCCCAGCATCAACATGGCAACAAAACGCTTCATTGACGACCTTCTCCGATTTCTCCGCTCTCGGCCCGCACCGCGCGTTTAGGTGGCAGCGGCGAGAAATAACCGATCAGCAACAGCATCACGCCGATGCCGATGAACGACACGATGCGCGCAATGCCCGTGACGTGCGACAGATCGAACAGGAACAGCTTGACCACCGTCAGCGCCAGCAGTCCAGCGCCGACGAACCACAGCGTACGCGTCGCGCTGCGCGTGGCCCAGATCATCGTCGCGAGCGCACACACCGTCCAGAATACCGATACCGAAGCCTGCACGAGCGTCGATTGCGCCATCGCGTCGAACTCGTACGGGATGCCAGTCCAGTGATGCAACGTGCGCAGCAGCATCGTGTTGAGCCACAGGAACGCGGTTGCACCGACAACAATCTGCAGCGGCAACCGATAGTTGCGCACCGGCACACCGAGGCGATTCACGCGTACGAGCCACAGTGCGGCGATACCGTAGATCACGACCTGCACGAGATCGAGCGGATTGAGGAGCGGCAGGCGACCCCAGCTGCCACCGTCCTGTGTGAGGTTCGCGTAGAACGTCCATAGCCACATCACGGCGACGAGCGGCGTCGAGGCGATCGCACACAGCCTCACGATGCTGTCGCGTCGTGCGAGCCATAGGCCCGCAAACGCGAACGCACTCCAGCCGACGAGAAACACCTGCTGATAACCGAACGATTCGAACACCGCGTCGACGTCGTACGCTGCACCGAACCGATGATGCAGCGTGCGCAGCAGCAGCGCGTTGAACCACAGGAACAGCGTGGCGAGCGCCGCGTAATCGAGGGCACGCGGATGCCAGCGCACACCGAGCGCGGCGAGGCGACGCAACCAGACCACGACTGCCATCAATGCCAGCAACTGCGCGACATCGAGTGGGTTGAGAATCGGCAGCCAGAAGAGCGGCGCCGCGTTGCCGTCGCTCGTCACACTGGCGATACTCCACACCCACAGCAACGCAGCGAGCGGCGCCGCGCCCCACACCTGATACGCGGCCGCGAACCGTGCGATCGGCCAGCGCACCCGCGGGCCCACACCGGCCACCAGCAGAAGCAGCAAGCCGAATCCGTAGGCCCACGCACTCCAGCTCCATGCGCCTTCAGGCACGTAGCTGCTCAGACGCCAGTAGCCTTCCAGTGCGAGCAACACGCAGCCATTCCAGAACATCAGCGTATGCAGCGGTGCAAGAATCTTCTCGCCGATCGTGCGCTGCTCGCGCCACAGCAGCAGGTATGCACCCACCACGGCAACGACCCATACGCCCCACCCGAAAGCCGCGAACGGCGCCTGGTTCAACGAGAACACACTGAAAACCAGCAGCGATAGCACGGGCGCCAACGCGAGCGCGGGCCATTCGGCGAGTGGCCACTTGAGCCTTCCGCATGCCGCATGCGCAAGCCACGCGGTGAGTACCGCGAAGAGTACGAAGGCCTCGGTCGTGAGACGCATATAGCTGCCCAGCGCTGCCTGTTGCGGCATGTAGGCGAGAATCTCGTTGACACCCCCGCCGATCCACCACGCAAGTCCCCACGCTGCTGCCGCAAGACCGATCTGCGGCATCCAGTCGTGCCATGCGCGCGCTTCGGCGCGTCCGTGCAACCACCAGCCCGTGAACAGACCGCCCAGTGCGATCAGCAGTGTCGCGATGTAGGCGCTGTTGAGGACCGGCAGTCCGTGCGTCGGCGTATCGATCGCCAGCCCGGTGACGAATGCGCCGGCCGCGGCAATCTGCATCGCAATGCCGAAACAGAACGGCGCGAGCCGTCGCTGACGTACGCCGAGCCACACGATCGCCGCGCCTTCGATCGCCCAGGCGGCACTGGTGGTCGGACCGGAGAACGCGAGCGGTATCGCGAGCGTCGCAAAGATGACGGCGAGCGCGAGCATCGCCTCGAACAGCAGTTCGAGCCGGTCGCGCCGGCGCATCAACCATGCCGCCACTACCAGATAGAACGCGGCGAACCCCACCGCGCTCCATGCGAGACCGAACTCGACATCCTTGAGCAGCGCGGCCTGCAAACCCATGACGACGACCGGCGTGCCGAACACGAGCGTCCCGTCGACGTAGTGCTTCAACGCAAGCTCGCGATGCACCGCGTAGAGCAACGCGATGCCCACGTACATCAGGAAGAACAGGATAAGGAACGGCTCGGTGCTCGCGAACAACCCGGGATGGTAGGCCGTCACGCCCCATGCCGTGCCGATCGAAAACGTGAAGACGAAACCAAGAAGGTTGAGCGGCCGCCACGCCTTGAACCACGCGATCGCAAAGATGCCCGCGTTCAGCAACGCGTAGTAACTGAACAGCAGCACGTGGCTACCGCCGCCGCTCGCCAGCAATATCGGTGCGAGAAAGCCGCCTGCGCTGCCCATGAAGGCAAGCGCGCGTGCATCCTGGCGAACCGCAAGGAACGCACTCAATGCGCATATCGCGACCATCAACGGAAACGCCGCGCCGGCAGGCAACAGGTGATAGAGCTTGGTCGCGGCGAACACGGTCAGATACAGCACACCGACGCCGCCACCCTGCAACACGAGCCCATACGCGCCACGGCGATCGCCGACGCGCCAGCCGATCACGAGCAACGCTGTCGCAGCGAGCGCCACGCCGGCGAGACGAAACTCGATCGGCAGCATGTTGTTATCGGCGGCGTATTTGAGCAGGAATGCGAGGCCGAAAAACAGCACGATCATGCCGACACGCACGACCGTATTGCCGCCGACCAGCCAGTCGCGGCCTGCCTTGAACAGGCGTTCGATGAAGTCGGGCTCGCGCGGGACTGGTGGCTGGGGTGGCTGCGGCGGCTTGGGTGGTTCGGCCGGTGCGGTAACCGGTTTCGCGACCGGCGGCTTGTCTGTCGCTGCGGATGTTGATGCCGATGCCGGCACGATCGACCCGCTGTCTGCGGTAGGCAGTTGCGCAGGCAACGCAGTCTCGTGTCCGGGAAGCGGCGCAGCGCTCGTCGCGGCCGCAGTAACGGGTGGAATCGCGAGAGGTCTGGTATCCAGCGGTCGCGGCACGGGCGCAACGTTGCTCTCGGCAGCAACATCAGGCTGTCCGCGCAGCCGTGCAAGCTCACGTTTGAGTGTGGAAACCTCCCACTCGAGCCGCTCGACGCGCCCCGCTAGTGAATCCGCGCCGGTCCTGTCGTCAGATGCGGGCGGCGCAGCGGCCGATGCTGTAGCCGGCCCCGGCGCTTGTCCAGCCGCCTGACTGGTCCGCGGTTTCCTGCTGGATAGCAGACCGCCTGCCCCCGCACCCACTATTGCACCAGCGACCCCGCAGCCAAAGATCCACCAGTCGTTCACGAATCCCACCGCGACGCCGATCACGAAGCCGATCACACCCAGAACCCAGATCATTCCCTCTCCCCTTTGCCGGCTACTTCTGTATGGGCCGGTTGATATGCCGGAGCTCGATATATCCGGTCAACCCTGTTTTCAGTTCTCGGCATGGATCCACCCCGTTAAGAACGAAGTTGCCGGTCGAATACTGAAATTAAAATTCGATTGACACTGTTCGAACTGCACATGCATGCAGGTAGGCATGCGTAACGCTTAATGTGAAATCAACGCGCAAAGCACAGCGGTATGGACAGTGTGAAACCAGGGATCCGGTTGTTGAATGATTTCTGCATGGACGGGTCACCTCCGTGATTGCACGCATTATTCAACGTTGCTCTTACGTGTTCGATCGTGACTCACCGCGGAGAACCCGGCGTAATCATGTTTGAACGCCCCCGTCTCTCGTGCGCAGAATATGACCGATTTAATCGGAAACGTCCATATCGGGTTTTAGCGAGCGCTTCGATGGATTCTTTGGTAGCGGAATAAACCTGTACGGTGAATTTTCAGGCTGATCCTCGGGCCGGATACGGAGGTACTTCACAAGCCATAAAAAAGCCCGCTTTCGCGGGCTTGCATCTCGAACGCATCGCGTCAAAGTCCGGCTTCAAAGTCCGCTATTCGCGGCGCGCTGCCGTAGCAAACCCAGCACTGCGTCGCAAAACGGCGTGGGCACATTCAACCGGCGCCCGAGTTCGGGAAACACACCGAGGATCGGTCCGATTTCCAGCGCGCGCCCCGCTTCGAAATCCTGCAGCATCGATGTGCGAAACGCACCGAGTTCACGCGTAACTGCGACACGCGCCGGCGCGCTCATGCCGGTCGACAACCCCAGTTGCCCACCGATCGCATCGGCCTCTTCCATCATCCGCAGCACGAGCGCGTGCGTGTACGGATCGTCCAGCAGACGATCCGCCGTCGAACCAGTAAGCGCGCTCAGTGGATTCATGTTCATGTTGCCCCACAGCTTCGCCCAGATCTCCGTGCGGATATCATCCGGCTCCTCGACATCGAAGCCCCCTTCCTTGAGCGATGTGGCGAACGATCGCGTGCGCTCCGCCAGCGCCTGATGAACGGCACCGACGATCAGCCGGTTGCCGCGCCCGCGACGCACGACACCAGGTTCATCGGTAGAGGACGACAGGTGCACGACGCAACCGATCGACTGCGCAGGCGGCAACGCCGCCGAGACCACGCCGGCCGGATCGACCGCTTCGATGTGCTCGCCAGCGAGCGCGCCCGTTGCACCATTGAGAAACCACCAGGGCAAGCCGTTCATCGCAGCGACGATCACGGTATGCGGTCCTACGAGTGGACGCAGGCTCGTGGCGATTGTCGGCAGCACCTGTGCCTTCAGCGCGACGACAACGAAGTCCTGTACACCGAGCGCAGCGGCATCGTCGTTTGCCGCGACCGCTGCGCTCGACTGGCTGGCCCCGTCGATCACGCGGATACCGTTCGCGCGGATTGCCTCAAGTGTCTTGCCGCGGGCGAGCACGCTGACCGTGTGTCCAGCACGCGCGAGCGCGGCCGCAATCAGGCTGCCTATCGCGCCGGCGCCCACAATGGTCGTACGAGGAGAATGCTGATTCATACGTACCTCAATCGCGATAGGAAGGGGCGATCCGGTCGACCTGCCGCAGCAACGCGTCCAGCACATCGCGGCCTGCGCCGTGACGCGGATCGAACTGCAGCGAATCTCGCGTGCACCGTGCCGCGACGTCGTCCGGAATGCGGAGGGCCGGCCCGAGCGCCGCAGTTGCAAGCTGGATTTCGCAGGCTCGGTTGAGCGTCCAGAGCCGTGCGAACGCCTGGGCAATCGTCGTGCCGAGCGCAAGCAGACCGTGATTGCGCAACACCAGCAGCGACTTGTCGCCGAGATCGGCAAGCAATCGCGGACCTTCGTCGGCGCGAATCGTAATGCCCTCGAAGTCGTGATACGCGACCATGCCGTCCAGTTGCGCCGAATAGAAGTTCGAGTTCTCGAGCCCCGCCTGCGAACATGCAACGGCAAGGCCGGCGGTCGTATGCGTGTGCATCACACAATGTGCGTCGGGCCGCGCACGATGAATTGCCGCGTGCACCACGAAGCCCGCCGGATTCACCGGATAAGCAGACTCGCCGATCACACGACCCTCCAGATCGATCTTGACCAGATTCGATGCGGTGACCTCGGTGTAGTGCAAGCCGAACGGATTGATCAGAAAGTGGGTCTGCGGGCCGGGCACACGCAGCGTGATGTGGTTGTAGATCAACTCGCTCCAGCCGAGCATCGCAAAGATGCGATAGGTGCCGGCCAGCTGAATGCGCAATGCGCGCTCGGTTTGTGCTACGTCCGCGGTATCTGACAACGCGGCAGTCTCGGGATGAGGGGTGTCGACTGCTTGCACGGCGCTCTCCTGGTTCTTGATGGCGGGCAACGGATGGCCAGCCTCGCCATTCTACCCAATCGGCAGATCTAGTTGCGCGCGCAACGAGATTGGCGGGCCACCGGCACGGTCGGGCAAACACATGATCACCGGGCAGCAACAGCAAACATCAGATCGATGCTGCAAAAAAAGAAAGCCCGCATAAGCGGGCTTGATGTGCGTCGAGGTGCGTTTTCGCTTCTCTCGAACGCCGGGTGCAGCAATCTGGGCGGAACGGCTTTACGCTTCTTTTCCTGATGCCCGTAGCCCTCGGAAGGCAATAGGAGATTGCATGGCAAGCAATTTCACAGCAACGGGTATAAATACGGACATCTTTTCATGTTGCATCGAAGCAACGGTAAAAATGCACAATACGTAGACAAAACGCCTTCGTACCGTGCTTCGAGCCGGCATCATCGGTAAAAACGGGAGATTTCCGTGCTATGCCGCATTGCTGGAATTTCGCATGCGATGACCGGATCCGCGGATGTTTCGAGGCACCGCACCGGGATCGCAGACAAACAATGGGCCCGCGCCTCCAGAGAAGCGCGGGCCCATTGGTCAAAGGGCGCAGCGGGCAGCCGCGCCCTGCTACATCATTTACTGACCAGCTTGCGAAGAACCGCTCGTCGACGAGCCGTAACCGCTCGCTTTTGCTGCATCCTCAGCGGCAACGCGCGCTTCGGCGGCCTGAATGTTGGCCGGATAGTTCATCCAGTCGTTCGGGTTGTAACCGGCCTTCTCCAGGCGAGCGAGGTCCGCACGGACCTGGGCGCGCGTCAGCGGCTGATTGGACTGCGCGAACGCAGCGAGGGGCACGGTGATCAGGACAGCGATGGCAATTGCTTCGAACAGAGACTTCACGGTTGATACCTCCGAAGATCGTTTTGTATGGCGTCGCACGCGTACTGGTACGAATCGATGGAAGCATTCTACGGAAATACCCGTATAGGGTAAACACCTAAACCGGAAATCACTATTGCTTAAAATGATGTCAATCGAAGTCTGGATCGTTCAAAAAAAGCGCTGATTGACGCACACTGCCGGGCCTCCAGGCAACAGGGATATGTAATCTGCAGTTGACATATATGTGAACCATAGATTACATTTTCCGCATGTTGAATATCCGCACCACCGAGACGTTTGACGTCTGGTTCGACGGCCTGAAAGACCGGATTGCCAGGCGCCGCATTCAGGCCCGTATCGACAGATTGGCGTTGGGAAACCCCGGCGACACGAATTCCGCCGGCTCGCCGATTACAGAATTGCGGATCGACCACGGCCCCGGCTATCGCGTCTACTACGTACAGCGCGGCGCGGTCCTGGTGATTCTGCTGTGTGGCGGCGACAAATCGACGCAGACAGCAGATATCAAGGCAGCACACAGAATGCTGCCGAACCTCGAGTTGGAGTGAACATGGAAAAGATCAAAACGCGGCCGTGGGATTCGGCCGAACACCTGAAGACCGAAAAGGACATGGCCGAATACTTCGAGGCCTGTCTTCTGGAAGGCGGCGACGACCCTGCATACCTCGCACATGCACTCGGCGTGATCGCGCGTGCGCGTGGCATGGCGCAACTGGCGCGCGATACGGGGATTTCGCGCGAAGGGCTGTACAAAGCCTTGTCGGAAAACGGGAATCCGAGCTTCGCGACGATCATCAAGGTAATCCGCGCGCTCGGCCTCGAGCTGCACGCGACACCGGCACACACTTAAAGCCGCTGCTCTTATACCACCGGCTGGTCGCCGGGAAGCCCACCAGAAATGGTGGCAAATTCCGTGGCAAAAATAGTGGAAAGCCGTCGTATTTCATAGTGATTTTCGACAGCCGGAAACATATCAACCATTAATTCATAAGGAATTAATGGTGCGAGGAGGGGGACTCGAACCCCCACACTCTTGCGAGCGTCAGGACCTAAACCTGGTGCGTCTACCAATTTCGCCATCCTCGCAGCCGGGCGATACGCGCAACGTTCCGATCACGCACCACCCGATGTCTGCCTCGCCAGCGGCTGCGCACTCTTGTAGAAGCGGCACCCGAAAGCGTAAGCGCGAGATTCTAACTGATCGTCATCCGCTTGTCTGCATGTGCCCATGCGACGCGGTGCTACAATTTCGCGCTCGCTGAGGCCGCCATGCCAAAGTAGCCCAAGCCTGGCAACCGATAGACCACACGCCTCGCGTCCCGTCCGCTTCCCCACACGCCCCATCAAGTGAATTTCGACGACTATTGCCAGCAAAAGGCGGCCCCGCCCGGATCGAGCACCTACTACGCGCTCCGTCGAGCCCCCGCCGCACGCCAGCCCCTGTTGACTGCCCTCTTCGCGTTGCGTCGAGAGTTCGAGGAGACGGTCAAAGAGACCAGCGACCCGACCATCGGTCGCACGCGGCTCGCCTGGTGGCAAAAGGAACTGGCCTCGCTGGCTGCAGGTGCGCCGTCGCATCCGGTGTCGAAAGCGCTGGCGGCGCATCTCGGCGATGCTTCCGCAGAAGCGCCCGCGCTCGAGGCGCTGCTCGCCGGCTTCGAAATGGACCTGGACCAGGCCCGCTATCTCGACTATCCGAACCTGCGGCGGTATTTAGAAAGCGTCGGCGGCACGTTTGCGTCGATGGTTGCGCGCGCGGGCGCCGTCGATCCTGCCCAGGCATCGACGTGGGCCGCGCCGCTCGGCAACGCGCTGATGCTCGCGCAGATCGTCGCCGAGCTGGGCGACGATGCCCGGCACGGTCGCATCTATATTCCAATCGACGAGATGCAGCGCTTCAACGTGACCGCCGCCGATCTGATCAACCGGCGCTACAGCGATGCGTTCACGGAGCTGATGCGCTTTCAGACCGACCGCGCACGCAACGCGTTACGCGAGGCGTTCGCCAACCTTCCCGCTCAGGAGCACCGCACGCAGCGGACGTTGCGCGCACTCGTCGCGCTGGCGCTAGCGTTGCTCGACGAGATCGAACGCGACGGTTATCAGGTGCTGCATCAGCGCATCGCACTCACGCCGATCCGCAAGCTGTGGATTGCGTGGCGTGCTGCATAGCGATTACACATCGCACCTTCGACTCGTCAGCAGCTAGCAGCCCATCATCACACCCGAAGCAGCGGCAAGGTTTCAAACCGCTGCTGAAGAATCGACGTCGCGTCGAGCCCCCACCACGGCCCTAGCACCGTCGCGTACAGCTGCTGGAAATCGACGCCGACCGGCAGGTTGCCGTTGCCATCGAGCCGCGCCAACACCGGCGGCACGCCATACAAACCGCCCCGCACCCGTCCGCCCGTCACGAAATGCGGCGCGACCGTACCGTGATCGGTGCCGTTGCTCTGGTTCTCGCGGGGTCGCCGGCCGAACTCGGCGTAGGTCATGACGAGCGTGTTGTTCCATCGGCCTAGCTCGGTGAGCGCGTCTTTCATTGCAACGAGACCGTCGGCGAGTTGCTTCAGCAACGCCGCCTGCTGACCGGGCTGATTCTGGTGGGTATCAAAACCGTTCAACGTCAGGCGAATCACTGCGACACCCTGCCCCGCCACCGGCGCGCCCTGCGGCGTGCCGCTTGCCGCGAGCACCTGCATCGCCGTCTTCACCGAGGTCCCGAACGCGCCGTTCGGAAAGTGCGTCGTGAGCGTGTATTGGCCGGCACGCGGCCGCAGACGATCGGCGGCTTTCACGATGTCGTTCTCCACATCGAGGATATGAGCCAGCTCAGGGTTGCGTTCGTGCAGCGACACCGGCGTCACGAGCCGCGACGCGCGCACGAACTGCGCGGGGTTCACCAATGCGATGGCCTGCGCACCGTTCGCGAGCGGCCCCATCTCCGCACTGCCAATCACCACAGCATCGGCGACAAACCCCGCAGGCACCGGACGCTGCGCAAACGCACGCGTGAGCCATCCTTCGCGCAGATACTGATCGGAGCGCGACGCGGTGTCCCATATCTCGATCGAACGGAAATGCGACAGGTTCGGTTGCGTATAGCTGACGCCTTGCACGATCGCCAGCTGGTGGTTTTGCCAGAGCGGCATCAGCGGCTGTAGCGCGGGATGTAGCGCGGTGCGTTCATCGAGCTGGATCAGTTGTTCGCGCTTCACGCCGATGTTCTTGCGCAGCGCGTAATACGTCGGGTCCGCGTAAGGCACAACCGTATTCAGGCCATCGTTGCCGCCCTTCAGTTCGACGAGGATCAGCAGGTTCGCGTAGCCATGCGCTGCTGCAGATGCCGATGCCGATGCCGACACCGATGCGCCATCGAAAGCACCGGACGCCGGCCCCTGTGCTGCGAATACGCGCGGCAACCAGAGCGACGTGCCAGCGGCTGCGGTCATCGAGAGAAAGTTGCGTCGTTTCATGCTGCACCTCATCCGTAAGCGTCGTTCTACTTCAACTGATACGCCGGGTCCATCAGCAGCGCCTCGAGATACGCGCTCGCCGTCGAATCGGTTTCGATCGCATCGACCGGTGCTATTGGCAGTACTGCGTGCTGCAGTTGCAGCTCAGTCGACAGGCCTGCCTTCGCAGCCGGCACAGTGTTGTAGCGTGCGAGCCAGCCGTCGATATCGAAGCGTACGCCCCCCTCGCCGGTGCGCGCAGCTACACGCTGAAGCGGCGCGCTCGCCTGCATGCCAGCACTTGCGCCTTTGGCGCCCGGATGCGGTCGCGCGGCTTCGGTCGCGCGAAACAACTGCTCGACGAACTGTTTGCGCGCGAGCAGCGTCGTGCTGTTGATCCACGTTTCGCCGCCGGGCCACCCTTTGACGTTCGGCGGATAGAACAGGTTCTCGCCGAAATTACGGATCGCGCCGGCGAACGGCATCGTCGTGTCGTAGCCGATATCGAATGCACGCAACGTGCCGACGACAAACTCAGCCGGCGATTTCACGAGCACGCCGCGATCGCTGTCGTCCCAGAACGCGTCGGATAGAAAGAGTCCGCGCAGCGCCACCTTGATGTCGTAATGACTCGCGCGAAAACGTTCGGCGATCGGTGCGATGACGGTGGGGTTCGGTGTATCGGAGACGAACTCGCGCCACAGTTTCGTCGTGACGAAGATCGCGGTCTCAGGGCGCGCAAGCAGAATGTCGAGCGTCTGATCGCCGTCGAACGGACCGCTCTGCCCGAGCACGGTCTTGATGCCATCGTCGTGCACGGCAGCGCGCCACACGTATGCCTGCGTATCGGGATCGAGTGTCCAGCCGGTATAGGCACGCGCCGCTTCCGATACGTCCTGCTGCGAGTAATGCCCTTCGCCGAGCGTGAACAGCTCCATCACTTCGCGGGCGAAATTCTCGTTGGGCTTGCCCTTGCGGCTGCCGGCTCCGTCGAGATACAGCAGCATCGCCGGATCTTTGGCAACGCCATGCAGCATGTCGCCGAAATTGCCGAGCGCGTCTTGTCGCAGCAATATGTTTTGTCGAGCCATCATCTGCGGATAGCCGACCTTGTCCTGTCCCGACGTGAAGTGGTTGTGCCAGAAGAGCGTCATGCGCTCGGTCAGCGGCGACGGTGTCGCCACCATTTCGCGCACCCACCATGCGCGTAACTCGTCGTAACGCTGGCTACGCATGCGCTGCTCGTCGCGTCGCTGGTCGGGTGTCCATGCATTGCGCTCGGCGCGTGTCGGAATCGGCTCGGCGACCCATACGGGCAGCGGGGTCACAGCGTCGGTGCGGGTCGACGCGAGCACACGGTCAACCGCCTGCTCACGTGTCAGCCCGACGTACTGCACGACCTCCGTGCTATCGGGCGCAAAGCCCACGCGTGTCAGAAAAAAGCGTGCATCGTTTGCATCGAGGAGCGCTTCGTCTTCGGTGGAAGCCTTTGCCCTTGCGCTCGCGCTTGCCCGATGTTTCGGCCGCACCGGATGAAGCGCGTCCTGCTGCGCAGCGAGCACCGCGACGCTCGAGATCGCGACGAGCACACCTGCCGAAAGATATCGAGCGAGCCTGGGAAACGGGTTCATCGTCCGGGTTCCATCCACGTTGTCGGGCACCGCGAGCCTGAGACGATAGCGCAGGCATCTCCTGCGATTCAACGAGGCGTCGAGTGCACGCGTTGACGGATGAATTGCAACCGAAACTTTCACGAGGCAGCGACACGTCGACGTGCCAAAGCGCTGAGCGCACACCAGCAAAAAAACCTAGCGTTTGTACAACTCACGCACGGCGTCTTCAATATGCTGACGCAACAGTCGTCTTTCTTCGGGCGTCATATGGCCGTCGCGGCGACGCTGGTCGAGATCGGGGGGAACGGCGGGACGCATCGGCTCTTCGGGCACGGCACGCTCGGGATTGCGCGGCTGCTTCAGCGATTTGAAGCGCGGCGGCTTGTGTGAGTTGGCGGGGTTATCGGCAGAAGGCTGGGCGCAGGCGGGTTGCGGGCCAAGGGTGCCTGCGAGCGTACCGGCCACAGCCAGCGCGATCATGCTTAGCCGGACGTTCGGCCAAACCCCTCCCTTCATCTTGTTCCCTTCGTCGCGCGGCAACCGGCTACCTCAAATGCGTATGCAGACCCCGCTGCAAAGCCGGGTGCGAGAGTTTTAACCGGCTGAAGTATCCACCGAACTACCGCATTCAGTAAAGGAGTCTACGCGTGACCGCTTTACGCCGTGCCACCATGCGGGTAAATTTTGTAACTGACTGTAACCCCCCAATTGCTGCAATCGCGCACCCCTTTCTAATCGCGCTAAGATGCCGACCATGGAAACCAAAAACCCTTCGAAAATCCTCGTCGTCGATGACGATCCGCGTCTGCGCGACCTGCTGCGCCGCTACCTCGGAGAACAGGGCTTCAACGTCTACGTCGCCGAAAACGCTCCGTCAATGAACAAGCTGTGGGTGCGAGAGCGTTTCGATCTGCTCGTGCTCGACCTCATGCTGCCAGGCGAAGACGGTCTTTCCATCTGCCGCCGTCTGCGTGGCAGCAACGACCGCACACCGATCATCATGTTGACCGCGAAGGGTGAAGACGTCGATCGTATCGTCGGTCTCGAGATGGGCGCCGACGACTATCTGCCGAAACCCTTCAACCCGCGCGAACTCGTCGCGCGCATTCATGCCGTGCTGCGCCGCCAGTCGCCTTCCGAATTGCCGGGTGCGCCGTCCGAGACCACCGAGGTCTTCGAGTTCGGCGACTTCGCACTCAATCTTGCGACGCGCACGCTCACCAAGGCTGGCCAGGAAATTCCGCTCACTACCGGCGAGTTCTCGGTGCTGAAGGTATTTGCCCGCCATCCGCGCGCGCCGCTCTCGCGTGAAAAGCTGATGGAGCTCGCACGCGGGCGCGAATACGAAGTGTTCGACCGCAGTCTCGACGTACAGATTTCACGGCTGCGCAAACTGATCGAACCGGATCCGGGTAGCCCTCGTTTCATTCAGACCGTCTGGGGTCTGGGATACGTGTTCATTCCCGACGGTGCAGCCTGAGTTTGATTCTCGCGGTTGATTCTCGAATTTGATCCTGCTTCTTTCGACATGAAGGGCCCATGCGGACTGACCGGCGCCTCCTGACGCTTGCGTTCGGTGGCCTTTTCTGGCGGACCTTCCTGCTGATCGCGCTGCTGATCGCCGTGAGCCTGGCTGCGTGGTTCCAGAGCTTCCGGGTGATCGAGCGCGAACCGCGTGCACAGCGCGTCGCGTTGCAGCTCGTCGCGATCGTGAAGCTCACGCGCACTGCCCTGCTCTATTCCGATCCTGACTTGCGGCGCGCGTTGCTGCAGGATCTCGAGAGCAATGAAGGCGTGCGCGTGTACCCGCGCGAGACCACCGACAAATACCGCCTGCAGCCGGACGAATCGCTGAACCGGCTGATCGAACACGACATCCGCGGCCGGCTCGGCGACGATACCGTGATCGCGCAATCGGTCAACGATATCCCAGGTGTGTGGATCAGCTTCAAGATCGACGACGACGACTATTGGGTCGCGCTCGATCGCGATCAACTCGATAACGCAACCGGGCTGCAATGGGCAGGCTGGGGGGTCTTTGCGCTCACGCTGTCGCTATTCGGCGCCGCATTTATCACGAGCCTCGTGAACCGTCCGTTCGCGCGGCTCGCGCTGGCGGCGCGCAAGGTCGGCTCGGGGCAGTCGCCCGAGCCGCTGCCCGAGCGCGGCATGGGCGTCGCCGCCGAAACCAATCGCAGCTTCAACCAGATGGTGCAGGACCTCGATCAGCTCGAGGCCGACCGCGCGCTGATGCTGGCCGGTATCTCGCACGATCTGCGCACACCGCTCGCGCGGCTGCGGCTCGAAACCGAAATGAGTCCGTCCGATCAGACCACCAAAGATGCGATGGTCGACGACATCGAGCAGATGGATATGATCATCGGCCGCTTCCTCGATTACGCGCGCCCGGTGCAGCGCATGCCGGAGCCCGTCGATCTCTCGGTGGTCGCTGGAGAACTCGCCGCGCGGCTCTCGAATGAAGACGGCATGCGCCTGATCACCCGCCTCGCGCCGACCGCGATGATCGAAGCCGACGAAACCGATATGCGCCGCGTGGTCGGCAACCTGATCGAAAACGCGCGCAAGTACGGCTTGAGCGAAGCCGACGGCATTCCGCACGTGATTCTCGAAACACGGGTGTCGCATGCGCGCGTGGAACTGTCGGTGGTCGATGAAGGCCCCGGCATTCCCGAAGATCAGCTCGCGCTCGTCACGCGGCCGTTCTATCGCGTCAACTCGGCGCGCACCCAGGCAAACGGCACCGGCCTCGGGATGGCCATCGTGCAGCGGCTCGTCAGCCGCTATCGCGGCACGCTGCGCCTGCGCAACCGCGCGCCAGGCCCCGGGCTTGAGGTGACGATCGAATTCCCGGCAGTCAAGAGCCCGACGTCTTCGAGCAAACCGCAAGAATCCCGCTGACACCCCCTGCAAACCGCTGCGTAGACGCAAACTATCGCCGCAGTGAAGAAAATCTATCCGCTTCGTTAGTTAAAAACTATTGAATAGATTGCTTAATAGAGTTATAGTTGCCGCTGTGTAACGCCTCCGTTACAGCAGGCAGGTAGCTTGATCAGACTGTTTTTTCAACCCATTCGCAACCCTCTCACAGGAGCATCCGCATGAAAACCGTCGGCGATAAACTCGAAGCTTTCACCGTCACAGCAGCAAAGCCGGGCTTCAACAATCATGAAGAGAACGGCGTGTCGGCGTTCGAAGAAATCACCGAACAGTCGTTCCCGGGCAAGTGGAAGATCATCTATTTCTACCCGAAGGACTTCACCTTCGTGTGCCCGACGGAAATCGTCGAATTCGGCAAGCTTGCCAAGCATTTCGAAGAGCGCGATGCCGTATTGCTCGGCGGCAGCTCGGATAACGAGTTCGTGAAGCTGGCATGGCGTCGCGAACACAAGGATCTGGACAAGCTGAACCACTACGCGTTCGGCGACGTCAAGGGCGAGCTGATCGACCAGCTCGGCGTGCGCGACCGCGAAGCCGGCGTGGCACTGCGTGCAACGTTCATCGTTGACCCGGACAACACGATCCAGCACGTGTCGGTGAACAACCTGAACGTCGGCCGTAACCCGGACGAAGTCCTGCGTATTCTCGACGGTCTGCAAACGGACGAACTCTGCCCGTGCAACCGTTCGGTCGGCGGCGCAACGCTGTAAGCGTGGTGCTCCCGAGGCCCGCATGCTTGAAAGAGCCGGCGGGCTTTTTTTGCGACAGATTGATAGGAGAAGTTAATGGAATTCTTGAACGCGATTAAGGAACTCATCCCCGACTACGCGAAGGACATTCGCCTGAATATCGACGGCACGATTGGCCGTTCGTCGCTGGAAGGCAGCGATGCGGTCGGCGTCGCGCTGGCTGCTGCGTTCGCGGCGAAGAGCAAGACGCTGATCGACGCGATCCGCAATGCGGGCGTGCTGTCGCCGGAAGAAACCCATGCCGCGCTGACGGCAGCCGCGCTGATGGGCATGAACAACGTGTGGTACCCGTACGTCGAGATGACCGGCAACGCCGACCTGAAGTCGCAGCCGGCTGGTCTACGGATGAATGCCTATGCGTCGCACGGCGGCGTCGACAAGCGCCGCTTCGAGATGTATGCGCTGGCCGCGTCGATCATCGGCAAGTGCCACTTCTGCGTGAAGTCGCACTTCGATACGCTGCTCGCCGAAGGGATGAGCTCGACCCAGGTGCGTGACGTTGGTCGCATCGCGGCAGTGGTCAATGCGGCGGCTCAGGTTATCGAAGCTGAAGGGAAATAAACTGCAGGCGGTCGCCGTTACGGCTCTGTGGCAGTTCATTTTGCAAGCCCTGCTTTCGTTCGAAAGCAGGGCTTTGTCTTATGCGCTGCGTGCGACGTACTCAATGCGCCTCATCGCAGCCGCCGCTCAAACGCGATTCAACAACACCGCGGCCTGCGCTTCGATACCCTCGCCGCGGCCCAGATAGCCGAGCTTTTCATTGGTCTTCGCCTTCACGTTGACTCGATCGAGCGGCAGCGCAAGATCTTCGGCGATATTTGCACGCATCGCATCGATGTGCGGCGCGAGCTTCGGCGCCTGCGCAATCACCGTGCTGTCCACGTTGACGATCGAGAAGCCCGCTTTCACGATCCGTGCCACACATTCGCGCAGCAGCACACGGCTGTTGGCGCCAAAGAACTGCTTGTCGGTGTCAGGAAAATGACGGCCGATATCGCCGAGCGCGGCGGCGCCGAATAGCGCATCGGTGATCGCATGCAGCAGCACATCCGCATCCGAATGGCCGAGCAACCCGCGGTCGTAAGGCACCGTCACACCGCCGATAATCAACGGCCGCCCCGGTACCAGCGCGTGCACGTCGTAGCCTTGTCCGATCCTGAAGTCCATATGCCTGAGTCCGTCTATTGAAGATGAGTGTGCTGTGTTATGCGGCCTACGCGGCCTATGACGACGCCGGCCGGCTCAGAATTGCCTCGGCCAGATCAAAGTCTTCCGGCCACGTGACCTTGAAATTGCGCAGGCTGCCCTGCACGAGCCGCGGCGCATGGCCAAGCCATTCGATCGCGCTCGCTTCGTCGGTGAGGTCGTGGCCGTCCTGCTGAGCCCGCAGAATCGCTTCGCGCAGCATGCCGATGCGGAACATCTGCGGCGTCTGTGCCTGCCAGAGCCCGTCGCGTGGCTCGGTGCGCGCAATCCGGCCGCCGCTGTCGGGCGCAATGCGCTTGAGCGTGTCCGCAACCGGCAACGCAATGATCCCGCCTACCGGATCGTCCTTCAGCGCACCGATCAGCGCGCGGATCAGCGCGGGCGTGATACCGGGCCGCGCAGCGTCGTGGACGAGTACCCAGTCGTCGTCGTGTGCGCCGAATTCGGTGAGCGCGTGCAGCCCGTTCAGCACGGTTGCCTGGCGCGACGCGCCACCACAGCGGCGTACCGCGAAGCGCAGCCCGGCGAAGCGGCGTGCGTCGAAGTGCGGGTCGTCGGGGGCGATCGCGACGAGCGTCTGCGCGAATTCGCTGCAGGCATCGAACGCGGCGAGCGTGTAATGCAGCAGGTCGCGGCCAGCGACAGTGCGATATTGCTTGGGCATCGCGGAGCCGGAACGGCTGCCGGTGCCCGCGCACGGGATCAGGGCAAAGAGGCGTGAAGTCACGAAGGCGGACGCCGCGAAATGAAAGTGAAGGACGGATTTTATAATAGGTGGCTAAGGTGGACACCCGAAAATCGACGCCCGAAGATGGGCAATCCACAGGCAACACGCGTAGACTTCCCGCACATTCGATGCCCACCGGCCGCTTTTTTCCATGCCAGACACCGCTGCTTCTTCGCCTTCCCCGTCGCCGGTCGCCCTCGTCAAGGCCGGCCAGCGGTTCGTTTTCGACGGCACGCACGGTTCGTCCGATGCGCTGCTGATCGCCCGCTACCACCTCGCATACCGGCAACAGGTGCCGTTGCTGGCGGTGGTGTGCGCCAATGCCGTCGACGCACAGCGGCTCACGCAGGAAATCGCTTTCTTCGCGCCCGAAGCGCGCGTGCGTCTGCTGCCCGACTGGGAAACGTTGCCTTACGATTCGTTCTCGCCGCACCAGGACCTGGTGTCGGAACGGCTCGCGACCCTGCACGACCTCGGCGAAGGACGTTGCGACATCCTGCTCGTGCCCGCCACCACGGCGCTGTACCGCATGCCGCCCGCATCGTTCATGGCCGCCTATACGTTTTCGTTTTCGCAAGGCGAGCGCCTCGACGAAGCGAAGCTCAAAGCCCAGTTGACGCTGGCCGGCTACGATCACGTGAGCCAGGTGGTGCGGCCCGGCGAATACTGCGTGCGCGGCTCGCTGATCGATCTGTTCCCGATGGGTTCGCCGCTGCCTTACCGGATCGACCTGTTCGACGATCAGGTCGATTCGATCCGCGCATTCGATCCCGATACGCAGCGCAGCCTCTACCCGGTGCGCGATGTGCGCCTCTTGCCCGGTCGCGAGTTTCCGTTCGACGAAGCGGCACGCACCGCGTTTCGCAGCCGCTGGCGCGAGGTGTTCGAAGGCGACCCGAGCCGCGCGTCGATCTATAAGGACATGGGCAACGGTGTGCCGTCGGCGGGTATCGAATATTATTTGCCGCTGTTTTTCGACGAAACCGCGACGCTCTTTCACTACCTGCCGGACAACGCGCAGCTCGCCTTTGTCGGCGATCTGGACACGGCGATCAAGCGTTTCTCCGCCGATACCAAACAGCGCTTCAATTTCCTCTCGCACGATCGCGAGCGGCCGATTCTCGAACCGCAGCGACTGTTCCTCTCCGACGACGATTTCTACACCTTCGCGAAACCATTCGCGCGGCTCGCACTGCCGTCGAACGCCGGCGGTGGCTGGTCGACGCCGTTGCCGAACCTCGCGATCGATCGTCACGCCGATGATCCGGTTGCCGCGCTGCGTGCGTATCTCGCCACGACGCCGAACCGCGTGCTGTTCGCCGCTGAATCCGCAGGCCGCCGCGAGACCATCGCGCAGTTGCTGATCGACAATCATCTGCAACCGGGCTCGAGCGACAGCTACGAAGACTGGTTGACCTCGGACACGCGTTTTGCACTCGGCGTGGCGCCGCTCGGTATCGGCTTCACGGTGCCGGCCGAAGGCTTCGCGATCGTTACCGAAACCGAACTGTACGGACCGCTCGCGCGCCGTGCGGGACGCCGTCGCCAGGAACAGGCGAGCAACGTCGATTCGATGGTGCGCGACCTGTCCGAGCTGAAGATCGGCGACCCGGTCGTGCATTCGCAACACGGCATCGGCCGCTACATGGGGCTCGTGACGATGGACCTCGGTGAAGGCGACACCGAGTTCCTGCACCTCGAATACGCGAGCAACAGCAAGCTCTACGTACCGGTCGCCCAGTTGCACGTGATCTCGCGCTACAGCGGCGCCGATCCAGAAAGCGCGCCGTTGCACTCGCTCGGTTCGGGTCAGTGGGAAAAAGCGAAGCGCAAGGCCGCGCAACAGATTCGCGACACGGCCGCCGAGCTGCTCAACCTGTACGCCCGCCGCGCCGCACGCGAAGGTCATGCGTTCGCACTCGAACCGCGCGACTACGTGAAATTCGCGGAAAGCTTCGGCTTCGAGGAAACGCCCGATCAGGCCGCCGCGATCGCCGCCGTGATCGGCGACATGACGAGTGGCAAACCGATGGATCGTCTGGTGTGCGGCGACGTCGGTTTCGGCAAGACCGAGGTGGCGCTGCGCGCGGCGTTTATCGCGGTGATGGGCGGCAAGCAGGTCGCCCTGCTCTCGCCGACCACGCTGCTCGCCGAGCAGCACACGCAAACCTTCACTGACCGCTTCTCCGACTGGCCCGTGCGCATTGCCGAACTGTCGCGCTTCAAGTCGACGAAGGAAGTCAACGCATCGATCCAGTTGATCAACGACGGTAGCGTCGATATCGTGATCGGCACGCACAAGCTGCTGTCGTCGGATGTGCAGTTCAAGCGGCTCGGGCTTGTCATCATCGATGAAGAGCACCGCTTCGGTGTGCGCCAGAAAGAAGCGCTCAAAGCGCTGCGCGCCGAGGTCGACGTGCTGACGCTCACTGCGACACCGATCCCACGCACGCTCGGGATGGCGCTCGAAGGGCTGCGCGATTTCTCGGTGATCGCCACCGCGCCGCAAAAACGGCTCGCGATCAAGACGTTCGTGAGACGCGAAGAAGACGGCGTGATCCGCGAAGCAATGCTGCGCGAACTGAAGCGCGGCGGCCAGGTGTACTTCCTGCACAACGAGGTGGAGACGATCGAGAATCGTCGCGCGATGCTCGAAGCGCTGGTCCCCGAAGCACGTATTGCCGTGGCGCACGGCCAGATGCATGAGCGCGAACTCGAACGCGTGATGCGCGATTTCGTCGCCCAGCGCGCGAACGTGCTGTTGTGCACGACGATTATCGAAACCGGTATCGACGTGCCGACCGCGAACACGATCCTGATCCACCGCTCCGACAAGTTCGGTCTCGCGCAGTTGCACCAGTTGCGCGGCCGCGTCGGTCGCTCGCATCACCAGGCGTACTCGTATCTGCTCGTGCACGATCCGCAGGGCCTGACGAAGCAGGCGCAGCGCCGGCTCGAAGCGATCCAGCAGATGGAAGAACTCGGCGCGGGCTTCTACCTCGCGATGCACGACCTCGAAATTCGCGGCACCGGTGAAGTGCTTGGCGACAAACAGTCGGGCGAGATCCAGGAGATCGGCTTCCAGCTCTACACGGACATGCTCAACGACGCTGTGAAAGCGCTCAAGGAAGGTCGCGAACCGGACCTGACTGCGCCGCTCGCCGCGACGACCGAGATCAATCTGCACGCCCCCGCGATCCTGCCCGCCGACTACTGCGTCGACGTGCAGGAACGGCTGTCGTTGTACAAACGGCTCGCGAGCTGCGACTACGACGACGCAATCGACGGTATCCAGGAGGAACTGATCGATCGCTTCGGCAAACTGCCGCCGCAGGCGCAGGCACTCGTCGAAACGCATCGGCTGCGGCTCGCCGCAAAACCGCTCGGCATTTCGAAGATCGATGCAGGCGAAACGGTGATCGGTTTGCAGTTCGTGCCGAATCCGCCCGTCGACGCAATGCGGATCATCGAGATGGTGCAGAAGCACAAACACATCAAGCTCGCGGGTCAGGACAAGCTTCGCATCGAAACGCGCAGCCCCGATCTGTCGGTGCGCGTCGCAACGGTCAAGGAGACGCTGCGCGCGCTCGGTGCGCCGGCGCGTAGCGCGGCGGCGGCAGCGCGTTGACGGAGTGTTGTAGATACCTGGCGGTGGCCCGATAGCGAACCGCCAGGTTGCTTCGTTCGATTGCACTTCGGGCCGGATGAACAGTAACGCGCGGTAACGTTTCAAACACTTGCTGCGACGCGCCATCCGGCGCAGCAGCATGCGCGCTACATAGCTCGCCCGACGCTTTTTGGGTATGATCGAAAGACCCTATGCAGGAGTCTCCGTCATGTCCCAGGTCGCTGAATCAGCGAAGCCCGCGTCTTCTTCCCCCGCTTCTGACAGTTCCTCCACGCAGTCTCCCGTTTCGCTTCCATGGGTCACGCGGCTCGTGTCGATCGATACGGTCAGCCGAAATCCGAATCTCGGTCTGATCGAAACCGTACGCGACGCGCTGCGCGCACGCGGTGTAGAAGCCACCCTCACGCACGACGACAGCGGCAAATGGGCCAACCTGTTCGCCACGATTCCCGCGCACGATGGCGAGACCAACGGCGGCATCGTGCTGTCGGGCCACACCGACGTCGTGCCGGTCGACGGGCAGCAATGGGACAGCGATCCGTTCAAGCCGGAGATTCGCGGTGACAAGCTGTATGGGCGCGGCACCTGCGACATGAAAGGCTTTATCGGCGCAGCGCTCACGCTCGTGCCGCAGATGCAGGAAACGAAACTCGCGAAGCCGATTCACCTCGCGTTGTCGTTCGATGAAGAGATCGGTTGCGTCGGTGCGCCGCTGATGATCACTGACCTGCTCAAGCGCGGCATCAAGCCGGACGGCTGCATCGTCGGCGAGCCGACCAGCATGCGCCCGATCATCGCGCACAAGGGCGTCAACGCGTATCAGTGCTGCATCCGCGGTCACGCCGCTCATTCGTCGTTGACGCCGAAGGGACTCAACGCGATCGAATACGCGGCGCGCCTCATTTGCCATATCCGCGACATCGCAGACCGGTTCCGCGCAGAAGGTCCGTTCGACGAACTCTACGACGTCCCGTTCACGACGGCGCAAACCAGCACGATCAAAGGCGGCAACGCGATCAACACCGTGCCCGCCGAATGTCACTTCGAGTTCGAATTCCGCAATCTGCCGACGCTCGCGCCAGAACCGATCTTCGCGCGCATCGAGCAATACGCACGCGAGACGCTGCTGCCGAAGATGCTCGCTGAACATCCGGCCGCTGCCATCGAATTCACGAAGCTCGCGGCCGCACCGGGTCTCGACGCAACCGAACAGGCCGCGATCACGCAGCTCGTGCGCGCACTGACCGCGGATCAGGACCGCCGCAAGGTCGCCTACGGCACCGAAGCCGGCCTGTTCTCGCTGGCGGGCATTCCGAGCATCGTCTGTGGGCCTGGTGACATCCAGCAGGCCCACAAAGCCAACGAATTCGTCGAACTCGAACAGCTCGTCGCCTGCGAACGTTTTCTGGGCAAGTTCGTGCACAGCCTGTCTGTCGACGCGCATTCTCACTAAACACACAACCACCGGTCACGACCGGCGGTCGGCCCTGCTCACCTGCTCTCTCGTCTATCCGCACCATGTCCACCACTACGCCGCAGCACACCGACCACACGATCGACGGCGAACCGATCCCGACGCTCGACGACATCGCCACCCAGCACTTCGCGTTGACACCCTGGGTGGTGCGCACACCGGTGTTCGACCGGCTCGATTTTCCGTCGCTGGAAGACACGGTCATCAACTTCAAGTTCGAGTTGCTGCAGGCGGCAGGTAGCTTCAAGGCGCGTGGCACCTTCACGAATCTGCTCGCACTCGACGAAGCGCAGCGTAATGCGGGCGTAACCTGCGTGTCGGCCGGCAATCACGCGATCGCGGTTTCATACGCGGCGATGCGCCTCGGCGTCAGTGCAAAGGTCGTGCTGTTCCGCTCGGCGAATCCGGCACGGATCGCTCTGTGCAAGGCCTACAAGGCCGAGATCGTGATGGCGGACAACCCGGCCGAAGCATTCGAATTCGTGCGTCGCATCGAGGCCGAAGAAGGCCGCTATTTCGTGCATCCGTTCAACGGCTATCGCACGGTGCTCGGCACTGCGACGCTCGGTTACGAATGGGCGACGCAGACACCCGATCTCGACGCGGTCATCGTACCGATCGGCGGTGGCGGACTCGCGGCCGGTGTCTCGACCGCACTGCGCCTCGCGAATCCGCACATCCACGTGTATGGTGTCGAGCCCGAAGGCGCGGACGCGATGAGCCGCAGCTTCGCGGCCAATCACACAATCAAGATGGGTCCGATGCAAGGCATCGCCGATTCGTTGATGGCTCCGCACACCGAGCAGTACAGCTACGAATTGTGCCGGCGTCATATCGATCGCATCGTCACCGTTAGCGACGATGCACTGCGCGCAGCGATGCTCACGCTGTTCGCGCAACTCAAGCTCGCAGTCGAACCGGCCTGCGCCGCCGCGACAGCAGCGTTGCTCGGACCACTGCGCGAAACCTTGCAGGGCAAGCGTGTCGGGGTGTTACTGTGCGGTACGAATACCGATCCACAGACCTTCGCTACGCACATCGAACGCGCCCGCACGCAACACTAAGTGGGCATCGAGCGCAAGAAGCGCACACAGGTTGTAGCAACAAAAAACTACCCGTTCTCCTGATCGTTGGCTATTATTGCGCCATCGACATCAAGGAGGAATCCCAATGAGCATGTTCAAGGAGTTCAAGGAATTTGCCCTCAAGGGCAACGTAATGGACCTCGCGGTTGGTGTGATCATCGGCGCTGCGTTCTCGACGATCGTCACGTCAATTGTTAAAGACCTGATCATGCCGGTTGTCGGCGTCGTGACCGGCGGCCTCGATTTCTCAAACAAGTTCATCCTGCTCGGCCACATTCCGGACAACTTCAAGGGCAACCCCGACTCATACAAGGACCTGCAAACAGCGGGCGTCGCTGCGTTTGGCTACGGCTCGTTTATCACGGTGCTGATCAACTTCATCATCCTCGCGTTCATCATTTTTCTGATGGTCAAGTTCATCAACAACCTGCGCAAGCCCGCTGCGGATGCGCCGCCGCCGGCTCCTGCGGAAGACGTGCTGCTGCTGCGCGAGATTCGCGATTCGTTGAAGAATCGTTAAATAAGTCGCGCTGAGTCTGTCTAGTCGCTGGTCGACAGACACACAGGCAAAAAAGATAGGCCCGCTGTACGCGATGCGTCAGCGGGCCTTCTAACAAGTGCGAGCGTCGTGCACTCGCTGGGATGAAATAACGTCAGCGCGACGCGCCGCCAGCCGCTGCCGGTGCGTGGGTCTCCCCTGCCTTCAGGTTCGCCGTGCTTTCGATCAGCTGTTCGAGTTGCGAGAAGTTAACCGGTTTGGTCAGATGCGCGTTGAAACCGGCCGCGAGGCAGCGGCGCACATCTTCATCCGTGCCGAAGCCGGTCAACGCGATCGCGGGCACGTCGGAATGTTGGCGGTACGCCTTGATGAAATCGATCCCCGTACCGTCCGGCAGCCCCACATCGCTGATGACCAGATCGAACACCCCCGTACGCGTCGCAGCAAGCGCATCGGCCACGCAACCGACCACGGTCACGTCGTGTCCCAACCCGCGTATGAGTTGCGCCATCACTTCGGCGGTATCGACGTGATCTTCGATGAGCAGAATGGTCAGCAGCTCCGGCGGATGTTCCTCGCTTGTCGTCGCCACGACGGGCTCCTCGACCGGCGGCTCGGCGGTCGGCATCGTGATCGCGAACGTGGCGCCGCAATGCGCACCGGGGCTGCGTGCGGTCACGGTACCGCCGTGTGCATCGGTCAACGCCTTGGTAATCGCGAGTCCAAGACCGAGACCGCCGAACTGCCGCGTCATGTTCTGGCTGCCCTGCTCGAAGGCATTGAAGAGCTTGCCGATCTGTTCGGGTTCGATACCGATACCGGTGTCCTCGATCGAGATCTGCACATGCATGCGCTCATCGGATGTACGCACGTAGATATGGCCACCGTCCGGCGTGAATTTCGCGGCGTTGCGAATCAGGTTCCATAGCATCTGCTGCAGCCGCGCGCGATCGGCGAGCACGTAGTGATGTTGCGCATGCTTCTCGACATGCACGTCCTGCTCCTTGACCTGGATTTCGCTGCGGAACAGTTCGAGCACACTGTCGATAACTTCATGCACATCGACGGTTTCCAGCGACAGACGCAGCTTGCCGTTCGCGACGCGCGTGAGATCGAGTAGATCGTCGATCAGCCGTGCCTCGAGTTCGATGTTGCGGCGAATCATGCGCACACTGGAACGCGCACTGTCCGGTAACTCGGCGAGCATTTCGAGTATGCGTGTGCCGGCCAGCACCGGTGTGAGCGGTGTGCGCAGCTCGTGCGAGAGCATCGCGAGAAAGCGGTCCTTCGCCCGGTTCGCTTCTTCGGCGTTCTGCCGCGCGGCCTGCTCGGAGGCCAGCAGCTGCTCGCGCTCTTCGATCGCTTCGCGCTGCTGATGAACGTCGGTACAGCTGCCGAACCACTTGCTGACCACGCCGTCCGCGTCGCGCATCGCGACGATGCGTACGTCGAACCAGCGAAACGCGCCGTCATGGCGACGGATTCGCAGTTCGTGCCGGTAATCGACGGCGCCGCTGCGCACGGTTTTCAGCCACGTCCGGCGAATCTCATCGCGATCTTCCGGATGGACTGCATCGAGCCATGCGAGCCCTTGCGACATGCTCTCGGTGAGGCCCGTGTATTCGAGCCACTGCTTCGACAGGAAATCGCAATTGCCATCGGCATTGCAGGTGAGCACAAGGTGCGGCAGCGCTTCGGACAACGTGCGGTAGTGCGCTTCGCGATCGCGCAGCAACAGCGCTTCTGCCGATGCCTTCTGCAGCCGCACCTGCAACAGCACACGTTCGACCGCTTCGGGCAGGTAGTCGAGGTAATCGCCCGATTTCGGCACCACATCCGATACCCCGGCACGCAACGCTTCGATCACGCGTGATTCGTCCGTGAAACCGGTCACGAGGATGGCTGGAATGCGGATACCCTCGGCACGCAGGCGCCGGAAGAAATCGAGCCCCGTCTCGGGACCGTCGAGCTGGTAGTCGAGCACGAGCAGATCGGGCTCGCCTTCGGCGATCCGCGCGCGGGCGTCGCCTACCGAGCGGCTCGCGGCCACGCGACAGCCTGCTCGCTCGAGCGACTTGCGCGCCAGCCGCAGGATGCCCTCGTCGTCATCGACGACCAGCACAAAAGCGGCGGATTGCGTGGAAACATCTTCGGTCATGCGGATTCTTCCATCTTGCGCTTACGGCCTCGAAAGGGGATGCCCGGGCGGCAGCTTCACCACCTGCAGGAAAAAGCCGAGGCGGCGTACGGCCTCGATAAACGCGTCGTACTCGACCGGCTTGGTGATGTAGACGTTGCATCCGAGTTCATAGCAGCGCGCGATTTCGCGCGGATCGTCGGTAGTCGTCAGCACGATCACCGGCACCGCCGCCGTGGATGGCGACGTCTTCAGACGGCGCAGCACCTCGAAACCGTCGACGCGCGGCATCTTCAGATCGAGCAGCACGACGAAATTGGTCAACTCGCGCGGCGCGGGACGCCCGGTTGTGTCATCGGCCGCGGCCGGATCGCCGAAGAAATAATCGAGCGCTTCCTGGCCGTCGGAGAAACGCAGGAAACCGTTCGAAACGCCTGCACGCCGCAGGTTACGCTCGACCAGCGTCGCATGTCCGTCGTCGTCCTCGATCAGGATGATGCCGACGGTTTCCCCGTTTGTTGCCATGCTGCCTCCAGGACTGCTGTCTGCTTGCGTCACGATCGTCGTTGAATAGGTCATGCGATACGCACCGGTTGTTCTGGCAAGACGATAAAGAAGGTCGAGCCCGCCCCTTCCGCCGATTCCACCCACACCCGCCCGCCATGCCGCTCGACGATCCGCCGCACCAGCGCGAGGCCGATGCCGTCGCCCTTGGCGACATCGCCGTGCAGACGCTGGAACGCGCGGAACGTCTTCGACATATAGGCGGCGGGAATGCCGAGCCCGTTGTCGCGCACATAGTACGTGCGCGTGCGCGGCGTGCCGGGTTGCGGCGCGTCGGCGAGACCCTGATCCAGCGCACCCACTTCGATACGGCCGGGCCGGCTGGGGTCGAGGTAATTCACTGCATTGCCGATCAGGTTGGTGAAAACCTGTTCGATGGCCGACGGGTCGCCCCACGCGGGCGGCAGATCGCGCACCGTGACGAGCGCCGCGCGCTCGCCGATCGCGGCCTGCAGCGCGTCGACCACCTTGGCCACCGCCCGTCCGACGCTCACGCGCTGCCACTGGTACTCAAGCCGCCCGGCGCGCGAAATGCGCAGCAGCGCATCGATGATCGCCGCGGCCCGTGTCACCGCCGTGCGCAGAAACTGCAGCGATTCGCGGATATCGCCGTCGAGCACCCGCGTGAGCCGCCGATGCTCGCTCTCCGGCAGTCGCGCCGCATCGACGACGCTGTTCAGCTCATCGCAGGATACCTGTAGCTCTTTCGAAAACCCTTGCAGGTTCACGAGCGGCGAGCGCAGATCGTGCGACACGCTGTAGATGAACATCTCGTTGTCCTGGGTTTCCTGGCGCAACTCTTCGTTGACGCCGGCCAGTTCGGCGGCGCGCGCTTCGAGGCGTGCTTTCAACACCGCCTGGTCGCGCTCGGCGACCCGCAGCCGCGCGCCGGTGCGATGCAGCACAGCGTCGAGCGAAGCGATTTCGTCGTTGCCCGAGAGCGGTGGCATCAGCGGTTCGCCGTCGCCGAGACGCTCCGCATTGCCGGTCAGCACATCGAGCCGGCGACCGATATTGCGCGCGAAAGCCGCCGCCGTCGCCGCCCAGATCAGCATCGAACCGACCACTGCGGCGATCAGCGCATATTGCTGGCGCGTGCGGGTTTCGTTCAGCGACTCGCTGCGTTGCGCATCGAGCCGCGATTCCTCGGCAATCAGCGCGTTCAGCTCGTCATTGAAGATACCGATCTGCGCCGGCATGTCGCGGCCTTCGTCGGCGGTGAACGGACCGATGTTGCGGCCGTCATGGAGCGCCTGCGAGATTTCGTTGGCCTGCTTGCGATACGCCTCGATAGCAGCGCGCATCCGCTGGACCCGCGCGGTCTGCTGCGGCGTGTCGGCCACCAGTTGTTCCAGATGGGTCAGGCGGTCGGACAGATCGACCCATACCGCATGACGATCGATGAACGATGCATCGCCAACCACGATCCCCGTCCTCACCCGCGCGGCCTGACGCAGCAGCGGGTCGATCACCGAAGCCGCCTGGTAGAGAATCTGCTTGCTATTGTTCGACCACTGCGCGGCCTGCGTCGTCTGCTCCTGCGCGTCGAACACGACTCCGAGCAGCGCCAGTTCGACCGCGCTTGGCACTGCGATCAGCAGCAGACCCTTCGTGAAAAGTTTCATGTACGCCTGACAGACCTTTTAGCCGTTTGTCGGCCGCGGCGACATGACCGCGCGCCGAAGGCGGAGCTCGAAGCCCTGTCGCGCTGCGGCACCTTGCGCAGCGCCGTCGGGACGACGCCAATTATCGACGCGAATTTGAGATATTTCAATGTGCGCCGGACGGGCGCTGGAGCACAGAAGCCGCGCTTTTTTATCGGTGACGGAAGACATACTTCGGCGCGTGAGTCTATGATGAAGACAGCGGTACAGGGAATGCGAGGGTGTGCGGGGTGCCGGTTCGGCATGGTTCGCACGGCGACAGTAGTCCGGTTGGGTCGCCGCGAGCCGTCGAATCGTCGTGAATCCGGCATTTTCGTATGCTATAAAAGATCGACGTGCGGCGCGCGAAGCCGGGAGTGGTCGCATGAGGACGCTGCGTTTTTTGCAATTCTTTTTCAGGCGAATTTTTATGTCCTTCCCGAAGAAGCGTAGGCGCGCGAAGGTGGACGGCGATGAGTCGTTCCTCGCCGTGCTGAAGCATTTCAAGCCGTTCGGCCAGCTCGACACGAAGATCACGCGGGCCCGTGCACAGGACGAGCCGGTGCTTTATGCACACGTGCTGCCGGGGCTCGACGTGCTGTTGTGCAGCGTCCGCGGCGCACAGCCTCCGTATCCGGCCGTGGCGGAACTGCGCCGCCGCTGCATTGAATCGATTGCCAATGCGCTGGAACAGCCGCTCGATGGCCTTGAGAACGGCGGGTACTGGTACGAAGCCGATGGCTTCGGTTTTCTGGTGTTCGCGAGCCGTGCGCGCAGCCGGGTGCTGCCCGAATTCGGTGCAACCCGCGCGGCCGGCGGTGGCGGCGCGCGGCGCGGTGTGCGGCGCAATGCGTCGGGTGATGCGACACCGCGATCGCTGCGCTGAGGTGCCCGGGCTATCGCGTATCGCCTGCCGCTAGCCCCTCCGCCAGGCCCCGCCTCCGGGGCCACCAGGTCAGGTACAGTTCTCCGATGCTTCAAATTACGACGCCCCGTTACTGGGGCGTCGTCGCATCTGCATCTGCTGCGGTGCTACGCCGCGGAGATCAACTTCCCTTGTATGCGGCAGCGTCGGCGGGCGCCAGTGTGCGAGCCGTGGCGGGCTTGTCCTTGGCAGCCGCCGACGCAGGCGACATCGGCGACGCTCCGGGCGCACCTTTCAGTGGCGGTTGGGGCTTTTCCTTCTGCCCCGGCGGCGGCGCGCTCGGCTTGCTGTTCACCTGAGCCAGCAATTCGCTGCATGGCAAGGCCTTGTTGTTGCTGGGCGCGATCAGCGGAATCAGCGCGGCGAACGGATTGAGCAGCCCCAGTCCGACCATCGCGCCGCCGCGCAACGCCAGTGCGCCGACGTCCACGCCGACATGCGGGTCCTTGAACGTGCCCTTCACATACAGCGGCGAACGTAGCGAAAAGATGCGGAAGCCCTTCGTGTGCGGATGAATGCCGAGATCGAGCGACTCGTCGCGCAGGTCGATGTGGCCGTCGATATTGATCACCGCATCGTCGGTATCGAGCGCAAATACGCGCGCATCGAGCACACCGTTCGTCGCGACGAAATCCGCCGCCGCGCAATTGATCTTCACGTCCTTGCCGCCGAACATCTTCTCGTAGACCACATTCGCGACGTTCAGCCCCGCTGCTTCCATCAGCAGGCGGCTCACGGTGCCCTGCGTCACGAGCGTCTTCACCTCGCCGTTCGACGTCGCAGCAAGCGCCGCCGGCGAGTTGCCGGTGGCCGACAGCGCCGCATCGCCATTGATTTCACCAAGCGCGCTCTGCATCGTCTTGAAGGTCGGAAACAGCTGTTTGAGCTTCAGGTGACGCGCCGAGGTCGATACGCGGCCTTTCAGCGGCGTCGAGCTGCCATCGAGGTGAATGTCGGAGCTAAGCGTCCCGCCTGCCACGCCGAAGCGCAGCGGCGTCAGCGACAGCACGCCGTCGGTCATCACGATATGCGTGTAGAGGTCGGTGATCGGCAGATCCGCGTCCTTGATGATGCGCCGGCCCGTGAACTTGACGTCGGCGTCGATCGCTTTCCAGCGATCGGTGCGGAACGGCTCGACCGGCAGTACCCTGCCGGCCGGCTGCTGCGTGGTATCGCCGCGTTTGGCCTTGCTCGCCTTGCTGTCGGCGCCGATGATCGGTGCAAGATCGGCGAATTGCAGCAGGTTCGATACCAGTTCGCCCTGCAGCAGCGGCCGCGGCTCGCGCTGCGTATAACTCAGCGTACCGTTCAGATCGCTGCCACCCACCCGCCCCGTAAAGTTTTCATAACGGAACGTGCTGGCGCTGCGGCGGAACTGGCCGATCAGGCGGCCATCGGTTGCGTAAGGCGGCGTATCGGGCAGCGTCACGCCGGTCAGCGCATACAGATGCGCCATGCTCGTGCCTTGCAGCCACAGGCGCAGGTCGAGCGCGGCGAGGTGCGCCGGATCGGTCAGCGTGCCGACCAGCGCGACGCGCAGGTCGCCCGCCTTCACGTCGGCCTGGATCGGGAATGGCCGGTCCGCATCCTGCAGCGCCAGCACACCGCCGACCTTGCCGCTGCCGGAGAGCGGCGTGTGGTTGTAAGTGCCTTTGATGGTCCAGCCGAGCGAATAGGCCTGCACGTCCGGTTTCGCTACGCGCGGCGCCGTGGTTGCGCTTGCGGAAGAAGACGTGGACGCTGTCTGCGCTCCGGCTGCTGCGCCGGACACGGCTGAAGACGCCGAAGCCGTCTGCGCGCCCGTCGTGGCGTCGGACACCCCCGAGGCCGCTGTGGCTTCCGACACTGCCAGGGGCTCCGACACCGCCGAAGCCGCAGCCGCAGCGGCAGCCGATGCCTCCGAAGCCGCGGCCGCCGCGGAAGCCGCCGCCGACTGCGCCGCAAGCCGCCGCGCGCCCTGCTTGCCGACCACCTGCGCGGACGCACTGCGCGATGCCGCTTCCTGCTGCTTCATGACTTCGCCGACCGGGATCGGCTGACCGAGCGTATCGATCGTCACTTTCACATCGGTCTTCGATTTCTGGTCAGCCAGTGCGACATAACCTTTCGAGAACGCGATGTCGTGCAGATTGAGCTTCCACTCGGATGGCCCGGACGACGCCGGCAGATTGAAGGTCCAGTTATTGCGGTTATCGACAAGCCGCTCGAGATCCACGGACGGATTCACGAGGTTGATTGAAGGAATGACGATGTCATGCGTAAGGAGCGGCAGCACTTCGACCTGAAAATCGATTTCATCGAGCGTCGCGAAGTGCGGCTGTTTCGTCCAGTCCGGATTGGCCACCGTGATATTGGCCGCCGAGAAGCGCGGCCATGGCACCCATGCACGCCAGCCGATTTCGCCAGCCGGGTGTTGCCAGCCAACCTTCAGATCGCCCTCGATCGCAAATGGCCGGCCGATAGCCTGACTCACTTTATCGTTCACCCAAGGCCGCGCGTGATTCCAGTCGAAGGTCACGATGAAAACGGCCAACGCAGCCACCAGAACCACGATAATCGCCAGCAGCCATGCGATGATCTTGCCAACCGTTTTTCCGAGGTTGAGCGACGACACCATGAAAACTCCCTTGTTTTTCTGATACCGGTAGGACAGCACAGCCCGTGCCCGGTTCGCAACGATATCCGTCAAACACTGCAAAAGGCGCACCAGCCCAGCCCCGATGACTTCCGCGTTCCCCCTTGTTG
Organism: Paraburkholderia acidicola; assembly: GCF_002362315.1. GTDB lineage: Bacteria > Pseudomonadota > Gammaproteobacteria > Burkholderiales > Burkholderiaceae > Paraburkholderia > Paraburkholderia acidicola. Next base: position 45,671 of record NZ_MTZV01000003.1, read on the forward strand.
CCGCAACCGACATCGCGCGCCGCGACCCACAGCATGGCCGCTGGCTCCTGCATCCAGCCCGCCTCGCGCTACATGGCGGCGAGCGCCTGTCGATCACCGGGCCGTCGGGCTCGGGCAAGAGCGTGTTCCTGCGTGCGCTTGCACTGCTCGATCCGCTCGATGGCGGCCACGTCGAGTGGCGTGGCAAACGCGTCGCGCGTCCAGCCATTCCGCGCTATCGCCGCAGCATCGCCTATATCCGTCAACGGCCGGCGCTACTCGACGGCACCGTCGAAGACAACCTGCGTTATCCGTTCACATTGCGTGCCTACCGCGACCTGCAGTTCGAGCGCGAGCGTGTCGCATCGCTCGCGGCACAGGCCGGTCGCGACAGCGATTTCCTCGACCGGCGGGCAAGCGAGCTGTCCGGCGGCGAAGCGCAGATCGCGGCCTTGATCCGCGTGTTGCAGCTCGACCCCGATGTGCTGCTGCTCGACGAGCCTACCGCTTCGCTCGACCCGGCATCATCGCATGCGATCGAGGGACTCATCGGCGCATGGTTCGACGCCGGCGCAGCACGCGCCTCGATATGGGTATCGCACGATCCCGCCCAGGCCGAACGCATGAGCGAACGGCACCTGACCATGCAAGCGGGTGTGCTCGATGAAGCGCCCCAAGCTTCCCTCGACCGCGAGAACACCACACGATGATGCTGCAGAACCTCAGTCTCTGGGACCTCGGCATCGCGGTGCTGCTGATCGTCGTGAACGGCGCGCTGTCGGTGGCGCTGAAGCTCGATCTCGAACGCAAGCTCGCGTGGGCCGCGTTGCGCACCGTCGTGCAGTTGCTCGCGATTGGCTATGTACTCGGCTGGGTCTTCAGCTACGACCGCTGGTTCGTCGTGCTCCCGCTGATGGCGCTGATGACGCTGATCGCCGGCTTCGCAGGCGCGCAGCGCGGCTCGCGTACCTACGTGGGTCAGCGTGCCGACAGCATCGTGTCGATCTGGGTCAGTTCGTGGCTGGTGGCAGCGGTGGGACTGTTCGCCGTGATCCGGATTCGCCCGTGGTACGAGCCGCAATATGCGATTCCGATACTCGGCATGATTCTCGGCAATACGCTGACCGGGGTATCGCTGGGTATCGAGCGGATGATCGATGAACTGACCGCGCGGCGCGACCGCGTCGAGATGGCGCTCGCGCTCGGCGCGACGCGCTGGGAAGCGGCTCAGGAACCGGCACGCCAGGCCGTACGCGCAGGCATGATGCCGACGCTGAACCAGATGGCTGTCGTCGGCGTCGTGAGCCTGCCAGGCATGATGACGGGCCAGGTGTTGGCGGGCCAGTCGCCATTGCAGGCGGTTCGCTACCAGATCGTCATCATGTTTCTGATCGCCGCATCGTCGGCGCTCGGCACCGTCGGTGCCGTGCTGCTCACGTACCGGCGCGTGTTTTCGCCGGAGCACCGCTTCCTTGCGTCGCGGCTGGTGGAACGCAATACATCAGCGCGCCGTTGATCCAGTGTGTGCGTCAGCGCTTCGCCGACAACACGATCTCTGTGCCGTCGCTGAGCGTGACCGTTTTCGTGCTGCCACTGGTCGGCATTGTGAAGCGAACGATCTGACTCGTCATCAACGCACTCGGACACTTCAGCGTCTTGCCCGCCTGGGTCACGTTCTTCGTGCCACGCGGCGTCTGCGCCTGAAAATTCAGTTGAACTGTCGCGGTACCGTCAGCACCGACGACCGGCGCGAGGCGCACCTGAATCTGCCGGATCATCGCGCCGTTCGCGTCGAGCGGTAGCGACGCGTAATCGGGACAGGACTCAGGGGCCGCAATCGGGCCGCCTGGCGGCACGGTCTTCCATGTGTAGTCGTCGGACTGGCCGGAGCGGATCGTGCGCGTGTCCTGGGCGTTGCCGAACTGCTTCGAGGTGATCTTCAGCGTGTAGCGGATCGGGCCATCGAGCGCGGCCTGGGACGTGATCTTGATCGGTGTCGCCGCGAGCGCGGAAGACGAAATCGTGACAAGCCCGCAGGCAAGGCAGGCGGCAGAAATAGCAGCAACGGCGGAAAGTCTGAAGCTCGGGCTCATACTGTCACCTCGTTGTTGTGCCGCTGCGCGGTCCGTCGAGGTCGCGCAGCCGTTCTAAGCATGAAGCCCTGCCAGTCTACCGCCAAGCGACGGCTTGCGCGCCTCGCGTGGATCAGGTGTTACCCCGCTTGCGGCGGCGTCGTTTCCCGTTTTCCTTTCACCGGTACGCGACGTCCTGCCGTAAGCACGCTAGCCGTTCTGCATCAGAACCCGCTCAGCACCAGCTTGCCGATCGCGCGCCCTTCCTCGAGCATCCGGTGCGCGCGCCGCACGTTGTCAGCATTGATCGGACCCAGGTTCTCGCCAACCGTCGTGCGCAGCGTGCCGGCATCGACGAGCCGCGCGACTTCGGTCAGCAGCTTGTGTTGTTCGATCATGTCGGGTGTACCAAACATCGAGCGCGTGAACATGAATTCCCAATGGAACGCTGCGCTCTTCGCCTTCAACAGTTCGATCTCGACCGGCTTGTTGTTCTCGACGATCGTGCAGATGCCGCCCTGCGGTTTCACGATTGCTGCCGCGGCGGGAAAATGCGTGTCCGTATCGTTGAAGATCAGCACATAGTCGACCTGTTCAATACCGAGCTGCTTCAGCTGTGCGGGCATGTCGCCGAAGTGATCGACGATATGGTCCGCGCCCAGTTCGGTGGCCCACTTCGCCGACGCCGGCCGCGACGCGGTCGCAATCACCTTCAGCTTGCCGAGCTGTTTCGCGAGCTGGATGCCGATCGAGCCAACCCCACCCGCCCCGCCGATGATCAGCACCGAGCGCCCTTCATCCTCGCCCTGCGGCGACACGCCGAGCCGGTCGAACAGCGCTTCCCATGCGGTGATCGCGGTGAGCGGCAGCGCGGCAGCATGCGCAAAATCGAGCGAAGCCGGCTTGCGCCCGACGATGCGCTCGTCCACCAGGTGATATTCGCTGTTCGCGCCAGGCCGCGTGATGCTGCCTGCGTAGAACACCGGATCGCCGACCTTGAACAGCGTCACGTCGGGACCGACTGCGGCGACCGTGCCGGCCGCATCCCAGCCGAGCACGCGCGGCGTCTTCTCGACGGCGTCCTTCGGCGAGCGCACCTTGTAATCCACGGGGTTCACGGAAATGGCTTCGACCTTCACGAGCAGATCGCGGCCGCTTGCCTGCGGGTGCGGCAACTCGACGTCGAGCAGTGCTTCGGGATGATCGATGGGCAGATAGCGATGCAGACCGATGGCTTTCATGACAGCTCCTGTTTCTTGATACGGATCGATGAAGATGGAGGACTCCGGGACCGGCAGCGCCCGTAATCACGGTGCGACTGGCCGATCCGATGAATGCCATCGTAGAACCTTGGTTATTCTTTGAAAACAGTCATAATGACTGAAACATCTTTTTGATTTTCAGAAAAATGGCGCTTTCTCCTGCTCCCCACACCCAACGCGACCGGCTCGATCTGCTCGATGTCGCGTTGTTCATGCGTGCCGCACTGCTTGCCAACGTTTCGGCGGCGGGGCGGGAATTCGGGCTGTCGGCGGCGGTGGCTAGCGCGCGGATCGCGCAGCTCGAACGGCTGCTCGGCGCGCGGCTGCTGCATCGAACCACACGCCGGATCAGTCTCACCCAGGACGGTGAAGTCTTCATGGTGCAGGCGCAGACGCTGCTCGACGCGGCCGACGCGGCGCGCGCATCGGTCGGGCGGGCGCAGGCCGAACCGCAGGGGCGGCTACGCGTTGCGATGTCGTCGTCGTTCGGGCGGCAGCATGTGTCGCCGGTCATACCCGAATTCCTGCGCCGTCATCCGGGCGTGAGCATCGATCTGCGTGTCACGGATCAGCTCGTCGATCTGATCGACGCCGGCGTCGATGTCGCGATCCGGATCGGCGCGCTGAAGGATTCGTCGCTGGTCGCGCGCCGGCTCGCCGAGAACCGGCGCGTCATCTGCTGCTCGCCCGCCTATCTGGCCGAGCGGGGCACGCCGCATCATCCGTCGGACCTCACCGCGCACGAATGCATCGTGCTATCGAACCAGCGCGACTGGGGCTTCGTCACACCGGCAGGTCATCTCAATGTCCGTGTGGGCGGCCGGCTCGACGCCGATAACGGCGAAGTGCTCCGCGACGCGCTGCTGGCGGGCTTCGGTATCGCGCTGAGATCGACATGGGACGTCGCGCCCTACCTGCGCAGCGGCGAACTCGTCACCGTGCTGGACAGCTACCCGCTCGCGAAGACGGTCGCGCTCTGGGCCGTCTACCCGAGCCGCGCATTCGTGCCGCCCAAGACAGTGGCATTCATCGATTTCCTCGCCGCGCATTTCGGCGATCCGCCGTACTGGGATCGCGAGCCTGGCACCTAGGCGCGGCCCGGTTGCGCCGTGCCGACCCGGTACAATGCTGGATTGCCTGTTGCCCTGCGCATCCCGCGCGAGGCTGGCCCACTCCGCGTCCCTGCCCCGCGTCTTCATGAACCTCGTCATCCAAAGTCTCACGCCAATCGGTCCGGAACATCACAAGCCGCTCGTCGGGCTCGCGCGCGGCAAACGTGCGACGGTCATCGATACGCACGCGATCCGCATCGACGGCGCCGACCCTGCACAACGCGGCGATCTCGATGTGTACTGCCACACGCACGACCTCGACTACGCATTCGTTGAGCCGGGCCGGCAACTGCGCGACTTCGGGCTTCTGACGATGGACATGGATTCGACGCTGATCACGATCGAATGCATCGATGAGATCGCGGATTTCTGCGGCGTGAAGGCAGAAGTCGCGGCCATTACCGAAGCGTCGATGCGCGGCGAGATCAAGGACTTCAACGAGAGCCTGACGCGCCGTGTCGCGTTGCTCAAAGGGCTCGACGCGAGTGCGCTCGAACGTGTCTACGATGAGCGGCTGCAACTGTCCCTGGGTGCGGAACGGATGCTGGCCGGTGCGAAAGCCGCCGGCCTGAAAACCTTGCTCGTGTCCGGCGGATTCACGTTCTTCACCGAGAAACTGCGTACGCGCCTTGGCCTCGATTTTGCACACGCGAACACGCTTGAAATCGTCGACGGCAAGCTGACGGGACGTGTGACCGGCGAGATCGTCGACGCGGAAGTGAAAGCGCGCACGCTGCGCGAAACCTGTGCGCAACTCGGCATCGAGCCGTCACGTGCGATCGCGATGGGCGACGGTTCGAACGACCTGGAGATGATGGCGGCAGCCGGACTGTCGGTTGCGTTTCGCGCCAAACCGATCGTGCGCGAAGCGGCTAGCGTCGCGTTCGATCGCGTTGGGCTCGACGGGCTGCTGCGGTTGTTCTGATGCAGCGCGCCTGCATGCGTACAGGTCCGCATGCCGGGACCTCGCGTGTCGACCTACTTCAGCGCGGCGAGACGCGCTTCGATATCCGCCCGCAGATCGGCCTCTTCCTCAAGACCGATAAAGAAACGCACCAGCGTGCCGCGATGCGGCCACTGCGCCTCGGTGCGCATCGAGGCGATGTCGTACGGCATCGCAAGACTCTGCGCGGCACCCCAGCTCCAGCCTATCGCAAACAGTTCGAGCGACTCGCAGAACGTATCGATCTGCGCGGCGCTATAGCGCTCATCGAACACCACCGAGAACAACCCACCCGCACCGCTGAAATCGCGCTTGAAGAATTCGTGGCCCGGACAGTCGGGCAGCGCGGGATGTAACACCGCGGCGATCTCCGGCCGCGTCTTCAGCCAGTGTGCCAGCGCAAGCGCGGTGCGGTCGTGCTGCTCGAAGCGCACCTTCATGCTCGGCAGGCTGCGCAGGACCAGCGAGCAGTCGTCGGACGACACGCCGATGCCCATGCGCATCCGCGCGAGCTTCAGCTTCAGATGCAGCTCGCGATCGACGGTGATCGTCGCGCCCATCAGCAGGTCGGCGCCGCCCGACTGATACTTCGTCAACGCCTGCACCGAGATGTCGACACCGTGATCGAACGGCCGGAACGCAAGCCCCGCCGACCACGTGTTGTCGATCGCAGTCACGACGCCGCGTGCGCGTGCGGCGGCGGTAATGGCCGGCACGTCGGGCACTTCCATCGTCACCGAGCCGGGTGCCTCGATCCAGATCAGCCGTGTGTTCGGCAGGATCAGGTCGGCGATGCCGGCGCCGATCATCGGATCGTAGTAGCGCGCGGTAATGCCGAAATCTTTCGCGAGCCAGTCGCCGTGATCGCGATTCGGCGAATACACGTTGTCGGGAATCAGCACGTCATCGCCGGCCTTGACGAGGCCGAAGTACACGTTCGAGATCGCCGACAGTCCGGACGGTTGCAGCAGCGCATGCTTGCCGCCTTCGAGAGCGGCAAGACGCTGTGCGAGCGTCATTGACGTCGGCGTGGCGTGCAGGCCATAGCGCCACGCGGCATCGTTGCGCCAGTCGAGTGCGCGCATCGTTGCGAGATCGGGAAACACGACCGTCGATGCGCGGGTCACCGGCACCGAGAACGATGCGTAGCCCGGCGGCAGATCGTCTTCCGGATGCACGATGCGCGTTTGCAACTCGTGGCTGGAATGGGATTTCGTCATGATGGAATCTGGGTTGGATCTTCTTCGGAGACTGCAGGCGATGTAGCGCGGCGTGTAAAACGCGGGTTCATTCGCCGGTGGTCAGGTTGCTGATGCCGCCGACCGGCTGGCCGCCTGTTTTCGCTGCAGCTGCGGCTGCGGGCGCGCTCGCAGTTGCCGGTGACGGCGCGGTTTGCCCTGCCGCAAGCGGGCGCAGATCGAACGGTTGCGGATCGGAGTCGTCGACATTCATGCGATCGCCGGCCAGCGACCCGTCAGCGGCGAATTTGCCGACCCAGTTGCCGGTGATATGGGTACCGTCGTTGGACTCTTCGACTTCGAGCGTATCGTTGTCGCGGTCACCGGCGATCAGGATTACTTCGCCCGTATCGGCGAACTGATATTCGCCGTGCACACCGGATGGATCGTCGGTTTTCGGGCCGAGCCGCAGCACGATCTGACGCTTGCCCAGCGTGCCGGCATAGCGCGGAAACTTTGCGAATTCTGCGCCTGGTTTCAGCGGCAACTGGATTGGTGCGGGAGCGGCCAGTTCCTTGACCGCGTCGCTCTGCGCCCATGCGTGGGCTGGTATGGCGAGCGCAACGAGCGCGGCACACGCGACGCACGCAGCAGCCGTCGCATTCACCGTCCGTCCGCGTCGAGCTACCGCGTGCTTCATCGATTGTGAATCCTGCATGCCTGTCTTCCTTGCTTGCTTGTGATTGCCCTGCGTGACTACGCAACCGCTCAGAGCCGTTCGAATATCGCAGCAATGCCCTGCCCGCCGCCGATACACATCGTCACGAGCGCATAGCGCCCACCGATGCGCTGCAGTTCGTACAACGCCTTCACGGTGATCAGCGCACCCGTCGCACCGATCGGATGACCGAGCGAAATACCGGAGCCGTTCGGATTGACCTTCGCAGGATCGAGGCCGAGCTCCTGGGTCACCGCGCACGCTTGCGCAGCGAACGCCTCGTTGGCTTCGATCACGTCGAGATCGGCAACCGTCAGCCCCGCGCGTTCGAGCACCTTGCGCGTGGCCGGGACCGGGCCGATGCCCATGTAGGCCGGGTCCACACCGGCATGCGCATAGGCAACGAGTCGCGCGAGCGGCTTGATGCCGCGGCGCTCAGCCACGCTGCGCTCCATCAGCACGACTGCTGCGGCTGCGTCGTTGATCCCCGATGCGTTGCCGGCCGTCACCGTACCGTTTTCTTTTGCGAACACCGGACGTAGCTTCGAAAAATCGTCAGCCGTCGCATTCATGCGTACGTGCTCGTCCGTCGCGAAAAGCGTATCGCCCTTCTTCGAGGCGAGCGAGACCGGCAGGATCTGCTCGGTGAAATAACCGGACTCGATTGCGTGTGCTGCGCGGCGGTGTGATTCGAGTGCCAGGGCGTCCTGCGCATCGCGGCTAATGCCGTATTTCTGCGCGACGTTCTCGGCGGTCACACCCATGTGAATCGACTGGAACGGGTCGTTCAGTGCGCCGAGCATCATGTCGACGATGCGCGCATCGCCCATGCGCTGTCCGAAGCGTGCGGCCGGCATCGTGTAGGGCGCACGGCTCATATTCTCGGCGCCGCCGCCGATCGCGATATCCGCATCGCCTAGCAGGATGCCCTGCGCCGCCGACACGATGGCCTGCAGGCCGGAACCGCACAGACGGTTCACCGTGAGCGCGGGCGCGTGCTGCGCCACGCCACCGTTGATCGCGGCCACGCGGGCAAGGTACATGTCTTTCGGTTCGGTATGCACGACGTTGCCGAACACGACGTGGCCGACTTCGTCGCCCGCGACATTCGCGCGCGACAGCACTTCGCGCACGACCCGTGCGCCAAGATCGGTGGGAGAGAAATCCTTCAGGCGACCGCCGAAGTCGCCGATTGCGGTACGTACGCCGCTTGCCACTACCACGTCACGTTGCATGATTCGCTCCTCGCTCTCTCAGTTTCAGGTTGATTCGCTTGGTTGATTCGCTTCGTCGATTCGAACACCGTGTCTCGCCCGCTGAAACACAGCGTGTTGTGTATATGCCAGCGTCCGCTCGACGATTACGCGATCGTGTCAGACCTCGCCCCACAGATCGTGGCCATCCGCACCGGTGATCTTCACCGACACGAAATCACCGACCTTGTAGCGCTTCGATGCTTTCTTCGCCGGCTCGATATACACCACGCCGTCGATCTCGGGCGCATCGGCCGCGGTCCGGCCCACGCCGCCTTCTGCATTCAGTTCATCGACGAGCACCTTCAGCGTCTTGCCGACCTTGCGGGCAATGCGCTGCGCCGACACCTCTTCTGCGACTTCCATGAAGCGCGCACGGCGAGCTTCGCGCACCTCGTCGGGCAACGCACCGTCGAGTTCGTTCGCGCTCGCGCCTTCCACCGGCGAATAGGCGAAGCACCCTACGCGATCGAGTTCAGCCTCGCGGATGAAGTCGAGCAGCGTCTCGAACTGCGCTTCGGTCTCGCCCGGGAAACCCGCAATAAACGTGCTTCGAATAGTCAGATCAGGGCAGATCTCGCGCCACGCACGCACGCGCTCCAGCACCTTTTCCGCGTTCGCGGGGCGCTTCATACGCTTGAGCACGTCGGGATGCGCATGCTGGAACGGCACATCGAGATACGGCAGCACGTGGCCCTTCAGCGGACCCTCTGCCATCATCGGAATCACTTCGTCGACGCTCGGATACGGATACACGTAGTGCAGACGGACCCACGCGCCGTACTGCGCGGCGAGTTCGCCGAGCGCGCCGACCAGATCGGTCATGCGCGTCTTCAGCGGACGGCCGTTCCAGAAACCGGTGCGGTACTTCACATCGACGCCGTATGCGCTCGTGTCCTGCGAGATGACGAGCAGTTCCTTCACGCCCGAGCGGAACAGGTTCTCCGCTTCGAGCATCACCTCGGCAACCGGACGCGAGACGAGATCGCCGCGCATCGACGGAATGATGCAGAACGTGCAACGGTGGTTACAGCCTTCGGAGATTTTCAGGTAGGCGTAGTGGCGCGGCGTGAGCTTGATGCCGGCGGCCGGCACGAGATCGACGAACGGGTCATGCGGTTTCGGCAGATGGTTATGCACTGCCTGCATCACTTCGCCGAGCGCGTGCGGGCCGGTCACGGCCAGCACCTTCGGATGAACTTCTTCGATCAGGCCCGAACCGCTTGCGCTCTTTTTTGCCCCGAGGCAGCCGGTTACGATTACCTTGCCGTTCTCGGTCAGCGCTTCGCCGATTGCATCGAGGCTTTCCTGTACGGCTTCGTCGATGAAGCCGCAGGTGTTGACCACGACGAGATCGGCGCCGTCGTAGGTACCGGAGATTTCATAGCCTTCGGCGCGCAGTTGCGTGATGATCTGCTCCGAATCGACCAGGGCTTTGGGACAGCCGAGGCTGACGAACCCCACTTTCGGCGGGGAAACGGGCTTGGTATTGGATTCCAGGTGGGTTTTCAACGGTCACTTCCAGTTCTGTACGGGGGGCCGGCCGGCGATGCCGGTGGCTGGGGAGTTGCGCTATTTTACCTTCGCGGCGCCCTGGGACCCGTCGAATCAGGAAAAGCATCGTGCCGGGATTTTTTGACAGGTTGTCGGCACCTGTGCGTCGTGAGTGATCGCGTGTGCCCCTCGCCTCATCTGGCGCCGACGATCCGCACCAGCGTTTCTTCCAGCAGACTCCGATCCGCGGCACGCTTGGCGTCGCTGCGCCGTACCAGGTTACCCAGTTTGTGCCGCACGGCCGGTAATTCTGCAACGTGCGGAAGTCCGATTAGATCGAAGTCCGGCCGCTCATCCTCGATGGATCGTAGAAACGCGCACGACGGCTCATCCAGCCACCCGGCCACCCGCAACAACAGGTGCCGATGATTGGTCAGCAAGACATCGGCTTCGACGGGTTCGGCCGTCATACCCCTGAAGTGCGCCTCGAAGGTCGCTGAAAAATCTGCAGGCACGCGAGGCGCCAGCATCTCCCAGGCAGGCTTGGGGCTGCAGACCGGGGCAGGTCGTGCTCGAAGAGGTTGATCGCCGTACCGCCTTTGAGTGCAAAGCATGGCTCCTGCGCCAGCACCGGCAAAATCTCGACCAGCAGTCGTACGCGGTCGGTGTAACGCCGGTCCCAGCGGTCAAGCCAGGTGTTCATCGAGGTCCCCCGGCAAGGTAATCTGGTAAATCGGATGCAAGCGGCCGCCAGGCACTAGCGCGCGTTTTCCCCGCCCCAGATCGACGCTATCCAGCGGCACATGCGACAGCCATGCATGCCGATGGCGCTCGGCCAACGCCAGGAACAGCCGTTTGGCCTTGATGCTGCGGCAATGGCGCAGTAACAAACCGACCCGCTGCGGCCGCAGGGTGGTCATCGCCTGCATCAGCGCGTCCACCTCGTAGATCAAGGCAGCGTCCGACACGTCATCGCACAACTCCAGCATGGCGCGTTCCGGCGTGGAACAAACCAGCGCATCGGCACCGGGCGCGGCCTGATGCCACGCCAGCCCCTGGTCGGACAGCGCCGTCGCCAGTACCTCCGCCGTGAACGACACCGGCGGCCAATCGAATGGCCCCTTGCCCAGATACTCGAAGCGCTGCGCCAGAGACAGATTGCCCAGCCATGCCGGTGGTCGCTGCCCCCCATACAGGGTGATCGTGCCGGCATCGCCTAGACGCAGGTAGTGCTCGTGTCCCTGCAGGCTTAGCGCAAAGCGGCCCCCCACGTGCAGCGGCATGCCCTCGCTGACCTGCAGGCTGCGAACCACGCCTTCCCACTGCAGGCGCCCACCCTTGCGCATGTAGACGCCGCGCGTCGGCGACACCAGCCAGCCGCTGCGCACGTAGCGCGCGACGAGGCTGTTGGAGTAGCCATGAACCCTCAACCAGCGACTCGACACCAGGCTCGTATCGCCCAGTTCGGCCAACAGCGGGTTTAACTTTCCCGTATTTTGATCACTCATAGTGATCAAAATACACTTTCTTTAAACTTTCGCCAAGTCGTGGAGGTTTGATGGGGAAGAAAAAAGACCACCCAGAGTGATCTTTTTTTGAGAAAAATAAACCAGATGTCAGTCAAGCTGCACTGGCCACAAGAAAATCCACCGGCCCCTCCTCACCCTTACAACGTCGAGTTGACTTATTTCGACTGCCTTATTAAGGCCAGTTGAAGCTAACGCATGCCACTTTCGGCGGGGAAGCGGACTCGGGTTTGCTATTTGATTTCCATCCACACCACGAAGCATGACGCGCGCAATCCAGCGCGTCATGTCCGCCCAAGGCACTCACGGAAGGAGAAGAATGGGCGCATCACGCCCAACCGGAGTTGCACGCGGCCCACCGCAGCCGCGCTGGACCGACATCAGCACAGCGCCACACCACTACTTCTTCTCAGGCTCCGTACTATTCGGCACAGGCTGCGTAAACGGAAAATTGCTGAACATCGATTTCGCCTGGGTCTGCATCTGTTCCTGCATCTGCACGAACATGTTCTTCGACTGCTCGATGTAGCTGGTCATCATGCCTTGCATCATCGGTGCCTGCATGTTCATGAACTGCGACCAGACCTCCGGGTTCATCGCCTTGCCTTCGACCAGGTTTTTCGACTGGTCGGCGAGCTTTGCCTGAATATCGATGAACGCCTGGATGTTCTTCTCCAGGTAGGTGCCCATCATGCCCTGCATCGCGTGGCCGTAGAAGCGGATGATCTGCGACAGCATCGACGATGAGAACATCGGCAGGCCGCCGCTTTCCTCTTCGAGAATGATCTGCAGCAGGATGGCCCGCGTCAGGTCTTCGTTGCTCTTCGCATCGATGACCTTGAAGTCTTCCTGATCGAGCACGAGTTGCTTGACGTCGGCCAGCGTGATGTACGTGCTCGTCTCCGTGTCATACAGCCGACGGTTCGGATATTTCTTGATGAGTCGTTCGGCCGTCTTCTTTGTAGTAGTCGTCATGTAACGCCCTTGAGCGCCGATAAAGCGCAATGACGACGCCCTGCCATACGCAATGGATCATTGCGTGTGCGAGACGCCGCCGGAAACATCTGAACCATTCAATGCCCACCCACGACGGGCACCGTATGGATCAGCCCATATGCAGGCCACCGTTCAGCGAAAAATCGGCACCCGTCGAGAAACCCGCTTCGTCCGATGCCAGCCACGAGACGATCGAACCGATTTCTTCCGGTTGCCCGAGGCGGCGCACCGGAATCGTGGCGACGATCTTTTCGAGCACGTCGGGGCGGATCGACTTCACCATGTCCGTGCCGATGTAGCCCGGCGAAACGGTATTCACCGTCACGCCCTTGGTGGCCACTTCCTGCGCCAGCGACATCGTGAAACCGTGGATGCCCGCCTTCGCCGTTGCATAGTTGGTTTGCCCGAATTGCCCTTTCTGGCCATTCACCGACGAGATGTTGACGATGCGGCCCCAGCCGCGCTCCACCATGCCGTCGATTACCTGCTTCGTCACGTTGAAGAGGCTCGTCAGGTTCGTGTCGATCACGGCCGTCCAGTCTTCACGCGTCATCTTGCGAAACACGACGTCGCGCGTGATGCCGGCGTTGTTCACGAGCACGTCGATCTCACCGACTTCGGCCTTGACCTTGTCGAACGCATCTTTGGTCGAATCCCAGTCGCCGACATTGCCTTCCGACGCGATGAAATCGTAACCGAGCGCCTTCTGGTCTTCGAGCCACTTGACGCGACGCGGACTGTTCGGACCGCAGCCGGCCACGACTTTCAGACCCTCCTTGTGCAGACGCTGGCAGATGCTCGTGCCGATGCCGCCCATACCGCCTGTTACGTACGCAATTCGCTGAGACATAAACCACACTCCATTATCGTTTTGCGAGGCTGCCGCCCGGCAACCTCCGTCCTCGCCTTTACTGCCCAGCCACTCCCCGTTGCTTCAGGGGCGCGGCTGCATCCTGCTTCGAGTGCGCCCGCAGTGCACGGACGCACTCTTCATCGAATCACACGCGTTCGACGGCCAGCGCCACACCCATCCCGCCGCCGATGCACAGCGACGCGAGGCCGCGCTTTGCATCGCGCTTCTGCATTTCGTGCAGCAGCGTCACGAGAATACGGCAGCCGGATGCGCCGATCGGATGGCCGATCGCGATTGCGCCGCCGTTCACGTTGATCTTCGATGTGTCCCAGCCCATCTGCTGATGCACCGCCAGCGCCTGCGCGGCAAACGCTTCGTTGATTTCCATCAGGTCGAGATCGCCGGGTGTCCAGCCAGCACGTTCCAGACAACGACGTGAAGCCGGCACCGGGCCCATGCCCATGACCTTCGGATCGACGCCCGCGTTGGCGTATGCCTTGATCCGCGCAAGCGGTGTAAGCCCGAGCGCTTCTGCCTTCTTCGCCGACATCACGATGACCGCGGCCGCGCCGTCGTTAAGCCCCGACGCGTTCGCCGCCGTCACCGTGCCTTCCTTCGTGAACGCCGGCTTCAGGCCCGCGAGCGATTCGGCCGTGACACCGTGGCGCACGAATTCGTCGGTGGCGAAGCGCAGCGGTTCGCCCTTGCGTTGCGGGATTTCCACCGGAACGATTTCCGCGTCGAAACGGCCCGCCTTTTGCGCAGCCTCCGCCTTGTTCTGCGACAGCGCCGCGAACGCATCCTGCTGTTCGCGCGTGATGCCGTATTCCTTCGCGACGTTCTCCGCGGTAATGCCCATGTGGTACTGGTTGTACACGTCCCACAACCCGTCGACGATCATCGTGTCGATCAGCTTCGCATCGCCCATGCGGAAACCATCGCGCGAACCCGGCAGCACGTGCGGTGCCGCGCTCATGTTTTCCTGACCACCGGCAATCACGATGTCGGCGTCGCCGGCAATGATCGCGTTGGCTGCAAGCATCACGGCTTTCAGGCCGGAGCCGCACACCTTGTTGATCGTCAGGCCCGGTACCGATGTGGGCAAGCCCGCCTTGATCAACGACTGCCGCGCCGGGTTCTGGCCGGAGCCCGCTGCCAGCACCTGGCCCAGGATCACTTCACTAACCTGCTCGGGCTTCAGGCCCGCGCGTTCGAGAACAGCACGGATCACCGTGGCGCCGAGTTCGGGTGCGGCGATTTTCGCAAGCGAACCGCTGAATTTGCCGACTGCCGTACGGGCGGCCGATACGATCACTACATCAGTCATTTCCGTTTCCTCCGGGTGCTGCGGCCAGTCGCTCCGCCACCCGTCAAGTTAAAAAACCACCCACTTCTTTATGTCCGCGTCGGCATGCAGTCGGCGCTCAAACATTCCGTTGCTTCAATCGCGCTTCTGCACATAGCGGCCAGGCGCCGCCTCGATGACCGGGTAGTCGGCGGAACCGGCCTGTGCAGGCGGTTTCACCTTCTTGCCGCCGTACTGATCGAGCCATTGGGTCCATTCGGGCCACCAGCTGCCAGGGATTTCTTGAGCAGCGTCGAACCAGTCATCGGCGGCGGCGGGCAGCGTCTTACGGCTACCCTTCGCCGTTTTCGCGGCGGTCTTCCCGGTGCTCTTCGCTGTTTCGTTGTCAGCGTCCTTCACCACCCAGTAGCTGCGCTTGTTCTTTGCCGGCGGATTGATCACGCCCGCGATGTGTCCCGACGCGCCGAGCACAAAATGCCGCGGCCCGGTGAGTAGCGGCACCGAAGCATAGGCCGTCTTCCACGGCACGATGTGGTCTTCGCGCGAACCGTAGACGAAGGTCGGCACGTCGATGCGCGACAGGTCGACCGCTTCGCCGCACACGGTAAGCGCGTTCGGTTCGCGCAAGCGGTTTTCGAGGTACGTGTTGCGCAGATACCAGACGTACATCGGTCCAGGCAGTCCGGTCGAATCGCTGTTCCAGTACAGCAGATCGAATGGCACCGGCGTGCGGCCCTTCAGATAGTTGTCGACGACGTAGTTCCACACGAGATCGTTGGGTCGCAGGAACGAAAACGTATTCGCGAATTCAAGGCCGCGCATCAGGCCCGGCTGCGTACCGTTCTTTCCGCCGATCGTCTGTTCGCGCATCTGCACGTGCGCCTCGTCGACGAAAACATCGAGCACACCGGTGTCCGAGAAGTCGAGCATCGCGGTGAGCAGCGTCATCGACGCCGCTGGATGTTCCCCACGCGCCGCCGCAACCGAGAGCGCCGTAGCGAGCATCGTGCCGCCGACGCAAAACCCAAGCGTGTTGATCTGCTCGCGTCCACTGATACGTCGCACGGTTTCGATGGCGGTGAGCACGCCTTCGTCGACGTAGTTGTCCCACGTCTTGTGCGCAATCGATGCGTCCGCATTGCGCCACGAAATCATGTACACCTGATGACCGGAGTCGAGCCCGTGCGCGACGAGCGAGTTCTCCGGCTGCAGATCGAGAATGTAGAACTTGTTGATGCACGGCGGGACGATCAGCAGCGGCCGTTCGCGCACGGTCGCCGTGCGCGGCTTGTACTGGATCAACTGGATGAGATCGTTTTCGAATACCACCGAGCCTTCGGTGTTCGCCAGATTCTTGCCGACCACGAAACCCGATTCGTCGGTCTGCGAAATCTTGCCGCGTTGCAGATCGGAGAGCAGATTCTGCACACCATGCCGCAAGCTCTCGCCCTGGCTGTCGAGCAAGGTCTTTTGCGCTTCAGGATTGAGCGCAAAGAAGTTGCTCGGCGAAGCGGCCGCGGTCCACTGCTGGACTGCGAAGCGGATACGTTCGCGGGTCTTCGGTTCAGCATCGAGCGCATCGACGAGCTCGTGCAGATAGCGCGCATTCAGCAGATACCATGCGGCCGTGAACGCATACGCGGGTGTCTCGCTCCACGCTTGTGCGCTGAAGCGGCGATCTTTCAATGCGGGAACCTGTGGCTTCGCTTCCGACGCCTGCTGGATCAGTTGCATCGCTTCGCGCGAATAATCGCCCTGCAACTGCTGAAGACGCTCCTGCGGAATCGATGCGGAAGGCAGCTTCAGTCCCGCGAGCGGTTGCATGAACGGCTGCAATGTAGCGGCGAACTGGCTCAGATCGGGCATCGCTGCAAATGGCGACATGGGGGACGTCGCTGACATGGGTGAGGCACCGTTCGCCCCAGCCTGCACAGCGACCGACTGCCATGCTTTCGTCCAGGCGTCGAACCATTGCTGTGCGCCCGCGGGTTGTTGCGGTTGCTGCAGTTGTGGCTCGCGGCCTGATGTATCCGTACGGGAAGAATTCGGGGATTGTTGTGATGCAGCCATACCTGCTTTAGACCGGTGAGTCCTTGCGGACGGTTGAGAGGCAGGTTTCTCGCGCACGTGGGCGATTGCTCGCGACCTCGTCACGCCCTGTTCCGTGTGTGGGAAACATTCTTGCTCCCCATCGCAAGGCATGTCAATGCTTGTCCCGGATTTTGCCGCAGTGCGATATTTTTTTAATTATCGTTTTCCCCATGTGCCGCTTGTGGCGCGGCTTTCCGGGCGATGGGCAATCTCGTGCGCATAAAAATGCGGCCATTCGAGTGGTGTTGAAACAAGGCATTTTGCGAATCGCATGTGTACGTGGCGCGCGAAACCGCCAAAGCGCATGGCAGCCACGCGATGCAGCAAAACCACCGCACCGCCGATGCCTATACCCCGACGCCAGATTTCAATTCGCAAGCCAGATCAATGCAGCCATGCGGCCCGTGTCGCGATCGCGGCGATATGAGAAGAAACGCTCGCGTTCGGTGACCGTGCAGTGTTCTCCACCAACAATCTGCGTGACGCCGATACGCCGCAATCGTATGCGTGCGAGCGCAGGCAGATCGGCGAGATATTTGCCCGGCGTATCGGGATGCGCGACGAACGCTTGCGCAGTCGCGCCGCGTTCATCGGGTGTGGCCTCGTTCATGAATGCGTCACGAACATCCGCGCCGACTTCGAACGCGGCGGGTCCGATCGACGGACCGAGCCATGCGTGCAGCACTGTCGTCTCTACGGCCGCAAGCTGCGCAATCCGCTGCGCGGTGTTCTCGATGACACCCGCCGCAAGTCCGCGCCAGCCGGCATGCGCCGCGCCGACTGCGCGGCCGTCCGGGTCGCACAGCAGCACCGGCATGCAATCGGCGATCATCACGACGCAAACGGTGCCGGGCACGTTGCTGACGCTCGCATCCGCTAGTGTCGGAGCGCCGCCTTCGCGCTGGCGCGCGAGCACATCGTCGGCGTTGACAACGTCTGCGCCGTGAATCTGCTGAAGCCACGCAGGCTCCTGCGCGGTGTCCTGGATACCCGCAAACTGCTTCAGACGCGCACGGTTCTCGAGAACTGCCGCCGGATCGTCTCCTGCACGCAAACCAAGGTTCAATCCACCCGGACTGTCGACACCATCGCGCCAGCGACCAAACGGCGGCGCGCTCACCCCACCGTTACGCGTCGTGACCAGCGCGCGCACGCGCGACGCGACATGCCACTCGGGTTGCAGAATATCGGCCTGCGTCAGGTCGGGCAGCGTCATGCGTGATCGTCCTCGCCGTCATGCGTATCGAACGATGCGTCGTCCTGGTCGTACACGTCGTCGTCCATGTCGTCGTATTCGTCCGCATTGCCTTGACCGAAACCAAGCGCCTCCGACAGCGCCGCGATATCGTCCGGCACGGTCGCGCGCCATTGCATCGGACGGCCGGTCTTCGGGTGGATCAGGCCGAGGCGCCATGCGTGCAGCGCCTGACGCGCGAAGTCGCCCGGCAGCGGCGTCACCGAACGCTTGCCACGCGCACGGCCATAAACTGGGTCGCCGAGCAACGGATGGCCGATGTGCGCGCAATGCACACGAATCTGATGCGTGCGTCCGGTTTCCAGATCGCAATGAATCGCCGATACCGGCTGGCGCTCCCACACCGCGCTATCGATACGCCGGAAGTGCGTGCGCGCTGCCTTACCCGCCGCACTGGTAACGATCGCCATGCGCGTGCGTTCGCGCGGATCGCGACCGATCGGCGCATCGATGGTGCCCTCTTCCCGCACGTTGCCCCACACGAGCGCGAGATATCTGCGCTTCACCGTACGCGCCTGCAACTGACGCACAAGGTCGGTTTGCGCTTCGAGCGTGCGTGCGACCACCATCAAGCCGGACGTTTCCTTGTCGAGTCGATGCACGATGCCTGCGCGTGGCAGCCCCGCCGCAGCGGCGCCATAGCGATGCAGCAGACCGTTCAGCACGGTGCCGCTCCAGTTGCCGGCCGCCGGATGGACGACGAGACCCGCGGGCTTGTCGATGACGACGAGCGTGTCGTCTTCGTACACGATCGACAGTGGCACGGGTTCCGGCGTGAACGCGAGTTGTTCGGGCAGCAGATCGGGAATCAGTTCGATGACCGCATCGAGCGGCACCGGTTGACGGATTTTCGCGGGCGCGCCATCCACCCGCACGCGCTGCGCCTCGATCCAGCTTTGCAGGCGATTGCGGGAAAATTCCGGAAATACTTTTGCGAGGACCTTGTCGAGCCGTTCGCCGGCAAGTTCGGGCGGCACCGCCACCACGCGCGGCGCCGTTTCCGCCGATCCGGCCGCCGTCGAGGCCATCGCAAGCGGCGCCAGCGCGTCGCCCGCGAGGTCGTCGTCGAGCGAATCCACCCCTGCTGCGTCGGCGGCCTCTGCACCTGGGCTATAATCTTCGTTGCTATTCTGGACGCCGGCAGCGGTTACCGGAGTATAAGAGCGGGTCATCGAGTCTGGGTCACCTGGACGTAAAGCTAGACTGGGAAATGCGAGCCTTGAACACCATTATGAATACGGGCCTGGGGACGGCAACCGCTGAAGCGGTTGTCCGGAAGACTACGGCCCGAAAGACGATCATGAACGTGGCCCGCTATATTGCGTGCGCTGCAGCCGTTGCACTGGTGGCGGCCTGTCATGGCCTGCCGCAAAAGACCGACGAAACAGCCGCATGGCCGAATAGCAAATTATATACGGAGGCCGAGGATGCAATGAACGGCAGCGACTGGGGCAAGTGCGCGAAATATTTCGAAGCACTCGAAGGTCGCGATCCGTTTGGCCATTTCGCCCAGCAGGCACAGATCAACGTCGCGTACTGTAACTGGAAGGATAGCGAAACCGACGCTGCCGACCAGGCCGTCGACCGCTTCATCCAGCTGCATCCGGATCACCCGGACATTCCTTACGCGTATTACCTGAAGGGCATGATCCACTTCAACGACGACCTCGGTCTGTTTGGCCGCTTCTCCGGCCAGGACATGAGCGAGCGTGATCCGAAGTCGCTGCGCGAGTCGTATGACGCGTTCAAGGTCGTGGTCGACCGGTTCCCGAACAGCAAGTACGCGCCGGACGCCGCGCAGCGCATGCGCTACATCGTCAACGCACTCGCGTCGCACGAAGTCCACGCAGCCGATTACTACTATCGTCGCGGCGCTTACGTGGCGGCGATCAACCGCGCACAGCTGGCGATTCAGGAATACAAGAACGCGCCCGCTATCGAGGACGCACTGCACATCATGATGCTGTCGTACCAGCGGCTCGACCAGCCGCAACTGGCCGACGACACGAAGCGCATCCTGGCCGGGACCTTCCCCGACAGCCCGTATATCACCGGGCATGCGCGACCGGGTAAGGAAAAATCGTGGTGGCAGTTCTAGGCCACACGTAGTCCGCCCGCAAAACAAGACGCCACGGCAATCACCGTGGCGTTTTTCTTTGCCGGTCCTGCTGCAGGCTAAGCGCGCTCGAACAACGCAATCGATTCGACGTGCGACGTATGCGGGAACATATTCACCACGCCCGCCCCTTTGAGCCGGTAACCGGCTTCATGGACCAGCAGACCGGCATCGCGAGCCAGCGTCGCGGGGTTGCACGACACGTAGACGATTCGTTGCGGCAGCGGACCCGTGCCACTCTGTGCGATCTCCGCCAACGCCTTCGCAATCGCCAGCGCGCCTTCGCGAGGCGGATCGATCAGGTACTTGTCGAATGCGCCGAGCGCGCGGATGTCGTCGGCGGTGACGTCGAACAGGTTGCGGCACGCAAACGACGTATGCCCCGCCACGCCGTTCTCCTGCGCGTTCGCGAGCGCACGCGTGGTCAGCACCTCGCTGCCTTCGATGCCCACCACCTCGCGCGCAAGCCGCGCGAGCGGCAACGTGAAATTACCGATCCCGCAGAACAGATCGAGCACGCGATCGCCGCGCGCCGGCGCGAGCAGACGCAGCGCGCGCCCCACCAGCACGCGGTTGATCTGGTGATTCACCTGGGTGAAGTCGGTGGGCCGGAACGGCATCCGGATATCGAATTCCGGCAGGGTGTAATCAAGCGGGACGTCGAGCGGATAGAACGGCACAGCCGACTCCGGCCCTTGCGGCTGGAGCCAGAACTGCACCTTGTACGCATCGGCGAAGTCGCGCAGATGCTGTTCGTCGTCGGCGTTGATCGGCTCGAGCACGCGCAGCACGAGCGCGGTCACGGATGTGCCGACCGCGAGTTCGATCTGCGGCATGCGGTTGCGAATCGACAGCGACCCGACCAGCTGGCGCAGCGGCACGAGCATCGCCGAGACGTGCGGCGGCAGCACTTCGCAGCTCGTCATGTCGGCGACGTAGCTGCTCTTGCGTTCATGGAACCCTACCAGCACGCCGCCCTTCTTCTCGATGTCGCGCACCGTCAGCCGCGCACGATAGCGGTAGCCCCACGACGGCCCGTGAATCGGCCGGAACACGGTCTCCGCACGCAGCTTCGCCAGATGAGCGAGGTTGTCTTCGAGTACGCGCTGCTTCACGGCGATCTGCGCACGTATATCGAGGTGCTGCATCGAACAACCGCCGCAGGTACCGAAGAAGCTGCACTTCGGTTTCGTGCGGATCACGCTTTCGCGCAACACCTCGACGACTTCCGCCTGTTCGAAACTCGGCTTCTTCCGGTAGCTCGCATAGGTGACGCGCTCACCTGGCAAAGCGCCTTCGACGAAGATCACCTTACCGGGCGTCCCGTCTTCGTTGACCGTGCGGCCGACGCCGCGCGCTTCCATATCGAGCGAGTGAATTTCCAGAATGGGGGCGGCAGCCCTGTCGACTTTGGCGACGTCAGCAGCGGGGGCTGCCTGCGCA
Source organism: Paraburkholderia acidicola (assembly GCF_002362315.1). Lineage (GTDB taxonomy): Bacteria > Pseudomonadota > Gammaproteobacteria > Burkholderiales > Burkholderiaceae > Paraburkholderia > Paraburkholderia acidicola. The sequence goes on from NZ_MTZV01000003.1 coordinate 67,268, forward strand.
GGCTTTCTTTTGCCTTTACGCATGCGGTGAGGAGCAGTTTCGGACACCTGCGGCTTCCTGACAGACGGATGGGGAAGGCGAGATTGTAGACGAACGGCAAGCGGCGCCGGGGATTTGGCGGTGCGCGCGGCCAGTGGGCAGCGCGGCACGCAGAGGCGCAATCAGGCTTCGAACGCAGCCAGGTACTGGGCCCAATGCGCTGCCGGCTCCAGTGCCAGCGAATTCTTCACGAGAACGATCTCGTCGTCGTATTCCGCCTGCGAAAGCCCACCGCGCATCAACTGGAAGCGGCAGTACAGCAGGTACGTATTGACGACGTCAGTCTCGCAATAATTGCGGATTTCTTCGAGACGCCCTTCCTGGTATGCGTGCCACACCTGCCCGCCGTCCATCCCGAGCTTGCCGGGAAAGCCGCACAGCTTCGCGAGTGCATCGAGCGGCGCATTCGCACGCGCCTGGTACATCGCGAGCACGTCCATCAGGTCGGTGTGACGCGAATGGTAGCGGCTGATGTAGTTGTTCCACTTGAATTCGCGATCGTCTTCGCCGAGATCCCAGTAGCGCGACGCGCGCACGCCGTGCACCAGTGCGCGGTAATGCAGTACCGGCAGGTCGAAGCCGCCACCGTTCCACGACACGAGTTGCGGCGTGTATTTCTCGATCGTGCGGTAAAACGACTGGATCAGCGCAGCCTCGCCGTCCTCCAGCGAGCCGAGCGAACGCACCCGAAAGCCCGCGTTGTCGCGAAACACACAGGAGATCGCCGCGATGCGCTGCAGATGGTGCTGCAGAAAATCGCCGCCGGTCTTCTCGCGGCGCGCGGCGAACGCATGCTCGGCGACCTCGGCATCGGTCAGCGTGGCAGGCAGGTCTTCGAGGCGGCGAATGCCGGCGACATCGGGAATCGTCTCGATGTCGAAAACAAGAATCGGTGTCATCGGTGTTTACAGAACGGCGTCCTTGCGCACGCCGTTGGATGCGAAGAAGCGCTTGAGCCGGACCAGCGCTTCCTGCTGGATCTGCCTCACGCGTTCCCGCGTCAGGCCCATTTCGTCGGCGAGTTCTTCGAGCGTGGCCGGCTCGATGTGATTCAGGCCGAAACGCCGTTCGATCACGTGGCGATGCTTGTCGGAGAGCCGCGCGAGCCATGCGCGCGTGAGCGTCTCCAGCTCGCGGTGCTGCACCTCGGCATCGGGCGACTGGCTTTGATCGTCGGACAGCAGGTCGAGCAGGCTGCTCGCCGGATCGAGATCGAGCGGCGCATCGAGCGATGCAGTGTGTTCGTTCAGCGCGAGGATGTCGGTGACTTCCTCGGTGGTCTTGCCGGTCAGGTAGGCAATGTCGTCGATGCTCGCGTCACGGCGCTCGGCCGCTTCGCCCGAGTTCATCGAGTTTTTCTCGAGATGGCGTTTCGCGCGCAGCACCTGGTTGAGTTCGCGGATCACGTGCACTGGCAGTCGCACCGTGCGCGCCTGGTTCATGATTGCACGCTCGATGCTCTGACGAATCCACCACGTCGCATAGGTCGAGAAGCGGAAGCCGCGCGTCGGATCGAACTTTTCGATGGCGTGCATCAGACCGAGGTTGCCCTCTTCGATCAGATCGAGCAGCGGCACGCCGCGATTCAGATACCCCTTCGCGATGCTGACCACGAGCCGCAGATTGCGCTCGATCATGACCTGGCGCGCTTCGAACTCGCCGGCTTTGGCGAGCCGCGAGTAGCGTTGCTCTTCCTCGACGGTGAGGAGCGGCTTGACGCTGATGCGATTCAGGTAGTGCTGGATGGTGTCGGCCGTGAGTTCGGCCTGCAGTATTGCGCGGAAATCGTCGGCGTCCGCCGCGGGGCTGCTCGCGCCTTCACGTGTTTCTTCTGCGTCGTCGATGCCGCCCGCGGCCTCGTCGGGTTCCCGTGCGTTATCGAGATCCTCGACGCTGTCGTCATCGGGCTCCGAAACGGCGCCGCTATCCGCCGGCACCCGCGTGACGCGGCTGACCTTCTCAGTCCCGGCTTGCTGCGTACGGCGCTTCGGTTTCGGCATGGTCGTGTCGCTTATTGAGGCGGCAAATACTTCAGCGGGTCGACAGGTTTGCCCTGCCGGCGAACTTCGAAGTGCAACATCACGCGGTCCGAATCACTGTTACCCATTTCGGCGATCTTCTGCCCTTTGGTCACCGCGTCTCCCTCTTTTACCATCAAAGCACGGTTGTGTGCATACGCGGTGAGATAAGTTGCGTCATGTTTGATGATAATTAGATTGCCGTATCCGCGCAGCCCGTTTCCGGCATAAACCACGCGACCGTCGGCCGAGGCTGTCACCGGATCGCCCGCTGCACCGCCGATATTCACACCCTTGTTTTTGGCGTCATCAAACGTACCGAGGACGGGACCGCGCGCCGGCCATGCGAAGGCGATCGGACCGCTCGACGCCGTAGCATCGCTCGCGCCTGCGCTGGCTGGCGGCACCGTCGCGGTGGCGCCCGAATCGGAACTGTAGAGCGGCGGCGCCGGCATGACGCCCGCCGCGGCACCGGTCGTGGCTGCGCCCGTACCACCGAGCGGCGCGCTCTGTACGCTGCCGCCCGTCACCGGCGCGGTCGCGACTCCCGGCGTCAACCCGGCGACGTTCGCACCCAGCGGCGCGACACGCAGCAACTGATCGACTTCGATCTGGTTCGGGTTGGCGAGATTGTTCCACGTCGCAATATCGCGATAGTTCTGACCGTTCTCGAGCGCAATCCGGTAGAGGGTGTCGCCTGGCTTCACACGGTAGTAACCGGGCGGCGGCGGACCGGGCGGCACGGCAGGCTGCGCGCCCTGCGTAGCCAGCGCGCCGGAACGATCGACGACGGGCGCCTGATCGAGCCGTGTCGCACAGGCCGTCAACAGGGAGAGCGCGACCACGCACACAGTACGCTGGGCTAAGGTCAGGCGGACATTCAAGCTGATTGTTTGCATCGCGCGCAACATACTCATCGGTATCAAATCACTCCGGATTTTAAGGGTACAAAGAAAACGCGATCAAGCCGCGATTCGCGCCATTGCGCGGGCCCGGTGCGCTCGACGAGCGTCAGCACCTGCGCCGGCCCGCTCTGCGTACCGACCGGTGCGACGAGCCGCCCGCCGATCGTCAGTTGTTCGAGCAGCGCCTGCGGCACATCGAGTCCTGCAGCGGCAATCACGATCGCATCGAACGGTGCGGCCGATGGCAAACCGAGCCGCCCGTCGCCGTAATGCAGCCGGATGTTCGGAATGCGCAGCGGACGCAGATTGATCTTGGCGCGTTCGTAAAGCGGTTTGATGCGTTCGATCGAATACACGTCGCGCGCTACCTGGCTCAGCACCGCCGCCTGATAACCGCAACCGGTACCGATCTCGAGCACGCTCGCGAGCGTACGGCCTGCTGCCGCGAGTTCGATCATCCGTGCCACCACCGAAGGCTTCGAGATCGTCTGGTGATGACCGATGGGCAGCGCGGCGTCTTCGTAAGCCTGCGTGGCGAGCCCCGGATCGATGAACATGTGGCGCGGCACCACCGACATCGCATGCAGCACACGCGGATCGGTCACGCCATTCGTGCGCAGGCGTTCGACCATGCGCTCGCGCACCCGTTCCGAGGTCAGCGCCAGTGCGCCGTTCAAGGCGACATTCGGGGCCGTGCTGCGCTCCGGCGTTTTCGCCGGATGGCGGGCAGCGCGATGGCCGGTGGTGTCGGCGCGCGTACCGACCGGTGTGCGTGCCGTGCCCGGGCGCGAGTCCGTCGCGCTGTGACCTGAGGTAACCGATGCACCCGAGGCGCCGGACGCGCGCAGTTCGCCGGACCGCCCTTCGGGCTTGCGCGGCTCGCGCACCAGATCCTCGAGCCCCAGCGGGAAGCGCTTCGCGCGTTCGCCGCTCATGAAGCGCCGCTCCCGGCGCGCGCCCATTCGCGCGCCGCGGGCAGCATATGAGTGTGAGTCAGATCGAGTTGCAGCGGCGTGATCGACACGTGGCCATTGGCGACTGCGTGGAAATCGGTGCCTTCGCTGGCATCGCGCGCGCTGCCGGAAGGACCGATCCAGTAGATCGGCTCGCCGCGTGGGTTGGTCTGGCGGATCACCGGCTGCGACGGATGGCGTTTGCCGAGCCGTGTCACCTGCCAGTCGCGCAGTTGTGCGTACGGCAGATTGGGGATGTTGACGTTCAGCAGCGGATGACCGGGCAACGGCGCTTTCAGATAATGCGCAACGATTTCCGCGGCGACGCGAGTGGCATCTTCGAGATGCACCCAGTCTTTGTCGACAAGCGAAAACGCAATGGCCGGCACGCCGAACATGATGCCTTCGGTCGCTGCCGCGACCGTGCCCGAGTACAACGTGTCCTCGCCCATGTTCTGGCCGTTGTTGATGCCGGATACGACGAGATCGGGCGTGTGGTCGAGCATGCCGGTCAGCGCGACGTGCACGGAGTCGGTGGGTGTGCCGTTCACGTAATAGAAGCCGTTCGGTGCGCGCAACACCGATAGCGGCCGCGACAGCGTCAGCGAGTTCGACGCGCCGCTGCAGTTCTGCTCGGGTGCCATCACGGTGACGTCGGCGAGCGGCTTCAGCGCTTCATAGAGCGCAGCAAGGCCGGGCGCCAGATAACCGTCGTCATTGCTGAGTAGGATTCGCATCCGGCGATTGTAACCGAGGAAGGAAGGCACGCGAACGACAGGGCCTGCACGATGCGCGCCCGACCCTTCGCACGATAAAAACGCACGGTCGTTCGGCTTGCTTTACACTCGATCCCTGTCGGGTATTTCATACGACGCCGTGTCGTTCCGCATACCTGCTTATATTCGCTATACCCGCTTTATCCACCTTGCCAGCCGCTGGCAACAGAACCCCGCTGAGGAGACAACATGCGCGCGATTCGCTGCAACGAGTATGGGCCGCCGGAGAGCCTGGTCGTCGAAGATCTGCCGGACCTGCAACCGAAAACCGGCGAAGTCGTGATCGACGTGAAGGCCGCAAGTGTCAATTTTCCCGATGTCCTGATCATCGAAAACAAATACCAGTTCAAGCCGGCGCTGCCGTTCACGCCGGGCTCCGAAGTCGCGGGTATCGTGCGTGCGGTCGGCGATGGTGTGACGCATGTTCGCCCGGGCGCGCGCGTCGTGGCGTTCACCGGCTCGGGAGGCTTTGCGGAGCAGGCCGTCGCCCCTGCCGCCGCGTGTATTCCGCTCGCCGATGGAATCGATTTCGCGCAGGCCGCGGCCTTCACGCTCGTCTATGGAACCTCGCATCACGCGGTGGTCGATCGTGCCGCGCTGCAGGCCGGCGAGACCATGCTCGTGCTCGGTGCGGCGGGCGGCGTCGGACTCGCGGCCGTCGAGATCGGCAAGGCGCTTGGCGCGCGTGTCATCGCTGCCGCATCAACCGATGAAAAGCTCGCTGCCTGTGTCGAACACGGTGCGGATGCAACCATCAACTACAGCCGCGAAGACCTGCGCGAGCGCATCAAGGCATTGACGGACGGCAAGGGGCCGGACGTGATCTACGATCCGGTCGGCGGTGTCTATGCGGAGCCGGCGTTTCGCAGCATCGGCTGGCGCGGGCGGTATCTGGTGGTCGGCTTCGCGAACGGCGAGATTCCGAAGCTGCCGCTCAACCTCACGTTGTTGAAAGGCGCGAGCCTCGTTGGCGTTTTCTGGGGCGATTTTGCGAAGCGCGAACCGCAGCGCAACGCTGCCGCGTTCAAGGAACTGCTGGGCTGGATGCAGCAAGGCAAGCTGCGGCCTTTCATTTCGGCGCGTTATTCGCTGGAGGATACCGGGCGCGCGCTGCGTGATATGGCTGAGCGGCGTGTGACGGGCAAGATTGTGATCGTGCCGTAGGGGGAAGCTACGGCGCAGTTCGTAGAGTCCAGGATTGTGATTCCTGTCGTCGCGGATTAGTGTCCGGTCGGCTGCGCGTCGCGTAGCAGCCAGACGCCCGACGCAACCCGCGCCGACACCACTCAAACGATCTGTTGCGCGTGCAACCGCGCAATGCGCTCCGCGTCGTAACCCAGCGATTGCAAGACCTCGTCGGTATGTTCACCGAGTGCCGGTCCGAGCCAGCGCGTCTCGCCGGGCGTGTCCGAGAGCTTCGGCGTGACGCCAGGCAACGCAATATCACGGCCGTCCTGCCACTTGAAATGCTGGATCATGTGCCGCGCCATGTATTGCGGGTCGGTGAACATGTCGGCCACGCTGTAGATCCGCCCAACCGGCACGTCAGCGGCGTTCAGCACGGCGAGCGCTTCGTCGATCGTGCGGGACGCGAGCCAGGCTGCAATCGCACCGTCGATTTCCGCCGTGCGCGGCACACGTCCGTCGTTATGCGCGAGCGATGGATCGTTCGCGAGATCGTCGCGTTCGATCGCGAGCATCAGGCGCCGGAAAATCGGATCGCTGTTGCCGCCGATCACAATGCTGCCGTCGCGGCACGGATACGTGTTCGACGGCACGATGCCGGGCAACGACGCGCCGGTGCGTTCCCGCACCATGCCGTACACGCCGTATTCGGGCACCACGCTTTCCATCATGTTGAAGACGGCTTCGTACAGCGCGACATCGACGACCTGCCCTTTGCCGCCGTTGACCTGGCGATGATGCAGCGCCATCAGCGCGCCAATCACACCATGCAGCGCCGCGATCGAATCGCCGATCGAAATACCGATGCGCGGCGGCGGCAGATCGGGATAGCCAGTGATATGCCGCAAGCCCCCCATCGATTCAGCGATCGCACCGAAACCAGGCCGATCGCGATACGGCCCGCTCTGACCGTAACCGGAGAGCCGCACCATCACGAGCCCGGGGTTCTCAGCCGACAGCACGTCGTAGCCAAGCCCGAGTTTTTCGAGCAGCCCGGGCCGGAAATTCTCGATCACGATGTCCGCTTCCTGCGCGAGCCGGCGCACGATCTCCTTGCCCTCGTCGGCTTTCAGATTCACCGTCACCGATTTCTTGTTACGCGCCTGCACCGCCCACCACAGCGACGTGCCGCCCGCTTCCGGATAAAGCTTGCGCCATTTGCGCAGCGGATCGCCGCCCTTCGGGTCTTCGATCTTGATCACGTCCGCCCCGAATTCGCCGAGAAAACGCGCCGCGAACGGACCCGCGATCAAGGTGCCGAGTTCGAGTACCTTCACGCCCGCAAGCGGGCCGCCCGTGGCGTTCGTCGCGCTCATCTGTCTGGATTCCTGTGTCTGTTGTGCGGGTCTTCCGGGTCTCACGTAACGACCGGTGGAGCCGTTATAGCGAGCGTCTGTCGAGCATCGCGCGCGCAATCGTGCCGGCGTCGACGTATTCGAGTTCGCCGCCCACTGGCACGCCGCGCGCAAGACGCGTGACGCTCAGGCCGCGCGCCTTGAGCGTCTGCCCGAGATAGTGCGCGGTGGCCTCGCCTTCGTTCGTGAAGTTAGTCGCAAGTACGACCTCCTTTACGATGCCGTCGGTGGCGCGCCTGACGAGCCGATCGAAATGAATCTCCTTCGGACCGATCCCGTCGAGCGGACTCAGCCGCCCCATCAGCACGAAATACAGACCACGGTAGGTCATGGTCTGTTCGAGCATGATCTGATCAGCCGGTGTTTCGACCACGCACAGCAGCGTTGTGTCTCGCTCCGTGTCGCTGCAGACCTCGCAGATCTGCGCTTCGGTAAACGTGTTGCACTTCTCGCAATGCTGCAGATGCTCGGTCGCGAACATCAACGAGCGACCGAGTTTCTCCGCGCCTTCGCGGTCGTGCTGCATCAGGTGATACGCCATGCGCTGCGCGGATTTCGGCCCGACGCCGGGCAATACACGCAGCGCCTCGACGAGCGCCGACAGGGCGGAAGGTTGTTTCATGCGGTATCGGCGGCGTCGGAGGGAAGAAAGCGCAAGGGTTGAATCGCACGGCGCCGTTTCGAGGTCCAGAAGGCGACGTGCTATTCAGCGCACGGTCAGAAAGGCAACTTGAAGCCCGGCGGCAGCGGCAGGCCCGAAGTCATGCCGCCCATCTTTTCCTGCGCGGTGGCTTCGGCCTTGCGTACGGCGTCGTTAAACGCTGCGGCGACGAGGTCTTCAAGCATGTCCTTGTCGTCGGCGAGCAGGCTCGGATCAATCGATACGCGGCGCACGTCGTTCTTGCAGGTCATCGTCACCTTCACGAGACCGGCGCCCGACTGGCCCTCGACCTCGATCAGCGCGAGTTGCTCCTGCATCTTCTTCATGTTTTCCTGCATCTGCTGGGCCTGCTTCATCAGCCCGGCGAGTTGGCCTTTCATCATGGGTGTGCTCCTTCTGGATCGTATGAAATCGTGATTCGGGTTTGCCTGCCTGCGCGCTCGACGCTGCACGGAGGGTCAGGTTACCGGCGGAAAAGAAATTCGCGGACGCTCTATCTAGCGGCGTACCTGCAGTTAATGGACGGACGGCGGCGTGCCCGCGGCCGTATCCTGCGCAATCGGCCGGATCGAGCCGGGCACGATGCTCGCGCCGAATTCGCGGATCAGCGATTGCACGAATGGATCAGTGCCGATTTCACGCTCGGCTTCCTGCTGACGCTGCGCGCGAGCTGCGGCATCGAACGCCGCAGCAGTGCGCCGCGCCGGTCCGACTTCGACCTGCACATCGACAGCCTGGCCGAGCCGTTCGGCCAGCGCTACTTTGAGCTTCGCGACCTGCGATGCCTCCGCGTACTGCGGCACTGGCACATTCAGGCGCAGCGTCGTGCCGTCGAGCGCCATCAGTTCGCTATTGAACGCCAGTTGATACGAGATGCCCTTCAGCGGCAGGCCCGCGGCGAGCGCAGGCCAGTCGCCATTGAAGCCGAGCGGATCGAGCGCGACTGCGGGTGGCAGTGATCGCGTATCGACGGCGGGCGCGGGTGTGGCCGTGGTCACGCGGACATCGTCGGGGCCGTTGTCGAACGCGGGCACGAAGCCGTCGTCGGGCGGCGCGAAGTACGCATCGTCCAGCGAGACCGGGACGTAATCGTCCGGCGGCATGTCGTCCCACGGCGGTGTCGATGCTGAGCGTGGTCCGGTGGCGCCCTGTCCAGTGGCCGGCTGACGCGCAGCCGGTTCACCTGACGCAGCACTGCGTGCAGCCGGTCGCGGCGTCGGCACCGGAACGTTCACGCGTGGCGCAGCGACCTTTGCTGCGGCAGGCGATGCCGGCTGGGTCGCAGCGGCGTTTGAGCGATCGCGTCCCGATGAAACCTTGAGGCCCGCGTTACGCAATACATCGAGCGCGGCGCTGGCACCACCTGCGCGGCGTGCGGCACCGGCGGCTGCGGTTTCCGATGCGCTTTCTGCTGCAACGAGCGGGAGATTGGGCGCTGCTTCGGGTGCCGCGGCCGAAGCAGCGGCGGGTAGCTCGACCGGTTGCAGTTGCGATACGGGTCTGGCGGCTACGCCCTGCGTAGAATCAACTGCATCGTCGTGAGCAGTTTGCGATTCCGATTTGACACTGACGGACGCAGTTTCAATCGATTCTGCCGCGACAGTGTGTGTCGTCGCGCTGTCCGTCGGCACGATTGCGGGTGCCGCGGCGGCTGCCACGATTGGGGCTGCGGCTTCCGGCGACGCAACTGGCGCGTCCGGCACGGAGATCCGCTCGATCTTGCCAGCCGGAGTGTTAACCACTGGTGAAGTTGCAGCTGCGGCCGCAGCTACGCTCACGGACCGCGCCGCATCAACCGGCGCAGCGGGCTCGGCTGAACGCGCGACACCCTGCTGCGCAGCGACCACCGGTGCAGACGCGCGCCGACCACCTGCCGCGTCACCCGACGGCACGCGCGCCGTCGGCACGGTGCCACCGCCACCACCACCCGGTGCCGGCTCGAATGCAAGCATGCGCAGCAGCGTCATCGTAAAGCCCGCGTATTCATCCGGTGCAAGGCCCAGTTCGCTGCGTCCGATCGTTGCGATCTGATAGAACAACTGAACCTGCTCCGCGCTCAACGCATCGGCAAAGCGACGCAGATCGGTTGCTTCCGGCCACTCGTCCAGCACCGACGCCGGTGCGAACTGTGCCCATGCGATTCGATGCAACAGGCTCGCCAGATCCTGCAGCGCCGTCGAAAACGACAGGCTGCGCAGCGACATTTCATCGGCGATTGCGAGCACTGCGGCACCGTCGCCGGTGGCCAGTGCATCGAGCAAACGCACCAGATAACTCTGGTCGAGCGCGCCAAGCATGCCGCGTATGGCGTCCTCGGTGATCTGGTTGGCTGAGTAAGCGATCGCCTGATCGGTCAGCGACAGCGCATCGCGCATCGATCCATCCGCGGCACGCGCCAGCAAACGCAGCGCCTGCGCCTCGAAGCTGATCTGCTCTTCGCCGAGAATCCGTTCCAGGTGCGACACGATGTGGCCAGCCGGCATCTGCTTCAGATTGAACTGCAGGCAGCGCGACAGCACAGTGACTGGAATTTTCTGCGGATCGGTCGTGGCGAGAATGAACTTGACGTGTGCGGGCGGTTCTTCCAGCGTCTTCAACATCGCGTTGAATGCGTGGTTCGTGAGCATGTGCACTTCGTCGATCATGTAGACCTTGAAGCGCGCATCGACCGGCGCATAAACCGCGCGCTCGAGCAGCGCAGCCATCTCATCGACGCCACGATTGCTCGCCGCATCCATCTCGACATAGTCGACGAAACGGCCCTCGTCGATCTCACGGCACGCACGACACACGCCGCACGGCGTGGACGTAACACCGGTCTCGCAGTTCAGCGCCTTCGCGAAGATCCGCGAGAGCGTCGTCTTGCCGACCCCGCGGGTTCCGGTAAACAGATAGGCGTGATGTAGCCGGCCGCCGTCGAGCGCGTGCGTGAGCGCGCGCACCACGTGCTCCTGTCCGACGAGCGAAGCGAAATCCTTCGGCCGCCATTTGCGTGCGAGAACTTGATAGGTCATCGAGAAATTGTATCAGTAACGATGCCGGGCAAAGACGAATCGAGAACGGTCAGCTGCGGGGACAGGCATACGTCGCCGCGCCATTGATTTTCACTAATGGAAAGATAGTTCGAAACCGGAAAAGACAGAAAACTGCGCGCGCACACGCTATCTGAAGAGATGGGGAATGGCAGAAAAACTGCGAGGAAAAGAAAGCGGAAAAAGGAAGGTGACGAGCCTGACCCTCGGCACTGGTGGAAAACGGCTGTGGCTGCTTCGTTCCCGACCTGACCAGGTTGACCGCCCCTCCATGCGAGGAGGCCCGTCACGTTGAATTGTATCATCGGTACCCCGACAACGCGACAGTAAATGGCGGCAATTCTACGAAGACCATTGAGTCAACGCTCGTCGCGTGCCTCTTGTGTTTGTCTCCGGAATCACCAGATAAGGGACGTGGCAGCACGTCGGCAGGATGAAACCCCACTGCCCTGATGACTACTATCACGGCGGGCAACACATAGTGATTTAAGCTAAACTGGCGTGCAGATGTCCCGCAATACTTGGCACCCCAGCACCCTTCGAGGCCGCTTACGCGGATTATCGAACGGGTTCGACGGGGCCCGGCTCGCGGCAACACGAACAGAAGTTTTTCCGGTTTTGGTGTATCGTGGCGAGCAATTCAGGCCGGCCTCGATCCGAAAGAGGTATTCATACAATGAGCGAACAAATCAAGCATATTAGCGACGCATCGTTTGAAGCGGACGTCGTCAAATCCGATAAACCCGTGCTACTCGACTTCTGGGCCGAATGGTGCGGTCCGTGCAAGATGATTGCGCCGATCCTCGACGAAGTCGCGAAGGAATACGACGGTCGTGTACAGATCGCCAAGATCAATGTCGACGAACATCAATCGACGCCGGTGAAGTTCGGCGTGCGTGGCATCCCCACGCTGATCCTGTTCAAGAACGGCGCGGTCGCTGCACAGAAAGTGGGCGCCCTGTCGAAATCGCAACTCACCGCGTTCCTCGACGGCAACCTGTAACCTGTTTTTGCACGGCGCGCAGGCTGCGCCCTGAATCGGGCGTGTTGTCGACCGACAACACGCCCGATCGTTAGATGCCGCTCCGTCACGTTGGCGGATGCTGGCGTGTGCTATGCTAGAATCTAGAAAACGTCGAAAAGACGTGTAACGCGTAAGTCCTTGAGCGGTTCCGCTCAACTCTCCTCCCAGATTTCATTTCGTCGCACCTTCTCCTGCGGGTTCTCCGTATGCATTTATCCGAGCTCAAGACACAGCACGTGTCCGAACTGATCGAGATGGCCAATGGCCTCGAGATCGAAAGTGCGAACCGCCTGCGCAAGCAGGAACTGATGTTCGCTATTCTTAAAAAGCGCGCCAAGACGGGCGAAACAATTTTCGGTGACGGCACGCTCGAAGTGCTTCCGGACGGCTTCGGCTTCCTGCGTTCGCCGGAAACCTCGTATCTCGCGAGCACGGACGACATCTACATCAGCCCGTCGCAGATCCGCCGCTTCAATCTGCATACCGGCGACACGATCGAAGGTGAAGTCCGCACGCCGAAGGACGGCGAGCGCTACTTCGCACTGGTCAAGGTCGACAAGGTCAACGGGCAGGCGCCCGAGGCCTCGAAGCACAAGATCATGTTCGAAAACCTCACGCCGCTGCACCCGAACAAGGTGCTGCTGCTCGAGCGCGAAATGCGCGGTGAGGAGAACGTGACGGGCCGCGTCATCGATATGATCGCGCCGATCGGCAAGGGCCAGCGCGGCCTGCTGGTCGCCTCGCCCAAGTCCGGTAAGACCGTGATGCTTCAGCACATCGCACACGCGATCAAGCAGAACCATCCCGATGTCATCCTGTTCGTGCTGCTGATCGACGAACGCCCGGAAGAAGTGACGGAAATGCAGCGTTCGGTGGCCGGCGAAGTCATCGCGTCCACGTTCGATGAACCCGCCGCACGTCACGTGCAGGTCGCCGAGATGGTGATCGAGAAAGCGAAGCGCCTCGTCGAAATGAAGAACGACGTCGTGATCCTGCTCGATTCGATCACGCGTCTCGCGCGGGCGTACAACACGGTTGTGCCGGCGTCAGGCAAGGTACTGACGGGTGGTGTCGATGCCAACGCACTGCAGCGCCCGAAGCGCTTCTTCGGTGCCGCTCGTAATATCGAGGAAGGCGGTTCGCTGACCATCATCGGCACCGCGCTGATCGAAACCGGCAGCCGCATGGACGACGTGATCTACGAAGAGTTCAAGGGCACCGGCAACATGGAAGTGCACCTCGAGCGCCGTCTCGCCGAAAAGCGCGTCTACCCGTCGATCAACCTCAACAAGTCCGGCACACGTCGCGAAGAACTGTTGATCCGGCCGGAAATCCTGCAAAAAATCTGGATCCTGCGCAAGTTCATCCACGACATGGACGAAGTCGAAGCAATGGAATTCCTGCTCGACAAGGTTCGCCAGACCAAGAACAATTCCGAGTTCTTCGACATGATGCGACGCGGCAGCTAGCGCGCCGCAACGTCACGCTGCGCAGCGGCTTCGGCAAAGCCTGCGTCGCAACAGAAAAACCGTCCGCTTCCCGCGGACGGTTTTTTTTCGTCTGTGATGCACGAGATTATCTTGCCGTCTTGCTGTATCGTCGCCCACCAACCTGTACGTGCACGTTCACGTTGTACTATAATCCGGACTATCGCTTCATGCTCCCCATTCGCCATGACGAAAGATCCCGTGTCCCCCTTGCTGACCGTGCAGGACGCAGCAAAGCAGTTGCAGGTCACGCCACGCACCCTGAAGTACTACGAGGAGCGCGGTCTGGTCACACCGACACGCAGCGAAGGCCGCTATCGCCTGTACGACGCCGACGACCTCGAACGTTTCGCGCGAATCCTGCGTCTGCGCTCGCTTGGCTTCTCGCTGGAAGGCATCACCGAGATGCTGAAGCGCCCGTTCGAACGCCATGAGAACGGTCGCGCGCGGCTGTCGGACGAATCGCTGCGGGAAGTCCGCGACGCGCTCGCGCAGCAGATCGACGCGCTCGATGCGCGCATCGGCGCCGTCCGGCGCGAACTGAAGGAAGCGCAAACGCTGAAAGCCGAGCTGAGTCGAGATCTCGAATATGTGGAGCGGCGCGTCGCGGGAGAAAGCGTGGATGTGCTGCTCGAACAGCGGCGCAATGCGCTTGCCAGAAAGCGGACTACGACCGCAAAGCAAACTGACCAGACCCAACCGGTAAAGGCCGCGAAAAAGGCGGCAAAGCGAACCACCGCGCGGAACCGGTCTGCATGAACGCTGCGCCATCACGTGTCCCGCTTTTCAGTGCCGAAAAGCTGCGCGGCGATTTCTTCCCATGGGTACTCGCGGTCGTCACCGGCCTCGATTACTTCGACAACGCCATCTTCTCGTTCTTCACGAGCTATATCGCGGGCGGCGTCAATGCGTCGCCAGATGAGCTCGTCTGGTCATCGAGCGCCTATGCCGTCGCTGCGGTGCTCGGCATCCTGCAGCAGCAATGGTGGGTCGAGCGGATCGGTTATCGGCGCTACGTCGCAGGCTGCATGCTGCTTTATGCCGCTGGCGCGGTCGCGGCGGCGCTCTGCGAAAGCTCCGTCGAACTCGCGTTTGCACGCGGCTTTCAGGGCTACTTCATCGGCCCGATGATGGGCACCTGCCGTATCCTGATCCAGCTCAGTTTCACGCCCCAACAACGCCCCGCCGCCACGCGCGCCTTCCTGATCCTGATCGTCGTGAGCACCGCGCTGGCGCCGCTGCTGGGCGGTCAGCTCGTCGCGCATTTCGACTGGCGCGCGCTGTTTGCCTGTACGGCGCCGGTCGGTGTGCTGTTCGCGATCCTCGCGTTGCTGGCGCTACCCAACTCCGGCGACGTGCAACCCGAGGAACGTGGCGCGACACATTTCTGGCCCTACCTGATCTTCGCGTTCGCACAAGGCGCGCTGCAGATCGTGATGCAGCAGGTCCGCTTCAAGCTCTTTAGCGCGTCGCCGGAACTGGTTGTGCTGACCGTCGCCGGCATCGGCGCGCTTGCATGGTTCGCCTGGCAGCAATGGCATCATCCTTCGCCGCTGGTGCGCCTGCATGCATTGCGTGAAAAGACCTTCCAGATGGGCCTGATTCTCTACATGTTCTACTACTACGAGTCGACCGCGTTCAGCTATCTGATCGCGCGGTTTCTCGAAGGCGGGCTGGGCTATCCGGTGGAAAACACCGGGCAACTCGTCGGCGTGACGTCGCTCATTTCCGCCAGCGCGCTGTTCGTCTATCTGCGCTACGCGAAACTGCTGCCGCGCAAGAAGTGGATCATCGTGCCAGGCTTTGCGATTGCCGCTTTCGCCGCTGCATGGATGACGCGGATGTCGCCCGACGTCGGCGAAGCCGCGTTGATCGTGCCGCTGTTGCTGCGCGGACTGTTGCTGCTGTTCATCGTGCTACCGGTCGCCAACCTGACCTTCCGGATCTTCGCGATCGAAGAATTCACGCACGGCTATCGCCTGAAAAACATCGTTCGACAGTTGACCATTTCATTCGCGACAGCATCGGTCATCATCATCGAGCAGCATCGTCAGGCGCTACATCAGGCGCGGCTCGCCGAATACGCGAACCCGTTCAATCCCGCATTCCAGAGTACGATCGCGGCACTGACGAACGACTTCGTCTCGACCGGACGCTCGCTCGCCGAAGCGCACGCGCTGGCTATCGTCGAAGTCAGCAGAACGGTGGCGCGGCAGGCCAGCTTCCTGACCTCGCTGGATGGCTTTTACTTCCTGATCGGCGTGGCCGTCTGCGGCGGCATCTTCGCCGCGTGGCAAAAACAGATCGACTGACCGATGCTTGCGAAACTCACTCACTGGTTCGATTCCCGCCGCCGCGATCGCGCGCTGCGCCTCCACGCGATTCCCGATGCGCTCTGGCAGCAGACGCTCGATGGCCTGCCCTTCCTCGCCCATCTCGACGCCGCCGATCTCGTCCGCCTGCGCGAGCTGACCAGCCTGTTCATCGCGCAGAAGCAGTTCTCGACGGCACACGACCTCGAACTGACCGATGCGATCACCGTCGCGATCGCCGCGCAGGCGAGCCTGCCGATATTGAATCTCGGGCTCGAGCTGTATCGCGGCTGGGTCGGCGTGATCGTCTATCCGGGCGAATTCGTGATCCGCAAAACCGTCGAGGACGAAGACGGCGTCGTCCACGAAGTCGAACACGACGCCAGTGGCGAAGCATGGGAAGGCGGCCCGGTAGTGCTGTCATGGGAAGACGCGCAGATGACCGACGGCCGGGACGCATACAACGTCGTGATCCACGAATTCGCGCACAAGATCGACATGCTGAGCGGCGAAGCCGACGGCCACCCGCCGCTCTTTCGCCGCTGGCACGCGCCGCTCGACGCAGCGGCCTGGGCCGGCGTGTTCGACCATGCCTACGACCAGTTCTGCGCGAAAATCGATGCGGTGCCGCAGCGCCGCTGGTCGCGCTTCGAGCGGGAGTCGTTGATCGATCCCTATGCCGCGGACCATCCATCGGAATTTTTTGCCGTTTGCAGCGAAGCGCTGTTCGTCCAGCCGCACGCGTTCGAGGCCGAGTACCCCGAGCTGTACCGGCTGCTCGCGCGCTATTACCGGCAGGATCCGGCGCGCACCGGCGCTCTTCACACGCAGGCACCTAAAAAGTCGTCAACCAACTGATTTTCTGGCATAATCGCCGTTTTTCGACCGTAGGCAAGTGGCTCGCGCCAAAATGCCGTTCGCGCCTAACGCGGCGGCACGCGGGTTGGCTACCGCCAGATTAAAGGAACGACCATGAAAGAAGGCATTCACCCCGATTACCGCGAAGTCCTGTTCGTCGATATGTCGATCGACTTCAAGTTTGTGACGCGCTCGACCATCCAGACTCGCGAAACCGCTGAATTCAACGGCAAGACGTACCCGCTCGCGAAGATCGAAGTGTCGTCGGAATCGCATCCGTTCTACACGGGTCAGCAGAAGATCATGGACACGGCCGGCCGTGTCGAGAAGTTCAACAAGAAGTTCGGCGCACGCGCCATCGGCAAGGTCGCCGCGAAGTAAGCGGGCGGCATTGCGGGCCTCGATTGATCTCGTGGCCGAAGCAAGGCACCAAGGGGCAGCGTAAGCTGCCCTTTTTTATCGCCTGGCACCCGATAGCCCCACGTAAGCACCGGCAAGACAGCCAGCCGTGACGGCCAACGCGCGGCACGTCTACAATGCCGGATGCTCCAGACCGGCCGTCGACCCGGGCCACGGTTCACGCTGCCTGCCGCACTGCCTCTCCGATACCCAGACACCTGCATGAGACCTGCCGTTCGCCTCACCGCCTCCGCGACCAGTGCATTACCTCGCTGGCTGCTGCTCGCTATCTGCATCATCTACGCTTCGTTCGGCCTGTTCGGCCGCGATCCGTGGAAAAACGAGGATGCAGCCGGCTTCGGCGTCATGTGGACGATGGCGACGGGCCACCTGCACGACTGGCTGCTGCCGAATCTGGTTGGCAAGTACATGACCGCAGAAGGGCCGCTGGGCTACTGGCTCGGCGCCAGTGCCATCCGCATGCTGGCGCCGTGGGTCGACGCGAGCAATGCGTCGCGCGTCTTCACCGGCTTGCTGTTTTGCGTTGCCTGCGCGTTCGTCTGGTACGCCGCTTATCTGCTCGGCCGCCGCCCCGAAGTCCAGCCGTTCAAATATGCGTTCGGCGGCGAGCCGGAGCCGCGCGACTTCGGTCGCACGCTCGCGGACGGCGCCCTGCTGATTCTCCTCGCCTGCTTCGGTCTCGCCGAGCGCGGCCACGAAACCACGCCGCAGATCGTGCAATTCGTCTGCGTCGCGATGCTCGTCTACGGCCTTGTGCGGATGATCGACAAGCCGCTACAGGGTGCACTGGTCTGGGGACTCTCGATCGGCCTCGTCGCCCTGTCGAGCACGCCGGTACTGGTCGGCGCCTTGCTCGTCGGCACGCTCGCGATGACGCTGATCGTCCGCGAAACGCGCTCGCGCTGGCTGCTACTCGCAGGCCTGCCGGTTGCACTCGTGGTAGCGGTCTCGTGGCCGCTCGCCGTGCTGTCGGCCTTCCCCGACGATGCCGTCTGGTTCCTCAACCAGTGGATGCGCGGCAGTATCAACGCATTCGGCGGCTCGCCCGACCCGGTGCTGCGTTACGCACTGAAGAACCTGCCGCTCTTCACCTGGCCCGCATGGCCGCTCGCGCTGTGGGCGTTCTTCAGCTGGGCCGGCCTGCGCCGCGCGCCGCACGTCGCGATTCCGCTGTCGGTGATTACGCCGCTGCTGATCCTCGTGGTATTGCAAAGCCATGAGTCGAACCGGCTTTACATGCTGCTGCTGCCGGCTCTCGCGGTGCTCGCCACGTTCGCACTGCCCACCTTGAAGCGCGGCGCGATCAATGCGATCGACTGGTTCGCGATGCTGAGCTTCACGATCATCGGTTCCGCGGTGTGGCTCTTCTGGCTCGCGGGTCTGACCGGGTTTCCGCAGCCGCTCGCACGCAATCTCGCGCGCTATGCGCCCGGTTTCACGCCGCAGTTCAAGATCCTGTCGTTCGTCTGCGCGGTGGCGGTCACCGTCTGCTGGTTCGCGCTCGCGCGCTGGCGGATGTCACGGCATCCGAAAGTGCTGTGGCGCAGCGTCGTACTGTCGAGCGCCGGCACCACGCTGATGTGGGTGCTGCTGATGACCTTGTGGCTGCCGCTCATCAACTACAGCCGGACCTACAAGGATGTCGCCGAACAGATCTCGAGTCATCTGCCCGACGACTACAGCTGTATCTCGCCGGTACGGCTCGGCGATGCGCAGATCGCCACCTTCGCCTACTTCGGCGACATGCACTTCTCGTTCAACGAAGACTGCGACGTGATCCTGCGTCAGGACCGCCAGGACTTCGGCGAACCGAGTTCGATGCCCACCTACATCTGGAAGCTGGTGTGGGAAGGCCGCCGCGTCGCCGACCGTGACGAGCGCTTCCGCCTGTACGTTCGGATCGACCGGCCGAAGCCGCCGGTCAAGCGCCGCACCATCCGTCGCCAGACGGACTGATCATGTTCGCGGACGTGCGGAAAATCGCCGGGCTTGCGTGGCCCGTGCTGATCGGCCAGCTTGCGATCGTCGCCTTCGGCGTGATCGATACGGCGATGGTCGGCCGCTACTCCGCCCTCGATCTCGCCGCGCTCGGCCTCGGCGCATCGATCTACATCTCGGTCTTCATCGGTCTCACCGGCATTCTCACTGCCCTGCAGCCGATCGTCGCGCAGCTCTATGGCGCGCGGCGCTACGGCGAGATCGGCGAGGAAGTGCGGCAGGCGTTGTGGCTCGCGCTGGCACTGGCGCTGCTCGGTTTCGCGATCCTCTATTTTCCCGGCCCGCTGCTGCGTATCGCGCACGCGCCCGAGGCGCTGAGCGAGCGCACGATCGCCTATCTGCGCATCCTGTCGTTCGGACTCCCGGCGAGCCTCTCGTTTCGCGTCTACAGTTCGCTCACCAATGCGGTGGGTCAACCGCGGCTCGTGATGATCCTGCAGATCGGCGCGCTGCTGCTCAAGGTGCCGCTCAACACCTGGCTGATCTTCGGCGGGCTCGGCATACCGGCGCTCGGCGGCCCGGGGTGCGCGCTCGCCAGCACGGCGATCAACTGGACGCTCGCCATCGTCGGCATGACGCTGCTGACGAAGCTCGACATCTTCCGGCCGTTCGGAACCTTCGCGCGCTTCTGCTGGCCGGTATGGCGCAGGCAGATCGAACTGTTGAAGCTCGGTATTCCGATGGGGCTGTCGTATCTGATCGAAGTCACGTCGTACACGTTCATGGCGCTTTTCATTGCGCGCTTCGGCACGACGACGCTCGCAGGCCATCAGATCGCGGGCAACATCAGCGCGGTGCTGTACATGACGCCACTGTCGATCGGCATCGCCTCGTCGACGCTCGTCGCCCAGGCGCTCGGTGCGCGTCGCTACGAGGCGGCCCGCACGTTGTCGCGGCACGGCATTGCGATGGCCTGCGCGATCGCGTGCGGCTCCGGTGTCATCGTGCTGGCTCTGCGGCCGTTTATCGTCGACGGCTATACGACCAATCCGCAGGTGGCGGCAGCGGCGCTGCCGCTGGTGTTGATCGTCGTGTGCTACCACCTGTTCGATGCATTGCAGGTCACAACGGCATTCGTGCTGCGCGCCTACAAGGTCGCGGTGGTGCCCACCGTGATCTATGCAGTTGCGTTGTGGGGCGTCGGTCTCGGCGGCGGGTATCTGCTGGGCTTCGATGTCGGCGGGGCGATACCGGAGTGGCTGACCGGCGCGCGCGGTTTCTGGGCCGCTAACGCAGCGAGCCTCGCGATCGCCGGTAGCGGGCTGCTGCTGTACTGGCGCAACGTCAGCGCTCGCTCGGTGCGCGAAGCCGCGATCGCGCGCGCCGATACAGCCGTTTGATACGCGCTGTGCGCCCGCAGCGCGTCGAAACGCCCGCCCGGACTGGCTTGCACCGCACAGATTAAAAAGAAAAAGCGCGTATGCGGAATCGCAGGAAACCTCTGAAAAACATAAACCCCAAGATTCAACGAATGTTAAATATCGCGCGAAGTGATTTACTTACGATTAATCGATCGGTATAAATCGACGGCCTTTTCATAAAAAGGGCGCGCAATTTGTCCTATGCTTAAGCGCAGCGCTTGCTGACTGGATGCGCGATCCGTTCCCGGCTAACTTTCTTTGCCCTCAATGGAGTGCCTGCCATGCTGAAAAAGCTGTTGATGCTGTGTGTTGCCCTGGTCCTGTCGATATCGGCAGGTTTTGCGGCGGCTGTCGAAGTCAATACCGCCGATCAAACCGCACTCGAATCGGTAAAGGGCATCGGCCCGGTTCATGCAAAAGCGATCCTCGACGAGCGCGCGAAAAACGGTCCGTTCAAGGACGCTGACGATCTCGCGACCCGCGTCAAGGGAATCGGCACGAAATCCGTGGTGAATCTCGAAGCAGCGGGTCTGACCATCAACGGCTCGTCAAGCGCACCGACCGGCGCCAAAGCCGCATCGACGAAGTCCACGACACCGGCCGCAACGACCCCGGCAGCACCGGCCGCCAACACACCAGCGGCTCCGCCGGCAGCAACCACAGCAGCGGCCTCGGACGGCAAGGCCACCAGGACGAAGCGTTCGAAGAAGAGCAAGGCCGCAGCTTCGGAAGCCGCCGCCGCTTCCGCTCCGGCCGCAGCGCCGGCAACCGCCGCAGCTGCATCGGACGCCAAGCCCGCGAAAACGAAGAAGTCGAAGAAGAGCAAAGCAGCGTCGGCGGCAGCCGCTTCAGGCGCCTGACACGTAGCCACTGCAAACTGCATCAAGGGGGCGAACCGGCGGCGCGTTGCGGTCCATCCGGTTAGCCCCGCGAATCACCCGTGCCGCGCATCCGCGCGGCGTTTTCCCCCGCCGGCTCGCACTTCGCAGAGCGAAACCTGCAAGCCGGATATCCAGTGAGACCGCCATGAGCCTACTCGACACTCTCGGTTCCCTGCTTGGCAAGTCGCCCGACGGCGGCGGCGGCCAGCAAGCCCTGATCTCCGCAGCACTCGAACTCGTCAACAAACAGCCGGGCGGCCTGAACGGCCTGATCCAGCAGTTCCAGGCAAACGGCGCAGGCGACGTCATCAAGTCCTGGGTCGGCAACGGCGAAAATCAGGCCATCTCGGCTGACGCGCTGCACAGCGTGCTCGGTTCGGACGTGGTCAGCAGTCTCGCCGCGAAAGTGGGCGTGCAACCGGAACAGGCTGCCGGGCTGCTGTCGCAGGTGTTGCCGCACATCGTCAATACCGCTACGCCGCAGGGTGAAGTACCTGCCGGCGGACAGCTGAACACCGAAACCGTGCTCGGCGCGCTGGGCGGCCTCACGTCGCTGTTCGGCAAGGGCGGCGACGCTGGCAAGACGTCGTAAGTGCGGAAACGGAAGGCGCAGCCCATGCGTCTTCCATGCAGGACATAAAAAAGCGGGCAACGAATCAATGACTTCGTTGCCCGCTTCACCGTGCCTCCGAAGAGGCTGGCCGGAAACCTTCCGCGCCTAGTGCACGACTCTGTCGAACACCAGCTTCCCGTCCTTCAGTTCAACCGGAATCACATCCTTCGGACCGAACTTGCCGGCCAGAATCAGCTTGGCGACCGGATTCTCGATTTCCTGCTGGATCGCCCGCTTTAACGGCCGTGCGCCGAACAGCGGATCGTAACCGACCTTACCGATCTGCTCGAGCGCCGCATCCGACACGACCAGCTGCATGTCGAGCTTGGCGAGCCGCTCGTGCAGCCGTTGCAACTGGATCTTCGCGATCGACTGGATGTTCGCGCGGTCGAGCGCATGGAACACGACGACGTCGTCGATCCGGTTCAGGAACTCGGGGCGGAAGTGCAGCTTGACCTCCTCCCACACCGCGTCCTTCACCGCTTCCTGCGGTTCGCCGACCATCGACTGGATCACCTGCGACCCGAGGTTCGACGTCATCACGATCACCGTGTTCTTGAAGTCCACCGTGCGTCCTTGCCCGTCGGTCATGCGGCCGTCGTCGAGTACCTGCAGCAGCACGTTAAACACGTCCGGATGCGCCTTCTCGACCTCGTCGAGCAGGATCACGCTATACGGCTTGCGACGCACCGCTTCGGTCAGGTAACCGCCTTCCTCGTAGCCGACATAGCCCGGCGGCGCGCCGATCAGCCGCGCGACGCTGTGCTTCTCCATGAACTCGCTCATGTCGATACGGATCAGATGATCTTCCGAATCGAACAGGAACGACGCGAGCGCCTTGCACAGCTCCGTCTTGCCGACACCGGTCGGGCCAAGGAACAGGAACGAGCCATACGGCCGGTTCGGGTCCGACAAACCCGCGCGCGAACGGCGAATCGCATCGGCGACCGCGCTGATCGCTTCGTCCTGACCGACCACGCGCGCATGCAGCTTCTCTTCGATCTGCAGCAGCTTTTCGCGCTCGCCCTGCATCATGCGCGAGACCGGGATGCCGGTTGAGCGCGACACGACATCTGCAATTTCCTCCGCGCCGACCTGGGTGCGCAGCAGGCGCCGCCGCGTCGGATTGCTCTGCTCCTGCGCTTCGGCTTGCGTGACCTGCTTCAGTTGCGCTTCGAGTTGCGGCAGCTTGCCGTACTGCAGTTCAGCGACCTTCTCGAGTTTGCCTTCGCGCTGCAGCCGGACGATCTCGGCGCGCGCACGGTCGATCTCTTCCTTCAACTGCGCACTGCCCTGCACCGTCGCTTTTTCCGCGGTCCAGATTTCTTCGAGGTCCGCGTACTCGCGATCGAGCCGGTCGATTTCTTCCTCAATCAGCTGCAGCCGCTTCTGCGACGCTTCGTCCTTCTCTTTCTTCACCGCTTCGCGTTCGATCTTCAACTGAATGCGCCGACGATCGAGCCGGTCCATTTCCTCGGGCTTCGAATCGATCTCCATCTTGATCTTCGAGGCTGCTTCGTCGATCAGATCGATCGCCTTGTCCGGCAGAAAACGGTCGGTGATATAGCGATGCGACAGTTCGGCGGCCGCGACGATTGCGGGATCGGTGATGTCGACGCCGTGATGCAGCTCGTACTTTTCCTGCAGACCACGCAGGATCGCGATCGTCGCTTCAACCGACGGCTCGTCGACCAGCACCTTCTGGAACCGGCGTTCGAGCGCCGCGTCCTTTTCGATGTACTTGCGGTATTCGTCGAGCGTGGTTGCACCGACGCAATGCAGTTCACCGCGCGACAGCGCCGGCTTCAGCATGTTGCCCGCATCCATCGCGCCTTCGGCCTTGCCGGCACCGACCATCGTATGGATTTCGTCGATGAAGACGATGGTCTGGCCTTCGTCCTTCGCGATATCGCTGAGCACGGCTTTCAGGCGTTCCTCGAACTCGCCGCGATACTTCGCGCCGGCCAGCAACGCCGCCATGTCGAGCGACAGCACGCGCTTGCCCTTGAGCGACTCCGGCACTTCGCCGTTGACGATACGCTGCGCGAGCCCTTCGACGATCGCCGTCTTGCCGACGCCCGGTTCGCCGATCAGCACCGGGTTGTTCTTGGTCCGGCGTTGCAGGATCTGGATCGAGCGGCGAATTTCGTCGTCACGACCGATCACCGGATCGAGCTTGCCAGCGCGGGCGCGCTCGGTCAGGTCGACGGTGTACTTCTTCAGCGCTTCGCGCTGGCTTTCCGCGTCCTGGCTATGCACCTGCGAGCCGCCGCGCACCGCGACGATCGCCGCTTCGAGCGACTTGCGCGTCAGGCCGTGCTGACGTGCGATGCGGCCCGCTTCGCCCTTGTCGTCGGCGACGGCGAGCAGGAACATCTCGCTGGCGATGTAGCTGTCGTTGAGCTTCTGTGCTTCCTTGTCGGCCTGGTTCAGCAGGCCCGTCAGATCGCGCCCGATCTGCACGTTACCGTCGGTGCCCTGCACCTGCGGCAAACGCGTGATCGCGTCGTTGAGCGCGGTTTGCAGCGCCTGCACATGCACACCCGCGCGCGACAGCAGCGAGCGAGCCGAACCGTCCTGCTGGGCGACGAGCGCCGCAAACAGGTGAACGGGTTCGATATATTGATTGTCGTGACCGACTGCCAGACTCTGCGCATCCGCGAGCGCTTCCTGGAATTTGGTGGTGAGTTTGTCGATTCTCATCAAGAGACTCCAATTTCGAATATCACCAAAATGAGGCGTTTTATGCCGGTTTCAAGCGCTTTTTTGCGTTTCTAATGAAATTCTGCCATCTGACCCGGCAATGGCCGTGGCAGCGTCATCGTCAGCCGTCGGCTGCCACGGGCGCGATCGCGATGACCGAAGGGATGCCCAGCAACACCGCGAGCGGTGCCGCGGGTTGCGCGACGTCGGCGATGGTATGGCGGTCGAGTTCGGCGAAGAACGCGTCGCGGGCGGCGGCGAGCGCGACTTGCAGCCGGCACTCGGCCTGGATCGCGCACGGGCGATGCAGGCCGGTCTCGTCGGGGAAACAGCCGACGAGCGCGAAATCGCCCTCCATCGCGCGCACCACCTCGCCGACCGTTACCGCGTCCGCGTGCTCCCCGAGCCGCAAGCCACCATTGCGCCCGCGGACCGTCTCGACCCAGCCGAGGTCGCCGAGCCGCTGCACGATCTTCATCAGATGATTCTTTGAAATGCCGTACGCGTCGGAGATGTCCTGAATCGTCGAAAGCCCTTCGCGGCGGACGGCGAGATAAACCATGACGCGCAGCGAGTAGTCGGTATAGTCGGTCAGTCTCATGGGCGCTGTGGCTCGCGAAAAACGAACAGCGGAAGTACGGACCGCGACATGACCGCACCGCCGCAAGGGTTGCCGGCCGTGGGACTTGCTCATAACATGCAGAATTCGCGCATGTTAGCCGCCCGGCTGCCGCTTATTGTGTCGTACTTTAGTGCAGCCCGTCCGGGTTGCTTGCGGGTTGCCTGTCGGTTGCTTTGATACCCGCCTGCACGCACAGCGTGCGACTGCCGGGCACGATCCGTTCTCTCTGTGTAACAGGCAATGACCTCAGCCACGCCCACTCCCGCCCCACGCGACGCCGAACCGACCGAAGCGAATATCCGCGCGCTCGTGTACGCGTTCTACGACCGGATTCGGGCGGACGCACTGCTCGGGCCGGTTTTCGAGCAAAAGCTCGCGGGGCGCTGGGACGAACATCTGCCGAAGATGTGTGCGTTCTGGGCCGGCCTCGTGCTCGGCGCGAAGCAGTATCGCGGCAATGTGCAGCAGGCTCATCAACCGTTGCCGGGCATCGAGCCGAAGCATTTCAGCCACTGGCTGTATCTGTTTCTCGATACCGTCGAGTCGCGCTATGAACCCGCCGCCGCGGTTCGCTTCATGGAGCCCGCATTGCGCATCGCGCAGAGCCTGCAGTTGAGCCGGTTTGGTTGGGATTATCCGATTCCGCCCGAGCAACAGGCGCTGCTGGAACGTGTCGCGCCAAGGCGTCCGCGCACGGGCGAAGATGCGGAACGTCACGTGCCCGCGAACACCCGCGGCGAACCTTTTCCGACCCGGATCATCGGTCGCTCGACCGACGAATGATCAGGCGGTGATGGCGGCGCGAGAGAGAGCGTTGCAGCTACCTGTGTTTAGCCGCGTTTGTCGACGTTACCGTCTGTGGTATTCCAGCGCGCGAGCGCGGCCTCATCGCTTGTGCGGGCATCGACCCAACGCTCGCCCTGCTCCGTCTTTTCTTTTTTCCAGAACGGCGCCTGGGTCTTCAGGTAGTCCATCACGAACTCGCACGATGCGAACGCGTCGCCGCGATGCATGGACGTCGTGGCGACCAGCACGATCTGGTCGAGCGGGATCAGTTTGCCGACCCGGTGGACGATCAGCACGTCGGTGCCCGGCCAGCGTTCGCGCGCCGTCTCGACGATCGCTTCGAGCGCCTTCTCCGTCATCCCCGGATAGTGTTCGAGTTCCAGCGCTTCGACGGCGCTGCCGTCGTTCAGATCGCGCACCGTACCGACGAAACACGCCACCGCGCCGATCTTCGGATTGCGCGCGCGCAGCGCCGCGACCTCGCTGGTGAGATCGAAATCTGCGGTTTGAACGCGCACGGTCATGGGGTCTTCTCCGTGGCTCGTCAGCCGCCCGTCACGGGCGGGAAAAACGCAACTTCGCAACCGTCGGTGATGCGGGTGCCCGCATCGGTCATCACGTGATTGCAGGCCATCCGCAGCGCGCGGCCTTCGGCCAGCGTGTCGGCCCACACGCCGCCGCGCACGCGCAACCATCCGCGCACGTCGCCGACCGTCGCGATGCCGTCGGGCAGATCGACCGATTCATCCGCGGTACCGAGTGCTTCACGCACGCTCGCAAAATATTTCAGCTGGATTTTCATCTGCACTATCGGCGGTGTTCGCCGCCTGGGTTGTGTCTCGCCGAGCCCGCTCAGTTCAGCAGCTCGGAAAACGGAATGAAGCGCACAGTCTCGCCAGCGCTGATCGCGTGATTCGGTGGATTGTCGATCAGCCCGTCACCCCACACCGTCGACGTCAGCACCGCCGAACTCTGGTTCGCAAACAGGTCGAGCCCGCCGGCCGGATTGACCCGTGCGCGCAGAAATTCGTTGCGCCGGTCGCCCTTGTGCTGCGAGAAATCCGCGCGCAGCGATAACGCCCGCGGCGCCACCGTTCGCACGCCCGCGAGACGCAGCACGAACGGCCGCACGAACAGCAGGAAGGTCACGAAGGTCGATACGGGGTTGCCCGGCAGGCCGATAAAGAACGTTTCGGCGGGACCACCAGCGGGCTCACCAGCACCTGCTCGCCGCACCGCGCCGAACGCGAGTGGCTTGCCCGGCTTCATCGCAATCTGCCACATCGACAGCCGGCCTTCTGCTTCAACCGCCGGCTTCACATGATCTTCCTCGCCCACCGAAACGCCACCGCATGTAAGAATCAGATCGTGCGCCTGTGCCGCTTCACGCAACGTCGCGCGGGTCGCGTCGAGTTGATCGGGGACGATGCCGTAGTCGGTCACTTCGCAACCGAGCTTCTCCAGCAGTCCGCGCAGCGTGAAGCGATTCGAGTTGTAGATCGCACCGGGCTTTAGCGGTTCGCCGGGCATCGTCAGTTCGTCGCCGGTGAAGAACACGGCTACTTTCACGCGCCGCACCACCGTCAGCGCCGCACATCCCACCGATGCCGCGAGCCCAAGCGCCTGCGGCGTAAGCCGCGTGCCCACGGGCAAGATCGCGGCGCCGCTGCGAATGTCCGCGCCCTGCGCCGTGATCCATTCGCCGGCTTTGGGCGCGTGAAGAATCGTGACCTCGTCGCCGGCGACTTCGGTCTGCTCCTGCATCACGATCGCATCCGCGCCGGGCGGCACCGTCGCGCCGGTGAAAATGCGCGCGGCCGTGCCCGCTGCGAGCGGGCCTGGTGCATGGCCGGCCGGGATGCGCTGCGAGACCGGCAGACGGCGGTCGCCGTGCGACAGATCGGCGATCCGTACCGCGTAGCCGTCCATCGCGCTGGTGTTCATCGGCGGAACGTCGAGTGGCGATACGACCTCGGCGGCGAGCACGCGATTCAGTGCATCGAGCGTGGGTAACGATTCGGTGTCCGTTACCGGCGCCGCGGCGCCGAGCAATGTGGCGAGCGCCTCGGCGGTCGAGAGCATCGGTGCACGCGGCGCGGGAGGCGCCGAAGACGTAGGTGTGGACATCGATCGGAGGTAGGCGGGGACTGAAAGAACTATTGTAGCGGTCGACAGCGCAAGGCGGGCGCGAGGCGCGTTATGCGCGCCTTTTGTTGGGCTGGCGACTGCCGGGATTAAATGGCTCGAAGGTGGCCGCTCAAACGACAAGGCGGTCATGGCGCGCTCCCTTTGAATGGGAATCGCATCATGACCGCCCGAACCGCCTACACCGTTATCGACGAATCACCGCACACACTCCAATGCCCGCTCAATCGCCCGTATGTGCAGCGACAAAGTCCTTCACCCGCTGCACGTCCGCTGGCAGAATCTCAAAACGCTGCGGCAACGCCTCGAGCCCCGCGAACGCCGCCGGACGTTCCGGCTCGCGCAGCAATGCCTCGCGAATCGTTTCGCCGAACTTGATCGGCTGCGCGGTTTCGAGCACGACCATCGGAATGCCCGGCTGCAGATGTTCGCGCGCAACCTTCAGGCCATCGGCGGTATGCGTGTCGATCATCGTGTCGTAACGCTCGAACACGTCACGAATTGCGTCGACGCGATCCGCATGACTACTGCGTCCCGACACGAAACCAAATTGCTGCACGCGCGCAAAGTCGCCGCTCGCCGCCAGGTCGAAGCCGCCCTTCTCTTCGACATCGCGGAACAGTTGCAGCACGCGAGCCGGATCGCGACCGAGCAGATCGAACACAAAACGCTCGAAGTTCGACGCCTTCGAAATGTCCATGCTCGGGCTGCTCGTGTGATACGTCTCGGCGGCCTTGCGCACCCGGTAGATGCCCGTGCGGAAGAACTCGTCGAGTACATCGTTCTCGTTGGTCGCAACAACGAGCTTTTCGATCGGCAAGCCCATCATCCGCGCGATATGTCCCGCGCAGACGTTGCCGAAATTACCCGAAGGCACCGCGAACGACACACGCTCATCGTTCGATTGCGTCGCGGCGAAATAGCCCTTGAAGTAGTAAACGACCTGCGCCACGACGCGCGCCCAGTTGATCGAATTGACGGTGCCGATCTTGTACTGCGCCTTGAACGCGTGATCGTTGGACACCGCTTTCACGATGTCCTGGCAGTCGTCGAACACGCCTTCCACCGCCACGTTGAAGATATTCGGATCCTGCAAGCTGTACATCTGCGCGGTCTGAAACGCGCTCATCTTCAGATGCGGCGACAGCATGAACACGCGCACGCCCTGCTTGCCGCGCATCGCGTATTCGGCGGCGCTGCCGGTGTCGCCGGAAGTCGCCCCGAGAATGTTCAGCGTTTCGCCGTGCTTCGCGAGCGTGTACTCGAACAGGTTGCCGAGCAACTGCATCGCCATGTCCTTGAACGCGAGCGTCGGTCCGTTCGACAGTTCGAGCAGCGACAGCGTTGCGCCGTTCTCGACACCGAGCGTTTTCAGCGGCGTGATCTGCGTGGCGAGTGCGCCGGAAGCGTCGTCATCGCGCACGTGGCAATACGTCTGTGCGGTATAGGTACGGCGCGTGAGCGCACGCAGATCCTCCGCCGGAATATCGTCGCTGAATTTAGACAGGATCTCGAACGCGAGGTCCGCATACGACAACGTGCGCCAGCGCGCGAGTTCGTCCGCCGACACGCGAGGATAGTCGGCCGGCAGATACAGGCCACCGTCTTTCGCGAGACCGCCGAGCAGGATGTCCGAAAACGTGTGGCGTTCGCCGGCACCGGCGCCGCGGGTGGAAATGTAGTTCATCAGTCTGGCCTAGTTCAGTGCTTCCATACGGAGCTTGGTCACGCTCGATACCACCGTCGGCAACGCCTCGATGCTTTCGATCGCGGCGTTGACGTTCTTTTCGACCGTTTCGTGCGTGATCAGCATGATGTCGGTTTCGCCCGCGTGGGACGCGTCGACGCGTTCCGATTCTTTCTGCAGCAGCGCATCGATCGAAATGCCGCGGTCGGCGAGAATCCGCGTGACATCGGCCAGCACGCCGGTCACGTCGGCCACGCGCAGACGCAGGTAATAACCGCTCGTCACTTCGTCGATTGGCAGGATCGGTGTGTTCGACAGGCGGTCCGGCTGGAACGCCAGATGCGGCACGCGATGTTCCGGGTCGGCGGTATGCAGCCGCGTCACGTCGACCAGATCGGCCACCACCGCCGATGCCGTCGGCTCAGCGCCCGCGCCCTTGCCGTAGTAAAGCGTCGTACCCACCGCGTCGCCATGCACGACGACGGCGTTCATCGCCCCTTCGACATTGGCAAGCAGACGCTTGGCCGGGATCAGCGTCGGATGGACGCGCAGTTCGATGCCGCGGTCCGAACGACGCGCGATGCCAAGCAGCTTGATCCGGTAACCGAGTTCTTCCGCGTAGCGGATGTCGATGGCGGCCAGCTTGCTGATGCCTTCGATATACGCCTTGTCGAACTGCACCGGCACGCCGAACGCGATCGCGCTCATGATCGTCGCCTTGTGCGCGGCGTCGACGCCTTCGACATCGAAAGTCGGGTCCGCTTCCGCATAACCGAGTTCCTGCGCGGCCTTCAGCGCGGTCGCGAAATCGAGACCGCGGTCGCGCATCTCGGACAGGATGTAGTTGGTCGTGCCGTTGATGATGCCCGCGATGTACTGGATGCGGTTCGCCGTGAGCCCTTCGCGCAGCGCCTTGATGATCGGGATGCCGCCTGCGACCGCCGCTTCGAACGCGACCATCACGCCGTTTGCGCTTGCCGCTTCGAAAATCTCCGTGCCGTGCACCGCGAGCAGTGCCTTGTTGGCCGTCACGACGTGCTTGCGGGCCGCAATCGCGCGCAACACGAGTTCGCGTGCGAGCCCGGTGCCGCCGATCATTTCCGCAACGATCGAAATGGACGGGTCGTCGACGACCGCGTTGAAGTCGTCGGTAATCGCGACGCTGCCGGCTTCGCTGCCAAGCGCAGCCGCAGCCTTGGCCGGGTTACGCACTGCAATGCGCGCGATCTCGATGCCGCGACCCGCGCGACGTTTGATTTCTTCCTGATTGCGGCGCAATACCGTAAAGGCGCCGCTGCCCACCGTGCCGAAGCCCAGCAGTCCCACTTTGATCGGTTCCATGCAGCGTGTGTGCTCGAGTAATGAATTAAGGGAAACCAGGCTGACGGAATAGACGTTCCGTCAGCCCCGTCGTCACGCCGCGTGACGCTTGCGATAGCCGTCGAGAAAACGCGCGATCCGGTTGATCGAGTCCGCGAGATCGTCGACGTTCGGCAGGAACACGACGCGGAAATGGTCCGGCGTCTTCCAGTTGAAGCCGCTGCCCTGCACGAGCAGCACGCGCTCCGCGAGCAGCAGATCGAGAATGAACTGTTGATCGTTCTCGATCGGATACATCTTCGGATCGAGTCGCGGGAACATGTAGAGCGCCGCTTCCGGTTTCACGCAGGTCACGCCGGGAATCGCGGTCAGCATGTCGTACGCGAGTTCGCGCTGCCGGTAGAGGCGCCCGCCCGGCATGATCAGCTCGTTGATGCTCTGATAGCCGCCGAGCGCGGTCTGGATCGCGTACTGGCCCGGCACGTTCGGGCACAGCCGCATCGACGCGAGAATGCCGAGCCCTTCGAGGTAGTCCTTCGCGCGGCGCCGGTTCTCGCCGGTCATGCCCGACACGAACATCCAGCCGGCCCGGTAGCCGCACGAGCGGTAGCTTTTCGACAGGCTGTTGAACGTGACCGTCAGCACGTCCTCGGCAAGCGAGCCGATCGCCGTGTGCTGTTTGCCGTCATAGACGATCTTGTCGTAGACCTCGTCGGCGAAGATCACGAGACCGTGTTCACGCGCAATCGCGATCAACTCGCGCAACAGATCGTCGGAGTACAGCGCGCCGGTCGGGTTGTTCGGGTTGATCACGACGAGCGCGCGGGTGTTTGGCGTGATCTTCGCGCGGATGTCGTCGGGGTCCGGCATCCAGCGGTTGGCTTCATCGCAGATATAGTGAATCGGAGTGCCGCCGGACAGGCTCACGCCCGCTGTCCAGAGCGGATAGTCGGGCGCGGGCAGCAGAACCTCGTCGCCGTCGTTGAGCAGACCCTGCAGGGCCATCACGATCAGCTCAGACGCACCGTTGCCGATGTAGATGTCGTCGAGTTCGACGCCCTGCACGCCTTTTTGCTGTGCGTAATGCATGATCGCCTTGCGCGCGGCGAACACGCCCTTCGAATCCGAATAGCCGGACGAGCCCGGCAGATTCAGGATCATGTCCTGGATGATCTCGTCGGGTGCCTCGAAGCCGAACGGTGCGAGGTTGCCGATGTTCAGCTTGATGATGCGGTGGCCCTCTTCTTCGAGGCGTTTCGCGTGTTCGAGCACGGGCCCACGGATGTCGTAGCAGACATTCAGCAGCTTGTTGGATTTAAGGATCGGTTTCACGGCGGGCACTTCATCCAGGTGATTCATCTAGGGTAAGCGTTCAGCGTATCGTTCGGCGACTCGCCCTGGCCAAGTCGGGCCGGGCATTGCCGAAGGACGGACACAGCGTGAGGAGCGGCGCGCCCAGCGCGCTCTTATATGAACTCCGGGGTCCAGGACCGGTGTGCCGGGGCCCTGGCAAGGCGATCCGGCACCTGCAGATCCGCCACTGGCGCCAGCGACTCGCGGGAGCGCCGGCGGGCGGGTTTGCCGGCATTTTGCGCGCGGCTCGTGACAGCGCAGGTGCGAGGGGCGCCGCAGGGCGGCTAAAAAGCTATAATTTAGCGGATTTTGGCCGACTTCCGCAATGCACCAACCGCATCGGCAAGCCTTTTCGGCCCTGTCCGTGTCCGCTGCGCACGGCTCGCTCGCCCTGACCCGCTTCACACGTACCGCGCGTGTACCGCGTATGTACCCGGTTAACGAGCCGCCTCGCACGCGACGCCTCACGACGATCTCGGAACAGCGATTTGAAATTACACCAGGATTCCAGCGGCGCGCTCAACACCGTCACCGGTTACGGCGCCGACTATGTCGAAATCAATCTTGAGCGCCATCTGGGCAGCATCATCGTGATGCCAGCCGCACCGGTCATCGCGTGGCCGGTTTCATCGTTCGACGCGCTCACCCCCGAACACTTCGCCCTGCTGGTCGAACCGGCCCCGGAAGTCGTGGTATTCGGCAGCGGCGGCCGGCTGCGCTTTCCGCATCCGCGCCTGACAGCCGCGCTCACCGCACAGCGCATCGGCGTCGAAACGATGGATTTCAAGGCCGCCTGCCGAACCTACAACATTCTGATGGCCGAGGGCCGCAAGGTAGCGGTCGCGCTGCTGATCGAAGGCTGAACCGGGGCTGGCTGCGCTGGTAAACCCACGGAGCCCCCCACAGCGACGCAACGCCGCACGAACACGGAACGCAGAACCCGAAGCCCTAAGGCCGGGCTAAGGTCGATGCAGTACACTGCGCGGCTGCGTGCGCCGGGCCAGGTCGCAAGGCCCGCGGTATGCAGCGCCCACAAGCGCGCCGGTCGTGCCGATCGTGCGTTTGCAGGCAGTGACCATGCTTTCAACAACATCCGTACGTCCGCGTGAGGCGGCGTCGACAGAACAGGTAAACCCATGAACGATACGCCGTCGAGGCTACCGCTCAACCGTACGACGATCCTGCTGCTCGTCCTTGCACTCGCTGTCATCTGGTTCGTGCCGCTCGGCTTGCGCCACCTGATTCCCAGCGACGAGGGCCGCTACGCCGAGATGGCCCGCGAAATGCTGGTGACCGGCGACTGGATCACGCCGCACTACAACGCCTACAAATACTTCGAAAAGCCGCCGCTGCAGACCTGGGCGAACGCGCTCACGTTCGCGTGGTTCGGCATCGGCGAATGGCAGGCGAGGCTGTACACGGCGCTGACCGGCTTCGCCGGCGTGCTGCTGATCGGCTTTACCGGCGCGCGTGTGTTCAACGCCGCGACCGGCGTGTTCGCAGCCGTCGTGCTCGCCAGCTCGCCGTACTGGAACCTGATGGGCCACTTCAACACGCTCGACATGGGCCTGTCGTTCTGGATGGAGCTGACGTTGTGCGCGCTGCTGCTCGCGCAGCGGCCCAACCTGCCGGGCTCGAGCGCGCGGCTCTGGATGTGGGTGTGCTGGATCTCGATGGCGCTCGCGGTGCTGTCGAAGGGGCTGATCGGCGTGATCCTGCCCGGCGCGGTGCTGGTGATCTACACG
Organism: Paraburkholderia acidicola; assembly: GCF_002362315.1. Lineage (GTDB taxonomy): Bacteria > Pseudomonadota > Gammaproteobacteria > Burkholderiales > Burkholderiaceae > Paraburkholderia > Paraburkholderia acidicola. The sequence continues at coordinate 101,507 of NZ_MTZV01000003.1, forward strand.
CTCGTCGCCCGCGACTGGGCGCTATGGAAGCGCCTCTATCTGGTGAGCGGCCTGATCCTGTTCTTCGCGGTCGCGACGCCGTGGTTCGTGCTAGTGCAGCAACGCAACCCCGAGTTCCTCAATTTCTTCTTCATCGTCCAGCAGTTCGACCGCTACCTGACGCCCGAACAGAATCGCCCGGGCCCGATCTACTACTTCGCGGCCGTGATGCTGGTCGGCTTCCTGCCGTGGCTGTCGGTGGCCGTGCAGAGCGTGCGCCATGCGCTGCGCATGCCGCGCCAGCCGAACGGCTTCTCGCCCGCGCTGGCGATGCTCGTGTGGTCCGCGTTCATCTTCGTGTTCTTCAGCGTGTCGCATTCGAAGCTCGTCTCGTACACGCTGCCGATCGCGCCCGCGCTCGCGCTGCTGATCGGCATGTATCTGCCGCTCGTGCCACGCGCGACGTTCCGCCGGCATCTCGCCGGCTACGCGGTGTTCCTGGTGGTCGCGGCGTTCGGTGCGATCTTCCTGCACTGGGCCGGCGATGCGCGTAACCCGAACGCGCTGTATCGCGAGTTCCAGCTCTGGGTGTACGCAGCGCTCGGCGTTGCGTTCGTGCTGACGCTGGTCGCGCTCTGGATCAATCGCCGCGGCCGGGCCGGCATCTTCGGTGCGACGGCGACGTTCGGGTTCGCGTGGCTGCTGTTCGGCACCATTGGGGGCACCGGGCACGAGGTGTTCGGCCGCCTGAGTTCAGGTGCGCCGATCGCGCCGGCCATCAAGGCGGCAATCGCGAAACTGCCGCCCGACACACCGTTCTATTCGGTCGACGTGCTCGACCATACACTGCCGTTCTATATCGATCACACGATGATCATGGTCCAGCATGCCGACGAACTGGCCTTCGGCATCTCGGTTGAGCCGCAGAAGTGGGTACCGACGGTCGAGGCCTGGATCCCGCGCTGGGAAGCCGACCGCTACGCGTTAGCGCTCATGTCGCCGGCGCGCTACGACCAGTTGCTCGCGCAGCACGTACCGATGCAGGTCGTAGTGCGCGATCCGCGCCGCGTGATCGTCGAGAAGCCGCAGCCGTAAGCGCCGCCATGACCCTTTATACGAACCTTCGATGAATCCGATCTCCCTTTTTTGCATCCTCGCAGGCGTCGCGCTGAATGCCTGCGCGCAATTGCTGCTGAAAGCCGGCACGAATGCCGTTGGACACTTTGAATTCACCCGTGCGAACATCCTGCCCATTGGCTTTCGCCTCGCGACGCAGTTGCCGATCATCGGCGGGCTTGCCTGTTATGTGGTGAGCGTTGGGGTGTGGGTGGTCGGGTTGTCGCGGGTCGACGTATCGATTGCGTATCCGATGCTCTCGCTCGGCTATGTCGTCAACGCGTTCGCCGCGTGGTATTTATTCGGCGAAGTGCTGTCGATGCAGCGGCTGATCGGCATCGGCATCATCCTTATCGGCGTGTTCGTGCTGGCGCGTAGTTGAGCACACACTTGAGCACGCAACTGAGCACGAACTGCGCCCTTGCCGACGCGACTTAAGCATCCATATACATTGCAGCCTTTTCATTGAGCGAAGCCTTCATGTCCGAGTCAACCGTTCCGTTTTTGCCGTTCGTCCGCCCCGAAATCGATGAGGAAACCATCGAGGGCGTCGCCGAGGTGCTGCGTTCAGGCTGGATCACGACCGGCCCGCAGAACCAGCAGTTCGAGGCTGCGCTGTCGGCGTTCTGCGGCGGCCGTCCGGTGCGCACGTTCAACTCGGGCACGGCGACCCTCGAAGTCGGTCTGCGGATCGCAGGCGTCGGCGTGGGCGACGAAGTCATCACGACGCCCGCCTCCTGGGTCGCGACCAGCAACGTGATCCTCGAAACGGGCGCGACGCCGGTCTTCGTCGACATCGATCCGCGTACCCGCAACATGGATCTCGATCTGCTCGAAAAAGCCATCACGAGCCGCACGAAGGCGGTCATTCCGGTTTACCTGTCGGGCCTGCCCGTCGATATGGACCGGCTGTACGAGATTGCGCGCGCGCACAAGCTGCGCGTGATCGAAGATGCGGCGCAGGCGTTCGGTTCGACGTGGCGCGGCGAGCGCATCGGCCGGCTTGGCGACATCGTGTCGTTCAGCTTCCACGCGAACAAGAACCTGACGTCGATCGAAGGCGGCGCCCTCGTGCTGAACAACGAGGACGAAGCGCTGCTCGCACAGAAGTACCGTCTTCAGGGCGTGACGCGCACCGGCTACGACGGTATGGATTGCGATGTGCTGGGCGGCAAGTACAACCTCACCGATGTCGCCGCGCGCGTCGGTCTCGGCCAGTTCAAACATCTCGAGCGCTTTCTCGCGCAGCGCAAACAACTCGCGCGCGCCTACTTCGCAGGTCTCGAAGGCGGTGCCGCCGTGCGGCTCGGTATCGGCCTGCCGCTCGCGGACTTCGAGAACAGCAACTGGCACATGTTCCAGATCACGCTGCCGCTCGAGAAACTCTCGCTTGACCGCGGTGGTTTCATGGCGCAACTGAAGGAGCGCGGCATCGGTTCGGGCGTCCACTATCCAGCGATCCACCTGTTTTCGCTGTACCGCGCACGCGGTTTCAAGGAAGGCATGTTCCCGCATGCAGAGCGTTTCGGCGCAACGACGGTCACGTTGCCGCTCTTCACATTGATGAACGAAGGCGATGTCACACGCGTCTGTCGCGCCGTCAACGAAATTTGCGAACAATACGGAAAATAAGCGGATATGAGTCAAACGCAACCCGAGGTCTCGGTCATCATCCCGGTCTACAACGAGGAGGCCGGGCTCCCCGCGCTGTTTGCCCGGCTCTATCCGGCGCTTGATGCACTCGGCACGCCCTACGAAGTGATCTTCATCAACGACGGTAGCCGCGACAAATCCGCGATGCTGCTCGCCGATGCATTCCGCGCGCGACCCGATACCACTCGCGCGATCCTGCTGAACGGCAACTACGGCCAGCACATGGCGATTCTCGCGGGCTTCGAGCAGTCGCGTGGCCAGATCGTCATCACGCTCGACGCCGATCTGCAGAACCCGCCCGAAGAAATCGCCAAGCTCGTCAACAAGATGCGTGAGGGTTACGACTACGTCGGCACGATCCGCATGCAGCGGCAGGACAGCCTGTGGCGCCGCAAGGCATCGCGGGTGATGAACCGGCTGCGCGAACGCATCACCCGCATCAAGATGACTGACCAGGGCTGCATGCTGCGCGCCTACAGCCGCCACATCATCGATACGATCAACCGCTGCGGCGAAATCAATACCTTCATTCCGGCGCTCGCGTACACCTTCGCGCAGAATCCGGTCGAAGTCGACGTCGCGCACGAAGAGCGCTTCGCCGGCGAATCGAAGTATTCGTTGTACAGCCTGATCCGTTTGAACTTCGATCTGGTCACGGGCTTTTCGGTTGTGCCGCTGCAATGGCTGTCGTTTATCGGCGTAATCCTGTCGATCGGTTCGGCCGCGCTGTTCGTCCTGCTGCTGATCCGCCGCTTTATCGTCGGGGCGGAAGTGCAAGGTGTGTTCACGCTGTTCGCCATCACGTTCTTCCTGCTCGGCGTGATCATCTTCGCGCTGGGTCTGCTCGGCGAATACATCGGGCGGATCTATCAGCAGGTGCGCGCGCGGCCACGCTACCTCGTGCAGACGATCCTCGAGCAACGCGACGGCGAAGCGGTGGCGAGCGCGCCACGCCAGTCGTTCGTGCAGGGCGTGCAAGCCGCCCAGGTGCTCGACTCGGAGCCGCCGCGATGAAACCGCGTGCGGTCGTTTTCGCCTATCACAACGTCGGCGTGCGCTGCCTGCAGGTGCTGCTTGCACGCGGCGTCGACGTCGCACTCGTCGTCACGCACGAAGACAATCCGCAAGAAAACATCTGGTTCGGCAGCGTCGCGTCGGTGGCCGCCGAACACGGCATTGCGACCATCACACCGGCCGATCCGCGCAGCCCCGAATTGCGCGCAGCAGTCAGCGCCGCGCGCCCGGACTTCATCTTCTCGTTTTACTACCGCCACATGTTGCCCGTCGATCTGCTCGCGCTCGCCGCACGCGGCGCGTACAACATGCACGGGTCGCTGCTGCCGAAATACCGTGGCCGTGTGCCGACCAACTGGGCCGTGCTGAACGGCGAAACGGAAACCGGCGCGACGTTGCATGAGATGGCCGCGAAGCCCGATGCGGGCGCAATCATCGCGCAGACGCCGGTGCCGATCCTGCCCGACGACACCGCTACACAGGTCTTCGACAAGGTCACCGTCGCCGCCGAACAGACACTGTGGCGCGTGCTGCCAGCCGTGCTCGCCGGCGAAGCGCCGCATCTGCCCAACGATCTCGCGCACGGCAGCTACTTCGGCGGACGCAAACCCGAAGACGGCCGGATCGACTGGACGCAGCCCGCGCAGCAGGTCTACAACCTGATCCGCGCGGTCGCGCCGCCCTATCCCGGCGCGTTTACCGAGGTCGACACAACGTCTGGCACCGAGCGCTTCATCGTCGCGCGCGCCCGCCTCGTGCCGCCGGGCGCCCTCCGCGCAGATTTGCCCGTCGGCCTGCACGTAAGCGATAATGCGCTTTTTGCGATATGCGGCGATGGCCGGTCGATCGCAATCCACGAACTCTGGCGCGAACGGCAACTGCCGCACGACGGCAGCAAGACCGTCGTCACCCCAGCCGAATTTACGCAGCTCACTCACTCCCCCCGTCATTCATGAAAAAAGTCCTGATCCTGGGTGTCAACGGCTTCATCGGCCACCACCTGTCCAAACGCATTCTCGAAACGACCGACTGGGAAGTGTTCGGCATGGACATGCAGACCGAACGTCTCGGCGATCTCGTCAACCACGAGCGGATGCATTTCTTCGAAGGCGACATCACGATCAACAAGGAGTGGGTTGAGTATCACGTGAAGAAGTGCGACGTGATCCTGCCGCTCGTCGCGATCGCTACGCCCGCGACTTACGTGAAGCAGCCGTTGCGCGTATTCGAACTCGACTTCGAAGCGAACCTGCCGATCGTCCGCTCGGCCGTGAAGTACGGCAAGCACCTGGTCTTCCCGTCGACCTCCGAGGTCTACGGCATGTCCCCCGACGAAGAGTTCGACCCGGACGCGTCGCCGCTCACCTACGGTCCGATCAACAAGCCGCGCTGGATCTACGCGTGCTCGAAGCAGTTGATGGACCGCGTGATCTGGGGCTACGGCATGGAGGGGCTCAACTTCACGCTGTTCCGTCCGTTCAACTGGATCGGCCCGGGCCTCGATTCGATCTACACGCCGAAGGAAGGTAGCTCGCGCGTGGTCACGCAGTTCCTCGGCCATATCGTGCGTGGCGAGAACATCAGCCTCGTCGACGGCGGCGCACAGAAACGCGCGTTCACCGATATCGACGACGGCATCGACGCGCTGATGAAGATCATCGAAAACCGCGACGGCGTTGCTTCGGGCAAGATCTACAACATCGGCAATCCGAAGAACAATTTCTCGGTGCGCGAACTCGCCAACAAGATGCTCACGCTCGCGGCAGGCATCCCCGAGTACGCGGAAACGGCGAAGAAAGTGCAACTCGTCGAGACGACTTCGGGTGCGTACTACGGCGCCGGCTATCAGGACGTGCAGAACCGCGTACCGAAGATCGACAACACGATGCAGGAACTCGGCTGGGCGCCGAAGTCGACCTTCGACGAAGCGCTGCGCAAGATCTTCGAAGCGTATCGCGGCCACGTTGCCGAAGCACGCGCACTCGTCGAACAGTAACCGTCAGAGCGCACTCTTGGCCCGTATCGTTCTGAAGATCGACGTCGACACGCTGCGCGGCACCCGCGAAGGCGTGCCGAACCTTGCGCGTATTTTCGACCGCTTCAAGGCGCGCGCCACTTTTCTCTTTAGCCTCGGGCCGGACCATACCGGCTGGGCGATGCGGCGCGTGCTGCGGCCGGGTTTTCTGCAGAAGGTGTCGCGCACGTCGGTGGTCGAGCACTACGGGCTCAAACAGCTGATGTACGGCGTGTTGCTGCCCGGTCCGGATATCGGTGCGCGCGCGGCGTCGAACATGCGCGCGATCCACGAAGCCGGCTTCGAATGCGGCATTCACACGTGGGACCACGTGTACTGGCAAGATAACGTCCGTACCCGAACGCGCGAATGGACCGTCGCGCAGATGCAGAAGAGCCATGCGCGCTTCGTCGAGATCTTCGGTACGCCGCCCGTCACGCACGGCGCAGCCGGCTGGCAGATGAACGGCCACGCATTCGAGCAGATCGACGCATGGGGCATGCGCTACGCGTCCGATGGGCGCGGCCATACGCCGTATTTTCCGGTGGTCGACGGCAAGACGCTGAACCATGTGCAGATGCCGACCACGCTGCCCACGCTCGACGAAGTGCTCGGCGTGGATGGTGTCGACACCGACACGGTGGCCGCGTGGCTCCTCAAGCGCACCGAGAACAATCCGCACGACCAGGTGTTCACGTTGCATGCGGAACTCGAAGGACAGAAGCTCGCGCCCATCTTCGAACAGTTGCTCGACGGCTGGCGCGCGCAGGGCCACACGTTTGCCACGATGGGTGACTATCATGCCGCGCTGGACCGCGACTCGCTGCCAACGTACCCTGTCACGTGGGGTGAAATTCCCGGCCGCTCCGGCGAACTGATCGTGCAGCCCGGCTGATCGCTCAGCCATCCGCTACCGGGCAGACCCTCCCCGCCTCGACGCTCAGGTCCAGTGCTGTCGCACGCAGACGACGGCGCAGACCATAACAAACGGAGAACCTCGTGCCCATTGCAGTCGACCAACCCGTCCCCGACTTCACCGCACCGGCAACCGGCGGAGATTTCACGCTGTCCGGTCTGCGGGGCAAAAAGGTGGTGCTGTATTTTTATCCGAAGGACAACACGCCGGGCTGCACGACCGAAGGTCTGCAGTTTCGCGATCTGTACCCGAAATTCAAGAAGGCCGGCGCGGAAATCATCGGCGTATCGCGCGACAGCGTGCGCTCGCATGACAACTTCAAGGCCAAGCTGGAATTGCCGTTTCCGCTCGTCTCCGATAGCGACGAAACGCTGTGCACGCTCTTCAACGTCATCAAAATGAAGAAAATGTATGGCAAAGAGGTACGTGGAATCGAACGCTCCACGTTTCTGATCGACGGCAACGGCGTACTGCGTCAAGAATGGCGCGGCGTCAAGGTACCCGGCCATGTCGACGCTATTCTGGAGGCTGTACAAGCGCTATGAGGCGCGTTATATTGGGCTGCAATGAGTGCCTGTCTACCCTATTCTCTTCTCCGCTGCGCCAGGTTTCGCGCTGATAGCGCTGGAACTACGAGGCGCACCGTGATGATCGAAGTCGAGCCGCTGGTCCCGGTTGCCGGGACGGCGGCTTTTTTAATTGTGCGTAGCCGTTCTTTCATGCGCCAGCGCACTTTCGTCAAGGAGACGATCGAAGACCAGGCGAACCGGCATCTCTAAACCGAAGCGCGCCTCCGGGCGCAAACTGCGTGCGCATCATGGGCACCGGCAGAATGCGACAGGCGGCGCACGATATGCGACCCGATTTCTTCGAGGGAAACCATGCCTTTGCCTACCCCGCCCAGCAAGCTCGGCAATCTGTTGCCGCCTGACGAATACAAGGCCAAAGCCCAGCCGGCCAAATCCGCCAGAAAGCCGGGCAACGCCGCCGAGCCGGCCACGTCCGTGACGTCAGCCGAATACGCTCCGGCGAACGTCGCCGCTCCGATGACCCATGCGGCCAACGCCGCTACCACGTTGCACCCGGTACCCGCCGCTGCAGCCGAACCGGCCACGCAGGCTCGCGGGCGGAAATCCCGCCAGACCGCCGCCTTGCTGCAACCGGTGCCGGCTGCACGCCCGGAAGCCGAACCGGCCGTTGAACCCGTCGTCGCGCGCTCGGCCCGGCAACCGGCGGCTGAAGCGCCGGCGGCCCGCGCACCGGCCCCGGCCCCGCGCGGCACCGAGAAGAAAAACGGCAAGCAGACTGGCGCAGTCGAAGTCCGCAAGCTGTTCGTGCTCGACACCAATGTGCTGATGCACGATCCGACCTGCCTGTTCCGTTTCGAGGAACACGACGTCTATCTACCGATGATGACGCTCGAAGAACTCGACAACCACAAGAAGGGGATGTCGGAAGTCGCGCGCAACGCTCGTCAGGTGAGCCGCACGCTCGATGCGCTGGTGGCCAACTCGGGCGAGATTTCCGCGGGAATTCCGCTGTCGCGCCTCGGTAGCCGCGAAGCCGCCGGCAATCTGTACTTCCAGACCGAGCTGACGCACATCGAGCCGGTCGAAGGTCTGCCGGAAGGCAAGGCTGACAACCAGATTCTCGGTGTCGTGCGCGCGCTGCAACGCGACCGGGCCGATCGCCAGGTCGTGCTGGTGTCGAAAGACATCAACATGCGCATCAAGGCGCACGCGCTCAGCCTGCCCGCCGAAGACTACTTCAACGACCAGGTTCTGGAAGACAAGGACCTCCTCTATACGGGTATCCGCGCGCTGCCGCAGGACTTCTGGACCAAGCACGCGAAGGGGATGGAGAGCTGGCAGGAGACGAAAACCGGCACGACCTACTACCGGGTCACCGGCCCGCTGTGCGCGTCGATGCTGGTCAACGAGTTCGTCTTTCTCGAACCGCAGAACGGCGAACCGGCCTTCCATGCGCTCGTGCGCGAACTGAACGGCAAGACCGCGCTGCTGCAGACGCTGCGTGACTACGGCCACCACAAGAACAACGTGTGGGGCATCACGGCGCGTAACCGCGAACAGAACTTCGCGCTGAACCTGCTGATGAATCCGGACATCGATTTCGTCACGTTGCTCGGCCAGGCGGGCACCGGCAAGACGCTGGTCGCGCTGGCCGCAGGTCTTGCGCAGGTGCTCGACGAGAAGCGTTACAACGAGATCATCGTCACGCGCGCCACGGTGCCCGTCGGCGAAGACATCGGCTTCCTGCCGGGCACCGAGGAAGAGAAGATGCAGCCGTGGATGGGCGCATTCGACGATAACCTCGAAGTCCTGCAGAAAACCGACGATGCCGCCGGCGAATGGGGCCGCGCCGCCACCCAGGAGCTGATCCGCTCGCGCCTGAAGATCAAGAGCATGAACTTCATGCGCGGCCGGACCTTCGTCGACAAGTACCTGATCATCGACGAGGCGCAGAACCTGACGCCGAAGCAGATGAAGACGCTGGTCACGCGGGCCGGTCCGGGGACGAAGATCATCTGCCTCGGCAATATCGCGCAGATCGATACGCCGTACCTGACGGAAGGTAGTTCGGGGCTCACGTACGTGGTCGATCGTTTCAAGGGCTGGGCGCACAGCGGTCACGTGACGCTCGCCCGCGGCGAGCGCTCGCGGCTGGCCGATTACGCGTCCGACATCCTGTAGTCGCGGCTGGAAAGCCATGCAAAACCGCGCCCGGTGTGATGCCGGGCGCGGTTTTTTTGTTTACAGCCGCCGATTTGACCAACCACCGAGCAACACTTAGCGCGTAAACTTCAAGTAATTTATCAACTTTTCTTGCCGGAGCCGCCCCGGACGGGCTACCATCCGCTCATCGTCCGCCTTAAGCGAGCGTTTAGCTCGCCCGTGCTTTTCATGCGCCGACTCGGATTTTCGCTGCTGATCGTCGTGCTGCTCGCCGCGTGCTCCAGTGCACCGCAGCGGATTTCGCGCAGCCCATCCAGTGCGCCGGTAGCCGGCAACGCCTACCGCACCACCCCGCCCGGCTTCCCTAATTTCGTCGATCACAGCGTCGGACGCGAGGAAATCTCGATCCAGGCGATGAGCCTCGTCGGCATTCCGTACCGCTGGGGCGGCAACACGCCGGAGGCCGGGTTCGATTGCAGCGGGCTGGTGCGCTATGTGGTCGATCGAGCCGCCTCGGTGAATCTGCCGCGCACGACGGCCGATATGAGCAGCCGCGGTGAGACGATCGAACCCGACGAAGTCGCGCCCGGCGACCTGATCTTCTTCAATACGACCGGCCGCCCGCATTCGCATGTGGGCATCTATGTCGGCAAGCTGCGCTTCGTTAACGCGCCGTCGACGGGCGGCACGGTGCGCATCGACTATCTGACCAATCCGTACTGGGCCAAGCACTTCGACGGCATCCGCCGGGTTGCGCCGGCGAAGACTGCGCCGTTCGATACGCCGGTGTATCAGGCATCGACGGTACCGGAGCGTGTCGCACCGGTGGCGCAAGCTACGGTGGCTGCCGCCGTGCCGCAAGCGGTTCTGCCACCCGCTGCGCCGACGATGCGTGCCGTGTCCAGCCCGCAACCGCTGACAGCGAGTGTGGCGCCTACTGCCGCCACGGCATCCGCATCAGCATCTGCCGATCCATTCGAGCCGCCTCCTCCGGGCATGAGTGCTGCGCAGATGCAGGCCCGTGCTGCGGGTGCCGTGACACCGCCGACGGCATCGGCATCTGCACCGCCAGTTGAGCCTTCTTCGATGCCGAACAGCAACGCACTGGCCGCCGCGGAAACCACACCTGCCGCCAGCACGGCGGTGCAAGCCCGTCCGGCGTTGGCCACCGCTGCTCAGCAACCCACCGATCCGATCAACGCCGCCGCCGACGCATTCGAGCCACCCCCACCCGCCTCTGTCGCAGTCCGCCAGGCGCAACAAGCGCGCCGGGCCGGTACAGCAGAAAGCGTACAGATCATGCGTGCATCGACGGCCTCGCGCCCGATCCCCGCTCCCACCCAGACCGGCGACGACCCAATCGCCCGCTTCGCCAACGGCAGCGACTGACGCGCAGCCGGCCGATTGGCCGACTGGTTGGCGTACGGACTCACCGTAGCTCTGCTATCGTTTTCGTTATTCCCCTAGACTGCGGAGCAACGGCGATGGATCTCGGGCTGACAAACAAAGTGGTTCTGATTACCGGTGGCAGCAAGGGCATCGGCCTCGCATGCGCGCGCGCTTTCGCACTGGAAGGCGCCAAAGTCGCGATCGTGTCGCGCGATCCCGCCAATCTCGCACGGGCCCGCGAGCAACTCGCGAGCGAAGGGCTGCACGTACACCTCACGCGCGCCGACCTGCACGACCCGCACAGCGCCGCCGATGTCGTCGAAGACGCGACGACCGCGGTCGGTCCAATCGACATCCTGATTAACAGCGCCGGTGCCGCGCGCCGCTACGATCCAGAATCGCTCGATGCCGACGCGTTCCGCGCGACGATGGAGGCGAAGTACTTTCCCTACATCTACCCGCAGCAGGAAGTGCTGCGCCGGATGGCCGAGCGGGTCAAGGGCGGCCAGGCGAAGGAGCCTGGCACGATCGTCAATATCATCGGGATGGGCGGCAAGGTCGCGAGCGATATCCACATCGCGGGCGGCGCGGCGAATGCCGCACTGATGCTCGCGACTGTCGGGCTCGCGCATTACTACGCGCGCTACGGCATCCGGATCAATGCGATCAACCCGGGCGCCACGCTGACCGAGCGGGTCGAAGAAGTACTGAAGATGGACGCCGACAAGCAAGGCATCGAGGTCGCGGAGGCCCAGGCGCGCAGCGAAGCACGTGTGCCGCTCGGGCGCTATGCGAAGCCGGAGGAAATTGCGGACGTCGCGCTGTTTCTCGCGAGCCGCCGCGCGAGTTACGTGACCGGTGCGATCGTGCCAATGGATGGCGGGAGTACGCCGCTCATCTGATGTTGATGGTGGCCGGCGCCCTGGACAGGACGCCGGTCCGCTACCGTACCGCCTTACTGAACCCGCGGGAAACTCACAGCAACCGGTGCGCGAGCCACCACCCGACCGCCGCCAGCAGCGCAGACGCGGGAATCGTCAGCACCCAGGCCCAGACGATATTGCCCGCAACTCCCCAACGCACCGCACTCAGCTTCCGCGTTGCGCCGACACCGACGATAGCGCCGGTGATGGTATGCGTCGTCGACACCGGAATGCCAAGCCACGAAGCCAGGAACAGCGTGATCGCGCCACCTGATTCGGCACAGAAGCCGCCGACCGGTTTCAGCTTGGTGATCTTCTGCCCCATCGTGCGCACGATGCGCCAGCCGCCGAACAGCGTGCCGAGCCCCATCGACAGATAGCACGCACCGATCACCCACAACGGCGGCGCGTCGGCGGTACTTGCCGCGTAGCCCGTGGCGATCAGCAGCATCCAGATGATGCCGATGGTTTTCTGCGCATCGTTGCCACCGTGGCCGAGGCTGTAGAGGCCCGCAGAAATGAGCTGCAGCCGGCGAAACCGCCGGTCGACCTTGCTGGGCGGCGTGCGGAAGTAGATCCACGAGACCGCCAGCATGAAGAACGAGCCGAGCACAAAACCGAGCAGCGGCGACAGGAAAATAAACGCAACGGTTTTCAGCAGACCGTCAACGTTAAGCGCGCCCCACCCCGATTTGGCAAGCGCCGCACCGACCAGGCCGCCGATCAGCGCATGTGACGAACTCGACGGAATGCCGTAGTACCACGTGACGATGTTCCAGCCGATCGCGCCGATCAGCGCGCCGAACACGACGTAGTGATCGACGATGGCGGGATCGATGGTCCCTTTGCCGACGGTCTGCGCGACTTTCAGGTGGAAAACGAAATAGGCGATGACATTGAACGCGGCTGCAAACGCCACGGCCTGCTGGGGTTTCAGCACGCCGGTCGACACGACTGTCGCGATCGAATTCGCCGCGTCGTGGAAACCGTTCATGAAATCGAAGACGAGCGCGACGACGACGAGCGTGGCCACCACTCCGATGGCGAGTTGAATCGAATGCATCAGGCGTTTTCCAGCACGATGCCTTCAAGGATGTTCGCGACGTCCTCGCATTTGTCGGTGATCAGCTCGAGCAGTTCGTAGACGGCCTTCAGCTTGATCAGCGTCTTGACGTCGTCTTCCTCGCGAAAGAGCTTCGACATCGCGGAACGCAGCACGCTGTCGGCTTCCGATTCGAGCCGGTCGATCTCCTCGCAAACCTTGAGAATCTGGCTCGCCTGCTTCATGTCGGACAGCATCGCGACCGCGGCCTGCACACGCTCAGCCGTCGCCGTGCAGATGTGCGCGAGCTGGCTCGCTTCAGAGGTGACCGCCTGCACGTCGTACAGCGAAATGGTCGTGGCAACGTCCTCCATCAAGTCGAGGATGTCGTCCATCGTGGTGATCAGCTTGTGGATTTCGTCGCGATCGAGCGGCGTGATGAAGGTCTTGTGCAGCAGGTCGATGGTTTCGTGCGTGAGCTTGTCGGCGGCTTTCTCGGCGGTCTGGACGTTCTGCTTGTGGATCTCCGCGTCAGCGAGATTGTCGATCAGCAGTTCGAGTTCGCGGCTCGCCGAAACGATGTACTTGGCGTGCTCATTAAATATTTCAAAGAACTTGCCCTCGGTGGGCATAAATCGACCGAACATGGAAATCCCGGTAAATGGTCACGTGATGGCTGACATAAAACCGCAACATTGTACCGGTGTGAGCCGGTTGCGGCACGCTCTGTGTCACTCCATCGTGGCCATTCACCCTGCATAGCGGCTGTTCGCGCCGCTCTCGACGCGCTGGCTAGTCCCCGCCGTAGAAATTCTGCGCACCCGCAAAATTATCGAACTTCGTATATTGACCGTGGAACGTCAGGCGAACCGGACCGATCGGACCATTCCGCTGCTTGCCGATGATGATTTCGGCCGTGCCTTTGTCGGGACTGTCCGGGTTGTAGACTTCATCGCGATAGATGAACAGGATGATGTCCGCATCCTGTTCGATGGCGCCCGACTCGCGCAGGTCCGACATGATCGGGCGTTTGTTGGGCCGCTGTTCGAGTCCGCGATTCAGCTGCGACAGTGCGATGACCGGTACGTCGAGCTCCTTGGCAAGGCTCTTCAGCGAGCGCGAGATCTCGGAGATTTCAGTCGCGCGATTTTCGCCCGCCGAAGACGATCCGCTCATCAGCTGCAGGTAGTCGACGATGATCAACCCGAGCTTGCCGCATTGCCGCGACAGACGCCGCGCGCGCGAGCGCAATTCCATCGGGTTCAGACCACCGGTTTCATCGATGAACATTTGCGCCTCGCTCATCTTCTGCACAGCGTGCGTAAGCTTCGGCCAGTCTTCGTCGGTCAGCCGGCCGGTGCGCATGCGGTGCTGATCGAGCCGGCCGACCGAGCCGAGCATCCGCATCGTCAGTTGCGTGCCCGGCATTTCCATCGAGAACACGGCGACCGGCAGTCCGTACTCGACTGCGACGTATTCGCCGATGTTCATGGAAAATGCGGTTTTTCCCATTGACGGTCGACCCGCCACGATGATCAGTTCCCCGCCGTGCATCCCCGACGTCATCCGGTCGAGATCGACGAAGCCGGTAGGCGTACCGGTCACGTCGCTGGGATTCGCCGTGTGATAAAGCGTATCGATCCGCTCCACGACCTGCGTGAGCAGCGGCCCGATCTCGAGAAAACCCTGAGTACCGCGGGCACCATCTTCGGCAATCGAAAACACCTTCGATTCCGCTTCGTCCAGCAATTGCCGGACTTCCTTGCCCTGCGGATTGAACGCATCAGCGGAAATTTCATCCGCCACCGACACGAGCCGGCGCAACACCGCGCGGTCGCGCACAATTTCCGCATAACGCCGGATATTGGCAGCGCTCGGCGTGTTCTGCGCCAGCGCGTTGAGGTAGGCCAGCCCGCCAACGTCGTCTGCCTTACCGGCCGTGCCGAGCGCCTCGTAGACGGTGATCACGTCCGCGGGACGGGTCGCCGCGATCAGGCGTCCGATATGTTCGTAGATGATCCGGTGGTCGTAGCGATAGAAATCGCCCTGCGACAGAAAATCCGCAATGCGGTCCCATGCGGCGTTGTCCAGCAGCAAACCGCCGAGTACCGATTGCTCGGCCTCGATCGAATGCGGCGGAACCTTCAGCGATTCGATTTGGGGATCTTTCGGTGCGTTCATGGAGAGGAATTATCGGGCAAACGGGCGCCGCGCGGAACGGTTCCAGGCCTTGCAACCAACAAAAAAGGCAGGGGCCGGTTTCCCGGCCCCTGCCTCTGCGCCAGCCTGAGGCCAACGCTATTACTGCTTACCGCACCCAGCTACGCCCGCACGGCCCGGGCAAACTGCCCGGTCGGCGCGCGCCAGCCAGAACCGGCTTAAACGTGTTCGCCCAGCACCGACACCGTGACGTCGACCAGCACGTCGGTGTGCAGCGAGACTTGCACCGGATGGTCGCCGACCAGCTTGAGCGGACCGTCCGGCAGACGCACTTGCGACTTTTCGACAGCGAAGCCTTGCTTGCCGAGTGCTTCGGCAATGTCGGCGTTCGTGACCGAGCCAAACAGACGACCGTCGACGCCAGCCTTCTGTGCGATCTGGACGGTCGAACCGGCCAGCTTTTCGCCTTGAGCCTGAGCGGCGCCCAGCTTTTCAGCGGCGACCTTTTCGAGTTCCGCGCGGCGGACTTCGAATTCAGCGATCGCGGTCTTCGTGGCACGGCGAGCCTGCTTTTTCGGGATCAGGAAGTTACGTGCGTAACCGTCCTTGACCTTGACGATGTCGCCGAGGTTACCCACGTTGACGACTTTTTCGAGAAGAATGATCTGCATTCGGATGCTCCTTGTAGCGTCGTCGGGTTAGGCCTTGTGCTGGTCGGTGTACTGCACCAGCGCGAGGAAACGCGCGCGCTTGATAGCCGTATCCAGCTGACGTTGATAGTGGGCCTTGGTACCCGTCAGACGCGCCGGCGTGATCTTGCCGTTTTCGCCGATGAAGTCCTTCAGCGTTTCGATGTCCTTGTAGTCGATCTGATCGACGCCAGCAGCCGTGAAACGGCAGAACTTCTTGCGCTTGAAGAGCGGGTTTTGTTGCTGACGACGCTTGTCGAATTTCTTACCAGTCGGGCGGGGCATGATTAGTCCTTTCCTGTGTCCTGCAATTCTGTGATGTGAAACACCAGGGTTCTCGCATTGCGGCTTTTTTTCGCCAGGAAACCGGTGAAGAGCGTTTCGACGCCCATCTCGCAGTTTTCCAGCTTGCCGCTCGCTTCACCGGCTGCCACCGCCTGCATCGTCAGTTCAACCTGTCGGGCAATGCCCGCTTCGACGACTTCGGCACGGTGGTGCAGCGTACAGCTTGCGATCGGAACGCCGGCGGGGGTGTACCGCACCGGTTCGCGTTCAACGACGCTCGCCTTGAGCTGCAGCCTGTTCACGTCAGCGATATGCTTCCCTGATGGCTTGGTTCTTTAAGCCTGCGCTTCGGACGGCTGGGCAGCCGCCTTCTTGGCTTCTTCGCGCTGCACTTCCTTCATCATCGGCGACGGGCCGGTTTCGGCCTTCTTCATCTTGACGATCAGGTGACGCAGAACGGCATCGTTGAACTTGAACGCGTGTTCGAGTTCGTCGAGCGTGGTCTGGTCGCACTCGATGTTCATGCAGACGTAGTGAGCCTTCGCGAGTTTCTCGATCATGTAGGCCAGCTGACGGCGGCCCCAGTCTTCGATGCGGTGGACCTGGCCACCGTGCGACGTGATCGTGGACTTGTAACGCTCGATCATGGCGGGCACCTGCTCGCTCTGATCGGGGTGCACGATAAAGACGATTTCGTAATGACGCATACACACTCCTTGTGGATTAAAGCCACCCGGGCGTCGAACCGGTGTAGCAAGAGAGAAGCCCGAGAGTTTAACCGGATCGGGGGGCTGATGCAACTGATATCCCCAAATCGACGGTGAATTCGGCCGTATTTTCAACGACTTGCGGGTTTTATGCGATCGGAACCCGGTTATTCGACGCTGCTCCAGTAGTCGGCCCGGGCGTAGGCCGCCTTCAGGTAGTCGATGAAATACCGCACTTTGGCCGGTACGTACCGCTGCTGCGGGTAGACCGCGAGGATGTCGTAGTCCGGCAGCGCGTAGTCGTCGAGCACGGTTTCGAGTTCGCCGCGCGCAAGCTGCTGCTGGATTTCCCAGGTCGAGCGCCAGCCGAGCCCGAGCCCTTCGGACACCCAGCGGTGCAGTAGCTCGCCATCGTTACAGTCGAGCGTCCCGCCCACCCGCACAGTCACCAGCTTGCCGTTGCGCCGGAAATACCAGCCGCGGTTCTGGCCGCCTTGCAGGTTAAACGCCAGGCAGTTGTGCTGCGGCAGGTCATCGAGTGCTTTCGGCTTGCCGTGTTTCCTGAAATACGCCGGCGTGCCGCACACCACGCGCCGGTTCGACGCAAGCTTCACCGCCACGAAATTCGGATCGACCGATCCGCCGATCCGGATCGACAGGTCGTAGCCCTCGCGCACCAGATCCACCACGCGATCGGTCAGGTTGAACGACACCTGCAAATCCGGTTTGTCGGCCAGAAATGCGGGCGCGAGCGGCGCGACGTGCTTGCGCCCGAAAGCGGCCGGCGCCGACACGATCAGATGACCGTTCACCGCGCGGCGCCCCGCCGTCAGCTCGTTTTCCGCCTGATCCCATTCCGTCAGCAGGCCCCGGCAGCGTTCGAGGAACGCCGCGCCCTCCTCGCTGACGACGAGCCGCCGCGTCGACCGGTACATCAGCTTCACGCCGAGCCGCTGTTCGAGCGCATCGATGCGCCGCCCAAGAATCACCGGCGACACACCCTCCTCCAGCGCCGCCGCCGCGAGACTGCCGGCGTCTGCGACACGCACGAAGGTTTCGATCTGCTTGAAGCGGTCCATCGTCGTCTCCTCTTCCTGTGTGCCCTGGCGCCCGTGTCTACCTGAACCGGCTGCCGGAGTGCCGCCATCATTCAATACTTTTTGTTTCGAAACAAGCGACCCGCGCTGATCTTATCAAACCTTTC
Source organism: Paraburkholderia acidicola (assembly GCF_002362315.1). GTDB lineage: Bacteria > Pseudomonadota > Gammaproteobacteria > Burkholderiales > Burkholderiaceae > Paraburkholderia > Paraburkholderia acidicola. The sequence continues at coordinate 119,291 of NZ_MTZV01000003.1, forward strand.
GGTGGAGCCTAAAGTCGCTCCACCAGCCTTTGCAGGCATTCCCGGTATTTGCACCATCCGCGACATTCAGGAAGGAGACATTTCATGGCCAAGATGAGAGCCGTCGACGCAGCCGTACTGGTGCTCGAGAAAGAAGGCATCGACACCGCGTTCGGCGTGCCCGGCGCCGCGATCAACCCGTTCTACTCGGCGTTGCGCAAGGCCGGCGGTATCAGCCACGTGCTGGCGCGCCACGTCGAAGGGGCGTCGCATATGGCCGAGGGCTATACGCGGGCCGCGCCGGGCAACATCGGTGTGTGCATCGGCACCTCCGGCCCGGCCGGCACCGACATGATCACGGGCCTCTATTCGGCGCAGGCCGACTCGATTCCGATCCTCGCGATCACGGGCCAGGCGCCGCGCGCCCGGCTTTACAAGGAAGACTTCCAGGCCGTCGATATCGAATCGATCGCCAAGCCCGTGACCAAGTGGGCGGTCACCGTGCGCGAACCGGCGCTCGTGCCGCGTGTTTTCCAGCAGGCATTCCATTTGATGCGCTCGGGCCGACCCGGCCCGGTGCTGGTCGATCTACCGATCGACGTGCAGCTCGCCGAGATCGAATTCGACATCGACACCTACGAACCGCTGCCGATCTACAAGCCCCAGGCAACCCGCAAGCAGATCGAAGCGGCGCTCACGCTGCTGAACGACGCGGACCGCCCGCTGATTGTCTCTGGTGGTGGCGTGCTCAACGCCGCCGCGGAAGACCTGCTCGTGCGCTTCGCCGAACTCACCGGTGTGCCGGTCGTGCCGACGTTGATGTCGTGGGGCGCGATTCCCGACGATCATCCGTTGATGGCCGGCATGGTCGGTTTGCAGACATCGCATCGCTACGGCAACGCGACGATGCTCGCGTCGGATTTCGTGCTCGGCATCGGCAACCGCTGGGCCAACCGTCACACCGGCAGCGTCGAGGTTTATACGAAGGGCCGTAAATTCGTGCACGTGGATATCGAGCCGACACAGATCGGTCGCGTGTTCGGACCAGATCTCGGCATCGTGTCCGATGCGAAGGCCGCGCTGGAACTGTTCGTTCAGATCGGTGAGGAATGGAAGCGTGACGGCAAGCTGAAAGACCGCCGTGCATGGGCCGAGGAATGCCAGCAGCGCAAGCGCACGATGCAACGCAAAACGCATTTCGACAACGCGCCGATCAAACCGCAGCGTGTGTACGAAGAGATGAACAAGGTATTCGGTCGCGACACCTGCTATATCAGCACGATCGGTCTGTCGCAGATCGCCGGTGCGCAATTTCTGCACGTGTACAAGGCGCGCAACTGGATCAACTGCGGCCAGGCAGGCCCACTCGGCTGGACGATTCCGGCGGCACTCGGCGTACGTGCTGCTGATCCGCAGCGGCCCATCGTCGCGCTGTCCGGCGATTACGACTTCCAGTTCATGATCGAAGAACTCGCGGTTGGCGCGCAGTTCAAGCTGCCCTACGTGCATGTTGTCGTAAACAACTCGTACCTCGGGTTGATTCGCCAGGCACAGCGCGCATTCGATATGGACTTCTGCGTGCAGCTCGCCTTCGAGAACATCAACGCGCCGGAATTGAACGGTTACGGTGTCGATCATGTGGCAGTGGCCGAAGGCCTCGGTTGCAAGGCACTGCGCGTGTTCAAACCCGAAGAGATCGCGCCGGCGCTAAAGAAGGCGCAATCGATGTTGTCCGAGTTCAACGTGCCGGTGGTGGTCGAGGTGATTCTGGAGCGCGTAACCAATATCTCGATGGGCGCTGAAATCGACGCGATCAATGAGTTCGAGGAACTGGCCACCACTCGCGAAGACGCACCGACCGCTGTTGCCTTGCAAGATTGAGCGCAGCGCCCGCACTACCCTTGACCGACCACAGAGAACCCGCAACATGCCGAAATTTGCAGCCAACCTCACGATGCTGTTCAACGAAGTCCCGTTCCTCGACCGCTTCGCGGCCGCGGAAAATGCCGGCTTCAGTGCAGTCGAATTCCTGTTTCCGTATCCCTACCGGGCCGCGGAACTGGCCGAACGTCTCGAACAGCATCGGCTGAAGCTGGTCCTTCACAACCTGCCAGCGGGTAACTGGGAAGCGGGCGAGCGCGGCATCGCGTGTCTGCCGGCACGCATCGCCGAGTTTCAGGAAGGCGTCGGCCGCGCGATCGAATACGCGAAAGCGTTGAAGGTCCCGCAACTGAACTGCCTCGTCGGCATCCCGACCGCCGACGTCGATCGCGACACCGCCCGTGCGACGATCGTCGATAACCTGCGCTTCGCCGCGCAGGCGTTGAAGAACGAGCGCATCAAACTGCTCGTCGAGCCATGCAACGCGTACGACATTCCGGGCTTTGCGCTGAACCGTTCGGCGGAAGGTCTCGATGTGATCCGCGCCGTCGGCTCCGACAATCTGTTCCTGCAATACGACATCTATCACATGCAGCGAATGGAAGGCGAACTCGCGGCCACGATCAAAAAGAACCTGCCGCAGATCGCCCACATCCAGCTCGCCGACAACCCAGGGCGCAACGAACCGGGCACCGGCGAAATCAACTACCCGTTCCTGTTCGATCTGCTCGATTCGCTCGGCTACGACGGCTACGTCGGTTGCGAGTACAAACCGCGCACGACCACATCCGAGGGCCTCGGCTGGCTGCAACACATCGCCGGCCGCACACATGCTACGGCGTGAACGCGCGGCGCATGCGCTGCCGTCGAACCGTCATCGAGCCGTCAAGTAACGGATCGGCACGAACCTATTCCTGGAGAGACACATGGCAACAATCGGTTTTATCGGACTCGGCATCATGGGCGCGCATATGGCGCGCAATCTTCTGAAGGGCGGCCACACGCTGTTCGTCAACGGCGCGTATCCGGTGCCCGACGATCTGCGTGCAACGACTACCGTCGTCGCGGATTCGACGGCTGTCGCGCAGGCTGCGGACATCGTCATCGTGATGGTGCCGGACACGCCCGATGTCGAGAACGTGCTGTTCGCCGACGACGGCGTCGCGAAGGGTCTGACGAAGGGCAAGCTCGTCATCGACATGAGTTCGATCTCGCCGCTCGACACCCAGGCTTTCGCGAAGAAGATCAACGCGCTCGGTTGCGACTACCTCGATGCGCCGGTGTCGGGCGGCGAAGTTGGCGCGCGCGAAGCGACGCTGACGATCATGGTCGGCGGCCCGCAAAAATCGTTCGACGCAGCGAAGCCGCTGTTCGATCTGATGGGCAAGAACATCTCGCTGATTGGCGACAACGGCGCGGGCCAGACCTGCAAGGTCGCCAACCAGATTATCGTTGCGCTGAACATCGAAGCGGTTGCGGAAGCCTTGTTGTTCGCCGCACGCTCGGGTGCCGATCCGGAACGCGTGCGCCGTGCGCTGATGGGTGGTTTTGCATCGTCGCGAATTCTCGAAGTTCACGGCGAGCGCATGACGAAGCGCACGTTCAATCCGGGCTTTCGCATCGAGCTGCATCAAAAGGATCTGAATCTTGCGCTCGATGGTGCGCGCAAGCTTGGCATCGCACTACCGCACACTGCGAGCGCGCAGCAGCTGTTCAGCGTGTGCGCAGCGAACGGCGGCAAGGCGTGGGATCACTCCGCGATGATTCGTGCGCTCGAACTGATGGGCAACTTTGAGATCGCGCAGGCGCCGCAGGAAGCGAAGGCGGCCTGAGCGGAGCGATCGACTATAGGTATGTTCCGCTGGCGCATCGCGCCTTTGGAGCGACAGGTGGGGCGCCCGTTGCGGCTAGCCGTCAGGCATGGCGCAACGGGTAAATCGGACCGCTCTGGGCTGAGAGCGGTCAGTGGGGTCCGCAGCGGCACCCGGCGGCGCCGGGGAAGCCTTGGTCGGTCAGACGTCGTCGTCGGGTGTCCGGCTGTCGGATTTCAAAGCCTTCTTTTAGCCGCAGGTCTTGCGTTGCGCAAATGCATCGATCAATACGTATCGAACACGCGCTGCAACGCCACCGGCCCCGTCGCACCCGCAGCTAACGCCAGCATCAGCAGCACGCGCGCCTTGTACGGATTGAGCGTACCGGCCGAGACGAAGCCGAGCGCATCGTCGGATGCCGCACCGTTGCGCATCACATGGCCCGACCCCACGCGCGATGCCCGTATGACGGCAACGCCATGCGCGACTGCATCGGCGAGGCCCTGCTGCACGGTCGTATGAATCGAACCGTTGCCGGTGCCCGCCACGACGATGCCGCGTACACCGGCGGTCACCAGTGCATCGACCGCGATGCGCGACGCACCCGCATAACTCGCGACGATCTCGACGTGCGGCCAGTTCGCGCTGATGACGAATTCGGTATCGACGGTGTGCGGCCGCACGACCTTGCGCTGGAACTCGACCCGACCGTCCTGCACCCAGCCGAGCACACCGACTTCCGGCGATTCGAACGCATTGACCGTATAGGTGCTCGTCTTGGTGATATCGCGCGCGCCATGAATCCGGTTGTTGAACGCAACCATCACGCCCTGCCCGTGTGCCGCGGCGCTCGCCGCAACGGTCACGGCGTTAAGCAGATTGAGCGGGCCGTCTGCGGACAACGCGGTTGACGGTCGCATCGCTGCGGTCAGCACGACGGGTTTCGTGCTTTTCACCGTCAGATGCAGGAGATAAGCGGTTTCTTCGAGCGTATCGGTGCCGTGCGTCACGACTACGCCGTCGATACCGTCGGTGGCGAGTAAGGCGTTCACACGTTGTGCGAGCGTGCTCCACAACGCGAGCGAGATGTCCTTGCTGTCGACGCTCGCCAGTTGTTCGGCCTGCACGCGTGCCACGGACGACAAGGCGGGCACCGCGGACAGCAGCTGCTCTACACCGACCACACCCGCCTGATAGCCGGAGGTATTGGTTGGATTGGCCGCCGAACCGGCGATCGTCCCACCGGTCGCGAGCACGGCGATGCACGGCAGCGCGTCCGGCGCTGCGTGGGAGGGAAAGGAAGTCGATGAGTTCATGGCCGCGATTGTAAGCGAAGCGCTGCGCGCTTCACATAGTCACGGGTGCGCCGTCATATGCGCAGCTCCACCGTAACGGACTACCGGGCCGCGGCCCGGTCAGTCGCGGCCCACCGCCGCCGTTACGCCACTTCGCGCAACTGCGCGGCGATTTCAGCTTCGTTCAGATGCGGCGCGAACATCTCGATCAACCGGTACGCGTAAGCACGCAGGAACGCACCTTTGCGCAACCCGACGCGCGTCGTGCTCGCCTCGAACAGATGCTGGGTGTCGAGCGCAACGAGTTCGCTGTCGCGCTTCGGATCGTAGGCCATTGCCGCCACCACGCCGATCCCCATACCGAGTTCGACGTAGGTCTTGATCACGTCGGCATCGATCGCGGTCAGCACGACGTCGGGCAAGGCGCCCGCTTTCGCAAACGCCTGATCGATATGTGAGCGACCCGTGAAGTCCTGGTCGTAGGTGACGATCGGGTATTCCGCGATTTCGTCGAGCGAAAGATTCGGACGGCCCACCAGCGGATGGCCCTTCGGCACGACGACGATGTGATGCCACGAATAGCACGGGAACGTGACGATATCCGGGTAACGATCGAGCGCTTCGGTCGAGATACCGATGTCCGCTTCGCCGTTAATGATCATCTGCGCGATCTGTTGCGGGCTACCCTGGCGCAGCGCGAGATGCACCTTCGGGAATACCTCGGTGAACTGCCGGATCACCTTCGGCAGCGCGTAGCGCGCCTGTGTGTGGGTCGTCGCAACAACCAGGTGACCACTGTCCTGGTCCGCATACTGGCGCGCGACGCGGCGCAGGTTTTCCGCATCGAGCAGCATCCGCTCGATCAGCTGATGCACCGCCTTGCCCGGCTCGGTCAGGCCGGTCAAGCGCTTGCCGCGACGAATAAAGATGTCGACGCCGAGTTCGTCCTCGAGGTCCTTGATCTGTTTCGATACACCCGACTGCGACGTGTACAGCACGTTCGCCACTTCGGTCAGGTTCATGTTCTGGCGCACGGCCTCGCGCACGAAGCGTAATTGCTGGAAGTTCATGTGTGTGTCTCCGGGTCAGCCAGAGTGTAATTAAGCGAAATCATATCCTTGCTCATCATTGTGCGGGGAACACCCGCAGCGCACGTGGTACAGCGGTGACGCCGTCGCCGACACCGAGTTGCAGTTCGCGCCACGTTTCGCGGTCGAGTTCCGCTTCGAGCACATTGCCCGCACGGCTTTCGAGTTCGACGCGCACCGAGCCGCCGAGCGTCACCACGCGCCGCACGTCGACCACGATGCCGTCGCGATGACCGGATGCCTGCGGATACAGCACGAGATCGTGCGGACGCACATAGGCAAACGCGGGGCCTTCGAATTCCGCGTCGATCGCGATCGGCTGCGCCGCTCCATCGACGACAAAGCCACTCTGCGCGACATTGCCATGCAGCCGGTTTGCCGCGCCGAGAAACTCGTAGACAAACGAAGTCTGCGGATGGTCGTACACCTCCTGCGGGCTGCCTACCTGTTCGACGTGCCCGTGATTCAGCACGACGATGCGATCGGCGACTTCGAGCGCCTCTTCCTGATCGTGCGTGACGAAGATCGTCGAGATGTGCAGATCGTCGTGCAGGCGCCGCAGCCAGCCGCGCAGTTCCTTACGAACCTTTGCATCGAGCGCCCCAAACGGTTCGTCGAGCAGCAGTACCTTCGGTTCGACCGCAAGCGCACGCGCCAGCGCGATCCGCTGCCGCTGGCCGCCCGACAGTTCAGACGGATAGCGCTGCGCAAGCCAGTCGAGCTGCACCAGTTTCAGCAGTTCATGCACTTTCTCGCGAATCACGGCTTCGCTGGGACGCTCTTTGCGCGGCTTCACGCGCAGGCCGAACGCGACGTTCTCGAACACCGTCATGTGACGAAACAGCGCGTAATGCTGGAACACGAAACCGACCTGGCGTTCGCGTGCGCCAACCGTTGCAACGTCCTGGCCTTGCAGCACGACCTGGCCCGCGTCCGCATATTCAAGGCCGGCGATCACACGCAGCAACGTTGTCTTGCCACAGCCGGACGGCCCAAGCAGCGCGACGAGTTCGCCGGGCGGGAAATCGAGTGAAACGTCGTCTAGCGCGACGAAATCGCCGAAGCGCTTTTGCAGGTTACGAACGATGATGCCCATGTGTTACCACTCCCCTTGCTGAACCGGTTGCGGCGTGACCTTGTTTAGCGATGTCGCCGAGCTCGCGGCCGCTCGCGCGCTGACCGGCTGGCTCGCCGGACCCGCATGCGCCGGCACGACCTGCGCATCGTCGCGCTCTGCCGACAGATGACGTTCCGCAAGCAGCTTCAGGCCGAGCGTCACGAGTGCGAGCAACGCCAGTACCGACGCCACGGCGAACGCCGCCGCGAAGTTGTATTCGTTATAGAGAATCTCGACGTGCAGCGGCATCGTGTCGGTTTGCCCGCGAATGTGGCCCGACACGACCGATACCGCGCCGAACTCGCCCATCGCCCGCGCATTGCAAAGGATCACGCCGTACAGGAGACCCCACTTCACGTTCGGCAGCGTCACGCGGCGAAACATCTGCCAGCCCGATGCGCCGAGCACGTGTGCGGCCTCTTCCTCGTCGTTGCCCTGCGCCTGCATCAGCGGAATCAGTTCGCGGGCGACGAACGGGAACGTGACGAAGACCGTCGCGAGCACGATGCCGGGCACGGCGAAGATGATCTGTACGTCGTGCGCCTGCAGCCACGGGCCGAACCAGCCCTGCGCACCGAACAGCAATACGTAGACGAGACCCGAGATCACCGGCGAAACCGAGAACGGCAGATCGATCAACGTGGTCAATAGCGCCTTGCCGCGGAATTCAAACTTCGCGATCGCCCACGATGCCGCGAGCCCGAACACGAGATTCAGCGGCACGGCGATCACGGCTGTCAGCAGCGTGAGCTTGATCGCGGAGATGGCATCGGGATCGGCAAGCGATTCGAAATAGAAGCCGATGCCCTTGCTCAGCGCCTGAACGAATACGGCGGCCAGCGGCACGACGAGAAATAGCACGAGAAACAGCAGCGCGATGCCGGTCAGCAGCCAGCGCACGACGCGCGATTCGGTGACCGGATCGGGACGGCGCGGTGCGCCCGGGCGGACGTTTGACGGAGTAGAAGCGCGACTCATGGCGTGCCTCCTGCGACCGTTGTGACTGTTGCAAGCGGTGCGCGCGGCGCAGCGGTACCGCGCCCCGTGCGCCGCTGCAAGAACCATTGCAGCGTGTTGATCAGCAGCAGCATCAGGAACGACACGACGAGCATCACGACCGCGAGCGCAGTCGCACCCGCATAGTCGTACTGTTCGAGCTTCGTGATGATCAGGAGCGAGGTGATCTCGGACTTCATCGGCACATTGCCGGCGATGAAAATCACCGAGCCGTATTCGCCAAGCGCACGCGCGAAAGCGAGCGCGAAGCCGGTCAACAGTGCGGGAAACACGGCGGGCAGAACGACGCGCCGAAACGTGAGCCAGCGCGAAGCACCGAGGCAGGCTGCCGCTTCTTCCTGTTCGCGTTCGAACTCTTCGAGCACCGGCTGCACCGTGCGCACGACGAACGGCAAACCGATAAACGTCAACGCAACGAGCACGCCAGCCGGCGTAAACGCGATCTTGATGCCAAGCGGCTCGAGGAACTGACCGATCCAGCCATTGCCCGCATACACGGCCGCCAGCGAAATACCCGCCACCGACGTCGGCAACGCAAACGGCAGATCGACGATAGCGTCGACGATCCGCTTGAACGGGAACGTATAGCGCACCAGCACCCACGCGACGAGAAAGCCGAACACCGCATTGATCAGCGCACCGCCGAATGCGGAAAGAAAGGTCAACCGGTATGAGGCCAGCACACGCGGCGAGCTGACGGCGCGCACGAACTGCGCCCAGTCGAGCGTCGCGGTTTTCAGGAAAGTGGCCGCGAGCGGAATCAGCACCACGAGGCTCAGATACGCCACCGTGATGCCGAGCGTCACGCCAAAACCGGGCAACGCGCTCGGTTTGCGGAAGGTGAACGTCGTCATGCTGAATGCTCTGTCAGGGTTATCCGCTGCAGACCTGTCGGGTCCGGCTAGCGATGCGACGGTCCGGTTCCATCTGGCCGAAAAGCGCGCCCGGGGGCGCGCTTGGCTGATGTCACCGCGTCGTTACATCGGCTTGCGCCAGTTCTCCGCGATCTGCCTGTCTTTGTGCTCTACGCTCAGGTACCTGCCTGCTCTTCACTGCGGCGCATAGATCGAATCGAACACGCCACCGTCGGCAAAGTGCGTCTTCTGCGCGTTCGTCCAGCCACCGAACGTATCGTCGACCGTGTACAGCTTCAGCTTCGGAAACTTGTCGGTCAGCGCGGCCGGCACCTTGTTCGAACGCGGACGGTAGAAGTTCTTCGCGGCGATCTCCTGACCTTCTTCGCTATACAGGAAGTTCAGGTAAGCCTCGGCGAGCTTGCGCGTACCGTGTTTCTCGACGACCTTGTCGACCACGGCAACTGGCGGCTCGGCCAGAATGCTCACCGACGGCACGACGATCTCGAACTTGTCCGGACCAAATTCCTTCAACGACAGGAACGCCTCGTTTTCCCATGCGATCAGCACATCGCCGATCCCACGTTGTACGAAGCTCGTCGTCGCGCCGCGCGCACCCGAGTCGAGCACACCCGCATTCTTATAGAGCTTCGAGACGAATTCCTTCGCGGTCTGCTCGTTACCGCCCGGCTGATGCAGCGCATAGGCCCACGCGGCGAGATAGTTCCAGCGCGCGCCACCCGAGGTCTTCGGGTTCGGCGTAACGATCGATACACCCGGCTTCGTCAGGTCGTTCCAGTCCTTGATCTGCTTCGGGTTGCCCTTGCGTACGAGAAACACGATCGTCGACGTGTACGGCGACGCGTTGTCGGGCAGACGCTTCTGCCAGTTCTTGTCGAGCAGGCCCTTGTTCGCGAGCGCGTCGATGTCGTAGGCCAGCGCGAGCGTCACGACGTCTGCCTGCAAACCGTCCAGCACCGAGCGCGCCTGGGCGCCCGAGCCGCCGTGCGACTGCTTGAAGGTAATCGTTTCGCCGGTCTGTGCCTTCCACTGCTTGCCGAATGCCTGGTTGATGTCCTGATACAGCTCGCGCGTCGGGTCATACGACACGTTCAGCAGCGTGGTATCTGCTGCCTGCGCGTGCGACACGATGCCGACTGCCGCTGCGGCGCCCAGCGCCAGTGCGGCAACGAGATGTTTCGTCCTGTCTGCAAACCCCGTGATGCGATAGACCATCCAGTTTCTCCGTGCGGTGTGGTGTGCTGGCTATGTTGTTGTGCGCCTGATGACGATCAGGTCGAGGCCAGTCTATCGAACGGCTTTCATCATTAAAAATAATGTTTCCTCATTCTTTAATACTCAAAAGTGGTAATGACGGCTGGACGCGGCGTTGCGGCACGCAAACGGGTGTTTTGACAGCCAATTGCGGTGCTGCAGCGGCCCCTCTAGAGGACGAACTTAAAGTAACGCTTGATATGTGCCGAATACTGTATAAAAATACAGTCACCTGTCTATCCATACAGTGGCGCTATGACCAAACTCACCGCACGACAGCAACAGGTTTTCGAACTGATCCAGCGCGCCATCGAGCGCACCGGCTTCCCGCCTACCCGGGCCGAGATCGCCGCCGAGCTGGGTTTCAGCTCGGCCAATTCCGCCGAAGAGCACCTGCGGGCGCTTGCGCGCAAAGGCGTGATCGAACTGGCGGCGGGCGCGTCGCGCGGCATCCGCCTGGTACGCAGCCCCGACGACGCACCGCATCAGTTCACGCTGCCGCATGCGAGCCTGATGCAACTGTCGCTGCCGCTGGTCGGCCGCGTCGCGGCCGGTAGCCCGATCCTCGCCCAGGAACATATCTCTCAGCACTACGCCTGCGACCCGGCGCTCTTCTCGAGCAAGCCGGACTACCTGCTCAAGGTACGCGGGCTGTCGATGCGCGACGCCGGCATCTTCGATGGCGATCTGCTCGCGGTGCAGAAAAAAAGCGAGGCGAAAGACGGCCAGATCATCATCGCGCGGCTTGGCGACGATGTGACGGTGAAGCGTCTGAAGCGGCGACCGAACGGTATTGAGCTGATCGCCGAGAACCCCGACTACGAAAACATCTTTGTCGAAGCCGGGAGCGACGACTTCGCGCTCGAAGGCATCGCGGTAGGGCTGATCCGGCCTACCGAATTCTGAACTTGTCGCCTGGAGAGATTCATGGAACGCCTTGCCCGCCTGCTGCCTTTCCGCCAGTTCGGACGTCTGCGCCATTTGCGTGGTGTCGTCCCGTGTGCCCCGCTCGAAGCAGACGGCGCGCCCTCGCTATTCGATGAGAACCCGGTTGATTCGTCCGTGCTGCCGTCATCGTTGCCGGCGTTCGCGCGTGTGTCGCTGAACGCCGGTCTCAACACCGAACCGGCGCGCCGTGCCCCGGTGCGCGTCTATCACGGGCCAAAGCGGCTCATCATGGTCGGTACGATGGACGCTGTATGCCGGATGATCGATCGCGCAATCGCCGAAGAACGCGCCGACATTCAGGGCGCGCTGTTCGAATAACTGCCTGACGATCGACTGCACAATACGACATGACTCTCGACGGGCGATATCGGATTGAGATGGGATCGATATGGGATCGTTTCGCAGCCGGCGTTGTCCACACTGTTACGGGCGATCGTGTTGAAGGGAGAACGACAGGCAATGGCAGGGACAATCAATAGCAGACGCAGATCGCAGCAAGGCGGCATCCGCAAACCACTGGTCATCGTCGTGATCGTGATTGCGATCGTCGTAACGTTGGGATTCAGCTACGCGTCGCCCTATATGACGCTCGACCGCTTAAAGCGCGCTGCCGACGCTCGCGATGCGGCAACCGTCGATCAATACGTCGATTTCCCCGCGTTGCGCGACAGCCTGAAACAGCAGGTCACCGCCCTGCTCGCCCAGCGGCTCGATGCGAAGAGCAACGGCAATCCACTCGCCGCACTGGGCGCGATGATCGGAGTGGCGTTGATTGGTCCGCTGGTCGATGCGTATGCAACGCCGGATGGCGTTGCCGCGTTGCTAAACGGTATACCGCCGCGCGGTGAACCTGGAGAGCGGCCCCCTGTGCCGTCGCAAGCGGCATCGAGTGCGGCAAACGACGTTGCACCGGCGCCCGGAACAGCGCCGCAACCGTCAACGCAAACGCCGCAGCCCACTCAGCCTCCCCAACCGCCGCAAACCACTGCCGGCTATCGTGGGCTGAATGAATTCGTCGTCACGTATCAGCACGGTGTCGGCGATACGCGTTATTCAGCCATTCTGCATCGCGACGGTCTGTTTTCGTGGAAGCTGTCCGCTGTCGATCTGAACGGACGCTAGTGCCGCCTGAGATTCAGGCAGCCTCTTGTTGCTGCTGCTCCTGCACCGATGAACACGCCACCAGGATGCTGCACGACACACGATCGAGCAGCGGTGTATTGCCTGCACCCATCCACCAGCGCGACAGGCCAGTGCGGCATCGATGTCCTACAACGAGCAGATCAACCTGTAACTGGTTCGCGAGATTCGCGATCTCATCGATGGGATGGCCGAATGCAAAATGCCCTTGCGCATTCACACCACGCTCGGTCAGCCAGTCGACGCCTTCCTGAAGAATGTCGCGCGCAGTTTTCTCGAAGCTGCCGCACGCGACATCGGTTAGCAACCCTGCGCTTTGCGCGATGCTCGAGCGCATGTCTACCACCGACAGCAAATGCGTTTCCGCTTTCAGGTCCAGTGCCAGGTCCGCGCCGCAACGCAACGCCTTGCGGCCCTCGCGCGAGCCGTCGTAGCACAACAGAATCTTTCGGTAGCTCGCCATCGTCATCTCCCATCCGCGCCCATCGCGGGGTTCGATTCAATCATGGTGCACCGCAATTCAGGTTGCAAGGGATGGAAAACGCCAGGTATCCGAAGCCCTGTCATGGGGCACGCGGCGGTGCAAAACGATGCAAAAACAGCACCAATGCGGCCACGACGAACGCATCGATACCCTAGAATAGGCCCCCATGCCTTACGCATGGCCTGCATCGCGCGTATATCGCCCACTCGCCGTTCCAGTTTCTGTTGCCGGAGCCCTCGTCGTCCATGTCAGATGCTGCAATCGAGTTTCAGCAGGTTGAAAAACGCTATGGCGACAAGATCGTCGTCGATGGTCTGTCGTTTCATGTTCGGGCCGGCGAATGCTTCGGTCTGCTCGGACCGAACGGCGCCGGCAAAACGACCACGCTCCGCATGTTGCTCGGTATCGCGTCGCCCGATGCAGGCACGATCCGCCTGTGCGGCGAGCCGATCCCCGAACGCGCGCGCTTTGCGCGGATGCGCGTCGGCGTCGTGCCGCAGTTCGATAACCTCGACCCGGATTTCACGGTCAGCGAAAACCTGCTGGTGTTCGGCCGCTACTTCGGCCTGAGCGCAGCAGAGACGCGTGCACTGGTGCCGTCGCTGCTCGAATTCGCACGGCTGGAAAGCAAGGCTCACGCGCGTGTCAGCGAGCTGTCGGGCGGGATGCGCCGGCGTCTGACGCTGGCACGCGCACTCGTCAACGACCCCGATGTGTTGATCATGGACGAGCCGACCACGGGCCTCGATCCGCAGGCGCGTCATCTGATCTGGGAACGCTTGCGCTCGCTACTCGCACGCGGCAAGACGATCCTGCTGACCACCCATTTCATGGAAGAAGCCGAGCGGCTTTGTAACCGGCTATGCGTGATCGAGGATGGACGCAAGATCGCCGAAGGTGCGCCGGCTGCGTTGATCGCCTCGGAGATCGGTTGTGACGTGATCGAGATCTATGGTCCCGAGCCGCTCGCGCTGCGCGACGAACTCGCGCCACTCGCGGTGCGTACCGAGATCAGCGGCGAGACGCTGTTCTGTTATGTCGACGATCCGCAACCGGTCCACGCGAAACTCAAGCAACGCACTGATCTGCGCTACCTGCACCGGCCCGCAAATCTCGAAGATGTGTTCCTGCGCCTGACGGGTCGCGAGATGCAGGACTAGATCAGCTACCCAACACAACAACAAGCGGATGCAGGCGGCCCGCCCGCACCGCAACCGACACCGGGACAACACCGCACCATGGATGCACGAAGCCAGGACTCTGCGAGCAAAACGACGCCGACCCGCGAACGTTTCGCCGCATTCCCCGCCAACGCCGTGAACTGGGTCGCCGTATGGCGCCGCAACTATCTGGTCTGGCGCAAGCTCGCGCTCGCCTCGATGTTCGGCAACCTCGCCGATCCGATGATCTATCTGTTTGGTCTCGGCTTCGGCCTCGGGATGATGGTCGGGCACGTCGACGGTGTGTCGTACATCGCGTTCCTCGCGGCGGGCACGGTGGCATCGAGCGTGATGATGTCGGCGAGCTTCGAATCGATGTACTCGGGTTTCTCGCGCATGCACGTGCAGCGCACCTGGGAGGCGATCATGCACACGCCGCTCACGCTCGGCGATATCGTGCTCGGGGAAGTGATCTGGGCAGGCAGCAAGTCGGTGCTGTCGGGTGTCGCGATCATGCTGGTGGCAGGCGCGCTCGGCTACGCGAGCTTTCCGTCGATGCTTTTCGCGTTGCCTGTCATCGTGCTCGCAGGCATGGCGTTCTCGAGCGTCGCGATGATCGTGACGGCGCTCGCGCCGTCGTACGATTTTTTCATGTTCTATCAGACGCTCGTGATCACGCCAATGCTACTGCTCTCCGGCGTGTTCTTTCCGATCGCACAATTGCCGGCTGCTGCACGGCTGATCACACAGTTACTGCCGCTCTCGCATGCAGTTGAGCTGATCCGGCCTGCCATGCTCGACCGGCCAGCCGAGCACGCGGTACTGCACATCGCCGTGTTGACAGGCTATGTCATCGTGCCGTTCTGCATCTCGGCGATGCTGTTCAAACGGCGGATGATGCGCTAGCGCCAGCCGCGCGCGGCGCCGGTGTGCGGTGGGTCAGTCTTCGTCGTCGGTCCACGGAATGTCGACGTCCGAAATGAACGCGACGGTTGCGAAGGGTCCGCCGTCCTGGCGACCGAGCTTCCCATCCGCCCGTTGCCATTCGACGCGAAACACGGTCGACGGGTCGTCGGCGACCAAACGGATCGTACGCAACTCGTCCGGATCGCTCTCTTCGACCGGACCGTCGAGCGAAATCAGCAGCGCCTGCGGCCAGAGGCCGTCGGCCGGATCGTAAATGCGATCCCCATCCTGTATCAGTGTGAACGCCTCGACGCCGATCGTCGCCGATGCTTCGACGATCATCTTGCCCAATGCGCGTAGCAGCGCGGTAGCCCGTGCCGAGTTCGCGTGGCGGATTGCAAGATCGCCGCGCGTCAGCGCCTGTTCGAGTTTCGGATTCGTTTTTTGTTGGGCCATTCGATGTCCTGAGTCCTGTGGCTATGTGGCAGCAGCGAAACGCAGCCCGGCGCCAGGCACGGCCCGGTGATACGTTTCGCGGGGTGAATCGTACCATCGGTGCGAACCATAGCCGCTGCAGGCAGCCGCGCTGTGCCCTGCCTGTGGGCTGCCAGCGTGCGACCTGCGCGTTACCGCCTTCATCAGTTTAGGTCGTGATTCAGCGATCGCCCATGGAGATTTGCAGGTACCGGGCACCCGAAAATCCAGCAGACGGCATGGGATCCCGAGCCTTCCGATCCCATGCCGTACAAGTGCGACTACGGCGCCGGATTCGGTTGCAATTCGTGCAGCGTGTCGATTTCCGCGAGGATCTCGGGCGAGAGCTTCACATCGATACTCGCGATGTTTTCCTTCAACTGCTCGAGCGAAGTGGCGCCGATCAGGTTGCTCGTCACGAACGGCCGGCTGTTGATGAACGCGAGTGCGAGCTGCGCCGGTGATAACCCATGACGTCGCGCCAGCTCGACATAACGCGTGGTGGCCTGCACCGTATGCGGCTTGCTGTAGCGCTGGAAGCGCTCGAACAGCGTGATGCGCGCACCGGCCGGCCGTGCGCCGCCCTCGTATTTGCCCGACAGCCAGCCGAACGCCAGCGGCGAATACGCGAGCAAACCGACGTGCTCGCGATGGCTGAACTCCGACAAACCGCTTTCGAACGTTCGATTCAGCAGACTATAGGGATTCTGGATCGTGACGATACGCGGCAGTCCCGCTTTCTCTGCGGCGCGCAGAAACTGCGCGACACCCCACGGCGTTTCGTTTGACACACCGATATGCCGCACCTTCCCGGCCTTCACGAAATCCGCCAGCACCGCCAGCGTTTCCTCGATCGGTACCGTGTAGGCATCGTCGATCCACGGGTAGGCGCTGCGACCGAAGGTCATCGTGCTGCGATCGGGCCAATGCAGCTGGTACAGATCGACGTAATCGGTCTGCAGGCGCTTGAGGCTGTCGTTCAGCGCCTCGGTCAGATTCTTGCGATCGAACTGGTTGCCCTCGCCGCGGATGTGCCGCGGGTTGTGCGGTTGACGCGCCGGCCCGGCGATCTTGGTGGCCAGCACGATCTTGTCGCGTGCGCTGCGGTGCTGTGCGATCCACGTACCGATGAAACGCTCGGTCGAGCCCTGCGTCTCCGGTCGCGGCGGTACCGGGTACATTTCGGCCGCGTCGATCAGCGTGACGCCCTGGGCCAGCGCATAGTCGATTTGCGCGTGCGCCTCCTGCTCGGTGTTCTGTTCGCCCCACGTCATCGTGCCAAGGCCGATCAGACTGACCTGTACATCCGTATTGCCAAGTCTGCGGTATTCCATCGAACGGTCCCTGTTGATTGAGTCAATCGGAAAACGTCGAAATTAACATGACGGCGCGACACGTGCAGCACCGCTAGAATGTCGCTCGGTATCACGAGCGCATATCTTTCTTGTCTGTGCCTTCGTTCCGACGCAGTGCCGTTTCCGGAGTGTTATCCCGATGTCAGGTTCGCCATCCGTTGCAGCCCGCCCCAGTGGTTCGTCGCTGATCGTGACGCTGGTCGCCGCCGCGTTCTTCATGGAGAACCTCGACGGCACGATCATCGCGACCGCGCTGCCGCAGATGGCCCGCTCGTTCGGCGTGCAGCCGGTCGAACTGAGCATCGGCATCACCTCGTACCTGCTGACGCTCGCGGTATTCATCCCGGCCAGCGGCTGGGTGGCGGACCGGTTCGGCGTGCGTGCGGTGTTCACGACTGCGATCGCGGTGTTCACGGCCGCATCGGTCGTCTGCGGGATGACCGATGGGCTGGTCCCGTTCACGGCGGCGCGGATCGTCCAGGGGATCGGCGGCGCGATGATGGTACCGGTCGGGCGGCTCGCGGTATTGCGCGCGACTTCCAAAGACAACCTGATGCGCGCGATCTCGATCATCACGTGGCCCGGTCTCGTCGCGCCGGTTATCGGGCCGCCGCTCGGCGGGCTCATCACGACGCATGCATCGTGGCGCTGGATCTTCTATCTGAATCTGCCGCTCGGACTGATCGGCATCGTGCTCGCATGGCGCTTTCTCGATACGGCGAGGGATCCGGAAAAACGTCCGTTCGATGGCGTTGGTTTCGCGTTGTGCGGAATCGCCGGTACGGCCGTGATGTACGCGATGGAATTGACCGGGCGCACGGACGCATCCTGGCTCGAAACGTTCGCCTTCCTGCTCGCCGGCGTGGTGACCGGTGCGGCGGCGCTGTTTCATTTGCGGCGCACTTCGCACCCGGTTGTCGATCTGACCGCGTTTCGTGTGAAAACTTTTGCAGTAGCAATGAGCGGCGGTCTGCTGTTTCGCATCTCGATCAGCGCGGTCCCCTTCCTGCTACCGCTGATGTTCCAGGTCGGTTTCGGCATGGACGCGTTCCGCTCCGGGCTGCTGACGCTCGCGGTCTTCGCCGGCAATCTCGCGATGAAAGTCGTCACCACGCCCGTGATGCGCCGCTTCGGCTTCCGGTCCGTGCTGCTCGTGAACGGTGCGTTTGCTGCGCTGTCGCTGGCGGCGATGAGCCTGCTCACGCCCACTACGCCGTATGCGTGGATCGTGATCGTGCTGTTCGTCAGTGGGCTTGCGCGATCGTTGCAGTTCACCGCGATCAACACGCTGAGTTTCGTCGACGTGCCGAAACCGCAGATGAGCGACGCCTCGACGTTATCGAGCACACTCAGTCAGATGACGATGGGAATGGGCGTTGCACTCGGCGCGATCGCGCTGCGCGTCGCGGCCTGGCTGCATGGACATGGCACGCAATCCATCACGCCCGCCGACTTCAGCGTCGCGTTCCTGCTGGTCGCCGCAGTCGGCATCGTGGCGATCGTCGACGTGTTCACACTCGATCGCGACGCTGGCGCGCATGTCAGCGGACACGGCGGGCGTAGCGCATGACATACGCCGCACTACCGCGCCACCTTCATCCGGACGCACGATGAATCCCGAA
Organism: Paraburkholderia acidicola; assembly: GCF_002362315.1. Taxonomy (GTDB): domain Bacteria; phylum Pseudomonadota; class Gammaproteobacteria; order Burkholderiales; family Burkholderiaceae; genus Paraburkholderia; species Paraburkholderia acidicola. The sequence goes on from NZ_MTZV01000003.1 coordinate 137,697, forward strand.
CACCTCGAACTGCTCCTGACACGCGTGATGCCCTACGGCAAGTACAAGGGACGCGTCATCGCGGATCTGCCGGGACACTACCTCAACTGGTTCGCGAGTCAGGGTTTCCCGCCCGGCGAAATCGGGCGGTTGATTGCACTGATGCACGAGATCGATCACAACGGACTGAAGAGTTTGCTGGAGCCGTTGCGCAGGCGCTGAGTGATCGGCAGCGCATTGATGCGCCTTCGCCTAACCAAGGATCTGACGCAACGCCTGGATGTGTTCGGTGACCAGACGCTGGCTCGCCTGGATATCGAGGCACAGCGCCTCGTCGGTCATCTGCTCGGTGCCGTCGCCGAAGCGCGACGCGCTGATCGCCCGCCCGATCGCACCGTACGCAAGCTTCAACCGAATCAGATCGGACACCGCTTCGGGAAAACCGAACTGATACAGATTGAGGGAATTGAGCGCGTGCAGCGTTTCGTTGAAGAAGCGTTCGTTGTAAGAGCCAAGCAATAGCAGTTCGTCGACGACGTGTCCCTGAAAGCCGGCGGCCGCCGCGTCCGCCTGCTCCTGCGCCAGATCGCAGAGTTCGAGGATGCCGTTCTTCTTGCGTTGATCCCGGTCTGCAGCCTCTTCGAGCGCACGCGCGCGCTCCTGCTTCAACTGATAACGAACCACCGCAAACGAACCGATGATCGCCGCGATCGAACCAAACGCCTGAATCCAGGCAGCCCATGCGGTGGACTCACCGGGCATGTGCGTCAGCGCCGCCGCGAGGACCAGGCCAAGCGCGAAACCAGCCAACGCGATCATCGCATCGCGCCGCTGGTGGACGCTTGCTTGCTTCGAGGTTCGGCGTTCGTTGGTGTTCATCACGCTCTCGACCGGATTTTTTTGATCCTATCATGGCCGATTGCGCGTAATGGGTCGCGGCAATCCGCACGTGACACGGCGCGAGTCTCGCTCGTTCTGACGTGTCAATTCAACGCGGGATTCGCATGAAGATGGACGCGACTCAACAACGCCACGATTGACGAAAGCGGAAAACATCAAGCGAGACGAAGCACCGCGCCGCTATGCGGAAACAAATAGACGCTGAAGGGGAATTGATTCGGAAAGGCTAGATGGGGTGGCTGATGGGACTCGAACCCACGACGACAGGAATCACAATCCTGGACTCTACCAACTGAGCTACAGCCACCACTGGAAACATCTGTCTGGCTTGCCAAGAACTGGCTTACCGATCAAGAAGCGAGATTATACAAACATGATTCGTGTTTGCCTAGCCCTTTATTCACACATTTCAGCGGACTCGCGCAAATACTGCCGCGCTTCGTCAAAAATCGCGAGATCGCCGGTGGCCAGCTTTTTGTTGTCGGACAGCACTCTTCGCCATCCGCGTGCGCCGGCGACACCGCGATAAAGACCGAGGGCATGGCGCGTGATCGAACCGAGAGGCGTGCCGCGCGCCACTTCTTTCGCGCAGTACTCGATGAGCTTTGCTTCGGCCTGCTCGCGCGTCAGCGCTTCGGTCGATGCGCCGTAAAAACGCGCGTCGACATCCGCGAGCACGTACGGGTTGTGATACGCCTCGCGTCCCAGCATCACACCGTCGACGTGCTGCAAATGCGCGTCCACTTCATCGAGCGTCTTCACACCACCATTGAGGATGATCTCCAGATGCGGAAAATCGCGCTTCAACTGATACGCGTAGTCGTACTTGAGCGGCGGGATCTCGCGATTCTCTTTCGGGCTCAATCCTTTGAGAATCGCGTTGCGCGCGTGCACGATGAATACATCGCACCCGGCATCGGCGATCGTGCCGACGAAGTCCCGCACGAAGCTGTAGTCCTCGACGGCGTCGACGCCGATCCGATGCTTGACCGTGACCGGCACCGACACGACGTCGCGCATGGCCTTCACACAATCTGCAACGAGCGTCGGCTCATTCATCAGACATGCGCCGAACGCGCCACGCTGCACGCGCTCCGACGGGCAACCGCAGTTCAGATTGATCTCGTCGTAACCCCACTGCTCGCCTAGCTTTGCGGCTCGCTTGAGGTCGTCCGGCTCGCTGCCGCCGAGCTGGAGCGCCACGGGCGCTTCGTCGGCGGTAAACGCGAGATGGCGCGCGACATCGCCGTGGATCAGCGCGCCAGTCGTGACCATTTCCGTGTAAAGCCACGTGTGGCGCGAGAGCGCGCGGTGGAACGAGCGGCAGTGGCGGTCGGTCCAGTCCATCATCGGGGCTACCGAGACGCGACGAGGACTGGCGGGTAGAACTGGAGACATAGGGACTGCCGGGCGGGGCGGGGGTGACTCAAAACGCGATTTTACCGCAAACCAACCCAGCCCCCTTTCCCCGGGTTCAACCGCCCACCGGGCCCTCCCGATCCGGCCCCCAGCATTATTCCGTTTTAGAGAAAAGTAATTTCAGATAATCGGCATAGATTTTTGATAGTAAGGGAATACACTGAGTTCCATCGACGCTGCAACCGGAAACAAAACTTAGTCGCAGCGCCATCCCGAACGAAACCTGATTGGAGTCACATCATGAAGACCAAACTTATCGCTGCTGCACTGATCGCCGCTTCCGCTGCATTCGCCGCTCCTGCTTTCGCTAGCGGCTACGGCCCGGCACCGTTCTATCGCCCCGCAGTTGGCGCGCCGGCTTCGCAACAAGGCCAGAGCGCACAAACGGTCGCTGCTGAGCAACAGCAAAGCGGCGTCGCGAATTCGTACGGCGGTGTCAGCGACACGTCGTCGCAAGCCGGTACGCGTGGTGCGTACGTCAAGCAAAGCGGCCCGGGCGCAGTGTTCTTCGGCCATTAATTTGCACAGGCAGTACGCAAATGGCCGGTCGATGATGACCGGTTAGCCACAGGGTATTAACGATAAAGCCCGGTGTTCATGACGAACACCGGGCTTTATCGTTTGTGGTCCACGGCGAGTGCCAGGTGGCACCCGTCAGCGGCATCAAAGCCGCGCGATCGACACCTCAGTCGACTTGACCAGCGCGACCACTTCCGCACCGACCTTGAGTTCGAGTTCGTCGACCGAGCGCGTCGTGATCACCGACGTGACGACGCCAAACGGCGTATCGACGTCGACCTCGGACACCACCGGCCCACGGATGATCTCCTTGACCTTGCCCTTGAACTGATTGCGTACGTTGATTGCGGAAATGCTCATAGCGTGTGACTCCAGTGGATCGATAAAAGGTCAGGTAGACGAGGCGTCCCCTGCCATCCTGTGACTGCGCATAAGACAACGCGTAAGACAGCGCATCAAACTGCCCAACGAACCTCGGTCGGGCGCGCGATGCGGTCCGTACGGCGCGCGTCGTGTGCGTCATATGCGTGGTAAGGCAGTGCGTCGTCGTGCACGGTCGTTTTCAGTACCCGTTGCAGCACATGCTCCTCGAGCGCCGCAAAACCAGCCGATGCCCGCGCCCGCGGACGCTCGAGCGGCACCGGCTGATCGAGTGCGATGCGCCCTTCTTCGATCAGCAGAATCCGGTCGCCGAGCGCTACGGCCTCGTGCACGTCGTGCGTGACGAGCAACGCGGTGAAACGATGTTCGTGCCACAGCCGTTCGATCAGCGCATGCATTTCGATGCGCGTCAGCGCATCGAGCGCGCCGAGCGGCTCGTCGAGCAACAGCAGTTGCGGCCGATGAACCAGCGCGCGCGCCAGCGCAACACGTTGTCGCTGGCCACCGGAAAGTTGCGCAGGCCAGTCGTCCGCACGGGCTTCGAGGCCAACTTCTGCGAGCACGGCGCGCGCCGTATCGCGGGCACCCCGGCCGAGTCCAAGCATCACGTTCTGAATGACCGTTTTCCACGGTAGCAATCGCGCGTCCTGAAACATGATCCGCGTGTCGAGCGGTGCACCGTCTTCCGAGCGCTTTTCGAGCACGCCCGCGCTGGTTGCTTCGAGTCCGGCAATCAGGCGCAGCAGTGTCGACTTGCCGCAGCCGCTGCGCCCGACGATCGCAACAAAACTGCCGCGCTCGATCGACAGATCGAAGTTCTCGAGCACGGTGCGTTCGCCGTAGCGCTTGCCGACGCCGCGCAACTCGACCGCGTGATCGGCGGGCTTGGCAGCATCGCGAGTGAGTGGCGTAGGTGGCCCAGGCTCATAACGATGCGCGTGCGGCGCAGAAACCTCGCCCGCGTCGCTATCGTGCGTATCGTGCGTGCGCGGCTGCGCCAGTTCGGCTTCGAGATCGCTGCCCGCAATCCCGCCCCACGACGACGCCCATGTAGTCGCGCTCATGTCTTCGCTCCTCGTTGATACGCGGGATGCCAGCGCAGCGTAACGCGCTCAAGCGTCTTCGCGAGCATGTCCGCGAGCTTGCCGAGCCCGGCATACAGCAGGATGCCGACCACCACGACGTCGGTCTGCAAGAATTCGCGTGCGTTCATCGTCATATAGCCGATGCCCGATTGCGCGGAGATCGTTTCGGCCACGATCAGCGTGACCCACATCAGGCCGAACGCGAAACGCACACCGACGAGTATCGACGGCAACGCACCAGGCAACACCACGTGGCGATACAGCGCGAGCCCCTTCACGCCATAGCTGCGCGCCATCTCGATCAGGTTCGCATCCACCGAGCGGATGCCATGAAACGTGTTCACGTAGATCGGAAAAAACACGCCGAGTGCGACCAGAAACACCTTCGCCTCTTCTTCGATGCCGAACCAGAGAATCACGAGTGGGATCATCGCGAGCGCGGGGATGTTGCGGATCATCTGCACCGTCGAATCGAGCGCGACTTCCGCGGGTTTGAAGAGACCGGTCGCGAGTCCGAGCACGAGGCCGATGCTGCCGCCGATCGCAAAACCCGACACCGCGCGCCAGGTACTGACCTTCACGTCGGCCCACATTTCGCCCGACTGGATCAGCGACCACGCGGCCTTCACGACCGCAATCGGTTCCGGCAACACGCGCGTCGACAGCACGCCGCTGCGCGCGGCGAATTCCCACGCGAGCAGGATGGCAAGCGGTGCGATCCACGGCGCCGCGTGCGTGGCCAGCCGGCGCAGCACACCTTGTTTCGTTGGATTCACGTTGAACTGGGCCATGACGGGCTGCTCCTCGATTCGTCAGCGCTATGTATGGCTCAGCTCTCGCTGGCCTTCGGCAGATAGTTGTTACCGACGATCTCGCCGAACGGCCCGGACAGCGGACCGCTCGCGCTTGCACGCTTGCGGTTCGGCAGCAGCGGAAACACGAGTTCGGCGAAACGGTACGACTCTTCGAGGTGCGGATAGCCGGACAGGATGAACGTATCGATGCCGAGGTCCGCGTACTCTTTCATGAGCGCAGCCACCTGCTCCGGATTACCGACGAGCGCCGTGCCCGCGCCACCGCGCACGAGCCCCACGCCCGCCCACAGGTTCGGATACACCTCGAGTTGCTCGCGGCCGCCACGCTTGCCGCCGTGCAGCGCAGCCATGCGACGCTGCCCTTCCGAATCCATCTTCGCAAACGATGCCTGCGCGCGCGTGATCGTTTCGTCGTCGAGCTTGCTGATCAGCTTGTCGGCGGCGGCCCATGCTTCGTCTTCGGTTTCGCGCACGATGACGTGCAGGCGAATGCCGAACTTGATCTGCCGGCCATGCGCCGCTGCACGCGCGCGAATGTCGGCGATCTTCTTCGCCACCGCTTCGGGCGGCTCGCCCCACGTCAGGTACGTATCGATATGTTGCCCCGCCATCTCGTGCGCCGCCGGCGACGATCCACCGAACCACAGCGGCGGATGCGGATGCTGGACCGGTGGATACAGCACCTTGCCGCCCTTCGACTGCAACGTCTCGCCGTCGTAGTTGATCGCTTCGTTGGTGTGCGACGCGGCGAGCAGATTGCGCCAGATATGCAGGAAATCGTCAGTGATCTTGTAGCGCGTGTCGTGGTCGGCGAACAGTCCGTCGCCTTCGAGTTCGGCCTGGTCGCCGCCCGTCACCACGTTGATCAGCAGGCGTCCACCCGAGAGACGATCGAACGTCGAGGCCATGCGCGCCGACAGTCCCGGCGATGCAATGCCCGGCCGGATCGCGACAAGGAACTTCAGACGTCGTGTAACCGGGATCAGGCTCGACGCGACCACCCAGGCGTCTTCGCACGAGCGGCCCGTGGGCAGCAGTACGCCCTCGTAGCCGAGCGTGTCGGCTGCGACGGCGATCTGCTGGAAGTAGTCGTAGTCGGCTGCACGCGCGCCCTGTGACGTGCCGAGATAGCGACTGTCACCGTGGGTCGGGATGAACCAGAACACATTCATTTGCTGCTCCTGCTTGTTCGAGACTGGATGGATCGGGTGGACGGGTGCGCCCGTCGATCGCGCCGCGGCACGCGGCACACTGCGCGCATGCACAACACCCGCGGCCGCGGTGACGGGCAGCGGGCCGCACGACAGGCGACGAGGCGGGACGGCGCGCTCAGGACCGACAGCGCGTCGGCAAGACGGCAGAACACATGGGACGCGGCGTCGCAGGGGGATTCACGCTCTGAACGACACTCGAAAACAGGCAGGACATCGCGACAGCTTCCTCGGCGAGACATGCGCGCAGTGCGCGCCCGGTGACGGGGCAACGGCAATGCCGTCTACATGGGAAAACAGTCTATGGACGGGGCTTTCGCTTTTGAACGATTTTTTTAAGCTTAGGTTTTCCACTTTCGTGATTAGCCCGACGCTTTAGCATACGGCCCGCCCAACCGTGCGCCGCGTCTGTGGGTGCGGCCGGTCTATATAATGACGCACGTTTTCCGATAATCCGCCCCGGCCGCGCACGCTGCGCCGCCGGTGCCTCTGGCGGTGCAATGCATGCAAAAGATCATCTTGCCGTTCGTATCCGGTTTTCTGGCTTCGCTGTTTTTTCGTGAATCGACGCTTGCGTTACTGCACGCCGCGGCGTTAATCGATGCAAGCGGCTTCTCGACCGCGCCGTTCCTGCCGCTCGGGATGCCCGAGTTCATCGTGAACGCGCTCTGGAGTGCCGTGCTGGCGGTGTTGATGGCGTGGCTGCTGCGGGTTTCGCCGGAACGTGCCGCGCCCTGGGTTCAGGCGTTCGTGTTCGGCGGGATCGTGTTGACGGCGGCCAGCGTCTTCCTGATCGATCCGTTGCGCGGTATCTGGCCGAGCGGCAACATGCTGCCGCGCCTGGCGGTCGGCTTCGCAGCCTATGCGATGTGGGGTTGGGGCGCGCTCGTGTTCATGCGCGCGTTCATGGCGTTCGACGACGAAGACTGAGCTCCGTCCCGCGCCGCGCAACATACGCGGCGCGCCGTGAGCGGTGATCTAGCCCTGCAGATCCCGCAGCGGATGATCCGCCGGCGACCACGGGCTTTCGAACATCCGCTCGACGTCCACGGCCGAAACGTCTTCGATGCGCGCGAAGCGCCACTGCGGACGATTATCTTTATCGATGATCCGCGCGCGGATGCCTTCCATCACATCGCCCTGCTCGAAGGTCGAGCGCGTCAGATCCAGATCGCGGCGCAGGCAGTCGGCCATCGTGCCTTCCGAGCGCACTACCATTTCCAGCGATACCGCCATCGACAGCGGCGAGCGCTCACGCAGCACACCGACCGTCTGTTCGGCCCACTCGGCCCCTTCGCACTCCGGCTCCGCTTCAAGCGACGCGAGAATATCCGCCACGTCGGGCTTCGCAAAATGCCGGTCGATCAACGCACGTGCGTCCGCCAGCGTCGACGTGTCCGGAGTAGGCGCGACCTTGTGCGACGCGGTCTCACGCGACACACAGGCCGTCACGTCGGCACCACGTTCAAACGACTCGCTCTTCAGCGTATCGATGAGTGCGGGCAGTGCCGCATCGTCGATGTACGCGTCGGCGAGACCGGCATACAGCGCATCGGCGGGGCCGATCGTTTCGCCCGTTACCGCGAGATAGCGTCCGAGCGCACCCGGTGTGCGCGCGAGAAACCAGCCCACGCCGACATCCGGGAAGAGCCCGATGCGCGTTTCGGGCATCGCCATTTTTGTCGAGTTCGTCACGACGCGCAGACCGCCGGTGCGATACGCGCCTTGCGAAATACCCATGCCGCCGCCCATCACGACGCCGTTCATCAAGGCAATGTAAGGCTTGGGATAGGAAAAGATCGCGTGATTGAGTTGGTACTCTTCGATGAAAAACGTATCGAGCGCCGCACGCTCACCGCGCTGGGCCGCGTCATACAGAAAGCGGATATCGCCGCCCGCACAGAACGCGCGCGCGTGCTGGCTGCGCACCACCACCGCGAGCACCTCGCGGTCGTCGCGCCAGCGCTCGAGCGCGGCGCGAATCGCGCGGATCATCGCCGTGGATAAAGCATTCAGCGCTTTCGGGCGCTCCAGTTCGATGAAGCCGATGCGGTTTGCAACGTAGGCGGAAATTTCGTCGCTGGGCGTGACGGGGGCGGCGGAGGACATGACGGAAAGAATCGTTGAAAAAGCGGGTGACCGGCGAACGGCGGAAGCAGAACGTTATCACGGCTGCACGGCTTTCGGTTTCACCGCCGGACGCTTCGTGGAACGGCGCTTCGGCGCCGGCGCAGCGGGCACGTCAAGTGCTACTCCTGCAGCAGAGGGTGCTGCAGGAGTCGGCTCGCGCGCAGATCCGAACCACGCGTCGAGAGCGGTATCCACGAGCGTGTCGAGCGGCGTGCGCGGAAACGTCGCATCCATGAGATGCAGCGCAACGATGCCGTGCAGCGTCGCCCATAGCGCCTCGGCCCAGGCCGCGGCGTCCGCCGACGCCGGTAGGCGCCCCGCCGTCTTCATCTGCGCGAGCGACCTGGCGATCAGGCCAGATGCGGTGTCGCTGGAATCGTCTACTGCCTGCGCAGTACCGGCAAACGCAGCATCGGTATGCGACTGATCTTCCATAAAGATCAGCCGGTAGGATTGCGGATGCTCGATGCCGAATGCGACATAGGCGCGACACAGACCCTTGAGGCGTTCAGCAGGATCGGCGATTGCTGCAAGCGGTGCGAAGCGTTCCAGCAATTGCGCATAGCCTTCGGCGCACAGCGCACGCACGATCTGGTCGCGACTGTCGAAGTGCAGATACAGCGTCGCAGGGGCGTAGCCGATGGCATCGGCGATCTTGCGCATCGACAGCGCGGCGAAACCGTCGCGCGTCACGATGAGTCGCGCTGCATCGAGGATGCGTTCGCGCAGCGGCTGCTTCTGACGGCGTTTTCGTTCGGTGGTGCCCATGTCGGGCATTGTCCGGTTGACAAACTGAAAGTCAAATCTAACCTGAGATTGCGATATGGGAACCTATTTCGTTAAGGATCACGCCGTGCCGGAACCGCAAGCTGCGACGCTGTGGTTTACCTACGCCGGCAATCACGGCATCGAGATTTCGCGAGCGATCAACATCTGGGAGGACGCAGCCACCGATGCGGGCACCGAAAGCCGCGATATCGTCGAGCGTGCGGGTATCCGTATCGAATGCAACGTCGCGGGATCGATCAAGTAAGAGGACGAATCATGAAGCACCTTACACAGCGCTTTCATCCACCTGCCCGGTTTGACTTTGACACAGCCGCGCGCGTGCGCAACGGCGCATTCGGCGCGGTGATCGTCATTGCTTGCAGTCTCACCGCATGCGCATCGTCGAATACGACCTCGCTGATCAATCTGCCGGACGGCACGACCGGCTTCGCGGTGAATTGCAGCGGCGCGGATGCAGGATCGAGCTGGGCTTCCTGCTACGTGCAGGCCGGCACGGCGTGCGGCGCGGGCGGCTACGATGTCGTGTCGAAAGACGGTGACCAGGGGGGTGCCTCGGGCGGCGGCGTCACCAACGTCGTGTCGGCAAACGTCAAGAACCGCTCGATGATCGTCCGCTGCAAATAAGCGCGGCTTCAGTGAGCCTGCATCTTCGAGAACAGGTTCAACACGACCACCCCCGCGACGATCAGACCCAGCCCGGCGATCGCCGGCAGATCCGGCACCTGCCGGTACATCACCATGGCGACCAACGTGATCAACACGATGCCGACACCCGACCAGATCGCATACACGATCCCGACCGGCACACTACGCAGCGTCAGCGAAAGACAGTAGAACGAGATGCCGTAGCCAATCACGACGAACACGGCGGGCACCAGACGGGAGAATCCCTCCGACGCACGCAGCGCGGAGGTCGCGATAACTTCGGCCACGATGGCGATCGCGAGCCACGCATAGGGAGGCAGGCGCATCGGCTCAGACCTTTGCAAGCGCGAGCTTGCCGTAGTCGTGACCGAGGTGCGCGCACAGCGCTTCGACAACCAGCTCGTGGTCGCTTCGCTGCGGCAGACCCGATACCGTCACCGAACCGATCACACCGGCGCTACTCACCGTCAATGGAAATGCGCCGCCATGCGACGCGTAATCGGCAAACGACAGACCGTGCTTCTCGGCGAGCGTCGAGCCCGCCTGCTGCATGCGCAAACCAACCGAGTACGAACTACGCCGGAACTGCGCCACGACATTACCTTTGCGGCGTGCCCAGTCGAGATTGTCCGGTGTCGTTCCTTCGAGCGCGCTGAAAAACAGCTGCTGGCCAAACGTCCGGATATCGATGACGAGGGCCAGCCCGCGCGTGGTCGCCATCTCGCGCAGCGCGACGCCGAATTGCCACGCGCGATCGGTATCGAAATGGGGGAATACAAGCGCTTTTTCCTGCGCGGCAATCGACTGCAGATCGTGAGCGATATCCATGGGCACCGGGAACTCGAAGAAGAATGCGCTGCGATGACACGATCAGAAAAACGATCTGTCGATCGCAGATGAACGGAACGGCGATTCTAGCGCAGCCACTCGATGTGTCTTGCGCAGATCGGCCCCCTGTATGGTTTCTGGCGCCACATGGCACGAGAACAAGCGTGCCCGATCGTACGTTCGTGTCAAAGGTGTTGCACGGGTATGCGAATTGTCCTATAATCTTTTCTTCGACGGACGCGGGGTGGAGCAGTCTGGCAGCTCGTCGGGCTCATAACCCGAAGGTCGTAGGTTCAAATCCTACCCCCGCAACCAAGCAGCGCTTACGTCGAAAACTCAGGTCGAAACCACAGCAAAGGCTTGCCACTCCGGCAGGCCTTTTTTGTTTTGTGCGTCAGATTTTCTGCATCGTTCCTGCGCCGCACTCACTCGCCACACGCCGCTTATCGGCGAACGCCGCCGGATGATAAACTCGGCGTCACCCTTCTCTGCCGTCTCCCTATGAAATTCTGTTCCGTCTGCGGTCACGCGGTCAGTCTGAGCATTCCGCCCGGTGACAACCGCGAACGCTTCGTCTGCCCGCAGTGCGGCACCGTGCACTATCAGAACCCGCGCAACGTGGTGGGCACCGTTCCCGTATGGGAAGACAAGGTGCTGCTATGCCGCCGCGCGATCGAACCGCGCTACGGCTACTGGACGCTGCCAGCCGGTTTCATGGAGATGGGCGAAACGACTTCCGAAGCCGCCGCACGCGAAACGCTCGAAGAAGCCGGCGCACGCGTCGAAGTGCAGACACTGTTCTCGCTGCTCAACGTGCCGCACGTCCACCAGGTGCATCTGTTCTATCTCGCGCGGCTGCTCGATATCGACATTGCGGCCGGCGAGGAAAGTCTGGAAGTGCGCCTCTTCGAAGAACACGAAATCCCCTGGAACGACATCGCGTTTCCGACGGTCGGCCAGACACTGCGCTTTTTCTTCGCCGATCGCACGACCGGCAACTACGGTCTGCATACCGGCGACATCTTCCGTTCGCTGCGCGAAGGCTGACCGGCGCGCGCATGGTTCCCTGGCTCGGACCCGACGATCCGTTTCCTGCCGTCGAGCGCGCGCTCGGCGCGACGAGCGGTGCGCCGGGCCTGCTTGCGGCAAGCGCCGATCTGCTGCCCTCACGGCTCATCGACGCCTACCGGCGCGGCATCTTCCCGTGGTATTCGGACGGCCAGCCGGTGCTCTGGTGGAGCCCCGATCCGCGGATGGTGCTGCATCCGCAGGAATTCAAGGTTTCGCCCTCGCTCAAAAAGACGCTGCGCCGCGTGCTACGCGACGATGCATGGGAAATTCGCGTCGATCACGATTTCGTCGCCGTGATGCGTGCCTGCGCGCAGACACCGCGGCGCGACCAGCGCGGCACCTGGATTACCGCCGATGTCGTCGACGCCTACGCGTCGCTGCATCGTCGGGGCGACGCGCACAGCATCGAAACCTGGCACGACGGCCGGCGCGTGGGTGGGCTCTACGGGGTGTCGTTCGGGCACATGTTCTTCGGTGAATCGATGTTCGCCGAAGTCACCGATGCCTCGAAAATCGCGCTCTCCGCGCTCGTCGCGCACTTGCGACGTCACGATATAGAAATGATAGACTGCCAGCAGAACACGTCGCATCTGGCGTCGCTGGGCGGCCGCGAGATAGCGCGCAAGGCGTTCGTCGCACATGTTCGCGCGTCTGTCGATGCACCGCCGATTCCCTGGCGTTTCGACAAGACCGTACTGTCCGACGTCGTCGCGCACGCGGCGTGATGGACGAATCCGCGCCGGCATATGACCGGACCGCCTGCAATGACGGATTGGCGGCGGGTTTTGCACTAGACCGAGACGCTTCGAGAGCTGCCAACGTGACTCACCCCAATGAGCTGCCGCTTTCACCGCTTTCCGCGCTGCAATTCTATGCAACGGCGCCTTACCCTTGCAGTTATCTGGAAGGACGTATCGCCCGCTCGCAGGTCGCCACCCCCAGCCATCTGATCAACTCCGACGTCTACACCGATCTCGTCAAGGCCGGTTTCCGGCGCTCCGGTGTCTTCACCTATCGCCCTTACTGCGACGGTTGCCGTGCGTGCGTCCCCGTGCGTGTGCCGGTCGACGCGTTCGAGCCGAACCGCACGCAGCGCCGCATATGGAAAAAGCATGGCGAACTCGTCGCCAGCGTGGCGCCGCTGCACTACGACGAAGAGCACTATGCGCTGTACATGCGCTATCAGTCTGCGCGGCACGCGGGCGGCGGCATGGATCGCGACAGCCGCGACCAGTACGAACAGTTTCTGCTGCAAAGCCGGATTAACTCGCGCCTCGTCGAATTCCGCGAACCGATTTCAGGTCATCCGCAGGCGCCGGGCATCCTGCGGATGATCAGCATGATCGACATCCTCGGTGACGGGCTGTCGTCGGTGTATACGTTTTTCGAGCCCGACACACCGCACACGAGTTTCGGCACCTACAACATCCTCTGGCAGATCGAACAGGCACGCAGCCTGAAGCTGCCGTATGTGTATCTCGGCTACTGGATACGCGAAAGTCCGAAGATGGCGTACAAGGCGAATTTCCGGCCGCTCGAAGGGCTCTTCGATGGTGTGTGGAAACCGCTCGATACCGCGCACGTCGAATTGCCGCCCGTCGATGCGGCGTTGCACGGACGGCGCGGTCCGGTGCGCTTCTAATTTCACGCGCGGCGGGCCGGTACACCAATCCCGGTAAAATGGCGGGTTCCCATTTTCCAGCCGCTCCGGCTCCGCCCCGTGTTCAGTTCCCTCTACCCGCTCGTACGCGCCCAACTCTTTCGCATGGACGCGGAAGACGCTCACCATCTGACGCTCAAGCTGCTCGGCGCCGCCGGTCGCACCGGCCTCGCCCGCACGCTGGCGCCGCACGTACCCGATGCACCGCGCACAGTGATGGGCCTGAACTTCCGCAATCCGGTCGGTCTCGCAGCCGGGCTCGACAAGGACGGCGCGTGTGTCGATGGCCTCGCAGCGCTTGGCTTCGGTTTTATCGAAGTGGGTACGGTCACGCCGCGCGCACAGCCAGGCAACCCGCGGCCGCGCATGTTCCGGCTACCGCAGGCGAACGCCCTGATCAACCGGATGGGCTTCAATAATGCCGGGGTCGACCAGTTCGTGCAGAACGTGCAGGCTGCCCGCTATCGCGGTGTGCTCGGCCTGAACATCGGCAAGAACGCCGACACGCCAATCGAGCGTGCGGCCGAAGACTATCTGTATTGTCTTGAGCGCGTGTATCCGTTTGCGAGCTACGTGACGATCAATATCTCGTCGCCGAACACGAAGAACCTGCGCCAGTTGCAGGGCGCCGGTGAACTCGATGCACTGCTCGCCGCGCTGAAGGACAAGCAGCAGCGTCTTGCCGATCTGCATGGCAAGCTCGTGCCGCTCGCCCTGAAGATCGCGCCCGATCTCGACGACGAGCAGATCAAGTCGATTGCAGGCACGTTGTTGCAACATGGATTCGAAGGCGTGATCGCGACTAATACGACACTTGCGCGCAATGCTGTCGCTGGTCTGCCGCACGCCGATGAAGCGGGCGGCCTCTCGGGCCGGCCGGTGTTCGATGCATCGAACGAAGTGATCCGCAAGCTGCGTAGCGAAGTCGGCGAGACTGTGCCGATTATCGGTGTCGGCGGTATTTTTTCCGGCGACGATGCGCGCGCGAAACTGGCCGCGGGCGCATCGCTGGTGCAGCTCTACACGGGGTTCATCTATCGTGGGCCGTCACTCGTGGCCGAGTGCGCGCAGGCGCTAGCGCGCAGCTAGCGGCGCGTTGGCCGCAACCGCATCGAGCGCAACGCCAAAACGATCGAAACGCGGTTTGTAGAAATGATCCGGGTCCAGCGAAAACGCCACCCGGCGCGTGCGGCCCATCAATTCCCTGCGCGGGAAAAACCCGAAGTAACGCGAATCGGCGCTGTCATCGCGATTGTCGCCGAGCATCAGATATTCACCGGGCGGCACGACCAGCGGACCGAACGAACGGCGCGGGCTCGGTGCATCTTCAGATAACCGCATCGCATGCGCGACGCCGTCGAAGCGCTCGACGTAGTATTCGCCCGGCGAACCCGCGTCGCTAGCCAGCGGGCCGATGCCAAGCGGCTGGTAATCGGCGCGCACGCCGTTCACATACAGCACGTTGTCGCGCAGCGCGATGCGGTCGCCAGGCAAACCGATCAGACGCTTGACGATCAGATCGTGCGCGGCCGATGAATCGATCGTCACGATATCGCCGCGCTGCGGATCGTGCAGATGTGCAATCGCGATATGCGTGAGCGGCACGCGCAAGTCGTAGGCCATCTTGTCGACAAAGATGCGGTCGCCTAAACGAATGGTCGGTAGCATCGACCCGCTCGGCACGACATTCCAGTCGGCCACTGCGCTGCGAAACAGCACCATCAGAACGAGAAAAGCGACGAGACTCCGGTACTCGCGCCACAACCTGGCCAGCATGCGCATCAGGGACAGCTCCTGCAAGAATATGAACGGCACAAGGCAATTGAAAGCATCGCGACCAATGCCCCTGCCGGTGCAAATCGTATCATCGCGCGTGGCGTTGCGCCGCCACGCGGGCACGCTCACTCCCCCGCAAACTTCACACCGAGCGCCGCGCGCGCAGCATCGGCCATCGCGATCATCTGCAGCGACACCGCATGCGTCATCACCGGGCTTTCGGTTTCTCCTGCACGGATCAATTCGCAGAAGTGTGCGGTTTCGTAGTTGAGGCCGCCGCCTTCGAACGGCGCATCGAGTTCAACAACCCGTCCATCCGCATAACGAATCGTCGCGCGCGTCGGGTTCCACCAGTTCTCGTGAATCGTCACGTGACCGCCCGGCGCGGCAATCAGCGCATCGCCCTTGCCATACAGATCGAGCCCGCAAAAGAGCTGCGAGATGCCGCGTTCGTGCTGGCTGTTGAGACTCGCGAACAGATCGACACCCGTCGCGCCGACCCGGCCGAGCGTCTGCACATCGAGCGGCGCACCGAGCCAGTCGACGGCGAGAAACATTTCATAGATGCCGATATCGAGCAGTGCGCCGCCCGCGTGTTCAAACGATAGCGACGGATGATCGTCGGGCACACCCGGCACCGAGCAGCCGGCGCGCACGAGTCCCGGCACGCCGATCGGATCGGCGGCTAGATGCGCGCGCAACTGACGGTAAAGCGGATAGAACGGCGGCTTCATCGCTTCCATGAAGAGCCGTTGCGTGCGGCGCGCCGTCGCGACGACGCGCTCGAGTTGCGCCGCGTTGATGGTTGCCGGTTTTTCGCACAGCACGTGATGGCCCGCTTCGAGCGCGGCGATCGCGTAGTCGGCGTGGCTGTCCTGCATCGTTGCGATATAGACGGCGTCGATGCCGCTGTCGAGTAGTGCCGCGAAGCTCGCGCACGCTGCGCCGCCGAACTCCTGCGCAAACGCGGCCGCCGGTTCAGGGCGGCGCGACCAGATGGCGGCGAGCTGTGCGCCCGGCACATGGGCGAGGCTCTGGGCAAAGCGGCGCGCGATGCGGCCGGTACCGACAATGCCCCAGCGGATTACGGTAGTGTCATTCATCGATCGTTCGGGTCCTGGTGCGATTAGTGGCAGGCCCGTATTGTCGCGCATCCCGGGGGCGGCATTTGCGCCGCCGCCAGTTCACGCTCGATCGATCGCTACGCTCAACGATGCAGCGGATCCGCCGCCAATGCACTCCCCACTTCCTCCACCGTAGAGTCGATCAGCGCCCGCATGGCCGCTTCCGCCTCTTCTGGATCGCGCCGCTCGATCGCTTCAACGACGCGACCGTGCGAGCGCACTGCGGTCTCCCACACGCGATCCTTGTGATAGATGGTCTGACCGACCGCGGACAACGCGCCGCGAACGATCGCCGCCATCTGCCCGAAAAACTGGTTGCCGCTCGCGGTCACGATACGCGTGTGCAGCAGTTCGTCCGCGGACTGATACCCGGGCTCGCCCGGACGGATTGCGCAGAACGCATCGTACGCATCGCGAATCGCCGCGATATCGGCGGCGCTGCCACGCGCGGCCGCCTGCGCCGCCGCGCGCGGCTCGATCAGGATGCGGAATTCGATCACATCGCGCAGAAACAGCGGATCGGGCTTCGCACGAAAGCGCCAGTTGACAACATCCTCGTCAATCATCCGCCAGTTGTGCATCGGCTTGATACGTGTGCCGACCTTCGGGCGTACATCGAGCATGTCGCGCGCGAGCAGCATCGACAGCGCCTCGCGCATCACCGTCCGGCTCACGTCGAACTCTTTCGACAGCACATCCTGGGGCGGCAGCACCGCCCCGTACTTCTCCTCGACAATGCCGGTGACCAGTCCATCCATCACCCTGCTAACCAGCGAGCGGTCTTTATTGCTGTGTTCCATGACACCCTCCCCGATGCGGCGCTGTCGCCTGTGTAGTCCTGCTAATCCCTGCGCCCTCGCTATGTCTCATGCCGCTTGTCGATACGTTGCTTGCACAAATACCGTTGCGCCAGTTGGGAAACTTCCTGACAGGGTTATCCCTCTGAGGAATTGTTTCGTCTATGTAACGTCCTTGCCTGTAAAACGCACAAACTGGCGTGGCAAGCGCACCGCGGCGGGGAAAATTGCACCGCGCGGTGCGGCGGTGTGTCTCGCGCGCGCCACACGCTGTTGCGGCCCAGGCGCCGCTCAACCCACCGGATGTGCCACCGACGCGTAACGCCCACCGAAAAAAACCAGCGGCGCCTGCTCACCGAGCGAAAACAGCCGCACCTCGCCGACAAACAGCGTGTGATCGCCACACGGATGCCGGTCGACAACGCGAGCGGCAAACCGGGCGAGCGCATGTTCGAGCAGCGCAACGTCCGGCATCCCATCCACCGCTGCAAAACGCGGCGCGAAACAACTCTGAAGCTCGCCGGCGAAATGCCGGCTATGCGGCTCCTGTTCGTTCGACAGCACGCTGACACCGAAACTCGTCGCTCGCATGAGCCGCTCGTGCATACGCGCCCGCGTACCGACCGACACGACGATCAGCGGCGGCTTCAGCGAGCCCGACATGAACGCGTTCGCAGTCATCGCGTGCAGCGTGTCGCCGCTGCCCGTGGAAATCACCACGACGCCGGTCGCAAAGCGCCCCAGTGCATGGCGAAAGCGCCGTTCGTCGAATCCGGCCGCGCTATCCTCGCCGCCGGGCTCGACATCCATGCACACATCACTGGCGGGTAGCAGCCTGGCGTTCATTGCCGCTCCCCTGGTCGTGTTCGGCGCGGCCGTATTGATCGTCGAAACGCACGATGTCGTCTTCGCCGAGATACGAGCCCGATTGCACCTCGATGATTTCGAGCGGTGTCTTGCCCGGATTCTCGAGCCGGTGCGTGGTGCCGAGCGGGATGTAGGTGGACTCGTTTTCCGACAGCAGGAACGATTCGTCGCCGCGCGTCACACGCGCGGTGCCGCGCACGACGACCCAATGCTCCGCGCGATGATGATGCATCTGTAGCGACAGCCGGCCGCCAGGATTGACCACAATGCGCTTCACCTGGAAGCGTTTTCCGTGTTCGAGCGAATCGTAATAGCCCCAGGGCCGCTGCACCTTGCGATGGTCCTGCGCTTCGCTGCGCTGCTCCGCCTTCAGCCTGCCGACGATCGCCTTCACGTCCTGCACCCGGTCCTTCGCGGCGACAAGGACCGCGTCCGCGGTCTCGATCACGACGACGTCCGTGAGACCAACGCAGGCCACGAGTCGTCCGTCGGAATGCACGAAGCTATCCGTGGTGCCTTCGAACAGTACCGGTCCGCGCGCAGCGTTCCCGGCCGAATCCTTCTCCGATACCTGCCACACGGCGTCCCACGCACCGACGTCGGACCAGCCGGCCACCAGCGGAACGACGACACCCGCTAGCCGCGCGTCGGTGCCGATGCGCTCCATCACGGCGTAGTCGATGGAATCCGATGGACATGCAGCGAAGGCCGCGCGATCCAGATGCAGTGTGCCGTCGCGATCGGTCGACGCGTGACGGCAGGCTGCTGCGCATGCGGCTGCGAGTGCCGGGCGGCAGGCGTCGATTGCGGCAAGCCAGACCGATGCGCGCACAACGAACACGCCGCTGTTCCACCAGTATTCGCCTGATGCGACGTAGTGGGCCGCCAGTTCGCTGTCGGGTTTCTCGACGAAGCGCCCGATCGTGCGCGCTCCGTTTGCATCGAGCGCGTTGCCGGTGCGGATATAGCCGTAGCCGGTTTCGGCGTGTGTTGGCGGCACGCCGAGCGTGACGATTGCGCCGCGGGCCGCGTGTACGACCGACTGCGCGAGTGCGGTGGCAAACGCCGCGCGATCGGCGATCAGGTGATCGGCGGGTGTCACGACCAGCACAGGGTCGTCTCTCAGACCGCGTTCTGCCTGTGCCGCGAGCGCGGTAAGCGCTGCAACCGTAAGCGCAGGCGCGGTGTTGCGCGCGGCCGGTTCGAGCACAATGCGCGCACCGGCGTTGCATCGCGCGAGCCGGTCTGCGGTCAACAGGTGCAACGCTTCGCTGCAGACGACGAGCGGCGCGCATAACGTCATCGGTAGCTGCGTGGGTCCCTCTTTGGCTCCGGTCATGCCGGCGCAGGTGGTGCTCATGGCCTCGGCAACGCGGCGCACGGTCGCCTCCAGCAGCGACTCGTCGTCGAGCAGGTCGATCAGTTGTTTCGGGCTGCGTTCCCGCGACAACGGCCACAGCCGCGTGCCCGAACCGCCCGCCAGAATGACCGGCTGCACGACCAGTTGCGCAACATCGGTCGGGTCGTCGAGTTCGAGCGTAGAGGGTTCTGCGATCCGGTTCATCTTGAGTTCCATCGTGTCTGGGTACGTGGGTCGGTCGCGTCACGCGGCGCGAAGCCGGTGTGTGATCGACGGGGAGTCGTGCGGAGATTCATGGGCTGACTCCGTCGAACCAGTTGGGCGCGGTAGCCGATGGTCCTTCCTGGGCGGTCCGCGCGCCAGGCCGGACCACAGGCACCGTATGCGGAGCGGCATGGCCGATCACATCGGCGAACAGCCAGCGTTGCGCATCGGCCATCGCGGCTTCGCGCGCGGGCCGCGTGAACAGCGCGTGATCGAGCTTCGGCAGCGTCATCGCTCTTACCCGCGGATAGCGGCGCAACCCGCCCAGCCGCGGACCAAACTGGACGCGCGCCTCGTCGAGCCCAACGTCGTATTCGCCGTACACGAGGCGCAACTGCACGCCTTTGGTGTGAATCGTCCGCAGCAGCGTTCTGACCTCGTTGACCGCAACCGGCCAGCCGGTGCGATCTTCGATCCAGCCCGACGCCGCAAGCCAGCCGCGGCGCGCGATACGTTTGCCGATCACAGCGGCAACACGCAACGGATGACTCTGCCGACGCAACGCCCGCAGCCACTTTCCGGGCGTCAGCGCGGCGCGCCAGTACACCTTCGATGAAGCGAACTGATGCGCACCGGGCATGCGCGCGGTCCCATCCCAAACGAACTTCTGCAGATTGACGCCAAACGCACCCACCACCCGCGGATGCCGTGCGCACACCTGCAATCCGACAAACGCGCCGCCGCAAACGCCGAACGTCGCGACGCTCGCGTGACCGTGTGCGACGAGCCAGTCGGCACCGGCCATCGCATCGCGGCAGGCGGCTTCCGAGTAGACGGAGTCGAGTGTGATGGTGTCGGCGGCGGGCTGTGCATCGCCAAGGCCGCCCAGGTCCATCCGCAATGAAGCAATGCCGAGCGCAGCAAGCTGCCGCGCAAACAGCACAAAGATGCGGCCGTCACCGATGTGGTGGCTCGCGCCCGTGTTGAAGAACAGCACGGCGGGTGCGTCGGTGCGCGGCACCGTGGGATCACAGTAGATGCCGAAGTACGGACCGAAGACGACTGGGCGTTCGGTGGCGGTTTCGGTGGGGAGCTGGAGTAGTGGTTCATTGATTGCATCGGTGCCAACTGCATGATCGAGCGCACGCGACGACGTGCCCTGTGCGAGCCATGCCGTCACACGCGCGAACGCATCGACGGGTTCTTCGCTGTAGAGCGCTTCGATCATGAAGCGATCGCATTCGTCGAAACCCTGCCGTTCGACCTCGACACCATGCTGTGCATAGTGCGCGGCAAGCGCTGCCGTACGGCTACGATCGTTCGACTCGAGTAGCAGCACGCGCGCGGCGGGCGCGTGCGTGTCGCGTTGCAAATCGATCTCGCCGAGCCGCGCAATGTCGTCGCCATGCAAACCGAATCCGAACGCTTCGACGTAGTTATCGCGCTCGTCGAGCGGATCGGCGTTCATGCCAGCGGGCGTGCTCAACCAGCTTTGCCGATGTGCGCGCAACTCACGCAAATAGTTACGCCCGAGCATTGCAGGCGCGAGCAGCACAAGTGCATCGATATCGCCGGCCCGTTGCGCGGCCAGCGCTGCAAGCGTCGCGCCGAGGCGCAGCCCCACCAGCGACACGCGCGTTACACCAGTCCTCTCGCGCAGCCGGCGCGTCGCAGCCACGATGCTATCGAGCCAGGCTGCAACCCGCTGCGGATCGTCTTCAAAGCCAGTGGAGTCGCCCGTACCCGGGTAATCGAAACGCAGCACCGGCATACCGGCTGCGGCGAGCCGTTCCGCAAGCTTGCGCCAGCCGCGATGCGTACATAGCGCGTCGTAGCCGAATGGATTGCACAGGACGACGCCCTGCTCGCCGGCCGCGGGATGCAGCCAGCCGAAGCAGCCGTCGAAGACGACTGGTCTCATTGATGGTCCCCACGCAATAGTTGAATAGTTGATTAGTTAGTCCAGGCGTGTCACGCCTGATCTTGACGGTCATTTAATCAACGGCCGTCGTGCGAATCTGTACGGGCCCGCACACATTCAAAAGCCGTCTCGAGGCACTATCGGGGCGTTGTCGATAACGTTGTCGTCTTTCGTGGATTGATCGCCGCGCTCACCGTTGCGCCCCGTTGCTGCCCCGTCCCGCTTATCTGTCCGTACACCGCGCTGCGGCAGCCGCGCCTGCTGCCCCTTGCCCGCACCTGCTCCCCGCCATGGAAAAAAGGATCGTCAAGAACATCGCCATCAATTTCGTCGGCTCGGTCGTGCCGGTCTTCATTTCGCTTGCGACGGTGCCGGCGTATCTGCATTCGATGGGCGTCGAGCGATATGGCGTGCTCAACCTCGTGTGGGCGCTGATCGGCTATTTCAGCGTGCTCGAACTCGGCACCAGCATCGCCACCGAAAACCAGATCGCCCGCGTGCGCCATGCCAACGATGGTTCGGTCGAACGCATTTTCTGGAGCGCGTGCGCGTTGAATTTCGTGAGCGGTGTGATCGGCGGCGCGATCATCTACGTCGCGGCGTATGTGTACGTCACGCACGGTACGAAGGTCGACCCGCAGTTCCAGCACGAAGTGATCGCGAGCCTGCCGTGGATTGCAGCGGCCGTACCGCTTGCAAACGTCACGTGGGTCTTTGCCGGCGCGATTACCGCAGTCGAGCGTTTTACGAGTTTCAATACCAGTCAGACGATCGGCACGTTGCTGTTTCAACTGTTGCCGCTCGGCGCGATCTGGTGTTTCTCGCCGTCGCTTGCGGTGGTGATTCCAGCGGCCGTATGCGCGCGCGTGATTGCTGGCGTGCTGCTCGGCGTCGCGACGTTCCGTGCGTTGCACATCCGGTGTGTGCGCAAACCCGACTGGCCAACCGTGGTCTCGTTGTTTCGCTACGGCCGCTGGCAACTGCTGTTTAGCGGCGCCGGGATGATCGCGCAGACGCTCGACCGGATGCTCGTCGGTACGCTGCTCGGCGCGCGCGCAGTGGCTTACTACGCCACACCACAGAACCTCGTCACACGCCTGAACATCCTGCCCGGCGCAATGCTGCGCACGCTGTTTCCGCGCCTGTCGGCATCAACGCGCGAAGATGCGGACGAACTTGCCCGCAGCGCGCTGGCGCTGCTGAACGGCGTGTTCACGCCCTGCGTGATCGTCGCGATGTTCGCACTCGAACCGTTCATGCACGTATGGCTCGGCGCGCACATGGCGACGATGTCCGCGCCGTTCGGGCGCGTGCTGATCGTCGGCGTGTGGCTCGCGGGGCAATCGAGCATACTCGGCATCCTGATTCAGGCGCAGTCGCATCCGGCGCAGGCGGCCCGCGTCAGCTGGGTGCAGTTGCCGTTCTTCGCCGCCGGGCTATGGTTCGGCATCCATCAGTTCGGTGTGATGGGCGCGGCCGTGGTCGTCGTAATCAAGGCGCTGTGCGATTACGCCGCGTTTCTGTATTTCGCGGAGCTGCACCTGCGCTCGATCGCCGGCAATATGGTCACGCATATCGCGTTTCTTGGCGCGGCGCTGTTTCTCGCGAGCGAGCTGTCGACGCTGCCCGCGATGGTCGCCGCTGCGTGGGTGCTGGTCGCGGCGAACCTCGCGTGGTCGTTGTATGAGTCGGCGATGCTGCGCGAGCTGGTGCGGCGGGTGTGGGGGCGGTTGGGATTGCGGATGGGGTGATACAGCACCGGGGTGGGTTGTCATCCGTCGTTGCTAGAAAGCGATTGGCTCCTCTTCAACGCACGATCCCATCCACCGCCACACCCTGAGCGTTCCCTGCGACACGGCGACGCGACCGCACCGCTTCGAACGCCTGCTCATAAACCGCCAGGTACGCATCGCACACATGTTGCACATGGAAAGTCCCGATGTTGCGACGCGCGCCTGCCACCAGCGACGCACGCGCAGCCCGGTCGGTGAGTATGAGTTCGATTGCATCGGCTAACGCTACCGGGTCTGCTGGCGGCACCAGCAGACCAGCTGCACCGTCGTCGAGCATCTCCGGGTTGCCGTCCACACGAGTCGCCACGATCGCGCAACCTGCTTCGCGTGCCTCGCACAACACGAGACCACCGGGCTCGCGATGCGACGCCAGAACGAACACTTCAGCCTCGGCCAGATACGCGCGTGGATTCGCGACAAAGCCCGTAAACTGCGTGCGAGCCGCAACACCGAGTTCCTGCGCGAGCGCTTCCATCTCCACACGATCGGGCCCGTCGCCGACCAGATACAGCATTGCCGCCGGAAAGCGCTCGCTCAGTCGCGCAAACGCGTGCAGCAGATCCTGAATCCCCTTGCGCCGGTACATCCCCGCCACGGTCACGATGCCAGGCTGTGCCAGTTGCGGGGAAACCGCGGCAGGCAGGTCCGCGAAGCGCGGCGTACCGATCGTCCCGTTGCGCACCACCACCAGCCGTTCGCGCGGCACGCCGCGCCGCGCCATCGATGCCGCCACTGCCGCACTAACCGCCACGACGCGGTCGCCGAAGCGCATCAGCGACGCGCTCTTCTGGAATTCGTTGTGAACCGTCGTGATCAACGCATAGCGGCGCCGCAGCGTGCCGAATCGCGCGATCAATGCGCCGGTCATCATGTGTGCGTGCACGACGTCGGGATCGCATTGTGCGAGCAACCGGTTGAAGCCGGCGATCATCGACGGCACCTGCGACAGTTTGCGCGATTGCGCAAGCAGCACATGACGCACGCCATGCTGCGCGAACAACGGCTCGAACTCGCCGCCCGCCGATGCCACCGTCACCTCGTGACCGGCGCGTGCCTGCGTGCAGGCCAGATCGACCATCATGTTGACGATGCCGTTGCCGGCGTTCAGCGCGTGATTCGCAAGGTGAACGATTTTCATGATTGTGGACAAGCTCAATGGAGTGACGAAGAAGGTGAAGCGAACACAGTCGAAGACGCACGCACAGGTGGCGTGAAGCGATACATCAACACCTTGCCGTGCCAGTCTTCTTCGACGAGCACGAGGTATTCGCCGCTGGCAAGCCGGTGCGCGGTGATCGGCATCGATTCGTCGATCATTCCGCTCGCCGCACCGACTTCCGGACCTGGCGCGAGCCGTCCGACGTCGCGGCCCGTGTCGCGGTCGTAGACGCGCACGATGCCGGTCATCGTTTCAGCGGCGAACAGGTAGTCGCCCGCTTCCGCGATGCCGTTGATCGCCTGCGTGTCCGGTGGGCCACTGTCCGGCAGATCGATCGTGTAGCGCAGCACAGGCGATCCCTTGAGCCAGTGGTCGTAACGCGCGAGCGTCGAACTCGCGCTGTTCCAGTTATGCTCGTTGAACGGTCGCGCCGCGGTCGATCCGGCGAGAAACATCGTGTCGTCGGTGGGGTTGTAGATGACGCGTGTGATGCGCGTAAGCGGTGCGGGTACCGCGAAGCGCTGCATCGCCGAGTAGCGGTACACGGGGTTGCCGCTGTTGTCGAACCCTTGCCGCGGAAAACGTCGAATGCCTTGCGATAGCGTGCCCTGCCACACGTCGCCATGCGTATCGACCCACCACGTTGTCACGCGCGGTGAATCGTGCGCAACCGGTTGATCGAAATCGATGGAAGCAAAGCGGCCCTTGCCCGCCGTGTCGCGCCAGATCCATGCACCCTGTGACGGCTGCCCCGGCGGCCACGCGCCATCGATGTGCTCAGGTGCAAAAAATCCCGCCGGAATCGCCGTTTCACTCGTCTTCTCGAAGCGATAGATGCGCAGATACGACGACTCCATATCGAGCGTGTACAGCAGGCGCCGCCCGTCGATGTCACGCACGATCGGCGTGCCCCGTTGCCCCTGCTTCAGATGCAGGAACGGATCGTAGGGATAGCGGAAACGGTCGACGGTGTAGCCAGCGTACGACCATTCGTGGCCAGTGGGACGCGACAGGTCGAGCGTGAAGCGCTTACTGCCGCTATAGACCGATGGTAACGACGGCGACTCCCCATCGACGAATTGCGCCGCGTCGACAAACAGCAACCCTTGCAGGCTAAAGCGCAGCGCGCCATCCGGCGTATAGCTCTCTAGCACCGCACCATCGCCGTTCTGTGGCCCACGATTGCCGTCACCACGATCACCACGCAGCCCGGTGCCGTTCATCGCTACAACCACATTGCCCACGCGGTCGACACCGACACCGGTGAGCCCGTTAAAGCGCAGTGGCCCCGGCGCGCCGCGGCGGCCCGCATAGAGGCCGCCCGCTTCGCCGAGCGTCGCGGTCAGTTGCATGGAAACATCCCTGTTGTCGTGCCGTGTAAGTGGAGCCGCGCCGACCTGCGCGCCCGCGTCGCGCGACGCGCTAAAAATCAGTACCTGCTGACGCGGCCCGTTGTCGGCCACCAGCAGACGCCCGTTCGCATCGAAGGTCAGATCGACCGGCACGCTGCCAGCCGGCAGCGTCAATGCGCCGAGACGCGTCCCGTTGCGTGCATGGTGGACGATGCGTCGCGCGCCGTCTGTGCGGCTGCGCTCGATGATCCATAACGAGCCGTCCGGTGCGATCGCAAGCCGGCCTGGTTCGCGCGCAGGGAACTGGCTGGCCGGCTGCATCGAGTCTGCATCGAAGGCTTCGATGCGGTTGTCGCGCAGATTCGATACGAAAAGCGTCCGGTTGTCCGCGGCGAGTCCACGGATCGCCTCGTCGTCGTGATCGGACGATTGCGCGATCAGACGAAATGCGAGCGTGCTATCGGGCCAATGCACCTGGCCGGCAAACGGCACGCCTTGCGTGAAGTCCGCGCGGCTGCGGCGCGCCACGCCATACCACCGCGTGCCTTGTGGCGGCAGGTTTTTCTGCGCGGCGAGTGCATTGCCGATACTCTCCACAATCTGTGCGGTGAACACGTAACGGTCGTTAATCGCGATCGCGTCGCCGCCGAGCATGCCCCAACCATGCGAGCGCCCGCCGTAGCCGAGCAACTGGCCGTCGCGATAGTGGCCGATCTCGCCGCCGCCTTCGTCCCACAGCGCATTCGTGTAGATATCGCCATCGGGCGCGACTGCAATGGCCTGCACGTCGATCTGCATCCAGCGCTGCTTCGCATAGCCCCAGGTGTTGCCAATCCATGAGGTGCGATAGTTCAACGCGGGATGTTGTGCGGCCGGTTCGGCGAGCGCGCTTGTCAAAACACTCATGGCACCCGCCCCTTGCTCCACTTCCGCCGAAGCTGCACGTCCGATCGTCACACCGCCTTGATCAAGCGCGACGAGTAGTGCAAACACCGGCAACAGCAGTACCGCCGCACAGACAAGCCGCTCGAACCTGCGCCGCGCCTGCGAGCGAAATGACATGGTCGTCGCACAGGCTCTAGAACGCGTCTATCGCTTCGCGATAGACCTGCGCGACCTGCGCGGCGACGACAGGATGGTCGAAGTGCGCACGCGCATACGCACTGCACTCGGCGGCCGAAGGCAGCACGCGACGACCGAGCAACGCGTCGGCGATACCGCCGCCTAGCGCCTGAAAGCCACCGGACGGCAACACGAGATCCGGCGACAACGGCGCCACCGCTTCGGGCAATCCACCCACCGGTGTAACCAGCACCGGTGTGCCGGCCGCCAGCGATTCGATCGTCGTCAGTCCGAAGCCTTCCAGCGCGACGGTCGGCACGACCGTGATATCGGCGGCCTTGTACCACAGCGGCAGTGCATCATCGGGAACGAAGCCTGCAAGCTGCACATGCCGCTCGAGCCCGCGAGCGACGATGCGCGCCTGCAGTTGCGCTTCGAGTGGCCCTTTACCCGCAATCGTTAGCAGCACGTCGGGCACTGATTGCCGGACCACGAATAGCGCATCGATCAGATCCTCGATACCCATGCGCGACACGAGCCGGCGCACGCAGAACAGCAATGGCCGGTCGAGCGGCAGACCAAGCCGTTTGCGCGCGCTGCGCTTCGAACCATCGCGATCGAAACGGCCGACATCGACGCAGCCCGGCACCACGCGAATGCTGTCGTCATGCACGCCGTACTGGGTCTGCAGAACGTGTGCGAATGCCTGCGACAGCACGATATGCCGCGTACCGCCGCGATACACGAAGCGTTCAAGCGTTCGACGCAGCACCCGCGATACGCTGCCACGTCCTTCCGACCCGGACTCTTCGGCCCAAGGCCCGTGAAAATGGACGACCCGCGGCACGCTGCCGAACACGCCGACCGTCGGCGCCGTATAGAGCGCGAAATGCGTCGCAACGACATCGGGCATGCGCGCCGTTCTCAATTCGCGCGAACGCGTGCGGGCGCGCCACAGGCGTGTGCCGAGTCCATCCTGAGTCGTCGCAAACGGATGCACGCGACCACCCGACGCATCGAGTACCGCCGGGCTGCCGGCCACGAGTCCCCGCACGTTCACGCCTTGCGCGGGCAATGCATCGACAAGCGCCATAAACATCCGGTCGAGTCCGCCGGGGCGCTCGCCGAACCAGTGCATGCCGATCTGCAATGAATCGATTGTCGCGCTCACGATTCCGCCACGACAGTCGTACGGGTTGCGGAAGGTTCGGCTCCGTCGAGTTCGTGCTCGTGCACGTATTCACCCGGCAACGGCCTCCGCGAGCCCTTGCGCGCCGCAATCTCCCCATACAGCGCGAGATAGCGGTTCGCCATCGTCTGCCAGCTCAGCGTGCGCGCCAGTTCGCGCGCTGCGTCGCCCATCTGGCGCGCATCGACAGGATGCTCAGCAAGTCGGCAGATTGCCGCGGCCAGCGCGATGTCGTCGTCGGGCTGATCGAGCACGATGCCGCAGTCGGAACCAATCACTTCGGCGCCGCCCGCCGTGCGCACGGTCACGACCGGCAACGCAGTGGCAAGTGCTTCGAGCAGCACGAGGCTCATCGCTTCGTAGCGCGACGGGAACACGAACGCGTCGACTGAACGCATCAACGCGGGCATGTCCTTGACGAGATCGGTGAAGTGCACCCGCTGCGCAACGCCGAGCGTCGCGGCCAGCACCGGATAAGGACTGTTGCGCAGAATTCCCGCTACCACGAGATGCACATGCGGTGGCGTCTGCGTCAAGGCGCGCAGCACGGTATCGAGATTCTTGCGCGACACACGCAGATCGCCCGCGAACAGCAGCATGAACGGCGCCTGCGGCAAAGCGAAACGCGCACGTTGCGACGCGCCCGGCGCAAACTCATCGACGTCGACACCGTTGTGAATGACGCGCAGGTTCGCTCGGCCGACACCTACCGCACGCACTTCCTGCGCGACCTTCTCCGATACCGGCACGATGGTGTCCGCGCGCCGTAACGCCCAGCGCTCACACCAGGCATTGAGCCGCGTATAGAGGACCTGATAGGCGTCATACGGACCGCGCAGGAAACGAAACGGATAGAAGCCGCATCGATACCAGCCGTCATGCACGAAGTGAACCGCGTTGACGTCGGCGCGTGCCCACGCGATAAAGCCGTTCACGTGCACGACGTCGAACGCGTCGCGATGGGCGCGGATCCACGCGCCGCAGCGCCACGCAAACAGCTGGTACTGAAGCAGACGCGTCGGCAGCCGACTCGCGTCGATGCGCACGAAGCACGCGTGCGGATGGGCAACCAGCTCCGGCGCCGCCTTCGATGCCAGCAACGTCACATGGTGCCCGGCCGCGAGTGCCGCACGCGCAATCTCATAGTTGACGCGGCCCTGTCCGTCGTTGTTCGTGACGACGTGCGTGACGATCAGGATACGCAATGCACGGCCGCTCATCGCGTTGCTCCGGCTGCGCGCAGCGTTCGCTGTTGCACCGCACGCGTTTCGCGCGCATGGCGCAGACCGATTACCGGCATCGTGACTCCGATAAAAAACAACATGCCCGGCAGCGCAATCAGCGTGTTGACAAGGATCATCATCGCGAAGATCGCCAGTGCGAGCCCAACACCCGAAATCGCAAAGCGGTCGTGCGAGCGTGACAGGCTCGCGCGGACTGCGCGCCAGATCAGCATGAAAATGCCGGTCGTATACAGCAACGTGCCCGGCCAGCCCATCACGAACGGCACTTCCATCAGGCCGCTATCGAATACGAGGTTCTGTTGCGATGAATCGTCGGAGAGCTTGGTGCCGAGACCGGTCGTACCGAGCCCCTGACCGGCGATATCGGTGAGCGCCACCGCGAGAAAGTTATGATAGAACTCGGCGCGCGCCTGGTAGCTGTCATCCTTGCCGAGGTTCTGCACGGTATCGAAACGCTGCACGATGCTGTCCGACACATCGCCGATCATCGCGATCGGCGCGCAGAGCAATGCGAAACCGAGCAACCCGCCGATCATCCGCAGTCGGCTGCGACCGTCGAGCATCGCAAGCGGATAAATCAGGCCGATCACGAAGCCCCCCCACGCGCCGCGCACCGACGTGAACAGCAGCGCGGGAATCGCCACGAGGCCGGTCGCCATCTTCATCTTGCCGGGCGCGCCCAGCAGCATGAGCAAGACGGACATCATCGTCATCGCAAAGACACCCGACGAATTCATCGTGCTGCTCACGCGCATCGCGAACGGCACCGGGCGCCCTTCCGACTCCATCTGCGACGCGATCAGCCAGAACGCGTCCCACGGCAATGGCGATATATATTCGAGCACACCATAGGCGCCCATAAAGAGACCGCCGTACGTGAACGTGCTGAGCAGCACCCGCCGATAGAGCGGATAGTCGCGCCACGTCACCACGAGCCGAAACGCGATCAGCACCGGCAGCAGCCAGTTGACGAGCGTGAACGTCGCGGCCGCGGGACCGGCCCGCACCATACCGACGATGTACGCATAGAACAGTGCAAGCACGATCAGCACGATCGGTGCGGCGCGACGCTGGCCCAGCACATGCACATGCCTGAGCAGCGAGAAACCGCATAGCGCGACGGCGAGCATCGGTGCGACCATCACGAAGCTCTGCGGATTGAACGACCCGTTCATGAAATCCGCGAGACGCCGTACTTCCGGCGAGAGAAAGAACAGCCAGCAGACGAACCCGAGATGATGCGCGGGTGAGCGTCGATAGAAATACACGGCGATCAGGAACGCACCGCACGGGTAGAACAGCTCGATCGCGCGGCCCTGATGGGCGAGGATCAGTAGCAGCGTGATGCCGAAGAAGGCGAGTGGCAAAGGTAGCGGGTAGCGCATGCCGCGCGGTGCGGTTGCTCCCGATCCCGCTCTTGCTCGCCGCGCGGTTGTGGGTGCGGGTTCACCGCGGCCGGCAACACCAGAAGGTGTCACAAGCGGCGCAGCCGATGCACCCAGCCATGTAGAGGGTGTATTCATCGGCGGCAGCACTCCGTCTGCGGCGCGCCCGGACGGCGTGCCTCCCCACGATCGGCGCGCACCGTCACAGCAGTTCGAACGTATTGACGAGCACGAGACCATCGCGCTCACGACGCGGGCCACGCAAGCGCGGCGGCACACCACGCGCCGGTCGCGTGAGCCCGATAAACGGCACACCGTGCTCGAGAAACGGCCCCTCGCTCTTGCGAAAACCGAACTGCTCGTAAAAACCACGCAACCCAACCGGAGCGGAGACGCGCGCGACCCATCCGGGCCAGCGCTCGGCGATCGCATGCAACGCCCGCTCGATCAGAATTTCCGCCGTGCCGTCGCCACGCCGCGCGGGGCTCGTCAGTACCTTGTCGATCGTCGCCTCAGGATCTTCGGCGTCGCCTGGCTTGATGCGCGCATACGCGAGCACCGGCATCGGCCGCGACATGTCTTCGGTGGCGAAGACGTGCAGCGCGGTGTCGTCGTGACCGTCCGCATCGAGGCACACATGCGACTGTTCGACCACGAACACCGCACTGCGTGCTCGCAGGATCAGATACATCTCCCGCGCAGTGAGCGCTTCGAACTCCAGCGTTTTCCAGTTCATTGCCACTTCCCCCAGGCGCCCCCAGCGATTCATTCGACGGGCATGGCCCGTTCCCATGGCGACACGTTACGTCGCCAACCCGCGTATTTCCGTGCGGCATCGCACTGACGCTGGTGCATGGCAATTCGTTAAATACGGTCAAGCGAGGCGCACTGCAGACAGGTGCGCCCCAGAATGCGCGAACAGAACCGAGGCGACAGAGACGGGACAGCAGGTAGCAGACAGAGGTGGCGGGGCCAACTCCGAAGACATGACCAATAAAGGGGGCAACATTTCATGAAAAACGCATTACGACGCATTCTTTCCGAATCGGCACGACTCGATGTGCCGCCCGATACGCTGGCCGACGACGCCGATCTCTATGCGGCGGGACTCTCGTCGCTGGCGACGGTGCATCTGATGCTCGCGATCGAAGATGAGTTCGGTATCGAGATCCCGGACCGGATGCTGACCCGGCGACTCTTTTCGAGTATCGATTCGCTCGCGGCCGCGGTCGGCGAATTGCAGCAGGCAAAGGCGGCAGCATGAACGCGCCGCTGCTGCACGGCGCCGCCGCCTCGGCGCCTGACCCAACGGCGTTGCAGGTGGCAACGCCAGTCGCCCTCGCTGCCGTCGAATCCGAACCGGCCTGGCGCGCGGCTGCGCAACGCGTGGCCACAGTGGCCGCACAACACGCCGATGCGGTCGATCGTGAAGCACGCTTTCCGGTCGAAGCATTCGACGCGCTGCGTCGCGAGCGTTTGTTGTCCGCGTTCGTGCCGGTTGAAGCAGGCGGTGCCGGACTATCGCTTGCCGATATCGCCGCGATCTGCGAAACGCTGGCCCAGGCCTGCGCGTCGACGGCCATGGTGTATGCGATGCACCAGATCCAGGTCGCGTGTATCGAGGCCCATGGCAGCGATTCAGTGTGGCAACGCGCGCTGCTTGCGCAGCTGGTCGAGCATCAGTGGCTGCTCGCATCGGCGACTTCCGAGGAAACCATCGGCGGCAATATGCGCACCAGTGCGTGTGCGGTCGAAATCGACGCGGGCCGTTTTCGCATCGAGAAGCTCGCACCGACCATCTCCTACGGCGCGCACGCGGACGGCATTCTCGTTACGGCGCGTCGCACAGCGGAATCGCCCGCTGCGGACCAGGTGCTGATCGTCGCGCTACGCGCCGACACGCAACTGGAGCGGCGCGGCGGCTGGGATTCGATGGGCATGCGCGGCACCTGCAGCGAAGGCTTTCGCCTCGTCGCGAGCGGTGCGGTCGAACAGATTCTGTCCGTACCGTTCGCCGATATCGCCGACCAGACCATGCTGCCCGTGTCGCACACGCTGTGGGCGGCGGTCTGGACCGGCATCGCCAGCGACGCCGTGAATCGCGCGAAGGCATTCTTTCGCGCGCAGGCACGCGGGAAACCTGGCGCCGTGCCGCCCTCGGGCCGGCGACTCGCCGAAGCAGTCGGATTGCTGCAGATGATGCAGGCGCGTCTGTCGGTGTCGCTCGACGCTGCGCGTGCCGCCCATCAGGCGAGACACGGCGGCAACCGCGCCGACGCACCGCTGTCTGCCCTGCTCGGCTTTGCATCCGATATGAACACGCTGAAAACCAGCATTTCGTCGACGGCGCTGCAGGTCGTGCAGGAAGTGCTGATGATCTGCGGCATGGCGGGTTACAAGAACGGGTCGGAGTACAGCGTCGGGCGCCACCTGCGCGACCTGTACTCGGCGCCGCTGATGATCAACAACGACCGCATTGCACAGAACACGGCGAGCCTGCTGCTGGCGCAGCGTCCGACCGCTTCGGGGAGAGCCTGAGATGAACACGATGACCGACATGGCCGCACTCGCGGCCGTTCCCGACGGGGACACCGCTGCCCCGACCTTTCGCGACGCACTACTCGCCCAGGGCCTGCTGATCGATACCGGCGAAAACGGCCTGTACGGACGCAGCCAGGTATTCGAAGACGTCGTCGACCGCCTGAACGTCGCGATCACGCATCTCGGCGCCGACCAGACGCCTGAGGTGCTGCGCTTTCCACCGGCGATGCGTCGCACCGATTTCGAAGACAGCGAGTACCTGAAGAGCTTCCCCAACCTCGCGGGGACGATTCATTCGTTCTGCGGCAACGACATGGGGCACCAGCGGCTGCTGCGCTGCCTCGACGATGCAATCGCGGAACGCGACGACGACCGCAGCGACGAATGGATGGCCCAGCAGAAGCCGACGCGCGTCGTGCTGACACCCGCCGCGTGCTATCCGATCTACCCGGTGATGGCGCGACGCGGACCGCTACCCGCCGACGGCCGCACGATCGATGTGCTGTCGTACTGCTTCCGCCACGAACCGTCGCTCGATCCCGCTCGCATGCAGATGTTCCGCCAGCGCGAATACGTGCGCCTCGGCACACCCGACCAGGTGATGGCGTTCCGCGAGATGTGGATCGAGCGCGGTTCGCTGCTCGTCACACTGCTCGACCTGCCGGTCGACGTCGATCTGGCCAACGATCCGTTCTTCGGCCGCGGCGGCAAGATCATCGCCGACAGCCAGCGCGCCCAGGCGCTCAAGTTCGAACTGCTGATCCCCGTTGCGAATGCGGACAGCAAGACCGCCTGCCTGTCGTTCAACTATCACATGGACCACTTCGGCGCGATCTGGAAGATCGAATGTGCGGATGGCTCGGTGGCGCACACGGGCTGCGTCGGCTTCGGCATGGAGCGCATCACGCTCGCGTTGTTCCGGCATCACGGGCTCGATGTCAACGCATGGCCCGACGATGTGCGTGCGCTGCTGTGGGGCGATACGTATGCACGTGTTGCCGAAGGGCTTGCGCAGCAGGCACGCGGACGCGGAGCCGCGCGATGAACCCGCCGCTCACGACTGTCTGGAACGGCGAAGCGGAGTCGGCGCCGATTATCGGTTCATCTGGTGCGGCTGGCGGCCATACGGCGGGTGTCGCGGGGCTCGTCATGCCGCTCGTGCCGCCAATGCCCACGCAGCCGCGCCAGCACGCACCGCACGCGCTCCACCAGGGCGATCGCGTCTGGCAGGAAACCAACTGCTACGTCGATCTGTGGATCGAACTGCTGCACGGCTTCGGGCTCGATCCGCGCGCGGCATTCGCTTTTACCGTGACGCAGGACTTCGAAGGCGATCAGTTCACGTTCTTCAAATTTCCGCTCGAAGACCTCGACCGGTTGTACGGCACCCAGGTGCAGGAACTCGCCATCTACGACTCGCTCGAAGACCGCGTGCTCGCGCAGACGCAGCGCAACCACACGGTGCTCGTCGAAGTCGATGGCTACTATCTGCCGAATACGCGTGCGACGTCGTACCGGCGCGAACATCCGAAGACGACGATCGGCGTCGATTTCATCGACCCGGACGCGCGCCGGCTCGGCTATTTCCACAATACCGGCTATCACCGCCTCGATGGCGAGGACTACGACGGCGTGTTTCGCAAGCTGCCGCAGTTCGCGCATCAGCCGGATCTGCTGTTCCCGTATGTCGAGTTCGCAAAACAGGCAAGACCGGCGCTGGAAGGTACCGCGCTCGCGGATGCATCGGCGGAGTTGCTGTGTGCGCATCTCGCGCGCCGGCCGCTGCGCAATCCGGTCACACAGTGGCGCGCCGCGTTTCCCGCGCATCTCGACAGGCTGCTGGCGCGCGGTGAAGCGTACTTTCATCCGTACTCGTTCAATCTGATGCGGCAGCTCGGGGCGAACTTCGAGTTTCTGTCGAAGTATCTGTTGTGGCTCAATGCGCAGGGCTTCAATATCCCCGCCTCGATTCCGGCGGCCGCGCAGACGATCGCCTCCGAGGCGATGGTGATGCAGTTCCGTCTCGTACGCGCGATTGCGCGCGGCCGGCGCGATCGGTGCGACGATTGCTTCGACGTGCTCGAAGCGGCCTACGACGACACGATCACGCCGCTTGCCGCGCTGGTGCTGTGACTGCACGGGTGTCTGGGGTTGACGGGGCGGGCGTCGGTGCGATTGCCGGCGCAACTGCCACGGTAACCGCCGATGTGATTGCGGATGCGACTGCCGACGTGATTGCCGGCGCAACTGCCGCGGTAACCGCCGATGTGATTGCAGATGCCGCTGTCGGTGTGCTTGCCTGGATCACGACGAATGCGACCGCAGTCGCCAACGCGATGCCGACAGCAGCGCGTGCGGAGCGTACAGACGCTGCGTTGAACCCCTTCTGGCCGCTGCGCCTCGACGAAGGCTGGCAATGCCTGAGCACGCCAGCCGGAGCCTATGCTTCGCCGACACAATGGCCGAAGAGCGGCTGGCTCGATGCGATCGTCCCAGGTACCGTCGCAGCGGC
Organism: Paraburkholderia acidicola; assembly: GCF_002362315.1. Lineage (GTDB taxonomy): Bacteria > Pseudomonadota > Gammaproteobacteria > Burkholderiales > Burkholderiaceae > Paraburkholderia > Paraburkholderia acidicola. The sequence continues at coordinate 173,415 of NZ_MTZV01000003.1, forward strand.
ATGGCGCGCGGCCGGCCGGCTCGATCCCGACCGCCCGCCGCCGTTCGCGTTCGACGACCACTGGTATCGCCTGCAGCTCACCGGCGACGGCCCGCGGCGTTTACGGCTGCATGGCCTCGCAACGCTCGCGGAAGTGTGGCTCGATGGCGAAAAGCGCCTCGAATCGGACTCGATGTTCATCGCGCACGATCTCGACATCGAGCTGCACGGAACCGTCACGCTCGCGCTCTGCTTCCGTTCACTCGCGCCTGCGCTCGCGGCGCGCCGCACGCGTGCACGCTGGCGACCACGTCTGGCATCGCCCGCGACGTTGCGCAACGTCCGCACGACGCTGCTCGGCCATATGCCCGGCTGGTGCCCGCCACTGCAGGCGGTCGGCCCGTGGCGGCCCGTCGAACTGCTCGGCGGTACGCCCAGCGCTTTCGATGCCGTCGATCTACGTACCGAAGTCGACGGCGACGACGGCCTCGTACATCTGACGTTGACGTTCGTGCAACCGCAGGACGACACCCACCCAGCGTCGCTCGCCTGCAGCGACGCACGCGCACCGCTCGCATGGCGCGACGCGCGAACGCTCACCGGCACCCTGCGCGTGCCGCACGCGCCGCGCTGGTGGCCGCATACGCATGGCACACCGGCTCTACACGCGGTCACACTCGAACTCGACGGCAGCGCCTGCGAACTGGGCCGGGTTGGTTTCCGCACACTGGAAGTCAATCACGGCGGCGACGGCGCCGGTTTTGCGTTGCGCATCAACGGCACGCCCGTATTCTGCCGCGGTGCGTGCTGGACGAGCGCCGACCTCGCGACACTAGCGGGCACGGAAACACAACTGACACATGCCTTCGCACTGGCGCGCGATGCGGGCATGAACATGCTGCGTATCGGTGGCACGATGGTCTACGAGTCCGACGCGTTCTACGCGCTCGCCGATACCTACGGCATCCTCGTCTGGCAGGACTTCGCGTTCGCCAATTTCGACTATCCGACCGATGCGGATTTCATCACCTCGATCACGCGCGAGGCCACACAGTTTCTTGCCCGCACACGCCGCTTCGCATCGCTTGCGGTGCTTTGCGGCGGCAGCGAGATCGAGCAGCAGGCAGCGATGTTCGGTCTGCCGCCGGCGCTGCGAACCCAGCCGTGGTTCACCGAGCAGCTGCCCGCCATCGTCGCCGGAGAGCGGCCCGATGTGCCCTATGTCGCGCATTCCCCGAGCGGCGGCATCTGGCCGTTCTCGACGCGCACCGGCATCACGCACTACTACGGCGTCGGGGCTTATCAGCGCCCGCTTGAAGACGTACGGCGCGCGAATGTGCGCTTCGCGGCGGAGTGCCTCGCGTTCGCCAACGTCCCCGACGATGCGACGCTGCACGATGCAACCGGCACGATTCACGTTCACGATCCGCGCTGGAAAGCGGCCGTGCCGCGCGATCCTGGCGCGGGCTGGGATTTCGACGACGTCCGCGATTACTACCTGCGCACGCTCTACGGTGTCGATCCGGCGCAGTTGCGCTATGCGGATCCATCACGTTATCTGGATCTGTCGCGTGCGGTCGTAGCCGAACTCATGACAGACACCTTCGCCGAATGGCGCAGCACGCATTCGTCGTGTGGCGGTGCGCTGGTCTGGCAGTTTCAGGACCTGCGAGCCGGGGCCGGCTGGGGCCTCGTGGATGCGCTGGGGCGGCCCAAAAGCGCGTGGCACGCGCTCGCTGCCGTACTAAAGCCTGTCCAGGTAGTGATCACCGACGAGGGCCTCAACGGCCTTGATCTGCACGTCATCAACGACACTGCGAAAACGTTGCACGGACAACTGGATCTGGTCTGCCTGCGCGACGGTGCGGTACAGGTCGCATCAGGCAGTTGCGCAGTAGAACTGGCACCCCACAGCCGACAACGCATCGAAGCCGCGACCTGCGTCGGACAGTTCTTCGACTTCACCTATGCGTATCGCTTCGGCCCGCGCGCGCACGATGTCACTATCGTGACGCTGCGCGACGCGAACACCGGCGAGGTCTGGTCCGAAGCGTTTCATCTGCCCGACCGGCAGGTCCACGAGCGTCACGATCTGGGCCTGACAGCACGTCCCGAACGCACTGTGTCGGGCTGGCAACTGATCGTCGAAGCACGCCGTTTCTCGCGTTTCGTGCACATTGCCGATCAGAACTATCGCGCGATGCGAGACTGGTTTCATCTCGCTCCGCATCGGCCGCTCGCCATTCCCCTCATCGCGCGCGATCCGCTGAACGCGAACGATACAACTCCGGCACCTGAAGGCGAAGTGCGCGCGATCAATGCGCACGCAACTATTTTCTATCGCTGACCCACGCCGCTGCATTCCGTTACCTCCCACTGTTCTTCGCAATATGCGTAGAGGTCCGCGCCGTGGGGCTCGCACGCGTGCGCACACATGTCGTCATGCCGCGTCGAACATCTCGCGCGCGCTTCGCAAAATGCCTTCTGTTCGACAACACACGCAGACCGTTGAACACATCTGAATCATTTCCGCGTTATCGACGCAGCATTGCCAGGCCAGTCTGCGAAGGTGCTTCAAACGTCAACTGCCATCTGGAATGCATCGTGTTAAACGGTCCTTATCCAATCCGATCAAGGACTTGCATCGAAGAAAAAAACGCTTTTCGGGTGCCGCGCGAATCCTGACCTGTTGTACAGATTTGAAACAAAAACGCACGATTTGCCGCGTATCGAAACATCGGATCTTTCGCTGCACCGCACCAGTATTGACTTCCAGCCCCTTTGGCACAGTCCTCGCTATGTGGTCTTCCGCGACATAAACGCAAAGACATACAAACAGAGCAATACGAGGCCGGTACTGCAATCCATCGCCGCTTGCCAGGCGGCATATGCAAACGGATGCGGTAACCGGGGGTTAGGAACGGAGCCGTTCAAAGGCGGCTCTTTGCGAGGACCGATCATGTTGATGCTTCAATCAGACCTGCACGGCAATCATTTGCTAGGTGCACTGCCTTCGTATGAGTGGCAGGCACTGGCCCCCCACCTGGAACTGGTTCATCTGCGTACCGAACAGCTGCTCTGCGATTCGGGACAACGCATCCACCACGTCTACTTCCCCACCACCGCCATCATCTCGATGCTGTCGACGATGGAAGACGGCGGCTCCGTCGAGATCGCCGCAGTCGGCCGAGAAGGCATGACGGGCGTGCCGGTATTGACCGGCGGCGAAACCATGCCGAACCGCGTGCAGGTGCAATGCTCGGGCTTCGCGTACCGGATGAGCGCCCAGGTGCTCAAGCAGCAGTTCGCCAGCTCCGATTTCCTGCGTCGTCTGATGCTGCTCTACATGCACGCCCTGCTCACCCAGGTCGCACAAACTGCCGCATGCAACCGCCATCACTCGCTGAACAAGCAACTGTGCCGGTGGCTGCTGATCGAGATCGACCGTGTCGCGTCGAACGAATTGACAGTCACGCAGCAACTGATCGCCGACATGCTCGGCGTGCGTCGCGAAGGCATCACCGAAGCGGCCGGCAAGCTCCACGACGAAGGCCTGATCCATCACAGCCGCGGTCACATCAAGGTGCTCGATCGCAAGGGTCTCGAAGCGCGTGCGTGCGAATGCTACGGGCTCGTGAAGCGCGAGTTCGACCGGTTGCTGCCGCGTTTGCACCAGTCGGAAACGGTGAACTGAACCGCGGTGAACTAAACAGCGCTGTGCCGCGGACACCTCCGCGGGCATCCCGACCGCTGCCACGGTAACCCAACGTAGAGACCCATCATGTTCCGCAACACTGCGCGTTGCCTCGACGCCCTGTTCGTCATCGCCGGCGCGCTGATCGCTCACTGGCTACGCTTTGCCACGCCGATTGAACTCTCCGACGAGGAGAAGCTGCTGATCGCCTTCAACTGCGTGTTCACGCTGCTGCTGTTTCCGGGCTTCGGCGTGTACGACACCTGGCGCGGCAAGCCGCTACCGTCGATGCTCGCGCGCGTCGCCAGCGCATGGCTCGTGGTGGTCGCAGCGGGACTCGTGCTGGTGTTCACGCTGCATAGGATGGATGCGCTGTCGCGGTTGTGGTTTGGTTACGCGACCTTGATTTCCGGCGCACTAATTGTCGTGACCAAGCTGATTGCGCATCTGCTGTTGAGAGTGGCGCGGCGCCGCGGCATGAACTACCGGACAGTGGCGATCGTCGGCGCCCCGGGTTTCGCCCGCACGCTGCTCGTGCACCTGAAAAACGCGCCACAAGCGGGTTTCAAACCCGTCTGCATATTCGACACGAGTGCGGAAACCGCCCATTCTCCAGCAGCGCGCATGGGCAGCCTCGCGGTGCTGACCGATATCGATGCGTTCGCGGAAAAAGTGCGCAGCGATGGCATCAACGAAGTCTGGCTCGCGTTGCCGCTCTCCGAAGAGCACACGATCTATCGCTTCACGCGCGCGTTTCGCCACGACTTCGTCAATCTTCGTTTCATGCCGGACGTGCGCAGCCTGTCGCTGTTCAATCATTCGCTCGTCGACGTACTCGGTCTGCCGACTATCAACCTCACGGCGCCACCGGTGTCGCCGGTGCAGATGTGGCCGAAGCTGATCTTCGACCGGCTGTTTGCTTTCGTCGCGCTGATGCTGCTCGCGCCGTTGTTCGCGGTGCTCGCGGTGGCGATCAAGGCGAGCTCGCGTGGGCCGGTGTTTTTCACGCAGGTGCGCAAGGGTGTCGATGGGCGGCCGTTTCGCATCTACAAGTTCCGCTCGATGAGCTTGCATCGCGAAGCGCACGGACAACTGACTCAGGCCTCGCGTCACGACGCGCGCGTGACGAAGCTCGGTGCGTTCCTGCGCCGCACAAGCCTCGACGAGTTGCCGCAGTTCGTCAACGTGCTGCTCGGTCAGATGTCGGTGGTCGGTCCGCGTCCGCACGCGCTCGAACACGACGATCTGTACAAGGACCAGGTGTACGGCTACATGCACCGCTATCGCATCAAGCCCGGCATTACCGGCTGGGCCCAGGTGAACGGCTATCGCGGCGCGACGACGAAAGTCGAGAAGATGGAAACGCGCGTGAAGTTCGACCTGTTCTATATCCACAACTGGTCGTTCGGCTTCGACATGCGGATCGTGCTCATCACGATCTTCAAGGGTTTCGTCAGCCGCAACGCCTACTGAACCACGCCAGCATTTCGGGGATCCGATCGTGAAAGTGTCCGTGATCGTGCCGACCTACCGGCGCACCGCCGACCTCGCGCGCTGCATCGAAGCACTCGATGCACAGCGCCGGCGTGCGGACGAAGTGATCGTGATCGCGCGCGACGAAGACCGCGCGACGATCGAGTGGTTGCGTGCACGCACTGCGACGCGGCCCGATGCGCGCCTCGTCGTCGCGCTCGTGCAGCGACCGGGCGTGGTGGCCGCCTACAACCACGGCATCGATGCCGCGACCGGCGACCTCGTCTGCTTCACCGACGACGATGCCGCGCCGCACGCCGACTGGATCGAGCGCATCGCACTCGCTTTCGAAGCGGACCACGCGCTCGGTGGTCTAGGCGGCCGCGACATCGTCCATGAGCACAACGGCATCCTGCAGGGGCAACAGCCCGTGGTCGGCCTCGTGCGCTGGTATGGACGCGCGATCGGCAACCACCACATCGGCCATGGCGCACCACGCGAAGTGCACGTACTGAAGGGCGTCAACATGGCGTTTCGCCGCGAAGCGATCGGCACGCTGCGCTTCGATCCGCGCCTGCGCGGCAGCGGCGCGCAGGTGCACTGCGAAATGGCCTTCAGTCTCGACATCCTGCGGCGCGGCTGGACCCTCGTGTACGACCCGACGCTGCTTGTCGAGCACTACCCGGCGCCGCGCGTCGATGAAGACCAGCGCTACACGTTCAATGACGCCGCGTTCTACAACGCGTCGTTCAACCTCCGTCTCATCATGTGCGAACACCTGTCGCCGCCAGGCAGATGGGCGTTCGTCGCGTACTCCGCATTGATCGGCAACCGGGCCGATCCTGGACTCGCGCGAGCCCTGTCGCTAGCCATTCGCGGCGACGGACCGGGGCTTGCACTGCGCAAATGGTGGGTCGGCTTGCAGGCAATGCGCGGAGCCTGGCAGGAGGCAATCCGCTAGAAACAGACAGCGTGGAGGCTCACGCGGGGGATTACGACATGAACATCAAAATACTTGCCGGCATGCTTGCGAGCGTATCGCTTGGCGCATGCTCGCTGGCACCAGGACCGTATCTCGACAACGACCGGCTCGACACGACGGCGATCCCGCAGCGCAGCGCGGCACGCTACGTCGTGCGGCCAATCGACGTCGGTTATTTTCGGGCGGAACGTGCGGCGTACAAGCCGGCTATCTGTCCGCTCACGTGTCTCACGCAGCAGACGCGCAGGCAGTACGAGTACCGCGTCGGTATCGGCGACCAGCTGTCGATCATCGTCTGGGACCATCCGGAGCTGACCGGCTCCGGCTTCGCCAATGCGGTCACGCTGCCGCCGCTGCCGGCGGTCGGACAGAGCGCGGGCGTGAACGGCACGGCGAGCGCGGGCGCGAGCGGCACGACCGGGCCTGGTGCGACGACGCCAGGAAACGGTGCTGCGGAAGGCGGATTGACCGTGCGTGTCGCGAACAACGGCACGATCTTCTTTCCGCGTGTGGGGCGACTGCGCGTGACCGGCAGGACCGCGCAGCAGGTTCAGGAGATGCTGGCGCGTTCGCTTGCCCGCACGATCCGCGCGCCGCAGATCGACGTGCGCGTGTCGGGCTACAACAGCCAGACCGTGCAGGTCACCGGCAACCTGCGCAACCCGACGCTCGAATCGATCAGCGATGCGCCGCTCACCGTGCTCGATTCGATCAATCGCGCGGGCGGTGCACTGCCGGACGCCGATTTGCAGAACGTCGGCGTTACGCGCGACGGCAGGCGCTATACGGTGGACGTCGCCGCCCTGCTCGAGACAGGCGACACGCAACAGAACGTGCTGCTACAGGACGGCGACATCATCGATGTGCCGGACCGCTCGAACAGCCGCATCTTCGTGCTCGGCGAAGTGATGAAACCCACCTCGTTACCGATGAATCGCGGCCGTCTCACGCTCGCCGACGCGATGACCGGCGCGGGCAGCCTCGATCCGAAAACGGGCGATCCACGCTACGTCTACGTAATTCGCGGCGCCGACAAGACGCTCAACCCCGACGTCTATCGCCTCGACATGACCCAGGTCGACGCGCTGATGCTGATGACCAAATTCGAATTGCAGGCGAAGGATGTCGTGTACGTGCAGGTTGCGAGTTCCGCGCGCTTTAACCGTGCGCTCGACCAGATCTCGCCGACGCTGCAAACGCTTTTCTATACCCGAGAGCTGGGCCGCTAAGTCACCCTACCGGACGGAGTAACACAATGAGTACCTATGACATGCTCGAGCACTCCCCTGCTTCGGGCAACGACGAAGACGCCGTAACGCGCGATCTGCTGCGGCTGATTCTCGATCAGATCGGCTGGGTGATCGGCATCGCGGCGTGCGTCATCGTCGCGTCGGTGATCTATACGAAGATCGCCACGCCGATCTATTCCGCCGACGCGCTGATCCAGGTCGAATCGCAGACCGGCACCAGCACGAATTCGGCCAGCCAGGCGCTGGCTGCGCTCGTGCCGTCGGCGGGGGCGATGCACACCGACGCCGAGATCGAGATCATCAAGAGCCGTGCGGTGGTCGAGCCCGTCGTCGAGCAGTTCAAGCTGAACATCGCTGCGTGGCCGCATACGATGCCGCTGCTCGGCAAGCTCACCGCCCTCTTCGCGCAGCCGGGCCATCCGTTGCCCGCGCTGTTTGGTATGCACGCTTACGCATGGGGTGGTGAACAGCTCTCGCTCGATTCGATCAGCGTGCCCAAGCCGCTCGAAGGGGCGCAGCTCGTCCTGCGTGCACTCGGCGATGGGCGTTACATGCTGCTCGATCCGTACGGCCAGTCGCTCGTGACCGGCATTGTGGGCGTCACAGCCAGCGGCAGCGGCATCACGATGCGCGTCAGCACGCTGATCGCGCGGCCCGGCACCGAGTTCTTCATCACGCGCTATAACCCGCTCGACGCAGTGGCGCGTCTGTCGTCCGGTTTGCAGGTGGCCGAGAAAGGTCGCGACACGGGCGTCGTGCAGCTGTCGTACATGGGCACCGATCCGCACGCGATCACCGCGATTGCGAATGCAATCACCGCGTCGTATCTGCAGCAACGCACCGAACGTGCGCAGGAAGAAGCGAGCCGCATGCTGTCGTTCCTTAACAGCGAACTGCCGCGCCTGCGCGACGAAGTGCATCACGCCGAAACTGCATTGTCTGAGTACCAGGCGCGCGTCGGGTCGTTCCAGCCGACCCAGGAAGCCTCGGTGTATCTGTCGGGTGGGCTCGACTACGAGAAGCAGATCGCGGCGCTGCGCATTACGCGTGCGCAGTTGCTACAACGCTTCACCGCCGAAAGTCCCGAAGTGAAAACCGTCGATGCGCAACTCGCCGCGATGACCGGTGAAAAAGACCGCTTCGAGGATCACTTCAAGACGCTGCCCAGTTCCGAACGCGACGCGGTCGCGTTACAGCGTAACGCGAAAGTCGCCGAAGAAATCTACGTCGCGCTGCTCAACAAAACCCAGGAACTGTCGATCTCGCGGGCCGGGACGATCGGCAACGTGCACATCATCGACGAAGCGTTGCTGCCAGCCGCGCCGGTGCGGCCCAAAGCAGCGCTGATTATCTCGGCGGGGACGGTGCTCGGTGTGATCGCGGGCATTCTGTTCGCGTTCTGCCGACGCACGTTCTTTACCGGCGTCACCGATCCGGAATTCGTCGAGCGGCGCTTTCAGATGCCAATCTTCGGGTCGATTCCGTTCAGCGCGGAGCAGGCGCATAGCGACCGGCTCTCGGCAAGCGCACGTCCTGCGTTGCCGGGCGTCGCCGCGCGACGCGCCGGCGCCGGCGTCGGGCTACCGGCGCTACCCGGCAGCTTCGCGCGGTTGATACGCCCGCGCGCGACGTCCGCCGCACCGCACGCGCCGACGCGCGTGAAAACCGGCACGCAAACCGTCGTGCCGCGTGCGAAACCGCCGACCCGTTCGCTGCTCGCGACGACCCGGCCATTCGATATTTCGGTGGAAGGTCTGCGCGGCTTGCGCGCGACCTTGCAGTTCGGGTTGATCGACGCACCGAACCGCATCGTCGCGATCACGAGCCCTGCGCCGTCGGACGGCAAGAGTTTTCTGTGCGCGAACCTCGCCGTGCTGCTCGCAGAATCGGGCAAGCGTGTGCTGCTGATCGACGCCGACCTGCGACGCGGCCGGCTCGCGCAGTATCTCGGTCGCTCGCCGCACGGCGGCCTCACCGAACTGCTGACCGGTCAGGCCGATTTCGATGTGGTCGCGCGCCCGACCGGTGTGGAGGGATTGCACTTCATCGCGGCCGGCGCCTATCCGCCGAATCCATCGGAGATTCTGACCTCGGCGCGCTTCGGCGAGATCCTGCAACGTCTCGAGCAGCAGTTCGACATCGTGATGATCGATACGCCACCGTTGCTCGCGGTCGCCGACGCGACGATCATTGCGCACATCGCCGGATCGACCGTGCTCGTGATGCGCGCCGGCGCGCACAGCGAACGCAATATCGACGAATCGCTGAAGAAGTTGCGACGCGCACGGGCGCGTTTGATTGGTGGCGTGATGAATGCCGTGCCGCTGAAAAGCGGTGGGCGCTACGGCACGTACGACTATGCGTACGCTTATACGTACACGGCAAGCGATCCGCTCGGCACGAATAGGCCTGGCTAGTTTTCAGTTCAGGCACGCATCGAACGAACGCCGGTAGCACACGCTTTCAGGCGTGTACTGCCGGCGAATTCATTTTCTGTGGTTGGCTATGCTGCTGCTCTGATGGACCGCGCAGTTACAGAAACCGCGCCACGTCCGTGTGAAAACGCACAGCGAGCGCCTTCGCAACGTTCTTGCTGATCGCGCGCCGGCCCGCCAGGATGTCGCTGATCACGGTCGGTGAAGCGATGTCGGACAGGTCCTTCTGCCGCAGCTTGTGCGTCTCGAGCAGATGACGCAGCACGTCGCGCGGCGCGGCTTCCGGTAGTTCCACGACGTGTCGCGTGCCCCACACACCCACGAGATCGGTGACGACGCCAAGCAGATCCGCAAGCGGATGCTGTGCGTCGCCTTGCAGATGATCATTCAGTTCGCTTGCGAGCCGCGTCATCCTCTGGAAGTCTGTCTCGCTGCGCACGGCTTTTAACGGCACCTGGGCCTGCAATGCGGCCCAGGCTTCGATGATGGCGGAAAGCGGTCCCGCAGGTCCCGCAATGCGATCGGCATTCATATGCGTCGATTCGTCCTCGTCCACGCGCCGCCTGCAGTCCACTTGAGTCTCCCCACGAACGAATGACGGCTGTCTGTTGGTCTAGATTACTTGATTAATGAACCTGCTTTCGGTGCCCGCGCTCACCGGCCCCACATGCTCCCCGGTGCGGAATCGCGTGGCCACGCGAGGTCCGCGGGCCGCGATGCACTGTTGCGCTCTCGGGCACCCGCGGCCGCGATGGTGCGCGTCACTTCGACCATGAACGCGCGCCGGAATGTCGCGGCCGAAAACCGCTCGGCATTCGCACGGCACGCAGCCGGTGAAATCGCCGCACGGTGACGCTCGAAACGATCGACGGCATCGAGTACTGCGGAGACGCTCTGCTGCGCGAAATGCACACCGGTCGGTTGCGCTTCGCCGAGCGGCACAACGGTCTCAAGCGCCCCGCCCTTGCCGTAAGCGATGACCGGTGTGCCGCAGGCTTGCGCCTCGACGACTGCGATGCCGAAGTCCTCTTCGGCGGCAAACACGAATGCCTGCGCACGCTGCATATGGTCCTTCAGCACCGCAAATGGCTGATAACCGAGTATCTGCACATTCGGGCCGGCCTTCGCGCGCAGCTCGGCCATCTGCGGGCCATCACCGATCACGACCAGCTTGCGCTGCGGCATCGCGGTGAATGCCTCGACGATGAGATCCATGCGCTTGTACGGCACCATCCGCGAGGCGGTCAGATAGAAATCGTCTTTCTGCTCGCACAATTCGAAGTTGTGCACGTCGACGGGCGGCGCGATCACCACGGCGTTGCGGCGATATGTCTTGAGCATCCGCCGCGCGACGAAATGCGAATTCGCGATCAGGCAATCGACACCGTTCGCCGAACGCGCATCCCAGCCGCGCAGATAATGCAGCAGCGCGCGGGTCGCCCACGAACGCGGTCCGCGTATCAGGTGCGCTTCGCGCAAATATTGATGCTGCAGGTCCCACGCGTAGCGCATCGGCGAGTGCACGTAACTCACGTGCGTTTGATCGGGGCCGACCAGCACGCCCTTCGCCACCGCATACGAACTCGTGATGATCAGGTCGTAGCTCGACAGATCGAACTGCTCGATGGCAAGCGGCATCAGCGGTAAGTAGCCGCGATAGCGGCGCCGTGCAAACGGTAGACGCTGGATAAACGACGTCGTGACCGGTTTGCCGCGCACCGGTGTCCGGTCCTCGAGAAAATCGACCAGGCTGAACAGATCGGCGTCGGGAAAGCACTGGATGATCTGCTCCAGCACTTTCTCCGCACCGCCGGGCGCCACGAGCCAGTCATGCACGATCGCCACTCTCATCATCTCGGTACCTGTAGGACGGCGCACGGACAAACCCCTCGCCACGCAACCGAGTGTACGGGGCACGTCTGTGGCCGTGCGTGCGCGCGGCCACACTGCGCATGAGACAACGCGCGAATAATGAGGACTCACTGGTCGCCTGGGTGGGCCGATTTGTCGAACGATCCGGCACTCGTCTGTCTCTCTCGCTTTTCTCATTGGCTAAATTTATCTAACGATGAACAGTCCTCGCATCGCTTCGCCGTTTCCACTCGCCCGTGCCGCCGATCGCGACGCATCCGTTCGCGACGACACCGACGCACCGTCGGTGTTATTTGTGGATCAAAGCGGTCAACTCGGTGGTGCAGAGTTTTCGATGTTGCCGCTCGCGGAAGTGTGTGCAGCGCGCGGCAAGGTGGTGCTGCTGTCGGATGGCCCGTTTCTCACGCGGCTCGAAACACTCGGCGTAACTGTTGAAGTCATCGGCAATGCGCGTGTGTCGGGTATTAGCAGGCAGTCGCTGCGGCTCGGGTGGTTGCGTGCATTGCCCGGCATCGTGCGTCAGGTACATGCGGTCGCAGCCGAGGCGAAACGCTTCGACGTGCTGTTTCTGAATACGCAGAAGGCGCTCGTGATCGGCGCGCTCGGCAAGCCGCTGCATCGGCGGCCCGTGATCTGGCATCTGCACGACATCATGTCGCCCGAGCATTTCGGGTTCGTGCAACGGCTAGTGGTGAAGTGGCTCGTGCGGTTGGCGGTCGATCGTGTGGTCGCGAATTCGCATGCGTCCGCGCAATCGCTTGCTTTGCTCACCGGACGCGTCGCCGATCTGCCGCCGGTCGTGCACAACGGCATCGACACCGATGCGTTCAATGTAGCGGGTCGATTGAATGCCGACGATCTCGTCGCGTTGCGCCAGCGCCTCGGGCTACCCGAACACGCGTGGCTCGCGGGACTCTTTAGCCGGCTTGCGCCGTGGAAAGGCCAGCATGTCGCGATCGCTGCGCTCGCCCGTGTGCCGGATGCGCACCTCGTGTTAGTTGGCGCGGCGCTGTTCGGCGAGAATGACTATGTCCGGCATCTACATGAACTAGCAGCACAGTTCGGCGTAAGCGAGCGCGTGCACTTTATGGGCTTTCGCGACGACATGGCGGCATGGATGAAAGCGATGGACGTTGTGCTGCATACGTCGACGGATGCGGAGCCGTTCGGTCGCGTGATCGTCGAAGGGATGGCGGCTGGGCGACCGGTCATCGCCACCGCGGCGGGCGGCGTCATCGAGATCGTGCGACACCTGCGCAACGGCTGGCTCGTCGAACCCGGCAATGTCGAGGCGCTTGCCGGAGCGATGCGGACGTTGCGTGCGTCACCGCATCTTGCACAACGTCTCGCCGACAAGGCGCAGGTCGATGCGCAGCGCGATTTTTCGCTTGGCACCTACGTGCGGAAAATGATCGCCGCGATCGCGGATACCGTGCACTGACGATACGACGGAGTTGTGCATCCGCACGCGCTACGCGTGCGGCGCAATAAGCGCACACCGCGCATAGGCGGCCCATCCGGCTCTGCACCCCGCCCACGCTACACCTGTCAATCCAGCGCCTATAATCGCCTCATCGATCAACCGGCGATGAGAACGACAATGAAACAGCACGCGTTGAGGGGAATGATATTGGCGTTCGGGCTAGTCATGCTGGCCGCCTGCGCAAACGATGGACCGAGCGTGCCCGACAGCGCGACCATCGCGCGGTTATGCCGCGAGGGCCTAAGCCAGACAGGTCAACCCGCACCCGACTCGCTCGACCAGCTCAGTCGCCCGCAGTGGTCGCGTTATACCGGCTGCCTGATCGGCCGCAATCTGCAAGTTGCCGCGAAGGATCGTGACGGGTATCCGGAGTCGATCGTATCGGTACGCTTTGCGCCGGATGGAAGCGTCGTGTCGGCGCAGTTGCTGCACAGTACCGGCGACGCTGCATGGGACACGCTGGCCGCGCAGGCGATCGCTGCCGCGTCTCCTTTGCCGCATGCGCCGACCGGCGCACCGGTATCGCGTATCGACCTGCGTTTCGGATCGCGTCCGCGGGAGGGATTGTCCGCAGTGAGCCGCTGGTCCGAGCATCACTGCACGACGGTCGGCAGTGCGACGTCCTGCAACTAGCGTCCGTTGCAGGCACCCGCGAATACGCTTAACGCTGGCCGTATTCGATCGTCTCGACGCCGTGTTCGGCACCGATCAGACACAGATTGGCGCCGCGCGCCGCGAATAGACCCACCGTCACGACACCGGGCCATGCGTTGATCTGCGCTTCGAGCGCGCGCGGATCGTGGATCTGCAAACCCTTCACATCGATGATCTCGTTGCCGTTGTCGGTGATGAACGGCGTGCCGTCCTGCTTGACGCGCACCACCGGCACGCCACCGAGCGCCGTGACGCGCCGACCGATGGCGGTACGTGCCATCGGCACGACTTCGACCGGCAGCGGAAACTGGCCGAGCACGGCCACGCGCTTGGACGCGTCCGCAATGCAGACGAACACATCGGCCACCGACGCGACGATTTTCTCGCGTGTCAACGCACCGCCACCGCCTTTGATCATCGCGCCGCTCGCATCGATTTCGTCGGCACCGTCGACGTAGACCGGCAGCGAATCGATCTCGTTCAGATCGAACACCTTGAAACCATGCGACTGCAGACGCGCCGTCGTCGCGACCGAACTGGACACCGCGCCGCGATAACGCGGGCGGCTAGCGGCGAGCGCATCGATAAAGCAGTTCGCGGTCGACCCGGTACCGACACCGATGATGGCGCCTTCGGGCACGTTGGCGTTGACGTAGTCGGCGGCGGCGCGGCCGACCAGTTGCTTGAGTTCGTCTTGAGTCATGGAGAGAGCGGGAGGCGGAAAAGCATCGAGTTTACCGGAGTCGCGGCTCGTCGCCGGATTTCGAGCGTGCCACCGCTGGCCATTTAACGACCTGGCGAAAATTTAAAACTAAATTAGACCTGCTCCTCTTCACGGGAATCGCTCGCCACGGCTAACATGCTTCCGCCGAGATTACGCGGCAATTACATTCCTATAACGAGGGAAGCATGAAAACAGCAGTAACCACACTGGGGATAGCCGTTGCGCTCACGGCATGCGGCGGCGGTGGCGGTGGCGATAACAGCAGCCCTGCTCCTGCAACCAGCGCCGAAGGGATGTATCACGGGACCACCTCGAACAACCGGCAAATCGATGCGTTCGTACTCGATGACGGCTCGTACTACGTCATGTACTCGGTGTCCGGCCACAACGAAATGCCTGGCGGCGTCGTGGTGGGCAGCGGCACGTCGAAGAGCGGATCGTTCTCGTCGGACAATGCGCGCGACTTCAACCTGGAAGGGCTGGGTATCGTGCCCGGTAACGTCAGCGCGTCGTACACACAGAAGAAGTCGCTGAACGGCACGATCGCGTACACGAACGGCACAGGAAGCGCGACCTTCACCGGGAATTACGATGCCGACTATGAGAAAGCGCCGACGCTCACGTCGATCGCTGGATCGTACTCGGGGTTCTTTGTGGCGAGCTTCGGGCAAGGAGGCAGTCTTGCGCCGGTGAGTTTGACGCTGGCAGGAGGCGGCGCGGCGAATTTCTCCGGCGTGCTGTGCTCGTCTACCGGGACGGTGGCGACCCGGGCACGCGGCAACGTGTACAACGTCACGGCGACGTTCGCCGGTGCTGACTGTGCACTCGCCGGGCAGTCGTTGAGCGGTATGGCGTACTTCAACAGCACCGATCGGTCGCTCAGAGGGATGCTGACGACGAGCGACCGCAAGACCGGTTATCTGTTCGATGTGACTAAAAAGTAGGACGCGAGGTAATAAGAGTGCGGTGCAGCCTGCCTGGATTTTTCGGGCAGGCCCATCGCACTGTTGCCGCTCTGGCGCGAACGTAGGTGGCCGATCCGTCAGACCTTGGGCTTCACCGCCCGCTGCCTGACCGCCTCAAACAGACACACCCCACTCGCCACCGACACATTCAGACTCTCCACGCTTCCCGCCATCGGAATCTGCATGACTTCGTCGCAGGTTTCGCCTGTCAGACGCCGCATCCCCTCGCCTTCGGCGCCGACCACGAGCGCGACCGGTCCATCGAGTTTGGTCTGGTAGAGGCTCTTGGTTGCCTCGCCGGCCGTACCGATCACCCACACGCCCGCGTCCTTCAGTTCACGCAAGGCACGCGCGAGATTGGTCACCGTGATGTATGGCACCGTGTCCGCAGCGCCGCTCGCGACTTTCGCAGCGGTCGCATTGAGTCCGACGGCGCGATCGCGCGGCGCGATCACCGCATGTGCACCGGCCGCATCCGCGACGCGCAGACACGCGCCGAGATTGTGCGGATCGGTCACGCCGTCGAGCACCAGCAGCAACGCCGTCCCATTGATACTGTCGAGCAGTTCCGCGAGATTCTGCGCGAGCGGCAGATCGCCGGCGCGCGCGACGATGCCTTGATGGCGCTCGGTATGCGAGAGCCCCCACAGACGCGTTTCATCGGCGGCGATCAGACGGACGCCCGCCTCCTTCGCCACATTCAGAAACTCCTGCATGCGGCGATCGCGCCGCGTCGCGTCGTAATAGACCTCTTCGACCGTCGACGCGTCGTGCCGCAGACGCGCGGTCACTGCATGGAAACCGTATAGAACCTTGAGACGTGACATGACTGAACAACCTTTGATTAAGCGATCGACGATGCGCTTCTAGTTCTGGTAAAAAACCTGCTGAAAAATGCACAACGCGCGCAGCGCGGTACGAATACCGGCTGCGCGCGGTGAAACTGAAAACAACCTCAGCGCTTCTTGCGCGTCTGCGGCTTCGGCGCCGACTTCGGTGCGGACTTCTGCGCAACGCCGCGCTTCTTCGCGGCCCCGCGTGCGGCACGTGCTTCTTTCACCTCGGCCGTTTGTGCGGGTGCGGGCTTCTTGCGACGCGCCCCTTCAACCGGCGGCAACGAACGCACACGCGCCCCACCACCCGATTCGAGCACCGCTTTCTCCGCATGTCCCACGCGGCTTGCCTGCGGCTTGACCGGCGTGTCGCGGACGAGCCGGAAATCGATCTTGCGTGCGTCGAGATCGACGCGGCTCACCTGCACGCGCACGCGATCGGACAACCGGTAACGAATGCCCGTGCGCTCGCCGCGCAGTTCGTTCTTGATCTCGTCGTACTGGAAGTAATCGGAGCCGAGTTCGGTGACATGCACGAGCCCTTCGATAAAGAGCGCATCGAGCTGCACGAAAATGCCGAACGAGGTCACGCCGCTCACCATCCCGCCGTATTCCTCGCCGAGCTTGTCGCGCATGAAGTAGCACTTGAGCCAGGCTTCGACATCGCGTGAGGCTTCGTCGGCGCGCCGCTCGTTGGCCGAACAATGCAGACCGAGTTCTTCCCAGATCGCCGTGTTCTCGCGACGGCGGCTGCCGCGCTTCTCGTCGTCAGCCTGCTGCATCGCGCGGGCACGCGGCGACAGCGCCGTGTTCAGCACGACGCCTTCCGGTGCTTCCGGGTTGTACTTCTTGCCTTGCAGGATCGCGTAGATCGCGCGGTGCGTCAGCAGATCGGGGTAGCGGCGAATCGGGCTCGTGAAGTGCGCGTACGCCTCGTAAGCCAGCCCGAAGTGGCCGATGTTGTCGGGGCTGTAGACGGCCTGCTGCATCGAGCGCAGCAGCATCGTCTGCAGCATCTGCGCGTCAGGGCGGTCGCGGATATGTGCCATCAGCGCCGCGTAATCGCTTGCATGCGGCGACTCGCCGCCGCCGAGCGCCAGCCCCATGCCGCGCAGGAACGTGCGCAGGTTTTCGAGCCGTTCAGCGGTCGGTCCTGCGTGGATGCGATACAGACCGGGGTGCTTGTTGCGCTTCATGAAGTCGGCCGCGCAGACGTTCGCGGCCAGCATGCATTCTTCGATCAGCTTGTGCGCGTCGTTGCGCGTGCGCGGCACGATCTGCTCGATCTTGCCCTGCGCATTGCAGACGATGTAGGTCTCGGTCGTATCGAAGTCGATGGCGCCGCGCTTCTGGCGCGCGGCGAACAGCGACTTGTAGACACCGTGCAGGTTCTGCAGCTGCGGCAGCAGCGCGGCGCGCTTTGTCGCCTCGGGACCCTTCGTGTTCTTCAGGACGGCGGCCACCTCGGTATAGGTGAGCCGCGCGGCCGAATGCATCACGCCCGGATAGAACTGGTAACCCTTGATCTCGCCACGCTCGGTGATGATCATGTCGCAGACCAGCACGCAACGATCGACGTGCGGATTCAGCGAGCAGAGCCCATTCGACAGCTTCTCGGGCAGCATCGGAATCACGCGGCGCGGGAAATACACGGACGTGCTGCGCTCGATGGCATCGGCATCGAGGCCGCCCAAGGGCCGCACGTAGTGCGACACGTCGGCGATGGCAACGATCAGGCGGAAGCCCTCGCCGCGTCCGACCGTGACAGGCTCGCAGTACACGGCGTCGTCGAAATCGCGTGCGTCTTCGCCGTCGATCGTGACGAGCGGCACGTCACGCAGATCGACGCGATGGCGCAGGTCTGAGGGGCGGACTTCGTCGGGGAGCTTGGCGGCTTCGTCGAGTGCGGCGCGATCGAATTCGTGCGGCACACCATACTTGCGCACCGCGATCTCGATCTCCATGCCGGGGTCGTCGATATCGCCGAGCACCTCGACCACGCGGCCGAGCGGCTGCGAATGACGGCTTGGGAAATCGGTCAGCTCGACCACCACCACCTGCCCGACCTTCGCCTTCTTCGTGTTCTGCGTGACGAGGATGTCGTGGCCGATGCGCTTGTCTTCCGGCGCGACGATCAAGGCGCCGTTCTCGCTCAGCAGACGGCCGATCACGCGACGGTTCGCGCGGTCGGTGACCTCGACGATATGGCCTTCGGGCCGCCCGCGCCGGTCGTAGCCGACGATGCGTGCGAGCACGCGATCGTTATGCATGACCTTCTGCATTTCGCCGGTGGGCAGGAACAGATCGTCCTGGCCGTCGTCGCGCACGAGGAAACCGTAACCGTCACGATGCCCCTGCACGCGGCCGGCGACGAAGTTGGACGGATGGGTTAGCTGGTAATGACCGCGCTGGTCGAGCCGGATCTGGCCGTCGCGCTCCATGGCGCCGAGGCGCTTGAAAAATCCTTCGCGCTCCTGGCGCTTGATCGACAGCGCTTCGGCGATGTCGTTCGCGGCAAGCGGTGTTTCGCTCGTGCGCAGCACGCCGAGGATTTCTTCGCGGCTCGGAATCGGGTACGGATATTTGCTCAAGGGCTTGTCGATGATCTTGTTCTCGTTGCGTGAACGTCGTGGCGAGATGACGCGGCTCGTTACAGCGCTCAACCGAACCGGCTCGCCCGGAGGTGGGCCCAAGGCGCCCGCGCGCCGACCCAAAGACTTCTGCGAGGCATTCTAACACCCGTATTCCGCGCCACGCGGCGGTAGTCGTTGTGGCAACCGGCGGAGCCGGACGACACCTTGAGTCGTGTTCGAAACGCTTGACAGCGTTCGCCCGACGGTTATAATTGCGTTCTTTGCTGCTGGTCACAAGCAACACGACTGACTGAGTAACACGGCAAAGACAGACACCTGCCCAGGTGGCGAAATTGGTAGACGCACTAGGTTCAGGTCCTAGCGGTGGCAACACTGTGGAGGTTCGAGTCCTCTCTTGGGCACCAGACATCGGAAAGCCGCCTTCGGGCGGCTTTTCTGTTTGCGGTTTTGTTTTTGAATTCGGGTTTTGACTTCGTCGCGTGCGGCAGATGTGTTGAGTTGCGTTGGACGCTTTCAACTTCCAATTGACACAATGCATCATCCCGCTAAAATTACGGCTTGGCCTGAAGGATGCCCAGGTGGCGGAATTGGTAGACGCACTAGGTTCAGGTCCTAGCGGTGGCAACACCGTGGAGGTTCGAGTCCTCTCCTGGGCACCAGCGAAATAGATTCAGATCAGTTGCCGAACTTGTGTTGATGAAAACGCTCGCAAAGGCGAGCGTTTTGTTTTTGGGTCGCGCGGAAGGCGTCTGCGTCAAACTTTCGCCACGCTACCCAGCCGCGACCGCCTCACGCACAACCTCCGGCCGCCACCCCAGCTCCGGCGCGATCCGCGTAACGAAGTCTTCAAGAATCTGCCGATAATTCTCAAACGGCAGGTCGTACGGCAGCTCAAGTCGCAGTTCGCGCACCTGCCCCACCACCGGATCGTCGAGCAGGCGACCAACGATTTCATCGGCGGTACCGACCAGATCGGGCGCAAACAATGTGCGCCGCTCGCCATGCGGTGTCAGCGTGCGCGCATGGCGCCTTTCAGCCAACTCGCGATAGCGCTGCCGTGTTGATGCATCGGCGCCGTCGATCGGCACGATCACGCGACCCAACGCGATCCGCGGCGCTCGCGCTTCGCTCCACAGCGAGCGAAACAGATCGAGTTGCCGTAACTGCGCGGCGCGGTAATCGTCAGTTCCTTCACCGGACGTGATATTGCCGAGCAGCAGATTGAACCCGTTACGACCGGCCCATTCGATCGAGCGTTGCGAGCCGCCGCCATACCAGAGCCGTTCGGTGAGCCCTGCCGCGTAGGGCGTCACGCGCGGCCGCACGCGACCTGCCGCCGATTCGATGAACGCGTCTTCATCACCGAGCCATTCCCCCGCAAGATTGCGCCGCAGACGCTCGATGCGCGCGTGCGAGAAATCGATCAGCTCCGGATTCGCATCGAACAGCCGGTCGCCGAGCAGGATGCCATGTGCGGGCGTACCGGCGCTCAGTCCGACATTCAGGCGCCCGCGAGACAGTACATCGACAGTGGCGAGATCTTCGGCAAGCCGGAACGGATTCTCATAGCCCATCTGGATCACCGCGGCACCGAGTCCGATTCGCGTCGTGCGCTGGCTCGCCGCAGCGAGCAGCGTCGCCGACGAGGACACCGCACGCTCCAGATGCCGCTGACGCACCCACGCGCTGTCGTAACCGAGTGCCTCGCCCACCCCGAACAGTTCAAGCGTTTGCTCGAAGCCGGCGAGCGGCGCGTCGTCCGGGTAATTGCCCGGCATCAGGAAAGCAAGGTGATCGATGCGGATGGCACACATACTTTGCCTCTGAGGTTGTGCTGGCGATGCATCGGCAACCGGCAGCGTGGTACTGGCCGGAGGTACCTTCGATCACGCATCCGGAAAGCCCGGAGGATTGGTTTCCGAGCGATCGATGGCTTCCGTCTGCAGACCCCAGCGCGCCAGTGCGGCGCGATACTGCCCACCATGAATCAACCCGTTGGTCGCAACGGTCAACGTCGGCGCAAGACCACTACCCTTACGCGTCGCGATTGCGACATCGGCCTTGAACGGCCAGCCCGCGTTGACGGTACCCACCTGGCGAATCTGTCCTTGTGTCGCGGCTTCATAGGCAAGCGGTGCATCCGGATTAAAGATCGCATCCACGCGCTTCGACAGCAGCGCGAGGCGCCCCGACGCATCGTCGTCGTAGTACTGCAGCGTCGCTTCCTTCAACCCTAGCGCCGCGTTGCGCCGGTTCCATTCGAGCAGGATGCGCTCCTGGATCGTCCCGGAGCCCGTGACGATGCGCAGCCCCGCAATATCCCGAGGTTCGCGGATCGACCTGATCGCACTGTCAGTCCGCACAAAGAAGCCATGCAGTCCGAGCCGGTAGGTCGTGAAATCGAACTTCTGCTTGCGCTTCTCGGTGACGCCGACGTTCGAAATCACCGCGTCGAATTTGCCCGATGCGAGACCGAGCGGCCAGTCTGCCCATGCAACGGGCACCAGTTGCAAATGCAGACCGAGTGCATCGGCGACCAGTTGCGCATAGTCAGGATCGGAGCCGACGATGCTCCGGGCATCGGTTGCATACGTAGCGATAGGCGCGGCGAACGGCGCGATCGCCACCGTCAACACGCCGGGTGTAACGAAGCGATAGTCTGCAAGCCCCTGCAATGCCGCGGAATCTTTCGGCGCACGGACACGCCCTTTCTGCTCGGCGCTGAAGTCGAAAGACTGCGTTGCGGCTTGTGCATTCCCGACTGGCCACGCAAGCGGTATTGCAGCCAGCGCGGTCATATTGAGCAGGAACGTACGCCGTTGAATTACAGGCCGCCCCAGGTCATAGCGTTGTCCACGTCGCATACGTTTCACAAGACCTTCGAGAGAAACTCACGCGTACGAGCCTGAGCCGGGTCGCCGAGCACACTCGCCGGCGGACCCGATTCGACGACACGTCCGCCTTCCATGAACACGATCGTGTCGGCGACTTCGCGTGCAAAACCGATCTCGTGTGTCACGATGATCAGCGTCGTCCCCGACCGCGCGAGTTGGCGAATCACGTCGAGTACCTCATTGACAAGCTCTGGGTCGAGCGCCGAGGTAGGTTCATCGAACAACAACACCTTCGGCTTGAGCGCCAGTGCGCGCGCAATTGCCACACGCTGCTGCTGGCCACCCGACAACTGGCGCGGCCACGCATCGGCCTTATCGGCGAGCCCCACCCGTGCGAGCAATTCGCGCGCTTCGGCTTGCGCCTGTTCACGCGGCACACCTGATGCCAACGGTGCCTCGACGAGGTTGTCGAGCACGCTCAGGTGCGGGAACAGGTTGAAGCTCTGGAACACCATGCCGACATCGGCACGGCGCCGTTGCAGGATGTCTTTCTCCTTGAGCTCGTAGAGCGTGCGTCCTTCGCGGCGATAGCCGATCAGATCGCCATCGATGTCGATGAAACCGTCGTCGACACGCTCGAGGTGATTGATCGAACGCAGCAGTGTCGATTTTCCCGAGCCCGATTGCCCAAGGATCACGGTCACACTGCCCGACGGAAACGCGATCGAAATGTTATCGAGTACCTTCAGTGTTCCGAAGCTCTTCGATACGTTGTGAATACCCACCTTGCCGCCTACGCGCCGCTGCGCCCAGCCGGTTGTTGTGCCCGCATCGGATGTCGTTCGCGCGTGTGCCGCCAGTCGAGCCGCAGTGCTTTCGCTTCGTGCCGCAGCGCGCACGTTACGCCAGTGCTTGAACAGCGCCGCCAACGGCGACACCGCGACCTGCTCGCGCGTCGCACCGCGCGCGTAGTACCGCTCGATGTGAACCTGGATCGCCGACAACACCGTGAGAATGATCAGATACCAGACTGTCGCGACCATCAGCAACGGAATGACTTCGAGATTGCGGTGATAGATGATCTGCACCGTGTAGAACAGATCCGGCATCGCGAGGATGTAGACCACCGACGTGCCCTTCGCAAGTCCGATCACGTCGTTGAACGCGGTCGGCAGGATCGCGCGCATCGCTTGCGGCAGCACGATGCGACGCACCTGACGCGTCCCCGGCAAACCGAGCGCAGCAGCCGCTTCACGCTGGCCGTGGTCGACGGACAGAATCCCGCCGCGAATCGCCTCGGCAGAAAACGCCGCGTGGTTCAGCGTCAGTCCGAGCGCCGCTGCGAAGAACGGACTGATCAGGTCGGTGGTCGATTGATTCAGTAGCGTGATGTGGGTGAACGGCACGCCGATCCAGATCGTCTCGTACAGATAGCCGAGGTTGTTGAGCAGAAGCAGCAGCACGATCGGCGGAATCGAGCGGAATAGCCAGATGAACGCCCACGCGCAACCGGCCAGCAATGGCGAGCGCGATACGCGCGCCAGTGCGAGCGGGACGGCAAGCGCAAAACCGAACAGCGCACCCAGCCCCGTGAGCACGAGCGTCCGGGCGAGACCCGAGAGCACCGGCGCGGCAAAAAACCACTCCACGAAAACGCCCCAGCCCCAACGCGGATTGCCAAGCACGGAATTCAGCACGATCCCGATCAGCACGATTGCGAGCACGGTTCCCGCCGTTCGTGCATGGTGCTTTGCTGGAACGATCCGGTAGTGCGCGTATTCCGGACCGGCTGTATCGTCGGTCAGGTGGCCGGGGTGGCCCGGGTGACCTGGGCGGCCCACATGGACCGTGCCGGGAAACTGGTGCGTGGTATCGCTCATGGTCTGTCTTCCTGCGGTGCCAGCTGTGGGTTACGCCGTTTCTGCAGTCGCGTAGCGGCTCTCGCGTCGCGGCAATCCGAGATGATCGCGCAGCGTCGTTCCGGCCAGCGTGCGGCTATAGCGACCGCGCGCCTCCAGCGCGGGGATCACGTAGCGGACGAAATCGTCGAAACCTTCGGCCTGTACCGGGAAACCGAGGATGAAACCATCGGCCGCGCCCGCGTCGAACCAGCGGATCAGTTCATCTGCAATCTGCTCGCCCGTGCCGATGAACTGCGTCTTCGGCGTCGCGACTTCCAGCGCGACTTCGCGCAGCGTCGAGCCCTTCTTCTGCGCCTCGGCCTTGATGCGGTCGGTGGTCGAACGGAAGCTGTTCTTGCCGAGATCGCCGAGATCCGGGAACGGTTCGTCGAGCGGATATTGCGTAAAGTCGTGATGTTCGAAGAAGCGGCCCAGATACGCGAGCGCTTCATCGATGGTGAGCAGATCGCGGATCACGCGATACTTCGCTTCAGCCTCGGCCACCGTTGCGCCGACAATCGGGCCGATGCCCGGGAAAATCTTGACGTCGGTGGCGAGCCGCCCGTGCTCAACTGCGCTCTGCCGCACGCTCTCCGAAAACGCGCGCGTTTCTTCGAGCGACGGCGAATGCGTGAACACCGCATCCGCATACTTGCCGGCCAGCGCGATGCCAGAATCCGACGCGCCAGCCTGGAAGATCACCGGTTGCCCTTGCGGGGAACGCTGGATGTTGATCGGTCCGGCAACTTCGAAGAACCGGCCTTTGTGATCGAGCGTATGCAGTTTCTCGCGATCGAAGAAACGGCCATTTTCGCGGTCGCGCACGAATGCGCCGTCGTCCCAGCTATCCCAGAGCCCCTGCACGACTTCCAGATATTCGTCGGCGATTTCGTAGCGTAGTTCGTGATCGGGGTGCTCACCCCCGTAGTTCTTCGCGGAACCCTCGAGCGGCGAAGTCACGACGTTCCATCCCGCACGACCACCACTAATGAGGTCGAGCGATGCGAACTGTCGCGCCACCGTAAACGGATGGCTGTACGACGTCGAGAGTGTGCCGGCCAGACCGATCTTCGACGTCGAGGCCGCCAGCGCCGACAGGATCGAGATCGGTTCGAAGCGGTTCAGGAAGTGCGGGATCGACTTCTCGTTGATATACAGACCATCGGCCACGAACGCGAACGCCACGCCGTTGGCCTCCGCCTTCTGTGCGATACCGGTGATGAAATCGAGGTTGACGCTGGCATCGGCGGGTCCGGCGGGATGCTTCCAGGAATTCATGTGACCGCCTGCGCCGTGCAGCATGATGCCGAAAGTAAGGTTTCGCTGGGTCATGATGGGATCCGGTAAAAAAAGTAAGGAGCGAAAAGATCAGACGCGCGCGTCCTGTTGCGCAACGGCCAGTGCTTCAACCGAAGCAAGGCGCAACGCGTAGTCCGCTACGGGGATATCGATCACGAACTCCTCGATGCCGAAGCGTTCGTGCAACGTGTCGAGTTCCTGATGCACCTCATCCGGTGTGCCGGTGATGACATGCGGGTGCAGTTCGTCGAGCCGATAGTCGGTCACGCCGGTTTGCCGCGCGAACTCCGCAGCGGCTTCGGGACTCGGCAGATTGACGCTCTGCCCCGTGGCAAGTCGCAGCTTGAAAATGCGCAATGGACCGACATGGCGTTGTGCTTCGGCCTTCGATTGCGCGGTAAACGCGTAGAGCGCGAGCAGCGGCGTGCGCCCTGTCGCGTTGCGATACACGTCAATCGAGCGCTCGATGCTGTCGCTATCGCCATTGAAGTGACCGGCATAGCAGAACTGCCAGCCATGTTTCGCGGCGAGCGCTGCGCTTTCAGGACTGCCGCCGAGCAAAATGCCTTGCGGTGCTTCAGGTGGCGTAGGCAATGCGACTGCGCCTGCCAAAGGATGATCCACAGCGACACCCGCTTTGAGGAACGCATCGAGTTCAGCAAGCTGGTTAGCGAAATCGGGTTTCTTCGCCTTGTCGTGAAACCACTGCAGCGCGCGCGTGGTGAGCGGCAATCCACCCGGCGCCTTGCCGACACCAAGATCGACCCGCCCCGGCGCGAGAGACGCGAGCACCCGGAACGATTCGGCCACCTTGAAAGGACTGTAATGCTGCAGCATCACGCCACCGGAGCCGACGCGAATCCGCGACGTATGCGCGAGCAGATGCGATACGACGATCTCCGGCGCAGAGCTTGCAAGCGCCGACGCGCCATGATGCTCGGCGATCCAGTAACGTTGGTAGCCTAAGGCCTCTGCGCGCTGTGCGAGCCGGATCGTGAAGCGCAACGCATCGTGCGCAGTCGTGCCTTCTGCAATCGGACTTTTGTCGAGAATCGAAAGGGAATAAGACATATCGATACCTGCCGCCGCACCGGAAGGCACGTAGGAAAGAGTGGTGGGAAATTTGCCGGGTGACACCCGCTCGTTCCATTATCGCTAGCGAAACGCCGCATCGTTCGAGCAAATTTTGCTATGCATATGACAAGAATTCCGGAACGCTTAGCACGCGCCTGGAACACGCCTAGAACACGTAGCGTGCCCGCAAATAATAGAAACCGCCGTCCTCGCCGATCGTCGATGCATAGGCGCTGTACTGGCTCCCTTCGAGTTGCGCCTGATATGGCAATTTGCTTGGGTACACGTTGAAGAGGTTATTCGCGCCCACGGCGATCTCGAACTTCTTCGTTACGTCGTAACGAACCTCGACGTCGGTGATGTACTTCGCTGCGTTGTCGAAATGGAGGAACTGCGTCGTCGAAAACGCATTGGGTCCGACAATGTAGGTCTGCTCGCTCGAGGTCGAACCAAAGCGCGTTTCGTGCAGGCTCACACCCCACTTGTCGAGATGCCACGTACCACCCACGATGATCTTGTTCTTCGGTGTCGACGTGCTCAGCCAGTTGATCTGCTGCGCGTTGAGTTCCGGCTGGCCGTTCGCACCGGTTGCCACCTGCGTGACTGAAGTGGTATTCAGGTTCACGCCGAGATCCCAGTCCACCTGGCCATACACGCCGAAACTGGTGTGCCAGGTCCCTGACAGATCGATGCCACGCGTGCGCGTGCTCGCGCCGTTCGTGAAGTAACTCGCGGACACCGCTGACGCCGGGATCGAACCCGGCACCGACAGCCCTGCGGCCTCCATCGCTGCAATCGCGGACGCGCCCGACGCCGTACCGCCTTCGACGATCCGGTTGCGGATGTTGATCTGGTAAGCATCGATCGTCAGATGCAGGTCTCTGGTCGGCGTCAGCACGAGACCGACGTTGTAGTTGGTCGACTGTTCTGGTTTTAGCGGCTGCGCGCCGATCAGCTTCGCCGCCGCCGAATTGGCCGCGAGCAGACCAAAGACCGATGCCGGCGATTCGCTGACGTTGCTGTAGTACTCCTCGGCGAGCGACGGCGCACGAAATCCCGTACTCACACTGCCGCGCACCGCGATCTGCGGGGTGAAGTCGTAGCGTGTCGAGACCTTGCCGTTCGTCGTATCGCCGACGTCGCTGTAGTGCTCGAAGCGCCCTGCCAGATCGACGGTCCACTTCGGTGTCAGGTGGGTCGACAGATCGATATACGTGCCGAGCACATTGCGCGAGTTGTCGCTCGCGCTGACGGGCGCGAGACCCGGGAGCGCCTGGGAACCGCCATCCAGATACGACGCTTCGTCACCGGCGCCCACGCTGTAGGTCTCACGTCGTTGCTCGACGCCTACCGATACATTCACCGGCGCCGGCAGCAGCGGAACGTTGAATGCGCGCGAGAAGTCGAGGTTATTCGTCAGTTGCGTGTTGCTGATAGTTGCCAGGTGAAAACTGGTCGGCGTGTAGCCTTGCGCGGCGAACAACCCGGTGTTGGCCGAATTGTTCATTCCGATGCGCTCATGGTCGCCGCCATAGGTCGTGCTCAGATCCCACGACCAGCCAAACAGGTTCTGCTGGCCTTTGATACCGGACGTAATCGAATAGTCGTTCTCGCTGACGGTCTCTGTCGGTACGAAGCCGCCTGGATAAATCTGTGGAAGAACTGAAGGCGGGCGATAGTTCTGATAGGCCTGTGCATCGCGATGCGCATAGGTCCCGAAGCCGTACAGTTCGACGTCGTCGTTCAGATGGTAGCCAGCATTAAAACCCACCGATTCACGCGTACTGGCCGGATTACCTTCGATCGGGTTGTAGTAGCCATGCCCCGGCTTAAAGGTCCCGAAGTAATCGTCGGGACCGGTGCGCACCGTATGATTCTGGCGGTCGTATTCTGCGGCCAGATCGAGGTAGCCCTGGTCGCCGAGATTCAGACCGAGATTGGCAGACTCGCCATTCCTGAAACCATCGCCTGCATAGGTCTGGCCGTTTGTCGTCTGCAGTGCGCCGCCGTGCGCCTTGGTCTTCAGGATGATGTTGATCACGCCGGCAATCGCATCCGAGCCGTACTGCGCCGACGCGCCGTCACGCAGGACCTCGATGTGATCGATGAGCCCAATCGGGATCATGTCGATGTCGACACCGGTCGACCCCTGGTTCAGGCCGCCGTCGAGCGCGATATTGGCCGTGGTGTGGCGACGCTTGCCGTTGATCAATACCAGCACGTGGTCCGGCGTCAGGCCGTGCAGCGACAGCGCGTCGGTCAGTTGCGCCGTATCGCCGGCATAGGCCTCACGTGTGATCGACGGCGACAGTTTGACGAGCGCGTCCCGCAGATTGCTCTGCCCCGTGGCCTGCAACTGCGCACCGCTGATCACATCGATCGGCGTCAGGCTCTGGCTCGCCTTCGTGCTGGTACGTGTGCCGGTCACGACCACAGCATCCTGCAGCACGACGCTGGTCGCGCCAGCCTGCCTCGACGCAAGCTGCAGTTCGGGTGGTCGCGTTGGCGCGGAGGGTGCAGTCGTCGCGGATGTTTCCGCAGGCTTAACCTCTGTCGCTCCCGTCGCCGCAGCCGGCACAGTCGCGCTTTGCGCCCACGCCGTGCCATTGCATGTGATCGCCAGCGCGGCGACCGATAACATCGTCCTGCGAACGCCCGTGTCGGTGTAACCGATCTGATTCTTTCCGCTCTTCCTGCGCATCGACTGCCCCGTTGATGGTCGGCGAACACAGCACTGCTCCCACCGCTCGATACGAGCAGTGTGGATCGTGCTTTCCTGGTATTGACTGCGAGATGCGGCGGACTCACATCCGCGCGACTGGCTTAACTCTTTGGCAACCCTGGCGGGTTCGTTCTGGCCTGATCGATTGCTTCGCTACCGAGACTCCAGCGGTCGAGCACCTGGGTGTATTTCCCGCTGCTGATCAGATTGTTCAGCAGCAACGTGAGTGGCGCGGCGAGCCCACTTCCTTTGCGTGTCGTGATCGCGACATCGGCCAGAATCGGCCAGCCGCCACTGATCGCGCCCACTGCGCGTATCTTGCCTTTCTGCACAGCCTCGTAGGCAAGTTGCGAGTTGACGCTCAGGATCACATCGGCACGCCCCGAACTGAGCGCCAACGCCCTTACGGCCAGGTCGTCGTAGTACTGAACCTGCACCGGCCTCAATCCATGCGCGACATTTTGCCGATCCCATTCGAGCAGGATTTTTTCCTGGTTCGTCCCCGAGTCGGTGATCACGCGCAACCCGGCAACATCCTTCGGTTCACGGATCGTCTTGATCGGGCTCGCATCGGTTACATAGAATCCGATCACGTCGCGCCGATAGGTCGAGAAGTCGAATTTCTGCTTGCGCTCTTCGGTCACCGTCACGTTCGACAGCACTGCATCGACCTTGCCTGATTGCAGAGCGAGCGGCCAGTCTGCCCACGCGAGCGCGACGATCTTCAGCTTGCGCCCGAGGCCGTCAGCGACCAGTTGTGCGAGGTCCGGATCGAAACCCACGGCCGTCTTCGCATCGGTCGCGTAGGTGCCGAGCGGCGGTGCCGCCAGTGTCATACCGACGACCAGTTCGCCCTTTTCAGCGAACGGAAAGGCAGCGGGTACGCCCTTGATTGCTGCGGCATCGGGCGTGGTGCGCACGCGGTCGTGCTGATCCGGGCTCAGATTGAACGTGGTGATGTTCGCTGCCCACACTGTGCCTGCTACGCCGATCGCCAGTGCGAACAACGTCCCGGCAACCGCCGAAAGAATATGCCGACCTTGCTTCATGACTTGTTGTGCCCCGTTGAAATGGACCGTTGATTCGATGCGTTACGTGCGTTGCATGCGTTATTAGCGAACGCCGAGCGGCTCGTGCTGGATCAGATCCTGCAATGAATCGGTGCGTCCCGGCTCCAGCAGGTCCTTGCCGAACGGCAGACGGAAATGGACCTCGGGTGCGATCGAGCGATCGAACAGCGCTTCGTAGCCCGCGTTGAGATAGAGTTCGGTTGCCTCGGGCTGTCTGAAGCCCGTGGTCAGATAAACGCGGCGATATCCCTGCCGCAACGCCCGCTCCTCGAGTTCCTGCACGACGCGGCGCGCCAGCCCCTGACGACGCTGGCTCGCATGCGTCCAGATACGCTTGAGTTCTGCCGTCGTCGCGTCATAGCGTTTGAATGCGCCGCCGCCAACCGTCTCTCCATCGCGTATGACAACGATGAAAGCGCCTTCGGGCGGCGCGAATAACTCAGCCGGATAACGCGCCATCTCTTCACTCGCCGAAGCAGAACTGTCCGGGCGAAACTCGCGATAGCGGGTTGCATATTCGACCTCGAGCGCATCCAGTAGCGGTCGCGCAACGGGATCCAGCAGAGTGGTATCAATGATTTCGTAGGTCATGGCAGATGGGGAGCGCACCTGCTCCCGTTGATCGTATCGTGGAGTCGCTATTGCGTCCGACCTTAGTCACTGTCGAACCAGATCCAAGATAGCAGGCGCTTAATGAGGATCGAACCAAACATTTTGCGTATCGTTATGACGTGAATTCCGCATACTTAATTCACGTCATGCTTACGATCCAGCAACGCCATGGGTCACACCATTCGTCACGCTATTCGCCCGCGAATAAAGCATGGAAACTGCCGCGATATTGACCATCGATTCAATCCGTATGGCGTTCAAACGGGTTCGGCAAGATGAAACAGGCAGTCGCCACGTTCAACTGAGGCCGGTACGCGCTTGCAGACCACCTCCCCCGCTGCTGCAAAAAACGTCGTGACCGGTTCACGTAAGGGTGTATCGGGAAAGTGAATCCGCGCAGCAGGTTGACCGGCCACGACCTGCTCGCCCAGCTCGACTAGCGGTTCGTACACGCCGCGGTCATAGGCATAGACGTAATGGCGCGAACCGGACACCGAGAAGAAGCGGGTCTGCGCAGGCGGACCATCCGGTACGAGCGGTCCGCTCAACAGCCCGATGAACCCGAGCAGATTCAGCAAACCGTGTCGCGCATCGCGCAGCAGCCGCGCCTGCACGGTACCGCCGCCACCGAGTTCCGTGAGGATAGAGAGCGCGCCCTGACGACGTGCTGCGGTCGCCGCATGCACAGGATTCGGCGGATGCAGAAACGCACGCGGCAATCCGAACGCAGCAAGCAGCGCTTTAAGTCGGCGCTCTTCGTCGGGGTCGCGTGGCGCGATAGCCAGCATATTGGCGCCATCGTAGAGAAGCGAACTGCCACCCGAGTGTATGTCGATCAGATACTGCGAACGGGCGAGCAACGTGTGCTCGATATAGTCGGCGATCGCCGCGGTCGGCGAGCCTTGCGAATCACCCGGGAAACTGCGGTTCAGATTGCCGCCGTCTAGCGGCGATGTCCTCAGGCCCGCAGCTGCGGCGGGGAAATTCGCCATCGGCAGGAAGATCAGTTGTCCGCGCACCCATTGCGGCTCGATTTCGCGGATCAGGCTGGAAACGAGCACCTGCCCTTCGTACTCGTCGCCGTGATTGCCGCCCATGAGCAGCACGACAGGGCCATCGCCGTTGCGAATCGATGCGATCGGAATCGGGATCCATCCGTACGCAGAGCGATGGACCGAATACGGCAGACGCAGGTAACCGACGTGACGCCCATCGGCATCGAGGTCGATTTCATTGTGGAGGGTGGTCATTCCGGGCAGTGTCAGTGGACTTTCGGAAACCCGTGGCGCTCGGCCAGTAACGCAAGAATACGCTTAGTGTCCGTGACGAAACGCTTGTCGCCTAGCGTCTGCGCATCGGCGGGCACCGGCGCTTCGTCGCCGAGTATCAATACCGGCAAGCCCTGATGGTCCGCGTCGAGCGCCTTGACGACTACCTCGCGCGGACGCGCAAATGGCAAACGCTGAATATCGAGGCTGGCAGCCTTCGAGGGATCGCTTGCAAGCAGTCCCTCGATCGGCACGCCGTGCGGACACACAAAACGCTCGCCAGGATACTTCGGATCGGCAAAGCCCGGTTCAAGCAGTAAAAGAAGGTCGCGGCTCATGACAGACGGCACTCCGGAAGGTGATGAACCGGACGATTCTCATCCGTTGCCTTGCATTGCGCCACGAATAAATCGGCACAACCATATGCGGTCGGCAACTTAGCGTCACGCATTAGCGATAATCTAGACCTGTCCGCACCCTTGCGCCACGGAGACAACCATGCTTTACGAAATCCGCACCTACACGTTCAAGCCCCAACGGGCCGCCGAATGGATCGCCTTATACAAGAGCGAGGGCCTGCCGATCCAGCAGGAATATCTCGGCGAACTGATTGGGTTCTTTACCACCGAGATCGGCAATCTGAGTGAGGTCGTGCATATCTGGGGCTATCAGGGCCTCGACGACCGCATCCAGCGTCGCGACCGGATGGCGGAGGATAGCCGCTGGCAGGAGTTCGGCCGCAAGGTGAAAGCGCTCGATATCTTCGTGAAGATGGAATCGCGCATTGTGCGGCCGACGGATTTCTCGCCGCTCAAGTAGTGAGCTGAGATTGGCCAGAGGTGAAGTAAGGCGGCCGTCGCCCTCACCTCGCCATCTCAAGGAAGCGTTGACTCTGCCCCACCGTACTCAAGCGTTACCGAAGAGCTGATATCGCGCTGACTATCCTCCGGCCCGAGATCGATGCGCTTGAGATGATTCTGCGCATGCATCTGCACCTGGTCCGTGAGATGAGGCGTGCCATGTCCAGACGGATCGATGAACTGATTCTGTCCGCCGGCCTCGGTAACGGTGTACAGCACCGGGTGACCGCCGCCGAGTTCCATGAGTCCGGTCCACTCCTCACCGCCGTTTAACGGCACCATCTTCGGTCCGAGACCGAGTTCTGCCCACGTCGTGCTACTGCGCTCATCGTCGTCGGGAAGTGACGGACGCGCCGGGTCGTCGGCCGCGTCGGTGAAATATTTCCAGTAGATGGGCATACGCCAGGTCTCCATCGGGCGACCTGGAAATTTCTTGCGAGTCAACTCGATGGTTTGCCGGATCGTGTCGGCAACCACCGCATCGCGCGGCCGACCGTCGAAGTAGTCGAACTTCACCGGCAAACCCGCTTGCGGTCCTTGCAACGTGCGATACAACAAGCTCGTCTGATACTTCAGATAGCGATCGTCATCGATCGTCTTCCACGTGTTTCCGATGGCGTGGTCAAAGATCATCTTCGGCGCGACTTCCAGCCATGTCCTGAACAGCGTCAGACCAGCGTTGTCGTAGTAGCCGTCGCCATCGCGATCCTGGTAGAGGCCGTTCCATGAAACCATCAGGCTCACGGCCTGCGATATCTGCGGATCGTGCGCTTCGGCCGCCGCAGCCTTCAGGAACGGTGCAAAGAAGTCAGGCGATGTCTGGCTACGGTCGCGCGCGCCAAACGCATTCCAGATTTGTCCGTTGTAGTCCTCCATGTCGAGCAGCGTCGTCGACGAGGACGACGCGCCCTGGCGATTGCCCAACCACGTGCGGAAGGTTGCGCCGAATCGTCCTTCGTCTCCTTCACGCGACCACGTCGTCGCCTTGCTGTTCCAGCTATGGATATAGGCCTGCTTCGGATTGAGCATGTGCGGCCGCTCGGCGAGCGACAGGAAGCCCCGCCATTCGTAGTCGCCCGTGCCCGGTGTAGGCAGACGCGGGTCGGCCCCGGGCGCACGCTTCGGTTGCAAACCGGTCTCCCAGAAGCCGATCTGGCCGCTCTCGTCGCCGTAGCACACACCGAAATCGGTTGAGAGTCGCGCAATCCCCTTGCTCTCGAAATCGGCGAGCGTGCGTGCCCGCTGCATCTCGACGACCGCCACCCAGTTGTCGAGTTCGTGACCGCGTTCCGCGAAACGCTGCGTGTAGGCTACGCCGTGCGGTTTGTCCCAACTGACCACGGTGCCGTGTATCGTGCGCGCGACTTCGTGCTCGACGGGCGCGGCGCCTTTGACCACGATGGTTTCGTTATGCACGTCCATCTGTTGCCACTTGCCCTGGTACCAGTATTGATGAGGATCGAGCGGATTCAGCTGTTCGGCAAAGGTATCTGTCGTATCTTCCTGGCCAGAAGTCACGAGCCAGCCATGATTCGGGCCGCGTCCCATGATCGGAATGCCCCACGACGGCATGGTGAAACCCGCGCTGTCAAAACCCCCGCCATGCAGATGAATCTCTGGGCCATCCGCCGTCGATTCCAGCATCAGCACCCTACCGCTCGCGGATCGCTGCGGTCCGATCACGAGGCATCGGCTGTGATTGTTGCTCGGTGCGGGTGCCGCCGTGGGCGGCATACCCTGCTGCGTTGAAGCCAGTGTCAGATAGGTCGCTTTCGGCATCGGACGTACCGGGGCAAGATCCTCTCCCGCCGGTATCGCAGTCGGCGAATCGGGATCGCTCACAGGCACGACGTCGTCGAAGATCTTGCGTCCGGTCGTCTCACCGTAACGCGTCACCATAGCGTTGTAGAAAGCCAGATTCTGCAGCTCGAAGCCGCCGCGATCGCGCGGAAAACCCGCCGCCATCGAGAGAAAATCGAGCAGCGACCAATGCTCCGGCGTCACACCCCAGCGTGTAAATTCATAAGGCGTCTTATGCTGCGGGTCGCGGTCGATCTCGTCGATCACGCGGTTGATACCGTCGACATAGGCCTGCATCATGCGCTGGTGCTCGAGCGGAATCGCGCGATACATGCGCATCAATTCGGCGCCGTCGAGTTTCCGGTCGCGCGAAATGATGTCCGACTGAACCGCTGACGCACCGAGTATCTCGGCAGTACGTCCCAACGCCCGACGGCGAAACGTTTCCATGTCCGCGAGCCGGTCCTGCGCTTCGGCGTAGCCCGCTCCGAACATGACCGCGGCAGACGTCTTGCCGAAGACATGGGGCACACCCATCGCATCGCGATCGATACGCACCTTTTGAGCCGCGATCGGGTCAGGCTGCGGCGTCTGCGCACAGCCGGTGGCGAGCGCCGAGGAAGCAAGCAGTAAAGAAGTAGCGAATGTGCGATTCATGGGATCTTCTGAAATTCTGGTTGTCGGGAATGTCGTGAATGTCGCGAGCGAGCTGTTTCATGCAATTCAGAATCTGTGGCGAATCCCCGTGCGGAACGCGAGCTGACTCGCCGTCGAGGAGATCCCGCCTGCCCCAGGGATAGCGGCGCTATCGAGCACGTTGCCGCTCCTGTCACCGGTCACCTTTTCATACGCGCCCTGCACATAGATGTCGGTGCGCTTCGACAGCATGTAATCCGCCATCAGGCCGACGGTGTGATATCGCGGTTTCACGCTTGCTCCGGACGCATCGCCTTCGACAAGCGTGTAGACGTATTGCGCACCCAGGAAGAAAAACGGCGTCACCTGGACCATGCCATTGACCTCGAGATTCTGGAATTTCAACCGGTTCAACGCGACACCGGCGATCTCCAATGGCAGCGGATTGCCCGACGGGTCGCTCAGATAGCTCGAACTCACCGGGTCCCGCACATCGGTATTCGAATACACGAAGCCGAGTGTCGTGGAACCGATCGTATAGTTGACGCCAGCGCCGAAGATACGCAGGCGCGCGGCGGTGAAACTGGCGTTACCGGCTGGCGTCGCGCCGCTGTTCGGTGCACCCGGATTGTTGGTCTGCAGGTAGGCTGCCGCGACCAGAAGTGGACCGTTCAGGTATTGCGCACCGAGACTGTACAAACGGTCATTCGCAAATTTCGTGTTGTTGCTGAACGCGTACATGCCGCCAAACTTGAAGCCGGCAAACTCCGGGCTCGCGTATTTGATCGCGTTGTTCACCAGAAATGAACCGTCGGTATTGTCGTTGTCCATCGGATGCGAAAGCAGCCAACCACCCCAGTTGCCGTTGGCGGTCGTGGGCGCGAGATAGTCGATGATCGAGTCGTACTGACGGCCCACGGTCACGGTCCCCCGCTTCTCGTCCGACAAGCCGATAAACGAGCGACCGGGTGCGGACCGGCCACTGTTGACATCGAAAGTCGTCTTGATCACGAACGTGATTTTTTTCCCACCGCCTAAATCTTCGACTCCGCCCAGCGTGATGATGTTGCTCTGCAGATAGCCGCTCTGAAACTGATACAGGGGATCGCCGTGCGGATTAGTGTTGTTCGTGATGTCGAAACCTTCGTCGATCACGCCTGACAACGACATACTGCTTTGTCCGAACGCGGACATGGCGAACGTGAGCGGTATTCCCAGCGCGGCGATTGCGATGACTGTTTTTTTCATTGTGGTCGACATGCTCGGATCGTTCGTTGAATGGGACATCGGGGGCGGTGACAGGAAGATTGGCGCTCAATATATCGGCGACGATTTTTTCAAATAAGATGTTTTTTTGTTTATCCCGATCACAGCCTCTTATCGCCCTCGTTAACCCTATGAAACCTCAACAGCTACAGGCATTCGTCGCCGCGGCCCACCACGGCAGCCTGCGAGGCGCGGCGCGCGAACTCGGTTTGACCCAGCCGGCGATCACACGGACGATCCATGAACTGGAAAGCGTGCTGAATGCGGAGCTGATGACACGCGGCATACGCGGTATCGAACTGACTGAATGCGGGCGCACGCTGTTGCCGCGTGCCGAGCAATTGCTGAACGACATGCAACGCACACTGGAGGCGGTGGAACAGGTGAAGGGAGATCTGGCCGGCAGGGTCAGCGTCGGGACCATGCCGTCGATCGCGCTCACCGTCTTGCCGCAGGCTGCAGCAGCGTTTCGTCATGCCATGCCGCTCGTCAGGTTGCACTTTCAGGAAATCACGGTGCTCGACGCGATCGCGCAACTGCGCACCGGAAAGATCGATATCGCGGCGATTCGCCACGTCCCTGACCTCGAAAGCGATCTGGTGCAGATGCCGCTGTATTCGACGAAGTTCGTCATCGGAATGCGGACCGGTCATCCGCTCGCCAACGCGCAGCGGTTACACGATTTGCTCGACGCGGAATGGATCGCCCCGGGGGGCTTCGATCATTTCTCTCAAAGCCTCCTGACTACGATGTTCACCGCGCACGGCCTGCCCGTGCCCAAACGCGTGCTGCACGCACCGTCGTCGTTTGCAGTGGCGCTCGGACTCATATCGCAGACGGACATGATCGGTTGCTTCACGAAGGAACTCGCGACGATGGTGGCGCCACTCGGCGTCCACGTGGCGAACATCGAGGAAGCGATGCCCGCCTATGATCTGCGGATCATTTCGCGGCGCGATCTGCTGCCGACACCGGCTATTGCGCGATTCATTTCATGTCTGCAGGATGCCGCGCGCAAGCGAGGCCTGGACGGTTGATCGAAGGCAGGATTCCTTTAACGCGACAACGTCCGTGCAAGACGGTAGTAGATGTAGCCCTCGGCATCGGGTGTGGCATCCGGCGCACAGCGCATGCCCAGTTTCGTGGCAAGCTGCCGCGATGCTGCGTTGCCCTGCGCAATACCCGCGACGATTTCGTTTAACCCCATCGTCTCGAACGCGTGCCGAATCACTGCGGCTGCGGCCTCACTCGCAATCCCCCGCCCCCACGCGTCGCGTACGAGGCGCCAGCCAATCTCGACATCGGGGCCAACAGCATTCTCGGGAATCAGCAGTACCCAACCCACGAAGCGGCCCGGCGCCTGCCGCTCGAAGATCGACCAGTAACCGAGACCGGCCGGATACGCACACGTCGTGCGTTCTTCGACAAACCGTCGATGCGCAACCGGGTCATGCCATGGCCCTGGAATGTGACGCGTGACCTCCAGGTCGCGGTCCATCTCCATGCAGGCTTCGAGATCGTCGAGCGTGCGCGGGCGCAAGAGCAATCGGGCGGTATCGAGTGACGGCAGCATACGGAATCTCTCCGCGAATAACATTCCTGAGTGGGTGCCGGCACTATAGCGGTGTTGCTGCGTTACCCGCAGTAGTAGTCAGCCGACGGCCGCCGGTTGAATCTCCGGCAGCGCTTTTAGTGCACGCTCCCACGCCTGTCGCGTACGTTGCCACGCAATCTCGCCCCAGTCCTCGTCGGCGGGCATGAACGAGTTGAACAAGGTCTGGCTGATCTGCTTGCCGAGTGCATCGCCAGGGTCGCCATAAAGATGCAGC
The DNA here is from genome assembly GCF_002362315.1 of Paraburkholderia acidicola. Lineage (GTDB taxonomy): Bacteria > Pseudomonadota > Gammaproteobacteria > Burkholderiales > Burkholderiaceae > Paraburkholderia > Paraburkholderia acidicola. The sequence continues at coordinate 211,524 of NZ_MTZV01000003.1, forward strand.
CAGTGATCGTCGCGCAACGCGGTGTGCATCGGTGCTTCAGCGTAGGTTCCGCATTCGATGACGAGTTGCATCAGGTGGGTGTCGGGCAGCGCGTCGAGAAGCGCCTGCGACGTGTACCCCGTGGCGCGCGCCACTACACCGGTGTCGCTGATTCCGGCGTCCGCCCCGGTGAGCAATGTGTAAAGCCACGCGCCATACAGCGCTTCGGCATCGGCGAGCGCCGCATAACGGGTTTGCGCGATCGCCATCAGCATCGGATGACCATAGGCGCCCGCGCCGGTGTGCAGATCGAAAGCAATCGCGACTTGCGTAGGACGAAGGAAGCGGTCAGCAATACTCCGTAGCGTCCGATTCGACCAGGTGGCCTGCGTACCGCCATAAAACAGTCCATCGGGATGCACATACTGGCCAGCTCCGACGATCGCGTGATATTCGGCCCAACCGATCGATTCGATTTGCGCGGTTAAAAGGCCGTCCGCCTGCCGGCGCTGTGGGCCGTCGAAATCGCGGCACGTATAGATAGCGTGAATCGTTTCGTAACGCGGATTCGGCGGCAATGCCGCCTCGAAGTCGACGTAGTTGCGATTCAGATCGACATTGTCTTCATTCACGCGGCGCATCCACGCGGTGCCCCACGGGTTGATCAGATGCACCATCATCACCGCCACGCCATCGGGAAGGTCGCGTGCGGAGAACCCGTCCAGCCATTCGCTCTGGCAGGTCGATCCGTAATAACCTTCGACGCCATGCGTGCCCGAAATCGCCACCAGCACACGCCGTGCGTCAGGCTCGCCAAGCCACGCGACATCCGTAGCAAGCGACTCGCCAGTGGGGCCATTCAGCGGATGCGGATAAGACGTCACCGTGGCACCCGCTGCGTCGGCTGCATGCAGAAACTGTGTGCGTTGTCGATCGAACCCAGGTTGGTCTGGAAAACCGTATTTCATTTCATCCTCATCGTGATGGTCGCAGTGCCTCTGCGGCACGGGTTCGGTGAATCATGCTGGCGATGATTTCACCGCCAGTGTGACCGGCGTGACCGGCCGTGTGCAACACAGCAGCAACTCGCCGTCGGCGGGTGGCGCAAGCGGGTCTTCGACATAGTGGACGCGGCCCGACAATAGCGGAGTCGTGCAGGCATTGCAAAGACCCGCCCGACAATTGAAGGCCGGTGCGTACCCCGCATGCTCGGCCATCTCGAGCAGCGAATGAAACGACGGGTCCCAGGGGATCGGATCTCCGTGTGGCTCGAATCGGACGGTAACCGTGCCGGTGTCCGGAACTGCGTCAGACACAGGTGGGGCGACCGATTCTTTTGCTGGCATGCTGCGTGCGCCGCTTACCTCATCTTCCAGTACCGTCGCTGGCCCGAAGAACTCGTAGTGAATGCGTTCGCGCGCAATGCCCAGTTCGCACAGCAGTCGCCAGTTCGCCTGCATAAAGCCCGGTGGCCCGCACAGATAGACGGTGTAATCGTCGAGCGGGAGCAGCGCCTGCAAGGTCGCCTTCGTCAACAGTCCCTTGCTGTCGCATGCGCCCCATGCCTCGTCGCCGCCAAACGGATTGCGGTAGCAGACATGGACAGCGATACCGGGCCTTACGGCAGCCAGTGCATCGACTTCGTCAGCAAACGCATGCACGGCGCTGTTTTCGCACGCGTGCACGAAATACACACGTCGCGTAGCGCTGCGCGCCAGACGATGCAGCATGCTGACCAACGGCGTCACGCCCACACCACCGCTCAACAGAATCACCGGCCGCTCGCTGTCTTCATCGCAGATGAAAGCCCCGGCTGGTCCAGCCAGTTCAAGCTCGTCGCCCACATCGATGTTTTGATGAAGCCAGCTCGATGCTCGTCCCGGCGGTGTGCTTTCGAGTTTGACGGAGATGCGCCAATGCGTGGTGTCGGCGGGGTCGCCGGACAAGCTGTAGTGGCGCAGCAGTGTCTCGCCCTCCGGCATCGTCAGACGTAGCGCGACAAACTGACCTGCGATAAACGCGAGTGAGCGCCCGGCATCGACAGGAACCAGTTCGAACGACACGATGGACTCGCTCTCCTGAGTCCGCCGAACCACGCGAAAGCGTTCAAAGCCGCGACCGGCGCTCGTCGACGCGTTCACATCCGGCAGCGCCACCTCAACCTCCCGCTTGCTGCCGGCCGACCACATACACCGGCACGGCCGCCGGTTCTGCGGCCCGTTCGCGCTCGATCATCTGGCCGAGTGCACGCCGGAAGCGTAGTGGTCCGGAGTCGATCGCGAGATCGATGTTCGGTTTGCGTCGCCGTGCCATACCTTGATGCACGGCTTGCAGTACGGCACGATCTTCCTCGAACGCATGGCGCACGTCTTCATCGAACTGACGGGAAACGTTCTCGTCGTGCGGATCGAAGTTGCGCGTCTGGAACCAGAAGTAGCGCGTCTGCGATTCGTTCACCGGTGTCATGAAGTTATACGAATTCATCAGGAACACCTGCGGGTGCTGCGGCGCATCGTCTCCGCCGGTGCCGGCCGGCGTGAAAATCGCCTTGATGACGGCGTGCGACGGAAAGCGCACTTCGTAATGCTGCTTGCGATCGCAGTGCCCAGCGAACTTGACGAACTTGGCATAGAACGGCGCGACTTCTACATCGCGCATCCAGCGTGAAACCGTTACGCCGTTGTTAGCCACGACGGTCTTCAAAGTCTCCGCTTCGCACGCAGCGTTGCCGAATGACGAACGATGCACCCACGCCACATGCGACGGATCGAGCAGATTGTCGGTGACATACAGGTAATGGCAATCCACCGTCATCGCATCGCCGTGATTGATGCCCCACGCCGGATCGTCCCACTCGTCGATCTGCACGATTTCATTCGGGTCGGCTGCCTGCGCCTCGCCCATCCAGATCCACACCAGACCGTAGCGTTCGGCCAGCGGATAACTGCGCACCTGTGCCGACGCGGGAATGCGTTGTGCGCCAGGGGCTTTCACACATGCGCCGGAGCAATCGAATGTGAGGCCGTGATAACCGCATTCGAGTTCGTCGCCGATCAGACGTCCCATCGATAGCGGCAGCATCCGATGAGGGCACGCGTTTTCGAGTGCGACCGGCGTGCCATCCGTCTTGCGGTAAAGCACGATCGGCTCATCGAGAATCGTGACCGGCAACAGACTGTGCGTCACTTCCTGATCGCGTGCTGCTACGTACCATGCGTTCTTTAAGAACATCTCCGCTGACTCCGGTGGGTTCGTCCTGTCTGCGCTTTAGCGGTTCTGCGTTCGCAGCATGTCTTAAGAGTAAAAGGCCAAAACATTAAAGAACAGGTGTCTGGAACTGGCGGTTCTTTTAGAATTTCTAAACTCACAATGCTTCACCACGCTTCACCATGCCCCTCTTCCTCAACGAAGGAATCGCCATGAGCACGCTGCCCCCTCTGCGCGCGTTGCAGGTTTTTGAAGCCGTGGGCCGCTGCGGCGGTGTCGCCGAAGCCGCAAAACGTCTCGGCATTTCGGCCGGCGCCGTCAGCCAGCAGATCAAACTGCTCGAAGACACGCTTGGTATGAGCCTGATGCAGAAGGACGGCAAGCGCTTGCGGCTAACCACGATTGGACGTCGCTATCACGAGAGCTGTGCGGCCGCATTCGAGAGCCTGCGCGTGGCTCACGCAGAGATAGAACGCGCAAAAAACGCCCGCAATCTCAGCGTCAGCGCATTACCTTCGCTGCTGTCAAAGTGGCTTGCGCCTCGTGTCATGGCGTGGCAAACGCAGCATCCGGAATTGAGCGTCTATCTCGACGGCACGCATACGGAGCCTTCGCCCGAAGGCTATGAGATCGATTTTCGTGTGAGCTATGGCGACCGCATAGCGGAAGCCGAAAACGCCATCGAACTCTTTCGCGACACTGTCGTACCGGTGTGCAGTCCCGCATGGCTCAGCGACAAGACACTGCTCACCGCGCCCGCGGACCTCTTGCCGCATCCCTTGATCGCCGTGGACTGGTTGCCGAAATTCACCTCGCCACCTTCGTGGCGCGACTGGTTCGAGGCTAACGGTGTCGACTGCAGCACGCTTCCTAACCCTCGACATGTCTACTCGCTGTCGAGCGTCGCGATCCAGGCTGCCATCGACGGTCATGGTTTCGCACTCGCGCAGTCTTCGATGATTTGCGACGACGTTGCCGCCGGCCGCCTCGTCGTACCGTTCAAACTCGGGCTTCCGTTGCCGTGGCCTTACTTCCTCACGTGGAAGAAAAGCGCCTTCGATCAGCCGCAATGCCGCAGTTTTCATCGCTGGCTACTGACGCGTGCGCGAGAACAACAGCAGATCAACGACGCAATGCTGCAATAGCGGCTCGGCTCATGGCTCCGCTCAGGGACCCGAAATATCGAAGTCGAAGTAACGCTGCTCGATCTTCCGATAGGTTCCGTCCTTGCGCATCGCCTCAATGACTCCATCGATTTTTTCGCGCAACGCGACATCGTCTTTACGCAAACCGATCGCACCGCCTTTGCCGAGTGTTTTCTCGTCGTTGACCGGCGCGCCGAGGAACGCATAGTCGGCGCCTTGAGGGGTCTTTAGAAACCCCTGGCTACCGGCGATCATGTCGGTGAGCGTCGCGTCGATGCGGCCCGGCCGCAGGTCCGCATACACCTGCTCCTGATTCGCGTACGACACGATGTCGATACCCGCCGGCGCCCAATACGCTTTCGCGTACGCCTCCTGCGTGGAGCCCTGGGCCACGCCGATTCGCTTGCCGCGCAATGAATCGACGGTCGGTTTGATATCGCGTCCACGCAAACCGATCAGCCGGCTCGGCGTGTTGAAGAGCGGTGTCGTGAACGCGACCTGAGTCTCGCGCTGCGGCGTAACGGACATCGCCGACAGAATCGCCTCGAATTTCCTGCCCTGCAGCGCCGGAATAATGCCGTCGAACGCGGTCTCGACCCAGACGCACTTCACGTTCAGACGCCGACAGATTTCATTGCCGAGGTCGATTTCGAAACCGACCAGTTGCCCGGAAGGGGCTTTCGATTCAAACGGCGCGTAGGTCGGATCGACGCCGAACCGGAGCCGTGTCATATCGCTCGCGTTAGCGTCGGCGCAGAATGCGGCCAACAGCAATGCCAGACCAGCAATCGCGTTTCTCATGAGCGCTCCACGTGGGGTGATTTATCTGCGGCCGGTTGTCGACCGTGACCCAGCTTAGGAACTCAAAAACACGACGAACAGGGGCGTAACGCTGCGCCATCGTTAAGTTTTTCTAAAGCGATGAGCCTCCCAATCATTGCCAAAAATACATTACAAAAATCATACAAAATTAATTTCAGACAATAAAAATCTTTCATTTAGCAAACATTCAAACCGGAATCAAAGAGGTCTCAACCAGGGATTACCACCGATAACCGCTTTCATCCATGCAGTCGCTTAACGGTCGGCGTACACTCGCTTCAAACCGGCGGAGCACGGGGTCATACCGGTATCGCACGGCGCGGTCCGGCATTTATTGCACGGCTATCGGAGACAGGAGAACAACCAATGAGCTGGACTCGGGAACAGAGAAACGTCACTATTGCCGCCTATCTGGGCTGGACATTAGACGCATTCGATTTCTTTCTGATGGTTTTCGTTCTGAAAGATATCGCGGGGGAATTCGGCACGGATATCAAGTCCGTCGCTTTCGGGATCATGTTGACCCTGATGATGCGTCCGGTCGGCGCCTTGATCTTCGGCTGGCTCGCCGACAAATATGGTCGCCGCCCGACCTTGATGGTCAACATCGCCTGCTTCTCGTTACTTGAATTGCTGTCCGGCTTCTCGCCGAATCTGACCACCCTGCTCATCCTGCGCGCGCTGTTCGGTATCGCGATGGGCGGCGAATGGGGCGTCGGCGGCGCACTAACGATGGAAACCGTGCCGACCAAAGCGCGGGGCTTCGTATCGGGTCTGCTGCAGGCCGGTTATCCGAGCGGCTATCTGCTCGCATCCGTCGTGTTCGGTGTGTTCTATCAATACATCGGCTGGCGCGGCATGTTCTTCGTCGGCGTTCTGCCTGCGCTGCTGGTGCTGTACGTGCGAGCCCACGTGCCGGAATCGCCGGCCTTCAAGACGCTCGAGAAAAAAGAGCATCCGGGCCTCGTCGCGACATTGAAGAAGAATGTGACGCTGTCGCTGTATGCGATCGTCCTGATGACCGCGTTCAACTTCTTCTCGCACGGCTCACAGGATCTGTACCCGACCTTCCTGCGCATCCAGCATCAATTCGATGCGCACACGGTGTCGTGGATCACGATCACGCTGAACATCGGTGCGATGGTGGGCGGTCTGTTCTTCGGTTCGCTGTCGGAAAAGATCGGCCGCAAACGCGCGATCTTCATCGCGGCGTTGATCGCGTTGCCGGTGTTGCCGCTGTGGGCGTTTTCGACCACGCCGTTCCTGCTTGCGGCCGGCGCGTTCCTGATGCAGATCTCCGTGCAGGGCGCGTGGGGCGTGATCCCGGTGCACCTGAACGAAATCTCGCCGGACGAAATTCGCGCGACGTTCCCGGGCCTCGTCTACCAGCTCGGCAACCTGATTGCATCGGTCAACGGGCCGCTGCAGGCAGGGTTCGCCGAAACGCACGGCAACAACTATGCGGTGGTCATGGCCACCGTGATCGGCATCGTGGCGGTCGCGATCGCCGTGCTGATTTTGTTCAGTCGTGAACGACGCGGCATAGATATGACACAATCAGCGGAACAGGTCGCGACCGTCAGTTGATCGCGACCCGCGGTATGACCCGGCAAGCCGTCTAACGGCGTGCCGGGCACGAATATGACGGCAGGCATGACCTGCCGGCGATGGCTACCAGCAATGCAATACGAGGCCGTTCCGATTCCTGTCGGAACGGCCTTTTTTGTCTGCGGCCGCAAGGGCGCATCACGGCAGCGGCTGCACTTTTAGAGGAGTCTATCCACACACAATGCTTGCCCGCTCGACCCTATCCTTCTTATCCTGAAAAAACAGCTGTTTCAAATACGTATTTGAATCGCTCGTTTGCGGCCGGGCGACCGGCATTGGGAGACGCAACATGGTAGTTCGCACACTGAGCCGGCCTGCCGGCGATACGAAGTCACGCATCCTCGACGCGGCTGAAGCGCTCTTTGTCGAGTGCGGCTACGAAGCAATGTCGCTGCGGCAGATCACCTCGCGCGCCGAGGTCAATCTGGCCGCGGTCAACTATCACTTCGGCAACAAGGAAGCACTGATCCACGCGATGCTGTCGCGCCGCCTCGATCGTCTGAACGAAGAGCGTTTAAAGCTGCTCGAGCGTTTCGATGCGTTGCTCGGTAGTCGTCTCACCTGCGAGCACGTGCTCGGCGCGATGTTCATTCCGGCACTGCGTCTGTCACGCGAACCGCGCGTAGGCGGCAAGGCGTTTTTGCGGCTGCTTGGCCGCGCGTACACCGACCCGTCATCGTTCATCCGCGATTTTCTCGGCGCGCATTATGCGTCGGTGGCGGAGCGCTTCTTCGAGGCGTTCCAGCGCGCGCTGCCGCATCTGCCGCGCGAAGAACTCGGCTGGCGTCTGCATTTCGCCATCGGCGCGTTATCGGGTGTGCTGGCCGGCACCGATACCGACAGCCTGATCTCCGAGTTCTCGCAGGGCAAGGACATGAACGATCTGCAACTGATCGCACGGCTTGCGTCGTTGATGGTGGCTGCGCTGAAAGCGCCGCTGCCCGACTCGACGCAACTGGCGGTCTTTGCGGCCGTGCTTGGCGATGCATCCGAGGTCGGCATGCCGGACGGGCCTGCGAGCGCCGCATGTCCGGTCCAGCCCGCGGCGGCCGTGAACCAGGTGCCCGTTGTTGCAGAACGCCGCAGCGAAGCCGCGGAAAATCTGTCCACGCCGCAGGTTGCGCACGGCGCGGCCTGAGCGCGGGCTCGTCTACCGCACGGACCGCGTGCCGGCGGTCCGGTCCAACATGCCCGACGGGTGCGATGCACCCGTCAACGAACAACAACCCGCGAGCCATCCGCTGGATGGCGACGTGTGGGATATGCACGTCCGTAGAAATAGAAAGGAGGAGTCGACATGTCGTGGTTTATCGTTGCGCTCGTAGTCGCCGGTGCGGCGCTCGTCTATCTTCGGGCCCGCGCGTCGTGGTGGCTGACGTTCATGATCGTCTGGGTCGCGGCCGCGCATCTGACCGGCGCCGCCGGCGGCTTCCTCACGACACTGCTCACGATCGTCTTCGTCCTGCCCGCGCTCGTCCTCGCGATCAAACCGTTGCGGCGCGCGTTGCTGTCGAAGCGCGTACTCAACATCTTCCGCAAGATTCTTCCCGAGATGTCGCCCACCGAGCGCGACGCGATCGAAGCCGGCACGGTCTGGTGGGACGCTGCGCTCTTCTCCGGCCGGCCGCACTGGGACACATTGCTCGCACACGGCCCGGCAAAACTATCCGCCGAAGAACAGTCGTTCCTCGACAACGAATGCCAGCAGCTGTGCGATCTCGCGAACGACTGGGAAACCACCGCCGTCTGGCAGGACCTGTCGCCGCAGGCGTGGCAGTACGTCAAGGACAAGGGCTTCCTCGGGATGATCATTCCGAAGCAGTACGGCGGTAAGCAGTTTTCCGCGTATGCGCATTCGCAGGTGATCATGAAGCTTGCTACGCGCTGCTCGGCAGCGGCCGTCTCAGTGATGGTGCCGAACTCGCTCGGCCCGGCCGAACTGCTGATGCACTACGGCACCGACGAACAGAAAAACTACTATCTGCCGCGTCTCGCACGCGGTGATGAGATCCCCTGCTTCGCGCTGACCAATCCGTATGCGGGCTCCGACGCCGCAGCGATTCCCGATCTCGGCATCGTGTGCAAAGGCACCTTTGAAGGCCGCGAGACGCTCGGTTTTCGTGTGACCTGGGATAAGCGCTACATCACGCTCGGTCCGATCGCGACGGTGCTGGGCCTCGCCTTCCGCGTGCACGATCCGGACCATCTGCTCGGTTCCGTCGATGAACCGGGCATTACCTGCGCGCTGATTCCGACGCGACACCCTGGCGTGAATATCGGCCGGCGCCACTGGCCGCTGAACGCGGTGTTCCAGAACGGTCCGAACTCCGGCAAGGACGTGTTTATTCCGCTCGACTGGGTGATCGGTGGACGCGCGCAGGTCGGCAACGGCTGGCGCATGTTGATGGAATGTCTCGCCGCGGGCCGTGCGATTTCGCTGCCGTCATCGAACGTGGGTATGGCGAAGATCGCCGTGCGCGGCACCGGTGCATATGCGGCCGTGCGACGTCAGTTCCGCACCGCTATCGGCAAGTTCGAGGGCGTGCAGGAAGCGCTCGGTCGCATGGGCGGCAACCTGTACGTGATGGATGCCGCGCGGCGCCTCTCTGCGCACGCCGTCGATCTCGGCGAGAAGCCCTCGGTCATCTCGGCGATCGCCAAGTACCACATCACCGAACGCGCCCGCAAAGTCGTCAACGACGGCATGGATGTCGCCGCCGGCAAGGGCATCTGCATGGGCCCTTCAAACTTTCTCGCGCGCGCCTACCAGCAGGTGCCGATCGCGATCACCGTGGAAGGTGCGAACATCCTGACGCGCTGCCTGATCATCTTCGGTCAGGGGGCGATTCGCTGCCATCCGTACGTGCTGAAAGAGATGACCGCGACGCGCGAGACCGATCACGCGAAAGCCCTCGTCGATTTCGACGAAGCGTTTTTCGGGCATGTGAACTTCACGCTGTCGAACGTCGTGCGCAGTTTCGTCGACGGTGTGACAGGCGGTGCGTTGATCGCGAAACCGCAGCAGGCGTATGCGCCGCTCACCCACTACTATCGCGCGGCAAGCCGGATATCGACGGCATTCGCGTTGCTCGCCGATGTGTCGATGTTCGTGCTCGGCGGCGATCTGAAGCGCCGCGAACGGATCTCGGGACGGCTTGGCGATGTGCTGTCGCAGCTCTATCTGATCTCCGCGACGCTCAAGCGCTTCGAAGATGAAGGTCGTCAGGAAGCAGACCTGCCGCTCGTGCGCTGGGGCGTCGAAGACTCGCTGTACCAGGCGCAACAGGCACTCGACGGCGTGCTCGCGAATTATCCGAATCGCGCCGCCGCGGCCTTCGTGCGTGTGTGTGCGTTCCCGTTCGGCATGCGGCATCGTGCGCCGTCCGACAGTCTCGGCACCGCGATCGCCGAATTGATGCAGACGCCCAGCGCCGCACGCGAGCGGCTTGTCTCCGACTCTTACGTGCCGCATGTGGACGTCGATCCGCTCGGCTACGGCGAATTGATTTTCGCGTTGAACCCGCGCGTGACGGAGATCGACCAGAAGCTGCGCGATGCGGTCAAGCGCGGCCTGATCCCACCGATGCCGCAAAGTCTCCCCGATCTCGGCGACTGGACCGAAACCGTCTTGCAGCGTGGCCTGATCGATGCCGACGAGCGCAAGGTGCTCAACGACTATGCGCGCTACGGTGCTGAAGTCGTGAAGGTCGACGATTTCGATCAGGATTTCGGCCTGCTCGGCGATCTCCAACGCCGCAAGGAAGCGCTCGACAAGGCGATGCAACTTGCCGCCTGACTCACGCACCGTGCACACTGACGTCATTGAGCCTCGCCAGCGGAGCTGCGGACGATGAATGATTCTTACCTGAAGTTCGTCAACTCGCCGCTCGGCGGACGCGTCGCGCGTTCGTTCGGGCTACCGAAACCCGAGGTGTTGCGGCGCTACCGCGCGGACGCTCCCGAGTTCGACGGGTTGATTGCGATCGGCGCGGGCCGTGCGCCGCAACTGCTCGATGCCCTCGCCGACGTGGTGAAGAGCACCGGCCTGACGAGCGTCGCGCATGAGAGCGCGGGCCTGTGGATCGCGCTCGCCAATCGCCACGGCCTGATGACGGGCCGCTTCGAACCGACCGAACCCGGCGCGCATGCGCGCGTCGCGGCGCTCGTGTTCGATGCAAGCGGCATCGAAGACAGCGCAAAGCTCGATGCGCTTTACGCCTTCTTTCACGACACATTGCGCTCGCTCGGCAAATGCGGCCGGATCGTCGTGCTCGGACGCACGCCCGAGACCTGCGATACGCCGCGTCAGTGGACCGCGCAGCGTGCGCTCGAAGGGCTCGTGCGTTCGCTCGGCAAGGAAGCGCGGCGCGGCATCACGTCGAACCTGATCTATGTCGCGCCGCACGCCGAACATCAGCTGGAAGGCACGTTGCGTTTCTTTCTGTCGGCGCGTTCTGCTTATGTGTCCGGTCAGGTGGTGCGGATCGATGCAGGCAGCGGTGCAGCAGATGATGCAATCGACTGGGCGCAGCCGCTAGCAGGACGGCATGCCGTCGTCACCGGCGCCGCGCGCGGCATCGGTGCGGCGATCGCGAGTGTGCTCGCCGCGCAAGGCGCGCAGGTGATCGGCATCGACATTCCGTCGGCACACGATGCGCTCGTCGACACCATGCGACCGCTTGCGGGCACCGCGCTATCGTTCGATATCGCCGCCGACGATGCGCCCGCGCAGATCGCCGCCGCGCTCGACGAAACCGGCGTCGACATCTTCGTCCACAACGCCGGCATCACGAAAGACAAGACCATTGCGAAGATGAGCGAGATCGGGTGGCATAACGTGATCGACATCAATCTGAGCGCACAGGAACGCATCGACGACGCGCTGCTCGCGGCCGGCACCTTGCGCGACGGCGGGCGCATCGTCTGCGTGTCGTCGATCAGCGGTATTGCCGGCAATCTCGGGCAAACCAACTATGCGGCGTCGAAAGCCGGTGTGATCGGCCGCGTGCAAAGCATGGCGCCGCAACTGCGCGCACGGGGCATCACGATCAACGCAGTCGCGCCGGGTTTCATCGAAACGCAGATGACCGCGAAAATCCCGCTCACGATTCGCGAAGCCGGCCGGCGGATGAACTCGATGAGCCAGGGCGGTCTGCCGGTCGATGTCGCGCAGACCATCGCGTGGCTTGCGCAACCGGCTTCCGCGGGCGTAACTGGACAGATCGTCCGTGTGTGCGGGCAAAGCCTGCTCGGAGCCTGACGATGAGCGAACCGACCGGCGACCCGGCACGCGTGAAGACGATCGTCGTCGAGCGTCTGCCCGCGCCGGCAAAACGCTATGCGCGTGCGCTCCCGGGAGTCTTCAAGCGCGGTCGCGCAACGCAACTGCCGCCGCAGCGACTCGTGCGGCCGGCCGTTGCGCTCGATGCCGCCGATATCGACCGCTATGCGCGCGTCTGCGGCTTCATTCCGGAACATGGCGTGCCGCTCACCTACCCCCATCTGCTCGCCTTCCCGTTGCATCTGCAGATGCTGACCGATCCGGCTTTCCCGTGGCCTGCACTCGGGCTCGTGCATCTCGCGAACAACGTGCGTTTGCGCCGGCCGCTTGCCATCGGCGATACGCTGCGCGTCGAAGTCGAATACGGTGCGCTGCTGAAGCACGACAAGGGGCAGGCGTTCGTGCTGCACTCACGGCTGTACCGGCGCGGCGAAGCCGTGTGGGACGGCGATAGTGTGTATCTGAAGCGCGGCATTCCCGCACGCGGCGCGGCACTCGAACCGATCGAGATCGAGCGCGAGGCATTGGCGCGCCAGGCGCGCTGGCAGTTGCACGCGCAACTAGGCCGCGACTATGCGCGCGCATCCGGCGACTACAACCCGATCCATCTCGGCGCGCTGTCCGCGAAGGCCTTCGGTTTTCCGCGTGCGATCGCGCATGGCATGTGGTCGCTCGCGCGCGCCGCCGCCGCGTTGCAACCGGCCAAACCGCTCGCCGAAGCGTCGCTGAGCGCCGAATTCAAACTGCCGATGCTGCTGCCCGGCGAAGCCACGCTGTGGAGCGCCGCGCCTTCGCTCGTCGAGCGCGAGTTCGAAGCACGCGACAAGACCGGCGAGAAGCCGCATCTACGCGGCCGCTTTGAGTGGGTGCTGCAATGAACCACGCCGCTCGCAGCAGGCAATACAGGTTTGTCGCAATACGCTATGCGATGGGTCGCGCTTCGTGCACGGCTCATCCGTACATCACAATCCGCTAACCGGGAACGACCTCAAGGAGCCCAGCATGTCCCACCCGCTTCCCGCCGTGCGGCGCGTCGCTATCATTGGCGGCAACCGGATTCCGTTCGCGCGCTCGAACACCGCGTACGCGACCGCATCGAATCAGGACATGCTGACGTTCACGCTGCAAGGTCTGATCGACCGCTACAACCTGCACGGCGAACGGCTCGGCGAAGTCGCGGCCGGCGCAGTGATCAAGCATTCGCGCGATTTCAACCTGACACGCGAAGCCGTCCTGTCGACCACACTCGCAAAAGAAACTCCGGCCTACGACGTGCAGCAAGCCTGCGGCACCGGACTCGAAGCAGCGATCCTGGTCGCCAACAAGATCGCGCTCGGGCAGATCGACGCGGCTATCGCGGGCGGTGTCGATACGACCTCCGATGCACCGATCGGCGTCAACGAGCGGATGCGCAAGATCCTGCTCGAAGCGAATCGCGGCAAGACCACAGGCCAGCGCATCGGAGCGCTGTCGAAACTGCGCCCCGGCATGCTGTTCAAACCGCAACTGCCGCGCAATAGCGAGCCGCGTACGGGGCTGTCGATGGGCGAGCATTGCGAGCTGATGGCCAAGCGCTGGAACATCTCGCGCGAGGCGCAGGATGTACTCGCCTACGACAGCCATCGCAAGCTGACCGCGGCGTATGCGAGCGGTTTCCTGAACGACCTGATGACGCCGTACCGCGGTCTCGCACGCGACAACAATCTGCGCAGTGACCTGACGCTCGAAAAGCTCGCCAGCCTGAAGCCGGCGTTCGATCGCGATGCCGGCACGATGACCGCGGGCAATTCGACGCCGCTTACCGATGGATCGTCGGCGGTATTGCTCGCCAGCGAAGAATGGGCCGCCGCGCGCGGCCTGCCGGTGCTTGCGTATTTCAGCTGGTCGGAGACGTCAGCCGTCGACTTCTTCGACAAGAAAGAAGGCCTGCTGATGGCACCGGCGTATGCCGTGCCGCGCATGCTCGCGCGTGCAGGACTCACGCTGCAGGACTTCGATCTGTACGAGATTCACGAAGCATTTGCCGCGCAGGTGCTCTGCACGCTCGAAGCGTGGCAGGACGACGAATACTGCCGCACGACGCTCGGCCTGCCCGGCCCGCTCGGGTCGATCGATCGCACGAAGCTGAACGTGAATGGCGGTTCGCTTGCGACGGGTCACCCGTTTGCGGCGACCGGCGGACGGATCGTCGGCGGCCTTGCGAAAATGCTGTCGCAACTCGACAAACCGGCCGGCACCGCGCGCGGTCTGATTTCGATCTGCGCGGCAGGCGGCCAGGGAGTCGTCGCGATTCTCGAACGTTAGCGTTAATGTTTGCAGCTGCGGCCACCCGTACCGGCAGAGTACGGCCGCACTGCTCAGTCAGACCATGCAGGAACATGAGGGAGACAACCGATGAACCAGCCCACGCAATTGCAACCCAGTGCACCCGCGGCCACGCAGCCTGGCGGAAGCACTGCTGCGCAAGCCGCACCGAACACCGACGGCATCTGGTACGCGTCGTACCCACCCGATGTGCCGAACGATATTGACGTCGACCAGTACGAATCGATCCCGCAGTTCTTCGACGAGTGCATCGAACAGTTTCGCGAGCGCGTCGCGTTCGTCAGCGTCGGCGCGAGCCTCACGTACGGCGAACTGGGCCGCAAGGCGAACGCGTTCGCGGCCTACCTGCAGAGCATCGGCGTAAAGCCCGGCGACCGTGTCGCGATCATGCTGCCGAATACCTTCCAGTATCCGGTCGCGCTGTTCGGCACGCTGAAGGCAGGCGCGATCGTCGTCAACGTGAACCCGCTCTACACGGTACGCGAGCTCTCGCACCAGTTGAAGGACAGTGGCGCGCAAACCATCATCGTGTTCGAGACCTTCGCGAAGACCGTCGAGGATTCGCTGCCAGGCACACGCGTGCAGAACGTGATCGTCACGGCGCTCGGCGATCTGCTGGCGGATGGATTGAATCTCAAGGGACGTGCGCTGAATTTCGTGTTGAAGCATGTCAAGAAAATGGTGCCCGCGTACCGGATACCGCAGGCGGTCAGGCTGCTCGACGCGCTTGCCATCGGCTACGCGCGACCACTCTCCCCGGTGCGCCCGACTCACGGTGACATCGCGTTCCTGCAATACACCGGTGGCACGACCGGCGTCGCGAAAGGCGCCATGCTCACGCACCGGAACATCATCGCGAACCTGCTGCAGGCGAAGGTGTGGTCCGCGGGCCAACTGAGCGGCGAAATCGAAACGGTGCTGACGCCGCTGCCGCTCTATCACATCTACTCGTTGACCGTGAATGCGCTGATCTTTCTCGGGCTCGGCGGCAGAAACATCCTGATCGCGAATCCACGCGACACGAAGCGCGTGATGATGATCATCCGCCACGAGAAATTCACCGGCATTACCGCGATCAACACGTTGTACAACGCATTTCTCGACAACGAAGAATTCCGCAAACGAGACTTCTCCGATCTCAAACTCGCGATGGCGGGCGGCATGGCCACACAGAAAGCCGTTGCCGACCGTTTCAAGGCGGTGACCGGCAAGCCGATCGTCGAAGGGTACGGGTTGACCGAGTGTTCACCGATCGTCTCGATGAACCCCGTCGACCTGAAAAACATGCGCGATTTCGAAGGCTCGGTGGGCCTGCCTGCGCCATCGACCCAGGTGCGCTTTCGCAAGGAAGATGGCAGTTGGGCAGGCATCGGCGAACCGGGTGAACTGTGCGTGCTAGGACCGCAGGTGATGAAAGGCTACTGGAATCGCCCCGATGAAACCGCCAAGGTGCTCGATGAAGCAGGCTGGCTTGCGACCGGCGACATCGGTGTGATGGACACGCGCGGTTTTATCCGTCTGATCGATCGCAAGAAAGACATGATCCTGGTGTCGGGTTTCAACGTCTATCCGAACGAGATCGAAGACGTGATCGCGATGCATCCGGACGTGCGCGAAGTTGCGGCGATCGGCGTGCCCGATGTCGCGCAGGGCGAACGCATCAAGGTCTTCGTCGTCTCGCGCAATCCGTCACTCACCGCTGAGCAGATCATCCAGCATTGCCGCAAGAACCTGACCGGCTACAAGGTGCCGAAAGTGGTCGAGTTCCGCGACGAGCTGCCGCAAACCAATGTCGGAAAGATCCTGCGACGCGCACTGCGCGACGAGGAAATTGCCAAACAGAACGCTGCCTGATTTTCTACGATTCCGGAGAACGCGTAATGACGCACCCTTTGCCTTCGATGCCCCGCCGTACCCGTATCCTGACGCAATTGTTCGCCTGTATCGCCATCGGCTGTGCGGCCGGCGGCGTGAGCGCGCAAACGAGTGCCCCGGCACCCGCCGAAAGCGCGACTGTTAGCGCGCCCAGCACACCAGCCGCGCAGGTCGGCAAGCTGCCGGTCGAGAAACAGGTGCAATGGCTGCAACAAGCAGCACAAAGCGGCACGCTCGAAAAACTCGACGACACGCAGCTCGTGTCGCTGTTCCAGTCGCTCGATCCGCTCACGGTGCCGGCCTATATTCATGCAGGGCCGAACGGCTATCCGTCGTACGAGTTCACGATGTCGCGCACGGAGCGGATTCGCGGCAACTGGCCCGACAAGCCGGACCATATGCTCGTGCGGGTCGCGCACGATCCGTTGCGCGTCTATGCAAAGTGGTTGCCCGACGGCGCCCACTCGGGTCAGGAAATTATTTACGACGAGTCGAAGCGCACCGATGAAATGTATGGCCACCTTGGCGGCCTGCTGAACGTGATGCCGCTGTGGACATCGATCACTGGCTCTCTCGCGCGTGCGCAATCGAACCACACGGTGCGCGATCTCGGCACCGAATACATCGTCAACCAGTACCTGACCGAGGGCAAGAAGTACGCGGAAGCCGGTCTCATCAAGCCGAACCAGACCGAGGTGAAGACGATCGACGGTGTGCGTGTCGTCGCATTCACGTGGGATACGCCGACCGGTCGCCCTGCGTTCTATGCGAAGAAGGAAACGCTGGGGCTCGATTTGCGGCATCCGTGGTTCCGCACCGTCGAGTCCTACGATAACGACGGCAAGATCTTCGAGAAAATCATCATCGAATCGATCGAGCCGAAGACCTTCGACGACTCGACGTTCGATCCGAAGAATCCGGCGTATAAGTTTTAACTTGCGAGGTCTGCGACGACGGGTACGTGCGCAGGTTATGCGCAGTTTGTTGCAGGCACGATCATGAAGACGGCGAGCGATGTGTGCTCGCCGTTTTGCTTTAGCGTCTGCTGCGAGATTCGGCATGTACGGCTCGCGAGGTGTGCGAGGACGAAACTGTCGGATGCGCGCGCAATGCCGATAAGCGAACCGCGTGTGCTGGCGAGATGAGAAGCCAGCACGCTGTGCCACAACGCGCCGATGTCGTCGCCGATTTCCAGCGTTGTCATACCCACATGCGCTGCATGCTGTGCAAATGCGCGGCCATGCGCGAAGTTCATGTCAACCACCGCGAGCGTGCCACTTGAAGCGCCAACGCGCGCGAACGCGGGCCACGTGTAACCCGCAGTGGCTGCAAGCCACGCACTGCTAGCAACGAAGGTCCGTCGATCCAACGTCTCACTCCTCTGATCGTGAAACCCGGTTACGTCGTATAACCGCGCCGGTCCCGCCACGCACGTGGCCAGATGCCCTGCTTGCCCGGCGACAGGATACCGGCCGGATCGAGTGCGTCCTTGATCGTCTCCGATAGCTTGAGCAGCGCGCCGTCGTTGAAGCTGTACTGTGCCGCTGCATAGTCCATGTACGCAAGATGCGCGCGATATTCGCCGTACCCGGCTGCATGTGCGTCGCTCATCAATGCGCGAAGTAGATCACCTGCGCTCTCGGTCTGACGTTGATCGTTGCGATCGAAAATCGCCGCGAACACATGATGCAGATGCCGTACGCCCGCAGTGAAGCCGCCGTAGTAGTCGAAGCCGTATTCGGCGGCACGTGCCTTCGTCATCGTGTACTGACGCATCGCGTCGCGGCCGGTGGCCGGACACAGCGGCGAGAAATCGACGTGCGCGCCTGCACCGCCGCGCCAGTCGAGCATACGGAACGCGCTCATCGCAGGAATGCCGGAAAGATTGCGATCGCTGCCGCCTGCAGGTTGTGCATCGCCAGCATAGTTCGCCGATGAAAAAACCGCCCCCGGTATGCGAGAAAACGCGCGCTCGATGCGCCTGTGCCGTACCTCGATAAGCTCGGGCTCGCCATAGATCGCGTAATGCAGATTCCATCGACCGACGTGCAACGCGTCGAGCATCGCATCAATTGCGTGCTCGGGCATCGGCCCATCGCCGTCGTACCACTGCTTGCGTGTCGACAGGCCCGCAGCCCGACGCAAACCGCCTTCGATCACCGCCTGGTTGCGAATCGTTTCATCGAGGCGCAACGGCCGCAGAATCTCGACGATCGCTTCGAGATCCTCTTCGCGACGAAACTGGATCTCGCCAAGCAGCCACGCCGGTGGCGCGGGCATCAGCCACACGCCCATCTTCGTGACGACGCCGTAATTCGACTGCATGAACATCGCATCGAACGACGGACCGTAGCCCGCCTTGTACAACTGCCAAGCCGAACCAGGCCCCTCGCCCATGCCGAGCGCGCCCATGCCGGTGCGCACCACCGTGCCGTCGGCCAGCACGATCTCCATGCCGCACTGCTGTGCCGCGTGATCGCCATACGACGTGTAGCCGAAACCACGCTCGAGTGTGTTGCCGATCACGCTGCCCCAGCCCGCGGCGGGCGGATCGACCCAGAGCTTGTGGCCGTGTTCGCGTAAGTGGGTATGCAGATCGAAATAGCTGACGCCCGGTTCGACGAGCGCATACGCGAGCGTCTCGTCGACCTCGATGATGCGGTTCATGCGTTGTAGATCGAGCACCACCGACCCCGCGAGACGCGGCGCCGCACCGCCGTAGGCGAGATTACGACCGGTCGATACGGTCCAGAGCGGAATGCGGTATTCGCCGGCAATGCGCAGGATCGCGCGAATCTCGTCGACACTCGCCGACAACACCGCCGCCGACGCCGCGCCCGACGCAGCCTGGCCGGGCGCAAACGGATCGAGATACGCAACGAGCCCCGCCGCCGCCGACACCACGTTCGCCGCACCGACCACCGTCGACCATTGCGCGAGCGCGCGATCGAAGGTGGCCGCGGATACACCGGGCGGCAGCACGCGCATCAAGGCGCTCGCCTCGCGAGTTTCGGCTGCGCTCAGTAACCGCCCGTACCACCGCTGCTGCTGGTGCCGCCACCGCCCGACGATCCCATATCACTACATCCGCTCGTCGCAAGCGATGTCAGCGCGAGCGCCAGGATTACGAATACAGCCGACAACATCCTCTGGGTTTTCATGTTCGTCTCCGGATTTGGGGGGAGCGGCACCGCACGCGGATCGTCCGGCGCCCTCCTGTTGGGTCGCAGGCAGCGTGCGGAACGCCGCGCGCGGCGCTGCCGCGACGTTGCCCTACGCTGCCCTGTGGACTGAACGGGTGCGGACCCGACTTTATTCCGTACTTTGCGCGCTTTTCGTCGATCCGGCGCGCAACGCGCCGGAAATGCGCCGGTCACCGGGCTGTCACGCCCGATTCATGCAGAACGGTCAGTACGCCATGAGATTGGTAACTCAACGTTACATAAGGAATTTTGGAGATGCTTCCGCGCCGACAAGCCGTTATAGTGGTCGAAAGTTTGCCGCCAGGCGCGCACTACGCCCACAAGGGGTAGAATCGCGGCGAACAACCGTTTCTCCAACCTGACTTATCCATGCCTTCCGCAGAATCGCATCCGCAAAACGACTTTATGAACGCAGCGCGCAAAGAACGAAAGCGCGTGGAGATTTACCTCGTCAACGGCATTCGCCTGACCGGGTGTATCGAGTCGTTCGATCAGTATCTGGTGATGCTGCGCACGCCCGTGGGGCTGCAAGGCATTTATAAGCGCGCCATCTCGACGATCCAGCTCGATACCGGCACGCGGCCGGGTCCGCGCACACCGCGCCCGTCGCACGGCGAGCACACCACGCGGGGCCCGCATGGCTCGCGCGAACCGCGCGGCGAACCGAGGGAACACCGGGAACCGCGCGAATCGTACGGCTCGCACTCACCGTCCGAACGCTCCGACCGAAGCACGTCCGACACGCCAGTTGTCGTCACTCGCCGCCGCCGGCTGTTCGGCACGAGCGGTGGCGACGGCAATAACGGCAACGGTAATGGCAACAGCAACGGTAATGGCAGCGGCGGCGCCACCGAATAGCCCGTAACGCGAGACGGCCGTTATTCCGCCGTCTCGCTGCCTAGCCGCTGCAAAATCCGCTCGATCCGCAAGTCCTGCTGGTGCGTCAGCGCGAAACCGCATTGCACGGCAAGCAGACGCCGGCGCCAGTAGCTGGCGTTCAGCGCGCGGATCATCGGTTGCCGCGTTGCCCATTCCAGATGTTCCAGCTCCGCCTCCACCACGTGCAGCGCATGCACGCGTCGCGCCTGCCCAGGCCTCTTCGTCTCCATGAGTGTGCCGTCCCGTTGATGTGCTGACGCGATGGCCGGCCAATACCGCCATCGCCGCGACACTCGAAAGACGAAATTATGCGAATTGGTTTTTAGGATATCCGTGGCATCGTGTGGCACGGCGTGGTGGCACGCGAATTCGTTAAGAAAACGCTTACTGCTGCGGACGTAATCCGGCCGGGCGAAATCATGATCTGCGCGTTGCCCCGCTAGCGGGCAGCCGTATGCGCCGGGTTGACCTGCGCTATGCTGAACGCTGGCATTTTCAAACGGAGCACGCCATGGCGACCGCCCGCCCCAATGCGCCCAGCCCTGCCGAAAGCGCGGATGAGCGCCTCGATGAGGCTCTCGACGAAACCTTTCCGGCCAGCGACCCGATCGCGGTTGATCCGACCGAACCGCGACGCACGAACCGGCCCGATCAGCGGCCGGATTCGAAGCCGAAGCCGCAGAAACCTTCCTGAGCGGGTCATTCCGCTCGCGGCCTCGCTTCGCTTAACGGCCGTTTCTATATCGCTGCCCTGAGCCCACGAAAAGCAAAACCCCGCGCGGCGCACCGGGCGGGGTCTGGTTCATGCGGGTTTGGTATCGTCAGCGGAATTGCAACCGCTGTTCAGGCGAAGCAATCAGTTCGTCGGCAAACCGTTTTCCAGCTGACGCTGCAGTTCGCGCACCTGACGCTGGGCTGCCCGCAACTGCTCCTGGGCGCTAGCCCGTTGTTGCGACAGCGCGATGGCCTGGGCCTGGTTCGCACGCTGCTGATCGGAAACAATCGACTGCTGCTGACGCGCCACATTGAGGTCCGACTGCAGCCGGCTTGCGCGGTCTTGCGACAGCGCGATCATCCGCTCGGTGAACGACTTCTGCGCTTCGAGCCGCGTGCGGCGGATTTCAACGTCAGATAACTGCAAGGTTTGACGGGAGAAATCCTTGTAGATCATTTCGGCGCGCGTCTCGTCCGAGGTCTTGATGACACGCCAGAAATTCTTCTGCTGGAACAGCGCGACGTAGTACGTCATTTCCTTGCCGTAGAACAGCAGGCTCGCGCCATAGGTGCCGTTGTAGGTCGTGCGGAGTTCGCTGAGATCCGAACCGCGGATCATCTGCTGCAACTCGGCGACGTTACCGGCGGCGGACTCCTGTGCTTCGGCGGGTGTCAGCGAAGGCGACGACGATTGCGCAGTCGCAGCAGACGATTGCAGCGGCGTCGTGGACGGCAACGCCGTGTTGACGGACGGTTGCGAAACGACCGCAGCCGCGGCGCTCGTCGCACCGTCGGGAAGGGTCTGGGCCGCTATGCTTTGCACGCCGGCCAGCGCCACGAACGCGGCCAACGCGAGGTGTCGAAGTGTCGACTTGTGGTCCATGTGATTCCTGCTGAAAACAGTCTTTGTTTTATTACAACCGCCGCATTATTACTCACTTTCGCGAGTTTCGGGCTCTTCGTCAAAAATTTGGTACTTACGCATTTTTTCCCAAAGCACCTTGCGACTGATACCCAGATGCTGGGCGGTATCCTGCCGGCGCCAGCCGTTCGCATCGAGCGCGGCGATCACGCGATTGCGCTCCGCCATGTCCCATTTGCTGCGATCGACGAGCACCTCCGCGGCGATTTCGGCGGGCACCGGTTGCGTGCTGCGCGCGAGCGCGAGGAGCCGCTGCAGACGCGCCGCATCCCATGCACCGACCTGCCGGACCGTGACACCGATGCGCTCCGCGAGATTGCGCAATTCGCGCACGTTGCCGGGGAAGTAGGTATCGGCGACTGCGTCGGCGAGCCAGTACGGAATGTCGGGCAGCTCAGCAAGCCGCTCGGTACCGACCACCGATGCGATGAACGCCTTGAAGATCGCGATCTTGTCGACGGCGCCCCGCTCTTCCAGCGACGGAATTTTCAGCTCGATCACTGCGAGCCGGTAGTACAGATCGGCGCGGAAGGTGCCGTCCTTGACGAGTTGCGGCAGATGTCGATTGGTCGCTGCTACCAGCCGGAAATCGAGCTTCACGGGTGCGGCTGAACCGATGCGCGTGACGGCGCTGTCTTCGAGTACGCGCAGCAGCTTTACCTGCTGATAGAGCGGTAGATCGCCGATTTCATCGAGGAACAGCGTGCCGCCGTCGGCCTGTTCGAAATAGCCTTTGTGTGCGACAACCGCGCCTGTGAACGAGCCCTTCGAGTGACCGAAGAACAGCGATTCGAACAGGCCATCGGGGATTGCTCCGCAGTTCACCGCGACGAATGGGCCTAGCCCGTAGCGTGAATGCTTTTCGTGCAGCAGTTGCGCGATGCGTTCCTTGCCTACGCCGGTTTCGCCGTGGACCAGCACGCTCGTGTCGCAGTCGGCGAAGGTGTCGACTTCGTGCAGCAGCGCCTGCATGCATTCCGAGTTCGCCACTAGCGCGCTGGACTCTAGCGTCTGTGCGCTGTGTGCGCGTAGCTGCAGGACCAGCTTCGAAATCATGCCGCGCAGTTCGGCGCAGGTGAAATCTAGTGGCAGGACGTGTGAGTACTCTGAGGGGTACATCGACGGATCGTGGTCGCGTGGTGCGGCGCCAACCCACACGACTGGCATGCCGTGGGCCGCCTGCCAGTCGCGCAGGATCAGTGCGCCGCTGTCGATCACCGAGACGCTGATAATCGCTAGCGACGGGCGTACCGCGGTGCGCTCGGGCGAGATCGCTATGTCGTCGGCACGGATCACCTCGACGTCGAAACTCGCCATGCAGCGCGCGACCCGATCGACGATGTCGGCCTTGCCTTCCCAGACGTAGAGGTCGAGTTCTTCGAGTTTGGTGGAGGTTCTCATCGGGTTGCTAGTTAACCAGTTGTGCCTGCCCGCAGGCAAGCCCTAAATCGTGGACCGTGCTTACGCCGATCTGCACACCGAGTAGTTGCAGAAGGGGGATAAGGATCGCATCGAGCGAATTGAGAATCGGAGTCAGCAGCCCCACGATCGCTGTGATCACAGGTAACAGTAGCGCGGTCACATCAAGGCCCAGCAAGCTCGCATGTAGCGAAGTGCCGAGACTGCCTGCGAGCTGGGCCAACAGTCCGCCAGTCGCCGAGCCGAGACCGTTGGTGTTGGTCGTCTGATAGTCATCACTGTCACCGACCACCCCGTTGAACGTGAAAGTCGTCGACTTCGAATTTTGCAACGCAAGATTGACGCCGCTGGGTGGCGACGTGGTGCCCGCCGAAATATTAACTAGATTAAGACCCAACGCATTTACCGTCGTAATCGCCGCCGGCTGGTTGCATTGCGTGGGGTTGGTCGTATTGGTCAGATTGCTTGATGCATCACCGCCTATGCAGATGGCAGTCGCCCCCGTGCTGGCCACGATCTGGCTGTAGCTGGTCGCCCGTTGTGTCGAGCACTGGGTACTGCTCAAATACGCTGTACCTGGCCCGACTTCAATGTAGATCGGCAAATTCAGCAGCGTGATCTTGACGATCGACGACAGGATCGACGTACCGCCAACCTGGGTATTGACGAGCTGGAGGTTCAGGAACAGCCGGACCTGTGCCGCGTGTGCACTAGCCCGCCATGTACCGTCTGGATTCTGACCGGCCTCGCCTACGGCGATCACCGGCGGCTGAGTAACCATCGCCTGCGCGGAAATGTTCGCGATCGGACCGAGATTCAATGCAACGCCCAGATCGATAGCGGACTGACCATTGGCGACTTCCGCTGCTACCATCAATGCGTCCAGCACGGTGACAGTAGCCGAGACCGCCGCTTGGGGATCACCGAGTCCCACCGACAGCATTGAGCCGACACTGATTTTTGCACCGGGCGGAATCGCTGCCACGATTGTTCCGAGCGCCGTCGACAACGTCGCACTCAACGTATTGCCCTGATTCGCCGCGACCTGCAGCGCCGCTGCAAGCTGGCCGACCGTAACCTGCGTCGTGAGTAGTTCCGCGATCGAACCGGCTCCTAGCGCCAAAGCCAGATCTCCCAATTTCACCTGAGTCGACGCGAGTCCCTGATACGAAACCGCGGATAGATTCAGACTGGTATGTAGCAAGCCGTTCAAGAGACCATTGATTGCTCCGCCGGATAGCGTCGCAACCGACGTAGCGATAGAAAAGGATCGAATGTTCGTCGCCTTCGCAGTTGCCGTCGCCGACAACGTACGCGCCGGACCGACCATGAAGAAGTACGGAACCGCCTGGTTGACCGTGACCTTCGCCGCGTTCATCGGCGTCCCGGTCGTCGAGAAGTACGGACTCGTCGGATTGGCGGTCGGGTCCCAGCGACCGCACAGCACATCCACCTTGCCGCTAGTCGGCAGTCCGTTAGCAGTCGCTGAGTCCTGTGCCGACGCGGTCGCGGCTGTACAGCCCCCGGCACTCCCGATGGTTTCTGCTGCGGCGACAGCCGCAAGATCCGCCGACTGTTGCAGTTGCCGGCGCACCAAAAAAAAGTTGCCGACGTCGATCGCACCGAACGCCGCAATCGCCGCACTAATCCAGATCGCAGCCACCATCGCGACGGCACCGCGTTGCCGGCGTAGCGCCACCCTGCGCGCACGGTTTGTTTGTTTGCAGGTAGCCATATCAGTTCGACGGCGACTGACTGCCTGAGCCGCTGCCGCTACCCTGATTGAGCGCCGATCCGTACAAATCGGGAATCTTCGACTTGAACGATTCCATGTATCGCCGGTAGGCCAGCCCTGCTTCCTCGCCAAGCATCGGTCGTGCAGGCGCAGCAGCCACGTTGCTGCGCTGCAGTTCGATCCACGCCTTAGCCGCGTGTCCGACTTCGCTGTTCGGCACAGCAGGCGCCGCCGACGCATCCTGTGCATACGCCGTCTGCATTGTCGCGCCCGCTGACGCTGCCGCAGTCAGCACGCTCAACGCAAGCGCACGTGCATATCGAGTCATGTTGCTGTTTTTCATGTCACCCCCTGATACTTCGGTCCATCACTGCGCGAACCATTGCAGCAATCTCGGCGCTGTCTCGACGCTATGCGACGGTATGCTCGCGACCGATCCCGTCGTGCGTACGCCCTGCGACAGCGTTACGTCGAGCCGTTTAGCTCGTTCTGCAGCGACCACTTTCTTCGCGTCGGAACGAATCGCTGCGCATACGTCCGGCGCCATCTTCTGCTGGTTCATCAGCGCCTGTGCCTGTCCTGCTTCCCCATCTGCAAGCAGATACAGCACGACGTTACTCATAATCCTGTGATTGTTCTGATCGAGCTGCACAGCCTTCATCAACGGCACACGTGCTCCATTTACGTCGCCGGCGCGCAACTGCGCATAGCCGAGATCGGACAGCGTCACTGCGTCGGTCGGCACGAGCTGCGCGGCCTGCTGCAGCTGCTGCACCGCCTGCGGAAAATCGCCTGACGACCCCGCAATCAACCCCAGACCGCGATGACCGCGTGCTGCTAGTGGCGTCTGCAGCAGCTGCGCATACGCAGCCGCGCCCGCAGCCGGCTGATCGGTCATGCGCAGCGCGTCGGCACGCAGTGCGATCGTATCGGGCGAAACACCGTACTGCTTCTCATACGCGTCGATATGCGCAAGCGATGCGAAGTACAAACCCTGCTGCTGCATCCGGTCGATCAGACCGAGGTACATGCCGGGCGTATCCGGCGCGGCCGGCTTGTCTGCTTGCTGCATCATCGCCTGGCGCTCTGCCTGTGGACCGACGCCATAGCCTGACAGTTGTGATGCGCACGCGCCCAGCAGCGCTAGCCCGAGCGCCATGCCCAAGCGGCTTGTCACCCATACAACACGTCCCACAGTGAGATCGAAAACCATGTCTCTCTTCCTTACCGATGCATCGACGCCAGCGAATGCGTGACAGCCAGCACGCCGGGGCCCGCGGTTATGATCAGTAGAGCCGGCAACAGTGTGAGGATCATTACGCCGGTCATTTTCACCGTGAGGCGACCAATCCGCTCACGCAGCATCGCGCGTCGCGCGTCGCGCAACCGGTCGCCGAACTGCTTGAGCGGCTCCTGCACTGCGCCCCCGTGACGGTCCACCTGAATCAACAGACGCACAATCGCCCGCAAATCCTCATTGCCGTAACTCGACGCGAGCCGGCTGAATGACTGTTCGCGCGTGCGGCCGGTCGCGAACTGCCTCTGCGCAATTTCGAGCTCGCTGGACAGCACCGGCAACACACCACGAAAATCATTCACCATCACCTGCAGGCTCTGATCTAACGACAGTCCGACGCCCTGTAGCAGACGCAGCAGGTCAACGAGCATCGGCAACTCGTCGACGACCGTGCGGCGCCGCGATGCTGCCCGCCGCCGCAGCAATATCTTTGGCAGCATGAACCCCGCTACCAGCGCGATGATCAGGTAGAGCACATAACGCGGTCCTTCGACGTACGCCCCCGCAAGCAGCCCCACCAGGATGGGTAACGCAACCGCCCCAGCAATGCGCGACATCAGGAACAGTCCGCGTGTACGCGTGTCGATGAAACCGCACTGTTCGAGCAGGCGCCGGTCTTCCTCGGCCACGATCTGCCTTCCGAACGGCGTATCGAGCCAGCGAATACCCGCGTTCGCGAGATGCTCCAGCGTCCCTTGGAAGCCGGTCGCTGCGGCGGTCTTCTGCCCACCGGATACGGCCGTACCGCCGCTCGCGGCGGCCGCCTGCACGGCACGCCGATCGAGCGCCTGCGCTAGCGTGCGCGCGCTGCGCTGCTCTGCAACGATGCGCATCAGCACGATGCCGGCTACGATCAGCAGGGCGACGGCGAGGAGCGCGAGCGCAAGCGCGGCGAGACGAAGCGGGTCCATGGTCATTTTCTCAACCTTGCGAGCCGGTACAGCAGCCATGCGCCGAGCACCTGCAGGCCGAATGCCAGATAGACGAGATTGCGGCCTGTCGGGTCGTACCACATCGCACCAAAATAAGCGGGATTAGTCAGGACCAGGAAGCTGCCGATCCCGACCGGCAGCAGCGCCAGCACGAATGACGACAGCTTGGTCTCAGCGGTCATCGCCGTCAGTTCGCGCTCGGCCTGTTCGAGATCGCGCATGAACGACGCCATCCGGTCGAGCATCACATCAGCGCGACCACCGTATTTGACAGACAGACGAAGCACCGCACCGACCAGCTCGAGTTCACTGGCACGATAGATTCGCGCCACGTGATAGAGCGCCCGATCGATCTCGACTCCGGTACGCAGCATCCGCGATACATGATCGAGACATTCACGCAGCGGTGCATCGGTTGTCTGCAACGACGCCTGGAATGCCGCCGGCACACTGTTGCCAAGCACGATCAGCCGCACGATGCCATCGAGGAAAGACGGTAGTTGCCGCACGATCAGTTGTCTGCGCTTCTGCGAGCGCCAGGAAATGATGAAATAGAGCAGGAAGACGCAGCCGGTCAGCATTGCGACGGCGGCGGGCGCCCCGCCCTCATGCGCGGCCCAGACGCACAACGCGACGCTGATTGCGACAGCCAGCACCGCCGGAATACGCGCGTCAGCGATACCGGCACGGCTCATCGTCGTTGCGAAGATGAACGCCAGCCGCGCGCGCAGGTATTGCCACTTTGCCGGCCAGGACGAATCGGCGGCCAGCGCCTGTGGCTCTACCGGGCCATATCCGCTCGCGGACCGCGTCGATCCGGGGGCGACCGGAACAACCGTCGCGCCGCGCACCAGACCGGGACCGCCCGGCTGGGCCG
Source organism: Paraburkholderia acidicola (assembly GCF_002362315.1). Lineage (GTDB taxonomy): Bacteria > Pseudomonadota > Gammaproteobacteria > Burkholderiales > Burkholderiaceae > Paraburkholderia > Paraburkholderia acidicola. Next base: position 239,744 of record NZ_MTZV01000003.1, read on the forward strand.
TCGCCATCCGGCTGTCGATGAAACGCTCCGTGCTCGCCTGCCCCTTGTGCTGCGCGCCACGATGCAGCACGAGCAGCGCCCCCGCCACGCACACCAGTGCGAGCGCGGCGAAGACCAAGGCGGCGACGCTAGACATTGAAGCCCCCGCCGAACCCACCCGCGTTGCTGCCACCAAAGCCACTGCTGAATCCGCCCGAAGCCGCCGGCGTACCGCCCAACACCTGCCTGAACCGCGCGAGCTTCGGCGAGTGCGGATGAATACCGAGGGATACCCACTGGTCGATCTCTTCACCCTCGGCCGTCGTCACAGGCTCGTAGCGGTACAGCTCTTGCGTGGCGATAATGTTGTCGGAGAGCCCTGTTACTTCGGTGATCGACAGGATGCGCCGGCGACCATTCGATAACCGTCCGATCTGCACGATGAAATCGATCGCATTCGCGATCTGCCGACGCAAACTCGACTCGGTGCCCTGAAAGCCCGCGAAGCCCGCCAGCATTTCGAGCCGGTACAGACATTCTCGCGGCGAACTCGCATGCACCGTACCCATCGAACCATCGTGGCCAGTGTTCATCGCTTGCAGCATTTCGAGCACTTCACCACCGCGCACTTCACCGACGATGATCCGATCCGGGCGCATCCGCAGCGTGTTACGCAGCAGGTCACGAATCGTCACGAGCCCCGTGCCATCGAACCCTCCCGGCCTGCTTTCGAGCCGCACCACGTGCGGATGGTTCAGCGACAGTTCGGCCGTGTCTTCGATGGTGACGACCCGCTCGACTTCGGGGATGTGAAACGCCAGCGCATTGAGCAGCGATGTCTTGCCCGAACTCGTCCCCCCAGACACCAGGATGTTACAGCGCGCCTGTACGGCCGCCTCGAGCAGTGCGCCGATCTCCGGGTTGTAGGTGCCGTTGCCGAGCAGATCGCCGGGACGCAGCGGGTCTTTGCGGAACTTGCGAATCGACACGATCGGCCCGTCGATCGACAGCGGCTCGATCACGACGTTGACCCGGCCACCGTCCTGCAAGCGCGCATCGACCATCGGGTTCGACTCATCGAGTCGCCGCCCGATCGGCGCGAGAATGCGCCTCACGATACGCAGCAGGTGCGCGTTGTCGGCGAAGCGCACCTGGATCTTCGCCAGGATGCCGTGACGCGACACGTACACGTCGTTGTAGCCGTTGATGAGTATGTCCTCGACCGCCGGATCGCTCAGCAGATCTTCGATCGGGCCGAAGCCAGCGAGCTCCTTCGTCAACGCCTCGGCGATCAACCGCACTTCGCTCTCGTTGATCGGAATCCGGCGCAGCCGCACGAAGCTGTCCATTTCCAGGTCGACGAACTGGTTGATTGCGTTGCGCGACCAGCGACCGAACTCTGCACCGAGCTCTTCGATCCGCGTAAGCAGATGCTCGTGCGCAGCGTTCTTGATGTCCTGGAACTGCTGGCTATGCGCGAACGCAGGTGCGTCGTCGGCAAATTCGATATCTTTTGCCATCGTCTATGACCGCTTCTGTGAGGTTGGAATTAAATGCCTGAGCGCGCCAAGCGCGGATCGGCCCCGCGAGGACGCTGCGGTCGGCGCCGCACCACCCAGCCGTTCAACGAGCGGCTCGAGCGCACGCACATACGGATCGCGCGCCACCGCATCGGCCAGCAACTGCCCCTGGTTCGCCGCCTGACCGAGTGCGACGCGCCGCTCTGGCAACGTCACGAGCAGCGGCACATCGAGACGCTGCACGATCTGCTCGACAGTGAGGCTCAACTTCGGCTCGTACTTGTTGACGATCAACCGGACGTTGTCCATATCGACGGACTCTTCGCGCAGCCCGTCGAGCACCGCAGCGGCCGATACGATCGACGCCACGCCCTGATCGCAGACCAGCCAGGTTTCGTCGGCGGCCTGTACAACGTTCGCGATGAACTCGCTGTTGGTGAAACCGCCGAGATCAACGATCTGCTGATCGAAGAATGCGCGCAGACGGTTCAACAGGCCAACGGATGCGGAATAGGACACCTCACGCATGTCCGCGAGATTCGGTGGCAGTGTCGTCAATGCAAGGCCGCTCGCGTGTCGCGACAGTGCGGTGTGCACGAAAGTCTGATCGAAGCGGCGCAGATTGCGTACGGCTTCGACGAAATTGAATTCGCTGCGCGTATTGAGCAACAGCGTACCGTCGCCTTGCGGCAGACCGAGATCGAGAAGCGCAGCCTGCCTGCCCTGAGGCACGTCGCGCCGCTGCACGAGCACGGCAAGATTCGCAGCGAGTGTGCTTACACCCATGCCGACACGCGCACCGAGCAACACCGTGATGCGGCCGTGACGACTAACCGGTTCGACGAGATTGTCGATCGCCTGGCGTGTGATGCGCAGCGCGTCCTCTGCCGGCGCGGACAGATCGACGAAGTCACGCACGCCGGCACGCAACGCGGCCAGCGCGCTTTCGGGTTCTGCCAGAGAGCCGACCGCCACGATCTGCAGCCCAGGGTTCGCCGTACGGACGGCGCTCGCGGCCACGCTGGCCGCAGCCGCTCGACCACCTGAAAAATCGATGAATACCAGCGACGGGTTCAGCGTAGCAATCCGCTGCGTGAGTTGCGCAGGGTCGAGCGTTGCAGCCTCGACGGCTCCCGCTGCGACGAGCGTACCCGCGAGCCAGCGCACGTGCTCGTCCGCCAGCGAAGCAAACACGAAGTAATCGGTGATCGCTCGCTCAGTCAACGAATGCGTTCTCGCGTTCATGATGGACATCCTCCGGCGACGCCGACTGGAACAAGAAAGGCGCCGCCACATCGTCATCCGTACCGAAACCCGGCACGGCCCTGCATATCGTTACGCACCGCATCGCGCTCATCGTCATTTCGAAAATCCCGGTGCGGCATCGGGCGACAACGCGCCGCCGAGGAAAGAACGCCACACGGGCGCGTTGCGCTGCTCGCTCTGTTCACCCGGCGTCGACGGCAGCGCAGCGCCCTTCGCGATCGGTGACACCAGGTGCGGTGTCACGATGATTACGAGTTCCTTGTCCGTCTGTTGATAGGTCAACTGCTTGAAGAACGCACCGATGATCGGCAGGTCGCCGAGCACCGGCACCTTGTTGACATTCGACGCGGTCTCGCGATCGATCAGGCCGCCGATCATGAAGCTCTCACCATCACCGAGTTCGACAGTGGTATCGGCGCGGCGCGTCGTGAGCGCCGGCACCGACACGCCGCTGATCGTCACAGCGTTCGTGAAATCGAGCTCGCTTGCTTCAGGCGCGACCTTTAACGCAATACGGTCCGGGCTGAGCACGGTGGGCGTGAGCGTAAGACCGACGCCATAAGGTTTGTATTCGATCGATGTCGTACCCAAACCCTGCGGCACTGGCACTGGAATTTCGCCGCCGGCCAGGAAGCTCGCGCTTTGCCCCGATAACGCAACAAGCGTTGGCTCTGCGAGGATACGTGCCAGATTGTTTGCTTCCATCAGGCTTAGATCGACTTGAATACCCCGCGTCGCCGAGTTGAATACCAGGTTGAAGGCCGACGAAATAGGCATGGTGGAGTTGAACTGCGGTGCTTGACCCAACGTAGCTGACGTGAGCGACGATGGTGAGAACGAACCAAACGTAAAGCCATTGTTCTGCTTCAGGATATTCAGCCCCACCTCTTTTAGCACCGACCGGCTGAACTCGACCACACGCACGTCGACCTGGACAACCGACCGCGTCCCGATAGTCGACGTATCGTAGATCCCACTGGCGTCTGCGCCACCTGCTTCGACGCCTGCACCCTTTCCGCCCGAACTGGCACCGCCTTTCGATACGCGCTGGCCAGCCTCGATTTCTGCGGCGGCAACGGCGCGCTGATGAGTTTCCATCGTCGAGGCGGACCCGGAAATCAGCGCCGTGTCGCCAAGCACTTTTACGTTCGGCGTATCCGGGCCGATCAAGGTCCGCGATGCAGCCGCTGTCACGTTGACCGTATAGGCAAGCGGGACATCGGTGCCACGTTCCCACAGCATCAGATTGGTCGTGCCCGGCGACTTGCCGATCAGCAGCACACCGCCGGCCTTGTCGCCTTTCACGATCAGCACATCGGCGACCGTCGGGTCGCCGATCGCTATGCGGCGCAAGGTATGTCCGCGCGCGACGATCTGCTGCGAACCCACCGAGACGTCAAGCGTCTGCGGCACGCCAGCGGCCTCGCTCGTCGCGGAAATGATGAGCGAAGCACCCCAGAGTACCAACGTCGCAAGGCAGGCCGAAATCTGTTTCTTCATATTCTTATGATGGCGTTTGAGCGCCACTCCCTGAAGCTACTATTGGGCAACCGTCTCAGTGCGCCCGCCCCGTATCACCTCGATACCGCCACCGGTGTGCTGGACCCTTGCGACCGGAGCGGTGAAGTGCGCTGGTACGATCGACCGACCGCCGCCGACACCTGACAACGCATCGAGTGCGATACCCGCCGCCGCGCGCGTCGAATCGCTGGCGGACGCGCCCTTCGCAAGTGCCGCGGTCTTGATTACCTCCGGTAGCGGTGGGAATGCTGACGGATCGACCGTCTCGTCATCGCGTGGATTACGCAGCGCAAAGATCAGGCGGCCCGATGTTTCAGCAAGCGTCACTCGGTCAACGTCGGAGACTGGGATCGCAAGCACGGCCGTGCGCACCATACCGTTTGGATCGTTGCCGTTGTCGTTGCCCGTGGTCGCATTCCCGAACGCAAGCACGCGCACCTTCGAAATCAACAGGCGTGCCTGGGTAGTGTCGATTTCACCGCCGCCGTTTGTACCGTCGCGCTTGAGGGTGAAGAACACGTCGACGAGATTGCCAGGACGCAGGCGGTTGCCGACCGCATTGCCGTCGTCGACGCGCACGGCGAGCGCGCGTTCACCTGGCGTGATCTGTTCGGCCATGCCCGATGACAGTTGAGATTCGAGCACGGGCGAATCGGCGCCGATGTCCGACGCAGGAATACGCCCTGCGAGCAATGATGGGTCGGTAAACGCGCCGCTGGGATTGATGGGTAGCGACTGGACGCGCAGTGCATCCGCGGTGACCGGTTTGCCAGCGGGCAACAGACGGGTCGCGACCACGACAGGAAAACTGGTCTGCACGACAGAAGCCGGCGGTGCCGGTGGCGGCCGACGCGACAGCATCCAGGCAAACACGCCAAGCAGCAGTGCCAGCACGATCAATGCTCCTGCAATGATCCGGGTCAGTTTCGGCATGATGGTCCGCGCAATGAAATGGTCGCGTCCGCTCGACTGTTCAGCCGACGCGAACGATGTGACAACGGAGAACGAGGTGCAAGCGCGTCAGTCAAAGTATGCTCACCGGGTTGAGTTGCACCGTCGCGCTACTGGATAGCTGGCCCGGCAAGATTCCACTGAGCAGCGGCAGATTCGGCACGAGCGGGTGATTCGCATAGTCATAGTTCACCGTGACCGTGATGCATTGCATCGACGCGGCGGAGGCGGCGCAGGGAGCCGACACTGCAGTACCGCTCACACCACGGCTGATCATCGGCGCAGCCATACTTACTGCTGCGGTGGAGGCAGCGCTCACACGCGCCGCAATCGCCAAAGTCACACTGCTTGCCGCTTGATAATTCAGTGCCGCGCGGGCCCCCTCTTCGCTAGCAAGCGTCAGGTTTTGTTGAGCAACAAAGATGAGACTGAACGTGACGATCGCGTAAAAGATAGCGAAAAACAGGGGGAACACTACCGCAAACTCGACAGCTGTCGCCCCGCGCTGCGGTTGTCGCGAAACGGTGCCTCTCCGTGATACGTCACGCACTGTCGATTGCTTCACAGACAGACTCATTGCACACCTCCAGCAACCACTTGTAAGCCAAGCCAGACGACAGCAGGCAAAGTCAGACAGGCAGCAAATGGCGTAGAACGTTTGCCCACGAGTTCGAAGGTAGCTGCTTTGCTACGTACAAGCGAGGCTAGCCTCGTACGCGTTGTAATCAGCAACCAGACCGCATGAACACCGGCAATGAGACTCGCGACCACCCACAAACCTAGTAGCGCATGCATGCCGCACCATGCACCGAGGACTGCAAATACCTTGACGTCGGCTGCACCCATCATTCCGAGCGCGTAGAACGGCAGCAGTGCGACAAAGCCGATCGCCATGCCAATTGCTGCCTGCATTGGCGCAAGACCGAATGGACTGTGGTGAAGGAAGGCGCTCGCAAACGCGGCTGCCAGACCGGCACCGACGAGCGCATTCGATACACGTCGACTGTGGCAGTCGCTTAGCGCGACCGCCACAGTCCACGCGATGAACAGGAGGCTGTTAACTGGCACGTTCATCCCAGACTCGACAGGCAGAGCAAAACGTGTGAATCGCGCAAGCGATTCACACATCAATTGATAAAAATTGCCTGTATGCCCAGAGCAAGAGCCGTTGAACTCGTGATCCGGGCCACATCCGCCCGGTTAGCCGCCGCCGCTCGCGGTAGTAGGTAGCGCTGCTGCGACCGCGTTGAATGTGTTTATGAGCGCGGTTTTTACACCAGTGGTTGCCGTCACGATACCGATAGCAATCAACCCGGCAATCAAGCCGTATTCGATCGCGGTAACCCCTTTGTTTTCTCTCAGGAACTTAGTGAACTTTTTCATTTTCTTGCCCTCGGAACTTCATCTATTCGTTGTGGTTTGCGGACTGCTCCCGACGCTAGCGATAGTTCGGTGGTTCTCTCTGCCACCGATCTAGTCCTCGGCTAACACGCCAGGTTTATTGCAGCCAGCTTCTCTTATGCAAAAGAAATATGGCCGTCTGTTCGATATCGCGCCCCCCTCGTAATCTTTAACGCTCTCAGGTTTTATAGCGTATCAATCATTTTTAAGCAATTATCCGACGCGCCAGGCCCCGTCGTTGTTGATCGATCCCGCATAAGAAGATTAGCGTTTGCTCATGTGCGAACGCACATAGGACTAACCATACGTTAGATTCGCTCCACTAATTAGGCGTTTGAACCTCTTGTTTCAAGCATCACGCCGTCTCCACGTCACCTTCGTTACGCAGCCCATCGTAACGCTACCCATCGCCCGTTACGTTACGCCGGCTCCGCACACGCCTCGTATTTGCCTTTTTTAACATTTCTATTGCTTTAGCAGGCACTCCATCGATTGCCCGCAAACGCCCACTGCAATTACGTCTACGACTTACATAGAAAAACGACGCATCAATTCGCATGCGAAATGGCACGGCTGTTGCAGAGAAAGAGCCGCGGTACCACCCAACTACATACGCAATGCGAGGGCAACATGAACATTCAAACGACCAATGGCGGGTTACGGATCACAATCATCGCGGCCACCGTAGCAGCCATGCTTTCACTTAGCGCCTGCGGCGGCTCGGGAACACTCAGCCAGGGCACCGGCGGCGATAGCGGCAGCGCTTCCGGTAGCGGCACCGTCACCACAGGCGGCGGCTCAGGCGACACGACCGGCAGCGGCTCGGGATCGAGTAACGGCAGCGGCTCAGGCACAGGAACCGGCACGACTGTCGGTAGCGGCACAGGAACAGGAACGGGGACCGGCACAGGTACGGGAACCGGCACGGGCACAGGAACAGGAAACGGCAGCTCCCCGGCAGTACAGGTCAATGCCATCGGCACAGTCGTCGCAAAGACGGGCGGTGTCGTCGGCGACGTTGGCTCGACGGTGTCGGGTCTCGGCAGTGTGATCGCTTCGCAGAACCTGCCGATCGTCAGCGCACAAACCACGAAAGCCCTGGGCGGTGTCGTCCAGAACGTCGGTGCAGCCGTATCGACTCTTGGCAACGGCGTCACGCAAGGTCTCGGACAACTCGGCACGGGCGGCAACGCGGTCGGCACAACGGTGTCGAGCCTCGGTGGTGTCGTCGGTAATCTCGGTGGTGCGGTCTCCAGCACGGGCAACCTCGTGTCGAGCCTCGGCACGGGCCCGCTCGCCCCGCTCGCTGCACTCACCACGCCGCTTGGCGGCCTCGTCAACACCCTCGGCGTTGCCGTGACGAATGGCGGTAGCACACTCACCAACGTGCTCTCCACCGGCCCTGTAGAGCAGATCACGCAAACGGTCAGCTCGGCGATCACGCCGATCACATCGATGGTCGCTTCCACCACGCAGACAGTCGGCACCGTGACGGGCCTCGGCGCACCGCTCAACGGTCTGCTCGGTACGGTCGGTAACGGCCTCGGCACAGCCGGCAAGCTGCTCGCTGGCGCAGGCGGCAATCCGGTTACGACGGGCCTCGGCAACGTCGTCACCGATACCGGCAAGATCGTCGCGTCAGCCGGCGGTCTCCTCGTGGGCGGCAGCGGTACGAATCCGCTTGCGCCGATCACCGGTCTGCTCGGTGGCTTGACGGGTGGCTCCGGTAGCAGCAGCGGTGGTCCGCTCTCGCCAATCACCGGTTTGCTCGGCGGCTTGACTGGTGGCTCCGGCAGCAGCGGTGGTCCGCTCTCGCCGATCACGGGTCTGCTCGGTGGTCTGACCGGCGGCTCCGGCAGCAGCGGCGGTCCGCTCGCTCCGGTCACGGGTCTGCTCTCCGCCGTCACCGGCACGTTGAGCGGCGCAGCCGGCGGCAGCAGCGGTCCGCTGGCTCCGGTTACCGGTTTGCTTTCGAGCGTAACCGGCGCATTGGGCGGCGTAGCAGGTGGCGGTACGACCGGCAGCTCAGGTGGTCCGCTCGCTCCGGTCACAGGCCTGCTCTCGACGGTCACTGGCGCATTGTCGAGTGCGACAGGCGGCAGCACCGGTCCGCTCGCTCCCGTCACCGGTCTGCTCACGGCAGTAACCGGCGCGCTCGGCGGTATTGCCGCACCGGCCGCTGCCGCAGTCGCACCGGCAGTGACCACGGCATCGACCGGTGCAGGCACAGCGCTCTCGGCGACGAGTGGTAGCAGCAGCGGCAACGGCGGCGCGAACAATCTGCTGGCGCCAGTGACGTCGCTGCTTGGCGGCATACTCGGCGGTCTCAGCGGCGGCAAGAAGTAACAAGCGTCAACCACGACACAGCCGGGATGCAGCGCGTCACACCCGGCTGGTCAGCGCAAGGCACGGTAGTTCAAGATGCATAGCGCAACGGCGCGCGGAGACCTTCAACCATCGCACCAGAACAAACAGCGAGGAGCAGCTTGCCTGATCAACGGCTCTTGACCTCTCACGCGGCCCGCACGACGCTCGCGTCGTTGCGGTCGTCGCGTAGTGTGGTGATAACGCCGCGACTCATGAATCCCCGACTAGGCAGCCACCCACCTGGCTGGGTAACATCAGCGGCGGAACATCGCTATTGGGAATGCAGCTGTTGGGAATGCAGTTGGCAGTACAGGGGCCGTGCAACACAAATAATCGGCGAGGTCGCGCGCTTCATCTTCATCGGAGCGCGCAACGCAACAACCTCGCTACGCAGTACACACTGAGAGCTAGATAAACGTTCGCGATCCAGCCGCTTAGACGGCATACTCGCATCACAAGAACGGCCAACGAGGGCAATCCGATGAAACTCGGGTATAAAAAATGGTCACTGCTACTCGCAGTGGTAGCAGCAGGCGCCGCGCAGGCACAGAGCCGGCCTGCAGGCGGTAATCCGCTCGACTCTTTGCCACAGATCAACGTGCCGCAAAAAGCGCCGAGCGTCACCGTGCAGGTGCAGCCGCAGGCACCGCAGTTGCAGGAGCTGCTCGCACGTCAACTCACACCTTCGAAAATCCAGGTCGAAGGCGTGAAATCGATTCCGTTCGACGATGTCGCCAGTCGCTTTACGCCGCTGGTCGGCAAGGCCATCACGATCGGCGAGCTGATCGAAGTCGCGAACGGCGTCACGAAGCTCTATCAGGAACGCGGCTACGCGCTGTCGTTTGCATTCGTCCCTGCGCAGACTTTCGAAAACAACGTCGTACGCGTGACGATCGTCGAAGGCTACGTCGCCAACGTGAACATCACCGGCAAGCCGGGCTCGGTCGAAGGACGTATCCGCGCGATCGCAGCGCACATCCAGGCGGACCATCCGCTGCGGCTCTCCACGTTCCAGCGTTACACGCAGATCTTCGGTCTGCTACCCGGCGTGAAGGTCGCTGCGACCGTCGAGCCACCCACCAACACCGACGGCGCGGCGACCCTGAACCTCGCCGTCGACCGCAAGCGGTTCGACGTCAGCACCGGTCTCGACTTCAACCACCCCGGCTTCCAGGGGCTGCTGACAGCCACCGAGAACGGTCTGACTTCGCTCGGCGAGCAGCTCAGCATTTCCGCGCTATTTCCGCCGGGGCGCGACAACGAAACCTATTTCGCGGCGCACGCGTCGGTGCCGATCGGCAGTGACGGTCTGATCGGCAAGATCGATGCAACGCGTTACCGCGGCAATCCAACCGACAATCCTGGCCTGCCCAATTCCATCACGCGCACGGTGGTCAACGAAAAGCTGGCCGGTTCGCTTGCGTACCCGTTGCTGCTGAGCAATACGCGCAGCGTGCTGGGCACCGTGACCGCTTATGCATCGCATGATCAGGACAGCTACTACAGCACGGTCAACGGGTTGAGCTTTGGGCTTCGCTCGCAGGTTCGCGTGCTGCAGTTGCAGGCCGATTACACCGACATTCAACCCACCCAGGTGCGCAAGGCGAGCATCAATGTCGCGAAAGCGTTCGATGTCCTCGGTGCGTCGAAATCGTTCGATCGCAATTCGCCGCTCATCTCCGGCACCAACCCCGTGTCGCTGACCTTCACGCGCACCGGTGCGAGCTTCTCGCAAACCAACACGTGGCCGTTCAAGATCGGTACCTCCTTCTCGGCGATCGGTCAGTACAGCCCGGACTCGCTGCCAACCTCCGAGCAGATTGCGTTCGGCGCGCAACGTTTCGCGCTCGGTTATGAGCCGGGCGAAGCGTCGGGCGATTCGGGCTGGGGCGCGGCGTTCGAAGTCAATCGTCCGATTGCGCTCGGCTTCACCTATCTGCAAACCTTCACGCCATACGTATCGTTCGATATGGCGCGCATCTATCTGCATACGGGCACGCCGTCGCCGTCTCGGTTGTCGTCGGTGGCGCTTGGCTTCCGGGTCACCGACACGAAGTACTACAGCCTCGATCTGTCGGTGGCCAAGCCGATCGCCGATGCGCCTGTCGAAAGCTCGTCGCGCAGCCCGCGTGTCAATGCGACTTTCTCGTACCAGCTGTATTGACCGCCTGATCGGCCACGGAAGTGGCCGCAAAAGCGGCCACTGAGTCGTCCACACCCCGCAAACCGTGCCCCCAGTTTGACTAGAGGATTCACTATCAAACTGCGGGCGCGGTTTCACGTATGCTCCCCGGACAGCTTGAGGCAGGGCGTCGCCTGACATTCACACGACGCCGCGCGACCACGATCGCGACGATTTTTAACAAGGAGGAAGACAACATGACGCATTTCACCCAACGTGCCCGCACGATCGCCCGGCAGGCCGCCGTGGCCGGTGCCCTGCTCCTCGGCGCGGCAGCCGCGATGGCGCAAAGCACTACGCCGGTCGGTACCTGGCAGACCATCGACGACCACAACGGCCAGCCGAAGGCGCTCGTGCAGATCACCGACGACGGCAGCGGCACGCTGAGCGGCAAGGTCATCAAGGGGCTTGGACCGAGCGACGATCCCACGCGCCGCTGTACCGAATGTACCGACGCCCGCAAGGACCAGTTGATCCTCGGCATGACGATCATCAACGGCATGACGAAGGACGGCGACGGCTGGGATCACGGCCAGATTCTCGATCCGGAGAACGGCAAGATCTACAAGTGCAAGATGCATCTCGAAGAAAACGGCCAGAAGCTGGTTGTACGCGGATACATTGGCATCTCGCTGCTCGGACGTTCGCAGACGTGGAATCGCCAGCAGTGATGGATGCGCGGGTGTTAGCGCCCGCGATGCGGTAGATCTGACAGAGCAAAAAAAGCCGGCCGACGATTGCGATCGTCGGCCGGCTTTGTGTTGCGTACCTGGCGATGTAACCGCAGGTCAGATTGACGGAAAGTGATTCACCGGGAAAGTCGGTACAAACGCCACCTGTGGTTCATTTTCCAACGCAATCGGAGCGGCCTCGTTCGAGTCAGTGGCGTGCGGCTTTGCGACTTCGCTGGCACCGCGTTGGCGCATGCGGGCTTCGAGTGTACCGAGCAAACCATTGCCGGAGTCGCCGAACAACTGCACGAGCACCTCCTGCAATGCCCCCGTTCGATGCCACAGCTTGAAGCGCCGGTGACACGTCTGATAAGGCGGATATCGTCGCGGCATCGCGGACCACCTGGCCCCGCTGCACATTACCCATAGCACGCCATTCAGCACGTTGCGCGTATCGGTAAGCGGACGGCCGCGCAGTTCGCTGCGCGGCCGTAGTTCGGGAATCAGCGGCGCCACGCGCTGCCATTCCTCGTCGGTCATGTCACGGTATGGGCTCATGCGTCTCTCCTTTGTCGGAACCATGACAAAGAAGATATCGACGCCTGCGACCGCCGAATATAAGACCAGTCTGAATCTCGAAAATGGGCTGCACGCCCTTGCCCCGTGGGCGCCCGCACGCGGGCGACGTGCCGCGGTACGTCGATGCGTCGGTCCAGTAGGCCTAGGTCAGCGACGTATCGACCAGACGCCGCGGCGCGTCGAGATATTCCTTCGACTGCATTTCGACGATCCGCGAAACGGTACGGCTGAACTCGTTGGCCATCGGGCCTTCCACGTAAAGCTGCTCGGGCGGCACCGCCGCCGACATCAGCAGCTTGATCTTGTGGTCGTAGAACACGTCGATGAGCCACGTGAAGCGGCGCGCTTCCGACTGCATGCGCGGTGTCATCTGCGGCACGCCGGACAGGATCACCGCGTGGAAGCGGCTCGCCAGTTCGAGGTAGTCGTTCTGCGAACGCGGACCGCCGCACAGCGTGGCGAAATCGAACCACACGACACCATCGGCACGCCGCAGCGCTTTCAGCTCGCGCTTTTCGATATGCAGCAGCGGGCTCTCGTCCGGCACGGCGGCGAGGCGCGCGAAGGCATCGCGTAGCGCCTTGTCGGAGGCTGCACCGAGCGGCGTCAGATAAACCTCGACCTGGGCCAGCGTGCGGCGCCGGTAGTCGATGCCCGCGTCGACATTGATGACGTCGAGCTTGGACTTGATCAACTCGATAGCGGGCAGCACACGATCGCGATGCAGGCCATCCGGATACAGCGTGTCCGGATCGTAATTGGACGTCATCACGAACTGCACGCCGTTGTTGAACAGGCGATCGAGCAGCCGGTACAGGATCATCGCGTCCGCGATGTCGGACACGTGGAATTCGTCGAAACAGATCAGCCGGTAGCGCTTCGCGATACGCCGCGCGAGTTCGTCGAGCGGATCGGCCTGACCCTTCAGTTCCTCGAGTTCGCGATGCACTTCGCGCATGAACTCGTGGAAATGCAGCCGCGTTTTGCGCTGGATCGGCACGACGGTAAAGAAGCTGTCCATCAGGAAGCTCTTGCCCCGTCCGACACCGCCCCACAGGTACACGCCGCGTGGCAGATCGGGATGAATGATCAGCTTGCGCAGCGCATTCGAGCGGCGCGCCTTGTACGTCTGCCACTCGTCATAACACCGCTGCAGACGCTCGACCGCCGCGCGTTGCGCCGGGTCCGATTGATAACCGCGTGTCTGCAGTTCGTTCTCGTAGTATTCGGTGACGTTCATCGTGCGTCGTGCGGCCGGAAAAAAGAAGGCGGGAGGGATCGAACCCACCCGCCTGCGTCGTGATGCGAGATGCAATGGATGCACCCAGGTCGGCCGGATCGCTCAACGTACAGAAAGCGGACCGGCCTGCGCGCCTTACATGTTCAGCGCGCGCTTGTCGACGGCGAGCGCGGCCTCGCGCATCACTTCGGACAGCGACGGATGCGGATGGCAGATCCGGCCGATGTCTTCCGACGCCGCCTTGAACTCCATCGCCACCACCGCTTCCGCGATCAGATCCGAAGCGTTAGCCGAGATGATGTGCACGCCGAGCAGTTCGTCGGTCTTCGCATCGGCGATCATCTTGACGAAACCGTCCGCCTTGTTGATGCCGAGCGCACGGCCGTTGGCCATGAACGGGAACTGACCGGTCTTCACTTCGCGACCTTCGGCTTTCAACTGCTGCTCGGTCTTGCCGACCCACGCGATTTCCGGTTCGGTGTAGATCACCCACGGAATGCAGTTGTAGTCGATATGCGGCTTCTGCCCGTCGATGATTTCGGCAACCAGCACGCCTTCATCTTCGGCCTTGTGCGCGAGCATCGGGCCACGCACCACGTCGCCGATCGCGTACACGTTCGGCACGCTCGTCGCGCAGTGATCGTCGACGTCGATAAAGCCGCGTTCGTTGGCCTTCAGACCGATCGCTTCGAGACCGAGGTTATCGGTGTTCGGCACGCGGCCGATCGACACGATCAGGCGGTCCGCGTCGAGCGTCTGCGCGTTGCCGTCCTTGTCCGTGTAGGCGATCGACACGCCCTTGTCCGACGTCTTCACTTCGCCAACCTTCACGCCCACGTGAATGTCGAGGCCCTGCTTCTTGAACTGCTTCGCGGCTTCTTTCGCGAGCGCCTGGTCGGCAGCACCGAGGAATTCGGGCAGCGCTTCGAGCACGGTCACCTCGGCACCGAGACGGCGCCACACCGAACCGAGTTCGAGGCCGATCACGCCGGCGCCGATCACGGCGAGCTTCTTCGGCACGGTGTCGAAGGCAAGCGCGCCTTCGTTGTCGGCGACGATCTTGTTGTCGACCGGCACGGTCGGCAGATGGCGCGCCTTCGAGCCAGTCGCGATGATCACATTCTTCGCCGTGACGACTTCGGTTTCCCCTTCGCCGCTCACTTCGATCTGCACACCGGCGTCCGTCTTGCCGGTGAACTTGCCGTGGCCCTTCAGCCACGTGATCTTGTTCTTGCGGAACAGGAACTCGATCCCCTTCGTCATCTTCTCGACGATGCCATCCTTGCGGGTCTGCATCTTCGCGATGTCGATCTTCACATCGGACACGCTGATACCGTGATCAACGAGATGATGCGCTGCGTTCTCGAACTCTTCCGACGACGCAAGCAACGCCTTCGACGGAATACAGCCCACATTCAGACACGTACCGCCAAGCTTCAGCGTGCCGGCCGGGTTCTTCCACTTCTCGATACACGCGACGCTCTTGCCGAGCTGTGCGGCGCGAATCGCCGCGATATAGCCGCCGGGACCGGCGCCGATCACGACGACGTCAAATTCTTTGGACATGGACAATCCTTTTGATGACGGAGCGGCGCGCAGCGGTGCTGCATCGCGCGCGTCGCTCCGGTTCAAACCAGTGCGAGAGACTGGGTGTGCTTACAGATCGAGCAGCAGGCGCGCCGGATCTTCGAGTGCGTCCTTCATCGCGACGAGCGACAGCACCGCTTCGCGGCCGTCAATGATCCGGTGGTCGTACGACATCGCCAGATAGTTCATCGGGCGGATCACGATCTGACCGTTCTCGACGACAGCGCGCTCCTTCGTTGCGTGCACACCGAGAATCGCCGACTGCGGCGGGTTGATGATCGGCGTCGACAGCATCGAGCCGAACACACCGCCGTTCGAGATCGAGAACGTACCGCCGGTCATTTCTTCGATGGACAGCTTGCCGTCCTTCGCCTTCTGACCGAATTCAGCGATCTTCTTTTCGATGTCGGCAAGGCTCATCTGGTCTGCGTTGCGCAGGATCGGCACCACGAGACCGCGCGGCGAACCGACCGCGATACCGATGTCGAAGTAGCCGTGATAGACGATGTCGTTACCGTCGATCGACGCGTTCACGAGCGGGAATTTCTTCAGCGCGTGCACCGCCGCCTTCACGAAGAACGACATGAAGCCGAGCTTCACGCCATGTTCCTTCTCGAACCGGTCCTTGTACTTGTTGCGCAGATCCATCACCGGCGCCATGTTCACTTCGTTGAACGTAGTGAGGATGGCATTGGTCTGTTGCGATTCGAGCAGACGCTCGGCGATACGCGCCCGCAGACGCGACATCGGCACGCGTTGTTCCGGACGGTTGTTGAGCCATGCATCGGCCGATGCCGGCGCCTTCACGTCAGGCAGCGACGGCTTGGCGGCTTTCGCTGCGGGAGCAGCTGCAGCGGCCGACTTCGCAGCCAGCGTGGTCTGACCTGCGCCGAGTGCATCGCCCTTCGTGATGCGGCCGTCGCGGCCCGAGCCGGCTACGTCGCCAGCCGACAGATTCTTTTCCGCGAGGATCTTCGCTGCCGCCGGCGAAGCCGCCGTGCTGGCGCCCGCTGCTGCTGCAGCGGCCGGTGCCGGAGCGGCTGCCGGAGTAGCTTCGGGAGCCGGCTTAACTTCGGCTTCGACGGCTGCGGCGCCGGCCTTGCCTTCGGTATCGATCTTCGCGATCACTTCATCGGCGAGCACCGTGTCGCCGTCGTGCTTGACGATCTGCGCGAGCACACCGGCAGCAGGTGCCGGCACTTCGAGCACGACCTTGTCGGTTTCGAGTTCGATGAGAATTTCGTCCTGGGCAACGGCTTCGCCCGGCTTCTTCTTCCATTGCAGCATCGTGGCTTCCGAAACCGACTCGGACAGCTGGGGGACTTTGACTTCAACAATAGCCATGTGATTTTCCTGAATACGTATCTAGTGACAACGAACCGTGAGCGGGCCGTCATCCGTTCAATGCGCAACGCGTGGGGACCGGATGCGTGCGCCGGATGCGGCGCGGGAAAGCGCCCTGCGCTTTCCCGCTTCGCCTGTCGTGTTTATTTAGCGATGGACGCGCTCTTCAGACGGCCGAACGCACCTTCGACCAGCGCCTTCTGCTGCTCGTAGTGCTTCGCGTAGTAGCCGACTGCCGGCGAGGCCGAAGCCGGACGTCCGCTGTAGGCCAGCTTCTGTCCGTCCTTCATGCCTTCCTTCAGGTGGTGCTCGATGTAGAACCACGGGCCTTGATTCTGCGGCTCGTCCTGCACCCAGACCACTTCGGTTGCGTTGTCGTACTTCTTCATTTCGGCTTCGAACTGCTTGTGCGCGAACGGATACAGCTGCTCGACACGCAGGATCGCGACGTCGTTCGCCTTCGCTTCGCGGCGATGCGCGACGAGGTCGAAATACACGCGGCCCGAGCACACCAGTACACGCTTCACCTTCTTGGCTTCGATCGCTTCGTCGGTCTCGCTCAGCACCGGCTGGAACGAGCCCTTCGCGAGTTCCGACAGGTCGGAGACCGCTTCCTTGTGACGCAGCAGCGACTTCGGCGTGAAGACGATGAGCGGCTTGCGGAACAGGCGGATCATCTGGCGACGCAGCAAGTGGAACATCTGCGCCGGCGTGGTCGGTTGCACGACCTGCATGTTGTGGTCTGCGCACAGCTGCAGGAAGCGCTCGATACGCGCCGACGAGTGCTCCGGACCCTGGCCTTCGTAGCCGTGCGGCAGCAGCATCGTGAGACCCGACACGCGGCCCCACTTCACTTCGCCCGACGAGATGAACTGGTCGATCACGACCTGCGCGCCGTTCACGAAGTCGCCGAACTGCGCTTCCCACGCGACGAACGTATTCGGCTCAGCCGTCGAATAGCCGTACTCGAAACCGAGCACCGCTTCTTCGGACAGCACTGAATCGATCACGTTGAACTTCGCCTGACCTTCGGCGACGTTCTGCAGCGGTACGTAGGTGCCGTCGTTCCAGCGTTCGCGATTCTGGTCGTGCAGCACCGCGTGGCGGTGCGTGAACGTGCCGCGACCCGAGTCCTGACCCGTCAGTCGCACCGCATAGCCGGATGCGACCAGCGAGGCAAACGCGAGATGCTCGCCCATACCCCAGTCGAGCTTCGCTTCGCCGCGGCCCATGGCGCGACGATCGTTGATCACGCGCTCGACGAGCGGGTGCACCTTGAAGTTCTCGGGGATCGTCGTGATGCGTTCGGCGAGGCGCTTCAGTTCTGCGAGCGGCACGGCCGTGTCGGCTGCATCGGTCCACTTGCGGTTCAGGAACGGCACCCAGTCGACGGCGTACTTGCTCTTGTAGTTCGACAGAACCGGGTCGACCGTGTGGTGACCTTCGTCCATCGCGCGGCGGTACGCCTTGACGTATTCGTCGGCGTCGGCGGCCGTGATGACGCCCTGCTGCACGAGCTTTTCGGCGTACAGCGCACGGGTACCCGGGTGCTTCGCGATCGTCTTGTACATCAGCGGCTGCGTAACGGCCGGCGTGTCCTGCTCGTTGTGGCCAAGCTTGCGGAAGCAGATGATGTCGATCACGACATCCTTGTGGAACTGCATCCGGTAGTCGATGGCGAGCTGCGTGGCCAGCACGACGGCTTCAGGATCGTCGCCGTTCACGTGCAGCACCGGTGCCTCGATCATCTTGACGACGTCCGAGCAGTACAGCGTAGAGCGCGCATCGCGCGGGTCCGACGTGGTAAAGCCGATCTGGTTGTTGATGACGATGTGCAGCGTGCCGTGCGTGCCGTAACCGCGCGTTTGCGCGAGGTTCAGCGTTTCCATCACGACGCCCTGGCCCGCGAAGGCTGCATCGCCGTGAATCTGTACCGGCAACACCTGCAGGCCGTTTTCGTCGCCGCGGCGATCCATCCGTGCCTTCGCCGACCCTTCGACCACCGGGTTCACGATTTCGAGGTGCGACGGATTAAACGCGAGCGACAGATGCACCGGACCGCCTTCGGTCGCGATGTCCGACGAGAAACCCTTGTGATACTTGACGTCGCCGGCCGGCAGGTCGTCGACGTGCTTGCCCTCGAATTCGGCAAAGAGGTCCGCCGGCATCTTGCCGAGCGTGTTCACGAGCACGTTCAGACGGCCACGGTGAGCCATACCGATGACGATTTCCTGCACGCCCTTGCTACCCGAGTGGCGCACGACCTCGTCCATCGATGCGATGAAGCTCTCGCCGCCTTCCAGCGAGAAGCGCTTCTGACCGACGTACTTGGTGTGCAGGAAGCGCTCGAGCCCTTCCGATGCCGTCAGACGGTTCAGGATGTGCTTTTTCTTGTCGGAGGAGAAATTCGGCGTGGAACGGATCGATTCGAGCTTTTCCTTCCACCAGCGCTTCTGTTCCGGATCGCTCAGATACATGTACTCGGCACCGATCGTGCCGCAATACGTGTCACGCAACGCCTTGACGATGTCACGCAGCGACGCCTGTTCGAAACCGAAGTACAGGTTGGTCGTGTTGAACGTCTGGTCCATATCGGCTTCGGTGAAGTCGTAGAACGCAGGTTCGAGCTCGGGGATATTCGGACGTTCGCGGCGCTTCAGCGGATCGAGATTGGCCCATTGCGAGCCGAGAAAGCGATAGGCGCCGATGAGGGACTGCACGTACACCTGCTTGCGCGCGGTGGTGAGGTCTTCCCCGCCGGCTGCGGCGCGTGGCAGGAAGGCATTGGCCTTCGCGCGCTGGGCAAAAGATTCGACGATCGGGCCATGAGCCACGTCGTTGGCACTGGTGCCATCCGATGCAGGGACGTTCTGCAACGCGTCGAAATAATCGCGCCAGTTCTCGGGCACTGACGCCGGATTGTCGAGATACGCTTCGTACAGTTCTTCAACGTACGGAGCATTGCCGCCGAACAGATAAGAGTTCAGCTGGAATTGCTTCATCATTTTTACGCTCACCTTTCTTCGAGTTTCTCGAAAAATAGCGGGTTACTGAACCTTCCGCGACACGGCCTGACCGTTTAGCGGATTGCGCGAATCAAGTCTTGCTTGGAAGGACCTAAAACTGGCATCCGCGGAGCATATCACAGAACGAATAGTGCTGATAGCAGGATGCCCCGCCGGAAAGCCCGTCTGGGCGGGGGTTTGCGGGTGGTGGCGGCGCTTGCAGCGCCTGTCTCCGTGCGCTCCACGAGCACCGCGCCGCACGCAACAAAAAAGCCGCCCGAAGGCGGCTTTCCTGCAAATCGATCGAGCAACGGGCGACGTCTTAGTCGACTGCCGTTTCGCGGCTCGCGCGGCGACGCTCGTGTTCCTTCAGGTGACGCTTGCGCAGACGGATCGATTGCGGCGTGACTTCGACCAGTTCGTCGTCGTCGATGAATTCGACTGCGTATTCGAGCGACATCTGGATCTGCGGCACGAGGCGCACGGCTTCGTCAGTACCCGAAGCGCGCACGTTGGTCAGCTGCTTGCCCTTGATCGGGTTCACGACCAGGTCGTTGTCGCGGCTGTGAATGCCGATGATCATCCCTTCGTACAGCGCATCGCCCGGCTTGACGAACATGCGGCCGCGATCCTGCAGTTTCCACAGCGCGTAAGCCACCGCAGCGCCGTCGTCCTGCGAGATCAGCACGCCGTTGCGGCGCTCGCCCAGCGAGCCATCGCGCACCGGCGCGTACTCGTCGAACACGTGGCTCATCAGGCCCGTACCGCGCGTGAGCGTCATGAATTCGCCCTGGAAGCCGATCAGCCCGCGCGCCGGAATACGGTACTCGAGACGCGTGCGGCCGCGGCCGTCCGACGCCATGTCGAGCATTTCGCCCTTGCGGCGGCCCAGTTCTTCCATCACGCCGCCCTGGTGCGAATCTTCGAGGTCGACGGTCAGCATTTCGTACGGCTCCTGCTTCACTCCGTCCACTTCGTGCAGCACGACGCGCGGACGCGACACGGCCATTTCATAGCCTTCGCGACGCATGTTCTCGATCAGGATGGTCAAGTGCAGCTCGCCGCGGCCCGACACTTCGAACACGGTTTCGTCGCCGGTGTCTTTCACGCGCAGCGCGACGTTGTGATTCAGCTCTTTCATCAGACGATCGCGAATCTGCCGGCTCGTCACGAACTTGCCTTCCTTGCCGGCGAGCGGCGAGGAATTGACGAGGAAGTTCATCGTCAGTGTGGGTTCGTCGACGGTGATCATCGGCAGCGCTTCGGGCGCTTCCGGTGCGCAGATCGTGGCACCAATTCCGACTTCCTCGATACCGTTGATCAGCACGATGTCGCCAGCTTCAGCCTGCTCAACCTGCACGCGTTCGAGACCTTCGAACGACAGCACCTGGTTGATCTTGCGATTCAGGATTTCGCCTTCCGGGCCAAAGCGCAGCGCCACTTGCTGGCCCGGCTTGACGCGGCCGCGCGTGATGCGGCCCACGCCGATACGGCCGACGTACGTCGAGTAGTCGAGCGAGGTGATCTGCAGTTGCAGCGGACCGTCCGGGTCGGCCGGGCGCACCGGTACGTGTTCGAGAATCGCTTCGAACAGCGGGCGCAGGTTGCCTTCGCGCACGCTCGGATCGAGCCCGGCATAGCCGTTC
Source organism: Paraburkholderia acidicola (assembly GCF_002362315.1). Lineage (GTDB taxonomy): Bacteria > Pseudomonadota > Gammaproteobacteria > Burkholderiales > Burkholderiaceae > Paraburkholderia > Paraburkholderia acidicola. Next base: position 261,003 of record NZ_MTZV01000003.1, read on the forward strand.
AGGCCCGACGCGTAGACGATCGGGAAGTCGAGCTGCTCTTCGCTGGCGCCGAGCTTGTCGAACAGATCGAAGGTCTGGTTGATCACCCAGTCGATCCGCGCACCCGGGCGGTCGATCTTGTTCACGACGACGATCGGCTTCAGGCCGAGCGCCAGCGCCTTCTTCGTCACGAAGCGGGTTTGCGGCATCGGGCCTTCAACTGCGTCGACCAGCAGCAGCACCGAATCGACCATCGACAGCACACGCTCCACTTCGCCGCCGAAGTCGGCGTGGCCCGGGGTGTCGACGATGTTGATGTGCGTGCCTTCGTATTCGACCGCGCAGTTCTTGGCGAGGATGGTGATGCCGCGCTCTTTTTCGATGTCGTTCGAGTCCATCACGCGCTCAGCGATATGCTGGTTCTCGCGGAACGTGCCGGACTGGCGGAGCAGTTGGTCGACGAGGGTAGTCTTACCGTGGTCGACGTGAGCGATGATGGCGATGTTGCGAAGGGCGCGGGTCATGGGAACCTGGAAACGTTAAGAGTGCGCCCTCTGCTCTACTACTGCTTTTCGCCCGGGATTCCGCTTTTTCGTGAAGCAAACGGATCAAACAGGCCAACAAGCCCAAAGCGCACTTTTGGGAACCCAAAATTATAGCACGCGCGGATGAAGGATTCCGGTTTTCCCCTGGTATCGCATCCCGGCGGCAGTCTGCTAACGGATTCGCCCGGGTTTTCGCGCCCCGCCAGTCCGCATTCGCCTTGAGTGGGCAAGATTCCTTGCCTAAGCTGTAATAACGCTTGCCGTGTCAACTAACCAGCCCCTATAATCCTGCTTAGTCAATCATTGCATTCGCACGAGTCTATGGCGCCCCCGTCCTCTCCATTACCGCCGGAAATCAGCGAGTATCAGCTCAATGAAAGCGTCGGCTATCTGATCACCCGGGTCAGATCGACGATGGCGAACCTCGTCACGCAACGCACGATGGCGGAGCTCGGCATCACCAGTCAGCAGGGCAGCATCCTGTTCATGGTGGCCAGCGGTAAATGCGTCGTCGCGGCCGAACTGGCGCGTGAATACGGGATCGACGCGAGCGCCGTGACCCGCCTGATCGACCGGCTGGAGAAGCGTGGCCTGCTTACGCGGGTGCGCAGTTCGGAAGACCGTCGCGTCGTGCGGCTCGCCCTGACGCAAGAGGGCCAGGACATTGCGGTACGTATGCCCGCCATGTTTCAGGGCGTGCTGGATCATCTGCTGGGCGGTTTTACGCCGGAAGAAGTCGGCTTTCTCAAGAGCATGCTGCGCCGGGTGCTGCTCAATAGCGGCGATCAAACCAGCTTGACGCGCGATACAACGACCAGTTTCGAAAGCAAGTCATAAGAAATATAGTTGCAGTGTCCATCATTCAATTCCATTCACACGCAAAGAGTCGAGCGATGAAATCCCTTTTTCTGCCCGCGCCTGCGCTGTTGCGGCGCGGCACGGCGGTGGCAGCGGTTGCGGCGCTCGCCCTTACGGGGTGCGCGAACTATTTCGGCATCAAAAGCGACCGGCAGATCTCGTCGCCCACGCAGTACGAGTCGGCGCAGAGTCTGCCAGGCAATGGCGGCCAGTGGCCGTCGCTCGACTGGGCCAACCAGTTCGGCGACCCGCAACTGCCCAAGCTGATCGCCGAAGCGCTCGATGGCAGCCCGTCGATCGCCCAGGCGCAGGCGCGTATCGCCAAGGCCTCGTCGTACATCGAGAGTTCGCGCGCTGCACTGCTGCCAACGGTCAACGGCAGTTATTCGTGGACCCGCGAGCTGTTCTCGGGTAACGGGATCTACCCGCCACCGTTTGGCGGCACCTGGTATAGCGAAAACAACGCGCTCGCGAGCGCTTCGTGGGATCTGGACCTGTGGGGCAAGAACCGTCAGCGCCTCGGCCAGGCGGTCTCGCAGGAAAAAGCCGCCGAAGCCGACATGCAGCAGGCCCGCGTGACGCTCGCGGCGTCCGTGGCACGCACTTACAACCAGCTCGCGCAGCTGTATGCGCTGCGTGACATCGCGAAGCGCGAAATCGCCAACCGCCAGGACATCGGCCGGATCACGAATGACCGCGTCGGCGCCGGTCTCGACACGAACGTCGAGCGGCAGACCGCGAACGGCAATATCGCGACGACCCAGGCCAACCTGACCGACCTGGACGGCCAGATCACGACCACCCGCTACCAGCTGGGCGCGCTACTCGGCAAAGGCCCCGACCGCGGTCTGCAGATCGCCGAGCCGGTGCTGACAACCGGCAACATCGTCGCCCTGCCCGACAATCTGCCCGCCGACCTCGTGTCACGCCGGCCCGATATCGTGGCGGCGCGCTGGCAGGTCGAAGCCGCGATGCACGATGTGAAGGAAGCGAAAGCGGAGTTCTTCCCGGACGTCAATCTGTCGGCCGGCATCGGCTTCGACGCATTGGGCTGGGGTCGCTTTCTGACGTCGTCCAGCCGGCAAACGCAGATTGGACCCGCTATCCATCTGCCGATCTTCGACGGCGGCGCATTGCGCTCGCAGTTGAAGGGCCGCTATGCCGACTTCGACCTCGATGTCGCGAACTACAACCAGACGCTGATCAACGCGCTGTCGGGCGTGGCGACGCAGGTGTCGACGATCCGCTCGATCGACAACCAGTCGGGTGACGCCCAGCGCGCACTCGATGCCTCGACCAAGGCGTACCAGCTGGCCGTGATCCGCTACAAGGCAGGGCTATCGCCGCAGTTGCAGGTGCTGACCGCGGACCAGAGTCGCCTCGCCGCCGAACAGACAGTGACGAACCTGAAGATGCGCCGTCGTGACCAGCAGATCGGACTGATAGAGGCGCTGGGCGGCGGCTTCGACGCCACGCAGACGGGCCTCGTCGTGCCGACGGACGCAAAACCGGCTGCGGCCGTACCCGCCGCCACAACGGCCACGCAGGCCGCGAACTGATTCCACACGTTTGAACGACAAAGATTGAGAGAACCCGGAGCCCATCCATGAGCACCCCTCAGCAACCCGCCGCCAGCACACAAGCGGCGAACAATAACGGCAAACGCAAGCGGATGATGACGCTGCTCGTCATCGTGATCCTGATCGCCGCGATTGCGTATGGTCTGTACTACTTCCTCGTCGCGCGCTTCCATGAAGGCACCGACGACGCCTACGTGAATGGCAACGTCGTGCAGATCACACCGCAGGTGACAGGCACCGTGATCGCGGTGAACGCCGACGACACGCAGACCGTGAAGGCCGGCGATCCGATCGTCGTGCTCGACCCGGCCGATGCACGCGTCGCGCTGGAACAAGCCGAAGCCCAGTTGGCGCAGACAGTGCGCCAGGTGCGCGGCCTCTTTGCCGACGACAGCCAGTACGAAGCCCAGGTCGCGGTCCGCCAGTCCGATCTGTCGCGTGCCCAGGACGATCTGCGCCGGCGCATGACGGTCGCACAGACCGGCGCGGTATCGCAGGAAGAAATCTCGCACGCACGCGACTCCGTGAAGAGCGCACAGGCCGCGCTCGACGCCGCACAGCAACAGCTCGCATCGAACCGCGCGCTGACCGCGAACACAACAGTCACCGATCACCCGAACGTGCTGGCAGCCGCAGCGAAGGTGCGCGACGCGTACCTCGCGAACGCGCGCAATACGCTGCCCGCACCGGTCGACGGTTATGTGGCGAAGCGCTCGGTGCAGGTCGGCCAGCGCGTATCGCCGGGCAACCCGCTGATGGCCGTCGTGCCGCTGAACTCCGTATGGGTCGACGCAAACTTCAAGGAAGTGCAGTTGCGGCACATCCGCATCGGCCAGCCGGTCGAACTGACGGCGGACGTGTACGGTTCGTCGGTCAAGTATCAAGGCAAGGTGGTCGGCTTCTCGGCGGGTACGGGTTCGGCGTTCTCGCTGCTGCCTGCGCAGAACGCGACGGGTAACTGGATCAAGGTCGTGCAGCGTCTGCCGGTGCGTGTCGCGATCGATCCGCAGCAACTCGAGAAACACCCGCTGCGTATTGGCCTGTCGATGCAGGTCGATGTGGACATCAAGGACGACTCGGGCAGCGAACTCACTAACGCGAAAAACACGGTCTATCAGACCGACGTGTTCGCGAAGTACGGCGACCAGGCCGATGCCGAGATCGCCCGCATCATCGCAGCCAACGCAGGCCAGGGTGCCGGCACGACACAGAAAACCGCTGCCAAGCCGTTGTAAGCGGCGCATCAACGCAAGGTTTCTGAATGGCTCAAGCTCAGGCGCAAGTCCCTCATCCGCCGCTAGAGGGTGCGCAACTGGTGATCGGCACCATCGCGGTGTCGCTCGCCGTTTTCATGAACGTGCTCGATACGTCGATTGCGAACGTATCGATCCCGTCTATCTCTGGCGACCTCGGCGTGTCGTCGGATCAGGGCACGTGGGTCATCACCTCGTTCGCGGTGGCCAACGCGATCTCGGTGCCGCTCACCGGCTGGCTCACCGATCGCATCGGCCAGGTGCGTCTCTTCATGGCGTCGATCGTGCTGTTCGTGATCTCGTCGTGGATGTGCGGCCTCGCGCCCACCCTGCCCTTCCTGCTCGCATCGCGTGTGCTGCAGGGGGCAGTTGCCGGCCCGATGATCCCGCTGTCGCAAACGCTGCTACTCGCCAGCTATCCGCGCGCCAAGGCGCCAATGGCGCTATCGATGTGGGCGATGACCACGCTGATCGCGCCGGTCGCAGGGCCGATTTTAGGCGGCTGGATCTCGGACAACATCTCGTGGCCGTGGATCTTCTACGTGAACATCCCGGTCGGCGCAGTCGCCGCGCTCGCGACGTGGATGATCTTCCGTAACCGCGACTCGGTCGTGAAGAAGGCACCGATCGACGGTGTCGGTCTCTCGCTGCTGATCATCTGGGTCGGTTCGTTGCAGGTCATGCTCGACAAGGGCAAGGACCTCGACTGGTTCTCGTCGACGACCGTCGTCGTGCTCGCGCTCACCGCCGTGATCGCGCTCGCGTTCTTCATCGTCTGGGAGCTGACCGCGGAACATCCGGTCGTCGACCTGTCGCTGTTCAAGCTGCGTAACTTCACGGGCGGTACGGTCGCGCTGTCGATCGGCTACGGGCTGTACTTCGGCAATCTCGTGCTACTGCCGCTATGGCTGCAAACCGATATCGGCTACACCGCCACCGATGCGGGCCTCGTGATGGCGCCCGTCGGCATCTTCGCGGTCATACTCTCGCCGCTCACCGGCAAGATCCTGCCGCGCACCGACCCGCGCTATATCGCCACGGCGTCGTTCCTGATCTTCGCGCTGATCTTCTGGATGCGCTCACGCTATACGACCGGTGTCGATGAGTTTTCGCTGTTGCTGCCCACCTTGATCCAGGGCATCGGCATGGCCGGCTTCTTCATTCCGCTCGTGTCGATCACATTGTCCGGGCTACCCGGCAACCGGATTCCAGCGGCGTCGGGGCTATCGAACTTCGTGCGGATCATGTGCGGTGGTATCGGTACGTCGATCTTCCAGACTGCATGGGATCACCGTACGGTCCTGCATCACGCGCAACTGACCGAACAGGCGTCCCGGTACAACCCTGTCTTCGCCCAATCGATGCAGCAGATGCAAAACGCGGGCTTGAGCCAGCAGCAGGCGCATGGGCTGTTCAACTCGATGGTGACGCAACAGGCTGCGCAGCTCGGCGTGAACGATATTTTCTATATTTCGGCCGGCATTTTCGTCGCGCTGGTCGGATTGATCTGGATCACGCGACCTGATCGCTCGGGCGGCGGCGATGCCGGGGCGGCGGCTTCGGCGGCGCATTGATGCGCTTCTGAAACGATCGACCCGTCAATCAGTTCGGCCGCGCGCTCCCGCCGCGGCCGATTTCATTTCTTGATCTGTTGTTACGGCTGAACGTCGAGCTGCTGCGGCAGTTCGGCCTGCATCCGCTCGTCCCTGACCGCTACCCCGATCATCCGATCACACCTCCCACGCCAGCCAAGTTGTTAAGAACTGTCTGAAAATTGATGAGTTTTGTACACACATTGAACTGCCGGGCTGGTTTGTATTCCAATACGCGACTTTCAATTACGTTACGCTCGCGATCCTCTCTCCCATGAAAAAAACCCAACGCCGCTGGACCGGCATCGTGGCCGGCGCCGTCGCGCTGATCCTGCTTGCTGCGCTCTGCCTGCATTTCTTCTCCGGCGACAAGGGCCCGCAATACCTCACCGCGAAGGTCGGCCGCACTGATCTCGAAAACGCCGTGCTCGCCACCGGCACCTTGCAGGCGTTCAAACAGGTCGATGTCGGCGCGCAGGTGACCGGGCAGGTGAAGTCGCTCAAGGTCAAGCTCGGCGACGAGGTAACCAAAGGGCAATGGCTTGCCGAGATCGACCCCGTCATCCCGCAGAACGCGCTGCGTCAGGCCGAGGCCAACGAACAGAGTCTGGTCGCACAGAAGCGCTCGGTGGCCGCCCAGTTGCTGCAGGCCGAACTCGCGTTCAAGCGCCAGCAGCAGATGCTCTCCGACGATTCCACCGCACGGCAGGACTACGAAGCCGCACAAGCCGGTCTCGACATGCAGCGCGCGAGCCTGGCGTCGTTCGATGCGCAGATCCGTGCCTCCCGCACGCAGATCGAGATCGCCCAGGCGAACCTCGGCTATACGCGGATCGTCGCGCCGATGAACGGCGAAGTCGTTGCCATCGTGACGCAGGAAGGCCAGACCGTGATCGCGCAACAACAGGCGCCCGTGATCCTCAAGCTTGCCCAGCTCGACACGATGACGGTGAAGGCCCAAGTGTCCGAAGCAGACGTGATCCGCATCCACCCTGGCCAGACCGCCTACTTCACGATTCTCGGCGAAACCGACAAACGCTATTACGGCAAGTTGCGCACGGTCGAGCCGGCACCACAAAACTTCGCCGACTCGCAAGGCGGTCTGGGTGGCATGGGCGGTGGCTCGTCGAAATCGAACACGGCGGTGTTCTACAACGCGTTGTTCGAAGTGCCGAATCCGGACCACCACCTGCGCATTGCGATGACCGCGCAGGTCAACGTACTGCTCGGCACCGCATCCCACGCGCTCAGCATCCCGGTCGCCGCGCTCGGCGAAAAAGACAAGGATGGGTCCTACATCGTGCGCGTGCTCACCAGCGACAAGCGGGTCGAGACCCGCAAGGTACGCACGGGCATCAATAACAACGTCAGCGTGGAGGTATTGGCGGGGCTGAAGGAAGGTGAGCACGTGATCATCGGCGAAGCCTCAGATGCAGCCGAAGCCGCAGCCGCTGCGTCAGCTGCGGGGACCTGACGATGCCGCAACCGTTGCTGCAACTGACGAACGTCACCCGCCGCTTCCCCGCGGGCGACAAGGATGTCGTCGTGCTGAAGGACGTCAACCTCTCGATCGAAGCGGGTGAGATCGTCGCGATCATCGGCGCATCGGGCTCGGGAAAATCGACGCTGATGAATATCCTCGGCTGTCTCGATCATCCGAGCGAAGGCAGCTACCGGGTCGGTGGCCGCGAGACCGGCGAGCTGACCGGTGACGAACTCGCGCAGTTGCGCCGCGAGCACTTCGGTTTCATCTTCCAGCGCTACCACCTGCTGCCGCACCTGACCGCCACGGGCAATGTCGAAATGCCCGCCGTCTACGCCGGCAGCACGCATGCCGAGCGACGCGAGCGGGCCGCACAACTGCTCGCGCGCCTCGGGCTCGCGGAGCGCGCCGAGCATCGGCCGAGCCAGTTATCGGGCGGCCAGCAGCAGCGCGTGAGCATCGCCCGTGCGCTAATGAACGGCGGCGAAGTCATCCTCGCCGACGAACCGACGGGCGCGCTCGATACGAAGAGCGGTCAGGACATGATCCGCATCCTGCGCGAACTGAACGCGCTCGGTCACACCATCATCATCGTCACGCACGATGAGAGCGTGGCGGTACACGCGCAGCGCATCATCGAGATCAGCGATGGCGAAATTGTCCGCGACCGTCGCAACGTGCGCAGCGTGGCAGACGACGGACGAGGCGAAGCCAGCACGGGCGTCGCCGCGCGTCGCGCGCATCGGCTGTCGGCGGGTCTCGGTCGCTTCGCCGAAGCATTCAAGATGGCGTGGATCGCGCTGGTTTCGCACCGGCTTCGCACGCTGCTGACGATGCTCGGCATCATCATCGGGATCACTTCGGTGGTATCGATCGTCGCGATCGGTGAAGGTGCGAAGCGCTACATGCTCGACGAGATCAGCGCCATGGGCACCAACACGATCAACATCTATCCGGGCTCCGACTGGGGCGACAGCCACGCCAGCACGATCGAGACACTCGTGCCTGCCGACGTCGCCGCGCTTGTCGAACAGCACTACATCGACAGTGCAACCCCCGAGACCTCGCGCAGTCTGCTGCTGCGCTACCGGAACATCGACGTCAACGCACAGATCAGCGGTGTCGGCGCCAGCTTTTTCCAGGTGCGCGGTATGAAGATGGCGCAGGGCATCGCCTTCGGACCCGACGAGGTGCGCCGCCAGGCGCAGGTGGTCGTGATCGACCAGAACACGCGGCGCAAGCTGTTCGGTGCGAATCCGAACCCGCTCGGCGAAGTGATCCTGATCGACAACCTGCCCTCTGTCGTGATCGGCGTCGCCGCCGAAAAGAAGAGCGCGTTCGGCGACGTAAAAAACCTCAGCGTCTGGGTGCCCTACACCACCGCGAGCGGTCGGCTCTTCGGCCAGCAGTACTTCGACAGCATCACCGTGCGCGTGCGCGATGGCCAGCCCAGCAGTGCAGCAGAACAAAGCGTCACGAAGCTGCTGAAGCAACGCCACGGCCGCAAGGATTTCTTCACCTACAACATGGACAGCATCGTGAAGACAGTCGCGAAGACCGGTCAATCGCTCACGTTGCTGCTGTCGCTGATTGCGGTGATCTCGCTGGTGGTGGGTGGGATCGGTGTGATGAACATCATGCTCGTGTCGGTCACCGAGCGTACCCGCGAAATCGGCATCCGTATGGCGGTGGGCGCGCGTCAGACCGACATCATGCAGCAGTTCCTCGTCGAAGCCGTGCTGGTCTGCCTGATGGGCGGCGCAATCGGCATCGTGCTGTCGTTCGGTATGAGCTTCCTGTTCTCTCTCTTTGTCAGTCAATGGAAAATGGTGTTCTCAGCCACCTCGATCGTCTCCGCCTTCCTGTGCTCGACGCTGATCGGCATCGTGTTCGGCTTCATGCCGGCGCGCAACGCTTCGCGCCTCGATCCGATCGATGCGCTCGCACGCGATTGAGGGGCTTCGCACAATGACTCCGATGATCCCTCTTCGGCGCACCGTCCTCACGCTCGCCTGCGCAGCAGCTGTGTTATCCGGTTGTGCGAATACGCGTGGCGAGGCGTTGCCGCCGGTCGACATGCCCGCGCACTGGAACTCGCCCGTTTCGTCCACGGCCGCATCGGCGTCTGCGCTCTGGTGGCACAGCTTCGGCGACCCCGTGCTCGACGGGTTGATCGAGGATGCGCTGAAGACCAACAACGATCTCGCCGCCGCCGCGATTCGAGTGTACCGCGCGCAGCTTCAGGCCGGACTCAGCAATACGAATCTCACGCCCGACGTCACGCTCGGCGCGAACGGCAATGTGTCGCGCTCGCTCGATACTCACCAGGAAAGCCGGTCGAGCAACCTGAGCGGCTCGCTTAGCTACGAGCTGGATCTATGGGGCAAGCTTGCGGCGCAACGTAGCGTTGCGCGCTGGGAGGTGGAAGCGACCGTTGCCGATCGCGAAGCGGTCCGGTTGACGCTGATCGGCACGACGGCATCGCTCTACTGGCAGAGCGGTTATCTGAACCAGCAGATCGCGCTTGGCGATGCCAACATCGCGTATGCGGAGCAGACGCTCGCGCTCGTCCAGTCGCGCTACGCCGCGGGTGCCGTGTCGGGTCTCGACGTCACGCAGGCGGAGCAGACGCTGTCGGCACAGCGCGCTGCGCAAACCGAATTGATTCAGCAGCGCACCGAGAACCGCAATGCGCTCGCCATTCTGTTCGACCGGCCGCCGCAAACGCTCGCCGCGGAACCACACGCGCTACCTGAGCGGCCGTTGCCGGGTGTACAGGCCGGCCTGCCCGCCGACGTGCTCGGCCGCCGTCCCGACTTGCGCGCCAGTGAATTCCGACTGCGCGAGTCGCTCGCGAATGTCGAGATCACGCGAACCAGCTTCTACCCGACTTTCTCGCTGACCGGCTCGCTCGGCACGTCGAGCGCAAGTCTCGAACGTGTACTGCAGAACCCGGTCGCCGCACTGGGCCTCGGCCTCACGCTGCCGTTCATCCAGTGGAACACAATGCAGCTACAGATCAAGGTGTCGAGAACGCAGTACGAGGAAGCGGTCGTCAACTTCCGTCAGAAGCTCTATGGCGCGCTGAGCGAAGTGGAGAATGCGTTGTCCAAACGCGTGCAGCTCGATCAGGAGGCGGAGCAGCGGGCGCTGTCCCTCGCGCAGGCGCAGCGGGCGGAAACGCTCACGCGCTCGCGCTTCAAGGCGGGTGCGACCGGTGTGCAGCCGTGGCTCGACCAGCAACAACGCTTGCGCGAAGCGCAAAGCACGCTGGCGTTGAATCAGTTGAACCGGCTTAACAATCAGATGAGTCTGTATAAGGCGCTGGGTGGGGGCGTGGATTGAGCGAGTGGCTCGGGGTGGTGGGCAGCTTGCGGGTGGCGGCGATTCGGGATGCTTTCCCAACCACCGGCATCGCGTCGTTGCCTTAGCTCGCTGTGACGACCAGACGATCCGGCGCCAGCACGCCATCGATCATCTTCGCCACACCGAGTAGTCGCTTGTCCTGTGTGTAGACACGCACACGTGGGAGATCGGAAGGAAGGTCCAACGTAGTGTTAGCGGCCTGCGGCAACTCGCTCAGACGCAAACGCTGGCCATGCAGAAAGCGCCGCGCAGATTCTTCATCGAGGTAAACAGCAGGAAACGTCGACAGCAATGCATCGACCGGTTGCAGCCACGCATCGCGCGCGCTTGCGTCAGCATCGGACAATGCATCGAGCGTCACCGCATGCTCAAGCGTCAGCGCACCGACCGCCGTACGCCGCAATGCAACCAGATGCGCGCCGCAGCCCAGCGCCTCGCCGATGTCTTCGGCGAGCGTGCGCACGTAAGTCCCCTTGCTGCAGGTCACGCGAAACGTCACGTCGGGCAACGCACAGGCAAGCAATTCCAGCACATGGATCGTGACCGGCCGCGCTTCGCGCTCGACCACCTGCCCCGCCCGCGCGTATTCGTACAAAGGCTTGCCGTCGCGCTTGAGCGCTGAATACATCGGTGGCACCTGCACGATGTCGCCGCGAAAACCCGCCAGTGCCTTGAGTACCGCTGGCTCATCGCACACGACATCGCGCGTCTCCAGCGCTTCGCCTTCCGCGTCGCCGGTCGTCGTGCGGATGCCGAGCCGCATCGTCGCCTCATAGGTCTTGTCGGCTTCGAGCAGATCCTGGGAGAATTTCGTGGCCTCGCCGAAGCAGAGCGGCAGCAGGCCCGAGGCAAGCGGGTCGAGGGTGCCGGTGTGACCGGCCTTCTTCGCCAGATAGAGGCGTTTTGCGCGAATCAGCGCATCGTTGCTCGACAGTCCGAGCGGCTTGTCGAGCAACAGCACGCCGTCGAGCACACGCCGCGGCACGCGAGGACGCTCAGGTCCACGTCCAGCACGTTCAGGTCCGTTCATCTTGAGAAGCCAGATCCGGCCGCCAGGCGGCCGTCGTTCAGAAGTTCAGGGAAACAAGTCCGCTCAATCGTCTTTCGCGCGGTCAGCATTCGCCTGGTCGATCAGGCGTGACATCTCCACGGCCTGCTCGACCGTCTTGTCGTAGTGGAAATGCAGCGTCGGCACCGTATGAATGTGCAGGCGCTTGAACAACTGGTTATGCAGATGGCCTGCCGCGTGATTGAGCGCTTCGAGCGTCTGCTGCGGGTCGCCCGTCAACGTCGTGAAGAAGATCTTCGCGTGCGCGTAGTCCGGCGTCAGTTCGACGCTCTGGATCGTGACAAGGCCGATGCGCGGGTCTTTGACCTCGCGCATCAGTTCGGACAGATCGCGCTGGATCTGATCCGCGATCTGCACATTGCGATTGGGAGAAGAACGTTTTTTTGGCATGGTGAATCCGTAGGCACAAAAACAAAACGGGCGGAGCCGGGCAAGCGCCCGCTCCGCCCGGTGTGTCTTGCGCAGTCGTTACAGCGTACGCGCGACTTCCGTGACCTCGAAGACTTCGAACTGGTCGCCTTCCTGGATGTCGTTGAAGTTCTTGATCGACATCCCGCACTCGAAGCCTTGACGCACTTCCTTCACGTCGTCCTTGAAGCGCTTCAGCGAGTCGAGTTCGCCGGTGTGGATCACGACGTTCTCGCGCAGCACGCGTACCGACGATGTGCGCTTGACGAAACCGTCCGTGACCATACAGCCGGCCACTGCACCGATCTTCGGTACCTTGAAGACCTGACGCACTTCGACCATCCCGGTGACGACTTCGCGCTTCTCCGGCGAGAGCATGCCGGACATCGCCGCCTTCACTTCATCCACAGCGTCATAGATGATGTTGTAGTAGCGGATATCGATGCCGTTCGCTTCGGCCAGCTTGCGCGCCTGCGCATCTGCGCGGGTGTTGAAGCCGATGATGACAGCCTTCGAAGCGGTCGCGAGGTTGACGTCGTTTTCGCTGATGCCACCCACCGCACCGTGCACGATCTGCACGCGCACTTCGTCGGTAGACAGTTTTTGCAGCGACTGCACGAGCGCTTCCTGCGAACCCTGCACATCGGCCTTGACGATCAGCGGCAGGTACTGCACTTCGCCTTCGCTCATCTGCTCCAGCATGTTCTCGAGCTTCGCGGCTTGCTGCTTTGCCAGCTTGACGTCGCGGAACTTGCCTTGACGGAACAGTGCGACTTCACGTGCCTTGCGGTCGTCCGGCATGACGATGACTTCTTCGCCCGCCTGCGGCACTTCCGACAGACCCTGGATTTCAACCGGGATAGACGGACCCGCCGACTTGGTCGGCTTGCCGGTTTCGTCGAGCATGGCCCGCACACGGCCGTAGGCGCTACCTGCCAGCACTACGTCGCCACGGTTCAGCGTACCCGACTGGACGAGGATCGTAGCCACCGGACCCTTACCCTTATCGAGCTTCGCTTCGATGACGAGACCCTTGGCCGGTGCATCGATCGGGGCCTTCAGTTCCAGCACTTCGGCCTGCAACAGGACCTGTTCGAGCAGATCGTCAATGCCCGCGCCGGTTTTCGCCGACACCGGCACGAACGGCGACTCGCCACCGTATTCTTCCGGCACGACGCCTTCCGCGACGAGTTCCTGCTTCACGCGATCCGTATTGGCATCCGGCTTGTCGATCTTGTTGATCGCGACGACGAGCGGCACGCCGCCAGCCTTCGCGTGGGCAATCGCTTCCTTGGTTTGCGGCATCACGCCGTCGTCGGCAGCGACCACCAGAATCACGATGTCGGTTGCTTTCGCACCGCGGGCACGCATGGCCGTGAACGCTTCGTGGCCCGGCGTATCGAGGAACGTGATGACCCCGCGCGGCGTTTCGACGTGGTATGCGCCGATGTGCTGCGTAATCCCGCCCGCTTCGCCCGCGGCCACCTTGGCACGACGGATGTAATCGAGCAGCGAGGTCTTGCCGTGGTCGACGTGGCCCATCACGGTCACGACCGGCGGACGCGGCAGCAGTTCGGCGTCGGTGGTTTCACCTTCGACCAGCATCGCTTCCGGATCGTCCAGCTTCGCAGCAACCGCGTGGTGACCCAGTTCCTCGACGATGATCATCGCCGTTTCCTGGTCCAGCATCTGGTTGATCGTCACCATCTGACCGAGCTTCATCATCACCTTGATGACTTCCGAAGCCTTGACGGCCATCTTGTGCGCGAGGTCGGCCACCGTGATGGTTTCCGGCACGTGCACTTCACGGACGATCGGTTCGACCGGTGCCTGGAACGTCGTGTTCGCGTCCTGATGCTTGCCGCGCCCCTTCGGGCCGCCGCGCCAGCCGCGATCGACGCCGCCGCTCGTGTCGCCGCGCGTCTTGATGCCGCGGCGCTTCGCTGCGTCGTCCTGCCAGCCGCCCTTGCCGCCCGGCTTCTTCTTGTCGCCGGCGGTCGTAGACGGTGCAGCCGTCGTCGTGGTCGTCGTAGTCGTTTTCTTCGCAACCGGACGCGGCTTGTCTTCGCCCGGTGGACGCGCCGGCTTGTGCAGCGTGCCCTTCGCTTCCGCGGCCTTCGGCGGCTCGACCGGCTTCGCAGCAACCGGTTCCGGTGCCTTCACCGGGACCTTGCGCGGCGTGCTCATCATTTCGCGAATCGCGCGTGCTTCGGCTTCCGCAGCCGCCCGGCGGCGCGACACTTCCTGCTGTTCGGCGCGCGTCTTTTCGGAAGCTTCGCGTGCGGCGTCTTCTGCCTTCTTCGCGGCTTCGCGCTGCGCGGCGCGTTCAGCGGCGGCGCGTTGTTCGTCTTCCTGCTCAGCAGGCTCAGCTTCGCGCGTTTCGGCCACGACGGCTTGCGCCGCGACTTCGTGGGCCGCAGCGGTATCGGCGGCCGCACGCTTCTTCGCCGCTTCTTCTTCAGCGCGGCGACGTTCGGCTTCTGCCGCTTCTTCGCGGGCACGACGCTCGGCTTCTTCGCGTTCGAGGCGTTCCTGGCGCTCTTTCAGCTCCAGCGCCTGCTTTTCGAGCAGCTCGGCTTCGTGACGTGCTTCTTCCTCGCGACGCTGCAATTCTGCCTCGTCGGCTTCAGCTACCTGAACCGATGCATCCGCTCCTTGCTCGGCCGCTTCATCGCGGCGGACGAAGGTGCGCTTCTTGCGCACTTCGACCTGAATGGTGCGAGCCTTACCCGTCGAATCGGACTGCTTGATCTCCGACGTATGCCGTTTCGTCAGCGTGATCTTGCGCTTGTCTGCATCAGTCGAGCCGTGAGACTTACGCAAGTGGTCGAGCAGACGCGCCTTGTCCGTCTCGGACAAGGTGTCGTCTTCGTTCGCTTTTGTGACGCCCGCCGCCTGCAGCTGCTCGAGCAGCACGCCGGCAGGCATTTTCAGTTCCGCGGCAAATTGGGCTACGTTGTTACTCGCCATTCATTCCTCTTAGTGCAAGGACCGATTCCTTGCGGTTAGCATCGGTTCGTGCGGCCTCGCGACCGCGTTCAATTTAGTGGGCCATGGTCATTTCTCACTGGAACCAGTGTTCACGTGCTTTCATGATCAGTGCCTTTGCGGCTTCCTCTTCGATGCTGGTCATCTCGACCAGCTCGTCTACAGCCAGTTCTGCCAGCTCGTCGCGCGTCTGGATCTGATGTTCGGCCAGCTTCGCGAGCAGGTCGGCATCCATACCGTCAAGGCTCTTCAAGTCGAGTGCGACATTCTCGACCTTTTCTTCATTTGCGATCGCCAACGTCAGCAACGCGTCACGCGAGCGGTTACGCAGCTCGTGCACGGTGTCTTCGTCGAAGGCCTCGATCTCGAGCATTTCGTTGAGCGGCACATAAGCGATCTCTTCGAGGCTCGTGAAGCCCTCGTCGATCAGGATGTCGGCAACTTCTTCGTCGACATCGAGACGCGCCATGAACAGGTCGCGCAGAAGACCACGCTCCTGATTCTGCTTTTGCGCAGATTCGTCCGGCGTCATGATGTTGATCTGCCAGCCGGTAAGTTCGCTGGCAAGACGCACGTTCTGGCCGCTACGGCCGATTGCGACCGCCAGTTCGGTTTCGTCGACGACGACGTCCATCGAATGCTTCTCTTCATCGACGACGATCGACTGAACGGCTGCCGGCGCGAGCGCGCCGATCACGAACTGGGCGGGATCTTCCGACCATAGCACGATGTCGACGTTTTCGCCACCGAGCTCATTGCGCACAGCCTGTACCCGCGAACCGCGGATACCGACGCAGGTGCCGATCGGGTCGATGCGCTTGTCGTAAGCGACCACACCGATCTTTGCCCGCACACCAGGGTCGCGTGCCGCGGCCTTGATTTCCAGCAGGCCCTGCTCGATTTCCGGCACTTCCATTTCGAACAGCTTCATCAGGAATTCGGGCGCAGTGCGTGACAGCTCGATCTGCGGGCCGCGTGCGGTGCGATCGACCTTGCCGATGTACGCACGCACACGGTCGCCGACGCGCAGGTTTTCCTTCGGAATCAACTGGTCGCGGCGCAGCAGCGCTTCGACACGGCCCGATTCGACGATGAAGTTGCCCTTGTCGAGACGCTTGACCGTACCGGTCATGATGTTTTCGCCGCGCTCGAGGAAGTCGTTGAGGATCTGCTCACGCTCTGCGTCGCGCACCTTCTGCAGGATCACCTGCTTGGCGGCCTGCGCGCCAATGCGGCCGAATTCGATGGACGGCACCGGTTCTTCGATGTAGTCGTCGATCTGCGCATCGGGCTTCTGCTCGATCGCTTCGAACTGCAGGATTTCCTGATCCGGCTCCTGCAGACCCGCTTCGTCCGGCACCACACGCCAGCGGCGATAGGTTTCGTGCTCGCCACTTTCACGGTCGATGTGGACGCGGATGTCCGCGTCTTCGTCGAAGAGTTTTTTGGAGGCCGAAGCGAGGGCTGCCTCGAGTGCGGCAAATACGACGTCCTTGTCGACGTTCTTCTCGCGTGCCAGCGCATCCACCAGCATCAACACTTCGCGACTCATTGTTTGCGGCTCCTAAAGTCAACTTTGGGGACGAGGCGGGCTTTATCGATATCCGCGAGCGTGAAATCGAGCATCGCGGCGCCTTCCTTCCCTTCAAATTCCAGACCGATCGTTTCGCCTTCGGGCGCATGCACGATGCCCCGGTACGATTTCCGTCCGTCCAATGGCTTTTTCAATGTGATCACCGCTTCGCTGCCTGCGAAGCGTTCAAAATCCGCCAGTTTTTTCAGCGGGCGGTCGAGACCCGGCGACGATACTTCGAGCCGCTCGTATTCGATGTTTTCGACCGTCAAAACGTGCTGGAGCTGACGCGTGACCTTTTCGCAATCTTCAATCGCAATGCCGGCGGGCTGATCGATGTAAATGGTCAACATGCCGCGCCCGGTGCGCTCGAGATCGACGAGCTCGTAGCCGAGACCCGAGACCGTGGTTTCTATCAGTTCCGTCAGTTGCACAATGCCCTCTAAGATGTTCGCGCGGCAAGCCTCTGCGACCATCTCACCTCGCGGGCTGCGCGCCAAGCCGGCGCACGTTGGTGCTACCCGAGATGCCGAACCACTGAACTGCAGCGGCAAAAAAAAATGGGCTAAACGCCCAAAATCTTGTTGCCGGTGGTCGCATCTGAGCCGCACATGAAAAGCCGCACGCCCAGCGACTTTGCGATTGTAGCCTTTTCTCCGCCCGAACGCAATCTGCGGGACGCCTTCCGACGCCCGTCACCGCTTGATTTCGGGGGAATCTTTCGGGTTGTCGCGTGACTTGCGCCCTGCCTGGGTGAAGCCGGCCGCCCCTCGTTACGGGGCGCGCCTGCCGGCGCTGCGCAAGTCGCTGGCGGGATTGCCGCCTGGGGTTCCCGGCTGCCGGGCCGGGACGAAAACCCGGCTAAACTCGTCAAATCGACTGCCGGAAAAAACCGCAGCCCCTGCGGCGTCTAGCGGCCGCGGGTGCGGTTACGCGGTGTACCGCGCGGACCGCCGTGATTGCCGCCCGCATTCGGGTTGCCACCACCAGCACGACCGCCACCAGGCCCGCCGCGATTCGCGCCCTGCGGACGGGGGCCAGCCGGATTACCGCCAGCGCGGGCACCTGCCCGGTTACCGTTACCGGACGGCGCACGATTGCCATCGACCTCACCACGGCTACCGCGATTGCCCGGATTGCCACCACTGCCGCCCATGCCATTGCCTGCAGCATTGCCGCGACTACCGCCCCGGTTACCGCCAAACCCGCCGCCGAGACCGGAACCCGCGCCACCCGTCGCACCGAAACCGCCGGTCGCGGCACCACGGCGCCCCTGAGGACGACCGCCACGCGGCGTCTGCTGATCGAAGCGGCCGTGCGACATCAGCACCGGTTCACGATGAATGAAGCCCATCGAGGTCTGCATCGGATCAGGCTGACGACGCTCCGGCGCCGCATTGCGACTGCCCTTCTCTTCAGTCGGCGCCTTGAGACCTACCGATGCCAGCAGGCTACGCACCTGGTTGTCCTCGAGCTCTTCCCAGCGACCGCGCTTCAGGCCGCGCGGCAGCAGGATCGGACCGTGCCGTGTGCGGATCAGGCGGCTCACCATCAGGCCGACCGCCTCGAACATCCGGCGCACTTCGCGATTGCGGCCTTCGGCCAGCGCGACGTGATACCAGTGATTGGTGCCTTCGCCGCCGCCATCGCGGATACGCAGGAAATTCGCCGGGCCGTCGTCGAGTTCGACGCCGTGCAGCAGCTTCTGTCGCGCACCTTCAGCCAGCTCACCGACCACCCGCACCGCGTATTCACGCTCGACGCTGTAGCGCGGATGCATGAAGCGGTTCGCGAGGTCGCCCGAAGTGGTCAGCATCAGCAGACCTTCGGTATTGAAATCGAGCCGGCCGACCGCGAGCCACTTGGCGGTTTTCATCGGCGGCAGCTTGTCGAACACCGACGGGCGACCTTCCGGATCGGCATGGCTGACGATTTCGCCGGTCGGTTTGTGATACAGCAGCACGCGCGGCGGCTTGTTCTGCAACTTGCGCTTGACCGGCTTACCGTTGATACGAACCTGATCGGTCGGCATGATCCGCTGGCCGATATGCGCCGGTTCGCCGTTGACCGACACCCGGCCAGCAACGATCAGCTCTTCCATCTCGCGGCGCGAGCCCATGCCCGCTTCCGCGAGCACCTTGTGCAGCTTCGGTGCGTCGTCATCCGGCGACAGCACGCGCTTGGGCGCCGCTTCGCGGCCGCGCCGCAGCATCGGTGCGCGTACGCCACCGGTCGTGCTGTTATCGGCGTCGAACGCCGGCGAGGTCACGTAGGAGAACAGTTCGTCCGGCGTTGCCTCGCCAGCCGCGGGTGCCGAGGCCGATGCCGCTGCGTCGCCGCGGCGGTTCTGCCGCGGGCCACCTTCGCGCGGCGCGTCGCCGCGCGGTTCACCACGCTTGCCGCCGCCATTGGCATTCGCACCATTGGCATTATTGCGGCGCGGGCCTTTCGCGCCCGGATCCTTGCGCGGCATACGCACCTGAGCAACGACAACGCCGTCAGGCGGCGCTTCCGTCACGACGGGCGCCGGCTGAACCGCCTGCGTACCATCGGCATTCTTTGCCTTTGCGCCTGCGCGGCGCCGCGCGATCAGGCTGCGCGGCCCCCGACGCAGACCGCGGCGCGGACGGTCTTCACCGTCTGCGTCCGGCGTCTGCGCCGTGGGCTCGTTCCCGGCAGCAGAGGTCTGCCGCGGTTGCGTTTCGTCGGGGCGCGCGGAAGGCACAGCGTGCTCTGCTTCGGACGAGTCGGTATCGTGGGTACGTGTCAAAACAACCTCGAGTGTCAGGTCGCGCGCCCATTGCGGGCGCGGCAAAAAAGTTCGGTTACGTCAGGCGCTGCGCGAGGCAGCCTCGTCGTCGGTCAATACGCCGTCGTCGTGCGCGGCAGCCGGGCGATCTTCAGGATCGCCATGCGCCACATGGGTTGTGTCGGCCTGGTCCGCATGCTCCGCTTCGGAGAGCGCGGTCGGACCGGTTGCGGGCAGAGCCGGATCGACTTCTGCCACGCTGGTGTTGCCGGTGTCGCTTGCAGTGCCGGCGGTTTCCGCTGCGGCAGCGCCGGTATCGGCCGGATGCGCTGATGCCGGTTCGGACTCGCCAGCAGACGTCGATGCGGCGCCTTGCGGTTCGGCCAGCGATTCAATATTTGCGTCGTGCGCCGCGGCGGCAGGCTCATGCTCAAGCGCAGCTTCACCATTGAGCGGCGTCTCGACGCTGCTATCGGCAGCATCCAGCGACACGTGCTCGCCCGCTTCTTCAAGACCCGTAGGCGCACTCGCTTCAACCGTAAAATCGGCTGTCGCGGGGACTTCGCCATCGGCGAATTCGATTGAATGCTGAGCCAGCAAGTCGATATTCAATTGCGCCGACGGATCGTCCAGCGGCGGTAATTCGTCGAGCGCCTTCAGACCGAGGTCGTCGAGAAATTGCCGCGTAGTCGCATACAGCGCCGGGCGTCCCGGCACGTCGCGATGACCGATCACCTCGATCCAGCCGCGATCCTCGAGTTGCTTGACCACCTGCGTATTCACCGTCACACCGCGAATTTCTTCGATATCTCCGCGCGTAACCGGTTGCCGGTAAGAGACGATCGCCAGCGTCTCGAGCACCGCGCGCGAATATTTCGGCGGTTTCTCGGGATGCAGACGATCCAGATACGAACGCATCGCGGGCTTGCTCTGGAAACGCCAGCCGGACGCGAGGCCAACCAGTTCAACACCGCGCCCCGACCACTCCTGCTTCAGGTCTTCGAGTAACGTGCGAACCGTGTCTGCCGACACGCCGTCGGCAAAGAGCTTGCGCAAGTCGGCGAGCTTCAGCGGCTCCTGCGCACAGATCAAGGCAGTCTCGAGGACGATCTTCGCCTCTTGGGTATTCATGCAGCCAGATCAGACCTTATGGTTAGGCTCAAAGAACCGGATCAACCAGACGAAACAGACGATATTGGAACTGAAGACGCGCTCGCCCGATTCTGATCGGTCATATTGATGGGAGCACGCACCGGGGGGCGGCGAATCAGGTCATCCAAGCAGACCCGAGCCAGACCCAGCCGGACGGAGCAGCGATGTCCCGGGAGGGAATCGCGTGACTGAGCGCCATCTTACGCAAAAACATGCAGTGCGTAAAGACGAAAACCCGACGCAAGCCCGGCGGTAACCCACGACGAAAGTCCGGGATGGGAAATCGGGCATGGGTGTGCGGCGACCCGGTAGCCGGCTGGTAGCCGCGCCTGACCCGCGCGCCAGGCCAGAGAGCCGCAGTCCGCTTACCCGCCGTGCTGGCTCAAAAAGCGCTGCAGCCGCTCGACACCGGCGTCCAGCCGATGCGGATCGCATGCGTAGCACCAGCGAACGAAGCCCTCGCCCTCCGGACCGAACGCGCTACCCGGCGCGAGACCGAGTCCGACTTCACGCACCAGAGCCTTGCACAGATCGAGGCTGCGGGTCGCGCCAGGCAGCGAAAAGAACAGATACATCGCCCCCGGCGGCGCCTTCACGTCGACGCCTGGCAACGCAGCCAGCGCCTGCACCAGATGATCGCGTGCCACGCGCAGTTCGCCAGCAAGATCACGCGCGAAGCCTTCGCCCTGCTGCACGGCGGCGACACCCGCTTGCTGCACGAACGCTGGCGCGCACGACGTGTTGTACTCGACGAGCTTCCCCAGATCGTCCATCAACGCAGCAGGCGCGACGATCCAGCCGAGTCGCCAGCCAGTCATCAGCCATGCCTTCGAGAACGAGTTGACGCAGATCACGCGTTCGTCGCGCGCCGCGAGATCGAGGAAAGACGGCGCAGTGGGCGCCGCCGGATCGGCGTAATAGAGCCGCTCGTAGACCTCATCGGCGACGATCCAGATGCCGTGCCGCCGGCAATGATCGAGCACCGTGCGCTGCTGGTCGCGGGTCATCACCCAGCCGGTCGGGTTGTTCGGCGAATTCAGCATCAAGAGCTTCGTCTGGGGCGTCAGTGCCGCCAGCAGCCGGTCGAGGTCGAGCGTCCAGCCCTGCGCACCGTAGTCGAGCGCCACAGTTTCCACGTGCGCACCGAGGATCTTCGGAATCTCCACGAGATTCGGCCACAGCGGCGTTACCGCGACGACCCGGTCGCCCGCGCCGACCACGAGCTGTGCCGCCAGCATCAGCGCGTTGACGCCGGCGCTCGTTACAGCGATGTTGTCGACCGTGGTCGGGCCGTGCAGCAAGCTCACGTATCCGGCGAGCGCCTCACGCAGCGGCGCAATGCCGAGGTTGTGCGTGTAGAAGGTCGCGCCTGCGGCGAGCGCATTGCTGGCCGCGTCGCGGATGAATTGCGGCGTCACCCGGTCCGATTCGCCGAACCAGAACGGCAGCACGTCGGCAATGCCGAAACCGGCATTCGCCACTTCGCGGATCTGGGAGGGGCGCAAGGCGTGCACTGCGTCGCGTGCATTTGCTAAAAGGGGCTTCGGCAGGTCCGATTCGCTCATCGATACATCCGGGACAGGTCGGGTGTGGTGGGGGAAATGCGTATGTCGCAGTTTAACGTGGCATGTCCTTCGAGGAGAATGCCCGCCACGGTGTGCTGCATCCGGCTAGCGCAGGTCCTCGGCGCGCGCGGGCGATTGCCGGATCAGCCCCCACACCGCCTCGGCCGCGGGTGACAGCGACCGGTCGCGGCGCCGCACCAGCTCGACGGTACGCTCGGCGCGCGGCACGAGCGATCGTGCGACCAGCGATACCTCTGCAGGCAGCGGCAGTGCCAGCCACGGCAGCACGCTGATCCCCACGCCCGCTTCGACGAGACCGAATACCGTCGCCGAATGGCCAAGCTCCTGGACCACGGTCGCGCTGACGCCATGCTCATCCATCGCGGCATCGATGATCGGCCGGCTGCCGGACGCGTAGTCCAGCATCACGAGACGCTCCCCCTCCAGATCCGTCCACGCCACCTGCGGTTGCGCAGCAAGCCGGTGATCCGAGCGGCAGACGACGCAGAAGGAGTCGGTCATCAACGGCTCGCCCAGCAGGTCGTCGGTCGTGAACGGGCCGATCACCACGCCGAAATCGACCTCGCCGGACTTCACCTTGCGGATCACGTCGCTTTGCACATCGTCGCGCAGGCCGAGCGTGATGAACGGAAACTGCTGGCCGCAGCCGGCGACGATCTGCGGCATCAGGCGGCAGGCGATCGTCGGACTCGCCGCCACCACCACCCGGCCGCGACGCTGCTCGCCGATCTCGCGGATCTCGCGCAACGTGTCGTCGAGGTCGGTCAAAAGGCGCGACACGCTCGCGACGAGATTCGCGCCGACGTCCGTCAGCTGGACCTCACGGGTTGTCCGGTCGATCAGCTTCAGGCCGATTTCCGTCTCCAGCTCCCGCACGCAGCGGCTCACCGCCGACTGCGTCAAACCGATCTCATCGCCCGCGCGACTGAAACTCTGTAGCCGCGAGACTTCGATAAACACACGCAACTGGCGCAGCGTCACATTCATTTGGTGGTCTCATCAATCTAGTCGTTTGATGCGCATTGTATTGTTTCTTTCTCGACACAGTATGGGTTTCGGCATGGCTTTTCGGTGCGGCAATAAGGCGCAAACGCACGCCAGGCGGGACTGATTGCACAAGATTGGTGATTGTCCTGATTTGCGGGATGGGTTTTTTGGATTCTTATACGCCCCTGGCTAGCGCCTGCGCTGGCCTGACGCTGTAGGGCTGCGAGGGGGTTGGTAGCACAGTGGCACACTTCCTGCATTGAGGTGTGTCACAGGGTCGGCACCATCTTCGGTTCGATTGCATACCAACCGCCGTGGCAAGCCCGACCCCGCCTGGCACTCGTTTGACGGGTGCATGAAGAGTGCGCGGCGCGGGGCAGCGCACCGGAGTTAGCTTCGCTGAGGTGATACATGATGCTGTTCGACGATTTAAGAGACAACGAGTGGGCGCTGGTCGAAGCGCTGTTCTGTGCGGAACCCGCACGGAGCGAACGGCGCGGACGTCCTCGCGTGGAAGCGCGGGCGGTAGTCAACGCGGTGCTGTGGGTGCTGTCGACGGGTGAAGGCTGGTCCAAGCTTCCCGGTCGCTATCCGTCGCCGCCGACCTGCCGCCGCCGCTTCGACGAGTGGCAGGCCGACGGCACACTCACCGAAATAGTGAAACGACTCGGCACGAGCGGTCGCGAAGTTTCGCTGCGTGGGCGCATCGGCGCCACGGCAGCGAAGCCGCCCGCACCGCCGAGCCGCGATCGCCTGCGCGGTGCATTCTGGACCAATCCGGAATCCTGGCGCGCGCCGGTCAAGATGGCCTGACGTAGATTGCTCCGCTATCGGGCGCCTTCGGGCGCCCGATGCGTATCTGCGCTGCGTTGGCCAGACGGCAGCTACATCGCGTGCTGTGTTACGCGATATTCTGCAGACGGCCACACGTCCGTCATTCATCGCACTGGTACGCGATGTGTTTCCGTCGGCGCGACCGCGATTCACGCGAGCGCTTCTTCAGCCGCTGACGAAACATCCTTTTACTATTATTTACACCGTGCTTTCGCTCCCGGGCATACCGTAGACGTATGCCACTACACCCAGGTCGTCTGGCTTGACGGGAGCCGATATGAAACCAATGTCCCTGCTTCTGTGCGGCATTGTGGTTTCATCCATTGTCGCCATCGCTGCAGCACAGGAACGCCCTTCGAGCTGGGGTGCCAAGGACGGACGCACGCCGGCCGCTCAACGGTCCAATGCACAGCAGAAGGAATTCACGCCGCCCGCGCCGCGCGGAGATCTGCGCGGCGACATTGCGAGCAACGCTCACACGCGACCGGACCCGCCTGCGCGTAATGCACGCAACAATACGCTGCCACGGCAGTAGGAAGGAGAGATTGCTGGATCGAAACCGGGAACCACCTGCGCGCGCGCCAGTCTCATTAACGCCATAAGCACAGCGTGGCAGTAGTAATCCGGTAAGCCCGTATCTTCGCGATACGGGCTTTTTTTTGCACCGGTTAGTGTGCCAGCGGGTGTACTGGATGGCTTGCGGGCCGACGATCACCGCGGTCGCAACGCTGGGTCGAACCGCATGCGGCAGACGCTAGAGGCGCGCTTCCAGATCGGCTGCCGGTACTTCGCTCGCGGCAACGTAGTCGTTCACGCGCAGCGTGTCCCAGGCCATCGATCGCTCGTCGCGTGCGAGCCGCGCAAACTCGGCCCGCCCTCGCTCGGTCAGCACGGCTATGTCGACCGGCGCATGAAAACCGGGGGCTGGCGCCACCGTACGCTGCCGGACCGTTTCCATCAGGCCGAGCGAACGCAGATATTCGAAAACGCCGGGACGTCTGGCCCACGGGACCTGACGGTATTGCGCCCGACGCAACGCTTCAAGTACCGTTTCGTTGGAATGCGTGGTCATCTCACTTCTTTCTTAAAGTGCAGCCATGACTCAGTTTTGCGCGATACCGCAACGCGCCGCCGTTAAGGCGCCAGCGCGGAGCCATTGCGAACAGTCGTCTTGCGACGTTCGACGGCGCCGTCTCGCGCCAGGTGCTGCCCACTCTTCAGGATCCCCGTATGAACGACCTGTTAGCGTCCTCTCCACGTGCCGACGATGCAACCGTTCCGGTGCGATGGCAAGAGCGTGGATTTGTCCTGAAAACCATACGTTACCCCATTTAAATTGATTCTATTCACTTTATTGGCGCTTTTTTTTGCTGCAATCGTGCTAAGGCGACGACAGCGGATCATGCTCGCCGTGGCGGGAATCTTGCTGTTCTGGCTGCTCGCCGCAGGCTGGTTGACCGCCCCGTTGCTCGCCTGGGCACAAGCCGATATTCCCGCCGGCGGCACTGCAAATTTCTCGCCAGATACAGCGATCATCATGCTCGGCAGCGGCACCGAATACGATAGCCAGGGCACGCTGGTACCGAAGCACGATGCGCTTCTCCGCATCGTCACGAGCGCCAGTCTCTACCGACAGTGCAAGCAGGTCGCAACGCACTGCACGGTGATCGTGAGTGGCGGTAACCCGCAACGGCATACCGCATCGGAAGCCGACACGTACCTGCCCTGGCTGCTGCGCGACCAGGTGCCACGCGCCGACATCGTTCTCGAGAATCGCAGCCGTACGACCTACGAGAACGCTCGCTTCGTCTCGGACATGGTGAAACACGCAGATTACGGCGCGCTGATCCTAGTGACGTCCGCCTACCAGATGCCCCGCGCCCTGCTCGACTTTCATCGCTTCGGCCTGACACCGCAGCCCGCGATATCGAACACACGCCACGCGAACCTCGGCGTGCTGCCGCGCTACGACAATCTGGTGAACGCGGAGACCGCGCTACATGAGCTGATCGGTATTGCACAGTTTCACGTCTACCGTGCCATCGGCTGGTTTTGAGATGATGTCAAATTTACTTAGCCATGCGATACATTTCGTATCGTCCAGCCATTCATTTTGCATCACTCGCCTGTCCAGGCGCCCTGCATAGCCGGTCGTTACAGGCGCAGGATGAATGTAACAAGATGTAACTGTCTGTGAATTCTGTTACGGATCGTCTGTTGGAGCGGATATTGCTGGCTAGAATGACGTGTCTTTCCGGTTGGACAGGCATCCTTGGGTCCATTAACCACTCCTGCGGAGGTAACGATGAAGAAAGTGTCCCTGGCTATCCTGGTCTCCCTTGCTGCAATGTCCGGCGCAGCCTATGCGCAGACAGACAGTGAAGGCGTCACGGTGAGCACCGATCCGGCCAAGGCCGCCGACGTCGAGCAACGTGCGCAAGATTTGCAGGCGCATCAGCAGCAATCGATGGAAGGCATGTCGATGGAAAAGGAAAAGCATCACAAGCCGATGGCGCATCATCACAAGAAGCACATGAAAGAGAAAGCTGCAGCGGCCGACGCCGCAAGCCAGTAATCGATTCGTGTAGCGCGCATCTTCGGGTCGCGCGGACATCGCGAAAAAAGCCGAAACCGGTCACGCCGGTTTCGGCTTTTTTCTTGCCGGGATTTCTGGCGGAAGGCGCCGCGCCGGTATGCTAAAGTCGCGCACCCATCCACCCCAACCCGTGCGCACCCAGGTGCGGAGGACAGAATGAGCAACATCCAGCTGGACATCGAATGGACCGAAGCCGCATCGCGGAAGATCGAAAAACTCATGCCGCGTGGCGGCCAGGAAGCGTTCCTCGCGCTGCCGCCGGTCGAATGCCTGCCGATGGAAGGCGACGTGCTGTTCCTCGGCCCGGACGGCAAGCAGCAGCCGTTTATCGTTGCCGAGCGGCAATACCATCACGACGGCGACGCGGACTGGACCATCATCCTGATTCTCGACGTCCCGCAGGCGACGCACTGACTCTCTATCGCGTGTGATGCCGGTGTCCACGAACGCATGCTGGTTCGTCGAGCACCGGCACATCAATGCGATGGCGCCGGACTATTTGATCTTCGTGAGGACGCGAATTTCCGCGTGCTCGATCCAGTCGGCTGCCGCCTGCCTGTAAGCCGCGATATGCGCCGACTTCGCGTGCGCGGCGAGCGCTTCTTCGCTTTCCCAGCGTTCGAAGAAAACGAACCGGCGTGGCTCCTTCACATCGCGATGCAGATCGTACTGAAGCGCGCCGCGCTCGTTGCGCGTCGGTTCGACGATCCCTTCGACCGCTTCGCGCAGTTTCTCTTCGTCGCCAGGTTTCGCGATAGAGATCGCCACCACTGCAATTTCCGACATGTGTTCCTCCTCGATGAAAAGCAGCAGAATACCGCCCGTCGCGCAGACGCGCTCGCACTCACGCACGCCCCAATCGCCGAACCTGACGATCAGCCAGGTCTGTGATTACCCGTACATTCACGCAGCATACGAACTGCTAGACTGATTTACGACCCATCTGCCGGAGTCATAGCTTGGCTGGCATTATTTTCCGCGCCTTCGCGCCTTCTGCTTCGGCAAGCGCCCAGACCGAGTGTCGGTTGCGCGCGCATCGACCGCGCGTGTCCGTGGCCCGCGGCCTGTGAGTTTCATTGCCATGCCAACCGTCGACGACCGCACGCTTCCCGACCTGCTGCCCCACCTCGTGCGCAACGACGCCGGCTGGGGCGCCACATGGTGCGGCGTCGCGCTGCAAAGCGTGTTCCAGCCGGTGTTGTCCGTCACGCACCGGCGCATCGTCGGCTACGAGGCGCTACTGCGCGCACACAATCCCCTCGGTCCACCAGTCTCACCCGAAGCACTGTTCGCCGCGACCCGTTCGTCGGAAGATGCGCGCAGGCTCGACCGTCTCGCGCGCTGCATGCATGTGGCGAATTTCGTCGAGCAAGGCATCGACGGCGCGTGGCTCTTTCTCAACACCCGCCCCCAGGTCTTCGAGACCAGTTGGCCGCAGCGTGTCTTCATCGACGAACTGTCTGCGCATTTCGGACTGCCGCAGGAGCGCATCGTCATCGAGGTGCTGGAGCAACCCGCCGATGACGAAGCCGCCGTCGCCAACATGCTGGCCGCCGACGAACCGCGCGACTTCCTGATCGCCATCGACGACTTCGGCACCGGCTTCTCGAACTTCGACCGCGTGTGGCGCTTTCGTCCGGATATCGTCAAGCTCGACCGCTCGCTGATTGCACGCGCGGGCAAACGCGACGGCGACAACTCGATGATCAGCCATCTGATCTCGATGCTTCATCAACTGGGGACGATGGTGCTCGCCGAAGGCGTCGAGACCGACGAAGAACTGATGATCCTCATGCAGGCCGACGTCGACTTCGTGCAGGGCTTCTGGCTCGGCCAGCCGGAGGCTTCGGTCCGTGCGTCGAGCGCGCAGGCGCCCGCGCTGATCGAATCGATGTGGGACAAGTTCTCGGAATACGAGCGCACGCACGCGCGCCATCAGCGCGTAAGCTTCGAGGGGTTGGCGGAAACGGTGCTGGCGGGCGCCGAGATGTACGCAGCAGGCGCAGATCTCGCGACGGCCGCGCAGAAAGTTTTCGCTTTCCCCGAAGCGCGCCGCGTGTTCGTGACGAATGCGCTCGGCCACCAGATGCTGCCGTCAGTCACCCCGCGCGAAGCCGCGCAACCGCCGGCGCGTCTTGCCCCGCTGTTTCCCGATACGTACAGCAACTGGTCGCGGCGCGCCTACTTCAAGCACGCACTGGCCGCACCGGGGCGTGTCGCGATGATGGGCCCGCATCGCTCGCTCTCCGACGGCGAGGACTGCTACACCGCCGCGGTTGCGGTCGAACGGAACGGCGAGCTCAACGTGTTCTGCGTCGACTTCACGCCGGCCTCGGTGATCTCCGGTCCGGTGCCCTGACGCTGCAGCGCCGGACTGCACCTCGCGCAGAACGAAGACAGGTTCTGCCAAAGCACCTCAGTCGTCGATGCGCGAACGCCCCGCCTTCACTTCGCCACGCTTTGTCTTCGTGTCGAGCCGTCGCAGATTCGACGCGCGTGTCGGACGGGTTGCGATGCGCCCCTTGCGCGTGACGCTCACGCTTTCGATCAATTGATCGAGCCGCGCCAGCGCGGCCGCGCGATTCATCTCTTGGGTGCGGTGCTCCTGCGCCTTGATGACGACGACACCATCGCGTGTGAGCCGGTGATCGGACAACGCGAGTAGCCGCATCTTCAGCACGTCGGGCAACGACGACGCGCGCACGTCGAAGCGCAGATGTATCGCACTCGATACCTTGTTGACGTTCTGCCCGCCCGCGCCTTGCGCACGCACGGCGGTCAGTTCGATTTCGTTCGGCGGGATGGGATAGCGGGAAGTCATGGCGCGATGATAAACGCAATGCGCGCGGCCAGACCCGAATCGCGCCGGGTCGGTGTCGCGATCGCCTGGGCCAGCACTGCACGCGAACCGATCACCTCGACGCGCTCGCGCGCCCGCGTGATCGCCGTGTAGACCAGTTCGCGCGACAGCACCCGGCTGAACGCTGCCGGCAGCACCAGCACCGCATGCTCGAACTCCGAGCCCTGCGACTTGTGCACCGTCAGCGCGAAGGCAGTATCGTGCGGCGGCAACGCAGCCGGTGAAACCGCTCGCACGCTGCCATCGCCGGAGCGGAAATACACACGCAATGCACCACCCGGACCCGGCAATGTCACGCCGATGTCACCGTTGAACAGGCCCAGTGCGTAGTCGTTGCGCGTGACCATCACCGGCCGGCCAGCGAACCATTGCGCGCCGACTGCCAGCGGCACGTGTGCCGAGCGACGTACCTGGGCTGCCATCGCCGCGTTCAACTGTTCGACGCCGCGCGGACCGCCACGTGTCGCGCACAGAATGCGAAAGCGGTTTAGTGCGTCGAAGAGCGGCAGCGGGTCGGGCGTCGCTTCGGCAAGCGCAGCGCGCAGTGCCGTCGAATACGGTGCGAAACCCGCCGCGAGCCGCGCGATCGTGCGTTCGCTCAGGCCCGGTTCCGCGTCCTCGTGAAGTACCGCAGCACGGTCTGACTGCGGCGATGTGTCCGCAGTCAGCACGTCGAATGCGGCCTGCGTCGCACCACGGCGGATTGCCAGCGACAAGCGCCCGATCGCCGACTCCAGGCCGAAGCGGTAATTACGCTCGAGCCATACGACGCAATCGGCGAGTGCGTCGTGTGCTGCATCGACGGGTTGCTGGATGCGCGGGCTCTCGTTACCGGTTGTGGCAAAGGCGAGATCGCTGGGCGGCTGCGATACGGTGTCGATATCTTCGTGATCTGCCGGCCACCATGGCTCCGCTTCATCGCCGAGCCACATCGGTATCTCGGCATCCGGCGACGGTAACGCATCCCAACCTTCACGACTGGAAGCAACTGCCTGATGCTGATCGTCGGCACGCGGCAGTGCGGCTGTCAGCGTCGCCACATCGATGGCGAGTGCCGCGGCAATCGCATCGAGCCCCTGTGCGCTGAATGTCGGTCGCGCACTCAGTTCGGCAAACACCGCGCCCGCCTCGACTGCGGCAAGCTGATCCTTGTCGCCCAGCATCACGAGACGCGTGTGCGGTGCGATCGCATCGAGCAGATGCGCCGCCATCGCGACGTCGATCATCGATGCTTCGTCGACCACCACGACGTCGTACGGTAGAGGGTTGTCCCGATGATGGCGAAAGCGCCCGCCCGGCCCGGCGCCGAGCAGACGATGCAGCGTGTACGAAGTCTGCGGCAAGCGTGCGGCCAACTCCGGCGGCAAGCTGCCCGCGCGTGCCAGCAGCGCTTCCTGCATCCGCTGCGCCGCCTTGCCTGTCGGCGCCGCCAGCGCGATGCGCAAATCCGCATGCATGTCGAGCAGACACGCCAGCACACCGACAACCGTCGTCGTCTTGCCGGTCCCTGGTCCGCCGCTGACGATCGTCAACCCGCTCGACAGCGCCGTCGCAACCGCGACGCGCTGCCAGTCGACACCCTCTTCAACCGACGGTCCAAAGTAGCGCAGCAAGCGCGCGTGCAATGCATGCGCATCCGGCAATGCCCGATCGACACCGGCAATTGCGTTGTTCCGCGCCGCCTGCGCATGCGCGACCAGCAAACGGGCGAGGCGGCGCTCGTAGTCGTAATACCGCGCGAGGTACAACCGCCCTTCCGTGTCGACAACAAGCGGCCGCAATGCCGACGCTTCCTGCGACCCATCGCTGACCACACCGCTATCGAACAGCGCCGCATGAATCAGATCGAGCGGCGCGGCATAGCGATGCGCGAGTGTCGACAGCGGCACGCAGACATGGCCTTCGGCCGTCGCGCGGCTCGCGGCAAATGCAGCGCGCGCAGCCCAGCGCACACTCGCCGGCGTCGCACCGAGGCGGCGCGTCAGCGTCGCAATCCGTCGCGCGAAACCGTCGGCTAGCGCCGTGCTGAAATCGGTGGGTGCTGGCAGCGTGAACTCGGCTGCCGGAAGCGGCTTGACCGTTGCGCTCATACCGTCCTCCCGTCCATCAACGCATCGAGCGCCATCACGAGGCGTTCATCGGGTTGCCGTGCGTGCACACCGGTCGGCGCGTCGCCGTCGCGCCATCCAGGCCGCACGCCGCGCACGAACAGATACAGATAGCCACCGATGTGTTCGCCATACGCATAGTCGCGCAGCCGCGACTTCAGATAGCGATGCAGCGCCACCGTATAGAGCAGCGCCTGCAGGTGATACGCATGGCTCGCCATCGCGGCCTCGAGCGGCGCGGCGGTGTAGTCGGCGGGTGTATCGCCGAGGTGATTCGATTTCCAGTCGACGATCCAGAACCGCCCGTCGTGTTCGACGATCATGTCGATGAAACCTTTCACGAAGCCGCGCAGTGCTCCGGCTTCGAGCGCGACGTCGGGGTAGCCGTGCGCGGTCAGCACATTACGCAGTGTCGGAAAATCGAGCGAAGAAGCGGGAAACAGAAACTCGAGCTCGTTCATCCGTCGCGCCGGGTTCAACTTCGCGAGCGTCATGCCCGGCACGAGTTCGGTCGCGACAACGTCGTCGAGCAGCCGGTGCATCATCGACGGCAGGCGCTTCGCGAGATCCGGCGCAGCTGGCGCCGGGCGCTCGCGCAACGCGCGCACGATCGCTTCCGGCCACTTGCTGCGATCGGTGAAGTCGGCTAGTTCGAACATCCGGTGCAGACACTCGCCGGCCGCTGCGCCGCGCGGAAACGCGAGGATGTCGTCGGCGGCGAGCGATGTGGCCTGCGATAGAAGCGCCGCTGGCCACGCCGGCTGCGCCACCAGATCGGCAATCTCGTCGTGGTCGGGCCGTGCATCGCCGGCCGGTGTGAAGACTTCGTCCGCCCGCGCACCGGCTACGACCAGCGCGCTGAAACTCGCGAGACGCCACGCATCGCGCAGCAGACGGCGACCGGTTCGCGCCTGCATGCGCCGGCCGTCGTCCTGCCGGCTCTCGAGCGGCACGCGCCGCTGTCCGAGCGGCAGCGCGGCGAGCGCAATCGGTCCGCCTGCGAGTACCTGCCAGCGTGCCATCAGATCAGCTTCGTCGGGTGGCGCGGCGAGCCAGTCGTCGAACGCGAGACCCGCGCCCGCGACGAGCCAGTTCAACACGCTGCGGCGCGACTCCTTTGTCGAACGCGACGAGACGTAGGTGCCCGCGACCAGATAGCAGCGATACACCGCCCGCGTCAGCGCGACGTACACGAGACGCGCGCGCTCGGCCGCCTGTTCACGCGTGGCATGGCGCGTGGCCCGCTCCGCTTCTTCGTCGTCGCAACCGTAATGCAGCACCGCTGCGCCATCCTCATCGTGATACTCGCGTGCATCGGGCAGACCCGACGACGGCGGATCGCGCAATGCGCCATCGTTCAGGAATGGACAGAACACCACCGCATATTCAAGTCCTTTCGATTTATGCACGGTAACGATCTGCACGAGATTGCGGTCCGACTCGAGACGCAACTGCGCTTCTTCGCCGCCGCCCTGCTCGCGTTGTGCAGCGAGCCAGCGCAGCGTCGGTGCAATGCCGGGCTGCGACGCAGCGCGCGCCTGCACGAGTTCCGCGAGATGGTTCACATCGGTGAGCCGTCGTTCGCCGTCGGGCCCCGCGACCAGACGCTGGGCGATACCGAGTTCGCGCATCAACGTGCGCCACATCGCAGCGAAGCCGCGCTCATGCCACAACGTGCGATAGCGCGAAAAGCGTTCGACCCAACCCATCGCATCGGCGGCGTGCTCCTGAGCGTCAGCGGACAGCGGCGCATCGGTCACCTGCTCCAGTTGCCAGAGCGCGGCCGCATCGAGCCCGAGCCAGTCGGTGGCGAGTGCAGCGCGCAGACGCCGCAGATCGCCGGGCGTATCGACGGCAGCAAGCACGCGTTCGATCTGCTCCGCGTCGAGCGTCTCGAACACCGATGCCTGCGCCAGTTCCACGCTACCGACACCCCATGCGGCCAGCACCCGCTTGATCTGGCTGCCCTGCCGATGCGTCTGCACGAGCACTGCGATATTGCCCGGCGCCAGCGGCTCGTCGCCGATCGTCACCGTATGTTCGCGGGCACCGCGCAACAGCCGCACGATCTCGGCAGCGCACGCTTCGCTGGCGGCGCGCTGCGCATCGCGCTTCGTCAGCGCGGCGTCGCCTTGCGGCAGTGTCCAGATGCGGAAGTCCGGGCTTTCATCCGCTTCGTTGTGAGCGGCTTGCGTGTCTCCGTCGACGAACGGCTTGCGTTGCCGCTCGCCCGCACGCACCGGCTGATACGTCAGCCCGTCGAGTACGAACGCGTGCGGGTTCGCCGCGAAGATGCGATTGCACGCTTCGACGATCGGCGCCGTCGAGCGCTGGTTGACCGCCAGCGTGTAGCACGCAGACGCTTCGGCGCGCGCGGCCAGATACGTATGCAGATCGGCGGCACGAAAACTGTAGATCGCCTGCTTCGGATCGCCGACGAGGAACAACGGGCCGGCTGGTGCAAAGATCCGGTTGAAGATCGCGAACTGCAACGGGTCGGTGTCCTGGAACTCGTCGATCAACGCGGCTGGGTAGCGCGTGCGCAGTGCATCGGCGAGCCACGGATGCGCTGCCAGCGCGCGATACAGATTCGACAGCAGATCGTCGAACGAGACGACGCGGCGCGTGCGCTTGCGCGCGGCGAGTTCGGCCGGTGCGAACTCGAGCCAACCCTGCACGAGATCTAGCCAGCGCGCGCGCTGCGCAATTTCGGCGGCGACGACAGCGGCCGCGAGATCGTCGGCGAGCGTGAAGAATGCATGTTCGGGTGGCTCGAATTTGACCTTCGTCGCTTTCTTTAGCGCCGAGGCGGTCAGCTTCAACGCTGCGTTCGGCGGCGGCGCATGGTGGTCGTCCTGCGCGAAGTAATCGGTCCACGCGGCGACGGCTGCGTCGATGGCATCCGGTTTGTGCGATGTCTGTTTGAGCCGGTCCTGCGTTTGTGCAAGCAAACCGACTATCGCGTCACGCTCGGTGCGCCACATTTCGTGTGCGGCGGAAAAGCGCGCTTGCGGATCGACCGGTGCGCTATGCGCAGTGCCGCCGCCATCGCTGTTGCCCTCACCTTGCGCACGCAGGTCGCCCCAGCGCAACTGCGCAAGCGGCTTCTTCAAGCGCCGTGCAAGCTGTTCGTCGAGCGATGCCGGTCCTGCCCGCTTGCCGACGAGCCACGCGGCGAACGCCGGATGATCGGCGGCGACGGGTTCCACCTGCTGGCGCCAGAAATCGGCGGCGAGTTCGAAGCGCAGCGCGGCATCGTCGGCTTCCATCTCGAACGCGAACGGCATCGCCGCCGCGAACGGCGCCTCCTGCAGCGCGCGCTGACAGAACGCGTGGATCGTGTGAATCGCTGCCTGATCGAACGTGCGCAACGCGCGCCGGACGATACCGGTTGCCGCAATACGATCGATACCGCCATCAATCGCAAGCGTCGTATCGAACAACCCGGCGATAAACGGATCGCCGCCGTCGTCATCCGTTTCGAGCGCCCGGTACAGTTCTGCGAGACGCCCGCGTATGCGCTCGTGCAACTCGGCGGTGGCCGCCTTCGTAAAAGTAACGACGAGAATCTGGTCAGCGTTGAGATTCTTTTCGAGCAGCAACCGCACGTACAGCGCGCAGATATTCCACGTCTTGCCCGTGCCCGCCGATGCCTCGATCTGGTTCACGCCATCGAGCGCGCAGCCGAAGACATCGAGTTCCTGTGCCAGCAGCGCGCCGCTCATGATCGGCTCCGCAGATGCTGGACCAGCGGTGCAAACACGATCGTCGCGAGTGTGCCGAACGGCTCGTCGAGCGTCAGCGGTGTGCCGCGCCACGCGATACGCAACGCCGGATCATCCGACTCGCCACGTACGCGGTCGCTGATCCACGCGCCCTGTGCCGCGGAATCGCTCTCCTTGACCTTGGCCCACGCGCTCTTCGGAAAGAAGCGCAGCGGCAGCGAACGTCCCGCGCGGAACAGCGCGGCGAGCGGCGCCAGCAGTTCGAGGGGCGCCGCGACCGGTGCGAATTCGAAGGTGTCGCCGCTACCGTGCCAGACCGTACGGCGCGGGCCATCGGGCTGCGCCGCGCAATAGACGAGATGCGCGAGCCAGGCCGACAGGTAGTCGCGTGCGGTCGGCTTCGCGTAGCGGAACATCACCTGGCCGGTTTCGGTTAGCAGGTTCAGCGTACCGTGCAATTGCAACGGTTGCTCAGCAGCCTGGCGCAGTTCATCGTCGTAAGGGCCGAACAGTTCGATGCCCTTGGTGTCGGGCCAGCGTGGCGCGAGATCGAGCGCAAATGACAGTCGCTCGACACCGCCCGCCACGGCTTGCCTGACGTTATCGGCCAGTTGGCGCAACGCGCCGAGTTCGCGCGCACGCCACACTTCGCCAGTTGCGCCGCCGGGTAGTTCGGGGCTCGCCTGCGCAATGCGCCGGATGCGTCCGAGCGCGGCGTCGCCAGTTCCTGCATCGAGCAGCGCCGGTAGCAACCTGTCGGCCAGTGCGTCGCGGCCCGCGTAGTCGAGTTCGAACGGTTCAGTGTCGAGCAGTTCGCCCTGGGTATCCGTCAGCACGATGCCCAGCCGGTCGCGCAGCAACGCGCGCGCGGGATGACGCCAGAAGCGCTGGAAGGTATCGAACGGGACCGGGTCCGCGGGTTCGGCGGGCAGCGGTGCCGAGAAGAACGGCGGGTTCGCCGAGCGCGGCGGGCCGCTCAGCAGCGCGGCCAGTTCCGCGCGCTCCGGGTCGTAGGTGAACAGCGTGTGGCCTTCATGGGCCGCGAAATAATCGGCGGCGAAGGGCTGCAGCGGATGCTCGACGATAAACGTCCGGCGTGCCGCATCGAGTTGCGCCGGTAGCGCATCCTCTCCCGCCGATACGCGCGCAAGATGATCAAGCAGCTCATCGACGAGCGCGGCCGGCGGCAACGGCGCGTTATCGCGGATGCTGCGGCCGGTGTACGCGATCAGCAAACGGTCGCGTGCGGCCAGCAGCAGATCGAGGAACAGGTTGCGCTCGTCGTCGCGGCGCTGCCGGTCACCCGGTTTGCCGAACGCCGCCATCAGATCGAATTCGTCCGCACGTGCGAGGCTCGGCAGCACGCCATCGTCCATGCCAAGCAGGCACACGATCCGGTACGGCAGCCCGCGCAGACTCGTCAACGACGAGAACGTCACACCACCCCACGGCACGCCGCCGCGCGCGGGGTCGTCGAGTGCGGCGGCGAGCGCCGTGCGCACGACAGACGCCGGCAGCGGCACATCGAGCGCGCCGCTCTGCATCGCATCGCCCATTGCATCGATGGCGCCGCGCACGTCGGCAAGTGCGTCCGCAAACGCGACGCCAGTGTCGAAGCATTGCGCGAGCGTGTCGAGCAGCAGTTGCGTCCATTCGGCCGGCGTCTGTTCGGTGGCGCAGCGGCGCGCAAAGCTGTCGAGATGATCGACGAAACGCGCCAGCCGGCCGAGCAGTTCCGCATCGGGGCCGCCCGCGCCTTCGACAGGCAACCAGGCATCGACGGGTTCGCCACGGTCCGGCATCGCGTAGCCGAGGAAGAGCCGGGTCAAAGCATCGGCGAATGTATGACGTGCCACCGGTATCGCGGGATTGACTGGCTCGGCCGGTTCCAGCGGTGCGAGACCGCGTCGCGCGCCGGCCGCCGCCAGCCATTCCTGCGCCGTTTCGAGCGCGGCCGCATCGATGCCGTAGCGCGCCGCCACCGCATCCACGCGTAGCCATTCAATCAGCTCGGGCGCCCCCACATTGCGCTCGGGCAGCGCCAGCCAGTCGAGCAGCACGCGCGCGACCGGATTGGCCTGGGTCGGCGGTAAACCGGTGATGCGATACGGAATCCGCCGCAGCGACGCTTCATGACTCCCCACCGACGCCGTGCCGAACACCGCATCGATCAGCGGACCGGCCGTGGCCAGATCGGCGCACGCAACCAGCACATCGGACGGCTGCAGATCGTCGAATTCGTCGAACCAGCCGAGCAGCCGGTCGTGCAGCACTTCGAGCTGCCGCGACAGGCTATGGCAGACATGCACTTCGATGCCATGTGCTTCTGGCGTGGCTGAGTCGCCGGACTCCGGTTCCAGCGCAAGGATCGCGTTCTGCACGGCCGCGAGCCAGGTCGACGCCGGGTTGCCGACGTACAGTGACGCTTCGCTCGATGCGGCGCTCTCGGTCAGTTCATGCAGCATGTGCAATTGCGCCTGGGTCTGTCGCCCCCACTCCGCGAGCAGCGGATGCCCGACCTCCTGATAGTCGAGTTGTCCGGCGGCATCGAGCGCTTCGACGCGCCGTTCGCTGACGATATCGAACCAGAACTCGCGGCACGGATTCAGCGCGTACAGCCGCACATCGACCCAGCGCGATAGCGTGCGCAGCAGTTCGATATGCAGTGGTGGCATGGTGGGCAGCGCGAACACATAGACAGCGGCCGGCCAGCCCGCCCGCGAAATCGCGTCGAGATCGAGCGTGCCGACCTCGTCGAGAAAGCGGTAAGCCGGCGGCGTCGCCCCGGCCGGCGAACGGCCAGCCTGTTTGCGGCTACCGGCTTCACGCTTCTGCCCGTCGGCCATTTCGTCGGCGACTTCGGCGAGCAGCGCGCGCCACAACGCAGCCTGCCAGTGCTCGTCCTCGCGGGCCGCGGCACTCGCGCCGATCAGGCGCGGACCGGTCTCGCCTGCCTCCGGGCCCGCAAAGATCGAACCGCCCTTCTGCCACTGCAGCAGCCACTCGGGACGATAGGTCAGATAGTGATCGAGCACCGTCGCGACGCGTTGCGACAGTTCGTAGCGCATCGACGGATCGGCGGCTTCCAGATAGGCGCGCAGCCGCGGCGAGGCGTTCCATGGAGCATGGGCGGACGCTTCGGCGGTCCGCCCGAGTTGCCGGTAGCAGCGCCAGACCAGCCGGTCCGGCGCGAACGGCGAATGCGGCGGCACCGGGATCACACCGTCGATCTGCGCCCACAGCCATTGCGCCAGATAGCGGAAGTCGACGTTCGCACACACGCCGCGCTGCGCCGCGATGTCGAGTTCGAGCCGGCGCCGCACCGCCGCGCTCGGCACGATCACGGGCTGCGGCGTCCACGGGTCGGACGCGGCGTCGGTCTCCGCCATATCGGCGAGCAAGGCAGCGACGAGTGTTTCGTACCGGTTCGAATAGAAGAGCTGGAGCATGGAGCCTGTGGAAGCGGACCGTACATCAAAGGCCACGCGGCGCGGATGCGCGAGCCGGGACGGACCTGAAGCGACAGCATAGCAAAGGCACCGCCGCCGCAGAACCGCTGCGCGCGAACGAGGTCAGACAGCGTGCAAAATCAGTTAGACTCGACGGCGTTTGGGTTCTGCGCTGCATGCGCCAGCGCCTTTCATTTACGCACGATTCTTCCCCGCACGAGACACGGCAGTCGATGCGCTATTCGATTGAAATCAAGAAGTTTCTTTACAGCCAGTACTTCTACGGCGGCTTACGCATTGCAGTGGGCATTTCGTTGCCGGCCGTGCTCTGCCTGATCGTCTTCCACAATCGCGACCTCGGCTTCACGATCGCGACCGGCGCACTCGGCGCCTGCGTGGTCGACATGCCCGGCCCGCTCAAGTACAAGCACAACGAGATGCTCGCGTGCAGCGTGATCGGCTTTCTCGCCGCGCTCGCCACCGGCCTCGCCACGGTCAACGTGGTCGCGCTGTGGTGTACCGTCGTACCGCTGACGTTCGTGCTGTCGCTGATCGTCGTGTACGGCAATCGCTGGCCGCAGATCAGCTTCGCCACGCTGTTCATGATGGTCATGACGCTCGAGGAAAGCTTCACGCCGATGCAGGCGCTCGTCAATGCGGCGTGGATTCTGGTGGGCGGCCTCTGGTACACGTATTGGTCGACGCTCGTGACGAGCTGGCAGGCGCGCCGCATCGAACAGCAGGCGCTCGCCGAAAGCGTGTTCGCGTGTGCGGATTACCTGCTCGCTCGTGCAGACTTCTACGATCTCGACAACGATCTCGACGAGTGCTATCGCAATCTCGTCACCAAGCAGATCGCGGCGGTGGAGCGCCAGGATGCGGCGCGCGACATCGTCGTGCGCGGCCTGCCGAAGCTGAAGAGCGGTCAGCTCGGCCCGCGCCGCGCGATGCTCTTCAATCTCTTCATCAATACCGTCGACCTGCACGAGCTGTTCGTCGGCGCACATACCGACTACCCGCTCGTGCGCAATACGTTCGGCGGCTCGGACCTGATGGTGTTCTATCGCGACCTGATCCGCAAGGCGGCCGCCGATCTCGAAGACATCGGCCTCGCCGTGCTGCAGAACCAGCCGCCGCGCAGCCGCATCAATGTGAAGGCCGAACTGCGCGCCATCGAGTTCGAAATCGAGCTGATGCGCAAGCACGATGTGCCGGCGAAAACCCCAGAGGCATACCAGGCCGTATCGTCGAC
This sequence comes from Paraburkholderia acidicola, assembly GCF_002362315.1. Taxonomy (GTDB): domain Bacteria; phylum Pseudomonadota; class Gammaproteobacteria; order Burkholderiales; family Burkholderiaceae; genus Paraburkholderia; species Paraburkholderia acidicola. Next base: position 300,995 of record NZ_MTZV01000003.1, read on the forward strand.
GTTCCGGCGTGTATGGAGCGCGACACGGTTGATCGACCGGATGCGCAAGAGTGTCTCGAACGAAGGCGCGACGACCGAAACCGAACTGCGCATCGACCAGGCGCTGTCGCGTTTCGTGTCGAGCCGGCGCGTGCCGTTCGGGCAGATTTTCACGAACCTGACGATGGCGTCGCCGAGCTTTCGTCACGCGCTGCGCGTGACCATCGCGGTGGCGGTCGGTTTCTGGCTCGGCCGGCTGCTGCCGCTCACCAACGCCTACTGGATCGTGATGACGACCGTCATCATCCTGAAGCCCGGCTACTCGCTGACAAGACAGCGCAATAGCCAGCGGATCATCGGTACGCTGATCGGTTGCGCGGCCAGCATCGCGCTGATGATGTTCGTCAAGGAACCGCATCTGCTGCTAATCGTGATGTTCGCGTCGATGGTGATGAGCTACAGCCTGCTGCTGTTCAACTACACGGCGAGCGTCGTGTTCACGTCGTCGTATGTGCTGCTGCTGTTCCATCTGCTCGCGCCGGGCAGCATGCGTCTGATCGGCGAACGCGCGATCGATACGGTGATCGGCTGCGCGCTCGCGATCGCCGCAAGCCACCTGTTCCCGTACTGGGAATACCGGCTGATGGGCAAGCTCGTCAACGACATGATCGCGGCGACGCGGCAGTATCTGGAGGCGAGCTGGTGGTGGAGCGGCAAGCCCGCGGCGGCGGCGACTGTTCCTGCGGCTACCGTCACTGAAGCCGGTGCGCGGGCGCCGGCTGCGGCTATGGCCGATGCGGAGCTTGCCGCCACGACGCCAGGCGCTGCGGTCAGCTCCGCTACCGATGCATCGAGCGATGCTGTCGCCACGCCCGCCGTCGTACCAGCCACGCGCGCAACGACTCCGACCACACCCGCCGCAGCCGCCGCGGCCAGCGCACTCGACCGCGACTATCGCTATCGCCTCGCCCGCAAGAACATGCACGTAACGTTTGCCAATCTCGGCCAGGCGTTCCAGCGCATGATGCTCGAACCGAAAGCCGCGCAGAAGTTCGTACCGGAGCTGAACGACCTGCTGGTACGCAGCCACGTCCTCGCGTCGCAGATCACCGCGGCCGCGCCGCTGTTGCGTGCCTCGACCCAGCAACAGCAGGACAGCGTCTCACAGCAGCCGCTGCAACGCGCGCTGACGCTGGTGCGCGACAACCTGAGCGCCGCCGAAACAGGCACCGCCGCTCCCGCCGATCAGAGCGACGCCGCAAAGCTGATGGCGCGCGACCTCGACGCGATGGTGATCGATGCGGAGAAATCGCCGGATCATCCGGCCGATGCGGTTCACGAACTGAAGCTGCTCGCACATCAATGCAAGCAGATGATCGCGGCGTCTTTTCAGATCCGCAAGGACGCGAGCCTGATCCGGTTGCCGGACGCGTAGGCTGCGCTGCAGGCAGGCGCGACGGCTTACTGCGAGGCGCCCGCTGCCGAAGCGGCGTTGGTATCGGCCGGTGCAGTCGCTGCCACCGGCGCGGGATTATCGCGCTCGTACTCGCGCTTTTCGGTGATCGCGTTGTAGAGCAGCGTGGCGAGCACCAGCAACACCACGACCACGATAAAGATTGCGATACGGAAAGTCGGGTTGGGCTTGCGCGGTTCGTTCATAAGACAGCTCGGTTCGCGGATTGGTCATGACAGAGCCGGCATTCTACGCCCGCCTGCCTTGCGGTCGCCTTGCAACGCGCAAGGGTGCGCCACCACGTCGCAGGAGTGCTTCGGTTGTTGCGGATACAACCGTCCGTGCCTTCTGAAAACAAATCATCGATACGTCACAACGTGATGCGTGACAAACCGCGTCTATGCATAGCACATAACACGACTCCCACCATACAGAAACCGGAGAAATATGGCAGCATGACCCTCGCCCCTTGGAGCTGAAAGACGGGGGGAAACTCAATATATCTCGCCGGTTCGACCGGCTCATGGAGAAGACATGAGAATCCCGTCGCATATCCAACATCCTGTTGCCATTCGGAGCGATGCTGAGCCCGGTTCTCATCTGTCCGCGTTACGACGCACGGTCACGTTCGCGGCGCTTGCGTGGTGTGCAGGCTTCGCGAGTGTGTCTGCCGCCGACACGCAAGTCGGCGGTACATTGCCCGCACCGCCCGATCAGTTGTACGGCGATCTGTTCGTCGCCGTGCAGACCGCGCAGATCTTCCCGGACCAGAAGACTTTCGTCGATGCGACACCGAACGCCACGCCCACCGCCATCGTGGCCGCGTACGAAGCAGCGAAGAACAAACCTGGCTTTTCGCTGCTGGCATTCGTCAACGAGTACTTCACGCCACCACCGGATCAAAGCGTCACGCCGCCGCCCAACCAGACGCTGCGCGAACATATCGACTGGTTGTGGCCGGCGCTCACGCGCACCACGACGAGCGCCCCCGACTACAGCTCGCTGATCCCGATGCCGAAGCCCTATGTCGTGCCGGGCGGACGGTTTCGCGAGGGCTACTACTGGGACACCTACTTCACGATGCTCGGTTTGCAGGAGTCTGGCCATGAAGATCTGGTCGATGACATGCTCGACAACTTCGCGTACATGATCGATACGTACGGCCATATTCCGAACGGCAACCGCACGTACTATCTGAGCCGCTCACAGCCGCCGTTCTTTTCGTTCATGGTCGAGCTTGCCGCCCAGAAAGAAGGCAATAGCGTCTATCAGAAGTATTTGCCGGAGTTGCGCAAGGAGTACGCGTACTGGATGCAAGGCGCCCACACGACGAGCCCCGGCCATGCGTCGGGCAATGTCGTGGTGATGCCCAACCGCGTCGTGCTGAACCGCTACTGGGACGCACTCGATACGCCACGCGACGAATCGTATCTGGAGGACGTGCAGACCGCGCAACTGGCTCAGCAGACACTGGGCCGCGCACCGTCGGATGTGTACCGCGATCTGCGCGCCACAGCGGAAAGCGGCTGGGATTTCAGCTCGCGCTGGTTCGGTGACAACGCGACGCTGACCACCGTACGGACCACCTCGATCGTGCCCGTCGATCTGAACAGCCTGATGTTTCACCTCGAAACGACGATCGCACGCGGCTGTAGCATCACGCGCGATTTTCGCTGCGTGATCGAATTTACTGGCAACGCGATCCGTCGCGCCGATGCCATCAACCTCTACTTGTGGAACACCAAGGGTTACTACAGCGACTACGACTGGCAGCTCGCGAAGTCGCGCGACAACCAGACACCGGCGATGCTGTATCCGTTGTTCGTGGGCGCGGCGTGGCCGCAGCGTGCGCAGCAGACCGCCCAGGTCGTGCAGTCGGTGCTGCTGAAACCGGGTGGCCTCGCAACGTCGATCTACAACACGACCCAGCAATGGGACGCGCCGAACGGCTGGGCGCCGCTGCACTGGATTGCGCTCACCGGTTTGACGCGTTATGGGAACACTGCACTCGCCACGCAGATCGGCACGCGCTTTCTCACCGACGTGCAGGGCCTGTATGCCACGCAGCACAAACTCGTCGAGAAGTATGTGGTGGAAGGCGCGGGCACCGGAGGTGGGGGCGGCGGCGAGTATCCGTTGCAGGATGGCTTTGGCTGGACCAACGGTGTGACGCTGAAGCTGCTCGATTCGTATAGCCCTGGCAGTTGACGGCGAACGGCGAGTCGCCCTCTTCAAGTAGCGTCGACCTGTCGCCTATCCGACAGATTCGAGGCCGGTTTCAGGCCATCATGCGGACGTGACCCTGACGACGCGAATTCCTGGCGATCGCAGGGCATCGTCCCCGTGTATTTCATTGCCTGAATCATCGAACAAGGAGTGTGCCGTGACCTCGCCTCATGACAGCCTGAAAAACGACGTATCGCCCGCCGAATGGGAGACGCGGGTCAATCTCGCCGCAGCCTACCGCCTGACCGCGCTGTTTGGCTGGGACGATTTGGTGTTTACCCATATCTCGGCGCGCGTGCCCGGTCCGGAACATCATTTTCTGATCAACCCATACGGCTTGATGTTCGACGAGATCACGGCGTCGTCGCTGATCAAGATCGACCTCGATGGTCGCAAGGTTTCCGAGTCGCCGTATGACATCAACCCGGCCGGCTTCACGATTCATAGCGCCGTGCATGCGGCGCGCGAAGACGCGCATTGTGTGATGCATACCCACTCGATCAACGGCGTCGCCGTGTCGGCACAGGAAGGGGGACTGTTGCCTCTTTCACAGCAATCGCTGGGTGTGCTGGCGTCGCTCGGTTACCACGACTACGAGGGCATCGCGCTCAATGAAGCCGAGAAGCCGCGTCTCGTTCACGACCTCGGAAACAGGACCAACCTGATGCTGCGCAATCACGGTTTGCTCACCGTTGGCGCGACGCCGGCGGACGCTTTCGTCGCGATGTATTTCTTCGAGGCGGCCTGCATGATCCAGGTGCGCGCGCAATCCGGTGGCGGAAAGTTGAACCCTATCGCAACGCCGATTCTCGAGGGCATCCGGCAGCAGATCGCGCAGGTGACGAAGGGGACGAGCCCAGGGCGGCTGGTATGGCCCGGCCTGCTCCGTCGACTCGATCGACGCAATCCTGGCTACGCGGACTAGCGGCGCACGTCGCTTGAGAAACGGCATGGCGAAAATCTGTGTCTACGGCGCGGGTTCGATCGGCTGCTACATCGGCGGACGGCTTCTGGCCGGAGGAAGCGATGTCAGCTTCGTTGGGCGCGCGCGCGTCGGCGATCAGTTGCGCAGTCGAGGCATCACGCTGTCGCACTACGACGAACGGCGCTGGCATGTGGCGCCGGAGCGGATCGATGTATCGACGCAGGCTTCGGCGGTTGCCTCGGCAAACCTCGTCCTCGTGACCGTCAAGTCTGCCGCGACGCCGACGGTCGCGGCAGAACTGGTTAACGTGCTTCGCCCTGACACGGTCGTCGTCAGCTTCCAGAACGGTGTAGGCAACGCGGACGTGCTGCGCGCCGCGTTGCCGCACAACACGGTGCTCGAGGGGATGGTGCCGTTCAATGTCATCGAGCCGGCTCCCGGCGCCTATCACCAGGGTTCATCGGGCGCGCTGGAGATCAGGCAATCGCCGGCTATGCAGCCCTTCGTCGACGAGTTCAGCAAAGCGGACCTGCCACTGATCCAGCACGCCGACATGGTGCCGGTGCTGTGGGCCAAGTTATTGCTCAACCTCAACAATGCGATCAACGCGCTGGCGAACCGGCCTTTGTACGAAGAACTCTCGCTACGTGCGTATCGGCTTTGCCTCGGCATGGCGCAGAAAGAAGCGCTCGCGCTTCTGAAGCGCGTCGACATACAGCCCGCGCAACTGACGGCGGTTCCTGCGGCCTGGATACCACGCGTTCTGGGCGTGCCCGATGCGTTGTTCAGGCGGCTCGGTCGCGCGATGCTGACGATCGATCCCGTTGCGCGATCGTCGATGTCGGACGATCTGGCGGCGGGACGTATGACGGAAGTTGACTGGATCAATGGCGAAGTCGTTCGTCTTGGTCAACGCGTTGGGCGAGCGGTGCCGGTGAATGAACGACTGTGCGAACTGGTGCACGAAGCGGAGCGAGCCGAGGTGCGTCCCTCGTGGTCGGGTTCGGCGTTGCTCGCTGAATTGCGGGCTGCCAGGAAGGCGCTCTAGAACGACACGGCAGAAGCTGAACGGCGGCGTCTACACAGACTCACCCCGCATGGGCACGAATCAGACGCAAGCCGAATCCGGTGTGAATGGCACCGTCCGCCTGCACCAGGCGCACAAATTCCGCGAGCAAACGCGTCCGCAATTCATCGCGCGCCTCATCGGGCAGCCGATCGATATCGTACGTTTCCAGTAGCGAATGCCAGAGCGCATCGGGTGTGGTTTGCCACGGAACATCTACATCTTCGAACGTCAATGCGTTGAAAGCAGAACCGAACAGCTCACGCCAGCCTGCTTCGTCGTGGGTGCGGCGATCGCCGAACGCTAAAGGCGCGAGGTTATCGCGAGCGATCGGTCTGAATACCTCCATCAACGTATTCATCGCTTCGCCAAGCAAAAACTCGCGCCCCACGATCGCGGCAAACACACCACCAGGGCGCAAAATCCGGCGGACTTCTGCCACGACCTGATCGGCGTCTCCCATCAGCATGATCGCCATATGCGACAGCACAATATCGATCGTGCCGGTTTTTATCGATAGTGACTGGGCACGTTCTCTGAGCAACGACACATTGTCCGGAAGACGCTTGCGTGCGGCGTCGAGTTCATGCTGACTCATGTCGACGCCAATCAGGCGAGACGAGCGCAGATCACGATCTGCCAGCAACTTCAGCAGATAGCCGTCGCCACAGCCCAGATCGACGACAACGCGCGCAGCGCTCGAATCGTCCACGAGCGAAGCGAGCACGTGATACGACGATGCGTATTCCACAGACTTCGATTGCGCTGGAAGATGCGCGAATGCGGCACTAGTTGCGCCTGTGAAACGCTGGTGGAAATCGAGTAGATAGTCTTCAGTTGGAGACATGGAACGCACGGCGCTACTCCGCGTTATGATCGACGCAATCAGCACATCGCGCAGATCTATGTGAATTCATGAAAGATCAGACACTACCCAAGTCCAGTTACCCTGGCGTTTCGCTAAGGCACCTCGAACGCAGCGATCAAGCCGCATGGTATGCGTATCTATCCATTCCAGAGGTGATTCAGCACACCAGCTGGGACCTGCACAGCATGGATGACCTGACACCGATGTTCGACGGAATGGAATCGACCGTCGCGACCTCGATCCGGCGACTCGCGATCATCGATGATACCGACAACCACCTGATCGGCACGATAGGTTTTCATTCGATTTCGGTTATCAATCGCGTCGGGGAAATCGCTTACGACCTCGCGCCGTCTCATTGGGGCAAAGGGATTGCGAGCGCAATGTGCACGACCGTAACGGAATGGGCGTTTGCGGAGTTGGGGTTCGTTCGGGTCCAGGCGACGACACTCGATACGAACGTCCGCTCGGCCCGGGTTCTCGAGAAAAGTCGCTTTCAATACGAGGGCCTGCTGCGTTCGTACCGGATGGTGCGCGGTACACCCGGTGACTTTCATCTTTACGCGCGTCTTGCGGGCGACTCGCTGAAATGATCACTTTTTTACAAGCGTATTGACGCGCGATCGTTCAGGGTATCGGCAACGCTACGTTCGCGGACCCGCTCGGGACGCGTCGTCCAGTAATTTATTCTTCATCAGATCAGCCCGGAGATTAATGCATATGAAGGCCGCCTATTACACCTCGAAAGGTCCGGCCGGCGACGTTCTCGTCGTTGGCGACCAAGCCGATCCAGTCGCGCAACCGGGCGAGGTTCTGGTGCGCGTCGCCCATTCGGGGGTGAATCCGTCAGACGTCAAGTCGCGCTCGGGCGTCACCAGTACAGCCATGGAGTTTCCACGCGTCATTCCCCACAGCGATGGCGCCGGCGTCATCGAAGCCGTAGGAGGCGGTGTGTCGAAACAGTTGATCGGCCAGCGGGTCTGGACGATCAACGGCCAGTGGCAACGACCATTCGGTACAGCCGCCGAGCTGATCGCCCTACCCGAAAGTCAGGTTGCCCCTCTGCCTGACGGCGTCTCGACGGAAACCGGCGCGTCGCTTGGCATTCCGCTATTGACGGCCTGGTACGCCGTGCACGTTTGCGGAGGATTGCTCGGCAAGACGGTTCTCGTCTACGGCGCCACCGGCGCGGTCGGCGGCTATGCGACGCAGCTTGCCGCGCGCTCGGGCGCCCGCGTGATCGGTGTGGCCGGTAGCAAGGAGAAATGTGCGCTCGCTTCCCGGCTGGGTGCCGAGTGGGTCATCAATCGCAACGAGCAGGACGTGGTTGCCTCGGTGCGCGAGATCACGGCCGGAAAAGGCGTGGACGTCATCATCGAAGTCGACGCAGCGGCGAATGCAGGTCAATACGGCAGCCTGCTGAAGTTCGGTGGCGATGTGATTATCTACGGCTCGGGGGCAGCATCGATCGCAGTGCCGTTCCGACCGATGATCGTCGGCTTCGCGAATCTGCGCTTCTTTATCGTCTACAACCTGCCCGTTCCGGTCAGGCGCGCCGCTATCGACGCGCTCACGCCACTGCTCACGCGCGGCGCGCTCCAGCATCCCCAGGTCGAGGTTTTTCCTCTGACGGACATTGCGAAGGCCCACGAACGCGTCGAGTCGGGCGCGAACGCGAAGATCATCGTCGATACGCGCGGCTAGCGATGATGCAATACGTCGACCGATAGGCCACGGTGGGTTGTCTATAATGAACGTCACCTTCCTGATCGTTGCCGGGACACCAAGGTTCGCTCCGGTGTCGAAGGAAAAGCCCTGCTGGAGGCCCTGATGAAAGATCGCGTCGAGTACAAGCGCAGCAACGAGATCCCGGGTCTCGTGCTTAGCGAGGCGCGGTTTTCCGATTTTCGCTTCGAGCGTCATTACCATCTGGACTATCACGTCGCGCTAGTCACCGACGGCGTTCAGCGCCAGGGCTTTCATGGCGAAACCCTGCTACTGACACCGGGCACCATCCAGCTCATGCCACCGGGCGAAGTGCACGATGGCAACAGCGCCGGGGACGAGTCCTACACGCTCAAGACGTTTCGTGTCTCCCCTCAACTGCTGAGCGGAATCACCGAGGAAATCACCGGGCAGGATCGTTTTCCTGCGCTCGGCGGAACGGTGCTTCAGGACGTGCGGCTTGCCGGCCATTTGTCCCGGCTGCACGATGCGCTGCGGGCGGCCCAGGAGGCCGAGCCCATGGAGGTGCAATCCGAATGGTTGATGTTGCTTGACCGCCTGTTTTCTCAAACGCGTATGGTCAAGCCGCAGTTCATCAAGGGCACGCTCACGTCGGTGCAGTGGCAGCGCGTCAGGGATTATTGCGATGTCCACCTGGCCGAGAAGATCACGCTGGAAGAGCTGGCCGCTCTTTGCGCCCTCGAGCGTTTTCATTTTCTCAAGCTCTTTAAGCAAACCGTCGGTATGACGCCGCATGCGTGGCTCGTGCGCCTGCGGCTGGAGCGCGCGTGCTCCTTGCTAAGTCACCCCGATGCGTGTCTGACGCAAGTGGCTCAGGAAGTCGGTTTCTACGACCAGAGTCATTTCAATCGAGCCTTCCGGCAAGCGTTCGGCGTGTCGCCATCGCAGTATTGAAGCTTTAGATCCCGGCAAATAAGCGCGCCATGCGGCGCGTCCGCCGCGCGCTCATATCCCGCTCCCTACCCTCAATCAAATCCTCGCCCGCAACCCACTCAATTTTTTACAAGTGGAACGAGCGCATGTCCTTTAACTTCGAGGCATGGGGAAAGGTCGTTGCCTTTCCATGATCGTCAGCCTGAGCGATCCACCGGCGCCGTTCGCCGAATGCGTCGCCACTTGTTTCGCCATCAAGGAGAACCTATGAATCGCACTGAACTCGATCGTCGCCTCGCGGAACTGGGCATCGAATTGCCACTGCCGAAAGCGGCCATCGCCAACTACGTACCCACCGTTCTGGCAGCGGGCTTCCTGCATATTTCAGGGCAAGTCGCATTCAAGGACGGCACACCGTTCGCCATGGGCCAGGTCGGCACGGAAGTCAGCATCGAACAGGCAAAAGAAGCGGCACGATTCGCCGGGCTTGCCCTGCTCTCGCAACTTCGCTCGCAACTGACGGACGACCTGAGCGTCATTCGCGTCTGCTCCGTGACAGGTTACGTACACGCAGCCACCGAATTTACGGCGCATCCGGAAGTGATCAACGGCACATCAGATGTTCTCGTAGAAGTGCTTGGCGATAAAGGTCGGCACAGCCGCGCTGCAGTAGGCGTATCGAGCCTGCCGTTCCGTTGTCCGGTTGAAGTGTCCGCTGTGATCCAGCTTGGCTAACGGCGATTGAACTCCATGACACTGCATATCGAAACACCGTTGATCGAGTCCCGTGCGCTCTCGCTCAAGACCGGTAGAGACATTTTTCTCAAACTGGAATCGCTGCAACCAAGCGGTTCCTTCAAGCTGCGCGGTGTCGGCTTTGCGTGCGAGGAACACAAGCGCAATGGTGCCCGGCGTTTCGTCACCGCGTCCGGCGGCAACGCCGGGTATGCAGTGGCCTATGCAGGCCGCGAGCTTGGCATTCCAGTAACGGTCGTCGTACCGCAAACCACATCGGAGCGCGCGAAGTCGCTCATTCGCGGAGAAGAAGCCGAGGTCGTGGTTCACGGCGCTGCGTTCATCGAATCCAACGAGTACGCCCGCTCGATTCTGACGGACAACGACGCCTGGCTCCATGCGTTCGACGATCCTCTACTATGGGCAGGACACGCGACGATGATCGAGGAGATCGCGAGGCAAACCGAGCGCCCCGATCTGGTCGTTTGCTCGGTTGGTGGGGGTGGATTGCTCGCTGGTGTTATCGAAGGATTGCGCCGGGTGGGCTGGACCGACACCCCGGTGCTTACGGTCGAGACCGATGGTGCTGATTCCTATAACCAGGCGCTTAAAGCGGGCAAACCGGTCACGATCTCCGGGATCAAGTCCGTGGCCACGTCGCTTGGTGCCAGCAAGGTAGCCGAGCACGTCGTCACACTCGCAAACGAGCATCCGATCCGCAACTGCCTCGTGACCGATGCCGAAGCGATTCAAGGCAGCGTGATCCTGCTCGAGGAGCATCGTCTTTTGACCGAGCCGGCGTGCGGTGCATCGGTGGCGGCACTCTCACGGATTCCGGAGTATTTCCCGGACGCGCAGCGCATTGTAGTGATCGCCTGCGGTGGCGTGGGTACGACGAGCCAGCAACTGCTGGAGTGGTCCGACTTTTATCCACTCGATGGTGATCTGTTCGCAGCTCGCCATTCCGCTGAACCGACCTCACTCGACAGAGTGAAATCATGAACGACGCGCTGATCAACTCGCTGGGCGACGAACTGTATGCCGCAGTGAAAGCGTGCCACGCGCTCGAACCGCTCACGAGCCGCCACGCCGACCTGACGATCGACGACGCATACCGCATCCAGCAACGCGTCAACGCCCGGCGCGTCGAAGCAGGCGAGCGCCTGATCGGCAAGAAGATCGGCGTCACGTCGCAGGTTGTCATGGACATGCTCGGCGTGTATCAGCCCGATTTCGGCATGCTCACCGACGCCATGCTTTACCGCGAAGGCGAAAGCGTCCCGGCCGCCTCGTTGATCCAGCCCAAGGCTGAGGGAGAGATCGCCTTCTTGCTCCGGCACGACCTGCAGGGCCCGGGCGTGACCGCCGCGGATGTCCTCGCTGCAACGGAAGGTGTGATGGCCTGCTTCGAGATCGTCGACTCGCGCATCAAGGACTGGAAGATCCGCATCGAAGACACGGTGGCTGACAACGCGTCTTGCGGCGTTTTCGTACTGGGCGAACGCATGGTCGATCCGCGCGAGGTCGATCTGATCGACTGCGCAATGACGCTGGAGAAGAACGGCAAGGTGGTGACGACCGGCACCGGCGCCGCCGCGCTTGGCAATCCGCTCGAAGCAGTGGCATGGCTCGCCAACACGCTTGGCCAGCTGAACGAGCCGCTGAGAGCCGGCGACGTGGTGCTGTCGGGCTCGCTGGCCGCAATGGTGCCTGTCGCAGCGGGTGACAGCCTCAAGGTTTCCATCGACGGCATCGGCAGTTGCTCGGTCCGGTTTGTCTGATCTCAGGAGTGGGCATGTCAACGAACAAAGTGAAATGTGCATTGATCGGTCCCGGCAACATCGGCACCGATCTGCTGGCCAAACTGCAGCGCAGTGAGGTGCTGGAGCCGGTGTGGATGGTCGGCATCGACCCTGAGTCGGACGGTCTCAAGAAAGCGCGGGCGCTGGGTCTGAAGACCACCGCCGAAGGTGTGGACGGCCTGCTGCCGCATGTGCAAGCCGACGGCATCCAGATCGCCTTCGATGCGACGAGCGCCTATGTGCATGCAGAGAATTCACGCAAGCTCAATGCGCTGGGCGTCATGATGATCGACCTGACGCCCGCGGCGATTGGGCCTTACTGCGTACCGTCGGTGAATCTGGCGCAGCACGTGGGCACGGGCGAGATGAACGTCAACATGGTGACGTGCGGCGGCCAGGCGACGATACCGATGGTGCACGCGGTCTCGCGCGTTCAGCCGGTACGCTACGCCGAAATCGTCGCCACGGTGTCGAGCCGCTCGGCCGGCCCAGGGACACGCAAGAATATCGACGAGTTCACGCGCACGACAGCCGGCGCTGTTGCGAAGGTGGGCGGTGCAGCGCAGGGCAAGGCCATCATCGTCATCAACCCGGCAGACCCGCCGCTCATCATGCGCGACACCGTCCATTGCATTGTCGAGGGAACGCCCGATGCCGCCGCGATCGAAAAGTCCGTGCACGAGATGATCGAACAGGTGCGTCAGTACGTGCCTGGTTACCGGCTCGTCAATGGTCCGGTATTCGACGGCGAGCGCGTTTCGATCTATCTCGAGGTTGAAGGACTCGGCGACTATCTGCCGACATACGCCGGCAATCTGGACATCATGACGGCAGCCGCAGCGCGCACCGCCGAGATGTTCGCCAAAGAGATCCTGCGCGGCTCGCTCAAGCTCGAACCCGTCATCCACTGAGGAAAACCGGACATGAACGTCAAGAGCAGCAAGATCGTCGTGCATGACATGACACTGCGCGACGGTATGCATCCCAAGCGGCATCAGATGACGCTTGAACAGATGAAGACCATTGCCCAGGGTCTCGACAAGGCAGGTGTACCGCTGATCGAAGTGACCCACGGCGATGGTCTGGGCGGAAGCTCGGTGAACTACGGGTTCCCCGCGCACACCGACGAGGAATATCTCTCCGCGGTCGTGCCGCTCATGAAGCAGGCGCGTGTTTCGGCGCTGCTGATCCCGGGAATCGGCACCGTCGATCATCTGCGGATGGCGCACGAACTCGGCGTGAACACGATCCGCGTGGCAACGCATTGCACCGAGGCCGATGTGTCGGAGCAGCACGTCACGCTGGCGCGCAACCTCGACATGGATACCGTGGGCTTCCTGATGATGGCGCATATGAATTCGCCAGAAGGTCTGGCCAGCCAGGCGAAGCTGATGGAGCGCTATGGCGCAAACTGCGTGTACGTAACGGACTCGGCGGGCTATATGCTGCCCGACGACGTTAAGTGTCGCCTTGCTGCCGTGCGTGCAGCACTGAAGCCCGAAACCGAAATCGGTTTTCACGGGCATCACAACCTCGCGATGGGCGTAGCCAACTCCATCGCCGCTATCGAAGCGGGCGCGACTCGCATCGATGCCGCCGCCGCGGGACTTGGCGCGGGTGCGGGCAACACGCCGATGGAAGTTCTTGTCGCGGTATGCGAGCGCATGGGCATCGAGACCGGTGTCGACGTCTGGAAGATACAGGACGTCGCGGAAGATCTCGTCGTGCCGATCATGGATTTTCCGATTCGCATCGATCGCGATGCACTGACGCTCGGCTATGCGGGCGTTTACGGTTCCTTCCTTCTGTTTGCGAAGCGCGCGGAGAAGAGGTACGGTGTTCCGGCTCGCGACATCCTTGTTGAACTCGGACGGCGTGGCATGGTGGGTGGTCAGGAGGATATGATCGAAGACACCGCGCTCACGCTGGCGAGAGCACGCGAGCGGGTGTCGTCGGGCGCAGCATCGGGTACCGCGTGAATTCCGCACTATGCGTCGCTGCGAGTGGTCTTGAGGGGAAGCGAATCATGTCATCGAGCGAACTATTGGAGATCCAACCGGAGGTCGCTGCGGCACTGAATGCGGGCAAGCCCGTTGTAGCGCTGGAATCGTCGATCATTTCGCATGGCTCCTCCTGGCCAAAGAGCGCTGAAACTGCGCTTGGGCTCGAAGCCGAAGTACGCGCGCACGGCGCATTGCCTGCTACCTGTGCGATTCTGCACGGTCGCATCAAGATCGGTCTAACGCGTGACGAGATTGAACGCCTTAGCCGCGGCGGTCATGAAGTGGCGAAGGTTAGCCGGCGCGACATCGGGATACTCGTGGCGTCCGGCGGCACTGGCGCGACCACGCTCTCGGCGACGATGATCATGGCCGACCTGGCGGGGATCCGGGTGGTCTCGGCAGGCGGGCTTGGCGGCGTACATCGTGGCGCGCATGAGAGCTTCGATATCTCCGCCGATCTGCAGGAACTAGCGCGCACGCCGGTGGCACTCGTGTGCGCCGGTATCAAATCGATTCTCGATATCCGGTTGACACTCGAGTACCTGGAAACGCACGGCGTACCGGTGATCGGCTATCGCACTGCAAACCTCCCCGGGTACTTTAGCCGCGATAGCGGGTTTGGCGTCGACGTGCGGCTTGATGATCCCCAGCAGATCGCGCGGGTCATGAAATCGAACCGGGAACTGGGCTTGAACAATGGGATTGTCGTTGCGAATCCGATTCCCGAACCCTTTGCGTTGCCGCGCGAGGTCGTCGATCTCGCGATCGAGCAGGCGTTGGCGGAAGCGGACGCAGAAGGTATCGCCGGTAAGGCCGTGACACCTTTTCTGATTTCCCGTGTCGATGCGTTGACCGGGGGAAGCAGTGGGACGGGTAGCGTTCAGCTCGGTCTTAACAACGCGAGGCTGGCGGCAGCGATCGCGGTTGCTTATGCGGCGCTGGCTAACCAGAGAAACTAGATGGAAGAAATATTCGCGGATACACTACAGACGCGAAACATGTGACCAGGCTAAAGCCGATCGATCATTCGCGCACCCACATTCGACCAGTACGACAGCACGGGAACATCATGATTCGTCATGCACTCGCTGTTATTGCGCTCTCTATCTGCACGCACGCCAGTGCGAAGCCTCTAGCTGTTCCTGACGAAGATCGTGCCTCGGCAAGAGCGGAAACACTCACAGGCAAGTACCAGCTAACCACGGACAAGATCGATTGCCTGGAATTTGAAACGTCCGACGAACGATCGTACTTCCTTGTCCGGGTTCGGGAAAATCACACTCAGGAATGCGGTGGCGATCCGAACGTGTCGCCTACCCTGTTCTTTCTCAAGATCAGAAAGAGCGATGGGCGGGCGCTGACTAATGCCTATGATGGTGTGCATTTCGTCCGGCTAAAGCGCGTGCAGGAGAAGTAGCCGGGCTACTCGTTCTGACGTGACAGGCGCCACACCGAAAACCGCACCGAAAACGCTGTCGAATATCTATTCCGGTCGAGTTCGGCGCAATTCACTTTCAGATCAATTACGCGACATCAAGACTCGCGCTCACGGCACCACAGCTTCCATGGTGAGGCTTCGGGGCCCACATCAACTATAAAAATAGTTGACAGCACACTGCTTCGATCCTACGATCTACTACATCTTTAGTAGGAGGCAATTTGGACATCTCGCTGACTGACCGGGAGGCCGACGTCATGCAGATACTGTGGGAGAGTGGCCCCTCAGTTGTGAATGAGGTTCGTGATGGACTTGCCGATGACCTTGCCTATACCACGGTTCTGACGATCCTTCGTACGCTGGAAAGCAAGGGTTATGTAACTCATGTGGAAGAAGGTCGTGGACACCGCTATGCAGCCGCAGTTCAGCAGCAAGCAGCACGAAAAAGTGCCTTGCAGCACCTCACGAGCAAGTTATTCGCGGGATCAACAGAGTTGCTATTCGCTCACTTGGTGGCCGACAAAAATCTCACGCCGAAAGAGATTCGTCGTATGCGTGAGCTACTGAAAGAGAAACCTGGCGAGGAGTAATCGCGATGCTGACGTGGATGATTTATGCAGTGTCGGTATCGGCGGTTCTATCTGCAGCCGCGTTCATTGCCGAACACTCCGCACGGCAACGACAATCGTCCAGCAGATGGTTCTGGCTTCTTGCAATCGCCGCATCGCTCGCAATTCCAGCGGCTATGACGTCGGTTTCAATCGAAATTCCCGTGGGGCTGAGGCCGTCGGTACCTCAGAACGTGATTGCCCTGCATGAGATCACATCCACGCATCTATCTCCCGCAGTCTGGATTGAGAATCACGATGGTGATTCATCGACGTTCCGGCTCGCTCAATTCCATGCGAAAGACGCGTGGTATACCGTGTCGGTATTGATGATTCTCGTTCTGCTGATTACCGCAACGAATTTGCAGTGGCGCAAACGGCAATGGACTGCGGCATCTGTCTGCGGCGTTTCGGTGTATCTATCCGCCGACGTTGGTCCCGCGGTTGTCGGTCTTCTCCGTCCGCGGATTGTTCTCCCCGTCTGGTTGCTCGATTCGCCTCCAGAGCAACAGGCTGCCGTCATCGCGCACGAAACGTCGCACATAGACGCTCGTGACCCGATGCTCCTAACGATCGCACTCTGTCTCATCGCGCTTATGCCATGGAACCTGCCACTCTGGTGGCAATTGCGACGACTCCGGTGTGCCATTGAGGTCGACTGCGACGCGAGAGTCCTGAAGGCTGGGCACAAGGTTGCTGTTTATGGCGAAACGCTGATCGCGGTGGGAGAAAGGCAATCGAGATATATCGGATCGGTAGCCGGTATGTCCGAGTCCAGATCCTTTTTGGAGCGACGTCTAAAGCTGATGCTGCGGAAACCTGCCAAACGGAAAGTGCTCGTTGCAGTCCTTCTAGGATGCATGTCAATCACGCTGGTTACTCTGGCCGCACAAGTGAGCCCACCTATCATGAACGATGCTTCGAACGAACATACTCAAGTGCCGATATCTGCTGAAATTCTCGATCGATATGTCGGAACGTACAAAGCTAGCGATACGTCTGTGATGAAAGTCCGACGCGAAGGTGACCACCTGGAGACACAACGTACGGGACAAGTATGGATTGAAAAATTTCCGACGAGTGATACGGAGTTTTTTGCAAAGACCGTCAAGGTAATCCAGAGGTTTGTCGTCGACAATCAGGGGCACGTTACTGCCACGATAGTTCACCAGAACGGTCGCGAACAGACACTGCCACGTATCCCCACTGCCGAGGGGGAGAAAATCGAGGCGACGCTCGCTGCGAAGGTCAAGAGCCAGATTGCCACTTCGGGGACCGAAGCTGCACTGCGCCGTAACATTGAGGGCTTGCAGTCGGGGAACCCGATATATTCCGAAATGTCGCCCGAATTACAACAAGCTACGCGAGAGCAACTGCCTGATCTGAAGGAGGGCCTAAATGAACTGGGCCCTGTTCAAGGCGTCAAGTTTGTAGGTGTTGGCAATCAGGGTTGGGACATATACCAGGTTACTCACGAGTCAGGGTCTTCCACCTGGCGCATCCATCTCGCCCCAAACAGCATTATCGATGGCCTGCTAGTACAAGCGGGTCCCTGAATGAACTCTGGATCGAACAGCCTTAACGGCCAGAATCGATCATCTTTAGCTGAAGTAGCATGAAATACGTGAATGTCGTCCTGGGTTTGATCATCCACGGCGATTGCATCCTGGTCGGCAAGAAAGTAGATGGTTATCACCCCGCCGGGCTCGGCGGTCTTTGGGTACTGCCCGGCGGCCGGGTCGAGGAAGGCGAGTCTCTTGAACAAGCTCTTGTGCGCGAGATTCAAGAGGAAACCGCGTTGGCGATTCGTATCGAGCAGAGCTTGGGCGAGCATCTGCAGTACCTCACCGATACCACCGTAACGCTCAACTACTTTCGGTGCCGCGCGGTTTCGAACGCCGCCCGCCCGGGGGACGATCTGGAACGGGTCTCATGGCTAAAAAAGCCGGAGGCATACGCGCGCCTCGCTCCGGCCGTTCGGGAAACCTTTCCCCTAGAGCTAGCCAAATGGTTTCGCGACTAAGCCTCTACCGCTGAGGGCATCTTGCAAACCTGGCTAGTCGGTCGTCTCATCGCCAGATAAGCACTACACCGAAAACCGCACCGGCAACGCCGTCGAATACTTGATCTGTTCCATAGCAAAACTGGAACTCACGTCATAAAGCGGCACCGCACGAATCAGCAGCTTATAAACGCGATCGTAGTCGTCGATATCCGACACCACGACGCGCAGCAGATAGTCGGTCTCGCCGCTCATCCGGTACACCTCCACCACTTCCGGAATATCCTGCACGGCCTGCGTGAACGTACGCGCCCATTCCTCCGTGTGCTGGTTGGTCCGCACCGCGACGAACACCGTCGTCCCCACCCCGAGCTTACGCGGGTCGCATAACGCGACCTGCGCCCGAATCACTCCCATCTCCTTCAGACGTTGCACGCGTTTCCAGCAGGGTGTCTGCGACAGGTTCACGCGTTGCGCGAGTTCCGCGACCGGCATCGTCGCATCCTCCTGCAGCAGTTCCAGCAGCTTGCGGTCGATGATATCCATTGCCATGAGCACACCAATATAGAAAATTATTCTACTTATCCCGTTTCTAGAGGAATTATAAGGAACCTCTTTCTCCGTACAAGTCGGTATAAATAGCAGTGTTTGAAACCTGATCAAATATATCGCGGAAGTTTTGATGAATCACACTACCTGTCTGCCATCCATCGAGGCGCCTGCCATCGCACGCCTCGCCCGTGCACTCGATGCAGCGTTAGCAGTGTGCGCCGGCACCACCGATCCGGCGGGCTGCGCAGCCTTCGCGAGCCGTGTGTCCACGGCGCTCGCCGAGGCCGCCGCGGACCCGGCGCTGCTATCGCTGGCGCAACGCCAAGGCAGCCTCGATGGATACCGCCGTCATCTGCTCGCGGCCGATCCGTGCGGCCGTTACGCGATCGCCGCGCTCGTCTGGCAGCCGGGTCAGGCAAGCCCGGTGCATGCGCATCATACGTGGTGTGGTTATGCGGTCGTCGACGGCGTACTGGCCGAAACCGTCTATAGATGGGATGTCGATACGCACCGCGCTGTCGAAGCGCGTACGCAGTTGCGCAGACGCGGCGCCGTTTCGTTCACGCGCGCCGGCCATGGTGGTATTCACCGGCTCGGCAATCTTGCCGCTCGCGGCACGGCTGCTGGCGAATCAGCCGTTTCGTTGCATCTCTATGGTGTCGCAGGCGCGCAGATCGCTACGCACGTGAATGACATCGTGCGAGTCGACGATTCGCGTGTTGCACTCGCTGCCGTGCAGCAAACCACCCCGGCATGAACGAGCGCTCCGACTAGCGAAGGCGCGTCGGCCATCCGACTCTAACCAGCACGTCGTCAGGCGCGTTCAGGGCGAACTCGTACATGCCCCAAGGCTTGTCGCCCGGATCGCCGTAGCGGCATCGACCAGCCCTATGTTCACGACGATGTGAACGTTCAATGGTTCGACGGCGCCCGCAGCGATCCAGCCAACCGGCAAGACTCAATAAGCCACCGTAGCGATCTGCCGGATAAAGCGCCCCTGCTCCAGTTCGTCGACGAACGCAGCCGCGTAATCTTCCGCCGATATCTTGCTGTCACCCTGCGCATCGACGATCAGCGTCCCCGTACCCGTGCGGTACGCGCCCGTACGCTCGCCCGGAGCGATCACCGCCGCCGGCGAAAAGAACGTCCAGTCGAGATCGGTGACGCCGCGATACAAGCCCAGTGCATCGCGATGCGCAAGCGCCACGGCCTTGTACACCTCGGGAAAGCCATCGGTATCGACGAGCTGCTTGCCCGGTGCCACTTCGAGCGAACCCGCACCACCCACCACCGCGAGCCGCTTCACGCCCGCCGCACGCACACCTTCGATAAGCGCCCGCGTCGCCAAGGCCAGCGTCGCAGCATCGCCGTGCGGCGGCGAATAGGCGCTCGCCACGACATCGTGACCGCGCGCCGCCGCCGTCACACTCGCGGCATCGAGTACATCGGCTCGTGCCGCATGCAGGTTCGCCACATCACTCGGAACCCGCTCCGGATTGCGCGCCAGCGCCGTAACCGTATGGCCGCGTCGCGCCGCTTCCGCCGCAATCCGCGAACCGATCATGCCGGTGGCGCCGAACAGCGCAATCTTCAGTGCTTGACTCATCGTCGATACTCCTTCAAAGCCGGTTATGTGTAACTACATTGATTACATATACAACGAAAAAAAGCGGGGCTTCTCCCCGTCGTCCTTCTTTACCGTCAGACCGCGTGCGCAGGTTTCGCTGCGTCATCCACTGGCTCGCCGCTTGCGCCCGCGCGAGCGTTCCGCCCGCACCACATCCGCTGTCGCATTCGCAAGCGTGCGGGCCGCGAGCGACGCTTCCATCGCCTGCTGTGCGTCATCAATGATGCCGGTTAACACGCTCTGAATGTGGCGCCCAACCATGCAGTCCGGATTCGGCGCTTCGCGGTGCAGTGCGAACAGTTGTGCATCGTCGACGGCACGATAGATTTCGATCAGCGAGATGTCTTCGGGTGCGCGCGCCAGCAGCGCCCCACCGCCCGCGCCCAGCTGCGACGTGGTGAGCCCCGCGTCTGCAAGCATCGTCAACAGACGGCGGATCAGCGCCGCATTCGTATTGACGCTCCCCGCGATCATCTCCGACGACAGCGGTACGTCATCCTGCAACGACAGCAGCGCCAGGATGTGAACCGCGAAGGCAAACCGGCTACTCGTATTCACAGCGCACCAGCCTGACGACAATGTGTAACCAGCATAAGTACATTTATACGTTCTGTCAAAAACGTCATAACAACGCGCAGTGCGTTACTTGTCCATCTGCTTCTGCGCATCGGTGGTATCGCTTGCCGACGTCGATGAAGCCGCCGACTGGCTCGACCATTCCTGCAGTCTGCGTCCCGTCGTTTCGAGGCCCGTGCCGGTCAATGCCGCCGCACGGCCGAGCGCGCCCTGAGCCGCACTTGCCGCGCTCTGCAGATGAGCCTGCGCAGTGGATGCAAGCACGGATGGATCGATGGTGATAGATGGTTTCGATGCAGCATCGAGACTTTGCTGTGCGGTAGCGCGCGCAGTATCGACCTGCTGGCCAACATAGCTCGCCGCCTGATCGAGTTTCTGACTGGCCTGCTGTGCGACGTCATTGAGTTTTGTCTGAGCAGACGTATCGTTTTTCTCGCACGCGGTCAGCGTCACGAGCAGGACAGCAGCGGCAGCGGTACGACGGAACAGGGAACGACTGGCATTCTGGATCATTGCGAGAGGGGAGCCGCTGCGAGCGGCTTTAGACACGGAAACGCAGCCATCATACGCCCGCGCGTTCGGGGGTCTCGATTCGGAGCAACCAGGACCGTCCGGGGCGGCCCAGCATGACCTGCAAATGCGGGTAAAAGCCACACACGGTCATGCGGTCCACCGTCGCGGTACTGTCAAACTCGCAGGAGTAGACTGCCTCCAGGTTCGATGAATTTCCTCTCCAACCGGAGGCATGCGATGGCAGCGAAGAAGATTCTGTTCCTGACCGGCGACTTCGCCGAGGATTACGAAACGATGGTGCCGTTCCAGGCACTCCAGGCAGTCGGCCACATCGTCGACGCGGTGTGTCCCGGCAAACACGCCGGCGAACGCATCAAGACGGCGATCCACGACTTCGAGGGCGATCAGACCTACACGGAAAAGCCCGGACACCAGTTCACGCTCAATGCAACGTTCGACGACGTCGACCCGACGCAGTACGACGCGCTCGCGATTGCCGGTGGCCGCGCACCCGAATATCTGCGGCTGAACCAGAAGGTGCTCGATATCGTGCGGCAGTTTGCCGAGGAGAAGAAGCCGATCGCGGCGGTCTGTCATGCGGCGCAGTTGCTGGCCGCCGCCGATGTGATTCGCGGCCGCCGCATTTCCGCGTACCCGGCGTGTGCGCCGGAGGTGACGCTCGCGGGCGGCGACTACGCCGATATCCCCGTCGATGCAGCGATCACCGACGCAAACTTCGTCACTGCGCCCGCATGGCCCGCGCATCCGGAATGGTTGCGGCAGTTCCTCGTGCTGCTCGGCACACGCATCGAGCTTTGACGCAACCAGGCGGCGCGCAGTGTGGCGCCGCGGCGGTTCAGCGCGTGCTGAACCGCAACTCCTGGTCCTCGGCATAGGACAGCGCGGCCGTTTCGCGCGCGAGACGGCCGGCCGCTTCCGGCAGCGACAGATAGAACGTCGTGCCGGCCCCTTCCGACGATTCCGCCCACACCCGGCCGCCATGCCGTTCGACTACGCGACGCACCAGCGCGAGCCCGATGCCCTCGCCTGTCGCGACATTCACATGCAGCCGCTGAAACGCGTTGAAAAGCCGCGGTAGCGCGACCTCCGGAATACCGAGCCCGTTGTCCCTCACATAGAAGATGCGCAACGAGTGCACGCCCGGCGGCGCCGGCGTCGTGCCGATCTCGACGAGCCCTTCGCGCGACGGATCGAGATAGTTGATCGCGTTACCGATCAGATTCGCGAACACCTGCTCGAGCGCAGTCGGGTCGCCCCAGACCGGCGGCAGATCGTGCACGACGACATTCGCGCGACGCGCCTTGATCGACACCTGCATCGCATCGACCACACGCTGCACGAGATCGCCCAGGTGCACCTGTTGCTGCCGGTACTCGACGCGGCCGACGCGCGACAGGCGCAGCAGCGCATCGATGATGTGCGACGCGCGCAGCACCGCAGTCTGCAGATAGTGCAGCGCTTCGCCGATATCGTCTTCGATCAGCCGCTCGATGCGCTGAAGATCCGCGGAAACCAACGACGACTGCCGGATTGCCGTGCGCAAATCCTCGCACGCGTGAATCAGCTCTTTCGAAAAGCCCTGCAAATTCACCAGCGGCGCGCGCAGATCATGCGACACGCTGTAGATAAACATTTCGTTTTCCTGCGTCTGCTGACGCAGTGTTTCGTTGATGCGCGCGAGTTCGTCGGCACGGCGCGCGAGGTCGGACTGGAAGCGCGCCTGCAGACGTTCGGCTTCGAGCAGACGCCGGCTCGTGTCGTGCAAGGTCAGATCGAGGTTGGCGATTTCGTCGCTACCGGGCGCGGCCGGCGCCAGCGGCTCACTACCGGCGAGCCGCCCCGCGTTCGCGGACAGCAGCGCGAGCCGCCCACTGACGCCGCGCGTGAAAAGCCAGATGGCCAGCGCGACAAACAGGATCGAGCCGATCACGGCGGTGACGATCAAGGTTTGCTGCTGCGCATGCGCCTCTTCGGCAGCCGAGGCGCGCAGCGAGTCGAGCCGCCGCTCCTCGCCCTGGAACGCGGAGACCTGGCCGCGAAAGCGGTCGAGTACATCGGTGGTGGCCTGTTCGCGGAAACGCTCGAGTACATCCTGTCGGCGCCCCGACTGCATCAGATCCTGGACGCGGTCAGACCACTGGCGATACGCCTGCACGGCCTGGCGAATCTGCCCCGCGCGTTCGACCTGGGTCGGATTGTCGGCGACCAGTTCGACGAGCTGGTCGATCCGGCGATCGATATCCATCCACAGCGCGATGGGCGTCGAGAGATTCGCGTCGCCGCCGATCACCGCGCCGCGCAGCCGCAGCGACTCGAGCAGCACCGGCTCCAGAATCGACGTGGTCTGGCGCAGCACCTCCTGACTATGCGTCGCCCAGCGTTCGGCCTCTTCGGCGTCGGCCTGCGCCTTCACGAGCCCGGACAGCAACGCCAGTTCGAACACAGCGGGAATCGCGATCAGCAGCAGCCCTTTGGTCGTCAGTCTCATGCGCGCGAGGAAGGTCGTGGGTCCCGGCGTGCGGCGCACGCGGGACGGCACATTATGTCGACGTTTTCACCGGATGACAAAGCCGCGCAACGCACCTGCCCGCGGTTCAGCGCGAAGCCCGTGCGTGCTGCATATTTTTGTGTCCGGAGCACGCCCTCCGGCCCCTCTCCGGCCCCTGTCTACCGGCCAATCCCCGCCGGTGATAGACTTCCCCGCCGGAGATGGCATTCTCCGTTAACCGCCCTCGTGGCTGATGATGCCTGCCTAGCCCGGATCACTGCGGACGCGGCATCATGTCGTTTGCAGCCCGGCCTGTCGACTTTCTGGCTTCCGGGCCCCTCTCCCGTTCACTCCCGCTCATGTATCTGTCTATTCTCGCCGTCGGCATCGGCGGTGCTGCCGGCTCCCTGCTGCGCTGGCTCCTCGGTATCCGTCTGAACGGCGTATTTCCCGCCCTGCCGCTCGGCACCCTCGCGTCCAATGTGATTGCCGGCTATGTGATCGGCGTCGCCGTCGCCTACTTTGCGCGCCACCCGGGCGTCGCGCCCGAATGGCGGCTCTTTATCATCACCGGCTTGATGGGCGGCCTGTCCACCTTCTCGACCTTCTCCGCCGAGGTCGTCCAGCGCCTGCAGGATGGGCGGCTCGGCTGGGCGGCCGGCGAAATCGCGATCCACGTCTGCGCATCGCTGGCGATGACCCTGCTGGGGATCGGCACAGTCGTGCTGGCAAGCCGCTGAAGCAGGCATGCGGTATGCATACTGCTTATCGGTGAAAATCGCAGGCAAAAAAAAGGCGCCACGTGACCGTGACGCCTTGAAAAGTTCTAGCCATTCCGAGGGCCGTGCTAGAACCTGAGAGAGGGGATCCGAAAGCGCTGGAACTGCTGGCCGGGGACGCTACCAGAAGTATTGGACTGGCCGGGAAACCACATATTGGCTTCAAGTCCAGCTAAGAGACACGGCACACAAAGGCCGCTTTCGAAATAGGGTTCCATTTTTTATGGTTATGCTGACTAAGTCAAGAAAAATCTGATGTGGTTCGCCAGGTACTTCTTTTAAAGGCCTATACAATAATTCATCATAAAAAAGGGCCCCGAACCGCCGACACAAGGGGATCGCCCGTATCTGCCCGGTAGAACGACAGATGCGTCCAGAGTGGCTAAACTGAAATAAAGTTCCATAAAACGACATGAACCAGCTTCCGACGCCCTCCCGCCCCGCCGACCCCGTCAAAGACAAGGACGGTTCCGGCGACGAGGTTACGGCGCTCGCACGCGGCCTGACTGTATTGCGACGCATCGCTGCCGCCGATGCCCCCCTCAGCAACCGCGAGCTCACCGAGCAGACCGGCATTCCGAAGCCAACCGTCTCCCGCATCACTGCCACGCTCGTCAGTGCGGGCTTCCTGTTTCGCCTGCCCGACAGCGAACGCTTCGTGCTCACCTCTTCGGTACTTGAACTGAGTAACGGCTTCCTGCGCAATTTCGATATCCGCGCGCGGTCGCGGCCTTTCCTGATCGAGCTGGCGGAACGCACCTCACTGTCGGTACATCTCGCGGTACGCGACCGGCTCGATATGGTCGTCATCGATGCGATCCGGCCGCGCTCGGCGGTGCTGGTTTCGCGGCTCGAAATCGGTTCGCGGATGGACCTGTGCCGCACGGCAGTCGGGCGTGCCTATCTCGCCGCCTTGAACGACGTCGAACGGCAAAAGTTGCTGACCGGTTTGCAGGCTGCATCGGGCGACGACTGGGGCTATCTCAGCAACCGTCTGGAAAGCGCGTTGCAGGAAACAGCAACGCAAGGCTTCGCGATCGCGACCGGCGAGTGGTACGACGGGCTCAACGCAATTGCCGCGGGCTTTATCGGGCCGTCGGGCGAACGGTACGCCGTCAATTGCGGCGGCTCGGCGCATCAGTGTCCACGCGACTGGCTGATTTCGCGCGCCGCGCCCGCGCTGCTCGCCTGTATTGCCAGGATCGTGCAGGAAATCGGCGGCACACCGGGCCAGCGGCTCGACAACTAGCCGCACTGCGCGTCGACATCTGCTCCGACATCTGCGCCAATCTCCGCACCGCGAGTAATCAACCGAAAAATACGCGGCTGGACTGTAACAAAGGGGCCGACGTAGCATCATGCTTTCGCGTGCGGGCGCCCGCGCAGTGGCCGCTGTACGGGCGGGACCGAAGGCCGCGTACGGCGTAACGAGCCCCGGAGCCGCATTCCGGCTCGCTTACATCCTGTTATCGCCGGGCTTACCCTTTTTTGTGCGTCTCGCGTAGCATCCGCTAAAACCGGCCCGCGGCGCCGGCCGCCGACGCCAACCTGCCCGCCGCAACACGTTCCGCCGACGCCTCGCATCCAGCACCATTCCACATCAGTCAACGAGAACCGATGGACGAACAACAACAGCATCCAGAAGACAAACCGCGCCAGCCTGACCCGGTCCGTCCGGCATACGGCGCATCGCGTACGCCCGCTACCGGCAAATCGCATCGCGTCCGGAACATCGGGTTGATCGTCGTCGTACTGGCGATCGCGGCGTTCGCGTTGTTCCGCTGGCACCCATGGGGCGGCCCGTCTGGTCCATCCGGTGCAGGTGGTCCGACAGAGGCAGGCGGTGGCGGACGTCATGGTGGCCGCGGTGCGGGCGGAGGTCCGGGCGGCGCGATGCCGCAACCGGTGCACGTCGCAACCGTGACACAAGGCGAGATGCCAGTTGTACTGACCGCGCTCGGTACCGTTACGCCGCTCGCAAACGTCACCGTTCGCACCCAGTTGTCCGGCACGCTGCAGACCGTCGCCTTCAAGGAAGGTCAGATGGTGAAGAAGGACGATCTGCTCGCGCAGGTCGATCCGCGTCCGTATCAGATTTCGCTTGCCAATGCCCAGGGCACGCTCGCACGCGATCAGGCGCTGCTCGCCACCGCCCGCCTCGATCTAAAACGCTATCAGACGCTGCTCGCGCAGGATTCGATCGCGAGCCAGCAGGTCGACACCCAGGCTTCGCTCGTCAGGCAGTACGAAGGCACCGTCAAGTCCGACCAGGCCAATATCGATACCTTCAAGCTCGACCTCATCTACGCACGCATCACTGCGCCCGTGTCGGGCCGCGTCGGTCTGCGCCAGGTCGATCCGGGCAACTACGTGACGCCGGGCGACACCAACGGCATCGTCGTCATTACCCAGTTGCAGCCGATCAGCGTGATCTTCACCACCTCGGAAGACAATCTGCCCGCGATCATGAAACAGCTCGCGGCCGGCACGAAGATGTCGGTGACTGCCTACGACCGCAGCAACACGACGTCGCTGGAAGGCGGTTACCTCGAAACCATCGATAACCAGATCGACACCACGACCGGCACGCTGAAACTGCGCGCCAGTTTCGCCAACGACCACAACGCGCTGTTCCCGAATCAGTTCGTGAATACGCGGCTACTCGTCGACGTGATCCACAACGCGACGATCGTGCCGACGTCCGCGGTATTGAACGGGTCGATGGGCCAGTTCGTGTATGTCGTGAAGCCCGACAACACGGTGACGGTGCGCCAGGTCAAGGTTGGCCCTGTCGATGGCGAACGCACCAGCATCCAGTCGGGCCTGCAGCCTGGCGAGCGGGTGGTGATCGACGGTTCGGATCGCCTGAAGGAAGGTGCGAAGATCACGATTCCCGCAGACCGGCCACGCGGTGCATCGGGAGCGTCGGGAACGTCGGGAGCATCGGGTGCACATGGCGCACATGGCTGGGCCTCCGGCGCAGCGGCGGCATCCGGCGCGCGTCGCCACCGCAAACATCCAGCACAAGACTCCGAATAAAAGGCACGGCTAATCCCGCATGAATCCCTCCCGCGCCTTTATCCTGCGCCCCGTCGGCACCGCGCTGCTGATGGCGGCAATCATGCTGGTCGGGCTCGTCGCACTGCGCTTCCTGCCGCTGTCGGCGCTGCCCGAGGTCGACTATCCGACCATCCAGGTGCAAACGTTCTATCCGGGCGCGAGCCCGGACGTCATGACGTCGTCGGTGACTGCGCCGCTCGAACGGCAGTTCGGGCAGATGCCGTCACTGAACCAGATGTCGTCGCAAAGCTCGGCGGGTTCGTCGATCATCACGTTGCAGTTCAGTCTCGATCTGCCGCTCGATATCGCCGAGCAGGAAGTGCAGGCCGCGATCAACGCCGCCGGCAACCTGCTGCCGTCCGACCTGCCCGCACCGCCGATCTACGCGAAGGTCAATCCGGCCGACGCGCCGATCATCACGCTCGCGATCACCTCGCAGACGATGCCGCTCACGCAGGTGCAGGATCTCGCCGACACGCGGCTCGCGCAGAAGATTTCGCAGGTCGCGGGTGTCGGGCTCGTCAGTCTGTCGGGCGGGCAACGGCCCGCCGTGCGGATTCAGGCGAACCCACGCGCGCTTGCCGCCTACGGCCTGAATCTCGACGATCTGCGCACGACGATCTCGAACCTCAACGTCAACACACCGAAGGGCAACTTCGACGGCCCGACGCGTGCTTACACGATCAACGCAAACGATCAGTTGACCGATGCCGACGCGTACAAGTCCGCGGTCATCGCATACAAGAATGGCCGCGCAGTGATGCTGACCGACGTCGCGACCATCGTCGCTGGTGCAGAAAACACCAAGCTCGGCGCGTGGGTCGACAACACGCCGGCGATCATCCTGAACGTGCAGCGCCAGCCGGGCGCAAACGTGATCCAGGTGGTCGACAACATCAAGGCGCTGCTGCCGCAACTGCAGGAGTCGCTACCCGCTGCGCTCAATGTGCGCATCGTCACCGATCGCACCACGACGATCCGCGCGTCGGTGCGCGACGTGCAGTTCGAACTGCTGACCTCAGTCGTACTGGTCGTGCTGGTGATGTACCTGTTCCTCGCGAACGTCTACGCGACGATCATCCCGAGCCTGTCGGTGCCGCTGTCGCTGATCGGCACGCTCGCCGTGATGTACCTGTGCGGATTCTCGCTCGACAACCTCTCACTGATGGCGCTGACGATCGCCACCGGCTTCGTCGTCGACGATGCAATCGTGATGATCGAGAACATCGCGCGCTACGTCGAAGAAGGCGAAGCGCCGCTCGAAGCGGCGCTGAAAGGTTCGAAGCAGATCGGCTTCACGATCATTTCGCTGACGGTGTCGCTGATCGCCGTGCTGATTCCGTTGCTCTTCATGGGCGACGTGGTCGGCCGCTTGTTCCACGAATTCGCGATCACGCTCGCAGTGACGATCGTGATTTCGGCCGTCGTGTCGCTGACGCTCGTGCCGATGATGTGCGCAAAGCTGCTACGCCACACACCGCCAAAAGAAAGCCATCGCTTCGAAGCGAAGGCGCACGCGTTCATCGACTACGTAATCGGCCGCTACGCCGTCGCGCTCACATGGGTGCTCGACCGGCAGCGCTCCACGCTGGTCGTCGCACTCCTCACACTGGTATTCACCGCGCTGCTGTACATCTACATTCCGAAGGGCTTCTTTCCGGTGCAGGACACCGGCGTGATCCAGGCGATCACGCAGGCGCCGCAGTCGGTGTCGTATGCATCGATGGCCGAGCGCCAGCAGGAACTCGCCGCCGCGATCCTGAAGAATCCGGATGTCGACAGCCTCACGTCGTTCATCGGTGTAGACGGCAGCAACATCACGCTGAACAGCGGCCGGATGCTGATCAACCTGAAGCCGCGCGATGACCGCAGCAACACCGCCAGCGACGTGATCCGCCATCTGCAGCACGAGGTCGCACACATCCCTGGCGCTACGTTGTACATGCAACCGGTGCAGGATCTGACGATCGACTCGACGGTCAGCCCGACGCAGTATCAGTTCATCCTGACGTCGCCGAACATCGAAGAATTCTCGACCTGGGTGCCGAAGCTCGTGGAGCGCCTGCAGGAATCGCCCGAACTCGCCGACGTCGCCACCGACCTGCAAAGCAGCGGCCAGTCGGTCTACATCGAGATTGACCGCGCCACCGCGTCGCGCTACGGCATCACACCCGCTACCGTCGACAACGCGCTCTACGATGCATTCGGCCAGCGCATCATCTCGACGATCTTCACGCAGTCGAACCAGTACCGCGTGATCCTCGAAGCGCAGCCGAGCATCCAGCACTACACCGAGTCGCTGAACGCGATCTACCTGCCCTCCTCCACCTCGACCGGTGGCCAGGTACCGCTCGCATCGATTGCGAGTTTCCATGAACGGCCGTCGCCGCTGCTCGTGACGCACCTGAGCCAGTTTCCCGCCACCACCGTGTCGTTCAACCTCGCACCGGGCGCATCGCTCGGCGCGGCCGTGAAGGCGATCCAGCAGGCGGAGAAAGACATCAACCTGCCGGCGTCGTTCCAGACGCGCTTCCAGGGTGCGGCGCTCGCGTTCCAGGCTTCGTTGTCGAACGAGCTGTTCCTGATCCTCGCCGCGATCGTCACGATGTATATCGTGCTCGGCGTGCTGTACGAAAGCTTCATCCATCCGATCACGATCCTCTCCACACTGCCGTCGGCGGGTGTCGGCGCGCTGCTTGCGCTGCTCGTCTCGGGGCACGATCTCGACATCATCGGGATCATCGGGATCGTGCTGCTGATCGGTATCGTGAAGAAGAACGCGATCATGATGATCGACTTCGCGCTCGAGGCCGAGCGCGAACAGGGCAAGCCGCCGCGCGAAGCGATCTACCAGGCGTGTCTGCTGCGCTTCCGGCCGATCCTGATGACGACGATGGCAGCGCTCCTCGGCGCATTGCCGCTGATGCTCGGCACCGGTGCCGGGTCCGAGTTGCGCCATCCGCTCGGTATCGCGATTGCAGGCGGTCTGATCGTGAGCCAGCTGCTGACGCTGTTCACGACACCGGTGATCTATCTCGGCTTCGATTCGCTGGCACGCCGTGCGCGTGCGCGGTTCGGTGGTGGTAGCGAAACGCCGCCGCCTGCCGCCGATGCGGGAACTGAAGCATGACGCGCGTCGACTACGCTCCCCGCCTGCATCGTACGTCGAGCGCGGCGGCCATGCTTGAGGCCGCCCGCCAGGAGGCCGCTTGAACCTGTCGCGCCCGTTCATCCAGCGCCCGGTCGCCACCACACTGCTGGCGGTCGGCATCGCGCTCGCCGGCATGTTCGCGTTCGTCAAGCTGCCGGTCGCGCCACTACCGCAAGTCGATTTCCCGACCATTTCAGTGCAGGCGAGCCTGCCTGGCGCCAGCCCGGAAACCGTTGCGACCAGCGTCGCGAGTCCGCTCGAACGGCATCTAGGTTCGATCGCCGATGTCACGGAAATGACGTCGAGCAGTTCGGTCGGCAGCGCGCGCATCACGTTGCAGTTTGGGTTGAATCGCGACATCGACGGTGCCGCGCGCGACGTGCAGGCAGCCATCAATGCGGCACGTGCCGACCTGCCTGCGAGCCTGCGCAGTAACCCGACATACCACAAGGTCAATCCCGCCGATGCGCCGATCCTGATTCTCGCGCTCACGTCAAACACGCTACCGGCTGGCCAGCTGTACGACTCCGCCGCCACGGTGTTGCAGCAGTCGCTGTCGCAGGTGGATGGGATCGGCGAAGTCGACGTGGCCGGTTCGGCGAGTCCGGCCGTGCGCGTGGAACTCGAACCGCAGGCGCTGTTTCACTACGGCATCGGCCTCGAGGATGTGCGCGCCGCACTTGCATCGGCGAACGCGAACAGCCCGAAGGGTTCGATCGAGTTCGGGCCGAACCGCGTGCAGATCTATACCAACGACCAGGCATCGAAGGCGACACAGTACAAGGACCTCGTCATCGCCTATCGCAACGGCGCTGCGGTGAAGCTGTCCGATGTGTCTGAAGTGGTCGATTCGGTGGAAGACCTGCGCAACCTCGGCCTCACGAACGGCAAGCGCTCGGTGCTCGTCATCCTGTACCGCCAGCCCGGCGCAAACATCATCGAGACGATCGACCGCGTGATTGCGATGCTGCCGCAGTTGAAGGCATCGCTGCCGGCCGATGTCGAGGTACTGCCCACCGCGGATCGCTCCACCACGATCCGCGCGTCGCTCAGAGACACCGAGCGCACGCTGATCATCGCCGTCGCGCTCGTCGTGATGGTGGTGTTCCTGTTCCTGCGCAACTGGCGCGCGACGCTGATTCCGAGCGTTGCCGTGCCGATCTCGATCATCGGTACGTTTGCGGCGATGTATCTGCTCGGCTTCTCGATCGACAATCTGTCGCTGATGGCGTTGACCATCGCAACCGGCTTCGTCGTCGACGATGCAATCGTGGTGCTCGAAAATATCTCGCGGCATATCGAGAACGGTGTGCCGCGCATGAAGGCGGCGTTTCTCGGCGCGCGCGAAGTCGGATTCACAGTGCTGTCGATCAGCGTGTCGCTCGTCGCGGTGTTCCTGCCTATTTTGCTGATGGGGGGAATCGTCGGCAGGTTGTTTCGCGAATTCGCGCTGACGCTGTCGCTCGCGATCGGCGTGTCGCTGATCGTGTCGCTGACGCTCACACCGATGATGTGCTCGCGGCTACTGCGCGAACCACGCGACCAGCAGAAGGAAGGGCGCTTCGGTCAGTGGCTCGAACGCGGTTTCACGCGCATGCAGCACGGCTACGAACGCACGCTCAACTGGTCGTTGCGCCATCCGCGGTTGATCCTCACCGTTCTATTCCTGACCGTCGGACTGAACGTCTGGCTGTACATCATCGTGCCGAAGGGGTTCTTCCCGCAGCAGGATACCGGGCGGCTGATCGGCGGCATTCAGGCCGACCAGAGCACCTCGTTCCAGGCGATGAAAATCAAGTTCTCCGAGATGATGGCGATCGTGCAGAAGAACCCCGCTGTCGACAGCGTGGTCGGTTTCACAGGCGGCCGGCAGACCAACTCGGGCTTCATGTTCGTCGTCCTCAAGCCGGAGACCAAACGCAAGCTGTCCGCCGATGAAGTCATCGCGCAACTGCGCGTACCGCTCTCCGACGTGGCGGGCGCCCGCACCTTCCTGCAGGCGGTACAGGACATTCGCGTGGGCGGCCGGCAATCGAATGCGCAGTATCAGTTCACGCTGCTGTCCGACACCACTGAAGATCTCTACAAATGGGGGCCACTCCTCACCGAGGCGCTGCAGGCCCGCCCCGAACTCGCGGACGTGAACTCCGACCAGCAGCAGGGTGGGCTTGAATCGATGGTGACGATCGATCGCTCCACTGCCGCGCGGCTCGGTATCAAGCCGGCGCAGATCGACAACACGCTCTATGACGCGTTTGGTCAGCGTCAGGTGTCGACGATCTACAACCCGCTGAACCAGTATCACGTCGTGATGGAAGTCGCACCGAAGTACTGGCAGAGCCCCGACATGCTCAACCAGATCTGGATCAGCACGTCGGGTGGCAGCGCGAGCGGCGCGCAGACCACCAACGCAGCGGCCGGCACGGTGATCGGACCCACCACTGGCACGACGCGCACCGCGATTGGCGGCACCGGTGGCACGACGGCGACGAGCGCAGCCAGCATCGCCGCAGACTCCGCGCGCAACCAGGCGATCAACTCGATCGCGGCGAGCGGCAAATCAAGTGCATCGTCGGGGGCGGCGGTGTCGACGTCGAAGGAAACGATGATCCCGCTGTCGGCAATCGCGAGCTTCGGCCCCGGCAATACGCCGCTCGCGGTGAACCACCAGAGCCAGTTCGTCGCCTCGACGATCTCGTTCAATCTGCCGCCGGGCAAGTCACTGTCGGATGCGACTCAGGCGATCTACGACACGATGGCGCAGATCGGCATGCCGGCGACGATCCACG
Organism: Paraburkholderia acidicola; assembly: GCF_002362315.1. Lineage (GTDB taxonomy): Bacteria > Pseudomonadota > Gammaproteobacteria > Burkholderiales > Burkholderiaceae > Paraburkholderia > Paraburkholderia acidicola. The sequence continues at coordinate 334,275 of NZ_MTZV01000003.1, forward strand.
GTAGCTTCCAGGGCACGGCGCAGGCGTTCCAGCAATCGATGTCGGATCAGCCGATCCTGATCCTCGCCGCGCTCGCCGCGGTGTATATCGTGCTGGGCGTGCTGTACGAGAGCTACATCCATCCGCTGACGATTCTGTCGACGCTACCGTCGGCGGGGGTCGGCGCGCTGCTTGCGCTGCTGCTCTTCAAGACCGAGTTCAGCATCATCGCGTTGATCGGCGTGATCCTGCTGATCGGTATCGTGAAGAAGAACGCGATCATGATGGTCGACTTTGCGATCGAAGCGTCGCGCCACGGGCTGTCATCACGCGATGCGATCCGCGAGGCGTGTCTGCTGCGCTTCCGGCCGATCATGATGACAACCTGCGCCGCGCTGCTTGGCGCCCTGCCGCTTGCGTTCGGACATGGCGAAGGCGCGGAGCTGCGGGCACCGCTGGGGATTTCGATTGTCGGTGGATTGATTGTGAGCCAGTTGCTGACGCTCTATACGACGCCGGTCGTATATCTCTACATGGACCGGATTCGTGTGCGATGGGAAAACCGCGGCGCGCGGCGCGGCGCACAGTCGGCGTAAGTGCTCAAAGCTTCTGCTGGATCGCCAGCGTAAAGATCCGCGCCCACTGCTTCGCACGGCGCTCGTCGCCGACCGGCAGCGACCAGACCGGCCGCTTCGCATCCTTGACCTTGAGTTCGACCTGCCAGCCGCGCTGCGCATCGCGTTGCGCGGTCGCGCTTTCGAGGTCGGCAAAGATGTAGGCGCCCTGCACGTTGTCCACCTGCAGGTTGCATAACCGCTTGCCCGCTGCAAGCCGTACCTCGCCCCAGCCGCCCTTCAATTCGTGCGTCCAGTCGCCGTCGTGAATGTTCGCTGCAACGTCACGCCGGCGTCGCCACCACCAGGCGATCGCCGCAATCAGCAGCGCCGCTGCAACCACGGCCGCGCCGATCGCGACACCGTAGCCGAACAGCACGGCGAGTGTGTCGAACGACCACACCGCGCCGTAAATCAGCGCGATCAATACGATCAGGACAATCAGGATTGGCATGCAGACCACCATCGGGAGACTGAAGGCACGCAGGCGCTGCGCCCGCGTGCCGTGAAACGGATTACATCCAGCGATTACTGCTGCTTGTGCGCGGCCGCCCACGCCTTGACGGCGTTCAGCGTGTTCTCCACATGCTTGTCGGGCGACAGGCTCGTGTATTCGTAGAGAATCTTGCCGTCGGGTGCGATCACATACGACACCCGGTTTGCCATCGCCGCGTGCATCGGCATGCCGGCGTCGTAGGCATTGATGACCTTCGAGTCTTCATCGGCCGCAACCGGGAACTTGCTGCGGCACTCGCTGACCGAGAACTTCGTCAGCGTATCGATGTTGTCGTGCGACACACCGATGACCGTCGCGCCGTACTGCTTGTATTCGTCGACGGCTTCGGCAAACTCGTGCGCCTCGATCGTGCAGCCTTTCGTGAACGCGGCCGGATAGAAGTACAGCACCACCGGCCCCTTCTTCAGCGCGTCGGCCAGTGCGTACGTGTAGGTCTTGCCGCCCAGCGAAGCCTGGGTGGTGAAATCGGGCGCCTGATCGCCAGGCTTGAGCGTCGCCGACGCGATCATCGAATGCAGGGCAAGCCCCGCGCATACCAGACCCGCGGCCACCGCCGGCCACCCTTTTCGCTTCATATCGTCACCTCGCTCGTGAATGTCAGTCATGGGCATGCTGCGCTGCGCCGCAGCCGCGTCGCTATCGGACCCCGCTATTGGACCACGTTACGGCGCGCCGCGCTCTCACGCGGGCGGGCGGGACGTTTGTGGGTGCAACCGGCATTCATGGCGCATTCACCCGCGCCCTTCGTTCGCATACCGATTACCGCGCAGCAAACTGTCAGGAAAACCTAAAGATTCCCTCGGGTCGGTCGATATCACGTTTTGATGGGTAGTTCCATCCTTCGGACCGGAGCGAACCGCCCCGATGCTGAACCGATACGGGTTGCCAGCCACAGACATGGAAGCGAACACGATCATCGCGCCCCACCCGCGCTCCTTGCGCACGGTCATCGACCGGTTTCGTGCGCTCGGCCGGCGTGCGAACCGCCGACCCTCGCGGGCCGGTACGCCGCCACGCTTCGAGTTCGAGGAGACCGTCGGCGCGGTCGACTTCCTTGTTCACGTCGACCGCGACCTGCGCTTTCTGTATGTGTCCGACGCGAGCCTGCGCTTCATCGGTTATCACCGCGAGTATCTGCAAACCGTGACGCTGCACGATCTCATCGCACCCGCCGACGCCGCCCGCTTCCTCGCGCTGCTTGCCCGCGCGAACGCCAGCGGCACAGTCGAGAAAGCCACGCTCGACCTGATCAAGTCGCTGACCTACCCGGTTTCCGTCGAACTGCGGGTCGTGCGTAATCATCACGACGGCGTAGAAGGCTATGCGATCGCGGGCTTCGACGTCTCGTCGTGGCGCGCCACCGAAGCACGTCTCACGCACGCGCTGCATCACGATCCGCTCACTGGCATCGCCAATCTGTCGGCGCTGGTTCCGGCACTGCTCGATGCCCAACAACGTGCGGACACGCTCAGCGCGCCGGCTGCGCTGCTGCTGCTCGATCTCGACGACTACCAGCGCGTGAACCGCGCGCTCGGCTACGATGCCGGCGACGAAATGTTGCGCGAAACCGCGCGGCGCGTTCTGAGCATCGCCAGCCAGGGCGAGACGATCGCGCGCATCGCCAGCGACGAATTCGCGATCCTGCTGCCCACCGGCGGCAGCCGCACCCAGGTCGCCGCAGCCGCCGAGACGCTCTCACGACGACTGCTGACTGCGGTGCAACAACCGTATGCGTACCGCGGCCAGCAGGTGCATCTGTCAGCGAGCATCGGCATCGCGCTGTATCCCGACGTCCGCCACGCGGACGACGCGGCGACGCGCGACAGTCATCTGCTGCGCTGGGCCGATCACGCACTGACCCAGGCGAAGGCCGCCGGTGGCAACACGCTCGCGTTCTACGTCGCCGACGACAGCCCCGCCGATGCCGAGCGCCTGCAGCTCGAATCCGACCTGTACGACGGCGTGCGCAACGGCGAATTCTCGCTGCACTTCCAGCCGATCACCAGCAGCCAGAGCCACGGCGTGGTCGGCGTCGAAGCGTTGATGCGCTGGCATCATCCGCAGCATGGGCTCGTGCCGCCGGCGGTGTTCATTCCGCTCGCCGAAGCGGTGGGCCTGATCAACTATCTCGGCAACTGGGTGTTGAAGGCCGCGTGCATGCAGTTGATCCAGTGGGATGGCCAAGGCATCTCGCTGCAGTACGTCGCCGTCAATGTTTCGCCGCAGCAGTTTCGCGACCCGCGCTTCAGGGACAGCGTGCGCGAAGCGATTGCGCTGACCGGTCTCGATCCGCGTCGTCTCGTGTTCGAGATTACCGAGAGCCTGTTGATGCGCGATCCGCCGCACGCCAAGGCGCTGCTCGAAGAGCTGACCGCGATCGGCATCCGCTTCGCCATCGACGATTTCGGCACCGGTTATTCGAGCCTCGCTTACCTGCAGCGCTTCCCGCTTGCGAAACTGAAAATCGACCGGAGTTTTGTCGAGAACCTGCTGACCTCGCGCAACGATCAGGCGATCGTCAACGCGGTAGTCGGCCTTGCACAGACGCTCGATCTCGAACTGGTCGCGGAAGGTGTCGAGACCGAGGCGCAGCGAACGCTGCTCACGGAAATGGGCTGCGGCCACATACAGGGCTGGGTGGTCTGCCAGGCGTTGCCGTCGGAAGAACTCGCGCAGCGCTTTGTGTCGCGTTCGCTGCATCTGCACGATGTGCCCTGCTCCACGACATGAACCACGCAACGCTTTCGCACCTCGAACGCTGGCCTCGCGCCGGCATGCCACTCACGGGAACACGTATGGGTTTCGCGGGATCCACATGCTAAAGGCAGCGGTGCTCGACAGGCTTTGGGATCGGATGAGCGAACGCGGCGACTTCCCGATGCTGTCGCAGTCGTTACGCACGACGATGGCGGCAATGAACAACGAGGAACTCGACTTCAGTTCGCTCGTGCAAGTGGTGCTGTCCGATTTCGCGTTGACTCAGAAAGTGCTGCGACTCGCGAACTCGGCGATGTACATGGCGTTCGGCGGCAACATCACGACGGTGACGCGGGCGCTGATGGTGCTCGGTATGGACGCGGTCGGCCACCTGATCGTCGGACTGAAAATCGTCGATCACTTCCATCACAGCGTGCCGCGCCGCATCGACGCCAAGCTCGAACTGAATCGCACGATGCTGTCGGGCTGCGTCGCGCGCAAGCTGACCGAGCACGGCGACCTGCGCGCCGGCGAAGAGGCCGTTGTCTGCACGCTGATGCGCCAGGTCGGCAAGCTGCTCGTCGTGTTCTATCTCGACGCGGAATGGGATCAGATCCGTCGCCAGGTCGAAACCGGTATCGATGAAAACACCGCCTGCGAGAGCGTGCTCGGCGTGACGTTCGAGGAAATCGGTCTCGAAGCGGCGATTCGCTGGCGCCTGCCGGAGACGATCCGCATGAGCATGAGCGAATACGACCCGCAGGCTGATGAGCCGCGCCAGGTGCAATGGCTGCGTGCGATCACCCGCTATTCGACCGAAGTCGCCGACGTGCTGAGCGCGCCGAACCTACCCGACACACAGCGCGAAATGCACATCGTCCAGCTGGCATACCGCTACAACCGCGTGCTCGGTACCGATCCTGACGCGCTGGTGGACATGAGCGTCGCGCTGGCTCGTGAAGAAGCCGGAGATAGTGTGATGCGGGAGATCGTCGCATTGCGCGCCAACGCCGATGCGATGGCGCGCGCGACACTCGATCCGGAGACGCGTCTCGGTGCGGGCCTCGAGGATCTGCGTGCGCTCCCGTCGGACCACGCACTCGGGCCTGCGCTTACGCTCGCGTCCGAAACCGTGCTGGCGGGCCTCGGCTTCACGCGCACGATTGTGTTCGTCCGGCACGGCAGCGGCACGTTCAAGGCCAAGCTCGGTTTTGGGCCGAACGTCGAAGCTGCGCTGCCGAAGCTCTGGTTCGACGCCGCGTTTGAACCCGATGTGTTCCATCTCGCCATTGCGAACTCGGTGGGCATTTTCATCGAGAACGCGCGCGATCCGAAGATGCTCGCGCGTCTGCCGCAGTGGTTTCGTCGTTCGATCGATGACGCGCGCTCGTTCGTGTTGCTGCCGATTGCCGCGGAGAATCAATCGACCGTCGCGCTGCTATACGGCGACTGGTCGTTGACGCATGAACCCCGGCGGATCTCGCAGCGTGAGATGGCTGCGCTCAATAGTCTTGCGCGCGAGCTTGGGCGGTTTTTTGCGCATGCGGCGGCGATTGAAACCGCCGCGCCGTGATGGGCGTTAGAGCGTCACGGTAACGTGCAGGAAAGTGGCGGGAATCGATAGCGCGTCCTTCTGCGAACCTCTGTTCTCGCTCTCGAACAGGTCTTCCAGTTCATTTTGCAGATCGGCGGATCGGCTGTTCTTCTCCGCGGCATCGAATGCATTCATCGCCGGTCCGTAGAAGTTTCTGAATTCGTTGGCGAATCCAGCGGGTGTGCCGCGATAGTTGAAGAAGTAGGTCGCCCGTTCGAATGCGATCTGCTCGCGCTTCACGCCTGCTGCACCGAATCGCTCGATCACGTTGTCCTCGACGCCCCACAGCATCGGGCTGATGAATCCTTCCGGCGGCGGTGGAGAGTACGCTGCGCCGATCTTGAGCAGGCGCGCGACCAGGGTTGGATCGTTGGGAATCCAGTTGCCCATCGTGATCCGGCCGCCGGGTCGTGTTACGCGCACCATTTCTCGCGCTACATCCATTGGCCTCGGTGCGAACATGGCGCCAAAGATGCTGACGACGAGATCGAAGCTGCCGTCTTTCAGGTCTCGCAGATCGCATGCGTCGCCTTCCTGAAATTTGCAGTTCGTCAGTTGCAGCTCCCTGGCGCGGGCGTTACCCGCCTCTACGAGGTTGCTCGCGATGTCGACGCCGAGTACTTGCGCGCCGAGTTGCGCAGCAGGTATCGCTGTCGTTCCGTCGCCGCAGCCCAGGTCGAGTACCTGCTGTCCTTCCTTGATTCCGAGCCTCTTGACCAGCACCTCCCCACTTTCCCGCATGGTCTGCGCGATTCGCGTGAAGTCGCCTTTTTCCCAAAGGGCCTTGTTGGGGTTCATCGTGATGCTCCTGGTTTGCTCTGACGAATTGTCGAAGCCGCTCGGTCTTGCGGCGCGCTATCAGGAGAACGGTCGCTCGCGTGGAGATTTCAATTCGGCTAGCGGCGGCTATCGAGCACTTGTTTTCGCGTGGATATAATCGCGTTTGTCAGGTAACCAGAGACGCAAGTGGATAAATCTATTCTTCGAGCACTTTTCGCGTGTGCGGTATGTGCGGTACTAATCGCTGCGAGCGCCTGGATGGTGCTTGGTTTCGCCGACGGACACACATCAATTTTTAGCCGCGTGGGTGGAGTCACGTTAATCGCGCTATTCGGATGGACCGCCAGGTACTACATAGGGCAAATTCGGCGCTATTGGCATGGACAATCGCCAAACTAAGGCAGTTGCGATCGGACCATGATTTCGATACCTGCCAGGGGAATCCTCCTCAGGGACTTCCAATGGGACGACTTGCCGCAGTATCAAAACCTTCGAAGCGATCCGAAATTTCAGCGCTTTTATAGCGAAGAGGATTCTGGAGCAGACAGAGCCGGAGAGTTGCTCCGCATGTTCATCTCGCAGCGCGAAGAAGCGCCGCGGACGAAGTATCAACTGGCGATTGTCTCGGACACTGGCGACCTGATGGGTTCCTGCGGTATTCGAATTGAGCCCCCCGGGCACGCATCGATAGGTTGTGAGTTAGGACGGCGATGGCATGGGACGGGCGTTGCGAGCTATGCCGTGGATGCTCTGCTGGAATTCGGCTTCCTCGAACTGGCAGTTCAGCGAATCTTCGCGGAAACGATTTCGGAGAACAGGGCGGCGATAAGGCTCTGCAAAACCGTTGGCATGCACCTCGAATCGGAACGTGTGAATGATCGACGATTCAAGGGCCGGGAGTGGACTACGACAGTCCTTGCCATTAGCCGGGACGAGTGGCAAGCCGATCGTGTCCGGCACAAACCTCGCTAGCAGTGTTATGTTCACACGCACCGCCGCCCCACATCAAACACGGAGAACAACATGAGCAGCGCAATCGTGCGACACGAAACCCCTGGCGCCATGACGGAAGCGTGGGCGAGAGAATTTTCGGAAGCGATCGAAATTCCCGCCGGCGCGAAATATATCGTGTTGAGCGGCGTCGGTGCATTGCCGTCGAACCCGGATGCCGAACCGCACACCATTGCCCAGTTTGGCGACACACGAGCCCAAACGAAAAGCGTCCTGGATCAGATCAGCCATATCCTCGGTAGCAAAGGCTACGCATTGGGCGATGTCGTTGCTGTGCAGGCGATCTTCGTGGGTGATCCGGCGAACAACGGCAAACCCGATTACGAAGGATTTTCGAGTGTCTATCTGGAGTATTTCGGTTCTAAAACGCAACCCAATTTACCCACTCGCACTCGCTCGCAAGTCGTTGGACTAGTCGAACCTGGATGGCTTGTCGAAGTAACGGTGACAGCGGCAAAAACGGCGTAACGATCGCTATACCCTGCCCGCCTGACCGTCAGCTCAACATCTTTTCCCCGGCGCGCAATGTCAACACCCGTACACCGTTGTGCGTCACGGCGACCGTGTGCTCGAATTGCGCGGACAGTTGCCCATCGCGCGTGACGACAGTCCAGCCATCGTCTTCGGTTCGCACGGTAGGTCGCCCCTGGTTGAGCATCGGCTCGATCGTGAACACCATGCCTTCCTGCAGCGTCAGACCTGTTCGCGGCTTTCCCCAGTGCAACACCTGAGGATCTTCGTGCATTTCACGCCCGATGCCATGCCCGCAATATTCTCTGACGACCGAATAGCCGTTTCTCCGGGCGTGCCGTTCGATCGCATGGCCCACATCGCCAAGTCTTGCACCGGGACGAACGGCCTTGATGCCCTTCCACATCGCTTCGTAGGTCACTTGCACGAGCCGTTCGGCCAGCGGCGATACCTCGCCAACAAGGTATGTTTTGCTTGAATCCGCGATATACCCGTTTTTCTCTAACGTGATGTCGAAGTTAACGATGTCTCCACTTTGCAGGATCTCGGCAATGGACGGAACACCGTGGCAAACCACGTTATTGCGGGAAGAGTTAAGCGCGTAGGCATAGCCGTACTGGCCTTTGCTTGCCGGGCGCGCGTTGAGTTCGCTAACGATGAAACTATCGACCAGGTCATTGACCTGCATGGTCGACATACCGATCAGGCTCATTCCATCCAGATAGCCGAACACATCCGCCAGCAACTTGCCTGACTCAGCGAGCAGTGCGATTTCTTCTGGGCGCTTCGTCATGCTGAAGCCACCTTGATGGCTTCCTCCATCACCCCCGCGGCGCGCAGTTCGCGAGCCACGATTTCATTGAAACTCTGCGTCGGATTCATCTCGCACAACATGCCAATCTTGATCCAGAAAGCCGCTTGCGCGTTGATTGACCGGCACGACACTACGCTCGCCTTGCGCACCTGATCGTGCAGATCGTCGTCGATATTTACAATGCCCATGTCACTCTCAGTATATGAAACGTATACGAATCATATACTCACATCCATGACAACACAAGTACCCTTTGCCGATTCAAAGTGAACCTGGCTTTCTCCTTCGAGTATCGGTGAAACCAACATGAACGAGTTCACGACTTGCGCCACACTCGTTGCTGGTTTTACGTTTCTCATATCCAGCAGTGCCGTATATGCAATCGGCATGTTCAATAGCCCCGTCAGTGTGGCAGAGGCTATGGATAGCATGAAGTTATCGTTTGCCGGAAAGCTAAACGAAGGTGCGACGATCATGTTGCTTCTTGCATCGCCAGGGGAGATGGCATCTACGACAGCGGCAGTCCCGGCGGACCTCATTGCTGCCAAGGGATAATCCGGATTGCAAATACGGAATAATCCATCGATCACCCGCCACACCGCATTACGCCTTGTGTTACGTTTTTACGACAGTAGTTTATTTTTATTCCTTGAGTTAAAGGAGGTGCCTTATCCTCCCGCGCACAGCAATAAATAAATCCATCCGAAAACTACTCCTGGTCACTCAAATACGAATGAAAAACAGCAAAATCAAGGCAAGCGTTATCGCTGTTGCCGCTGTCGCAGTATCCCCGGCAGTAATGGCGCAGTCGTCGGTCACCCTGTATGGCATGCTCGACGCAGGTATTGGCTACACCTCGAACGTCGGTGGCCACAACAAGTTCAGCCTCGATGGCGGCGCCTCAGGTTCGAACAAGTGGGGTATCAAGGGTCAAGAAGACCTCGGTGGCGGCCTCAAGGCAGTCTTCAGGCTCGAAAATGGCTTCAACATTGCGACGGGCGGCATCGGCGGCCAGGGCCCGATCGGCACCTCACGTTCGCAGTTCAACCGCCAGGCTTACGTCGGCCTCGCTTCGGACCAGTACGGTACCGTGCGTCTGGGTCGTCAGCTCGATGCCGTGACGGAGATGGTTCAGGGCCTGACGGGCGACGCCATTTCGGCGTCGGCATTCTCGACCCCGGGCGACGTGGACAACAATGACAACACGACGAACCAGAACAACGCTGTGAAGTACATTTCGCCAACCTTCTACGGCTTCCAGGCTGAAGGCGCGTACTCGTTCGGCGGCGTTGCCGGTGCCACGGGTTCGGGTCAATCGTGGTCGGCTGCTGCGGACTACGTTCAAGGTGGTCTGACGGTCGCTGGCGGCTACTTCCGCGCTACAAACCAGGGTGAGAACGGCTGGGTGAACGCCACGGCACAACCGTCGTTCGGCGGTGCGCTGGGCTATCCGAGTTCGGGTTACTACGGCGGCAATGCGTTCAAGAGCGCGGGCATTGCTCAAATCGCTACCCAGTACCAGGTGGGGCCGTACACGGCTGGCCTGCGGTACTCGAACGCCCAGTACCAGGGCAACAATGGCCAGCCGTCGATCCACTTCAACGTGCTGGGCGCCCTTCTGCAATACCAGGTCACCCCGGCGCTGTCGCTGGCTACCGGGTACACGTATGTATACGGTTCGGCAGCCACGCCTACGCAAGCTGCCCAGGGCCGCACGATGGCTTCGATCAACCAGGTGTCGCTGGGTGCTTCGTACGCTCTGTCGAAGAGCACCTCGATCTACACCATGGGTGCCTACGTCCATGCTCAGGGCGCTCAGGCCTCGGCTGCTGACTTCGGCAACACCGCATCGGGCGGTAACCAGGTTCAAGTCAACATCGGCATGTACCACGGCTTCTAATCGCAGGTTCAGAAGCCCGGGGTAGTGGACTCATTACCCGGGCAAAGAAAAGCCCTGCCAGTAAATTGCACCCCAAACGTTGGACGTTGATCCAACCTTTGGGGTGTTTTTCATGAACCGCCTGGGTTTTCTTCGAATGCCATTTCGACGAGCCGGGAGCGCCGCCTGCAACAGGCCCGGCGAACGCCGCATTGACCCATTCGGATGAACCGTCTTGGGATGGGCCATAAACAAAAGCGCCCAGCTGGCCACAACCGAATGGCCGCTCTCGCTCGATGACGCGACAATCCCCTCTACGCGTTTGTAAGACCGTTACTGCGGCTCCGGAATCACCAACGGCCCGCAATCCCGATCCGTCACGAACACGGCCAGCAGCTTCGCCGGCCGCACCGGATCCGGATTCTCCGCCAGCAGGTGCAACGCGCGCGGCGGTTCGAACCATGTCGCACCACTGCGGTAATCGATCGCGGGCGTACCTTCCATCTGCGAACGCACCGTCCCCTCCAGCACGAACGCCGTCACCGATCCCGGATGCCGATGCGGGCCCGACAACGCCAGCGGCGGAAAATCGACCACCGCCGTCGTCACAGACTTGCCGGGCACATCCGGCAACGGTTCACACGACAGCACCTTGACCTGCGTAACCGGCCGGCTGGCCGCACCGGGTTGCGCAGGCGCACTCGAAAACATCGGCTGATCCGCTGCACTGCAGATATCCTGCAGCCACTGTTCGACGGAACCCGCCCCGCTGCCGGCATGCCGGAGCGACACGACCAACGGCATCAGCACCAGCGCCACGGTCGCCACGCGCGGCCATGCAACGCGACGGGGCATCACCGAGCACGCGGTGCTCATTACATCGCCTCCGTCGACAGACGCAGACCAGGTTCCCAACCCAGTTCGCGCCGTACACGCGCATTGCTGACCACATCATTGTCTTCAGTCACATTGAACGCACCGTGCGCCGCATGTTGCACGGCCAGCAGCGCCGCCCATGCAGCCGCTTCTACATGCACCGGGCTCGCGCCAGTCGCGCTCGCCGCACCGGTGCCCGGCCCGTACAACTGCCCGTAGCGCAGCACCGCACCGTGCAGTCCGGGCGTATCGAGCACACACCGTTCGAGCGCCGCCACACCGACGACGCTCACGCTACGCGCGCCTTGCGCCTCGAGATCGAGCGGCTGCGCTTCGGTGTAAGGCTGCGGACCAGGCGCATAAGCCCATGCAATGCTCTGCGCGACCATGCGTGCGCAGCCGGCGGCCAACGCCGCGTCGACCAGATTGCGCGTGCCTTCGCTGCGTATGCGCGCATTGCGGACCGCGGCATCGGCCATCTGTTTCGGGTCGAGGCCGGCCGGTAAATCGGTCAGTTGATGAATCACGACGGTCGGCGCGACGCGCTGCACTGCCGCGCGCAACGCCGCCGCGTCGAATACATCGACGACGACGGGAATCGCGCCGAGTGCATCGAGCACCGCCGATCGTTCCGCGCGCCGCGTGCTGCCGTACACCGTATAGCCCACACGCGTCAGCAGCGGCACCAGCGCCCGGCCGATGACACCGGTCGCGCCAGCCAGAAAGATCCGCTCGCCGCTTTTGCTTGTTGTCGTCGTTGTCATGGTGCTTCTCCTTCGCTATTTTTCCTGTTCATGTCCATCAGCGTAGCGTTACGATGCCCTGTGGAAAAGATCCAAGAATGGAGAAAATGATCAGGCCATGAATGCAGAGCACAGTTACCTCGATGCCCTCCAGCTCGATCGCGGCCAGCGCGTGCCGCTGCACCGGCAGATCTACGAACGCATGCGTAGCGCGATCGAGCAGCGCATGCTGCAACCCGGCAACCGCGTCGCGTCGGCCCGCGCGCTCGCGAGCGAACTCGGTGTGGCGCGTAGCACCGTCGAGGCCGCCTACCAGCAGCTGACCGGCGAAGGCTATCTGGTCGCGCGCGGCCAGGCCGGTACCGTCGTCTCCGCGCATCTTCCGCCGCCGGTGTCGCGCGCAGCGGGACCGCGTACGGTTGACCGGCACTCGCGCAAGCATTCAAGTGCCCTCCCTAACGCATTGCCGCAGGGCACTGCGCCGCCACCGTTCCAGCTCGGCACCCCTGCCCTCGATGCATTCCCGCGCAAGCAATGGACGCGCCTTGCCGCACGCCGACTGCGCATGACCTCCACCGCCGATATGTTCTACGGCGACCCGTGCGGCTACGGCCCGCTACGTCAGGCAATCGCCACTTATCTGCTCGTGTCGCGCGGCATTGCATGCAGGCCAGAACAGGTGTTCGTGACGGCGGGTTACCGGGCGTCGCTGGCATTCGTCGTGCGGACTCTGCTGAAACCGGGCGATCGCGTCTGGACCGAGGATCCGGGCTACCCACCCACGCGTGATGTGCTCGAACACGCGGGCAACCGCCCCGTCGCGATACCCGTCGATAGCGAAGGAATGCTCGTCGCGCACGGTATCCGTCACGCACCGAAGGCGCGTATGGCCGTCGTCACGCCATCGCATCAGGCGCCACTTGGCGTGTCGCTAACGCTGCCGCGGCGTTTGCAGTTGCTCGACTGGGCGTCGCGTACAAACGCGTGGATCGTCGAGGACGATTACGACGGCGAGTATCGCTACAGCGGTGCACCGCTGCCCGCGCTGAAGTCTCTCGACGCGCACGATCGCGTGATCTATGCAGGCAGTTTTTCGAAGACGCTCTACCCCGGTCTCGCGCTCGGCTATCTCGTGGTACCGGAACGGCTCGTCGATACGTGCATCGAGGCCGCGCGAACGTGGTCGAACGGTTGCCCGCAGATCACCCAGGCCACCGTTGCCGATTTCATGTCGGCGAGTCATTTCTCGCGGCATCTGAAGAAGACGCGGCTCCTGTATGCGCGGCGCCGGGCGATGCTCGTGGCCGCACTTGCAGCGGTGTTCGGTGAAAAGGTTCGCGTCGATCTGACGAGCGGCGGTATGCATCTGATCGCGCGCTTCACATCGCGTGTGGGCGATCGCGAACTCGCGCGACGTGCGCAGCAAGCTGGGTTGAATGCTCAGTCGCTATCGGGTCGTTATGCCGCGCGGCGTGGCCATAACCATAGCGATAAGGGGCTCTTGCTGGGCTTCACCAACATCGCTTCCGCTGACGAAGCAATGCGATTGTGTACGCGTCTACGTGAGGTGCTGAAATGAGGCGCTGAAGTGATGCACCGTCACTGTCGCAGTTCAATCGGCACACAATCGCCGCTCAGTCTTCGAATCGCTCCAGCCCCGACGCTTCCGCATTGCGATCCGCCACCCCAGCCCACGCAGCCGCCTCAAGCGCAAAGGCCGCGATCCGCGCAGCCGTCAATGGTGCAAGCTGCACACAGAGCGCATCGAGTTCCGCCCACGCACCGCGCTCGAGCGCTTCGATCGCCGACAGCAGCGTGCCCAGCACGCCATCGCGCGTCAGGATCGCCGCACGGATCGGTCGCGCCAACGTCAGCACGTTAAGCGTCCCTTCGAGCGAGCCACCAAACACCGCATCGACAAACGAAAACACGCCTGTCAGAAACGCCGCATCCGCTTCATCGCGACCCGCGGCCGGCAGATGCGTAATCGCGAGTTCCATGAACCGCGCGCGCGTCGCCGCAAGCTGCAGCAGCGGATCGTTTTCGAGTGCGACCTTGCGACCGTCCGCGTAAAGCAGCAATTGCGTCCATCGCGCGATGCGGTCGGTGCCGGTCGCATTGATCGCGTCGCGCAGCGTCGTCACCTTGCGACCGCTAGCGAGACTGCTCGCGTTGGCAAGCCGCATCAGATGCATCACCAGTACCGGGTTCAGCTTCAGTTCGGTTTCGAGCTGCGCGACGGTCGGCTCCGAGCCGAGCAGATGCAGCAGATTGAGCAACGCGTGGCGCGGTGCGCTGACACGCCGCGCCGACGAAGCCTGCGGACGTGCAAAGAAATAACCCTGAAAACGGTCGAAATCCAGTTTGAACGCCGCTTCGAAATCGGTCTGCGTATCGATACCCGATGCGATCAAAATCTTGCCCGCTGACTTCAGCGCGCTCACAAGCTTCGGCAGTATCGCCTGCGCGATGCCGGTGAAATCGATCTTGACGGCTTCGGCATAAGGCAGCAGTTGCGCGAACGTATGATCGGCCTGCACAACCGCATCGAGCACAAAGCGGTAGCGCCGCGCATGCAGCGTGACGATGCGCGCGATCAGTTGATGGTCTACGGTGATATCGGGTGGCAGTTCGAGGAGAAAGCGCTCGGCGGGAAGCATGGCGAACGATTCGTCGAACAGCATCTCGCGCGTGACATCGAGGTAGCCGATGTGCCCGACGAGCGCAGCGCGCACGGCCGGCTGGATCGCGGCACGCACGACCGGGTGCACGCCGATGAGCCGGTCCGGTACGGGGGTGGCAGTGGTGTGAGGATCGGCGTCACCGGGCTGTGCCGCACGGGCTTTCAGTTCGTAACCGCACAGCATCGCATCGCGATCGAGCAATGGCTGACGCGCAAAATAAACCTGCTCTTCGATACTGCCCGTCATGCCCGGCACGGCCTGGCGGCGCGGATCTTCGGCCGCGATCGTATTCATTCCAGTCCCCTGGCGAAGCGCGGCGCGCTTCGGCCTGCTTTGGTCTTTGCTTGTGTGTGGGCGTCCGAACCGGTTGCGAATGCTGACAAAGGCTTCCAGCAACTTTCCGGGCGCCCGGCGATTCTAGCGCAGAGCGCCGCACGGGGCATGGATATGTACGAGATCGCGCCACGCGTATGGGCACGCAAAAACGCCACTGGCCGCTTCGCGGCGGCCAGTGGTCAAACACTTCGGGGGATGCTGTTCATGCGCCTGCCATCGTGTGACAGGCACATGTCGACCAGCGATTTACTTCAACACGACCTTCACGTCGAAGTACTTCGCAGCGAAACGATCGATACTGCCGTCCGTCTTCAGATCCTTCAGCGCCTGATTGAGCGCATCCTTCAGCGCCTTGTCGCCCTTACGCACGCCAAAACCCACCCCGGCGCCGAGCAGCTTCTCGTCGCTGACCGGCGGTCCCGCGAATTCATAGCCCGCACCCTGCGGACGCTTCAGGAAGCCCTTCGATGCCGCTTCCGCGTCCTGGAACGCCGCGTCGAGACGACCCGACGCGAGATCCTGATAAATCTGGTCCTGCGTCTGGTACGGCACGACGTCCACGCCGGCCGGCGCCCAGCGCGCCTTCGCATAGGCTTCCTGAATCGTGCCCTGCAGCACGCCCACGTGTTTGCCCTTCAGCGAGGCCGGCGTCGGCAGCAGCCCACTGCCCTTCTTCGCGATCATCTGGTTGGGGATGACGTAGATCGGGTCGGTGAAATCGATGGCCTGGCGGCGTTGTTCGGTGATCGTCATGTCGGAGTTGATCGCGTTGAACTTGCGCGCCTGCAACGCAGGAATCAAGCCGTCGAACGCATTTTCAACCCACACGCATTTCACTTTCAGCTTCGCGCAGACCGCATTGCCGATGTCGATATCGAAGCCTTGCAGTTCGCCGGTCGGCGACTTCGATTCGAACGGCGCGTAGGACGCTTCGACACCGAAACGGATTTCCTTGAGATCGCTTGCCGATGCGCTGCCTGCTGCTGTCGTTGCCGCGGCGAACATCGCGAGTGCGGCGAGGTTTCGCCAGTTCATGTTCATCATGGGTATTCCAGGAGGGATTTCAGTCAAACCAAAACAGGATCGAGCCGGGCCGCACAGGATCGCAGCACCGGCGTATCGCTTCAAATGCGGTCGATCGGCGTGATGCGCCGCAGCAGTCGCGAACGCGCGATTGTACAGGGCCTGCACCCGCGAGCCTGGCGAGGACGCGTGACCAGGAGGGTTTTGACATGGCGACGATGGACGCAGCGAATCCGCAATTTCGTGTCGCGTGCGGGCAAGGATAGCGAGGCAAGACGCCGCGATACGATGCGTTAGCGCCCGCCGCCGTCGGCGACATCGTGTGCGAGCCACGTAGCGAGATGCGTGAACACCGCGGCAACATGTGGCAAGTGGCGCGACTCGGGATGCGCCAGCACCCAGATCTGCGATTCGGCTTCATCGAGCGGTGGCGTCAGTTGCACGAGATCGTCGCGGCCGCGGGCCAGTAACACCGGCAGGATGCCGACGCCGAAACCGCGCGCGACGATCTCCAGCACCGCCATCACGCTGTTGGTCCGGTAGCGCGGCTGCACGCCCGGGCAATGGCGCTTGCGCCACAGCACCGAAGGATGGTCGCCGAGCGAGCTGTCGGGTGCGACCCAGTCGCAACGCGTGAGCGTCTCGAGATCCCCCGCGTGAATACCGCTCGATTTCGCGGCGAACGCCGCAATGCGCAGCGGTCCGACTTTCTTGCCCACCAGATGCTCGGGCGCACGTTGCGTCGCGCGTACAGCGATGTCCGCATCGCGCTTCGTGAGGCTCGCCAGCGAGTTATTCGCGGTCAGTTCGAACGACAGCGCCGGATGCAGCGCCGCGAAATCGCGCAGTGCAGGTAGCACGAGGCCGTACAGGACGGTGTCGGTGGTGGTGACGTGTACCGATCCGGAGACGCGGTGATTGCTCGCCTGCACGCTCGAACGTGCAGCCGTCAGTTCGCTCTCGATACGTTCGGCGTGCCGCGCGAGTTGCAGGCCAAGCGGTGTGGCCCGATAGCCGGTCCGCGAGCGTTCAAACAACCGCTGAGCGAGCCCGCGCTCGATGCGCTGCACCGCGCGGAACATCGTCGATGCATCGATGCCGAGCCGCAGCGCCGCTTCGGCGAGTGTGCCGGCCCGGACCAGTGCGAGTATCGTCTGGGTGTCCGCCGGTGTCAGTTCGTATTGCGTTTTTGCACGCATGGTTTGGCAATCCGCCTGTTTGTCCGCGAGTCGAACCGGTGCTACTTTTACCACATCGACTTGTCGGCCGACGAGCCGTGCAACCGGACACGCTTACGTGCTCCGCAGTCACTCACCCTCAAGCCAAGGATTTCTGCATGAAACTCTACTTCTCTCCCGGCGCCTGTTCGCTCGCAGTCCACATCGCACTGCGCGAAGCGGACGTCGACTTCCAGGGCATCAAGGTCAATCTCGCGCAGCACAAACTCGCGAGCGGCGAAGACTACTACGCGATCTCGCCGCGCGGCTATGTGCCGTTGCTCGAATTCGACGACGGCACGCGGCATGTGGAAGGCGCCGCGCTGCTGCAATACGTCGGCGACCTCGATGCGCAGCACGCGTTGATTCCGCCGGTTGGCTCGGCGGCGCGGCTCGCGGTGCTCGAATGGTTGACCTTCATCAGCTCGGAACTGCATAAGACGTTCAGCCCGTGGCTATGGCACGCGGATACCGCCGAATCGACCAAGGCAGCGTGCCTTGCGAAGCTCGCCGCGCGTTTCTCGGAACTCGACCAGGTGCTCGCCGATCGCGACTACCTGACCGGGTCGTTCACGGTCGCCGATGCGTACGCGTTCACGATCGTCAACTGGGCGCCGATGCTGAAGGTCGATCTGTCCGCGTATCCGCATCTGCAGGCGTATCAGGCGCGGGTCGCCGCCCGGCCGAAGGTGCGCGAGGCGTTGATCGCGGAAGGTCTGGTGAAGGCTGCCTGAGCCTAAACATAAACCTAAGCCTGACAGGCAGGCTCAGGCGAGTGCGGCGAGGGTTTCGCGCGTCGTTTCGATCACCAGCAGGCCGGCGCGCAAACCGGGCTTCACGGTCGGATTCGGAAACACGATGCGCTCCTCGTCGTGCCGCACGATGTAGCGATAATCGGCGTCGCGTGCGAGCAGCGTGTCTTTCGCGAACGGCGTGAAGTTCGGCACGTCGGCGGCGACCAGTAGTTCGAATGCGTCGCTCTGCTTTGTGATCTGGTCGATTACCGTGAAGACGCGTGGCAGCGGCGCGTGCTCGCTTGCGGTGTGTCCGGGGCCTGCGAGTAACTGGCGCAGTGCATGATCCGCCCCGGCGAAACGCGTCAAATCGTTCTGACCAAACGGCCGCACCTTGCCCAGTTCGAGCGTGCATGCCTGCGCGCCGCAATACTCGGCGGTGAAGTGCGAGTAGGTGTTGGCCTTTGTCGTATGCAGCAGGACGGCGGCGATCTGCGCTTCGCCCAGCCACTCGAACATCGTGCGCGAGAGCGGCGCACCGGTGTATGGCAGCAGCGCGAACCGCTCGAACACCGATGCGCGGATTGCCGTGTGCAAGTCGATGTGCCAGCGGGTTGAGGATGCTTCCGTTGCAGCCGCTGCACCAAAGAACTGCACCGCCGCACGTTCGAGCGCAACCGCACGCGGTGTCTCGCGACTATCCGGCAACTGCGCATGGCGTCCGCTGAACAAACGGTTCAGATCGTCATCCAGATACCGGCACGACGCGCGCATCGCCGCGACGTTGCCGAGTATCACGAGCAGGCGGCACGTGAGCGTTGCGCGCCCTTCGGCGATATCGGCTACAAGGCGCGACAGCAGTTCGATCGGTGCCGTTTCGTCGCCATGCACCCCCGCCGAAGCCAGCACGCTGCATGCGCCCGGCGGCACATCGGGCTCGAACTGCAACACACCTTCATCGAGCCACGTCCAGCGCACACCGTTCGCGCACACACCTTGCGTGTGTCCTTCCTGCAGACGTTCACCCGCCAGTGTCCACGCGAGAAAATCAGCGAGCATCGTGCTCGCGCCAGGTTCAACGCTGGAAGTCATACAGCGAGCCCAGGCCGAGAATCTGCGTCAGTTCATCGAGTGCGGTGCGTGACTCGCGCAGCAACTGCGGATCGGTGAGATCGGACGGTGCGAGGCGATCGCGATAGTGCTTCTCGATCCAGCCATCGAGCCGGCCAAACAGCGTGTCGTCGATCCACACACCTGGCGCCACCGCGGCACGCTCCGCTTCGTTCAACACGACGCGCAACCGCAGACACGCCGGACCACCGCCGTTCTTCATGCTTTCGCGCAGATCGAACACGAGCACGTCATCGATCGGACCACCACGTCCTGCCAGTCCATCGAGCCACGCCGCCACGCGAACGTTCTCGCGGCATTCCTGCGGCACGACCAAGACCTGGCGACCATCGGGACACGTCAGCAGCTGGCTGTTGAACAGATACGACGACACCGCGTCGGCAACGCTGACCTGCGCATCCGGCACTTCGATCACGTCGAAAGGTGCGCCGAGTTTCGTGAGCTTCGTGCGTAGTTCGTCGTACACCGCGTTCTGCTCGACAAATGCAAGCTGATGACAGAACAACGTATGACGATTACCGACTGCGATCACGTCGTTATGGAACACGCCCGCGTCGATCACGTCGGGGTTTTGCTGCGCATAGACGGTCGTTGCTTCGGTGAGCCCGTGGCGTTGCGCAACCGCGCGACTCGCTTCGAAAGTTTGCCGCGCCGGGTAAAGCTTCGGCTCCGGCCCACGCCGGTATTCGCTGCGTCCGTAGACGAAGAACTCGACGCCGCGCGTGCCGTACTCCGCGCTAAAGCGCGTATGGTTCGCCGCGCCTTCGTCGCCGAGCGCCGGCGTGCCCGGTAACGCTTCATGCACCGCGAAGCGCGCGGGGTCCGCGAAGATCGCGCGCAGTGTGCGGCGCGTCGATTCGTGTTCGATCGCGCGATGCAGCTTGCTGCACAGATTCGCGGGCGTGAAATGTACGCGACCATCGTGCGTATCCGCCGACGGGCTCACGGTCGCCGCGTTCGCGGTCCACATCGCCGATGCCGAACTCGCCGCGGCGAGCAACTCGGGCGCGTCCTTCGCAACGCGCGCGATCACGGTCGCGTCGTCGCCGGAGAAGCCGAGTTCGCGCAACAGCCGCATCGATGGGCGTTCCTGCGGGGGCAACACGCCCTGGCGAAAACCGAGATCCGCAAGCTGCTTCATCTTGCGCAGCCCCTGTTTTGCAGCGGCCTTGGGGTTTGCGGCGGATTTCTCGTTGCTCAGCGACGCGACGTTGCCGAACGACAGCCCCGCGTAGTTGTGCGTCGGGCCGACAAGTCCGTCGAAGTTGGCTTCCGTGGCTTGCATGGTCGTTTCCCCGCTCAGAAGTGAAGGCCCGGCGAGACACTCGCGGGCATCTGCAGTTGCGCGCTTTCGACCGACGCCATCGGATAGGCGCAATAGTCGGCGGCGTAATACGCGCTCGGCTGGTGGTTGCCCGAGCGGCCCGTGCCGCCGAATGGAGCCGCCGACGAAGCACCGTTGGTCGGACGATTCCAGTTGACGATACCGGCGCGCACCGTGTGCTGGAATTGCGTCCACAGTGCTTCGTCGTCGGCCAGCAGGCCCGCCGACAGACCGAAGCCGGTGTCGTTCGCGCGTTCAATCGCTTCGTCGAAGGTGCGGTAGCGCGCGATCTGCAAGAGTGGCCCGAAGTGTTCTTCGTCGGGCAACCCCGTCAGTCCGCTCACATCGAGGATGCCCGGCGTGACGAAGCCCAGTTGCGGTTCGCGTTGCTGCATCGACAGCAGCGGCTTCGCACCGGCGGCCACGAGGCTCGCCTGCGCATCGACGAGCCGCGCCGCTGCGCGTGCGGAAATCACCGCACCCATGAACGGCTGCGGATCGGCATCGTATTCGCCAACCGCGATCCGCGCCGTCACTTCGACCAGGCGCGCGATGAAGCGCTCGCCGAATGCATCGTCGGGCACCAGCAGACGCCGCGCACACGTGCAGCGCTGCCCCGCCGACAGAAACGCCGATTGAATCGTGTGATGCACGGCCGCATCGAGATCGGCCACCGGCGCAACGACGAGCGGATTGTTGCCACCCATCTCGAGCGCAAGCACGATTTCCGGACGACCGCCGAACTGCCTGTGCAACAACGTGCCGGTATCCGAGCTACCGGTGAAAAACAGACCATCGATCTGCCGATGATTCGCCAGCGCAATGCCAGTATCCTTCTCGCCTTGCACGAGGTTCAGCACACCCGCGGGCAAACCAGCATCGCGCCAGGTTTCGACGGTTGCGCGTGCAACACCCGGCGCCAGCTCGGACGGCTTGAACACAACCGCATTACCCGCGATCAACGCCGGGACGATGTGCCCGTTCGGCAGATGGCCTGGAAAGTTATACGGCCCGAACACCGCAACGACACCATGCGGACGATGACGCAGTACCGCGACACCGTCGGCCATCGGCGCGCGCTTCTCGCCGGTGCGCTCGTTGTACGCCTGAATCGAGATCTCGACCTTGGCCGCCATCGATGCGACTTCCGTGCGCGCTTCCCACAGCGGCTTGCCGGTTTCACGTCCGATCGCCACCGCGATCGCTTCCTTGCGTTCGGTGAGCAGCGCGGCAAAGCGGCGCACGATCGCGCAGCGCTCGTCGAGCGACTGTGCGGACCATGCCGCGAACGCGCGGCGAGCGCTGCGCACTGCGCGATCGACGTCATCTGCCGATGCGCTCGCGCCTTCCCACACGGTCGCGCCCGTGCCCGGGTTGCGCGAGGCGAATACCTGTCCTGTGCCGGCGGTCCATTCGCCGTCGATGTAAAGCTCGGTCATGATCGTCCTTATCTGTGTTTCAGCGGCAGCACGCGTACCGGGTCGCCGGCTTTCACGTTCAATGCCGCGGCTTCCTCTGCCGTGAGACGGAACGCGCCGTCGTGCGGCACACCAGCTACGGCGCCGACGCGAAAATCGTCGAGCGAGGTGTTCGATACCAGCGAGCGCTGCTCCGCCTGCGTTGCATCGGTCACGTTCACCTCGTGCGCTACGCCGATCGCCACCGGTACGACGACACTCTCGCGCACCGTGCGCAGATCCGCGACGTGGCATTCGAGCACCGGGCCCGCATCGAAAATATCGACGTGATTTTCGTAACGCAGCCCTTCCGCTTCGAGCATCCGGCGCGCCGGAATCGTGTCGCTGTGAGTGAGGCCGACGCATTCCTGCGCCTCTTCTGGCAACAAATCGACGTACACCGGGAAGCGCGGCATCAACTCCGCAAGAAACGATTTACGCCCATGCGAGCTGAGGTAATCGGCCGCGTTGAAATCGATCTGGTAGAAGTGCGAACCCACCGAGCGCCAGAACGGCGATGTGCCGTCCGCGTC
Organism: Paraburkholderia acidicola; assembly: GCF_002362315.1. Lineage (GTDB taxonomy): Bacteria > Pseudomonadota > Gammaproteobacteria > Burkholderiales > Burkholderiaceae > Paraburkholderia > Paraburkholderia acidicola. Next base: position 356,689 of record NZ_MTZV01000003.1, read on the forward strand.
GAAATGGCCACGCAGTTCCGCGCAGATACGCTGCGGGAAATACTCGCGAAACTGCGCAATAAACATGAAGCGCGAGCGCGACAGCAAGCCGCCTACACCGCCCGTGCGATAGCGAGGGCTTAGAAACAGCGAACACACTTCCGCATAGCCGGTGAGGTCGTGCGAGATATTCAGCGCGCGCATCCGCGTCCAGATACCAAGGTCCTGGCTCGCGTGCACGACGGTGCTCACGCGATAGTTGTAGAACGGCTGCTCAAGACCCACCGCGGTTTCGATGCCGCAGACACCGGCAACGTCGCCGGTGGCGGTGTCTTCCATCACGAAGAAATAGCCGGCTTCGTGCGCTTCCGCACGGCCTTCCATGGTCCGGCGCGAACGTTCGATCCGCGCGGCGAGCGCTTCGCGGTCCGGCTTGAAAGTGGTGAGGCCGGGGCCGGTTTCCTGAGCGAGCGCGACTAGCGCGTCCACATCGCCCGTCTGCACGACGCGAACGACGATCATTGTGCGTCTCCCGAAGATTCGTTACTCGCCCGGTTCACCGTATCCGCCTGCAAATGCAGCGGCACGCAGCGCACCGTATCGCTTTCCCGCACACCGAGCGCCGCGCGCGCGGCGGCCGAGAGCGGCGCACTGCCGCGCTGCGCCGGCAGATCGCCGAGCACGCAGCGAAACTCGCCCGCGCGGTTGCTGGCGATCAGATACGTGGCGTCGCGGTCATTGTGTTCCTGCGGTTCAGCATCGCTAACCGCACGCGTCTCGTTGCGCACGACACACGCGCTGCGATCGATCTGCGCAGTCAGCACCGGCCCCGCATCGAAGATATCGACGTAGCGGTCGGTCTCGAAGCCTTCCTCGAGATGAATCTCGTAAGCGAGCAGCGCTTTCTCGTCGGGCTCGCCGAGCACGCGTTGCGCCGCTTCCGGCAGCAGCGGCACATACAGCGGGTAGCTCGGCATCACCTCGGCGATGAAGGTGCGACTGCGGCCACCCGATTCCACTTCGATATCGGCGAAATCGCGGCCGAAGAACTTGCGGCCCACCGCTTCCCAGAACGGCGACATGCCGGCTTCGTCGGTCACGCCGAGCAGTAGCGAGAACACCTCGGGCGTGAAGCGGCGGCGGTTCGCTGCGATGTACATCATCCGTGCACGCGACATCAGGTGTGCCGCCGCGTCGCCGCGCAATGCCGGGTCGATGTAATACCCCGCGAGCCGGCTTCTGCCGGTCAGCTCATGCGACATCGTCAGTGCGTGGATCTTGCGGTTCACATGCAGCTCGCGCGACGCGTGGATCAGCGCGTCGTTGCGAAACGCGTAGAACGGCTCCGAATAGCCGGCTGCCGCCACGATGCTAGCGGTGCCGCGCAGCTTGCCAGTCTCGCTGTCTTCGAGCACGAACAGATAGAACTCTTCGCCCGGAAAATCGACTTCCGCGCTAAACGAGTCCTCCGACAGCGCGACCCGCGCTTCGAGCGCGCGCCGGTCGTGCGGCAGCGAGTGCAGCACGGGTTGCGCCGTGCGCGCCATGTGTTCGAGCGCGTCGAGATCGGCGAGACGGCCGGGGCGTACGAAGAGCATCGTCGTTCCAGTGAATGAGTTGAAGCGCGGTGAAGGAACCTGACGGGCCTGGTGAGTACGGTAACTTCGCTAACGCTAGCGTTAGCGTGACGGCGCGTCCGCAGTCGCGCCGACCACTTCCTCGATCGCCTTGCCGATGCGCACGAAACCTTCGTTCAGGTCATCGAGCGGCATCACCAGCGATGGCGCAAAACGCAGCACGTCCGGCCCCGCGATCAGCAGCATCGCGCCGTGTGCGGCACATGCGGTGAGGAAGTCTTTCGCACGGCCCTTGTACGCATCCGTGAGTTCGGCGCCGATCAGCAGGCCCTTACCGCGCACTTCGCTGAAGATGCCGAAGCGTTTGTTCAGTTGCGCGAGCTTCGCCTTGATCGCGTCGCCACGCTGACGCACGCCTTCGAGCAGATCTGGATCGCTGATCAGCTCGACGACCTTCTCCGCGATTGCGGCGCCGAGCGGGTTGCCGCCGTACGTCGTGCCGTGCACACCAACCTTGAAGTGCGCGGCCAGTTCGTTGGTGGTCAGCATCGCGCCGATCGGAAAACCGTTGCCGAGCGCTTTCGCGGTAGTCAGGATGTCGGGCGTCACGTCCGTGTCCTGGTACGCATAGAAGTAACCGGTGCGGCCTACCCCTGTTTGTACTTCATCAAAAATCAGCAGTGCGCCGTGCTGGTCGCACAGTTCGCGCAGGCCGCGCAGGAACGCTGGATCGGCGGGAATCACGCCGCCTTCGCCCTGGATCGGCTCGACGATCACCGCACAGGTTTTCGCGCCGATCGTCTTGCGGGCAGCGTCGAGATCATTGTACGGCAGATGAACGATGCCGGCCGGCACCGGGCCGAAGCCTTCCGAATACTTCGGCTGGCCACCGACGCTGACCGTAAAGAACGTGCGCCCATGGAACGATTGCGTGAACGACACGATCTCGACCTTATCGGCGCCGTGACGCTCGAACGCGACGCGACGCGCGAGCTTCAACGCCGCTTCATTCGCTTCCGCACCGGAGTTCGCGAAGAACGCGCGGTCGGCGAACGTCAGGTCTTCGAGGCGCTTTGCAAGGCGCAGCACCGGTTCGTTCGTGTAGCCGTTGCCGATGTGCCAGAGCTTGCTGCCCTGCTCGTGCAGCACTTTCAGCAGTTCCGGGTGCGCGTGGCCAAGTGCCGTGACGGCGATGCCGCCGGCGAAGTCGATATATTCGCGGCCCTGGGTATCCCAGATGCGCGAACCTGCGGCGCGGTCCGGCACGAAGGCGGCTGGCGAGAACAGCGGCACCATGACTTCATCGAAGGTCTGGCGGGTCACAGTCAGGTCGTTCATGGCGAATCCTCGTTGCGGTAATAGCAGATAGTGTAGGAAACCCCGTGCGAAACGTCTTGCGCACAGGCGACGTGTTCTGTCGGGCTCGCCGCGTTTTTATCGGTTTTACGCGCTGGACGAGCCGGGCATGTCCGGCGGCTCGATCAGCGCGCCCGGCCGCGGCTCGCTCGCCGCCGCGCCGGCGCCGCCGTGCTGCCGGTCGAGCCAGTTGCGGCGGTCTTCGCGCGGCGTCACGCCGAAACGCTCGCGGTACGCATTCGAAAAGTGCGCCGCCGACGAAAACCCGCACGCCAGACTGATCTGCACGACCGATTTGCTCGTGCGCTGCAACTGCGTGCGCGCTTTCGACAGCCGCAGCCCCAGGTAGTACTTGGACGGCATCGAGCCGAGATACTGGCGAAACAGGCGCTCCAGTTGCCGCCGCGACACGCCGACCAGACCGGCGATCTCGTCGGTGGTGAGCGGATCTTCGGTGTTCGCTTCCATCAGTTGCAACGCATCGTTCAGGCGCGGATGGCGCTCGCCGGGCGCGGTCACGAACGGAATGCGCTGGCGTTCTTCGCCCGCGCGCAGCACGCCGACGCCGAGCGTGTCCGCAATCCGTTCCGCGAGTTCCGGGCCGTGCTCGCGGCCGATCATCGCAAGCATGAAATCGACGGTGGCCTGGCCGCCCGCGCAGGTGGCGCGATCGCGGTCGATCTCGAAGATCTGCTGCGTGACGATCGAACGCTCGAACTGCTCGGCGAACTGCTGATAGGTTTCCCAGTTGACGCTCACGCGGTAGCCGGACAATTGCCCCGCCATCGCGAGCCACCACACGCCGTGATGAATTCCGGTGACGAGCGGCGTGCGCTGCCCGACACGCGACAAACTGGCGAGAAACAGCCGGTAATCGGCAAACTGCTGGAAGCGCTCGCTAACGACAATCAACCAGTCGCACGACACCGCATCGCCGAACGCCGTATCGGCGGGCCATTGCGCGCCGCCCGACAGCGGCACCGGGCGCCCGTCCCACGAACACACCTGCCAGCGATACAACGCACGTCCATCGATTTCATTGGCGAGCGTCAACGCATCGACGATCGGCCCGATGCCCGACATCGAGACCGGCGGCAAGGCGACGATCGCGACCTGCGTCGTACGGGTGGGACTTGATGTTCGAGCCATCGGCAATCCGCTCGGGCTGGCGCCGCGCGTTACTTGAGGCTACCCGAGAGAAATTGCTTCAGCCGTTCGCTACGCGGCGCAGCGAGCACCTCGGCGGGCGCACCCTCTTCTTCGGTACGGCCTTGATGCAGGAACATCACATGGTTCGACACGTTGCGCGCGAAACCCATTTCATGCGTGACGACGATCATCGTGCGGCCTTCTTCGGCAAGCTTCTGCATCACCTTCAGCACTTCGCCGACCAGTTCGGGATCGAGCGCGGAGGTCGGTTCGTCGAACAACATCACGTCGGGGTTCATCGCCAGTGCGCGTGCGATCGCCACGCGCTGCTGCTGACCACCGGACAGATGCGCGGGATACTGTTTCTCGACGCGCGGCGCGAGCCCCACCTTCTCCAGATACTCGCGCGCGCGGTCTTCCGCTTCCTTGCGCGACAGACCGAGCACATGACGTGGCGCCTCGATGACGTTTTCGAGCACGTTCATATGCGCCCACAGGTTGAAATGCTGGAACACCATCGCGAGCTTCGTGCGGATGCGTTGCAGCTGCTTGTGGTCGGCCACTTCGAGATTGCCCGCGCGATCGGCTTTGGTACGCACCGCCTCGCCATCGACAACAATCTGCCCCGCGTTCGGCCGCTCGAGAAAGTTGATGCAGCGCAGGAACGTACTCTTGCCCGACCCGCTCGCCCCGATGATGCTGATGACGTCGCCCTTGTTCGCGTTCATCGACACGCCCTTGAGCACTTCGTTATCGCCAAAGCGCTTGTGGATGTCCTGCACGGCGAGCTTGCAGGCGTCGGTTTGAGTCGTGTGGAGCAAGATGCTCTCCCAGAGTGTGTGACGGGTTCCGTCTTCGGTCCCGTCTTGCAACAGCGTGAAAACCTGCGGTACGACAGCGTGTGCGAAGTGCGGCGGCGGCGCCGCTCAGTGCGAGCGCACCGCCAGATAACCCAGCCAGCGCCGCTCGGCACGCCGGAACCCCGCAACCAGCGCAAACGAAATCGCACAGTAGATCAGCGCCGCGAGACCGAACGCTTCGAACGAACGGTACGTGGCCGAATTCACATCGCGCGCGACCTTCAGGATGTCCGGGACCGTTGCCGTAAACGCGACGGTGGTCGCATGCAGCATCAGGATTACCTCGTTACTGTACAACGGCAGTGCACGGCGCAGCGCGGAAGGTAGCACAACGCGCCGGTACATCGTGAAGCCGCTCATGCCGTACGCGCGCGCCGCTTCGACTTCACCATGCGAGGTCGCGCGAATCGCGCCGGCGAAGATCTCGGTCGTGTACGCGCAGGTGTTCAGTGCGAAGGCGAGAATCGCGCAATGAAAACCGCTGCGAAAGAACGCATCGAGCAGTGAATGCGAGCGCACGAATTCGAGGCTGTACATGCCCGTGTAGATCAGCAGCAACTGCACGTAGAGCGGCGTGCCGCGAAACACGTAGGTGTAAAAACGCACGGGCATCGACAGCCAGCGCTTCTTCGACACGCGCGCGACCGCGAGCGGAATCGATACGACAAAACCGATGCCGATCGATGCAACCAGCAGCCACAGCGTCACAGCGACGCCCGACAGACGCTGGCCGTCCCAGTACAGAAAGGCACGCCAGTATTCAGTGAGGATCTCGATCATGGTGGTGTCAAAGCTCCGCGTGGCGCACGCCGATCGAATAACGACGCTCGAGCCAGATCAACACGAGATTCGATACGGTCGTGATGGCCAGATAGATCAGCGCGGCGATGAGGATGAAGAAAAACATGTTGAAGGTGCTCTTGCCCGCGTCCTGCGCGGCCTTGACGATGTCGGCGAGACCGATGATCGACACGAGCGCGGTCGCTTTCACGAGCACCTGCCAGTTGTTGCCGATACCGGGCAGCGCGAAACGCATCATCTGCGGGAACAGGATGCGCGCGAACACGCGCACGCCGCTCATGCCATACGCGGCGCCCGCTTCGAGCTGACCGCGCGGCACTGCGAGAAACGCGCCGCGAAAGGTTTCGGTGAAATACGCCCCGTAGATGAAGCCAAGCGTCAGCACACCCGCGACGAACGGATCGATGTCGAACTGCGGCAGACCGAGCGCATCGGTCAGATTGTTGACCGCGATCTGGATGCTGTAGAACAGCAGCAGCATCAGCACGAGATCGGGCACCGAGCGGATCAGCGTCGTGTAGGCCGTGGCGATGGCGCGCAGCGGCCGGTTGAGCGAAAGCTTCGCCGCCGCGCCGATCAGGCCGAGCACGACGGCCGCCGCGAGCGACAGGACGGAAAGTTCGATTGTCTGGATCGCACCGGCGAGCAGCACCGGGCCAAAGCCGTAGAGGAACACGCGCGTCTCCATCTGGTTGATCGGGCTGGCGAATCGTGGCAAATGCGGTCGCCGTGAATACCAGCGCCGCCCGGTTCGAGGCATGGCGCGGATACTCGCAGGCAAAAATAAATTGCTCAAACGGGCGACACTTGAGTTATTGCGGCGCAACATAAGCAGCCAGGGCGGTCGCGCCGTGCCGGACTCCCTGTTTTCGCGGGCGCCATGGTTTTGTGAGCGCGCGAAGCGCCGGCTGTGCCCGCCGCGTTTTCGCAAGTTTGCAGTCGCTTTTTCGATAGACGAAGCGGCGTCGCAATGGGCGTTTCGATAGACTGGCAGCCATCCGCCTGTCGCTCCAGGGCACGCTTCTTCTACTTTCCGGCAATCCGCTCATGACTTCCCGCATCGATCCCGACACGCTCGCCGCCTATGCGCGCGACGCCGCCCGCTACAGCCAGGACTGGCTCGACCAGCCGCCGCCGAACGACCTCTACTCGATGCTGCAGACGCACCTGGTGCCCGGCGGCGATACCGCGGATATCGGCTGCGGCAACGGCCGCGACGCCGCGTGGCTGACCGGCCAGGGTTATCCGGTGACGGGTTTCGACGGCTCGCCGGCGCTGCTCGACGAAGCGCGCCGGCTCTACCCCGACGTAACGTTTCGCGAAGCGACATTGCCCGCGCTGGCCGGTGTCGACGGCACCTACGACAACGTGATCTGCGAAACCGTGATCATGCATCTGCCCGTCGACGAGATCGCTTCCGCCATCGACAGCCTGTTGCGCATCCTGCGGCCGGACGGCGTGCTGTATCTGTCGTGGCGGGTCACCGAGGGCGCCGACCAGCGGCTGGCCGACGGCCGGCTCTACAGTGCGTTCGACCCCGCCCTCGTGCTTGGCGAGCTGGCCGGCTGCGCGATCCTGCTGTTCGAGGACGTGACAAGCGAAAGCTCGGGCAAGCGGATCTGCCGTGTGGTAGCGACGAAACGTGGCGATACGGTGTGAGCCTGCACCAGGCGCTGTGGGCAAGATAAACCGCCATAGGAACGCCCCACCCGACGTTTTGACTCATTAATGAGTCAATAGCCGCGTTAAAGACTCATTAACGAGTCAACGTTGACTTTGGGCCTCAGCGCGACCTAGAATGATCCATTAATGAGTCAAAAACACGGTTAAAGACTCATTAATAAGCCAATCTGGTCGAAACCATGTCCAAGCTCGCGTCCCGCCCCCTCTCCCGCTACAGCCTCGATGCCGCCCTGCTGCTGGGGCAGCAGATCCGCCGCATGCGAATCGAGCGCACCATCACGACCGCGCAGATGGCCGAACGGGCCGGCCTGTCGCGCAGCCTCGTGCAGCGCATCGAAAAGGGCGATCCGTCCTGCTCGATCGGTGCGGTATTCGAAGCCGCGGCCGTGGTCGGTCTACGTCTTTTCGATGCCGACCAGCCGGAGATGACGAGCCTCAATCAACGCTATGCAGACACGCTGATCCTGCTGCCGAAGAAAGTCCGTACACCGCGCATCGAGACCAAAGATGACTTCTGAGCGCAGTTACCAGGAAGCCTTCGTCTGGGTCTGGTTGCCCGGCGCAACCGGGCCGGTGGTGTGTGGACGGCTCGCGGCAGTGGGCGGGCAGATCGTCTTCAACTACGGCCGCAGCTATCTCGCGCGCAACGATGCGATCGCGCTCTACGATCCCGAGCTACCGCTGCAGGCGGGCACGCTGCCGTTGCCGGCCGGCCTGTCGATGCCGGGCTGCATCCGCGATGCCGCGCCCGACGCGTGGGGCCGGCGCGTGATCATCAATCGCAGGTTCGGCGCCGGCGGCCGTCAGATCGACACGGCCGAACTGGACGAACTCACGTATCTGCTCGAGTCGGGCTCCGACCGGATCGGCGCGCTCGACTTCCAGCAATCGGCCAGCACCTACGTGCCGCGCGATGCCGCGTCTGCGTCGCTCGACGATCTGTCGAATGCGGTCGCGAGTGTCGAACAGGGTGTGCCGCTCAGCCCCGACCTCGAGCGTGCGCTGTTTCACGGCAGCTCGATAGGCGGTGCGCGGCCGAAAGCGATGATCACGTCGCACGACAGGAAGTACATCGCGAAGTTTTCGTCGCAGAGCGATATCTACAGCGTCGTCAAGGCCGAGTACATCGCGATGCGTCTCGCCGCCGAAGCGGGTATCGCGGCAGCGCCCGTGTCGCTGCAGCAGGTAGGTGGCAAGGACGTGTTGCTGATCGAGCGGTTCGATCGCACGCGTGCCGCGCACGGCTGGCAACGCCGCGCGATGGTGTCGGCGCTCACGTTGCTCGGGCTCGACGAAATGATGGCGCGCTACGCGAGCTATGAAGACCTCGCCACGATCGTCCGGCATCGCTTCAGCGAACCAAAGGCGATGCTGCGCGAACTGTTCGCGCGCATGCTGTTCAACGTGCTGTGCGGCAATACCGACGATCACGCACGCAATCACGCCGCGTACTGGGACGGCACGGCGCTGACGTTGACGCCCGCTTACGACATCTGCCCGCAGGCGCGCGCGGGCAACGAAGCCACCCAGGCGATGCTGATTACCGGCACCGAACGCTGGAGCCGGATTGCCGTATGCCTGAAGGCCGCGCCGCAGTTCCTGCTCTCCACCGACGATGCGCTCGCGCTCGCCGCGCGGCAGATCGAAACGATCCGCGATCGCTGGATAGCGGTTTGCACAGAAGCGCGGCTCAGCGAGGTCGATCGTCATTTGCTGTGGCGGCGGCAGTTCCTGAACCCGTTCACTTTCGTCGATGCGCCCGCGCAACTCGCCGAAATACTCCTGCCTGCGGGCGATTGATGCCCGCTGAATCCCTGGCGAAAGCACCCTCGTGCATAATGCGCCGTTATCGATGACCGGACGGCGCTGGCATGTTTTATGACCAATCGTGGATGGGGTACGGGATCATCGGCGGTATGCAAGCGGGTGCGATTGCAGCGGTAATCGGATTCTTTATGCTGCTGCTGGTGCACTGGCTGACCCGCAAGGAACCCTGGAACCCTGGCCGCGAGCTCGGCGTGACTTATATGCTGTCCGTGCTGCCCAGTTCCAGCGGCGACTTGTGGAACCTGTTCTATTTCAACTACGCCAACCTGCAGTCGCCCGCTCTGCTGCGCGCGACACTCGCCGATGTACACGATCCGGACAGTATCGGCGTGCGCGTGCTCTGCGAGTTCGTGGGCATAGCGGTCGGTATCCTGCTGGCCTGGATCGTGTTGCGCTGGCGTAGCCGTGCGCGTGCCGGCAGCGCATAACGCCGCGCGATATCCCAGCTGGATCAGGCAACAGTCCTGACTACGCTCACTTTTCTTTACAAAAAATGACAAATACGGTGCCCGATCCGGTCGGCGCACCCGATAAGTGACGCGTTATACCCGTCAGTGCCACATCTTCGCGTGGCATGGATCGGCTCTACCCATCATGGGGCCTATGAATCCCCGAAGTCCGTGAAGGTATCCGCTATCACAACAAGCACGACCAGCAATTGCTCCAATGCTTCCGTCGAAAACGATTCCCTCGACTCTTACTTAAAGGATTCACCATGAACAAGTTTCTTTCCGTTGTAGTGGCTGCCGGCATGTTCACCGCGATGGCGGCCCACGCGCAGACTCCGGCCCCGGCTACCGCGCCGGCAGGCACGACAGCACTTTGTAAGGACGGTTCGTCCTTCTCGGGTGCGACGAAGAAAGGCGCGTGCTCCGGGCATAAAGGCGTGAAGACCTGGTACGGCGCGGCAGGTGCTCCGGCAGCAGGCGCTAGCGCCCCCGCAGCGGCTGCTGCAGCGCCGGCCTCCTCCGCCGCTCCGGCTGCGGCCACGACGACGAAGACGGCTACGCCCGCTGCCAGCACGAAGGCTGCAGCGCCCGGCGGCGGCCCGGGCCAGGTCTGGGTGAACACGAGCACGAAGGTGTACCACTGCCAGGGCGACAAGTACTACGGCAAGACGAAGGCTGGCTCGTACATGAGCGAAGCCGATGCGAAGACCAAGGGCTTCCATGCCGATCACGGCAAGGCTTGCTCGTAAGCTGCTTCGGTATGTCTAGCGATGTTTGATGGACGGGGTGAGCGCTGCGGTCTCAGGCGCTCACTCCGTTTGACGTTGTGCCCTCGCTAGCATGGCCGCGCGGCGTTTTACTACATATCAGAAGCCGCCCCCCACCCCGATGCCGCCAGGCCCCACCGTGAGATGACCGATGGTCGCCCCAATGCCGCCGGGGCCTACCGTGTAATTCACGCTATCCCCTTGTCGGGCTGGTGCCGCGGTACACGTGTTCTTGCCCATAGGCGACAAGCAGGGATCCGGTTTTCCGTTGCCGAATGTATTGGCTACTGCATTGTTCCTGGCCATTTGTTTTGCCGAGAATTTTTCGATGGCCTTGTTTCTTGCTTCCGTAATCGAATTCATTTTCTTCGACCAGATGTGTGCCCTTGCCTGGTCATGAGTGGCCAGAATGTCCTGACCTTCCGGGATCATCTTTTCTATTTGAAGGTCGTACTGGATAACTTCTTTCGGCAGTTGGCCCGCACGAACTGACGCGCGGTCAGTTTCAACAACCTTGGCCCAGTCAGCAGTGGAAAGCGAAGTATCCGATTTTGCCGCGGCCGCGGTCGGAGCCGAAGCCGAAGCCGGGGCGCGATTTTGCGCAGGAACCATGCATCCAGCGAAGACGGTTGTTATAAAAAGTGCCGAGATACATTTACTTGCCGTCGTTTTCATTTTTCTTCCCGAAGTGGTGGCACCGAAAACCCGTCTACCCCTAGACGACTTTGACCGGAAGCTTACTGGCAAATACGGTAACTCGTCTTATTAAACGATTGGCTGTGAGGAATTTTCAGAATCTGACGATCAATCCATTCCAAGCCGGGCGAGAATCGCCGGCATCATCGCCTGAACGGCGGCCCGCCCTTCTTCAATGGCCGGTCGCGCGCGATGGAAATCGAAAATACCCATCCCGCCCAGGCGCGGCTGGATCAGGATGTCGGCCGGTTCGCCAGCCAGCCGGCTACGCGTAATCCGCACCTGCATGATGTCGATGCTCTGCGCGATCGAACTGAGCATCGACGGCACGCGGGCGCTTGGCGCCGGTGCTACACGGACATCGTGACTTTCTTCGTAACCGGGCGCTGGCTGCAGCCAGCGCGGCCATGGCTTGCCGTTGCGGCGTAACGCGAGCGGCGGCGCGGCATCGTCGGTGGGGCTGATGGAGCTCTCCGTTGCTGGCGGAACCGGTGCCACGGCCACGGCCGCAGCACGCGCGGCGATCGGCGCAGGCGTTTCGGCGGTGACACCGCCCAGATCGCGGCCATTCAGGATGTCGTTATTCAGATCGATGGCGATCACGCAATCCGCACGCATCCCACGCGCAACCGATACCGGCACCGGATTACTCAAACCACCATCGACGAGCCACACCCCGTCATGCCACTGCGGCGTAAAAATACCGGGAATCGCAATCGATGCGCGCACCGCATCGACAAGGCTGCCGTCCTGCAGCCAGGTTTCGCGGCCGGTATCGAGTTCGGTTGCGACGGCGGCGAACGGCATCTTCAGCTCGCCGATCGAGCAGCCCGCGAACTGGTCCGCAAACACCTGGATGACTTTCTTGCCGCCGAGCAGTCCACCGGATAACCGCAGATCGAGCAGCCGCACCACCGTCTGCCACGTGAGTCGCGACACCCACTCTTCGAGCCAGTCGAGGTCGCCGTGCGCGTAGACCGCGCCGACCAGCGCGCCAATCGAGGTACCGCACACCACATCGGGCCGGATACCCGCGTCGTGCAGCGCCCGGATCGCACCGATGTGCGCCCAGCCGCGCGCCGCCCCTCCACCGAGGACAAGGCCGATACGTGAGGGACGACGCCGCTGGTTCATGAGTTCGGTCTCCGCTCAGCGCCCGCGAACCACATCGGAGCGTGAGGTCGTACTCACCTTGTGGTCCGGGCCAAAGTGCACGTTGAAAATCCCTTCTTCGGTCACACCGCCCTCGCGCCACTTCCAGCTCCACACCGTTTCGGGTTTGAGCGGATAAACCGCGACTTCACCGGGCTTGCCGAGCAGGCGCCGCACTTCATCGTCGGTCATGCCGGGGCGAATCTTCGCGAAGTTCGCGGCAGTCAGCACCTGGGTGATCGCCTGCAGCTTGCCATCGGGGTCGATGTCGATCATGTAGGTGTTGAGGCCCTGCGGGCCGCGCGGATATTCGAGCCGCTTCGAGCCGTCCGTAAACGTATGCTCGGTTTCGGGCTTGCCCATCTGGCTGCGCACCTGCTCTTCGGTCGTGATGCCGGGCGTCATGTCCTTCAGCAGCAAGGCGTCCGGTTTGACCGCGTTGAAGAATTCCCTGAGTTTCTGCACGGCTTCCTGGCCCTGTTGATCGTCGCAGCCGGTCAGCACCAGCGACGCGCCGAGCATCGCGGCGGTAAGCAGGCCGCCAAGCGGGCCAATAGGTAACGGGTAGCGATAACGGAGGGTCATTGATCCTGGATGCGGACATCCTGTGTCAGGCATGCTGCACAGGATAACCGTGTGCCCGGAAAACTGCGAGCCGCGGCGCAACGGGCTCTAATGTCGACGCGTAGTTGCCTCAGCGTGGCCAGCGCCTTCAGCCCGCGGACTCTGCCCGGCCGTCGCCGAACAGGCGTGCCTCTTCTCCGGTATCGCGCACCGCTTCGATTGCGTCGTTCTCGCTCCAGATGCGGCTCATTTCATGCGCGAGGAATTCCATCGCACCGCTTTCGTTGGAAACCTGCATACCGATCCATTCGTAGCGCGGCGCATGCAGCCAGGCACCGTCTTCATGCGCGACGCCCACAAGTTCGCGGCCGCTCGACGCCTGCGGTTCGACCAGCAGCCAGTACCTTCTGCCGTGCCACGCCATCAGATGCAGTAGCCGGTACCGGCACGGCAACAGTTGCCGGCCACGCACGGTATCGTAGACGCCATACAGCCAACGCCGCCCCTGCTTCCTGCCGACCTTCACGGCACCCATCACACTGGTCGGCTCGCGATCGGGCAGATCGTACGCGGGGTAGATGCTGTCGACGCGCTGATAGTCGAACGGCATCAGCAGGCGCGCGTCGCTGTCGAACAGGCCAATCGATTTATCGTCTCGTTGCGCGACGAACCGGTGGCTGCCGTTCACCATCATCACGCCCTTGCCGCGAGGTCCTGCTTCCGCGAACTGCACTGCTCGTAGATCCGGATAGACCGGCTCGATAATTTCGCGACCTTGCTGATCGAGTAACCCCTTGCGAGCATCGCGGGTGACGATGAAGCGTGCGGTGTCTTCGTGCCAGACGATCTCGTCCCACGCGGGCTCGACGACCCATGCGCCTGCGAGCGTAACGGCACCCCAGCTGCCTTGCCTGCGCACGATCGCGAGTCCACACGATGCGATTGCCTGCGCCGCTTCGTACTGCGGTTCGATCACCCAGTGTCCGGAGGTGTCGATAAAGCCGCAGCGTCCATCGATGCAAACTGCGGCATATCCATTCGCAAAATCGCCGATGCTGTCGGCGCGCGCGTCGAGCAGCCACATACCGTCGTCGCGCAACAAACCATGACGTTCGCCGATCGCGACCTTCACCACGCGGGTTCGATGTTCGCCCGATGCATCGCGGACCCATTCGAAGTCATGCGCCGTATCGAGTTGCGGTTCGAGTAGCACGTGAATCTTTTCGCCGTCGATTTTCAACAGGCCAATCCGCTCGTCCCGCCCGACCCATACGAGGCAATCTTCGGGATCGCACGGGTCCCACCTGATGTCGTCCCAGACAGGTTCGACCAGCACCTTGCGTACGGCCTTTTCCTCGATGCAGACACCCCAGCGACCATCGGCCGCTTTGACGCGCCAGTAGTCATCGGCGAGATGCAGTGCTTCGGTGTCGAGGTATTCGGTGAAGCTTTCGCTACGCGGCGGGTCCTGCCAGTCGAAATACGCGTGCGAGAGGCCACCGAAACCGAAGCTCCATGCCCAGGACATCCAGTCGTCGAATCGGGTCACTTCGAGCGCGGCGAGCAGTGCCGGATCGGCCGGCGTGTCGAGAACGGCCTCGACCTGGCGCCAGCACGCGTCGCACTCCGCGCCCATTCTTTCGATAAACCGCGCGGGCGGTTCGGTGCCGAGCCACGACAGCTCGTCCAGATTGGCCGAAAAGCACAGCCGTTGCGGATCGGTTACGGCGGCTTTCTCGATGCACTCCGTGAGATACCGCTCCAGCCCGTCGAATTGCCGCGCGAGTTCGGGCAAGCCTCGGTACAGCGGGTGGCGGGTCAGGCAGGCACTCAAGCGGTGCATCCGCTCGAGCGCCTGCAAGGCGTTTGAAGTCAGATTGGGCGTGTCAGCATCGCCGAACACACGCTGCGCGCGAATCGCATCGCCGGCATTGCCTTGTGCGAGCAGAATTTTCCAGAGCGTCGGAAAGTTGTTATTGGCCTCTGCGATCGGGTTCGGCACATTTCCCGACGATTCCGACTCCAGATCGTTATGTTGTAGATACAACCACGAACGGTTCCCCATCTCACGCTCCCCAGCGAAAGCTGTTTCCTCGATGCCCGCGGCCATTCCCGAAGTTCGCGGAACGACAGTATCCGCTTTCTTTTGTCACACCGACATAGCAACCCTCGCGCTGCGCACAAGTCCAGTGCATGACAACGTGCCGCAAGCAAGGCAATTTCATCCAATACGCCTGGCGTCGCTGAAGCGACCATCTTTGTTCCTCGTCCTCCGGGTTTTGATCGTGCGTAACGAAGCTTCCGTTTTCTGGCCTAGACATAGAACACATGCAGTCAGTTCGCTTTCGCTGGACGTTAAAAATCTCGGCATTTCCAGCGAGATGGCGCGTCATATCTCAATCGTTCTAAAGCTAAGTGATGCCATACGCGATCTCCGATCGCTGAAGCATCCGGGTCTAGACAGCCTGTCTGCGCAGCTTTCTCTTGAGGCAGCGAACGCACTCGACGATCTGAGCGGGTTATTGAAGGACCGAGATTCAATTCGCGGCGTCAAGTCTCGCGCGGAAATTCTGCGAGGAGGCAACAAGACGCAACTGGCAACGGAGATCGCGAATCTCGATGAACAAGAATTGCTTGTGTTTTGCGGTGATCTGACTACGTGGCTCGGCAAGTCTCGCGAGACGCATTTCTCTTCATTCTTCGCTGTTCCCGATCACGCTCACCAGCGCATGGCAGACAACGCAGATGCGATGCTCCCGCAAGCGTTCCAGGAGCTTCGCCTGATGGTGGATGATCAACTACACCTTACGTCGACGTGCCGGTTCAAGATAACGAACCTCATCGCTACCGCCGGAGAGGCCAATCTGTATCCCAAGCATTTTGCGTACTTTCTGCCCGAAGACGAAGGTGTCAAATATGCCGAGCGGAAGCGAACCGTGGTTTTTATGAATACCTATCTGGCGCTCTTCGAGCTCATTTCGCTGGAGGAATCGAGGCGCCGCATATCTGTTAGCGATGGCGCCCTCCGCACGTCCGAAATTGGGAAATACCTGATTGCCTGGTTCCGGGGACATGATGTCGGGCATTCAGTGATGCGGCAGGAAACTGATTTTCGTGCAGTAAGCAAGGTCGATCGCTGGGCCTCTATGGTATTGCAAGAGGTGCTCGCCGATGTGTTTGGGTTTCTTCTCTGTTCGACCAGAACATGGCAAACGGGCTTGTCGCTGGATTCATCCATATTGGCCGAAATCTACGCATTCGAAATGCTCCGGTACCTGCGCCGGGCACCACGCGACTTTCCGGACGCAGGAGCAGCCTTCGTTCAACTGCAGTATCTGATCGATCACGGCTACGCAACGTTCGATGCCGACACGGGGAAAATCTCGCTATCAAGCGCAGACATGCTTGGCGGTATGACGATGCTCGCGAAAGATCTGAGTCAGTCCGTTCTCTCAGGCGACGTCGTGGCCACGATGGCTTTCGCCAGTCGCTACTGTCCGCACCTCAATGCTGCCGCTCTCGACAAGATGAGCGCCTTCCTAGGTCGGTCCACGCGAACGCTAGATTACATTCAACCGATCTATGAGTCTGGAGAATCCTCTGCAAAATGAACCCCATGACGAATGGATTTCTTCTTTCCCTATCCCTGTGTCTCGACATCGGCATAGTCAATATCGCAATGATGACCATGGCGATGCAGAGAGGTTATTGGACAGGGTTCTGGCTCGGCTTGGGCTCGTGCATTGGCGACCTGCTCTACGCAATTCTGGCGCTAGGCGGGATGACTGCGTTACTGCATTTCGCGGCAGTCCGTTGGAGCATGTGGCTCGGTGGCACAGTGGTTCTGGTTGTTCTTGCAATCAAGATGATTGCATCTGCCATGAAGTTCAGAGCCTCCCAAAAGCAGACTGGAGACCTCGTCAATCAAGGCACCTATTTCCAGCAGCTACTGAAGGGCATGCTACTCGCGCTGTCGTCTCCGTCGGCGATTGTGTGGTTTGCAGCTGTGGGTGGCGCACTGATTGCGCAATCCGGTGTGCAAGGATGGGAAGCAACTGGACGTTTTCTCGCGGGGTTCTTCGGAGCAGGCGTCCTCTGGACAGTTGCGGTCTGCTTCGTAGCCCGGCAGGGGGGTAAGGTGTTTGGTGAGAAAGCGCTTGTGTTCTGCTACTTTGCTTCTGCCGGGCTCTTTGCCTTTTTTGCCTATCAGGTTGTGTCGTCGGGCTACAGAACTCTGATCCTGGGCTTACCTGCGTGACCAGAATAAAGTGGTGCGGCGAAAACAAGCGGACTGACACCCATGATCTTTCTGAATGCGTTTATAAAATGGCTCTGGTCATAGAAACCAAGAGCAAACGCGACGTCCTGAACGTGTTGCCCATCGCGTAACCGACGCCTGGCCTCAATGAGACGAAGCTGCATGTGATACTTCGCGGGAGGCATGCCGACGACCGACTTGAACCACCTGATCAAATGAAACTTGCTAACGCCACCCACTTCGGCCAAAGCGGCGAGGTTCATCTGAGCTGCCAGATCTGATTTCATAAACTCAACTACTGTCTTGAGCCGCTCTGAATCCGGATATTTTTTCTCCATGTCAATGGTGCGATGACCATTCATGAGTAGAGCAGCTACCAGCCCGATCAGCGCCGCCTCAAAATCGGTATCGCTCTCGTCGCGTGCCGTTCGATACAAAGCCAGTACGGACCGATACAGCTCGTTGTTGTTGAATACGCCCTGGCGAAAGTCGGGCCCTGTGGGTCGTGACAGCCATGAATTCTCCATCGCGATTGAGGCGATGATAGACGGCTCGATATACAGGGAAATGAAATCCGTTCCTCCTTCGCGATGGTTAAATGTCGAAGACTGAACAGCGTGGGGGTTGTATACAGTGACGGTTTCAGAAGTTGCGTCGAAATTCCTTCCGTCGACCCAGATTTTTTCACTTCCAGATAGATTTGCGCTGACAACGTATTCAGCGTGTGTATGGCGAGGATACGATGCGCCGTCTTGAGCACATACCCTCCCAATTTCAACACCGTGAACCCGATAAAATTCCACCATCCTGGGCATTTTTTGGTCTCACCCGCGGTCGACAATCTAATTTGCACCAGCTCGGTGCGAATATGTATTGGTTTGTTCTCCGTCAAGAAGATAGCAGCGTTCTTATTTATCGCGTAATTGCGCGGAGCACTGCTTCAATTTTCCGCAAGGGTATTGCGCACGTTACCCGCAACAGATGCGCTTGATTTCCTCGACGGTTCCGAGGTGTAAAGCACGCGTTGTGCGAGCGTCCAGCTATATTGAATCGGCGGGCGATCTCACGTTGCGTCTCGAACGCTCGATACTCGCCGCACGTAACGCGGATGGCACATCGGCCGCTGCTGCCACTTGCACCGGCGCGCCACTTTGCACCCGCCTTCGCATCACCTCCGCCACCTGCCACGACGCAAGCGCAAGACACCCGAACACGATCTCCCGCATGCGCTTGACCAGTGCAAGCGACAGCGCCGCTTCGTGACTCACACCGAATAGTTGCGCGAGCAAAACAACCGTCGCTTCCTGCACACCGACGCCCGCCGGCACGATGAACGCCGCATGCCGTACGGCCTGAGTCAGCGCCTCGATGGCGAGCGCACCGCCCACCGACACCGGATGCCCCAGCAACGCGAGCGCCCACCAGGTTTCCAGCGCACCGAGCGCATACCCGGCGAACTGCCACGCGAACGCGCGCAGCAGCAGCCCGGTGCGACGCATCAGCGCATCGATGTCGACATCGAGCCGCCTGCCGTCGATGCCTTGCAACCACGGATGCGCATTGCCGAGCAATCGTGCCGCCCAGCGCTCGAGCGCCTGAAAGATGCCGCCACGCCGCATCAATACGATGGCGACGAGTGGCACCGGTAACGACAGCAGCAACGCGGCGCCGATGGTCCGCCATGTATCCGCGGCGCTGCTCGACGCCACGATCAGCACCAGCCCGAGCGCCGCAAACGCATACTGCACGGCCATCGTCACCAGCACCTCGACGATCACCGATGCGGTCACACCGCTCGCGTCATCGATGCGCCAGCGCGCGAGCCGGATGCCAACGATCTCGCCGCCCACGCTCGCGACCGGCAACAACCGGCTGACAGCTTCGCGCACCGCGGCCACCCACCACAGAAACACGAGCCGCGTACGCCGTGCGAGCAATAGATGCCACGCATACGCATCGAGCAACAACGGCAGCGCATGCAGCGGCACCAGCCAAAGCAGCACGAAGCCAGCGCTGCGCAACGTCTGCAGCACGTCGTGCGCGCCCTCGTGCAACACGAGCCCGATCAGGATCGCGACGCCGACGGGCAGCGCCGCCCATTGCAGTCGTTTCATGACAGCGAAGCGCCACGCTTACCGTACGTCGTGCTCGGGTTGCACGCCAGCACGTCGGTAAACCCGCCGCGGGTCGCGCCAGCGGCTTCGATTGCGGCGGCTACTCGCGGCGACAGTAGTGCATCGAGTTCGTCGGTGTGGCGATAGGCGTGCATGGCGGGTGTCAACGGCTCATCGCCTGCCGTCGCGGGATGGCAATAGATCTCGCCGACGCCAGGTGGCAGATTCGCGAGCGCGTGGAGCAGCGCAGCCTCGTCCATACGTCCGGTCTGAGAGATACCGATCACGTAGTCGTTATGCGCGACTCCCGCGCGTTCAAGCCGGGCACGAATGAGTGCAACCCACGGTCGCAGCCAGAGCGGCGCGCCCGCTTCGCATGGCAGGCGCACAGCACGCATCCCGTAGTCGCGACCGATCGCGAGGATCAGCGCCAGCACCGTGGGATGCAGATGGAAATGCTTGTGCGTGTTGACATGATCGAGCGGCAGGCCGGTTCGTGCGAACGCGTCGAACTGCGCACGAATTTCCCGTGCGAGCTGCGCACGCACCTGCGGCAGGAAAAAGAAACGAAAGCCGTCGCGCACCATGTTGTCGCCGAAGCGGCCCTGTGCATCGACGAGATCGGGAATCACGGCATGCGGCAACTGCGCCGGGCCGTCCGCGAGTACCAGATGCAGGCCGACCCGCAAACCGGGCAGACGGCGGGCGCGTTCCACCGCGTCGTCGGCGGCGGGCGCCGCGACCATCAGGCTCGCCGCCGTCAATACACCGTACAGGTGCGCGCGTTCGACGGCTTCGTTCACGCGCGGGTGCAGACCGAAATCGTCCGCGGTGACGATCAGTGTGCGTTGCGGCAGGCGTGCCCCGGAGGTCATCACGCCTCGTGCGCACGCAGGAAGCGGAAGAACTCGACGCCTTCACGCAGACGCCGCTTCATCATCTCCCAGCTCGTCAGCATCTCGCGCACGATCTCCCAGATCTTCGACGGCCGGAAATAGAACTGCCTGTAGAAGCGCTCGAGCTGGTGGTAGATCTCGTCGCGTGACAGATGCGGGTAGCCGATTGCGGCCAGTTGCACACCCGAGCGGCTTACGAGGTTGATCACCTTGTTCTCTTCGAGCCAGCCGTTTTCGACCGCCTGGTTATACAGTGTCGTGCCCGGATAGGGCGCCGCCAGTGATACCTGGATCGTGTGCGGATTGATTTCCTTCGCGTACTCGATCGTCTTGACGATTGTTTCCTGCGTCTCGCCCGGTAGCCCCAGGATAAACGTGCCGTGAATCTTGATGCCGAGCTTGCGGCAGTCTTCGCTGAAGCGTCGCGCGATGTCCGTGCGCAGCCCCTTCTTGATGTTCAGCAGGATCTGGTCATCGCCTGACTCGTAGCCTACGAGCAGCAACCGCAGGCCGTTCTCTTTCATGATCTTCAGCGTCGCGTACGGCACGTTTGCCTTTGCGTTGCACGACCATGTCACACCGAGCTTGCCCAATCCACGTGCGATCTCTTCCACGCGCGGCTTGAAGTCGGTGAACGTGTCGTCGTCGAACATGATCTCCTTTACTTCAGGCATGTTGTCGCGGATCCACTTCACTTCTTCCAGCACGTTCTCGACTGAACGCGTGCGATAGCGATGGCCGCCCACTGTCTGCGGCCACAGGCAGAACGTGCACTTCGAGCGACAGCCGCGTCCCGTGTAGATCGAGACATACGGGTGCTTCAGATAGCCGATGAAGTAGTTGTCGATCTTCAGGTCGCGTTTGTAGACCGGCGCGACGAACGGCAACTCGTCCATGTTCTCGAGAATCGGACGTGCTCCGTTGTGTTCGATGGAGCCGTCCGCTGCGCGATAGCTCAGGCCGAGAATCTGCGCGAACGGCTTGCCTTCGGCCACTTCCTGGCAGGTGAAATCGAACTCTTCGCGACAGACGAAATCGATGGCTTCCGATGCGGTCAGCGAGTTATGCGGATCGACCGCGACCTTGGCACCGACCATGCCGATCAGCACGTCCGGGCGACGCTTCTTGAGGTCTTCGGCAAACAGGGCATCGGTGGGAAAGGACGGCGTGCTCGTGTGGATCACGACCAGCTCGTAGTCTTGCGCGATATCGAGTGTCGCGTTGACGGACAGCTCGTCGGCCGGTGCGTCGAGCACGCGGCTACCGGGCACGAGCGCCGCGGGCTGTGCGAGCCACGTCGGGTACCAGAACGAACGGATCTCGCGCTTCGCCTGATAGCGCGAACCCGCGCCGCCGTCGAAACCGTCGTATGACGGTGCCTGCAAAAACAGCGTTTTCATGAATACTCCTGCAACCTGGTTTTGAAATCTGACAGCCGTTGTTCAGCGGATTTTCCGCGCTTCACCAACATACCTCAGCCGCCATCCGACATTTCCATGATCGACGCAGTCCGTGCTTCGACGCGATTCGCAATCGACATCCGCGCGCCGCGCCACACCACCTGCGAGCCGAACGCCGCACCGAGCCATTGCAGCGCGAGCAACCCGTCGCGCAGCGGCACGAGCGGCAGGTCGCGCCAGAACGTGCGGCCAGCCCGCGCCTCGCGTGCATGGAGCGCCACGCGTGCGACGAGACCACTCAGCGTGCTGATCGTCATGGTCAGCGCAGCGCCGGGATGATGTGCGTGCAGGCTCAGTGCGAGCAGCGCACCGACCAGCAACCACGGCGACGTAAACGTGACGAAGAGAAACGCGAAGCCGGCCGGATTCACCGAGCGGATCGTGCGCAACCAGCGCATTTCGCGCGTCCATAGCGGAATGAAGCCACGTTCGATCACATCGGTCGCAACCGTCACCGGTGACAGTACCGTCTCGAGACCGAGCCGGCGCGTGTGTTCGGCAAGCAGGTAATCGTCGGCGAGACAGTTTTTCAGCGCTTCGAAACCGCCGATGTCATCGAGCGTCGAGCGGCGTAGCGCGAGCGTGGCGCCGAAACCGAAACCACGCGAGCCGCCCGCATGCGCGATCCGCACCGATGGCGCAAACCATTCGTCGATAAACAGCGCCCCCACGCGTGACCAGTAACTACCGATACTGCGCGCACGATATAAACACGTAACAATACCGACGCGCGGGTCCGCGAGCGGCGCCGTGACCTGCTCGAGATAATCCGGCTCGACCGCGATGTCGCTGTCCGCAACAACGATCACATCGTGCCGCGCATTACGCGCCATGTTGATCAGGTTGCTGACCTTGAGGTTGCTGCCGTACACGCGCGGATCGTCGATCAGCGCGATATCGTGCCGCGGGTATTTTTTCTGCAGACGACGCACGACAGCGATCGCCGGATCGGCCGCCGACGAAACACCAAACAGCAGTTGAACGCACGGATGCGTCTGTTCGCAAAACGTGGCGAGGTTCTTGAACAGATGCGGCTCCATGCCGCACAGGGGCTTCAACACGCTCACCGATGCCACCGGCTCGCTCAGCATGCCGCGGGCGCGCGGCTTGCCCGCATGACGCTCGCCGTTCAGACTGCGCCTCGTGAAACGCGGCATCGCGGCCGCGGCCAGCACGGCGTAAAACGTAGCGGCGCAGCACAACACGATCAGCAGCCACTGGAATAAGGACAACGTATGCGCAGTCATCGTCCGTTACTCCGGATAAACCACTGCGCAAAACGTACGAAACGACTCGACGGACAAAAGTAAGAGTGTGCCAACGCGCACGATCGCTGCTCCCAGGTTTGCACCGGCGACGGCCGCGTTAAAGCGCGCCGCGCCGCCGGGCAGGCAGCGTGCGAAGCACTCCGGTAATGGTCTGTAATATTGAAGCCGCCATTTGACAGACGAGTGAAGGCATCACGCAAACATCGCGCGCCCGACCTGTCGATGTGGGTGCGACAGGCTGTCGGTCAGATGATGCAAAAACTGCATCGAGGCTACACATACAGAGATCGCAACGCGCGACATGCTGCACCGAAAAAACAGCGCAAACACACGATGCGTCACCGGTTGAACGGCCTTCGCACGCTCAGTGATGTCGCAGAAATTCTAGCAGCGCGCTTTACGATTTGTTGCGCATGTCTGCATGATTTGTGTGTTTTTTTGTGTGTTTCCTTGCTCAATCTTTTCACGTTGCCGACAGTGGGCTGTCGACCCGTCGCAATACACCGTGTCACGCCACGAAAACCACCGAATAACCCCCGAACACCCTGCTGCAATTGTGGACTTGTTGCCACCATCAGCACGAATCCAGGCGCTTTGGCAAAATCCGTCATTGCCATCCTTTCGCCAGGCCTTCATTGGCTAGCGGTACTTGCCAGCGTCGAGCCACCAATACAACCACCATGATCCCCTTCTCCGTTCTCGACCTCTCGCCCATCACTGCCGGCGCATCCGCGACGGACGCATTCAGGAACTCGCTCGATCTCGCGCAGCATGTCGAACGATGGGGCTATCGCCGCTTCTGGTTGGCCGAACATCACAACATGACGGGGATCGCCAGTGCGGCGACGTCGGTCGTGATCGGCCACATTGCCGGCGGCACGAAAACGATCCGCGTCGGCTCGGGCGGCGTGATGCTACCGAACCACGCACCGCTCGTGATCGCCGAACAATTTGGCACACTTGCATCGCTGTATCCGGGGCGTATCGATCTCGGTCTCGGGCGCGCGCCCGGCACCGATCAGACCACGGCGCGCGCGTTACGGCGCGACCTGCAGGGCAGCGCTGATTCATTCCCCGACGATGTCGTCGAACTGCAGCGTTATTTTGCCGATCCGGTTCCAGGGCAGCGCATTCGCGCGGTGCCCGGAGCCGGTCTGCATGTGCCGTTGTGGCTGCTGGGATCGAGCCTGTTCAGCGCACAGCTTGCGGCTGCGCTCGGTCTGCCGTTTGCGTTCGCCTCGCACTTCGCACCGGACCATATGCTGACCGCGCTGCGCGTGTACCGCGCGCAGTTCCGTCCGTCGGCGGTGCTCGACAAACCGTACGCGATGATCGGCGTGAATCTCATCGCCGCCGATACCACCGACGAAGCGCTGCGTCTTTTCACGTCGCTGCAGCAGCAGTTCATCAACCTGCGTCGCGGCACGCCGGGCCAGTTGCAACCGCCGGTCGACCATCTCGAAGCCGCCGATCACGAACTCGCCGCCGTCGCCCATTCGCTTGCCTGCACGGTGATCGGCGATCGCGATGCGGTGCGCGCGGGCCTGCAGTCAGTGATCGAACAGACCGGCGCGGACGAACTGATCCTCACCGCGCACATCTACGACCACGTGGCTCGACTACGTTCGTTTGAAATCGGCGCGCAGATTCACGACGAACTCGCGGCGCCTGCGCAATAGGCGCTCGGGAATCAATGATCGGCGGGCACCGCGGCAAGCCCGTCGAGCAGCGCCTTGTGAAACGCCTGCGGGTCCTGCATCTGCGGCGCGTGACCCAGCTCCGCGAACTCGATCAGGCGCGCATGCGGAATCGCCTGCTGCGTGAGCTTCGCGAGTTCCGGGTAATGGCCGATCTTCGCGCGTACCTCCGGCGGCGAGATGTCCTTGCCGATCGCGGTGGTGTCCTTGTCGCCGATCATCAGTAGCGTCGGCACCTTCAGGTTGCCCAGTTCGTAGACAACCGGCTGCGTGTAGATCATGTCGTACAGCAGCGCCGAATTCCACGCCACGATCTGCTTGCCCGGCCCGCGGTACATCCCAGCCAGCATCTGCACCCACGGCTCGTAGTCGGCGCGCCACTGGCCTGCGTAATAGGTGGTCTGTTCGTAGCGGCGAATACCATCGGCGGTCGTTTTCAGCTCGCGCTGATACCACTCATCCACCGATAACGACGGTACGCCCTTCGCTTTCCAGTCTTCGAGACCAATCGGATCGACAAGCACGAGCTGCTGCGTTTGCGCGGGGTACATCAACGCATAGCGGATCGCCAGCATGCCGCCGGTCGAATGGCCGATCAGCGTGATCCGTTCGATACCGAGCGAGTCGAGCAGCGCGTGCGTATTGCGTGCGAGCTGCTGGAAGCTGTACTGATAGTGAGCCGGCTTGGTCGATTTGCAGAAGCCGATCTGGTCCGGCGCAACCACACGATAACCGGCGTCGGACAGCCGGCGTATCGTGCCCTCCCAGGTCGCCGCGCAGAAATTCTTGCCGTGCAGCAGCACCGCGGTTCGCCCGTTAGGGTGTTCCGGCCGGACGTCGAGGTAGGCCATGTGCAGCGCTTCGCCCTGCGATGTGAAATCGAACTGCTGGACCGGTGCGGGGTAGCTGAAGCCTTGCAGTTCCGGCCCGTAGGCTGGGCCGTCGGTGCCTGCGTCCGGCGCGGCGGGCGTACTGGAAGCGTCGCCGACGGCACCGGCGTCGGCGGTCGGCGCCAAGGCCAGCATCGATACGAGCGCCGACGCGGCGAACCGTGTGGCGAGAGAGGGGTAACGCGAAATCATGAATGGCGTGCCTCGTGCGACTCGGAGCCGACGATTCTACCGGCGGACCGCGCCGCCTGCTGCGAGGCCGGCAGGCGGACCGTGTAGCGGTCGATATTGCGTTGCCGCATCGTCTCGCCAGCGGATCGATTGAAGTAACCGGGCGATCGCGCAGCCGGCAAGCTATAGCGAACACGCCGATACCGGTCGATGCAATCCGGCTCAATCCATGCCCCCGCCACCCCGCCACTGCCATTGAATCGAGCGTGCGCCACGAATCGGTGCTAGAAATACGGGGCGCGCACCGCAACCGCTACTGCAACCGCAATCGAAACCGCAACGATCGCAACAACCGCAACACGAGGCAACCCGACGACAGCGCACAAGACGCCAGCACGACCATCTGCGGCAAAACATCATAGGAGACGTACATGCACACACCGGCCAGTCTCAACGATCTGCAGCACACCACCCTTGCCATCGTGCTCGCGGGCGGCCGTGGCACCCGGCTCGGGCCGCTCACGAACAAACGCGTGAAACCGGCCGTGCACTTCGGTGGTAAATACCGGATCGTCGACTTTGCGCTCTCCAACTGCCTGAATTCGGGCATCCGCCGTATTGCCGTGGTGACGCAGTACAAGGCGCACTCGCTGCTGCGCCACGTGCAGCGCGGCTGGGGTTTCCTGCGCGGCGAGTTCAACGAGTTCATCGATCTGTGGCCGGCCCAGCAGCGCGTCGAAGGCGCGCACTGGTATCGCGGCACGGCGGACGCGGTGTTCCAGAATCTCGACATCATCCGTTCGATCCGCCCGAAGTACGTCGTCGTGCTGGCCGGCGATCACATCTACAAGATGGACTACACGCGGATGGTGCTCGACCACACCGAGAGCGGCGCGGACTGCACGGTCGGTTGCATCGAGGTGCCGCGCATGGACGCGACCGCCTTCGGCGTGATGGCCGTCGATGCCTCGCGCCGTATCACCGGTTTCGTCGAAAAGCCCGCCGATCCGCCCGCCATGCCGGGCCGCCCCGATATCGCGCTCGCCAGCATGGGCATCTACGTGTTCAACGCGGACTACCTGTACACGCTGCTCGAGGAAAACATCACGAGCGCCGCCACCGATCACGATTTCGGCAAGGACATCCTGCCGCGCGTCGTCACCCAGGGCCACGCGATCGCGCATCCGTTCAGCATGTCGTGCGTGACGTCCGACCCGACGACCGAATCCTACTGGCGCGATGTCGGCACGATCGACGCATACTGGTCCGCGAATCTCGACCTCGCCTCGACGATCCCCGCGCTCGATCTGTACGACCGCAACTGGCCGATCTGGACGCATCAGGAGCAGTTGCCGCCGGCCAAGTTCGTGCGCGACCTGAACGGCCAGCAGGGCTCGGGCACGAGCATGATCGTGTGTGGCGGCTGCGTGATCACGGGTTCGCAGATCTCGCGCTCGGTGCTGTCGTCGAACGTGCTCGTGAAGTCGTTCTGTAACATCAGTGAGGCAGTCTTGTTGCCACAGGTGACGGTTGGCGCGAGTTGCCGGTTACGCCGCGTGGTGATCGACCGGGGCTGTTCGATTCCTGACGGGACCGTGATCGGCGAGGATCCGGTGCTCGATGGTGAGCGGTTCTACCGGACCGATAGCGGCGTCGTGCTGGTGACCGCGGAAGCGTTGCGGCGGCAGACCGAGGGCGCGCATTGAGCACATCGGCGGTGGCCGCGGGCGAGGCAGACGGAAGCGCTGCAATACCAAAGCGTTGCAGCGGCTTCCGCGCCAGTACGCCGCGGTCCAGTTGCGCAGACCGGGGGGCCGGTAGGTCACGCCGATACGTTGCTCAGGTAGATTGCTCAGCCAGGTTGCTCAGCTAGTTCAATTAACCGCGTCTCTCCACAGGTTCAACACTTATGACGATTCGCGCGCTGCACGTTGCCAGCGAGCTGTATCCGCTTCTCAAGACCGGCGGTCTCGCCGACGTCGCCGGTGCGCTGCCGCCCGCGCTGATCGAGCGCGGCGCGGATGTACGCGTGCTGCTGCCGGGCTTTCCGGCAGTCGCGGCCGGGCTCGCGGACCTGCGCACGGTCGCGCGGCTCGATCACCCGCTGCTAGGCCCGCGCGCAGGCATGCACCACCCCGCGCACGCAACGCGCACGGCCCACGCGACGCTCGAACTCGGCACGCTTCCCGCGAACGGCCTCTCGGTCTACATGATTCGCGACGACGCGCTGTACGACCGGCCCGGCAACCCGTATCTCGATGCCCAGCACGTGCCGTACGGCGACAACGCGGAACGCTTCGCGCTGCTCGGCTGGACCGCTGCGCAGCTCGCCCAGCATGCCGACCCGGCATGGACACCGCAGATCATCCACGCACACGACTGGCACGCGGGCCTCGCGCCCGCCTACCTGCGAGCCGCCGAACGTAGACACGGCAGGCGCCTCGCGCACACCGTGTTCACGGTGCATAACCTCGCCTACCAGGGCGTGTTCCCGGCGCAGACATTCGATCATCTGGCGTTGCCGGCCGACTTCTTCGACATGCACGGGGTCGAGTTCTACGGCCAGTTGTCGTTTCTGAAAGCGGGGCTCTACTACAGCGACCGGCTCACCACCGTCAGCCCCACGTATGCCCGCGAAATCCAGACGCTCGCGCAGGGCGGCGGGCTCGATGCGCTGCTGCGCGGCCGCACCCACGATCTGACCGGCATCCTGAACGGCGTCGACTATGGCGTATGGAACCCCGCCAGCGATGAAGCCCTGGCCGCGCGCTACACGAGCAGCCGGCTCGCCGGCAAACGCGCGTGCAAGACCGCGCTGCAGGAACGCTTTGGCCTCGCGCAGAAAAGCGATGCGCTGCTGTTCGGCGTCGTCAGCCGGCTCACCGAGCAGAAAGGCCTCGACCTGCTGCTCGGCGCACTGCCCGAGATCGTTTCGCGTGGCGGCCAGCTGGTGGTGCTCGGCACCGGCGACCCGGCGCTCGAAGCCGGCCTGCTGCGCGTCGCTCATGCGCATCCGGACGCCGTGGCTGTCGAACGCGGTTTCGACGAGCCGCTTGCCCACGCAATCGTCGCCGGTAGCGACGTGATTGCGGTGCCGTCGCGCTTCGAACCCTGTGGCCTCACGCAGCTCTACGCGCTCGCGTACGGCTCGTTGCCGCTCGTGCATCGGGTCGGCGGGCTGGCGGATACCGTCGTCGACGCATCGCTGGAAAATCTCGCCGACGATCTCGCCACCGGTTTCGTGTTCGAGCGCTTCGAGCCGGAGGCGCTCAGCGGTGCGATCCGCCGTGCATTCGCGCTCCATGCGCGACACGGCGAATGGAAGGCCGCGCAGCAACGCGCGATGCGCCAGGATTTCGGTTGGGGTGCCTCGGCGCAACGTTATCTGGATCTCTATCGGTCGCTCGTGCAGGACCCTGCTGCCGCATAAAAGACACCCGCGCCGGCCGCCAACAACCGGCCGCGGAGTCACGCATGCGCCGCCGAACACGGGCAACCGCCGGTACACAGGCGAGCACACGCAAGCGGGCTCAGCCCGCGCTCTTACCGTGTTCACCCCCGCCAACTGACGATTCCTGGCAACACTCGCCGCACGGCACAGGTTTCGCCGCGCGAAAACTCATGTATTGTTCCTGCACTGGCGGGCGCCGGGGCGCCAGGCTGTAACCCGCCCCCCGCAACGCTCACACGCGGATCGCCCTGGTCCGCGCCCGATCGCAACCGACCATGAAAAACGTACTGAGCATTCAGTCGCATGTCGTCTTCGGACACGCGGGCAACAGCGCCGCGGAGTTTCCGATGCGCCGGCTCGGCGTCAACGTCTGGCCGCTCAATACCGTGCAGTTCTCGAACCACACGCAATACGGACACTGGACCGGCAGCGCGATCGATGCCGCGCAAATGGGTGACCTCGTCGACGGTATCGGCGCAATCGGCATGCTGCCGCGCTGTGACGCCGTGCTGTCCGGCTACCTCGGCACCCCCGAGCAGGCGCAGGCCGTCATCGACATCGTCGCCTCGGTGAAAGCCGCCAACCCGCACGCATGGTATTTCTGCGATCCGGTGATGGGCACCACGACCGGCTGCAAGGTCGAGCCGGGTATCCAGGAGTTTCTCGTCAGCACGATGCCCGAGATCGCCGACGGCATCGCGCCGAATCACAGCGAACTGCAACGGCTCGTCGGACGCACGCTCGAGACTGTCGACGAAGCCGTAGCCGCCTGCCGTGAAGTGCTCAAGCGCGGCCCGAAGATCGTGCTCGTCAAACACCTGCTCGATCGCAACAGTCCCGCCGACCGCTTCAACATGCTCGCTGTCACTGAACGCGAAGCCTGGATGGGCCAGCGCCCGCTCTATCCGTTCGCGCGGCAACCGGTCGGCGTCGGCGACCTGACGAGCGCGGTGTTCGTCGCGCGCACGCTGCTCGGCGATCCGCTGCGTGCCGCGTTCGAACACACGCTCGCGGCGGTCAACGCTGTCGTGCGAACCACCTGGGAAGCGGGCCGCTACGAACTCGAACTGGTCGCGGCACAGGACGAGATCGCGCGGCCGCGCGAGTGGTTCGACGCGTGGATCGCGGACGCGACGTAAGAGGCGCAACAAACAAGGGGCTAGATATCCTCACCCGGTTCTTCACGTATCGGCGAAAGGCCGCCCGGTGTTGCCACACGAAATGTCGGGTTGGATGGCCGTGCCGCAGGTGCTTTTGGAACACTCACGTTCTCCGCCGCCGGAGAAGGCTGTGCGCGTCGGATTCTCGGGCGAGAAGAATCGGGGCCGTAGCCACGTGTTTCTCGTGCCTTTTTCCCTTCACTCTTCATCCGATCTGCCTCGGGAGTTGTATATAGCCCAGCGTACGATTCCTCCGGTCCCGCTGAAGAAGGCCATGCTGACGGGATCGTCGAATCAGAAGAGCCGGGAG
Source organism: Paraburkholderia acidicola (assembly GCF_002362315.1). GTDB lineage: Bacteria > Pseudomonadota > Gammaproteobacteria > Burkholderiales > Burkholderiaceae > Paraburkholderia > Paraburkholderia acidicola. The sequence continues at coordinate 387,224 of NZ_MTZV01000003.1, forward strand.
CGTGGTCACGCGTTGTTTGCCCCACGCCCGCCTGATGCCCCGTCTGCATTCCCTCCTTGCTGCCCGGCATTAGCCGTGAAGACGATAGCGCAGGAAATTGCTCAATGAGTTCCGCCAGCGTCCTTTCGTCGGCTAACTCAAAACCGTCTATCAGGCTTGGTACTCCCTGAAGGTGGCCTTCAGCAAGTTGAGGTGATGACGGTGGGGAATTCAGTAGGTCGAGCTCCGCCCTTTCTCTGTCCTTCCTTATTCTTGCGTGCTCGGCCAGGTTTTTTTCACGTTCCCCCCGCTGAGCCTCCAGGTCGGCATGCTTGCCAAGCGCCCCCGTGCCTGAAGATCTCTCTAGAAGTCCCTCTGCCGTAGTCCCTAATACATCCCAGTGCCCCTTCACCCGCCCAAGGACTTTAGCCAACGGAGCCGGATAGCCTCGTTTTTCGAATTCCTCCGATGCCTGTCTGGATATTACTGGGCGTGCCTGCTTCCTGTAATTCCGGACAAGATCTGGGTCCTTCTCTCTAGCCAGAAGCTCGCCCAATTGCCCAAACGCATTTGGGGTCTCTCTATCTTGTCCCCCGCCATTCTTGGGCGGCAAGGTCGAATTCGCCGTATCCCGTTCAGAGCTTGATGAGGTAGACCCTAGGCCAATAGGCAGCTTTATCACGATCAGATCCTGGTAGTGTTAGATGGCTCCATTCAACACGCTTTCCCCGACACCTCACTCCCGATGAGCGAATCACTCGACCGAATTGCGAAGCCTCGGCGCATCAAGGTTATGGCTGCCCCAACCGCCTATAATCCCTACCGCAAGACATCCCAGCACAGAACGAGGTTCAGATGGACGATCATATCCGCAGCGAGCGGGAAGAATTTTTTGAACAGTTGTGCATCAGCGTCGATGCCGGCGAAACCCACGAACAGGAAGCGATCGAGTTCTTCGAGAACCAGTTCGGCGAAGCGGACTTCGATCCCGCGGAATGGCTCGACATTGCGCTCTACCACGCACCCGAAGTCGCGCGCGGCGTCATCGAGCTGGTCGCTGCCGACGACCGCGCCCGCAGCAATATCGCCGCAGTGATCGCAGACAATCTCGACATCTCGTACGGTGAAGACGAATGCGAGCAGTTTGCGCAGACGTTGCAATTCGCGCTCGCCAACGGCATTCCAGTCGATTTCGATCTGGTGCTCGACGGCTGCCAGCGTGCCATCGACGATCTCGACACGTGGGCCGACGAAGACACCAAAGCACCGCTGCTGCGCTTGCGCGAAGAACTGTTGCGTCTGCAAGCAGACGAATAAGAGCAGACGAATAAGTCTGGTCTGACGAATCGCGACTAGAATCAGATCGCAACGCGTTGCCACGCGACGCTCACCACACACGTCTGAACTCCCTTCAATCGCCGCGTATCGCTGTGCCGAAATGCGCACGCGAAGCGCGGCGTTCTGCCAAGACGTTCGCAAATTGGCTTCTTATATTCGCGCCACGTCGAACCCGAGCTGGCGCGCATTGCACATTTCATTAGCCGCTTCATTGGCACATGAGTCGCGCGCTTCCGTGTTTTCCTGCATTGCCCGCACAGCCGTATCGTCCGTACGCTGGCGGCGTCACCTGTCGATGAAAGGAGAAATCATGAGCTTTCGCAAGACGCTGAAACCGGTCGCGGTGGCGCTCGGCATGTTGTTCGCGACGGCGCCTCTCGCCGCTCTCGCCGACAGCCTGTCCGTCAAGATCGGCTTTGCCGCACCGCTCACCGGTGCCAATGCCGGTTACGGCAAGGACCTCGAGTACGGCGTGCGGCTCGCGCTCGACGAGGCCAACGCGCAGCAGATCAAGATCGGCGGCAAGGTCGCCCATTTCGATCTCGTATCGGAAGACGATCAGGCCGATCCGCGCATCGGCGTGCAGGCGGCGCAAAAACTTGTCGACCAGAACGTGTCGGTGGTCGTCGGCCACTTCAACTCGGGTACGACGATTCCCGCGTCGCGCGTCTACGAGACCGCGGGCATTCCGATGATCGACCCCGCGGCGACCAATCCGGTCATCACCGGCCAGGGCTTCGCGAACACCTTCATGGTGATCTCCACCGACGCGCAGAACGCCGGCAACGCCGGCATCTACGCGGTCGAAGTGACGAAGGCGAAGCGCATTGCGATTCTCGACGACCGCACCGCCTTCGGTCAGGGCGAAGCCGACGAGTTCGAGAAAGCGGTGAAAGCACACGGCGGCAATCTCGTCACCCACGAATTCACGTCGAACCAGGCCGTCGATTTCCGCACCCAGCTCACCAAGATCAAGGCTGCCGATGCGGACCTCCTGTTCTTCGGCGGGCTCGATACGCAGGCGGCGTCGGTGGCCAAGCAGATGAAGCAGTTGGGACTGAAGGCGCAGCTAGTGGGCGGCGGCGGTGTGATGGACCCCGAGTTCATCAAGCTCGCCGGCGACGCCGCCGATGGCGCGATGGCCTGGGAGTACGGCCGGCCGCTTGCGCAACTGCCGGGTGGCAAGGACTTCTCACAGAAGTTCAAGAAGCAGTTCGGCGTCGACATCCTGTCGTATGCGCCGTTCGGCTACGACGCCGCATGGGCTGCGATCAAGGCGATGGAAGCGGCGAAGTCGCCGGTGCCAGCGACCTATCGACCGGCGTTGAAGAGTATCAGCTTCGACGGCGTCACCGGGCACATCGCGTTCGATAGCAATGGCGCGTTGAAGAATGCCGCGTCCACGCTGTATCAGGTGAAAGGTGGTACCTGGGTGCCGATCGTGACGAAGGGCGGTAGCTGATTCTTCATACGCTGCGCGCTACCCTTTGACCACCCGCACGACGACTTGCGACGACGCGTCACGCTCGATCTTCAGCAGCGTGGCGCGCATCTGCGCGAATTCATCGGGTGTGCACACCTGATGCCCGAACTGCGCGTGTAACCGACGCGTGATCTGCAGCGTGCGTGCCACGGGATCGAACACGTAGTGCGACGTGTAGTCGAGGAAGCGGTCGCGCACAGCCGTATCGTTGGGCAGATCGGTCACGTGCACAGTGTCGGGCAACGTGATCTCAGCCGTCTCGTCGAAGTCTCCGCCGATGCACGCCCACGGCTGCGTGCGCTCTGGTTCCGCGAGCCACGCCTGCACCTGTGTCCCGAGTCCGCCTGCGAGACTCGTCAATGCGGGCAGCGCCGTCGTTCCATCGGGCCAGACGACATGTTCGAGCGTGCCCGTCATCGTCGTTGCGAACGGACCGTCGGTCGCCGCGACATCGCTGGTCGTGACACGCGCGATGCCGAACAACCCGGTCTGCCGCAGACGGTCCGCGACAAGCTGCTGGGCCTGCCGGTGCGTCGCGCGGCGAAACACGTTGCGCTCGAGTTCGGCAGGCGCGCCCGTGTCTTCGACGCGATACGCGAAGCTCGCCGTGCCGCTCGTGTCGATGGCGATCTGCAACCGCGTGTTACGTCCGCGCGGCTGCGTAGCGGGCGTACGCGCGAGCACGCCATCGTCGACGAGCAGCACCGGCCGGTCCATTACGCCCGCCGGCAGATAGCCGAACGCAACGCCACCCGAGGTCGTATCGGCAAAACGCTGCAACTGATCGATCCAGACGATCGCGTGATTGATCGCGCTGTTGCCGTAGCCCGGCACCGTCGGCAGCGTATACACCGGGCCGAGATTGAGCAGCACCGCCTGACTGTGGATGCCTACCGCGGCAAGCAAAGCGGTGTATAGCGCGACATGGTCCTTGCAGTCGCCGTAGCGGTTGCGCAGGATGTCGACGGCCTTGTGCGGAACGGCCGCGGTCTCGCCGAGAAAGAGTGCGACGTAGCGAATGTTGAAGCGCATCCAGTCATACAGTGCACGTGCTTTTGCGGTCGGATCGGTCAGGCCCGCGGTCAATGACTGCGCCAGGCTCACGATCGATGGATCGGCCATCGTCGAATCCGCTGCTGCCGAGCGGTAATGCGCGGCAAACGACGCGAAATCGGGCACCGTCGACACCATCAACCGGTCGCCCCATGTCGCGTAGCCGACCGCGCCCGCTTCGGTTGGAGCATACGGGCCGTGGCGATATTCGAAGGTATAGCGGGTGCGCCCGTTCTCACTGACCGTCGGCAGTGCCGTGTAGCCGCGTGCGTCTGCGTAGAGCGGTACGTCGTCGGGCAGATCGAAGATCAGTTGTTGCAGTTCGACCGGGCCGCGTGTCGGCTCGACCAGATACGCAAACGTGCCGGCCTGCAGCGGTATCGTGCGGGTCTTGCGAAACGCGAGATGCACGCGTGCGCCCGGTTCGACACCTGGAAAGATCACTGTGCGCAGCACGCCGTCCTGGAACGTCGGCGCACCGGCGGAGCGCGGCTCCTGCACGTCGCGGATCGCTTCAGGACCGACCGGATGCACGACGCCGTTGCGATCGATGGTTTCCGCTTTCAGCAGTTCGACGTGCTCGATGTCCTTGTTGAACCACACGTAGCGTTGCGCGATGTCGTCAACACCGCTTGTCGTGTTGGCACGCATGATCGTGTCGTCGCGCTCTTCGATCGAACCGTCCTTTTGCACGATGAACAGATGTACGTCGCGTTCGAGCGTCGATGGTGCGGGATCGTCGGAGGAGGTCGCGGTTTCGTCGGCATAGACCGCGGATGCGCTGCATGCGCCGACCAGCAGCGGTAACGCTGCTACTGCGCGCAGGCGGCGGACGAGGCGGCTCATGTGGGCTGTGCTCTGCGGGGCCGTAATGCGCGTGCGTCGAGCAGTAGTGCAACCGATGTCAACCGCTCACACCCTGCCACGCTGCGCGCCGTGCCCCGACCGGCAGCGCCGTCGCCTCGGGCGCAGCGCGCGAATGCCTGTCTCAGTTCCGCAGCAAGTCTGTCCAAAATGTCACCTCGTCGTCTCCGTATCCGCGTTGTAGCACATCGCCGACACGCGCGGCGGCAACCCGCCCTCGCCCCTCGTCCGCTACCGCTGCCGCAACTCCGCCCCTTCATCATGCGAAAGCCGCACGAAAAAGAACAGTGAGCAAAGTGTCAGCGCACCGACCACGAAGAACGCCGGCGAAAAATCGCGCGCACTCAGTAGCGCGGCGCTGCCGCCATAAAGATGCGCGGTCAATGTCAGCAGCGACGCGCCGAACGCGACACCGATACTGATCGACAGTTGCTGCGCCATGCTCGACAGCGCGGTGGCGCGGCTCATTTTCAGCTTCGGCATATCCGAGTAGCCGAGCGTGTTGAGCGTCACCATGCCGAGCGAATTGAACAACCCGCCAAACAGCAACACGACGAAGATCAACAGATGCGGCGTGCCCGGTCGAAACAGCCCATAGCACGCATAGAAGCAACCGGTCAGCGAAGTCGCGCCGATCAGCAATGTGCGAAACCCGACGCGGCGGATCGCCGACGTCATCACCGCACGCACGCTGAGCGAGCCGATCGCGGTCGCCACGCTGAGCGAACCGGACTGCAGCGGCGACAAACCAAAGCCGAGCTGGAACATCAGCGGCAACAGGAACGGCGACGCGCCGATCGCGATACGCAGCGGCATGCCGCCGAGCACCGCGGTGCGATACGCGCGATAACGCAGGATGCCGGGATCGATGATCGTATCGGCACGACGGCGGCTATAGAACCAGTACGCGAGCAGCGATAGCGCACCGATCGCCGCGAAAGCAAACGTGATGGTGGGCGGTACGAGCCCGCGGCCCGCGGTATCGAGACCGCCGACCAGGCCGACGAGCCCCGTCGAAAGCAGAATGAAACCTGCGAGATCGAAGCGCTCGATGAGCGGCTCGTACGTACCGTCGATGAAGTTCAGCGCGAGCAGCACACCGAGTACGCCGAACGGTACGTTCAGCAGAAAGATCCATCGCCATGACGTAATGGTGACGACAAGCCCGCCGAGCAGCGGCCCGGCCAGCCTGCCAATCGCACCGGGCACCGTGAACCAGACCATTGCAGCGACCATACGCGCGGGCGGCACGCTGCGCAGCAGGATCAAACGACCGACCGGCACCATCATCGCGCCGCCCATCCCTTGCAGCACGCGAAATACGACGAGCTGTGGCAGCGAGTTAGCGAGCCCGCACAGCGCAGAGCCGACCGAAAACAGCACGATCGCCGCGCAGAACACGCGGCGCGGGCCGAAGCGGTCGGCGAGCCAGCCGCTCGCGGGCAGGAACACGGCGAGGCTCAGCAGGTAGGACGTGATCGCGAGGTTCAGATGCAGCGTCTGCACTTCGAGCGAACGCGCGATGGACGGCAACGCCGTCGCCATGATCGACGTGTCGAGGTTTTGCAGAAACAGCGGGCAGGCAACGATGAGGGGGATGAGTCGGGCGCGGTCGGTCATGCGGTTCTTTTACCGCAAAATCCCGTCTTGCGAAACCCGTCCCCCGCCCGCTCAACGCGTGGCTTCGTCGATCGCACGCAGCAGCGACAGTGCGATGCCTTGCGCGGCAACACGGACCTCGTCGAGTGAAGGAAACGTCGGTGCGATCCGCAGATGCCGGTCGTGTGGATCGTCGCCGTGCGGGAACGCTGCACCGGCAGGTGTCAACACGAGGCCCGCAGCCGCGGCCAGTTCGACCGTGCGCTTCGCGAAGCCGCGCGGCACGTAGAGGCTGATGAAGTAGCCTCCTGCCGGTTCATTCCAGCTCACCTCGGGCACCCCTGCGAGCCGTTCGCGAAACGCTGCCGTTACCGCATCGAACTTCGGCCGCAGCAACGCTCGATGACGCTCCATCAACTGCTCGACACCGGCGCGATCGCGCAGCAGCTTCACGTGGCGCAACTGGTTCAGTTTGTCCGGACCGATCGTGCGCACCGCGCTGCGCTGCTGCCACCACGCCACGTTGCGCGGCGACGAGGCGAGGAACGCGATGGCGCCGCTCGCGATCGTCACCTTCGACAGCGACGCGAAAATCAACGCGCGATCCGGATGCCCTGCCGCCACGCACGCGTCGAGTACGTTCGGCGTCGTGTGCCGCGTGCCGGTCAGATGATGGAAGCGGTACGCGTCGTCCCAGAACAGACGGAAGTCGGCGGCGGCCGCTGGCATCGATGCGAGCCTGCGCACCACTTCGGCCGAATAGATCGCGCCGCTCGGGTTGCTGTAAAGCGGCACGCACCAGATCCCCTTGATCGATGCGTCGTTACGCACCAGCGCTTCGACGACGTCCATGTCGGGACCGTCGTCGGTCATCGGTACAGGGATCATGCGAATGCCGAGCGTGGCGCAGATCGAAAAATGTCGATCGTAGCCCGGCACCGGACACAGAAAGGCGACGTCGCCGCGCGACCACGGTGCGCCGTCCGGCACGCCAAACGACATCGCGTACGCAAGCGAGTCATACATCAACTCAAGACTCGAATTGCCGGCGGCCACGACCTGCCCCGCCGGCACATCGAGCAATGACGCGCCGAACTCGCGCGCTTCAGGCAGCCCAAGCGCGTGCCCGTAGTTACGGCAATCGAAGCCGTCGCGTGCGAGAAAACCCGTCGAGGCCGCGTCGTTGAGCAACGCCCACGCAAGGTCCAGTTGCTCCGGCGCGGGCTTGCCGCGCGACATGTCGAGGCGCATACCCAGTTGTTTGAATTCGTCGTAAGTCTTCGGCATTGCACGGGTCTCCGGGCCGCTACAGCGGCAAGTCAGTGAAGTCGACGCAGTATGCGCAACATCGCTGCCTTCAGGCAAACGCGTTATATTGAACGCTTCAATCAGATTATCTGATAGCTCATGGATGACGCATGTCCACTCAAACGATCAAGTCTCTCGACCTCGACGTCCTCGCGATGGTGGTAGCCGTCGCCGATGCCGGCAGTTTCGTGCGCGGTGCGGCGCTCGTGCATCGTTCGCAGTCGGCGCTGAGCATGCAGATCCGTGCGCTCGAAACCGCGCTCGGTAAAACGCTGTTCGTGCGCGGGCCGCGCAACGTCACACCGACGCAGGACGGCCAGTTACTGCTCGCCTACGCGCGGCGGATGCTCGCGTTGCGCGACGAGGCGTGGGCGTCGATGGTTCATCCGGAGGTCAAGGGTCGCGTCGCGATTGGTGTACCCGACGACTACGCGTCGTCATTGCTGCCCGCCGTGCTGCGCAAGTTTTCGGCGAGTTACCCGAAGGTCGAGATTCAGGTGATCGGTCTGCCGAGCCACGCGCTCGGACCGCTCGTGAAGGACAACAAGGTGGACCTCGCCTGTGTGACGCGGATGAAAGGACTGAACGGCGCGTTCATCCGTTTCGAACCGATGGTCTGGGCCGGCCCCGGTGCAGCGGGTATGGAAGTCTGGAAAGAGCGGCCGTTGCCGGTAGCGCTCTTCGGCACCGGCAGTGTTGCGCGGGCCAACGCGATCCAGGCACTGGAGAGCGCGAAGATCGCCTATCGCACCTCGTACGAAAGCCCCAGCCTGATGGGACTGTTCAGCATGGTCGAGGCCGGGCTGGCCATCGCGCCATTAGCGCGCTGCGCGGTGCCTGCGCAGTTCGTGCAACTCGGGCATGCGCATGGGTTGCCTGGCCTGCCCGAACTCGAAATCGTGCTGGCGCGCAGCGCCCGTTCGAATCGTCCGCCCTGCGACTTTCTTGCGGAACAGATTCTTTCGGAACTGCGGCTGTGAATGGACGCAAAAGCGCACACCTTCAGTCGCTTTCGCCGAGCCGCCCAAGCAGTTGCTGAAGCTTCTCGACATGCCGCTGCAGCATCTGCCGATGCTTGTCGATCTGTTCGAGCCGACCCACGAGATCCGCGCGATCAGGACCGTCGAGATCGCCGGCAGCAATCACGTCGTCGACCTTTGCACGCAGCGCGGCCAGTTCGACCGGCGGCCGTCCGAGATGCCGTTCGAGCCGTCGTACATCCTGCATGGCCAGATCGCGCACCTTGCGAAAATGTACGAGCCGCCGATGCGCTTCGACATCGGCGCCTTCGTCTTCGGTACGTCGTGCCGCGGGCTGCCCGAAGATCGGTTCGGGCGGACGCAGAACCGTCTTCTTGCGCACCGGGTGGGCCGTGCCGCGAAAACGCGCGAGCGGCGTTTCATTGTCGATCGCGGCGCGTGCCGCCTGGGGCACCTCGCGCGCTTCATGCGGCACGTCCATCCAGCCGGCTGGCAAGCCGGTCACCGCCTCGACACCGCGCGCGAACTCCTCACTGAAATCGCGCTGGCCGGACAGCATCAGCTTCAGATAGGTGGCGGAGAACGTCATCATGCGTGCAAGCCGCGTCGCCGCGCCAACTTCGCGCGTCAGCACGACGAGGTTGGCTCGCCATATGTCGAGCCGTGAATCATTCGGATCTTTCATCGCTGAGTCATCCATCTCTCTCACCCGATGTTGATGTGTCGTTTGATGTGACGTCGATGTCACGTTATTGCGCGGCGATACTGCTGCGCGCGATGCAGGTGTTCCACAGGGTAGCCGTATCCTCGCCTGCCATGCAACCGGCATACCAGGGTTTTCCAGAGGCTTTACGAAGGACGTTCGTGACGGTGAGCGTTTGAAAGAGACCACCCGTGTGGCAGGTCGTTCCACGCGTTCGGTGCGCGCGCGACGATGCGTTTCGACACGACAGGCTCGCGCGGTGGCGCTTCGCGCCGCAAGCCACTCAAAATCCAGCCGAGTATCCCGTCTAGAAAACGACTGCGCCGACGATGCGGCCAGATGCTAATCTGCGCGGGCTTCGCAGATTTCGCCATTACACAATGTAACGATTTTTATCGTCAAAAACTCAGGGAGAACAAACATGACAACGACGGAGACATGTCTGCTGATCGTCGCACTGCTGCCTTTTGTGTGGACCGTTTGCGCCAAATCGAAGAAGGGCTACGACAACGGGATGCCGCGCAATTATCTGGCGAAGCTGGAGGGCTGGCGTGGACGTTCGGTCGGGGCACATCAGAACGCGTGGGAAGCGCTGGCGCTGTTCACAGCGGCGCTGGCCGTGGTCTGGCACAAGGGTGTGAATACCCCGCACGTCGATCAGCTTGCGATCGCGTTCGTCGCCATACGGGTGGTGCACGGGTTGCTCTATCTGCTCGGCTGGGCGCCGCTGCGTTCGCTCGTGTGGTTTGGCGGAATGATCTGTATCGTGCTGCTGTTCATTGCGAGCGCGTAAGCAGCGAGGCCCCAGCGAGGTCCATCAGATCGTCAGGACGAACGATAGATATCCGGCCGGAAAATCTCCATGAAACGCGCCGGATTCGCCAGCTCCTTGAAGCCGTATTGTTTGTACAGGCCATGGGCATCCGACGTCAGAAGCAGCAAGCGTCTTAGACCTTGCAGGTCCTCGTGTTCGACGACGTGCTGCATAAGGCGCTTGGAGAGGCCCTTGCCGCGATGGTCTTTGAGAACGAACACGTCGGCAAGCAAGGCGAAAGTCGTCCTGTCCGTGACGACGCGTGCAAACCCAACCTGCTCGTTCTGGCAGTACGCGCCGAAACACAGGGAATGCTGGATCGCCCGCTCGACGGTCGCTCGCGATATGCCGAGCGACCAGTAACTCTCCTCCGACAGGAAGCGGTGAATCATTCCCACGTCGAGACGCTGTGTATCGGTTGAGATCTCGTATTCGTCTGCCGCTGGTTGTGTCGACATTGACTCAGCTCCCTTCGACGCGTGCGAGAGCTGTCTTGAGCAGCGTCTCGAGCAACGGCTCGACACGTGCGGCCAGCGCATCGTCATACGCGTACGGCATCTGCTCCTGCATATAGGTGATCTGCGACAGCTCGAGCTGAACCGCATGCACGCCCTGCTGCGGCTGACCATACTGCCGCGTGATGTAGCCGCCCTTGAAGCGCCCGTTCCCGATCGCCGTATAAGCGCCATGCTGTTCGACGATTGCCGCGAGTTCGTCGGCCAGTCCTGGTACCGCGCTCGCACCGTTCGACGTGCCGAAGTTGAAGTCCGGCAACCGCCCTTCGAAGAACCTCGGTACGCGCGAGCGGATCGAATGCGCTTCCCACAGCAGCACCTTGCCGTGCTGTGCCTTGAGCGCCGCGAGTTCATCTGCGAGCGCCGTGTGATACGGCTGCCAGTAAAGCTCACGACGACGCGCGACTTCTGCATCGGTCGGCAGATGGCCGTCGCGATAGAGCGGTTCCTTGTCGAACGTATCGACTGGCAGCAGCCCTGTCGTGTCCTGCCCCGGATAAAGATTCGCGCCATCGGGCGGGCGGTTCAGATCGATCACGTAGCGCGCGTAGACCGGCGCGAGTATCGATGCCCCGAGGCGCGCTGCAAACGCGTAGAGCCGGTCCAGATGCCAGTCGCAATCGTCGAAGCGCTGCGCGACCGGCGTCATCGTCGCAGCGATATCGTCGGGAATGCGTGTGCCCAGATGCGGAATCGAGATCAACAGCGGCAGGCTTCCCCGTTGCAGCGAGAAAACCGGTGTCGGGTTCGAAGTTTGCGAAGTGTTCGGCGGGTTCGAGGCGGTCATGTCGGTACGGTATCGGTGGAAGTCATCCGGATCGCTCAGGCTAACAGATCGGCCAGCGCGGTGCGGTACTGCGCATAGGCGCGGGCTTCGTCGCGATGACGCCGGTTCTCGACGACCTGCTGGCCGCCGGTATACACGTCGCGAACCGGTGTTTCGCCGTGCTCGCAGAATACGGCTCCGGACAGCCACGTGTCGGCAGGATGGCCGGCGATGCTCGGGTGTTCCGCATCGAGCACCATCCAGTCCGCGCGCAAGCCCACCTGCAACGCGCCGACCTTGCGGCCGGTCGCCTGCGCGCCGCCGTCGAGCGCACCGGCAAACAGCCGGTCGGCCACGCGCGATGCCGTGGCGTTTGCAAGAACGTTGCGCTGCCTGCGCGCGAGCCGCTGGCCGTATTCGAGTAGACGCAGTTCCGCACGCCAGTCGACGCCGATATGGCTATCCGAACCGATACCGAAACGTCCGTGCGAGTCGAGATATTCCGGCGCCGGGAAAATGCCGTCGCCGAGATTCGCCTCGGTGGTCAGACACAGGCCCGCGACGGCGCCGCTCTTCGCCAGCGCCGCGGTTTCGTCTGCATCGATATGGGTCGCGTGCACGAGGCACCAGCGCGCATCGACATCGAAACGGTCGAGCAGCCATTGCACCGGCCGTGCGCCTTCGGTCTCGATGCATGCGTCGACTTCGGCGGTCTGTTCGGCGATGTGGATATGCACGGGCGCGCCCGGCAACATTGCATCGAGCCCTTCGAGCAGCGTGCGCAACGAAGCTTCGGACACGGCGCGCAGCGAGTGCGGCGCAACGCCGTAACGCAGTGCGTGATGTTCGGGCCTCGCGTGCTTCAGTTGCGCGAGCAGTTCGAGCAGTTGTTCCGGCGTGTTGATAAAGCGCCGCTGATCGTCGCGCGGCGCACGCGCACCGAAGCCACTGTATTGATACAGGACAGGCAGCATCGTGATACCGATGCCACTCGCAGCCGCTGCGTCGACGACGCGCTCGGCCAACTCAGCGGCTTGCGGATACTGTGCGCCATCGGCTTGGTGATGCACGTAGTGAAACTCGCACACCGACGTGTAGCCCGCCTTCAGCATCTCGATGTAGAGCCACTGCGCAATGGCCGCGAGCCCTTCGGGTGTGATCTTCGCGGCAAAGCGATACATCAGGTCACGCCAGCTCCAGAAACTATCGACGGCGTTGGCGCGGTATTCAGTCAAGCCGGCCATCGCGCGCTGAAACGCGTGCGAGTGCAGGTTCGGCATACCTGGCAGCAACGGGCCGGCCGCGCGTGCGACGCCTGCTGGTGCTTCGCTATCGGCGGTGACGAATGTCAGTACGCCGTGAGCATCCCATTGCAGCAGCACGTTGCGGCGCCAGCCGTCGGGCAGCCACGCGTGTTCGGCGAAAAGCGATCGGTCTGCGTGAGTCATGTTTAAGCGTGAGTGGAAAGCGGCGCAGTGGGCCGCGTGTAGACGGTTTCGCCGTGGCGCACGACCCGCGCGCAAAGCGGCCGGCCGAACCAGTAGGCGAGTTCGGCGAGCGTGGTGACAGGCCATACGGCGAAGTCAGCAGACCTGCCGACCGCGAGCGTGCCATGCACGTCGGCCTTGCCGAGTGCGCGCGCCGCGTGCTGCGTCACGCCTTGCAGTACTTCGGGCACGGTCATGCGGAATAGCGTCGTCGCCATGTTCATCATTAGCAGCAGCGACGTGACGGGCGAAGTGCCAGGATTGCTATCGGTTGAAATGGCGATCGGCACGTTGTAGCGCCGTAGCAGGTCGAGCGGCGGCAACTGCGTCTCGCGAATGAAGTAGTACGCGCCAGGCAGCAGCACGGCAACCGTGCCCGCCGCCTGCATCGCGGCGACGCCCGCTTCGTCGAGAAATTCGAGGTGATCCGCCGACAGCGCGCGATGGTGTGCCGCCAGCGCCGTGCCGCCGCTGTTCGACAGTTGTTCCGCGTGCATCTTTACCGGCAGGTTGCGACGTGCGGCGGCGTCGAACACGCGCTCGCTCTGTGCAAGTGAAAAACCGATGCGCTCGCAGAACACGTCGACGGCGTCGATGAGCCCTTCGTCGGCGAGCGCCGGCAGCATGCGCTCGCACACTTCGGTGATGTAGTCGTCGGCGCGGCCCGCGAATTCGGGCGGCAACGCGTGCGCGCCGAGAAAGGTCGTGTAGACCGTCACCGGATAACGCTCGCCGAGTTGCCGCGCGACGCGCAGCATCTTGCGTTCGCTGGCAAGGTCGAGGCCGTAGCCCGATTTGATTTCGATTGCGGTGACGCCTTCGGCAAGCAGCGGTTCGAGCCGCGCGGCGGCGTCGCGCAGCAGCGTCGCTTCGTCGGCTGCGCGCGTGGCGCGAACCGTCGACACGATGCCGCCACCCTGCTTCGCGATCGCTTCGTAGCTCACGCCCGCGAGCCGCTGCGCGAATTCGTCGGCACGCTGGCCGCCATACACGAGGTGCGTATGGCAATCGACGAGACCCGGCGTGACCCACGCGCCGCCCAGGTCTTCGCGTGGCCACTGTGCGTAGTCAGCGGGCAGGTCGCTGGCCGCGCCCAGCCAGTCGATGCGTCCGTCGCGCACGGCAATCGCCGCGTCGGTAACCGTCGCCGTGGGGTCGCCCTGCGGACAGAGGTTCAGGTGATGCCAGACAGTGTGCTTCATCGCGTATTCATAACCACATGGCCGCGTGATCTGGCCTGTCGATGCACGTCCGATGACAACCCGGACGCGCGGGATCGGGATGACAAACGATGCTACGCGTAACGGATCTCGATGGCGAGCAGTGCGATTGCGCCTGGCATGCCTGCGGCACTTGCGTGGCACAGCAACGCGTTGGCTGCATCTGCATCGATACGCAGCGTGTCGCCGGTCGCGCAGTGCACCGGCGCTGAATCGCCCAGTGTGAGCGTCACCGGCCCCGCCGCGCAGTACAGCAGCACTACGTCGCCATTCAACGTGCGCTGCATGTCGCGACCATCGCCGCGCCATACGTCGAGCGCGCCGGTCGCAGCACCACGTCGCAGCATCAGATTGAAGTCGCGGGTCGCGCCGTCGACAAGCTGCGCATCGATCGCCGCTTCGCCGGCAAAACGCGCGACGTCGAGCGGTTGTGTCAGCGTATGCGTGCGCAGACCGTGCTCGCTGTCATGCGCTTCGTGCTCATCGAGCAGCATGCCCGCACCGGACAGCAGCACGAGCGTCCGGTCGATGCCCGGAAACTTCGAGAACGGCCCCGCAGCCGCGACATCGGCCACGCTGACGCGCCACACGAAGCTGTCGAGCGGCGCACCCTGCGGATGCGCCGCAATCTCGCGCGTCACGCCGCCGCCGTTCTTCCACGGCGACGCGACGAGTTCAGCTGCGCGGATCAGTGTCGTCTTCAACGTCACGGCGACGCTCAACGGCCAAGCATCGGCAACTTGAGATTCACTTCGCGTGCAGTTTCCTGCGCGAGTTCGTAGCCAGCGTCCGCATGGCGCATCACGCCCGTCGCCGGATCGTTGAACAGCACGCGTTCGACCCGGCGTGCCGCCGCATCCGTACCGTCGCACACGATCACAACGCCCGAATGCTGCGAGAAGCCCATGCCGACACCGCCGCCGTGATGCAGCGACACCCACGTCGCACCGCCTGCGGTGTTCAACAGCGCATTCAGCAGCGGCCAGTCGCTGACTGCATCCGAGCCGTCTTTCATCGATTCGGTTTCGCGGTTCGGGCTCGCCACCGATCCCGTATCGAGGTGATCGCGACCGATCACGACCGGCGCCTTCAGCTCGCCGTTCTTGACCATTTCGTTGAACGCAAGGCCCAGGCGATAACGATCCTTCACACCAACCCAGCAGATCCGCGCAGGCAAGCCCTGGAACGCGATACGTTCGCGTGCCATGTCGAGCCAGTTATGCAGATGGGGATCGTCGGGGATCAGTTCCTTGACCTTCGCATCGGTCTTGTAGATGTCTTCTGGGTCACCCGACAGCGCAACCCAGCGGAACGGCCCCTTGCCTTCGCAGAACAGCGGGCGGATATAGGCAGGCACGAAACCGGGGAAGTCGAAGGCGTTTTCGACGCCCATTTCCAGCGCCATCTGGCGAATGTTGTTGCCGTAGTCGAGCGTAGCCGCGCCGCGTTCCTGCAACGTCAGCATCGCCTGCACCTGCTTCGCCATCGACTGCTTGGCCGGCTGCACGATGCTGTCCGGCGCGGTCTTTTGACGCTCGCGCCAGTCTTCGACGTTCCAGCCCTGCGGCAAATAACCGTGGATCGGATCGTGCGCACTGGTCTGGTCGGTCACGCAATCCGGCGTGATGCCACGCGTCACGCATTCGGCGAACACGTCGACCGCATTGCCGAGCAGGCCGATCGAAACCGGCTTGCCATCGCGCTTCGCTTCGTCGAGCATCGCGAGCGCTTCGTCGAGCGTGCGTGCTTTCTTGTCGACGTAGCGCGTCTTCAGACGGAAATCGATACGTGTCTCATCGCACTCGACCGCGACCATCGAGAAGCCTGCCATCGTCGCGGCGAGCGGCTGTGCGCCACCCATGCCGCCCAGGCCACCGGTCAAAATCCAGCGGCCCTTCGGGTCGCCGTTGAAATGCTGGTTCGCCACCGAGAAGAACGTTTCGTACGTGCCCTGCACGATGCCCTGGCTGCCGATGTAGATCCAGCTACCCGCGGTCATCTGGCCGTACATCATCAGGCCCTTGCGGTCGAGTTCGTGGAAGTGTTCCCACGTCGCCCAGTGCGGCACGAGATTCGAATTCGCGAGCAACACGCGCGGCGCATCGGCGTGCGTGCGGAATACGCCGACCGGTTTGCCCGACTGGATCAGCAGCGTTTCGTCGTCGTTCAGATCCTTCAGCGACGCGAGAATCTGATCGAAGCAATCCCAGTTGCGCGCTGCGCGCCCAATGCCGCCATACACGACGAGTGCATGCGGATGCTCCGCGACTTCCGGGTCCAGATTGTTCTGGATCATCCGGTACGCGGCTTCCGTGAGCCAGCTCTTGCAGGTCTTCTCAGTGCCGCGCGGTGCACGGATCGTGCGGGTCGGATCGAGACGCGGGTCGATGTGTTTCGGATTGTTCATGATGGCTGGCTCTCTGGTTCCGGGTTGGGCTCGCGGGTTGAGCTAGAGGTCGGTTATGTGAATGGAACGGTGACGCGTGCGTTCAGAAATGTCCGGTGAAGCGATAGCGGCTGCCTGGGTGCCACAGGTTCGCAATCGATGCGACCACACTCTGCGACCACGTCCGCCGATGCAGCACGAGACACGGTTCGAGCGGGTCCATCGTCAGTTGCTCGCGGGTACTGTCGTCCGGTGCGGCGGCCTCGATGCGGTACTCGACACGCTGCAGCGGCGCGACGCGCACGAGGTACTGGTTCGGCGTCGTATTGGTGAAATCCTGCAGCGCGTATTCGGGTGCGACTGCGGGGTTCACCCAGCGCTCTTCGAGCTGCACCGGTTCGTCGTTTTCGCAATGCAGTACGCGCGAAAAGAAAATCGGACTGCCCGCGGCGACCTGCATTTCTTCGGCAAGCGCCTCGTCGGCAATCGCCGCGCCGAGCTGCAGCACGTCCGCGCGATAGCGATGGCCGCGCGCGACGATCTCGTCGGAAATACTGCGGATCGCCACCAGCGTCGATTCGTACTTCGGCCGCGCGACGAACGTACCCGCACCCTGCACACGCGTGAGCACCTGCTCCGAAGTCAGCTCGCGCAGTGCACGGTTCACCGTCATCCGCGCGACCTTGAACTCGCGTGCCAGTTCGTTTTCCGACGGCACCTGGTCGCCTTCACCCCATTCGCCCGCATGAATGCGGGAGAGAATGAAGTCCTTGATGCCTTGATAAGCCGGTGCGTTCATGCGGGTTGCTCGGTGAGCTACGTCAGTCGTTCGTGCGGTCACAATGCGCGGCGATCACTTCACTTCGCTTCGGAGGCGAACGCGAACGGGCTGTGCGCGGCAATCGTGCCGGTCTGCACGAGCTTCGTCACGGCCACGATGTCCGGCGCGAAGTAATGATCGAGTTCGTAGTGCGCAACTTCCTTGCGCACGGCCTGCATCACGCGCTGCAGGTTCGGGCTGGTCTGATGCGGTGCGCGCAGATCGACGCCTTGAGCGGCAGCCAGCAGTTCGATCGACAGGATGTTCGCGGTGTTCTCGGCGATATCGCCAAGCTTGCGCGCAGCAAACGTCGCCATCGACACGTGATCTTCCTGGTTCGCAGAGGTAGGCAGCGAATCGACCGACGCCGGATGCGCGAGCGTCTTGTTCTCGGACGCGAGTGCGGCCGCCGTGACGTGCGCGATCATGAAGCCGGAGTTCACGCCGCCATCCCTGACGAGAAACGGCGGCAGGCCCGATAGCGTCGTGTCGATCAGCAGCGCGATGCGGCGTTCGGCCAGCGCGCCGATTTCGGCCGCGGCGAGCGCGAGGTTGTCGGCGGCGAACGCGACCGGTTCGGCGTGGAAGTTGCCGCCCGACAGTACTTCGCCGGTGTCCGGGAAAATCAGCGGGTTATCCGAGACCGCGTTCGCTTCGATCAGCAGCACGTCGGCCGAATGGCGCATCTGGTCGAGACAGGCACCCATCACCTGCGGCTGGCAGCGCAGCGAGTACGGGTCCTGCACCTTGTCGCAGTCGGCGTGCGACAGATTGATCCCGGAGCCATCGAGCAGTTCGCGGTACGCGGCCGCCGCGTCGATCTGGCCGGCGTGGCCACGCAACGCATGAATGCGCGCGTCGAAAGGCGTCACCGAACCGGCCGCCGCATCAACCGACAGTGCGCCCGCAACGAGACCGGTACGGAACAGGTCTTCGATTGCGAACATGTTGTACAGCGCGAGTGCCGTGGAAGCCTGCGTGCCGTTCAGCAGCGCGAGCCCTTCCTTCGCTTGCAGCGTCAGCGGCTTCAGACCGGCGAGTCGCAGCCCTTCGACAGCAGGCACGCGCTCGCCCTTGGCGAACACTTCACCGACGCCAATCAGCGCCGCCGACATATGCGCGAGCGGCGCGAGATCGCCCGATGCACCGACCGAACCCTTCACCGGGATCACCGGCAACACGTCTGCATTGAACAGCGTGATCAGTGCATCCATCACTTCGCGGCGGATGCCCGAGTGGCCGCGGCCGAGGCTCGACAGCTTCAGTGCGATCAACAAACGCACCACCGGCCGCGACATTGGTTCGCCGACGCCAACCGCATGCGACAGCACCAGATTGCGCTGCAACAGCTCGAGCTGGTCGCGCGGAATATGTGTGCTGGCAAGACGTCCGAAACCGGTATTGATGCCGTAGGCGGGCTCGCCTTTCGCGGCGATGTCCGCGACGGCCTGCGCGCATGCGTCGATCGCGGCATGGCTTGCCGGATCGAGCTGGAGCGAGACGGACTCGCGAGCAATCGTGCGCAGTTGGGGCAGTGTCAGTTGACCGGGGGTGAGCTTCATCATGAGAGTCGATCCTGTCTATACAATTTCCGAAAGTCTAGCGTCGCCAGCTTGTATATACAAGTCCTTTCGACGCACCGCGCATCAGGGGTTTCCACTAGGCCAGTCATGGCTGACCGCGTTATTTTTGTTGCTGCGCCACAGCACTCCGGGGCTGCGCCGGCGGTGTGCCGTCTCAGGCGACTACCGTGCATCGGGCCACAGCTTGTATATACACGTTCAAAATTTAACCGCGCAAGCGGACAAAAAAGCCGTCCGCGCCGCGGTACCGCGTCGTCTGCTTGAATCGGCGGCTGATTCGTGCGTTCAGATCAAAAGTGATTTGAGGCAGGTGCCCTTTTTGTGTGCCAGACAGCGCCGCATACTCGCCTCACTGCTTCACGAAGCGAACCCACTCACTGGAGAACGTCTTGAACATTTTCATCACTGGCGCGAATGGCTTTATCGGCGGCTCGATCGCGGTCGGACTGGTGCGCGCGGGTCATCGCGTGACCGGTCTCGTGCGCAAGCCCGAACAGGCCGCCGAACTGCAACGCCTCGGCATCGCGACTGTGGTCGGCACGCTCGACGACCGCGCCTTGCTGATCGAACAGGCGCAAGCCGCCGATGCCGTCATCAACGCGGCAAGCAGCGACCATCGCGGCGCAGTCGAGGCGTTGATCGACGGTCTCGCCGGTTCCGGCAAGCCGTTCCTGCATACGAGCGGCTCGAGCATCGTCGGCGATGCATCGGGTGGCGAAGCGGGAGCCAACGGCGCTGCACCGGTGTACCGCGAAGATGCGTTGCCCGAACCGACCGCCGACAAAGCTGCCCGCGTCGCGATCGACCGGCTCGTGCTCGATGCGGCACAGCGCGGCGTGCGCTCGGCGGTGCTGTGCAATACGTTGATCTACGGTCACGGTGCGGTGCCCGGTAGCGCCAGCGTGCAGTTGCCGCGCCTGATCAGCCAGGCGCAGAAAAGCGGCGTAGTGCGGCATGTCGGCAGCGGCGGCAACGTCTGGTCGAACGTGCATATCGACGATGTCGTCGACGTATATCGCCTCGCACTCGAAAAAACCCCGGCCGGTACGTTCTATTTCATCGAAAGCAGCGAAGCGTCGTTCCGCGACATGACGACCGCGATTGCCGACGTACTCGATCTCGGCAAATCGCAAGACTGGCCGCTCGAAGAAGCGCAGAAGGAATGGGGCTACGAGATGGCGTCGTATGGACTCGGCTCGAACAGCCGGGTGCGTGGCGAACGCGCCCGGACCCTGCTCGGCTGGCAGCCGAAACACACGTCGGTGCTCGACTGGATCCGTCACGACATGGTGCGCGAAGCGTAAGCGATGTAAGCGTAGGTGTTGCGAATCCGTAAGCTCATGTCGATAGAATCGCCCGCAATTTCAAGGTGCGATTCTATCGACGAGCTGCGATTCCCCGATGACGCTTGCGCTGAATTTCGACTGGCTGACCAACCTGCTCGCGATCCTCTTCGTCGTGGCGTGTCTGCACGACCTGCGTCACGACGAGTACGGCACGCTGACGTTATCGGCGGCGGCGCTCGGGTTGATCGTCATGGGCATCGAGCTGTTTCTGCGGCCGGCATTCGATATGTCGTTGTAATGCGCTAGCGGACTTCATTGCGCCGCCGGCACCAGATGCAGTTTCGTTTCGGTCGCCGCTTCGACGGCCTTGCGCGAATACAGCAGCGGGAAATACTCCCCCTTCAACCAGAGCGGTACGAGATCGCGATAGTGCGGGCTGTCCGGGTCGCCTGACTGACCCGGCAGATTGACCGCGCGCGAGTTGTCCCAGTTGCCCACATCGACGACCACGCGAAACGACGGGCCATTGGTCTGGACGAAATCGTTCACGCGATACGTCGACTGATTCGGCGTAAACGGATCGCCGCCCCTCGCGAGCGGACCGACATTCAGTCTCGCGCGCATCGCGTCGTCGACGATCGCGGCAAACGGGTGTGCGTTCAGGTTGGTCTGTAGCTTGCCCCATTGCCATTGCGTCGCATCGTCGCCTTCCAGCAAACGCATTTCGGCCCACGCTTCGCCCAGACTCTTCAACAGCACCGCATCGCGTTTCGCCGCGGCCCCGGGTCCGAAGCGCTGGTCCGGATGTTCGAGCGTGTCGAGCATCACCGCAGGATCGGGCGCACCGAACGTGGCTGCAGCCGTTTGCGACAGCAGCGCCGCCTTGAACGCCTTGCCGAGATGCCGGCTAAACCACACCTCTTCGAGTGCCGCCTGCGCCGAATCGGCGCGCACCTCGCCGTTCCAGCCTTTGAGCAGCGCGAGCGCCGCGTGCGTGTCCGGGTCATCGCTCGACAGCGGAGCGAGCAACGCGACGAGACGCTGCGCCGGGATCGACACGAGATCGTTCTGCAGCCGCTCCGAATCTTCCAGCGAGACTTTCGGCAATCCCTTTAGCACTTCGTCGATGCGCTCGTGGCGCGAGCCGTTGGTCCATTCAAAGCCGAGCTTGCGCTCGCGATACGGGTAATCGCCGGGCAGGTTCATCTGGTTCGACGACGTGAAGTAGCCCTGCTTCGGGTTGTATATCGACGGCAACTGGTCGCCGCGCCAGAAGCCCGCCCATTCGTAGCGGCCGTCACCGGGTACCGGCATCAGGCCGTCCCAGTTCGGCCGCTTCGGCGCAAGACCGCCCGGCACCCAGCCGATATTGCCGTGCACGTCCGCATAGACCTGGTTCTCGGTCGGTGCGCCCCAGTTCAGCATCGAGTGCTGGAACTGCGCGAATGTGCGGGCCCGCATGTAGCCCACCGAGCCGAAGTACGGCGACATGCCCGGTTCGAGCCACGCGGAGCGCACGGCGAACGCGCGATGATGGTCGGCGTCGACGTCGATCACCGGGCCGTGACGCGTGAACGTGAGATCGACCGGTACCGGCGCGCCGCCGCGCACATCGATCGTTTCGTGGATCACGCGAAACGGTTCCCAGCCGTCGCCATAGCGATACTCGCTGGGATTGTCCGGATTGAGCTGGTACACGTACAGGTCTTCCTGATCGATGTTGAAGATCGTCAGGCCGAAGGCGATCGTGCCGTTGTGGCCGATTGAGACCGCCGGTAGCGACGGCTCGCCCGCGCCGATGATATTGAGTGTCGGCGTGCTGATCTGCGCGATGTAGCGCAGGCTCGGCGCCGAATACGCACGGTGCGGATCGTTGGCCATGATCGCGCGGCCAGTCGCCGATTTGCCCGGCGCGACGACCCAGTTGTTGCTGCCTTCGCTGGTTTCGTCGGGGTCTTCGATGCGGTCTTCAGCGGCGGCGTTGCTGGCCAGCGCGAGTGTGTTTGCGTGAGCCGCCGTGCCGTCGTTCGCATGCGATAGCGCAGCGGGCGTGAGCACCGCGTTGCGTGTTGCAAGATCGAACACCTTCAGCACATCTTTCGGCAGGCACGGATCGAGGCCATCGGGCACCTGGGTTTGCCACGGCGGTTGCAGGCCAACGCGCAGTTCGTCAGCCGCAAGACCTGCCTTGCACGCCACGTTGGCGCGTGCCACCTCGCTCGTCAGATTGCGCGTCAAACCGTGACTGCGAATCCGCACGACGTCTTCGGGTGTCCACTTCGCCGGCTGGTAATCGAGCTTGCGAAACTCGTACGGCATCTGCTCCGGGTGCAGTTTCAACCAGTCGATATACGCATTGATGCCCGCGACAAAGCGCGTCGCGATCTGCTGCGCGTCGGGGCTGTAGCGCTGCCACTCGGTCTGCATGTCGCCGCGATACAGAAAGAGCCGCGAGGCGCGATCCTGCTCGACGTAGCTGGGACCGAACACTTCCGACAGCGTGCCGAGCCCGCGCCGCCGCCACAGGTCGATCTGGAACAGGCGATCGCGTGCGGCGTTGAAGCCCTGCACGAAGAACGCATCGCTTTCGGTTTTCGCGTAGATGTGCGGGACGCCCCAGTGGTCGATCAGGATGTCGGCTGGTTGTGCGAGACCCGGCACGTGCAACACCTGTTGCGGGATCTCGCGGGCGGCGGCGAGGCTCGGCAGGCCGGTGCTCAATGCACTGATCGCCACCAGCACGATGGACGATGCGGCATACCGCAGGGCGAAGGTGGTTCGGGTCATGCAGGCGTCTCCTGATCAACGAGTGTTGTCGTGAGCCGCGGACCGTCGGAGCCATCAAAAGGTACTAGCACACGCATCCCGTTCGCGGACGATGCGTGCCAGTGTAGTGCGAGTCGGCTTCCGGCGCTGCCTTTGGGTGAGAACGGCATGCGTGAAAGCGGATCGGCCAAGTGTTAACAGACAGCGTGGTCAAACGCGGCCCGTCGATTGCGGGCCGCATGCACCGAACTACACCGTTACGGCTGCAACGCTCAGATCGCCCAGCCGCCCAGGTAAAACACGGCCAGCACCACCGCAATCACCACCGTGCCGACGTTCAGCTTGCGATACTCGCCGCTGACAATACGCCCGATCACCAGCGTGCAGAAGCCGAGCATGATGCCGGTCACGATATTCGCGGTCAGCACGATGAACACCGCGCACACGAGGCCGGACATCGCATCGACCATATCGTCCATGTCGAGCTTGCTGACACTCGACAGCATCAGCAACCCGACGTACATCAGCGCAGGCGCGGTCGCATACGACGGCACCAGCCCGGCGAGCGGCGAGAAGAACATCACGACGAGGAACAGCAACCCCACAACCGCTGCCGCCATCCCCGTCTTCGCCCCCGCTGCAACACCGACCGTCGATTCGATATACGCCGCAGCCGGTGCCCCACCGAGAAAGCCGGAGAAGATCGAGCTGAGCGAATCGGCGGTCAGCGCGCGGCCGCCGTTGATGATGCGTCCATTCGCATCGAGCTGGCCAGCCTGCCCCGCCACGGCGCGAATCGTACCGGTCGCGTCGAACACGGCGGTCATCACGAGCGCGAGGACGCTCGGCAGTACGGCGAGCGACAGCGCACCCTTGATGTCCATCGCGCCGATCAGCGACGCGTGGCCCGGCGCGCTCAGCGACGGCAATGCGAAAACGCCGTGGAACGTCACCGCCGGATCGAGCACCAGCCCGAGCGCGGAGATTGCGACGATCACGATCAGGATCGAGCCCGGCACGCGGCGGCGCACCAGACCGACGATCGCTGCCAGGCCCGCCACCGACATCAGCACCGGCAACGACGTGATATGGCCCAGCGCAACCGGCAATCCGGGCCCCGGGTTCTTCATCACGAGACCGACGTCGTTAGCGGCGATCAGCAGCAGAAAGAGGCCGATACCGATGCCGGTACCGTGCGCGATGCCGGCCGGCAGATTGCGCAGAATCCATGCGCGCACACCGGTCACCGAGATCGTGGTGAACACCACGCCCATCAGAAACACGGCGCCGAGTGCCACCGTCGGATGCAAACCCTTGCCGAGGACGAGACCGAACGCGGTGAACGCAGTCAGTGAAATCGCGCAGCCGATGGCGATCGGCAGGCGCGCCCAGATGCCCATCAGCAGCGAGCCGAATGCGGTGGTCAGACACACAGCGACGAACACCGCACTCGTATCGAAGCCGGCCTTACCGAACATGCCCGGGACGACGAACACCGAATACACCATCGCGAGAAACGTCGTCACACCCGCGATCACTTCCTGGCGCTGCGTGCTGCCGCGCGCCGTGATTTCAAAGTAGCGGTCGAGCAGACCTTGCTGGCCGAACGCCGGATCGAATGTCCGGGTTTCGACATCGGTGAGCGGTTGTGCGTGGGGTTCCATCATGGCGAATGCCTCCTTTATCAGCGTGCTGAAACGGCTGGTGTGCAGCCGTCGTCAGGGTTCGTCTCTTGGTTTATGTGCAGCGCTCTTTTTTGCTGTCCCGAAGGGTAGGCGAACACAACCGGGCCTCCCATCGCAGGGACGGCATGCCCGGCATGTCAGCGGGCGTATATCGCGGGAGGGACGGGAGAATGCGGGCAGGCGCCGCGTGTTTACACCTACGGCTGGACGGCGGCTGGGTCGCTGTCGAGTCGCTGCGATCGGTACCTACGTGCAGCGGATTCGACAGGAAACGAACGGCGCCGATCTTACCTCGCATCGCTCGACAACATCAACGCCTCGCCTGATTGAACGAGGCGATGCGCCGCCGCAGGTTAAACTTCGGCCTATCTATCGATCAATGCCGTGGCGCTGCAGGTGCGCCGCGCGGCCCATGGAGTACTCATTGATGAGCGGCGGTTTGCCACGTCCAGCTTCGCGTCTTTCAACTCCCCTGCTGCCCGGTGCGCTCGCCGCGCTTGTGCTATCAGGTTGCGCGCTGTTCCACGGGCAGCAGCCCGCGCCGATCACCGATGCGCTCGTCAGCACGGTGGAACCCGCCAGCGAACCGGTCGCGGCATCCGAGCCCGAAACCGACGAGCCTGAAACGGCCGGGCACGAAACGCCGCGCAAGCCGAAGCACCCGGCCGTCAAGCCGCGCAAGCCTGAACCGCCGCCGCCCACGCCCGCGTCCGCGCCGGTTGCGCCACCGCCTGCGCCGATCATCACGACGCGCCTGATCGATCGCAGCCAGACGCATGCGCTGCTCGACAGCGAAGTGCAGCGACGCGACGGCAAGGTGATCGGCCGCGCGGTCGACCTGGTCGCCGACGCGGGCGGCAAGCCCAACGAAATGATCGTGAACCTGCAGGGCTTTCTCGGCATCGGCGACCGCAAGGTGAGTTTCCCGTGGAGCGTGTTCCGCTTCACGCCCGGCGGCCACGGCTCGCCGATCACACTCGATGTGCCGGTCGGCAAGCTGCCGCCCGCCGATCGCCCGAAGCGCACCGGCGCCGACGTACCGGTGACGGCGACGCAATTGCCGCTGCTCGACACGACCGTCGAACGACCGAACGGCGCCGCCGTCGGTCGCGTGGTCGACGTGCTGATCGACGGTAGCGCGCAACCGCAGGCCGTCGTGCTCGACGTCAGCGGCATGGTGAGTCCGGACCGTCGCACGATCGCCGCGAACTGGTCGGCACTGCGCTTCGTCACCAAAGACAAACTGTTGCACGCCCTGCTCGATCTCAACGATGCGCAGATCAAGGCGTCGCCGCCCTACGCGTCGGACAAGCCGATCCAGGCGGTGTCGCCGGTGGTGCCGGTCGCAGCCGCGCCCGCCAGCACGGCTCCCCCAGTTGCGCCACCTGCAGCGGCCTCACCGGCCCGGGCTTCGCGATGACGAACCCGCTTCTGGTCAATACCCGCAGCCTGCGCGCACTCGACTGGCTCAACTTTTTCGTGGCCAACGTGCAAACGGGCTTCGGGCCGTTCATCGCGTCGTACCTCGCCTCGCATAAGTGGACGCAGGGCGAGATCGGCATGGTGCTGTCGGTCGGCACGATCAGCGCAATGGTCAGCCAGGTGCCTGGCGGCGCCGCGGTCGATGCGCTGAAGAACAAGAAAGGCGCGGCTGCCTGGGCGATCGTCGCGATCATCCTGAGCGCGGTCTTGCTTGCGTCGAGTCCGACCGTGCTGCCAGTGATTGCCGCTGAAGTCTTCCACGGCTTTGCGAGCTGCATGCTCGTGCCGGCGATGGCTGCGATCTCGTTTGCGCTGGTCGGGCGTCAGGATCTCGGCGACCGGCTTGGGCGCAATGCGCGCTGGGCATCGATAGGCAGTGCGGTCGCGGCCGGCCTGATGGGTCTGTTCGGCGAATACTTCTCGGCGCGTGCGGTGTTCTGGCTCACCGCCGGGCTGGCGCTGCCCGCACTCGTCGCACTCGCGATGATCCAGTCCGCCTACACCAGCTCGCCCGCGAAAGCCGTCAAGGCGACGAAATCCAGTGCGAAGACCGACGCGCTGGGCGAACGCGAGACCTTGCGCGAACTGCTGCGCGATCGTCGCATGCTGATCTTCGCGGCCTGTATCGTGCTGTTCCATCTGTCGAATGCAGCGATGCTGAATCTCGCGGCTGGTGAAGTCACGGCCGGCATGGGCGACAACGTGCAGCTCGTGATTGCCGCGTGCATCATCGTGCCGCAGGCGATCGTCGCGATGCTGTCGCCATGGGTGGGACGCACCGCGCAGCGCTGGGGACGCCGGCCTATTCTGCTGATCGGCTTCTCCGCACTACCGGTGCGCGCGTTGTTGTTCGCCGGCGTGAGCAGCCCTTTTCTGCTGGTGCCGGTGCAGATGCTCGACGGGATAAGCGCGGCGGTATTCGGTGTGATGCTGCCGCTGATCGCCGCCGACGTCGCCGGCGGCAAGGGTCGTTACAACCTGTGTATCGGCTTGTTCGGCCTCGCGGCCGGCATCGGTGCAACGCTCAGTACCGCGGCCGCGGGCTTCGTCGCGGATCACTTCGGCAATGCCTTCAGCTTCTTCGGACTCGCCGCGGCCGGTGCGCTCGCGGTACTGCTCGTCTGGGTAGCAATGCCGGAAACCCGCGATGCGCACCGTGCCGAAGAAGCGGCGACCGGTGCATCAGGCGACGCACCCGCAGCGGCGGGATCGGCAGACTAAGCCCTTGCCTGAACACCCGAGAGATGCCGATGACGACCGTCACGGCATCTTCTGAACCCACTGGCTCCGCCACGCCGGCGCTTCGAACGGATCCGTAAAATACTGCGTCTCGTGAACAACTTTACCGTCGTCGCGGAACTCCATGACGCTGATCGTGTAGGCCGCTCGCCCCTGATAGTTGATCGAGTATTGCGAGACCCAGAGATTGCCTTCGCCCTGAATCCGCGTGACCTCGAACCCCGACGGCTTGCCTGGATGATGCCCACGCAGCGCCTGCAAATTAGCGCGTCCGAGAATGCGTTCGCGTGATTGCGGATAGTCGCAGATCGCATCGTCGGCGTAGATGTCGTGTTCCGCATCGAGGTTGCCCGCCGCCGACGCCTGCCAGTGCGCATTCAGGATGTCGCGTATCTGTGCTTCCTGCATGATGTGCCTCCGGGTTGATCGGTTACGTGCGCCGTGGAATGAACCCCGGGCTACCCGTCTTGACGACTTCGTTGAACCGCTGCCGCGTCTCGATCCGGTTGATCTCGTCGAATGCCTCGGCGGGAAGCGCCGCGATGTCAAAATTCTCGCGGGCGCGGGCCTCGGTTTTCGGCGTGGTGAGTAACGCACCGCCGCGCTGGATCGCCCAGGCCAGCAACACCTGCGCGGGCGTCGTTCCGGTTCGCGCGGCGATCTGCACGATGACCGGGTCTTCGAGCGGTCCCGGCCGGATTCCATGACCCAATGGCGCAAAGGCCAGAAATACGATCCCGTGCTCCTTGCAGAATTCCAGCAGTTCCGTTTCTGGAAGATACGGATGCGCTTCGATCTGCACAACCGACGGCTTGATCCGTGCCGCTTCATAGAGCGGCCGTAACTTGTCCAGATCGATGTCGGAGAGACCGATGGCCCGGCATCGTCCCTCGTCGACGAGTGCTTCCATCGCTCTCCACGTGTCGAGCAAAGTCACGCCTTTGTCGTAGATGACCGCACCGTTTTCGTCGCGCGGGTCCTGCTCTTCTCCCGGTTGAAACGCAAACGGCGTGTGTATCAGGTAGAGATCGAGGTAGTCGATACCGAGTCGTTCCAGACTTGCCTCGAATGCCGGCCTGACACGCTCCGGTCGATGATTCGAATTCCACAGTTTGGTGGTGATGAAAATGTCTTCGCGGGCGATCCCTCCCGCAGCGCGCTCTGTGCGCAGCGCCTCGCCTACTTCGCGCTCGTTGCGATATCGCTCGGCGGCATCGAAGTGTCGGTAGCCTGCTTTCAGTGCGTCTCTCGTTGCACTGATCGTGGTCGCAGCATCGGGAATCAGGGTGCCAAATCCGAGCGCGGGCATATGACCCCCTCCGTGATTCAGCGCCAGGGTTTGGCTGCGGAAATCGGCTGACTCAGTCATGGTGACGCCTCCGTACTACTTCATGTCCTGCGAAGAAAGACCGGCCCTCACGTTTAAGAGCCGGATGTCAATGCAATGCGAACTTCCCGGTAGGAAGCGACCAGTGCATCGAGGTCGAACGACCGGTTCAATCCACTGGGATTCGGCAAAACCCATGCGCGTGCGCCGCCGAACGGTTTTGTTTGCAGCCCCCACTCGATATCACGCGTACCGGAGATCGCCGAGAGCGCCATCTTTCCCAGAAATGCAATGTGCCGCGGTGCGTAGTGCTCGATCTTGCGCCGAAAATCATCTCCAGCCATTTCAATCTCTGCGCGTGACAGTTCGGCGGCGCTCGCTGTGGGTCGAGGCACCACGGCTGTCAGACCGCAACCGTACTGCAGCAGCGTGCGATCGTCTTCGGGACGAATCTGTTCAGGCGTGAAACCTGCAAGATGCACGACCCGCCAGAACCGGTTGCTTCTGCCTGCAAAGTGATGACCTGTCGATGCCGCACGGATACCCGGATTGATTCCGCAAAACACCAGCGGCAGACCCGGCTCGAGGATATCGACTAGAGATGGCAGGGAATCGACGTCGGTCATGGGTAAAGCTGTCCTTGAAAGGAGGCTCGTCAACCTGTGTTGACGAGCGATGACCCAGCTTACCGCAGTGACCCGAACGCTGGGCTATGCCAGCGGGTACTTGTCTTTTGCGTTCGTGTAACAGCGATCGTCGGCTCAATGCGCTGCGACGGTATCGATGAAAACCGCCAGATCGTGATTGAAGCGATCTGGCTCCTCCATGAACGGTGCGTGGCCCGAATTTGCGTACAGCTTGGTTTGAATGTGCGGATCGAGTGCTTTCGCCCGCGCGATTGCGCCTTGCGTGTTCACAAGCGCATCGTGCTCGCCATAGAGCAACAGGACCGGCACGCTGACCTTGCTTAAACCCTCGGAAGCAGAGACCGTCATCGACTGAACCGCGCTTTGCATCTCCCACGACGCCATTGCCGCGTTTGCAAGCAGACGCTCGGTGGTGGATCTGTCGGGCTGTGTATGGAAGCACAGGTTGAGGAACGTGCGCTCGCCATCGAGGTGCGTCTTCAGATCGGCTGACGTCATGTCGCGATAGACCTGCGGATGCGCCACAATCTGGTCCCCTTTCAGTTCGATCACACCGTCGACATAGACCGCTGCGGCAATCTGCCTGTCGCCGAATGCGGCCAGATAGTTCGATATGACCGCACCGCCCAGCGACCATCCGACCAGCACAGGGCGGTTCGCATGCGACGACGCAATGACGGTGGCGAGATCGTCGGCCCAGTGCTGCCCGTTGCGATACGCGTCCGCTCCGGTTGGCTTGCCGGACAGACCGTGGCCGCGCAGGTCATACGTGATGATGCGATACCGCTGCAGCTCGGCGCTATTGACCTGCGCATCCCAGTTCAGACGACTGCCCAGCAATCCATGAATCAACACGACAGCGGGCCCATGCGGATTTCCCGATTCCTGGACGGCCAGCGTGACGCCGTCCGGCGCGGTGACCGTATAGTTTTTTGTTTCCGCGAGTGCGGTAGATGACGCTGCGAGCATGGCAACCGTTGCCGCGAACGCCGCAAGCGTGTGACGAAGGATGGTGTAACGCATGAGTGGTGCTCCTGGATCGTGAAGACATACGCAGTCTGGAGCCTGACACTGATGTGAGGGTCAAGCGATAAGTGCTATGCTTTTTCGCATGACCCAATCTATTGAGCAAAAGCTGCTGTCCATCGGCGACCTGGCACGACAGACCGGCGCAAGCGTGCGTTCGATCCGCCACTACGATGAACACGCCCTGCTAACCTCCGTGCGCGCAACCAATGGCTACCGGGTGTTTCCGATCGCAGCGATCACGCAGGTCCGGCAGATTCAGCGCATGATCGCGACGGGTTTTAGCCTGGCCGATATCCTCTCGTTTCCCGACTGTATGCGCATGATCGAAGGCGCGGGAACATGCCCTGAAACTTCCGCGGCTCAACGCAAGCGACTGGCTTCGATCGAGCGTCAGATAGCGGATCTTGAACGTCGTCGTGCGCGTTTGCTGAAGACGCTGGCTGAAGGGGCGGTTCCGCCTTTAGACTAACTATCGTGAAGCGGGCGACAGATCCAGCTTCTCGCTTACTACCGCTCACTTCCCCTCACAACTCTCCGACGTCCGCTTCGGCCGACTGCGGCTCATTCAGGGAATTCACAACATGACGATTGCAGACGACCTCGGCCTGCTGATGCAAAACCACGATGATGAACCTCAAGCAGCTGCCGAGGCCCTTCACAAGATTGCAGAGCTGGACGTACCCACGGATCAGCTCGGCCGCTTCACATGGCTCGTGGACCACGTGATTGGTGAGAAATTCGATCGGTGGTCCGAGGCCCATGAATTGATCGTAAAGGTTATTTCGCGGCATGCTTCGTTGCCTCAACCTGCGCTTCGCCACGCCGCTGTAGCGGCGCATCTTAGTGGCAACCTGCTTGCTGGCATGGCGCTGGAACGCCGCATGACGCAAGATAGCGTACGCGCGGATCAGGCAACTATCGCCGTGCGCGCGTCTGCTATCAGTTTCTCTATCTCGCCAGCTCGTGCGGTAGACGCGGCGGTGGCTTTGCTGTCGATCACCGAAGGTGTCGAGCAGTGGGGCGATGCAAGCGGCGTCGACGCTACGATTGCCTCAAGCCTGAACAACGCCGTCTCCGCTCTATTGGAACTGGATGATGAAACCGTCGGCCACGCCGATGTGCGTGTTGCAATGATTCAGGGAGCGGCCGCAGCCCGGACGCTTTGGCAGCGTGCAGGAACGTGGGTCAATCACGAGCGGGCCGACTATTTATGTGCGCTGGTTTTCAACCGTATTGCCGACTATGCGAACGCGCTCGAAGCAGCCGAACGTGGTCGGCAGCTGATCGAGACGAATGGCTCCGAAGACGTGGATCGTGCGTTTCTGCTGCTCGAGTCTGCGCGTGCGCTCATTGGTCTTGCGCGGAAGGCGGAAGGCGTCGAGCGATTGCGGCAAGCGGAAACCATCACTCAGGAGTGGAACGATGAAGGACTAACGAAGTGGTTTGAAGAAAAGGCACAACCGGTTCGCGATCTGGCTGGTTGATGTTCGGTCGAATCCGCACAGCGTTTTCTATCGAGAGAAAGCCATGCACCACGACGAACTCCTGCAGATTTCCCGCCAGCTTTCGCCCGCGGATGTCTGCGCGGAACTCCTTGCCCTAAGCGTGGTGGAATACAGTTACTCGCCCGAATCGAGAATCACGCTTGAACTTGATGGCGCGGCGGCAAAACTCACCGACACAGGCCGAGGGATGCGATTGACGCCGGATCGTGGGGACACGCTCTCGCATGCCGAGCGGGCGCTTACCGGCTTCTATCCGTGCCTTCCCTCAAGTCCTGAGATCGAGTCGACTCTTCGCGAACTGGTTTGGGGCGAGCGAGGATCGATAGGGCCGTCCCTTGCCAACTTCGCTTGCCCATCGTTGACGTTCACCAGCATGAGGGGCGGCGAAGTGTGGTCGCAAGGCTATGGCTATGGAAAACCCGCTGGCCCGGCCGCGAGACTGGGTACGTCCGAGACAACCGGGACCATCATTGACTTCAGAACGGCAGGGGCAATCGACCACACCACGATCTCGTCGCTCGCCGACGCCTTGCGCGCCCGTATTCCTGGGCTTGTCATCACGCTTCGATTCCAGTGAATGCGCGGGTGAATTCAATTGCGAGTCTGCGTCCCCTGAACTAATCAATCGCCCTCCCCGCCGTTTCCCGCATAAACGGCAGCGGCAACAACGACACCAGGCTACAGCCGATCAGATACCACGCAGGCGCCAGGTTATTGCCCGACAACTGGATCAACCACGTCGCGAAGAACTGCGCAAAACCACCGAAGATCGACACGCCGATACAGTAGACAATCGACATCCCCGTCGCCCGGATGGCGCGCGGAAACAGCTCCGGCAACATCACGATGTTCGGCACCGCGGTAAACGCGACCAGCACCGCGAGCCCCGACACCACGGCGAGCAGTACCGGCACGGTCGGCGTCGCGTTGATCGCCATGAACGCGGGATACACCGCGAGGATCAGCAGCACGCGCGAAATCCACAACACGCGCTTGCGGCCCACGCGGTCCGACAACGCCCCCGCGAGCGGCGAGCACACCACCGTGACCGCGGCCGCGGCCCACGATGCCCACAGGGCGAGCGCCATCGGTAGATGCAGGATGCGGATCGCGTAAGTGGACAGGTAGAACAACACGATGTAGTTCGCCGCGGTGCCACCGATCGTCGTGAGCACGCCGCACACGATCGCAGCGAAATGCCGACCGAAGAGGTCCCGGACCGGTTGCATGATGGTCGCGAGATCGGGCTGCGCGGGGCCAGATACGGCCAACGGTAACGTCTCGTCGAGATGACGGCGAATATAGATGCCGACCGGCCCCATCGCCATGCCGATCACGAACGGCACGCG
This sequence comes from Paraburkholderia acidicola, assembly GCF_002362315.1. GTDB lineage: Bacteria > Pseudomonadota > Gammaproteobacteria > Burkholderiales > Burkholderiaceae > Paraburkholderia > Paraburkholderia acidicola. The sequence continues at coordinate 420,437 of NZ_MTZV01000003.1, forward strand.
CCAGCCCCAGCTTTCGAGTGCCTGCGGTGACAACCATCCCGCAAGCGCCACGCCGAGCAGCGATCCGCACGCGATGTTGAGCCCCTGGCTCACGAACTGCCAGCTGCCGTAAAAGCCGCGCGTGCGATCGCTGCCGTACTCCAGCAGCAGCGACGTCGATGCACCGATTTCGCCGCCGAGCGCGAAGCCCTGCACGAGCCGCGCTGCGATCACCAGCAGGGGCGCTGCGACACCGATCGCGGCGTAAGTCGGCGCGAACGCGATCATCGCGGAACCGAGCGTCATCAGCCACAGCGTCGCGCTCATCGCCGCCTTGCGGCCCGCCCGGTCCGCATACGCGCCAAGCACGATGCCGCCGATCGGACGCATGATGAAACCGACACCGAACGAGCCGACGGCTAGCATCAATTGTGCGAGCTGTCCTTCCACCGGAAAGTACAGCTTGCCGATGATCGTCGCGAAGAAGCTGTACACCGTGAAATCGAAAAACTCGAGGCCATTGCCGAGCGTGATTGCGGCAATCGCTTTTGCACGGTGTGCGGGCGTCGTCGTGCGGTTATCCGACACGTCTTGCGCGGATTCCGTCGATGGCGCAGTCGGTGCAGCTGGATAGTTCATGCCTGTTTCCTCCCGGTTGCTGCATCCTGCATCGCGTGTGCGTACGTGTTCGTGCGCGTGCTCAGACCAGAAACGATTCGGCCAGCCGCACCCAGTACGCCGCGCCCGTTGCGAGGCACGCGTCGTTAAAGTCGTAGCCAGGGTTGTGCACCATGCAGCCGCCCTCGCCATCGCCGTTGCCGATGATCAGATAGCTGCCCGCACATCGCTCGAGCAGGAACGCGAAGTCTTCGCTGCCGGTAAGCGGCTCCATGTCGGGCAGCACACCGGTGTCTCCTACCCAGTCGAGTGCGACCTGCTTCGCAAAGCCGGTCATCGCCACATCGTTGACGAGCACCGGATAGCGCCGCTGATAATCGATCTCCGCATGCGCGCCGTACACCGCGGCCTGGGCGTGGATCACCTCGGTGATGCGCTGCTGCAACTGATCGCGTACCTGCGGCTTCAATGCGCGCACCGACAAACGCATCTCAGCGCTTTCGGGAATCACGTTCGGCGCTTCGCCCGCGTGGATCGCGCCGACCGTGATGATCGCCATGTCGAGCGGTGCGATGTTGCGCGCGACGATGGTCTGCAGCGCGAGCACGATTTGCGCGCACACGACGACTGGATCGATGGCCTTGTGCGGCATCGCGCCGTGGCCGCCGCGGCCGGTCACCTTCGCGATCACCGTATCCGACGAGGCCATGAATGGCCCGGGCAGGAAGCCGAACTTACCGGTGGGAAAGCCTGGCATGTTGTGCATTGCAAAGACCGCATCGCAAGGGAAATGCTCGAACAGACCGTCTTCGAGCATTTTCTTCGCGCCTGCCAGACCTTCTTCGGCGGGCTGGAAAATCAGGTTTAGCGTGCCGTCGAATGTGCGCTCTTGGGCGAGATGTTTTGCAGCGGCGAGCAGCATTGCTGTGTGGCCATCGTGGCCGCATGCGTGCATCTTGCCGGGAATCGTACTCGCGTACGGCAGGCCGGTTTGCTCGTGGATCGGCAGTGCGTCCATATCGGCTCGCAGGCCAAGCCGGCGCGCACCACTGCCTACTTTCAGTTGCCCCACGACGCCGGTCTTGCCGAGCCCGCGATGGACTGTGTAACCCCACTGTGTGAGACGTTCGGCGACGAGATCGGCCGTTGCAAATTCCTCGTATGCGAGTTCAGGATGCGCGTGAATTTTCTGCCGTAGAGCAATCATTTCCGCTTCGAGAGCGGCAATGCCAGCCGGAATGACCATCGTGTTCATGTTCGTGCCTCCACCCATGTCGGTATCGGACCAGCATAGCCGCCGATATTTTTGACGGGCAGGCGTAGAATCGTCGCAATGGCAACCTGTGGTTGCCACCCTTACCCGGCTTACCCGGCTTACCCGGCTTACCCGGCTTTGCGTCTATGAAACTTCACCAGCTCAGCACACTTGCGGCAATCGCCGACACCGGCAGCCTGCGCGCCGCCGCCCGTTCGCTCGACGTTTCGCCGGCAGCCGTGACCAAGGCCGTGCGCGAACTCGAAGCGGATCTGCATACGCCGCTCGTGATCCGCAATACCAACGGCATTACCTTCACCGAATACGGTCGCGTGCTCGTCGTGCATGCGCGGCTCGTGCTCGGGCAGCTCGCGCGCGCCGAAGCCGAACTCGATGCGATGCGCGGTGCGGCGGCCGGCAAGCTGTCGATCGGTGTCACACCGTGGGTCGCGTTGACGTTTCTGCCGGCCACCGTGTTGCGCTTTCGCGAGCGGATGCCGGAGGTGCAGCTTGAATTCTTCGAAGGGCTGCTTGCGGTCGTGCAACCGCGGCTGCGCGACGGCACGCTCGATTTTTCGATCGGCCGGCCACCGCCCGCGTCACCGCAATCGGAGTTTCATCATGAGCCGCTGTTCTCGACACATTCTGCGGTGATCGCGCGACGTGGTCATCCGCTCGCCAACTGCCGCTCGCTGCTCGAACTCGAAAACGCGGAATGGGTGTTGAACTGGGACCCGGCGAGTCGGGAATCGATGGCGGACAACCTGTTCCTGCGACGCGGCATGCGCGTGCCGCGCACGATCCATCTCGCGCACTCGTTTGCGATTCTGACCGGGTTGATCGCTCACACGGACATGCTCAGCATCTGTCCGTGGCCGCTCGTCGAGCTGAGTATGGCGAAGGAAAATCTGTGCGCACTGCCGCTGCGCGAAACTGTCGATGAAACCACGGTCAGCGTCACCGCGCGGCGCAGTTCGCCGCCGGGGCCGGCTGGCAGGTGCTTTCTCGACTGCCTGCATGAGGTGATCGACGAAGGTGCGCGCTCGCGGGACCCGGATATGCGTCGGTTGTTTCATTCGATTGAATTGCTGTTGTAGCCCACCACTAGTCCAGATAGTCCACAGCCTGTTTTCGCAACATCGCACCGAAGTCATCGAGCCATTCGATCGACAGCCGCCAGCTCTGCCAGTACAGATCGATGTCGACATGCTTGCTGGGCGCGAACTCGACGAGTTCGCCGCTTGCCAGATACGGCGCGATCATCCGTTCCGGACACATTCCCCATGCAAGCCCGATCACACACGCGCGCAGAAAACCCGCGACGTTTGGAATCCAGTGCATCGGCGGATCGATCTCTGCCCGCGTGATGCGCCGGATAAAGCGTTTCTGCAACTGGTCCTTCGGATTGAACTCGACGCTCGGCGCGTTGCGCAACGCGTCGCGACTCACGCCCGCCGCGAAGTAGCGCGCATGAAACGCCGGCGAACAGACCGCGTGATAGCGCATCCTGCCAAGCCGCACTGAGCGGCAGCCCTGCACCGGCTCCGCCTGGGTCGTCACAGCGCCTTGCACGCTGCCATCGCGGATATGTTGCGCAGTGTGGTCCTGATCGTCGATGACGAGATCGAGCAGGACCGATCGCTCGATGCAGAAATCGGCCACCGCATCGAGAAACCATGTGCCGACACTGTCGTCGTTGACCCCGATACGCAAGGTCGGCCACCCGCCTTCCTGCGCGCCAGGCAGCGCGGGCATCCGGCCGCCCAGATCGGCTTCGAGTAACTGCACGCGCTCGGTGTGCCGGCACAACAGCGCCCCCGAAGCTGTCGCGACACACGGTTGCCCGCGCTTCACCAGCACACTGCCGACCCGCTCCTCAAGCAGCTTCACCCGCTGAGATACCGCGGAGGGCGTGACGTTCAACGCCTTCGCCGCGCGATCGAACGAACCATGGCGCACCACCGCGGCCAGTGCATCGAGCAGTGCGTAGTCGAGCATTAGCGTTCCTTAATCTACGTTAGTGAAATTAGCTTTTGTTACTTCCATCGATGCCACAGACTAGCGCGTCTCCTCACCTTCCGTCTACTGGATCGACTATGTCCTGGCTGGCTTTCTCTCACGGCGCGGCGCTGTGCGCGTCGTTGATCGTGACCATCGGTGCGCAGAACGCGTTCGTGCTCAGGCAGGGCATCATGCGCTCGCACATCGGCAAGATCATCGTGCTGTGCATGTTGTCGGATTTCGCGCTGATCGCGGCTGGCGTTGGCGGTGCGTCGGCGCTTGTCGAGCGTTATCCGACGTTCGTGCACGCCATGCTGTACGCCGGGCTCGCCTATCTTGCGTGGTTTGGTATCAGCGCGTTGCGCCGCGCATGGCGGCCCGGACATGCTGCGCTCGACGCCAACGCTTCAAACACGCCGACGATGCCGACACAGCAAACCCAGCGCACCTGGCCGATCGTTCTGACGACGCTCGCGCTTACGTGGCTCAATCCGCACGTGTATCTCGACACATTCCTGTTGATCGGCACCGCCGGCGCACGCGAACCGATCGAGGCGCGCACGGCGTTCGCACTCGGCGCGATGGTCGTCAGTGCGGTGTGGTTCGTTGGTGTCGGCTATGGTGCGCGCGCACTCGCGCCGTTGTTTCGCCGGGCGGGTGCGTGGCGTGTGCTCGATGGCGCGATCGGCAGTATGGTTTTGTTGATCGCTGTCACGCAGTTGCGCTAGTTCCCCGCTTCGTCGTGTGCGATGTGTGCTGCCAGATCCTCGATCTGCGCGGGCGCGAATACCACGATGCCATGCTGACGCAACAACGCGGCAGTCACACCCGCACCGGAATGCATCGTGCCGCTGAAGGTGCCGTCGTACAGGAAACCGCTACCGCACGATGGACTGCCGTCGGCGAGTAGTGCATAGCGACATCCATGTGCCTGAGCCTGATCGAGCGCGGACCGCGCGCCTGCGACGAACATCGCCGTAACGTCAGCGCCCACGTCGTCTTCGATCGTCGCGGCAGCGGCAAGCACGTCATCACCGCTGCGCCGTAACTGGATCTCTGCCGGTCTGCGTGGCGTGTCAAAACCGCCCGCAACCTCCGGGCACACGATCACAAGCCGCCCCTCGTCGGACCATCGTTGCCACAGTGCGTTGCGAATGGTTTTCGCCTTGCCGTCATAGCGCACCGGCAAACCGGCAAGGCAAGCACTGACGAGTATCTTCTGCATTGTGTTTAAGGGAGATGGGTAGTCCCTCGCGGGGCGTGTCGCGAAGTCGTTCGAGTCACTCGAACCGTGAGCTTGCCTACGTATGCCTCGATTGGCAAATCACAAGCTGCGGCACGGCTGGGCACAGCAGTTGCTGATGCATGTCGCGGTCCGGCGAACCACGCCAGATGCCGACTGCCAACCCTAAACTATTCCAGCCAGCCATCGGTGGGAGGTCTCATGCTTCGATACGCTGCAATCTTCTTCGTCATCGCGATCATCGCCGCGGTATTCGGCTTTGGCGGCATCGCGGCCGGCGCCGCGGAAATCGCCAAAGTCCTGTTCTTCATCTTTGTCGTGATCTTCCTCGTGACCTTGCTGATGGGAGTTATCCGGCGTTGATGTGGGTATCGGAGTGACGGCAAGGTGCGCACGCTCCGGTCCGCAACACGGTTCGATCAGTGCGACGCCGCATCTTGCTCAAGCGCAGCGTCGCCAGATGCATCGATGTTCAACTCTTCGCACAGGAAGTCATACAGTGTCCGCACAGCCGCCGCCTGCGCGCCAGGCGTCTCGCGCATGAACAATGCAAAATCGGCGCGAGGCGGCTCGGGCAGGCGATCGCCACGACCCAGCACCCGCATCGATTCGTGACGGATGTTGCCGTCGAGCAGCACCGACACACCCAGCCCAGCCTCGACCGCCGACTGCACCGCCGGCAGACTCGTGCTCGTGCAAACGATGCGCCACGCGACACCCGCACGGCGCAGCGCAGTCAGCACGCTCTGCTGCCACAGACAGCCGCCACCGAATGCGACGACCGGCAACTCGTCGTCGGCGAACGCATCGAAGCCGCGCGCACCGACCCAGAAAAGCGGCTGGGTCCAGCTGACGAGTGGCACTGCATCGACGAGCGCCGGATCGGCGACGATCACATCGAGCGCGCCTTCGGCGAGCCGTGCCGACAGCACGCTGCTCGTATCGACGACGATCTCCAGCGCGACCTGCGGATAGGCAACCGAAAAGCGCCGCAGCGCACGCGGCAGACGACCGACCGCGATGTCCTCGAGCATCCCGAGACGTACCGTGCCCGACACCTGCCCGGCGCTCAGCGCGCGACGGGCGTCGGCGGAGGCGCCGAGGATCGTATGTGCGTACGGCAACAGCAGATGTCCCGCTTCCGTGAGCCGCACGCCGCGCGGCGAACGATCGAGCAGACGCTGACCGACTTCGTCTTCCAGCCTGCGCAGCTGCATGCTGACCGCCGCCTGGGTCCGCGCGAGACGCGCCGCCGCGGCGCTGACTGCGCCAGTTTCCGCCACTGTCACGAATGCGCGTAGTAGCGCGCTGTCCAGGTCTCGCATTATCAGCATCCCTGATACGGCCATAAGGAATATCAGCTTATCTTAATCAGGTGAGCGCCGATATGATGGGGCGAATGCGGCTCATTGAAGCATCGTTGCAGGTTTATCAAAGGTTTCGTCATGGTTGAAGACACGCTGGTTTCGCCGCCCGCCTCACGCTCGACATTCGCACTTCAAAAACCGCCCGCGAAATCGCGACGCGCCGTCGGCATGGCGGCTCTGCTTGCCATGCTGTCGATGTCGAGCGTGCAGTTCGGTGCCGCGCTATCGGCCCCGACGATGACCGCGTTCGGCTCGTTCAGCACGACGTGGCTACGGCTTTGCTGGGCCGCTGTCGTGCTCGCTGTGGTGGTACGACCGAAGCTGCGCGGCTACGCGCCCGCACACTGGTTAGCCGCGCTTGCGCTCGGTGTCGCGATGGCGGGCATGACGCTGTGCTTCTTTGCCTCGATCGAACGCATTCCACTGGGACTTTCTGTCGCGATCGATTTTCTCGGCCCACTGACGGTCGCGACCATCGGTGTGCGCCGCTGGCGCGCACTGGTCTGGCCGCTGCTCGCGATTGCCGGTGTGCTGCTGCTTGCCCGGAGCGGAACCGGGTGGATTGGAGGATCGGTGGCGGAGTCGCTTGGTGTGCTGCTGGCAGCCGGCGCGGCGCTCGGCTGGGGCAGCTACATCGTGCTGATGAAAAAAACCGGCGCCGCGTTCGAGGGACTCGAGGGACTGTCGATTTCGCTGATCGCGGCCGCGCTCGTCGCTACACCGTTTGGGTTGATCGACAGCGACGGCCACATCCCGCCGATGCAACTCGCCGCAACCGCCGGCCTCGCGCTACTCGTTCCGCTGCTGCCCTACGCGCTCGAAATGGTCGCGTTGCGGCAGATGCCGGCTGCGGCGTTCGGCATCCTGATGAGCGTGGAACCGGCGATCGGCGCGCTCGCGGGGTTCATCGTTCTGCATCAACCGATGACCGCGTTGCAACTCGTGGGCATGGTGTGCGTGGTGTGTGCGAGCGTCGGTGTCATCGCGGCGGCGACACGCTAACGAGCCACGCAACGCTGCGCTAGGCCGCTTTCTGCGCAACGACGTCGACATAGTCCTCACTGTCGACGTCGTAACCGGACGGCTCCCAGCGAATGGCGAGCAACGTTAGCAGCGAAGTCAACGGAGCCAGCGCGATGACCCAGAAGACCTTCGTACCGAGCGCCGCGGCAAGTACCGGAAAGAGAAACAACGATACCGTCGACGCAGCGCGCACGAGCGTCTGGTTCAAACCGACACCGATACCGCGTAGCGAAGTCGGATAGCTGAGCGACGCGTAGGTCATAGAATGCGAGCCGGGACCAAAGCCCTGCCCGAACAGATACGCACCGAGCAGCAGGATAGCGAGTCCAACATAAACCGGCGCGGCCGGCTTGCCGATCGACGCGAGCCCGATCAACGCGACGAACTGCAGCGCAACGCCGAACAGCGTCATCTTCCATGCGCCGATGCTATGTGCCGTGCGCACGCCGATCAGACCGCCGACAAACGCAAACAGCAGATTCAATGCAAGCGAGGCGACGATCGTCGTGAGCGGTCCCTGCTGCAGAAAACTCGCGATGATCACCGGCAGGCCGAAGATCACGGCGTTATAGCCAAACGACGAGGCCGCGCCGATGACCGCGGCCAGCACCGTACGCCGCCGATAGGTCGCGTTAAACAGCACCGCGTAGTTGCGCCAGGTTGCGGCGCGCGGTGCGCGAACGGGCGTCGCGTCGCGCTCGACCACCGTATCGATGCCATACGTGCGCTTCAGGATGCGTGCTGCGCCCTCGAGGTCGCCCTGATTCGCAGCCCACACCGGCGACTCGCTGATATAGCGGCTGCGAACCGCGATGATGACGAGCGCCGGCACGGCGCCGAACGCCAGGGTCAGCCGCCACAACCAGCCGAGATGCGCGGGCGGTAGCAGCGCATATAAACTGAGGATCAGCAGATAGCAGAAACTCGTGGCCGCATACCACGCGGGGCACCACGCTGCGACGGCGGCCGCCTTGTTGCCCTTGCCCGACACACGCGAGAACTCCGCGAGAAACGCCATGGCGACCGGCAGATCGAGACCAACGCCGAAGCCCATCAGAAAGCGCGCACCGCCGAGCACCCATGCGTTCGGCGCAAGACCAGCGGCGATCGCCGCGACGACGAAGAACAGCATGTCGGCCATAAACACGCGATATCGCCCGATGCGGTCCGTCAGATAACCGCCGACCGCAGCACCGAGAATCGCACCGAATGTGATCGCCGACGCGACGAAACCGACCTGCACGGGGCTCAATGCGAACTGCCGCGCGATGTCCTTGATGCCGTAGGCAAGCGACGTCAGATCGTAAGCATCGAGAAACACGCCACCGAGTGCGATCGCGATGACGATGCGTGCGTGGCTACCCGGTTTCGCGCCCGCGTTGACGAGACGCGAGACGTCCTGTGCGGAGCGGATGACGGTGGGGGACGACTGATGCGATGTGTCGGCGGCTGCGACTTCGCGCGCGGATGGGGAAAGCGTGACGGTGGACATGATTCAGCAGGCGCTCAGCGACCGGATAGATTCGAAGATCCGATGCTACCGAGCCGCCCGTGCGCGCCCAAACGATGATTTCGACTATGCAAATCGCGTATTGCAGAGGTGGATGACAGGTACGGCGTGCGGTGGTTGCGGGGGTGCAGTCTCGGTCCGTCTTCGTCGGGGTGGCGCACGGTCCAGAGTTTGCTATAATGCGCGTCCACCGGAGAGATGGATGAGCGGTTTAAGTCGCACGCCTGGAAAGCGTGTATAGGTTAATAACCTATCCGGGGTTCGAATCCCCGTCTCTCCGCCAAAGTGGCTCATAATCCCTTGATTTTACTACAAAATCAGGGGATTTTTGCTTTTGACTATCAAATTAACTCACAACCCCTTTGATCCCCAGAAACGGGTTGCGACAGCGCAATTTGTGCTGCGTTGCAGCAAAATGATGTATAATGGGGTCGTATCGGTATGGTTTCATGGACACCCCACATGTCGATACGAATCTTTCAAACCTTTCAACTCTTGAAAGTCAGGTAGTCGACCCGCGTCGGGCATCATTCGGCGCCCCGTCTTAGACATTCCCTCATTGCGTCCAACGTATCCGAAACCCTTCGGAGGCGTTCGCTCGCCTACTGGAAACGCTCATCATGAAATTGACCCATGCCGACAATGTCGAGCCGCTGTTTTCGCTCGGCCATATCCTGATTACACCGGCTGCCATCGCCACGCTGCATTCTGCGGGCTTCTCTCCGATTGATCTCCTGCTTCGACATGTTCAAGGGGACTGGGGCGAACTCGACGATTCGGATAGGAAACAAAACGACCGGGCTCTTGAGGCCAGGGAGCGATTGCTATCCGCGTACACACTACCGACGATGATCCGGATATGGGTGATAACCGAGGCGGACCGGTCAGCGACGACCATCCTGCTGCCGCGAGAATACTAGCGAGGAAAGCGCTAAACCTAGATTGCCCGCAGTTCGTCGTCGACTCCTGCCCACCGTATCGCTTGGTCAAGCAGCGCCGCCTTCCGCTCATCATCGAGCCTGTGAAACGCAGCTATTAGCTTGGCTTCAGTATCCCGCTCTGCATAAAAGAAGCAAGTTGGGAGCCGCAGCGCTTTCGCGATGCGAGCCACCATCGGGAAATCTGGTTCGTGCTTGCCACGCTCGTATTGGTTCATACGAGCACTCGCGGACATTTCGTCGATACCTGCAAGTACCCCGAGCTTCTCTTGGGAAAGCTTGGCGGCCTTACGAGCTTGTTTGAGCCGTTTCGTGAATACCGACATGCGATGTATCCCCTCCGAAAGGGAACCATGCTGTCGATCAAAAGTATTTGATACACTAAGACTTTCTTAGTATTTGCCAGTCACTGATGCAACTACCCAGATGACTAGATCTGCTCGTTCAAACGGCCGGGGTTGGCGACGGTGCCGCCAAGGTGAGGAGAAGGCGAAGCTCGGTATCCGCCTCAAACCGCTCACGCAGGCATGGCGAACGGAGGGAGGCATACCCCATACCCACTTATTCATAGGAAGCAACTCTGTATGAAGAAACGCACCTTGTTGATACGGGTAGTTCGTTCGTCGATTCTTCTGGTCGCAATCATTGCGGGAGCGATATACGGCATCGATCAATGGCAGGCACGCGATCTGGTCAGATCGCAGGTCGAGGGGGCTGAATTCCAGCACACACATTATGGAAAGGGTTCCGGCGTATTTTGCGGCGAGGTGTCGGGCATTAATGGCTTCGGAACCAGAACGCCCTTCACTCGCTTCGTGCTTGATGGTGCCGTATTGACCGTTGCACCCATGACCTTTCACCAGGAGGAAATCGATGCATTCGAGAATTTGTGGAAAGTGCAATGCGAGCAGTAACGCCACCTGATTTATCTGCGCCCACACAGAGAAGATCGCTTACATGCCTGTGACCTGCATAGGCAACGCGGTGGAATATGAAGACGAAGTCACCGATGAACCACAGATGCACGCCGCGATTGACGTGCGTTTTTCTAACCGGGGAACAACCATGAGAAACATCGTTCAGAGCAAAACCACCCTTCTCCTGCTGGCTTTGATCAGCGCTTCCGCGGGCGCACAAACAGTCTACGATGCGCGGCAGCAGCTTTTTGGCGTGATCACGGATCAGGCATGCGCCGTATATGCCGAAGTTGGGGGAGCCGTTGCTAAAGCAAATGCCAAGGGTACAAAGCGCGCGACTGTCAAAGCGCGTGCCTCTCGCGCCGTGGGGGCAGACGGCAGGCCACTGACGCAGAATCCCGACGCCCTCAACCTGACGTTTGCGATCATCGACGCCGTGTACGAACAGGGCGCAAAGACTGATGAGGAAGGCAACGTCATCGGTCGCCAGATTTGTACACAAACGATGGCGATTGGTGAATGATCTCCCACTTCGATCAAGGCATCTCATCATGATCTCGAGCGTGAATATTCTTGTACCTGTTGAGTACGATCTCTACGCGAGCGTCGTCGATTTCTATCGCACAACGGTGAGACTCAGCACTCATTCAACAGGAGTATCTGTCCAGGGTAACCCGTGGCACTCCTTCCTCATTCGCGGGATTAGCATGACCATTCATACCGGTCGGGACCGCGAGTTCCCGTATCCAGAATTTCGCCCGACAGGGCACGGGATCGCGCTTGCAATTGAAGTGCAGAGCGTAGATCAGGAAGTAAAGAGGTTGGAATTGCTCGGCGTCACGCCTCGGAACAGGCTGAACTACGCGGATGGGATGAAAGCAGTATCTATTATCGACCCCGCTGGGAATGTTCTGGAGATCTGGGGCTACTCCTGAAAAGGGGTGCCAGTAACCCAAGAGACGCATCCGAAACCAAGCCTGAAGGCTTGACAGTTCTTCTCGCGTAACGCTACAACACACCGTAATCAGGGGACGAGAGAACTTTAAGGAAATATATATGCGTTCTGACGATATTCGAGCGCAGAGTCCGCTCGGGCTGCTGACAATGTATTCCTGCATTTTGTATGAGCTACAACGCCACGGGGTTGTGCGTTCGTACAACAACCCTGTGGGCGACGTCGCAGAATGGATGGTTTCTAAGCATCTGAAGTTAGAACTGATGCCACCATCCTGGAAAAATTTCGACGCTGTTGACAGCGAAGGGAGGCGTTACCAGATCAAGGCTCGCCGCCTCTGGGGAAAAAACAGGTCCACCCAGTTTACGATTCGCAGTACGGAGAAAGACCTTTTTGACTTTCTCGTCTGCGTAATCTTCGAAGATGATTTCATTGTCCGTAGGGCCGTGGCTATTCCGCTCCCCCTCCTTCGAGTGATTGGAAAACCAACCTCTGATCCGAACACTCGTCGGTTCAATTTTGCGCGTGACGTCCTTTCGCTGCCCGGTGTTTTTGACATCTCGGAGATCTTGAGTACGTTTCCGCTTACCGAGCAGGAAGAAGAACTGTATAGCAGACTTTGCCGCATACAATTACCGAAAGAGGTATAGAACCGCACGAAGAAAGACTGCCGTTATGGCTACACTCACCTTCTCACGAATACCCAATTGAGCAATCCGAAGGTTATGGGAGTTTCATATGGTGCCGGGGACCGAACTCGAACCGATAGCTGTGGCGGCATTTCGTGTTGTCGTGGGGAGTTTATGGGGAGTGCGGACGCGAAAAGCACTAGCCCGCTAACCGGGGCCACTCCAGGAACAGCGCCCCACTGCAGAGAATTGCCCGCATCCGGTCGACCGCAGTCGTACCGGACCAGAACTCGGTCCTCGCCAAGAGCAGTCGATCAATCCGGAGCTACGCCGTACGATCCTCCCGGTATCGCAAATCGACACCCGGGAAAGATTCGCTTTATCGCAATCCTCATTCGAATCACAATCCTGCTACTGAAATTCGCCTTTCATACCGTAATTGGTCCGATCGCATAACGATCCACCCTACTTACGGCACTGAACGATGGCAACCGCTTGGAATATAAATGACTGATATCCCAGAGGAATCGCGGTCGCAGGATCGCGTGGCAGGGCAAGGCGAGTCACCCACTACTCCCATGTGGCAAAGATTCCTCCTGCTCGCGGCAGCGGGTGCGGTAGTCGCAGGTTTTGCGCTTCTTGGCGCCTGGAGTCTCTACTGCCGCGATCTAGTCAAGGCCGTACTATGGTCCCTTCTCTCTGGCACTGAAGGCATCTACTACGCGGCGGCCAACTCGCCTGACCTGTTCTGGAGCCTGCTCCTCGCATATGTTGCGGTGGTCTTCATCGTCTGCCGATATACTCAGTTTCGACTTACCTGGCCGCGATTTGCGATCGGAATCGTCGCGGGTTATACCTTGGCTGCCCTGATTACAGGGATTTTCGTAAGCCCAGACTCGTGCAATCTTTTCTGAAGCGACCTTCTCCTGTTCAGAGCGGTGTCTGTCAGTGGGGCAGTGTTGACATTCCTCTGCCCCTTTTCCGGGACAGCAGCGGGGAACATACGCCGATGATGCAGCAGTATCTGCGCCCCGTCTGACAAGGCTTTGATTGACGAGCTACGCCATCAGCTACGCTCACTATTTTCCTGTCGGCCCGCTATCGACCCTGAACGGTCTCTCGCTATACCCTGAAGCGAACCTTTCCACGCAGTGGCCATACGTGCCTTCCAGCGATAGAAAGCCAACGGATTGCTGCTCAGAGGCAACTGGGCATTCGGTCGCACCCCGCTGCGAATGATCCCGCGTTCGCAAATGTTGAAACATGGCCGCGGTCGAGCTTCGAACTCACGACGAACCAAGCGTAAACCCAAACAGCGTAAACCACCACTTGAGGGAAAAATAACAACGCTGTTACGATGAAAAAATAACACTAGCGTTACATAAAGTGACTGATCTAACTCATTGGGAGCGTGAGATGTCGGAGACAAAAAACGTAGAGCGTCGTTGGCGTGCAGTTGCGAGGCAGCGAGTAGCCCTGATTGCTGCGTCGCTGGTGATCATAGGCGCAGCAAGTTCGGCCGAAGCACGGGTCCCACCCGGGCAAGATCCGTTCTATCAGTACAGCGGTAGCACGCCTCTGGCGGACATCAATCCGGGTACGGTGCTGAAGACGCGGACCGTTCCGTACCACGTCCTCGGCTTTCCACTGCCGATCAAAACCACACAGCTGTTGTACCGCTCGACAGGGCAGCTCGGGCAGCCGACCGTGAACGTCACCTCGGTGATCCAGCCGGCCTTCAGAATCGGTCCGCAGAAGCTGATTTCGTACCAGTCGGTCTATGACTCGCTGAACCCTGATGATGAGTCGTCTTACGCGATCTCAGGCGGACTGACCCTTGGTGGATTGATTCCGGATATCGAGACGGTGCTGCTCGCTCCGTTCCTGTTGCAGGGCTACAGCATTGTGATCTCCGATACCGAAGGCCAGCAGGCAGATTTCCTCGCCGGGCGGGAGTACGGCATGAACGTACTGAATTCCTTGCGAGCAACGTTTAACTCGCCGGCGGTTGGTCTGCCCGGTGACACCAAAGTCGTCCTGGTCGGCTACTCCGGTGGTGCGATCGCGAGCGAGTGGGCGGCCGAACTGGCACCCTCCTACGCGCCCGACGTGGACCGGCACATCATTGGCTCGTCGATCGGCGGTGTATTTGTGGATCCAGCGCGCAACCTGCGCTACATCAATGGTAGCCTGGTATGGGCGGGACTCACGCCGATGGCGCTCGTCGGTATGTCACGTGCGTTCAACGTCGATCTGACGCCCTACCTCAACGAGCACGGTAAAGCTGTTTTCGAGCAGCTGCAGAAAGCCTCGATCCTCAACGTGCTGGCGCAGTACCCCGGACTGACGTGGGCGTCGATTGCCGGGCCGGAGTACCAGACGCCAGAGAAGATCCCGGCGTACGTGAAAATGATGAATGACCTGATCATGGGAACGGGTGGTACGCCGTCGGCCCCGATGCTGATTCAGGAAGGTACCGGTGGCGACCTTGTGGGTACGTCGGGAAACCAGCCCGGGTTCGGTGCTGGCGACGGCGTCATGATCGCGGGCGACGTCCGGACGCTGGCTCGCGACTATTGTTCGCGTGGGGTCAAGGTTCAGTACGGCGAGACTCCGCTTCTCAGCCATACTCCTGATGCTCTGCTGGCATGGATTCCCGAAACACTGCTCTGGGTCAACGCGCGGTTCGCGAACCTCACGCCACCGCAAAATTGCGGGCAGATCCCAGCCGGCAATTCGCTCGCCCCGATTCCTGCCCTCTAGGCACTGCTCAAAGCCTACCGGGTTGCAGTGCCTGTGAAGGCCAGGCGGATGAGCTGCATCGATGCATCGAGAACTAATTGAGGCAGGGCGGCCATATATTCCGGTCGCCCCACTTTGTTGACGATCCGGACGCTGGCATCGACCGGCCGAAAGTGGCCGGGAGCCGAAGATCGAGCCAATCGACGACACACCACACTGGTAAACTCGTGCGGCCAAAGCAACTTTACATCGGACTTATGAACGGACCAGCTACCGCTCCTGCCGCCACATCGTCTGCGGCCCATTCACCCGTGATGCAGCAGCGTCTCCACCCCGCCTGATAAGGCTTTGACCGATGACCTACGCCATCGGCTGCGCCGACTAATTTTCTGTCCACCCACTATCGACCGAGGTTCTCTATGCTGCCGTCGAATCGGTTATCGAAAGCGGAGTTCTGCGATCAACTCGACGCGTCGGAGAACCTGCGATGCCGGATGCGACAGGAACGCGTGCGGATTGGCGCGATCGAGAGCACCGGCGAGCGTCACAATCAATGTGTTCCACGACCCCGTGAGATACGACTCAACTTCTCCAAGCCCATCACCATTGCTAACGAAATCCCGCCGAAGGCAAGAATTGCGCCGATGTAGAGCAGGTCCATAGTGCGTCTCCCAATGTGGTTTTATATCTTTCATCTTGGCTACAAATTCGTAAATTGTGCGTCAAAAGATCAAGGATATTTATAAACAAAGAGCAAAAACGGGTCGAATGTTCGCGCCAACTTCGGAACGGCTCTCGTCCCCCCTTTGAGACACTCACTCAACGTCATCCGGACGGCTGCCTGAGCGCACGAGGGAGACATTCGGACGACCAATCATCCAAGGACAATTGTCAGGCACCTGCCGCCGCGCAAGGCTATGTAGCGAAGCGAAGGCTTTGCCGCGTGATCGTGAACGGCAGCCCCTGCACTTAAAGGGGCTCACGCGAAGGTGCCCGGACGGCCGAGCCGGGGGTACATCACGAACGCTACTGGCGACGAGGCAGGCGCACAGCAAACACGGTTTGTGCCTCGTCGGACTGCGCCTCGATCTCGCCTCCATGGGCCTTGGCAATCTCGCGCGCGATATACAGACCGAGCCCCAGGTTGCCGTCGGCGCTATATGAGTCTTGCTGATTCAGGCCACGTTGAAGCGGGTCGAAGATCCGTTGCAGAGTCGTTCGATCGATGGCAGCTCCCTGGTTTCTGACCTCGAAACGAACTTTCCGCTCTTCGCCGGTCATTACGACTCGCACGGGCGCGTCCGGCGCTCCGTATTTGATCGCATTCAACACCAGGTTGCCGAGCAGCTGCTGCAAACGACGGCCGTCCCAAACTCCCCGACAGTCCCCTTCCACATCCAGATCGATCTGACGGTCTGGGTGCGCTGCCCGCAACTGGTCGAGCTCGTCGGCAAGCAGTTTCTCCAGGTCGCCATCTGTCGGCGCGATATTGATCCCCAAACCCAGCCTGGTTCGATTGAAATCAAGCATATCGTTCAGAAGCGCCTGCATGCGAGCGCCGCTCCTGATCAAGCGGGATGCCGCTACTGAAACCTGCTCCCCAGCGTTCAATGCTGCCAGATACTGGGCCGTCATCACGATGGTCTGTAGTGGGCTGCGCATGTCATGCCCGAGCATGCCAAGCAGGAGGTTGCGAGCCTGATCTACCTGTGCACTGAAAAACTCGACCGATTCGGCAAGCGCCTGATCGATTGCCTCGTTGAACCGGATCACATCCTCCGGATGCGGTGCTTCGGGCTGACATTCGTCCATCCAGAGGCGCAGGACGCTCGCGCGCAAGGCTCGGTACTCTGCAGCCAACTGGTTAATGTCGAATCCGCCTCGTGCCCGCACAAGGGCATGTGTCTGCGCAGCTGTTTCTGGAGCCCCAATCAGCACGGGGGCTCGTCCCATCGATTTTTCGGCTTGGGCTTTCCTCGTCTGGGCCGTCGACAGATCCTTCGCTACGGCGTGCAGAATCTGTTGCGCATGATCTCGCAGAGCAAGCGATTTCATGTCCCCGGCAGCCGGCAACAGCGTAGCGGCGAACGTCTCCCACTGCACCAGAATCGTTTCCATGTCACGCAGGATGAAATCAGCCAATCGCATGTTTAACCTCAAAGAAGCGGAAAAAGTCAGTAGGGGCAGATCCCAAAATCTATATTACGCGCAAGTAGCTGCGTTGATTCTATCGGGTCCCCAAATTGCTCGACACAAGGGCAACCTACAGGAACCCAATGTCCACTGCGAAAGCTGTGCGCTTACTCATCGCGGACGACGACCCGGATCTGGTCGATGCCTACGTGCTGTTCTTCGCGACTTACGGTTACATCATCCAGACGGCTGTAGACGGTGTAAGCGCGTTCGCCGCGTACTACGCCTGGTGTCCTGATGTGGTGATGCTCGATATCCAGATGCCCCGTATGGACGGTCACGCGGTGGCGAGAGAAATCCGGCGCACGGGTGTCATTCCCAGCCCGTTGTTGCTGGCGGTAACCGGACTGCGTGCCCGCTCCGAAAGGGCCGAATCGTTTAAGGCCGGTTTCGATCACCACTTTGTAAAACCGGCCCAGCTGTCGGTCATTGCGGCTGCAATAGCGTCCCGCCGAGGCATTTGAGACTGGACGTTTTACGGGAAAAAGAAAGCGGCGTTGAGCGGCTGCTTCCGACGGGCGTCTGACAGACCGCGTGACCTGTCCAGGCGTTTCGTAAACGCCATGCATAGTCGGTCCGGATGACGGCGGCTGTTGGCGAGAATGTTCTTGCGTGCGACCGTGCCAAAAATTCGGACCACTGACGGTACTTGGTGCCGGTGATGGTGACTTATTGAAAATAGAGCGGGAGAGCTGGAATGCCAAAGAAATCTATTTCCGGTGCCGCAATGGCGCTGGGCCGTATGACATACATGCTGGAACTGGTAAGGGGCAGTTCGCATATCGCCAGTACGCGCAAACCAGAGACATTGAACGGCGCAATCGCCGAGGTGCTTGAGGGGTTCTGCCAGTTGCACGGCGTGCCGGGATTGGGCGTTTTCCGAGAGATCCTCGCACAGGACGTCGGGCGACGGGGGAATCTGGGTGCCGCTTCCGCTGTACGCAGTTTTAGTCTGGGCGAGCACGCGAAGCGGACGTCCAACTCCTGACCTTGACCGGCTCTTGATGGCCGACCGCTGCCCCTCGCTGCCCGGGCGCAACCCAGAACAGCGATTGACAATCGAAGAATTCGGTGGCACCGGGGACCGGACTCGAACCATTATCTGTGACGGTGTTCTTCGTTGGCATGGGGAGTTTATGGGGAGTGCTGAGGCGATTGCGAGAGCCGCGCCCACCGCGGGGGACGACGTTTGGGTTTGAGCCGCCCCTATGAGTGGCCGCGTCCAGTCGAACGCAGTCGACTTTGGGCCAGCGGCAACAAAGTATGCGACAACCACCAGTTGCACGCTCGAACCGTTAACCGATGTGCGAATCCTGATTGCGGAGCCGTCACAAGCGGGCAGACTGATGATCCGTACAGTGCTGTCAACGTCGGCGAAGCCGCGCACATTTATGGAGCGCATCCGGGTTCCGCGCGCTACGACCCGAGGATGACCTCAGACGAACGAAGTGCCATTTCCAATGCGATTTGGCTTTGTAGCAATTGTCATAAATTGGTTCTAGCATGTGCGGGATCAGCGTTGTGGCATCGACCGCTTCGCCGTAGGTCGCGGCGTGTAATTTCCTGACCGACCTGATTGGTCGTGTCCTGCGAGCTATCCCGCAACGCGATAACCGTATTACCATTGGCGCTGCCCTGATTCGAGACCGCCAGCTCGGAGTCAGCGCCGAGCATCGTGGACAGCACGGCACCCGTCAGAATGCGGCCTCAATGCCAGTCCACGCCATCCTCTGGGCCCGCGTAACCGGCTGGGTCGATGCCGGGCAGCTTGTCGAGCGCGATCAACGAGGTATCGGGCAGAACCAGGCGCAGCCACACGAGCAACACCCGTTGCTGCCCGAACGCGACCTAGCCGTCGTAGCGGCCGATTGCCGTGTCGTACACGGGTTGCGTCACCTCGGCAATGATCTCTCCCGGCAGGTCGGAATTGATGCCCGTCACGAGCGCAGCCGGAATGATCGTGTCGGCCGTCACCGTGTACGGCGAAGCCGGCGCCTGCAAGCTGCCCGTGTTACTGGTCGCGGCGTCACCGCCCTTGGCCATGAATGCTTCCTTCTGGTCCTGCCGACTCTGGATGGCCCCCGGATCATTGGGTTGCGCAGCGCGCAGTGCAGTTGGACTTCTAACCGCATCGGAAATGTACCCTAGTTTCACTCGGCGCCAGTTGTTCAGAGAAACGCAAAAGCGCTTTCTCCGGCTGTCGCCATTTTTGTCATTCGAGTCGATTGATGCGAAGGAGATCGATCGCCATGTGGAGTGCGTTTTTGAACAAGTGGCAACCTCACTTACCCACCAGAATTCAGAATCCGCGCTGGGGCCTAGCAATGGCTGACAACATGACGTCCGAGCAGCGGCGAGTGACCATGTCGCGAATTCGCGGCTGCGATACCAAGATAGAACTTTCCGTAAGGAAAGAACTACACAAGCGTGGATACCGTTTACGAGTAACGCAGCGTGGCTCGCGGGTAAGCCAGACGTCGTCTTTACCAAAGTTCGATTCGCCATATTCATCGATGGCGATTTCTGGCACGGATGGAAGTTCGAACAATGGTCGCACAAGCTCGCCCCTTATTGGCGTGAAGAAATCGCTGAGAACAGAGCGCGCGACCTCCGACACATGGCACGTCAGGCCGCAGAGTGCAGACATGTGCTTCCCGGTGACCCTCGTCGAGCAGGGTCGTAAACTCGTTGTTGACAAGACGCGATTCACTAACCGCTTGTGCAATACGCTCACTGCGGCCACCGCAGAGTGAATGATTGCAAGGTGCGTCGCACGTCTCTGGTTAGAAACTGCGATCGTTTGTTGAACAACTGCCCGGACGGTGCGTGGTGATACGGTGCCTCAATCAGATACGCACGTTTCTTCGCGCGGGTGGTGGCAACGTAGAATAGCCGACGCTCTTCTTCGACGTCTCCCCGTTTTAGCTCCCGGTAGAACGGAAGCGATCCTTCTGTCACGCCGACAATGATCACGTAGTCCCATTCGTCGCCCTTTGCACCGTGAATGGTCGATGACATGACTGGGGACTGTTGCCGCATTTCGTGGATGAAAGCACGCAGCGACTTTACCGTCCTGAAGCGGTCACTGGTTGCCTGCCACCGGTTCAGTTCGATGAGCGCCGCCTTCCTTTCATCCGGATTCGCTGCGCCTGCCAGGCTGACGTAGAGCGTCTTCACGGCGGCATAACGGCCGGAGAACGAAGGAGCGAGTGCCGCCTTCTGGAAGCGCCGCCGGCACTTCTGTAACACCGCCTTGGGAAGGCTCCTTGCCCCGCACAGGAAGACGAGCCTGCGTTCAAGCCAGATTTTCTCTGTCCGGGAGTGCCTGCCCTGCCATCGCTCCACGTTGCGGTTCAGCATGGCCAGAACATCGAGCATACGGTCCATGTGCGCGGGCTGTTCTTCGCCGTTCACCGCGTGCGTCATGTGACTGGCTGCCAGCAGTGCCTGTTCTATCTGCCTCAACTGCGCCTTTGTGCGAGCGAGGACGGCAATATCGTCTCCCGCGGCCCCCGATGCCTTTAGCTGTTCAACGAGAGCGACAACTGTAGCTTCCTGTTCGCGAGCTGTTTCGCACTTCACGAACGCGGGCTTCCTGCCCCCACGACTGCCCACGACAACAACGCCGCAATTCGTATTGATGGCATTCGCAAGCGCCGCGGTCTCGTGGGTCAGGCGGAACGACCGGGAGAGAGGCAGCACTTTTACCTTGCCCAGTATCTCTCTCATATCATGAAATTTGCCACCCATGAAACCGAAGATCGCCTGTGCAGGATCACCGAAGACCATGATGGAAGAAACGCGCTCCGCAATGTTCCGCAGTAGCCGGGCCTGCCCCTGATCCATGTCCTGTATCTCGTCAACCAGAACGCAGGTGTAAGGAAATGGGGAATCGCCAAGCGCAAGCCGACCACGCCGGAGCATCCCGGCATAGTCAATCAATCCCCCGTCCCTGAGCAGCCGGTCGTAGCGCCTGCGGATGCGCCGAAGATCGTGAAGAACCTCCACGTAGTCGGTGAACCCGGCATCGGAATCGGCAACGAGACGCTGTTCGAGCGTTGTGGACCGCTGCGTTGCAAGAAAGAACTTCATCAGCCGGGTACGCTCCTTTGCGGTCCGCAGGTCGATCGAAACCGATTGCCGGAGGCGCGTACAGGTCCGACGCATCGTCTTGACCGTGCGATGTAGCGTCTTCAGGCCCTGCTTCGGTGTCGCGAGTTTTACACCGTATCGTGTTGCCTCCTCTTGACGCTGCACCAGGCTCATACCCAGGGAATGAAAGGTCATGATGTTGCCGGACGGAATAGTGTTACGAAGACGGGTTCGCAACACCTCGACCGCCTTGTTGGAAAAACTGAGAATGAGAACCCTGTCAGCTACTACGCCC
Organism: Paraburkholderia acidicola; assembly: GCF_002362315.1. Lineage (GTDB taxonomy): Bacteria > Pseudomonadota > Gammaproteobacteria > Burkholderiales > Burkholderiaceae > Paraburkholderia > Paraburkholderia acidicola. Next base: position 442,194 of record NZ_MTZV01000003.1, read on the forward strand.
TGAGAGACAAGATGCTGGGCGCGAGCGAATAACGTTGACGTTTTCCCGGAGCCGGCAACTGCAAAAACTGAAACGAACGGATGCTGGGTTTTGATGATTGCGCGTTGCTCACGCGTCGGCTTGATGTGCATGATTGTGCTCAAAAAAGGCCTTCGGATGTCGATCATGAAAGTGCTCATTCCACCGGTTTGCAGAGATCTGCAGATTCTGTAATTCGCACTGTGTGCGTACACCTGTATGTTGCGAAATTGCAGGCATGGTGGAGAGAGGTGATTTCACGAAAAACCCCGAAATTCAAATAAAAAAGACTGTTTTATCGATAGGTTCTGGAGTGAATGGAGCAGACGATGTCGAAATGTTTCGGGTATTTATCATCACGACAACCAGCCTCGCCGATCGCCCCCAGCCATCTATCGGTTCGCAAGAAAGTGCTGCTGATCGAGCGGCTGCAGAACTCGCACGATCTCGCGATTCGATACAACGCAGTTCTGTAGTACAGGATCGCCGCCGTACGCATGCTGTTCAAGGAAGGCGTCTGCATGTCTTCGAAGCATCGAGCCCGACACATCCGGATCGGGGGCAACGATCCGGCCGATGTCGGTTTTCCGGAAATCGAACAGCGTGAGGCTCCGGCTCCAGAATCTGGGGTGGTCGAACGCCGCGCAATCGGAAACCGTGTTCAGCCCTACCGCGCGGCATGCATCTGTGCCGCTGAACCGGTATTCAAGGTGACAGCATGGTGGGCAGGTTGTGGCAGCGGGCCATAGCTTGCTTGGCCTGTCCGCGTATAGCGCGACGTTGCGGTGATGTCGTTCGGCCTGGTCTGACGAGCGTGGACTGTAGTAGGCGGTTCCCGCGTGGAAAGAGACAGGATGCCGGAGATGAGCGATGTGTAGGTGCCGCAACAGATAGCACTGCAACGCCACGGCATCGTCGCCGTCGCGGGTAATCCAGTCGATCGCGACCTCGGCGTATGTGACCTTGGATGCGATCCCGCCAAGTGCCTGACGGAGAATGCCGAAGGCTGCGGGCGCAGGCTGGAACAGCTCTATCCTGGTCTGCCACATCGGGTGACGGGCAAGCGACTTCCCGCCGTCAATGACCGGCTTCCCGTTGCAGTATCGGGCAATGCGACGAAGAGGTACATCGGGAGCAGGGTGATCGATCCAGACCGTGATCCGGTCAAAACCCGTGACATTCGATTTGATGAGCGCCAATGCTGCCCGCGTACTGCTGGGCAGCCTGCTAGGTGCGGTATTCGTTTGCATGATGAAGTAGAGGTGTGATCTTCCGGTTTCGCGGAAGCTGTGCCGACACGCGTCCAGGTGATGCGGCCGGTTGTGTGCGACGGCCGTCAATGTCGTCTGGACACGTGAACCGGGTGAAGGGTTATTGACCGGAATCGGTCAACGTCGCGTTGTCACGTTCCCGAACCCGGCTTTCAACCCACTCGTACACTTCGCTGAGAACCCAGCGCACAGCCGAAGGGGAGCAAATCACGGGCTTGACGAACCGACCTTCGGCCATCGCCTGGTACAGCCATGATCTGGACATTCCGGTGATTCGCTCCACTTCCCTGCGTGGAATAAGAACAATCGGATGGACGATGTTTTCAGGTTCAACCCAAGCATCTTCGTTCTTGTAGACCATTGCATTTCTCACTGGGGCGAATCGGCACCCCGAGTCCGGCTCTCAGCGGGAACGCTTCGGCGTTCCTTATTTACTGGGCAAAAAGTAGTTCTTATCCTGAGCCATAAACTACCGAATCCGCGAGAAAACACGAAGAATTTCCAGTAAAATTGCTATAGACAAATATTAATGAAAAGTTAATGAAAATTTTGATTTCACAACGCGACATATACTTCGTTACTAATGAGAGGTAATCGTGCCGGGAAAACTGTCGGCTTATGAAGCGGAACTGGAGATGGCCCGGGCGACCGTCGAAAAGTTCCGCGAGCGGTGGGAAAAAAAAATTGCAGCCGTCGCCCAACGGGTGAAACTGTTTAAGCCGATACGGGGGCGGCGCCGGTACGCGTACCTGGTGAACGATGATGAGCCAGTGCTGGATCAGTTCGTTCGTGCATGGAAGCGTGCCAGCTTGCAGGTCGAGACCTTTACCGGGCCTTATGGGAAAGGTGCGAGCCGCGCGGCCTGCATGCCGACGACGGAAAGAGGTTGTCGACGTGTGACACTGAAGGTCTACCGGACGATGAACCGTCGACCCGTGGATGAAAATGTCGCACGCGCATTTCTGTTGCGCCTTGGTGATGACCTGCCCAAAGGGAACTGGCGTTACATCGTTCGCAGTGAGACTGGGGCGAAGTACAGGCTGCGGGTACGGAAAGATAACCGCTGGGAATATTTGCCGGTGACTGAATGGGTTGTCCTCGGATGCATCGGTGACACCGGGAAGATCGCGCAAGCACTAGAGCCCGAGGAAGTCGACCGAGCTGCGTTGGTCAAAACGTGGTCAACTTTGAGGGGACTGAAGTTTTTGGTACGCGATCCATCAACAGCACCCCTCAGAGTGGCGGCTAGCATGGGTGATATTCTTGTGGTCTATTGTCGTCACCACGTTGAGCCAGGATGCAAGATACCAATCCCGTACAAATCGACGACCGGCTGGTTCAGCGATTGATCCACGCGCAATTTCCCGAATGGGCGAATCTACCCGTAGAAATGGTGGAGCCCGGAGGCTGGGACAATCGAACCTTCCGTTTGGGCAACGATAAGCTGGTCAGGATGCCGAGTGGCCCTGCATACGTTGCGCAAGTCGAGAAAGAGCATCGGTGGCTCCCTAAGCTAGCATCGCACTTGCCGCTCCCAATTCCGGTACCCATCGTTAAGGGGATGCCAGACAGCACTTATCCATGGCCATGGTCTGTTTATAGATGGATCGAAGGTGAGCCAGCGAAGATAGAATTGATCGAAGACATGAATCAATTCGCTGGCTCTCTTGCCGGGTTTCTCGACGCGCTTCACCAGATCGATGTTGAGGATGGTCCGCCGGCAGGGCAACACAATTTCCATCGAGGCGGAAAGCTAGCAATCTACGACCAGCAAATTCGAGAAGCCCTCACGGAACTTCGGGACCATATCGATACGAGAACGGTCGAGCGACTGTGGAATGTTGCCTTGCAATCGGAGTGGCAAGCGTCTCCGGTATGGGTTCATGGAGACATCGCGCTCGGCAATCTGCTTGTCACTGATGGGCGACTGAGTGCCGTCATTGATTTTGGTTGCGCAGCAGTCGGAGACCCTGCGTGCGACCTCGTGATCGCCTGGACTCAATTTTCGGGAACAAGCCGGGCAGTGTTCCGGAGAGAGTTACCTTTCGATAGAGACACATGGAATCGTGCTCGCGGTTGGGCATTATGGAAGGCATGTATTGTCGCAGCAAAGCCTGATGGCAATCAACGCGAGGCCGAAAGGTCCTGGATTGTCATCAACGAAGTGCTGAGTGATTCATATTAGTCGGCAAGCATCTTCCAGGGTAACAATGCGTCGTAGTCGTCAACGGTCTTTGCCAGCGGGAGACGCTGGAACAGCCAGTAGAGGTACCGGTACGGATCGATGCCGTTGGCTTTGCAGGTTTCTACGAGCGAGTAAAGATTAGCGCTTGCGTTTGCGCCATCAACGGTGTCTGAGAAGAGCCAGCCGCGGCGCCCAACACAGAATGGGCGAATCGCGTTTTCGCACGGATTGTTGCTAATGGGCCAACAGCCGTTCTCAACGTAGCGGATCAGCTTCGGCCACTGCGCGCGCAGATAAGTCAGCCCGTTTCCGAGTAGGCTTTTCGGCACAATACCGGACGATTGCTCAAGCATCAGTGTGTGGACAACTTCGAGTACGTGTGCGCTGTATCGTCGCCGCAATCGCTGTCGACGTTGTGGCGACCACGTCTCACTACGTGCCTCAGCAGCGAACAGCTTTCCGATCAGCCTGATGAAGCGCGTTGCAAGCAGATCGGGCGTTCGGGCGGCCTTTGGTACGGTGCCTTCCGCCTTGACGAAGTACCGTCTCACGTGAACCCAGCATCCAAGATGGACGAGGTGGTGACGGCGGGCGATGTCGTTATAGGGTTCGTAGCCATCGGTCATCATGACCGCGCCTTCCCGGATTCCAGTGAACAGCCTGTCGGCCAGCCGGGTGCCACGTCCCGGTGTATAGGTGAAGCAGCGGATGGGGACGCCTGAGCCAGTCATCTGCGCCCACAGGTAGCTCGTCGTCTGCGGTCGGCGGCCTTCCTCTTTCAGAACCTGGAGGGTCGTCTCGTCGCAGTAGATTAGTTCTGCATCAAGCAGCGCATCGCGCATCAGGTTAATCACGGGTTGAGACGCGAGACCAACCCGGACCATGCTGGCAGCGATCGTGTTAGACGAGATATCGCCGCCAAAGCGACGCAGCAGACCCGCCTGACGATAGAGCGGCATGCCGAACTGGTATTTGCCTGTGGCGATCCACGCGAGCGCCGATTCGCTCAACAGTCCCCGCGGGATAATACGCAGCGGTGCCGGCGTAACCTTGATGCCAAGATCACAGCAAGGACACGCATACTTGACGCGCTGATGCTGGATCACGCGAAGCTGCTCGGGGATCACATCGAGCTGCTCGCTGGTCTCGATGCCGATCTCAACGAGTGCCTGACCGTCGTGATTGCAGAAGCGTTCAGCTTCGGGCAGTTCGTGCCGCACGAACTCGCGTGGCAGATTGAGATCAAGAGGTTTGCGGTGGCCTCGCTTTTTGCGAGCGTGGGCAGCAACTGCTGTTTCCTGAGTATCTTCCTGTGCAGGTATCGCGGTCGCACCGAGCGCCTCGGCCTCGTTGAACAGATCGGGCTGCTCCAGATTTCGTGCCTCGCTCTTCGCACCGAATAGCTCACGACGATATGTACGTAGCCGTTCTTCCGCAAGATCACGCTCGGCTGTCACCAGACGCAGCACACTCCGAGCCTCTTCGTGCTCGCGTTGGAGCAAGCCGTACGCATCGCGTATTGCAAGCAGCGCATTGAGTTCTTCGACGGTGATGGCGACCTGGATCGGCATGCTGATTGGACAGATATGGCTATAACGCGTTCAGCTCACACGCTGATATTCGCGCCTCGGATGTCGCTGGATCGTGGTAACGTCATCACCGTCGAGCAGTGCATGCAAAAGGTCCGTCGACATCGTCACGATCTCGGCTTTCCGGTCAGGCCAGGTGAAGCGATCGGCCTCAAGGCGTTTCATGAGAAGCCAGAACCCGTTACCGTCCCACCCGAGAATCTTGATACGGTCGCGACGCCGGTTGCCGAACACATAGAGCGAGGAATCCATCGGGTTCAGTTGCATCGACTGTTCGACAAGAATCGACAGGCTGTTCATGCCGAAGCGGAAATCGACCGGATCTCGGTGTAAATAAACCTTCAAGCTTTCGTCGAACCGGAACACGGCAGCCTCCCCAGGATCTGGACCATGGTCGTCAACTCGTCAATGGTTGTAATCGCTCCGCCAAGCTCAAGCTCGACACCATTTGATAAACGCACCTGGAGCGCGAGCGTCATCGAAGGGGACGCCAGAGTAGGCACCGGCACCGGTGGCATCGAAACGACCGGCACAAACGTCGATGGCGATGCCGTGGCAGGAACGGGCTTGCTGCGTGAACTCGGAAGATCGATGGCGACTCCATCAGTCACCTTGCTCGAAGGCGACACATCGCCATCATCATCCCGCGACGCCTGCGATATACCTTTCTCGCGCCCCATCAGATATTTCGTGATCCACTTGCGTAGCAGGTTGGCGTTGACCCCGTGCTCCTGCGCCAGACGAGCTACCGACACTCCCGGACGTAGCGCCGCTTCGATCAATGCGTGTTTGCCGTTCTCGTCGTAACGACGACGGCCATCGCTGCTTTGACGAACTACTCTTAACTCTGGATCTTTGTCAGTCATAGGTGTCCACCTCAAAAGTAGGTGGACACCTATGTTCCTTGCTCAGAGCGCTGTTGGATAGATGTCGATAACGGATCGCTTACAGTTTTTGGGCAAGAAGGGAAAGACGCGTCTATATGCCGAACCAGAGATTAACGCGGTCCAGCCCAAGGCAAAATCTTTGGTTGAGCGATGAGCAGAATATCCCTGCCGGGGCGGCCAACTCATGCAATACGAAATGCTCGTGATGGATACGGTGCTGGATGCGCCGGTCAGATCGATTCCTTCGGTGCCACGATGTACGTGGAAACCACGTCGCGCCGGACGTGCGGGAACAATGACGCAAAGCCGAACACGGTTTGCGGCACGGCGGCGTTCTCATCGTGAGTTGGCTCCGCCGCATCAGCCACCGCTATGACGAGCTACACGCGACGCAGTGCTGGCGCTCATGGCCGCGCAGGGCGAAGCTGATTATCTGAGCTGCGCCGAAATGCCGCGACGCGGCGTGGTGATCGCGAAGGCGGAAGGAAAATTCAAGGGGTGCGCTCGATCCCACGACTGCGCAACCATCAATGCATGGCATGCTGAAACTGGCTTGAGCATCCGGGAGACCGCCGATAAATTCGGCGTTGGACCTGCCACGGTCAAGCGCGTGTGCGCGGAGCACATCCCGTCCTGACATCTAAACTATCGAGAGATTTTTTCTGATCGACCGGTTACTTGTTTCATGCTGCGCTCCCGGCTTGACAGTCAGGTGTAAGAGCGACGCGGAGGCGCGCGACGCTCGCATGTGCTGGCGGAAGGCTCACCGAGCTGTGAGATTAACGCTATACATTGAAATGTCCCCAGTATGGGGCGTCACGAAGTGGGCAAAATTTGTTGCCACGTTTCTTACCGCGTTCGTCCGCACGATTGACCGCGCAGACGGTACCTCAACGGCTAACCGATCATGGTGAAGGACGGAAACACTCAAGTTTGTGGCGAAAAATGGCAAGTCGAACCTATATGCCAGACTCAAAGGGAACACCAAGAGGGCAAATTAGATTGCCCGCCGCAAGGACGCACGAGGCTGGCTGAGCAACCGTCACTGTCAGGGCTATAACCGATCATCCTCGTCCGCGGGGGTCGGCGAAAAATCCGTTCGCACTCTGAGTCCCGGTCTCTAATCGATCCAGCGAGGAGAAAACAGCGGCATCCCTTCCACCATAGCACTCACCGTTGCGCGAACCTTTTCAATCACGTCGTCTTCTTGAGTCCCGCGCAGGAGAGAACCTGCAAGCTGGCCTAGCAGCTACTCGCCTTGACGTCTGTTCGACGTTGCCCCGCACGCTCAACCACGTACCTACAATTACAGAAACGAGTGGAGACGTTTTCAAGAGAGCTCCGCACGAGGTCCCAGCAAATTGGGCGTGCGGCCAGACTAACGCTCATTCTTCACCAACGGTGCGGCTGCCCTCTTTATAGGTGTCGAAAAGGAACTGCACCTCGTGGTCTCAACAACGGAAACGCATTGCCCACTGAAAGTTCGTGGACTTTGCATAAAAAATTGCCGAACTTTTGACATGTAGTGGCTAAGTTTTAATGTCCCCACCACGCGGCGAATAATACACACGCGACAAACAAGAGCGCCCGTGACCGCTAGTTCGTCCTAGCTATTTGGCCGCATCCACCGGAATCGGCGAGCGCTTCTGATCAGTGACGAAGCGCTGTAGTCGCTCCCATGCCAGCAGATACCGATGCCTCGATACAGCAGCCAGTTGTTCGTCATGCAGCGCCAGTACGCGCTCGACTTCTGGAAGCTCCTCATCGAGCAAATAACAGGGTTCGTCACGCCCCACGCGGGTGATGCACACATCAAGCACAGCCTCGGCACGGCGGTACGGCACGAGATCGAATCCCGTCACTGTCTCCTCGCGCATGTAGAAGGCCAGGTACACCACCCTAAGCAGGCAGCAAAGCTGGTCGAGATTTCCGCGGCCCGCACGGATCGTCGACAATGCAAGATGATTTTCGAGGGAGAGTGACCGCACCTTGTCTGTCGACAGCGGCAACAACATTTCCTTCGTGCGCACCGGCCGGGCACCGCGGTGCGAAGCTTGCTTTCTCACCGATCGTCGTCCTTTATTCGTTCATCCATTTGGGTATCTTGTGCCGTGTCACCCACGACATGCAACTGGCCGTTGCGGTCAATCAGTTTGCGTCGCATTGAAAACAGGCGGCCACATCCTGCACAGGACCATCCACTGCCATCCGCGCGTTGCGCACTTCCGATCTGGCCGCAGAATGGACATTGCGTCGAGGCGCCCGGTGCGACACGGACGCGATTCCGCGACAACAGGCTTCCCTTGGGTTCCAGGTGGTCAGTGAATGTGATGAACATATCACGCCATTTCTGGATCATCCCCGCACTTGTGCCGACGACGTTCGAGACTTTCATGATGGCCAGCGACAGCTAGCAAATAAACATGCGCATACGGTCGAGTGCGCTCGTCCAGGAAAAATTTCAGGGGCACGTCAGAGTTGTCTGATGGCGCCCTGCGGTGTCCGATTGTTACCATGGTTTTCGTCACGAATGCACTTCACTTTAGACACCCAGTGCAGCCCCACGTGACTTCCGACCCGCTCTCACTTTGGCTTTCAGACAACCATGAAACACCATACCAGCAAGCTCTTCGCAGCCCTCCTGGCCTGTGCCGCCAGCACCGGCGCCATGGCCCAGACCGCCCCCACCTTCAAGATCAGCGTCACCGGCACAATCACGCCAGGCAGCTGCACGCCGGCCTCAGGCAACCTGACGTTCGACATGAAGAACATCAATCCGAAATCGTTGAGCAACGACGCGGTAACCAGACTCCCCGGCATCGCCCAAAAGGTTAGGATCACTTGCACCGCCGACGCCGCAATCGCGCTGAACGTGACGGGTTCGACCAAGGCATCGACGGCCTACGGCTCGGACATGGAGGACCATCCGGCTGGCGTGTCGACTCGCCAACCATTTCAGTATGACCTGGTGAACACGGCGAACGGAAACAGCCTCGTTGGTGTGTATGGCATGCAGTTCCGCAATTTCACGTACACGGGTGGCGGCACGGGCTCCGTCGCCACCAAGGCCGTCATCATCCAGAGCGACGACAAGAACTCGTGGAGCTACACCGCAAAAGAGAGCGGCTGGAACGTGGCGCAACTGAAGAAGGATGGCAGCAACTACGTCTCGTTCGCCGACACGAACGCTAACACCACCCCTGTCCTGGCCAGTGTTTTTGAAGGTGACTTGTTAATTGCACCGCTCATTCTTGCCAAGAAGGACCTGAAGCTGACCGGTGACCTCAAATTCGAAGGCGGCGCGGTCATCACGCTGAACTACCTCTGATCCACGCCTCTTCGCGTGGCACAGGCTTCGATATTTCGAGAGCAATGATGAAACATTTCCATTCCAGTAAGATCCTGTTCGCAGCACTGGCTTGTGCCGCGGGCACGACGGCTTCGGCGGCCAACCCTCCGGCTGCCGCGTCGGCTCCTACAGCGCTGAACGTCAAGGTAAGCGGCGTTATCAGTCCGGGCAGTTGCACCCCAACCTCCGGTGCGATCTCCTTCGACATGAAGAAGGTCAGTCCGGCGTCGCTGAAAGACGACGCCGAGACCCCGCTCGCGCCCATCGTCCAGCCTTTATCCATCAAGTGCGATGGCGGGGATGCCGCCGTCGCCCTGTCTGTCGCCGGCACCGTCAAAGCGGCCATCATCTCGGAGGACGCACTCAATCACAAGGCCACCGGCATCTCGGCCGGAGCGAAAAAGGGCTACATCTACGATCTGGTGGATGCGGCGACGTCGGCCACCCGCATTGGTCGCTATGTGTTCCAGTTTCGCAACTTCCGCTACACCGCCGCCGCCGCGAACGGTGTTGCGGCGGCGGCCCTGGTCGTGACCAGCCCCGACAGGGCTGCGTGGACCAGTGCGGCCAACACAGCGGCCAATGCCGCGCAGCTGAAATCGGACGGCTCCAGCTTTGTGAGTTTCGCCGACCCGGCCACGCCCGACGTGCCGGTTTCCGCGTCGCTGTTCAGCGGCGACATCGTGATTGGCGCTGTCATCCAGCCGAAATCGGCGCTGACGCTCAATAACGACCTGGCGTTCCGTGGTGAAACCACGATCACCCTCAGTTATCTCTGATCCGGAAGCCTGTCGGCGCGCACGCTGCGCCGATAGGCACATCGCCACAAGACAATGAAACTCCGAACTCTGATTGCGTGGACCTGCGCCCTTGTCCCGATTGCAAGCCTCGCGCAAAACACGCCCTTGAAAGTCGTGGTCCAAGGTGAAATCAAGCCGGGGGCGTGCACGGTGCAGATTGCCAACCAGGCCGCTTTTAATTACGGCAAGGTGAAAGTGAAGGACCTGAAATGGGACACCTACACGCTGCTGCCGGTAATCGACCGTGAATTGCACATCTCCTGCGAGGCGAAAACCAAGGTAGCGCTGACGATCAGCGACACCAACGCCGGCTTGGTGCCGTTCACGGAAGACATCGTTTTCTTCGGCGGGCATGGCAAAAGCTGGTCGCCCGCCCGACAGTATGGATTGCGAAACGATGCAGGACGGGCAATCGGCTCCTGGGCGCTGCGGTTGGTCCCCGGTTTCACAGTAGACCAGGCGGCCACGGATTCGATCTTCAGCGGCGACAACGGCAAGACGTGGGAGCCTTCGGTCGGCAATTTTTTTCACGACGACGGCAGCCTGGAAACCTGGAGCGTGCCCGGCCAAAAGGAACCTGTGTTGGGTTACGAATTCGTTGGGACCATGCGCACCCAGGTAGCGCTGGATCGAACCGGCCAGCTCGGCGTAGTCACTGAAGTTCCCTTCACCGGCGGAGCTGTCCTGACGCTCGTCTATCTCTAGCGGCCAACGCCGCCTCGCGCCGGAAGCGCCGGCTGATCATGAACCCTTACCTGAAACTTCTTCACGCCCTGCTGGGCATCACGCTCAGCACGGCGAGCCTTGCTGCGCCTTCCGTGCCGCAGCCGGCCAACTGCCGCATCCACCTGGGCGGCGCAGCCACGGTCGACTACGGCAGGATCAAGCGCAACCTGTTGCGTGCTGCTGAGGCCGCAGCGCTGCCGCCTCAGCAACGCAGTGTGACGGTTACGTGTGACCAACCGGCAGCGGTCGCACTGCAGCAGTCCAGCGGCGACGGTTCAGCCAGTCCGGCGGCAAGCATCAGGCTCGGTCTGGCGCCGGACACCAGCCACGGTATCGGCCTCGTGTCCGGCAAACCCCTGGGCGCATTCGCGCTGCGCTGGCGCCGGGACACCGCCACGCTCGACGGCGCACCGGCGCACCTGATCGTCTCGGCGGATGGCGGCACGACGTGGCGGCAGATGGATGTCGACACCGTGGTCGGCGCCACGGACCTGATCGCCTGGGAGCGTGGCGAGCAGCACCTCCCGGCCAGCGGCCACACGCTGACGGTGGGCGTGCTGATCGAAACGGCCATCGCGCCGACCTCCACGCTGTACCTGGGCCGCGAGGCCCTGCTCGATGGCTCGATAAGCCTTTCAGCCATTTTCCAGTAGGCCGTCCTGCCGATAGCCATTTCCCGCGGGCCGACATCGGCCGGCTTGAACACGTCTTTTTCCTGTTGATATGAAACCCTTCCTCACTTGCATTTCCCTGGCCTGCGCACTGCTGGCCAACACGGCCAGCGCCGCTGGCGTCGTTCCCGCAAGCTCGGTGCTGATCGTGGATGAAGCGACCGGTGAAGGCACCATGAGCGTGGAGAACACCGACCCGACACCGGTATTGCTCTACACCAGCATCGAGAACATCGCCGAAGACCAGGAAGAGCTGGTCGTCGCCACGCCGCCCATGGCGCGGCTGGAGGCCGGCCAGTCGCAGCTGGTGCGCTTCATGCTGACCAAGAAGGGCCCGCTGACCACGCAACGCCTCAAGCGCGTGGCGTTCGAAGGCATTCCCTTTGCACGCGGTGCCGACAACCAGATCCAGACCACCTTCCGCCAGAACATCCCGATGATCATCCAGCCGCGCTCGCTGGAGAAGTTGAAGGATCCCTGGACGCGCCTGACTGCCACCCTCGATAACGGCAGGCTGCATCTATGCAATGACAGTGGCTACGTAGTGCGCCTCGCTCAGCAAGCCCGCCTCGACAGCCGCAACATCGCCCTACCGCTGCCCAAGACCTACCTGCTGCCTGGGGAACGCTTCGAATTGCCGGTCAACGACCAGCCCGCAAACGGCAGCACGGTCACGATCTGGCCGGCCACGGTCTACGGCTACGCCGCAGGCAGCTACGCCATCCCGTTGACGAATGGCTGCAAGCCGAACCCAGTGAAATGAACCCGCTCGCGTACACGGCTGCGGGCTTGGCCGCGCTTGTCTGCATGACGGCCCCCGCTACCGCGTTCGCGCAGCAATTCGACACCCAAACTCTGAAACGGCTGGGTATTTCGGCCGAAGCCGCGGCGTATTTCAGCAAGACCGCGCGCTTTCTGCCTGGCACCAGCCCCGTGCGCCTGAACGTCAATGGCGCCGATCTGGGCACGATGGACGTGCGCTTCAACGAAGAAGGCACGCTGTGCTTCACGCCAGAGCTGCTGCAACGTGCCGGCCTGAAGGTCCCCGACCGCACCTCGAATGAGGCCTGCCTCGACTACCGCAAGGCCTATCCGGAAACCGACATCACGCAGTTGCCGAATCAGTCGGAGGTCCACATCGTCACGCCGTTGGCGGCGCGCGCGCCCGTCGAGCAGGCGATACAGAACCAGTACGCCTCGGGCGGCACGGCTACCGTGATCAACTACAACGTGAGTGGCGCACGTAGCGGCAGTGGCGACTCGGGCTACCAGTACCTGCGCGCGTACAGCGAGACAGGCCTGAACGTCGCTGACTGGATCGTCCGCAGCCGCCAGGACTATTACTCGCAGGGCGGACGTTCGACCTTCACGCAGGGCGACACGTATGCGCAGCACGCTGTGCCGAGCCTGCGCGCCACCTTCCAGGCGGGCCAGATCTCGCCCGCCGGCTCGCTGTTCGCAGTCGGCACGCTGCGTGGCGCGCAGCTTTTTCCCGAATACGCACTGCAGCAGACGCGGGCCTCCGGCGTCAGCTTCAGCGGTATCGCCAACGGCCAGAGCCGGATCGAAGTGCGGCAACTGGGTACGCTGATCCTGATGACGCAGGTGCCGGCCGGCGCGTACACCATCAACGACGTGCCCATCATCAGCGGCAATTCGGACCTGGAAGTGCAAGTGATTTCCACCAGCGGCGTACGGCAGCAGTTCATCGTGCCGGCAGCATCGTTCGGCGCAGTGCGCAACACCACGGCCCAGGGACTGTCCATCGCCGTAGGCCGGTACCAGGCGTATCGTGGCAGCGACAGCCAGACCCCACTGGTGGCCACCGCCAGCAATGGCTGGAACGTGGGCAAACATGGCACGCTCAATGCCGGCGTATTGATTTCCGCGCCCTATCGCGCACTGGCGGGCACGTTCTCTGCCTCTCCTACCGAAGAACTTAGCGGCTCCATAGGCGTGCGCGCCTCTAGCGCCGTGATGGCAGGCAACAGCCTCCAGGGCCAGCAGATCGCCGCGACCTTGTCTGTCTCGCCGCTGGAGCGGCTGTCCGCCAACTTCTCGGCGACCTGGGAGACGGATGGCTATCGTGACCTGGCACAAGTGCTGCAACGGCCGGACAATCCCCATACCGCGCCCAGCGCGAGCCAGAGCTACACCGCCGGGGTGTCCTGGTTCCACTCGACCCTGGGCGCCATTTCTGCAAGCTTTGCCGCCAGTCGGCTGAGTGGCCCGGATGCGACGCGCGAACGTGCAACACTCTCATGGAGCAAGAGCTTCAGGCGTACCTCCGTGACCCTGTCAGCGGCGAAAGACCTCAGCGCGGATAAGCGCGTGCGTTCGGACAACCAGTATTTCCTGACGCTTAGTTTTCCCCTCGACAGCGCCAGCGTCGGGATATACGCCAGCAAGGCGGGCAACAGCAGCGCCATTGGCACAAGCTATTCCGACACAGTCAGTCCGCAGTTCAGTTACAACCTGAGTTCCAGCCTCGCCAATCCAGGCAATGCCGTCAATTCGTCGGTGTCGATTGACGCGCTGCCGCGCTACACCCACGTCAACCTGTCGGCCAACCGCGATGCCCAAGGCAACCTGTCGACGGACTGGGGATTGCAAGGCGCGGTAGTGGCAGCCGGCGGTACCGTGGCATTTTCTCCATATAACGCGGGCGACACGTTCGGTATCGCCAAGGTCGGCGACCTGGGCGGGGTGGAAATCCAGACGCCGGCGGGCCCAGCATGGACCGACCATTGGGGTCACGCCGTGATCCCAGGCCTGCCCGCTTATAGCGAAAGCTCGGTGGAGATCAACACCACCAGCCTGCCGCGCAACGCGAACCTGCCCAATGGCATCCAGTCGGTGAAGCCAGCGCGCGGCTCGGTGCAGGTGGTGGACTTCAACCTGCGCCAAGTGCAGCGCTACCTGTTGTCGGCGGTCTCTGAGGCCGATCAACGGCCGCTTGACGAACGCCTGGCTGTGATGGATGGGCACGGCAACCTGGTCACCCTGGTCGGCAAGCACGGTCAGATCTTCCTGGACAACACCTATGCGGCGCCGTTGCAGGTCGCATTAAAGGACGGCAACACATGCTTCCTGACGTTCCAGCCCACAGGTCAGCCTGACCCGGATCTGCCCTACCAGGATGCGCAGGCGGTATGCCGGGCACATCCGCCTGCAGCGCCTCCATCTTGACGGATCAACGTGTGCGGTGAACAGATGACGCCGTTCTCGTGAGAGTCTGGAGGTCAGAAGCCAGGTGTCCGTGCCGGGTGTCATCGTTAATGAAAAATACGTCGTTGAATTCGAGGAGATTTTTCAGGAAGAGCGACGCTGAGCGACCAGCACGTGACGGAGATAGTGAAATATCCGTCGCGAACTATTGCAGTATGTGAAAAAAGCTGTGTTCTCATCGGTGCGCTTGCTGTCGATAGCCGGTCGCAAGCCAGTGCCCTGCTTGTCGCCGGTCAGCGGCGGGCAAGGATCGGCCAGGAAAAGACATTCGACACACGCTCCGGTTTTGTCGACAATCAAGAACTGCAAACAGATTGCGGAGAAAGTAGATTGCATGTGCGTAAGTTTCGAGTCGGCGACGAAGCGGCTCTTTTCAGCGTTTATTACTCTGCCATCCATCAGATCGCGAGTAGAGACTATTCCACGATGCAGATCGAGGCGTGGGCACCTGCCGATCTGGACAGCTGCGTTTGGGAGACGCGGATCAGGGGAATCAATCCGTTTGTTATAGAGGCAGACGGACTGCTTATCGCTTATGCGGACCTGCAGGAGAGCGGTTACATCGATCATTTCTTTGTCTCGGGCGATCATTCCAGGCAGGGCGCGGGGCGTCTCCTCATGGAGACGATTCACGAAAATGCCAAACGTCAAAGACTGGAAATGCTCACCTCAGATGTGAGTCGTACCGCGCAGCCGTTTTTTGAACACTTTGGGTTTGAAGTGCTGGAGCAGCGATCGCCGATGATCCGCGGTGTCGTCGTGCCGAATGCGTTGATGCGAAAAACCCTGGCAGACCACGAAGCGTAACGGGCAGAAGTGCGAGCGTCAGTTACTGAGCGACCGTTGCGCGGAATTGCTGGCCGGATGATCGTGATCCGGCTTTGCTGAACGGCTGCTATCGGGAATCGCAACTGGCCGCTCTGGATCGATCCGCGACAGTGGTGGACGACCGAGTCCTCGGAGAAAAGCGCTAGCCGTCCGGATTATTTCACTGACTGTTGCAGCAGTTTTTCACTTTCTGTGTCACCCGACAAACGACAACGGGTCCGTCAGCAAAAGCCGCTGCAAAAATTCAATTCGCCCGTTTATCATCGGTCGCCGCTGGTTGCTCTCAGACACCATCGACGGCCTGAATGCGAGTGCCAGTCGCCACTCACTGGTAGTGTCATTCCGTATTGCTACCTCACCTGGCTGTTTGAGCGTCCCCCACTGGCGAAACCGTCCGATTACGACGCGCTGCAGTCGTGGGAAATGTCCACCAATTGCCCCTGACTGTCCCCACACCACACTCATGAGGATCGCGTTTACCTCCTGAGGGGCGTCGTCAATGGACTGCATAGGCTCAATGCACTGCCGGGCGGGAGAACCCGCATCAGATCGGCAATCATGTCGATGCGAACACCACCAGTTGCGTCACCACGATGAGCGCAGCCGCCAGTAATAATTCTCCTCTCCATGTTCATGCCGTTCATCACAATTCTGACCGTTGTACCATCAGACATGTTGCCCTCCGTTGATGTGAATCTCGGCTCCGTTTATGTAAGACGACGCGGGACCGGACAAGAAATAGATCGTCTCGGCTACTTCACGTGGATCACCAAGGCGATGAAGCGGAATAGTCTTTTCGACAATCTCTTTGGTACCAGGCGACAGAATCGAAGTATCGATTTCCCCTGGCGCAATCGCATTAACCCGTACGCCATGCAGTCCAAACTCATGCGCCATCTCTCGCGTCAGCGCTGCAAGTCCCGCCTTTGAAGCGGCGTAGGCGGTTCCCGCGAACGGATGCACCTTCACTCCAGCAATCGAGGTGACATTGACGATGACCCCATGCGCACTAACAAGCTCCGGAAACAGCGCACGCGCGAGCAGAGCATTCGATACAAGATTAACGTTGAGGACCGTCGTCCACGTGTGGATGTCGCTCTCGAGTACCCCCAGTCGCGAACGGTTCCCCCCCTTCGGCGAGATACCGGCATTGTTGACGAGCGCATGCAGTTTCCCGTCGGGCAACCGGCGCCTCATCTCGGCAGCGACCTGCTCGATGGAGTCGAGGTCTGCCAGATCGGCCTGAATATGCGACTCCCTCGCATCGGGCCATTTGCATTCTTCCGAAAAGGGCTGGCGAGAAACCGTCAATACTTTCCAGTTCCGTTCCTGAAACAGTTTCACCGTCGCATGTCCGATGCCGCGACTGGCGCCGGTGAGCAGCATGTATTGAGTCGAATGGCTCATGGTGTATATCAAGTGTCGCCATCGCAGAATTCGCTCTCGAATCGATCCAGGATTCGTCAAGCGGATCCGTTGTGTAATTTGCTGACCCGTTGTGTTGCAGGTCTCGGGTCGCATCGATCGTTGCGCCCAACGTCAATGGCAACGGCGTCCACCTTCGCCAAACCTACGCGTGATAGACGCGACTCAGAACTTGTACGACACCGCCACGTAGCTGATGATCGGGTTCGCCTTCAGCCGGCTCTTCGATTCCGCCAGCGTCGAGCCGTCGGCCGCCTTGATGGTCACGGTCGAGGTGGTACGCAGCGGAATATAGGTAACCGAAGCGATCAGCCCCCAGTGGTCGGTCAGCGCGTAAGTCAGGCCAGCGTTGAACACCGGCTGCCACGATGAGGAAGCCCTGGCCGAGACCGAGGTGGTGCCGGGTTTGCCAGCGCCGGCCGCGAGGATCGAGCCGAGGTTGTCCTGGGTCTGCTTGATGAAGTTGTTGCTCAGTTGCAGATCGCTGAACCAGTTGTACGACACGCCGATGCCGAGGAAGGGGCGCAGCTTCGAGTCGGCATTCGCGAAGTAGTACTGCAGGATCACCGCCGGACTCCATTGCCGCACACTCTTGACGATCGGGTTCACCGCGCCGAGTCCAATGTCCTGCGTGCCGAGCGCGCCGGCCGGCCCCGGCGGCACGATGCTGCCCTGCCCCGACACCTTGAACACCGGTGGCACGCCCGCCACCGAAGTCACCGCGATATGGTCGGTGAAGAAGTGGCTGAACGTCAGGCCGACCGTGTCGGCCGTACTGGCGCGCAGGCCAGTGCCCGGTGAATCGAAGCTGGGCGGCAGGTGCAGCGGCGTGTTGATCGGCGTAGGCGCCACATTGGTGGTCAGCGACGTGCTGCTCTGGACCGGCTGTACGTGGAGCCAGCCGAAGCCGATCACGTTGCTGCCGGCGCTTTGAGCGCCGGCAGCGCCCGATCCGAGCGCGGCGACCAGCGCGGCCGCGCAGAGAATAGTTTTGCTCATGGGATGTCCCCTCTATTGTTATTGGACGAAGGCGCCGATCGTGAAATACGGCGAGGTAATGTTGCTGTTGTCGAGGAAACCGAACACGCCGCCCGCGAAGATGAACTTGCCGGTCAGGGTGCTCGATGCGCCCACGTGAGTTGAGGTCACCGTGCCGGGCACGGTCTGCGTGTAGTCGAGGTTCAGTGCAGTCGCCAGCGCGACCTGCGAGGTATTGAACGGATCGAGCAGGGTGGCCTGGTTGTTAACCAGTGCCGTGGCGCGATAGTCGAACCGGTCGTCGACGCCGATGTATTCGCCGTTCTGCGAGCCGGCCGCGACGCTGTTCTGCGGCGACATGATCGAGATGCCCGATTCGTCGTCGGCGGTCAGGGCCGGGATGCCACTAGCGTCCGGCAGCGGGTTCGGGTTGCCCACGCCGGTGCGGATCATGATCGGTACCAGCTGGTTGCGTAGCTTGCCGACGATGAGGTAGCCCTTCGCTTGTGGTTTGTCGGCGGATGTCGGTTTAACCTGGCTCCGATAGTTGTTGGTTACGAACGCACCACTACCGTCGGGTGCCTGCGTCAGGTTCGAGCCCGGCTGCGAACAGGTGCCGGCACGCACGCCGGTGGTGTCGCAGCGCTGCCAGGTGCCGTCGGCGTCAATGATGACCGTGCCGTCGATGGTGGTGGGCGCGAAGTTCTGTGATGGCACCTGGCCGTAGCCGAGCTGACTGTAGGTGCCGGCCACGCTGGCAAGACTGGTCTCCAGCACGGAGAAACCGATAAACGGGTAATACGGGAATGTCGTGTCGGGTACCGCGCCCACGCCGGATGTGCCTGCATATCGGAGGTGGGCGCCGGGAATCGTGCCACCCGCCACGCCAAAGCCGACGAACACGCGCGCCGGGCGCGTCGAATCGAGGCTCGCTCCGTTTAGGCGCCATGCGCAGTTGTTGAGCTTATGGGTCGGCAGGGCGGTTTCCCGAGTCAATGTGCCGGCCGCCACGGTGCCTGCGCGAGTCGGCACCACGGTGCCGGTGGTGACCGGGATTGGCGATTCTATATAGCTGATCCGCCAGGTCATCCTGGCCGTGTCGAGTTGCAGCTTCACGAGCTCGCCGTCACCAGCGCCGCCTGTGTAGACCGTGCTGTAGTCCAGCGAGTTAGGGCAGAGACCGGGTTCGGTCGCCGCCAGTGCCGCGGGCGCTTTATCATCCCCGCCCCCGCAGGCCGACATCAAGGGCGCGGCAAATGCGACAGCCAGGATCAAATTAGCGTTCATGCTGTTTCCTCCAATGTGGTAGCGCACGATTCGTCATGTGCGTGCTGCCGCCAAGCCACCGCATCGAGCAGACGGAGGCCTGGCAAGGGTTCTACTTGCCAACCTTTGCGCCGATTCCAAAATAGGGAGCCGACTGGGCGGGGAGGATGTATGGGTAGGTGCCAAATGTCGCTGCATCACCCGACACACCACCGTTCACCGTGCCGTCGATCAGAGTCGCGTAAATGCCACCGATAGAAACGAGGTGCCCTGAGACTTTTGGGTTGTTTGGCAAGCCAATATCAACTATTCCAGACTCGGATGATTTGTAATCCAGGGTTATCTGGTCGCGTGGTTTTAGCGTCATCGGATCGGAAAATGCAGCTGCCGTTCCCTTGAAGTACGCGGCCGTATAGTCAAAATTTGAATCGGCACCAATGTAGGTGCCGTCAAGATTTTGAGGGATGGCCGTGGAATGCGGAACGAGGATGGCGATTCCGGATTCGTCATCGACTTGAGTATCAAGATACCCGTTGCTTGCCAAATCAAGCTTGACGGCACCCGTTCTGACGATGATCGGAATCGTGCTTCCGTTCAATTGGCCAAGCACCATATGGGAAGAAGCAAATATGGTGGGCGTCCATTTTTCAGACGCGGATTCGAGATACACTTCCAGATCTCCTAGCGCCAATCCGACGGGACTTGCGATTTCATTCATGCGATCACCAAGGTCCCTGTCGGCAATAAAATTAATGAGCGACGCGTGTGAATCTATTTGCTTCGTTAAGTGCACAATTTTATTTAAAACCGAAGCCGCATCTTTTAATGATTTCCTGGAAATTGGAAATATAAAGTGATCACCAATTTGAGGGCTGTTTGCGCTGTCAAAATAACCAAATTTATTAACCTCCCAAGTCTTACCCGTGCTTAAACAACCAGTCTTATCCGGATCTGTCGCCAGGCGGTCTTGGGAAGCGCTTTTGCAAACACCATTGTCGGCAAGTGTTTCCGAAAAAATGGCTGCCGCAACGGAATGATTGCTTGAAGGTGTTGAGTGATAAATCAATCCATTGTATTTTCCACGCATAAGATTTTTATCTTTTGATGTACTCGAAAATCCGATGAATGGATAAAAATCAAATCGGCGAGATTTTACCGTACCAACTGACAATGGAATTTGTTTGGCGAATCTCGGATCAAGCAGTACATCAAGTATTTTTTGTGACTCCTGTTTTTTTAAAATATTCAGGACGCCACCCAATGATTTAACATCCTCGATAGAGAAATAATTGAAGAGAAAGTTATGTTTATTAAGTTTCTCTAAATCCGAAACAACAGAGATACCTTTGTCTATCAATTCTTTGTTACGAAGCACCTCAACCGTATTTTTAATGGCAGGTTGATTGGCGAGTAACGCAGTTGTCGGCTGACCTTCAAAATCCAGTATTGCCCCTGGTATTCCGCCTCCGGCAACACCAAATCCAACAAAAATCGTCGGAGGCTTCGCTGGATTGAATGTCTCTTTGGTGGAATATCGGATATTCGTCGAAGTGGACGTTCCCTCGCCCGGCTGCAGCACGAAGGCACAGCGTCGTTGTTCTCCCGTGGCGAAGCTTCCGTAAGCGGGGTGTTTAACCGCTCCAGTGAGCGTAATACCCGCACGCGTAGGTGATGTAGCCTTTGCAGACACTGGAATCGGTGATTCAAACCATGTCAGCGTATAGCGCATCGCGATCGCGTCGATCTTCAAGGTCAAGATTTCTCCACTGCCGGCGCCGCCTGTATAGGTTGCGCGACCGATATCCTGATCGGTTGGACACAAAGGCTCCTGTTTGGCGGTCGGCAATGGCTCCGGCGCTCCGTGCGGCCCGCAGTCTTCTGCCCGACACTGCGCTGGCGAGATGCTGGCGGGCGTATTTCCATCGCCACCACCGCACGCAACCAGCGCGGGAATAAATATCAACGCGGGAATAAGTTTATTCTTTGCTTTAAGCACGCGGATCTCCGATGTGGAAATTTTTATTTTCAATTGGAGCGTTTTTCCAATTGACAACGGCATCACTGTTTTCGCTGTGACCCGCAATCGAATGGACTCCGTTCCTGTGAAATTCTTGATTAAATAATAATAAAATATTTCTTTGGAAAAGAGGCATAATCAATCCTGCCCGGGTGATTATGAATCGCTCGAACAGGAGAGAGATCAGGTTCTCGAATATTAATTGTTTGTATCGAAATACATTTTTGCGGCCATCAGGCAGAATGGGCTGACAGTGCCGGCATGGTAATTAGTGAGAAATTTCTTGATACCTGATGACTGCGTTGCACCATTGTCATTATAAAAAGAAATTCCTTCATATATTTTGAATAATCCGAAAATGCGTGCGTAGGGAGAATTCGGAGAAGGAATGACCTCCAGATCCAGCAAATCCGCCATCGAGCTGGGCACACCCTGATTTCTCAAGTTCGCAATCGTCGCAACTGAACTAATGAACGGGACTGTCGGGTCCAATCCGCCGCCGCACATAAGCATCGGGTTTGGTGGTATCCAGTCGCGTCGCAAATCGTTTCTCAGGGCAGCTTTTCTGAAGGTATTTTTCGGAGTGCAATTGAATTTAGGAGCTATGGACGCGTAGGTTGCAGCCGTATGATCTACCGACAAAAGTGGCTTTTTCTCGTACGCAACGATATCCGTAAAATTGCCAATCATATTGGTTATCTGGTCCGCCTGACTTGGGAAAATTAATTTCAATGCATTTTTAATTACATTTCCCGCTGGCGTTGAACCACCCGACGGGTCTTTCAGATTGGCAATAATATCTATGGCGGTGGCGGCAGCTTGACTGTATGAGGAAGGGAGAATGGAAATTATCGCCGCATTCAGGAGTTGAAATCCTCCTGCCTGGAATTTTATTCGATCTGGTTCAAATGGAAAACCCTCTTTTGATTTGTCAAAAAAATCCGAATCGCAAGAATTGTTTTCTGTATCCGCGACGAAATCTTTTGAAAAGTTGTCGGAAAGTAGCGCATCAGGCCCAGAAAATTTGAAAAAATTGCTCTTGTTTGGAACATTGCTACTGTCAGGAAACAGCTGCTCTTCCGGGACGATTTTCTTGTTCACCACGTCTTGAAAAGACATTCCTTTGAAAGGCGTGGGTATGCCGTCGGGACTATTCGCGTACTTCGTCGCATACACTTCATTTGAATTCTGGAAAATATCTCCAGACTGGTGTTGCCATGAATTGAGAAGGAGCGGCATGAAGAACGTACCGCCATTTGAAATATTCCCATGCGCAGTCTGATCCACTAGTAAACTGATGGCTGCGGGAGACGAAATCGGAACGACTGCTTTGACTTGCTGGCCTCTTTGCTGCAACTCTTTGTTGGCAGCCATGGTGGAATAACCGCCTTCCGAAATCCCGGTCAAGTATACATTCCCATTTGCAACGACGTTCATCGCATTGAATGTGCTATATGCTGCGCTAAGAGCATCTGCACTATCCTTGCCAAGCAGGTCGCCATTAAGGTAGGGATGGTACGACATGGTGGATTCGCCGTATCCTCCATAATTCGGCGCAATCACGATATAGCCCCGTGACGCGAATGTGGCGGCAACGGCCATCGCCTCCATTTTCGCCGGCTGCTGATCGTCGAACATTTTTGCAAGATTGTAATTCCCGGTCGGCCAGGTACCATGCGAGTAAACTACCGTCGGCTTGGGACCGCCACACATCGCGCTTTTCCCGCGAGGAATCATCATAATTCCATCGGCATTTACAGTTTTAGCGTGTTCATCTACTGTTTGATACCGCAAATGCCGAAATTCGATCGAACATGCTACCGGCGATTGATTAATTGCAAGCGACATGAGGGGTGTCAAATACCGGAGTACTTCGTCTTGTTCGAAGAGAACGGCCATTTCGTCCGCACCCTTGACAGCGATTATTTGCGGCAACGGATCCAGAGATTTTCCAGGCCCACGCTCCTGAACATAAGGCGCCTCGGATGGAGGATTGGACGAGACCGATGGATGGGGAGAGTCCGATGATCCGCCTCCGCAACCGGATATCCCAAAAAATAAAAGCAAAATCGATAACTTCTGATAGTTCATTGATTGTCTCCGTGAAAGTTCTTTAGCTTGTTTTACCGATCCTCACCAGCGGAAAGCTACGTACCTTCAAGGTCTTGATCAATCGGACGATTCTCATTTCGAGTGTCTTTTCAGTTTTCTGAAATTGCGTAGCGTGTGATGACATTCCCGTGCTACTTCGGTGCTGGTCGGCCAGGCCGTAGCTTCAAAACGAGTGGCCGTGAGTGTTGGGGAAACGCTGATTTATCGGGCGTGGCAGGCATCGGTCACGCAGTCGAGGGCGTAGCAGAAGAAGAGCGGCCACGGAACAAGCTAACGGCGGCGACGCCGCAAATTGCTTTGTGGAAGCGGATTGCGAGGACAAGAAACCTGCAATCCAGCGCCAGCATTTCATGGACGTGATGCAAAGCCGCTCGTAGTGGTGTCGAGTTTCTACACCGCCGGGAGATCGATACCGTCGGGGACCCAATGGACTGTGCTACGCCGCCTTGTCACCGCGCCAACCGAAAACCATGACGCCGTTGCGGCGTCGGCTGCCGAACGGGACCGGTGCCGTCAACTCAAGCTCATCGTCTGCGCGAACGAAATCGATGGTCTATGGGGTCCATACGCAGATCGACCGCGTGATACAGGTGGTCCGTCAGTTCGTCACTGGACCGAAACACGGCAGCAACCGTCCGAACATTGGAACGATGACTCTCAATGCATCGAAACCGGCTTCGTGCGGAATTTCAGTATCCGAGGCGACGGAACTGCATCACCAGTTCGATGTTGTTCTGCGCCGCCAGCTTTCTCATGGCCGAGGCTTTCTGTGTGCTGATGGTTTTCGGACTGCGGCAAATCTGGCGCGCAATCTCGTTGATCTTCATACCCCGTGAAATCAGGCGCACAACCTCATATTCGCGCCGGCTGAGCTTCGACTCACGCTCGTCCCCTTCCTTCGTCAAGCGACGCAGGTACTCGCCAGACAGCGTCACGGCCACCGCGGGGTCGATATACAGTTCGTCGCTCGCAACCGTTCGGACCGCCGCGGCGATCCTCGAAGACGTCGCACTCGTCTTGCAGAGAAAGCCTCGCACGCCAGCCCCGAACAGCTTGCGTATCAGGGCATGCTCGTTATGCATGGTCAACATCAGGATTTTGATATCCGGATGCATACGTCGAATGGATTCGATCAACTGAATGCCATCGCGCGCCCCCGACTGATCGAACGCGTAGTCGCAGACCAGAACATCACACGGCCTTCTGCCCAGGAGCAGACACAGTGCTTCGGGATCGCTCGCATTGAGCGTGACCGTCATGTCGTTTTCGAGCTCGATAATCTGAGAAATACCAACCAGCACAACGGGATGATCGTCTGCAATCCCGACACGGATTGCTTCCGGGTGTTCGCAATCACACACACTCATGGCATTACCCCCTGCATGTGGATGACAACAGGCATCGATCCGGCTGACTGCTCGAGTCGCGACGAAAATTCACCCGGAGCCGGTGGCCGGGCAATTTAGACAGGTCTCCTGAATCCATCTGCCGTCAGAAAATAGTGCCGGCCGGCCCTGGCGATCGTCAAGCAGCTTCGAACGGAAAAGACTACGACCTATCCCTCCGGATCGAAGCTGACTTTCAGAACCGATATCGACAGGTATTCAGGTTCTCCGCGTCGCATTTATTGATATTCGACCTGGCACCCCTGAGCCGCTACCAGTCGACAGTTAGCAACGCTACCACTTCCATCCTGCTCCGAAATTGAATCCCACTACACTGCCGGTAGTCGATACCCCCGCTCCCCACCCCAGGCTCCCATTGCTCGCCAGCCCCTTCACATTCAAAGCGATGGCACCATACCCGGAGAATCCGCCGACGCCAACGCCCGCGGCTACCTCGCCCGGATTCAGCGATGGCAAGTATGCTCCTGTCATCGCCATGCTCATTGCGACACCCGAGTATGCGCGATGAGCGACATCGCCGATTTCGTGTCTCACCGCTTCGAGCTGTGACAGATTCACCGCATCGCCAGGCATGACACCAGGCGCGAGATTGGCAAGACGGCGCTCGCGACCAGGCGATCCGATGGACACCGAGTTGGGACGGTCCGCAATCGAACCTGCGCCCAATGCAACCGCGTTCTCACCGCTGGCGGAAGCGGAAGCGCCGAGCGCGACCGCGTAGTCGCCACTGGCAACTGCGTTGTCGCCAATTGCGACCGTTGGATCGCCTGATGCGCGTGCCTGATAACCAATCGCAACGGCTCCCTGGCGGGCGGCCAGGGCGCGAAATCCCATCGCCGTTCCATGGCTCGCTCGCGCCTCTGCATAAGCGCCGTAGACGGTTGCACCGTCGGCACCGCCACCGCTGGAGGGCGTGCCAGCCTTCGCACACAATCCAGTCGCGGTCGAATCGACACCGTCGGCAACCGTACATCCCGCTGGATCAATCAGCGATTTCGCCGTGTTATCCAAGGTCGCGCCCAGCGTCTCAACCGCGCGCCCCGCGCCACCACCCACGACGGTTGCGGCGAGGCTGCCGCCGTTGCGACGCGCACCCTCTTCCGCTCTCGTCAGCGGCGCGAGTTGATCCGCCATCGTCGCTATTTTTTGATCCGATAGTTCGACGCGTTTCGACACCGAGTCGACTTGTTGCGCCTGCAACTGTGCCGTCGTTTCCAACTGACCGAGCGAGTTTTTCACTTGGCCCAGCCCGGTCGATGTCGAGGTGGATAGCGTCTTGACCTCACGATCCGTGCGGCCCAAACCGGTCGAAAGCGATCCGATCACATTGGAAGTGGAGACCACGGCGGTCGACATGCTGGTCTGCAACGTCGAGACCTCGCCAGTCAGGCCAGCGAGCCCGGTCGATAAGGAACCGATCGAACCGGTCACGCTCCCGAGTCCGGTCGACAGGCCAGCAATCACCTCTCCTGTACTGTGCAAGCCGGTAGACATCGTGGTCGACAGGGAGGTGATCAGGGTCTGGGTATTCTTCAGGCCATCAGCCATCGCGCTTCCCAGCTGCTGCAACTGCCCGACATTAACGGCATCTTTTGAGTCAAGGCCTTCTGCAAGCCCGGTGATCCGGTTTCCTCCAAGGTCCATATTCGAGTGAAACCAGCTAGGACCGAAAATATTAGTGGCGCCGGAAGAGATATCGATACCCTTTCCGACAATAGCGATTTTTCCATTCAGGTATCCGACAACGGCAGCATCCGGAGGAAATTTCGGATCATCATTTCCAGTAGGGGAACCAGAATTTACCAGCATGAAGGAGAGGTTATCGTCGCTACATGTGACCACCGTTTTCGCGACAAGGCCATATGCCACATCCGGGACTTTATTGGACGGATCGCATAGCACAAGATGACCAATTCCATTCGGCGCGGCGATAGAGTCCGCAGCACCGAAAAACAGGACGGCAGCAGCTACCGCTTCAATAGCCACGCGCCGCTCAAGTATTCTCCCACATTCATTCCATTTGTCGAGACGATGGATTATCGGGTTAATGCGGCGTGAAGCACGAAATGGCACCCCAAGAAAATTACCGTCGTAACGTTCCATCCTGAGCATATTCGTTATTCCTCTCAATGTATTATCCGATGCATCGGCCCGACTGGTCGCCTCAAGACATCCGCGCGCCTTTAGTGCCGATCACGAGCAGTTTCAATTGATATTTCCCCACGAAAAGCTTGTGACAACATTCGCCGCACAAGTCCTTACCAAGTTAGATTGATCAAGGATCTGCGTAAATCACCGGAACCCTATTTGCGACGTAAGGTTATCCTTATAAAAAATAATCCAGCCGCACGCCCATCAATTTCAGCCGTGCAAACAAGGGAAATCGGAATCCTGTCGCGCTCAGGTTCGGGGATCGTCGCGAATATGAAGGGACGCAAGTGCCTGTAGCGCAACATGGTCGATCCTGCGACCCTGCAAATTACCGTCACGGCCTATACGAACTGAGCATGCAGTTCGGCTCGGCCCTGCCAGGTCTGTTCTGGTGTGAGTTTCGAAATACATCAACAAAAAATTTAACCTTCTTTGACAATTTACCTCGTTAAATTTTTCGTTTCTAAGAGTTCTCTCATTTTCCTCAGATTTGTCGGATGCTACATTATCAACGGTACTGAATTGATTGAAACTCGAACATTGAATTCCGCCAGGCGATCGGCCAGAAGTGATACATGAACTGACACGGATGATCGGCCTGATCAATCCGCTTCAAACCGGTCGTGATTACGGGAAATTCCTCCGGTGAGGGCCTGATCCGCTTGTCAGAAGATTCTCGAGTTTGAGCGCAAACTCAAAAGCATTCATCGCAATTCAAGTGCTCTTGAAGGTATTTGATCGCACTGCCGCTAAAAGCAGACGGCCGGCAGTCTTGCGCATGGCCGTTTCACTCCTTAGGGTAACCAGCAAGAGGAACAGCATGACCACCTTTGAAGAATACAAGGCAAAAATCGCGGTACTAAAAAACGAGTTGACAAAAGAGCGACGACGCTGCGCACCGCAGGTATTGAAAGAGATTCATAAGTGCATCAAGGAGTTTGAATTCGACATCACCGATGTATTCCCTGAATCGGCGAAATTCAGAGGTCGTGCGGCGCCCAAATACTTCGACCCGGCATCTGGACGAACATGGTCCGGAAGAGGAAGACAACCTGCCTGGATTCGCGGAAAACCCCGTGATCTCTTTTGTCTGCCCGATTCGACCAAGGCTGCCGAATCTGACCGGGAAACGCAAGTCGGGCTCAGTAACGTGCTTGACAACCAGAAATCGACGAATGCTGACTGAAACAGCGGGGTCGTGCCGTTGGGGGTGATCTTGACGGCGGTGTCACCGGGATGCCAACACCCAAAAGAAAGGCATTCAATTTATTTCAATTGCATAAGGTTAGTTCAGGTGAAAAAGATTTCGTTGATGTTTTCGATTGCGGGCCTGCTTGCTTACGGGATGGGCGGCGCCCATGCCGCAACCAATAGCGCAGGAACCGTGACCTTCCTCGGGGAAATAGTTGAGACCACATGCAAGGTCGATACCAGCAGCCAGAATCTTGAGGTTAAGTTGCCGAAGATTGCTTCGAGTCAACTCCCGGATAGCGGAAGTACGGCGGCCCTGACGCCGTTTTCATTGAAGTTGACCGGATGCACCGCATCGAAGGATCCGAACACAGCGGTGCAGGTGGGCGTGATGTTCGACGCATCGCAAAATGTCAACGTGAACTCGGGGCGGCTGATTAATACGGCAAATCCCAAAAGCAATGTCGAAATCAGCATCCTGGACGCCGATCACAAGGACATCTTGATTGGCACGGGCGCTTCAAGTTACCGCTACGTGAACACTGATGCGAATAACGGTGCAACCCTGCAATATTTTGCTCAGTACTACGCGACGGGCAAGGTGCTGCCAGGCAAGGTTCAAACGAACGTAACCTACTCGATCGTCTATCCCTGAGAGCCTCGATAGTCGGTGGGAAATGGCTGTTTCGTAGCAGTCATTTCCCGATCGACATCAAAATCGAGGGGCCTTGAAATGAGCTTGCCGTCACCACGACATGAAATGAATATGTTTCGTTCTCCATATAAATTATTAGCTATCGCAGTATTGATGGCCAGATCCGTTTCGGCCCAGGCAGATGTCCAGGTGGAAGGCACACGGGTCGTATTTCCCGCCGCAGACCAGGAGGTCACGTTGCAGATGACCAATCGTGGAAAGGTGCCGTCGCTCGTGCAGGCATGGATAGATAAAGGCGACCAGGCGAAATCACCGGATGCGATCGACGTACCTTTTGTCATGACACCCGATGTGTTCCGCGTTGAACCAGGCAAAGGCCAGACTTTGCGCATTCTCTATACCGGTGGTGCATTGCCAGTCGATCGCGAATCGTTGCTCTGGTTGAACATCCTCGACGTTCCGCCGAAATCCGGGGCCGGCGATGAAGAGAATCAGATCCAGTTGGCAATTCGCACGCGAATCAAGTTGATGTACCGCCCAAGCGAACTACCCGGGCGTGCGGAAGACGCCCCCGCCACAGTGAGCTGGAGCGTGGTCGACAAAGGCGCTCAGCATGTGTCGGTAAAGGCGACCAACCCGACACCCTACGTCGTCAACCTCGGCAGGATCGTGCTGAACATCGACGGCAAGAAATTCGATGCGGGTTCCGGTTATGTCCTGCCTGGGCAATCCGCGGATTTCCCACTTGCGGAATCGGACCATCCACCGGCACGTGCCGGCAAGGTCGACTACGTCAGCATCGACGACTGGGGCGCCGCGCGCACCGGTAGCGCCGATGCAGTCTTGATTAAAAGCAGTCGTTGATAAATCAATATGCGCTGAACGTTCTGCCAGAAGCTTCATCGGTATTCGAACAATCAGGCTAGAACGCGGCGGGACCAGAAAGTGTCACATCTTCGAGGCGGAACTCTGATACGGCGTCGGCCGATATCGATCGCAGCTTGCAGTTTGTTTGTTGTAGCCATCGCAAGCGGACAAACCGATGCGTATGGTGAGAGCGCCGCGTCGGCCGAACAGTCGATCGCGCAGGTCCAGTTCGATCCGAGTTTCCTGCATCACAGCGCGGGCACCTCCGTCGACGTGTCGCGTTACGCACGCGGCAATATCGTCAAGCCTGGCACTTACAGGGCAGACGTCTACGTTACCGGCCGCTTGATCGGCCGAATGGACGTGCCGTTCAAGGCGATGCCGGATAACATCGACGCGCAGCCATGTTTTGACGCCGATCGGCTTCAACAGATCGGCGTCGATCCTGCCGCGTATCTTGAGCGCGCCCGCACGACGATCGCGGAAAACGGCACATGTCTTGCGCTCCCGCAGGTGCTCGCCGACGCATCCGCCACGTTCGACTTCAACAACCAGCGCCTGGATCTCGACATACCGCAAGCATCGCTGGTGCGGCGTGCCCGTAACTACGTTGACCCGCAGCAATGGATCGAAGGCGTGGCGGTCGGGACGCTCGGCTACAACCTGAATCTCTATCGATCCCAGGCTCAAAGCAGTGGCAGCACGACGTACGGCTACCTGGGTCTCGACACCGGTTTCAACCTCGGCAGTTGGCATTTTCGTCATCGCGGCGCGTTCAACTGGAGCGATCGTGGAGAGCGTCGCTACGACAGCATTTCGACCTATGTGCAGCGCAATCTTCAGGCCTGGTCGTCGCAGCTGGTGATCGGCGACGCATACACCTCAGGCGACCTGTTCGACTCCACCGCGTTTCGCGGCGTTCGCGTCTTCTCCGACGACCGCATGTTGCCCGACTCGCAACGAGGCTATGCGCCCGTCATTCGTGGTGTGGCCAATTCCAATGCCCGGGTGACGGTAACCCAGGGCGGCACGAAACTCTACGAGACGAATGTTTCGCCCGGTGCCTTCGTCATCGACGATCTCTATCCGACCGGTTACGGCGGTGACCTGGACGTTGCCGTCACCGAAGCTGATGGCACAGTGCGTACGTTCAAGGTTCCATATGCGTCCGTACCCATGTCGCTACGCACTGGGCAAAACCGTTACAGCGTCACTGCAGGTATGGTACGAGGCGACGCTCACGCGACCCATCCGCCGTTCGTGCAGGCAACCTGGCAGCGCGGCTTCAACAATGCACTAACCGGCTACGGTGGCGTCACGCTCGCGCAAGGTTACATGGCGGTATTGGCCGGTGGCGTGCTCAACACGACGTGGGGCGCGTTCGGTGCCGATATCACCCAGGCGACCACGTCAATACCAGGCGATCGGCATTACTCGGGATCGAGTGTGCGGCTCAGCTATGCAAAGAATATCGAGGCCACCAGGACCAATTTCACGCTGGCGGCATACCGCTATTCGACAGGCGGCTATTTCAGCCTGAACGATGCGGTGAGCGCGCGGGAACGGGTTGACCGATCCGGCCCGGCCGGCATCTGGCGGCAACGCAACCGTGCGAGTGTAACGATGGTCCAGGCACTGGGCGAGCATGGCGGCACCCTGAATCTGACAGCCTCGACGTCAACCTATTGGAATCGCTCGGGATCGGACATCGACTATTCGGTCGGATACAGCAACGCGTTTCATAACGTGCTCTACAGCATCTCGGCGACGCGGCAACGTGACGCCTTCGGTCGGTCCAGCGCCATGTACTACCTGAACGTGTCTATCCCGTTGGGTGGCAGTCATTCGGTTTCGACCAGTTTCAGCCGCGACACGCAAGGTGCAATGCAGATGCAGACTAACCTTTCCGGCTTGCTGGGCCGTGAAGGCGATTGGGGCTATGGCTTGAGCGTCGGCCACAGTTCAGGATCTGGAACAACGCAGACGGACGGCTCAGCCAATCTGAACTATCACGGAAGCTTTGCCGATCTCTCTGCCGGCACGCAGATCAGTGCCCGGTCACAGCAGTTCTCGTTCAATGCGCATGGCGCGATTGTCGGTCACCCGGGTGGCATCACATTTTCGCAACCCTTGTCGGAGACCTTCGCAATCGTCAAGGCCCCTTACGCGGAAGGTGCGCGCGTCGCGAATATCCCCGGCGTGCGTGTCGATAGCAGCGGCTATGCAGTGATTCCGTATCTCACGCCCTTCAAGTTGAATGATGTCAGCCTCGATCCAAAGGGCATATCGATCGACGTCGAACTGAAGGAGACAAGCCAGCAGGTCGCGCCGCTTGCCGGAGCCGTGCCGATGATCGTATTCAAGACGGCATACGGCCGCTCCGCGATCGTTCGGCTCCGTCAGGCGACAGGCGCTTCCGTGCCGTTCGGCGCACTGGTCGTCGATGCGCGGGGCCAAAGCATCGGGACCGTAGGCCAGGCCGGCAAGTTCCTGGCGCGTGGCCTGCAGGACAACGGGGAAGTCACGGTGAAATGGGAGGCGATGGGACACGACCTGACGTGCCGCGTCGATTATTCACTCCCGGTGCGCGATCGCGCGGCAAAGTCCCGGATTCCGCCCACCCTGGATTTGTCGTGCCCGGCTGACGCAAGCCCAGCTCCGACTTCCGAGAGTTCGGTGTTGTAACACGACAAGACAAATTTTCGAGTATTTCCGCGATGCCTATGTTCATTCGATATTTCAAGTTTCTTTCGGCCGCCACTGTTGCAATCCTATTCATCGGGCTCCCCCTGAATTCATACGGCGCGGAGGACGCATATCCATTCAATTATCTGAACAATGGTAAGGGCATAACCCTGCCGGAGGACACACCGCCTGGCACGGTGCTTGGCAGAGATTTCATTGATTTGACGCCAATATGCGAGGATGAATTTAAAGCAGGACACGCCTGCGTGTTCAAGAGCATTTCAATTCGACCCAAAGGATATGGAACGGAGGTAACATCGGACGGAGATATTCCAACAACTGTACCGGGCATCTCGCTCAGGTTGCTTTTCAATGGAGAAAAACAGGGATCGCTGACCTCCAATCAGTACCCCGTCTCTACATTCAATCGTTTCATCGAGGCTGTTCTCGTGAAAAATGGAGATGAAATACAAGAAGGTTCCCTGGACAGTGATCTCGGTGGCCTCAGTCCTCTATTTTACCATAGATATTATGCATCCATATGCGAATCCAGTGCTGATAAATGCATGAACATCTATTTATGGAATGTAAAGGTCAAACTTATCAAACGGGCATGCATTTTAAGAAATTCGTTCGTCGTACTCCCCAAAGCCAAACTCAGCGATCTCGGCTCCGAGGGAGCGACGACCGGCGAAGTTAACTTTTCTCTCAATTTTGACTGTCCTGCAGGATACCACCACGTCTTCTACAGTTTCCGACCGATTGGCAACTCGACGGAGGTGATCACGGGCGCAAAGAATGGCCTGTTGCCCGCATCACCAGAAAGCACGACCCAAGGTATTGCCATTCAACTACTGGATGCAAAAACCCGAGAGCCGATCAGATGGGGTTATGGCAAGGACGATATTTATCCGCTGGATTATGATGCGTCGCGTCCGGGATACACCTTTGTCAGCTTGATAGCCCGTTATTACCAGAAATGGAGTGGTGCAACTGGCGGTCAGATAAAGGCGGTCACTGAAATTCTAATGAATTACGATTGACATTGCGTTGCCGCAATTTCCTCAGTCGCTTCCTGGCCCGCGCGAAAATGAACCGGTCGCCGAACTGATGCACAACACCGCTGCGGCGTTGATCATGATCAGGATTGCACTCGAGGCTGCCGGGCCGCATAACCGGCAATCAATCCGTCCATCCAAGCTGCGAGACTATCAAAGCCTGCCACCAGGGCCGAGGTGTCTGCGGACATGCAATCCTTCTCGAGCAACCGCAGCCTGGCTACGAACGCCTCCTCGCCCACAAACAAGAGCGCTCCGGACATGGTGTGCAGCCTGCGCTGAAACAGCGGGACATCGCCATCGGCCAGCGCCTTGCGGGCAGAAGCCCAATTGTCTGGCAGCGTACTTGCAAGCAAGGCAGCCAGCGTGGCATTGGCGGCTGGATTGGCAGGCGACAACTTCGAGTGCGTTCCGAAGGCGCGGTCGATGGTGTCACGCAATGCCTCGATTGACCAGGGTTTGGTCAGAACCGCATCGACACGATGGCCAGCGGATTTCACGGCCTGTTCCCAACTCAAGTCCGCCGTTGTCAGAATCACCTTGGCACGTAACGACAAATCGCCGAGCGCCGCAATAAAAAAACGACCATCGGATTGCGGCATGTTGAGATCGGTCAGGATCAGGTCGTAATCGTGACCATGCACCCGCTCTAGCCCCTCGTCACCGTCGGACGCAAGGTCGACATTTCCGATACCCAGCAGCGACAGTTGATCCTGTACCAAACGGCGGCAGATCTCATCGTCGTCGGCAATCAACACACGAATTGTTTCCAGGCCACTCAAAGCCTCGATGCGGCCACCTTCGAGATTGCCGGCATCCGTCAAGGGCTGGTCAGTCAGTGAATACCAAGCCTCGCGCAGGCCGTCGATCGAATATGCCGACACGACAGATGCGCCACCATGAATGACCGGATTCAACGGTCCGTCGTCTGCAACAACCAGATCTACCTCGCAGCCCAGGTCGGCCGCAACAACAAGCTTCGGGACAACCAGAACCCGCAGTACCGCGTCCGACCGTTTTCCGATTTCTTGCTCGGGATCGTATATACGGACTTCAACGGGCCACCCTGCTTGTGCCAGCAGATCGGGAAGATCGTTCGGCATTTCATCTCGCGCGAGTAGCACCACCACCCCGCGCCCGTCGGGCGCCGGCCAAGCGGGTGGCTCCGTAACGGCATCGCTCAATGCAACAGGAATCCGCACCGTAAAGGTACTGCCCTCTCCCACACGGCTCGATACGTCAATCTTGCCGCCCAGTTGCTCACAGATTTTCTTGCACAATGCAAGGCCAAGCCCTGTTCCCCGCAACACGGCATTGCTCGTGGTAGAGCTTTGGGTATAAGGCTCGAAAATCTGCTTGATATCCTCCGCTGAGATTCCCATCCCGGTGTCCGCAACATAGATGATGAGTTCGACACATCCGCTCGCGTCGCGGACCGCCCGACAACGAATCTCGATTTTGCCGCGCATCGTGAATTTCAGTGCGTTATGCAGCAAATTGACCACAACATGTCGAAGCAGACTCGCATCTCCAATGAGTTCTCCAGGCGCCTCCTCGACGTGGCAGTTGATGCGGATATCTCGCCCCGATACGAGTGGCAAGGCCGCGATCACGGTCCCCTCGATAAGTTCGCGCGGGCGAAACGGTTCTAATCTGACCTGAAACAGTTGGGAATCCAGTTTCGACAGATCAAGGGCATTGTCGAGCAGCGCCAACAGGGAAGAGAATGCCTGCCGGATCACGCCGATGCGCTTATGCTCAGCACCGCTTGACGTGTCCAGCGAGAGAAGCTCGAGATTGGACAGAGCGCCGTGCAAGGGTGTCCGGATTTCGTGGCTCACAAACGCCACAAAATCGCTTTTCGCCTTGCTGGCATCTTCGGCCGCGATACGGGCTTGCCGGAGCAGCGACTCGGTTTGCCGACTGGCAGTGACGTCATATATCGCAAGCAGGATGATGTCCGCGCCGACGTAGGCCGTCGATCGAAATACGAATTCGTAGTGCTTGGATTCGCCGGGCCGCCCGATGTCGACATCGACGGTCAGGGACGGGGTCACAGCAAACTCATGTGAGACGAGGCGGTCGAGGACGTTATCCAGTGCGACTTCGCCGTCTTCGCTACGCAATATCTCCCGAGCCATGCGATTTTCGATAAGAAAATCCCGACTCCGCGAACGCATGGCGACAAAACCGACTGGCAACGACTCGACCATGGTCTGTTCGAACGCGGCGCTCTCGCGTCCCCTCGTCGAGTTACGCTCCATGGGTGTTAGCACGCGTCGATGAAACCAGAAAATCGACACCCAGAGGGTAATGATCAGCGTAACGAAGGATAGTATCGAACCTTTGCTGTCATGCCAGGTATCGATTGCGACCTGATCACTATCGATTACCTGCACCCAGGCCCAGTGCGGCGTGGGCAGACCGCGTGAGAGATATAATTTCCCGTCGAACCAATCTGCCTTCACGGCATCCGTAGTCGAAGCCAGTAACGATTTGAGTATCCGGTCCTGGTTCGCGTCACTTTTTCGCTCCCCACCAAACTGCACGATCTGGTCTGGAGTCACGACCAACAGCGAACGAGCCGTATGCTCGGAAACGCTATCTCTTACAACCCTGCTGAAATCCATGGTTCGGATCAGCCCGATGGCCGGACGATTATCCAAGAGAAAAATGCTGGCATAGTCCACGACATGCTGCCCCGTCGCAGGATCGAGACGAGGGGGAAGCCACACTCCTGCCGTAGCTGCGTGGTAGCTGGAATGCGGCAAACCCGCCAGCGCTTTACGCGCGTCCCGGGTACGACTCAATATGTAATCTCCAGCCTGAAATTTCGCTGGTTGCGGAGTGTGACTGAACTCAGCCAGATAATTTCCATTCAAATCGAATTCGGCAATATTGACGCGATCGCAACCGTCACAGTCAAATATCCAATTCATCAAGGTTCTTGAAATCCGCGTGGTACAAGGTAATTTCAAACCGTTGCTATTTTTCGCGGAGAAATAGAAGTTTATCGGGCACCCTGACATATCCCGATCAGCACCGACCGATGTATCCCCAGCTTCATCCGGCTGCACGAGTGGATCGGGGACATCCACTTCCAGCAGCCGCCGGAATAGATCATTTGTGCGTACGAAGCGGCCGCTCAAAAACTGGAAGTGCCGGGTCACATCCGTGATCTGCTCGTCGAACTGTGCGTTCAACCGGTCAATCTCCCTGTTGATTTCGGCACGGACCAAGAGCGCCAAGGCAGCCAGGATAGCCAGCGTGAGCAGTATTCCTGCCCCAAACAGGATGATGCTCGAATACTCCTCCGAGTTCCGCATCCGCAACCCGAGGGCAAGTTCGCGCTGAAATCTACCGACCCTGCGTGACACGCGTCTTGCGCCCATTGCTCCTCCATCCTGCTTGTATGGGCATCATCGCACCGTCGTCGGTGACATCCCGCCAATCGAGTTCATACATCAACCATTACTCATCACGAAGCGGGTTGGGGCTTGGGTCGACTTCATCCGCTTCCGAAATCCGGTCGAACATGATGGCAAGTTCCGCGTCGTTACGTGCGCCCAACTTTTGCATCGCACTCATCTTCTGACTACTTATCGTCTTGATGCTGCGCCCCGTCTCGCGCGCAATTTCCGAGACGCTCATGCCTTTGAGGAGCTTGTGGACGACATCGAATTCACGTTTTGTCAACGTCGCACGCTCGTCTGTGGACGTGCCACCGCCCCCCGCGTTACCAGCTTCGGCGAGCAATGTCTTGATTTCGGGAGCGAGATAGATTCCGCCGGAATAAACCTTGTGAACTGCCACCGGGAGTGATTCGAGTTTCGCTTTCGATTTTCCGATGAATCCGGCGACGCCCATGGTCAGCACGTGTCGAATCAACATCAAATCCTCATGAGCGGTCAGGAGAACGATTTTCATTCTGGGATAGGTGCGCAGTAGATGCGCTATCAGATGCATTCCATCCTGCGCACCCTCATCGGCAAAGGTGAAATCACATACAAGCACGTCGCAGGGCTGGTTATCCAGTATGGTAAGGAGTCCCGCGATGTCGACGGCGGTCGCGACGACGCGAATGCCCGGAGCATTTTCCAGCAGCGTGCGTACACCGAACACCAGTACGGGGTGATCATCGGCGATGACAACATCGATTTTCTGCGGTGCATCGTGATCTGCCGAGAGCGTCATGGCTCCCCTCCTTGCGGTGTTGGATTATTCGCAGTCGATGAATTATGCTGACCCCGGGCTCGCAGTGCGTATCCCGCCCCAGAGTATAACGATGACACATCCGAATGGGAGGCTGGTCGTAAAAAATGGAAGCCGACGTTTCATAGAATTAAGAGACGAGGCATGCATGAACTTAATTCCAAGAGCGACCCATTACGTGGGAATGACCTGCCTG
Organism: Paraburkholderia acidicola; assembly: GCF_002362315.1. Lineage (GTDB taxonomy): Bacteria > Pseudomonadota > Gammaproteobacteria > Burkholderiales > Burkholderiaceae > Paraburkholderia > Paraburkholderia acidicola. The sequence continues at coordinate 479,965 of NZ_MTZV01000003.1, forward strand.
ATTTGCGGTGGACTCGACTAAATCTGACAGTGGTTGGTCTTGAGGTCGAGCGGCAATTGGGTTTACCTCAAAACTGCAGGAAAGGGGATGGCGAAGCACATATCGCTGGCACGCCGAGTTGCCCACGTCGATAGAGTCGTCACTTCACTCCTCATTTGCTCCCTCCGCACTGTCCTCCGGCTTCGCACCGACCAGTTTGCCCGGCGGGTGTCAGCGTGCACACGGCCCATCTGTCGCCGGGCGTGTGGGGCCACGCCGATGGACTCCCCAGAAATTGCGCCTGCTTCGACGCTCGTTTGAGGACTTGTGTATCGAAATGAATATTTAACAATTTTTAACAAATATTTCTCGTTAAATTTTCATTAATAGGAATTTTCCGATTTTGTTGAGAACAGCATCATGCTAAATTTATCATATTGCTTGATTTCCAGTTCATTAAATAATTGATGCTGCTGGGCGAGACGATAGTGATGATTCGTCATCGAATATCGGCATTTTATAGAAAACTCGCTTGATCTACTGCTGCATCAAACACTCCACTGAATCGCGGCCGAATCCTGTTTAAATATGATTCTCACATGTCGTGATTCTTCAGGATGAATGCCGACCGGAGAAAATGTGATTTTCTGTGAAAGGTGCAAAATTTGCGATCGTGGCGTTGAAGGTTGAATGAAGAAGGAGAGGTGTGCTTTCGCAGCAGAGGCTACCAGCGTCCTTTTACATCTGACACCCACAAAAACTTCGTCAGGCCATTAGTACGCGAAAGTCAGAATTATCCGATTTTTTGATTCATTGATGTCAGATTTTCTCAATATATAAAAATATTCCGTTGAATTTTTAACTTCGTCTATCGCATTACATCAGATGTCTCTGTGAAACACGATTTCGTAACAAAAACCAGGAACACGGAGTCTGGTCTGATGGAATTTTTTTAGATTATCGGTAATTCTGATTACCGACACCGAATCCGGGTGATGGCTCAATGAAGCACATAGTAAACAAGAGTACCGTCGTTCCTACTCCGCCTATCATGAATTGGATCGTATCTGACACATTCCAAGAGGACAAAGCTACGATCCGTTCAGTACAGAATGCACTGATGAAAAATCGAATAGAGCTTGTTTTCCAACCAGTGTGCAGCCTTTCGGGCCGTGATTCGTTTCTTTACTACGAATGTCTCACGAGGGTTACAGGAAAAAGTGATGATGTAATGCAGCCGGGCCAGTTCATGCCCGTATTGGAAAGACGAGGAGTGGCTCAGGCATTCGATCACTACATCATGTTAAGAGTGATTGAATTGTTGCGTGAGCATTCCGATCTCACTTTGGGAGTCAATATTTCGGCAGCCAGCGCAGACGATGAGTCGCTTTGGGCCAATGTTCTGTCTTGTCTTTCGGAAGACACTGATATAGCGAATCGATTGATCGTTGAGGTGACAGAGACCGCTCCAGCCGAGCCTATCGGAACCCGCCTACTTGCACGCAAGTTACAGTGCCTTGGCTGCCGCGTTGCAGTAGATGATTTCGGCGCAGGCTACTCGCTGCCCACGGCTATGGCGATCGGACATGCAGACATTGTCAAGATCGATGCGTCGGTAATGAAGGATGTGCGACGCGGTGCCCGTTCTCCTGCCAGCTTAAGGGAATTCGTAGAGTTCGCGTACGGCTTTGGACGATGTCTGATTATCGAGGGCATTGAGACGGAAGAAGATCTCGCGCTTGCATCTGCGATGAAGATTCAGTGGGCGCAGGGATATCACTTTGGTTTTCCTGGTGAACTGGGGCGAATTGTTTAACGTCCCGGCGCGCACTGCTGGTGGCACACATTCCACATGTGCATCCCGCGCTCCGTGGGGAGGTGATTGATCCACGAGAGATTGCACCTGCAAACACAGACCTTGAAGAGCCGATGCATCAGGTTCGCCGGTTCGCCCGGCGGGATCAGGTAGTGGGCAGAGTCGACAGTGCGTGCATCGTAAATATCATGCGCAATCGTTACCCGTATGTATCTGCCGATCAAAATGTCCCAGCCGTATTGCTCAACTCGCTGGCACAGCGTTTTGGCACCGGGATGTTCTCGCCCGCAGAGTGGTTTGCGGGTGCGCGTCATCCGGCGGAGTTTTCCCGCTTGCAGCGTCAGTTGCAGGCCGCCATACGCCTCGGCTTTATTCGTCGCGAAGGGCGCAGTTACCAGTTGACCGCGAAAACGCGGGTTGATTCTTCGGACGTGCCTGATCGTTAATCTGGGTTGCGGAACACGTTCGACACCATTTGAAGATGCCCCGTGGCAAGACGGGTGCAAAACACTTCTCCGACATGTGCTGCCAGCCTGCCGCGAGAGTGGCGGAACGAGGGTGCGCTGGAGGTCCGCATCTGGCGTCGTTCGCGCAATTGCGTAGATATGGGGCGATCGAATGAATTCGTGCGAGCGTGGTCAGCCTACGAAGCGCGTAGTGAGCCGGCCGGGCGCAATCGAACCAGGCGGGTTAGGTCGCAAGCGCCATATCAGGGGTATTCACATCTTGCGTGAATTTTCTGTAGGTTTGCTCGTGAATATCTCTATCTATTAGCTGTTTGGCCTAACCGCTGCTCGCTCCCGCCGCGGAAGCCACTGCTCTCGCTGCAAGAGACTTCGCGTCCGGCAATTGCCGGGAATTTCATAAATATTATTTGCATTCCGAAATGTATATAAACAGTTATCGTGCCTTACTCCTTTCCACCCTTTTTCCGATTGTTGTGACCGCCTGTGGTGGTGGCGGTGGCGGCAGTGATGGCAATGGCCCTGCAAAGAAGACGGCACCATCTCCGGTGCCCCCTCCTTCAGCATCCGTGACACCTCCGCCATCGATAGCCAGCAATTGCCCGCAGGCACAGGATGCTCAGTCAGCGTCTTCGTCAACACAGCAATCCGTAGTGAACGGCCTCATCGTCAAGCTGCGCGCGGAGTCGATTCCCGTCGGTAACGCGCGTTCATTCGCCGCTGTCTCGACAGTCGGTCGCATGAGGTCAGTCATTGCTCGAGTGCTCGGTGGTGTAAGTCCATCACCGGTTGGCGCGCGAATGCTCGCTGCGGCTTCCATGGCCGGCGCCCGGGTAGCAATCACGGATGTGACGGCTCTTTCAGGCGGAACCTCCCGGCTGGAGCTGGCATCAGCGTTGAGTGGCGATGACGCATCGCGTATCGCGAAGGCCTTCGCGGCCGATCGCGATGTGGAGTTTGCCGAGCCGGATCAACGAGCGTTCGCGCAATCGACTCCGACTGACCCGCTGCTCGCGCAGCAGTGGAACTACTTCGACAGCCAGGCGGGTATCGAGCTTCCTGCTGCGTGGGACATTACGCAGGGATCGTCGGGCGTGGTCACGGCCGTGGTGGATTCGGGCTATGTCCCACATCCCGATCTGATTGCCAATGTTGTGCCGGGCTACAACTTCGTCAGCAATGCGGCCAGGAGTAACACGAATAACGGTCTAGGGAGAGGACCGGATGCTACGGACCCTGGTGACTGGGTGACGACTGACGAGTCGGTCGAAAACAACAGTCCGTTTAACGGCTGCGACGCACATGACAGCGGTTGGCACGGCACGCGTGTTGCTGGATTGCTTGGCGCGTCCGCCAATAATGGCATCGGCATAGCCGGTGTGAGCCCGTACGGCAAGATCCTGCCCGTCCGTGTCCTTGGCAAGTGTGGGGGCAGTCAGAGCGACATCATCGACGGGATGCGCTGGGCCGCGGGAATTTCTGTTCCGAACGTACCAAATAATTCGACGCCGGCGCGGATTATCAACCTGAGTCTGGCTGGTCCCGCCGCGTGTGGTTTTGCAATGCAAGCGGCGGTGGACGACGTGACTTCCAGAGGCGTGACCGTTGTCGTGGCGGCCGGCAACAAAGGCCTGTCATCGGCACCGGAGTGGCCGGCTAACTGCAGGGGTGTCATCGCAGTTGGATCGACCGATTCGACAGGGCGCCGCGCGTGGGACAGCAATTTCGGCACCAACGTTGCCGTCAGCGCGCCGGGGCAAGGTGTGTTGTCAACCGCAAATGACGGCAAGACGATTGCGCAGCGTTATACCTACCTGACAGACAGCGGCACCAGTTTCGCAGCGCCCCAGGTAGCCGGGGTTGCATCTCTCATGCTCGCAAGGAATCCGCTTTTGACGCCCGCAGCGATCAGGCAGATTCTGATCGCAACTGCTCGCCCTGCGCAAAGCTCGTTCGCCTCGGCTTGCAATGTGCGGCCAGCCGGTGCCGGTATCGTTGATGCTAGTGCGGCGGTTAAGGCAGCAGGTGCGGTCTCGGGGTCATGAAGCGTGGCATAGCGGTTTTTAGACTTCGCCGATCATTTGAGATGATGAAGCGTGGGATTTTCTCAGCGGAGCAACTTGACCAGTTCATAGCAGAGGTATGGCCGGGATTCGTTAAAAATCCGCCACATCTCGACCTATGCTGCTGATTTAAAGGCGAAATCGATGGTCGGATTGAGCGGCAAGATGGGGTGAAGGAGATCCAGCAGGTAATCTCCAAGCCGGTTAATGTGTTCGCGCCGATAGGGCGACAGGCTTTTGAGCACCTCGTCATCAATGGGGTGACCCTTCTCCTGCAATTCCTTGAGCTTGCGCGACATCCATTGCACGTTGTACAGGATCACCATGTTCGCGACCAGGTGGTTGTACTTGATGATCTTGCGCTGCTCGTGCCGCACGTTTTCAGCGATCACACCTTCGCCGCCGAACATCAACCATTGCGCGAAGTCATTGAACTGCTCGCTCTTGTTCGTCTGCGCGTGGATCGTACGGCGCAACTCCGGGTCATTGAGATATTTCAGCAGAAACAGTGTCCGGATTACGCGCCCAAGCTCGCGAAACGCGAAATAGAGCTTGTTCTTCGTGCTTTCGGACCTGAGTCGACGCAGGATCGTCGACGGCGTCATCCTGCCCGCCTTGATCGAGACGGCGACGCGTATCATGTCGGCATAGTGCCGCTCGATCAGACTCCAGTCTATCGATTGCCGACACAGGCTGTCGATGTGTTCGTACTTACGGCGCCTGTCAGCCTTGTACAGCACGAGATCCTTGATGTTGCGCATGCGCGGCATCAATCCGATACCCATCACGTACGATAGCCCGAATACGGGGCTGCTCTGCGCCTGCGTATCGCCGTGGATGGTATCCGGCTTAATGTCGGCACCGTTCTCGATCAGCCCGTCAAGAATGTAGACCGCCTCGTGGACACCACATGGGATGAAATGGCTGAACAGCGCGATGTACATCTCTGACACGTGATAGTAGCCAATCCCGCCGTAGCCACCATATCGGAAGTGATATTCTGACAGCAGATTCTGCTCGTACAGGCTCCATTTCGTGCCGTCGGCCGATGTGTGCTTGCCGCTGCCCCAGTATTTCGGCAACGCGAACTGGTTGAACGCGTTGACGACTTTCACGATTGCCCTGTCGAGCCGCTCCTCGGTGACGTGTTTCAGGTTCAGCCACGCGACCTGCTTGCGGCTCAGACCTTTTACGGACCGTGCGGTCTGACTCGGACCGAGATTGCACCCGTAGCAGAACAGCGTGCTGATGAAGCGCTTGCGCGGCTCGTCGAGCTTCGAGTCGAACCCGGACAGCGGTCCGAAGAGCTTATGCAGGTCGAGCCACTGCTCCGTTTCTGTGAGGAGATCCAAGATACTGACTTCCTGCATCGATGCCTTGATAGCCTGGCCGATCAGGGTCAGGTTGGGTGGCTCCGACTCCTTGCCCGGCTTGTGGATAATCAGACCGTCCTGGCCGAATTCGATGCTGTCGTTTTCGGGGAACTGTCTGTCGGTCTCATCGAGCGCTGTGCTGAGTTGATCGCGCAATTCCTTCACGAAAGTCTTCGCTTCTGTCGGCAGACCGACCGTTTCACAATATCGCGGCAGCTCCCGCCGGAATTCTTCCTCAGATACCTGATGGATACGGTAGTCATCAAAGCGATCACTACCCTCCACGAAGAGATCGCCAGCATTAAGTTCGCGCATGATCTGGTGAAATACCGCGAGCTCGAAGAATCGTCGGTGCAGCATACGGCTGTCCCGGCCGTGCGGGAAGACTGCACGCGCCCACTTTTCTGGCATCCACTCCAGCGGAAGCGTTGCAAGGTCGTTCTCCGTCAACAATAGATACTCGCGATGCGCAGCCCGAAACCCTTGCAACCAGGCGAGCGAGATCAGTACTGACCGGTCCTGCGAGCTCGAACCCAGAGGCAACGCGTCGAGACACTGGAACAGTAGCGAACGCTGACTCTTGTACGGGCCCAGCATGAACGGCAGATCGAAATTGCCGGCGTAGGCGATGTGATCGTTGCACTGCGCGAGCGTTGCATCCGGGTCGCCGAGCGCTGAACGAATTCGCGGCAACCGCTGACGCTCAGACACTTCATCATCCTGAAGAATGTGCAGCACGTCGCGGAATTGCCCGACGAGGCTGTCGACAGCCTCTGCGTGATCGAGCCGATACTTCTGCATCTTCGTCTTCGCATAGACTTCGTACTTGCGCATGATCTTGATGAAGATTTCGGCAACGTCGTCGAGTGCTTTCTGAGGCTGCGCCTGGATGAACAGTACAGCGAGCGCGTAACGCTTGTTGATCTTGAGCGACCGAAGTTCAGCAACGTCGAGCGCTCGTGCCTCGATGACGAGCTGCTCCCGCTTGCTGACCGACAGTATCGCTGGCGGCTTTGGTAACCCCTCGGCCAGCACCCGGATTCCGTCGATGTGCTTCAGGAAGGTGGCGACGGCGCGCGTGGTCGGCTTCTTCGGCTCCCGCTTCAGGTCCTCCCACTCTGATTTGCCACCCGTGACGACTAGCAGCGTGTCAAGCCGGACTCTGAGCGCGTCATCGATCCCGGCTGTGATGTCCCGATAGATCGCCTCGTTGACGGCGTTGCGTCCCTGCGCGGCGATCCGCTGTAGCGTCGCAAGCGGCGGCAACTCGGAGCGGCGCCTGACCAGCTCCTCGATCAGCACATTGACGATGTCGGGTAGCTCAGCCTTCGTCTGCGCCTCCTTGCGCGCCAGTTCGGCGAGCCACGCTGTGTCACTGGTGTCGAACGGGTAAATGCCAAGATACGCGCGAAGCAGCTTCTGGTGCCGGACCCGGGTGCCCGATTGATCGTAGCGTGAAATTATCACCCGTGTCAGTGAGCGCGACCGGAGCGCTGTACGAACGTGGTCGAGCACCGCGAGCGACGCATCCGACAGCATGGGGAAATAGCCGAGTCGCTGCAGCAGCTTCATCTGGGCCATGAACAGGACCGCAGTCGACTCCTGACGGACCTGCCGCCGCACATAGCGAATCTCGGCAGGTGTCGGGGTGAACGCGACCAGATCACTCTCACTCGGCGCGGAGGGCAGAACCGGATAGACCGGATCATGGGCGATCGTCACGGTGATTCTCGTCGTGCGAAGATCCGTTCGAGCTCCCGTGTACGCTGCACTTCGTCGTCGTCCAGATAGATCGAGGTCGTCGTGATCGACACGTGACGGAGGTTGTCGCGTACGGTGGTGAGCGTCGCCCCCTGGGCGAGCGCGTGTGACGCATGCGTGTGGCGTAGCCAGTGTGGCGTGGCGCGTCGTAGCTTGCCGGCAAGCGTGGGATGCTCCGCCTCAATCGAACTGGCAGCGGTGGAGAAGAACCGGCGCAGGATCTCCCTCAGACGCGGTGTCGTGATGCCGCCTGATTCGTCGAGATGGCCGAGTAGCGGCGTGTCCGGTGCCCAGCGTGCAGGCGTCACCGACAGCCCACGTTGTGCCAGATACTGGTCGAGCGCAAAGCGCGCGAGCGGTGGCAGAACCACCTTGCCGGCCTTCGCACCCTTGCCGGTGAGATGCAGCCACCGCTCACCCCGCGCTCCGCTTTTGATGCCGCCGAGTGTGACGCCGACCAGCTCGCCCGCGCGCAGGCCGGTCGCGTAACCGAAATCGAGCAGAAAGCGCAGGCGCTGTGCGGCGGGGACCGTCCAGCCATGCGACCATTCGAGACCATCTGCAATCGTGCGGATCAACGCCCATTCGCCGGCGGTAAAGGCGCGTGAGATATCCAGTTCGCCGTTGCGTTGCGCACCGCGCACCTTGAGCCCGGCGAACGGATTGGTGAGCACGTAGCGCTGCCCGATCAGCCAGCGGAACATCGCGCCGATGACCGATAGTGCGTAGGCGATGGAATCCGGCGATAACGCGCCGGTGAAGGGTCGCCACTCCGGCGACGGCCGCGGTCGAGCCGGTGCGACCCATCGGGCACGCGGTGTCGGATGCCGCAGAAAGGCACGATAGGCCGTCGCATCCTCGCTGGTCAGCGAAGACAACGCCTTGCTGCGCTCGACGATTGCCCAGAGCAGCAGGCGCTCCGTTTCCCGTCGATAGGCGCGCTGTGTCTCGGTGGCTTCGTGCCGTTCGAGCCAGGCACCGATCGCCTGATAGTCATTATCGGCCTCGAGCGCGCACATCGTCTTCGGCGCACGGAAGGTGCCGCGCGAACCGTCGACGTCGTGCAGTGCTCGGATACTTTCCCACGGCACCACGGGTTCCGGTGTTGAGACCACGATCAGTTCGCGTGCCCGCTCGGTCAGTCCCTGGTGAGCAGCAAAGAAGGTTCAATATGACGTGCACTACGCAAGCCGAGTCCGGGAATCCTGAGCCACCAGCGCCGGCGACGGGGAATGCGCACAGTCAGATCGGCAAGTGTCCGGATGCCGTGTTGACGCAGCACGGGGACGATGCGAGGGGACAACCAGACATCGACCGCATCGCTGATTTGCGGTTGTGGGACAGGTAGCGATGGCAGGATGTCCAGTGCCAGTATTGCAGCCTTGCGGTAACGGGTCCGTTCACCGGCCGTGCACTGAAACGGCCGGACGAGATCGTCACGCTGACGGCTGAGTGCGAACCCTGCGAGTTGCCGGCGAATGCGCCCGATCACACCACGCGCGGACCGGCCGTCTTCGAGTGCCTGCAGGCAGTAGCGTTCGACCGCCTCACGCGAACTGACGCCCGCGTACCACGCACGCAGTGCGGACACGGATGCGGTGTCGGGAAAGGAGAGCGTTGATGGATGGATCGGCATCCTGAAATTATAGGATTCGGATGACAGTGGTGTGACGGGCGGGTGTGACGCGTTTCGCAAAATGGCAGTTTTGTTCAAAATCGCAGCTATATCGATAATAGCTGCTAGCGATAGGGATGTGGTTTTCAATCTTCTTTAATACATATTCATATCAGCAAAGCTGATCAGTTATGCTACAATGTTGCAATGTCAAAAAAGCCACAAGATCTTGCGGAACTGGCGAGAGGGACAACAGGTGCGTTGACCCGTCGCCTGAAGGCGGAGTCAAGAAACATCACCTCGTTACCCGCTCCACAGCAGGCAGTGTTGGCGCGATTGCAATTGAAGCCAGACCAAACCAGTGCCGAGTTGGCACGCGAGGAGGTGGTTAGGCCTCAATCCATGAGCCGCACCGTCATGCAGTTGTTGGACGCCGGATTCATCACGGTGCACCCCTCCCCCGATGACGGCCGCCAACGGTTGCTGAGACTGACCCCAAAAGGCAACTCAACCATTGAGACGCTTCGGCTAGGTAAGAACGACTGGTTACGCCAAAAGCTCCATACACTCGACCCCACCCAGCGGGCCACCATCGCACAGGCGATGTCTCTGCTGAAATCTCTTCTCGAGACACCATAAGCACCACGCCCACCCTTCACCAGAGAAAGACACTATGGCTATCACCAAGATTGATGCAAAGAGCGCCTTGATCGCTGTGGACATGCAGAAAGGCATTCTCCCCATGGCGGCACCAGCCGATGTGGAGCGGATTGTCGCCAAGACCATCGAGTTGGCCAACACATTCCACGAACTTGGTTTGCCCGTCGTCTGGGTCCGCGCACTCGGACTGCCTGGGGGCCGGGTTGAGTCGAGGCCACCTGTCGGGGAGCCACAAGCTGATTTCGCTGAGCTGCACAATGATCTTCCCTTCGAGGAGGGAGACTTAGACATCTCCAAGAAAGGTACCAATGCGTTCTTGTCCCAGAAACTTCATGCGCTACTCCAGGAACGCGGCATCACAAATGTGATTGTGGCTGGGATTGCCTTGGGTGTTGCTGTGGAGTCCACGGTGCGTGCAGGCTTCGATGCTGGCTACTCAATGACCGTCGCAACCGACGCCACCACGGACCCCATGCCGGGTCGCGCTCAGGCTGTGCTGAAGTTCACTCTGCCGATGTTCAGTGAATCAGGCACCACCGCAGAGATTTTAACAGCACTGCGTAATGCCCAAGCCTGACTCTGCCACTGTCGCATCCACCCAGGGCGAAGTGCTGTTCCCGGCTGGTTTTGTCGCTGCCCTGCTGCTGGGTGTGACACTTAATCCCATCAACTCATCCATCCTCGCCAAGGCCTTGGTCAGTATCGCCGGCGATTTTCATGCCACGGCGATGAAGACCGCGCTGCTGGTCTCGGTTCTGTACCTCGTCAGCGCTGTCTGCCAGCCCCTGATGGGACGGATGGCCAAACCGGTACGGTCGACAGGCGAACTTCAGCTGGATGGTCGGCCGCTTGGCAATGCCGGTCCAGTTGTGTGGCGAGCCTGGTCACTTGTGCTGGCAAAGACTTGGTCAGCGTTGGTAGATGATTAGGGCAGCAGCCTGCTGCCCTAATTTCGCAACAGCCTGTTGCACAAATTGAACTTTGGCTAATTTGATTTCTACAGAGCCTGTCGCGCAGGAGCCGCGACAATGCATTCGAGAAAGCTTAGCTGCGACCCTCTCCGAAGCCTCCAGCCGCAATGAAAGAAGGCTCGGGATAGATCTTTATTATTTGGGATAGATCTTTATTCGAGATTTACTGCGAATTCCGGTCAGGTTGAACACCGATTCTGGTTGAGGCTGAACACGCTGCTGGTAGTAACTAGTACTGATTCAGGCACCACATTGCGGCCCGAGGAGGCTTCCAAGTGATCGACACATCATGACGTCATGATGTTATAATTTGTCGATGAACACCAAATTCGAAAAAGCCCCTCTGTACGCGAAAGTTGAAATGGCATTGGCGGCAGAGATCGGGACTCGCGGCCTTCCATCAGGCAGTCAACTTCCACCAGAAGGCCCCCTGATGGAGCGGTTCGGGGTAAGCCGAATCACACTGCGCAAAGCTATTGAAAATCTCGCGGCTCGCGGCTTGGTAGAAATCCGGCGTGGCAAGGGAACCTTCGTTTCAGAACCAAAGGTCACGCAGGAATTGAGCGCGCTGACTGGATTCGTGGAAGACATGGTTGCACTAGGCCGCCATCCCACGGCCCGACTATTGGACAAACGCTCTGTGCTCGCGACTAAGGAGGTTGCGCAGCACCTGGGCATCGCGTTCGGCACGCAGGTCTACCGCATTGAACGGGTGCGACTCGCTGATGGCGTCGCGATGTCGTTCGACGAAACCTACTTGCCACTCGATATTGGCGAAAAGGTCGCTAGCGACGATCTGGAGGCAGAGCCTATCTTTGATTTACTCGAAAACAAATACGAGCTGCCCTTGGTCGAAGCCGAGTACCAGCTCGAAGCCGCCACAGCAGACGAGCACGTCGCACAAGCTCTAGGAATCGAAGTCGGAAGCCCCGTATTCCTCATTGAGCGCACCTCCTATACCGAAGGGCATCGACCCATTGATTACGAAAAGCTCCACTATCGGGGCGATCTGATCAGGTTTTCAACACGGCTAGCCCGGCGTCCGCCCACTCGGATCTAACAGGGAACCGATAGATTGGAAATCTCAACGATTCTTTGGCTATTCGTGGCCGCCTTTGGCGCGAGTGCGCTTGGCGGCGTGCTTGGCATGGCAAGCGGTATCTTTATTGTGCCGATGCTCACGCTACTTTTTGGCGTGGATATTCATGTGGCGATAGGTGCGAGCCTTGTATCGGTCATTGCCTGTTCGTGCGCTAGCGCCGCGCCACTATTGAAAGGACGCTTGACCAACATCCGGCTCGCTATTGTTCTGGAAACGGCCACCACACTTGGGGCGATAACCGGCGCACTCCTCATCGATATTGCCTCGACCTCCTTTCTCTATGGCCTATTTGCCGTCATTTTGGCCGTCTCAGCAAGGCAAATGCTTTCGCGCCGCCGCGAGGCGATCGACACGAGTGCACCCAACATAAATGGCTGGGCGACAGTGTTACGCCTGCATTCGAGCTTTCCTGAGCCGGCGTTAGGAGGGGAGACCCCTTACCAAGTGGGTCGCGTGCCGCTTGGCCTATCCCTCATGTATGGCGCCGGTTTGATATCGGCACTACTTGGCATTGGTTCGGGTGTGCTCAAAATCCCTGCTATGGATACCGCGTTGCGGTTGCCCATCAAGGTTTCATCCGCGACGTCGAATTTCATGATTGGGGTGACGGCTGCCGCGAGCGCCGGAGCCTACTTCGCGCGCGGCGGCGTTGATATCGGCATTGCCGCCCCTATCGCGCTTGGCTCCGTTGTCGGTGCGCTGCTTGGTGCGCGGCTGCTGATGGGACTTCCCGCTGACAAGCTGCGCATCTTCTTTGTCATTGTCCTGGCGCTGCTCGCTGTCCAAATGCTCACAAGCGCCTTTGGCGTCCATATATCCGGAGGTACAGCATGAAGCCTGCAAGAGACAATGACGAACGCCGCGAACAAATCATTGCTGCGTTGCTCTGGTACGGAACGTGGCTTGCCTGCGCCATCATCGCGGCAGGGATGATCGTGGGCGCTTTTCCGCAAATTGAGAGTTCACTTAGTCCCGGTTTCAGCAGCTACGGCATCTTGAAAGTTGGCGTGGCGCTGCTCATTCTGTTACCGATTGCTCGCGTGACGTTGATGGTTGCTATTTTCCTATGCGAACGTGATTATGCCTATGTTGCGATTTCATCGTTCGTCCTCGCGATTATTGCTGCTGGAATTTTGGTTGGGCTACATCAAGGTGTTGGATAGCTCGCATGATAGGCACACAATGACCCAAGGGCGCGCGAGTCACAGACGTCTCCACAGACAGGGGAGTCGTGCGGCACTATCGGTGGAGCCCCCCCCATTTGGTGACGGCGCAGTCATCGACTTGCTAGACCACTGTTCTCGCTATGGCATCGATCGAACGGACCGCTTACCCCCTGCTGAAGCGTAACCCCTCGGCTCGTGAACTTGCCGAGGTCTACACACCCACCGATAGCGAATTAACACTTGCCACGCGCCAGGTACGTGAACCGACACGGCGACTGAGCTTCCTGCTCTTGCCGAAGGGCTTTCAACGCCTGGGCTATTTTCCCGTTGTGGACGAGGTGCCCGTGGCCATCATGCGCCATGTCCGTGATGCGCTGCGGTTCAGCGGTCATACCCGTCCCGCCATGCGTAAGCAACTAGCCATCCCGTCTCGAGTTGCGTTGAAGGTCTTGGGAGCATCGTATCCACTTAAAAATAGGTGGATAAGTGAACACTATTGAAGAAGAAATGCCGCCTAGCCGCCGGCGCTATAGCATGGCGTTCAAGGCCCAGGTGGTGGCGGGACAGGCGGCCCGTTGTTGATGGCGTAACACCGAAGAAGCCGAGTGCTTCCAGCTCAAGCTCTTCGACAAAGGCCTCGACGATCCTGACCGGGTTGTCCTCGGCAACGAAATCGTCCAGACATTCGGGCAGGAGTGTTACCTGCTTGCGGTCATCACCTTCAACGAATCGCTTCATGAATCACCCGTCCCGAAAACGTTGATTCAGTCTAGGTGATCAAAACGTTTTCACACAGCCTCGGTCGATCGGCGACATTCGTGCCACACACGCCTCGAGACTGCCTGCGCCGGTGCGTAGATATCTTTTTGAGGAGACGTCCAAAGTAGCCATCGCCCACGTTCTCACACGGCCCTAGGAATAGCCGAAAACCTTTGGCCAGCCGCTTTGCAGCCGGCATCTTCTCGACGCGCGGAAAGTAGTCACGGAGCTGGGCAGGCGAACCGCGTAGCGTACCCGACATTCGTCGTGGAACGGTGGGAGAAAGTCGGGCCAACCGGCATAGAACGGCCGGCCGCTGTACTTAATTTGGGCTTGGCACAGTGCGAGCACGTCAACCGGATGTATGCCAATCGTCCCTGATCCGTTGTTGGCGTCCGATCATGGTCTGGTTAATCAGGGTCGGTTGCGTCATTATAACGATGGATCGAGCCGTGCATCCGATCAGGTAGTGCTGTCTTATCGCTGTCGCACGCCGACTCCCACCGCTCGGGCAAGACGTTGATGTGCAAACCGAGCTGTTTCGCTGTTTCAATTGGCAGGCACACAACCACGTCAGCACCACCTTGTTCCCGGGTCTGTAATTCCACGCTGACACCGCGCAGTTCCAGATAGACAACGCCCGCTTCGAACACTTCTTCGTAGAAGTGCCAAGACGGCTCTCCAGCTTGATCCGAATCATGATGCGCTAGGGTTGCTTTGGTGCTCATAGTTTGCTCCCGTACCTGAAAGCGTACGAGTCGGTCAGCCATGCCCGACGCTCCATCGGCGAATACATCGAGTTATACAACAGGAAACGGCCTCATTCGAGCCTGGCGGATCGCACGCCGGATGAGGCATACTTCGCGACGCTGCCTGCGATCAAATCGGCAGCATGATTGCCTCGGACGTTCCACTTAAAAGTCTCAGAAAACTGTCCGAACAAGTGAGCCCACTTCTTCGGCGCGAACACATTAACCGGCTTGGAGATTACCTGCTGGATCTCCTTCGCCCCATCTTGCCGCTCAATCCGACCATCGATTTCGCCTTTAAATCAGCAGCATAGGTCGAGATGTGGCGGATTTTTAACGAATCCCGGCCATACCTCTAGCAGGTCAAACCGGGGGTCTCGCAAAGTGCGCAGTAGACTGGGTGCGTTCAATCCACCTGACCAGATGGGCGGCAACAATCATTTTGGCGGGTATAGCGGCGAAGGTTCTGGCCGTTGCTCCCTTCGTCCGGGACGATTACCCGACCATTCGCTTTCCGTGCCCGAGATAGTCAGCCCAATCTTGCATCATCGCCGCACGCTTGCTGAAGAGATCACCTCGCGCATAGGCTGCTTCGGCCTTATTTTTTAACAGATGTGCTAACGCTGCTTCGGCGACTTCTCTTGGGTAGTGGGTTGTCTCTCCGACCCAGTCGCGAAAGGTGGAGCGGAAACCGTGAGCTGTCAAATCACCTCGTTCCATGCGTTTCAGCAGCTGAAGTAGAGCCATGTTTGATAGCGGTCTGTTTTCTCGTTGTCCAGCGAACACGTAGTCGTTCTGGCGGTGGTTCTTCATCATCTTCAATATGCAGAGCGCAGCCTTCGACAGCGGCACGCGATGCTCTTTTCCGGCCTTCATGCGGTCATCCGGGATTGTCCAGATCTTTTCGTTAAGATCAAACTCGCCCCATCGCGCTCCCAGTACCTCATTCGTGCGGGTCGCGGTGAGGATAAGCAATTCCAGCGCTTTCGCAGAAATACCATCCTGTTTCCGTAAATCGCTCATGAAACCAGGGGCGTCCGCGTAGGGTAACGCTGCGTGGTGTTCAACTTTTTGCACTTTCGACCGTTTCGGCAACAAATGGTCGAGGTGACCTTTCCAGCGCGCCGGGTTTTCTCCAGTTCGGTGGCCGCGCACGGTTGCCCAATCGAGTACTGATTCAATACGGCCGCGCACCCGCGACGCAGTTTCAGTTTTCTCTCTCCAGATCGGCTCCAGCGCTTTCATGATGAGTGCTGTGTCAATGGCGGACACTGCAAGCGAGCCGAAGTGCGGCGATGCATAGGTGTCGAGTGTGCTCACCCATTGGTCGCCATGTTTCGCATTCTTCCATCCGCTTCGATGTGCCTCGATGTACGCTTCAGCACATTCGTCGAATGTCTTGATCTTTGCAGCCGCAGCATTTGTCGATGCCCGACGTTGCTCCTTGGCGTCCAAGGGGTCAATGCCGTCAAGAAGCTGTTTGCGCGCCGCCAAGGCACTGACACGGGCCTCGGCTAGGCTGACGGTGTGCAGCGGGCCAAGCCCCATACCGCGCGCCTGGCCATTTTTCATATAACGAAAAAGCCACGATTTGACACCTCCCTTTGTGATCTGCAGATACAGGCCCCCTCCATCACCATGGAGACCCGCCCTCGCGAGTTTGTTGATTTGTGTCGTGCTGAGTTTGTTGATTGAGTGTGCCATACCGTCATCCTAACTTATTGACTCACAAATTGACTATCAAAATGTATGTAGATTCAGGGGGAATTGCGAGGAACGCCGTGGAAGTGGAATGCCTTGAAATCCTTATCAGCAAAGGGTTTGATAGAATTTCACGGAATCCTGTGGAACCGGTGTTGTATGACCGTCTCTCCGCCACGATTACCCTTCCGGCACTTCCAATAAATCCCGTCAAGCCAGGTTGTACAAGGCTCAACGGCGAGTCGCCAGCTCCGCAGACACTCCAGAAAAAGTCGCAGAATTTCGCGTTTTTCGCGGTACTTTTTCGGGTACTTTTGCGGCCTGATTCACAGCGATGCCGCGGCGTTTAATCGCAAACGGTATTGCGCGCAAGCCTTGAACCGAGCGCGCCGCCTGTCGTTCAACGCGCCGTCCCGGAACACCGATCACGACGGCACCCCGAGACAGCTCAGCAACATCAGCAAACCACGCCTAAGTCATCAGTAGTACAGGTACACATCGTTGGGATCTACAGCAAGGTTGTAATTGCACTGTGGCGAAATGGACGAGCTCGCGTAACCGCCCTGCCACGACGGAGACAGCACATTGCCATTGGTGTCCCAAACCGTGACGCCTGAGAACTGTGTCATTGCCTGCGGCGGTAGCTGATCGCAGGTGCTCACCCCATACACCTCCAGTGTCCCGCCGAATACCCATTGCAGTTCACCCTGCGGCGCCGTATTCAAGGTCACGCTCTGCCCGTTGGTGGTGTCCTGAGTGACGATGGACCAGGACCCGCAATCGTAGACACCCACTCCGCACAGCGAATACATGTCGCCCAGGATCTGGTCGCCGGGAGCAACCGAGGCCGGATCAGTATGAGTGGTTGTGCCGGCCGTGCAGCAGTTCCAGCTCGCGATGGTCCAGGCGTTATCGCCAAAGCCGTTAAAGCCAAGCACCGGTTGCAGAATTGACGCTACGTTCGGGGACTGCTCCAGCCCCGGAAAGAAAAACACCGTCTGCCCCGCGATATTGTTCGGAGCCGACGGCACTGTCCAGCTGACCTGCAAACGACCGACATTACTGCCGTTCTGATAGTTGACGCTCTCGATCCAGCCCGTGTACGTCGGCTGCTTCGGACCTGAGGCAGCCGCCGATGTCAGCGAACTGGCTCCCGTCGGGGCAATGCTGTGCCCTTGCCGATCGAAGTGCGCACGGCCGCATTTCGCCGCTGAGCGAATGGTCCCGTTGCTCTGACGGATGCTCGCGTCGGCGCGCAAGCTCTCTCCTGCATGAATGGTCTGGACGCAATCGGGCGAGAAATAACCGTTGGGCGTCACGACGTACTCGAGCGGTACGTTAGCCGGGCGCGACGCCTCGCTTAGCGAGCCTACGGTGGTGAGCTGACGAGCGGGTACCAAAGGTCCGGCAGCGTGCGACGATGTAAAGAACAGCAAGAGCAACCATGCAAAGGCGAACAACCATAGATGACGATGCTCGATGGATAACAGCCGTTTACTCGGATTCATTTGACATCCTCTCAGAGTGTGATGGGACTTTAGCTAGCGTCGCGTGAAGCCTGATTTTTCTCAGATACGTGGTGGGCTTCCAGGAGCATTCGGGCCTGCGACGTTCGCTTCACTGAGAATGGTTGACACGTATTTCCGCAATGCCTCTGACGCGAAAATTGATGCACGAATACGAACCGTCAGACGCATGCAATAGTACGCATGGCGAAATATGTAGACTGAATGCAGTGCGACCCTTAGGACCACTTCTGCAATTTATATCGCCTCGCCCGTTACAGTGATGCACCGTAGATCGGTTGAACGTTTTCTTGTGAAAACTGCAGACGTCGCGCGAGTTATCTGCTGTGTTGAGGCAACCTATGCATTTTCCATCTCATGCTCGTCAGCTACGACGAGAAACGCCGAGCAACTGAGTTTCCGTGCACTCACTGCTTCAACGCATAACCAAGCAGACGCTCAGCGGCACCGAGCTTTTCGCAATCGGGGGCATTAGACGCAAAGTGCGACTGCATACGCGCGTCGTAGCAACGATAAAGCGGAATCGTATTGGGTGCGGACTGAGAGTAGACCCAGCCCGCTGTACGAAGCCGCTGATAAGCATGCGCCTCGCAGAAACTTTTCTCGGCGAGCAGATGATCCGGATGACCGGGACGTTGACTGACGCAATCTTCGAGTTCCACAGACGCCGCCCCGCCCGGTGCGGCCGTCATCAGGTAACCGGACGTGGTTTCGAGTGTGTAGACATTGTCTTTAGCTGGAACGGCCGCTGTCGTCGACCAGCGATCATGTAGTGTCGGTGCATACCAGCGCGCGAGTTGCACGCCGACCTGCGGCCCCGTCGCATCGCTGACAGGCGACACGGTCACGTCGCGAAACACAAGGTACTTCTGGCTCCCATCAGCGTTCGGCGGAATATAGGCATAGACCAGCATCCACCTGTTCGACAACTGATTGCCCCCATTGGCCGCGTCGAGCAGTACCGGATAAAAGATCAGCTCCGACGGGGCGGGGCGTGTCCACTGTCCGGGGTCGACGGCTAACAGCGGTTCGCGCAATGGTGCGAGCGTCGTGTGGTCGATCGTGAGGAAGAGACCCAACCCGCCCTTTACCCATCCCGTCAACACGAATTCGTGCCCGGTCTTCCACCACGCCACGCTGACACCCGAGCCACCTGCCAGCCGTGTCGCATCGCCAGCCAGCCCGGGTTGGTTCCATGTCCCCTGGAAGAACTTCGTCCAGTGCCCCGGACCAGGCGTAGAGACCGGTGAGCGCGCAACGATCAGGCCGCCATCTTTCGCGCGAAAGCAGTAGGCGTAACGGTATCCATCCTGGCCGTTCGCGACCGTGCAATCGCCTTCACCGGTGTTTTTGCGTGCAGTGGGAGCGTCGGTGCCGGTGATAATCTGTCCGAGGTCGTGCCATGTCAGGCCGTAGTCGTTCGAGACGGCTGCTGCCATCGATTTGTGGGTCTGGCCGACTGCATAGTCACAGGCAGTTTCAGCGTGAACGAAGCCGAGCGTCGTTGCTCCATCGACTTCCGCATGATTCAGCCACCGCCCGCACGAATCGTAGCTTGAAGGTTTGCCCGGTTCCATGACGGTGCGTTCGGGACCACCCATATCGGCCGGATCATTGCCATCGATCGCACGGGTATCGTTGTGCGCGTCGAAACCGCGAAACTGTCTGTCAGGCAGTGCGATTTCCGTGAAGCGGTTATCGGCCATGTTTGCTCCCGGGCCGCGTACTATCTGCGGAACCCCGACACGGATGTTGATGCATCCAGTACAAACGACCTTGTCCGTGGCCGTTGCCGCAGATGCCGGCGACACAGACCCACTCAGCGTAAGCAGTGCAACTATCAAACCGGCCGTGAAACCACAGCGCACCATGAAACGCGAAGACATACGACACCTCTCTTTCTGGAGCACACATCTCCGGTCGGATAGATCGACAGTCAACATGTAGAGCCGCTACGATGGCAGAACTACACACGAAGCATGTGACACCGTTATACCCAGACAGGCGCGCAAAACGCCTCGCGCAGCGTCAGCCGGTACGCTCGTTATGCGACTTCAAGAGCACATAGTCTCCGTCCCCCGACGTTCCCGAGCCAATCTCAACGAAACGACATGCGCGGTAAAACGCGAGTGCGGATGTGTTGAGCACCAGACACTTCAATCGATAACGCAATGTCGGCCGGCGCGGCAGCGCCCGTAGAAGCGCCGTGCCGACTCCCCTGCGATGATGGCTACGCGCCACGTACAGATGGTGAATGAAACTATCTTCTTCCCAAACTGAAATGAAGCCGACTGGATGAGCCAATTCGTCTTCGGCGATCAACAGCAATTCGCCCTGCGTCTGTGCGTCGAAATCCTCAAGCGCGAATTTTTCGGGCGCCTGCCATTCGAAGGTTTCACGGCGCCCCTGCAAAAATAGTTGCCTCAATGCTGGCCAGTCCTCGGGGATGGCGCGTCGAACCGTGATCGTCATTGATACGCGCGCTCCGCGGCACTGACCGTTTGCGCAATCAGCGTCGAAATAGTCATCGGCCCCACCCCACCCGGAACCGGCGTCACAGCAGCGCATCGGTCCATCAAACCTTCGAGATCGATATCGCCGACGCCGCCAGGATGGTAGCCAGCGTCGATCACAATCGCGCCATCGCTGATCCACTCGCCACGAATGAACTTCGGCTTGCCTACCGCACCAACGACGATTTGCGCACGCCGGATTTCCGCCTCGAGATTCACGGTTTTCGAATGACATAGCGTCACTGTCGCGTTCGCATTCGACAACATGAACGCCATCGGTTTGCCAAGAATGGGACTACGTCCCACGACTACAGCACGCTTGCCCGCAACGTCGATCTCGTAGTGCTCGAGCAAACGCATGATTCCAGCGGGCGTTGCGGATCCGAATGCCGATTCACCGAGCGCCATCAAACCAAAACCGTGACTGGTGACGCCATCTACATCTTTGGCAATCGATATCCTGTCGAAGCACGCACGTTCGTCCACATGCGAAGGTACCGGATGCTGAAGCAGGATGCCGTGCACGGTCGGGTCCGCATTGAGCCGGTCGATTTCGGCCAGTACATCGTCGGTCGTTGCGCTGGCAGGCAACCTGATCGCACTCGAATCCATACCGACGCGCCGGCATGCGTTGCCCTTCATCGCGACGTAGGTCGCCGAGGACGGATCGTCGCCGACCAGGATGGTAGCGAGGATGGGGGTCAGGCCGCCGTTTTTTGCCTTGAGCGCAGTCACGCGCACAGACAACTCTTTTTCATACGAGGCGGCTACCGCCTTGCCGTCGAGTAGCAAACTCATCGGTTTTCTCCTTGCACGACTGCGGACGCGCATATCCCCAAACGAGGAACACTCGAATGCCGGACTAAGCGAAGTGGAAGTGAGCGCCGGTGAGCCTGATCCGGCACGGGCGGGCTGAACAGAATAGAAGTGGGTGCAAGCATCGTCGGAAGTCCCTGTGAGAACGATCAAGATGCCCAGGCGAACGGCGTTGCAGCGTCTACGCTTCCCGATGGTGATCCATCTTTTTTCGCCAGTCACGTAGAGGCGCTATTTTACTTCAATCTCCAGTTGAGTCATTCAAACGCGCACAAGACCCGAGGTTGCGCGCGGCGCATTCGTCGTGCCAAACAACGCGATTGCGGTGCGTTGAGGATCGAGCCGCATGCTCTCGCTTGCGGCGCCTGCGATCAACGCATCGAGCGATGTGGTTGGCTTCAGGTCGCGCGACTGATAGAGATCGGCGGGCCGCAGTCCGGGCCAGTCGGCAAGCACCCGCCCGCCGGACACACCCCCACCGAGCAACATCGCCACCGATCCCGTGCCGTGATCGGTGCCACCGGTGCCGTTCGCAGCAGCGGTACGCCCAAACTCGGTGGCGACCAGCACGGTCGTGTCGTCCCAGTGTGGGCCGAGCCCGTCGCGCAGCGCGGCGAGCATCGTATCGAGCGCCTTGAGCTGCGCGGCAAGGCGCGGCGTCTGCGCGCTGTGTGTGTCCCAGCCGCCGGTTTCGATCATCGCGATGCGTGGGCCGTCTTCGCGCGACAGAAAACCCGCTGCGAGCCTGCCGACGCTGGCAGGATCCTGACGCGCACCCGCATCGCTCGCGAGGCCGCGTGCGGTCATCGCCGATTCCCACAGCGGACGCAGTTGCGCGTCCTGCTCGTACAGTTGCGCGACGCGCGTCAGCAGATCGTCGGGCGCGGCGGGCAATGCGGATGGCGCGTAAGACGCGACATCGGCGGGACCTCTCAATGCCATCGGTACAGTCGGCGCAAACGCGATGGCAGTATCGCGTGCGGGCGGCAGCAGTTGTGCGAGCCGGTTCAACCAGCCGTCCTTGACGCTATACGGTGCGTTGCCGCCGGTTTCGAGCACGTTCTGACCGTCGAAGTGCGACCGGTCGCGATATGGCGAAGCGACCGCGTGGACGAAGAGCGCCTGCTGCGCGGTATACATCTTCGCGGTTTCCGCCAGCGACGGATGCAGCGCGAACGTACCGTTGAGTTTGATCGCTGTCGCTGGATCGATGGCAAGCGCGCCGCGCAGCGTCGCGTAGGCGGGCTCCGCATACGGCACGACGATATTGAGGCCATCGGCCGCGCCGCGCTGGATCACGAAGACAAAGCGACGTTCGGTACGCGCGCTCGCGAACGCGATGCGCGGCGACACGAAGATCACGCCCGCGCCCGCGGCAGCACAACGGATGAAATTACGGCGAGACATCATGATCGATCTCCTTACTCATCTACGCTGAAAATCAGGCGACACCAGAAGCAAGGCGAGCGCGGTGGACGTACTCTCCGCGCGCGCCACCGCGCTCCGGGTGGCCTCGCTGATCGAGCCCGGGAGCAGCGTGTCGCCGAGCGTGTTGGGATCGAGTGTGTCGCCGGTGCGCGCAGCGAGTCGCTGTGCGAGTTCGACACGGCGCACCAGCGCGTCGGGCGCGGCCCAGCTCGCGGCGATGTCGTCGTAGCCGGCGGGCGATCCGGGACGCCATACCGGTTCGCCGAGTTGCGCGAGAAGAGGCGCGGCCTGCAGATTGCCGGTGTCTCGCCAGCCTAATCCGCGTAGCGACGATACGGCCCATTCCCACGGCGTTTTGAACTTCACCGGGGCGGGTGACCACGCTTCCGGTGTGTCGAGCAGCGCGCGGTACACCGTCGGCAGATCGCCGCCGCTGCGCTCGAATGCGTTCGCAAGATGCGTCACCACGTGAGGCGATGGCGTGTCCGCGACGAAGTGACAGGCGAGCTTGCCAGCGATGTGCATCGCACATGCACGCGAACCCACAAGGTCTTTGAGGATGGCCTGGGCCTGGTCCTCACCGGGTTCGTCGTAGCGTCGGCCTAGCACTACACGCGATCCGGGCTCGTGCAACGCTGCGCGGAATATGAAGCTGCCAGGCGGCGCGGCATCCGGGCGCGGGCCTCGCACGGTGGCGATGCTCCAGCCAGTGAGTGCGCGCGCAAACTCGGTGACGTCGGCCTGGGTGTAGCCGCTGCGTACGCCTAGTGTGTGCAGTTCCATGATCTCGCGTGCGAGGTTTTCGTTCAGGCCGCGTTTGCGTTCGGGGTCGCGTTGTTCTGCGCGCATCGCGGCGGTGCTGTCGGGGCCGATTGAGCGTGTCTGATCGAGGAAGAGTTGCATCGCTGGATGGCGCTCGACGGCTGACAGCATGTCTTCGAAGCGGCCGAGCACGTGTGGGCGGATTGCTTCGACTTCGAATGCGCCGGCGAACTCGGCGACCTGGCCTTTATCTACCGATACGGCGAAGTGGTTTGACCAGAAATGTACGAGGCGTTCGATGAAGGGTGTCGGCGTGGTGAGCGCGCTTGAGATGCGTGCGGTTACGGCGTCCCGGTAGGTGTTGCGGGCTTCGACGCGCAGCATCTGGGCTAGTGAGCGGCGTGCGGCCTGGGTGGCACTTGCAGCGCTGGTGGCGTCCGCTGGTGACTGTTGTTGTGTAGTGAGTTGCTGGCGTTGTTGGGCGGCGTCGGTGGCTAGTGCGACGCTCGTCGGTTGGGTCGCCCATGCAGGCGGTAGCGGCTGGTATGCGTCGAACTGGGCGGCGAGCCACGTGCGTGGATCGCTCGGCGCGGTGTCTTCCGGGCGAGCGCCGAGTCCGAACCGGTTCAGCGCGATTGCCGTGGGGGTCAGGGTCATGACGGGTCCTTCCGGGGTGCGTGTTGGGGTTAAACGCGCGGTGGGAGGATTTCCGTCGGTCCGGCTTTATCGAAATTCGAACTTCTCAAGTAGAACAGTACATCTCAAGATTGCACATTATTCTTCGATATCGTAAAAACTGTACTTTGCGTTCCTCACAAATTCAAGAATATGAAAAATTCTCCCATCCTTATTGCCCATATCAACACATTGCTTTTCAAGCGCAATTAATTGCTGAAGACATGCCTGATCCTCATCATCCATCAGCTTATATTTTTCAGAATCACAGAAACCCAGCATTTGCATTAATAAATCATGAAAAACAATGTCATCAGAATATTCATTTTCTGAAACGATGTTTTTTATAGCGTTATCCATAACAAAACCGCAACGCTTTTTTTGAGAATTCAGCAGAAGATGAAAATCCGCCCCGATCATCACTTTATATTTTATGTCATTTCGATCCAGAATAAAAATCTGATTCGTTGATTCACAAAAATATGCAGATGGAGCTCCATAAAAAGCAAACTCCTCAAGACCGATGAAATCGTCTATCGATATCTCGTGCAACCCAGACAAATCCACCAAAGAGCTTTTCAGTTGTTCAATGGAAGAAGGAATATTCAGAAGCATAAAGCCAAGCACCTTGTCTTTTTTCTCAACAAGGAACCAATCTCCTTCAAGCCCTGAGAAATTCGATATCCCACTGAGCGATGCGATATTTTTCTCGACTTCCTCGAAGGTCGGGAATTTACCGGAATAAAAAACACTAAATCCACCGAGATCCCATTTTACATCAATCATCTCTTATCCTTACATTCCCGCTATTGGACTTGCCGGTGGCAGATAGCCTCCGCCAGGCGTTGGAATTTTTCCACCAGTTATCATAGAGTCGGTAATTGGCACGCCAGGATCGGAAGGCAATCCTCCGTACACTGCAGCACCACTATCCCCTCTCGGACCCGATGGTCCATAAGCCGTAATAGCCTGACCTTTGACAGCTCCCGTGTTATCTCCGGCAAAAACAGCAATATCACCATCTTTTGCAAAAATAATGTTCTCATTGCCTCCCGAAGAGGCATACACACCATCAGGGCTTTTAACTATCTCGAGAATTCTTTCATCGGAAAGGCGGCCATGATAGCCCTTAGGAGATACTTTTCCAGGAGCAATTTTCCGGATTTTGCCAGCCTCAGCCCTTTCCTGTATTTTTTTGGCCAGCTTTAGACACAAGCCCCAGGGGTCGATCCAGCTGAGCGCGTTAGGCGCATACCGATACTGATTCAACCCTCCCGCCAACCCAATCGGATCCGGCGTAATAAACCGCCCGGCATCCGGATCGTAGTATCTAAACGTGCTGTAGCAAAACCCCGTCTCCAGATCCTCATACTGCCCCTGCAACCGCAACGTCTGCGGAAGCGGTTGCATCACGTCTCCCACCGGATTCGCCTGGAACTCCGGCGCATATTCCTGCAGCACCGTGTTTCCCCACGCCCGGTAGCGCGTTCTCCACACCACCCGACCGTCGCCGCTGGTCAACTCTTCCGGCGCACCGCTTGCATTCGTATGGAAGTAGTAGATTCTGGCCTCAGGCTTCGCCTCGGCCTCCAGCCGGTCCTTTTCCCCTTCGTGGTAAAGCCGCCATAGCCACTGACTGTCGTCGTTGACCGCATCGATCCGCGCCAGCGGCACATAGCTTTCGCCTTCATACAGGTAAGTCACCGCCTGATGCCCGCGGCGTTCCTGTGCAAGTCGCAGGCCGTCCCAGATGAAATGCGTCAACCCGAACGTATCGCGCTTCACGGTCCGTCGCCCAAGCAGGTCATAACTAAAACGCACCGTCTGTTCCACGCCGTGACGCGTCGTACCGACCTCGATCAGCTGGTGTTCCGCGTTGTACTTCAAACGCTGCACCGTATGTCCACCCGTCAACTTCTCAACCAGCCGACCATGTGCATCGTAACGATATCGCCGGTCCCCGCGCATCAACAGACGGTTACCTTCGACGCGTGCAGGCAACCCGACTGGACGCAGGTTCGACGCGGCATCGTATGCGAACTGCTCGGCAAGCACCCCTTGCGCTCCTACGTTTGTGCTGCCGGCCGCAAGGCTGCTCTCGAGTAACTGTCCAGCCGGATCGTAGCGGTAGGTTTGTTCGCCACCCAGTGGATCGATGCGGCTCGTCAGCTCGCCGCTGCGATCGTACGCGAACGCCTTGCGCAACACGTCCTGGCGGAATCCAAACGCCGCCCAGGAACCAGGCGCATGCTGAGCATCGCCGATCCATTGCCCTACCTTGCGCGACAGACTGTCGTAGGCCGTCATGAGCGTCTGCTTGCCCTGCGTCCGGCTCACCTCACGATGCAATCTGTCCCGTTCGAAGTCGCACACCGTCTCGTCATTCGAGCTGATGTGGTGCAAATGGCCGCCGCCGTAGTACAGCCAGTTCACCGTGCGACCGTTCGGCAACGTCGTGCCAAGCCGATTGCCCAGCGCGTCGTATTCGTGAACCAGTTCGGTGAGCGTGGATTGCCCGTCGTCACCCACCGCCTCCACGGTCTCGGCGACAACCCGGTCCAGTTCGTCGTACGCGAACGTCACCGAATCGATCGGGCGGCCATCGAGATGCTTGCGCGCAAGCCGCACTATGCGCCCCGTCTCGTCGTAGTCGTATGTAGTCGCAGTCTCGGGCGTACGCTTGCCGATCAGGCGGCCCAGTATGTCGCGCTCGAGATCGAGCGTTATCTGCTCGGGCGTACCCGCCGCCTGTTTGACCCGTATCGGCGCACCCCTTGCGTCGCGCTGATATTCGACACGCACCCCGTCCGGTGCAATCTGTTCGATGAGGCGGTCGGCCGCATCGTACGAAAAACGGTAACTGTCACGCACCTCGTTATACAGGGTGCGCAGATTGCCGGCCGCGTCGTATTCGAGCTTGATCTGATGACCGTTCGCATCGGTTCTCGACGCCACTCGCCCTACTGCATCGAATACGAACGCGGTGGTATGGCCGTTGCCATCGGTGAACGACGTCAGCGCATCCGCAACCGACCAGCTACGACCCTGCTCACTGCCATCGGCATAGCGCACATGAACGACCCGGTCCCGGTCGTCATGGCGATAACGCGTCGTGTTGCCCAATGCATCGGTCAGCGCCGTTACTCGTCCTTCTGCGTCGTATTCGGCGTGCGTCGTGATGCCCGAGCAATCCGTGCGCGCGATCATCCGCTGATATCGATCCCACCCGAACTGCGCGATTCCGCCACGCGCATCCACGATCGCCGCGGGACGACCATGACGATTCAGCCGGAACTCAGTACGTTGCCCAAGCGGGTCGATCTCGGCGACAACGTTGCCGCGCATGTCGAACTCGAACTGCCATTGCCGTCCATCCGCGAGCGTCTTCTGCTCCAGGTCCATCCATAGTGGGTGCCACGTGAAGCGCGTCGTCTGGTCAAGCGCGTTCGTCACTTCGGTAGGCAGTCCGCGTTCGTCGTCATAACGCAGGCGCGTCGTCGCACCGTTCGGTTCCGTGAAACCGGCCAGTTCGCGATTCGCACTCCAGTCGAAGCGCCAGGTGTGTCCGAGCGTATCGGTATGCGCTGTCACCAGGTAGTCGGTATTCCACTCGCACAGTTGCATACGGTCAAGATGGTCGGTCACCCGTGTCGTCTGCTGCGCGAAGTCGTATGTGAACCGGTAACGCTCGCCATCGTCCGTCCAGTGTTCGACAACACGAGCCTCCCGGTCGGTCAGGCCGCACTCTTGCGCCAGTTCCTTGCGATCGAACTCTCTCCATACGTAATGCGCTGTCTTTCCGCCGGGCAGTCGATGCATTGCCATGCGACCCGCCGCGTCGTAATCGAAGCGTCGCCGCTCCTGGCCCTCACCATCGGATACGCTCGCAAGCTGCCCAAGTTCGGAATAGGTATAGGTCACAAGGCACTTTGTCGTGCCGCCTGCGTGCAACATCACACGCGACATCCGCCGCTGATGCAGTCCGTCATACTC
Source organism: Paraburkholderia acidicola (assembly GCF_002362315.1). Taxonomy (GTDB): domain Bacteria; phylum Pseudomonadota; class Gammaproteobacteria; order Burkholderiales; family Burkholderiaceae; genus Paraburkholderia; species Paraburkholderia acidicola. The sequence goes on from NZ_MTZV01000003.1 coordinate 507,857, forward strand.
GATCTGTACGCGATGACCTGCCATCGTCACCAGTTCGCTCAGACGTTCTTCTTTGTCGTAGTAAAAGTAGAGCCGATTCGCGTTGCGATCCTCGAACACCACAGGGCGCAGGATCTGCGAAGGTCGGTCCGGCTGCGCCAGGCCGAAATCGAAACACGTGCCGTCGGACAGCTCGATCATCCAGTGGCCGCCGTCGGAGCACGCGAACGTCAGCCCTTCGCTGCGGCTGAAATACTTTTGCCCCGGTTGCAGATCCGGAACCGGCGTACGTCGTCCTTGCGCGTCGATCCACAGATGTGGATGTTCTTTTCCCACCCCCAGTTGAAGCTCGACCGCATATGGCAAGTTCCACCCGCGACCAAGCGGGCGTTCCGTGCGCGGATCGAGACTGCTGTAAATGCGCTGCCACACGATCGGTAACGGCGCAGTCAGCACGAAATCCAGATCCTCGTTGCCATCGAGAATCTTCGCGCCCGTGGGCATATGGACCGGATTCCCCGCGCGGCCCGACATCGCGGCACCGACGAGTTTGTCAGCGGCCATGTTGATCGCGAAATTCACGGCGAAACAGGCGAGCTTGGCGAGCGGCGCCTCGTTGCCACGCATTGCCTGACAGATCGCAATCGCCAGCCCCGCATACTTCGCAATCGTCGCGAGCCACGGCGGCATCTCGCTCGTCACCTCACGCACACGCAGCCGCTCGCCGCCAATGCTGACGTTGGTCGACCCCGTGTTGATCTTGCCTTCGCAGGTGGTCGAGTCCTTGATCCGCGACGCTGGCCTGCCGTTGATAAAGACGCTGGCCGATCCCTCGGCCAGATACTCGCCCTTCGGAGTCGGATGGTTCTGGCACGCCACCATATCCTGATCGACCGGCGTGAACATATCGGCTATGGACTGAGGTTCGACGCCTGGCGGCAGCGGCGGCGCTTGTACACCTGCGGCACGTGCCGCACCGAGACTGTTCACGAAAACGTTAGTCGAACCTGTAGCAATGCTCCCCTTCACGTTACCAGGAATCAGGCTATCAATCAGCTCCCCCGCTTTCTCCGATAAATACCCCTCTAGAGAATCGGACCCAGTAGCCGCCTTCGTGATGTCGTTGACAACGTGGGAAATCACCGCGCCCACCACCGCGGTAAGGATCACGGCCCCGAGGCCACCCGTTCCGACAATGAAGGCCGCCGCCGCACCGATGGCCAGACCGACCAGCAAGCCCGCACCCACAGTCGCCACGACTTTCAGCAACTGCCCCAGCAGCGAGGTGTGAGTGAAGGTGTCCTGGACCCGGGCGGCAGCGAGGAGTGACATGGTGAGATCAGTCCGAGTTCATCGATGGAGAAAGCCAGACAACATTTGCATGAGACACATGTTCATCAACCTCACGGATACGCGCCGGTCAAACATGCGCGCTATAGCTTTCGAGCAGGTGCTGCCAGGCTGCACGATGCACATCCGTCAACGGCGTCTGGCTCGATAGCGTAATGACCAGTAGCTTGGGCGCATCGATCACCGTCATCGCCTGGATCTGATAAAACGCCGAGCCCGATTGACGAAACGTGCTTTCCAGCTCGAGCGCCGGCGAACCGGGCGTACCGATTTCAACCGGTCGGCGAGCGATCTCTTTGAAAGCAGTGACGTGACGGGTCATCAACCCGATCTGCCGCTGCATACATCGGCTCAGGTCCTCTCCTCCTATGAGCTGATCTCGACTCACCACGATCTGGAAGGTACCGTGTGTTTCCGGATGAGCCAGCGTCAGCACATTGACCGTACGATCGTCATTCAGCGAAGGAATGTCGAAACTGCATTCTTGAGTGAGATATTTCATGACTCTTTGTCGGGAATAAAGGAACGGCGCGCCGGCGTACCAATGCTCTACGGATTCAGATCGATCTTCTTGCCTTGCATCAGGAAGTAATCCGATGCGTGTTCGACGATCTGCACACCCTCGAGCCTGATAATGCCGTCCTTGGTCATCGTGATACTCGACTTGCCACACTGGATCACCACCTGCTCCGTAACGTTCAACAGGTAGTTTCCTGCGGGAATGGGGGGCGGCGGCGCGTCGCCGGCCGGCAATCCACCGACTGTGATCGAGAACCCGTTACCAACGCAGACCGTCTGGTCATTGCCAGTATTGGACACGTGATCGTGGGTAACATTGAGCGTGTGGTCATTGCCGACAGCCCAACGATGGTCGTTACTGACGATGTGCATCTCGTCGTGCTCCACCTCTGTCCGCATATTCTTCTCAGCCTGCAACCACAACTCCTCCTCCCCCTGCTTATCCTCAAACCGGATCGCATTCGCATTCCCCGAACTCCCCTTCATCGACCGCGACAACATCCCACTCTGCGTCGCGTTATCCGGCAGCTTCCAGGGCGGCATATTCTGCGAATTGAATACGCTCGAAATCACGATCGGCCGATCCGGATTGCCATCCAGAAACGACACGATCACCTCATCCCCCACCCGCGGAATCTGGATCGCACCGAAGCCGCCACTCGCCCACGGCTGCCCCACCCGAATCCAGCACGAACTGCGATGATCGCGCTGCCCAAGCCGGTCCCAGTGGAACTGCAACTTCACGCGCCCCATCGCATCCGTATAGATCTCTTCGCCCTTCGGCCCGACCACGATCGCCGTCTGCGGCCCCGCAATCATCGGCCGCGGGGCCGCTAACGTCGGCCTGAACGGAATCTTCTTGCGAATGCACACGAAGCTGTTCGAATACGTCGCAGTACCGCCGTGCGCCTGGTAGTTGTTCGTGCCGTGATGGCTCACCGACAGAATCAGAAACTGGTTGTCGTCCTGATCCGACGAGTCATGATCGTAGTGGCCGGTCAGTTCGAAATAACGTCCCGGCACGAGCGTGCGGCAATTGCTCTCGCCGATAAACACTTTCTCCGACGCTTCGAGCGCTTCCAGCCGGAACTTCGTCAGCTCTTCGCCACGATCCGTCGAATCGAAGCCGTGCAGCCCGACGTAATCGTAGATCTCGTAGCGTTCGACGTCGCCCTGGTTAGTCGTCGTATCGGCCGATACGTAGCGGCGCGCACCGGGCGCCTTGTAGTCGAACGTTTTCATGCTGACGCGGCCCGACTCGAGTTGCCGGTCCGCGCGCCAGCTCGTCACGACGTTCTCGTCATCGAGCATTTCGCGCGTCGCGTAGCGCAGCGACGACATGCCGTCGATCACCTTCGCGCTCTGTGAGTCGTCGGTGACGATCAGCTTGTGGCCGTCCTTCGTATGTTCGAAGAAGAAATACAACCCTTCCTGTTCGAGCAGGCGGCGTACGAAATTCAGATCCGATTCGCGGTACTGTGTGCAATAGCTATACGGCTTCAGTTCCTTGCGCAGCCGGAACTCATACGAAGCCAGTTTCGAGTATTGCGAAAAGACATCGGTCAGGATGTCCTCGGCGTTCTTGTCCTGGAAAATCCGCGTGTCGAAACGTCTTCCTAGCATCCATAGCCACGGGCGCACGCTGGCGGAATAGGTCGCCAGTCCGCCGTCGGTGCCGAGATGAATGAAGCGTGTGACATAACCGTTGAAGTAGCGCGTCGATCCGTCCGTTACCTGCAGTTCGACGGAAACCTGTTGTGCGATCAACTGTTTCAGCTGGATGCTCGGGTCTTGCGACACCAGGCCGAGTTCCATCCGGTAAAGCTGGGAGAGTTCGTCGCTGCAGCTGAAATCGTTAACAAGAAGCTGGGAGCGCCCCGATAGCGGCGTGTTGAGCGAAAACAGGCGGCTGTTCTGCAGCCCCACAATGCTGGATACATCGGACATCTGCATGGCGTTCCCCCGGGTTCATGCCTGTCGAACAGACGCATACAATACGGGCAGTCTTAAAAGTACTACTGACAAATCCGCCTCGCGATTATATTGTGCACATCGGTAAAACGAATCATCGATAGAAGATTTAACGTCCTAACGAAGCAATGGTTTAAAAGCGATGCCGAAAAAATTTCCACACCCAATGAGATCTCTCGTATGAGTCAGGAAATATTTTCCTGTGTGACAATTATTCGACAGGACCAGAATGAGTGACTCCGATTTTTTCGTGTGCTCGGCTGATAACCCCAGCCCGCTGATCGGACTGCCCGGGCAGCTCGGTCCTTCGTTTATTCCGGGCCTCGGCGCCACCAGTTGCGCAGGCTCCGACGTGATGCCGGTACTTGTGGATATGGGTGGCCTGTATCCGGCAGATTCAGTTTCTGTCTGCCGTTATCTGATCGCCGAACTGAAATACGACGACACGTTGACGCCCGAAGAACGCGCAACCGATTTTCTGAAACTGCAGCGTGCTTTACGCGAAGTCGAGGAAACATTCGGTAAAACCGAGTTTGGTCAGCTCTATAAAGAAGCGCAAAGCGTCCCCGGTCTGACGGGTGACATTCTCAATGGACTTTATGCACCCAGCAATATCAGTGCGACGACGGCAACCGGTGTCGGTGCCGTGGCATCGCTGATTCAGAAAGCCAAAACCTCGGATCTACTCGATATTCCCGAACCTGCGCGACAAAAGCTGTTGCAGTGGGCAAGAAAAGGCGGCAATCAGGGTATCAAGTCGGCGCAGAAGAAACTTGGCGGCGTGTTGAAGCTGGTGCAGGTCGACGGCAAATGGGCATTTGAAATTCCGGCCGGCAAACAGGCGGCAGGCTATGTCATCAAGGGGCGTGCAGCGGCCAATGTGGTGCGCATCCCCGCCTACCGTCAGGCGGCGCTCGAAGCACTCGAAGCCCGCAATGGGCTCAACCTCGAAGGGTTCGGCCGAACGATCGGCGGTCGCGTCACCGGTGTCGGCGTCGGCGGATTGCTTGCGCTCGGGCCGCAGGCAATCTTCGATGCAATCGATGCCGACAATCTGCATCAGTTCGCAAGCCTCGAGGCGCACAATCAGCCTGCCAATGCGGCCGGCTGGCTGGCCGGCTGGGGCGCCGGTGCGATCTTGCCTGGCGCGGTGGCGCTCGTGGTCGGTGCGCCGGTCGAAGTCCCAGTGCTCGCGGTGCTCGCGGTCGGTTTCGGCGTCGGTCTCGCCGTTCAGGTGTTCACGTCGCGCCACTTCGGCAAAAGCATCGGCGATGCGTGGGACAAGTTTGCGGCCGGACATCACTGGTAAAACAACCGTAGACATGGAAAGAATTCTGATCCGGATGCCGTTCGGCATGTTCGCGTGCAACCTCGTCGCGGGCATCATGATTGCCACGAGTTTTCCACCGTTGCTCTGGCTGCTGCCCGTGATGGTCGCCGCATCGCTCGTCTTCTGCGTGTTCGCGGCATTCTTCGCGACGAGCTACACGGCGTATCACACCGGCATCGGTATCCTGATGCGCGTGACCTTTTGTCTCTTCGCGCTGGCGCTACTCGAAACGGTGGCGGAGATCGAGGCGTTGCCATCTCGCACCACATGGATCGCCGCAATCGGCTATCTGATCGTGTTGAGCGCGATTTATCTGCTGTACTTCAATCGCGAGCGCCGTGCGCACTGGCGCGACTTCGCCGCCACGCTGTCGAGTGCCACGCTCGTGATCGAGAACGATCGGGTCAGGCGGATCGTCCGTTCACGCGCATCGAGCGCAGGCGCTTCGCGCGCCTATGCGAGCATCGGTGCCGCGCTCGGCGTCGCGGCAGTCGCGGTCGCCGGTGCAATGATCGGGCCGCATGGCAAGGACACGTTCCAGACAACTGCGCTGCTCGTCGTGATTCTCTCGCCTGTCATCTTTCTGCGGCACATGATGGCTTATTTCGTTTCCATCGCCGAAGTCAGGCGCGTGGAGAAGCAGCGCAACACACGTTTCGCGTTCGATAACGTCGATGAATTGCAGCGCGAACGCGCGACGTCAGGTCTGGCCCGGCTGCTGAACCCGCGGCTGCGGCAGGCAGCGCGGCCTTCCCGCTGAATCCCCTGGGGGCGGTTCCCCAAGCATCGAGGCAGCGACTGGACCATGGAAGAACTGCTTCCTTTCTATGAGCGCGAGCTGGCGCTGCTGAGGCGCTATGCACGCGACTTCGCGGGCCGCAACCCGAAGATCGCCGCGCGCATCGCGCTGTCGGGCGAGCGATCGGACGATCCGCATGTCGAGCGGATGGTGGAGTCGTTCGCGTTGCTCAGCGCGCGCATCGGTACGCGGATCGAAGACGAGTATCCGGAGTTCACCGAGGCGTTGCTGGAGATGCTGTATCCGCAGTATCTGCGCGCCATTCCATCGTGTTCGATCGCCCAGTTCGCCGCCGATCCGCGCGCGAGCCAGTTGACGGAAGCCGTGACGGTTGCGCGCGGCGCGATGCTCGAAGCGCGCAACGGCGAGTGTCGCTTCAGCACGGTGTACGACGTGACCGTGCTGACGTTGCGCCTGACCCAGGCACGCTACTCGGTCACCGCGATTGCGCCGTCCAGCGCGCGTCTGCCCGCTGCCACCACCGGTCTGATCTCGATCACGTTCGAGCCGCCCATCGAGTCCGGCGAATTCACGCCGGCAACGCGCGCCGACACGCTGCGGGTCCATCTGAGCGGCGAGCAACCGTTCGTCTCGGCGCTCGCGGATACCTTGCTGATGCGCACCACCGCCGCCTTCGTCGAAGCGGACAATCGCGGTGTATGGAAGCCGCTCGCGAGCGTTCCGCTCGAAGCGGTCGGTCTCGCGGACCACGATGCCCTGCTCGATGCACCCGCGGGTTCTTCCGAGGCGCTGCGGCTGCTGTTCGAATTCTTCGCTTTCCCGGACAAGTTCCAGTTCATCGATATCGCTCTCGCGCAACTGATGCGCGCCGCCGGACCGTGCCGCAAGTTCACGCTGCATCTGGCCGTCAGCGGCACGCCCATCGATTCACCGGTCGCACGCTGGCTCGAGATGCTGAGCGCGAACCACCTGAAGCTGTTCTGCACACCCATCGTCAATCTGTTCAAACGCGAGGCACAACCGGTGCGCATCGCGAGCGCGACCGTGTCGTATCCCGTCGTCCCGCAAACGCTACGCGTCTCGAACACCGAAGTGCATTCGATCGATTCGGTGCACATCACCGAACAGAAGCCGACCGGCAAGACCGTCACCGTGATCCCGCCGTATCGTTCGTTGCAGCACATCGAGCACGCCAATCCGTTGGGGCTGTACTGGATCTCGCATCGCGACCGCTGGGTCGCACGCCAGCGCCCCGGTTACGAAACCGAGATCGCGCTGGTTCGCATGGACGGCACGCCCGCCTCGTTTGCAACGCAGTTGGGCATCGATCTGACCTGCAGCAATCGCGATCTCCCCGCGGGCATGTCGTTCGGTGCGCCCGGCGGCGATCTGCTCAATGAGGACGCGTCGTTTGCCTGCATCATCTCGATGCTGCGCAGCCCGACTGTCACCGCGCGGCTGCCGCGTAAAAACCAGGCACTGTGGAGGCTCGTCGCGCAACTCACGCCAAATCTGTTTTCGTTCGGGCTCACCGGGCTCAAGGCGCTGCTGCATCAGCATGTCGGTGGGGGCGCGCCGTCGGTTGCGCGGGTTATCGATGGGATTGTCGGGCTCGACTACCACGCGTGCATGAAGTGGATGCCAATCAAACCGCTGCCGACCTTCGTGCGCGGCATCGAAGTGCGCCTCACGCTCGATGAAGCCGCGTTCGTCGGCGTCAGTCTGGCGACCTTCGTCAGCGTGATGGATCACCTCTTCGCGCCGTATGCGCATCTGAACAGCTTCGTGCAACTGGTCGTGCTCTCCAGCACGACGGATACGGAAATTGTTCGTTGCGAGGCCCGGCAAGGCACGACGGCGGTGCTCTGAACGCCCCCGGCGCGCTCTGTTACACCGTAACGGGCGGTTACCACTTGCTGCATCTATTTCAGCCGCTGACACCCACAATCCGTACCGTGCTCCCGAACATTCGGGACCGTGGAGAAACAAAATGCGAAAAATTGCAGCGGTATTACTGATGGCCGGCAGTCTGACTGCCGCCGGACAAGCCTCCGCTCACGACCGTAGCGGGGCCATCGTCGGTGCGTTGATTGGCGGGGCCGTGCTGGGCGCCGTCGTCAGTTCGGCCCTGAACCCGACGCCGGTCTATGCAACGCCGGCGTACCCGCAACAACCGGTGTACGCGCAGCCGGCGTACCAGCAGCCTGAGTATCAGCAACCCGAGTACGCGCAGTCCGCGTACCCGCAACCGGTCTACCAGCAGGCACCGGCCTACAACGGTCCGCCGCCGGGATATTGTTACGATCGGTATCAGGGTGCCTATGTCGCCTGCGGCGCGCCGGGTGGTCAATATGGCTACGCGCCGGCCCAACCAGGCTGGTAATGGCGATGCGTGCCCGCCGTCGGAAAGTGACGGAGGTGCGCCAGATGTAAGTGCTATCGGCCCCGCAGCGCGGGGCGCGATTGCCTCGGGATTGCTTCACGGTACGATGGTTGCCGACCGTCCCGCACCACAATGTGTGCATCCAGTCCGTGCGACCCGCTACGGATGCCGGATATAGTCGACCAACGCCCGCGTATAAGCATCCGGTTTGCGATCGACAAGACTCACCACAATCGCGGCAACAAAACCCGCCGGCACACCGAACACCCCCGCACTAATCGGCTCGATGCCGAACCATTTCGCGCCCGTAAAGCCCGTCAACTGCGTGAAGAACGGATACGTCGACACGATGTAGTACAGGTACACGGCCAGTCCCGCCACCATGCCCGCCACTGCGCCGAGCCGGGTCGTGCGCTTCCAGAACACGCCGAGCACGAGCACCGGAAACAGGCTCGATGCCGCGAGCGAAAACGCCGCGCCGACGAGAAACAGAATATTGCCGGTATTGAGCGACGCGACATACGACGCAAACAACGCCACCCCGAGCAGCAGGATCTTCGAGATCGTCACGCGCCGCTGGCTCGATGCCGCCGGATCGACCATGTGGTAGTAGACATCGTGCGATAGCGCATTGGCGATTGTGAGCAGCAGGCCATCGGCGGTGGACAGCGCCGCCGCCAGCGCACCCGCGGCTATCAGCCCGGACATCACGTAAGGCAGCCCGGCGATCTCGGGCGCGGCCAGCACCACCATGTCGGGTTGCATCTGGATCTCGCTCCAGCGCACGATGCCGTCGCCGTTGCGGCTCAGATCGGTAATCGAGATCAGATACGGCTCAACCCTGCGCCATTGCGTCACCCACTGCGGCAGATCGGCGAACCGGTGACCGACGAGGTTCGTCAGAATCTCGAACTTGATCAGCACCGCCAGCACCGGCACGGTCAGATAGAACAACGCGACGAAGAACAGCGTCCAGCCCACCGAACGCCGCGCGGAAGCCACCGATGTCGTCGTGTTGTAGCGCGTCAGGATGTGCGGCAGGCTCGCGGTGCCGAGCGACAGGCACAGCAACAGCGACAGGAAATTGCGTTCGTGAATGCGCCGCTCGCTATCGCTCGCCGCAGGAAACGGTTCATGCATCGGCACGGGTGCGGCGGCCCGCGCGAGCATGTCGTCGCGTTGCCGGGTCCAGACGATCCGCGCGCTGGCTGCATCGGCGGGAAATGCGACAAGCGCGCGTTCGAGTTCGCTGATCTGGCGCAGTGGTCCGTTGTGTCGTCGCTGGTCCGTGATCTCGTCGGTGAGCCTTTGCCGCTCGTCGACAAACGATTGCGGCAGCGTGTCGAGCCGCTGCTGGATCTGCGCGGCGTTCCGCCTGTAGGTATCGCGTACCGTCTGCTCCTGCGGCGACGTGCGCACCTCGCGCTCGAGTGTTTCGACGCGCGCCATCAACCGTCCATAGCTGAATTGCGGCACCCAGCCGAGGCCATCCTTATGCGCGATCATCGACACCGGAATCAGGATCGCCGCGATCAGGATGATGTATTGCGCAACCTGGGTCCAGGTCACTGCGCGCATACCGCCAAGAAACGAACACACGAGAATGCCCGCGAGCCCGCAAAAAATCCCCACCGCGAAGTCGACGCCGATGAAGCGCGTCGCAATCAACCCCACGCCCTGAATCTGCGCGACCAGATAGACGAACGAACAGAGAATCGCGGCCAGCGCCGCGAGACCGCGCACGAGGTTGCTCGAAAAGCGCGTGCCGAGAAAGTCGGCAATCGTATAGCGTGCGAGCTTGCGTACATACGGCGCAAGCAGGAACGCCACAAGGCAGTAGCCGCCGGTCCAGCCCATCATGTAGGCGAGGCCGTCGTAGCCCGTCGCGTACAGCGAACCGGCAAGGCCGATAAACGACGCTGCCGACAGCCAGTCCGCCGCGGTCGCCATGCCATTGAAGGCGGACGGCACACGCCGCCCGGCCACGTAGTACTCGACCAGATCGGAGGTGCGCGACAGCAGTCCGATCACCGCGTACACGGCGATCGGTACGAACAGGAACACGTAGCCGATCCACATGCCCGGTCCGGTCGACAGCTCGATGCGCCACATCACGAAGATGAAGAACAGGAAGCCGAACGTGTAGATCGTGTAGGAGCGGACGAGCCGGTGCGCGAGCTTCATCGGCTCAGTTGCCGCGCGCGGTGTTTTCCGCGTCGAGTGCGTTCTGCAAGGTGCGATCGGCGCGCTGCATCAGCACGATGTAGATGGCAATCAGCGCGAGGTACGCGAGGATCGCTCCTTGCGCACCGATATAGAACGGCAGACGGAAGCCGGCAAAGCGGACTGCCATGAGACTGCGCGCCACGAGCGGCACGACGAACGACACGCTGAGGCCGAGCGTCATCAGTACGGCGATCAGGGCGAGATTGAAGCGCCAGTACCGGCGATGCGCACGCGCCATCGCCACCGACACCGGCGGCGGTTCGGGCAACGGATTCGACGAAGAAGAGGAAAGGTGCGGCGCGGTCATGCGCCTGTTTAACAAAAAGCGCTCGTGCAGGCAATCGGGGTTGTCGTTGGTCTCATGGCGACGCTGTCGGACATATGCGTTGTGGTGGCCCGTTCGCGGCCACCTTTAAAAAAAACGGCGCGTCTTGCGACACGCCGTTGTCTGTCGAATCCTCGCGAGGTGTCAGCTGTCAGCGCACTTCGCCGAGCTGGTCGAGGATGGCCGGGTTTTCCAGCGTCGAGACATCCTGCGTGATCGCCTCACCCTTCGCGAGCGAGCGCAGCAACCGGCGCATGATCTTGCCCGAACGGGTTTTCGGCAGGTTGTCGCCGAAGCGGATGTCCTTCGGCTTCGCGATCGGGCCGATCTCTTTGGCGACCCACGCGCGCAGCTCGTTGGCGATCTTCGTGGCTTCCTCGCCGTCCGGGCGCGCCCGCTTGAGCACCACGAACGCACACACGGCTTCGCCCGTCGTATCGTCGGGACGACCGACGACCGCCGCTTCCGCGACGATCGGATTGGCCACGAGCGCCGATTCGATCTCCATCGTGCCGAGCCGGTGGCCAGACACGTTGAGCACATCGTCGATCCGACCCATGATCGTGAAGTAGCCGGTGACCTTGTCGCGCACGCTGCCGTCGCCAGCGAGATACAGCTTGCCGCCCAGTTCTTCCGGGAAGTAGCTCTTCTTGAAGCGTTCGGGATCGCCCCAGACGGTGCGCAGCATCGCCGGCCACGGTCGCTTGATGACGAGAATGCCGCCCTGCCCGTTCGGCACGTCCTGGCCGGTCTCGTCGACGATCGCGGCCATGATGCCCGGCAGCGGCAATGTGCACGAACCCGGCACGAGCGGCGTCGCGCCCGGCAGCGGTGTGATCATGTGGCCGCCGGTTTCAGTCTGCCACCAGGTATCGACGATCGGACAACGACCGCCACCGACGTTCTCGTGGTACCACATCCACGCTTCCGGATTGATCGGTTCGCCGACCGTGCCGATGATGCGCAGCGAGCTCAGGTCGTAGCTCTTCGGATGCGCCTTCGGGTCCGCTTCGCACGCCTTGATCAGCGAACGGATCGCCGTCGGCGCGGTATAGAACAGCGAGACCTTGTGCTTCGCGATCATGTCCCAGAAGCGGCCGGCGTTCGGATACGTCGGCACACCTTCGAACACGACCTGAGTCGCGCCGAGCGTCAGCGGCCCGTATGCGATATAGCTGTGACCCGTGATCCAGCCGATGTCGGCGGTACACCAGAAGACGTCGTCCGGCTTCCAGTCGAAGGTCCACTTCATGGTCTGCGCGGCCCACAGCAGATAGCCGCCGGTGCTGTGCTGCACACCCTTCGGCTTGCCGGTGGAACCGGACGTATAGAGGATGAAGAGCGGATGCTCGGCGCTGACCCACTCGGGCGCGCAGCTGTCGGCTTCGTTCGCCACGAGTTCGTGCATCCACAGGTCGCGGCCTTCGTGCCACGCAACCTTGCCGCCCGTGCGCTGGTACACGATGACGCTTTGCACCGCCTCGCAGCCGCCCATCGCCAGCGCTTCGTCGGCGATGTTCTTCAGCGGCAGTGCCTTGCCGCCGCGCATCTGTTCGTCGGACGTGACGAGCGCGACTGCGCCGACATCGACGAGCCGTTCGTTCAGCGACTTCGACGAGAACCCGCCGAACACCACCGAATGCGTTGCACCGATCCGCGCACAGGCCTGCATCGCGACGATGCCTTCCACCGACATCGGCATATAGATCACGACGCGATCGCCCTTTTTCACGCCGCGCTTCTTGAGCGCATTGGCGAAGCGGCATACGCGTTGCAGCAGGTCCTGATAGGTGACGCGGGTAACCGTGCCGTCGTCGGCTTCGAAGATCACCGCGACGCGCGCACCGTTACCGGCTTCCACGTGACGGTCGAGGCTGTTGTACGACGCGTTCAGGTCGCCGTCCTCGAACCACGTATAGAACGGTGCATTCGATTCATCGAGCACCTTCGTGAATGGCTTCTTCCAGCTGAGCGTTTCGCGAGCGAGACGCGCCCAGAAACCTTCGTAATCGCGTTCCGCTTCGGCGGCGAGCGCCCGGTACGCATCCATGCCGGACACCGTCGCGTGCGCGACGGCAGCGGCCGGCGGCGGAAACACACGGTGTTCCTGAAGAACAGATTCAATCGCAGACATCGACTACCCCTTGGTGAAGATGAAACCGTCAATCTGTGCCGGCGCGCCCGTGAAACCTGTGGCGCGCCGTATCGTCATGGCGCCGCCCTGCTGCGGCGCCTGTCTCCCAATCGTTGCCCGCGAGGTGCAGCAACGCACCATCCCGCGATGCCCGTCCGTACGATAGACGCTGCAACTTACCGGGCACTTACGCGCGGTTCGGACCGCGTTGCGCGCACTGCGCGGATTTCGCCTCTGACATGCGCCGGGCCGCGTGCCCGGCCCGTTCCCGTAAGCTTTTTACAATTGCGTCTGCCATGTTAACTGAACTCGCTGCCCGGACTCCAGCTTGAATCGCGCTGCATCGTGCCTTGCGCGCCCAGCTCGTCTCGACGACCGCAACAGCCTCCGCAGGACGTGTCCGCGCCGCCGCGGCTCGAACCGGTGACGCTGTACAATAATGCGCCCGGTGCGCTTTGCGCGTCCGTTGCGTCGTTTGACGACCGGCCACTGCCTTTATTGGCAACCGCGTTGGCAACCGCAGCCACCGCGACGGCTGCGACTGCATCAACGGTCGACGCAGCGCGCCCAGCATGATTCGCCGTGGCTTACCGCCACCCTGCTCTCACTACCGACACCGCCCTATGTCCGCTGCACGTCCCCGCCCCTCCGGCCCGAACCGTCGTCCGATGCATCCGTTACCCGCGCTCATCTTCATGAGCCGCTGGCTTCAGGTCCCGCTCTACCTCGGCCTGATCGTCGCGCAAGGCGTGTATGTCGTACTGTTCCTGAAGGAAGTGTGGCATCTCGTCAGTGCATCGATGACGCTCGACGAGACCAACATCATGCTCGTCGTGCTCGGTTTGATCGACGTCGTGATGATCTCGAACCTGCTGATCATGGTGATCATTGGCGGGTATGAAACTTTTGTGTCGCGGCTCGGCCTCGAAGGCCATCCCGACGAGCCCGAATGGCTCGACCACGTGAACGCCGGCGTGCTGAAAGTGAAGCTCTCGATGGCGCTGATCAGCATCTCGTCGATCCATCTGCTGAAGACCTTCATCAACCCGGACCAGCACACGGAGCACGCGATCATGTGGCAGGTGCTGATCCACGTCGCGTTCTTGATGTCGGCACTGGTGATGGCGTGGATCGATCGTCTCACCACGCATACGCATCCCGAGCATTACCAGGAACTTGCGGCGCGCCATCCGGTGCCTATGTCGGCACCCGCGCCGGACTAAGTTGAGCTGAGGCAACACCCGTTTCACACATATACCTACAAGATTTCCCTTCCCCACAGAGCCAGCCATGACCGTCATCAAACAGGAAGATCTGATCCAGAGCATCGCGGATTCGCTGCAGTACATCAGCTACTACCATCCGCTCGACTACATCCAGGCGCTCGGTCGCGCGTACGAACTCGAAGAGAGCGTCGCCGCCAAAGACGCGATCGCGCAGATCCTGACCAACAGCCGCATGTGCGCGGAAGGTCATCGACCGATCTGCCAGGACACGGGCATCGTCACGGTGTTCGTGAAGGTCGGCATGGACGTGCGCTGGGCCAGCGCAAGCGGCAGCGCGACGATGGGCGTCACCGACATGATCAACGAAGGCGTGCGCCGCGGTTATCTGAACCCGGACAACGTCCTGCGTGCATCGATCGTGAGCCCGCCCGAAGGTGGCCGCAAGAACACGAAGGACAACACACCCGCAGTCATCCACTACGAGATCGTGCCTGGCGACAAGGTCGACGTGCAGGTTGCGGCAAAGGGCGGCGGCTCGGAGAACAAGTCGAAGTTCGCGATGCTCAATCCTTCGGATTCGATCGTCGACTGGGTGCTCAAAACCGTGCCGACGATGGGTGCCGGCTGGTGTCCGCCGGGCATGCTTGGCATCGGCATCGGCGGTACGGCAGAGAAAGCGATGGTGATGGCGAAGGAATCGCTGATGGACCCGATCGATATCCAGGAGATCATCGCGCGCGGGCCGCAGGACTGGATCGAGGAACTGCGTATCGAACTGCATGAGAAGGTTAACGCGCTCGGCATCGGCGCGCAGGGACTCGGCGGTCTGGCGACCGTGCTCGACGTAAAAATTCTGGCCGCACCGACGCACGCCGCGAGCAAGCCGATCGCGATCATCCCGAACTGCGCGGCGACGCGTCACGCGCACTTCACACTCGATGGCAGCGGTGCCGCGAAGCTCGAAGCGCCGCCGCTCGATGCATGGCCGAAAGTGCAGTGGCAACCGAATACCGAAACCAGCCAGCGCGTCGACCTGAACACACTGACACCGGCAGAAGTCGCAAGCTGGAAGCCGGGCCAGACGCTGCTGCTGTCGGGCAAGATGCTCACCGGTCGCGACGCTGCGCACAAGCGCATCGCCGACATGCTCGCGAAGGGCGAGACACTGCCCGTCGACTTCACGAATCGCGTGATCTATTACGTTGGACCGGTCGATCCGGTGCGCGATGAAGTGGTCGGTCCGGCGGGTCCGACCACCGCCACGCGGATGGACAAGTTCACTGAAACGATGCTCGCGCAAACCGGTTTGATTTCGATGATCGGCAAGGCCGAGCGCGGACCGGTCGCCATCGAAGCGATCAAGAAGCACAAGGCTGCGTATCTGATGGCGGTGGGCGGTGCGGCCTACCTCGTATCGAAAGCGATTCGCGAAGCGAAGGTGCTCGCATTCGAAGACCTCGGCATGGAAGCGATCTACGAATTCGATGTGCAGGACATGCCGGTCACAGTCGCCGTCGATTCAACCGGCACTTCCGTACATCAGACGGGCCCGAAAGAATGGCAGGCGAAGATCGGCAAGATCCCGGTCGCGACCGCATAAATCGCGCGGCTGCTGCAACCGTCGACATGCAAAGCCGGGACCCCACGTCCCGGCTTTTTTGTCGCAAAAAACGCTTGCGATACGAATTCGAATTGAGAAGCCAATTGAGAATCATGTACGAAAGACATCCGTAACCTTGGCTTTTCCAGGTCCTGCGTTTATTGTTCAGGTTTGAATAAAAAGCCCCCACAAGGAAAGACCATGAAAGGCGACAAGAAGGTTCTCGAGTACCTGAATGCGCAGCTGAAAAACGAGCTGACCGCAATCAATCAGTACTTCCTGCACGCACGGATGTATAAGCACTGGGGCCTCGACAAGCTCGGCAAGCACGAGTACGACGAGTCGATCGGCGAGATGAAGCACGCTGATCTGCTGATCGAACGCATTTTCATGCTGGATGGTCTGCCGAACCTGCAGGATCTGCACAAGCTGCTGATCGGCGAAGAAACCAAAGAGATCCTTCAGTGCGACCTGAAGCTCGAACAGATTTCGCAGAAGACCTGCAAGGAAGCGATCGCGTATTGCGAATCAGTACACGACTACATTTCGCGCGAAATCTTCACGACGATTCTCGACGACACCGAAGAACACATCGACTGGCTCGAAACGCAGCTCGATCTGATCGACAAGGTTGGCATCCAGAACTATCAACAAACCGGCATGGGTTCGCTAGAATCGTGATATTTCGCGGAGCGTGCGCTATCTGCCGCACGCTCGCCGCGCTCACGACTCACTGCCCAGCCCGATGACCTCCACAGAAGCCGCCGTCCTCCCCCCGCTCGCCGCCACACGCATGCCGGTCGGAATCTTCGATTCCGGCCTGGGCGGCCTGTCGGTGCTGCGCGCGGTGCGCACGCTGTTGCCCGACGAAGCGATCGTCTACGCCGCTGACTCGCTCTATGCACCCTACGGCGAACGCGACGACGACTTCATCGCGGATCGCACGCTCGCAGTCTGCCAGTGGCTGGTCGCGCAAGGTGCGAAGGCCCTCGTGATCGCCTGCAACACGGCAACCTCGCAAGCCATTTCGATGGTGCGTGAAAAACTGCCCGTCCCGCTGATCGGCGTCGAACCGGGTATCAAGCCCGCAGCACTGCAATCGAAGACGCGGGTCGCCGGCGTGCTCGCCACCCAGGTCACGCTGCGCAGCGCGCGTTTCCAGGCGCTGCTTGAACGCTATGCCGCCGACTGCCGTTTTCTCTGCCAGCCGGGCCATGGGCTCGTGCAGGCGATCGAACGCTGCGACGTTGGATCGGCGGAACTGCGCGCGCTACTGGACGGCTATCTGCAACCGATGCTGGACGCCGGGGCGGATACGCTGGTGCTCGGCTGCACCCATTACCCGTTTCTCGACACACTGATCCGCGATATCGTCGGCGACCGGCTCGAACTGATCGATACGAGCGTCGCTATCGCGCGCCAGCTGGAGCGCATCCTCGACCAGCAGGGCCTGCGCGCGGCGGCGCCCGCTCCGGGCGAAACGCCCCCCCTGCCGCGCCTTCATTCCACCAGCGACGGTGCCCACCTGCGGCAAATGGCATCGAGCCTGCTGAATCTCGACGTCCCGGTCGAGCAGGTTCTGATCCCCTCCCGCCGCACCGCCGCGCCCGACTCCCTGCCCGTCTAGCCCCGCAGCGCGGCGCTTACCGCCGGCCCACGTCGCTCCGGGCCGGTCGAAAACCCCTCCTAACCGACTGGTTTTGTTACAAAAATCCGTAGCGGACGCTTGCCAAATGCACCGAACATAATTGATAATAATTCGCATTAACGTTCACTATCGCGTATCGCCATGATCGTTTGCGTGTGCAAGTCTGTGTCCGACCGGAAAATTCGTGCCTCGATCGCAGAGGGCGTCGACTCGTTCGACGAACTCCAGTTCGAGCTCGGCGTCGCTACGTGCTGCGGCAAGTGCGAAGAGTCCGTACGCGATGTGATGGCGCAAACCGGTGTCTGCGCGAGCCGCTGCGGTGTCGAGCACCATACGCAAGTGGCGACGCTCACGTTTTACGAACGCAAGGCCGCCTGACCCGCCATCCCGCGGCCCGGTCGCAAGTAATCTTTTCGTTGTTCCGTTTCACCACCGTCAGCAAGCCAGTCGTGCGCCAGCCAGCTACCGTTCTCACCTTCAAGGAGTTCGAGATGGAATTGCTGATCGGTTTCGTGACCACCTTGTGTATTTCGCTGCTGATATTCCGAACATGACGCTGCCTTGCCTGACTCGCTGCATCGACGGCGCTTACTCACGCTAACATGCAGGCATTACATTCCGTACAGGCCGGTGCCCCGCCGGTCGCTCCCTTCCGAATGAATTCCCGTGCAGCCATCGCGACGACTGTTGTCCTCGCGATTCACGTTGTCTTGCTTGCCGTCGTGCTGACGGTACGTAACGAACCGCTCTCGCGCCCAATCGAATCGCCGGCCATCACCGCCGAGCTGCTGCCGCCCGCGGCGGTCGCAGCACCCGCCGCGATCCAGTCGATCGAACCGCCCAAACCTACGCCGCCGGTGCCGCACCTCAAACCGAAGGTGCAGCCGCGCCCGGTTCCGAAGCCGCTGCCGCAGGCGGCCGCTCCGTCCGAGCATGCGATTACCACGCCGGCGCCCGCGCCCGAGCCGCCCGCGCCTGCTGCACCGGCCGCGCCGCCGGCTCCTGTCGCAGCCCGCCCGACGATGGCGTTGACCGCACCGAAAGACGTCTCGCACCTCGACTGCCGGATGGTTCAGCCCGACTACCCGCCGCTGTCGGCGCGTCGTGGCGAAAGCGGCACCGCGTACGTCAAGTTCGTCGTGGGCCTCACCGGCAAGATCCAGAACATCGAGTTGAAGAAGAGCAGCGGCTACAGCCGCCTTGACGATGCCGCGCTCGATGCGATGAGAGCGAGTACCTGCAAGCCCTATCTCGAGAACGGCGAGCCGGTTCTGGCAACGTACACACAGCCCTTCGATTTCGGACTCAAGGACTGAAGTAGATTTCACTCAAGGAATGGCAATGCAAAATTACGGTATCGCCCACGTATGGGCGCAAGGGGATTTCGTCACGCGGGGCATCGCCCTCGCGCTGGTGATCATGTCGGTGCTGTCGTGGACGGTGATCGTCATCAAGAGCTGGAACGTGGTGCGCCTGAACCGCCTGACGCGCAACGCCGAGCAGGCCTTCTGGCATTCCGACGATCTCGCCGACGGCGTCAAGAAACTCGGCGCTCATGCATCGAAGCCGCAGGACAATCCATTTCTCGCGCTCGCCCTGTCGGGCCAGGAAGCCGCCGATCATCATCATCAGACGCAGCCGCATCTGCACGATCGTATGGACGTGTCCGACTGGGTCACGCGCTGCCTGAAGGACACGATGGACGAAAGCATCGCGCGGATGCAGAGCGGCCTCGCGGTGCTCGCATCGATCGGCAGCACGGCGCCGTTCGTCGGACTGTTCGGCACGGTGTGGGGCATCTATCACGCGCTGCTGAGCATCGGTGCAAGCGGCCAGACGTCGATCGATCAGGTCGCCGGCCCGGTCGGCGAAGCGCTGATCATGACCGCATTTGGCCTGTTCGTGGCGATTCCCGCGGTGCTCGGCTACAACGCGCTGACGCGTGCGAACAAGGCGATCGTCAGCAAGCTGAACCGCTTCGCACACGGCCTGCATGCGTTCTTCGTTACCGGCGCGCGTCTGTCGTCGTCGAAGCGCGGCGACGGTCTGCGCCTCGCCACGCGCACTCAATAATCCGCGAGGCATTCCGATGGCAATGACGAGCCCTTTCGCAAACGACGAAGACGATGGCCTGATGAACGAAATCAACATGACGCCGCTCGTCGACGTCATGCTGGTTCTGTTGATCGTCTTCATGGTGACGATTCCTGCGATCCGGCACGCGGTGAAAATCGATCTGCCGCATGCAAGCAGCCAGAAAGAAGAGACGAAGCCGGCTCAGGTGAACGTATCGGTGCAAGCCGACGGCACGGTGTTGTGGGACGAGCAGAAAGTCGATGACGCTACGTTGCGCGAGAAGATCGCTACCGCCGCGAAGATGACGCCGCAACCGGAACTGCATCTGAACGCCGACCGCAAGGTGCCCTATGAGGCGGTGGCGGAAGTGATGTCCGCGGCGCAGGCTGGCGGTCTGACGAAGATGGGTTTCGTCACCGAGCCGAAGCAGTAACTCGCATTCACGGCAAGCGAAGACATCGTTTTTCGCGACCCAAAGTAAAAGGCCTTCATCGCCAGATGAAGGCCTTTTTTTGTGCGCACGCGGCGCATTCGGGCGGCGGGTTCACTTGCCATTTGGCTGGCCGGAGACACCACATGCGACAGCCGTGATCGACACGGACAGCGCGTTCAGCCCTATCAGGCTCGCTATAGATAGCGGCCATGAGGTTTCGCTCAAGTGACTCTTCAGCGAAAGGGATTTCAATATAGGTCGGCCCGCACGCGCATTCAAGCAAACGCCCATTGAAAGTACTCATTGCTGGCGGCGCTTCAATGTCAAAAGCGATGCAACTCACTCAAAGCGCGACCGCTGGCTGCACAGCACGCACTGCGTCGGAGTCCGGACATTCGCCTGTAATGTGCTTACCGATGTCGGGATCGAGCATTTCGACCAGATAATCGACGAAAGCGCGCACCGCGGGCACCATGCCCTGACGGGACAGGAACACCGCATAGAGTTGCGGCACAGGCAACGTCCAGCCGGGCATCACCGGTGACAGCTTGCCGCTTCGCAGCGCCGCGCCGTACATCATCTCCGGCAATGCGGCGATACCGACGCCCGCGAGCGCCGCCTCGCGAATCAGCATCAGATCGCCGCTCACCAGGCGCGGTTCATGCTCGTGTGCGTGGCGGATACCGTCCGGCGAAATCAGGTTGAACACATGCCGGCCGTCGCCGTTCGATACATCGAGCGTTTCAAAACGACTCAGGTCGGCGGGCACCAGCGGCGGCGCATTCTGGTTCAGCAGGCTCGGCGCGCCGACCAGCATCTGCTGCGTGCGCCACAGCGGCCGCACGACGATGTTCGCGCTTTGCGGCGGTTCCGAGCGCACGCGCAATGCGACATCGATCGAATCTTCGAACAGGTCGACGACACGGTTGGTCACACGCATCGAGACGCGCACCTCCGGGTAGCGGTGCATAAACTCCGGCAGGATCTGCGTCATGATCGTCTGCGACACCGTAATCGGCACGCTGACCCGCACGGTGCCGCGCGGTGACGAGCGCAGTTGCTGCACGACGTTCACCGCCGCCTGCGCCTCCGACAGCATCGCCTGACAGTGCTGGTAAAACAGCTGCCCCGCTTCGGTCAGCGCCAGCTTGCGGGTCGAGCGCTGCAGCAGGCGTACCCCAAGCGACCCTTCGAGCTCCGTCAGGCGTCGCGATAGACGCGACTTGGAGATGCCGAGCACCCGCTCGGCGGCGGAGAAACCGCCGTGTTCGACGACCTGCGAAAAGTACATCAGGTCGTTCAGGTTATGCGAATCGATCTTCATTTCATCGTTCCACTGATAGAACAATCCATTGCGAACAGGTGGCTGGAACCGTGAAAAACGGTCCCTATAATAGCTCTATGTTTCAGAAATGACGCTATTCCTCAATCTTTTAAGGTGCCCTCGATGACCACGACCCGCACGATCGACCGTACGTTTCCTGCCGTTCGTACGACGGAAGGCGGCGGTTTTATCGTTCATCGCCCGTTCCCGACCCGTCTGCTGATGGATTTCGATCCGTTTCTGCTGCTCGACGAAATGGGCCCTATCGATTACGCGCCCGGCGAAGCGAAAGGCGCGCCGGATCACCCGCATCGCGGCTTCGAAACGGTGACCTACGCGCTCGAGGGCCAGTTCGGTCACAAGGACTCGGCGGGCCACTCGGGCACGCTGCGCGCCGGCGATGTGCAATGGATGACCGCAGGCGCGGGCGTCGTGCACAGCGAAATGCCCGATCCGGAATTCAATCGCACGGGTGGGCGCGTGCATGGCCTGCAACTGTGGGTCAACCTGCCGCGCGAGGACAAGATGATCGCGCCGCGCTACCAGGAAATTCCGTCGGCGAAGATTCCGGTCGCGACGTCGCCGGACGGTACGGTGCGCGTGAAGGTCATCGCGGGCGAAGCGCTGGGCGTCAAGGCCGCGATCGAAACGCGCACGCCGATCCTGTATCAGCACTTCACGTTGCAGCCGGGCGCGAGCATCGTGCACACCGTCCCCCGCGACTACCGGGTGTTCGCCTATGCGTTGTCAGGCAAGGGCATGTACGGCGAAGAGCGGCACGAGATCGAGGCACGTCAGATGGTGGTGTTCAACGACGACGGCGACACTGTGACGCTGGCTGCGGGCGCTGAAACGCTTGAGGTGCTGCTGCTCGGTGGCGTGCCGCTGAAAGAGCCGGTCGTCCGTTATGGTCCATTCGTGATGAATACCGAAGCGGAAATCCGTCAGGCGGTGCTCGATTATCAGGCCGGCCGGATGGGGCAGATTACGCATTGATTGCGTATTGATCGCACGTTGATTGCGTTGCCGCATGAGGGGCGTCGCGGGTCGTTCAGGCCTGCGGCGCCCTTTGCATTTCGCCGCAGAGAATCTACGCGTGAGATACGAGTGCAGCGACATCCGTTTGCCACCCGATTCGTTCGCTGGCGAATTCGTTCACAATAACGTCTCGCGCCGTCATCCGCGGCAAATCCACTCCCCGTTCAGGAGCCCCCATGTCAGGGTCCACCGTCACCGCACACACCGGTTCCGCAAATTTTCAGGTCACCCTCGACGATGGCAAACATAGCTGGCTCGCCGACGAACCCGAATCGGTTGGCGGCGGCGATCGCGGCCCGTCACCAGTCGATTTGCTGCTGTCGAGTCTCGGTGCGTGTACGTCGATCACACTGAAGATGTACGCACAACGCAAAGGCTGGCCGCTCGACAACGTGCACGTGACGCTCTCGATGGAAACCGGCGATACAGGCTCGACGATCGATCGCCGGATCGTGCTGGAAGGCGAGCTGTCGGACGAACAGCGCGAACGGCTACTGCAGATCGCCAACGCGTGCCCGGTCCACAAGATCCTGAGCCGTCCGATCGCGATCCGCACCGGCCTCGCGGCCGCGTAAAGCGAGCCCGCGTCTGCACGACTGATCCAACCCCGCGCCTTAAAAGGAAGCCGTCGTTTTGAATTTCGAACACCTGATCCAGATCAACGACCCGTCGAATCCGTATGTCGACACGATGACCCGCGACGAACTCTGGGAAGGGCTCGTGCTGCGTGCCGAGCAGCCGCAGCTCTTCGTACTGGGTCTCGACAGCTGCACGATCGTCTCGCGCACCGACAGCACGCTCGATCGCGAACTGCACTATGGCCAGGCCACGGTGCGCGACCGCGTGACCCTGCAGCACCACCAGAGCGTGCGCTACGACATCCTCCCAACGGAAACGTATGTCGGCGGCTCCCTGACCATGACGATCGAGCAACCAGACGACAAGCAGTTGTTCCTGCGCTTCGAATACAAGACGACGCTACCCGTCTCCGAGGACCAGGACGCGCGGCAGACCCAGGAAATCGTCAAGTCCGCGTATCGCGAGTCCGATATCGATACGGTGCGGTTGATCCGCCAGTACGTGCAGACGCGGAAGAATCCGGACGCGCTGCATTGAGGTTGTCGACACCGCCCTGCTCGCCCGCACTACGCGGACACCCGGCGGATCACACCCGACTCAGCGCCAACAGCCTGTCACTATCGAAAATCGTTCCCGATGAATTCCTTTTCTTGTTAATACGAACGATTATCATTTAGAATCAGTTCCATCGAATCGACAAACCGATGGAACGAATGACTGACCTGACGCGCTCCTCCACGCTTAGCCTGCGCCGCCCGACCGCCGCGCTGACCAGCCGACCGAAGGCTGCAGCACCTGCGGTATCGACCACGGCAAGCACCGCGTCGACCGCCGTACGAGGCAGTCAACCATCCGATCAGGCCGATCGCGTCGTCCGTAGCGACACGCTGCTACAAGGTCGCAGCCACATCAGCATCATGCATAACGGCGAGACCTACCAGCTGCGTGCCACGCGTCTCGGCAAGCTCATTCTGACGAAGTAAGTACCGGGTATTGTGGGGACCACCTCCTCGAGAGGTGTTAGGCATTAGCCAGCCACGACGGCTTGCACGTGAGATCTAGACCCCTTCGTGCAGACACCAAGCCAGCCGTCGCAGCCAGCCAGGCCGCTTTTTTGGTTCTCACTGCAGTGCGCGTCACACCCATCTGGTGTGTATCGCGATCGATGATTACGTAGTGAACAAGCCGTGCGATGACCTTCATTCATCGCACGGCTTTTGTTTTTGGCAGGGTCAGCGCGACCAGCCCCAGAACATCAACCACCACGCACTATCGACAACCGCCAGCGCGGCCACGAACCACACCATCGTCAGACTACGCGACCATAGCCGCACGCTGTAACGCCGCGTGACGAGCCACGCAAGCCACGCGCTCCACAGATTCGCGACGACGAGAATGGCGATGCGCAGATCGGTGGCCCACCAGAGCGGCACATGTTCCGCGCGCAGCAGCGACAGCGTTGTCGCCGACAGACCGAGGAACACGCCGGCGCCCGCAAGCGGAATCAACCCCTGCGCGAGATGATGCAACCTGAGCGCATCGAAGCGACCGAGCATGCGCGTCGCACCGGCGAGCAATGCGAGCAGCGTCGTGCCGTAGACCGCCGCCGTCGCGAGGATATAGCCGACCACCATCGTGCCGTCGAGCCACGAAAAGACGTCGTTCTGATCCGGGTAGTGCGTGAACAGGAACCACGGCGCGTTCGTATCGAACGGCCACATGATGTCGCGATCGATCAGCCAGGTTGCGAACAGGGTTTTCAGTTCGACGAACCACGTCGACGCGGTCCAGTGAAATGCGCCGATCGCGATACCAAGCAAGCCGTACACGATCAACGCGGTATCCCACGCGTTTGCCTGTTTGTCGCCGAGTTCGACGACTTCCGTTGACGGCGTGCGCCACGTCAGCGCTACCGCGTCGCGATGTCCGGCGCAGCGGCCGCACATATGGCAGTCGGCGGCGCCCTTCATGTTACGCAGCGGCACGAGCGGCGCGCAGTTGATCGGCACCACGCGATGCCCGTGCTCGCCTTCCTTGTACGAACGCCGCCACGCGGCTTCGTCGACCTTGTAGTGAAACGGTGCAAGCCGCGCGAGAAGCGAAAAGACGCCGTTGACGGGACACAGGTATTTGCACCAGACGCGCTTCTCGCGTCCATACAGCAAACCGATGATCATCGCGGCAAACGTCGAGCCGCCGAGTACCAGCAGCACCGCTTTCGGATATTGATAGACGCTGACCATCTGGCCGTAGATCGTCGTGAGTCCAAAGGCGACGAACGGCCAGCCGCCCCAGCGCATCCAGTGCGGGATTGCGCGCCCGCGCCCGTACTTGCTCGCGAACTCGGCGAGCGTGCCTTCAGGACACAGCACACCGCACCAGACGCGCCCGAGCAGCACCATCGACAGCAGCACGAACGGCCACCAGATGCCCCAGAACACGAATTGCGCCGCAAGCGTGAGG
The DNA here is from genome assembly GCF_002362315.1 of Paraburkholderia acidicola. Classification (GTDB taxonomy): domain Bacteria; phylum Pseudomonadota; class Gammaproteobacteria; order Burkholderiales; family Burkholderiaceae; genus Paraburkholderia; species Paraburkholderia acidicola. The sequence goes on from NZ_MTZV01000003.1 coordinate 533,221, forward strand.
TTGTTCCACAGATGCGCGCTGTCGTCGGGTAGCGGCGTAAAGGCCGGCACGAGGATCAGGAACGCGTAGACCGCCACCACCACCCACTGGATACCGCGGATGGCAGAACCATGCCGCTGCATCCATTGACCGGCGCCGGCAAGACGGCCCGCGCGGACGGACACGCTCGTCATGCCGTGCGCCCGGCGGTGCGCGATGCGGGCCGCGACGCGTGGCGAACCAGCAGATAGACGATGGTCCAATACACCGCATAGGCGATCAGGTTCATCAGCGCTGGATGCGCGCGATAACCGGTCAGCGTCGCAACGAGCGAACCGAACGTGCTGGAATCGTCGAGTAGCGCCGACGTGTTCCACACCTGGTCGATGAAAGTCGGCAGCAGTTCCTTGTCGATCAGCTTGTCGACGCCGGTCTGGAACAGCCCTGCACCGAGCAACAGCAGCATGATCTCGGTCACGCGGAAAAAGTGCCGCCACGAGAACAGCTTGCCACCGAGCTGCAACAGATAGAACGTGAGAAACGCAAGACCGAGGCCAATCAACACGGCAAGAATCTGGCTACCGTCGATATGTCCCGACTGCCCGAACCCGAGGCCATACAGAAAGATGACCGTTTCGCTACCCTCGCGGGCAATCGCCAGCGCAACCAGCACGGCCACGCCCCACCAGTTCGCGTCGCGCGTACTCTGCTGCAGCGACTGCTCCATGTCGCGCTTCAGCGTGCGGCCGTGCTGCTTCATCCACAGCACCATCTGCACGATCAACACGCATGCGATCAGCACCATCGCGGTCTGGAAATAATCCTGTGCGTCGCCGGACAGCACTTCAGTGAAACCGACCAGTGCCGCACCGAGCGCGATCGCCGCGAGTATGCCCACGGCCACACCGGCCCACAGATACGGCAACCCACGCCGCGCCTCAGCATCGCCGTTTTTCAGCCACGCATACAGGATGCCGACGACAAGCAGCGCCTCGACGCTTTCCCGCCACACGATGAACAACACCTGACCCATCGAATTTCTCCTGCTGCCCGCTACTTCGCGACGATCACGCCCTGCGCCTGCTGATGGAAGTCATCGAAGAACTTGTATTCTCCCGGCGACAGCGGCGCGATCACGACAAACGACTCCGCCCCTGGCGCGAGCACTTTTTCCTTGCGCAACTGCACGCTTTCGAATTCGGCGGCACCCTTACCGGTGTTGCGCACTTCGATCTTGATACGCTGCCCGGCCGGCACTTCAATACGCGCCGGATTCAACTTGCCGTCGTTCATCTCCAGCTTGAACGTGGGCAGATCGGCGGCATGCGCCGCGCCTGCTGCAAGCGATGTCGCTATCGCGAAGAGCGCGATCTTTCGGTTGATTCTCATTGAGCTTTCCCGCGGCGATCAGTAGCCGCCCTTTTTGCCGATGCCCGCATACGCAAAGTCATACTCGAGCGTGAACGGCTTGAACCACGGACCCACGCCAGTTTCCTTGTCGACGTGACGGCCGAACGCCATGTGGCCCATCTGCATCGGCGGTTCGACGATCAGCTTCAGGTGATATTTGCCGGGACCGGCCAGCTTGACGTTGTCGCCATAGTGCGGGCCGTCGCTCGCTACCATCGCCATCAGATCGCCCTTCTGCGACCAGTTGCCCTTCGACAGCTCATAACGGACCTGCAGGTACGGCATCCAGTCGCCTTCGGCGAAACCGGTCGGGTTGTTCTTCACTGCGTGAATGTCGGCCTCGAGATGGACGTCGGAATCCGACGCCTTGCGCATCATGCCTTCCGGCTCCATCGTGATCGGCTGCAGATACACGGCGCCGATTTCCATGCCGCCCTGGATCTGCTGTTTGCCGATCGGGAATTCGGCAGCGCTAGCGGAGACCGCAATGACTGCTGCGACGGCTATGACGCCGCCACGCAAAAACGAAGAAAAACGCATTGAAACTCCTGATTTTTTATCTGACAGAAACCACGCGGCACTCTTGGGCAGCGACGGCAGGAAGCGATGGAAAACGCTAGAAGACGTTAATGCGACCTATTCGCAATAGTAAGGCGATTCTAGCATCCTTACCGATGCCAAACAAATGTCGCGGGCGCGCAGATCCCTGTGCGGACAAGGCTCCAGCGTTGGAATGGAGATGGATTAGCGCGTCGGAAACGCAGCGCCGGGCGGCGCTGCGTCATTCTTTCGTGGGCTTTCGTTGCGCTTCGGTGAAGCGGGCTAGATACCCGTCAGATGGTCGCCGACGTTTGCCCCAAATACGCGTTCACGCAGCAGCGCGAGCTGGTCGCGTGCCTGAGCGGCTTTTTCGAATTCGAGATTTTTCGCGTGCTCCATCATCTGCTTCTCAAGCCGTTTGAGTTCCTTCGCGAGCTGCTTCTCGGACATGTCTTCGAACTTCGCGCGCTGTTGCTGCTCCTTCAGTTCGGCACGCGCTTCGTCGACGTTGTACACGCCATCGATGATGTCCTTGATCCGCTTCACGACCCCGCGCGGCGTAATGCCGTTTTCCACGTTGAACGCGATCTGCTTCGTGCGCCGGCGTTCGGTCTCATCGATCGCGCGGCGCATCGAATCGGTCATCTTGTCGCCGTACAGAATCGCCTTGCCGTTGATATTGCGCGCGGCACGGCCGATCGTCTGGATCAGCGAACGTTCGGCGCGCAGGAAGCCTTCCTTGTCCGCGTCGAGAATCGCAACCAGCGACACCTCCGGAATATCGAGCCCTTCGCGCAACAGGTTGATCCCGACCAGCACATCGAAGGTACCGAGCCGCAGGTCGCGGATGATCTCGACCCGCTCCACCGTATCGATGTCGCTATGCAGATAGCGCACCTTGACACCGTGGTCCGCCAGGAACTCGGTCAACTGCTCGGCCATGCGCTTGGTCAGCACCGTCACCAGCACGCGATCGCCGACCTTCACGCGTTCGTTGATTTCGGAGAGCACATCGTCGACCTGGCTCGTCGCCGGACGCACTTCGATCTCCGGATCGACGAGGCCCGTGGGGCGCACCAGTTGCTCGGCGACCTGCCCCGAGGTCTTCTTCTCATAGTCCGCGGGCGTCGCCGAGACGAACACGACCTGGCGCATCTTGCGCTCGAACTCGTTGAACTTGAGCGGTCGGTTGTCCAGCGCTGACGGGAGCCGGAAACCGTAATCGACGAGGTTTTCCTTGCGCGCGCGGTCGCCGTTGTACATGCCGTTCAGCTGCCCGATCAGCACGTGCGATTCGTCGAGCAACATCAATGCGTCGGTGGGCAGATAGTCGACGAGGGTCGGCGGCGGCTCGCCGGGAGCCGCGCCCGAAAAGTGCCGCGAGTAATTTTCGATGCCCTTGCAAAAGCCCAGTTCCTGCAGCATCTCCAGATCGAAACGCGTGCGCTGTTCGAGGCGCTGCGCTTCCACCAGCTTGTTGTCACGATGAAAGAACTCGAGCCGATCGCGCAGCTCGGTCTTGATCGTTTCGACGGCACGCATCACCGTGTCACGCGGCGTCACATAGTGCGACGACGGGTACACCGTGAAGCGCGGGATTTTCTGCCGTACGCGGCCCGTCAGCGGGTCGAACAGTTGTAGCGTTTCGATTTCGTCGTCGAACAGTTCGAGGCGCACCGCCATTTCCGCGTGTTCGGCCGGAAAGATATCGATGGTGTCGCCGCGCACGCGGAACGCACCGCGCTGAAAGTCGGCTTCATTGCGCGTGTACTGCATGGCGATCAGCCGCGCGATGATGTCGCGCTGACCGATGCGGTCGCCGGTACGTAGCGTCAGAATCATCTTGTGGTATTCGGACGGATTGCCGATACCGTAGATCGCCGACACGGTCGCCACGATCACGACGTCGCGCCGCTCCATCAGGCTCTTCGTCGCCGACAGCCGCATCTGTTCGATGTGCTCGTTGATCGACGAATCCTTCTCAATGAACAGGTCCCGCTGCGGCACGTACGCTTCCGGCTGGTAGTAGTCGTAGTACGAAACGAAGTACTCGACCGCGTTGCGCGGAAAGAACTCGCGAAACTCCGAATACAGCTGCGCCGCGAGCGTCTTGTTCGGCGCGAAAACGATGGCCGGGCGGCCGAGCCGCGCGATCGTGTTGGCCATCGTGAAGGTTTTGCCCGAGCCCGTCACGCCGAGCAGCGTCTGGTACGACAGGCCATCCTCGATACCTTCGACCAGCGTTGCGATCGCGGTCGGTTGATCGCCGGCGGGCAGATACGGTTGATACAGCTGGAACGGCGAGCCTTCGAACGTGACGAATTTCGATTCGTCGACGGCGTTGTCGACTTCGGACAGATGATGTTCGGACATGGGGAGCAGCGTCCTCAGCGGGAGCAAAGGACTATTCTAGCGTTTCGGCCAGCCGCGAGCCGCACATGCAACCGGTCTGCTGTCAGTACGCTGGCAGGAGGAGTCTGGATTGAATCGGGTACTTGCTGCCGGGCGAACCTTTTCACGGTCGCGCCGTGCCTCGATCCGGCACTTAAACGCCGATGCAATGCCGATACCCGCCGCGCGAGCTTTTTTGCCGCAAAAAACCGCCTGGCGGCGCGGCGCGAGCCGAAAAGCCCCCAGGATTCGATACAATGGCGGGCTGTGTGTTTGCGCTACCGCCCGGTCGCCGTTTTGCCGACTGACTGCGGGCCGGTCGCGCGTGAAGCCGCCCTTCTTCTCACTACTGCCGAACCATCATGTCTCTCTTTTCCGCCGTCGAACTTGCCCCCCGCGACCCGATCCTGGGCCTGAACGAAGCCTTCAACGCCGACGCGCGCACAACCAAGGTGAACCTGGGCGTGGGCGTCTATACCAACGAAGAAGGCAAGATCCCGCTGCTGCGCGCAGTGCGCGACGCGGAGAAAGCACGTGTCGAAGCGGCATTGCCGCGCGGCTACCTGCCGATCGAAGGGATTGCCGCATACGACGCCGCGGTGCAAAAGCTGCTGCTCGGCAACGATTCGGCGCTGATCGCCGCGGGCCGGGTCGTGACGGCACAGGCGCTGGGCGGCACGGGCGCGCTGAAAATCGGTGCGGATTTCCTGAAGCGGCTGAATCCGGCCGCCAAAGTCGCGATCAGCGACCCGAGCTGGGAAAATCACCGCGCGCTGTTTGAAGGCGCCGGGTTCGAAGTCGTGTCATACCCGTACTACGACGCCGCCACCCACGGCGTGAATTTCGCCGGCCTGCTCGACGCACTGAACAGCTATGCCGCGGGCACCGTCGTCGTGCTGCACGCGTGCTGCCACAACCCGACCGGCGTCGATCTCACCCCGGATCAATGGAAGCAGATCGTCGACGTCGTCAAGACGCGCGAACTGGTGCCGTTCCTCGACATCGCGTATCAGGGCTTCGGCGACAGCATCGACGCAGACGCCGACGCGGTCCGCCTGTTTGCAGCTTCCGAGCTGAACGTATTCGTTTCGTCGTCGTTCTCGAAGTCGTTCTCGCTGTACGGCGAGCGTGTCGGCGCACTATCGATCATCACCGGCAGCAAGGAAGAAGCCACGCGTGTCCTGTCGCAGTTGAAGCGCGTGATCCGCACGAACTACTCGAATCCGCCGACGCACGGCGGTTCGGTCGTCGCTGCCGTGCTCGCTGCGCCGGAACTGCGCGCAACGTGGGAAGCGGAACTCGGCGAAATGCGCGACCGTATTCGCGCGATGCGTAATGGTCTGGTCGAACGTCTGCAGGCGGCCGGTGTGTCGCGCGACTTCAGCTTCGTCAATGCGCAGCGCGGCATGTTCTCGTACTCGGGGCTGACTGCGGCACAGGTGGATCGTCTGCGCGACGAGTTCGGTATCTATGCGGTCAGCACGGGGCGTATCTGCGTCGCGGCGCTGAACACGCGTAACCTCGATGTGGTCGCTGGTGCGATCGCGCAGGTTCTGAAGTAACGCATCTCGAAGCTGCTGGGCCTGTTCTGTCTGCGGTACGACGAACTGCCCGGTCAGTCAGCCTGCGGTCGTAAAAGCGGCGCTCCCTGCGGAGCGCCGTTGCTTTTTGCGGTTCGAATCGCTCACGTCGGTGAGCGCTCAACGAGCGTCGCGGTGAATATCGTGCGTGACGAAACCCGCATCGTTATCGGGTAACGCAAGCCACCCAGGCTGCGCCAGCGAACGGCGAATATCCTCCAGACCGCTGTCCCAGTGCTCGCGCATCGTCGACAGACCGAACTGGTAGTCCTTGTACTGCCCTTCGTATTCTTTCTGCCGGTATATCAGGTGAATCACGTTATATCGTTTGGAACACGCGAGGTCCTCCGCGACCTTGCACCAGCGGTCATCCTGATGCTCGGGTGCGACCCGGTCGAGCACCTCGCGCAGCACATGACGGAAACGCTGCGAGCGTTGCAGCATGTCGGTGACTAGCCGCGTGCGGCTCGAATACTGAATATCCTTCATGCGGCCCTGAACGTCGGTGATGCTGCCCGGCACCGGACCGAGCGCACTCCACAAGTCGACCTGGAACGCGAGCGTGTCCTGACGCGGTGTCGTCTGAACCACTTCGTAGAGCGGCGTATTCGACATCAGGCCGCCGTCCCAGAAGTACTCACCGTCGATCTCCACCGCGGCAAAACCAGGCGGCAGCGCACCGGACGCGATGAAGTGCTCGGCACGCAGCGTCATGCGGGTGTTGTCGAAGTAAGCGAAATTGCCGGTGCCGACATTCACCGCGCCCACCGACACGCGCAATTCGCGCGCGTTGATCCGGTCGAAATCGCACAGGCGCTCAAGCGTCGCCTTGAGCGGCGTGGTGTCGTAGTAGCTGGCAGTTTGCGGAGACCCGGAGACAGTCGGCAAAGGCGGCGGAAAACGCGGCACGAAAAAGCCCTTCTGTCCTTCGACGATCGCACCCATCGCTTGCATCGCCGTGAAGGCCCTGCGGACGGTATCCGTGGAATTGAACAGCGCGTGCTCGACGAACGGCGGCAATGGTGGCCCAAATGCCGGCTGGCAGATCGTTTCCCAGAACTCCCGCAGGCGTGCCACGCGATGCTCGGGCGCGTTGCCGGCAATGATCGCGGTATTCAACGCGCCGATCGAAATACCCGCGAGCCAGGTCGGTTGGATGCCCGCTTCGTCGAGCCCCTGGTATACGCCAGCCTGATAGGCGCCCAGTGCACCACCGCCCTGGAGCATCAGCGCGATCGATTCGTACTTCGGCAAATCGACGGGAGCAATCGATCGGGCTTTGCCGGCCGCCTGCGCTTTTGCCTTTGCCTTCGCGGGCGCCTCGCTATTTCCGTTGCGCGCGCTCGCGCGTGCCTGTCCGGTGTTGTTTCGCGTCATCACGATGCTCCTTTTCACCTGTCCGTGCAGCTCGCGTGAGTCAATCTACCGCCATGACTCACGATGACAGAACGACCGGTCGGGGTCGTTCAAACGAATGCAAGGTCGCAACCACCGCTCTTATTGTGCATGAAGCACGCACAACGCGACGCGAACCCGCGTTGCGCAGCCCCCTGGCCCCACGCACTCGTGCAGATCGGATTAAGCTGTCGGATTGCGATCGATTACTTTCGAAGGAGACGCGAATGAATTACCGGCGACTCGGCCGCTCCGGCCTGCAGGTCAGCGAACTGTCCATCGGTTCATGGGTTACGTACGGCAATCAGGTCGACCGCAGTGCCGCTCGCGAATCGCTTGCGGCGGCGCGCGATGCGGGTGTCAATTTCTTCGACAACGCCGAAGTCTATGCGAGCGGCCAGTCGGAAGAAATCATGGGCCACGCGCTCAAGGAACTGGGGTGGTCACGTGTCAGCTACATCGTGTCCACCAAGTTCTTCTGGGGATTGAATGAAGCGCCGAACCAGTATCACACGCTGAACCGCAAATACCTGCTCAACGCAATCGATGCCTCGCTGAAACGCCTGCAACTCGACTACGTGGATCTCGTGTTCTGCCATCGCCCCGATCCGAACACGCCCGTCGAAGAAACGGTCTGGGCGATGAGCGACATGATTGCGCGCGGCAAGGCGTTGTACTGGGGAACCTCCGAATGGAGCGCCGATGAGATCCGAGCCGCTTACGAAATCGCGGAGCGGCATCACCTTCATAAACCTGTCATGGAACAGCCTCAATACAACCTGTTCCATCGCCGGCGCGTCGAGCAGGAATACAAGCGGCTCTATGAAGACATCGGACTTGGTCTGACGACATGGAGTCCGCTTGCATCGGGCCTGCTGACCGGCAAATACCGTAACGGTGTACCCGCCGACAGTCGCGCGCAATTGCAGGGCTACGACTGGCTGCGCAAGCAGGTCACCGATGCCGGCAAGAACGATGTAGTCGGCAAGCTCGGCAGCGTGGCGGACGAACTCGGGTGCTCGATTGGACAACTGGCTATCGCGTGGATTCTCAAGAATCCGCATGTGAGCACGGTGATTACCGGCGCTTCGCGCGTGGAGCAGATCGCCGAGAACATGAAGGCACAGGACGTCGCGGCAAAAATCACACCGGAGCTCAAGCTGAAGATCGAGGAGATCGTTGGCGATATAGAAGCGTAGCGGCGTTAGGGTTCGCCAAAGCTTGCCGGGGCAGGACAGCGGTGCGTGTCGCGTACAATACGCGACCGCACCGAAGTACGCGGTAGCGGTCCCGCGCCATGACAGATGCCGCAAAGATCCTCCGACACCTCCGATTCATCGTCTTACGCCAGCTTCACGCGAAATCATGCTCAGCTACCGCCATGCCTTTCATGCAGGAAATCACGCCGACGTCCTGAAACACGCGATCGTCGTGCAATTGCTGCGCTATCTCGAGCAGAAAGACAAGTCGTACTGGTACATCGATACGCACGCCGGCGCTGGCGTGTATTCGCTGAAGGAAGGCTACGCGACGAAGACCGCCGAATTCGAAACCGGCATCGGAAAACTGTGGGCGCGCCAGGATCTGCCGCCCGTGCTCGCCGAGTATGTGAATGAAGTCGCGGCGCTCAATGCCGATGGCCAACTGCGCTATTACCCGGGCTCACCGTATCTGGCATGGCGGCTGATGCGCGAGCAAGACCGTATGCGGCTGTTCGAAATGCACAGCACCGAGATCGACGTGTTACGCCACAACTTCCGCGATGCCGGCCGGCGCGCGCTGCTCTATTCCGGCGATGGTTTCGAGGGCATCAAGGCGCTGCTGCCTCCCCCGCCCCGTCGTGCACTGGTGCTGATCGACCCGTCGTACGAGGACAAGCGCGACTATCACCGCGCACTGGTGTGTGTCGAAGAAAGCTTGCGGCGCTTTGCGAACGGTACCTATGCAGTCTGGTACCCGCAGGTGACGCGGCTCGAATCGCAACGCTTCCCTGACCAGTTAAAGCGTCTGCAGGAGCGCAACTGGCTGCACGTTTCCCTGACGATCGGCAAACCGCCAACGGACGGTTTCGGGCTCTTTGGCAGCGGTATGTTCATCCTGAATCCGCCGTATACGCTCGCGAAAGCGATGAAAGAAACGTTGCCGTGGCTCGTCGATGCGCTGGGTCTCGATGCGGCCGCTCAGTTCAAGATCGAGCATCGCGGCGATTGAAAGTGTTGGAATTGTCGAGCCGTCTTTCGATCTGGGGAACGACGCTTCGATCTTGAAGCGCGACCTGCGCTAGCCGGAACAGCGCTCTATTGCGGCGACGATGGGATCCGCAGACGCGGTTTCGGAGTCGACTGAGGCTGCGTGCCCGCCGGCAATTCGATGTAGGGCGCAACGATAATCGGCGGTGACGCATTGGGCGCGAGTTCTGTCGGCGTTGCAATGGGTTGCGCCTCAACGATGCGCGCATGCGAAAGCGGCGCGGTTTGCAGCACAGTGCCGCTTTGCCCATCGCTGATGCCTTTCTGCGTATCGAGGATCAACGGCTGCCCTCCGCCCGTCGATAGCGCGAACGCGACCTGTGCGGCGAAAGCCGAGGTCAGAACCGTCATTACGGCAAAGAACGCGAGCAAAAAGCGTAGCAAGCGGATCGGGATCATAGCGAAGACCGGGTGGGTAGCCAGTGAGATACGGGGTGCCGCCGACAACGCCTTACCTTACCTCTGGTGGTCACGTTCCGGCTAGAACAATACGCGCGGGCGAGCGATTCACAGGCCCCAGATGTGACGAAGCCCCGCACCTGGCGAGGCTTTGAAGCTTCACTGCCGGGCGGCGACAGGCGCCGCGCACGAGCAGATGGGCTTACAGCGAGTAGCCGCTGGTTTCGAGCGAACGGATGCGTTGCTCGAGCTGGACGATGTCGGTCGACGACGCCAGATAGGCCTCGCGGCGGTTACGTTCGGCAGATTCAAACCAGTTGCTCAGCTTTTCAACGACGTAGGCAATCATGATGTTCTCCAAGGATCAGTATGAACCCCTGGTGGAAATATCATCAGGGATTTCCCTTAAAAGGGTTAACCCGCATTATAGCCCTCCGACGTTGTTTTGCTAGTGAAATGCTCGACTGACGTGCATTCCGTTTTGGAATGGTGCAGGGTTTTTCTCCTGACAAGCTGTTGATTTCAAAGAAAATTGATTTACCTCAAATAGCCGGTGTGGAAATTTTGTCTAGAATTTGCACCGATATGGAGCATTTGCGTTGCGTGGTTGCAACGTGTCGTGAATCGGGTTGCACCGCACCTTCAATCAGCGTGACAACCCGCGGCAGGCATTGCCCGTGTATCGGCCAGCCGCTCGAGAATCGGACAATCCGGCCGCCCATCGCCATGGCAATGCGCCGCAAGGTGAGCAAGCGTATCGCGCATTTCGGTCAGCTCCGCAATCCGACGATCGAGCTCGGTCACATGCTCAAGTGCGATCGACTTCACCTCGGCACTCGCGCGCGAGCGGTCTTGCCAGAGCGCCAACAACTTGCGAATATCCTCGACCAGAAAACCGAGGCGCCGCGCCTGACGGATGAAACGCAACGAGTGAACCTCCGGCGCGCTGTAAATGCGGTAGCCCGCTGCCGTGCGCGCCTTGGCGCTCAGAAGTCCAACGCTCTCGTAGTAGCGGATCATTTTTGCTGTGACACCTGACTCACGTGCTGCCTCGCCGATATTCATCGCTCTATCCTCCAATCGATCGTTTTATGCTACACCTTCCCACGGTGGGAAGGTGTATGGTTCTTCGGACGATCGGCAAATCAGACGTGTGCCGCTCGTCGTGTCTCCATGTCCATTTCTATTTTCATGAGGTTATTCGATGACTGTCGAATTCAAAGTTGAAGGCATGAGTTGCCAGCATTGCGTTGCAGCCGTTACCCAGGCGATTCGCGAGCAGGACGCCGTGGCCGACGTGCGAGTGGACCTCGCGGCCGGCCGGGTCGCGGTCGATTCACAACAGACGCCGGATGTATTGAAGGCCGCAATCGCCGAAGCCGGCTACGTCGTGGTCGACACGCAGGCCACAACCAACTGATCGAGGAACAAAGCTGAATGTTCACAGTTGCGATCATTGGCGCTTCGGGTCTGCTTGGACGTGCGGTCATCGACGAACTCGTGCAAGAACGCGACTGGCGGGTCATCCCGACGGCATTTCGCCGCACGACTGCGAACATGGTTTCTCTCGACATTCGCGATGCCCGGGCTGTGGCGCAGTTTGTCGAGCGCGAAGCTCCGGATGCCATCGTGATCGCGGCCGCGGAGCGTCGCCCCGATGTGTGCGAACGCGAACCTCTGCAGGCGCGCGCGTTGAATGTCGATGCTGTTCGTACAGTGGCGACCGCGGCAAACCGGATCGGCGCGTGGACCTTGTCCATCTCGACCGATTATGTTTTCGACGGTACCCGACCGCCTTATCGTTGCGATGACTCACCGTCACCAATCAATGCTTACGGCCGGAGCAAAGAGGAAGGTGAGCGCGCACTGCTCGATACGGCCCAGCAAGGTTGCGTGCTGCGTTTGCCGCTGCTTTATGGGCCGATCATCGACTGGCAGGAATCGGCGGTGACTAGCCTTGTGCCGGCGATTGCGGGATCAGCGGGATCAGCGGACGCTGCGCCCGCTGTCATGGACGCGTGGGCGATCCGTTACCCGACCTATACGCCTGATGTCGCGTTTGTCATCAAGCAGTTGCTCACACGACATTCGCGCGGAGAGAGTATCTGCGGCATTGCGCAGTGGTCAGGTGATGAACCTATGACGAAACACGACATCGCTATGCGCCTTGCCGACGCACTGCAGCTGAATGCCAATCTGATCCGCCAGACGACGCCCGTCGACTCAACGCCTCGGCCACGTGATTGCCATCTGGATTCGAGTCGCCTGGAGAGTTTGGGTATCGGTCGCCGTACGCCCTTCGATGTGGCGATCAGACAGGTATTGGCGAAATTTCCGTGGAATGGGGATATCGAGACTTGGGATATCGAGACTTGAATGGCGGGTTTATCAAACCCGGCCCGTAAACGGCAAGACCCCGCTGGTTAAGGGCGGGGTCTTGTCTTGCAGCATGAGGAGCCTGACGATTACCTACTTTCACACGGGCAATCCGCACTATCATCGGCGTGGAGTCGTTTCACGGTCCTGTTCGGGATGGGAAGGGGTGGTACCGACACGCTATGGTCATCAGGCAT
>NZ_MTZV01000004.1 GCF_002362315.1 Paraburkholderia acidicola
AACTTCCTCACCCGCCTGCCCCGCCGCAAATCCCCGCCAGTACTGGCTCTCCCGCCTCCCGCACCCCCCTTCTCCGGAGCGCGAAAGACCGAGATTCTAGCGACACCATCACCGCCGCGCAAGCGTTATTCCAAGATTTTTTCAGCACGCCGACTGCGCAATTCAATCTCCTCTTTGTCGACACGAAGAGGGGCGCCTCATCTGCTGCCTGAGAGGCCGCATGAGTCACGCCGAAATCCGCAATACCTCACACTCCTGTGGCCAAACCATCGCGACCTCCTCTCCCACATATAGAGGAACGGTGTCCTGAATGCCGGGCAGATGATGTCCACACTCAGAACCGACTAGAATGTGGGGTTCTTTGCCCCTCATTCCGGATTTATGCGCTCGCGAATCGCCAAACGCCTTCCCCCTGACGCCGACAAGCTTGTCGGACTGTCGCTTGCATTGTTCGCGTCGGGCAGCCGCACCGAAGACCGCTTCTGGGAAGCGAAGCTCGATGCGCTGCTGGCAAAGATCGTCCGCAACGGCAACCAGACAACGCTGGATGCTGCACTCGACCATCTGCAACAAAATCATCCGGACGCCTACGGTGCCCTCGCCGACATGGCGGAAACCCACAGCGAGTCGTTTATCGTCGAGCACGACGGCACGCCGTACGAAGCCCTGCTGATAGCCGCGCCCGTGCTCGCGTGGACCCGCTACGCGATCCCCTCCGGCTCGCTCAAGACCGACGCCGCCGATGCGCTGCGCGCCCATCTGCAAGCACATGTTCTCGCTACGGATACGCGCGTCGCGATGGCGCCGTTCCTGTACAGCATCGATCAGTTGCCGCGCCATCACGTCGAAACCTGGCGCATCGCCCAACAACTGGCGCAGACAGCGCTCGGTGGTACTGCTGCACGCATCAACTTCGGCGAGCTGCCGGAGACCTCGCCGATTCTTGCCGACCCGCGCTTCCTGCTGGCCGTAGTCGCCGCACCAGTCGGCGCACCGGTGTTCCGCTGGCAGGAAGAAGAGCATGGAACGCGGATCGAGCGTGGCCAGTGTCTCGAGCAATGGGCGACGCAAGGCGGCGCCAATCTTTCGCTGGTGCTGCCGGGCTGCGAATTCGAATGCCTGCTGCCGGATGCCTACTACTCCGCCTGTCGCGACGCCGACGAGCAGGTGCGTCCACACACCGTGCGCACGGCCGTCCGCTATCTGTTCGACACGATCGGCGCAGCACCGCAGGAATTGCGCGCGGTTGTCGCCGGCTTTGGTGAACGTCGCATTGACGAGTATCGCGTGGGTTTCACGCGACGCGGCAGCAACGAAGTCATCTATGGCGTCGTGTGGCCGCTGTACGGCCGGGAGAACGGCGAACCGGGTATCGACGAAGAACCGCAGGAAGCCACGCCCGACAATGGCCCGATCGAAGAAATCGTCGCGCTGCTGAAGGACACCGGCATCACCGATATCCGCCGCCATGCGGGCCGCTTCGAACCCGAATATTGCGACGACTGCGGCGTGCCGCTTTATGCGGATCCGCTCGGTGAAATCGTCCACGCAGAAATGCCCGAAGACGCCGAGCCGGCTCAACCGCATTTCCACTAGCCACTCGCTTTTACACCGTCGTCCCTCATCGTTTCAATGAGATAAGACGACAGGACAGACAACGCCAAACCCTGTGAGCGGATTCCGTTCACAGGGTTTTTCATTTGGCGCTTTGCCTATGACTTCTGGATAGGGTTCTTATCGCAAGGAATTTGTCATCATGGGTCCAGCGGCACATCGCCATGCAGCCGGCCCGCGCCGCGCTTGCATGCATCGAGCCGTTTCGAGCGATCTATGGGAGGCAAGGCATGCGATTTTCAGTTCTCAACTCCGACGCTGAGCGGCGCGACGGGCTCAAGGCACTGCTGCGGCAAATCGATCGGCAGGCGCGCTTCAGCGAAGCGCCTGACTGGCGCCAGACCGACCGGATGCTACGCAGGCATCGCTCGGACCTACTGGTTGTCGACTGGCAGGCATGGATGCAGACCACCGACATCCGCGAACTGCTCGCCGAACATCCCGGGTTGCCGGTCGCCGTACTAACCGATCACGCATCGCTTGCCGGTGTACGCGCATTGCTTGACGAAGGCGTACTCGGCGTGATCCCGCGCTCGACCGATCCACGTCTCATCATCCGCGCGTTCGAAATGGTGCTGCTGGGCGGTCACTATGTCCCCGCCGGCGCACTCTCATCCGAGTCGCCGACGCCGGCCGAGGTCCCCGCTCGCCCGCTCGACGACCGGCACGCACCACCCCGACGCCCACGCTTCATCAATGGCCTGTCGCCTCGTCAGGAGCAGATCATGCGTTGCGTGCACATGGGCAGCACGAACAAGATGATCGCGCGCACGCTCGGCATCAGCGAGGGCACCGTCAAGATTCACCTGGGCAGCATATTCCAGCAACTCGGTGCGCCCAACCGCGCCGCCGCGGTTGCGATCTACAACGGCTGGCTTGCCGCGCAACTGGAAGTGCTCTATGCCGAACTCGACCGCGCACCGCGGCCCGTGCTCGGACAGGCTGGCGCCGTTCCGCTACGAAGCCGTGCACGCTCGCCCTTCATGTACGCGCGACCTACCGAAGACAACACAGAAGCCCTCCCGATGGCCGCCGAACCCACGGTTCCATTTGGTGATCCAGGCACGCACAACTCAGCCTGAGACCCTGCCGACACCCGCGCCACGACCTGCGCCAACGCCCGCACCCGTGGCGTTTCGCGTAGCTGGCGCGGAATCCGCTTACACCTTTCCGCGCCCAACGAGTAATATGAGATACATGGGTTTCCTCTACACACCGCTTCCGCTCTGGGTCGCTGTCGGTGGCTGGATCGCCGCTGCGGGACTGCTTGCGCTCGCGTTGTGGAAAAATCCGTTCAAGCGGCTGCAGGACGGAACCCTGCAACACGTCTGGCTCGCCATCATCGTCGCCGTATCGGTACTGTGGGCCAGCAATGCATGGCTCGACGACGGTACCGTGGTGCATCTGCTCGGTGCGACGCTCGTCGTCACGCTGTTCGACTGGGCGCTCGCGCTGGTCGCGATGGCCGTGGTCACCGGTCTCGCTGCCGTTATCTTCGATGCGCCGTGGCAAGGCATCGCACTCACGTTCCTGGTTTTCGGCGCATTGCCGGTCGGCATTTCGGCATTGGTGCAGCGAGCGAGCATCGCGTGGCTGCCGCGCAATCTCTTCATGTTCATCTTCGGGCTGGGGTTCGTTTCGCCGGCCATCGCTGTAACTGCGACCTCCGCGTTGGCGCTCGGATTGCACATTGCGCTCTCCGATGGATCGACCGCTGTCATACCGGTTGGCTACCTGTTCAGCGTCTTTTTGCTGGCCAGCGGCGAAGCATGGTTCACCGGTATGTCCACTGCGTTGATCGCGGTTTATCGCCCTGCCTGGGTCACCACTTACGACGTCCGTCGTTATCGCCTGGGCGGTCCTCGCACGTGACGGTCCGCCGATCCACTACAATGCTGCGGCAGGTCGCGCGGCGGCAAGGCATGCCGCCATGCGCGCCACACAATATTTGCGTCAGGATTGAACTCCTCTTCGCGCCTCGGCATCTTATGTGCCTGACGTCTTCATAGCCTTTAACTAGATGGATTGCACCAACACTCCGCGCCCGTTGCTGCGCTGGATCGGCCGGCTAGCGGTATTCATGGCAAGCGTTTCGCTCGTCTGCACCGCACCCGCCTTCGCCGATCAACTCGAACAGCACAACGAACTCGTCACCCGATTCGTCAATGACATGCACGCCGATCCGCTCGTCGCCGACTGCGCCGCGCATGCCAATTTCGTCGTCAGTACTTCGTCCGCATTCGATCACGTCGACTTTCCACCCAGCTCGTTCGACAGTTCCCATGCGTCGGTCACGCCCTGGAACGATTCGTTCGATGACGGCAAACAGCGCGTCAAGGTCGACAGCGTCGTAACAGTCGAAGGGCTTGGCATTCCGCAAGCGAGCGGCGGCGATCCGATGGATCTGAAGTTCCGCTGCGGCTATGTCGGCAGCCAGATGCTCGCGTTCAGCTGGAACGATCCGGTGCCGCCCGCGCGCGCAGCACATAACAGCTCGTCGTCCGGCAAGAAGAAAGCCCTGAGAGGCCGGCACACGACGAAGAAATCGACGGGCAATGTGTCGAAGGGCTCGAAGACTCCCGCAAAACATGGTGCGAAAAAGGCACCATCGAAAGCGAAGAAAACGCAATGAATCTATGCGACATGCGTCGCATGCCGGTCATCTGCGTAGCTCACGTCGCAATGAAAACACGCCGTCCCGACACGCAATAGAAACGGGGAGCACGCCAGCCGCGTGCTCCCCGTTTCACTTCGCCCTGCTCGCGCGTGTCGCCCGTAGTCAGTCGAACGTTTCGACGTGCCGCAAGATCGCCTGCAGCATCGCCGCGCCGAGCGACGCGCTGCGCTCGCCATTCCAGCCGACCCGTTCGTCGGGCAGGTTCGCGTTGTCCCTGAAGGGCATCTCGAGCGTGAGCGACAGGCAGCCGAACGTATGGCCGATGTACTTCGACGCGAGCTTCAACGCATCCTGCCGGTACTTGCCCGCTTCGTAGCCGTACTTGTCCTGGAAGTCAGGACTGGCTTGCTTGAATGCTTCGACAAACGCCTTCTGCTCGATGCCCTGCTGCTCGGTGAAGCTGGGCAGCATCTCCGAGCCCGCGACGAATACATACGGCAACGCCTCGTCGCCGTGAACATCGAAGAACAGATCGCAGCCCGTCGCGTGAATCGCATCGCGCACGACCAGCACTTCGGGACTGCGCGCCGCATCCGGCTCCAGCCATTCGCGATTCAGATTCGCGCCGGTCGCGTTGGTCCGCAGGTTGCCCCGCACGCTACCGTCGGGATTCATGTTGGGTACGATGTAGAACGTCGCGTGGTCGTAGAGTTTGCGCGCGACCGGGTCTCCCGCCCAGTCTCCCCAGCCGGCCAGCCGTTTCACAAACCCTTCGACAAACCACTCCGCCATCGTCTCACCCGGATGCTGGCGCGCGATGATCCAGACTTTTTTCTTCGGCTTAGAAGACGCATCGTCAGTATCCGGCGCACCGAGCGTCAGCAACGACATCGGGCGTCCCTCGACGGTTCTGCCCAGTTCGGTCAACGACGCGTGCGGCATCTGCTGGACCGCGCCGAGAAACTCCGAGTGGCGCTCCTCGCTGTACGGCTCGAAGTACGCGTAATAGATGCTGTCGAAGTCGGGTGTGTGATCGATGGTCAGCACGCGGCCGTCGTAGGTGGTCGGCACGCGGAACCAGTTCACCCGGTCGTAGCTCGCCGCGGCATGATAGTCGCGCCAGCCCGCGGCGAACGCACAGTCGGCGGCATTTTCGAAGGTCATCACGCAGCGCTCGCCGCGCGCACCCGTCAAGCGGAAATAGAACCACTGCGCAAAATCCGCGTGACTGTCGGGCCGCACGCGCAGACGGATGTCGTCGGCCTGTGTGCACGACACGACATCGATTGCGCCCGCATCGAAATTGCTCGTAATGGAAAGCGTCATATCAATTCCCTGCTTCGGTGTGATCGCGCCACTCACTCGGCGACGTGGCGGCGAAATACATAGGTGGCGTCGTTCGACGCATCCGCATCGAACGCGTAGCCTTCCGACGAAAAATTCTTCAGCTGTTCAGGCGCATCGAGCCGCTGCTCGACCGCGTAGCGCGCCATCAAACCGCGCGCACGCTTCGCGTGAAAACTGATGACCTTATAGCGACCGCCCTTCCAGTCCTCGAACACCGGCGTGATGACCGGTACATCGAGCAGCTTCGGCTTCACGGACCTGAAGTACTCACCCGATGCGCAGTTAACCAGCACCTGTGCGGCGCGCGCGTTCTTTTTCAGCTGCGCGTTCAGCGCCTCGGTGATGCGCGCACCCCAGAACGCATACAGGTCCTTGCCGCGCGCATTGGCGAGGCGCGTGCCCATTTCGAGCCGGTACGGTTGCAGCAGGTCGAGCGGGCGCAGCAGCCCGTACAGGCCGGACAGCACGCGCACGTGCTTTTGCGCATAGTCGAGATCCGCCGCCGACAGCGAGCGCGCATCGAATCCCTCGTACACGTCGCCGTTGAACGCAAGCACCGCCTGCTTGGCATTTCGCGTGTCGAAGACCGGCGACCAGTCGGCATAACGCTGGAAGTTGAGCCGCGCGAGCGGATCGGAGATGTCCATGAGCGTCGCGATCTGCTGCGGCGACAAACGGCGCAAGCCACCGATCAGTTCGGCGGCATCATCGATGAAATCGGGGAGCGTGTGCTTTTTGACGTGCGGGGGCGTTTCGTAGTCCAGCGATTTCGCCGGCGACAGAACGATTATCATAGAGGCTTGCAGGCACGCCGTGCCTGGCGGTCAAAGACGAAAGCCAGATTGTAACGAATGCCCGGTTCCCATGCCTCGCGCGACGCGCTCCGCGTCGTCCTCGATTCGAATGTATGGATCGATATCCTCGTATTCGACGATCCGCATACGCGGCCGGTTCGTGCCGCACTCGAACGCGGCACGCTGGTCGCGCTGATCGATGCGCGTTGCCTCGCAGAACTGACGTATGTGCTCGACTATCCGCAGTTCGTGCAGCGTTCGGTCGACAAGATGGCCGCGCTCGCTACAGTCGCGCGGCTCACGCAGCTAGTCGATCCGCCTGCTCCCACCGAAGAAGCCCGGCCGCTGCCAAAGTGCAAGGATCGCGACGACCAGAAGTTTCTCGAACTGGCACACGCGGCCGGTGCGAACTGGCTGGTATCGAAGGATCGCGCGGTATTGAAGCTCGCGCGCCGCATCGCGCGCGATTTCGGCTTCCAGATTGCGCAGCCCGCGGCGTTCGTCGCTGCGTGTGCATTGCCGGTGGGCGCACACGACGAACCGACAACCGGCGAGCCCGCGCCCGCCTGACACACACGTTGCCGCGGGTTTCCCTACAATCGGGTTTTCGCCACTCCAGTCACGCTCCAGCCTACGCTCCGGAACAGCGCCATGAATGCACCGCACGACACGCCCGCGATCCCCTCGTTTCCGTCCCGCCTGCCGAATGTCGGCACGACGATCTTCACTGTCATGAGCGCGCTCGCCGCAGAAAAGGGCGCGGTCAATCTGGGCCAGGGCTTCCCTGACTTCGATTGCGACCCACGCATCGTCGACGCGGTCGCAAACGCCATGCGCAGCGGCCACAACCAGTACCCGCCGATGGCCGGCGTCGCGCCGCTACGCGAGGCGATCGCAGACAAGATCGCGAACCTGTACGGCCGCCGCTACGACGCCGCGACCGAGATCACCGTCACCGCGGGCGCGACCCAGGCGCTGCTCACGGCGATTCTCTGCACGGTGCATCCCGGTGACGAAGTGATCGTCGTCGAGCCGACCTACGACAGCTACGTGCCGTCGATCGAACTCGCGGGCGGCGTCCCCGTATTCGTCACACTTGAAGCACCGGACTACCGGATTCCGTTCGACCGGCTCGCCGCTGCAATCACGCCGAAAACGCGGTTATTACTGATCAACACGCCGCACAATCCGACCGGCACCGTGTGGCGCGCGGAAGACATGCGCAAGCTCGAAGCGATCGTACGCGGCACCAACGTGCTGATTCTTTCTGACGAGGTGTACGAGCACATGGTGTACGACGGTGCGCCGCACGAAAGCGTCATCCGCTATCCGGAGCTGGCGCAACGCAGCTTCGTGGTGTCGAGCTTCGGCAAGACGTATCACGTGACGGGCTGGAAGGTCGGCTATGTCGCGGCGCCTGCCGCGCTGACCGCCGAATTCCGCAAGGTGCACCAGTTCAATGTATTTACGGTCAATACCCCGATGCAGGTCGGGCTCGCGGACTATCTGCGCGATCCCACACCGTACCTGGAACTGCCGGCGTTCTATCAGCGCAAGCGCGATTTCTTCCGCGCTGGGCTCGAGAACACACGCTTCAAGCTGCTGCCGTGCACAGGCACGTACTTTCAGTGTGTCGATTACTCGGCGATCAGCGATCTGCCGGAGGCCGACTTCGCACAGTGGCTAACCGCGGAAATCGGTGTCGCCGCGATTCCGGTATCGGCGTTCTATCACGCGCCGCATGAGTCGGGCGTCGTGCGCTTCTGCTTCGCGAAGAAAGAAAGCACGCTTGCCACCGCGCTCGAGCGGTTGGCGCAGCTCTGACATCATGGTGCGCGCGGCGATGCGAACGAACCCACGTTGTTCGCCATCCCGCGCTTCCTCGATCAGCGTGCCGACGTCTACGTACGCCTCCGTGGGTTCAAGATTGCGTCGTCGACGCGATATACGCCTTGCGATCGTCGGCTACGCGCCGTGCCGCCGGCCGGTTGTTGACCTCCTTCACATACGCTTTCCAGTCGATCCCCACCTCGTTCAGAAAATCGCGACCGTAGATGATCTGCGTCGTACCGCCGACGAGCGGCAAGCTCACATAGCCCGCAATGTCGGCGACGCTGAACCTCTCGCCGCGCAGGAACGGTCCGAACTGCGCGATCCGCCTGAAACCGGCGACATGACGCGTCAGCAGTTTTTCGACCCGCCCTTTCGTCGCATCGGTGACCGTGCCACCGAAGTACGCCTCTTTGTACAGGTCGCGCGCCACGAGTTCGAGATGCAGATCGATGAACGTGATCAGTTCGCGCTCCTTGGCGGCCTCCCACGGGTCGCGCGAAAAGATCGCCTTGTCCGGATAGCGCGCGGCCAGATACTCGAGGATCGCCTGCGATTCGCACAGATCGCCGTCTTCGGTCTGGATGTACGGCACCTTGCCGAGCGGCGAATGCAGGAGCACGGCCTCGTCCTGAGCCGGCTTGACAAGCACTTCCTCGAACGGAATATCGTGTTCGAGCAACGCGAGTTTTACCTTGTTGTAGTAGTTCGACAGCGCAAAGCCACACAGCTTGATCATTCGATATCTCCTTCGACAGGTTGCCGGTACCGCTCGTTGTCAAACGACGGCGGTACTTCGGGTTCGACCTCTGCAGTGAAAATGTACGACCGTGCTATTCTAAAGTAATCATGGAGCCCAGCATCACAATGACTTCTCGCCAATACAACATCGAGACTATCGGCATCGTCGGAACCGGCGCAATGGGCCGCGGCATCGCACAGATCGCCGCACTCGCGGGTCTGAAAGTCCGGCTTTACGATACGAACCCCGCCGCTGTCGGCGCCGCGCGTGACTACCTGGCCGACACCTTCGCGAAACTCACGGCCAAAGGCAAGCTCGATCAGGCGCGCTCGCTGGCTGCGCTTGCCTGCGTGAGCGGTGCGGCCGCGCCCGGTGAACTCGCCGACTGCGATCTCGTGATCGAAGCGATCGTCGAGAAGCTCGATGTGAAGCAAGCGCTCTTTCGCGAACTCGAAGCGATCGTCGGTGAGCAGTGCGTGCTGGCCTCCAACACGTCGTCGCTGTCGATCACCGCGATCGCCGCCGCGTGTTCCGATCCATCACGCGTGGTCGGCTTTCACTTCTTCAATCCGGTACCGCTGATGAAGGTCGTCGAAGTGATCGACGGTCTGCGCGGCGATCCGGCCGCCGGCGACGCGCTGATGCAACTCGCGCGACGCGTCGGCCATACACCGGTGCGCGCGAAGGATATGCCGGGCTTCATCGTCAATCACGCCGGGCGCGGCATGAACACCGAGGGACTGCGTATCGCGGGCGAAGGTGTGGCGGAATTCGTCGACATCGATCGCATCATGCGCGAGCAGGCGGGCTTTCGTCTCGGCCCGTTCGAGTTGCTCGACCTGACTGCACTCGACGTGTCGCATCCGGTGATGGAGTCGATCTATCACCAGTTCTATGAAGAACCGCGCTTCACGCCATCGCCGATTACCGGCACGCGGCTCGCGGGCGGGTTGATCGGCCGCAAGACCGGTGAAGGTTTTTATCGCTATGTCGATGGCCAGCAGCAAGTGCCGCTTGAGGCGCCCGCACCGACCGCGCTGCCGCAGCGCGTGTGGGTCAGCGGTCAGCACGCATGCGCACGCGACGCGGTACTGCAACTCGTCGCGAAGGCCGGTGTCGCACTCGACGAAGGCGACACGCCCGCGCCCGATTCGCTGCTGATCGTCACACCATTCGGTCTCGATGCGACCACCGCCGCGGTCGAAGAAGGACTCGATGCACGCCGCGTGGTAGCAATCGATGCGCTATTCCCGCTCGTCGGCGCCAAACGCCGCACGCTGATGACCACGCCCGCCACCAGCCGCGAAACACGCGATGCAGCACACGCGCTCTTCGCCGCCGACGGTGTACCGGTCACCGTAATTCGCGATTCGACTGGCTTCGTCGCACAACGCGTCGTCGCCACTATCGTCAACATCGGCTGCGACATCGCGCAACGCCAGATCGCCTCGCCGCAAGATATCGATCTCGCGGTCACGCTCGGCCTCGGCTATCCGCGCGGCCCGCTGGCACTCGGCGACGCGCTCGGCGCAAGCACGATCCTGACGATCCTGCGCAACATCTCGAAGGTGCTCGGCGATCCGCGCTATCGCCCGTCACCGTGGCTCGCAAGACGCGCGCAACTCGGTCTGTCGCTGACTCAGGGCGATGCCGCTACGGAGCATCCGCAATGAGCGCCGAACTCCTCACCTCCCGACCAACGCTCGCCGGTAACGACGACAGCGCATCGACGCTCGTGCTCACGCTGTCGAACCCGGGCGCACGCAATGCGCTGCATCCCGACATGTACGCGGCCGGTATCGAGGCGCTCGATTCGGCGGAGCGCGACCCATCTGTCCGTGCGATCGTGCTCACCGGTGCCGATCGCTTCTTCTGCGCGGGCGGCAACCTGAACCGGTTGCTCGAAAACCGCGCGAAAGATCCATCGGTGCAGGCGCAAAGCATCGATCTGCTCGGCGAATGGATCGCGGCATTGCGCGCCTCGTCCAAGCCGGTGATCGCAGCGGTGGAAGGCGCGGCAGCGGGCGCGGGTTTCTCGCTTGCGCTCGCGTGCGACCTGATCGTCGCCGACGACGACGCAAAATTCGTGATGTCGTACGCCCGCGTCGGCCTGACACCGGACGGTGGCGGCTCGTGGTTTCTCTCGCGCGCGCTGCCGCGTCAGCTTGCGACCGAAGTACTGATCGAAGGTAAGCCGATCGTTGCCACGCGACTTAACGCGCTAGGCGTCGTCAACCGGCTAACGAAACCGGGTGCAGCGCTCGATGCGGCAATTGCATGGGCCGACGAACTGAGCGGCGTGTCGCCGCATGCAATCGCGCGTATCAAGACGCTGATCGGCGCAGCCGGTGCACAACCGCTCGACGCGCATCTCATCGCCGAACGCGATAGCTTCGTCGAGTCGCTGCATCACGGCGATGCACTCGAGGGCATCACCGCATTCCTCGAAAAACGGCCGCCGGTATACAAATGAACGAACCCGACACGCCCGCTTTCGAACTCCCGAAGCGACGCCGTATTTTCCTGATGCGGCATGGCGACGTCACGTATTTCGACGCGTCGGGCCGCGCTATCGATCCCGACACCGTGCCGCTCAACGACCACGGCCGCACGCAGGCGACTGCCGCGGGCCGCGTGTTCGCGGAGCAGCAGATCCGTTTCGACAAAGTGATCGTGAGCGGCTTGCCGCGCACCGTCGAAACCGCGCAGCGTGTACTCGCCGAAACCGGCCAGAAAATCGAACTCGTCGTTGAACCCGCGTGGCAGGAGATTCGCGGCGGCAAGCTCAGCAGCATTCCCGCCGGCGACCTGGAAAGCGCGTTTCTCGGCGCGTTCGACGGTATCGTCGACGAGCGCACGCGCTTTCTCGGTGGCGAGACGATTGGTGAACTGTTCGACCGCGTGCTGCCGGCACTTGCCGCGCTGCGTGAAGATACGTCGTGGGATACGGTGCTGCTGGTACTGCACGGCGGCGTCAACCGCGCAATCCTGTCGCATGCGCTGACCGCGGGCGGCCGTATGTTCTTCGGTCATCTCGCGCAGGCCACGGGCTGTATCAATGCACTCGACGTCGGCGCGGCACCGCGCGACTGGGTGCTGCGCACGATCAATTACGCACCGCCGTCGCCGCTGCATCGCGACGTCCGCAACACGACGATGGAAATGCTCTACGCACAGTTCATTCAATACCGGCGTAGCTGAAAAACGATCTGGAGGAGACATGGTTCAAGCGGCCCCCAATGGTGGCACACCCAGCCAGCCGGATTACTCGGCCTTCGAAGGCACCCGCGCGGTCAACGAGCGGCAGCGTTTCGACACCAACGTACTGGGCGCGTGGCTCGCTCAGCACGTCGACGGTTTTGCCGGACCGCTCACGCTCGAGCAGTTTGCAGGCGGTCAGTCGAATCCCACCTTCAAGCTGATCACGCCGCAACGCAGCTACGTGATGCGCGCGAAGCCCGGCCCCGCGGCGAAGCTGCTGCCGTCCGCGCATGCGGTCGAACGTGAATACCGCGTGATGCACGCGCTCGCAGACACCGATGTGCCGGTAGCGAAGATGCTCGCGTTGTGCGAGGACGAAAGCGTGATTGGCCGTGCGTTCTATGTGATGGAGTTCGTCGAAGGTCGCGTGCTGTGGGATCAGTCGCTGCCAGGTCTCACCAGCGATGAACGCGGCGCCGTCTACGACGAGATGAACCGCGTGATCGCCGCGCTGCATTCGGTCGATGTCGCGGCCGTCGGGCTCGCGGATTACGGCAAGCCGGGCAATTATTTCGCGCGGCAGATCGGTCGCTGGAGCAAGCAGTACCAGGCGTCCGAGACCGAACCGATCGACGCGATGCAGCGTTTGATCGAATGGCTGCCGCAGCATATGCCCGACGATACCGATGCACGCGTATCGATCGTGCATGGCGACTACCGGCTCGACAACCTGATCTTCCATCCGCACGAACCGCGTGTGCTTGCCGTGCTCGACTGGGAACTGTCGACGCTCGGCGACCCGCTCGCCGACTTCGCGTATCACTGCATGGCGTGGCACGTCGATCCGGCGCAGTTTCGCGGCATCGCGGGGCTCGACTGGGCCGCGCTCGGCATTCCCGACGAAGCGCATTACGTCGCGCAGTACTGCAAGCGCACGGGCTTCGAGATCCGCGGCGACTGGAATTTCTATCTCGCCTACAACATGTTCCGTATCGCGGCGATCCTGCAGGGGATCATGAAGCGCGTCGTCGACGGTACGGCATCGAGCGCGCAGGCACTCGATGCCGGCAAGCGCGCGCGGCCGATGGCCGAACTCGCGTGGCACTACGCGCAGAAAGTCCGCTAGCCGTCCTGAGCGCCAGCCTTTTCGTTCGCAGCTTCTCTTTCCGAGGCCATCCATGAATTTCGATTACACCCCCAAGGTCGACGCGCTGCGCGAGAAACTGCTCGCGTTCTTCGACGCGCATATCTACCCGAACGAAGCGGTCTTCACCGCCGAGGTTGAACGCAATCGCCAGAACGGCAATGCGTGGCTGCCGACCGAACTGATCGAGACACTGAAGCAGGAGGCACGCACCGCCGGCCTGTGGAATCTCTTCCTGCCCGACTCCGAACGTGGCGCCGGTTTGACGAACCTCGAGTACGCGCCGCTGTGCGAGATCATGGGCCGCGTGCCATGGGCACCGGAAGTGTTCAACTGCAATGCGCCCGATACCGGCAACATGGAAACGATCGAGCGCTACGGCAGCGATGACAACAAGCGCGAATGGCTTGAGCCGCTGCTGCAAGGACATATCCGTTCGGCGTTTCTGATGACGGAGCCCGACGTCGCTTCGTCGGATGCGACGAACATCCAGACGCGCATCACACGCGACGGCGATCACTACGTGATCAACGGACGCAAGTGGTGGTCGTCCGGTGCGGGCGACCCGCGCTGCAAGGTGTACATCGTGATGGGCAAGACCGATCCCGATGCGCCGCGCCACCAACAGCAATCGATGATCCTCGTGCCCGCCGATTCAGCCGGTATCACCGTGCACCGCCCGCTCACGCTGTACGGCTACGACGACGCGCCGCATGGCCATATGGATATCTCGCTCGACAACGTGCGTGTGCCTGCGTCGAACCTGCTACTCGGCGAAGGACGTGGCTTCGAGATCGCTCAGGGGCGCCTCGGACCGGGACGGATTCACCATTGCATGCGTCTCATCGGGCTTGCGGAACGCGCCATCGAATTGATGGCGAAGCGCACACTGAAGCGCGTGGCATTCGGCAAGCCGATCGCCGAACAGACCGTTACGCAGGAACGGATCGCCGAAGCACGCTGCATGATCGAACAGGCCCGCCTGCTGACGCTCAAGACCGCGTACATGATGGACACCGTCGGCAACAAGGGCGCGCGCGGCGAGATCGCGATGATCAAGGTCGTCGCGCCGAACATGGCCTGTCAGATAATCGACTGGGCGATCCAGGCGCATGGCGCAGCGGGCCTGTGCGACGATTTTCCGCTCGCGTATGCCTATGCGCTCGCGCGCACGCTGCGTTTCGCCGACGGTCCCGACGAAGTGCATCGCAACGCGATCGCGAAGCTCGAACTCGCGCGTCATCTGGGTCGCGACGCAGCGGCGCGCGTCGATATGCCGGTCACGCGTTCATAACAGCACCAAGGCAGCAGCGCGGCAGGGCTGCGCGGCGCCCTGCACCATCGATCGAACTATGCTCTAATTTCCGCCAGCCCGGCGCTGCCCGGCCATGCCGCCGCATGGTCGGCTAACGCCGCACTTACGGAAACGAAGGAGCCACGATGATCGACGTCTATAGCTGGGCCACGCCGAACGGCCACAAGGTTCACATCATGCTCGAGGAAACGGGCCTCGCCTACACTGCGCATGCGGTCGACATCGGTGCCGGCGACCAGTTCAAGCCCGAATTCCTCGCGATCAGCCCGAACAACAAGATCCCCGCCATCGTCGATCCCGACGGTCCGCGCGGTGCGGACGGCAAGCCGTTTTCGCTGTTCGAATCGGGCGCGATCCTGATTTATCTCGCCGAAAAGACTGGACAGTTTCTTCCCTCCGAACCTGCCGCCCGCTACGCGACGCTGCAATGGCTGATGTTCCAGATGGGCGGGATCGGTCCGATGCTCGGCCAGACACACCACTTCCGCGTCTACGCGCCGCAGCAGATCGAGTACGCGGTCAATCGCTATACGAACGAGACACGACGCCTGTACGGCGTGATGGAAACGCAGCTCGGCAAGAGTCAATATCTCGCGGGCAACGATTACACGATCGCCGATATCGCCACGTTCCCGTGGACGCGCTCATGGCAGAACCAGGGCATCGATATCGAGCAGTTCCCGAACGTGAAGCGCTGGCAGGCGGAGATTTCCGCACGCCCTGCCGTGCAGCGCGGTGTCGAGGTGCTGGCCTCGGTGCGCAAACCGGTGATGGACGATAAGGCGAAGGAAGTGTTGTTCGGTGCGACGCAGTACGCGAAGCACTAGTGCGAAGAACTGACACGAAACCCGGCTCCGGTTGCAGGTTCGATACCGGAGCCGTGCGTCTATTGCACTCAGAAAACTAGAAGTAATGCCGCGAGATGAATTCGGCCACGCACACCGGACGTTCGCTGCCCTGCCGCTCGAGTGTCACGTTCCACACCACCTGCACACCGTCGTCCTCGATATCGGTCACGCCCTGCACGGCAAAGCTCGCACGCACCTGCGATCCAACCGGTACCGGTGAAGTAAAACGCACCCTGTTCAAACCGTAGTTGACGCCCATGCGCTGTTGCAGCGCCAGCGTGCGTTCGAGCAACGCCGGAATCAGCGACAACGTCATAAAACCATGCGCGACCGGCCCACCGAACGGCGACTCGCGACGCGCACGCTCAGGATCGATGTGAATCCACTGGCGATCGCCGGTCGCTTCCGCAAAACGGTCGACGCTCGCCTGATCGATTTCGATCCACGCGCTGACACGCGGCGCCGCGCCGACCAGCGCGTGCACCGCCGCGGCGTCGGCCAGCGGCGTTTCGGTCGTCATGTCGCCGCCTGCGGATTGCGCAACCCGAAGATCCCCTTCGAGCGCACAACGACCACTTTCTCGCCGTCCTGGTTGAAGCCTTCCCACATCGTCGAGACAAGGCCACGGTCCGGGCGACTCTCCAATACACGCTTGTCGAGAACCGAATTCTTCAGCGTGATCGTGTCGCCGACGCGCACGGGTTTGATCCAGCGGATCTCGTCGATACCGGGCGAGCCCATCGACGTCGAATCGGCCAGCAGGTTGCGCACCATCAGCCCCATCATCACCGAACACGTATGCCAGCCGCTTGCGATCAGCGTGCCGAACGGCGACGCTGCCGCGGCCGCGTCGTCGAGGTGAAACGGCTGCGGATCGAACTCGCTGGCAAAACGCAGGATTTCGTCGCGTTCAAACGTATGCGAACCGACCACGGTCGTCGTCCCCACTTCCATGTCTTCGTAGCTGAGATGCCTAGTCACTGTCGTCATAGCATGTCCTCGCAAGTGATGTCGCCAGCGTCAAACCGTGGCGACGGCGAAATCGGGCAACGCGGCAAAGCGCGCGAGATGATGATCGACGTCGCCGAGCGTGGTTTCGATGATCGCGAGACGTTTGAACAGATGCGCGGCGGCGACTTCGTTCGTCACACCCATCCCGCCATGCAACTGCACCGCCTGCTGACCGACGAAGCGCGCGGCCTGTCCGACCCGCACTTTCGCCGCTGACACGGCACGTCGACGTTCGTCGGCGTTCTGGCTCGCGTAGCGCACTGCCGCCAGATACGTGATCGAGCGCGCCTGCTCCGCGTGAATCAGCATCTCGACCATCCGGTGTTGCAGCGCCTGGAAACGCGCGATCGGCGTGCCGAACTGCTGGCGTGTCTTCGTGTAGTCGACGGTGGCGTGATTCAGCGCATCGAGTGCGCCGACGGCTTCCGCGCACAACAACACCGTGCCGTAATCGGCGATGTGTTCGAGCGCGGCCGCTCCTGCGTGGGCGCCGGTCAACGAACGTGCCGGCGTGTTCGAGAACGTCAATGTCGCGGCGCGCTGACCGTCGATGGTACGGTAATCGGCGATCTGCACGCCTGCTGCATCGCGTGCGACGACGAACAACGCAATCTCACCGTTAAGGCGCGCGGGCACGATCCAGTAGTCGGCCTGAGCGCCGTGTTGCACGACGGACTTCGTGCCGCTCAGCAGCGTTCGATCGCCATCGCGGGTTGCAACGGTGTCGACGGCAAACAGGTCGTAGCGTGCGCGCGGCTCGTGGAACGCTGTCGCGAGCTTGACCTCGCCCTGCGCGGCGCGTTCGAGCAACGCAGCGTCTTCGCCTTGCGCCGTCCCTGCCAGACGCAGCGCTTCAATGCCAACGGCGGTTGCCCAGTAAGGCTCGATGACGAGCGCGCGGCCCAGTTCCTGCATCACGACCAGCATATCGACGGCACTGCCGTTGAAGCCGCCCTGTGCCTCAGGCACCGGCAACGCGGTGATGCCCAGTTCGCTCAGCGCCTGCCATTGCGGAGCCGACACGCCCGCTTCCGAACGCACGATAGTCTGACGCGCTTCGAAGCCGTAACTCTTGTCCAGATAACGGCGCAGTGCGTCGGCGAATTGCTGCTGTTCGTCGGTGAAAGTGAAGTTCATGCGCCGCTCCTCAGAGTCCCAGAATCATCTGCGCGATGATGTTCTTTTGAATTTCGTTCGAGCCGCCGTAGATCGATGTCTTGCGGAAATTGAAGTAGTACGCGGCCAGCGGTGCCGCGTCGTCGTCGCCGGCTGCGCTATGCGCATGCTCGCCTTCGAGGAACGGCACATCGAATGGCGCGGCGAGCGGGCCGACCGCTTCGACCATCAGCTCGGTCAGCGCCTGCTGAACCTCGGTTCCCTTGATCTTCAGCATCGACGCTTCCGGACCGGGCCCACGACCGCCCGTCTCGCTCGCGACGACGCGCTGCACCGTAACTTCGAGTGCCATCAGTTCGATTTCGAGGCTGGCGACTTTTGCGGCGAACACCGGATCGTGCAGCAGCGGCTTGCCGTTCTTCTGTTGATCGAGCGCGACGCGCTTGAGGAACGCCAGCTCGCGTTTCGAACCGCCGACACGCGCGATACCGGTGCGCTCATGACCGAGCAGATATTTCGCGTAGGTCCAGCCGCGATTTTCTTCGCCGACCAGATTTTCCAGCGGCACCTTCACGTCTTCGAAGAAAACCTCGTTAACCTCATGCTCTTCGTCGAGCATGATGATCGGGCGCACCGTGATGCCGGGTGTCTTCATGTCGATCAGCAGGAACGAGATGCCCTCCTGCTTCTTCGCACCGCTGTCGGTGCGCACGAGACAGAACATCATGTCCGCGAACTGACCGAGCGTGGTCCACGTCTTCTGTCCGTTCACGATGTAGTGATCGCCGGCCCGCTCTGCGCGCGTACGCAGTGACGCCAGATCCGAGCCCGAGCCCGGCTCCGAATAACCCTGGCACCACCAGTCGGTCCCATCGAGAATGCGCGGCAGATAATGGCGCTGCTGCGCCTCGTTGCCGTACTTCATCAATACCGGCGCCACCATCGACACACCGAACGGCAACACGGGCGGCGCGCCGATCCGTGCACATTCCTCGTCCCAGATATGACGCTGGGTCGCATTCCAGCCCGGCCCACCGAATTCGACGGGCCACGCGGGCGCCGACCAGCCGCGCTGGCCGAGCACACGATGCCAGTGCGCGAAGTCTTCGCGGGCGAGACGTTTGTGATTGAGTACCTTCTCGCGCACCTCGTGAGGGAGGTTGGCTTCGAGCCAGGTGCGGATGTCGGCGCGGAACGCGTCGTCGGCGGGGGAGTAATCCAGATCCATGCGCAGTGTCTCCTGAGCGCACCGGTCTCCGCCGCGAACGAACCGCGCGCTATTGCAGCGGTTCTTTCAATGCGGCCGGGATCGGCAGCGACATGATTTCGATGCCTTCTTCGACCAGGGCTTTCGCATCTTCGGGCGTGGTGACACCCCGAATACTGCGTGCGGGCGCTTCATCGTAATGAATGCGCCGCGCTTCCTCGGCGAAGCGATCGCCCACGTTCTCGGTTTTTTCCAGCACCTCGCGCAAGGCACGCATGACGCGCGCCTGCTGTTCACCGGTGTCCGCCGCGACCTGCTGCGTGGCGCTCGTCCCCGACAGATTCAGCCGGGGCGCCGACGGCAGACGGCTCACCTCAGTCGCACCGCAAATCGGACATTCGACGAGCTTGCGGGACAACTGCGATTCGAAATCGTCGGTGGAAGCAAACCAGCCTTCGAACCGATGGCCGTGCGGGCACTGTAAATCGAGGACCTTCATGTGGAATCAGGGCTTGCGTGTGAGTTTAGCGCAAAATGGAATTTTGTGAACGATCGTTCGTAAATATTGGCGCGATCCGGTGGTATCGATTCTGCGCACGATCGCCGGAACGGGTTGCCGGATTCTAGCGCGTCAGAACGAAGCGTGCCGGTGGGGGCTGGCTCGGCTGCGTGTCGTGTGTCGTGCCGTATAAGCTGGCGGCCCGGTAGAAGCGCCAACGGCAGCCTGCATGGCTGCCGTCGTGGTTCGCGATCACCGTTATGCGATCCGGTTGATCGGTTAACCGCGCGCAGGCTCCGGCGTCGACCACGCACCCGACAACACCTTCTCCAGCCAGAACGTCCCGATGATCGTCTTCACGTCGGTGACCTTGCCGGTGCGAACCCACTCGGACATGTCTTCGGGCGTTGCCGTGAACAGTTCGAGAAACTCGCCTTCGTCGAGCTTGCGTTCGCCTGCGGTCAACCCACGCGCGAGGTAGATGTCGATGAACTCGGTTGAGTACGAGATGATCGGATGAATCCGCGTGAGGAACAGATATTCGCGGGCGGTGTAGCCCGTTTCCTCGAGCAGTTCGCGCTTCGCGCAGGCGAGCGACCCTTCGCTCGGATCGAGCTTGCCCGCCGGATACTCGACCATCACCTTGCCGATCGGATAGCGGAACTGGCTTTCGAGCAGTACGTGACCGTCGTCGAGCAACGGAATCACCATCACTGCGCCCGGATGCTTCACATACTCACGCGTCGCGTGCTTGCCGTCGGGCAATTCGACGGTATCGCACTTGAGCGTCAGGAAGTGGCCCTGATGCAGCGTCTTGCTCTCCACGCACTTTTCGGTGAGCGCGGCGGTGTGATCGGGAACTTCAGCCATATGCGACCTCGGAACAGCGTGGTGCGCGACGGCGTGAGCCGTCAGCGGCGTTTGAGGAGATACTGGAAAGTGAAACCGGGGAACGCGAACACGATGAACAGGCTGAAGGTGATGGCATAGAACTGCCAGCCTTGCTCGAAGCGGTTGCCGGCGCGGGCCTCAAGCATGAAGCCCAGCGCGCCGACCGCGAAATACAGCACGATCAGTTCGCCGATCCGGATCCACGCGCTCTTCTTCACGACCCCGAAAGGCACACAAGCGAAGATGCGTTGATTCAGGAACGGCAGGTTGGCGCCGACCAGCGCCAACAACACGATAAACCAGCCCGCCGCGGACATCGATTAGTGCGGCAGCGAGTGCGAGATGGCCTGCAGGCAGATCGCCATCAGCGGGCCCGGCACGATGCCCAGCGCGAGAACCGCGAGGCCGTTGAGCGTCAGCAGCGCCCTCTTGCAGGTATCCGCGGAGATCGGCGCCGTATCCTGCGGTGCGTCGAAATACATCACCTTGACGATGCGCAGGTAGTAGAACGCGCCGAACAGCGACGTGATCACCGCCAGCACCGCAAGCCACGTCAAGCCGGCGCTCATCGTCGCTTCGAGCACCGAGAGCTTGGCGTAGAAGCCGACGGTCGGCGGAATGCCCGCGAGCGAGAACATCAGCACCAGCATCACGAACGCAAACACCGGGCTGCGCTGGTTGAGGCCCTTGAAGTCGTCGATGGTTTCCGCTTCGAAATCGCGGCGGGCCAGCAGCATCACCACGCCGAACGAACCGAGCGTCGTCACCAGGTAGACGATGCTGTAGAACATCGCCGAGCCATACGCGCTCGCCGCCCCGCCCGACTTGCCGTCGACCACACCCGAAAGCAGGCCGAGCAGTACAAAGCCCATGTTCGAGATCGCGGAGTAAGCGAGCATCCGCTTGATGTTGCGCTGGACGATACCGGTGATATTGCCGACGATCATCGACAGCGCCGCGAGAATGACGAGCATCTGCTGCCAGTCGACTGCGAGCGGCAGCAGCCCCATCACGAGGAAGCGCAGCCCCCACGCGAACGCAGCGACCTTCGGGCCACCGCCGGTGAGCAGTGTCATCGCAGTCGGCGCGCCCTGGTAGACGTCCGGCACCCACATATGGAACGGCACCGCGCCCATCTTGAATGCAATCCCTGCCACGATGAAGATCACACCAAACAGCAGCACGCCCTTGTCGAACGGTTGCGTGCTCAACACCTTCCACACTTCACCGAGTTCGAGCGAGCCGGTCGCGCCGTACAGCATCGAGATGCCGTACAGCAGGAAACCCGATGCGAGCGCACCCAGCACGTAGTACTTCATGGCCGCTTCGTTCGACTGCGGCGCATCGCGGCGCAGTGCGATCACTGCGTACAGCGACAGCGACATCAGTTCGAGACCGAGGTACAGGGTCAGGAAGTTGTTGCCCGAGATCATCACCAGTTGCCCGAGCAGCGAGAACATGCCGAGCAGGAAGAAATCGCCGCGGAACAGGTCGCGGTCCTCGAGGTACTTGCGCGAGTACACGATCGACACCGCGTAGCCCAGCGACACCACCGCCTTCATCGCACTGGCGAACGAATCGACCACCACCATGCGCGAGAAGAAGTAGTACTGGTTCGGATCGAACGCGTTCACGGCGAACCACACGCCGGCAACCACCGAGCCGAGCAGCGCAATGAAGTACGTGGTGCGGCGGCCGGCCTGGCCGACGAAGGTGTCGTTGATCCACGCGACGATGACGGCAAACATCACCAGCGCGTCGGGCAACAGGGCACTCATAGGGGCGTTTTGCATGATCTTTAGATTCCTCCGCTCGGCATTACTGTGGCAACGGCAGCTTCGACTGCGCGACGTGGGAGAGGAGGTTTTCCACGGATACGTGCATCACATCGGTAAAGGGCTTCGGATAAAGACCCATGAACAGCGTCAGGACAGCCAGCACGGCCAGCATGAAGAACTCGCGGCGGTTGATGTCGAGCAGGTTCTTCACATGGTCGTTAGCCACTGCACCGAAGTAGACGCGCTTGTACATCCACAGCGTGTAGGCCGCGCCGAGAATCAGCGTGAACGCCGCGCCGAAACCGATCCAGAAGTTGAACTGGACGGAGGCGAGGATCACCATGAATTCACCGACGAAACCCGAAGTACCCGGCAAGCCGCAGTTCGCCATCGCAAACAGCATCACGAACGCCGCGAACTTCGGCATCACGTTCACGACACCACCGTAGTCGGCGATCTGGCGTGAGTGCATACGGTCGTACAGCACACCGATACACAGGAACATCGCGCCCGACACGAAGCCGTGCGAAATCATCTGGACGATCGCGCCTTCAACACCGAGCTGGTTGAAGATGAAGAAGCCGAGTGTGACGAAGCCCATGTGCGCGATCGACGAATACGCGACCAGCTTCTTCATGTCTTCCTGCACCAGCGCGACGAGACCGATGTAGATCACCGCGATCAGCGACAGCGTAATGACGACCGGCGCGAGATAGTGGCTGGCGTCCGGTGCGATCGGCAGCGAGAAGCGCAGGAAACCGTACGCCCCGAGCTTCAGCATGATCGCGGCCAGCACGACCGAGCCGCCCGTCGGCGCTTCCACGTGGGCATCTGGCAACCACGTGTGGACCGGCCACATCGGCACCTTGACCGCGAACGCGAGGAAGAACGCAATGAACAGCAGGATCTGCGGCGTCATCGCAATCTTCGCGGCGTGCCACGTGGCGAGATCGAACGTGCCGGTCTGCGTGTACAGATACAGCAGCGCGATCAGCATCAGCAGCGAGCCCATCAGCGTGTACAGGAAGAACTTGAACGCCGCGTACACGCGGTTCGGTCCGCCCCACACGCCGATGATGATGTACATCGGAATCAGCGTCGCTTCGAAGAACACGTAGAACAGCAGGCCGTCAGCGGAGCTGAACACGCCGGCCATGATCCCCGAGAGGATCAGGAACGCGGCCAGGTACTGTGCGACGTTCTTCGTGATGACTTCCCACGCGGCGATCACGACGATCACCGTGATCAGCGCAGTCAACACGACGAACCACATCGAGATGCCGTCGACACCAAGGTGATACGTGATGTTGAAGCGCTCGATCCAGTTCGCCTGTTCGACGAACTGCAATGCCGCGCTGCTGTTGTCGAACTGCGTGAACAGCGGAATCGTGACGAGCAGGCTGAGGATCGAGCCGATCAGCGCAAGCCAGCGCGCAGGCGCCGGGTTCTTGTCTGAGCCGATGGCGAGGACCAGGATACCGAAGACGATCGGCATCCAGATCGCAATACTGAGAATCGGATAAGTGTGCATTCGTGTCCCTCGCCTTATTTGCCGCCGAGCGTTACAAACAGGGTCAGGAGCCCCAGCATACCGATGATCATGGCAAACGCGTAGTGGTAGATGTAACCGGATTGGAGGAAGCGGATCACGCCGGCAAACCACCCGACGAAGCGCGCGCTTCCGTTGACGAGACCGTCGATGACCACGACGTCGCCCTCTTTCCAGAGGCCACGGCCAATTGCGACCGCGCCCTTCGCGAAGACGACTTCGTTGATCTTGTCCATGTAGTACTTGTTGTCGAGCAGCGTGTAGATCGGACCGAACGCGCGCTTGACGACAGCCGGCAGGTCAGGCCGCTTCAGGTACAGGAACCAGGCCACAACGACGCCCGCGAGTGCCAGCCAGACCGGCAGCCCCTGCACCGAATGCACACCCATCTCGGCCCAGCCGTGGAATTCTTCGGCCATCTCGCGCAGTGCCGGATGGTTCTCGCCGATGAAAATGACCTTGTCGAACACAACGCCGTGCGAGAAGAAGCCGCCGTACAGCATCGGGCCGATCGCAAGCGCACCGATGATCACCGACGGAATCGCCAGCAGCACCAGCGGCAGCCACACCACCCAAGGCGTTTCGTGCGGTTCGTGCGCATGACCGTGATCGTCGTGCCCGTGACCATGATCGTCATGTCCGTGATCGTGGTCGTGCGCAGCAGCAGCTGCGATGCCCATCGGCGATTCAGGATGCTTCGGCTTGCGGAAACGCTCTTCGCCGTGGAACACGAGGAAGTACATCCGGAACGAGTACAGCGCCGTGACGAACACGCTCGCCACCACCGCGAAGTACGCAAAGCCCGAACCCGGCAGATGCGAGAGCTTCACTGCATCGATGATCGAATCTTTCGAGTAGAAGCCCGAGAAGAACGGCGTACCGATCAGCGCAAGCGAACCGATCAGCGACGTGATCCACGTGATCGGCATGTACTTGCGCAGGCCGCCCATGTTGCGCATGTCCTGGTCGTGGTGCATACCGATGATCACCGAGCCTGCGCCAAGGAACAGCAACGCCTTGAAGAACGCGTGCGTGGTCAGATGGAACACAGCGACCGGATACGCGGACACGCCGAGTGCGACCGTCATGTAGCCGAGCTGCGACAGCGTCGAATAGGCAACGACACGCTTGATGTCGTTCTGCACGATGCCGAGAAAGCCCATGAAGAGCGCGGTAATCGCGCCGATCACCGTGATGAACGACAGTGCGCTATCCGACAGTTCGAACAGCGGCGACATGCGCGTCACCATGAAAATACCGGCCGTCACCATGGTCGCCGCGTGAATCAGCGCGGAGATCGGCGTCGGACCTTCCATCGAATCGGGCAGCCACACGTGCAGCGGGAACTGCGCCGACTTACCCATCGCGCCGATGAAGAGGCAAATACAGGCAACCGTCAGCAGGCCCCAGCTCGTACCCGGAAAATTCAGCGCCGCGAGTTCGTGGCTCTTCGCAAACACATCGCCATAGTTCATCGACCCGGCAAACGCGAGCAGCAAACCGATGCCGAGCAGGAAGCCGAAGTCGCCGACGCGGTTCACGACGAACGCTTTCATGTTCGCGTAGATCGCGCTTTCACGGGTGTAGTAGAAGCCGATCAGCAGGTACGACACGAGGCCCACCGCTTCCCAGCCGAAGAACAGCTGCAGGAAGTTGTTGCTCATCACGAGCATCAGCATCGAGAACGTGAACAGCGAGATGTACGAGAAGAAGCGCTGGTAGCCGATGGGTTCGTCGGCCATGTAGCCGATCGTGTAGATGTGCACCATCAGCGACACGAAGGTCACCACGCACATCATCATCGCGGTCAGCGAGTCGACCAGGAAGCCGACTTCGAACTTCAGCTTGCCGACCGACATCCATTCGTAGACGGTCGCGTTGAAGCTCGCGCCGTTCATCACGTCGAGCAGCACCATCGCCGACAGGATGAAGGAGATCGCGACGCCGAGTATGGTGACCGAGTGAGCGCCCTTGCGCCCCACTGCGTTCCCGAACAGCCCCGCAATCAGCGAGCCGGCCAGCGGTGCCAGCGGTATCGCGAGCAGCAGGTTTTCGTTGAGTGTCGTTGACATAACAGCTTTGCCTGAATTTAACCTTTGAGCTGATCGAGATCCTCGACATTGATCGTGTCGAGGCTGCGGAACAGAGTCACCAGAATGGCGAGGCCGATCGCCGCTTCAGCGGCGGCGACGGTCAGCACGAAGAACACGAAGATCTGGCCGTGCAGGTCGCCGAGGTAATGCGAGAACGCGACGAAATTGGTGTTCACCGCGAGCAGCATCAGTTCGATCGCCATCAGGATGATGATCACGTTGCGGCGGTTCAGAAAGATGCCGACGATGCTGATCGCAAACAGGATCGCACCGAGGACGAGGTAATGGGCGAGGGTCAACATGTTTTTCTCCTGTGCGCTCAGGCTTTGCTGGCCGGAGCCGCGCCGGGGGCAGCATCCGCAGCCGGGGCTGGTGCAGCTTCCGGCTCGCTCTTTTCGGATGCCATCTTCACGATCCGCACGCGGTCCTGGCTGCGTACCTTGACCTGGTCGGAAATCTTCTGGCGCTTGCTGTCCTTCGCGTGGCGCGTGGTCAGTGCGATGGCCGCGATGATCGCGACGAGCAGCACGAGACCGGCAATTTCGAACGCGAAGATGTAGTCGGTGTAGATCAGCTTGCCGATCAGGCGTGTGTTCGACCAGTCGGCGGCCGTACCGGCAACCCCCGCCGATACATCGCGCACCGGCGTCAGCGTGTTGCCGTAGCCGTGCAGCAGGATCAGCGCGGTTTCGACCACGATGATCGCGCCGACCACCGTCGCCGTCGGCACGAAGCGCTTGAAGTCGCGTCGCAGCACGTCGAGGTTGATGTCCAGCATCATCACGACGAACAGGAACAGCACCATCACCGCGCCGACGTAGACGAGCACCAGCAGGATGGCGAGGAATTCCGCCTCCAGCAGCATCCAGATCGCGGCCGCGTTGAAGAACGCGAGCACGAGGAACAGTGCTGCGGCCACCGGGTTGCGCGAAGTGATCACCTTCAGCCCTGACACAGTCAGTAGCAGCGCGAAGATGTAGAACAGTACGGTCGTGAATTCCATGATTACCGGTTCATCGTTAGGCCATCGTCAGGCGTTGTTCGTGGGCGTTGTGCTCCAGCGCGCGCCCTCCTGGGCACAAGCGTCGGGCACAGGCGCGCCGTGTCGCGGCGGCAGGCCGCGGCGCCGGCCCAGCTGCGGGCCGGTACAGCGTGCATCAGCGGTACTGTGCGTCGGCTGCCTTGTTCGCCGCGATTTCCGCTTCGTAGCGGTCGCCAACGGCCAGCAGCATGTCCTTCGTGAAATACAGATCGCCGCGCTTTTCGCCGTGATATTCGAGAATGTGCGTCTCGACGATCGAATCGACGGGGCAGCTTTCTTCGCAGAAACCACAGAAAATGCATTTGGTCAGATCGATGTCGTAGCGCGTCGTCCGGCGCGTGTTGTCCGCGCGCGTTTCCGATTCGATCGTGATGGCGAGTGCCGGGCACACCGCTTCGCACAGCTTGCAGGCGATGCAGCGCTCTTCGCCGTTCTCATAGCGGCGCAGTGCATGCAGGCCGCGAAAACGCGGCGAAATCGGCGTTTTCTCTTCCGGGAACTGCACGGTCACCTTGCGCTTGAACGTGTAACGTCCGGTCAGTGCAAGACCCTGCAACAGCTCGGTCAGGAAGAATGTCTTGAAGAAGTTCTGGATTGCGTTAGTCATTGCGGGATCCGTCCATTATTTCCAGATGTTCCACGGCGACATGATCCAGAAGCCGACCACCACCAGCCACACCACGCACACCGGAATGAAAATCTTCCAGCCGAGACGCATGATCTGGTCATAGCGATAGCGCGGGAACGTTGCACGTACCCAGATGAACACCGACAGCAGGAAGAAAATCTTCGCGACGAGCCAGACGATGCCCGGAACGAAGGACAGGAACCCGAACGGCGCGCTCCAGCCACCGAGGAACAGCGTCGCAGCGAGCGCCGAGATCACGATCATGTTGATGTACTCGGCGAGGAAGAACAGCGCGAACGCCATCCCCGAGTAATCGATCATGTGACCGGCGACGATTTCCGACTCCCCTTCCACCACGTCGAACGGGTGGCGGTTCGTTTCGGCAATGCCTGACACGAAATAGACGACGAACATCGGCAGCAGCGGCAGCCAGTTCCACGACAGGAAGTTCACACCGTGCGCCGCGAAGAAGCCGCGTTCCTGCGAACCGACGATGTCCGACAGGTTCAGCGTACCGGCGGTCATCAGCACGACGACGAGCGCGAAGCCCATCGAGATTTCGTACGACACCATCTGGGCCGCCGCGCGCATCGCGCCGAGGAACGCGTACTTCGAGTTCGACGCCCAGCCGGCGAGAATCACGCCGTACACACCGACCGACGAAATCGCCATCGCGTACAGCAGACCGGCGTTGATGTTGCCGAGCACCGCGCCCGCCTGGAACGGAATCACCGCCCACACCGCGAACGCCGGCACCACCACCATGATCGGCGCGATCAGGTAGATCCAGCGGCTTGCCTGGGTCGGCTGAATGACTTCTTTCAGCAGCAGCTTCAGCACGTCGGCGATAGGTTGCAGCAAGCCGGCGGGGCCTACGCGATTCGGGCCGAGCCGCACGTGCATCCAGCCGATCAGCTTGCGCTCCCAGAGAATCAGGTACGCCACGCACAGCAGGATCACGACGGACACCACGAGGATGCGGACCAGCGCCCACACCGTGGGCCATGCCACGCCGAGAAGCTGGGTGCCGCCCGAGTTGATCGTATCGAACAAGCTCATTTACGCCTTCTCCACCACCAGTTCACCGAACAGGCTGCCCAGCGCTGCACCGGCAGGCGTAGCCGCCGATACGCGGACGACCGTCTCCGCAAGATTCGCATCGCGCACGGCCGGCAACTGCACCGAGCGCTCACCCTGGCGAACGCGCACTGCGTCGCCATCCTTCAAACCCAGCTTGTCGAACAGTGCCGCCGGCAGACCGACCGTGTTCGCGGCGCGTGCCGCGGCGGTCAGATGCAGCGACTCGGCGCGACGCACGAGTGCATCCGCGTGATAGATCGGTACGTCGGCGATGCGCTCGAACGCGCCGTTTGTCGCTGAAACCGCCGCTGCCGTGCCGCGTGTGAGCGCAGCGTCCGTGCGGTTCGACAGACGCGCCGTGAAGTCGCCGTCGAGTGCCGCTGCGCGTACTTCTTCCGCGGTATCGAAGTCAAAGCCCGACGCGCCGAGCAGATTGCCCAGTACGCGCAGCACCTTCCACGCCGGACGCGTTTCGCCGAGCGGGCGCACGACGCCGTTGAAGGTCTGTACCGAGCCTTCCGCGTTGACGAAGGTGCCGGAGGTTTCCGTGAACGGTGCAACCGGCAGCAGTACGTCGGCATAGTCGGCGCCCGTCTGGAACGGCGACATCACGACGACCATTTCAGCCTGGTTCAGCGCTGCGAGCGCTTGAGCCGGGTTCGCCGTATCGAATTCGGGTTCGAGGTTCAGCAGCAGATAGCCCTTGCGCGGTTGCTCGAACGCTTCACGTGCGTTCAGGCCGCCTGCGCCCGGCAATGCGTTGACCAGATGCGCACCGACCGTGTTCGCTGCTTCCGGCAGGAAGCCGAGCGTGGCGCCGGTCTGTTCCGCAATCCACTGCGCAGCGGCGTGGATACGGGCGAATTCCGGATGCTGGACTGCACTGTTGCCGAGCAGCACGAAGCGATGCTCACCGCTAGCGCTAGCCAGCGACGCAGCCACCTGCTTCGCAGCCGCGCTTGCCTGCACGCCGGCAAACGCTTCGGGCAGCGCGACGCTGCGCGCTTCCGACACTGCGGCAGCGATGCCCGCGAGTTCGTTGAGCCATGCCGACGGCGCTGCAGCGATACGCTGCGCTTGCGGAATCAGCGCGTCGTCTTTCGTGGCCTGCAAGAACGTCAGCTTCGCGCCCGACTTCGCCGCCTGGCGCAGACGCGCGGCCAGCAGCGGATGATCGCGGCGCAGGAACGAGCCGATCACGAGTACCGCATCGACGTTCGACAGTTCGGCGATCTTCGTGCCGAGCCACGGCGTGCCGGTAGCGGCTGCCGAGAAGTCCGACTGACGCAGACGGAAATCGATGTTCGGGGTACCGACTGCCTGCGCGAGTTGCTTCAGCAGGAACAGTTCTTCGACGGTG
Source organism: Paraburkholderia acidicola (assembly GCF_002362315.1). Taxonomy (GTDB): domain Bacteria; phylum Pseudomonadota; class Gammaproteobacteria; order Burkholderiales; family Burkholderiaceae; genus Paraburkholderia; species Paraburkholderia acidicola. The sequence continues at coordinate 29,707 of NZ_MTZV01000004.1, forward strand.
CTGTGCGGGCTGGCGAGCGCGGCGAGCGCATTCGCGCCGTGGTCGCCCTTGATGCCGTTCAATCCCTTCGCGACGTATTCAAGCGCCGTCTGCCAGTCGGTTTCGACCCACTTGCCGCCCTGCTTCAACATCGGTTGCGTCAGGCGCTCGGGGCTGTTTAGCCCTTCGTACGAGAAGCGGTCCTTGTCCGAGATCCAGCATTCGTTGATCGCTTCGTTCTCGAATGGCAGCACGCGCATCACGCGGTTGTTCTTGACCTGGACGACGAGGTTCGCACCGACGGAATCATGCGGGCTCACCGACTTGCGACGCGACAGTTCCCACGTACGGGCGCTGTAGCGGAACGGCTTGCTCGTGAGCGCACCGACCGGGCACAGGTCGATCATGTTGCCCGACAGTTCGGAGTCGACCGTCTTGCCGACGAACGACGTGATTTCCGAATGCTCGCCGCGACCCAGCATACCGAGTTCCATCACACCGGCCACTTCCTGGCCGAAGCGCACGCAGCGCGTGCAGTGGATGCAGCGCGTCATCTCTTCCATCGAGATCAGCGGGCCGACGTTCTTGTGGAACACGACGCGCTTCTCTTCGCTGTAGCGCGACGACGACTTGCCGTAACCGACCGCCAGATCCTGCAGCTGACATTCGCCGCCCTGATCGCAGATCGGGCAGTCGAGCGGGTGGTTGATCAGCAGAAATTCCATCACGGACTGCTGGGCCTTCACGGCCTTGTCGGACTTCGTGCGCACGATCATGCCCGCCGACACCGGCGTGGCACATGCGGGCACGGCCTTCGGCATCTTCTCGACTTCGACGAGGCACATACGGCAGTTGGCCGCAATCGACAGCTTCTTGTGATAGCAGAAGTGAGGAATGTAGGTGTCGACCTTATGCGCAGCCTGGATCACCATGCTGCCTTCGGCCACCTCGACCTTCTTGCCGTCTATTTCAAGTTCAACCATGATGGTCAATCTTCCTTAACCTGATACCGCTCAATCGTTCGCTCGCTGACCAGCCTGATACCGGCCCGCGCGCGGTTGCCGTGATGCCGCTCAAGCAGCGACCGTTTCCGGTGCCGCTGCTGCCCCGGCGTGACCGCCGACGAGGCAACGCTTGTTGGCAACGTGATATTCGAATTCGTCCCAGTAGTGCTTCAGCATGCCGCGCACCGGCATCGCCGCCGCATCGCCGAGCGCGCAGATGGTGCGGCCCATGATGTTTTCGGCCACCGAGTTCAGCAGGTCGAGATCTTCCTTGCGACCCAAGCCGTGCTCGATGCGATGCACGACGCGATACAGCCAGCCCGTGCCTTCGCGGCACGGCGTGCACTGACCGCACGATTCTTCGTAATAGAAGTAGGACAGACGCAGCAGCGAGCGCACCATGCAGCGCGTCTCGTCCATCACGATCACCGCGCCGGAGCCGAGCATCGAGCCGGCCTTCGCGATGGCGTCGTAATCGAGGTCGGTCTGCATCATCAGGTCGCCCGGGATGACCGGTGCCGACGAGCCGCCAGGAATCACTGCCTTGATCTTGCGACCACCGCGCATGCCGCCAGCGAGTTCCATCAGCGTGGCGAACGGCGTGCCAAGCGGCACTTCGTAGTTGCCCGGCCGCTCGATGTCGCCGGAGATCGAGAAGATCTTCGTGCCGCCGTTATTCGGCTTGCCGAGTTCGAGATACGCCTGCGGGCCGATCTCGAGCAGGAACGGCACAGCAGCGAAAGTCTCGGTGTTGTTGATCGTGGTCGGCTTGCCATACACGCCGAAGCTCGCCGGGAACGGCGGCTTGAAGCGCGGCTGGCCCTTCTTGCCTTCGAGCGATTCGAGCAGCGCGGTTTCTTCGCCGCAGATATAGGCGCCGTAACCGTGATGCGCATGCAGTTCGAACTTGAAGCCCGAACCCATGATGTTGTCGCCGAGAAAACCCGCGCGGCGCGCTTCGTCGAGCGCTTCTTCAAAGCGCTTGTAGGTTTCCCAGATTTCGCCGTGGATATAGTTGTAGCCGACCGTGATACCCATCGCGTACGCACCAATCGCCATACCTTCGATCAGCGAATGCGGATTCCAGCGCAGGATGTCGCGGTCCTTGAACGTACCCGGTTCGCCTTCGTCCGAATTGCAGACGAGATACTTCTGCCCCGGGAACTGGCGCGGCATGAAGCTCCACTTCAGGCCGGTCGGGAAGCCCGCACCGCCACGGCCACGCAGACCCGATGCCTTGACGTCGGCGATCACCTGCTCGGGCGGAATTTTTTCTTCGAGGATACGGCGCAGCTGCTTGTAGCCACCGCGCGCGACGTAGTCTTCGAGATGCCAGTTGTCGCCGGTCAGGTTGGCGAGAATCAGCGGTTTGATGTGACGATCGTGTAAAGACGTCATTTCGAAAGTTCCTCGAGCAACTGGTCGATCTTCGCGCGGCTCATGAAGCTGCACATGCGATGGTTGTTCACCAGCATCACCGGTGCGTCGCCGCACGAACCCATGCACTCGCCTTCTTTCAGCGTGAACTTGCCGTCGGCGGTGGTTTCGCCGAAGTCGATGCCGAGCTTCTGTTTCAGATAGCTGGCGGCGTTTTCGGAGCCGCCGTCCGGGCCGAGCTGGCACGGCAGGTTGGTGCAGAGCGTGATCTTGTAACGACCGACCGGCGAGGTCTCGTACATCGTGTAGAAGGTCGCGACCTCCTGCACGGCGACCGCCGGCATGCCGAGATAGTCCGCGACGAACTGCATCAGTTCGGGCGACAGCCAGCCGTGCTCTTCCTGAGCGACGGCGAGCGCCGACATCACGGCGGACTGTTTCTGATCGGCGGGATACTTCGTCAGCGCACGATCGATTTCTTTCAGGCCTTCAGCTGAGATCATTTTCAGACACGACTCTTTCAATTCCTACCGAACGAAAACCTGCCGCGCACCACGTGTTGCGACAGACCCGGCGTTCCTTTGCTGAACGCGCGCCTTGAAGCTACGGCGGCACGCGCCTTGATGATGATCGCCTAACGATCCAGCTAGCGATCTACTTCGCCAAACACGATGTCCTGCGTACCGATGATCGTCACGGCGTCGGCGATCATGTGGCCGCGCGCCATTTCGTCGAGTGCCGACAAATGTGCGTAACCCGGTGCGCGGATTTTCAGACGATACGGCTTGTTCGCGCCATCCGAAATCAGGTAGATACCAAACTCGCCCTTCGGGTGTTCGACCGCCGCGTACGCTTCGCCTTCCGGTACGTGGAAACCTTCGGTGAACAGCTTGAAGTGGTGAATCAGATCTTCCATGTTCGACTTCATGCCCACTCGCGACGGCGGCGCAACTTTGTGATTGTCGATCATCACAGGGCCGGGATTCTTCCGCAGCCACTCAATACACTGTTTCACGATCCGCGTGGACTGGCGCATTTCTTCGACGCGCACCAGATAGCGGTCGTAGCAGTCACCGTTCACGCCAACCGGGATATCGAAGTCGAGCTTGTCGTAAACCTCGTACGGCTGCTTCTTGCGCAGATCCCACTCGATGCCCGAGCCACGCAACATCGCACCCGTCATGCCGAGTTGCAGCGCACGTTCCGGGCTCACCACACCGATACCGACGAGCCGCTGCTTCCAGATCCGGTTGTCGGTGAGGAGCGTTTCGTACTCGTCGACGCAGGTCGGGAAACGGTTGAAGAAGTCTTCGATGAAGTCGAGCAACGAACCCTGGCGCGTTTCGTTCATCCGCGCCAGCGCCTTCGCATTGCGAATCTTCGACGCCTTGTATTGCGGCATTGCGTCAGGCAGATCGCGATAGACACCGCCCGGACGATAGTAGGCCGCGTGCATCCGGGCACCGGACACCGCTTCGTACACGTCCATCAGGTCTTCGCGTTCGCGGAATGCGTAGAGGAACACCGCCATCGCGCCGACGTCGAGCGCGTGGGCGCCGATCCACATCAGGTGGTTCAGTACGCGCGTTACTTCGTCGAACATCACGCGGATGTACTGGGCGCGGATCGGCACGTCGATACCGAGCAGCTTTTCGATCGCCATCACGTAGCCGTGTTCGTTGACCATCATCGACACGTAGTCGAGACGGTCCATATACGGCACGGACTGGATGAAGGTTTTGCTTTCCGCGAGCTTTTCGGTCGCACGGTGCAACAGGCCGATGTGCGGATCGGCGCGCTGGATCACTTCGCCGTCGAGTTCGAGCACGAGGCGCAGCACACCGTGCGCTGCCGGATGCTGAGGGCCGAAGTTGAGCGTGTAGTTCTTGATCTCTGCCATGGCGTTCTCTTAGTGTTTCAGACCGCCATAGTGATCCTCACGGATCACGCGCGGCGTGATTTCCCGCGGCTCGATCGTCACCGGCTGATAGACGACGCGCTTCTCTTCCGGGTCGTAACGCATTTCGACGTAGCCGGAAACAGGGAAATCCTTGCGGAACGGGTGACCGATGAAACCGTAGTCGGTCAGGATGCGGCGCAGGTCAGGATGGCCTTCGAAGACGATGCCGAAGAGGTCGAACGCTTCGCGCTCGTACCAGTTGGCCGAACTCCAGATGTCGACGACCGAAGCCAGGATGGGTACCTCGTCGTCCGGTGCGAACACGCGCACGCGCAGACGCCAGTTGTTCGCCACCGACAGCAGATGCAGCACGGCTGCAAAGCGCGGGCCTTCGTAGGCACCGTCGCCGTAGGTCTGATAGTCGACGCCGCACAGGTCCATCAACTGCTCGAAGCGAAGCGTGGGATCGTCGCGCAGACGCTTCACCACATCGAGGTATTCGCTTGCCTTGACGACGATCGTCAGCTCGCCGATTGCTTCGGTGACGCTCACCAGACGGCCGCCAAACGCCGCCTCGAGGTTCGCTTTCAGGGTCTCGAGTTTGCTTGCCATATTGTGGGGGGCTCTGGCCTTATTGTCGGGCGATGGTGTTGGTGCGGCGGATCTTCGCCTGCAGCTGGATCACACCGTAGACCAGCGCCTCCGCCGTGGGCGGACAGCCCGGCACGTAGACGTCGACCGGTACGATACGGTCGCAGCCGCGCACCACCGAGTACGAGTAATGGTAGTAGCCGCCGCCATTCGCGCACGACCCCATCGAGATGACCCAGCGCGGCTCGGCCATCTGGTCGTAGACCTTGCGCAGAGCCGGCGCCATCTTGTTGCACAGCGTGCCCGCGACGATCATCACGTCCGACTGCCGCGGACTTGGACGAAACACGACGCCGAAACGGTCGAGGTCGTAGCGGGCAGCGCCCGCATGCATCATCTCGACCGCGCAACACGCGAGACCGAACGTCATCGGCCACAGCGAGCCGGTGCGCGTCCAGTTGATCAGTTTGTCAGCCGTGGTGGTGACAAACCCTTCCTTCAAGACCCCTTCGATACTCATTTGCTTTCCACTCCAGACGGGCGGCTAGCCATGGCCGCCCATGCAAACCGGCATTTAACCCGTCATTCCCAATCGAGACCGCCCTTCTTCCAGATATAGGCGAAGCCCAGCAGGAATTCGAGCAGGAAAATCATCATAGCCATGAAGCCCGGCCAGCCGATGTCGCGCAGGGCTACGCCCCACGGGAACAGGAATGCCGTTTCCAGATCGAAAATGATGAAGAGAATGGCCACGAGGTAGTAGCGCACGTCGAACTTCATGCGTGCGTCCTCGAATGCCTCGAAGCCGCACTCGTACGGTGCGTTCTTCGCGGTGTCGGGCCTGTTGGGACCAAGGATCTTGCCAATGCCGACCAGTGCTACGCCTAAACCGGTGCCCACGAGGAGGAACAACAAAACGGGGAAATAGGCTGCGAGGTTCAAGACTATCCTCAATCGGTTGGTTCTGTGTGCCGCCAGGAGCCGAACAACCCGGCGCGAAATTACTTCGGCCTGCTTGATACTGTTAGCTCACGGTAAACAGTGAAGCGGAAGTAAAAATGCCAGCCGTAGCGAAGCAAGCGGCTGGCATTAAGAATAACATTGGTGCCGACGGCGAGACTCGAACTCGCACAGCTTTCGCCACTACCCCCTCAAGATAGCGTGTCTACCAATTTCACCACGTCGGCACTGTCTGCAATCCGGGAAAACTGCGTATAAAACCCGCGAATCGCTGCAAGACTTGAATTGTAACTGGTTTAAACCGTTTGTTCAACGCACAAAAGCGCGTCGTTCGAAAATTTTATTTCGGTACGTCCTGGCCCGGCTTCGATGCAGCAGCAGGTGCAGCAGCCGTCGAAACACCAGCCGGCACAGACGCTGCAGAAGCGGCCACCGGAGCCGTCACGGCTTCGCCCAGTACGCCTGCGGAAGGCCGCGATTTGTAGGCGCCAAGGTACGTGAGCGCCAGTGTCGTCACGAAGAAAACAGCGGCTAGCACCGCCGTTGTGCGCGACAGAAAGTTGGCCGAACCGGTCGCACCGAACAGACTGCCCGAGGCGCCGCTACCGAATGCCGCACCCATGTCGGCACCCTTGCCGTGCTGCAGCAAAACGAGGCCGATGACCCCCAGCGCCGACAGCAACTGAACCACGATAATCAACGTTTTCAAATACAGCATCACACCCACCTGAGTCTTTATTTAATCGGGCGACGCACTGTGCGCGCGCCGTCATGAGTCACCTCGCCCTGCCCGTCGCCCGCTCAAAGCGCCGCGGCCGCCGCACTGCAGATTGCGAGGAAATCCTGTGCCTTCAACGATGCGCCGCCAATCAGGCCGCCATCGATATCCTGCTGGCCAAACAATTCTTCTGCATTTTCCGGCTTCACGCTGCCGCCATACAGCAGCGTCACGGCGCCGGCCGCCGCGCCTTTCTGTGCGAGACGCGCACGCAGGAACGCGTGAACGTCCTGTGCCTGCGCCGCTGTCGCGCTTTTGCCCGTGCCGATCGCCCAGACGGGCTCGTAAGCGACTACGATCCGCGCCACGTCTGCCGGCGACAGTTTAGAGAGCACGGCGTCCAGCTGCCCGCCGACTACCTGCTGCGCCGCGCCGGCCTCGTGCTGCTCGAGCGTTTCGCCGACACAGACGATCGGCGTAAGACCCGCCGCCAGCGCCCGCTCCGTCTTGATCCCAACGACGTCCGCGCTTTCGTGATGATAGGCGCGTCGTTCCGAATGCCCGACGATGACCAGCGTTGCACCAAACTCCGCGACCATGTCCGCCGCGACTTCGCCGGTATAGGCACCCTGCGCATGCGCCGACACGTCCTGCGAACCCCACTGCACCGGGCTGCCCGCGAGCAGCGCCTGAGTCTGTGCGAGATACGGATGTGGCACACACACGCCAACCCTCACCGCGCCCTGCAGACCGCGAACACCTTGCGCGACTGCGTCGAGCAACACCGTGTTGCCGGCCAGCCGGCCATGCATTTTCCAGTTACCGACTACCAGTTTGGTTCGTTGTTTCGACATCGTCTCGTTTGGTCGGTGACAGCGGGCGCGCAAAACGCGCAATTTTACTGTGCTCGGCCTGATCGGGTCAAACCGCGCGCATCGTGTATCCGCACCTTATTACTCGGCGCGCCAGTCCAGCACGATCTTGCCCACGTGCGTGCTGCTTTCCATCAGCGTGTGAGCGTCCGCGGCCTGCGCGGCCGGAAACACCTGATACACGATCGGCTTGATGCGACCGCTCTCCAGATGCGGCCACACATGCTCTTTCAACCGCGCTGCGATCTTCGCCTTGAATTCGACCGGCCGCGGACGCAACGTCGAGCCGGTAATCGTCAGACGGCGCCGCAGCACATCGCTCAGGTTGATTTCCGCCTTCGCACCACCGAGCAGCGCGATCACCACCAGCCGGCCCCCGTCCGCAAGCGCCGAGAGTTCGCGCGGGACGTAGCTGCCGGCCACCATATCGAGAATCACATCGACACCGCGGTCGTTGGTCAGCGACTTCACGACTTCGACGAAATCTTCGGTCTTGTAGTTGATCGCGCGTTCCGCGCCTAGCGCTTCGCACGCACGACATTTGTCGTCCGAGCCCGCCGTCGCGAGTACGCGAAATCCGAGTGCGTGCGCGATCTGGATTGCCGTCACGCCGATGCCGCTCGAACCGCCCTGCACCAGGAATGTTTCGTTCGCACCGCCCTCGCCGTTGCCGAGCTGCGCACGGTCGAACACGTTGCTCCATACCGTGAAGAACGTCTCCGGCAACGACGCTGCCTCGACGTCCGACAGTCCTTGCGGTACCGGCAGACACTGGGCAAGCGGCGCCACTGCATATTCTGCGTAACCCCCGCCCGCGAGTAGCGCACACACGCGATCGCCGAGCTTCAGACCGAACGGGTTGTGCTTCGCGTCGAGCGTCCCACCAACGATCTCACCCGCCACCTCGAGCCCCGGCAGATCCGACGCACCCGGCGGCGGCGCATAGGCGCCCTTGCGTTGAAATACGTCGGGCCGGTTGATGCCCGACGCCGCTACCTTGATCAGCACTTCACCCGCCTTCGGCTCCGGCATCGGCCGTTCAGCGAGCTTCAAGACTTCCGGCGCACCGAATTCGGTGATCTCGATCGCTTTCATCTGTCGCTACTCCCAAGGTCTGGATTGCGCTGCTAACCGTGTCAGAAACGCGCACTGCGATGTCGCGCACCCGGTTCGCACTGCAATCCGCCCTGCATGAAAAACGGCCGGCGCGCATTCACGCTGCCGGCCGTTGCTTCAATACCGCGTTATTGCTGCGGCGTCGACTCGCCCTGCGGCGCACCCGACGGCGCTTCGTTCAGCAAAGCCTTGGCCGACAGACGCACACGACCCTTCTCGTCCGTCTGGATGACCTTGACCTTCACTTGCTGGCCTTCCTTCAGGTAGTCGTTGATGTCCTTGATGCGCTCGTTGGCGATTTCGGAAATATGCAGCAGACCGTCCTTGCCCGGCAGGATGTTGACGATCGCGCCGAAGTCGAGCAGCTTGAGGACCGCACCTTCGTACACCTGGCCCACTTCGACTTCCATCGTGATGTTCTCGATGCGCTTCTTCGCTTCGGCCATCCCTTCGCTGCTCGTGCTCGCGATGGTGACGATGCCGTCGTCGGAGATATCGATCGTCGTGCCGGTTTCTTCGGTCAGCGCGCGGATCACCGAGCCACCCTTGCCGATCACGTCGCGGATCTTTTCCGGATTGATCTTGATTGTGATCATGCGCGGCGCGTAGTCGGACAGTTCGGTGTTCGCACCCGACACAGCCGAGGTCATCTTGCCGAGAATATGCAGACGGCCTTCCTTCGCTTGCGCGAGCGCGACCTGCATGATTTCCTTCGTGATGCCCTGGATCTTGATGTCCATCTGCAGTGCGGTCACGCCTTGTTCCGTGCCCGCTACCTTGAAGTCCATGTCGCCGAGGTGATCTTCGTCGCCGAGGATGTCGGTCAGCACCGCGAACTTGTTGCCTTCGAGAATCAGGCCCATCGCGATACCCGCAACGTGTGCCTTCATCGGCACACCGGCGTCCATCAGTGCGAGGCAGCCGCCGCACACCGAAGCCATCGACGACGAACCGTTCGATTCCGTGATTTCCGACACGACGCGGATCGAGTAGCCGAATTCTTCGGCGCTCGGCAGACACGCGACGAGCGCGCGCTTCGCGAGACGGCCGTGACCGATTTCACGGCGCTTCGGCGAACCGACGCGACCCGTTTCGCCGGTCGCGAACGGAGGCATGTTGTAGTGAAGCATGAAGCGCTCGCGGTATTCGCCTTCGAGTGCATCGATGATCTGTTCGTCACCCTTCGTGCCGAGCGTCGCGACGACGAGCGCCTGCGTTTCGCCGCGCGTGAACAGTGCCGAACCGTGGGTACGCGGCAGCACGCCGGTACGGATTTCGATCGGGCGCACGGTACGCGTGTCGCGGCCGTCGATACGCGGCTCGCCGTTCAGGATCTGCGAACGGACGATCTTCGCTTCGATGTCGAACAGCACGTTGCCGACGGTTGCCTTGTCGGCAGCGACGGTACCGCCCGCAGCAGCGTCTGCTTCGAGCGTGGCCGACGTAGCGGCGTAGATTTCCTTCAGCTTTGCCGAACGGGCCTGCTTGTCGCGGACCTGATAGGCGGCGAGCAGATTGGCCTCGGCCACTTCGGTCACGCGCGAGATCAGCGCTTCGTTCTTCGGCGCCGGCTTCCAGTCCCATTCGGGCTTGCCGCCTTCGCGCACGAGTTCGTGGATCGCGTCGATCGCGATCTGCATCTGGTCGTGGCCGAACACCACGGCGCCGAGCATCACTTCTTCCGACAGTTGCTGTGCTTCCGATTCAACCATCAGCACCGCGCGTTCCGTACCGGCAACCACGAGGTCAAGGCTCGATTCCTTGATCTGCGAACGCGTCGGGTTCAGTACGTATTCGTTGTTGATGTAGGCGACGCGTGCAGCGCCCACCGGGCCGTTGAACGGCAGGCCGGAGATAGCCAGTGCAGCCGATGCACCGATCAGCGCGGGGATGTCGGCCGGCACGTCCGGGTTGATCGACATCACGTGGATCACGACCTGGACTTCGTTGTAGAAGCCTTCCGGGAACAGCGGACGCAGCGGACGGTCGATCAGGCGCGAGATCAGCGTTTCGCCTTCCGACGGACGGCCTTCGCGGCGGAAGAAACCACCAGGGATCTTGCCTGCGGAATAGGTTTTCTCGAGGTAGTCGACGGTCAGCGGGAAGAAATCCTGACCCGGCTTCGCCGTCTTGGCACCGACGACCGTGGCGAGCACCACCGTATCTTCGATGTCCACGAGGACGGCACCGCTTGCCTGACGGGCGATCTCACCGGTTTCCAGGCGAACGTTATGTTGTCCCCACTTGAACTCTTTGACGATCTTATTGAACATTAGTCACTCCTTTACGCTTCGTTATGCCGCGCGGACTAGCAGCGGCGCGGCAACGCCATGACCGGAGCCACGCGGGAAGAGGAGTGTTATGCCATTCCAGAGAACCGCGCGACACGCGAACCGCTGGAATGACACAAAGCTCTGCCCCGCAGCCCGGCCGTGTTTCTGGTTGTGCCGCCGGATGTTTCGTCCCGTGCTGCCATGAACCGCAACAACTGCGACGGCGAATCTGTGAGACGAACTATGGCGGACAACCTGTCGATGCACCTCAGTTAAAGCGCACCGTTGAAAAACAAAATGCCTGCATCAGCGGAACTGACACAGGCATCTTGCTGAAAGACCATCCGATTACTTACGCAGACCCAGCTTCTCGATCAGCGTGCGGTAACGATCAGCGTCCTTGCCCTTCAGGTAGTCGAGCAGCTTGCGACGGCGGCTCACCATGCGCAGCAGACCGCGGCGGCTATGGTGATCCTTCGAATGGGCCTTGAAGTGAACGGTGAGTTCGTTGATACGGGTCGTGAGCAGCGCGACCTGAACTTCAGGGGAGCCGGTGTCGTTAGCAGCGCGTGCGAATTGCGCGACGACGTCGGACTTCTTGGTAACTTCAGCTACGGACATGTTGATTTCCTTAGAAACTAGACAGGCGGTCACGGAAGAAAGGCCGTGCCGTGGGTTTACAACGAAGCGCGCATTGTAGCACAGCACGATCGTACGGCGAACCCCTGTGGTTACGGCCGCTGCATCCGGCAGACGGTCGGCGGTACGGTGCGCTCCGGCGGCAGCGCCAGCACCGTCCGGAAGCCGTATCCAGAGCCTTCGTTGTCAAAGTGCACGCCCGGCGTGCCGGCCTTGTCCATCTCCATCACATAAAGGGGCTGGATAACCTGGTGATCGTCGGCGCGCATCCACATCGGGTGGAAGCCGTTATCGAATTTCATCCCTTCGAGCGTCCGCGCCACCGCCACCGGCTCAGCGCTGCCGGCCTTGCTCAGCACCGCGGCGAGCATTTCGACCAACAGTTCCATGCGCAGCACCGGGTAGTCGTCCTGGGCCGCCGGGAAGCGGGCGCGGTACGCGCGATACCACGCGTCCGATGCCGTGCCGCCCGCGTTCGGGTGCCAGTCGGCGACCGCGAGCACGCGCTTCACACCCGCATCGCCAAGCGCCGCCGGTGCGCCCAGGCTGTTGCCGTAGAACGTGTAGAACCGGGTGTTCAGCCCCTGCTCGCGCGCCGCTTTCACCAGCAAGGTCAGATCGTTGCCCCAGTTGCCCGTCACGACCGCATCGGCGCCGCTCGCACGGATCTTCGCGATGTAGGGCGCGAAATCCTTGACGCGGCCGATCGGGTGGAATTCGTCGCCGACCACCGCGATGTCGGGGCGTTTGGCCGCCAGCGCCGTACGCGCCAGCCGGCTCACGTCATGGCCGAAGCTGTAGTCCTGATTCAGCAGATAGACCTTTTTCACCGACGGGTCGTGCTCGATCACGTCCGCCAGTGCGTCGATGCGCATGCCCGCGTGCGCATCGAAGCGGAAATGCCAGAAACTGCAGCTCGCGTCCGTCAGGGCGGGATCGTCGGCGGAATAGTTGAGGAACAGTTCGCGGTTGTCGGGCTCGCGGGTGTTCTGCCGGTCGATCGCCCCGAGCAGCGCCGCCGCAACCGCCGAGCTGTTGCCCTGCAGGATGAAGCCGATATGGCGGTCCGCGGCAGCGCGTAGCTGGACCAGCGCTTCTTCGGTGCTGCCCTTGCTGTCGAGCACGACGAGTTCGAGCGGATGCGCGCCGTCGTTGAGCTTGACGCCGCCGCGTGCGTTCACCTGCTCGATGCCGAAGCGCAGGTTGCGCTCGACCGCTGCGCCGGCGTTGGCGAAGGGGCCGGACATTCCTTCGATTAGCGCGAGCTGGACCGGCTTGCCGGTGGGCTGTGCCGGCTGTTTTGCTGTCGCTGCCTGTACTGCCTGTGCCGCCTCCGCCTGAGCGGCTGATGCCGCTGATGCCGCTGATGCCGCCAATAGCGCCAGAGTTGCCACCGCGGCCAGCGCAGCACGGCCGCAGCGTGCCTCACCGCGCCCTTCGCCGCGCATTCCGCGTTGCGTCCTTTCCCGCCACCCGAATCCCATCTGTCGCTCCGCTCGATCCCTCAGAGCGCGGATCATAGGACACCGCCGGGCGCGAGGGCAAGCGAACGCGCGGCGCGCCGGTCTTTTGTCGGGCCGCGTGTCAAAATACTGCATCTCGATATCGCGAGCCTGCTATCGAATGTCATCGGAGGAATTCATGTCTACCCGTCTTTCATCGGCGCCGCGTGCGCGGTTGCGGCGCGCCGCAGCAGCCTGCCTGAGCGCACTGGCGCTGGCCGGCTGCGCACAACCGTGGCAACGTTTTCAGCCGGGCGAGGACCAGTCGACGATCGTGACCGGCCTCGGGCCGCCGCGCGAAGTCTACGACCTGCCGAACGGCGGCAAACGGCTGATGTGGCCGACCCAGCCGATGGGCGAAACCACGACCGCCGCCGATATCGATGCCTCCGGCAAGATCCTCAACGTGCGCCAGGTGCTGCAGCCCAACGAGTTCTATCGCGCGGAAATCGGCAAGTGGACGAAGAACGACGTGCTCGTCAATTTCGGACGCCCGGAGGAAACCTCGTATTTCCCGCTGATGAAGAAAGAAGTCTGGACCTACCGCTACCTCGAAGACAACGTCTGGTACATGATGTACAGCTTCTATTTCGACGAGCAGGGCATCGTGCGACTCACGCAGAAAACGCCGGACCCGTTGCACGATCCGGATCGCCGTAGTCTGTTCTGACGGCAGCGGTCCGGATGGGCGGATGATTCGAACATGACGAACGCGACCTCTCGAAACGACGCTCACTACTGGCGCTCCGCGCTGATTCCCGGTGGCGACATGGTGACGGCGCGATTCACCGATCACGTCTACTCGCCCCACTGGCATGACGCGTACACCGTGTCGGTCATCGAGCAAGGCGCTGAACGTTACGACTATCGCGGCACGCGGTTCGTCGCCGATGCGGGTTCGTTGCCCATCATCAACCCTGGGGAGATCCACACCGGATCGAGCGCGGGCGACGCCGGGTGGCAATGTCGCACCTTCTACCTACCGGTCGATTTCGTACAGACCGTAGCTAGCGAGACAGGTCTCTCCCGACACGCCACACCGTGGTTCAACACGGACATCATTAAGGATGCCGACCTGGTCAGGCGCGCCCTGCTGGCTCACCGCACGCTGGAAGTGAGCAGTGACCTGCTCGCCGCCGAGTATGCGCTGCTCGACGCCGTTTCGACCCTGCTCACGCGCCACGCGAGGCTACGCCCGCCGTCCCGGCCGGTGAGCCGCGACGGCGCGCGCGTCGAACGAATGAAAACGCGCATGCTCGATGAATTGAGTGCACCGCTCGATCTCTCCGAACTCGCCAGCACCGTCGGATTGTCCAAGTTCCATGCGGCGAGAATCTTCACGCGCGAAGTCGGCATGGCGCCCCATGCCTGGCGCAACCAGGTTCGACTATCCCGCGCACGCGATGCCCTGCGGGCCGGCATGTCGGCAACCGAAGTTGCTGCAACAAGCGGCTTTACCGACCAGAGTCACTTCAATCGTCATTTCAAGAAGGCAAGCGGCGTATCGCCGGGTCGCTGGAGCGACAACCGTTAACCGGGATGTAGAGGCGGCTTTTTTTTATTTATGTCGCATGAGCCGCGATTTTTTTCTCTGACACGCCAATATTTTTTCGATAGAAAGCTATTGGTAAGGTTTGACGCGGTACCGACGTCCCCCACACCTGTCCCGGACAGGTTCGTCGCACCGCCTCCCAGATGGAGTTGCCCTCGATGGATCGCCCCAAACGCATGCTGGTCGCCAATATCGCCTGGGCGCGGGAAGCCGCCGCCCGCGACCCGCAGGTCTTCACCGGTCTGGCACAAGGCCAGAATCCTCACGTGCTGTGGATCGGCTGCTCCGACAGCCGGGTCCCCGCCGAAACCATCACACACTGCGAGCCCGGCGACCTGTTCGTCCATCGCAACATTGCCAACCTGTTCGATCCCGACGACGACAACGGCGCGAGCGTGCTCGAGTACGCGGTGCGCGTGCTGAAGGTGGGCCATGTGATCGTTTGCGGTCACTACGGTTGCGGCGGCGTGCGCGCGGCATTGTTGCCGTTGGCGCCCGAACTACCCCATGTGAACCGCCGCATCGCACCGCTCTGCACGCTCGCGCACACGCATCGCGACGAACTCGGCCTACTGCCTTCCGAAGCCAGCCGCGTGAACCGCCTCGCCGAACTGAACGTGCTCGAACAGGTGCGTCAGTTGCGCGCCAGCCCGATCGTCCGCGGCATGGACAAGCCACCGCTCGTCCACGGTTGGGTTTTCTCGCTCGAAGACGGGCGACTGAAAGTCATCGTCGATGGTTACTCCGACAACCCGGCTGAATCGACCCCGCGCGCACAGGCAACCTTGCCGCAGGCGGTAAGCAACGACGTCTGATCCGCCGCGGTAGCCCCATCCGTTTAACGCACCGGCTGTTCCTCTGCAGGAACAGCCGGGTGGGAACGCTCGCTCTGCTATCGCCGACATCCATTTCCGACCACCCAATCCACCCACACCACCTACTCCACTCGACACCATGAACGCCAGACTTCGCTTCTCCACGTTCCCGCGCGATCTGTTCGCGGGCACCGTCGTGTTTCTCGTCGCGCTGCCGTTGTGTCTCGGCATCGCCAATGCATCCGGCGTCGAACCGTTCGCGGGGCTGGTCTCCGGGATCGTCGGCGGTCTGGTCGTTGCTGCGTTGAGCGGCTCACGGCTCAGCGTCAGTGGGCCCGCCGCGGGGCTCGTTGTGATCGTCGTCGATGGCATTGCGCGGCTCGGCAGTTTTCCGGCGTTTCTGCTCGCGGTGTTGCTGTCGGGCGTGATCCAGTTCGGTTTCGGCATGCTGAAGGCGGGACGGCTTGCCGCTTATGTGCCCTCGCCGGTTATCAAAGGCATGCTCGCGGCGATCGGCCTGCTGCTGATCGTCAAACAGATCCCGTTTGCGCTTGGGATCACGGCGGGAACCGACGGCGCGACAACCGCGCAGATGGCCGGCGCCATCGCCACGCCGTTCGGTGCGTTGTCGCTCGCGGCCTGTGCGCTTGCGGTGCTGTCGCTTGCATTGCTCGCGGCTTGGGAAACCCCGGCACTGCGCCGCTTCGCGCTGGTGCGCGCGATGCCCGCGCCGCTCGCTGTCGTGCTACTCGGAATTGCCGCAACGCTCATCCTCGGCGCCGTTGCCCCGGCATTCGCACTACCGGCCGAGCATCGCGTCGCGTTGCCGGTGCTCGAGTCGTTCGCGGCGTTGCGTTCGGCACTCGCGCTCGCCGATTTCGGTCCGAATCTCGCTCAACTCGCCAATCCCGATGTGTGGCGTGTCGCGATGACGCTCGCCATCGTTGCCAGCCTCGAGACGCTGCTAAGTCTCGAAGCCGTCGAGCAGATCGATCCGAAGCGTCGCGCCGCGCCGCCGGATCGCGAGCTGAAAGCACAGGGTGTGGGCAATCTGATAGCAGGCGCAATCGGTGGATTGCCGATTACGTCGGTGATCGTACGCAGTTCCGCGAACGTCCATGCGGGCGCGCAGAGCCGGCTGTCGGCGGTCATCCACGGCGTATTGCTGCTCGTCAGCGTGTTTGCACTGACGAGCGTCATCAATCTGATCCCGCTGGCCTGTCTTGCCGCGATCCTGATCTTCACCGGCATCAAGCTTGCGAAGCCGTCGCTGTTCGCCGCAATCGCCAAACAGGGCTTCGCGGCGTTTGCGCCGTTCATCGTGACGCTCGTCGGCGTGTTCGCGACCGACCTGCTGATCGGCATCGTGCTCGGCATGCTCTGCAGCGTCCTGCTCGCGCTCCACGCGAACCTGCAGCGACCGATCACGCTCGCGCAGCACGACGACCACTATCTGCTGTCGTTCCGCAAGGACGTGTCGTTTCTCGGCAAGGTATCGCTCAAGCGTTATTTGCAGCAGATTCCCGACGGCGCAACGCTAATCGTCGATGCAATGCGTGCCGATTTCGTCGATCACGACGTGCGCGAGTTGATCGAGCGGTTTGTCGCCGATGCACCACGTCGCGCGATCGCCGTCGATGTGCGGCAACCCGTACGTGCTGCGCGTCGCACCGGACGCGAATGGATGTGGCGCCGTGAAGCGGCGGAGTAACGCGCGCTAATCACGCACGCGCACACCGCAGATGTGAAAAACCCCGCGTTCGTCGTTCCACGACACGCGGGGTTGATTCAATCGTCAGGGGCAATCGCCGCCCCACCGATTACGAACGCTGCGGGTTCAGCTTGTCCACGTTCGAGTACAGCTTGTTGAGCGCGGAGATATACGCCTTCGCCGATGCCGCAACAATATCCGGATCGGTACCGACGCCGTTCACGATACGGCCGCCCTTCGACAGCCGCACCGTTACTTCGCCCTGCGCCTGAGTGCCAGTCGTGATCGCGTTCACCGAGTACAGCAGCAACTCGGAACCGCTGCCCACTTCCGATTCAATCGCATTCAGCGTCGCGTCGACCGGACCGTTGCCCTTCGCGTCGCCGGCCACTTCCTTGCCGTCGACCGAAAACACGATCCGCGCCTGCGGCTGTTCGCCGGTTTCCGAATGCTGCGACAGCGACACGAACTTGTAGTGCTCTCTTTCCTGCGCTTCGGCGGACTCTTCGGTGACGATCGCGATGATGTCCTCGTCGAAGATCTCGGCCTTGCGGTCCGCGAGTTCCTTGAAGCGCGCGAACGCCGCATTCAGCTCGCCTTCGCTGTCGAGCGAGATACCCAGTTCCTGTAAGCGCTGCTTGAATGCATTGCGGCCCGACAGCTTGCCGAGCACGATCTTGTTCGCACTCCAGCCCACGTCTTCGGCACGCATGATTTCGTAGGTATCGCGCGCCTTCAGCACGCCGTCCTGGTGAATCCCGGACGCGTGCGCAAATGCGTTGGCCCCGACCACGGCCTTGTTCGGTTGCACGACAAAACCGGTGATCTGCGAGACGAGTTTCGAAGCCGGCACGATCTGCGTCGTATCGATGCCGAGTTCGAGGCCGAAGTAGTCCTTGCGCGTACGCACGGCCATGACGATTTCTTCGAGCGACGTATTGCCCGCGCGCTCGCCCAGCCCGTTGATCGTGCATTCCACCTGCCTCGCGCCACCGATCTGCACGCCCGCCAGCGAATTCGCCACCGCCATTCCAAGATCGTTATGGCAGTGCACGGAGAACACCGCCTTGTCCGAATTCGGAATGCGTTCGCGCAGTGTCTTCACGAGATTGCCGTACAGTTCCGGCACGCCGTAGCCGACCGTGTCGGCGATATTGATGGTCGTCGCGCCTTCGGCGATCACCGCTTCCAGCACGCGGCACAGAAAGTCGAGATCGGAGCGGCTGCCATCCTCAGGCGAGAACTCGACATCGTCGGTGAATTTGCGTGCGAAGCGCACAGCTAGCTTTGCCTGCTCGAACACCTGGTCCGGTGTCATGCGCAGCTTCTTTTCCATATGCAACGGCGACGTTGCGATAAACGTATGGATGCGGAAGTGATCGGCGGGCTGCAACGCATCGGCCGCGCGCTGGATGTCCTTGTCGTTCGCGCGGGCCAGCGAGCACACCGTGCTGTCCTTGATCATCGATGCGATCGTGTGGATCGAATCGAAGTCGCCGTTCGAACTGGCCGCGAAGCCGGCTTCGATCACGTCGACCTTCATCCGTTCGAGCTGCTTCGCGATACGGATTTTTTCTTCCTTCGTCATCGACGCACCGGGCGACTGTTCGCCGTCGCGCAACGTCGTGTCGAAAATGATGAGCTTGTCTGCCATGTCTCGGCTCCGTGGGGGATCGTCTAGGAATAATAGTAAAAGATGGAATTCGGGTGTTCACGCCGCCGCAGGCGCGCCGTTCAGTGCTCGCGCTGCGACGAGCGGGCCGGATTCAAGCGGCCGCGCGCGACCTGCCAACCCCAGAACACATAACCCGACAGACCGTACAGCACGAACAGGCCGAACAGCATCAACGGTGGGTCGGACGACACCAGCACGAACGCGGCCACGACGAGCAGGATGGCCGCGAACGGCACGCGATGCCGGACATCGAGCGCCTTGCCGCTGTAGAACGGCGCATTCGACACCATCGTCACACCGGCGTAGACCGTCAGCGCGAACGCGACCCACGGCAACCAGAAGAGCTGGAGCGGGACGCGGTTGTCGGTAGCCAGCCAGACGAAACCGGCGATCAAGGCCGCTGCAGCCGGGCTCGGCATCCCCTGGAAGAAGCGCTTGTCGACGACGCCGATGTTCGCGTTGAAACGCGCGAGCCGCAGCGCCGCACCGGCGCAGTAGACGAACGCCGCCAGCCAGCCCCAGCGCCCAAGGTCCTTCAGGATCCACTCGTACATCACGAGCGCGGGCGCGACGCCAAACGACACCATGTCCGACAGGCTGTCGAACTGCTCGCCGAATGCGCTTTGCGTGTGCGTCATGCGTGCGACGCGGCCATCCATACCGTCGAGCACCATCGCGACGAAAATCGCGATCGCCGCGACATCGAAGCGCACGTTCATCGCCTGCACGACGGCGAAGAAGCCGCAAAAAAGCGCAGCGGTCGTGAACGCATTGGGTAGCAGGTAGATGCCGCGCTTGCGCAGGAACTGCTGGCGCGCGGCCCGGCGGCTCTCCGAAACCACCGGCTCCTGTCCGACCGGCTTGTTGCGGCGGAACGGTCGCGGCAGCGGAGCGCTGCTGCGACGGGGCCGGCGCGGTTTGAATGCGGCCATCGAAAGCTCCTTATGCCGACTTATAGTTCGGCGAGGATCGTCGACGAGGCAGAGACCTTTTCGCCGATCGAGACGCGCGGACGGCTGCCGACCGGCAGGTACACGTCGACGCGCGAACCGAAGCGGATGAAACCGTAACGCTGGCCACGCGTGAGCGGTTCGCCCGCCCGCACGTAGCAGAGGATGCGGCGCGCGATCAGACCGGCGATCTGCACCGACGTGACCGTGTGGCCGCTGGCCGTATTGATGACGACCGCATTGCGTTCGTTTTCGAGCGAGGCTTTGTCGACGGCTGCGTTCAGATAGGCGCCCGGAAAATACTCGACCTTCGAGATCGCGCCATCTACCGGCGAGCGTTGCGAGTGAACATTGAACACGTTCATAAACACGCTGATCTTCAGCGCGTCACGATTGGCGTACGGGTCACGTGTGGTTTCGACCGCGACGATACGGCCGTCGGCCGGGCACAGCACCGCATTCGCCTGGGTGGGAATGGGTCGCGCCGGATCGCGGAAGAACTGCACGACGAAAATCAGCAGCAGCCAGAAGATCCATGCGAAGCCAAACCCCGCGACGGCATGGATCAGCAGCGCCGCAACGGCCGCGATAGCGATAAACGGCCAGCCTTCGCGCGCAATGATCGGATGAGGGTAATTCATGATTGGCTTCTGTATTTTTGTAAAACCGTAGGATAGCAAAAGCCGTCCAGGGTTCAGCACGCCTGGACGGCTTTTTACGCGAACCGGTACGCAAAACGTCTCGCGCACCGGCCCGGAACGACATGCAGCCTTAGTTCTTCGACTGGTCGACCAGCTTGTTCTTCGCGATCCACGGCATCATCGCGCGCAGCTTTGCACCGACCTGTTCGATCTGGTGCTCGGACGTCAGGCGACGGCGCGATTGCAGCGTCGGCGCACCGGCGCGGTTCTCGATGATGAAGCTCTTCGCGTACTCGCCGGTCTGGATGTCCTTCAGGACGTCCTTCATCACCTTCTTAGTTTCTTCGGTGATGATGCGCGGACCCGTCACGTATTCGCCGTATTCGGCGTTGTTCGAGATCGAGTAGTTCATGTTCGCGATGCCGCCTTCGTAGATCAGGTCGACGATCAGCTTCAGTTCGTGCAGGCACTCGAAGTACGCCATTTCCGGCGCATAGCCCGCTTCCACCAGCGTTTCGAAGCCAGCCTTGATCAGGTCGACGGTACCGCCGCACAGCACGGCCTGTTCGCCGAACAGATCGGTTTCGGTTTCTTCGCGGAAGTTGGTTTCGATGATGCCGGCACGGCCGCCACCGTTTGCCACGGCGTACGACAGCGCGATGTCGCGAGCCGCGCCCGACTTGTCCTGTGCCACCGCGATCAGGTGCGGCACGCCGCCACCTTGCGTGTACGTACCGCGCACCGTATGACCCGGCGCTTTCGGCGCGATCATGATGACGTCAAGGTCAGCACGCGGGATCACCTGGCCGTAGTGGACGTTAAAGCCGTGCGCGAACGCGAGGGCCGCGCCCTGCTTCGCGTTGGCGTGCACTTCCTTGCTGTACACGTCGGCGATCTGCTCGTCGGGCAGGAGCATCATCACGACGTCCGCGCCCTTCACTGCTTCTGCGACTTCCTTGACCGTGAGGCCGGCGTTCTCGGCCTTGCTCCACGAAGCACCGCCCTTACGCAGGCCGACCGTCACGTTGACGCCGCTGTCCTTCAGGTTCAGCGCGTGCGCGTGGCCTTGCGAGCCGTAACCGATGATCGTGACCTGCTTGCCTTTGATGAGGGAGAGGTCGGCGTCCTTGTCGTAGAAAACTTTCATGTCTGTTCCTTGGCGATATACAAAATCAGTGAAATTCGAATACTGCGGAATGCTGCGTTGGGTGCTGCACGGCCGGGGTTGCAGATACTGCGGATACTTCAGATACGCACCCCGGCCCCGATCGATACGACGTCACACCTTCAGGATGCGCTCGCCGCGCCCGATACCCGAGCCGCCGGTGCGGACAGTTTCGAGAATCGCAGTAGCGTCGAGTCCTTCGAGGAACGCGTCGAGCTTGTCGCTCGCGCCCGTCAGTTCGATCGTATAGGTCTTTTCGGTGACGTCGATGATGCGGCCGCGGAAAATATCCGCCATCCGCTTCATCTCCTCACGCTCCTTGCCGACCGCCCTTACCTTGATCAACATCAGCTCACGCTCGATGTGGGCGCCCTCAGTCAGGTCGACCACTTTCACCACCTCGATCAGGCGGTTCAGATGCTTCGTGATCTGTTCGATCACGTCGTCCGAGCCAATGGAAACGATGGTCATGCGCGACAGCGAATGGTCTTCGGTCGGGGCCACCGTCAAGGTTTCGATGTTGTAGCCGCGTGCGGAAAAAAGACCGACCACGCGCGACAGCGCGCCCGGTTCGTTTTCCAGCAGCACGGAAATAATGTGTCTCATAGTGCGTTCTCGCGAATGTTCCGATTAATCCAGAGTCGATGAGCAACCTGTTGCACACGCTCCGCGCCGCCTTCGTGTGAGCGCGTCTTTTATGAAGACGCGGACACGGGGCTTCGCGCGGCACGCCGCGTTACAGGTCTTCCGAACCGAGCAGCATCTCCGTGATGCCCTTGCCGGCCTGAACCATCGGCCAGACGTTTTCGGTTGGATCGGTCTGGAAATCGAGAAACACTGTGCGATCCTTCAGACGCAGCGCTTCCTTGAGCGCCGGCTCCACATCGGACGTCTTTTCGATGCGCATGCCGACGTGGCCGTACGCTTCGGCGAGCTTCACGAAATCGGGCAGCGCATCCATGTACGAATGAGAATAGCGCTTGCTGTATTCGATCTGCTGCCACTGGCGCACCATGCCCAGGTAGCGGTTGTTCAACGAAATGATCTTCACGGGCGTCTCGTACTGCTTGCAGGTCGAGAGCTCCTGAATGCACATCTGGATCGAGCCTTCGCCGGTGATACAGAGCACGTCGTCGTCAGGGTGCGCCATCTTCACGCCCATCGCCGCCGGCAGGCCGAAGCCCATCGTGCCGAGACCACCGGAGTTGATCCAGCGGCGCGGCTTGTTGAAGCGATAGAACTGCGCGGCCCACATCTGATGCTGGCCGACGTCGGAACACACGAACGCGTTGCCGTCAGTCAGCTCCCACGCCTTTTCCACCACGTACTGCGGCTTGATGATCTCGCTCTTGCGGTCGAACTTGAGGCAGTCTTTGGCACGCCAGGCTTCGATGTCCTTCCACCAGTCGGCGAGCGCCGCGGTGTCCGGTCCATGTTCGGCGACCTGCAACTGTTCGATCAGCTCCTTCAGCACTTCCTTCACGTCGCCGACGATCGGAATGTCGACCTTCACGCGCTTGGAAATCGACGAGGGATCGATATCGATGTGAATGATCTTGCGCGGCCGCGACGCGAAGTGCGCCGGATCGCCGATCACGCGGTCGTCGAAGCGCGCACCGATCGCGATCAGCACGTCGCAGTGCTGCATCGCCATGTTGGCTTCGTACGTACCGTGCATGCCGAGCATGCCGAGAAACTTCTTGTCCGACGCGCGATAGCCGCCAAGTCCCATCAGCGTATTCGTGACCGGGTAGCCGAGCAGATCGGCGAACTGGTTCAGCTCGCGCGATGCGTCGGCCAGGATAATCCCGCCGCCGGTATAGATATACGGACGCTTTGCCGTCAGCAGCAGTGCGACGGCCTTGCGGATCTGGCCGGAGTGGCCTTTGGTGACGGGGTTGTACGAGCGCAGCGAGACGGTCTTGAGCGGCTCATAGCGGCACGGCGTCTTCGACACATCCTTCGGAATGTCGATCAGCACGGGGCCGGGCCGGCCGGTACGTGCGATGAAGAACGCCTTCTTGACCGTTGCCGCGAGATCGCGCACGTCCTTCACGAGGAAGTTGTGCTTCACGCAGGGCCGCGTGATACCAACCGTATCGCACTCCTGGAACGCATCCTGACCGATCGCGGCCGTCGGCACCTGGCCGCTGATCACGACAATCGGAATCGAATCCATGTAGGCGGTGGCGATACCGGTCACCGCATTGGTAACACCGGGGCCGGAAGTCACGAGGCACACGCCGACCTTGCCGGTCGAGCGCGCATAGGCATCCGCCGCATGGACGGCACCCTGCTCGTGGCGCACGAGGATGTGCTGGAATTTGTCCTGCTTGTACAGCTCGTCGTAGATGTAGAGTACCGAGCCGCCGGGATAACCCCAGACGAATTCAACGCCTTCGTCGGCCAGTGCCTTCATGAGCACGGTGGCGCCGATGGATTCAGATTCGTGGGAGGGAGTGGTATCCGACGTGGAGAATTCCGCGCTGGGCATATTCATTGTTCACCTTTCGAATTTTCGGCAAAAAATTGATCGGGTGCTCTCTGCCGGGCTTGTGGCTCGGGTTCAAGCGGCGCGTCCAGTTGACAGGCGAGCTTCTTGGGCTACACCTCAATTGAGACAGTCACTTATATTGCGAACCAGCGACGATATCTGCTGCCCGTGTCGCGGTCAAGTCATTGTTGCCGTTTTTTGCGGCAGCGCGGCGTAAAGCGCGCGAAAGCCGGTAAGAAGCGCGCTCGGCGCGTGCTCTGGCGGACTGGACGACGTGTTACAGGTGGCCTCAGCGGAACCGCGTGATTTACCGTACGCTTTCGTTTTTCTTTCGTTACGCCCACCAACAGAGGCCGTTGGTGCGGTGTTCCAACCCGGCACCGCGAAAATTTGCTAGCATCCGCGGGTTTTACGACATTTTTCGAACGTTTACGCGCACGATCGCTGCGCTAATCCCCAACGGATGGCATCAGACAAGGAACTCGCCGACTTTCTGGCGGGCGTCGAAAGGCGCGCGTTCAAGCAAACGGTCTACGCCGTGCGGGACGACGACGCCGCGCTCGATATCGTGCAGGATGCGATGATCAAGCTCGCCGAAAAATACGCCGATCGCCCTGCCGCCGAGTTGCCGCTGCTGTTTCAGCGTATTCTCCAGAATGCGACGCATGACTATTTCCGTCGCCAGAAGGTGCGCAACACGTGGGTCAGTCTGTTTTCGTCGCTCGGCAGCGCCGACGATGACGAATTCGACCTCCTCGAAACGTTCGAATCCCAGGATGGTTCGGTTGGCGCCGAGAGCGGCGAGCAGAAAATCGAACGCGAACAGATCCTGCAGTTGATCGACGACGAGATCCAAAAGTTACCGGCACGTCAACGGGAGGCGTTTCTGATGCGTTACTGGGAGGATATGGATGTCGCCGAGACTGCCGCTGCAATGGGCTGCTCCGAAGGCAGTGTGAAAACACACTGCTCCCGGGCCACTCACACGCTGGCGCACGCGCTCAAGGCCAAAGGAATTACGCTATGAGCTCCGCTCTCGAAACCAAAGAACTCGAGTTTGCGCGGCAGGTGCGTCGTGCGCTTGACGAAAGCGCCGCCAGCATCTCGCCCGCCACTGTCGACCGACTCGCTCTCGCGCGTCGCACCGCACTCGCTCGCAGAAAACCGGAACCGATCGCCGCACCTGTGTTCGTGCCCGCTTTCGCCGGTGTCCCATCGGCAGGTCCCGTATCGGACCCGCAACGCCGGCCGTCGCGCCTGCGCCGCTTCGCGCTTGCGTGGCCGCTCGTCGCACTGGTGGTCGGCCTCGTGGCGATCGGCTACTGGGAAGACCAGCAACGCACCGCGGAACTCGCGGACATCGATGCAGCCATGCTGAGCGACGACCTGCCGCTCAACGCATATCTCGATCACGGTTTCAACGCGTATCTTTCGCGCGCGCGCTGAGCGGGAGACTCTACGGGTGAGTTACAAGCGCGGCCTCGCCGTTGTCTTCGGATGCGCAATCGCTGCCCTGGTGGCGTTCGCCGCCACCTTTCCGCGCTTCTACCCAAGCTCGCCGCCAGCGGCCTCGCGAGGCGTGCCGCCCGTGAAACCGGGCGCGCCATCACTATCCGTCGAACTCCCCCGTCTACCGAGCAACAACAACCCGCTCGCGTGGTCGCGCCTGAGCGATGCCGAACACCTCGCGCTCGCGCCGTTTGCGGGCCAGTGGGACACCTTCAGCGACGCGCGCCGCCGCAAGTGGCTGAAAATCGCGTCGCGCTATTCGAAGCTGTCGCCGGACGCGCAAAAGGAGCTGCATGACCGCATGGCGGAATGGGCCCGGATGACCCCGGAGCAGCGGCGCGTCGCCCGCGAAAATTACCAGGTCTCCAAAGAACTGCCGCGCGAAGCGCGCCAGAAGGCGTGGAAGGCTTACCAGCAATTACCGGAAGAACAGAAGGAGCGGCTCGCCGCCAGCGAGCATAAACGGCGGCCGAGCGTCGTCAGTGCGCCGCCCTCCGGCAAGAGCGAAGTCACGGATCTCGATCGTCTGATCAACGCGAAGCAACACGGTGCAAGCGGCGTGCTGCCGGCTAACGGCGCGTCGGGAGCCGGCGCGCTGCTACCGGGCGCTGCGGCCATCCCGAATGCGGGAAGTGCCGTGCCTGCAACGCCGATTCCGGTTTCTCCATCCGAGGCGCCGTCCATTTTCAACGGTTCCTGATCTGCTCCCCCCGCTCCCGCTCGTGACCGACTCTTCCACCGCTGTCTCCGCCTTGCCCGACACCCTCCTGATCGCGCCGACCGTGCGGCGCCGGCTCGCCACGATGGCCTATGAAGGTGTGATCCTGTTCGGCATCGTGTTTATCGCGGGCTACCTGTTCAGCACGCTGACGCAGCAGCGCAACGGCCTCACGCATCACAACCTGCTCGCTGCATGGATCGGGTTTGTCGTCGGCGCGTATTTCGTCTGGTTCTGGACCCACGGCGGCCAGACGCTACCGATGAAAACCTGGCGCCTGCGCGTCGTCGATGCAACAGGTGCGCAGCTGTCCGCATTGCGTGCGGTCATACGCTACGCACTCGCGTGGCTGTGGTTCCTGCCGCCGCTCGCGCTGCATCCGCTGCTCGGGCTCAAGCTGCCGCAAACCTTGATGATCGCCGGCGTGTGGTTCGTCGTCTGGGCGGCGAGCGGGCTGTTCGGCGCACAACGGCAATTCCTGCACGACCGGCTAGCCGGTACGCGGATCGTGACGGTGACGCGTTAGCCTGCTGTCGTTCGCGGTTCTCTCTCTGCGTTTCACGCGTCCGCGTCTTTCCCGACGCATCCACGCTTCGATGCACCGTCGCACAGGCGCGACAGCGTAATAAGAACTTCTCGTGACTGTCACGGCACAGTCACGCGTCAATGGCGCAATGCGGGTACTGCAACTCGACGCGTGAGCCATGGACTCCAAAACGTCCGCGACTTCCCTGTTCCGCCAGATTGGCCCGAGCGTCGACCCCGTCGCGTTCCGCCCAGACTCCTCTCCTGGCAGCGCCCTGCCGCTGCCGCTTCCGCCCGAGATACCCGCCGCGCATGAGGCGCATCACGACGAAGACGTCGAAGCCTCGCATCGCTACCGGACCATCTGGCTGTCCGACCTTCACCTCGGCACCAGCGGCTGCCAGGCACCCTATGTACTCGACTTCCTGCGCCACAACGAATCCGAGTACCTGTACCTCGTCGGCGACATCATCGACGGCTGGCAGCTGAAGAAAGGCTGGTACTGGCCGCAGGCGCACAACGACGTCGTGCAGAAGATCCTGCGCAAGGCGCGCAAGGGCACCCAGGTCGTCTACATTCCAGGCAATCACGACGAAGCCGCGCGGCAGTTCTGCGACCTCGCGTTCGGCGACATCCACGTGCGCGGCGAAGCGTTCCACACGACGCTCGCGGGCAAACGCCTGTGGATCGTGCACGGCGATCTGTTCGACGGCGTGATCCAGCATGCGAAGTGGCTCGCCTATCTCGGCGACACGCTGTACACGCTGATCCTCGTGCTGAACCGCTGGTTCAACCGCATCCGCAGCCGCTTCGGCTTCCAGTACTGGTCTCTGTCGCAGTACCTGAAGCATCAGGTGAAGAACGCGGTGAACTTCATCTCGTCATTCGAACGCGTGATGACCGACGAAGCACGTCGCCGCGGCTGCGACGGTGTGGTTTGCGGGCACATCCACAAGGCGGAGATCCGCGACATCGACGGGGTCCTGTACTGCAACGACGGCGACTGGGTGGAAAGCCTGTCCGCGCTCGTCGAGACGTTCGAAGGCGAACTCAAGGTGATCTACTGGACCGTGATGCGCTCGCCCGAAGCCAGCGTGCAAAAGGCCACCGCTACTGCGTGATTTTTCTGCGTGACTCCTCTTTACCCCGATTCACTTCGACTGGGCCAGAACCGATGAAGATCATGATCGTCACCGATGCGTGGGAACCGCAGGTCAACGGCGTCGTGCGTACGCTGAAGAACACCACGCGTGAACTCATCGCGCTCGGCCACCGCGTCGAACTGCTCACGCCGCTCGAATTCAAAACGATTCCGTGCCCGACGTATCCGGAGATCCTGCTGTCGCTGTTCCCGAAGCGCAAGCTGAGCCGGCGCATCGACGAGTTCGCGCCGGACGCGCTGCACATCGCGACCGAAGGACCGCTCGGGCTCGCCGCGCGCCGCTATGCACTCGCGCACAAGCTGCCCTTCACGACCGCGTATCACACGCGCTTTCCCGAGTACGTGCAGGCCCGCTTCGGCATTCCGCTCGCCGCGACGTATCGCTTCCTGCACTGGTTTCACAAGGCGTCGCTCGCCGTGATGGCACCGACGCCGGTCGTCAAGACCGACCTCGAAAAGTTCGGCTTCACCAACGTCGTGCTGTGGACCCGTGGCGTCGACCTCGAGATCTTTCATCAGATGGAGTCGAAGGTGCTCAACAGTGCACGGCCGATCTTTCTGTACGTCGGACGCGTTGCTGTCGAGAAGAATGTCGAAGCCTTCCTGAAGCTCGATCTGCCAGGTTCGAAGTGGGTCGCCGGCGAAGGGCCCGCGCTGGCCGAGCTGAAGTCGCGCTACCCGCAGGCGAACTATCTCGGTGTGTTGACCCAGGCGGAACTCGCGAAGGTGTATGCCGCCGCGGATGTGTTCGTGTTCCCGAGTCGCACCGATACGTTCGGGCTCGTGCTGCTCGAAGCGCTGGCGTGCGGCACGCCGGTCGCGGCCTACCCGGTGACGGGTCCGATCGACGTGCTCGGTACCGGCGGTGCGGGCGCGATGCACGAGGATCTGCGCGAAGCGTGCCTCGAAGCGTTGAAGATCGATCGCCAGCATGCGCGCGCATGGGCCGAGCGTTTCTCGTGGGCCGCTGCGTCGGCCCAGTTCGCCGCGCACCTGAAGCCGCTGCAGCGCGAATCGTTCGCCGAGAATAGCGCCGCCGCGTGAACAAGGCGCCCTCGATGCGAGCCAGAACTTCGCCGGCCCAACGTGACACGGGCGACATGCAAGCTGCCGAGCCGTTCGACGATGTGCGCGACGACGCGCCCAACGGTACGGCACCCGCCGAAGGGATGGCGCGACCGCATGTCGCGTCGATACACCGGGTCACGCGGCCGGACCCGAATCACGCGCAAGCGACGCCCGACTCCCACCACGCACACGACCCTCACGAACCCCTCGGCCCCGACGATCCGCTCGCACCGTTGCCGTTCAATCCGTATAAAGGCAACCGCGGCGTCACACGCGCCTGGCACGCGCTGAAAAATTCGCTGGCCGGCTTTCGGGTGGCGATTCGTGAGGAGAGCGCATTTCGCCAGGAGCTGACGCTCGCCGCGATCCTGCTGCCGTGCGGCGTGCTGGTGCCCGTCGAGCCGGTCGCGCGCGTGCTGCTACTCGGCTCGGTGCTGCTGGTGCTAATCGTCGAGTTGCTCAATTCGAGCGTCGAAGCGGCCATCGACCGCATCTCGCTCGAGCGCCACGAACTGTCGCGACGCGCGAAGGATTTCGGTAGCGCTGCGGTGACGGTCGCGCTGTGCATCTGCGTGATGACGTGGGCGCTGCTGGTCGGCCCGCTGGCGTGGCACTGGATTGCGAGCCTGGTGTGACATCTGCGCTGACCCTGCACGGGCCCCTGCGCTGACATGCGTTAAAGCACACCCGTGGGCTACGTTGTCGAAGGAAAACCCGGAATCGCGGACTGGAAAGAGAACGGTCGGTTTATAATCGTCCGATACTCTTACATACCAACCGTGTCCGGGTGGCTTTTGCAACAGCGGCAGCAACGGCTCGCCGCTACGTGCCAGCCCGGCGAAACCAGGGCCGGACGTCATGGAAGCCAAACCTCCCCGTCGCACCCGAGAACGGATTCTCGAACTGTCGTTGAAGCTTTTCAACGACATTGGCGAGCCCAACGTCACGACGACGACGATCGCCGAGGAAATGGAGATCAGTCCGGGCAACCTGTACTACCACTTCCGCAACAAAGACGACATCATCAACAGCATCTTCAGCCAGTTCGAGCAGGAGATCGAAAAGCGTCTGCGTTTTCCGGACAATCACCGCGCGACTATCGATGAAATGTGGTCGTATCTCCAGTACATGAGCGATTTCACATGGCGTTATCGCTTCCTGTATCGCGATCTGAACGACCTCCTCGCGCGCAACCGGACCCTCGAAACCCACTTCAAGCAGATCATCAGTCACAAGGTGCGCTTCGCGAGCCAGTTCTGCGAACAGCTCGTCACCGACGGCGAAATGATCGCGACACCCGAAGAGATTCAGGTGATCGCCACCAATATCGGCGTCATCGCCACCTACTGGCTGTCGTATCAGTTCGTGATGAATCCGCGCAAGTACAACGACCAGCAGGCGATCCGCAACGAACTCGACCAGGTGAGCGTGCAGGTGGTCTCGCTGATGGCGCCGTATCTGCGCGGCCGCTCGCGGCAGATCTTCGACGATCTGGTGTCGGGCAAACTGCCCAAGCGTGAGTTCTACGACTATCTGCCGCCCAAGGAAGGCGCGGCACCGCGTAACGAACCGAAGGATGTGTAGAACATGAAGTCAGTGTGTGTGTATTGCGGCTCATCGAGCGGCGCCCGCCCGCTGTATGTCGAGGCGGCCCGTGCGTTCGGCCGCGCGCTCGTCGAGCACGATCTCGCGCTCATCTATGGCGGCGGCAAGGTCGGCCTGATGGGGACAATCGCCGATACGGTGATGGAAGCAGGTGGCCGCGCGATCGGCATCATTCCCGAACTGCTGGTCAGCAAGGAAATCGGCCACCGGGGCCTGACCGAGTTGCACGTCGTGCCCGACATGCATCATCGCAAGAAGATGATGGCCGATCTCTCGGATGCGTTCGTCGCGATGCCGGGCGGTGTGGGCACGCTCGAAGAGCTGTTCGAGGCTTATACGTGGGCGCAGCTTGGCTATCACCAGAAGCCGGTCGCGGTGCTGAACATCGACGGCTTCTACGATCCGCTGATCGCGATGCTCGAGCACACGGTGCAGGAAGGCTTCATGCGGCAGACCTACCTCGATATGCTGCAGGTCGACAGCGACCCGACAGCGCTGATCGGCAAGCTGCAGCACCATCAGCCGATCGTGGCCGACAAGTGGGTTCAAACGCGTAACGCGGTATAAGCCGCGACGGCTGCGCACGGCACGGGGCGCTCGATGTGCCCCTCTCCGCTTCCTCTCCCTTTCCTTCTCCAGCGAGATCGCTCATGTCCAAGGTTGTTCTGATCACCGGTGCGAGCCGCGGTATCGGCCGTGCGACGGCACGCGCGCTCGGTGCGCTCGGATGGTCGGTCGGGGTCAACTATCGGCACGATGCCGACGCTGCGCGGGTCACGGTCGAGGAAGTCGAGCGCGCCGGTGGCCAGGCCGTGGCGATTGCCGGCGACGTGGCCGATGAAGCCGCCGTCATCGCGATGTTCGATGCAACCGAAAACGCCTTTGGCCGCATCAGCGCACTCGTCAACAATGCCGGCATCGTCGCCCCGTCGATGCCGCTAGCCGACATGGACGCGGCACGCCTGAAGCGCATGTTCGACGTCAATGTGTTTGGCGCCTATCTGTGCGCCCGCGAAGCCGCGCGTCGCATGTCGACCGATCGTGGCGGCGCGGGGGGTGCGATCGTCAATCTGTCGTCGGCGGCTGCGCGCCTTGGATCGCCGAACGAATATGTCGATTACGCGG
This sequence comes from Paraburkholderia acidicola, assembly GCF_002362315.1. Classification (GTDB taxonomy): domain Bacteria; phylum Pseudomonadota; class Gammaproteobacteria; order Burkholderiales; family Burkholderiaceae; genus Paraburkholderia; species Paraburkholderia acidicola. The sequence continues at coordinate 61,353 of NZ_MTZV01000004.1, forward strand.
GCTCCAAAGGCGCGATCGATACGCTGACGCTCGGCCTCGCGAAAGAACTCGGGCCGCGCGGCGTGCGAGTCAACGCGGTGCGCCCCGGTCTCATCGATACCGAGATTCACGCAAGCGGCGGCAAGCCCGAGCGCGCCGCGCAACTCGGCGCACAGACGCCGCTTGGACGGCCCGGCAGCGCAGACGAGGTCGCTGAAGCGATTGTCTGGCTGCTGACCGATGCGTCGTCCTACGTGAGCGGTACGCTGCTCGACGTCAGCGGCGGCCGCTGATTCATTCTCCTTTCCCTTCGTTTGCGGCGACCGTGTCTGCGGTTGCCCGCGCCTTGCTGTGTCGGCTACAGACCGACTCGCGTCTCTCAAAGGCCTAATAGGCCGCTGAAATTGCCAATTTCAATCCAATTATTACGATATTTGCAATTATCGGTAATGGCACGCACCTAAAATACGTATCTTTGCGCTAGCGCAGCGTCTTGCGCACACGCCAGCAACATCTGGGGACCGCAGCCGATGCCACTGCGCGCCCCGCCCCGAGATCTTTCGATGCCCGACAACCGATCCGGCGCAGGCAGACGCGCTGCCCGCCGCGCGCCGGAAAACCTACCGGCCGCCGCAAGTACCGCTAACGTTCGACTTGCTGCCCCCGTGTCATCGCTGCCAGCCGATGCTGGACCGTGGAGCCTGCAGCAGCTGCGCTCGCTCGCCGCATCGCGCCTGTTCGTGTGGGTTGCCGTACTCGCCATCGTTTGCGCCTGGCTGCTGCCGGGCACGCTCGGCCACGATCCGTGGAAGCAGGACGAGACCTACACGTTCGGCATCGTCCAGCACATGCTCGACACGGGCGACCTCGTGATCCCCACCAATGCGGGCCAACCGTTCGTCGAAAAGCCGCCGCTCTATGACTGGGTCGCCGCGGGCCTCGCGTGGATGTTCGGCCGCTATCTGCCGCTGCATGACGCCGCGCGTCTCGCTAGCGCGTTGTTTGCCGCACTGACGCTTGGCTGCACAGCGCGTCTTGCCAGGCGCGCGAGCGGCGCCGTGCACTGGCTCGACCTGCGCGTGATCGGCACCGTTGCGCTGTTCGCGAGTTCGCTCGTCGTCGTCAAACATTCGCACGACATGATGACCGACGTCGCGTTGATGGCGGGAGCCGCGCTGGGCTTCTGCGGGCTGTTCGAACTGGTGATGCTGCATCGACAGACATCGCCCGATGTGGAGCTTCAGCACGCGTCAGCGACTGCGCTGTCACGCAAACGCCGCATCGCCGCGCTGATGTTCGGCACCGGTGTCGGCATCGCGCTGATGACGAAAGGCCTCTTCGTCCCGCTGGTGTTCGGCGCAACGCTCTGCGCGATCGTGGCGCTGTGTCCCGGCTGCCGCAGCCGCCGCTTCGTCAGATCGCTTGCGCTCGCCGCACTCGCTTTCGCGCCGTTCGCACTGATCTGGCCGACGCTCTTCTATCTGCAGTCGGAGACGCTGTTCAGGGTCTGGCTGTGGGACAACAACATCGGGCGCTTCCTCGGCTTCTCGGTGCACCAGCTGGGCTCGGAAACCGACAGCCGCTGGTTCGTGCTGCGTACTGCGCTCACCGTCGGCTTCCCGGTCATTCCATTCGCACTCGTCGCGCTTACGCGGGGCGCATGGCGGCGTGTGCGCGAACCGCAGGTTGCGCTGCCGCTGCTGTTCGCAGGCATCGGTCTGCTTGTGCTGCAGATGTCGGCAACCGTACGCGAGCTGTATATCCTGCCGTTCATCGCACCGCTGGCGCTGCTCGCCGCCCAGGGCATCGAGCGCCTGCCGCAACGCGTGCACGATGTGTGGGATGGGGCGAGCCGCATCCTGTTCGGCGGCTTCGCGTTGCTCGTGTGGATCGTATGGTCGATCGTGACCGGGCCCGTCGATACCCACACCTCGCTAGCCTGGCTCGGTCGCTGGCTGCCGCTCGACTGGGTGCTGCCGATGCATCCGGGTCTGATCGCCGGCGCACTCGCATTGACGATCGGCTGGCTGTGGCTGTTGCCGTTCATCCGCCACGCGGGCAAGTGGCGCGGCGTATTCAGCTGGTGTCTGGGCGCGATCGTCGCGTGGGGACTCGTGAGCACACTGCTGCTGCCGTGGCTCGATGTCGCGAAGAGCTATCGCTCGGTGTTCGAAGACCTGCACGCGAAACTCGCAGTCGAGTGGCACGACGGCGACTGTATGGCGAGCGCCGGGCTCGGAGAATCGGAAGCACCGATGCTGTATTACTTCGCCGGCATCGAGCACGTGCCGGTTGCCGATACCAACGCTACCGGCTGCACCTGGCTCATCGTGGATAGCCCTCGTTCGGGCGCGCAGCCGCCGGTTGGCGACTGGCGACTGTTCTGGTCGGGTGCGCGCCCTAGCGACGCCGACGAGTTACTTCGCGTGTTCGTGCGCACACCGCGCGGCACTACAGCGGGCGGCTGATCGCAGACACGCCCGTGCACGCGCCACCGGCGAATCGCCACGCGTCTTCGTGCACACACCACGAAGCACGCAAACGGCTAACCGGTTAGAACGAAGAACCCGGCTCCCGCAAGAACGCAATTTCCGCTTCGGTAGAAGAACGTCCGAGCGACACATTGCGATGCGGAAAGCGTCCGAACCGCTCGATCACATCCGCATGGCGCACCGCGAACCGGTAGTACTCGGCACGTGCACCGTCGGGCTGCGCGTCGAGTTCTTTGAAAAGCCGCAGCGACTCGCGCTGGCTCGCCATCGATTCATCATGTTCGAACGGCAGATAAGCGAACGCCCGGTGATGTACGGTCGGCAGTTGCCGGTCGTCGCCGCGCGCCACCATCGCGGTTGCGACTTGCAACGCCTTCGTATCCCCAGCGAATGCAAGCGCCGTGCCGCGATGGCAATTGCGCGAGAACTGGTCAAGCACGATGACGAGCGCAAGCGCACCGGAGGGTGTGCGCGTCCAGTCATCGAGCACGCCTTCACGGGCCGCATCGATCAACACGCCGAAGCGTTCGCGCAGCATCGTATCGAAGGCTGCATCGCGCGCGAACCATTGCTTGCGCGGCTCGCCGAAACCGGCGGCATCGGGTGCACCGAACCAGCATTCGAGCACGTCGCGCGCACGCGGATCGAGCGCAGCGTCGATGCGCTCGGCGTGCGCCGGCCGCAAAGCATCGCTATCGCTGCTCATGCGAACTCCAGCACGAGACGACGCGTGCGCGCGCTCTTCTTCTCCAGCTTCGCGACCCGCAACGCGCCGATCTCCTGCGTGTTGCGCACATGCGTGCCGCCGCACGGCTGCAGATCGATACCTTCGATACGCAGAAGCCGCACACGCCCGAGGCCCATCGGCGGCTTCACGCTCATCGTGCGCACGAGTTCGGGACGCTGCTGCATTTCTTCATCGGTGATCCATTCGGTCGCGACGCTGTGCGCGCCGCCCACCAGTTCCGCGAGCCGCGCTTCGACGAGCTCGCGTTCGATCGGCTCGACGGTGGCGAAATCGAGCCGCGCATAGTCGATCGTGATGCTGCAACCGTCGACCGGATACGGCAGTACCGCGCACATCAGATGGCTCGCGGTATGCAGACGCATGTGCCGGTAGCGGCGCGCCCAGTCGAGCGTCGCGGTCACGCGATCGCCGACGGCCAGGCGCGCAAGCAATCCATCCTGATCCGGAGCGGGCACATGTACTGCGTCGTCCGGGGTCGCGCCTTCGAACTTCGCCTTACGCGTATCGGCGATCGCGATGGGCGTACCGTCGGCAAGCGTCAGGGTGCCGGCATCGCCGGCCTGGCCGCCGCCGAGCGGATAGAACACCGTCTGATCGAGATGGATGCCCTGCTCGTCGATCGCGGTAATCGCGGCGTCGCAGTGCGTGAGATAGGCGTCTTCGCGAAAGAGTGCGCGTGTGGTCATCGGTGGGGTCTCCGTGTTTTTGATGCAGACGGTTATTATGCCGACCCGGCGCTGCAGCGAGGAAGGCAACCGCAGCCGCCCACGTCAGGACTGTACCGGGCGATTTGCCGGGCCAATCGATCAGGGCGCAGGAGAACGCAGACATCGCGCGCGCCACGCAGCCGCTCCTGTCGCCCGCGATGCTCGACCCACGTTGTCAGGGCCGGGCAAGATATTGATGCACCGCCTGAATCGCTGCCGCCCCTTCCCCCACCGCGGCCGCCACTCGCTTGACCGAACCGCTACGCACATCGCCCACCGAAAACACGCCGGGCCGGCTGGTCTCGAGATCGTGCGGTGGCCGGTCTGCGGTCCAGTGTTCGCCGGTATCGGCACCGGTCAGCACAAACCCGTCCTTGTCCACGGCGACACAATCGCCGAGCCAGCGAGTGTTGGGTTCGGCGCCCAGGAACAGGAACACGTGCCGCACAGGCTTATCTTCGATCTGCCCCTGCCGGTCCCACCGGATCCCCTCGAGTCTCGACTCGCCGCACAACTCGACGATCCGCGTTCTCGTATGCAGCGTGATGTTGGCCGCCGCATCGATCCGCCGGATCAGATACGTCGACATGCTCGCGCTGAGCCCTTCGCCACGCACCACCACATGCACATGACGCGCGAATCTCGCGAGGAATACCGCAGCCTGTCCCGCCGAATTCCCGCCACCCACGATGATCAACTCTTCGTTCTTGCAGAACCCACCTTCCATGAAGGTCGCGCTGTAGTAGACGCCGCGACCCTCAAAATGCTCGAGACGGGGAAGGTCCGGCTTCCTGTAGCGCGCACCGGTGGCAATCACGATCGCGCGGGCGTGAACGCTCTCGTTGTGATTGAGACCGACGTGAAACGATTGGGTATCGGTACAGTCGATCGTCAGTGCCTCGATCGGCACACCCACCTCGGCACCGAACTTGCGGCATTGCGACAGGCCGCGGCCGGCCAGCGCCTGCCCGGAAATGCCCGTAGGAAAACCAAAGTAGTTCTCGATCTTCGAACTCATGCCAGCCTGGCCGCCCGGGGCCTTGGCATCGAGCACTGCGACCTTCAATCCTTCCGACGCGGCGTACACCGCAGCAGCAAGTCCTGCCGGTCCCGCCCCCACCACCACGAGGTCGAAGTGCTCGCCGTCGAGCCGGTCCGGACTCAGGCCGATCGCATCCGCAACAGCGCGATGGCTCGGTTGCTTCAGCACCACGCCTTGCAGTGTGATCACGACCGGAATGTCGGCTTCCGTGGCGTCATAGCGCGTCAGCAGTTCCTGGGCCTCGCTGTGATCGACGATATCGAAGTAAGCCGCAGGTTGACCATTGCGGCTCAGAAAATGACGTAGTCGTAACGTGGTGATCGAAGACGTACTGCCAATCACCATCAGGCCCACTTGCTGGCCCTGGATGAAAGCGACCCGGCGCAGGATATAGGCGCGCATGATCGTCTCGCTCAACTCCGCCTCCGCAATGACGAGCGCGTGCAGCGATTCCTCATCGATCACGATGACCTCGCAATCGCTGATGGCGCGCACCGTCGCCACCGCTGCCCGGCCAGCGAGCGTGCCAACCTCGCCGGTGAAACTGCCGGGACCATGTATGCCAAGCAGTCGGGGGCCGTCAATGGACCCCCTGCTCCCTTCGATAGTGCCGGACAGAATGGCGAACATGCTCGTGTGCCGGTCGCCTTCGGAATAAAGGACATCGCCGGCCTTCAGCTTGCGCCGCTCGCCGTAGCGCTCCACTATCGTCAGTTGCGCTTCGTCGAGCGTGGGATGGATCTGATGATGGCGGCTACCGCCTGACAACAGATCACTGGGTTTGCCTAAAGAGTCTTTGTTCATGGTGGATTTCATCGAATCAACACAAGGCCCTGTCGTGGACCTGCTGCATCCACCGGGCCTAAATCTTCTGTACTGGTGAAGGCTGGTTGCGCATCCAGTCTGCCGTATCGAAGAACGAATGTAGAAGCCGTTCGCGTAACACGGCGTCGAGGCCCACGTCTTCCATTGCCCACGCCATGCAGTGCAGCCACTGGTCGCGCTCGCTCTCGCCGATCGCAAACGGCAGGTGACGCGCGCGCAATCGCGGATGGCCAAAGCGGCTGATGTAGTGGTCCGGGCCGCCCAGCCAGCCGCACAGAAACCAGAAAAACTTGTCGCGTGAGCCATCCAGTGTGGGCGGATGCAGCGAGCGAATGCCCGCGAATTCTGGCTCGATATCCATCAGGTCGTAGAAGCGGTCGATCAGTTCGCGCACGCGCGCCTCGCCGCCTACGAGTTCGAACGCGGTCTTCTCGGCGGCCGCTGTTTCAGTTGTTTCGATGGGTTCAGTCATACAGTTTTCTACTCGGCAACACGGAGGAACAAAAAATCACGCGTCGCGCAGCGACTGCAGCGCGGGACGCGACAGCACATGCCGCAGGCTCAGCCATCCGCCAAGCGCCGCGCACACGACACCTGCCGCCACACCGGCCGGCAGCAGCCACGGATCGAACGACAGATAGAACTCGAAAACGCGCGTGGCCAGCACCCAGCCGATCACCTGCGCACCGATGGCCGCCATCAATCCCGATAGCGCGCCCACCGCGACGAACTCCGCGACCTGGACCGCCCGCACCTGGCGATGCGATGCGCCGAGCGCGCGCAGCAGCGCGGATTCTCGCATGCGTTCGTCGCGTGTACCGGCAAGCGCCGCGTACAGAACGAGCACACCTGCTGCAAGCGTGAACGCAAACAGGAACTGCACGGCGCCGATCACCTGTTCGAGGACGTTCTGCACCTGGGCCAGGATCGGCCCCATATCGATCGCGGTGAGCCCCGGCCAGGTCGCAATCAGGTTGTCGATCACACTCTGCTGGCTGGGCGCCAGATGGAAACTCGTGATGAACGTCGCCGGAAAATCGCGCAGCGCGGCAGGCGGCATCAGCACGAAGAAGTTCACCTTGAACGAACCCCAGTCGAGCTTACGCACACTCGTCACCGGCGCATCGACGGTCAGACCCGTCACGTCGAAACGCAGCACGTCGCCGGGCTTCACGTTGATCAGCTTCGCGAGGCCCTGCTCGATCGAGATTTGCGGCTTGTCGCTGTTGCCGTACCACTCGCCCGCCTCGATGCGATTGTCGCCCGGCAGTGTCGTCGTGTACGACAGGTTGAACTCGCGATCGACCAGCCGGCGCGCATCTTCGCTCTTGTACGAATCCGGGTTCACCGCTTTACCGTTGATCGCGACGAGCCGGCCGCGCACCATCGGCGACAGCGTTGCGTCGGGCCAGCCGTGTGTCGTCAGATACTGCGTGATGGCCGCGCGCTGATCGGGCTGGATGTCGATGATGAATTCGTTCGGTGCATCGGGCGGTGTCGACTTGCGCCAGCCGTTGACCAGATCGTTGCGTGTCATCGCGATCAGCAGCAGACACATCAGGCCGATGCTCAACGCCGTGATCTGCAGCGCGCTCGCACCGCTGCGCCGTTCGAGCGAGGCAAGCGCATAACGCCAGCCGATTCCCGCATTCAGGCGCTCGCTCCGCACGAGTCGTGCCGATGCCCACAACGCCACACGCGCCACGCACATGAACACCAGCAGCCCGCCTGCAAAACCGCCCGCGACAATACCGCCGAGCTTCAACTCGCCCGCCGCGACGATCAGCAGCGCCGCGAACAGCACGACGCCGAGCGCATACGCGGCCCATGCGGTGCGTTCCGCTTCGCCCCACTCGCGCCGCAACACGCGCACCGGCGGCACGCGTGTGAGCGGCAACAACGGCGGCAACGCGAAGCCGAGCAGCAGCACGAGGCCCGCCGCAATTCCTTCGAGCGCGGGCAATACGCCAGGCTGCGGCAGCATGACATCGATCAGGCTGCCGAGCCACCACAACAGCACAAGATGCCCTGCGTAGCCGAGCGCAACACCGACCGCGCCACCGAGCAGGCCGAGCGCCACGAATTCGATCGTGAAGAGCGCGCGCAGCGTGCGCTGGCTCACACCGAGACAACGCATCGCCGCGCAGCCATCGAGATGCCGACGCATGTAGCGATGCGCGGCCATCGCGATCGCGACCGCCGCGAGCAGCGCGGTCAGCAGCGAGACGAGCGTGAGGAAGTGACTCGCGCGATCGAGCGTTTGCCGGACCTGCGGCTGGCCGTCCTGCAGCGATCCGAGCGCGACGCCGCGCAGCTTGCCGCCATCGGTCTGTTGATGCGCCCATTGCGAGAACGTCGTGACTGCCGGTTCGGCGCCGGCCACCAGCAGCCGGTAGGTGACACGGCTGCCGTAGGTGATGAGACCGGTCGACGGCAGATCGTCGAAACGCAGCATCAGGCGCGGCGAGAAATTGACGAAGGCGAAACCGCGATCGAGTTCGCGCGTGATCACCGCGCCGATCGTGAAGCTGCGACTGCCGACCCGCACCGCGTCGCCGACATGCAGCTTCAGCGACTCGAGCAGCGCGGGATCGACCCAGACGACACCGGGCGGTGGAATCGATGTGGCGGGATGATCGGCAGCGGTCGGTGAAGAGGCAATGCGCAGTTCGCCGCGCAGTGGATAGCCGGACGAGACGGCTTTCAGCGCTGCGAGACGCGACAGCGGTTGCGCGCCGGCCGTACCGACCATGCTCGGAAAGATTGCGGTGGTAGCGGTCTCGAGATCGAGCGCCTTCGCCTGCTGGAAGAATTTCGGTTCGACCGGATGATCGGCGCGCACGATGAAGTCGGCCGCGAGCATCTTCCGTGCATCGCGCTCCAGCCCCTTCTGCAGCCGGTCACCCAGAAAACCCACGCTGGCGAGCGCGGCGACGGCCAGCACGAGCGCGAGCAGCAGCATCGTGAGTTCGCCCGCGCGCCAGTCGCGCGCGGTCATCCGCCACGCCTGACGCAGCAGATCGGGCCATGCAAGGCGATGCGCCGCGGTGCGCGGCAAGGAGGTCTGCGCAGCGTCGCTCAATCGTGCCTGCCTCTGAGCGAGCCGAAGCGCGTCACCATATGCGTCGCCATCCCGCGATAACTGCCCTGCACACCGCGCCACAGACGCGGCAGCGCCCAGCCGGCCAGCGCGAGGAAGCCGATCAGCAGCACGAGGAACAGCAGCGGGACGAACAGCGCGAGCAGCAGGCCGCCGAACACCAGGCCGTCTTCGGCGGTCGATGTCACGATGTTCGACACCGGTTCCGGTGACAGGTTGATCAGGGCCCGCGTGCCCGCCTTCGCGAGATGGGCCGTGCCGGCGAGCGTACCGCCGGCCAGCGCCGCGACCGTCAGCAGTGCCGGATCGGCATGACCGAACGCGCCGACCGCGAGCACGGCGCCAGCGGGAATGCGGATAAACGTGTGCACGGCGTCCCAGAGGGAATCGAAAGCGGGGATCTTGTCGGCGAGAAATTCGGTGACGGTGAGGACGGCTGCGACACCGATGACCCACGGCGACGACAGCACGGACAGCGTATCGGGCAGATGGATGAAGCCGAGGCGTTCGAGCACGCCGGCAAGCAGGACCGTCAGATAGAGGCGCAGACCGCTGCCCCACGACAACCCTGCTGCAAGAGAAAGAGGTTCAAGCATGGCCGCCTCCTGGCGCGCGCTGCATGCCGGGTGCTTCGGTAGGTTCGCTGGATCTGCGCTGCTCGTGCATGGAATCGCATCGAATAGCGTGGAACCGCGTGGAATCCGCCGCGCCGAAGCCGCCGATCCCGCGCAAAGCCCGTCTGCTATAGCGGACCGCGAGCGCGGGGAAGTTCAGGTTGTTCAGGTAAATATGGCTTTCATTATAGCCACGTTAATTCGCGGCCCACTGGAGAACGGCTGGCGGGCAGTGTGAGCAGCGGACTCATAATCCGCTTGCAGCCTGGCGCGCTGGCTTCGGCCACTACCCTTCCCGTCAATGGCGACAGGCCTTCCGGCGATTTAACCTTGTCGCACCACAGCGCACAGGCAGGGGGTTTCGACCCAGTCGAGCCATCGCACTAACGGGAAAACGATAGGCAAACCCATGCGAAGTGGGCCTGATCCGCGACGCGCGACATCCTCATCGCGCGGTATTCGCAATCTCTTGCGCCATCTTGCGCAGAAAACCATCGAGCGAAAAATCGCACTGCGCATCGGCATGGCCCTGTTCGGCGAGACGCTGCGCGAGGTCCGGCGATGCACGCAAGGTACTCACCGCATCGGCGAGTTCCTTCTCGTCACCAGGCTGCACCAGCCAGCCATTGCGCTGGTGCTGGATGATTTCGGTAACGCCGCCGGCCGCAGTCGCGATGACCGGCTTCGCAGCCGCCATCCCCTCGACAATCACGCGCCCAAACGGCTCCGGTTCTGTCGATGTATGCAGGATGACGTCCATCGCTTTCATCCACGCCGGTATCTCGTCGCGAAAGCCGACGAAGTGTACGCGTTCGGTGACGCCGATGCGCTTCGCGAGATCGCGCAGTTCCTGCGCGTAGGCGTGCTCGCCATACAGCGCATCGCCGACGAGTACCAGATGCACGTCGGGCAAATGGGCCAGTGCGGCAATGGCAACGTGCTGCCCCTTCCACGGTGCGATCCGGCCGAACAGTCCCGCGAGCCAGGTGTGTTCGGGCAAACCGAGGCGCCGCCGCAATACGGCAATGTCGCTGGCGTCGAGCGAGCCGAAACTATCGAAGATGCTCGTGTCGATGCCGTTATGCACGACGGTCAGTCTGTCGGCCGCCCCGCCGGTGAGTGCCGCAAGCGCCTGTGCGGACGCGCGCGAATTCGCGACTACACGATCGACCACATGGCAAACGATCCATCTGACGATGACGCGCTGGGCGAAACCGAAGTGTTGCGACGACATGATGTCGTGCAGATACCAGATGACGGGCCGACGATGAAGCGGCTTACCCAGTGCGCCGAGCACGAGTGCCTTTTGTGTGTTTAGAAACAGAACATCGAAACGTTTTGCCTCTGCGGCGATGGCCCGCACCTGGCTCACGATACCCGGTAGTGCGCGCAACCAGCCGAATCGTATCGATTGCCGGTGGATGCTCGACACGCGTTCGTTGCCGATCACCTGCACGTGCACGCCGAGCGCTTCGAGTCGCGCGCGAAAGGGTCCCTCCGACAGCAACACGACCTTGCCACGAGACGCGTACCGGCCAGCCAGCGACAGCAGCGCAAACTCTGCCCCACCGAGCTGGCCGCTCTGATCGACAAACAATACCGTGAGCGTCTGGGCGCTGGAATCCGCGGCACGCCGGGGTTGGTTCATAACGGTTCCGGTGCGAACAGGTAAGCCGTTTCTCGCGAACACGATGCATCACCGAGCGCTCTCATCGCGGATCATGCGTTCGCTTTACTCCGACAATGCTGACTGATTCACCCGCTCCATCAGGGCAAGCGTCAGCGGCCGGGTAGAAGCGTAATCACAGGAGCCGATATTGTTTGTCGCGATTTGTAGCGATCCGTCGAACGCGCACGCACAGTCTGCTCGACCGATGGCCCCGATGTCCAGACCGTTATTCCACCAGCATGATGTGAGGCGCGCCGAACGTGGCGGGGAGGCTTGCCTGGCGCTGTCGCGCCAGGCGTTTGCAGTGTCGCAGCAGGACGCTGTCGATCAGAAGAAGATCAGAAAAAGTAAGCAATCAGCAAGCCTTCTGTCAGCACACCGAGCAGAGTACTGACCAGAATCGTGGCGGTTGCATCGGTGGTGTAGGTGTTGCTCTTCAGCGCGAACATTGCAGCGGCCGTTGCAGTCGGCACAGCGCCCGTGATGACCGCCTGGTGTGCAGGCGCACCGACCACACCGAACAGCACCGCACCGAGCGCCATCAGTGCCGGCTGCAGCACATTCTTGATCCCGAGGTTGGTCAGCACATTGGCATTGATGACGAAGCGCTCGCCGTACAACATCAGTCCAAGTGCAAATAGCGACGTCCCACCGGCGGCCTTCGCGATCAGATCGACGGATGTGAGCACCGGTCCAGGCAAGGTGACGTGCGCGAAGCTCAGCACCATGCCGAGGATAGGCAGCCAGACAATCGGATTGATCACCGCTCGCACAATGCTCTGCCCGAACACATGCAGCGCCTCCTGCCAGCCGTTTCCTTCAGTGCCCTTGCCGTGCAGATTCGTCAGCACAATAGTGAGCGGCAGCATGAAGATGCTGGTGATCAGATTGCCGACCAGCACGGCGAGAAACCCCTCAGGCCCAAATACTGCCGCCAGAATGGGCGCGCCGAAGTAAGCCATATCGGGAAACGCGCAGACCAGCGCCTGCATCGTGGCCGTACGCAGATCGTGCTTGAACACATAGCGGCCCACGAGCAACGCAATCACATAGGTGCCCATCAACCCCAGCGTCAGGCAGGCGGCAAAGCCCACGTTCTGCAGTTTGTCCGGCGAGGTCTTGACTGCCCCTTCGAACAGCGCAAAAGGCAGTGCGAAACGAATGACCAGTGTGGCAAGCACGCCCGCATCGGCGTGCTTCAGCAGGCCGAGCCGGCACGATAGCCAGCCGAGCCCGATGACGAACGCGATCGGCAACAACCCATTGAGAATGGTGTTGAGCACAGCAATACCCCCTTTTTATGGCTGCTCTGGCTATCCTGGCGGGTTCGGATTGGTTCGGGCTGGGTCAGGCGACGCTGCTTCTGGTCCGGCTGAACGGGACGTAGTGCGGGGCCCAGATCTTCGCGCGGATCAAACCTTCTATCTGATCGGTATCGATGCCCTTGGTCAGTCCTTCCTTATGCGCCTGAAGGGCCACCGCAAGCGCCACCGTCACCGACACCTCGCGCAGCGAAGTGACAGGCGGCAGCAGATTGCTGCGCGGATCGTTGCGCGCGGGCGAAGCCCCGGCCAGCGCTTTGGCTGCGACCATGAACATGGCGTCGGTGACGCGTTCGGCCTTCACGGCAATGGCCCCGAGCCCGACGCCAGGGAAGATATAGGAGTTGTTGGTCTGGTCGACCTTGAATCTCGCGCCATTGCGGGTCAGCGGCGGGAACGGGCTACCCGTGCCGATGACAGCCCTGCCCTCGCTCCATGCTTCGAGGTCTTCGGGGGTTGCCTCGGCGCGCGAGGTCGGATTCGAGAGCGGGAAAATGACCGGCCGCTTGTTGAACTCGGCCATCGCGCGCACCACCGGTTCGGAAAACGCGCCCGGTTGCCCCGACACGCCGATCAGCACCGTTGGCTTCGCGTTGCGCACGACATCGAGCAGTGCGATCTTGTCCGGGTGATCGAGCGTCCAGCCGCCAACCGCCGCCTTCTGCTGCACGAACGGTTGCTGGAACGAAGCCAGACCCTCCATGCCCTCGACCAGCAAGCCATCGCGATCGACCATGAAGAAGCGCCGGCCGGCTTCGCTGTCCGACAGACCCGCATCCGTCATCGCCTGACGGATCAGACTCGCAATCCCGCAGCCGGCCGAACCGGCGCCCATCACGGCAATACGTTGCTCGGTGAGCGGCACACCGGTGACGTTGATCGCCGACAGCAGCGTGCCGGTCGCGACGGCCGCGGTGCCCTGGACATCGTCGTTGAATGTGCAGAGGCTGTCGCGGTAGCGCTCGAGCATACGGGTCGCGTTGTTCTTCGCGAAATCTTCCCATTGCAGCAGCACGTGCGGCCACCGCTTGATCACCGCCTGGACAAACGCGTCGATGAAATCGTCGTACTCCTGCCCACGCACGCGTTCGTGGCGCCAGCCGATATAGAGCGGATCGCTCAGGCAATCGGGATTGTCGGTGCCGACGTCGAGCATGATCGGTAGCGTGGTGGCCGGGTGAAGCCCGCCGCAGCCCGTATAGAGCGCGAGCTTGCCGATCGGAATACCCATGCCGCCCGCACCCTGATCGCCGAGGCCGAGAATGCGCTCGCCGTCGGTGACGACGATCGCCTCGACGTTATCGAAACGCGGATGCGCGAGGATCGCTTCGATACGGTTCTTGTGCGGCAAACTCAGGAACAGCCCACGCGGCTTGCGGAACAACTTGCTGAATTGCTGGCAGCCGGCGCCGACTGTCGGTGTGTACACGACCGGCAACAGCTCCTCGAGGTTCTGCACCAGCAGTGCGAAGAACAGCGTTTCATTGCTGTCCTGCAGTTCTCTGAGAAACGCGTAGCGTTCGAGATCGGTGGCGAAACTGCGCAACACCTGCAGGCGCCGCGAAACCTGTTCTTCGAGCGTGCCGATATTCGGCGGCAGGAGGCCGTGCAGATCGAAGAGATCGCGCTCGGCTTCGGTGAATGCCGTGCCTTTGTTGAGCAGGGGATCGGCGAGCAATTCATAACCGGAGAGAGACGTCGTCAGGTCGGATGAAGCCGCTGCGTTGATAGAAGCGTTGGGCATCGTAATCTCCTCGAATGGATCAACGGAAGGATAAGCGATCGCGATAATCGGCGCATTTAAGCTGCACCGCGCGTTCGCATGGCATCCATGACGCAACGATGAACGACAAACGGTGCATTCGTGTGACAGCGCCGTGATGCAGGGTCAGTCCCACTTGACTGCATGCTGATCCGGGAGTCGGTATGATGCAACGAGCCGCGACCGATGGTGACAGCTTCACGGAATGCGCATCGCGCACTACCGACGGTCGGAAGCGGTCCTATGCGGCACAGAAGATGTGCCTGACAGCAGAGATCCCGATACGGAGCGAACAAACATGATTTTGCGCAAGGCAATATTGATTACGGTCGCACTCGCATCCAGCATCGGCGCTCACGCGCAGGTCGCTGGCACGCAACCGCTCAGCGTCACCGTCGAGCAATCGCAGGCCCTCCTGCAGGGCTGGAGCGTCAAGAAGAGCATTCTCGGCAAGGCGGTCTACAACGATCAGAACCAGAAAATCGGTTCGATCCGCGACCTGATCGTGGCACCCGACGGTACGGTCAGTGCGGCTATCGTTGCTGCGGGCGGCTTTCTGGGTGTTGCCACACACGATGTCGCGGTGCCGGTCGGCGCGCTAGATATCCGCGACGGCAATCTGTATCTGGCGGGCGCGACGAAGGAAGCGCTGAAGGCAACGCCTGCGTTCCAGTACACCAAGGTACAGACGCCGCCCAAGCCGAAGAGCGATCAGAAGCATTGAGTGGGATTCAGCCATTCGACCGCAACCCGTCAGCGTGACGGGACGGTCTCGCAGGGCACCGTGATGAAGACGATCGGGCAATCGAAATCGCTTTATCACGGCCACCGTTGCGGCATGCTAAGTGACCTGAGTCAGTGACCCGAGTCAGTGACCTGAAGAAAGTTTCAGACCGATCAGGCCGATGACGATCAACACTGCGCTAGCGACCCGCGCGAGCGTCACCGCCTCGCCCATCATCACGATCCCAAATACGAACGCGCCGACCGCGCCGATCCCGGTCCAGACTGCGTAAGCGGTGCCGAGCGGCAACTGGCGCATGGCCATCGCGAGCAGGATGAAGCTGCCGAGCGCCGTGACGATGGTGAACACCGACGGCCACAGGCGAGTGAAACCTTCAGAGGTTTTGAGTCCGGCGGCCCATGCGACTTCGAGCAGGCCGGCGATGAAAAGAAGAATCCAGGACATGTGACGACTCCATGGTTTAGATGGGGCCGTCCCCGGTTGTTGCGGATACGTAAGGCCGTCCTTACGAACCGTAATTATATCAAAAATGCCTTTATCGGGCTGGCAGGCCGATCACGCTGGCCGCTCACGTTGCACCAACAAGCCGGTAACCCACCCCCGTCTCCGTGACGATATGCTCCGGCTGCGCAGGGTCGCGCTCCAGCTTTTGCCGCAGATGCGCCATGTAGATGCGCAAATAGTGATGGCTCTCGACATGCGACGGCCCCCACACGTCACGCAGCAGTTGCCGGTGCGTGAGCACGCGGCCAGCGTGCCGCACGAGCGTCGCCAGCAGCCGGTATTCGATCGGCGTCAGATGAATGGCGGCACCATCGCGCGACACCTGGCGCAGGGCGAGATCGACGGTGACCGCGCCGAAATGCACCTGAGGTGATTCGTTAGCACCGCCCTGATTGCGCCGGCGCATGTGGGCGCGAATCCGCGCGAGCAGTTCGGAAACGCCGAATGGTTTGGTCAGATAGTCGTCGGCACCGGCATCGAGGGCGGCAACCTTCTCGCTTTCCTGGGTACGCGCCGACAGCACGATGACTGGCAGTTCGCTCCAGCCGCGCAGTTCGCGGATCACGTCGAGACCGTCGGTATCGGGCAAGCCAAGATCGACGATCACGAGATCAGGTTTGCGGGTCGCCGCCTCGATGAGGCCCTGCTTGCCCGTTTCCGCGTCGTACACGGTGATGCCCTCGCCTTCCAGCGACGTGCGCACGAAACGGCGAATCTGCTTTTCGTCTTCGATCAGAACGACGGTGATGCTCGGCTCATTCATCGGTGGGTCCTGCTACGGGTTTCGGGCGAGGCAGCGCACGCGGTTCGTTTGACTCATGCGTTTCATCGATGTCCTCGTCGGGCAGAGGCGTCAGGTAGTCTTCATCGCTCTCGTGAGCCGCATCGGTGTCATCGCCCACATCGGGCACCGGCGGCGGCGTCTCGACCGGCAGCGTGAACCAGAAGCGCGCGCCTTCGACATGCCCATCCGCGGCCACCCGGTTGAGCGCGCCGATTGTACCGCCGTGCGCTTCGACGATCGCGCGGCAGATCGCGAGTCCGAGCCCGATGCCCGGCTTCGCGGACTCCTTCTCGCCGCGTGTGAATTTGTCGAAGATGCGCGTTTCCATGCCCGGTGGCAAGCCTGGGCCTGCGTCGTCGACGGTGACGCGTACGAACGGCGTGCCGTCTGCGCTATCGATGCGCTGTGCGCCGATCGCGAGCGGCGTATCGGGTGGCGCGTACTTGGCGGCGTTTTCGAACAGGTTCGCGAACAGGCGCTCCATCAAGACCGCGTCGAGTTGCAGCAGCGGCAGATCGGCAGGTAAACGCACCTGGGCCGGATGCCGCGCCAGCACGCGCCGGCATGCGCGCAGCGCGGCGCCCACGGTCTCTTCGAGTAGCGACCATTGGCGGTTCAATTGCAGACCACCGGCCTGCAGCCGCGCCATATCGAGCAGGTTGGTGACGATGCCCGCCATGCGCAGCGCTTCTTCGTGAATGGCCTCGACCAGGTCGTCGCCAGGTTGCGGCGTACCGGTACGGGTCTGCGCGAGCATCGACGCGAAGCCGACGATCGTCGTGAGTGGCGTGCGCAGATCGTGCGAAATCGCCGACAGCAGCGAATTGCGCAGGCGCTCTGATTCCATGTTGACGAGCGCGTCGCGGGCAATGTCGACGTAATGCACGCGCTCGAGCGCAAGTGCGATCTGCGCAGCAAACGCATCGAGCATGCGCTGCTGTTCGGGCACATCGAGTTCGTGCGGATCGCGGGTCGCAACCGCAAGCACGCCGCGCGTGCGCATCGGCGCCTTCAGCGGCAGATACAGCGCAATCGCGGCAGGCAGCGTGTCGGTACCGCGTCCGGCCGGCTTCTGCTGATCGTAGACCCACTGGCCAACGTCGCTGTCGAGATCCGCGCCTTCGAGCGTGACCTCGGCGTCGGGGTCTTCGATCTTCTGCCGCACCTGGTCCGCGCTGTCCGGCAGCAGCATCGCCACGCGTGCGCGGAACACTTCGTTGACATGGCGGCTACCAATGCCAACGATCTGTTCGGTCGTGAGCGCCGCGGCCAGTTCGCCCGCCATCGCGTACATCGCACCGGTGCGCGCTTCGCGCCGCTGCGCGACGCTCGCCTCGCGACGCAGGCTCGACGTCAGATGGCTGATGACGAGCGAGGTCAGCAGCATGCCGACGAAGGTCAACAGATACTGCGTGTCCGATACGGACAGCGACATGCGTGGCGGCACGAAGAAGAAATCGAACGCCGCGACACTGACGAACGACAGCACGACGCCCGGTCCGCGCCCGAGCCGCACGGCCGCGAAAATGACGCCGAGCAGATACAGCATCACGAGGTTGGTCAGATCGATGTGATTGATCAACTGGCTCGCGACCAGCGTAATCACCGCGCACAGCGTGAGCGCCCATGCGTACGCACGCGGCGGCGAACGTCGTTCGCGGGCGGCACCCAGCGCTTCGCGCCATGTCTGCACCCCCACGTCGAGCGGACCGCGCGCCGCGCCGTCACTGCTGCGCTCTTCGAATGCGCGGATCAGCGTGAGGTCGAGATCGCCGGCGCGCTCCGCGATGCGCTCGCCGAGCGGCCGCCGCAGCCAGCGCGACACCCCGGTGCGCATCGAGCCACCCGCGACGAGCTTCGACACATTGCGCACCCGCGCATAACTGACCAGCGTGGCGACCGCATCGGCGCCCGCGAGCGTCGCCGTTTCGGCGCCCAGTTCGGCGGCGAGATGCAACGCGCCGAGCGTGCGTTCGCGGCGCGCGGCGGGCAGTTGCTGCAGTCGCGGTGTCTCGACATACACGGCGATCCAGTCCGCCTTCAAGCTCGCCGCGAGACGCGCGGCCGCGCGCACCAGCGTCGGCGCTTCGGGACCAGGACCGACGCACACCAGCAGTCGTTCGCGTGCCTGCCAGATGCGCTGGATCGAACGATCGGCGCGGTACTCGCGCATCTGCGCGTCGACACGGTCGGCGGTACGTCGCAACGCCAGTTCGCGCAGCGCAATCAGGTTGCCCTTGCGAAAGAAATTGCGCACCGCGCGCTCCGCCTGCGCGGGCATATACACCTTGCCGTCGCGCATGCGGCCGAGCAGTTCTTCGGCGGGCAGATCGACCAGCGTGATTTCATCGGCCCGGTCGAATACGCGGTCAGGCACCGTCTCCCACACGCGGATGCCGGTGATCTGTCCGACCACGTCGTTCAGACTCTCCAGATGCTGGACGTTGACCGTTGTGTACACGTCGATGCCCGCATCGAGCAGTTCATAGACGTCCTGCCAGCGCTTCAGATGCCGCGCGCCCTGCACGTTCGAATGCGCGAGTTCGTCGACGAGGATCAGTTGCGGTGCGCGCGCGAGCGCCGCGTCGAGATCGAATTCGCCGAGCTTGCGGCCGCGGTATTCGATATGCGCGAGCGGCAGCACGTCGAGCCCGTCGAGCAGTGCCGCGGTCTCGCTACGACCATGCGTCTCCGCGATGCCGACCAGCACATCGGCGTCGTCTTCCATGCGACGGCGCGCCGCCAGCAGCATGGCGTAGGTCTTGCCCACGCCCGCCGACGCACCGAAAAATATCTTCAGCTTGCCGCGCTGCTGCTTTTCTTCATCGCGCTGCAGTTTGTCGAGCAGTTCGTCGGGATTGGGTCGGTTCATCGAGGGTGGCGAGGGTGTCGATAGAGAGCGGACGCGGCACCGCGGATGCAGGTGCGCAGTCCGTCATGGCGCGATGGTCGCACGGCGGCACGCGATCCGCAAACGCCCGAGGGGGCGCTGGATGCCGGACGCATCGGCAATGGCTGGGGTACGCAGTGGCACAAGAGCAAAAAGCAGCGGCGCCCAGCAGGGCGCCGCCTTGGGGGAGACAACGCGGCTTAGCCGTGCGCTGCGGCATCCAGCGCGAGATTCAGCTCCAGCACGTTCACACGCGGCTCGCCGAGCACGCCGAACTGGCGTCCGGTCGTATAACGATCGACCAGCGCCGTGACATCGTTGGCGCTCATCTTGCGTGCTTTTGCCACGCGGTCGACCTGATACGCAGCGGCAGCCGGGCTGATTTCCGGATCGAGGCCGCTACCCGACGATGTCACGAGGTCGACCGGCACCGGCTTCGACATATCGGTACCGGCGGCCTTCAGCGCATCGATGCGTCCTTTGACCTCGTCCAGCAGCGCCGGATTGGTCGGGCCGATGTTCGAGCCGCCGGAGCTCGTCGAGTCATACGGTTTCGGACTGATGGCCGACAGACGGCCCCAGAAATACTGCGGTGCATCGAACTGCTGGCCGATCAGCTTCGAGCCGACCACCTTGCCGTTCTGTTCGATCATGCTGCCGTTGACCTGGCTGTGGAACACACCCTGGCCGATGGCCGTCATCACGGCCGGGTACGCGAGTCCCGTGATCGCCGACAGCACGACGAAGAGCACGATAAGCGGACGAAAAAGTTTCATGATTGGCAATCCTGTTAGACGTGTCCGGCGGCCCATGCCACCGGACACAGCCTGTTAAACCCAGCCGAGCGCGGCCAGCACCATATCGATCAGCTTGATGCCGATAAACGGCACGATGATCCCGCCAAGGCCATAGATCAGCAGATTGCGGCGCAGCAGAATCGAGGCGCCGAGCGGCCGGTACTTCACACCCTTCAGCGCCAGCGGAATCAGCGCGACGATGATCAGTGCGTTGAAGATCACCGCCGACATGATCGCCGAAGCCGGCGTAGCCAGATGCATCACGTTCAGCTTGTTCAGCACCGGATAGGTGCTCGCAAACGCGGCCGGGATGATGGCGAAGTACTTGGAGACGTCGTTGGCAATCGAGAACGTCGTCAGCGAGCCGCGCGTCATCAGCATCTGCTTGCCGATTTCGACGATCTCGATCAGCTTGGTCGGGTTCGAATCGAGGTCGACCATGTTGCCGGCTTCCTTCGCCGCCTGCGTGCCGGTATTCATCGCCACGGCCACGTCGGCTTGCGCCAGCGCGGGAGCGTCGTTGGTACCGTCACCGGTCATCGCCACCAGCTTGCCTTCGCTCTGATACGAGCGAATCGTCGTCAGCTTGGCTTCCGGGGTCGCTTCCGCGAGGAAGTCGTCCACGCCGGCTTCGGCTGCAATCGCGGCTGCGGTCAAACGGTTGTCGCCCGTCACCATGATGGTCTTGATACCCATCTTGCGCAGTTCGGCGAAACGCTCCTTGATGCCACCCTTGACGATGTCCTTCAGCTCGATCACGCCGAGCACACGTGCGCCGTGCTCGCCCTTCTCGGCGACCACCAGCGGTGTGCTACCGCGGCGTGCCACTTCGCTCACAGCGTTGTTCACTTCTGCCGGATAGCGGCCGCCGTTCGCTTCGACGTAGGTCTTGACCGCATCGGCGGCGCCCTTGCGGATCTCGCGACCCGGCAGATCGACACCACTCATGCGCGTCTGTGCCGTGAAGGCGAGGAACACCGCCTGCAGCGACGCCATGTCGCGAGCGCGGATGTTGAAACGCTGCTTGGCGAGTACGACGATGCTGCGCCCTTCCGGCGTTTCGTCCGACAGCGACGACAGTTGTGCCGCATCGGCGAGCGCTTCTTCAGTCACGCCCGGCGCCGGCACGAAGGTCGAAGCCTGACGGTTACCGAGCGTGATCGTGCCAGTCTTGTCGAGCAGCAGCACATCGACGTCGCCGGCCGCTTCTACGGCGCGGCCCGACGTGGCAATCACGTTGGCCTGCATCATGCGGCTCATACCGGCCACGCCAATCGCGGACAGCAGGCCACCAATCGTCGTCGGAATCAGACATACCAGCAGGGCCACGAGCGCCGTAATGCTCACCACATGGCCGGCCTTGACGGCTTCAACGGAGAACATCGAGAACGGCAGCAGCGTCGCGGTAGCGAGCAGCATCACGATCGTCAGTGCGACCAGCAGAATGGTCAGCGCGATTTCGTTCGGCGTCTTTTGACGCTTCGCGCCTTCGACCATCGCAATCATGCGGTCGAGGAACGCTTCGCCCGGATTCACCGAAACGCGCACGACGATCCAGTCCGACAGCACGCGCGTGCCGCCCGTTACCGACGAGAAGTCGCCGCCCGATTCGCGGATCACCGGTGCGGATTCGCCGGTAATCGCCGATTCGTCCACCGACGCCACGCCTTCGATCACTTCGCCGTCAGCCGGGATCACGTCGCCGGTTTCCACCAGCACGACGTCGCCCTTGCGCAGATCGGACGCCGTCGTGATGCGGATCGGCGCCTTCGGATGCGGCTCGTTGAGCTTCTTGGCCATCACGTCTTTCTTCGCGCTGCGCAGTGACGCGGCCTGGGCCTTCGAACGGCCTTCAGCGAGCGCTTCCGCGAAGTTGGCGAACAGCACCGTGAACCACAGCCACAGCGCGACCGCGAGGATGAACCCCGCAGGCGCTTCGGCCTGACCAGCCAGCGCGGCGATCCAGAGGATCGTCGTCAGGATGCTGCCGACGTAGACGCAGAACATCACCGGATTACGGAACTGCGTGCGCGGCGTGAGTTTCTTGAATGAGTCCACGATCGCCGGACGCACCAGCGCCGGATCGAACATGGACCGTGTTGCAGTATGAACAGTCATTGGATCCCCGATTTTCCCGTTAGTGGCCAGCGATCATCAACAGATGTTCGACGCCAGGGCCGAGAGCGAGTGCAGGCACGTAAGTCAGTGCGCCAACCAGCAGCACCGTGCCAAGCAGCAGTACAACGAACAGCGGGCCATGCGTAGGCAGCGTTCCGGCGGTGACCGCCAGGCGCTTCTTGGCTGCCAGCGAGCCGGCGATAGCCAGTACCGGAACCAGCGAGCCGAAGCGGCCAAACCACATCGCAATCGCGGTCAACCAGTTGTAGAACGGTGTGTTCACAGACAGGCCGGCAAACGCGCTACCGTTGTTGTTCCCTGCCGAGCTGAACGCATAGAGAATTTCCGAGAAGCCGTGCGGACCGGGGTTGGAAATACCCGCCTTGCCCGCATCGCTCAGCACCGCGATCGAGGTACCGACCAGCACCAGCAGCGGCGTCAGCAGCACCACGATCGACACCATCTTCATCTCGTACGCTTCAATCTTCTTGCCGACATATTCAGGCGTGCGGCCAATCATCAGGCCTGCCACGAACACGGCGAGCATCGCGAACACGAGCATCCCGTACATACCGGAGCCCACACCGCCGAAGATCACTTCACCCAGCTGGATCAGCAGCATCGGATAGAGGCCGCCGAGCGGCGTCAGCGAGTCGTGCGTGTTATCGACGGCACCGCACGACGCCGCCGTCGTGGCGATCGTGAAGATGCCCGACTGCGCGATACCGAAGCGCGTTTCCTTACCTTCCGTGTTGCCGCCCGACTGCAGGTCGTTAGCGGACTGGTCGACGTGCAGCGCGGTGAACGCCGGGTTGCCAGCCTGCTCGCTGCTGACTTCACCCAGCACGCAAGCGGCGAATGCAATCGTCATCACGGCCAGTACGGCGACACCCTGCTTGCGGTCCATGATCATCCGGCCGAACACCAGGGCGAGCGCCGCCGGGATGATCAGCATCGAGAAGATCTGCAGGAAGTTGCTGAACGGGGTCGGGTTTTCGTACGGGTGTGCCGAGTTCCCGTTGAAGAAGCCGCCACCATTGGTGCCGAGCATCTTGATCGCTTCCTGTGTCGCAACCGGGCCCATGGCGATGGTCTGCGTCGTCAGCTTCGTGTCGACGGTTACCGCGTTGCCCTTCGCGTCCTTCACCGGGTTACCTTGTGCATCGAGCTTCGGCGCCGCATAGGTCGTGGTTTGCAGCGTCGGCACGTCCTGATAGGCCTTGAAGTTCTGGATCACACCCTGGCTCATCAGCAATGCAGCGACGATGGCGGCCATCGGCAGCAGCACGTACAGCGTGACGCGCGTGATGTCGACCCAGAAGTTGCCGATGGTCTTCGCCGAATGACGTGCGAAGCCGCGGATCATCGCGATGACCACGACGATGCCGGTGGCAGCAGACAGGAAGTTCTGCACCGTCAGGCCGAGCATCTGCGTCAGATAACCGACGGTCTGCTCAGGCGTGTAATCCTGCCAGTTCGTGTTGGTGACGAAGCTGACAGCCGTATTGAAGGCGCTGTCGACCGACATCGGACCAAACTGCTGCGGGTTGCCCGGCAGCCAGCCTTGAATACGCAGCAGGAGATACAGGAACAGTACGCCGAGCACGTTGAATGCGACGGTGGCGATGGCGTAGTGCTTCCAGCTCATTTCGGTCGACGAGTCGACCCCCGCGATGCGGTACAGCAAGCGCTCGAGCGGACCGCCGAAGCGGACCACGCGAGACGTGCCATCCATCACACCGGTCAGATAGCGTGAGACGGGAATGGCGCCCGCGAGCAGCACGACAATGTAAATGCCAATTTGCAGGACATTGTTCGAGTTCATTCAATGTCCTCCGCGCGCAGCAGCGCATAGACGAGGTAGACGAACAGTAGCGCGGTCGCGGCACCGGACAACCACAGAATCCAGTTCATGAGCGCGCTCCCTGACCACGCCGGAACTGCATGAGCTTCTCGCAGCCGGCAATCAATGCAAAGGTAAGCGCTGCAAACAGCACCATTCCCCCGATGTACAGCACATCCATTTTGGTGTTCTCCATATGCGGACTTTGGATGCGTGCAACGATATGCTGATCCGCGTAAAGGTCAGGTCAAAGGTCGGGAGGGGGGTGTAAAAATGGCGTAAACAAAAAAAGCCGTTCCCTGGCGGGGAACGGCTTTCTACGGGGGTGTCCGGGTATTACCGGGCCTGGCCGGGATCAGGGCAGCAGGATCGTCGAACCCGTCGTGCGGCGCGCTTCGAGGTCCACATGCGCCTGTCCTGCATCGGGCAGCGCGTAGCGCTGGTTAATGCTGGTCTTCACCTTGCCCGACAGCAGCACGTCGAACAGCTCGTTCGACATCGCATCGTAATCGCTACGCTTCGCTATGTATGTAAACAGTGTCGGTCGCGTAAAGAACAATGAACCGCGGCCCGCGAATTCGGACGAGTCGATCGGCGGCAGCGGTCCCGATGCATTGCCGAAGCTGACGAACAACCCAAGCGGTGCGAGGCAGTCGAGCGATGCCGTAAAGGTGTCCTTGCCGATCGAGTCGTAGACGACCGGCACGCCCGCGCCGTTGGTAATCTCGCGCACGCGCTTCGTGAAGTCTTCGCGCGTGTAGACGATCGGGTGATCGCAACCGTGCGCCTTCGCGATCTCCGCTTTCTCATCCGAGCCGACCGTACCGATCACGGTCGCGCCAAGCGCTTTCGCCCACTGGCACGCCAGCAGCCCGACGCCACCCGCGGCGGCCTGGATCAGGATCGTATCGCCCGCCTTGACCGGATAGGTACGGCGCAACAGGTATTGCGCAGTGAGCCCCTGCAGCATCACCGAAGCCGCCTGTTCGTAGCTGATTCCGTCAGGCAGTTTCACGACCTTTTCCGCAAGCAGCACGCGCTCCTGCGCATAGGCGCCCGGCGGCCGCGCGACATAGGCAATGCGATCGCCCACCTGCAGGTTCTCGACGCCCGCACCGACCGCGCTCACCTCGCCTGCGGCCTCCATGCCGAGACCGCCCGGCAACGGCAACGGATACAGACCCGTGCGGAAATACACATCGATATAGTTCAGACCGACCGCATGCTGCTTCACGCGGATTTCGCCCGCGCCCGGTTCGCCTACTTCGACGTCGACCCACTTCATGACTTCGGGGCCGCCGGTTTTGTCGAATCGTGTTGCCTTGACCATCTTCTCTCCTGGTTTCCGATGCGTTCTCGATACGTTTTCGATGCGAACTGTGTCAGTGTGACTGGCGAAGCGTTACGTCACACACGCCCGGCGACGCGCAGCGTGAGCGCGTCGAGGATCATGCGTGCCGTCGAAATATTGGTCGCGCACGGTACGTTGTGCACATCGCACGCGCGCACCAACGCATTGATGTCGGGCTCGTGCGGCTGCGGTGTCATCGGGTCGCGCAGGAAGATCACCATGTCGACGTTACCCTCGGCCAGTTGCGCACCGATCTGCAGGTCGCCGCCGTGCGGGCCGGACAGCATCCGCTGTACCTCGAGATGTCGTCCTTCTTGTGGTCGTGCGCGATCAGCGCGACGCGGGTGCTCATGACTGCGGTCTCCTGAATGGGTCTGTTTTTGTCCGGTTTTGCCTGATTTCGCGGGCCCACACGCTGCGGGGCTCGCGTTGCACTCAGTACGTTCCGGGGTACGTGCCACCGTCGATCAACCAGTTCTGTCCGGTGATATAGCCGCCATGCACGCTGCACAGGAACGCGCAGGCGCGGCCGAACTCGTCGGGGGTCCCCAGCCGGCCTGCGGGAATCGACGCCATGCGCCGGCGCCGCGACTCCTCGATCGACACATCCTGCGCTTTGGCCTGCGCGGCGATGGCTGCGTTCACACGATCCGTATCGAACGAGCCCGGCAGCAGGTTATTGATCGTCACGCCCTGCCCCGCGACCTTGCGCGCCACGCCGGCAACGAACCCCGTCAGCCCCGAGCGCGCGCCGTTCGACAGCCCCAGCACATCGATCGGCGCCTTCACCGACGAACTCGTGATATTGACGATGCGGCCAAAACCGCGCGCCATCATGCCGTCGATGGTCGCCTGGATCAGCGCGATCGGCGTCAGCATGTTGGCTTCGAGGGCGCTGATCCAGTCGTCGTGAGTGAACGAACGGAAGTCTCCCGGCGGCGGCCCGCCCGCGTTATTGACGAGAATGTCCGGCTGCGGACAGGCGGCGAGCGCTGCGGCGCGGCCTTCGGGGGTGGTGATATCGCAGGCTACCGTCTTGACCTCGACGCCGGTCTGCGCGCGAATTTCCGCAGCGGTGGCTTCGAGCGTCTGCGCGGTGCGGGCCACGATCGTCAGCGCCACACCTTCGGCGGCGAGCGCCTCGGCACAGCCTCGGCCGAGCCCCTTGCTTGCCGCGCAAACCAGCGCGGTGCGTCCAGCGATTCCCATATCCATGTGCGTTTCCCTTTGGGTGCGAACGAAATTTCCCTCGATTCTAGAAGAATCGCCGCCGCACTGCCGGAGGCCACGCACGGCCTCGCCCGCCGCCCCGCGCATAATCTCCGCTATCTTCGGCCTGGACTTTCGGTAAACTTGCAGCCGTGGTTCGCCTGACCGGTCTGTCCGGCGCGAACCAGCCTGCCATTCCCCGAGCTTCCGCCCGCCACCCCGCCACCTTTTCGCAGCGCTTGCGCATAAGCCATGACCCAGGACAGCCGCTTTCCCAATCTTTTCATCCTCGATCACCCGCTGATCCAGCACAAGCTCTCGCATATGCGCGACCGCGACACGTCGACGCGCACGTTCCGCGAACTGCTGCGCGAGATCACGCTGCTGATGGGCTACGAAATCACCCGCAACCTGCCGATGACCACTCGGCCCGTCTCGACCCCGCTCGTCGATATCGACGCGCCGGTCATTGCGGGCAAGAAACTCGCGATCGTGCCGGTGCTGCGCGCGGGCGTCGGCATGTCGGACGGACTGCTTGAGCTGATCCCGTCGGCGCGCGTCGGCCATATCGGCGTCTACCGGGCCGACGATCACCGGCCGGTCGAATATCTGGTGCGGTTGCCCGATCTCGAGGACCGCAACTTCATCCTGTGCGATCCGATGGTCGCGACCGGCTACTCGGCCGTGCATGCCGTGGATGTGCTCAAACGCCGTGGTGTGGAAGGCTCCAGCATCATGTTCCTCGCGCTGGTGGCGGCGCCCGAGGGCGTACAGGTGTTCCAGGACGCGCACCCGGACGTGAAGCTGTACGTGGCGTCGCTCGATTCGCATCTGAACGAGCACGCGTACATCGTGCCCGGCCTCGGCGACGCCGGCGACCGGCTGTTCGGCACGAAGAACTGAGCGCCGCGCGGGCCGGCGCGAGAGCGCCAGCCTGGGCGGTCACCAAGGCTGTACGCGGTTTTCAGGCGCAGGCCGACGGTCGGCGGCGTGATAAAATTCGCGTCTGCTGACCGGGCGAGCGCCCGACATCGCAACGACAATTGCACTATGTGTGCGCCTCAAGGCGCATGCGCTGGAGAAAGGTATGGCGGGTCATTCGAAATGGGCCAACATCAAGCATAAGAAAGCAGCGACCGACGCAAAGCGCGGCAAGATCTGGACGCGGCTCATCAAGGAAATTCAGGTCGCTGCCCGCATGGGCGGCGGAGAGATGGATACGAACCCGCGTCTGCGGCTCGCCGTCGAGAAGGCGTACGACGCCAACATGCCGAAGGACAACATCAACCGCGCGATCCAGCGCGGTACCGGCGGTGTGGACGGCGCGAACTACGAGGAAATCCGCTACGAAGGCTATGGCATCAGCGGCGCGGCCATCATCGTCGACACGATGACCGACAACCGCATCCGCACCGTCGCGGAAGTGCGTCACGCGTTTTCGAAGTTCGGCGGCAATATGGGCACCGACGGCTCGGTGTCGTTCATGTTCGATCACGTCGGCCAGTTCCTGTTCGCGCCGGGCACGCCCGAAGACAAGCTGATGGACGCGGCGCTCGAAGCCGGCGCCGAAGACATCGTGACGAACGACGACGGCAGCATCGAAGTGCTGTGTCCGGCCAACGATTTCCCGAAGGTGAAGTCCGCGCTCGAAGCGGCCGGCTTCAAGGCCGAAATGGCCGAAGTGACGATGAAACCGCAGACGGAAATCGAGTTCACCGGCGACGACGCGCTCAAAATGCAGAAGCTGCTCGATGCGCTCGAAAATCTCGACGACGTGCAGGAAGTCTATACAAACGCAGCAATCGCCGACGAGTGAGCGCGCTGCGTTGCGCTGACCGAGGTTGCCCAGGCGGGCTCGCGTGGCAGTGGCAGGCGCGCCGGTTCGCGCTGTGCGAACCTCGCGACTGAATATTCACAGATTCACGGCTGACGATCTAACGCTCGCGCGTCAGCCGTTCACGGTTTTTAGTCTTCGGGGAAACACATGAAGTTACTCGTCGTCGGTTCCGGCGGTCGCGAACATGCGCTCGCATGGAAGCTCGCGCAGTCGCCGCGCGTGCAGCTCGTCTACGTCGCGCCCGGCAACGGCGGCACCGCGCACGACGAGCGGCTGCTCAACATCGACATCACCGAGCCGGCTGCGCTCGCCGATTTCGCCGAGCGCGAGCAGATCGCGTTCACGCTGGTCGGCCCGGAAGGCCCGCTCGCGGCCGGCATCGTCAATCTGTTCCGCTCGCGCGGTCTGAAGATCTTCGGGCCGAGCAAAGAAGCCGCGCAACTGGAAAGTTCGAAGGACTTTGCGAAGGCGTTCATGAAACGTCACGCGATCCCCACCGCCGAATACGAAACCTTCACCGAACCGGCCGCGGCGCATGCGTACCTCGACGCGAAAGGCGCACCGATCGTGGTCAAGGCCGACGGCCTCGCTGCCGGCAAGGGCGTGGTGGTCGCGCAGACGCTCGAAGAAGCGCACGCCGCCGTGGACATGATGCTGTCCGGCAACAAGCTCGGCGATGCGGGCGCGCGTGTCGTCATCGAAGAGTTTCTGACCGGCGAGGAAGCGAGCTTCATCGTGATGGTCGACGGCAAGCACGTGCTGGCGCTTGCGTCGAGCCAGGATCACAAGCGTTTGCTCGACGGCGATCAGGGGCCGAACACCGGCGGAATGGGCGCCTACTCGCCCGCGCCGATCGTCACGCCGCAACTGCATGCACGCGTGATGCGCGAAATCATCCTGCCTACTGTGCGCGGCATGGAAAAGGAAGGCGTGCGCTTCACCGGCTTCCTGTACGCCGGTCTGATGATCGACGCGCAAGGCAACCCGAAGACGCTCGAATTCAACTGCCGGATGGGCGACCCGGAAACGCAGCCGATCATGGCGCGGCTCAAGGGCGATTTCTCGAAGGTCGTCGAACAGGCGATCGCCGGAACGCTCGATACCGTCGAACTCGACTGGGATCGCCGCACCGCGCTCGGCGTCGTGCTCGCCGCGCACAACTATCCGGAGACGCCGCGCAAGGGCGACCGCATCAGCGATATCCCGGCTGCCACCGAAGAATCGGTGACGTTCCACGCGGGCACGACGCTCGTGGACGGCAAGCTGCTCACGTCGGGCGGTCGCGTGCTGTGCGTGGTCGGGCTCGCGGATTCGGTGCGCAGTGCGCAATCGGTTGCGTACGAGACGATCAACCAGATCTCCTTCGACGGCATGCAGTATCGCCGCGACATCGGTTATCGCGCGCTCAACCGCAAGCATTGAGCGACCGGTGCGGCGCCTCGCGCGGGCGCCGGCCGGCTTCGGCGCTACACTTCGGGTATTGCCGCGGGCGTCCGGTGCTGGCCGCCCGCGACGCGGCAAACGGCGGGATTTCGGCCCGCTTGTTGCCATGACGGCCCGCCGGCCGGCACTCCCCTGAACCCGCGGCCACCCAACCGGGCCGCCCAGCAGCCCCGTATTCATGACCGATCCGACCTATAACGTCCAGGCCGTCCGTAGCTGGCTGCAGCAGTTGCAGGCCAGCATCGCCGATACGCTCGGCGCCTTCGACGGCAAGCCGTTCGCCACCGACGCATGGCAGCGCGGCCCCGGCGAGAAGCTGCGCGGCGGCGGTTGCACGCGCATTCTCGAAGGCGGCGAATTTTTCGAACGGGCCGGCATCGGCCTGTCGGACGTCGCCGGCGACGCACTGCCCGCGTCGGCGAGCGCAGCGCGGCCGCAGCTCGCGGGGCGCAGTTTCGAGGCGATGGGCGTGTCGCTCGTGCTGCATCCGCACAATCCGCACTGCCCGACCGTGCACATGAACGTGCGCCTGCTGATGGCCACCAAGCCAAACGAAGCGCCGGTGTTCTGGTTCGGCGGCGGCATGGATCTCACGCCGTGCTACGGCTACGAAGAAGACGCGCAGCATTTTCATCGCGTGTGTCGCGACGCGCTGCAGCCGTTCGGCGCAGACCTGTACCCGAGCTTCAAGCGCTGGTGCGACGAGTATTTCTTCCTCAAGCATCGCAACGAGACACGCGGTATCGGCGGGATTTTCTTCGACGATTTCTCGGCGCCAGGCTTCGAGCGTTCGTTCGAAATGGTACAAAGCGTCGGCGACGCGTTTCTCAAGGCCTATCTGCCGATCGTCGAGAAACGCCGCAACCAGCCGTACACCCAGGCCGAGCGCGATTTCCAGGCCTACCGGCGTGGCCGTTATGTCGAGTTCAACCTGGTGTTCGACCGTGGCACACTGTTCGGGCTGCAAAGCGGCGGACGCACCGAGTCGATCCTGATGTCGATGCCGCCCGTCGCCAACTGGCGCTATAACTGGCATCCTGAGCCCGGCACGCCGGAAGCACGCTTGCAGAGCGACTTCCTCGTGCCGCGCGAGTGGGTGTGATGGCCGCCGAACATGAGTGCCGGGTGAAGACTGCCCGCCTCGCGGCCGCCAGACGCACCCCGGCGCACGCCTTGTCACGACAAAGGATCACGATCTGAATCCGCCCGTTCTTTCCGCTGCCCTGCCCCGCCGGATCGGTCTGCTCGGCGGCACGTTCGATCCGGTCCACGACGGCCACCTCGCGCTGGCGCGACGGTTCGCCGACGTGCTGCAACTGACCGAGCTCGTGCTGCTGCCCGCCGGCCAGCCGTGGCAGAAAACCGACGTCACGGCAGCCCAGCATCGCCTCGCGATGACGCGCATCGCGGCCCGGACCCTGACGATACCTGGCGTGACAGTCAGCGTCGCCACCGACGAAATCGAACATGACGGCCCGACCTATACCGTCGAAACCCTCGCCCGCTGGCGCGAGCGAGAAGGATCGCAAACGTCGCTGGCGCTGCTGATCGGCGCGGATCAACTGGTCAAGCTCGACACCTGGCGCGACTGGCGCAAACTGTTCGAGTTCGCGCACGTGTGCGCGTCGACGCGGCCCGGTTTCGATCTGGGTTCGATTCCGCCCGTCGTGGCGGCTGAAATTGCGGCGCGCGCAGCGAGCGCCGACGTATTGCAGGCAACACCCTGCGGGCATCTGCTGATCGATACGACACTGGCATTCGACGTCTCGGCCACGGACATCCGCGCACATCTGCGCGAACGGGTCGCACATCATGCGAACCGTGCGGACAACGAGGTTGGCCAACCAGCCAGCCACGTTCCCGCAGCCGTGTGGGACTATATTCTTCAACATCATCTGTACCACCAGTAAATATGGATATACGCAAACTGCAACGCGCGATCGTCGACGCTCTCGAAGACGTGAAAGCGCAAGACATCCGGGTGTTCAACACCACCCACCTGACCTCGCTGTTCGATCGCGTGATCGTCGCGAGCGGCACGTCGAACCGGCAAACCAAGGCACTCGCGTCGAATGTGCGCGACAAGGTCAAGGAAGCCGGCGGCGAAGTGATCAGCACCGAGGGCGAAGACATCGGCGAATGGGTGCTGGTGGACTGCGCCGACGCGGTCGTCCACATCCTGCAGCCGGCGCTGCGTCAGTACTACAACCTCGAAGAGATCTGGGGTGACAAGCCGGTGCGCATCAAGCTGTCGACGCCGAACCCGTTCGGCGGTGCGCAGGCGAGCGAGCCGCTCGACGATGAGGACGAGGACGATGAGCCGGTCGCGAAGGTGGCAAAGACCGCGAAGGTCGCCAAGGCTGCGAAGGTCGCGAAGCCCAAGCCCGCTCGCAAGACGCCCGCGCGGCGTAGCTAGCTCATTGTGGTCACGCAGGCAGCCGCGCTGGCGCGCCATGCGGACCGCCGCGTGGCGCGCGCCAGCGTAGCCTCACGTACGCCATCATGAAACTGCACATCCTCGCGGTCGGTCACAAGATGCCCGACTGGATCGCAGCCGGCTTCGACGAATACACGAAGCGCATGCCGCCCGAGCTGCGCATCGAGTTGCGCGAGTTGAAGCCCGAGCAACGCTCGTCGGGCCGTTCCGCCGACAGCGTGATGGCTGCCGAACGCCAGCGCATCGAAGCCGCCCTGCCGAAGCAGGCGCGCATCGTCGCACTCGATGAACATGGCAAAGACTGGACCACGATGCAGCTCGCCGCCGCGTTGCCAGACTGGCAGCAGGGCGGACGCGACGTGGTGTTCCTGATCGGCGGCGCGGACGGGCTCGACCCGGCGCTGAAGGCGCGCGCCGATATGCTGCTGCGGCTCTCCAGCCTGACGCTGCCACATGCGATGGTGCGCGTGCTGCTCGCCGAGCAGTTGTATCGCGCGTGGACCATTACGCAGAATCATCCTTATCATCGCGCGTAGTGCGGGCTCCGCCGCGCGGCGCATCCCGTGCGTACTGCGCGGTTGCGCCGCGCAGTTGTGCTGCGCCGCAACCGTCACGCGTCCTCCGGAAACGCCGCCATGTCATCTGCTGCACTGTACCCATTCGTCTATCTCGCCTCGCAGAGTCCGCGCCGTCAGGAATTGCTGCAACAGCTCGGCGTGCGCTTCGAACTGCTGCTGCCGCGTCCTGATGAAGATGCCGAAGCGCTCGAAGCCGAACTGCCCGGCGAAGCCGCCCACGACTACGTCGTGCGTGTCTGCGCAGCGAAGGCGCAAGCCGCACGCGCGCGCCTCGTGGCAAGCAGCCTTACGCATGCGCCGATCCTCGTTGCGGACACAACCGTCACGATCGACGATGCGATCCTCGGCAAGCCCGTCGACGCCGACGATGCGCTCGCGATGCTCGCGCGCCTCGCTGGCCGCGACCACGACGTGCTGACAGCAGTCGCTGCAGTCACTGCCGACGGCGCGCTATTACCCACCGTGCTGTCCCGCTCGCGCGTACGCTTCGCTGCGGCCTCCGGGCAGATGCTGCGCCGCTACATAGCGACCGGCGAACCAACGGGCAAGGCAGGCGCTTATGGCATCCAGGGACGCGCCGCGGAGTTCGTCGAACATATCGACGGGTCCTATTCAGGTATCATGGGTTTGCCGCTTTTTGAGACCGCTGCGCTGTTACGCGCAGTGCGCATCGACTTCTAGAACAAAACCATGAACGAAGAAATCCTGATCAACGTCACCCCTCAGGAAACGCGCGTCGCGCTCGTCCAGCAGGGCTCGGTCCAGGAGCTTCATGTCGAACGCACGCTATCGCGCGGACGGGTCGGCAACGTCTATCTCGGCAAGGTCGTGCGTGTGCTGCCCGGCATGCAATCGGCCTTCATCGATATCGGTCTCGAGCGTGCCGCGTTCCTGCATGTCGCCGACATCTGGCATCCGCGCACCGAAGGTGACCCGCAACGTCCTGTACCGCATCAACCGATCGAGAAGATCGTGTTCGAAGGACAGACGCTGATGGTGCAGGTGGTCAAGGATCCGATCGGCACCAAGGGCGCACGCCTGTCGACCCAGGTCAGCATCGCGGGACGCACGCTTGTCTATCTGCCGCAGGAGCCGCATATCGGCATCTCGCAGAAGATCGAGAGCGAGACCGAACGCGAAGCGGTACGCGCGCGCCTGACGGCCGTGCTGCCGGTGGACGAGAAAGGCGGCTATATCGTACGCACGATCGCCGAAGATGCGACCAGCGAGGAACTCGCCTCCGATGTCGCCTATCTGCGCAAGACGTGGGCAACGATCCAGTCGCAATCGCAACGCATGCCGCCCACCACCCTGCTCTACCAGGACCTGAATCTTGCGCAGCGCGTGCTGCGCGATTTCGTCAACGACGAGACGACGCGCATCCAGGTCGATTCGCGCGAGACCTTCCAGATGCTGTCCGACTTCGCGGCAGAATTCACGCCCACGGTGTCGCCGAAACTGCATCACTACACCGGCGAGCGGCCGCTCTTCGATTTGTACAACATCGAGACGGAAATCCAGCGGGCGCTGTCGCGGCGCGTCGATCTGAAGTCGGGCGGCTATCTGGTCATCGACCAGACCGAAGCGATGACGACCATCGATGTCAACACCGGTGGCTACGTCGGCGCACGCAATTTCGACGACACGATCTTCAAGACGAATCTGGAAGCCGCGCATACGATCGCGCGCCAGTTGCGGCTACGCAATCTGGGCGGCGTGATCATCATCGACTTCATCGATATGGAGAACGTCGAGCACCGCGACCAGGTGCTCGGCGAATTGAAGAAAGCGTTGTCGCGCGATCGCACGCGCGTGACCGTGAACGGTTTTTCGCAGCTTGGGCTCGTCGAGATGACGCGCAAGCGCACGCGTGAATCGCTCGCGCATGTGCTCTGCGAACCTTGCCCGGTGTGCCAGGGTAAAGGCCAGGTCAAGACGTCGCGCACTGTCTGCTACGACGTGCTGCGCGAGATCTTGCGCGAATCGCGGCAGTTCAATCCGCGTGAGTTTCGCGTGGTCGCGTCGCAGCAGGTGATCGATCTGTTCCTCGAAGAGGAATCGCAGCATCTCGCGATGTTGATCGATTTCATCGGCAAGCCGGTGTCGTTGCAGGTGGAGTCGAATCTGAGTCAGGAGCAGTACGATATCGTGCTGATGTAAGCCCACTAAGGGCCGCTATGTTATGCCGCAAGCTCCGCGGTCAACTCAGGATGTCGAATAATCAAACGGAGAAGGCACAGCACTGCGCCCGAGGGAGAAAACCGACCTTGTTCCCAGTCGCGCAGCGTCGCAACCGGCGTACCGATCCGCTCTGCGAACGCAGGTTGAGTCAAGCCCGACGCTTCGCGTGCCTGGCGCACAAGCATTTGCTCGGGCGTTGTCACGCGGCCAGCTCGCGCCTTGGCTTCTGCAAGCGCCTGGCGCAGATCCGGCAGCGACTCACCGGCGTCGGCCTCGATGGCCTTAGCGATTTTCTCGATGTCCATCACAGCACCTTTCGAATGTCCCGGGGGAGCATGTTCTCGCGCTCAGTCTTGGCATAGACCGCCACGAGCAACACGATTTCCTCATCGGTGAGGTTGAAGTAGATTACTCGCGCGCCACCGGACTTCCCCGTGCCTGCGCGCTTCCAGCGGACTTTGCGAGCGCCGTCGGCACCCGGGATCACATCTCCCGCATCCGGATTCACGGCAATCCACGTAATAAAGTCGAGACGTTCGGCGTCGGACCAAATACGCTCGGCCTGCTTCTGGAAAGTCGGGGTTTCAATCACAGTCCGCATGCGCGAATTATACGGGATTCCCGTATAACATCAAGCGCCGCATCGCGCGGATCGCCACTTACCCATACGCCATCGACGCCCGACGCAACTGCCGCCAGTCGCCCTTTTCGGCGATCTGCGTATCAAGCGCGCCATGCGGCGACAGGTTCACCATACGCACTCCACGACGCTCGAGCAACGCCGCTGCCTCGCGAAACGATGGCGCGATGAACGCATCGAAATGATCGTCGAGCGAACTGGGCTGCATCGTATTGGCGGTTTCGTAAAAGCGCGGTGTGCGCGCGGCGTGACGAAAATCGAGCCCGTGCAGATAGAGCGTGTCGAAGCCCAGCGAATGAAGGATCTGCAGACCCGTGTACGCCACGGTGCGACCGTCGAATGTACCGCGCCGGATATCGAGGCTAAAACCGAGTGCACGCGCTTCGTCAAACACGACGAGGCCATCGCGGGTCTGTGCAGCGCGCAGTTCCTGACGACGCAACGCGCGCCGGCATGCAGGGTAGCGAACGTCCTCGATGGGAAAGATCCGGCACTGCATCTGTTCGAGCGGGAAGTACTGCGCGATGTACCAGAGGACCAGCGGCGTAGCGAACAGGACAAGGCGCTGCTGCATCACGCGGGCCACCAGGTCGGGACGGTTTCTCGCGAACCCGGCGTCCACGATGCAGTAGTAGTCGAACTGCACCGGGTGCCGGTCCTGCAATGCAATCGCGCCGTTCACACCCATGACGTGATCGAGATCGAGCGACGCGTAGTCGATATCGTTGATTGAAGGACCGGTCGCAATCAGATGACAGGCGCCGTTGAATGCACCGAGCAGCGTGTCCGCATTTTCAATCGGCAGTTCGTGACGCCCGACCCGCATGCGCCGCAGGTATCCGCTTTCATGTCGCTCGACAGCGACGGCTCCCCATAAGCGTTCGTTGTGACGAAATGCGCGGGAGTGCGTCCAGCGATACAGCAGCTTGAGCATCGTGCCCCGGATGCGCCGGATCGGGCCGGGCCATGTATAGCGATGAGGCTTTGACGGCAATTCGATCGCGGGGAGCGCCGGCGTTGCCCGTTCCACTGAAAGCATAGAGAGGTCGTCCAGGATGCATCGGACCATTGCCCGATTAACCGGCGACCAGTCTAGTTCTGCGAGGGATTACGCAGGTTACGGCTAAATCTCAAAGCTTTACATATCGTTACAGGTTACCTGCGCGATGTGATCCGTCGCGATTGCCGATCAAAGCCGTTAGCTCGTGGCCGGTGAAACCGGGGTTTTGGGTCTGATCGAAACGAATCCAACGCGCAGCCCGAAGAGCTTCGCAATGCTGTTGAGCGAATCAACGGTTGGGTTGCCGGCTCCGCGCTCGGTGTCCTGGACGACCCGGCGGCTGACGCCCCGGTGCGCGGCGAATTCCGCCTGAGTCAGGCCCGTCATCTCGCGCATCGCTTTCATGGCCTCGGGAATGGTCATGTCGCCCCGCTCGATTCTTTCGTAGAACGCTTTGCGCAAGGCATTCTGCTCGTCACGGGTGGGTCGGTTCCGACGGGGCATGATGGGTCTCTGGCGGTTATTAAAGGGTTTTCAGTTGGCGGGTCTGCGTATCGACCGAAAGCGCCAGGAAATCGACGATGTCGTGATCGACGCCCTGCGCTTCCAGGATGTCCGGCAGGCGCTCGATCTGTGCGGCAAACTGATTCAATCCCTGAGCGAGTAGCTTGCGCTCCTGGTCAGGAACAGGTAGCGCGGCAACGATGTCGGCCCAGTCCGTCAACTCAACCCTGGTATCGGGTCGATACCACCTGAGCGTTCGGGCAATCCCTTCGGGGTCCAGATACATCGGAGCGAAATCGAATAAAGGCGTGAGTTGGACCTTGCCGTCGACAAGTTGTACGGCCGTATTGCGTGCGTGATTGTCCGTGTTGCGCATCGCCAGATTGAGCACGTCGCGCTTGATGAATTCGAGCGTCTCGGCTGCGGGATCGGTCGCCACCTTGCGGATTCCGGCCGTGACGTCGAAAAGGCTCGGGCGCCGGTCAAAGCCGGACAGCCCCAGGATGGATGCCACGCTTTCCTGATGGAGACGCACGACTTTCCCGTCGCGCACGATCCGGTCAAAGCGGGGGATCAGCAGAACATCTCCGTGAAGCGTGGGTAAATCCATGTGCGTGCGGATACCGAGTGCAGCGGCTACCCGCATATATGCGGCTTCATTGCGCAGGACCTTGTGGTCGGCTGCACTATTGCCGCGCGGTAGTTTCACGATCAGATGCTGGGTAGCGTCGGCGTCGGGGAGTACGGCATCGCCGTGCAACAGGCCTGCCCGGTCCCGTGTCAGCAGGTACTTCGGCGCGGCGCCCTGAACGCCTGTGGTACCTGTGCCCAACATCCCGTGCAGATGCATCCTTTCTGCGAATTCCGCGCTACGCCCGGCGACATCGTCAATTGTCAGTCCCGGCAGATTGCGCGCATCCGCGTGCCGTGTCAGGTGCGCCCCAAGATAATCGACTGCTTCGGCAACCCGAATACGCCCCACCGGATTAAAGGCACCCGCACAGATCAGCGGAAAGTCCGCATCGGGACCATCCGGTAGTTGCAACTGGCTCAGCAGGAAGCGACGGCCAGCCCCTTGCGGAACGAGGTCATAGAGGAAGGCGGGCATGGCCCGGGCCGCGCGGATGTCCATATCTACTGGCTCGGCCAGTGATAACGGGGCATCCGCGTGCTCGACGGCATAGATCACCAGATGATTCCACTGGCATAGCCCACCGTTGAGTTCGACCTCAGCGCAGTCGATCCAGCGATCATCCAGGAATATCTGCAGGGTGCAATCCATGAGAGAACTCCTTGTGCCTCATAAATGTAGCACAATGACACAGAAATCTCCATATACGCCTCTTATAAGTGCTTTTTAATGACTCGACGCACCCAAACCCGGAACAACACCTCCCCCGTTTGCCCAGCGCCTTTTCATCCGCATCGCCTAGAATTTCTAGGATGCAATACGACGTGAAGGGAGGCTGCCATGGCTGAATCGATGGTCAGCATCGTGGTGGGGCTCATGGTCATCGCCATTGCGGTGATGGTGCTCGGTTCGCACCACCGCCGAGAACACCGGACAGGCGCGATGCGTCATGACGGTCACCGGCTCTGGGACAGGATGCGACACCGGCATTGAAGCCGCGCCGCAAACGCGCCAAGGCGCCCTGACCGACGGAGACGACCATGATCGACGAGTACCGCGAATATGCATGCTGGCAAACAGCGGAGTACGAAGGCTTCGAGGTCCACGTCGCACCGTTTCCGCAAGATCCGCCCACGGTTCCACCCGACGCGAAACCGCTGCGCTACACGTACATCGGCTACGTCTGTCATCCCGGAGCGGATCCGGCAATTCCGGGGCATGCGGTGCCGTTTCATCCGGATGGCGACGTGAGCTTTGCGAGCGCCGCCGATGCACTGTTCGAAGGCGTGCACGTGGGACGGAGCATTGTCGACGGCACGCATCCGGATCTGTCGGTGCTGGCGCTCGTGACCAGTGGCGTGTGACAGCACTGCGGGCGCACGCGATACCGCGCCGGCGCTGCCAATTGCCAGCCGGCGTTCTTCAAGGTCATCGACGCCGCAGCCTCGCGCTACGTGCCCCGCCACACGGCTGCGGGCTTACCCCACTGTACAATTCGGCCTTTAGTCGCTGGACGCGATGCAACCCACGCGGCCATCCGCAACCACCGCAACACTCAACCCGCGCTTGCACCCGGACATTCCTGAGCCGCAACGCGTCATCGTAGAGAACCATCCGGACCGGCCATACTCCAACTACTCCATCGGTTCACCTCACGCCGTTCGCCCGCAAGCGGGTCTGCGCACTACGCCAGTCAAACGAAATTCCAGGTTATTGCTCCATGCGTCTTGCTTCCGGACAATCCGTCGCGCTCCTGATGTCCCCCCGCCTCGGCGATTCGCTGCTCACCATGGTCGTTGCACACAATCTCGTGCGCAACGGTCATCGCGTTGCCGTATTCGGCGACTACATCTATTCGCTGAAGGACTGGTTCGCATCGTTCGAGGTGCATCCGACCGTGCGTCCGGACGAGGCGCGCAGCCTGCTCGGCGGATTCGACGTGTTGCTGCATGCGTATCCACCCGACGTGATCGAAGGCACGCGCGACTGGCATCCGTGTGTACTCGTGATGGACGAGTGGCCGCGCTACCGGCAGGTGAAAACCATGGTGCGGATCCAGATGGAACTGTGTTCGCTCGATCTCGGCCTTGCCGACGTGGTGCCGGATAACGGACTCGTCCCGCCGCCGCATCTGCACGCACGCACTCATACACGTCGTGTCGTGATTCACCCAACCGCAAACCTGCCGCGCAAAAGCTGGCTTCCGCAGCGCTTTATCGCGCTGGCGCTGCAACTACGCAACGCGGGCTTCGAGCCCGAGTTCGTGATGGCCGCACACGAACGCAAGGACTGGAACGTACTCGACGAGCATGGTTTGCCGCGGCCGGCATTCGCTACGCTTGCTGATGTCGCCGCGTGGATCTACGAGTCGGGATGGTTCATCGGCAACGATTCGGGCATCGCGCATCTGGCGTCGAATCTCGGGGTGCCCGCGGTCTCGCTTGCGGTACGACGCAAGATCGCGCTGCGTTGGCGGCCGGGCTGGGCACCGAGCCGCGCGGTTCTACCGCTGCCGGTGTTGCCGGGGAAGATCGCGAAAGACCGGCTATGGAAACACTTCCTGCCGGTGTCGCGTGTGCTCAAGGCGTTCGCCGAGCTGCGTGCGGAAGCGGGTGACGCGGCGACGACAGCACGTGAGGCGGATCAGACGCGGGGCGTTCAGCAGCGCAGTTGAGTTATTCAGTTGAGCTGCGCCGCTTTCGCGATGTGTATCTGTGATGCGTGATGCGTACAGTCCGCCAGCACCGCGGTTAACCGCGCGACCCGCTCACGCCGCCTGCTGCTGATACTGGATCTTGTGCAGATGCGCATACAGGCCGCCCTGCATCAGCAGTTCGTCGTGACTACCCTGCTCCGCGATCTTCCCGCCTTCCAGCACGAGAATGCGATCCGCGCGCTCGATCGTCGACAGGCGGTGCGCGATCACCAGCGTCGTACGTCCCTTCATCAGCGTTTCGAGTGCGACCTGCACATGGCGTTCGGATTCGGAATCGAGTGCCGAGGTCGCCTCGTCGAGAATCAGGATCGGCGCGTCCTTGTAGATCGCGCGTGCAATCGCGAGACGCTGACGCTGCCCGCCCGACAGACGCATACCGTTCCCACCGACCAGCGTATCGATACCGTTCGGCATCGCGTTCACCGTATCCATCAGATTCGCCGCGCGCAGCGCCGCTTCGACGCGTTCGCGATCCGGCGTCTGGCCGTACGCGACGTTGGCGGCGATCGTATCGTTGAACAGCACCACGTCCTGGCTCACCATCGCCATCTGGCTGCGCAGGTCGTGCAGATCGTAGTCGTTGATCGGCACGCCATCGACGAGTATTTCGCCGCCGGCCGGATCGAAGAAACGCGGCAGGAGATTGACGAGTGTGGTCTTGCCGCTGCCCGAGGGCCCGGCCAGCGCCACCATTTCGCCCGGCGACACCTTGAACGATACGCGGTCGAGTGTCGGCCGCTCGGTGGTGCCGTAGTTGAACGACACCTGGCGGAACTCGATTTCGCCGCGCGCGTGTTCGAGCCGGCGTTCGCCGCCCTGTGATTCGGTCGGCTCGTCGATCAGGCCGAAGATAAATTCTGCAGCGGTCATGCCGCGTTGCAGCGGTTGATTGACGTCGATCAGGTGCTTGAGCGGCGAGATGATCAGCAGCATCGCCGTGACAAACGAGACGAAACCGCCCACTGTGGTCTGGTCGTGGGACGACTGCACCACGGCTATCGTGATCACGATAGCCAGTGCGATCGACGCGAGAAACTGCGTGAGCGGCTGCGCGAGCCCACCCGAGATCGTCAGGCGCATCGCGTAGCCTTTGAGGCGCCGGCTCATCTCGGTGAAACGGTGCATCTCGTACTTCTCGCCGTTATGGACCTTGACGACCTTGTAGCCCGCCACGGTCTCTTCGACGATGTACGACAGCTCGTTCGTGAGCGTTTGTTGTTCGCGGTTCAGGTGCCGTAGGCGCCGGTTGATCTTGCTCACCACCCAGCCGATAGGAGGCAGGACCACGGCGACGATCAGCGTCAGGCGCCAGTTCAGGTAGAACAGCCAGCCGAGCAGGCCAACCACCGTCAGCGAATCGCGCACCAGCGTGACCATCACGCCCAGCAGCACGTTGAGGATCTGGTTGACCTCGAAGACGACCGCGTTGATGACCGTGCTCGCCGTTTCGCGCTGGAAGAACGAGGCGCTGGTGTGGAGCATCCGCTGGAACATGTCGAGTCGCAACTGCAGCAGGATGCGGTTCGACACGTAGGCGAGCAGATAGCCGGACAGGTATTGCGCGACGCCCCGCACGATGGCGAGTCCAATCACGGCGAGCGGCACCAGCCATTTCGCATCGACGTTACCGCGTGTGCCGAAGCCACGATCGAGCAGCGGCTTGAGCAGCGCCGGAATGCCGGTTTCGGTTGCGGCAACGATGGCCATCGCGCCGATCCCCAACAGCAGAACGGCGAGAACCGGTTTGATATACGGCCAGAGACGGTCCAGAACGTCGGTCGACGAGGTACCGTCGTCACCGATTTCCTTGCGCAATGTGTTCCTGGTTTCCAAGAAGTGTCCTTGTATCGGGCAATAGCCCTGGCAAACGCTCGCTGGCAGCGCCAAACAGCCTGGCGTAACCTGGCGCAGCCCGGCAGTGGTGCGGCCCCGCAGCCGGGCTACGGGGCGGTGAATCAAACGGCCGGGATCAAATGGCCGTCTGCGGTTTGGCCGACACGGCTTCGCCGCGCGTCCCGCGGTAAATAATGGCCATCATTGTCGCCCATAGCAGCGCGATCAGCGCGACGTTCATGACCGAAGACAATATATCGATGCTCAGGCCGAAGATGATCGCCGAACCGCTGATCGCGATCCCGCAATAGGCCGCCGTAGACACCGTCGCATCCGCCGAGCGGAAATGGCGCAGAAAATACGCGAGCGGCCCCCAGTATAAGAGCAGCAGACAGGCGACGCCGAACGTGCCCAGTTCGGCGATCGTCGAGAAGAATTCGCTATGCGCGCGTTCGTTGACGATCGCCTGCGACGCTTCGTGGTTATTCGCCAGCGTTTGCAGCGAACTTTCCAGCTTGCCCTTGCCGACGCCCAGCACCGGGTTCTGCAGGAACAGATGTGACGACGCATTCCACAATTGCAAGCGCAAGCCAATCGACGTATCGGCATTGCCGTGTTCGAGCTGGTGCAGATCGGACGCCGTATCGCGCAGGCGCTGCTGCACGACATGGGTCGACAACAGCGCCACTACGCCGACCACCAGTACGGCGCCGACAATCGCGAGGCGCGCCCGGTGCCGCAACCAGCCGAAGTTCGCCGCCACGAGCCATGCGAACAGCGGCAGCGCGAGCCAGCCGCCGCGCGTGCCCGACAGATACGACGCATAGCCGCCCGCGAGCAGCGCAAACAGCTTTACCGGAATCGACACGCGCCGTGCGAGGCGGGAGTCCCAGCGGATCGACAGCACGGCGAGAAAACCGAGCAGCAGCGCCGTGTTGCCGAACGGGATCGGGTTCGTGTAGTAGT
Source organism: Paraburkholderia acidicola (assembly GCF_002362315.1). GTDB lineage: Bacteria > Pseudomonadota > Gammaproteobacteria > Burkholderiales > Burkholderiaceae > Paraburkholderia > Paraburkholderia acidicola. Next base: position 104,620 of record NZ_MTZV01000004.1, read on the forward strand.
TGCCGAGGCGATTCAGGTCGCCCCAGCTCGCGTTGATGCCGCTGATGAACGCCCACGCGCCCGCCCCCACCGCCCCCGCCGCACATCCCCAGCCGACGAACGCAAGGCTGCGGCTCGACACGGTGCAGAACAGCAGGAAGATCGGCAGACTCAGCACGAGCCGCGACATTGCGTCGAATTGACGGGGCAGATAGTAATGCTCGAGCAGTTGCTGCAACGGCAGGTACAGCGTGAACGCCAGCATGCTCGCCGTGTACAACGGGTACTTGCGCAACGGTTCCAGATAGCCGCGCTGACCGCGCATCACCGCGAGGTTGACGAGTGCGACAGCGAGCAGCAGGAAAAAGCAGTAGCCGGTACCGCCACGCAACGTCAGCATCGTCGCGGGCGCGAGAAACAGCAGCACAGCGGCCGCAACGGTGGTAGTTCTGTTAGCGGTCATAGTGCAGCGAAAGAAACCATGTAGTAACCACAGGACGTCCGGAAAATTTGTCTCATTATAACGGTCCGTCCCCCGCCACCACGGGTTTTGTCCGGATCGAAAGACGAAGATGATATGCTCCGCGGAACCTCCCAATCATGCGATTTCACAATGGTTAACGTCGTACCTGACGGATCCGCGTTTCCGCTCGTCAGCCTGCTGTTGATCACCTATAACCAGGAAGCGACCGTCGCAGCGGCTATCGAAGGCGCGCTGCGGCAAACCTACACCCCACTCGAAATCATCATCTCCGACGACGCATCCAGCGACGGCACCTACGCCGCCGCCGAGCGCTGCGTCGCACGCTACACCGGGCCGCATACCGTGCGGATGCGACGCAATCCGTCGAACCTCGGCATCAGCGCGCATCTGAGCCTGCTCGTGCGCGAGAGCCGGGGCGAATTGCTGTTCATCGCAGCCGGCGACGACGTTTCGCTACCCGAACGCTGCCGCGCGGTGGTCGGCGCGTGGCTGAAAGCCGGACGTCGCCCCGACCTGATCGCCACCGACCTCTACGATCTCGACACCGATGGCGACGTGCACGGTGTGCTCGAAGTCACCGATCTGGGTTCTTACAAAACCTTCCAGGACTGGGCCGATAAGCGCCCCCACGTGGTCGGCGCCGCGCACACCTGGTCGCGACGTCTGTTCGACCGGTTCGGCGAGATGGAAGCCGGCATTTACGGCGAGGACCAGATCATGACGTTCCGCGCGATCATGAGCGGCGGCGCACTGACGCTGCACGAACCGCTCGTCAAATACCGGCGCGGCGGCCTGTCGCGCAAGCGCGCGTGGCGCTCGTCCGACGAATTCGTGGCGCGCTTCCGGCTCGCCAATCGCAATGGGCTCGGCGAGACGCGTCAGTTGATCCGCGACGCCGAACACGTCGGTGTCGGCGAAGGTATGCGCGTCGCGCTCGCCCGCAAGTCGGCTCGCGAACAGTATGCGAGCGCGATCTTCGCGAGCGCATCGGTAGGGGCGAAGCTCGCGCTGTTCGGACGCAGCCACGACGTGTCGTTCGGTTACCGGCTGCGTGTGTTTCTGTATGCGACCTTTCCGTCGCTGTACAAACCCGTTCTGTTCGTCAAGTGGCACCTGCGCCGCTAGCCGCGGTGTCATCGATGTCGATTCCTTCACGCTGCTTCAATCGCAACGACTGCTTATGGCGGAACCTACTCTCGGCGTAGCGCTGATCGCACACAACGCAGCCGCACGGCTCGCGCAGTGCCTCGCGGCGGTTTCGTTCGCCGATGACATCGTCGTCGTCGACGGCGGCAGCACCGACGACACCGTTGCGATCGCACGCGCGCACAACGCACGCGTGATCGTCGCCGCCGACTGGCCTGGCTTCGGTCCGCAGAAAAATCGCGCGCTCGATGCGCTCGCCACCGACTGGGTCCTGTCGATCGACACCGACGAAGTGCTCTCGCCGGAACTGGCCGCGTCGATTCGCGACGCGATCCGCAACCCGCGCGCAGAAGTCTATGCAATCGACCGGTTGTCGAGTTTCTGCGGCCAATGGGTTCATCACAGCGGCTGGTATCCGGACTGGATTCCGCGGCTCTTCAAACGTGGCGCGGCGCGCTTCTCCGACGATCTCGTGCACGAGCGGCTGATCTTCGAGAACGCCGGGCAGCCGGTGGTGCGCCTCGACGGCAAGCTTCTGCATTACTCGTATGAAGACTTCGAGGCGGTGCTGCGCAAGCTCGACGCCTATTCGAGCGCGGGTGCGCAGCAGCGGCACGCGGCGGGCCAGCGGGCGAGTTTCGGTAAGGCACTGGGCCGTGGTGTGTGGGCCTTTTTGCGCACGTATCTGCTGCGCCGCGGGTTTCTCGATGGGCGCACGGGATTCATGATTGCGCTGTTCAATGCGGAGACGGTTTATTACCGTTTTCTCAAGCTTGATCGGCTGAATCGGGAGCGTGACGGGCAGTTGTAAGCGCCACGCCTTAGCGCGGCTGGCTGCGTACCTGTTCGACAAGCTTTAGCAGCGCATTCACATGCGCGCCGATGCTCATGTCGTAATGAATCGCATCCTTGCCCGGCGCACTGCGCGCGGGATCGGTTGCCGCCTTGACAGCCTGCGCCAATGCCGCGCGCAATCCATCGACATCGCCAGGCGCGAACGTAATGCGCGCTTCATCCGCGAGCACTTCGCAGCAAGCGATATTCGACGAAAAAATCACGGGCGTGCCGCACAGCACGGACTCGATTCCGACGAGGCCAAACGGCTCGTAGTTCGACGCGAGGATCGTGTAGTCCGCGGCGCGGTAGCAGTCTTCGATCTGCTTCGCGTAGCCGATGTAGCGGATCTGCGGCGAGGTGCGTTCGGGCGGCCGTCCGGCCACTGCTACTACGACCGGCAGCGGATTGTCTTTCAGCGCCGCTTCGATTAGCGGCAAGCCCTTGCGTTCGTGGCTGCTCGACGGAAACAGCAGCACGACTTCGTGGTCCGCGAAACCGAACTGCTGCCGCAACTGCGCACGTGCGTCGCGACTGACCGGCGTGAAGCGTTGCGCATCGACGGGCGGATAGAGCAGCTGGATTTTTTCCGGCGGCACGCCATAGAGTTTGATCAGTTCGTCGCGCATCAGCCCCGAGTGCGCGACGATGAACTGGGCGCGATCGTACTGACGCTGCTCGAGCACGATCTGCCGATGATCGGACGGCCGCGTGTCACGTCGACCCGCGCGTAGAAAGCCGCGATGCGTGCCGCCGCAAATCGCGATCTCCGACGAATCGACCCGATTGCAGCCGATCAGCACATCGATACCGGCTGCCACGCGCGCGCGCCGCAACCGCCATGAGAACCACGCATCGCGCAGCTTGCCGGGCAGCCAGTTCACCGCGATGCGGTGCGGCTCCACGAGTTCGATTTCCGGTAACGAGCGATCGAAACGGCGCGCGAACACCGCAGGCGTGATGCCGGTTTTGTGCAAACCGCGCACGAGATCCATGGCATAACGTTCGAGGCCGCCGCTGTGCCGGAACGCGTTGCAGGACAGTCCGATTCTGGTCATGGGTTTCCACGGGACGAAAACACCCGGCGCAATTCACGCCGGGCACCGGGCACTGTCGTCAGTACACGATTTCGATCGAACTGCCGGCAAACTCACCGCGCAATGCACTGAGCAGTTCGTCGGTGGGCTTGACCCGCCAGGCATCGCCAAGGCGGACTTCGCCTTCCGCGTGTTCACTGCGATAAACGATCTGCACCGCGAGGCCGCCCGGTATCTGCACGGGCGCGCGCTGCCTGCCACCGCCATCGTTGCCGCCGTAGCCTCCCCCGCCACCGTAACCGCCGCCACGGCCGTTGCCATTGCCATTGCCGCCGCGCGAAGCGGACGGCGCGGGCGCGGCCAGCACCTCGTCGGGGCCGGCGCAATACGCTTCGAGCACGCGGCGCAAGGCGCCTGCATCGGCATTGCCGTTCATCTGTACCTTCACGGCCTGCGCATAACGGCTGCGCGCGCGTTCGAGATCCATCACGGTATCGACGGTGAAGCGGATGCCGCCCGTGAACGCATCGTTGCGCGCCTGCCCCTGGACGACGAGCAGCTCATCTTCCTTGAAGAGATGCTTGTTCGCCTCGAACTGTTCGTTGAAGACGGTGACCTCGCACTGGCCGGTGCCGTCGTCGAGCAGCGCGATCAGCATCTTGCCGCGCTGGGTCATCTGCGTACGCAGCGACGCGATCACACCCGCCACCAGTTTCTCGCGACCTTCTTTCAGCTCGCTCAGCTTCAGCCGCACGAAGCGGCGCACTTCTTCCCGGTATGCATCGAACAGATGGCCCGACAGGTAGAAGCCGAGCGCACCCTTCTCTTCCTGTAGCTTGCGCTTCTCGGCCCATGCGGGCTCGTCGACCAGCTCGTGACCTTGCGACGGCGCATCGCCCATATCGAACAGACCCGCCTGCATCGCGTTGGCGCTGGCCTGGTCGGCGGCTTCCATCGCGAGCGAAACCGAGGCGATCAGCTGCGCGCGATTGTCGTGCAGCGTGTCGAACGCGCCCGCGCGGATCAACGCTTCCACCGTGCGACGATTGACGATGCGCCGGTCGATGCGGTTGCAGAAATCGAACAGATCGATAAACGGCCCGTCTTCGCGTGCCCGCAGGATTTCTTCGATCGCGCTCTGGCCGCTGCCCTTCACGGCACCGAGACCGTAGCGTATGGTTTTCGAACGCTTGCCGCCCGATTCCGCAACCGGCTCGAAGCGATAGGCCGACTGGTTGATATCGGGAGGCAGTACCGCCATCCCGTTGGTCCGGCAATCCTCGAACAGGATCTTGACCTTGTCGGTGTCGTCCATGGCGAGCGACATGTTGGCCGCCATGAATTCCGCCGGATGGTGCGCCTTCAGCCATGCGGTGTGATACGCGAGCAGGGCATACGCGGCCGCGTGCGACTTGTTGAAGCCGTAGCCCGCGAACTTCTCCATCAAGTCGAAGATTTCGTCGGCTTTCTCGCCGGTCAGCCCGTTCGTCGCGGCCCCTTCGCGGAACAGCTCGCGATGTTTGGCCATTTCCTCGGGCTTCTTCTTGCCCATCGCGCGACGCAGCAAGTCGGCGCCACCGAGCGAGTAACCGCCGATGATCTGCGCCATCTGCATCACCTGCTCCTGGTAGACCATGATGCCGTAGGTCTCTTTCAGAACAGTTTCGACGCGCGGATCCGGATAGTCGACCACTTCGCGGCCATGCTTACGGGCGCAGAAACTCGGGATCAGATCCATCGGACCTGGCCGGTACAACGCCACCAGCGCGATGATGTCCTCGAAGCGGTCAGGCTGCGCGTCCTTCAGCATGCCTTGCATGCCGCGGCTTTCCAGCTGGAACACCGCAACCGTGTTGGCCTTCTTGAGGATCGAGAACGACGCGGGGTCGTCGAGCGGCACCTGGGCGAGCGACCAGTCGGCCTTCGACGGATCGAGCCTGCGGATATACCGTTCGGCCCAGTCGAGAATGGTCAGCGTGGTCAGGCCCAAGAAGTCGAACTTGACGAGCCCAACCGCTTCGACGTCGTCCTTGTCGTACTGACTCACGACGCCGCCTTCGTCGCCCTGCGTGTACAGCGGACAGAAATCAGTCAGCTTGCCAGGCGCGATCAGTACGCCGCCCGCGTGCATGCCGACGTTACGCGTGATCCCTTCGACACGCTGCGCAAGTTCCAGCAGCTGGCGCACTTCGTCTTCGTTGTCGAAGCGCTCCTGCAGCAGCGGTTCTTCCTTCATCGCGTCGGCGATCGTGACGTGCTTGCCCGGCTTGAACGGGATCAGCTTGGCAATGCCATCGGTGAAGTTGTAGCCGAGATCGAGCACGCGGCCGACATCGCGCACCGCCGCCTTGGCGGCCATCGTGCCGAACGTCGCAATCTGCGATACCGCGTCCGCACCGTACTTTTCCTTCACGTACTGGATCACGCGATCGCGGCCGTGCTGGCAAAAGTCGATGTCGAAGTCGGGCATCGATACCCGTTCCGGATTCAGGAAGCGCTCGAACAGCAGGTTGTAGCGCAACGGATCGAGGTCGGTCACGCCGAGCGCATACGCAACCAGCGAACCCGCACCCGAGCCCCGCCCCGGCCCGACCGGCACGCCGTTGTTCTTCGCCCAGTTGATGAAGTCCGCGACGATCAGGAAGTAGCCGGGAAAGCCCATCTTGATGATCGTGCCGCACTCGAAATCGAGCCGCTTGTAATACGTGTCGCGTTTCTGTTCGCGCTCGGCTGTGTCGGGAAACAGTTGCTGCAGCCGCGTTTCGAGACCGTCCTTCGACAGTTGCACGAGGTAGTCGTCGAGCGACATGCCGTCGGGCGTCGGGAACAGCGGCAGCTTCGGCTTGCCGAGTTCGAGCGTGAGATTGCAGCGCTTCGCGATTTCGACGGTGTTGGCCAGCGCCGACGGCAGATCGGCGAACAGCGCCGTCATGTCGTCCTGGCTGCGGAAATACTGTTCGGTTGTGAAGCGCCTCTGGCGACGTGGGTTCGCCAGCATGTCGCCTTCCGAAATACAGACGCGCGCTTCGTGCGCGGTGAAGTCATCGGAAGTCATGTACTGCAGCGGATGCGTGGCGACCACCGGCAGCTTCAGCGCCACCGCAAGCGCCACGGCCTGCTGCACGTACGCCTCGCTGCCCGGTTGCCCGCAGCGCTGCAGTTCGATATAGAAGCCGCCCGGGAACACCTTCGCCCAATGCTGCGCGTTGCGCTTCGCCGCTTCCGTATTGCCGGCCGCGAACGCGAGGCCGACGTCGCCGTACTGCGCGCCCGACAGGGCGAGCAAGCCTTCTCCCATGCCCGACTCGAGCCAGCCCGCTTCGACTTCCGCGCGACCGCGGTATTGATTGGTGAGCCACGCCTTGGTCAGCAGCTCGCACAGATTCAGATAGCCGCGCTGGTTTTTCACCAGCAGCAGGAGACGCGAGGGTTTGTCGCGGTCGTCGGGATTGGTGATCCAGACATCGCAGCCGGCAATCGGCTTGACGCCTTTGCCACGTGCTTCCTGGTAGAAACGGACGAGGCCGAATGCGTTGCCGAGATCGGTGAGCGCGAGCGCGCCCTGACCGTCTTTGGCCGCCGCCGCGACGATGTCGTCGAGGCGCACGATGCCATCGGCAATCGAGAATTCGGAGTGAACGCGGAGATGAACGAAGCGAGGATCTGACATGGGCGTCATTGTACAACTGCACCGGCGAACCTTCGCATCGAGACTTGCCGGATTCGCCATCCGGCCGAGGGCATGGACCGTGTACGGCCGCTCCGCGGGACTCCCGGCGCCGCACGGCGTGTCTTATGCCATTCGGCCAGCGAAGGCCGCCGCGCCGGTTGAGCGATAATACGGTTTTCGCCCATTCCGCCGGCGCCATCCGCGAGCACGCAGCGCATCCTTGTAAATGCCTGTAACGCCGCCTGTACGGGTCTGCCCGGCCGCCTTACCGCTGAATCATCATGAGTATCGTCAATCTCGCCGCCTATCATTTCGTGACCCTCGACGCGACCGCCGCCTGGCGCCCGCTCGTCACCGAACGCTGTGAGGCGCTCGGCCTGCGCGGCACCATCCTGCTTGCGCCCGAAGGCATCAACCTGTTCGTCGCGGGCGAGCCGGATGCAGCGAGCGGATTTATCGAGTACCTCCGTCACGATCCGCTGTTCGAAGGCAAATTCACGACGCTGCAGTTCAAGGAAAGCCTGTCCGAGAAGCAGCCGTTCCGGCGCATGCTCGTCAAGCTCAAGCGCGAAATCATCACGATGAAGAAGCCGGCCGTCCGCCCCGAACTCGGCCGCGCGCCCTCGGTCGATGCACCGACGCTGAAGGCATGGCTCGATCGCGGCCACGACGATGCGGGGCGCCCGGTTGTGATGCTCGACACGCGTAATGCGTTCGAGGTCGATGTCGGTACGTTCGACGACGCACTCGACTACCGGATCAGCAAGTTCAGCGAATTCCCGGCGGTGATCGAGGCGCATCGCGCGGATCTCGAAGGCAAGACGGTTGTGTCGTTCTGCACGGGCGGGATTCGCTGCGAGAAGGCAGCGATCCATATGAAGGAAGTCGGCATCGAGAACGTGTACCAGCTCGAAGGCGGCATTCTCAAGTACTTCGAGGAAGTGGGCGGCGCGCACTATCACGGTGAGTGTTTCGTCTTCGATTACCGGACGGCGCTGAACCCGGCGCTCGAACCGACGGCAACTGCGCAGTGCTTTGGTTGCCGCGCGGTCGTCAGTCCCGACGCGCAGCGTTCGCCGCTGTACGTGCCGGGCAAGACCTGCCCCGCGTGCCATCCGCAACGGGACGCGGCACACGCCGCGTGATGAACGGGGCGCGCGTTCGGGGGGCGGTGGCTTTGGTCACGGGTCTGATCGTTCGTGCGACTGTGATTGCGACCACGGCTGCGGCTGCGAAAGCGACCGTGATTGCGATTGCACTCTCAACCCGCTGCGCGACACAGGTCGAACTACACCTGCACCTGCCCGCACCGCTACCATGAGCGTCCCTCCCCCATACCGAGGACGCTTCGCCCCCTCGCCAACCGGACCGCTGCATTTCGGCTCGCTTGTCAGCGCGCTCGCAAGCTGGCTGGACGCGCGCGCACATGCTGGCGCGTGGCTCGTGCGTATCGAAGATGTCGATGCACCACGCACGGTACCTGGCGCCGCCGAAGACATACTCGCGACGCTGGCCCGTTTCGGCATGCACGCCGATGAAACGCCGGTCTGGCAAAGCGCGCGCAGCACCCACTACGCAAACGCATTCGACCGGCTCAAAGCTGCGGGCATCGTCTATCCGTGCGGCTGCACGCGCAAGGAAATCTCGGACTCACTGCTGCATGCGCACGCGCGCCACACGACGCTCGCCTATCCCGGCACCTGCCGCAGCGGCCTGCACGGCAAACCCGCGCGCGCATGGCGCCTGCGCGTACCGGACGGCGACGCTGGGATGATCGAATTCGAGGACCGCTGGCAAGGCCCACAAACGCAGAACCTCGCCACCGAGGTCGGCGACTTCGTGCTGCGGCGTGCCGACGATCAATGGGCATATCAACTGGCGGTCGTCGTCGACGATGCCGATGCGGGGATTACGCACGTGGTGCGCGGCGCGGATCTGCTCGATTCGACGGCGCGGCAGATCTACCTGCAGCGTTGTCTCGACGTGCCCACGCCCGCTTATTTGCACGTGCCGGTCGTCACGACCGACGACGGCGAAAAACTCAGCAAGCAGACCGGCGCGCAGGCGCTCGACAGCGCGCAGCCGCTAGCCGCGCTGCATGACGCGGCGGACTATCTGGGGCTGGTATTGGATGGAGGTGCGGCCACATCGCTCGCGGCCTTCTACGCCGCCGCGACGACAGCATGGGTGCGTCGTGTGGGAACGCACGGGCAGTAAGTTCGCCCGCGCCGCGACGCCAGAAATTACGAAGAAGACTTGCGCGGCATACCAAAACCGCCGAGCAGCGCAGCGAGCGGCTGCTTCGCCGCACCCTTCTGCTGCTGCGCCGACGCCGCATCGGCCGCCGCGGCTTCGTCGGACTTGTGAGCCGACGGAGACGGCTCGTACGGCTTGAGGAAGAAATCGTCGATGGGTTGCTGACGGTGCGAGCCATGCGGACGATCGAACGACGGACCACCCGAACGCCGGCGAGCCGGCCGCTCGTCGCGCCCGTCACGTCCATCCCGACCTTCGCGCCGCGGACCACGTTCTTCGTGATGCCGCACAGGCACATCAACGGTTAGATGCCCAACGTCGAGCGGCCGCTTGATCAGCTTCTCGATATCGGCCAGTTGCTTGCGCTCGTTCGGGCTGCACAGCGACAGCGCATCGCCGGATGCGCCCGCACGACCCGTACGGCCGATGCGGTGCACGTAATCTTCCGCGTTGAACGGCAGGTCGAAGTTGATCACCGTGGGCAACTCGACGATGTCGAGTCCGCGCGCAGCCACATCGGTGGCCACCAGTGCTTCGATCTCGCCGCGCTTGAATGCTTCGAGCGCCTGCATCCGTTCGTTCTGGGTCCGGTCACCGTGAATCGCGGTCGCCACCACGCCGCTCTTTTCGAGCGAACGGGCCAGCCGGCTCGCGCCGATCTTGCTGTTGCAGAACACCAGCACCTGTTTCAGGCTGCGTTCGCGGATCAGTTGGACGACCGCGCCGGTCTTGTCGCCTTCCGGCACTTCATAGACGGTCTGCGTGACGTTGGTCGCGGTCGAGTTACTGCGCGCGACTTCAATGGTCTGCGGGTTGCGCAGATAAGTCGCCGCGAGCTTCTTGATTTCACCCGAGAACGTCGCCGAAAACAGCAGCGTCTGGCGCTCTTTCGGCAGCAGATTCAGGATGCGTTGCAGATCGGGCAGGAAGCCCATGTCGAGCATACGGTCCGCTTCGTCGAGCACGAGCATCTGCACCTGGCCGAGATTCGCGGTTTTCTGCTGCACGTGATCGAGCAGCCGGCCCGGTGTCGCGATCAGCACTTCGACGCCGCGCCGCAGTTCCGCGGATTGCGGGTTCATGTCCACACCGCCGAACACCACCGCGCTGCGCAGCGGCGTGTGCTTCGCGTACGCCTGCACGTTGGCCGCCACCTGGTCGGCGAGTTCGCGGGTCGGCGTGAGGATCAGTGCGCGCACCGGATGCCGCGCGGGCGACGCGCTGGTGCTGGCAAGCGGCAGCAGCCGCTGGATGATCGGCAGCGAGAAGCTCGCGGTCTTGCCGGTGCCGGTCTGGGCGGCGCCCATCACGTCGCGGCCGGACAGCACGACGGGAATCGCCTGCGCCTGGATCGGCGTAGGTGTCGTGTAGCCCTGCTCCGCGATCGCTTTCAGGATATCGGGCGATAGACCGAACTGGTCGAAAGTCGCGTTGCTGGGCGTGACTGCTGTGTCGGACATGGTGGCTTTCGCTAAAAATGCGCGCGGCGCGTGGCGTGCGGCTGCGGCCGGAAGACCGCGGAGGGCAATGATGAAGGCGGAGCCCGGCGTGCAACAAGAACCCTGCACGCGCCATACGCGCCGCCTGGGCCGGGTCGAGACTGCTGCGCGAGTCGCGCGGACAAGTACAAAATTGCGGGCAAAACGATCGACCGACCCCGGCCGGCGGAAACACCCGCCGGAAAGGCCGGTATTGTAGCACCCCAGCGTAAACACTCATGACATGGGCTGCGGGCCGCCCCGGGCGGTCGCCTCGGGCCGGAGGGCCCCAGGCGGGTAGGCCCGGGCGGGTCCCTCAGCATGCCCCGGGGCTGCAGCCACCCGCGGCCAGCTGGCCCGCCCAGCCACCCGTCTTCCAGCACGGCACGAGATCTCGCCGTACCGGACGGGGCTACCCTACACAAGCCTTACCAGGTCTCACGCATCACCATCAGACGAAGCTCCGTCATGTCCTCGATCGCATAGCGTATTCCCTCGCGGCCCAGGCCCGAATCCTTCACGCCGCCATACGGCATGTTGTCGACACGGAACGACGGCACGTCGTTGATCACGACACCACCCACTTCGAGGACGTCCCATGCCTGATGCGCATGCGCCAGCGAATCGGTGAACACGCCGGCCTGCAGCCCGAAGTCGCTGTTGTTGACAGTGGCGAGCGCAGCGGCAAAGTCGTCGAAGCGCTCGAGGATCGCAACCGGTCCGAACGCTTCCTTGCGGTACAGGTCGGTGTCGCGTCCCACGCTTTCGAGCAGCGTCGCCTCGAACATCGCGCCATCGACAGTGCCGCCCGCAACGATCTTCGCGCCCGCCTGCACCGCGCTGTCCATCCAGCCGGCAAGGCGCTTCGACTCCGATTCGGAGATCATCGGCCCGACGAAAGTCTTCTCGTCCTTCGGGTCCCCCATCTTCAGCGATTTCGTTTTGGCGATCAGCTTCTCGCGCAGCGCGTCGTAGATCGACCCATGCACGAGGATGCGCTGCACGCCGATACAGCTCTGACCCGACTGGTAGAACGCGCCAAACGCTAGCCGGTCGACGACGTAATCGAGCTTGCCGCCCTGATCGCCATCGACGATCGCCGCCGCATTGCCGCCCAGTTCGAGTATCACCTTCTTCTTGCCGGCCTTCTTCTTCAGGTCCCAGCCCACCGCCGGTGAGCCCGTGAACGACAGCAGCTTGAAGCGCTCGTCGGTGGTGAACAGATCGGCGCCGTCGCGATGCGCGGGCAGCACCGAGAAGGCACCCTTCGGCAGATCGGTCTCGGCCAGAATCTCGCCGATGATCAACGCACCGACCGGCGTGCGGCTCGCCGGCTTCAGCACGAACGGCACACCGGCCGCCAGCGCGGGTGCGACCTTGTGCGCGGCAAGATTGAGCGGAAAGTTGAACGGCGAGATGAACGAGCACGGCCCGATAGGCACACGCTTGACATACGCGTGATAACCCTTCGCGCGCGGCGAGATTTCGAGGTTGACGATTTCGCCATTGATACGCACCGACTCTTCCGCTGCGATCTTGAACGTATCGATCAGCCGCGTGACTTCGCCGCGCGAATCGTTGATCGGCTTGCCGGCTTCGATGCACAGCGCCATCGCCAGTTCGTCGTAACGCTCGCGAAAGCGCTTCACGCAATGTTCGAGCACGGCCTGGCGTTTGAACGGCGGGTAGGCGCGCAAGGCGGGCATGGCGTCGACGGCGGCGGCGATCGCCTTGTCGATCGTGGCGGCATCGGCGAGTGCTACGCGCGTGGCCACTTCGCCGCTGAACTTGTCGGTGACTTCGAGATCGGTGTTCGCCGCGACCGGCTCGTTCGCGAGGTAGTACGGGTAAGTCTTCTGCAACATGACACGTTCTCCTTGGGGCGATCCATCCAGTTCGGCGCAGATACGTCACGGCGCACGCGCCTGCGCTCTTGCTTTCCCTTAGCGTGGCTTTAACACGACCAGGTGACGTTGGGATGACGGGCGCCGCGCAGGCGCCGTGTCAAAAGATCGTGCAACCGGCCGGCCCGCTTACAGTTGCGCGCTCAGCCGCTTGATCTCGCGGTTCAGCACACGCTCGTTGTCCGAGTAGTCGATCGGCAGGTCGATCACATGCACGCCCGGCGTCGCGAAGCAGTCGCGCAACAGCGGCGCGAACTCGTCCGCCGACGCAATGCGATGCCCATGCGCCCCGTAACTCTCCGCGTAGGCGACGAAATCGGGGTTCTGCAAGGTCATGCCGTAGTCGGGGAAATTCATGTTCTCCTGCTTCCAGCGAATCATCCCGAACGCGTCGTCGCGCAGGATCAGCACGACCAGATCGAGCTTGAGCCGCACCGCCGTTTCCACTTCCTGCGAATTCATCATGAAGCCGCCGTCGCCACACACGGCCATCACCTTGCGATCCGGATGGACGATCTTCGTCGCGATCGCCGACGGCAGACCGGCGCCCATCGAAGCCAGCGCGTTATCGAGCAGCAGCGAGTTCGGTTCGTGCGCGCGGTAGTAGCGCGCGAACCAGATCTTGTACATGCCGTTGTCGAGACAGACGATGCCGTCCACCGGCGTCGTGTCGTACACATCCTTGACGATGCGCACCGGGTACATCGGAAACCGTGCGTCGTGCTGACCCTTCGCGAGATGCTCTTCGAAGTGCTGCTTGATCTCGGTGAAGCGCGTGAAATCCCAGTGCTTCTCCTGGTCCTTCAGACTTTCCTTCAATTGCCACACCGCATTCGCGATGTCGCCGACCACTTCGATCTGCGGGAAATACACTGGATCGACTTCGGCGCCGAGAAAGTTCACGTGGATCACGGTCTTGTCGCCCGTGTCGGCGCTGCGCATGAAGAACGGCGGTTTTTCGATCACGTCGTGGCCGACGTTGATGATGCAGTCCGCGTGATCGATCGCGCGGTGCACGAAGTCGCCATCCGACAGCGTCGCATTGCCGAGCCACAGCGGATGCGATTCGTCGATCACACCCTTGCCCATCTGCGTCGTGAAAAACGGGATGCCGATCTGGTCGACGAATTCGCGCAGCATCTTCGTCGTCGTCTTGCGATTGCCGCCTGCGCCGATCATCAGCAGCGGATGCTTCGCGCCGGCGATCGCCGCGACCGCATTCGCGACCGCCTTTTCTTCGGCGACCGGGCGACGGCTATAGCTCTTCGGGATCGGCTTGCCGTCGCCCTCTTCGTCAGCCACGTCTTCAGGCAGTTCGAGGTGGGCCGCGCCGGGCCGCTCTTCTTCGGCCTGGCGGAACGCTTCACGCACCAGCGCCGGAATATTGCCGATCGAGACAATCTGTCGTGTGTATTTGGTGAGCGGTTCCATCATCCGCACGACATCGACGATCTGGAAGTGGCCCTGCTTGCTGGTCTTGATCGGCTTCTGGCCGGTGACCATCAGCATCGGCATGGCGCCCAACTGCGCGTAGGCAGCCGCGGTGACGAAGTTCGTGGCGCCCGGGCCGAGGGTCGACAGGCACACACCCGTGCGGCCGGTCAGACGACCGTAGGTCGCGGCCATGAAGCCGGCGGCCTGCTCGTGACGCGTGAGAATCAGCTTGATTTTCGAGCGCCGCAGCGACTCGAGGAGGTCGAGATTTTCTTCGCCGGGGATGCCGAAAATATACTCGACACCTTCAGCTTCCAGCGATTTGACGAATAGATCCGATGCTTTCATGGAGAATCTCGCTTGACGGACTGACGCAGGCAAGCTGCCTGCGCGAGGGGTTCCGGGAAAGAACGTTCGAAGACGGTGAAGACCCTGGTGCCGCATCCTGCTTAGCTGGCGGCGGACGCGCCAGACAGCTTACTACCTGGCGGGAAAAGATGCGCGTAACTGCACCAGGGCTGCCGAAAATTTTTCCAGGCGAGGCAGCGCCGGTCGCTCAAAGAGACGCGTGTGCATTGTTTACGCCGCCCACTTCGGATATGCACACATGAATTCGCATGGCACATCAATGCCTTCGGATCTACATGAATAATTCTCATGCAACCAGGAATGAGCGATTCATACGCTTCTCGACCACGACCTTTTTGAAGCTTCGTCGGGAGCGAATACATCGTGAGTGCATCGTCATTCGCATTGAGATTGCTGAACCGGGCTAGCACCAGCCGCTTTGCGCAATTGGCCACACGAGGAATACACATTGCGACCACCGCCCCTTCCAGCTAAATCTCCTGTAACAGGCAACCCCGCACCACTGTCAGCCGCCGGCAATATCGCCGATAAGGCAACTCCGCTTGACAACACCTCCCGGCTCCCGGGGATGTCGCCGTCTTTGTCCGGGTTGTCGTCAAAACCGGCCGGCACGGTCGCGCAAGGAACATCTGCGAAGCCGGTCTCAGTAGCAATGCGACCCATCGCCAATTTTCAGGTATGGGAAAACGCCTGCTTAACCGACAAGAAGCGCGTCGATCTTGCGATCCTCGGTGGATTCAAGCAAGTGCATGGGATGTATGCCAAAGCGATGGACGCCCCTGTGGATCAGCAGCCCGCACTATTCGCCGCTGCGGATTCAAAGAAAGAGCATTTCCTGCAGACCGTGGAAACGACTTACGCAAGGCTACGCACCGACCACACGGCAAAGTGGACAGGAGAACCGGACGCAATCGCAAAAGTGTTAAGCGGCTTGACCGGCATGGCGTCGTGTCTCGACCATCTCACAGCAATCGCTGCGCAAGCCAGTCAGGTATCCGCAGCCGAGAGCAGGTTGTATCAAGCGTCGCTACCTCTGTATAGCGGCACCCATGCGCCATCGGAAGAACAAACGCGTCAGATCCGGCAACTGCTTGACAGTGACGATGGCCGTCTCATAGACGACTGTGGACGCGACGTGCTGAAACGCCTCGATCGCTTACCCGATGAGTTCAAGCTGCATGTCCGCAGCAACGGCATCAGCTTGACGGACGAACTGACCAGAACGGTCAGTTCGATGACATGCTCCGCCGTATCGCGTCAAGGCCTTCGGGAGCGTCTCGCCGCAAGTACCGAGAAGCGTTACGAAGGCATCGACCACGGGGCGGAGCAACGGAGCGGGCCACGCATGTCCGAGCATGAGCTGCGGACGATCACGGGCAATGCGGAACAGGCGCTGCTGGAATTGACGCAGTTCGCCGGAGACTGGCTGCAATCGGTCCACGCCCATCTGTCGTGGACGAGAGAGGCGCTGCGTCGGCCGGACTGCAACAAACTGGAGAACGATCTCAAGACGAACCACGAGAAGCTCAAGGGGCTTCAGTTGTCGGCTATCGATCTGGCCGTGCGGGCTCAGAATACGAAGCTGACACGGCTGGGCTTTCTGTATGAAGCGATTTGTGTGGACGAAGAAGAGTCCGGACAAGGCGACGAAAAGTCACTCGACGCAAAATGGCAGCGCAGGTACCACTACAGCGATATCGCACAGGATGTCTATTGCCTGCTCGAGGACATCACGAAAATTTGTCCGGGTAGCAACGCATACGCGCATAGGCCAGAACCTGAACTGGACATACCCATACTGCGGTTGATGGCCGAAGCTGCATCCGATATCAGGACCGACATCGAACTTGATGAAAGCGAGATCGCATCAAATCCGGTCGGCCTGCCGATGGAGAACGAGGCATTAGACGCCCTGAAAGCGATGCGCATCAATGTCGGCGATATCGAGGAATGCCTGTCGGGCTACGTTGACGAAGCAATCCGCGAACGACGCCAGTCTGGAATCAGGGGCGACGGGCCACAATCGAGGCAGCGGGCGCGCGAATACGCAGCCGCACATCTCGATACGTTTCGGACGCCGCAGTCGAACGAGATGCCGCATAGCGTCACGATTGCGGACGAAGAAGCCGAGCTGGCAATCAAGGCCGCCGCGGATCGAAAGAGCAGAAAGGAGGCGCTGAATCAAACTTTGCCTGCAGGTCTCAGCACGGGGCAAAAGAAGGCATGGAAAGAAAAGCAGAAAAAGTTGAAGGCGGCGGAGGTCCAACGGCGCGCGCAAGCAGCGGGCGAAGACGCCAAAGCGTTAGCAACGGCGCATCAGCGCGTTCATACGATCGCAAACTATGACCTCGACACGAAGGTCGCCGTCGAGGGATCGGCAGCGGATGCGGTCGTCGCGCGAATGCAGCTTGAACTGAATGAGGTCAGTCTCAAGCTGAAAAGTGGTCACTCGATCTCGGAGCAACTCAGGGAAGCCGCCCAGCAACTACGTAATGTGGCGTCCGGCTTGCGCAAGGATGTCGATACCGTCAATGCCGACGTCGATCTCGTCAAGGACGACGAAGTCGATCCGGCGAAAGCCGCTGCGACCCTGCGCGTTGCTGAGCAATCGAAGACACGTCTGACAGAAGCAGCCGTAGTGCTTGAAGAAAAGGCATCGGCGTTAATGGAGAAAGCCGAAGCGATGTATGTCGCGCGACAAATGACGATGGCCGTCAAGAAGCCGACGTGGGAAATCTATGAATGCCTGCGCGAAAATGCTCAGATCAAGAGCGCTGCCGTGCTCGGCGAGCCTCGTCCACTGGGTGTCGAAACAGCACAAGGCGGTACCCGCGAGGAAGGTGAAACCGTTCAGGAATATCTGCTGCGGCTAAAGACACCGCAACGGATCAGGTATCTCGACGAGGACTGGTCATCCGGCGAGCTACAGATGATAGAAAGAGAAAAAAACGAGGACCGCTTCCTGCTTCATGTTCATCGCGACAAGAACGGTAAGCCGCTCGCCTGCCATTTCAAACGGTGGGAGGAGCGGCGTTACGGCAACATCGAGGAGCGGCCTCTACCCGTGTATCGCGGTCCGATTTTCAACCCTGCGACAACAGAAACGGTGATCGAGCAGATCAAGACATTTGCGCAGGAATCTCCTGCGCCGATGAATTTACCCGTTGCAGGCACGCCGGCTGCACCGACGAGATCGGCGTTGCGGAACATGCCAGCTCCCCGGCGCTTCGCCTGAGCACCGGCAATGTCACATGCCGCCTAGCGGATCATCGTGACGCAGTCGGACATCACAGGCGATGCGTCGGCGCCGCCTGTCGCATCGTAGAGATCGGCGCGCGGCCCTTTGGTCCACCATGTGTAGCTGCCAGCCTGGTACTTCACGCCCGATGCGGCGATGGTGCTGACGAACAGCAGCGGCTGACCTTTGACCGGCACGAGCGCGAAGCTCTGCCCGTTGGCGGCGTTCAGGTAGGTGACCTGCAGGATCTTGCCGGTCGCACAGGTGTACTTCTGGGTCTGGCGTTGTTTCGGCTGAATGTCTACGAGCGGCTGTGGCGCGGCCCACGCCGCGCTACCCACCGACAATAAACCCAGCACGCCAGTTGCTGCGACCAGCCATGTTCTCATCGTCTTCCCCGCGAACTCATGTGCAATTTCATATGCAATTGACTGTTGATGTATCGACCGGCGCCGCACGTGACGAACACTCAAGGATCGATCACGCCTGCACACGCATCGGTCGGCGCGGCAGCGACGTGGCCGACCACCGGCACGATCTTCAGCCCCGCCGATGCAATACGGCACGGTGCAGCGGCCAGCCCGCACCCGCTAAGGGCAACGCACAACGTACCGAGCGCGACCCATCTGCCCCATCGAGCGCGTCCTGTCATTGCGCCGATGTCCAACCCAACCTGCTGATTCATGGTGTGCCTCTCTACCCCGCGCGCCGGCCTGATTGTCGTCGCGCGGCAATACCTGGTGATACTCAGCCCGCCGAACCCGTAGAAACCGGGCGCACTGCGGCAGCGGCCTGCTTCGCGCGGGACCGCGCTTCGTCGGTGCTCGCGCCCGTAGCAAGCGCCACACCCATGCGGCGCTTCGCGAAGCTTTCGGGCTTGCCGAACAGCCGCAAATCCGTGTCGGGCAACGCCAGTGCCTGCGCGACGCCTTCAAATGCGATGGCGGTTTCGTCGAGCCCGCCGTAAATCACCGCCGATGCACCCGGCGCCCGCAACGACGTATCGACCGGCAAGCCGAGAATCGCACGCGCGTGCAGTTCAAACTCCGACAGACGCTGCGTACACAGTGTGACGAGGCCCGTATCGTGCGGACGTGGACTCACTTCCGAAAACCATACGTCATCGCCCCGCACGAAAAGTTCCACGCCAAAGAGACCGCGACCGCCCAGTGCGGTCGTTACCTTGTGCGCAACGTCGCGCGAACGCTCGAGTGCGAGTGCGCTCATCGGTTGCGGTTGCCACGATTCGACGTAGTCGCCGGCTACCTGCACGTGACCGATCGGGTCGCAGAAATACGTGCGCGTTTCGCCGTTCGCTGGATCGATCGCGCGCACGGTGAGCTGCGTGATCTCGTAGTCGAAATCGATAAATCCTTCAACGATCACACGGCCGCGATTCACCCGTCCGCCCGCCAGCGCGTACTGCCAGGCGGGCTCGACGTCGGCGTCGCTCTTCAATACCGACTGCCCCTTCCCCGACGACGACATCACCGGTTTCACGACGCACGGATAGCCAACCTTCGCGATGCCGGTGCGCAACTCGTCGAGCGAATCGGCGAATGCGTAGGGCGACGTAGGCAGGCCGAGTTCTTCGGCGGCGAGGCGGCGGATGCCTTCGCGGTTCATCGTCAGCTGGGTGGCGCGCGCGGTCGGAATCACTTCGGCGAGGCCGTCGGCTTCGATGGCGGCGAGCGCATCGGTGGCGATCGCCTCGATCTCGGGGACGATCAGGTGCGGGCGTTCGGCTTCGACCAGCGCGCGCAGTGCGGCGGCATCGGTCATGTCGATCACGTGCGCGCGATGCGCGACCTGGTGACCCGGCGCATCGGCATAACGGTCGACGGCGATCACTTCGATGCCGAGCCGCTGCAACGCGATGATCACTTCCTTACCGAGTTCGCCGGCACCGAGCAGCATGACGCGCGTCGCCGATGCCGAGAGCGGAGTGCCGATCCGTTGGCCGATCTGCATGAGGTCTCCAGAAAATTCAAGTCGGATGAGAAAGCGCAGGCAATGAAGGCCTGCCATGAGGACGAGCAATGTTAACACGCTGACCTTGCCCGCGATTTCGCCGTTTTTGCCGGCGCTGGCGGGTTGCGGCGAGGTTGGGTCGGAGTTGCGTCGCGTGCCATGCGTGGCGGAGGTCCGTGCTGCATCACGTCACGTCAAGCCGTGCCCGGACCATTGCATCGAGCGCGGCAAAGCACTGTGGCGCTCGCGTGCGGCACACGGAGTGCGTTACCCTTACGCCTTCGCCAGTTTGAAGAGGAACGACGCCATGCCTTCAACGTCTTCCGCGCGACGCGTTGCGCGCTTCGTTGCACCGCTCGCCGCGCTGACCGTTGCCGTGCTGCTCGCCGCATGCTCGATGCCGGTTCATACCGATGCCTCCGCCGCGCCACCCGATCCGTTCAACCCGGCGGCCACCCAGTTGCTCGACGACACCGCGTGGCAACTGAGCAGTTGGACCGATGCCCACGGCACGGCCCGCAACGTACCGCAAGCAGGCAGCGCTGCGCCGATCACACTGACGCTCTCGACGGCAACCGGTCAACGGCGTGCCAGTGGCTTCTCGGGTTGCAATCGCTACCTGGGCACCTATGGGTTGAAGGACGGCAAGCTGTCGTTCGGGTTGCTGGCCGGTACGCGCAAGGCATGTCAGTCGCCGGGCGGCGCACTGGAACCCGCCTATCTCGACGCGCTAGAGCATATCGCGCGAACCGGCGTGCAGATGCGCGCGCCGCAGCAACTCCAGTTGACGCTCGAGAACGGCGACACACTGGTGTTCGCGCGCGACAATCCATGATCGTGTCTGCGCAGGCCGCGTCCGGTACCCTGCCGACGACGCGCCACTGCGCGACCTAACACCTGTGACATCTTTAACACTCGTCTTCGAAGCATCTTGCTTTGCCGGTTTAAACTCGACGGGTTGCGCGTCCGCGCGTCTGTCCTTCATCGATGTCTAGCATGCACACGGTAGTTTTCGGCTGGTTCGGCGCGTCGGCCGTCTGGTTCATTCCTCTGTTCTGGCGTCTCATCAAAGCCGCGCTGCCCGGCGGCGCCGGCCTGCGTGGTCCCGGCACGATCCGGCTATGGCTCGGCTTCGGCTGCGTGCTGGTGGCCAGTTGCGCGCTGGAGGCATCGCTCGTCGATATCGACGGTGTCGACCGCTTCGGCCACGCGCTGGCGGGCGGGTTCGCCCGGCTGCTCGGGCACATCGGTACGCCGCTCGTCATGCTGGCGCTGTTCCTCGTGAGCCTGCCGTGGCTGATCGGCTTTCGCTGGAGCCAGGTCGCGCGCTGGGCCGATGCGGCGTTCGGGCTCGGTCTGTCGCGTGTGAAACGCGATGGCGACGACGCGCGCGGGCGGCGTGGGATCGATGAGGGGATGCCGGCTTCATCTTCGTACGAGGTCGGTACGGGCAATACGGGCGTCAATCCGATGGCGCCAAAAACACAGGGACGTTATGCACGGCCGACTGTCTGGCGGCCGCCTGTTACACGCATCGCGAAGAAAGGCACGACCGGTGACGGTGCAAACCAGCCGGCACCGGCTACGGTTATCTCGCCGGTGTTGCGCGGTACCGCGGCAGGAACCGGCCGGCGGACCTACGCGCCGCCCGCGACGGGTAAACCGGCACCGTGGATGCCTGCCGAACCCGTCGCCCCTGTCGGTTGGTTGGGCGGTGAAACGGGCACCGGTGGTGTAACGCGTGGCTTGCCGCCGGCTGGTGGCAGTGGCGTTGCCAGTGTTGCGGGTACCGTGGGTACGGCGGGTTCGATAGCGCGTAGCGCGAAAGTGTCAGGCACTGCGCCGCCGGTCGTGAATAGCGCGACGGCGTCCCCGGTTGCACGGCCTCGTGCGCCGTTCGCCGATCCGGTATCGCAGGCGGGACGCAATGGCCTCTCCCCTGCTCCCGCCGTGCCGCGCGCGACACCGGCACCGCGCCCGATCACGCCGCCGCCACGCAGCGTCGTGCGAACTACTGCACCGGCCGTGCGACCGGCGGTTGCAAACCGCACGCCGCAATATCCGGGCGAGAGCCAGCGCGGTTCGCAGGCCCCCACGCTCTCGCACCCTGTGGCGCCGACACTCACTGCACCGCGCGTCACTCCACCGCCGAGCGTGCAGGACACGCTGCGCAGTATCGAAGAGAACACTGCAAGCTGGGCCACGCTTGCGGGTGCGAGTGTCGTTCATCAGCAGGCCTTGGAACCACGTGTGCCGGATGAAAATAGTGGTGCGGTCGGATCGCCGAATGGTGTATCCGCCGTTGCGCCTGGGGCGACGGCGATCGTAACGTCTGCTGCAACGCCCGTCGTCACGCCTGCTGCAACACCTACTTTTACGCCTGCGGCTGCAGCCATCGCTACGTCTGCGCCAACACTCACCGTTACGCCCACGACAGCGGCCACCATTGCGTCTACGACGACGCCCGCCGCTACGTCCTCAGCAACACCCATCATCACGCCTACGACGGCAGCCATTGCGCCTGCGACAACATCCGCCGATACGTCCGCAGCAACACCCATCGCCACGCCTACGACAGCAGCCACCGTTACCTCTGCGACAAGATCCGCGGTGACGTCCGCAGCGACACTCGCCGCTCCACCGGCAACGACAATTGCGGCCACAGCGACGCACGTACCTTTGGTGGGCACTATTTCCGCGGCATCGCTGGCGCTCGAACACCTGAACACCTCTACCGATGTCTCACCCGTGCCGCCAACACCGCCAGCCACGAGCGTTGCAGCGAACCATCCGGTGGAAATCAACCCAGGTAGCGGCCCGGTCGCAGCGGTATCGACCGCCTCTGTTGCATCACATACCGCGCAGGCTTCCGTGCCGCCGTGGGAATTCGTTGCAACAACGGAAGACGCATCGCCCACCACATCGGTTACACACGCTACGCCGGTCGTACCTGTCGCGCCCGTGACGAGCATCATCACAACCAGCCCGCAAACGACGGGCGGCGTCGCTCACAATGCAAGCCCTGCCATCGCTCGCGAGTCGGTCGCGCCGAACACATACGACGCATCCGCAGCAGCCAGCACCCCGCTGCACACCGTCACAACAAGCTTCCACCCAGCAACCGAACCTGCCGACGACACGTTCGCGTCCGAAGCCGCTCCGTTCACAGACGACGCCACACCACCGCCGCCATCGAACGTAGTCCGCTTCCCCGGCCTGCCTGCCACACGCCAGGTAGCAACCGATGCGTTCGATCCGACAACCACCGCCACATCGCTCGAAGAATCAATCGAAGAATCAACCGACGAACCGCTCGAAGAACGCCCACATCGCGCACCCACCACGCCGCAAGACGACCCCGTCGTCCGCGCACCACTCGGCCACGCCCCAACCAGCTTCGAATTTCACGCGCCGGCTGCATCGTCGGTCGAACTGCCGACGCTCGATCTGCTCGCACGCGCCTCGACCGACGTCGAGCCCGTCTCCGAAGCGCGCCTCGCCGAAACCGGCGCGCTGATCGAGCAGCGTCTGCAGGAATTCAAGGTGCCGGTGACCGTGGTCGGTGCCTCGGCGGGACCGGTCATCACGCGCTTCGAAGTCGAGCCGGCACTCGGCGTGCGCGGCAGCCAGATCGTCGGGTTGATGAAGGATCTGTCACGCGGCCTCGGCCTCACGTCGATCCGCGTCGTCGAGACGATCCCCGGCAAGACCTGCATGGGCCTCGAACTGCCGAACGCGAAACGCCAGACCATCCGGCTCTCCGAAATCCTCGAAGCCGATGTCTATCAGCACTCGCACTCGATGCTCACGCTCGCGATGGGCAAGGACATCACCGGTCACCCGGTCGTTGCCGACCTCGCCAAAGCGCCGCACATGCTGGTGGCCGGCACCACCGGTTCGGGCAAATCCGTCGCAATCAACGCGATGATCGTCTCGCTGCTCTACAAGGCCGCGCCCGAAGACGTGCGCCTGATCATGATCGATCCGAAGATGCTCGAGCTCTCCGTGTACGAGGGCATCCCGCATCTGCTGGCGCCGGTCGTCACCGATATGAAGCTCGCCGCGAACGCGTTGAACTGGTGCGTCGGCGAAATGGAGAAGCGTTATCGGCTGATGTCGGCGGTCGGCGTGCGTAACCTCGCCGGGTTCAATCAGAAGGTGCGCGATGCCGACGCAGCCGGCAAGAAACTCGGCAACCCGTTCTCGCTTACGCCCGAAGCGCCCGAACCGCTCGCGAAGCTGCCGCTGATCGTCGTCGTGATCGACGAACTCGCCGATCTGATGATGGTGGCGGGCAAGAAAATCGAAGAGTTGATCGCGCGGCTCGCACAGAAAGCACGCGCCGCCGGCATCCACCTGATCCTCGCGACGCAGCGCCCGTCAGTCGATGTGATCACCGGGTTGATCAAGGCGAACATCCCGACGCGCGTCGCGTTCCAGGTGTCTTCGAAGATCGACTCGCGCACGATTCTCGACCAGATGGGCGCGGAGTCGCTGCTCGGCCAGGGCGACATGCTGTTCCTGCCGCCGGGCACCGGCTACCCGCAGCGCGTACACGGCGCGTTCGTCGCCGACGAAGAAGTGCACCGGATAGTCGAGTACCTGAAGCAGTTCGGCGAGCCGCAGTACGAAGAAGGCATCCTCGATGGCCCGGCCTCCGAAGGCGCGGCGCAGGATCTGTTCGGCGATGCGCCCGATGCCGAAGCCGATCCGCTCTACGACGAAGCGGTCGCGTTCGTCGTGCGCACGCGGCGCGCGTCGATCTCGTCGGTACAGCGGCAGTTGCGCATCGGTTATAACCGCGCGGCGCGGCTCGTCGAGCAGATGGAAGCGGCGGGGCTGGTGTCGTCGATGGGCATCAACGGTAGCCGCGAAGTGCTGGCTCCTGGCCCCGCGGAATAATTACACAACCACGCACACAACCGCGGCGCGCACACTCCGCGCGCCGCGTTCGCTCAAAACATCACGACGGCGAAACCAGCTTGAAGTCGACCGGCGAGCCGATATCGACGCGTTTCGGATTCGCTTCGAGCAACCCCGTCTGCTGATTGCGCCGGAACACGTACATCGTATCGCTGCCCTGATTGCCGACGATCAGCCATTGCCCGGTCGGGTCGATCGCAAATTCGCGCGGCGACTTGCCGAGGCTTGACTGACGCCCGACCAGCTTCAGATGGCCATTGGCGGCGTCGACTGCGAAGATCACGATCTCGTTCGCGTCGCCGCGATTGCTCGCGTAGACAAAACGTCCGTCCGGCGACAGATGAATCGCCGCCGCCCCCACCTGCCCCTTGAAGCCCGCCTCGGTCAACGGCACGACCTGCGCGAGCTTCAGCTTGCCGTCGTCGTAATCGAACACGCTGACCGTCGCGGCGAGTTCGCTCGTCAGATAGGCGTGACGGCCGTCGGCGCCGAACACCAGATGGCGCGGACCGCTACCCGCTTTCACGTCGGTGTAGCGCACTTCGGTCGGACCGAACAGGCCACGACTGCCATCCGGTGTGTAGCGATACGAATAGAGCTTGTCGGCACCGAGGTCCTGGGTGAACAGGTAGTGCCCGTCCGGCGAGAACACCGTCGAGTGCACGTGCGAATTATCCTGGCGCCCCTTCACCGGACCACCGCCTTCGTGATGCACGGTTAGCACCGACGTACCGACCTGGCCATCTGCCTGCAGCGGGAACACGGCGAAGCTGCCGCCCGGGTCGGCCGCCACCGAGTAATTCGCGGTGAGCAGATACTTGCCGTCCGGCGACAGGCTCAGATAGCACGGATCGTTACCCTCGGACGAAACCGTGTTGAGAAAAGTGAGTTGTCCGCTCGGCGCATCGAAGCGGAACGCGCTGATGCCGCCGCGTTGCGTCGCCGGGCCGTTGTCGCCGGGCCCTTCGTTGACCGCGTACACATAGCGACGATCGCCGCTCACGACGAGGTACGACGGGTTTACCGTTTTCGCGACGGAAACGGGCGTCGCATCGCCGGTTTTCGTGTCGAAGCGATAGACGTAAAGCCCTTCGCTCTTGCCGCCGGTGTAGGTACCGATCAGCAGGTCATAGACGCCGTTGGCAGGTGCCGGCGCGGCCGGTGTTTGAGCAAACGCATGAGTAGCAACAATCGAAGCCATGAGGGCAAAACCTTTGATTATCGAGCGGACGGATCGGGCGGATCGAACAGGTATGGCCTGGTGGCCAGGCACTTCGTCAGACTGTGGCGCGGCGATTGCTACAGCTTGGTTGCTGCGATGCATGAATGCCTCCTCAACAGCGGTTTTTGGGGTTGTGATGTGTATCGCTGGTCTGCCGCGCGGCTGTTATCGTTCGACCGGTCTGCGTCGAACGGTGCGAACAGTATAAAAGCGTCGCGCGGGGTTCGTCGCGGATTTAGGCCACGCGCGCCGTCGATGGCCGCGCAACCTGTGCGAATTGCTTCGCCTCACCGCAAGTTCAACCTACGGAGTCGCCATGAACATCACACTGAGTCTCGGTCCCCTCGTCTCGCTGATCGCCGGCATCCTGATCCTCGTGATGCCGCGTCTGCTCAACTTCATCGTCGCGCTGTACCTGATCATCATCGGACTGATCGGTCTGTTCGGGGTCGGCAGCTCGCATATGCATTTCTGACGTATCGCGGATGCCGCAGACAGGCGCGCACCGACGCTCACGCGCCACCCATTTCCCTGGCAGGAACGCGCCCGGATCGGACGCGAGGTCCGGCGGTGCTCAGCCGCTCAGCCGTTAGACAGCTGGTCGAGCCGCAGGCGTCCCTGCAGCGACAGACCGCCGACGGCATAATGACCGTCGCCGTCGTGATGCCGCTTGAAGCACGCGCGCTCGATCAGGAACGCGGCCGCGGTCTCCATCCCGTTGCGGGACAGGCCGAGCCGGTGTGGGTCGAGTGGCAGCAGGGAGTCGTCGGTGAGCTGGCTCGCAGCGGAGAGTATCGTGACGCAATCGGATTTCGACGGGTTCAGCATGGCGTGATCCTCGAAACGGCAACTGGCGGTGCGGCGGCCGACGAGCGTTACGCAAACGGTGCGCAACATCTGTCGACAATCCCCGGACTTCTGATTGTAGGTAGCGCGCGCGCAGAATGCCAATGACCTTTTCCCCCACGGAGCTGACCGCAGAACCATGCCCTCACCCATCGAAGATTACGCACTGGTCGGCGACGGCCACACGGCCGCGCTGATTTCCCGCAGCGGTTCCGTCGACTGGCTCTGCTGGCCGCGTTTCGACTCCGGCGCGTGTTTCGCCGCACTGCTCGGCAACGAAGACAACGGCCGGTGGCTGATCGCACCGGTCAGCGACGAGCCGCCGGTTATCACGCGCCGCTACCGCGGTGAGACGCTGATCCTTGAAACCGATTTCGAAACGGCCGAAGGCGCGGTCACCGTGATCGACTTCATGCCGCCCGGCAACGGCTGGTCGGAACTGGTGCGTATCGTGGTCGGCCGGCGCGGCACGGTGCGCATGCAGATGGAACTCGTGCTGCGCTTCGATTACGGCTTTTCGATACCGTGGGTCAGCCGCCTCCCGAACGACAGCGGCGTGCAGGCGATCGTCGGACCCGATACGGCGGTGCTGCGCACACCGGTCGAGCTGCGCGGCGAGAACATGCGCACGATGGCCGAATTCACCGTCACGGCCGGCGAGCGCGTGCCGTTCTCGCTCGCGTACGCGGCATCGCATCTGCGCGTGCCGCCCGCGCGCGATCCGCACACGTCGCTCGCGCGCACCGAGAACCACTGGCTCGAATGGTCGGCGCGCAGCACGATCGAAGGCCGCTGGGCGGAGCCGATCCGCCGCTCGCTGATCACACTGAAAGCGCTCGCGTACGAACCGACCGGCGGCATCGTAGCGGCACCGACCACGTCGCTACCCGAACAGCTCGGCGGTACACGTAACTGGGACTATCGCTACTGCTGGTTGCGCGACGCGACGATTACGCTGCTCGCGATGATGCGCGGCGGCTACTACGACGAAGCGCGTGCCTGGCGCACGTGGCTCGGCCGTGTCATGGCAGGCTCACCCGAGCAGTTGCAGATCATGTATGGCATCGGCGGTGAGCGCCGCTTGCCGGAGGTCGAACTCGACTGGCTGGCGGGCTACGAAGGCGCGAAGCCGGTACGCATCGGCAACAACGCGGTCGGACAGTTGCAACTCGACGTGTACGGCGAAGTGATGAACGCGCTGCACCTTGCTCGCGTAGGCGGCCTGCAGGCCGACGAAACTGCGTGGACCGTGCAGTGCACGATGCTCAAGCATCTCGAGACGATCTGGACGGAACCCGACGAAGGCATCTGGGAAACGCGCGGCGGGCGCCAGCACTTCACGTTTTCGAAAGTCATGGCGTGGGTCGCGTTCGATCGCGCGATCCAGTCGGCGGAAACTTTCAATCTGCCTGCACCACTCGAGCACTGGCACGAGATGCGCGAGCGGATTCACGCCGAGGTGTGCGAGAAAAGCTGGAATCCGACACTGAATGCGTTCACCCAGGTGTACGGCGGCGACGATCTCGACGCGAGCACGCTGCTGATCCCGCTCCTCGGCTTCCTGCCGCCGTCCGATCCGCGCATCGCGGGCACGGTCGCGGCCATCGAGAAAACCTTGATGCACGACGGCTTCGTGATGCGCTACCGCACCACCGAGTTCGACGACGGCCTGCCGCCCGGCGAAGGCACGTTCCTCGCATGCAGTTTCTGGATGGTCGACAACCTCGCGCTGCAAGGCCGCGTCGCGGAAGCTCACGAGATGTACGAGCGGCTGCTCGCCCTCGCGAACGACGTCGGACTTCTCGCCGAGGAATACGATCCGGCGGCGGGGCGGCTCGTCGGTAATTTCCCTCAGGCGTTTTCGCACGTTGCGCTCGTGCATACCGGTTTAAACCTGATGAAACACGAGCAGGAAATGGCCAAAGCAACCGGCCAGCCGGTCCACGACGGCCAGCCGGCGGGCCTCACGCCCTCCGCGACCGCACCGGACCCGGATCTCAGCCAGACCTCCATCTGAAATTACAGCGGCCGGCAGTCCCCCAAAGTGACGACAGGCTTGACAATTGTTGCATTGCACAAACAGACGACGTCCGATATCATCTCCAGCCAATAACGGCCGATACCCTGTTGTCGTCAACCCCATTACGGCCCGCTCCAACGCTACGCGCGCGACGCGCAGCCTGTGCGAACCGTTCCAAAGCCGGAGCCCCCATGCTCTATCAGTTGCATGAATTCCAGCGCGCGATGCTGAGCCCGCTTACCGCCTGGGCCCAGGCTGCGTCGAAATCGTTCGCGAATCCCGCCAGCCCGCTTGCGTATGTTCCCGGCGCCACGCGCCTGTCCGCCGGCTACGAACTGCTGTACCGGCTCGGCAAGGACTACGAGAAGCCCGAATTCAATCTGCACCAGATCGTCAAGGACGGACACAACATTCCGATCGTCGAACAGACGATCATCGAAAAACCGTTCTGCCGCCTGCTGCGCTTCAAGCGCTACGCCGACGACAGCGACGCCGTCACGCAACTGAAAGACGAACCGGTCGTACTGGTCTGTGCACCGCTGTCCGGCCATCATTCCACGCTGCTGCGCGACACCGTGCGCACGCTGCTGCAGGATCACAAGGTCTACATCACCGACTGGATCGATGCGCGGATGGTGCCGCTCGAAAACGGCGCGTTCGGTCTCGACGACTACATCGCGTACATCCAGGAATTCATCCGCCATATCGGCGCGAAAGAGCTGCACGTCATCTCGGTCTGCCAGCCCACCGTGCCGGTGCTCGCGGCGATCTCGCTGATGGCGAGCCGCGGCGAAGACACGCCGCGCACGATGACGATGATGGGTGGCCCGATCGACGCCCGCAAGAGCCCGACTGCGGTGAATTCGCTGGCTACGCAGCGTTCGTTCGAATGGTTCGACAACAACGTGATCTACACGGTGCCGCCTAACTATCCGGGCGTCGGCCGCAAGGTGTATCCGGGCTTCCTGCAGCACACCGGCTTCGTCGCGATGAATCCGGAACGTCACGCGGCCTCGCACTGGGACTACTACCAGAGCCTGATGCGCGGCGACGAAGAAGATGCGGATGCACATCGCCGCTTCTACGACGAGTACAACGCCGTACTCGACATGGCCGCCGAATACTACCTGGAGACGATTCGCATCGTGTTCCAGGAATTCCAGCTTGCCGAGGGCACGTGGGTCGTGGACGGTGAGCCAGTGCGTCCGCAGGACATCAAGAAGACCGCGCTCTTCACGATCGAAGGCGAGCTCGACGACATCTCCGGTAGCGGCCAGACGCACGCTGCGCTCGATCTATGCAGCGGCATCGCGGCAAAGAACAAGCAGCAGTTCACCGCGGAAAAATGCGGCCACTACGGCATCTTCTCCGGTCGCCGCTGGCGCACGATCATTTACCCGCAGCTGCGTGACTTCATCCTCGCGCACAACAAGAGCACGAAGTCTTCGAAGAGCGAGAAGGAAAAAATCGAAGCGTAATTTTCGTCGCTTCGTTGCGGTAAACAGACGGCGCCCCGAGGGGCGCCGTTGTCATATGCGGCTCATATCCAGCGATAAGCGTTAGCGCCGCAACAGATAAGCCAGCAGGATGTCGGTATTCATCTGCACGATCTCGCTGCGCTCACCGGGCGCGCTGAAGTCGCGGCCGAGCGTCGCTTCGAGCGTGAAACGATTCGACACGCTGTAGTAGCCCATGCCCGACAGCGTCATATACAGGCGCAGCGGATCGACGTTCGTGCGAAACAGTCCGGCACGCTGCCCGCGTTCGAGAATGCTGCCGAGCGTGGCGACGATCGGCGAGATCATTTCGCGAATGCGCGTCGACTTCTTCATGTAGCGCGCTTCGTGCAGGTTCTCGTTGTTAATGAGACGCAGCAGTTCGGGATGGTCGCGATAGTAGTCCCAGACGAAATGCGCGAGCCGCGTGATGGCTTCGACGGGCGCAACGCCACCGAGATCGAGCGTGCGCTCCGCTTCGGTCAGTGCGGTGAATGCGTGTTCGAGTACTGCGGTGAAAAGCTGCTCCTTGCTACCGAAGTAGTAGTAGAGCATGCGTTCGTTTGTCTCCGCACGACGGGCAATCTGATCGACACGTGCGCCGAACAGACCTCCGTTTGCAAACTCTTCGGCCGCCGCGAGCAGGATGCGGCGCCGGGTGCCTTCAGGATCTCTTTTGATTTTCGGCTGATTCATGGTGGCATGTGCTTCGTGAGCCGCGTTTCCGGATCGCGCCGCCGGCCTCCTCGGACCGTGCACCGACAGCACTGTACGGGCGCGCCATGGTTGGGGGACACCCTCCTGCGGTCTTTCAAAAAAGCGCCTCGATTATGGCACATGGTTTGACGATGGCAATTGGGGAAATCGGCGATAATCCCGCTTTGGCCGAAGCGCTGCGGCGGCGCACAGCAGCACCGCCTGGCCTGCCCGGTGCAGGTCTCGGGCAGTCTCGCCGGATCCCTGCCGCGCATAATGGGTCCACGCCGCGCCCCAGCCCGTGGCCCGCCCCGACGTTGTCACCGTGACCGACTCCAGAACACTCGCAGACCGCATCGAAGATCTGCTGCCCCAGACGCAGTGCACGAAGTGCGGCTACGACGGTTGCCGTCCGTACGCCGAAGCAATCGCGCAAGGCACCGCAAACTACAACCAGTGCCCACCTGGCGGCGCCGAGGGCGTCGCGCGCCTCGCCACATTGCTCGGCAAGCGCGTTATCCCGATCAATCCTGTCAACGGTGTCGAACGCCCGCGGCCGATCGCGGTGATCGAAGAAAGTCTGTGCATCGGTTGCACGTTGTGCGCGCAGGCCTGTCCGGTCGATGCGATCGTCGGTGCGGCCAAGCAGATGCATACGGTCGTCGCCTCGCTATGCACCGGTTGCGACCTGTGCGTGCCGCCCTGCCCCGTCGACTGCATCGATATGCTCCCGGTCACCGGCGAACGTACCGGCTGGGACGCCTGGACCCAGCAGCAAGCCGACGATGCACGCGCGCATCACGACCAGCATACGGCGCGCCTCGCACAGGAGCGCGAAGCGGCCGAGGCGCGTGCAGCCGCGCGGCGCAACGCGAGCGGCGCGGCTGCACATGCAGCAGCAGACACAGACGCAGCAAGCGGCCGCGCGGCAGACACCAGTGCAACGGCAACGACCGCATCTGCAGGTGCGACATCCGCTGCAGCGAGCAGCCCCGACGACGCCGAAGCGAAAAAACGCGCGGTGATCCAGGCCGCGCTCGACCGCGCGCGCAAGAAGAAAGAAGAACTGGCCGCTCAGGGCCACGCGCCGAAGAACACCGCGAGCGTCAGCCCCGAAGTGCAGGCACAGATCGATGCGGCGGAAGCACGCCGTCGCCGGCTCGGCATTGCCGCGGGTGAAGATGCGTCGTCAGCCGCCGACAAAACCACCGGCGACAAATCCGACCTCCCTCCCACAAAGCGCTGACCGCCCCCGCATGAACGCGAACAAACGCCGCGCCATCTATGAAGCGCTCCAGAGCCTCAATCCGCATCCGACCACCGAGCTCGAATACACCACACCGTTCGAACTGCTGATCGCCGTGATGTTGTCGGCGCAAGCCACCGACGTGTCGGTGAACAAGGCGATGCGCAAGATGTTTCCGGTGGCGAACACGCCGCAGCAGATCGTGGCACTCGGCGAAGAAGGCGTGACCGGCTACATCAAGACGATCGGCCTGTTCCGGACCAAGGCGAAGAACGTCGTCGCGACCTGCCGCATCCTGCTCGAGCGCTACGACGGCGCGGTGCCGGCCGATCGCGAAGCGCTCGAAAGCTTGCCGGGGGTGGGTCGCAAGACGGCGAATGTCATCCTGAACACGGCATTCGGCCAGCCGACCATCGCCGTCGATACGCATATTTTCCGCGTCGCGAATCGCACCGGACTCGCGCCAGGCAAGGACGTGCGCGCAGTCGAAGCAGCGCTTGAGAAATTCACGCCCGAGGAATTCCGCCTCGACGCGCACCACTGGCTGATCCTGCACGGTCGCTACGTATGCAAGGCGCGTCGCCCCGAGTGCTGGCACTGCGTGATCGAGCCGCTCTGCGAATTCAGACCGAAAACGCCGCCACCAGACCTGTGAGCCCGACCCGGCACCCGCCTGCGTCGTGTGGCGCGGCGGCGTAAAATACGCGCTTGCCGCTGCATCGACAGCCGCCCCACTCTGCCCCCAGTCCACGATGTTCAATCCCAGCCGCGACGAAGTCCGACGCTTCTTCACCGACACCTGGCGCAAGCAGCGCGCAGGCGAAATCCTGACACCGCTCGAAGCGATCGCCGCCGACTGGATCGTCGAGCATCCCGAATACCATGCGGAACTCGCGGACGCCGACACCGCGGCGAGCCAGGATTACTCCCCCGAGGGCGGCAAGACCAATCCGTTCCTGCATCTGTCGATGCACCTCGCGATCAGCGAGCAACTGTCGATCGATCAGCCGCCAGGCATTCGCGCCGCACACGAACGCCTGGCGGCGCGCCTCGGCTCGACGCACGACGCGCAGCACGCGATCATGGAATGCCTCGGCGAAACGATCTGGGAAGCGCAGCGTACCGGCACACCGCCGGATACGGACGCGTATCTGGCGCGCATCGAACGACGCGCGTCGCGGGACTGAATCATCACGCCATCTGCATGTAAAGACCGGCCAGAAACGGCATGGGCTCCTCCGGTGCGGCAAAACGTCGCGCCTGTACGGCCACCCCAGTCTCGACACGCACCGCATCAACAGCGCGGCGCTGCATACCCTGAAAAGCAAACACCCCGCCGCAGCGGGGTGTTTGCTTTAACACAGAGCTATTCAAAGCCAGCCGTAGCCAGCGTCGCGCATTACTTCTTCTGCACGAGATCGCCGTTCAGCGATTCGATATAGGCGCCGAGGTCCTTCATATCGCTCGGCGACAGGCTCTGCACCTGAGCCTGCATGATCGGATTGCTGCGGCCGAGATGCGGATTGCTGGTGCCCATCTGATACTGCCTGAGCGCCCAAAAGATGTAATCAGCATGCTGACCCGCGAGCTTCGGATACTCCGGGCTCACCGGATTGTTCAAGCCGGGACCATGGCAGGACGCGCAGTTATGCGCATCGGCAATCACCTTGCCGTTGGCCGCATCGGCCGCGTAGGCTGCCGGCGCCGCGGCAAGGCCAAGCAGCGCAGCAGCGCATGCGGCCTTGAACACTGTGTGGAGTGCCTGTTGGGGCTTCTTCATGAATTCTCCTATCCCGCGAATGTGGGTAAACCGGATGACTGGACAGAAAGGCTCAGCCGGTCACTTGTCGGGATTGTTCTTCGAAGAGGATGTTTGCGCCGCGTAGTATGCCGCGATGTCGGCGATGTCCTGATCCGACAGCGAGGTCGCGATGGCGCGCATGGTTTCGAAATGACGGTCGCCCTTCTTGTAGGCGTGCAACGCGTTTTCAATGTACTGCCGGTTCTGCCCGCCAAGCTCGGGGACCCGGTAGACCTCCGGGTACGCGGTGCGGTAGCCGGGGATGCCGTGGCAGCCGATACACATCGCGACCTTGCCCTGGCCCGCTTTCGCGTTGCCCACGACGTCCGCTGCCTGCGCGGTGGCCGCGAAGCCCGCAAGCGCGAACAACGCTGCGATCACGACATGTTTGCCGACGAATTTATTCATAGCATGTAACCTGGCATGAGGGGAAACGGGCGCCCAAAAAAGGCAACGGCCTGCGCCGTTATTCTTGTTGAGATGCCACGCAGGCCAAAAAAATCGGGCTAATTGTACCGCGACGCTACGCCGGACGTCCACAGCGCGGGCGGGGCCATCGGTCGGCGTATTCCCGGAGTCGCACGCGTGACCCGGTCATCCGCCTGGCCGGCCGCAACCGGGCATGACACGCCGCACTGACCACCCGTTCGACACCCTACACGAGCTGGTTTCAGCACAAAAGGGCTTCTGACTTATACTGGACTTTTCCTCCCACAGAGCCTGTCGCCATGCGTTTCGAAGGTTCCTCGCAGTACGTCGCCACCGACGACCTCAAGCTCGCCGTCAACGCCGCCATGACATTGCGGCGCCCGCTGCTCATCAAGGGCGAGCCCGGCACCGGCAAGACGATGCTGGCCGAAGAGGTCGCCAGCGCGCTCGGCATGCCGCTCATGCAGTGGCACATCAAGTCCACGACCAAGGCGCAGCAGGGCCTCTAC
Organism: Paraburkholderia acidicola; assembly: GCF_002362315.1. Lineage (GTDB taxonomy): Bacteria > Pseudomonadota > Gammaproteobacteria > Burkholderiales > Burkholderiaceae > Paraburkholderia > Paraburkholderia acidicola. Next base: position 139,608 of record NZ_MTZV01000004.1, read on the forward strand.
GAATACGACGCGGTCTCGCGGCTGCGCGATTCGCAACTCGGCGACGAGCGCGTGCAGGACATCCGCAACTACATCGTCAAGGGCGTGCTGTGGCAGGCGTTCGAGTCGGACCAGCAGACCGTACTGCTGATCGACGAGATCGACAAGGCCGACATCGAGTTTCCCAACGACCTGCTGCGCGAACTCGACCGCATGGAGTTCTATGTGTACGAGACGCGCGAACTGGTCAAGGCCAAGGAACGGCCGCTCGTCATCATCACGTCGAATAACGAAAAGGAACTACCCGACGCATTCCTGCGCCGGTGTTTCTTTCATTACATCAAGTTTCCCGAGCCGTCGACGATGCAGCAGATCGTCGAGGTGCACTACCCCGGCATCAAGCAGGAACTGCTGCGCGCAGCTCTTGAGAGTTTCTTCGCGCTGCGCAACGTGTCGGGTCTGAAGAAGAAACCATCCACGTCGGAACTGCTCGACTGGTTGAAGCTGCTGCTCGCGGAAGACATCCCGCCCGAAGCGCTGCGTTCGACGGATCACAAGCAGATCATTCCGCCGCTGCATGGCGCGCTGCTGAAAAACGAACAGGACGTGAGCCTGTTCGAGCGGCTGATCTTCATGAACCGCAACAACCGTTGATCATCCGCTGAGAGCCTCGCATGCTGATCGATTTCTTCTACACGCTGCGTTCCGCCAAACTGCCGGTGTCGGTGAAGGAATACCTGACGCTGCTCGAAGCGTTGAAGGCCAGCGTAATCGCGCCGTCGCTCGACGAGTTCTATTACCTCGCGCGCATGACGCTCGTGAAGGACGAACAATACTTCGACAAGTTCGACCAGGCGTTCGGCGCGTATTTCAACGGTATCGAGCAGAAGTCGGAACTGGCCTTCGACGTGCCGCTCGACTGGCTGAAGAAGAAACTGCAGCGCGACCTGTCGCCGGAAGAAAAAGCGCAGATCGAAGCGATGGGCGGGCTCGACAAGCTGATGGAGCGCCTGAAGCAGCTCTTCGAAGAACAGAAGGAGCGCCACGAAGGCGGCAGCAAGTGGATCGGCACTGGCGGCACGTCGCCGTTCGGCAACGGCGGCTATAACCCCGAGGGCATTCGCATCGGCGGTGAAGCGTCGGGTAATCGCTCGGCGGTCAAGGTGTGGGAAGCGCGCGCGTATCGCGACTACGACGATCAGGTCGAAATCGGCACGCGCAACATCAAGGTCGCGTTGCGTCGCCTGCGCCGCTTCGCGCGCGAAGGCGCCGCCGAAGAACTCGATTTGCCGGACACGATTCGCAGCACCGCCGCGAATGCGGGCTGGCTCGACATCAAGATGGTCCCCGAGCGGCACAACAACGTGAAGGTGCTGATGTTGCTCGATGTGGGTGGATCGATGGATGACCACATCAAGCGCACCGAAGAACTGTTCTCCGCCGCCAAGGCCGAATTCAAGCATCTCGAGTTCTACTACTTCCACAACTGCGTGTACGACTTCCTGTGGAAGAACAATCGCCGCCGCCACGCCGAGCGCACCGCGACGTGGGACGTGCTGCACAAGTTCACACCCGACTACAAACTGATCTTCGTCGGCGACGCGACCATGAGCCCTTACGAGGTCCTGCAGGCCGGCGGTTCCGTCGAATACAACAACGCCGAAGCCGGCGCGGTCTGGTTGCGCCGGCTCGCCGACCAGTTCCCGCATCACGCGTGGCTGAATCCGGAGCCGGAAGGGCTGTGGGAATACCGGCAATCGGTGGCGGTGATTCGCGAAGTGCTCGGCTACAAGATGTACCCGCTCACGCTCGCCGGGCTCGAAGCGTCGATGCGCGCGTTGAGCAAATAGGCGCCCCGTGCTGCGAAGTGGCCAATAAAGTGCCCCATCAAGCGCGCGGCAAACAGGCCCGCCTCTGCACAAGTCAAAAACACATCACCCGATCCGCCATAGAATAGAGGCCGGGAGCCGCGCTTCGCGGTAACATCGAACGCGATGCCACGTGAGCGCTTCGGGATGACCGGCAGGCACGCCTGCCGGTCATCGGTTCGGCAACATCACCCTTTTTGACCACGCGCCCACGCGCCTGGAAGGCCCGATATGACTACCGCACTCGATCAACTCAAGCAGTACACCGTCGTCGTCGCCGATACCGGCGACTTCCAGCAGCTTGCCCAGTACAAGCCGCGCGACGCAACCACCAACCCGTCGCTGATCCTCAAGGCCGTACAGAAGGACGACTACAAGCCGCTGCTCGAAAAAACCGTGCGCGACCACGCGTCGAAACCGGTCGGCGCGATCATCGACCGTCTGCTGATCGCGTTCGGCACCGAAATCCTGAAGATCATCCCGGGTCGCGTATCGACGGAAGTCGATGCACGGTTGTCGTTCGACACCCAGGCCTCGATCGACAAAGGTCGCGAAATCATCAAGCTGTATCAGGACGCCGGCATCGGCCGCGAACGCATCCTGATCAAGCTCGCGTCGACGTGGGAAGGCATCCGCGCCGCCGAGGTCCTGCAAAAAGAAGGCATCCATTGCAACATGACGCTGCTGTTCTCACTTGCCCAGGCGGCCGCCTGCGCGGAAGCGGGCGCACAGCTGATCTCGCCGTTCGTCGGCCGTATCTACGACTGGTACAAGAAGTCGGCGGGCAGCGCGTGGGATGAAGCCAAGGACGGCGGCGCGAACGATCCGGGCGTGAAGTCGGTGCGCCGCATCTATGGTTACTACAAGACGTTCGGTTACAAGACCGAAGTGATGGGCGCGAGCTTCCGCACGGTCTCGCAGATCACCGAACTCGCCGGTTGCGACCTGCTGACTATCAGCCCCGACCTGCTGCAAAAGCTGCAGGACAGCAACGACACGCTCGAGCGCAAGCTGCTACCGGACGCGAAAGATGCCGACGCAACGCGCGTAGCGGTCGACGAATCGTCGTTCCGCTTCCAGCTCAACGACGACGCAATGGCCACCGAAAAGCTCGCGGAAGGCATTCGTACTTTCGCCGCCGACGCGGTCAAGCTGGAAAAGCTGATCGAAGCGCTGCGTTAAACGTTACAGCGGCTTCTCCCCTGCGCCGCGCACGGTCTCACAGGCCGTGCGCGGTTTTTCTTTGTAGTTACCTGAAGTTACCCCGTGGTTTCCTCGTAGCAGCGCGCCTGCGTTTCGTACGAATCCCCACGCTACCTCCGAAGTTTCGTCACGGGACGTACCACGACGCAGCCTACAATCGTGGACTCGGATGCACGGTGCATCGACGCCGCGCATACCGTCACGTCAACGATCCAGGAGACGATCATGCACGTCCAGCCTTATCTGTTCTTCAATGGCCGCTGCGAAGAAGCGCTCGAGTACTACCGCGACAAGCTCGGAGCGCAGTTGCTGCTCAAGATGCACTTTCGCGATGCGCCGCCGAACCCCGACCAGCCGATCAACCCCGACATGGCGGACAAGGTCATGCATACGTCGTTTCAGATCGGTTCGACCACGCTGATGGCATCCGACGGCGACTGCAACGCTGCGGCGCCCCAGCCGGCAGGCTTCTCGCTGTCGCTGACCACCGACGACGCCGCCTCCGCGAAGCGCTACTACGACGCACTGGCGCAGGACGGCAAGGTAATGATGCCGTTCCAGGAAACCTTCTGGAGCAAGGGTTTCGGGATGCTGGTGGATCGCTTCGGCATTGCGTGGATGGTCTCCGCGCCGGAACATCAATAGCCGACGACGACCTTACTGCGGCGGCGCCGGTGCGGACGGCTTCGTGTGCCCGTCGATGTTCCAGTGCGCCTCGGTCTGCGCGAGCAGCGCGCGCAACTGCTCGACCTGCTCCGCAAGCCGCAGCCCGAGCCAGTACGGCCCCTGCAGGTCGGCGGGCAGATCGGGCTGCGGATCGGCCGGCAGGTTCGTCGCGGGATCGATCGGTGTGCTGCCGACCGTGTCTCGCGCCAGCGGCCGGTCCGGCATCCTGAAGCGCGTCGTCCCCGCGAAGCGCAACGCACGCGCCGTACCCAACAGCACGCCGCGCACCCGATGCCACTGCGGGCCGCACTGCTGCGCGAACGCAGCACGCGCCGCCGCGTCGACGTGCGTGAGCGTGCCGGTCGTCATCATCTCGAGCGCGCTCAGCATCGAACGATGCAGCCGCTGGATGTCTTCCAGCGTCGATTGCGGCACATCGATTTCCTTCGCCACCGACGGTATCAGCGCGCGCAACTGCACGAGCCGCGTGCCAAGCCGCAGGAACGTGCGGGTCTGCTCATCCGCGGACAACGCTGCAGTGTCCGCACTATCGGCACCAGCGCCCACCATCCGCGTATAGATGCGTGCGCATTCACGCAGGTTATCGGCAAGCAGATAGCGCCACGAGTACGTCGCATAGAGCGGCAACGCGAACGAAAACGCGAGTGCGATAACGATGCCGATCAGCACGTTCGCCGTGCGCCACAGGCCGACGTCGATGGCATTGTGGCCGTGGCCCGCGACGATCACCATCGTGATCGCAGTGAGCAGTGCAACGTAGCCCGCCTTGCCGATCGCATACCAGCTGCAGATACCTGCGATCACCGACATCAATAGATAAGTGAGCGGCAGGGAACCGACCAGATGCCCCTGGACGATCAGCCCAAGTCCAATCGTTGCGCCGAGCAGTGTGCCCGCCGCACGCTCGGCGGCTTTCTTGCGGATATTGCCCTGGTGCTGCAAACCGCCGATCACGACCAGCAATGTCACCGACGCCCAGACGCCGTTCGGAATGTTGATGCCGGTCGTGGCGAGAATCGACACGAGCATGGCGAGACCAACACGCACGCCGTGAATCAGCTTGGCGTGCCGGTAGCGATAGAACGGCGACGTCACGATGCGCCAGAGCCGCGCAACGCGCGAGCGCGGTGGGCGCGACGAGGGGGGCGCAGGCACCACAGGAGCGGCGGCAGAACTTGAACGATCAGGATCGGGATCGGGTGAAGCCATGAGGCGAACCGGTGACGCGTGGACGATAAGGCCAATTATCGCGCCCGGTAAAAGAAAAGCCCGCAACTTTCGTCGCGGGCCTGTATGCCTCGTGCTCAGCGACTCATCGCCGCTGCGCTAATGCTCAGCTTTCGACCACGTCCAGATAGTCCTCAGGCCGCGTGCGGTCTTCCGCACGTTTCATGCCGACCACCCGCACCAGCACGCTCACGACAACCGCGACCACGAGATTCACGATCAGCGACCACACCGCTGCATAGCCAGGAATCGCGAGATCGCCGATATGGATCGTATAGATCGAGCTCTTCAGGCTCAGCGATACGGCCATCCACGTGCCCACACCTATACCGACCGCCCAGCCGACCAGCAGGCCACGGTGGTCGAGCATGCGCGTATACAGACCGAGCACGATGGCCGGCAGCGTCTGGATGATCCAGATGCCGCCCAGCAACTGCAACTGGATCGCATACGTGAGCGGCAAGCCAAGGATGAACGCAACCGCGCCGACCTTGACGATCAGCGATACCAGCTTGGCGACGCCGGTTTCCTGCTCGTGGGTCATGTTGCGGTTGATGAACTCCTTGTGGATGTTGCGCGTGTACAGGTTAGCCGCCGCAATCGACATGATCGCCGCGGGCACCAGTGCGCCAATACCGATCGCCGCGAACGCGACGCCGACGAACCACGACGGGAAGAAGTGCAGGAACAGCGCGGGCACCGCGAAGTTCGGACCGAACGCCTTGAAGTACGGCGCGAACTCCGGCATGTCCTTCACACCGGACGCCAGCGCCATATAGCCGAGCAGCGCGAGCAGGCCGAGCACCAGCGAATACGCCGGCAGCATCGCCATGTTGCGGCGGATCGTATTGCCCGATTTCGACGACAACACCGCGGTGATCGAATGCGGATACAGGAACAGCGCGAGCGCCGAACCGACCGCGAGCGTTGCATACGCGCTATAGCCATTCAGGCTCGATGCATCGGGGGCCTTCAGCAGCAGCTTGGCCGGCGGCACCATGCTGAAGATGTGGCCGAAGCCGCCCATCTGCGCGGGAATCACGATGATCGCGACCGCGATCGTGATGTAGATCAGCAGATCCTTGACGACCGCGATCATCGCCGGCGCGCGCAGGCCCGACGTGTACGTGTAGGCCGCGAGAATCGCGAACGCGATGATCAAAGGCAGATCGCCAACGAAGCCCGTCGTATCGAAACCGAGCGCACCGATCACCACTTCGATACCGACCAGCTGCAACGCGATGTACGGCATCGTTGCGACGATGCCGGTGACGGCGATCGCCAGTGCGAGCATGCGGCTGCCATAGCGGGCGTTAACGAAGTCCGCGGAAGTCACATAGCCCTGGCGCTTCGCGATGCTCCACAGCTTCGGAAACACAACGAACGCGAACGGATAGATCAGGATCGTGTAGGGCAGCGCGAAGAAACCGGTTGCGCCCGCACCGAACACGAGCGCCGGCACCGCGACGAAGGTGTAAGCGGTATACAGGTCACCGCCCAGCAGGAACCACGTGACGATCGTGCCGAAGCGCCGGCCGCCCAGGCCCCACTCCTCAAGATGGGCAAGATCGCCGCGCCGCCAGTGCGCCGCGATAAAGCCGAGAATCGTCACGCCGATAAAGAACAGGACGAAAACGAAGGTTGCGGTGGTATTCATCATGCGCCGCCCCTCGTATTACCGTTATTGCCGTTGCCGGAACGGGTCTTGGTCTTGAAGTACACGACTGCGGTAATCACGGCGCTGATGAGCACCCACAGCAGCTGGTACCAGTAGAAAAACGGAAAGTCGAAAAGTTGCGGTTCGACCTTGTTGTAGGACGGCACCCAGATCATCGCGATCCATGGAAGCAACAACAGCCAGAGCCAGTGCCGGCCCGGCTTCTTCGCGTCGGCATCGTGAGCCATGACGTCTCCTCTTACCTTTTATTGAATTGTGGCCCGTGTCCGACGGGCACACGACCCGAGAATGGATAGCTCACGGGCTCCCCGAAAGCTTCGAAAGAGTATAGGAGTCACGAACGCGCGGTCAAGCCGGGGCGACCCGGACAAAGCCCGCCGGACAAGGGTGAGCGGTGCAGCATGTGGAACGCCGCAGGCGGCATCGGCAGATGCTTGCGGCGCACATCTCGCACTACGCTGCCGGTCCGTACAGCCCGGGAAGCAGCGGAAGCCGTGCAGCGAGGAACTGCAGCAGGGTCCGCGTACGCAGCGGTTGATAGCGGCGGGACGGATACACCAGGTGGACCGGCTGGGACGCCATTTGCCATTTGGGCAATAACCGAACGAGCGCCCCCGTGTCGATCAGATCCTGAACGAGCCACGCACCGGCGGTCCCCAGCCCCGCCCCGGCGAGAAAACACTGACGCAGCGCCAGCGAACTGTTCACGCGATAACGGCCTCCAACCTCGACGACCACTTTCTCCGCTGCACGGGAGAACTCCATCTGCGCGCCGAAACTGACGCCAGCAAAACGCAGGTACTCGTGCTTCACCAGGTCTTCGGGTCGGCGCACCTTCGGATTGCGCTCGATGTAGTCCGGCGACGCCACCAGCACACGCGGCGACGAGGCGATCTGGCGCGCCACGACATTCGGCGGAAGAACGCTGCCAAGCCGTATCGCCACATCGACACCTTCCTCGACCAGATCGACCACCCGGTCGTTGAGGATCAGTTCGATCTCGATCTCGGGATACTGCGCGAGAAATTCGAGGAACAACCCGTTGAGATGCAACTCGCCCAGGCCCACCGGCGCATTGACGATCAGCGTACCGGCGAGGCGTTGCGTGCGGCCTTGTGCATCCGCCACGGCGTCGACGTATTCCTCGATCACGCGCTTGCTGCGTTCGTAGAACCGCTTGCCCTCCTCGGTCGGCGTCAGGCTCGTCGTCGTTCTTTCGAGCAACCGGACGCCAAGGCTACGTTCGAGCGCAGCGATGATCTTGCTCATCGTCGGCTGGCTCATGTCTTCTTCGCGCGCCGCGGCCGAAAAACTGCCTAGCTCGACCACCCGCGTGAATAACCGCATCGATTGAAGTGAATCCAAGTCATTCCCCTATGGCATGGGTTATATGCAATTCTCGCGCGTTCCTGTGCCTGGTGGAATGACATAACGTTCGTCCGGCTCTTTCACCTCTCACAACGAACAGGGATACCCGATGAACACCGCAACGCAAACCTCGCTCGATGGCGCTCATGTTGTTGTATTCGGCGGCAGTACCGGCATTGGATTCGCGACCGCCCAGGCCGCGAAGGCACAGGGCGCCGAGGTGACGCTCGTGGGACGAACGCGCGCCAGGCTCGATGCTGCGGGCAGCGCACTCGGCGGCGCGGCAACGGCGGTTGCCGACATGATGGACAGAGGCAGCGTCGAAGCCGTCTTTGCCGGCATGACGCGGGTCGATCATCTCGTGATCACGGCCGGCAGCCTGCGCACGGGCAAGCTGGCCGATACCGATCCGGATGTTTTGCTGGCTGCGCTCAGTGAGCGCATCGCGGGGCCGCTCTATGCGATCAAAGCGGCCTTGCATCTGATGTCGCCCACAGGATCGATCGTGCTGACCGGTGGTCAGTTATCCGATCGTCCGTCGGGCAACGGCACATCGGTGATTGCCGCGGCCGTGCGTGGCGTGGAAGCGTTCGCGCGCTCGCTTGCGCTCGAACTCCAGCCGATCCGCGTCAACGTCGTTTCGCCGGGTTACGTCGATACGCCGCTGTTCGACGCGTTCGGCGCAGAAGGCCGCGCTGCGATTCTCGAGCAGGCTGCGCGTGCGTTGCCCGGCGGCCGGATCGGGCGTGCAGACGAAGTCGGCGACGCAATCGTCTTCCTGCTGCGCAACGCCTACGTCAACGCCGAAGTGCTGCACATCGACGGCGGCGGCCGCTTCGTCTGAAGCGACATTTTACCGATCAGATCGAAAACGTAACGTCCTGCCCCGACGATTCCTTCAGCCCCTTCACCCACTTGCGGGCCGGCAGGTCGAGCTTCTTCTCGATCAGCTTCGCGCGCTGCTGCAACTGTGCGAACGGCACGTCGAGCGCCGGGCCCGAGAATGCGAGCGCAATGCGGTTGCCTTCGTGCACCTCGGGCAGCGCGATCACGCGACCTTCGAAGGCTTCGTTCAGACGCTTCATGTTGCGCACGAAGCTCGGATGATCGCCGAACAGGTTGATAGTCGCGATGCCTGCATCGGCAAGGCACGCCCGCACCGCGCGATAGAACGCAACGCTGTCGAGCACCGGGCCGCGCGCGGTCGCATCGTAGACGTCGATCTGCAGCGCACCGATCGTGCCGTGGTTCGCGCGATCGTTGACGAAGTCCCATGCGTCGGTTTCGTGCACCGTGAGGCGCGCGTCGTCGGACGGCAGTTCGAACATCGTGCGCGCAGCGACGACGACGGCCGGATTCAGTTCGACGGCTTCAACCTGCGCGCGCTTCAGAAAGCGATGCGCGAACTTCGTCAGCGCAGCGGCGCCGAGACCGAGTTGCACGATACGGCGCGGCGTTTCGAGAAACAGCAGCCAGGCCATCATCTGCTGCGCGTATTCGAGTTCGAGATGCTGCGGCTTTTTCAGGCGCATTGCGCCTTGCACCCATTCGGTACCGAAGTGCAGATAGCGCACACCGCCCTCTTCCGAGAACGTCACCGGAGCGAAACGCGGCTTGCGCGGCACGTCGATCTTCGGCGCGCGGTCCAGCGCTTCGTCGAATGCTTCGTCGCGCGATGCACGCGGCTTCGTGCGTGCGATTTTCTGCCGGGTTTGCGCGAGTTCGTTCTGGTTGCGGCGGAAGGCGCGCGCTTCGGCTGAAGCACGTTTGATGAGTTTGGTCATGAAAGGGGGTGTGCCGGAGGCGTAATTTTTAGTCGAACGAGAGCATAGCATCTCGCGTCCGACCCACCCCGTACCGCCCGGCTTGCGCCGGGCTGTCTTGACGCGATGTCAGAACCGGTGGCGAATGCCCACGGTTGCGGTGGCCTGGCGGTTGGAGCTGGAATCCCCCGTGGCCGAGCCGATGACGGCAACCGCCGGCGTGCCCGCCGGGTCCTGCTTGCCCGATGCGGCCGTGTAAGCCACCCACGCGTACAGATCGGTACGCTTGCTCAGCGAATAATCCGCTGCAACGGCGAACTGGTTGTACTTCGCCGACGAGCTGCCGCTCGACTTCAGATACACATAGCCGACCTGGGTCTGCAGCGCCGGTGTCGCCTGCCACACGGCATAAACCGAAGCCGTGTTGTACTTTTCTGCGCGCGTGAAGGTCGAGTTTGCGTCTCTCGTGTATTCCGCGTAGCTGTAGTAACCGCCCAGTGTCACCGAACCGAAAATATAGTTACCGGCGATACGCGCATCGTTGATCGACGCAGCGGTGGAATACGCACCGTTAACCGACGTGTTGAACAGCGAATCCCAGGTCGTGGTGCCGCGGTTCGCGCCGCTGCCGTTGCTGATGTGAAAGTAGCCTGCGGCCACGTTGACGGGACCCGAGGTATACGCAGCGGCTGCGGCATAGCTCTGACCCGATCCGGTTGAACCGGCCACGCCACCCAGCGAGTACATGAGTTCAAACTGGAAACCGTACAAGGACGGTGACGCGTACTTGAGCGAGTTATTGACGCGCGCGCTGTTGTCGGAGTTGTCGATATCGCCCGGCGAGATGAAGATGCCACCGAGGAAACCATCGCCCTGGAACGGCTGAATCAGGTCGACCAGCGGATCGTATTGACGACCGGCCGTGAGCGTCCCCCACTTGTCGCTGCTCAGGCCAACAAACGCCTGGCGGCCAAACTCCCGGCTACCTTGACCCAGCTTGCCGTTCGTCGAGTTAAAACCGTTCTCCAACTGGAAGACGGCTTTCAGACCACCGCCGAGATCTTCGGAGCCTTTCAGGCCCCAGCGGCTACCGGACTCGTTGCCCGACGTCATGCCGACGAAGCGGCCGCCGCCCTGGTTGGACACGTAGGTCAGGCCGGTATCGATGATGCCGTACAGCGTTACGGTATTTTGTGCATGAGCAATGCCGCTGATGCCAAGCATTGCCAGAGTCAGGGTAGTCAGTGTGGTCTTCACGAGCGCGTCCTTGGTTTTTTAGTGAAAGGGCGGAGCGCAGAATAACCGTGAACGAACCTCTGACAATAAAGTTGTTGGGTAAACGCAACCTGATTTTTATTTAAATGAAAGTATGTTTGAAAGTGATTTGTCACAGTGACAAAGCGAGGATCGAGGGTATTCCCTGCCGGTCGCGCATTGCCGTTGCGTCACCTGACGCAAGGCGCGCACGAGTGCCTGCGCCACCCTTCACGCCCTGAACGTGCCACCGTTTCGTGGCATCATCACACGCACCTTCACACCGCTGCAGGAGCGTACGACATGGCGACTTACATGGTTTTCACACGGGAAAGCACGCAGGATCAAGCGGAACTCGACACTTACATGCGCAAGGTCGGCGAGACCTTCAAAGGTCACCCGGTCAAGGTTCTCGCCGCTTACGGCCCGCAGCAGGTACTCGAAGGCGATGCGCCGGAGGGGGTCGTGATCGTCGAGTTTCCATCGACGGCAGAAGCGCGGGCCTGGTACGACAGCCCGGCCTATCAGGAGGTCGTGCAGCATCGCTTCAAGGGATCGCGTTATCGCGCGGTGCTCGTCGAAGGCGTGCGTTAAGCGCCTTAAAAGGTTCGCTCCGGCCGCTCCCGGCGCGAATTTTCCCCATACCGATTCGCGACTCCGATTGCTCTCCGGTTGCTAGCTGATCGGGTCGATGCCGTATTCCATTCGACACGATGACTCACTGCACGGCGCACGGCGGGCACACCATTTTTTTCCGTGTAGCCTGTTTCACGGCTGCGTCATCGAAACGTGACACTTTCATCTTCGGCCAGATCGACTCCACAACAAAGGACCTGTAGAAATGAGCTACATCCACTTCATTGGTGGGGAAAAAGGTGGCGTCGGCAAATCGCTTGTCGCCCGTGTGCTGGCCCAGCATTTCATCGATCGGAACGTGCCCTTCCTGGGCTTCGACACCGACAAGTCGCATGGTGCGCTGTTACGGTTTTATTCCGACTATGCAGCACCGGTCGCGACTGACCGGCACGACAGTCTCGATCCGATCATCGAACACGCGCTCGAAGATCCGCAGCGGCGCATTCTGGTCGACCTCGCGGCCCAGACGCAGCACTCGCTTGCCACATGGCTCGACGATTCCGATGTGATCGCGCTCGCAGAAGAACACGGGCTCACGCTGACCTGGTGGCATGTCATGGATACCGGGCGCGATTCGGTGGATCTGTTGCGGCAGTGGCTCGATCAGTTTGGCGGACGCGTGAAACTGGTGCTCGTCCTCAACGAACTGCGCGGCGATCGCTTCGAGATTCTGAACGCATCCGGCGAGCGCGAGCGCGCCGAAGCGCTGGGAGCAGATGTGATTTCGCTGCGTCGTTTACCGGATACGACGATGCAGAAAATCGATCGGCATAGTGCGAGCTTTTGGGCCGCGGTCAATCATCCGGATCGTGACAGCGTCGGGTTCGGGGTGCTAGAGCGGCAGCGCGTGAAGGTGTGGTTGCAGCGCGTGCATGGGGAGATGGGTAGGCTTGCTTTGTAGGCGCTGAACCGACCCGGTTGAGTTGCACTAGCCCGGTCGGCGACGGACAATGCACTGCAATTGCAATGCCGCAGGAGCCGTGATGAAATCCGCCACCTTTCCATCCATCCGGGTTGAACCAGAACTGCGCGATACCGCCGAAAGTGTCCTCGGTGAAGGAGAAACGCTGGCGGATTTCGTCGTGCAATCGATCCGGGAAGGCATCGAACGCCGTCGGAACCAAAGCAAGTTCATTGCCCGCGGCATCGCCTCGCGCGAAGCGGTTCGATGTACCGGCGACTATCTCCCCGCGTCCGAAGTGCTGCAGACACTGAAACGGCGGCTCGACGCCGTTCGCGATACGAAGCCAATACCTCGATGACCTACGAGGTCCGGTTTACGCGGGCAGCATTCTATTGCCGCAGCTGCCGCCAAAACACCAGCTTCTCCGCGTAGGGAACCGAAGCATGTGCGGGACTGCTCGACGGCAGACGTAGAAGCCGATACCGTTCCGCGCGTTCACCCAGCGATTTCACGCCGATTCTGGCCGCGGTCCCGCCATTGAAGGCAATCGTGTCCAGACTCGGCAACGTATCGATAAGAGCAATCAGATCGTTACTGGCATGGTCCCGTATCCGGCTATCCAGACTTCCAACGCGCTGCGCTTCAGCAACGACATCCCATAACCCGATGTGATGTTCGAGCAACGCATCGAGCCGAGCGTGATAGTCCATACCCACCAGATCCCGTTCGATCACATCACCGACAAGAAGCCAGAACTTGTTCTGCTTGTGCGCGTAGTACTGCGACTGCGCCAACGACACTTCCCCCGGCAGGCTACCCAGCACCAGCACCCGCGTGTTTGCATCGACGACCGGCGGGAAGCAACGCTTCTGCATCAGGAACCCTCGCCCTGGCGAGCGTCCCGCGGCGGCACTGCGTGGTGAGCACGCGATGCCGTATGCCCAACCGCACGTCCATGGTCGCGCGAATGCGTCTGCGCGCGCTCGACATGCCCTTGCGACCTGGCGGCGAGATGTCGCCACAGCGCAGGCAACATGCACTCGGTGACCATCAGCGGTGCACCGTATCGTTCGAACACCGAGCGACGCGCAACCAGCGCATGCGGCAACACCTCCTCGCTCGCCTGCGCTGCCAGCCGATACAGCGGATGCCGCGCAACCAGCTTACGGTTCACAAGCGACGAGCGCGCAACCGTGCTGTCGCTATACAGCAGCTCGGCGAGCGGGCGCGTGCGCAGCCGCCGAATCGACTTCCACACACCGACGCTCGCGGCAAGCGGCACGATGCTATGCGCGGCGACGAACGGCAGGCCATCCACTGAGAGCACCACTTCGCGCACCCACACCGGCGCGCGCTGCACAACCGCGAGCGCCGTATGTTCATCGACCCACGGTTGCGCGACTGCCTCACGCGTGACGCGCACGGCCACCTCGCCGAGCGTGCGCAGATGCGCGGTCAGCGAGCCGCCGCGCGTGAGCCAGTCTTTCTGATCGGTACTGAAACAGGGCAGCGGCGTGACGCGCCAGTGCGCGTCGGCTGCATCGAAACGAAGGATCATGGCCGCCATTATAGGGTGACCGCCTGGGCGCGCGCAGCGAACGCGACGCTGTCGAACACACTCGCACGTACGCGATCGATACAAAAAACGCTGCCCCTGGGGCAGCGTTTTCGAAGTACAGCAGATCGACGAAGCTCACGTCACGAGCGGCGCGGAGCGGCACAACGCGTCCGCTCCGCTTAAGACATGACGCTCAACCCGCCCGCGCCAGCAGCAACGCGTTGGTCCGCTTCACGAAGCTCGCCGGATCGTCGAGCGAGCCGCCTTCAGCGAGCAACGCCTGATCGAACAACAGATGACACCAATCAGCGAAATCAGCATTCTCCGCATGCAGCCCCTTCACCAGCGCGTGCTCCGGATTGACTTCGAGGATCGGCTGCGCGGCCGGTGCGTTCTGCCCCGCGGCCTTCAGCATGCGTTGCAGATAGCCGCTCATATCGCCATCGTCGGCAACGAGGCATGACGGCGAATCGGTCAGACGGAACGTGAGCCGCACGTCCTTCGCCTTGTCCTTCAGCGCTTCCTTCATCCGTTCCACGAGCGGCTTCAGTTCCTCGCCGACCTTTTCCTGAGCTTCTTTCTCCTCGTCGTTCAGCGCGCCCAGGTCGAGGTCACCACGTGCAACGCTAGCCAGCGGCTTGCCATCGAACTCGTTCAGATACGACAGCATCCACTCATCGACGCGATCGGTGAGCAGCAGCACTTCGACGCCCTTCTTGCGGAACACTTCGAGATGCGGGCTGTTCTTCGCGGCCTGGAGTGTATCGGCGGTGACGTAGTAGATCTTCGTCTGCTCGGGCTTCATCCGCGCGACGTAATCGGCAAGCGCGACGTTCTGCTCGGCGGTATCGGCGTGCGTCGATGCAAAGCGCACCAGTTTCGCCACGCGTTCACGGTTCGCGGAGTCTTCGCCGACACCTTCCTTCAGCACCTGGCCGAACTCATTCCAGAACGTCTTGTACTTGTCCTTGCCGGCATCGTCCTCGGCGTTCGCGAATTCTTCGAGCATCGACAGCGTGCGCTTCGTCACGCCTTCGCGGATCGCCTTCACATCGCGGCTTTCCTGCAGGATTTCGCGCGAGACGTTAAGCGGCAGATCGCTCGAATCGACCACGCCCTTCACAAAGCGCAGATACGACGGCAGCAATTGCTCCGCTTCGTCCATGATGAAGACGCGCTTCACGTACAGCTTCAGCCCGCTGCGATGATCGCGGTTCAACATATCGAACGGCGCGCGCGCAGGCACATACAGCAGTTGCGTATATTCGCTGCGACCTTCGACGCGGTTATGCGTCCAGGCAAGCGGATTCTCGTGATCGTGCGCGAGATGCTGATAGAACTGCTGATACTGCTCGTCGGTGATGTCGTTCTTCGCGCGCGTCCACAGTGCGCTGGCCTGATTGACGGTCTCGTCTTCGTCCTTCGCGACCATCTCGCTCTTTTCCGCGTCCCACTCTTCCTTCTGCATCAGGATGGGCAGCGCGACGTGGTCCGAATACTTCTGGATGATCGATTTCAGTCGATACGACGACAGCAGCTCGTCTTCTTCAGGGCGCAGATGCAGCGTGATCGTCGTACCGCGTGCGGCACGCTCGATCGTTTCTACCGCGAAATCGCCTTCGCCTGCGCTTTCCCAGCGCACGCCTTCGCTGGCGGGCACACCCGCGCGACGGGTTTCGACCGTGATGCGGTCGGCGACGATGAAGCCCGAATAGAAACCGACACCGAACTGGCCGATCAGCGCCGCATCTTTCTGCTGATCGCCGGACAGCTTGCCGAAGAACTCCTTGGTGCCCGAGCGCGCGATCGTGCCGAGATTCGAGACCGCTTCGTCGCGGCTCATGCCGATACCGTTGTCGTCGAGCGTGATGGTGCGTGCAGCCTTGTCGAACGACACGCGAATGCGCAAGGTCGGATCGTTCTCGTACAACGCAGCGTTTTCGATCGCTTCGAAGCGCAGCTTGTCGGCCGCATCGGATGCGTTCGAAATCAGCTCGCGCAGGAAAATTTCCTTGTTGCTGTACAGCGAATGAATCATCAGGTGGAGAAGCTGTTTCACTTCTGCCTGAAAGCTCATGGTTTCCTGGGCCATGTCGGACTTCCTCTGTGTATTGCTGGTTTATTCGGTGGAAACTATTCGGTGCAGACCGTCCGCGCAGATAGGGACGATCTGCGCAGTTTCAAGAGGCGCGCCTGGCGGCCCCGTCGAGATAGCGGCACAGAAACGCCGACAGCGCCGGATCGCCGCAGTTCGCGATATTGAAACGCATCCACGTGGTCGGCGCCTGGTGCGGCGAGAACAGGCTGCCGGGCGTCAGCAGAAAACCGGCCTCATGCCCCGCGGCAGCCAGCCCGTCCGAGTCGACGCCGGTGTCGGCCCACATGAACATGCCCGCCCCCGGCGACTGGAACAGGCGCAACCCGGTCTTCTCGAGCATCCGCGCAGTCTTGTCGCGCACGCCGTCGAGCCGCGAGCGCAGCCGCTCCACGTGACGCCGGTAGTGGCCTTCCGTGAGGATCTTGTAAAGCACGCGCTCGTTCAGTTCCGGCGATGTCATGCCGACCAGCATCTTCTGGTCGGTAATCGCGTTCGCCACCGCCGGCGCGCAGGCGACGAAACCCACGCGCAGGTTCGCCGCGAGCGTCTTCGAGAAACTGCCGAGGTAAATGACCCGCTTGAGCTGATCGAGACTCGCGAGCCGCGTCGCCGGATAGCCGGGCGGACAGAGGTCGCCATACACATCGTCTTCGACGACGATGAAATCGTATTCTTCCGCGAGACGCAGGATGCGGAACGCCTGCGCGGCCGTCAGCGAAGTGCCGGTCGGGTTCTGCAGCACGGAGTTGATCACCAGCATTTTCGGCCGCCAGGTCTGCACGAGCGCTTCCAGTGCATCTAGATCGGGGCCTTCCGGCGTGTAGGGCATGCCGAGCAGCCGCGCACCCTGCGAGGCGAAGCGGCCGAACATCTGGAACCACGCCGGATCGCCGACGATAACCGCATCGCCAGGCTGCACGTAGATGCGCGAGATCAGATCGATGGCCTGGGTGATGCCAGAGACGAGCACGATCTGCTCGGGCGACACGCCGACTTCGCGTTCTTCGAGCTTTGTTTGCAGTTGCTGCCGCAGCGGCAGAAAACCGAGCGGCGTGCCAATGCCGAGCATTTGCGCCCCGCTCTGCCGCCCCAGCGTGCGCAGGGCACCGGTGATCAGTTCGCCGTCGAGCCAACGGTTCGGCAGAAAGCCGTGGCCGGGGCTCTTTTCGGGCCGCATCGACGTTTGCAGCATGTTGCGCAGCAGCCAGACGACGTCGAGCGTACTGGGCGCGGGCGCCACCGCTTCGACTGCAACGGCGGCGAGGCGGCGTTCGCCCGGCATCGGCGCTGCGAGCCGTTCGCGTACATAGAAGCCCGAGCCGCGGCGCGAATCCAGATAGCCCTGCGCGACCAGCCGCTCATACGCCTCGACCACCGTGAAACGGGACACACCCTTGTCGAGCGCGAGCTTACGGATGGACGGCATGCGCATGCCGGGGCGGAACACGCGCTCCTCGATGCGGCGGCGGCCCCATTGCACAAGCTGGTCGACAAGCGTCGTCGACGATGCATCGTGGGGAGCGGGAATCTGGTCGAGCGGGACGGACATGGGCACTCTCCGACTGTACCGAACGTTATCTGGGCAATTGTACCGTTACTGTGCCGGTGCCACGCGATACATTGGCGCGGAGGATGCGGATAGTGCGCGGTGACGCGACGCCTCCCGCGGGCACGCATGGCCTGCGCTGGGGCGAACGGTTATGCTAGCGGCCCCGGTACTGCTGTCATGCTGGTTCCGCATGCTGAACTTGCTTCGCTACGGTCCGCGACGCCTGAATCAGGCGCCAGCAACCGGAAGCAGCCGTACACGCACCACCCCGTCGTCAGAAACCGTCTTACCGATCCGCCATGACTGCTCACTCGCTCTACCTCGACCATCTCGTGATCTCCGCCCGCACGCTCGACGAAGGCACACAGTACGTCGCCGATGCGCTCGGTGTAGCACCGGCTGGTGGCGGCGCGCACCCGCTGATGCGCACGCACAACCGGCTGCTGAACCTGTGGGGCGGCGTGTATCTCGAGGTCATCGCGGTCGATCCGGACGCGCCCGCCGCGCCGTCCGACACACCACCGCGGCCACGCGTCTTCGCGCTCGACGACCCGGCCACGCAGGCGCGTCTTGCGAACGGCCCGTATCTGTCGCACTGGGTCGTGCGCGTAGAGCGCCCGAAGCAGCTTGCCACGTGGCAGGCGCAGTATCCGCAGCGCATCGCGCCCGTGGTTCCGATGACGCGTGGCGACTTCACCTGGGGGCTCGCCGTACCCGACGACGGTGCGTTCCCGGCATGGCAAGGCGCCGGCGACGGTATCGTGCCGACGCTGATCCAGTGGGATACGCCGCATCATCCGTCGGCGGTGCTGCCGGAAATGGGGCTGGCGCTGAAAAAGCTGAAAGCCGTCCATCCGCAGGCGGAAACCGTGCGCAACCACCTGCAGTGGCTCGGCGCCATCCACCTGCTGCATATAGAGCCGACTGAAGGCGCCCCCGCCCTCGTCGCCGAATTCGATACACCGGATGGTCCGCGCACGCTCGGCTAGCGGGCGGCCATCCACGGCAATCTCAAGTCACGCGATAATTGCATTCTTTCTACCAAACCGTTCCAGCGAAACAGATCGAGGAGACTATGGATCAAAGCGACCTTCATGCCCCGAAGTGGCAATTCTCAGAGCGCGCGCGCAAGCTCACCAGTTCGGCGATCCGCGAGATCCTGAAGGTTACGGAGCGGCCCGAAGTCATCTCGTTTGCGGGCGGCCTGCCCGCGCCGGTCACGTTCCCGGCCGAACGGATGCGCGAAGCATCCGACCGCATCCTGCGCGATACCCCGGGCGCGGCGCTGCAATACAGCGCGACCGAAGGCTATCTGCCGCTGCGCGAATGGGTCGCCACCCGCTATTCGGTGAACGGCGCGCAGATCCGGCCGAGCCAGGTGCTGATCACGACCGGCTCGCAGCAGGCGCTCGATCTGCTCGGCAAGGTACTGATCTGCCCGGAAAGCCCGGTGCTCGTCGAAACGCCGACGTATCTCGGCGCACTGCAATCGTTCTCGATGTACGAGCCGCGCTACGTCCAGGTGCCGACTGACGACAACGGCCTGATCCCCGCAGCCCTCACGCCCGAACTCACGGCCGGTGCGCGCGTGCTGTACGCCCAGCCCAACTTCCAGAATCCGACCGGCCGCCGTCTGCCGATCGAACGGCGCCGTGCACTGGCGGCATTCGCGCAAGGCGCACCGTTCCCGGTTATCGAGGACGATCCGTACGGCGCACTCGACTACGCAGGCGAGCCGCTGCCAACCATGCTGTCGATGGCACCCGATCACATCGTGCATCTCGGTTCGTTCTCGAAGGTGCTCGCGCCGGGCCTGCGGGTCGGCTACATCATTGCGCCCGAAGAACTGCACTTCAAGCTCGTGCAGGCCAAACAGGCCACCGATCTGCACACGCCGAGCTTCACGCAGCGCATCGTGCACGAAGTGGTGAAGGACGGTTTCCTCGACACGCACGTGCCGACTATTCGCACGCTGTACCGCGACCAGTGCACGGCCATGCTCGCCGCGCTCGAGCGCTATATGCCCGAGGGCGTGAGCTGGAACAAGCCGGAAGGCGGCATGTTCATCTGGGTGACGCTGCCGGCACACATCGACAGCATGAAGCTGCTCGACGAAGCCGTTGCGCAGAATGTCGCGTTCGTGCCGGGCGCGCCGTTCTTCGCGAGCGATGCTCAGCACCACACGCTGCGGCTTTCGTTCGTGACGGTGCCGCCCGCTAAAATCGACGAAGGCATCGCACGTCTTGGCGCGCTGCTGCGCGCCAAGGTGTAAGCGGCCCGCACACCCTGCACACTCTTTCACTGCATAAGGACCTCTCATGACTCAAGCCAACGTATACGACAAGCTGAAGGAACTCGGCATCGAACTGCCCGTCGCGGGTGCGCCTGCTGCTGCCTATGTGATGAGCGCGCAGACCGGCAACACGGTGTTCCTGTCGGGCCACATCGCGAAGAAGGACGGCAAGGTGTGGGCCGGCAAACTCGGTGCGTCGATCACGACTGAAGAAGGCAAGGCCGCCGCACGTTCGATTGCAATCGATCTGCTCGCCACGCTGCATACGCATGTCGGCGATCTGAACCGCGTGACCCGCATCGTCAAGGTGATGAGCCTTGTCAACTCGACGCTCGAATTCACCGAGCAGCACCTCGTCACCAACGGTGCCTCCGAGCTGATCGCCGACGTGTTCGGCGAGCGCGGCAAGCATGCGCGCTCGGCGTTCGGCGTCGCGCAGATTCCGCTTGGCGCGTGTGTCGAGATCGAGATGATTGCCGAAGTGGGCGACGCGAAATAAGCGACGCGCGACCTGCGGGTCGCGGCGCATGTGTTCTGTTGGCGGCGCCGCCGGCGGCTAGTCCGCCCGCGGCGTTTTTCATTGCGGCACGGCTGTGGATACACGCTACACCGGCGCTGTGCTGTCCACCCTTTCCAGACTGTTCGACCAATCGCCAACGATGACCACGCACACCGTTCCCTTCAAGCAGGTCGACGTCTTCACCGCGGTACCGTTCAAAGGTAATCCGCTTGCGGTCGTGTTCGATGCCGATGGGCTCGACACTGCGCAGATGCAGGCGATTGCCCACTGGACCAACCTGTCGGAAACGACCTTCCTCGTCACTCCGACCGACCCCGCCGCCGACTACCACGTGCGCATCTTCACGACGCAATTCGAGCTGCCGTTCGCCGGTCACCCGACGCTCGGCACCGCGCATGCCTTGCTCGAAAGCGGCTACCGGCCGAAGCAGCCCGGCAAGCTGATCCAGCAGTGTGGTGTCGGTCTCATGGAACTCGTCGAGCAAACAGACGGCAGCTGGGCGTTCGCGGCCCCACCGGCCCGAATCGAAGCACTGCCGCAGAGCGAGCATGACGTATTGCGGGCAGCCCTGCACGGCGCCACGATCGATTTCAGCGCGCCGCCGTGCGCGGTCAACAACGGCGTGCCATGGCTCGTCGTGCGCGTGAACTCGGCGCAGGACTGCCTCGCGATCGAAGCCGACACGGTCGCGCTGACACGCGTCGCCCAGGCTGCGAAGGCGATCGGCATCGCGGTGTACGGTCCTCACGAAACCGCTGAGCCTGCAACGTTCGAAGTACGCTGCCTGATGTCCGGTACCAGCTTCGGTGTCGGCGAAGACCCTGTGACCGGCAGTGCCAATGCGGCGCTGGCCAGTTTGCTGCTCAAGCAGCAGAAGCGGCCCGGCATCCGCTACACGGTGCGCCAGGGTACCGCGCTCGGTCGCGCGGGCGATGTCGTCGTCCGCTACGACGACGCGGTGGACAAGATATGGATCGGCGGGCCGGCGGTAACGATCGTCGACGGCACGATCAATCTGCAGCACGCGCCTGCTCGCTAAAGCGAGCAGGCGCCCGGTGGCGGCGCACTCTTTCGCGCCCGATCATGCGTCGCGCATGGATGCACCACCGGTCATGCGCCAAACGCATTCTTTTTATTTCCGCGATAAAACCGGCCAGGACTCGAGGAACCGCACCAGAAGCACGCCGATACCCGCAAGGGCGCGCAATTGGCCTTTACGTGCCTGCCCGCGGCAGCGTATACCCGTGGTTCCGGCCCTTCCTTAATCTATCGTCATTCAGTAATATCGAGACAAAATCCGGTGCTTTACGGATGTCTTCGCGCGACCCATTCTTATCTTCTGCGCGGTCACACACAGTTCATCATGCAGCCAACTTCGAAACCATCGATGTCGATGTACCCGGGGCCGCAGCCGGACGGCGCAGGGACCCGGCCCGCCCGATGAATCCGTTCCGGCATTCTTCCGCTCGCGACGCAAGACACCGTTCCGACCAGGCCGTATCGCGCCGTCGCGCGTTGCTGGCGATCCCGTCGCTTGGCGTGCTCGTGCTGATCCTGCTGTGGGCAGTTATCTTTGCGCGGCTGTCGGTAGAAAAGGAAGCCACGTATCGCGAGGCGATGGCGTCGGCGGCAATTCTCTCGGCAGCGCTCGAACAACACACGGTGAAGGCCATTCATCAGGTCGACCAGATCACGCGTTTCGTGAAGTACGAGTACGAAAAATCGCCTGGGCATTTCGATCTGGCCAGCACGGTGGAGAAAGGCGTCGTGCAGAGCGAGACCCTCGTGCAGGTATCGCTGATCGACGAGCACGGCAGACTGATCGCGAATACCGCGGAACTCAATCCGGCGCATATCGACCTGTCCGATCGCGAGCACTTCAGGGTTCACGAACACGAGAACGACGATCAGCTGTACATCAGCAAGCCGGTGCTCGGTCGCGTGTCGGGCCACTGGACGCTGCAGATGACCCGTCGCCTGAACCATCCGGACGGCTCGTTTGCCGGCGTGGTTGTCGTGTCCGAAGACCCGAGCTACTTCACGAGCGACTTCTATAACAACGCAGCGATCGGCCGCGATGGTGTGATCGCGGTGATCTCCGACACCGGCACCGTGCTCGCACGCCGCACCGGCAGCGCCAGCAGTGCCGAGAGCGCGAACGGCTCGTTCACCGCGAGCGGTACGTATCCGACTTCATCGCATGTGTCGGGGACCTACGTCGACTCGATCGATCGCGTGCCGCGCATCGTGTCGTACCGTCATATCGACGGCTATCCGCTCGGCGTGCTGGTCGGTCTGTCGCAGGCAGAGGAATTCGCCGACTACAACCACACACGCAACGTCTATCTGCTGATGGCGAGTTTCATCTCGCTGGCGATGCTCAGCTTCTTCGCCGTCGCCACCGGATTAATCGGCAAACTGCTCGGCCGCGAGCGGGAAATGACGCACCTCGTCGAGTACGACCTGTTGACCGGTCTGCGCAATCGCTACGCCACGCTGCAGAGCCTGCGCTACGACGTGAGCCAGCAGTCCAACCTCGGACGCCTCGCGATCCTCTTCATCGACCTCGATAACTTCAAGGCCGTTAACGACACGCTTGGCCACAACGCCGGCGACATCGTGCTGCAGATGACCTCCGCACGACTCGCCGATGCGGTCGGCGAAGCGGGCGCGCTGTCGCGCATCGGCGGCGATGAGTTCGTCGTGGTCGTGAAGGGCGACAACGTCGAGAAGCGCGCGGTCGATCTCGCCGAAGCCGCCGCCGATGTCTTTTCGCGGCCGTTCGAAGTGCGCGGCAGTTCGTTCGTGCTGCATGCGAGCATCGGCATCGCGCTCTATTCGGTCGTCAACGAAAGCGAGATCGATCTGCTGAAAAAAGCCGACCTCGCGATGTACAGCGCCAAGGATGCGGGCAAGAACTGTTACCAGTTCTATTCGCCGCAGCTGTCGCATCGCGCGGACCACCTGATGAAATGGGAACAGCAGTTGCGTGTCGCGCTTGCCGAAGGTCAGCTGTTTCTCGCCTACCAGCCGAAGATCGATCTGACGCGCCGCTGTATTACCGGGTTCGAAGCGCTCGCGCGCTGGAACCATCCGCAGCACGGGCTGATTCCGGCGAGCGAATTCATCCCGGTCGCTGAATCGACCGGCTTGATCGTACCGATCGGCGACTTCGTGATCCAGACCGCCTGCCGGCAGCTCGCGCTATGGCAGCAGCAGGGTTACGACACGCTGTCGCTGGCAGTGAATATTTCGGCCGTACAGTTCTGGCGCGGCGATCTGTTCGAAACCATCTCGCGCGCGATCGAGGAAACCGGTATCTCCGCGCGCCGCCTCGAACTCGAGATCACCGAGACGGCGATGATGGAATACCCCGAACTCGTGTCGGAGAAGATCTTCGCGTTGAAGCGTCTCGGTGTGCGCATCGCACTCGACGACTTCGGCACCGGCTATTCGTCGCTGTCGTATCTGAACCGCTTCTCGGTGGACACGCTGAAGGTGGATCGCTCGTTTGTCCAGGCGATCCCCGGCGACCGCAGCGTCTGCGTGATGGTGACGGCGATCGTCAATCTCGCGCGTTCGCTTGGACTGACGGTCGTGGTGGAAGGCACCGAGACGGAAGAACAGATTGCGTGGCTCGCCGCGCTCGGCCACATCGAAGCACAGGGCTTCCTGTTCTCGCGGCCGGTACCAGCCGAAGCGATTGCGGCGTTGCTCGATCGCTTCGGTGTGTGTGGCATGCCGGAGAAGCGCGGTGGACCGGAGCGCGATGCTGACAGCACGAGTGCGGCATCGAGCGAGAGCGGACTGTCCGCATGAGCAGTAACACTATATAAGACGGAATCGCCGCAGCCGGTTGTTCACACAGCCCGCTACGGCATCACCGACAACGGGGCACGCAGCGTCTAAGGCCATGCGGCGCGCACCCGCGAACTACACGGCCAAAGAGGGGCGCGGAGGCGGGCTTGTTCCGACGCGCATGAGCAATGCAAATAACTAGCAGCAGGGAAGCAACACGCCGCGGCGAACGGGAACCGCTATGGGCGCTGTTTCGGGTGATATTGGGTTTATCGGCGCTGTCGTGGGGCGGTCTCGCGCTAATGGCCCAGCTGGAGAATCACTATGTGGAGCGCGAAGGACGGCTGTCGCGGATCGCCTTCGCCGACCTGATCGCGCTGGCGTGGATGGTCCCGGGGCCGGTCGGCTGCAATGTCGCCGTGCAGCTCGGGCATGCGTTGCGCGGGCGCGCCGGCGCATGGATCGCGGGTGTCGCGAGCGTGTTGCCGTTCTTCACGCTGATGACGCTATTCGCGATCTTCTATCGCACACCGATCGTGCGCGCGGTCGCATCGCAAACCCTGCTCAATCATTTCAGCGTCGTGCTGGCGATGCTGATCGCCGTCACCTGGTACCGGCAGACGCGCACGCTGGTACGCGGCAAACTCGAATGGCTCGTGGCAATTCTCGGCTGTATCGGGCTCGCATGGGCGCACAGTCCGGCCGTGTATGTCGCGATCCTCGGCGGCGCATTCGCGGTGGGCTGGATCGCCAGTCCGGTCCGCCGTCAGCCGCTCGTGCTGAAGATCGCACCGCGCGACTGGCAGTTGCTCGCCGGTCTTGGCTTGCTGCTCGCACTGTTCGCCATTCCATTGCCGCACGAGTACGAGCTCGCGTTGCTATGGCCGCGCCTCGCCGGGGCGGGGATGACGCTGTTCGGCGGCGGCTTCTCCGCGTTGCCGGTGCTGAAGACGCTGTTCGTCACACCGGCGATCGGCGTGACCGATAACGACTTCACACTGGCGTTCTCGTTGTCGCCGCTGTCGCCGGGACCGTTGTTGAACGTGGTGCCGTTCTTCGGCTATCTCGTGAACGGCTGGCTCGGTGCGCTGGTCGCGACCCTGGCGCTGTTCGTGCCATCGGGATTCCTCGTGGTGTTCGCACAGCGGCACCTGCATCAGTTGCAGACCCATCCGCGCTTCGAACATGGCATGCGGATGTTGCGCGCCGTGACGACGGCGTTTCTCGCGGTCGCGGTGCTGCGCATCGCCGCTCACGTACCGTTCGAGCCCGCGTATCTGCTCACCGCGGCGTTCGCCGCCCTATGCTTCGCGAAGTTGAAGTTGCCGGTGTATGCGGTGTACGGGACGGTCGCGATTGCCTGTGGGTTGTGGCTCGTGTACGGCCACGGGATGTCGTAGCGGCGGTGGCAACGTGCCTTGACGGCGACGTCAAGGCACGTCTGTGCAACCCGCAGTGCAACCACAACGCGCACTAACCGCCCCGCGCCCCCGCGAAGCCACCGAAGAACGCGCGCGCGTTCGCTTCGAGGCTCGCGAGGTGGTAGCCGCCCTCCTGCACGATCACCGACGGCAGACCGAGCGCACCGATTGCTTCGCCGAGTCGGCCGAACCCTTCGGTCGTCACCGCCACCTGCGACTGCGGGTCCTCCCGGTAGATATCGAAACCGAGTGCGAGCACC
Organism: Paraburkholderia acidicola; assembly: GCF_002362315.1. Lineage (GTDB taxonomy): Bacteria > Pseudomonadota > Gammaproteobacteria > Burkholderiales > Burkholderiaceae > Paraburkholderia > Paraburkholderia acidicola. The sequence goes on from NZ_MTZV01000004.1 coordinate 165,672, forward strand.
AGCGCATCGGGCTCGAAGCGCTGCAACGCCTGCAACGCTTCGTCGACATGCGCAAAGAACGTCGCTTCCGACGAACCATGCGGCATCGGCAGATTGACGTTGAAGCCCGCGCCCGCCCCAGCCCCGTGCTCGTCCTCGAAACCCGCGACCACCGGATAGAAGTTGGTCGGATCGCCGTGGACCGACACGTACAGCACATCGTTGCGTCCATAGAAGATTTCCTGCACGCCCTGACCGTGATGCATGTCGGTATCGAGAATCGCGACACGTCCGTAGCGGCTGCGTAGCGCCTGCGCCGCAATCGCCGCGTTGTTCAGGTAGCAGAAGCCGCCGGCCGCATCGGTGCGCGCGTGATGACCGGGCGGTCGGCACAACGCCCACGTTTCGCGCACACCGCTGTTGACGGCAGCGGCCGCAGCCACCGCCGATTGTGCCGACCAGTACGCCGAGCGCCAGGTCTGTGCGCCGACCGGACAGCTACCGTCGGCGAGATAGCGCGCCGCCTGGGCCAGCACACCGCGCAACGGGTTGGGCTCGCGCACATAGACGTTCGACATCACTTCGTCGCCCCAGTCGGCAGGGATCTTTTTCCATTCGCGATGCGCTTCTTCGAGAAAGCGCAGGTAGTGCGTGTCGTGTACGGCTGCGAGCGGCGCGGCACCGGCATCGGCGGGTTCGCGTACGTCGAAGCCGAGTGTCTGCGCGGCGGCGACGAGACGCATCGCGCGTTCGGATACTTCCTGCGGCGAGCGCATCTGCCCGCGCGACAGGTAGCTGCGCGGATGATGCAGCAATTGGTCGGGATGGAAGAAAGTCAGCATGTCGGTGTCTTGCCTCGAGTGTTGAAGTCGACGTGCGCGCGGCGCGTTGCAATCGCGTCACCCGCTGTTCGCGCAGTATCTTCAGCCGTGCGCCGCCACTTTCTGTGCAACGCCGGCGCGTGCGAGCACCGCGTTGAGCAACACGTCGGCGCCGCGTGTCACATCGTCGGGCAATGCGTCTTCGGCTTCGTTGTGCGACAAACCATCGACGCACGGAATAAACACCATCGCCGTCGGGCAATAGCGGGCGAGATGAATCGCGTCGTGACCAGCGCCGCTGACGATGCGCTCATGCGTATAGCCTAGCGCACCCACCGCGTCGGCGACGAGCGCCACGCACTGCCCGTCGAACGGTGTCGCCGGGCTGACCCAGCGTGTTGCGATGTCGAGTTGCACACCGCGCGCCTCGGCAAGTCGCGCGAACGCGTCGCGCAGATCGCGTTCCATCGCATCGATCTGGGCGTCGTCGGGATGACGCAGATCGACGGTGAACATCAGGCGCCCGGCAATCGTATTGCGCGACGCGTTCGGAATCTCGACCTGACCGATCGTCGCGAGCGCGCGCGGTGCATAGCGCTCGACGATGCGCTCCAGTTCGATCGCCATCTGCGCGCTCGCGAACAACGCGTCGCGGCGATACGGCATCGGCGTCGTGCCCGCATGCGCGGCCGTGCCGGTCACCGTCACGTCGAGCCAGCGGATCGCCTGGCCACCGGTCACGATGCCGATCGTCGTGCCGTTCGCTTCGAGCACAGGGCCTTGTTCGATATGGGCTTCGAAGTAGGCATCGACGGCGATGCCGTTTACCGGGCGTGTGCCGCGATAACCGGTTGCGGTGAGCGCATCGGCGAGCATGACGTCCTGCGCATCGCGTTTATCGAGTGCTTCTTGCAGAGGGATCGTCCCCGTGAATACCGCCGAACCGAGCATCGCCGGAGTAAAGCGGGCGCCTTCTTCGTTGGTCCACGAAACGATCTCGATCGGTTTTTCGGTCGCGAGGTCCGCATCGTTCAGCGCGCGTACGACTTCGAGTGCGGCCAATACGCCGTAGACGCCATCGAAGCGCCCGCCCTCTGGCTGCGTATCCAGATGACTGCCGATCAGCACCGGCGCCGCATCCGCGTCGGTGCCCGCGCGGGTCGCAAACAGGTTGCCGATTTCATCGACGCTCACGCGCAGGCCCGCTTCACGGCACCACTGCGCGAACAGATCGCGGCCGCGTCTGTCCTCGTCGGTGAGTGCGAGACGGCGCACGCCGCCGCACGGTGTCGCGCCTACCTGGGCCATCTCCATCAGGCTCGCCCATAGCCGGGCGCCGTCGACGTGCAACAGGTCTTTCATCGTGTCCTCAGATTGGCTGAATCAATCGATCAGTTCGCGGCGAGCGGATCGCGCGCTTTTTCATGTGCTTTTTCGTATGCTTCGTCGCGCACATCGGCGCGCTGTTCGCGCCGCGCGTCGAGCGCGGCGATACACAGCAGCGAGATGCCCGCGAGGCACGTGTAAAACACCGCGAGCGGCCACCACGCGCCGGCGTATCGATGAGCGAGCCACGTGCCCACGAGCGGCGTGAGGCCGCCGGCAATCGCGCCGCACACCTGGTAGGACAGCGAGATCGCGGAGTAACGCACGCGCGTGTCGAACACACCGCTGACAAAACCCGCGATCACCGAATAGAAACTCGCCATGCACACCACGGCGATCGCGATGCCGATCACCATCGGCACGACGCTGCCGCGCTGCACGAGCAGGAACATCGGATACGGCGACACCATCGCGCACAGCGCGGCGAGCTTTAGAAAGCGCGCGGCGCCGATGCGTTCGGCGAGCCACGCGGCAAGCGGCTGCGCGCAGAACTGGATGATCGCGACCGCGAACAGGCAATCGAGAATCAGCGAGCGCGCGACGCCAACGTACTGCGTCGTGTACGCGATCATGAACGTGTTGGTGAAGTACACACCGGCAATGCCGATCGTGTTCGCACCGATGCACAGCAGTACGAGGCCACACGCGGAACGAAACACCTCAGCAATCGGCAACTTGAGCGTCTTGCTGGTGTCCTTGACACGCTGGAACTCCGGCGACTCGTTGACGCCGAGACGAATCAGAATCCCGACGACGAGCAGCACCGAGCTCGCGAGAAACGGCAGACGCCAGCCCCAGGACATGAGATCGGCCTTGTCCATCGACGTCACCGCGCGAAACGCGACCAGCGACAGGATGAGCCCTGCGGGACTGCCGAGCTGCGCAAACGACGCGAAGAAGGTCCGGCGTCCCTGCGGTGCGTGCTCGCCCGCCATCAGCACCGCCCCGCCCCATTCGCCGCCAACCGCGATGCCCTGCACGATGCGCAGCAGCACGAGCAGCACCGGCGCCAGCAAACCGACCTTCGAGAAATCGGGCAACAGCCCGACGCAGACCGTCGCAACGCCCATCATCATCAGCGTGGTCATCAGCGCCTTCTTGCGGCCGATGCGGTCGCCGAGGTGGCCGAAGATCAAACCACCGAGCGGCCTTGCGAAGAACCCCACGGCGAACGTCGCGAACGAGGCCATCGTGCTGACGAACGGATCGTGCGACGGGAAATACAACTCGCCGAACACCAGCGCAGCGGCGGTCGCATAGATATAGAAGTCGTACCACTCGATCATCGTGCCGATGAACGCCGCAGTCGCGGCGCGCGCCGGCTGACGGGCGGGAATGGCGGGCTGGCTCATGGGGTGGGCTCCTCTGGCGGATGGTCGGACGTGTGGTCTAGCGCGTGGTGGTCGCGCCACGGCATCCGGCGCACAGCCTGTTTATCGCCAGCCACAATACATTAGTCAAATTTCCAGTTATTATTCACGGCATAAATTTCACTAATATAAGTATCCCGGAGCCCTGCCCATGCGCGCCGACATCGCCCGCTTCCTGAACGACCGACTCGACTGGAACCTGCTGCGCACCTACCTCGTGATCATTCAGGAACGCAGCGTGAGCCGGGCGGCCGCGCGGCTCTACGTCACGCAACCGGCGGTCAGCCAGGCGCTGAAGCGGCTTGAAGAAGCGCTGGGACGCAAGCTGATCGAGCGGCGCGGGACGGTCTTCACACCGACCCACGCGGGCGAAGAGGTGTACCGGATTGCCAGCGATATCTACGGCAACATCTCGCGGCTCGAAACCGAGCTCGACGACCGCACCGACGACATCACCGGGTCGATTCGACTGCTCAGTGTGAGCCGGATCGATTCGCCGGTGTACGACGAGTTTCTCGCGGAGTTTCATCGCGCGTACCCGCGGATCGATCTGCAGATTGAAGTGATGCGCTCGTCGGACATCATCTCGTCGCTGCTGCAAAAAACCGCGACGGCGGGTCTGAGCCTGTGCCGCAGCCCGATCGACAAGCTCGAGATGCGCTGCTTCTTGCGGCAGCGTTATGCGATTTTTTGCGGCAAGCATCATCGGTTGTTTGGCCAGTCGCAACTGACGATGCAAGACCTGCTCGCGGAGAATTTCGTGTCGTTCACGAGCGACCAGATCGGCGACAGCCTGTCGCCGCTGACGGTGTTTCGCGATCAGAAGGGCTTTACCGGGCGGATCGTTGCGTCGTCGCCGAGTCTCGACGAAGTGCGCCGGCTGATTTTCGCGGGCTATGGGATCGGCTGCCTGCCGGAGCACATCGTGCGCGACGACATCGCGCAGCAGCGGCTATGGCGCCTGCCACCCGACGAAGGACTCGCCGATGTCGACGTGCATCTACTGTGGCATCGCGACCGCAAGATGAGTGCGGCCGATAATGCGTTTCTCGACAGTATGGAGCGGTGTATGCAGCGGTATTCGCTGGCGGAGCGGCTGGGTGCTGTGCGTTAGCGGAATGCTGTGGGGTGACGCTGCGAAGTGGTGGCGCGGTGTGGTTGTGGCGCAGTGCGGTGGCAGTGGCGGCGCCGTGTGATTGTGGCAACGTGAAGCAGCGCGGCACCGCGCCGCAATCAGAATCCGCGCGAGAGCACCGCAAAACCGATCGTTACGACGCCAAGGACGAGATTGATCACCACGAGACGTCGCACGGTGCCAACTGCGCGCGCACCGTCGGGCCAGTTCTGAGCCTGCACGGCGCGGCGGATGCGCGGAAACACGGCAAACCGGATATGGCCGAAGATCAGCATCATCAGGACGCCGAGGCCGGCCATCGCGTGGAGTTGCCACGCGGCGTGACCGCCGCCGAATTGAGTGAGCAGGAACCCGCCGGTCAGCAGGATGACCAGCACTGATGCCGCGACCCAGTTGAAGAAGCGTGCGAACACTGATTCCCAGAGTGGCAGTCGCAGTTGAGGCGAGAGGTCGGCGAGCGCCGGACGCAGACAGAAGTGTGCGAAGACCATGCCACCGATCCAGACGGCGACGGCGAGCAGGTGTAGAAAGAGTGCGACTTCGATCGCTTTGTTCATGATGGGTGATCCCTTTTTGTTTTTGGCTGCGACGCCGTTCGTTGTTGCAGGCATTCGACCGCAGTGTATGTATTCGGTTCGATCTTTACCAGGTAAATGCTCAGTGCCTGGACCAACAACTGCGATTTTGCCCTCGCGACGCAGACGCCCACGTGCGGATCACCCCACCCCCGCCTTCCCACGTGGTCACCCAACCGCGAGCACGCAGTGCGAGCGGGATGAATGACTGCCTTGTCACTACCGCCAAAGATGCGACGGATGATCTCGTCTCGGACCACTAACGTTTCAGTGCGAGGACGACACTTAGGTGCGGGCCACGAAGGCTACACGCGGAAAAGACCAGGTAACGTCTCAAGCGGCTTTCTTTGCTTACTTTCTTTGCTCCCCCAAGGGGACTTCCTTCGGGGCGCGCGCAAAGAAAGTAAGTGCCGCCCCGCACAGGGGCAACGCCTGCGCCGCGAGGCGCTAACAAAGAGCCGCCTGCACAGGCAAACAAGAACCGACCGCGACGAGCAAACAACTAGCCGCCGGCGATGCCAATCAAACCCTTACTCAGCCGCCACCGGTCGCAACGTCAACAACTTAAGCTTAGTATCCGGCAAACGCCCCTTCCGAGCCCGCTTCCCAACGTGCGGCGTCAAGGCAGCACCAGCAAACACCTCTTCATAGACCTTGCCACCGCGCCCGGTGCCGGACAACACCAGCCCCGCCTTCCCAATAGCCAGTGCCTGCACCAACGACTCATTCTCGTCGAGCCCCATCAGGATCACACCACGCCCCCCACCCGACAGCGTCTTCATCTCATCAAGCCCAAACACCAGCAACCGCCCGCCACTCGACAGACACGCAACCCGCGTCGCATCGGGCAACATCGGCATCGGCACGAGCGGCGTAGCACCCGCATCGATCGTCATGAACGACTTACCCGCCTTCACACGACTGACCATATCGCCAACCTTCGCGACAAAGCCGAACCCATTGCTCGAAGCAAGCAGCAGTTGCTGATCGGCGGGAGCCGCGTAGTAATGCATCAGATGAGAACCCGATTCGAGCTCGATCAGCGACGTAACCGGCACGCCGTCACCGCGACCGCCAGGCAACAGCGCCACAGCAACCGAATACACACGTCCGTTGCTACCCCACGCGACGAGCGTATCGGGCGTCCGGCATTGGAACGCCGCGTACAGACCATCGCCGGCCTTGAACGTGAAGCTCGCCGCATCGAGACCGTGGCCCTTCAGCGCACGAACCCAGCCACGCTGCGACACGACGACCGTAACCGGCTCATCGACAACGCGCACTTCAAAGACCGCGCGCTTTTCCTGCTGAATCAACGTACGGCGCTCGTCGCCGTACTGCTTCGCATCGCCTTCGATTTCACGAATGATCAACCGCTTCATCGCCGGTTCGCTACCGAGCAGTTCCTCAAGCTTCGCTTTCTCGTCGCGCAGCTCGCCCAATTCCTTCTCGATCTTGATCTTCTCGAGGCGCGCGAGCTGGCGCAGCCGGATTTCGAGAATGTCTTCCGCCTGCCGGTCGCTCAGACCGAATGCGGCCATCAACGCGGGTTTTGGCTCGTCCGACTCACGGATGATACGAATCACCTCATCGATATTGAGGAAGACGATCATCCGCCCTTCGAGGATGTGGATCCGGTCGTCGACCTTGGTCAGCCGATACTGCGTGCGGCGCGTGACCGTGGCGAAACGGAAACCGATCCACTCGCGCAGGATTTCCGCGAGACCCTTCTGCCGCGGTCGGCCGTCTGCGCCGACCATCACCAGGTTCAGCGAGGTATTCGATTCGAGGCTCGTATGCGCGAGCAACGTGTTGACGAACTCGGTCTGATCGACGCGGCTCGTCTTCGGTTCGAACACGATACGCACCGGCGCGTCCTTGCCCGACTCGTCGCGCACCGCGTCGAGCAGCGCGAGCAGCGTCTGCTTCGTCTGGAGCTGTTCGGGCGTAAGCGTCTTCTTGCCGAGCTTGATCTTCGGATTGGTCTGCTCTTCGATTTCTTCGAGCACACGCTGGGCCGACGTGCCCGGCGGCAGTTCGGTGAAAACGAGCTGCCATTGTCCGCGGGCGAGATCTTCGATCTTCCAGCGTGCGCGCACCTTCAGGCTGCCGCGGCCGGTTTCGTAAGCCGCAGCGATCTCAGCTTCGCTAGAAATGATTTGGCCGCCGCCCGGAAAGTCCGGGCCCGGTACCAGCTGCATCAGTTCCGCGTGCTGCAACGCCGGCTGGCGGATCATCGCCACCGCCGCTGCGGCGACTTCACGCAGGTTGTGCGACGGGATCTCGGTAGCAAGGCCGACCGCGATGCCCGATGCGCCGTTCAGCAGCAGAAACGGCAGGCGCGCGGGCAACAGCTTCGGTTCCTGGAACGAGCCGTCGTAGTTCGGCATGAAATCGACGGTGCCCTGATTGATTTCGTCGAGCAGCAGCTTCGAGATCGGCGTGAGGCGTGCTTCGGTATAGCGCATCGCCGCCGCGCCGTCGCCGTCACGCGAGCCGAAGTTACCCTGGCCGTCGATCAGCGGATAGCGCATCGAGAAGTCCTGCGCGAGACGCACGAGCGCGTCGTACGCAGACTGGTCGCCGTGCGGGTGATACTTGCCGAGCACATCGCCGACGACGCGCGCCGACTTCACCGGCTTCGCGTTATCGGCCAGTCCCATCTCGTTCATGGCGAACAGGATGCGGCGCTGCACCGGCTTCTGGCCGTCGCTGACATCAGGCAGCGCGCGGCCCTTGACGACGCTTACCGCGTAGTCGAGATACGCACGCTCCGCGTAGTTGCCGAGCGTGAGAAATTCGCCGTCGGGCGGCGCCACAGGTTCGGTGAAAAGATCAGGCGTGTTGTCGTCCATCTAGATTCCGTATCCGTATTTGCTGTGAGTACCGAGCATGCGGCGCGCCAGTGTTCGCGCGGCCGGCACGCCGTACTCAGATATCCGCTTCGACGTCGTTACCTTTTTCTTCGAGCCAGGTACGCCGCGACGCCGCTTCGCCCTTGCCCATCAGCATCGTCATCCGCGCGACAGTCGCATCGAAGTCGAGCTCGCCGAGCGCGACCGGCGACAGACGCCGCGTGTCCGGATTCATCGTCGTGTCCCACAACTGCTCGGCACTCATTTCGCCGAGGCCCTTGAAGCGGCTGATCGTCCATTGCGATTCGCGCACACCGTCCTTGCGCAGCTTGTCGAGAATCGCCTCAAGTTCGCCTTCGTCGAGCGCATAGAGTTTCTGCGCGGGCTTCTTGCCACGCGCGGGCGCGTCGACACGAAAGAGCGGCGGCCGCGCGACATGCACGTGACCGCGCTCGATCAGCAGTGGGAAGTGCTTGAAGAACAGCGTGAGCAGCAACACCTGGATGTGCGCGCCATCCACGTCCGCGTCCGACAGGATGCAGATCTTGCCGTAACGCAGATTGGACAGGTCGACCACGTCATCGGGGTTGTGCGGATCGACACCGATCGCCACCGAGATGTCATGCACTTCGTTGTTCGCGAACAACCGGTCGCGCTCGGTTTCCCACGTGTTCAGCACCTTGCCGCGCAGCGGCAGGATCGCCTGATACTCCTTGTCGCGCCCCATCTTCGCGGAGCCGCCCGCCGAATCGCCTTCGACGAGAAAGAGTTCGTTACGCGCGATATCAGTCGTTTCGCAATCGACGAGCTTGCCAGGCAGCACCGCAATACCCGAGCTCTTGCGTTTCTCGACTTTCTGACCGGCACGGGTGCGCGCCTGCGCCTGCTTGATGACGAGATCGGCGAGTTTTTTGCCGAGTTCGACGTGCTGGTTCAGCCACAGTTCGAGCGCCGGCCGCGTGAACGACGACACGAGTTTCACCGCGTCGCGACTATTCAGGCGCTCCTTGATCTGACCTTGGAACTGCGGGTCGAGCACCTTCGCCGACAACACAAACGACACACGCGCGAACACATCTTCGGCGAGCAGCTTCACGCCTTTCGGCTGCAGGTTGTGCAACTCGACGAAGCTCTTTACCGCCTGATAGAGACCGTCGCGCAGACCGGACTCGTGCGTGCCGCCGGCTGGCGTCGGAATCAGGTTCACGTACGATTCGCGCGTGAGCGGCCCTTCTTCGCTCCACGCAACGACCCACGCGGCGCCCTCGCCTTCAGCAAACGTTTCTTCGTTCGAACGCGAGTTTTCCGCATAGCGCTCGCCTTCGAAGACCGGAATCAGCAGATCGCTACCATCCAGTCCTTCCAGCAGATAGCCGCGCAAACCGTCTTCGTATTTCCATGTTTGCCGCTCGCCAGTCTTTTCGATGACGAGTGTCACCTCGACGCCGGGCAGCAGCACCGCCTTCGAGCGCAGCAGGCGCTGCAACTCGCCGACCGGCAGATTCGGTGAATCGAAGTATTTCGGATTCGCCCATGCGGTCACGCGCGTGCCCGATTTCTTGTCGCTCCGGCTGGCGTTGCGCACTTCGAGCGGACGCACGACATCGCCGTTCGCGAAACCGAGTTCGGCGATCTTGCCATCGCGCCAGACAGTGACATCGAGGCGCGTGGACAACGCGTTCGTCACCGACACCCCGACGCCGTGCAGACCGCCCGAGAACGTGTACGCGCCGCCCGCAGCCTTGTCGAACTTGCCGCCAGCGTGCAGCCGCGTGTACACAATTTCGACGACCGGCACGCCTTCTTCGGGATGCAGGCCGAACGGGATGCCGCGGCCGTCATCGTCGACGGATACCGATTGATCCGCGTGCAGCGTGACCGTGATCTCCTTGCCGAAGCCGCCGAGCGCTTCATCCGACGCGTTATCGATGACTTCCTGGATGATGTGCAGCGGATTTTCGGTGCGCGTGTACATGCCGGGCCGCTGCTTGACCGGCTCCAGGCCCTTCAGCACCTTGATCGACGCTTCGCTATAAGTCGCGTTTGGCTTTTTCGTAGACATGGCTTGCTTGGGTTCCGTCGAGCTTTCAAAAAACGAAACGAAACAACGGAGTAAATGGGGTGCCCGCAGCGCGAGCAAACTGTTGCATTGCCGGCTGCCTGCACGCGAGGCAGCCTGTTCGCGGGGTATTTTACTGATTTCGATGCGACGGGCAATTCGACTATTAAAGACGGTTAAACCCGACTGCCTGTCACTTGCGCCGGCTCTCCAGCTCATCCCAGCGCTCCATCGCCGCCAGCAGCTCACCGTCGATTGCGCCGTAGCGCTCAGTCAGCCGCGTGCCTTCCGACGCATCCTTCGCAAAAATCGAACCGTCTTCAAGCTGCGCGCCGATGGTTTTCTGCTCGGCCTCAAGCGCCGCGATCTGCGCGGGCAACGCCTCCAGCTCGCGCTGCTCCTTGAACGAGAGCTTCGCCACGCGCTGCGCATTGCGACCCGTCGCACTGTCTTTCTGCGCCGACTCCGGCGCGGCTTCCTTCGCCGGCTGCTTAAGCGCGTCGCGCGCGATCTGCGCAGACCGGTCGCGCTGCAGTTGCCAGTCGGTAAAGCCGCCAACGTATTCGCGCCACTTCCCCTCGCCCTCCGAGGCAATCACCGAAGTCACTACGTTGTCGAGAAACGCGCGATCGTGGCTCACGAGCAGCACCGTACCGTCATAGTCCGTGAGCAGTTCTTCGAGTAGCTCGAGGGTGGGGATGTCGAGATCGTTGGTCGGTTCGTCGAGCACCAGCACGTTCGCGGGACGCGCGAACAGACGCGCGAGCAGCAGGCGGTTGCGCTCGCCGCCCGACAACGACTGCACCGGAGAACGGGCACGCTCGGGTGCGAACAGGAAATCGCCGAGATAGCTCATCACGTGCTTGCGCGTGCCGTTGACCTCGACCCAGTCGCTACCAGGGCTGATGGTATCGGCAACGCTCTTGTCCAGATCGAGCTGCGCGCGCATCTGGTCGAAGTAAGCAACCTGCAGGTTGGTACCGATGCGCACCGTCCCGTCGTCCGGCGTGAGTTCACCGAGGATCAGCTTCAGCAGCGTCGTCTTGCCCGCACCGTTCGGCCCGACAAAACCGATCTTGTCGCCGCGCATCACCGTCGCGGTGAATTCGTCGATCACCGTGCGCGCGCCGTAGCGCTTCGTCACGTCGGTCAGCTCCGCGACGATCTTGCCGGACTTCTCGCCTTGCCCGACATCGAGCCTGACATTGCCCTGTACATTGCGGCGATCCGCGCGTTCGTTACGCATCTGCACGAGCCGCGCGATCCGGCCGACGCTGCGTGTGCGACGCGCTTCGACGCCCTTGCGAATCCACACTTCTTCCTGCGCGAGCAGCTTGTCAAACTTGTCGTTTTCGACCCGCTCCACTTCGAGTTGCTGCGCCTTGCGCGTCTGGTAGGCGGAGAAATTACCCGGATACGACAGCAGACGGCCGCGGTCCAGGTCGACGATGCGGGTCGCGACGCGATCGAGAAACGCGCGATCGTGGGTAATGAAGAACAGTCCTGCGCGCTGCGAGACCAGCAGATCCTCGAGCCAGCGGATGCCTTCAAAGTCGAGATGGTTGGTCGGCTCGTCGAGCAGCAGCACATCGGGCTGCACGACAAGTGCGCGCGCCAGTGCGACGCGCTTCTTCATGCCGCCAGACAACGCGCTGACCCGCGCATCGCCGTCGAGACCGATCTGCGCAAGCGTGGTTTCGACGCGATTGCGCCAGTTCCAGGCATCGATTGAATCGAGCGACGACTGCAGCGTGTTCATGCGTGCGAGCAGTGCGTCGTGCTCCGCGCCCTCGGGCACGTCGGCGAGCCGGTGCGCGACCTCGTCGTATTCGTCGAGCAGCGCGCGCGCCTCGGTCAGCCCCGCGGCAACCGCGTCGAACACCGACACATCGATGTCGAACTCGGGCTCCTGCGGCACATAGACGGTGGTGAGATGCTGCTGACGCGTGATGAGGCCGTCGTCGGGCTTCGTCAGATCCGCGACGATTTTCAGCAGCGACGACTTGCCCGCGCCGTTACGGCCGATCAGACCGACGCGCTCCCCCGCTTCCAGCGAGAAATCGGCGTGATCGAGCAATGCGACGTGACCGAACGCGAGTTGCGCGCCGGTAATGGTGTAAAGCGACATGGAGAATTAAGAGAACCTGCGATGAATCGGAACCGCTCATTGTACCGGTCGGGCGAGGCGCCGCCGCTTCGTCCGAAAGGCCGGGGTCGCCTGGGCGGCCATTGGGGATACGTGCGGGCTCCGGTTGGGGTGGTTCTGCGGGCGGTGGGTGGGACGTTATGCGGATTGTGCGCCAGACTGCAACGGGATAAGCCGCAACGCCAGAGTTGCGGCTTATCCGCGGAAAGCGGTGTTACTGCACGTGCACGGTGATGGTCTGGCTCCACTCGGGGCCGTACGACCGGTGCGCGCCGTCGCCGAATTGCAGGGTCAATGTGTGGTCGCCAGGCGGCAGCGTAATATCGGTTTCCGTCTGGCCCTTGCCGAAATGCAGCGACGTGGCCGTGGCGGGAATCACCTGATCCTTCGGCAACGGCTGACCGTCGATCAGCAGATGATGATGGCCGGTGCCTTCCGCGATAGTCCCGGCCGGCACGACTTTCATGCCATCGATACCGAACTGCACATGCACCGGATTGCTCACGGTGGCGCCGTCCTTCGGCGCGACAAAGAAGACGCCTTCAGCCTGCGCAACGCCCGACACAGCGAGCAAGCCGGCGAGCGCAGCACTGGCCAACCATTTGTTGTTGAACATGTTCTTCTCCTGTAGGAAAGCGGCGTTGCGCCTTGCGTGTCCGCCGTAGAGGCGCGTAGGCAGCACACATGGGCGATCGTTGCGAGAGGCCGCGCCGCACAGGATACACCGGGGATGTGGCGGGGATCGGCGTACCGAGGATGGTTAGTGTTTTCGGTAATCGCGGCATCGTGGACAACCAGATATGCAACAACGTGCGCCCGGAACGCATCGTCGGGTAGGCTGAGCATGTCTTTGACTTTCATGTATCCATAGGGATACAATGCATCACATGAACACGATCCACAGTACCGACGAATTCAATGCATGGGTTGACGGCATCAAGGACTTGAAAGCACGTGCTGCGATCTATGTGCGCATCCGACGTGCAGAGGCAGGAAATTTCGGCGAATTCAAGGTTTTGACCGATGGCGTTTCGGAAATGAAAATCGACGTCGGTCAGGGGTATCGCGTGTACTTTGCTCGCGAGGGACGGGTCACCTATCTCCTGCTTTGCGGTGGCGACAAGTCAACGCAAAAAGCAGACATCAAACATGCCGTGAAGCTGTGGAAGGAAATTCAAGAGTAATGTGGTTTCGCAATGGAGTGCGATATGACCAAAGTTAAAATTTCACGTTTCGACGTTGCTGAACATCTCGATAGCGAGGAGATGATCGCCGCATACCTTAATGCCGCTCTGGAAGAAGGAGATTCTGACCTTCTCATGGCTGCAATTGCCGACGTGGCGAAAGCCCGCGGCGTGGCAAAAGTGGCCGAGGACGCCGGGCTAGGTCGCGAGAGCTTATACAAGACGCTGAAACCTGGCTCGAAGCCACAACTCGGGACCGTCCTGAAGCTCCTGCGTGCACTTGGGATCAAGCTGAACGCGTTGCCAGAGGCCTCGCACACCTGACACCACCGATACCCCAAAAATCTGGCTTCTCCTGAGCAACCATGGGAAATGACGGCGGCAAAAAAGCACCGTAGTGCAACGGATACAGTGCTTTTCTCGGCAAACTTGGGAGATGTTGAGAGTCAGACTGGTCCCCCCGACAGGAATCGAACCTGTATCTAGCGCTTAGGAGGCACTTGTTCTATCCATTGAACTACGGGGAGAAAACCACAGCGAGCAAGAGCACCGGGCGACGAAAACCAGATGCCCTGCGTCCCGGATAAACAGCTACGTTCCTAAGTGCATCATCGTAGCGTGGGACAGCTTCGTGTCGGCGGGAAGAGACCGCACCGAACGCGAATCGCGCCGCAGGGGCCAGAGTATAGCAAACGCGCCCGCACACGAAAATGGCACCCGACACGCACACTTCACCGCTACCATCCGCAGCATGACAGCGACCAATACGCTCTATACCGACCCACGTCTCGTCGCGCTTTACGACACGCTCAATCCCTTCGGCGCCGACACCGGGTTCTATCTGGCGCTCGCCGCGTCGCTGCGAGCAAGCCATATCGTCGACATCGGCTGCGGCACGGGCCTTCTCACCTGCGAACTCGCGCGGCGCGGCCATGCGGTGACGGGTATCGATCCGGCGCGCGCCATGCTCGACGTCGCGCGTCGTCGCCCGGGCGGCGAGCGTGTGCAATGGATAGAAGGTGACGCACAGCAAGCCAGCGATACGCAGGCCGACCTCGCGTTAATGACAGGTCACGTCGCGCAGGTATTCGTTGACGATCTGGACTGGCGGGCAACCCTTGCCGCCGCATATCGTACGTTACGGCCGGGCGGCCGTCTCGCATTCGAAAGCCGTCATCCGCAATCCGCGCCATGGAAGGCATGGACGCCGGAAGCGTCGCTACGTCGGATCAGCGTCGACGGCGACAACACGGTCAAGGTATGGCACGAACTCATCGAGGTAAGCGGCGAGTGCGTGCGCTTTGTCACGCACTATCAGTTCGATGCGACCGGAGAGGAGCTGGTCTCGGCCAGCGAATTGCGCTTTCGCTCGCAGTCCACGCTCGCGCAGACGCTCACGGATTCAGGTTTCTCGATCGCGCATTGGTACGGCGACTGGTCGGGCGCGCCGGTCGACGAGCAGAGCCGCGAATTGATCGTGATTGCAGTGCGCGATTAAAGCACCACGTCCACGTCAAAAACGCGAGACTTAAAACTCCACCGCAGCAAATTCGGCCTTGCCCACATCGCACAGCGGGCAGCGCCAGTCCTCGGGAATATCGGCAAAGCGAGTGCCTGCCGCAATACCTTCCTCAGGCAACCCTTCTTCTTCGTTATAAATCCAGCCGCAAATCAGGCAGACCCAGTTTTTATATTCGATCACTTCGCTCACAGCGCACTCTTATATCGGTTCAAGACAATATCCGGCCGCGCCGCGCCTTTTCAGGGGGCGCGGCGAGCCGCAATCTTACCGGAATTCGCTATTGAACCGCCAAGCCCAGCCTCACGCCGTCTGCTCTTCTTCTAGTTGCTCGGTTTCGCCGTAAAGGTCGAGCAGCAGGAGCGCTTCGGACATGATTCCGGCGCGCGTCCATTGCAGCCACTTGATGTAGCAGGTCTGCGACGGCGGGTAATCGGCGGGCAGATGCTGCCAGCGCTCGTGCTGGGTGACCACCCACAGGACGGCATTGAGCACTTCCCGCGGATCACGGCTCGCGCGCCCGAAACGACGTGCGTCGCTATGCGGGAAGAGATGCCTGACCTGACTCCAGGCGTCGTCTGAAAGAGGAAGTGTTGGCATAAATGACCTCGAACTGAAATGCCTGACTGGAAGTATCCACGTCTTTCACAATATTCGAAATCAGAAAAAACACCATGTTCTTTCAACTAAACAAAGTAATATTTACCAAATGTTTCGGTGAATTCGTCTGCTGAAGGGGCCGGAAACCGCTGTGGGCAGATTCCACGAAAAGCGCCCAGACCGCGAAGCCTGGGCGAAAGCCACCGGACATCGGCAGCGGAGGTTTGATTGACCACTTGCGAAACAGGCCCGGGTCCCACATGAGACGCGAGCCTGTTGCGTGGTGGGATGCAACAGCCACCCCTATGGAATTCTTCGCGCCAGCCTCGAAGCCGGCGTCGTTTCGGCTTACTGACCGAAGTAAATGCTCTTCGCGCCTGCTGCCGCGGCCGGGCGACCCGCATCCGACGAACCGCTCACCGACGGGCCGTAGCTCGTTTGCGCGGCGCCGTTTTCTGCGGCACCGTTTTCTGCAGCGACCTTTGCTTCAGCAGCCTGGATATTGGCCGGGTAATCGTAGTCGTTGGCAGTAGCGGGGTTATAACCGGCCTTTTCGATCTGAACCAGTTCGGCGCGAACTTGTGCGCGCGTAAGCGGTTGGTTCGATTGAGCAAACGACACCACCGGAGCGGCGAGGATTGCGGCAAGCGCGACAGCTTTGATAAGTGATTTCATGATTACTACCTCCAGAGATTGTTGTTTGCGGTACCGCGTTTCGTTTCGTCGGCATCCGTTAAGAACAGTCTAGGAGGGAATGAACCTAGGGTTAATACCTAACATCACAAATCATTGTTGCTGAAGTTGTATCCAATATCGGCTGAGGTGTCTTTACCATTTCGCGAGGTTTGCGGGTTTGTCCATTCAGCTGTTCGTCATGTGGCTCCGTTACGATGAACCTGCTTGTCCACAATCACACAATCACACAATCACAGAGACCCAGGATTCCACATGAAAAAAAACCTTCTGCTGCTGGTTGCCGTGGCTGCCAGCCTGGGTAGCGCGTCGCAGGCATTCGCCTACGATCATCATCGGCCGGTATGCCGTAACGTGCGCGTTCACCATCACTGGGAGAAGCTCTGCCGCTAGGCTCACGTCGTGTCCGATCGGTGAACCGGTAACCCGCGGACACAATTCAGCTCGAACTTCACGCCCCTCTTTCCTTTCTTAGCTGGAAGGAGGGGCGAATCATGTTCAGGCTCATGGCAGCGGCAGGACTAGTCGTTATGCTGGCGGGCTGCGTGGTGGCTCCGGGTTACGGGTACTACGATCAAGGCTACGCCTACGGATCCGGCTACGGTCCCGACTACGCACCGGCATACGGTTACGGGACGGTCAATATCTGGGGCGGCGGAGGCAGGGGCGGTTATGAGCGCCGCGGCTGGGGCGACCACGGCCACTACGGCGGCGGCTATTGGCAGCATGGCGGCGGGCGTGGCAACGGCGGCGGCCACGGTGGCGGGCACGGGCATTAGGCTGCGGTGCGCAGTCAAATCTGTGTAAGTCCGGATTGACGCAAGCGAGGCGCCGCCCCGCTTCGTCTAACGTAAATTTGACAATCGTTGACCGCACTGGCGACGATCGCCGATGCTGTGCCGCGCAGCGCGAACACCTGGCGGCTGCTCCGAGATGCTTGCTCCACAGTCGCCAGGGCTGCCTGATTGCACATCGCACTGATACGTCACAGGCCGATCCAGCGCATCCCAAAGCGCGCCCCACGGACAACTACAACGAAAAATCAGCTCCGCATCCGGGTCACCCATAGGTCATAATGTCCGCAAAAATTCCCAGCAAGGACGATCCGTGACCCAGGCCGCCCCGCTCGATCTGTTGAAACAGGCGCGCATCCGCTTTACACAACGAGAAATCGCCGCCTACGTCGGCAAGGACATCAAGACAGTACGGCGCTGGGAAAAAGGCGAAACGCCTTGCCCAGCGATGCTTGAGCCGGCGCTGCACGGGTTGCTGCAAACTGCCACCACAATCCCGGTCGACGCCCCCGCGCGCTTTCGCTTCATCGATCTGTTCGCCGGCATCGGCGGGATCCGCATGGGCTTCGAAGCGCACGGCGGCGCCTGCGTATTCACCAGCGAGTGGAACGCGTTCTCGAAGAAAACCTACGTCGAAAACTTCGGCGCCGAGCGGGAGTTCATCGGCGACATCGTGTCCTGTCCCGCCGATGCTGTCCCCGAGCACGACATCCTGCTCGGCGGCTTTCCGTGTCAGCCGTTCTCGATCGCCGGCGTCAGCAAGAAGAACGCGCTTGGGCGGCCGCACGGTTTCGAGTGCACGACTCAGGGCACGCTCTTCTTCGACGTCGCACGGATCATCGCCGCGCGACGTCCGGCCGCGTTTCTGCTGGAGAACGTCAAGAACCTGCTGTCGCACGATAAAGGCCGCACGTTCGAGGTGATCCTGCAGACGCTGCGAGACGAACTCGGCTATGACGTGCATTACCGCGTGATCGACGGGCAGCATTTCACGCCGCAGCATCGCGAGCGGATTCTGCTGGTCGGGTTTCGCGAGAAGACCGCGTTCTCGTGGGACGATCTGCAATTGCCCACCGATGGCCCGCGGCTCACGTCGATCCTGCATCGCACCGATGGTAGTGAACCGCTGTTGCCGTGGGATGGCGACCGCTTCTTCGATCACGCGAAACGCCGCGTGCAACCGAAATACACGCTCACGCCGAAGCTATGGGCGTACCTGCAGCATTACGCGGACAAGCATCGTGCGGCGGGCAACGGCTTCGGTTTCGGGCTCGCCTATCCGGACAGCGTGACGCGCACGCTGTCGGCGCGCTATCACAAGGACGGCTCGGAGATTCTCGTGCATCAGGGTTCGCGCAAACGTCCGCGGCGGCTCACGCCGCGCGAGTGCGCACGGTTGATGGGCTTTCCCGACACATTCCGGATTCCGGTCAGCGACACGCAGGCGTACCGGCAGTTCGGCAACAGCGTCGTGATGCCGGTGATGCGCGAGGTCGCGCGCATCATGTTGCCGCACGTCGATGCGCTGCTCGGTGCTGCGCCAGTGGCTCCGGCGCTCGCACTCGTCGCGTAATGGTCGACGTCGTCGACCCGGCCACACGTAGCCGGATGATGTCCGGCATTCGCGGGCGCAACACGAAGCCGGAGGTTCTGATCCGCAGCTTGCTGCATCGGCAGGGCTTGCGCTTTCGCCTCGATGCTCGCGATCTGCCGGGACGCCCCGATATCGTGTTGCCGCGTTTTCGCGCCGTGGTGTTCGTGCACGGCTGCTTCTGGCATGGTCACGACTGTCACCTCTTCAAATGGCCGCAGACGCGCCCCGAATTCTGGCGCGACAAGATCGGCCGCAATCGCAGCAACGACGAAAAGGCACAGCGCCTCCTACTCGAACAAGGATGGCGTGTCGCGACCGTGTGGGAGTGCGCATTGCGCGGCGCGCACCGCGATCTCGATGGTGTGCTGCAACGTCTCATCGACTGGTTGCATGGCGAAGCGCTCACGTTCGAAGAGCGTGGCGCCGCGCCGCCAGCTCGAGTCCAGGTGCCAGCCCAGACGCCGGCCGGATAGACGCTCTGAAGAAATCCGGAGTGCCCCGCGCGTGCCGGGTTCGCATAACCGCTTCATGCGCCGGTGATACACTCGATTGGCTAATGGGACGAGCCTGCTGAGCGCGCCCGTCCGTCTTCAGAACCCTCTTCGAAGGAGGCATCCGATGGCCGATTTCCGACTCTGGTCCGACGACTTTCCCGTCAACGGTTTCATGCCGAAAGCTCACGAGTTCGACGACCGATCGTTTGGCGTCGACGGCGATAACGTGTCGCCCGCGCTGCAATGGGATGCACCGCCTGCCGATACACAAAGCTTCGCGCTCACCGTCTACGATCCCGACGCACCGACTGGCAGCGGCTTCTGGCACTGGGTCGTCGTCAATCTTCCCGCCGATACCCGCTCACTACCGCGCAACGCCGGCAAGGCCGACGGCAGTCTGTTGCCACCGGGCGCGCTGCAGGTACGCAATGACTACGGCACGGTGGGCTTCGGTGGCGCTGCGCCGCCGCGCGGCGACAAACCGCACCGCTACATCTTCCGGCTGCACGCGCTGAAGGTCGCGCATCTGCCGATCAGTGCCGAGACAACGAATGCGGTCGCGCGCTTCATGACGCATCTGAACGAACTCGATTCAGCGACGCACACAGGTCTGTACGAACTGAAGTAACCGGCTCGCCATGGCCGGCGCCGGTCGGTGGGCCGCATGCAGCCCGCCGACCGGCCCTTTTCGCTTGTTGTTTCTGTTGCTGTCTTCCGCTCCCGCCACGCTCCCTTCCCCGCCGATGACCACCGCCACAGAACAAGGACTCCCGCTGCCCGCCCGCTACTGGGCGATCGTCGTGGTCGCGCTCGGCGTCACGCTCGCGGTACTCGACAGCGCCATCGCCAATGTCGCGCTGCCGACCATCGCGCGTCATCTGAATGCCAGCGCCGCGTCCTCGATCTGGGTCGTCAACGCCTACCAGCTCGCCGTGACGATCTCGCTGCTGCCGCTCGCGTCGCTCGGCGATCGCATCGGCTACCGGCGCGTCTATCTCGGCGGAATGATCCTGTTCACCGTCGCGTCGCTCGGCTGCGCACTGGCCACTTCGCTGCCGATGCTCGCGCTCGTGCGGGTGTTCCAGGGTTTCGGCGCGGCCGGCATCATGAGCGTGAACACGGCGCTCGTGCGCATGATCTATCCGCCCTCGCAGCTCGGGCGCGGTATCGCGATCAACGCCATGGTGGTGGCGATATCGGCGGCGGTGGGACCGACGGTCGCGTCAGCTGTGCTGTCAGTTGCAACGTGGCCGTGGCTGTTCGCGATCAACGTGCCAATCGGCATCGTCGCGCTCTCCGTCGGTTTGAAGGCACTGCCCGCCAACACACGGCACGACTCGCCCTACGACTATCCGAGCGCGGTGATGAACGCGCTCGTATTCGGTCTGCTGATCTTCGCCCTCGACGGTTTCGGTCATGGCGAACGCTACGCGTACGTCGCGGCCGAACTCGTCGGCGCGATCGCAATCGGCTACATCTTCGTGCGCCGGCAACTGACCCAACCCGCACCGCTACTGCCGGTCGATCTGCTGCGCATCCCGATCTTCGCGCTCTCGGTGGGGACGTCCGTGTGTTCGTTCGCGGCGCAGATGCTGACGTTCGTGTCGTTCCCGTTCCTGTTGCAGAACACGCTCGGCTTCTCGCAAGTGCAGACCGGGCTATTGATCACGCCATGGCCGCTCGCCATCGTCGTCGCAGCGCCGCTCTCGGGAGTGCTGTCGGACAAGCTGTCGGCGGGATGGCTCGGTGGCATCGGGCTGATCGTGATGGCCTGCGGACTCCTGCTGCTCGCTACACTGGGCGCTCATCCAGAGCCGTTCGAGATCGCGTGGCGCATGGCGCTGTGCGGCGCGGGCTTCGGCATTTTCCAGTCGCCGAACAATCGCACGATGCTTGCCGCCGCGCCACGCGCGCGCAGCGGCGGCGCAAGCGGCATGCTCGGTACCGCCCGGCTCACCGGGCAGACGCTGGGCGCGGCGCTCGTCGCGTTGATCTTCGGCTTGGCGCCGCAGAACGGACCGACCATCGCGCTCTACGTCGCGGCATGCTTTGCGGCGGTCGCGGCGATCGTCAGCATGCTGCGCACTACGCAGCGCGGCACAGCGACGGCCTGAGCACACGCGACGTCGTCATTCGTCTGCTCCTGAATCCCGCCCGCGCCAACACAAAGGTGCGCAGCCGCTACGACGCCGTCACATCCGCAAGCTTCACCGCCTTCTCCGCCACCGACGAAGCCGTCGCGACATTGCGCAGATCGGCGAGGAACGTATCGCGCCAGACCGACAGATTGTTTTCGCGCATCGGCGCCATCATGTCGGCGTGGCGCGCCTGGCGTTCCGCGAGCGGCATCGACAGTGCACGCTCGAGCGCTTCGGCCATCTGCGACAGATCGAACGGATTGACGACGAGCGCGCCTGGCAATTGTTCCGCTGCACCGGCAAACTGCGACAGCACGAGCACACCAGGATCGGTCGGGTCCTGCGACGCGACATACTCCTTCGCGACCAGATTCATGCCATCGCGCAACGGCGTCACGTAGCCGACCTGCGCCTGCCGGAACAGCGCCATCAGTAAGTTGCGTTCGTACTTGCGATTCAGATACTGGATCGGCGTCCAGTCGAGTTGCGCGAAGCGTCCGTTGATCCGACCCGCTTCCCCTTCGAGCGTCTGACGGATGCGCTGATAGGTCTGCACGTCGGAGCGCGTCGGCGGCGCGATCTGCACCAGCGACACGCGACCATGCCAGCCCGGCCCACTCAACAGCAGTCGCTCGAATGCCTGGAAGCGCTCGACGAGCCCCTTCGAATAATCGAGCCGGTCGACACTCATGATCAGCTTGCGACCGCGCAGACCATCGCGCAGGCTCTTCACCGCCTTGCGGTCGCTGAACTGCACGGACGCCTTCGCGATCGCATCGGGATAGATCCCGATCGGATACGCACCGACCTTCATGAAGCGGTTGTACGCGTGCAGCATGCCGTCGTCGCTCGCGCTGCCGTGACCGCCGCGCTCGATGTAGTCGACAAACGACTGCCGGTCCGCATCGGTCTGAAAACCGATCACGTCATAGCTACACATGCTCCTCACGAGTTCCTCGTGCGGCGGCACGGTGCGCAGCACCTCGGGCACCGGAAACGGAATGTGCAGGAAAAAACCGATCGGATTCTTCACGCCGAGATCGCGCAGGCACCGCGCAAACGGCAGCAGGTGATAGTCGTGAACCCAGATGATGTCGTCGGGCTGCAGCAGCGCTTTTAGCTGCTTCGCGAGTGTCTCGTTCACGCGCAGATAGCCCGTATATTCCTGTCGATCGTAGCGCGACAGATCGTTCCGGTAGTGAAAGGCCGGCCACAGCGTCGCGTTCGAAAACCCGCGGTAATACTGATCGTAATCGCGCTTCGTGAGACCGACCGTTGCGTAGGTGACGTTGCCCTGCTTCTCGATCACCGGATCGGACGGCTCCGCGACGGTCTCGCCGCTCCAGCCGAACCACACGCCACCGGTCTCCTTTAGGGCGTCCAGCACACCGATGGCGAGTCCGCCGGCAGCAGGGCGACCTTCCTGGGTCGGCGCAACGCGATTCGATACCACGATCAATCTACTCATTCGGCTCCACCTCGTTTGATAGTCATTGCATGCGGGATGTGCCTGATCGACGTATGCAAACGACGTGCCTCATCTCAAAAATAGTCGGTGATGCTGCATGCACATGCGATGGACGAGCAGAAGCCAGCCACGCTCACGCGTCGCACAGAATTTTTTCACCGGGGTGATTACGCGCGACCTGACCGATGGTCGCGGTGCGGCGTTGCGCTCAGGCGTCCTGCTCGGACCCGAGGTCGCGCTGATACTCGATCCCTTCCGGCCGCACGCCGCCCTGATTGTGTTCGCCGTCGGGTGGCGCATCAGGCGCGATGCGGTTCTGTGCGGCGGGGTCCGGGGTCGGCGGCGGGCCGTCCGATCCGGAGCCGGGGCGCGAATCGCGCTTCGAGTGGCGCGCGGAGCGCCGCAATGCAGGGTGTCTCATGGCCGTGCCTCCTGGGGAAGGCCGCCACCGTAGCGGTGGCGCTCACGTAGTCTAGAACCCGTCGCGTCAAATTGCCGGTAAAAGATGCGCCGTTTTTGTAACGGCTACATCAACGTGGCGGCGCGGCGAAGTGTCGCGCGTAAAGACTGCGCGGATAGCCTATGCGTAGCCTGCCTGGGGCGTCTGGTTCGGTTGCGGCGGCGGATCGCCGATCGGCAGCGTACCGGGCTCGGGCAGCTCGGGCGCCGGGCCCGGCTCGGTGTCGGGATCGTAGGGCTCGTCGGGCATCGGGGGATCGGTCGGCTCGGGACGATGCGCGATCATCGGATGGATCTTGCTGGGCGGCGGGTTGTGCGGCTCGTGGTGCGGCATAAAGAACTCCGTCGTGTGATTCCTTATGCCGCAGCAAGGGCTATGCCGTCAGCCGCAGCAGCCAGACTCAGGCATCCGCACCGCCGAGTGCACGCGACTCGTCGGTGGCGTCTGCTTCGTCGGCACGGTTCGCGTCGTTGCCGTATTCAACGAGGCGGTTATACAGCGTCTTCAGACTGATGCCGAGGATCTCCGCGGCGCGCGTCTTGACGCCGCCGCACTGGTCGAGTGTCGCAAGAATCAGCTGACGGTCCGCTTCGGCCAGCGACGTGCCGAACGGAATCGTCACCGCGGTTCCGGTAGCGGGTTTCGACAGCGTGATCTGCAACGGCACCGTCGCGGTACTGTCCGAATCCGTGCCCGACATGATGTGCGCGCGCTGCACGTAGTTCTTCAGCTCGCGCACATTGCCCGGCCACGGGTACGACATCAGCATCTCCTTGACCGCGGGCGGGAAATGCTTGCGCGTGCTGTGTCGCTCGTTGAGATCTTCGAGGAACGCCTGCGCGAGCAGTTCGACGTCCTTGCCGCGCTCGCGCAACGGCGGCAGGCTGATCGGAAACACGTTCAGGCGGTGATAAAGATCGAGACGCAGCTTGCCTTCGAGCACCGCCTGCTCCGGGTCGCGATTCGTCGCGGCGATCACGCGCACGTCGGTCTCGATTTCCTTCGTCGTCCCGACGCGCATGAACATACCGGTCTCGAGCACGCGTAGCAGTTTCACCTGCAACTCGACCGGCATCTCGGTGATTTCGTCGAGAAACAACGTGCCGCCGTTCGCGCGTTCGAAATACCCCTTGTGCTGACGGTCCGCCCCGGTGAACGAACCGCGCTCGTGGCCGAACATCTCCGACTCGATCAGGTTCGGCGAAATCGCGCCGCAGTTCACCGCGAGAAACGCATGCTTGCGGCGCAGGCTCAACTCATGCACGGTCAGTGCCGCCACTTCCTTGCCGGTGCCCGATTCGCCGACCAGCATCACGGACGCCGCCGTCGGCGCGACCCGGCCGATCTGGTCATAGACCTCTTGCATCGCCGGCGAATTGCCCAGCATCGAGCCGAAGCGACCCATCCGGCGCAACTCGCCGCGCAGCGTGCCGATCTCGGCCTTGAGGTCGCCGGGGCGCGGCAAACGCGACAGGATCGCCTTCACGCGCTGCATGTTGATCGGCTTGACGAGGTAGTCGGCGGCGCCCATTTTCAGCGCGCTCACGGCAGACTCGACCGTCGCATGACCGGTGATCACGATCACCTCGACACCCGAGCGCGGATCGAGATCTTCGAACAGGTCGACGCCGCTGCCGTCCGGCAGCTTGAGATCGGTAAACACGACATCCGGCATCTGCCGCACGAGCTGGATGCGCGCCTCGCGCAAGTCGCCCGCCGTGGCAGTGGTCAAGCCGTCTTCTCCGATGATGGCGGCCAGCGCCTCGCGGGTCGCCGGATCGTCATCGACAATCAGTACGTGTGGCATCGCGCCTCAGTAGCGTGGATGGGATGGGAATGCCGAAATGCAGCGGGGAAACGGGATAAACGCGGGATAAACGCACCGCGACAGAAGTGGATGCTCACCCTGCGAGCCGCTCCCCTCGCGGCTCCCTGCACATCGACTTAGCACAACCGCGCAACAATTACTGCTTTTGCGCAGTAAAAATTACTTGATTGTTGTGAATTTGATCATTATACGGCGATATTACGAATAGACGAACAACCGCCGGGGTAGTGACGCATGCCGTCGATGGGTTGGGACGCGTCAGCCGCGCGGAAATGGCCACGCGTTCCCGTTGGCGCCCGGATGATGCAAGCCGTTCGCGCCTTTTACTGCCGGCGCCGCCGGTGCAGCCCGCGCGATTGCGCCACCCTCGCCCTCCCAGCGGCTGACTTCGCGCGCCGTCGTTGTCTGGGCAGCGCGGCTCTTCTGCACGCAGCGCAGCGCGAGAATGCCGCCGACCGCAACCAGTACGCCGAATAGTCCAATCCGATGTCGTGCCATCGCGAATCTCCGTAGATAAGCGGAACCTTGCCTCTATCAACGCGCAGCCAGCGCACCGAGCACGAAGCCGATACCAGCCGCAATGCCGACGGCCTGCCACGGGTTGTGGCGCACATAACGTTCGGTGTTGATAGCCGCTGCCCGATAGCGCCGATGCGCCGCCGACTGCGCATCGGACAGCGTGTCCTGCAGCGCATCGACATGCGTGCGCAGACGCTCGCGCAACGCATCGACGCCCTCGCCGGGTACCGCGCCCGCGAGCCGCAGCATCTCTTCCGAGTCGGTCAGCAGCACGCGCAGATCCTCGACGATCTTCTGCCGGCCGAGGGCCAGTTGTTCCGTGGTTTCTGTCATCTAACGCTCCAAGGTCGTGGATTCGCGGCGGCTATCGGGCTTTACGTGGCTTTCAGGTTTTCGCTTCGAGCGCCGCCATTCACGTCTACACCGCGCAAGCCGCGTACCTGCCCTGGATACGAACACTGAATCCAACACCGGCAAACAGGTCGAAGCACGCTCGTGTGCATTGCCGCACCCTATCCCTGGATGGTTAAATCATTTTTTGTGAGATAGTGAACTCATCGAACACCGAACCACTTTTGCACAGGACTACCCGTTTATGGCGTCAATCGATCTGGACTCGCCCACTGCCGGCGGCACCACAGCGGCACAGGTGAAGCCTCGCAACGCACAGCACGTTGCGGGGCTCAGGTCGTATGGTCTGTTGTATGGCTCGTCGCCGGCGATGCTCGATCTCTACGAGCAGATCGAGCGCGTCGCCTCCACCGATGCAACCGCGCTGATCATCGGCGAATCGGGGACCGGCAAAGAACTGGTCGCGCGGACGATCCACGATCAAAGCACGCGCAAGGAAGCGCCGTTTATCGCGGTGAACTGCGGCGCGATTCCCGACGAACTGATCGAGGCCGAACTGTTCGGCCACGAGAAAGGCAGTTTCACCGGTGCCGTTCAAGGGCGGATCGGCTACTTCGAGCACGCGAACAACGGCACGCTGTTTCTCGACGAGGTCACGGAGATGTCGCCGGTGCGCCAGGTCAAACTGCTGCGCGCGCTGGAGACGGGCACGTTCTTTCGGGTCGGCGGCACGGAACTGATTCACTCGAATGTGCGCGTGATCGCCGCGACCAATCGCGACCCAGCCGTGGCCGTCAAGGAAAACGGCCTGCGCGAAGACCTGATGTACCGGCTCGCGGTGTTTCCGTTGCGCGCGCCGCCGCTGCGCGAGCGCGAAGGCGATCGCGAACTGCTCGCGCAATACTTCCTCGCCGCACTGAACGAACAGGAAGGCGCGAACAAGACGTTCAGCAAACGCGCGCTCGACACCCTGCGCACGTGGTCGTGGCCCGGCAACGTGCGCGAACTGAAGAACGCGATATACCGCGCATTCATCCTCGCGGAAACGGTCGTCGAACTGCCGCATCCGCATCTCGCGGCGCGCATAAAAAAGCCGCTCACCCAGGGCGACTCGATGAGCGTGTGGATCGGCACGCCGCTCGCGGATGCGCAGAAGCAGATCATCCTCGGCACGCTGAAGTACTGCGGCGGCGACAAGCGACGCGCGGCCAAGGCGCTCGGCGTGAGCCTGAAAACGCTCTACAACCGCTTGAGCACCTACGGTGACGAAGCGGCTGACGAACCAACCAGCGACGAAGCGTAATGCGTGCGGCCGCGGCATGCGGCGATGCATTCTCGCGATACCGTCCGATACGTTCGAGCGCGTATAGACCACCTACGCGACGCCACGATTCAAACCACAACGCTTAAACAAAAGAACCCACGCACTGCACGCACTTTTGCAATTGTTTGCACTTTTCCTATGCCAATTGCAAAAAGCATCCTGCACAATGCCACTGCATAAAAGAAGCCACGCCGCGCAATGTTATCGCGCGTGGCGCATGCAGGAGCACAGACAGGGAACATGCCAAACAGAATGCACCGGGCCGCCCGCGCCTTACCTCCAGGTCTCGCATCACTCACTGCGCTGACCCTCGCTTTGGCAGCGCTCTCTGCCAGTCTCGGCGGATGCAGTTCACTCTATTCCGAAGGTGCAGTCGCCGGCGCCGGCATCGGCGGCGCAGCACTCGCCAGCAAGGTCACACACAACGCTGCGGTAGCCACCGGCATCGGCCTCGGCGCAGTCGCCGCCGCGCGAGCCGGCGTCCAGTACACAGAACGCGTCGTCCACCGCGATACCCAGGATGGCATCGCGAAGATCGCCGGTCCGCTCGATGTCGGCGCCATCGCGCCGTGGAGCGTCACCCACTCCGTCCCGCTCGAAGACGACGAACACGGCCGCGTCACCGTGAGCCGGACCATCAGCAGCGGTGAACTCGATTGCAAGGAAATCGTCTTCTCGGTCGATCGGACCGCCACGCAGAATGTCCCCGCTGCGAGCGCGTTCTATGTCGCATCGATCTGTCGCGACGGTGCCGCGTGGAAATGGGCCTCGGCTGAACCGGCTACCGAGCGCTGGGGCGCGCTGCAATGAGCGGCCGCATTGCTCACCGTCGCATGTGGGTGAAAGCGCGCGTGGCACTGGCCGGTGTGCTCTGCATCGGTGCCGGTGTGCTGCTGAACGGTTGTTCGTCGGTGGGTGCGGCGAGCGGTGCGGCAGCCGGTGTCGCGACGGGCCTCGTGACTGTGAACCCGGCGGTCGGCATTGGTGTCGGCATCGCCGTCCAGGCCGCCACCGACGAAGCCGTCAACGGCTTCATGCGCGACATGCATAGCGATCAGCAGAACCTGATCGCCGCGCTGGCCGGTGCGATGCCGGTCGGCGATGCGCGGCTATGGAGCGTCAAGCACACCCTGCCGATCGAGAACGGTCACGGCGAAGTCCGCGTGACGCGCGCGTTCGCCTCAGCGCTCGCGATCTGCAAGGAGTTCGTGTTCTCGGTGGTGGATGGCGACGGGCCGCAGGCGCCAGCTCGCTGGTACATCGCGAGCGCCTGCCGTCAGGACAAGGGATGGAAATGGGCGTCGGCGGAACCGGCCGTCGATCGCTGGGGCAACCTGCAGTAACGCTCGCAGTGGCATGGCACGCGCCGCCTGACGCCGTGCCACACCACCACGCGCACACTGCCGTCGCTCAGGACTCCACGTCCTCGAGACTGAAAATTTCCGTCTGGTCGTTATACGAGAAGATCTCGCCGTAACGGCCCCAGTCGATCACGGAATCGAGCGTCTCTTCCGCGGCGCTGTCCGACAGAAAATCTTCCAGCTCCTGTTCGAAACGCACACGCGGCGCGCGATGGCCGGGGCGTTCGTTGAGCACCTTCTTGATCCGCGCGGCAAGCGGCACATGGCGCAACAGATGTTCCGCGAACATCATCTTGCGCTCCTGCGTACCGAACTCCGAGAACACGCGCGCGGGCGGCGTGAGGAACACGTCGCCTTCGCGCACGTCGGCGAACCCAAGGTACTGCAGCACTTCGGCGATCGGGAACAGATCATCGACCTCGAGATGCAGCGAACGGGCGATTTCCGGCATGTCCGCGCGACCGTGATACGGCGGCGCCGCGAGTGTTTCGATCAGACCGGCCATCAGGTTGGTCGACACCTGCGGCAACCAGCTGCCCAGTTCCAGCCCCTTCTTCGTCGCCTCGTCGGTCTGACGCGCGGTCATCTTCGCGTAGATGTCGTCGACGAGCCGGCGGAAGGCCGGGTCGAGCCGGTTGCGCGGATGCTTGAACGGCACCTTGATCTCCGCGATCACGCGGCCCGGATTCGACGACAGCACCAGAATCCGGTCGCACATGAACACCGCTTCTTCGATGTTGTGCGTGACGATCAGCACCGACTTGATCGGCATGCGCCCTTGCGTCCACAGATCGAGCAGATCGGTACGCAGGGTTTCGGCGGTCAGCACGTCGAGTGCGGAGAACGGTTCGTCCATCAGCAGCAAGGTCGGATCGACGACGAGCGCGCGCGCGAACCCGACGCGCTGCCGCATACCGCCGGACAGCTCGCGCGGATACGCGTTTTCAAACCCGTCGAGACCGATCAGATCGATCGCGGCAAGCGCCCGTTCGCGTCGCTCGCGTGCTCCGACGCCCTGCGCCTCGAGGCCCGCTTCCACGTTCTGCAGCACGGTCAGCCACGGGAACAAGGCGAAGGTCTGGAAGACCATCGCGACGCCCTTGGCGGGGCCGTCCAGCGGCTGGCCCATGTAGGTCACGTCGCCGCCGGTCGGCTCGATCAGTCCGGCGATGATACGCAACAGCGTCGACTTGCCCGAGCCCGAACGACCCAGCAGGCCGACGATCTCGCCTTCGCGCAGCGCCACGTTCACGCCGTCGAGGACCAGCAGTTCGCCCTGCGACTTGTTGAAGCCGCGGCACACTTCCTTGACGTTCAGGATTTCGTCGCCGAGGCGCGGCGGCCTCGGCATATCGGTGGACCCGGCGGTTACGGCAGCTTTAGGATTTTGCATCGCGTTTGGCCTTAATGAAGCGGTCAGTCGAGCCGAAGCTTGGATTCAGCATAGGCGTACATCGGACGCCACAGCAGGCGGTTGAACAAGGTCACGAACAGCGACATCACGGCGATGCCGAGGATGATCTTCGGGAAATCGCCGGCGGCCGTGGTTTGCGCGATATACGAGCCGAGGCCGTGTGCCGAGAGCCGGGTATCGCCCCACTGCACGTATTCGGCCACGATGCTGGCGTTCCACGCGCCGCCCGACGCCGTGATCGCACCGGTCACGTAGTACGGGAAGATGCCCGGCAACATCACCTGGCGCCACCATTGCCAGCCGCGAATGCGGAAGTTGGACGCCACCTCGCGATAGTCGTTCGGATAGGAACTCGCGCCTGCAATCACGTTGAAAAGGATATACCACTGGGTGCCGAGCACGATCAGCGGCGACAGCCAGATGTCCGGGTTCAGGTGAAAACGCACGATCACGATCACGAATACCGGGAACAGCAGGTTCGCCGGGAACGCGGCCAGAAACTGCGCCAGCGGCTGGATCTTCTCGGCGAGCGCCGGACGCAGCCCGATCAGCACACCGAGCGGTACCCAGATCACCGACGACAGCGCGATCAGCAGCGCCACCCGCAGCAACGTGATGAGCCCGAGTACGATCACATGCCCGACTTCACCGAGCGACACGCCGGTGCTGACGTATTCGATCACGCGATACACGACGTACACCGTCAGCAGGATCACGAAGATCGCCCACACGATGTCGCCGACGCGCGACGATTTCTGCCGCTGCGGAATCGCGAAGCGCGCGCGGTCGAACGACGGCAGACGCAGCGGCACACGAGCCGCGTTCGCGAACAGCCAGCCGAGCGGCACGAGCAGACGGTGAATCAGCCGCGTGCGGCGGATCAGGTCGAGCAGCCACGACTCCGGCGCATCGCCCGAACTCGTGTTTTCCATGCGGAACTTATCGGCCCACGCGACGAGCGGACGGAACAGCAGTTGGTCGTAGGCAAGAATCACGACGGTCATGGCCAGGATGACCCAGCCGATCGCATGCAGGTTCTTCTCGGAGATGGCCTGCGCGAGAAACGCGCCGATGCCCGGCAGCGTGATCGTGTTGTTGCCGACCGTGATCGCTTCCGATGCAACGACGAAGAACCAGCCGCCCGACATCGACATCATCATGTTCCAGATGAGACCGGGCATCGAGAACGGGACTTCGAGCTTCCAGAAACGCTGCCACGACGTCAGATGGAAACCGCGCGACACTTCGTCGAGATCGCGCGGCACGGTGCGCAGCGACTGATAGAAGCTGAACGTCATGTTCCAGGCCTGGCTCGTGAAGATCGCGAAGATCGCCGCGAGTTCGGCGCCGAGCACACGGCCCGGGAACAGCGCCAGAAAGAAGGTCACCGTAAACGAAATGTAGCCGAGCACCGGCACCGACTGCAGGATGTCGAGAATCGGCACCAGCACGAGACCGGCGCGCCGGCTCTTCGCCGCAAGCGTGCCGTAAACCAGTGTGAAGGTCAGCGAAGCAACCATTGCGGCAAGCATGCGCAGTGTCGTGCGCATCGCGTATTCGGGCAGATTGGTCGGATCGAGCGAGATGACCTGGGTTTTCAGCGTCGATATCGGCGCCATCGATTCATGAAAACCGATCGCCGCCATCGCGATCAGGCAGATGATCAGCGGGAACGCGACGAAGTCCCAGCGGTTGGGCAGAACCCGCCATGCGGACGCATTGGCCGTGCGACTCAGATTGAAACTGAAGTCCATCAGATGCCCTCCCGATAGCGGCGAGCCGGGATCGGACCCGCCGTGCAGACTGTGGAAAGCCGCGTCCAGCGCGGGTGGCAGGGGAAGGATCGGTCCGGAAAGCGGAAATCAGACATGACTGGACGCTTGTGCGCGGTAATTCGTTGGCGTTAAGACGCAGTGGCCGGGTGTGGCAACCGGCGCGGCGAACAGCACCGGCACCTGCTGCACGAAGAACGCATTCGTTACGACGGGGCAACGGAGCGTCCGGAAACCGGCGAGCTTTCCTTGTTTTGGACGGCACGACACTACTACAACCTGTGTTTCAGGCACAACCTTTCGCGGCAAAGGAGCGGCTGAATCTGCGGCCGCCTCGCTCGTCTATCGTCTGAACGTCGCATGCGAGCCACACCCCCGCGGCGCCCACGCATTCAGACAACGCCTCGCTCAACCGTGATGAACCTGCCGACGTACGTGCGCGCGAGCACACATCCGCGCATACCTCCGGCGGTTAAAATCGAACCGCCGCGCCAAAAACGACCTCGCGGCATCCAGACAAAATCGACGGACCAGAGGGTCGATGAACAGGACTAACTTGCGTGCGGCAGCCGGACCCGTCAGCCTTCTGCTGATTGCGTTCGTCTGCTGGTTCGCGGCCGGCCTGGCCGCGGACCGGATGGTACAGCAAGAACTGAATGCCGCGGTACGCACGCAGCGGCAGATGTCCGCGTCGGTGGTCGATAACATGGCCCAGGTGATCGCCAGCGACTTCGCGATGTTCCGCGCTGTCCCCGCGACGATGGCCGAACTCGATACGATCCAGCACGCGCTCGCGCAGTCGCAGGATTATGCCGCGAACGGCGCCGGCACGGAACCGCCGCAACGCGACGCGCTGCTCAGGCAACCTGCGCTGGCCGCGATCAGCCGCTTCCTGAGCAACGCTCAGGGCTACTCCGGGCTCGACAACATCTGGCTCGTCAATGCCAACGGCCTGTGCGTGGCCTCGAGCAACGCGACCGCGCAACGCTCGCTGGTCGGTATCGACATGCACTCGCGCGCCTGGCTGACGAATGTGTTACTGGGTGCCTTCGAGGAGATTTACGGGGTGACGGCCAGGCACCGCGAGCCCGGCATCTTCATCGCCGTGCCGGTTTACGACGACGGCGCGCTGGTCGGCGCGGTCGTCGCGCGGGTGGGCATCGCGAGATTGCGGCACTGGGTCGCGCACCCGGGCACCTTCGTGACCGACGGCAATGGCGTGATCATCATGGCCCACGACAACACGCTCGAAAACCACGCACTGCCAGGTTCGCGTGCGACGCAGATGAGCGCCGCCGAACGTAGCGAGGTGTATCGACGGGATAATTTTGCGGACCTGAGCATTCGTCCCGTCAGTCAGTTGCACGACGACGCGCCGTGGGTACCGGACGCGCTAGCGGGCCAGTTCTTCCAGACGCGCGTCCACCAGTTACCCGCGCTATACGAGGTACGCGACGGTCTGAACTCGAAACTCGCCTCGCATATCGTCGATCCGGTCGCCGCGTGGCCGGAGCTCGTGTACACGCACCGGCGCGACCGTGTGCTGGTATTCGTCACGCTCGCGGGCGGCGCCGCCCTGCTTTGCGTGCTCACCCTGTCGTACCTGCGCGAGCGCCGCCATCATGGCGCGACGCGTCACCTTGCCGAACAGTTGCAAGCAGCCAATACGCTGCTCTCCGCCGAGGCACGCCATGATGCACTGACCGGTGCACTTTCGCGGCGCTATTTCCTCGACCTGCTGCGCCACGAGATCGAACGCGCGCGGCGCGCCGGCGAACCGCTATGCATGGCCATCGCCGATCTCGACCATTTCAAGCAGATCAACGACCGCTTCGGCCATGCTGCCGGCGACCGGGCGCTCGAACACTTCGTCGATACCTGCCGGATCGAGCTGCGCGACGGCGATGCGATCGGCCGGCTGGGCGGCGAGGAGTTCGGCATCCTGCTGCCGGCCACCGCGCTCACGGCCGGCTTCGAAACCGTCGAGCGGCTGCGCACCCGGCTCAAGAGCGTGCCTTCCACAACCCTACCGGCGCCGGTCAAGCTCAGCGTAAGCATCGGGATCACCGAACTCGGCCCCGACGATGCGGCAGAGCGGCTGATGAGCCGCGCGGACCATGCGCTTTACGCGGCGAAGTCGGGCGGGCGCGATCGCAGCGAAGCGGTGCGTGCCGGCGATGCGACGCCACCCGCGCGCACCGCTGCGATCACCTGGTGATCTGGTGGTCTGGTGAATGCGGCCACTCGGGCACGGCAAGCCGGAGTAGATCGATTCGTCGTGACTTCAGCGCTTCCGGACGAGGCAGGTATCATCACCCTTCGCGACTTTCGTCAGAAGGTTGATGTCGTTACTGCTCTACCGGGAGGTTTGCATGAAGGGAAATCTGGTCATCGTCTGCCGCGATCACGATGCCGATGCGTTCGACCATCTGCTGGCCGAATACGGCGCATTTCAGACCCGCCTGTCGTCAACCGCGTGGTACCTGAAGCTGGCTGTGGCGCCGGAACTGATTCAGGAGGAAATCCTCGCGCGCCTCGGCAAATACACGACGCATTACATCTTCGAAGCGGAAACGGTGACGTGGAACACCGTAGACAGTGAAGCCGCCGCCGCGCTCAACACGCTCTTCACCGAATAGACGAACGGGCGCGAATAGACGATAAGCGCCGCAGTCTACCAGGCGCTCTGCGCGGCCGTGGCCACCTTCGGCATGACTTCGTCCGGGAACGTCATCAGCACCCGCAGACCGCTTCCGTCGTGATTGCCGATTTCCCATTCGCCGCCCGCGCGACGCACCAGTCGCTCGACGATCGCGAGACCGAGCCCGCTATGACCGTTGCCGCCGCGCGCCGGATCGAGCCGCACGAACGGCCGGCTCGCGTTGAGCAAATCCTGAGCGGCAATCCCCTTACCGTTGTCGCTGACCGATAGCGTGAATCCACCCGCGACGCGCGCAGTCGCCACGACGATCGGCGGTGCGCCGTACGCGTGTGCGTTATCGAGCAGATTCGACAGAATCCGGTCGAGCGTCGCGGCTGGCAGCCGGAAGCCCTCGCCTGCCGCCAGATCGCTCTGCACAGCCGGCGCACCGGCCGCCACGGCACGATAGCTGCGCACGATGCGGTCGCACTGCGTATCGACCTCGACCGCTTCGCTGCGATCCGCGCCGTCGTGCGCAAACACCAGAAACTGCTCGACGATATGGGTCATCGAATCGACGTCGCGCACGACGCCGTCGCGCGTCTTCGCTTCGTCCATCATCTCGGCGCGCAGCCGCAGCCGCGCGAGCGGCGTCTTCAGGTCATGCGCCACACCCGCGAGCATGACCGCGCGGTCGTTCTCGGTACGCGCGACTTCCTGAACCATCTGGTTGAAACCATGCGTGAGTTGCCGCAGTTCGCGTGGCCCGCGTTCCGGTAGCGGCGGCACGGGCAAACCGCGGCCGAAGCGCGCAACCGCCTGCGCCAGCGAGCGCAACGGCTGCTGCAACTGCCAGGCGGCCAGCAACGCCGCCATCACGCCAGCGGAAAAGATGATGGTCAGCCACAGCACCATCCGGTCGAACGAGCGCGGCGGTCGCAACGGCTGCACGGGCACGACGATCCAGTTGGGGTCGGTAGCCGCGCGCACCCACAGCGTGGGCGGCTTGCCCGGTGTGCCGATGCGCACCTGGGTTGTGTTCGGCACCCGGTCGCGCACATCGTCGACAAAACGGCGCAGCGACGCCGGCAGATTCGGATTGTCCGGCGGCACGGCATCGCTGCTGGGATCGACCAGCCGCACCCGCGACGGCAACGGCTGATCGGGATCGTGCACGACGTGCTGGCGCACGGCGTCGACGAGGAACACCGCCTCTTCTACTGCGTAGCGATTCTGAAACTGGTTGCGTTCGAGGCGAAACAGCACATAGCCCGCGAAATGCGATATCAGCAGCACGCCGACGACCAGGAACGTCAGTCGTCCGAACAGCGTATCAATGGGACGGCGCATGTTGCTCGCCGTCAGGCACAAAGACGTAACCGCGCCCGCGCACTGTCTGGATGAAGCGTGGCACCGAAGGATCGGTTTCGAGGATGCGCCGCAGACGCCACACCTGCACGTCGATGCCGCGATCGGTGCCGTCGTATTCCGGGCCGTGCAGCAGTTCGAGCAGGCGTTCGCGCGTGAGCGTGCGCATGGGGTGGTTGACGAAGATCTTCAGTAGCGCGAATTCACTGCCCGACAGCGTAAGCGGTCGGCCTTCCTGATGCAGCGTGCGTGACTGGAAATCGAGCGTGAAGCGGCCGAACGTAAACGGCTCGCGCTGCTCCGGCGCCGCCGCCGACGGCAGCGTACGGCGCCGCCGCAGCACCGCCTGCACGCGCGCCAGCAGTTCGCGCGGGTTGAACGGCTTGCCGAGGTAGTCGTCCGCGCCGAGTTCGAGACCGACGATACGGTCCACGTCGTCCGCACGGGCAGTCAGCATGATCACCGGAATATCGTCGCCGGCCGCGCGCAGCTTGCGCAGCGCGGTCAGCCCGTCGACGCCGGGCATCATCAGGTCGAGCACGATCAGATCGGGACGCTCGCGTTCGAGCCGGCGTTCGAGCGAGCCGGCATCGTGCAGCACCGAAACCTCGATCCCTTGACGGGCAAGGTAGTCGCGCAGCAGGTCGCGCAGTTCGACGTCGTCGTCGACGACAAGGATTTGAGTAGTCATGGGGCGAAGTTTAACGCGCCAGACCAGCCGTTTCGGCCCCCGCCGGTCGTCAAAGGGTTACCGGGTGTTACCGCGAAAGGCGCGCGTAACGTCGCGTAACACCGCCGGCATGCGGCGTAACACGACGCACCGGGTGCGCCTCTACGCTGTGCATTACCGGATGCGGCGACGCTGTTTCCGTACCTGCCGCATCGCCGGCTAGTTCATCACAAGGAGTACCTCGATGTCCAACAGTATGTCCGTCAAACCCACGCGCTTCCTCGCCGTTGCTGCCGCCTCGCTCGCTCTGGGCGTCGGCATCGCCTACGCCGCAGGACCGTCCGACGCCGCCGCGGGCGGCCCCGGCTGGCACCACGGTCACTTTGAGAAGCAGTTGAACCAGTTGCACAGCCAGTTGAACCTGAATGCCGATCAGGAAAAGCAATGGCAGGCCGCGCTCGACACGATGAAGCAGAATCGCAGCGCAGCACGTGCGAATCATCAGCAGATGAAGCAGCAGTTCGAGGCGCTGCAGCAGCAGCCGATTCTCGATCTGAACGCGCTGCATGACGCGCACCAGCGCGTCGAACAGCAGAACGCGCAACTGCGCGAGCAGACCACGACCGCCTGGCTGAACTTCTACAACGGCCTGAACGATCAGCAGAAGACCATCGTTAGCACTGCGCTGAAACAGCACTTCGCGAAGATGGCGGCACGCCGCGACAAGATGCACGAACGCTGGGAACAGCATGACGGCGCGTCGGGGGCGATTGGCCTCAAACCATAAGCGCGGTCGGTGTGCATAAAAAAACGCCACGCGGCAATTCGTCGCGTGGCGTTTCTGCTTCTGCGTCTGTTTCTATCTGCAACTACTGCCGCAACGGCGGCAACGGCGTCAGGCAAGATCGAACAGCAGTACTTCGGCCGCTTCGCCATTCGTGAGCGTCACGTTATCGACACCCTCGATCATCGCGGCGTCGCCGGCCTGCAGCGCGGTGCCGTTCACGCTCACTGCACCGCGCGCGACGTGCACGTACGCGCGCCGTCCCGCCGGCAGGGCGAACTGCCCTTCTTCCGCGCCGTCGAACAGCCCCGCGTGGATCGATGCGTCCGCATGGATCGTCACCGACCCATCGTGCCCATCCGGCGAAGCGACGACGCGCAGACGGCCGCGCTTCTCGGCATCCTCGAAGCGCTTTTCCTCGTAGCCCGGCTGGTCGCCGACGCGCTTCGGCATCACCCAGATCTGCAGCAGATGCAGCGGCGCTTCCTTCGACGCATTGAACTCGCTGTGCTTGACACCGGTACCGGCGCTCATCCGCTGAACGTCGCCGGGGCGGATGGTCGAGCCGTTACCCATGCTGTCGCGATGCGATAACGCACCATCCAGCACGTAGGTCACGATTTCCATGTCGCGATGGCCGTGCGCGCCGAAACCCTGTCCGGCTGCAATGCGGTCTTCGTTGATCACGCGCAGCGGGCCATAGTGCGTATGTGCGTCATCGTAGTAGTCAGCAAACGAAAAGCTGTGATACGAGTCGAGCCAGCCGTGGTTTGCGTGGCCTCGCTCGGCGGAGCGGCGAATCTCGATCATGTCGATCTCCAGTCATCAATGTGCGATGTCAACAATGTATGGCCGACATGCCCCTCATACAATCCGCGCCACTGCACCGGATCGTTCCGTAAATCCACCCAATCCGCGGCGTCATGTCGCGAGCGATAGCGGTTTTTCCCGCTACCCGTGATGGTGTACCCGACTGGCGCACCCCGTCTGTTCGGGTAAAATACCGCGCTTTTCCGGTGGTCCGCATCGGGACACTTCCCCGCACAGCCCTGTCCACCGGGCGGCGCGAGGAAATGCAGCGTACGAAAGATGAAAGCGGCGGCGCATTTTTGGCCGCCTAGACTACAGGCGCTAACGGGTACACGCGGATCACACGCAGTCAAAAGCAATCGTAGTCAGTCGGAAAACGCGCTGTCGGGCCGGCAACGGCAAGGCAGTCATGATTTGCACAGCGGCACACCACACCGCGCGCATCGCTGGAGTTCACCGGGACTCCGCGGTACGCGCGCACTGGTAGCCGCGTCTTTCGCGGGGCGCAACGGCGCACCGTCAGGGACCCTTATGTTTCTTCAAGGCTACGGCCCGCTGATCCTCTCCGGCACGTGGCAAACCGTCAAGCTGGCGGTCTTGTCGCTTGCCTTCGCCTTCCTGCTCGGCCTGCTCGGCGCAGCGGCGAAGCTGTCGAAGAACCGGCTGACCAACGGCGTCGGCACGCTGTATACGACGCTGATCCGCGGCGTGCCCGATCTCGTACTGATGCTGCTGCTGTTCTACAGCATCCAGATCTGGCTCAACAACCTGACCGACCTGCTCGGCTGGGATCAAATCGATATCGATCCGTTTGTCGCGGGCGTCGCGGTGCTCGGCTTCATCTACGGCGCGTATTTCACCGAAACCTTCCGCGGCGCGTTCCTTGCGGTGCCGCGCGGCCAGCTGGAGGCGGGCTCGGCCTACGGAATGAGCGGCTGGCAGGTGTTCTCACGGATCATGTTCCCGCAGATGATGCGCTTCGCGCTGCCCGGCATCGGCAACAACTGGCAGGTGATGGTGAAGGCGACCGCGCTGGTGTCGATCATCGGTCTCGCCGATGTCGTCAAGGCCTCGCAGGATGCCGGCAAGGGCACGCTGCGGTTCTTCTTCTTCACCCTGCTCGCGGGTGCGATCTATCTGGGCATTACGACGGTGTCGAACTTCGTGCTGATGTACCTCGAAAAGCGCTACTCCACCGGCGTACGCAAGGCGGACCTATGATCGAGCTGTTTCAGGAGTACTGGCGCAACTATCTGTACACCGACGGCTATCGGTTCACCGGCGTCGCGATCACGCTGTGGCTGCTCGCCGTGTCGATCGGACTGGGCTTCTGCCTGTCGATTCCGCTCTCGGTTGCACGCGTGTCGAAGAAGAAGTGGCTGTCATCGCTGGTGTGGCTTTATACGTACGTGTTCCGCGGCACGCCGCTGTATGTGCAACTGCTGCTCTGCTATACCGGCCTCTACAGCCTCGAAGTGATCCGCAATCACGAACTGACCAACGCATTCTTCCGCGACGGCATGCACTGCACGCTGCTCGCCTTCACGCTGAACACCTGCGCGTACACCACCGAAATCTTCGCCGGCGCGATCAGGGCCACGCCGTACGGCGAGATCGAAGCGGCCCGCGCCTACGGCATGTCGTCGTTCACGCTGTACCGGCGCGTGATCCTGCCGTCCGCGCTGCGCCGCGCACTGCCCTACTACAGCAACGAAGTGATCCTGATGCTGCACGCGACGACCGTGGCATTCACCGCGACCGTGCCGGACATCCTCAAGATCGCGCGCGACGTGAACTCCGCCACGTATCAATCGTTCGGCGCATTCGGCATTGCCGCCCTGCTGTACCTCGCTATTTCGTTCACGCTCGTCGGCCTGTTCCGGCGTGCCGAACGCCGCTGGCTCGCCTATCTGCGGCCGCAAGGGAAATGAGTCAAATGAGTACCCCGACGCAAAAGCTGTTTATCGACAACCTGCACAAGCAGTACGGCGACAACGAAGTGCTCAAGGGCGTGTCGCTGCGGGCGAACCGCGGCGATGTGATCAGCGTGATCGGCTCGTCGGGCTCGGGCAAGAGCACGATGCTTCGCTGCATCAATTTTCTCGAACAACCGAACGCGGGCCGCATCTTCGTCGACAGCGAGGAAGTGCGCACGGCGAAGGACAAGCACGGCGCGCTGCGCGTGGCCGATCACAAGCAGTTGCAGCGCGTGCGCACCAAGCTCGCGATGGTGTTCCAGCACTTCAACCTGTGGGCGCACATGAACGTGCTGGAAAACGTCATCGAGGCGCCGCGTCACGTGCTCGGCCTGTCGCGCAAGGAAGCGGAAGAGCGCGCCCGCACCTACCTGGAAAAGGTGGGCCTCGCGCCGCGTGTGGAAAAGCAGTATCCGTCGCATCTGTCGGGCGGCCAGCAGCAGCGGGTGGCGATCGCCCGGGCGCTCGCGATGCATCCGGACGTGATGCTGTTCGACGAGCCGACCTCCGCGCTCGATCCCGAACTGGTCGGCGAAGTGCTGAAGGTGATGCAGACGCTCGCCGAAGAAGGCTGCACGATGATCGTCGTCACACACGAAATGGCGTTCGCACGCAACGTGTCGAACCACGTGATGTTCCTGCATCAGGGGCGCGTCGAGGAAGAAGGTCCGCCGGACGAGGTATTTGGCCGGACGAAAAGCGAGCGACTTCGGCAGTTTCTTGCCGGCAGTCTTAAATGAAAGCGATGATGACCGTGGTAAATACGCGGCCCAACTCGCGAATGTAGTTAATGTAGTTTTACAAGGCGCTTACAGCGCCTTTCTTATTTTGTCCGCCAGGTACACATTTCGAGCCTCCGCGTCCCGCAATGTGCACAAAATCCCGCACAAAACGCATTACTCCCGTCGATTTTCAGCGTCAATAGTGGCAATCCTTAGGATTGCTTGCGCCGATCCGTGTTTCCCTTACTGGACAAGGGTTTTCAGGATAAATAGAGGGTGTGTTTAGTGTTGCTGCGCATGACAGTATTGCAATTTGGCGACAATTGTTCGGAGGGGTTCTAATTTCTTCGCCCACGCCAGGCTATTTTTGCTAAATTAGTAACCAAAGTAGCAAAACAAAGTTCATTAAAAGTAGTTTCACTTCAAACCACACAGGAGATACCGGTCGCGAGGGATCGGAAAGACGAATAGACAGCCCGCGCGGCTGCTCGTCCCCCATCGCGTCCGACCCGTCCGCGAATCTCCCCAAAACAAGATTTCTGTTCGGCGTTCGCGCGTCCGGACACTCTTGCAGTAACTGGGTTTACTTTTTGACAGGGTATGGAGGAGAAGATGAAGAAAGTATTGCTCGCGGCTTCGCTGCTGACGATCGGCGTAGCGGCACAGGCACAGAGTAGCGTCACGCTGTATGGACGCCTCGACGCTGGTCTCGAATACATCAGCGGCCTTCAGAACAGCAGCGGCGGATCCACCAGCCGTTTCAGAGCTGAGAGCGGCGACTGGGGTACGAGCCTCTGGGGCATGAAGGGTGTTGAAGACATCGGTGGCGGCAACAAGGTGCTGTTCCAGCTGGAAGGCAGCTTCAACACGATGAACGGTCAAGGCCCGGGCAACAACGGTATCTTCAATCGTTGGGCAACGGTCGGTGTAGCGAACGACCAGTTCGGTACCCTGCTCCTCGGTCGTGAACTCTTCATCGCCAACGGCGTGTGGGACTTCGATCCGTTTGGCCAGTCGAACTGGTCGTCGGCATCGCTGGTACGCGGCCGTAACTGGACGCAATCGAGCAACAACGTGTCGTACCAGTCGCCGAAGTTCGGTGGCTTTGACGTGTACGGCCAGTACTCGCTGTCGAACTCGACGAGCTGGAACGGTGGCAATGGTGCAGCCCAAGGTCGTCAGGACGGTCTGCAGATTACCTACACGAACTCGCTGTTCCAGATTCGTGGCCTGTACGACGAAATCCGCAACGCGACGACCGGTAGCCTCGGCGACCCGACAGCAGGCAGCATCAATGGCCCGTTTGCCTTCGGCCGTGAATACTTCGCCGGTGTGAACGTGTTCCTCGGTCAGTTCAAGCTGCAGGGCGTCTACCAGGTGGTCCGCACGTCAGGCGAGACGAACGTTCCGTTCGGCACGCCGACAACGACCAACCAGGCATGGGGCGGCGTAACGTGGCAAGCCACGCCGGCCGCTGCACTGATCGCAGCCGTGTATCACGTGAACGCCAACAACGGTGCTGGCAACGCGACGATCTACACGGTTGGCGGTTCGTACAACCTGTCCAAGCGCACGCTGCTGGACATCCAGATCGCGTCGGTGCGTAACAGCAAGAACGCTAACTTTGGCCTCGATGCCAACAACGCGGGCCCTGGTGGTCAAACCTCCGCCGGCTACAACGAAAACCCGCTGCCGGGCAAGAGCCAGACCGGCGTGTACGCAGGTATCCAGCACTCGTTCTAATCGGACGTTGCTGACAGAACAGATGTAGAAACGTTTTCACGCTGCTGCGAGAGGCGCGTATCGGTGCGATGTCCGTCAAGGGGATCGCACCGTTTTTTATTTTAGAGCCGCATGTGCTGCACGCACCGGTACGGTGCAATGCCGGACCATCACGGCCTGCGAAACACGCTGCTCAAACGGCTGCTTCGTTTTCTTCGCCGGTGCGGATGCGAATCACACGTTCGACTTCCGCGACGAAAATCTTGCCGTCGCCGATCTTGCCAGTACGCGCCGCGCCGATGATCGCGTCGATCACCTGATCGCACTGGTCGTTCGCCACCACGACTTCGATCTTCACTTTCGGCAGGAAATCGACCACATAT
Organism: Paraburkholderia acidicola; assembly: GCF_002362315.1. GTDB lineage: Bacteria > Pseudomonadota > Gammaproteobacteria > Burkholderiales > Burkholderiaceae > Paraburkholderia > Paraburkholderia acidicola. The sequence continues at coordinate 208,587 of NZ_MTZV01000004.1, forward strand.
TCCGCGCCGCGATACAGCTCGGTGTGCCCTTTCTGACGGCCGAAGCCTTTGACTTCGGTGACCGTCAGTCCTGTCAGACCGACTTCCGCAAGCGCCTCACGCACTTCGTCGAGCTTGAATGGTTTGATGACTGCAGTGATGCGTTTCATGGCGGACCTCTTTCGGTGTCGAAAAACAGAACTAGGGATGCTGCCGATTCTACGCCGCACCGGGCGCGTTGCTCACGCACCGGAAACTGGCTACGACGTTATTCGGTGGGCTCCGTATAGCGCGATGTGATCGGATAGCGCCAGTCGCGCCCAAACGCACGATGCGTCACGCGAATGCCGATCGGCGCCTGACGACGCTTGTATTCGTTGATCTTGATCAGACGCGTGACGCGCTTGACGTCGTCGACAGCAAACCCGGCCGCGACGATTTCCGCCAGCGATCGATCCTCTTCCATATACATGCGCATGATCGCATCGAGCACTTCGTATGGCGGCAGGCTGTCCTGGTCGGTCTGGTTATCGCGCAGTTCCGCCGATGGCGCGCGCGTCAGGATGCGCTCGGGAATCACATCGCGCGTCGCGAATGAGGTCGCCGCGTTGCGATAGCGGCACAACCGATACACCAGCGTCTTCGCAATGTCCTTGAGCACCGCGAAACCGCCGGCCATGTCGCCGTACAGCGTGCAATAACCGACCGCCATCTCGCTCTTGTTGCCGGTGGTCAGCACGATCGCGCCGAACTTGTTCGACAGCGCCATCAGCAGCGTGCCGCGGATGCGCGCCTGAATGTTCTCTTCGGTGGCATCTTCGGCGCGGCCGGCGAACTCGCCGGCAAGCGACGTGCGAAACGCGTCGAACATCGGCGCAATCGCGATTTCGTCGTAACGCACGCCGACGCGGCGCGCCATTTCGGCGGCATCGGTGGTTGAAATATCCGCGGTGTAGCGCGACGGCATCATCACGGCGCGCACGCGGTCGGGACCGAGCGCATCGCACGCCACCGCCAGCACCAGCGCGGAATCGACACCGCCCGACAGACCAATCAACGCGCCCGGAAAACCGTTCTTGTTGATGTAGTCGCGCACGCCCAGGACGAGCGCCGCGTACACCTGCGCTTCGAGCGACTGCTCGGGCGCGACTGCGGCACGCACGGGTGTCGCGCCGTCGAACTCGACGATCGTATGACCCTCCTCGAACTGCGCCATCTTCGCCACGAGTTCGCCCTGCGCGTCGAGTACGAACGAGCCACCGTCGAACACCAGCTCGTCCTGTGCGCCGACCATGTTCACGTAGATCATCGGCAGGCCGGTCTCGCGGATCCGCGCACGCAGGATGTCGATGCGCACCGCCTCCTTGTTCAGGTGATACGGCGAGCCGTTTGGAATCAGCAGCACCTGGGCACCAGCCGCTTTCGCGAGCTGTGCCGCCGAGGCATGCCACACGTCCTCGCAGATCACGATGCCGTACTTCACGCCATCGAGTTCGAACACGAACGGCTTCGGGCTCGATGCGAAGTAGCGCTTCTCGTCGAAGACCTCGGTATTCGGCAGATCCTGCTTCAGATAGGTGCCGGCCACCTTGCCGTCGACGATCAGCGATGCGGCGTTGAAGGTGTCGACCGGTGGCAGTCCGCGCTCGATCGGCGCGTTTGCATTACCATGGCCGAGCCCCGTGTCGCGATGCGGATGCCCGACCACCACATGCAGGCCCTTGAACGGCTGCAGTTGTTCAGCGAGATCGGCGAGCGCCACGGCACTCGCCGCGTAGAACGCGGGACGCAGCAACAGGTCTTCGGGCGGATAGCCGGAGAGCGCGAGTTCCGGGGCGATCAGCAGCTTCGCACCATCGTTGTGCGCTGCGCGTGCCGCGGCGACGATCTTCGCGACATTGCCGGCGAAATCGCCGACGGTGACATTGAGTTGGGCAAGAGCGATTCGGGTCTTCATGGCGGGATAGTGGCAAGCCGTGCGGCTTGCCGGCTGCAACAGCTTCAGTGGCTCGGCAAGATGGACAGAAACGGATCAAACACCAGAACAACGAACGGCGCGCCGCCAATCGCGATGCGCCGGGCAGACCGGAACAATCACACAGATTGAATCAGGAACGTTTTGATTATCGCACGGGCATTCTGGCATCGCCGTCGGAGATCGACGCAGCCGAGTGGAACGCCCTCCTCGCCCGGCAGGCTCAACCCACGCCGTTTTTGCGCCACGAATTCCTGAGCGCGCTGCACGCGACGCAATGCGCGGTGGCCGAGACCGGCTGGGCGCCGCAGTTCGTCACGCTGACCGACCCGCGCACCGGCAAGCTCGCGGCGGCCGCGCCGGTCTATGCAAAAGGGCATTCATACGGCGAGTATGTGTTCGACTGGGCATGGGCCGATGCGTACAAACGCAACGGCATCGAGTACTACCCGAAGCTGCTGTGCGGCGTGCCGTTCACGCCGGTCCAGGGCACGCGCCTGCTCGCCACCGACGAACACGCGCGCCGCCACCTCGCCGCGACGCTCCTTGCGTTCGCGGAGCAGGCGGATGTGTCGTCGCTCCACGTGTTGTTCCCGACCGCCGACGAAGCCGACGTGCTCGCCGAACTCGGCATGATGCGTCGCGAAGGCGTGCAGTTTCACTGGCTGAACGACGGCTACCGCGACTTCGACGAATTCCTCTCGACGCTCGAACAGAAGAAGCGCAAGAACATCCGTGCGGAACGACGCAAAGTGCACGAAGCGGGCATCGTGATGCGCCGCGTGCGCGGCGAAGACATCACTGATGAAGACTGGCGTTTTTTTAGCAAGTGCTACCGGCAGACGTACAGCGAGCACTTTTCGAGCCCGTATCTGAATCTGAACTTCTTCCGCACGATCGGTGCGACGATGCCCGAGAACCTGATGCTCGTGCTCGCCGAATTCGAAGGCAAACCGATCGCGAGTTCGCTGGTCGTCTATCAGCGCGATAACGTGACCAACAGCACGACCGGCGGCACGCTATACGGCCGCTACTGGGGTGCGCTCGAACACGTGCCGTGCCTGCACTTCGAAACCGCGTACTACCAGCCGCTCGAATTCTGCATCGAGGAAAAACTTTCAACGTTCGAAGGCGGTGCGCAAGGCGAGCACAAGATGGCGCGCGGATTTCTGCCCACCGTCACGCATTCCGCGCACTGGCTCGCGCATCCGGCCTTCGCGGATGCGGTGGCGCGGTTTCTCGACAGCGAGACGACGAACATGCATGCGTACGTCGACGAACTGCGCGAACACAATCCTTTTAGAACCTGATGCCACGGGACCATGCAACACAACGTGGCGTAGGCAACCTCACTTTCTGTTCGAAGGAGTCAACATGGAATATCGCCTGCTTGGACAAAGCGGCTTCAAGGTCCCGGTACTGAGTCTCGGCACCGGCACCTTCGGCGGTGGCAACGATTTTTTCAAGGCGTGGGGCTCAACCGATGCCAACGGCGCACGCAAGCTCGTCGATATCGCGCTCGATGCGGGCGTGTCGATGTTCGACAGCGCGGACATCTACTCCGACGGTCTCGCCGAAACCATTCTGGGCAAGGCGATCGCCGGACGCCGTTCGCAGGTCATCATCTCGACCAAAGGTACGTTCCGGCTCGGCGACGGTCCGAACGACGTCGGTTCGACGCGCCACCATCTCACCGAGTCGATCAACAATAGCTTGAAGCGCCTCGGCACCGACTACATCGATGTGTATCAGTTGCATGGTTTCGATGCGCTGACAAGCGTCGAAGAAACGCTGCGTACGCTCGACGATTTCGTGCGCGCGGGCAAGATCCGCGTGGTCGGTTGCTCGAATTTTTCGGGCTGGCATCTGATGAAATCGCTCTCCGCATCGGATCGCGAAGGGCTCGTGCGTCACTCGGCGAACCAGGCGTACTACTCGCTGATCGGCCGCGACTTCGAGCATGAGTTGATGCCGCTCGGACTCGATCAAGGTGTGTCGACGATCGTCTGGAGCCCGCTCGGCTGGGGACGATTGACGGGAAAAATCCGGCGCGGCAGCCCGCTGCCGCAGACGAGCCGTCTGCACAAAACGGCAGACTTCGGACCGCCGGTTGACGACGAATACGTCTATCGCGTTGTCGATGCACTCGACGCGGTTGCAAAAGAAACCGGCAAGAGCATCCCGCAGATCGCACTGAACTGGTTGCTGCAACGACCGACTGTGGCTAACGTGATCGTCGGTGCGCGTGATGAAGCGCAGTTCCGCGAGAACCTGGGCAGCCTCGGCTGGGCGCTGACTGCTGAGCAGATCGCGCAGCTCGACAAGGCAAGCAACCTGGCGCTGCCGTATCCCTACTGGCATCAACGCGGTTTCGAAGAACGCAATCCGTCGCCGGTGTGACATGGCGTAACGTGATGTGATGCAGCGGCCCGGCATGACGCGATCGGTATCGCTATCGATCGCGCAGCATGCCGGGCCACTTTTTTGTGCGACACTCCTGCGCAACGCAACCCATCCCTTCGCTCCATGCCGTGGTTCCTGTACCTGATCGAATGCGCGGACGGCAGCATCTACACCGGCATTGCCACCGATGTCGACGCGCGATTCGACAAACACGTCAACGGTACCGGCGCGCGCTATACGCGCTCGCGCAAACCCTTGCGTGTACTGGCATCGTTCGCACTCGCTGACCGGTCGAGCGCATTGCGCGCCGAGTACCGCGTGAAGCAACTCACCGCCACGGAAAAACGCGCGCTCGCCGCGGGTACGCGTACGCTCGAATCGGTATTACCCGCACCCGCACCTGCGCAGGAAGAAACCGACGCAACCTCGGCAAGCGACAAGGTTTGAAAGGTTCGCGCGCCCAACGCTTTTCCCTTCGATGGATCGACATCCGTCGACTACACTAAAAAAACCTCAGGCACCGGCGGTGCGGCCTGAGTACAACGACAACGTAGCGAGGGAGGCACTGACCCATGGCAAAAAGACTCAGCATTCACGTCGACCAGTTGCGACCGTTGCAGGCAACAGTCGGCATGCTCGAAGTCAACGCAAAACACAAACGCGTCGCCGCAATGGATGCAAGGAAACTGCAGGCATTCATGCGCAGCGCGCCGATTCCGACTGTCATCGGCAAGCGCGACCTGCACTACGTGATCGATCATCATCACCTGGCGCGTGCGCTATGGGATGCAGGCATCACCGAGGTCTACGCCGCCGTCGTAAAGGACCTGTCGTCGCTCTCCACCGACCGGTTCTGGGACACACTCATCGAACGAAGCTGGGTTCACCCTTACGACGAACGCGGCATCCTGCGCGCGCTGTCCGCGATTCCCGACAAGGTGTCGGGTCTCACTGACGATCCCTATCGCAGTCTCGCTGCGTTCGTGCGCGACGCCGGCGGCTACATCAAGACGCCGGAGCCGTTCGCCGAGTTCCAGTGGGCAGCGTTTTACCGGACCCGCATTCCGATGTGGACAAACGAATTCCAGTTCAACGCAGCGGTCGAGCAAGGCGTCCATCTTGCATGGAGCCCCGACGCACGCACGCTACCGGGATTCAGATTGCACGGCGGCAAGCCCACATGATGAGTCGCAGAACCGGCTGCTACGGTTCTGAAAGGAAGCGCAGGTAGCATATCGGCCACGACGCTGCATTTCTCGCGCGGCAAGGCGGCCGGATGAGTTGCTCATGTTCACGTTCGCGCCCACGCCTGCGCAATCAAGACGACTTTGGGTTCGCATGGAAACATACCTCCTGCTGGGTGGCGTTTTAGCACTGGGTTTGCTCATCGCTGTGTGGGGCATCTGGCGCCTGAAATAGCACCGGCTTTCGAGCCTCGACAGGCCGCTTCGTGTGGCGCCTCCGTCTACCTTCGACCTTCGACGCCCTATGTCCTCTTCCGCGAACCGCGCCACGACGCCTGCCACCAAAGCCGCACCCGGTCTCGTACTGGGTGCGATCGGCGTGGTCTTCGGCGATATCGGCACGAGCCCGCTCTACACGCTGCGCGAGTGCCTGAAGGCCGCGGGTGGCATTAGCCAGACCAATGTGTTCGGCATCGTGTCGCTGATCCTCTGGTCGATCATCATTGTCGTCACGCTGAAATATGTCAGCTTCGTGATGCGCGCGGACAACGAAGGCGAAGGCGGCATCCTGGCGCTCACCGCGCTTGCATCCGGCGTCGCGCCGCAGCGGCTACGCCATCTGCTGCTGACCTTAGGTGTATTCGGGGCAGCCATGTTCTATGGCGACTCGATGATCACACCGGCCATCTCGGTGATCTCCGCCGTCGAGGGTGTGACACTCGTGGACCCGAACCTCACCGCGTGGATCGTACCGATCTCGCTGGTCATTCTGACGGGCCTGTTCAAGATACAGAAACGCGGTACCGGCACCGTCGGCAAGGTGTTCGGGCCGGTGATGGTCGTGTGGTTCCTGACACTGGCCGCACTCGGCATCCTGCATATCGTCACGCACGTCAGCATCGTGCGCGCGGCATCGCCGCTCTATGCGCTGACCTTTGTCACGCACGCGCCGGGCACCGCGTTCGTCGTGCTCGGCTCGGTGTTTCTCGCGCTGACTGGCGGCGAAGCGCTGTATGCCGACATGGGCCACTTCGGTAAGCGCCCGATCCGCGCGGCCTGGCTCCTGCTCGTGCTGCCGAGCCTGATCCTCAACTACTTCGGCCAGGCCGCGCTCGTGCTCGAGAAACCTGCCGCGGTCGCGCAGCCGTTCTTTCAATCCGCACCAGGCTGGGCGCTGATTCCGCTCGTGCTGCTGGCGACGGCCGCCACCATCATCGCGTCGCAGGCGGTAATTTCCGGCGCGTTCTCGATGACCAAGCAGGCGGTTCAGCTCGGTTTTCTGCCGCGTATTCCGGTCGTCCATACGTCGACGCACGAAATCGGCCAGGTGTATGTGCCGTTCATCAACATCACGCTGTATGCAGCGGTCGTGTTTCTCGTCGTGTTCTTCAAGTCCTCCGACAATCTGGCAGCGGCCTACGGCATTGCCGTCGCGTCGACCATGTTGCTGACCACCCTGCTGATGTATTTCATCACCCATAACCTGTGGCACTGGAAGCCGCTCGCGTCAATCGCAGTTGTCGGTCCGCTGGCGCTCGTCGATGCGGTGTTCGTCTCGAGCAATATCGGCAAGGTACTCGATGGCGGCTGGTTCCCGCTGCTCGCGGGTGGCCTGCTGTTTACCGTGATGACCACGTGGTACAAGGGCCGCGAAACACTCGTCGAGAAGATGAAGAGCGACAACCTGCCGCTTCCCGGACTGATTCGCTCGCTATGCGAGAGCAGTCACGCGCCGCCGCGCGTGAACGGTACGGCCGTGTTTCCGGGAGGCGTTGCGGGTATGGCGCCAACTGCGTTCCTGCACAACCTGAAGCACAACGGCGTGATGCATCAGACCAACATCTTCCTCGCTGGCACAACCGACAACGTGCCGCATGTTCCGAACGACCGCAAAGTCGTCGTGGAAGATCTCGGCCACGGATGCTATTCGGTCGTGGTGCGTCACGGTTTCATGGAAATTCCCAACGTCCCCGCGATACTCGAACTCGCGAAAACGCAGATGCCGAACTGGCAGTACGAACCTGCCGATACCTCGTTCTTCCTTGCACGCGACACGATTCTCGCCACCGGAGCAAGCAAGGCGATGCCGCTCTGGCGCGAGAAGCTGTTCGCCTTTCTCGGTCGCAATGCGGCGCAGGCGGCCGAGTACTACAGCTTGCCGGCCAATCGCGTCGTCGAACTGGGTGGTCAGATCAACATCTGAGCGGACGGGTACGCGCGGGCGCTCCGGGCTTCACCGACAAGCCTGAACGCCCGGATGCTTCACGCGTATTTCCTGAGCACGTTCCGCTCAGAAAACGATGTTGGTCCGTAAGCCCACCACGGCTTCGTTGCCCACGCGCTGCGCCGGATTCTCCGGATCCGGAATACCGCCGGCCGGCCGGAACGCGTACTGGAAATCAGCCTGTAGTTGCCACCACGGCGTGACCTGATACAGGTACGTCGCCTCGATAACCGTCTCGGCGCTACGCGACGGATAACCCGGTGTAGCGAGTGCGGCGGTGTCGCTGGCAAGATCGCGTGCACGCGATCCGATCTGCGCGTAACCGATGGCGAGTCCCGCCACATCGTTGTCGCGTCCGTTGAACGGCGCCTTCAGCGTCACGCCCGCATTCACACCGAAATTGACGAGATTGCGATCCCCCGGCGCGCCCATGATGCGCGCGAACACGCCAACCGATCGCGGGCTATCGGCAGACGGACGCCACACCATCTGATCGGCGACGGCATAGAAGCTGTAGTCGCCGCGATGACTGCGCGCGATCCCCGTGCTGTCGGAACTCGCCAGCGATAGACCGGTGTTGTCGAAGCGCTGATCTGCAAAGCGCTGCGTGTTGTACCAGAAGCCCAGCTTGTAGGTGCCCGGCAATCCCGCGGGTTGTGGGTCCAACGCATTGGCCGGTGGAGGATTGAGCGCGTACTGAACCTCACCGATGAAAAGCGCACCGTTGTGCAGATTGAAGTTCGTACCGTGGTGGTTCTGTTGCTGCGGATCGCCCACATCGCTGCCCGCAGGATTGCCATCGAAGACACCAGCCAGCACGGTCCACGAATCGGACGGCTTCACGCGCACGCGCGCGCCGAGTGAAGAAAGCGGATAAGCCGGGCCGCCTGCGGGCAGATCGACCGACGGCAGCACGGGCCAACCGAAGGTCTGATTGATGAAGGTGTTCGCGTACTGGCTCACCATGAATTCCTGGTCGAGACTCTGCTGGCCGACCTTGACGTCGACCTTGCCCGCGAGCAGCGACTGCTGGTACCACAGCTCCCATAGACGCGTCGTATCGTTGGCTTCGATGCCGCTTGCGCCCTGCAGCGTCAGCAGATTGCGCTGGGTCAGGTTGGTGCCGTGAATCTGCAGGCCGGACACGTTGAAGGTGCCGCCCGGCAACCCAATTGCTTTTGCCGTGTCGACGACGACGCTGAACTGTGTCAGCCCGTCATAGGTTCCGCCGCGCCTGACGCCGCCGGACAGGTTGTTCAGATACTCGCTGGTTTCCTGCAGGTTGAATGTGATGCCGTAGTTGCCGAGCCACGGGCGCAGGCCACCCATGTCGCCGAACAGGTTCGCGCGGTCCCAGAATCCGGTTGGTGGGGGTGTGGGCACGGCAGTGTCTGCGGCGACGACAGTAGTAGCAGGCGGTTGTGTAGACGGTGGACTGTCAGCCTGCGCAGGCACAGCAGACGATGCGGTCTGCGCGAATGCGAGCGGCGCGACACCGATCGACAGCGAGACGGTCAGTCCAGCGAAAACACCTGATTGCAGCAATGGGGTCTTGAGTTTTTTCTTCATGGGAGATCGCGACAAGGTTGTGTGGCATGAAGCGCGTTTCGTCGACGGATGCGAAAGACGAAATGCGAAATGCAGCAGCAAGGCGGTAGCCTTGCCCTGCTCAGGAGAACCACCAGCTCAGCCGCATTGCACGACTGAGTTCGCTGCCGACCTGGGAAGCCGACAGCATCGCGACCAGAGCGATCGCGACGAGAGTGACGGCGAGAATGGCGAAAGCCATCGGTGTGAACGGATCGCGACCCGGCGCGACGCGACACACCCTGCGCGCCATGCAAAACGGCATAACAAACGATTTGACGAACATAAGCTCACTCCCGTCCAGCCCGATAAAACGGGCGACGTGTGAAGACGTGACGGCACCTCGCAAGCGGACTTGCGACAGGCAGTCGAACAGAGAGAGCGTGCTGCGGACAGACCGGCGTAAGCCAGTCAGTGTGAAGCGCGCTAACCCGACCAGGGGCGAGTTAGCGGCGAAGGAGTGTACCTGCGGTCGCTAGCTCGCGGATGTTGCGCCGGCACAGGCCGGCATCGGACTTCCACTACTGGAACACTCGTCCACGAGGGACTCCTTAGAATGAGACGGGCGGATTGTATTCGGCGGACGGACGAAACTGCAAGTAAAAAAAGCATCAAGATGTCGCACTGCGAATCTTTGCGTCAATCTCCGTCGCCGCCCTCGACTTCCTTGCGGTCCCGGCGTTCCTCGTTACCCCGGCGGGCCCGCAGACGCTGGCGCGACAGAACGGTGATGACCTCGCGCGTGGTCGCGCCGGGCGGGATTTCGTTGCGGATGATATCCGGCACCATCGGCAGGCCGGCCTGGTGCCTGCGCACAGCCTTGGCGATTGCCCGCCGGCATTCCTGCCCGTGGCAATCCCATTCGTCACGAATCTTTTCGCAGTAACGGCACCGGTTCATAGCGATTAGTCTAACTGCAATCGCGGCAGGTCTGCTGCGGGCAAGCCGCGTAGTGAATCAACCCCGCAAATACAAAGAGGCAAGCCGGACGGCCTGCCTCCCCATTGTTTGCCGGTCGCCGGCCGCCGCCTTCACCCACTCAAACCCGGCAACAGCGGCGTCCCGCAACCTGCATTCGCGCTCCCTTACTTCTTGAAGTTCGCGACGCCTTCCGTGATTTCCTTGTGCGCGGCCTCGATGTCCGCCCAGCCCTCGACCTTCACCCACTTGCCCTTCTCGAGCGCCTTGTACTGCTCGAAGAAATGCTTGATCTGGTCTTTCAGGTACTGCGGCACGTCGTCGAGCGACTTCAGGCTGGCGGTCATCGGGCAGACCTTGTCGTGCGGCACGGCGACCAGCTTCGCATCGACACCGGATTCGTCGGTCATCTGCAGCATGCCGAGCGCGCGGGCGCGGACCACGGAACCCGCCAGCAGCGGGAACGGTGTGATCACCAGCACGTCGACGGGGTCGCCGTCGCCGGACAGTGTTTGCGGGATGAAGCCGTAGTTCGCCGGGTAGCGCATGCCGGTGCTGATGAAGCGGTCGACGACCAGCAGGCCCAGGTCCTTGTCGGCCTCGTACTTCACCGGGTCGCTTTGCGCCGGAATCTCGATGATGACGTTGAAATCTTGCGGCAGGTCTTTACCTGCGGGGACGTGACTAAAGCTCATGAGCGCTCTCTGATCAGGGTGAAATTCGAAGGAAGGCACGCGACGCGGCGAACGGGGGTGCGGCGGCACGGCCAGCGAAAATGGAATGCGCCATTATAGCCAATCGGCCGATGGCATCCGCCGGACGATCGGCGCGATAATGGCCGTGGCCCGCCTTTCAGCAAGGAGCACGCATGGAAGAAGCAAAGCACTTCATCGGCAACGAATGGGTGTCGCCTGCGGGCGGCGAGACGCTGCCGGTGCTCGATCCGTCGGATGGCCAGCCGTTCGCTCGCCTCGCGCGCGGCAATGCGGCCGACATCGACGCCGCGGTGCAGGCCGCCCGGCGCACCTTCGAAGGTTCGTGGGGCGCGGCCAGCGCCGCCGAGCGCGGGCGCGTGCTGCAGCGGTTGTCGCTGCTCGTCGCCGCCCGCCACGAGGAACTCGCGCAACTCGAAGCGCGCGACACCGGCAAGCCACTACGGCAAGCCCGTGCCGACGCCGCAGCGCTGGCACGCTACTTTGAGTTCTACGCCGGCGCCGCCGACAAACTGCATGGCGAAACCCTCCCCTATCAGGCCGGTTACACGGTGCTGACGCTGCGCGAGCCGCACGGCGTCACCGGTCATATCGTGCCGTGGAACTATCCGATGCAGATCTTCGGCCGCAGCGCCGGCGCGGCGCTTGCCGCAGGCAACGCGTGCGTCGTCAAACCCGCCGAAGACGCCTGCCTGTCCGTGCTGCGCGTCGCGGAACTCGCCGCCGATGCCGGCTTGCCAGCTGGCGCGCTGAACATCGTCACGGGCTTCGGTCACGAAGCGGGCGCGGCGCTCGCCCGCCATCCCGGCATCGATCACATCTCGTTCACCGGTTCGCCCGAAACCGGCAAGCTCGTCACGCAGATGGCTGCCGAGAACCACGTACCCGTCACGCTCGAACTCGGTGGCAAGTCGCCGCAGATCGTCTTCGCCGACGCCGATCTCGATGCTGCCCTGCCCATGCTCGTGTCCGCGATCGTGCAGAACGCGGGGCAAACCTGCTCGGCGGGCAGCCGCGTGCTGATCGAACGGAGCATCTACGAACCGCTGCTCGACCGGCTCGCCACGGCGTTCCAGGCGCTGCGTGTCGGACCGTCGCAGGCGGATCTCGATTGCGGGCCGTTGATCAACGCGAAACAGCAGCAGCGCGTGTGGGACTTCCTGTCCGATGCGCAGCACGACGGCATTGCGATGGCGGCCCACGGCGAGGTGATCGCCGAGGCGCCGGAAAGCGGCTTCTACCAGGCGCCGACGCTGCTGCGCGATGTCCCGCCCACGCATCGTCTCGCTCGCGAGGAAGTGTTCGGTCCGGTGCTCGCGGCCCTTCCCTTTTCCGACGAAGCCGAAGCGATCGCGCTCGCCAACGGCACCCTGTACGGGCTCGTTGCCGGTATCTGGACGCGCGACGGCGCGCGGCAACTACGCGTCGCACGGCGCGTGCGTTCCGGCCAGGTGTTCATCAACAACTATGGCGCAGGTGGCGGCGTCGAACTGCCGTTTGGCGGTGTGGGCCATTCCGGTCACGGGCGCGAGAAAGGCTTCGAAGCGCTATACGGTTTCACGACGCTGAAGACGATCGCGATCCGCCACGGCTAGCGCGGCTAGCCACGGCATAGCGGCACAGCGACACTCATCACGTCCATTACAAAACAGGAGACACCCATGCGGTTGACCGGCAAAACGGCGCTCATCACAGGTGGCGGTTCGGGCTTCGGCGAAGGCATCGCCAAAACCTATGCGCGCGAAGGCGCGAACGTCGTCGTCAACGATCTGAACGGTGCCGCAGCAGAGCGCGTAGCAAGCGAAATCGCGCTCGCCGGCGGCAAGGCCATCGCCGTAACCGGCGACGTCACGCGCGCCGCCGACTGGCAACACCTGCGCGACGCCGCACTCGAAGACTTCGGCAGCGTGCAGATCGTCGTCAACAACGCGGGTATCACGCATCGCAACAAGCCGGTGCTCGACATCAGCGAAAGCGAATTCGACCGCGTCCTCGCAGTGAACCTGAAAAGCATCTACTGGAGTGTGCAGACGTTCGTGCCGTACTTTCGCGAGCAGGGCGGTGGCGTGTTCGTGAACATTGCCTCCACCGCCGGCGTGCGGCCGCGGCCCGGGCTCGTCTGGTACAACGGCAGCAAAGGCGCGGTCATCATCGCGAGCAAGACGCTCGCCGTCGAACTCGGCCCCGACCGGATTCGCGTGAACTGCGTGAACCCGGTGATCGGCGAAACCGCGCTCACCTCCGAATTCATGGGCGTCGAAGACACGCCGGAAAACCGCAAGCGTTTTCTCGCCGGCATTCCGCTGGGCCGCTTCTCGACGCCGCAGGACATCGCGAACGCCTGCCTGTATCTGGCCTCCGACGAGGCGGAGTTCATCACCGGCGTCTGTCTCGAAGTGGACGGTGGACGCTGCGTCTGACCCGGCAGCGCGATATACGAGCAGACCATCTCGTGCGTCGCGTCGCAGCTGTGCTCGGTGTTTCCCCTCGGTCAAATAGCGCGCCGGCACGCGCCAGGCGCGACTAGAATCGCGAACGGCACCAAGGCTTTCAATATGTAAAATAAGGAGACAACGATGTCCGGACCAGCGAATCCGCTTCCCCATCCCGGCGCAGGGGCGCCGCCGTCCAGCTTCGAAGAGGCAACCTACCGCAAGGTCTCGAAGCGGCTCGTGCCGCTCTTGATGCTGTGCTACGTCGTCGCCTATCTCGATCGGGTGAACGTCGGCTTCGCGAAGCTGCAGATGACCACCGACCTCAATCTCTCCGATGCGGTCTACGGTCTCGGCGCGGGTATCTTCTTCCTCGGCTATTTCGTCTTCGAGATTCCCAGCAATGTGATCCTGCATCGTGTCGGCGCGCGTGTATGGATCGCGCGGATCATGGCGTCGTGGGGCGTGATCTCGATGCTGACAATGTTCGTCACCACACCCACGATGTTCTACGTGATGCGCTTTCTGCTCGGTCTCGCAGAAGCGGGCTTCTTCCCCGGCATCATCCTGTATCTGACCTACTGGTATCCGGCGAACCGGCGGGGGCGCATGACCACGTGGTTCATGACGGCGATCGCGCTGTCGGGGGTGATCGGCGGGCCGTTGTCGGGCTATATCCTGAAGACCTTCAACGGCATGAACGGCTGGCACGGCTGGCAGTGGCTGTTTCTGCTCGAAGGCATCCCGTCGATCCTCGTCGGCGTGCTCGTGTTCTTCGTGCTCGACGACCGGATCGCCAAAGCAACCTGGCTCACCAACGACGAACGCGCGCTGCTCGAGCGCAACATCGCCGCCGAAGATGCCGAAAAGCACGATCTGTCCATCGGCGCGGTGTTGTCCAGCGCACGCGTCTGGCTGATGAGCCTGATCTATTTTTCGTTCGTGATGGGGCTCTACGGTGTGAGCTTCTGGCTACCGACCATCATCAAGGCCACCGGCGTGACCGATGCATTCATGATCGGTCTGCTATCGGCGATTCCGTTCGCCGCCGCGGTGGTCGCGATGGTGCTCGTCGCGCGCAGCGCCGACCGCTCCCGCGAGCGGCGCTGGCACGTCGCGCTACCGGCTTTGGCAGGCGCGATCGGGTTGGTGCTCTCGGTGACCTGGGCGCACAACACCGTGCTCGCGATGGCCGCGCTCACGCTCGCGACGATGGGCATCCTCACCACGCTGCCGCTGTTCTGGAGTCTGCCGACGTCGTTCCTCGCCGGTACGGGTGCGGCCGCAGGCATTGCGATGATCAACTCGCTCGGCAATCTGGCTGGCTTTCTGAGCCCGTACGCAGTGGGTTGGCTCAAGCAGGCGACGGCCGCCAACGACTCGGGCATGTATATGCTGGCCGCGTTCATGATCCTGGGCGGCCTGCTGGCGGTGAGTGTGCCGGCGCGGCTCGTGAACAAATAAAAAGTAAAAAGTAACAGGCGCAAGAAAAAAACCCTTGCAGCAACTGCAAGGGCTTTCGACACGACAGCCTGCTAACGCCAGAAAATCACACCACGTTCATCGCCAGCGCACTCTCGCGATAGTGCTGGCTCGCCTTGTCCGCATCGCCAAGCTGTTCATGCAGACGTGCCAGCGCACGATGCGTGCGGATCTTCAGCGGCTCGTTGTCGGCGATCTTCAACGCGGCCTCGAGGAACAACTGCGCCTTGCCCCACAACTGCTGATGCAGACACAGACGACCGAGCGCGAACAGCAGATCGGCATCGTCCGGGCGATCGTTCTTCCACCCTTCGGCTTTCTGGATCAGCGGCAGCGCATCGCCACCCGCGGTCTCCGGGTAACGGCGCAGCAGTCGCGCGTCCCAGTTCTGCGCAAGCGCCTCTTCGACGATCTTGCGCGCGTCCTGCGGACGGTTCAGCGCGATCAGCAGTTCGGCCGCGAGATCGGCGAGACGCGGCGAGTGCCGCTCCACCGGTGTGAGCGAATGCCACAGCTCGAGCAGTGCATCGGCGTTGTGACGGCGATCGCGCAACAGGTTTTCCGCTGCGAGTTGCCGCAGACGCACCGCCACCGCCGGATGAATCGCCTCGCGCTTTTCGAGCGTCTTGACGAGCTTCAGCACTTCGCTCCAGTTCTTCAACTGCTGCTGCGCGCGCAGCGCAATCTGCTGCGCGTGAATGCGCCGGCCGCCCTGCGATTGCATCTCAGTGAGCGCCGCGAGCGCACCGTCGGCATCGCGCGCATCGGCACGCATGTCGGCGGTCGCCATCAAACGTGCGTCCTGCCAGTCGGCTCCGTCGATCTGCGCGAGCCACTCGTCGCGACGCGCGTACTCGTGCATCCGGTGCGCCGCATTGGCGGCGATCAGACCGGCCGCGCCCTTGTTATCGCCATTCGCCAGCGAATCGCGAGCGGACTTCTCGGCTCGCGAGAAACGGCCCGCATACAGATTGCCGATCGCGTCGCGCAGCGCCGCATGGGCCTTCGCGACCCGCGATTTCGCCCGGTACGCCGCCACGCGCTGCGGCATGCGCCAGATGTTGCGCACGATACGCAGCAGCGCATACACAAGAATGAACAGCACGATCAGACCGACGATAAACAGGTTCAACGAAATATCGACCCGATACGGCGGATAGACGAGCAGCACCTGTCCTGCGTCGAAGCGTCCGACGATCGCGAGCACGACCGCGATCGCGAACAGAAGGGCCAGCCAGATGAGTCCCCGGAGTGCCATGATTAACCCCGGCTATGGTATTGGTGAACGGCCTGCAAGCTCGTGCTCAGATCCGGCAACTGAACAGCCGCCGAACCAGCGTCGACCTGCTTCACGAGATCGCGCACCGTCTGCGTCGCCTTCGACGACGGATCGAAGTAACGCGCGAGCGCCGTATCGGCGGCATGCAGGTCGGACTTGAGCGTCGTCTGATTGCGCGACAGCAGCGCGAGACGCGCCGACAGCAACCGCAGCTTCAGGTTCTCACGCAGGAAGTAGCCCTGGTCGGGCGCGACGAGCATCGAGTCGGCATGATCGAGCCGGCGCACCTGCACGAGGCTCGTCAACTGTTCACCGACCCCCGCCGAAAACTGCTGCCACCACACTTTCCAGCGCGGCTCGCCGGTGGCGGCCGCAACCTTCGCGGTGTCGCCGGGTGCCGGTGCATGTGGCGTGGCGTGCGCGATCGGCGCTTCGCCCGACAGCGGCAGCGTATCGACCTGATCGATAGCGTTATCGAGCTTGATCGCGAGACCGGTCAGATCGGTGGACGGCGCGGACTTCAGCTTGTCGATGTCCTGCGCGATCGCCTTGCGAACCAGCAGCACCTGCGCGCCGTCGGAGGCCGCGAGCCGCGTGTCCGCACTTTGCAACGCGAACAACGCCAGCTGCGTGTTGCCGGTCAGTTGCAACTGTTCGCTTGCGCTCGAGAGCATCTGTCCGACTTCGGCGAGCGTCCAGTCATCGCGATTGCGCGCGAGATCCGCATATTGTTGCTGCAGCGCCTGCTGCGAAGTCTGCGCATCCGCGAGCTTGCCTTCGAGCTGCGAGATCTGCGAGTCCATCTGATGCACGGTCGCTACCGCCTGCTCGGTCTTCACGCGCAGCTCGCTGGTTTGCGTGTCGTTGGCCTGCTGACGCTGCGTCAGTTGCTGGTCGAGACGGATCACCTTGCGATTCAGCGCAAACGCCCCGACGCCCGCCGCACACGCGATCACCACGACGACAAACCACAGCAGCGGCCCGCTGATGCTGCGCCGCTGCGACTGCGCTTCGTAGGGCGTAAAAGGGGGATTCGGCGGCAACGGAGGCGTTGCGGCCGGCTGGGGAGAGGCGTTCGTGGAAGCGTTCGAATCAGTCATGCGTGAGTCAGCCCGTAAATCAGCCCGTGAATGAGCCGGAGTAGTCGAAGTTGTCGCTACCGGTTGAACGACGGAAGCTGCGGAGGCAAGCAGGGTGCGCGCAATGCGTTCGGTACCCGCGCCGGACACCGTAATGCTATCAAAACCGAGTCCCCGCGCGGTTTCCGCGATGCGTGGGTGGGGTGCGACGAGCGGCGCGTGCTTTAGCTGGACGAGCTCGTCGGCGGTGAGATGCTCCTGCGCGAGTTCGATCAGGTTGCGCACGCCCTCCGAACTCGTGATGAGCCACGCATGCGGCTCGCCCGCGAGCAACGCATGCACACGCGCCCACGCGCCGATGGGCGGCTCCGGCACGAGGCGCCGGTAAGCGGCGACGGTATCGACTTCGGCGCCCGCTTCACGCAGCCGGTCAGCCAGCCACTCACGGCCACCGTCGCCACGCACGATCAGCACGCGCCGGCCTTCGAACGCACGCTCGCCGAGCGCCGCTTCTAGCGACGCATACAGCGCTTCGGAATCGAAACGCGCGGTGTCTTCATCGGTGGAAACGGCCGGGGCCGGGCAGATCACGGTGCAGGACGGCGCTTCGACGCCGTGGCGTGCCAGCGCTGCCACGCTACCCGGCCCGACGACGCCGACCGGCAATGCATGTGGCCAAATCGCGTTGTAGCGCGCGAAGGCGTGATCGACGGCGTTCGGCGAAACGAAGACGACGAGCACGTACTGTTCGAGCGATGCGAGTGCGGCACGCAGCGGTGCATCGTCGACCACATCGGCGATCTCGATGAGCGGGAAGTCGAATGTCGCGATACCGGCCCCGGCCGCGGCGAGTTGCGACGCGAGCGGGTTCGCCGCGGTGTCGCCCTGCGCGGCTGCCGAAGCGTCAGCGGCCGGCACGGCGGGCCGTGTCAGGACGACGGTGAACCTCGTCGGCGCAGCTGGCACGGTGGGCGCGGTCGCTGCCGCACCGGC
Source organism: Paraburkholderia acidicola (assembly GCF_002362315.1). GTDB lineage: Bacteria > Pseudomonadota > Gammaproteobacteria > Burkholderiales > Burkholderiaceae > Paraburkholderia > Paraburkholderia acidicola. The sequence continues at coordinate 226,835 of NZ_MTZV01000004.1, forward strand.
GGTCGGGTCGGAAGAACGGTCGGCGGTCATCAGGTATCGGCCGGCTTGCCGCTCGCGATGCTCAGCGCGCGGACGATATCGAGTGCACCCTGCGCCACCAGTTGGCTCGCAACCTCATTGCCCAGTTCGAGCGCCGCCGCGACAGTCGCCGCCGGCGACGACGCATGTGCATGCAGCACGCGTTGCCCATCGGGCGTGGCGACGATGCCGCGCAGATGCAGCGCACCGTCGTGCCACAGTGCATACGCGGCGAGCGGAACCTCGCAGCTACCGCCAAGCGCACGCGACACCATGCGCTCTGCCTCGACGGCGAGCGACGTATGCTCGTGATGCAGCGGCGCGAGCCATGCCGCGAGATCGGCGCGGTCCGCGCGAATCTCGATGCCGAGCGCGCCTTGCCCTGCGGCAGGCAGGCAGTCCTGCGGATCGAGCCATGCGGTGATGCGCTGCTCGAGACCGAGCCGCTTCAGCCCGGCGGCCGCAAGGATGATCGCCGCGTAATCGCCGCGATCCAGCTTGCCGAGCCGCGTATCGAGATTGCCGCGCAGCGGCTTCACGACAAGCTGCGGATAACGCGTGCGCACCATCGCTTCACGACGCAGGCTCGATGTGCCCACCACGCTGCCGGCCGGCAGCGCAGCCAGCGAATCGTAGCTGTTCGACACGAACGCATCGCGCGGGTCCTCGCGCTCCATCACCGTCGACAGTGCAAAGCCCGGCGGCAGTTCCATCGGCACATCCTTGAGCGAATGCACCGCGAGATCCGCGCGACCGTCGGCCAGCGCGTTCTCGAGTTCCTTGACGAACAGTCCCTTACCACCAACCTTCGACAAGGTGCGATCGAGAATCTGATCGCCGCGTGTCGTGATTCCGAGGATTTTTACGTCGCAAGATGGATATAATTTGTGCAGCGCACACCGCACGTGTTCGGCTTGCCACATCGCAAGGCGGCTCTCGCGTGAGGCAATGACCAGAGTGCGGGGGGGCGGCGCGGAAGGCGTCTCGGGATTCATTCCTGGGTAGTCGAATGACAGGATGTAATGACCAACAATGTTAGCACGCGCTCCGGCCACGTCCGCCCGCTCCGGCGGCCGTGCAAGGCGGGTGCCGGTGGCAGGCGGCGGACGGAGACGCTCATGGCTGTGCGCTTCACCATTCGCGCACGGTCGTTCGTACACAGCGCAGCAGCGCGCGCGATGATGCAATGCGGCGGATCGCGCGTGTCATGTATGTCGTTCCCACGCAAGTCGCGTGCGTTTTGAGGTAGTCCCCGCCGTTTTCGCGCCGTATGCTGTAGCCCGACAGGCCTCGGCACCGAAGCGCATGCGCAGTCCGGCACGTAGTTCGAGCAGTCAAGTAGTAGCAGTCCATCTTCTTTAGACCCTGGCTTCCCCGAGGAAACCCATCGTGACGTCTTCCGGATCGGCGCGCCCTGCCCGCCGCAATACTGCATCGCTCAACGCTTCTGCGGCTGCCCCGGCTGCCGCTCCTGCCCGCGCGCCGAAGGGCGCAAAGGCGGCCGCGCCCGGTAAAACCAGCAAAAACGCCAGCCTGCATAAAGGCGGCAAGAGCGGCAAGGCCAGCAAAACCGCGGCGGCGACCCGCCCGGTCAAGGCCGGCAAGCGGTCGAAAGCAGAGGCGGCTCAAGCCGTTGCGATTGAAGCCGCACTGAATGGTGCGGCGGGGATTGCGCAAACCGCACCGCCAGCCGCGTCTGCAAGCGATGCAAAACCCGCCTCGAAAACCAGCGGGCGCACACGCGAAGACAAGGACCAGCCGCTCTTCCAGGACATCCGCTATCTGGGACGCCTGCTCGGCGACGTCGTGCGCGAGCAGGAAGGCAGCGAAGTGTTCGATGTCGTCGAGACGATCCGGCAGACCGCGGTGCGCTTTCGTCGCGAGGACGACAGTGCCGCCTCCCAGGCGCTCGACAAGAAGCTGCGCTCGCTGAGCCCGGAGCAGACGGTGAGCGTCGTGCGCGCGTTTAGTTACTTCTCGCATCTGGCGAACATCGCCGAAGACCGCCATCGCAACCGCCGCCACCGCATCCATGCGCTTGCTGGTTCGCAGTCGCAGGCGGGCACCATCGCGTACGCGCTCGAACGGCTGGTGGAAGCCGGCGCGGCGGCCACCCCCGTGCTACAGCAGTTCTTCAACGACGCGCTGATCGTGCCGGTGCTGACCGCCCACCCGACCGAAGTGCAGCGCAAGAGCATTCTCGATGCGCAGCACGACATCGCGCGGCTGCTTGCCGAGCGCGACCAGCCGCTCACGGTGCGCGAACGCGCGCACAACGAGTCGCTGCTGCGCGCCCGCGTCACGTCGCTGTGGCAAACGCGGATGCTGCGCGATGCACGCCTGACCGTCGCCGACGAAATCGAAAACGCGCTGTCGTACTACCGCGCGACGTTCCTCGAGGAAATTCCCGCGCTGTATGCGGACATCGAAGCCGCGCTCGCCGAACACGGCCTGCCCGCGCGCCTGCCGCCGTTCTTCCAGATGGGTAGCTGGATCGGCGGCGATCGCGACGGCAATCCGAACGTCACCGCCGCGACGCTCGAAGAAGCGATTACGCGCCAGGCCCAGGTGATCTTCGAACACTACCTGGAACAGGTACACAAACTCGGCGCCGAACTGTCGATCTCGAACCTGCTGACCGGCGCCAGCGACGATCTGAAGAAACTCGCCGCGCTCTCGCCGGACCAGTCACCGCATCGTGTCGACGAACCGTATCGCCGCGCGCTGATCGGCATGTACACGCGGCTCGCGGCAAGCGCGCGCGTACGGCTTGGCGAAGGTGCCGTGCCGGTGCGCAGCGCGGGCCGTGGCACGCAACCGGTACGCGCGCAGCCGTACGAGGATGCAGCGGAATTCGCGCGCGATCTGCAGGTGCTGCTCGACTCGCTGGCGGAGCATCACGGTGCCTCGCTGGCCACGCCGCGCCTGTCACCGCTCGCACGTGCCGCCGAAGTCTTCGGCTTCCATCTCGCGAGCATCGATCTGCGGCAAAGCTCGGACATTCACGAAGCGGTCGTCGCCGAACTGCTCAAGCGCGCGGGCGTCGAAGCCGACTACGCAGCGCTACCCGAAGCCGACAAGCTGCGCGTGCTGCTCGCCGAGCTTGCACAACCACGGCCACTGCGCTCGGCCTATATCGAGTACTCGGATCTCGCGAAGAGCGAACTGGGCGTGCTCGAAGCCGCGCGCGTCACGCGCGAGAAGTTCGGCCCGCGCGCCGTGCGCAACTACATCATCTCGCACACGGAAACCGTCAGCGATCTGGTCGAAGTGATGTTGTTGCAGAAGGAAACCGGCCTGCTGCAAGGGCGCCTGGGCGATGTGCACGAACCGGCGCGTGCTGGCCTGATGGTCATTCCGCTGTTCGAGACGATCCCCGATCTGCGCAACGCACCGCACATCATGCGCGATCTGATCGCGCTGCCTGGCGTCGATGCGCTAATCGAACATCAGGGCGGCGAGCAGGAAGTCATGCTCGGCTACTCGGACAGTAACAAGGATGGCGGCTTCCTCACGTCGAACTGGGAGCTGTATCGCGCGGAACTGGCACTCGTGTCGCTGTTCAACCAGCGCGGCGTCACGCTGCGGCTCTTTCACGGCCGCGGCGGTACGGTTGGGCGCGGCGGCGGTCCGACCTATCAGGCGATTCTGTCGCAGCCGCCCGGCACCGTCGACGGCCAGATCCGTCTGACTGAGCAAGGCGAAGTGATCGCGAGCAAGTTCGGCAATCCGGAGATCGGCCGGCGCAATCTGGAAACAGTGGTGGCCGCGACGCTCGAAGCATCGCTGCTGCCGCACGGCAACGCGCCCGCGCAGTTGCCCGCGTTCGAAGAAACGATGCAGAGCCTGTCTGACGCGGCGATGGCCTCCTATCGTGCGCTGGTCTATGAGACGCCGGGTTTCACCGACTATTTCTTCTCGTCGACACCGATCGCGGAAATCGCCGAGCTGAACATCGGTAGCCGGCCCGCGTCACGCAAACTGCAGGATCCGAAGCAACGCAAGATCGAAGACCTGCGTGCGATTCCGTGGGGGTTTTCGTGGGGTCAATGCCGGTTGCTGCTGACCGGTTGGTACGGCTTCGGCAGCGCGGTCGCCGCTCACCTCGATAGCGCGCCGAGCGATGCCGAGCGCAACCGCCGTCTCGCCGTACTGAAGAAGATGCACAAGACCTGGCCGTTCTTCGCGAACCTGCTGTCGAACATGGACATGGTGCTCGCCAAGACCGACCTCGCAGTCGCCTCGCGCTACGCGCATCTCGTCACCGACAAGAAGCTGCGCAAGCATGTGTTCGAGCGGATCGTCGCGGAGTGGGAGCGGACGTCGAAGGTGTTGTCGGAAATCACGGGCAAGAATGAGCGTCTTGCGGATAACCCGCTACTCGCACGGTCGATCAAGAACCGGTTTCCGTATCTCGATCCGTTGAATCACTTGCAGGTGGAGTTGCTCAAGCGACACCGCGCAGGCGATACAAACGCGCGGCTGCGGCGCGGGATTCATCTGACGATCAATGGGATTGCGGCGGGGTTGCGGAATACTGGGTAGCAGAAATATCGTCACCGGGCTGGCTCGCTAACATCGCGAGCCAGCCCGATCGACACAGCATGCCTAAACGGCGGCTGCGCGCTTCGGCGTCACCATCGACACCACAAACGTCACGACGATATTCAGCACCAGCGCGATCAAGCCGATATACAGCGGATACGTGGCGCCGCCCACATGCAGCGCGAACACCGGCTTGAGCCCCTGCACGATCGCGAGTCCCGTGCCGGTCACAATGCCCACCAGCCAGCCGAGGAACAACCCAGGTGTATTCAGCCGTCGCGTATACAGCGAGAACACGATCGCCGGGAAGATCTGCAGGATCCACACGCCGCCCAGCAGTTGCAGGTCGATCGCATACTGCGTCGGCAGCACGACGATAAACACCAGCGCGCCGAACTTCACTGCGAGCGACACGATCTTCGCCGTCGACGCTTCCGCCTGCGATGTCATATCCGGCGACACGAGCGGGCGCCACAGGTTGCGCGTGAACAGATTGGCCGCACCAATCGACATGATCGCCGCGGGCACCAGCGCGCTGATGGCAATCGCCGCCGCCGCGAAGCCGACGAACCACGACGGAAACAGCGTGGTGAACAGCGCCGGCACGACATCCGAGGCCGACTTCACGTGTACGCCAGCCGCGATCGCCATATAGCCGAGCAGCGCAATCAGACCGAGCAGCAACGTATAGGCAGGCAGAAAGATCGCGTTCTTGCGCACCGTCGCAGCGGACGACGACGACAGCACCGCCGTCATCGTGTGTGGATACATGAACGCGGCAAGCGCCGAACCTAGCGCCAGCGATGCATACGCGGTGAACTGCGTCGGCTTGAGCAGGATGCCGGTTGCACCGCCCTTCGCCTGGAAGTACTGGTCGGCGGCATCGAACACATGACCATAGCCACCGAGCTTCACCGGAATCAGCCAGATCGCCGCGATCACGACGATGTAGATCATGATGTCCTTGACGAACGCGATCATCGCCGGTGCGCGCAGGCCGCTCGTATACGTGTAGAGCGCGAGGATCACGAACGCGACGATCAGTGGCAGTTCGCCCGTCACGCCGAGCCCCTTGATCACGACCTGCATGCCTACCAGCTGCAGCGCGATGTACGGCATCGTCGCGATGATGCCGGTCAGCGCAACCGCGGCGGGGAACCACTTGCCGCCGTATTCACCTTGCACGTAATCGGCCGCGGTGATGTGGTCCTTCGCCTTCGCGATCTTCCACAGTCTCGGCATCACGGCAAACACGAACGGGTACACGATGATCGTATAGGGCAGCGCAAAAAACCCGTACGCGCCCACCGAATACACCAACGCCGGCACAGCGATCACGGTGTACGCCGTATAGAAGTCGCCACCGACGAGGAACCACGAGATGACGGTGCCGAACTGTCGTCCGCCGAGCCCCCATTCGTGCAATTGCGTCAGGTCGCCCCGTTTCCAGCGCGCGGCGAAGAAGCCGACCACGGTGACCAGCAGAAAGAACGCGATGAAAACACTCATCGCCACCGGATTGACAGGATTCAGATCGCTCATTTGATCCTCCGGTAGACGACGTAGATCAGGAGCGACGTCAACGGCACCCAGAGGAACTGATACCAGTAGAAGAACGGAAAGCCCGCAAATGAAGGACGCGCGTCGTTATAGAACGGCAGCCACAACAGCGCGATGTACGGAATGAGCAAGATGAGCCATAGCCATGAACGGCCGGGCTGATCGGTAGACTCCATGATTGTCTCCTCTGGTTTATTGAATCGGGGTACCTGGGCCGTACACTGCGGCGTCCGCCAGGGCGTGCGATGATTCGCGCGGGTCGTCGAGCTGTTTCTCTGCGACGACACGCAAGCCGGGGCACACAGTGGGAAGCATGCAATCCCCGGCGGCGTAGTATTCGCTGTTGCCGCCGTCGCGACAAGCGCACGAATACGTAACCCGGCTACGTAGTACTACGCAGCCAATCTGTTGCCTCTTTTCAGCGATGAACCTCAAAGCGAAGATGTTTCTGCTCGCCATCGTGCCGTTCCTGGCGGCGATCGCGGGTATCGAATTCGGCGTGCGCGAGCAGGCGCGGGTGCTCGCCGACACACAGCACGCGACGACGCAGGCCGCGTACCTGTCGAGCAAGCAGATCGAACTGAAGCACTACGTCGAGCTCGCAACCAGCGCGATCGCCCCGCTCTACGACACCGATCACAACAATGCGCGCGACGACGCGATGCTGCGCCTGCGGGCGCTCGACGTGCTGAAAAAGATGGACTTCGGCCCGGACGGCTATTTCTTCGTCTACGACATGCATGGGCGATCGCTGATGCATCCACGTCAATCGGACCTGGTGGGTCAGGACCTGTGGACCATGCGCGATCCGCAAGGCGCGCTGCCGATCCAGCAGCTAGTTGCAGCGGCAGCGCGCGGCGGCGGCTATGTGCGTTACGTGTGGAATCGTCCGTCGACGGGCCGGCTCGAGCCGAAGCTCGGCTATGTGGTGCCGCTCGAGCGCTGGGGATGGATGATCGGCACCGGCATCTATCTGGACGACGTCAACACGGCCCTCGCGCGGATCGATCAGCGCGCGTCGGCGAACATCGATCACACGATGATGTGGATCGGTGCGATTGCACTTGCGGGTCTCGGCGTAATCGCAGCCTGCGCGCTGGTGCTGAACGTCAGCGAATACCGCAGCGCCGACGCGAAACTGAAACGGCTTGCGCAGCAGGTGGTCGAGTCGCAGGAGACCGAACGCGCCCGGCTGTCGCGCGAACTGCACGACGGCATCAGCCAGATGATGGTGTCCGTAAAATTGCTGCTCGAATCGGCGATGGCGCATCTCGAACGCAGCGACGTCCGCATACCGGCGGCGCAAACCGCACTCTCGACGAGCCTCACGCGACTCGGCGACACACTGCGCGAAGTGCGTCGCATCTCGCACGCGTTGCGGCCCGCGATGCTCGACGATCTCGGCCTCGCTGCCGCGCTCGAACAGCTGACGCGAGAACTCAGCGACGAAGCCGGCATGGGTATCGGCTTTTCGCAGACCGGCCAGACGAGCGCGACACCGCTGCCGGACGCCGTCAACATCGTGCTGTTCCGCATCGCGCAGGAAGCGCTGACCAACGTCGTGCGTCACTCGCGGGCCACCCGCGCAACGCTCTCGCTCGACATCTCGGCCGATGCAGTCACGCTGTCGATGTTCGACAACGGGTGCGGCTTCGACGTCGCCTATGCATTTGCCGGTTCGCGTGGCGGCGTGGGACTGCGCAACATGCGCGAGCGGCTCGAGCGGCTCGCCGGCACCTTGTCGCTGGCGTCGCAGGCGGGTCATACGATCCTCACCGCGCGCGTGCCGCTCGCAAATGGCGCGCAGCGTCTACCGGTCTGAAGGACATTCAACATGAACGACATTTCGTCCTCCCCTGCGCGTCTGATGCTGGTCGACGATCATCCGCTCGTGCGCGATGGTTTGCGTGCGCGGCTCGATGCGGTGCCGACTTTCACAGTTGTCGGCGAAGCGGGCAATGCCGACGAGGCGCTCGCGCTCGCCGCGCAACATGAACCCGATCTCGTCCTGATGGATGTCGGCATGAAGGGAATGAACGGTATCGAACTGGCAGCCGTCTTTCACGAGCGCTTCCCTGCGATCCGCGTGCTGATGCTCTCGATGCACGACAACGTTCAGTACGTGACGCAGGCAGTGCGCGCCGGTGCAAGCGGGTACGTGCTGAAGGACTCGCCTGCGACGGAGATCATCCATGCAATCGATGCGGTGCTGCGCGGCGAGCGGTTCTTCAGCACGGAGCTCGGCGCGCGCATGATCCAGGCGTCCGCGATGCAGATGCCGGTCGAACAGTTGACACCGCGCGAGCGCGAGATTCTCGACGCGCTCGCTGACGGCCTGTCGAGCAAGCAGATCGCGCAGCGCAATGGGCTATCGGTACGCACGGTGGAGACGCACCGGCTCAATCTCAAACGTAAGCTCGATATCGAAGGACAAGCCGAGCTGATCAAGTTCGCAGTCGAGTACCGACGCAAGAACTAGCGCTGCGCGGCGGCGCGATCGCCGGACCGCTATCCCACCTCATATGTACACGGAATGAATCGGCGTACGCGCATTCGCGTGACGCGACGTCATTTCGTGTTGTGCCGCCAGGCGTCGCACTGCGCTGCTCTAATGGGTACTGGTAGACAGACGGATGCCATGGTTCGGCGGCACGGTGTTTCGAACGCACGCACATGCGTCAGAGCTCTTGCAAAAGGTTCGAGCGTTTGTAGCACGAGCAGCACGCACTCCCCGAATGACATGCGAAGGTCCGGCTTTTTTCGTCATTCATATCAGGAGAGCACCATGGCCCACGGCAACGGAATCGGCTCGACGCCGCCCAGCCCTTCATCCACTCATTTTCCGGAAACTGTCAATACACCGGCCGATGCGCAGCCGAGCCGCACCGGCTCACGGTCGCCCACCCAGTTTACGGACGAACGCCTGGCGCTCCCGGGTGCGCCACAACAGCACGGCAGCGACGGCACTCCGCCGCTATCGCGCGTCGCGACCGGACCGCAGCGGCGGGCATCGCTGCAGTCGCTACAGTCCCCGGCTCTGCGCAGAAGTGAAGAGACGCCAGGCATGCTGCCCGGTGACATGGAGATGCAGCCTAGCGTGCAGCCGCAGTCATCCGATGAGGCATCGATCGACCCCGAACGTATCTCGATGGACGACATCGAACGCGCAATGACCGACCTGGTCAACGTACCGCTTCCGCAGGATGTGAATACACCCGAGCGCCTCTGGGACTATATCAAGGCAGCACTGACGGCGGCGGTCGGCGGCGGAATTACTGCGGCGATTACGTTCGGTGTATTCCGCAGCGTCGGAGCGGCCGTCGAGCACACGTCGGACGCGGGTTTCGACCCGCAGCTGGCCAAACAGATGGAGGCGGTCGCGATCGGCGCCGGGTTTGGGGGTCTCGGCAATACGCTGGCAGCCATGGCCGCGGCACCCGCCGCCATGGCACTAGCATCGAAGGTTCTCGGCAGCAGCACGAAGCTGGTGCCCGAAGACCCTGAACAAATGGTGCCGCACGACGCGCCAAACCGTGACGCGCAGATCGCGGCGATCCGCACAGCGCAGTCGCAGTATGGTGTCGACTCCTGGAGAAACATCGCGGCTGGCATCCTGTCTTTCGGCGGTCTCAACGCGGCACGCGGCGCACTAACCGCGAATGCGGATCTGTCGGTGAGCGCCACCTACGGCGTAGCCATACTGACGTCGCTCCTCGCTGGCGCGCTGACGCCAATTCTGCTGCAGACCGTGCAGGCCAATAGTCGGATCGAGATTCAGGGGCCTAACGGCGAGTCGCAGCGAAAGCTGCTGTTCAGGCCAGCGTCGAGTCCTGCGCCGGACGTCGGCGACGCGGTCGCAACCGCGGTGCGAGGCTTTATGGGCGGTCGTGTGGGCCCGCGGGCAGCCGCGCACGTGATTTGGCAGATCGTACAACGCGATGGGATCGTCGGTGGTTCAACGATCGGGTTGGGCTTAACACAGGCCGTCATTCCCACCCTCAAGCAGGCGTTCATGAATGGGGACAAGCAATCGGCGGAAGAAGCCAACCGCAACGCCAGCGCCTTGATGAATGTGATCGGGTTCGCCATGGTCGTGACGACCTACTTCACCTTGCTCGGCAAAGTTGCCGCAACGCTGCCGCAACGAAACCCTGCGCCCGTTACGAATGAAACCGCTACCGATGAGCCCGCGGAGCTCGATTCCGCACCTCGCTAGCCGGGGTTGCGGCGTCTAGCCGCGGCTTCGCCTTACATTCGCTTCATTGGAGAAACACCATGCGTTCCAATCCGGCTCGCCAGCTCGCTAACCTGGCGACCAATCTCACCAGCACGACCGCCAGAGCGGCGGCGCAGACCACAGCAACGCGCGTGCCGACGACAAGTCCAACAAGCCCAACGAGCTCGGTGCCGCCGCAGCTTGCCGGGATCTCCGGCACGGGCGCAGGCTTGCGCCGGATGTCGTCAAGCGCCCCTCGTCCGATGTCCTCACTGCCGGGGTCGCCGAGGCAACCGTACGCGGCAATGGCGAACCGCTACGGCAAACTCGGACGTCTCAACGCCATGCCGGATCGCCCGGCACAGCCGACGTCCGAAAACGTGAAATGGGCCGCATCCAGCGAAACGCCGGAGTCGGCTAAGGCGGTCCGCAATGTGGTGGTAATCGGTTACGCGGAAGGCAACGAATTGCTGGCCGCGACGACACACTATCCGAACGCCGCGGTCAAGGGCATCGAAACGGATTCGGAAGCGGTAGCCCATGCGAAGAACGAGAAAAGCGGACTTGGCAACAACAAGGACATCGAGGTCACCGCCGCGATGGACTTCTCGAGTGCCGTCCAGAATGGGCACGTGAAGCCAGGCGAAGCCGATCGCATCGTGATGGCCTACGTGGCGCCCTACATGAACGATAACGAACTCGCGAACACCTTCGCCCATGCTGCTCACGTGCAGAAAGACGGCGACAGATTTTCTCTGTCGACGTACGGCTCGCAGCACGCGTACACCGAATCAAAAAACCTGAACATCCGGTCGGCGAGCGATCTGCTCGATATGGCGAAGGAAAACGGCTACGTGCTGGATCGGGCACAGGTACGTGTCGCGAGAGAAAACCCACCGGAGAACGATGCGCAAATCGTCACATCGCGGGAGAGTCTGATCAACCTCGACAAAACGATGGGCAAGCCCGGTCAGGCCGACGCGTGGCACACGATGGAATTGACCTTCAAGAAGGACGATAGCGTGCGGGACGAGTAATCTGCACCACGCTGCGCGAGCGATGCTCGCGCAGCAAACCGCTTGCGGTCACGCGCAATGCTTTAGCGCAACGCGTCAGCCCAACGCCACGCGCGCCGCCTTCGCCGCCGCCAACACCTGCTCCGGCGCCGTACCGCCCGGATGATTGCGGCTCGCGACCGACCCTTCCAGCGTCAGATAGTCGAACACATCGTCACCGAGCAGATGCGCGACGTTCGGCAGTTCGCTGCGCATTTCATCGAGCGTCAGATCGGCGAGATCGCAGCCGCGATCCACACAGATGCGCACCGCGTGTGCCACCGCTTCGTGCGCATCGCGGAACGCAAGCCCGCGCTTGACCAGATAATCGGCAAGATCGGTCGCCGTCGAAAAACCCTGCAACGCCGCCGCACGCATCGCCTGCGGCTTCACCGTGATACCCGCAGCCATCTCGGCAAAGATACGCAGCGTGTCGGCCACCGTATCGACGGTGTCGAACAGCGGTTCCTTGTCTTCCTGATTGTCCTTGTTGTACGCGAGCGGCTGGCCCTTCATCAGCGTCAAGAGACCGATGAGGTGACCGTTCACGCGCCCCGTTTTGCCGCGCGCGAGTTCGGGCACGTCGGGGTTCTTCTTCTGCGGCATGATCGACGAGCCAGTGCAGAAACGGTCCGCGAGATCGATGAAGCCGACGCGCGGGCTCATCCACAGCACGAGTTCCTCCGAGAAGCGCGAGACGTGGGTCATCACGAGCGCAGCAGCAGCGGTGAATTCGATCGCGAAGTCGCGATCGGAAACCGCATCGAGCGAATTGGTGCAGATGCCGTCGAAGCCAAGCGTCTTCGCGACCGCGTGACGATCGATCGGATAGCTGGTGCCCGCAAGCGCAGCGGCGCCGAGCGGCAGACGGTTCAGGCGGGCACGGCAGTCGTGCATGCGACTGGTGTCGCGCGTAAACATCTCGACGTACGCGAGCAGATGGTGGCCGAACGTGACCGGCTGCGCGACCTGCAGATGCGTGAAGCCCGGCATGATCGTCCCGGCATGCTGTTCCGCGAGATCGATCAGCGCGCGGCGCAGTTCGCCGAGCAAGCCGACGATCCGGTCGATCTCACCACGCAACCACAGACGGATATCGGTCGCGACCTGGTCGTTGCGCGAGCGGCCGGTATGCAGGCGCTTGCCCGCATCGCCGATCAGCGCGGTCAGGCGCGCCTCGATGTTCAGGTGCACGTCTTCTAGATCGAGTTGCCACTCGAACTCGCCCCGCTCGATTTCACCCTTGATCTGCGTCAAGCCGCGCTCGATGGCGGCGAGGTCGGCGGCGGCGATGATCTTCTGCGCGGCCAGCATCGACGCGTGCGCCAGCGATCCTTCGATATCGACGAGTGCGAGCCGCTTGTCGAAGAAGACCGACGACGTATAGCGTTTGACGAGCTCCGACATCGGCTCCGAGAAGCGAGCCGACCAGGCTTCGCCTTTTTTGTGCAGTTGGGACGTCATGGTGATGAGCAGTAAGCGTGCGGTGAAGCGGTTTGTGTGGGCGTGAGCCCGCCGCAAACCGGGGAAAGCGAGGATTTTAACACCCGGGGCCGTTGCGGTACCTCACGTAGCCGTCATACCTCGCGCACCAGCACGACGAGCTTGAGGTCGTCGCGATGCGCGGGCTTGAACGTGATCTGGTCGTAGACGACGCGGCCGTCGCGCGGATGATTGAATTCGCGTCGTCCGCCTTCGCGCTCGCCGACGTCCTGCGACGCCCAGAAGCGTGCGAACGCATCGCTGGCGGCGCTGAGCGCGTCGATCAGGCCGCGCGTCGGCGCGTCGTTCAGATGGCGGATCGAATCGGCGCGAAACTCGGCGGCCAGCCGTCGCGCACGCGTTTCCCAGTCGACGATCAGATCGCGCGCGCCCGGCTCGGTGAACGTGAAGCGCAGCAGGTTGCGATCGTGCGTGCCGTCGAGCCAGCCGACGAACAGGTCCGCCGCACGTGCATTCCACGCCAGCGCATTCCACTGTCGATCGAGTACATAGGCGGGCGTGTCGACGAGCTGGACGGTTTGCAGCAGCGTGTCGGGAGCATCGGCGGCGGCCGGGTCTGGCTCGGCCGGATCGCGCTGCGCCGCGAGTTCGAACAGATACGCACGCTCCGCACGCGAAAGCTGCAACGCCACCGCGATCCGCGCGAGCGCATCCGCGGAAGCCGACACCGGGCGGCCCTGCTCGATCCAGGTGTACCAGGTCGGGCTCACGCCGCACAACTGCGCGACCTCTTCGCGGCGCAGGCCCGGCGTGCGGCGCCGCGGCCCCGGCGGCAGACCGACCGCTGCCGGCGACAGGCGCTCGCGATGCGCACGGATGAAGTCGCCGAGCGCGCGGGCAGGTGTCGCGTCGAGCGGGGGCGGTGAATCGGCGGGAGACGGCGTGTGGATCATCGGTCAGGCGCGCTGGCGGGGTGCGCGTAGGCATCGTGAATGGGGTGGCGAGTAGCGCCAGTACCGGGATAACTGTGCGGCTAGTACCGGTACTGGTTTGGGCTCCATTGTAGCGGTTGCGGCGCAAAACGCTTCGCCCGCGCCCCCGCCGCCGAAGCCGGTCGCGGTCTGAAGCGCGGGCCGCGCCGCGCCCAAACGACGCACCGCCAGCCGGTCATCGGCCGCTAACGCATCGGCGATAATGACCCCATCGTCTCTCACCGTTCGCCCTGCTCCCCCGCCCATGATCGTCCGTCCGCATCTGCACTGGTTCCGCATGCTGCTCGCGTGGCGTGGCTCCGTCTTGCCGGAACTACTGCCGCGCCTCTTTCTGATTTTCTGCATCTCGGTGCTTGCGGTGGTCGCGCATACGCATCGGCTGGCGGTCGGGCTCGACCTGAGCCCCACGCCGTTCTCGTTGATCGGCATCGCGCTCGCGGTGTTTCTCGGGTTTCGCAACAACACGAGCTACGACCGCTACTGGGAAGCGCGCAAGCTGTGGGGACAGTTGCTGATCGACGCGCGCTCGCTGACACGCCAGGTGCTGACGCTGACGCGTAGCAATGCCAGCGCGAACGCCAACGACGCAGCCGAGGTGCGCGAATTCGTCGCCGTGCTGAGCGCGCTACCGCATGCGTTACGACACCAGCTGCGCAAGACCGACCCACGCGACGACCTCGCGGCCCGGCTACCCGCAGCGCTCGTCGAACGCGTGATGGCCTCGCGCTACCGTCCCGCGACGTTGATGCTCTGGCTCGGAGAATGGGTACAGCGTCGTGCGCGCGAAGGCACGCTCGACTCATGGGCCGTGCTGGCGTTCGATCGCAATCTGCATGGTGTGTCGGAGGTGATCGGCGGATGCGAGCGCATTGCTTCGACGCCGCTGCCGTTCGCGTACTCGGTGATGATCCATCGCACCGTTTATTTTTTCTGTGCGGCACTACCGTTCGGCCTTGTCGACAGCATTGGCCTGTTCACGCCGGTGTTCAGTGTGTTCGTCGCGTACACGTTCATGGCGCACGAAGCGATCGCCTCACAGATCGAAGACCCCTTCGGCATGGAAGACAACGATCTCGCGCTCAACATGCTATCCGCGTCGATCGAGGACGCGACGCGCGATCTGCTCGGTGAACCGTCGCTCGAAGCTCACGCATCGCCGCGTAAGCCGACTTTCGTGCTCGATTGAGACCTACGCCACTGCGTACTCTGCGCACGCAGCTCAGTCGTTCCCAACCGTTTCCGACAGCCGCTTGAGCGTCGCGATCCGCGCACCGATGATATCGATCCGGCTATGCGCATCGATCACCGGCGTAGTCCCATCGCGGAACCCAACCCACGCGCGCTGCGCCTGCACGAGCGTCACTCGCGCGCCCGGCGGCATCCGCGCGTTGAGCCTTCGGTAGTAGCGGTTCAGATCGAACATCGCGTGTTCGCATTGCGCATCGGCCGAACAGGCGCGCAGACGCGGCAACGGATCGTCACTGCCTTCACGCAGCGCCGCACGCCGCAGCGCGAGCGCACGGTCGCGCACCGGCTGCAACTGCATATCGGCTTCAAACAGCACGTACATCGTGCCGTGCGTCGTTGCGAAGACCGCGCGCTGCATCTTCGCTTCGGCATCGCGCCATTGGGTCCAGCGCTTCTGGCTGGTTTCCCAGCGCCTGTGCTGCACGCCCGACGACTTCGCGAGCACCTGCTGATACGCCATATCGAGCGCGGCCTGCCACGCGGTGCGCGCGGTGTTCATGCATTGCACCTGCCCCGCCGTCGACGACATATCGCTGCGCGCAAGACACGTACGCATTGCCGCGTCGATCGGATCGGCAGCGGCAACCTCTGCGTGAGCGACACGCGCGACCTGTGGCGCGGCGAACGCGGCTAGCGCGAGCATCGCCGCTGCCGCAATCGACGCGAACTTCCGGTTCACCATCGTCAGCCGCGTACGCAATCGACGAAGTATTCGACGCGCCCGTTGATCGTCTCGCCGACGAGCCCGTGAATGTCCGTATGAAAACCCGGGAAGCGCTCGTTGAACTCGCGCGCAAAGCGCAGGTAGTTGACGATCGTGCGGTTGAAGCGCTCGCCTGGAATGAGCAGCGGAATACCCGGCGGATACGGCGTGAGCAGGATCGACGTCACGCGGCCTTCGAGTTCGTCGATAGGCACGCGATCGACCTCGCGGTGCGCGAGCTTCGCGAACGCTTCGGACGGTTTCATCGCGGGTTCCATACTCGACAGGTACATCTCGGTGGTCAGACGCGCGATGTCGTTGGCACGGTAAACGCTGTGAATCTGCTCGCACAGATCGCGCAGGCCCATGCGCTCGTACGCGGGATGGTGCGCAACGAATTCGGGCAGCACGCGCCACAGCGGCTGGTTATTGTCGTAGTCGTCCTTGAACTGCTGCAGCTCGGTGACCATCGAGTTCCAGCGACCCTTCGTGATACCGATCGTGAACATGATGAAGAACGAGTACAAGCCGGTCTTCTCGACGATGATGCCGTGCTCGGCCAGATACTTCGTGACGATCGCGGCCGGAATGCCGGACACGCCAAATTCGCCGTCCACGTTCAGCCCCGGCGTGATGATCGTCGCCTTGATCGGGTCGAGCATGTTGAAGCCTTCGGCGAGCGGACCGAAGCCGTGCCAGCGCTCGTTCGGCCGCAGTATCCAGTCTTCGCGCGAACCGATGCCTTCGTCAGCGAGTGCTTCCGGGCCCCACACTTCGAAGAACCAGTCGTCGCCGTACTCCTTGTCGACCTTGCGCATCGCGCGGCGGAAATCGAGCGCCTCGGCAATCGATTCCTCAACGAGCGCCGTGCCGCCCGGCGGCTCCATCATCGCCGCGGCGACGTCGCACGACGCGATGATCGCGTACTGCGGGCTCGTCGACGTGTGCATCAGATACGCCTCGTTGAAACGATGGCGGTCGAACGTGCTGTTCTCCGAGTCCTGCACGACGATCTGCGAAGCCTGCGAAATACCGGCGAGCAGCTTGTGCGTGGAATGCGTCGCGAACACCAGCGCGCCGGTACGCGGACGGCCCGCGCCGATGGCGTGCATGTCCTGATAGAACTCGTGGAACTCGGCGTGCGGCAGCCACGCTTCGTCGAAGTGCAGCGTGTCGAGCAGATCGCCGAGTAGGTCCTTGATCATCTCGACGTTGTAGATCACGCCGTCGTAGGTGCTTTGCGTGATCGTCAGGATGCGCGGCTTCGCGTTCGGATTCTTCTCGAGTGCTTCGCGCGCGAACGGATTCGCCTCGATCTTCTTGCGAATGTTCTCCGGCTTGAACTCGTCGCGCGGAATCGGCCCGATGATGCCGAAGTGGTTGCGCGTCGGCGTGAGGAACACGGGGATCGCACCCGTCATCGTGATCGCGTGCAGGATCGACTTGTGGCAGTTACGGTCCACCAGCACGATGTCGCCCGGTGCGACCGTCGCGTGCCAGACGATCTTGTTCGACGTCGACGTGCCGTTGGTGACGAAGAACAGATGATCCGCGCTGAAGATGCGCGCCGCGTTGCGCTCGGAGGCGGCGACCGGGCCTGTGTGATCAAGCAGCTGGCCGAGTTCGTCGACGGCATTGCAGACGTCCGCGCGCAGCATGTTCTCGCCGAAGAACTGGTGGAACATCTGGCCAAGCGGATTCTTCAGGAACGCAACGCCGCCCGAGTGGCCCGGGCAGTGCCACGAATATGAGCCTTCGTCCGCGTACTTCACGAGTTCCTTGAAGAACGGCGGCGCGAGCGCGTCGAGATACACCTTGGTCTCGCGGATGATATGGCGCGCGACGAACTCCGGCGTGTCCTCGAACATGTGGATGAAGCCGTGCAGCTCGCGCAGGATGTCGTTCGGAATGTGCCGCGACGTGCGTGTTTCGCCGTACAGGAAGATCGGGATATCCGAGTTGCGGCGGCGCACTTCGGTCACGAACGCGCGCAGGTCGATGATCGCCGACGCGAGTTCGGGCGTGTCGTCTTCGTTGCCGGGGTTTTCGATGAACGGCAGCAGTTCGTCGTCGTCGATCGACAGGATGAAGCACGACGCGCGGCTCGATTGCTGTGCAAACGACGTGAGATCGCCGTAGCTCGTCAGCCCGAGCACTTCGACGCCTTCCTTCTCGATCGCTTCCGCGAGCGCCCGGATGCCGGAACCCGAGATGTTCTCGGAACGGAAATCTTCGTCGATGATGACGACGGGAAAACGAAACTTCATGGGCGATTCTCCAAAAAGAACGACCGCTGCTTGTGTTGCGCAGCGGTCACCCGGCAATCCGGTGAGTCAATGCGCTCGAGCGTCACGTTTTAGGCAACGTCACGCCACGTTGACCTTGATATTTGCCGCCGCGATCCGCGTACGACACCTCACAAATTTCGTCGCTTTCAAAGAACAACACCTGCGCGACGCCTTCGTTCGCGTAGATTTTGGCAGGCAAAGGTGTCGTATTCGAGAATTCGAGCGTGACATACCCTTCCCATTCCGGCTCGAACGGTGTCACGTTGACGATAATGCCGCAGCGCGCATAGGTCGATTTGCCGAGGCAGACCGTCAGCACGCTGCGCGGGATACGGAAATATTCGACCGTGCGGGCAAGCGCGAACGAGTTCGGCGGGATGATGCAGACGTCACCCTTGAAGTCGACAAACGACTTCTCGTCGAAGTTCTTCGGGTCGACGATCGTGGAATTGATGTTCGTGAAGATCTTGAATTCGTCCGCGCAGCGGATGTCGTAGCCGTAGCTCGAGGTCCCGTAGCTGACGATCTTGCGGCCATCCTCAGACACCCGCACCTGATCGCGAACAAACGGCTCGATCATCTGATGTCCCTCGGCCATACGCCGGATCCACTTGTCGGATTTGATTGCCATAGAGTCGGGTTGAACGCTGGTTGGTCGCTACCGGGTGATGCCGGGTCGCTACGGTGACATGGAGACCGGCTGACGCGCCCGTGGGGCGCGGGTTGCCGGACGAAAGGCGGTTATTTTACGCGATCGGGAGAAAGCTGCTGCTCATCGGGCCGGCGAGCCGGACAGGTGCGCCACGTGGGTCGTGCGGCACTATCGACTGCACTCACTGACGGATCGCGCCGCACGCGAGCGCGGGACCCGCGCTGTGCAGAGGATACGCGTAAGGATCGCCCGCATCGCGATGGACCAGCACGGACCGCTGCAATACCGAGCGGATGCCGTCGAGCGAAACATCCGGCGCGACGATGAAGCCGGCCGCGACACCGTTCGCGTCCGCGTGAATGTTGCCGAGATCGCCCTCGACCCGGGCGCCCGCCTTCAGGCGCTCGGCCGCGGGGGAAAACACCGGGCCGGCCGCCGAGCCATCCACGGAGTTGCAGTCGCCGCGTTCGTGTACCTGCAGCGCGTGGTCGGAGTTCGCGGGCAGGCCGGACAGGTTGTAAGTGACCTGCACGCCGTCCGAACGCTCGATGAAGGTCACCGTGCCGCGCGCCATGCTCCCCACGGTCGGCAGCAACTGTGCGTCCGCGCGCTTTTCCTGCGGCCGCAGGAAAGCCGAGCAGCCGCACAGTAGCAACCCGCTCGCAGCCATCACGATGAACGCATGTGCCGCGTGCCCGTCGATTCGTTTTCTCATGCGATCCTCTTGTCGGCCGCTGGCCGCCCCTGCGGCCAGTCTGCCAGACCTGACGAAGCCCACATGATACCGCGAGCGACGGCCCGGATTGACGCCTTCGGCGGCCGTGCCTAAGGCGCGCTCAGGTGTTCTGGATCACGATGTTCGGAAACTTCGAGGTCATGTCGCGTGCGCGCTCGGCAATGTGGATCGCAACCTTGCGCGCGATCGCCCGGTAAACCTCGGCGATGCGGCCGTCCGGGTCGGCTGCGACAGTGGGCCGGCCCGAGTCGGTCTGCTCGCGGATCGCGATATCGAGCGGCAGGCTGCCGAGCAGTTCCACGCCGTATTCGCGCGCCATCCGGTCGCCGCCGCCGGCGCCGAAGACATGCTCCTCATGACCGCAGTTCGAGCAGATATGCGTGCTCATGTTCTCGACGATGCCGAGAATCGGAATCCCGACCTTCTCGAACATCTTCAGACCTTTCTTCGCGTCGAGCAGCGCGATGTCCTGCGGCGTCGTCACGATCACCGCGCCGGTGACAGGCACGCGCTGCGACAGCGTGAGCTGGATATCGCCGGTGCCGGGCGGCATATCGACGATCAGGTAGTCGAGATCCTGCCAGTTCGTCTGCCGCAGCAGCTGTTCGAGCGCGGAAGTCGCCATCGGGCCGCGCCAGACCATCGGATTGTCCTGTTCGATCAGAAAACCAATCGAATTGGCCTGCATACCGTGGCCGACGAGCGGAATCATCGATTTGCCGTCGGGCGATTCGGGGCGACCGTCGATGCCGAGCATCATCGGCAGCGACGGACCGTAGATGTCCGCATCGAGTATGCCGACCGACGCGCCCTCGCTCGCCAGCGCAAGCGCGAGGTTCACGGCGGTCGTGCTCTTGCCGACACCGCCCTTGCCCGACGCAACCGCGACGATGTTCTTCACGTTCGGCAGCAGTTTCACGCCGCGCTGCACCGTATGCGCCGCGATTTGCTGCGACACCGTCACACGGGCTTCAGCGACACCCGGCACGGCACGCAATGCCTCGGTGACGAGCGCGTTCAGCGCTTCAAACTGGCGTTTGGCCGGATAGCCCAGCACGAGGTCGACACTGACCGTCGAACCATCGATTGCCACATTGCGGAAATTTTTTGCCGCCGCAAACGGGCGGCCAGTGTTGGGGTCGGTGACAGCCGAGAGGGCGGCGTCGACCAATGCCCGATCGATACTCATTGAAACTCCGTGGGAACGCTTGCGGCGCGGGGGAATCGAAGCTTCCGCCAGCCGCCGGAAATTGAAAGAAATTGTTAGTCGCCATTGCGCAAAACAGGCTTGCCAGGCACCCTTCGCGAGCAGCAAGCTATAGGGCCTTGCCCGGGTGCCTCGAGGCTTTGCCGCTGCAGGCTTAAGCCGTCATTGTAGTGGCTGCCGCGTGCCGCTGCCGGAAGACCCTGTTGCGTGGTGTATCGGCGGTCCGGCTTCTGTCGTCGTCGAGCCGTCTTACTCAAGAGAGGAATCAAAAATGAATGCAAAAATCATGACTCGCATGTCGGTACTCACCCTCGTCGGCGCGCTGCTTGCCGGCTGTGCCACTCCGCAGGGCACCAACACCGCAGTCGGTACCGGTGTGGGCGCCGGTCTCGGCGCCGGTATCGGTGCGCTGATTGGCGGCGGCAAGGGTGCGGCGATCGGCGCAGGTGTAGGCGCGGCGGCCGGCGGCATCACCGGCTACAACTGGCAGGCCATCCACAACAAGCTGACCGGCGCGACCGCCGGTACCGGCACACAGATCACCGAGCAGCCGGACGGCTCGCTCAAGCTGAACATCCCGAGTTCGGTGACGTTCGACACCAACCAGTACGCGATCAAGCCGAGCTTCGCACCGGTGCTCGATCAGGTCGCACAGACGCTCAACCAGAATCCTGAAGTGATCGCCCAGGTCATCGGCTATACGGACAGCACGGGTCAGGCGGCCTACAACCAGACGCTGTCGGTGAATCGTGCGCAGAGCGTCACGAACTACCTCGCGCAGCGCGGCGTTGCGGGGCAACGCCTGTCGGCGGATGGCCGCGGCGCGTCCAATCCGGTTGCCGATAACAACACGGAAGCGGGTCGCGCACAAAATCGTCGCGTCGAAGTCTATCTGCGCGCTACGGCTCAGCACGCGCAGTAACGCGCGCCTGCAACTGATCGAAAGAGGGGGATGATCGTTGCGGAGCCCGGCTGATCGGGTCCGTAACGAGCGCAGAAAAAATCGCACCGGACGAAACGAAAAATTTTTCGAACTCTTGCGATCTGACCGTGTCTGTATTTACGGTACGTGGCTGGCGATGCCGGCGCGTCACCATTCTCCTCTTGTCGTTGTTGCTCCGGGGCCGAATCGCCCCGGTTTTTTTTTGCCTGTCGTTTTTTACTGGTCTTGTTCCGTTGGCGTTTCTCGTTAGCGTTTCCCGTCGGTATTTCCCGCCGGTATTTCCTGGTTCTCCACGCTGAGTCGCCGTTTTGTCACATGGCGCATAGCGTTATCGTGCGTGGCATTACCGCACGTTTCCGGCCCGCTGCATCAACGTCGCCGACCCCGACAAGCGCACTCCGGGTCCCGGTGAGCCCCACCCGCGTTGTGCGGCCGCCCTGCTAGAATCGCTGTTTCGTCCCCCGCCAAGCCCCGGAATATCCATGTCAGCACCCGCCAACGACCCCAGCGCCGTCGACGCGCCGTCGCAGCCCCGTCAGATCCTCGTCACGTCCGCGCTGCCATATGCGAACGGGCAGATCCACATCGGCCATATGGTCGAGCATATCCAGACGGATATCTGGGTCCGGACGCTGCGGATGCACGGACACGAGGTCTACTACGTCGGCGGCGACGATACGCACGGCACGGCGATCATGCTGAGCGCAGAGCGGGAGGGCATCACACCGAAGCAGCTGATCGACCGCGTGTGGCAAGAGCGCACGCGCGATTTCGCCAGCTTCGGCGTGCAATACGACAATTACTACACGACCCATTCGGAAGAGAACCGTGTGCTGTCGGAGTCGATCTACACCTCGTTGCAGGCCGCCGGCCTGATCGAGGCGCGGGACATCGAACAGGCGTACGACCCGGTCAAGGAAATGTTCCTGCCGGACCGCTTCATCAAGGGCGAGTGCCCGAAGTGCGGCGCGAAGGATCAGTACGGCGATAGCTGCGAGGTCTGCGGTTCGACCTATCAGCCGACCGACCTGATCAATCCGTATTCGGTCGTCTCGGGTGCGACGCCGATCCGCAAGATCTCGACGCACTACTTCTTCCGCCTGTCCGATCCGCGCTGCGAGAATTTCCTGCGCGGCTGGGTCGGCGGTCTGGCGCAACAGGAAGCCACCAACAAGATGCGCGAATGGCTCGGCGATGCGGGCGACGCGAAGCTCGCCGACTGGGACATCTCGCGCGATGCGCCGTACTTCGGCTTCGAGATTCCGGGCGCGCCCGGCAAATACTTCTATGTGTGGCTCGACGCGCCGGTCGGCTACTACGCAAGCTTCAAGAACCTGTGCGAGCAGCGCGGCATCGACTTCGACGCGTGGGTGCGCAAGGATTCGACCACCGAGCAGTATCACTTCATCGGCAAGGACATCCTGTATTTCCACACGCTGTTCTGGCCGGCCATGCTCGAGTTCTCGGGCCATCGCACGCCGACCAACGTGTTCGCGCACGGCTTCCTGACGGTGGACGGTACGAAGATGTCGAAGTCGCGCGGCACGTTCATCACCGCGAAAAGCTATATCGACACGGGCCTGAACCCCGAGTGGCTGCGCTATTACTACGCCGCGAAGCTGAATAGCACGATGGAAGACATCGACCTGAACCTCGGCGATTTCCAGGCACGCGTGAACAGCGATCTCGTCGGCAAGTACGTGAACATCGCGAGCCGCGCGGCGGGCTTCCTGATCAAACGTTTCGACGGCCGCATCCTGGACAGCGCGATGCGTCATCCGCTGCTCGATACACTGCGTGCAGCGATTCCGCAGATCGCCGCGCATTACGAAGCACGCGACTACGGCCGCGCGCTGCGCACGACGATGGAACTCGCCGACAGCGTCAATGCCTATGTGGATACTGCGAAGCCCTGGGATCAGGCGAAAGACCCGGCGAACGCAGTCGCGCTGCATGAAACCTGCAGCGTCAGCATCGAAGCGTTCCGTCTGCTGTCGCTGGCACTGAAGCCGGTGCTGCCGAAGCTTGCGCAATCGGTCGAAGCGTTCCTCGATATCGCACCACAGATGTGGGCCGACGCGAACACGCCGCTCACATCGCAACGTCCGATCAACGCGTATCAGCATCTGATGACGCGCGTCGATCCGAAGCAGATCGATGCGTTGCTCGCAGCGAATCGCGAGTCGCTGCAAGCAACCGGCGCGGCCACGGCTGCGGCACCTGCCGCTGCGGCCGGCGCAAAAACGTCGGCGAAAGCCGCTCAGGCCGGAGCGGACACGCCGGACGTCATCTCGATCGACGATTTCGCGAAGATCGATCTGCGCATTGCGAAGATCGTCGATTGCCGTGCGGTTGAAGGATCGGACAAGTTGCTGCAACTGACGCTCGACGTCGGCGAGGAGAAGACGCGCAACGTGTTTTCCGGCATTAAATCCGCGTACCAGCCGGAGCAACTGGTCGGCAAATTCACTGTGATGGTCGCGAACCTCGCGCCGCGGAAGATGAAATTCGGTCTGTCGGAAGGGATGGTGCTCGCGGCGTCGGCAACCGATGAAAAAGCCGAGCCGGGTCTTTACCTGCTCGAACCCGATAGCGGTGCGAAACCGGGCATGCGCGTGAAGTAAATCGCGTAGAGCAAAGCAGTAAAAATCGGCGGGCTCTAAAAAAGCCCGCCGATTTTTTTCACGGGTGCAACGGCGCTACCAGTGAAATCGATCGAAACGCCGCGTGTACAACAGATCCACACCCTGGAACGTCCCGCCATACGCGGCGATCGACCAGAAGCGCGTCAGGTTGACGGTTGCCTTGATCGCGTTCGCCGCCGACTGCAGGCCCTGTTCGTAGCCGAGCACGAGCCATTCGCTGATCGCCTTCGACACCATCACGACCTGCGGGTCCGTCAAGCCCACTTCGCTGCGCCCCACCGTCACCTCGTCGAGCCCGAACGTCTGCGCGATCCGCTTGCCGCTCACACTGCCGAGCAGCGCCAGCGCAGTCGTCATCGTGCTCTGCTGGCCGAGGTTGTTGCCCTGGTCGGTGCCGTGGCCGAACAGCAGCCATGACAGCTTTTCGTTGTCGGGCACGTTCGGCTCCGAGACGAGCTTCGCGTTCGGCGCCTGGACCGTGCCGGTCACCTGCACGCCGGCTTCGACCTGCTGGTTACGGCGCATCGCGAGAATGTTGATACCCGGATTCGACACCGGTCCGTTGAACGTGAAGAAGCCGTTCTCGATCGCCAGCTTGCGACCAAACGCCGTGTAGGTCGAGCCTTCCGTCACGCGTACATTGCCGACCGCGCGCAGCGGCTGGTTCGGCGCGCTCATCGCGGTGATCGTGCCGCGCAGGCCGAGGTCCGCGCCCTGACCGCGGAAGCGGAAGTTGTTGCCGAGGTCGAGATCGATGTTCGCGCGCGGCGCAAAACGGCCGACTGGCTTGTCGGTGCCAGCCACCGCATCGGGTTTCTTCTCGCCGCGCACGGTGCCATCCGCGCGCACGATCACGACATCGTCGCCGAGGCTCGGCGAGGCTTCTTCGGGCAGGTCGAAGAGCGCGTGGTCGACGTTAAATTTGCCGTTGATCGCCATGCCGCCCTGCGGCCCCGCATTCGCAACGCTCGCGCTGCCCGACAGCGACAGCTCGCGGTCCGGTGCCGCGAACAGTTCGAGCTTGTCGGCGACGATGCTCGCGGTGAGATCGGGTTCCGCGCCGTCGAGCCGCACGCGACCGGTCGCGCGTAGCGTACCGCTCGCGCCATGGAATTCGACCTGCTGGAAATCGACGAGATTCTCCGACAGCGCGATGCGGACCACGCCGCCCTTCAGTTGGACGCCTTGATCGACGAGCGTTGCCGACAGATCGTCGCCGGTCAGCGAGCCTGACAGGTTCGGTTTCGCCACGGTCCCGCCGAGCGCGAGCTTCAACGCAAGGTGACCATCGAGCAGATAGCTGGGTCCGAACAATCCGCCCGTCGTTTTCAACGATGGCAAGTCTGCATCGACCTTGCCGGTGAGCGGCGCCTCATCATCGACGGCAAGTGCGCCATCGCGTAACGTCAGCGCCGTGTGCGCGTCGGCATCGATCACGCCGAGCCGGCTCGCCTGCGCATGCACCGTCGCATTGACGCGATTGCCGCCGCTGAACTCGGCACGCGCGGCCATATCGGTAATGCCCAGCGATGCGATGCCGCGGCCCACTTCAACCGTCACATCGCCGCCGCGCCGCTTCAACTGGACGTGGCCGCTCGCCGTGTCGCCTAGCGCGAAATCCCAGTCGCCATCGAACACGAGATCGGTCTTCACCGGCGACGCATCACCGGTGATCTCCTCGCGCAGCGCCAGCAACCGCGCGAGCGACACATCCGTTAACGTGCCCGCCGAGCGAATGCGCCCGTGATCGAGCGCGAACGACTTCAGATCGAGCACCGCGCCTTCGAGCGTGAGCCGCGTCGCACCCAACGTCACGCGTCCCGCACCGGCGCTGACCGTGAGGGGCGTGTCGAGATTCACCGCTGGCGTGCCGCGATTCTGCAGACGCGTGACTGTGCCGTCCCAGCGCGTGCCGTCGCGTGCTTCGGTCAGGTGGCCGTTGGCGCCGAGCGTCAGCTCGACTGTGCGGCCCTCCACCTTGCCGGACGCTGCGGCTTCGAGCGTGTGATTCGCGCGGGTGCCGCCGAGGCGCGCGGTCAGCGTCGCGAGATCGACGCCGGCGGCGCTGAGATTGCGGGCATCGGTGGTGAAGACGAGGGCGCCGTTCGCGCCGTCGCGCAGTTCCGCGTGGCCCTGCGCGTGACCGAGCCGGGTCGTGCCGAACGCGACGCTGTCTGCGTTGTAGTCGAGCACGACGTTCGGATGAGCAAACGAACCGGTCAGATCGCCGTTCGCCGCCACGACACCTGCGAGGCCGAAGCCGAGGCGCTCCAGCTGCGGCGCGTCGATGCGAAAGCGCAGCCGGTCGCTGGGCGCACCGAAGCTGCCCTGCAGATCCACCTGGTTGCCCGCCACCGACAGGTTCGCGCGGCTCGGCAACAGCCGCATACCGGCCAGCTGGATCGTGCCGCCGCCTGTGAGCGGCAGGCCGTCGTAGACGCTGTCGCCGAGCTTGAAATCGGCCTTCGTCGTGAAGCCCGGTGCGAGTACGCCTGCTGCGTTTAGCGTGCCGGTGACGCGGGCTTCGATCTTGCGCGTCGGCGCTGGGGTTGGAGCTGCGCTGCGTTTTGCGGTGTTGGCGGCGGTGTTGGCGGCAGTCTTCGCCGCGGATTTCGCGGCGAGTTCTGTGTTCGATCTCGCGCCTAGCCGCGCACCGGTCGGTGCAGCACGCGACGGCGTCTGCACAGTCAGCGAAAACGGATCGAAATCGGTCAGTGCAGCCTTCAGGTTGTAGGTGGAATTCGCGTCGTGCTTGATCACGCCCGACAGATCGATGCGGCCCTTGCCCGCGCTAACCTTCACGTCGTTGAAGCTCATCCGCGCGGGATCGAACGTTATCTTGCCCTGCGCGCGAAGCGCGGCCTTCGGGTCGGCGAGATCGAGCGTGATGCTCTGCACATCGTCGTTCAGGCGGATGCCGACCGGGCCGCTCAACTGCGTCGGGCGTACGGTCGCTTCGAGTGCGTTCAGATCGAGGTTGGCGACCTTCAGATCGAACTGCCCGTACTTCCCCTTGAGCGCACCGCCACCGGTGATGGTCGCGTTCTTCACGAGCCGCACGTTCAGGTTCGACAGGCGCTGGCTCGCGGCGTCGAGACGAATGTCGGCGTGGGCATCGATGAGCGGCAGCAGATGCTGGTCGATCGCGCCGGGTTTCGCGTTGACGATCGAGACGGTGCCGGCTACGGCGAAGGCGGGTGCGGCGTTGTTTTTCTGAGCGGTGGTCGATGCGCTTGCGGTGTTTATCTGACCGGCTGCCGTGCTTGCCAGCGCTGCAGAAGCAACCACCCCACCCACACTCACCGCACCCGATACATCACCAGCCGCTCCCCCACTCGCCGGCTGCAACTCCGCCCGCACCGCCAGATCCGCCTGCGGCGCGCCCGGCGCAAACGCCTGCGGATTCACATGATCGAAAGTCAGCGTCGCGCGTTGCAACGGCACCGCGCCAAACGGCGTCGCTTCCACGTGCGCATGTCCGGTGAGCTTCATCCCGCTCGCATCGAGTTCGGCGACGAGCGTTTCCAGCGAGCCCGTCAGGTTGCCGCGCACCTCGACCGCTTCGTCATTGACCTTGCCCGCATAACCGATCTCACCGGTTAGCGGAAACGGCCGCACCCCATCGAGCTTCGCACGCGCCGTCACCGCGCCGAACGGCGTATCGAGCCGCTCCACCGCCGCCTCGTGATGCCGCCCGTCGCTACGCCCGTGAAACAGCAGCCGGGAGAATTCAGTCGTCGATGTGCCTTCGTGCAGCAACAGCCGGTCGACGCGCAGGTCACGCACTTCGAGCTGCATCGGCAGTTGCAGATCCTGCGGCAACTTCATCGGCTCCGAAGAAGAAGACGCCGATGGCACGAGCCGCGCGTCGATCGTGCCGATGTGCAGGTAGTCGATCGAGTAACGCCACGGCGCTCGCGTGAGCGCCCACTTGCCCGCCACGCTGTCGACCTTGATGTCGGTGCCATCGGCGCCACGCCATTCGACGTGGCGCAAACGCACGCCAGTAGCAATCGCGCCGCCGTCGAGCGTGCCGGACAACTGGCCGCCCAGCAGCTTCACCGCGACGCGCCAGACGTAGCCGGTACCGCGTTCGGTCGCGAGCGCGCCGTACACCAGACCGACCGCGAGCGCCGCGAGCAGCACCAGCACACCAACCGTCCACGCCAGCACCTTCCGCAGACGCCGGCCGCGCGGACGCCCTGACGGCGGCGGCGTGCCAGTGCCGTCAGGCGACGCGTCGTCCGGGGTGGGCTGTGGCGGAAGTGCTGACGAATCCGTGGTCATGCTCGATACATGTGAATGGGCAATGCAGTGGTGGAAGTCATCAGAAGGCAATCCCGAGCGTCAGGTAAGGCCGCACGCTGCGGTTGCGAATCCCGTACGCGACGTCGATGTTCACCGGTCCGACCGGGCTGCGCCAGCGCGCCCCGACACCGACACCGGAGAAGAAGACCTTTTCGGCCCAGGTATCGGTGGCAGTGCCGATATCGAAGAACGTCGCAGCGCCCCAGTCGTGGCTGAACCAGTGCTGGTATTCGGCGCTGCCCGTCATCAGGTATTTGGTCGGCAGGGTCGAGCCGTCGACCTGGTCACCGATACTCTGGAAGCTGTACCCACGCACCGAGTTCGACCCGCCCGCGCGAAACAGCAGTGACGCGGGCACGCCCGAGGAACTGCTGCCCGTGAACACACCGCCGAGTTCCGCGCGAAATACCAGCAGGTCGGTCTTGCCGAGCGGCAGGTATTGCTGGCCGCGCGCATAGCCGCGAACGAAGCTCTGTTCGGTTGCCGCGCCCTTCACCGCAAACCCCGCTTCCGCGTGAATCAGGTTGCCGGAGCGCGGAAACAGCGGGTCGTCGGTATTGCGGCGGGTCCACGACCATGACGGCACGAGCGCGTGGCTCGTGGTCGGGTTACCGTTGTTCTGCTCGAGCCGGTCCTGGTAGTAGAGGATCGAGTAGGAGTAGTCGATGTTCTGCGACGTGCGGGTTCGCTGCACGCCGACGCGCGCACTATAGATCGTCGTGTCCGACACGTCGGTGCTGGTGTACGACGCGAGCACGCTGTTGGTCCACGCGCGCTCGCCGGGCGGCATCGAGAGCTGGATCTGGCCGTAGCGCTGGATGCGATCGACCCGCCCCTGGATCGAGAACGGGTACGCATGGCCGAACGTGTCGAGGTACGAATAGGAACCCTGCACATGCGGACCGGTATCGGTCGAATAACCGACGCCGCCGCGCACGCTGTTGTACGGATACTCGCTGACCTTCACGTGGATAGGCGTATCGGCGGGTTTCGTGGGGTCGTTGTCGACGTCGATCGCGACGCTCGCGTAGTACGGCGTGCTCTGCAACTGGCGCTGCAGTTCGTTGATGCGCTGCACGTCGTAGATCTCGCCGACCGACACCGGATTCACGTTATCGACGATCTTCTCCGGATAGCGCCGCGTGCCCGACACGTCGAGCTTGCCCATCGTGAACGTCGGGCCGCTGTCGTACAGGACGCTGAGCGTTGCGCGGTGCGTGCGCGGATCGATACGTGCTTCCGACTGCGCGATTTTCGCCCCAAGGTAGCGGCGTGCCTGCAGTGCCCTCAGCGACGCGCTCTTCGCATCGTCCCAGCCGGACTGCGAGAACGGGTCGCCTTCGCGCAGCGAAAAGGCGAAACGGGTGGCGTTTTCCTGGGTAGGGTCTTCGGTTAGCACGGCGCCGCGAAACGTCAGTGTGATGGCCGAGATCGTCGTACGCGGACCGGGATCGACGCTGACCGTCACGCTTTTCTTGCCGTCGACGTTACGTACGTCGGTGCGCACGACCGGCGAAAAATAGCCCTGCGTGGCGGTGAGATCGCGCACCTGCTGCGGCGTCGCGGTGACGAGAAACTGGAACTGGTCGTCGCTGATGTCGTCGCGCTTCGCGAAGCGCGCGATGTCCAGATGCGCTTCGAGCAGCTTGCGCAGCGAGCGCGGCGAGGTCTCGATGTCGACCTTGTAGGCCGCGCGCGCCGCATGTGCGTTGCTTATGCCAAACGTGAATGCGAGGACCAGCAGGCATCCGGCAAACCACGCGCGCAGCGGCCACGGCGCACGGCGTGCCGTCCCGCACCGCTGCAGGCTGGCGTGACCGGCCCCCCAGCCAGGGCGGCGCACGTACGACGGTTCGATCGGACACCCCGCCAAACAGGACCTCCCGGGCCGTGGTTGATATGAATGGTTAATTCGGCGCTACGAGCATGGGCCGAAGCTCGCTATTTGACCACATCGGCAGGGCCTGGCCTCCTCGAACCTGTGTGCGCTGCCCGCCTTGGACGCGCGCCCCGGGCCGATGTTCCGCAAACCGCATACGCGCCCGCGGGCAAACCGCGCTCAAGGCAGCCCGCAAATTCGACCGCCCGCTTTCGCATGCTGTAAAATTCCGCCAAACCGCGCGAAAAGCCGCCGGGCAGACCTCCCGCCCCGCTGCCGCCCTCACCCTCACGGACGTCGAGCCATGTATCAATCGGACATCACCCAGTTTCTGAACCAGCTGAAAGAACAAAAGCCCGCACTCGAAGCGGAACAGCGCCGCGGCCGTTCGCTGCTGTGGGACAAACAGCCGGTCGATCTCGACGAACGCGCGCACCAGCAAGCCTCGCGCGTAGAACAAACGCCTTACGTCTACTACCAGAACTTCTGAGCGTGACGACCGCCGACGAGGCCCGCCCGGCGCAGGATCAGTCCGACGCCGCGCTCGCTGCGCCCGTAACCGATACGACGCCCGATACCGTCGACGGTATCGCGTTCGCGCGCCTGTACGGCGAACCGCTCTTCAAGCTCCCGCAAGACCTCTACATCCCGCCGGATGCGCTCGAAGTCTTTCTCGAAACGTTCGAAGGTCCGCTCGATCTGCTGCTGTACCTGATCCGCAAGCAGAACTTCAACGTGCTCGACATCCCGATGGCCGACGTCACGGTGCAGTACCTCGGTTACGTCGAACAGCTGCGCGAGTCGAACCTCGAACTGGCATCCGAATACCTGCTGATGGCCGCGATGCTGATCGAGATCAAGTCGCGCATGTTGCTGCCGGTCAGAAAGGCCGATAGCGGCGAAGAAGCGGAAGATCCGCGCGCCGAACTCGTGCGGCGCCTGCTCGAGTACGAGCAGATGAAGCTCGCGGCGCAGCGTCTGGACCAGTTGCCGCAACTCGGTCGCGACTTCCTGCGCGCCGAGGTGTACATCGAGCAGAGCATGACGCCGCGCTTTCCGGACGTGAACAGCGACGATCTGCGCACGGCATGGGCGGATGTGATCAAGCGGGCGAAGCTCGTCCAGCATCACCGCATCTCACGCGAAGAACTGTCGGTGCGCGAGCACATGAGCACGATCCTGCGTCGACTGCAGAATGCGCGCTTCATGGAATTCTCGGATCTGTTCGATGTATCGCGCGGCGTGCCGGTGGTCGTGGTGAACTTCATCGCGATGCTGGAGCTGTCGCGCGAATCGCTGATCGAGATCACCCAGGCCGAGCCGTTTGCGCCGATCTACGTGCGCCTCGCCTACCTGCCGGCATAGGCAGAAGTCCGAGAAACCCGAAGAATCCAAAGAATCCGGAGACCCGCCACCCCGCCCCATGCGAGGAGTGCACCGCCGATCATGAAAATCATCAGCTCGATCCACGAATTGCGCGACCAGTTGCGCGGCCAGAATCGCACTGCGTTCGTCCCGACGATGGGCAATCTGCACGAAGGCCATCTTTCGCTGATGCGTCTTGCGCGCCAGCATGGCGACCCGGTCGTGGCGAGCATCTTCGTCAACCGGCTGCAATTCGGCCCGAACGAAGACTTCGACAAGTACCCGCGCACGTTCGAAGAGGACATCGAGAAGCTGCGCAAGGAAAACGTCTATGTGCTGTTCGCGCCAACCGAGCGCGATCTGTATCCGGAGCCGCAGCAATATCGCGTGCATCCGCCGCAGGATCTCGGCGACATCCTTGAAGGCGAGTTCCGGCCGGGCTTCTTCCAGGGCGTGTGCACGGTGGTGATGAAGCTGATGTCGTGCGTGCAGCCGCGCGTCGCGGTGTTCGGCAAGAAGGACTATCAGCAGTTGATGATCGTGCGGCAGATGTGCCACCAGTTCGCGCTCCCGACCGACATCATCGCCGCAGACACCGTGCGCGACGCCGACGGGCTCGCGCTCAGCTCGCGTAACCGCTATCTGCAGCCCACCGAGCGCGCCGAAGCGCCGCAGCTCGCCATCGCGCTGAACGGTGTGCGCACCGCGGTGCTGGCCGGCGAGCGCGACTTCGCGAAGATCGAGCAGCAGGCAATGGCCACGCTCGCCGCGCGCGGCTGGCAGCCCGACTACATCGCCGTGCGCAAACGCGTGAACCTGCAGGCTCCGGCCGCGCATGAAACCGACGCACCGCTCGTCGTGCTCGCCGCCGCGAAGCTCGGCGCGACGCGCCTGATCGACAACCTCGAAATCTGAAACCGTCTGAACCCGCCTGAACCTGTCACCGGCCCGGCGCGCCGCATGCACCCCATGCGCCCGGGCCGCGCGACTACTTGTCCACGGAACGCCCGCCCATGCAACGCCACATGCTGAAGTCGAAGATCCATCGCGCCGCCGTCACGCACTGCGAACTGCACTACGAAGGCTCGTGCGCGATCGACGAGAACCTGCTCGAAGCCGCGAACATCATCGAAAACGAACGCATCGACATCTGGAACATCAATAACGGCGAGCGTTTTTCGACCTACGCAATCAAGGGCGAGCGCGGTAGCGGCATGATTTCGCTGAATGGTTCGGCGGCGCGCCGGGCGCAACTGGGCGACCTCGTGATCATCGCGGCGTTTGCCACGGTCGACGAGGCCGAGCTGAAGGCGGGATGGAAACCGGACCTGGTGTTCGTTGACGGCGACAACCGCATCAAGGGCAGTCGCGACCACGTGCCGACGCAAAGCTGGACCTGATGATCTTGCGCGTCGGGCCGATCGTGGCCCGAACGCTTCACCGTGCCGCGCGTGGCGGCGTCAGGTTTTCTTGCTGGCCCAATCGATGATCGATTGCCACTGCTCGAGGTCCTTCTCGACCCGGCTCTTCGCGACGTCCCACAGCGTGAGGCCGTGCGCGGCGAGTTGCACATAGTTCTGCGTATCACGCACAAAGCCGAGCACCGGCAGCTTCAGTCCCTCGACAAAACGATGCAACTGATCCGCCGAGCGCGTACGCGCATCGACGCGCATCCCCACCACACCGACCTCGATGCGGCCTTTCCGGATGGCTTTTTCTTTCGCGAGGTGTTCGAGAAATTCCTGGGTGGCGAGAATATCGAACAACGACGGCTGCAGCGGCACGATGACCTTGTCGGCCAGATCGAGGGCAACACTGAGACGGTTGCCGTGCAAGCCGGCGGGTGTATCGATAATTGCGTGTTCGAGGCCCTTGGGCGGTTTGGCCGGCGCGTCGGGGTCGACCTCCCAGATTTCGATCGGCGGGAGCGTGGCGGGCCGCAGCTCGAGCCACGCATGCGCTGAATGCTGTTTGTCCAGATCCGCGAGCGCAACCCACTCGCCCGCGGCGGCGAAATAGCCCGCCAGATTGGTCGACAGCGTGCTCTTGCCTACGCCGCCCTTCGGATTCGCCACCACGATTACCGTCATGAATGCCCCCGGAAGATGGCTGGCGCGGCCAGCCGGTTTGCCGTTTCTTGCCGTCAAAAGTCGATCCAGCCGTTGATAATATCGGCAAAACCCGCCGCACCGAAACAAGAACGACCATTCGGTGTGCATTTCTTTCTACGAGGACACCAGACCATGACGAAGCTTCGCCCCGAATACACCCTTGAGCGCATGCAGGAACGGCAGCGCGGCACCCTTCCCGAACTGATCGGTTTTCGGGCTATTTCGCTGGAAGAAGGCTCATTGACCGCCGAACTGACGGTACGCCCCAACCTGCTGGCGCCCAACGGCTTCCTGCATGCTGCAACCGTGGTCGCCCTCGCCGATACCGCCTGCGGCTATGCGTGCCTCTCCCACCTGCCGGAGAAAGCCCAGAGTTTCACGACCATCGAGCTGAAGAGCAATTTCCTCGGCACCGCGCGGGAAGGCACGATCCGGGCGGTGGCGAAGGGCGTCCATATTGGGCGTACCACGCAGGTCTGGGATGCGACGGTGTTCGACCCGAACGGCAAGACCATTGCGCTATTCCGCTGCACGCAGATGGTCTTGTATTGAGAAGAGAGTGGCGAGGCGCCTTGCGCCTCGCCCAGGCAGCGATTCAGGGTGGCCCAGGCAGGCCGCCCTATCCAGCAAGCTGATTCAGCAATCTCAGGCCACCGCAGGACGTGCCGCCTTCACCCCGGTGGCTGCGAAGAGACCGTTGCCCAGCAACGACTGCACCACCAGCGTCACCGCCCAGAACGCCGGATATTCCCAACCGCCGTTCGGCGAGGCGAAGCCCCAGCCGTTGTGCAAATGGGTGGACATCGCGCCCAGCATGAACGGCAGCAGCACCAGCGCAACCCAGCGCACCTGCACGCCGAGCAGCAAGGCGATGCCGCCGAACAGCTCGACGAACGCCGTCACGTAGCCCAGCCAGCCCGGCAGGCCCAGCGAGACGAAAAACTGCGCGGTGCCCGGCAGCGTGAACACAAAGATCTTTTGCAGGCTGTGGGCGAGATACAGCACGCCTAACGCCACGCGCAGCAGCAGCGCGGCCGCATCGGCGGAACGGTTCGAATGCATGGCGACTCCTTGATGGGTTGAACGGACAGCAGACGGTGCCGTCGTTGGGTCGCACTATATTCGAACTAATAAGGTGGAAAAACCGGCTCTGGCGCTTAGATTATTTCCTGACAGGATTTAATCGATTCTTCCATTCGCGGTCTCGCGCATCGCCGCGAACAGGCGGGGCAGGTCCAGATGCTCGTCGAGCGTATCGGCGAGGCGGTCCAGCGAGGCTTCCCGCAGCGCCGGGTAGTCGATTTCCTCCGCGGCGCCGAGACCGGCCCACGCGAGCAACGCCGCGCAGGCAGCCGGCGTATCGAACAGGCCGTGGACATAGGTGGCGAGAATCTGGTCGTCGGCGGAACGGGCGCCGTCGGGACGCGGTCCGGTCACGCTGGCGAGATGTAATGCCGGCGAGGTGAGCGCCGGTCCCTCGGTCTCGCCCATGTGGATTTCGTAGCCGGCCGCAGCCGGCGCGCCCGGCAGCGCCAGCGTGCCGGTTACGTTGGCGAGCGTTTTCTCGCGCGTCAGCGTCGTCGAAAAGTC
The DNA here is from genome assembly GCF_002362315.1 of Paraburkholderia acidicola. Classification (GTDB taxonomy): domain Bacteria; phylum Pseudomonadota; class Gammaproteobacteria; order Burkholderiales; family Burkholderiaceae; genus Paraburkholderia; species Paraburkholderia acidicola. The sequence continues at coordinate 262,339 of NZ_MTZV01000004.1, forward strand.
GAGCCAGCCGAGCCCGGCCACCGTGCCCGGCGTCCCTTCGACGCCATGCGGGTCAGCCACTTCGCGCCCCAGCATCTGCATGCCGCCGCAGATGCCGATCACCTTGCCGCCATAGCGCAGATGCCGTTGCAACACCGCGTCCCAACCCTGCGCGCGCAGAAACGCGAGATCGCCCTGCACGTTCTTCGAGCCTGGCAACACGATCAAATCGGCGGGCGGCGGCATACTGCCGCTGCGTACATAGTGGAAATCGACCTGCGGATGCGCGCGCAACGCATCGAAATCAGTGTGGTTGCTGATGTGCGGCAGCACCGGTACCACGACGCGCAGTACGCCGTCTGCCGTGCCCATGCCCGCGCCCGCGTGGGCGGCCCGCAATTCGCGCGGCAGCATGTCCTCGGCATCGAGTGTCAGGCCATGCAGATACGGCAGCACGCCGAACACCGGCTTGCCGGTCTGCGCTTCGAGCCAGTCGAGCCCCGGCTGCAGCAGTCCGATATCGCCACGAAACCGGTTGATCACGAAGCCCTGCACTCGTGCCCGTTCGCTGGCCGACAGACACGCGAGCGTCCCCGTCAGATGCGCGAACACCCCGCCGCGATCGATGTCGGCCACCAGCACCACCGGGCAATCGACCGCTTCCGCAAAACCCATGTTCGCGATATCGCGATCACGCAGATTGATCTCGGCGGGACTGCCCGCGCCTTCGACGAAAATCGTTTCGAAGCGCGCCTGCAGACGCCGGTACGACGCGAGCACTGCATCGAACGCGATTGGCTTGTAGTCGTGATAGGCGCGCGCATCGAGATTCATGCGCGCCTTGCCGTGGATGATCACCTGCGCGCCGCGGTCGCTGGTCGGCTTGAGCAGCACGGGGTTCAGATCGGTGTGCGCGTCGATCCCCGCGGCGACTGCCTGCAACGCCTGCGCGCGGCCGATCTCGCCGCCGTCCACCGTGACTGCGCTGTTGAGCGCCATGTTCTGCGGCTTGAACGGCGCGACCTTCGCACCGGCGCGGCGGGCGAGCCTGCACAGGCCCGCGACGAGTGTGCTCTTGCCGGCATCGGAGGTCGTGCCCTGGATCATCAGCGTGCCGCGCGGCACGGTTGGCACGGTTAAACCTGCGGGCGGCGGGGAGTCGGATAGCGCAGTCACGGAGTGGGCCAGGTGGTAATGAGGCGAACAGGAAAGACCGCGCATTATCCCATCGCATGCGCCCGCGACGCGGCTGAACGCGAACCCAAGCCGGTACAATCACGCGATGATTTCCCCCGACCTCACCTTCGTGCTCGGCGGTGCCCGCTCGGGCAAGAGCGCGCACGCCGAACAGCTCGCAAGCGACAGCGCGCTCCCGGTCACCTACATTGCCACCGCACGCATCGCGGATGCCGAATTCGCGGAGCGAGTCGCGCATCATCGCGAGCGACGTCCTGCGCACTGGCGTTTGCTCGAAGCGCCGCTCGATCTGGCCGGCGCTGTCACCGCCACCGATGCGCCTGGGCAATGCATCCTGATCGATTGCCTGACGCTGTGGCTCGCCAACCTGCTGTGTCCACCCGACGGTACTCCCGCCTCCGATGACAGCGCGCAACGCCTCGCCGCCTTCGAACACGCGCTCGCCCAGGCGGCAGGCAAGATCATCATCGTGAGCAACGAGATCGGCCTCGGCGTCGTGCCGCTCGGCGCGGCGACGCGTCTCTATGTGGACGAACTCGGCCGGCTCAATCAACGGATCGCTGCGCTGAGTAGCGAAGTCACGATGATGGTCGCGGGCCTGCCGCTCACGCTTAAGACCGCGCGCCCATGATCATGCTGTCCCTCCCGCTGACCGCTGCGCTCGCGACGCTTGCCGTCGCCATCGACCGCTGGACCGGCGAGCCCCACACCGCTCATCCGCTGGTCGGTTTCGGCAAGCTGGCTAGCGCACTCGAAGCGCGCCTGAACACCGGTCGGCGCGGCCGGCTCGCGGGGCTGCTCGGCTGGCTGCTTGCGGTCGCGCCGCCGGTGGCTATCGCCGCGTGGCTCGTCGCGGTGCTGCCGTTGCCGCTCGCGTGTGCGGTCCATGTCGCGCTGCTGTGGTTCGCACTCGGCGCGCGCAGCCTGCACGACCACATCGCGCCGATTGCTGCGGCGCTCGCGCGGCGCGATCTGGCGCAGGCGCGCGTACTGACGTCGCGCATCGTCTCGCGCGAAACCGCGACCGCCGACGAAGCCGCACTCGCGCGCGCCGCCGTCGAATCGGCACTCGAGAACGGCAACGATGCGATCTTCGGCGCGCTGTTCTGGTTCGCGATCGCGGGTGGTCCTGGCGCGCTCGCGTTCCGTCTTGCCAATACGCTCGACGCGATGTGGGGCTACCGCACGCCGCGCTATCTGCGCTACGGCTGGGCCGCGGCACGCATCGACGATGTACTCAACTGGATTCCCGCGCGGCTGACGGCGACGAGCTACGCGCTGCTCGGCGATACGCGCACCGCGTGGCGCTGCTGGCGCGATCAGGCGCGGCGCTGGGACAGCCCGAACGCGGGGCCGGTGATGGCGGCGGGCGCAGGCAGTCTGAATGTGCGGATCGGCGGAGCGGCTGTGTATCACGGCGCACTCGAGCAACGTCCGACACTCGGTGCCGGCGAGGCCGCCGCCGCCCGGCATGTTCCGGCCGCGCTGCAACTGGTTGAGCGAACCGTCACGCTCTGGCTGGCTGTATTGATTGTGCTGGCGCTACTGAGTGTGCCGTTTCATGCATAGCGAGATCGGTGTTGCTACTTCGAGCCCAGGTGCCGCGCCCAGCGTGGTAACGCACGGCGGCAATCTGCATGAGGCGGCGCGACTGTATGGCATTGCGTACGCCGCGTGGCTCGATCTGTCGACTGGCATCAATCCGCACGGCTATCCGGTGCCGCCCGTACCGCCCGATGCGTGGCGGCGTTTGCCCGATGAAGGCGACGATTTCGCTGCGTGCGCCGCGCGCTATTACGGCGCGCCGGATGCGGAGCATGTGTTGCCGGTGGCTGGCAGCCAGGCGGCGATCCGTGCGTTGCCTGCGGTGTTGCCTGCGCTGCCTGCCCTACCTACGCAGCCTGCTTCATCGCCCGAATCACGACCCGAGTCGTCGACACGCGCAACCGTCGGTATCGCACCGCTCACGTATAGCGAATACGCGCCGGCGTTCGCACGCGCCGGCTACGTAGTGAGCGCACTCGATGTAGCGTGCGAGAACCTGCCCGACACGCTCACTCACGCAGTCGTCGTCAATCCGAACAACCCGACCGCTGCGTACCTCGATGCGGCAAAACTTCTACGCTGGCACGCGCAATTGTCAGCACGCGGCGGCACTCTGATCGTCGATGAAGCGTTCGCCGACGCGATGCCGGATGTCACGCCGCGTGCATCGCTGGCCGATCGCGTTGCGTTGCCCGGTCTCGTCGTATTGCGCTCGCCGGGGAAGTTCTTCGGCCTCGCAGGCGTACGCGCGGGCTTCGTGCTGGCTGCGCCGGCGCAGCTTCGTGCACTGCGCGACGTGCTCGGCGCGTGGACGGTCAGCGGTCCGGCGCGTCATGCAGTGACGGCGGCGTTCGCCGATCGTGCATGGCAAGAGCAGATGCGCGACCGCCTGGCGGCTGACAGTGCCCGGCTCGTGGAGTTGCTGCATGCACATCGCTTCGCGTCGCGAGCCACGCCGCTCTTCGCATGGACCGACGACGCACGTGCCACCGCGCTACATCGCGCGCTTGCCGAACGTGGTATCTGGACCCGCCTGTTCGCGCAACCGGCCAGCCTGCGCTTCGGCTTGCCCGCTACACCCGCGGACTGGCAACGTTTCGAGCTGGCATTGCGGGAAAGCGTGGAAGCAATTGATGCGACTGCATAACCGTCGAATCACGTACTGCCCGCGATACAGTTGGCCACGCCGTAACCACCCTGCTTCCTGTATTCATCACAATGACCCGACCCGTTCGACTTGCCGCTGTATTCACGTTGGCCTGCGCGGCCCTGCTGCCCTTCAGCCGTGCAGCGCACGCGTCCATCACCGTCACCGACGACAGCGGCGCAACCGTCACACTCGCAGCGCCCGCACAACGCGTGATCAGTCTCGCGCCGCACGTCACCGAGCTGCTGTATGCCGCGGGCGGCGGCGCGAAGCTCGTCGGCGCGGTCACGTACAGCGACTACCCGCCCGAGGCGAAGCAGTTGCCGCGCGTCGGCGACAACAAGGCGCTTGACCTCGAACGCATCGTCGCGCTGAAGCCGGATCTGATCGTCGTGTGGCGGCACGGGAATGCACAAGCTCAACTCGAGCGGCTACGCGAGCTGCATATCCCGCTCTTCTTCAGCGAGCCCAAACATCTCGACGACATCGCGAGCACGCTGACGAAACTCGGCGTGTTGCTCGACACGCAGCAGACCGCCGATGCAGCCGCCGCCGCGTTCCGTCAACGCATCGCGCAGTTGCGCACGCGTTACGCGACGCGACCGCCCGTGAGCGTGTTCTACCAGGTATGGGACAAACCGCTGATGACGCTCAACGGTACGCACATGATCAGCGACGTGATCGCGCTGTGCGGCGGGCGCAATGTATTCGCGCAGCTCGAACCGCTGGTGCCAACCGTATCGACGGAAGCGGTGCTCGCGGCAAATCCTGAGGCAATCGTCACGGCATCGCAGGGCGCGACGGCGCCGGACCATCCTTTGCCGCAACTCGATACGTGGCGCGCGTGGCCGGCGCTGACAGCGGTGGCGCGCGACAACCTGTTTGCGATCGACGGCGATCTGATCAACCGACCCGCACCGCGTATCGCAGAGGGCGCTGCGCAGTTGTGTGAGGACCTCGAAACGGTGCGCTCGCGTCGAGCGGCTGGAGTGGCTGGCAGCGCGCAGTAACAACGCCTGGGCAAGGCCATTACTGACTGCTAGCGCTGCACGCTTACGCGTTCCACCGCACCAGTGTCCAGCGCCCACTCACCTCGTCGCGCCGCAACCAGACGATAGCGGCCATCTCGAGCGCCCACTGCACGCAGCGCTCGACCGGCAGTTCCAGCGCGAGCGCTGTAACGACACGCATCACACCGGCATGCGTAACAACGTAGGCGACGGGCGACGTTTTGCGCGCGACCACAACATCATCGAGCCACGCCCCAACGCGCGCCGCAAACTGCGCAACGCTCTCGCCACCGTGCGGCTGCGCATGCTCGAAATCGGCGGTCCATGCATCGAGTTGCGCGCGATCGATCGCATCCCAGCGCTGCATTTCCCATGCGCCGAAGTTCATCTCTTCGAGACGCGTATCGATACGGCAGGCGCAGTCAAAATGTGCAGCAAGCAAATTAGCGATGCTCGCGCACCGCGTCAGCGGACTCGTGAATAGCGTGTCGCCGGGCTGCGGCGCGCGCAGCGCAGCCAGACGCGCGACAACAGCCGCCGCCGCAGTGGCCGGCTCGTCCGCGAGCGGCACATCGCTGCGTCCATAGCACACGCCCGCAGCAACCGAAACGGTCGCATGACGGATCAGGACGAGATCCACGCGAGCCCCGTCAGATAAATGGCCAGTTCGAAAATCTGCTGCGCGAACCCAAGGCAGTCACCGGTATAACCACCGATGCGCCGCACCCAGTAGCGACCGATTAAAACGCGCAGTACGACGAGCACCGCGAGCATCGCGAGGCCACAGCGCCAGTCCGGCCACAACAGCCACGGCAAACCGAACACGGCAGCCACGACAAAAGCCGCCACGCCCATGCGCTGCGCCACCGGTTTTGCCTTGCCTTCGGCGCGTACGTAATCGAGTGTCGTCAGATAGCTGATCGCGCCCGTGCGGCTCGCCGCATGCGCCGCGATCATCAGCCACGCGGCATGTACCGGCGGCAACGCCGCGAGCGTCTGCCACTTCAATGCCAGCGCGATCACCAACCCAATCGCGCCGAACGCACCGATCCGCGAATCCTGCATGATGCGCAGCACATCGTCGCGGGTATAGCCGCCGCCGAATCCATCGCAGCAATCGGCTAGTCCGTCCTCATGAAACGCACCGGTGACGACGAGCGTCACGACCATCGACAGCAGCACCGCCACACTCGCCGGAAACAGATGCAGCGCAGCCAGATACACGAGCGCGCCGAGCGCCCCCACCATCGCGCCGATGAGCGGAAAATAACGCGCCGCCGCATTCAGATAATGCGGCTCGTAGCCGACCCAGCGCGGCACCGGCACGCGCGTGAAATAGCCGAGCGCGGTGAAGAAGTAGCGCAGTTCGGTCAGCGGATGCATCGATGCCTGCCTCGAATGAGCGCTGCGTTCAGGGCCGGCGGGTGGCAACACCGGCCGACTCGAAGCTCGCCATCTCATTGACGATCGCGACCGCCGCACGCAGCAGCGGCACCGCGACCGCGGCGCCCGTGCCCTCGCCGAGCCGCATATCGAGCGCGAGCAGCGGCATCGCGCCGAAGTGATCGAGCATGCGCCGGTGCCCTGCTTCGTTCGACGCATGCGCAAACACGCAATACTCGCGCACGCCCGGCACCAGTGCATCGGCGACCAGCAGCGCCGCCGTCGCGATGAAGCCGTCGACCAGCGTCACCATGCGCGCTTCCGCCGCGGCCATATAGGCGCCCGCCATCATCGCGATCTCGAAGCCGCCGAAGGTTGCGAGCACATCGAGTGGATGGTTTGACGTCGGGTAAAGCGCGAGCGCCGAGGCGAGTACGTTGCGCTTCTTCGCGAGTCCCGCGTTATCGAGCCCGGTGCCGCGCCCGACACATTCGTCGATCGATACGCCGCACAGCCGGCTCATCAGACACGCAGCCGACGACGTATTCGCAATCCCCATCTCGCCGAAGCCGATCACGTTGGTGCCGAGCGCTGCATGGTGCCGCACGCGCGTCATGCCCGCCTGCAATGCCACGATGACCTGGTCGCGCGTCATCGCGGGTTCGTGCATGAAATTGCGCGTGCCGTATGCGACTGGAATATTGACGAGCCCTTCGCTGTCGGGCAACGGTGTGGCGATGCCGGCGTTGACGATTTCGAGCGTCATGTCGGCAACCCGGCTCAGCGCATTGATTGCCGCGCCGCCCGCAAGGAAGTTCGCGACCATCTGCGCGGTCACCGCCTGCGGATAGGGGCTCACGCCCTCGGCGGCGATGCCGTGGTCGCCCGCGAAGACGATCATCGTCGCGCGGCGCACACTCGGCTGCGTGGTCTGCTGGATCAATCCGATCTGACGCGCGAGCGTCTCAAGGCGCCCCAGGCTGCCGGGCGGCTTGGTCCTCGCATCGATGATTCGTTGAAGTTCGTCGCGCAGCGAGGAGTCGAGCGGCTCGACGACGGGCAAGACAAGAGGTGAAAAGATCATGTTGTCCGGTTGAAAGGAAAACCGTCTGCGCCGATCACCGCGATGAAGGTCGGGCGTCGTCGGACGAATAACGGGACTGTACCGCGGGGATCAGCGCTTCGTGCTCCCCTTCGCGAATCAATATCAACGGATAGCCGAACGCGCGGCTCGCCAGCTCGGGCGTCAGCACGTCGCGCGCCGGACCTGCCTGCGCACGACCGTTGCCATCGAGCAGCAACGCATGCGTCGCGTAACGGCGCGCGAGGTTCAGGTCGTGGCACGAGAACACGATCGTGCGCGCGGCCTCACGTGTCCATGCCGCCAGCACGTCGAGACACTCGATCTGATGATGCAGATCGAGATGCGCGAGCGGTTCGTCGAGCAACAGCAGCGGCGCATTCTGGCACAGCACGGCGGCCAGCGACACCCGTTGCCGTTCGCCGCCCGACAAGGACAGCACGTCGCGCGAAGCGAGCGCGGTGAGGCCGAGCATCGCGAGCGCGGATTGTGCGGCGGCAAGGTCGTCTGCGCGTTCCCAGCCCCAGCCCGCCAGATGCGGAAAGCGATTCAGCATCACGATATCGAGCACGCTCGCGCTGAACGCGTCGTGCAGGCTCTGCGGCATCAGCGCGCGCCGTTGCGCGAGCGGTACAGCGGGCCAACGGTCGAGCAGAACACCGTCGATCTCGACGTGTCCGGCAGCAGGTCGCAACAAACCGGCCAGCACCGATAGCAACGTCGTCTTGCCTGCGCCGTTCGGCCCGGCGATGCACCACAGCTCGCCGGGGCCGAAGGTCTGCGTGACGTCGTCGAGCAGGACGCGTTCGCCGGCGCGCAGGGTGACGTGGTGCATCGCAAGCGTGGTCGCCTGCGATGTAGCTTTGGAGGTCGCGTGGTGGCCGGTCATCCGCGCCGCCTGTGCAACAGCATCCAGAGAAACACGGGCACGCCGATCAGCGCGGTAATCACACCGACCGGCAGTTGCGCAGGCGCAATCACGGTGCGCGCGACCAGGTCAGCACCCATCACGGCCACACCCCCGCCTAACGCCGCGGCCGGCAGCAGCATCCGCTGATCATTGCCGAACGCGAGCCGCACCATATGCGGCACGACCAGACCGACGAAGCCAATCGTGCCGCCCGTCGTCACGGCGGCCGCCGCCGCCAGCGATGCCACCAGATAGATGCGCAAGCGCAGCGGCACGACGGCAACGCCGAGCGCCTGCGCGGCTGCATCGCCGCGCAGCAAAACGTTCAGTTGCGGCGCGGCGGGCACGATTGCGAGGAGCGCGACGACAAGTGCGGCGAGCGCGGTCCACGGCATGCCGCCGCCGTTCAGGTCGCCGGTCAGCCAGAACAGCATGCCGCGCAGACGGTTCTCCGGCGCAACGGTCAACAGTAGTGTGATCGCCGCGCCCCAGCCCGCCGCGACTACGGCGCCGGTCAGCAGCAGGCGCGGTGAGGTGTCCTGCGGCTCGCCGCGCCACAGTTCGCGACGGGCGAGACCGAGCACGAGCAGGATCGATGCAAGCGCGCCCGCGAATGCACTTGCATCGACGAGCCATATTGCGCAGCCGGCGCTCATCGCCAGCAAGGCAAAACTCGCGGCGCCGCCGGACACGCCGAGCACATACGGTTCGGCAAGCGGATTGCGCAGCAACACCTGCAACAACGCACCGCCGAGCGCGAGCAGCGCGCCGCACGAAAACCCGGCGAGCGCGCGCGGCAGCCGCAATGAGCGGACGATCTCGATGCCGAGATCGGCGGGCATTGCGTGCGCGGGTAACAGCGCGGCGAAGACACGGCCAAGCGGCACCGATACGCTGCCAAGCGATAGCGACGCGACGAACACGGCGGCCGTGCATGCGGCGAGCGCGGCCCAGATGACGGCCGCGCGTTGCGCGCTCATGCGTCGAACGGTGCGCGTCGCGATGCGGTTCATCCGTGCAGCATGATGGAGGCGGACGGGCTCATCGACGGCGTTGGGCTTGCAGCGCATACCGGACTGCTGCTGCCCGCCAATCGTGAGAGTCGCGAGATTCGTCTGACAGACGCCGCGCCGCGATGTGTTGTAGATAGAGGCGAGTTCATAGTCCTTGTCGAACAGGTTTCGAAAATCCTTCCTGTTTTCCCGTTTAACTACGCGCGATGCGAAAAAAACGCGTGGGCGCCAAAGTGCCGCAAGTGTAGGAGCGCGTACGATGTCGCGTCAAGAAACGGCAATTCCGGTTGCGCATCGGGTGCCGCGGCGACTGAAAAACCGCCGGACATCGGCAAACAACATGACAAAACCCCGCGAAAAACCTGTAAAAAGCACTGCTGTTACGTCTCGAAACGAGACAATTGTCGGAACCCGCGGCATTCCGCGCTAAAATGTCCCGTCTTTAGAGGACGCAGCACATGCTCACCGAACTCGAAACACTCTCACAGAATATTGGACGGCTGATTGCGGTCAGCCAGCGTCACTACGCAGCACGCCAGGCGCTCGAAGAGCAGCTCACGCAGGCGCGCTCGGATTGCGACGCAACGCGCGCCGAACTCGAACACATGCGCGAAGAGCGTAACGCGCTGCAGGCCGAACGCGACGCGCTGTCGGCGAAGATCGACGACGCGCAGGTCAGACTCAACGCGATCCTCGAAAAATTGCCACGTGCGAAAGGCCAATCCGAACAGGACAGTCAACTCGACCTGCTCGCCACCGCGCAGCACGAAGAGCAAGAGTCCCAGGAAGCGACCCGCAGCGATGCGGCCCGCCACGGAGAAAACGCATGACCACGAAGCAGATCGAAGTCGCGATTCTCGGCCAGACCTATCGTCTCGCCTGCTCGCCGGAAACCGAAGCGGCGCTGCTCGAAGCGGTTGCGCGGGTCGATGCGGAAATGTCAAAAATCCGTACGCACAGCAACGTGCGCGGCATGGATCGCATTGCGGTGATGGCCGCGCTGTCGCTCGCATCGGAACTGCTGAAGCTGCAAGCCAGTGTGCGTCATGGAGAATCGTTTCCCGCCGAAGAAATCCGGCGTACAATGCACCAGATGAACGAGCAGCTTGATACAGTCATTAGCCAGTACGGCGTGCAGTAGTCGCATCAGCGTAGTTCGAGTCTGGCAAGCATCTCGATTCAAACGGTTTAGTGGGTTGGTGGAACATACCGGCCCAGTTGTTAGCTTCCCTGCCTGGTTCGCCAAGGTCATATATTCCTTGAACCAATGCCATGTGCACGGTTGTGGAAATTTGCAGCACGGGTGTGCGCGTCACTCTGTCTGATGTACCCGAAGTGCTGCTAACTGCGACCAATTCTGAATCTCCGGTTCAGGATGCCGGCCTAGCGGCTATGGCGGGGACTTATTCGAACGGCATCGGACACTGTCCGGTGCCGTTTTTCTTTGTGCAGCGGTTTGTCTGGCCGCTGTCGCTGTCGTAGTCGCTGTCGTTGTCGTTCTCCCATCCACCCTCACGTTCATTCGATTCATATGCGCTACTGGCTAATGAAGTCCGAACCGGACGAAGCAAGCATCGACGATCTCGCCCACGCCCCGCAGCACACGCTGCCCTGGACGGGCGTGCGCAACTATCAGGCGCGCAACTTCATGCGTGACACGATGCAGCTCGGCGACGGTGTGCTCTTCTATCACTCGAGTTGTCCGGAGCCCGGTATCGCGGGGCTGGCGGAAGTGTCGTCGACGGCTTACCCCGACCCGACCCAGTTCGATCCGAAGAGCCCGTACTACGATCCGAAGTCGAAGCAGGAGGAGCCACGCTGGGTGCTCGTCGACGTGGTGTTCAAGAAAAAAACGCCGTTGGTGCCACTCGCCGCACTGCGCGATCACCCGGAACTCGCGCAGATGCGCGTGCTCGCAAAAGGCAACCGCCTGTCGATCACACCGGTGACGAGCGAGGAATGGCGTTTCATCCTCAAGCGGCTGATGTAAGGCCGCGCCACAGTGTCGGGTGGCAAAACCGAGTAACGAAATTGAGTGACGAAACTACCGGACGACGGGAACCTGTCGGTATGAATTCGCACCTAAGTGACTCGCAAGCGTCGTGCCATTCGGCGTGCCGGACCGCGTCTCCGTCATGGGCATGAAGTTGTTACGCGAGCGCGCAGCGGCGACCAGCCGGCTGCGCGCATACCCTGTTCACGGAAGGAGTCACACAATGACCAGAAAAACCACCATCGCGTTCGCGCTCGCCATGGCTTCGGCCGCCCCCCTCCTGCTGTCGCTCGTACCGTCCGCCGCACACGCCCAGAGTGCCGCGCCGTATCAACCGTCGGGCGTGTTGTCGCTGAACGCGCAGGCGAGTGCCGACGTGCCGCAGGACGTGGTGAACATCACGCTGTTTTACGAGCAGCAAGCCAACGATCCCTCTTCGCTCACAACCGCGCTGAACCAGCACGCGGATGCCGCGCTGCATCAGGCCAAGGGTGTCAGCGGTGTAACGGCACGCACGGGTTCGTTCTCGATCAGCCCGTCGACGGATCGCAACGGGCGCATCTCCGGCTGGCGCGGCCGGACGGAAATCATCCTCGAATCACACGATTTCGCCGCGGCGTCGAAGCTCGCGGGTCAGATTGCCGCGAACATGCAGGTCGGCGATGTGCAGTTCTCGCTGTCGCCGGAAGCGCAGCGCGCCGCCGAACAGAAGCTCGCCGGCGAAGCGATCGCCACGTTCCGCCAGCAGGCCACCGCCTCGGCGCAGGCGTTCGGCTATAGCAGCTATACGATCCGCGAAGTCAACATCGGCCGCAACGGCGTGATGCCGCGCCCGATGATGATGATGGCCCGCGCCGCCAGTTTCGAGGCGAAATCCGACTCCGCGCCGGTGCCGATCGAGGCTGGGACGTCGACGGTTACGGTGAATGTGTCGGGGTCGGTGCAGATGAAGTGATGTCGCAGGTCGCTCGCACGGTGTTCACAACCGCACGTGCGACGAAAAACGCCACGGCATGCCGTGGCGTCGTGTGACCGAAGCCCCTGTATTGCAAGCAATACAGGGGCTTTAACTTTTTAAGCTGTAACGGCGCCGCTCAGCGCGCCCCAACCGCCTGCGATGCGGCCTTGCCACCGCGCCGATAGGCCCAGACCAGCATCGCGATACCAGCGATGATCATCGGCAGCGAGAGCCACTGCCCCATCGACAGCCCCAGCGCGAGCAGGCCGAGAAAGTCGTCCGGCTCACGGGCGAATTCGATGGTAAAGCGCGCGAGGCCATAACCGATCAGGAACACCGCTGAAATCGCGCCGACCGGCCGCGGCTTGCGCGCGAAGAACCACAGCACGAGAAACAGCGCGATACCTTCGAGCGCGATCTCATACAGCTCCGACGGATGACGTGGCAGCATGTGGTACTGCGCGAACACCTCGCCGAGATGCCACTGCGCAGCCTTCGCCGGATGAGCGGCCAGCCATGCGGCATCTTCATTCGCGGCGCCCGGAAACAACATCGCCCACGGTGCGGACGGATCGGTCACGCGGCCCCACAGCTCACCGTTGATGAAGTTGCCGAGGCGGCCGGCGGCCAGACCGGTCGGCACCATCGGCGCGACGAAATCGGTGACCTGCATCCACGTGCGCTTGCGCTGATACGCGAACAGCATCATCGCGAACAGCACGCCGAGAAAGCCGCCGTGGAACGACATGCCGCCTTCCCACACCTTGAAGATGTCGAGCGGATGCGCGAAGTACCAGCTCGCCTTGTAGAACAGCACATAACCAAGCCGGCCGCCGAGTATCGTGCCGAGCACGCCGTAGAACAGCATGTCGTCGATGTCCTTCACGGTCCAGCCTTGCGCGGCCACATAGGGCAGGCGCAGGCGCAACCGCCCCACGACGATCGCCGCGATAAACGCGACGAGGTACATCAGGCCGTACCAGCGCACGGCGAGCGGCCCCAGATGGATGGCGACAGGATCGAAATTCGGGTGAATGAGCATCGTGTGGTGGTAGAGGTTCGGGTTCTTCGGAGTGCTTTCTGGGTTTTACCGTGCTTTTGCCGCGCTACGCGACCGGATCGGCAACCGCCGCAGCATAAGCCCGCACGATTTCGATGAAACCGGCAAGCACCGGGCTGACTTCAGCCGTACGCCACACCAGTCCCGTTTCGATCGCCGGCACCGATTCGCGCAGCGGCCGGTACACGACGCCAGTACGCCGCAGGTTACGCAGCGACTGCGGCACCAGTGCGACCCCCATGCCCGCCGAAACGAGGCTCACGATGGTCTGCATCTGGATCGCTTCCTGGCCGATGCGCGGCGCAAGGCCGGCTACGCCGTAGCAATCCATAATGATGTCATAAAAGCCTGGCGCCAAACGGCGGGGGAAGACGACGAGCGGCTCATCGGCGAGATCAGCGAGGCTGACCGGATGCGGATGCCACCCTGTCTCGAGCGTGCCCGCAGCGCCGGCGGTTCCGTCGAGACGCGCCGCCAGCGCCGATGACATCGCAATGACCAGCGGCTCGCGTACGATCGGCAGCCACGACAGCTGCGCCGCGTGACGCGGCGGCAACGGGGCGATGACGAGCCCCGCATCGATGCGGCCGGCGACGAGTTCGTCGATCTGCACGTCGCTGGTCGCTTCGGTGAGCTGTAATCGCACGCGCGGATGGCGCACGCCGAAATCGCGCAGCAGCGGCGGCAGCAGGCCGTAGTCGGCGGTCGAGACGAACGCGAGCGATAGCACCCCCGCCTCGCCGCGTGCGAGACTCTGGGCGAACGGTCGCAGGCTCTCGGCGGCGGCCAGTAACCGGCGCACTTCGGGCAGCAGATCGGCACCCACCGGCGTAAGCTCGACGGAGCGTTTGGTGCGGGCGAACAGTTCGACGCCGAGCGTTTCCTCGAGCGCGCGGATCGCCTGCGATAGCGGCGGTTGCGTCATCGACAGGCGCGCAGCGGCCCGGCCGAAGTGTTTTTCCTCGGCAACGGCAATGAAATAGCGCAACTGCCGCAGATCGGGCGTAACAGCAGGTAGGACAGCGGGCGTGACACGTGACATCGATATGTTTTTCGACCTAATAAGCCGCTAATAATATATTAGACACACCTCTCAGGACATTGCATTCTTGCGCGAGACACCGCACCCCATGCCTCGTGGGTACCGATCAAAACAAACTGGATGGAGCTCCCCATGCCGTACAACCGTCGTTCGAAGAACATCACGCAAGGCGTCGCGCGGTCCCCGAACCGCTCGATGTATTACGCGCTCGGCTATCAGAAGGAAGACTTCGACAAGCCGATGATCGGTATCGCCAACGGTCATTCGACCATCACGCCGTGCAACTCGGGCCTGCAGCGCCTCGCCGACGCGGCGGTCGGCGCGATCCGCGACGCCGACGCGAATCCGCAGATCTTCGGCACACCGACGATCTCCGACGGCATGTCGATGGGCACCGAAGGCATGAAGTACTCGCTCGTCTCGCGCGAAGTGATCTCGGACTGCATCGAGACCTGCGTGCAGGGCCAGTGGATGGACGGCGTGGTTGTGATCGGCGGCTGCGACAAGAACATGCCCGGCGGCATGATGGCGCTGGCCCGCCTGAACGTGCCCGGCATCTACGTGTACGGCGGCACGATCCGGCCGGGCAACTGGAAGGGCAAGGATCTGACGATCGTGTCGTCGTTCGAAGCGGTCGGCGAGTTCACGGCCGGGCGCATGAGCGACGAAGACTTCGAAGGCATCGAGAAGAACGCGTGCCCGTCGTCGGGTTCGTGCGGCGGCATGTACACGGCCAACACGATGAGTTCGTCGTTCGAGGCGCTCGGCATGTCGTTGCTGTATTCGTCGACGATGGCCAATCCGGACGAGGAAAAGGTGCATTCCGCCGCGGAATCGGCCCGCGTGCTCGTCGAAGCGGTGAAGAAGGACCTGAAGCCGCGCGACATCATCACGAAGAAATCGATCGAAAACGCGGTCGCGCTGATCATGGCGACGGGCGGTTCGACGAACGCCGTGCTGCACTATCTCGCGATCGCGCATACCGCCGAAATCGAATGGACCATCGACGACTTCGAACGCATCCGTCGCCGCGTACCAGTGCTGTGCAACCTGAAGCCGTCGGGCCAGTACGTCGCGACCGATCTGCACAAGGCCGGCGGCATTCCGCAGGTGCTCAAGCTGCTGCTCGACGCGGGCCTGCTGCACGGCGACTGCATGACGATCACAGGCCAGACGATGGCCGAAGCGCTGAAGGACGTACCGTCGGTGCCGCGCGCGGACCAGCAGGTGATCTTCCCGATCGATAAGGCGCTCTACAAGGAAGGCCACCTCGCCATCCTGAAGGGCAACCTGGCCACCGACGGCGCCGTGGCGAAGATCACCGGCCTGAAGAACCCGGTCATCACGGGTCCGGCACGCGTGTTCGAGGACGAACAGAGCGCGCTCGCCGCGATTCTCGCGGACCAGATCAAGGCCGGCGATGTCGTCGTGCTGCGCTACCTCGGCCCGAAAGGCGGCCCTGGCATGCCGGAAATGCTCGCACCGACTTCGGCGATCATCGGCAAGGGGCTTGGAGAGACGGTCGGTCTGATCACCGACGGGCGCTTCTCAGGTGGCACATGGGGCATGGTGGTCGGCCACGTGGCGCCGGAAGCGTTTGTCGGCGGCACGATCGCGCTCGTCGAGGAAGGCGATTCGATCACGATCGATGCACACCAGTTGCTGCTGCAACTGAACATCGACGACGCCGAACTCGCACGCCGCCGCGCCGCATGGCAGCAACCGAAGCCGCGCTACACGCGCGGCGTGATGGCGAAGTACGCGGCGCTCGCACTGCCGGCTCACAAGGGCGCCGTGACCGGTTAAAGCGCGGCAGGCACGTGCCGTAAATGCAGAGGGGCGCACGGTTATTCTTCGTGCGCCCCTCTGCTTATAATGCGTCCACCACACCCCCGCCCAACCGGGCATCCGTACCGGCAGAGACCAGAATGACATCAACGATGTATGCGGCACTCGCTCTCGCGGCTGCCCTCGCAACCGCGACCGCAGGCGCCGCGCATGCGGAACCGGCCAGCGGTCTCGCGCTTGCCCAGCAGCAGAACTGCATGAGCTGTCATTCAGTGAAACGTCCGTTCATGGGGCCGGCGCTGCATGACGTGGCAGCGAAATATGTGGATCGCAGCGATGCGGCAAGCTATCTCGCCCACAAGATCCTTGAAGGCAGCACGGGTGTCTGGGGTCCGGTGCCGATGCCCGCCAATACGCAACTCACGCCCGACCAGGCCGCCAGCCTCGCCGGCTGGATTCTGACGCTGAAATAACCTTCGCCATACGGTTGCGCGGTACGGTCAGACACGCAGCCGCTCAGTAGCGGTCTGCGCCACGCCGCGCCATCTCGTCCCTGACCGCATCGCGTACCCAGCCGGTCAGCTCCGTTTCGAGCGCAAGCGCCACTTCGCGCGTGATCTGGTTCACGAGCCAGGTGGAGTGCTCCTGCAACGCATCGCGGCAACGCGTCTCGATCACGCTGCGCCCTTCGCCGGTCAGATAGCTGGCGAACCGGCCTCGGAGCCGCTCGGCCAGTGCTTCGGGGTCGTAGGCGTAGGCATCGTGGGAATCGTAGGAATTGCGCAGATCGGCGGCGACCAGCGCGGGCGCCACCGATGGCGGCGCAACAAAGCTCGCCACCGGCGCGTCCGGCACGGCAGCGGGTGCCGCACTGGCGCTGAGCGGGCCGATGGCGGAATCGGTGGCAAACGCGCTGCTGGCCTCGAATGGCGCATGGCCAGCCGGCGCCCATTGCGGCGCCCGCGCATGTGTAGGGTTGCCGGGCACCAGAATGTCGGTCAGAAGCGGGATCGAATGGTCGTCAAGATCGGACACGTGAGCACTCCGTCGAAAGATCGAGCGAGCCGGCCGCCCAGCTTCAGGCTGCCCGGCATGGCCGGCGCACGATGTGCAGACCGGAACTCAACCGCCCTGCTTGTGATTGTTCAGAGCATAGCCGCGGTCGCGGTAGAAGCGGTAGCGCTCGCGGCCTGCCGCGAGTTCGTCGGGCGCATTGCCGACGATCTCCAGCAAGCGCTCGAAGCGCGCAAACTGCGCCGGCACCTCCGCCCCCAGATTCAGCAGCACCTGATGATGCGGTGCATCGTCGAGGTTCGAGGTCAGCACGATCGGTGTCTGCGCCACCACGGCCGCGCCGGCCATGCAGTGCGGCACGAAGTCGAGCGGTGAAAACGTCCACAACTGCTCGTCGAACGCACGCAGACGCGGCGCTTCGGCCAGCACCACCGTCGGCTGGCCGGCCTGATACGCCTTGCGTACGAGGCGGCACGCGTACAGCAGCGCGTCGCCTACGTTCGTATGAAAGTCGATCCGCGTCATGGCCCGCTCCACCGCGGGGCAGGCGCCCCGCCGTTGCGCTGCTTCATTAAGCCGAGCGGTCGATCAGGAACTGCGTGAGGAGCGGCACCGGCCGTCCCGTCGCGCCCTTCGCTGCACCGCTCTTCCAGGCCGTACCCGCGATATCCAGGTGGGCCCACGGATACGCTTCGGTAAAGCGCGACAGGAAGCACGCGGCGGTGATACTGCCGCCCGGACGGCCGCCGATGTTCGCGAGATCCGCGAAATTCGACTTCAGCTGTTCGTGGTACTCCTCGTCGAGCGGCATGCGCCACGTCGGGTCCGACGCTTCCTTCGAGGCATCGAGCAGTTCGCCCACCAGCGCATCGTCCTTCGAGAACAAGCCGCTGTTGTGATGGCCCAGCGCGATCACACAAGCGCCGGTCAGCGTCGCGATGTCGATCACCGCGGCCGGCTTGAAACGCTCGGCGTAGGTCAGCGCATCACACAGGATCAGACGGCCTTCGGCATCGGTGTTCAGCACTTCGATCGTGAGACCGGCCATGCTGGTGACGATGTCGCCCGGCTTCGTCGCGTTGCCCGCGGGCATGTTCTCGCAGGTCGGGATGATGCCGACCACGTTGATCTTCAGGCCCATTTCGGCGACCGCTCGCAGCGTGCCGAACACCGAACCCGCGCCGCACATGTCGTACTTCATCTCGTCCATGCTGTCGCCGGGCTTCAGCGAAATACCACCCGTGTCGAACGTAATGCCCTTGCCGACCAGCACGATCGGCGCGGCCTTCGCAGCGCCGCCCTGGTACTGCATCACGATGAACTGGGGCGGTTCGACCGAACCACGCGTGACCGACAGGAACGAACCCATCTTCAGCGCTTCGAGCTGCTTCTGGCCGAGTACGTCGACCTTCAGCTTCCAGTCCTTACCGAGCTTCTTCGCGGTGTTCGCGAGGTAGGTCGGCGTACACACGTTACCCGGCAGATTGCCGAGATCGCGCGTGAGGTCCATGCCGTTGGCCAGTGCCGCGCCTTGCTTCGCAGCAATTTTCGCGGCCTTTTCGTCGACGGTATCGACGCTGAACACGACGCGCTTCAGCGCGCGCGTGCTGTGGTCGGGCTTGCTCTTCATCTGCGTGAAGCGGTAGGTCTGTTCGCGCAGCGCGAGAATGGCGGCGCGCACGGCCCAGTCGGCCGAGCGCTCGAGCACCGGCAACTGGGCCAGCGTGAAGGCGACCTGAACGATCTTCGTGCCGAGAATCGCGCGCCATGCGGCGCGTGCTGCATCGCCGTACGCTTTCTGGGTGAATTTGTCCTGCTTGCCAAGACCGACCAGCAGCACGCGGGATGCGCCGATGCCGGACACTTCGTGCAGAACCAGCGTCGTACCGCTCTTGCCGTCCATGTCGCCGGCCTTGATGATGCGTGTCAGCAGGCCTTTGGTGGCCGCATCGATTTCCAGCGCCGCGCCCGACAGCGTCTGCGATTCGAACACACCGATCACGATGCAATCCGATTTGCCGGTCGGGAACCCGGTTGACGAGCCTTTGCTCCAATCACAGGCTTTTATGCTAAAGTCCATCGCGCTTGTCCTCGGATAAAATCTGGGCTTAGGATGAAAGCCGCAATTATCCGCTATTTTTCCCGCGGCGGCTGCAAGGATGGTGCAACGGGTACCATCTGGAGCACGCCTTCTCGTCATCAACAATGATCTTCGAACGCTCCCTCCAGCGCGAACTCGCGTATACGGCTGGTGCCGTGTTCATGGTTCTGCTCACGCTCGTACTGACGACGATGATGATCCGCATCGTCGGCTTCGCGGCCTCGGGCGAAATCGATCCGCGCGACGTGCTGGTCCTGATCGGCCTCACTGTGATCGGCTACCTGGCGATCATGCTCGTCGCGACCCTGTTCGTGTCGATCCTGTTCGTCCTGACACGCTGGTACCGCGACTCCGAAATGGTGGTATGGCTCGCGTCCGGCGTGAGCCTCACCCAGTTCATCAAGCCGGTCGGCGTATTCGCTACACCGATCATCATCCTCATCATGTTCTTCGTGTTCGTCGGCTGGCCGTGGTCGAACCAGCAGAACAAGCTGATTCGCGCGCGCTTCCAGCAGCGCGACGAAGTCTCGCTGCTGGCACCGGGCCAGTTCCGCGAATCGGCGGTAAGTCACCGCGTGTTCTTCATCGAAAAGATGACGCCGGACCAGGCGCGCGTCGAGAACGTGTTCGTTACCAGCACCGAAGGCGGCAAGGTCAACGTGGTCGTGTCGAAGACGGGCCACACGGAAACCCACAAGAACGGCGACCGTTTCGTCGTGCTCGAGAACGGCCGGCGCTATGACGGCGAGCCGGGTCATCCGGATTTCCGCATCATGGAATTCGAGCGCTATGGGGTGAAGATCCAGAGCCAGCCGGTCGTGAGCACGCCGAGCACGACGGGTACCTCCACGCTCGACCTGATCCGCGACCCGACCCGGGACAACCTCGCCGAGCTGGCGTGGCGCATCGGTCTGCCGCTCATCGCGATCAACCTGATGCTGCTCGCCATTCCGCTCGCCCACCAGAACCCGCGCCGCGGTCGCACGATCAACCTGGTAATGGCCGTGCTGATCTACCTGACGTACTCGAACCTGCTGAACGTCATCCAGTCGTGGATCGAGCAGGGCAAGATGTCGTTCGTCGTCGGTCTGATCGGGCTGCATATCGTGGTCGCCGCGGTCGTCGTGTTCATCTTCTGGATGCGCGTGCGCAACCGGCCGCTGTTCACGTGGGCGATGTTCCGCCGTTCGTCGCAGGGAGCGTGATCGATGCGCATCTATGAACGGTACTTCGCGCGCCAGATCTACCTCACCTTCGTCTTCATTCTGTTCGCGTTCTCGGGCCTGTTTTTCTTCTTCGACCTGATCAACGAACTGAATTCGGTTGGACACGGTAACTACAAGTTTACGTATGCGGTGCTGCGCGTCGCGCTGCAGACGCCCTCGCGTTTCTACGAAATCATTCCAGTTGCCGCACTGATCAGCTCGATCTATGTGTTCGCGCAGATGGCCGCGAACTCCGAGTACACGATCTTTCGCGTCTCCGGTCTCGCGACCAACCAGGCGTTGCGCTCGCTGTTGAAGATCGGCATTCCGCTCGTGATCGTCACCTACCTGATCGGCGAAGTGGTCGGTCCGTACACCGACCAGCTGTCGGAGCGCGTGCGCCTCGAAGCGCTCGGGTCATCGGTATCGAGCAACTTCGAATCGGGCGTGTGGGTGAAGGACACGCTCACTGCACGCGCGGACGGCGAGCAGGTCACGCGCTTCGTCAACGTCGGCAAGCTGCAACCGGACGCGACGATCAGCGACGTGCGCATCTACGAGTTCGATGCGAAATTCCGGCTCTCCAACGTACGCATTGCGAAGAGCGGCAAGTATCAACCGCCCGGCCACTGGCTGCTGACCGATGTAACCGATACGCAACTGATCGACGTTCCCCCGCCAACAGGCTCCGGCGCCAAACCCGCCGACGCGCTGAACCCGGTGTATCGCGCGGAGCAGGTTACGTTGCCGGAATACTCGCTGCGCTCGGAGCTGACGCCGCAAATTCTGTCGGTGCTGCTGGTGTCGCCGGAACGGATGTCGATGTTCAACCTGTTCCGCTATATCCAGCATCTGACCGAGAATCATCAGGATTCGCAGCGCTACGAGATCGCCCTGTGGCGCAAGCTGCTCTACCCGTTCGCGGTATTCGTGATGCTGGTGCTGTCGCTGCCGTTCGCCTATCTGCATACGCGTGCGGGCGTGGTCGGCGTGAAGGTGTTCGGCGGGATCATGCTCGGGATGAGCTTCCAGCTCTTCAACACGCTGTTCTCGCACATCGGTACGTTGAACACGTGGCCCGCGCCGCTCACGGCGGCAACGCCGGGGTTGATTTATCTGGTGCTGGGTCTGGTCGGGTTGAAGTGGGTCGACCGGCATTAGGAGCGAAGCGATGAGCGCGCATGGCATCGTCCTGTTTGGTCACGGCGCACGCGATCCGCGCTGGGCTGAGCCGTTCGAGCGGCTGGCCGGGAAACTGCGGGCCCGGCACGGCAACGCTGGGCCGGTTTCACTCGCCTTCCTCGAACTGATGACGCCCGACCTGCCCGCCGCCATCGCCGCACAGGCCGCCGCTGGTTGCACCGTGATCAGCGTCGTGCCGGTTTTCTTCGGTCAGGGCGGGCACGTGCGACGCGATCTACCGGTTATCGTCGATGCCTGCCGCGCGGCGCACCCGGGCGTGACGATACATTGCGCGACTGCTGCCGGCGAAGATGACGGTGTGCTCGATGCGGTGGCAGATTACTGCTTGCGGCAGATTGCCAGTAGATAGCCGAAGCGACTGCAGCAATCGTTTCAATCGATACAAAGCAAAACGCGCCTGCCGGCGCGTTTTTTTTCATACGATGATTCGATGTTCGTCGTGTCAGGCGGCGTTCAGCAAATCGCCGTTCTGTTCCGGCTCGGCTTGCTGCGCATCGCGCTCGCCGAATGCTGCGCCGATCATCAGCAGGCTCGGTTGGGCCGGATCGAGCCACGACTGTGCATCGCCGGCTGCGAGTGCTGCGAGCGTCAATGTGAGCGAGCGCTCGCGCGACGTGCTGCATGCTTCGACGATCGCGACCGGGGTTGCAGCAGGACGTCCGGCGTCGATCAGTTCCTGGGCGATTTCCGGCGCGCTGTCGCGGCCCATGTAGAACACCAGCGAATCCGCATTGACCTGCTCACGGATCGCGGCGCTGTCGGGCGCGCGACTGTGCGTGGCCAGCGCCACACTGCGCGAGACGCCGCGCAGCGTCAGCGAACGTTGCAACGTTGCGGCACCCGCGAGCGCTGCCGTGATACCCGGCACCACTTCGTATTCGATGCCCGCGGCTTCGAGCGCGCGCATCTCCTCGTCGGCACGACCGAACAGCATCGGATCGCCGCCCTTCAGGCGGACGACGACGTCATGCTCGAGTGCCGCATCGACGATCTGCTTGTTGATGAAGTGCTGCGCCGTCGAGCGCTGACCGCAACGCTTGCCGACCGCGATCCTGCGCGCATGCGGCGGCGCATGATCGAGCATCGCCGGTTCGACCAGCGCGTCGTGCAGCACGACATCCGCGATGCCCATGAGCCGTGCGCCGCGCACCGTGATGAGGTCCGCAGCGCCGGGTCCTGCACCGATCAGATACACCTTACCCATTTATCCTAATCCCACGTACGTGCCGTTAATCCGCTTGATCCGCACTATTGGCTGACCACACGGCCCACTGCCGCGTAGTGTCTACGCCGAAAATGCACGAATCATGCCGGCTGCAACCGTGTGATGCGTCGCTTCATCGATCAGCACGAATGCGCCGGTGCCCGGATGCGTATCGTACACGTCGCAGACGAGCGGCTTCTGCAGCGTCACCGTCACACGGCCGATGTCGTTCATCGCGAGATCGTGGCGATCGACTGCATGCGACAGCGTATGCACATCGAGCACCTCGCGGATTGCGCCGATTCGCGCGAACACCGTGTTGGTGGTCTGCTTTAGCAGGTACTTGCGCTGCGTCGACAGCGGTACTTCGTCGAACCAGCAGAGGTCGGCTTCGAGCTTCTTTGCCGGTTCGGGTACGGCTTCGAGTTCCGCGCCAGTCGCACCTGCCGCTGCATAGTCCCGCAGCACGAACGTATCGCCGCGCGACACATCGACATCTTCCGCGAGACGGATCGTCACCGTCTGTCCGGCAAACGCGCGATCCACCTGCGCGGTACCGCCCGGCACTGGCGCAATGATTTCGCTCACCGTC
Organism: Paraburkholderia acidicola; assembly: GCF_002362315.1. Classification (GTDB taxonomy): domain Bacteria; phylum Pseudomonadota; class Gammaproteobacteria; order Burkholderiales; family Burkholderiaceae; genus Paraburkholderia; species Paraburkholderia acidicola. The sequence goes on from NZ_MTZV01000004.1 coordinate 285,764, forward strand.
GCTTCGCGGTTCGCAGGCAGCACGACGATCGTATCGCCGAGCTTCACTTCGCCCGACTCAACACGGCCCATATAGCCGCGGAAATCGTCAGCCTGGCTGCCATCCTGACGCGCCACCCACTGCACCGGGAAACGCAGCGCCTGGCCGGTCGGCTGTTCGACGGGCAACGCCTCGAGCACATCGAGCAGTGGCTCGCCCGCATACCACGGCATGCGCTCGCTGGCTGTCACGATGTTGTCGCCCTTCAGCGCCGACACCGGCACGAAACGCACATCGGCAAGACCCAGATGACGCGCGAGTTCGACGTAAGCATCGCGGATCTCGTTGAACCGCGCTTCGCTGTAGTCGACCAGATCCATCTTGTTGATCGCGACGATCGCGTGTTGCAGACCGAGCAGCTTGACGAGCGCGCTGTGACGCTTGGTCTGCGGCAGCAGTTGCGCGACGCCGCTCTCGAACGTGACGCGCGTCGCGTCGACGAGAATGATCGCCGCATGCGCGGTCGATGCACCGGTCACCATGTTGCGCGTGTACTGCTCGTGGCCCGGCGTATCGGCGATGATGAACTTGCGCTTGGCGGTCGCGAAGTAGCGATACGCGACATCGATCGTGATGCCCTGCTCGCGCTCGGCTTCGAGGCCGTCGGTCAGCAGCGACAGGTCGATTTCGTCGCCGACGGTGCGCTTGTTCTTCGCACGTGACAGCGCCGACAGTTGATCCGACAACACGGCCTTGCTGTCGTACAGCAGGCGGCCGATCAGCGTGCTCTTGCCATCATCGACGCTGCCTGCAGTGATGAAACGCAGCACGCCGAGGTCTTCTGGTTGATGAATGCTCATGATTGCCTTGTCCAACGTGTCGACCAGAGTTGGCGCTTCGGCGCTTACTCTGGCCCCATGTCTGAGTTAGCGCTTTAGCGCTTACTCGGACGCTGTGCCTTAGAAATAACCCTGCTTCTTGCGCTGTTCCATCGCGGCTTCCGACGTCTGGTCGTCCATCCGCGTCGCGCCGCGCTCCGTGATTTCGGTCACGGCCGTTTCGGCGATGATCTTCTCGAGATCGTCGGCATCGCTTTCAACCGGGCACGTGCAGCTGATATCACCCACTGTGCGGAAACGCACCAGCGCGGTTTCACTGGTCTCGCCCGCACGAATCGGCGTCAGCGGCGTCACCGGCACCAGCAGACCATTACGACGCACGATCTCGCGCTCATGCGCGTAATAGATCGACGGCAGTTCGAGCTGTTCGCGCGCGATGTATTGCCACACATCCAGTTCGGTCCAGTTCGAGATCGGGAACACGCGCAGGTGTTCGCCTTGATGCAGGCGTGCGTTGAAGAGGCTCCACAGTTCGGGGCGCTGTGCCTTCGGGTCCCACTGGCCGAATTCGTCGCGGAACGAGAAGATGCGTTCTTTCGCACGCGCCTTTTCTTCATCGCGGCGCGCACCGCCAATCATCGCGGTATAGCCGTGTTGCGCGATCGTCTCAAGCAGCGTGACGGCCTGCGCGGCATTGCGCGAATCGGTTTCGCGGCGCAGCCGCACGGTGCCGCGTTTGATCGAATCCTCGACGTGACCCACCACCAGTTCCGCGCCGATTTCCTGCGCGCGACGATCGCGGAAGTCGATCACTTCAGCGTAGTTGTGACCCGTGTCGATGTGCACGAGCGGAAACGGCAGCGACGTCTTGCGGTTCGCACCGAGACCGAACGCCTTCAACGCGAGATGCAGCACGACCACCGAATCCTTGCCGCCCGAGAACAGCAGTGCAGGCTTGCTGCATTCGGCGACCAGTTCGCGCAGGATGTGAATCGACTCGGCTTCGAGCCAGTCGAGGTGATCCATCCGGTTCGCGGTATTGGCAAGCGGAGCGTTCACAGCGGAATCGAGCGTCGTGCTCATGTTCAGGTCCTTCGTCGGTTCGCACAGCGGGGGTCACCCGCGGCGCGGAAATAATCTGTAATCTGGCCGGTTGGCGGCGAATAGCGCGATATTACGCGGAAGCGGATTCGGTGCTCACCGCAATCGGGATCGTCGTGATGTGCAGCCCGCATTCCTTCGTATCGCGCGACTCCCACCACCAGCGCCCCGCCCGGCTATCTTCGCCGGGACGAATCGCGCGGGTACAGGGCTCGCAACCGATGCTCGGGTAGCCGCGCGCATGCAGCGGATTGACCGGCACGTCGAATGCCTGCAGATACGCCCACACATCGGCCTCGGTCCAGTCCGCGAGCGGATTGAACTTGGCGATGTTGCGCGCGCCGTCGTGTTCCTCTTCGTGCAGCTCCGCACGCGTCACCGACTGCTCGCGGCGCTGCCCCGTCACCCACGCGCTGACATCCGACAGCGCGCGATTGAGCGGCTCGACCTTGCGGATCTCGCAGCAACGCTTGCGCAGATCGATGCTGTCGTAGAACGCGTTGAGGCCGTTCTGCGCGACGTATTCGTCGATGGCATCCTGCTGCGGATGAAACTGCTCGATCTCGTAACCGTAGCGTTCACGCACGCGATCGATCATGCCGAGCGTTTCCGCATGCAGACGACCGGTGTTCAGCGAGAACACACCGATCGCGACGCCACGCGAGAGGATCGCGTGCGTGAGCAGCATGTCTTCGGCGGCGAGACTGCTGGCGAGCTTCACGCGGGTATGACGTGCCGCGATCGAATCGAGCAGCGTATCGAGCCGTTCGATTTTCGCTGCAAGTTCCGGCGTGATAGACGCGTGGTCGGTGCTCATACAGCCGCCTTCGAGGCTGCCGCATCGCGCCGCCGGAACAGCGGCACCGGATTGTCGAACGCGCCCTGGTACTGCACGGTGAACTCGTCGAACGCCTTCAGTGCGTCGTGAATGTCCTTGTCCTCGCGTACGGCGTATGCGTCGAAGCCGCAGCGGAACATGAATCTCAACTGATCGCGCAGCACGGCGCCGATCGCGCGCAGCTCGCCCTTGTATCCGTAGCGTTCGCGCAGCAGCCGCCCGATGCTGTAGCCGCGGCCGTCGTTAAACACGGGGAAATCGACGGCGAGCAGCGCAACCTTGTCGAAATCGCTGGCGATGTCGGCGGGTTCGCTGTCCGGCGCGAGCCACACGCCCAGCTCCGAAGCGCCGCGCGTCGCGCTCAGTGCTTCGCGCGAGGCTTGCCACAGTACGAGCGGTACCACGATCTTGCCGGCCGGCAACGCGTCGACTGCGGGCAACGTACCGTCTTCGGCTGCACGCACGATGATCCAGTCGTCGGAGACAATTGCGCGGTTCTTGATAATCGAAGCCATCTGCCTGTATTCCTTTTGTCTCGGGTTACGCGTGAGCCGGTTGACGCGATGCGTACACGCGTTCCTTGAACGGTGCGAGGCCAATGCGCTGATACGTATCGATGAAACGCTCGCCGTCGAGGCGGTGTTCCACGAACGTGTCGATCACCTTCGACACCACATCCGGCATCTCTTCCGCCGAGAACGACGGGCCGATCACACGACCAAGATGCGCACCAGTCGCGCCCGTGCCCTGCTCGCCGCCGAGCGTCACCTGGTACCACTCGGAACCGTCCTTATCGACGCCGAGCACGCCGATATTGCCGACGTGATGGTGACCGCACGCGTTGATACAACCCGAGATGTTCAGCGATACGTCGCCGAGGTCGTACACAAAGTCGAGATCGTTGAAACGTTCTTGAATGGCGAGCGCAATCGGAATCGACTTCGCATTCGCGAGCGAGCAGAAATCGCCGCCCGGGCACGCGATGATGTCGGTCAACAAACCGATGTTCGCGGTCGCGAAACCTTGCGTCTTGGCCTTTTCCCACAGCTCGAACAGATCGCGCTTCTTCACGTTGGCGAGAATCAGGTTCTGTTCGTGCGACACACGGATCTCGCCGAGCGAGTACTGATCGGCCCAGTCGGCGACGGCTTCCATCTGCGTATCGGTGGCGTCGCCGGGGGCGATGGTGGTCGGCTTCAGCGACAGCGTGACCGCCGCGTAGCCCGACACCTTGTGCGGCCGCACGTTACGCTCGACCCAGCGCGCAAACGCGCGGTTCTCGAGCAGATGTTTTTCGAAGGTTGCTTCGGTGTCCGGCAGCTTGTCGTACTGCGGCGGCGCGAAGCACTGCGACACGCGCTCGACTTCAGCCTGCGTCAGCGTGGACGGACCGTCCTTCAGATGCTGCCATTCTTCCTCGACCTGCTGCGAGAACTTCTCCGGGCTCAGTGCCTTCACGAGAATCTTGATGCGCGCCTTGTAGATGTTGTCGCGCCGGCCGTACCGGTTGTACACGCGCAGCACGGCTTCGCAGTAAGTGAGCAGATGCTGCCACGGCAGATCCTCGCGGATGATCGCGCCGATGATCGGCGTACGGCCCATACCGCCACCCGCCAGAATGCTCGCGACCACTTCACCGTCTGCGTTCTTCTTCAGATAGACGCCGAGGTCGTGAATCTGCACGGCTGCGCGGTCTTCTTTCGAACCGGACACGGCGATCTTGAACTTGCGCGGCAGCCACGCGAATTCCGGGTGGAACGTCGACCATTGACGCAGAATCTCGGCCCACGGACGCGGATCGACGATCTCGTCGGGCGCGACGCCTGCGAACTGGTCGGCGGTAATGTTGCGGATGCAGTTGCCCGAAGTCTGAATGCCGTGCATCTGCACCGACGCGAGCTTCGCGAGCAGATCAGGCGTTTCTTCGAGCTTGATCCAGTTGTACTGGATGTTCGAGCGCGTCGAGAAATGGCCATAGCCACGATCGTGCTCGCGCGCGATCTGGCCGAGCATACGCATCTGGTCGCTGCGCAGATTGCCGTACGGAATCGCGATGCGATGCATGTACGCATGGCGCTGCATGTACAGGCCGTTCTGCAGACGCAGCGGACGGAACTCGTCTTCGCTCAATTCGCCGGACAGGCGGCGGCGAACCTGGTCGCGGTACTGCGCGACGCGTTCGTCGACGATGGTCTGGTCGTACTGATCGTATTGATACATTCGGGGACCCCAGTTCTCGTAACACGCGGCGTTCCGGTTACGCCGCGTCTGGATATCCGCTTGGCCTCGCGCGCGGGCGATCGTTCAGAGCGATCGCTCATTTGCTAATGACAAAAACAGATAACCATATTGGAAAAGTTGGGGTAATCGTAATAAACTCGCTATATATTTCAAACGACTAAAAAATTCTTTTGATATGCGTAGGGGTTATAAATGAACCTGCACCAGTTCCGCTTCGTCCGCGAGGCCGTGCGGCAGAACTTCAACCTCACCGAGGCCGCCAAGGCGCTGTATACAAGCCAGCCGGGCGTCTCGAAGGCCATCATCGAGCTGGAAGACGAGCTGGGCGTCGAGATCTTCACCCGGCACGGCAAACGGGTGCGCTCGCTGACCGAGCCGGGCCGGATCATCCTCGAGTCGGTTGAACGCATCCTGCTGGAGGTGGAAAGCCTCAAACGCGTCGGCAAAGACTTCGCGGCGCAGGACCAGGGCAACCTCGTAATCGCCGCCACCCATACCCAGGCGCGCTACTCGCTGCCGGCCGCCATCGCCGAGTTCAAGAAACGTTACCCGAAGGTTCACCTTTCAATTCTGCAAGGTAGCCCGACCCAGGTCGCCGAGATGGTGATTCACGACCAGGCCGACCTCGCCATCGCCACCGAGGCCATCGCTAACTATAAGGAACTGGTCTCGCTGCCGTGCTTCCAGTGGCACCACGTGGCCGTGATGCAGCCGGACCACCCGCTGCTCGACCGCAAGCTGCTGTCGCTCGACGATCTGACGCAGTACCCGCTGATCACCTACGATAACGCGTTCGCCGGGCGCACCAAGATCAACGAAGCGTTCCGGCTGCGCGGGTTGCAGCCGGACATCGTTCTCGAAGCGATCGATGCCGACGTGATCAAGACTTACGTCGAACTCGGCCTCGGGGTTGGGATCATGGCCGACATTGCATTTAACGCGGAGCGCGACCGGCATCTGCGGGCGATGCCGGTCGGTCATCTGTTCGGCAGCAACGTGACGCGTGTGGCACTCAAGCACGGCGCGTATCTGCGCAGCTATGTGTATACGCTCGTCGAACTGCTGTCGCCGGGGCTGAACCGCAAGCTGATCGAGCAGGCGCTGAAGGGTGAGCACGAAACGTACGAGCTTTGATTAATCGTTCGCTCCCAGACAACAACGCAGTTCCCGCCACGGAGACCCTCGATGGACCCCAAGAAGAACCTGCGCCGCGCCATCGCGCTCGGCGCCCTGCTGATCGCTAGTGCTGCGCACGCGGACCTGAAAGTCGGCATCGACCTGTCGAGCACCGGCCCGGCCGCGACGATCGGCATTACCAGCAAGAACGCGATGCTGATGTGGCCGAAGACGATTGCTGGCCAGAACGCGCAGTACATCATTCTCGACGACGGTTCGGACCCCGGCACCGCCGTGAAGAACATCCGCAAGCTGATCAACGAAGACCATGTCGACGTGATCGTCGGGCCGAACATCACGCCGGCCGCGATGGCCGCGCTCGATCCGGTTGCCGAAAACCAGACGCCGATGATCACGCTGATCGGTTCGGCCAGCGTCGTCGAGCCGCAGGAAGGCAAGCGCGTGTGGGCGTTCAAGATGGCGCAGACCGACAGCGCGATGGCCGACGTGATGACGCGCTATATGGCCAATCACAACGTGAAGACGGTGGGCTTCATCGGCTTCGCGGACAGTTACGGCGACAGCTGGCTCAACGAGTTCACGAAGTTTGCAACGCTGCGGCATATCCAGCTCGTCGCTACCGAGCGTTTCAACCGGACCGATGCAAGCGTCACCGGGCAAGTGCTCAAACTGCTCGCAGCGAAGCCCGATGCGGTGCTGATCGCCGGGGCGGGCACGCCGACGGTGTTGCCGGAGCGCACGTTGATCGAGCGCGGGTTCAAGGGGCCGATCTATCAGACGCACGGCATTGCGACACCGGAGTTCATCAAGCTCGGCGGTAAGGATGTCGAGGGCACGCTGTTCCCGACGCAGCCGGTTGTGGTCGCGCGGACGCTGCCGGCCGATCATCCGGCGAAGAAAGCGGCGCTTGCTTTCGTCGATGCCTATGAGGCGCAGTACGGGCCAGGTTCAGTCACGCAGTTCGCCGGCGATGCGGCGGGAGTGTATCCGCGTCTGCAGGATGCCGTTGCGCGTGCGCTGAAAACCGCGCAGCCGGGTACGGTGGCGTTTCGTGTCGCGCTACGCGATGAACTGGAGCATGCGCATGAACTGGTCGTACCGAATGGCGTCGTCACTACCAGTGCAAAGGATCACGTCGGCCTCGATCAGCGGGCGAGCGTCATGGGTGTGATTCGCAACGGCAAGTTCACGTATCTGAGCCAGTGAGTTGTGGCTGGCAAAGTTGTTACAGTAGCCGTCTCTTTTCCGTACTTCCGGTGTTCCTATGCGCACTACCCGAGCCATTCATGCTGTCGAGCGGTTAAAAACCCGCAGCGGCAATCCGCAGTACGCGGCCATCAGTCTCGCGGGCGGCGTCTTTTTTCTGGTGGACCGTTCGAGCGGCAACGAGGTGCGGCTGTGCGAGCCGTTGCCGCTCGACGATTTCGTGAAGTTCGTCGATGGAGTCGGGCCTGCGAAGCCGCGTAAGGCGAGCAAGCTCGATATCGCGTTTGAAGAACAGATCAGGAAGAGCAGGAAGTAGCGTTGTCCTGCTGTTGCGGCAGGGCTACGCAAAAGGGCAATGCCTGATGCGCGTCAATCGTTCCGGAACATTGAGACCATTCGTATAGAACCAGACGACAAAGCGATGAAGATTCGAGCGCATCGGAATCTGCAAGCGATCGTCGGGCTCACGCTGATCGCAGTTGCGTTGATCACTGGCTGCTTCATCAGCTTGAGGGACACTCACTACGACGATATCGAACGAGGCAAGGAGCCGCTCTCCGGCAGCTTCGTTCGTTATGACGGCCACGTCTACGCTGTCTCCGCTGGCGACGGTTACTACAGGGTCGTCGGTGCCGATGCGCGTACTTTCAAACCACTGGGGGTTCAGGGCTTCGCTCCCTTGGGACAGGATGCCCACGCGGTGTATTGCGGTGACCAGGTCATCTCCGGTTTGCTGCCGGACGCTGCGCGCGTGGTCGCCGAAGGCTATGTGGCCGACGCGCAGCGCGCCTGGTTTTGCGGACAATCGGTCAGCGATCCGGCGTATCGGTCGTGGCAGGCGCTGATCGGTTCCGTCGATGAACGCAGCGCAAATCGGGTCAAATATCGGCGCTTTCCCGTCGTTCCGTTGCCGCGCGCCCATGTCGCGTCGTTGCATGCAATCAACCGGGTCTATGTCGGCGACGGCGTGCAGCTGTTTTACCAGGGACATCTCGTCGTCGGTGCCGATCCGGCAAACGTGCAATCGATGTCGTACGTCACCGGCGAAGCGAAAGGACGGATCGACGACGCGTACATCAGGGACTCGCGTGCGGTCTACTACCGGGGCGCACAGATAGAGGACGCTGCGGCCGCGACCTTCGACATATTCAGGCCGGACAACAACGACAATGCGGACACCTACGGCTTCGATCGCGCGAGCGGCCGCTACTATTTCAACGGACAGAAATTTCCCGCTAGCGTCGATGGCGTCGATGCGCAGTCTCTGCGCGTACTGCTCACGGACCGCGACCATACCAATCAGGATCTGTTCGTCAACGAACACGGAATATTCTTCTGGGACACACAGCGTAACCAGCTGCGCTTCGCCTGTGTGCCGCCTGCGCCCGGTCTGCACACAGTAGACGGGTTGCGTTCGATCTTGACCGATGGGCAGTCGCTTTACGGCACCGCAGCCATCGAGCACTGGGCTCAAAACCGCTCGTCAAAGACACTGGAATCGCGCGAGACGACGATATATCGCATTCCGGACGTGGCGCCAGGCCAGTTACAACGCCTCGGCGATCTTCAGGGCAAAGACGCAAGTTCGCTGGGGACGCTTTGGCAAGCAGGAAGCTACCTGTTCTATGTCCCCCGGTTCGGTCAAGGCAACTTCTTCACCCACTCGATCTACGCGGTCGCCGACCTGCAGCGGCTCAGGGCCACGGCAAGCAGCGGCGGGCAGATCTGGAGCATCCTCTCCGTGGTCAATCAGATAAAAGGGGTGACCGTGTGTGTGGCAAAAAGCGAATATCGATGAGCGCAACTGGGGGGCGGTTCTGCATCCCGGCAATGCCGCCCTCGCGCTCAGCCCTTGAGTTGCGCCAGAACCCCCGCGATATCGCCCATCCCCCAGTGCTCGACGATCAACCCGTCGGCCACGCGAAAGATATCGCACGACGTGAATCGGAGTTTCTTGCCGGTGGGTGCGACGCCAAAGAAAATGCCTTCGTGCGTGCCTTCATAGACAAAGCTGGCAGCGCACTTGTCCCCGTCGATCACCGTCGTCTCGATGGTGACGTTCAGATCGGGCAACCCCGTCAATCGCGCGCGGAAAAAATTCACCGTCGCGGTTTTGTTGGAGACGCCGGCGGGCGGCGTCGCCGCGGCACTGAGCTGATGGTTGACGTACTGCCCGGAGAAGAGCGCGGCGAACGCATCGATGTCGTGTGCGCTCAAGGTTGCCGCGAAGCGCGTCGCGACATCCTGTGCGGATTGCGCCGATTGCGCATGCAGCGGTGTCATAGCCGCGATAGCAGCACCGGCCAGGCTTCCTGAGATCAACGTTCTTCTGTCCATCGATACTCCTCGCTGAATTTAAACCGCGACCCATGCCCCATCGGCACTGTGACTCGCGATCACCGCGTCGATAAACTTCAATCCCGCTACACCATCGTCGACTGTGGTCAACAAACGGCTCTCGGCGGGAACGGGGAGCCCACTATCGATTGCCTCAATCTGCAGCGCAGCATCCTTATACAACTGCGCGAACGCTTCGAGATACCCCTCGGGGTGTCCCGCCGGCACGCGCGTCGCATGCGCGGCCACCGCGCTTTTCACCCGCGCGCGCGTCAGGCGCTGCGCCGCGCCACCGAGCGGCGTGAACCACAAGTCGTTCGGCTGCTCCTGATCGAACGCGAGGTTCGCCTTCGTTCCGTACACGCGCAAACGCAGCGCGTTCTCCGCACCGCTCGCCACCTGACTCGCCCACAACATGCCGCGCGCACCATCCGCATAACGCAGCATCGCCTGTACGTGATCGTCGATACGGCGTCCCGGTACGAACGTATGCAGCTCTGCGGCGAGCGTCGACGGCGTCATACCCGTGACGAACGCCGCGAGATGATACGCATGCGTGCCGATGTCGCCAAGGCAGCCCGCCGGCCCCGCGAGACTCGGGTCAGTGCGCCACACCGCCTGGCGATTCGCGCCCGTCGTTTCGACCGGCTCAGCGAGCCAGTCCTGCGCGTACTCCACCTGCACGATGCGCACGGTACCGAGTTCGCCTGCCTCGATCAACTCACGTGCATGACGCACGAGCGGATAGCCCGAATACGTATGCGTCAGTGCGAACAGGCGCTGTTTGCTGCGCGCGAGCGCGGCCAGCGCCTCGCCCTCCGCCAGCGAGATCGCCAGCGGCTTGTCGCAGATCACGTGAATGCCCGCTTCGAGAAACGCCGTCGCTACCGGTGCATGCAGATGGTTCGGCGTAACGATCGCAACGACATCGATACCGTCGTCGCGGGCTGCCTCGGCGCGTGCCATCTCGCGCCAGTCCGCATAACTGCGCGCGATGCCCGCTTCCGCCGCGCTGCTCTGCGCGCGCTGCGGATCCGACGACAACGCACCCGCTACCAGTTCGAACCGGTCGTCGAGGCGCGCGGCAATCCGATGCACCGCACCGATGAACGCGCCCTGTCCGCCACCCACCATGCCCAGCCGTAGCCTGCGCGTCATGTCGTCCCCTTGTTGCCCGGTTCAAAGACCTAGCAGTTGTTTGACTTGCTGCGCATCGACACCGCTACCCGCGAAATCATCGAACGCACGCTCCGCAACACGAATGATGTGCCGCCGGATAAACTCGGCACCTTCACGCGCACCATCCTGCGGATGCTTCAACGCGCATTCCCACTCAAGCACCGCCCAGCCCGGAAAATCGTATTGCGCGAGCTTCGAGAAAATCGCGCCGAAATCGATCTGCCCGTCGCCGAGCGAACGAAACCGGCCCGCCCGTTCGACCCAGTCGCTATAGCCGCCGTACACGCCCTGGCGTCCGTTCGGCCGGAACTCCGCGTCTTTCACATGAAACGCCTTGATGCGCGGATGATAGAGATCGATAAACGCGAGGTAGTCGAGTTGCTGCAATACGAAGTGACTCGGGTCGTACAGGATGTTCGCGCGCGGGTGCTGCTTCACCGCATCGAGAAAACGCTCGAACGTCACGCCGTCGTGCAGGTCTTCGCCCGGATGCAGCTCGTAACAGACGTCGACGCCTGCGTCTTCGAACGCATCGAGAATCGGTGTCCAGCGGCGCGCGAGTTCATCGAACGCGGCTTCGACAAGCCCCGCCGGCCGCTGCGGCCACGGGTACAGATACGGCCACGCCAGCGCACCGGAAAACGTCACGTGCGTACAAAGCCCGAGCCGTTGCGACGCCTTCGCGGCAAACTTCAGTTCGCGGATCGCCCACTCGGTGCGCGCCGCCGGATTGCCGCCGACGCTCTTCGGCGCAAAGCCGTCGAACAGCGTGTCGTAAGCGGGATGCACCGCGACGAGTTGCCCCTGCAGATGCGTCGACAGTTCGGTAATCACGATGCCTTCGTTGTCGACCACCGCGCGTATATCGTCGCAATACGCCTGGCTTGTCGCAGCCAGTTCGAGATCGACGAGACGCGGATCGGCGGGCACCTGGATGCCCTTGTAGCCGAGACCCGCGGCCCAGCCCGCCAGATGCGCGAGACTGTCGAACGGCATCGCGTCGCCCATGAACTGCGCGAGAAAGATCGCCGGCCCTTTGATTGTTTTCATGGTGCGCCCCCCGATGAATGGATGCGGCGTACGCCGCATCGGTCAACCTATGCGTCGCTCAGAACGGCGAGTCCGGGAAATAGAACTGCTGGGCGTTCTCTTTGATGATCAGCACCGACGGAATGATCGTCGTCGACGGCAGTTTCTCGCCCTTCAGTCGCGCTTCAGCGGTCAGCTTGATCGCGTCGTAGATGAACTTCGGCGAATACGACACGTCGGCGTGAATCAGCGGGTCGCCATCGATCAACTTCTTCACCATCACCTTCGAGCCCGCACCGCCGAACACTTCCTTGATGTCGGTACGCTTCGCCTGATCGATGGCTTTCAGTACGCCGATCGCCATGTCGTCGTCGGCGGCCCAGACGGCGTCGATGTGCTTGAAGCGCGTCAGGTAATCCTGCGTCACCTTGAATGCGTCGTCGCGATTCCAGTTCGCATACTTCGCGTCGAGAATCTTCATGTTGGGGTAGTTCTTCAGCACGGCCTCGAATGCGCCGTAACGTTCGTTGTCGAGCGTCGTCGGAATGCCGCGCAGTACGACGACGTCGCCCTTACCGTTGAGCGTCTTCGCCAGATACTCGGCGGGCAGCTTGCCGAACGCGGTGTTGTCGCCGGCCACGTAGGCGTCCTGCGCGCTCGTGTCCGTCAACCCGCGGTCAACCACCGTCACGTACACACCCTTCTTCTTCACCTGCGCAACCGGCTGCGTGAGCGACGCCGATTCGAATGGGAAGATGACGAGCGCATTGATCTTGTTCACGGTGACGAGATCCTGCAGCTGGTTCGCCTGCTCGGGCGAGCCTGCCGCGGTCTTCACGATGACTTTCAGATCCGGATGGGCTTTCTCGAGATCGCTCTTCGCCTTGTTCGCCCACCACACGATCCCGCCCGTGAAGCCGTGATCCGCAGTCGGGATCGCAACGCCCAGTGTGACTTTCTCTTCGGCCTGCGCACCGCTCGCGGTGCCCAGCAACCCCAGCGCCAACATCCCCACGCCAACCGCCCGAATGACCTGCTTCATGTTGACTCTCCTGTCGTAGGCGTCTCGCGCCCCGTTGATTGTTGAACGACCCATCATGTTGAATATCGTCGTGCTGTTGCGTTACTTCTGTTGCGTTATCGTTGTTCTGTCTTCTCGCTGGCCCGCCTGTCACCCACCTGTCACCGGCATGACACCAGACCGGCGAATCTACCCACCTGCTAGCGCCGCCCGCGCTGCAGGAACGCGACGACGATGATCACCGCGCCCTGCACCGCCGCATTCAGATACACACTGATGATGCTGGTCAGATTGAGAATGTTCGCGATCACCGACAGCAGCACCGCACCGATCACAGTTCCGACCACGCGCCCTTCACCGCCCTTCAGCGCTGTGCCGCCGACCACCACCGCAGCGATAGCTTCGAGTTCCCACAACAGGCCTGTGGTCGGCGTTGCGGAACCGAGTCGCGGCACGTACAGCACGGTGGCCACGCCGACGCAGATGCCGAGCAACACGTAGGTAACGATCTTCACCGCATCGACGTTGATCGCCGCATAGCGCGCCACCTGTTCGTTCGAACCGATCGCCTGCACATGCCGGCCAAAAGCGGTGCGGTTCAGGATCAACGCGCCGCCGGCCGCAACGACGAGGAACACCCAGATCGGCACCGGAACGCCAAACAGGCTCGCGTAATACACAGGGCCGTACAGATCGGACAATGAGTTATCGAGTGTCAATGCACCGCCATCAGCGAGCCACGTCAGCACCGCGCGAAAAATGCCGAGCGTACCGAGCGTGACGATGAACGGTTCAATCCGCCCTTTCGTGATCAGCAAACCATGCGCACAGCCGAACAACGCACCGAGCACCAGCGCGCACACGATACCGATCAGAACGATCGCGAGCGGCGCAAGCGCATGACCAGCTAACGCATTCATCAGCCAGATCATGCTGCCCGCGATCAGCGCCGCCATCGATCCCACCGACAGATCGATGCCGCCCGAGATGATCACGAACGTCATGCCGACCGCGATGATGCCGATGAACGACGTGCGCGTAAGCACGTTCATCATGTTGTCGAGCGTCGCGAAGTCGCGATTGAGCAGCGTGCCCGCGACGCACAGCAGGATGAGGCCCGCTAACGGCCCGAGGCCGTGCAAACGCCGCGCGAGCCGCCATGCGCGGCCGGACGGCGCAGCTTCAGTGGGTGCCGGTCGCATGAGCGATCAATTCCTCTTCGGTGAGATGGTCGAGACCGAGCGTCGTCTGCAGCGTGCCCGCGCGCATCACCGCGACGCGATGGCACAGCCCGATCAGTTCGATCAGTTCGGACGAGATGACGATCACCGCGCGCCCCTGCGACGCGAGCCGGTGAATCAGAAAATAGATGTCGCGCTTCGCACCGACGTCGACGCCGCGCGTCGGTTCGTCGAGCACGATCACGTTTGGATTGGGCTGCAGGAACTTGGCGAGCGCGAGCTTCTGCTGGTTGCCGCCGGACAGCATGCGTGCGCGGCTACCGGGGTCGCCGGTACGAATGCCGAATTCACCGAGCGCATCCAGCAACGTCTTGCGCGCCGCTTTCAGGTCGATCAACGGATGCGCGTAACGCTCGAGTGTCATCAGCGTGAGATTGTCCTGCAGGTTCAGGTTCACATGCAGCCCCTTGCCCTTGCGGTCCTCGCTCAGGTACGTGAGGCCGCGGCGCATCGCATCGCGCGGATTCTTCAGGTCCGCCGCGCGCCCTGCCAGTTCGATACGGCCCGCGCTGCGTCGGCGCAGTCCGATCAACGCTTCGAATGCTTCGGTGCGACCCGCACCGACGAGACCTGCAAAGCCGAGCACTTCGCCGGCGCGCACCTCGAAGCTCAGGTTATCGACCCAGCCCGGCACGCTCAGGCCATCCACCTTCAACGCAAGCGGCGCATCGGCGGGGACGGTGAGCTTGTCGGGAAACATGTCGGACACCTCGCGCCCGACCATCAGGTTCGCCATCTGCTGACGCGCGAGCCCCGCCGTTTCGCTGCGCGCGACGAAGCGGCCATCGCGCATCACGATGACTTCGTCGGTGATGCGCTCGACCTCGTCGAGTTTGTGCGAGATGTACACGAGCGTCACGCCGTCGGCCTTCAACTTCGCCATCAGCGCGAAGAGCCGGCCCGTTTCGGCAGGCGTTAGCGTCGCGGTCGGTTCGTCCATGATCAGGAGACGCGCGCGCCGCGACAGCGCTTTAGCAATTTCGACCAGCTGCTTTTCCGCGACGATCAGGTCGCGCACTTTCGTATCGGGGTCGCGCGCGAGACCGACCTGCGCGAGGAACTGTTCGGCACCGGCACGCATCGCCACATCGTCGACGAACCAGCCGCGCCGCTTTTCGTGACCGAGGTAGATGTTCTGCGCGATGCTCAGATGCTCGGCGAGGTTGAACTCCTGATGGATCAGTACAATCCCCGCGGCTTCCGCAGCGCGCGATCCGTCGAACTGCTGTGCATGGCCGTCGATAAACAACGCACCCGCGCTCGCCGTTTCATAGCCGGCCAGGATTTTCATCAACGTCGATTTGCCCGCGCCGTTCTCGCCGAGCAAGCCATAGATGCGACCCGGCGCGAGATCGAAACTCACGCCGTGCAATACCCGCACCGGACCGAAGTCCTTGCGGATGTCGTCGAAGCGTACGGCGACGCTCATCGCTCGTGGCTCATCTTTCAGGCCTCATCTGTTTCACGCGCTCTTGCGCACGACGAGCCGGTGCGGCAGCAGCACGCCCGGCACACTTGCGTGCGGATTCGCGAGCCGCTGCAACAGCAGACGCGCGGCGGTTTCGCCGAGTTCGCGCATCGGCTGGGCAATCGTCGTGAGCGGTGGGTCGACCTGCGCGGCCAGCGAGATATCGTCGAAGCCGACCACCGCGATGTCGTCGGGCACGCGCCAGCCCGCTTCGCGCAACCCGGCGATCACGCCGATTGCGAGCGTGTCCGACACCGCGAACACCGCGTCCGGCGGATCGGCCAGTTGCATCAGCGCGGTCGCCGCCGCGCCGCCCGCCGCGTAGTCGAGATTCGTGACAGTCATGCGCCAGCGCGGGTCAGGCGCGATGCCCGCAGCGCACAGCGCACCGAGGTAGCCGAGCTCGCGGTGCTGCGCATACAGATAGCTGTCGGCGGAATTGATCAACCCGATACGCCGATGGCCGCGCGCGAGCAGATGTCGCACCGCGTCGCCGGCGGCGGTGTAGTTATCGATACCGACGTACGGCACACCAACCGACGTATCGAATTCGCAGCACGCGACCCACGGCAGCGTGTCCGAGTCTTCCGCGAGCGCCTGGTGAATCGCGGCCGGATCGAGACAGATCGCGCCGTCCGCGCGATGTTGCCGCAGCAGGTCGAAGTAACTACGCTCGCGCCCGAGGTCCGCACCGGTGTCGCACAACAGCATGAAGTAGCCGTGCTCCCGCGCCACGCTGTCGATACCCCGCACGATCTCCGCATAGAACGGATTGCCGATGTCGGGGACCATCGTGAGCAGCAGGTGGCTTTCGGCCGTGCGCAGGTTGCGCGCGAGCTCATTAACGCGATAACCGCTCGCCTTGATCGCGGCGAGGACTCGGTCGCGTGTCGCCGGCCGCACGTTGTCATGGCCGTTGAGCACGCGCGACACCGTTGCGACCGACACGCCCGCCTGCTCCGCGACGCTAGCAATCGAATGGCGGCCGAATTCGGGCGCAGCGGTAGACAGGTCCGGCTTCCCGGAGCGTGACGCCGGGGCCGAAGAGATCGAACGCGGGGAACGTGATAGACGCGACGAGGTCGCCACTGCTGTACTCCAGAATGTAATCGATTACATTTTTGCCTGGCCGACGTGCGCTCCGCAAGTGCCATCGTCTAGGGATAAACACTGAGGCGGCCTGTCGGCAACCCGACAAGGCATCCGCCCGGTTTGGTACAATCCGGCAGTTGCGCGGCCACTGCCTGCCGGCTGCCTACCGGATTTTCCGGCACCAGCGAAGCCGCCGCGTCCGCCGCACGGCGCCCGTCCCGATCGGGCCGCATTCAACCTAAAACCGCCGAACCCACCATGAATATCGAGCAAGCGCGTTTCAACATGATCGAACAGCAGATCCGCCCCTGGGAAGTGCTCGACCAGGACGTGTTGAACCTGCTGTCGATCGTCAAGCGCGAGAACTTCGTTCCCGCCATTCATCGCGATCTCGCCTTTGTCGACTTCGAAGTGCCGCTGCCGGCCGGCCAGCACATGCTCGCGCCGCGCGTCGAAGCGCGCGTGCTGCAGGAACTGGCGGTGAAGAAGCACGAAAGCGTGCTGGAAATCGGCTCCGGGTCGGGCTACATGGCCGCACTGCTTGCGCACCGCGCGCAACACGTGCTGACCATCGACATCGAACCGGAACTTGCTGGGCTCGCGAAGCAGAACCTTGCCGCGAACGGCGTGCTGAACGCCGAAGTCGCCACCGGCGACGGCGCGCTGGGCTGGGCCTCGGCGGCGCCGTACGACGTGATCTGCGTGTCGGGCGGTCTGCCGGTGCTGCCGCAAGAGATTCTCGAACAACTGAAGGTAGGCGGCCGTCTGGCCGCATTCGTCGGCACGGCGCCGGTGATGAAGGCACAGATCATCACGCGTATCGATGAAAAGCAGTACCGCGTCGCCGACGTGTTCGAAACCTACGTCGAGCCGCTGACCAACGCGGTCCAGCCGCCGCGCTTCAAGTTCTAAAGCCGAATCTGGCTTGTCCGGCCGCGCGTCGCCTATGCGACTCCGCGGCCGGCGCACTTCACTACCCCACCCGTTCCGGATCAATCGATGCAAAACCTGACCGCCCCCGCTCTCGCCGAATGGCTCGCCGACAAGTCGCGTGCCGCACCTGTCCTGCTGGATGTGCGCGAGCCGTGGGAAGTCACGACGGCGCAGATCGCGGGCAGCGTGTCGATTCCGATGCGCGAGATTCCGGCGCGCAGCGAAGAACTCGAAGACGATGCGCAGATTGTCTGCGTGTGCCATCACGGCGCACGTAGCGCGCAAGTCGCGATGTTCCTCGAATCGCGTGGCTATCAACACGTGTTCAATCTGCAGGGCGGCATCGACGCATGGTCGCGTCAGGTCGACTCGTCGGTTCCTACGTACTAACTCATTCCGTCTCGCGCAATACCTCCGCAACCGTGCGGAAGATTTCATCGATCTGCCCTTCCTCGATGATGAGCGGCGGCGAGAACGCGAGGATGTCGCCGGTATAGCGCGTCAACACGCCCTTCTGATAGCAGCGCAGGAACACTTCAGCCGCCCGCGCGCCGGGCGCACCGTCGCGCGGCGCGAGTTCCACGCCACCCACGAGCCCAAGGTTGCGCACGTCGATGACATGACGCTCGCCGCGCAGCCGATGGATTGCCTGCTCGAAGATCGGCGCCATCCGCGCCGCACGTTCGAATAACCCCTCGCGCTCGTAGAGATCGATCGTGGCGCAGGCAGCGGCGGCGGCAATTGGGTGCCCCGAATACGTATAGCCGTGAAACAGTTCGATGCCCGCGGGCGCCCCGTCGACGATCGAATCGTGAATCCGCGCGCTCGCGGCAACCGCACCTAGCGGTGCCGCGGCATTGTTGGTGCCCTTGGCCATCGTCAGCAGATCGGGCGTGACGCCGAAATACTGCGCGGCGAACGGCGTACCGAGTCGCCCCCAACCCGTGATCACTTCATCGAAGATCAGCAGAATGCCGTGCTTCGTGCAGATCTCGCGTAGCCGCTGCAGATAGCCCTGCGGCGGAATCAGCACGCCCGTCGAACCGGCCACCGGCTCGACGATCACCGCCGCGATCGTCGATGCATCGTGCAGCGTGACGATGCGCTCGAGTTCATCCGCCAGATGTGCGCCCCAGGCGGGCTGGCCTTTCGAGAACGCCGCCTCCTTGATATTCAGCGTATGTGGCAGATGATCGACCGCGGGCAGCAAGCCGCCTGAAAACGTCTTCCGGTTCGGCGCAATACCGCCCACCGAAATCCCGCCGAAACCCACCCCGTGATACCCGCGCTCGCGTCCGACAAAGCGCGTGCGCTGTCCTTCGCCTCGCGAGCGGTGATAGGCGAGCGCGATTTTCAGCGCGGTATCGACGGCTTCCGACCCGGAGTTCACGAAGAAGATGTGCTTGAGGTCGCCGGGCGTGTGCTTCGCGATCTTCGTCGCGGCTTCGAATGCCTTCGGGTGGCCCATCTGGAACGTCGGTGCGAAGTCCATCTCCGCAGCCTGCGCCTGAACGGCGGCGACGATCTCGTCGCGACAGTGCCCCGCGTTGACGCACCACAGCCCCGCCGTGCCGTCGAGAATCTGCCGTCCGTCGTGCGACGTGTAGTACATCCCCTTCGCGCTCACGAGCAGGCGCGGCGCGCTCTTGAACTGTCGGTTGGCGGTGAACGGCATCCAGAATGCGGACAGATCGGGGGTGCTGGCGTAAGGCGTGGAGCGCTCGGTCATGTTTCATTCTCCTTGAAGTGGCGAGGGTCGAGAATCGGTCTTCCAGTGTAGGCAGACGCACGCGCGTGCACAACGGGGCGGCGACGATGCACCGCAGCCATCCATCGATGGCTGACATGCGCTTCGTTGCGGTGCGCACCGCGCCGCAACGAAGCGGCGCAAACGCCGCTGCACCAGTTTCGCGCCCAGCGCGCATCGAACCGCGCCGGGCACAGCCGCTTCACAGCACGACTTGCAGCACGACTCGCGCGTCTGAACCCCATCCACTCACGCTGGCATATGCCTTGCAGTAACGGTCCGGCAAGCCATGCGGCGCTACACATTTCACGCATGCCGCCGCCGTCGCGGTCGTCGCTGACGTCCATAACACTCAACTATCCATGGCAAGGGGAAATACATGAAACGTCGTAGTCTGCTGAAGCTCGGCTCCATGAGCGGCGCACTTGCGCTCGCGGGTCAAAGCCCGTTCGCGCGCGCGCAGTCGGGCAGCGGCCCGATCAAGGTCGGCATCCTGCACTCCCTGTCGGGCACGATGGCGATCTCGGAGACGTCGCTGAAAGACACGGCGTTGATGACCATCGCCGAGATCAACGCGAGCGGCGGTGTGCTCGGACGCAAGATCGAACCGGTCGTTGTCGACCCGGCGTCGAACTGGCCGCTGTTCGCCGAGAAGGCGCGTCAGCTGATCACCCAGGACAAGTGCGCAGTCGTGTTCGGCTGCTGGACCTCGGTGTCGCGCAAGTCGGTGCTGCCGGTGTTCGAAGAACTGAACGGCCTGCTGTTCTACCCGGTGCAGTACGAAGGCGAAGAAATGTCGCGCAACGTGTTCTATACCGGCGCAGCGCCGAACCAGCAGGCGATTCCCGCCACCGAATATCTGATGAGCGCCGAAGGCGGCGGTGCGAAGCGCTTCTTCCTGCTCGGCACCGACTATGTCTATCCGCGCACGACGAACAAGATCCTGCGTGCGTTCCTGAAGTCGAAAGGCGTGCAGGACGCGGACATCCAGGAGGTCTACACGCCGTTCGGTCACAGCGACTATCAGACCATCGTCGCGAACATCAAGACGTTCTCGCAGGGCGGTAAGACGGCCGTGATCTCGACGGTGAACGGCGATTCGAACGTGCCGTTCTACAAGGAACTCGGTAATCAGGGTTTGAAGGCAACCGATGTACCGGTCGTCGCGTTCTCGGTTGGCGAAGAAGAGCTGCGCGGCATCGATACGAAACCGCTGGTCGGCAACCTCGCCGCATGGAACTACTTCATGTCGCTGCGCAATCCGACCAACGAGAAGTTCAAGAAGCAATGGGCCGACTGGGTTAAATCGCAGAACCTGCCGGGCGGTACGAAGCGCGTCACCAACGATCCGATGGAAGCGACGTGGGTCGGCATCCACATGTGGAAGCAGGCCGTCGAGAAAGCGAAGAGCACCGACGTCGACAAGGTGCGCGTCGCGATGATCGGCCAGAAGGTAGCAGCACCGTCGGGCTTCACGCTCGAGATGGACGGTAACCACCATCTGCACAAGCCGGTGATGATCGGTGAAGTACGCGCCGATGGGCAGTTCAATGTCGTGTGGCGCACCAAGACGACGATCCGTGCGCAACCGTGGAGTCCGTATATCGCGGGCAATGCGGGCAAGCCGGATGTCGTCAGTTCGATCCCCGCGTTCTTGCGGCGCTCGCGCGTTGCGTAAGTGAACCGACGGTACGGCATCGGCTTGTGAAGCGATGCCGTACCGACTGCAGTGCTGTTTTATTTCCGAAGGCCACTATGGCGTTTCCTTTTTCAGGG
This sequence comes from Paraburkholderia acidicola, assembly GCF_002362315.1. Taxonomy (GTDB): domain Bacteria; phylum Pseudomonadota; class Gammaproteobacteria; order Burkholderiales; family Burkholderiaceae; genus Paraburkholderia; species Paraburkholderia acidicola. Next base: position 306,928 of record NZ_MTZV01000004.1, read on the forward strand.
CTGCTGCGCCGATCCGTCGGCACTGTCCTTGTCGCGGTACTCGCCGGTGCGCCGCTCGCCGCATTCGCGCTGACGCCAGCTGATGTCGCACCGCTCGCCGCCGACGACTTCGACGCGAAGTCCGCCGCGATCGACAAGCTGATCGCCACTCACGATGCAACGTCGCTTGCGTTGCTGAAAGCGCTGTCCGAAGACAACGCGCTCGCCACCGACGGCGGCGAAGTGCTGATCCTCGATGGCGACACCGCACACGATGCCGCGACCGGCAAGACCGTCGCCGCCGGCGATGCGCAGCCTGTCACGCTGAACAATCTGCTGCGCTCAAAGGTAACGGGCGCACTGTCGGGCCTGCAACTCGACTCACCTGACGTCGAAGCACGCCGCGCCGCGATCGGCGCACTGCTGAAAAACCCCGACCCCGCGATGAAGCCGCTGATCGACGCGGCCCGTGCGAAGGAAACCGACCCCACGCTGAAGAAGCGCCTCGACACGCTGTGGGCGATGACCGCCCTGCACAATCCCGATGTCGCGACACGACTCGAAGCGGTCAAGCTCGTCGCGGCGCGCCATGATCTCGACATGTATGAACTGTTGCGTCCGCTCGTCGCGAAGAAGCCTGACGGCAGTTTTGCGGAGAGCGACGCGGGCATTCGCACAGTCGCTCAACAGGGTCTCGATGCGCTCGATTCGATCCAGCGCCGCAGCGAGATCGCCGGTACGTTGTTCGCGGGGCTATCGCTTGGCAGCGTGTTGCTGCTCGCAGCGCTCGGGCTGGCGATCACCTATGGTCTGATCGGTGTGATCAATATGGCGCACGGCGAATTCCTGATGATCGGCGCCTACGCGACCTATGCGGTGCAGAACTTTATCCAGCACCACGCGCCGGGCTCGTTCGACTGGTATCCGCTGTTCGCGGTGCCTGCTTCGTTCGTTGCGGCTGCGGTTGTCGGCATCGTGCTGGAGCGGCTCGTGTTGAAACATCTGTATGGCCGACCGCTCGAAACGCTGCTCACGACCTTCGGCGTGAGCCTGATCCTGATCCAGGCGACGCGCATGATCTTCGGCGCGCAGAACGTGCAGGTCGTCAACCCGTCATGGATGAGCGGCGGCGTCACCGTGCTGCCGAATCTGATCCTGCCGTACAACCGCCTCGCTATTCTTGCGTTCTCACTGATCGTCGTTGGTATCGCGTGGGCTGTGCTGACGAAGACGCGGCTCGGGTTGTTCGTGCGTGCGGTCACGCAGAACCGGCGCATGGCCGCGTGCGTCGGTGTGAAAACCGCGCGCGTCGATTCGTATGCGTTTGCATTCGGCGCGGGCATCGCCGGGCTCGGCGGCTGCGCGCTCTCGCAGATCGGCAATGTCGGCCCCGACCTCGGCCAGAGCTACATCATCGATTCGTTCATGGCGGTCGTGCTGGGTGGTGTCGGGCAACTGGCCGGTACTGTGCTCGGCGGGTTCGGGCTCGGGCTCGTCAGCAAGGCAATCGAACCGTTCTGGGGCGCCGTGCTCGCGAAGATCGCGGTGCTCGTGCTGATCGTGCTGTTCATCCAGAAGCGTCCTCAAGGCATGTTCGCCCTGAAGGGCCGCAGCGCGGAGGCTTGAGATGACAGCTGTCTCTACGTCGGCTTCTGCCTCCTCATCCTCTGCTTCGCTACCGGCGGCCACCGCCGCCGCGCGTGCGGTGCCGAGCGGCTTCGCGCTCGGCCTGCCGCCGCGTCCCGCGTTGCTGTCGCGTCGCGCGTGGCTTGCGCTGATCGCGCTGATTATCGTTATCGGGCTCGGTGTGCCGTTTGCTGCGCTCGTACTGCCGGAATCGAGTGCGTTTCATCTGTCGGCGTATGCGATGACGCTCAGTGGCAAGTTCATGTGCTACGCGATCGCGGCACTTGCGCTCGATCTCGTGTGGGGCTACTGCGGCATTCTGAGTCTGGGTCACGCGCTGTTTTTTGCGCTCGGCGGCTACGCGATCGGTATGTATCTGATGCGCGCGATCGGGCATGAAGGTAAGTACGGTAGTGATCTGCCTGACTTCATGGTGTTCCTCGACTGGCATGCGCTACCGTGGTACTGGCAAGGCACCGACCATCTCTGGTATGCGCTGTTGCTGGTGGTCGCGGTGCCTGCGGTGGTCGCGTGGGTGTTCGGGTTCTTTACGTTCCGCTCGCGTGTGAAGGGCGTGTATCTGTCGATCATTACGCAGGCGCTTACGTTCGCTGCGATGTTGCTGTTCTATCGCAACGAAACGGGCTTTGGCGGAAACAACGGCTTCACCGACTTCAAGCGCATCGGCGGCTTTCCTGTCACTCATCCAGGTACCCGGACCGCGTTGTTGCTGATCACTTTCGCTGTGCTCGTGCTCGCGTTTCTCGGTGCGCGCGCCATCGTTACGTCGAAGCTCGGGCGCGTCGTTACCGCGGTGCGCGATGGCGAAACCCGGTTGATGTTTCTCGGCTATAGCCCGCTCGCTTACAAGCTGTTCGTGTGGACGGTGTCGGCGGTGCTGTGTGGTATTGCTGGCGCGCTGTATGTGCCGCAGGTTGGCATCATCAACCCCGGTGAGATGTCGCCGGGTAATTCAATCGAAATGGCGATCTGGGTCGCGGTGGGCGGGCGCGGTACGTTGATCGGGCCGATCATCGGTGCGTTCGCGGTGAACGGTGCGAAGAGCTTTTTTACGGCGAATTTTCCTGAGTACTGGTTGTTTTTTCTGGGGCTGATCTTCGTGCTGGTGCCGCTCTTGCTGCCGAACGGCATCATGGGGTTAATCGAACTCGTGACGCGCAGGAGGAATCGCTCATGATTCAGAACCCGTTGGTGGTTGGTCTCGATCTACCGGAAGAACCCGCCGAGCGGTCGTTGAGCGGTGTGGCCGGAATGGGTCACGCGGTCGTGCCCGGTGAGATCGATGTGTCGCACGGCACGATTCTGTATCTCGAGGACGTGACTGTTAGTTTCGATGGGTTTCGTGCGCTTAACGCGCTGTCGCTGTCGATCGATGTGGGGGAATTGCGTTGCATCATTGGGCCGAATGGTGCAGGCAAGACCACGATGATGGATGTGATTACCGGGAAGACTTCGCCGGATTCTGGCAAGGTCTTTCTTGGGCAGACGATCGATCTGACACGGATGAATGAGCCTTCTATTGCACGTGCTGGGATCGGGAGGAAGTTTCAGAAGCCTACCGTCTTTGAGCAGCATCCGGTTTGGGAGAATCTCGAACTGGCTATGAAGACGGATAAGGGGTGGTGGGCTTCTCTGCGGGCGCGGCTTGATCGTTCTGCGCAAGCGTTGATTGAGGAGACGCTTGCTGTGATTCGCCTGGAAAGTGAGGCGCTTCGGTTGGCCGGTGAGTTGTCGCATGGGCAAAAGCAGCGGCTTGAAATTGGCATGTTGTTGATGCAACGCCCTGCCTTGTTGTTGCTTGATGAGCCTGCGGCTGGCATGACTGATGACGAGACTATGGAGTTGGCTTTGCTGTTGAATCGCTTACGCGGGTCTTGTTCGATGATGGTTGTTGAGCATGATATGGAGTTTGTTGCTGCTTTGGCCGGTGATACCGGTAGGGTTACTGTTATGGCTGAAGGGCGGGTTCTTGCCGATGGAACTTTGGATAGCGTCAAGCGTGACGAGACTGTGATTGAGTCTTATCTCGGGAGGTGATTGGTCTTTTTTTGCCTTGGGTGGCGGCTTGTTGTTTGTTTGTGGCTCGTCGTTGGGGGTTTTTGCCTGGGCAGGCGGCTTTTTGTTAGCGCCTCGTGGTTGGTTTGTTTGCCTGGGCAGGCGGCTTTGATTTAGCGCCTCGCGGCGCAAGCGTTGCCCCTGTGCGGGGCGGCACCTTCTTTCTTTGCCGCGGCAAAGAAAGAAGGCAAAGAAAGCCGCTCGAGACGATAGCGGGTCATTTCCGCGTGTAGCCGGAGTGGCCCGCACCTAAGTGTCGCCCTCGCATTGAAACGGTAGTGGTCCGAGACGAGATCATCCCTCGCACTCTCAACGGTAGTGACACAGCAGTCATTCATCCCACTCCACACTTCGTGTGTCGCGGCTGGGTCGTTCAGTGTCTTTGAGATCCATCGCTTGTTGTCTGTCGCTGTTGTCTGTCGCTGTTGTCTGTCGCTGTTGTCTGTCGCTGTTGTCTGTCGCTGTTGTCTGTCGCTGTTGTCTGTCGCTGTTGTCTGTCGCTGTTGTCTGTCGTTGCTGTCTGTCGGTATTGCTCCACTCGTCTTTGGTTGGGTGTCTGGTTTTCGCTTGTGTAAAGGACTGTCATGCTTGAAGTCGAAGGTTTGAATCAATACTACGGTGGGAGCCACATTCTTCGTGATGTGAAGCTCTCCGTTCCCGATGGCAAGCTGACCGTCCTGCTTGGGCGCAACGGTGTCGGTAAGACCACGCTGTTGCGCTGTCTCATGGGGGTCGTCAACGCTCGCAGCGGGTCGATCGCCTGGCGCGGTGCGTCGCTTGCCAAGTTGCCGCCGCATGCGCGTGTGTCGCAAGGGCTCGCCTATGTGCCGCAAGGACGGGACATCTTTCCGCGGCTTACCGTCGAGGAAAATCTGTTGGTCGGAGCCGCTAGTCGGAAGGCTCCTTCGAGAATTCCCGAGCGTATCTATGAGCTCTTTCCCGTACTCAAGGACATGCGCTCGCGACGCGGCGGTGATCTGTCCGGCGGGCAGCAGCAACAACTCGCCATTGGGCGCGCGCTGATGAGCGAGCCCCAACTACTGATTCTCGATGAGCCCACCGAAGGTATTCAGCCGTCCATCATCCAGGACATCGGGCGCACCCTGCGGCAACTCGTCGAGGAAATGGGGCTCACCGTCCTCCTCGTCGAGCAGTACTACGACTTCGCTAAAGCGATCGCCGATCAATACTGGGTGATGAGTCGCGGCGAAATCGTCGCGGGCGGCGAAGGGAAAAATATGGACGCCGATGGCGTGCGTGAACTCATCGCGGTCTGAGTCTCGTCGCGATGCGGACGCTGCGCCGTTGAAGTTGTGCCGTTGATGTTGCGTCGCTGATGTTGCATCGTTGGTGCACGTCGCCGCACGCATTCCGATACGACACACTCCTTTCCCCGGCCAGCCGTCGCCAGCCCACACACGCGTGCTATTCTCGGCGCATCGCTGTATCCCTCCTCCTCGATCCGCATGTCGCTGCACGAACCTCACGCCACGCTGCATCCCGCGCACTCCGTCCCGCACGCCGAATGGCGCGCGCGGCTTGAGCTCGGTTTTACGTTGCAGCAGGCACGCACGGCACTGACACATCGGTTGCATCGCGGTCCGTTGCGCGTGCAACGGCCGCTCTATCCCGAAGGCGATTCGGTTTGTCATGCGGTGATCGTTCATCCGCCAGGCGGGGTGGCCGGCGGCGATCGGCTCGACATCGATATCGTACTAGCCGCCGGTACCCACGCCGTGCTCGCGACACCCGGCGCGACCAAGTGGTACAAGTCGAACGGACGCGTCGCGCAGCAGCACATCGATATCCGCGTCGGCGCCGGCGCGAAACTGGACTGGCTGCCGCAGAACAACATCGTGTTCGAACACGCTCACGCGGAACTCGGCTTCACGCTCACGCTCTCCGAGAACGCCACCGCGATCGGTTGGGATGCGATGCAACTCGGTAGACAGGCCGCGGGCGAGCACTGGTCCGCAGGCACGCTGCGCAGCGATGCACGCATCGTCGGCCCCAATGGCGAGACGCTCTGGTTAGAACGCGCGCGTGTCACCGCTGCCGATACGCTGCGCACTGCGCCTCAGGGCCTGGATGGTTTTACCGCGTACGGCACGCTGTGGGCAATTGGCCCCGCCTGCGATGATGCGCTCGCCGAATCGCTCACCGCCACGCTACCCTTCGACGATACGATTCGCGCGGCCGCAACCTGCGTATGCCCGAACGTATTGCTGGTGCGTGCGGCCGCGCGATCGATGGAGCCGCTTCAGCAAGCGCTCACACAATGCTGGCTGCAGCTACGGCCTATCGTGCATGGCGTCGAAGCCGTGCCGCTGAGGCTGTGGTCGACGTGATCGGGTCTTCCAGACCGCCCGACCCGTTTGAAGCAACCCTTAACGTAATCCGCCAACACCCCCTCGACCCGATCCGCGAAAGGTAGCCCGGGCCATCGTCGGACCAAGCCCTCAAAACGCACCGTCGCAGTGCATTCCACACCGTCATCACGCATCCGAACGGTGCACGTCACTCGCAGCGCCCCACCCGACAACGCTGAGCCACGACGCCTTTCGCTTGGCATACGCCTTGCTCGTTACAGCCCCACGCATCTGCCGCATCCGACGGCAGGCGATCCGCCCGCTGGAGACCTCCCGTCGATGAACCTGAATCAACCGCCCAACCGCCGGACACACCATACTCGCCGCGCCTCGCTTGCTTCACTACTGCTCGCTCCGCTCTTCGCGCTCACCACATTCGTCACGCCCACCGCCCACGCCGATGCCCTCGACTCGATCACGAAGGCCGGCGTGCTGAAAGTCGCCGTGCCCGAAGACTATCCGCCGTTCGGCGCAGTCGGTCCCGATCTCAAACCGCAGGGCTACGACATCGATACGGCCGCGTTGCTCGCGAAATCGCTGAACGTGAAGCTCGAACTCGTGCCGGTGAACAGCGCGAACCGCATTCCGTATCTGCAGACCAACAAGGTCGATCTCGTCATCTCGTCGCTCGGCAAAACGCCTGAGCGCGAGAAGGTCATCGATTTCTCGACCGCCTATGCGCCGTACTACCAGGGCGTGTTCGGTCCCGCCGACGTCAAGGTTGCGAGCCCCGCCGATCTGACCGGCAAGACCGTCGGCGCGACTCGTGGCGCGCTCGAAGAAATCGCCCTGACGCAATTGGCGCCGAACGCGACGATCAAGCGCTTCGAAGACAACAACGCGACGATTGCCGCGTTCCTGTCCGGTCAGGTTCAACTGATCGCCGCAGGCAACATCGTCGCAGCCGCGATCCTCGCGAAGAATCCACCGCGTCGCCCCGAGCCCAAGTTCGTGATCAAGAATTCGCCGTGCTTCGTCGGTCTGAACAAGAACGAGCCGCGTCTGCTGCAGAAAGTCGATGCGGCCATCGCGCAGGCGAAGCAGGACGGCACGCTGAACACGATGTCGAAGAAGTGGTTCGGCGCCGCGTTGCCCACCGGCCTGTAAGCGTCCCGTTAAACGAGCTTGCTATCTTGAGTACGCCCTCCATTCCCCGCGCAGATTGCGACTGACCCGACCCGATGAAGCTAACCCCTCGCGAAAAAGACAAACTGCTGATCTTCACCGCCGCCCTGCTCGCCGAGCGGCGCCGCGCGCGCGGCCTGAAGCTCAATTACCCGGAAGCCATCGCGTTCATTTCGGCGGCGCTGATGGAAGCCGCGCGCGACGGCAAAACGGTCGCCGAGGTGATGCACTACGGCACCACGCTGCTCACGCGCGACGACGTCATGGACGGCATCCCCGAGATGATTCCCGATATCCAGGTCGAAGCCACGTTCCCCGACGGCACAAAGCTCGTCACCGTTCATCATCCGATTCCGTAAAGGAGCGCCCCATGATTCCCGGCGAACTGCTCATCGACGATGGCGAACACGAACTGAACGTTGGCCGCGCAACCATCACGGTAACGGTATCGAACACCGGCGACCGGCCCGTTCAGGTCGGCTCGCACTATCACTTCTACGAGGTCAACCCGGCGCTTGCATTCGATCGCGAGGCCGCACGTGGCTTCCGGCTGAATATCGCGGCCGGCACCGCCGTGCGCTTCGAGCCAGGCCAGTCGCGCACCGTCGAACTCGTTGCGCTCGCCGGCGAGCGCGTCGTCTACGGTTTCAACGGCAAGGTGATGGGCAAGCTGTGAGGCGGTAACACCCCGCTCGCCCCGCTCGCTCCACGTCGTCGAATCTTCATGCTTTTCTCCGGACTCACACCATGACATTACGCATCGGCCGCCGCGCATACGCGGAAATGTTCGGCCCCACAACGGGCGACCGCGTCCGCCTCGCCGACACCGAGCTACTGATCGAAATCGAGCGCGACTATACGATCTACGGCGAGGAAGTGAAATTCGGCGGCGGCAAGGTCATTCGCGACGGCATGGGTCAGTCGCAACGCGTTGCCGCGGACGTCGTCGATACCGTCATCACGAATGCGGTGATACTCGATCACTGGGGCATCGTGAAGGCGGATATCGGTATCAAGGGCGGTCGGGTGGTCGGGATCGGCAAGGCGGGTAACCCGGACATCCAGCCCGGTGTGACGATTGCGATTGGCGCGGCTACCGAGGTCATTGCTGGCGAAGGGAAGATCGTCACCGCGGGCGGCATCGATACGCACATCCACTTCATCAGCCCGCAGCAGATCGATGAAGCGCTCGCGAGCGGTGTGACGACGATGATCGGTGGCGGTACCGGGCCGGCTACCGGCACCAACGCAACGACCTGCACGCCTGGGCCCTGGCATCTCGAACGCATGCTGCAGGCCGCCGACGGTTATCCGATGAATCTCGGCTTTCTCGGCAAAGGCAACGTGAGCCTGCCCGAGCCCGCCGAAGAACAGATCGCCGCCGGCGCGATCGGCCTGAAACTGCACGAGGACTGGGGCACGACGCCGGCTGCGATCGACAATTGCCTGTCGGTTGCCGAAGCCACCGATACGCAAGTCGCCATCCACACCGACACGCTCAACGAAGCGGGCTTCGTCGAGGCCACCGTTGCCGCGTTCAAGGGTCGCACGATCCACACGTATCACACGGAGGGCGCGGGCGGCGGTCACGCACCGGACATCATCAAGGTGTGCGGCGAACCTAACGTGCTGCCGTCGTCGACGAATCCGACACGTCCGTACACGGTCAATACGCTCGACGAACATCTCGACATGTTGATGGTTTGCCATCACCTCGATCCATCGATTGCGGAGGACATCGCGTTCGCCGAATCGCGCATCCGCCGCGAGACGATCGCCGCCGAGGACATCCTGCACGATCTCGGCGCGCTATCGATGCTGTCGTCGGATTCGCAGGCGATGGGCCGTGTCGGCGAGGTGATCATCCGCACGTGGCAGACCGCGCACAAGATGAAGGTGCAACGCGGTGCGCTGCCCGAAGACACTCCGCGCAACGACAACTTCCGCGCAAAACGCTACGTCGCGAAGTACACGATCAACCCGGCGATCACACACGGCATCGCGCACGAAGTCGGTTCGATCGAACCGGGCAAGTGGGCCGACCTAGTCTTCTGGGAACCGGCGTTCTTCGGCATCAAACCGGCGTTGATACTCAAAGGCGGGATGATCGCGCTTGCGCAGATGGGCGACCCGAATGCATCGATTCCGACGCCGCAACCGGTCCACTACCGCGAGATGTTCGCGACGCGCGGCGGTGCGCTCGCGCGCACGTCGCTAACTTTCGTGTCGCAAATGGCCGCCGCCGCGGACATCGCGGGCCGCTACGGGCTCGCGAAGCGGATCGTGCCGGTGCGCAACTGTCGTTCGGTGACAAAGGCGCATATGATCCACAATGCGTGGCAGCCGTCGATCAGCGTCGATCCGGAAACCTACCAGGTGATTGCGGACGGCCAGTTGCTGACCTGCGAACCCGCTACCGTGCTGCCGATGGCACAACGCTATTTCCTCTTCTGATATGAGAACGCTCGATAAACGCATCGATCCGCACGTCAAGCTCGCCGCTGTGCTCGTGCAGCGCGCGCCGACGCTGACGCTCGCCTACGACGAACGCTGCAAGAGCCGGCTGGCCGCTACGCTGGATAACGGCGACGAGGCAGCGGTGCTGCTGCCACGTGGGACGATTTTGTGCGACGGCGATGTGCTGGTTGCTCAGGACGGCGGCCTTGTACGTGTCATCGCCGCGCCGCAGGCGGTGCTGCGCGTCACCGCTACTGACCGTATTACGCTGACGCGCGCCGCCTATCACCTCGGCAACCGCCACACGCCGGTCGAAGTCGCCCTCGATGCACTGACGCTCGAAGCCGACCCGGTACTCGAAGACATGCTGCGGCGGCTCGGCGCACAGGTCGAGCATGCGACGCTGCCGTTCCAGCCGGAAGCTGGCGCGTATGGCGGCGGTCATCGGCATGGTCACGACGAGAGCTTCGCCGAAGATTACGCACTTGCGCAGCAGGTGTACGGCGAGCATCACGGTCATGCGCATGATCATGACCACGCGCATGATCATCCACACGATCACGCCGCCGCGGACGACCACGATCACGACCATTGCCACGATCACGCGCATGGCGACGGCCCCGGTCATAGCCACGGCCACCACTCGCACCATGCGCATCGCTGAACTCACTGCGCTGCTGCATCTCGCGTCGCCCGCGCTGCCGATCGGCGCGTTCAGTTATTCGCAGGGACTCGAAGCAGCGATCGAGGCACAACACGTAGTCGATGCCGACACCGCACGCGACTGGATCGCGAGCGGGCTACGCGACGTGCTCGCGCGCGGTGAATTGCCGTTCCTCGCGCATCAGATGGAACGCTGGCGCACGCATGACGAAGCCGGACTCGCTGTCGCCAACAGCGACTTCCTTGCGAGCCGCGAATCGGCGGAACTGCGTCGCGAGACCGAACAGATGGGCTGGTCGCTGCGGCAGCTCTGCACATCGCTCGAATGGGGCGACGCTGCGCGCCGTGCGGCGCTCGATCGGTTGATACCGATCGCACAGCCCACCGCGTTTGCGTTCGCGGCATTCACGCAGAACGCCGCGCCCGATGCAACGCTCGCCGCTTATGCGTTTAGCTGGGTCGAGAATCAGGCGGCCGCCGCGCTGAAGGCCGTGCCGCTCGGCCAGGTCGCCGGGCAGCGGATCATCGTCGCGCTGCGCGAGGCGATCGACGACGCCGTCGCACGCGCACTCGCCACCGCTCCCGACGACATCAATACGTTCGCGCCACAACTCGGTATCCTCTCGGCGCGCCACGAGTCGCAGTATTCGCGGCTCTTCCGCTCTTAAGCATTGCAGGTTCATCGAATATGAATACGCCTCAGGCAACTCACACGTCTCACACTCCTCACGCCACCCGCCGCACGAAGAAACTACCGCCGCTACGCGTCGGCGTCGGCGGTCCAGTTGGCTCCGGGAAAACCACTCTGCTGGAAATGCTGTGCAAGGCCATGCGCGAGCGCTACGACCTCGTCGCAATCACCAACGACATCTACACGAAGGAAGACCAGCGCCTGCTGACGGTAGCCGGCGCGCTGCCCGCCGAGCGGATCATGGGCGTCGAGACAGGCGGTTGCCCGCACACGGCGATCCGCGAAGACGCATCGATCAATCTCGAAGCCGTCGACCGCATGCTCACGCGTTTCCCCGATGCGGACATCGTGTTTATCGAATCGGGTGGCGACAATCTCGCGGCGACCTTCAGCCCGGAACTGTCCGATCTGACAATCTATGTGATCGACGTCGCGGGCGGCGAGAAGATTCCGCGCAAGGGCGGACCGGGCATCACGAAGTCGGACCTGCTCGTGATCAACAAGACCGATCTCGCACCGATGGTCGGCGCGAATCTCGACATCATGGCGTCGGATGCGAAGAAGATGCGCGGCGAGCGGCCGTTCGTGATGAGCAATCTGAAGTCGCTCGACGGGCTCGCTCAGGTGGTCGCGTTCATCGAGAAGAAGGGGTTGCTCAGTTCGCAATGAGTGCACGCGAGGATGAACCTCCGGGCCTTACATGGGTTGCCGTAAGGTCTCGCGAAGTTCGGCCTTGATCCATTCCCGGAATGCCTGCAGCGCAGACCAATCTTCAAGGTTGGCCGGATAGACCATGCTGTGCGGCAAAGCGAGTTCGTGCGTAATCGAAACAGACGATATCTTCACCAGCCGACCCGCATCGAGTGCATCGCTGACATAGAGCACTCGGGCGAGTGCGAGCCCCAAGCCCTGTTCGGCGGCCTGCAACATCAGTCCAATGTCGTTGAATGCCATGACCGGCTCCGGCTGCGCAATCAGTCCCGCGGCCGAGAACCAGCACCGCCATAACTCACGATCACCGAGCAAGGCAGCTTGCGTGAGCGCATCCGCGGGCTGTCGCGCCAGAAGAGCGGCTGTTTCCGGCGAGGCAACGACTACCAGCTTCGTGGGTTCGTCATACAACGGCTCGCCGGTCAAACCGGGCCACGGCCCGGCAGCGTTGCGGATACCCGCATGAAAGCCTTCCCGCGCGATATCGACTGCACGCTGGCTGGCATCGATATCAAGCGTAATGCGCGGATATCGGCTACGCCAACGCTCGATGCGCGGCAAAAACCAGCGATTGGCAAAAGTGGGCGACATCGCAATCCGCAAATGCGTCTCAGCTGCGGACGATGCCCTGGTCGCGTCCGCGATCCCCTCGTGAATGATGTCCAGCGCGGGCACGACCTTTTTCAGCAGTGCCTCGCCCGCCGGGTTCAACACCAGGCGGCGCGCATGTCGATCGAATAACTGAAACCCAAGCCGGGCCTCCAGCGTAGCGATCTGCTGGCTCAAGGCACTGTGCGTCAGGTGCAGCCTTTCGGCCGCGGCTCGCACGTTTTGTAGCTCGGCCACGGCGACGAAAGCTGGCAGGAGATTGAGGGGCATCCGCGTCATGGCTGGTAAGTATACGTGACCACCAGGGCCTGAATCGATTGATTTCATCGCTTGCGACTACCGGTTACGCTCGACGCATAGATGATCGTTCAACATTCAGTTGCACTCATGGAGCAGAGGTATGCCGGAAATCATGACTAGCAAAACCCATTCGGATCAGCGGCCGCAAACCCCATGCGGCATCAATCACATCGTGCTGGCGGTGAGGGATATCGAAGCGTCCCATCGCTTTTATGCCGGCCTGCTCGGCTTTGTGCACGTAGGGTCATCGAGCAAGCCAGACCCCGGTGGTCTACCCCCAACCCGGTTTTACAGCGGCAGGCGTGACCAGAAACTGCACCACCACGATCTTGCACTGGAACAGCAGGCAGAGGACTGGGATCACCATGGCGGCAGTACCCTCGATCATTTCGCTATCGAATACCCGACACTAGACGCCTGGACCAGACAGATTGAATTTCTGACAGTGAACGACATCGCACTTTCACGCAGGATTAAACGCGGCGTGACGTATAGCGTGCATCTTCGGGACCCTGATTCGAATATTGTGGAACTCGTATTCGAGTTGCCGCGCTCGGCTTGGGAAAACGATATTGAAGGCGCGCTGAATCGCGAGCCTGTCGCACTGTAGCGCACGTTGGCCTGCATCGACCGGGCTCGTGCTGAGCACCGATCGAGCCGGGTTTATTCCGGCAGCAGCGTAGTCAGCACATCGACCGTACGCGCAGTCGCGCCACGGTGGCGCGCAGCGAACGCCGATGCCGCTGCGCCCATCGCGGTACGACGCGGCCGGTCGACGAACAGCTCGCGCAACACGCGTGCGAGATCGGCGGGGTCTTGCACCTGCACGGCCGCACCGACTGCCACTGCATCCGCAGTGGCCTGCGTGAAGTTGAACACGTGCGGGCCGATCAACACCGGCACGCCGACCGCGCACGCTTCGATCAGATTCTGCCCACCGAGCGGCAGCAGACTTCCACCGATAAACGCGAGATCCGACGCTGCATAGTAAGCAGCCAGCTCACCCATCGAGTCGCCGAGCAGCACCGTCACATCGGCGGGCAACGAACTGCCTGGCGTACGTCCAGCCATCACTGCGCTGTCCGGCGCCCACGCCGAACGACGCTCGCAGCGCAACCCCTTCTTCGCGACCAGCGCCGCCACTTCATCGAAGCGCTGCGGATGACGCGGCACGAGAATCAGCAGCGCGTCTTCCACCGCGAGCGCGGCGAATGCCTGCAGCACCAGTTCCTCTTCACCTTCGCGCGTGCTCGCCGCGACCCACACCGGCCGCGTGCCGATCGCCGCGCGCCACGCACGGCCGCGCACTGCGAGTTCCGGCGGCGCCGCCATATCGAACTTCAGGTTACCGAGCACCGCGACGTTGCGCGCACCGAGCGCGGTGAGCCGCTCCGCATCCGACGGGCTCTGCGCAAGCACGCGAGAAAAACCACCGAACACCTCACGCGTCGCACGGCCAAACTTCGCCGCGCGCCGATACGAACGGGCAGACATGCGCGCATTGGTCAGCACGAGCGGCACATCGGCACGCCGGCACTCATCGATCAGCGCGGGCCACACCTCGGTCTCCATCACAAGACCGAGCGACGGACGCCACGTGCGCAGGAAGCGCCGGATCGCACCCGGCATGTCGTATGGCAGAAAGCTACGCAGCACGCGGTCACCGAAGATCTGTTCGCCGGTAGCGCGGCCACTCGGTGTCATGTGTGTGAGAAGGATGCGCGCGTCGGGGCGCGCTTGCAGCAACGCATCGATCAGCGGTTGCGCAGCGCGCGTCTCGCCCACCGATACCGCATGCACCCAGATCAACGGCGCATCGTCTTCCGGCAAACGTCCAGGCGCATAGCCAAAGCGCTCACCGATATGCTCGCGATAACCGCGCTCGCGACGCGAGCGAATCAGCAAACGCAGCACCGCAAGCGGCGCAACGATCCACCACAGCGCGTTATAGATCGGCCTTAGCATGTGCGCTCCGTGCGGAGGCATGCAGACAGAAGACCGAAGACAGAAGAAGCGCGGCTCGCGCGAGCGGCGGCGCTCAAACGAGAGCCCTACCCTGCAGACGTTCGAGTATGCCGAGCGGCGCGCATTCGGGCTGCGCCATCGCCTTGACTGGCAGAAAGAAGGTTTGCTCAAGCATGAACTGCCCCGACATCACCGCGTGCGAGGTTTGATCCGAAAAGCAGACCCACACGCAACCCGGCGGAAACGGCATGGTTTCCTGCGGCGAGACCCTCTGATACTCGAGGTCGGCTTTCATGCCGTCGTGCAGATTCAACATCAGATGATCGTATTCACTGCGGCGCGACTTGGTGACGTGCAAGAGCTTCAGCAGCCACGCGGAGCCCGGCATCTGCGGCTTGATGCGCGGCAGGAAGCGCTGCGCCATATCTTCGAACGGCTCACCGACACGCCACACACGCGGCGCGCCCTGCGGATTCACGTTCGTGAAGACACGCAGGATGCGTTCACCGTAATTCGGCCGCGAAGGAAATGCATCGACGTGCAGGCGACTATCGTCCTTGCGCCACGACGTCTGCCGCGTTTCGACCTGATGCAAGCGCAGGCTGGTCGGCGCAACGCGCAGCTTGCCGTCGTATTCGGGAAAGAGCCCATCGACGAGCGTGCGCGCATTGATCTGATAACGCGCGATCAACGCGCGCACCGCCGATTGCGTCACCGCGTCGCCCAGCACGCCGTGCAGCGCGCCGCCGTTCGGTTCGAGGCTGATGTTCTTGCGTTTAGGATCGGCGAGCGCGGGATCGAGCAGTGCCTGCTCGCCGCCTTCGATCGCGAAGGACAGATTCGGAAAATACAGAACCTTGCCGCGCTCGACGCCGGCCAGCAGCGTCTCGCGCGGCACGGACAGGTTGTGTCCATGCCAGTCGCCGGTTGCCACTTCGATGATCTGGGATTCGTTCATGGTCGCCCTTGAAAACGGGTGCAGCGGTTGCGTACAGCGCTAACGCCCGGTATGTCGTTCACAGCAGGCCGAAGCCGGACAGCGTCGCCTTCACCTGATCGAGCGTCGGCGGCTGGCCCGCGGTGCCGAGATTGACGACATTCGGCGACCAGTAGCCGCCGGTACGCCACGCAGTGGCGAAATTGTACAACTCGACCGTCGGCCGCTTCAGTGCGGCGGCAATGTGCACAAGGCCGGTGTCGACACCGACCGTCGCAGCGGCACCGTCGATCAACCCGACCACCGCCGGCAGCGATAGCCGCGGCGGCACGATCGCAGCCGCGCCGAACTCCCTGGCGAGCCGTTCGCTCGTCTCACGCTCGGCGTCGCTGCCCCACGGCAGCACGATCGATGCCCCACGTCGCACCAGCGCCTGGCCCAGTTCGATCCACGCGGCGTCGGGCCATTGCTTGTCGGCGCGGGACGTTGCGTGGACGAATACGACGTACGGCACCGGCAGGTTCAGCCCGGCTTCGCTGAGCGCGAGCGCGGCACGGCGTGTGTCGATGCCGAAATCGATATCGTCGGTGGGTTGGGGGGGCGGGTCGCCGAGTGCGGCCGCGACCAGTTGCCGGGTTCGCTCAACCACATGCGTGCGCGGCGCGATCGGCACACGCTTGCTGTAAAAGAAACGCACCGGCCATTCGTAGCCCGCGCCGTCGGTACGGTTACCGAGGCCGACCACCGGCCCGCGCGCCATACCTGCGACCCACGCGGTCTTGATGAGCCCCTGGCAGTCGATCACGAGATCGTAGTGCTCCGCAGCGAGCGCACGCCGGAACGCGCGGATCTCGCGCCAGTTGGCCAGCGAAAACAGCCGTTTGCGCCAGCGCCGCAGCGATACCGGAATCGCGCGGTGCACGCCGTCGACGAGCTGCACCAGCGAGACGAAGCTCTCTTCGACCAGCCAGTCGATCTGCACATCGGGATGCCGCCGGCGAATGTCGGCGATGACGGGCATGTTATGCACGACGTCGCCGAGCGACGACACCCTTACGATCAGTATCTTTTGCACGCTCAAGAGTGGAACGCCGGCAATCCGGCCCGAAGATGCGTTGAAAGGACGGCAATTTTAGCGCGCCGCAAGCATCTGCCTTGCATAAAACGCATAAAAAACGCGGCGCCGGGGGTGGCCCCCGCGCCGCGTCGAGCCGCGACCGGTACCTTAACGCCCGGTACCGCCGCGATTATTGCCATCAAAACGGCAGCTTCGCATCCGGTTTTTCCGCGAGAATCACGCGGCGGAAATCCTCCTGGATGCGCGAAAGCGCCGCATCGTTATCGGCCTCGAAGCGCATCACGACGACCGGCGTCGTGTTCGACGAACGCGCGAGACCGAAGCCATCCGGGTACTCGACCCGCAGACCATCAATCTTTATGACTTCATCGGCACCGGTGAACGTCGCGCTCTTTTGCAAACGCGCGATCAGCTCGAAGTTTTCGCCTTCTTCGAGCTTCAGTTGCAATTCAGGTGTGGAGTGCGAGTTCGGCAGGCTGTTCAGCAGTGCGCTCGGATCGCTCACCTTCGAGAGAATTTCGAGCAGCCGTGCACCGGTGTACAGGCCGTCGTCGAAACCGTACCAGCGATCCTTGAAGAACACGTGCCCGCTCATTTCGCCGGCGAGCGGTGCGCCGGTTTCGCGCAGCTTCGCTTTCACGAGCGAGTGGCCGGTCTTCCACATCAGCGGCACACCGCCCTTGTCGCGCACCCACTTCGCGAGATTGCGCGTGCACTTCACGTCGTAAATAATCTGCGCGCCCTTGTTGCGCGACAGGACTTCTTCGGCGAACAGCATCAACTGACGGTCCGGATAGATGATCTGACCGTCCTTCGTGACGACACCGAGACGATCGCCATCGCCATCGAAGGCGA
Organism: Paraburkholderia acidicola; assembly: GCF_002362315.1. Classification (GTDB taxonomy): domain Bacteria; phylum Pseudomonadota; class Gammaproteobacteria; order Burkholderiales; family Burkholderiaceae; genus Paraburkholderia; species Paraburkholderia acidicola. The sequence continues at coordinate 324,369 of NZ_MTZV01000004.1, forward strand.
AGCCGATTTCGGCATCGGTTTCCTTCAATGCCTTGATCACGTCCTGCAGATTCTCGGGGTGCGCCGGGTCCGGATGGTGATTCGGGAACGTACCGTCGATCTCGGTGAACAGCTCGACGAGCTCACAACCGAGCGCCTTGAAGAGTTTCGGCGCCAGACCGCCGGCAACACCGTTGCCGGTATCCACGACGATCTTGATCGGCCGCGCAGGCTTGATGTCACCGACGATACGGGCCAGGTACGCGTCCGCGATGTCGTAATCGGCGTAGCTGCCGCTGCCGGTTTCGAAGCGATCGTCGACGATGCGCTGATACAGCGCCTGAATCTGCTCGCCGTAGATAGCCGCGCCGCGCAGGACCATCTTGAAGCCGTTGTAGTCGGGGGGATTGTGGCTGCCCGTCACGACGATGCATGAATCGATGCGGCGTTCGCCACCGGCAAGCGCAAGCGGCACGCTCGCGGCGAAGTAACCGACCGGCGTCGGCACCATGCCGACGTTCACCACATCGACGCCCGCGGAGCGCAGGCCATCGGACAACGCGGCGATCAGTTCGGGCCCGGACAGCCGGCCGTCACGCGCGACGACGACGGCATCGCCGCCCTGCGCGCGCACTTCGCTGCCGAATGCACGACCGATCGAACGGGCTGTGTCGGCATCGAGCGTCTTGCCGATCACACCGCGGATGTCATACGCCTTGAAAATGGACTGGGAGATCATGGATAGGCTCACTTGCGTGCAAAGGAAATTTTGACCGGCGCACCATGCGGTGTCGGTGGACACCGCATGGTGCGCTTGCCGGAAGCGATCGGAGGTCTACCTCTATCCAACCTTATAATTGCGGTTTTCAGATTACGCCATGCAGGTGCCTATTCTAATGCCTGGACGCCCTCCTCTCATAACGTTGCCATCGGTCGTGGCAAGGCGGGCCTGTTCCCGGACCACCGCCAAGCCGCCCGGCGGCACGCCAGGTACCGGATGCCGGCGGTGAGGCGCTTCGCCAATCCGGACGTCGCGCGGGCGCTTGCCAACATCGTGTGGCTGGGTCTCGAGCGGGTCACGCAGATCGTCGTCGCGATCGCGATCAGCGGCATGCTCGCGCGTTACTTCGGACCCGACGTGTTCGGCAAATGGCAATACGCGAACACACTGCTGCTCGTACTGTCGCCGATCACGTGGGTATGCGGCGCCGAAATTCTCGTGCCGACCATCGTGCACCGTCCGCAGGAACAACTGGGTACCGTGCTCGGCAGTGCGTTTGCGTTGCGCGTGACGGTGTCGGCGGGCGCGTTGCTGCTGACGTGGGCCGGCATCGCCGCAGGCTTCACCGATCCGCTGGTCGGCGCAATGCTCGCGGGCCTCGCACTGACGATGCTGTTTCGCGAACCGCTCGTCGGTGTGATCAACTCGTGGCTGCAGAGCATGACTTACAGCAAGCCGCAGTTGCTCACGAGCATGACGACGGCGGTGCTGAAAGCGGGCCTGGTGTTCGTGCTGGTGCGCGCGGCGGCGAGCCCCGCGCGCTTCGGTTGGCTATGGGCGCTCGAAGCGGCGACGATCGGCATCGTGCTCGTGCTGTATTACGTGCGCCGCCACGGTTCGCTTGGGTGGCGCATCGACCGGTCGCTGTTCCGCCACTTCGCGACGGCGGGCACCGTGTTCTGGATCGGCCTGATCTGCATGTACCTGTTTCTGAAACTCGACCGCTTGATGCTCGAGCGTACGATCTCGTTCGCCGATCTCGGTCGTTACTCCGCCGCGCAGCAGCTCAACGAAAACTGGATCACGCTCGCGTTGATGCTCGCGCAGACCATCGCGCCCGCATTCGTCTATCGCGTGCAGGACGCGGCGCAACTGAAGCGCAACATGTGGCGGCTCACCGGCATGACCGCGGTGCTGATGATAGGCGGCGCCCTGGTGCTGGACCTGCTGGCGGGCTTCATCATCCGTCGGGTGTTCGGGCCCGCGTATGAAGGCGCCATCGATATTTTCCGCTGGGCCGTGTGGCTGTCCGTGCCCGCAGGCATCGAGGCGATCGGCAACCTGATCGTGTTGAAGTATCAGGCGAAATTCGTGCTGCTGTCGAAGTGGCTGCTCGCGCTGGCGGTGGCATTCGTCGTGAATCTGCTCGCGATTCCGCGGCTCGGCGCGTATGGTGCGCTGGTCGGGCTGGCGGCTGGTTATCTGGCGGCTGCCAGCGTGAACCTCTATTACATTCGCTTCAAGCTGCGCACATGACGCTCTCTTCCGCTCCGTCTTCCGCACACGCGCTCGACGATGTCGCCGTGCTGATGCCTGCGTACAACGGCCACGCCGATGTCGAGCGCACGATGGCGTCGTTCAGCGAAGAGTCGCTAGTGCATGTGCTGATCGTCGACGACGGCAGCACGCCGCCGATCGTCGCGCCCACACTGCCCAATCTGTCGATTGAAGTACTACGCATGCCGCAGAACGTCGGCATCGAGCGTGCGTTGCAGGCGGGTATCGATGCGCTCGCTGCTCGTGGTTACCGCTACGCCGCACGCATCGACGCCGGGGACCTCACGGTGCCTGGTCGACTCGCGAAGCAACGTACGTATCTCGACGCGCATCCCGAAGTGGCAGGACTCGGCATGTGGGCGCAGGTCGTAACGCGTGCCGGCGCGCCGCTCTTCATGCTGACACCGCCCGCCACACCAGCTGCGATCCGCCGCATCCGTTTTTTGCGCGGCTGCTTCGTGCATCCTTCGATGATGCTGCGCATCGATGCGGTGCAAGCCGTCGGCAACTATCGCGCCGCCTACCCCGCCGCCGAAGACCTCGATCTGTTCCTGCGGCTGATGGAACGCTACGACTGCGCGAATCTGCCCGAACTGGGCCTGTACTACGAGCTAAACGAAGGCGGTATCAGCGCGACGAAGCGGCGTCGGCAGATCGCGTCGACGTTGCGGCTGCAGTTGCACTACTTCAACGCATTCAATCCGTACGACTGGCTCGGTCTCGCGAAGAATCTGCTGCACTTCGTTACGCCTTACCGGACGTTGCAGTGGGTGAAACGCATGCTGTTCGCGCCGCGTGCGGGTGCTTCGCAAGGGTCGCGTGAGTCATGACTCGTGCTCCCGTTTATCGTTCTCTCACTCCTTTAAGCACCCGGCCCTGTCGCCCTGCATGAAACCCAGCTCCGAATCCCAACCAGCCGGTTCCACACTGCGTATCAGCCTCGTCTGCAATACGGCGTGGGCCATCTATACGTATCGTCAGGGGCTGATCCGCACGCTCGTCGCCCGCGGCGTCGAGGTCACGGTGATCGCGCCACGCGACCGCACGTTCGATCTGCTCGCACAGATGGGGTGCCGCTGCATCGATCTGCCGGTTGCATCGAAAGGCACGAATCCGCGCGATGACCTGCGTACGCTGTGGGCGCTGTACCGCCACTATCGCGCGATCCGTCCGCATGTCGTGTTTCATTACACGATCAAGCCGAATATCTACGGATCGATTGCGGCGAAGCTCGCGGGCGTCGCGTCGGTCGCAGTCACGACGGGGCTCGGTTATGTTTTCATTCAATCGAGCCGTACTGCGCAGATCGCGAAGAAGCTGTACCGCTTCGCGTTCCGTTTTCCGCGCGAGATCTGGTTTTTGAATCGCGACGACATGGCCGCGTTTACCGATCAGCATCTGCTGGTGCACCCGGAACGGGCACGCCTGCTGCATGGCGAAGGCGTCGACCTCGATCAGTTCGCGCCGACGCCGCTGCCTGAAAGTAATCAGATCACGTTCATATTGATTGGCCGTTTGCTGTGGGATAAAGGCGTAGGAGAATATGTCGACGCGGCGCGGCAACTGCGCGCACGCTATCCCGATGCGCGCTTTCAGTTGCTCGGGCCTGTCGGTGTCGACAACCCAAGCGCGATCTCGCGTGAGGAAGTGGCCGCCTGGGAGCACGAAGGCATTATCGAGTACGGTGGTGAAGCGCACGATGTGCGCCCGTTTATCGCTGCGGCGGATTGCGTCGTGCTGCCGTCGTACCGGGAAGGCGTGCCCCGAACGCTGATGGAAGCGGCGGCGATGAGCCGGCCGATCGTCGCAACCGACGTACCGGGCTGCCGCGAAGTGGTCGCGGACGGTATCAACGGATTGCTGTGCGAAGCAAAAAGCGCAGCGAGCCTGGCAGAGAAACTGGCACAGATGCTGGACATGAGCGGCGCCGCGCGCCGCGAGATGGGCGAACGCGGCCGACAGAAAGTCGCGGCAGAGTTCGACGAGCGGGCCGTCGTCGAACGATATACAGACCTGATTCGAAACTTGACGGGCGTCTCACTCTAATGGAGCACAGCATGGCCACGAAGGGCACGATTCTGGTGACGGGCGGCGCGGGTTTTATCGGCTCGCACACGTGCGTCGAGTTGTTGAACGGCGGTTTTGACGTCGTGGTGGTCGACAATCTCGTGAACAGCAATCGCGAGTCGCTTGCACGTGTCGAACGGATTACCGGCAAACAGGTCGCGTTCTACGAAACCGATGCGCGCGACGAAACCGCGCTCCGTGCGATCTTCGACAAACATCCGGTCACCGGCGCGATTCACTTTGCGGCGCTGAAAGCCGTGGGGGAATCGGTCGCGAAACCGATCGAGTACTACCGCAACAACATCGACAGTCTGCTCGTGCTGCTCGCCGTCATGCACGAGCGCAACGTCAGGCAGTTCGTGTTCAGTTCGTCGGCGACGGTGTACGGCGTGCCCAAAAGCTCGCCGATCGATGAATCGTTCCCGCTGTCGGCGACCAATCCGTACGGACAGTCGAAGCTGATCGCCGAGCAGATCCTGCGCGATCTCGAGGTATCGGATGCGAGCTGGCGCGTCGCGACGCTGCGCTATTTCAACCCGGTCGGTGCGCACGAAAGCGGTTTGATCGGTGAAGATCCGTCGGGCGTGCCGAACAACCTGATGCCGTATGTCGCGCAGGTCGCGGTCGGCAAGCTGGCGAAGCTACGTGTGTTCGGCGGCGACTATGAGACACCGGACGGCACCGGGGTGCGTGATTACATCCATGTGGTGGATCTGGCGCGCGGGCACCTTCTGGCGCTCGATGCGCTGGTTGCGCGCGATGCGAGCTTCGTCGTGAATCTCGGTACAGGCCAGGGGTATAGCGTGCTCGACGTGGTCCGTGCGTTCGAGAAAGCATCGGGGCGACCCGTGCCGTATGAGATCGTCGCGCGGCGGCCTGGCGATATTGCGCAGTGCTATGCGGACCCGGCGGCGGCGGAACGGATTATCGGCTGGCGGGCGGCGTTCGGGATCGAGCGGATGTGCGCGGATCACTGGCGCTGGCAGGAGCAGAATCCGCGGGGGTTTGCGTAGCGCGTTTGCATGGCGGACGCACGCGCAGTATCTGCGACACGGCAACGAAAGATCTGCAGTTGCTGCGCGCGTCGCGACGGCGTTCGTTCACCGTCGCGACTTTACCTCCCCTACCCCGCCGGTTGCGCGAACTGTGCGATCACACGTTCACGAATCGACGGCTTGATATTCGATTGCTCCATGTTGCCGTGATAGTGCGCGACGACACGCGGGTTCATCACCTTGAACCACAGCGGCGGCACATACGCGAACATGATCATCGTCGCGTAGCCGGACGGCAATTGCGGCGCGCCTTCGAAGTGCCGCAGCGCCTGATACGAGCGCGTCGGATTCGCGTGATGATCGGCATGACGCTGCAACTGATACAGAAACACATTCGTCACGATGCGGTTGCTGTTCCACGAGTGCTCCGGCATACAACGCTCGTAACGCCCACTCGCGAGACGCTTGCGCCCAAGCCCGTAGTGCTCCAGATAGTTGACCACTTCGAGCAGCGAGGCGCCGTACGCGGCCTGCATCAATAGAAACGGAATCACGCGCACGCCGAACACGGAGATCAGCGCGCCCCACAGCACCACGGTCATCGCCCACGCATGCAGCACCTCGTTGCGCCAGGTCCACGGCGACTTGCCGAGACCCGCGAGGCGCTGTTTTTCAAGCCGCCACGCTGACCCGATGCTACCGAGCACCGTGCGCGGCAAGAACGCCCAGAACGATTCGCCGTAGCGCGCGCTGGCCGGATCAGGCGGCGTTGCCACGCGTACATGATGGCCGCGGTTGTGTTCGACGAAGAAGTGGCCGTAGGCAACGGGTGCAAGCGTGATCTTCGCGAGCCAGCGCTCGAACGGATCGGTTTTGTGACCGAGTTCGTGCGCCGTGTTGATCGATACGCCGGTGGCTGCACCGAGCGACAGCGCGAAACCGAGGTAGTCGTACCAGGTCAGCGCATGCGTACCGACGACCCACACCGCGCCGAAGAACGAGATGTACTCGATCAATGTCGCGAGGTAGACGATGCGCCGGTAGTAGCGCTCGCGTTCGAGCGTGGGGACGACTTCATCGGGAGGGTTACTCGGATCGTCGCCGATCAGGTAGTCGAGCACCGGGATGATGCCGAACACGAAGATCGGACCGAACCACCAGAAGATGTGCCAGCCGGTCTGCAGCGCCAGATTCGCGGCGTGCAGCGGCAGCGTGATGGTGAGCGCGCCGAGGAGCCACAGGTAGCGTTTACCGTCGACCCAACGAGCCGGTGCAGCTTGCGTCGATGCCATAACGTCTCCCTCCTTGTTTCCGTCCCGCCGGGCGTACTCCGCAGGTTGCACTGCAGCGTCGCCCGGTCTGTTCCGATCTTCAAATTTATATAGCGCTGCGTGAGCGAGGCCAAGCGATCGCTCCAGGAGCGGGGCTCCAAACAGCGGTGGATCGACGGAGGACGCCGTGGCCGGCTTTGAGTGCGTGAATGAAACGCGTGTATGAGTGGGTGAAATGGGTGCGAAATGGCGAGGCGGCATGAGCGCGGGCTGTCGGGAGCGCGTGTGGCCGCCGGTGTGAAGCGTCGTTTGCTGGTTTCGCGGCAGCGCACAACGCGAGCGCGGTGCTCACGAGTCCGGTTAGATCACCGTACTCATCACCCTGCTCAACCGCGCCTGCCGATAAACACATGCATCGCGCGTTCACCCGCAACGTGACGTTTGCACTCGTAACCGAGCGCATGCATATCGATGCCGCCGAGCAGGTTCTCACCCGAGCCCAACAGAACCGGCTGCACCGCCAGATGCAACTCGTCGATCAGACCCGCAAGCAGGTACTGCCGGATCACCGACGCACCACCTCCGATGCGAATATCGCGCTCGCCCGCCGCCGCTCGCGCCTGCTCGAGCGCCGCGTGAATCCCTTCGGTGACGAAGCGAAACTCCGTGCCGCCCTTCATCATGAGTGGTGCGCGCGCGTGATGGGTCAGCACGAAAGTCGGCGTGTGATACGGCGGCTCCTCGCCCCACCAGCCTTTCCAGGTTTCGTCGGGCCACGGGCCGCGAACGGGTCCGAACATATTGCGCCCGAGTATCCACGCCCCCATGCCGGACATGCTCTGCTCGGCCAGCTCGTTGTCGATGCCGGTTTCTCCGCCGTCGAGACCCTGCATCTTGCGCCAGACGCGCGTGTGAAAGAACCACGCCATCAAATCTGGGCCACGTACGCCAAGCGGATTCTGCAGATCCTGGTTCGGGCCTGCGCCGTAACCGTCGATGGAAACAGCGAAGCTCATAACGCGCACTTTCGACATGATGTTCTCCGTGCCTGGACAGCCAGCCTGTGAGCGGGCCTGCGTTTGGATAAGGATTGGACTAGTCCGCACGCCGCAGGGTCGCGGCGGATTGCCGCGTATGATCGCCGATTACTTTGGGCGCGTCGATGGTGCAGTGCGTGTGAAGCACCGCGATGCGACCTGCTGGGCAGCGAGTGTGTCCGCCAGTCAGTCCGCGCCGAATCCGTATAGCGATGCGGGATTGCTGACGAGTATCGTCCGCCGCACCGCCGGATCGGGCGCCCATTGCGACAGCAGGTCGAGCATCTCGCGGTCGTCGGGGACGGGCTTGCGGTTGGGATGCGGCCAGTTGCTGGCCCACAGGCACCGCTCGGGATGCGCTGCCGCCAGAGCCTGCGCGAGCGCGCTTACATCATCGTAATGCGGTGGTCCGACGCGCGATGTCTCGTACGGCGCCGAGATTTTCACCCACGTGTTACCGGCATCGAGCAGATCGAGCAGGCTGCGAAATGCGGCGTGATCCGTTGTGACCGGTTCGAGAAATTTGCCGGTGTGATCGAGCGACAACTTGCACGGTAGTGTGCGCAATCTTGCCGCGTAGTTCGGTAGTTCGCGCCCGTCCAGTTGCAGGTTGACGACCCAGCCGAACTCCGCAATCCGCGCAGCGAGTCCTTCGATATCGCCCCACTCGAGCAGGCCGCCTGCGCCCGGAATCATCATGAAGCGCACACCACGTACGCCGGCGGCGTGCATCACCTGCAGTTCCGCTGCGGGCGTGTCGGGACGTATCACGACGATGCCGCGCGCAGCACCGTCGGCCAGCGCGAGCGCTTCGAGCAGACAGCGATTGTCGAAGCCGTAGCCCGTCGGCTGAACCAGCACTGCACGCGTGAGGCCGAGACTGCGCTGTACCGCCGCGTACTGCGCCCACGAAGCCTGCGGTGGTGCGAACGTCGCCGTCCCCGCAAGCGGATAGCGTTCGAGTTCGTAGATATGCACGTGACAATCGCACGCACCGGACATCGGGTTCGAAGACGTCGGGCTCATTGGCGCGCTCCCTGCGCAGCATTGGAAAAACCAGGCAGGCGCGCGAGCCGCGTCGCGTGCTCTGCATTGACGGCATGTGCGGGCAGCCGACCCTCGACGAGCGCGCGGACCTGCTCGACGGTATCCATCGCTTGATGTTCGATTGCGGGTGGTGTGAGGCCGCCGACGTGCGGCGTTGCTACGACTTTCGGATGGGCTGCGAGCGTGGCGGCCGGCATCTGGTCGGTCGCGCGGCCGACATCGATGGCGGCGCCCTTGATAACGCCTCGATCCAATGCGTCGATCAACGCATCGTCATCGACAAGTTCACCACGCGACGCATTGATGAAGAACGCGTCGGGCTGCATCCGTGCAAACGCATCGCGACTAAACAGGTTCGCGGTCTCGGGCACGGCAGGCGCCAGGCAGACGACGTAATCGCTATGCGCGAGCACGTCGTCGAACGAACCTGCTTTGACATCCGCGTCTTCGATCGTCGCGTGCGGATCGTAGACACGCACCGACATATCGAGCGCTCGCGCGAGCCGCGCAAGACGTCGCCCGATAAAACCATAGCCGACGATACCGAGCGTCGATGCACGCAACTCGCGTCCCATCGCAATCGATGGGACGCGCTGCTGCCGGTAGGCTGCTGACGATGCACTAAGCCCGCGACTCAGATCGATCATTGCACCGACGACCCACTCTGCCACCGACGTATCGAAGCCCGGCGTCGCGCGCGTAACGAGCACACCGTGACGGCTCGCCGCCTCGACATCGATGTTGCGGATATCGACGGCGACGCGACAGATCGCGACAAGATCCGGCAACCGGTCGAAGAACGCCGCGGGCGCCGCGGCATCGCGGCTCGCGACAACGATGTCGTGTCCGGCCGCGACGTCGACGAATTCGTCGAGCGTGAGGAGCCGCCCGTGCGGATTGAGCGTCACGTCACCGAGCGCACGTAGCTGCGCAAGCGCGCGGGCACCGTAGTAGTTTTTCAACGCATCGGGGGTATGCGTCAGATAGATCCGGGTCATAGCGTAGTGGCAGTCTTTCTGGCGCGAGCCGGCGCAGCAACCGACTGGCGCGCGATCAGAACGGGTTGGAAGAGAAAATCAGACGGTGGCAGGTCCGGGTTGGTCGAGCGCTGGATGGCCCGCTCGACCATCGCATCGGCCATTTCCGCGAGCGGCATCGCCACCGACGTCAGCCCAGGATTGACGAACCCCGATACCTGCAGACCATCCATGCCGATCACCGAAACGTCTTCCGGCACGCGCAGTCCGAGCCGCGTCAGGCCCGACATCAGGCCGATTGCGAGCATGTCGTTGACGGTCACGATGCCGGTCGGCATCGGTCGCAGCGCGGCGACCTGGCTCGCCATCGCGAAGCCGAGATCGGCCAGCTCGGAGTCGCCAAACGCTTCCGATACCTGCCCCTCGACCACGCTCGCCGAATAGGACGCACCCGGGCACAAGGACACGCGCTCACGAAAGCCCTCGATCTTCTCGCCGCGGCTAACGGTCTTGCCATGCGGCAGCAGAAACGCGAGCTGGCGGTGACCGTGGCTGATCAGGTGATCGGCGGCGAGATAGCCGGCCTGGTAGTTGTCGGGCGACATGTGATCGACGCGCGAATGCGTATCGCCGCCCGCGCCGCGATCGTAGCTGACCACCGCGAGGCCACGCGACACCGCTTTTTCGAGGTGACGCTCGTCGTCGAGCGACGAAATCACGATCACTGCGCGCACGCCGAACGACAGCAGATCGTCGAACATGCGCGCTTCCTGCTGCTTGTCGCGATGCGTGTTGCCGAGCAGCAGCCGGTAATTGAAGCGTCGCTGTGCTGCTGCCTCGATGTTCAGCGCGAGCTGGCCGTACATCGGGTTCGCGGTGGACGGTACCAGTAGCCCAAGCATCGGCGTGTGGCCGGTCTTCAACTGGCGCGCCACGCGGTTCGGACTGAACGACAGCGTGCGGATCGCGTCTTCGACACGCGACCATGTCTGCGCACTCAGCTTGTCGGTGCGCCCGTTGAGCACGTTCGATACCGAACTCGTCGATACGCCGGCGAGCGCGGCGACATCGTGAATCGTTGCCGTGGTCCTGTCGGTTGCCATGTCGTGTTTGTCTCTCTAGGTACGGAGTATTCAGTTCAGGCCATGTTGAAATGCCGTGGCAGCCACAGCGAAATCGACGGCACGAGCACCAGTAGTGCAAGCATCACAGCCAGTAGCGCGAGGTATTTGAGCATGTGTCGCGCCACATCCTCCCCACGCGTACCGGTCATCGCGCAGGTGGCGAAAAGCCCGAGGCCGAACGGTGGGGCGAACAGGCCGAGCCCCATCGCTGTCACCGCGATCGTGCCGAAATGCAGCGGATTGATGCCGAGTTGTACGGCGATCGGCACCAGCAATGGCCCGAAGATAATCAACGCAGGCGCACCTTCGAGCACCGCGCCGAACACGATCATGATCAGCACCGACACGCCGAGAAACGCGATGCTGCCGTAGTCGTGCGCAAGCGTCAGCATGCTGGCCGAAAGCAGCGCTGGGATCTGCATAACGGTCAGCGCATAGGCAACGCCGGAGGCGGCCGCGACGATAAAGAGAATGCCCGCCGCCATCGACGAAGCCCGCACAAATAGTCGCGCGACAGAACGCACCGTGAGTTCGCGAAATGCAACGCCACCTACGACGAGTGCATACACCACCGCAAACGCCGATACCTCGGTCGACGTAGCGACACCCGATGTCACGCCCTTGCCGATCATCACGACCATCGCAAGCGCAACCAGTGCACCGCCGAGCAACCGCAGCAACGGCGTGCGCGCCGGAAACGCCGCCCGCGGATCGATCTTCTTGCCGACGATCACGACCATCGTCGACAGCGCGAGCGCCATCACGATGGCTGGCACGATGCCCGCCAGAAACAACCCGCCAATCGAGATGTTCGCGACAAAACCGATGATGATCATGTTGATGCACGGCGGAATCGTTTCGGCCATCACCGCCGATGCCGCGAGTACCGCCGCCGTTTCGTTCGCATCCTGACGCGTACGCCGCACCGCCGGCACGACGATACCGCCGACCGCCGCGATATCAGCGAGCTTCGAGCCCGACACGCCGGAGAAGAATGCGGTGGCAAGAATCGCAATCAGATTCATCGAACCGCGCACACGGCCGAAGATACGCACCAGCAATTCGATCAACCTCGCCGACATGCCGTTCGCTTCCATCAGCAGGCCCGCCAGCACGAAGAACGGAATGGCGAGCAGCACGAAGTGGTCGATGCCGGCCATCACCTGCTGCGAATAGATGATCATCGGCAGGCTCGGTTCGCTGATGAAGAACAGCAGTGCGGCTAGCGCAAGCACGAAGGCGATTGGTACGCCGACCGCGAGGCTGCCGGCAAAGCCGCCAAGCAGCAGTACCCATGGCGCGATCGCATACGCGTCGAACAGCGTGTTCCATCCATATACCGCAGCGACGACTGCGCAACAGCCGGTCAACGTGAACCAGGTACCTCGGGTCGCGCCGCGCACAGCATTGGCGATACCGACGGCCGTCATCAACAGTGCGCCCAGCAGCACCGGCAATACGCCGATCCATTGCGGCAGGCCCATCGGCGTGGTGACGTTTGCCGCATCGCCGAGCAGTTGCCACGCCGACCACGCAAGCCCTCCCGCAGTACCGGCGACGATCCAGCCGCCGGTCTGCGTGGCCGCTTGCCGCCACGCTGCGGGCAGCAAGCCGCGAAAGAAATCGATGTGCACATGCTGGCCGCGCGCGAGCACCGTCGCGCCGCCGAGAAACACCAGCATCACCATCAGATCGCCCGCGATTTCCTCGGCCCAGTCGACCGGGTGATGAACGAAGTAACGCAGGATCACCGAGACGAAGACGACCAGCACGTCGAGTGCGAGCACCACGGCGCACAGTCGCTCGACCAGTACGCACAGCGCGGCGAGCGTGCGGCCGATGAAGCCGCCTGCGCCGAAGCTCCAGGTGCCCGACGTTGCGCCGTGCGTGCCGCTTGCGTTGCCTGCTTCATCACGCAGACCAACGCCACGCATCTGACTCAGTGATTCGTTCATGTCCCGACTCCCGTGGTTATGCGCGAGTCTTGTCGATTGCGGCAAGCACCGGCGCGGTCACCGGATACGTCCGCGTGAACGGCACCCACAGTTGATCGCGCATCATCTTGCGCACGGTGTCGCGCTCCGCGGTTGCCATCGGATAGAGCGTCATGCCTTGCTTTTGCAGCGTAGCGAGCGCATCGGCGCCCTTGGTGACCGCCTCCTTGCGCTGATACAGGCTCGCCTCGCTGGCTGCCGCGCGAAACGGTTGTTGCAGTGGCGCGGGAATTTTCGCGAGACCGCGCTTGCCGATCACGACGATGCACGGACTGAACAGATGGTTGGTCTGCCAGCTGTTCTGCACGACCTCGTTCAGCTTGTTCGACAGCACGCTTGCTGCGTCGTGTTCGAAGCCTTCCACCACGCCGGTCTGCACTGCCGTGTAGACCTCGTTGAACGCGATCGGCGTCGGGATCGCGCCCATCAGCCGGAACGTCTCGACGAACGCCTGGGTCGGCAGCACGCGCAGCTTGACGTTCTTCAGTTGCGCGAGATTCCTGATCGCGGGTTTTGTGTACACGCTGCGACCATTGAAGTGCGAGCCCCAGCCGATCACCGAACAACCGGTGCGCGTTTGCAGCAGATTGTCGTAGACACCGGCCACGCCACCGTCCACCGCGCGGGCAACGTGTGCGTAGTCGTCGAACAGAAAGCCGAGATCGAGCAGTGCCAGTTCGGGCAACGCGGTCGCCCAGATCGAACTGCCCGTAATCATCATGTCGATCGAACCAAGCCGGACCTGCTGCACGACGTCGGCTTCCTTGCCCAGTTGCCCGTTCGCGAAGAAGTCGACGCGAATCTGCTCGCCGACGCTTTTCTTCAGGTTCTCGGTGAGGCGCTGGTACCAGATGTAATGCGCGGAGTTACCGTCGGCCGTCATCGTCGACGAGAAGCGCAGTGCGACTGGCGCACTCGCGCGGCCGATCGCCGGCACCGATAGCGCCGCGGCAGCGGCTGTCGCGCTCTGGATAAAACGGCGACGGGTGACCTGCATGACGGTGTCTCCTATGTTTTGTAAAACGTTCTACCAAACCGTTTGACTCATCATAGAGAGGACAGCTGGGGGCTTCAATGATCGAGGGTTAACACGGAATATGAGGGAATACCCTCGGTCTTTTCGTCGACAGAATCGTTCTGGATGGCCTCGCTCATCGCCGGCCCGTTCCCGCGCCTGAATTGCGCGACATCCCGTAGCGGCGGCGCCCCGAACAGCCGGCTGTATTCACGGCTGAACTGTGAGGGGCTGTCGTAACCCACCCTGATCGCCACCGAGCGCACATCCCCGCTATGCCTGAGCAACAACCGCCGCGCCTCATGCAACCGCAGCTGCTTCTGATACTGCAGCGGGCTCAACGTCGTAACGTTCTTGAAGTGATGATGCAGCGACGACACGCTCATGTTGACCTGCTGCGCGAGCGTCTCCACCCGTAAAGGCTCGGTGTAGTGATGCTGGATCCATTCGATGGCCCGCGCGATCCGGTAGGTCTGGCTGCCGGTCACAGCCACGTGTCGCAAGCGCGTCCCCATTTCGCTCGTCATCAACCGGTAGAGCAATTCCTTCTCGATGAGCGGTGCGAGGATCGGGATGTCGCCAGGAGAATCGAGCAATCGCGCGAGCCGCAGTGCGGTATCGAAAACGGGGGTCGACAGCGGACCTATCGCAATCCCCTCTTCCGCCGGCACGGCCTCCGGCTCCGGCAGATGCAACTGCGCGGCCAGCTCGACGATGCGTTGTGGATCGAGTGCAAGCTTCATGCACAGATAAGGCTCGGCAGCGGACGCCCGGGTTACTTGCGACATCGTCGGCAGATCGACGGACGTCACGAGGCAATGCAGGTGATCGTACTGATACGCGTGCCCCGCGACCACGACCCGCTTGGCGCCCTGGGCTGCGAACACGAATGCCGAGTGCGAAACGCCGCAGCCGAGATCGACGGGCGCCGAACAGCGGTAGAACGACAGCGAGGGAATCGCCGTCTGATGGCCGCCATCGCAGGGCGCGAAGCGGCCGATGAGCGCGGCCAGTTCGCGGCGGGCTGTTTCGCGCGATGCCGCAGCATCGAACCACGAGGCATTCTGTTCCATACGCTTTGAAATCGGTTGAGGACATTGAGCATACTGAATCCCCAGCGGAGCACCCGCATCCGCCCGCCGGATTTGCAGCATTGTTCAATATTTTTGCAGGATTGTGTAAGCACAACGGCGCGCCGTCCTTCACACTCCCGCCTACACCCGGCGCCAAGTCCGGGCTTTCCCCCACGGAGAGAGTTCATGTCCACATCGTTTGTCCTGAACGGCAAGAACATCACGCTCGATGCCGACCCCACCACCCCACTACTCTGGGCGATCCGCGAAGACGCCGGCCTGCACGGCACGAAGTTCGGCTGCGGCATGGCGCAATGCGGCGCGTGCACGGTCCATCTCGAGGGCGAAGCCACGCGTTCGTGCGTGCTGCCGCTCGCCGCGGTGGCCGGCAGGCGCATCACCACCATTGAAGGCATTACCAGCGCGCCCGCCAAAGCGATCCAGGCCGCGTGGGTCAAGCTGCAGGTGCCGCAGTGCGGGTACTGTCAGTCCGGACAGATCATGTCCGCGACCGCACTGCTCGAACGCAACGCCGCACCGACTGACGCCGATATCGACAGCGCGATGAGCGGCAATCTGTGCCGCTGTGCGACCTACAACCGCATTCGCGCGGCCATCCACGAAGCTGCCGCCACCTTGAAGGTCTGAGCCATGACGACCGATCTCGATCTCAAGGACGTCGTGCGCCCGTCCCGCCGGACTTTTCTGAAAGCAACCGGCACTGTCGCCGCAGTGGGTTTGATCGTTGGCTTCGAGTGGGCCGGCACCGGCCGCCGCGCGCTCGCCGCCACGTTGCCCAACGCGGAGTTCATACCGAATGCGTTCGTGCGCGTGGCACCCGACAACAGCATCACGATCATCGCCAAGCACGTCGAGATGGGCCAGGGTGCATACACCGGCCTCGCGACGATCCTTGCCGAAGAACTCGATGCGAACTGGCAGGACGTACGTGTCGAAAGCGCGCCCGCCGATGCGAAGCGCTACGCGAATCTCGCGTTCGGCACGATCCAGGGCACGGGCGGCAGTTCGGCGATGGCCAACTCGTGGATGCAGATGCGCGAAGCCGGCGCAAAAGCGCGCGCGATGCTGGTGTCCGCCGCGGCCACGCAGTGGCAGGTGCCCGCTACCGAACTGACGACGCGCGACGGCAGCGTGCATCACACGGCCAGTAATCGCACGGCGACGTATGGCTCGCTTGCGTCGGCTGCCGCGCGTTTGCCGGTGCCGGACAAGGTCACGCTCAAGTCGCCGCAGGATTTTCGTCTGATCGGCCAGCAACTACCACGCGTCGACGTGCCACAGAAAACCAACGGCACCGCGCAGTTCACGCTCGATGTGACGTTTCCCGGCATGCTGATCGCACTGCTGCAACGGCCACCGCTGTTCGGTG
Organism: Paraburkholderia acidicola; assembly: GCF_002362315.1. GTDB lineage: Bacteria > Pseudomonadota > Gammaproteobacteria > Burkholderiales > Burkholderiaceae > Paraburkholderia > Paraburkholderia acidicola. The sequence goes on from NZ_MTZV01000004.1 coordinate 340,616, forward strand.
CGACGGTCAAATCGTTCGATGCATCGGCTGCGAAGGCCGTGCGTGGCGTCGTCTCGGTCGTGCAGGTGCCGGGCGGTGTCGCGGTGGTTGCAAAGGGCTTCTGGGCGGCGAAGCAGGGTCGCGATGCGCTGAATGTCGAGTGGGATGATGCGAAGGCCGAGAAGCGTAGCTCCGACACGATCATGAGCGAGTACCGGCAGCTCGCCGAGAAGCCAGGCGCATCTGCGAAGAAGGTCGGCGATGCGACGCAGGCGCTGGCGGGCGCGGCAAAGAAAATCTCGGCCACTTACTCGTTCCCCTACCTCGCTCACGCGCCGATGGAACCGCTCGACGCCGTCGTCAAACTCACCGCCGACAGCTGCGAGATCTGGGCCGGCGACCAGTTCCAGACCGTCGACCAGGGCAACGCCGCACGCACGGCGGGGCTCGATCCGCAGCAGGTGAAGATTCACACGCTATATGCCGGCGGTAGCTTCGGACGACGCGCGAACGTCTGGTCGGACTACATCGTCGAGGCTGTGTCGATCGCGAAGGCGCTCGGCGCGAACGGTACGCCGGTCAAGCTGCAATGGACGCGCGAGGACGACATCCACGGTGGGCTCTACCGGCCGATGTATTTCCACAAGCTCGATGCGGGCCTGAGCGCCGACGGCAAGCTGGTCGGCTGGCGGCACCGGATTGTCGGTCAGTCGATCATCGCCGGTACGCCGTTCGCCGCCGGCATGATCAAGGATGGGATCGACGCGACGTCCGTCGAAGGTGCGGCGAACATCGCCTACGCGATTCCGAATGTTTCCGTCGAACTGACGACCACGCAGACCGGTGTGCCGGTGTTGTGGTGGCGCGTGGTCGGCAGCTCGCACACGGCATTCGCGGTGGAGGCCTTTATCGACGAAGCGGCGCACGCCGCGGGCAAGGACCCGTTCGTGTTCCGCCGCGATCTGCTTGCGGGCGAACCGCGTATGCGGGCCGTGCTTGAACTGGCGGCGCAAAAAGCGGGCTGGGATCCGGCTACGCCGCTACCGAAGGGACGCGGGCGCGGCATCGCCGTGGCCGAAGCGTTCAAGACGTTTGTCGCGCAGGTCGCGGAAGTTTCCGTCGACAAGGACGGCAACGTGAAAGTGGAACGCGTCGTCTGTGCCGTGGATTGCGGCACGCCGATCAATCCCGACATCATTACCGCGCAGATGGAAGGCGGTATCGGTTTCGGGCTGGGCGCGGCGCTGCATAGTGCGATCACGTTGAAGGACGGTCGGGTCGAGCAGAACAACTTCGACACGTATCAAGTGCTGCGGATGTCGGAGATGCCGAAGGTCGAGGTGCATATCGTGCAGTCGGGTGAGGCACCGACTGGTGTTGGTGAGCCGGGGGTTGCGCCAGTTGGGCCTGCGGTGGCGAATGCGATTTTTGCGGCTACGGGGAAACGGATTCATGTGTTGCCGTTTCCGGTTGAGGCGGAGAAGAGTGCCTGACGGCGGGCGACGCACACGGCCGACCGCGTATAACGGTGTGGATGGGCCCGATTGTGTCCGCACTGCGGAGACAATCGGGTGCGACGGGTTTCACGAGGGCTTCCTTTCCTGTAGCGTATGAAGCAAACCGCTCGACCACCGGTTGCGGCAACACCTGAACTTAGAAGGCGCACTGACGCTACAACCAGCATGACCGATACGCTGTCTACCGGCCCATGGGGCGACGATTACCGACACTGGCTGGCCGAACTCAAGCAGCGAGTGGAGCATGCCCGGCTGCGCGCTGCGGCAAGCGTAAACCGCGAACTGGTCGGCCTTTACTGGCAGATCGGTCGCGACATTCTCGAGCGTCAGCAGCGGGAGGGATGGGGTACCCGCGTGGTTGACCAGCTCGCACGGGATCTGAAGGCTGCTTTTCCTGACATGCGCGGGTTTTCGCCGCGCAATCTGAAATACATGCGCGCGCTGGCGCAGGCCTGGCCGGCGCCGGAATTTGTGCAGCAGCCTGCTGCACAATTGCCCTGGTTCCACCTCTGCATCCTGCTGGACAAGGTCAAGGACCCCATCGCGCGTGACTGGTACGCCGACAAATCGCTCGAACACGGCTGGTCGCGCAATGTCCTGGCGATGCAGGTCAGCACAGGAGCGTACGGCCGAACCGGCGGCGCGGTCACCAATTTTTCCGAGCGATTGCCACCGCCGCAGTCCGACCTCGCCCGAGACACCCTCAAGGATCCGTACATTTTTGACTTCCTCGGCCTGACCGATGACGCCCAGGAGCGCGATATCGAACAGGCACTAACGCGTCACATCACTCGCTTCCTGCTCGAACTCGGGGCGGGCTTTGCGTTCGTCGGGCGGCAATATCCGCTGGTTGTCGGCGGTGACGAGTTTTTCATCGATCTGCTGTTCTACCATCTGAAGCTGCGCAGCTACGTCGTCGTCGAACTCAAAACAACACCCTTTAAACCTGAATACGCCGGGCAGCTCAACTTCTACCTGTCCGCCGTCGATGCGCAGGTGAAGGCGCGGGAAGATCAACCCACGATCGGCCTGTTGTTGTGCCGTGAGAAAAATCGCCTGGTCGCGGAATACGCACTGCAAGGCATGGCAAAGCCGATGGGCGTCGCGGAATACCAACTGCTGCGGCAGATCCCAGAGGCGTTTGAGGCACGATTACCGTCGGTCGCTCAGATAGAAGCGGAGCTTCGTCAAGATGTATCGATCGATGGAGAGGAACAGGGTAGCTGACTGATAGCGCCAACGATGTCCGAAATATGTTACATTTTTCGGACATGAACACTTTGCAGGAAAATCCCAACCTTCGCGCGCTGATACTTGACCGCATCGCCTCCGATCCGGATGTGGTCTGGACTCCGGTCAACTTCGCGCATCTCGCGAGCCGCGCGGCGGTCGACAAGACGCTGCAGCGGCTCGTCGCTTCCGGAGACTTGCGCCGCATCGATCGCGGCCTCTACGATCAACCCAGAAAAAACCGGCTCACCGGGCGGGATACTGTTCCGGACTATCGGGCCGTCATCCGTGCCGTCACGCATCGGGACAATGCCCGCTTCGTGGTCGATGGCATGACTGCCGCGAATGATCTCGGGCTCACCACGGCCGTACCTGCACGTATCGAAGTCCTCGCGGACGCCCGCCTCAAGCCAGTCAAACTCGGCAACCAGGAAATTCATTTCAAACCGGCAGCGGCAAGCCGCCTCTTCTGGGCGGGACGACCAGCCATGCGCGTGGTTCAGGCGCTCTACTGGATGCAGGATGTACTGTCCGATCCTCAAGAGCACGCGCGCACCACGGACATCCTTCGCCGGATCATGGCCGACACGCAGTACGGCGAGGCCATCCGGACCGATCTGCGCGATGGATGGTCCGCGTTACCGATCTGGATGCAGACGTTTCTGCGTGACCTCGTCAATCCGTCTGACAAGGACGCTGTGTAGTGACCGCAGACGCTTACCGGCAGATCATCACAGCCTCGCATTACCTGCGGTAAGCGTTAGCTGCCTATAAGGCACCCACCTACTTCAACCACTGCCCAACCACCCCCTGATTCTTCGCGACCCACTGCGCAGCCCCCTTCTCCGGCTGCGTATCACCGGCACTGCGAATCTCATTCATCAGATCGCCGAGCGTCTGGTCGTCCATCTTCCATTGATGCAACCAGCGCGACACGTCCGGCCACGTCGCACTCAGGTTCGACGCAGCAATCGCATAGATCGCGTCGGGTGTACCGAACGTCCCCTTCGGGTCTTTCAGGTAATGCAGCTTCTCCTTCGCCCACACCCAGTGCGGATTCCACAGCGTCACGACGATCGGCTCCTGGCGCTTCCCGGCACGCTGCAGCGCAAGCAGCATCGCCGCTTCCGATGAAGGCAGCACCGCGTAATCGAGCGCATAGTCGACCTTCGCTTTTGCGGTGAGTTTCATCAAGCCACTGCCGGGTTCAATACCGAAGATCGTCGGTTTGCCGTCATGGAGAAACTGGCCGCTGCTCGCGTTCAACTGTTCGACGCTATCGATCTTCACGTAGTCCGGCACCGCGAGACCGAGTTGCGCCTTGTCAAACCACGGGCCGATCTTCTCCACACGCGTCTTCACGCTGTCGTACGGCGCGGCATCGGCGGAAGGTAGCCAGACCTCGAACGTGAGATCGAGCTTGCGTTGCGCAACCCCGCTGTAGATGATCGCCTTATCGCCCGACTGCAGATTCACCGTGTAGCCCTTCTGTGTAAGCAGTACCTTCCACAGATTCGCGACGGCGATGTTCTCCGCCCAGTTGTTAACGCCGATCGAAATCGTGCGATCGGCGGCAAGCGAAGCTGCAACCGGCATGGCAAGCAGACACAATGCGAGCAGAGCCCGCCTGAACAATGTGGTCATGATGATTTTCCAGGAGAGGAACGCACTCGCGCTCGCACACGCCGTTAAGCAAGCAAACGTGCTTCGAACGGATAGTCGGACAACAACTCGACGCGGCCGTCGTCGCGCACATACACCTGCTCTTCGAGCTTCACGCCTTCGCCACCGTCTTCGTGACCGATGTAGCTCTCGATGCACAGCGTCATGCCCGGTTCGATCACACCGTCATAGCCTTTCGCCTCGTTGTCCTCGCGATGCACGATGTACGGATATTCGCCGGTCATGCCGACGCCGTGCGCGAGCGCAAAGTAACGCCGCGCCTGATACGGCCCGGGGATCTTCCACGCTTTCGCAATGAACTCCTGAAACGTCGTGCCGGCACGCACGTTCTCCATGTTCGAATGCACCTGCTCGTAGGCGAGGCGATACAGGTTCTTTTGCGCGGGTGTCGCCGGTCCGTCGCCGCACAGGAACGTGCGTGAGAAATCGGCGTAGTAGCCGAAGCGCCCCACTACATCGGTGTCGAGGCCGACAAGTTCACCTGCCTGAATCTTGCGCGGACTGCTTTCCTGGAACCACGGGTTGGTACGCGGGCCCGAACTGATCAAACGTGTTTCGACATAGTCGCCATCGGTCTCGATGATGTGCTTGTGCAGATGCGACCACAGTTCGTTTTCGCTGATGCCCGGCACCAGTGCTGCTTCGAGTTTGCGCACGCCCGCTTCGGCCGCGCGCAGCGACGAGCGGATCATCTTGATCTCGTTGGGTACCTTGATTGCACGCGCCCGTTCCAGTGGCTCCTGGGCGTCGGAAATCTGGTAGCCGCGTGCCTGCAGTGCGAATGCCGCCGCCGAGGTCGCGCTTTCGATCGCAAGACGTTTACCGCCACCCGATTGCCGCACCAGTTCAGCGATTTCGTCGGCCCAGCGCTCGGTCACGCGACCGAGCATGTCGTCGCAGAAGTAGTAGGAAATCGCGGTTGCCGGTCGCACTTCGTCGACGGTGTCGAGGCCGTCGGCCAGAAAGTCGCAACCTGCATATTCGAACAGCACGACCTTGCCTTCGGCCGGCACGAACACATAGCGCGCCGGATTGCGCATCGAGTAGACCTGCATGTTGCGCGAACCGGTCGCGTAGCGCATGTGGGTGGGATCGAACAACACGGCCGCGGTCAGGTCGCGCTTCTTTAGTTCGCGGCGCACCGCGGCGAGCCGGTCGCGCTGGATCTGCGCGATCTCCTCTGCGGTCGGTTCGCAGTCTTCGGGAAGGTGGGTCGGACGAAGTATGGTCATGGTGTCTGCGGGGTTTTATCTAATGGGGGTGAAGGTCAGTCGACCAGGTCGTCCGCACGCACGAGCCGTTGCTCGGCTTCGAGATGCATTTCGGAAACGCGTCCATAGAGCTGGCGCGTACGCTCCAGCCGCCCGATCACGCCAGGCTTCTTCGAGTACGCAAAGATGGCTGTATGACGTTCGATCGCTCCCTGCACCTGCGTCACGCGATGCAGCGAGAAACGTCCCTTGAACAGTTGCAGGTCGCCCGGTTGCAGCGTGATCACGTTGATCGGCGCACGGGTCTCGCCGCGCACGACGCTTCCCACTTCACCGTAGTTCTCGCCTTCCGGCGAGCGGATGCCCGGGCAATACTCGAAATCACCGCCCGCCTCCGGCTGCTGCGTCATCATCGACACGATGAATTCGTTCGTATCGTAGTGCCACGGCTGCTGGGTGCCGGGCGGCATCACGTTCTGCACGAGCCCCGCGTACGGGTCCGCGTATTCCCAGATGCGCGCTTCGCCAAGACACGCGGCAACGAAACGCTTCATCGCGTGGGCGACGTAGATGCGATGGATGATCGCGTCGGCGGGAATCACGTCGCGCGTGACGAAGCCGCTCGTGCGATCCATGAAGACGCGTCGTGGATCGCCTTCGGGGAGAGAGGGATCGTCGGCGGTGAAATACGCGTTGACGCGGCGGCTCGAAAAGTAGGTCTTGCGAGCGAGCGCGATACCTTCGTCGCGCGCCTGAGCGAGCGCCGCGGGGCGCAGAAAACCGTGCAGCACGGCGCTACCCGTTTCAGCAAGACGCGCACGACAACTCGCGATCAGTTCGCGCATGCGCGGACCGTCCGGTTCGTGCAACGGAAAACGCTCGGCGTCGACGATATCGCCGAGATCGCTACATTCGGCATCGGCAAGGGCAGGACTGACTGGCACGATATTAGCTCCCGGTTCCGGAGTGGATGGCGGATCGATGAAGGGCGTGGGGTATCGCGAATGGCGATCCGTTAAAGACACCTCATCTTTTGATCGCCAATTTCTTCTGGAAAGCGAGTAATTCCGATGGCTGCGATGAGCGAACCCGATTGGTCACGGCTCAGTGCGCTCGACCCCGAACTGTTGCGCGCATTCGTTGCGGTGGTCGACAGCGGCGGCTTTACGGCCGCCGCGAAACAGCTGCATCGCACGCAATCCACGATCAGCCTGCGCATTCGCACGCTTGAAGAACGGCTCGATACGCACGTGTTTCTGCGTAATAGCCGGCGTCTGTCGTTATCGCGTGACGGAGAGAATTTCCTGATTCACGCGCGGCGCATTATTCAGGTGCAAAACGACGCCATCGCCGCACTGAATCGGGGCCGACGAGATGGCGTGATCCGCTTTGGACTACCAGAGGACTATGCAGAACTGTGGCTGCCGGACCTGCTGAAGAAGTTTTACGCGCTGCGGCCGGACGTGCGGCCGCATATCCATTGCCGCATGTCGCTCGAACTGCTCGAACGCCTGCAGGCAGGTGAACTGGATCTCGCGCTCGTCGTGCGACATGGCACGCAAACGGGCGGCCGGCATCTCGGCAGCGAAGACGTGGTGTGGGCCGCGCATCGGGACTTTGCGCTGGATAAAACGGCGCCGGTGCCGCTCGCGTTGTTTCCCGAGACCTGCTGCTACCGACAGCGCGGTCTTGAAGCGCTGGCGGCGCTCGATCGTCCGTGTCACGTGGTCTACACGAGCCAGAGCCCGACCGGCATCAAGATCGCGGTCAATCATGGCGCGGCGGTGACGATCATCGATCGCTGTACGTTGCCGTCGAACTGGCGTGTACTCGGAGAGAACGAGGGGTTACCGCCGTTGCCGTCGGCCGATCTGGAACTGCACCGATCGTCGGGGATCTGCGACCCGGCCGCTGATGAGCTGGCGACGTTGATCGAGGGAATGATCGAGCAACGACGGCGGTAGCGGTAACCATCGTTTGGGAATCACGCCATCCCCATAGCTCACCCACTGCATCCGACGCAGCGGGTGAATATGCATTGCGGATTAACTCCGCCACGTTAGAAAAGGCGATACCGCAATCTGATTTGCACACGCAATCAGTTATCGCTCAAATTACAATTAACAATCCTCTCGCCGATTACTATACTGCGGCCATAAGACGACGCGATTAAAACGGCCCTATGCGAGGATCATAAAATCTCTTCGCCCGCCATGATCGCCCCAATCAAAAACAAGGAGACGTAAAGGTGCCGCACGGTACCGCACACCCTCGCACGTCGGCTCGATCCAGCGTTGAATCCGCGCGTCGCGACGCATCTGCCTTGCCAGCCCCTCTCTTCCCAGGTCGCTTATAAGTTCTCACCCCTCAATCAACCGGCAAGGAGAATACTCAACGAACAATCAATTCTAATTTCAAAATTTTAGTTTCCCTGTCAGCACATCGATTCGTCGATGCGCATCGTGTCAAACAACGCTCCCATGCCCGCCACAAACAAAATCAGATTATGTTCGCGCGCATGGAATCAGAGGCGAGGTATTTACTGTGCATAAAACCGATATCAGCTGGAGTTCCGACAATGCGGATCAGTTCTGGCGCATGGCGGACACCCTGCAGGAACAGACCGTCGAACGCGCAAGCGAGCTTTTCTCCTTCGTCGAAACCGCCAGCCCCGAGCAGCTCAACGCGATTCTCATCCAGTACCGCTACTTCACCGTCTACTACATTCCGGATATCGCGATCCTGGTTGCGCGCCTGAAGGACGGCAAGCTGCGCAGCTTCATGGCCGATGTGCTGTTCGACGAACTGGGGCGCGGCGATCCGGCGGGCGCGCATCCGCGGCTCTATGACGACTTCCTGAGAAGCCTGTGTAGCCAGAATGAAGAACTGGACGCGCTGGCGCTCGCCGACAACATCGACATGCTCGACGGGACCCGGACAAAACTCGTCAGCAACACTACGAGCAATGCATATGCGGTCGGATTGCGCGGGATGGGCGGCGAATGCGTGTGTCAGATCTATCTGGCGAAGCTGTATGAACACGTCATCAAGAATCCGTACGTCCAGCGCAACCGTGAGTCCATCGACTGGAAGTTCTGGGACCTGCATATCGGCGAGCACGATATCGAGCACCGGATTCGGACGCGCCAGCTCATCAACGAAGAAATCATCCAGCAAGGCGGTGCAGCGGTGACGGATCTTGGTCTTGGATACCAGGAGAGCATGACCTCGTGGGGACTCTTCTGGAGCAATATTTTTGCTGCCATTCGCTCCACCGACGTCAAACGCACGCGGGTCGCTCCCTCCTGCAATTTCCAGCTGCAAACCGCGCCTGCCGGCGCAGCGCACAGCGTCGCGCTTTCCTAGATCTTCACCTGCGGAGCCCCAAATGAAACAGATTCACACGCAGTTCCACCTCGCCATACCCGTCACCGATCTCGAAGCATCACGACAGTTCTATCGCGACGTGCTGGGCGGACACGAAGGACGGTCTACCGACAACTTCATCGACTTCAATTTCTACGGCCATCATCTGGTGCTGCATATCGCGCCGGCAAGTTATGACCGGACGCCCGCGATGTTCGAGTCGAAGTTTCATAACGAAAAGGTCATCGTGCCGCACTTCGGTCTGAATCTCGACCGGCAGACGTGGGGCGACATGGCCGAGCGCATCAAGACGCAGAACTACCCGTTCTTCGATCCGCCGCACGTTCGCATGGCGGGTATGCCGGGGGAGCATGCGACGATGTTTGTCGTCGATCCGTCGGGGAACGCGCTTGAGTTCAAGGCGTTCAAGAATCACGATGAAGTGTTTTCTAAAATCTTCGATCCGATGACCAAGGATCTGAGCAGTCTGGAGACGGTGGTGGCTGACGCTAGTTATCAGGCTTAGTGTCTGGATTAGTGGTCTGGACGTGGTTGCCCGCACGAGCCGTGTTACATACACCCGGCTCGTGTGGGCCTCGTTTCCGGAACGACGCGTGTCTGTGTCGACGCGGTAAGTATTGGTAATGCCATCGATGAAAAATTTCCGCATCTTGTGATTCGTAACACCGTCTTGCAGCGGTTACGAAAAAGGCACGCTTATCGGCGTTCGATCCGCCGTGCTTATGCAGCCTCGCCGCCGCGATGACAAATCCTGTAAAGAACAGCGAGACGCCAGTAACGAAACGACGGACACCATCGGCTATCGTGAGACTGCCCCTTCCTGCTACAGCGAGGTCAGACAGTCATCATGAAATCATTCTTCACTCCTTGCATCCTGGCCGCGATACTGAAAGTCAGTTCCGCGCCGATGTACTCCGCATTTATCGCCTCCGCCTCCACGCATAGCACGCTGACGGTCTCGGGTTACCGCACGATCGACGCGGTGTCTGACGACGGGCTTCATGCTTATCCGTCGAACACCGAAGTTCGATCAAGCATTTGATCTTCCAACGCTCGCGGTCCAGTCGAGCACCTCAAGCGTCCTCGCCCGAACCATGACAACGTCGGTCTCACACCGTATGGTTTGAATCGCACATCGCCCGCCGACACTTATCTTGACTCTGCGCAGCACCCTGCGAGGCTTTCGCCTGAAACCTCTGATTTCGCTCGTGCTGCTCGCAGTGGGCTGGGTACCGTCCGCTGTGTATGCACAACTGGCCGGCGCCGCTGCAGCACCGGAATCCCTCGGTGGTCAATGGGACTTGCGCCTCGCACCGCAACTCGCCGAACACCCACTGCCTGCTAATCAAAGGCCCGCCACGCTGACATTGGGTAACAACGAGACCACCACAACCGACACCGATCTCGCGCTTAAGGGCAACGCAGAATTGCGGCGCTACGCGTCGGTAGTCAAGGGCGACTATGTGCACTATACGTTCGACACCGACATAGCCGACGCGTACGGAGCGGTTCAGATCGTGAACGACGGCAACATGTTCACCGGTCCCGAAGCGCACCTTCGAGTCGACGCAAACGAAGGCTACATGACGGTGCCGAAGTATCGTTTCAGCGTGACCGGTGGTTGGGGCAGCGCACAACGCATCGATCTGATCGACAGCGAACGATCGGTGATACACGACGGCACCTACACCACATGCCCGTGCGACGGCCAACCCGCGTGGTACGTGAAAGCGTCGCAGTTCAATATCGACCAGGGCAGCGACGATGGCATCGCGCACGATGGTGTGTTGTTCTTTCAGGGCGTGCCGATCTTCGCAAGCCCATGGCTGTCGTTTCCGCTTTCTAACGATCGGCAAAGCGGTCTGTTACCGCCTACGTTCTCGATCGGCTCAACCAACGGCATCGATGTTGCGTTACCGTACTACTTCAACATCGCACCGAACTACGATCTCACGCTGACACCGCGCTACATGTCGAAACGCGGCGAAATGTTGAGCGCCGACTATCGTTATCTGACAGCAAAATCTTCGGGCACGATCGATGTCGCGTATCTGCCCGACGATGCGATCACGAAGACGAACCGCTACTCGATTGCGATAGTGCAGAACTGGAACATCGCCCCGGGCCTCACCGGTTACGTGAATTACAACCGCGTGTCGGATGCCTCAGTGACAACAGATCTGGCGTCGGGCACCGCCTTCCCCACCAGTTCGACCACGCTGTATCAGCAGGAAGCCGGGCTCACCTACAACAACGGACCGTGGTCCGTGCTGGCACGCGAGCAACGCTGGCAGACATTCTCGACCGACACGACATACAACCGCGAACCGCAGGTCGACGTTCGCTACACGCAATACAACGTGGATGGGTTCGACTTCGGCACGCAGGCCGATGCAACGCGATTTACGTTGCCGGGGACCGGTGTCACTGAAGGCAACCGTTTCACCTTCACACCGTATATCAGCTATCCGATCGTTCGACCGGGCTGGTTTTTTACCCCGCAATTGAAGTGGCATTTCGTCGACTACGATCTGTCGTCGATTGGCAGCGATGCACCGGCCGGGCAACCGAAGACCTTCAGCTTCAACGTCCCGACGCTGAGTCTCGACACCGGCATGACTTTCGAGCGCAGCGTCCGGCTGTTCGGACACGCGTTCATCCAGACGCTGGAGCCGCGGCTCTATTACGTCTACACACCATATCGCAACCAGCAGTTCGCACCGCTCTTCGATACGGCGGAAGCCGATTTCGGGTTGTCCGAAATCTTCACCGACAACACGTTTGTGGGCGGTGATCGCGTAGCCGATGCGAGCCGTATTACCGCTGCGGTGACGAGCCGTCTGATCGATCCGTCGAGTGGCGACGAGAAAGCTCGCTTCACCGTTGCACAGCTATACGATTTCCGCGCGCCGCAAGTGACGCTGGTGGATGGCGAGCCCATCTCCGACATGAGCCGGACTGGAATCATCGTAGGTGCGTCGTACAAGATCGGCCCCGGTTTCAGCGCCGAACAGGCGGTCCAGTACAACGAGATCGAACACTACCTGTCGCATGCGACGGTCGGGTTCGGCTGGGCGCCCGCGTCTCGCGAGGTGTTGAACTTCGCCTATCACTACACACGCGAAGACGAGACGCTCGATTACGAACCGGTCAACCAGTTCATCGTCTCGGAACAGTGGCCGCTCGCGCACCAGATATCGAGCGTCGCGCGCATCAACTACGACATGGTCACGCATCGGCTGATTGCCGGCTTGCTGGGTCTTCAATACGACGCCGATTGCTGGGCAGTCAGCATCGCGTTCGAAAAGTATACGAACGCGTCGAGCACCGACGAACCGAGCACCGGTACCCGGGTACTGATGCAGTTGCAGCTCAAAGGATTTTCAAAGATCGATAACGGGCTGCTCGATCAGTTTCGTGCGAATGTGCCGGGCTATACGCCGCTGCCGGCAAGCGACGCGCCTACGTCGCGCTTCTCGGACTATCCGTGACGACGGTCGTACGAAGCGGTTTTCAGGTGACGATGGCCTCAGTGTGGTGTTCGAGGACAGGGTGGTGTGGTCTGTACCCGCTCGCACCCGTTTGTCCTGGCAACTTCGGCACGGCATCAGACGCAACTGGATCGGAGTCGGCATACGACCTGTCAATGCGAAACACCGACACGGCTTCCCGCAATACCTCAGCCTGTTCTTCGAGCGACTTCGCCGCGGCCGCCGCTTCCTCGACGAGCGCGACGTTGTTCTGCGTTACCTCATCGATCTGCGTGATGGCCTGGTTGACCTGCTCGATGCCCGCACTCTGCTCGCGCGCCGCCGCTTCGATTTCGCCCATGATGCTCGTGACCTGCTCCACCGCCTGCATCGCATCCTTCATCGTGCCGCCTGCCTGCACAACGAGCGCTGCGCCCTGCGCGACCTGTGCGGCCGAATGCCCGAGCAGCTCCTTGATCTCTTTCGCGGCCGTCGCCGAGCGCTGCGCGAGACTGCGCACCTCCGATGCGACCACCGCGAAGCCGCGACCCTGCTCGCCGGCGCGGGCAGCCTCAACGGCGGCATTCAATGCGAGGATGTTGGTCTGGAACGCGATGCCCTCGATCATCCCGGTGATCTCGGTGACCTTGCGCGACGATTCGGTGATGCCGTCCATCGTCTGCGTCACGCGGTTCACGACCTCGCCGCCACGCGTGACGGTATCGAGCGCACCGTGAGCGAGACGGCTGCCCTCCTTCGCGTTGTCGGCGTTCTGTTTCACCGTCGACGACAGTTCTTCGATGCTCGCCGCCGTACGTTCGAGCGCCGCTGCCTGCTGCTCGGTGCGGCGCGACAGATCCAGATTGCCCGCGGCGATCTCCTTCACGCCGTGCGCGATCGCGCCGGTGCTGCCACGCACCTTCGATACCGTGTCCACCAACCCGTCGCGCATCTGTGCGAGTGCGCCGAGCAACTGCCCCATTTCGTTGCGCGAACGGGTCCGGACCGAGATCGTCAGATCGCCGGCTGCAATGCTCTGAAAGTGCGAGATCGTGCGCTTGACCGGTTTGATCAGCGCCGCCGACATCATTGCGCGCGCAACGACACCGACCACGATCGAGATCACACCGATGGCCGCAAACAACAGACCCGCGATGCGGAAGCGTTGCGCGATGTCGTCGGCGCCACGACGCTGTGCGTCGGTTTGCACACGCTCTAGCGCATCGATCGCCTTCGCGTAGACCTTGTAGTAACGATCGGCGGTTTCGCCCTGGATCGTGCGGAACGTGTTGAAGTCGTTGTCGACGAGCGCCTTGTGCTCGGGCTCGATTGCCTGATTGACGAGTGCGTCACGGGCCTGTGTCACCGCCTGGGCCAGCTTCTGCTCGTCGGTACTCGCGAACGGACCGCTCGCGTAGGTACGGAAGTCGTTGTTCGAATCGACCAGCATCGTGTGAGCGGCCGCGAGCAGCCCGTCGGTGTCCTTGCCGATGCTGAACAGCGTCTCGTAGCTGCCGAGCGCGAGACGCACCTGCAGCAGCTTCTCGGAGCTCGTCTTCAACGACGCGAGCGCGGCCGAGCTGCGCTGCAGGTCGCGCAGGCCGTCGCTGGTGTGCTTCAGTGCGCCGTAGCCGACTCCGATCACCGTCAGCAGAAATGCGACGAATACGCAGATGATCAGGGTCAGGCCACCGCGAATGGTGAGGTTGTTGAGCATGATGGGTCCGTGGCGGTCTATCGGTTGCGTGCGGTTGGCGTACGGGTTGCGTTTTGCTGGTTGCCGGCGTGGCCTCCCTGAGCGGGATATCGGCGTTTGGGCGAGATAGGTGTATAGGGGATATCCATGAGGGCGGTTCCGCTGCCTGCGTGGTCGTGACCCAGCAGCGAACCAGGTCACGTGGTGACCCGCAACCACCCAAGCTCTGCGGCCTGATCGGCCGTCACTGCTTCTTATCGAGCCGAGACACGCACTGCCGCAAAACTCCGCCTCATCGCATCGTCCAGAGCCGGTATCAGTTGCTGCACACCGGCCGCGCTGAGGTGATCCGTATCACTGAACCTCGGCACGCTGTCCTTTACCGTGTAGCACACGTTGCCGGAACAAAGCGCTTTAAATGGATCGACCACGGTCACGTTACCGATCTTCAGTGCTGCGGCACTCAGCCTTGCACCGTGTTGATAGAGGTCTGCCTGATCATCGAGCGGGACCGTCATCTCTGGAATCGACTGACCGGCTTGAAACTGTCTGCGAGCCCACTCGTGCGGTACATCACCTCGCGGATTCGGCACCATTCCGACAAAGACCATCTGACCACCCCGGCTCGCCAGGATCTGCCCGATCTGCTTCAGCACATCCCCTTCGTAGCCAGGCTCATAGCGTTGCCAGTCTGCCGCAACCACCACGAAGTTAATGGTCGGTGTGCGTTCAAAGTAATCGAATACGAAGTTTGCGTACTTCTCGCATCCGGAGAAAACCTCTGCTCCAGATCCCTTGAACACCTTGCCCCGGAAGGGCGGGCAACCACCCTCCGTTGCGACGATCCCCGAAATTCCGAGTTGCTTCGCTATGTCCGAAGTCGCAGGTTGAAGGCGATCCGCAAACGAATCGCCCCACAGCATCATCGTTGGCGCAACGTCTGCGCCGATCGCGCAAAAATCCCCTGGAGAATTCTTGGTACCGTCGACATTCCGACTACACTCGTCGGCGCGCGAATTCGGATTCTCCATAGCGGCAACGGCCGGTTGCAAGTACTCGGGCAGTCGACGAGGCCAGCCATCGGTAAGCGACAGCACGCCAGAAAAAGCGAACCCGGCGACGATCGCTGTCAGCATTCCGCCGACAACGGCCCGACCAGACCATGAACGGCGTGTCGGTTGTTCGATGTACCGGTAACTGATCCACCCAAACGCCACGCTGCCAACCATCAACCCTACTGCGCCCAGTCCGACCGGTGCAACTCCGAAGCGCTCCTTGTAAGCGAGAATTAGCGGCCAGTGCCAGAGGTAGACCGAATACGAGATCCGGCCAAGAAACTGTAGCGGCACCACGCTCAACAACCAGCTAGCTGGACCTGATTCTGCTGCGATGATGAATGCGATCCCAAACACCGGCAGCATTGCTCGCCAGCCTGGATAAGGCTGTTGCGCATCAATGTAGACCAGAGAGACGATCACGAGCAGACTTCCCAGTATCCCCAGCAACGATCGCGACATGATCGTTAGTCTGCGTGTTGGAAAGACCGCGACAGCGCCACCAACGAGAAACTCCCAGGCCCGAGCGGGAAACAGATAAAAGGCCGCTGTCGGATTCGAGATCGACTGCGTCAGGCACCACGCAAGAGACGCGACACCGAGTGTAAGAAGGAGGATGTGACCAAATACCTTCGCCTGCCGCCTTCGGTTTGCCCACGTTGCGCCACAAACAACCGCAAACGCAAGATAGAACTGAGCTTCGACCGATAGTGACCAGGTGTGAAGGAAAAGGCTCTTTTGCGCATCTGGCTGAAAATAGCCGACATCTCCTGCAAATCCGACGTTCGACCTAAACGTCAAAGCATTGGTAGCGACTCGAGCGAGATGCTTGTAGTCACCCGGAAGATAGGACCACCCCGCCCATACGATGCATGCCAGCGTGAGAACTGCGAGCGCTGGGTAAATCCGCTGCATCCGCTTTGCGAGAAAACCCGGAATCGAGAAGCCACCGACCTCTACGTTTCGGCGCGCGATCGACGCCATGAGGAATCCAGAGATGACAAAAAACATGTCAACCCCGACGAAGCCACCCGGAAATGGTCCGACCTGCAGGTGAAACAGCACGACCCCCGCGACCGCGATTGCTCTCAGTCCGTTAATGTCTTTTCTAAAATCCATACTCGACGGGTTGCCGGGGTCGACAATATTTGTAAGGCCGCTATTATCACCGAACCGAAGACTCACTGGTTTGTCCTGGCCGAATCCCGAAAACAAATGCAGTAGCCGGGTAAGAACGCAAGGATGGCGGCGCTGCGATGAATCTGTCGATCCCCCGCACCTGCCAACCAGGGAGCCAACAGGATTCGTTTGTATAATCTGGCGTTTGCGTACTGGCCGGCCACATTCATGCTTAGTTTTGCGCTCGGGTTTATCGTTTCGCTGCTGGTCACGCTGCTGATCGTGCGTTATGCGCACTTGCACGAAAAATTTTCGACCGACACCGATCTGGCCGGCGTGCAGAAATTCCACGTGCGGCCCGTGCCGCGTATCGGCGGGACCGGCATCCTGATTGGGCTGGTTGTATCAGCGGTGCAGTTGCATCACGCCTATCCGGCCGTATCGGTGGGGATACTCGGCCTGGTTGCGTGCGGCATGCCGGCGTTCGCGTCGGGTCTCGTCGAAGATCTGACCAAACGGGTCTCGCCGCTCATGCGGCTCGTCTGCACGATGGCGGCAGCGGCGCTTGCCTACTTCCTGCTGCATATCGCGGTGACACGGATCAGCGTGCCGCCACTCGATTTCCTGCTCACGTATGCGGTGATTTCCGGCGTGGTCACCGTGCTGGCGGTGGCGGCGCTGGCCAATGCGATCAATATCATCGACGGCTTCAACGGGCTCGCTTCGATGGTCGCGTTCATGATGTTCGCATCGCTTGCGTATGTCGCGTTTCAGGTATCGGACCCGATCGTGCTGTCGGCGTCGCTGATCATGATGGGCGCGGTGATGGGCTTCTTCATCTGGAATTTTCCGGCCGGGTTGATCTTTCTCGGCGACGGTGGCGCTTACTTCATCGGCTTCATGCTGGCCGAACTGTCGATCATGCTGGTGATGCGCAATCGCGATGTGTCCGCGTGGTACCCGGTGCTGCTGTTCATGTACCCGATCTTCGAGACGTGTTTCTCGATCTACCGGAAGAAGTTTATTCGGGGGATTTCACCGGGCATACCCGATGGTGTGCATCTGCATATGCTGGTTTATAAGCGGCTGATGCGCTGGGCGGTGGGGGTGCGGACGGCGCGGGAGTTGACGCAGCGGAATTCGCTCACCTCGCCTTATCTCTGGTTGCTGTGTCTCGTTGCTGTGATTCCCGCTACGCTGTTCTGGCGGCATACGGTGCATCTGTTCGCCTTTGTGGTGGTGTTTGCTTTTACGTATGTCTGGCTTTATGTGAGTATTGTGCGGTTTCGGGTGCCGCGGTGGTTGGTGGTGCGGAAGGGACGGAAGTGACAAAAAAAGGCGCGTGAGCGCCTTTTTTTGTTTGTCGTGATGCGTGAGACCCTGCTTGTTACTTCAATGCGCGAATCCCTGTCACTGGGGTGATGCTTTGGAGCGGCGGTGCGAGCGTCGGTTGATACTCCGGAACCCAGCGCCGTAGATCGCGACGCACCTCGTCGACGGTCAGCACGCGATGCTGCATCAACCACGGCAGCAGTTCGTCAAGAAGGTTATCCGCCACTTCTCGCGCCTGAGCGATTCGCAGTTTCGGATGCGGTGTGCGAGTCGTTGTTTCATCGTCGGCGAGCAACTCTTCGTACAGCTTTTCTCCTGGACGGAGTCCGGTAAACACGATCCGGATCTGTTCCTCGCTGAATCCGTACAGCTTGATCAGGTCTCGGGCAAGATCGACGATCTTGACGGGCTCGCCCATATCGAGGATGAAGATCTCGCCGCCGTGTCCCATGCTCGATGCTTGCAACACCAGTTGCGAGGCTTCAGGAATGGTCATGAAGAACCGCGTGATCTCGGGGTGCGTGACGGTGACGGGGCCACCCTTCGCGATCTGCTGCTGGAACTTCGGAATCACGCTCCCCGCGCTGCCCAGCACGTTGCCAAAGCGGACTGTCTCGAACTGCGTTCGCGGGCTACTCTGCTGTAGCGCCTGGCAGGCCATTTCTGCGAGGCGTTTGCTCGCACCCATCACGTTCGTCGGGTTGACCGCTTTGTCCGTTGAAATCAGCACGAAGTGTCTAACGTCGTGACGGATCGCGGCGCGTGCCACGCGGTAGGTGCCCAGTACGTTGTTGCGTACCGCTTGCCACGCGTTCTGCTCTTCCATCAACGGAACGTGCTTGTAGGCTGCCGCATGAAACACGATATGCGGTGTGTGGCGCGACAGCACCTGGTCGAGCAGGAGCGAATCTTTGGCATCGCCGATGACCGGACTCACCGACGCACCCGGGAAGCGTTCGTGCAACTCCTCGGTGAGCTGGTACATCGCGTATTCGGATAGATCGTAGGCGATCAGCTGTGCAGGCTCGAAACGCAGGATCTGGCGGCACAATTCAGAGCCGATCGAACCGCCGGCCCCGGTGACCATCACCACGCGATTTCGCAACAGCGCCTCGACGTGCGGTGTGTCGATCTTCACCGCATCGCGACCCAGCAAGTCCTCAAGATCGATATGCCGCACGCGCGACAGGAACGCCTGGCCCTGTGTCAAAGTGGTCAACGCCGGCAGCACCATCGCACGAACGCCTGCGCGCACACATAGCGTGGCTACGCGTCGTTGTGCCTCGACAGTCGCTGAAGGAATCGCGATGATCGCGTACTCGGTTTTCATCGACTCCGCGAGTTGCGGAAGGTCGCTGATAGGCCCCAAAACCTTGTAGCCGTAGATTTCCCGACCATGCTTGGCTACGTCGTCGTCCAGTAGACCGACGAGGCGCCATTCGCTCGAGCGGGACAGTTCGCGGGCAAGGCTCGCGCCGGCTCTGCCGGCGCCCAGAACGATGACGGGTTTGCCTTGAGCAACCAGACCGCCGTACAGATAGAACTCTTTGGCCGCGCGGTAGAGCGCACGCGAACCGCCCATTCCGAGGAACAGGAGCAACGGGGAGACAACCAGCACAGAACGGGGAACGATGGGATGCGGCTGAACCATCACCAGGACAACCATCGTGATCAGCGCACCCGACACGACTGCTTTGGAAATCCGCATCAGGTCCGGCAGGCTTGCGAATACCCACATGCCGCGATACAAGCCGTAGATGTGGAACATCACGGCGTAGACAGGTAGCACCCACAACATCGAGTGCAGCGCGCCCATCCGAAATTCGATCGGAATGACGCCGTTAAAGCGAATGATGTACGCGACCAGCCACGCTGCGGCGACCGCGCAGAGATCGAAAAGGAAAGCGCTGAAAGACAGCCATGAGGCTCTGGATCTAAACATCAGCGTCATACCTCAGAGTGTTCGGACTGTGTTGACTGGAAACGGCGCCAGCGGAAATCGACTGCTACGCCCATCAAACACAAAGCGACGATCCATGTGGCAACGAGACTCCACTGGACAATCGAAGGTAGGTCGAGTGCATAAACAGCAAGCATTATGCCAACAACCATCACGAGATACCAAACACAAGCGGTGCCGGCGTGACCCATGCCGGAACGCACCATACGTTGATAGTAGTGCTCTCTGTGCGCTTGCCAAAATTTCTTACCGCGCAATAAACGCCGCGTAAGGGTAATCGAAGCGTCCGTAATAAATGGCGAGAACACCAGTACCGGAAACCAGATGGGCCAGACGCTGTGGAGCCAGCCCCAGTAACCGAATGCGCCGGCCAGAAAGCCTGTAGAGATAGACCCTGCGTCGCCGAGGAAAATTCGCGCGGGGTGAAAGTTGAATAGCAGGAAGCCGATCGCGGCACCCGCTACCGCTGCAGATGCCAGGGCCAGTTCAGGTAGCGGATGCGCGCTGACTAACGCCGCGACGGTATATCCGGAGAAGCCGAACAGCGTCATGCCACCGGCGAGTCCGTCCGCGCCGTCCATGAAGTTGTAAAGATTGACCAGCCAGAGCATCAGAAATGACAATGCGGCGAGCATCAACCAGGGGACTGGCGCGGGATAGAGCGCGACGAGTCCGACGACTGCAATCAGGTGTGCGGCGAACCTGACGCGGGCAGGAAGCCCGCGGCGATCGTCGATCTGCGACATCGCAGCGAGCACCGCCGTCGCAGCCGCTGTGAACCAAAGGTTAGGCGCAACCAGCGCGATCGCCACGACCACGACCGGCACGATGCCCCAGCCCCCTACTCGTGGCGTGGGACGGTTGTGTAGCGAACGGTCGTTCGGAATGTCGGTAGCGAGACGCCATGCCAAGCCGGTTTTGAGCAGGATGGACAGAATGAGCGCGCATGCACATGCCGCGCCGAGCGCGACAACTGCCGTGCCGAGCTGCGGTGAAATCGCCATCAATGCTTGCATAACCATGAACTGTCTCAATGCGTCGAGCGATACCAGCGGGCTGTTGCGGCCAGCCCATCGTCGAGCGAATATCGTGGCTCCCAGCCCAGCACAGAACGAATCAGACTCGAATCGACCTGCAGGCTGCCGATCAACCGCTCGACTTGCGGCGAACGACGCGTTATGCGCCCCGCGACGCGCATGCAGCTCACGGGCACTGGCAGCAGCCGAGCAGGTTTCTGCAGATGCCTGCCTAGCGCCCGAGTCAGCTCCGCGACCGTCGGATCAATGCCATCAGTAACATGAAAGCACTGATGAGCTGCACGCGGATCTGTCGCACAGCGCATCAGGCCATCGGCCAGATTGTCAACGTACACCAAGCTGCGTCTCGCACGCACGGATGCAATCGGTAGCGGCACACCCTTCCACACGGCATCCAGTAGACGCAGAAAATTCGCGCGGACCTCCGGGCCATACACCAACGGTGGACGAACGATCACGACGTCGAGGCCCGTCTTGTTTCCATAACGAACGAGTGCCTGCTCTGCTTCGAGCTTCGAACGGCCGTAGGCATCTTGTGGCAACGGCGGATCGTCCTCGCGTAGTGGATGCCCTGTATCGGTTTCGGCCACGGCCTTGATGCTGCTTACAAACACGAGGCGTCGTACCCCGCGCTGACAAGCCGCCTCGGCGACCCGCAACGCACCTTCGACGTTGGTCGCGCGAAACGCAGCGTCAGGGTCGGCGGCTTCATCACGCAACACATGGACGCGAGCCGCCAGATGCACCACGCAGTCTGGCTTCAGCGCGTTCGGCCACGCCTTGGCGAGGCCTGCGAAGTCCTTGCTGTCGTCCACCCATTCCTGCACACCACTCGCGCAGGTACCCGAGTGACGCACCAGTCCAGTAACGGCGAAGCCTTCGTCGATCAACACCCGACTCAGCGCACGACCCACGAATCCGTTGGCACCGGTGACAAGGATATGGCTCATAGCCACTTCCACCCGAACCGGTTGAAGAACTTGTACGCCGACGCCACAAACATCCGGATATGCGCCGAACCCTTGCGGGCAGCGCCACCGCCATGATGTCGCACGCGCACGGCGGGCACATAAACTACACGAGCGATATCGTGGGTGCGCAGGCTCAGATCGTAGTCCTCGAAGTAGAGAAAGTAGCGGGCGTCGAAGCCCTTGAGCTTTTTGAGCACGGTAGTTCGAAACAGCATGAAACAGCCGCTGACGATAGGTGGATCCCACACTGTGTCGCGTTCGTTGATTGCATCCTGCATCTCGTACCGTGCAAGACGACGCACAAAGAACCGACGCATCCTCGCTGGCAAAAAGCCGCGGACAAACAAATCCAGCAGTGTTGGGTAGCGGCGGCACAAGTACTGCAAGCGCCCTTCCTCGTCGCCGATGCACGGGCTGAGCAACCCCGCATCCAACTGGGACTCGAAGAAATTCAGCGCCTCTATGAGCGCGTCGCGATCCAGGTCGATGTCTGGGTTCAGCACCAGGTGATAACGATGCTCCGTCTGTGCGACCGCAAGATTGTGTCCGCGTCCATAGCCCACATTACCGTGTCCGGTCACGATCGAACACGTGATGTTGCAGGCATGCAGATCTCGAAGCGCAGCGCTGATATCGGGCAACCCACCGTTATCGACCAGGTAGACTTCAACTGGAAACGCGGGGCGCGACGCACGCAGTGCATCGCACGCAGCGCTGAAACTGGCGAGCGTGCTCATCAGTTGAGCCAGATTCGGCCGATAAACGACAACGGAAACTGACAAACCCTCGATTTCGGATCGCGGCACGCTGGTAACAATCATGTGGTTAGAACGGCGTGTCTTATCACCGACACTTTTCGTTGCGAGGCCGCAACAAGACGGCAGTTTGCTCAAAAATCCGGCATTCGGCAATCAGGCTTGCCTTTTGTTACGGCTCATACACTTGGATTAACTTATCGCACAACTGCCTTTACACGCTAACTTGTTCCACAAAATCAGGCACTTCCGCGTGTAAGATGTTGTGCGGTCAGTCATGAAATAGTAAAGTAGCGCCGCCTGTCCGCTTACCGTCTTTTCGAACGCCGCAGTGTCCCGGCCTCGCTTGCGGCGGAGCGTCGCTCACTACTACCGCCCGCAGGGCTGACCGAATGCTCAGCAGACCACTCGTCGTCGACCTCGATGGCACATTGATTCGCTCGGACGTTTTGATCGAATCTGGATTCGCCTACCTGAAAGCGGCACCGCACCGCTTCTACAAGCCGCTGTTATGGCTCGCACAGGGTGGCAAGCCTGGGCTGAAAGCACATCTTGCAGATGCGACAAACGTGGACGTTACTGTGCTGCCCTATGACGCCACGGTGCTCGATTGGCTGAAAGCGGAGCGCAAGGCCGGCCGCTCGCTAGTGCTGGCGACAGCGAGTCACGAACGTTATGCGCAAGCCATTGCTGCGCACCTCGGCATCTTCGACCGCACCTTCGCCACACACGACGACGTGAACCTGTCCGCGCGCAACAAGCGCGAAGTACTTGTGGCCGAGTACGGGGAAAAGGGTTTCGACTATGTCGGCAATTCGCATGATGACGTCATCGTCTGGCAGTCCGCCGAACGCGCCTATGTCGTCAATCCCTGCAACGGGGTGGAGCGTGCAGCAAGCAAGATCGGCAATGTAGAGCGGGTAATCGAGTCTCGGCCGCCTACGCTGAAAATATGGGCGAAGTCGTTGCGTCTGCATCAGTGGCTAAAGAACCTGCTGATCTTCGTGCCCCTACTGGCCGGACACAGGTTGTCGCACCTTGACCTCGCCATCGCCGCACTACTGGCGTTTTTCGCGTTTGGTCTTTGCGCTTCCAGCGTATATCTGCTGAACGACCTGCTCGATCTCGAAGACGACCGCCACCATCCCGTCAAACGCAGGCGACCACTCGCATCGGGTGCGTTGCCACTCATGTGGGGAATCGCGCTGTTTCCTGTCCTGCTCATAAGCGCGTTCGCTCTTGCCTGGGTCTTATTACCATGGCGCTTCTCGGCAGTGCTGCTCGGATACTACGTACTAACGCTTGCCTACTCAGTATTCCTCAAGCGCCAGGTAATGGTTGATGTCGTCGTGCTGGCTCTGCTTTACACCATCCGGATCATCGCGGGAACCGCGGCTGTCGCAGCGCACCTGACGTTCTGGCTGCTTGCTTTCTCGATGTTTATTTTCCTGAGCCTCGCACTAGTCAAGCGCTACGCCGAACTGCACTCGATGAAAGAACGAGGTCTCATGAAAACGCGCGGGCGCGGCTACGTTGCAAGCGATCTGCCGCTGATCTCATCGCTCGGCACTGCAGCAGGTTATCTGGCGGTGCTGGTGCTGGCGCTATACATCCAGGATGGCAAGACCGCCGGCTTGTATCGATACCCTCAAATAATCTGGCTCGCCTGCCCACTGCTCCTCTACTGGATCAGCCGAACCTGGATGATTGCTCATCGGGGCCTGATGCACGATGATCCGATCGTTTTCGCCGCACGCGACCGGGTCAGCCTGTTCACGTTCGCACTGTGCGGTGTAGTTTTTTGGGCGGCCACCTAAGCGATGAGCACAGTGCTGTCGTGGGGACGCTACCCAAACGCGCCTCAAGAGGCTCATACCGTGATGTGGCGGGACGCCGTGCCCACTGAATGGCTAAGCGTCATCCGAGATCACCAAACGACGCTCCCGTTTGGCAACGGCCGCAGCTATGGCGACAGTTGCCTCGCTGCATCCGGGCATGTCCTGCAAACGTTGCCGCTCGACCGCCTTATTGCCGCAGACTGGCAAAGCGGTGTGCTGCGTGCCGAGCCGGGCGTTACGCTCGAACAGATTCTCGATGTTGCCATTCCGCGAGGGTGGATACTGCCGGTTACTCCCGGTACCAAGTATGCGACGCTGGGTGGCGCGATCGCCAACGACGTACATGGCAAGAACCATCACGTGCGCGGCACCTTCGGCCGACATGTGCGCCGCTTTGCGTTGGTGCGTAGCGACGGCACTCAATTCGAATGTGGTCCAAATGAGCGCGAAGAATTCTTCGCAGCGACGATCGGCGGGCTCGGACTCACCGGGCTTATCCTATGGGCCGAAATCCAGTTGATGCCGATCCAGTCGAGCATGATCGACATGACCAGCATCCGCTTCGCTAATCTCGACGAATTCTTTGCATTGTCGGAACGGCTCGATCCGCTGCACGAATATAGTGTCGCGTGGGTGGACTGCCAGAGCCGCGGTACGCAGCTTGGGCGCGGCATCTTCATGGTTGGCGATCATGCGCCCACGGGGCCACTCGAAGTCGTGAAGCGCAAAAAGCGTGCGGTCCCGTTCACACTACCCATACCGGTATTCAACCGCACGACCTTGGGCGCGTTCAACGAACTCTACTATCGCCGCCAACGACGCGCCGAAGTGCAGGCACAGGTCAGCTACGACGCCTACTTCTACCCACTCGACAGCTTGCTGGAGTGGAATCGGATTTATGGGCGGGCGGGCTTTCAGCAATATCAGTGCGTCGTACCGCCGGGTGTGGCGCGTGACGCAATTCGCGCGATTCTTGATGCTATTGCGCATAGCGGCACCGGTTCATTTCTCGCGGTGCTGAAACGGTGCGGCGATTTACGCTCACCTGGACTGCTCTCTTTTCCGATCGAAGGCACATCGCTAGCACTCGATTTTCCACAGCGCGATGCTCTGAATGCGCGACTTTTCTCGCAACTCGATGCGATCGTACGTGAGGCCGGAGGCCGCATTTATCCCGCGAAGGATGCGCATATGCCAGGCGCCGACTTTCGCGTCGCTTATCCTCAATGGCAACAACTTGAAGCGCTGCGCGACCCGGCGATGCTCTCGCGCTTCTGGGAACGGACCACTCGAACATGAAAAACATTCTTATCGTCGGTGCCACATCTGCAATTGCTATCGCATGCGCTCGTCAATGGGCAACGCAAGGTGCGCGTTTTTTCCTCGTCGCACGTAACGGCGAACGGCTTGAGCAGGTCGCAGCGGATCTGACAACACGCGGTGCGCAGTTCGCTGCGACACATCAACTCGACATAGACAAGCTCGATCAGCACGCCACCATGTTGCAGCGTTGCACAGGTGAACTGGGCACGCTGGATGTCGTGCTGGTCGCACCTGGAACTTTGCCCGATCAGGCTGCCTGCCAAGCCGACCCTGCGGTTGCGGTGCGGGAATTCAACACGAATGCCGTGTCAGTGATCGCTTTGCTGACGCCGATCGCCAACGTGCTCGAGGCGCAGAAGCGCGGCGCGCTGGCGGTGATTTCGTCGGTAGCTGGGGATCGTGGGCGACCGTCGAACTACCTCTATGGGAGTGCAAAGGCTGCTCTTACCGCGTTCTGTGAAGGGTTGAATGCCCGGCTATTCAAAGTCGGCGTGCATGTCTTGACGATCAAACCAGGATTTGTCGCAACGCCGATGACAGTGGGACTACCGTTGCCAGGACCGCTTGTTGCGACACCTGACAGGGTTGCGGCGGATATTGTCCGTGCGATCGACAAGCGCAAGGATGTTCTGTACACGCCGTGGTTCTGGTCGATCATCATGTTAATCATTCGATCAGTGCCGAGACTGCTGTTCAAGCGCGCGTCGTTGTGAGACGAGCGAATGTTTGCGAATAACAAACAAGCTTTATTGAACTACATCGTCTTCGCTCTGGGAGTCGCTACGCTGGTGACGACCAGCATAGCTGTGTGGCAAAATTTCTCACCGCTTCCGATCAATGATTCGTGGGACGGCTCGATCGGGTTTTACATGCGTGCGATGCAAGCACCTTGGCCTGCATTCTTCGAGCAACACAACGAACACCGCCTTGCATTCTCGCGGCTCATATTCTTTGCTGATGTCCGCTATTTCGGCGGACGAAACGTGCTATCGCTGATCGCGAATCTCGGGCTCGCTGGCGCGTTCGCTTTGGCTTTTTTCCGCATTACAGTACATCACTGCCAGACGCTCACGCGCGGAGCACAGCTTGGTGTAGCGGGTGCCGCCCTCGTGTTCAGCTTCTCCTGGATCCAGAATGAGAACTTCACGTGGGGGTTTCAGAGCCAGTGGTTCGCCGTCTATTTATTCGCGTTACTTGCGTTTCATTCGATCGACCGCGCTGTTGAGTGCAACGCGCAGCGTGAACCCCGGGGGTCACTGGGATGGCTCGCGGTCGCAGTGACGAGCGCTTCGATCGCTGCTTATTCGATGTCCAGTGGCGTCCTCGTGTTTCCGGTCCTGATGCTTCAGGCCATTTATCTGCGCCTGAATCTGCGCGGGCTACTAGCAATCCTCGTCATAGGCATCACGGTATGGCTTACCTACTTTGTAGGTTGGCATCCTGTCGCCAGCAGTGGCAACCTGGCTACTGGACTTCGCGAACACCCGTTTGGCATTCTTCGCTATGTGTTGCTGTATCTCGGAGCTCCTGCATTTCATGCGCATCTTAGGCAGACGGGCGCCTACATCTGTGGAACCTTCGTTCTGGCGACGCTCATCATTGGGTGCATCAGGGCATTACAACCTGGCAGAAAGTCGCTCCGTGCCACATCGTTACTTGCGTTCGCCGGGTTCGTTGGCGGAAATGCGCTGCTCACGGCGATGGGGCGTCTGTGGCTCGGACTAGATACAGCACTTGCTTCTCGCTACACGACGGCATCCCTTGCAGCCTGGCTCGCGCTAATCGCTTTTGCCGCGCTCAACAGTCGCTCTACGACACAACGCAGGTGCGTTCTTATCGTTGCCGGTCTTGCGACAATGCTAGTTCTCTTCGATCAACGCTTCGTGTTTATAAAAGAGAAAAATATAACGTACGCACGCATGGTCGCAGGTCTTGCACTTCGCTCTCATGTCTACGATCGCGACATCACTCAGGCGGTTTATCCGTTCCCCGACGCACTGATCGTCACCGCCAAACAAGCGGAGATTGCGCAGCTTTCTATCTTCGCGCCGGACCAGCCTGACTTCCTTGCGCCACCCGCCCATGTCAGCGCTGACTCGCAGTGTAACGGGGCAATCGATGAGATCTCGCAGACCACGACGCCCGGTGTCTACCGCGCGTCGGGCTGGATCTACGATGCGGCCAGCAAAGAAACACCTCGCCAGCTTGTTGTCACCGATTCGAGCGGCGATACATTGGGCACAGGTGTGTCGGGGGGGCAACGGCTCGATGTCGACACTATATTTGGACGACCGGCGAGATTCAGCGGCTGGACCGCCTTCTTCAAGGCGCCTGCGGGTGGCGGCATCCGGATCAACGGCCAGACAGGCTCAGGCGCCTACTGCGCATTACCGGAAGAAAGGGCGATTACCGTGACCTCTCCAACCCCATCGTAGTGATCGATCGACAGAGGCGTTGACCGAACTGCCCCAATCCAGATTAACTGGACACACAGGGTCTGCCTGTATCATTCGAAGATACAACATCGCAGAAGTACATTTCTACTCGCCGGCAAACGTATGAAACAGACTCGCATTCTTCTTCCAGGTGGCGCTGGCCTAGTCGGCCAAAACCTCGTCGCACGCCTGAAAGCGCGTGGGTACAACAACCTTGTCGTGCTCGATAAGCACGAGGCCAATCTGGACATACTGCGACAGGTGCATCCGGACGTGACCGCGGTGTCCGCCGATCTCGCCGAGCCAGGCGATTGGGCCAAATACTTTGAGGGTGCCGATCTCGTAGTGATG
Source organism: Paraburkholderia acidicola (assembly GCF_002362315.1). Classification (GTDB taxonomy): domain Bacteria; phylum Pseudomonadota; class Gammaproteobacteria; order Burkholderiales; family Burkholderiaceae; genus Paraburkholderia; species Paraburkholderia acidicola. The sequence continues at coordinate 368,965 of NZ_MTZV01000004.1, forward strand.
CTTCAGGCCCAGATCGGTGCGCCCACCCGAGAACCGTTTGTCCGCAATAACATCACTGCGACACGCAACGTACTCGACGTGATCATGCACTATCAGATTCCCTATACCGTGCACATCAGTTCGTCGGTCGTAAACTCGGTTGGAGAAGACTTCTATACGGAGACCAAGCGCGAACAGGAAGAGATCGTGCTCGCTTCAGGTATCGAGTGCGTCGTGTTGCGACCTACGTTGATGTTCGGCTGGTTCGATCGAAAGCATCTCGGCTGGCTGTCCCGCTTCATGCATCGCGTGCCGGTATTCCCCATTCCGGGCAGCGGACGCTATATGCGCCAACCTCTCTATGTCGGCGACTTCTGCAACGTGATCATTAGCTGCGTGGAATCCCGGATCAAAGGTCAGGCATTCAATATTACGGGCCTCGAGCGCGTCGACTATATCGACATTATCAGGCAGATCAAGCGCGCGACCCGCGCGCGCTGCGCGATAGTCCGCATTCCCTACAGCCTCTTCTATGTGCTGTTAAAGATCTATGCGCTGTTCGACAAGAACCCGCCGTTCACCGCCGATCAACTGAAGGCCCTGACTGCTGGCGACGAGTTCGAGGTCATCGACTGGGAAGGTATCTTTAATATCCGCGCCACGCCCTTTGCGACGGCGATGGATGAGACTTTCAACGATCCGACATATAGCCAGATTGCACTCGAATTTTGAGCGAACAACATCTATGAGCACAGAGCGTATCGCAGTTTTGGGAGCCGGTCCGATGGGTCTTGGAGCGGCTTATCAACTGGTTAAAGACGGGCGCAAACCGGTCATCTTTGAAGCAGACGATCGTGTCGGCGGGATGGCGGCATGTTTCGACTTTGGAGGACTTTCGATCGAACGCTATTACCACTTTCACGCGATCTCGGATCATGCTTTCTTTGAAGTACTGCGTGAGCTCGGCATCGAAGAGAAAATGCAATGGCGTGAGACAAAGATGGGGTATTTCTTTCAGGGCTGCGTCCAGCCTTGGGGCAACCCGATCGCGCTTCTGAAATTCAAGGGTTTGAGTCTACAAGCGAAATTCCGTTACGGATTGCATGCGTTCCTCTCGACCAAGCGAAACGACTGGAAGCCCCTGGATCACGTGGAAGCAACAGGATGGATTCGCCGCTGGATTGGTGAAGAAGCATGGGAAGTGCTGTGGCGCCGTCTGTTCGACTACAAGTTCTACGATCACGCATACAACCTTTCTGCAGCGTGGATCTGGAGCCGTATCCGCCGCATCGGCCGGTCGCGCTACAACCTTTTCCACGAGAAACTTGGCTATCTCGAGGGTGGCTCGGACACATTGCTCTTAGAAATGCGTCGGTACATCGAGGCTAACGGGGGTGAATTCAGGTTAGGCACGCCCGTACAAAAGGTGGTGATCGAAAACGGCACGGTTACTGGTATCGAGGCCGGCGGCGAAGTGCTGCCGTTCGACAAAGTCATCAGCACCATTCCACTGCCCTACGTACCACGTGTGATGCCCGATCTGCCAAAAGACATCCTCGACGCATTTCGCAGCGTAAAAAACGTCGCGGTAGTTTGCGTCATCGCGAAGTTGAAGAAGGCGGTCACCGAAAATTTCTGGCTCAACACAAACGATCCTGAGATGGATATTCCGGGCATCGTGGAGTACACGAATTTACGACCGCTGGACGAGCATATTGTCTATGTTCCGTTCTACATTCCAGGCGAGCATCCCAAGTATCAGGAGGCCGACTCAGTCTTCATAGACAAAGTGAAACGCTATTTGATGAAGATCAACCCAGCGTTAACACTGGACGACTTCATCGACGTACGCGCAAGCCGGTATCGGTTCGCTCAGCCGATTTGCGAGCCGGGCTATCTGGATCGTCTCCCACCGATCCAGCTCCCCGTCAACGGCTTGCTGGTCGCTGACACGTCGTACTACTACCCTGAGGACCGCGGTATCTCAGAGAGCATTGGATTGTCACGAAAGATGGCGAGGATGATATGACGCGAGCGCAAGCGGGCGCCAAGCGAACGTTCGTCTCGACGAACTTTCTCCTATTCCTGCTCACGGGTGGCTTCGCGGCGGCGGTAAACTGGGGAAGCCGGATCGTCTACAACGTGTGGATGCCCTTCACAGCGGCGATCGTCGTTGCCTATATCACGGGGATGATCACGGCATTCGTGCTGGTGAAGCTATTTGTGTTTACAAAGAGCACACAGTCAACCGGGCGATCGATTTTCTTTTTCTCGCTGGTAAATCTGGTCGCTGTGGCGCAAACCTGGGTCGTTAGCGTTGGGCTGGCGTACTACGTGTTCCCGTCAATTGGATTCAACTGGCATACGCGAGATATCGCGCATTTGTTCGGTGTCGTGGTTCCAGTGTTTACGAGTTACGTTGGGCACAAAAGATGGAGTTTTAAGCATTGATTGTGCCCACAGTCCTCGGATTTTTCGTGTCGTCAGCGAAACTGGACCGTGCCAGGACACAGTAGTCGTCGGAAACCCGTTTGCGACATAAGATGGCCTTGGAGCGAATATGTCTCCGATATTGCGAAGACTGTCGGCTTGTTCTTGCACTGCCACCGTCAATTCATTTTCGTTGAATTGAAATGGTTGGTATCATCTTAGCGGTTCATTGAAAACCTGCGATCCCGTGTACTGTCGTTGACATGCTGCGGAACTATCTGAGGGGCATCGAGTGAATCACAAGGAAAAACTCCTGGCTGGGCTGAACATCTCAACCGGCATCGGCGCAGAAATTGGAGCTCTTTGCCGGCCCATCGTCAGCAGAAGCGATGGTGCGATCTATTACGTCGATCACGCTAGTACGGCAGATTTACGGGAAAAATACAAGAACGACCCACAGGTTGACACAAATGCGATTGTTGACGTGGACGCGGTTTGGGGAAAACAATCTTTGTCCGAGGCACTTGGCGGTAAATGTCTCGACTATGTGATTGCTTCACACGTTATTGAGCATGTTCCTGATCTTGTCGGTTGGCTAACTGAAGTCAGCGCGGTCCTGAAACCCAATGGGCAGTTGCGTCTTGCCGTTCCCGACAAACGCTTCACGTTTGATCTTAAGCGGGAGGAATCCCGCTTAAGCGATGTGCTAAGTGCTTATGTTGTGCGTGCACGCATTCCACAACCACAAGCCGTTATCGATCACATCCTGAACGTCCGCTATGATGTAAGCGTGAGTGAGATCTGGCTTGGCAGATCATCCAATGGCCGACCGGCACATACATTTGCAGACGCGATAGGAACCGCACAGGACGCCTTTACGAACGGCCATTACCATGATGTACATTGCTGGGTATTCACCCCAGCGGGGTTTGCAAGAATTTGCCGACAGCTTGTAGAAAACAACCTTCTTCGCATGTCTTGTGCCAAGTTTTTTGACACTGCGCGAAACGAGCTCGAGTTCCATGTCCATATGCAGGAATGCGCGGATGTAGGCTATGCCGCTGCAACCTGGGAGGAGATGGAAAAATTAGCATCACCGCTGCCGCCACGAACGATCGTTGACTGGCGAAAGCTTCAAACGACCATCATCCCTAAGCGACTTCATAACGTAGCTCGCCGCCTGAAGCACCGATTGGCGTAGCGATTTCAAATCTTCAATGTGCGTGTCTGAAAATCGCACAGTGTCCACAACAATCGAGTAAGTGGAGAAATTGCTTCGATTGCCCTGTTGAGCTAATTATTTGGAAATTTATCGAGGCCTAGATGGACAGAGTCGACGCATACGAAAAACTTACATCGGTTGCTAGCGATCAGGAAGCCATCTTTCGAGAACTGCGCAAGTTACCAATCGATCTGGTCGCGGATGTATTGAATTACATTCCACCGGAATATGATGCTGTCCGTCGAGCGTTACCAGCTATGGCACCGGAAGATGTTCAGGTTAGCTGGACGGGGTCGGCCGGACATACCCTACTGATGCAAAGTTGCGCATTCGTGCGAGCGTTGGAGAGCGGATTTAACCGTTTTGGAGGCCGTTCACTTGATGGCGCGCGGATACTGGACTACGGTTGCGGCTGGGGGCGATTGATCCGCTTGATGTACAAATTCACGGAACCCAAAAACCTCTATGGATGTGACCCGTGGGCTCGTTCGATTGAACTTTGTGACGAGGCTGGTTTGAAGGCGAACCTTTCTCAGTCGGAGTATTTACCAACTGCACTCCCTTTCGCTGGCGTGAATTTTGACTTGATCTATGCATTTTCCGTCTTTACTCACTTATCGCAACGGGCCGCATCAGCTGCGCTTGCCGCGTGTCGCAAATCAATCAAACCAGATGGCATCATGGTTATCACTATCCGCCCCGTGACGTATTGGGATCATCATGACGAAGCGCAGAACAAGGTGGATCGAGAGCAAATGAAGCGGGATCATGCATCGAAAGGTTTCGCCTTCACGCCGCATGGCCGCGCCCCAATCGACGGGGATATCACATACGGTGACACGTCGATCACGCTTGAGTACATCCGGCGCCAATGGACTGATTGGGAAATCGTTGGAACGGATTGCTTTTTGCAGGATCCGTTCCAGACGCTAGTGTTCATGAAACCAAACTAGGTCAGCGGAGGAGTTCACCATGCCCGAATAGGGGCCTTCCGGTGAAGCATACCTGTGGCTCGGCGACTTTGTGTTGGGCGGTCACATTGTCGCCTACGCCTTCGCCACCATCAGGCATAAGCGCCGCGGCTAGTCTCCCAGAGACGCTGATGGTTGACCTTGCAGGCGGGTAGACACATTGCGGCGTACGCCCCAACGATTCCCCATAAAGCACAATAGATCAGCGGAGCCACGTGTAGGTGATCCGCGTGAGTGATTGGGTCGACTATCCATGTAATGCCGCCATACAGGCAGTACGCGATAAACAGTGCCTTCGGCCATACCGACGCACGATTCGCGAGGTACATGGAGCCAGCGATGGCCAGCAGGATCACAGATCCATAAGCCATGTGGTGTACGACGGCAATCTGGATGATAAGCAGCGTCATCGCAACAATGCCGAGAAAACCGCACCAGATCAGCCGTGTCACGAGGGGATCTGCCTTTCCGCGAATCCATGCCACGAGTGCCGGCAGAACGCCAAGCATCGGGATTCCAACCGTGCGGGCCAGCACTGCAAAATCCTTGGCGCGCTGGTTTCCAAGCCAGCTAGGCGAGCGGTTGTCGATAGGGCGATACAGCACCACGTTCCCCGGCACATCACCGAGCAGATGGAACGAAAATCGCTTCATTTGAAACCATTTTCCCCATCCCGTCGCACGAAGCGTCTCGAGCATGCTCGTCAACACAGACTTCGCTCGATGGTCGAATCCCACGTCATTCGCTAACTGAAAACGGGTTAGGGCGTTTCCATGCGGCTGGACGAATGTCGTCCAGATTTGCCATGGCGCCATCACCGCTAATGCAAGTAGCGTTCCCACCAACAGGATTCGCCAGTCGCGAACCCGGAGGACCGGGAAGAATACGATAAGGAAAGCAATCGCTGCTATCGCATTGCCGGAGTGAGCGAGGTAGGACAACGCCAACGCCGACGGAATCAACGACAGATTCGAGCGCGGCCGGTCCGGGTCGACCGGTACTGAGAGCATTAGACCGACGGCTAGCAGGATATAACCCGCGCCCAGCATCTTCCCCCATATGTACAGGGTGTTGAAGAGTGCGAATGGTGATAGCAGCACAAGCGCGACGAAGAAAGTGCGATGCCGCACCTCGATTTTGGTCGCAAACCACGCGACTACGGGAATCCACATCGTGAGGATCGCAATCCCCGCGATTCCATCAGCGTTGTAGACGAAGTCGCTGCCAACAAGCTCCGCAATCGGTTCGATGAATAACGTCTGGGGAATGATCAGCAAGACGGTCAGCAATGGAGTTCTATCATCCAGAAACCACGGGCCGGCGAGCATGGGACCATAACTGTGAGCGAGCGCCTGGGCAAAGACGATCGGATTTTCATTGTCAGTCGACCAGCTCAAGGGCGAGAACATTGCATTTACCGCCCATCGTCCCCCGCCGTTGTCGATACCCGCTACAAACGATGTGAGGCACATCGCCGCAGCCAGCCACAGAGTCAACGCCGTACGGTGCTGATTCCACACTGTCCTGAGATCACCCTTCGCAAATCCCCACGCGCAAAGCCAAATCGATGAAGCAAGAATAGCGACACCCGTTGCGCGCGCCAGAACTGGATTGATAGCCGCTGCGCTGAACACAATCATGCCGGCGATGCCGACGCCGATCATCCCTGCCCCGAAGGCGTCGACGTCTTTACGGAACCCCGCTACGATGACGTGCGACGCAAAGAAGATGACGAGGAGTACGAGCATGGTGGCAGCAACGATCATCTGCTTCACTCCGAACCCGGAATTGGCCAGATAAGTTGCGCGCGACACCTCGAATGGAGTGGCAATGCCCAGATACGAGTCCGGAGCTGCGGCGTTCGAAACCGCAATCAGACTGACCTCTGATGCACAGAAGGATGCGGGCACGCTCACATACGCAACGCTCCACTCATCAAACGTCTGCAAACTGCTGACTATCAGGCGGCGCCCCGAGGCTTTGCATTCGAGATTGATCTCGTCAGCGTTGACGTAGCCGCGATTACCCCCCCTCTGGAATGGAACTGCCATGTAGTGGGGAGCCTTGAACGGGGGGCTTTCGATAGTTCCTTTCGTTGCCCCTGTCGAACTCCACGTTCTCCACATAGCGAAGCCCGGGGAATCGAGCATTGTCTGCGGTACCTGCAAGGCAGAGGGCGCATCCTTCAATGGCGGGAACAATCCAGTCTCGGTCCAGCCGCTAGCCACCACAAGCGGTCGGGGAGCGGATACCTTGCCAAGAGAGAGAATCGCAGCAAGCAGCGCCACGAGGAGGAGTACGCAGACTGAATATTTCGAAGCTCTACTTGACATGGCGGCGTGTTGGAATCAGGTCGGGCCGATCATATCATTCTGCTGCACCGGCTCCGTCGATGGAATCGGCGGTCGCAGCCGACTACGTGTGCTCTTGCTAAACCGCGACAGTGCGACGTAACAACCGAATCAGAATCCGCCCGGCGTTGTTCCCAGGGGTTTCAACGAAGCGATAAGTAACATACGAAATCAGCGTTACCACTGCAAGTCCGATCACGAGAGAAACCGCGTAGGCGAAGGTGACGTATGTGAGCCGCCTATAGATGAATCCAAAAACACTGGACATCAGGAACAGCGTCGTCGCATGGCTGAGGTACACCGAGTAGCTAATCTTGCCGTAAAAGCGCGTGACCGGATTAACGAACCAACCAGGTGCCTTGATCGCTAGACCGATCAACAGGACGCCGTAAATGACCGCCTGAACGGTAATCCCGTCGACCTGCTCGGTGTTGATCATCCCGTAGGCAATGGCGAGTAAGCCAAAGAGACCTGCGGCGATCAGCAACTCGCCGACGCCATGTTGCCGAGCGCGATTCATATCCAGAATCGAATACAGCCGATACGCCACTATCCCAAGAAAAAACGTAGGAATGTGGTGCAGGAGACTGAAATTGTAGTACGTCGAGGCCACGGACTGGTCAACCACCAGCATCAGAATAACGTAGTGCCAGACCCATCGGCAAAGAAGCGAAACAAGGAACATCGCGACCGCCCGGCCGAAATTCGAAGCGAGCTTGAAAAACAAAGGGAACGCGAGATAGAAAAGCATCTCGACGCCAAGAGTCCAGCTCGCCCAGACAAATCCTTGCTCGTGCCCAGGAAAGAAGTTAAGCACAAAGAAAACGCTTCGCGCTATTTCCGCCGGCGAATGGAGTACATCAAAAATAACCTTGTCCCGGATGCAATAGAGGACGATCCAGACGTAGAACAGCGGCGCAATGCGAAAGAATCGGCGGATGTAGAAATTTCTGAGAGGGGTGCCTTCGTCCCGTCGACGCGAGTCCGACGACAGGCACAAGGTAAACGCGCTGACCACAAAGAAGAGGGTCACACCCGAGCCGCCCAAACCTGTGAATGGCGCCAGCCATCGAGGGGCAACCGCGGCGGGCGTCGTGATGAGACTGAAATGAAAAACGAGTACGTACAATGCCGCAAAGCCACGAAGTGAATCTATAAAGCCGAGCTTTTGAGGTTCCATTGAACGTGAGAAATCAAGGTGAATAACGCGGCATCATACCATTCGAGTCAACTGCCGATTTGTGCTCCCCCAGTAGGAGCACGAACGCAAACCACCGATGCGCCGCGCCCCATTCTTGGACCTCCCAAAAGCCAAGCAAAGACCCAGTGTCTAGGTTCCCCGCACAGGCTAATCTCCGGAAACCGCTGACACCTGCTCAAGCACCCGTTCATCGAGATTGAACTGCGAGCAAAGGTGACGAACATATGCGTCAGCGATCGTAACAATCGAAGCATCAAGGTCGTACTTCTCTCTAATCCACAACTGAATGCTGCGAATCTCCCTCAATTGGGCTTCACCAAAGCCGCCGATAGTAACGCTGTTGCCATGGCGGCGATGCAAATTGAGAGAATCGGGCACAAACGAGACCTTGCCCGCCTCCATGACTCGCAGATAGACCATCCAGTCGCCGGCGACACGGAAGCGACGTACCTCGTCAAAGTGTGACTGCAACACGTTCGACAATTCACGACGACGAAATACAACTGCGCTGGCATTCGGAATGGTGTTCTTGATGGCCAGTGCCTCTCGAATCTCCACAACACCCGAGTTCAAGTACGGCTCGCTCCACTTCGTTGTAGAGATATCGGCCACATAGTCGCCATAGTGCTCCGAGATGAGCTCACCCGATCCGGCCATTTGCTTGGATTCGCAATAGCTTAGGACAGCGTCTGCGTCCTCGAATCCGGCGATCACCGTTGGCAGAAATTCGGGAAGCGCAAGATCATCTGCCTCCGCGATCCAAATATAGTCGCCATGCGCGAGCTCTACACCACGCTTCCATTGCGCGAACACCGATCCCGAGTTGACTTCGTTCACAATCAAACGGTTGTCTACTGGCTGATTGGCAAGCTTCGCCTTGATAACGTCTACGCTTCCATCCGTCGAACAGTCGTCAAGTACGATCACTTCATAAATTGGATACTTTTGTTTGAAGATCGAATCGAGTCTTCCATCGACGAAGCGCGCGTAGTTGAAATTGGGAACAATTACCGAAACACGCTTGAATCCACATCCGAGCATGTCGAGTAGATCAAACAGATAGTGTCGGAATGAAAACTCTTCAGCAATAATATGAGCACCCGTGGCCCCTAACTCATGCGCTCGTTCAGGATTGTCTAGCAGGCTTTGAACGGCGCTGGCGAATGCAGAGACATCCTCAAACGGCACCAGCAACCCACAGTCCCGAGCCAGAAGCTCGCATGAACCTGTCGCATCTTCAAAGGCAACAACCGGCAACGCTGCCTCCAAGGCCTCAAGCACCACGGACGGAAATGGATCTTCACGGGAGGTTACCGCCAGGACATCTGCGCCCGCGTAGTAAACATCCGTGTCCGATTCGAGCCCCGGGAAAATGAAGTGCGAGCGAGCGGCGTGTTGCTTCAAACGCCCTTCGATTTGACTCCGCATCTGCGCTTCCCAATGGCCTACCCAAACGAAATACACGTCCGGTTGTTGGGTGACTAACTTGTCTCCTGCCTGTACAAAAAGATCTACTCCCTTCCGAAAATCCGCAAAGCCAACACCCAGTACGATCCTCGCGTTCTTCGGCAAGTGAAGCTTCTCGCGAAGCGCAGACCGCGCACGTTCCCTATCATTCCGAAGTGCATTTCGCTTATAGAGCCCTTGCGGTCGAAGGTGGGCGCGCTCACCCAACGCGGGCACCAGTCGTTCGAACGAACGTTGAACGGACGTCGCGGGAAACACAACGGCTGACGCATACTCGCCAATCTGCTCTGCGTGGCGCTCCAACTGATATTTGGCAAGCATGCCCTGCAGTTCGTGGACAAGCACGACGCACCTAAGACCGCCTCGCGCGAGAACACCGGCAAACAATCCAGACACGGTCGTATTGCAGATCGCGTTACTGAATCCCTGTCGGGCGAGTCGCTGTACCAACGTACGAGCCTCGTCTCCTTCGGGATTCAATCCGCTCAGATCGTGTACCGCACCCCAACGCGCAAATTCAGCCTTCAGAGGGCCATCACCAAGCAGGACCGTGACAACCTCAACACCGAGATCCGTAGAGAGGGTTCGGACAAGATTCAACGCAAGATATTGAGCGCCATGTGGATGGGCGTCATGCGATACGACCACAATACGACGTCGGCTTGTAATCGTGCTGGCTCGCGTCAATGCATCATTGGTTGCGTGCAGCCACGCGTACCCGTATTTGCGATCGGGCTCCAGGTGTGCACCTTCTGCCCACTCGTTCCATGCGTTGATGAAGACAAGCCGCTCGTCGGGTGCTTCAATACTGTGGATAGTGTCGACGGCTGCGTTATACAACCACTCCTGGTAAAACTTTGGCGTGGAGCCAATGAATGCTGTTCCGCGACCTGGCTTACGTGCCTCGTTGTCCCAAGACGGCGTGACTCCACGAAACAACCGGTACTCCGGAGTCTCATATGAGCGGCTTCTCTCCAGATAGTGTGTCCAGTCCAGCACATGCCCGGCAAAATTATGGTTGATAAGCGTTACATCACCGGCCTTTGACGGCGGTTGACTGTTATTTGGCGGAAACTCCACTGCGGCGTCGAACCCATATTCGCGCGGATCCACTTTCTCAAAAGATTGCGTGTACGCCAGATAAAGTTCACCCAATCCGTTTTCCCGTGCCCACGCTCGCCAACGTTCAACCGTAGCTTTCGCATCTGGAAGCAGGTTCGGCCGGTACACCATGAGGTACGGACGTCCACCGACGCGGATATATCTCGGATCGCGCATATATCGGGCAACGTGCTCAATAAACGCGATGTCGTCCTCCGGAGAATGGTGCTGCGAAATAAGCAGTTCCTGGTCGAGACCATCCCACCGGCGCGTCCAATTCTCGTTTGCCCAGCAAAGGCAAAACGGCAGATCAAATTCCTCATGCTCGAGATACTGGAGAATGGGGGCTTCCATCAAGCGCTTGCCACCGAACCAGTAAAAGTAGAAACAGAAGCCGCCGAGACCTGCAGCCTTCGCCAGTTCAACCTGGCGGCGTTGCACGTCAGGTATGCGCAGGTCGTAAAAGCCAAGCTCGCCAGGCAGATGCGGTTGATAGTGTCCCGTAAACTGCGGCACCGCCCTCGTGACATTCGTCCACTCAGTAAAACCGCGCCCCCACCATTCATCATTTTCGGGAAACGGATGGAATTGTGGGAGATAAAAAGCGATGGCACGAACCGGCACTTCGCGAGGTGCAACAGGCGGAAATGCCTGATAGTCAGTCGCCGGAGCAACGGCTGTCACAGGAAAAACCTGGGATGCCAGATTCACTTCGTCCGCTCTAATCGCCGGAGGTGCAGAATCACCAATCGCTACAGTCGCGTGCTGCTGCCCGGATGTTGTGGCCGCGCTACCACGTATGCGCGCACGCAGTTCAGCCCAGTCCTTGTATGCGCGTGTGTGAGAAAACAAGCCCGGAAGCAAGCGAAAACACGCGCCTTTAGCTCGCCGCTTAAACCTGTCTGACACAGGCATTTGGCGATAGATAATTTTGGCAGCTGAACGAAGTGCCGCTGCACGTTGCTCACCGCCCTTCGCTAAGCGCCCTACAAAACGAAGTGGCTTAGTGACTCGCCAGGACGTACTTGCGAGGATCGCGTTTACTTGCACAACTGCAGGCTCCCCTCTCGCATTGCGCTCCTGCACTTCCATGACCAACCTGCTATGTTCACGGAGAAATGCCTCACGATCCCGCTCAAGGGCGACAATGCGACTATCACGTTCGACGAGCTGGCTATCGCGCACCGCTACGACCCGGTGAAGGGCGGTAATGCGACTATTACGCTCTGCCAGCGCTCGGCTAAAGGCGACAATACGACTTTCGCGCTTGGTGAGACTACTATCGCGCTCCGCTACCGCTTGCTGCAGTTCTGTCAGCCGTTCATGCGTTTCACTCTCGATTCTCTTTGCTTCAACTAGCACATTTCGCACTGGCGCAGACGCGGTCCATCGCTTTGCTGCGACGTCCTCAGCATCTCCGAAACCAATGACCTTCTCATCGAGAGTTGGATGACCCGGCGCATTTGATCCTGAATCGTGGGGGATATCGATTTCGCGGACCATTTCATCAATGTTATGCATGAGCTCAGTCATGAGCGCATCTGTCTGCTGTAGCAGATCTCCGACCGAGCTTACATCGCCTTGAGTAGCGAGCCGCAGAGCGACCGACCAGCCTTGAGTCACCCGAGCGAGAATTTCATGCGGAACTGGGAGCTCAAGCCATGGATCGTTGGTCGTGACAATCAACGTAGCAGGGTCGTCCGACGACAGGAAATAAGAACCGTAAACGTGTACGAAGGACTGTGGGTGACCGTCCCAAGCCCAAATGACCGAACCACTGGCATCAAGCAAATCGATGTTGGCCAAACGTATCGCGCACGGTCGATCGCTCAGATCCAGTCGAAGTCCGTGCACCGAGACACTCGCTCCCGGATCCCGAATTTCCAGGCGGGCTAACTGCTCGCTATCATCCGCAAGCACATAGCAACCTATCGCGTGTCGCTCCGTCCATGCATCATCAGACGCAACACGCCAATACAACTTGCATTCGATACGACCGTCCACTACCTTGCCCAGGTTCGCACTGGACCTATCGGCAGCTTCATAAATACTGCTGTCAAGCACCGGAGGCACGCCGTCGGTCGCAACGGCCACAAAATATAGAGGCCGTGCCACACCTGCCTGCTCTTCTGTCGCCGCCTTGTCTTGTTCCGGTAACGTACGCAGATGCGATAGCGTGTCCTTCATCGGCGCCAGAATTGATCCGGTCACGACGCGCTGTCCGTACAGCGCAACGTTCGCAAATTGCGTATGCAACAATGATTCAAATTCGTCGAGGTAGAGTTCCTTGACGTGCCATGGATTGGAATAACCCGTTACGTCTGAATACTCATATTTATTCGGGCTCGAAATCACTACCACGCCGCCCGGCTTCAACACCCGCTTGATTTCGCGAATCATAGCTTCATGCTGGTCATGATGCTCGATCGTTTCAAAGCTCACGACAAGATCCACACTGGCGTCTGCCAGTGGGATATCTGCGGCGGAACCCACTTTGAATTCCAGATTGGAAGCTCGATGCTGATACTCCGTCTGCGCATGCTGAACAGCCTCGTCGCTGATATCAACGCCGACGACGGACGCAGCCAGGCGAGACAGCGCATACGAACCATAACCCTCGCCACATGCAATATCCAATACGCGCAAGCCGGCGGCTAGCTTGCGTGCGACGACATACCGATGCATATGCTCAAGCTCGATCTCGGTAGACATCCCTGGGATATAACGCTCACCGTCCCATGCAAGATCTTGCGCTGACTGTGCAACATGGTCAGACTCAACATGTGGGTCCGAGGTTGCGCCGTGAAATTCTTCCAAACGGTTATTCGACATAAAAACTCTGGTTACTGGGCCGCTGACGAGGTGGTGACGCCGACCCGGAGCATAGGTATAGCGAGAAGATGATGAGCAATACTGGAAGCGTGAACTTTCACAGGTAACGCATCGTGTACCCAGTGAAGCTGCACGTGACTCTGCTGGGTACCGTCCGCAATCGCCACATTGATGGAGTAATCCCCTGTGGGCAATATCGGCATCGCAAACGTAAAGCAGGCGACGAGGTTATCGCCCTCGCTGCATGAGACAGGCTTATCCCGATAGCTCAGGTATGTATTGTCTCCGAAGAGCGGCTGGCCCAAGTTATCGTTAAAGAAGAATCCGACGATCGCCGAGTCGATCCTCTCCCTGATCTGGGCAGTCACACGCAATGTGACGCGCTCGCCCCCAACTGCCCATGAAAGCGATGAACCTTCTTCGTCGACAAGCTCGACGTCGACAATGCGGGCATCACCACTCCCAAAAGAGGCAGCGGACGATTCGAAGCGAAATATCTCTATGTCGTTCCGGTATTTCGATTGATTGATCGCCACGAGTCGGCTGTCGCGGCCTGCTGCTAGAACAAGTGGCTGGGGCGTCGGCTGGATTGGTGCTGCGGCTACACCAGCGGTGTTCGGAGGGCCGGCGTCGTAATACGCTTCGAGATATGCTTCGCATACTTCGTCGGGATCTCCCGAGCGCATGACAGTGCCCTTGTCGATCCAGATCACCCGCGTGCAGATTTTTTTTACGGTCGACGTGTCATGACTCACGAACAGAATCGTGCCCGTTTCTCGAAACCGATCCATGAAGCGAAGACACTTCTGGTTAAAAAATGCGTCACCTACCGCAAGCGCCTCGTCAACCACCAGAATGTCGGCATCGACATGCGCGATCACCGCAAAGGCAAGTCGAACAAACATACCGCTAGAGTATGTCTTGACGGGCTGATCGATGAAGTCACCGATGTCTGCGAAGGAGATGATGTCGGCGAGTCGTTCGTCAATCTGACGCCGAGTCAGGCCGTGCAATTGAGCGTTCAGGTAAATGTTGTCGCGGCCGGTGTATTCGAGGTCGAAGCCTGAACCCAATTCCAGCAACGCAGCCACCCGGCCTGACGTTTGTATAAAACCGCTCGTGGGATTCAGGGTCTGGCAAACAATCTGCAAGAGGGTGCTCTTTCCGGAACCATTGCGTCCAATGATGCCGATCGTTTCGCCCTTTGCCACATCGAAACTGACACCATTCAATGCCCAGAAAACGTTCGCGTAGGCTTCCGAGCGTTCACGCGCGCGCCGACGCGTCGACCCCGTTAGGAGGATGCGGCTCGCCACGCTAAGCGCCCCTTGCTTCAGGCGATCGGCTGGAAGTTCGTATGAGTTGAAACCCTTTGTCACTCCTGATGCTCGAATGACAATCTGACTAGACATAGAGGCCGCTTCCTTCGCAAGTACCGGGGACCGCGCCCCGAAGGGACCGCAGACCCACGAGGGTTCATCCGTGGCCATTTTACCAAACAGCACCCGAAGTCCGATCCAGCACGAAACGGTGGAGGGCAACCTGCTCGTATCAGCACGGACAGCAGCCTGTAACTTCCCGTAACCACTACGGCGGTGGCTTACCGTTTGTGGTCTGTGATAATGGCGCATCACGGAGTGTATGTGTGCACTTAATTGCAACCAATTGCCGCCCCTGCTCGAGCTAGACGGTCGCTCTTCGCGCGAACCACGGACAACGCTTCTCTAGCTCTGAAACCGAAAGACCCTCAGTGTGGTTGCCGGTTCGCCGCGCTCGTTCAAGCTTATAAGCCCGCGCCGACGCGTCCGCGTTCCGTTCAGCGAATACATTTTTTGGGCGGTCCGAACCCAGATTTGAACTCTCCACAGCGGATCAATCAAAAAGCGTCCACTGCAGCGCACCTCCCGCAAAACTCGATGACCAACGCTGGCGTCTTCTTGTTCGTTGCAACAATCCCACCACTTGCAAAAGATAGAGCAAAGGGGCGTGCAATCGCACGCAAACGTTTGCATGAAACAGGTATCGCGTCGAACTTGAAAATCGGTCACAAAAGCCCCCCGACAGCAGCGTAAGCACGGCTCGGTCTACCTTCGCCCTCAATCCGTTCTACCGTTATGTTCATCATCTTTGGATCACCACGCTCCGGCACCACGCTCTTGAAAGAGACTCTGAATCTCCATTCGGATATCTTCATCCCGATGCAGACAACCATCATCAGTACGCTTGCACATATCATCGGTAGTACCAGTTCGTGGGAAAAAGCCTGCAAGGTCGCAGCCGACGCGATCATTGCCTCCGATGACTACCCAGCCATATTCGCCCTGCATCTCACAGAAGCCGAAATACGTTCATCCCTCGAAAATGCCCCCCCGTCGTTGGCTGGTGTACTCGATGCCCTGTACGATGCGCTGGCACACAAGCTCGGAAAGCGCCTATGTGGTGACAAGTCACCTGACGACCTACTTACCATCCGAAAGCTGGAACAGGTCGGATTGCTCGATTCGCAGATCAAATTCATTCACATCATTCGAGATGTGCGCGGCTCGGTCGCATCTTTGCTCAACGTGAGCTGGGCACCTCCGGGCATTGAGGAATATTTTCCCCGAATCTGGAATTACACAAATTTACATTTGTATAAGGCCCTTTACAACAAACCGAACTATAGGCTTGTGCGATACGAAGATCTGGTTAGGACACCCCTCACAACGCTCACCCAGATCTCGGACACCCTCGGGGTACCCTTCCAGGATGCAATGCTCGATGCGAGTACGCGCGGCCCCGAACTGAGAAGCGATCCAAGCCACCGGAACCTCGCGCAGCCATTCCTCCCGGACCGGATTGACGCCTGGCGGAACCAGCTCTCCAACGAGGTAAGCGCCCATTGTGAGTACAGCGCACGGGAAGCGATGCAAATATTTGGTTACAAGTGATGCATTGAGCTGCCAGGCCCAGGAGCATGCCGCGCGACGCCGGCAAAGGGGAAAACTCGCTATGCGATAATGCGGGACTGCCCCGTCGCTCGCAGCGTGCGAATTCAAAAGCGAGAACTGAGGCGATGCCATGTCGATCATGATCGATGGCGGTTATAGACACGGCCCCTGCGCGAAGGGTCCTCCACCTGGATATGTTCGTCGTACCCTCTAACTGAGACCTATGCAAAGTTTTAGTGCCTCGCCAATGTACCTTCTTGCATCACTGGTAAAAAATCGCCGACTGATGTTCGATCTCGCGCGCCGGGATGCTGTCGGACGATACAAGGGTTCCATGCTGGGCATATTTTGGTCCTTGCTAACGCCGCTTTTAATGCTGAGCGTATATACATTCGTGTTCAGCGGCGTATTCAAATCCCGCTGGAATAGCGGCCCCGTGTCCGGCTCGCATACGCAATTCGCGATTGTTCTGTTCGCGGGCATGATCATGTTCAACATGTTCTCCGAGTGCATCAACCGTGCGCCGTCCATGGTGCTCGCGAACACCAATTTTGTTAAAAAGATCATTTTCCCGCTCGAAGTTCTTCCGTGCGTGTACCTGTTCTCCGCACTCTTCCATGCATTCGTCAGCATCGCGATTCTTATCGTCGCCGAGTTCCTGATCCAGGGTTACGTGCCGGTCACCGCGCTGCTGCTGCCGCTCGTCCTCTTTCCGTTGTGCCTGCTAATTCTCGGTATCTCCTGGATACTCTCCGCGACAGGTGTCTTTCTGCGTGACATCGGCCAAACGATTGGTATCTTCGTCACTGCGCTGATGTTCTTGTCACCCATCTTTTTCCCGGTATCGTCACTGCCACCTCGGTTTCAAAGATTTGTTTACTGGAACCCGTTGACGTTTCCGATTGAGCAAAGCCGCAATGTGCTGATATGGGGTAAGGCGATCGACTGGGAAGTTTGGGGTATTTACCTTACGTTGAGCGCGCTCGTCGCGTGGATCGGTTTCGCATGGTTCCAGAAGACGCGCAAAGGATTTGCTGATGTCGTCTGACGCTGTGATTCGCGTATCGGCGCTGGGAAAGGGCTTCAGGGCATATGAACACCCTTCGCATCGGCTCAAACAGTCGCTCTACAATTTTGTAGCTCGTATCACACCGACTCGGACGTTGAAGGCGAAACTCAGCAAACGCGCCCAAGACGCTGCTCGAACATTCTGGGCACTGCGGAACATCGATCTCGAAGTTCACCGCGGCGAAACAATCGGAATCATCGGGCGAAACGGCTCGGGAAAGAGCACGCTGCTGCAGATCATCTGTGGAACCTTGTCGCCGACGGAAGGTTCGATCCAGACTCAAGGGCGCATCGCAGCGCTACTGGAGCTCGGCTCGGGTTTTGAGCTAGAGTTCACCGGCCGCGAAAATGTCTACATGAATGGTCAGCTGCACGGGCTGACGAAAGAGCAGATAGATGAGCGATTTGCCGACATTGAGGCATTCGCCGATATAGGCGAATTCATCGAACAACCAGTCAAAACCTACTCCAGCGGGATGTTCGTTCGCCTCGCGTTTGCTGTAATCGCGCACGTTGACGCCGATATCCTGATTATTGATGAAGCGCTAGCAGTGGGTGACGCGTTTTTTACGCAGAAATGCATGCGTTTTCTGCGCAAGTTTATGCAGACAGGCACGATCCTGTTCGTAAGCCACGACTCTTCTGCAGTTCGGAGCCTGTGCACGAAAGCGGTCTGGATTGAGCGAGGTTCGATCGTACGCTCAGGCGATCCCAAGGACGTCTGCAATCGATATCTGGAAGCATATTATGAGGCTCAACAAGGCAAGAGCAAGGTCGCGCAGGAACTGTCGTCACCGCCGGTAGTGTCCGTCGACAAACGCGAGGATCAGCGAAAGAAATTCACGTCTCAAGTCGCAGATCATGTGAGAAATTTTGTCTTCGATCCGCTTGAGGCCGATGTCCAGAATGGCGCCGCAACAATCCAGATAGCCAAGCTAACCAAAGAAGACGGTACACCGCTATCCTGGACGGTCGGTGGCGAAATAGTCACGCTGCGCATCAGCGCGAGGACAGCACACCATGTTGGTGAAGCAGTGATCGGTTTCACGGTGAAAGATAAACTAGGTCGTATGCTTTTTGGTGATAGCACCTTTTGGGTGACGCGCGACAGGCCAGTCGATTTGATGAACGGAGAAAACGTAACTGGCGAATTTACGTTTGCTATGCCGGTTCTGCAACCGGGTAGCTATGCTGTCGATGTCGTGGTAGCAGATGCATCACGGTCATCCCTGCAAGTCCTGCACTGGCTACACGATGCATGTTTCTTCACATCGGAGGCAGCAACTTCTTCGACCGGCCTGGTGGGACTGCAGATGAACGAGGTCTCGTTGACGCTTCGTCACACCGACATCACCTGAGCAACCCCCGGCCACATCATCATGACACCACTCCCAAGCCCCACAGAATCCGATCACGCACGAGTTGTTCGACCAGAATCATCCGAACAAACAGCATTGCAACGGGAACTTGAAGCGGCGAATAGGCGCGTTGCCGAACTTGAGAATGATCTTAAAGAGGCTCTGAGAGATGCCACGGTAGCGACGCATGCACAAAGAGAGTTGGCAAAACTTAGGGCCGACATTACGGTGTTGCAACAATCTCATTCGTGGCGAATTACCGCCCCACTGCGGCGGGTTTCGGTTCTCGCAACCAAAACGCGCCTAATCGTCCGGTCCGTTCGCCACCAAATTCACATGCGCGGCGGCTTGAGCAAGTCACTGATCCTTGGGGTCGGCATCCTGCATCGTGAGGGGATAGCAGGCGTTCGTAAGAAGCTAAGGCGACTCAACAACGGCCTCGGATACAGCCAGGCGACGTATTCCAGTTGGATCACCCAATACGATTCGCTTACGCCTGCAATTCGGGCGGAAATGCAGAGACGACTTCAGACCTTCAAGCGTACGCCCTCTTTCTCGGTCATCGTTCCAACCTATAACAGTGACCCAAGATACTTGCGTGAGATGATCAAGTCGGTTCGGGAACAGATTTATCCGAACTGGGAGCTTTGCATTGCAGACGATGCCTCGACCGACGCACACATGAGGGACATCCTCAGTGAGGAGTCCGCCCACGACTCACGAATCAAAGTATGCTTTCGGACGGAAAATGGCCACATCTCCGAGGCCAGCAACAGCGCCCTAAGTCTCGCTTCAGGCGATTTCGCCGTTTTGCTGGATCACGACGATGTACTGCCAGAGCACGCTCTTTTTACGGTCGCTCAATACATCAACAAGTATCCCGATGCGCGCATGTTCTACAGTGATGAAGATAAGCTCACTGCGAACGGTACAAGAACGACACCGTACTTCAAGAGTGACTGGAATCCCGAAATGTTCCGGGCACAGAACATGTTTTCTCATCTCGGGGTATTCGAAACCGCGCTGATCCGCGAGGTTGGTGGATTTAGAAAGGGTTTCGAAGGTAGTCAAGATCACGACCTTGCGTTGCGCTGTGTCGAGTTATCTGGACATGACAAAGTTGTTCATATTCCACACGTGCTATATCACTGGCGGATGGCACCCGGGAGCACGGCTGGCCACAGCGACGAAAAGCCGTACGCCCTCGTCGCGGCCATTCGTGCGGTCGAAGAGCATCTTCGCAGGAACAATATCGATGCTACGGTCGGACAGTCGTTCGATCGCCTGCCAATCTTGCACGTTCGGTATGCAACGCCGACACCGCCTCCTCTGGTGTCGTTGCTTATTCCGACACGTGATGGGGTTGATCTTCTACGACAGTGCATTGACAGTGTCCTCAACAAGACCGCCTATAAGAACTACGAGATCATCGTGGTCGACAATGGCAGCGAACAGCCGGCGACGTTAGCCTATTTTGAAAGTATCAAACAGCACCAAAATATTCGCGTGCTCCGCGACGAGTCACCTTTTAATTTCTCGAAACTCAACAACGATGCGGTGATCGAGACGAAGGGTGAATACCTATGTTTGTTGAACAACGACATTGAAGTGATTTCGCCGGACTGGCTGGATGAAATGATCGGCATAGCGTCGCAACCCGGAAACGGTGCTGTAGGTGCATCGCTATGGTATCCCGACGACACGCTTCAGCACGGCGGCGTGCTAATTGGGTTGGGTGGTGTTGCCGGACACATGCACCGTCTGATGGCGTATGGAAATGTTGGATATTTTGGTCGTGCAGTTGCAACCCAGAATCTGTCCGCAGTCACCGCCGCGTGCCTTGTCATTCGAAAATCGATCTATGAAAAAGTAGGTGGGCTCGACGAAGAGCTCGCGGTAGCGTTCAACGACGTCGACTTCTGTTTGCGAGTACGAGAGGCTGGTTACCGAAACGTTTGGACGCCCCACGCGCAGCTATATCACCACGAATCCGCAACGCGCGGCTCCGATATGGATCCCGACAAGTACGAGCGCTTTGTGAAAGAGGTCCGCTTGATGGAAAGCCGCTGGGCCGGTATGTTTGAGCACGACCCGGCCTATAACCCGAATCTGTCATTGAGTGCACAAGTACTACCGTTCACTCTTGCCGATCCGCCGCGCACGAATATTCTCGATTAAACGCAATCGGCGCAGCTACCCACTAGCGTTTCTGACTCGGCTGCCGATAAGCGCCGAGCCGCCCGCGCCACCCATCACAAAGACCGCGCCATACCATGGCCAAATGTTCTTTGCGGCGCTCAGGGAAAAAGCAGTAGATCACGACTCTGACCGGGAGCTTGACCAGTTCAGTCGTTTTCCATGCTATTGGGATCGACGGTCGCTTCATCAAAGCGATCGCGTTTCGAAACTGGTAGTAGTGGCGCAGCGGACCATGCATTGGATAGGGCCGCCCAAACACGCGTACGGGTTCGCCGCCGAGTTCATGGCTCATCCGTACCCAAGGCAAGCCAAGCACGCGAAATCCCTTTCGTTTCGCCCGTACACACCACTCAAGATCGACAAAATCGATAAAAAGCGCGTCGTCCATCGGACCAATGTCGGCCCACCACCGAAGGTTGATGCAAGAACCAGAGGAAATCAGAAAATCAACATCGATTGGTTGATTACCCTCTGGAACAATGCGCTCGAGTCTCCACCATTTGAACCGAACAAACGGGGCAGTTCCGCGCAGACGCACGTCGTCATAGGCAGGCCCCACCAGTGCCACGCGGTCCCCAGTCTTGTTGGACTGAGCGATCACCATCGGCAACTCAGTGAGCAGTGACGCTGGTGGCTCGCTATCCTGATCGAAAAGAATAGCCGTATCGAATCCATCGCGAATCAGTGCTTCAACGCCCTGATTGATTGCTGTAGCGATGCCGACATTATCACCGTTAGGCAGGTACGTGATCGTGGCAGATAGCCCCAGTTCGCTCGCCTCCTGCACAGACGGTGTGTTGTCGACAACTACGCAGCGCATTGTTGCCGCAAGCCGGTTGGCTCGCTCGACGCATGCTGCGTCGGGGTGGTAAAAAACCACAACCGCACCAGCGCGTGGCACATACGATTCGCCGTTCAACGCACCGCCATACACAATTGCAGCGCATCACGCCAATCAGGCGCACGCACGCCGAAGACATCGGCAAGCTTGTCATTCGACATCCGTGAGTTACTCGGCCGCGCCGCGGGCGTCGGATAAGACGACGCGGGAATCGGTTTCACCGCAGGCTTCTTCTCGAGATTCGAAAAGTCAAAGATAGCTTCGGCAAACCCGTGCCACGAAGTGACACCCGAGGCAGTCAAGTGATAGACGCCTGAATGTTTCGCCCACCAGTCGCCGTCATCAGCAGCCACGGCCTGTGACAACACACTCGCGCTTAACGCAGCAATCGTATTCGCCCAGGTCGGAGCACCGAATTGATCTGCTACTACGCTCAGCTCACTGCGCTCCGCGCCAAGACGCAACATCGTCAAAAGGAAGTTCTTCCCTCGCGTGCCATATACCCAGCTCGTGCGAAAAATCAGATGAGCACAGCCCGAAACCGCGATCGCCTGCTCACCAGCGAGCTTGCTTTTACCGTACACGTTCTGCGGATTGACTGCGTCTGTTTCGACGTAAGCACCGTCCTTGGTACCGTCGAACACATAGTCTGTCGAATAGTGAACGAGAGCTGCGCCGAGGCGCTTAGCTTCTTCCGCCAGCACCCCAGGCGCCTCTGCGTTGAGGCGCATAGCGGCATCGACCTCGGTCTCGGCCTTATCGACCGCCGTATGAGCGGCCGGATTGACGATCAAGCCAGGTTTCACTTCCCGCACCACGCGGCGTACCTGGTCCAGATCAGCGAGGTTCAATGCGTTGCGATCCAGCGCAACGACCTTGCCCAACCCCTGCAGGCTACGCGCCAGCTCAAACCCAACCTGCCCATTGACGCCAGTCAGTAAAATGGTTTGTTGTTCACGCGTCGTCATCGAAGTCCTCACGCAAAACAATCCGCTTCCGACAATCGCTTACCCGCCGCATCCTTCGCAGCCAGCAACGGCTCGAAGTCTATCGGCCACTCAATACCAATCGCCGGATCGTTCCAGACGATGCTGCGCTCGTGAGCCTGGTACCAGTAATCGGTCGTCTTGTAGAGGAACTGTGCCGTCTCCGACAACACCACGAACCCGTGCGCAAAACCCGGCGGCACCCACAATTGCCGATGGTTCTCTTCCGACAGATTCACCCCAACCCACTTACCGAAGTTCGGCGAACTCTCGCGGATATCGACAGCGACATCGAACACCTCGCCTTCAACCACACGCACCAGCTTTCCCTGTGCGTGCTCGATCTGATAATGCAACCCACGCAGCACCCCGCGTGCTGATCGCGAATGATTGTCCTGCACAAACTCAACACCCGCCTCTACCTGCTCGGAAAACTCACGACCATTAAAGCTCTCATAAAAGAACCCACGCGCATCCCCAAACACCTTCGGTTCGATGATCTTGACTTCAGGAAGCGCCGTTGCAGTTACTTGGATGGCCATGCGACTTGGTCCGTAAGAAGGTTTTGCAGGTACTGCCCGTAGGCATTCTTCGCGAGCGGTTTAGCAAGCGCCAGAAGTTGCTCGGCATCAATCCACTGCTGCCGGAATGCGATCTCTTCCGGACAAGCAACGACAAGCCCCTGACGCTTCTGCAGCGTCGCAATAAACGTCGCCGCTTCGATGAGCGAATCATGCGTGCCCGTATCGAGCCACGCATACCCCCGCCCCATGATCTCAACATTGAGCGCAGCGTTAGCCAGATAGCGAGAATTGACATCGGTGATCTCAAGCTCACCACGCGGAGAAGGCTTGATATCCGCAGCAATATCGCAAACCTGGTTGTCATAGAAATACAGACCAGTGACAGCGTAGTTCGACCGAGGCTTAACCGGCTTCTCCTCGATCGACAACGCACGAAACTGCTTGTCGAACTCCACCACGCCATAACGCTCCGGATCATGCACGTGATACGCAAACACCGTCGCGCCCTGATCCTTCGCATCCGCACGCTCCAGCTGCTTCGCAAGATCGTGCCCATAGAAAATATTGTCACCAAGAATCAACGCAGACGGATCATTGCCCACGAACTCGCGCCCAATGATGAACGCCTGCGCAAGGCCATCAGGAGAGGGCTGAACCGCATACTGAATGTTCATCCCCCACTGGCTACCATCGCCCAGCATCGTCTCGAAGCGCGGTGTGTCCTGCGGCGTCGAAATGATCAACACGTCGCGAATGCCCGCCACCATCAGCGTCGACAGCGGATAGTAAATCATCGGCTTGTCGTACACGGGCAGCAACTGCTTCGAGACCACATGCGTGATCGGATAGAGCCGCGTACCCGATCCGCCGGCGAGAATAATCCCTTTGCGTGCCATGTTTCTGCCTTTACGCGCGCTGCGCGTAGTTCGTCTCGACCCATTTCCGGTAGTCGCCCGACACCACTTCGTCGACCCACTCCTGATTGTCGAGATACCACCGCACTGTTTTTTTCAAACCGGTTTCAAAGGTTTCAGCGGGTTTCCAGCCGAGTTCGCGTTCGAGCTTGCGCGCATCGATTGCATAACGGCGGTCATGGCCCGGGCGATCGGTCACATACGTGATCTGATCGCGATACGAGCCGGCAGCCTTCGGACGAAGTTCGTCGAGCAAATCGCACAGCGTATGCACGACGTCGAGATTTTTTTTCTCGTTCCAGCCACCCACGTTGTACGTCTCGCCCGATGTGCCGCGCGCAAGCACTTCGCGGATTGCGCTGCAATGATCGCCGACATACAACCAGTCGCGCACATTCTGACCATCGCCATACACGGGCAGCGGCTTGCCACCCAGCGCGTTGGCGATCATCAGCGGAATCAGTTTCTCGGGGAACTGGTACGGGCCGTAGTTGTTCGAGCAGTTCGTCGTCAACGTCGGCAGGCCGTACGTGTGATGGTAGGCGCGCACCAGATGATCGGAGCCGGCCTTGGTCGCCGAATACGGGCTGTTCGGCGCGTACGGCGTCGTTTCGGAAAACTGTGCGTCGGTTGCGGACAGCGAACCGAACACTTCATCCGTCGACACATGCAGGAATCGGAAAGCCGCCTTGTCGTCGTCGCTCAACGCGTTCCAGTACGAACGGGTTGCCTCGAGCAGCGTGAACGTGCCGACCACATTGGTCTGAACAAACTCGGCAGGACCATGAATCGAACGGTCGACGTGGCTTTCAGCTGCGAAATGCAATACAGCACGCGGTTTATGCGTGGCGAATATCGCATCGAGCGCCGCACGGTCGCAGATGTCAGCCCGCACGAAGATGTGCCGGGGGTCGTTCTGCTGCGCCTTCAGCGTCCGCAGGTTGCCCGCGTACGTCAGCTTGTCGAGGTTGACGACAGGCTCGTCCGAAGCATTCAGCCAGTCGAGCACGAAATTGGCACCGATAAAACCGGCACCGCCCGTTACCAGGATCATGGAGTCCCTTTCAAGATAAACGTGACGGATACAGCCGGCGTGGATAGTCCGACTGCCCTGAGCAGTGGTTGCGCGCTCCGATCAGTGTGACCGCTTTGCGCCGATGTTCGTAAACAAAAAAAGGCGCGAGCGTTCGAGCGCTTTATTTTCGAAGCCTCGATTATAAATCGGTACAGGGCAAAAACTAGAGCCCTAACAACTTGAAACAGCTTGACAAAATTTACCTCTGATCGCACCCGCGATGAGTAAAAACTTGCCGATTGCATGATTCGGGGCTGTACGAGGGTGGCGGGATAGTTCGACTGCATGTGGTCGCAGGCCGCTACGGCTCTCACCCTTACAAGGACATCGCCATACAGGCTACTATGTCGAGCTACCCAGCCGCACCGTCTGCCAGCGCCTATCTGATCTGCCCACAATGACCGTTGCCAATCCGCTGCCCGCTACCCCGCTCGCCTTCGGCGATCTGCAGGGTTGCCGTACCCAGTTCCAGCAGCTCCTCGCGAAAACCGCCCCCTCTGCCGACACACCGCTGTGGTTTGCCGGCGACCTCATCAACCGCGGCCCCGAATCGCTTGCGACATTGCGCGACGTGATCGCGCTCGGCAACCGCGCGGTTACGGTGCTCGGCAATCACGATCTGCATCTGCTGTCGGTGTCGGCGGGCATCCGCAAATCGAAACGCGGCGACACGCTCGACGATATCCTCGCCGCCCCCGACGCCGCCGATCTGCTCGACTGGGTCCGTCATCGCCCGATCGCGCACTTCGAGCATGGCATGCTGCTCGTCCACGCTGGTGTGCTGCCGCAGTGGGACGTAACGCTGACGCTCGAACTCGCCGACGATCTGCAGCGCGCATTGCGCGCACCGAACTGGAAGGAAACGCTCGCGAGTCTCTACGGCAATGAGCCGAACCGCTGGACGAAGCATCTAAAAGGCATCGAGCGTCTGCGCATCACCTGCAGCGCACTCACGCGGCTGCGCTTTTGTGACAAAGACGGCGTGATGGACTTCTCATCGAGTGGCGGACTCGATGCCGCTCCGGAAGGCTACATGCCCTGGTTCGATGTCCCATCGCGCAAGACGACCGACATTACGATGGTATTCGGCCACTGGGCCGCGCTCGGGCTGACCCTGCGTGACAATCTGGTCGGTCTCGACTCCGGCTGCGTGTGGGGCAATCGGCTTTCCGCCGTGCAACTGGCAAGCGACCCTGGCAAACGCACGGTCACGCAGGTGGATTGTTCGGCCTGCCGCCCGGAATCCGATGCGTCTTCGAAGTAGAAGTAGCCCGCTCGCAGTTGCCTCGATTGTTGTTATGCGGGACGAACCATCCACCGGATCGTCTCGGCGAAATCGACCGGCTGCACATCGGGCACGAGCTTACGCAGTTTGGCCACCGACCCAACCAGCAACTTCACTTCGTTATCTCTGACGAAAGCCGGATTGACGCGAATCTCCAGGTCGTGACCTGAAGCGTCACGCACCATGTCTACGACTTCGTGCAGCGTACGGGCGTGCTCGCTGCAAACGTTGACGACCTCACCCGCCACCGCAGATTCAAGCAACGCCCGATAGGTTTGCGCCACCGTCCGCACGTCGGAAAAATCGCGCGCCACATCGAGGTTGCCAAGTTCGATCAATGCACGCCGCTGCACGAAGTGCTCGACGATCTTCGGCACCAGGAAGCGCGCTGCCTGCCCTCGCCCCGTATAGTTGAACGGTCGCGTCACGACAATCGGCAAGCGGTCGAACCATGTGCGCACCAGATGCTCCATCGCCAGCTTGCTCGCGGCATAGTGATTGACGGGCGCGGGAACTACGCTTTCGTCGATCACACCGCCCGCGTTGCCATACACATTCGCGCTGCTCGCAATCAGTATCTTGTCCGGCCGAACGCCAACGTCCACGCAGGCCTGCAAAAGATTCAACGTGCCGAGCACGTTGACGTTGTACATGGCGAGCGCATCGTCATGCGCAACAAAGCTGATGGCGGCGAGATGCACGATATGCGTGGGTTGCACTTCGCCGATCACGCGTCTGCAGTCGTCGAGCGAGGTAATGTCGAGCACGTGCTCGTTCGAACCCGGCGCCTCGTTGCCGGCAAGCGTGCCGGCCACTTCAAATCCCGCGCGCTGCAATTCGTCGCGGACATACGCGCCGGTGAAACCGCGTGCACCGGTGATCAGTGCGCGCCGGGGCGTCGGTTCGGAAGAAAAAGTCACTCGATGCTCCTCTGGCCCATGTTCGCGATCGCCCTCGCTGTGGGCCGATCGCGCGATGATCGAATCCTCGCTGTCGCGCGAGGCTAGTCCTTCTTGTAGACGTGCGTAGCCTGCTTCACACCCTTCGGAAACAGCCGCCGCACCACACCGCGCGCAGCCGCATCGGCTTGCAGCACGACATCTTTGACGGGTTCGTCGGGCCGCCCGCGAAACGACGTCGGATGAAAGTATTCATCATCCCCGACCGGATGATCGGAGAAGTAGTAGTTCGACACGCAGCAACGCTGCTGGTCGGTCAGATTCTTCGAAACGGAGTGCCACGAATGCTGGTTCGTCACCATTACGACGAGGCGGTTGAACTCGCTCACGATCGTCGTCGGTTCGGCCTTCGTGCCGTTGGGCCACACTTCGAGGTTGCCGCCGTTGCCGGCCTGCCAGTCCGGCGAAACGTAATAGAGCAGGTTCAGCACCCGATAGCGCGCGCGATCCTTGTCATGCGAATTGTCCAGATGCGGGTTCAGAAAATGACCGTTGCCCATCATCGAGATGCCGCCCGCATACAGATGCTCGTCGGGATACAGCGAGCGTAAGCCGCTGATCTGCTGCACGAGCTCGACAACCGCAGGCTCCTGGAACGCGAAGATGATTTCTTCGAGCAGTGGTGCGTGCTGGTTCATCTGCGCCGTGACGTACTTCAATTCGCGCAGGCTCTTGCGAAGCATCATCTTCGATGCATCCGGAAAAGCACGGCGGATCTCGCTGGCCAGTTCAACCGGCAGCAGATCATCGACCACGAAGAAATGGATCGGAGCCGCCGAGAGCCACTGCTCATGTGCCTCTGCAACGACAGGTGCAAGACGCTTCGCGATCAGCGCGCCAATTTCAGTTCGGTTCATGATGGCCGGTTCGCTGTTCATATCGCGGGTAGTTTACTCGAACGAACAAACGGCGTTGCCGCCGCTCTGCCAGCTTCAGCTAGCCGTGCTCGGCTGGCAGCAGTGGCGTACTCTGCGCGCCGCGCATTGCTTCGAGTGCGCCCCGCACCGCCGCCTCTGCCTGCCCCGCCAGCACCCGCCGGTCCTCACCCGCCGCCAGCGGCACACCGACATAAACATGCGCGGTCAACGGCCCTTCACGCAGCAACGCATTCAACGAGTCAGCCAACGTCAGATCGTCGATATACGCAGGCGCCGTCGATTGCCGTCCCTGTGCATCCTCATACATCAGACACAGCGGCTGCACCGGCGCCGACGCGAGCACCGCCGCCTGGAACATGTTCGCGTGAAACGGCAGCAACCCGAGACCATCGGAGGTCGTGCCTTCCGGGAACACGCACATCAGTTCGCCAGAACTCAGGCGATCGGCCAGTTCGTGCATGATCCGCTTCGCATCGCTGCGCTTCTCGCGCTGGATGAACACCGTGCCGAGCTGCTGCGCCAGCCACCCCACCACCGGCCACTGGCGGATCTCCGCCTTCGACACGAAAGGCGTCGGCCGCCACGCATTGATCACGTAGATATCGATCCACGACACATGATTCGCGACCACCAGCGCGCCATGATCGAGCCGCGCATCGTCGTTATGCACGACAAGCCGCAGGCCCGCGAGTCGCAGCATCTTCAGCGACCATGCACGGTTCAACGCGAGCCGTTCGTCGGCGGATGCGCGCGGAAAGCGCGTCGCGACCACAAACATCCCAACCAGTAGATGCGCAACGAGCCGTGCCTTGCGAAACGCGAGTTTCATGCTGTGACGTGTTCTCTATCTATCCATTGAAACGCGGCGCGCGTGCAGCATCAGCGCTGCTCGAACGCCACATGGCCGGCCACCACGGTGGCGCGCACGCGCGCCGGCAGTTCGTAGCCGAGGAACGGTGTGTTGTGCCCCTGGCTCTTCAGCGCCTTCGGCTCGACGCGCCAATGCGCATCGCGATCGAACACGCACAGGTCCGCTGCCGCGCCGACGCCGATGCGCCCTGCGGCGAGTTTCAGCACATCCGCCGGCGCCGTTGTAATCCGGTTCAGTGCCTTCGCGAGCGGTACATGGGCTTCGTTCGCCCACTTCACGGTCAGCGACAGGAACAGTTCGAGCCCGGTCGCACCCGGTGTCGCTTCGGCGAACGGCAGCAGTTTCTCGTCGTCATCGACGGGTGTGTGGTCGGAGCAGATCGCATCGATCGTGCCGTCCGCAAGTCCCGCGCGGATCGCCTCGCGATCGCGCTGTTGACGCAACGGCGGATCAAGCCGGAACTGCGCATCGAAGTAGCCGATGTCGATGTCGATCAGATGCACGTGGTTAATCGTCACATCGCAGGTGACCGCCAGGCCTTCGGCCTTCGCTTCACGCACAAGCGCCACGCCCGCCGACGACGACACATGCGACAGATGCACACGCGCACCGGTCACGCGAACCAGTTCGAAGATCGTGTGAAGCGCGATCGTCTCCGCGGAAACCGGTACGCCGGAGAGGCCGAGCCGCGACGCGAGCGCACCACTCGCCGCAACACCGCCCTGCGCGAGGTACGCATCCTGCGGCCGCAGCCACACGGTGTAGCCGTATGTGCTCGCATATTGCAGCGCGCGCAGCAATACCTGCGTGTCGACCACTGGCACATCGGCCTGCGAGAAACCGATGCAGCCTGCTTCGGTTAGCTCGACCATCTCGGTGATGGTCTGTCCTTTCAATCCAACGGTAAGCGCACCGAGCGGATACACATGCGCCTGATTCAGATTGCGCGCGCGAAACTTCAGCATTTCGACGAGACCTGGCTCATCGAGCACCGGATCGGTATCGGGTGGGCACGCCAATGTCGTCACACCGCCCGCAAGCGCCGCGGCCATTTCGGATTCGAGCGTCGCCTTGTGTTCGAAGCCTGGTTCGCGCAGCCGCGCCGACAGATCGACAAGCCCCGGCGAGATGTGCAATCCGCGCGCATCGATAGTTTTCGCTGCGTGGAAATCCGCGGGCGCGCTACCGAGCCCGACGATCTTGCCCGCCGCGATAAATATGTCCTGCTGCTGTTCGGTGCCAGCCGCCGGATCGATCAGCGTGCCACCCTGAATATGAATCTTCATGCGCTGCCTTTATTCTGCATGGTCTGTCGCGTGCCGTACTTGCCGCACGCGGCGCTCAGTCGTGTGCTCAATCGTGATTACTAGCAACGATCCCCATCACCGCCATCCGCACGGCAATGCCGAACGTCACCTGATTCAGGATCACCGATTGCGGCCCGTCTGCCACCTGCGAGTCGATCTCGACGCCGCGGTTCATCGGGCCTGGGTGCATCACGATCGCATCGGGTTTCGCAAGTGCGAGCCGTTCCGGTGTAAGCCCCCAGCTCTTGAAGTATTCCTGCGCCGACGGCAGCAACGCGCCACTCATCCGCTCGTTCTGCAGACGCAGCATGATGATCACGTCGACGTCCTTCAACCCTTCATCGAGGTTGTGGAATACGCGCACGCCCATTTGTTCGAGCCCGCCCGGCAGCAGCGTGCGCGGTCCGATCGCACGCACTTCGGGTACACCAAGTGTAGTGAGCGCATGAATATCCGAACGCGCGACGCGCGAATGCAGGATGTCACCGACAATCGCCACGCGCAGATTCGTGAAATCGCGCTTGTAGTGGCGGATCGTGTACATGTCGAGCAGGCCCTGCGTCGGGTGCGCGTGGCGGCCGTCGCCGGCGTTGATCACGTGCACGTGCGGTGCGCAATGTTCGGCGATCAGGTACGGCGCGCCGCTCGATGCGTGACGCACGACGAACATATCGGCATGCATCGCCGACAGGTTGTTGATCGTATCGAGCAGCGATTCGCCCTTGCTCGTCGACGATGCGTTGATGTTCAGGTTGATCACATCCGCGGACAGACGCTTTGCTGCGATCTCGAAGGTGGTGCGGGTGCGTGTGGAGTTTTCGAAGAACAGATTGAACACCGACTTGCCGCGCAACAGCGGCACCTTCTTCACTTCGCGATCGGTCACGCTGACGAACTGCTCGGCGGTATCGAGAATGTGATTGACGATTGCCCGCGGCAAACCTTCGATAGTCAGCAGATGTTTGAGCTCGCCGTTCTTCGTGAGCTGCGGGTTGCCCTTCAGGAAGCCGTAGCGGAACGGTTCCGCGGCGTCGCTGCTGGTGGAACCCTGGGTAGCGGTGTTCATGGATGTGCCTGGGGTGTATCGGGGTAGATCAGGAATCGACGCGTGCCTCGGTGTGGAACGTGAAGCGCGGGGCGTCGTCGGTGCTGCCTTCGCCGCGTGCGAGCACGAGCGTGGTATTCGCTGGCACGTCGACCACGCCGCCGACAAAACGCGCCGCCACCGGCAACTCGCGCCCGCCGCGATCGGCAAGCACCGCGAGTTCCACCGATGCCGGCCGTCCGTAGTCATACAGTTCGTTCAGCGCGGCGCGCACCGTGCGCCCGGTGTACAGCACGTCGTCGACGAGCACGATGCGGCGCTTGTCGACCTCGAACGGCAACGAGGTCGGGCTGGCCTGCGTATGCAATCCCTTCTTCGCGTAATCGTCGCGATGCAGCGCCACGTTGACGACACCAAACGACGCCACTTTCAAGTCGCGTGCGAGGCGCTGCGCGAGCCACGCACCGCCGCTATAGATACCGGCGAGCACGACGTCGCCCGTGCCCGCGGCAAACGCTTCGCCATACGCGGCACGGATCTGTTCGAGCACGGCGCTGTAGAGCGCTTCGGCGTCAATGGAACTCATGATCTTCGGAAAGCCCGTCTAGATATTGCTGGAGGATGATGCGCGCGGCCTCGGCGTCGACCAGCTCGGTGCGCGCGGTACCGGCGCGGATGGCGGCTTCTGCTTCAACCGATGAATAGCGCTCGTCGACCCACGTCACCGGCAGATTGAAGCGGCCGTTCAGCTGATTGCCGAAACGTTTGGCTTGCTGGGTCATCGCGTGGGGGGTGCCATCCTGGTGCATCGGCAGGCCGACCACCAGTGCGTCCGGTTTCCACTCGTCGATCAGCTTGCCGACTGCCTCGAAGCGGTACTCGCGATTGCGGTTTTGCAGCACCACGAGGGATTGCGCATGGCGGGTCAGCGAATTGCCAACCGCCACACCGATGCGTTTTTCGCCATAGTCGAACGCAAGCAGCGTTGCCTCGCGTCCAGCCGCACTGCTCATGCGTGACCTGCTTCGCCCGAGAGCATCGACAGCGAAATGCCGAGCAGCGCGAGCGCGGCTTCGAGACGTTCTTCGGCGGGGACGTCGAAAACGATTTTCGGGTCCGCTTCCACCGACAGCCAGCCGTTCTTCAAAATCTCTTCCTCGAGCTGGCCGGCGCCCCAACCCGCGTGGCCCAGCGTGAGTAGAAAGCGCTGCGGGCCGCTGCCACTCGCCACCGCTTCGAGCACGTCCTTCGAGGTGGTCATTTCGAGGCCACCCGGCACCGACATCGACGACGTGTACGTGTTGCCTTCCGCGGGATCGTGCAGCACGAAGCCACGCTCGGTTTGCACCGGGCCGCCGAAGTAAACGGGGACATGCAGCAGGGGTTCGATTTCGAGCTTGAGGTCGATGCGGTTGAAGAGCGCCTGCAGATCGATGTCAGTCGGCCGGTTGATGACGAGGCCGAGCGCGCCGCGCTCGCTGTGATCGCAAAGGTAGACCACCGTTCCTGAAAACGTGGGATCCGCCATGTTCGGCATGGCGATCAGGAACTGGTTGGTCAGATTGATGCGATCGGTACTCTTGGACATAGTTCGGATTTTAGCAAAGACGATGCGGGATGGCGGGCCTTCGGCACCCGCCGACCGCAGAGGCGGATGGGGTTTGCCGCGATCCGGGAAATGCGGATCATGTTGCAACACTCTATCACGCGCCCAGCCCCGGCCGGCGGCCCTGTGTCGAGCCGCGCGAAGTATGCGCAATCGGGTGATGCGACGCGTCGGGTAACGGCGGGCACGCTAGGTGCCGCCACGCTCGATCGCGTGTGTGAGTACGGCGAGCGCGGCGCTGCCGTCGGTGGGGGCGATGCCGGCGGCGATCTTGTGCAGGATCGCGCGCAACGCTTCGGCGGCCTGCTCTAGCGCTGCGGCATCCGGTGCTTCGACGATCGGATGCGTCGCTGTGGTTTCAGTCACGCTCGCGTGGGCGCGCCGCCGCCAGGCCAGGCCGAGCGCATCGGCCAGCAGGCCGATGTGACCGAGCCCGAGCGCCGCTGCAGCCGCGCCGAGCCGGTACGCGGCGTCGCCCGCCTGCAGTGCCGCACTGGGGTCCGCCCGGTCGGGTTGCAACGCCGCGCGCGCATGGTCGGAGAGCGCGGCGATCGATGCATCCGCGGTTTGCAGGAAGTCTTCAAACGCGTGGGCGTTGACTGTCAGCACGCCGATTTCGCGGGTTGCACCATCGCCGCGCAATGCGGTTGCGTCGGCGGCAATCACCCCCGCTTCCCACAATGCCTCGGATGCCTGGGTACCCGCGACGTGCCAGTCGGTCGTCAGGCCGTAGTCGCGCAACAGCGTGACGTGATCGGCATCTTCTGCCGCGGCGCCGAACAGCGCGTAATCGCGCCACAGCAACGCGAGCGCCGGACGTACCAGCGAGCGCGGCGCGAGCCCGATGCCGCGCGCGTGGTCGGCGAGTGCGAGATTGCAGCGTGCATGGAAGCGCCGCAGGTCCGCGTCGCCGGACACCTGTGCGCGCGTGCGCAGCGCATCCGCGCAGGCGGCCGCGAGGCGCCAGAAATCGTAGGGATCGGGACCGGCGAGTTCGGTCAGGCAGGCGCTGAGTGTATCCGTGACGCCGGTGGCTCCGGCCGTCCCTGTTTGCGGCTCGTTCCCGGCCGGGGCGCGCAGCACCGGCAGCAGCGCCTGCTCGTAGCGGGCCCGCAGATGCGCGAGCCGGTCGGCGGGTTGCGGGCTGAAGGTGGCCGACGGGATGGGACGACCGGCCAGCGCGAGATCCTCGAACGCGGCATTCGCGCCCGACGTGTGCTGCGCGAGCAGCCGATCAAGCGCGCGGTAGTGCGCAAACAGCGCCGGCGAACAGGACAGCTCGCGGAGATTGTGCCGCTCGACGGCGGCGCGGAAATCGTCGAGCGCTGCGGCGAAGACAGCCCGCGCATCGTGCCCGCCGTTCGTCGACGCGGCATAGGTCGCGGCAAGCGGCGACACGAGCACGAGCGTGTCCGTGAACCGTTGTGCCGCAAGCCACCCTGCTTCGCGCAAGACCCACGCGGCCCGCAGCAGCGGCGCGGCAAACTCGTCGCCCCGCGCGAACGCATGCGCGGCGTCGGCCAATGCGGCCTCCGCCGGCCGCACCGCGCCGCCGCGCGGATTAGGTAGCGCTTCGAACGACGCGGGGAAAACGGCAGGAGGAATCATGGGCAGGCTGCAGGAACGCTGACGGGCCGCAGCGCGGCCCCGGATCAGATCTGGACCATCTCGAAGTCTTCCTTGCGGGCACCGCATTCCGGACAGGTCCAGTTGATCGGAACGTCTTCCCAGCGCGTGCCCGCCGCAATTCCCTCGTCCGGCAAACCGGCTTCTTCATCGTAAATCCAGCCGCAAATCAGGCACATCCAGCTCTTATGGTCCATTCTTGTATCGCGTCGAAAAGCACGTTAATTCGGGAGCCATGATGGTACCGTGTTGCCGCCCCACTGCCTAGCAATCGAGCCTCAGTTCCGGTCAGTGTGAAAAAATGCCCTGCCGGCGCAATAGGCCGCATAATTGAGCCGACCGCTGAACCGTTGCGCGCACGCCGCGCGGCGGCTTCCGCCCGACAATCCGCTCACTCCTGCTCCCGATTTTCATGCCCAGCGAGACCCCTCCGATCGTCCTCACCTTCGGCCTTTCCGACCCTACGGGTGGCTCCGGTGTTCAAGCGGACCTGATGACGCTCGCCAGTATGGGTTGTCACGGCGTCACGGTACTCACCGGCTATACGGTGCGCGACTCCGCGAACTGCGACGAGGTCACCGGGCTCGACCCCGAAGTCGTCGCGACGCAGGCCCGCATGCTGCTCGAAGACATGCCGATCGCGGCGTTCAAGGTCGGTGCAGCGACGCGTGCCGAAGTGGTCAGCGCGATTGCCGAAGTCGTCGCCGACTACGACGACATCCCGCTCATCCTCGCACCCGACTTCACACTCGACGACGAACACGTCCTCGCCGCCGACGACCTGCGCGAGGCGATCGCCGATCTGCTCGCCCCCCAGACCACGCTGCTGGTCGCCGACCACGCAACACTGCTCGCGCTGGCGCAACCGGACGGCGATGCCGAAGCACCGAGTCTCGACGCGGCGATCTCGCACCTGCTCTCACAAGGTTGCGAATACATCCTTTCGACACAAACCGGCACGCACCGGCTCGTCAATACGCTCTTCAGCGAAGACGGCCAGTTGCGCGAGGACATGTGGGATCGCGGGCCGCATCGCATCATGGGGCTAACCGATACGCTCGGCGCGGCCATTGCCGCATTGCTCGCGAATGGCCAGGATCCCGCTGAAGCGGTACGCGAAGCGCAGGAGTATCTGTATCAGGCGACCCTGAACGCGTACCGCCCGGGTATGGGCGCGTATCTGCCGGATCGCTTTTTCTGGGCTCGCGGCAGCGAAGACGAGACGCCGGTGGCGAGCGGGAAGGATGCGTCGCCAGGGGAAGCGCGGCACTGATCGTTGCTGGCGCGGGTGTGCGTGAGCCGGACACATTCGTGTCGCGGCTCGTCTTGCCTGGGTCTATTCAGACCGCAATTCATTACGCTCTATTGCAGACTCCAGCAGACTCGGATCCGTTTCCGGGTCTCCCCACGCTGGTGCATCGCGCCACTGATCCCATCGCGGGACCTGTGAGCCGCTTACATCCACATAACTGGCGGGCATCGACCGAGTATCGCTGCGCCGGACCATTCACAAGCACCTGGCCAAAACGCCAATACCTTGCCGACGTTCGTCCATTACGTCTGTAATTTGCCGTTACAGCGCCGTCTATTTCAATGCGATATATAACTAAAGGGCGCGCGCGATTCTTCGCTTATTACGTGTGATACACGTGATTCGGGAAATATGTCCGCGCCCTCGCGACAAACAGGAGAAATGACCGGCTACAGGTTTTGTAGAAGAACCGGCAAGAGAGATAACCCAAATTGAAAACCCCGCATTTACACTCCCCCTCGGCCGTCGAGTCTCGTCATGAACATGCGGACATCGATCAAGCCGACGACGCCGCGCCCGAAGATAGAACGACTGTCGTTGCCACTCGCACGCAGCCCTTCCTGCAACGCTTCAGCGGGGTCATCACCAGTCACGAGAGAACCCAGGTGCTTGGACAGAAGTCGATGACCGTCTGGCTCACGGGTCTGTCGGGCGCCGGCAAGTCCACGCTCGCCTTCGAACTCGAACGTCAACTCATGTCGGAGGGCCGTGCATGCTATGTCCTCGATGGCGACAGCGTCCGGCACGGCCTCACCAGCGATCTTGGTTTCAGCGCGCAGGACCGGCACGAGAATATCCGTCGAGTCGCGCACGTTGCACAACTGATGAACGATGCCGGGCTGATTGTGATCGTCGCACTGATATCGCCGATGCGGGAAGATCGCGCCATGGCCCGCGAGATCATCGGAGAGGACAAATTTATCGAGGTGTACGTTGCGGCCTCGATAAACGACTGCGAGCGCCGCGATCCGAAAGGTCTTTATGCGAAGGCACGCTCCGGCGCGATTCCGTCATTCACCGGCGTATCCGCGCCCTATGAGCCGCCAGTCGATCCTGACCTGACGGTGGACACGGCAACGTTGTCGAAGGCCAGCAGTGTCGCGCGCGTCTTCGGTTATCTGCAGGACCGGTATCTTTCGATGCCTTGATCCGCGCGCCCGGGCGCTGCAAAACCCGGAGCCATAAAAAAACCCGCAATTGCTTGCGGGTTTTTCGTTTCCGGGGGACACGCCTTGCGGCGCGTCTCCCGCATGCAATCCGGCAGAAGCCGAAATTACATGTCCATGCCCATACCGCCCATGCCACCCATGCCGCCACCACCAGGCATCGGTGCATCTTCCTTCGGCAGTTCGCAGACAGCTGCGTCGGTCGTGAGCAGCAGACCTGCAACCGAAGCTGCGTTTTGCAGCGCCGTGCGCGTCACCTTCGTCGGATCGACCACGCCTGCATCGACCAGATCGACGTACTCGCCGGTTGCAGCGTTGTAGCCGTAGTTGCCCTTGCCTGCTGCAACTGCTGCCACCACGACGCTGGCTTCTTCGCCGCCGTTCGTGACGATCTGACGCAGCGGCTCTTCCATCGCGCGCAGCACGATCTTGATACCTGCGTCTTGATCTGCATTGTCGCCCTTGATGCCAGCGATTGCCGAACGCGCGCGGATCAGTGCCACACCGCCGCCAGCCACGATGCCTTCTTCAACAGCTGCGCGAGTTGCGTGCAGTGCGTCTTCGACACGTGCCTTCTTTTCCTTCATTTCCATCTCGGTCGCAGCGCCAACCTTGATCACTGCCACGCCGCCGGCCAGCTTGGCCACGCGTTCTTGCAGCTTTTCACGGTCGTAGTCCGACGTCGCTTCTTCGATCTGCGTACGCACTTGCTTCACGCGCGCTTCGATGTTCGCGCCTTCGCCAGCGCCGTCGATGATCGTCGTGTTTTCCTTGCCCACTTCGATACGCTTCGCTTGACCCAGTTCGGCCAGCGTTGCCTTCTCGAGCGTCAGGCCGGTTTCTTCAGCGATGACCTGACCACCGGTCAGGATCGCGATGTCTTCCAGCATGGCCTTACGACGATCGCCGAAGCCCGGAGCCTTGACAGCCACCGTCTTCAGAATGCCGCGGATGTTGTTCACCACCAGCGTAGCGAGCGCTTCGCCTTCGACGTCTTCAGCGATGATCAGCAGCGGACGGCCAGCCTTCGCGACTTGTTCGAGGACCGGGAGGAGGTCACGAATGTTCGAAACCTTCTTGTCGTGCAGCAGCACGAACGGGTTTTCGAGCACAGCAACTTGCTTGTCCGGGTTGTTGATGAAGTACGGCGACAGGTAGCCGCGGTCGAATTGCATCCCTTCGACAACATCCAGCTCGTCTTGCAGCGACTTGCCGTCTTCGACGGTGATGACGCCTTCCTTGCCGACCTTGTCCATGGCTTCAGCAATGCGGTCGCCAATCGACGTGTCGCTGTTTGCCGAGATCGCGCCGACCTGGGCGATTTCCTTGTTCGTCGTGCACGGCTTGCTGATCTTGCGCAGTTCTTCGATCGCTGCGTTCACAGCCTTGTCGATGCCGCGCTTCAGGTCCATCGGGTTCATGCCCGATGCGACGTACTTCATGCCTTCGCGAACGATGGATTGTGCGAGGACCGTTGCGGTCGTCGTACCGTCGCCGGCGTTGTCGCTGGTCTTGGAAGCAACTTCCTTGACCATTTGCGCGCCCATGTTCTGGAGCTTGTCCTTCAGCTCGATTTCCTTCGCGACCGACACACCGTCCTTCGTGATCGTCGGGCCGCCGAAGCTGCGCTCGAGCACGACATTGCGGCCCTTGGGACCGAGCGTGACCTTAACAGCGTTGGCGAGGATGTTCACGCCTTCAACCATCTTGGCACGGGCGGAATCACCGAATACGACGTCTTTAGCTGCCATCTTCTAACTCCTTGAATTCTTGAAAATAACTGGGTGCGAAACTTACTTCTGCACCACAGCCATGATGTCTTCTTCGCGCATCACGAGCAGTTCGTTGCCATCGACCTTGACGGTCTGGCCAGCGTACTTGCCGAACAGGACGCGGTCACCGACCTTCACGTCGAGCGCGATCTGTGCGCCCTTGTCGTCACGCTTGCCCGGGCCGACGGCCAGGATTTCGCCTTGATCCGGCTTTTCTGCTGCAGCTTCGGGGATCACGATGCCCGAGGCGGTTTTCGTTTCCTGATCCAGACGCTTGACGATCACGCGATCGTGCAAAGGACGAAGGTTCATACACACTCCTCTCTTGATTGAGACTGAAGAACGCTGAGAAAACCCGGCTGGCGGGCCAACCGGCGATGTTGTTAGCACTCTCGTGCGGTGAGTGCCAATTATATGGACGAGGAATGACAAATTCAAGAAGTGGGTGAAGTTAGGGTGGCGAGAATCGCGTTACTTTGGATTTCGTTCGCTTGAATTTGAATCTTGAACCGTGGCGAAAAAGCAGGAATTCAATAAAATATCCTTTATAAACAGCAGGATAATCTACGCCCCACCCCTACCCGATGTCACTCACCGGAGCTGACACCAGCCCCTCGTGTGCGCGGCCCTAATCTGAAGAACGTCCCATGACCAGGGAAATCCCTCGGTACGTGAAAAAACGGCAAATCTGACCGGGTCCTTCAGCAAATAGCAGCTTCGATCGTGTGGTGCCGTCATGGTTCTGGGACTATCGATAGCGGCCAGACGGCTCATTAGCGGGCGGGGACCCGAGTCATGGTCACGCCATCGGCAGGTTCACTATTTCGCAGTGCAGATCGATCTGACCTTCTCTGGTTCGCGCGCCTATCTGGAACGCATACTATTGCGCGTCAACGCTCGGAGACCCGGTTTCGTTAGAAAGGAGCACGGTAAGCAGCCTCACGGCTCGCCGGCATACCCCCGGGAATGGCAGTACATCGCCGCCCGCCTCGCATGTGCCCCCAAAGGAGAGAATCATATGAAGCGCTTCGTCCTGAGTACCGCGGTTCTAGCAGCGACCTTGTGCAGTTTCTCGACGTTTGCCCAAACCGCACCGAAGAGCACCGGCGACAGACACCCCAACCTGCGTGTCGCGCAGGGCCTGGTCGCAGAAGCGAGTACGCGAATCAATGATGCACAGAAGGCCAATGAATGGGACCTTGGCGGACACGCCGGAAAGGCACGTGCGCTGCTTGTCGAGGCTAGCGACGAACTCAAGAAAGCAACGGAAGCCGCGAACGCCCATCCGAACTGATCCCGCATAAGCGGACTTTCAAAGCACGGGAGCAAGGAGGCGGCGCTGGCCGCACTGCGTCCTTGCTCTGCAGTGAAGCCGCGACAGGTATTGCCGAGCGAGATCGACTTACGCGCGGAGCATCACCCGGCTTCCATCGCGAGTCGTAGCGGGACGGGAAGTTCGATCTCGTCGCAGTTCGGTTGCGCCCCGCCACGATCCACGACTACGAAATCGCTGACGCGATCGAGCGCGAGCAGCGGGTGATGCCACACACCACGCGCATAGTTCACGCCCTGCCAGCCGTCGCTCACGAACGCACACATCCGTGCGGCGTCGAATTCGCCGGCGGGCGCCACCACGACGAGATAGCGCACATCGACAAGCGGGACGAATGCCTGGCTGCCGTGCGGGTGTCGCTCCATCATAGCGATCTCGATGGGCCACGCACGCGGTTGCGCGCGAAACAGGCTGATCAGCGGCCGGCCGCCGTCCGCGCATACGTCGACGTTCGCGAGATCGTGATAGCGCTCGGTCGTTCCGCCATTGATCGGAAAATGCCGCGCGCCTGCCAGTTCGATCACCTCGCCGAATGGTGCGAAAGCTTCGCGCGTCAGACGTTCTAGCCGTAATGTCTTCATCGATGCGCGCCCTTAGCCGAGCTCACCCCACAGACGCAGCCGCGACACGCCGCCATCCGGAAAGATATTGAAGCGCACGTGCGTCACCGGTCCGAGCGCTGCGAGTTCCGCCGCGAACGTATGCGCGTGGTCCATCTGCAGTTTCTGTTCGGCGAGCAGCACCGGCCAGAACATCGCCTGCGTCACCAGCGACTCGTCCGTGCCGCCCACTACCGATGCCGCCTGCAACGAGCAGCGATCCGGAAAATTGCCCTTGAAATGCGCAGTATCGACTTCGATCCGCCGGATCGTGCCCGGCCGCGCAAGCGCGACGATCGCCCAGTCGTTACCCGGCTCGCGGCGCCGCCGCGTTTCCCAACCGTCACCCATGTTGACGCCGCGCCCGGGCATCAGCATCTGCGACGCCGGCCCGAAATGCTGGTTGTTCGCAGCGACGAGATACGCACCGTTCTCGACGGCGGCGAGATCCACGAGACTGCCGCGCTCGACGCTCTCCCATTCGCGTTTCGGTTGACCGTACACACGCAGACGCGCGAGCCCGCCATCCGGATACAGATTCACGCGCAGATGGGTAAAGGCACGCGCATCGTTCACTTCGACGTAGTGATGCTGATTGCCCTGCAGCGTCGTCGCGGGCACGATGACATGCCACTGTACGTCCTCCGACGGCACGTCGTCGCCGGTATGGCACGCTTCGATTGATGCGGCGGGCGGGAAGTTGCCGGTGAAGTGGCTGGTATCCAGATCGACGCCATGCACGATGCCCGGACGCGCGAGCCGGACCACGCAGTGGTCGTGTCCTGCGGTGCGCTTACGGCGCGTCTCCCAGCCGTCCATCCACTTGCCGTGTTCGTCGTACTTGCCGGGGATGAACACCGCGGGCTGCGGGTCCAGCATGCGCTCCTTCGGCGCGAAGAATTCATCGCTGGCAACGAGCGCCTTTGCACCGAGCCGTGGGTCGGCGAGATTCATATAGCGGCGCGTGAAGGCCGGCGCGTTCGGATCAAGAGTGGAAGTTGCCATGATGGTGTCTATGGATGAGTGAAAGGGAGCGGGCGGTTCGTCCAGCCGTATTCAGCGAGCGTCAGAGCGCCGGAACGTGCCGGCCCGCAAGAGGTTCGTCGCCCGGTGTATCGCCGGCGGGCACGTAGCGCAGTTCCGGGTCCTGGTTCAGTACGCGGCGCGCACGCACCGCATCGATGTCGTTCTCCCACACCGCGACGACGACGGTCGCGACGCAGTTGCCGATCAGGTTGGTCAGCGCGCGCGCAATCCCGACGAACCAGTCGACCGGCAGGATCAGGACGAGGCCGAGCACAGGGATCGCCGGAATCGCAGAGAGCGTCGCGGCAAGAATCACGATCGCCGAGCCGGGAATGCCATGCGCACCCTTCGACGTCACCAGCGATACCAGCACGACCACGATCAGATCGTGAATGGAAAGCGGCGTGTTGGTCGCCTGCGCGATGAAGATCACCGCGAGCGTCAGATAGATCGAGAAGCCGTCGAGATTGAACGAATAGCCGGTGGGAATGACGAGCCCAACCGTCGAGTCTTTCACGCCCATCCATTCGAGCTTGCGCATGATCTGCGGCAGCACGGCATCGGATGAAGCCGTACCGAGGACGATCGACAGTTCCTCGCGCAGATAACGGATCAGTTTGAAGACGCTGAAACCCGCCATGCGCATCACGACGCCGAGCACCACCGCGACGAACACGATGCAGCTCGCGTAGAACACGATGACCAGCATGCCGAGCTGCTTCAGCGACGCGACGCCGTATGTCCCCGTCGTGAACGCGATTGCACCGAGCACGCCGAGCGGCGCGAGCTTGATGATGAAACCCATCACGCGGAAAAACACCTGTGCCAGCTCGTCGATCAGATGATTGACACGCTGTGCCTTCGGACCGAGCAACGACAGCGCCGAGCCGAACAGCACGGAGAACACGAGAATCTGCAGGATGTCGCCTTTCGCGAACGCATCGATGGCAGTGTCGGGGATGATCTTCAGCAGAAAGGCCGCGGTGTCCTTCAGGCTCTTTGCGTTTTCGGTGTAAGTCGCGAGCGACGCGGCGTCGAGCGAATGCAGATCGACGTTCATGCCGGCACCCGGTCGCGTCGCGTACGCGAGCACGGCCCCGATCAGCAGCGCGATCGTCGTCATCGCCTCGAAGTACACGACGGCCTTCAGACCGACCCGCCCCACTTTCTTCAGGTCACCGGCATGCGCGATTCCGCTCACCACCACACAGAACACGATCGGACCGATCACCATCTTGATGAGCTTCAGAAACCCGTCGCCGAGCGGCCGCAGCGATTGCGCGAAGTGAGGAAACAGCGCGCCGATTACGATCCCTGCGACAAGCGCGATCACCACCCGGCCAAACAGCGAATTGAAAAACTTCAACACGGCCTTCTCCCGGTTTCGGATCCATCTGTTCATACTGGTCTGACCAGACCCGTTATGCTGGA
Organism: Paraburkholderia acidicola; assembly: GCF_002362315.1. Lineage (GTDB taxonomy): Bacteria > Pseudomonadota > Gammaproteobacteria > Burkholderiales > Burkholderiaceae > Paraburkholderia > Paraburkholderia acidicola. Next base: position 412,630 of record NZ_MTZV01000004.1, read on the forward strand.
TAGTAGAAAGCCGATATAGTCGAGTCAAGGATGAAAATCACCGTGTTTACCCAGGGTATTTCGTGCGGCAAGTCTTTTTGCGGCGATGCGGAACGGGCTGTGGGAAATGCGCACTACAATACTGGTCAGACCAGAAAAAACCATCGAGATGATGAGAAACGTCCCGCATACCGTGACTGACACCGCCGTCGCGAGGATCCGAGAACGGATCGAGGCCGGCGTGTATCCGGTCGACAGCCTGTTGCCTGCGCAACGCCAGTTGTCCGAGGAACTGGAGATCAGTCGAGCATCGTTACGCGAGGCGCTGACAGCGCTCGAGGCGCTCGGGCTGCTGACAATCCGGCCCGGCAAAGGGGTGTACGTGCAAAGCACGCAGGTGTCGAACGCGCACACATGGCGTTTCGCACAGCAGTCGTCGCCGCCGGACACCTATCAGATGCGCTTTGCGCTCGAAGGCTTCGCCGCGCGTATGGCGGCACTCGCGATCAGCGACGCCGACATCGAATGGCTCGAAGAGAACCTCGCTGCGCTACAGGTTGCACTGTCGAACAACGAGCTCGACGAAGCAGCCCAGCTCGATTTCGACTTCCACATGCGCATCGTCGCGATTGCCGGTAACGCCTCTATCGAATCGATTCTGCGCAGCAGCGCCGACATCATGAAGGAAAGCCAGCGCATGCCGTTCTACCGGCGCGAACTCGTACTCTCGACGTTCCACGAGCATCGCGAGATTCTGGACACGCTCAAGGCCCGCGACGGCGCGGCAGCGGGTCAGGCGATCGAGACACATATCAAGAATGCGGCGCAGCGCGCAGGCGTGTATTTTCCGACGCCGCAAGCGTAGCTTTGACGAAAGTGGGAGCAGGCAGAATGCGAATTTCTGCCTTTAGTGCCCAGGTTATATAGCGTTGCCGAGTTATCCGCGAGGACCAGAACCGATGTCGTTTCTGGGTTTTCACGCCACCTTATCTTTGTGGCGACGACTGTGGGATGTCGTGGCGTACCGCTCGCTACGCGCTCCCCGCCTTGTGAAGCGCATCACCAATCTGCCGCAGCGCTTCGATAAGCGAGTCGACTTCCGTGGTTTGCGCAATCTGCTGGGTTGCCACGCCATAGCCGTAGCCCGTCTCCAGATGTTTGACCAGCTCTGAAACGGGCAAGACTCCGTTGCAGTCAAGCGCCTTTGCCAGGGCGAGATAACCCCACATTACTGCCATCACTTCACCGGATCGATCGTCCATGGGGCGTTTCCTTTATCTTGCGGGCATGACTAAATAGTTGGCAAACCAGTCAAGGATGGTCACCCGGTGATTCGATCTTCGAACTGACGCCGCTCGCCGAAGCAGGTGCGGGCGCCGCTGCCTTTGGCGCCATCTGCTGACGACGCATCTGGTCCAGATTGAACAGATTCATGGCGGGCGAACCGCCCTCGGCAGGGCCGAGCGGCATCGGCGGAACGACGGGATCGTCCGTGTCCTTGATCAGGTTGTTGTCCGACTTGTACGCGCCCTGCACACCCTGGATGTAGTCGTAGCGGTTCTGCGTCACGGCTCGCGCAGTCGCGCGGTCGTTGATGATCACAGGACGCAGGAACACCAGCAGATTGGTCTTCGAGCGGGTCTTCGATTCCGAGCGGAACAGCTGGCCGATCCACGGAATGTCGCCGAGCAGCGGCACCTTGCTGTTGCTGACCGCGTAGCTGTCCTGCATCAGGCCACCGAGCACAATGATTTCGCCATCGTCAGCGAGCACCGTCGATTGAATCGAACGCTTGTTGAACGTCGGACCGTTCGGATTGGTCGTCGCGTCGGTCGTGCCACTTACGACCGACGAGTCTTCAGTGGCAAGCTGCAACTTGAGGATCCCGCCGTCGGTGATCTGCGGTTTGATATCCAGCGTCAGGCCAACGTCCACGCGATCGACCGTGTTGAACGCCGAGGCCGTGCTACCGCTGGTGAGATTCGAATACGACCCGGTGGTGATCGGCACATTCTGGCCCACCACAATCTTGGCTTCTTCGTTGTCGAGTGTGACGAGGTTAGGTGTGGACAGCACATTGACGTCGCTGGACTGGGACAATGCCTGCAACAACGCGCCCAGCCCCTGGACACCGAGAAAGTTGTGCACCCAACCGATGTTGAGCCCCTGAGACAGGCTCCCCAACGACGACGCAAGACCCCCGGTGGTCGCCGTCGCCGCCGCCGACGTCAGATTGATGATGCTGTTGGTGCCGCTCGCCGCGAGGTTAGTGCCGGCAACGAGCGAGTTGTTGCCGATCTGCCACTGGATCCCGAGATCGGCATTGTTGTTCGCTGCCAGTTCGACGATCAACGCTTCGACGTAGACCTGTGCACGCCGCGCATCGAGCTGGTCGATCACTGCGCGCAGGTTGCGATACACCGCGTCCGGCGCCGTGATGATCAGCGAGTTGGTCGCCGCATCGGCCTGAATCATGCCGCCCTGCTGATTGTCGTCACCCTTGTCCTTGTCGCCGCCCAGCAGCCCCGCTGCGGCGGTGCCACCGCCGGTGGTCGAACCCGACGAGCCGCTTGATGTCGACGACGAGCTACCCAACCCCGACGGCAGCGGCGGCGTGCCTGACGTCCCTGTCGAGAAACTGCCGCCGCCCGACGACGAGTTGCCGTTCTGGTTAAACGAGTTCGCATCGTTGGAGCTGGCCGACGAACCGCTGTCGCCGCCTTTGCCCAGCATGCCGTGCAACGTCTTCGCGAGCTTTACCGCATCGGCATTGCGCAATGGCACGACGTGGATGTTGCCGGGTTGCGCAGTCGGCGCATCGAGTTTCTTCGCGAGCTGCTCCGCTGCATTGAGTCGCACCGCGTTCGATGCGCGCAGCAGCAGCGAGTTAGTGCGAGGATCGGCGGTAACGGAGACCTTCAACGTCGTATCCGTACTACCGATCGCACCCGGATCGAGCATCTTCGACAGCGACTGTGCGGTGTCGAGTGCGTTCGCGTTACGCAACGGCACAACGGCCACCTGCTGACCCGCCGCCATATCGATACCCGCGATGATCTGCGCGATACGCCGCACGTTATCCGCATAGTCGGTCACGACGAGCGTGTTGTTCGCGGGGTACGCGGCCACCGTGTTGTTCGGCGAGATGAGTGGACGCAGTACCGGCAACAGATTGTTGGCCGATTCGTTCTTGAGCTGGAACACCTGCGTGATCACCTGGTCGCCACGCGCGGCAGGTGCATTGCCGACATACGTCGGTACACCCTGCAGCTTCGCATCGGCTTCCGGCAGCACCTTCAATACACCGTGATCCTGGACCATCGAGAACCCTTGCATCCGCAACGCAGATTGCAATGTCTTGAGCGCCTGATCTTCGGGCACCGGGTTCTCCGAAACGAGATTGATTTGCCCCTTCACGCGCGGATCGACAATGATCGTTTTGCCAGTCGCTGCGCCAATTGCTTTCGCTACCTGATCAATCTCGGCATTGACGAAATTGAGTGTCACCTGAGCATGTCCGCTTTGTGCGGTAATCAGACCGGCCACCAGCAGCACCGAGGAAAGGCTGCTCAATATCTTACGATTTCTTCTCATGGGTGTAATGTCGATGCCTGCAATGACGCTTCAAGATGTCATATGTTGTTCATCCCCCGACGATTTAAAATCCTTAACAGTAATTACACGTTTATTAGTTCTACTGTAATTGCTGTGTATATAAATTTTGCATGTGCCCGACGCCAAGTCAATTGATTCAATCGAATGGGTAATATCTTGGAATAACTGGTCGTTTTACGAGCAGGCAGGGAGGTCCCACGCCTCACATTCGAGCGTAGGTTGATCGTCAGTTATGAAACGATTCGGCGCTGGTGCGATAGGCTCGGCGCCGTTCGCGAGCGCCGCACACGTGGGGGTGATGGGGCATAGCCAACTAGAATGCGCCATGGCCTTACTCCTCAGCCTGCTGGCAGGCATCCTGTTTGTCACGATCGCGCTCGCTCTGCCTGGTCTGAGGCAATGGCGCGCGGCGAGACTGCTGCGTGCCCAGCAGCGGGCCTATAACAGGCAATTTCTGGCGACCCTGCCGCCCGAACGCATGGCGCGACACAAAGCGCACCTGGAGGCGCAGAAAAAAGCGGATCGCGCAGGCAACCGAGCGCTGCAGCTCATCTATTTACTCCAGGGCGCTGCTTGCCTCGGTTACTTCTACGTCTTCTTCTGGCTCGACGATCTCGCGGCACGTCTCATCACCTCTCGTGCCCAGGAACTCCGCATCATGCGCATTTCGTTGCTGGAGTGCGCCCTCATGTTGCTGGCCGGAATCCTCTGGCTCCAGCTCAAGAATCGCAAACCGCGCTCTTTCGTGGATCGCCTGAAACGTATCGGCATCGACTGCTTCGGGATGCTGCCAGTGATCTTCTTCACCGGGGTTCCGCTCTATTCCGCGACGTGCGTCGTCCTTTTCCATGTCGCCACAAAACCTGAGACCATTGCCGGCACCGTGACTCGCGCCGGGCTGCGTCACGTCGGCAAAGTCACCAACGCTTACTACGCCGACATCGCCCCGCTAGATGGAAGCGACGAAGTCACCGCTAGATCCTACCGGTCGATCCACTCGTGGCTCACCGGCTATACGGTCCTTGTCAACCGCGAGTGCGCCATTCAGGACCTTCCCGTAGGGCTCCCGGTCGTTCTCCACGGCCGTCGTTCCGAGTTCGGGTTCGCTCTCGACGAAATCACCTCCACCGCGTCTTGCAGTCACGGTGGAGGAACATGACAGGGAGCAGGTACAGGTTCGCTTGACAATGCGGTGCGGTGAAGCGTACCAGCATCAATTGGCAACTACATTCAAATATGCCGTCGACACCGCGATAGCTACAGCGACGCAGCCTGTTGCGCTATGTACTCTCTCATCCAGATCTGCGCGGGATGATGGTCGCTGCGACGATGCCAGATGAGATCGAACACGATCTCCGGCAATGCAACCGGCGGAGGAAACAACACCAGATTGCGGCTGGCCGGCGAACTCAGCGCGACACGCTTCATCACGGTAGCGGCCATGGTCGTGCGTGCGACGACGCCGGGCACAGCAAACATGTGTGGCAACGTGAGTGCGAGACGACGCTTCTTGCCTTGCTGCGCCAGAACCTGATCAACAAGGCCATGCCGGTCGCCTTCCGGAGACGCAAGCACATGCGATAGCGCCAGGTAGGCTTTCATGCTCATCGCTCGTCGCGCTGACGGGTGGCGCCTGGCGATGATCGTCACGAATTCGTCACGCAGGATGGGGCGTGTCTTGATTCGCCCGTCTGAACGCGTTGGTGGCACGCCGATAGCGGCATCGATGGTCCCCGCATCCAGCAGATCAACCGCATGATCCCGGTCGCTAAATGCATGCACGGTGATCGTGATACCGGGCGCCTCCTGTTCAAGCGACTGCAGTAAAGAAGGTAACAAGACGAACGCCGGGTACTCCGACATGCCAAGGCTGAAAGTCAACGATGCACGCTCGGGCAAGAACTCCGGCTTGCTAACAAGTGTCGCCTCAATCTCGCGCAGGGCCTGCGCGATCGGTCCGGCCAGATCACGCGCACGCGGCGTCGGCCGCAGCCCGTCCGCACCGCGGAGAAAAAGCGGATCGCCCAGCAGTTTGCGCAGCCTCGACAGGGCTGCACTCATCGCCGGCTGGCTGACGCCAACCTGGACCGCCGCGCGGGTCACATTGAGCTCGCCCATCAAGGCATCGAATGCGACGAGCAGGTTCAGATCGATTCCGTGAAAATCCATAGAACGAATAAAGATATATATCGGTTATTTGTTGGACGGATTTTAACGCAGTTCGCACAATGGGCTCCCCTCCCACCCAATCGATGACAACACCATGAACGCATCAGGTACCGACCTCTCTACACGGCTCCGCGTGGAACGCGCTGCGGTGGAAACCCTTTATCGCGCATTCAGCGAGAAGAATCCCGATCTCGTCGACGAAGTGCTCGCTTCCGACTGGGACGACATTCCGCTCGCGCCCGGTCAGCAGCCGGGACCCGAGGGCATCAAAGTCATTATTCGCAGTTTCACGCAGGCGTTTTCCGATCTTCAGATCACGATTCACGACATGATCCAGGAACCCGGCAGGATCGGTGTTCGCGCCGAGATCAGCGGTACCCATCGCGGCGAAATATTCGGCATCGCATCGACGGGGAAGGAAGTGAAGTTCCGCCTTCATGAGTTTCATACACTCGACGGAAAGCACATCACCACCACGTGGCATATGGAGGACTGGTTCGCCTTGTTCCTTCAGCTTGGCCAGTTCCCTTCGCAAGCCTGATCAACCTATTTTTCGGAGGGAACCATGAAGACAGTCTTCATCAACGCGTTCGGTGGCCCGGACGTCGTCACGCCTGGCGAAGCCGCTCTACGCGACCCGCAACCCCACGAAGTTGTTGTCCGTGTTGAAGCCGCGAGCGTTAACCCGCTCGACCTGAAGATCATCGCTGGCCACATGCAGCAGGTGTTTCCTGTCCAGTTTCCGTATGCGCCAGGTACGGACTTCAGCGGCGTAGTCCAGGCTGTTGGCGAGCGGGTGACCGATTTCACACCGGGTGATCGTGTAGTCGGCCGCACTACGCCAGGCGCAGGCGGTGCATTTGCGAAGGCACTCGTAGTCTCTACCGCCCAGCTGTGCCTCATCCCGCTGGAGATGAGCTTCGAGCAGGCAGCGGCTCTCCCTACCGCTTTCGGCACGGCCAGCCAGAGTCTTTTCGACATCGGTCAGTTGCAACCGGGGCAACGGGTACTGATTCATGCCGCGGCCGGTGGAGTAGGTAGCATGGCGGTCCAACTGGCTCATCGCGCGGGCGCCTACGTCGTTGCGACAGCCTCAGGCCGCAACGTGGAGCTGGTCAAGAGTCTCGGTGCGAACGAGGTCATCGACTATCGCACGCAGGATTTCACGACGATACGCGACATCGACCTTGTACTTGACACCATCGGTGGCGAGACGATGGAAAGGTCGTGGTCGGTACTCGCTGCGGGCGGACGCATCGCGACTCTGGTGGAGTTCGAGATTCAAGCCAGAAACGGTCATGCAGGCGAGTCCGTGTTCTTTGAGGAAGCAGCTTCGTATCTGCGGGACGCGGTCCGCCTGTTCCAGGCGGACCAGCTACAGATCATTGTCGACTCGGTTTTTCCGTTTGACGAAGCACGCTCCGCCCTCGAGAAGGTGGCCACCGGACACGCGCGTGGCAAGGTACTGATCGGGGTGAGCAGCTAGCGGGCGTCGTACGAAAACGGCGCCACCGTTGGTTCAAAGCGACGCGAATACGAGGTAGCGGCCAGCCAGCCTGGTGTAAAGCGTGGAGGCCGGCCGTTTTTTACCCCTTAGTCCTGCCATGCGTGAGACTGGAACAGTTCTTCCAGCGGCGGCTGCGTGACGCTCGCCGTGTAATTCGTCATGGTCGATGCGGCGACCACGAGAATCACATCGAGTACACGCGATGCTTCGAAGCCTGCTGCAGTAAACGCAGCCACGTCCTCATCACCGACGCGGCCGCGCTTTTCAATCAGCGTGCGTGCAAGGCGCGACAGCGCCGCGAGTTTGTCGTCTTGCGGCAATCGACGTTCACGAATAGCCCACACATCGGCCTCGCTTAAGCCTTCCTTGAGTGCAAGGAACGAATGGAAAGCGACCGGCCACGTCGCAGCGTTTGTCACCGCATTGGTCAGCAGCAGCGTCTGGACTTCCGCCTCCGTGAAGATGCCGCTGTGTGCCTGCTGGAACACGCCAACCAGCCCGTTGATCAACCTCGGTGACCCGGCAATCGCACCAGCGATGTTAGGCACCATGCCGAATGCCTGAGCGAGGCCATTCAGCGCGGGCTTCGATTGTTCCGGCGCGGAGTCGAGCGTGTAAATGGGAAAGTGAGTCATGACGCTTCCTTGAAAGTTGAGTGTGTCGATGAGATTCATCAAACGACACGCACACTTTAGTGAGCCACGTCAGGCTCAACAATTACGCGCGAGGTAATAGCCGCCCTTACTGCGCATGCTGCAACTGCCGGGGGAGGCATCACGATTACATCGCAGGTAATAGACATGCGATGGCGTCTTCTCCAACATAGCTTCTCAAGGAACACACGCACCGAAACAGTCGATTCGACCAGGACGCAGAGGTAACCACCATGACCATTCCATTAGACATCCCCCTGAAAATCGGCGCCCTCATCTTCCCGAACATGGATCAGTGCGACTTCACGGGTCCGTTCGAGGCGCTCGCACGCGTACCGAACTCATCGTTCTTCACGATCTGGAAAGAGATAGAACCCGTGCGCGATCTGGCCGGCATGAAGCTGCTACCCGACACCACGATCGACGAAGCACCGCAGCTCGATGTATTGCTCATACCCGGTGGCTACGGTCAGGAAGCACTGATGCACGACGAAGCCGTGCTGTCGTTCATCCGCAGGCAGGCGGCAGGCGCGCGCTATGTGTATTCGGTCTGTACCGGCGCGTTGCTGTGCGGCGCGGCGGGACTGCTACAGGGCAAGCGCGCCACGACGCACTGGACCGCGATGGACGTGCTGCCGCTGTACGGTGCGATGCCGAGTGATGAGCGCGTGGTGATCGACGGTCAGTTCATCAGCGCGGGTGGCGTCACATCCGGGATCGACGGTTCGTTGATCGTCGTGTCGCTGCTGCGTGGGGAGACGGTCGCTCAGGAGCTTCAGCTATATATGGCCTACGATCCCAAACCGCCGTTTCAGGCAGGATCGCCCGCCACGGCGCCCGCACCGATTCTTGAAACCGTCAGAGAGCGGGCACGGGACATTACCGAGAAGCGCCTCGCTACGGGTCGCGCGTACCAGGCGCTCATGGGAAACGCCTGAAATCAACTCGCTGCAGCACTTCCAGCACTGGTTCGCGACATATCGATACCACGCCGCTCAGGGCTAAACAGAATCAGCACAGCGATGACCACTGCGACGATACCCGTGACGATTGCGAGCGCCATACCGTAGTTGCCACCGTGACTCGCCGCAATTTGCGCCTGCAGCGCAGCGTTTCCGCTCGCCAGCAGGTTGCCAAGCTGATAGACGAAACCGGGGAACGTCGCGCGCACTTCCTCGGGCGAAATTTCGTTGAGGTGAACCGGTATCACGCTCCATGCGCCCTGCTCGAAGATCTGCATCAGAACCGCACCGATCGCGAGTGCGACTGCGCCGCTCGAAAACGCCCACAGCGGCAATACCGGCAGTGCCATCAACGCTGCGATGAAAATCGCCCGGCGACGGCCGATCTTTTCCGATCCCCAACCGAAAGCCAGCCCTCCGGCGATCGCACCGAGATTCAACGCGATCGAGATCCAGGTCACGGTATGCGGAGCGAAATGATGCTGCTCGCGCAGAAACGTCGGGTACATGTCCTGCGTGCCGTGCGAGAAGAAATTGAACGCTGTCATCAGCACGACTGCGTAGATCGACAGCTTCCAGTTGTGCTTGAGTGTTGACATCAGGCTCGGGCGCGGGCGCTTCGCCATCTGCTTCCACCCCGGCGACTCCGGCACATTCGAGCGCACGTAGAGGACCAGCAACGCAGGCAGTACGCCGACCATGAACATGCCGCGCCAGCCGATGTGTTGATACAAAACGCCGAACACAACAGATGCGAGCAGATAGCCGCTGGGATAGCCGGCCTGCAAGATGCCCGACACGAGGCCGCGCGAACGGGTCGGCACGGTTTCCATCGTCAGTGCGGAGCCGACGCCCCATTCACCGCCCATGGCCACCCCAAAGAGCGCACGCAGCACGAGCAGCGCGGTCAGGCTTGGCGCGAAACCGGAAGCAAATTCCAGCAACGAGAAGCAGGCGACGTTGATCATCAGTGTGGGACGCCGTCCAAAGCGATCTGCGAGGTAACCGAAGATCAGCGCACCGATTGGACGCATCGCAAGCGTCAGCGTCACCGCTAACGCAACCGCCGGGATTCCCGTATTGAATTCCGTCGCAATGTCTTTGAGGACGAAAACCATCAGGAAGAAATCGAAGGCATCGAGCGTCCAGCCGAGGTAGGCTGCGATCGTCACATTGCGCTGTTCGCGGGTCCAGCTCATGTTGGATATCTCCAGGGGGTTTTTCTTCGAACGGTTTGCGGCGGACCGCTGTGCACTCATGCATGACATTGCGGCTGCATGATGTCATACCGCGCCGGTCGAAGCCGACCGGCGTTCAGTTCAGATGCATGTGCTTCTTAAGGCAGAACCAGGATGATGGTCAGTCCTGCAGCGGACGACGAGCGCGCCGTGAGCATAAAGCGCGCGTGCCCGCGTATTGAATCGGGCAGCGCAGTGTGTCGAATATGGAGCGCGCCGGTCCAACAAGAAAATAAATAGGCTGTAAACAGGTTTTCTTATCGCTCGTGGTCCAGATCGAGACCGCGGGCGGGCCGGCCGACCGGATCGCGCTCAGGCAGGCAACATTCCGTTGTCGCGCTTCGCCTGTTCCGTAGCTGGTGACGCGATAAACCGCAGAAAACGCTCTACCTCGGCGATACGCGTCGACCCCGTCGAGCGTGCTGCCGTAAATGTCGTCAACAACTGGACGGCGTCGGGCAGCGGCCCGAGCACCGTGATGCCCTCCAGATGCATCAGTTCGCTCAGTTGCTGAAAGCCCAGCTCGACCTTGCCCTGTGCAATGAGTGCGCCAACCGGGACGCCTGGTTCGGCCTGCACGATGCGCTCCCTGACCTGCCCGGCGATACCCCAGCGGTCAAACAGCTTGAGCACATACACGCCGCTCGGCCCCGTCGAATAGCCGACGCTACGCGCGTTCAGCACCGCCTGCCTGAGCGCGTGCTCGCTTCCGATATCGAACGTTGCAACATGTGCGGGTATCGCCACCGCGATGCCGGAGCGCACCAGATCGACACGCGTTTCAGCAACGATCCGCCCTGCTTGCCCGAGACGTTCGATCACATCGGCGGCTAGAACGACGACGTCGACAGGCTCGCCTGCCTCGACGCGCTTCGCAGCGTCAACCCCGCCAATCGATTCGACGGCAACTTCTTCGCCCGACGTTGCACGATAAAGCACGACGAGATCCGCCAGCAACGTACGGGTCGCCATCGACGAGATGACACGAAGAGAGGGAGCGTTCATATTCTCGCCCGTAGTGGTGAGTGCCGGGATGAGGTGCAGGATAGTCAGTGCAACTATCCTGCCACGATGAAGCAACTGAAGTAGCAAATGACGAGTGTGCCGCCGAAACGAAGCGAGCCCGCGCGACAACCCATGCAAAGTGCCCCGCTTTCCCATCGAATCTGCTTATCGCGACTGACGCGATCGGAGCCGTGGCAGCATAATCCCGACTACGGCATGCTATTCCCGCCAGTCGCGTTACGCACGTAGTCGCACGTTCACACGGAGCATTCGATCCTGCCATGGCAAGAATCATCGGCGGTGTTGCCGTCTCGCACACACCCACCATCGGTTTCGCTTTCGACGCCGGCAAACAGAACGATCCTGTCTGGGCGCCGATCTTTGAGAATTTCGCGCCCATTCAAGCATGGTTCGAAGCAAAGAAACCCGATGCGCTGGTCTACATCTACAACGATCACGTCACGTCTTTCTTCTTCGATCACTATTCGGCGTTCACGCTCGGCATCGACTCGTCGTATGCGGTCGCGGACGAAGGCGGCGGCGTACGAGGGCTACCGCCTGTCGCGGGACATCCCGGTCTGTCGCAGCATATCGGCACAAGCCTGATGGCCGATGAATTCGACATGGCCTTCTTCCAGGGCAAGCCGCTCGATCACGGTTTCTTTTCGCCGATGTCGGTGCTGTTGCAGCACGAGGGCGGACGGTGGCCAACCGCAGTGGTGCCGTTGCAGGTCGGCGTGTTGCAGTTTCCGACGCCGACGGCAGCGCGCTGCTACAAGCTCGGTCACGCGTTGCGCCGTGCGGTCGAAAGCTTCCCTGAAGACATCGATGTGGCGATCGTGGCGACCGGCGGTCTGTCGCACCAGGTGCATGGCGAGCGCGCGGGCTTCAATAACGTCGAGTGGGATCAGCGCTTCATGGACCTGCTAACCAACGATCCCGCGAACCTCGCCGAGATGACGCAGGCGGAGTACGCGGCGGTCGGCGGATTCGAAGGCGCGGAAATCATCATGTGGCTGATCATGCGCGGAGCACTGTCGGCCAATGTGCGGCGGGTTCATCAATCGTACTACCTGCCGTCGATGACCGGCATCGGCACACTCATCCTCGAAAACGACGCGATGGCCGTTCCCGGCGCAATCAATGAACGGCATCTGGAGAAAATGCGCCGCCAGTTGTCGGGTGCCGAACATCTAACGGGTACCTATGTGTTCGATCACGCGCGCAGCCTGCAGGCATTCCGGCTCAATCGTTTCCTGCACGCGATGACGGAACCGGCGCACCGTCAACGTTTTCTCGCTGAACCGGAACAGGCCTTCGCCGATGCGGGACTGAGCGATGTCGAGCGCGACCTGTTACGCAAGCGCGACTGGCGCGGATTGATTCATCACGGCGCGATCTTCTTCGGACTCGAGAAGCTCGGCGCGGTGCTTGGCATATCGAATCTGCACATCTACGCTGCAATGCGGGGTGAGACGCTCGATACGTTTCTGGAGACGCGCAATACGAAGGTGCTGTATTCGGTTGCGGCACAACCTGCTGATCAAGCGCCGACACAGGCAGAGCACAAAGTGCAGCCAGGCGAGGAATAGTCAGGATCTCGCATGGCTGCACACGGCCGTCACGACCGATGCTCGACAGCCGTGGTCAACGTGCCAAGCCCCTGAATGCTCACCGACACCGGACCACCGAGCTTCGCCAGATCGACGTTCTGCACCGCCATGCCACCGTTCGAACGCCGCAACGCGGTCCCCATCGAGATCACATCGCCCGGCAACAATGTCATATAGAACGATGCGAACTCGATGACCTGAGCGACCTTGTAGAACAGGTTCTCAGTGTTGTCCTCGGTCACCAACCTGCCCTGATGGAAGCACTGCACCGTCAGGTCATGCGGGTCCGTGATCTCGTCGCGTGTGACGAGCCACGGGCCGAGCGCGGAGAATGTGTCACTGCTTTTATAGCGCCCCGGATAGCTCACCCACGTATCCACGTACTCCACCGTGCTTGGGTCATCGGCCTTTGGATGAATGGCGCGATAGTGAAAGGTGTCTTCTCCTCGCATGGTGGGCGAGGTGAAATCGTTGTGAATCGTGTAGCCGAATACATAGTCCAGCGCGTCGCTCGCCGCCACATCGCGGGCTTCTTTACCAATCACGACCGCCAGCTCCGGCTCGGGATGAACGCGACCGTATTCCTCGCGCACCTGCAAGGCACCCAGATCGCCAATCAGCGCCGACGACGGTTTCGTGAAGATAGCGGGATGCTTCGGGCCAGAAATGATGCGATCGGCATTCGCGCTGTTGTTGAGCGCGAGACAGCAGATCTTCGAAGGGCGTCGCACCGGCGGATGCAACACGATCTCGCTCCGCTCGAAAAGACGCACACGTTGGGGATCGTCTTGCAGCGCTGCGTTCAATCGACTCAGCGCCGCATGCGTATCAGACCCCGCCTCGATCAGCGCAATCATGTTAGCCGGAAACCCAGTCAGCACATCGATACCGAATGCCACCGCAGCCTGCGCGAGATCGCTGATTTTTTCGTCCGCCGTGACGAGACCGATCCTGTCGCTGCCTTCCGCCCGAAAACTGACCAGCTTCATGTTACGACCTCCGTTGTGTTCATTACCGTTATCGAAAGCGTCATCGCCTGCGTATCACGCTTAACGCTAGAAGCGCGTCACCAGTCCAATACGTGCAATAGCCTGATCCGGCCCACTCGACGCCGCTGTGGGCCCAGTAAGACCATTGATCAACGCCTTGGCGCCTTCATTCGTGCGTTGGTACACGCCAGACAGGTACACCACCGTGCGTTTGGAGAACGCATACGACACCGCTGCGGACATCTGATGAGCATGGTTGTCGTTGACTTCCGCATTGCCCTTCATATAAACGTACGCCGCGCTGACGGACCAGAAAGGCGTGATCTGGTAGAACTCGCCCAGTTGCGCAGCCCACACCGCTCCGCCGTTTGCGCCGTTGTGAACCGTCGTAAACAGCGCCGTCGTCAGAAACGGACCCAACCGATAGTGACTACCCAGCCCCCAGTTGCGTACGCTTGCCTGCGCGCCAGCCACCGACGACTTGACGTTCGTATAGGCCGCGGCCGCACCAAAACCACCATTCGAATAATTCAGCGCGAAGCTCGTCGCGTTGTTCGCACCGATCGACCCCGGCACGCCGCCGAAGCCATACAACATGCCGGCCGATAGACCGTGATAGTCGGGGCTGCGGTACTTCACTGAGTTGTTGACAGTCTGGTCGCCCCCCAGCCGATCCCAATCGAATCCCCCGGTTGGGCTGTTGGGTAGCGCGAGTTTCGTGAACGGGCCTGCGCGAAAATCGTAGAGCCCCGCGGTGTACATCGCGCCACCGTCATTGCCGCCAAAGAACAACGCATCCTTCATGAAGTCCTGCTGATTACCGAATGTCAGCTTGCCGAATTCCCGGCTATCGAATCCCACGTATGATTGCCAGCTAAACAGGCTCTGATTCGGCAGGAAACTTCCTGAACCCAGAACATAGTGATCCTCGAGCCGGAAGATCACCGCATTGCCGCCACCGATGTCTTCTCGACCGGTGAACTGCAACAGGTTCGGCAACGCAATACCGTCGTCGAACTTGACGTTACCGTGCCCCGCCTGATTGCTGATATACGAAACGCCGGCGTCGATGAGACCCGACAACGTCACGCTGCTCTGGGCAAATGCAGGGGATCGTGCCGCCGCGAACAGCAATACGCTCAGCACCCCCATTCTCTTGATCATTGCCGTCTCCGTTTGCGCTTATTTATTCAGGCAGTGGCACACATTCGCGGGTGACCGGCTGCTGTCGGTTCGCCGTATACGCGGCTTGTGCATGAGATCGTCAGGCTTCCGTACTTACCCGCGCACTTGCGCTATCGCTTCATCGCTGTGGCACAGTATCGATATGCACAAGTATCACTCAGCGTTGACGTCCCCCCTCATTTGCAATCAACACCTTATAAATTTGTCGGGTAAATCAATGAACATCCGTCACCTCGAGTACTTCGTCATCCTCTCGGACGAGCTGCATTTCCGGCGCACCGCCGAACGTCTCGGCATTACCCAGGCACCGCTGAGCCTCGGTATTCAGGCACTCGAAAACGAACTGGGCGCGCGACTCTTTCACCGGACCAAGCGAGCGGTTTCGTTGACTGAAGCAGGAATGGCGCTACTCGACGATGCGCGCGCGGTGCTCTCGCGGCTCGAGCACGGTAAGGAAGCGGTATGGCAAACCGTGAGCGGAGAGGTGGGAAGGTTGCGGGTGGGTTTTACCAACGCATCATCGCTGGCGCCTTTCTTTCCCCATCTGATTCGCCAGTACCGGACCTCCTGGCCGAAAGTCAGCATGGTGTTGTCGGAGATTTCGTCTTCGTTGCAGCTCGAGGCGCTCGAACAGCGCGAACTCGATGTCAGCATCTTGCGTCTGCTACCAAACGCTCAGGTCAATTCGACGATCGTCTGCACGCCATTGCTGCAGGAACCGCTGCTACTTGCTCTCCATAGCGGGCACCCACTCGCCAAGGCTGAGCAGGTTAGCGTGGCGGACGTGCGCGACGAAGCGTTTATCGTGTATGCGCGCAAGGCAGGGATCGCAGTCTCCGAGCAGATCCTGCAGTTGTGCGCGAAACGTGGCTTCGTTCCGAACGTCGTACAGGAAGTACAACAGGCATCGACGATGATCGGGCTTGCATCGACCGGGCTCGGCGTCGCGATCGTGCCTGCGCCGCTGGCGACCATCGCCGTGCCTGGTGTCGTGTTCCGGACGTTTACCGATCTCGATGCGACCACGACGCTCTATGTCGCACATCGCTTCGGCGATGCGAATTCACGGGTTCGCCAGTTTGTGAATCTCGCGCTCGATATCGTTCAGGCATGACGTGCGTCGGCGGCGACCCTAGTGCGCCTGCTCTGCAGACACTCGGGTCGACGTCATAAAAGCGACCGCCATCATGAGCGCGCCAAGCGCAAAGCTGCATGAAATGGCTAAGCGCAATGCATCGGCCGTATGCGGGCCCACACCGCCTCCTGTGATTGCCCCGCTTCCTCCGTCATGCCCAAAAAAGCGGGAGAAAAGCCGGTTGCCGCGCTCGCCGTCGAGCATCAATCGCATGACGAAGCCCGAGAACGCGACACCGACTGCACCGCCGAGCGATCGGACGAACGACATCGATCCCGTCGCCATACCGAGCTTCGCTGACGGCACGGCATTCTGAACCAGCACGATGGCGTTAGGCATACCAAGGCCCGTGCCGAGACCGAGGATGGCAAGCGCAAACAGAAAAGGCACGCTTCCGGTACCAGCAAACGCACTGATACCGAGCGACGCGAGGCCTAACGTTTCGAGCCCGACACCTAGCATGAAGAACCGTTTGAAGTTTCCGCTCGCGCTCGACAAACGTCCTCCCCAGGTCGAGCTGACTATCATCCCGGCGATCTGCGGCAACAACATCAACCCCGACGCGGTCGGCGTTTTACCAAGCACCATCTGGAAATAGAGCGGCAGGAACACCATCGACGCCTGCATCGCAAACACCATCATTCCCGATGCAGCGACCGCCACCGCGAAGGTATCGTTGCGGAACAGTCCCACACTGACGATCGGCTCCTGCGCGCGCTTCTCCCACCAGACAAACAGCGCGCCGAAGACGAGCGCGATCGCCGCACTCACCGCGGGGCTGACGGGAAACGCAGTGCGCGCGCTAGCGATGCCGTTCAACGCCAGCAGCACAGCACCCACACTGACGATAAGCAGCACCATGCCCGCATAATCGATCCGATGTGCGCGCACGGTCGTCGCAGCAGGCAAACGCACAACGATCAACCCCAACGCCAGCAATCCCACCGGCAAGCTGGCGAAGAATATCCATCGCCATGACGCGACCGCGATGAACAATCCACCGAGTAACGGACCGGCAACAGTGCAAACAGCCTGAGCTCCGCTAAAGAGTCCCTGATATCTGCCGCGCTCCCTGGGGCCTACGAGATCGCCTATCGCGCTTTGCGACAACGTCGAAAGACCACCTGCTCCTAGACCCTGCAGTGCACGAAATGCGATGAGCTGGTTCATGTCCTGGGCAAAGCCGCAAAGCGCAGATGCAACGAGAAAAATTGCAATGCTGACGATGAACAACCGGCGCCGTCCATGCATATCGGACAGCTTGCCGTAGATCGGCATGGAAACGGTAGACGCGAGCAGAAACGCCGTCACGACCCATGAGATCTGCGGCAATCCGCCGAGCACCTGCGCGATATGCGGCAGCGCCGTCGATACGATGTTCTGGTCGAGCGAAGACAGCACGATAGCCAGAACGAGTCCCGCCAGCGCTTCCCTGAAGTGATCGTGCGTATGGGTTACGCGGGTCTCGCTGGACATCGGGAGTCGCTCTCGAGGTGTATTCGCGCTATGGCTCACTCGTCAAAACCAAAGAGCGATTGTGGGTTATCCACCAGGATGCGATTGCGTGTCGCTTCATCCGTTGTCCAGTCGAGCAGCAGATTCACGAGTTCGCCGGTATCGCGGCTGCCATCGGTCAGGTGCGGCCAGTCGGTGCCCCACAACGCGCGGTCGGACCGGGTTTCGATGATCGCGCGCGCCAGATGTTCCACCGCGCCATAGCCTCGCCCGCGAGCAATCCGATAAGGAGCCGACAGCTTTAACCACGCAAAACCGCGCTTGAGCAAGCCGAGCAGTTGTTCGAAGTCGTGACCCGTCAAACCGTCCTCTTCGAGCATGTAGCCCATGTGATCGATGACGAAGTTGTATTCGACCGTAGCGAGGAACGGAATCAGGTCGCGCACGACGTAGCCTGGCGTATAGAACTGGATATGCCAGCCAAATGGTCGCGCACGTTCGATCATCCGCAGGATGTACGCCTGGATGTCGGGCCGTGCCCAGCCCGCTCTTGCAAAAAGATCCAGCCGGATACCGCGAACACCGGCTGCATGAAACCGTTCCAGCTCGGCATCGGTGACGGTTTCTTCAACCATCACGATGGCCCGCGCGCGCGAACCGAGCTTGCCGAGTGTGTCGATCGTGAGCCGGTTATCGGTGCCGTAATAGCTCGGTTGAACAAGCACCATCCGCTCGATGCCGATATACCGGCACATCGCGAGATACTGCTCGAGCGTGCCATCGGGGAACGTATAGTGCGGCTCCTTGACTGAAGGGTATCCCTGCTCGAACACATGAAAATGGACGTCGCATGTGTTGTGCGGCAGTGCAAACGCGGGCCGGGTGTTGGTCGTGGCTTCCCTCATCGCGGTCGGTACCTGAACTTCGTTTGCCATATTTTCCTCTCCGTTCTGAATGTCTATCGATTCGCAGTGATGGCCACCGCATCCTTCAATCCGGCATGCCAGTGCTTCAACGCCTCGTTGCGCTGACGCGCGGCCGCATACAGCATCTCGATGTCCGAGCCGGAGATGATCATCGGCGCGACGCCGATTCTCATGAACCCGGCCAGGATGTCGAAATCGGCAATGCCGCCGATCACGCACAACTTGCCGTGTTTCGCGCACGCCGCTGCGATCGTTGCGACCGCGTCATAAAACGCACTGCTTGTGTAGTCGCCCGCTGCACCGAGTTCGGCGGACAGGTCATTCGCGCCGATCGCCAGCATGTCGACGCCGTCGACCTGCGCGATCGCATCGGCATTCGCCGCGCCCAAGGGCGTTTCGATCAGTGTCTTGACGATCGTCTCGCGATCGAGCAACGGGTTGAGTTCGCGCGCCGAAGTCGGCTTGAAGCCGAGCTGCGGCACCATCGCGATCTGCGAGCGCTGCCCGCGTGGCGCGAACCGGCACGCACGTGCAAGTTCTTCGGCCTGCTCCGGCGTTTCTATGCGCGCGGCAATCACGCCCGTCGCGCCGCCGTCGAGCACCCTCCCCACTGAGCCATAGTCGCGCTCGGGCACACGCACGAACGGCGTCATGCCGAGATCGTGCGCAGCCGAGGCCATGTCGGACACAATCTGAAGCGGCATCGAACTGTGTTCGAGATCGATGATGATGCTGTCGTATCCCGCAGAGCCAGCCACGCGGACTGCATCGGTGTTGCGTGCACTGCGGATCATCATCGCCGTGACGAGCTCACCGCGACGCAGTTTCTCGATCAAGCTATTGCCCTCGTGCGCCTGGTACGCGCTCATTGCATTTCTCCTGAATGACGTTTGGGTATCGTTCAACGTTCGCGCTGCGTTCGTGTCACCTGCGCGATGGATACGTCAGATTCGAGAACCCGGGAATCACCACGCGCTTCGGGTCGTTACCGTGCTCGCACAGTTGATCGATGACGAAATGCGCAACCGAGTTCGAGAGCAGCTGGCACGGGTCTTCCATCACAAAGCGAAGCCGCGTGATCGCAGTGAGCCGGTCGTCGGGGGAACGCAGTTTCGGCATCGCGCGTAGCGTCTTCGTGCCGGGTTCGATAACGGGCGGCTCCTCGATGCTTTTCAGGAACGCCGGGTATCCGTCGAACATCAGTCGCGAGAGGTCAATATTTGCGCGGATGTGCAGAAAGAGTTCGCGGAACTGTTGTTCGAGTTCCTGCAGCCGCGCGGGATTGCCCATGTCCGCCAGCTGCATCGACGGGCCGTGCGGGGCGATCTGCACATTCTCCGCAGGCAACTGTCCGTTCGATGCGCTCGACAGGATGTGACAGTTATTGTTGGTCGGCCACGTAAGGCCCGCAGTGGGCCGACCGGATTTTCCGCTCAACAGCACCATCAACGTGCTCCAGTCGAAGTCCTGTGCGCGCAACCAGTTCAGCATGCGATGACCGATGTCGAGGAACGTCAGCGAGAACGTCGCCACCATCATGTCGTCGATCGGCACCGGCACGTCGGCGCTGTTCAACGGATCGAGGTAGCGCTCGCGCAGATTTTCGAATGTCATCCTGCTTTCGTCGGCAAGACACCAGTTCAGAAACGATGCGGTCACATCGCAGCTGTAGTCGATCATGTCGGTGATCTTGCGCTCGTAGCCACGAAATGCGTCGACGGCGACAACGTCGGTCCAGTAGCTTTCGCTGTTGTTGCCGCGCACTTCTTCTGTCCGCGTCAGCATGCGTGCTGCGTCCTCACGCCATGATGCGTAGCCCAGATCGCGCAGACGGAAGATCCAGGCAAGCGCGGGCCCGAAATGCGAAATCGCCGTCAATTCCGTGAAGCCGCGCGTCGAACGCCGGAAGCTTTCTATGATCGGCGGGCGACGCGAACCAGGAAAGATCACGAAGTCAGAGCCGGTCACGATCAGGATCGGTTTGTCCTCGGTCAGCTTCACCATGTGACGGGTCAGATGCTGTCCCGTGCTGTCCTGGCCGGTGTAGGCGTCGTACAGGCTTTGAAACGACGGATGCGGTTGATAAGCCATATCCCCTACCTTATGCGTTGAACGTGTAGATAATCGTGTCGGTCCTGAAGCGCACATCGGCGGTCAAGCTGTTCGACACCGCCAGATAGCGCTGACCGTCTATGCTGAACGTCGCGGCATCCGTGCCCCCCGACGTCGGAAACTCCTCCACGAGATCCATCTGGCCGTTAGCCCACCGGTAGATGCGCGAACGCAGACTGGTATGCGGCGCGGACGGCTCTCCCTCGATGAAGTTGATCTGCACGAGAAAGAGCGCGTCATTCGTCGTGACGACACAGAACTCGCGACCACCCGGGCCGCTTAGCGTCTGAAGCGGCGTGAAGGTCGTGCCGTCCCACCGGTGCAGCACCGAATCACCCTGAATATTGGCGAATGCAAGCAACTGCTGGCCGCCCGCTTCGAAGTACCGGAAGCATCGTCCGTGCGAAGTGGCGAACACCTGGAACGACACGAAGGATGTGCCATTCCATTCGTACAGCAGCGACTCGCCCACGTGATCCGCATACCCAAGGAAAAACCGGCCGTCGATTTCAAACGACTCCCAGTTGTATCCCCACTTGCCGTCGAGCTCCTGGAACTCGACGAACTGCGAGCCGTTCCATTCGAATAGCTTCGACTGACGCGGATTGATCGCTTCGATATGCCCGAGCGTTACGCCTTGAGCCAGCGCGAGAAACGCGCGCGTGCCGATCTGAAAGAAATACCACTGCTTGGCTGCAAAGGCTGCAAAGCGCTGAAACGGCGCCCATTCCGAGCCGCTACGCCGGTATAGCAACTGATCGAGGTTGTAGCGGTAAGGTCCGTGGCCAGCGCGAATGCCCGCGGTCACGAGAAACTGCTCGCCGTCGAGTGTGAAGCTCGCAATGTCTTCACCGCCGCTTAGCGCAAGCGTGCTGTCCTCGACGAAACGACCCTGCTCCCAGCGGTAGATCGGTGCGCCCGTATCGCTGTCGCCGCCGTTCATGTGCGCGGGCGTGTCGGCGACGTCTTTCGAAAGCTGCGGAATCGCCAGATACTGGTGCCCGCCGGTCGTATAAGGCAACACAGCGCGAGCGCCGTTGGTCGGCAAACGTTGGTGTTCGGTCAATAACATGGTGGGTTGATTCCTCAATGCGGGTTAGGCGAAAACACGCGTGAACCTAGCGCGGTCTCACCACATCGACCGTGGCGTACGCGAGCGCCGCCACTAAAGTCGGTACGGCCACGATGACGAACATCGTCTGCGGGTGGGTATCGATGGACAACAGGTGCGCGCCCAGAATCGGTCCGAGCATCGATCCAATCCGCCCTGCTGCGAACATCCATCCCGCTCCGGTTGCCCGTACGCGCCGTGGATAAAGTTGCACGCACATCGCCGGTGTGTTCTGCTGACCACCGATCGCAAGCGCGCCAGCCAGAAAAAGCATCGCCCACAACGTAGCGGCCGAGCTGAAAAACTGCCCAATAAGCGCAATGCATAGCGCACCCGTGGCGATCATGAAAGCAACCAGTTTGAAGACACCCAGCTTTCGAACCGCTAACGTCGAGAGCAGCGCACCGGTCACGCCGCCGAGGTTGAGAAACACGCCGCACAGTGCCGCCACGCCCGGTGTCATCCCCGATCGCACGGCGATCATCGGAATCCAGCTCGTCAATAGATACGTCACCAGCAACATGCAGAAGATGCCCGTCGCAAGGAACGCGCTGGCGATAAGCCGTCCTTCCGCGAACGCGCCAAGAAACGCAACCTGCCAGCGGACTGCCGATTCAGCGACGACACCCTGCTGGCTCACCGTTTCTCGCATCGTCAACGACAGCGGAGCGGCGGCCAGCAACAGCACACCGGTACCTAAAAACAACGGCCGCCAGCCTTGCGCGTAAAGCAGCGCGGTCACCGCGCCACCGACAACCGCCCCAAGCGGGTAGCCGACAAACATCAGCGTCACCGCCGCGCTGCGTCTCGTTGCACTGAAGTGTTCGGCCACGAGCGGGACCACAGCAGTCAACACACCGCCCAACGCGAATCCCGACACAAAGCGAAGCAACCCGAAACCGCCGAACGACGATGCACGCGAACAGAGAATCGTGGCGATGCCCGCAACCACTAGCGAAGCGACAAGCGTGCGCGTACGTCCGAGACGATCGGCGACCGGTCCGAGCACGACACCACCCGCCATCGACCCTGCCAGCCCCGCTGTGAAAACGCGACCCAGCCCCATCGGCGTGAGATGCAATTCGCCGGAAATAAGCGGCGCCAGAAACGACACAATGAACATGTCGTAACCGTCGATCATCACCAGAATGCACGCCACAATGATCGGCACGAGATTCGAAGCACTGACAGACGGCGATGAATCGACCTGCTCGACAAGCTGCTGACTTCTCAACATCGTCTCCTCCGGGCGCTTGCTTTTATCGGCGTGTCTTCACCGTGAAACGATGGTATCCCGCGGGTTCTCGTGCGATCAATTGCATGGACCGGGGTTATTAATTTGTTATCGCAATCAGCGGGGAATGTGTGTCGGGGAATGGCAATCGGTACGCGCGGTGTGACTCAAAGCCGGTAAGACGGGTCGACCTTATCGACCTGTCTGAGCAGCGCGTCGAGCACGTCCTGCCCAGCGCCATAGCGCGGATCGAATTGCAATGAGGCGCTGGTCGAGAGAATCGCGATGTCTTCCGCGATCAGTCGTCTCGGTCCAAGGGCAGCGGAAGCGAGCTGGATTTCGCAGGCCCGGTTCAATGTCCACAACAAGCTGAACGCTTGCGCGATCGTGCTGCCGATCGACAGCAGACCGTGGTTGCGGAGGATCAGCAGGCGCCGCTCGCCAAGACTTGCGAGCATTCGCGGGCCTTCGTCGGGTCGCAGGGTGATGCCTTCAAACTCGTGATAGGCAACCTTGTCGTGCAGTTGCGCCGAGTAGAAGTTCGAGTTTTCCAGGCCGCTCACCGAGCACGCAACGGCCAAACCGGCCGTCGTATGGGTATGCATCACGCAATGCACATCGGGTAACCCGCGGTGAATGGTCGAATGCACGACGAAGCCCGCCGGATTCACGCCATAGTGCGAATCTCCGACTGCGTTGCCGTCGAGGTCGATCTTCACAAGGTTCGAGGCCGTGACTTCCGAATAGTGAAGCCCGAATGGATTGATCAGAAAGTGTGACTCTGGACCGGGGATGCGAACCGTAATGTGGTTGTAGATCAGTTCGGTCCATCCGAGCATCGCGAAGATGCGGTATACGCCGGCTAGCTGGACTCGCAGGTTTTGCTCGTCGTCGGCAGCGGCAGAGCTGGTTTCGCCCGGCTCCAATAGACCGTTTGTCAAACCGGTAGCACTGTGGTCCTGTACATCTTGCCGCTCCTGGACAATCTGCATGTTGAACTCCGTGTATCAACAGTGATATTTCGATCCGATCGGGTGGCGTCTCAGCGAACCTCGCTAACCACTAAAGCGCAGAAACTATTCCGCACCCGTACCCACGCCGCCCGCCACGACCATTCCATAGCCGATACCGTACTCAAGCGCCGGCACATAGATCTGCCGGCGCACCGGAGCGCTTTGCAACTGGCGATACGTGCTCCAGCCCGCTGTCCAGGCATTGAGTTCCATCGCACCAATGCCGGCTTCCTCGATCACGCTATCCGTTGCCCAGTTGTCGACCACCGAGATATCCGTTCCGCACATCAAATCCATGAATCGCTCATCGAATGCTTCATTCAAGCGGATGTCGCGCACGGTCCTGCGTCCGTCGATCAACATGTTTGCGCCTTCTTCGTGCATCGACTTCAGCTTGTCGAACCACGCGTCGCTCGACATTCCGCTGTCAGGTCCGGACATCTGCCACGCCTCGACCTCAGGCGACCCGCTTCCCAACGCCGGGTAATAGCGCGTTGGATGATGCGACAGGCCACCCGACGCAATCACGAGGATGCGTGCATCGACGCTGCTGAATATCTCGCCCAGCGCAACGCCCAGAAGACGGGCGCGCCCAAAAGAAAGCATCGGCGCTGCGATAGCGTTTAGAAATATGGGGATGACCGGGTACCGATCGAGCGATCCGCACAGACGATGAACCGGCTGCGAAAACGCGTGATCGACTTTCATCCGATGGGAAACCGCGGGATCGAACCCGCGCGCCATCAATGCCTGAACGATTGAGAGAACCGTCTGCCGGGGCACGCGAAACTCGCCGCCGAACCCACCTACATCCGCTACCGCGCTCGCCTCCAGGCCCACGCAATACGACGGCATCAGCGAGTAGTGGAAGCCGGCGAAGTGGTCGGATGCAAACACGACCACCAGTTCGGGATCGAAGCTCGCCACTTCCTGCGCCGTTCGCTCATAGAGCGAAAGTATTTCGGGCTCGCGTTCGGGCGCTTTCGCACGAATCAAGGTGATGGGCGAATGCGACACGCAGATCAGCATGGCAGTCATGGCGATTTCTTGACGGAAGACGTTAGCGTCTCGTTACACCAGTTCTTAGGGTCATGCGCGCTAACAGGTCGACTCGCTGTATCAACTGGTGATAGAGAACCGCGAGTAGGTGTCCGGCAATCAAGGCGTAGGTCGCCCATGCGAGCAGCGCATGAATCTGGCCACCGAGGTGCGCAAGCCAATGGCTCTCGGGCACGACGGCAGGCACGCGAAACAGCCAGAACCAGTTCACCGCGTGACCCGCGCCGTATGAGTTCAGATAACCACTGACTGGCATGGCGATCAGGATCACATACAGCAACCCGTGCCCGATGTGGGCCAGTGTTCGCTCAAAAGATGGAATGGATTCAGGTAGCGGCGTCGGCGCATTCGAGAGACGTGTGAACACCCGGATCAACGTCAGGAGCAGCACGGTAAGGCCAATCGATTTATGCAGATTGAACCATCCCTCTCTTGCCGGATTGTGCCGGTCAAGTTCGGTCATGTACCACGCTAACGGAATAACGACGAACATGCACAACGCGGTTAGCCAATGCAGTACGCGCAATGGGAGACCGTAGCGCAATTTGCCTTCGGGCAGGGCAGGTTGCGTGGAATTCGCGGGTAGTGGTGTAGTGAACATAAGAGCGCCTTGTATTGAATCGCGGCCACGTCAATGGTTACTTCAACTGGTCCTTGATGCTGTCAAGTCCGGCGCGCGCACAAGCTTCATCTTTATCGGAGACATCGGCGCCCCCTACCCCAATGCCACCGACGACGACGTCGCGACTGACAATAGGAAGTCCACCGCCCAACGCCAGAATCTCCGGATCAATCGCGGGCGGCGGATGACCAGAAGCGGCAGCGTGCTTCGCCATGTCACCGGTGCTGACGCCGAGCGCAGCCGATGTGTATGCCTTGCGTCGGCTGGTGCTGATGCTAATCGGCCCTGCGCCATCGCCTACCAGAAACACACGCGTTATCCCTTCTCTGTCGACGATGCTAACCGTCACGTGATAACCGTCTCTGTCGCAGGCAGTGAGCGCGTTTTGCGCGGCCTTGATCGCGACTTCGACTGGAAGGGGTCCAACGCTCAACGGATCGGTACCGGCGGCGGCAGCGCTCATGGCTACCGCGATGCCCACCAGGGCGGCGACAGTCGAGCCAATGACGCTACGCATCCTGCTCGACAGGGTTGCACCAGACTGCATACCGGAAACGGCCTGGGTACAGGCGCGTGCATCAATCGTCTCGCGAGGTAGCGATGGCTCTTTCATCAACATGATTTTCCCTGGTTGTTGTCGCAACGATCCGGTGAACCTGCGGCCAGAGTATTCGCCCGGGAGACATTCCTCAATTGCCGTTTCGCGATCTACTAATTTGCGATCGAAATCATTGAGCGGGTCTGATTTCTCGATACACGGTTGATCTGATCCGCACGCTTGAAGATCAGTCGCAACACCTAAAAGTGCGTCAGCACACCGATCCTCGCGAGAAACTGCGACGGCCCACTCGACGCCGATCCCGGATTGTTCAGGCCGTTGATCAAGGCATTGGCACCACGGTTGGTGCGCTGATAGACGACGGTGGTGTAGACAGCGGTACGCTTCGAGAGCGCATACGACAGGGCCGACGACACTTCATGAACGTGGTTGTTATCGACCTCGGAATTTCCCTTCATGTACACGTATGCAGCACCTAACCCCCACGCCGGATCTATCTGCCAGAACCCACTGAGCTGCCCTTCCCATACGGCTCCACCGTTCGCCCCGTTATGAATCGCGGTGAAGAGCGCCGCCATCGTCAACTTACCGAGGTAATAGTGGGCACCCACGCCCCAGTTACGAATACTGGCCTCAACACCGGAAATGACATACTTGACGTTAGTGATGGCCGCATTGGCCCCAAACGATCCCCTTGCATAGTTCACTCCGAAGCTGGACCCGTTGTTCGATCCAA
This sequence comes from Paraburkholderia acidicola, assembly GCF_002362315.1. Classification (GTDB taxonomy): domain Bacteria; phylum Pseudomonadota; class Gammaproteobacteria; order Burkholderiales; family Burkholderiaceae; genus Paraburkholderia; species Paraburkholderia acidicola. The sequence continues at coordinate 439,507 of NZ_MTZV01000004.1, forward strand.
TCGATCCGGGAACCCCGCCAAAAGAATAAAGCGCACCACCGGAAAATCCATTCCACGCAGGCATCGCATACTTCACCGAGTTGGGAATCGCGGCGTTGAACCCCATGCGGTCCCAGTTGAACGACCCGGTCGGGTTGTTGGGAAGATTGAGCTTCGTAAACGGACCACCTGCTATGCCATAGGTGCCGTCATACATCTCCGAGCCGTCGTTGTGCCCGAGAAACACCGAGTCGACCATGAAGTCGCGCAGGTTGCCAAACGTCAACGTACCCAATCGATGGCTGTCGAAACCCGCCATCGATTCCCACGTGAACATGCTTTTGCCTTGCGGCCAACTCCCGGTTCCCAGTAAGTACTGGTCCTCAAGCTGGAAGATGAATGACGTGCCTTGCCCCAGGTCTTCCTTTCCCGTCAGAATGATCAGATTCGGGACATCGACACCATCGACAAACTGAACGTTGCCGTGTCCAGACGAATTGCTCACATAGGTCAAACCGGCATCCAGCAAGCCTGACAACGACAGGCTGCTTTGCGCGAAGAGAGCGGAACTGCCCGTCGACAACGCAATTAAAGACGTCGTGAAAACTGCACGATGCATATCTCCTCCAATTATTCTTAATTAGATGTATCGATAACTCATGCAATGACGATTAAGGCGAACGCTTCAATCTCGACGTGAGTGCACCAAAGCTTGTGGGCGTCGATTTTTATCGTTATTTGGTCAGACGAATTCCCTTGCCAGTGACTGTTCGGGCGAGCGAAATCCTCCCGGTGGGGATCTCGTATCCGGACCATCCGCTAGCGATCAGCCGCGTCGATACATGGAATGAAGCGACTCAGGTCGAGACGCAATCAACGGGCTAGACGGTTTCTCTACGGCTCAGCTTGAACGGTAGTGTAGTCGCGTCGAGACGAATCCTTGATTCTCTAAACAACTCTACTCATTGCCATTGCGAATCAGACTTCTAACGGGTTAGGCATCGGCTGCTTGTCGGGTACAGATGGAATCGTGTCGCCGATATAGAATCCTGTCATCCTCCATCGCAACGCGAAACCGGCTCACCTACCCATGCCCTCCGAGCTGATCAACCTTGCCCATTTGCGTACCTTTATGCGAGTGGCTCAGTACGGCAGCGCGACCAGAGCGGGTCAATCGCTTTATCGCGCGCAATCAGCAATCAGTCGGTCCATACGCACTCTCGAGGCGACGATTGGAGCGCCGCTATTTGAGCGGCGTGCTTCGGGCATGCTCCCTACGCGCACAGGTCAGTCCGTACTGCAACGCGCGGAGAAAGTCTTCGCGGAACTGGACACGAGCGCCAACGCGTCGTCGCTGCATGAATCTCGCGAGCACACGTCCTCATGTTGGGGAACACCGTCCTACCTGATGAACAGTCATCGTCTGCAACTCGTGGCAAGTCTTGGAAGACATCTCCACATGCCGACAGTGGCGAGAGCGTTCGGTGTCAGCCAGCCGGCCGTAAGCAGCGCGGTAAAGGCCGTGGAGACCGGTTCCGGTTTTCGCTTGTTCGACCGTACCGCCATGGGCTTAAAGCTCACTGTCGAGGGCGAGGCATTCATCCTTCGCATCCGGCGCGCACTGAATGAACTGCGCCTGATTCCCGCAGATATCGCCGCGCTAGCGGGTAAGGTTGTCGGTGAGGTCAACATCGGCGCGTTGCCGCTTACGCGTACTTCGATCCTCCCGGAATCTATCGCCAGGCTGCATGGCGCCTTTCCCGAAGTAGTGATCAGAACCGACGAGGGCTCATACGAAACATTGGTTGCGGATCTGCTCGCCGGTGACATCGATTTCATACTGGGCGCGTTGCGACCCGTCGAAAAAAACAGTGGGTTAAGCTGCGAAACGCTGATGTCAGAAGAGATGGTGGTGCTAGCCCGCAAAGGTCATCCGCTATCGGACATCCCGAACATCACGTTGGCGCAACTTGCCAATGCAAACTGGATCCTTCCACGCAGCCACTCGCCGGCACGCGCCATGCTCGATAACGTGTTCGTGCAAAGCCAGCTGCGTTCTCCTGCACCTACGGTCGAAACCGGCGATCTCGCCCTCACGAGAGAACTACTGCTACGCACCGACATGATTGCGGCACTCTCTGCCCAGCATTGGGAGCACGAGCGTCAGTCGGGTTGCCTGGTCGCACTCGATCTGGCGTTACCCGCCACGCGACGCGAGATCGGCTTCACGTTCCGGGCAGACACACTTCCGTCGCCTGCCATGCAATGTGCCGTCAACGCGATCCGGGAAGTCGTCAACCTGCGGATGCCGCTAGCCAATCACGTGTGATCGCCGAAAAGATGAGCGCCGGCTTCAGTCGATATAGCGCAGTCCCGCTTGCGCCAGCGATTCGCGCATCTTGTACATGTCGAGACCGAGAACACCCGATGCCAGCGTAGCGCGCTTCTGAACTTCGTTCGCTTCGCGCTCGGCTGCCCTGTCGAGTACCTCGTTGGCGAGCGCCCGAGGTACGCACACCACGCCATCGCCGTCCGCGACGATGACGTCGCCGGGTGTGACGAGTGCGCCCGCGCATACGACCGGTACATTCACCGAACCCAGTGTTGCCTTGATCGTGCCTTTAGCAGAAATGGCCTTGCTCCAGACCGGGAAGTTCATGTCTTCGAGCGTAGCGACGTCACGCACGCCGCCGTCGATGACCAAACCTCTCGCACCGCGCGCCTTGAAGCTCGTCGCAAGCAGGTCGCCAAAGTAACCGTCCGTGCATTCGGCGGTGATGGCTGCAACGACGACGTCTCCTGGGCGAATCTGTTCGGCGACCACGTGCATCATCCAGTTGTCGCCGGGATGCAGCAGCACCGTGACTGCGGTCCCGCTGGTACGCGCGCGAGAGAAAATAGGCCGCATATACGGCTTCATCAGACCCGTGCGCTTCATCGCTTCGTGGACCGTCGCCGAACCGAAGGAGCCGAGCTTTTCCGCCACGGTCTGGTCAGCGCGTTCGATGTTTCGATACACCACACCCAGTTCGTACATGATCAGTGTCCCTTGCGTTTCAGTGCGGCATCGAGTCGTGGATAGACACGGCGCGCGTTACATTCGTAGATCTTGTATCGGGCGTCCGCGTCGATCGTTGCGGTTTCGATGTAGCGTTTGGTGTCGTCGAAATAGTGGCCGGTTTCAGGATCGACACCGCGAACCGCACCGATCATTTCGCTCGCGAACAGGATGTTTTCGACGGGAATGACGCGCGTCAGCAGATCGATGCCCGGTTGATGGTAGACGCAGGTATCGAAAAAGATGTTGTTCAGCAGATGATCTTTTAGCAGCGGCTTCTTCAACTCTTGCGCGAGCCCGCGGAAACGGCCCCAATGGTACGGAACCGCGCCGCCACCGTGAGGAATGACAAAACGTAGTGTGGGAAAGTCGTGGAATAGATCTGCGGTCAGACATTGCATGAACGCTGTTGTGTCCGCATTCAGGTAGTGCGCGCCTGTCGTATGGAAACACGCGTTACAACTCGTGCTGACGTGGATCATCGCAGGGACATCGTACTCCACCATCTTTTCGTAAATCGGATACCAGTAGCGATCCGACAACGGCGGGCTCGTCCAGTGACCACCCGATGGGTCGGGGTTCAGGTTGATCGCGACGTTCCCATACTGCTCGATGCACCGGGTCAGTTCCGGAATGCAGCTTGCGGCGTCCACGCCTGGGCTCTGCGGCAACATCGCAGCAGGAATGAAATGGTCGGGAAATAGCTGGCTGACCCTGTAGCACAACTCGTTGCATATCGACGCCCACGTGCTGGACACTTCAAAATTGCCGATATGGTGTGCCATGAAGCTCGCGCGCGGGCTGAATACGGTCACGTCCAGACCCCGCTCGCGCATCAGACGAAGCTGATTGCTTTCGATCGACTCGCGTAGCTCGTCATCGCTGATGCGCAACTCTGACGGACTGGGTGTCTCGGCGGAATGGTTGATGCCCGCGATCTGTCGATTGCGCCATGTCTCTAGCGCCTTCGGTGCGGTCGTGTAGTGCCCGTGAATGTCGATGATCATGACGTTTCTTCATCCGTGCAATCGTGAAGCATCCAGCGTACTGCGTCGAACGCGCTTAAACCGGAAACTGATGATTGCTTCGTGAAGATTAGTATTTCGATTACCGAATCAGCGTCACGTATATCCATCGACATCCGCGTTGAACAGATCCAACACCGATTACATTTGTATGCTGGTAATCTCTGTTTGCCCAAAACTAAAGTGGAGAACGACATGACGTCATTGCATACAAGAAAGCTGGCCATCCTGCTCACATCAGGCGCATTGATGTTCGGTCTGGCCGGGCTCGCGCAAGCCCAGTCCAGCGACGCTGCGGCCACTGCCAGCCCATCCGCCTCAGCGCCTGCTACAAAGGCACAACAAAGGGCACAGAAAAAAGCTGAGCGAAAGGCGGCCCGCAAGCAGGCTCACGCGAAGAATGCTGCCGAACTGAAAAAGCTCGAGGCCAACGGCTATCACCCGGCACAGAACGATCCGAACTATCCGCAGAACCTGCAAAACGCAGAAAAGAAGGCCAACGCGGCTCAAGCAGCGAGTCAATAAAAGCCACGCAACTGCAACCGACCCGATCACCCTGGGGATAGCGTCACCAAGCCACTCCCCAGGGAAATCCCTTAGGCCACAATCAGGAAACATAGATCGGGCAACCTACCGCGACGCACCATCGTGTTGTCGAACAGGCAACGGCTGACCTATAGCTGACCTTTATATTCCGCATTATTCTGGCGAAGCCGCAAAGCGAAAATCGCAAGCGGCCTTAGTACGCGTTGCCCCATGCAGTGACACCCGATCAACCGACACGCGGCGAAAGCCCCACCCATCGACAGGACCGGATGCACAACGCCCCCCGCCTGGAAGAAGAAAGCGACTACACGCTAAAGCCGCATGAGCGGCCGATGGTACTGGGCGGACCGGCCAGTCCCGACCATCCGGCGGCGAGACGCTATGGCTACTTCGCGATCGGCTGTCTGATCTGCATCACGCAGGGGCTCGGTAACGGGCTGGTGTCGGTGAACCTGAATTACGCGCAGGGAACGCTCGGCCTCTACAGCGACGAAGCGACCTGGCTCACCGCCGCGTATTTCATGGTCTATGCGACCTCGAACCTGATCCTCGTGAAATTTCGCCAGCAGTTCGGTTTGCGGCGCTTCGTCATTTCCCTGCTCGTCACCTACGTCGTGTTCGCGATGCTGCATGTGTTCACGCGAGGATTCGCCTCGGCGGTGGTGGTGCGGGCCGTCAGCGCGATCTCCGCAGCCGGCCTTTCGTCGACGGGCATCTACTACATGATGCAGTCGTTCCCAGGACCGAAGAAAATGCTCGGGATGCTGATCGGCATCAGCGTTCCCCAGCTTGCGACGCCGCTCGCGCGTGTCCTGTCGCCCGGGCTGCTGGAAACGGGCAACTGGCACCGGCTCAACTGGTTCGAACTGGGCATGGCGCTGGCGACGCTGGCGGCCGTGATGGCCCTGCCCTTACCGCCGAGCGAGCGCCGCAAGGTATTCGAGCCAGCCGACTTTCTGACTCTCGCCGTGCTGGGATCGGGGCTCGCACTATTCGTGGCGATCTTCTCCGAAGGCCGGATCGAGTGGTGGACCGAGCGCGTCTGGCTGGGCTGGGCGCTCGCTGGCAGCATCGCGCTGATCACCGCGGGCCTGATCATCGAGCACTATCGCGTCAATCCGCTGATCAATACGCGCTGGCTGGGCACGCGCGAAGTTGCCCGCATCATGCTGATCGCGGCGGCAATCCGCATCCTCCTCTCCGAACAAACCTTTGGCTCGGTCGGTCTGCTGACGCTGTTCGGCATGCTCAACGACCAGATGATCACGCTCAATACGATCATCCTCGTGGCGTCGATCGCCGGCATCGTGTTCAGTGCGCTGACGCTCGATCCAAAGAATCCCGGCAAGCCGATCGCGATAGCGGCCGTGCTGATCGCGATCGGCGCCTTCATGGATGCGGATGCAACCAACCTGTCGAGGCCGGAAAATTTCTACATCAGCCAGGGGTTGATCGGCTTCGCCTCGCTGCTGTTCCTCGGGCGGGCGATGGTGATCGGTGCGGCGCGAATGGTCGTGGGCGGCAGCCAGAATTATCTGGTGAGCTTCATCGTGGTGTTCAACATCAGCCAGAGCGTCGGCGGTGTCGTGGGCAGTACCTTGCTCGGCACTTTTCAGACGATTCGCGAACGGTTTCATTCGAACGAACTCGTTCAGTCTCTCGTCATGAGTAACCCGGTGGTCGCCGCGCAGATGCGCGCGGGCGCGGCGCGACTGGCGCAACGCGTGGCACGCGAAGCAAATATTCTGGCCTACAACGACGTATTCCTGCTGGTGGGTGTGCTGGCCAGCCTGACCGTTGTTTGGGGCGTGATAATCCAGTGGTCGATGTGGCGACGTCGCGAGGTTTCGCCGCTCATCCTTCTCCAGCAGCAAGTGATGAAAGCACAACAGGCGCAAGCTAACAGGAAGAGCCCGGAATGAACGAGCCCAAAAATCAATTACCCGCGAGCAACGCCCAGACACCAGCCGCTGCCGCTCCCGCTGCAACGGCTGAACCGAGCGGCTGGCATCCGCCGAAGAAAAGCCGGCTGACGGTCATCATCATCGTCGTGCTCGCGCTGTGCGCGATCGGTGTGGTGCTGCGCGCGTGGCGTCTACCGCCCTTTGCCGGGCCCTTCGAAGATACCAACAATGCCTATGTGCGTGGATTCGTGACGACCATCAGTTCGCAGGTGAGTGGCTATGTCACGAGCGTGCCGGTCGACGATTTCCTCGAAGTAAAGGCCGGGCAGATTCTCGTCACCGTCGACGACCGCATCTATGCGGCGAGGGTTGCGCAAGCCCAGGCCAATCTTGAGGCGCAGCAGGCGGCATTCGATAATTCCGCGCAATCGCAACGCTCGCGCGAACTGGCGACACGCAGTCAGGATGCGAACATCGCCGCCGCGCGTGCGCAGCAGGTCCGTGCCGAAGCCGACATGCGCCGCGCAGATGCGCTCGTCAAGGACGGCTCGCTTTCGAAGCGCGAGTACGACCAGACACGTGCTGCATTGCTCGCGGCGCAGGCCGCGCTGCAACAGGCGGTTGCGGGTCGCTCGATCGGTACCGAAGATGTGCGCACCGTGCTGGTCGCGCGCCCGGGATTGAAGGCAGCGATCGATTCCGCCAAAGCGGCCCTGCGAAGCGCACAGGTCGATCTCGAGAACACGGTGATTCGTGCGCCTGTCGATGGACAGCTTTCCGAAGTCGGGGTGCGCAACGGCGACTATGTCACGGCGGGCACGCAGATGATGTCGCTGGTCCCGCACTTCGTCTGGATCGTGGCCAACTACAAGGAAGCGCAGACACATCGCATGCGCCCCGGCCAGCCCGTGACGTTCCGCGTCGATGCGCTCGGCGACGCCGAGCTGCATGGTCATGTCGAAAGAATCTCGCCGGCAACGGGGTCGGAATTTGCGGCGATCAAACCCGACAACGCGACCGGCAACTTCGTCAAGGTGGCACAGCGCATTGCGATCCGCATCAGCGTCGATCCGGGACAGGAACTGGCGCAGCGGCTGCGACCCGGCATGTCGGTTGAAACCGCGGTCGATACGCGCGATGGTGACAAATGAAACGCCGCGTTCCTGGTCGCGTTTCTAGCTGTATCTCTGGCCTCGGCGTTGCTCTGCTGCTGACCGCTTGCGCAGGGCCACCCGTCAAAGTCGCCACCGTGCCCGCTGTCGTCGAGCCCGCGGCATGGCAAGGCGATGCCGCGCAGACGATGTCGCTGGATAAGGACTGGTGGCGGCAATTCGGCGATCCGGTCCTGACCGCCCTGGTCGAAAAAGCGCTGGCCAACAATAGCGATATCGGCAAGGCAGTCGGCCGCGTGCGTGAGGCGCGCGCAGACGCCAGGATCGCGCGCGCCGCGTTGCTGCCGACACTCAACGCCGCCTTCGATAATGCCGGGCGCTCGCAGATTGTCAGTCCGTTTGGTACGCCGCTCCTGCTCAACACCGCACAGTGGGAGTTCGACGCTGCATGGGAAGTGGACCTGTTCGGCCGGCTGGCGGACCAGCGCGCCGCCGCGCGTGACGCGTATCTCGCCACCGCGGCAGCACGCGATGCCACACGGCTATCGGTCGCCAGTTCGACGGCGAGCGGCTACATCACACTGCTGAGCCTCGATGCACAGTTGAAGATCGCCGAGGCCACGCTCACTGCGCGCGCGAATTCACTGCGCCTCGCCAAAACAGAATTCGCGAACGGCTATTCGTCGCGACTGGAATTGCAGCAGGCACAGTCGGAATACGATGCGACCGCGCAACTTATCCCGCAGACGAAGCTCGCAATCACACGCGCAGAAAATTCGCTGAGCGTGCTCACCGACGATCTTCCCGGCGATATCCCACGCGGCGGTGTGCTCGACAAACTGACCGAGCCGGTCATTCCGCAGACCTTGCCTTCCGGGTTGTTAAGGCGCCGCCCCGATGTCGCCGCAGCGGAATATCAGCTCGCGGCCGCTGATAAGTCGCTTGCTGTGGCGCGCAAGAACTTCCTGCCCCAGTTCAATCTGGCGGCTTCGTTCGGGCGCTCCTTCGGCACCGAGCAGATCTATCCGTTCAACATCTGGTCGATAGGCGGGAGCATTCTTGCGCCGCTGTTCGAAGGCGGCAAGCTGACCGCGCTCGCCGACAAGGCCGGTGCGCAGCGCGATCAAGCCGCCTTTGCGTATCGCGGCACGGCCTTGACTGCGATCAGCGAGGCGGAGAAAGCGCTCGCAGCAGTTCAGCGTCTGGATGAGCAACTGGTGCTCGCCATCGCGCAACGCGACTCTTTGTCCGAGCAGTTGCGGATTGCTACCAATCGCTACCGCGAAGGTTACGCGGGCTATCTGGATCAGCTCGACGCGCAGCGCAATCTGCTTTCTGCGGAACTCGGTGTGGTGCAGTTGCGCGCCGATACGCTCGCGGCACGCGTGACGCTGTATCAAGCGATGGGGGGTGGGTGGAGCGTCGAGATGATCGGCAAGGCGGATGGGGAATAGTTGACGCCTTCCTCCGCATTCGGATCTCGATGTTTCGACCCACTGCGCTGCCAGCCGCTAGAGATCGACAGTCATCGCCGCTCTATCGACCAGATAACAGCATGCGATGGAGAGTAAGGCGTCGCGGATGAACCCGATATCTGGCCGAGATCGTTGATCCCGCTAGCGTTACTTCCATTGCCACCTGGCAGCGTGCCCAGATCGATCATCGCGCCCCTCTCGTACAGAAACGCATGCGAGTTCCCGCTAGCGTCGGACGACGACCCGACTATCTGACCGCGCTCGTTGATCGAATGAGCGGCACTGCTGCTGCCGCCGGGCAGTGTACCGAGGTCGGTCATCACACCCCTCTCGTACAGAAACGCGTGCTGGTTCCCGCTAGCAGTAGCCGATGAGCCAACCACCTGACCACGATTGTTGATCGCGTAAGCGGCACTGCTGTTACCGCCGGGCAGCACGCCCAGGTTGGTCATTGCGCCCTTCTCGAACAGAAACGCGTGCTGGTTGTTGTCGCTTGTCGTGGACCAGCCGACTATCTGGCCGCGATCGTTGATTGAGTTGGCCGAGCTGTAGTAGCCGCCAGGCAGCGTGCCCAGATTGGTCACAGTGCCTTTCTCAAACAACACGGCGTGCGACGCCCGGGTTGAGTCGAACGAGTAGCCAACCGCCTGGCCGCGATTGTTAATGCCGTAAGCGGTGCTGTTGTCGCCACCGGGCAGCAGGCCCAGGTCGGTCACGGCACCTTTCTCGAACAGCGCGGCGTGCGGGTACTGCGTTGCGATAAACGAGTAGCCGACGGCCTGGCCACGTTCGTTGATCCCGTAGGCGCCGGCACTGGTGCCACCATCGAACAGGCCGAGGTCGATCACCTTGCCGCGTTCATACAGCGTGGCGTGCTGCTCCCCACTTGCGAGGATCGAGTAACCGACCGTCTGGCCGCGCTCGTTGATGGGGCCAGCCGTGCTGAGATCGCTACCGGGTAGTGCGCCGAGATCCTTGATGGTGTAACTCTGGTGGGCTGCGGCGGGCTGGAAGGCGGCGACTGTGAGCAGGATGAACGCAGTCAGCGTGTGATGCACACGGTTCGTCGGCTTGCATGCGGTTTGCACGGCGATCTCCTTTCCTTGGGTGTGCCATGGACCGCAATACAACGCCGGTTCATGTGCTGCACAAAGCGGTACGGCTTGGGTCGCAATGGCGGGTGGGGTCGACAGGGAGCAGCGTCTTTTTGTGCGGGAAACTGGACATGCAGGCAGACAGAGGTCATCGACCAGTCTAGTTGATGGAATGGTTTCTTCAGCCGATTAAATCGTGACGCAAGTCATTGACCATGCACGATTATGACGACGACTCCACAGGAAGCGCGACGGGGACACGCATCCTGTACAAGGAAACAACCTGTATGGCGAGCGCGCAAAGAATCGCGACACCATAAGCGGCAAACAGATTGAACCGCGTCAACGTCAGGCTCAGTACGTAGAAAAACACAGCAAAGCCGAGGAGCGCCATCACGACGCCACGCATCAATGGCTGCACTGCAGTGTGACCGATCATGCGGTGACCGAATACCGCGAGGATGATGACCATGAACGGAAACGACGCGAACACACCGCTCGCTTTAGGCCCGACATATGGCGCGATCAACGTCACGCCGACCACCAGCGCGGCAATAAGCACCATGCGCAAAGGCAAATCCCACCACGGCGGATCGAGCCTGACGGTTCTAACGGTGTGGTCGGGAATGAGGTTCAGCGCAAGCGTAGCGGACAGGATGGCGATCAGAAACAGGAACGTTTGCGGCAGCGCGCTCCATTGCAGAAACCCGGCCACGATACAAAAAGTCGTGCACGCGCCCGCGAGCGCTGCAAGCCATCCGCGCGGCGCCAGTCTGTAATAGACAAAACAAAAGGCCGCTTGCGCAGCCGTCGCGACGAGCGAGCCCGCTGTAGCCTGCGCGGCAAAGGCAGGCCCATGTTCAAGAGCGAGGAACACCGAAATCGGCCCCGATGTGAGCGGCAACCCGACCAGCAGCCCACCAATCGCCTCTCCCCAACGACGAACAGCAATAGATGCAGCCAGCAGCAACAGCGGCGTAACAGCGAGCTTGAGAACAAGAAGATTCATGAATGACGGCACAACTCAGAGAATGTCGGCACAGGACGACGTACGCGGGTCGGTAGCTGCTTCGGCGTGGCTACCGGTTAATACTGAGGACAGCGCCTTCCGCTGACAAACCATTTGTCGTCATACAATGCGTGAGTACGACTCACGCATATGGCTACTGTGTTCGACCGACTTCCTCCTCTGCAAACGCTGCGCGCTTTCGAAGCAACCGGACGGCTGTTGAGCATGACGCTCGCAGCGGAAGAGCTGCACGTCACTCACGGCGCGGTGAGCCGGCATATCAAGACGCTCGAGAGTCATCTCGGCACGCCGCTGTTCCAGCGCCTGACCCGACGCATCGTCCTGACCGAAGCGGGCGCCGAATTCCTGCTGGCTGTGACCCGCGTGCTGGGGGAACTGACGAAGGAATCCGAACGCCTGCGTGCTCATGAAAATGTCGCGCGCCTCAAGATCAACGCGAGTGTTTCTTTTGCAAACAAGTGGCTCGCGCCACGGCTGCATCGATTGAAGGCTTTGCATCCGGAACTCGACGTGCACCTCGACGTAACTGACACGCATATCGATCTGAACGACAGCGACGTCGATGTGGCCATTCGTTATGGGAGTGGTCGTTATCCACGGGTTCTCGCCGAGCGGATTCTGGAAGAGACCGTGACGCCGGTTTGCAGTCCGGCTTATCAGGCGAAGATGGGCGGGCTGACTTCAGTAGCGAGTCTTGCGCGGTGTACGTTGCTACACGAGGACCGCATGCTGGCCAACTGGGAGCAATGGTTTGCACTGGCGAACGTGGACAGCATTCGTAGCGATCGGGGTTCGGCCTACAGTCACGGGAGCCTCGCTATCGAGGCGGCGATTCGCGGTGAAGGCATCGCGCTGGGGCGTAGCGTGATTGTGGCGGACGATATTGCGGCGGGATATCTGGTCGCGCCTTTTCCGCAGTTTCGGCTCAAGGCCGAGCGCGGGCATGATCTGCTTTATCGGATCGGTAGTCGGGATGACGCCAAGGTGTGTGCGTTGCGGGATTGGCTGGCGGATGAAGTGCGGGTGTTTCTTGCGCGTGGGGGGTGATGATCAGGCGAGCACTTCAAGATGCTTCGCACCAGCGTGCACCGCGCCGACCGCGAGGCGGCGGTCGAACGTGATGAGCGTGCCATCGTGCGCCCGTGCGAGTGCGAGTAGATAGGTATCGGTGACCTGGTCGGTCGCCAGCAAGCGGGTCGTATCGACGTGCTGCGAATCAAGCAGGCTCACATCATCAGGCCAGAAACGATGCCCAGGATGCGCGCGTAGCTGCGCGACCAGCGGCGCGACTGCGGCCGGCGACCCCGTTGTATTCGGATACTTCGGGTTGCCAATGATACGCAGCACACCGTTTTCGGTCAGCGGACACGTAGCCCACGACGTCTGTCCGACGCGCCCAAACCAAGCATGCGCCGTGTCGTGTTGCACGTGACCCGAGTCGAGCAGTGCGATCAATACATTGACGTCAAGCAGATAGGTCATCAGGGTGTCTCGTCCCGTAGCTGGTTGACGAGATCGAGCGTAACCGGACGATTGCCGGCCGCCGCCTGCAGCACCGGCAGCCCGTTTCGCACCGCGGGCGAGGCTAGACCACTAGGCGGCTGCAAGGCGGCCCGGGCAAGTTCCGACAACACACGTCCGATGCTGGAGTGCTCACGCTCCGCACGCGAGCGCACGACCGCGAGCACGTCGTCATCGATATCGAGAGTGGTACGCATATCGGCCCCTTTATCATCACGCATCAAACATCAGATGCGCTATTGTAGCAGCATCACTGCCCCGCCGTATAAGCAAGAGTTCAACGCCGATGATCAGGATTCGGACCATCCGTAGAGATTTGAACCGGAGCATCATTCCGACCTGACTTCTTTAACGAGAAAAAATGAGCACAGCCCTGGAACTCCACCTTGCTCAGGTCGCACAAAAGAATCGATGGAATGCGGTCATTCTGGCTCGCGCGGCACGACTCGGCTTTGAAGACTGGTGGTTAACCGCAGGCTGTATTGCTCAGTCTGTCTGGAATGTCGCCTGTGATCGGGATATTCACGCAGGCATCCGCGATTACGACCTGTTCTACTACGATCCGGATACGTCATGGGATGCAGAGAACGACGTTATCTCCGAGGCCGCACGAATATTTTCTGACATCCCTGTTGAAGTTCAGATCCGCAATCAAGCTCGCGTGCCGCTGTGGTACGAGAAGAAGTTCGGCATTTCGTTTGGTTCAGTGTATCGGGCTTCGGATGGTATCGATCGATTTCCGTGTGCAACGGTTGCTGTCGGAGTCAAGCTCCTCGACGAGAAGCTTGAGGTCTATGCGCCATTTGGCCTGACGTCTCTGTTCGAAGGTGTGCTGAGACCCAATCGCGCACTTCCTATACCGGACGTGTACGAAGAAAAGACCCGGCGCTGGCAACGCGAGTGGCCGCATCTTCGGCGGGAGCCTTGGTAGGCAGTCGAGCTTGAGTGGCCCGCACGACGACCCATAAAATGAAAGAACGCTTTACGGTCTGGAGGAGAACATGAAAATCACAGGTAACTGCCACTGCGGCACAATCGCCTACGAGGCCGTCGTCGATCCGCAAAAAGCTAGCCTTTGCCATTGCACCGATTGCCAGACCTTATCGGGCGCACCATTTCGCGCAAGCGTGCCCGCTATGGCCGAAGACTTTCATCTTCTGCGCGGTCAGCCCAAGATCTACATCAAGACAGCGGCATCTGGTGCGAAACGCGCTCAAGCGTTCTGTGCTGAATGTGGCACACCGATCTACGCGTCGGCCGCCGAAAATCCCACTCAATACAATCTGCGGCTAGGCGCGGTAGCGCAGCGCGCGCAGATCCCGGCGCTCAAACAACGATGGTGTGATTCGGCACTGTCGTGGGCTCAGGACATCACGCCTCTACCAGGATCGCCTCAACAATGAAGCGCGCCTGAGGATCAATTCATCATTCCAGATTCGTATGCCGCGCACGCATGGACGCCTCATCAACCTCGAGACGGCCCGCAAGCTGCGCAACGATGTACTCGCATAGCAGGAACAGACCACCTTCATACGCGCTGCCCATCGGAAGCGCCAGTGGTCCCGACGTATGCGCCACCGGACGAGCCATCGTCCGGGCAGGCAAAAGAATCGTTAGGTCCGCGCAATGCCGCAACGGTGCATCAGGTTCCGCGGTGAACAGTACAGTCTTCGCGCCTGCGGTCTGTGCGATCCGCATCAAAGCAGCGACGGTGTCGAAGTGCCCAGGGCCGGCGCTCGCGATGAAGAGATCCCCGCCTCCTACGGCAGGTAACGCCATGTCGCCAACGGGCGTCGCGCGCAGCCCCAGATGAAAAAGCCGCATGCTGAACGCCCGCATCATGAGCCCTTCCCTGCCGAGTCCATGGAGCGCGATAACGCCCGCCTGCGCGAGCAAACCGCACAACGCATCGATGTCCTCCACCGCGACTGCGCCGACGACAGCCTGCAATTCACGGCACGCGTCCTCGGCCCATTCCGGTAGATCGACGGCAGGAACCTGACCGGTAGCACTGTTCTTCATGGTGTCCGCCTCTGAAGGCCAGGAATTAAACGCAAGCGATCGCGCTCTACTAAGCCAACGGAAATACCAGATCCGCCCGCGCCCGCGTCGACTCGATCAGCACCGCGTTAACCTCGTCAGTCTGTTGAACCCAGTTTCTCGCCGCAACTTCATCGCGGCCAAACCGCATATGGCGCTCAACCAGTCGTTGCCTGCGCAATTCCGGATCGACATCGACATACCACGCCTCATCGAGCAACGGCCGAACGTCCTTCCAGTGACCGCGATCGAGCAACAGATAGTTGCCTTCGGTAATCACGAGCGGCGTGTCTGGCATAACAGGAATCGCGCCCGCGATCGGTTCTTCGATCTCGCGGCGAAACGTGGGCGCGTAAATCACTTCGCCGGAACGCTGCGCGCGCAGGCGGCCCAGCAGCGCGACGTAACCCGCGCTGTCGAACGTATCTTCTGCACCCTTACGGGCAGCGCGGCCAAGACGTTCAAGTTCGACGTTCGCAAGATGAAACCCATCCATCGGCACGATAACCGCGCGATCCGAAAAAGCTTCGAGTATCGCCTGCGCCACCGTCGATTTGCCGGCGCCCGGCGCACCGACCAGCCCAAGAATACGGCGCTTACCGTCGGCGATAAGCTGCTCCAGCCTTTCAATAAAGCGATCTTCGATCATCGAGACAATGAGGTGTCGTGTTGAAAAAACGGCGCATCGTCCTAATGATGCGCCCTCGCCTTAGCCGCCGCGTTCACGCCGCCAGCGATAAACGCCCGTGCATGCGTGGCCAGATCCATGCCGTCGTCCCACAGGTTCCGCCAGATCGCCAGCGCGTTGGACAACTGCTCGTTCACGACGCTCGATGAAAAACTCTCGAACGTGATCACGCCCTGGTAGTCGATCATCGCGAGCGCATGGAAAAACTGCGCAAAGTCGATGGTACCCGAACCCAGATAGCCACGGTTGCTCTCGCCGATATGGACGTAGCCCAGGCGTTTTCCGCACGCGAGGACCGGTTGCATGAAATCGGATTCTTCGATGTTCATGTGATAGGTGTCGAGATGCACGACGACGTTTGGTGCGCCAACGTCATCGAGCATCGCGAGCGCTTGCGACGCGGTGTTCAGCAGATTGCTCTCGTAGCGGTTCACCACTTCGAGACCCAGCGTGACGTTTCTCTTGTGCGCAAAGTCCGCCACGCGCTTTAGCGCATCGACCGCGTTGCGACGCCCTTGTGCGGTAAGCGGTGCGGAATACTTCCCCATCGCACCGTACAAAATTCCGCCGAAGTAATTGCCGCCAAGTTCGGCGGTAATGCTGATGCCTTCTTCGAGCAACGACAGTCCACGTGCAACGGAAGCGGGATCGTCGCTGGATACATCGGCATCGAAAGTCAGGCCGCGCGAGCAGCCAAGCTGCAGACCGTGCTCCTGCAACAAGTCACGCGTAAGCGCCAGGTCCATGACCTTCGGTCCATGTAAAGACAGTTCGACGAGGTCGAACCCTGCGGCTTTAGTCTGGCTGATCACCTTGCGAGTCGACTCCGGCGTCAGATCGCCGGACCATACCAATGCGTGCACGCCTAGCTTGTTCATTGAGTCTTTCCTCCTGATGCGGTCACGCGTCGGCGGACCATGGACTGAATAGAGCCGTGCGCCCACGCCCAACGGATGAGCATCACGGCAAGCAAAAACACACCCCACAGGGCCGTCGCAAGATGCTGACTCGCGCCAAGCAGATTGAGGCCAGAGGCGATCGCCTGCAGGATGACCAGCGCAATCACTACCGGCACGACACGCCCGAAGCCGCCGAACGGATCCACGCGCCCGAGAAAACAGGCGAGCACGGAGATCAGCAGGAACGCTTCGCCATGACCGACCCGCACCGAGTTGAAACTACCGAGCATCACCACACCGGCGACGCCGCACATCAGTCCCGAGAGCATGTAAATGCGGGTGACGGCGCGCGTCGTTGCAATACCCGAGTAGCGGGTTGCCTCGAGATTCGAGCCGATCATCCGCGTAGCGAAGCCGAGACGGGTGCGCGTCATGACGACGTGCCAGAGCGCTGCGCAACCGGCGAAGATCCACAACGGCACCGGGACGCCGAGCAACAGCCCATTGCCTAGCGACAGCACGAACGGCGGAAAACCTGAAATATCTCCACCGTGTGTGAGAAATTCACCGAGGCCGCGCAGGAAAATCATCATCGACAGCGAGACGAGAATTGGACTCGCGCCGGTCCGCGCGATGATCGCGCCCATCACCCATCCGGAAGCGGCACCGGTTGCGAGCGCAGCGGCGATACCGAGCGCGATGGTGCCCGCGCCCGCATCCACGCCACCATACGAATGCAGCACCCACGCCATCGCCAGGCCAGCGATATTGGCGGTAAAGGTCACCGCAAGATTGAAGCCACCGGAAACGAGCGGCATCAACATCGCCAGCGTAAATAACCCAAGTTCCGGCAACTGAAAGGCCACCGACGTGAACGTATCGACAGAGAAAAAGCGCGGCGAGGCATAGCTCATTGCCGCAATGACGAAGACGAGAAAGCCAAGCAGACCGACAATGTCCGCGGGTACGTGCGGCACGAAGGAGCGTCGCGATGAAGAGGTACTCATGACGACGCCTTTGCACGTGGCGACATGAACCGCGATCCCGCGAGCTTCGCAAAACCGTCGCTCGACAAGGTGATCGCAATCAGGATGATCGCGCCGATGATCATCTTGAACGCGTAAGGCGAGATGCCGAGCAGGTTGAGCCCATTCGCGGTGATGGCGGTCAGCAGAATGCCGAGGATGGCACCGAGGATCGTGCCTCGACCGCCGCCCAGTCGTGCTCCACCGAGCACTACCGCTGCGAGCACCTCGAGTTCACGTCCGTAGAGCGCGTTGGGCACGACCTCCTGTACGTAGTGAGCCTGCATCAGTCCCGCGACGCCGGCCATCATGCCGAGCCAGCCGAACGCCACGTAATGCATCGTGCCGAGATTGATACCGACACGGCGCGCGGCCTCCGGGTTGTCGCCCATCGCGTAGAGTTGCCGCCCCGTGGTCGTGCGTCGAAGTAGAAACCAGGTTGCCGAGACCATCACGGCCATCACGGCGACAGGCAACGCGAGGTCCGCCACACCGCTTGCGGTCTTCACCTGC
Organism: Paraburkholderia acidicola; assembly: GCF_002362315.1. Classification (GTDB taxonomy): domain Bacteria; phylum Pseudomonadota; class Gammaproteobacteria; order Burkholderiales; family Burkholderiaceae; genus Paraburkholderia; species Paraburkholderia acidicola. The sequence continues at coordinate 457,416 of NZ_MTZV01000004.1, forward strand.
ACGAGTGAAACGCGGTTCATCCACCAGTCGGGCAGATCGTAGATCGACACGCCACCGGTGACGAACATCAAGCCGCCGAAGAATATATTGAAGGTAGCAATCGTCACCACGATCGAAACGATACGAAAGCGATAGATGAAGGTGGCGTTGATCGCGCCCAGCAGAAATCCAAAGCCGGCAGCCGCAACAAAACCGGTCGCCCAGTTACCACCACCGAGATGCATGACTGTCAACGCCGTGAGGTACTGAACCACCGACGCGCCCACCGCAAACGAAATATCGATCCCGCCGGCGATCAACACCACCAGCAGCCCAACGGCGAAGATCAGATTGACCGAACTCTGGTTGAGCAGATCGAACAGGTTCGGCAACGTAAGGAAGGTCGTCGTTGAAACGCTGAGACCGATCGCCATGACGGCGATGACGAGAATCAGCAGGGCTTCGGTTGAGCCGATTCCCCATTTGCGCAAATCAGGCATGGACGTCTCGCTCGATCTGATCGATGGTCGTGGCACCGGGCACGTACTCCGCGACGATCTGGCCATTGCGCATATGCAGAACACGATCGGCGTTGAAATAGACTTCGGGGATCTCGTCGGAGATCAGCAGGATGGCCATGCCCTGTTCCGCAAGCTGGTGAATGATCGCGAAGATGCCGGCCCGCGCGCCCACGTCCACACCGACTGTCGGTGAGTCGAGGATCAGTAGCTCTGGGTTGGTCGCGAGCCACTTGGCGAGTACTACGCGCTGCTGGTTGCCGCCGGAAAGAGTCGATACCGCGTCGTCCGGCTTACCGATCTTGATCGCTAGCCGTTCGATCCAGCCGCGAATCAGTTCGTCGCGTTTGCGTAGTGCGATCAGATGCGTGGCATCGAGCAGGTCATCCAGTACTGCAGCCACGGTGTTGTCGCCGATCGATTGCTGCTGCACGAGACCGAGCTGCAGACGATCTTCGGAAACATAGGCAATGCCTTCGCGAATTGCATCGCGGTTCGAGCGCAGCGATAACGGCTTTCCGTCGAGGCGGATCGTGCCCGCATCGGGCCGCGTCATACCGAACAGCGACAGCGCGAGTTCCGTGCGCCCTGCGCCGAGGCGACCCGTCAAGCCAACGATCTCGCCTCGCTTTACGTCGAATGACACGGAGTCGTATTCGTCACGCCGCGACAGATTTTCGACCCGCAATACGACCGGCGCCGCCGATAGATCCGTCGTACGTACCGCGTAGTCGAAGGTGCGGCCGGTCATCAGTTCCGTCAGCCGCGTTTGTGTCATGCCGTCCGTCGGGAACGTGCCGACGTAACGGCCATCGCGCAGCACCGTCACGCGCGTACAGACATCGAGCACTTCTGCGAGCCGGTGACTGACGAACACGACAGCAATACCGTCGGCGGAGAGACGCCGGACGATCTTGAGCAGCGCTTCCGTCTCGGCGTGACTCAGCGATGCGGTGGGTTCGTCCATGAAGACCAACCGTGCATCGGCAACGAGTGCGCGGGCGATCGCCACAACCTGGCGCTGCGCAATCGACAGCGAGCGCACCGACCGGTTAAGCGCGATATCGACACCTAATCGCTCGAGGATGCGGCGCGCCGCAATCTTCATCCGGCCGTAGTTGACGAGGCGCGGACGTGGACCGAGGTTCTGTTCGAAGGCGATATTCTCGGCAACCGTCATTTCGGGAAACAGCGCAAGGTCCTGCCAGATCACCTGAATGCCTAGGTCTCGTGCCTTTGCCGGGTCCAGTCCTTCAATCGATTGCCCATCCATCAGCATCACGGCGTCGGCTTCCGGTTGATAGACACCGCTGATCACCTTGATCAGCGTGCTCTTGCCGCAACCGTTTTCTCCGGCGAGGCACAGCACCTCGCCGGGCATCACGTCGAACTTCACGGCCTGCAGCGCTTTCACGCCGCCGAAGAGCTTCGAAATATTTTCGAGCTTGAGCAACGCGGTGCCTTCAGCATGATCCGTGTCGACCACCGCGGGTACGTCGCTCGCATGACCTCGCCCAGACGAGCGAGGTGCCGTAGAAGCTGTGGGGTTCATCGATTGATTCCGCTGCGGCGACCCGATCAAAGGCCCGATTTGGCGAGTGCGTCGATGGTGTTCGCGTTGAGTTCCACCAGTTGATCGACGATCAGGTTATGACCATCGGGATGGACAACGCCGAGACCTGGGATCGTCATACCGTCCTTGATCGGTTGCCCTTTCGCGACCATCACGCCCAACGTCACGAACACCTCACCGGCCAGCTCGGGGTTCCACATAAAGCCGCCCGTCAGGGTCCCGTCGTGTACGAGACGCTTGCCCTGCCCCGGCGAGAACGGCCCGAGCACGACGATCTTTCCTTGCTGGTGGTTTTCTGCCACTGCACGCGCAGCACCAATCGGACCCTGGCTGCCGAAGGCAAGGAAGCCCTTCAGGTTGGGATGGGCCCGCATCAGATCGAGTGCGGTCTTGCGCGATGCGTCGACATCTTCGGCAACGCCATAGCGGTCGCCGACCGGTTTCATGTCGGGATAGTTAGCCTTGAGATACGCAATCGCGGCATCGGCCCATGCGTTGTGCAACGGCACCGTGAGCGAGCCGACAAAGACTGCGTACTCGCCCTTGCCTCCCAGCGCGGTAGCCAGACGCTTGCCATACGCTTCTCCGAAGCCCTTGACCGACGCCAGTTCGAAATCCCAGTCGGTGTTCTGCTGCTTCGGAGACTCGTGTGTGATGACCTTGATGCCGGCTGCACGGGCGCGTTGCAAGACTGGCTCGAGTACCTGCGCATCGTTAGGCACCACGCCGATCACGTCGACGTGTTGCGCGATCAGATCCTGGATGGCCCGCACCTGCAGCGCCGGGTCCGCACTGGTCGGCCCCACCATGAAGGCTTTGACGCCGAGTTGATCGGCGCGCTTCTTGATCCCCGCTTCCATCGCGTTGAACCATGGAATGCCGCCGATCTTGACGACGATGCCGATGACCGGGTGATCGGGCGACGCGCTTGCCACGCCGGTGCTTAACGCAAATGCCGTAAATGCAACGACGCCTGCGCACAGAATGCGCACGAAATTCTTTGACATGTCTCCTCCGCTGGACCACGGGCCACGGATTACGCCCGCCGGTGGTCCAAGTAGGGGTTATGAAAACGTACGGTCAGCTCGTTGCTGTAAACTTGCTGAATCCATTCAGCAATCGGCTGAAGTGCATGCTGTATCCATTCAGCACCTACGTCAACTAGGTGAATACCCGAAATGGATTGATCCGGCAGAAGCGCTACCGTCTGCCGGACAAGAACGAGATTGACCTTTGGAGTGAACGCCGATGGCCCGCACCCCCACGAACCGCAAGTCCACGATCTATGACATCGCGAAGGCAACGGGTTCTTCGATATCCGCAGTGAGCATGGTGCTGAACGGCACCTGGGCGCGCTATCGCATCAAGGAGGAAACGGCGAATCGCATCCTCGCGAGCGCCGCGCAGCTCGGCTACAACGTGAACATGAAAGCGCGCGGATTGCGGCTCTCGCGTTCGGGACTGGCCGGCATGATTCTTCCGCACTATCGCAACCGTTTTTTTGCGGGGCTTGCCGAGACTTTCGAAGATCACGCACGCAGTCGCGGACTGTGTCCAATCGTGGTCAGCACTCAACGCGATCCGGCCGTCGAAGCGAGCGTGACGGAGACGCTGATCTCGCAACAGGTGGAGTTGCTCTTTATCGCTGGCGTACGAAATCCGACGCCACTCGATGCGCTCTGCTCAGCCGCAGGGATTCCCTGCATCAACGTCGATCTGCCTGGCGAAGGTGCGCCGTCGGTGGTGTCCGACAATCGCGGCGGCGCCCGTGCGCTGGCAGACGTATTGATGGACAAGATGAAGGCACGCGGCAACGCGCCCGACGAACTGCTGTTCCTCGGCGGCGTGACCGACGAGTATGCGACGGACATGCGTATCGCTGGCTACCGCGATGCATTCGAAGCGCGCGGTATCAGTCCGGCCGCCGATGCGGTGGAGTGCTTCGGCTATGCCGCGTCGTCTGCGAGGCTGGCGCTGGCTCGTCGGTATGAGAGTCTGGGGCGGCTCCCCGCGGGCTTGCTAATGAATTCGATTACGGCGTTTGAAGGGCTCGTGCAGTTCGCGTCGAGTTTGTCGCGCGATGCCTGGCAGTCGACGGTGGTCGGGTGTTTCGACTGGGATCCTTTTGCTGCGCATCTGCCGTTTGAGGTCACCATGATGCGTCAGGACGTGCAGCAGATTATTTCAGAGGCATTCGCGCTGGCTGATAAGTACGATGAGAAGCACAACGATAAGCACGACGCGACTACGTATCCGCTCGTGATCGTGCCGACGGGTTTTGGACCGATGTCTGGCGAGGACGACCGGATGGTCGAGACAGAGCGTGTCGCGAACGTTGGGGCATCAGGTCTTTGAATGCAACTACGCGGCCCGACGCTCGATCCAGTTACGCAAGTGGCCGGCCAGAACAGCACCGATGATCAGCGACACGTAGAGCACGAGGAGATTGTGACGCCATGCATCGAGAGAAAGACGATGCTGGACCAGTGTCGGGTCGAGCGCTGGCAGGATGGCATGGGCGGCTTCGACCGCGCGGGTCATCTGAATGAACCCGACTGCCGACAACAGCGGCAGAAGAATCAGCACAGCCAGCAGTATCGGTTTCGCACGGCGCACCCTCTCGTGATGTCGAAAGCGCAACCACAGTCCAAGGCAACCATGCACCCAGCCCGGCGCGAGCAGCGCGAGTTGCAAGCCTTGCGTGCCGCCGGTAATCAGCGATGTCACGATCCGTTCATAGTTCGGTTCGAAGCCGTATAGCGAGGCAGCCAGGCGCGTCGACACCGCATGCCCAATGAGCAGAAGCGGAAGACTGAGCCCAGCCCAAAGACGGATCCAGTCAGTGAGTGGCAGTGTCCAGTGGCGACGCCCATAAAGCGTATGGATAGCCAGCGAAAAATGCAGGGCAGCTGAACCGTAAAGCAGGATCGTTCCGGGCACGCTGTGCCAGAGTCGGATGGCAAGCGTGAGGCCTTGTCCGGCAAGATCGAGCGACCAGATGCCGAGCGCGTGATTGACCAGATGGAGAAACACGTAGACCAGCATCACCACACCGGAAGTGAGTTGCAAACGGCGCAGAATCAGTTGCACTTGCGGTTCCTCTTGACAGCAGGCGTGGGGAGAATGGCGACTCACGAAGCGAACATGGTACGGCATGCACTGAGGAGACACGAGTTCGCTGTCGGATATTCCCGTGGAGTCTGCAATGACATTCCGCAGCTGCATGCGATTCTTTTCACCGAAGATACGGCAATCGATCCGACAAACGCCTGCAGAAGACCATGCGTGTCCGCTAAATAAAGGCATCCGAAGATGACAAAGCTTTCTACAATGAAACGCTGGGTGGCTCTCATGGTGACGCTGTCTGTCTCGCTGACAGTTGGTACTGTCCTACCCGCTTCCGCATTCGCACAAACCACACAGCATGCAGGTGAATCCATGACGAAAGTATTTGCGCCACACGGCACGCTACGCGCGTCGATCAATCTCGGGAACCCGGTGCTGGCCAGCATCGACCCGGCGACCGGCAAAGCAGTCGGCGTATCGGTCGATCTCGCCACCGAACTCGCCAGCCGCCTCGGTGTGCCGTTGCAACTCGTCGTGGTCAAGTCGGCGGGTGCGTCCGTCGATAACGTCAATCAAGGCAACGCCGATGTCGGCTTCTTCGCCGTCGATCCGAAGCGCGGCCAGGAAATCAGTTTCACGAAGCCGTATGTGTTGATCGAAGGTTTTTATCTGGTGCGCGACACGTCACCGATTACCACCAACGATCAGGTCGATCAACCCGGTGTGACGGTCGCGGTTGGCAAAGACAGCGCGTACGATCTGTTCCTCACGCGCGAGTTGCATCACGCGACGATCGTGCGGATTCCGCTGTCGCCTGCCGTGGTGCAAGGATTTCTCGATCAGCATCTGGACGTGGCCGCAGGCGTCAAGCAACAGCTGGAAAGCGATGCCGCAAAAACCGATGGATTGCGGATACTCGATCAACGGTTCATGGTGATCCGCCAGGCGATGGGCGTGCCCAAGGCCAGGGGCGATGAAGCGGCCGCGTATCTGTCGAAGTTCGTCGAAGAGATGAAAGCATCGGGGTTTGTCGCGGCATCGCTGGCGCGTCATGGCATTACCGGTGCGATCGTGGCGCAAGGCGACGACTAACACGCTTCAAGGAGGAGACATGACAAAGCCGGATTCAATCGAGAGCCAGCCTGCGTCTGAGCTGATCGACCAGAAAATCGTCGAACTCGGCGACTGGCGCGGAGCGACCTTGAGCCGGGTGCGTCAGCTCATCAAGGACGCAGACCCGGACATCGTAGAAGAATGGAAATGGCGCGGCACGCCGGTCTGGTCGCACGACGGAATCATTTGCACCGGCGAGTCCTACAAGGCGATCGTCAAGCTGACCTTCGCCAAGGGGGCTTCGTTGGAAGACCCGGCCAGGCTCTTCAACTCAAGCCTTGAGGGAAACACGAGGCGCGCGATCGACATCCACGAAGGAGAAGAGATTGACGCGAAAGCGTTCAAGGCGCTGATTCTTGCTGCGGTCGCGCTCAATGCATCCGGTGCAAAGGCGAAAACCAGGCGTACGAAGTAAGGTGCGTGCATAAGGTGATCGTTTGCCACAAACGTACTGTAAAAGATCTTCCTGACAGCCTTTCCATCGCGAAGAACACTTTTTCTCCCAGCAACGTCATCAACTGCATCGAATCTGATCGTGCCGACCGCCAAAGAAATTCGCCCTACCCGCGTGCCCCTACAGGCCATCGCGCGAGCATATCGAGCGAGGGATCGGCATTTCTCATGAGCACCACCGAGACCACGCAGAACACCCCCGTCGACACCACCGCAGCGAGGCACGCTCCACTACCGCTCGGCCCCAAAATCGCCTATGGCGCAGGCTCGTTCGTCGACACGGTAACCAACAACGCGTTGACCGTGTTCGGGCTGTTCTACTTCACCGCCGTATGCGGCGTGCCCGGGGGCTCGGCGGGACTCGCGCTGTCGGCTGGGCTGGTCGTCGATGCCGTGCTGGACCCGCTGATAGGCTCCGTCTCCGACCGATGGCGCTCGCGGCTCGGCAGGCGTCTGCCGTTCATGCTGCTGGGCCTGCCGCTCGCGATGGTTGCGTTCGTACTGATTTTCTCGCTGCCCGCCGGCGTGTCCGCGACAACGCTGTTCGTGATGTTGCTTCTGTTATCCGTGATGCTGCGTCTGTCGGTATCGCTGTTCAATCTGCCGTATCTCGCGCTCGGTGCGGAACTGACTGACGACTACGCGGAACGATCGAAGGTCGCCGCGTGGCGCTGGGGTCTCGGCATGATCGGTGCACTCGCCGCGGTGTTGATCGGTTTTGGTTTCTTCTTCAAAGGTGCGGGCGGCCTTTCGCATCGTGCCGCGTATGCGCCATTCGCGTTGACATGCGCGGCCGTGGCGACGGTCGGTGCGCTGATCGCGATATGGGGCAGCTTCAAGCTGCGGCATCGCGCGCATCCGGTTACCGAAGATCGCTCGGACTGGTTGCGTGCATTGCTCGCCGGCGTCGCCGAGATTTTTCGCAACCGGTCGTTTCGCATCCTGTTCGGTGCATCGGCGCTGTTCTTTGCGGCGCAGGGCGTCGCGATGTCGCTCGGTCTGCACGCGAACACCTATTTCTGGCGACTCCATGCCGATAGCATCAAGCTCGTGACGGTCGCGTATTTTTGCGGGCTGCTGATCGGCGCGCCGCTGATCGGCCTCGTCGCGCCACGCTTCGACAAGAAGCGAATGCTGTTGCTCAGCGTGTGCGTCCTGATCGCCACGCAAGCGTTGCCCGCCACGCTAAGGCTCGTCGGATGGCTTGCACTGGAGGGCCGGCCGCTCACGCTGCTGCTCGTCGCGAACGCTGCGATCGGTGGGCTTGCTCTGACGGCCGCGGCAATCGCCGCTTCGTCGATGCTCGCCGACGCCGCCGACGAACACGAATACCTGTTCGGCCACCGACGCGAAGGACTCTACTTTGCGGGTTGGTCGTTCGCCAGCAAAGTCGCGACGGGCGGCGGTGCGCTGATTGCAGGCCTTGTGCTCGAGTTCAGCGGATTGCCGAGCGGCACTGCGGCGCAAGCAGGTATCGAGGTCGTGCTGCGCCCGGAGACGGTCGCCGTGCTCGGACTAGCCTATGGGCCAGGCGCCGCGCTTCTTTCCATTGCCGGGGTGCTGCTCATGCTGCTGTATCGACTCGACCGGTCCGCGCATACACGCATCCTCGATCAACTGGCGCAACGACGCGCCGCCGGTTGATTGCGACCCTGCGGGATCCACAATCGCACGCCCAGCGGCGCACCGAGCCCGCTTATATCCGCCCTAAAAGAAGCAACACAACCAGCACGATCAGTACAACGCCTAACGTGCCACTAGGCGCATATCCCCAGGAACGACTGTGTGGCCAGGTCGGGAATGCACCGATCAACACCAGTATCAATACGACGATCAAGATTGTTCCCAACATGGCGTGCCTCCTTCCGGTTCGTTATTCGAGCAACCCGTCGCCGCTCTCACCGGTTATCAGCAATCCTTGTGCCCCGTGCGCGACATGCCCGCAAAACTCAACGTGGGGAATGCGCCGGATCGATCCGGCGGTGGACTGGTAAGCCGTCTGGAGACTCAGGCACAATCGTCATAAGGACCGACGCTCGAACCCGGGTCTGTAGCGCCGCCATCGCCTGACAGGCATGCGCGGCGCATTCAAACTCCTGAGAGGAAAAATTCTTATGACGGCCAATGCCGCGCAACGCACCATGGCACATATCCTGATGCCGCTCCCGTCCCGCGATTCCGATCCCAGCGAAGTGGCCGTGAGCTGGCAGATTCTGCGGGCGCGTGGACACCGGGTCAGTTTCGCCACCCCGGACGGCCGTCCCGCCGAATGCGATCAGTTAATGATCGATGGCCGCGGCCTCGACCCATGGGGCTGGATTCCGGGGTTACGGTGCCTGCCGCTGGTCGGTTTGATACTGCGGGCACGGCGCGATGCACGCGACGCTTACGCGCAACTCCGCGCGGACGCAGCGTTCCAGAATCCGCTGCGCTGGGATGCGATCGACATCGTCGGTTTCGACGGTCTGGTGCTGCCGGGCGGTCACCGGGCGCGCGGCATGCGTGAGTATCTCGAGAGCGAACAGTTGCAACTGGTAACCGCCGCATGCTTTGCTGCCGGAATGCCGATCGGCGCAATCTGTCACGGCGTACTGCTGGCCGCTCGCAGCCGTCGCCCCGATGGGCGATCCGTACTGTATGGATTGCGCACCACGGCATTGACGTGGGCACTGGAACACAAGGCCGCATCGCTCACGCGCTTCACGCGCTTCTGGGATCCCGGTTATTACCGCACCTACAATGAGTCGCCAGGACAGCCCGCCGGCTATATGTCGGTTCAGCAGGAAGTGACGCGCGAACTGGCCCGCCCCGAAGATTTTCTCGACGTCCCACGCGATGCGCCCGATCATCGCAGCAAGACCGATGGCATCGCACGCGATAGCGACAGCGACGAACGGCCAGCCTTCGTCGTGCGCGACGGCCGCTATGTATCGGCGCGCTGGCCTGGCGATGTGCATCGCTTTGCGAGAGAGTATGCCGAGCTGCTCGAAGAACGCGACTCGCTTTGACCAGGCGCGAATGTTATGAACGAACACCGCCTACCTCATTGCCCAACCCAGTCGGGCGACCTCGGAGCCGACCATGCAAGACTATCGAAAACTGTTTGATCTCAGCGGGAAGACGGCGGTCGTGATCGGTGCGGCGTCCGGTATCGGCAGAGCTGCGGCGGAGGCGCTAGGCAGTCTCGGTGCGTATGTGGTCTGCGCCGATGCGGACATCGACGGCGCAAAGGCAACGGCCGACGAGATCAACAGTGTGGGCGAAGCGCTAGCGCTAAAGGTCGATGCCGCGGATGGCAAGCAGATCGAAGCGCTAGCCGCCGATGTCGTGCGCACACGCCGCGTGATCGACATTGCAGTGAGCACGCCCGCGCTAAACATCCGCAAGCTGATCATGGATTACACGGAAGAGGAATACGACCGTGTCATGACGCTAAACCTGAAAGGCACGTTCCACTTTCTGCGCGCTTTTGGACGTCCGATGCAACAGCAAGGCTCCGGCAGCATCATCGCGTGTTCATCGATGCGTGCGGTCACCATCGAGCCAGGCCTTGGCATCTACGCCGCGTCCAAAAGCGGCATCGCGCAGATGGTGCGAGCGTTTGCCGCGGAAGTGGGACCCTATAACGTGCGCGTGAACGCAATCATGCCGAGCATCATCGAGACGAAGCTGACCGCGCCGATCAAGGAACGCGCCGATATCTACGACGTCTATGCGGCGCACACCGTGTTCAACCGCTGGGGCCAGCCCTCTGAAGTGGGTGCGGCGATCGCTTTCCTCGCATCCGATGCGGCAAGCTATATCACCGGCAGTTCGTTGTCGGTGGACGGTGGGTGGACAGCGATCGACGGGCCGCCGACAGGTCTCACATCGACGAGGCCATCGACCTGAGCACGAAGGTGAAGATCAGCGGAACACCACCGTCCGGTGCCCGTTGATGATCACCCGATGCTCGAGATGCCACTTCACTGCCCGCGACAGCGCGACACATTCGACATCGCGCCCGATCATCGTCAGATCGTCCGGATCCATCGCGTGGTCGACGCGCTCGACGGCCTGCTCGATGATCGGTCCTTCGTCGAGATCGGTGGTGACGTAATGAGCCGTTGCGCCGATCAGCTTGACGCCGCGATCGTAGGCCTGCTGATACGGCCCCGCGCCCTTGAAGCTCGGCAGAAACGAATGATGAATATTGATCGCGCGGCCTGCGAGCTTCTCGCACATATCGGCGGATAGCACTTGCATATAGCGCGCAAGCACCACGAGATCGATCGCCTGATCCTGTATCACGTCCCAGATCTTCGCTTCCTGAGCGGCCTTCGATTCAGGCGTCGCTTTCAACAACGGGAAGTGATGATAGGGAATGTTGTAGCTCGCAGCCAGCTGATAAAAGTCCTTGTGATTCGACACGATCGCAGGAATTTCGATGTTCAGCTGCCCGGTGCGGTAGCGAAACAGCAGGTCGTTCAGACAGTGCCCGAACTTCGACACCATCAGCAGCACACGGGGCTTGTGCGATGCGTCGCCGATCTGCCACTGCATGTTCCAGTGTTGCGCAAGCGGCTCGAACTTCGCACATAGATCGTCATACGTCGCATCGCTCGCGAGCAACTGAAAATGCATGCGCATGAAAAATTGCGCGGTGCGCCGGTCGCCGAACTGCGCGGAATCGACGATGTTGGCGCCGCATTCAAGCAACGCCGCCGATACGGCATTGACGATACCGGGCTGGTCCGGACACGACAGTTTCAGGATGTAGCTGTTTGCAGGCGCGGCCATGGGAAAGTTCCGTTCGATCAGCTTTTGACGCGCTCGGAGCGCGGATCGTAGGGTGCTTTCAGATGCACCGTGGCGGGCAGCAGTTCGCCTGCGAGGTCGATCGTGTAGTGGCCGCTGTTCAGGTAAGCCGCGTCGGCGACACCGTCCGGATTGCTGATGTAGCCCATCGCTACCGGGCAACCGAGCGTATGCCCGAAAGCCGCCGAGGTCACGAAGCCGACCGGTTTGCCGTCACGCAGGATCGCTTCGCTGCCCCACACCATGCGATCGCTTGCGCCATCGACCGTGAGCACCACCATACGACGCCGCAACGGTTCGTCGCGCAGCTTAAGCAATGCCTCGCGACCGCGGAACGGGATGTCCTTGTTGAGCTTGCACGCGAACGACAGACCGGCTTCGAACGGGTTGTAATCAGGCGTGAGCTCACGGCCCCACGCGCGATATCCCTTCTCGATACGCAGCGAATCGATCGCGTAGTAGCCCGCATTGACGAGACCAAACGGTTTGCCTGCTGCGTGCAGCGTTTCGTACACACCGGCTGCGAATTCAACCGGTACGTAGAGTTCCCAGCCCAGCTCACCGACATAGGTCAGGCGTGTCGCGCGAACAGTCGCGTAACCGATATCGACTTCGCGGCTCTGGCCGAACGGAAAGGCTGCGGCACTCCAGTCGGCCTTCGACACGCTCTGCAAAAGGTCGCGAGCGCGCGGCCCCATCACCGCGAGCACCGCATACTGGCCCGTCACATCGACGAGCGTGCAGTGTTTGTCGTGCGGAATCGATTTTTCGATGTAGTCGAAATCGCGTGTGGTCTGGGCCGAGCCGGTGACGATCAGGTATTGATCGTCGGCGAGACGGGTCAACGTGAAATCGGATTCGTAGTTGCCGCGCTCGTTGAGCATGCCGGTATAGACAGTCGTGCCAGTCGGCACGGCGACATCGTTAGCGACGATGCCTTGCAGCACCGCTTCCGCATCGCGTCCCTTGACGAGCAGTTTCGAGAACGATGTCATGTCGAACAACGCGACGCCCTCACGGCACGCGCGATGTTCCGCGCCGCTCCACGGCAGCCAGTTTTGCTGGCCAAATCCATATTCGACGCGCGCTTCAGCCGGGCTCGGCGCGAAGAAGTTCGGGCGTTCCCAGCCCATCTTGCTACCGAAGTACGCACCCTCGTCGCGCAGCAACGTGTAAAGCGGCGAACGACGGAACGGCCGCGCGGTATCGAGTTCGCGATTCGGCCACGGCATCGCGTAGTGCAGGCCGAGTGTTTCCTTCACGCGATCATGCAGCCACGTGTCGTTGCCGTTGAAGCGTGCAAAGCGACGGATGTCGACGGGCCAGAGATCCATCGTCGGTGAGCCCGCGACGATCCACTCGGCAAGCGCCATCCCTGCCCCGCCCGCCGACGCGATCCCCATCGAATTGAAACCGGCACCGACGAAGAAGCGCCGCAATTCAGGCGCTTCGCCGAGGATGAAGTTGTTGTCCGGTGTGAACGATTCCGGCCCGTTGTAGAACTGCTTGACCTGCGCGGTTTCGAGCGCGGGCACGCGCTGCAATGCGTTTTCCATCAGGATCTGGAATTGATCCCAATCATCGGGCAGCAACTGGAATTCGAAGTTTTCCGGAATGCCATTCATGCCCCAGGGCTTCGCGTTGGGCTCGAAGCCACCCATCACGAGGCCGCCCACTTCTTCCTTGAAATAGATGTAGCCGTCCGGATCGCGCATCACCGGCAGGTCGGGATGCACGCCCGCGATGCGCTCGGTCACGATGTAGTAGTGCTCGGCGGAATGCAGCGGCACAGTCACGTCGCACATCCGGCCGATCGCCTTCGCCCATTGGCCCGCGCAGTTGACGACGATGTCCGCGGCAATGGTGCCTTCTTCGCCGTCCTTGTTGCGCCACGCGAGGCCACTCACTTCGCGGCCCGCTTCGGCTTGCCGCGTATGGATCGCGGTCACGCGTGTGTTCTCGACGATGCGTGCGCCGCGCGTGCGTGCACCGCGTGCGAGTGCCTGTGTCAGATCGGTGGGATTCGCCTTGCCGTCGCCGGGCAGCCAGACCGCGCCGAGCAGATCGTCGGTGCGCATCACCGGCCACAGATCGCCGGCTTCCTTCGGACCGATCACGTCGCACGCCACGCCGTAGGCGCGTGCGACCGCGGCCGTGCGTTTGAGCTGCGTCATGCGTTCAGCCGTGCGCGCAACCGATAGCGAACCGCATTGCTTCCAGCCGGTAGCGAGACCGGTGTCGGCCTCCAGCTCGGCATAGAGCGCAGTCGAGTAGCGAATCAATTTCGTCATGCTTTCCTGCGCACGCAGTTGGCCGACCAGACCGGCCGCATGCCAGGTGGTGCCACAGGACAGTTGGCCCTGTTCGAGCAGCACGACGTCGGACCAGCCCAGCTTGGTCAGGTGATAGGCAACGGAGCAGCCAATGATGCCGCCACCGACGATCACAACCCGTGCGTGTTGAGGAATGTTTGTTGACATATGTTGATATCTGTCCGGTATTACGTGTGTTTTTGCTACTCGATGTGGGTTTAGTGTGCCTTACGATGACGCAAAATGCAAGATAAAACCACAAATACCGCAGGAAGGTGGCCTGATTTCCATTTGCGACGCTCGGAGCAAGGCCATCCTCGAATCCACATCTAGCTCGTTGATTTCCGTTGATTCGTGTTGATATAAATAACCAACCTTATAGCTCCCGCTCCCGGCACACAGGCCTGTCGGGAAATTCGTGAAATCCACCGCTGCTGATCCGCCTCGACCAGGGGACCGAGCGTTGCCCGGAAACCCTCGCGTTTACTGGCTCTCAGGCCCGTGCCACCGCGATTGTTAAGCGCCACCTGGCAAGATCTAACAATTACCCGCCGCCGATCTTGCGTTTCTTTGCAATCTTTCATTCCTATCTCATTTATCTTTCGCCACTGTTACATCAACCAATGTTAATGAGATCGAGATGAAAGCCTTTTTGAACCGACTGATCGCCGTTGAAAAGACCATCGGCACGAACAATCAAGACACGACAGCTGCTCATGGACGCATCGTCCGGAATTCCAGTGGCACGTCGGTGTCACCGCGTCCGCCGTTCGAGGTAAGCGTACTCGCCATCGTGGCGACGGCACTTTTCATCGGGCTTCCTGTGCCCGCCCATGCGAACACTTTCAAGTCCAACGAAGCATGCGATTCAGCGGGTCTCAGCGCCGTTGGGCGATCTGGAGTACCCGGCGAGAGTGCGCAACCCACCGACGGGTCCGGAACCTATTCGACCGTCGCCGGCTGCAACGCGAGCGGCAATGGACAGCTCGCCGCAACCGTCTATGGCGGATATTCCCAGGTCACCGGTGAAGGCGGCTCGGCCTTTGGCTTCATGACCTCCGCAGGAAAATGGGGCACGGCGGCCGGCACCGAGGCGAATGCGTCCGGCACGGCAAGCACGGCAGTCGGCTTCGGCAGTGTGGCGAGCGCGACGAACTCTGTGGCGATCGGCGGTGCGGGCGGTGACGGTACGACGCCGCTGTCGGCTGCGAATTCGACGGTCGCTTCGGGTAAGGGCGCTGTCGCGATCGGTAGCAATGCGGTCCGTGGTGCGCAAGCGAGCGCAGCGGACGCAATTGCAATTGGCGGTCAGGCAAGCGCATCGCGTTCGGCGGCCGTTGCAATCGGCCTCGGTAGCGCTGCAAACAACGCAAACGATGTCGCACTCGGCGCGGGCTCGACGACGTCGACCGCTGTCGGTACGAAGAACACGACGATCAACGGTACGACCTACAAGTTCGCCGGCACGTCGCCGACGAGCACCGTCAGCGTCGGTACAGCAGGCAACGAACGCACGATTACCAGCGTCGCAGCCGGACAGATCAACGCAACGAGCACGGACGCCGTGAACGGCTCGCAGCTCAATGCGACGAATCAGGCTGTAACGGGTCTCGGCAAGCGGATGACGACGACGGAAGCGAACGTCACGACGCTGCAAGGCAACGTGTCGACGAATGCATCGAACATCAACGGCCTGCAGCAGAACGCCTTGCAATGGAACAGCACATTGGGTGCGTACGACGCGAGCCACGGTAGCAGCGCGCCGCAGAAGATCACCAATGTAGCGGCCGGTGCGGTCAATGCAACCAGCACCGATGCGGTCAACGGCGCGCAACTGAATGCGACCAACCAGGCGATCGATTCGGTCACGAACTCCGTGCAGAACATCAATAGCGGTGCCGGCATCAAGTACTTCCACGCGAACTCGACGCAACCAGACAGCAGCGCGACCGGCACCGACAGCGTAGCGATCGGTCCGTCGGCAAGCGCGACGGGTAACGGTTCGATCGCGACCGGTTCGAATGCGATCGCGAATGGCGATAACAGCATTGCGCAAGGCACCGGTGCGGTGGCGGGCGTCGCCGGTTCGAATGCGACCATCGCTCAGGATGCCGCGTATGGTTCGAACGCAAGCGCAACGGGCGGCTCGTCGCTCGCATTGGGCGCGAATGCCAGCGTGACGACAGCGGGTGGCGTTGCATTGGGCTCGGGCTCCATCGCAAACCGTGCGGCAGGAACATTCACCGACCCGATTTCTGGCGCCAACTTTACGACGGCGCTGGGTGCGGTATCGGTCGGTCTCGCCGGTTCGCTGCGCCAGATCACTAATGTCGCCGCCGGTACGCAGGCCACCGATGCGGTGAACCTGAGCCAGTTGCAAGCCGCGATGAGCTCGCTGTCGAACAGTATCAAACCGGTTGCGCCGACTCCCTCGAGTGGCGCCGGTAACAACGCTTCGTCCGCTAACGGGTCACTGATTGCTGGCAATCCGTCCACCTACCAGGCACCAGTCGCGAATGCAGCCAACGCGACCGCGGCGGGAAGTGGCAGCGTTGCGTCGGGCACGGGCAGTACCGCGCTGGGCAACGGTGCGCACGCAAGCGGCACGGACTCGGTCGCGCTGGGCAACAACTCGGTTGCATCTGAAGACAACACCGTATCGGTTGGCTCGGTGGGCAACGAGCGGCGCATGACCAACGTCGGCAGCGGCGTGGGCGGTACTGACGCGGTGAACGTGAATCAGCTCAATTCCGCGCTTTCGCAGGCGAATGGCTACACGGATCAGCGCTTTGGACAATTGCAGCAGAGCGTCAACGAGACTGCTCGTAACGCGTACTCGGGTGTGGCAGCGGCTACCGCACTGACGATGATTCCCGACGTCGACAAGGGCAAGACTTTGTCGCTTGGCGTAGGCGTCGGATCGTATCGCGGCTACCAGGCAACGGCGATTGGCGGCACCGCCCGCATCACCGAAAACATCAAGGTGCGAGCCGGTGCGAGTTTGAGTGCGGGTGGTACGGCGTTTGGTATCGGTGGGTCGATGCAGTGGTAATCACAGTCCGCGGTTGATCGTCATCGCGACAGAGCCTTCATCGGAAGAGACAACTGAAATGCGTGCAATTATTTCTCTGGCATTACTGGGTACGTTCGTCAGCGGATGTACCTGGACTAATCCTTCGAAGCCACTGTCGGCGTTTCCTCGCGACAGCTACAGTTGCGAGCAACAGGCGCTGCGGCAGTACCCTCAGGTGATCGGCGGTCGGCTGGTGGACGGCGACTACTACCGGCCAGCCGAAACTCACTGCCATTACTGGCGTGACGGGAATGGACAAACCTGCGAGACCTATCCAGGAGAGTACGTGCCGCCGGTCGTTGCGGCAGTCGACTTGAATAGTTCGCAGCGGCGTCGTGGGACGCTCTCCTGCCTGGAGGCGAATGGCTGGTCCCAAACGCCTGGCTTTTCCGGGGTCCTCTATTAGCGTGACGGCCTGCGGCTACTGTGCGGAAGACTGCGGCGCGACGAAAGAGTCGCGCGGCATCGTGCCCGTAGCTCGCTCTGCGTCGCATTTCGACCTGACCGGGTCCATGGAACCCGGCCCGTATGTGAAGGAAAGCGGCCTGGACGCGACGGTGTACGCGGCAAGCTGGAGCAACGCGCGCCCCCAGTCGGAATGAATGCCGCCATCCTTTTTCACCGATAGCAATGGCGCAGTCCATTGCCCGCAATTGTCCGGTGCGCTCACGATCGGAGCCGTACGGGCAGCCCACTGGATATTGTTTTCCTCGACGCCCGCCGTCGCACTGTTCACTACCATCACCAGTCCAGCCAGAGCCACAAAGCAGTGATTACGCATGGTTTTCGACGATCACGAAATGGGGTGAGTCATGTTAGCCAACCGACACAGACGCGTCTGTGGAATTTTGTAGGTGGCGGCTGGTTTGAGGATAGTCGCCTTTTCAATCAAACCAAAGATCGTGCATCTACGCCGCTTCCGGCGCGCCGTAGCACACTTCGACACCCGCCGCGGCTAGCACCTCAGCTAGCGCTGGCGACGGGGCTTCGTCAGTGATCAGCAGATTGACTGCCTCCGCGCCGAACGCATGGACCAGCGCGCTATGTCCAAACTTCGCGTGATCCGCAACGACGACGCGACGCTCCGCCTGCGCAAATGCGGCAAGCGAATACGCGACGTCGGCGGGTTGAGCATCCATGAAACGGCCTTGTGCATCGATGGCCGTCACCGAAACGATCGCATAGCGGACATAGAACTGGCGCATGAAGGCCAGTACGCTTTCGCCGAACGCTGCTGCATCGTCGGCGCGCAGTTCGCCGCCGGTGATGAACACACGATTGTCGTTGCGCGTGGCCAGCATGCGCGCGATCTCGGTTGAATTGGTGACGACGGTTAGACGCGAACGGGCGCATAACGCCTGCGCGACATGGACGCAGGTGGTGCCGCCGTCGAGAATCAGCGAGTCGCCGTCGCGTACCAGTTCGCCGACCTGCGCGGCAATCACCTGCTTCGCCGCATCGTTTTCCTGCATGCGCCGCTGGAACGGCGGTTCGTCGAGCCGGTCGGGCAACATGATGCCGCCATGCACCTTGACCAGCAGGCCTTCGGCGATCAACGGCTTGATGTTGCGCCGGATGGTCTCGTCCGATACGGCGAAAACTTCAGCGAGTTCGGTGATCGTGCAGGTCTGTTGCGCACGCAGCATGCGCATGATTTCAGCTTTGCGTTGGGTCGAGAACATGGGGGCCGGCGGAAGATTCAATGGCGGCCAGTCTAGCAAAGGCGGCTACCCGGCGATAGCCATTCCCTCGCATTTCCAATGAAACCCACACCCGCAACGACCATCGGATGCCTGTATCAGAGCGGCATCAGCCCCGCAGGCAGTCTCACGCCGCCATTGATAAGGTTGATATAGCGATCGCCAGTGTTCGCATCCTGAGGTCCTTTTTCGCCGTGCGCTTTGCCTTCGTGATCGGTGCTTTGCGCGACCGCATTGTTGCTGAAGCTGTTCGGGCCGAATGCGTTGCCCTGACCGACCACGCCGCCGCCCACGCCACTGCTGCTGCCCTGACCCAATGCACCGCCGCCGAAGCCACTGCCACCGCCTTGACCCAGCACGCCACCCAGACTCGCAATAGAGCCGTGGTAACCCTTGTCCGGTTGACCCGGCACCTGCGGGTTGGACGGCAGCAACTGCAGCGTGCCGGCCGCGTAGTTCAGCACGTAGTTGGGACTCAGCACGCTATAACCCGACGGCGTAATCACGTACTGGCCCGGTAACGGCGTGCCGACATTGGTAGTGAAGATCACCCTGCCGCCCAGCACACCGGTGGCCGTATCGTCGTAGCGCAAACCGCGGACGGTGACACTGTATGGCGCGAGGAACCCCCAGTATCCCGTGACATTGTCGGCACGCACGGTCAGTGTGGCCGGTGTGATCTGCAACTGGCCGTTGACGAAGGTGATCGCGTAGTTGCTATTGGCGAGTGTGCCTTGACCGATCGCGTAGTTGCCGACGTTCTCGCCGGTCTGACGGGTCGCCGCTCCGCTGAGGCTGTCGTTGCCGACCAGGTTGCCGCCAGTGATCTGATAAGCGAAGTTCGGATCCGTGTTGCCGTAGATCTTGCTTAGCTGATCGCCGGTCAAGGTGATGGGCCTTGGCGTGATTTGCAGTTGCCCGTTGACGAACGTGATCGCGTAGTTGCTGTTGGCCAGTGTGCCCTGTTCGATTGCGTAGCCGCCGACGTTCTCGCCAGCTTGACGCGTAGCCGCGCCGCTTAACGTATCGGTGCCGACGAGGTTGCCGTTGGTGATCTGGTAGGTGAAGTTCGGATCGGTATTGCCGTAGATCTTGCCTAGCTGGTCACCGGTGAGCGTGATCGGCCTGGGCGTGATCTGTAGCTGTCCATTCACGAACGTGATTGCGTAGTTGCTGTTGCCTAGCGTGCCCTGTTCGATTGCGTAGCCGCCGACGTTCTCTCCGGTCTGCCGTGTCGCCGCTCCGCTTAAGGTATCGCTGCCCACCAGGTTGCCGTTCGTGATCTGGTATGTCAGGTTCGGATCGGTGTTGCCGTAGATCTTGCCCAGTTGATCGCCGGTTAGCGTGATCGGTCGCGGGGTGATCTGTAGCTGGCCGTTCACGAACGTGATCGTGTAGTTGCTGTTGGCCAGCGTGCCTTGACTGATTGCGTAACTACCGACGTTCTCGCCCGCTTGCCGTGTGGCCGCTCCGCTCAAGGTATCGTTGCCGACCAGATTGCCGCTGGTGACCTGATACGCCAGGTTCGGATCGGTGTTGCCATAGATCTTGCCCAGTTGATCGCCGGTCACTGTGATTGGCCTTGGCGTGATCTGCAACTGGCCGTTGACGAAGGTGATCGTGTAATTGCTGTTGGTCAGCGTGCCTTGACCGATTGTGTAATTGCCGACGTTCTCGCCGGCTTGCCGTGTGGCCGCTCCGCTCAAGGTGTCGTTGCCCACCAGATTGCCGCTGGTGACCTGATACGCCAGGTTCGGATCGGTGTTGCCGTAGATCTTGCTCAGTTGATCGCCGGTCAAGGTGATCGCCCGCGGCGTGATTTGCAACTGACCGTTGACGAAGGTGATCGCGTAGTTGCTGTTGGCCAGTGTGCCCTGTTCAATCGCGTAGTTGCCGACGTTCTCGCCGGCCTGGCGCGTCGCGGTTCCGCTTAGCGTATCGGTGCCCACGAGGTTGCCACCGGTGATCTGATACGTCAGGTTGGGGTCCGTATTGCCGTAGATCTTGCCTAGCTGGTCACCGGTCAGTGTGATCGGCCGCGGTGTAATCTGGAGTTGCCCGTTGACGAACGTGATCGCGTAGTTGCTGTTGGCTAGCGTGCCCTGTTCGATTGCGTAGCCGCCGACGTTCTCACCGGTCTGTCTTGTCGTAGCGCCACTTAGAGTATCCGTGCCTACGAGGTTGCCGCCAGTGATCTGATACGTCAGGTTCGGATCCGTATTGCCGTAGATCTTGCTCAACTGATCGCCGGTTAGCGTGAGCGGTCGCGGCGTGATCTGCAACTGGCCGTTCACGAAGGTGATCGTGTAATTACTGTTGGCGAGTGTGCCTTGACTGATTGCGTAACCGCCAACGCTCTCGCCGGCCTGACGTGTCGTCGCTCCACTTAGTGTGTCGGTGCCTACGAGGTTGCCGCTGGTGATCTGGTACGTCAGGTTCGGATCCGTGTTGCCGTAGATCTTGCTCAACTGGTCGCCGGTTAGCGTGATCGCTCGCGGCGTGATCTGCAGTTGGCCGTTCACGAAGGTGATCGTGTAGTTGCTGTTAGCCAGCGTCCCTTGAGTGATGGCGTAGTTACCGACGTTCTCACCAGTCTGACGTGTTGCGGCTCCGCTCAACGTATCGGTGCCCACCAGGTTGCCGCTCGTGACCTGGTAAGCCAGGTTCGGATCGGTGTTGCCGTAGATCTTGCTTAGCTGATCACCCGTGAGCGTGATCTCCCGTGGCGTGATCTGCAACTGGCCGTTGACGAAGGTGATTGCGTAGTTGCTGTTAGCAAGCGTCCCCTGGTTGATCGCGTAGTTGCCGACGTTCTCGCCGGTCTGACGTGTCGCTGTGCCGCTCAGCGTATCTGTACCTACCAGATTGCCGGTGGTGACCTGGTAAGTGAGGTTTGGATCGGTGTTGCCGTAGATCTTGCTTAGCTGATCACCGGTTAGCGTGATCGGTCGCGGGGTGATCTGTAGGCCGCCGTTGACGAAGGTGATCGCGTAGTTGCTGTTGGCTAGCGTCCCTTGAGTGATCAGGTAACTGCCTACGTTCTCGCCGGTCTGACGTGTCGCTGCTCCGCTCAGCGCGTCGGTGCCTACCAGATTGCCTGTGGTGATCTGGTAAGTGAGGTTTGGATCGGTGTTGCCGTAGATCTTGCTGAGCTGATCGCCCGTCAACGTGATCGGGCGCGGGGTGATCTGTAGGCCGCCGTTGACGAAGGTGATGGCGTAGTTGCTGTTGGCCAGCGTTCCTTGAGTGACCAGGTAGCTACCAACGTTCTCGCCGGCCTGACGTGTCGTCGCTCCGCTTAACGTGTCCGTGCCTACCAGATTGCCACCGGTGATCTGATACGTCAGGTTCGGATCAGTGTTGCCGTAGATCTTGCTCAGCTGGTCACCCGTCAGTGTGATCGGGCGCGGGGTGATCTGCAGTCCGCCGTTGACGAAGGTGATCGCGTAGTTGCTGTTGGCCAGTGTCCCTTGAGTGATCAGGTAGTTACCTACGTTCTCGCCAGCCTGGCGTGTCGTCGCCCCGCTTAACGTATCGGTGCCCACCAGGTTACCACCGGTGATCTGGTACGTCAGGTTCGGATCGGTATTGCCGTAGATCTTGCTCAGCTGGTCACCGGTGAGCGTGATCGAGCGCGGCGTGATCTGTAGCTGACCGTTGACGAAGGTAATCGCGTAGTTGCTGTTAGCCAGCGTCCCCTGGTTGATCGCGTAGTTGCCGACATTCTCGCCAGCCTGACGTGTCGCCGCGCCGCTTAGCGTATCCGTACCTACCAGATTGCCGGTGGTGATCTGGTAAGTGAGGTTTGGATCAGTGTTCCCATAGATCTTGCTTAACTGATCGCCGGTTAATGTGATCGGTCGCGGGGTGATCTGCAATCCGCCGTTGACGAAGGTAATGGCATAGTTGCTGTTGGCCAGCGTCCCCTGAGTGACCAGATAGCTGCCGACGTTCTCGCCAGCCTGCCGCGTCACCGCTCCGCTCAGCGCATCCGTGCCCACCAGGTTTCCATTGGTGATCTGATACGTCAGGTTCGGATCGGTGTTCCCGTAGATCTTGCTCAGTTGATCGCCAGTCAGCGTAATCGCCCGCGGCGTGATCTGCAGATTGCCGTTGACGAAGGTGATCGCATAGTTGCTATTGGCGAGTGTCCCCTGGCCAATCGCGTAGCCGCCGACGTTCTCACCCACCTGACGTGTTGCGGTTCCGCTCAACGCATCCGTACCTACCAGATTGCCAGCGGTAATCTGATAGGTCAGGTTCGGATCCGTGTTGCCGTAGATCTTGCTTAGCTGATCACCGGTCAACGTGATCGGTCGCGGGGTGATCTGTAGCTGTCCGTTGACGAAAGTGATCGCGTAGTTGCTGTTAGCGAGCGTTCCCTGGTTGATCGCATAGTTGCCGACGTTCTCGCCGGTCTGACGTGTCGTAGCGCCGCTTAAGGTATCGCTCCCCACCAGGTTGCCGCTCGTGATCTGGTACGTCAGATTCGGATCCGTGTTGCCATAGATCTTGCTCAACTGATCGCCGGTTAGCGTGATCGGTCGCGGTGTGATCTGTAGCTGGCCGTTGACGAAAGTGATCGCGTAGTTGCTGTTGGCGAGCGTTCCCTGGTTGATCGCGTAGCCACCGACGTTCTCACCGGTCTGACGTGTCGCAGCACCACTTAAGGTATCCGTGCCGACCAGGTTCCCAGCGGTAATCTGATACGTCAGATTCGGGTCCGTGTTGCCATAGATCTTGCTCAACTGGTCGCCAGTTAGCGTGATCGGTCGCGGCGTGATCTGGAGTTGCCCATTGACGAAAGTGATCGCGTAGTTGCTGTTGGAAAGTGTCCCCTGGTTGATCGCGTAGTTGCCTACGTTCTCACCAGTCTGACGTGTCGCAGCACCGCTTATCGCATCCGTGCCGACCAGGTTCCCACTCGTAATCTGATACGTCAGATTCGGATCGGTGTTGCCATAGACCTTGCTCAGTTGATCGCCGGTCAGCGTAATCGGTCGCGGCGTAATCTGCAGTCCACCGTTCACGAAGGTGATCGTGTAGTTGCTATTGGCAAGCGTTCCCTGACTGATCGCATAGTTGCCGACGTTCTCGCCAGCTTGACGTGCCGCGGCTCCGCTTAACGTATCGCTCCCTACCAGGTTACCGCCAGTCACCTGATAAGTCAGATTCGGATCGGTATTCCCGTAGACCTTGCTCAACTGATCGCCGGTGAGCGTGATCGGTCGCGGTGTGATCTGCAATCCTCCGTTGACGAAGGTGATCGCGTAGTTGCTGTTGGCGAGCGTCCCCTGAGTAACCAGGTAATTGCCAACGTTCTCGCCGGCCTGACGTGTCACCGCTCCGCTCAGCGCGTCTGTACCCACCAGATTGCCACCGGTGATCTGATACGTCAGATTCGGATCGGTATTGCCATAGATCTTGCTGAGCTGGTCACCCGTCAGCGTGATCGGTCGCGGTGTGATCTGCAGCCCGCCGTTGACGAAGGTAATGGCGTAGTTGCTATTGGCCAGTGTCCCTTGAGAGACCAGGTAATTACCCACGTTCTCGCCAGCCTGGCGTGTCACCGCTCCGCTCAGCGTGTCCGTGCCCACCAGGTTGCCAGTGGTGACCTGGTACGTCAGGTTCGGATCGGTGTTGCCGTAGACCTTGCTCAACTGATCACCGGTCAACGTGATCGGCCGCGGTGTAACCGCGAGCTGACCGTTGACGAACGTAATGATGTAGTTGCTGTTAGCGAGCGTCCCCTGACTGATCGCGTAACTACCGACGTTCTCGCCGGCCTGACGCGCAGCCACGCCGCCCAACGTGTCAGTGCCTACGAGATTGCCGCTAGTGACGTGATACGTCAGGTTTGGATCGGTATTGCCGTAGATCTTGCTGAGCTGATCGCCGGTCAGCGTGATCGGTCGCGCCGTGATCTGAAGTTGCCCATTAACGAACGTAATCGCGTAGTTGCCGTTAGCAATCGTCCCTTGACTGGTCGCATAGTTGCCGACGTTTTCGCCTGCCAGGCGACCGGCAGCTCCGCTTAGCGTATCGGTGCCGACCAGGTTGCCGTTAGTAATCTGGTAGGTAAGATTCGGATCGGTATTGCCATAGATCTTGCTCAACTGATCGCCGGTTAGCGTGATCGGCCGCTGCGTGATCTGTAGTTGCCCATTGACGAAGGTGATCGCGTAGTTGCTGTTAGCGACGGTGCCCTGGTTGATCGCGTAGTTGCCCACGTTCTCGCCGGTCTGACGGGTTACCGCTCCGCTCAGCGTATCGGTGCCCACCAGATTGCCACCCGTGATCTGGTACGTCAGATTAGGATCGGTATTGCCATAGATCTTGCTGAGCTGATCGCCAGTCAGCGTAATCGGCCGCGGCGTGATCTGTAGCTGCCCGTTGACGAACGTAATCGCGTAGTTGCTGTTAGCGACGGTCCCCTGGTTGATCGCGTAGTTACCCACGTTTTCGCCGGTCTGACGCGCGGCAGCACCGCTCAAGGTATCCGTACCCACCAGATTGCCGCCAGTGATCTGGTAAGTCAGATTGGGATCAGTATTGCCATAGATCTTGCTGAGCTGATCGCCGGTCAGCGTAATCGGCCGCGGTGTGATCTGCAGATTGCCGTTGACGAAGGTAATCGCATAGTTGCTATTGGCGAGTGTCCCCTGGCTAGTCGCGTAGTTACCAACGTTCTGGCCCGCCAGCCGCGCAGCAGCTCCACTCAACGTGTCCGTGCCTACGAGGTTGCCGCTCGTGATCTGGTAAGTCAGATTCGGATCGGTGTTGCCGTAGATCTTGCTCAACTGATCGCCCGTCAGCGTGATCGGCCGTGGCGTAACGGTCAACTGTCCCGAACTCAGGAAAACCAGCGCGTAGCCATTCAAGGCCGACACGGTGCCTTGCGCGATATTGATCTGATAACCGCCCACGTTAGCGCTACTCAACGTGCCCGCCGAACCCAGCGTAGGCGCACCGCTAAAAGCGTTAAGAGGATTCTCGCCAAGATACGCGCCGGCGACACCGGTTTCCGCGAAACCGCCACTCACGGTATAGGTGCTACCTACGTTAGCGGTATTACCATAGATCTTGCCAAGATTGCTCGACGTGAAAGTCAACGTCGGTTGAATCGAAAACAGATAGCGGTTACCCGTCTGCGTCACACCACCCGGCGGTTGAGATGCATACGTCGAACTCCACACAGCGACGTTGGCGCTGTTGAGATTGTTGAAATTGTCGTTAGCCGGATTGGCCGAATAGATCAGCCAGCGGCCGTTCCCGGTGCTGACAGCACCCGCACCGGACAGATTGTTGAAAGCAGTCTGCGCCGACAGCACGACCGCATTGCCGGTAGCCTGACTGCTCACCGTAGTACCGGCACCAAGCGTCAACGCACCACTGCCTTTAACCAGCACCGTCCCAGTGCCGGTGGTGGTGATGTTTCGATCGATGGTGAGATCGGTGGTAGCGGTGAAGTTCAGGTTGATGTTGGACGTGAGCGTCAAGCTCGAACCGTCGACCGTATAGAGCACGCCCGGGGCGGTCAGGCCACCGAGCGGCGGCGCCATGATCCCGCTCAGGGTGGCGACGTCGGATGAATACACCGTGACGTTGTTGGCCACGATGTTGAGACCGGTAGCATTGCCGCCCACCGCATCGATGTTAGTCAGCGCGTTGCCGACCGCAGTGCCCCCCGACAACCAGGTCAGCACTGGGCCTTGCCGCGGATCAACCGTAAAGTAGTAGTAGCCGTTAGCGCCGGTGGTGGCGTTCTCCAGCACGTTGCCGCCGCCCGCGAGCTTCACGCCTAACGCGCTGTTGTCGCCACCGGTATTGGCCATGCCGGAGACGATGGTCGGGCCGGTAGGGAAGCGCCAGTTCAGATAGCCGTAGGAAATGCCCGGCTCGATCCCCCACACCGCGGGATTGAAACCGCTGGGCAGACCGCCTTGAAGTTGCGCGGTGGTTTGTCCGGTGATGCCGGTCGCTACGTTGTTGGCAGCTAAAGTCTGGCCGCTGGTCGTTGTATCCCAGTAGGAATTAGTGACGCCGCCCGAGCTATAGCCGATGAATCCAGCAACGTTAGTGGCAGGACTGCGCACCAGTCCCGTCGAGAACGAGTTGGTCACCGTGCCACCGTTGTTATAGCCGATGAACCCACCGACCGAATCATAGCCGCCGGTCACATACCCGGTCGCATAGGAATCGCTGATGTTCGCCGTCGAATAGCCAACCAGTCCGCCCATATACTGGGTGGCCTGCGAGCCAGTTGCACCTTGCACGCTCCCGGTGGCATAGGACCGGGTAATAGTCGAAGTGCGTGCGTCGCCAACCAGTCCGCCGACGTAATCATCACCGCCGTTCACTGCACCCGTCGCGTAGGAGTTGGTAATCGAACCGTTGCTGATCGCACCGATCAACCCACCGATTTCGTCGCTGCCGCTACCGGAGGTATCGGGAGCCGACACGGCAGCGGTGGAATACACATTGGCGAAAACACCGTTTTCGCTTTGGCCCACCAGCCCGCCGACGTAGTCATCCCCCGAATTCAATGCGCCTGTGACATAGGTATTGGTCACCGAACCATAGCTGGTATAACCCGCCAGGATGCCGGTAAACCTGTAACCCGTGATGTTGGCATTGACGATGCCGAGATTGCTGATGATCCCCGTGTTAGCCGCACCGCCAAGCTTGCCGAACAGACCGACGTAGTTCGTACTGGGCAGATTGATAAACAGGTTGGAAATCACATGACCCTGACCGTCCAGCGTGCCGCTGAAATAGTTGCTGCCACCACCAATCGGCACAAAACCCGCACCACTGTTCCAGGTCGATGTCACCGACGCATCGATGTTCTGGCTTAGCGCATAGATACCGGCAAGGTTGCTAGTGATGGCCTGCAACTGCGTAACGTTGTTCACCAACATGTAGGCGCTCAGCGTGCCCGCGCTGATGTTGCCGGTATAGACGGTAGGCGCGGTATAGCTGGTGGGGTTGTAGTAAAGCGATATCGCACCTGCAGTGCCCGCGGTAATACCCGTATTGAAAATGACCGTCCCGATGCCGGTACCGGTCTTGTCCGACCGCAGGATGATGTTCCCGGCACCCGCATTGGTGATATTCGCGTTGACGTTGATATTGCGGTACGCCTCCAGATCGAGGCTGAGCCCGCTGTTCCAGTTGACCGCCTGCTGGACGTAGATATCGCCCGGCGCGCTGCCACCGGGCAGCGTCGCAATCGTCATGTTGGTATTGGCGAGATTCGCGCTGAGCGTCGCGCCGGTCATGAAGCTGCTGCCGTTGCCGGGATCGTTGCCGATGTAGTAATCGGTGGGATCGATCAGCCATTGGCCGGTCTTGCCGGAAGCTGCCTTGGTGGTGATCCGCGCGGTATCGCCAACCTGCACGATGTGGCCCGAGGTTTCGATAAATCCGCCGTTGCCACCGTTCGGCGCCGAAGCGTCTAGTGTGCCGCCGACCTTGACCGTCCCCTGATCCATATTGCCGAGCAGCGTGATCGTGCCGTTGTGATTCTCCAGGGTGCGCGCTTCGATGATCCCCTGGTTGTTCACCACCGTATCGAGCAGTGCGTCGGTGGCCTTCGCGGTAAGCCACACGCTGCCGCCGTCGGCCTGAATCAGTTGGCCGTTCTGTGCGAGTGCGCCCGCGACGCCCTGGTCGATCTGCAGGTTCAGCAGGCTGTCACCGGCAAAATTCAGCGTGATGCCCTGCCCCGCTCCTAACGCCACACTGCCTAGGCGCGCCTGGATCAAACCTTCGTTGTCGACCTGGCCGCCGAGCATCGCGATGTAGCCGCCATCGGCGGCATGCAGGTTGCCCTGGTTGAGCACCGTACCCGACGCGCCCGAACCGCTAAAACGGTAGCGCCCCGCGAGAAAATCCTGATCGCTGAGACCCAGCGTCGAGGCCACCAGACCACCGACGTTGACCTGCGCTCCACGACCAAACAACACCCCATTGGGATTGATCAGGAACACCTGGCCGTTCGCATTGAGCTGCCCGAAGATCTTGCTGCCGTCGGTGCCTAGCACGCGGTTCAACGCGATCGCGCTGGTACCGGGCTGATTGAAATTCACCGTCTGCCCGGCGCCGATATTGAAGCTGTTCCAGTTGATCGACAGCTTGGGGCTGCCTTGATCGACGGTCAGCGTTTGACCGCTCTGCGAGATGCGTCCGTTGCCGGCGCTGATGCTTCCGCCAGTAGGCAGGCTTTGTGCCACTGCCGTCCCGCTTAACAACAGCAGCAACAACACGGCATGCGTCACCGGATGCAAGACGAAGCGAGGATTGCGCGTAGTCATGATAGCGATCGTCCCTGGCAAAGCCGAAGGGTGCAGCCGACCTGATGCCTTGCTTCCACTCTGGTCAGCAGGCCGCAAACTTAAAAGTAATAGCTACCGCGGATCCAGACTCGCGGGTTATGGTCCGGTCCGCTATCGGGCGTACCGCCGGCAACCCGCCAGGCCAGCGCACTATCCACGCTCCAGTGAGCCGCATAGTTCCAGCGCACCGCGACACCGACGTCGCCGAGCGTGCGGCTGTTCACGTCGCTGGTCCACGGGTCCTTGCTGAGCGTGACGTGGCCGACATCGTAGAAACCGGCAAGCTGCCATGCAGGCGTGAGCGCATAGCGAAGTTCGAGCGTCGCGAGGTACCCTTGATCGCCGTTGCCTTCGCCTTGCGGGTAACCGCGCACGCCATAGGCACCGCCGAGCTGAAACTGCTCCGCGGAATCGAGATTCTTGCTTGCAACCTGCGCCTGAAATGCACCGTACAGGCTAAAGCGGTCAGTCAGGCGCTGCAGTCTTAGCAGCGAAAAATTCCATACCTGGAAGTGGCCTTCGGTATGCGCGCTGATCGCATCCAGTTCTTTCGATAGCGGATCATGGAAATCGAGCTGGCCCGTCAGGTAGCTGACGCTAAAGCTGGTCACGCCACCACCGCCGAAGTTGTCGCGCAGGTTGCCGTTCAGGCTCAAGGTCCAGTTCAGCAGATTGCGCGCATTGCGGGTGCCGTATAGATCGATCTTGTCGATCAGTTCAACCTTGTCGACACCGATGCGGGCGGACAGATTGAAATCGCGCCGGCGAATCAACGGCTGGGTCAGGAACCCACCGACAGTCCGCGCCGTGCCATGCGCATCGAGTTGATCGAACTCTTTGCCCAACGAATACCTGAGCGCCGAATACGCGGCGCCAATCTGCGTGCCATAACTGCCCACCGGTACCTGATAGCTGGCGCGGCCATAGTATTGATGCTCGTCCGAGACGAGGCCGTCGACGTTGAACAGATCGCCGATGCCTAACGGGCTTCTCACCGCGAGCGAAGCGCCAAGACGATCGCCGCCGGTATAGCGATTGCCGTAGTTATCGAGCGATACCGAACCCGACACCCGCCTGTCCGCCGGGATCGCCACATCCAGTTGCGACGTGCCGACCGTGCTGCCTGGGCGCAACGTCGACGCCACATCACCGACGCCAGCCAGATCGCCCGTCAGCAACAAGGCACTCTCGAGACGTTGGGTCTGCACGACATCGCCGGGTTGCAAGACCTGCAGCGGCATATCGGCGGCCCAGTCTCTCACCAGAGACTCGTTGTGCACGACGATCTTGTCGTAGCGGCCTTCCAGGACGGCGATAGCGACGACGCCATCGTGTATGTCCTGGGCAGGTAGATACGCACGCGCGAGCAGGAAACCATGATCGCGGTAGTAACCGGTGATGCGCGCCGCGACTTCCTCCAGGCCGGCCAGATCCAGATCGCGACCTATCGCGTCGTGCAGCAAGGGCTGCAAGCGCGCTTCGGGGTAGACGGTGTTGCCTTGAATACGAAAGCCCGTGACGCGGAATTTCGCGGTGGGCGGCGCCTGCAAAACGGATTGCCCGGCATTCTCGACATCGAGCTTTAACGGTGCTTGTGGTGGTGGCAAGCTCTGCGGAGCCTGCTCGGTCTGCCGCAGGATTTGTCCTGCATTGGGCGGTGCGACCTGAGCGTGAGCTGGCGACAGCAGCACGGCTAGCAGGATTCCGGTGCCCCAGCCGTATCTGTTCTTCTGATGGCTTTGGCTATGGCGGTCAGTCTCGCCGTAAGGTGCGTCATGAATGCCATTCCAGCACTTGGTCATGGCAATCCTCTACAGCATGGTGAAAAGGCGCCACACAGAACCCGCCGGAAATTCGAATTCGCGTTGCATAAATTCGCCCTCGGAATATTCGCGCCTCATTGTCTGTGCATGCAAGACAATCGTTTTTACGTGCGACGAGGCAACTGGTTTTTATCGACGATTCTAATACCCACGGAACGCCTGAAAGATAATGCGCCAACTTGCTACCTTTCGTCTATGTAATTTTCATTCTGGATATCTTTTTTTCGGTAAAAATCGAGCCGCGCGTGGCCACTGCGCTATTGAAACGTTTGCGTCGAAGCAGTGCCAGACGGCGATTCCTCGCCGCGAAGTCTTCTGCACCACCGCAAACAGGCGGATTTCGCAGAAAATGGCTATGCGAATCAAGTAACATGAAATATTCGCTTCGGCGGAAGGGTCAAACAACGCTCGTTTAACTGTAAAAGCGCAATCCCCTTATTGCAACGACGAAATGTCACCGGGCTTGCCTTTTATATGCGACGGCCTGATCTTCCTCTGTTGTCACCATGCCCGCTTTCACGCCACCCGTGAAAAGGCGTGGCAATTACCCGGGATATAAAAAGGCCAAGACCTTGCGGTCCTGGCAAAGGCCCGCCGAGGGTGCAGGCGGGACCTGAGAGACAACACCGCCTGTAACAGGTCGGCACTGGCTGCCGCGTCCCCTTCCGGGATTGCGACAGCCAGTGCGATATCAAGCGTGGTGAGTGGAGATCGGCCCCGCTTCCCCAGTCAGATTGAGAATGCTGTCGAGCCACGACAGGAACGTCGAGAACGTGAAGTCGGACCACTGCTCGGTCCGGAACGCCTTCATGACCGGCGTATCGGACGGATCCTTCTGGTTGAGCAAATCACTGACGAAATTGCCGATGTCAGCGTTGATGCCGTTCTCGTGTATCCCCGAGCCTGTGAAGCTGACCGCGGTGACCTGATGGTTGTCGATGAAGTCGTTACGCGCCCACGGCATGTAATAGCCGAAGTTCGGCAACGGGTTCAACGCCTGCTTGAGGCCATCCAGCTCGTTGTTGAACATGACCAGCGACAGTGAGTCTTTAGTCGTGTCATCCGGCGCTGCGATGACTGCCGGCACGAACGCGCGGTAGTGATAGGCCGCGATGATCTTGTCCTGCTGATACGACGAAAAGCCGAAACGGTCATGCGGGAACGTGGCAGAAAGTGCCGCGTACGCACTGCCCATATTGTTGGGATCGAAGTTCTTGAGCAGTTTGCTGTTCACCGTGATCATGCTGCCTTGCCCCGTCATATTCCATTCGGTGCGGACCTTGTCGTATAGCCCCACCGAAGGATGCGTCGTCGGATCGGCATTGAACGGCGTGTTGAATACGGTACCGGCATCGTCCAGCAACGAGCTATGCGCCTGCGGCTGCAGCGTATTGCGGATCGACGCATAGTTGGCGAGTGTTCCGTAGCCGCCTGCGCTCATGCCATACACCAGCAAGCGGTTCGGCTTGCTCAATCCATGATCGACCAGCCACTGGCTCACTGCCTGAATGTTTTTGGTGCCGCTGAAGTGCTGAATGCGCCAGTCACCGGTCGGCGACGTGTAGTTGCGCACCGCGTTGCCCATATGAATATCGCCGCTGCAATACGGAACGTAGACCTGAGTCCAGTTCTGCGTTTCTACCGAAGGTTCACCGACCAGAATGTGCTCGAGATCCATACGCGTGAGCAGCGGCGACAGGAACGACGACATCAGGGCTTCGTCCGTCGTACCGTTCATGTAGTTGTGCGGGATGCCGTCCGGGTTGAAGCCGCCCAAGCCTGCTTCTGCACCCGTCGACGTCTGGGTGCAGGTTCCGTAATCCCAGCACGCGCCACCCGGCTGCATCATGAACAGCATGCTGTCGGATTGCGCACGGTTCACATAGAACCGCAGCGGTGTGCCATTGCCGCAGTTTGCGCCGGTGCTCTCCGGCAGCGTCACTTCGAACCACGAATAGTACGGAATGGATGGGTCTGGTGCGGTCGTATCGGCTGCGTGACCGCTTGCCATTGCCATGCCGAACAGACCCGCTACGCCCAGATGCTTCATGTATTTCAGTGCGAACATTGCTCCTCCTTATCGATGGATACAGGGTGTTCCTTTATTCGCAGTGGGCGAGCGGGCTACTGCGAGGTTATGCCGGTCCGACAGGTAGCCGCGCTACTGCTTACGCGCGGTGTTCATATCGGGTTAATGCCAAACAGATTCAGAAAGATCGCTGCAACCGATGTCCATGAAAAATCGGACGACTGATCGGTTCTGAACGCTTTCATCACGGGCGTATCCAGCGGATCTTTCTGATTGAGCAGGTTGTTGACGAAGTCGCCGACGTTGGCATGGATGCCGTTCTCGTCGATGCCTGTGCCGTCGAACGTCACTGAGGTCAGTGTGTGGTTGTCGATAAAATCGCCGCGTGCCCACGGCATGTAGTAACCGAAATTCGTTAGCCTGTTCAGCGCTGTCTTAATGCCCGGTAACTCCTGATTGAACAACACCAGCGAGGCCGCGGATTTCGACGCAACGTCAGGCAACGCCTCGATGGCCGGATCGAACAGGAAGTAGTGGTATGCGGCAATCGTCTTGTCCTGCTGGAAAGTCGAGTACCCCAGGCGGTCGTGCGGATACTTCTCGCTCAACGCCTGATAGACGCTGCCGACGTTATTCGTGTCGAACGCTTGACCCAACTTGTTACGCAGCGTCGTCAACAAGCCCGCCGCGCCGCCCCAGTTCCACTGTTGCCTGATGACCTGATACATCCGCACGGAAGGATGCGCCGCGGGGTCGGCATTGAAGGGCGTTACAAACATCCCCCCTGCGTCGGTTAGCAAAGAGCTGTGTGCCTGCGGTTGAAGCGCGTCGCGAACCGTGCCGTAGTTGACTAGCGAACCGTAGCCGCCCGCACTAAGACCCCACACCAGCAACCGCTGAGGTTTTGCAAAGCCATGCGAGACCAGCCATTGCATCACCGCCTGAGTATTCTTCAGACCGGCGAAGTGCTGGACGCGCCAGTTGCCGTTCGGTCCGATGTAACTCTGGACCGCGTCGCCACTGTGGAAATCGCCACTGCAATAGGGGATGAAAACCTGAGTCCAGTTTTGCGTCTCGACCTTCGGGTCATTGAGTAGTGTCGTGAGCAGATCGACACGCGTCATGACCGGCGACATGAAGGTGTAGTACAGCGACTGCGTGACCGTGCTGTTCATGTAGTTGTGCGGAATCCCATTTGGATTGACCGCGTTGACTCTTTGCTCCACGCCCGTTGCATCGCCTGAACATGTGCCGTAGTCCGAGCACGCGCCACCGCCCTCGAAGCCGATCAGCGTGCTATCCGATTGTGCGCGGTTGATATAGAAGCGCATCGGCGTACCGTTGCCGCAACTAGCACCGCTGCTTTCCGGCAACGTCACCTCGTACCACGAGTAGTACGGGATGGACGAATCCGGCGCGGTGGTATCAGCCGCGTGGCTATTCACGGCGGCGATACCGAGCAGGATCATCAGACAAAGCTGCTTGATGTATTTCATCGAAAGCATGTTTTCTCCGTATCCACCGATGCAGGGCATACGGTCGCCCGCAGCCGGCGAGCGAGCCGGCCAGTAGGGGACCGCAAGTCATATCGGTTCGAAGCGTGTAGACGGCTTACCGTCTACACGCCGACTTCATATCGGATTGACACCAAACAGATTCAGAAACACCGCTGCGATCGACGTCCATGAAAAATCGGATGACTGGTCGGTTCTGAACGCTTTCATCACCGGCGTATCCAGCGGATCTTTCTGGTTAAGCAGGTTGTTGACGAAGTCGCCGACATGGGCATTGATGCCGTCCTCGTTGATCCCGGTACCGGCGAATGTGATCGCGGTAACCATATGGTTATCTACGAAGTCACCGCGAGCCCACGGGATGTAGTAACCAAAATTCGTCAGCCCATTCAATTCGGTCTTGATACCCGGAAGCTCCTGATCGAACAAAGCCAACGACGCGGTAGATTTCGATGCGACGTCTGGCAACGCCTCGACCGTTGGATCGAACAGGAAGTAATGGAACGCCGAGATGACCTTGTCCTGCTGGAAGGTCGCGAAACCTAAACGGTCATGCGGATATTTCGCGCTTAGCCCCTTGTAGATGCTGCCCACGTTGTTAGTGTCAAAGGCGGTGCCTAGCGTAGTACGCAGCTTTGTCAGAAAGCCGCTCGTACCCGCCCAGTTCCATTGCTGCTTGATGTAGTTGTAGATTCGGACCGAAGGATGTGTCGCAGGATCGGCATTGAACGGCGTGACAAATACCGTACCCGCGTCATCGAGCAACGAACTGAAGGACTGCGGCTGAAGCGCATCCCGAGCCGTAGAGTAGTTGGTTAGTGCGCTATAGCCTCCCGCGCTAACACCCCATACAAGTAGACGTTGCGGCTTTGATAAACCATGCGACACAAGCCATTGCATCACGGCTTGCGTGTTCTTCATGCCGGCGAAGTGCTGGATACGCCAGTTGCCGTTCGGCCCGGTGTAGTTCTGGACCGCGTTACCGGTGCTGATGTCGCCGCTGCAATACGGCAGGTAGACCTGGGTCCAGTCCTGGGTCTCCACCTTGGGCTCCCCCACCAGCCACGTCAGGAAGTTGATACGGGTCATGATCGGCGACAGGAAGGTCGACGTAAGCGACTCTGTCAGCGTGCCGTCCATGTAGTTGTGCGGAATGCCATCGGGATTGGCCGCGCCCAATGTTTTCTCTACCCCGGTCGCGTCGCCCGAGCAGGTACCGTAGTCCCAGCAGGCGCCACCGGGTTCGAAGCCAACCAGCATGTTGTCCGACTGCGCGCGATTGATATAGAAGCGCATCGGCGTACCGTTGCCACAACTGGCGCCGGTGCTCTCCGGCAGCGTCACTTCGTACCACGAGTAATACGGAATCGATGGATCAGGCGTAGCCGGTGCGGCTGCCGCCGCGTGAGCGTTGAACACGGTCAGGCTCAACAGAAATGCCACGCAGAGCCGCGCGATGAGGCGTATTGAAATCATGTCTCTTCCCTGTTTATAGATACGATTGTTCTAACGTCCTCTAACGGGACGCTATGACTACTACGAAGCGAGATTTAGTTCGTACCGGACGGAGCGCCGCCGTCGTAGATCTGCGTGCGCAGCGTCTGCAAACGCTGGCTGATGATCGTTTGCTGCTGGTCGGGATCGCGTACCGTTGACTGCACCTGGTCGACGATCTGTTTGGCCTGCTGCGAATACGTCTGAAAACGCGGATCCTGCGCGGGCGACGGGCCGACCGTCTGTTGCGCGTAGCTGTTCCACTGCTGCTGCATGTTCTGGATCGCTGCGTCACGTGTGGCCGGATCGGGCTCAGCATCGATCAGCAGCGCCGCGCTCATCGCTTCGGCCTGCACCGGAACGATCTCGTTGCGTGCGACATGCTCGGGCAGTTCACCAAGGATCTGTTGCGCGAGGATGCGCTTGTCCTGGTCGGACATGTTCTTGCGATTCTTGCCGTAGTCGGCGACCTGATCCTGGAAGCGCGCAAACGCCAGGATGCGTTGCACTTCCGCTTCAGCGTCGGGCCGGCCGGCCAGACTCTTGCGCAATGCTGCGATGTCGAGCCGGCGTTCAGCGGGACCTGCTGTCGATGAAGCCTGTGCCTGCCCGGACGGTGCTGTCTGCTGCGCGGACGCAGCAGTGCTGGCGGGCTGCGTAGCCGCGGCACTCGATGGCGCTCCATACCACCACGCTGCCGCAATGGCGCCACCAGTCAGTAGCACTGCCAATAGACTCCATGAAAGCCTCGATTTTTGCATCACGTCTCCCTGCTTTATTTTGCTTCTTTATGTTGCAAATTGTTGCAATCAGTGGCAATAATAGACGGAAATATTCCGCGAGACACGCCGAGATTTAGAGGTTGGACACTATCCGCTATTCGGACCTGCGCTTGAGTGCGATGCGTCGTCATACATCGGGCGAGTCTGCGCAGCAATGTCATTTCGCATAACGACGGATCGCGCTATCGTATCGACGATCGCCATCACCGCACAAACCACGCCCGACACTGAAGGATAGGAACAGCCCGACACACGGACAAGTGCATAGACGGCCGTTCAGTGGGTCCCATCCGGACAGCAATTCTCACGTATTCCTCACTGCGGTCATCTACGTCGAAATTATCGAAACCGACCGCCGACAATTGCCGCTGCGCTTCACGAGTATGGCCACGATGCCCCGCCAGTACTTTGATTGATGCGGCATCGATCAGTCTTTATGCGTCGAGATCGGACCAGCCTCTCCAGTGATATTGATAACACTGTCGAGCCAGGACAGAAACGTCGAGGCGGTGAAGTCCGACCATTGCTCGGTTCTGAATACTTTCATCAAGGGTGTCTCGGACGGATCCTGCTGATTCAGCAGGTTGTTGATGAAATCGCCGACATCCGCGTTGATGCCATTCTCGTGAATGCCCGATCCCTGAAAGCTGACGAGCGTGGTCGAGTGGTTGTCGATGAAGTCGTTACGGGCCCAAGGCATGAAATAGCCGAAATTCGGCAACGGATTTAACGCCTGCTTGAGACGGTCGAGTTCCGGACCATACAAAGCCAGCGACAGCGTGTCCTTGGTCGTGTCGTCCGGCGCGGCGATAACCGCCGGTACGAACGGGCGATAGTGATACGCCGCTATGATCTTGTCCTGCTGGTAGGTGGTGTAGCCGAACCGGTCATGCGGGAAGGTTGCCGATAGTGCCGCGTACGAACTACCCATATTGTTGGGATCGAGATTCTTCAGCAGCTTGCTGTTCTTCGCAATGATGCCGTTTGGCCCTGACAGGTTCCACTCCTGACGAACCTTACTGTAGAGGCCTACCGACGGATGGGTAGTCGGATCCGCATTGAACGGCGAAATCATCACAGTGCCGGCATCGTCAAGCATCGAGCTGTGGGCCTGCGGTTGCAGTGCGGCCCGGATCGTCGCATATTCAAGGAGCGTTGCGTAACCGCCCGCGCTAACTCCATAGACGAGAAGGCGGTTCGGTTTCGCGAGTCCATGATCGGCCAGCCATTGCGTGATGGCCTCGGTGTTTTTCATACCGCTGAAGTGCTGGAGGCGCCAGTCACCGGACGGCGATGTGTAGTTGCGTACGGCATTGCCGCCGTAGTTATCACCTGTGCAGTACGGAACATATATCTGCGTCCAGTCCTGCGTCTCTACCTTGGGTTCGCCGAGCAGAACATGTTCGAGATCCATGCGCGATATCACCGGTGCAATGAGCGAAGACCTCAGGCTTTGGCTCGCTGTGCCATTCAGGTAATTGTGGGGAATACCGTCCGGGTTCGATTCGCCTAGACCGGCCTCTGCGCCGGTGGGGGTCTGCGTACACGTGCCCTCGTCCCAGCAACCACCGCCCGACTCCATGAAGTACGCCATGCTGTCCGACTGCGCGCGGTTGATGTAGAAACGCATCGGCGTGCCGTTGCCGCAGGAGGCACCGCTGCTCTCCGGCAGCGTGACTTCGTACCATGAGTAATACGGAATGGAAGGGTCAGGCGTGGGCACATCGGCCGCGTGGCCGTTCATGGCGGCTACGCCGAGCAGGGCCGCCATGCCAAGTTGCTTCAGATATTTCGACGCTAACATTGCTGCTCCGTATCGGGGGCTACAGGGTATGCGATGCCGCGGTGCCCGCCGCAATGGGTACTGCCGGAAAGCGCCATGAAAATCCAGGCGTTGTCATTGCGCTTCCCGGGCGGGTTGGTCGACGGTCATTCAACGGGATGTCGTACAGCGGTCAGAAGTAGTGGCGCAAACCAGCCATCACACCTAGCTGCGTCGAACTGGTCGATGGCGACTGACCGTTTACACCGACGAGCTGCGCACCGATCAGACCGCCGCGGTACATCGAGTAGTCCGCTTCGGCGTACAGCATGCTGCGCTTCGACAGGCTGTAGCCGGCCACGATCTGGTACTGGTGCGCCCAGCCATTGAACTCGGGCGTGTAGCCAGTCTGCTTGGTCCACCAGCCGTTGACTGCAACGGTGACTGCCGGCGTAAAGCGGTAGGTGAGGCCCGCAAGAATCATCTTCCGTTTGTCAAAGCCCCCCGGGATGTTGGGGTCGACGACCTGCGCCGGCGAAATAATCCCGAGACCGGCCAGGTCGACCGAGCTGAACGGGCCGTTACCGAAATTCGTGAAGGCGTTGTCCCGTGCGTTCTCAAAGTAGCCCGCGTTGACCGAGAA
This sequence comes from Paraburkholderia acidicola, assembly GCF_002362315.1. Classification (GTDB taxonomy): domain Bacteria; phylum Pseudomonadota; class Gammaproteobacteria; order Burkholderiales; family Burkholderiaceae; genus Paraburkholderia; species Paraburkholderia acidicola. The sequence goes on from NZ_MTZV01000004.1 coordinate 496,384, forward strand.
ATTGCCGATGTTGAGCGAGCCGCCGCCGGTATAGATATCGAACTTGGCGTTCGTCACGTCGTCCCGTGTACGCAGGAACGATGCGGCGACCTTTACCGGACCTTTGGGCGGCGCATACGCGATCGAGGCGCCGATCTGACTACCTGATCCGCCACCACCCGCCTGGCCTCCAGGCGCGTATTGCCCGAGCAGGATCACGTCGCCCAGTTGTGCGCCGTACTGGATCATGCTGCTGGTACGCGCGCCGGCAAGCATCGTCTGCTCGGGCTTGAAGAGATTGGTATAGGGATCCTGATCGCCGGCCCACAGATTAGAACCGTATGCGAGCGTCGTGCCTTCGAAGGCCACGTTATATTGCCGGCCCAGCGAGAGTTGCCCTAGCGTGGGCGACATCAGAGCCACATACGAGACCTGAAAGAAATTCACTGACCCCTGTGGGGTAATGCCGCCGCTGCTGGGGTCGAAATGACTCTCCAGGACGAATGACGCCTGCGCACCTCCACCCAGATCTTCCTGCCCCTTCAAGCCCCAGTAGCTCTCCGTGAGGCCACCGCCAGTCGTCATCCCAAACTGCTTTCCGGTCGAGACGGGTGCGCCATCCGCACCGTAACTCACACCATGGGTCTGATAACGGAGTCCGGCGTCGAGCACACCGTATAGCGTGAGACTGGTTTGTGCCCAGGTGGCACTGCACCACAGTGACAAAGCCGTGCACAGCAAGGTTTGCTTTTTCATTTCTTGATGGTCCCTTTTGTTGTATTAGTTGATATGCCAGTACGTTGCTAATCAGCGAATCAGGGCAACTGCAGCGTTTCACGAATCACCGGGCCTGTATCTTCCAGGCCAGCACTTCGTTTCAACTCAACCGCATGCTGTGCATCGGCGCCGACGAGCTGTCGATAAGGCGCAGCAGAGTCGGTGATTGCCCGATGGATCGCTTCGACCACTGCGGCGGGGTCCGAACGTGCACCTCCGGTCATCCCCGCGGCCGCGACCCAGAACGCCTGGTATTCCTCCCACAGCGGGTGCTCCGGCCGAAAATTCGCTGCCTCTGATGTATTTCCGACGAAGCCCGTTTCAAAGGCGCCCGGCTCGATCAGCAGAACGCGCACTCCGGTGCCGGCGAGTTCGAATCGCAACGCATCGGTCAACGCTTCGACTGCGTGCTTGCTCGCGCTGTATAGCCCCTCATACGGAATTCCCACCAGCCCAGACAGCGAGGACATGTTGATGACCGTCCCCGCGGCCCGCGCCCGCATGTGTGGAATCACCGCACGGATGAGCCTTAGGACACCGATTACATTGGTATCGAACTGACGGTGTGCTTCTTCGTCCGAGATACATTCGATCGGGCCACGAAGGGCATAGCCCGCGTTATTGACCAGCACATCGATCTTCCCACCCAGTTCGATGATTCCGGCAACGGCTCGATCCACCGATGCCTTGTCCGTCACATCGAGCGGGTGAACGGTGAGTGCCAATCCTTCGCGTGACGCCACGTCGGCTAGCTGTGCACCACGCTCAGGATCACGCATCGTGGCGAAAACGCGGTTGCCGCGCCGCGCCAGGCCCAATGCGGCGAGATAGCCAAAGCCGCTGCTGCATCCAGTGATAAGAATATGAGTCATGTTATTCCGGCCTCGCGGCAAGGACGCCGTAAGTAAAGAGACCCAGTAGCAGAAACGGCGCACCGTTCAGGAGAGGCGACGTGCTACCGGTGAGTACCTTGTAGTTCTCTGCAACCAGCCACGTTGCGGTCAGAAGACCGATGGCACCGATCGCGGGGTAGATGAGGCTCACCCACAATCGTCGATCGCGTTTGCGCCGGAAATGAATCACAGTCGCGATAGCTACGGCCGCTTGCAGCGCGATGATCCCGATCGTTCCTAGCGCCATCGCGCTGGGAAACAGCACCGTATAGGGGTCGACGTTAAGCAATGCCGGGATACCGACCACGAGCGCGACGCACACGGTCACGAGAAGACTGGCGCGAGCGGGGGAACCATGTTTTGAACTGGCAGCAGCGAACGTGCGCGGCACGGTGCCGTTTTGCGCAAGCGTAAAAACATAACGAGCGGCCGCGTTATGCGTAGCCAGATAGCAGGCAAACGTGCTGGTGCACACCATGATCGCTGCAACACTGGCCAGCACTTCCCCGGTGTTCCTTCCGAGCACACCTAAAATCAGATCGCCCTGCTCTTTCGTCGCAAGTGCCTGAATGGAGTGCACACCGAGGTCACCAACAATTGCCCATACGCAAGCCACATACGAGACGCTGATCAGTAATACGGCGCCAAGCGTCGCTCTTGGAATTGCCCGGCCGGGATTGCGTGCCTCGAGTACATACAACGCCGCGGTTTCGATGCCGATAAACGCAGAGAGCCCCGTCATCATCGAGAAGCCGAATCCCTTCGTGAACACGAAAGACGGCGCTACCGCTTCATAAGGGAATGCCGCCAGCCCCTTGTGATAGATGATCGCGATGGTCAGCAGAAGAATGATGCCGAACTCCGCAAGCACCAGCGGCACGAGGAATTTTGCTGCTATGTCGATGTTGGAGCGACCCAGAATCGCGACTGCAACGATAAAGCCCAGCGCGAACCATTTCCATCCGACATGGATGTTCATGGTCTGCAACACCAGATCGACAAAGTAGCCTCCCCCAACGGCCAACGCAGCCGACAGGACCAGATATGAGGTCAGTGCGACGAGCGCCGCGCCCGTGCCGACTCTCCGCCCGAAGACCACTGAGAGGTAGTAATAAAAGGCGCCCGCGCCCGGGATGTCGCGGATCAATGCGCTGTAACCAATCGCGAAACAGAGAATCAGCAATCCAGACAGTAGAAATGCGCCCGCGAGTCCCGGACCATTTCCCAACATAAAACCAACCGTCGACTGGCCGATCACCACACCCAGCGGCGACGCTGCTGCAACGATCAACAGCGTGATGCTGCGCGCAGTCAGATTCCCTCGCAGACCTTCCTGTCCGCGATCGAGGCTGTCGCTCACAAAACCTGCTGGCTCACTCATACGATTCTCCCCATACCTTGCCTACAGATGGCGACGGTTAGTACCCGCGCCTGTGTCTAATCTGAAGAGCCCAGCAACTGGCCCTGTCCGGCTAACTCATTGGTTTTGGTCTCGTGTTTGCCGACCGGCGCAGCGAGATCTCGATACACCGCTTTATTCCCTTTGTAGATCCGGACAAATGCCTCGAATCTGCGGTCGTAAAGTTTCCGTAACGAAAGCTCGGGAGAAAATGTTCGTGCGATCTCCGCGGCATCGCTGACCTGCGACCATTTCAGATGACCCGTGCCAATTGCCCCGAGAAGGCCGGCGCCCCGCAGATTGGCGGAGACGGGATCGCGCACCTGAGCGATGGATCTTCCGAGGATGTTGGCCGCTACCTGGCAAAACAGGTCCGACGACGCTCCCCCGCCGATAAAGCGAATAGGCAGCGACACGGGCGGACGGTCCTTTTTCGCCAGTCGATCAACCGATTCGATCATCCAGCGAGCGTTGAACATCACGCCTTCGATCACGCTGCGAACAAGGTCAGCCCGGGTGGTTTTCAGCGAGAGGTTGTGCCAGCCGCCGCGCACGTCGTTGTCGTCGACCGGCGTGCGCTCGCCATTGAGCCAGGGCGTGAAGATGACGCCATTGCTCCCCGCGGGCGCCGCCATACCAACGGCGTTGAGTCGCGCCAGTGCGTCTTCGGACCGCGCTTCACTGGCAAATTCGTCGCTGGCAAAAATCACGTTGTCGAGCAACCACTCGACCGCCTTGCCCGCTGTCTCCTGAATCCCAACGGCCCAATAGCGCTCTGGCACGACCGAAGGCAAGGTGAAGACGCTCCGCATCACGTCAGCGCGCTTGTGGGGCAAATGGTAGGAATACCAGGCCGACGTTCCGATGTAGAGATAAGGTTGATAGTCGTTAACCGCGCCGGCACCGATGGCCGCGGCAATCGTATCGCCGACCCCAGCGACGACCGCGATCTCATGCTCGCCACCTAGCCCGAGTTCGCTTCTTGCGGTGGGCGTCATCGGTCCGACGACCGACGCCGACGGCACCAGGTCCGGCAACTTCTCGCGCTCGATTCCGGTTAGCGCCAGCAGTTTCGTATCGTATTGAACGTTCGACAGATCCCGGTTGTCGGTGCACCACCTCGGAACGATCGAATCGGGTGTCGCGACCGCGCGACCGCTCAGGCGTAGCGTCAGATATTCAGGCGCGTCGAGAAACCAGCGCGTTGCCGCGTACACCTGGGGTTCCTCGGTACGTATCCAGTGGATCTGGCCAACCGGATCTTTGCCATCGATCGAAGGCGCCCCGCCCGTACGACGCAGCCACGTCATCAGCTTGCGTGCGCTGTACGGTGTACCCGGCACACGAATCCATCCACCGACAACACGACGTGCCTGCTTGCGACCACGACTGTCGAGCCAGCTATGCGCATGACGCAACGCCACGCCGTTAGCGTCGACCGCCACCGTGCAGCTCCACTGCGATCCCGCGCAGGCGGAGACGATCGCCTCCGCCGGAACTGGATGCCTTTGCAGCAACCGTCGACTCGCAAGACAGATAGCCTGCCACCAACTATCGGGATCCTGCTCGGCGAGCCCGCCTTCGCCGAGTATCAGATCGACATGCTCTTTCTCGTGTGCAACGACACGCCCGGTGGTGGTAACCAGCGCGACCTTCGCGCCGCTCGTTCCCAGATCGATCGCGAGCACGTAGCGTTCGTTATGCAGCGGCACCTTCGACTCCCCGGAACACCTGCTCGAAGCGGTTGAGCGCGTCGTCGACGACTTCGTCGGTATCCGCGAGTGACGTGTACAGCCGGCTACCGGCTAGTGTGATGATCCCGGCGGCAGTGAACGCTGCGCCAAAGTCCTCTAACCCTTCCTTACGATGTGCGATCTGTTCCTTCGCACCTTTTTCGCGCAGATCGAGTTGCAATATGCCGGTCGTGTGCAGATGAACGATTGCGCCGAGGTTGTAGGTCACAAACGGCAACCTGTATTTGTCGATCAGCGTTTGCAGACCTGCGCTCAGACGATCGCCTGCGCGACCGGCCGCTGCCGGAGCATTGGTCCGTTCGATTTCCAGCAGACTCCAGTAGCCCGCCGCACAGCTCAACGGATTGGCAGACAGCGTGCCGCCGACCATCGCACGACGACCGGTGCCGCCAATACCTGCAGCAAACACGCTCATCACATCCGCACGACCACCCACACCGCCAGCAGCGGGATAACCACCAGCAACACATTTGCCGAAGATCGTCAGGTCAGGCTTAAGGCCAAAGAAGGCTTGCGCTCCGCCGAGCCCAGCACGAAAACCCGTGACCACCTCGTCGAAAATCAGCAGCGCGCCGTACTCTTTGCACAAGCCGCTTACCTGTTCGTTGTAATCGAGGCGTACCGGCCGCACACCGCTCTCGGGGCCAAACGGCTCGACGATAACGGCCGCGGTTCCGCCGCGTTCCTTGTTGGCCAGCAAGACGTGGCGCAACGCGTCGATGTCGTTGGGCCAGACTTCGGTGGTGTTGCTCAGCGCGCCTTCAGGAATACCTGCGGCATCGAGCAGACCGGTGCCCGGCAGACGCATACCGTAGACGACCTGATCGCTCCAGCCGTGATAGCCGCCACCAACCTTGACGATCTGTGCGTGACCGGTAAACGTGCGCGCTGCCCGGATCGCCGCCATCACGCTTTCGGTACCGCTGCCGAGCATCCGGAACAGTTCGATGTTCGGCATGAAATCGTGGATGAGACGGGCCAGCTTGAGTTCGTACGCGTGGAACAGGCCGGTCACCGGGCCGCATTCATGCAGCAGTTCCGCGACCTTCTCGCGCACCGGCTCGAAGTTGCTGCCGAGGAGCGTGGGGCCGCCCGCCTGGATGAAGTCGATGTAACGGTTCCCGTCGGCATCCCACAAGTGAGCACCTTGGGCACGCACGATGTCGAGCGGAAACGGCTTGTTGAACGCGAGGTTGTGCTGCACGCCGCCTGGAATGTACTTCTTCGCTTCTTGAGCCAACTCCCTTGAGCTGTTGCAATGCGCCGCAAACCATTCCTCAACCTGCGCGCTGTGCTGCGCGGTGAGTTTCGGCATCGGACCAGTGGCGAGGCGTCGGCCGGCCTGATCGACGGCATCGATTTCAGGCCAGTAGCTAATCCCGGACGGATGTTTGACGCGGTTCACGCCCGCGGGGAAATCGGTGTTACGCAATGCAGGATTCATTGCTGCTTTCCTGGAGATAAAAGTATTCAAGACTTTGCCGGATGACCGGGTTGATCCCGGACGGCGCATGCTCTGTCATTCAGGACGCCTGTTGCGGACCCGACGCGTAGCGATTGTTCTGATACATCTGCATGACGTCGGCCAGTTCGCTGGCGGTCAGTGCGCGGATGCGGCCAAGCGGCACGCTTGCGCGATAGACATCGCATAGCCATTCCAGCAGTTCGAGTCGCTCGCACGCCTGATCCATCGTGCTGCCATAGGCGATCGTTCCGTGATTCGCCATCAGCGCTGCGCTCTTGCCGTCGGCTAGTGCTTCGACCACGTTCTCAGCCAGCTCCTTTGAGCCATAGGTCGCGTATTTCGCCACGCGTACTTCACCGCCGAGATACAGGCTGGTGTAGTGAATGGGCGGCAGCGAAGTGCAGGTGCATGACACTGCGGTGGATCCCACCGCATGGGTATGGGCGATCGCACGTGCCTTGGCGTTGTGCTGATAGACCGCAAGATGAAGTTGCACTTCCGAAGTCGGCTTATGCCGGCCGGTGAGCCACTGTCCATCCATATCGATGACTGCGAGGTCGTCCGGCTGTACGGCGTCGAGTGCTACACCAGAGGGCGTCACCACAACGTGATCGCCTTCGCGCACAGAGAGATTGCCGGACGTACCGATGATGATTCCCCTGGCGGCCAGTCGCTGGCCAGCGGCGACGACCGCTTCGCGCGCAGATTTCAATTCCATTGAGCTTCCCTTTCTTTCTCGACGACGTTGAATTTATACTCGCGGTGCATAAGGACGCGTTAGGACGCCAAAAGTCGAATGAGCCTGGTGTTTACACGCAAGGAAAAGTGCACGCGCAGCGGGATGAGCAGGGAAATACGCTGTTTTACGGCGCTCACGTGTTGAATTACGTTTTCCCTTCTGCTTTACGATGGGGACAAATTCTGCCAATTGAGGATCGGATGTCGCGCAAGAAGATCGACGAACGTCAGTTCATTCCGGAGATCACGGCATATTCGATGGCCGCGTTAATGCAATTTCTGCCGGAGCTTGGCGTCAGTCCGCAGCGAGCATGTTTGGAACTTGGGTTTACACCGGATGAACTTCTGCACGGCATGCAGATATCCCAGCGTCAGGCGTGGAGTCTGATTCGGCGCTCTTTGCGACTCACTGGACGTCCGGACCTCGGGCTTGAAGTGGGCCGCCGGCAGAATCTGAGTCACTTCGGCATGGTCGGCTTCGCGATGATGGCAGAGCCTGATTTGCATCACGCGCTGACACTGGCCATGCGCCACTACCTGCAACCTGGTCCGCTCGTGGGTCTCGATTACGAGGTCGACGATGTCTTTGGAATCGTGTCGATCATCACACCGATCAAGGATGCCAGCGTTCAACCGTTTCTTGTCGAAGAGATGGTTTCGAGCGCTCTCGCGCTGTTGCGCATTCTGCTGGGTCCGACTTTCTCTTTTCACGCGGTAGACGTCGCTTATAAGGCTCCGTCACATGCCGCGCGCTATCAGGAAGTACTGGATTGCCCCGTTCACTTTGCCTGCAAGCGGAACCGTATCTTGATCAACCTTCACTGGTTTAGCGTCCCCTTGCCGGGACATTCTCCCATCATGGCCGCGCAGCTCAAGGAGGTTCTTGAACAACAAGCGCGAGATCGCGATCCGGTCCTGGGTACGGCAGCCGCAGTTGAAAACCTGTTGAGCCGGACAGGCGATGCCACGATAACCATAGGTCAAGCGGCCGAGGCACTCGACCTCAGCGTTCGCACGCTGGCCAGACGTTTGACCGATGCCAACACTTCATTCCGCGAACTCCGGGATCGCGTGTGCGCCAAGGTTGCACACGAACTCCTCCATGACGAAGGTCTCACGGTTTCGGCTACGGCCGAGCGGCTAGGATTTAGCGATGCACGCTCTTTCCGGCGAGCGTTTATACGCTGGTTTGGTGAGTCGCCTGCGGTTCTCAGACAGCTGGATCGAGACTGATACGACGCGACGTGCCACGCTCACCTTGATCACGATCGTGTCGTGCCGTTTCGCCCTTCCCTAGCGCGATCGCCCCGCATCCGCATCGCCATAAATACGCTTGCGCAGATCGCGCAAACGTTCGTCGATCAAAACACGCTGCTCGGTTCGATCCGAAACACTCGACGTAACATCGGCGATCACCTGCCGGCTCGCTTCGGCATATGACTGATCCTGCTGCTCACGCTGCGGCGACGGCGTTACCGGCGGCATCGCGATGTCACGCAACGTCTGATGCAATGCGTCGCTGCGAGCGACGCGCTTGGCGGCATCCGGCTCTGCATCAATCCATAGCATGTCGGCAAGATCGGACGCATGACGCGGATCGATCGTGCCTGCCTGCGCACCCTGCTTGAGTTCGTCGATCAACTGCTGTGCTGCTGCGCGACGTGCATCGGGCGAGAGCTGCGCGCGCTTGAGTCCATACGCTTCGAGTTGCGCCTGAAAATCTGCCGGCGATGGGGACGACATGGTGTTCACCTTGCTGTTCTGCACTAAAGACGCGTTGCCCGCCGCCGAACTGGCGGACTGCGGCGCATTGCTGTTACGACCACTGTTGAAACTGCTACTGAGCAGCACACCAGACACCGCGGCACCGGCCACGATAATCGCAGAGGCCGCCCAGAGCATGTTCTGCCGGTTCATCGCTTACGCCTGCCTCGATTTGAATAGTGGATCGGTCACACTGGCGCTACCGGTTTCGACGTGACCGGCAAGCCTTCTCAGGTAGCCCGTCTCTACGTTTGTCGTGACGCTCAGGTCATACCATCCGCCGCTTGCCGATGCACCCCACTCCATTCTGCCGACGCTCCCCGGCGCGATCTGGCCGGTGCGCGTAGCACCGCCATAAGCGTTGTCCACGACCGTCACCGTGCGAACAGTCTTGCCGGTATTGCGCGCCATGATGATCAAGTTGCCATTGGGCAGATAGGCGACGGTGACTTCAAGCGTCGCTTGCCCCGTGACGTTGCCCGTGAACGCACGATAGAAGCCGTTCGGTCCATATACCGACAGATCGTAGAGCCCTTGTGAATCGCGCACAGGCGACCATTGGTCAGCCAGCTGGTTGCCGCTCTGGATCGTATAGAACCGCGGGCCATCGCTACTCTTTGCGTCGTTGACCTGGAACACGGCAGCGGAGACGCCTTGCGCGTTGCCTGGAATCGCCTTGCCGTTGTTGGTGAACGCGAGCTGGATCGTGCCAGCGGTCAGGTTGATCGAGGCTTCCGCAAACAACTCATACGGCACGGGCCGCGCTTTGCGCTGCCCCGGCTCCTGAACAGGCAGCGGCGCATTCTGGGCCGGATAGGAGGACGGGTAAGCCGGCGACGCGAAATAGAACTGTGTCCAGTAAGCGTAGTCGAGCTGAGCCTCTGTGGCGTTCAGGTTGAGCAGGTTCGCGGGCACCGCTGCATCGGCTGTGCCCGCGAAATCGAACACCGATGTCAGGTCGCCGCAAACCGCCCTGCGCCACGGCGTGATATTGCTTTCGTAGACGCTCGGGTATTGACCGAGGAAACGCTTTTCGATAAAGCGGATCACCGATGTGTGGTCGAATACTTCCGAGCTGGTCCAGCCGCCCTTCGACCACGGCGATATCGCAAGCAGCGGAACGCGCGGACCAAGACCAATAGGCAAACCCGAAGCCTGTTCAATCTCGCCTTCGACGCTCACGGTCGACAGGCCCTTGCCGGCCTTCCACGGCGGCACGGGCGCCGTGACGTGATCGTAGCCGCCATCACCTTCGTCGTAGCAGATCAGGAACACGGTCTTCGCCCATACGTCGGGGTTCGACGTCAGCGCCTCGAGGATGCGCGAAACGTACTGCTCGCCAAACGACGGTCCCCACCACGGATGCTCGGACGACGAAAACGGCGGAATGATCCACGACACCTGCGGCAGACGGTTGGCGAGCACATCGTCGCGCAGCATCGAAATGCCGCGCACGCCCATGCCGCGCTGATACAGATCCGACGTCGTCGCCGCCGACCGGAACTGCGAAAACCACGCGAGTGCGTTGCAGTCGAAATTGTTCTTGTTGTCGATCCAGTTGTGACTCGTCAGGAAGTTCGCGACCGCGTTGTACGATCCTGCGCCACCGTCCTGATAAATCCGCCAGTCAATCCCAGCCTGCTGCAGACGTTCTGGAAACGTGCCCCACGACACCGTCGGACCTGTGTCGGTCATGTAATTGCTGGTCGCGACGTTCGTGCCGTCGCTATTCGGCGACGCAGTGCCCGACATCAGATACAGGCGATTGGTATTCGTCGGCCCCATCATCGATTGATGGTAGGCATCGCAAATCGTGAACGCCTCAGCGAGCGGATAGTAGTACGGCAGATCGGTGCGCTCGTAATAACCGATGGCGGTCGGCCATTGCACTGCCATCCACTTGTCGCAACGGCCTTCGTTCCACAGGTTGTGATACGAGGTCCAGTCGTGATAGTCGGACGACAGCCATTGCGCGGAGGTGGTGGACGTATCGAAGTGCCATGGCACGTAGTCGCGTCCGTTGTACGCCTGATACCAGTTCAGCTTGCCGTCGGCCCGCAGCACCGTACGCGGATCGTTGAAGCCCCGCACCCCGGGAAACGAACCGAAGTAGTGATCGAAGCTGCGGTTTTCCTGCATCAGGACGACGATATGCGCGACATCCTCGATGGTACCGGTCACGCGGGCCGGTTCGATCGCGAGGGCACGCCGGATGCTCTCCGGTATCGCGGCGGCTACTGCTGCCGCGCCGGCCGTCTGCGCGGCGCGCTCGAGGAATGTACGTCTGCTGATTCTTGCCATGTAAAGCACCGCCTTTTTCGGGTTGTTCACCAGGGGTTTGCACAACGATGACAAGACGGGTACTCGCATACCCGCCGTAACGGCAGCTTCTTCAGTGCAGGGCAATTCTGGAAGGCATGGGCCGCATGTCTTCCGCTAATCTAGCGACGCGATATGACAGGTATACGTTCTTTAAGACAATGCAGTTACGAATGCCGATGCTTTAGCAGATGCGTAGTACATCGCGGATGCTAATTTTTGGCGGGCGCGTGACCTTCGCTGAAGCGACGCGGTCTGGTCCAGACGCGACATTGGATGTTGTCCTCTAGTGTGACAAAGCGGTCTTTTGCACAACGACAAGATTGTTAATTTTTTGTCCTATGCTTCTTAATGTTGGCTTGAGCGCCTTGCTGCTCTTCCGACCACCAGAATCTGCCTGCGACCTTGCGGTCAAAATAACGCCTTGTTCCAGGCATCGGATGTAAAGCGTACCTGGGCAGATGAATAGCGGCCAATTTCATTCGAATGGATCCGACATCATGCAAGCCAGATCTCCTCACATCGTTTCGTTGCTCACCGCCAAACCCGTCTTCGAAAGCGAGGACGGCTTCATCAGCGCAGTCGATGCAAGCGTTCTGCCCATTCTGAAGTGCCTGTCCATCAAGCGCATGGTCCTCAACCCGGGCGCGATCCGCGAACCGCAGTGGAACGTCAACGCCAACCAGCTTGCCTACTGTGCATCTGGCACCGTGCTGATTTCGACCCTGGGAAACAGTGCGTCGTTTTCATCGTTCGTGGTGAAACCCGGCCAGATGTATCACGTTGAATCGGGGGCGATTTACCACATCGAGAACATCGGCCATGACCCGGCCGAGTTGATCATCGCGTTGCGCAACGAGCGCCCTCAGCACTTCTCGCTGCATTCGACTTTCAATGCGATGACAAACGCCGTGCTCGGTAACACTTACGATCTGCCTGCATCTGCGTTTGCGGCGTTCGATCGCTCATCGGCTAAACAGATTGTTCGCCGGCAAGGCAATGCTGTCGTGCCATCGAACACCGGATTACCCAATGCGCGTCTGTTCGATGTCGAAGGGCAGCATGCGCCGCTCTCCTACGACTTCGGCTCCGCGCATCTTGCGCGCAAGCAATACTGGGCAGCACTCGAAGACATCTCCATGTACTCGCTTCGTATTAAGGAAAACGGCATGAGAGATGTGCACTGGCACCCGGAAACCGCCGAAATGGGCTATGTCGAGAAGGGCAGCGCCAGAATGCGTGTGCTGGACCCCGACGGTTCACTCGACGAGTACGAGCTTAAGCAAGGCGATGTGTATTTCGTCCCGCGTGCGTACCCTCATCACATCGAAACGCTAGGTGACGACGGTTTTCATTTTCTGATTTTCTTCGACCAGCCGACACCGGGCGATATCGGTTGCAGAACCAGCGTGACTGCATTTTCACGCGAGGTGATTGGGGCGACCTTTGGTGTACTTGAGCGTGACCTGCCGCAGTTCCCGTTTACGCCATCCGATCCGTTGATGGTCGGTCGTCTGAATCCACGCGATGCGCCGATGAAGGGATGAATCAGGCGTGAGTGACTTCCAGCTCGACGCGTACATATGTGGTCGCAGCTGGTTCGCCGCTCATCAGCGCGACGGGTTTCGTCCCCGCGTGGGTCGGCGCGCCGACGATTCTTAGCGTCTGCACCGGATAACCCGCAGCGGCGCAGCTAGCAAGAACCGCCTCGTGCAACGTTGCGCGCCAGTCGCCCGCATCGTATCCATGCTCCTCGACTTGTCCACCGATGTCGAGCAAGGCCGTACGCGCCATCAGCATCGCGTATTCGGGGTTACCGCCAACACCCAGTCCAAGCATCCGTCCGGCGTCGCCGCGATGCCAGACAGGCGCAGTCTGCGCGACCCATTCGGCGATCGAATCGGACGGGTTTAGCATTTTCAGCAGCGCGCAAGGAGGTGCATCGACATCGGTCAAAGCGATGCGCAACTCGACACGCGAGCCTGGCGCGATGTCGTAGTGCACTTCCAGCGGCACGGTGTCGGCGCGTGTCGGCAGGGCTGCGCGAATCCCGGTTGCGATCAGATCGCCGAGCGGGCGTGTCGTATCGCTCCAGCGCACGTCCATACCAAGCGTCGCAAATACACTGCAACCGCCGATACGCGCGATATCGCGCGATGTGCCTAGCGTGCGCACCGCGTGTTCGATCTGGCGAATGAGTTCCTGACTATCGATCGTGCTCATCGGAATCTAAACCGTTGTCTACACTCGCACCGCTGCCGCAGCGCTTGACCGCCTCAAGCCGACGCCACAGCGTCGGCGAACTGAGTTGCGCAGCATCCGCGACATACATCATGAGATCGCCACCGTCTCCCCAGAACGCCACGCCAGCATCGGGCCACGTTTCCACCTGGGCACACCGGCAGGTCGGCGCACCGGCGCCGCCACGTTCACCCTCCAGCTTCATATCTCGATCGCGTAGTCGAAGCGAAGATCGGTCGCGGCCTTGCCCCCACGCATGCCCCAGTTGTCGAACGGCTCTTCGCGCAGCAGTACGATGATGTGCGCCGGATCGATCGCACGCAGTTGCGCGACGTCGCGCGCAATACGCGCATACAGGCGACGCTTTGCATCGAGCGAGCGGCCAACGAACAGGCTGATTTCAATCGCCAGATAATCGGCCATCCCGACGGGAGGAATGAAATCTTCCGCGTCGTAACAGTGATAGCGCGCCTGCAGCTCCTCGTCGTTCACGCCGAGCGTCGCCTTCAGCGCGTCGAACAGCACACCGACGAGCGCTGCTTTTTCCTGAGCGGTACGTGGACCGCGATCTTCGATCTTTACGATGGGCATGGTGTCGTCTCAGAGAGGGGTCTCGCGCGATCGAGCGGATTCGGATACGCGCGAGATTGCATTTCGGCGAGCCGGCTGAGCGTGCGCGACAGATCGTGTGCGCCTTCCAGGCCGTTTAGCGCCGGAGCGATCGGTTGATCGGACGCGATGAACAGCGCCCGCTTGTGATCGTAGAAAATGTCGACCAGCCACACGAGCCGCTGCAACGTGTGCGACTTCTGCAGCAACCCGGTGTGCAGGTTGTCGACGATCAATCCTTGCCAGCGTTCTGCCAGCTCCAGATAGTCGAGGTGCGAGCGGTTGTCGACGCACAGGTTCTGAAAATCGGCCCACAGCAAGGCATTGCCCGCCGCGCGCGCCACGAACGGGCGCCCCGCGGCGGATAGCGTTTGCGCCTGTAGCGCCGCGCTGCCTTCGTAATGGACAAAGATGTGTCGCAGTTGCTGCGCGGTGGCCGTATCAAGTGGCGCAAAGAAGCGCAGCAACGCGGCATCTTCGCTGCCAAAGCGATAGTCGCGCTCACCGTCGAAATGAACCACGACGAAGTGCTGCCGGATCCGCTCGATGGTGGGCTGAAAGCGTTCGTGAAACTGCGGGTCCGGCAGCAAACCGTCCGGCGCGTAATTCGACGTCAGGACGATGCGCGTGCCGAGATCGATGGCGACATCGAGAAAGCGGCCGATCAGAAACGCATCCGCGATGTCGTGCACATGGAACTCGTCGAAGCACAGCAATTCGACGCCGGCCAGCCATTGCTTCGACACCGAGGCGAGGCGGTCGTCGCCGTGCGGTTCGTGGACGAGCCGTTGGTTCATCTCGCGCAGGAACTCATGGAAGTGAATGCGCCGCTTCGAACAGGTCGCAAGCCCAAACACGGTATCGACGACGAGACTCTTGCCGCGGCCCGGTAGCCCGTGACAATAGATGCCAGGTGGCGCGTGCGGATGGCCAAGCCAGGTGCGCCGCACGCGCGTGCCAAGCATCGCGACAAGCGCCGCGATGGCGTGGCGCTGGCTCGTGTCGGGCACGATCTCGCGCGCGGCCAGCGCACTGACGACCTGTGCTTCGTCAAGCATGCTGCGCCCTATCCGCACTCCCCACACTCTCCGCAGGCGGCAGGAACGTTTCCAGCAGACGCCGCGGGCTACGCGACCGTGTGGCGAGCAGATGTTCGAGCGCCGCGTGCTGGTCGGCAGGCGACTTGTCCTGCGAGAGCTTGATCCGCGCCTCTTCATGCTCGACCCGAATCCGCAACGCCAGGATGTGCGGCGCAAAACGCTGCACGCGCTCATCCTGCGCGTCGAACTGATACGGCGCGTCTTCCGGTTGCAGGCACGCGGCCGTTTCGCGCAGCACGTCGAGCTTGTGCGCGAGGTCGGTGACAACGTCGATGACGCCGCTCACGTGCACCGACACGTAGTTCCATGTCGGCAACTGGCGTGTCACGTAGGCTTCGGGCGGAATATAGCTGTCCGGTCCGACGAACACGATGCGCGCGCGAATCCGCCGCTGCCCGGCAAACTGCGGATTGGCGGCATCGACATGACCGAACAGATCGCGCGAACCCGCGCAGCGAAACAGCGGGACATGGTTTGCATGCGGCTGCAAACCGTCGCTGCTGATAACCAGTGCAAGCGGAAAACTATCGACGATCGCGTCGATCCGCTCGGGGTCGGTAAAACGATAGGCATCGTAGTGAAACGGCATGGGGATAGTCTTGGGCACGTCGGCTTCGGTCAGCATGGTGGCTTTTCCGGAGGGTCACAGGATGAAGTGTAGGCGGCATCGGGTCTGAATGCGTCCACCTCGGGCAGCTCGCCGCCGATCCCGGACGCTGGAATGCGTTCCGCATCGGCGGCAAGCGTGCGATTCTGGCGGTACGACTCAGCGCACAGCGTCGCCCGCGAGGGCACAGTCCGTATCGAACGCTCCGTCAGGCGATGCCGCTGCCAGCCGCGCGGCCAGCGATTGAGCAATCGCCGCCGAGCGCAGCGCGAGCAGGCTGAACGACCCCGAATCGCCCATCCCGTGCGACGACTCGCACAGTCCGTTCAGATAGACCGGTGCAGCGGCGTGGTCTACATCGACAGCATCGCTGAACTGCACGCGATAGTCGATCGATACGTTCAGATGCCCGCGGCTCAGATCGAACATCGGCGTCAATTCCGCCAGCAGCTTCGGATACGCTTCGCGCTTCGGACCATCGCCAATGTCGAGAAAGCCAGTGGCAAGCACGACCAGATCGAAGCGCTCGTCGGACCGGGCATCGGTCACCGTGTCATGCAACGTCAGTTGCACGCTCTCTGGATCGGTGCTGACACCAGCGACTTCGGTGTTGGTCCGAACCGTCAGCGAGTCGCGCTGCAGAATCCGGTTCGCGTAGAGCTTCACGTAGAGTGCTTCGACCACGTCCTTGTCGGCGGAAGAATAATTGGTCGGCGCAAGTTCGGCACGCAACCGGTCTTTAGTCTTCTGGTCGGCAAAGAAAAACGTCTGCACGAATTGGGGGAAATACACTTCGTCGGAGAACGGGCTCGTGTCCTTCTGCCGAAAGCCAAAGTTGCGCGTAATGCCCGTCACCGATTCGCATGCGCCACTGCCGTGCGCGTGCAGCAGAATCTCGACTGCGCTCTGACTGCCGCCCACTACCGCGACGCGCGGCTTGCGGCCGTCTTTGCAGGCGCGCTTCAGTGCAAACAGATAATCGTTCAGATGCACGATGCGTTCGCTGTCGGCGTGCGCAAACTGTGCGGGCACGTTCGGTGTGCGGCCCGGCGCCACCACGACCGCGCGTGCCCGCCACTCGCGGCCCGCGGCGTCGCGCACCACATAGCCTTGCAGTGCACCGGTGCCGCGATCGACGAGCGGTGTGATGCCGGTCACATTCACGCCGTACGTCACCTGATGGTCGAAGAAACCCGCCACCCAGCACACGTACTGTTCGTATTCGATGCGCAACGGAAACGGCAGGCCGAGATTCAGATGCTCGAACAACCGGCCATTCTCGAACAGGAAATTGGTAAACGAATAGCGGCTGCGCGGGTTGCGCGGCGTGACGAGATCACGCAGCGGATGGTTCTGGATATCGGACTCCTCCAGCAACATGCCTTCCTGCCAGCCTTTACCGCGGCGTTTCTCGAGGAATTGCACCGACAGGCCCTCGGTCAGTTCCTCGAGTGCGACCGCGAGCGCGATGTTCGCGGGTCCAAAACCGATGCCGATGATATCGAGCATCGGTGGTTCGGCGATAACGATGTCGTCGCTCATGGCGCCTCCGTGCCATTCGCATGGACATCCTCGCCCACGCTCACCGCGAGCGCGAGATTCAGCCGCGTGAGGATTTCCTCGATCTGCGCATCGGTGATGACGAGCGGCGGCAGCATCCGCAGCACAGCGCCGTGACGACCACCGGTCTCGATGATCATCCCCTGTTGCAAACACTCGCGTTTGATGCGCTTCGCGAGCGCGCCGTCGGCCGGCGGCAGACCGCGCGCATCGCGAGGGCCAGTCGGATCGACGATCTCGACACCGAGCATCAGACCGCGACCGCGCACATCGCCGATGCAGGCGAAGCGCTGTTGCAAAGCCTCGAGCCCGGCGCGCAACTTCGCACCGAGTCGCGCGGCGGCGGCCGGCAAATCGTGTTCACGCAGATACCGCAGCGTTGCCGCGCCGGACACCAGCGCAATCTGATTGCCGCGGAACGTGCCCGCGTGCGCGCCCGGATTCCACGTGTCGTATTGCTTGTGATACGCGATCAGTGCGAGCGGAAACCCACCACCGACCGCTTTCGACATCACGATCGCATCCGGCACGATGCCCGCGTGTTCGTGCGCAAACATCGTTCCGGTGCGGCCAAAGCCGGTCTGCACTTCGTCGATCACGAGCGGGATTGCGTGACGCTCCGCCAGCGCGGCGAGCCCTTTCAGCCACGCGGCGCTGGCGGGAATGCAACCGCCCTCGCCCTGCACCGCCTCGAGAATGATCAGCGCGGGCTTCGTGATCCCGCTTTCAGGATCGGCGAGGAGATGATCGATATACGACAACGACAGCATGTCGCTCGCGTCGCCGCCGACACCGAACGGACAGCGATACGCATTCGGATACGGCAGAAAGAACACTTCGGCCATATGCCCCGACACGGCCTGCTTCGGCGCGGCGTTGCCCATCAAACTCATCGCGCCCATCGTCATGCCGTGGTACGCGCCATGAAACGCCAGCACTGAACGGCGTCCGGTCGCGGTCTTGAACAGCTTGATCACCGCTTCGACCGCATCGGCGCCGCTCGGACCGCAGAACTGCACTTTCGCGTTTGCGGCAAACGCAGGCGGCAACACGCGATACAGCTCGTCGACGAACGCGGCCTTCGCCGGCGTGGCAATGTCGAGCCCCTGCAGAATGTGACCAGACGCAAGGAATCGATTCACCCGATCCATCACATACGGATGATTGTGTCCGAGCGGCAGCGCGCCAGCGCATGCGAGGCAGTCGAGATAGCGACGCCCTTCGCTGTCGTGGACCACGGCAAGTTCGCCGCGCGTGAGTACGCGGTCGATCGTGCGCGCGTAGGTACGCGCATTCGATTCGCGCTCGGCCAGCGACGTCAACGTTGCAAGCGGATCGATGAGTGGGTCGGCGAGTGGATCGCGATATGCGCCGTCCGGTTCGGGCGCGCGCATCGGGATCGCCTGTCGTGCGCTTTCGAAGCGATGTTCAAGCATAGGAAGTGCTCCTCGATGGTTCGTTCTCCGCCGACGGAGTCGAGCCTGCTGCCGACGCAGCTTCACCCAGACTCTTCAACCAGCGGCGGTATTCGACGGCAAGCCGGTCGCTGCGCACGTGCATTTCTTCGCGCAGATCGAGTGGCAGGCGGTACGGCCGTTGCGATTCGACGATCCGGCGGTCCTGTTCGAACACCCGATCCTGGCGATCGAGAATCTGCGCTTCAGTCAGGTCCGCGCCGAAGTTGATCGCGACGATCAGGTACAGCACGGTCTCGTCCTCGTCAGCGGGTGTCGCGTTCAGGAATGTGCAGAAGCGCTCGGTCACACCGGTCTTCTTCGTGAAGTAGGCGGTGGTCGGCTGAAATACGTGGTACGTGTAGTGCGCGGTGACCGGAATGCCGCGATGATCACCGTAGGGCTGGAATACCGTGATTTCCGACGTTCTCAGCCCTTGCGGGTCCTTGAACACTTCGTAGTCATCGATCGGATCGGGGTTGTCGGGGTCACCGTTCAGGTTGGCATGCACGAACGGAAAATGCGACGCATCGAGAAAATTCTCGACCGAGCGCAACGCGTTCGCGCGATAACGGTAAGGGCCCGCAAACACTTTGCGAAAGGCCGGGTTGTCCCATTCGGGAAATACCGGCACGTCGCTTTCCGGCCGACCGAGGCTCACCCAGACCAGACCGTAGCGCACCGTGGCGTGATAGACGGCCACGAGCCGCTGTGCCGGCGGTTCCTGATTCGGATGGGCCGGTACCTTCACGCACCGGCCCGCATCCGAATAGCGCCAGCCGTGATACGGACATTCAATCTCGCCGTTGCGCACACAGCCGAGCGACAGCTTCGCACCGCGGTGCCCACAGTAGTCTTTCCATGCGTTGATGCCGGTCGGTCCGCGCCACAACACTAGGTCCTCACCTAGCAGTCGCACTGCGAGCGGCGTGTCGGCGCCGACCTCGTCTTCGCGCGCGACGACATGCCATTGATTGCGCAACGCCTTGTAGTCAAGGCCATCGCGATCCCATTTGCCGCTATAGATCATGATTCGGTCTCTCCGTATTCAGGCGATCAGACTGCTTTCGCGCTTTCCTTCGCCCAGTCCGTCGAACTGCCACACCGGATTGCGCCAGCCGTCGATGCCGTAGTCGGACAGGCATTGATCGACGAGCGCCTTGCACTGATCGATCGCACCGCTCGACGTCGAATGGTTGAGCATGTCGATGCGCACCTGTTCGTTATTGCCCGCGTAGTTGTGCTCGTAAAGCTCGTGGCGCCCACCGAACTCGCTGCCGATCGCATCCCACAGCAGCTTGACGAGCTTCAGTCGCGTCTCGGCGTCCGAATCCGTGCCCTGGAAATACGTATCGATGAGCCCGCGCAGCTCCGGGTTTTGCATGTCCGCATAGCTCGCCACCTGCATGATCGGCGAGCCGCCCAGGATCGTGTCGAAGATCGGCTTGATCTGCGACATGACCTGCGCGCCGAAGTAGCGCACCGTCGCCGCGGCTTCGAGCCGCGGCACCACTGAACCATCGCGGCGCGTTTCCGGGGCGATGCACATCGCCTCGGTCAGCTCCCACATCGCGTTGCGCCAGCCGACTACTTCGGCAACCTTCGTGCGCACACCGCGGAATTCATACGTGCCGTTCGATTCGAGCAGCTTGATCAGTACGCCGCACAGGAAATCGAGCTTGACCGCGAGACGCGTGCCCGACTGCAGCGGATAGCGATTGAGAAAACCCGAGGCGGAATAGAAACTGCGTGCTTTTGGCACGTTACGGTAGATCAGCAGGTTTTCCCACGGCACGAATACGCCGTCGAAAATCAGCACCGAGTCGTTCTCGTCGAAGCGGCTCGACAGCGGGTTGTCGAATGGACTCAGTGCGGAGGCTTCGAACGAACGCCGGCAAACGATCTTCAGATTCGGCGCGTTCATCGGCATGATGAAACACAGCGCGAAGTCTTCCTCGCGATTCTCGGTATATTGCGTCGCGCTGTTCTGCGCCACGAAGGTTGCGTTCGACAGCGCAGCACTCGTCCCCACCATCTTCGCGCCGCGCACGATGATGCCGTCGTCGCGCTCCTTCTCGACGTGCAGATAGATATCGCGCATGCTGTCGATCGTCTTCGCGCGGCCCACGGGAGGATTCGCCAGCACGTGATTCATGAACAGCACATTGCGCGCGGTCTTCTCGTACCAGCGCAGCGCGTTGCTGCGAAACGGATCGTAGAAATCCGGGTCCGACAGCAGCGTGGCCGTGAAGCCCGCCTTGTAGTCGGGCGTGCGGCCCATGAAACCGTAGGACATACGCGACCAGTGCGCGATGGCGGCACGTGCCTTCAGCAGATCGTCGGATGAACGGGCCGGTGTGAAATAGCGGTGCGTGCGATATCCGTGTGGATCGATCGTGGTCAGGATGTCGCGCGACTCGGGCGCATGCAGCGCGCCGTACAGACGCGCAACGGATTGCGCGCTGTTGCGAAACGCCGGATGCGTCGTCACCGAGCGCACTTTCTCGCCGTAGATAAAGACTTCACGGCCGTCGTCGATGCTGGCGAGGTAGTCGTCGGCAGTGAACATGTCGTTTTTCTCCGCGATTTCCAGCTTCAATGCGGCAGATACACTTTTACTCATGTGCTTCTCCAATGGGGCTAAGCCTCTAAGGCGATGTACGGTGTTGCAGCGAATGCGGATGAAATGCGTGAGTGACTTACGAGAAGTACCGGACCAGCAGGAACACGCCCGATACCAGAATCACGATGTTGACGAGCCGGATGAACTGCTCGCGCGTCAGCTTCAGGGTGATGCGGCGGCCAACCCACACGCCGACCAGCAT
The DNA here is from genome assembly GCF_002362315.1 of Paraburkholderia acidicola. Classification (GTDB taxonomy): domain Bacteria; phylum Pseudomonadota; class Gammaproteobacteria; order Burkholderiales; family Burkholderiaceae; genus Paraburkholderia; species Paraburkholderia acidicola. Next base: position 517,868 of record NZ_MTZV01000004.1, read on the forward strand.
GCTCGGCGCAAGCAGCGCGGCGAGCAGCAACAGGTTTCTGTCGGCATAGACACCGGCGGCGAGAAAGATCAGCAAACGCGTCAGCGTCGACAGACCGATCAACGTGGTTTGCGTCACACGGATGTGTTCCTTGCTGTCGAGCCGGCTTTGCAGATAGATCGCGTAGATGAAACCGCCACTGCCGAACAGCGCGCTAAACACACCGCCGACAAGACCGAACGGCACCGAGAGCGCCGGACCGAATTTCGCCATGGGCTTGTAGCCGCTCAGCGAATACATCGAATAGCCGATCACGAAGATGCCGAGCAGCAGCAACAGCACGTCGGGTTTGGTGAACAACAGGATCAGCGCACCGATACCACTGCCGACAATCATCAACGGCACCAGCCGCTTTAGTTCGCTGAACTCTGCCTTGCGGCCGTCGCGAGCGAGATTGGTGGTGGCCGCAAAGAAGTCGAGTAGCGCGAGCAGCGGCACGATGTGCGAGACCGGCATGAACTGCGCTAGCAGCGGACTCGCCACCAGCGCCGTGCCGAATCCGGCAATACCGAACACGACATACGATATTGCAACACCCAACCAGATAATTGACAGATGCGATACGCTCAGATGGCTCAGCACGAATTTTCTTCCTTGTTTCTAACAAAGGAACGACGATCTGCGGCGGTCGTTTTTTTAAATTTCGATTTGAGTGGACGCACGATACCGGCAGCACTAGCGGGATTCGCTAACGCAGTTCGCTAATCGTGTAGTAGTCCCGTCCTTTCCCGAATCCCCGTCTAGCCCGTGGTCCGCTCCTGCGGCATTCGTGCAGCTAGTGGCACGAAGGCAATGGTCTCAAGTGTCTTGCGCGTTTTAGTTCTGGCAAATCAATATATCGATGCGTTCTGGGATTGACCAATATAAAATACGCAATCAAGTATCTAAAAAAGGCATGGACGATGGTGTCGATGCGACAACTACGCTACTTCGTAGAAATCGTCGAAGCGGGGAGCTACAGTCTGGCTGCCGAGCGGCTGTTCATTTCACAGTCGGCACTCAGCCGTCAGGTGAAAGAACTCGAGGTCGCCGCGCAGGTGCAACTGCTCACACGCAACGCGCGCCACTTCGAACTCACGCTAGCGGGCAAGACCTTCTACGACGGCGCCAAACGGTTGCTGTTCAATCTGAACGAAACCCTCGTGCAGACGCGCCATGCGGAGCGCGGCGAACACGGCGTGATCCGCGTGCTGCACTCCAGCTCCGTACCGTTCGCGAGCCCGCTGATCGAGCGGATCAACGCGTATTTGCTGAGCTACGAAGGCACCTCGCTCGAAATCTCGCAGATGTCGTCGGAACATCAAGGCCAGCAGATCGAGGAAGGCCGCAGCGACATCGGCTTCGTGCGGCTGCCGGTCCATGTGAGATTCCCAAGCGTGCGGATCGAAGAGCTATACACCGAGCAGTTGATGCTCGCGGTGCCGCTGACGCATCCGCTAAGCGGTGCGGACGAAGTCGCGGTGTCGGCGTTGCGGGAAGCGTCGTTCGTGTCGTTGCCGCATGGCGAACGCGGCGGTCTGAGCTATCGCGTCGCGGAGCTATGCATGCGCAACGGCTTCTTTCCGGGCGCAGCGCGCGCAACCTCGCGCAAGACCACGCAACTGAGCCTCGTCGAAGCCGGCTTCGGGGTTGCGCTGGTGCCCGCCAGCATGCGCGCCATCGCGCCGCACGGCGTGCGCTTCATTCCGCTCATCGGCACCGACAATGCGACCTCGGTTGCGATGCTGTACCGGCGCGGTGCCTCGTCGCTGGTCGACGGTTTTGCCGACGCGTTGCGCAGTACGGCGTGAGGCGGATGGTGGAGCAGGTTCGGCTTTGAAGTTTCTTATGTCATCCGATGACATACGTTAACTTTGCTCACCTTCAGACGAAATCGTGTGATTGGCGAGGGTTAACGAGTATCAATTCGCCAGAAACTCTACGTGATAATCGTGATGTCATCTGACGACGTATTTCACTCCGTCGTCAGCCGCCCATCGCCCTCGATCACAAGGAGTTCATCCATGAAGAAATTCGTGTTGTCTGTCGCGGCCAGTCTGCTGCTCGCGTCCAGCGCGTTTGCCAGCACCGCCGATGAAAGCGCGGTCAACGACGCGATGCAGCGCCTGAGCGCGGCGATGACTGCCGCCGACGCACAACAGATGAAGGACCTGACCGCCGACACACTGTCGTACGGACACTCCAATGGACTCGTGCAGAACCAGACGGAATTCGTCACGACGATTGCGAGCGGACAAACGAAGTATCGACGGATCGATCTGACGCAAACCGTGACCACCGTCACCGGTGATTCCGCGGTGATGCGCGATCACTTCACCGGTACGGTCGTCGAGCCTGACGGCAAGGTGAACGATGTCGCTCTCAACGTCCTGCTCGTGTGGCAGAAGCAGCACGGCGCATGGAAGCTGCTGGCGCGCCAGGCGTTTCATTGACGTCGCTACGCGCGATATCTCCACACTGAGACCCCAGCTGGATCGACGGCAAACTGGCAGCGGTCGTTTTCGTGCCGGCCGTCGTCCTCGTTGGCAAACTCGAGGCAGATGTTTCCCACGTTCACGCTGACGTAGCGCTCGCCGTGCCGCAACCCGACCGCGCCGATCGTGCCCACGTGTACGCCGTTCGGCGACGGCACGATGGCGTGCGACGACACCCGCCACATCACTTCGCAGCCCGATGGAATCGAACGGTCCGCTGTTTCCAGTACGAATCCGCTGCTGTCAACTTCGATCTGCCCCGGCGCCTTGATCACGCCCTGGCCGACGTTGTGCAGGCCGAGTAGATCGGCGACACGCATCGTGGCCGGCTGCTCGAAAACCTGTTCGACCGGACCGCTTTGCAGCACGCGTCCGTGTTCGATCACGAGCACTTCGTCGGCGAGTAGCGCGGCCTCGTCGGGATCGTGCGTCACGATGACGGTGACCGCGGAAATTTCGCGCTGCAGATCGCGCAACGATTGCTGCAAGCGCCGCCGCCGCGGTGTATCGAGCGCCGCGAACGGTTCGTCGAATAGCAGCAGCTGGTTGTGACGCGTGAGCGCGCGAGCCAGCGCAACACGCTGCCGTTGACCGAATGACAACTGATGCGGCAAACGATCGACGAGCGCGGCAAGACCGAGATGGTCGAGCCAGTACTGGGCGCTGGCTGCATCGGCATCGATGGGAAACGCGAGTTGCTGCGCAACCGTCATATGTGGAAACAGGCCGTAGTCCTGCGGCATATAACCGATCTGACGTCGCTCGGGTGGCAGCGCATGGAGATCGATTCCGCCGAGCGTCACCGCACAATCCACATTCGGCTCCAGCCCGGCGATCAGACGTAGCGCCATCGATTTTCCCGAGCCGGACGGACCGATGATCGCGAGCCGTCGTGTCGACGGCGCCCACGCGATGTCGAGACTGAACGCGCCAAGCTGTCTGGCTAGCTGCACGGCAAGCCGCAGGTCAGGCGCGGTGCTCGTGGTTGTTGAAGTTGCCGCGATGACAGGCGGTTCGTCGCCGTTGTCCGTCTTGACGAGTGTGCCTGCGCGATTGCCGCGGCTATAGATCGACAGTGCGGCGCACACCAATGCGATGGCCAACGTAGGGAGCAGCAGCGGCATCATCGCCGGCAAGCCCTGACCACCGAACACGACATAGGTGTAGACCGGCAACGAATATGGATGATAGGCAACCATCACGGTCGCGCCGAATTCGCCGAATGCACGTAACCACGCGAGCGCGAGACCGGCGCGTATTGCCGGCCATGCAACCGGCAGCATCACGCGAAAGAAACGGCTGCCTGCGTGATGGCCAAGCGTCGCGGCGACATCGTCGAACACCGGATCGACCGCGGCGAATGCCGAACGCGCCGCGACGATCAGGAACGGCGCGGCGACAAAGGTTTCAGCGAGGACGATGCCGGCAAACGAATCGGTCAGCGTGCCGCCGAACACACGCCCGATCCAGCTATACGGCCCGAGCAGAAACAGCAGCAATACACCGCTCGTGAGCGGTGGCAAGGCGAGCGGTAGTTGCACCACGAAACCGAGCAACGCGGTCCAGCGCGACGACGAACGCGCGAGCCAGTAACCGAGTGGCACACCGCCCGCGAGAATGATCAGCGCCGCGACGCTCGCACTGGCCGCCGACACACCGACGGCCGACCACGTCGCCCGCCAGTCGACGCCCGCCCAGTCCGCGTGACCGATCTGCGGAATGCTCGCGAGAAACGGCGCGCACAGATACACCGCGAGCAGCGCGGCAAGCCACAGCAAGGGCCGCGGCGCGGAACGCATCATTGAGCCGCGTCGATCACTGCCTGCAACGACGGCGGCACGGCGCGCGCATCACCGGTTACTACCGGCTTGATCACATCGACGCCATGTTCCTTCAACAGCGCGCGACCCTTCTCGCTCAACAGAAAATTGACGAAGCGGGTCGCGCCGCCCGCATTCGCTGCATCGCTGAGGATGGTCAGCGTATAGCTCGCCTTGGCCTGCAATTCAGGCGCGGGACGGAAGGCGGGAATTTTCAGGTCCGACGTTTCCGTCGAATAGAAGAAGCCAGCATCGAGCTGGCCCGATTGCAGACGTCCAACGAGCGTCTCTTCGGGCAGCACCTGATCGGGATTGTCGGGCGCGCCGAGCGTCTTCGCGACGAGGTCCGGCTGATGATAAAGCTCAGCGGCTTTCGTCATCATCTCGACGGTAAATGCGCCCTTCGGATCGAGCTTCGGATCGGTCCGGCCAATGCGGATGCCCGGTTCCTGCAGCACCTGGTCCCAGCGCTTCTTCTTGAAGTCGGCAGCGAAGCGGCTTTGCGGGTTGTAGCCGATCATCAGCGGCGATTCGGCGAAGCTCACATACCAGTTCACATGATCGCCGTTGGCCGCACCCATCAGGCTCGTATTCACCTTCGGGCTTGCGCTGATGAACACGTCGCCGCGGCGCAGCTTGCCTTTGATCTCGTTAGCAATCTTGTTCGAGCCCGCTGCATAACCCTGGAAGTGCAGGCCGGTTTCCTTCTCGAATGCGGGGCCCACGCTGCGCTCCATCAGGTTGACCAGCGAGCCGGCGTAGAGCACGTTGACGGTTGTATCGTCGGCGGCGTGAGCGCTTGCGCTCAATACACCGGTCAACACTGCACACGACAGCAGCAGCTTGCGAAGCATGGTATTCCCCGTAGCGTTATAAAGGCCCATATATTACGACGAGCTGCGGGCTTTCTGCTTGAAGGCGGGGGGTCTGTCGAGGCTGGATCGTGCGAGATGAACGACGTGTGGCGCTATTGGCTTGCGGAACTGTCTGGGTGCCAGGCGGTGTAGAGGAAGGGTTTCATCGCTGCGTTTGTGTTTGCGCTTCCGTTTCCGTTGGCGACGCTTTGAAAGTGCGCGTTGAACTGCTGCATCCGCTGGTCGACACGGCGTGCGTACCCTCGTCCGCCGCCGCTATAGCGATGCAGTGCGGCGCCGAGGTCGCCGTCGGCGTCATCGAGATAGCCGCGCAGTATCGCCGAGCCGAGGTGCACGTTGGTCGCGGGATCCGACAGATCGCCGGCGCGTGCAAGCAGTTGCGGATGCGCGGCCGGCAGGATCTGCATGAGCCCTCGCGCCCCGACCACGCTCACCGCGTGACGGTCGAAGCCCGATTCGACCGCCATCACGGCCAGCAGTAAAACCGGCGACATGCCATAGCGATTTGCCTCGGTGAGCACCGCGCGAGCAATCTTGATCGAATCGGGTCGCGTCACGCGAAACTGTGCACAGAGTGCGCTGACGATGTCGTCGAGTTCAGGGGCGATCGGTGCTGCTGGTGCGTCGATCGCACCGCCGCTGGCGGCCAGCGGAGCCGCGATCGACTGCGCGTGGGTAACTGGCGAGAAACCAGCCAGCAAAAAAACGATCGTCACGAATGCAGCCTTGAGAACCGATGCCAGGCGCACACTCGCGCCGGTCATTCCGTTCAGTGCGTTGATTCCATGCATAGGGTTCGCCTTCTTCCGGATCTTGGGACTCTACGCAAGGCGGCATAGCGATTTCCGAAAGAAATGCGGGTATGGTGTAAATCCGGCGTAAACGTGGAGAAACCATGTCTGCTCAAACTACCGATCACGGAATCGTGACTGTCGCCAGCCGCCATTCGGTGCAGGAAACGGTTGCCAGGTTCGAATCGCTGATCAAATCGAAGCAACTGACGCTGTTCGCGCACATCGACTTCAGCGGCGACGCGCAACTCGAAGGTCTTGCGATGCAGCCATCACAACTGCTCGTGTTCGGCAATCCGCGTGCGGGTACGCCGCTGATGCAAGCGGTACCCACCGCGGCGCTCGATTTACCGCTCAAGGTGCTGGTGTGGGAGGACGCGGAGAAACACGTCTGGGTTTCGTATAACGCGGCGGAGTATCTACAGCTGCGGCACGGGTTACCGGATGAACTGGCGAAGCCGCTTGCCGGTGTGGCTGCGCTAGTGAGCGCTGCGGTCGCGGAATGACTCACGGAAAGCTTCCGTGAGTCGTCTTCCTGCGTCTCTAGCAGCGCTACTTGATCGACTGGATCTGCGCCTGACTCAACTCCCACGTATGCGGCGGCAGCGGAATGAAGTGCACGGTGTCGAGGTACGCTTCATTCGTCTCCGACGGCACGATCGACCACAGCAGGAATCTGCGCAGCGCCGCAGCAGTCGTCGCATCGGCCTGCTTCGTCGACACGATCGCGTATTCATAGTTGACGAGCGGATACGTGCCTGATGCAGGTGCGAACACGAGGCTCAGACGTTCGTCGGCCGGCGTACGCGTGCCCAGCGATGCAGCGCCCGCCGTGATCGTCTCCTTGCTCGGCGTGACAAATTCGCCAGCACCGTTCTTGAGTGCCGCAGTACCGAGTTGCGCAGCGGACAGTTTGTCGGTGAAGCTGACACCGACGTAACCAATCGATCCGGGCGTCGCCTGCAACGCCTTCACCATGCCGTCATTGCCCACTGCCGTCGCGCCGCCTGGCACGCCCGGCCACGCGATCGTCGTACCGTAACCGTGCGCGTTTTCCCAATCGGATGTCGCGAACGACAGGAACTGCGTGAACACAAACGTATCGCCGGAGCCCTCGGCGCGATGGATCGGCACGATCGCCTGATGCGGCAATTTCACGCCCGGATTGAGCGCCGCGATCTGCGGTGCATCCCAGTTGCGAATCGCGCCCGAGTAGATCGCAGCGAGCACTGTGCCGTCCAGCTTCAGATGCGTTGCGTTCAATCCTGCCAGGTTGTAGTTGATCGTCTGCGCCGCGATAGCGAGCGGCACGTTGATGATCTGCGGGTGTTGCCGCATTTCCGCATCGGACATATACGCGTCGGACGCACCGATCTCCACCCTGCCCGCCAGCACCTGTTCGATGCCGTTGCCTGAGCCGGTCGCACCCACGGTGATGTGCACGCCGGGATGTGTCTTCGTGTAGGCGTCGACCCACGTCGTGAAGAGCGGGTACAGCAGGGTCGAACCGGTTTCGCGCAACGTGAGGTCTTGCGCATGGGTCAACGCGCTTGTCATCAAGGTAAGCGCGGCTACGCACAACGGTGCCGCGACGCGTTGTCGCCAGCGCAAACGCAGTGCATGCTTCTTACGGTGGTCAGTCATCTGTGTCTCCGTCGATACGCGAAAATCATCTCTGCTGTGAGAAGCCCGACGATGCAGCTTAAGCACGTTCAGCACGCTTAGCGCCCAATATCGTCAAGACTCACCCCGTTCGTTTCGATGCGGAATATCCACGTCACCACTGCGCCGAGAAGCGACGTGCCCACGAGGATGTAGAGCAGCGGACCCGTACCGATGCCGGTCAACAGAATCGGAAACAGGAACGCAGTCGCGACCGCGCCGATCTTGCCGACTGCCGCTGCAAACCCCGCACCTGTACCGCGAATCGCGGTCGGGAACACTTCGCCGGCCAGCAGATAGGTCTGCGCGTTAGGGCCCAGGTTGGTCATGAAGTTGAACAGCATGAAGCCTGCGAAAATCACCACAGTCTTGGTCGACCCTTCAAAGCCATCGGAAAACGAAGCGACGAGCAGACCCGCTGCGCAACCGATAAAACCGACCACCTGCAACCAGATCCGCCCCACCTTGTCCGCGAGAATCACAGCGAAAATAATGCCGACGATCAGCAGCATCGTGATGAGCGCAGCGCCCTTCGCGGCGAGGATGTCGTTGAGAATCAGGTCGGTGATGCTGCGTACATGATCGGGCTTGCTGCCGAATGCCGCAGCAAGAATGGTCGGTGTAAAGATGCCGATGCCATACGTGCCGAGGTCTTGCAGAAACCACGGCACCGAAGCGAGGATCGTCGCACGCCGGTTGCGCTTCGCGAACAGCGCGAGAAAGCTCCCCTTGCCGCCGTGGCCGGCAGCGGCGAGTTCGACCTCACGTGACAGCGCAATGCTCGTCGGATACTGCGGTGCGCGCACGAGCAAACGTCGCGTAGCAGCTTCCGCACGATCGACGGCGCCGCGAATATGCAGCCAGCTCGGGCTTTCCGTGATGAAGAAGCGGCCGATAGTCACGGCCAGTGCCGGGATGATTGCGGTGCCGTACATCCAGCGCCACGCATCGAGATTCGGAATCGTCGACAGGACGAGGAAACCTACCGCTGTACCACCGAGCGCACCCAATGCCTGGAAGCCGAACGCCGCCAGCACCAGCTTGCCGCGTGCGCTGCTCGGGATGCTTTCGGAGATGATCATGTGCGCCGTCGGATAGTCGCAACCGAGCGCGACGCCGAGGCCAAACAGACAGATCACGAGCGAGACGAAGTTCGTGCACATCACCAGCAGCACGAGAAACGCGACGAAGATGATCATCTCCACGATGAACATCCGCTTGCGCCCGAAGTAATCGGACATCCCACCCAGACCGACCGCGCCGACGAGAATCCCCATCAAGCTGGCCGCGCTGATCAGGCCGTTCTGCGCGGCGCCGATGCCGAACTCGCGCGAGATCAGCGGCAGCGCGACGCCGGTCATGAACACGACGAACCCTTCGAAGAACTTGCCGGCGGCCGCGAGGGCCCAGATGCGCCACTGCATGCCCGTCATCGGCACCGTCGGAAGATGCGTTCCGTCGGGCCACATCGGCCGTTCGTCGATGTACTGCTGGACCGACTTCATACTCACGCGCCGCGAGCCTTCGGAATCTGCCGCTTCATGCATCAGTCGCTCCTTGCTGGTGGGGGTTCGCTTTTGCTGTCGACGGAGCGCGCGAGATGAGTAACGGGCTCCCGCACTGACACCTTGCCGCGTATTTCGCGCGCCTGAACAGCACGCGGATCTGGAATCGGGGATCTGGACGATGCGATGCCAGCGTGCCTGCGACCGGCTTGATGCGCTGGCATTGCGCTCCGGTGTTGTGCCCTGGTGTTGCGCTGTTGATCGACCAGGTCAGGCGGACATGCTGCCGATGGTGGATGTCGAATGCGTGACATCCGTCGATAGAGGCTGACAGCAGCGTTGCGACGAAAACCGACCTTTCAGGGTTAGTCCTGATAGAGATATCTCTTAGTAATAATATTATTCATCATCGAAAATTCATTACCAGACCTTTCCTGCGAGCGCCTCCTGTTCTGGCGTAGCACGATGTCGTCCGTCCAAAGGACGTTCGGAATAAATTAATAATAATGACCCAGACCTCTGATTAGACGGGATCTCAGGAGATACAGGTGCGCAATTATCTGGTGCTGGCGGCAGCAGCGATGCTGGCCGCTTGCGGGGGCAATGGCGATTCGCCATCGGCCGTCTCGACAGCAAACAAGCAGGTGCCGGTGGCAGCCAATGCGGTGGCGGCATCGGCCGCGGCGGCGTCGAACGTCGAGAGCGAATTCAAGGCGGCGCAAGGCGTTGCGCTCGGGATGAAAACCACCACGCCTGCGGTTGTGATCCGCGATCCCGATCAGAACCTGCCGCCATACACGCCGCCTCCACCGCCCCCTGTGCTGTCGACTACGACGCTCAGTTTTGGCGACTTCACGAGCTATCTCTCTGCCGGTTCGACTCAGGGCTGGGCAGCGGGCACGACGAGCGGTAGCGTGACGATTCCCGCCCCCGCGACCAACGGCACCGGTGCCGGCGACAAGGCCGTTGCGCTCGCGAATACCTATACGACCGCCTCGTACGAAGCCGACGTGACGGTCACGCCGCCGGTCGGCAACGGCCCGGCGAACGCGGGCTTCATCGTTCGCACGACCAACCCGACGGCCGGCGGATTCGATAGCCTGACCGGCTACTTCATCGGCCTCGACACCGCCGCGCATACGCTCGTGGTCGGCCGCGAGAATAACAACTGGACCAACTTCATCGACTACCCGGTGAGCACGATAGTCGGTGGCAGCACGCACCATCTGAAGGTCACGACGAGCGGCACCGCGATCACCGTCGATCTCGACCAGCAACGCGTGCTCAGTCTCAACGACGCGACCAACGCACTGCCCGCGGCGTTCGCGTCAGGCAGTTTCGGCGTGCGCCGCTTTGGTGTCGGCGCGACGTTCAGCAACATCACGATCAAGACATACCCGACCGTTACTTCGCCCACCTACGATTTCTCGAAGGTCGTCGGCATGGTGTACTCCTCATCGACCGCAGTGAACGCGATCGACTTCTGGCAGAACTACGATCCCTCCGTCGTGAACCGCGAACTGACGTACGCGCAGACCTACGGCATCAACACGATCTCGGTGTACCTGCACTACCTGGTATGGGCCAACGATCGTGTCGCGTTCCTGAGCAAGTTCGAGAACCTGCTCGAGATTGCCGCGCGTCACGGCATCAAGGTGTCGCCGATCTTCTACGACGACTGCTGGAACCAGACGCCGGAATACGGTCCGCAGCCGGCGCCGGTCTGGGGCGTGCATAACAGCCGGTGGGTACAGTCGCCAGGCACACCGATTGAACAGGCGTACTTCCAGCCGAGCGCGTCGAATCCGAACGTGACGTACAAGGCGAGCCTCGCGAACTACATCACCGACTTCGTCGCGCCGCACCGGAACGACCCGCGTATCGTCTTCTGGGAACCGATGAATGAACCGGGTTGTAGCGGCAACGGCGCGCTGCAGGAAACGCGTGCGGTGATGATGAACGACGCGCGCATCGCGATCCTGAATGCGGGCGCGACGCAACCAATCAACTCGCCGCAGGTGCAGGAAGACGAAGGCAGCTACTTCTCCGACTTCTACGCGTTCCATCCGTACAACAATCCGTACACGGGTCCGATTAACGGCAGCAGCGTCAATGCGTTGAACTCGGAAACGTTGCAACGCGGTTTTCCAGGCACGACCGGACAGACGATGGCGGGTATCGTCTCGAACTACGGTGGCACGACGGGTTTCATCATCTGGGAGTTGATGATCGGTCGCACGAATACGCGCTTCCATTGGGGGCAAGTGCCGAGTGCGCCTGCCACCGTCGAACCGGCGATACCGTTCCAGGGGACGATCTATCCTGACGGCCATCCGTGGTCGACGGCGGAAATGCAGGCGTTGACCGGTGGGTTCTATGTGAAGCTGCCTGTGCTGAATGTCGGGTATTACAACGATCCGACTTTTAACAGCGCTCCGGTGAAGACTTCGATTACGCCGTTGATTGATTTCGATCTGAACACTGAGCGTGGTACGGATTCGCCCGATGCGTCGGCGGGGGTGAATGCTACCGGCTATGGCGTGCGGTGGACTGGCGCGATTGAAGCTGCGGTGAGTGGGCCGTACCGGTTCTCGATCAATAGCGATAACGTGGCGCGTCTGTGGATCGATGGTGTGGAGGTGATCAACAAGAAGAGTGCATCACTGTCGACAGTGAGCGGTACCGTCTGGTTGAAAGCGCGGCGGCATGCTTCGATCAAGGTCGAGTATGTGCACAACACGGGCGTGGCGAGTATGCATCTGACTTGGTGGAGTCCGTTTGCGCGTAGGCCTGATGGGTTGCGGATTGTGCCTTCGGGGTCGCTTGTGTCTTCGGGCTGAAGTGTTATCAGGTGCTGCAGAAAGTGAGAACTGTGGCGGGTAGGTGAAAAACCGCTGCCACAGTTCTTGCAAAAATCCGGACGGCCGATACTTCTTGCTAGAACCCGGCCGTCCGCCGCTACCGGGCTCCTCTCATTCGCCGACGTTCGTCGCGAACTTCCTCTATGCCGTGCACCGCCGATCGATGCTGTCGCGCAGCGTCGTCGACTATATTTTTGTTCGCCTGCATCCGTCGATCCATCCGCTCCGTAGAGGTCAATGAGGACTCGCCGTTTCTCCGGAAGATGAAGATGATCATGCAGGGCTTCGTCGGTTTCCGCATACCAGTCTGGCTCAGACGGCTCGTGACAATGTTGCCGGCATTTGTTGTAATCGGCTTTGGTGCGAATCCGACCCGGGCCTTGATCATCAGTCAGGTGGTGCTCAGTATCGCGCTTCCGGTACCGATGGCGATGGTCGTCTGGTTTTCGTCGAGCAGGCGATGGATGGCACAGCACCGCAATCGCCATTCGACGATCCCCGTCGCATCGTTTGACGCGGCCGTCGTGATGGCGCTCAATCTTGTCCTCCTGTGGCAAACGCTGACGTAGTCCACGAAGGCGCGGTGGCATGCACAGGAGAGCCTGAACATCCGATGGCCACATGCGCAGACAGCACGCGCTTTGAGTGACCACCGCACGGCGACGTTGCTGTTATTCCCGATTACGCGCAGCCAACCCGCAGGGAGCGCGATGGACATGCAACGAAATGCAGCGACCAACGACGACCGTCCGTTGGACGGAGTTGAAGCCCATCGCCGCCATGAGCTGAACCGCCTGTTGCATGAGGCGGGCGAAGGCGACCAGGCAGCATTCGCCACGCTCTATCAACGCACTTCCGCCAAACTGTTCGGCGTATGCGTGAGGATGCTGCGCGATCGCGGTGAAGCCGAAGAAGTCCTTCAAGACGTCTATGTCACGGTATGGCGCCAGGCTGCAAGCTTCGACCCAGGACTCGCCAGCGCCGTTACCTGGCTCGCGACGATCGCGCGCAACCGGGCCATCGACCGCTTACGGCGCCGGCGCGAGGAACCGCTGGACGCATCGATGGAAGAGGAACTCGCCGACGAGCATCCTTCGCCGGCCGCAATGGCGGAGCGCAGTCAGGAGAAGCGGCGTCTGGAACGGTGCCTCGACGCCCTGCCTGCCCAGCAGGGAACCCTCGTACGAGAAGCCTTTTTTACGGGTGCGACGTATGCCGAACTGGCTGTGCGCCTGAGCGTGCCGCTCGGTACCATGAAAAGCTGGATCCGGCGTAGCCTGATTCAGCTCAAAACCTGCCTCGATCAATGAATACGCCCTCACACGATCCCGACGAACTGCGGTGCGCCGAGTATGTACTGGGCGTGCTCGACGCTGACGAGCGCAGGCAGATCGAGGAGGCGATGCAGCACGACCCCCGGCTCGCCGCGAACGTAGCGCGCTGGCAGGAACGCCTGATGCCGCTGAGCGAGGATGTCGGCGAGATCGCGCCGGCGCCCTATGTATTGGCGCGCATCCAGTCCGAACTGGGTTTCGCATCGGCCGCACCATATCGGCCTCGCGCCAGGCTGTGGGACAACGTTCGCTTGTGGCGCTGGGTCGGCATCGGTTCGAGCGTCGCGGCTGTGGTGCTGGCGATCGTGGCCGTGGTGCCTGTCTGGCGTGGACCCGTCGCGGTGCCGGAGGTGCCGGGCAATAGCGGCTACCTGGTTGCGAATATCGGCCGTGAAGACGGTGGAGCAGGATGGACCGCTACCGTCGACGTTCAGCGTGCCCGCATGGTGATCGTTCCGGCCAGCGGCACGGCGGTCGCCGCCGGTCGTTCCACAGAGCTGTGGCTCATCCCGTCGGACGCTCGACCTGTCTCGCTCGGTGTGATCGCCGCCGACCGGCCGACTATCGTCACGCTGCCGCCAGCGCGACTCGCACAGCTGGACCCTCGGGCCATCCTCGCTGTGTCGCTGGAACCGTACGGCGGGTCGCCTACCGGACAGCCAACCGGGCCCGTGCTCGCGAAAGGGGGAGTCGGTGGTGCATAAGCCGTTTCTGCATATTTAATCGAAGTACGTGCATCCGTCGGTTCGTTCGATCCGTATCTCCGATTGCTTCCAGTCCGGAAGCGTCGATCTTTCGGGGAGAACCGAAATGCAATCCTGTAACCAGATGAAGACCATCGGTGCAATGCTCACGCTTGCGCTGGCGTTGGGAACGGCCGTGCCCGCCGCGACGGCCGGATCGATGTCCACCGACAATACGGTGGAAGTCGGCGGCGCCGCGATGTACCCGTCGAAAAATATCATTGCCAACGCCGTGAATTCGAAAGACCACACGACGCTGGTAGCGGCCGTCAAGGCAGGCGGTCTCGTGGATACGCTGTCGGGCACCGGACCCTTCACGGTCTTCGCACCGACCAACGAGGCATTTGCCGCATTGCCGCCCGGAACCGTCCAGACGCTGCTCAAGCCGGAGAACAAGGCAACGCTCGTGAAAGTGCTCACGTATCACGTCGTACCGGGTCGCATCACCGCGCACGACCTCGCGATGGCAGTCGATCAGGGTGGTGGCAAGGCGAGCCTGAAAACGGTCGAGGGCGATTCGCTGATCGTCAGCAAGGACGGCAAAGGGTGGGCCATCACCGACGACAAGGGCGACGTCGCGCATGTAACGATTGGCGACGTGATGCAATCGAACGGCGTGATTCATGTCGTCGACACGGTACTGATGCCTTGACGTCGGTGTGAAAAGCTCGGCGAGGTCTATGGCTGACGTTACTCGCCCCATGAATCAGGGTTGGCGCTTGCCACGACCACCGGCGGGTTTGCCAGCCGGCTTACGTGAACCCGCAACTGGCTTGCTGGCGGGTTTGCTGCGTGGTTTTTGCACGCTGAATGGATTACCGCCGGAGAAGCCTGTGCCGCTTGTGCTTTTACCCGCAGCCAAAACGCGCTGCGCCACAGGCTTGCGTTTGTCTTCGCCACTTTGCACCCGCGGCTTTTTACCGGGCACCTGCATAGCACCCGACGCAACTTGCAGCACTTTCGCCTTCTTAGGCTTTTTAGGCTTCTTGATAATCTCGCCCGTCGCACTGGTTTGCGGCACACGGTGTTCAGCTTCAAAGCCCGGCTCTTCCTCACGACGCAACGTTTGCCGGATCAGCGCTTCAATCGCGGCCAGTTGCGGCGCTTCATCGGCACACACAAGCGACACCGCCACGCCACTAGCACCCGCACGACCGGTACGGCCAATACGGTGCACATAGTCTTGCGCGACGATCGGCAGATCGACGTTGATCACCAGCGGCAGGTCGTCGATATCGAGCCCGCGCGCAGCCACATCGGTGGCAACCAGCATATGCACTTCGCCCGTCTTGAAGCGCTCAAGCGCACGCAGACGCGCGGGCTGCGGTTTATCGCCGTGGATGGTGTCGACCGCATAGCCCGCTTCATCGAGCATGGCCGCCAGGTACTCCACGCCAACGCGGGTTTTGACGAACACCAGCGCGTGCTGCCAGCTGTTCGCCGCCACAAGGTGCATGAACAGGTCCGGCTTGTTCTTTTTATCCACCGTCACCACCCACTGCTTGATCCGGCTCGCCGTGGCATTGGGCGGGCTGACGCTAATATCGACCGGGCCGCGCAGAATGCTCGCCGCCATGGCGCGGATCTCGTCGCTAAACGTGGCCGAGAACAGCAAGGTCTGGCGCTGAACAGGCAACGCAGCAAAAACAGCGTTGAGTTCGCGTGCAAAGCCCAAATCCAGCATGCGGTCGGCTTCATCGAGCACCAGCGTCTGCACCTGATCAAACTGCACCGCGTTCTGGCGATTCAGATCCAGCAAACGGCCCGGCGTGGCAACGAGCACATCGACGCCTTTGCGCAACGTCATCATCTGCGGATTGATACTCACACCGCCGTAGGCGGCCAGGAATCGTAAGTCGAGGCCTTTGCCGTAATCGATAAAGCTTTGCAGCACCTGCTCAGCCAGTTCGCGCGTGGGCACCAGCACCAGAACGCGCGCGCGATTGCTGGACACCGCCGGGCCGTGCTGCACCAGCCGTTGCAGGAGCGGCAGCGCAAAACCAGCCGTTTTACCCGTGCCGGTCTGCGCCGCAGCCATGACGTCCTTGCCGCTGAGCACAGCAGGAATCGCCTTGGCCTGCACCGGCGTAGGTGTCTGGTAATTGAGGTCCTGCAGATTACGCAGCAACGCATCGATCAGGCCAAGCGAGGCAAAAGACATGGACATATTCCGGGCTAAAACCGCGATTCTAGCGGTTACCGCGCTCAATGCCCGAGCGATGCCTCAACCGCCAGCGCGACGCCTTCCGCCGTCGCCGCCGAAAGTGTCCAGCCAAGGTGCCCATGTCCGGTGTTGTAGAACACACCGCGTCGCTTGCCTGGTCCTACTTTCGGCAGCATGCCCGGCATCATCGGTCGCAGCCCTGCCCACGGCACGACGCGCGACGTCGACACGTCGGGGAAATGCCGGCGTGTCCAGTTGATCAACGGTGCAATCCGCTCTGCACGAATGTCGCGATTGAAGCCGTTGATTTCCGCCGTACCAGCGACGCGAAAGCGGTCCGCACCCAGACGACTGGTGACGATCTTCGCGCCGTCGTCGAGCAGACTCACCCAGGGCGCACTGCGGCGGCTGGTTTCGTCATCGAGACACACGGTGATCGAATAGCCCTTCACCGGGTACACATTCACGTGGTCGCCAAGCATCGCGGCGAACTGGCGGCTATGCGCGCCGGCACACACGATCACGCTGTCGTAGCGATCGCCGTTCGACGGTGCGTCGGGCTGTGTCGCAACGATTTCGAAGCGACCGTCGCTGTGCTGCGTGATGTCGGCAATCTCCGTGTCGTACAGAAAGCGCACACCGTCGCGCACGCATGCGTCGCTCAGACCGTGTGTGAATTTGTGAATGTCGCCGGTGGAGTCCGATGGTGTGAAAAAGCCGCCGTAGAAGTTGCTGGTCAGCGTCGGTTCGATCGCGTGAATTTCACCGTCGGTGACGGCACGACGGTCGAGCCCACCTTCACGCAAAAGCACGTTCACCTTCGACGCCGCTTCGAAGCCACGGCGATCCGGATACACGTGCAGGATGCCCCGCGTTTCCAGATCGAAATCGATGTGTTCGCGCTCGGCGATCGAGAAGAGAAACTCGCGCGCCTGGATCGCGAGCCTGACGGTCTCGACGGTATTCGCGCGATAACGCGGGATCTGCGCGAGAAACTCGGCCATCCACGAGTACTTGTGCCAGCTCGGTTTGAGGCTTAGCAGGAGCGGTGCATCCGCGGTGAACATCCAGCGCAGGCCTTTGAGCACGGTCGATGTGCTGTTCCACACCTCGGCGTTACTCGCGGACAACTGCCCGCCGTTCGCAAACGAGGTCTCCATCGCGGAGTAGCGATGGCGTTCGATGAGGGTGACGTCGAATCCACGTTTGCGCAGGGCGTACGCAGTCGTGACGCCGGTAATACCGGCGCCGATGATGGCGATATGGTGCATGACAAGGTCCAGAAAGAGTTGAGCATCGCCGGTTGGCGTCGATGCCCCATCTGTCCTTGGACCTGAGAGTTTCTTCCCTGCCGTGGCGGCGCGGAAATCCCCTTCGGTGGGCGCGTGAACAACAGCGCCGCTCTCCAGATGTTCTTGCTGCGCGGTCCTGGGTGCCTGAGAGTTTCCGGGGCGGTTGCTCCGTCGGC
The DNA here is from genome assembly GCF_002362315.1 of Paraburkholderia acidicola. Classification (GTDB taxonomy): domain Bacteria; phylum Pseudomonadota; class Gammaproteobacteria; order Burkholderiales; family Burkholderiaceae; genus Paraburkholderia; species Paraburkholderia acidicola. The sequence goes on from NZ_MTZV01000004.1 coordinate 535,604, forward strand.
GTCGTCCGTGAAAACCGGGCGATCTCTTCCGCGCTGCGTTGGTGAACACTGGAACGTTATACAAAGCGCGGGGTTTGTGCAAGGGGGCGCTTTGGTGGTGGCGTTTCTGACTAGGCGTTTTTGATCTTCGACAAGTCGATGTCGATAAGCATCCACGCACCGCCCTGGTACTCTGGATGGTTCAGCCACTGCTCAAGCGCTGACGGTGCCGGAACCGGCTCACCATCTGCAAAGTGAGCTTCCGCAGCTTCCTGCGCATTGGCAGGAATATCGGCCCAGTCATCGGCCGCCGAATAGCAGCCTGGAAAGTCGGGAAACTCGATGCCGTTCGCGTGTTTCGCGTCGCCGGGCTGGATATAGGCTGGATAAAGCACGATGCTCTCCTTCGCGTTGGGTCCATTCACTTCAGACCCGCTTGTTTCAGTAATACACAATCATCAGAGTAAGTAGCAGCCCGCGATACACTTGCCACCTACCCATCCGCCCGACCCCACCCATACCCATGCCCGCGTCGCACCCCGCCCCGCTCGACACGCTGCTCCGCGAGATCCGCGCGTGCACGGTGTGCGCAAAACATCTTCCACACGGCCCGCGTCCGGTTGTAAGAGCATCGACGAAAGCGCGCATTCTGATCGTCGGACAGGCGCCCGGTGCCCACGTACACGCGAGCGGTATCCCGTGGAACGACGCAAGTGGCAAGCGGTTACGCACGTGGCTCGACGTCGACGATACGACCTTCTACGACGAGACGCAGTTCGCGATTGTGCCGATGGGTTTCTGCTACCCCGGCAAAGGCAAGAGCGGCGACTTGCCGCCGCGGCCCGAGTGCGCACCGTTATGGCTCGACAGGCTGCTCGCACTGATGCCGCACATTGAGCTGACCTTGCTGATCGGGCAATACGCACAGCGGCATTTCCTCGCGGAGCGCCGCAAGGCATCGCTGGCCGACACGGTCGCGGCATGGCGCGACTATGCGCCGGCCGTCATCGCGCTGCCTCATCCGTCGCCGCGCAACATAGCCTGGTTCGTACGGCACCCGTGGTTCGATGGTGAAATTCTGCCGATGCTGCGCGCGAGAGTGGGCAAGCTGCTGGCCGATGGCGCAGTGCTCCCCTAACCGCATCCCGAGGTTTACAACGCGAGCTTGTACCCCTCGTGACTAGCGACAAAACCAAGCCGCTCGTAGAACCGGTGCGCATCCCCCCGACTCTTGTCGGTAGTCAGCTGAACCAGTCCGCAATGGCGCGCCCGGAATTCCTCGATTGCCCATTCCATCACGCGCTGGCCAAGACCCGAATCTCGCCGATGCGCGGCAATGCGCACCGCTTCGATCTGCCCGCGCCACATGCCCGTCCGCGCAATCCCCGGAACAAACGACAGCTGCAGCGTGCCGATCACCTCGTTGCCGTCGACCACCACCACTAACCGCTGGTTCTTATCGGCTTCAATGGCGCGGAAAGCATCGACGTACCGGCTGTCGAGCGGTTCGCCCAAAACTTCGCGATGATTACCGAGCGCGTCGTCCGCAAGCAACGCGACGATAGCAGGAACATCCGAGAGCAACGCCGAACGAAAAACAATAGATTCCACAACCACACCTTGTGACTGAAAGAGAAGTTCAGCGCGTTGCGCCGCCCGCGTAATTGCGCTGTCCGCGCAAGCGCTTCACGATACGACCAAACGCATACCACTGCTGCGCAAGCAGGCCCTCGCCATACGAACGGGCCGCGCCGTCCGGCACCGGCAACTGATCGCGGATACCGGTCGGCTCGACGGTACGATTCCACGACACCGTACCGAAGATCATGTCCCACCACGGAAACAGCACGCCGAAGTTGCAGCCGTAGCGCACACCCTCGTGGCCGTACCCGATCGCATGATGCCGCCGATGAAAGATCGGGCTCACGATCACGCGCTCAAGCAGCCATCCATAAGGAAGCCGTGCGTTCACGTGCTGCACGCTCTGCATGAAGTTGCCGACGGCGACGAGCACCACGAACTGCGCCGGCTGCACACCGATAAACAGCGAAATCGCCGCGAAGAACGCGGCCTGAATGATGTCATCGAGGAAGTGATTGCGGTCATCGGCCCACAGCGACATCTGCTGCTGGCTGTGATGCACGGCGTGCAATTCCCACCAGACGCCGAAGCGATGCTGCCAGCGGTGATACCAGTAGCCGAAGAAGTCGAGCACGATCAGGTAGATCAGGAACGACACAACCGGCTGATCGGTCACGCCGGGCCACAGGCTATCCACATCGATATTAGGAATGTTGTAGATCGCCATCAGGCTTTGCCAGTGATTGAACAGTGGCTGCAGCATGAAGAAAAACGCGATGTTGATGATGCCCAGCTTGGCGATCCATGTGTAGATCACGTCCGAGCGTAGCGCCTTGCGATCGGACCAGGTCTCGATGGGTCGCAACGCTTCGAGCGGCCGCAGCGCGAGATAGGTCACGACGATTTCCAGCACGCCGACAATCACCCAGTAGAGCGCGTCATACGTATCCTCGTCGTAGCCCATCAGCCCGAAGCGGTAGAAAAACGGCTGCACTACGTCGACGTACAGCAGCGTTTGCAGTGCCGAGATGCCGTTGTCGAGCTGCGCGAGAATTTCGTGAATCATCGAAAACCTCTTGATCAGTCCGGGTTAGGCGCGTAAATCGGCGCGCGGTTCGCGAAAAACAGTCCGTGCGGCGAACGTCCGACCGCAATGGTATCGATAAGTTTATGGGTCGTCAGGTCGATGATGCCCACGTGCTTGGCAAAACGGAACGTGACCCACAGGTAGCGGCGATCGGCGGACAGTTCCATATCGTCGGGTCCGGGCAGCAGACCGGTGATGTCCGCGACTTTTGTCAGCGCGTTGTAATCGAGAATGCTGATCGTGCTCTCCACGCGATTCGTGACGGCGATGTGCTGACCGTCGTCGAGATTGCGGAAGTTGTGCGCGCCGCGCCCGGTCTGGATTCGTTTGACGACCTGCTGCTTGTGCCAGTCGATCACCGCGACGTCGTCCTCGCCGGTCATGCCGATCAGCAGATAGCGGTCGTTGGGCGTCATCCACAGGCCGGCCGGCGTGTTGCCGATATGCAGCTTCCACAGCACGGTCTGCGTCGGCAGATCGATCGCGGCGACTTCGCCGGTGTCCTGCAGGGTCACAAACACCGTGCGGTTATCGGAGGCGAACGTCATGTGGCTCGGCGTCTTCGCGAGCGGCACGCGTTTCGCGAGCACGAGGTTCTGGCCGTCGTAGTGATAGATGTCGACCCGGTCGAGCCTGAGCCCGGCGGTCACAAACCACTTGTGATCGGGGGAGAAACCCAGCTGATACGGGTCCTCGATATCTTCGAGACGACGCTGCACCTTGCCCGTATGCGGATCGAGAAACAGCAGGTCGTTGGACACCGAATCGGCGACGATCAGCGACCGGCCGTCGGGCGTGATCTGCAGATGGTGTGGTTCCTTGCCGGTCGGCTCCGTGCCGATGACCTTGTGCGTGGTTTCGTCGATCAGGTTCAGTTGTGCTTCGCCGGAATCGAGCACGATCACATTGTCGGCGGCATACGCGCGATCCGCTGCGGCAAGCAGGACGCAAAGCGACGCGGCCAGCGCAGCGGCCCGGGTAATCGAAACGATAGAAAATGACATGAAGATCGGGCTCGTGCGGAAGAAATAAGCGAATCGGAAACCTGTGGGCTAACGCGAGCGAAGCGAGCAAAAAGCGTGGGGTATCGGCGGAAATCACGCGACGGCACGACGGTACCCCGGGGGTCCCAGTGCTCCTCTAACGCGTGACCCCACGCCGCCGATGACACAAAGAACGCAACAAAACACTGAATCCCCGCGAAACAGCCCCACGTTTGGCCCGACACTCTACTACGCACCGTCGGCCGCTCGCCTCGAACCCGCGCGAGCCGTGGTAACTTTGCAGCCTATGTGTAAGGGCCGTCTGGCCTCCAAATGGCTTACGCCGGTTCATCGTTTCATTGCTGCCCGGATACCCACGCTTCGATGTGTCCGCACTTCGACGCTCCACGGTTCCGCTCGATAACTCCTATATACCCAATCCATTTGGGAAACGGCGATGCGACTTCCTCTGTTAAAGGGTGTACTTCCTCTTGGCCGCGCGGCGGCGCTGCGCGATGCGCTGGCGGGCATCACGCTCGCGTCGATGAATATTCCCCAGGTGCTCGGCTATGCGCGTATTGCCGGCATGCCCGCGGTAACCGGCCTCTATACGGTGTTACTGCCGATCGTCGCCTTTGCGATTTTCGGTGCTTCCCGTCATCTGGTCGTCGCCGCCGATTCTGCGACCGCGACCATCTTCGCGAGCCAGTTGTCTACGATGGCACCGCTCGCGAGCGGCGCCTATGTCGCACTGGCAGGCGCAGTGGCCATGCTGACGGCGGGCATGCTCCTGCTCGCGCGCATCTTCAAGCTCGGCTTTCTGGCTGATTTTCTGTCGCGCACGGTCCTCGTCGGCTTTCTGGCCGGTGTCGGTGTGCAGGTCGGCATCGCGATGCTCGGTGACATGCTCGGTGTGCCGGGACACGCGTCGCGTACGGTTACGCAGCTCGGGTTGATCCTGCTGCATCTGAATCAGGTCAACCTGCCTACGCTCGCCATTTCGCTACTCGTCGTGATCTGCATCCTGATCAGCAAACGCTATGCACCGCGCCTCCCGGTGTCGCTCTTTGCGGTCATCGCCGGGATTGCGGCGAGCTACCTCTATGGCTTTGCCGGCCATGGCATCTCGGTCATCGGGCCGGTGGCCGGCGGCTTGCCGTCGCTGCATCTGCCGTTTGTCAGCTGGCGAGAAACGCTCGACCTGTTGCCTGTCGCCGCCTCGTGCTTCGCGATGATCATCGCGCAAAGCGCGGCCGCGGGGCGCGTCTTCGCCGAGCGGTATCACGAAACCGTCGATGAAAACGCCGACATTCTGGGGATCGCCGTAGCGAATGCAGCGGCTGCTTTCACCGGTGCGTTTGTCGTCAACGGCAGTCCGACGCAGACGGCGATGGCCGAGCGCGCCGGTGCCCGCAGCCAGTTCGCGCAAGTGGTCTTCGCCGCGGTCGTGGTGCTGGTGCTGCTGTTTCTGAGCGGATGGCTGCAGTACCTGCCTCACTGCATTCTGGCCGGCATCGTCTTCACGATTGCGATCGGCCTCGTCAATCTGAAAAGCCTCAGCGCGATTCGCCACGAAAGCCCCAGCGAATTCACGCTGGCAGTCTTCACTGCGGCGGCTGTGGTGTTGATCGGTGTGGAACAAGGCATCCTGCTTGCCGTCGGGCTGTCGCTGCTGAAGCACGTCCGCCACAGCTACCGCCCGCACACGATGATGCTGACACCCGGCCCCGATACGTTATGGGTGCCGGTGCCGGCGTTGCCGGGCTGCGAGACGGTGCCGGGGTTGATCATCTATCGTTTCGGCGCGGATCTGTTCTATGCCAACGATCACTTCTTCGTCGACGAAGTGCAAAGTCTCGTCGACCGGGCGCCGCACCCGGTGCACACGTTCATCGTCGATGCCGGGGCGATTACCGATCTCGACTACTCGGCGGCACGCTCGGTCAGCGATCTGTGCGAGTCGCTCGAACAGCGCGGGATCAAGGTTATCTTTGCGCGCGTCAACCAGTACCTGCGCTCCGATATGAACCGGCACGGCATCACCAAAGTGCTCGGCGACGCGCAGATCTTCCGGACCATGCACGAAGCGCTGGACACGATCGGCATCAAGCCCACGATGGTGAAGACGCGTGAGGCGTAGTGTCTTGCGGTCAGGCGCGGGACAGCGGTCCGCGCCTTTCATCGATGGGTTTTGCACACTTTCAATGCTTCAATGCGATAGCGGTTCGATCTCGCTCGCCTGGGCAATCACCGGCCGCGGATGAAAGCCCTGCTTGACGAGCAGCGCAACGCACGCAATCACACCGGCCACCGCGAGAACCGCGAAGATGCCCGCGAACGAAACATGCTGTCGGGCCAACTCGGCCACCAGAAACGATCCGCCGATGCCGCCAAACCGGCCGATGCCGAGCATCCATGCAACGCCGGTGCCGCGTCCGCGAGTCGGATAGAACGCAGCGGCCAGCGCCGGCATCGATGACTGTGCGGTATTCATCAGCACGCCCGCTGCGAACACCGTGAGAACCAGCAGACCGATATTGCCGACCGCGTGCCCAATGAAGAACACGCTGATCGCGGTCAATCCGTAACACGCCGCCACGATCCGGTCGGCGTTGAAGCGGTCCATCAAGACGCCGCACAATACCGCGCCCACTCCGCCAAGCGGAAAGAACGCGGAAACCAGTGTGGCCCGCTGCGCGCTCAAGCCCGCTTCCTTCAGCAGGACCGGCATCCAGTTGATCGACGAATAGAAAATGACGAGACCCATGAAGTAGGTCAGCCACAACATGATCGATCCAACCAGGTGGGTGCGGGACAGCACGAGCGCGGCGCCGCTCTTCCCCGCGTCCTCATGGGCCTGCTCCGTCATGACGAAAGCGCTGGCATCGGCGGCACTGGGATCGATGCGGCGTAACGTGGCGCGGATTTTTTCGACAGGGTGTGCGCGCGCGACGCGATAGCGCACCGACTCCGGTAGCGCGGCGAGCAACACGATGACGAGCAGCAGAGGCGTCGTTCCGCCGAACAGCAAGACGCTGCGCCAGCCGAAGTTCGGGATCAGCCACGCCGCGAGAAAACCGCCGAATGCCGCGCCAAGCGGGAAGCCGCAGAACATCAGATTGATCACGGTGGCGCGCCGTCGGTCAGGACAGAATTCGCTCATGATCGTCACCGCATTCGGCATCGCGGCACCGAGCCCAAGGCCCGTGATGAAGCGCAGCACCGTCAGTTGCGTGAGATCGGCGGAGTAAGCCGAGGCCACGCACGCCACCGCGAACACCACCACCGACGCAATCAGCAGCGCGCGACGCCCGAGGCGGTCCGACAGCGGCCCGGCGAGAATCGCGCCGAATGCGAGCCCAAATAGCGCAGCGCTCAGAACCGGCGCGAGCGCGGGCCTGCCGATGTTCCACTCGGCCATCAACGACGGCGCAATGAACCCGATCGCGGCCGTGTCGAATCCGTCCAGCAGGACAATCACAAAGCACATCGCGAAGATGAGCCATTGAAACCTGGAGAACGGGTGCTCATTAAGAAACGTTTGAACGTTGACTACCGGGCGCCCTGTCATGTCATTTCCATAGTGTGGATGGGTTGGCTCGATGCATGCGTCAGAACAGGTGCCGGATGCCGGCCATCACGCCCGTCTGCCCTTCCCCTGCGGGCGGCGTGGTGCCGCCGCCACCGGAGCTGACCGTATAGCGACCGTGCGCGCTGTTCGACAGATAAGCCGCCTGCAGATACACCGCGGTCGTCTTCGACAGCGAATACGTGCCGCGTATCGTCGTCATGGTCGCGCGCGCGTCCTGCTCGCGGTTCATGATCCGGAAGACCTCGCCATCCAGCGTGAAGGCCGGCGTGAAAGGATACGACGCGCCGAGGTAAAACAGATTCGAGCGCACGTCCGGACCGCCCGACGCATCGGCCTCGACCATGCGCCCTAACCAGCCGCCGCCCAGGTGCACGCCGAACACGTTCGCCCAGCCGTTCAGTTGCATGCGCACGTCCTTGTCGGCTCCGCTCGTCAGTGCGAATGGCGTCACGCCGTCGAAGAAGTTCGCCGCCGCACTCGCCCCGCCGCGCTGTTCATCATAGGCTGCGGCCACACCGAACGATGCCGTGTCGTACTTCAGCATCGCCGTCCATTCCCGGCAGTTGGTCGACTGTCCCGGCACCTGACCCGCGCAGGTGCCCTGACCGGGCGAGTTGCCGGTGCCCGCGCCGTCGCGGCCGAACGACCAGGTGGCCCCGAGTGTCAGCCCATGGAACGTGCCCTTGTACGCGATCGTGTTATCGCTGCGCGCGTTCGGCAGATAGGAATCGAGCGCACCGCTACCGTAGATGTCCGGACCTAGTATGTCGGAATCGGCCATCGCCCAATAAGTCATCGTGTACTGGCGACCGAACGACAGTTGCCCATACGGGCTTGCAAGTCCGACCCACGCCTGGCGGCCGAACAGCCGGCCGCCCTGGTTGAGGTCGCCGGCGCGCGTGTTGAATCCGCTTTCGAGGTCGAACACCGCCTTGTAGCCGCCGCCCAGATCTTCGCTGCCGCGCAGGCCCCAGCGCGACGGCAGCTCGCCGGTAATGCCCGGCATACGGACGACCGCATTGCCCGCCGCGTTCGCATGCGACACGTATTCGATGCCGGTATCGAGAATGCCGTACAAGGTCACGCTGCTCTGCGCATACGCCGATACGCTGACGAGCCCGAGCCCGCCTATCAGAACCGTTGAAAGCTTCATGGATCTCCGTCTCCAGTGTCGAATCGTTCTAATAATGTTCGCTAAACGGTTGTCGTTTCGTTTAGCGAACTTTGTATGACATGGCGGGATACTAGAGAAGAGCGGTTCGTGACACCTATGCGGGACAACCCGTAAGCCAACCGACAGACGTGCGGGCCCTTACCCCGGAGCCGCGTTGCATAACGCTTTCGAGGGACTATCTCGGATCGGCATAGTGGATATCGCCCTGCGTGTAAGGGCGAATGCGAGTGCGAATGCGAGTGCGAATGCGAGTGCGAATGCCAGGGCGAGTGCCGCGGCGTAACGCCGGGCTAAACCTGTTAGTGCTTGATGGCGAATCTAGTCGTCGGTCACGAAAACCTGCACCGGCGTTTCGATCGGCAGCACGAAGCTGTCGATGCGACAGGCTCTGAGGTCGAAGAGCAGTTGTTCGACGGCCGCGAGCGTGGCGCCCGACGCAGCCGCACTGCCGCCCGGCAAGCCGTTGCGAATTTCGAGGAGCCGTGCGACCGCTCGCCCCCTCAGCATGAACACGCGTTCCATCGATGCCCCCAGCATTGCCGCCGCGCGACGGTCCTGCGGCGCGGCTTCGTCATTGAATCACGGGATCGAGTCGGGCGGTGGCGCGAAGCGACTGTCGTTCTGCGTGTTCTGCGGAAATGGATTGGCTTTCATCCGGATTGCCGCCTCCGAGTCCTTCTCGGCAAACAGCGCGACGCCGATCACACCGACATTGGCGACATCGCCATTCGACGTATTCGCGACATAACTATGCGGCACCGACGAAAAGCGGAATGCCGCGACTTCCCTTTCATTTTTCCGGAAACCGTCGATTACCAGCGTCTTGCCCGGATAGAGAATATAGCCGCCCGTGCGATAACTGCCGGGCCGCCCCGAGATAACATCGAGACCGTCCACACTGGAAACCACTTCATAAGGCGCCCGGCCTTTGTTATATAAAACCATCTCGTAGTGATCTCCCGCTTTCCCGACGATATTCCACCGGCCATTGCCGCCGTGCAGCAGATTCAGCGTGTTATTGTTGCCGTCGCGAAACCGGAGATTGATCGCGCCGCTTGCCATCGAAAGGCTTGCGCGTGAATCGCCGGCATTGCTTTTAATCGTGTCGTTGTAATAGATCGAGGTGACGTCGTCGGGTGTGGTGCTGTCGGCGCGCTCGAACTTGACGGTGTGGGTCACCGAACTCACGGTCTCGCCCCACGCGGTGCCGAGCCCGGGGCGATCGGCGGCGGCATCGGTCGGCGCCAACGGCGACGCGGCGGACGGAAGACCGGCCTGGCCACAGGCGGCAAGCCAGAAAACCAGGGCAAGCATCAAAATGCGTTGAAGGATTTTCATTTTTAGCTGGCTTCGGGATGATGGTTAATCTGATTTTTCAAAATCTTCCGGTCATGCGAATATTATCGAACCGTCGATTTCACCCATACCGCTTCATCGATTGTGCCGCTCGTGCAGTCTACCGTAAGCAATCTGTTATAGGGTAGCCCGCCCATTCATAGGACACACGGGACAAAGCGATATTTATCGAAGACCACAAATAAACCCGGGAAGACAAATGTTCTTTCCCGCGCGCTCGTGAGATATTCGCCATACCCGATTCACTCCATTCCCTCTTACCCTGGCACGGAGTCCGTTAGTGCAACGACGTCAATTTCTGCGGCATGCGGGCGCAACACTGGCGGTCGCTTCAACAGCGGTCACCGCATCGTGTGCCAGGCAGCCCGTGGCAACCGCACCAGCATCAGCACCTGCTCGCGACACCACCACACCACCGCTCACCACCCGCATGCAGCCGGACGACGTCGTACTCGCGCCGATCAGGGCGCAGGTTGACCGGATCACCGGCATCTATGTCTGCACGCGGCCGTTCCGCGCCGCCGGACCGCGCATCGAAATGGAACGCGTCGGGCACACGGCGATCGTGCACAACTACGGGCACGGCGGCAGCGGCTGGTCGCTGTCGTGGGGGTCGAGTGCACGGGCGCTGCGCATTGCGCAGACCACCGGTGTGCGCAATCTCGGCGTGATCGGTTGCGGCGCGCTCGGTCTGACTTCCGCGCTGCTCGCACAGCGGGCCGGGCTCACGGTACGCATCTACGCCAAAGCGCTGCCGCCCGATGTCTATTCGATGCGCGCCTCCGGGTTGTGGACACCCGACTCGCGCATCTGCGACGCGCAGCATGCGGATAGCTTGGGTGCGACCTGGGAGGAGATGACGCGCGCGTCGTTCGGCATGTACCAGAGTTTGCTGGGTCTACCTGGTCAGCCGATCGAGTGGATCGACGGCTATTCGCTGTCCGATACACCATTTAGCCAGCGCGGCGAAACCGTATCCGACGAACCGGCCTACGGCGAACTCTACGACCGCGTGCGCGATCTCACGCCGCGCTCCGTGGTCCTGCCGCCGGGAAGCTATCCGTTTCCGCAGCCTCATGTGCGCCGCTACACCACGCTGATGTTCAACATCAGCACCTACGCACGCATGCTGATGACCGATTTTCTTGCGGCCGGCGGCAAGATCGAGGTGCGCGAATTCAACCAGCCGCACGAACTGCTGAAGCTGCCCGAGCGCACGCTGATCAACGCGACGGGCTACGGCGCAAAAGCATTGTTCGCCGACGATTCGATCGTGCCGGTGCGCGGTCAGACTGCACGACTGATTCCGCAGCCGGAAGTGAAATACGGCTTGAGCACGCGGCATATCAGCGTGGTGCCGCGCAGCGACGGTGTGATGGTTCAGGTACTCGGCGACACCGGCAACTACAACAACAGCGACCTCACGCCGGACCGCGCGGCATCCGAAGCAGCGGTTCGACAAGTCGCGGAACTGTTCGAGCAGATGAAGCATGGGACCACGGTGAAGAATTCATGAGCCGCGAGGAACCCACCTGGGGACTTGAAGCCAACCGCGTCCCAGGCACCGCCGTCGAATCTCCCAAAGCCGATCGCTATGACATCGCCTACGGTTCGGGGCTTTATCAACGGCGCGGCGAATATCGCGCTCGCTCGTTCAGCGCGCGTGGCGCGATCCTGTTCACAGGCCACGACGTGCGCATCCTCGCACTGGCCCCGCGCACGTTCGGCGCCAACGTCGAAATCGACCTGCAGTTGCCGCTGCGAGACATTCACAACGTCGTCGTGACCGGCAGGCTCGTGCGTTTCGAAGCCGCAGCCGAATCAGGCAAGCCCCGCATGATCCTGATCCAGGCGCAGAGCCGGCCCGACGCGCGCGCGATCGCCGCGCAGCTACCCAGCACGATGACACCCCGTTTCGCTGCCGAAGCGGCGACGCTGGAGCGCTTCCTCGACGGCGTGGAAACGCGCACGCCCTACATCTGGGTCACGTGGGCCATCATCGCGCTCAATGTGCTCGTGTATGCGGTCATGGTGGCCAATGGCGCGGGCTTCCCGAAGACCCGCAGCAGCGCGGCGCTCGCTTTCGGCTCCAATTTCGGCCCCGATACGCTCGATGGCGAATGGTGGCGACTGATCACGTCGACGTTCATTCATTTCAGTCTCACGCACGTCGCGTTCAACATGATCGTGCTCGCCCAGGTGGGCATGATCGTCGAGCGGCTGTTCGGCAACGTACGGTTCGCCGCGCTCTATCTGTTCGCGGGGCTCACGGCGAGTCTCGTCAGCCTGTACTGGCATCCCGACCTCAACAGCGCTGGCGCCTCGGGTCCGATCTTCGGCCTGCTCGGCGCGCTGCTGGCCTATGTCATCCGCTACCGCTCGAGCATGCCCGCCACGATCCGCGCGCAACGGTTTCGCGCCGCCATTCTCGTCGTGGCCTTTGGCCTGTTCAACGGTCTCACGAATCGCGGTATCGACAATGCGGCCCATGTCGGCGGTTTATGTGCGGGGTTGGTGATGGGCTGGCTGCTGGCCCAGCCCATCGATCCGGCCGAAGCGCGCGGCGATCCGCGCGACACCGCACTCCTTGCAGCCGCGCTCGCGGCATTCGTCTCGGCGGCGCTCGTCTTCCTGGCGGTGCGCTCGAATGCAAGTCCCGAGGCACGCGAGGAACGCGCTTTCACACTCGCGCTGCAGCAGCAGTCGGCGGCGGAACAGAACGCACTCAAGGATCTACAGAGCGTGGCAAAAATGGCCAACGTGCCATCGCAGCGCACCGAGTTCGAATCGAAGATACGCACTACGCTCTGGCCGGAGTGGGATGCGCTGTATCAGCGGATCAACGCCACGCCGCTGCCACCGGGCTCGGCGCGCGCGCCACTGCGAGCCGCGGTGCTTCGGTACTACGACGACATGCGCCACGCGATGCTGGGGCTCGCCGATGCTTCCACGACGCATGAAAGCATCGATTCGCCCCATGCGCAGAAGATCAAGGCTGTGCTGGAGGATGCGAAACGCGAGCATGCGTTGATTGTGAAGCTGGCTGCGCAGCGCTGAGAAAGGCCGGAAAATTCCTGCGTTAGTGCAGCCCCGCCACTAGCCGATTTATCATGTCCGGCAACCGCGACAGGCACGCAAACAACGCCGGCCGTCTCGAACCCGTCCAACACTTCCAAGCCTTCCGAGGACCCACCCGACCATGAAAAAGCTCATCAACGAGGTTGCCGCCGTCGTGCCCGAGATGCTCGACGGACTGGCCGCGCTCAACCCGGGCCTGGCGCTGCTGCAGGGCACCACGATCGTCGTGCGTGCGGACGCCGAAGCGGCCGCCGCACGCGGCGAGGTCGCGCTGATTTCGGGCGGCGGCTCCGGCCACGAACCGGCGCACGGCGGCTATGTCGGCGCGGGCATGCTGAGCGCGGCCGTCGCGGGCGAAGTGTTCACATCGCCATCGGTCGACGCGGTGCTCGACGCGATCCGCGCCGTAGCCGGCCCCGCAGGCGTGCTGCTGATCGTCAAGAACTACACCGGCGACCGTCTGAACTTCGGCCTCGCCGCGGAAATCGCACGCGCTGAAGGCATCCCCGTCGAGATGGCAGTCGTAGCCGACGACGTGGCGCTCTCGGCAGGCGGCGCGCACGCGGGGCGCCGCGGGCTCGCCGGGACGGTGCTGGTGCACAAGATCGCCGGTGCGGCAGCCGCCGAAGGCCGCTCGCTCGACGAGGTCGCGCGGATCGCCCGCGCCGTCGCCGCTGAACTCGGCACGATGGGCGTCGCGCTGACGTCCTGCACGGTGCCGGCCGCGGGCAAGCCAGGGTTCGAGCTGGCCGACGACGAAATCGAATGGGGTCTCGGCATACACGGCGAACCCGGCGTGCAGCGCGGCACGCTCGAACCGGCCGACCGGATCGTCGAGCGTCTGCTCGCACAGATCGCCGACGATCGATCGCTGCGCGCCGGCGACCGCGTCGCGCTGCTCGTCAACAACCTGGGCGGCACGCCGTCGAGCGAACTGAGCATCGTTGCCGGTGCGGCGTTGCGCTATCTCGGCACGCGCCATCTGCAGGTCGAACGTGCGTGGGCCGGTACGTTCCTGAGCGCGCTCGAGATGGCCGGCATCTCGCTCACGTTGCTGCGCGTCGACGATCAACGGCTTGCATGGCTCGATGCCCCTGCGCAGACGAGCGCGTGGCCGACCTCGGGTGGGCGCGTGGCGCGGGCCGCGGCAAAGCCTGCGCGTGGCGCTCATGTCGCGCCGGGCAGCCGGCACGTCGCCGGGCTCGCACCCGGTTCGACCCTGCGCCGGGCCATCGAAGCGGTATGCGCGTGCCTGCTCGGAGCCGAACCGGTGCTGACCACGATGGATCAGCGCGTTGGTGACGGCGATCTCGGCATCAGCCTGGCGCGCGCCGCCCACGGCATCCTTGACGAGATCGATGGCTATCCAGCGGCCACATCGCCGGGTGCGGTATTGCGTGCCCTGTCCGCGACGGTCCGGCGCGTCGTGGGCGGCACCTCCGGGCCGCTCTATGCAGTCATGTTGTTGCGTGCGGCTGCGGTACTGGACGCGGCGCACGTGGCCCCGGCTGCCGGTGACTGGTCGGCGGCATTCACCGCTGCCGTCGATAGCCTGATGGAACTGGGCGGCGCCCATCCCGGCGACCGCACGATGGTCGACGCGCTGCATCCGGCAGCCGTTGCACTGAGGGTCTCGCTCGCCCAGTCGGGCTACATTGGCGCGGCATTACAGGCCACCGTCGAGGCAGCCAGCGCAGGTGCTGCGAGCACCGCCTCGATGCAACCGCGCCTGGGCCGCTCCAGCTACGTCGGCGATCGCGCACTGGGTTTTGCCGATCCCGGCGCGCATGCGGTGGCCCTGTGGCTCGCGGCCATCCGCGATGAACTGGCCCGTCACTGACCGTTCATGCGACGCTCACACGATCCATGCGATCATGTGTCGGCGTCATCGCATTGCCGCGTGACGCAACGCTGGCCGTGTCACCTACCCCGCTGGATTGGGGCTTGTGAACCGACACGGCCTGTACCGTCATCGACTCCTTTATCGAGAGACACGGACATGAAGACAAAAACGATCGCACAGCTAGTCCTGGTTTCGCTGCTGGGAACAACTTCAGCCCTCGCCGTTGCCCAGCAACGTCCGGATGGCCCGCGGCAAGGCCCGGAGCACGGCGGCCCACGTGGTGGCCATGGCTACCATGATGCCGATGTCCGCAGAGACGGCGGCCCGATTCCGCATAGCGACTGGCATCGCGGCGAGCGGCTCCCGGCCGAATACCGCGACCGCAATTACGCCGTCGACGACTGGCGCGGCCACGGGCTACGCCAGCCGCCGCGCGGCTATCACTGGGTCGGGGTGAATGGCGATTACGTGCTGGCCGCCATTGCCACGGGCGTCATCGCGGACGTGCTCGTCTCGGGGCAGTAAACCGGGAGCTTGTTCGACCGATAGCAGCAGACTGTCCGCCACGCGGCAGTCTGCTTGTGTTTTCCATTACACGCACAGTCCCGCCGACATCGTCCTGTGAGCACCGCCACACACGACGCACTTCACGACCTGCTCTGCCGCTTCCAGCAAGCATTCGATACGCACGACTGGGACCTGCTGCGGCAATGCCTCACTGCGCGCATTTACACCGACATTAGCTAGCGTGTGCGCCGAAAAACCCGCACCGGCAAACGCGCACGAAACGCAGCAATACACCTGTCACGCTCATCGTCCTGCATTTCATTCAGGCGGATTTTCACGCGCGTAGGTTTGGCCGTGCCGGCAACGTTGTGCTTGCGGTAGTAGAGCGTCAGCAGTGTGTCGTTCTGCTCCACCTGCGTCACTTCTGAATAGAGCACCGAATGCCAGCCCACCGCCGGCGCGACCTTCGTTTCGAAGTGATCGTGACGAAAGGTCACGCGCGCGCTCTTCAGTCTCCAGACGCTGACCACAAGCATCACAACCGCCGACGTACCGAGACCGCCTATGCCACTCAGGCCATACAGATCGTCGAACGTCACGACCAGAAAGATCGAGACGAGCAGCAGGATGGCGCCGAGCACGATCATCGACGATGCACCGCGTGTCGCGCGTACTTCCAGGATGTCGGGCATCCGGCCACCGTCGCTCATGGTCGCACCCGTGCCGGAACCGGCGTCATGCAGAGGGTGGCGAAGCGTCGCCGCCGGGCGCGAGCTTGCGGCGCGCGTCGAGATCGTTGCCGAGACTTTTGATCACGTTGCGCGCACCGATAATCGCCACCAGTCCCACCGGAATCACAATCACCGAACCGACGATGACCATGATCGCGCCGGGCTTCTTCTTGCCGGTGAGGATCAGGATCAAACCCGCTAGAGAAAGCACCCAGAAAAACACCAGCACATACAGCAGGATGCTCGTGATCGATGGTGGCAAACCCATGGCGGCCATGTCCGCGAAATCGGAATAGGCCGCGTACGACATCAGCAGATTCGCGAACAGGCCAATCACCACGATCCACATAGCGCCCTCCCTTTCCTGGTCTTACCGAATGTTTTATCGAATGTTCTTGCGAATCTCAATGCGGCTGCGATTGGCGGGGCCAATCTAGCATATCCACTGAGTGCCTCAAAGGCCGGGCTCGTGCCGCGGGCGTCGATGATGTGCTTATTTTTGCAAACTTGTGATTTTGTGTATTTGAATTTATGCTCTTCCCAACCACGCGGAACCTGGGTTGCCGGGTCCGCGAGCGATGGGCGTCCGATGTCTGCGCCGACCTTTCTCACGCTTCCCACGCTTCCCATGAAGGAGACCACTTGATGAAACGCGTCGTACAACTGGCTGGCGCATGCCTCGCATCGCTTGCGCTGCTCGGCAGCGCCTACGCGCGAGACCCCGAAGCCTGCCGGAGCGTGACGTTCGGCGATGTCGGCTGGAGCGATATCGCCGCGACCACGGGCATCGCTAGCGCGCTGTTGCAGGATCTCGGCTACCAGCCAACCAAGACGATCGCGTCGCCGCCCATCGTCTTCGCCGGGATCAAGAAAAAGCAGATCGACGCGTTCCTCGGTTACTGGGACCCGAGCATGACATCGACGGTGGTGCCTTTCGTGCAGGCCGGTGCGCTCAAGGTGCTGGAGCGGCCGAACCTCGTGGGCGCGAAATACACGCTGGCGGTGCCCGCCTATGCCGCCGACGCGGGTCTGAAGAGCTTTGCCGATATCGCGAAGTTCAGGGATCAGCTCGACGGCAAGATCTACGGAATCGGTGCGGGCAATAACGGCAACGCGCATGTGCAAAAGATGATCGACACCAACCAGTTCGGGCTGGGCGGTTTCAAGCTGGTGGAGTCGAGCGAGGCGGCGATGCTGGTGCAGGTCGGCAGACAGATCCGCGATCACAAGATGATCGTGTTCCTCGCGTGGGAGCCGCACCCGATGAACGTCGACTACAAGATCGCCTATCTGAGCGGCGGCGATGACGTATTTGGTCCGAACTACGGCTCGGCAAAGGTCTTCACCGTCGTGCCGACCGACTATATGGAACGTTGCCCGAACGTCGGCCGGTTACTTACGAACCTGCAGTTCACCACCGATCTGGAAAACCATCTGATGGTGCCGATCATGGATCATCAGGACCCGACCGTAGTCGCACAGGGTTGGCTCAAGAGCAATCCGCATGCGCTCGATGGATGGCTGGCCGGTGTGAGCGCGTTCGATGGCAGTAACGGGATCGCGGCGGTGAAGCACGCGCTCGGTGTGCAATAAGCGTGCAATAAGCACACGATAGCGCACCGCTAGGCACGCACCACGGCAATGCCAGCCTTTTCGAACGGCCGCATCAGCGCGGCCTCGGTACCCTTCTCGACGATCATGGTCTGCGCGAGCGTGATCTCGCCGATCGCGTACTGGGACGCGGCATTGAGCTTGTCCGCCGATGCCAGCACGACCGTTTCCGCGGCCCGCGCGGCGAGCGCGCGCTTGATGTAGGCCTCTTCGAGATCGCCGGTGCTCAGTCCCGCCTGCGGATGCACACCGGTCACGCCCATGAAGTAGAGGTCGGCGCGAATGTGCGCCATGGCCTCGACGGCCGCGGCGCCGACCGTCACTACCGAATGCTTGTAGAGCCGCCCGCCGATCACGATGACCTCGACCGAAGGATGGTCGACGAGCGCCACCGCGACGCTCGGGCTATGCGTAACGATGGTCGCGCGCAGGTCGGCTGGAAGATGGCGTACGAGTTCCGCAGACGTCGTGCCGCCGTCGATGATCGCCACATGCCCCGGCCGGATCATCGCCGCAGCAGCCTTACCGATCGCGCGCTTGGCCGCCGATTCGATGCCTTGCCGCTGCGCAAACGGCACAACCGCCGACGAAGCCGGCAACGCGCCGCCATGCACCCGTTGCAGCAGCCCTTCCCCCGCCAGTTCGCGCAGATCGCGCCGCACGGTGTCTTCCGACACGTCGAAGGTCTCGCTCAGTTGCTTCGCCAGCACCTGGCCGTCGCGTTTGAGTGCCTGCAGGATGGCTTTCTTGCGTTGGGTCGTCAGCATGGTTGCAGATTCGTCATTGCACGAATTTTCTTGATTTTGCACGAAATCGCACGATACCATGGCGGCTCCGCGCTGTCGAATGGAGCCGCCGATGCCTGCCATCAAAGATCTCGTTACGAAAGACCGCGTCCGGATCGTCAGCACGACGCTGCTGTCCGACGACTGGTACGTGCTGAAGAAAACCGCGTTCGACTTCCTGCGCGGCGACGGCACCTGGCAGCGCCAGTCGCGCGAGACCTACGACCGCGGCAATGGCGCGACGATCCTGCTGATCAACCGCACGGCGCGCACGGTCGTGTTGACGCGCCAGTTCCGCCTGCCTGCGTTTATCAATGGACACGACGGCATGCTGATCGAAGCAGCCGCGGGACTGCTCGATAACGCATCGCCGGAAGAGCGCATCCGCGCGGAGGCCGAAGAAGAAACCGGTTACCGCCTGAGCAATGTGCGCAAGGTCTTCGAGGCCTACATGAGCCCCGGTTCGGTCACCGAGAAGCTGTACTTTTTCATCGGCGACTACGATGCGTCGAAGCGTATCGGCGCAGGCGGCGGTGTGGCTGCCGAAGGCGAGGACATCGAGGTGATCGAGATGCCGTTAGCCGATGCGCTGCAGGCCGTCACGCGCGGCGAGATCGTCGATGCGAAGACCATCATGCTGCTGCAGTACGCGGCATTGCATGAAAACATCGGGTGAGACCACGCATCGCCAGCGTCTTTCGTTTCCTTACCCGCGCCCACTCCTTCCACGCCGCAACACCCCGTAAGCCCCATCCGACATTCCACGCTGTTCCCCACATTCCATCGCAGCGACATCACCATAATTCGATCCGAACGTGATCGAGCGACGCCGCACGGCGCAGCGCTCAGCGTATCGAGGGCACTCTCTGCGGGCATCGGAACATGCGGCGATCCATCGTTGGTTTATTCATCGTTTCCCTGCTGACTCTGCAGGGCTGCGCCACGTCGTGGCAGACGTTCCTCGCGGGCAGTGCGGTCGGAGCGGTGGCGGTCGTCAGCGGCATCGCCTGCACGGTCACCTGCCACTGACGACGATAGAAGCACACCCCATTGCAACGCAGAAGCCCCACCCGGCAAGCCGGATCGAATCACTTGAAGCGGCCTTTAAACCCCTAAACGGAGCGATCAGCATGAGGACCAAGACCCTTATCGACACCATCGGGCAAGCACGCCGCGCCCGGCATTCTCTCGGCGCAGCAGTGCTGCTGGCGGCACTGTCGGCGGGCAGCTACGCCACACTCGCCCAGGCGGCGAGCTTTCATTGCCCGAAGAATGCGTCGAGTTCCGAACAGCTCGTGTGCGGCGACCCGACGCTGTCGTCGCTCGACGACAAGCTCGCCACCGTCTATCAACGCGCGAAGGATGCGACGCCCGACCGCGATGCGCTCGAAGCGGACCGCGTGAACCAGTGGCAATGGCGTCAGCACAACTGCAAGGACAAGACCTGTGTGGTCAACTGGTACAACCGTCGTATCAGCGAACTCGAAGCCGACCTCAATGAAGGCCAGCAGGCCCAGGTGCTTGCGCTGAAGACGAACGTCGCCGCGCAGGACCTCGACCCGTCGGCGCGGGATGCCATCCTCAAGCTCAAGGCCGCTGACCGCGCTTCGCTACACGCACAGCAGTAAGTTTTCAGCGTGCGGTGGGGGCGTCGTCGCCGCCCCTCAGCGGTGGTGCGACAGGTGCTGGCGAGCCGGTGTCCTCGTCATCGGAAGCCATGAACCGCCAGCCGCGAGGATCTGCCCTCGCGGTCCCATCGCACGTGTTTTTAGATGACGAGCCGCGAGATCTTGGTCCCTTCGAGCGAGATGCCAGCCATCAGCCCAGCGTTGGTCAGCACGAACGCCTCGACCGGACTGGCCGCCGTCGACGTATCGATGTTGCCGTTCGCACCGACCTTCACGACGGCGACCGTCGCATCGGCGCCCGCCGCCCAGCCCTGGCTTTGCAGGAAACGATCGAGCGCTTCCTGGTTCATGAACGCGAAGATGATCGCTTTCGACTGCGCGCCGATCTGCAAACCAAACGAACCGCCCACCGTGGTGTAGTAGCTCGTCGTGCGTCCGTCCACGCGCAGCGCGCCCTCACCGTATTGCCCGCCGATCCAGAAGCCGGCCGCGATCACCGACGGGAACACCAGCACGCCACGCGCCTTGCCGATCAGTTCGCGCGAACCGTTGACCGAGTTGTAGAGACGCGCAAGCGTGGAGTCGATACCCGTGTTGATCGTCGCGCGCTTCGCGGTGTCTTCGCTCGTGCCGTCCCGTGCGCTCAGCGACGTAGTCGTACAGCCCGCAAGCGCAAGACCGCCCGTTGCAAGAATTGCACTGCTGCCCGCGATGAATTGACGTCGACGCATGGTGGTGTTTCCTTTAATAAAGAGTTATCGCATTGAAGTCTGTTTTCGATTCGTCCGCAACCGGTTGGGTACACTCGGTTTCCCCGATATCATCGATAGCGGAGTATGCATCGATAGACCGACGCAGGCACAAGAAGTGCAAAGACATCCGACACTCTGGACGAAATGGCAATGAAGCATAGAGCGACGGTGATCTGTCACGAGGCCGGCCATGTGCTGCTGGTCGCACGGACATTGAGCCGCTGGGCGCTGCCGGGCGGCAGGGTCAAGCCCGGTGAAACGCTGCGCGACGCAGCGCTGCGCGAACTGCGCGAGGAAACGTCGCTGCAGGCGATGAATGTGACCTATCTGTTCCAGTTCGGCGGTATCCGCACCCGGCACTACGTGTTTGTCGCGACGCTGCCGGGCGATGCCATCCCGAAGCCCGCCAACGAGATCGAACGCTGCGGCTGGTTTCCGGTCAGCCGCATCGCGTCGCTGCCCGCGAGCGTTTCGACCCGCGGCATCGTGCAACTGATGGGGCACGCAATGGGAGCGCTCAAACGGCCGCACGAAGGAATGCGCGCCGCGCGGCGCCGGCTGCGCAAACAGAATGCCGGCACGCTCGGGGCCTACGAGCATGCGCCGACGAGGAAGCGCGGCCACGCCGCAAAACGCGGCAAGCGGACGCTCCGATAAGCAAAACCCGCTCCTGGCCGGGTGGTACACTCCGTGCATCGCTTCGACTTTTACGTCGTATGAGTGTCGATTCCCGCCCTGTCGCGCGTGTGCGCGACACGCCGAAATCCTCTTCCCCTACCCCGTTCATTCAGGTTCGTTTCCAGAGGAAGCGACAGTCCGACAGCCCGGTCTCCTGGCCGCCGATCCAATCCCTGCGCTGCGCGACGGCGGGTTCATTGTGGAACCCGCGGCGCGTGCCACCCGACCGATCCGTTCGCCGTATGCTCGCGACGCCCTGTCACGCCCGGCGGCAGCGCTAACCCTGGACTTCATCATGAACGACACTGTCAGAACTTACCGAGGTCTCGAGATTCATCCACTCGTTTATCCTCATACGCCGCGCGGCGCGACCGGATCGTATGACTACGCCGCGGGCTTCGACGCCGCCGTAAAGATATGCCGCCGCGGCGACGACGACTCGCAGACCGCGAGCCGGGTGTACCCGATTCCGCAGCAGACACCGTTCATGTCGGCGGGTGAGGCGCGCAAGGCATCGACTGCATACGCCGAGCGGCTGATCGATGGTGACGTGGACGGGCAATCGGTTCACGACATAGGTTGATGTCGGTGCTACCCGGCAAAACTCGCCACAAAACACGCGACACAACTACAGGAGCCTCCCATGCAGCACCCTGAGCGCAGCCCCGACAATTACGCGGTGGCCGCATCGTATCGACGGACGTCGAGCGGTTCCATTCCGACGCTGAAAGTGATCCGCCTGTCCGACAAGCGCGTGATCTATCCGTTTCGCGGCTGTGCGGACATGCCGCTGTGCGCGGATGCCGAAAGCGCCATCAGTTTTGCCGAGACCTACGGGCGGCAACTGGTCGACGGCGATATCGCCGTGCCGGAATGAAACCGCGCTGCCGTTGGCAGCGCGTGTCGACAGCTTCAATGCTCTAGCTTCAGGACCCCGCTGCCTCGACGTCGGCGGGTAGTTCCTCCTTCACTTCGGGCGGCCCCGTAAAGCGCGAGCGCACCCCGAGCCCATACCAGCACACCGCCATCGCCACCACCAGCGCGAAGCTGATGTACAGCACCTTTTCGTTGGGCGGCTGGATGCCGACGTACACCAGTACGGCCCCGCCGAGCACCGCCAGCAGCGCCACCGGTTTCGACCAGACGCCAAGGTTGAACGGCCCCTTGTGCACCCACGTACGACCTTCCGCGCTGAGCCCCGCGGCCACCGGCATCACATACGACACATAGAGAAACACCGCGCTGCCCGTCGACAGCACCGCGAACGCATCGCCGTATAGCGTCACCGCAATGGCCAGCACCGCCGACACCCAGATCGCCGTACCCGGCGTGCGATGCGTATCGTTGACGCGACGCAATGCACGCGATGCGGGCAAGCCACCGTCGCGTGCGAACGCATACATCATCCGCGAGCACGAGGTCAGGCACGCGAGACCGCACAGATAGTTCGACAGAAAAATACCGATGCCGAGCGGTACGCGCAGCCATGACGGCAGTGTGCCGAGCAGCGCGTTGAAAAAGCCGCCGCCGGCTTTCACGCCTTCCTTGATGTCGGGCATCACCAGCAGGAATGCGCAGACCATGATGTAGCCAAAGAGCGCGGACCAGCCTACCGAGCGCAACATCCCTTTCGGTACATTGCGCGCGGCGTCGTGGGTTTCCTCCGAGGTGTGCGCGGACGCATCGAAGCCGGTGATCGTATAGACGGTCAGCAGCAGACCAGACAGGAACGCCGACAGCATGCCCTCCTTGGGCCACGCACCGCCGTCGAAGCCGGTGTAGTTCGTGAAGTCGACGAGCCGGCCGAAATCGAACGGTGTCTTCGAAAAACCGAGTAGCGCCAGCGTGAGAATCACCGCGATCGCGAAGATCAGATAACCGGAGATATCGGTGAGCAGCGTCGTGATCTTGATACCGCTGTGATTGAGCCACGCCTGGCTGAACGTGATGACGGCAATGAAAGCGGTCTGATGCCAGAACGTCAGCGAGTCGGGGTTGATGCCGAACAGCGGCGCCACGAGCGTCTTGAAGAACGGATCGTAGACGCCGAAATTCACCGATGCGACGACGAAGATCAACCCGAGCAGGTTGAACCACGCAGTCGCCCAACCCCAGCCCTTGTTGCCAAGAATCGAACTCCAGTGATACAGCCCGCCCGCGGTCGGGTACGACGACGCGATCTGCGCCATCGCGGCCGCCACGACGCCCGCGAACAGCGCGCCGAGTGGCCAGCCGATCCCGACCGACGCGCCGCCCGCCGCGCTCAATGCCTGTGGAAACGCGGTAATACCGCCCGCGAGAATGCAGATGATCGAAAACGAAATCGCGAAATTGGAAAAGCCGCCCATCCTGCGCGACAGTTCCTGCTTGTAGCCCATTCTTTGCAGTTGCCTGGCGTCGTGGTCGAGCGCGCCTGGCGCGTCGCCCTGCTGCAGAGGTTCCATGATTTACCTCGTGATCGGTTGGACTACCAAGGTGGATGAACCAAAGGCCACTACCGCTACGTGACCTGGCACTACGGCACTACTCGAACTTCGCCATCACATGACGCGCGCACGTATAGTCTTCGAGCGCATACACCGACATGTCCTTGCCGTAGCCGGAGCGTTTCATGCCGCCGTGCGGCATCTCGCTCACCAGCATGAAATGCGAGTTGATCCAGGTGCAACCGTATTGCAGTTCGGCGGCGACCTTGAACGCGCGGCTCACGTCGCGGGTCCAGACCGAACTGGCGAGACCGAAGTCGGAATCGTTGGCCCAGTCGATTGCCTGCGCGGGGTCGTCGAAGCGCGTCACCGACACGACCGGCCCGAACACTTCGCGCCGCACGATCTCGTCGGCCTGCAACGCTCCGGCGATCACCGTGGGTTCGTAGAAGAACCCGCGCGACCCGGCGGCCTTGCCGCCCGCCGTCACTTCGATATGACTCTGGCTCGCTGCACGCTCGACGAAACTCGCGACGCGACTCCGCTGGCGCTCTGAGATCAGCGGTCCCATCTCTACGCCTTCGCTATGCTGCTCGCCGAAGCGGATCGTGCTCACCGCGCTCGACAGGTCCGCGACGAGCTTCTCGTAGATCTTCGGCCCCGCATATACGCGGCACGCCGCCGTGCAGTCCTGCCCTGCGTTGTAGTAACCGAACGTGCGCAGCCCCTCGACCACCTGTTGCAGATCGGCATCGTCGAACACGATGACCGGCGCCTTGCCGCCCAGCTCGAGATGCGTGCGCTTGACAGTGCGCGACGCGGCCTCGAGCACCTTCTGTCCCGTCGATACATCGCCGGTGATCGAAATCATCCGCACGTCCGGCTGCGAGATCAGCGGTGCGCCGACCGTGTCGCCGCGCCCGGTCACAACGTTGACCACGCCCGGCGGAAAGATCGCGGTGATGAGTTCAGCGAGCTTGAGCGTGGTGAGCGGCGTTTGCTCGGACGGCTTCAGCACGACGGTGTTGCCCGCTGCGATGGCAGGTGCGATCTTCCACGCGGCCATCATCAGCGGGTAGTTCCACGGCGCGATCGAGGCCACCACGCCGAGCGGATCGCGCCGAACCATGCTGGTATAACCCGGCAAATATTCACCGGCAAGCTGACCGTGCTGCGTGCGGCATGCGCCCGCGAAGAAGCGGAACACATCGGCGACCGCGGGAATTTCATCGTTGAGCGCGCCCAGATAGGGCTTGCCGCAGTTCAGCGATTCGAGTCGGGCGAATTCGGTTGCGCGCGCCTCGATCGCGTCGGCGAGCTTGAGCAGCAGCGTCGCGCGATCCTTCGGCACGGTCTTCGCCCACGTGGGGAACGCCTGGCGCGCCGCCGCCACTGCCGCCTGCACCTGATCGATCGACGCTTCGGCCACTCGCGCAATGGTTTCGCCAGTGGCGGGATTCAGGATGTCCTCGAGCTCGCCTTCGCCCGCGATCAGCGCACCGCCGATCAGTAGTCCGGTCTGTTCAAGTTGTTCCATGTGCCTGTCTCTCATGTCGAAGAAAGGAAGGGGCTGCGGCCGGTCGCATGGCAAGAAGCGTGACTACCCATTTAAAGACGACCGCGAATGGAGCGATTCTAGGGTCACGATTTTTTTGAGCGCCAGCCCGAAACGCAGATACGAGTCATCTGGAAAACCGAATCTGCAATGGCATTCAGTGACGTGTTGCGGTCGCAGCAACGCACGGCTTGCGGGATTACCCTCAAACGCACTGCAACATGCCGCACTGCCTTCCGCCAAACAGAATGCAGTGTGAGCACTATCGGAAAACTATATGGGGGATTTCGCGTGGCTGCGCGTGTATTCGCGGGCGACGACGAGAAAATTCTGCGCCGTCTCGGACTGGGTGAGCCCGCGTCGCCATGCAATGCCGATGTCGATCTTCGGCATGTCCTCGGCGATATCGCGGACTTCGAGGCGATCGCCATCGAGCGACCATGGCCGGTACAGGATGTCCGGCAGGATCGCGAGACCCGCGCCGGTCGCGACCAGACTGCGCACCGCCTCGACCGACGCCGTGCGCATCACGACGTTCGGCTTGAGCCCGGCTGCGCGCCAGTACGCGGTGGTGTTGTCTTCGAGTTCGTCGACCTTCAGCATGATCATCGCCTCGCTGGCGATGTCGCGCAGCGACACGCTTTCCAGCCTGCGCAATGCATGGTTGGCCGGCATCCATAGTCGCCACGCGGCACGGATCAGCGATTCGCTTTCGATTGCCTGAACGTTCTCGATGTTCGACGCGATCAAGACGGCGACGTCGAGTTCGCCGTTCACGAGCAGGTGCTCGATATAACTGCGCTGGTCTTCGGTGACGTTGATCTGTACCTGCGGAAATACGCGCCGGTAGTGATCGAGCAGATACGGCAGAAAGTAGCCGGTCATCATCGTCGTGACGCCGATGTTCAGGCGCCCTACCACCGTGTCGGGCCGCGACGACATCGCCTGTTCGGCGTTGCGTACGGCGACGAGAATCTGCTGGGCGTGACGCAGGAACTGATGGCCGGCATGGGTGAGCACCATCCCGCGTGCATGGCGCACGAACAGCTGCGCGCCCACTTCGGTCTCCAGAC
Source organism: Paraburkholderia acidicola (assembly GCF_002362315.1). GTDB lineage: Bacteria > Pseudomonadota > Gammaproteobacteria > Burkholderiales > Burkholderiaceae > Paraburkholderia > Paraburkholderia acidicola. The sequence goes on from NZ_MTZV01000004.1 coordinate 562,023, forward strand.
TTTTGATCGCGTCCGTGATGACCGATTGCGAAATGTTCAGCGACTGCGTCGCCCCCGTGATCGATTCGGCTTCGGCGACGGCAATGAAATAGCGCACGCTTCGGAGTGACAGGGACATGGGCGTCGACCGGGGCAACGAAGCGCAAAGTATATCGGAGCCACTGGAGTGAACTCCGGTGGCTCCGTCGTGCCTTCATGGGCTCATGCGGTCACGTCGTCATGCTTTCACGCGGCATGCAGACCGTAGCGCGCGGCGGGCTTGCTGTGCGACAGATTAGGCGCAAGCGCCGCACGTGCCGATTCGAACGCGGTCCAGTCGGCAAGCTCCGGCAGCGACGGCACCGTCGCGAGTTCGCCCTGATCGAAACCCGCGAGCGCCGCGTCGACGAGATCGCCTGCGCTCATCACGATGTCTTGCGGCAGGTTATCGACCGGATGACCCGCCACGTCCCAGAACTCCGTACGCGTCGCGCCCGGCAAAACCGCCTGCACACGCACGCCCTTCGCGCCGAGTTCGTGATGCAGCGACTGGCTGAACGCGAGCACGAATGCCTTGGTCCCGCCATAAACGCCGTTGAGCACCTCCGGCGCCACCGCAACGATCGACGCGATGTTGACGATCGCGCCAGCACCCCGCGCGACGAACTTCGGTGCGACCGCGTACGTGAGTCGCGTAAGCGCGGTCACGTTCAGATCGATCATCGCTTCCATCTGGTCTGCATTGGAATCGAGCAACGGCGCGGCACCGCCGATGCCCGCGTTGTTGACGAGCAGCGTGATGCTCGAATCCGTGCGCAGGATTTCCTCGATGCGACGCACGTCCTCGCGCTTGCCGAGATCGGCCGCGACGACTTCGATCGAGCGGCCGGTCGCGTCCGTCAGGCGGCTGGCCAGGGTGTCGAGCCGTTCGCGGTTACGGGCGACCAGGATCAGGTCGTAGCCGCGGCGCGCGAGACGGTCCGCATAGACCGCGCCGATGCCCGATGAAGCGCCGGTAATCAGCGCGGTGCCAAGGTGTTGCGTCGTGTTGTTAATTGCGGTGCTCATGTCTGTTCTCCAGTAAGGCCGACCGGTATCGGTCTGCATGAAACCGAGAATAGAGGCATAATCGAGCGGCACAAATGTCATAAATGCCTCTTTTTAGGACATCGCTGGAGCAAACCCATGCTACGTATCGGACTCGTGCTGTATCCCGGTTTTCAGGTGCTGAATCTCTCCGTCACGACGGTATTCGAGTTCGCCAACATCACCGCGGGCGAAACGCACTACGACGTCGTGCTGCTGTCGCCGCGGGGCGGCCCGGTGCTGAGTTCGGCAGGCTTTGCGGTGGCGACCGAGGCCTTCGACGACAGCCGCTTCGACACCGTGCTGGTGGTCGGCGACAACGACGTATCCGAGCCGCCGCCCGGGTTGACCGAATTCCTGCAACGGGCGGCGCAAACCGCGCGGCGCATCGGTTCGACCTGCACCGGGGCATTCAACCTGGCGCAGGCCGGCATCCTCGACGGGCGACGCGCGACGACGCACTGGGCGTTTGCCGCGCAGTTCCGGCGCACCTACCCGGCGGTGAAGCTGGAGGAAGACCGCATCTTCATCATCGACGGGCCGGTGTGGACTTCAGCGGGGATGACCGCCTGCGTCGACCTCGCGCTCGCGCTCGTCGAAAAAGACCTGGGCGCCGAACTCGCGCGGCTCGTCGCGAAGAAGCTCGTGGTGTATCACCGGCGCGCGGGCGGCCAGTCGCAGTACTCCGCGCTGCTCGATCTCGAACCGCGCTCCGATCGCATCCAGACCGCGCTCGTCTACGCGAAGCAGCATCTGCATACCGAGCTGTCGGTCGAGCAACTCGCGCAAGCCGCGCATCTGAGCCCGCGGCAGTTCAGCCGGGCGTTTCGCTCGGAAACCGGACAATCGCCAGGGAAAGCCGTCGAACATCTGCGCATCGAAGCCGCACGGCTGATGCTCGAATCGGGCCGGCATCCGATCGATGTGATCGCACGCGACACCGGCTTCGGCGATCGCGAACGGATGCGGCGTGCGTTTTTGCGGGCGTTCGGTCAGCCTCCGCAGGCGATCCGGCGTGCGTCGCGTACCGAGGATGAGCAACCCGCGTGAGCGCGGCGCGCTTGACGTGCGCATGAGGTGCGCGGCCCGAGGAAATTCTCGTGGCTTGCCGATAGAATGTCGGCAGCCATGCGCGTTGCGCGTTGGAAGGGCCGTCGAACCAGTGAGAGCGTGATGCCGATTTACGACTATGAGTGCGCGGATTGCGGTGCCTTCGAGGTGATGCGCCGCATCGCGGAGCGCGATGCTCCCGTTGATTGTCCGCAGTGCGGTGGCGCGGTCGATCGTATCCACACCGGTGCGCCGATGCTCGCCACCGGCGACAGCGATGGTAGCGATAACCAAGGTTCGTACGGCATGCGACACCGCGCAGGATGCTCGTGCTGCTGACGACGCGAACACCATGCGCGGCAGAAATTACCGTTCTCGCAAACACGTAGGCCGCGCTGCAGGGAATCTACTTAATGTAGGGTCCCTATGTTCAGTGATGCCAACTCAGCGGATGATTCATGCCATAAATCAAGCATGAATTACGGGGTAAAAAATGCTGCTCGCTTTTCTGATCGCCTCGCCAGTGGGCATCGTGGCACTCGTTGCGTTCGCATCGTTCGTCGATCCTTCAAGTGGCCATTTCCGCCGTCGATAAGTCGCGCACCCCGGCTAACCACCGGGGTTTTCCTGCGCGGCGAACCGCTACACTCAGCCGTGCGTCGGTAGCCGTAGATCCGGATTACGCTGCACGAGTTCGCTAAACCAGTCCGCGAAAGCACGCAGCCGTGAGCTGAGATTGCGCCGATGCGCGTAGAGAATAGACAGCGGCGTGGACGGGCAGCGATACGAGGTCAGGATTTCGCGCAGCGCACCTTGCTGGATCAGTTCGGCGACCATGAAGCGCGACGGTTGAATAATCCCGTAGCCCTGCGCACCGGCACCGATGTAGACATTGCCGTCGTTCACCGCAAGCACGCTCTTCATCTGCACCTTCACGCTCTCGCCGTCCACCTCGTACTCGAACGGAAACGTCCGGCCGCTACGCGCGGACACGTAGTTCACTGCGCGATGCTGGTCGAGATCGTCGAGTGTCTCCGGCACGCCGTAGCGCTCGAGGTAAGCGGGTGAGGCACACGTGACGATGCGCGAATCGCCGATGCGTCGCGCAACGAGACTCGATTCCTCGAGGGCACCCATGCGGATCACGCAGTCCACACCGTCCTGGATCAGATCGATGTTGCGATCGGCGAGACCGAGCCGCACTTCGATACCCGGATACTTCTGGTAGAAATCGCCGAGCGCGGGGAGCAGCAGCACCCGCGCAAGCGTGCCCGATGTGTCGACGCGAATCATGCCGGTCGGGTTGTCGCGCTTGCTCGACAGCGACGACTCCGCATCGACCACTTCCGCGAGAATCCGCACGCAGCGTTCGTAGAACAGTGCGCCGTCTTCGGTGACGCTGACCTGGCGTGTCGAACGGTTCAGCAACCGTACGCCGACATGTTCTTCGAGTGCCTGGATGGTCCGGCTCACCTTCGCGCGCGGCAGATCAAGCAGTTCGGAAACCTTGGAAAAACTATTCGCCTCGACGACGCGAGTAAAAATCTCCATTGCTTCGAAGCGGTCCATATCTATGCCCTGAGATACCGGTTAATAGCGGGCGTCGCCGGATGATGCGCGCAGGCGGATAGCCGCTGCCGGTCGACGGGGGTGACAGAGACGCCAAGCTTACACGACGGGAGGGGGAGGACAGAACAGAGGGGGATTGGCACGCGGCGGAGCGTGTCGCTAATCGCGGTGGCTACGGACAATTCGCGCACCGTGCCTTTGTCACACTACGAGTTCCACCGATGGCTAGCCGTAGCGGCCTATGGCAATATCGCGATGCTTTTAAAACACGTCGGGTCTCGCGCAGGCCCACCCATCTCAGGAAAACCCATGTTCGACCACGTCAAATTCGGCGTCCGCGACTATGCAGTGAGCAAAGCGTTCTACCTCAAGGCCCTTGAACCGATCGGCGTAGCGGTTATCGGCGAGCGGCATGCACCACCGGAATACGGTGTCGAGATGAGCGCACCGGGTGAGTCTTCATTGTGTCTGTACCAGACCACGGAAAAACCGGCGCATCTTCACCTGGCGTTCGTCGCGGAGAATCGCCAGCAGGTCGATGCGTTCTATCGCGCGGCGCTGGAGGCAGGCGGGAAAGACAATGGTGCGCCGGGGCTTCGTCCGCAATACCACGCGAACTACTACGCCGCCTTCGTGTTTGATCCGGATGGGCATAACGTCGAGCTGGTTTGCCATAAACCTGGGGCCTAGCCGCTCCGTCGCATTGACGCATCAGCGGTGCCTGGCTTCGGGCAGCCTGCCAGGCAATCAACGTCCCTGCGCCTGATAAGTCCCCAACCGGTCAATCAACCCACCCACGTTCGCATGGCTGAACACATCCTCAAGCGCAAGAAACGCCGCGCCGAAAAGCACGCTGTCCTTAGGCGGATCAGCGAGAACGATCTGCAATTCGCGCGTAGCAAGCGGCAGACATCGCTGGTAGACGAGTTCGCGAATACCTGACAGCAGGACTTCCCCGCCCCGGGCGAGTGTCCCGCCAACCACGATCAAGCTAGGGTTCAGGATACTGACCACATCGGCGGCGACCTCACCGATCACGCGCCCCGCATTGCGAAGCAACATCAGCGCTTCAGGCTGCTGCGTTTCGACCAGCGCGATCACATCACGCGCGTTCTCCGCCTTGAAGCCTTGACTGGACAGATGTCGGGCAATCGCCCAGCCACCCGCACGCGCTTCGACACAACCGAGCTTGCCGCAGCGGCACAAAGGCGCATCGTCGGAATTGAACTGGATATGGCCGATATCGCCGGCCGCGCCCTGAGCGCCACGAAAGATCTTGCCGCCCGTCACGATACCGCTGCCTATCCCCGTGCCGGCCTTGATGAAGAACATGTCTTCCACGTGCGGAAAATTCTGGCGATGTTCGTAGATCGTCATCAGGTTCACGTCGTTTTCGACGTAGATCGGTGCGTCAAAGCGCTCGCGCAGCCAGCCGATGATGTCGAATTCGTCCCATCGATGCAGCACCGACGGCCCCACGATACGACCGCGTTTGAAATCGACCGGTGTGGGCAGGCTAAGGCTGATACCGAACAGCATCCCGTGGCTCGCACGAACCTTCTTCGCCAGTTTGTCGAACTCGCGGGCGATCTGCTCGAGGGTGCTAGCCGGCCCATCTGAAGCACGGAACGGTACCGTGCTCTGCGCGATCACCGCGGGTTCGAGATCCATCGCGGCGAGATGAATATAGGTCTCGCCGATATTGGCGACCAGCAGGAAACCCGCCCGTTCGTTGATGCGCAACACGCGCGTCGGCCTGCCACCACTCGGGATGGTTTGCGCGGTCTCGCGCACCACGCCGGAGTCGATCAGGGCATTCAACCGGAGCGTGACGGTCACCCGCGATAACCCCGACGCATCGAGCAGCGCGGGACGCGACGTTGCCGCCCCGGTTGCAATCAACGAGAGAATTTCGCCGCTGTTCTCGAGCGCGGGACGCTCCGCCACGCCATTCACCTTCGACATTTCTTCCAGCTCCGAATTGAGTCACCTGCCCGGCCAAGGCCGCCTCCACAAGACCGGGATATGTTTTGAACAGTAATATACAAAACATATTTGACTTACGCCTAATTTATTGCTTAACTTGCCGTCAACAACACGATGCGGCGCGCCGCCATCATCGCAAATCTTGCGGCACGGAGACAAAGAGCATGACCGAGACTTATATCGTCGGACTCGACTACGGCACGAGTTCGGCCCGAGGCGTATTGCTCGACGCGGCGACCGGGGAGCAGATCGGCAGTCATATGCACGCCTATCGGCACGATGTCATGACCCGGAGCTTGCGCGACGGTACGCCGTTGCCCAGAGCCTGGGCCCTGCAGAACGCCGCGGACTATCTCGAGGCGGCGCAGGAAATCCTCAGCAAGCTCGGGCGCGGCCGCAACATCGCGTCGATCGGGCTCGGCTTCTCCGCCAGTTCGCCCATGCCTGCCAGACAGGATGGCACCGCCCTCTCCGAGCTGTATCCGGGCGAGCCACACGCCTACGTGAAGCTATGGAAACACCACGCCGCGCAACCGTACGCCGACGAGATCAATCGTCGCGGTGGGGCTTTTCTGCGCAATTTCGGCGGCAAGCTCTCCGGTGAATGGCTGTTGCCCAAGGCCGCCCAGATCGCCGATGAGGCGCCGCATATCTGGGATGCCACCGATCGCTTCATCGAGTCGGGCGACTGGCTCGTCTGGCAGTTGACCGGCACGGAAGCGCGCAGCCTGGGCTTTGCCGCCTACAAGGCCCAATACTCTGATATGGAAGGCTATCCGCACGGAGTCGTGCCAGACCTCACGGATAAGCTGGCGGAGCCGCATCGTATCGGCAGCCCAGCCGGCAGTCTGTCGGAAAGCTGGCGCCAGCGCACCGGGATCAGCGGCAGCGCTGTCGTCGCGGTCGCGGTGATCGACTCTCACGTGGTTCTGCCAGCGGCTGGCGCGGTGTCGAGTGGCTGCCTCGTCGGTGCGCTGGGAACGTCGGCCGCCTATCTCGTGCTGAGCGAGCGATTCCAGCCGTTGCCACCCGGTATCGAAGGCGTCGCCAAAGATGGGTCGATTCGCGATCTCTGGTGTTACGAAGCGGGCCAGGCGGGTTTCGGCGACACGCTCGGCTGGTTCGTCAATGCGTTTCCGCGCGGCACCGATTCAGCGGAGAGTTTTCGCCACTACAACCGCGAGGCCGCGCAACTCGAACCCGGTGCGAATCATCTCGTTGCACTCGACTGGTGGAATGGCAATCGCGTGCCGCTTGCGGACTCGAGTCTGAGCGGCCTGCTGGTCGGCCTCACGACGAACACGACCGCCGTCGACATCTACCGCGCACTGATCGAGTCATTGTGTTTTGGCGCACGCGCGATCGTGGATCTCTTCGAAAGCGGCGGCGTCGCGATCGATCGCGTTGTCCTGACGAGCGGACTGGCGCAGAACAATCCGTTTCTGGTCCAGACGATGGCCGACGCGCTGGGGCGCGAAGTGGAAGTGCCCAGGATTGCGCACGCAACGGCCGTCGGCGCCGCCATCCATGGAGCCGTGGCAGCGGGACTCGTCACCGGTTTCGTAGCGGGCAGCGCGAAGTTCGGCGCGCAAAGCTTCGAGCGCTTCCAGCCCAACCCGAGTTTCGCTGTCATCTACGCCGAGCAGTATGGCCAATACCGCGAACTGAGCGCGGACCAGACGATCCTCCATTCCATGCACGTCCTGAACGGTTTGAAAGACTCGCTGAGCGATCCCGCCTGCGAACACCTGGCCCTGAGCGACCAGGCGCACTGATGTCGACACGCGTACCGAAAGCAAGTGAAGCACCGATCTTCATTCACGAGCGTTAAAGAAACAACCCAACGAGACAGACCCGAACCGTACAAGGTCGAACAGGAGGCAAACATGGCGTTGCATCGTAAAACCACACACTGTCCGCGTTATTGTCGTACCCGCGCGGCGCTCACACTGCTGGGCGTGCTGCTATCCGCTTCGTGGCACGTCGCTCATGCAGCCGACGCCCAGCCCACGATCGGAATCGTGGAGTTGCAGTTATCGAATCCGTTTTTCGACAAGCTGGAAAAGTCAGCCGTCGAGACCGCGACGAAACACGGCTGGAAAGTCATGACCGCCGAGGCAACCGTGGCAGGCGACTCGTCCACGCAAATCGCCGCGATCGAGAACATGATCAATCGCGGTGTGAAAGGCATTACGCTCGATAACGCCAATGCCTACGCGCTGGTTCCCATCGTCAAGAAAGCACGCGCCGCCGGCATCGTCGTCGTCACCGTGAACAGCTCGCTGAATCCGATGACCGCTGCCGATGCATCGTTCGAAACGGACAACGTCACCGCCGGCAAACTGATCGGTCAATGGGCCGTCGCGCGGATCGGCACGACTGCGCCTCATGTTGCCATGCTCGACTACGACCTCGCGGACAGAACGGCGAATGCTCGCCACATCGGCTTCCTGCAGGGCTTCGGCATTGCCGACGGTTCGCCGAAGATCGCCGGTACTGCGCTGACGTTGGGCAATGTCGAGACCGGTCAGGTGGCGATGGAAAATCTTCTCTCAGCGCATCCGGACATCAATGTTCTCTACACGATCAATGAGCCCACTGCGCAGGGCGCCTCGCTCGCCATCAAGAAAGCGAAACGCGACATCATCGTGACGTCGATCGATGGAAGCTGTTCGGGTGTACGCAGCGTGGCCAGCGGTGCGATCGGCGCGACCGTGATGCAGTTCCCGTCGAAGATGGGCCAACTGGCCGTCGAATCGATTATCCAGGCGGCCAGTGGCGGAAAGAAACCGACTGGCTTCAATAACACCGGTACCGTGCTGATCACCGACCATCCTGTCCCGGGTCTCGATTCAAAAGATTCGAAATGGGGTCTCGCCAATTGCTGGGGAGGATGAGATGAACTCGAACCGTCATTCGAGTGGCGATCTTCCAGTGATCAACGAGCCAGCCGATCGCCATAACGGGATGCGCGACGTCATGCGTGCGCTGCTGGCGCAACCGATGTCAGGTCCGTTGCTCGCGCTGATCGTCATCACAGTTGTGTTCTCGGTGACGACCTCGACCTTTCTCAATGTCGGCAACATCTCGCTGCTGTTTCAGCAGTCGGTGGTGGTCGGCACCATTGCGCTGGGACAGACGCTGATCGTGCTGGTGGCAGGCATCGACCTCGCGTGTGGAGCAATTCTGGTGCTCGGTACCGTCCTCATCGGGAGCCTTGCGGGGCATGGCGACATGGCGGCGATTGCGGCCGGTCTGGTGGTGTGTCTCGCCGCAGCGTCACTCAACGGGCTTGTCATCACGCGTTTCAAGTTGCCGCCGTTTATCGTCACGCTTGGAACGCTGACCATTCTCGCGGCCGCGTCGCGTCTCTATACGCGGTCGCAGAGCTACCCGGTCTCGTCGGACTTCCTGACCATTCTGGGTAGCGGATTCACGAGCGGCGTCGTGACCTTCACTTACGGCAGCCTGCTCTGGATCGTTCTAACGCTAGTGCTCAGCTATGTGTTGAACCAGACAGCCTGGGGTGTGCGCGTGTACGCGATCGGCAATTCGTCGAGTGCTGCACGGCTGAACGGTATTCACGTCGGACGGATCACATTCAGCGTGTATGCGCTCGCAGGGCTGTTCTATTTCTTCGCTGCGTGGCAAGCGTTGGGCCGTACGCCCATTGCCGATCCAAGCGCTTATCAGACCGCGAATCTGGATGCCATTACGGCGGTTGTGATTGGTGGTACGAGTCTGTTTGGCGGACGTGGCGGCGTGGCTGGCACGTTCGTCGGCGCGCTCATCGTCACGGTGCTGAAGAACGGGCTGACCCAGGCCGGCATCGACTCGCTGTATCAGCAGATCGCCACAGGCATACTCGTGATCCTCGCCGTCGGCGTCGATCACTACCTGAGCAGGAGGAAACAATCGTGAATCCGCAAAGCTCAACGGTTCAGCTGGTCCTGCAGGCGAAAGGATTGACCAAACGATACGGCCACGTCGTCGCCATGGACAGCGCCGACTTCGAACTCGCACAAGGCGAAATCCTCGCGGTCGTGGGTGACAACGGCGCGGGCAAATCGAGCCTTATCCGTGCGCTCACCGGCGCGGTGAGTCCCGACAGCGGCGAGGTATTCATCGACGGCGAAGCAGTCCGGTTTCGCAACCCGCTCGACGCGCGGCTGGCCGGGATCGAAACCGTCTATCAGGAACTCGCAGTCGCGACCGAACTCGACATCACACAGAACCTGTTTCTAGGCCGCGAGTTGCGCAAACCCGGCGTGCTCGGAACACTCTTTCGCCAGCTCGACAAGGCAGGCATGCGCAAACAGGCCGCCGAGCATATGAAGAACCTCGGCATCCGCGTGCAGTCGATCCGGCAGAAAGTCGAGACACTGTCAGGCGGACAACGGCAAGCTATCGCGGTGGCGCGCGCCGCGGCGTGGGGAAGAAAAGTCGTCATCCTCGACGAGCCGACCGCCGCGCTCGGCGTCAAGGAGACGAGACAGGTGCTCGATCTGATCCTGAAGGTGCGCAGCCATGGGTTATCGATTGTTCTGATCAGCCACAGCATGCCGAACGTCTTCGAGATCGCCGATCGCATTCACATCCACCGGCTGGGCCGGCGCGCCACCATCGTGGAGCCGAAGTCGACGTCGATGAGCGAAGTCGTTGCCGTCATGACCGGCGCACTCGAGCCCACTGCCGTCAAGCCCGCGATCTATTCCACACCATCGCTTTCAACGCTTTAGTCCGAGAAGGAAAACATCGTATGTCCATACTGGATCGTTTCTCGATGCGCGGGAAAGTCTCCATCGTTACCGGCGGAAATCGGGGTATCGGCCGGGCAATCGCACAGGGGCTGGCCGAAGCCGGTTCCGCCATTGCGATCGCTGCCAGAGACGAAGAACAGAGCGCAACCGCAATCGGCGAGCTGAAGAAGTTAGGCGTGGAAGCGATCAGCGTGAAGGCAGACGTATCGAATCGCGATGAACTGGAAGCAATGGTCGATACCGTGACCCGCACCCTCGGACCGATCGACGTGCTCGTCAATAACGCGGGAATCGGCTTCCACGCCAACGCATTGACGTTAGAAGACGACGAATGGCAGCGGCTTTTTTCGATCAATCTCGACGGTGTCTGGAAAGCCAGCCAGATCGTCGGACGGCAGATGGTCAAGAACGGCCGCGGCTCGATCATCAACATCGGTTCGATCTCGGGGCTCATCGTCAACCGGCCGCAATGGCACTCGCCCTATGGCATCGCCAAGGCTGCAGTCCACCATCTCACCCGCTCGCTCGCCGCCGAGTGGGCGCAATCGGGTGTGCGCGTCAATGCGATTGCGCCGGGCTATGTGAAGACCGAAATTGCCAGCACCGAGTACGAGGATTACCGGCACTACTGGCGTGACGAAGTGCCGATGCAGCGCTATGCCACGCCTGAGGAAATCGCACCGGTTGCGCTGATGCTCGCGAGCGAAGCATCGTCGTTCATGACGGGCGCTGTTCTCGTGGTAGATGGGGGTTATACGCTCTGGTAATACAATGGCTCACTAACGGACGTTCGAAGGAACAGGTAGTGAATCGCACACACTCGTCGGCGCATTCCGATGCGCCTCGCGACGAAGGGCATCGACAGATCCTGGATGCCCTTGATGAACATGGCTGGTCGGAACAGGACAATTTTCTTCCCCATGATTTGACGCTCGCGCTCGCGCAGGAATGCGTCGAGCTTGCGGCGTCCGGAGCGCTCGCATTGGCGCGGGTCAGCCAGGGCGCGGCGCGTGCGCTACAGCCCGAGATACGCGGCGACCGGATTCGCTGGCTGGACGCGGGACAATCCGCAGCCTGCGATCAATATCTTGCGATCATGGACACGCTGCGTATGGCGTTGAATCGCAGGTTCTTCCTCGGACTCGAAGAATACGAAAGCCATTTCGCGTTCTACGCACCGGGCGATTCGTATCGGCAGCATCGCGATCGGTTTCGCCACGATGACAGCCGCGTCGTGTCGGTTGTCGTCTATCTGAATGCCGACTGGTTGCCCGACCATGGCGGCGAATTGCGACTGCATCCGGAAGGCGCGAGCATGCGGGATATCTTGCCGGTCGGTAGCCGGATCGCGGTATTTCTGTCCGCCGATATGCTGCATGAGGTATTGCCCGCGACACGCGATCGCCTGTCGCTCACCGGATGGTTTAAACGCCGCACTTAATGTTCAGGAAATCATCCTCGTCCTGTAACGTGTCGACAGTACGCTGAACGCAACGCAGGCTGTGCCGGACGGTTTCGAGGAAGAATTCACCCATCACGGATTTCAGGAAACCTGGCTGGCCGACTATTCACGTGAATGATCCACACATTCAGGAGAGGATGAGCCATGGTCGCAAGAAAACGCATTCGTGCTGTACTTCTCACCACGTTTCTCGCCACGACAATCGCCACGATTGCACCGGTCTCTCAGGCAGGAAACACCACCGACTGGCTGGCCAACACCTACGGCACGCTGGCCGCCCAGGTGGGCAACACTGCACGTTCCATGTGGGTCGCACCCGAAGGCGTGATCTATACGGCATCGATGTGGGACGAGTACGAGGGCGGCGTCGCGATCTATCAGAACGGTCGCAGCGCCGGCACGATCGGTATTCACGGCGAATTCCAGGGCAGCGCCATTACCGGTAATGCCACATCGATTTTCGCGGCGCTCCAGTTCAGCACGGTGTACGGAAGCGGCGCCGTCGCGCGATACAACCGCACGACCAAAGCCCGCGATCTGTTGATACACGTCAGTGCGACGACCAACCAGCAGAAGGTCGACACCATCACCGGACTCGCCACGGCGGGCACACTGCTCTATGCGAGCGACTTCTACGGCAATCGCGTCCGCGTCTACACCACCGACGGCGTCTGGCAGCGCGACATCAACATCACCGGCCCGGGCGCGCTCGCTGTGGATGGCACAGGCAACCTCTGGGTCGCGCAGAAGAGCGAGGGTGCGATCGTCGGGTACAGTCCAACGGGCGCGCTGCTGAACACCATCCGGATGTCGACCAGGTCGCGGCCGTCGTCGCTCTATTTCGATGCGTCATCAAAGCAGCTCATGGTCGGAGACGAAGGCCCCGACATGAACATCAAGCGCTACACGCTCACGGCCACGCCGACGCTGGCGGGCACATTCGGCGTTCAGGGCGGTTATCTCGACACCACGACGGGCATCAAAGGCCAGGTTGGCGCGAAGCGCTTCACGCGCGTCGCCGGTATCGGCAAGGACACCGCCGGCAACCTGTATGTGCTCAACAACCCGTGGGGCGGCGGCTGGGATCTCGCCCGCGACGGCGGCACCGACATTCATGCGTATAACAGCGCCGGCAACCTGCGCTGGACGCTGCAGGCGCTGAACTTCGAGGGGATCGAGACGCCGGATCCGGCCACCGACGGTGCCTTGTTCTATGGTGGCACCAACATCTATTCCGGCGGCGCCGGCGGCACCTTCGTCGCGAACACCGTCGATCCGTTCACCTACCCGTCGGACCCGCGCATCGCTACCAATGGCGACCGGGATGAGCACTTCAGTCAACTTGCCGCTGTCGGCGGCAACCGGATCCTCGTGGTGTCCGGGCAGAACCCCCAGGCGTTCGACTTCTTCCACTTCAACGCGGCGAATGGCGACATCGCGATACCGGACGCCGTGCTTCCCAGCGCGGCGTTTAACGCGACCACATGGGTCAGACATGGATTCTGTCTGGATAGCAAGGGCGGTATATGGGTCGGTCTGGACAAGACCGGTTACATCGACCACTACCCGCTGACCGGCTTCGACGCCAGCGGCAAGCCGGCATGGGGACCCGCTATCCGCTACGCCATTCCGAAGACCATCCCGCAGTTGACGCGCATCGTCTACCTCGCGGACAGCGACACGATGATCCTCGGACAGGGCGTAACGGGAAGTACGGACTGGACCGCGATCGGTACGCGGATCGAGGTGTATCACGGCTGGAGCGCGGGCAACACCACGACACCCAACCCGGTGATCACCCTCCCCCATGCCAACGCCAAGGCGATTGACGCGGCGGGCAACTATCTCTTCGTCGGCTACTGGTTCAGCAGTGGGGATGCCCTGTCGAACATCGACGCCATCAATCTCTCGACAGGCAAGCTCGACACGACGCTCGTCAACGCCAGCCCCAGCACCGTAGACGCCAGCAGCGCCATCGATTCGATGTACGGCGTCCGGGCCTATCTGCGATCGACGGGCGAGTACGTGGTCACCAAGAACAACGTCAAGGGCGACAGCGTCACGGTTTATCGCTGGACGCCGTAATTCAAGAAATCCGTGCCGCCTGCCGTTATGCAGGCGTACTTCGTGGACAAGGGCCCCACGTCGGCACGGTATTGCCCCAAGGATGCGGAGCAGGCACATCCGCACCAACCCAATAAAAACGACACTCAGAGAGACCTCCATGAAACAGCGGGCAGCGTTGTTGCATACGGTTTATGTGAAGGCCGACAGGCTGATGATGATTGTCGTCTGGGGCCTGTTCGCGATTTCCTGTCTGCTGGCGATACGCGACTACAACCTGCGCGCCGTTCTGTGGATCGGCTTGCCTGTCGCCGCGATTGCGTCGATGCTGGCTTACTGGCGGCCAGGCGCACTCGTCACGCGCCTCTTTCTCGCGGCCAGCCTGATGACGTTCGCCGCGTTGCAGATTCATCAGGCGCGCGGCCTGACTGAACTGCACTTTGGCGTCTTTGTGCTGATGTCGTTCCTGCTGGCGTATCGGGACTGGCGGCCGATCCTCTGTGCCGCCGTTGTCATCGCCGTGCACCACTTCACGTTCAACTATCTCCAGCTTGCCGGACTGGACGTGTATTGCTTCACCCAGCCCGCCTGGTCGATCGTGCTGTTGCATGCGGTCTACGTCGTGGTCCAGGCCGGCTTGCTGATCTTCATCGCGTTGCATATGAAGGCCGATGCACAAACGGGCCGGGAACTCGCCGTGCTGGGCGAAAATCTTTCCCGGCAAGCGGGCCAGTTCGACCTGCGTCTTCCGCCCATGGAACTCGAGGGAAGCAGTAGCCGCACCTTCAAGAACACGCTCCACGCGATCCACGATGCCATGCGGGAAATCACCCGGACGATCGATCAGATGGCGGCATCGTCGGACAACATCGCGGCCGAAAACCACGTCCTGTCGCAGGAATTCACGACACAAGCCGAAACGCTCAACGCGACCAACACCGCGATGGAGCAGATCGCGCAACGGGTCAGGGAAAGCGCGGAACATGCCGCATCGGCAAACAGTCTCGCGCGGCAAACGTCGAGTGCGGCGAAGCAAAGCGAACAGGTTGTCAGCGAGGTCGTCGACAAGATGAACGAGATCGATCAGGCCGTGCACCGGATGGGCGACATGACATCCATGATCGAGAGCATTGCGTTTCAGACGAATCTCCTCGCGCTCAACGCGTCAGTCGAGGCGGCCCGCGCGGGCAATCACGGACGAGGTTTCTCGGTGGTGGCCGAGGAGGTCCGTACGCTCGCCCATCGGAGCGCGAGCGCCGCGCGTGAGATCAAAGGCCTGATCGTCGATTCGTTGCAGCGCGTCGAACACGGCTCGACACTCGCGATACGCGCCGGCACGGCGATGCGTGACGTGGTCGGCGATGTGGAAGATGTGGCCAGGTTGATCGACCAGATCAGCACGTCGAGCGATGCCCAGAGCCACGATGTCGACCGGCTCAGCAAGGGTATGGGAACGATGGACACGATGCTGGGACGCGATGTCCAGCACGTGAAAGGCGTCGCGTCGGCGTCAGCTGACTTGCGTGAGGAAGCGCGGACGTTGCGCAAGGCGATGTCGATTTTTCTCGTCGAGCATGAGGTGAGTTCAACCACGTAAGTGGTTTACGACAGCGCGCGGGCTCATGCTTCGATCATGCTTCGATCTCGTACAGCAGACCGTAGCCCGCGCTCGTTCGCCTGATTCGCGCGAAGCCGGCTTCCCCCAGATGCATACCCGCGATCAAGATTCCGTCTGCACTGACCCTGTCCAGAAGCCGTGATCGCGTGGTAGCGGCCAGAGAGGCGTCCTGATCGAATGCAATCGATACGTCGGGTCGTTCGATCTGGATGTGAGGAAAGTGAACGATATCGCCCCAGACGAGCAGACTCTGATCGCCGGATTCGAGCAGATATCCGGTGTGGCCATCGGTGTGCCCCGGTAGCGGCATCGCTCTTATACCGGGAAGCACTTCGCCCGCATCGAAAGGTCGGAGCCTGTCGCGATAGCCATCGAACACCCGGCGCGCAATCAGGAAGTTACCGCGGGCCCGTTCGCTCGCACGACTGAGATTTCCGTCGTCCTGCCAGAATTCGACCTCTCGCTGATGAACCACTAGCTCGGCATTCGGAAAGGCAATATGTCCGGCTGGGTCGACCAGTCCTCCAACATGGTCGGGATGCGCGTGTGTGAGCAGGATGGTGTCGATCTCGGAAGGCTCGACACCGGCAAGCGATAAATTTTCTCTCAGCCGGCCGCCCCATTGCTTGATGCCACCCGCCCCACTGTCGATGAGCACTGTGTGCCCCGCTCCGCGTACGACGTAGCAGTTGATATGCACGACGGAAGGCTCATTCTGGCCTGCCTCGCTTTGCATTCTGGAGGCTTCGTGAGGATCGATATTCGAGAGGAAGTCGAGACTCGCGGTAAGGTAGCCGTCGCTGATGGCGGTGATCGTGAAATCCCCGACGCGCTGATGTGGGAAGGTAACGGTGGACACAATGCTTCTCCCGAAGACTGTCTAATTTCGAGCGTAAATGTTCGATGCGCCATAACCAAAACAACGGATACGCGCCTTGAGACCCGTGCAACGCGCGATGGCATTCTCCAGATCCTCCATGAACAGGTTCATTACCGCTGAGGTGCGAAACGTCTCAAGGCGATACTGGACTTCCGCGAAGACCGGATGACCGCGCCCATGTCGAACGCCGACAAAGATGACGTGAACGTTTTCGAGGGCCGCTGCGAGGACTCTCACACAGAGTTTGGTGCAGTCGCTGGAAAGGTCGGCAAGCCCCTCGTCAAGCGGCATTTGCTCGGTCGGGATATAGATCGTGATGTTGGGCATCGCGGACCTATTCTTCTTGTTCGATCGAAACGGTGCGGGCGCTTGTCAGTTGTTCCGTCATCGGCGCGTAGAGATGGACGCCTTCGGGCACGCTCTCGATAAACGGGGCGTTTCGCCGGTGCAGTCTTGCGAGCCAGCGACGCTCCGGAAATTTCTCCAGCGCAACGGCTTGCATGGCCAACGGGGTGAGGCCCATCTGAATCAAAGGATCGGGACCGCTCGCACAAAGCACGAGCAGTTCATCTGCATTGATTGCCGGCGCAAGACCGATATCGCTGTAGAGATTTCGATGCCAGTCGGTGATGTGTTGCTGCCACCTTGCAAAATTACCACCGCCTTTCTGGCGATATTCGTCTCCCGTCAGAACATCGAGACCGTCGATCGTGTGGACCGCGAGGTAGAGCGGGCAACCGTCGCTTAGCGATTTGAAGCGCTGCGACGTGTGAAAGCCCGTCACCGAGATGAGCGCCGGCAGTTTTTCGAGGCTGTAGAAGTCGTTCCATTCGGCTTCGCTGCCGGGATCGGCGAAGCTGCATTCCACGGTGTAGATCATCAGAGTGTCCTTCGTGACGGGTGAGCGTATTGCAGCAAATGATTCACGCTCCTTGCATTGAGGTAATGCTAATCTGACATTTCCCGCGTATATATCGATATAAAGTCAGCCTTCAGTGACGTTTAATCAAGCTGACGTCGAATGCATACCCACCGCAGAGACTCCCATGCGACGTAAGATTCCAAGCAATTCCGCGCTCATGGCTTTCGAGGCCGCGGCTCGACACGGCAGCTTCGCCCGCGCCGCCGAAGAACTCGCGCTGACCGAGGGGGCCATCAGTCGTCAGATTGGTCGACTGGAGGCGTTTTTGAATGTCACGCTATTCGAGCGCGTTGGAAATCGCGTACGGCTCGCGCCCAATGGCACGCGATACGCGGTGCAGGTTCGCGAGACGTTAGACCGGCTGGAACGGGACAGCCTGTATCTGATGGGTCAGCCCATCGAGGGGGCGAGCATTGATATCGCTGCAATTCCCACCTTTGCCACGCGCTGGTTTATCCCCCGGCTAAAGCGCTTCCAGGATCAGCATCCGAACATTACCGTGCATATCGCCGAACGGATGGAGCCCTTCCTTCTTGCTGGTA
Source organism: Paraburkholderia acidicola (assembly GCF_002362315.1). Classification (GTDB taxonomy): domain Bacteria; phylum Pseudomonadota; class Gammaproteobacteria; order Burkholderiales; family Burkholderiaceae; genus Paraburkholderia; species Paraburkholderia acidicola. The sequence goes on from NZ_MTZV01000004.1 coordinate 579,941, forward strand.
GCGGTTTCGACGCGGCCATTCACTTTGAACATCCGGCGTGGGCGGGTATGCATCTGCATCATCTGCTGGAAGAGGTGCTGGTGCCGGTCTGTAGTCCGGCGCTCCTCGCAGACGGCGGTGCGAATGTATCGCTAGATGAGTTGCCGCGCCTTCACCGGCGACAAAATCCGGACGCGTGGCAGCTTTATGCACAGGAGGCCGGTATCGAGTTGACCAATTCGGCAGTTGGCGCGCGTTACGATCTTCATTCCATGTTGATCGAAGCGGCGTTAGTCGGTCTGGGTGTGGCGTTGGTGCCGCGCCTTTACGTCGAGACAGAACTTGAAGAAGGTCGTCTGGTTGCGCCCTGGCCGGACGGCAAGGCGATTACTAAAAACTTTTGCCTCGTGCTTCCGGAGCCGATTGAGTTGAGTGGCGCGCCGGTGCAGGCGTTTGCTAGATGGATTCTTGAGGAAGCCCGGAGTTAGTGCCCTAAAGTAATGCCTGATGTCCGTCGCAAAACACGAAACGCTCCTGTTCACCTGAGAAGATCAATCGATGTTCGACAAGTATTTACAGCAGTGGGATCTGACGATAGATGGCGATCCGTTTGCCACACGCAACGGTAACCTTCTCCCGGTACGTCAAGGCTGCGTACCTGCCATGCTCAAGATTTCGCAAGCAACCGAGGAGCAGGCGGGAAACCGTCTAATGGTGTGGTGGAGCGGTGACGGTGCGGCGCCTGTACTCGCTCACGACGACAAAGCGTTACTCATGGTGCGCGCGCAAGGCCCTGGCTCGCTCACACAGATGGTCAAGCTCGGTCGCGACGACGACGCGACGCGCATCTTGTGTACAGCCATCTCGCGCCTGCATGGACCGCGTGCCAAATCACTTCCCGCGCTGGTTCCGTTGACACAATGGTTCAGCGCGCTGTTGGCGGGGACCACCGGGCGCGGTCGCATTTTCGGACACTGTGCGCGTACGGCATCCGATTTGCTGGGCGCGCCGCGCGACGTTACGGTGCTACACGGCGACGTTCATCACGAGAATGTGCTCGACTTCGGACAGTCTGGCTGGCTTGCTATCGATCCAAAAGGCTTGCTTGGCGAGCGCGGTTTCGACTACGCCAACCTCTTTTGTAACCCTGACAGCAAGGCTGCCCTGGCGCCAGGTACCTTCGCGCGTCGCCTCGCGTTAATCGCTGAAGCCTCCGGTATCGAGCGTCGTCGACTTCTGCAATGGGTACTCGCGTGGAGTGGGTTGTCGGCAGTATGGATGCTCGACGATGGGGAAGACGCAGACAGTAGGCTGGAAATAGCGAAACTCGCAGCATCTGCGCTTGGCATCGTCGAATGAGCATCGGGCTTGGGCATTTTCGGCAACTGCAACTGCAGATGGATCGACGGGTCGCAACGCGCAACGAGTTCATCATTTTTTCGCCGGTGATATTGGCCCTACGACCTCGCGAAAATTCAGGCCTCCTGGAGGAAGTCGACCACGGATGATCACCCGTGGTCGTCAATCAATTCCCTGGCATATCTGGCGAGTGAGCGGTTGTACCTCGACAGATGGCGAGACAATCCGCCGAGAGCAAGTGAAACCGCTTCTCGCTCCCGTCCGGTGTCCACCAGCGCCAGCGCGAGAAATGCCACAACCGCGTCGTCTAACTCGTCCGAACCCGCGTTGCGCTCCGCGGTAAGAAGGGCGACGCTTTCTTCGGCCTGGCCGAGGTTACGGAGCGTGCTCGACAACTGGATGACGGCACGGCGACGCCGTATTCCGACGAGTCCGGCGGCAAGCGCTTGCCGATAAAGCGGGGCGGCTTGCTGCTCGCGGCCGGTCGAATCGTTTGCAGAAGCGAGTTCGAATAAGGCAATTGCATCGCCTGCAGGCAACTCGTTGGCCAGTACGCGCATTTTCTCCACGAAGTCATCGGGCGTGTAGCTGTCGATGTTGGCCCACAAGCCAGCGATACGCTGCTCCCAATCGGGTTGGCCAGTTTTCTCGTTGTTCGTCATGTTTTGATTCCACCTCTTGGGGGAGAAATACCTGCGACTACAGATCGCGCAAAAGCATCGCACATTTTCGCTTTCCAGATGGCAGATACCAGCGTGGTGGAAGGCATGGCTTGATAAGTCATTGCAGCCAATCCGGGAATCGGTTATAAAAAAGCGTCCGGGCCACGAGCCCGGACATTCCTTTTCCTGCGCCTACCTTCGGAGGATGCTATGTCACCGTTAAACGTAACGCCGCGCTAATTGCAGCAACACCGTCGCCTTCTGCCGATCATTCCCGCCTCGAACGCATACGTCATCGCACGCAACGTCACCCGCTTGCCCCCGCTGATTCAACCGGTCCTTTAGTCACCGGTCTACGTTGCTGGTCCTCTCCTCCGCCGTCCGATATTGCCGCCGCTTGCGTGATGGCGAGCCGTATTCGCGTTCCCGATAAACCGCAACTCGAAGGCATCGAAGCGCGATGGGCCGCACAATGGGAAGCACAGCACACGTATGCGTTCGATCGTAACGCCGGTCGTGATGCGGTCTTCTCGATCGATACCCCGCCACCGACCGTGTCCGGCTCCCTGCACGTCGGTCACGTGTTCAGCTACACGCATGCCGACATCGTCGCCCGCTTCCAGCGCATGACGGGCAAGACCGTGTTTTATCCCATGGGTTGGGACGACAACGGACTGCCGACCGAGCGGCGCGTGGAGAACTACTACGGCGTGGTGTGCGATCTCGAGACCGCCTACGATCCGGACTATCGCGCACCCGAACATGACACCGTGCCGACACGGCGATCTGCGTTTGCGCGCATCAGTCGGCGCAATTTCCTCGAGCTTTGTCATCGCCTGATCAAGCTCGATGAGGTGGCGTTCCGCGATCTGTTCACGCGTCTCGGCATCTCAGTCGACTGGAGTCTCACCTACGCGACGATCGACGATCGCGCCCAGCGCGCAAGTCAGCGCGCGTTACTGCGAAACCTGAAACGCGGAGAACTCTATAGCCAGCAGGCGCCCTGCCTTTGGGATGTGACGTTCCAGACCGCCATCGCTCAGGCCGAACTCGAAGATCGCGAGACGGCGGGGGCTTATCACGATCTCCGTTTCATCGACGCTAACGGCCAGGCATTGACGGTGTCCACCACCCGGCCCGAATTGCTGCCGGCCTGCGTCGCACTGGTGGCGCATCCCGAGGACGAGCGATTTCGCTCGCTGATCGGCGCTCAGGTTCGCTGTCCGTTGTTCGGCATGGACGTGCCCGTGATGGCACACCGGCTCGCCGACCCGGCAAAAGGAACCGGCCTCGCGATGATCTGCACATTCGGCGATCTGACCGATGTGATCTGGTGGCGCGAACTTCACTTGCCGACGCGCGCGATCATCGGCAGGGACGGTCGCTTGCAGCGCGATGTGCCCGACTGGATCGCATCGGAAGAAGGTCGTCACGCGTACTCGCACATCGCGGGAAGTACCGTTGCGGAGGCGCGTCAACGGATTGTCGAGTTGCTGACGTCGAGCGGCGATCTGATCGGTTTGCCGCGACCGCTCACGCATGCCGTCAAGTTCTTCGAGAAGGGCGAGCGTCCGCTGGAGATCATCGCGACGCGCCAATGGTATCTGCGTAACGGCGGCCGTGATCCCGCGCTACGAGACGAACTTCTGGCCAGCGGCGAAGCGCTTGGCTGGTATCCCGGCTTCATGGGAAGCCGCTACGCGAACTGGGTCGGTGGTTTGAATGGCGACTGGCTGATCAGTCGTCAACGGGTTTTTGGCGTGCCGATTCCATTGTGGTACCCGCTCGATGCACAGGGACAAGCCGATTTCAGCGCGCCGATCTGTCCGGACGAATCTGCGTTGCCCATCGATCCGCAGTCGCATGTGCCACCGGGATTTGTCGCGTATCAACGGGGCCAACCTGGAGGATTCATCGGCGACACCGACATCATGGATACGTGGGCGACCAGTTCCCTGACGCCGCAGATCGCGGCAGGCTGGGAGGAGGCCGACAGTTGCTTCGAGCAGGTGTTTCCGATGGACCTGAGGCCACAGGCGCACGACATCATCCGGACATGGCTGTTCTCGACGCTCGTCAGATCGCATCTGGAAGAGAAGCAGTTACCGTGGAAGCACGCGATGCTGTCCGGCTGGATTCTCGATCCCGACCGCAAGAAGATGTCGAAGTCGAAGGGCAACGTGGTGACGCCGCTCGCGCTGCTCGACGAATACGGGTCGGACGGTGTGCGCTATTGGGCTGCGTTGGGACGTCCCGGCATGGACGTCACCTTCGATAAAACGCAGATGAAGAACGGCCGGCGGCTCGCGTTGAAGCTACTGAACGTGTCGAAGTTCGCGCTCGGCTTTGCCGATGCTGTCGACGCTGCCGGCGGCACGCTCACCGAAGCGACCGATCGCGCGATGATGGCGCGCCTCGCGAAGGTTGTCGCGCTCGCTACCGCTGCGCTTACCGCATTCGACTACAGCAAGGCGATCGAGCAAACCGAAGCGTTCTTCTGGTGGTATTGCGACGATTACGTGGAGCTTGTGAAAAACCGGGCGCGTGGCACGGACATCGGTGCAATGTCGGCTCACCGGGCGTTAGCGGAGTCGTTGTCGGTCATCCAGCGGCTGTTCGCGCCGTTTCTGCCTTTTGCGGCCGAGGAAAGCTGGTCGTGGTGGCAAGAGACATCGATTCATCGGGCTGCATGGCCTGATATCGCTACGCTCGAAACCCTCGCTGGAACCGATGCAAGCAGCGCGACGATCGATGTCGTTTCCGATGTCCTGCGAGAGATTCGTCGGGCAAAGTCGGAAGCGAAGGTGTCGATGAAGGCAGCCGTGGCTCACCTCAGAGTCAACGATTCTGCGCAACGGCTAGCGTTGTTGCGACAGGCGGAGAACGATCTGCGCGACGCGGGACAGGTCGCACAGATCGAATTGATCGCGTCGGAAACGTTTCAGGTCAACGTCACGCTTGCCTGAACGAGACGACGCGCAACACGCAATCAACGCTCCCAAGGCGGCGCCTCAACCGGCGCCGCCGCCCGATACCGTCGCAACGCATCGTCAGCCACCTGCCCATCGATCACACCATCGTCTGCTAGCGCCCGCAACGCCGCGATCACAATCGCGTACCGGTCGACCTCGAAGAAAGCGCGCAACGCCGCACGCGTATCGCTACGACCAAACCCATCGGTGCCGAGCGTCACATAGCGATGCGGCACGTACGCGCGAATCAGTTCGGGCAACGCCCGCACATAGTCGGTTGCAGCGATCACCGGACCTGCGGCACCTGCCAGCGCAGCCGTCACGTACGGCACATGTCCGCGTTCGCCAAGGCGCACCTGTCGCTCAACGGTGATACCGTCACGCTGCAACTCGGTGAAACTCGTCACGCTCCACACCGCGGCATCGATGGCCCAGTCGTCCTTGAGAATCTGCTGCGCGGCAATCGCTTCGCCGAGAATCGCCCCCGCGCCAAGCAGTTGCACCTGCGCGTGCCCGGACGACGCAAGCGGATAAAGCCCCTTCAGAATCCCTTCGCGCAGCACGGAAAGATCGCCGTCCGGCGCCGACGGCTGCGCATAGTTCTCGTTGGTAACCGTCACGTAATAGAACACATCGCGCTGGCGCTCGACCATCTCGTGCATCCCTTCATCGACGATCGCCGCCAGCTCATACGCAAACGCGGGATCGTACGCACGGCAGTTCGGAATCGTCGACGCGCTCAGATGGCTCGTCCCGTCCTGATGCTGCAAGCCCTCGCCGCCAAGCGTCGTCTTGCCCGAGGTCGCGCCGATCAGAAAGCCGCGCGCCCGCTGGTCCGCGGCGGCCCAGATGATGTCGCCGATCCGCTGGAAGCCGAACATCGAGTAGTAGACGTAGAACGGCAGCATCGGCAGATCGTGCACGCTGTACGCGGTCGCGGCAGCAATCCACGACGACATCGCGCCCGCTTCCGAAATGCCCTCTTCGAGAATCTGCCCACGCGTATCTTCGCGGTAGTACAGCATCGAGCCAAGATCTTCGGGCTCGTACAACTGGCCAAGCGGCGAGTAGATACCGACCTGGCGAAACATGTTCGCCATGCCGAAAGTACGCGCCTCGTCGGCCACGATCGGCACCACACGCTGGCCTAGTTCGCCGTCTTTCAGCAGTGCGGTCAGCATGCGCACGAGCGCCATCGTCGTAGACATCTCGCGGCCGTTTGCCTCCAGCGAAAATTGCCCCCAGGACGGCAGCGAAGGAACGGTCAATCCCTTCGACGCCACTCTCCGCCTTCTGGGCAGATAGCCTCCCAGGGCAGCCCGGCGCGCGTGCAGGTATTGCATCTCCGGGCTGTCTTCCGCTGGCTTGTAAAACTTCACCTGTTCGACGTCGTCGTCCGAGAGCGGCAACCGGAAGCGGTCGCGAAACGCCTTCAGATCGTCGAAGTCGAGTTTCTTCTGTTGATGCGTCGTCATGCGCCCCTGCCCCGACGTGCCCATGCCGAAGCCCTTCATCGTCTTCGCGAGCACGACCGTCGGTTGGCCGCGGTGCGCGAGCGCCTGCGCATACGCTGCGTGCAGCTTGCGCACGTCGTGACCGCCGCGGCGCAGCCGGTCGATGTCGTCGTCGCCGAGCGATGCGGCGAGCGCCGCGAGTTCGGGGTTCTGGCCGAAGAAGCGCTCGCGGTTGTACGCGCCGTCGTTGGCCGAGAAGGTCTGGAACTGTCCGTCGACGGTATGCGCGAACGCGCGCAACAACGCGCCGCTGCGATCACGCTCGAACAGATCGTCCCAGTCCGAACCCCACACCACTTTGATCACGTTCCAGCCTGCGCCGGCGAACTGCGCTTCGAGTTCGTCGATGATGCGGCCGTTGCTGCGCACCGGACCGTCGAGCCGCTGCAGATTACAGTTGATCACGAACACGAGATTGTCGAGTTGCTCGCGCGCCGCGAGCGACAGCGCAGCCATCGACTCGGGCTCATCCATCTCGCCGTCGCCGAAAAAGCCCCACACGGTGCGGCCTTCGGTGTGTGCGAGCCCGCGGTTCTGCAAATAGCGCATGAAGCGCGCCTGGTAGATCGAGTTGATCGGACCGATGCCCATCGAGCCAGTCGGAAACTGCCAGAAATCCGGCATCAACCACGGATGCGGATACGAACACAGCCCCGGCCCCGCAATCTCGCGCCGGTAATGCCGCAGATGCTCTTCACTCAAGAAACCTTCGAGGTACGCACGCGCATACACACCCGGCGACGAATGCGGCTGGAAGTAGACGAGATCGCCGTCCGCGCCATCAGCGGCCGACGCGCGGAAGAAATGATTGAAGCCCACCTCGAACAGATCCGCCGCCGACGCGTAGCTCGCGATATGTCCACCGAGTTCGCCGTACGCGCGGTTCGCGCGCACCACCATCGCGAGTGCGTTCCAGCGTAGCGCTGCCGCGAGCCGTGCTTCGAGTTCGAGGTCGCCTGGATAACGCGGCTGCTGCGCGGCGGGAATCGTGTTCGCGTACGGCGTTGCGCGCGAGCGCACCGGGCGCACGCCGAGCGACTGCGCATGGGCGGCCAGACGCTCGAACAGATACTGCGCGCGCTCCCGGCCGACATGCGCGATCACGCCGTCGAGCGCGCCGAGCCATTCGGCGGTTTCCGCGGGATCGCTATCGTCTTCGGCACCGGCAAGACGCCGGATCGGGTCGCTGCCGCTGGATAAATCGGTCATCGTCGTATTCCGCAAAGGGCGTATTCAAGCCATCTCGAGCTATCGAGTATTCGAAATATGCTACCCGTCCATCTGCAGAATATGCGTCTCATCTGCTTGTCAGAATGGCGTTCAATAGTGTATTTATTCCGGTTATCCGCCCATCAACAGAATATTTAGACTATGAACTCCCCTCGTCGGCTGGATCGCATCGATATTGGCATCCTGAGCCAGTTGCAGCAGAACGCCCGCATCACCAACGCCGAACTGGCGCGCGCGGTGAACCTGTCGCCCACGCCGTGCTTCAACCGCGTACGGGCGCTCGAAAAGCTCGGGCTCTTCAAACAGCAGGTCACGCTGTTGAACCCGGAGCCGCTCGGGCTGCGCATCAACGTGTTCATTCAGGTCAGTCTGGAGAAGCAGGTGGAGGACGCACTGCGGCGCTTCGAACAGGCGATCGGCGAGCGCCCCGAAGTGATGGAGTGTTATCTGATGACGGGCGATGCCGATTACCTGCTGCGCGTCGTCGTGCCCGATATGCCGACGCTCGAGCGCTTTATCCTCGATCAGTTGACGAAGATTCCTGGCGTGTCGAATATCCGCTCGAGTTTTGCGCTCAAGCAGGTGCGCTATAAGACTGCGCTGCCGCTGCCGGCGTCGGGGCTCACGTTGATCGATCCGGACGACGTGGCGACCGACTGGCGTTGAACGCGCGATGCTGTTTTAGTGGTTAGTGATTGTCCGTAGCGGCTCGCGCAAGCGCGCGGCCGCGCTGCACCGTGCGGTTGTACAACGCGCCTCCCGCCATCAGCACGCAGGTGCCGAGAAACACCGCACGCATGCCGAGATGACCGCCGACAAATCCGCCCAGTAGCGGCCCCACCACCTGCCCCGCGTACTGCGATGAAGTCGAATAGCCGAGCAGCGTGCCCGCCACGCGATCGGGCACGTTGTGCCGGATCACGCTCGCGATGCAGGGCAGCAGTCCGCCCAATGCGAGTCCCATCAGAAAGCGCAGCACGATCAGTTGCCACGCCGCGGTGACATACGCCTGCGGAATCAGCAGCAAGGCCGCGACCGCAAGGCACCCGACAATCACGTTCCAGTGGCCCACACGGTCCGCCAGCTTCCCGAGCCGCGACGCGGACAAAATGCTGCCGAGCGCCGCGCCCGACATCACGAAACCGGCCACCATCGTGACGTGCTGCACGTCGACGAGTTGCGCGACGTAGACCGTGATGATCGGTTCGATCGACATGTTCGCGACCATCAGCAGCAAGCCAGTGACGAGCATCGCGACCGCTGGGCGGCGATCGTCGACGGAAGCCCATGCGCCCTGCTGACGCTGCTTCGAAGAGCCGGCTGAACGCGGCGGACGCGGCGCCTCGCGAATCAGGAACGCCGTTGCGAGAAACGCGACAAAGATCGCGGCGCCCGCGGCGAAGAAGGTTTGCCGGATGCCGATCAACGGCGGCAGCATTCCGCCGATCAACGGACCAACCAGGTTGCCGGCCATGATGCCCGACGCGAGCACGCCGAGCGCCCAACCGGTACGGCCTTTCGGCGTCTGCGTCGCGACCAGCACTGTCGAACCCGACGCATAGCCGCCCAGCAACCCCGCGAGCAGCCGCAGCGCGGCCAGTTGCCAGACGTTGTGCGCCATGCCGATCAGCGACATTGCGACGGCCATGCCGAGGCTCGAGCGAATCAGCATCAGCTTGCGGCCGTAGAGATCGGCGAGGCGGCCCCACAGTGGCGCAACCAGCGCCGCGCTGAAGAACGTCGCGCCGAACGCGATACCGGACCACTGGACGATCGCCGCGTGATCGGTCACGCCAAGATGCTCGACGTACAGCGGCAGAAACGGCAACAGCAAGGTCATCGCGACGATCGTCGTGAACGAACCGAACACGCAGACGATCAGGTTGCGCTGCCAGTGCGGCGCGCCGCCATCGTCGTCGGGTGCCTGCGCAATGCTGCGGGGAGAGGGAGTCATCGTGAGGCCCTTGCATGATGCGGGCACGCGGTGCAGGCCCGGTCCCCGATCATATAGGCGTTACGCAGGTGCAACCAGTTCACGCGCGATTCCGGTATCGGGACTACCCGGCAAAGGCGCTACGGTTCTATCAGCGATGCAGTTGCTGCGCGGCAATATCCTCAAGCGAGCGGCCGCGCGTCGGCACGCCCATCAGCACCACGGCCAGCGCGCCGACCAGCAGCACCGTCGTCGTCGCACCGAACACGCCCGCGAAACCGAACACCGGGTACAGATAGCCGACGAGGATCGGCGCCGCAATCGCACCGAGCCGCCCGATCGACGAAGCCAGTCCCGAACCGGTTGCGCGCACATCGGTCGGAAACACTTCCGGTGTGTACGCATAGACGCCTGCATAGGTACCGTTCATGAAGAACGACAGCAACACACCTGAGGCCATGATGCCCGCATCGCTGCGCGTGAGCGCGAGACCGAGCGCCGACACGCCGCCCAGCACCATGTAACTCGCGATGGTCGCCTGCCGGCCGATCTTCTCGTTGAGCCATGCGCCGGAAAAATAACCGGGAATCTGCGCGAGATACATCACGAGCGAATAGGAAAAGCTGCGCGTAATCGTCATACCGCTTTGCACGAGCAAACCGGGAATCCACGTGAAAAACGCGTAGTAGCTGAAGGTGATCGATAGCCACATCAGCCAGGTCATTGCGGTGATGCGCGCGAGCGAGCGCGACCACAGCGCCTTCACGTTCGCGACGACCGATGCGCGTTCGGCTGCGATCGGTACAGCGCCATCGGTTGTGGCGTCGGGTGGCAATGGGTCGAGATGGATGCCATCGGCGAGCATTTCAGCTTCCGCGGCGGCGATGATCGCTTCGGCTTCGGCGTGTCGTCCGCGTGCCTCGAGCCAGCGCGGCGATTCGGGCAGCGCACGGCGCCACCACAGCAGCATCACGATCGGCAGCGCGGTGATCACCATCACGACACGCCACGCTTCGGGGCCAAGCGGAATCACGAAATAGCCGAGCAGCGCGGCAGCGACGAAGCCGAACGAAAAGAACCCCGCGAGGCTCCCGGTAAACGCACCGCGATAACGCCGCGCGACGAACTCCGACAGGAACGGTGCGACGATCGCGCTCTCCGCGCCGGTGCCGAGCCCCGCGACGATGCGCGTCGCGAGGAAGAACGGCCAGTCGTGCGCAGTCGCGCTGGCAAGCGACGCGACGCAGTAAATGACCAGCGCCCACATCATCACGCGACGTCGCCCGATCAGATCGCCGAGCATCCCGGCCAGCATCGCGCCGACAAAGTAGCCGATAAACGTGCCACTACCGAGTACACCGGTCTGCACGCTGGTCAGGTGCCATTGCTGACGCAACACGGGCAGCAGGAACGCGAGCACCGCTGCATCCATCGCGTCGAAGGTGTAGCCGAGGCCACCCATCAACAGCAACCGGCGATGAAAGCGCGCGAACGGCATGCGCTCGATACGGGCAGAAATCGAAGTCATGGCGGCCGCTCCCGGCAATCGACGGATCGTTGCAGGCACACTGCGCTCACACGTGCCCGCGCAGTGTGCCCCCGTCTTCAGCCGTGCTGCAACTCGTCAAAATGAATGTGACCGCCTTTCATCACGAACGGGATGTGTTCGCCTTGCCCGAGCAGACAGTCGATCGACTTGAGCGGATTGCCGTCCACGACCAGAACATCAGCGAACGCGCCCGGCACGAGTTGTCCGAGCTTGCCGGTCATGCCGAGCACTTCGGCGCCGACCAGCGTCGCGCTCGCGATCACCTCGCCAGGCGTCAGCACCTGGGTACGCAGACGGAACTCGTCGCTCTGCAGACGCTGCGATTCGCCGAGCAGATCGGTACCGAAACCCATTTTCACGCCGGCTCGTTTGAGTATTTCGAGTGAGCGCAAACCCGCTGCGTGTACGTCTGCGACCTTCGCGATGCTCGCCTCGGGCAGACCGTACTTCTCGCCTTCGCTGGCGAGCGCATCATAGGTGACGAGCGTCGGCACGACGAACGCATCGTGTGCCGCGACGACGCGTGCGGTCGCATCGTCGATCAGATTGCCGTGCTCGATGGTGCGCACACCGCAGCGCACGGCGCGGGCGATCGCATCGGCGGTGTACGCATGCGCGAGCACATAGGTATGGCGCGCCTGCGCTTCGCCGACGATCGCGCGGATCTCGTCTTCCGAATAACCCCACGCGCCCACCGGATCGGTCGGCGACGCAACGCCGCCGGACGCCATGATCTTGATCTGGTCGGCACCCATCTGCAGTTCTTCGCGCACGGCGCGACGCACTTCATCGACGCCGTCTGCCACGCGCCCGAGTGCGCCGACCCGCACGCAGCAGCCGCACGGTGCATCGGGCGCGATGAAGTCGCTGCGTGCGCGCGGGTCGCCGTGACCGCCGGTCTGACTGAGCGCTCGGCCGGAGACGAACATGCGCGGCCCCTCCGCGAGCCCGGTTTCGACAGCCTGTTTGAACGGATAACCCGCTCCGCCCGCATCGCGCACCGTCGTGAAACCGCGGCGCAGCATCGCGCGCATCAGCGGCACGGCGCGTAGCGTGACCAGCACGTTGGGCAGCGTCGCGACACGCGGCAGATTGAATTCGACGGCGACGACATGCACGTGCAGATCGATCAGGCCCGGCATGATCGTCTTTCCTTTCAGATCGACGACACGGGCACGGCTACTCGTAATCGGCCGGTCCGATACTTCGCGAATCAGGCCGTCTTCGACCAGCACATCGTGGCCGGGTAACAGTTCGGGTTGGGTGGGATCGAGCAAGGCGCCGTTGCGGAACAACACGGGATCCATCGTGAGCCTCCGGGAAAGAGGGGCGCGTGGTGTGCGCCGCTATTTCGCATCGTACACACACTGGTGAAATCGACGGCCTCATAAACGACAAACCCGGCGCCGGGCCGGGTTTGCTCAGTATGTCGCTTCGGTAGATGCGTTTCCTTGTCAGATTACGCGTACCTCAGCCTTCCGCGATATCACTGGGCGGCTTGTGTCGCCGTAGTACCGCCGGTGTACTTCAATCCTTCGATTTCCTTCGTCGCGTTCTCTGGCGTCTCCAGCGACGGCGCCACGTGCCCAACGAGGATTCCCATCGATATCGACGTGCGGACATATTTCGTTTCACCCGTATTCAGGGCAAACGACAGTGTCTTCTCCGTTTCAGTTTCCGTCGAGACAGTGTACTGACCCGCAGGTTCATCGATATAGAAGAACCCGCCTGGTTTCGATTCGCCGACAACCGCGCCGTTAAGCTTGATATCAGGCTGAATTCCTGCGCCTAACACTGAACTTGAACGGAAGAAATAAATGCGCCCGTGATCGGCTCCCAGTGTCGGAATCGAAGATGCCATTTCTTTATACTGCGGTCCCGAAGCGCAGCCGGTAGCTATCAGGGCAGCGCCACTTACGAGTAACAACGTGCGGTACAACTTGATCATTAAACGTCTCCAGGAGTGAAAAATGTGGGGCTCTCCGGTCAGGTAAGTATTCAGTTTGGCACACCATTGCATGACATGCCGTCGTCATCCGCTTGCCCTGATCGGCTTTATTGCTACTGGTCTTTTCGGCAATTTTTTATCGAACTGAAGCGACTCGTCGCAAATATTTTATTGCTGCATCCGACGATCGCAAATCTATTCGATGTCACCGTAGAGAGCAATAACTTCGAGATCTCTTTTGTCACATCTTCGCCCTGCCATTGTTCGATTTGTATATGCGCAAACATGCGGCGTGCGTGCGATTTCAGGTTCAAGCAATTTCAAAGCATCAACTGGATCATTCAGACTGAGCAATATCGCAACAGGTTATCGCTCACCGCAGACCGCGTGAAGCGCGGGCCCATCCCCTCACGAACAGGCCGCGCGCGATCCATCGATCACCGGCTACGCGCCGGCGCCCGGTTGTCCAGCTGCGGACGCACCGCTTCCCGCCCAAGCCGCGTGATCTGATACGGCCGACCATCGAGGCTTGCAATCAGGCCACGGCGTTTGAGTTTCCGGAAAACCGAAAGCGTGCAATCGCTGAGCCGTAGCCCGTATCGATTGAAGCAATCTACGTCGATGATTTGATTTTCGATGCGCTGAAGGCGAATTTCGCCACCCTGCGCGAGTACGTGCAGAACACGTTGTTCCTGCCTGGAGATGTTCATGTTGGAGCATAGGTTGTAACCGCGAACGCAAATAGCGCTGCCCGCTGTGTGCGGGCACGCTGCCAGGGTTCGGCTAACGCAGCTTCGTTGAAACGAAGCGGTTAGCAGGCGGCTACAAGCTCCAACATAGTTTCCTCGGACAATCCGCGATTGAAGTGCGGAAGGGTGAGATGAAGGCGGAATGCTACCTTCGGTTTGTCGTGTGGTCAAACGTGCGCTGTGGTGCGCAGTTCACGCAGCGCGCGAAGAGTCGGACCAGCCCGCAAGCAGCGCGTGCAGCTGCGTCATATCCTCGAACACCGCGATGGCACCCGCTGCGCGCAGCGCTTCGGGACTCTGCTGCCCGATCACCTTGGGGCTGTAACCGAACACCGTCGCGCCGGCAGCAACGCCTGCTGTTACGCCCGTCGCCGTGTCTTCCACCACCGCGCAGCGGGCCGGATCGACACCGAGTGCAACGGCTGCTGCCAGATAGACATCGGGGTAAGGTTTGCTGCGCGGCATATCGTGGCCGCTAAACACGTGGCCATCGAAGCACTCAAGTATGCCGACCTTCGCCAGTTGCATATCGACCTTGGGCTTGTCGGCACCCGATGCCACTGCGATCCGTCCACCCAGCGTCCGATGCAACGCGCGCACCGCATCGGGTGCGCCGCGAATCTCGACCAGGTCGCGCACGAGTGCTTCGTTACGGCGCGCACGAAACTGTGCGAGCCACTCGGACGTGACGGCAAAACCGGTGTGTGCTTCGATTTGTGCCGCTTCGTCTCGCACCGTCTTGCCGACGAAAATGCGCATCGTCTCTTCGATGCTGATCGGCCAGCCCAGTTCGTTGAGCATTTCGGCGATCACGCGGTTGGTGATCGGCTCCGAATCGACGAGCACGCCGTCGCAGTCGAAGATGACGGCATCAAAAGGGAAATCGGACATCGAACGGTAGCGAAGAGTGAGCGAAGCGCACAAGCATACCGCAGCGCCGCTCACGCTGCGTTCCACACCTCCGTTCACTTCAGATAGAACGCTCCAGGCAGCAACGCGTCCGCGCTAGTCACTTCGACGGCACCGGTCAGATTGCTCAGCACGACAGTAAGCGCCGGCGTACCCAGTTCGATCATCACCTGACGACATGCGCCACACGGCGCGATGGGATCATCCGTGGCGCCGATCACGGCGATCGCATCGAACTGTCCAGGTTTGTATCCCTCGGCCACCGCTGCGAAAAACGCGGTGCGCTCCGCACAATTGCACAGTCCGTACGACGCATTCTCGACGTTGCAGCCGTGAAAGATCCTGCCGTCTTTCGCACGCAGCGCAGCGCCGACGTGGAAATTCGAATACGGCGCATAGGCGCGCGTACGTGCCTTGCGGGCTTCTTCGATCAGTTGTTCGTGGGTGGTCATAGTGACTCCGGTATTCGGTTCATTGCGGCGCGGAAGGAGCACGTGTAGCGCTGAGGAACGACACACCGTCCGCGAACGGCGTAAGCCCGAACCAGTCAGCAAGGCTCTGCCCGACATCCGCAAAACTCTCGCGCACGCCGATGCTACCTGGCGTCACGCGCTTGCCGTACACGAGCACCGGTACGTGTTCGCGCGTGTGATCGGTACCTGGCCAGGTCGGATCGCAGCCGTGGTCCGCACTCAGGATCACCACGTCGTCGTCCGCGAGCAGCTCATAGAGTTCCGGCAGCCGCGTGTCGAAATATTCGAGCGCCACCGCATAGCCGGGCGTGTTGCGGCGGTGCCCAAAGTTCTGGTCGAAGTCGACGAAGTTCGTCATCACGATGCTGAAGTCGGGTGTCTCGCGCACGGCATCGAAAGTCGCCTGCCACAGCCCGTCAAGTCCGTGCGCCTTGATCTTGCGCGTGATGCCGACATGCGCGTAGATGTCGGCGATCTTGCCGATCGATACCACCTCGCCGCCCGCTGTGGCGAGTTTCTCCAGCACAGTTGCTGCGGGCGGCGGTACCGCCAGATCGCGGCGATTCGGCGTGCGTGTGAAGCCGTGCTGCGCATCGCCGGTAAATGGCCGTGCGATCACGCGGCAGATGTTGTAGCGGTCCACTTCTTCGCGAGCGATATCGCACAGGTCGTACAGACGCTGCAGGCCGAATGTCTCTTCGTGGCACGCAATCTGGAACACGGAATCTGCGGAGGTGTAGAAGATCGGCTTACCGCTCGCGCGATGTTCGTCGCCGAGCGCGTCGAGTATCGTCGTGCCCGACGCGTGACAGTTGCCAAGGTAGCCGGGCAATCCTGCACGCCGCACGAGCGCATCGAGCAGTTCGGGCGGGAAGGTATCGGTGGGTTGCTCGAAGTAACCCCAGTCGAAGCGCACGGGCACGCCCGCCAGCTCCCAGTGCCCGGACGGCGTGTCCTTGCCCGACGACAGTTCGCGCGCCGCACCGTATGCGCCGATCAACGTCGGCGTAGCGGTAAAACCCGGTGCCAGCGCACCGGTCGCAAGCTGATTGGCGAGTCCGATACCGAGCTGTTCGAGATGCGGAATCCGCAGCGGTCCGCTGCGCCCTACCTCCGCTTCGCCGCGCGCACAACTCGCAGCGATGTGGCCCAGCGTATCGGCGCCTACATCACCGAAACGCACGGCATCCGGCGCAGCACCGACGCCCAGCGAATCGAGGATCAAAATGATTGCACGCATGACGACGTCCGTTGAACTAGTCGATCACATCGTACAGCGACGGCGGGACGTTCGCATCGGCGTCCGCGATGGTGCAGGCGGCGAGGATCTCGCTTGCTGCGCGTTGCGCGGCTGCCGTGTCGCGGGCGTGGACAAGTGCAAGTGGTTGCCCCGCGGCGACGCGCTCGCCCAGTTCAACGATATCGGTGAGCCCCACCTGGTAGTCGATCGTGTCTTCGGGACGGCGCCTGCCGCCGCCAAGACCCACCACCGCGAGACCCATTGCACGGCAATCGATCTGCGCAACCACGCCCGCACGCGGCGCAGCCACCGGCAACACGACCGGCGCATGACCGAGCTGACGATCGTACGTCTCGAGCAGATCGGCGGGACCGCCGAGCGCCGTCACCATCTGCGCGAAACGCTCGGCTGCCGCGCCGGAATCGAGCGCGGCGACGAGCTTGTCGCGGCCTTGCGCGACATCGCTGGCGAGACCGCCCAGCACCAGCATCTGCGCGGCGAGCGCAAGCGTCACCTCGTGCACGCGTGTCGGCCGCGTGCGACCGGTCAGGTAGTCGATCGAAAAACGCACTTCGAGCGCATTGCCCGCGCACGGCGCGAGTGGCTGGTTCATGTCGGTCAGCACAGCCGTCGTCTTCATGCCCGCGCCGTTGCCGACTGCGACGATGCTGCGCGCCAGCTCCACCGATTTCTCATAGCTCGGCATGAACGCACCCGAGCCGACCTTGACGTCCATCACGAGTGCATCGAGCCCGGCCGCGAGCTTCTTCGAGAGAATCGACGCGGTGATCATCGCAACCGATTCAACCGTAGCCGTGACGTCGCGGATCGAATAAATGCGTTTGTCGGCGGGTGCAAGCTGCGCAGTCTGGCCGATGATCGCCACGCCCACGTCGCGCACCACGCGACGAAATGCGTCGGTGTCGGGCGTCACGTCGTAGCCGGGAATCGAGGCGAGCTTGTCGAGCGTGCCGCCCGTGTGACCAAGACCGCGGCCCGAGATCATCGGCACATAGCCGCCGCACGCGGCCACCATCGGTCCGAGCAACAGCGACGTCAGATCGCCGACACCACCGGTGGAATGTTTGTCGAGCACCGGTCCCGGCAGGTCGAGATCGCGCCAGCCGAGTACCTGGCCCGAGTCGCGTTGCGCGAGCGTCATCGCCACGCGCTCGGCAATGCTCATGTCGTTGAAAAAGACCGCCATCGCAAACGCCGCGACCTGGCCTTCGCTAACGCTACCGTCCGTCACACCGCGCACAAAGGCCGCTATTTCGGCTTCATTCAGCGGCTGGCGGTCGCGTTTCTTGCGAATAATTTCCTGAGTCAGAAACATGTTGATTCACTTGCTCGAATGGGTTGAATACTGTTCAGTGTAACGACAGGAACGTGCCGGCGATGGCCGCGCTCATCAGATTCGACAGCGTACTCGCGGCGACGACGCGCAGGCCATAGCGTGCGACTTCCCCGCGACGCTCGGGCGCGACCGCGCTGAAACCACCGGCAAGAATTGCGATCGATGAAAAATTGGAGAACCCGCACAGCGCGAACGTGACGATCGCGATCGTCTTCGGGTCGAGCACTTTGAGGCCCGCTGCGGCCACGTCGTGTGCGCTCTTCAGGTACGGCGACAGATCGACGTAGGCGACGAATTCGTTGAGGATCAGCTTTTCGCCGATGAAGTTACCGGCCAGCGGCGCATCGTGCCACGGCACACCGAGTATCCACGCGAGCGGCGAAAACACGTAGCCGAGAATCAGCTGCATCGTGAGATCGGGGTAACCGAAGAGCCCTGCGATTGCGCCGACAATCATGTTGAGCAGCGCGATCAGGCCAATGAACGCGATCAGCATCCCGCCGACATTCAGTGCGATGCGCAGGCCGACAGCCGTACCGGATGCCACGGCTTCGATGACGTTGGCCGAACGCCGTTCGTCGAAGCTCAGTTTTTCGGGGATCGGTTGCGGTGCCTCGGTGGTCGGAAAGATGATCTTCGCGAACAACAGACCGCCCGGCACCGCCATGAACGAGGCGGCGAGCAGATAGTCGAGCCGCACACCGAGCCCGACGTAGCCCGCCAGCACCGAGCCGGCCACCGATGCCATCCCGCTCGTCATCACCGTGAACAGTTCGGCGCCGGTCATCTGCTTCGCGAACGGTTTGACGAAGGCAGGCATTTCGCTCTGCCCGAGAAAGATCGTCGCCACCGCGGAACACGCTTCGATGCGACTTACACCCAGCAGTTTTTCGAACAACCCGCCAAAGCCGTTGATGATCAGCTTCATCACGCCGATGTGATACAGCACGGCGATCAGCGCGGTGACGTAGATGATCATCGGCAGCACGCGCAGGGCGAACACGAAGCCGTTGTCGCCGAATACCTTGAACATCTGGTCGCCGACCAGACCGCCGAACATGAACGTCACGCCGCGATCGCCCATCTCGAGCACACGGTTCACACCGTGCGCAGCGCCCGCGAGCGCCTCGCTACCGAGCGGCACGAATAGCACGAATGCGCCGATCGCCACC
Organism: Paraburkholderia acidicola; assembly: GCF_002362315.1. Taxonomy (GTDB): domain Bacteria; phylum Pseudomonadota; class Gammaproteobacteria; order Burkholderiales; family Burkholderiaceae; genus Paraburkholderia; species Paraburkholderia acidicola. The sequence goes on from NZ_MTZV01000004.1 coordinate 598,987, forward strand.
TGCACCGCGAAGGCCGCGATCAAGGTGCGCGGGCGAATGGCTCGCCGGTTGGCCGACAGCGCATACGCGATCAGCAACAGAAACGCCATGCCAGACAGGCTGCGGACGATATTCACGTTGGGCTCACAGGGATAGTTAGGTTGACTGGCCGGACGACGCGACCGGTGCAGGGGGAATGTCGTTGTGCTGTGTGCCACCTGGACAAAGCAGCCGATTCCGGTTTTTCTGATAGTTACATAACAAAAAATGTTTCGAAATTCTCATCACGATTCGATGCGGTCACAATGCGGGTTTCCACCGAGCGGGCGCTGGGCAAACCGGGGCTGGCGCGATCGTGGAGGAAAGTGTGGCAACGCGCAAATCAATGCGCATTGCATTGCAAGTGCCCTACAGACTGGGGGGAATATCAGCGGGGTTCAGATCGGACCGCCGGGGTTCGGCGCGGCCGTGCGCGTCGGCTGGGGGACAGCCGACGTGTTACGAAGCTAACGGACCCAGGCGGGTCCGGATGGAATGACGGCTTTCGATGTTAACTTCGTCGCGAGCGGTGGAGTAAATTGCGCCGCGCTCAGCGGTCGAAGGCGGCGAGCTGTGCAACGGCCTGATCCACTGCGGCCGAACGCGTCGCACGACGCTGTGCCGACGCGGCCAGCAAACGCTCGACGACTTCCGGCGGCGCGACATCAGGCGAACCGGCGTTAAACGGCGGCGCCGGATCGTACTCGATCTGCAACTGGATCTGCTGCGCGACATCGTCGCCGGCCAGCTCCGCCGCGACGCGCAGCGCCATGTCGATGCCGGCCGTCACGCCGCCCGACGTGAACAGATTGCCGTCGACGGTAAGACGTTCGGTGCTCACGGTCGCGCCGAACTTCGCGAGTTGCTCGCGCGCCTGCCAGTGCGTGCCCGCCCGCCGTCCGCGCAACACGCCGGCCGCCCCCAGCAACAACGAACCGGTGCAGATACCGAACACGTAGTCGGCACGCTGGGCCTTATCGCGGACGAACGCAACGGTTTCGCGATCGAGCATCGCGACGTCCACGCCCGGACCGCCGGGTACCACCAGCAGGTCGTAGTGCGCCGCTTCAGCGAAGGTGACATCGGGTTGAATCACCAGACCGCTGTCGCTGCGCACCAGCGCACGCGACGCCGCAACGAGTTCAGCCCGCCAGCCCGGCATGCGCGTCAGCACTTCTTGCGGCCCGGTCATGTCGAGTTGCGTTACGTTGGGAAACACCAGAAAGCCGGCGGTGCGGACGGGGCTCGTTTGCGACATCGCGTTTCTCCTTGAGGTTGGCAGTCACTGAGACGATTGGACCATTCCCGCCGATGGCAAGAAAGACAACCAACCTTCAGTTTCTGCCAATCACCCCAATCACCCGTCAAGCAGAGCGAGATGCCCGTCAAGCGTGCGCCGACGCCAGATTAAGTGCGAGCGCCTGCGCTACCTCGATGCCGTCGATGGCCGCCGAATAGATCCCACCGGCATACCCCGCACCTTCGCCAGCCGGATACAGACCGTCGACGTTCATGCTCTGGTAATCGTCTTTGCGTCGAACCCGGATCGGTGACGAAGTGCGCGTCTCGACGCCGGTGAGCACGGCATCGTGCATCGCGAAGCCGGCAATCTTTTTATCGATCTGCGGCAGCGCTTCACGGATCGCTTCGATGACGTAGTCGGGGAGCGCCGTGCTGAGATCAGTGGGATGCACACCTGGCTTGTACGACGGCACCACGGAGCCTAGCGACATCGACGGCCGGCCAGCGATAAAGTCGCCGACCAGTTGACCGGGTGCGTTGTAGTTGCTGCCACCGAGTTCGAATGCCCGCTCTTCCCATTTGCGCTGGAACGCGATGCCTGCCATCGGACCGCCCGGATAGTCATCCGGTGTGATGCCGACGACGATGCCCGCATTCGCGTTGCGCTCGGCCCGCGAATACTGGCTCATGCCATTGGTAACCACGCGGCCGGGTTCCGAAGTTGCCGCGACCACTGTGCCGCCAGGGCACATACAAAAGCTGTAGACGGCCCGCCCGTTACTGCAGTGATGAACCACCTTGTAATCGGCCGCACCGAGCAGCTTGTGGCCCGCAAACGTGCCGAAACGGCTGCGATCGATCAGCCCCTGCGGATGTTCAATACGAAAACCCAGCGAAAACGGCTTGGCTTCGATATACACACCACGATCGTGCAGCATCTGGAAGGTATCGCGCGCGCTGTGGCCCACAGCCAGGACGACGTGGTCGCAGCGCAGCGTTTCGCCATTCGAGAGTTTGAGCGAGCGCACCTTGCCCTGATCGATTTCAATGTCGTCGACCCGGGTTTCGAAGCGCACTTCGCCACCCAGTTCGTGAATCGTCGCGCGCATCTTTTCCACCATGCTGACAAGGCGGAACGTGCCGATGTGCGGCCGGCTCAGATACAGGATGTCTTCCGGTGCTCCGGCTTTAACGAATTCTTCGAGCACCTTGCGGCCGTAGTGGTTCGGGTCCTTGATCTGGCTGTATAGCTTGCCATCGGAAAACGTTCCAGCGCCGCCTTCGCCGAACTGCACGTTCGATTCAGGGTTGAGTACGCCCTTGCGCCACAGGCCGAAGGTGTCTTTGGTGCGCTCGCGCACGGCCTTGCCACGTTCGAGGATGATCGGACGGAAGCCCATCTGCGCGAGGATCAGTCCTGCAAACAGACCGCACGGCCCCATCCCGATGACCACCGGACGCTGGCGATCCGTGTGTCCGGATGCCTGCGCGACGAAGCGGTACGTCATGTCAGGCGTCACCGCGCAGTGCGGTTTGCCGACGATCCGCTTGAGCGCAGCCGCTTCGTCCTTGACTTCGACGTCGACGATATAGGTCAGCTTGATATCGGAGCGCTTGCGCGCATCGTGCGCACGGCGGAATACCGTGTAGCGGACGAGGCCGTCTGCCGCCACGCCGAGCTCCACGAGGCGCGCGCGAACCGCGGCGTCCAGATCGGCTTCAGCATGGTCCAGAGGGAGTTTGACTTCGCTTAAACGTAGCATGTGTATTGGGGGCGATCACCGCGGGAGTCGCGGCAAAACCGTATTTTATAGGTTCGGCGGGTTTTCGAATGGAAAGCGGTCGCACGCCACAGCGCACAGGCTTCAGCGGCGCCCCGAGTTACATCAAGAATAAATTCAATCTATCGATTCATAAGAAAACAAAATTATTTTTATACGCGCGAGCTTCGTATAGTCCGGTCAGTCGATTGCGGCGCCTGGCCGTCACATCGTCCTGTCGTCACAGCGCGTTACTTCACTTCCACTGCCCCGGGCCACGATGAAACTCCGCAAGCTCACTCCGCTGGCAATGTTCAGCACGCTCGCCGCCACCGCTGCGGCGCCGGCCTGTGCGCAAAGCAGCGTGACGCTTTATGGCCTGATTTCCGCGGGCGTGGGCTTCGCGTCCAACCAGGGCGGCAAGAACGCGTGGCAGGCGCTGAGCGGCACCAACCAGAACCCGCGCTGGGGGTTAAAAGGCAAGGAAGACCTGGGCGGCGGACTGAGCGCGATCTTCCAGCTCGAGAACGGCTTCAACGTAATGTCAGGCACGGCCTCGCAGAACGGCCGCGAATTTGGTCGCCAGGCCTTCGTCGGGCTCTCGGACAAACACTACGGCACACTGACTTTCGGTCGTCAGTACGACACCATTCACGACTACATCGGACCGGTCATCATCGCCAGCAACGGGGTGAACATCGGCGACAACGACAACGGCTATAACGACATCCGCGTCCAGAACTCGGTGAAGTACGTGAGCGCCACCTATCGCGGCCTGAAGGTGACTGCGCAATATGGCTTCAGCAATGCGGTGGGTTTTAGCAACAACAACGCGTACAGCTTCGGCGTCGGCTACGAGAACGGTCCGCTGCGCTGGAGTGCCGTCTACGCGCAGTACAACCATCCGTACAGCAGCACGAATCAGGACGGCGCGATCTCCAACGACTATGCCTCGTCGCTGCTGATCTTCGACAAGAGCGCGACGAACCCGTCGGTGTTCGCGAGCAAACAACGCATCCTCGGCACCGGCGGCTTCTATACGATCGGCCGCGCGCAGTTCGCGGCGCTGTTCACCGACGTCCACTACGACTACCTCGACAACTCGCACCTGCATCTGCAGAACTACGGTGTGAACGTCGTGTACACGCTGACGCCGGCGCTGTTTCTCGGTGCCGCGTACGGCTATACCGCCGGCAAGTACGACGTGATCGACACGCATCCGAAGTGGCATCAGGTCAATCTGCAGGCAGACTACTTCCTGTCGAAGCGCACCGATGTCGCGTTGACGGTGATCGGGCAACTCGCCGCCGGTGACGCGAAATACGCGCAGATCTTCGCTTACGCCCGCTCGACCAGTACGCGCCAGGTGATCGCGACGGTCGGCATCCGCCACCTGTTCTGACTATGAGCGATACTGACGACTTCCCGCGCCGTGCGTTTCTCAAAGGCTCGCTTGCGCTTGCCGCCGGTGCACTGCTCTCCACTACTGCATTGGCCGCCACCATGAACTCCACTCCACGCCGCACGGTCATCATCGATACCGATCCGGGTCAGGACGACGCGATTGCGATTCTCTTCGCGCTCGGCGCAAGCGACCGGCTCGACGTACGTGCGCTCACGGCCGTGGCCGGCAACGTGCCGCTCGACCTGACCGAACGCAATGCGCGCATCATCCGCGACTGGGCTGGCCGCACGACGACGCTGCCGGTGTACGCCGGTTGTCCGCGGCCGCTGCTGCGCGAGCTGGTTACCGCTGCCAATGTGCACGGCAAGACGGGCCTCGAAGGCGTCACGCTGCACGAGCCGCTTGCCCCGCTCGCACCCGGGCACGCGGTGAACTTTCTGATCGACACATTGCGCGCGGCTGCGCCGCATAGCGTCACGATCTGCGCACTCGGCCCGCTGACCAACCTCGCCACCGCGCTCACCGAAGCACCCGACATCCGCGATCATCTGAGCGACATCGTGCTGATGGGCGGCGCGTTCTTCGAGCGCGGCAACATCACGCCGGCCGCGGAATTCAACGTCTATGTCGATCCGCAGGCGGCGCAGATCGTCTTCTCGAGCGGTGTGCCGATTGTCGTGCTGCCGCGCGATGTGGCGGTCAAGGCGCCGATCACGCCCGCGCGGATCGCCCCGTTCCGCGCGCTCGGTACGCGTTGCGGCACCGTGGTCGCGGACATCATGACCGCGGAAGTGGCGTATCAAAAGGCGCGCCACGGCGTCGAAGAAGCACCGATGTACGACCCCACCGCCACCGGTTATCTGATCGATCCGACGCTCTTCAAGGGCAGGCAGGTCAACGTGGAGATCGAGACGACCGGCGAATGGACGCTGGGCGAAACCGTCGTCGACTGGAGCGGGCACAGCGGCCGCGCGCCGAACGCGCTGTGGATCAACGAAGTCGATGCGGATGGTTTCTATGCGGCGCTACGCGCGAGGATCGCCAGTCTGCCCTGAGCGCGCGTGTCAGATATGCGCGGCGATCCACTCGCGGCAGCCGCGCACATGCGGGCCGCGATCCTCGCCCGCCAGAGAAATCAGCGCTATCGCACGCGCGACATGCGGCCGGTTGAGCCGCACCGCCACCAGTTCAGGGTCGTGCAGATGCGTCGTGTAAAGGCTCGGCAATACCGCGATCGCGAGACCGTTGCGCACCAGCGCGTAGAGCGGCTCGGTGTATTCCATCCGGTAGCTCACGGTGAGCCGCAGGTTTTCTGCACCGCCGGTGCGTTGCAGTGCCTCGCTGACACTGCCGCGCACAAACACCGCGAGATCGCGCCCGACGAGTTTCGCCCACGCGACTGCCTTGTGCTTCGCAAGCGGGTCGTCGCGCCGGACCACCACGACGATCTGGTCTTCGAACAGATCGTCGTACCGTAGTACCGGGTCGTCGGCACCTGGCTCGTGCACACCGATGCCGAGGTCGACGACGCCCTCGCGCACCGCATCGATCAGTGCGGTGTTCGGCAGGTCGGTCAATGTGAAGCGCAGGGTTCGGGCACGCGTGCCGAATGCGGTCAGCGCCGGCAGCAGACGGCCGGCCACCGAAGGAATCAGCCCGATGCGCACCGTTTGCACGCGGTCAGCGAAGGTGCGCGCCATATCGTCGAAGGTACCGCGCGCCTGGTTGAGCAGACGTTCGGCAAGCGGCAGCACGCTGGCACCGGCAGCGGTCAGCGTCAGACGGTGTGCGGACCGCGCGAACAGCGGACCGCCGAGCAGGAATTCGATCTGCCGGATCGCGGCAGTCAGCGCGGGTTGCGTCAGCGAAAGCGACTGCGCGGCCTGGGTAAAACTGCGCGCATGCGCAAGCACGACGAAGTACTGGACTTGCCGCAGCGTCAGGGCCGGCAACAGAGACGAACGGTCGGACATGAGGCCTGCGCAGTCGGGACAGAATGCGTTGGAGTATAGAACGCGTCAAAGTACGGGATACAGGACAAATTAAATGCTGAACAAGGACTCGCCGATGTCATCGTCTGGCGCGATGTCTCACCGGAGCGGTAGCTCATGGCTCGAGCGGCGCTTCGCACTTGCTGCGCGCAACACGACCGTACGCACCGAAGTGCTCGCTGGCATCACGTCGTTTCTCGCAGCCGCTTATCTGCTCGTCGTGATTCCTTCGTTGCTGGCAACGGGCGGCATGGAACGCGGTGCGACGACGACGGCGACGATCATCGTGTTCGTGCTGGGTACCGTGCTGATGGGGCTCTACACGAACCTGCCGTTTATCGTGGGGCCGGGGATCGGTGGATCGGTCGTGCTGGGTGTGACGCTCGCCGCCACCGAACACGTCGCATGGCAGACCGGCCTCGGCATTGCGTTCATTTCGGGCGTGCTGTTTCTCGTCCTGACGCTGGCCGGCGCGCGCAGCCTGGTGGTCCGGCTGATTCCCGCGCAGATCAAGCTTGGGCTCGGCGCATCGATCGGTCTCTTCATTGCGTTGCTCGGCTTTCGCAACGCGGGCATGGTGATCGCCAACGCGAAGACCAACGCGCTCGCGCTCGGCGACTTCACACGGCCCGGCACGCTCGTCGCGCTTGCGGGTCTCGCCGCCGCGGTCGTGCTGCAAGGGCGCCGCGTGCCCGGAGCGATCCTGTGGGCCATCCTGATCGCGGCCGCTGTGGGCATTCCACTCGGCGTCACGCATCTGCCCGCAGCGCCGATGGCATGGCCGCATAGCATCGCGCCGGTCGCGTTCAAACTCGACATCGCCAGCGCGCTCACCGTGTCGGCGATTCCGTACCTGTTCGTATTCTTTGCGTCGGAGTTCTTTTCCACGCTCGGCACGACGCTCGCGGTCGGCGCCAAGGCGCAGCTGCTCGATGAACACGCGAACCTGCCCAACATCAACCGGCCGTTTCTCGTCGATTCGATTGCTGCAACGCTCGGCCCAGTGCTCGGCATTCCGGCGTTGACTGCGCTGGTGGAATCGGCGGCGGGCGTCGAAGCGGGCGGGCGCAGCGGGTTGTCGTCGCTGGCGGCGGCCGCGATGTTCGCACTGATGCTGCTGTTCGTCCCCGTTGCACTCGCCATTCCCAAGGAAGCGACCGCGCCCGCGCTGATCCTGATCGGCCTGTCGATGTTCGGCACGATCCGCCACACGCATTTCGACGACTTCACCGATGCGCTGCCCGTGCTTTCGATGGTGCTGCTCACGCTGATGTCGAACAGTTTCGGCACCGGCATCGCCGGCGGACTGCTCTGCTACGTCCTCGTGAAGCTGCTGGCTGGACGTTTTCGCGAGGTACCGTGGGGGCTCGTCGTACTCGCCGTGCCGCTCGGTTACTACTTCTGGACCGTTGTCAAACCGCATTGACTCAACGTACCGTAACTGTTTTCCACTTTGGCATGACCCGCACTACCAAGCACCACATCGACATGAACGAGACCCTGGGTAACGTGCCCGCATCGCGCAGCGGCGTCGCTATCACGCCCGCACACCGGCACTTCTTTCGCGCGCTGCCGAAGGCCGAACTGCACTGCCATCTGCTCGGCGCCGTGCGGCACGACACCTTCGTCGCGCTGGCCGAACGGACCGGCGCGCCGATCGCGCGCAGCGAAATCGACGCGTTCTATACACGCGGCGAAAAACCGGTCGGTGTATTGCGCGTGTTGCGCGCCCTCGACGAATACCTGCTCACGCGCGCCGACGACCTGCACCGGATCGCCTACGAGTATCTGCAGGACGCAGCCGCGCAGAACGTACGGCATAGCGAGTTCTTCTGGAATCCGACCGGCACTGTGCGCGTCTCGAAGATCGCCTATGCCGATGCGCAGGCCGCGATCGTCACGGCCATCCGCGACGCCGCACGCGATTTTCGTATCAGCGCACGGCTCATTCCGAGTATCGATCGCGAAGCGGACCCCGATGAAGCTGTCCAGGTTGTCGCGTGGATGAAAGCGCATCGGGCCGACGAAGTCGCGGGACTCGGCATCGACTACCGCGAGAACGATCGTCCGCCGGAACTGTTCTGGGAAGCGTATCGCGACGCGCGCGCGGCGGGATTCAAAACCACCGCGCACGCGGGCGAATTCGGCATGCCCGCCCGCAACGTGGAAACCGCGGTCGACCTGCTGCAATGCGACCGCATCGATCATGGCTACACGATCGTTGACGACCCAGCACTCGCCGCACGCTGCGCCGAACGCGGCATTGTATTCACCGTGGTGCCGACCAACTCCTATTACCTGCGCACACTGCCGCCCGAACAATGGGCCGAGCTGCATCCGCTGCGCCGCATGGCCGGCCTTGGCCTGAAAATCCATCCGAATACCGACGACCCGACCTTGCACAAGGTCGACCCGGCCGGTGCCTGGCAACTGATGTTCGATCATTTCGGCTTCGGTGTCGCGGATCTGCGGCAGTTTATGTTCAACGGGATCGATGGCGCGTGGGTCGACGAATCGCAGCGCGCGCAGTGGCGGACTGCCTGGGCGGCGGAGTTCGACGCGCTGGCTGCAGCGTTGCCGTGAATCTGTAGAGGGCCTTCACCGAACCCATCGGTGCAGCCGCATCGCGGCATGCGGCACGACGCCGCCCGGGTCCCCGGTCTGCTTGCGGCAACACACCGGGGCCTGGAACCCACACTGGGCACGTCCCGATAGGCCACGGCGCGATACCATGCCGTAACGGCCCCGCACGGGCCTCCCCCACCTCAACAGTTTTTTCCCGCCGCCCACAATATTCCCGCTCGCGAATCGTCTTCAGCCCCATGGAACCGCCGCGCACCCAGGACCCGATGGTCGAACGAGATAGCGAGATCACCGCCACGGTGGTGCGCGAGCGGGCGCGGCTCGGCAATTTCATCCGGCAGCGCGTGCGCGATCCGGGCGACGCCGAAGACATCCTGCAAGACGTCTTTTTCGAGTTCGTAGAGGCGTACCGGCTGCCCGCGCCAATCGAACAGGCCAGCGCGTGGCTGTTTCATGTCGCGCGCAATCGCATCATCGATCGTTTTCGCAAGAAGAAGGAGCTACCGATCGCCGATATGGCGGGCGGCTCCGACAGCGACGACGACAGCGAATACCGCCTCGATCTCGCGCTGCCGTCGCAGGATGCCGGGCCCGAAGCCGTCTACGCGCGCTCGGTGCTGCTAAAAGCGCTGCAGAACGCGCTCGACGAACTGCCGCCCGAACAGCGCGAAGTCTTCGTTGCGCACGAACTCGATGGACAAAGTTTCAAGGAACTGGCGGCCGCTAGCGGCGTCGGCGTGAATACGTTGCTGGCCCGCAAGCGCTACGCGGTATTGCATCTGCGCAAGCGTTTGCAGACGGTGTATGACGAACTGGAAATTTGAAGGAGCAGGTCGATGAAATTCAGACTGAGATGTTTTGCCAAGGCGCTGGTGGTGCTGATCGGCATCGCGGTGCTGGGATGGATGGTGATGCTGCTATGGAACTGGGTGGTCCCCGCGCTGTTCGTTAGCGGCCGGATCATCGACTTCCCGCATGCGTTGGGGCTGCTGGTGCTGAGCCGCATCCTGTTCGGCGGATTCCGCGGGCACGGTGGTTGGGGCGGTCGGCGGCACTGGCGTCGTTGGGAGAAGATGACGCCGGAAGAACGCGAGAAATTCCGTCAGGGCATGCTGTCCGGTCGCAACGATACGCCGCGAGATCCGACATGAGCACCGCATCCGCTGCTGTCTGCAAGCAACCGGCGGGTGTCATCGTCCCCGTCGTCAACCTGAAACGCTGCGAAGGCAAAGGCGATTGTGCCGAGGTCTGCCCGGAGGACGTCTTCGTCATCCGCCGCATCGATACGGCGGACTACGAGGCGCTCGGCGCGATGAACCGATTCAAGCTGCGTGTACACGGTATGAAAGTCGCGTACACGCCGAACGCCGATGCCTGCCGCTCATGCGGCCTGTGCGTCACCGCGTGTCCCGAGCGCGCCATCACGCTGGCGCGGATGAAGTGATCCAGTCCGGACCTCAGAACGATGCGCACGCATCGGTGAGCACCAGCCCGACCGACTCCTGGTGGAACTGGTTGATATAGGCGCTGCGCACTTCCGATATATGGTCGAGCGTGCCCTGCGTGCCGCTCGCCACGATCTGGATCACGAAGCTGTCTTCCTTCGTGACGTGGTTCTTGTCCTTATCGAGCCATTGCCCCTGGGTTCTCCAGGTGGTGAAGCCATCCGGAAAGCGCGGCGTCACGACATCGGCGAGAAACTGGCGAACCTCCTTGTCGGTAACCGGCCGACGTCCCTTCACATTGCGGCCGAACAGCAGTTCGGCGGAAATTTCCTGCACGCCGTTGACCCTCGGGCAAAGTTGCGCCGCCGAGACCGGGTCGGACGCGCCGACCGGCGCTGCGGCCGCATTCGTGGTCTGGGTGTCCGCGCCTGCGGCGCTGGCTGCGCCGGCCTGGCTGCCGCCCAGCTGGCAGGCGGAGAGCGCCGAGAGCGTGGCGAGCGACAGTGATGCGACCAGCATCTTGATCCGGAGAGTCTGCATGTTGCTCCCTGTTTTCATATAGGTGATAGATAAACCAGACGAGCGCCACCCGGATAAATTTGAAACATCGACTGGCGGGCTGCGTGGGTGGCCTGGGTGGCGATCTGCGCACACCCCGACGATAATCACGCCTTCGACGTTTCTGCCTTTATTCGCCATGACGACTACTGCCGCTTTTGTGCCGTTCGCGCCGTTCGCTTCGCTCGCGCAAACCTTGATTCAACACGTGAAGGACAATGACGGCGACGGCTCGCACGATGTTTCGCATCTGCAGCGCGTCTGGAAGAACGCAGCCACGATACAGGCCGGAGAAGGCGGCGATGCGGAAATCCTGCTGGCGTCGACAGTACTGCACGACTGCGTTGCCGTCGAGAAAAATTCGCCGTTGCGCGCGCAGGCCTCGCGACTCTCCGCGGAAAAGGCGACACGCGTGCTGAGCGCGCTGGGCTGGCCCGAGCAGAAGGTACGCGCGGTCGCGCATGCGGTCGAGGCGCACAGCTATTCGGCGGGTATTGCACCGGTCTCGCTCGAAGCGAAGATTGTGCAGGATGCGGACCGGCTTGATGCAATTGGCATGCTCGGCGCCGCGCGTTGCTTCTATGTGGCTGGGCGAATGGGTAGTGCGCTGTATGACTTCAACGATCCGCACGCACAGGCACGGCCTTACGACGACGCGCGCTACGCGATCGACCACTTTCATACGAAGCTTTTTAAACTCGCGTTGGGATTTCAGACGGCGACTGGAGCGCGTCTTGCTGCGGTCAGGCAGGAGCGGCTTAAACGGTTTCTTGAAGAGTTTGCTGAAGAGATTTAAGGTGTTTGAACCCGTTTGAACCCAGCAGCTACCGGGTTCCAAACGTAGCTTGACTGGATCGCGAAGCAGTCTGGCATTTGCCTACACACAGGAGCAAAGGAATGGCCGCTACCACAGAGCGAAATGACGATGAACGGGACATCGACGTACTGATCGAGCACGTGAATACCTCCACCAGGAAGGCGAACGACGCGCTGGACGATGCGCTGTCGTTCGTCGCCGAGTCGAACGAGCGAATTGCCGCGGTAAACGAAGAGAAGCGCGAATAGGCCCTTGCAGACAAGGTGTACCGCGCGCTCCGAATCACCACCACCTCTACGGTAACTCCCCGTAAGCACCCCATCACAGCGGCACCGCAAGCCAGTAAGTGGCGAGTAAGTCGACCGCCCCTACAGTCGGTCGCGTCGACGACTCCGGAGCTTCACTGTGAACAGATCCATTCGCCACGCGCAGCCTTTGCTGCTCGCCGCCGCTTCTCTCTGGCTATACGCCGCGCCGGCCATGGCCGACGGGCCTGACGCGTCGGTGGAAACCTCGCCCTCAGTCGTCACCGACGACGACTCCGGCTTCACCCTCCTCAACAACGCCACCAACGTCACGCACTGGGGACTCGGCGCCGGCACCGGCTACCGCCAGCAGCCCTACACCGGCGACGGCGCGAAATTCACGCCGATTCCGCTCTTCTACTTCGACGACAAATGGGTGCATGCGCTCGGCACGACACTCGACCTGAAGATCGGCAAGTGGGCCGGCGTTGCCTTCAGTCTGCGCGGCAAATACGCGCTCGGCGACGGCTACGACGGATCGGATGCGCCGATCCTGAACGGCATGCAGGATCGCAAGGGCGCGTTCTGGTACGGCCCGGCGTTCTCGTGGCAGAGCACCTACGGCACGCTAACTGGCGACTTCCTGACGAGCGCGAACAAAGGGCAACAGGCGCATATCGAATTCGGCAAGTCGTTCCAGTACGGCAAGCTCGGAATCGAGCCACACGTCGGAGCCGAATGGTTGAGCCACACGTACGTCGATTACTATTACGGCGTTCGCGCATCGGAAGCGCAGCCCGGCCGGCCCGCCTACACCGGCACGTCGACCGTCGATGTCTCGCTCGGCGCCCGCTTCAACTACAGTTTCACCAAGCATCAGTCAGCCACCGTCGATATCGGTGTCGCACGTCTGGGCGGTGGTATCACGGACAGTCCGCTTGTCGACAGGAAGTTCATTCCGCAGGCGACCGTCGGCTATCTCTACCGATTCAACTAAGCCGATTCAACTGAGCCGGTTCAATTGAGCAAAGCGCCATGTCGCGAGTCGCCCTGATCGAAGACCACGAACGCCTCGCCGCGATGGTGCGCGATGCGCTATCGGGGGCGGGCATCGAGGCCGATCTGTTTCGCAGTCTCTCCGAAGCCGAGTACGGCGTGAACCTCGCGCACTACGCGGTGCTGATCGTCGATCGCGGTCTGCCCGACGGCGACGGACTGGCGTTACTGCGCTCGCGGCGCGCGGCCGGCGACATGACGCCCGCGTTGATGCTGACGGCGCGCGACGCGCTGCACGACCGCATCGACGGTCTGGAAAGCGGCGCCGACGACTATCTGACCAAACCGTTCGCGATGAGCGAACTCGTTGCACGTGTACGCACGCTGATGCGCCGACCGCCGGCCTTGACCGAGCTGGTGGTGTCGTTCGCCGACGTGACGATCGACCCCGCACAACGCATGCTTCGTTGCGGCGCCGATTCAGTCCTGCTCGCGCCGGCCGAACTGCAGATCATGCTCTGTCTGATCCATGCCGCGGGGCGCACGGTCAGGCACGGCGTACTCGAACACGCAGCCTGGGGTCTCGGCGAAGCGGTCACGCCGAACGCACTCGAAGTCACGCTGCATCGTTTGCGCAAGAAACTGACGACACTCGGCGCGCTGACCCGTCTCGTCAACGTGCGTGGCACAGGATTCGCACTGCATGCCGGCGCCGAAGCCTGACGCCACGAATGCGCCGCCAACCCGCACGGACGACCGGTCCGCGCGGCCGCTTGCCGGTCCGGCTATCGTCGTGATGCTGCACCGCTGGGTGCACAGCCTGTCGGCGCGACTGTGGATCACAAGCGTCGTTGCACTAGCCGTGTGCCTGAGCCTGCTCGCCGCGCTCGTTCTGTACGCAGTGAATAATTTTCCGCAACAGGTGATCGGCCAGCACGGGCAGCTCGAAGCCGTGCGGCACCTTGCGGACGGACTCGTCTTCGATGCGGCGGGCCGCCCCGTGTCCGTGCAGCTCACCGATCCACCCGCGTGGATGTTCGAATCGCTGCCAACCGAAGTGAAGTACCGCGTGACCGATACGCACGGTACCGTGTTGCTCGCGTCGCCCGACGCGGGCGGCCCGCCGTGGCTCAACGTGCCGCGCAGCGGCCATCCGCCGACAGTCGACGAAGCGACGATCGACGGCCGCCCGTTCTACGTCGCCACCCTGCAGATCGTGCACGCAGGCACCGTATTTCGCGTGCAGACCGCAATGAGCACACGTCTGAACGCTATCAGCGTACAAGTAAAAATCAAGCCGTTCCCGCGCATCGTGAACGTGACGTTTCTCGCGGCGACGATCATCTTCGGGCTGTCGCTGACGATCACGCTGCGCCGCATACTCCGGCCGCTGCGCAAAGTATCGGATGCCGCGGCACTCATCACGCCGCGCAATCTGACGACACGCCTGTCGACACGCGACATCCCTCACGAGATCCGCCCACTGATCGACGCGTTCAACGCGGCGCTCGACCGGCTCGAAAACGGCTTTACCGTGCAACAGCAGTTTCTCGCGTCGGCTGCACACGAATTGCAGACGCCGCTCACGTTGATCCGCGGGCAGATCGAACTGCAGGGTGACATTCAGGGTAAGGAACCGCTGTTACAGGAAGTCGATCTGATAGCGCGGCAGGTGCGTCAGCTGCTGCATCTGGCGGAAGTCAGCGAAGCGCAGAACTTCAGCTTCGGCGAGATCGATCCCGCCGAAGTCGCGCAGGACGTGCTCACGTATCTGTCGCGCAAGGCCGAAGCGCTGCATGTCGGGCTGCAACTGGAAGGCGCAGCGGCCGCGCAGTCGATCTGGGCAGATCGCAGTGCGCTTTTCATCCTGCTGAAAAACGTGGTCGAGAATGCGATCAACGTATCGCCGGCTGGCAGCACCGTGCGCATGATTATCGACGGTCGCTCGATCCAGATCCGCGACGAGGGACCTGGCATCGATGACGCGCATCTGCCGTTTCTGTTCAAACGATTCTGGCGCGCGCCGGGCGCCCGGCATGACGGCGCAGGGCTGGGTCTCGCGATTTGTCGTGAGATTGCCATCGCACACGGCTGGCGGATTGCAGTCAACCGGTTGGGGACGGGCACCGGTATCGTCGTGAAGTTTTCGGACGACGCGTAAGCGCCGTCCAGGCCAATCATCAGCGGTTCCGCTTACGCAGTCTCCGCCGTAGCCCCCGCCTCTTCCAGCTCGCGCACCAACGGCAACACGCGCTTGCCGAAATACTCGACCTCTTCGATGAAGTGCAGAAAGCCACCGAGCACAAGGTCGACGCCAATCGCCTTCAGCGCGACGATCTTGCGCGCGATCTGCTCGGGTGTACCGATCAGACCGGTCTTGAAACCATCGTTGTACTGCACCAGGTCTTCGAACTTCGAGTTCGACCACATGCCCTGTGCTTCCGGCGAAGCGCTGCCCGCCTGTTTGACCGCGTGCCCAAACGCATGCACCGCTTCGGTATCCGCATGCCGGACGATATCGTGCAGCACCTGCTGCGCTTCGTCCTCGCTATCGCGCGCGATGATGAACGCGTTGACACCGAAACGCACCGTACGTCCCTGCGCGGCGGCGGCCGTACGAATCTCGTCGATCTGCGCGCGATGATTCTCAAGCGAATTGCCGTTCATGAAGTACCAGTCCGACACCGCTGCGGCCATGCGCCGCGCGGCTGCCGAATTACCGCCCTGGAACACTTCCGGATGCGGTTGCTGCAACGGCTTCGGCTTGAGCGTGTAGTTGTTGAAGCGATAGAAGTCGCCCTTGAACGTGAAGTCGTCTTCGGTCCAGACGCCCTTCACTGCGCGAATGAATTCCTCGGAGCGCCGGTAGCGTTCGTCGTGTTCGAGCCAGGGTTCGCCGATCGCGGTGAACTCGCCCTTGAACCAACCGCTCACCACGTTGATCGCGACACGGCCGCCGGTGAGTTGATCGATGGTGGCAAGCTGCTTCGCGACCACGGCCGGATGCCAGGGCCCCGGCAGAATGGCCGCGATGACCTTGAGCTTTTCGGTGGCGGCGAGCAACGCATGACTGAACGCCACCGATTCATGCTGATACTCGGCACCGTATCCCGCGGTAAAGCGGATCTGCGATAGCGCGTACTCGAAGCCGCTACGCTCGGCGGTTTGCGCGAGCCGGCGGTTGTAATCGATATCCCAGCTCGTGCGCTGTTCGATCTTGCTGACCACCAGGCCGCCGCTGACATTCGGCACCCAGTAGGCGAATTTCACTGCGCGTTCATGATCGGTTGTCATCGGGTTTCCCTGCTGGCCCGCGAACGGACCTCCTGTTGAATGAAAACGGCTGCCGTATACCGTATCGGCGCCAACAGGTGCGGGGAAACAATAAAAACTGCTATGAATAGACGCTCGATCGGATAGACGGGCACGCGCGAAGCGGCGCCCGTCAGGCTCGCTTTGAAGTCGCGAAACGCGCGACCTTACGCCTTATAGCGGGTCGGCTTGCCGTCATGCGGCCCTATCTCGCGTACCGGCCAGTCGATCCAGCGATCAGGACGTTTGGCCTCATGCGCTTCGTTCTTCGGGTAGCGGATGCGGTTTTCATCCTTAGGCGTTTCGCCGATCACCAGCAAACGGACCTCATGCTCCGTGTTGTTGAGGAAGGTATGGCAAATCCCGGTGCCGGCTGGAAACGCAACCGAATCGCCAGGCTTCAGTGCATGCAGGTGACCGTCGATCCAGACATCCGGCGTGCCTTCGAGCACATAGACGAACTCCTCTTCCGCGCTTTCCGCATGCGGGTACGAGGTACGACGTCCAGGCAACAACCTGTTGTGATGAATTCCGATGCGCGTGAGTCCGAGCGCATTGGCAAGCGGTGCGCCGATCGCCATCAGCTCGGTATCGCCCGTGTAGTGCGAGTCGTCCGCGCCCTCCAGCTCGGTCCAATGACGAATGAAACTGGGTCGTTCCATGAAGTCTCCGTGACATGTGTATGTTGTGGGGTTCCCAGGCGCACGCGATTCGTCGCGCCGGTGTGCGGCAATTCTACTGCGACGCCTGGCGTGTAGAAACGATGTTTGGCCCACGCGATTCGTAGTGCGTCGCGTCTGAATGGAATAGAGGGTCTACATCGCGACTACGAGGGCGCCACTCATGCGCCGTTGGCTGCGCTACCCGCTGCAGCCAGTTCAAAAGAGAACGCCGTGCCCGGGCCCGCGCGTTCGATCAGGCGAATCTCACTGCGATGCAACTGCAGCATGCGCTGCACGATCAGCAATCCAAGCCCACCGCCGCGATGCGCGCCGCCCGAGCTGAACGGCCGCTGAAAGAGGCCCTCGCGCAGCGCCTCGGGAATGCCCGGCCCAGTATCGCTAACCGTCACCGTCACCCTGCCCTCGCGGCTCGTGAGGGCGATATCGATCGTGCCGTCAGCGGGTGTGTGGCGGATTGCGTTGTCGAGCAGATTGGTCAGCACACGTTCGATCATGCCGAGATCGGCGCTGACGTTCGGCACGCGCAGCGGCACGTCGGCACGCAAGCGAACGTGGCGTGCCTCCGCGGGTAATTCGAACTTCTGCAGCACGTCCTGCACGAGATCGACGAGCGAGAATTCTTCGAGCGCAGGTTGCACGAAACCATATTCGAGCCGCGCGAGTTCGAACAGTGCCTGCGCGAGCGCGCCGACCTTCACGCTCTGCGCGAGCGCGATGGCCAGATAGCGCTTGCGTTCGGTTTCGCCGAGCGTGTCCGACTTCAGCGACAGCGTCTCCAGATAGCCATGCAGTGACGTGAGCGGCGTACGCAGATCGTGCGAAATGTTGGCGACCAGTTCGCGTCGCTGCTGGTCCTGGCGCGTCAGCGCGCGCCACTGTTCGCCGATGCGTTCGGCCATCTGCGCAAACGCCGCTTCGAGTACCGCGATTTCGTCGCCGCGCCCCACCGTCGATGCGCGCGGCGTCCCCGCCGATGTAACAGCAACGGGTGGCACACGCGGTTCGCCGTCCGCATCGAAGTGCCGCATTGCCTCGGTGAGCCGGCGCAACGGCCGCGTGATCAAACGAAACGCCACCAGCCCCGCAACGAGCCCAAGCAGCGCAACCAGCGCCATCGACCACAACGTCGTACGCAACACCGAACTCGCCGCGACGCGCGCCGCGAGTTCGTCGTGCGCCTCGCCGAGCAGCACGACATAGATATAACCCGCCGGTGCCTGCCCGTTCATGCGCAACGGAGCGGCGCTAAACACCTTGCGACCATCGACGCTGCGTGGATCGTCACCAAGAATCGGCAGCGTATCGCCAGCGATAAAGCGCCGCAGCGGCTCGAGATTGACCTGTTCGCGCTTCAGATGACCAGGCGGCGCATCGTCGCCCTGCACATGACCTTCGCTGTCGAGCAGATACACCTCGACGCTCGGATTCACCACCATCAGTTGACTGAACAGACGTCGCACCGCGTCGGGCCGCAGGCCGTTGTCGTCCATCAGCGGTGCGCTCTGCGCGATGTGCTGCGCGAGCCCGCGCGACAGGCCCTGGACGACCTCTTTCTCGTGCAGATCGCTGGAACGGATCTGCAGCCACGCCGACGCGCCGCAACACGCGAGCAGCAGCACCGCGAAGACAATCGACAGCCGTTGGGTAAGCGTCAGATTCACGGCGCATCCTTCGGTGTGGCATCGGGTGCGTCCTTCGCGCCTTCTTTCGGCCCAGCAGCGAGCTTGTAGCCGTGACCCCACACGGTCAGGATGCAGACCGGTTGCGCCGGGTCCGCTTCGATCTTCGCGCGCAGCCGGTTGATATGCGTGTTGACGGTATGTTCGTAGCCCTCGTGCTGATAGCCCCACACCGCGTTCAACAGATCCATGCGCGAGAACACCTTGCCCGGATGGCGCGCGAAGTAATACAGCAGGTCGAATTCGCGCGGTGTCAGTTCGATGCGCCGGCCATCGACGGCCGCTTCGCGCGCGAGCGGATCGATGGTCAGACTGCCGAGTTCGAGCGTCCCTGCATCGATGCGCAGGTCCTTCGCCAGCGCATCGACGCGCCGCAGCAACGCCTTCACGCGCGCAACCAGTTCGAGCACCGAGAACGGTTTGGCGAGGTAGTCGTCGGCGCCGAGTTCGAGACCGAGGATGCGGTGCACCTCGCTGGAACGCGCGCTCGTGATGATGATCGGCGTATAGCGCGCCATCGCGCGGGCGCGCCGGCAGATCTCGAGACCATCGACACCAGGCAGCATCAGATCGAGGATCAACGCGTCCCAGCCGCCCTGTTCGAGCAGGCGCAGGCCCTCGTTGCCGTCCGCGCTGTGGACGACCTCATAGCGTTCGTCGCGCAGGTGCAGGCTCAGCACGTCGGCAATGTCGACGTCGTCTTCGACGATCAGTACGCGCTTCGGTTGATCCATATGCGGGTTTTCGGGCGCGGTGCGAACCGCGCGGGAACAACGGGGACAGGCTGCCATTGTGCAGAAATTCGGCGCGCGGAAGTATCACATTTAATTTAACTTTCTGTGAGGACTTCGGTATCGCGCCGGGCATACGATGCCGACATCGACCCGTCGGGTCCAGCAAGGAGCGCATCATGCAAGGCAGGAGACGATTTCTGGTGTCAGGCGGCAGCGCCGCCGCAGCGCTGTTCGCCCTCACCCGCTGGCGCGGGCTGGCGGCTGCCCCCACCGCCGCCGCACCGGCGACGGAAGCCTTCACGGTGGTCCACACCGACGCCGAATGGCGCCGGGTGCTGACGCCCGCCCAGTACATGGTGCTGCGCCAGGAAGGGACCGAACGGCCCTACACCAGCCCGCTCAACGACGAACATCGCGCGGGCACGTTCGCGTGCGCGGGGTGCCGGCTCGACGCGTTCGCCTCGCGCACGAAATTCGACAGCCATACGGGCTGGCCGAGCTTCTGGGCGCCGCTCGACCATGCGGTCGCCACGCGCGAAGACCGCTCGTTCGGCATGAGCCGCAGCGAAGTGCATTGCGTGCGCTGTGGCGGCCATCTGGGCCATGTATTCGACGACGGTCCGCGGCCGACCGGCCTGCGCTACTGCATGAACGGCGTCGCGCTGACCTTTACGCCGGCCGCCACCTGAAGCCCTGACGCACACCCCAAACCCAAACCCCGAACCCCGAACGGAACCACCATGCTCCTCATCGTCCTGGCCTACCTGGGAGGCGTCCTCACCATCCTGAGTCCGTGCATCCTGCCGGTGCTGCCGTTTGTGTTTTCGCGCGCCGACCAGCCGTTCGTGCGTAGCAGCCTGCCGCTGCTCGCGGGCATGGCGCTCACGTTCGCACTCGTTGCGACGCTGGCGGCCGTGGGTGGCGGCTGGGTGACGCAGGCCAACCAGTACGGACGGTGGCTCGCCATCGTGCTGC
Organism: Paraburkholderia acidicola; assembly: GCF_002362315.1. GTDB lineage: Bacteria > Pseudomonadota > Gammaproteobacteria > Burkholderiales > Burkholderiaceae > Paraburkholderia > Paraburkholderia acidicola. The sequence continues at coordinate 619,430 of NZ_MTZV01000004.1, forward strand.
TCGCCGTGTTCGGCCTGACGCTGCTGCTGCCGAAGTTCGCCGAGCGTCTGATGCGCCCGCTCGTGAACGCCGGCAGCCGGCTCACCGAGTTCGCTCAGGCTGACGGCAAGGCAAGCGCGGGATCGTCGTTCCTGCTCGGTATTGCGACGGGCCTGCTGTGGGCGCCCTGCGCCGGGCCGATTCTCGGCCTGCTGCTGACGGGTGCAGCATTGCGCGGCGCGAGTGTCGGTACGACGATTCTGCTGGCTGCGTATGCCGCGGGCGCGGCGACCTCGCTGGCGGTGGCGCTGCTGATCGGCGGAAAGGTGTTTGCTGCGATGAAACGCTCGCTTGGCGCGGGCGAATGGATCCGGCGCGGTATTGGTGTCGCGATGCTGGCCGGTGTCGCGGCGATTGCGCTCGGACTCGATACGGGCGTGCTGACGAGGCTGTCGACGATCGCCACAGGTGGGCTCGAACAGCGTCTGGTGGACCGGTTGTCGCCGAATGCGAATGCGGCGGGTGTGGTGGCTTCCGGCAATCCGGCGGATGGCGACGCGATGACGGCGACCAACCCGGCGATGCAGCGCACTGCCGATGCCAATGGATCGTCGGGCGCGATAATACGTGCCGCCGATCCTGCTGCGGCCTCCGAAGTACCGTTGCCTGTCGAAGGCGCGCTACCCAGCCTCACGGGCGCCGTGCAATGGCTAAACTCGCCGCCGCTCACCACCCAGGCCCTGCGCGGCAAGGTCGTGCTGGTCGATTTCTGGACCTACTCGTGCATCAACTGCCTGCGCTCGCTGCCGTACGTGAAAGCGTGGGCGCAGAAGTACCGCGACCAGGGGCTCGTCGTGATCGGCGTACACGCACCGGAGTTCGCGTTCGAACGCAATATCGGTAACGTGAAGCAGGCTACGCACGATCTCGGCGTCGACTACCCGGTCGCCATCGATAACAACTACGCAATCTGGCGCGCGTTCGGCAACCAGTACTGGCCGGCGCACTATTTCATCGATGCGCAAGGGCAGATCCGCTACCACCACTTCGGCGAAGGCGATTACGCGCATTCGGAGAAGGTCATCCAGCAACTGCTCGCGGAAGCGGGTCACACCGGTGCCGAACACGTCGCAACGGGCCTGACTGGCAATGCGCAAGGCGTACAGGCCGCAGCCGACGATGCCGACATGCAATCGCCAGAGACCTACGTTGGGTACAACCGCGCGGAGAATTTCGCATCACCGGGCGGTGAAACGAAGGATCGTCCGCATACGTATGCCGCGCCTGTGCAGCCCGCGGTGAACGACTGGGGTCTGGCCGGGACATGGAACGTCGGTGGCGAACACGCGACGCTCGATCATGCGAACGGCAGCATCGTCTACCGCTTCCACGCACGCGATCTGCATCTGGTGCTCGGTCCGGGCAAGGATGGCAAGCCGGTGCGGTTTCGCGTGAGCGTCGACGGCGCAGCACCTGGTGCGGCACATGGCACCGACACCGCCGCCGATGGCACCGGCACGGTGACCGAACAGCGCCTGTATCAACTGGTGCGGCAAACCGGCGATGTCGCCGATCACACCTTCACCATCGAGTTTCTGGACCCCGGCGTCGAAGCGTATGCGTTCACGTTCGGCTAGGTATTGCGCAGCACATTGATCACTCAAGGAGCAGCAATCGTGACCTCAACTTCTCTTAACCTCGCGCGTCGCTGGGTCCGTTCACCGGGAGCCCGTATCGCGAGTGCAATTGCTGTCGCGATCGGCGCGCTGGCCTGGCACGGCATGGCGAATTCCGTCGAGGAAGCCACGAAGATTCCAGCACCCACCGTCGACGAACAAGTCGCCGCGAAGCACAGCGAAACGGCGGTGTTCGCGGGCGGCTGTTTCTGGGGCGTACAGGGCGTGTTTCAGCACGTGCGTGGTGTAACGCAGGTGACCTCCGGCTACTCGGGCGGTGCGGCCGACACCGCACAGTACGAGACCGTCAGCGGAGGCGATACCGGACATGCGGAGTCGGTACGGATCACGTACGACCCGACGCAGATCACGTACGGCCATCTGTTGCAGATCTTCTTCTCGGTTGCGCACAATCCCACCGAACTCGACTACCAGGGCCCGGACCATGGGACGCAATATCGTTCGGCGGTGTTTGCGGTCGACGCGGACCAACGTCATGTCGCGGAGGCCTACATCGCGCAGCTGAATGCCGCGCATGCGTACGCGCAACCGGTCGTTACACGCGTCGAGGCGTTCAAGGGCTTCTACCCGGCGGAGAGCTACCACCAGAACTACCTCACATTGCATCCTGATCAACCGTATATCGCGATCAACGATCTGCCGAAGGTTGGGTATCTGAAGCAGATGTTCCCGGCGGTTTATCGTACTCAACCGGTGCTGGTCAAGACGTCGGGGTCTTAGGCGCGGCGCCCGCCGTGCTTATGGCTTCCCGTTTGTTCTTGAACAAGCTTGCGATACCCAGAAATGGGTGTCGCGTTTTTACGCGAATTTTGCAAAAAGACCGAAACCTTTTCGATGAATTGAAGCGCCATTCTCCATAAACTCTGCGAGCCTTCGGCAAACAATCAAGGAAATTCGTGGAGTATAAGAAAGTGAGAAGCAAGCTTGTTGGCGCAGCAACCTTGTCGGTCTTTGCAGTGGCGGCTCATGCGCAGAGCAGCGTCACGCTCTATGGCCTGATCGACACCGGTATCGTCTATACGAACAATCAAGGTGGCCACAACGCGTGGCAAGAACAAAGCAGCATGCTGTCGAACGAGGTATGGGGACTCAAAGGCAGTGAAGACCTCGGCGGCAATCTGCATGCAATCTTCCGGCTCGAAAACGGTTTCAACATCCAGAATGGCCGACAAACCTACGCGGGCACGATGTTCGGCCGCCAGGCCTACGTTGGTCTGCAAAGCGACCAGTACGGAACGTTGACGCTCGGTCGTCAGTACGACGCCGTGGTCGACAATCTCGGGGCGATTGCGTTAGCGAATAACGGCGATGGCAACAACCTGGCCGCGCATCCGTTCGACAACGACAATATCGACGATTCGTTCTATATCAACAACTCGGTCAAGTACGCGAGCCCGACGTACAACGGGCTACAAGCGGAAGCGCAGTATGGCTTTAGCAACGCGGCGGGCGGTTTCTCGAACAATCGCGCCTATAGCTTTGGTGTGACTTATGGCAACGGCCCGATCAATCTGGCCGCTGCCTACCTCCAGCTCAATAGCGGTGGTTTGACCGCGGGTGGCGCACTGACGGACAACGACTTTGTGAGCTTCCCTGCCGCGCGCCAGCGCGTAATGGGGGTGGGCGGAAACTACACATTCGGTCCAGCCACTGTCGGCCTGCTATGGACGCATACGCTGTTTGACCATACTCAGCCCGGCGTAAATTCCACGATCACGCAATCGTTCAACACGCTGCGCTTCGACAACTACGAAGTCAACGTGCACTATTTGCTCACGCCTTCGATTTCGCTTGCCGGTGCCTACACCTTCACCCAGGGTGCGTTTAACGCCGGCACGGGTTCGGTGGATCCGAAGTGGCATCAAGTGACGATGATGGCGGACTACCTGCTCAGCAAGCGCACGGATGTCTATGTCGAGGGCGTGTATCAACACGCGTACGGTGCTGCCGGTACCGCGTTCGAGGGCGCGTATATCAATGGTTTGTCGCAAGCCTCGACTGGTAATCAGGTTGCGGCGACTGTGGGTATTCGGACGCGGTTCTAGCATCCGCGGTACTTGCTTGAGTTAGAGACTTGCCCCGGCATCGGCGCATCACGTCGGTTACCCGACTTCGATGCGCCGATGTGTGTGTTGTCGCCCGTTTTCTGCTATTCGAGCCCGTGCTGGATAGCCCGCGCAAGGCCCGCAGGATTGTCCCAGGCCATCGAATGTCCTGCGTTTTCGACGATGGCAACAATGACGCCTGCTGCTGGCAGACGTTCGGTGTCCGGGTCGGGAAGCGAGCGGTCGCCAAAGACAACGGTTCTGGGCATCGCCATGGCATAGAGCTGTTCGCGCCAGCTGGGATCACTCCCCTCCACTAGCGACACCGCGCCTCGATGGACTGCATAGGGTGCGCTGACCAGCATCGAAGCAGCCCAGATATCGTCGCCGTCTCGCGCGGATGCGGCGATCAGTTCCGTGTGTCCTGTCTGCACATAGTCGGCTTCTGAAAGCGCCGCGATCTTTCGGCTATAGAACCCACCGCCCGGCTCCAGATTGGGTTCGCTAAGTACCAGATGCCGTACGCGCTCGCCGAGCAGGTGAGCTGCGGCGATAGCGACCGCGCCTCCCATGCTGTGGCCGAACAGATTCAGCGATGAAAGTGACAGGTGATCGGCGAGTGCCACGATTGTTTGTGCGTGGCCCTCGACGGTGTAGGCAAAATCTGCCGGGCGATCGCTAAAGCCATAGCCCAGTAAGTCAACTAGCAGCATTCGACGCCCCGCTAAAGCGTGGGCTGTTGCTACGCTCGGGTAATCGCATGACGATGCGCAACCTAGTCCATGGATGAACAGTGTTGGGGTGTCTTGTCCGGGGAGGTCGTGGTATCTGAGCGTTCCTTGGGCGCTATCTATAGCGAAGGTTTTCATTTTCGGTGTTTGCCTTTTGTCTACGCAAGTACAGCACTTGTGGCTTCTCGCAGAAATTCAGACCTGATCTGGCAAAGCTCGCATCACGGGTTCAAGGCAGGATTTCCCCGATCGACGATCTGACCCACGTCGAAGTAAAAGGTCTGGGTCTTTCCACTTGCATCTACCGTATCGAGCGCATCGTACTGTGAAGTACCTTGCGGCATGAGTGTCTGTCTTGTCAGGCGCAGCTTCTTCGCGTGGAGCCAGGAATATTCTTCGTCGGTGGCAATAACGTGGATGGCTGTCTCGGGAGACAGGCCATCGCCACTACGCGCGATATCCTGCGTGATACCAAACAGATAAAGTCTCATGTCTGCCTGTGCATCGACGTCGCCAGCCTTGCCCAATAACATGCTGTAGTTCGAAATGAGGCTGAACAGCGGTATCTCCCGGATGGGCCGGATTTTTTCCACCTCCCTGATCTTCGATAGCGCTCCGTTTATGTCGCCTTGCTGTGCAAGCTGTATCGCCTGTTTCTCTGAATCCCTGCACAACTGCATCAGTTCCAGATAGTTGAAGCTCCGGTCGGACAGGAATTTGACGCGCTGCTCGTGCGCCTGCTGAAGAGCGACGAAATACTTGCCATCGCTTGCCTTGACAGGCAGCGGATCGAACGCACTCGAACCTGTCCGGTTAGTCGAAGCAAACACACGAGGGTTGATCAGAAAATACGATACGGCTGGCTGCCCGTCTGCCGCACGAATCGAATAGGTCACCTTCTGCAGTTCGGTATCGTGGTACCGGATACCTTTCACATCGGTTGGCATCGCGGATCGTAGATTGATCCACTGGGTGATCTCGTCAATTCTGATCACGCGAACCGGATCATCAGGCGTCGTTCCGCTACCGGATCGTTTTTCCAGAATTTCCGCCATGGCATGTGCCCGCTCACGACAGTCCCTGGATTGATCCTGCTTGTTTAATTTTCCATAGATGTTGGAGCACAACGCCTGCACGTTGTAGTCGGGAAACTGCCCCAGCGGTGCATACTTTTCCAGGTCCGAAAGCCGGTTGATTGCTTCGGTATCTTTTCCTGCGCGATCCAGCGCGTCCGAATCTTTGACGGCCGCCTGTATGTCATGCGAAAGCTGCTGAAGGTCAACCTTCTCGTCCTGCGAGAATTTCTGTCTCTGCAACTGGAGTTGTTCGACGACGGAGGTCGAGGTCTGGGCAAATAAATGACCAGAAAAGGCGGCTGAGATCAGGCAGATCAACCATCTAGTTCTTCGCATGGGTACTCCGGAATTATTGAAGACTTGTTATCGGAAGACGAAAACGTTACGGCGTTGCTGGACAAGACGTCCTCTAGTCATGTCCTGTCGAAATGGCGAAAGAGTAAATACAGGCAGATTGCCGTGACAAGCCAGAGTACGGCCTGTGCAACACGCGAACGCCTGCGTGCCCCGAAGCGCTGTCTCCACCGCACGTTCAACCGCTCAAGTGCCATGGCCATAACCACGTATGTAAACAGGAAGATCGCTATTCCCCATGCACTCACCCTGCCCGTTTCATGGTACTGAATGGTGAACGTGACCAATGCGGCAGAAAGCAGAGGCCATATATTGCGCTTGAATACGTCGGTGAACATTACTTCCCCCGGGATTCTTGAATTTTCCGAGAACGGTCGTCAAAGCTCTGATCGACTACCTGCCGTCAGACAACCGCCCCTCGACCCAATCGTTCCGAACCTCACTTACCTTTATGCCGCTCGATCCCCGCACGGCAAATCTGCTCACACAACCCGGCAAATGAAATCCCACTAGCCTCCGCCGACTGAGGAAGCAAGCTCGTCGCGGTCATCCCCGGCAAGGTGTTCACCTCAAGACACCACAAGTGCCCGTCGGTATCGAGACGAAAATCCGCCCGGCTATAGCCTTCCAGCTTCAATGCCCGGTGTGCTCGCAGTGCAGCGTCTTGCGCAGCCGCGACAACATGCTCAGGCAGATCGGCCGGAAATATTTCACGGACAGCCCCGGGTTGGTACTTCGCCTTGTAATCGAAAATCGCGTCCGGTTCGATCACGATCTCTCCGACGGACAATGCCCGGTCACCCAGCACACCCACCGTCAGTTCCCGTCCCGCAATGAACTGCTCAAGCATGATCTCGTTATCGAACTGGGAGGCATGTTCGATAGCCGCGCCAAGCGCATCGGGATTCCTGACAACCGACAAACCCACCGTCGAGCCTTGCCGATTCGGCTTGACGACCAGCGGATAGCCAATCTCCCGCAAGATCGCTTCAGGTTCGCATGGCGCCATCAGCCAACGCGGCGTCGCGATTCCGGCTGCGACGAACAGACGCTTCGACATGTCTTTATCCATGGCGATTGCGCTGCCCAGATGACCGCTCCCTGTGTAAGCCATCCCGGCCATGTGCAGCATCGCCTGGATGGTCCCGTCTTCGCCGGTCCCGCCATGAAGCGCCAGAAAAACGACGTCGACATCCGCAAGCGCAGGAGAACGGATCAGGCCTGCTTCGCCGGATCGAAGTACCGCGAGCGCATCGGATGCGGGCGGCACTTCGTCGACCCGCGCACTTAGCAGACGGACTTCTTCGTCGGCTGTCAAAAGACCTCGCGACGTTTCAATGGCGAGTACTTCGTGGCCGGCAGTACGTAACGCCTTGATCACCTGCGCCCCGCTCGCAATCGAGACCTCGCGCTCTTCGCTGGTTCCTCCAAAGAGCACCGCTACCTTGAGTTTCATTTCTTGCATGTTGTTTCGGTTCGCTCGCATTTTGAATAGATTCGTGTGTTCCGCAAACTGCCGTCCGGAGCACGTCGCTCGTGCCGCAACACGCCTTCTAGCTGCATGCCGATGCGTTCACACACCCGAATGCTCCTTACGTTCAGATCGTCGCAGATTGCCTCAACTCGCTTCGCGTCGAAATGGGCAAAGGCGAAGTTCACCAGGGCATCGGCGGCTTCACTGAACAAACCGCGCCCCACAAGCGGGGACCTTCCCCAGAAACCGAGTTCAAAAGCGGGAACGGCCCATCTTGGCCGGTGAAGACCTCCGCTGCCCACGACAATGTGCGATGTCTTGTCGATAAACAAAAACGGAAAATCTTTTCTTGCCTGAAAACTCTCGGAACTCGCAACACAATATGACTCGGACGTATCGACGGATGGCGTTTCCATCGCCCAGGGCAACGACGCAGGAAACTGCCTCAGGTCCGCTAACGCGTCGACAACCGCATCGAACAGGTTTGGACCGTCACCAGGCTGAGGGGATCGGATGATCAAACGCTCTGTCTCGAACACCGTAGGTAGATTGGGAAAGGTCAATGTCGTCAGGAACGTCGGAAGAGGTGGGTGCGTGAAATTGTCGGTGATTCAGCATAGCTTGTCGACTAAGGTGCATAGCAGAACATTCATACGTTGCCCTCGCGCTCCAAAAGCAACACCCCTCGCCCGCCAAGAGCGGACAAGGAGTGTCGAATCCGACAGATCAACCGTGATCGTAGAAAACGCTATCCCCTAACGACAAAGTTCACCAGTCGTCCAGGAATCGCAATCTCCTTCGTCACATTCCTGCCTTTCAGCAATCCGCTGACTTCCGGCTCGGCCTTCGCTGCGGCTATGAGGGCCGTCGCGTCAAGTCCGGTTTCGCCGCGGAATCGATGCCGCACTTTGCCGTTAACCTGCACGACGTACTCATGGCTTTCGTCGAGACACAGACCAGGGTTGAAGCCCGGCCACGCGGCATAGGCGAGCGTGCCGTCGTGTCCCAGCTTGCTCCACAACTCCTCGGCCAGATGAGGAGCGAACGGCGCCAGCAGCTTGACAAAGGTCTCCACGATCTCGCGCGGTCGAACGGAGGCGTGGCTCAAAGCGTTAGCCATTTCCATCAACCGCGCGATGCCGGTGTTGAAACGCAGCCCTTCGATGTCCTCTGTCACAGCGCGTACCGTCTTGTGGCGTAATCGCAGCAAGTCTTGAGCGCAGTCCGGGACATCACGTATCAACGGATGCAGCATGTCGTTGTCATCGCACACGATGCGCCACGCACGTTCGAGAAAACGGCGCACGCCGATCAAGCCCGAGGTTTGCCAGGGCTTGGCGACATCGAGCGGCCCCATGAACATTTCATAGAGTCGTAACGAATCGGCACCGTACTCTTCCACGACGTCGTCCGGGTTCACGACGTTGTAGCGTGACTTCGACATCTTTTCGACCTGGGCGCTCAATTCCAGGTCTCCGCTGAAATACTTGCCCTCGCGCTCGGTCACCTGGTCGGGTTCATAGTAGCGACCCGATTCGTCCTTGTACGAAAAGGCCAGAACCATCCCTTGATTGAACAGCTTGCGAAACGGCTCTTTAGTCGACACCACGCCGATGTCGTACAACACCTTGTGCCAGAAGCGGGCATATAACAAATGCAACACCGTCTGCTCGGTACCGCCGACATAGACGTCTACCGGCATCCAGTAACGCTCGGCCTCCTTGCTAACGAACTCGCGATCGTTGTGCGGGTCCAGGAAGCGCAGGAAATACCAGCTCGAGCCGGCCCATTGCGGCATCGTATTCGTCTCGCGTACCGCTGCGATGTCGGTGCCCGGCACGGTGGTGTGAACCCAATCGACCGCGCGAGCGAGCGGCGGCTCCCCGCCTGCAGCAGGTTTGTAATCGTCGAGTTCCGGCGGCAGGAGAGGCAGCGAGTCCTGAGGCAACGGCACGATCGATCCATCCGCGAGGTGCAAGACCGGAATGGGCTCGCCCCAATAACGCTGACGCGAGAACAGCCAGTCGCGCAAGCGATAAGTCGTTTTCGCGCGCCCCGCGCCGTGCTGCTCCAGCCACGTCAACATCGACTGTTTCGCCTGCGCGTTTGGCAGTCCATTCAAGAAGCCGGAATGGATCATCGGGCCATCGCCTTCGCAAGCCGCATCCGCAATATCGCTGCCGGCGCCATCATCGATGACCTTGATGATCGGCAAGCCGAAGGTCTGCGCGAACTCGTAGTCCCGCCGGTCGTGCGCGGGCACTGCCATGATGGCGCCGGCGCCATAGCCGCTCAATACGTAGTCGGCGACCCAGATAGGCATGCGCTCCCGAGTCGCGGGATTGACGGCGTATGAGCCGGTGAACACGCCGGTTTTCTTGCGCCCTGCGTCGCTGCGCACCGTTTCGTCCAACGCCTTTGCACGGTCGATATACATGTCGACAGTTGCGCGAGCTTCAGACGTGACGATACTGGCGAGCAAATCGTGTTCAGGCGCGAGGATGCAAAAGGTCGCGCCGAACAGGGTGTCCGGTCGTGTCGTAAAGACGGTGACCGAATGGCTGTTGCCCACAACCGGCAAGTCGATATCAGCACCTTCCGATCGACCGACCCAGTTGCGCTGCATGGTTTTCACGCTTTCCGGCCAGTCCAGTTCTTCCAGATCGTCGATGAGCCGATCGGCGTAGCGGGTGATGCGCAACATCCATTGCCGCATCGGACGACGCACAACCGGGTCGCCCGTTTCGACATACTTGCCGTCTTTCACCTCTTCATTGGCGAGCACGGTGTTTTGCGCAGGACACCAGTTCACCGCCACCTCAGCCTGATAGGCGAGGCCGCGTTCGAACAGCTTCAGGAAAATCCATTGCGTCCATCGGACATAGCCCGGATCGGTGGTAGCCAGTTCCCGGCTCCAGTCATACGAAAACCCCAATCGCTTGACCTGGCCGCGAAAGGTTTCGATGTTGCGTTTCGTCGTGATGGCCGGATGCACACCGGTGCGCATCGCGTAACGCTCCGCGGGCAAGCCGTAGCTGTCCCAGCCCATCGGATGCAGCACGTTGAAGCCACGCATGCGCTTATACCGGCACAGGATGTCGGTCGCGGTATATCCCTCAGGGTGTCCCACATGCAACCCGGCTCCCGATGGATAGGGAAACATGTCGAGCGCGTAGAACTTCTCTTTCGTAGGATCGATCTCTGCCCGGAACGTTGAGTGCTCGTCCCAATAGGCTTGCCACCTGGGCTCGATCGTCTTTGGATCGTATGCCATCTGTTATCCCTTGCCGGCTAGACGGTTTCAACCGGCTTTAATCCGTATGCATCCGCGAGTGCGGTCGTGGAACGGCTACGGCCGCCAAGACGCCATGGCTTAGCGGCCGGGCGGTAGTCGGCGGACAGGGAGGGTGGCAGATAGGGACGTGCCCGGGCGCGGACCGCGAAGTCCGCTCAGATTTGCCCAGAACACGATATTGAACGCCATAGGACAGTCAGGTCCGAGAAAGGTAGACACATAAGGTAGACACGCAATCAGCAGGCGCTTTGTCGGTTCTCGTTAAAAAACCGCGCTAAGGCGCTGCCTCCATTGTCTTTGTCAACACTATGCGGCAGAGTTTGCACGAGTTGAGGCTGGGTGTAAATCCTGTCCCTGCGTGGATGCTCGTCTGTCTGGTCAATATAAAAGCGGATCAATCATGAACCTCAAACATCAAACACTGCTTGCCCTCCCCTTCGTGCTGACCGCGTGCGGAGGAGGCATTCGGACTGCACCGCCCGCCTACACCGACGCACCGAAGATCATCATCGATTCCGATTTCAATACCATGGGTGACGACGGCCAGCTCTTCGCCATGACAACCCAATTGATGGGACAAGGGAAGGTGAACCTGCTGGGTCTCACGGTCGTAACCGGCAATGACTGGTTGCTCCAGGAGGAAGCCGACGCGCTAAAAGCGGTAGAGCGGATGGGCGTACAGAACACGGTCGGCGTGTACGGTGGTGCGGATTATCCGTTGCAGTACAACGTTGCGAGTATTCGTGCACAACAGGCTGCCAATCCGCAAGGCTATTTCGGCGCATGGAGCCGGCCGGAACCGACTGCGCAATCGCAGCTGGTCGCGCCGCCGGACGGCTTCGCGACGTCGACCAAATTGCAGGCGCAAAGCGCTGCGGACTTCATGATCCAGACCATCAAGCGCTATCCAAACCAGGTCACCATTCTCGAGGTCGGACCGCCTACGAATCTTGCCACCGCGATCACTAAGGCACCGGAGATCGTGCCGCTGATCAAGCAGATCGTCTACATGGGCGGTGCGATGGCGGTACCAGGCAACGCAAACGCGGTGGGGGAACTGAACTGGTGGTTTGATCCGCTCGCGGTGCGCACGGTTCTGCAAACGACGATCCCTCAGAGCGTCATTCCACTCGACGTGACGAACACCGTGCCGCTGACGCAAACCATCTACAACGAGATCGTGAACAACCCGAGCAAGCAGACTGCGGTGACGAAGGTGTACGGCACGATCAATGCGGGGGCGGTCGACGAGAACACCAATATTTACGATACCTTGACCATCGCCTACTTCATGAATCCGACCTACGCCGTGCAGACGAAAAGCGCCTACCTCGATATCGACACGACGAGTGGCGAGGACCAGGGGCACGTGACGGTGTATCCGGATCAACCGGCTGCAGGGGCTTCGCCGCAGAAGATTACGTATGTCACGCAGTTCGACAACAACCGGTTCTTTAGTCTGTATGTCGATTTGCTGACGAGGCCGGTTCCGATCGTCGTGACTCTTCAGTAAAGGCGCTTAAATCCATGACTGAGACACCGAGTACATCGTATGCCGCTCGCGCATTACGCCTGATGGTCGCCGTGTCTCTGCTAGGAGTGGTGTTCGACATGCCCATTGCACATTCTGCGCAGGATCAGGCAATCTCCGGTCCGAGTTTCTTATGTGGGTCTGCGGGCACCGCCATCGAAAGGATGATCTGTAGCGATCCGGAGCTTGCTGCGCGCGACCGAACCATGGCGACACTGTTCGCGGCGTCTCATACAGATGCCCTTGGTGGAGGCATGTCTCAACAGCAAAGCCTGCAACGAAAGTGGCTAAAGACGCGCAGTGAGGAGTGTTCGAAGGGTGAGATGCGCTCGTGCCTTCTCACCGAATACGATGCGCGGTTCAACGAACTGGCGGTTGCGGCGCTTTTCCAGGCGCCTGATGTCGCTCTGACAGAACTGGCCCGAGAAAGTCCGAAGTCCGCACCGTTATACGAGGCCATTTATCGCTATGCAACCATCGAGGACAAGGTCGATCGAGTAAAGAGCGTGGAGAATCTGATAGAACCCGCGTTCAATGAGTTTCATGACAAACCGTGGGCAGAGCCTATGTCCGATGTCGCAGACGCACATGAAGCCGCGTCATCGGACGAAAACTTTTCCGCATTCCTCGACGTTGCATCGATCGGCAACCATCCACTTACGATGCCCTGTTCGGCACTTGTGCGTCGTCCCGGATTGATCGAAGTTCTGGACGCGGCATACGGCGGAGCAATCGATAATCAACTGCTTTGGAGCGACTGCGAGGCGATGACTCCGAAACTGGAAACTGTGGATCGCCTGACGAAAGCCGCCGTGTCAGCCCAACCGTTCTGCCCAGGTACGATCCGGTTTAGTCTCGCACGTAGCTTCGAGAAAACGCTGGTCGCTGTTCGCTTGCATCGTACCGATTTATGGAGGGCTAAAAATCTCGATGTGAGTCCCACAGATCAGGATGAAAGCAATGACGACCCTAAACAGGACGTGGACGAATCGCATTTCTTCGCGAGACATCCTGCGTCAATTCGTCAAGCGATCGATGAGCTGGCGAAGTACTACACGGCCCATTTCGATGTCCCCTCCGCCCTCGCCAGAGAGCAGGCAGCGAAGGCAGTCAGTGCAATCATCTTTGGCGCCTACGATCTTTGCGAGTGGGGTTGAGGGGCGGTAACGCCACTTTCACGATTCGTTTGATGCTGAATGACAAGGTAGCAAATCAGTGAAGCATTGCTTATACGCTTTGAGCGAAATTGCAGTACTCACGTTGCATAGTTCATATGCGATGTTTGAGTCGACGATATCGTCAAAAGAGTTTCACGGATCTTCGGCAAGCTATGCTCATTTTTTTCTTCCGGAGACAAGATATGCGCAATCGATTGCTGTTGCTCCTGCTGTGTTTTCTCCCTGTGCTGGGATGGGCCGATGATCACAAGCAACAAGATGGCCTCGCCGATACGACGGTACTGATCGTTCGCCATGCCGAGAAGCCCGACAGTGGTTCGGGCTTGAGCGAACAAGGCGAGCAACGCGCGGTGGCTTATGCGGACTATTTCGATCCACTCAAGCTGAACGGCCAGCAACTCACTCCACAAGTGCTGATCGCAACGGAAGACAGCAAGCACAGCGATCGTCCTCGCCTGACCTTGACGCCTCTTTCGCAACGGCTTCAATTGCCTATCCAGCAGAACTACAGCGACGATGAAGCGGACGATCTGGTGCAATCGCTTCATCAAGAGAACAGTGCGAAGGTCGTCTTGATCGCCTGGCATCACGGCGAACTCGGCAACATGATCGACGACTTCGGGGGCGACTCCAAAAAACTACTCGGTCGCAAACAGTGGCCCGGCAGTGTGTATAACTGGCTGATCGTGCTGCACTTCGATCACAACGGGAAACTGGACCAAAGCCAACGGGTGGTGGAACATCTTCTGCCTGGCGATCAGTGATCTGTCTTTCGACGCCTCGCCGATCCCGTTTTGGATCGGCGTAGATATCGCACGCGTCAGCGCGACATCTGCTCAATGCCCTGTTTCCAGCTCACTTTAGGCATATAGCCAAGATCACGACTCGCCTTGTCGTAGCGAATCGTAAAAGGCTTCCCAATCAATCTGAGCATCTGACGCGTGATAGGCGGCTCACCCCGGAGACGGAAAAGACGCCACACGCCAGCCATGAGACCTGCGATCGTCCACGCCATACGAAAAGACACTGACTTGTCCGAGGCTGTCACGTTGCGGGTTGCAAGCAGATCGCTCAAGATGCTTTTCAGCGTACCTGTCTCAGCGTCGGCGACGAAATACGCCTCGCCACCACGACCGTGATCGGCGGCGAGAATCAAGGCTTCGACAAGATTGTCGACGTGGCAGGTCGAGGTGGGCTGTACCCCTTCGTCGACCCATTGCCAGTTCCCAGCCTTGACGGTTTCCACCATCTGATCGAGCATCGGCATGCCTGCGCCCCAGATCATCGGTGGCCGGATCGCGATTGTCTCGAGCCCCTCGCGTCGGCCGTTCGCAGCAAGCAGTACCCTTTCCGCTTCCGCTTTGGATGACCCGTACGGTGCGAAACTTCGCATCTGAAGAGGAAGACTTTCGTCCGCTTCCAGTATCGGCTCGGGGTCGCCCATTACGACCGCTGCGGCACTCACCGCGATGACTTTCCGAATGGATCGAACTGTTGCCGCGGCTTCAACGATGGCTTGCATACCACCAACATTGACCTCGTCAAACGCTTTGCGCTCGCCCCAAAGCTTGAAGTGTGCGGCAACGTGAAAGACCGCTTCGCTGCCGGTCATCCCTTGTAACAGCGCTTTTCGGTCGCTGAGTCCGCCTGCGACAGGGATCGCGCCGATCGCCCTGACCGCCGCCATCGCAGCCTCGCTTCTAGCCAGGGCACGGACCTCCCAGCCTCGCTCGACCAGCGACTGGATCAGCCGCTTCCCTACAAACCCGGATCCTCCGGTGACAAAGGCTGTGCGGTGTGTACTGCTCGCGTTATTCATCGCTTGCTCCCATTGAGTTCATGGACGGCAGTGTACACGAACAACTAACAACGAACAAAATCGTTATTTTGTTCGTTGCTTCATTTCAACAAGAGATGCGATATCCTCACGGCACTATGGAAACGACGAATACGACCCCACCCGATGACGACCCGCTCACGGCAGAGCGGATCCTCGATGCAGCCCGCACGCATGTGCGGCGCTTCGGGGAGGCCAAGACGAACGTAGTGGACATTGCGCGCGTACTTGGCACATCGCACACCACGATCTACCGCCACTTCCGGTCTAAAGCCGAGGTATTCGACGCAATCGTCACGGCAGCAATGCGGGATGAGGAAGAACTGGCGCGCTCGTTCACTGGCACGCCGCAGCCTGCCTCCGAACGCTTGACGGGATTACTGCTCGCGCTGCACCGTCGCAAACGCGAGCGATTCGCCGAGGACCCCGAGCTGTACCAGCTTTATCGACGCGTCGTGGATGAGCGCCCGGACATCGTTCGTGACTACGCGGTGGCCATTACCCGGCTGGTGGTCGAGATCCTCGCGGACGGTGTGCGCGAAGAGGAGTTTCAGATCGATGACGTTCAGGCTGCCGCCGAAGTCGTGCGCGATGCCGTCACGGTGTTCGTGCATCCGGCACATGTTGAAGCAGCGGCCAGGGCCGGAATCTCGATGGAGCCTGCGGCGCTTCGGGTAATCGCAACGCTCATTCGAGCGTTCACGGTTGGCGTTTCGTTTGCAGAGGCCGATTCGCAGAGTGGGAAAGCGAAGCGCCCGCGGAAGACGGCGGTTCGCAAAAAGGGCTAAGGTTTAGCGCGAGCTGAATACACCAGGAAGAAAAATGATCCGTTTCAGCTTTCTCTTCACTGCATTGTGTTTCGCGACATCACTGGTGCATGCAGCCGGTTTTCAGTTCATTGAGGTCCCGGGCAACGGATCGTTTCAGCCTCTCAAGGGGGCCGTCTGGTATCCATGTAAGCAACCGCCAGCCAACGAGAAAGTGGGCCCCGTTGAACTGTCAGTGACCAGGGACTGTCCCGTCACAGGCGAGAAACTCCCTCTCGTCGTCATCTCGCATGGTAGAGGCGGCACGTTCCTCGACCATAGTGATACGGCAGCAGCGCTAGCCGATGCGGGTTTCGTAGTCGCTGCGATAAACCATCCTGGCGACAACGCGATGGACAAGACTCGCATCAATGATTTCTCGGTATTCGTCGAACGACCCGCGGACATCAAGCGCCTGACCGATTTCATGCTTGGCTCGTGGAACGCCGCAGACAGGATCGACGCGAGCGACATCGGCATCTTCGGTTTCTCGCGCGGTGGATATACCGGGCTGGTCGCCATCGGCGCCAATCCACACTTCGGAAAAAATCTGCGTTCATGTGACGGAATCGATACGCCGCTCTGCGATCAAGTGCGCAAAGGCGAACTTCCTGAACTCGCCCACGACGCACGTATCAAGGCGG
Organism: Paraburkholderia acidicola; assembly: GCF_002362315.1. Classification (GTDB taxonomy): domain Bacteria; phylum Pseudomonadota; class Gammaproteobacteria; order Burkholderiales; family Burkholderiaceae; genus Paraburkholderia; species Paraburkholderia acidicola. Next base: position 636,077 of record NZ_MTZV01000004.1, read on the forward strand.
CAGTGATTGCCGATCCCGTTAGCCTCTTCTTCACGCAGGACAGTTTTTCCAATGTGAAGATCCCCGTGCAACTTTGGAGGTCCGAGCTTGGCGGCGGCGGTGTAACGCCCGAGAGCGTGACCGCCATCATCGGCGAGCTACCGGCACACCCCGATGTTCACTTTGTGCCCGGTTCCCAGCATTTTTCCTTCATGGCGCCGTGTTCAGCTGAGTTCATGCAGTTGGCACGTGAAGTCTGTATCGATGGACCAAAGTTCGATCGCGTCGCCTTTCACAGGGAATTCAACGCTGAGGTGCTTGCGTTTTTTCGGAAGCACCTGACACATGCGGGTAGTGCGCCAGGATCCAGATAGTCGGCATTCGATCATATGGTTCTGCGAGCGCGGTATTCCAGACCCTGACAGTTCATCACGCACTGAAACGTATCCCTAGGTATCGCGTCAAGAATGCATGACATCGAACCTCTACGAGACCGTCATGCAGACCGCCATTGCCGAACTACCCGTCCTGTATTTCGGAACTCCCGTGGCGTTGATTTCAAGTGTGAATCCCGGCGGGGAAACGAACCTGAGTCCCATTTCTTCGTACTGGGCGCTATCGGACACAATCTTGATCGGCTTGAGCACAACGGGTCGATGCTATCGCAATGTGCTCCAACGCCCGGAAGCGGTGCTCAATTTGCCGGATGCCTCGCTGTGGAAGAATGTTGAAGCGATTGCAGCCACGACGGGCTCCGAGATCGTGCCCGACGACAAGAAACAGATGGGCTATCGATTCGAGCGCGACAAGTTTCAATGCGCGGATTTAAGCACCAGGGCAAGCGAATGCGTAGCACCCGATCGGGTTGCGGAATGTCCGGTTCAAATCGAGGCGAAGGTCGTTCGCATTCACAAGATCGGGAGCGACGACGATCAGATGGTTGCCGCGGAACTGAAGGCTGTGCGTGTCCACGTTCACACGCGATTGCTGACACCGGGTGGCCGGATCGATGTCGATCGATGGAAGCCGTTGCACCATGTCTTTCGACACTACTACACACTTGGCAGTTGGCTGGGCAAGAACTTCCGGGCGTAGCGGGCCCGATATCGAAGTACTCAGCCGTTCTCAACCACGAAGCGCCACAGTAGCCACAACGAGCGCCGAGAAGACCACTGCTGGCGCGAGATGCGCGAACGGCTCCCGGTTTCGCAGCAACGTGAAGAGTGCGCCAATCATGATCGCGCCGGCCAGCGCCAGGCCGAGCACTCTGGTGTGTTGCCCAAAAAGAAGCGCCGCACTGAGCAGCTCAAGCGTGCCACAGAGCAAACGAAACCATGCCGGGTAACCCCAGCGTGCAAAGTCCCGCTTCACTGCGCCGCGTCCCGTGAGATTGATCACGCCAGCAACCGCGAACAGAACCGCTACGATGATCGCGAGAATCGATTCGAAAGAAGCACTGTTCCACGCCATGGTCATGCTCCTTCTGTTTGCTGAAAGTGCTTTTGCGCCGAGAGGTCCGCAATCAGGCCTGGGCCATGCGGCTTCCACGCAAGCACTTGCCGGGCGTGCTGGCCGCTTACTGTCTGATCGAGCGCCAGGGCGTCAGCGAACGGTCCAAGCGATTGACGGGCATCGTCGAGCGGCCAGGGTTCGACACGATCGGCGCCGACCGAGGCCCGAATCGCTTCACCGATTTCGGCAACGGCGACGGCATCTTCTGCGACGACGTTGAAGATCTGTCCCGCGACCCGACCGTCCCCACTCGCCGCCCGCTCCGCCGCGCTCACGTACGCGGTGGCGAGATCATCGACGTGCACGGCAGGCCAGTGGTTTCGACCATCGCCGACCACCCTCACACTGCCGGTCTGACGGGCCATGCCAGCGAGCATGCCGAAGACGCCGCCGCCGTAGCCGTGCACCATCGCCGGCCTGAGAATCACTGCAGCAATCGAGCGGCGCGCGGCTAGCGCGAGTACCTGTTGCTCCACTGCGGGCCGCCAGGCGATGAGTGGTGTCGGGTTCAGTGCCGATGCTTCAGTCGCGGGTTCCCCCTCCGTATTGCCGTAGACCCAGATCCCCGACGTGTAGACAAACGCCGCGCCCGGATGCAGATGCGAAAGCATCGCTAGAGCCGCGGCCTCATCGGCAGCGGCGGCGGATGCATCGTTGGTCGACGCGGTGTGCACCACGCCATCGGCGGCACCGGCAGTCGCGGCGAAAGACTGTGGCTCGCGCAGATCGCCGGAATGCAGGGTCGCGCCAAGACGTGCCAGTGCAACGGCGGCCGCCGAGCCGTCCTCGCGCACCAGCGCCGTCACCTGATGGCCGAGGCTGATTGCCTTGCGCACAACAGCTTGCCCGATGAAGCCAGTACCACCTGTGATGAACAGTTTCAAAGCGTTCTCCATGGATTACCTGCGAAGTTGAATCGTCATACAACGAGACTTGTCAGTCTCGTTTTCGCAAACATAAACGAGACTACCCAGTCTTGTCAACCATTCGCCGATCTGTTATTTCTCTCGCCATGGACACTTCTTCTCTCCCCGGCCTGAGCCCGCTGCAATGTCGCAAGCGGTCTGCAATCCTCGACGGCGCGAAAACCGTTTTCTTACGCGACGGTTTCGGTCTGGCAACCATGGACGATGTCGCCGCGGCCGCCGGCGTGGGCAAACAGACGGTCTACCGCCACTTCAAATCAAAGGAGGCGCTCTTCGTGGGTCTGGTGAGCGCGATGTGCGCTCAGGAGGGCGCGCTGCTTGCCAGCGCTCAAGGCGAACCATCCGCAGACGCACCGGAAGGCACACCTGAAGTCGCGTTGCGCGAGTTGGGATGGTCGCTGGCACGCAGCCTGATCACAACGGACAATCTGCGGCTTTACCGGGCCATCGTGGCTGAGGCCGAGCGTCTTCCGGAACTTGGCCGCGTGTTTTACGAAAGTGGCGCAAAGGTCGTCCGTGCCTTCGCCGCAAAAATTCTGCGCGAGCGATTTGACGAATCGACTGCGGCATTGCGGGCAGCGACATTCGTTCAGCTGGTGCTGGGCGACGCGTATCTGGAACTGTCGATTGGCTTCACGGTGCCCGATGTTGACGCGCGCTTTGCGCTGCAGATTGACGAGGCGGTAGCGGCGGCACTTCGCTAGGGACGCCTACAGAAGAGGGGTCTATGCGCCCCCCACACCCGGCCCACTTCAACTCCCGCCGGTAAACCCCCGCGGCTCCATAAACGTATGCCTGAAGTACTCGCGCACTGCATGCATCGCCGGACTCAACCCGGTGCTCCTGCGCCATGCGAGACCCACGCTCATCGGCGGCACCGGGTCGCGTAGCTGCACGGTCTCGATGCGCCTGCCCTCGAGCGACCACGGGCGATACACCATGTCCGACAGGATCGCTACGCCGCTGCCATTCGCCACCATGCTGCGCACCGCCTCAACCGATGAAGTGCGTAGCTTCACATTCGGCCGGTACGGCGTCTCGTTCCAGTAGCGCAAAGCGGTAAACGCCGCCTCGTCGACGGTCAACATCACGTAGGGCTCGGGAGCGACGTCGGCAAGCGTCACGTTCTCGCGTTTGAGCAACGGATGTTGCGCACACAACCACAGACGTCGCACCGAATGAATCACCGGCTCGAGGACCAGTTCCGGATTCGCCACGTTCGAGGTCAGCAGCACGGCCATGTCGTAGCGCTCGGCGATCAACCCCTCTTCGATCGACTCGCGATTTAACTCGTGCAACTGGATCGTAAGCCGCGGATAGAGCGTATTGAGACGCTGCAGATGATGCGGCAGAAAATAGCCCAGCACGGTATAGCTCGCGGCGAGCGTGAGCGTACCCGTGAGCGTGCTTTCGAGGTTCGGCGTACGCATGGCCTCGTCCACCGACGACAGGATCGTGTACGCCTGGTTGAGAAAACGCTGCCCCGTCGTAGTCAAGGTCATCCCGGAAGCGGTACGCAAAAAGAGCTGCGTACCGAGGCTGTCCTCGAGGTCCTTGATGGCAGTGGTCACGGCCGACTGTGAAATCGTCAATTGAATGGCCGCCTGTGAAATCTGACCGAGTTCGGCTGTGGCGACGAAGTATTTCAGCTGCCGGAGAGTCAAGGCCATAAGCTCCACCTGAAAAAGTGATATTGCGCCGCTCAATATCTTACCTTCGCAATCGATCAGACACGCCCTCAACCGCGCTGCCCTCGCCCCACCTGCTGTGTACCCCATTTCCTCAGATCAGACACGTCCACAGAGTCATCTAAAAAACAGATAACGAGCCATATAAAAATAGAACTATTTTGGCGACCGTCGAGCGGATAACGTTCATCCGAGCAGGTCCGGCAAGCGTCCTTTCAAGCCGCCGGGACCGTTGACCAGGAGGAGATTCCGTATGAAGAAGCGCAGCGTCGACCTGAATTCCGACATGGGGGAAGGTTTCGGCCCATGGAAGATCGGCGATGGCGTCGATGAGGAGATCATGCCGCTCATCAGTTCGGCCAACATTGCGACGGGGTTTCATGCAGGAGACCCCAACATCATGGCGCGTACGGTGCAGCTCGCGAAGCAGGCGGGCGTCGGGATCGGTGCGCATCCGGGGTTTCGCGATCTGGTCGGCTTCGGCCGCCGCACCATCACCGAGACGCCGCAGGCGCTCGTCAACGACATCGTTTTCCAGCTTGGCGCGCTGCGCGAATTTGCGCGCCTCTATAACGTCAGCGTGCAGCACGTGAAGCCGCATGGGGCGCTGTACATGCTCGCCGCGCGCGACGAAGCGCTCTCGCGCCTGCTGATCGAAACGCTTCAAGCGCTGGACCCGACACTGTTGCTGTATTGCATGGAAGCGTCGGTGACCTACCGGATTGCGCGCGAACTCGGTCAGCCGGTGATCCGCGAGTTTTACGCGGACCGCGACTACGATCACAGCGGCTCGATTGTGTTCACGCGGCACGTCGTGCGACTCGATCCGGCGCAGGTGGCGGCGAAGGTACTGCGCGCCTGTGTGGAAGGACGGGTAACCACGGTCGATGGCGACGATATCGATATCGACTTCGACTCGGTCTGCATTCACAGCGACACGCCCGGCGCATTCAAACTCGTCGAGGCCACGCGCGCCGCGCTGACCAGCCACGATATTCGTGTGGCGGCCCCGTTATACGCCATCGCCCGCTAGTTCGAGCTACCCGAAAAAACAGAGGAGCCTACCCATGCCACTACACGACATCGTCAGCCCGCTGCCGGGCACCTTCTATCGACGCGCCTCGCCGGACGCCGCGCCCTACGTCGAAGTCGGCGCATCTATCGGAAGCGGCGCGGTGGTCGGACTCGTCGAGGTGATGAAGCAGTTCAACGATGTCGAAGCGAGCGCGGCTGGGCGCGTCGTCGAAATTCTTGTCGACGATGGCGAGCCGGTCGATGCAGGACAAGTCTTGATGCGACTCGAAGGATGAACACGATGACCCCGTCGAACATGGGCAGCGCCACGAGCCCGTTCTATCAGCCGAAGCGCATCCGCACGGTGCTGGTGGCCAATCGCGGCGAGATCGCGGTACGCGTGATCCGCGCAGCCCATGAACTGGGCATGCGGGCCGTCGCCGTCGTAAGCGATGCCGATCGCGAGAGCCTGGCCGCCCGCATGGCCGACGAGGCCATTCACATCGGCTCCGCGCATGCGGCGAAGAGCTACCTGAACCCCGCGGCAATTCTCGCCGCCGCACAGCAGTGCGGAGCGGACGCCATTCATCCGGGGTACGGTTTTCTCTCCGAAAATGCCGCGTTCGCAGCACAGGTCGAGAACGCCGGGATCATCTTTGTAGGCCCATCGTCGAGCGTCATCGCCACCATGGGCGACAAGGCAAGGGCGCGAGAAACCGCACAGCGCGCCGGCGTACCGACGGTGCCCGGCAGCAACGGTGTCGTGCTGTCTCTCGACGAAGCGCGCGAGATTGCAGCAAGAATCGGCTACCCGATGATGATCAAGGCAGCAGCCGGTGGCGGCGGACGCGGCATCCGCGTGGCGCACGACGCGGCGCAACTCGACACTGAGCTGCCGCTTGCACAACGCGAGGCACAGGCAGCGTTCGGCAACGGCGGGGTGTATCTCGAACGATTCATCGCGCGTGCCCGGCATATCGAAGTGCAGGTACTCGGCGACGGCGACAATGTCGTTCATCTGTTCGAACGCGAGTGTTCGCTGCAACGGCGGCGCCAGAAAATTCTCGAAGAAGCGCCGTCACCGTCGCTCACGCCGGCACTACGCAACGCGCTATGTGCATCCGCGACACGGCTTGCCAGGCAAGTGGGTTATCGCAGCGCGGGAACGCTGGAATACCTGTTCGATGAAACACGCGATGAGTTCTACTTCATCGAAATGAACACGCGCATCCAGGTCGAGCATCCGGTCACCGAGGCCATCACCGGAATCGATCTGGTGCGCGAGACGCTGCGTATCGCCGATGGCGAGCCGTTGCGTTTCGCGCAGGACAACATCGCGATGCGCGGTGCCGCGCTCGAATGCCGGATCAACGCGGAAGACCCCGAGCATGACTTTCGTCCGTGCCCGGGTCGCATCGACGAGCTGGTCTGGCCGACAGGCCCTGGCGTGCGTATCGATTCGATGCTCTACCAGGGTTACGTCGTCCCGCCGTTCTACGATTCGTTGCTCGCCAAGCTGATTGTGTTTGACGAAAGCCGGCCTGCCGCACTCGCACGGCTCAAACGGGCGTTGAGCGAACTGCGTATCGCGGGCATCAAGACCACCGCGACGCTGCACCGCGCGCTGCTCGAAGACGACGATATCCGCGCCGGTCGTTATCACACGAACTACCTGGAAGCGTGGATGGCGGACTGGCGCGCAAGAACGACGGCGGCTGAAAGCGAGGAGGTGAAATGACGATCCGCTACACATTCGGCGGCGACGAGTTTATCTTCGTGGAAATCAGCGAGGACATGTCGCTCGAAGCGTTCTTCAAGGGCACCGCGATCACGCGCGAACTGCAGCGCCGCAAGGTGGATGGCGTCACCGAAATCTGTCCCGCCAATGCGTCTTACCAGGTTCGATACGATCCCGATGTAATCGAACCGGACGTGCTGCTCGCGTTGCTTCAGCAAATCGAGGCCGAAGTAGCCGACGCGACGGATCTCGACATGGCGACGCGTATCGTCGAGGTGCCCGTGCTTTACAACGATCCGTGGACGCACGAAACACTCATGCGCTTTCGCGAACGGCATCAGGACCCGACCTCGACGGACCTGGAGTACGCAGCGCGGATCAACGGGAAAAAAGATGTCGACGACTTCATCGCGGCGCACTCCGGCTCCCCGTGGTTTGTCTCAATGGTCGGCTTCGTAGCGGGCTTGCCATTCATGTTCCAGATGGTCGAACGTGCCCGTCAGTTGCAGGTGCCGAAATACCTGCGACCGCGCACCGATACGCCAAAGCTGACGGTCGGCCACGGCGGCTGCTTCGGCTGCATCTACTCGGTGCGCGGCGCTGGCGGATATCAGATGTTCGGCGTGACGCCCGCACCGATCTTCGATCCGGCACAACGCCTGGATTATCTGCGCGACTTCATGGTGTTCTTTCGTCCGGGTGACATCGTCAAGTTCAAACCGATCGATCGCGACACCTACGACAAAGCCGTGGCCGCGGTCGATGCAGGGACCTTTTCATTGCGCGTGCGCGAGGTGAATTTCTCGCTCGCGTCGTTCATGCGCGACCCCGAGGCCTACAACCGCTCGTTGATCGAGGTGCTCCATGCCGACTAACCCGCTCTACGCCATCGAGGTGGTCAAACCCGGACTGGCTACATCGGTGCAGGATACGGGCCGGCACGGGTATTACCACGTCGGCATTCCACCGTCCGGCGCGCTGGATCAGTACGCATTGCGCGCCGCCAATCTTCTGGTCGGCAATCCCGAAGGCGCGGCTGCACTCGAATGCACGCTGCTTGGCCCGCAACTTCTGTTTCATGTGGACACACTGATCGCCGTGACGGGTGCCGAGATGCAGCCCAAAATCGACGGCGTTGCCCACGCCTGCAACGTCGCGTTGCGCATCAAGGCAGGCAGCACGCTGACATTCGAGTATGTGAAGGGCGGCGCGCGAGCCTGTCTCGCGGTAGCGGGTGGCATCGACGTACCTGTGATGCTCGGAAGCCGATCCACTTACACACTCGGCGCGTTTGGCGGACACGAGGGTCGTCGCCTGCAGAAGGGTGACCAGTTGCGGATCGGGCAAACGCGAGGACCCGCTCGTGAAGGCACCGAATTGCCCGAAAAACTGCGTACGCCGCTCGCTCGCGAAGTCGAACTGCGCGTGCTGCCCGGTCTCTACTTTCATCGGTTGACCGACGAGTCGTCGATCACCTTTTACGAAGATACGTGGACGGTTGCCCCTGAAGCGGATCGCATCGGTTACCGCTACAAACAGGGTCGACCGCTCAAGTTTCGCGAGCGTGAACAGCCGTTCGGCGCCGGTTCCGATCCCTCGAACATCGTCGACGCCTGCTATCCGATTGGCTCGATTCAGGTCCCAGCCGGGCTCGAACCGATCATCCTGCATCTCGATGCGGTGTCCGGTGGCGGCTACGCCACGATCGGCACGGTCATCAGCGCCGATATGGATCTGATCGGGCAAATGCAGCCGAACCATCAGGCGCGCTTCCTGCCGGTCACCATGACGCAGGCGCTTGCGGCCCGTCGCGATGCTCAACTGAGACTCGCACGGTTGCGCGAGGTGTTGCTGCGCTAGCGCATTCGTGGAGCGGTTGAATTACGCGCCGCTCCCGCGATCTTTCGATGCAATGTCGTGATCCAGTCGTGCAGCGCCATGCGCCGCACGGAGCACTTGCGTTCGTCGTTTTACGCCCGTCTGTCTGTCGGTCTTTCTCTCGTACGTCGTCATGGCACCGGACACGGTTGCCATGACGGTGCCGTTCCCAAAACCTGTAGATGCACTGAGGAGCACGATCATGGTCAATCCGGCGCAGGAACCCGCCGCAAGCGATCTCGATCTATCGACGGTCGCCATACCGGAGCATGCGCGCATGCCCGCGTTCTCGCTCACCATGGCCTGGTGGGCCGTGTGCAGCGCGGTGTTTTACATCGTCGTCGGTGCAACGCTCGCGCTCAATTACGGCGCGCGCAATGCATTGATCGGGATGGCGTTATCGGTCGTGTCGTACGGTCTCGTCAATTCCGTCATTAGCCGCTACGCGGTGCGCACCGGCCTGTCTGTTGCGTTGTTTTCGCGCGTGCTGTTCGGCAGCGCGGGCGCCGCGCTCGCCACGTTGATCTTCTTCGCGACTGCGATCTATTACGCGGTATTTGAAGGATCGGTGATCGCCGTTGCAGCACACAGCCTGTTTCCCGTGCTCGACTACCGGTGGGCTGCGCTGATCGTCGTTTGTTACAGCGTGCCGCTCGTGTTCGGCAGCGTGCAGCACTGGCTCGACAAGTTCAACGGCGTTCTGCTGCCGTTCTATCTGCTCGGACTGATCGCTGCCGTCGCGCTGGCTACGCATGAATACGGCTACAACGCAGCGTGGCTCGACTTCGGTCCGAAAGGCAGCGTGCCTGCCAACGGCTGGTGGAGTTGCTTCGTGTACTACATGGGCGTCTGGGTACTGATGATGTTCACCTTCGACTACGCCCGCTTCGGTCGCCAGAAGGATGCGGTCTATCACGGCCGCTTCAACTTCGGCATGCCGTTCTATCTGGTCACGTTTCTGTTGAATGGCGCAGCTGGCATCTATCTGGTCAGTACGATTCCCGGTCTCGGCGCGCTCTCGGAGGTATCCGTCGTGCTTGCGCTGCTCAAGCTGATGGGGATCTGGGGTCTGCTGTTCGTATGGGTCACGCAATCGCGCATCAACACCGCGAACTACTATCTTGCGGCCATTAACATGCAGGCTTTCTTTCAGAAACTCGCGGGGCTGCGTGCGCCGAAGTTCGTGTGGGCACTTGTCGTCGGTGCGGTTGTTTATGCGTTGATGATGGCCGATGTGTTTTCGAAGATCCTGCAGGCGCTCGCGTATCAGGGAATTTTTGTGGTCGCGTGGGTCGGTGTGGCGCTCGCACACATCCTTTCGACACGCTACGACGAGCTGATCGGCGGAGAAATCGAATGTCGCGATTCGCATGTGCCTGCGTTTAACCCTGGTGGCTTGACGGCCTGGTTTGCAGGTGCGTTCGCCGGTCTGGTGTTGATGAATGTGCCAGGTGCCGTGCAGTCGTTTTCCGCACCCGCGAGTTTTGTCGTGTCGTGGCTCGTGTATCGGGGCATGCTCAATTCGGCTAAGCGAACGTGGTTTGTGCGCGGTTAGCCGCGCGACCCGTTTCAGTCCTTATAGCCCGGATCCAGCCGATCCAGCCTGCGCAGCAACGCAGGCCAGATCAGCGCCCCGTCATTACCTTTAGTCACCCGGCGCACATCTTCCCGCAGCCGCTCGCGCGCCGCGGGCGCCACCTCGGCGAGAACAGCCCCACCGGATTGCGCCATGATCTGCGTCTCGCACGCGCGCTGCAGCGTGTACATGCGCTTGAACGCGTCGGCCACTGTACGACCGACAGTGAGCAGACCATGGTGACGCAGCATCAAGTATTCGTTCTGGCCGAGACTCTTCACGAGGCGCGGCTTTTCGTCGTCGTGGAGAACCAGTCCTTCGTAATCGTGGTAACCGAGCGAGCTGAGCACGAGCATAGCCTGTTGGGAAACTGGCAGAAGTCCATCGCGCTGCGACGATACCGCGATGCCCGCCTGGGTATGGCAATGCACCACGCACTCGGCATCGGGTCGACTCTCCTGAATCGCACTATGAATGACCAGTCCGGCAGGATTGACACGCAGTTCTCGGGCTACCGTCTCGTCGCCGGAAAAATCGACCTTCACCAGATTCGATGCCGTGATTTCCTCGAAGGTGAGATCGAAGCGGTTGATGAGGAATTGATGCCCCGGCCCTGGCACGCGCACCGAGATATGCGTGAAGACGATGTCGTCCCATCCGTACAGGTGAATCAGGCGGAAACAGGCCGCCAGATCAACTCGTAATTCGGCTTCGGTTTGCATGTTCGATTCTCCTGAATGACACACGATATCTCGCGCGGATTTAATGACATGAATCGTTTCGCTAAGTGAAAGCAATCTTCCCAATCACCGACTTTGTCTCTTGTAAATCATCAGACCTATCCTAGACTTATTCCTAGCCGACCATCTCAAACCCCGAATCAGTCCACCGTTTCTTTTACCGCTTTCACGCGAGCGTGCCAGGCGGACGACTTCGTTTTGCGTAGCGATACACGGCACCCACCCGTATCAATTCACCCGCATCAGTCAGCGCCTCAACGAGGCCGTCGCTCCCGATAACCACGATCTTTTCTCAACGGCTCCTTTCATTCGTACAGGAGACATCGTATGCAAGCGCAACGCACATTACTCTGGATGGTTCTCGTCGCAGCCGGACTACTAGGTGCCGCCACTGTGCAGGCCCAGACCACCGTGGTGGTCGACAATGGGCTGGGAACCCAGGTCTCCAGCCTCCAGACCGACCCAGGTCAGCCGGATAACGTGAACGTGCCCATCCTTGGCGGCGAGCTCCTGATGATCAGCGCCAATGGAACACTCACCGCGTTCAGCGATTTCGGCAACCCCGCCCAGGGCCCGATTGGCAGTGGCAATCTCGGAGGCACGGCCTGGGTGCCATCTGGGCCGCCGGGTGAAGGTGGCGGCAGCGTGGCAGTCACGGATGCATTTGCGGGCAGCAACGGAGCGGGAGCCCTGTTTCTGGTCAACCCCAGCAACGGGCAGCGCACGCTCCTGAGCGACTTCGGTAACGGCTGGCAGGGTCTCGGAGAAAACCCGGTAGGCGTTGCATACGTCAGTGGACCCTCCGGGCAGGGCGGCACACTCTATGTCGTCGATAAAAACTCCGGCACGGGCCACAACGGTGCCGTCTTCGCGGTCGATCCGGTTAGTGGGAATCGCATCTTTCTGAGCGATTTCGGCAACGGCTCGGAAGGCCCGGGAGGCGTAAATCCCATTGCCATCGCTGCCGTACCCGCCGGGGTATTGAGCGTGTTTGGCGCGAGTGGGGGCCTGGTCGTACTGGATGACGTTGAGGGCCTTCACAGTGAGGGGTCGGTCTTTACCGTGGACTTCCAGGGCTATCGCACCTATCTCAGCGACTTTAGTATCAGCACAGAGGGACTCACTATCCCTGGACCGCAGGCTATCGCCGTGGTCCCCACCCTGCGGGGCGCCTCGATCGTGGTGACGGACAATCTCGGTGGCACCAATAGTCAGGGCGCGTTGTGGGGTATCTCCAGCAGTGGTGTCCGCACGCTGATCACCGATTTCGGCGTTAGTTCGCAGGGACCCCAGGGGATCACGCCGAGCGGAATTGCGCCGACCATCGACGGGAGTGGGAACGTCCTTGTGACAGATGATTTCGGTGACCAGCTTCCGAGCCAGGCGCAAATATTTCTGGTGACGCCAGGCGGGCAGCGCTCGATTTACAGCAGATGCTCCGTCGCCCGCCTCGCGCCATGCCGGGCCCCTATGGCGATTACCCAGTACTGAACTGGCGTCTGCCCATCGACCTGCACGTTGCCCTTTAAAACACCCCGATTACTCCATGAGCACAGAGCGAGGAGTTAAAACATGAACACGCACATCAGCCGGCCCGACGCGTTCAGACGCGCGCTATCCGTGTCTGGGATTCCAGTCCCCGCCCTGGTACCGGTACTGGTACTGGTGCTGGGATTGACGTCGGGACACCCAGCATGGGCACAGTGGGATCCCAAGGGACCCGCTGCGTGTACTACTTCGTCCGCCAGCGTGGCAGCGCTGATATTCCCTCCCGGCACTCTGCTGGGGGGCGTCGGTGGCTATTGCCAGCAATCCCCATCGCAGTGGTTCTGGCGCCTCCAGGGTGACGCCGCCGTTGCGAGCCACCCCGCCCTCGCAATGTGGTCCCAGGTGCGGAACATATGTACACAGGCGGGCGGGATAGCCAGCACACCCCCTGTGTTGTCTACCCTCACCGTGCTTTGCAGATTTCCAGTCCCCAGCGAGCGCGTCACTCAGCTCACGCCTCGCGCGCAGCCGTAAATCGCCCCTTGATATAGCGAGGCGTCTCAAGCTCGTCGACGATCGCCACAGCGAGGTCCGCTACTGAAATACCGGCGGGCTTGTCGCCATCCATCAGCAGGTCCTCTGCGCCAAGACGGTAGGTCCCCGTGCGCTCGCCTTCCACGAGAAACGCCGGCGGGCTCACAAACGTCCAGTCGAGTGTGGTGTTGCTGCGCATCGTATTCAACGCGTCCCGTGCCGCTCTCGCGCCAGGCTGAATGTTCGGCGGGACGTGCGCAATGAAGTCCTCGGTGTCGACAAGCTGGACACCCGGCGCGACAAAGAGACTACCCGCACCGCCGATCACCACCAGACGCCGCACCCCGCTCGCTTCGACGCCGCGAACAATAGCGTCGTGCCCACGCAGGAAGTTATCGAACAATTCCGGGTCGTTCCAGCCGGGGTTGAACGCCGACACGACGGCATCGTGGCCGCGCACGGCGCTTGCGACCGATTCCGGCGAATAGGCGTCGCCGGTTACGACATTGAGGCCTTCTCGCGGCTCAATGCTGCCGCTCTTTCGAACCATCACCGTGACCTGATGCCCCCGCTGGAGCAACTCCTTCTGCACATGCTTGCCGACAAAGCCCGACGAGCCAATCAACGCAACTTTCATGGTCTTTCTCACAAGTAAAGATGAAAACACCATGCTACCGACCCATCTTCGACTTTAAAATACAGCGCAAACTACGATCTCTTTTAAGCCTGACTTCAAGATGAACGATCTACGTCAACTGGTGGTTTTCGCGGAAACGGTCTCGCACGGTTCGATGAGCGCGGCGGCGATACGACTGGGGATGACGCCGTCGGCGGTCAGCCAGACCATCAAGGCACTCGAACGGCATGCCGGCGTCACGCTGCTGCATCGTTCGACGCGCAAGCTGACGCTCACCGAAGACGGCAAGCAGTGTTATGCGCACTGCCTGCAACTGATGGCCTCATGGAAAGCGGCAAGCGATTCATTGAGCGAGGCGCGGGACGCGCCCACCGGCGAGTTGCGGATTGCCGCGCCACTGGGCCTTGGGCCTTACATCGCGCCGGCGCTGGCCTCGGTCCTGTCGACCTGGCCACAGTTGCGTCTGCGCCTGCTGGCAAGCGACGAGATGATCGATCTGATCGACGCGCGCGCCGACCTCGCCATCCGCATAGGCAATATGGCCGACTCCGGCTGGACTACCCAGAAGCTCTGCGAACTCGAAACGATCCTGTGTGCTTCTCCCGCCTATCTGGCGCGCAACGGCACGCCGAACAGTCCGCAGGAGTTAAGTGAGCATCAGTGGATCACGCTCGAGAAGCAGGTCGAGGCCGCTCGCTCCGTCGATTCTTCGGATGGTGCGGCACCGGTCATACCCGTGACGCTCTTCGGTGAGAGACGGATGAAACAGACGGTGCAGGTTAGCGTGCGCGTCATCAGTACGACGCAACCTGCGATTCATCAGATGTGCGAGGCGGGACTGGGGATAGCGCGCCTGTCGTATATCGAGGTATTGAGCGCGCTCCAGCACCGCAATCTGGTTCATGTTCTGCCGAAGTGGACGTTTCCGACTCACCCCGTGACACTGGTGACACCGCGCAAGGATGGCCAGCCAGCAAAGGTTCGGGCAGCCGTCGAGGCGTTGCGGTCGTACTTTCGGGATCTGCCTACAATGCGTTCATCTAGCGACTGAGGAAACTAACTTGATCTATGACGTTGTAATCGCCGGCGCCGGCCCGGTCGGCCTGTTTCTCGCGTGTGAACTGCGCCTCGCTGGACTCTCGGTGCTGGTGCTGGAACAGGCCGCTAGTCCTGATTCGCCCTTGAAGCGCCTTCCGTTCGGTATGCGCGGTCTGTCGGTGCCCACGATCGAAGCCTTCTACCGTCGCGGCTTGCTGAACGACATCGCGATGCCGCAACGCGCGCAACCGGCCCGTCGCCAGGCGGGGCACTTCGCCGGCATTCCGTTCGACTTCGACAACATCGATACGTCGAAGTGGGCGTATCGCCTGCCCAGTCCCGCCGATACCAACATGGCCGCCGATATGGCGCGCATCGAATCGGCTCTCGCCGCTCGCGCGGACTCGACCGGCGTCGAGATCAAACGGGGTCTCGGTGTCGAAGACTTCGACCAGACGGACGAAGAAGTGACCATTCGTGCGGGTGGCGAAACTTTTCACGCGCGCTGGCTGGTCGGTTGCGATGGTGGACGCAGCGTCGTGCGCAAGGTGGGGGGCTTCGAATTCGCCGGTACCGATCCGGAGTTCACCGGCTATTCGGTTCAAGTCGAGCTTGCCGATCCGGACACGCTGAGTCTCGGCCGCCACTACACGCCGACCGGTATGTATTTTCAGTCGCAGCCCGGGATCATCGCGATGGTTGCTTTCGATGGCGGCGCATTTCATCGAACCGAGCTCATCACGCTCGAGCACGTGCAGGCGGTGTTGCGTCATATCTCCGGCGCCGATGTCACGTTGACTGCCCTTCGCCTTGCCACGACCTGGACCGATCGCACGTATCAGGCGACGGCTTACCGCAAAGGGCGGGTGCTGCTCGCCGGCGATGCCGCGCACATCCATTCCCCGTTAGGTGGCCAGGGGCTCAACCTCGGGCTCGGCGACGCGATGAACCTTGGCTGGAAGCTCGCTGCTACCGTTCGTGGCGACGCGCCCGACGGCTTGCTCGACAGCTATGCGAGCGAGCGGCATCCGGTGGGGGCGCAGGTGCTCGACTGGTCGCGTGCCCAGGTCGCGCTGATGCGGCCCAGCCGGAGTTCGCGCGCGCTCGAAGCGATCGTCCGCGATCTCATCGACACACGCGACGGCGCGACCTATTTCGCCGAGCGCGTCTGGGGCGTTTCGCTTCGCTACGATCTGGGCGGCAATCATGCGCTGGTGGGCCGCAGCGCGCCTGACTTCGAGTTGATCGACGGAACGAAGCTCGGCGAGCTTCTCGCGAACGGAAAAGGCTTGCTCCTCGACTTCGACGCTCGCCCGGCACTTGAACAGCTAGCAAACTGCTGGAGCGACCGGATCACGTACGTTGGAAGTGAAGTCAAGAATCGGCTGGGTTTAAGCGCGCTACTCGTGCGACCCGACGGCTTCGTCGCCTGGGCCAGCAATGAGGATGTGTCTCCCGATCATGACGAAGCGGCACAGATCGCATTGCGATTATTCGGCGAACCGCGCGAATAACATCTGCGCAAACCCGCACATCGATGCAATAATCACGACTCGCGCTCACCCCTGTCTCACCACCCCACGCTGTCCATGTCGCTTGTTCCGAAGGCTTTCATTGCCCCCATGATCGTTGCGTGTGCAATGTTCATGGAGAGCGTGGACGCCAACGTGATCGTCACTGCGTTGCCCGAGATGGCACGCGCATTCGGACGCGACCCAGTCACCCTGAAAATCGCCGTGACCAGTTATGTGCTGGGGCTTGGCGTGTTCATTCCGGTCTGCGGCTGGCTCGCCGACCGCTTCGGTGCCCGCACGGTGTTCCGCACGGCCATCGGCATCTTCGTTGCCGGTTCGCTGCTGTGCGCGGCCTCTACTTCGCTCTTCACCTTCACGCTTGCGCGCTTCGTGCAAGGCGTGGGCGGTGCCATGATGGTGCCGGTCGGGCGGATCATTATCTTTCGTGTCGTCGATCGCTCGGAGTTCGTCCGCGCGATGAATTACCTGAGCCTGCCCGCGATGCTCGGGCCCGCAGCCGGCCCGCTGCTAGGCGGTTTCATTACGACTTACCTGCACTGGCGGCTGATCTTCTTCATCAACATCCCGATCGGCATTCTCGGCATCTACCTCACCAACAAGCACATCAAGAACACACGCGAGCCGCATCCTGGGCCGCTCGACTGGACCGGCTTCGTGCTGTCGGCCGGCGGCGCGTCGCTGTTCCTGCTCGGGCTTTCGCTGGTGGGCAGCGAACTCGCGTCCGGCACGACCGCCACGGAGATGACCGTGCTCGGCGCGGTGATGCTCGGTCTGTACGTTCTGCACGCCCGCCGCGCGACGCTGCCACTGCTCGATCTGCGCTTTTTCCGCGTGCCGACCTTTCAGGCGAGCGTGCTCGGCGGATCGCTGTTTCGTATCGGCCTCGGTGCGGTGCCGTTTCTGCTGCCGCTCATCCTGCAGGAAGGGCTCGGTATGAGCGCGTTCAAGTCGGGGCTCATCACGTGCGCATCGGCGTTCGGCGGCATGTTCATGCGTACGCTCGCCACGACCACGCTGCGCCGCTTCGGCTTTCGCACCGTGCTGATGTATAACGCCGCGTTCTCCGGCATCGCGATTGCCGCATGCGGCGCGTTCGTGCCGGGCACGCCCACGTGGATCATCTGGGTCGTCGTGCTGCTGGGCGGCTTCTTCCCGGCGCTGCAGTTCACCAGCCTGAACTCGATGACCTACGCGCAGATCGAGAGCCGCGACGTCGGCCGCGCCACCAGCCTCGGCAGCGTCGTGCAGCAGATTTCGCTCGGCCTCGGTGTGACGATCGGCGGGATCGTGCTGCAGATCACACGCTCGCTGCACGGGCATCCGGCCATCACGTGGTCGGACTTCTGGCCGGCGTTCCTCGTCGTCGGGTTGTGTTCGTTCGCCTCGATCCCGGTCACGCGCCGGCTCGCACACGATGCCGGCGACGAAATCGCGCGCGGCAGCCGGGGCCCGGCCCCGGCAAAGACCTAGCCTGCATCGCGCATCGCCTCACCTGAGGCTCCGCCACAAACATGCGCAACCGATATGTTTATCGGCATTTAATATTTAAGCTTTGCATGGCCCGGTGTTAACCTGCGAGACAGTCGGCAGGTGCTCGGCACTTCGTTCGCAGCACGCTGCCCGTCGCTATCCGCACGGCGCCTCATGGCGTCGGCGCGCAGACAAGGAGCCAGCGTGAGCGTCGAATTCATCGGCATGATCCAGCCGCAGAAAGTGTCGGAAACCCATCTGGCGCAGGGCCCCGCCCTCGACATCGATTATCTGCGCCAGTTCGCCCAGGCCCACGAAGCGGCCGGCTTCAACCGCATTCTCGTGCCCTACCATTCGACGAGCCCGGACGCGATGCTGACTGTCGCATATGCGGCGAGCGTCACCTCGCGGGTTCATTTCATGCTCGCGCACCGGCCCGGCTTCGTTTCGCCGACACTGGCTGCGCGGCAGCTCGCGACGCTCGATCAGCTGTCCGGCGGGCGGCTCGCGGTGCACTTCATCTCCGGTGGTAGCGACACCGAGCAACGGCGCGACGGCGACTTCCTCGCGCACGATGAGCGCTATGCGCGTACCGACGAGTATCTGCAGATCCTGCGGCGCGTCTGGACCGAAACAGCGCCGTTCGATCACGAAGGCCGTTTCTATCGCTTCGAGAAAGCGTTCTCCGAAATCAAGCCGAAGCAGACGCCTTACGTGCCGATCTATTTCGGCGGCGCGTCCGCGCCCGCGCTCGAAGTGGCCGGCAAGCACGCGGACGTCTACGCGTTGTGGGGCGAATCGAAGCAACAGGTGCTGGAGCAGGTCACGCGCGTGCGCGCCGAAGCCGCGAAGCATGGCCGCACCGTGCGCTTCTCGGTATCGTTCCGGCCGATCCTCGCCGCCACCGAGGCCGCCGCCTGGGAGCGCGCCGAACACATCCTCGCCGAGACGCGGCGCCTGCGCGAAGCTCAGGGGCTCGGGACGGGCGCACCGCTCGAAAGCGAAGGGGCGCGCCGCTTGCTGGCTGCATCGGGCTCGGGTGTGCGTGCGGATGAACGGCTGTGGACCGCGGTCGCCAAAGAAATCGGCGGACGCTCGAATTCGACGGCGCTGGTCGGCACACCGGCGCAGGTCGCGCAAACGCTCGCCGAGTATCACGAACTCGGCGTGACGACGTTTCTGATCCGCGGTTTCGATCCACTCGAAGACGCTGTCGACTATGGCCGCGAACTGATTCCCGCGACCCGCGAACTGACGTCGCGCGTGCGTCACGCTGCCTGAACTCAAGGACATCCCGCGATGAGCACCACGCTTTCCGCTGCGCCCGCTTTCACTCCGGCAGTCGCACTGCGCGACACACCCATCCGCAAATTCTGGTTCGACGAAGTACCAGCCGCGCCAACACTCGCCGCCGAACGCCGCCACCGCCAGGAGCGACTCGCCGGTGCTTTCCGGCTGTTCGCGCGTTACGGATTCGATCAAGGGCTCGCCGGTCATATCACCGCGCGCGATCCGGAATGGCCCGATCACTTCTGGGTCAATCCGCTCGGCCGGCACTTCGCGCGAATCCGCGTATCGGACCTGCTGCTCGTGAACAGCCACGGAGAAATCGTGGTCGGCGAAGGGCCGCTCAATCAGGCTGCATTTGCCATCCATTCGGCGATTCACGAAGCGCGGCCCGACATCGTCGCCGCCGCACACACGCATTCGCTGTACGGCAAGGCATGGTCGACGCTCGGCCGCACGATCGATCCGCTCACGCAGGACGCGTGCTCGTTCTACGAAGACCATGCGCTGTTCGACGACTTCCAGGGCGTCGTGCTCGACACCAGCGAAGGCGCACGCATCGCCGAAGCGCTTGGCTCGAACAAGGCCGTGATCCTGAAGAACCACGGCATCCTCACCGCAGGCCCGAGCGTCGGTGCCGCGGCCTGGTGGTACATCGCGCTCGACAACGCATGCCATACACAACTGCTTGCCGAAGCGGCCGGCAAACCGCAACTGATCCCGCACGATGTCGCCGCACTCACGCATGAGCGCGTCGGCCGTCCGGGCGGCGCGTACTTTTCATTCGAGAGCCTGTACGAAGGGCTCGTCGAGACCGAACCGGACCTGCTCGACTGATGACGATCGGCAAACTGCGGCACTTCGTCGGTGAAATCGCGGCAATCGTTGACACAGCGCACGCTGAAGCCGAGCTGATCGAACGAGGTTCGGCCGCGCTACGTCAGCTCGTCGCCGTCGATGACTGGTTGCCCGATGCGTATGCAGAGCCTTCGCCGGATCGCTATCAACAGTTCCTGCTGTATGCCGATGCACGGCAGCGCTTTTCGGTCGTCAGCTTCGTCTGGGGACCGGGCCAACGCACGCCGGTTCACGATCACACGGTGTGGGGCTTGATCGGCGTATTGCGCGGCGCCGAGCGCGCAGCGTCGTACCGGCGCGATGTGCACGGCGTACTGCACGCCACTGGCGACGACGTCCTGCTCGAACGCGGTACCGTCGATGCCGTCTCGCCCGATCTCGGCGACATCCACCGCGTCAGTAACGCTTACGATGATCGCGTGTCGATCAGCATTCACGTGTACGGCGCGAACATCGGCGCGGTACGACGTTCGGTGTATCCGCCCGACGGGGGGCCGCCGAAGCCCTTCATCTCCGGCTATTCGAACGACACCCTGCCCAATCTCTGGAATCTCAGCAAGGAAGCCCTCGCCACATGAGTTCATTTCCGCTGCGCACCGTTCAGGACGTGCGCGAAACCCTGCTCGCCCGACGCGAGATCGCCCTGCTCGACGTGCGCGAAGAAGATCCGCATGCGCAGAGTCATCCGCTGTTCGCGGCCAACCTGTCGCTGTCGAAGCTCGAACTCGAAGCGTGGACACGTCTGCCGCGCCGCACGGTGCCGATCGTCCTGCTCGATGCGGGCGAAGGCTATGCCGAACGTGCTGCACAGCGTCTGGGCGAACTCGGCTACACCGACGTTGCGTTGCTCGACGGAGGTCTCGACGGCTGGATTCGCGCGGGTGGCGAAACGTTTCGCGACGTCAACGTGCCGAGCAAGGCGTTCGGCGAATTCGTCGAAGCGCAACGGCATACGCCGTCGCTATCCGCGCAAGCGGTCGACGCGTTGCTGAAAAGCGGCGATGACGTCGTCGTGCTCGATGCACGCCGCTACGATGAATATCAAACGATGAACATCCCCGGCAGCATCAGCGTGCCGGGTGCCGAACTCGTGCTGCGTGCCCGCGCGCTGGCACCGAACCCGGCAACGCGCGTGATCGTCAATTGCGCGGGGCGGACGCGCAGCATCATCGGTACGCAGTCGCTCGTGAATGCCGGGTTGCCGAATCCGGTTGCGGCGCTGCGTAACGGCACGATCGGCTGGACGCTGGCAGGCCAGACGCTCGAACACGGCAGCGCGCGGCAATTCGATCCACAGGCTGGCCTCGCCACCGACGATCTCGCGCCATCACGCCGCGCTTCACGTGCGCTCGCCGATCGCGCAGGCGTACACCGCACGACACTCGACGAAGCAGCAACATGGAGCGCGGATACGTCACGCACCACGTATCGCTTCGACGTCCGCACGCCCACCGAATATGAAACCGCACACGCGCCCGGTTTTCAGGGCGCGCCGGGCGGCCAGCTCGTGCAGGAAACGGAGATGTTCGCGCCGGTACGCGGCGCACGCGTCGTGCTGTTCGACGACGATGGCGTGCGCGCGAACATGACGGCGTCGTGGCTCGCGCAGATGAACATCGATGTGTACGTCGTCGACGAGGCGAGCCGTGAGGCGTTGACCGAACATGGCCCATGGCGAGGTCCGAAGTCGCAACCGGTCGCGACGCCGCTGGTCACACCCGAAGCGCTCGCGACCTGGCTCGCCGATCCGGCAAGCGGCACCGTCGTGCTCGATTTCACGTCGAGCGCAAACCACGTGAAGGCGCATATTCCAGGCGCATGGTGGGCGCTGCGTTCACGACTCGTCGGCGACGCATCGGACCTGCGCGAGCTACCCGATGCGAAACGCTATGTCGTGACGTGCGCGACCAGCGCGCTCGCGCCGTTCGCCGCACCTGAAATCGCCGCGCTCACGGGAAAGCCGGTGCATCTGCTGGCAGGCGGTACGGCCGCGTGGATTCAGGCGGGCCTGCCGGTCGAATCCGGCGATACGCAACTCGCGTCGCCGCGCATCGATCGCTATCGACGGCCGTATGAAGGCACCGACAGCGCGCATGAAGCGATGAATGCGTATCTGGAGTGGGAATACGGTCTCGTCGCGCAACTCGAACGCGACGGCACGCATGGGTTTTTCGTGATCTGACCGCGCGTCGCCCAAAAGCGCTCAAGCGGCGCGCGCCACCCGCGCCGCCTTGAAGCGCCGCTCGATACTTACCGACAGCACTGCAAGCGCCGCCTGCAGTTTGCCGAGCGCACGCGAACGCACCATCCACACGGCAATTTCCGGCTTGAAGTCGCTCAACTGGATCACATCGAGTTGCGCCGCGTGCGGACTCGCGTGTAGCAACGGCAGCGGCACGAGACCGAGTCCCACCCCTTCGGCAACCAGCCCCAGTTGCAACTCGGTACCGAACGTTTCGAGGTTCAGTTTCAGCGTCAGCCCCTGGCTCGCGAGCGCGTGCTGCAGCCCCGCGCGAAACCCGCAACCATCCGGGTTCAGCACCCATCCAAAACCGTGACATTCCGCCAGCGAATACACGCGCCGCTTCATGCTGCCCTTGCTCGCCACCACAGCGAGCTTCAATGCGCCGAGCGCGTCGGCCTGCAACGTGTCCGGGAAGCTGCGATTGGCGGGCAGCAGCATGACGGCCGCGTCGAGCGCACCTTCATCGAGTTTTTGCAGCAACTGTGCGCCCCACCCTGTCGAGATGCGCGCCTGCAACTCCGGATGTGCGAGCTTCAGTTCACGCAATGCGTCGAGCAACGCGACGTCGGCAACCGTCTGCGCGACACCGAGTCGCAACACACCGGCGAGCGGTGCATCGACCGCAACGAGTTCGCGCAGCACATCCATCTCGCGCACGATCGCGCGGCACTGTTCGTAGACGACAAGCCCCATCGGCGTCGGCTTCAATGGCTTCGTATTCCTGTCGAGCAGTTCGACGCCCAGCGCTTCCTCGAAATTCTGCAGACGCCGCGTCACGGCAGGTTGCGTCAATTCAAGCGAACTGGCTGCCTGGTTGAGCGACTGGCAACGCACGACGGCGACAAACGCCTCAATGTCATCGAGCTTCATTGAATCGGTTCTCTGGTGAAAAGGCCGGTCGATTCGCGGCAATGCGAATGAGCGTACCGTACGCGTAGCGCGTTCGTCTACATGAGCGCACGCATTCCCGGCATTTCGCCTTTGCATATTTGCAAAGCAGAACAATGCGTTTGCCTTATAACGGACGCGTACGTATCGTGGACTGCCTGACTGTCCGCCCCTGCCTCTTCATTGGTTCTCTATGCGCGTTCTGCTCGCCTCCCTGTTGCTCGCCTTGCTGCCTTCCGTGCTGCCCGCGGCCAGTCATGCCGCGACCGAAACCGTGCTCAAGGTCGGTGACCAGCAACTCCAGACGCGCGGCGTGCTCGAAGCGTCTGGCCAGTTGAAGGACCTGCCGTACAAGATCGAGTGGTACAACTTTCCTGCTGCGCAGCCGCTTGGCGAAGCGCTGAACGCGGGTGCGATCGATGTCGGCGGTCTGGGCGACGCACCACTGATCTTCGCGTATGCCGCCGGCGCGCGCGTACGTGCGGTGGCCGCGACGCGTTCTCAGCCGGTCGATTTAGCCATCGTCGTGCCCGAGCATTCACCGATCAAAAGCGCCGCCGATCTAAAGGGCAAGCGCATCGCCACGACCCGTGGCTCGATTGGCCACTACCTCGCCATCGCCACGCTCGAACGCGCGGGCATCAAACTGTCCGATGTCTCACTGCGCTTCATGCAGCCCGCGGACGCGAAGGCCGCGCTCGCCACCGGTAACGTCGATGCATGGTCGACGTGGGACCCGTACGTCGCGCTCGCCGAACTGCGCGACCACGATCGCAGCATCGCAAACGGCGTGGGTGTATCGTCGGGTCTGAGCTTCCAGGCCGCCACCGACGAATCGATCAAGGCCAAGCGCGCGCAGATCGAAGACTTCCTGCACCGCGTCGCGATCGGGCAGCGCTGGGCGCTCGCGCATCCCGACGAAGTCGCGGCGATGCAGTCGCAGGTCACGGGCCTCCCCGCCGACGTGCTGAAAACTGTCTATCAACGGGCACAGCTGCATCCGGTCGCCATCGACGACAGCCTGATCGCCGAGCAGCAAAAAACGGCCGACCTGTACCACCGCGCCGATGTCATCAAGGCGCCGTTGAACGTGACGCCGAGCTTCGACCGGCAATTTGGTTTTAGTGATCACTAGCAAGCACGAATGCGTGCTGACGCTTCACGGCCGTAGCACGCCCCGGAACCATCGATGACCATCCGCCACCCCGATACTGCGCGCTCCGATGTGCGACCCGACGCCGAGGCGCACGCCGCGCTCGCGGACCTCGACAGCGCCGCCGCCGACACATGGCTTGCCGCGCTCAGCGATACATTCGCCGCGGGGGCCGCAGAACTCGATCGCGGCGCCCTATTTCCGCACGACAATCTTGCGCGCCTGCATGGCGCCGGTCTTCTTGCATTGACGGTGCCACGTGCGCTCGGTGGTCGCGGCGCAACGCTCGCGCAAACGCTCAAGGTGATCCGCGCGGTGGCACGCGGTGAGCCATCCACGGCGTTGATTCTCGTGATGCAGTACCTGTATCACTTGCGTCTGCAGGCCAATCCAAACTGGCCGGTAGCGCTGAAAGAGCGTGTAGCACGCGATGCTGTCGAGCATGGCGCACTGATCAACTCGTTACGCGTCGAACCGGAACTGGGCTCGCCATCGCGTGGTGGTTTACCGGCCACCGTCGGCACGCTGGATGACGACCATTGGCTACTCAACGGTCACAAGATCTATTCGACCGGCAGCCCCGGCCTCACCTGGTTTGCCGTGTGGGGCCGCACTGACGAAGCCACACCGCGCGTTGGAACGTGGCTTGTACATCGCGATTCACCAGGCATCCACTTCGGCGAACCATGGAATCACCTCGGCATGCGCGCCACCGGCAGCCACGAAGTGATCTTCGAGAACGTACGCGTCCCATTCGATCAGGCCGTCGATCTGCAGTTGCCCGCACCCGGCGTAGGCAGTCTCGATCCGCTCACCGCAGTCTGGATGAACGTGCTGCTGCCTGCTGTCTACGATGGCGTGGCACGCGCCGGGCGCGACTGGTTCGCGCAGTGGGCGGCCACCCGCGTACCGTCCGGACTCGCCGCACCGCTGTCGAGCCTCGACAGTTTTCAGCAGACGCTCGGGCGCATCGATGCGTTGCTCTTCAACAACCGCGTGCTGCTCAATGCAGGCGCGCGCGGCGACATCGCCACGGCGGATGCGCCGATCATCAAGTATCTGGTCAGCCGCCAGGCAATCGAGGCCGTCGAACTCGCGCTGGAAGCCAGCAGCAATCCAGGCCTCAGTCGCAACAATGCGCTTGAGCGCCACTATCGCGACGTACTGTGCGCACGCATCCACACACCGCAGAACGACACCGTGCTCGGCAATCTGGGCCGCGCGGGTTTCGCGGCACGCTAACACGCTGCCGGAATCCGGCGCATTCGAAACAGGAGTCGAGACGATGAGCGTCGAATTCATAGGCTACGTGAGCCACCAGGAGTCTAGCGAGATCCGTCTGCCGCAAGGGCCGGCCGTGAATCCGCCGTATATCGCGGCCGTTGCGCAGGCACATGAATACGGTGGCTTCGATCGTGTGCTCATCGCGCATTCGAGCGCATCGCCGGACGGTTTTCAGATCGCGTCGTTCGTCGCACAGCAAACGAAGCGCCTCGGCATTCTGCTCGCGCACCGGCCCGGCTTCGTCGCACCGACGCTCGCCGCGCGCCAGCTCGCGACGCTCGACCACTTCAGCGCGGGCCGCGCGGCCGTGCACATCATCTCGGGTGGCGACGACGTCGAGCAGCAACGCGATGGCGATTTTCTGACGCACGACGAACGCTATCAGCGCACCGACGAATATCTCGATGTCGTCAAGCGCGCATGGACCAGCGACACACCGTTCGATCACACCGGCACGTACTACCACGTCGTTGGTCATCGGTCGCAGGTGCGGCCGCTGCAGCAACCGCACCTGCCGGTGTACTTCGGCGGCTCGTCCGATGCGGCGATCGCGATAGCGGGCAAGCACGCCGACGTGTACGCGCTGTGGGGCGAATCGCTTGCGCAGGTGGCCGAGACGATCGCGCGCGTACGCGCGGCGGCCGCCGTTTATGGACGAGACAGGCACATCCGCTTCAGCCTGTCGCTGCGCCCGATCATTGCTGCCAACGAAGAGGACGCATGGGCGCGCGCGGATTCGATTCTCGAACGCGCGAAGGAAGTCGTCACACGCTCGCCGAATTTCACGCGGCGGCCGAAGGATCCGCAGAACGTCGGCTCACAGCGGTTACTCGCCGAAGCAGCGAAAGGTACGATCGTCGATACGCGTCTGTGGACCGGCATCGCCGCACTGACACGCGCAGCGGGCAATTCGACGGCATTGGTTGGTACGCCGCAGCAAGTAACGGACGCGTTGCTCGAGTATCGCAAGCTCGGTGTGTCGACGTTTCTGATCCGCGGTTTCGATCCGCTCGAAGATGCGCTGGCGTATGGTCGCGATCTGCTGCCGCTCGTGCGCGCGGCTGTGGCTCAAGCCGATGCGCAGGCCGCGCCGCGTGAAGTGGCAACGGCTGCTGCTGCGTAAGCCGGAGTAATCTGCAGGAAGGTCATAAAAATACAGACCATTGGCAATAGCGATAACATAGCGAACGAATTGTGCTTACAGAAATTACATCGTCCCGCTCACTGTCTTCGTCTATAGCCGATGGATCCATCCGCAACCTTGATGTCGTCTTCCGCGTCGGTGCTGCTCGTCGACGATCAACCGATCGTCGGCGAGATGGTCGCGCGAGCGCTGGCAAACGAAAGCGATATCACGCTTCATCTCTGCCACGACGGTCGCGAGGCTGTATCGGTCGCGCGTGAACTGAAGCCCACGGTCATCCTGCAGGATCTGGTCATGCCCGGCGTCGAAGGGCTCGATGTCGTGCGCAGCTATCGCGCCGATCCGGCTACGGCGCACATTCCGGTCATCGTGCTGTCGTCGCGAGAACAACCGATCATCAAGAGCGCGGCCTTCGTTGCGGGCGCAAGCGACTACCTCGTCAAGCTTCCCGACGCGATCGAACTGATTGCACGGATTCGCTACCACTCGAACTCGTATATCGCGGCGCTTCAGCGCAATGAAGCGCTCGATTTTCTATCGCACGACATGCGCTCGCCGCTGGCTTCGATCCTCGCCTTGATCGAAACGCATCGTGGCAAACAGGAACCGCAGCAGGCGTTGCTTGAACGTATCGCGTCGCATGCCAGCACTGCGCTGGCGCTGGCGGACGGCTTCGCTCGTCTGGCAAGAGCACAATCCGAATGGCTGCAAGTCGAAGAGTTCGATCTCGGCGATCTGGTCGAAGTGGCCGCCGATCAGTTGTGGGAGAAGGCACAGGCAAGGCACTCGCGGATCTCGGTGAACATCCCTGCGCAAGCGCATCCTTTCGTGGGCGACCGGTTGATGTTGACCCGTGCCGTGTTGAATCTCATCGACAATGCGCTCAAGTACGGGCCGGCGGGTTCGGAAGTCCGTTGCACGCTTGCAAGTTCTGAAGAGAGTTGGTCGATCAGCGTGGAAGACGAGGGGCCTGGCATTCCGGAAAGCGCACACGAGAAGGCGTTGCAGCGCTTCGGCAGATTGCCTTCGCATGTGGCGAGTAACGTCGACGGTTATGGGCTCGGTCTCGCCTTCGTCAACGTCGCGGCGATGAAACATCATGGGTCGGTGGCGATGCGGCGGGCGGACACGGGGTTTGCGGTGACGTTGCTGCTGCCGCGGTCTGCTGCATAACCAAATCCGCAGCTACGCAAGCACGTCCGAAAACACCCGCGTCGAAAACCGGTTTGAATCCGTCCCGCTGTTCAGCACACCAACCGTCTTCAGATCGTCCGCATACAACGCGATCTCTTTCCTGAACGCATCGCCGACCGGATGATGTTTGTCGGTGTGACTCTTCAGCATTGCGGTGAGCTGCCCGACATCCGCCGACGGCGCATACGCGGAGAATATCGCTGCCGCATCCGCCGGATTGTTTGCCGTCCACTCAGTCGCCTCGAGCAACGCCTGCGTCAGTGCCTGCGCAGTCGCGCGATCCTTGCGTATCAGCGTGCCGCGCACGCCGAGCACGCAGCACACGCGGTTCTGATATTCGCCGCACAGGTTATTCGACACTTCGTACAGGTGATCGGATTCGCGCAGCGCCCAGATGGTCGGATCGCCATCGGCGATGGCGTGCACCTCACCCTTCTTCAACGCAATGCCGAGCAGGCTGGCCGGATACTGGCGCCAGTGCACGTCGTTGTCCGGATCGATGCCGAGCTTCTTCAGCGTGATCGCAAAGAAATTCTTCGCGGGGCTCGCCATATCGCTGACGCCGACCGTGCGTCCTTTAAGCCCGGCCAGATCGACGATGCCCGACGTGCGCGTGGCCAGTAACCGCATGCAGCCACCATGAATGCCCGCGGTCAGCTTGACGTCGAAACCCTGTTCGAGCGGTTTGATCCAGCGCAGCGCCATGCCGACACCCGCATCCGATTTGCCGGTGGCGATCGCTTCGAGCAACTGATCGGTGGAGCCGGCGAAGTTGATCAGTTCGACCTGCAAGCCGTGGCGCTGGAAGAAGCCTTGCTTCACGGCGACCGGTACCGGCGCGGTACAGATCGCGCCGGCGTTCCATGACAGTTTGAGCGGCTTGAGTGCGTTGTCTGCATACGCGAGTGGTCCCGACAGGCCCAGTGAGACACCGCCAAATGCTGCCGCGCCCGCAGCCCATGCGGTTTTGCGCAACCAGGCGCGGCGCTCGGGATTGATGGGTGTCGTATCGTCGAAGTGAGTCATCGTGCTGTTTCTCCCCGTTGGTCGATCGGCGTTCGCGCTTTAACACGTCGCTCCGATCCGATGCAACACCGTTGCGGCATTGCGTTTGATGTTGTCAGTTCACGCATCGAGCCCCAGCTGCGCCAACACCTGCCGACGCAACGCCACCAGCTTCGGATCGTCGCGATGCCGCGGATACGGCGCGTCGTTGCGCACCTCGGTGAGGATGCGTGCCGGTCGTTCGCTGAGCACGATCACACGGTTCGCCACGACGAGCGCTTCTTCGACATCGTGCGTAACGAACAGCACCGAGAAACGCGCGGCCTGCCACAGGCGCACGAGTTCCCCCTGCATGCGGATGCGCGTCAGCGAATCGAGCTTGCCGAATGGCTCATCGAGGACCAGCAGCGCCGGGTCGTTGACGAGCGCACGGGCGAGTGCTGCACGCTGCGCCATGCCACCTGAGAGTTGATGCGGAAACGCGTCGGCAAACTCAGACAGCCCGACCAGTTCAAGCGCGGCATCGATCCGCTCGTCGATGTTGCGCACGTCATCGCTATCACTACGCTTGCCGCCACGCCGCGCGCGCCGCTGCGCCTCCGGCCCGACAGCGACGTTGCCGCGCACCGTACGCCACGGGTACAGCGTCGGGTCCTGAAACACCACGACACGCGACGGATCGGGGCCGTCGATCGGCGCACCGTCGGCGAGCAGGCTGCCACGCGTCGGCGTGTCGAGCCCCGCGACCAGTCGCAGCAAGGTCGACTTGCCGCACCCGCTCGCACCGAGTAGCGCAACGAATTCACCCGGTTCGACGGACAGGTTGATGTCGTCGAGCACATCGAGCGCCGCACCGCGCAACGCAAACCGGTGGCTGACGTGGCGCACGTCGATGCGCGCGCCGACGCGTTGAGCAGTGGCGAGCACATCGTTAGCCACAGCCGCAGCGGAAGAGGAAGTCACCATTTGAGCAAACCCTTTTGCCACGCGAGCAACCGGTCGCGCAACCGGAACAGCAACGTGATGAGACCGGAGCACATCAGCGCCATCACCAGCAGCGCGGCGTACATGTTCGAGTACGCGGCCCAGCCTTGCGCCCATTGCAGATACCAGCCGAGCCCCGCTTTCACGCCCATCATCTCGGCGACGATCAGCACCGAGAACGATGCGCCGAGCCCCATGAACAACCCGACAAACACCGACGGCAATGCCGCGGGAATCGCCACCTTCAGGATCAGAAAGCCGGGACGCGCGCCGAGCGTACGAGCGACGTCGTAGTACGCCGGGTTGACGCCCGCTACACCCGACCATGTCAGCACGGCAACCGGAAACGCAGTGGCCAGCGCAATTAGGAACACGCTCGCGCTAAAGCTCGACGGAAAGAAGAAGAAGGCGAGTGGCAACCAGGCGGTCGCCGGCAACGGCCCGATCAGCCGCAGCACCGGATGCAACCAGTAGCCGACCGCGCGCGACCAGCCGATGCTCACACCGGTCACGAACCCGGTCGCCGCGCCGATCGCATAGCCATACGCGAGCAACCCGAGCGAATGCGCGACGCTCAATCCGAGCCGCGGAAAATCGTCGAAGAACACCGCGATCAATGCCTGCGGCGGCGCGAAGAACGGGCGCGGCAACCATTCGAGCTTCGCGGTCGCCACTTCCCACGCGCCGATGCCCAACGCAAGCGCGAGCAACCAGGGTGCCGCGACGAACCATGTTTCGGCGTACGTGCGCTTGCGCAGTGCATCGCCGTTGTTGCCCACGTCTACGTCAGCAGAACGTTCTGCCGCTGTTACCGCCGCACGCCAGCCCGCGATGCCGATCGATGCAGCAAGCACCGCCAGCGCAAGCTTCAGAACGAGCAGTTCCTGCGTATACGGCCAGTCGTCGAGATTCGGCCACCATTGCGTGAGCGCAGCGCTACCGGCCCACGCAAACGCAGCCAGCGCGGCGATCCGCACACGACGTGTCGTTTCGCGAGGCAAGACGATCGAACGCCGCGACGCGACCGGAGAATCGAGAAACTCGGATTGAGTGGACATGACGGGCGGAGCGGCTTTACGCCGCGGCGAGTTGAGTATCGGAGATCGATCGCACGTCGATGCGGCGCGGCAGGATCGCATCGCGATACGCGCTGTCGGCGACCTTTTGCAGCACCACGATGTCGGCGTCTTTGACGAAGTGCTGCTTCAGCGATGCGCGCGCAGTGATCTGCTTCGCCGCTGCCAGCGGTGCGCGGGTGAGCGACGCGTAGATCTGCGCGTACGCATCGGGATTGGCGAGCGCCCAGTCGCCGGCGCGCTGAAAACGCAGCAGAACATCGGTGATGGCGGCGCGTTTGTGTGGGTCGGCGGCCGCGCTACCCGACGCCGTGATAAAGCCAAGCCCGCTGTTAATACCGATGCCATCGCGCAGGACGCGCGCACCGCGCTGCACGGCGATGCCGTAGTACGGATCGAAGGTGGCCCACACCTCGATTGCACCGGACGCGAACGCGGCGAAGGCATCGACGGGAAGCACGAAGCGCACCGATACGTCGTTGCGCGACAGCCCCGCTTCGGCGAGCGCGCCGTACAGCTGATACTGCGAAATGCTGCCGCGCGCCGACGATACGAAAACCGTGCGCCCGTTCAGATCAGCGACACTGCGCAGCTTCGAATTTTCCGGCACGAGGATGCCGAGCTGCGAACCCGAACCGACGCGTGCCGCGACGATCTTCAGCGACGGGTCGCCGACCGCGGCCGCGAGCACTGGTAGATCGCCGGCCGGCGCGAGATCGACGGCGCCTGAGCGCTGCGCTTCGAACAACGGCGCCGCACCCTGGAAGTTGGCCCAGCGAAATGCGTAAGGCGTGCCGTCCAGTACCTTTGCCGCTTCCGCAAGCGCACGTGTGCCGCCGGCCTGATCGCCGAGCACGAGCGTGACGGAAGAAAGGTCGGTGGTCGCCGCGCGTGCGTCGACGCTGGAGAATGCACCGAAGGCAGCCGCTGCGGGTGCCGCACCGAGCAGGCGCAACGCGCGTCGGCGGGTCAGCAGAAAGTCGTGATCAGGAACGGGGGGAAAGGCGGCCATAAATCCTCGCGGGGCAATGTCATCGCACAGAGTAGCGAGCCATTGCGCCGTTGAGAATTATCCAATTCCGATATGTTTATGCCGCTTTAATATTTATGCTTTGCATCTTTTGAAATGCTGCATCAGCGTCGGGATCGTCGTTGACGCAGCCGGCAGCACGTCACCGTTTCTTCTCACGACCCTTCTTCGACTGCGCAGGCGGCGCCCCAACCGAGGCGCGCATCGTCACCGTGATCGGGAACTCGCGCACGATGTCGTTGGTGGTTCCGTAGCATTGATTCAGCAGCCAGCGCACCGCATTCTGCGTGAGATCGGCAGTTGGGATATGCACCGAGGTCAGCGCCGGCGACGCATACGGCGCCGAGTAATCGTCGTCGTAGCCGATCACCGAAACATCCCCGGGTATCGACAGCCCCGCTTGCTGCAAACGGGCCAGCGCGCTGACCGCCATCGAGTCGTTGGCGCAGAACAACCCGGTAAACGGCCGCCCGGTATCGAGTAGCGTCTGTGCGGCCGCATAACCGCCTTCGGCCGAGAAGTCCGATTCGATCAGCACGACATCGTCACGCTCGATACCGGCGCGCGCCAGCTCCGCAAAAAAACCACCGAGCCGGATCAGGTTGTCCGATGCACTCGACGGCCCCGCAATCACCGCAATCTCGCGATGCCCGTGATCGAGCAGCGTGCGCGCCGCCAGTTCGCCGCCGCGCCGGTGGTCCGGGCAAAACGATGCATCGGGCAACTGTTCGAAGCCACGGTTGAGGAACACCATCCGCGGATGCAAGGCGTGCAGCATGATCAGGTCTTCGTCATGCAGATCGTGGCTGATAACCACGACGCCGTCGCAATCGCGGGCGATCAGAAAACGCACCGCCTCGATTGCCTGCTCGCGGGCCGACACCTCGCCGCAACCGGTCGCGACCACCACGTGACGATGCACGTTGCGTAGTTCCGTATCGGTCTGCTTGAGGATCGTGCCGTAATACGGGCCGAAAAAAGTCGGCACGAAGATGCCGATCACGCCGAGCGAGCGCGTCGCCATCGCGCGACCGATCGACGAAGGCCGGAAGTTCAGCTCCGCGATAGCGGCCTGCACGCGCGCCACGGCATCGGCCGATACAGGCCCTTTGCCGGAAAGCGCGCGCGAGGCGGTCGACAGGCCGACGCCCGCACGCTCTGCCACGTCTTTCAAGGTTGCCACTCACACTCCATCGAGTCGGAAACGCAACAGGAAGCGCCGTCTATCGATGCGTCATGGCTACGCTACAGCCGCGCGCCACTGGCTTCGTCGAACAGCGAAATATGCGCGCCGTCGAACGAGAATCCGAACGCGTCGCCGGAAGCGACGGGTGTCTTGTCCTGATCGATCGACGCGATCTGTACGCCATGATAGTCGAGCCAGATAACCCGATGGTTGCCCATCGGTTCGACCAGGGTCACGGCGCCGCGTTGCGTGTCGTGCCCGTCCACCCCGTTGAGCGCCCCGTTAATCCGCACGTCTTCGGCACGCACGCCGAGCACGCAGGGCAGATCTTCCGCAGGCGGACGCTCGAAACGGTAAGCCGATACATCGAGATCGAGCTGCGCCGTACGAAAGCGCACGCTGTCGCCGTTTCGCTGTAACCGGCCGTTCAGCAGGTTCATCGCAGGCGAGCCGAGGAAGGTCGCGACAAACAGGTTATCGGGCCGCGCGTAAACTTCGGCGGGCGTGCCGATCTGCTGGATCACACCGCCGCGCATCACGGCCATCCGCGTGGCAAGCGTCATCGCTTCCACCTGGTCGTGCGTGACGTAAATCATCGTCGCGCCGAGCCGCTGATGCAGTTGCTTCAGTTCGCGGCGCAGTTCGGTGCGCAGTTTCGCATCGAGATTCGACAGCGGCTCGTCGAACAAAAAGACATCGGCTTCGCGCACGATCGCGCGACCGATCGCCACGCGCTGCCGCTGGCCGCCCGACAACTGAGCCGGCTTACGACGCAGCAGCGGTCCCAGTTGCAGCATCTCGGATGCACGATTAACGCGCCGCGCGATCTCCGCCTTCGGCGTACCGTTGATCCGCAACGCAAACGAGAGGTTGCGCTCGACGCTCATCGTCGGATAGAGCGCGTAAGACTGAAACACGAGCGCAATGCGCCGGTCCTTCGGATCGGCCCACGTCATATCCTCGCCGCCGATCTCGATGGTGCCGCCCGCCACATCGATCAACCCGGCAATACTGTGCAGCAGCGTCGACTTCCCGCAGCCCGACGGCCCGAGCAGCACGACGAACTCACCGGCGCGCACGTCGAGATCGAGCGCGTCGATCACGGCGTTCGCGCCGAGCTGGATTTTCAGGTTGCGGATCGACACATTCGCTACGTTGGCCATGCCCTATCCCTTGACTGCGCCTGAAGCAATGCCGCGGACAAACCAGCGGCCTGAAATAAAGTAAATGGCGAGCGGCACCATCGACGTGAGTATCGTCGCGGCCATGTTGACGTTGTAGAGACGCTCACCGGTCGTCGTGTTGATGATGTTGTTGAGCTGGACCGTCATCGGCAGGTTCTTCGTACCGGCAAACACGAGGCCGAGGATGAAGTCGTTCCAGATGCCCGTCACCTGCATGATCAGTGCGACGACGATGATCGGCGTCGACATCGGTAGCATCAGCTGGATGAAGATGCGCCAGAAACCGCCGCCGTCGATGCGCGCGGCCTTGAACAGTTCGAGCGGAATCGCGGCGTAGTAATTGCGGAACAGCAGCGTCATCACCGGCATGCCGAAGATCGTATGGATCACGATGATGCCCGGCAGCGAGCTGAACAGATGCACGCTCGCGAGCACCCGTACGAGCGGATAGATCATCACTTGCACAGGAATGAACGCGCCCATCAACAGCACCGCGAACAGCACACCGGCGCCGCGTGGCCGCCAGAACGACAGCGCATAACCGTTCACCGCGCCGATGAAGATCGACACGATCGTACTCGGCACGACGATGCGCACCGAGTTCCAGAAGCCGACGCGAATCCCGTTGCAATCGAGCCCGGTGCAGGCCGATTGCCATGCGACGCTCCACGGTTGCAGCGTGAAATGCGTCGGCAGTGCGAGCAGATTGCCGAGCCGGATCTCCTCCATCGGCTTCACCGACGTCACCAGCATCACGTACAGCGGCAGCAGGAAGAACAGCGCCGCCGTGAGCAGAAACGCGTACACGCCGACGCGTGCCGGCGTGAAACGCGAACGCCGCCGCGCCGCGGTGCGCGGCACGCTGGGTGTGGAAAGCGTGGTGCTCATCAGACGTCCTTGCGCAGCGCGACACGGCTGCGCGCGTAGAAGATCGGCGCGAGGATCGCGAGCACGGTAGCCAGCAACACGATCGATGCCGCCGACGCGAGCCCGATGTTCGCTCGGCCGAACAGATAATCCATGATGAACTTCGCGGGGACTTCGCTTGCGGTGCCTGGGCCGCCTTGTGTCATCGCGACGACCGCGTCATACAGCTTCACGACCATCACGAACAGCAGCACGAATGCGGTGGACATCGACGGTCCGAGCATCGGTATCACGATGCTCGCGTAGACGCGCCAGCGCGGAATACCGTCGATGCGCGCAGCCTTCCACAACTCGTCGTCGATGCCGCGCAGTCCCGCGAGCAGCAGCGCCATCACGAGGCCGGACGCCTGCCAGACCGTCGCGATGACGAGCGTGTAGATCACGAAGTCCTGATCGACGATCCAGTCGAAGCTCGCGTGCACGAAGCCGAGCCGGTGCAGCACCTGCTGCACGCCGAGTTCGGGATTGAGGATCCATTGCCAGACGAGCCCGGTCGCGACAAACGACATCGCATACGGATAGAGGAACACGGTGCGCAATGCGCCTTCGGCGACGACGCGCTGATCGATGAAGATCGCGAGCAGCAACCCGATCACCATGCACGCGACGATAAAGCACGCGCCGTACACGACGATGTTCTGCAGCGAGACGATCCAGCGATCGTTCTCGAACAGGCGCACGTACTGCGTCACCCCCGCGAAGCCACCCGACGGAAACGTGCGCGAGAAACTGAGCGAGACGCGCGCCGTCCACAGCATCGTGCCGAGATACGCGAACAGCACGGTCAACGCCATCGGCAGCAGTGCGACCCACGCGGCCCACGGCAGGCGCCGGCCGAGCGGCTTCGGGCCTCGCTGGATCGTCACGCTGCTCATGGCGCGCTCAGCCTCCGCTCTTCAGCGCGCTGGCGAATGCCTTCTGCGCGTCGTCGACGGATTCGTCCTTGTTCCAGAAGTTCGTGATCACGTCCGTCAGCGCGCCTTGCAGGTCAGGCGGAATCAACATCTCCGGATTCGGCAACTGACGCGACTTGTCCTTCATGATCGCGATGCCTTCCTTCGCGCAGATATCGAGGCTGCTCGCATCGACGTCCGGGCGGATCGGGATTGAGCCTTTCTTCGCGCTAAAGGCCACCTGTGCGGTCGGCGACGTCATCACCGTCGCGAGCAACTGTTGCGCCTTGATCGTGTTCGGGTTGTCGGACTTCGGGAATACGAACACGTCGCCCGCCACCATGTACGGCGAATGCGGACCGAAGCCCGGGAAGCAGCCGAAGTCCTTGCCCGCCACCTGGTGCGCCGCCGAGAACTCGCCCTTCGCCCAGTCGCCCATGATCTGCACGCCGGCCTTGCCCGAGATGACGAGCGCGGTGGCGTCGTTCCAGTTGCGCCCCGGTGAGCCCGGATCGACGTACGCGTGCAGTCGCTTGAAGGCGGTCAGCACGTTCTTGAACGCCGCCGACTTCACCGCGTTCACATCGCGGTCGCGATAGACCTTCAGATACAGATCGGTACCGCCGACGTCGGCAAACACCGCATCGAAGGTGATCTTCTCTTGCCAGGCCTGACCGCCGAGCGCGAGCGGAATCAGTCCGGCCGCCTTCAGCTTGTCGAGATCGGCGAGAAACTCGTCGTAGGTTTGCGGTTCGCGCGCGATGCCGGCCTTCTGGACCGCCGCCTTCGAGTAGAAGAACCAGCTCTGCATGTGGATGTCGACCGGCGCCGCGTAGAAATGGCCGTTCGCCTTGATGCTGTCGAGTATCGACTGCGGGAAGATCGCGTTCCAGTTTTCCTTTGCCGCAACCGAATCGAGGTTATTCAGCAGGCCCTGGTCGATCAGGTCGTGAAACTGCTTCGACGTGTTGAACTGGGCCGCGGTCGGCGCATCGCCACCGACGATGCGGTTGATCGCCGTCGCGCGCGCCTGATCGGCGCCGGCCACCGCGTTGTCGACCCACTGACCACCGGCCTTGTTGTAGGCATCGGCGAACTGGCGGATCGCCGCCGACTCTCCACCCGAGGTCCACCAGTGAATCACGTTGGCCTTCAGCGGTGCATCGGCCTGTGCGACGACGCCGTGCATCATGAGTGCAGCGACGATAGCCGTCACCGCGCCAGCGAATTTTCTTCTGCTGTTCATTCCGTCTCCTCCAGGCTTTGTGCCCGAATGTTCAGTCGAGATGCCAACCAGCTCCAACGAACTCAGCCGCGCGCACGGCGCTCGGCAAGAAACTTCGCGATCAGCTCGCCGCTGTGTTTGATCGTGCGCTGCTGCGTATCGTAGTCGACATGGACGACACCGAAACGCGGCGCGTAACCGTACGCCCACTCGAAGTTGTCCAGCAGCGACCACACGAAGTAACCGCGAATATCGACACCCGCCTTGATCGCCTCATCGACCGCGGCGAGGTGGCGCTTCAGGAACGTGATGCGCTGCGTGTCGTCGACACGGCCGTCGACCACCGCATCGTCTGACGCCATGCCGTTTTCCGTAATATAGACCGGCGGCAGATTGGCATACGTACGATTGAAGCCGATCAGCAGATCGCGCAAGCCGTCCGGATTCACTTCCCAACCGAGCTGCGTGCGCTCCACACCTTCCAGCGGCACCTCGGTGAAGCCGTGCGCACCATCGCTCTTGACGTTGGAACGGAAGTAATAGTTTGCGCCGAGAAAATCCATCGGCACCGAGATCGTCTCCATGTCACCTTCCAGCACGAGCGGTTCGGTGCCCGGCCACAACTCGAACAGGTCTTCGGGGTAGCTGCCCTTGAGCAGCGGATCGAGAATCCACGCGTTGTGCTGCACCTCGAACAGATGTGCGGCGCGCTGGTCGGCGGGTTGCGCCGAGTTCGCGGTGCCCCGGCCGAAGTTCGCGACGAGCCCCTTCTGCGAGCGCGGATCGTTGGCACGTAGCGCCTGCATCGACAGCCCGTGACCCAGCAACAGATGATGCATCGCCTGCGTCGCATAACGACCGTTCGTGCGGCCCGGCGCATGACGTCCTTCGGCATAGCCGAGATAGGCGGAGCACCACGGCTCGTTGAGCGTGGCCCATGAATCAACCTGACCCGCCAGTTCGCGGCTCATCAGGTCGGCGTAATCGGCGAGGCGGTATGCGGTGTCGCGATTGAGCCAGCCGCCGCGATCTTCGAGATGCTGCGGCAGGTCCCAGTGGTACAGCGTGACAAAGGTCTTGAGTCCCTTCTCCTTCAGCCTGCCGAGCAACCGCTTGTAGAAGTCGAGCCCCTTCGCGTTCGGCCGCCCTGCTTCGTCCATCACGCGCGGCCACGCGATCGAGAGACGGTACGCCTCGAAGTTCAGTTGTGTCAGCAGGTCGAGATCGCTTTCCCAACGATGGTAGTGATCGCAGGCGAATTCGCCAGTCTGGCCGCCGACTACCTTGCCCGGCGTCGCGGAGAACGTGTCCCAGATCGACGGCAGGCGGCCGTCCTCGTGAATCGCGCCTTCGATCTGATACGAGGCCGTTGCCGCGCCGAGCAGGAAGTCCTTGCGCCACAGCGACGAATCGGCGGGCGGGGTGAAGGCGTCGGGTTGGGACGTTGCCTTGCTGCTGGTCTGCGGATCGGTGGGGGTTGCGGTTGCGTCCTGTATCACGGGCTCTCCTGCGCGAAATCGTTGAACGGGTCACCGCACAGAACAGGATACGGGTGACGAAAGATGGCTGTGGAAGCGCTTCCACATGAACAGCGTACGATAGCAGTGGCGAATTCGCCGCTGCTATCGGGGTTTGTCTGGATAGGGGATGACGCGTGCGGAAGCACGCGCTGCAGGGACTGAAAGGATCTGTCAGACGAGCGTCAGAGCACCGTCAGATGGCGGACGAAACGCTGCTCAAGCGGGCGGTCTCTGTACGACCACGCCGTACCAGCCGAGCCCGCGGTAGCTCTCGTAACCGGGCGTCGCCGCGAACGAGACCGTGGTGCGCCCATCGGCCGCGCGATAGAAGCCGGTGCGATGGCCCTCGGTGACGAGGCGGAACTGTTCGTTGAGCCCATCCGCCTGATCCGAACTTGCGATGATGCGAAACGCGGAATCGACGATCATGCAGCGCGTACGCTGCCATTCCTCGTCGGTGAGCCGCACGCCCTTGACCACCGCGGAAGCCTGCGTCGCCCAGTCGAAGAAGATCACCAGTGCGCCGAGCGGTTGTCCGTTGACGGCGCCGTGTTCGCGGATCGCGGTGGCATAGGTCGCGACGTGCGCGTGCTTCAGCAGCGGCAACGCTTCGATGTCGCCAGCGACGAAGTCCGCGCCCGACGGCGTTTTCATCGCCTCCTTGAACCAGCGCGCATCGGCAATATTGTGGCCGGCCACCGAGTAGGTTTGCGGCCGGCCGTTCGCGACCACGGTGCCCGAGGCATCGACAATCCACAGGTCCAGATACACGGTGTAGCTGTCGAGTATCACTGACAGCCGCTGTGACGCGTGCTCGCGCTCCGGCCCACCGCCTACGGCGAGACAGTCGACCACGGCGGAATCGGTGGCCCACCAGCGCACGTCGCACGAGCGCTCGTACAGGTTGCGATCGACGATATCGATCATGTTCAGCGCGAGATCGGCGCAGCGCTGCCCTTCGTGCGAACGCAGCCGCTCGATCATGCTGTCGCCGAGGTCGGTCAGCTTCGATAGCGAGCCGGCCAGTTCCTTGTTGAGCACCGTGGTGATATCGGAGATGCGCGCCGAGACATGCTTGACCTGATTGGCGACAACCGCGAAGCCCTTACCTGCATCGCCGGCGCGGGCCGCTTCGATCAGCGCGTTGAGCGCGAGAAAGGTGGTCTCGCGATTGATGTCGTTGATGTCGGAGATTTTTCCGGTGGCCAGCTTCTTGACCTGATGAGTGAGTTCGACGATTTCTTGCGGATTCGACATGGCGCGGCCCCGAGTGGATAACTGGTTGTTTTCCAGGGACGCAGCAAGTATCAGGCCGAGCGCGCGCCGGCATCGCGTGATGCATCGCACGTGACGCAAACGTTTTGCCTGTGTGTTGCGCGGGTTCTCTCAACCGCGCGAGCCGCGATGGATGGCGCGCTGTAGCACCACCGCTGTGCAGGTCTGCGCGATAAAGGTGATGCCGCCGCCGCGCGCCTGGATGACCGAATCTGCGCCACCACTCCGTTTTTTGATACCGTTCGTCAATCCTTGCCTTTGTTCAGGTCGTTCCCATGTCGCAACCCAGACCGCCTAACCGCGTCTTTCCTACGGGCGCCCCAGGCATCCAGACCCTGACGACGGTGATCATCAGCGTTGTCGTCGTGTGCGGGCTGTATTTCGGCCGCGCCGTGCTGGTGCCGATCACGCTCGCGGTGTTGCTGAGCTTTCTGCTCGCGCCGCTCGTCGGCGGGTTGCGGCGGCTGCGCATCGGGCAGGTTCCATCGATCGTCGTCGCCGTCGTCATCGCACTCGTCACGCTGCTCGCCGTCAGCACACTGATCGCCGCGCAGTTTGCGCAGCTCGCAACCGATCTGCCGCAGTACCAGGTCGCGATCGAGGCCAAGATCGAGACCGTGCAGGAGAAGACCATCGGGCGCGCCGACGCACTGCTGAGCCGCGCGTCCACCGCGCTGCAAGGGGTGATGCCGAAGGCACGTCCGCAACACGGTGGCCGCGCACAACGCCCGACCGCCGCTGCGCCGATGCCCGTCGAGGTGCACGAACCGGTACCGTCGCCGCTCGAATTGACGCGTCGCGTGTTCTCGCCGGTGGTCGGGCCGCTCGAAACGATGTTCATCGTGATCGTGGTGACCATCTTCATCCTGTTTCAGCGCGAGGATCTGCGCGACCGGCTGATCCGGCTGTTCGGTTCGAGTGACCTGCACCGCACGACGACCGCGCTCAACGACGCGGCCAAACGGTTGAGCCGCTATTTCGTCGCGCAGCTCGGCGTGAATCTCGGCACCGGTGCGGTGATCTCGACCGGCCTCGCGATCATCGGTGTGCCGGGTGCGTTGCTGTTCGGCGTGCTCACCGCGCTGCTGCGCTTCGTGCCGTATATCGGCACATGGATCGCGGCGATCCTCGCGACGGTGCTCGCCGCCGCGATCCAGCCGCAATGGACGATGGGCGTGCTGACGCTCGTGCTGTTCGTGGTGGTCGACATCGTCGCGGGGCAGATCGTCGAGCCGCTGCTGTATGGCCATAGCTCGGGGCTGTCGCCGCTCGCCGTGGTCGTCGCGGCGATTTTCTGGAGCTGGCTGTGGGGGCCCATCGGCCTCGTGCTGTCGACGCCGCTCACACTGTGTCTCGTCACGCTTGGGCGCTATGCGGACCGTCTCAAGTTCATCGCGGTGCTGCTCGGCGACCAGCCCGCGCTCACGCCTGCGCAGACTTTTTATCAGCGGTTGCTCGCCGACGATCCCCAGGAAGCCATCGATCAGGCCGTCCGTCTGCTGCGCGACCTGCCGCTGATCGACTACTACGACAATGTCGCGCGCGAAGGTCTGAGGCTCGCGCGCACCGATACGCTGCGTGGCGTGTTTTCGCCCGAGCAGCTCGTGCGGATGAACGAATCGCTGCTCGATATCGTCGAGAGCCTCGAGGATATCGATGGAGCACCGGACGAACGTCTGAAGCACGAGATTGCGGGCGCGGTGGAATCGGCTGGACCGGCGCCTGACGCCCATGCCGATAGTTCACACGAGCGCGAGCCCGATCTGGCGGCACTGATCGCGCCGGCTCGCGGCACGCGGGTGCTCTGCATCGCGGGTCGCGGCGCATTCGACGATGCCGCCGTCGCGATCGCCATGCAGTTGCTCACCCGCTTCGGGCTCGCGCCGGCCGCCGCCACCTACGAGCAGTTCCGCAAGCACCACGCCGATACGAATGCCACCGGCGATGCGACGATCGTCTGCGTGCTCACACTCGATGCGGCGGAAGCGCCGCTCTATCTGCAGAACCTGCTGCGCCGTGTGCAGGAACGCGCGCCTGCGGCGACGTTGATCGTCGGGGTAG
The DNA here is from genome assembly GCF_002362315.1 of Paraburkholderia acidicola. Classification (GTDB taxonomy): domain Bacteria; phylum Pseudomonadota; class Gammaproteobacteria; order Burkholderiales; family Burkholderiaceae; genus Paraburkholderia; species Paraburkholderia acidicola. The sequence goes on from NZ_MTZV01000004.1 coordinate 678,249, forward strand.
GTGGGCCGGGAGAGAGTGTGGCGGGCGCGAGTGCCGATAGCGACGCGCGCAGTGCCGCGACGTTCCGCGATCTGGTGGGACTGTGTCTGCTCGCGGGTGGGGTGGCGGCGCAGCCGTAAGTGGGGCTCCACAAGCGAGCCGCAATCGATGCGCTTACCTTGTCGCGAATCACGCAACAAGGCACGATATGGCTCCCACCGCACCCTCTTCTCAGGAGACCTCCCGTGAACGCCTCAACCGCCATTGCCGCCATTCTCGCCGCGCTGATGCTCGGCGCGATGAGCCCGGGTCCCAGTTTCATCGTCGTTGCCCGTAACGCAATCGGTGTGTCGCGGCGCGACGGGCTGGCGAGTGCTATCGGCATGGGCCTCGGCGGCGTGTGTTTCGCCGGGGTCGCGCTGGTCGGGCTGTACACGCTGCTGGAAGCGGTCGGCTGGCTGTATGCGGGGCTGAAAATCGCGGGCGGGTTGTATCTCGTGTATATCGCGCTGAAGATCTGGCGCGGGGCAGCAGCGCCGTTCGTCTTCGACCGCACCGAGGCCGGCGCACGCGGCAATCTGCGCAAGTCGCTGTGGCTCGGCTTGAGCACGCAACTGAGCAACCCGAAGACATCGATCTACTACGGCAGCATCTTCGCAGCGCTGCTGCCGCAACATCCGCCGATGTGGTGTTACTTCGTGTTGCCGCCCGCGGTCTTCTGTATCGAGGCGGGCTGGTACACGATCGTCGCGCTGGGCTTCTCGAGCCGGCGTCCACGCGAGCTGTATCTGAACTCGAAAGCGTGGGTGGACCGGATCGCAGCGACGGCGATCGCCGCACTCGGTCTGCGTTTGGTGTTCACCGCTTTTAGGCGCGGCATTTAATGCAATCGTGTTGCGCGTGGCCTGCGTGGTGTTCGGTGCCTGTTCACGCGCCTTCCTTGATTGTGCAGAACGCTGCGGTTTCATAAGGCAGCGTAACCACATCCTTACCGGCAAGTTCCGGCTCCGCCGCGATCAGCGCACGCACTTCGGCATCGATCTGCGCGCGTGCTGCTTCAGGAAGCGCGGCGATAAAGCTGGTCGAGCGCACGCGTGCCACGATCACATCCTCGGGCGACCCGGTGTGACCGATCGAGAAATGCGCTTCCTGCAGCGGGCTGAAACCCGCAAACGGAAACACGCTGCGCCACGCACCGGTGTAATAGCGCGGCGTGTCGCCTTCGGCACGATTGACGATGCGATCGAGCTGCGCCACCCAACCCACGCGCGCATCGCGCAGATTCCACACCAGCCCCAGGCGCCCACCCGGTTTCAACACGCGATGAATCTCGGCGAGCGCCTCACGGGTCGCGAACCAGTGGAACGACTGTGCGCACACCACGGCATCCACCGATGCGTCGTCGAGCGGAATCGCCGCAGCGGTACCGGCCAGCGCCTGGACCTGCGGCAATGCCGCCGATAACTTGTCGCGCATCTGCTCGACGGGCTCGACGGCGATCACGTTTGCGCCGGTTTCCAGCAGGCGCGGCGTGAACTTGCCAGTGCCCGCGCCGAGATCGACGACGGTGCGGCCCGCTGCGAGACCGAGCGTTTCGCGCAGCCAGCCGGCGACGGCCGGCGGATAGTCGGGACGACCGCGCACATAGTTGTCGGCGGTCGTGGTGTAGCCCTGGGCGGCGTGATGAACGTCGTGGTTCGATGATGTCATGAGGTGTTCCTGTTCCTGCCTGATAGATACCTGAGGAATGCCTGAGGGATGCTGGACACGGCGACGTGTCCGTACAGCGGAAACGGCCACCAGCATAACCATGCGTGACCTGTTTTACCATGCGTGCTTCGGACCGCCCCGATGCCCTGACGGTATATCGACCGTAGGCTATCCGCCTGACAACGCTAAAGGAAGCCACCTCATGATTCGCCGATCTTCTCTTCGCGCGCTCGTACGTCCGATGTTCGCCGGTGTGTTCACGATCGCGGCGCTGCACGCAGTGGCTGCACCCGCGCCCGCAGCCGATGCGTTCACGCTATCGTCACCGGGTCTCCCCGATGGCGCAACGCTCGATTCGCGTCATGCGTCGAGCGCCAACCAGTGCGGCGGCGAGAATGTTTCGCCCGCGCTGCAATGGCAGCACATCCCCGCAGGCACGCGCAGTTTTGCGATCACGATCTACGACCCGGACGGAGCGAAGGGGCTCGGTGTCATTCATTGGGTGCAGTACGGGATTCCGGCTGCAGTGAATTCGCTCGATGAGGGACACCCCGCGCCGGAAGGTAGCGTCGGTGGTACGAATCGCACGGGGCATTCGGGCTACTACGGTCCGTGCCCGCCGGTTGGGGAGATTGCGCATCACTACGTCGTGCAGGCGTATGCACTCGATCTCGCGCCCGATGCATTGCCTGCCGGACTCACGCGCGACGGATTGCAGGCGGCGCTGAAAGACCATGTCCTTGCGGCGACGAGTATCGTGTTGCGCTACGGGCGGTAACTGCGACGCGCAGTAAGACACGAAACGCGCAGGCGATCAATCGCCCGCGTGTCGCACGAGTCGCACGCAGCGACTCGCATAACTGAGGCCACCTTCCGGCGTTGCGCATCGCAGCCTGCCGATACGCAACGCAAGGTGGTTATACACCCGCGCCTAGTTAGACACGTACGCGACATACGGGCCCGAACCACCGCCCGTCGATGTCTTCCCCGCGATCCCCTGATAGACGTTCCGGCCATAGAAGAACGACATGCCCAGATCGAGACCGGTCGACGCGGTCCCCGCAAGATTGTTGAACGCGTAGTTACCCGTGTTAAACAACGAGTCCGAGTTCGCGACGTTGAATTGCACGGTCGCCGACGTCGAATTCGCAGCAGTCAGTACCGCGCTCATGGCTACCGTACTCGGCGGACTGTAGAACGTGCCGGCACTGTTCTGCTGCAGCGAACTGTTGAAGAAGATACCGTTCGAACCCGAATCGAAGAACGCACCCGATGGACCTGCCGGATAGGACGTGCCGTTGAAGGAGACAGCCATGTTGCCGTTCCCGTCCGTGGGCAGGATCGTCGCCCCCGTGCCGGCCAGCGCATTGTTCGACTGCGTATCGATGCCGAAAACGAGCGTACCCGTCGCGCTACCCGCACCCGTATCGGGCACCTGGGCGAACTGGATGATCACACCGTTGTTGTCGTTCGGAAACTGCACAACAGGGTTCATGATGATCTGTGTGTTCGTGGGCGTCACCTGAGTACAGCTCGTCCCGGAACACGCGAAGTACGTGGCCACGCCGGCATCGCTCTGCGCAGCGCCGACGCCGAGAATGCCGTTGGCCCCGAGAACGGTAGGTGTGTTGATAGAGGTGCCGTTCGCGCAACTACGCGGCATCGACGCGGCGAGCGTCGGATCCTGAATCACCTGGATCGGCAGGTTCGAAGCGATTTCTCCGGACATCTTGATGTCGGCGGCAAGCACCGTACCCCAGGTGTCGCCCGAACCGAAGCTTGTGCATTCGGCCATCGGCTGCGAAGTGCCATTGACGTTCGGCAGACTCGAAAGCGGCGTGCTGCTCGGAATCGCCGAAGCGAAGAGTCGCAGCCCGTAGGACCCCGTGTCGAGCAGCACGTTAGGAACCGTCGAACAGTTCGACGATGCATTGCTGCCCGCCGCACAGATCGTCACGCTCACCATCGGATAATTCCGCACATTGCCGCCCGCCGATGAGACCGCGACCGATACTGAATTCGCCGCATTGGACGAGCCCGAGCCCGTGTTCGAATTGCCAGAAGACGAGTTGTTATTACTCCCGCCGCCACCGCCGCACGCCGCGAGTCCTGCACACAGTCCCGCTACCGCGGCCAGCCAGACAATCTTGCGCATCATGTTTCCCCCGATCACTGGATGTCGTTAGCGCTCACGCCGGCCGGCAGCGCCGGCGGCAGCCAGGCGCGCCCGGCGAACGCGCCCATGTGTCCGCCGCTCTGGACCACGAGGTCCGAGCGCTGCACGCTCGCCGCACCGAAACCGGTGCCTCGCGTGGCCCGCGTTTCGTTCAGGGATTGCACGTAACCGGGGAAGTAGGTACCGAGCAACGTGGCGAGTCCCGGAATCTGCGGCCCTTGCCAGGCGATCGCGAACACACTGCCGTTCGAGCCGACGTATTCGCGCACGACGGTACCGCCTGTCAGCGTGGTCGTATTGACCGTGTAGGCCGTCGTTGCGTTCGCGCTCAGGCGACGCACGGCAAGTGTGCCGGAGGTGCTCGACGTACCCGACGTTGAAGCCGCTGCGCTCGAGGTCGCAGTGCCGGCTGGCCACGTGGGCGCGCCGCCAAGTTCGGCATGGGCAGGCAGCGCAGCAATCGCGGCCGCGAATGCCATCGCACTGCAAACGATGCGAAGGTTCATGTCTTCTCCAGACGTTCTCAATTGAATGCCGATTGAATCCCGACTAACCGGTAGAGCTGTCCTGCCCGCGATTACGCGCACATCGGTACGCGCAATTATCAGTGCGCCGAACGCCGACTTCAAACCGTGTATCCGATATTTTTATTACGAAATCATTACGCGACGTCGAAAAGACGACACGAGCGACGCTACGCGCGCATTCAAGCTGTCGATTCCATGCCAATCGAATGCCATTGAGTTTACGACGGAGCTTAGGAACCCCAAAGAGGGAATTCATTTCCTTCAGTTACCAAATGTAAGTCGAGAAAAGATTTCTTTGGAAAGCGACGGATTGCGGATAGCGCTGCGTATAAACGAAGCACAGCCCCCAACCCGGCAGGTCGATATCCGATTCCGCATACATCGCATATCGACGCGCCTGGGTACCTCGACCATGCAATCGGCCCATACCAAGTACCAAGCTATGAAAATACGCCCTCAGCAGTCGCAGCAAACGCGTGTCCGGATCTCTGCGCTCCTCGCCATCCTCGTTGCAACGTGCAGTCTCGCAGCATGCGGCAGCGGCGGCGATGGTGACGACGACTCATCGCCTCCGCCGGTCAACCCCAACGCCCCATCGATCAGTGTCTATGCAGGGCAACCGGATAACCCTGGCTCGACCACCGGTGCGATCGCCTCTGCCCTGTTCGACACACCGACGGGTCTCATCGTGGACAACACCGGCAAATTGTTTGTGGCCGACAACGGCAACTTCACGGTGAGCGAGATTACCAATGGCGTCGTCACGACACTTGCGGGCACAGCCGGTGCGAACGGTTCCGCGGATGGCCTCGGCGCGGCTGCACAGTTCGGCGGCCCGGAAGAACTGGCCGTCGATGCAACCGACAACGTCTACGTCACCGACGATGTCGCCGGTTCCGATTTTCTGGCCGTACGCAAGATCACAGCGTCGGGTCAGGTCACGACCGTGACCAACCCGGCAACCGGACAGGCGCTGTTGACAGACGGTAGTGCAGGCATCGCCGTCGACCAGCAGTCCAATGCCTATGTGTTCACGACGGACACCAGTACCGGTGCAAATGTGCTCACGCAGATCACGCCGTCGGGAGCGATCAACGTCATTCAACTGGTCAACTCGTCGGGCACGCCGGTTGGTCTCATCGATCCTCAGGACATGACGGTCGACAGCAGCAACCATCTTTACATTGCCGACGACGATATCAATGCGAACGCTGGCGTGCTCTATCAGGTCGCGCTGAATGGCACGACCGGTGTGGTGACGGCGCTCGCCGGGTCGACCGCGACATCGGGCGCGACGGACGGTCCGGGCACGGCCGCGACGTTCAACGGGCTCGGTAATCTCACCACCGATTCCTCAGGGAACGTCTACGCGAACGACGTGAACAACGGCACGATTCGCGAGATTTCTCCGGCGGGGATCGTCACTACGGTTGCAGGTATCGCCGGGCAGTTTGGCCTGAACCTGGGACAGCTGCCGCGGCCGTTACCGACGATCGACGCTCTCGCAATCGTGGGGCAGACGCTCTATACGACCGCACCGAATCACAGCGTGGTGCTGCAGATTGCGCCGCTGCCTTAAGTTTGAGGAACTGACATGCGAGTGCTAAGAACGTTGTTGCTGGTTAGCGTGATCGGTAGTGCTTTCGCGATGGTAAGCGGATGCACGGTGAGCCCTGTGACGGGACTCGTTTGTCCGCCGGGTACGCATCCGGGTCCTTATGGACATCGCTGTTTCGCAGACTAGATTTGCTGAAGGCCTTGTTGCAGCCCCTGCGCAAGCGCAAGCGTACCGAGCGACCTTCTCTTACCCAGCCCGAACATTCGTAACAAAGTTTTTTCTCACGACGGATCGCTGGTTGCAGGACGTTGAAGATCATGTGGACACCTTGATCAGCGTCGTCCGCATCCAACGTCCGTTAGGAGAAACGATCTTGAAACCGAAACACCTGTTACTGCTTTCCTGCGCCGGCGCGGTTGCGCTGTGTGCATCGACCAGTTCTTTTGCGTGGGTCCGCGTAGGCGTCGCGGTTGGCGTCCCCGTTGCACCGGTGGTGGTCGCGCCCGCCGTCATCGCCGTGCCGCCTCCGCCGCCCCCTGTCGTCATCGCGCCGCCGGTCGTCGTAGGCGGACCCGTGATCGCGGTCGGATGGTATGGCGGTCGCTACTGGGACGGACATCGCTACTGGGATCGTGGCGGCTGGTATGCCGCTCATCCGGGCTGGGGCGGCGGTTGGGGCCCGGGCTGGCACGCTGGCTGGAGACGCACTGGCTGGCATCGCTGGTAAGCCGGCGCGTATGCGCTCCGCCAGTGGACGCCATCTGTTCTCGCAGGTGCGAGCCTGCAGATTTTCCGACGATGCAAAGCATGTGACAGCGACGGATTTTTGATTACCGATTGTTTAATGGGCTGTCACATGCAATGTCGACGATTACCCGTGGAAGTATTGAAATGAAAACAAGAACCCTGCTTGCCGCGCTGACCGCTGCGGTTGCGATCGCGAGCCTGAGCGGCTGCGTGGTCGTTCCCGCGCAGCCTGGATATGCGCCCTACTGGCACCCGGCGCACTATGACGTGTACGGTTACTACCATCCCGGACACTGGTAAACAACATCATGCCCCCTGAATCGAACGTGACGAATCGTCTGCCGCGCGCCCTTGTCTGGTTGATCGGGGCCGCAGCGGCGTCGGTGATCGTGCTGTGTCTGGCCGGTACGTACACGTTGCTGGTTCTACCTGGGATGCTTACGCACTCCGCTTCGTCGCAGGCGCCTGCGCCCGCATCGGCAACGATGTCCGGTGCGGCACCCGATCTGACGAACATGCCACCGCTGCCTGCATCCGCATCGGTGCCTGCATCCGTCACTTCGACTGCGACCTTGAGTTCATCTTCGTCTCCGCCTGTGCGTACCAAACCCGTGAGCCGGACGCCCGTACAACGGCACGCTCAACACGTTGTCAGTCACCATCGAAAGCCCGCGGTCCGGACTGTCGGTCCGACCGTGAAGCGGACCGCACCGAAGGCACCCAACGCCCTCTGGTCGCCCGCTTACATCGACGATGACGGCTACTGGCATCCTGGTTACTGGACCACGCCGGATGGAAACGAAGTGCAGCCTTAACCCGTAGCCCACTCCCTGTGAGAGAGAGCGCTTCTAAAATGGCAACCCGGATACTTGTTGTCGATAGAGATGTCGAACTATGCAAATCGCTGGGCGATTTTCTGGAACGCCACGACATCGAGGTCAGCACGCTACCGAGTGCGGGCTTGCTCGAGCGCTGCCTGGAACACAGCACGCCCGATCTCGTGCTGCTCGATCACATGCAACCCGGTGGCGACGGACTGACGGCACTGGGCAATCTGAGAGCGTCGGGCAACGAGATTCCTGTGATCATGCTGGCCGCATCGGCCGACGATGTCGATCGCATCATCGGTCTCGAGATGGGCGCCGACGACTACATCGGCAAGCCGCTCAATCTGCGCGAACTGCTCGCGCGCATCCGGGCCGTGCTACGGCGAGCGAGTGCGGCGCGGCCCGTGAGTGCCTTGCACGAATCGTGGCGCGTGGCGTTCGGCCCCTTCACGCTCGATATCCGTTCACGTATGGTTCATCACGACGAACAGCCGATCATGCTGTCCGACCGGGAGTTCGAGTTGCTGAGAATTTTCGTCAACCAGCCGATGCGTCTGTTCAAACGTGAACAGCTCGCCGCGTTGCTGTTCGGGCCGAACGACGAGCGCATGGCGAGAGGGCTGGATGTTCTGGTGTGGCGGCTGCGTCAGATGATCGAAGTGCGCCCTTCCACGCCCAAGCTGATCCAGACGGTTCGCGGCCACGGGTACATCTTCGTGCCGGGCGGCGAGCAGTTTGCCCCGAGGCCGCGTGAGGTCGTCGCTGGAGTGATCGCTGGGGTGGTCGAAGAGCAACGCGCACCATAACGCACGCACAGTATCAATCGATCAACCGAGCAGCGAACCGCACACCCGCACAACCGCACGCGAGATCTCGCCGCGCACCACCGCCCCACGCAGCGTATCGATATCGCCATGCACCCAGCGGTCGCTTTCGAGCGCCGCAGGCACATGCGCGCGCACGGCATCCCACGCGGCCCGTGTGCCCTGCCCCACCGGATAACCCGTGAGATCGCGCTCGATGAGATCGAGTGCCTGGCAGGCAAGCATCATCTCCGCGGCGACGATGGTCTGCGTGTTCTCGACGACCGTGCGCGTACGTCGCGCTGCGTAACACGAGTTGCTGATGTGATCTTCGGTGTTGCCTTTGGCTGGCAGGCTCGTCGCACTCGAAGGAGAACAGAGTCCCATGTTCTCGAGCACCAGCCCCGTGCCCATGCTTTGCACAACCGAGTAGCCGGAGTTCACACCGGGCTGCGTCGCGATCAACCCCGCCGGAATGCCGAAGTTGCATGCGGGGTCGACGAGCCGCGCACTGCGCCGGTCGCAGATCGCGCCGAGATCGGTCACCGCCAGCGCGAGCAGATCCATCGCTTGCGCAACGTATTGGCCATGAAAGTGGCCGCCTGAGATGACGTGATAGCTGCTGTCGGATTCGGAGAAAATCAGCGGGTTATCGGTAGCGCTGTTGATCTCCGTTTGCAGAATGCCATCGACGTAATCGAGCGCATCGAGCACCGGGCCATGCACTTGCGGCGCGCAACGCAGCGAGTACACGTCCTGGATGCGCGGTGCGAGCGGTGGCATGTGCGGTGTGCCCGCGTCGGCGGGGTCGAGGCCCGGGGTGCCCCACAACTGCACCTGGCGAGACGATTCGGTGCAGCGCAGGCTACCGTCTACTACGCGACGCAGCGCCAGCGCAACGCGGAGCTGGCCCTTGTGCGGACGCGCCAGCATCACGCGCTCGTCGAAGCACGACAGTTCGCCGCGCAATGCTTCAAGTGACAACGCCAGCGAAACCGTCGCGTCGTCGAGCAGCGCACGCGCATCGTGTGCGGCGAGTACCGCGTAAGCCAGCGAAGCAGTCGACCCGTTGATCAGCGCGGACGCATCTTTGGCGAGCACATCGAAGGTGGGCGGCAGGCCCGCGAGCGTGAACGCATCCGCAGCGGACATGATCTGCGAACGAAACTCCACGCGACTCTGCGGCAAGCCCATCATTGCGCCGCTCATCAGTGCGAGCGGTGCGAGATCGCCGCTCGCGCCGACACTGCCCTTCGCCGACACGACCGGTGTGATGCCGTGATTGAGCATCGCCATCAAGCGGTCGAGTACCTCGATCCGGACACCCGAATAATTGCGCGCGAACGCATTGACGCGCAGCGCCATCATCGCGCGCACCACTTCGTTCGGCATCGGCTCGCCTGTGCCAGCCGAATGCGCGAAGATCAGGTTCCGTTGAAACTCCGCTATCGATGCAACGCCGATGCGCCTGTTCTTCAATGCGCCGACACCCGTGTTGAAGCCGTACATCAGGGGCGCATCGTCGGTTAGCCAGTGCTCGTCGATGTAGTGACGGGTTGCTTCGAGCTGCGCACGCGCATCGTCGTGTAGCGCGACATGGGCACCGTGCCGCGCGATCGCCACGATGTCCGCGGCGCGCACATTCGCGCCATCCAGTACCACTTGCTGCGAAGCATTGCCTGTCATGGAACCGCCCTTTCGATAAATGACTCAACGTGCGCTGCGAGCGTCGGTTTTTGTCGGACTCTGCCGCACCGATCGCGCCTGAATGCAGCGAGGCGTCAGCTTATCGCAGCGTGGCTGCGCGGTACCGGTACGGTGATGCACGCGATCCGCCGATACAGATTCGTTCGCGCACGAAATCAACGCGTGATCTCGTCGAAGACATCGAGCTATTGCGACTCGCCACCAGCAGTCTGAAACACATCGCGCAACCACTGCACGAACGCCCGCACCCGCGACGATAGCTGCCGGTTGTGCGGATACAGCACGGAGACCGGCATCGGCGGCGGCGGACAATCGGCGAGCACGACAACGAGCCGGCCATCGCGCAGTTCGTCCGCAATCCGGTAGCGCGGAACCTGCACGAGCCCGAGCCCCGCTACCGCCGACCCGGTATAAAGGTCCGCGCCCGTCACCGCGATCACGCCGTTCATCACGACGTCCACGACACGCCCGTCGACCACGAATTCGAGCGGTACGTTCTTGCCCGTACCGCTCGACACATAGTTCACCGCGCGGTGCGCAGTCAGCGCCGCCAGCTCCATCGGCTCGCCAAAGCGCGCGAGATACGCGGGGCTCGCCACCGTCACCTGCTCCATCTGCGCGACACGTACCGCGACCATCGACGAATCCTGCAGATACCCCGCCCGCAACACGCAATCGACGCCCTCACGCACCAGGTCGACCAGCCGGTCGTCCTCGCCGACCTGCAGCTCGATCTGCGGAAAGCGCTCGAGAAACGCCGGCAGTGCCGGCACGACGAAATGCCGCGCGAGCGTGCCCTGCAGGTTCACCCGCAGCAGCCCTTTCGGCTCGACATTGCGAAACGATCCTTCGGCTTCCTCGAGGTCGGCGATCAGCCGGATACAGCGGCGGTAATACGCCTCACCATCGGGCGTGAGGCGCACCGTGCGCGTCGTGCGTTCGAGCAGCCGCGTGCCGAGCCGCTGCTCCATGCGCTTGAGCAGGTTGGTCACGGTGGCGCGGGGGATCTGCAGGTCGTCGGCGGCCTGGGTGAAGCTCTGGCGGTCGGCGATCCGCACGAATGCCTGCATTTCCTGGAAACGGTCCATCGGGGTGACTCACGCGTATTGTTAAAGCGAATGGAATGATAATAACAAAATTTACCCGATTATCTAATCATCGATAAGCACGATGATTCGTTCACTCACCACCCACTTGAGAGGAAACGAATCATGAACACGTCCACCCAACCCCGCGTTGCCATCGTGACCGGCGCCTCGCGCGGCATCGGCGCTGCCGTGGCGCAGCGTCTCGCCGCCGACGGTTTCGCCGTCGTCGTCAACTACGCCGCCGGTGCCGCGAGCGCCGAAGCGCTGGTCGAACAGTTGCGCGCTTCGGGCGCCCAGGCGATCGCCGTGCGGGCCGATGTCTCGCGCAGCGACGACGTGCGCCGCCTGTTCGACACCGCCGAAGCTCAACTCGGCAAGGTCGATGTGCTCGTCAACAACGCGGGCGTTCTGAAGACGCTGCCGCTCGCCGACACCAGCGACGCGCTCTACGACCAGACTTTCGACATCAACGTGCGCGGCACTTTCAACACGCTGCGCGAAGCGGCGGCGCGTCTCGCCGACGGCGGCCGGATCATCAATTTTTCCAGCACGACGCTGGCGCTGAATCTGCCGGGTTACGCGGTCTACAACGCGACGAAAGCAGCCGTCGAAGCGTTCACGCACGTCTTCGCGAAGGAACTACGCGGCCGCAACATCACCGTGAATGCGGTGGCGCCGGGTCCGATCGCGACGTCGCTGTTTCTCGACGGCAAGACCGAGGCGCAGATCGAAACGTTCGCGAAGATGCCGCCATTGCAACGGCTCGGCCAGCCGGACGACATCGCGTCGGTGGTCGCGTTCCTCGCCGGTCCCGACGCGGGCTGGGTGAATGGCCAGATCCTGCGCGCGAATGGCGGCATTGCCTGAGCGCGGTCCGCACAGCACCGACTACCGGCGAACCTCGCCGAACTCATCAAACGCACAAGGAGCATCACCATGCAATCCGTCATTCTGGTTACCGGTGCAGGCACCGGCATCGGCAAACTGAGCGCACAGGCGCTCGCCGAAGCAGGTCATACCGTCTATGCAACGATGCGCGACATCGAAGGCCGCAACCGCGCACGCGCCGACGAACTGCGCACGCTCGCGGCACAACGCAACATCGCTTTGTACCCCCTTGAACTCGACGTGCTGTCACAAGCTTCCGCCGATGCCGCGGCCGCCGCAATCGTGCACGCCCAGGGACGCATCGACGTCGTGATGCAGAACGCCGGCCACCTCGTCACCGGTCCGACCGAGGCATTCACGCCCGAAGAAATCGTCAAGGTGTTCGACACCAACGTGCTCGGCGCGCAGCGTGTGAACCGCGCAGTGCTGCCGTACCTGCGCACCCAGGAAGCCGGACTGATGTTGTGGATCAGCAGCACGACGACCAAGGGCGGCTTCCCGCCGTTCATGGGACCGTACGGTGCGGCAAAAGCAGCGATGGATTCGCTGGCCGTCACGCTCGCCTACGAACTGGTGCGCTTCGGGATCGAAACGTCGATCGTCGTGCCGGGTGCCTTCACACAGGGCACCGACCATTTCCCAAGCGCCGGCAAACCCGCCGATGCCGACACCGTTGCGGCGTACTCGCGCTATGACGGCGTGATGGACCGCATCGGCGAACGCCTGAGCGCACTCACACCGCCCCACGCCGACCCGCGCGCGGTGGCCGACGAGATCGTACGCATCGTCGGTCTGCCCGCGGGCACGCGACCGATGCGTTCGCTGATCGACTTCGTCGGCGACGGCGCCACCGAGGTGTTCGAGGTATCGGAGCGCGTGCGGATCGAGTTCGCGAAGCGCATCGGTATGGGCGATCTGCTTGAAGCCCGCGTGCAGCGCTAAACACGCAACCAGCAGGTCCGCTGCGATAACGGAGATTGCCGGGGCGTTTCGACCTCGCTATGCTGACGAAATCGCCGCCGGAAGCGCCCGCGCTGTTCACGGACTGCTTCCGGTTTCGTTTTCATTCAGTCCGTTTGTCGTGCAAGGAGCTTTCGGCAATGTTCAACACCGGTCTTTTCCTGACAGCCGCGGGCGTGGGCCTCGCGATAGCCGCGCCGGTCGGTGCGATGGGTATGTTGTGCATCCGGCGCACGCTGACCGACGGGCCGCGCACAGGGCTCGCAATCGGCTTCGGCATCGCGAGCGGCGACGCGTGTTATGGGCTGATCGCGGCGCTGGGACTCGTCGGCGTGTCGCATTTCATTCTCACGCACGACCGCATGCTGCATCTGGGCGCCGGGCTGTTCCTGCTGTACCTCGGCTTGCGCGCGGTCTTCCAGAAAGCATCCAGCGAACCGGATGGCGGCGGCAACGGAGAGGCCATCGACACGAAGATCGGCCACGCCGGCACGCTGCGCGCGTATGGCGGCGCGCTCCTGCTGACGCTGACCAACCCGCAGACCATCATCATGTTCGCCGCGCTGTTCGCGACGCTGGCGCCGCGCGGTCCGTTCTCGGCCGGCGCGGCGTTGACGACTGTCGCGGGTGTGTTCTGCGGTTCGATTGCGTGGTGGTGCGTGCTCGTGACGGCGGTATCGCTTGCGCGACATGCGCTCGGGAGCCGGGTGCGGTTGTTGATCGATCGCCTCGTCGGCCTCGGGCTCGCGGCGTTCGGTGCGATTGAGATTCGCCGCGCGCTGTGACTGCTTGAGGAAGCAGCGCAGCCGCCGCGGAACCGCAGTGACCGGCACGCAAACGCACGCCCAAGCACCCCAAAGCACGCAGCGCCCGGTTTTGCGACAATAGCGGACTTTCGCCGCGCCACCGGGCGCACGTTCGCCTGAACGAACGCGCCGCCCCGGACATCGCACTTCGCAACCTGCATCCGACGACCGTCCGCGGTCTGCTCAATGGCCTTTCCCCACATCGAACTGCTCTACTCCCTCTCCGGGCTGGGCGTCGGATTCCTGGTCGGGCTGACGGGCGTCGGCGGCGGCTCGCTGATGACACCGATCCTCGTGCTGCTGTTCGGCATCCACCCGGCCACCGCGGTCGGCACCGATCTGCTATACGCCGCCGCGACGAAAGCGACGGGCACGCTCGTGCATGGACTGAAAGGCACCGTGGACTGGCAGATCACGACGCGCCTCGCGGCCGGCAGCGTGCCCGCCACGACGATTACGCTGATCGTGCTGCATCGCTATGGCATGGACACGCCGGGCGCCAGCCGGCTGATCCAGGTCGTACTCGGCGCGGCGCTGCTGCTCACTTCGGTGGCGCTGGTGTTCCGGCCGCAGCTCGCGGCGCTGGCCGCCAAGCGCGGCCGTGCGCCGAGCCAGGGCCGCACGCTGGGCCTGACCGTGCTGACCGGTGCGGTGCTCGGCGTGCTGGTGTCGCTGACTTCGGTGGGAGCCGGCGCGATCGGCGTGACGGTGCTGTTGCTGCTGTATCCGACACTGCCGACCACGCGCATCGTCGGCTCCGATATTGCGCATGCGGTGCCGCTTACGTTGCTCGCGGGCGCCGGGCACTGGCTGCTCGGTTCAATCGACTGGTCGATGCTGTTGTCGCTGCTGGTCGGCTCGCTGCCGGGGATCGCGGTGGGCAGCCTGCTGTCGTCGCGGGCGCCGGATGCGTTGTTGCGCAATATTCTTGCAGCAACGCTGACGCTGGTCGGGGTGCGGCTCGTGCTGGCGTAATACCTGAAATCTGAAGCCGCACCACCTACTTGAAGAACCGGCAGTTCAGATCGGTCTCGAACTGCCTGACCCAGTGACCCGCTTCGTCGGCGAAATACGACTGCGCCCAGCCGCCGCGACGGATCGTCACGAGCGGACGATGCGCCGCATCGTCCGGGTCGGCGCCTGCGGTCACCTCGAAATGCGCGGGCGCAAATCCGTGCCGCGCGCAGACCAGTTCAAATGCCGCCCGTGCGCCGATCGGCAGGTCGGTGTAGCGCTCAAGTGCCCTTTCCATGACGTCCGCTCCCATTGCACGTTCACACAGTACGCCGGAAGCTGCGTAATTTGTGTGTCATTCGCCACGTGCGGAAATCGCGGACGTTTAACCATCCGCGACGCATCGACGGGAGCGTGCGCGCCATAGAAAACGGGCCCCGGTGAAGCACCGGAGCCCGTCATGGGTTCAGCCTGTTGGCCCGCATCGCCCGCGCGCTGCGCGGGCCGACACCGGCGAATGCTGCACGCTTACTGCTGCACCACCGACAGCTTGTTCGATACCGACGTCACGCCAGCCACGCCTTGCGCCGCAGCGCCGGCCTTGTCGATCTGGCCTTGATCGGGCACCGAGCCGGTCAGCGTGACAGCGCCGCCACGTGCACGCACGGAGATGTTCGACACATCGACGCCTTGCGCCTTGCTGATCGCAGCGCGCACCTTGCGGCCCAGCTGGCGGTCAGCCTTCTTGACGGTTTTGGCACTCGTCGTTGCGGCGGCCGGTGCCGTCGATGCGTCAGCACCACTTGCCTGCGCATACACGTTGCACGCCACCACAACGGCTACTACACCACCCAACGCCTTCAGAAAATCGACCGATTTCATGATTTCTCCTTTTGTACTTCGGTTTGGACCGCATCTACCCAGCGGCTTCGTTACGACTACCGGCGGCCCGGACGCGCGGCGCCTGCAAGGCGCGGCGGCGACGGCCGACTATGGCTGCGACACGGTGTGCGAGAGGCGAGAGGCTGCGGCTGCGCAGACCCGATACGGATGCGTCAGCCGACATGCCGCGCGGACCTGCGACGCGCCCGGTTCTGCTGGTTCCTTGCCGGGTCGCGCCGCGAACCTTCAATCGCGGCAGCGATGCACAATTTAATCTAGCCGCGCGAGAAGCGCAAAGGGTTTAGTGACCGGGTTTGCCCGCCACAGCCGTGGATCTCACCATCTGGTGCACCGCATCGTGGGTGTCGTGGGGCGGTGAAAATGCGCTTATTGACCGATGGTCCGCTCGCGCCCGTTCACCATTTGTTACTCGTTTGTGACATCGGGGCGCCCCGGCCGAACCGCTGCGCGAGGTAATCTCATGTACCATCGGCGCGAACATGCGCAGCAGCGCCGGGCGCCCGCGCCACACGCCTTTTAAGCGCCCGCTGCTCGTTGCCAGGACGTCATCGTTACCTATCCAATGAAACCTTCAAAAGGTCCCGACTCCGCTCCCAGGGCTTCGCGCAAGCCCCGTCTCGTCGCCCGCTTCGTGGCGATTTCCTGGCGCGATCTGGCTGTCTCGTTTGGTCCCATCCTGCTGATCAGCCTCGTGGCAATCTGGTTCGCCTTCCGGCTGATCCAGCCCGCGCCGCCCGATACCCTGACCATTAGCGCCGGCCCGCGCGGCAGCACGTTCTGGGTTGCCGCCGAGAAGTACAAGACGATCCTTGCGCGCAATCGCGTGACGCTCGTCGTGCTGACCTCCGAAGGCTCACTCGATAACCTCAAGCGGCTAACCGATCCCAACGTCGACACCGACGTCGGCTTCGTCCAGGACGGCATCTCGCCCGCCGCATCGCGCAGCGGGCTGGTGTCGCTCGGTAGCGTGGCCTACGTGCCGCTGGCCATTTTCTATCGCGGCCCGACTGTCGCGCGGCTCTCCGAGTTCAAGGGCAAGCGCCTCGCCATCGGCGCCGAAGGCAGCGGTACGCGCGAACTGGCGCTCGCCTTGCTGAAGGCAAACGGCATCACGCCGGATACGGGTCCCACGACGCTGCTGCCGTTGTCCGGCGACGAAGCGGCCCAGGCGCTGACCTCCGGCAAGATCGACGCTGCGTTCCTGACCGGCGATTCGGCACAGCCGCCGGTGATGGGCAAGCTGTACCGCACGCCCGGCATCCAGTTCTACAACTTCACGCAGGCCGACGCGTACACGCGGCGCTTTCCCTACCTGACCACGGTCGATCTGCCGCCGGGCGCGTTCGATCTCGGCAAGAACCTGCCGTCCGCGACGATCCATATGGTCGCGCCCACCGCCGAACTGGTCGCGCGCGACTCGCTGCATCCCGCGCTGTCGGACCTGCTGATCGAAGCCGCACGCGAGGTCCACGGCAAGGCGAGCGTGCTGTCGCGGGCGGGCGAATTTCCCGCGCCGCTCACCCACGATTTCCCGATCAGCGACGACGCCGCGCGCTATTACAAGTCGGGCAAGAGCTTCCTTTATCGCGTGCTGCCGTTCTGGCTCGCGAGCCTCGCGGATCGTCTGCTCGTCGTGCTGGTGCCGGTCGTCGTCGTGCTGATTCCGGGCTTGCGGCTCGTGCCGTCGCTGTATGCATGGCGGGTGAAATCGCGTATCTACCGCTGGTATGGGGCGCTGATTGCCATCGAGCGTGGCGCGCTCAGCGAGACCTCGGCGGCCGAGCGCGAAGCGCTGCTCGAAAAACTCGACTCGATTGAGGAATCGGTGAATGGGCTGAAGATGCCGCTCGCTTATGCCGACCAGTTTTACGTGCTGCGCGAACACATTGGCTTTGTGCGGACGCGGCTCTCGCGTGTACCACGTGATAGCGGCGATACCGGTGACGTCAGCGATACGGCCGGGCCGTCGGGGCCGTCCGATGCCGGTCGTGGGGCCGATAACGCGAACCCAGCGGCGCCGACGCGATCCGCCTGAATCCGGCGCGTGGATCTGGCGTATGGATCTGCCGTACGGGTCTGGCGTATGGATCTTCCGCGCTGATCCGGCGCGCGCATCGTCGAACACACGAGCTGCCACATGAGCCCAACGCACACGCCAGCTCCCGGCACCGGACGCCGCCTTGCCAAAACCAGTGCAGCAGCGCCTTGCACCGCGTAAGATCGACACAGTTCCGGCAAGCCAGCAGCGACGGCCTGCCGGGACGAACGCATTCCGGGAGACATCCATGACCGATGGCATCGACGCCAGACAGCCGCTGTGGTTTTACGATTTTGTCTCGCCGTTCACGTACCTGCTGCTCGAACAACAGGACAAATGGCCGGGCATGCCATTCGTGCCGGTGCCCGTCTCGCTGCACGATCTATACCGCCACTGGGGGCAACGGGTCGCGGCCGAAATACCCGCCAAGCGCATCTACACGTACCGCCACGCGCTGTTTCGCGCGGACCAGCTCGGCATTCCGTTCCGCATGCCGCCCTCCCATCCATTCGATCCGACCCGCCCGCTGCTGCTCGCAATCGCGGCAAAAGGCGACCTCGCTTTCGTGCGCGAAATCTTCCGCTTCATCTGGCGCGAGGGCCGCGATCCGTCGACTGACGAAGGCTTCGCGCTGCTTTGCGAGCGCGTCGGTGTGCCCGACGGCGCAGAGCTGATCGCACGCGAGGAAACGAAAGCACAGTTGCAGCGCAATACCGCCGAAGCGATCAAGCTCGGCGTGTTCGGTGTGCCGACGTTCCGCATGAACGACCAGTTGTTCTGGGGCGAAGATGCGTTGCCGATGGTGTTGTACTGCGCGCGTACGCCGAACTGGCTCGAATCGAAGGAAGTGAAGCGGATCAGCTCGCTACCACTGGGCATCGCCACGACCTCGACACCCCAGAAGTCCTGATTCACCGACGCACCGACGCACCGACGCGCCCCGTGATGCCGGCCATACCGCTCGCGCTATGCCGGCGCGCCTGAAACAGCCTAAGGTTATGGACTTCGCGACCCTGCGCGCGAACTGTCCGGCAAGCCGGTTGCGCGCACCGCTTCATCCGGACCTGCCTTGCCCCGTTTAATCATGGACGACGACACCGCCGCCTCCCTCGATATCTGGCTCGTACGTGTGCTGCGCACGCTGCTGGTCGAGCGCAGCGTCACGCAGACGGCGTTGCGCCTGAACCAGACGCAGCCCGCGATCAGCACCGCCTTGCGCAAGCTGCGCGAAACGCTCAACGATCCGATCCTCGTACGCGGCAAATCGGGCATGGTGCCCACCGAATACGGCGCGTCGCTGCTCGCCGCGGCCCAGCGCGCGTTGCGTGAAGTGGACTTCGTCGCGACGCCGCACGGCGACTTCGATCCGGCGCGCTCGCGGCGCACATTTCGCGTCGCCGCACCGGACTACCTGAACGACTTCTTCATGCCGACGGTCATCGCGCAGTTCCGCGAGGCCGCGCCGCATGCGCATCTCGAGATCGATTCGCTGAATCCGATGCTCGATCACACCGCTGCGCTCGATGCCGGCGAACTCGACCTGGTCATCGGCAACTGGCCGAAACCCGATGCGCGCTTCGCCCGCAGCGACCTGTTCTCCGATACGGTGGTCTGCATGATGCGCGCCGATCATCCGCTCGCGCAGACGCCGCTCACTCGCGATGCGTATCTCGCGGCCCCGCATCTCGCACCGACGCCATACAGCGGCGGTCGCGGCGGTGCGATCGATATCGGCCTCGCGCGAGCGCACGCCGAGCGGCATATCGTGACGACGTTGCCGTACTTCGGGCTCGTGCCACAGGTCTTGCTGCAATCGGATCTGATCTTCACGACGACGCGACGCTTCGCGATGCACTACGCGAGCCTGTTGCCGCTCGCGGTGGTCGAGGCGCCGATTCCGTTTCCGCGGATCAAGTGTTATCAGCTGTGGCATCCGCAGCCCGATCGGCCGAGCGATATCGGCTGGTTGCGCGGGTTGATGGCGCAGGTGTCGGAGACGTTGATTGCGAAGGGGACGCGGCGCGGGCGTGCGCGGGTTGTTTGATTCCGGACACGTTAGACGTTTGCAGTGACGCCGTGTGACGACGCGCTTAGGTTAGCGTTAGCGTTGGCGTCGAACGCGGCAGGCGCAGCCTCGCGCGTACGGATTTGCAGCAACTCAGCACACACAGCCAGCGCGATCGCATGCGGCGCCTTGTCGATGATTCCCGCCACGCCGATCGGACAGGTCATCTGCGCGAGCCGCTCGGGTTCAACACCACGCTCGATCAAACGACGCTCGAATTTCACGCGCTTCGTCTTCGAACCGATCATGCCGAAGTAGGTGAAGTCGCGCCGCCGCATGATGCGCGTCGCGAGCGTGAAATCGAGTGCGTGGTTGTGCGTCATCACCAGAAAATAGGCACCTGCCGGCACGCTATCGACGATTGCATCGGGCGTGTCGGTGGCTTCGACCTGCACGTTCGCCGGGACCTCATCGGGAAACAGCTCGTCGCGCTCGTCGACCCATTGCACGACACACGGCAACATGCCGAGCAGTGTGACGAGCGCGTGCCCGACGTGGCCCGCGCCGAACAGCACGATGTGCATCGGTTTGCCCGGCTGCGGCGGTGCACTACTACGACGACCGATGCGCACCGGCGCATCGGCCGCGCTTGCAGACGATGAACGCAGACCGGCAATCATGCTGCCCTCGCCCGCGCCGCTTCACGCACCGCACCGACCGCGCGAAGAATTTCCGCCGCGGTGGCCGGTGCGTTCAACGGTGGATTGACCGCATAGTCGGCGACACTCGCCACCGCATCGCGCACCGCGAAGAACACCGAAAACGGCAACAGCAGCGGCGGTTCGCCGACCGCCTTCGAGCGGTGAATGCTGTCCTCCGCGTTGCGGTTCTTGAAGAGCCGCACGCGAAAATCGGGCGGTGTGTCGTTGACGGTTGGAATCTTGTAGGTGGACGGCGCGTGTGTCATCAGCTTGCCGCCCGCGTTCCACCATAGTTCCTCGGTGGTGAGCCAGCCCATGCCCTGGATAAAACCACCCTCGACCTGACCCACGTCGAGCGCCGGATTCAGCGACGCGCCGACGTCGTGCAATGCATCCGCGCGCAGCACACGCATCTCGCCCGTGAGCGTATCGATCACGACCTCCGACACTGCCGCCCCGTACGAGTAGTAATGGAACGGCCGGCCCTGCAGCTTCGCCTGATCCCAGTAGAGTTTCGGCGTCGCGTAGAAGCCGTCGGACCACAACTGCACCCGCGCGAGATACGCCTTCGCGACCAGTTCGTCGAACGGCACGATCGTCCCGCCGACACTGACCGCGCCGTTGCCGAAGCGCACGTCGGCGGCGCTGATCTTGCCGTCACCATAGCGCTCGGCGGCCAATGCGGCGAGGCGTTCGCGCAACTGGCGCGCCGCGTCCTGCGCGGCCTTGCCGTTCAGATCCGAACCCGTCGATGCCGCCGTCGCCGACGTATTCGCGACCTTGCTCGTATCGGTTGCGGTGACGCGCACACGGGCAAACGGAATGCCGAGTTCGTGCGCCACGACCTGCGCGACCTTCGTGTTGAGCCCCTGGCCCATCTCGGTGCCGCCGTGATTCACGAGCACCGAGCCATCGGTATAAATGTGAACGAGCGCACCCGCCTGATTGAAGTGCGTCACGTTGAACGCAATGCCGAACTTCACGGGCGTGATCGCGAGGCCCTTCTTCAGGATCTCGTTGTTCGCGTTGAACTCGCGAACCGCGGCACGACGCGCGCGGTAATCGCTGGTCGCTTCGATCTCGTCGAGCAGTTCGTGGATGACGTTATCGTCGATGACCTGGCCGTACGGCGTCTGGTTCTGTTCGGTCTTGCCGTACAGATTGCGACGGCGCACATCGAGTGGATCGAGTCCGAGCGAACGCGCAACGTCGTCCATGATGTATTCGATCGCGAACGCACCCTGCGGACCGCCGAAGCCGCGAAACGCCGTGTTCGACTGCGTATTCGTCTTGCCGCAAAACCCCGCAATCGATACATCGGGCAACCAGTACGCATTGTCGAAGTGACAGACGGCACGCGTCATCACCGGTCCCGACAGATCCGCCGAGAAACCGCAGCGCGACGTCATGTCGACCCCAACGCCTTCGATCGTGCCGTCGTCGGCGTAACCGACTTCATACGTGTAGTGGAAATCGTGGCGCTTGCCGGTGACCATCATGTCGTCGTCGCGATCGGGGCGCAGCTTGACCGGACACAGCAGCTTCCATGCAGCGAGCGCCGCGCAACACGCGAACAGCCCCGACTGCGATTCCTTGCCGCCGAAGCCACCGCCCATGCGCCGGCATTCGACCAGCACGTTATGCGATGCGATGCCGAGTGCGTGCGCGACGAGGTGCTGCATTTCGGTCGGGTGCTGGGTCGAGCACCAGATGTGCATGCCGTCGTCGTCCTTCGGCACCGCATACGAAATCTGTCCTTCCAGATAGAACTGCTCCTGACCGCCGAGCAACATCTCGCCGGCGTCACGGTGTGCCGCGCGCGCGATCTTCGTACCGGCGTCGCCGCGTGCGAGCTTCATCGGCGGCAGCACGCGCGAATCGGCAGCGCGGGCTTGCTGCGCGGTCATGATCGCGGGCAGTTCTTCGTAGACGATCTCGGCGCGCCGTGCGCCGAGGCGCGCCGTGTCGTGCGACGTCGCCACGACGATAAAGAACGGCTGACCGACGTACTGCACGATCCCGTCGGCAAGAATCGGATCGTCGCCGTGGATGATCGGGCCGACGTCGTTGGCGCCGGGAATGTCTTCGGCGGTGAGCACCGCGATCACGCCCGGTGTCGCGCGCACGGCATCGAACGACATCGAGACGATCCGCGCGTGCGCTTTCGTCGACAGACCGAGTGCCGCGTGCAGCGTGCCGGCGACGACGGGAATATCGTCGGTGTAGGTCGCACGGCCGCTGACGTGCAGGTGCGCGGATTCATGCGGACGTGAGACGTGGACTTGCGTGAAGTCGTTGATCAGGTCGTCGAGATTCTGCGCGTCCTTCAGGAACGGCTCAGCTTGCTGGTTCATTCGAATGGTTCTCCGTACCTCGGTATTGCTGTAGCCCGGCTGTGGCTCTCTTACGCACTTGCGCCGGCGGCTTCGACGGCGCGCACATCGAGCGCGGCCTTCGGCAGCGGATTGTGCGGACGCGTTTCGAGCCAGAAGCGGTACAGCGTGTTCTTCGCGGCTTCGACGCGGTAGTCGCTGGTCGCGCGCATGTCGCTAAGCGGCGCGTAGTCTTTCGCGAGCGCATGCATCGCGGCCTGCGCGGTGGCTTCGTGCCACTCGGCGTCGTTGAGTACCGCTTCGGCGTGCGTGGCGCGCTTCGGCGTCGCGGCCATGCCGCCGAATGCGATACGCGGCTCGCGGACCGTGTCGCCATCCGCGATGAACGAGAACGCCGCGCACACCGCCGAAATATCGGAATCGAAGCGCTTCGACAGCTTGTAGGTACGGAACTGCAGATTCGCGCGCACACCGGTGCGGGTCGGCACACGCAAGCCGACGACGAACTCGTGTGCTTCCATATCCTTCTTCTGATACGCGAGGTACAGGTCTTCAAGCGCCATCTCGCGCTCGATCTCGCCGCCTCGCACGACGACCCGCGCGCCGAGTGCGATCAGCCCCGGCATCGAATCGCCGATCGGCGAGCCATTCGCAATGTTGCCGCCGAGCGTGCCCGCATTGCGGATCGGCAGCGACGCGAAGCGTTGCCACATCTCGGTCAGTTCGGGGTAATGCCGCGCGAGTTCCGCGTACGCCTTTTCGACGCTGACACCGGCGCCGATCTCGATCCAGCCGTCGGTCACCGCGATGCGTTGCAGTTCGGCGATCTGCCCGACGTACACGATGTCGCCCAGTTCGCGCATCTGCTTCGTGACCCACAAGCCGATGTCGGTACTGCCCGCGAGTATCCGCGTAGCCGGTTGCACGATCTTGATCTGCGCGAGTGCTTCGACGGTACGTGGTGCATCGAACTGCTGGCCGGCGTGCGCGTAGTGGAACGTGTCGTGACGCTCGAGCGTGGCGAGCGTGTTCGACAGTGCTTCGAGATCGACTGGTGCTTTCGGCGCGGGGGCGTCGAACATCTGCACGGCGGCATCGACGATCGGCCGGTAGCCGGTGCAGCGGCACAGGTTGCCGGTCAGCGCATTGCTGATTTCAGTGCGCGACGGCACCGTGCGGTTGGCGCAGCTTTGCTCGTGACCGTGCTTTTCGTACAGCGACCACATCGACATCACGAAACCCGGTGTGCAGAAGCCGCATTGCGAGCCGTGGCATTCGACCATCGCCTGCTGGACCGGATGCAGCGAGCCGTCGGGCTGGCGCAGGTCCTCGACGGTGAACAGCGCGCGGCCATCGAGCGTCGGCAGGAACTGGATGCACGCGTTGACGGCCTTGAAGCTCACGCCGCCCGTGGCGTTGCGCTCGCCGATAACAACGGTGCAGGCGCCGCAGTCGCCTTCGGCGCAGCCCTCCTTGGTGCCGGTGCAGCGCGCGTCTTCGCGCAGGTATTGCAGGACGGTGCGGGTGACGGGCGTATTGCGGATCTCGCGGATCGCATTGCGGTGATAGAAGCGGATCGGCTGGCTCATGTTTCGTCTCGATTGTTCTGGCCTGCTGGGCCGTGCTGCGGGGACGGTTCGAACGCTATCACCTTCAATATTGGCAACCCATAGGCGCATCCGCATGCGGGATATATCGCTGGAGCGATAAATCTCGATGTTCGGCGGCCTGGTGACTTATAGAAGTGGTGTGTTTTTGGACTGTTTTACAAATTTATACTCATAAAACGACATTTCCCGGTCAGCTACCGCTCGCGGAAACGCCCGCCGTGCGGCCCGATATATGGTTTTCACCGCTTCACACACATCCGACACCGTTTTTTGCAGGCCAAAATTATTAAGCGTCCCCTGCAACAGAACCGGTTCCATGGGAAAATCACGCCTTCCTGCCGATTTCAAGTCTCGTTTTCCCCATGTCCGCCGACTCAACCTCCCCCGCCACATCAGGCAGCCAGTTCGCTACGACCCTGCAGATCATTCCGGTCGTCTCTTTCACGTTCATCTGCTACCTGACCATCGGGCTTCCGCTCGCGGTGCTGCCCGGTTATGTGCACAACGACCTCGGCTTCAGCGCCGTGCTCGCCGGGGCGGCGATCAGCGTGCAGTACCTCGCGACCCTAGCGTCGCGCCCACTGGCGGGTCGTTCGGCCGATACGCTTGGGCCGAAGAAGACGGTGTCGATCGGTCTGCTCGGTTGCGGCGCGAGCGGCATCTTGCTGCTGCTCGCGGTGCTATGCGGCAAGTGGACCGGCGTCAGTCTCACGCTGCTCGTGCTGAGCCGGCTCGTGCTCGGCTTCGGCGAAAGTCTGTGCGGGACCGGCGCGATTCTGTGGGGCATCGGCCGGGTCGGCACGACGAACAACGCGCGCGTGATCTCATGGAACGGCATCGCGACCTACGGCGCGCTCGCGATCGGCGCGCCGCTCGGCGTCGGCATTTCGCACGGCATCGGTTACTGGGCGCTCGGCGTCGTCGTGATCGCGCTCGCGGCGCTCGGCTACTACCTCGCGCGGCTGATCGCTCCGGTCCCGCTCGTGCATGGCGAACGGATGTCGTATCGCAGCGTGTTCAGCCGCGTATTGCCGCATGGCATCGGGCTGGCGTTGGGGTCGGCGGGCTTCGGTTCGATTGCGACGTTCATCACGCTGTTTTATGCGGCTCGGCAGTGGCCGAATGCGGCGCTGTCGCTGACGGTGTTCGGCACGCTGTTCGTCGGTTCGCGTCTGCTGTTCGCCAACACGATCAAGACGTATGGCGGTTTCCGCGTGGCGATTGCATCGTTTGCATTCGAGTGCGCCGGCTTGCTGATGCTGTGGCTCGCGCCCGAGCCGCACATCGCGCTGCTCGGCGCGGCGTTGACGGGATTCGGCTTCGCGCTGATCTTTCCGGCGCTCGGCGTCGAGGCCGTCGCGCTGGTGCCGCCGGCAAGCCGCGGTGCGGCGCTGTCCGCTTACTCGGTGTTCCTCGATCTGTCGCTGGGGATTACCGGGCCGCTCGCGGGTTATGTTGCAGGTGAATTCGGCTATGGCTCGGTGTTCCTCTTTGCTGCGCTGGCTGCCGCGGGCGGGGTCGTGCTGTCGGCGATGCTTTATACGCGCAATACGAAAGTGCCGAACGCGCCTGCGGCGCTGTAGGACGTTTTTTTGTCGGCTTGCAGTCAATGCACTGCGAGCCGACGTTCGCTTTTGCTATTCACGCAAGGACACAGGCGCTTGCCGCTGCCGATCGCAACAATCGCACGTGGGCCGAGCCGCCCAGCTTAAAAAAACTTTAATCCAACGATCGCGCTATTTCAGACTCCGCCCCACGTCCCCACTCCATAATTTCCACATCGGGACAGGCACGAGGAGTCGAACAATGACGCGCCCCATGAGCATCGAAGTAATCAACCAGTACGGCACGAGCACGGTTCGCATTGCCATCGAGCAGGCTTCCGTGTTGCTCGAAGCGAGCGACGTCGATGCGGTCATCGAGCATCTCAGTCTGATACGTGCCTCGATGAAACCTGAGCTGCCTAAAGAGCCTTCGCGTTCGCATCAATATGTGATCGAGATGGACCCGTGCTGGCACTCCGAGATGCATCCGATGTATGACGGCGCAGTGGTGTTCCTGCGTCATTCCGGGCTAGGCTGGGCGGGCTTTGCACTCCCGACGCACAGCCTCGAGAAACTCCACGATGCGTTAGCAAAGCATCTCGACACGCTCGCGGAAACGCATAGCCTGCCCAACTAGCCAGGGCAATCGCGTCGCCGCGCAACACACGGGCGGCACACGCATTCATCGCAATGCGCGATCCATTTTCTCTCTCACGCGCGTGCATTCGCATGCGCGTCTCCGTGCTTGCTCCCCCGCTTCAACACGCATCGTTCGCCACCGTCTTTCAAGGCTGCGAATCGCCGCGCATGTCCGTCGCATACCCCATCACTCACTCTCTTTCATTCTTACGATGAAGGCTTGCGAATCGTCAAATGAAAGCTCTCCTTTGCAATCTTCATGAACATAGCAGCAAGTTAAAAAAGGCTTAATTCGCGTAGCGACTTTGTTTTACACGCCATCGCCGATCATGCACGCGTTGCCCTCACTCGCGCGAAAACGAAACATGAACCAACTCCAGGCAATGCGTGCCTTCATCCGCGTAGTCGATCTCGCCAGCTTCAATCTCGCGGCGCGACAGCTGGGTATGTCGGCGGCCGCGGTGACGCGCAGCATCGGCACGCTCGAAGCTCATCTGAATGTGCGTCTGCTCAATCGCACGACGCGCAGCCTGTCGCTCACCGACATGGGCAAGGAGTATCTCGACGGCTGCCGCGCGATCGTCGAGAAGCTCGACGAGGTTGAATCGAATCTCGTGCAGACCACGCGCGACCCGTGCGGCACACTGCGCATCGCCAGCACGATGACGTTCTCGACAACCAGTCTCGGCATCCTGCTTGCGTCCTATCGCACGCTGCATCCACGCGTTAACTTCGACGTGACGACGTTCGACACGCATGTCGACATGATCGAAGGCGGCTTCGATGTCTGCTTCTCCGACGACCGGCGCCTGGCAAGTTCGACGCTAGTCAGTCGCACGCTCGCAACCGTCGACGACGTCGTCGTCGCATCGCCCGCCTATCTCATGCGCTGCGGCACGCCGCGCGATCCGTCCGCACTGGCGCGGCACGATCTGCTCGCGATCTCGGATGGCCTGTCGCGCACGTGGGAATTCTCGGGTGTCGACGGCATTCAGCGCGTCAGCGCCGGCAACGCACTGACCACCACGAGTCACGCCACCGCACGCGCCGCCGCACTCAATCACATGGGCATCGCGCTGCTGCCGCGACCGCTGATCGTCGACGATCTCGCACACGGCGCCCTCGTGCCGGTGCTCGAACCGTTCGCGGTCAACGGCGGTGCGCATCAGGTGTCGATCCTCTACTCGGGCCGCAACTATCTGTCGATGAAGGTACGCAGCTTCATCGATTTCGTGGTCAACCGGTATCGCTCGCCGGACAAGGCGGTGACGCTACGTGCCGTAGCCTGACCGCGCGCAACGAACAGGCGCTATCGATGCCGAAAATTCTCACGATCGAAGACGATGAACTGATCGCGCACGACATCGTGCGCACACTCACCGCAGGCGGTTTCTCCGTCGATCTCGCGCGTACCGGCCGCGAAGGCATGGCCAAGGTGATGGGCGGCAGCTACGACGTCGTGACGCTCGACCGCATGTTGCCGGATCTCGACGGCCTGACGATCGTCGCGACGATGCGCGGCGTCGGGATGGAAACACCGGTGCTGGTGATGAGCGCGATGTCCGATGTCGATCAACGCATCAAGGGGCTGCGCGCGGGCGGCGACGATTACCTGACCAAGCCGTTCTCACCCGAGGAGATGTTCGCGCGCGTCGAAGTGCTGCTGCGGCGCCGCCCACGCGGCACGAAAACCGAAACCGTGCTGCGCAAGGATTCGCTCGAACTCGATCTCGTGCGTCGCCGGGTCACGTATCGCGAACGCGAACTCGACTTGCAACCGACCGAGTTCCGTGTGCTCGAATTCATGATGCGTCATGCGGGCCAGGTGCTGACCCGAACGATGATCTTCGAGGCGGTATGGGGTTGCCGCTTCGATCCGGGTACGAACCTGATCGATGTGCATGTGGGGCGTCTGCGCAAGAAGGTCGATGTGCCTGGCGAACGGCCGATGATCCGCACGATACGCGGCTCGGGTTACCTGTTTGGTTGATCCGGGCATCGCCTCTCCCGGCGGCTTCCGGAATGTTCACGTTCCGATGCCGCGCGCAGCAGGCCAGGGCAGGACCGATGTTGCCTGAATGGCGCACGCTGGCTTGCACAACGCGAGGACCGCGACAGGCGTCAGCAGGAAACGAGCAGTGGCATGCGTATACGCGTCAGCAGATCATGCGTGACGCGGCCCAGCATCTTTTCCCACAGGCGGGGCCGGCCATGCGCGCCGCAGACGAGCAGGTCCGCGCCCACTTCGAGCGCCGCGTCCTGCAACAGATCGCCGAGTGCGCCGTTTGATACTTGCAGCGGCCGATACTCGACATGCGCGGTATGTCGCCCAACATGATCGAGAATCGACGCCGGGTCGACCCGATCGGGATGCGCGAGGCGGCTCGGTTCGGCCACGAAGACGGTCGTGCTCGCTGCCAGCTGCACGAGCGGCAATGCATCGGACAGCGCGCGCGCCGATGTGCGACTACCGTTCCACGCGATCGCGATACTGCGCCCGAGCGTATCGGGTACCGCTGCGGCCAGTTCTTGAGCCGGAACGATGACTAGCGGGCGCCCCGTCGTGAAGAGCATCGTTTCAGCAAACGAATAGTCGTCGGGGAGTGCCGCGTTGTCGAAAGGGTTGTGACCGATCACGGTCAGATCCGCGTAACGCGATTGCTGTGGCACGACCTTGCTCGCCATCCCGTCGACACTACGCCACGCGACATCGATGGCGAGGTCCTGCTGCAAACGCGAGAGCAACGCACGTAACAGGTCCGCGTTGCCGTCCAGTTCGCCGACGATGTCGCGTGTCAACGCATCGGTGCGTTGCCCCGAGGCGAGCCCGAGTTCGGCCGCACGCAGCCGGTGCTGCTGCTCGATGCTGTATTCGCGCACGAACAGCGCAGTGAGTCGCGCGGCGTGCCGGTGCGCCAGATCGGCTGCGAGGCGCAGCCTTCTCTGGCCCGCATCGCTCGCGTCGACGTGCACGAGAATGTCCCTGAGTGCCATGTTTCGTTTTCCGTTCCAGTCGCTACGTCGGCTGCTTCGTTGAAATTCCGGCTGCGTTGTCGCGCGGTGAGCGCAGACCGATGGGGCTGAACGGAATGGTCTGATCGCGGGTGGGTAGATCGGCCGCGCTCCAGCCGCCGCCGAGTGCGCCGATCAGTGCGACTGCCGTCTGCAGGCGGCGTGTTTCCACCTGGACTTCGGAAATCTGCGCAGTCAGCGCCGCGATCTGGGCCACCGTGACATTCAGATAATTGTCCAGACCGTCGGTATAGAGGCTCATCGATATTTTCTGCACCTTGAGCGCAGCCTGTAGCGCGGCCTCCTGCTGGTCGGCTTCGGTCGACAGCTTGCTGGTGAGTACCAGATCGTCCTCGACCTGCTGGAACCCGGCGAGTACGACAGCCTTGTATTCATCGCCGGTTTGCGCAAACTGCGACCAGCTCGCCTGTAGCTCGGCCTTTCTCAGACCACCCTCGAACAGCGGCAGCATGGCCGATGCTCCGACCGCCCACAGCGCGTTGGGCAGCGCGGCGAGCGCGCCGCCGGTATCCTCGAAGCCGGCCATCGCGTTGATGCGAATGTTCGGATAGAACGCGGCCCGCGCAATGCCAATCGCCGAATTGGCTCCGGCCATCGCACGCTCCGCTCCGGCGATGTCGGGACGGCGCTGCAGCAACTCCGACGGTACGCCGGCGGGGATGTCGGGCAGCTTGATGTGGGAGTCGGTGCGAACCGGTAGCCTGAACGTGGTCGGATTCTGGCCTGCCAGGACCGCGATCGCATGTTCGAGTACCGCGCGCTGCGCCTGTACGTCGGTGTCCTGCGCCTGCGCAGCCGACAGCTGGTTTTCGGCACGGGCGACGTCGAGGCCGGACGAAATCTTGCCCGCGTAACGCATCTGGGTAATCCGTACGGCGTTGCGATACAGATCGATAGCGCGCACATAGGCCGCGTGCTCGGTATCGAGCCCGTGTGCCGCCATATAGTCGTTCGCGAGTTCCATTTCGAGGCTCAGCCGCGCGGACGCCACGAGCGCCGCCTGGCCTTGCGCATACTGCGCTGCGCGTTTCTCGCTATTGCCCACTTCGCCCCAGAAATCGGGCTCCCAGGATAGCGATGCGCCGTACCCGTTTGAAGGCTGCTGCAGCGGCCCCGTCCCCGTGTGAAACAGCGTGTGCAGCGACTCCTTGTTCTCACTGGTGAACGCGTCTGCATTGATCTGCGGGAACAGCCCGGATCGGGCTTCGGCGACCACGTCGCGCGCCTGCGTGTAGGTTTCCTGTGCGGCTTTCAGATCAGGATTGGCCGCCTCAAGTTCGCGCTCGAGCCGATCGAGTTCGGAATCCGCAAACATCTGCCACCAGGGGCCGCGCGGAATCTGGTCCTGCGGCGCCGCCTCGACAAACGGGCCGGCGCCGCGATAGTCCGCGGGCAGCAGCATCTTCGGTGCGTGATAAACCGGCGCCAGGTCGCAACCCGACAGCGCCACGACGAGTGCCAGTCCGATGAAGTATCGGATACGTGAGAGTCGATGCATCATTTGTTCGGATCGTCGTGTGCGGCTTCCATCTTCGCGCGCTGCTCATCGCTCAAGTTGGCGGGAAGCGGCGGCGGCGTGAGCTGTTGAGAGGACAGCGCGACGCCCGGCGAGCCTGGCACGACACGCACTTTCTCCCCCTCGAGTATCCCCGCCGACGGATTGACGATGAGACGGTCCGTCGGTTTCAGACCGCTGATCACCTGCACGGTCTGACCGAGATTGAGCCCGAGCTTGACGTTCTGCAGATGAACCTTGCCGTCCGGCCCGACGAGTGCAACCTGCATGCCCTGGGCGCGGAACAGCAGCGCCTGTTCAGGGACGATCAGGATGTGTGGATCCGACGGAATCACGAAGTGCACATCCGCATAGGTGCCCGGCCAGATCAGATGGTCCGGATTCGGCACCAGCAGTTCCGTCACCGCCGTTCGGGTTTGCGGATTGAACGCATTTGCGGTGGTATCGAAGGTCGCCTGGAATGTGCGGCCCGGATACTGGGGCAGCGACAACGTCGCGGTCAGGCCAGGTTTCAGAATCTGCGAATAATCCTGCGGCACCGACACGAACACGCGCATCTCGTGAATATCCGACACGCTGAACAGTTCATCGGCGGCACCGCGCGCACCGACGTCGCCCCCCGCCGCGTTCACATAGTTACCCTGGTCGGTATTGCGCGACGTCACGATGCCGTCGAACGGCGCGACGATGTTCTTGAAGCCCTCCAGTACCTTGAAGCGCGCAACCTGATGTTGCGCCGCGCGCACCTTCGCCTTCTGTGCCGCCGCATTGGCCACCTGCACGTCGACTTCCTGCTGGGAGACTGCTTGCGTTCCCTCAAGCGCAGTCCAGCGCTTCGCGGTGACGTCGGCGAGATTGTAGTTGGTGCGCGCGACATCGAGATCCGCCTGCGCACCTTCGTACTGCTCGTCGACGGTCGGCGCATCGATGGTGGCCAGCAGCTCACCGGCCTTCACCTCCGCGCCGTAATCCCTGTACCACTTCTTCACGTAGCCGGACACCTGCGCATAGATCGGTGCCGAATACCATGCGCGGATGTTGCCTGGTAGCGTCATCGAGCGCGTCGGTGGGCCAGGCATCGGCAGGATCACCTGCACGGGGGGAACCGAGCTTTCGCTGGCGACGTCCTGCAATTCAACGACGTTCGCGTGTCGCTGCACGATCCCTAGCGCAACGAGCGCGGCGAGACCGATGGCCGTGGCGATCCCAAGCATCCGTGCTTTCGGATATCGCGTAACAGGTGTTTCTCGAAGAGTCGTCATACGTGCAAATCCCGGTTTGCCCTGTGGTCGCGATGCATGAATGCAAAGACGCAGGGCACGAACAGCAGGGTGGCGAATGTCGCGACCAGCAAGCCGCCGATCACGGCGCGTCCAAGCGGTGCGTTCTGGGTGTTGCTAAAGGACATGGGCAGCATGCCGATGATCATCGCGAGCGCGGTCATCAGCACGGGCCGGATGCGTGCGTACCCGGCTTCGATCGCGGCGGCGATGGGGTCGCCGTACTGGGCCAGATGATCCCGTGCAAACGACACGACGAGAATCGAATTGGCGGTCGCCGTCCCCATGCACATGATGGCGCCCGTCAGTGCGGGCACCGACAGTGTGGTGTGCGTGAGGAACAGACTCCAGACGATGCCGGCGAGCGCACCGGGCAACGCCGTAATGATGATGAACGGGTCGAGCCATGACTGGAAGTTGACGACGATCACCAGGTACACCAGCAGGACCGACAGCGCGAGCCCTGTGAGCAATTGCGCATAGGCGCTGCTCATGGTCTGCGCCTGACCGCGCAGATGCACGCTGGCACCGTGCGGAACCTGATCCTTCATCTCGTCGACGACCTTCTGGACCGCATCGTGTACGGCACCCAGATCCCGGCGCTGATTGCTCACGAAGATGTCGATGGCCGGCAGGATGCTGTAGTGCGATGCGAGCAACGGCGTGCCGGTTTGCGTGATGCGGCTGAGCGCACCGAGCAGTTGCACGCCGTCGCCGCCCGGATCGCCATTTCCTTTATCGATCGGGATGGTCTCCAGATCGTTCATCGACGTGAGCTGATCTTGCGGTGTCTGCATGTTCACGAGGTGCGACACGCCGCTCGACGTATCGAGCCAGTAGGTCGGTGCGGTCTGCCCGCTGCCCGACAGCGTGGCAAGCGCGTTGTTGGCGATGTCGGCTTCGGTGAGACCGATCCCCGACGCAAACGAGCGTGATGCGTCGATCTTGAGCGTCGGTTCGTTGAAGGCCTGCTGGATATGCACGTCGGCGGCGCCGGGAATGCGCCGGATGCGCGCGGCGAGTTTCTGCGCGAACGCGTAATTTTCTGCCTGACCGCGTCCCGCTACCTGCACGTCAATCGGTGCGGGTAGACCGAAGTTCAGGATTTTCGCCGTGATGTCGCCCGGCAGAAACGTGAAGGTCGTACCCGGAAAAAGAGCGGGTAGCTGACGGCGCAACTTGAAGCGATAGTCGTCCACCGGCGAGCGTTCGCTCTTCAGGCTGATCGTGATGTCGCAGTCTTGCGGTCCGATCGTGCCAGTCGAACTGTAGGCTTCGTTGATGCCGCTCGAAGGCAAGCCGCAATTGTCGAGCACGTTCGTCACCTGGCCTGGCAGGATCTCGCGGATTTCCGCATTGACGAGCACCGCAAGCCTCGACGCTTCCTCGAGCCGCGTGCCGACCGGCGCACGCATGTGCATGTCGATCTCGCCGGACTTGATGGACGGGAAGAAGTCTCGCCCGAGAAAGCCGATCAGACCGAGCGAACACACCGCGATGGCGAGGAACACGGCGATGAAGCGACCGCGATGCGCAACGACTCCGGTCAGCACCTCCCTGTAGCCGTGGCGGAAGCGGTTGAAGCGCTGCTCGAAGCCTCGCTGGAAACGCGTGAACGGTCCTGGAATACCGGCGTGGCCGCGCTTGTGCTGTTCGACCTGGCTGCGCAGCAGGTACGCCGCCATCGTCGGAACGAGCGTACGCGACAGGATGAACGAAGCGATCATGGCGAAAATGATTGCTTCGGCGAGCGGCAGGAACAGATAGCCCGCCACACCCGAGAGCTGGAACAACGGTAGCCACACGATGCAGATACACAGCGTCGCGACGAACGTCGGCACGACGATCTGGTTGGCTGCCTCGATGATGCCAGGCTCGAGTTCCGCGCCGGATTCCAGATGCGAATCGATGTTCTCGATCATCACGGTCGCATCGTCGACCAGAATGCCCACCGCGAGCGCTAGTCCCCCCAGCGTCATGACGTTGATGGTCTGTCCGAGCCACGATAGCGCCAGGATCGAGCACAGGATGGCGAGCGGTATCGATGTCGCGACGATCAGTGTCGAGCGCCAGCTGCCGAGGAACAGCAGCACGGTGAGCCCGGTCAGGATCGCGGCGGTGACCATCTCCTGCACGACTTCGCGAACGGAATCGCGTACGAAGCCGGATGCGTCGTTCAGCGTGGTGATCTTCACACCGGGTGGCAGCGTGCGGATGATGCCCGGCAGCGCCTTCTTGATGCCGTCGACCACCGCGAGCGTCGATGCATCGCCGCTCTTCAGCACCTGGATCAGCACGGCCTGCTTGCCCTTGACGAGCACGGCATTGATCTGCGGCGGAGAACCGCGGTGGACGTAGGCGACATCGCGCAGATAGACGGTCGCACCGTCGACCGTCTTGATCGGCAGGTTGTTGAAGGTGGCGACCTCCACCGGACTCGCGTTGGTCTCGACCATGAAATCGAGTGCGCCGATCTTCTGGTCGCCGGCCGGGAGCACGACGTTCTGTGAGCTGAGCGCATGAGCCACATCGGTCGCCGACAGGCCGTGCGCAAGCAGCTTCGCCTGATCGAGATCGATCTCGACGTTCAGCGAAGCACCGCCATAAGGTGTCGGAATCGCCGCGCCGGGCACCGCGACGAGTTGCGGGCGGATCAGGTTCGACGCCATGTCGTAGACCTGCGCCGCCGTCATGCCGTGGGCCGACACCTGAAGGTTCAGCACCGGTACCGACGATGCGTTGTACGACATGATCTGCGGCGGTGTGATACCCGCCGGCATCTGCTTCAGGACGGTCTGCGATGCGGCAGTGATCTGCGCCTGAGCTTCGGCGACATTGGTACCCGGTTGCAGAAATACCTTGACGATGCCGCGACCGTAAAGCGACTGGCTCTCGATGTGCTCGATGTTGGCCACCGTCGACGTGAGCGAGCGTTCGTAGTAGTAGATCACGCGACCCGACATATCCTGCGGCGACAGACCGTTATAGGTCCAGACAACCGCGACGACCGGTATACGGATGGCTGGAAAGATGTCAGTCGGAGTCTTGAACACCGCCATGCCGCCGAACAGCACGATCAGGATGCTCATTACGACGAAGGTCAACGGCCGGCGAAGCGCGACCTGAACGATTGCATTCATGTGGTGCCGTCAAGGAAATACGGAAACCCGGCTGGGCGAGCGGGACAAACATGTCCAGGGAAAATCTGCATCGTGATCCATGGCGGCATTCTGCAGAGCCCGCACTAACAGTCGATCACCAGAAACATGAAACAACTTTTAAGCCTTGCGGTCCTGTGCGGACCTTGGGGGCGGTGTAGTCAAAGAAGCGCGTCATGGACGCGTCTAACGCAAACTGAAAGGCCTGAGTCCCATGTGTACGGGACTCAGGCCTCGATCACTTCAACTTCAATAACCGTCCCATTCTGCAGGGTCGGTTCTCACGGCGCATGTTTCTTCTTGTGCCCCGTTACGCTCAGAACTTGTGCCGCATACCCACCGTGATCACCGCTTGATGATTACCGGATGCCGACGCGAGCGAGTAGATCGACGCATTACCCAGTACAGCGACACCGTCCGCGCCGGTCACGCGCTGATAGACCCCTTCCAGATAGACATCGGTGCGACGCGACAGCGCGTAGTCCGCCTGCAGCATGAACTGATTCCACTTCGGCGAAATGCTGCCGCCGCTGCCACCGCCGAGATGACCATCGGTAAACGTATACGAGCCGCCCACGTTGAACGCGGGCGTTACCGCATAGCGCGCGTTCAACTCGTAGTTGTTGAACGTCAGATAGTCGCCGTTGATCGTCGCGTACGAGCCGCCCTGCGCCAGTTGATGCGGATCGTCGAGTGTCGTGCGCGTGAACACGAGGCCGACCGTCGCGGGACCGAACACATAGCGCCCTGCCGCACCGAGAATGCGTTGGCGTACACCGGTCATCACCGCATCGTTGTCGCTGCTGCTCAGTGCGCCGCCCGTGTTGTCGGGCGCGTTCACACCGCCCGGCTGGTTGCCCTGAAAGTACGCCAGCGCGAGATCGACGGGACCGCCCGACCACTTCGCGCCGAAGCTGTACGCATTGTTGTCGGCGAAACCACCTGCGGCATTGCTGAACGCATAGGCACCGCCCACTGAAAACCCGTTGTAGGTCGCGCTATGAAACTTCACCGCATTGTTCATGCGGAAGTCGTTGTTCAGGTTGTCGTTGTCGAACGGATGATCGGCGATGTTGCCGCCGAAGCCCGAGCCGGTCGCCGACAGCGGCGCGACAAAGTCGACGAGGAAGTCGTATTGACGGCCCATGGTCAGCGTGCCCCACTGGTTGCTCGACAGACCGACCCACGCCTGCCGGCCGAACAGATCGCCACCGTTGCCGAGCTTGCCGTTGTCGATGTTGAAGCCGTTCTCGAGATCGAAGATTGCGCTCAACCCACCGCCCAGGTCCTCCTGACCGCGCAGACCCCAGCGGTCGGTGCTGACGTTGCCGCTTTCCATCATCCAGTTGCTGTGCCCCGAGCCGCCCGCTGCCTTCTGGTTGCTGATGTAGTCGATGCCGGTGTCGAGCGTGCCGTACAACGTCACGCTGCTTTGTGCGTTAGCGGCTGTGCTGACGGTCCCCACGAGCGCGAAGAGTGTGATTGCCAATACCTTGTTCATATGCGTTTCCGGGTGAGAGAAGCGATTGAGCCGCGCACCGCTCGTCATCCCCATCGCCGATGCCGATGCGCAGTCATCCCGCGCGTCGCGCAGGTAGCCGCAATGTATGCGCGCCCGGTGACGTACCCATGATCGAAACAGGCCGTTTGATGAAACGGTTTTTAATCTTCTGACACGTCTCGTTTAAGGTCCTGAATACGGGACCTTCCGCGCGATGAAATAGATAAATTTCTTTTCATCCGCGCACCATCGATCCGCTATACCCCGACGACTATTCTCTTAATCAACCGGTCTACGAAAGCCTGACAGCTTGCCGGCTAGGTTAGTTACCCTGACTATATGAGGATCCCTATTATGAAATCGTTGATGATCGCTATCGCCCTTGTCGGTGCTGCCAGTGCCACGTCCGCATTCGCACAGACGAGCGCTCCCGTCACCCAGCAACCGGCTGCCGCCGCTACTCAGGTTGCATCGGACAACACGCAGGCCGCCGCACAAGCGGGCCAGTGGGTGCCGCCTTACGGCCAGCCTATCGTCGGCAAGACGCGCGCGCAGGTTTATCAGGAACTCGTGCAGGCAGAGAAAGACGGCCAGCTCGCGTATCTGAACTCGACGCTGTACTCGCACTGAAGTGGCATCGCAGGAGAAAACCGCCCGGCACACGACGTTGCGCAGCGCGATCGGACAGTCGGTCCGCTACGCCATCGCCGCGTGCGCAGTCGGGCTGCTGCTGTCCGGCTGTGCAACAGGCACGACGCATAGCTCCAACGAATGCGTCGGGCCGCCGGATTTCTGTACACCGTATTTCGGATCGTAGGAGCGCAAATAGAGAGAGCACATTACCCGCTAACGGGTAATGTGCTCTTTTTGCTTTGCAGCTCTAACGCTCGACGCCGGTGGCGTCGATCCTTTAGAAGCTATGTCGCATCCCGATGCGGCCGACCACCTGCTTGCCATCCGACGACGGATCGAAACCAGCGATCTGCGCAACCGCTCCACCAGTCGCCCGTTGCAGTGCGGCGAGCGCATAGACCGCGGTGCGCTTCGACAGTTCGTACTCGACGCTCAGGTTGAGCTGCTCATACTTCGGTTCCTGCCCGGTCGCATGATCGCGGCCATCGGTATACGTGAAACCCGCCGCGAGATTCAACTGGCTGGTCGCCGCATACGTGCCGGCGATTTCATAGTTCTGGAACTTCACGTCCTGGCCCGCATCGCCCTGCTGGAAGTCGACATCGGAGAAGTTGCCCATCGCCTTGAACGAACCGAACGTGTACGACGCACCCGCCACGAAGATGTTCTGGCTACGCGCGTTCTGCAGATACGTGCCGTACACCGCGTTGGTAAAGCCGGGGCTGTTCTGGTAGCTCTGCACCGCCTCTTCCGGATCGTTCACACGCAGGTAACCGACGCCGATCGAGAACGGCCCATTCGTATAGGAACCGGCAGCGCTATACGCAGAATCGTTCGAGAACTGCCCGGCCTGGCCACCAAACGAATACAGCGCCTCGCCGGTAAACCCACCGATGGTCGGGCTCGTGTACTTCACCGCGTTGCTGATCGCAAAGCCGTTGTCGAGGTTATCCATGTCGTTCGGATGCGAGAAATACCATCCACCGTACGTGCTGTTGAGCGAATACGGTTCCAGCAGATCGACGACCGGGTCCCACTGGCGCCCGAACGTCACGGTACCGCTCGTCGTGCTGGCAAGCCCGACGTACGCATTACGCGAAAACGCGAGCCCGCTACCGAGGCTGCCATTCGTCGAATTGAACCCGCTCTCGAGGTCGAACACCGCAGACAGCCCACCGCCAAGGTCTTCATGGCCGCGCACGCCCCAGCGACTGCCGGCGCTCACGCCGCTCGCCATCTGCCACAGGTGCGAACCGTTCACGTTGCTCGCAAAATCGATACCGGTATCCAGAATGCCGTATAGCGTCACGCTGCTTTGCGCATGCGCGGTGCTGAACGCGCCGGCGCAGACAAGTGCTCCCACGATGCACTTCATTTTCATCGAAACCACCTCCAGTTTAATAATTGAGGATGCCGGATCAATCTGATGAACTGCTTGTCATCCGGATCTGCGCTGCCAATATATCGACTTCACAATGTTGTGAACCTGGAAGTCAGTCTTTCAGTTTTTATGTGGGGAAATGCATAGCGCAGCGTTGACGTTCGCGCAGACGCATGCGTCGCTGGAGTCGTGCGGTGTGAGAAGAGAAGTGGGAAAACTTGCGCGAGGAAGGTGCGCCGCTAGCGTTCAGCGCGGCCGGGTCGTGATCTGATAGCCGTAACGGCTGACGGTTTCGATCAATACGTCCGGTAACTCGTTCACGAGTTTACGACGCAGCCGCGAGACCACCAGGTTGACACTCGATGGATCGACGTCGTCTTTCTCGGGCCACGCGTAGCGGATCAACTGATCGCGTGGTACCGGCGCGTTGACCTGACGCATCAGGCATTCGAGTAGCAGATACTCGCGCCGCGTGACGATCAACCGGTGCGTGCCGTCGGTCAGCTCGCGCGTGAGCGCGTCGAGCGCGAGCGTACCCGGAGCGGGCGGCCCGGACACAGTGCCAGCATTGACACCTGCCGTGCGCTGCAACGCCTGCATGCGCTCGTGCATTTCGATAAACGAGTACGGTTGAGCAAAACACGCGTCGGCGCCGGCACGCAGTGCCTGGGCTCGCTGCTGCGCGCCTGCCACACCGAGCACGACGACGATCGCGGCTCCGGCCGCCGCGGCCGCGAACTGCGGCAGCATGTCGAGCAGCGCCGCGTACGATGCGGGATCGAGCGACATCATGACGATCGTGTCGAACGGTTCTTGCGCTGCGAGAAACGCACCGTCTCGCAGATCGTCCGCGCGCTGCAGGCTATGCGCGCTTTCCTGCAGCGCCTTGAAGAGCCATGCGGATTCGGGATGGGGTGCGGAAACGAACAGAATGCGCATTCAGCGAGCCATCGGAACGTGAAAGAGAGTTAGGCCAGTCATTCGAGCGTTTTCATCCAGCATTCGATCGTGACCCGCGTACCCGGATCGGCACTACCAATCCGCAGCGTGAAATCGTGCACATGCACGATCGCCGACACGATGCTCAATCCGAGCCCGGAACCGGCGATATGCCGTGTGCTCTCGCCGCGATAGAAACGCTGCAGCACAGCATCGCGTTCGTTTGCTGCGATGCCTGGACCGTTGT
The DNA here is from genome assembly GCF_002362315.1 of Paraburkholderia acidicola. Lineage (GTDB taxonomy): Bacteria > Pseudomonadota > Gammaproteobacteria > Burkholderiales > Burkholderiaceae > Paraburkholderia > Paraburkholderia acidicola. Next base: position 718,440 of record NZ_MTZV01000004.1, read on the forward strand.
CGATGATCTCCACCTGCGGCCCGAGCGGTGTCTGCGCGAGCACAACGCGCACCGTTCCGCTGCCCGGCTCGGTGAACTTGAGCGCGTTGTCGATGAGATTGCTGAGCGCCTCGAACAACAGCGCATGATCGCCGTGGATCGGCGCGACAGGAGACACCTGCACGAGCAGTTCGATGGTGCGGCTCTCGGCGAGCGGTTCGTACAGTTCGCCGACTTCGCGCACCAGCGTTTCGAGCTGCACTTCGCCAAAACCGCCGCGCCGCTGCAGCGTGCCGATCTCGGAGATGCGCAGCATCGCGCGGAAACGGTTGAGCAGTCCATCGGTTTCGCCGCGAGCGCGATCGACGAGCCCCAGCAACGCCGCGTCGTCGAGCTTGTCGGTGTGCTCCGCGATATGTGCGAGCAGCGTACGCACATGCGCAAGCGGCGTGCGCAGATCGTGTGCGATGCCGTCGCAGACGCTCTTCACCTCGTTCATCAGGCGCTCGACTTCGGCGAGCATGTGGTTCACGAGATGCGACAGCATGTCGATTTCGTCGCGCCCGCCAATCGGCAGACGCTGCCCGAGGTCGCCCTGGGCGATCCGCTGCGTGACGCGGCGAATCGCCTTCAGCCGGCGCATCTGCCGCACGCTCAAACCGAGACCACCGGCGATGCCCGCGGCAAGACAGAAGATCCCGCCGCCGACCAGTGCATTGATGATGGTTTCGCGAATATTCAGAATGTGCGTGAGGTCGCGCGCCACCACGAGCGTGTCGCCGCTCTTCATCCGCTCGGCCATCGCGCGTACGACCGGCGCATGCTGATCGCCTTCGATCACGAGCGTATGTTCGAGCGTCCTGCCGCGTCGGTGCACCGCCAGCTCCGGCGGCAATTTCAGAATGTCGCCGGCGATATGCTGGCCATCCGCGGAGAACAGCCCGTAGAAGTTGGTGTGCATCCGCTCATGCTCGAGCCGCCGATGAATCGCGTCGGCGAGTTGCTCGTGCGGCATCGAGTCGAGGTAGATGAGTTGCCAGTCCATCGGCACATCGGTTTCGCGCTCCATGTCGCCGGTAACCGCCCAGCCGATGAAGCCAAGCAGCAACATCACCGAGAGCGAAAAGATCACGGCGTAGACCGTGATCAGGCGAAAGGTCGTCGAATGCCAACGATGCTCGAGGGCGGATTGCGCCGGCAAGGAAGTGTCCGTCAAGGTAGGCGGCTCACGCGAGGATGTATCCCGAACCGCGCACGGTCTGAATCATCGGCTTCGCGTCGGGAAGATTGATTTTTTTGCGCAGGCGGCCCATATGCACGTCGATCAGGTTAGTGCCCGGATCGAAGTGATAACCCCAGACCGCTTCGAACAGCATCGTGCGCGTGATGGTTTGCCCCGCGTGCCGCATCATGAATTCGAGCACCCGGTATTCGGTGGGCAGCAGCGCGATTTCCTCGCCGTTGTATTGCACCTTGCGCGAAATCAGGTCGAGTTCGAGCGGACCGACACTCAACGTCATGGCCGATTGCGCGGTGGGCATCTGGCTGCGACGCAGCAGGACTTCGAGGCGTGCAGTGAGCTCGTCGGGATCGAATGGCTTGGTCAGATAGTCGTCGCCGCCGGCGCGCAGGCCGCGCACGCGTTCGTCGACGTCGCCGAGCGCACTCAACATCAGCACCGGCGTCTGCACGCCGATGCTGCGCATAGTAGTGAGAATGGTCAGACCGTCGACGCCCGGCAACATCCGGTCGAGCGTGATCACGTCGTACTCGTCGCTGATCGCGCGAACCATGCCGTCACGGCCGTTCGCAGCCCAGTCGACAGTGAAGCCGCGGTTTTTCAGTTGCCCGACAATTTCATTCGCGGTGATTTCATCGTCTTCGATCGTCAGTACTCTTGACATGATCATTCCACACGCCGCAGCGATTTTAGCTGGCGCAGCTGACGGGTGCGACAGGTTGTCAGGGGATAGACATGATGCCATATTCGGCCTGCGGGCACAGTGCGCGACAGGCGGTCAGGCCTGTCGCAGGGCGGGGAAACGAGCTTGCAGGCTACGCGCACAGCCCTAACGGCCGCGCATCGGCTTCATGAAAAAATATTTAAGTTTGCTGCGGAGAGTGGCCAGGGGCCAGGAGTCAGTCCGGGATCGGTCATCGATCCCGCCGGCCTTATGGCGCTGCCGCGCCACCAGCACGCTCGTTGCCGTGCCGGCGTAGGTAGCGCGCGTCGTTGTCCGCGCGATGGGCTCGCTCGATCCGGGCCTGTTCGAGCGTCGTATCGGCAAGCGCGCCGCCCGTGCCCTGCACTTTCGCCAGCGCCGCGAGCGGTGTGCCGAACAGTGCCACTAATAGCAACCATCCTGTCAGTCGTTTCATCGTAGCCCCCGCGTTCCGGTGCATCGCCGGCGGATTCACACGATGCGCGTAGCAGGCACGCGTGTTCCGCCCACTGATAACGATACGCCTGACTACCTGACTGTTCGGTGGCGGCAACATGAAGATTCGGCCATCGATCTACGCGCCCGGTTCGATAAAACAATCTTCATCCGCGGTCGGCCGTTCCGATAGATACGCCTGCCTATGCTTCCCCTCAACCGGTTGTGCGCCGCACGTTTGCGAACGCAGAGAAACCGGTGACCGGCGCGGCGCATCGCCCCGCCGTTCACACCATCGAGAGGGAAATCATGAAACTGACCTGCCGCACGGCCGCCTGCACGCTGTTGATGCTCGTGAGCGCCTCCGCCTTCGCATCGTCGCGGCTCACGCCGCAGCAATGCAACGACTACCCGTTCAAGCCTTTGAGTGCGCCGGCCACCCACGCGCAACTGATGAACGAACTGGCCGAACTCGAATCGGTCGGTTATGACCCGTCGGCCGGGGACGACGATAACTATCCCAACGACATCCAGCAGGCCGAACAAAAGCTGCAGGTTAAATACCACGAGGATTGTGGCGCCGTCGCACCGCTTTCGACGGCGCAGTCGGCGCCGCAGGGCTCAGCGGAGTGAACCGCGCCCACCGCCCGAGAGCGACTTCTCGAGCGCCGCCACACCGGCCGGCAGATCCACTGCGACACCGAGATCCACCATCGTGCGACCAAGCGCGTGCAGTGTCCTGAACAGATTGTGTTCGCGGCACTGCTCGCCCATCTGACCGATCCGCACGATCGGCAAGCCGAACGAGCCGGATATTTCCACCTGATGCTGCCGCGAAATATGACCGCAGATATCGCCGGGGCTCAGTCCCTGCGGCGCCTCGATGCCGACCACCGAATTGAGCCGGCAAGCCTGCGGCGTATAGAGCGTGAGACCGAGTGCGGTGATCCCTTCCTGCAGCGCCACCGAGCACTTCTGGTGACGCGCAAAACGCTTCTCGAGCGTCTCTGCGCAAACCAGACGTAGCGCTTCATGCAGCGCAAGCACGCCCGACACCGGCGCCGTGTAGTGATAGCCCGCGTTGTGCCAGAAATTTTCGGCCAGCGAGGCATCGAGGCACCAGTGCGCGTTCGGTTGCTCGCGATGCTTGACGCGCTCCCAGGCCGCTTCCGAAAACGCGACCAGCGACACGCCCGGGATCGACGACAAGCCCTTCTGACCGCCGGTAATCACCGCATCGATGCCCCACACGTCCATCTCGAGCGGAATCGTGCTGAGTGTGCACACGGCATCGACGATAACGAGCGCACCTGCCGCCTTCGCCAGCGCGGCGATGTCTTTCAGATGGTGATTCCACACCGTGTTCGATGTCTCGCCCTGCACGATCGTCACGATCTCGGGACGCACGCGGCGCAGCGCGGCCTCGACTGCTTCGAGGCTCGCCACCGCGCGATCCTCGACGTCGAGCATCGAGACGTCGGCACCGACGCGGCGACCCATTTCCGCCATCCGTTCGCTGAAAAAACCGTTCTTGATGCTCAAGACGCGCGTACCGTTCCACGCCAGATTGGAGATCGCCATTTCCATCGCTGCGGAACCGGGACCGGCCACGCCGAGCACCCACTTCGAATTCGTCTGGAACACGTAGCGCGCCATCGTCTTCACCTGCCCGACCACCTTCGCCATCGTGCCGCCCAGGTGATTGATGACGATCGTGTTCGCCTTCGCAACGGCGGCGGGGATCGGCACGGGGCCGGCGCCCATCATCAGCAGCGGTTCTTCGGGAAGGATTGCGTCGAGCGACTCGACGTCCGGGCACGGCACGGAGAAAGACGAAGTGATGGGCATGGTCAGTACGGATGAAATCGACAAGGTCGGAAAATTCAGGGAATTCAGAGAATAGCGCAAGTCTGCCTTTGACCTTTGGCAAACTACCAGCCGCTCGCCAACTTGAAATGTGCAATGCATTTTCGTCTTTCCTGCACGGAATCTGGCATTCCGCGTTCGCCATTGTGACAAAACCCGATGCCGTGGGGATAAATGTGTACCGGCTGCCAAAGCGATTTACCCGGAGCGGTGGAAATAATGAAAGATGCAATCCTGCTATGGAGTTTTTTAAGCGGATTGCGTAGGTAGAGGTTCAGCGGGATTTGCCCGACGTCATTCAAACCGGATTTATCGCACACAAATAAGCGGGGCCTCGCGGCGAACCGGGCGCGGCAGCAGCATCGCAAGGCACCATGCGGCTTCCCGCACGATCGATAGCGACGAGCGCTGCGTCCGTTGATTGAATCGGCGGGCGTGCGGCGATCCACACCGGCACTCCATTAATTGCACTGGTATTTATGCCAGATCGGTAGATTCAATTCCGCGCGACCTCGACCGTCTTTATACCGGGTAAAACGGCACAGTCTTTTTTCAATAAATATTGAAATTCCAGACGACTGCCAATATTATTTTAATCCGGAATCGCAGTTGTCTGACTGAATGCTTCTCGACATCGGCTGACATGCTGCCGCACGGTTTAACTTCGCGCGGACGTGATACCCATCTACGAGGCGAAATTTCATGAACCAGATTCACGCCATGCGTGTTTTCGTCAGAGTGGCCGAAACCGAGAGCTTTCGCCGCGCTGCGCAGCAACTCGATGTGTCGAATGCGCTCGTCACGCGTTCGATCGCGATGCTCGAAGCGCATCTGTGTACCCGTCTCATCAATCGCACGACGCGCAACCTGTCGTTGACCGAAGCCGGCGTGCGCTACCTGGAAGGCTGCCGCGGGCTGCTCGAAGAACTCGATCATCTGGAAGGCACGGTCGCCCATACCGAGCGCGAACCCGGCGGCACGCTGCGCGTCGTCGTGTCCGGCACGCTGTCGCCGGCTGCGCTCACACCGCTACTCGACGGCTACCGGCGCACGCATCCGCAGGTCCGGCTGCGGCTCACGCTCGCCGATCGCCCGGTCGATCTGCTTGAAGACGGCTACGACGTCGGTATCGTCACGGCGTTCTCGATCTCGGGCAAGGATCTGATCGAACAGCCCATCGGCACCAACGCGCTGGTGCCCTGCGCCGCGCCGGGCTATCTCGCCGAACGCGGCGAACCGCGCTCGCCGCTGGAACTCGCGCAGCATGCGTGCGTCGGGCTGCCGCCGGGGCAACGCAGCCCGACGTGGCACTTTGCCGGGCCGGACGGACGCCCGCTACCCGTTACGCTGCACCAGGTCTACACGGTCAACAGCACGCTGATGGTCCGGCTCGCCGCGCTCTCGGGGATGGGCATCGCGATCCTGCCGGCGCAGCTCGTCGCAAGCGACTTTGCGGCGGGTACGCTGACGCGCATCATGAGCGATTACACCGTTGACGATCCCGAAGCGAATCTCTCGATCGTCTATCCGGGGCGTCGATTCCTCGCGGCAAAAACCCAGTCGTTCATCGACCACACCATCGAGTACTTCAGTCGCGACGTAGCGCCGCTCCCGACGTTGATCGAGCGCATGCCGCATCAGGCGAACGCGTGGCGCGTCGCACCGCACGCTTAACGATGCGCCTGCACGACTAGTGGGATCGCTAACAGCACATGCCGCACATGCGGCACGTGCCGCCGTTCAGGTTCCACTCGCGCCCGGATCCGGCCGCAGCGCGGTGTGTGCATCGTCGGGGGCGCCGCACACTTCGTGCAACAGCGCAGCCTCGCGCTCGTGCACTTCGACCGGCATCCAGCGCGCACCTGCCTCGGCAAGATAGCGCGTGCGATGCTGCCCGTTGCGAAACGCCACGACGCCTTCGTGGTCCAGCCCCAGCCAGCCAAAGAGCCCCGGCGCGCGCCGCTTCGTCACCGTCACATACGGCATCTCAGGAATGCGTTCGTTCTCCGGATCGAGAAACTCGCGGATGCCGCGCACCTTGCCCGAATGCCATTCGTTGACGGGCTTCAACACGTAGTCGGTGTTGTCGCGATCCGCACATACCAGCAGTTTGCGCATGTCGACCAGCACGACCTGATGACGTGTGCCGGGCGTGCCGAACACACGTTTTAGACGTACGTGGTCGTACCACCCGTGCTCGGGCAGAAGAACGGTCCAGACCGGTTCGGCCCCGGACGGCACAACGCTGGATGCGGGCGATGACATGGATACGGGCATGCAATGAGTTCGATCTGCCGGCGCGGCGCGCCAACGCGCACCGACGTCTAAAAAGCGCCTAAGCTACGAGTGCATCATGAAAGCCACGTGACAGCGGCCGTGCAAACTGCAGGTGTTTCGCGCTCAGGCTTACCCCTTCGTACTGACGGCCAGACTGCCTCGCGAGTCATTTCGCATACGGTATGCCCGTTTCCGCTCCAGCGATACTGCAATCGCATCTCGCGAGCGCGGATCGACACGGTGGCGGCGCGGCGAGATCGATGGAGAAACCGATGATCATGGAAACATTCGGCGAGCATGTCCGGCTCGAAGCAGTCGAGGCGGTCGATACGGTGGTAACGATCGTGCTCGAGCGTCCGGCGCGCCGCAACGCGGTAGACCGCCCGACCGCCGATGCACTGAGCGCCGCGTTTCGCCGCTTCGATACCAACCCCGCATGGCACGCGGCGGTGCTGTTCGGCACGGGCGGCACGTTCTGCGCTGGCGCGGATCTCACCGCGCTCGCCGACGATACGCGCCGCAATGAACTGCATGCGGACGGCAGCGGCCCCGGTCCGATGGGACCGACGCGTATGACGTTCGGCAAACCGGTGATCGCCGCGATCGCCGGTCACGCGGTCGCAGGTGGGCTCGAACTGGCGGCGATGTGCGATCTGCGTGTCGTCGAGGACGATGCGGTGCTCGGTGTGTTCTGCCGGCGGGTCGGGATTCCGCTGATCGACGGTGGGACGATCCGCCTGCCTCGGCTAATCGGCCTGTCGCGTGCGCTCGATCTGATCCTGACCGGCCGCCCGGTCGACGCACAGGAAGCGCTCGCATTCGGCCTCGCCAACCGGGTCGTCGCGAAGGGTACGGCCCGGGCCGCCGCCGAACAGCTGGCCGCCACGTTAGCCGCGTTCCCGCAGGCGGCGCTGCGGGCCGACCGCCGCTCGGCATTCGAAAACAGCACGCTCGACGATCTCGCCGACGCGCTGCGCCGCGAAGGCGCCGGCGGCTACGACGCGGTATTTGCCGAAGGCGCCGCTGGCGCCGCGCGCTTTGCGGCCGGTGCGGGCCGGCACGGCACAGCCGTCCCGCCGTCTGCCGCCCCCGCCGATCCCGCCCAGCCCGGTCCCGACTAGATCTGCAGGAAAAAACAACACTTCGTTTACACGCCAGCAAGGCCGTTTTGGCTTAGGTACAATCCCCTACTGCTTTACCCTGGCGCCCGCGTTTTCGGCCCGAAAACACGCGCCACACGCGCCGATCACCATCCGCGCTCCTGTATCGATCGTCCCATCATGCCTTTGCCCCTGCTCGCCCTTGCCATCGCCGCCTTTGGGATCGGTACCACTGAATTCGTCATCATGGGGCTGCTACCCGACGTCGCACGCGATCTCGCCGTGTCGATTCCGGCTGCCGGCATGCTGGTGTCGGCCTACGCGCTCGGTGTCACGATCGGCGCACCGATCGTCGCGATCGCGGTCGCCAACATGCCACGCAAGAAAGCGCTGATGAGCCTGATCGGCGTATTCATCCTCGGCAACCTGCTGTGCGCAATCGCGCCCGGCTATGCGGTGCTGATGGTCGCGCGCATCGTCACGGCGTTCTGTCATGGCGCGTTCTTCGGCATTGGATCGGTGGTGGCGGCTGGACTTGTCGCACCGAATCGCCGGGCGCAGGCTATCGCGCTGATGTTCACCGGTCTTACGCTCGCCAACGTGCTCGGTGTGCCGCTCGGCACGGCGCTCGGCCAGGCCGTGGGCTGGCGCGCGACGTTCTGGGCCGTGACCGGCATCGGCGTACTCGCGGCCGCGGCGCTCGCCGTGTGCCTGCCCGCGCGTATCGAGATGCAGAAGGCAAGCCTCGTACGCGAATTCAGCGTGCTGAAAAACCCGCAGGTGCTGATGGTGCTCGGCATCAGCGTGCTTGCATCGGCGAGTCTCTTTTCGACCTTCACCTACATCACGCCGATTCTCGAAGACGTCACCGGCTTCACGCCGCATGCGGTCACGCTCGTGCTGCTGCTGTTCGGTCTCGGACTGACGGTGGGCAGCACACTCGGCGGCAAGCTCGCGGACTGGCGGTTGATGCCGTCGCTGCTCGCGTTCCTGATGGCGATCTGCGTGATTCTCGTGGTGTTCGCCGGGACGATGCATTCGCCGGTTGCTGCGATGGTCACGATCTTCGTGTGGGGCGTGCTCGCGTTTTCGATCGTGCCGCCGCTGCAGATGCTGATCGTCGATCGCGCGAGCCATGCGCCGAACCTCGCCTCCACGCTGAATCAAGGCGCCTTCAATCTCGGCAATGCGACGGGCGCGTGGCTCGGCGGTATGGCGATCGGTGCGGGCATTCCGCTCACGTCGCTGCCGTGGGTCGGTGTGACGATGGCGCTCGCTGCGCTGCTGCTGACGGTGTTCTCGGTATCGCTGGAACGGCGTGCGCAGCGATTGCCGGCGGCCGGCTCACCTGGCTGAGCCACGTGACATCCCGGCTCGCGTGCCTCGTGAGCCTGAACCGCAGCCCCCGATTCCCCCACTGCAACACGGGTCGACGCCGATGCGCGACAACGCGCCGGTGTAGCATTCCCGCCGATGAAAGTCATCTTCACCCGCGATTTCCTCGCCCTCATTCTGAGCGTCGCCGTAGTCGGCCTGGGCAGTGGCGCCACGCTGCCGCTCACGGCGCTCGCGTTGACCCAGGCTGGCTACGGCACCGATGTCGTCGGTCTACTAACCGCTGCGCAGGCGGGCGGCGGCCTCGTCGTCGTGCCACTCGCCGGCTGGGTCGCTGCGCGCTTCGGCGGCCGTCAGGTGATTGCGGGCTCGGTACTGGTCGTCGCCATCGCGACCGCGGGCATGCAGCTCACGACGAACCTGTACGTCTGGGCTGTGTTGCGCATCGCTTGCGGCGCGGCATTGATGCTGCTCTTCACGATCGGCGAGGCATGGGTCAACCAGCTCGCCGACGACGCGACACGCGGCCGCGTCATCGCCATCTATGCGACGACCTTTACGTTGTTCCAGATGGCCGGGCCGGTGCTCGTGAGCCAGATCGCTGGATTCAATAGCGGACGCTTTCTGCTGTGCGGCGCGATCTTCCTGCTCGCGCTGCCGACGCTCGCGACGATCCGCGCCACCCCGCACACCGCCGGCGAACCCGAAGCGCACGACAGCTGGCGCCATGTGCTGCCGCGCATGCCGGCCATCGTGATCGGCACCGCGTTCTTTGCGCTGTTCGATACGATCGCGTTGTCGTTGCTGCCGTTGTATGCGATGGCGCATGGCATCGCGGTTGAAGTCGCCGTGCTGTTTGCGTCGGCGCTGCTGCTCGGCGATACGACGATGCAGTTTCCGATTGGCTGGTTCGCGGACCGGTTTGGTCGTGAGCGTGTGCATCTTTGCTGTGCGGCCGTCGTTGTGCTGCTGTTGCCGCTGCTGCCGTGGGCGATCGGCTCGCTGTGGCTGTGCTGGCCGCTGCTCTATGTGCTCGGTGCCGCGGCGGGCGCGATCTATACACTTTCGCTAGTGGCGTGCGGTGAACGCTTTCGTGGGGCCGCGCTGGTGTCGGCGAGTTCGCTCGTCGGAGCGTCGTGGAGTGCCGCGAGTTTTGGCGGCCCGCTGATCGCTGGTGCGTTGATGAAGGGTATCGGTAACGATGCGCTGGTCGGCTTGCTGCTAGCTGGCGCGCTCGCGTTTGGTGGGGCGGTGTTGTGGGAGCGGCGGCGTGCGGGGGTGCGGGTGGTGCGTTAAACCGCTCGCCCGCAATCACCGCGAATCAATCGTGCGCCGGCACGATCACACCGCTGCACGTTCCAAAGCCCACGCGATAACCCTCGCCCTGGCACCACCCAGCGAGCGTCAATTCATCGCCGTCTTCGATAAACGTCCGCGTACCGCCCTCCTTCAGTTCGAGTGGTTGCTTGCCGTTCCAGGTCAGCTCCAGCAGGCTGCCGTATGAATCGGCGGTCGGCCCGCTGATCGTGCCCGAACCCATCAGATCGCCCACCCGCGTATTGCAGCCCGACACCGTGTGATGCGCAAACTGTTGCGCCATTGTCCAGTACATGTGGCGGAAATTCGTGCGCGAGATCGTCGTCGCTTCGCGGGCGCGTTGCGGACGCAACTGCACTTCGAGCGCGATATCGAACGCATGCGCACCGTCGTGCCGCAGATAGTCGAGCGGCTGCGGCACCTGCGCCGGCTGCGCGACGCGAAACGGTTCGAGCGCATCGAGCGTGACGATCCATGGTGAGATCGTCGTCGCGAAGGTCTTCGCGTTGAACGGCCCGAGCGGCACGTACTCCCACTGCTGGATATCGCGCGCACTCCAGTCGTTCAGCAGCACCATGCCGAAAATATGCGCTTCGGCTTCAGCACAAGCCACCGGTTCGCCGAGCGCATTGCCGCGTCCAACGATAAAGCCGGTTTCCAGTTCAATGTCGAGCTTGCGGCACGCGCCGAACACCGGGCGCTCCGCATCGGGCAACTTCAGTTGACCGTTGGGCCGCCGCACCGGCGTGCCGCTCACCACCACCGATGAAGCACGTCCGTTGTAGCCGATCGGCATCTCCGACCAGTTCGGCAGCAGCGCGTTCTTCGGATCGCGGAACATCGAGCCGACGTTCGTCGCGTGTTCTTTCGACGAATAGAAATCGGTGTAGCCGGGAATCTGCACGGGCAAGTGCAGCGTTGCATCGGCAGCGGACACGAGCGCGCGTTCGCACAGTGCCGCGTCGTCGCGCAGCGTGGCCGTGTCGCGCGCGAGCAGGCTGGATAACTGGATCCGCACGCTGCGCCACGCATCGCGACCCAGCGAGATGAATGGGTTAAGCGAATCGGAGCGGAACACGCTGGAAGCGCTGAATTCGCCCGCCGACGTCAGCGGCAAAACAAGCAAGCCTGCTTCCGCCAGCACAGCCAGATCGACGATGCGATCGCCGATCGCAACACCTGCACGCCACACCGCATCGCGCGAGTCGCTAAAGATGCCGAACGGCAGGTTCTGGATCGAAAAGTCACAGGCCGGATCGTTCGCCGTTTCAACCCAGCTTCGGCGCGACGGATCGAGCGTCACCTGTAGATCGTTCAATACACTCATCGCTGCTCCGGGTTGAAGTGTTTCTGGATGCCTTGCCAGCACTCGAAGTAATCGGCCTGCAGCTGCGACGTTTCAAGCGCAAAACGTGTCGGGCGGATCAGCGTGCGGGTTTCGAACATGAACGCCATCGTGTCGCTGACCTTATGCGGCTTCGAGGTATCGCTGTGCGATGCCTTCTCGAAGGTATCCGCATCGGGGCCATGGCCCGACATGCAGTTGTGCAGGCTCGCGCCACCAGGCACGAAACCCTCCGCCTTCGCGTCGTAAGCGCCGTGCACGAGGCCCATGAACTCACTCGCGACGTTGCGGTGAAACCAGGGCGGCCGGAACGTATCAACGGCTGCAAGCCAGCGCGGCGGGAAGATCACGAAGTCGATCGTATCGACACCGGGTGTATCGCTTGGCGAATGCAGGACGAGGAAGATCGACGGATCGGGATGGTCGTAGCTGATCGAGCCGATCGTGTTGAAGTGCCGCAGATCGTATTTGTACGGCGCGTAGTTGCCGTGCCACGCGACGACGTCGAGCGGTGAATGGCCAATGTCCGCGCGCCACAAGTGGCCGTTCAGCTTCGCGACGAGTTCGAAGTCGCCTTCTCGGTCTTCGTAGGCGGCATGCGGTGTGAGGAAATCGCGCGGATTGGCAAGTCCGTTCGAACCGATCGGCCCGAGATCCGGCAGACGCAGCAACGCACCGAAGTTCTCGCAGATATAGCCGCGCGCCTCGCCATCGGGCAGCGTCACCGTGAAGCGCACGCCGCGCGGAATCACCGCGATCTCGAACGGTTCGATATCGAGCCGGCCGAGTTCGGTCGCTATCGCGAGACGGCCCTGTTGCGGCACGATCAGCAGCTCGCCGTCGCCGCTGTAGAAGTAGCGGTCCTGCATCGAGCGGTTCGCTGCATAGAGATGGATCGCGCAACCGTTCATCGATTCGGCGGAACCATTGCCCGCCATCGTCACCCAGCCGTCGATGAAATCGGTCGGCGCGGTGGGCATCGGCAGCGGGTTCCAGCGGAGCTGGTTCGGCGGGGTCGGCGGCACTTCATGGAAGTTCGCTACCAGCCGGTCGGCGGGATGCGATGGCAACGGCGGCAGTTGCGTGAATGGCCGGTGCATCGCCGCCGGGCGAATGCGGTACAGCCACGAGCGGCGGTTATGGCTGCGCGGCGCGGTGAATGCCGTGCCCGACAGTTGCTCTGCGTAGAGTCCGTAGGCGGCGCGCTGCGGTGAGTTGCGGCCTTGCGGCAGTGCGCCTGGCAGCGCCTCGGTGGCGAACTCGTTGGCGAAACCCGATTGATACGCAGAGCGATCGCCTGAGTGGGCGGAGTGGGAGTTCGTTTCGTGAGTCATGCGTTTCTCCATAAATGCCTGGCATGAGTACCTAGGCGGCTTGCGCCAGCGCAGCCCGCTGATGCCGCGTCGCGCCGGCGAGCACGATCACGAACAACGCCGAGCACAATACCGGCACCGCGGCCGCGTGAAACAGCGCCGCATTCGACCAGTTCAGTGCGATCAGCTGCCCACCGACGAGCGGCCCGATCACCGAGCCGATGCGACCAATACCGAGGCTCCAGCCGATGCCGGTCGAGCGCAGACTGGTCGGGTAATAGTGTCCTGCAAGCGCATTGACCGCCGGCTGCCCGCCGACTACACAGAAGCCGCCCGCGAACACCGCCACCAGCAGCCACGGCAGCGCATGCGCGACACTGCCGATCGCCCCGACGAACCCGGCCGCGCACGCAAAGCAGACGAACAGCACCCGCACGAAGCCAAACCGTTCGATAAACCAGCCGAGCGATAACGTACCGACCACTCCGCCGGTTTGCAGCACGGTGCCGACAATCACGGCTGTCGCCGGTGTGTAGCCCGCATCGCGCATCACCGTCGGTAGCCAGTTGGACAGGAAGTACAGATCGATCAGGTTCATGAAGCTGATCGCCCACAGGATCAGCGTGACCGGCGTGCGGCCCGCGCGGAACAGCTCCGCGACCGGCGCGCCGCCATCGGCTTTTTCGCGCACGACGATGCGCGTCTGCGCGTCGATGTGCAGGTTTGGATCGAATGTTGCGAGCCAGCGCCGGGCGCGTTCCATGCGGCCTTTGAGTACAAGGAATTGCAGCGATTCGGGCAGCGCGACGAGCATCGCAAACGCGAGCAGCAACGGCACCGCACCACCGACCCAAAACACCGCACGCCAGCCGAACGCCGGGATCAACGCAGCGCTGACAAAACCGCCCAGCGCCGCGCCAAGCGTAAAGCCGCACGACACCAGCATCATCCGTTTCACGCGATGCACGGGCGTCGAAAACTCACCGACCAGCGCCATCGCATTCGGCATGATGCAGCCGAGCCCAAGACCCGTTATGAAGCGCAACGCGATCAGCGCAGGCACCGTCGACGCAAGCGGCGTCGCGATCATCGCAGCAGCGAAGAAAAACGTCGCACCGATCAGCACCGGACGCCGGCCGATCCGGTCGGCAAGCACCGACAGCCCCAGCGCGCCGAGCAGCATGCCGAACAGACTCGCGCTGAACACCGGCCCGAGCGCCGCCTTCGATACGCTCCATTCAGCGATCACGCTGGGTGCGACATAGCCCATCGCCTGCGCATCGAAGCCGTCGATCACAAGGCACAGTCCGCACAACACGAGCAGCATGAGCTGGAACGCAGGGTGATGCGTTTCGCCGAGCACGCGCTCGACTTCAATCACATTCGACGACTCCGGCTGGACGCTCATGGGATCTCCTCATCGTTATGGCGCAAAACGGGTTGCCGGCAGTACCGGCTCGGAACGCGAAACGACTTTTCCGGGCACACACGGCTCCGCTCTCGCCACATGCGTAATTTACGAATAGTAAAACGAATTACGTATAGTGAAAATATCGTAAACCCTGACCTGACGCGCGCCCACCGATATCGTTATGACCATTTAGTTCATGCGCGCGCTACGCGGACTGCTAACATCGTTAAATGAGTGCGGCATGGCGCCGCAACCGACAAGAGACGCGTGCTTGCGCGCGACCTGCCCCGTTCATGATTCCCCCGACCATCCCCGACCTCGTCGCGCGTGCCGCCAGCCACCCGTTTCTCGGCGAGCATCTGGCACGCGGAACGGGCGAGCACAGCGACAGTGCGATCGCCCGCTTCAACGGTTTTCAACTCGGCAGCTCGTATGAGCCGATCTTCGATATCAGCGTGCATGCGTATGGGCAGTCGCTCGGTTCGGCGCCGGAGCGGGCCGACCGGTTCGGCGACGAGCTCGGTTTTCAGGCGGTGACGCAACGCATCGACGGCGTGCCGTTCGATGCGCAAGACACCTTCGAGCGCATCGCCGACGACCAGGAACTGGTCGCCCTGGACCGCATGTCTCGCGCACTGCACGCAATCAATTTCTTCGGCGCGCAGCAGCATGGGCTGCTGTTTCTGCGGGTTCACGAACGGTTGCTGAAGAGCGTGAAGTACGACCATGGCCGGCATTTCTCGGCGGTGCTCGTATCGTTTGGATTGAACCCGTCACGCATCGTGATCGAACTACCGGCGGCGGCAGTTGCACATCGCAACTTCCTCGGCTATCTGACGCGGAGTTATCAGCGGTACGGTTTCAAGGTGGCGGGCAATCTGCCGAATGCCGGACAGATCCTCTCGGTGTCGGACATGGCGCGGCTCGATTTCATCAAGATGGATGCGGGCTCGGCGCTGCGCGACTCGATGGTGAAGCCGCTGGTCGGTTATGCGAACCGGTTGCGCATTCCGTTGATCTTCAACCGCGTCGCCGATGAAGCGCAATTCGATCTGCTGCAGCAATACGATGTGCGCTTCGTGCAAGGCCCGCTTTTCGCCGCGCACGATCACGACCGGACGGCGTAAAGGGCCCGCAAAACTACGCAGTATCACCAAGCCTGCAAGCAAGCGCCTTCAACCGCGGCGCGACGCTCTCGCGAAACACCTCCTCCCCCATCGACGATGCCGGCCCGCTGCAACTGAGCACGAGCCAGCGTCCATCGCGCGTCTCGCGAAACGGCACCGCGACGGCGTTGACATCGTCATTCCACGCGCGAAACGAGAAGCAGCAGCGTGCTTCGGCAAACGCGTCGATCTCGAACTGCGCATCGGCCACGAGCGCAGCGCCGTCCGCGCCGGCCGCCTTCTTCAGCTCGGCGAGCAAGGCTGCGCGCGCATCGGCGGGCAGCACCGCGAGGTAGGCACGGCCCATCGAACTGGTGAGCATCGACAGCCGCGAACCCGACGCAAGACCGAGCGTCAGTGCGGTCTCGCTGCGAATCGTCTCGAGATAGATCATGTCGAGCCCATCCCGACAGCCGAGTGACACAGCCGCGCCCACTTCGCGTGCGAACGTACGCATGTGCGGCCGCGCGAGTTCGAGCGTGTCGGTTCCCGACAGCAGTGCGAACCCAAGCGACAGCACACCGGCATCGAGTGCGTACTTGCCGAGCGTTTCGTCGAAGCGCAGATAACCGAGCACCGTCAGCGTGTACGCGAGCCGGTTCACGGTTGCCTTGGGCAGGCCGGTCCGTTCGACGAAATCGCGATTGCCGAGCATCGTTTCGCCGGGGCGGAACGCACGCAGCAGGTCCAGCCCACGAGCCAGGGCGGTGACGAATTTGCGCTCGTCGATGGAAATGGCGGGGGTGGATGCGGGCGTCATCGGATGGTACACTCGGGTCTGATTTGCAAAACATTGTTCCGCATAGCGGAACTAAAGTCAAGGAACAGGAGAGTCGCATCATGGCCGACGCCGCGCAGTTTCATTGGGAAGATCCGCTGTTGCTCGATCAGCAGTTGACCGGGGAAGAACGCATGGTGCGCGACGCCGCACAAGCGTATTCGCAAGACAAGCTGGCGCCGCGTGTGCTCGAAGCGTTCCGTCACGAGAAGACCGATGCCAGCATCTTCCGCGAGATGGGCGAACTCGGCCTGCTCGGCCCGACCATTCCTGAACAGTACGGCGGCCCCGGTCTGAGCTACGTGAGCTACGGGCTGATCGCACGTGAAGTGGAACGCATCGACTCCGGCTATCGCTCGATGATGTCGGTCCAGTCGTCGCTCGTGATGGTGCCGATCTTCGAATTCGGCTCCGACGCGCAAAAGGAAAAATATCTGCCGAAACTTGCCACCGGCGAATGGATCGGCTGCTTCGGCCTGACCGAGCCGAACCACGGCTCGGATCCGGGCAGCATGGTGACGCGCGCGAAGAAGGTCGACGGCGGCTATTCGCTGTCGGGCTCGAAGATGTGGATCACCAACTCACCGATCGCCGATGTGTTCGTCGTCTGGGCCAAGCTCCAGGAGGACGGCAAGGATGCGATTCGCGGCTTCATCCTCGAGAAGGGCTGGAAAGGTCTGTCGGCACCGGCGATCCACGGCAAGGTCGGTCTGCGCTCGTCGATCACCGGCGAGATCGTGCTCGATGAAGTGTTCGTCCCCGCCGAAAACCTGATGCCGAACGTGAGTGGCCTGCGTGGTCCGTTCACGTGCCTGAATTCGGCGCGCTACGGCATTGCGTGGGGCGCGCTCGGCGCCGCGGAAGCCTGCTGGCATACCGCGCGGCAGTATGTGCTCGATCGCAAGCAGTTCGGTCGCCCGCTCGCTGCAAACCAGCTGATCCAGAAGAAGCTTGCCGATATGCAAACCGAGATCACGCTCGGCCTGCAAGGCGTGCTACGCCTCGGCCGGATGAAAGACGAAGGCACTGCCGCCGTCGAGATCACGTCGATCATGAAGCGCAATTCCTGCGGCAAGGCGCTCGACATCGCGCGGCTTGCACGCGACATGCTCGGCGGCAACGGCATCTCGGACGAGTTCGGCATTGCGCGGCACCTCGTGAACCTCGAGGTCGTCAACACGTATGAAGGCACGCACGATATTCACGCGCTGATACTGGGGCGCGCGCAGACGGGTATTCAGGCGTTCTTCTGAGCGGCGCAGTCACGCTAGTGCATCAAACAAAAACCCCGCATGCGCGGGGTTTTTGTTTCGTACCGGTTGCCGCGCGGCCAGGCCAGGCCAGGTCGCGCGAACCGCGTTACTTGTTCGGCTGCGGCGTAAGACGCAGATACGGGCGTATTGCCTTGTAGCCCTTCGGAAACCGCTGTTTGATTTCCTCTTCGTCCTTCAGCGACGGAACGATCACCACGTCGTCGCCCTGCTTCCAGTTGCCCGGCGTCGCGACCTTATGGTTGTCGGTGAGCTGCAGCGAATCGATCACGCGCAACACTTCGTCGAAGTTACGTCCGGTGCTGGCCGGATACGTGATGATCAGGCGCACTTTCTTCTTCGGATCGATCACGAACAGCGAGCGCACCGTGAGCGTTTCGTTCGCATTCGGGTGAATCATGTCGTAGAGTTCCGAAACCTTGCGATCGCCGTCCGCGAGAATCGGGAAGCCGACGCTTGCCGCCTGCGTCTCGTTGATGTCCTTGATCCATTCCTTATGCGATTCCGCGCTGTCCACCGACAACGCAATCGTCTTCACATTGCGCTTGTCGAATTCGCCCGCGAGCTTCGCCGTCAGACCGAGTTCGGTCGTGCAGACCGGTGTGAAGTCGGCGGGATGCGAAAACAAAACGCCCCAGCTGTCGCCGAGCCATTCATGGAAACTGATGCGGCCGATGCTCGAATCCTGTTCGAAATCTGGTGCGATGTCGCCGAGACGCAGACTCATGGTGCAGCTCCTTGAAGTGAACGGACGAATTTGCAGATAGTACCCGCAAGCTTCGCAAAGAGTTGAAGCATACGGGAAGCCACCGTTCTGTTGAACAAACATCGCGTCAGAACTTTATGAGTTTTTGTAATTTTCGCCGGCGCGGGGGAAACTTTACGGGGCAGATCAACTCCATCAAGCTGCGGATCAACCGCCGTATCAATGCAACGACGCTGTCGGGGCGCTTTTTAGCAGCCGTCGTTCGCAGAAAACAGCAACGGGAACAGTTCGTGCATACCCCACCAGACAGTGCGTTGACCAGCGCACTCGCCAGCGGACGTTTCTTTGGTTACGATTCACGCGTGGCGTGATACGAAGGGAGCAGTCAATGTCGGAAGTCAACAAGGAGAGATTGATGTCGGATATCAAAGCCGTCCTCGCGGACGCTGAAGACCTGTTGAAGCAGGCCGCAAGCGCAACGGGCGAGCGCGCGTCGGAACTGCGCGAAACGGCGCTGTCGCGTCTGAAGCAGGCAAAGGAAAAAGCCGCCGACGTGCAGGTCGTCGTTGTCGAAAAAGGCAAGAAAGCCGCGCGCGCAACCGACGACTACGTACACGAACATCCGTGGGCGTCGATCGGCATCGCAGCCGGCGTCGGCGTTCTGGTCGGCTTGCTGATCAACCGCAAATAAGGCCGCGACACCGTGCAGCGGCCGCGCCGGGTTCATCGGCCGGCGGCCGCTCCGCTCACATACAGGTCGGCCGGCCCGCGCCGGTCGACTCCTTCTGGTGCATCTGCACGCGCAACGCGCTTAGGCCATGACGATCGATTCCCACACGCGCGCAGAGCATGGGCCCTTGCG
Source organism: Paraburkholderia acidicola (assembly GCF_002362315.1). GTDB lineage: Bacteria > Pseudomonadota > Gammaproteobacteria > Burkholderiales > Burkholderiaceae > Paraburkholderia > Paraburkholderia acidicola. The sequence continues at coordinate 737,544 of NZ_MTZV01000004.1, forward strand.
CCGCATCCTCGGCTCCGTATTCGCCATCATCCAGACGCGCCTCGAACTGATCGGCATCGAGTTGAGCGAGGAGAAAGACCGTCTGCTGATGGTGCTCTTCCTCGGGCTCGCGGCCATGATGCTTGCCACCATGGCGCTGATCGCACTGACTGCACTGGTGGCCATCGCTTTCTGGGACACCTGGCGCTGGCAGGCGCTCGCCGGCATCACGCTGGTCTATGCGCTCGCCGCATTGTTCTGTGCATTGCGCGCGCGCAGCAGCTTGCGCAACGCGCCGATGGTATTCGAAGCCACGCTGAAGGAATTCGAAAAGGACCGCGACATCTTCCGCAAGCAATAAAGCCGGCGGGTACGTTACCCGCTACCGCAGTTTCTCCATCGCTACCGCTATCGTTACCGAGATCTCATGAGCCAGCCCCGTCCCGATACCGCCTTTCGCAACCAGCATTCGAGTGCGCGAGATCTGAGCGCACCGCATCTGCGCGCACTGCGCAAGGAACTGCTGATCGTGCGCGCGGATGTCGAACGGATGGAATTCGCGCAGGCTACGGTTGAGCTGCGTCAATCGGTCACGCATTTCAGCTGGCTCAAGTTTCTGTTGCCAGGTTTTCGCGGAATGAGCTGGGGCACAGGCAAGAGTGCGAATGCGGGCATCGGCGCACTGCTCAAACAGTATCCGCTGATCAGTTCGCTTGCATCGATCCTGCTTGCCAAACCACTGCGCTCTACGCTCCTCGCTAGCGCGAAACCGCTGCTCAAATGGGGTGGCCTCGGATTTGCCGCGTGGGAGGCGTACCGCATCTGGCAACAGATGAAGCGCGACGACGATACCGCGCCAGCGGCGAAATCTCGCCGCTGAACGTTCACGCAACGCTCGTTCAACGCGTATTCCAGCACTCGTCTGCGGCGAGCCCTGTCGGGTTGCTGCTGCGATTCACCCGCACACCCGTCGCGTCGAGCACGAACGTGCCGCATGCATCACCCTGCATCGGGCCATCCTCCACAGGTACCGCCTCCAGCGTATAGCCACCGTTCGTCGCATTGCCCGGCAGCACGCTAAGCCGATACAGCACCGTGCCGAACTGCGGTGCGCGATCAAGCCCGACAGGCAGCACATTCCGTTCACCGCTCGCATCGGTTTCCACGAACTGGGCAGCGCGATACAGCGCGGCTGCGGCATCGGTTCGATGCGTCCGCGCGATCTGGCTGCGATACGCCGGCACTGCGAAGACCGCGAGCGTCGCGGCAATCGCCAGCGCGATGACCAGTTCGAGCAGCGTGAAAGCATCGGTCCGTGAATTCATACGAAGGTTATCTCGCCGTTCAAAAGGGACGCGCGACGATCTGCCGCCAGTGGCGCTCCGTGCGCCCGTCTTCGACGACGAGTGTCAGTTGCAGCCATGCCTGCGATGCCAGCGTCGTGCCAAAACCACGCGCAGTGATCAGCCATGCGCGTGCATCGGGACGCGTTGCAAGCTGCCATCCTTCGATCAGACATTGCGGCGGTCGCAACGACCCGGGCCATTGAGTTGCCGGAGTCTGTGCGCGCGCCTCGAAGGTTGCTGCGCGACGCCAGCCTTCGGGTTCTCCCGCGACGTCTGGCAACGCAGTGGTGGTGTTCGCCAGTGCCATCTGCGCACATGAGGCCAGCGCTGCATCGGCAGCATGAAAAGCCTGCAGATGGCCCTGCGTATTCGCGGTACCGCGTGCGCTCGCAAGAGAAGCCTCGAACCACGCCGCCGATGTAACGAGCATCATCGACGACAGCATCAGCACGACCGGGAGCGCAACGCCGCGCACCTGGCTACGCGCCCGGCGCCCTCCTCGCGTTCGAATAGCGCGTGTCATGACGCGCTCCGCTGCTGGTTGCGAACGGCGACGCGCCGCCAGAACGCCTGCCGTACACGCGTGTCGGTCGCAAGCAGCGACACGCCGTCGCAATCGACATAACGCGTACGGCGCCCAAGCGGTGCGCCACGCACCAGCACGCACAGATCCACCGCGACAATCTGTTGCCATTGATCACGCGCCACAGCAGAAGCATCGAGCGCGGTGTGCGCGTCCTTCAGCCAGTAGCGAACCCGCAATCCTTCGACACCTTCCACCAGCGGTTGCGCCACGCCCGGCCGGCCGCTGCCGTCGCAATACAGTTCGGGTTCGCCGGCGCTGCCGGTTCTCGCATGGAAGCGGTTGACGATCGGTATGCGCTGCGAATCGCTTCCGGCTGCGTCGGTGGTCACGCTCTGGCCGAGACAGTCGGTGGGCCGACCGGTCGACGATGGCCACGTCGATATCGTGTCGCCTATATAGCGCACCGCAATGCCGTCCGAATGCGTGCTCACCGTCTCGCAACTACGATTTTCGAAGCTGCCAACCGTGCGTGCGCCCGAGCAACCGAACAACCCCGCGGACGAATCGGCCGGCGCCATATCGGCGGGCACGAAGCCGGCCATGCGCACCTGCGCGGCGATCAGCGCGAGCGCCGTCATACCGGCGTCGTGTATCCGCAGCGCATCGGTTGCGCGCACGAACGCGGCACGCTGTGAGCGGTACATCGAGACAGCACCGGCCACCACGACTAGTCCGAGCGCGACGGCGATCATCAGCTCCAGCAGCGTGTGACCGCGCGAGCGGAACCTGGCTACGGTCATCGGGCGAACGCGATCGCAACGCAGGCCGTCCGCGGCGGTACCGCCATGCCGCCGCAAGACTCGGGCATATCGATTACTTCGCCACGCACCGACGGCGCAGGCGCCAGCCACGTGACATGTGCGACCGCGGCTCCGGCGCGTTGATCGCGAATCGACACCTCGTCCTGTGGGAGCAAACGCGCGGCGAGCACCTTCCATTGCGACAACGCCGCGTCTTCATTCGCGTTGGCGCGCGCGGTTTCAGCCACCGCGTCCGAGATCATCGCCGCATGCTCGCGCAGCGTGACCGCTTTCGCCTCACCTGCTGTCCACCATTGCGCGGCCGTCAAACCAAGCACCGTGACGGCCATCAAGGCAACCGCCAGCATCACTTCGAGTAGTGAGTTGCCACGACATGCAGCGTGTTTGCGCCGGCTCATGATGCCGCTCCGCAAGCGCCGTCGGAAATGCGCGGTCGGCCGCCGGCAGCAATCCTGATACAACGCCGCCAGTTATTCCCCTGAGTGGCGCGCGACATCGAGCGCGGCGCGACGTCAAAGTTGCGAAAGCCGCCGATCACCTGCCCTGCCGGCGGCGTGAACGTGAGATTGCTGAGCGTGCCGTTCACACTCACTGCAGCGAGACCCGGCTGCACACGCAACGCAGACAGCGCCGTCGAACCGGGTTGCTCGGCCATCACGGCCCAGCCGCACGACCAGTCCTGCACGCCGCTGCGACACGCTTCACCGGCCGGCAGGCAGCGATGCGCACTATCGATGCGACACACCGTGACACGCACACCGCGGCGCAGCGCTTCGCTGCGTGCGTAGCTGAGCGTGGAGAGCATCGCGCGCGCCCGGGCGTCGACCTGATCGCGCACCTGCCACGCGACAAACGACGGCGTGGCCAGAACCGCAAGCGAGGCAAGCAGCGCGACCACGACGAGCATTTCAGCAAGCGTGAAACCGCCGTACGCTTGCGGCGGCAAAACATGAGGTGCCATGGGTCACTCCTGACTGGTCCGAAGAACACAGTCAATCTAGCGACCCATGCGAAACGTGACAATCGACCGAACGGCCAGGTCGCGAGGGGAAGTGAACAGAACAAACAGAACAGGCAGGTGAAAGCGCGTGCGATACAACGCACGCACAACACGCAACTCAGAAGGTAATCTCAGCGCTTGCGCGAAGACTTGACGGGCGCGGGCGGCGACGAAGCGCGACGGAATTCCTCGATCACATCCTCGAACTCGGACACGTCTTCGAAGCGCCGGTACACGGAAGCGAAGCGCACGTACGCAATCGTATCGAGTGCGCGCAGCTCGTTCATCACGAGTTCGCCGAGCCGTTCGCTGCGCACTTCACGCTCGCCGCTGCCGAGCAGTTGATATTCGATGCGGGCGACGGCCGTATCGATTGCCTCGGCGGCGACCGGCCGCTTTCTCAGCGCGAGCTGCATGCTCGCGACGATCTTGCGGCGGTCGAACTCCCTGCGGCTGCCATCCTTCTTGACGACCGCCGGCAACGCCAGTTCGGTCCGCTCGTACGTTGTAAAACGCTTGTCGCAGGCCGAACAACGACGCCGCCGGCGGATCGCCGCGCCGTCTTCCGACACGCGGGAATCCACGACCTGCGTATCGTCGTGCCGACAGAAGGGGCAGCGCATGATCGCCTAGCGGTAAACCGGAAAGCGCTTCGTGAGGGCGGCGACCTGGGTACGCACGCGTTCGATCGTTGCGGCATCTTCCGGATTGTCGAGCACATCGGCGATCAGGTTGCCGACCTGTTCGGCTTCCGCGACACCGAAACCACGCGTCGTCATGGCCGGCGAGCCGAGACGAACACCGCTCGTGACGAACGGTTTTTCCGGATCGTTCGGGATCGCGTTCTTGTTGACCGTGATGTGCGCCGCGCCGAGCGCCGCTTCCGCCGCTTTACCGGTGATCTGCTTCGCCCGCAGGTCGACCAGCATGACGTGGCTCTCGGTGCGACCGGACACGATACGCAGGCCGCGCTTCACCAGCGTTTCGGCGAGCACGCGTGCGTTGTCGAGCACCGCCTGCTGATACGTCTTGAATTCCGGCGACAGTGCTTCCTTGAATGCCACGGCCTTGGCGGCAATGACGTGCATCAGCGGACCACCCTGAATGCCCGGGAAGATCGCCGAGTTGATCGGCTTCTCGTATTCGGACTTCATCAGGATCACGCCGCCGCGCGGACCGCGCAGGCTCTTGTGCGTGGTGGTCGTGACGAAGTCGGCGTGCGGCACCGGGTTCGGGTAGACGCCCGCAGCGATCAGACCGGCGTAGTGCGCCATGTCAACCATCAGGTACGCGCCAACCGACTTCGCGATCTTCGCAAGACGTTCGAAGTCGATGCGCAGCGAGAACGCCGAGGCGCCCGCGACGATCAGCTTCGGCTTGTGTTCCTGAGCGAGTTTTTCCGCGGCGTCGTAGTCGATGTCTTCGGCTTCGTTCAGACCGTAGCTGACCACGTTGAACCACTTGCCCGACATGTTGACCGGCGAGCCGTGCGTCAGATGGCCGCCGTGCGCGAGGCTCATGCCCATGATCGTGTCGCCCGGCTTCAGCATCGCGAAGAACACGCCCTGATTGGCCTGCGAGCCCGAGTTCGGCTGCACGTTCGCAGCTTCGGCGCCGAAGATCTGCTTCACGCGATCGATGGCGAGCTGCTCGACGATGTCCACGTATTCGCAGCCGCCGTAGTAGCGCTTGCCGGGATAGCCTTCGGCGTACTTGTTGGTGAGCTGCGAGCCCTGGGCGGCCATGACGGCCGGGCTCGTGTAGTTTTCCGACGCGATCAGTTCGATGTGGTCTTCCTGACGGCGGTTTTCCTGTTCGATCGCCTTCCAGATTTCGGGATCGACGCTGGCGATAGTGCTTTCGGCTCTGTCAAACATACGGGTTCCGTTGAGTGAGTTCAGTTCAGGTTGACCGGATTGCGCGGGATAAGCGTAGCGGATACGCAGCGCTGCTGGCGGCTGGGCCAGCCTTGACATGGCGGAGAAGGAGCGCCGCACACGCGAGGCAGGACAGCCACCGGCGGCGCCAGACTACGACGCGCGGATCACGGCTGCCCAGGCGAACGGCAAAACGGCACCCTGCGCTTCACGGTGGGTTGTTCCACCTTTGAACCCAGAAGGGTTCTATCGCCAGTCACGCAGGATTGAGCGCGTTAGTTTATTGGAACCTGCACCAATAGGCAACAGCGGGCGACCGCCAGCCGGCGCCGCCCCATGCCGCTGCAAGCCCCGCGGGACGGTGCTCCAGCGCCGGCGCCCGCGGCAGCCGGGCCGGCCCTCGTCCTTGCCGCAGCGCCGCATTGGAAGTAGGCTGATGCCCTTTCCATCTTTCCGACCATGGAGCAGCAATGATCGTGTTCGTCACAGGCGCGTCCGCAGGGTTCGGCGCCGCTATCGCAAGAGCGTTCGTCAACGGCGGCCATCGGGTCGTCGCCACCGCGCGCCGCAAGGACCGCCTGCAAGCGCTCGCCGATGAACTGGGCGAGCGGCTCCTGCCGTTCGAACTCGACGTGCGCGACCGCGCCGCCGTCGAAGCCGCGCCGGCCGCGCTGCCGCCAGAGTTCGCAGCCATCGACGTGCTGGTCAACAACGCCGGTCTCGCACTCGGCCTGGAACCCGCCCAGCGCGCCGTGCTGGACGACTGGCAAACGATGATCGACACCAACTGCACCGGCCTTGTGCAGGTTACGCGCGCGCTGCTGCCGGGCATGGTGGAGCGTAACCGCGGACACGTGTTCAATCTGGGCTCCGCGGCGGCCAACTGGCCCTATGCGGGCGGCAACGTCTACGGCGCGACCAAGGCGTTCGTGCGGCAGTTCAGCCTGAACCTGCGCGCCGACCTGACCGGCACCGCGGTGCGCGTCACCGATGTCGAGCCGGGACTGTGCGGCGGTACCGAGTTTTCAAACGTGCGTTTCCGCGGCGACGACGCGAAGGCGGCGAATGTCTACCAGAACGTCCAGCCGCTAACCGCCGAAGACATCGCGGAATCGATCTACTGGATCGCCACACGGCCCGCTCACGTGAACATCAACACGATCGAGCTGATGCCGGTTGCGCAGTCGTTTGCGGGTTTGTCGGTGCACCGCGGCTGAGCGTTCGCGCCGCACGTGGCAACCGGAAAGACAACAAATCGCGACAAATCGTGAGACGCGTCCGCGTTCCGGTAAAATGCGCGGCATGAATATGTCCAGCAGCCAGCCCGGCACGGAACCAGGCTTCACGTGGCCGATCCGGGTGTATTACGAAGACACCGATGCCGGTGGCATCGTGTACTCCGCGAATTACATGAAGTTTTTCGAGCGGGCGCGCACCGAATGGTTGCGCGCCTCCGGAATCGACCAGCGGCAACTCGCCGACGAAACCGGCACGATGTTCATCGTGTGCAGCACCGCGCTCAGTTACCGGGCGCCGGCGCGGCTCGACGATCTCGTCACCGTGATCAGCCGGGTTGAGCGGCTTGGCCGCGCATCGGTCGATTTCACGCAGGAAGCCTGGCGTGACGACACGCTGCTCGCCACGGGCGAGATCCGGGTCGGCTGCGTCGAACGTGCTGCGTTCCGACCTGCCGCCATTCCTCCACCGGTGCTCGCCGCATTGCGGCGCGGACCAGCTACTACGACGACCGGCGTGTCAACGACAGTCGACTGAACACCGTTGATACGTCGCCAGTGAACTCGTATCGATCAAAGCCACACCAAGCATGGTTCGGCGAAGGATACGCCGAAGCTTCCGGTTTCCCGACCGCCAGCTTCGACGGGCCTTGCAGCCGGACGCCCCTTCCGGGACGTTACAGCGAACCTCTATGAACACTACCCAAGATCTATCGATCGTTTCCCTCGTTCTCAACGCGAGCCTGCTGGCCCAGGCCGTGATGGCGCTGCTGCTGCTGCTGTCGCTGTTGTCGTGGACATTCATCTTCCGCAAGTGGTTTGCGATCCGGCGCGCACGCGCGCAGACCGAGCGTTTCGAACGCGAGTTCTGGTCGGGCGGCGACCTGCAGGCGCTATACCAGAGCGCCGCGAACAACCGCCACTCGATCGGCGCGCTCGAACGGATCTTCGAATCCGGCATGCGCGAATTCCTGAAGGGCAAGGAAAAACGGCTCAACGATCCGGGCGCGATCCTCGACGGTGCACGACGCGCGATGCGTGCCGCGTTCCAGCGTGAGATGGACGTCCTCGAAGCGAACCTCGCGTTCCTCGCATCGGTCGGTTCGGTCAGCCCGTATATCGGTCTGTTCGGTACCGTCTGGGGGATCATGAATGCGTTCCGCGGTCTCGCGAACGTGCAGCAGGCCACGCTAGCGAACGTGGCGCCCGGTATCGCCGAAGCGCTGACCGCCACCGCGATCGGTCTGTTCGCGGCGATTCCGGCGGTGGTTGCCTACAACCGCTACGCACACGATATCGACCGCCTCGCGATCCGCTTCGAGACCTTCATCGAAGAGTTCTCGAACATCCTGCAGCGCCAGGCGCACTAAGGAGCACACCATGGCCGGTTCCTCGTCATCCAGCATGCGCGGTAGCCGTACGCGCCGCGCGATGGCCGACATCAACGTCGTGCCGTATATCGACGTGATGCTCGTGCTGCTCGTGATCTTCATGGTGACCGCCCCGCTCGTCGCGCCGTCAATTGTTAATTTGCCGACCGTCGGTGGTGCCGCGCCCCAGCAGCAGACGCCGCCGGTCGTCGTCAACATCCGCGCCGATGGCAACATGAACGTCAAGTACAAGGACGATGGCGGCGCGACCCAGCAGGAAAACATGACGCGGGCCGACCTGAACGGCTTCATCACCGATCGCGCGCAAACCCATCCGGATCAGCCGGTCGTGATCGCCGCGGATAAAACCGTGAAGTATGAAGTCGTGATGAACGTGATGTCCGACCTGAAGGCCCGCGGCGTCAAGCGCGTCGGGTTGCTCGTCAAATCGCAATGAAACGCCAGGAATCCTCGTACCCGCTCCAGCCGCCGCGTGAACGCGGCACAGGACGTGCTATTGCGCTTGCGGTGGTGATGCATCTGTTGCTCGGGTACTTCCTGTATCACGGCATCCAGTGGCAGAACAGCACGCCCGCAGGCGCCGAAGCCGAACTGTGGACCGAAGTGCCCGACACCGCATTGCCGCGCCCTGTCGTGACGCCGCCCATCAAGGTTGCTCCGCCGCCGGTCGACAACACCGAAGCGGACATTGCGCTGCAGGAAAAGAAACGCCAGCAACAGGAAGCCGCACGTCAGGCGCAGCTCGCCGAGCAGCAACGGCAGAAGCAGCAGGCCGATCAGGAAGCGCAGGCACAACGTCAGCAGCAACTTGCCGCGCAGGCAGCACAACTGGCCGCGCAGAAAGCCGCCGATGCAAAGCAGAAGCAGCAACAGCAGCAGGCCGACAAGCTGCGGCAGCAACAACTGGCCGAGCAGCAGAAGCAGGATCAGTTGAAGCAGGCGCAGACCGACGCAAAGAAGAAAGCCGATGCGGATAAGCTCGCGAAGGCTAAAACGGATGCGCAGCAGACGAAGAAGCTCGATCAGGAACGGCGCGCGCGGCTTGCTCAGATGCAGGGGCTGGCCGGTGGCGGCGACGCTTCGAGCGGCGATGGCCTTGCGAAGAGCGGCACCGGCAGTGGCTCGGGTGGCTCGGCTGCGTCAGCGGGCTATGCTGAGAAGGTGCAGCGACGCGTACGGCCGAACATCGTGTGGGCCGGCGATACGCAGGGTCTTGAAACGGTAGTTGCAGTACGTTGTGCGCCCACTGGCACGCTGCTGAGCGCGACGATCACGCGTAGTAGCGGCAATGCGCAATGGGACGACGCGGCTTTGCGGGCGGTTCAGCGCTCCGATCCAATGCCGCTCGATACGAACGGCAAAACACCGGCGAGCTTTACGATTACATTGCGTCCGGCAGCCTGACAGCAGCCCGCGCCCCGGCCCACATGGCGTTCCGGGGAACGATTCGGGCGTTTGCGGGTCTGTCTGCTGTCGTAATCTGTTAGATCATCTGTTTTTTTGGGAATCGATAAAGCATGAGTTTGATGACCAAGCTAGGCCTGCGGACACTGGTCGCGTCGTGCCTGATTGCGGCAGGAAGCGCTGCGCACGCACAACTCAACGTCCTGGTAACCGGTGTCGGGTCGACGCAGTTCCCGATCGCCACCGCGAATTTTGCGAATGAGACGAATTCCCCTCAGCAGATCAGCACAATCGTGCGTCAGGATCTGCAACGCAGCGGCAAATTCACCAATGTCGATGCAGGCAGCGCGCCCATCTCCGAAAACGATTCAGTCGACCTCGGCAGCTGGAAGGCCAAGGGCGCGGACGCGTTCGTTGCAGGCAGCGTGAACCAGCTCGCGAACGGTCAATATGAAGTGCGTTTTAAACTGTACGACACGGTCAAGCAGCAAAGCCTTGGTGGGCTCGTGCTGGTCAGTCCCGCGAGCGGACTGCGCATGAGCGCGCACAAGGTCGCCGACTACATCTATGCGAAGCTGATGGGCTCGCGCGGTGTGTTTGCCACGCGCCTGTCATACGTGATCAAGACCGGTGGTCGCTACCAGTTGCAGATCTCCGATTCGGACGGACAGGACGCGCACATCGCGCTGTCGAGCCCCGAGCCGATCATTTCGCCGGCATGGTCGCCGGACGGTACGAAGGTCGCCTACGTATCGTTTGAAAAGAAGAAGCCGATCGTCTATATCCACGACCTGCCTACCGGTCGTCGCGTAGTGGTATCGGATCAGAAGGGCAACAACAGTGCCCCGGCATGGTCGCCTGATGGTCGCACGCTCGCCGTCGCACTGTCGCGCACCGGCAATACACAGATCTTCGCCGTCAACGCGGACGGCAGCGGCCTGCGCCGGTTGACGCAAGGCACCTCGATCGATACCGAACCTGCCTTCTCTCCCGACGGACAATCCATCTACTTCACGAGCGACCGCGGCGGCGCGCCGCAGATCTACCGCATGTCCGCCCAGGGCGAAAGCGCCGGTGGCGCGCAGCGCGTGACGTTCACGGGCAACTACAACACGAGCCCGCGCGTGAGTTCGGACGGCAAGCAGCTTGCCTATATCTCGCGCGTCGGCGGCGCATTCAAGCTATACGTGCAGGATCTGCAGTCCGGCGTTGCAACCGGGCTCACCGACACCACACATGACGAATCGCCGAGCTTCGCGGCGAATGGTCAGTACATTCTTTACGCCACTCAGGTGAACGGCCGTGGCGTGTTGGCGGCAGTGTCGACCGATGGTCGCACCCGGCAGGTCCTGTCCGTTCAGGGCGGTAGCGTACGCGAGCCGTCCTGGGGCCCGTTTATGCAATAACACACAAGGAGAGTTAAAAATGATGTCCAAACTTCGTATCGCATTTGCGGTCCTGATGGTCGGTGCACTGGCAGCGTGTCATTCGGGCGTGAAGCTCGACGACAACGCCAACAAGGGTGGCGCGGTCCAGACGACGCAACCGAACCCGACCGATGTGGCTCAGGTCAACGTCGATCCGCTGAATGATCCGAACAGCCCGCTCGCCAAGCGCAGCGTGTACTTCGACTTCGACGCCTACTCGGTGAAGGATGACTACCAGCCGCTGCTGCAGGCACATGCACAATATCTGAAGAGCCATCCGGAACGTCACGTGCTGATCCAGGGCAATACCGACGAACGCGGCACGAGCGAGTACAACCTGGCACTGGGCCAGAAGCGTGCTGAAGCTGTGCGTCGCGCGCTGTCGCTGCTCGGCGTGCAGGATTCGCAGATGGAAGCTGTGAGCCTCGGCAAGGAAAAGCCGCAAGCGACGGGTCATGACGAATCGTCGTGGGCCCAGAACCGCCGTGCTAACCTCGTGTATCAACAGTAATCGCAACGGGTGATAAGCCGTATGACGCATCGTTTCTTCCGGCTGCGAATTGCCACAGCCGCGGCCGCCTGTGCAGCGGGCATGGTCCTCGTGACCGTGCCTGCGCACGCGGGCATCTTCGACGACGACCAGGCCCGCCAGGCGATTCTCGACCTGCGCACGAAGACCGACAGCCTGTCGAGCCAGCTGTCCGCTGCACAACGCACGATCCTCGATCAGTCCAACCGTCTCGACCAGCTCAACCAGCAGGTCGCGACATTGCGCGGACAGAACGAGGACATGGCGAACCAGCTGACGACACTGCAGAAGCAGCAGAAGGACTACTACACCGACCTCGATGGCCGGCTGAAGAAGTTCGAGCCGCAGCAGCAGACTGTCGACGGCGTGCAGGGCACCGTGCAGCCTGGTGAAACGGATGCGTTCAACGCGGCATCACAGCAGTTCCGTGCCGGCGACTTCAAGACCGCGGCCTCATCGTTTCGCAGCTTCATCGCGAAGTATCCGCAGAGCCCCTACCAGCCGACTGCGCAGTTCTGGCTCGGCAACGCGCTGTATGCATTGCGCGACTACAAGGGATCGACGGCGACGTGGATGGGTGTCGTGAAGAATTACCCGCAGCATCCGCGCGCGGCAGACGCACTGCTGGCCATTGCGAACAATCAGCTCGAACAAGGTCAGAAGGCCGCGGCAAAGAAGACCCTCGAGCAGATCGTCGCGCAATACAGCGGTTCGGACGTTGCGCAGTCGGCGCAGGAGAAGTTGTCGCAGATCAAGTAGCAAGTAGGAGGCGCCTCGTGCGGCTGGCCGGTTTGTTTTGCACCATCCATCGGCCAGTCGTACGAAAGCGCAACGCGTAGTGCTGGACGTCATCATCACACGCGCCTCTCGCTGAAAAGCCCGGAGCATGTAGTTCATGCTTCGGGCTTTTCTTATTGGGCTTCTGTGGTCGTTGCCGAGGGTCAGGTTGACACTTCAGCGCGGCTCCCGCTATAATTCCGCTTCTGTTTTTGGGTCGTTAGCTCAGTTGGTAGAGCAGCGGACTTTTAATCCGTTGGTCACGTGTTCGAGTCACGTACGGCCTACCAAAAGATTCGAGGGCTTACATGCGAATGCATGTAAGCCCTTTTCATTTTTGCATATCGAATTACTTGCCCAGGAATTTGTTCAGTTCGTCCTTCAAGGTCAATGACACAAGGACTGCAAATCGATGGTCGCCTTCAAAAAAACCGGAGAAGCTCCAGCAACTCATGGTAGCTCCTCCGTGATCTGTGACGTCTACCCGGCGCTCGCGCGACGCTGCCGGAATACCTGACACCTCAGCTGATCAGCGCTGTCGCCTGGATGGATGATCCCGATGCAAGTGTGTAGGTAGACACCGCAGGGGTCGGGGTCAGCGTAACGGTCACAGAGCGGGAGTCCGTACCGGAGTCGATTCGCCGCGCGGTGAAGCTCACCGTTTGAGAAGTCTCACCCGCAGGGATGACGACGACACCTGGCAGCCCATCGTAGTCGTAGCGCTCTTTGGCAGTACCGCTCAGCGCGTAGGTTACGGCCAGAGGCCTGCTCAGGTCACCGCCTGTTCTGGTCACCGTCAGCTTGATCGGCTGGCCGACAGGAACCTGACTCGGCGTCATGCTCATGGTGACGGTCGTGTTCGGCATGGCGGTTGCAGGATTCTGGGTGAAGGCGGTATTCACCGAGTTCTTGCCGATGGACACGATGCCTCCCTTCGGATCGACGACATGCAGCGTACCCGTGAGGTTCGCGGCACCCGCGCTCGCCGGAGTATTGGGCGCGTCGGTAGTGACCAGAAAAGGCTCGCTGACGTTGGTGACGACAAGGAAGTTATTGAACTCGACGTGGCCGTAGCCCATCGCTACGCAGGGCGCCCGGTTACAGTCCATAGGCCCTCCGTTGTCGTAGTCATCAGCGGAAATGTCGATCACGTGGTCTCCGGCCGCGTCGAGAGAATTGTTCCAGTCGATGCACACGGAATTGGTCAGCGAGAGCAGGATGCCATGGGTGGGCTGGGTGCCTGCACTAGCCGACGGTCCACCCGACCAGTTGTTGGCAACCAGCATGCTGCGTTGAACAGGCGCCGTCGCAATCAATGAGTTCTGCAGGGTAAGTTTTCCGCCAATGACGCTCCGTCCGTCGCCGGCGACAAGGAAGTTCGGATAGGTCTGGTTCTGACCCGCTGTGAGAGGGCGTTGCTGGGCACCGAGCATGACGCGATCAAGGGTAATGTCTATGTCCGGCACCGACGTCGCGGTCTTCAGGTGCGCCGCCTGCAACTGCACACCACAGTTGACATTGTTCTCCATGACGCAGTCCTGGATCAGGATGTCTGCCAGCCGCCCGTATTCGTGTCCGAGGGTGCCATCGTTTACGCCGTAAATCCATCCACGGTCCGGCTCGAAATCGATGCCCGCATTCGGGCCAGCGTGGCCAGCAGAGCTGGCGCCTGTGAACGAGCAACCGGTGACCAGCAACCCGTCCACCGCGCAAACCGACATACCGTTGCGACCGTTGTTGTGACAGCTGACATTGATTACATGGACAGGATTGGTGCCGCCGGCACCGCCGCTATAGTTGTTGATGTCGGCGTTGTTCTTCACAGACTCTATCTCGATGCCGTCGCCAGGCGTGTTCTGAAGCGTGAGCCCTTCAACCAGCACATTGCCGGCGCTGGCAAGGAAGATGGCGCTGTTCTGCTGGTACTCCTCGTTGCTGTCCAGCGTGTGATCAGGATCATTGCCATCGAGGAAGGCTCCGTACCCCGAGATGACGATACCCCACGCGCTGTAGCCGTGGTTTGTGCTTGTTAGTTGGGCGCTCTTGTGACCGCCGATCGTGATCATTCGCGACCCTGCGGCGAACTCGGGCAGGTTCGCGCGGACGACAACGCCAGGCTCAAAGATGAGGTGCAGCGTCACAGCACCGGTCCGAAACGGATCAACCGGCGTATGCCAGCCAATAAACAGCGGTTTGGTTAACCAGTCACTGCCGTCGTAGGGCACGATTACCGTGGCAACACCGCTGGTAACGCTCGCGGCCGCCGCATCCAGTTGCTTCTGGATTACCGACGTGTCGCTCCCATTTCTGACAACCGTGAACGTCTGTGAGTCGTCTGCCAGGCGTGTGCGTTGCCGAAGGCCACCCACCGCTTGAGCGAACACGGGCCAGGCGATCGCGGATCCGGCGACCGCTCCAACGACTGCCGAGCCGATCAGGAACGACCTTCGACTGGGTCCGTTGGATGTTTTCGTACCTGCGATGTCTGTGCCTGGCACTGCCAATCCACGCTTTGAACTTTTCATCGTATCTCCTCTGTCGTCCTGCAGTTTTCACCGCCTTATGGCAGTACTTGCGGCGCGTTTTCCCGTTGACAAACTGCGCCACGAAATTGCGCGTACGTCCGAACTCTTCATGAGTCCGTGCCCTGTCTGCGTTGCTACTGTGAACAGCCGGGTGAAAAGATCGAGGCCGCTCATCTGGGAGAATGCCGCGCGCACAGCGGGTAGCCATGGCCAGGCTGTCAAAGCACGTGGCCGCAGGATCTGAATCGATTGCGTCGTTGGCAATGAGCGGTTGTAGTCACGATGCGTGCGGCAAAAGCCGTCACGATCGTGTGAGTGTCCCGGTGACCTGCATAGCGAAGTCCGGACCGATGGCTTATCGCGGTAACTCGGCGTGGTGCTCAAGATGCACGACGAAGACGCGTTGGATGTTTTCGCTTTCGAGTGGATTGGGCGAGGCGTCACTGAACCTTAGCCTGCGGACAAGCCTCACGCGCGGCCTGAACTCCGTCCGCATAAGCTGCATCAAACGCGCCGGCTTTCATACCGGCGCCAAACTGTGCCTGCAGCCGCTCACGAGACCATTTGCCGTTCCCGGTCGCTGCCGCCAGCAAATCGAACGCAATGGCCTGCGAGGAGTCCTGCGCATTGAACTTCCCTGAGCTATAACTCGTGGCAAGTAATCCTGCCGCAAGTGGATCGCACTGTCCGGCCGCATCCTTTAGATGATCGAGTGCGTCGTCTTTCCAGCGTTTGACATCCGGGCTCGCGGGATCACTTCCCGTTGACGGAATTTTTCCCGTCCCGTCGGGGCCTTCCAGAAAGAAATCGACCTGTGCGCCCGCTTGACCTGTGCGCGCAGCAAGCGCGAGAAATTTCAGACGCTCCTGGACTTCAGCAGGTGTGACCGCTGCGCATAGATGCGCGGCGTCGGCATGCGCAGCAGACGCCGCAGATGAAGCATGATCGCCCTGCTCCATATCGCGTTGACTAGAACCGGCTGCACAAAGCGACTCGGCCAGATAAACCTTATAGGCGGAATCCGCGTCACCAAGACGCGCGGCACCTTCGTATTGCGCAACGTACTGCGCAACAGTTTTCCCGCCCAGATCGACTATCCGCCCGCTGCTACCGATCAAGGACGGCCGCACCTGATCAGCAGTCGCTGCCACACCCGACGGCTCAAACTGCGAAAAAACCGAAGCACCGCCCTCGCTGCCTCTCAAGCCAGGCGCTGAAGCAGCGGCAAGCGCCGTCGGCGCTGGCCCGCGAGCGGTGTAATAGACGGCGGCCAGGACCATGCCCGTGAATCCAGCAGCAACCAGTAGCGTACGCGTCGGGTTCATGAGGATGGCCTGACCTTGCGCCCGATGTTTACTGCCAGAGATAGCAGTACGTTTCGTTGCTCTCGAGATTGTTGCCCAGCGCCGGCTGCGACAGGTCCCTGGTCCAGCCATTCGGATCGGTCGGTGTCGGTGTGTCGCCGCAGTTCGTATGGACCCAGTGAATCCCGACGTCACCGCCGGTGTAAAGCTCGCCGCACAGTTCGAGCTGATCGCCGACGAGAATCTGGTTCAACGGCGACGGCACGCTAGCCTGGTTTTTCTTGTAACCGTTGGCGAACACGTCGTCCATTGCGACGTCGTAGACCTGGCCATCGGTTCCTTGCAGACTCACGTGCGTGTGATCCAGATAGATACCATTGAGTTTCGATCCCGCTTTATACGTGGGCGCAGTCAGAACCGTACCGGTCAGCAAGGTACCCCCTTGACATACATCGGCGGCCAGCACGGGAAGGGATGCAACGGACAATGCCAAAGCAAGAAGAATGTTCTTCAATTAAACCCCCTCTAGGTTTGAATGGAATGTGCGACGTGGAATCTTTTCGAATCGTTCAGATGTGACGCTTGCAGTTTAATAACGAGCAACACTCGTTAAGATTCCGCTTTTCAAGATACACAACAGACGATGACTAAGGAATGAAATTCTCGTAGATCGATACTTTTAGAATCGGCGACTTTTCGCGATGCAGACTTCACCAAGCTTGCAGAATGCTTGAGCAGTACGCGTAAAATTTGAGCTTCTCTTGAGCATTCGTTTTTTAGCGAATCGAGTACAAATCCGGCTAAAAACAAGAAGAACGACTTCCTGGCGGCATCGACTTATGCAGGACGCAAAGCCGAGGAATCACGCGCCGACTTAAACGGACAAAGGATTTCTAAGAGCGCTCAGTAAAATCATGCGCGATGACTAAGCGCCAGGCACTCACGCTAAAGGATTATTTTTGGGAGCATCCTTCCTTGAGCTCCACTTTCTTGTGCCCTAACCTAAACGCAGACACAACACACTGAAAGGAGGCCGCAAGCGTCTACGGCTCTCCCCATCACAACACTTCTACTCCAGATCAATCGCTTCCGAACTTCGGCGAACGCGGACCGTACAACAGACCATCCGGCGGCCCGGCAGACAACAGTCGCTGGCTCGTCAGCGCAGCCACATCGACGCTGTCATCGGTTAGCGTATGCGCAATCTGTTTGACTGCTGCCTGTGCGAGCATCCCGATCAGCCCCAACCCGCTAGTCAGGTTGACATTCGCACCGACTTCCTTGCCTGTCGCTCGCCCCGTTCCCTGCCACAACACGTCGCCCGTTTTCAGATCGACGAGCTTCGCCGATGCCGCAACGACCGTCGTGCTGTCCAGCACGGTATAGACCGAGCCGTACTGCGTCACCTTTATATATAGCGCCGCGTCGGCACCGAAGATGTCGTGAAGCTTCGCTGGAGCGACCTGCTGGATGTCCGTCGCCGTGGTCAGACCGTTGTGCTTGAACGTCTCTTCCATCGGTGCGACCGGAACCACGTAGTACCCGGACTCGGCAAGCGGCAACGTCACCTGCGACAGCACTCCGTACGTTGCCTTCACATCCGCCGTGTCGTTGATCGGCGGCAGCACCAGCACGGAACGCGGCTGGCTCTTCTTGAATGCGGTGTAGTCGGGACGCTGCGCCGGCCCCGCGCACGCAGCAAGCAAGGTCAGCACAGCGGCAGCCGACAGAAACTTCAGTGAAATCAGTTTGAACATGACTGCGCTCTTATTGTTGTGCGGATTTTTTCAGCAAAAAATCCATATAGGTCGACGATTCCGGAAACGACTGCTTTTCCGCCTCGAACTCACTCGCGGCTTGCTGATCTTTCCCGACGCTCGCGTACAGCATCCCGAGGTGCGCATGGAATCCGGGCGGCGGGCGATTACCCTTCGCACGAATCTGCTGCAGCGATTTCTCCAGCGCATCGATCTGCGCCTGCGGATCGGTTTGCCCCTTGAAGTATTCATAGACCTGCGGTTGATAACCATCCCATTGATACAGCGGCGGAGTGGAATGGTTGGTGGCGCACCCGGTTAGCAAAACGCTCGCTGCAACAAACGATAGCCACGCGCCTTTACTGGAAACTCTGGTCTGCATGTTGTTCTTGAATTAGATGATTGAGAAAGTACGTACTGCGGAATTACTTCGGCGTGTTGAGTGCGCCCGCATCGACCTGTTCGACGAGATGATTGACCGCTTCCTGGATTGCCAGATCGAGCACCTTGCCGTTTAGCGTGGAGTCGTAACCCGCGGTTCCGCCGAAGCCGATAATCTCGCGATTCGACAGGCTGTATTCGCCTGCACCCTGACTCGACAGGACGACTTCGGAGGTCGTCGTGTTGACGATGTTGAGGCTGACCTTCGCGTACGCGACCTGTTCTTTACCGCGCCCGAGAATGCCGAACAGTTGCTGATCACCCACTTCCTTGCGCCCGAACTCGGTGACATCCCCGGTCACGACGAAATTCGCGCCTTTTACTGCCTGAGCCTTTTTCAGGAACCCTGCCTCCTGCTTGATCTCATCCAGATTGTCGCGATCGAGCACATTGAAGCGGCGGCTCTGTTGCAAGCTGGTGATCAGAATCGTCTTCGCCTGTCCGCCGAGACGATCGATACCATCCGAGAAAATGCCGCGCATATAGCTCGACCGGTTGTCGAACTTGCCGACCGCAATTTCGGTTGGTTTGCCGGCAAACGGTGTTTGCGCGCTGCTGATAACCGGTACCGGTAGTGATCGCGACGCTTCGGTTGCGCAACCACTCAAGGTAATGGCAATCGCTGTTGCCGAAATGAGCGTGCTGTAACTATTCAATTTTTTCAAAGGGATCTCCTTGCTAAACCTGCGCACTGCTTAAGCGTATGGTTCGGATGTTTTGTGGCCTTCTTTGCAGCATTCACCCGCGCTGTCCGATGCGCCACAAGCAACCCGACCTGTTTGTTAAACCGGCTTGTGATTGTTGATCCAGCCTGACTCTTGTCCTTGTCCAGGATCGGCGCGCTTGAAATAACCTTGGCAACGGCGATCTATTGACGTTTTTTAGACTGGTGCAAGGTAACCGAAATGCTCAGTATCGCGTTGTGAACAATTGCAAAATCGACGGCAGGCGGAGCGAATCTGCGGATTGAGGAATAGCGAGATTGCGAGGCACGGGGCGCCGGTTGTGCTCAAGGGCACAACGACGCGATAGCGTGCCGCTGCACGAGCGGTACGCTATCGAAGGTCTGCACTTACTGCTGCTGCGAATCCTGCTGATGCGCTTTCACCAGATCGCCCATGCTATCGAAGCGAAAATCGAACGTCGGCTGCGTCCCCGGATTCAGCGTTGCACCGAACCCCTGCTTCGCGTGCCGGCGATTGATCCAGCACGACGCGAGACCCAGTTCATTGGCGGGCTTGTGATCGTGGAACAGACTCTCCGCGGTATGCAGGATCTTTTCTTTGCGAATGCCACGATCGCCGAGTTTTTCCAGCAGGTATTCGAAATTGCGTAGCGATGGCTTATAGGAGCCGACGTCCTCGGCGGTGATCACCCCGTCGAATTCCACCTGCAGCTTTGCATTGCTATAAGCAAAGCTCTCGTTATCGATGTTCGACAGAATGACGAGCTTGTAGTGTTTCTTCAGATATTGCAGCGCGCCCGCCGAATCTTCGAACGCTGGCCAGTTCTGTATCGACTTGCCGTACGCAATGCATTCGGCAAGCGTGGGCGCGACCTGCCATTCCTCGGCTAACCGTTTGTAGACGATCGCGAGCAATTCCTGGTATCGCTTCGCAGGTGTGGCGTTCTGTTGCGACGCTTCGTGCCGTGCGTGCGCTTCAAGCACCTGGTCGCGTGTTAGCGGTCGCTTCACGCGCTCCAGAAGAGGCCGCAGTCCCTCGAGGATACCGGTCTCCCAGTCGATCAAGGTTCCGTAGCAGTCGAACGTCAGCGTATCGAAGTCGGCGAGATTCATACCAGGTCCCCTCCAGTTGTTCACAGGACGAGATCACAGTGTATGGCCCCGCAGCGGCAGACGTTGCCGAAGCCACGCTCGTCGCAGGGATTAGCTGGAGCGCCGATCGCTAGACCACGACCACCGTCGCACCCGCACTTTCAAGACGCCGTCGCGCCGCTTCCACCTCGTCGGTCGACGCAAAGTCCTTCAGTTTTTGCGGCGCAGATTCGACAAGATCCTTCGCGTCTTTCAAATCCAGGCCCATCAGTTCGCGCACTTCCTTGATCACGCTGATCTTGTTGCGCCCAGCGTCCATCAGGATCACCGTGTGCCCGCTCGTCGGACCGGTGGTGGTGAAGCGGGTTACTTTCGTAGTGACGAACGGTCCCGGCGATTTCAACGCTTCATAAGGATCGCCGTAACCCATTTCGATCGGGTCGATCGCGATGGTCTTGGGATCGTTGGGATCGACCCGCAGCGGCAGTTCCGCACCGGCGTGCGCGATGCGCGCAACCTTCTCGGGTGTCGACAAGGTGGTGGTCAGTTCCGCGCGATAGGGCCAGGCGCGCTCTGGAGTGACTTCGATTTCCAGATGCCATTTGCTGATGCCGCGCGACTCGAGCAACGCATTGCCGAGCGGCATCGATTCCGCCGACTTCACGACACCCTTCGCCTTGTCGCCGGCACGCAGGATCTGCGGTCCGAGCACCAGTGCATCGAGGCGATTCGTCCCTTCCGGCAGCGTCTGTCCGCCGGTCAGCGATGCGGGCGCGAGCGAGACCTTCGACGGATCGTTCGCATCGAGCACGACGTAGAGCCGGTCGCCGCGCGTGACGGATGCGCCGTCCGGCACGGTCATCGTCACCCGACGCTTGGGCGCCCCGATCGCGTCGAGTTCGAGTTGCGCCTCCGGGTTGCCCGGCACGAACGACAATACCGACAGCACTTCTGCCACACCAAGCATCGACAGATCGATCGATGTCCCGGTGCTGGACTCCGCACCCGCGGCCGTCCCTGATGCAGTTGCCTTCGCGAACAGATCGGCAACGGCCGCGGCACTGAGCCCTGCGCCTGCGGTAGTCCCCGATGAAGAAGCTTTTGCGAGCGCGTCGGCAACCGCCGCGTTGATCTGCGACTGAAACGCACTGTTGTTGGTGAAACTGGTATTTACCGTCGACTCGAACTCACGTTGAATCGTCCGCACCCGTTTCGTCGCGCGCCGGATCGACAGAAAAATGGCCAGGCCCACGACAACCAGAACAACGAGCACTATGAGCGCTTCCATGCCGCACCTCGAACGTTATTCGTGCAATACCGCTTCCCGGCTACGCAGCGTCTGCTGGAGCGCAGTCAGCCCTTCTTGCAGTTCGATCAGATGCTCGAGCATCCAGACGCCGGTGCGTCCGTCGGTCAGCGCGTTCAGCAGCGCGCACTGGCCAACGAGCCGCTGGTCCCAACCGATCAGCGCCTCGAGCGTGCCCGCTTCGTTGCGATAACGTTGTGTCATGCGGTCGTTCTCGGGCACCGGCTGGGCCTGCAGCCGGCCACCGATCACCCCGATGTCCGCAGCGAGCCGCTCGAGCTTGCGCGCATCGGCGGCGAGCGCCGGGTCGGGAAACGGTTTCTCGCGTGTCGGTGTCGGAAAGAACTCGCGACGGTACGCAGCCTCGGCGGCCTCTACCGTCGCGCGCGCCGTGCCGAGCAGCCAGCCGGCCTTGCTGCGCACCAGTTGATCATCAGCGCGCAGCTGGTTCTCCTTGCGATAGAAGTTGTAGCCCCAGCCGTGGAACAGATTGATCGCGGCCTGCCGCAGCGCCCCTTCGTCGTAGAAGTCCTGACTCATGATCAGGCGGGTCCCGTCAGTCCCGTGCCAGCCGACACCGGATAGATCCCGGTGGCCGGACTACCGATCTGGAAGGGCAATCCCGCAGCCGCATTCGGCGCGGATACGAGGCCCTTCTCGGCCATCCGCAGTGCGAGGTAATAGCGGACCGCTTCGATCGGCGTGAGACCGATTTCCTGCAGCGAGATCAGTTCGCGCATCCGTTCGTCCTTCGGCACGATCAGCACCTTCAGGTCGTTCAGCATGATGCCGAAGATGCGCAGGAAATCGGCCAGATGCGTCTTCACCGATTCGCGGATCTCGTTGATGTGTTCGTTGATGTTTTCCATCTTCGTGACCTGCACGATCTGGTTGATCGCTTGCTCGATCGCCGGGCTCGCGTAATCGGCAACCTCCTGCGTATCGATCACATGGCCGTTGAACGGCAGATGCGTAATCAGATCGAGTGCCGCTTCCTTCGAATCGATATGAATGTAGTAATCGACCTGATACGCCATTTCAGCCATTTCCGCGCTGGTCGCAATACCCTGGCTGCGCACCAGCAGTTTGGAACGGTTCACGTAAATGACTTCGAAAATCCACGGCGACGCACCGCCGAAAAAACCCTGTGCAATCGAACCCAGAATCGGTTTATCGGGTGTGGTCAGCGCATATTGGCCGGTTTCGTAAACATTCAGAACCGCACCGCGCGATTTGAGCACGCAGAAATGATTGCTTTCGACGGTGAGTAGTGAGCCGGACACGATGCTGTCGTCGACGATCTTGACCGCGAGACTGCGTGTACCGAGCATATCGGTGCCGTCACGCTGCAACGACGTGATGACCTGCCTGGTGATTGCCATGCATTCCTCCGTGGTATTCAGGTATATGCGCATCGAGTGAGGCTAAAGATAGTCGATTCATCAGCGCTTATCCAGCGCTTATCTGTAGCATTCAATGTCATTACAAAATCGATCCGGTGATGTTTAGAAAGTCGCCCTGAAACCAGGCTCAAACGAATGATCGTTGTTTCATGAAACAGACACGTTCGGGCAGTTCTCACATCGTTGCGCGGACAATCAATCTAGAATCGCCCTGGTGACAGAGCGCACCGGGTGCGCACCTCTCCCCTTTCTCCGGAGCTTCTTCATGCGCTACACCTACACCGCCACCGACACCGGCTTCGTCGCACTGGTCGACGGCTACCGCGTGTGCATCGTCGGCGGTCCTTCTCCGATTGCGGACCATGTGGACTATCGCTGGACCATTGAGGCCGATGACGCCGAAGACGACGAACAGGCGTTTGCGGCCGGGACCGGCGAAATACTCGCCAGCGGCGAGACGGTCACGCCGCGCCAGGCCGACGCCCAGATTGCCGCGTGGCTCGATGCTTACGGTTGATCGCGGGCATCGCATCCGCAAGCTCGCCGCCCGCGTGTAACGCCACAGGTCGCGCGCCTTCACCTTCACGCAACCCCGTAACACCGCAACGCCAGGGAAAGTCCCACCGGCAGGGACTATTGACGCCAAATTGTTCACAGGAGAACATCAGATTCATCAATAAATACATACAAACCCGATTTGAGGCGGTTTGCCACGTCGTGCGCCGACCCAGGTGCCGGACACCGCTCGCAGGTAATCAGGAGACGAGGTATGAGAACCAGAGTTGCCTGCAGCACGCTTGCCGCTGCGTTGCTATGTCTCGGCATGGCGAGCGTGGCCGGCGCACAGACAGCGACCCGCGACACTTCGTCGGCGAAGATCGCGCTGTCCAACAACTACGCCGGCAACAGCTGGCGTCAGATGATGCTCAAGAGCTGGTCAGACGTCGCCGATATCGCGGTCAAGCAGAAGGTCGTTGCAGCCGCACCGACTTTCACCACGGCGGAGAGTCAGGCAACCGAGCAGGTTCAACAGATGCAGAATCTGATCCTGCAAGGCTTCAAGGCGATCGTCGTCGATGCGGCTTCGCCTACTGCGCTGAATGGCGTGATCAAGCAGGCGTGCGGCGTGGGCGTGACGGTGGTGTCGTTTGACGGAATCGCTACCGAACCCTGCGCATACCGGATCGCCGTCGACTTCCGCAAGCTCGGTTCGATGCAGGTCGACTACCTGGCGAAACGCCTGAACGGCAACGGTAACCTGCTCGAAATTCGCGGCCTGGCCGGCGTCTCCGTCGACGACGAGATTCATGCGGGCATCGTCGATGAGCTGAAAAAATATCCCGGTCTCAAGCTGGTCGGCTCGGTGCATGGCGACTGGACGCAGACCGTGGCGCAGAAACAGGTAGCCGGCATTCTGCCGACGCTGCCGAAAATCGATGCGGTCGTCACTCAGGGCGGCGACGGTTTCGGTGCGGCGAAGGCCTTCGCAGAAGCGGGACGTCCCACACCGATCATCATCCTCGGCAATCGCCAGGAAGAACTCGCGTGGTGGGCGCAACAACGCAAGAGTGGCTATCAGACGATGTCCGTGACCATCCCGCCAGGTGCATCGACCTTCGCGTTCTGGGTCGCGCAGCAACTGCTTGCGGGCAAGAAGCTGCCGCACGACATCCGCATGCCGCTGCTCGAAGTCAAGGCGGAAGAACTCGATGCGGTCCTTGCGAAGACGCCGCCCGGCTCGCTCGCCAACAAGGAATACACGCGCGACGAAGTCATCAAGATCGTCGACGCTCAATAGCGCGCGTTGCGGTTCTAGCCTGACGAGGGGGAAGACACATCGTGGTCGCTGCAGCAGGATCGTCTGACAGTCACCCGGGCGTCGCGCTGATCGGTCTTGCCGGCATCAGCAAGACTTTCGGACAGGTCAAGGCGCTGAGCGGTATCGACTTCGTCTTTCGCAGCGGCGAATGCGTCGGCATCGCCGGACACAACGGCGCGGGCAAGTCCACGTTGATGGCAGTACTCGCAGGCGTCTACACACCCGATGAAGGCACGCTGTCGATACATGACCGGCCCGTGGCGCACTACGACGCCAACGCCGCACGCGAAGCCGGTGTTCGCTGTGTCTTCCAGGAGCTATCGCTCTGCGCGAATCTCTCGGTGACCGAGAACATGTGCATCCTGCATCCCGAACTCAAGGGCTACGGCTGGCGCAAGAAAGCCACGGCGCTGATGCGCGAACAACTCGATGCAATCTTCCCCGGTCATGGATTGAACGGCTCCGAGCTGGTGGCCGATCTGACGCTCACGCAGCGTCAGATGGTCGAGATCGCGCGCGCGTTCACGGTCATGCGCGCACCGGTGAAACTCGTGATTCTCGATGAACCGACTTCGAGTCTCGATGGACATACTGCCGCGCAGTTGTTGACGTTTGTGCGCGCAGTCGCGCAGCGCGGCATTACCTGCATTCTGATCAGCCACATGCTCGGTGAAATCGAACGCGTGGCCGACCGCGTGCTCGTGATGCGCGACGGTACAACTGCTGCGCTGCTGCCGCACGAAGGACTCACGCAGGAAGCCATCGTTCGCGCGATGGGCCAGCACGTGGAAGCCGATTCTCAGACGCGTGAGTCGAATCGCGCGCCACGTGATGCCGCGCACTTCACCTGGCACGTCGGCCCCGCTGCACGACGCTCAACGATCGAAGCGGCGCGCGGCGAGATCGTCGGCTTTGCCGGTCTTGCGGGACAAGGACAGACCGAAGCGCTGCTGGCCATCTATCGAAGCGCCACGCGACGCAGCGCGCAACAGCGCGTCGCCTTCGTCGCAGGCGACCGTGCGAGCGACGGTGTATTCCCGCTCTGGTCGATCAGCGAGAACCTGGTGTTACGTTGGCTCAACGGTGTGCAACAAGGAGGGCGCTGCCGCCTGTTCGTCGACGCAACAGGCGCACGTACGCTCACCGAAGACTGGCAGTCGAAGATCGGCATTCGCGGCGCGGCGATGAACGCAGGCATCCTGTCGCTCAGCGGCGGCAACCAGCAGAAAGTGCTGTTCGCCCGCGCGCTGGCTTCGGATGCCGACCTGATCCTGATGGACGATCCCACACGCGGCGTCGACGTCGGCACCAAGCACGACATCTATCAACTCGTGCGCAGCGAAGCGGCACGCGGCCGCACGTTCATCTGGTACACCACCGAAAACGACGAACTCGCGCACTGCGATCGCGCGTACGTGTTCCGTTCCGGCTGCGTTAACCGTGTACTCGATGCGCACGAATGCGACGAAGAAACGCTGCTCGCCGCCAGTTTCGAGGAGCATGCCGCATGAGCCGCATGGCATCGTCTCCCGGAGTGCTGCGACAGGTGCCGCTGCGCGCCCTGCTGCCGCTGTTTTCGCTGATCGCGATCCTCGTACCGATCTTCATCCTGCAGCCCGCCACCTTCAGCTATTTCGGTCTTGGCCTGCTGCTCAATCTCGCGGTGCCGATCGTCTTCGCGACGCTCGCACAACTGGCCGTCATCACCGTCAACGATCTCGATCTGTCGATCGGTTCGTTCGTGAGCCTCACTGCCTGCATCGGTGCGACGCTGCTCGTGCGCGAACCGTGGCTAGGCATTGCGGCGCTGGCGGGTTGCGTGCTGCTCTATGCAGCGATCGGCGCGTTGATCGAGTACCGTCAGATACCGTCGATCGTCGTCACGCTCGGTCTGTCGTTCGTCTGGACCGGGCTCGCGGTGTTGCTGCTGCCGTCGCCTGGTGGCACGAGTCCCGCGTGGCTCACCGGTCTCATGACGTTCCAGACGCCGCTGATCGCGGCACCTGTCGTGTGGTCGGTGGCGATCGCGCTCGTCGGGCATCTGCTGCTGATGCGCTCGTCGGCGGGCGTACGTGTGCGGGCCGCCGGTGGCAACCCGCGCGCGATGAGCCGCTTCGGCTGGTCGATGATCAAAAGCCGCGCGATCCTGTACGGCATCGCTGGCATCTTCGGTGTACTGGCGGGGCTCTCGCTGCTCGGCCTCACCACCTCTGCCGATTCCAATCTCGCACTGCGCTACACGCTGCTCTCGATCGCGGCGGTGATACTCGGCGGTGGAGAGTTTGTCGGTGGACGTGTCTCGGTGTGGGGCGCCGTGCTCGGTGCGATCACGCTGACCGTCGCCGCGTCGTTCCTCGCGTTTCTCGACATCGCGCCCGACTGGCAGGTCGGTATGCAAGGCGCGATCCTGATCGTCGTGCTGTCGCTGCGCGTCGTGCTGCAACGCCGGGGAGACCGCCCGTGAATGCGCCCTCGCCGCTGCAGTCCGGAACTGCGTCGCCGCCCGCGTCGAGCCTCGCAGCGAGCAGCGGGCGCCTGCGGATATTGCGCGCACCGTGGGCATGGTCGTTCGCCGGTGCGGCGATTGTCGGCGTCGTCATTGCGAGCGTGTTCGGATTGTCGATCGCCGGCAATGTCGTGCTGACTGCCCTCGTGTTCGGTACGTTCATGGTGCTGGTCGGTCTCGCGCAGATGCTCGTCATCACGTCGGGGCCGGGCAATATCGATCTGTCCGTGCCATCTGTCATCGCACTCGCGGGCATGATCGGTATGCACGTGATGGCCTCGAGCGGTGTCGTTGCCGGTTTCGCTGCGGCAGTCGCAGCCGGTGTCGCGGTAGGGTTCGCGAACTATCTGTTGATCCGCACGCTGCGCATTCCGCCGATCATCGCGACGCTCTCGTCGAGTTTCATCGTGCAGTCGGTTGCGATCACGCAGAGCCACGGCATGAACGCGCCGCCCGCCGCACTCGAAGTGTTCGCTAACGGTCGGTTGCTCGGCGTACCGCACCTCGCGCTGATCGCGCTGGTGCTGTCGGTGGCGATCGCGATCCTGCTGCATCTAAGCGTGTTCGGGCGTGGTCTTTCCGCCGTCGGTCAGAATCCGCGTGCTGCGTGGCTCGCCGGTGTCGGCGTAGAAAAAACGCGCTGCGCGGTCTATCTGATGTCCGGTGCGATCGCCGCATTCACGGGCGTGCTGCTCTCGGCGGTATCGGGCGGCGCGACACTCGACATGGGCGTCGAGTACATGCTGATCTCGATTGCGGTTGTCGTGATCGGCGGTACGCTGGTGACCGGAGGACGCGCGACGGTGACCGGCGTATGGGGCGCGTCGATGTTCCTGTTTCTCACCAATGCCGTGCTCAACGCACTCGGCGCCGGCGCGGGCATACGCTCGATCGCCTACGGTGTGTTGATCATCGCTGTGGTCGTCGCGGCCGGCGGCCGAACCGCGCGCTGATCAACGCAACCGCTTTTTCAACGGACGATAACCGCCATGAACGCACACGATTTCGAAATTCACGACGAACGTTTTCGCGCGCTGCTGCTGCCCGATGAACCGCTCGAGAAACTCTATGGCGATTGTCTGTGGGCGGAAGGTCCGGTGTATTTTCCGGCTGGCGACTATCTCGTCTGGAGCGACATTCCGAACAGCCGCATGTTGCGTTGGGTACCGGGCATGGGCGTCGGCACGTTTCGCGCGAATTCGAATTTTTCCAACGGCAATACGCGCGACCGCGACGGCCGGCTGGTGACCTGCGAACACCGCACGCGCCGCGTCACCCGCACCGCACACGACGGCACCATCACCGTGCTGGCTTCGGCCTACCAGGGCAAGCGGCTCAATTCACCGAACGATGTCGTAATCAAATCCGACGACACGATCTGGTTCACCGACCCCGACTACGGCATTCTGAGCGACCGTGAGGGCGGTATTGCGGAGAGCGAGATCGGTCGATGCAATGTGTATCGCATCTCGCCTCATAACGGCGAAGTCACGCTCGTTGCCGACGATTTCGTCAAGCCGAACGGCCTCGCGTTTTCACCGGATGAGTCGCGCCTGTATATCGCCGATTCGGCCGCCTCGCATATCGAGGGCGCGCCACATCACATCCGTGTGTTCGATGTGGTCGACGGCACACTGCGCAACGGTCGTGTCTTTGTCGAGATTGCGCAGGGCGTACCCGACGGCATGCGCGTGGATGAACATGGCAACGTCTGGACCAGTGCGCGCGACGGCGTGCATTGCTATACACCCGATGGTGAACTGCTCGGCAAGATCCTGACGCCCGAAGTGGTTGCGAATCTGACGTTCGGCGGGGCGCTGCGCAACCGGCTGTTTATTACCGCCAATACTTCGTTGTATTCGCTGTCTGTAGCGGTGCGCGGCGCGACCGTTTGATCCAGCGAAACAGGTGGTGTCTCCCGTCGCTGCGAGACACCGCCCCGTCAATCTGCATACACAGCACTCACACGCAACTTATGCGCCGCGCGTCAACTCCGCATCGATCGCTTCGAGCAGGCGCGGATCGTCGGCGGTGATGTCCGGCGCGAAACGCCCGATCACGCGGCCGTCGCGGCTCACGAGAAATTTCTCGAAGTTCCACAGCACGTCGGGTGCCGGGTTCGGCGCAATACCGTAGCCCTTCAGGCGCTCGCGGAAC
Organism: Paraburkholderia acidicola; assembly: GCF_002362315.1. GTDB lineage: Bacteria > Pseudomonadota > Gammaproteobacteria > Burkholderiales > Burkholderiaceae > Paraburkholderia > Paraburkholderia acidicola. The sequence continues at coordinate 766,851 of NZ_MTZV01000004.1, forward strand.
GGACCGTCGCCGGATGCATCCGGTTGCGCCGCGGTCAGTGCGCCATACAGCGGATGCTGATCCTCGCCGACCACCGAGATCTTCGAGAACAACGGAAAGGTCACGTCATACGTCGTGCTGCAAAACTGCTTGATTTCGTCGTCGCTGCCGGGCTCCTGCCCCTTGAAGTTGTTGGCCGGAAACGCCAGCACTTCGAGACCCGCAGCGCGCTTCTGTTCATAGAGCTTCTCGAGCCCTTCGTATTGCGGTGTCAAACCGCATTTCGACGCAACGTTGACCACCAGTAGTGCGCGACCCTTGAACTGGTCGAGCGTGAGTTCGGTGCCGTCGATCGACTTCACCGGAATGTCATAGATAGCTTCGCTCATGGTGCTGCTCTCTCCTGGACTGAAATATCGCCGGATCGGCGGATGTTCACACGCGGGTTGCAGTGCAGTGGCCGCGGGGATGTTGCATTGCCCGGGCCACGGTCGGCAGGATCGATGATGCCACGTCGCCGTGAATCCTTCAGACGGCGCAACAGCAGCAGCCCAGGTCAGAACCAGGCCGTGGACTTAAGCAACACGCGCTTGCCCGATTGCCGCTGCAGCGCCGCTGGCACCAGGATCATGACGGTCGCGATCCGCAGCATTGCGCCGACAACCCACAAGGAAACCGGGAACGTAATCGCCGCGACAAAGAACAGCAATCCTTGCGTGCCGAAGAAAAACGTCGCCACCTGATACGGCACGAGCAGAACCGGCACGATCGCCATCACGATGCGCGTATGCCAGATCGAGAACACGGTCTTCTGCTCGTACATGTCCTCGAAAATCTCGAAGAGCCTGTCGTCGCAAACGATTGCGTTGCCCGATACATCGAAGGCCTCATCGACAAACGTCGAATGTCTGACGAAGCGGCGCAGGTCGACATACGAAAACGCTAACCAGTAACCCGTCAACACCGCGCCCAGGACGAGACTCACGAGGTGCGCACGATCCGGCATCGGCGCAAAGGCGAAAAAGAAGAAGTAGAACGTGACGCCGAACAGCGCGTAGATCGACAGCGCACCCAGCAGCTTGACGATGCCGACAATCACCAGACTCGTCGAACGGCGAAACAGCAGCAGGATCAGCAGCGGTCCGCCGAGGCACACCACCGCGATACCGATACTGATCCGTCCGGGCAGCAGCGACATGCCGAGATCGCACCAGTAAGCGAAGTAGGCGAGCACGATCGCGAAGGCGTTGAGAATCGCCCCCGAGACGACCGTTCGAACGACGGCCGCCCGTAGCGAATAGGACGTCTTCGTGGCTCCCGCGCTATGCGTCACGGCACCCTCAGATCCGGGAAATGTCGGATTGTACGGTCGGCATGGCAGATCGCGTCAGGAGTCGTGTTCCTGCCCGCTGTGCTCGAGCGCTTCGAGAAAGCTCGCGCACCACCAGTGCACATCGTGTTCGCGAATGCGCTGCGTAAGCCGCGTGTGCCGATTGATGCGTTCGTCGAGCGGCATGGTCAGTGCGCGCTGGATCGCCTGCGCGGTGCCTTGCGCATCGTAGGGATTGACGAGCAAGGCGTCGGTCAGCTGTTCGGCCGCGCCGGCAAAGCGCGACAGCACGAGCATGCCAGGATCGGCCGGGTCCTGCGCCGCGATGAATTCCTTCGCGACGAGGTTCATGCCGTCTCGCAACGGCGTGACGAGCGCGACGCGACTTGCGCGGTATAGACCCGGCAGGCGCTTGCGCGCCACATTGCGGTGAATGTAGCGCACCGGCATCCAGTCGAGTTCCCCATAGTCGCCGTTGATCTCGCCGCACAGGCTGTCCATCTGCCGGCGCAGATCGTCGTAGGCACCGACGTCCTCGCGGCTGGGTGAGGCGATCTGGATCAGCGTCGCGCTGTTGTGATTCTCGGGATATTGCGCGAGCAGTTCGCGAAACGCATGCACGCGCTGCGGCAAGCCCTTCGAATAATCGAGCCGGTCGACACCGATCAATAGACGTCGCCGCGAATACTCTTCGCGCATGCGCACGAACATCTCGCGCCCTTCCTTCCCTTGTGCGAGCCCGGCAAATTCGTCGACATCGATACCGATCGGATATGCGCCCACGCGCAGCGTGCGCTGAAACGCCCGCAGACGACCCGGCTCCAGCCGGTGCGCCTGCGCTTCCGATTCGACGTAGTGCGCGAAATGCGTGACGTCGGCTTCGGCCTGAAAACCCACGAGGTCGTAAGCGAACAGCGAGCGCATCAACCACTCGTGCTCCGGAATCGCCGCCATGATGAGCGGCGGCGGCATCGGGATATGCAGAAAGAAACCGATGCGGTTCGTGCATCCCATCGCGCGCAGTTCGGCGGCAAGCGGAATGAGGTGGTAGTCGTGAACCCAGATCAGATCGTCGGGTCGCAGCAGCGGCATCAGCTTGCGCGCAAACAGCTGGTTGACGCGCCGGTAGCCGGCTGCGAAACGGACATCGAAGTTGGCGAGGTCGAGCCGATAGTGAAACACCGGCCACAGCACATCGTTGGCGTAGCCGAGATAGTAGGTGTCGTAGTCGCGCTGATCCAGATCGAGCGTGGCGAGCGTGACGCTGCCTGTCGTCTGTACGCGTACATCGGGTTGACCCGCAGCAGCGTCCGTCTCGCTGCGGATCTTTCCGCTCCAGCCGAACCATAAACCGCCGGTCTGTTGCAGGCTTTCACGCACCGCGACTGCCAGCCCGCCCGCTGCGGTCTTGCGCGGGTCGGCAGTGCGGTTGGAAACGACGACCAGACGGCTCATCGAGCGAATGGTCGGTGGACTAGCTGTTCACTACGTCCTTGAATGCCTTGCCCGGGGTGAACTTCACTGTTTTTGCCGCGGCGATGTTGATGGTGGCGCCCGTGGCTGGGTTACGCCCGGTTCTCGCAGCACGCGAGCCCTGGCTGAAAGAACCGAAGCCGACGAGCTGCACGCCGTCACCCGAGGCAACCGCCTGGGTAATGGCGTGAATTACCGCATCGATGGCTTCTCCGGTGGACGATTTGCTCGCACCTGTGGACGCTGCCACAGCGTCGATCAGTTCCTGCTTGTTCATGGAATCTCCGTGGTGGTCATGTTCGGTTCAATGGCAATCCGCTGCCAGGACACCCTTGATCTGCGGTGGCGCCTGCGCTCTCAGACGCTGGGCAGAGACAGAGCCCGTCCATACCGTAACCCAACCGGCCCTCATTGCACAAGCCTGAGGATCGTGGCACGGACGTCCGCTTTGCCGCCAGGATCGGCCTCCGGCGGGCTTTTCGGCGGGTTCCGGCCAGCTTCCAGTCGGCCGTGGCAACGCCTGAGAGGCGTCGAATCATACGGCATATTGAGCTATATACGGTGCGATTTCGATGAGGTTTCGCTGGATTTGCGTGCTAGATACGCGGCGAACCGACCGCGCCTTGTCAGTCCGCGCGCCGCTCGGAGCGGCGGATTCGTCCGTCGCTCCCTGTGCCGAAGAGCGAGAACCGATCGCCTACTTCGCGACGGTTTCGCCTTCCCACTTCGCATGAGCGTCTGCCGGATCGTGCGGCAGGATCAGGTGGGCGGGCATGCTTCGCTGCACCCGACGTGCAAGCCAGAAGTAAAGCAGCGCGGGCACGACGAGCCCGACGATCCACGAAATATCCGTGCCGCCGAGGCGGTCGACGAACGGTCCGGTATAGAAGCCGCTCGATATGAACGGTAGTTGTACGAGCACGCCGATCACGTAGACGGAGATGCCCGTCGCGTTCCAGCGGCCGTAGCGTCCGTTCGGATCGTATAGCGCGGGTACGTCGTAGCGGTCGCGTGTGATGAAGTAGTAGTCGACCAGATTGATCGCGCTCCATGGTGTGAAGAACGCGAGCAGAAACAGGATGAACGACGAGAACTCTTTCAGGAATGCGTGACGCCCCGCGAGCGCGAGCCACATCGCCGCACCGATCATCACAACGACATACGCGAGCCGCCCGCGTTGCGAAAAGCGGTTGTCGCCGCGAAAGCCGCTGACGATCGTCGCCACTGACATCACGCTGCCATACGCGTTGAGCGTCGTGATCGTGATTTTGCCGAACGCAATCGCGAAGTAGAGCAGCGCGGCGATCGCGCCGGTCGCACCGAGCCCGACGACGAACGACACCTCGTGCCCGGAGAACTGCTTGCCGGCGAGCGCCGCGGCAAACACGCCGAAGGTCATCGAGGTCTGCGCGCCCAGCACCGAACCGGCGCCGATCAGCCAGAACGTCTTGCGTGGAGAAGTCGTGCGCGGCAGATAGCGCGAGTAGTCGGCCACGTAAGGACCAAAGGCGATCTGCCAGGACGCCGACAGCGAAATGGCCAGCAGGAAGCTGCTGATCGAGAAATGACGGATCGCAAGCAGTTGCCCGACGTCGTGCCCGATCAGCAGTTGCGCGAACAGGTACACGAACGCAATCACGCCGATCACGCTCGCAATGCGCCCAACCGTATGAATCAGCCGATAGCCGAACACCGTGAACGCGACGATGACCGCCGTGAACAGAACAATTCCGGCCTCATCGCCCACATGCAGCAGTTGCGCAACCGCCTGGCCAGCGAGGACCGTTCCGCTTGCCGAGAAGCCGACGTACATCAGACAGACGAGCACGATCGGAATCACCGCGCCGTACACGCCGAACTGCACGCGGCTCGAGATCATCTGCGGCAGGCCGAGTTGCGGACCTTGTGCGCCATGCAGCGCCATCACCGCGCCGCCGAGTACCTGCCCGACCAGCAGTCCCACCAGCGACCAGAACACATCGCCGCCCAGCACGACAGCCAGGGCGCCGGTAACGATCGCGGTGATCTGCAGGTTGGCTGCAAGCCACAGCGTGAACTGGCTGATCAGGTGGCCGTGACGTTCGGCAGCGGGAATGTAGTCGATCGTCCGACGTTCGACGACGGTGCGCGACTGCGCATCGTGGGTGGGGACAGCCATGACAGATCCTTTCGAGTGCGGCGGTTTCGAAACGACTGTATGCGGTCAAATTTGTATAGACAACTATTTTCTGCGCTGGTGTTTACCCTTTGATTCCCAGCCAGTAAGCCTTTGATCGACGATTTTCACGCCAGATCCGCCGCTCCTGCCTATACAACATCGCTACTTCGGACATCGCCGGTGCAGGCGAAATTTCTCCGCCGAATTCACAAACGTTCAAAGTTCAGTGGACCGACGATGCCTAAAATCGGCACGCCGCACGCGTGAAATGTTTCGCGCCATCGGTATCGCGCAAACGAGCACGCACCCGGAACATCGCATGTCGAACCATTTCAGTCTTCCCACCAGTGCAGCAACACCCACTGCATCCACCGCATCCACCTCCGCGACCACCGCACCGCGTCCGCGGTGCGATCCAGACGGGCTGGCCCGCCTTCAGGCCGCCGCTGCCGCGCACGGCGGCGTATGTCTCGAAGATGCGTGTACGAAGCTGCAGGCCAAGTATCGCTTTCGCTGCGCAAAGGGACACGAGTGGCTTGGGTGGGGCCATCTCGTGCTGGTCGGCAAGTGGTGCCGGCTCTGCGCCAACGAACGTCAACGCCGCACGATTGAAGACCTGCAGGAAGCCGCCCGTCGACGCGGCGGCCAGTGCCTGAGCACGCAATATCTTGGCTACGCGGACAAGCTCACCTGGATGTGCGAGTTCGGGCACGTCTGGCAAGCCACCTCGAGGACGGTCCAGAACCGGGGCAACTGGTGTCCGCATTGCGCGCGGTTACGCAGGCGCGCCGCTTCGCAAGAAAGCGCTTCTCCCGAGCCACACGCAGATCAACTCGCGGCACCCAGCAAGGTCTTGGGCTCGAGATAGGCTTCGAGTCCGAACACGCCATACTCGCGGCCTATCCCCGATTGCTTGTGACCGCCGAACGGCGCGAGCGGATCGTGATGCACGCCGTTGATCAGCACGCGTCCCGCCGCGAGCTGCGAGGCCACGCTACGCGCACGCGCAAGGTTCGACGAGAACACGCTGGCCTGCAGACCATAGACGGTGTCGTTGGCAATCTCGATCGCTTCTTCCTCCGAGCGGTACGCGAGGATCGACAGCACCGGCCCGAAGATTTCTTCGCGTGCGATCGTCATGTTGTTGGTGACGTGCGCGAAGACCGTCGGCTTCACGAAGTAACCGCGCGTCAATCCGTCGGGCCGTCCCGCACCACCCGCGATCAACGTTGCGCCCTCTTCTTCACCAACCCGGATGTAGTGCTGCACGCGCTCGTATTGCTTGCGATTGACCATCGGCCCGATCGTGGTGGCCGGATCGTGCGGATCGCCCGACTGGATCGTGGCGATCAGGTTCTTCACCCGTTCGATCACTTCGTCGAGCCGTTGCTCCGGCACCAGCAGGCGTGTACCCGCAATGCAGGCCTGGCCGCTGTTCATGAACGCAAGATTGAGCGCAAGCGGCAACGCTTCGGCGAAGTTCGCATCGTCGAGCAGCAGCGTCGGCGACTTGCCACCCAGTTCCAGCGTCACGCGCTTCATCGTCTCGGCACCGGTCCGCAGGATCGACTTGCCGACCGCCGTCGAACCGGTGAACGAAATCTTCGCGATCTTCGGATGCGCGGCAAGCGTCGCGCCCACCACATTGCCTAATCCATTCACGACGTTGAACACGCCCGGTGGCAAGCCGGCTTCGTGCAGCGCCTCGATCACGATCTGCGTCTGCAGCGCGCTCATCTCGCTCGGTTTGATGACCGTCGTGCAGCCCGCGGCGATCGCGGTCGCAAGCTTGTTGCAGATAAAACCGGCGTTGGCGTTCCACGGCGTAATCAGACCGACTACACCGACCGGTTCCATCACCACCTCGGCCGTATTCACACGCCGCGTGAACTCGTAGGTTTCGAGCGTGGTCGCCATCGAGAGAAAGGCTTCCGCGGCATAGCGCGTGCTCCACTGCGCACGTGCTTGTGGCGCGCCGTATTCCTCGACGGTCGCTTCGTTCAGATCGTCGCTGCGCGCCATCAGCGCGTCGTGCAGACGGCGCAGCATCGCGATGCGCTTGCTGCGGCTGGTGCGTGAAAACGCCGGGAACGCGTGCACGGCCGCATCGATTGCGTGTTGCGTGTCAATCTCGTCGCCGAGCGTCACCTGGCCGATGACGGCCTCGGTCGACGGGTTCACGAGATCGAAACGCTCGCGCCCGTGCGGTTTCACGAACGCGCCGTCGATATAGATCGTGTCGATGAGCTTCACTGTGTTGCCTCCGTGGCCTTGCAGCCGATTTCAGTGAAGCCAGTCTAGACTTCGCCCATTGATTTGATAAGCTACACAAATCCGCATGAGCCATTCAGGAAATCGGGACAATGCATCGATCGGGGCTGACCGAACTCGAAGCCGTGCTGGCTGTGGCCAGGCTCGGCAACTTCCGTGCGGCGGCGACCGAACTCGGTATGTCGCCCTCCGCGCTGAGTCAGGCGATTGCCGGCATCGAGGCGCGCCTTAACGTACGGCTGTTCCATCGCACGACGCGCAGCGTCGCGTTAACCGAGGCCGGCGAGCAGTTCGTCGGCAAGATTGCGCCGGCGCTATCCACGATCCACGATGCAATCGACGCGGTGAATTCGCATCGGCAGACGCCGTCGGGCACGCTGCGCATCAACATGGCCGCGAGCGCGGCGCGCCTGATCCTCAGGCCGGTCGTGCTGGAGTATTTGCGCCGTTATCCGGAGATGAAGGTCGACATGGTCACCGAGGGACGGCTGATCGATATCGTCGCCGGCGGTTACGACGCGGGCGTGCGACTCGCCGAGACGGTTCCGGGCGACATGATCGCCGTGCCGCTGACCACCGAACTGCGCTTCGCTGTAGTGGGCAGCCCCGCTTATTTCGAGCAGCATCCCCCGCCGCGTACCCCCGACGATCTGCGCAACCACGCCTGTATCCGCTCGCGTATGCCGGGCGGCGGGCTGTATCGCTGGGAATTTGCGTGGAAGGGTGAAGCGCTCGATGTCGAGGTGGACGGCCCGCTCACACTCGACGAATCGACGCTAATGCTCGAAGCCGCCCGCGCGGGCGTGGGCCTCACGCATCTGGCGGAATGGCATGTCGCACGCGATATCGAGCAGGGGCATCTGATACGCGTGCTTGAAGACTGGACACCGACCTTTCCCGGGTTGAGTCTTTATTATCCCGGGCGCCGCCATGTGCCCGCGGGGTTACGCGCGTTTGTCGATCTGATCCGCGAAATCGGGCCGCTTTCCGCGGCGCATGTGCCAACAGCAGTCAACCCGCTCACCCGTTAGCGTCGGTCACTTGCCGAGGTGGATTTGCGCAGCATCTTCCACAACGCCCCGAGCACAACCGGCACGACCGCCGCACCGATACCGACCAGCACGATCACATTCAGGTACTGACGGATAAACGGAATATTGCCGAAGAAGTACCCGAGCAGCACCAGCAGCAGCACCCAGAACAGCGCACCAGCGATATTGAACAACTGGAAACGGCGCACGGTCATCGCAGATGCGCCCGCGACGAACGGCGCGAACGTCCGCACCACCGGAATGAAACGCGCCAGCACGATGGTCTTGCCGCCGTGCTTCTCGTAGAAGTTGTGCGTCTTCTGCAGCGCCGCGCGGTCGAGGAATTTCTCCAGCACCGGAATGTGCGAATTGAATACCTTCGGCCCGATCGCCCGGCCAATCAGATAGTTGACGGTATTGCCCGTAACCGCCGCAATGACCAGCAGGACGATCAGCAAGCCGAGGCTCATTTCGCCGCTCGCGCAAAACGCGCCGCCGATAAACAGCAGCGAATCGCCAGGCAGAAACGGCAGCACCACCAGGCCGGTTTCGCAGAACACGATCAGGAACAGCACCGCATACACCCACGCGCCGTATTGATTGATGAAGACTCCGAGAAACTTGTCGATGTGCAGGACAAGGTTCACAAACTGCAGCAGCGTATCCAAGGAACGTCCCTTATGAGCGGATGAGGTGACCGGCCCGCGGGCATGAAAACACGCGGGCGGCGAAGGCGCGCCCGATACTGCGGCGCCAAGCCGGAAAATTGACCGCGCCATGATACCGAAAGTGCCTGGCCGCAATAAAAATATGGTGTGACTGCGGGAACGCCGCGGCCCGGAGCGTCAGCGGGGAAGCGCGGCAAATCGCTATAATCCGTCCATGTCCGAGTTCTCAGAATTCTCCGAAAAAGCCGCCGAAGCCACGGGCCCCGCCGCTGCGCAGCCGCCCGGGACCGCCGCGCCGCGTCGCTTACGCACAATCCAGCCGCTACCCGATCAGTTGATCAGCCAGATCGCGGCCGGCGAAGTGGTCGAGCGCCCGGCATCGGTCGTCAAGGAACTGCTCGAAAACGCTATCGATGCCGGTGCGAGCACCTTGCGTATCCTGCTCGACGAAGGCGGCGTCAAACGCATTTCGATCACCGACGACGGCTACGGCATCCCCGAAGCCGAACTGCCGCTCGCGCTGATGCGTCACGCGACCAGCAAGATCCGCTCGCTGGCCGAGCTTGAATCGGTTGCGACGCTTGGGTTTCGCGGCGAAGCGCTGGCTTCGATTGCATCGGTGGCGGAGATGTTCATCACGAGCCGCACCGCCGATGCGCCGCACGCGGTACGCATCGATGCGCAAACCGGCGTGCTCGCGCCCGCGGCCGGCACCCAGGGCACGACGATCGAAGTACGCGAGCTGTACTTCAACACGCCCGCGCGCCGCAAATTCCTGAAGAGCGAGCAGACCGAACTCGGCCATTGCCTCGAAACGATTCGCCGCTCGGCGCTCGCGCGGCCCGACGTGGCGATCTCGGTGCTGCACAACGGCCGCGCGGTCGAGCACTGGAACGCAACCGATCCCGCGGCACGCGTCGCGAAGATTCTCGGCGAGACGTTCGCGACCGCGCACCTGCCGCTCGATGAATCGGCGGGACCGCTCGCCGTGTATGGCTGCGCGGGGCTGCCTACCGCGAGCCGCGGCCGCGCCGACCAGCAATATTTCTTCGTCAACGGGCGCTTCGTGCGCGACAAGCTGCTTACGCATGCCGTGCGGGCCGCCTATGAAGACGTGCTGCACGGCGACCGCTATCCGTCCTATGTGTTGTTCCTCGATATCCCGCCTGAAGCGGTCGATGTGAACGTGCATCCGTCGAAGATCGAAGTGCGTTTCCGCGATTCGCGCTCGATTCATCAGTTCGTGTTTCATGCGGTCCAGCGCGCGCTGGCGCGGCATGCGGGGGCGTCGCCGGAAACGACCGCCGGTGGACATGCTGCGCATATCGCGCCGGTTAGCGGAGCGCCTGGTGCGTCTGGTCCCTTTGGCCCAATGCCCACCGGCTTACCTGGCACGGGGTTCGGCAATCGCGGCGGCAGCGGTGGTGCCGACGCCGGCAACACATGGCTCAGACAGGCGCGGATGACCCAGGGCACGCTGCCGGTTGCGCAGCCGCTCGCGCTTTACGATGCGCTATTCGGTCGGCGTGACACCGGTGCCGGTACGCCGCAAGGTTCAACGACGCTCGAAGCGCGCGACGGAACGGCCACACCGTTTGCCGCGCCAGCAGCGTCGGCCCACACCTTCACCGACGACGAGCAGCCGCTCGGCTTCGCGCTCGGTCAGATCCACGGCATCTACGTGCTGGCGCAAAACGCACACGGGCTCATCATCGTCGACATGCACGCAGCACACGAACGCATTCTCTACGAGCAGTTCAAGAACGCGCTCGCCGATCGTACGATTGCTGTGCAACCGCTGCTGATCCCCCTATCGATGCCCGCGGACGCCGTCGAAATCGGCATCGTCGAGGAAGAGCGCGAGACGCTCGATGCACTCGGCTTCGATCTCGCCGTGCTGTCTCCGACGTCGCTCGCGATCCGCGCCGTTCCCGCGTTGCTGAAGGATGCCGATCTGCAGGCGCTCGCGCGTGCAGTGCTAACCGATCTGCAGGCGTACGGCGGCTCGCGTGTGCTGACCGAGCGGCAGCATGAATTGCTCGGCACGCTCGCGTGCCATCACGCGGTGCGCGCGAACCGGCGCCTCACGCTCGACGAGATGAACGCGTTGCTGCGCCAGATGGAAGCCACCGAGCGTGCGGATCAGTGCAATCACGGGCGGCCGACGTGGTATCAACTGACGCTGACCGATCTCGATCGCCTGTTCATGCGCGGGCAATGAGCGCGGTGCGTTGTTTGCTACGTCGAAGAGCCTGCCTGCGATGATGTCCGCTTCCACCCACACGCCCATTCCGGTTGCGTGCCTGCTCGGGCCGACTGCCTCCGGCAAGACCGCGGCTGCGCTCGCGTTCGCGGCCAGACGACCGGTCGAGATCGTCAGCGTGGATTCGGCACTCGTCTATCGCGAGATGGATATCGGCACCGCGAAGCCGGACGCCGAAGAACGTGCCCGCGTGCCGCATCATCTGATCGATATCGTCGACCCGGCCGATGCCTACTCCGCCGCCGATTTCCGCACCGACACGCTGCGTCTGTGCGGCGAGATCGCGGCGCGCGGACGCATGCCGCTGCTGGTGGGCGGCACGATGCTGTACTACCGCGCGTTGACGCAGGGGCTCAACGAACTGCCCGCCGCCAACCCTGAGGTGCGCGCATCGCTCGATGCCGATGCGGCCCGCGAGGGCTGGCCCGCGATGCACGCGCGGCTCGCGGCGATCGATCCCGAGACTGCTGCGCGGCTCGCGCCGAACGATTCGCAGCGCATCCAGCGTGCACTCGAAGTTTTCCTGCTGGCGGGTCAGCCGATGTCGGCGCTGCTAAACGCTCCGTCGCGTGAAGACACAGCGGCACACTGGCGCTTCGTGCCAGTGGCGCTGGAGCCATCGGATCGCAGCGTGCTGCACGAGCGCATCGCGCGACGCTTCGATGCGATGCTCGCGAACGGTTTTATCGATGAGGTGGAACGGCTGCGCGCCCGCGGCGATCTGCATGCGGGCCTGCCGTCGATGCGCTGTGTCGGCTACCGGCAGGCCTGGGAGTATCTGGACGGCGCCGTCGATTACGCGACGATGCGCGACAAAGGTGTCTTCGCTACGCGGCAGCTCTGCAAGCGACAGCTGACGTGGCTGCGCTCGATGCCGGAGCGGATCGTCGTCGATTGCTGTGCCGACGATGCGGTCGAACGCGCATTGACGGCGCTGGAACAGGCAGTCGGCTGACGCTTCAGGTTTTGCGTTGGGGAGTGTGCTGCGGGAAACGACCGGCAACGTATGAACCGTTGCCGGCAAGCCTGATAAATGCGCCGGTAAATACGCTGCTAGATGCGTTGCAAATTGCGCTGCTAACTACACTGCCGATTGATTCAAGCGCGCCTCAAACAACAACCGTCTGCGCTTCACCTTCACGGCTCTCGCGCACGGTCCCGATCTTCCAGACCTGTTCGCCCGCAGCGGACAACAGCCCGATGGCCTGTTCAGCATCGGCAGCGGACACCACCACCGCCATCCCGATCCCGCAGTTGAACACGCGATGCATCTCCGCATCCGCCACGCCGCCGTGCTTCTGCAGCCACGAGAACAGCGGCGGCAGCGGCCAGGCGCGATGATCGAGTTCGGCGGTGAGACCGGTCCTCAACACACGCGGAATATTTTCGACGAGACCACCACCGGTGATGTGCGCCATACCCTTCACAGCGATCTGCTGCATCAGCGCGAGCAGCGGCTTCACGTAGATGCGCGTAGGCGCCATCAGCGCATCGGCGAGCGTCCGGCCGTCGAAGTCAGCGTCGAGATCCGGTTGCGCGCGCTCGATGATCTTGCGCACCAGCGAAAACCCGTTCGAATGAATGCCGCTCGACGCGAGCCCCAGCACGACGTCGCCGGGAGTAATCGTGCTGCCGTCGATGATCTTGCTCTTCTCGACCGCACCGACCGCGAAACCCGCCAGATCGTATTCACCATCCGGGTACATGCCCGGCATTTCGGCCGTTTCGCCGCCGATCAGCGCGCATCCCGCATACTCGCAGCCTTGCGCGATGCCCTTCACGACCGTCGCCGCCGTACCGACGTCGAGCTTGCCGCAGGCGAAGTAATCGAGGAAGAACAGCGGCTCGGCGCCCTGCACGAGGATGTCGTTCACGCTCATCGCGACGAGATCCTCGCCGACCGTGTCGTGCCGGTTCAGGTGAAACGCGAGTTTCAGCTTCGTGCCGACGCCGTCGGTACCGGACACGAGCACCGGCTCGCGATACTTCTTCGGCACCTCGAAAAGCGCTCCGAAGCCGCCGATGCCGCCCAGCACGCCATCGCGCATCGTCTTTTTGGCAAAGGGCTTGATGGCGTCGACAAGGGCGTCGCCCGCGTCGATGTCCACGCCGGCGTCGCGATACGACAAACCTTGGGCGTCAGAGGCGGATTTCGGTTGATTCATGGGGAAGCGCGAGAAGGTCGGTAAAATGCGATTTTACCCGATGCGGACCGGTCGGCTGGAATTTGACTGCGGGTTAGCCCGGTTGCCGCCCGGCAATCGCCCTTACAGTTGCCTACGCAGTTGCCCACTCAGTTGCCCAATCACCAGGGAAATACGCCTTGCAGCAAAATTCTCCGCTTCTGACCCAGTACCAGCGCCACGTCTTCATCTGGCTCGCCATCGCGCTCGGCACCGGCATCCTGCTGTGGCTGCTGAGCCCGGTGCTGACCCCGTTCCTGCTCGGCGCGATCCTCGCGTACATCCTGCAGCCGGGCGTCGCGTGGCTCGTGCGGCGGCGGGTGCCGCGTGGTCTCGCGGCCCTGCTGATGATGCTGCTGTTCGCGCTGCTGATCACCCTCCTCGTCCTGCTGATCCTCGCCGTCGTACAGAAGGAAGGGCCGCAATTGCGCCAGCAGGTGCCTGGCTTCTTCACCCACCTGCACGACTGGGTGCAGCCGAAACTCGCGTTGCTCGGCCTCGCCGACTCACTCGATTTCGCGAGCATCCGCGATCTCGTGATGGGTCAGCTCGAAGGGAGTGCCAAGACCGTTGCGATGTATGCGTGGACCTCGGTGCGCACCAGCGGCAACGTGATGATCACCGTGATCGGCAACGTCGTAATGGTGCCGCTCGTGCTGTTCTATCTGCTGTACGACTGGAACGACATGCTGCGGCGCGCCCAGAATTTCGTGCCGCGCCGCTGGCTCGACAAGACGCTGCAGCTCGCGCACGACATGGACCAGATGCTGTCGCAATACCTGCGCGGCCAGTTGCTCGTGATGGCCGTGCTGGCCGTGTTCTACGCGCTCGCGCTGTGGATCGCGGGCTTCGAGATCGCGCTGCCCGTCGGCATCTTCACCGGCATTGCGGTGTTCATTCCGTACATCGGCTATGCCACCGGTCTCGTCCTCGCGCTACTCGCCGCGCTGCTGCAGTTCGGCAACTGGTATGGCTTCGGCGCGGTCGCGGTGATCTACGGTATCGGCCAGGTGCTCGAAGGCTTTTTCCTGACACCGCGCCTTGTCGGCGAACGGATCGGCCTGCACCCGCTCGCCGTGATCTTCGCCCTGCTCGCATTCGGTCAACTGTTTGGCTTTTTCGGCGTGCTGCTCGCGCTGCCCGTGAGCGCGATCCTGTCGGTCGCGGTGCGCGAGCTGCGGTTGAGCTACCTGTCTAGCACGCTCTACAAGAACAACTGATTGTTTTCATTTTCAGCCCTCACCTACGCACCCGACCTATCGTGCTTCGACAGCTGACGCTCGATCTCGGCACTCCGCCGCCATCGACATTCGACAACTTCTTCGCCGGTGCGAACGCCGAGCTGGTGACGCGCCTGCGCGAGCTGGACGGCGCGCTCGCGGCCGGCCCGGTCGCGGACCGCACGTTCTATATCTGGGGCGAAGCGGGCAGCGGTCGCACGCACCTGCTGCAGGCGTTCATCCACGAAGCGGCACCGGGGCATGCGCGCTTCGTCAGTCCGCAGAGCGGTCTCGCGGCATTCACCTTCGATCCGCGGGTCGCGCTGTATGCCGTCGACGATTGCGACGGGTTGTCGGCGGCGCAGCAGATCGCGCTCTTCAATCTGTTCAACGAAGTGCGCGCGCAGCCTTCCAGTGCGCTCGTCGCCGCGGGCAACGCCGCGCCGATCGGCCTGACTGTGCGCGAAGACCTGCGCACGCGGCTCGGCTGGGGGCTCGTGTTCCATCTCGCGCCGCTGCCCGACGAAGGCAAGGCGGCCGTGCTGAAACACGCGGCGCGCGAGCGCGGCATCGCGCTCGCCGACGATGTGCCCGCCTACCTGCTCACCCATTTCCGCCGCGACATGCCGAGCCTGATGACGCTGCTCGACGCGCTCGACCGCTTCTCGCTCGAACAGAAGCGCGCGGTGACACTGCCGCTGCTGCGCACGATGCTGGCATCTGCCCCGAAGGAAGTCCCCTTGGGGGATGCCCCGAAGGAAGTCCCCTTGGGGGACCCTTCCGGGGCCGAAGACCCGCGCGCGGCAGCCTCGCCCGCTGCCGGTAGCCGCTTCAAGTAAAATGTGCCCCCATGGCTAATCTCGCACTCTTCGACCTCGATCACACGCTCATCCCCACCGACAGCGACCACGAATGGGGCCGCTTCATGGTCAAGCTCGGCATCGTCGACGGTGCGAGCTTCGCGCGTGAAAACGACCGCTTCTATGCCGACTACAAGGCCGGCAAGCTCGATATCCATGCCTATCTGGTCGCGATGCTGACGCCGCTTGCCGGCCGTTCGCGCGCGCAGTTGAAGGAATGGCACGACCAGTACATGCACGAAGTGATCCGTCCGGCCATCGTGCCGGCCGCCATGGAACTCGTGCGCCAGCACCGCGACGCCGGCGACCTCTGCTGCGTGGTCACCGCGACCAACGAATTCATCACCGCACCGATCGCCGAAGTGTTCGGCGTCGACAACCTGATCGCCTGCGAAGTCGAGACCGTCGACGGCGATCCGCAATCGGCCTACACCGGCCGCCCCACGGGCACACCGAGCTACAAGGAAGGCAAGATCCTGCGTACCGAGGCATGGCTCGCATCGCTTGGCAAGACATGGTCCGATTTCGGACGCAGCTACTTTTACAGCGATTCGCATAACGACATCCCACTGCTCGAACGGGTGACCGACCCCATCGCGACCAACCCTGACGATACGCTGCGCGCCCACGCGCAAGCGCACGGCTGGCGCATCCTGGAACTCTTTCAATCCACGTGATCAAGAAACTCATTCGCAAGCTGTTCGGACAGGACACGACGCCCGCCGACGCATCCCCGGCGGAAGCCGCCGAGACGTCCACGGCGCCCACGAAAACGCGTCGCAAGCCAGCGGGTAAAGCCGCGCCGGCCAAACGCGACCCGGACGTGCCCGTCATCATCCCGTCCGAGATTCACGGCATCGATCCGTCGCTGATCTCGAAGAACGCGATCCGCGTCACCGACGGGCTGCAGCAAGCCGGGTTCCGGGCGTTTATCGTCGGCGGTGCGGTGCGCGACCTGCTGCTCGGCATCGCGCCGAAAGACTTCGACGTCGCCACCGACGCGACCCCCGACGAAGTGCAGAAGCTGTTCCGCCGCGCGCGCATCATCGGCCGGCGTTTTCAGATCGTGCACGTACAGTTCGGCCAGGAAATCATCGAGACCTCGACGTTCCGCGCACTGGTCGACCCGCCGGCCGCCGATGCCCCTCCGCAGAAACGCCTGCGACGCGACGAACTCGATCGCCGCACCCATGCCGTCGACGCCAGCGGCCGCGTGCTGCGCGACAACGTGTGGGGCGAGCAACACGAAGACGCGACGCGCCGCGACTTCACGATCAACGCGATGTACTACGATCCCGCCACGCAGACGGTGCTCGACTATCACAACGGCATGGCCGACATGCGCGCGCGCCTGCTGCGGATGATCGGCGATCCGGCTACGCGTTACCGCGAAGACCCGGTACGGATGCTGCGCGTCGTGCGCTTCGCGGCCAAGCTTGGCTTCGAGATCGAAGATTCGACGCGCGCACCGATCAAGGCGCTCGCCGACCTGATCAACAACGTGCCGGCCGCGCGTCTGTTCGATGAAATGCTCAAGCTGCTGCTCTCGGGCCACGCGCTCGCGTGCCTGCAACGGCTGCGTCAGGAAGGCCTGCATCACGGCCTGCTGCCGCTGCTCGACGTTGTGCTCGAACAGCCGCAAGGCGAGAAATTCATCACGCTCGCGCTCACCAACACCGACGACCGCGTGCGCGCCGGCAAGCCGGTGTCGCCTGGCTTTCTGTTCGCGACGCTGCTATGGCACGACATGCAGCAGCGCTGGCAACAATACGAAGCGAACGGCGAGTATCCGGTGCCCGCGCTGCACCGCGCGATGGACGACGTGCTCGACATGCAGACCGAAAAGCTCGCGATTCACAAGCGCTTCTCGTCCGATATGCGCGAGATCTGGGGCCTGCAGTTGCGCCTCGAAAAACGCTCGGGCCGTGGCGCCATCAAGCTGCTGGAACACCAAAGATTTAGAGCGGGGTATGATTTCCTCCTGTTGCGCTGCGAATCCGGCGAACTCGACGAGTCGGTGGGTGCGTGGTGGACGGAGTTCATCGAGGGAGACATCGCCGCGCGCGAGGCATTGCTCACGCAGGGCGGGAAGGACCGGGCACCCAGAAAACGACGGCGGCGCGGTGGCGCCAGAAACCGCAATGAGGGTGGCGGAATGGAGGGCGGAACGACAGAAGGTAGCCGCGCAGCAAACGACGTGAGCTCCGGCGGCGGCGCTCACGAGGATTGACGCGGTACCGGCACTCGCCGTCGAACGAAAGTCGTAGGAAGTTATGCCATGACGGTTGCTTATCTCGGCCTCGGCGCGAATCTCGGGGACGCGCGCCAGACCCTGAAAGACGCGGTGGTGTGCCTTGCACAGCAGCACACCATTGCCGTGCTCGCGAAGTCGAGCCTCTATCGCACCGCCCCGATCGACGCGGGCGGCGACGATTACCTCAACTGTGTCGTGAAGCTCGACACGACGCTCCCCGTGCGGCATCTGCTCGCGCTGTGCCACAAGATCGAGCATCACTTCGGCCGCGAGCGCCCGTTTCGCAACGCGCCGCGTACGCTCGATCTCGACATCCTGCTGTACGGCGAGCAATCCATCGAAGAACCCGATCTGATCGTGCCGCATCCGCGGCTCGTCGAACGCGCGTTCGCGCTCGTACCGCTCATTGAGATCGCTCCGCAATTGGTCATCCCGCAGCACGGCCGCGCAGACGCATTTCTCGCCGCGGTCGCGGACCAGCGCATCGAAAAGATGAAGAACCCTTGTCAGTGCTCGATGCTTGGCGCGAGCGCCGACAAGGGCGAGCGCCTGTGAGTCCGTCTTCCCCCTCTTCCATCATTCGCCGGACAAACCGCCGATGAGCACACCACCGCTGACCGTCACCGCCCCCGTTCTGCGTCCGCCGTTCCGCTATCTGGCGATCGAAGGTCCGATCGGTGTCGGCAAGACCTCGTTGACGCGACGGCTCGCTGAGCGCTGGTCGATGCGCACGCTGTTCGAGCGGCCGCAGGACAATCCGTTTCTCGAACGCTTCTATCGCGACACCGCGCGTTATGCGCTGCCTACGCAACTGCATTTCGCGTTGCAGCGCGCCCAGCAGGCGCAGGAAATCGCCGCTGCGCACGCAAGCGGCGTAGCGCTGGTCGCCGATTTCATGACGCAGAAGAACGACATCTTCGCGCGGCTGACCTTGCCCGACGACGAGTGGAACCTGTATCGCGCGCTCTCTACACGGATCGATGCGCACTCTTCGGCAAGCGAAGGAAGTGCACGCGGTGCGCTCGAAGGCAGTGCCCGCACAGCGCCCGCGCCCGACCTGGTCGTCTATCTGCAGGCGAGCCCCGAGGTGCTGTTTGCGCGCATCCAGAAGCGCGCCGTGCCGATGGAACTGCAGATTCCGGATGCCTATCTGCGCGCGCTGTGCGACGCGTACAACGACTTCTTCTACCATTACGACCGCACGCCGGTGCTGACGGTCAACGCAGAACATCTGAACCCGCTCGACTCCGATGCGGACCTCGCGCTGCTGGTCGAACGTATCGAGACGATGCGCGGACGCAAGGAGTTCTTCGTGAAGGGCACGTCGCTATAAGCGATATCGCTATCAACGCCGCGGCTTCACACGACGGCTTTTCAACGTACCTCCACTCACTGGATCTGGATTCCCCATGACCTATCTGCAGGAAGCGGCCCGGAACGCGATTACGGTCCCGAAGCTTCAGGCGATGCGCGACGCCGGCGAAAAAATCGCCATGCTCACGTGCTATGACGCGAGCTTTGCCGCGCTGCTCGACCGCGCGGGCGTCGATGTGCTGCTGATCGGCGATTCGCTCGGCAATGTGCTGCAAGGACATGCGACGACGCTGCCTGTTTCGCTCAACGACATCGCGTATCACACCGCCTGCGTCGCGCGTGCGCAGCCGTCCGCGCTCGTCGTCGCGGATCTGCCGTTCGGTACCTACGGCACCCCCACCGATGCGTTCGCGAGCGCAACGCAGGTGATGCGGGCCGGTGCGCAGATGGTGAAGATCGAGGGTGGCGAGTGGCTTGCCGAGACGGTGCGGTTTCTGATTGAACGCGCTGTGCCGGTCTGTGCGCATGTCGGGCTCACGCCGCAATCGGTGCATGCGTTTGGTGGATTCAAGGTACAGGGCAAGACCGAGGCCGGTGCGAGCCAGCTATTGCGCGACTCGCGGGCGCTACAGGATGCGGGCGCGCAACTGGTCGTGATCGAAGCGATTCCGACGCTGCTTGCCGCCGAAGTCACGCAGCAGTTGCGTATTCCAACTATCGGTATCGGGGCGGGCGTCGATTGTTCGGGTCAGGTGCTCGTGCTGCACGACATGCTGGGGATTTTCCCCGGCAAGCGCCCGCGCTTCGTGAAGGATTTCACGCAGGGGCAGCCGGGTATCTTCGCTGCTGTCGATGCGTATGTTCGTGCGGTGAAGGATCGGTCGTTTCCGGGCCCTGAACATACGTTTTGAGCGGGGTGTCTGTCGCGCTTGCGCCGGTCACCGGTCGTGCGCTCGTAATGTGGACAGGCAGTGCGCCAGGCAATGTGTTGCCGGGCATCGGCGCAACGCAGATCGGCCCGCTCCTCCTGTTAAGTCGCGGCCAATGCACTAACAATGCGAGCTGGCAATGCGCCGCGCAATGCATTGCTTAGCATCAGAGCGTCGGCACGCAGCAGGTCGGCCCGCGTAAGCACACGCTCCGCCGCGTGCAGCGCCGGGTCTTCGAGCAAGACCGCACGCATCACACCAGGCAACACGCCCGAATCCAGCGGCGGCGTCCACCACGTTCCATCGAGCTTCACGAACACATTCGAGCGACCGCCTTCGGTCAGCTCGTCGCGTTCGTTGAAGAACAGCGTATCGAATGCGTGATGTGCTTCGGCCTCACGCCAGCCACGATCGTAATCCGCGCGGCGCGTCGTCTTGTGCCGCAGCAACGGATCGTCGGCCTGTGTAGCGGTGAATCCGCGTTCGGGCGCGAGCAGCACACCGACCTCACCGGGGGGTAACGCGGCAAGCGGCGCAGCGACAATCTGCGCATCGCCGTTCTTGCCGACCGCGAGCCGCACGCGGTGCTCGGCACCGGCTGGCAACGCAGCGCGCTGCGCCTCGAGTTGCGCACGCACCGCAGCGACATCGAAACGAAAATCGAAGTAGCCCGCGCTCGCAGACAGCCGCGCCAGATGACGTTCGAGATGACGGATACCGTCCTCGTGCGTCGCGTACATCGTCTCGAACAGCTCGAAGCCGGGATCGGCTTCAGTCAGGAATCGGGCTTTCAACTGACACTCCTCGTATTCGTCGGCGGCGACACTGTCGAGCACGATACCCGCGCCGACGCCCATGGTTCCATTGCGCTTGCCAGTGCGGCTCGCGGCCTCGAGCGTCAACGTACGGATCGCAACCGACAGGCAGAAATCGCCGCAAAGCTCTTCTTCGACTGAATCCGGTGCGGGCGCATCGAGCCAGCCGATCGCGCCAGTGTATAGCCCGCGCGGCGTCGTTTCGAGCGTGTCGATCAGTTGCATCGTACGATGCTTCGGCGCACCCGTGATCGATCCGCAAGGAAACAGCGCACGCAGCACATCGGCGAACGACGTGCGCGGACGCAATGCAGCCGTCACCGTCGACGTCATCTGCCACACCGACGCATACGGCTCAACCGAGAACAACGCCGGCACGCGCACCGAACCGATGCGCGCCACTCTCGATAGATCGTTGCGCAGCAGATCGACGATCATCACGTTTTCGGCGCGGTTCTTCGGATCGCTGGCGAGAAAATCGGCGGCACGTTGATCGTGTAACGGATCGGCGGCGCGCGGCGCGGTGCCCTTCATCGGGCGTGCGAGCAACGTCGCCCCAGTCTTCCCGACGAACAATTCCGGCGAACACGATAGCACCCAACGGCCATCCGGCAACGCAATCAACGCACCATACGGCACCGGCTGACGGTCGCGCAGACGCCGGTAGAGCGCGAGCGGCGCACCGAATACATCGAACGCGAGCCGGTAGGTGTAGTTGACCTGATACGAATCGCCATCGCGCAGCGCCGCGTGGATCGCGTCGATCGCGGCGGCGAACTGCTTGTTATCGACGCTCGCCCGCAGGTTCGCCGTGCCCGCCACCGAAGGCTGCTCCGCGCCGCCGTCGCGCTGCGCGAGCCATGCATCGGCGGCTTCGCGCGACAGCCTGGCGCATCGTTCGAACAATAAAAAACGCAGCGGGGCGTCGCCCCGCTGCGTTGCTTGAAACTGCGCACTGCCCGTGTCGGTATCGATACCGGCCAGGCCGTGGCCAAACTCATAGTCTGCGAGCACGACCGCATGCAAACCCGCCCGCTGATCCGCTACGACAGCGGCAACAACCGCATCGAGTTGCACAACATCGCTACACACACGCTCGCGCACAAACCCGGTGTACAAACGGGTCGACGGACAAAGCGCCGTCGACCCGCTATCGTCGAGCAACGCGAATACCGCATCACGTTCTTCAGCCGCCATCTCGACCATCGGCATCAAACCGCCATCAACCGCAGCACATCAATCGAAGAAGCTCTTCACCCGATCGAACCAGCTCTTGCTCTGCGGGCTATGACGCGCGCCGCCTTCAACCAGCGACTTCTCGAACTGCTGCAGCAATTCGCGCTGCTGGTCGGTGAGCTTGACCGGCGTTTCGACCTGCACGTGCACGTAGAGATCACCAGCGATGCTCGAACGCAGCCCCTTGATCCCCTTGGCACGCAACCGGAACGTCTTGCCCGACTGGGTGCCCTCGGCCACCGTGAAGGTTGCGCGGCCGGCCAGCGTCGGCACTTCGATTTCGCCACCAAGCGCCGCGGTCGTGAACGGAATCGGCATCTGGCAGTGCAGATCGTCGCCGTCGCGCTCGAACACCGCGTGCTGCTTGATGTGGATCTCGACATACAGATCGCCCGACGGACCACCATTAATACCCGGCTCGCCGTTGCCCGCCGAGCGGATGCGCATCCCGTCATCGATGCCTGCCGGAATCTTCACTTCCAGCGTCTTGGTTTCCTTGGTCTTGCCTGCGCCATGGCAATGCGTGCAAGGCTCGGGAATATAGGTGCCGGTGCCATGACACTTCGGGCAGGTCTGCTGGATGCTGAAGAAGCCCTGCGACATGCGCACCGCGCCGGAGCCGTTACAGGTCGGGCAGGTTTCCGGCTTGGTACCGGGCTTTGCGCCCGAGCCGTGACAGATCTCGCACGACACCCAGCTCGGCACGCGAATCTGCGTGTCGTAGCCGTGAGCCGCCTGCTCGAGCGTGATTTCCATGCTGTAGCGCAGATCGGCGCCACGATACACCTGCGGGCCGGCGCTGCGGCCGCCGCGTGCGGCACCGCCGGCCGCCTGGCCGAAGATATCGCCGAAGATATCGCCGAATGCATCGGCAAACCCGCCGAACCCCTGCGCACCCGCGCCGCCCATGTTCGGGTCGACGCCTGCGTGGCCGTACTGGTCGTAGGCCGCGCGTTTCTGCGTGTCCGACAGCATTTCGTAGGCTTCCTTCACCTCCTTGAAACGCTCTTCCGAATCCTTGTTGTCCGGATTGCGGTCAGGGTGATGCTTCATCGCCAGCTTGCGATAAGCCTTCTTGATTTCGTCGTCGCTCGCGTTCTTCGCGACGCCCAGAACCTCGTAGTAATCCCGTTTCGCCATATCGGTTCAGCGCCCACCGCGCGGTGCAGCGCGGCGGTTCCTGTTGAATGCTGGAGTCTCTCGACTCGTTCCAGGCGCTGCGCACCGCGCCGTTTGCACGGCATGCGCAGCGTCCTCCATAAAACAAACGTGCCCGGGGAGCCGGAAGGCTCGCCAGGCGTAGTCACCGTTCATGCGCCGGATGGGCGCAGAGCGTTTTGTAGCCGGCCATGCGCAGCGTGGCTGCGCATGGCGTGACGGTTAGACACAACCCGGCTTAGTCCTTCTTCACTTCCTTGAACTCGGCGTCGACGACGTCGTCTTCCGGCTGACCGGCACCACCTGCCGACGCACCCGCTGAGCCAGCCGCACCCGCTGCGGCGCCTGCTGCGCCCTGGGCGGCCTGCATGTCGGCGTACATCTTTTCGCCGAGCTTCTGCGATGCCGTTGCCACGACTTCGATCTTCGCGTCGATCGCAGCCTTGTCGCTCGCACCGCTCTTCAGCGTTTCTTCGAGGTCCTTCAACGCGGCTTCGATCTTGTCCTTCTCGCCGGCTTCGAGCTTGTCGCCGTATTCGGTGAGCGCCTTCTTCGTGCTGTGGACCAGCGCGTCGCCCTGGTTGCGGGCATCGGCCAGTTCGCGCAGCTTGTGATCTTCTTCGGCGTTCGCTTCCGCGTCCTTCACCATCTTCTCGATCTCTGCTTCCGACAGACCCGAGTTCGCCTTGATGACGATGCGGTTTTCCTTGCCGGTCGCCTTGTCTTTCGCGCCGACGTGCAGAATGCCGTTCGCGTCGATGTCGAAGCTCACTTCGATCTGCGGCACGCCACGCGGCGACGGCGGAATACCTTCGAGGTTGAACTCGCCCAGCAGCTTGTTGCCGGCTGCCATTTCGCGTTCGCCCTGGAACACCTTGATCGTCACGGCGCCCTGGTTGTCGTCGGCCGTCGAGTACACCTGTGCGTGTTTCGTCGGGATCGTCGTGTTCTTGTTGATCATCTTCGTCATCACGCCGCCGAGCGTTTCGATGCCGAGCGACAGCGGAGTCACGTCGAGCAGCAACACGTCCTTACGGTCACCCGACAGCACCTGGCCTTGAATCGCAGCGCCAACGGCCACGGCTTCGTCCGGGTTCACGTCACGGCGCGCGTCCTTGCCGAAGACTTCCTTCACCTTGTCCAGCACCTTCGGCATACGCGTCTGGCCGCCAACGACAATCACGTCGTCGATGTCGCTCACCTTCACGCCAGCGTCCTTGATCGCGACACGGCACGGTTCGATCGTGCGTTCGATCAGGTCTTCGACCAGCGCTTCGAGCTTCGCGCGCGTGATCTTCAGGTTCAAGTGCTTCGGACCCGAGGCGTCGGCCGTGATGTACGGCAGATTGATTTCGGTTTGCTGGCCCGACGACAGTTCGATCTTGGCTTTTTCAGCGGCTTCCTTCAGGCGTTGCAGCGCGAGCACGTCCTTCGACAGATCGACGCCCTGCTCTTTCTTGAATTCGCTGATGATGTAATCGATGATGCGCTGGTCGAAGTCTTCACCGCCGAGGAACGTATCGCCGTTCGTCGACAGCACTTCGAACTGCATTTCACCGTCAACGTCGGCGATCTCGATGATCGAGATGTCGAACGTACCGCCGCCCAGGTCGAACACGGCGATCTTGCGGTCGCCCTTTTCGGCCTTGTCGAGACCGAACGCGAGCGCGGCTGCGGTCGGCTCGTTGATGATCCGCTTCACTTCCAGACCGGCGATGCGGCCGGCGTCTTTCGTCGCCTGGCGCTGGCTGTCGTTGAAGTACGCGGGAACCGTGATCACGGCTTCGGTGACCGGCTCGCCGAGGTAGTCTTCAGCGGTCTTCTTCATCTTGCGCAGCACTTCCGCCGAAATCTGCGGCGGGGCGAGCTTCTCGCCATGGGCTTCGACCCAGGCGTCGCCGTTATCTGCCTTGATGATCTTGTACGGCATCAGGCCGATGTCCTTCTGCACTTCCTTTTCTTCGAAGCGACGACCGATCAGGCGTTTCACGGCAAACAGCGTGTTGCGCGGGTTCGTGACCGACTGGCGTTTAGCCGGTGCGCCGACCAGCACTTCGTTGTCGTCCATGTAGGCGATGATCGACGGCGTCGTACGGGCGCCTTCCGAGTTTTCAATCACCTTGACCTGATTGCCTTCCATCACCGCCACGCACGAGTTCGTAGTGCCGAGGTCGATGCCGATAATTTTGCCCATTTTTACCAATCTCCTGTATTTCGATCGCTGCGGAACGCCTTGTGCCTGCTGGCTTTACGGCCGATTCCGCCTCCAGATTCATACCTGCACCCAAGGTGAGTGCATCCGCATCGTTTTCAAGACCTTTTACGCGATACGGTCTTTAAATATTTTCAATCGCCGGCCGATGCCAGTTGATACCAGCCGGTTACTTCGGCTGGGGCTGGGCGACGGTGACGAGCGCCGGCCGCAGGACGCGGTCCGCGATCACATAGCCCTTTTGCAGGACGGCGACGACGGTGTTCGGCTCCTGCTCAGCCGGCACCATCGAAATGGCCTGGTGACGGTGCGGGTCGAACTTCTCGCCGACCGGGTTCAGCGGCACGACGCGGCCTTTCTCGAGCGCACCGGTGAGCTGGCGCAGCGTCAGTTCGACGCCCTCGCGCACCTTCACGAGGTCATCCGACGAATGCGTAAGCGCCGCTTCCAGGCTGTCGACCACCGGCAGCAGGTGTTCGGCGAAGCTCTCGATGGCGAATTTGTGCGCCTTCGTGACGTCTTCCTGGGCGCGGCGCCGCACGTTTTCCGTCTCGGCTTTAGCCCGCAGGAAGCTTTCCTGGAGCTCGACGATCTTTGCCTGGGCCTCGGCCAGTGCGGCTTCGGCCTCGCCGGCCGAGCCCTGCGCTGCGGCTGCGTCCTGCTGCAAGGCGGCGTCTGCGGCCTGGCGCGCGGCTTCGTCCTGCTTCGCCGGATCGGCAGACGCCGGGTTCTGGCCTGTCGGGTTCTCTTGCGTGTTTTCCATGTCGCTGAAAGTCGTTAGAAATATAAAAACGGAAGCCAAAAAACCAGGCGGGGGCGTGTCGCTCGCGTCCGGCGCATTCTGATGTTGCTAATGCGCGACGCGGTGCGACCCGCCCCCCGCTCGCTACGAGTGCAAATAGGTCCGAAAACACCGATTTCAAGCCTTCCGGGGCAGTTTTTGCACCGCAGCCGTGCTGCGGAAACGCCCGGTTACAACCATTACTCTGCCTTCATCGGATTGAGATTGAGCCGGATTTCCGAGTGGCCTAAACTCCATCCAAGCGTCGGAAAAGGCATGTTTACCCTTAGCTTACGCGAGCGCCTCATCGATCCGTCCTAATTGCCCGTTTCCATCCTGTGTTCAGGGGGTACCGTGAAACTGACCTTTGCAATATCGGTGGTCGCCTTGGTACTCATTGCGGGGACCACGACCATCTGCATGTCCGGGGCCGTCAACGAGAGCACGACCGAGTATGGTGGCGTGCACGCGACGATGGAAAAACTGTTCAATCCCCACCTGCAAGTCTGTCGATAATGCGCCGGTCGCGTTTCGTCGGCCGGCCCTGCAACGCCTCTGCGGGCTCCCGGTACGTCTTGCGGCGTTCCAGCTCCTGCTGCCGTTTCGCCTTGCTGTCCGCGGTTTCCGCGTAGAGCGTCTGGGCTACGCTGGCCGGCCCGCGCACGTCGCACAGGCCCAGCACCTCCACCTGCCACACCACCCGCTCGATCTCGATCTCAACCAGGTCGCCGACACGCACGTCTCTAGCCGGCTTGACCGTCGCACCGCCAATCCTCACCTGTCCCTTCTCGACCGCCGTGGCCGCGAGCGAACGCGTCTTGAAGAAGCGCGCCGCCCATAGCCATTTGTCGATCCGCAGGCGGGCGCTTGCGTCGGTTGAAATGCGGTAGTTCATCGGTTGCTCCTTCTCGCGTGGACCTGGCCCGGCGAGGTGCTACGAAATACAGGTGCCGGGCCCGCTGTCCGGCCCGGCCACACGTCGGCGCTCATGCCACCGCCGCGCCGTGAGGTTGCGGCGCCTGCACCGGCCAGCCCTGCAGATTGATCGCAACGATCTCGCCGAGCGCCGCAATCCACGCCGGCGCGTTATTGACACAGGGAATGCGGTGAAACTCCTTGCCGCCCGCGTGCATGAACTCGTCGCGGACTTCGATACCGATTTCCTCGATGGTTTCGAGGCAGTCGGCGGTGAAGCCCGGACAGAACACGTCCGCGCGCCGCACGCCCGCCGCGCCCAGTTCCTTCAGCGTCGGCGCGGTATACGGCTGCAGCCATTCGGCCTTACCGAAGCGCGACTGGAAGGTCACCCGGCATTCGACCGAACTCAGCTCGAGCGCCTGCATCAGCAGCGCGCCGGTTTGCTGGCATTGCTCGTGGTACGGATCGCCGAGATCGAGCGTGCGCTTGGGCACACCGTGGAAACTGAGGATGAGCTTGTCGCCGGCAGCGAAATCGGGGCGGCCGTGCGCGTGCCAGTAATGCTGCACCTGTGCCGCGAGCGCGGCGATGTACGCGGGATGGTCCGCGTACTGGCGCACGGTGCGGATCTCGGGCTGGTTGCGCATGCGTCGCAACGCCGCGAACGCGTCATCGAAGGCGGTCGCGGTCGTCGACGACGAATACTGCGGATACATCGGCATCAGCAGCACGCGTTCGGCGCCGGCAAGCTTTAGCTGGTTCAGCATCGCCGGTATGCCTGGCGTGCCGTAGCGCATCGCGTACTCGACGATCGTCGTGTAGCCGTTCGCCAGCAGCAACTGGCGCAACGCGTCGACCTGTTTCTCGGTATGCACGCGCAGTGGCGAGCCCTCCGGCATCCAGACCGCGGCGTATTTCTTCGCCGACGAAACACCACGAAACGGCAGGATCAGCAGACGCAGGATGATCTGCCACAGCACGGCGGGAATCTCGACGACACGCGGATCGGACAGGAACTGCGCGAGGTAACGGCGCACCGCGCGGGGCGTCGGTGCATCGGGGGTGCCGAGATTGATCAGCAGCACGCCGACGCGATGTGCCGCAGCAGGCTGCGAAGGCCGCTCGAGATCGAAACGCATAGGCAACGGGTCGGCGCGCGGGGCGCGGAGTGAGAGGCGAAAGCGGCCATTATAGCGGCGCGGCTTGCCGGACCAATCTGCGTCCACCGCGCCGACCGCGTCCGCTGGCCATCCGGCCGATTGGCGGCGCGGCCGCGGGCGCGGCAACATCCCTCATCGCCATGGAAAACCGCAGGAACCGCCCTACTGCTGGCTGAGGGTCAACGAGAGCAGCCGCGCGGTGATGTCGACGATCGGGATCACGCGGCTATAGGCCATCCGCGTCGGCCCGATCACGCCGAGCGTGCCGACGATCGTGCCGTTCACCTCGTACGGCGCGGTGACGACGCTCATTTCCTCGATCGGCACGAGATTCGATTCGCCGCCGATGAAAATCTGCACGCCCTGCGCGTGACTCGACACGTCGAGCAACTGAAGGAGACTGGTCTTTTGGTCGAAGATATCGAACAGCTTGCGCAGCCGGGCCATGTCGGACGACAGGTCGGCCACTTCGAGCAGGTTGCGCTCGCCGGAAATCAGCACGGTTTCGCCGGTATCGGTGTCGTCGGTGCTTGCGGTGACCGCGGCGTGCATCAGCGTCGTCATGTCGCCGCGCAGCGCATCGATTTCCTCGCGCAGACGGCGGCGCACTTCGTCGAAGGAGAGGCCGGCGAAATGCGCGTTGATGTAGTTGGACGCTTCGGTCAGCTCGGACAGCGAGAAGTCGCGCTGCGTCGCCATGATCCGGTTCTGCACGTCGCCTTCGGGTGTCACGATGATGAGCAGGATGCGCTTGTCCGACAGGCGCATGAATTCGATCTGCTTGAACACGTGGCTGCGGCGCGGCGTCAGCACGACGCCGGCGAACTGCGACAGGCTGGACAGCACGCTCGCAGCAGCCGCGACGATCTTTTGCGGCTCGCCGGCCTGGAGTGTGGTCTTGACGGTCCGGGTGACCGCTTCTTCGTCGGCGGCGGACTCCATGGTCAGCATCGTGTCGACGAAGAGCCGGTAGCCGCGCGGTGTCGGAATCCGGCCCGCCGACGTATGCGGGCTGATTACGAGCCCCAGTTCCTCGAGGTCGGACATCACGTTGCGGATCGTCGCGGGGCTCAGCTCCAGCCCGGAGTAACGCGACAGCGTGCGCGAGCCGACCGGCTGACCTTCGGCGATGTAACGCTCGATCAGCGTTTTGAGGAGGGTTTGTGCGCGGGGATCTAGCATGACGAAAAATTTTAGCTCAATGGCGCTACAAACGATATGACCGGGATATCACCGTCTATCCTGGCCGGCTTTGTCGCCCGTCAGCAGTTGCATGGCAGAGGTGCCGCCGCACGTCCGATGCGGTCCTGTCATCGGCGCTTCACCATTCTAACGACAATCTTGTCCATGCAAGCCGGGTTTCAGTCCCGGCGCGCCGACGTCGGGGCGCCGTGCGCCGTCGGGATTGGCCGCAGTT
This sequence comes from Paraburkholderia acidicola, assembly GCF_002362315.1. Taxonomy (GTDB): domain Bacteria; phylum Pseudomonadota; class Gammaproteobacteria; order Burkholderiales; family Burkholderiaceae; genus Paraburkholderia; species Paraburkholderia acidicola. The sequence goes on from NZ_MTZV01000004.1 coordinate 796,481, forward strand.
CTTTTCGGCACTCACCTATGGTGTAATGCCGCCATGCAAGTTACCACCCAGTTCAAGACCGTTGCGCTCATAGGGCGCAGCAATACGCCCGGCATCGGCGAGCCGCTGACGAAGCTCGCCGCCTGCATCGAGAAGCGTGGCTTCGAGGTCGTGTTCGAAGCGGATACGGCCACTGAGATCGGCGCGTCCGGCCACCCCGCGCTGCGGCTCGCCGAGATCGGCGCGCGCGCGGACGTCGCGGTCGTGCTCGGTGGCGACGGCACGATGCTCGGCATCAGCCGGCAACTGGCGCCCTACCGCACGCCGCTGATCGGCATCAACCACGGCCGGCTCGGCTTCATCACCGACATCCCGATTTCCGATATGTACGAGGCCGTCCCGCAGATGCTCGCGGGCAACTTCGAGCGCGAAGAACGCACGTTGCTCGAAGCGCGCATCATGCGCGCCGGCGAACCGATCTATCACGCGCTCGCGTTCAACGATGTCGTCGTGAATCGCAGTGGCTTCTCGGGGATGGCGGAGTTGCGCGTCTCGGTGGACGGCCGCTTCATGTACAACCAGCGCTCCGACGGTCTGATCGTCGCGACCCCCACCGGCTCGACCGCATATGCCCTGTCGTCGCAGGGGCCGATCCTGCATCCGCAGTTGCAGGGCCTCGTGCTCGTGCCGATCGCACCCCATGCGCTGTCCAACCGGCCGATCGTACTGCCGGACGACTCGAAGGTCGGCATCCAGATCATCTCGGGCCGCGACGTCAACGTGAACTTCGACATGCAGTCGTTCACCGCGCTCGAACTGAACGATACGATCGAGGTGCGCCGTTCGCGCCACACGGTGCCGTTCTTGCATCCGGCCGGCTATAGCTATTTCGCGACGCTGCGCAAGAAGCTGCACTGGAACGAATACCCGTCGCACGAAGACGATCCTGAAAACTGAGCTGAGAACTGAGCTGAAAACCGAGCGCCCGTTTCGCTTGCCTGCCCGTCACCGCCTGCCAACCAGACCACTTCCATGCTTCGCCACCTCTCGATACGCGACTTCGTCATCGTCGCCGCGCTCGATCTCGAATTCGACAGCGGCTTCACGGTTTTCTCGGGCGAAACGGGCGCCGGCAAATCGATCCTGATCGATGCGCTCGCGCTTGCGCTCGGTGCTCGTGGCGATGCGAGCGTCGTGCGCACCGGTGAGACGCGCGCCGATATCACCGCCGAATTCGATACCCACGGCGAAGTCGAGCAATGGCTCGACGACCAGGCGCTCGGCATGGCCGGAGATGCCGCTGGCAACACCGTGCTGCTGCGACGCGTGCTCGATGCGAACGGCCGCTCGCGTGCGTTCGTCAACGGCACGCCCGCCACGCTCACGCAACTGCGCGAACTCGGTGAGATGCTGGTCGATATCCACGGGCAGCATGCGCACCAGTTGCTGATGCGGCCTGACGCGCAACGGCAGTTGTTCGATACGCACGCGGGCCTGCTCGAAACCGCCGCCGTCGTGAACCGCGCATGGCGCAGCTGGCGCGATACTGCCCAGGCCGTCGAACTCGCGCAAACCCGCGACCGCGAACTGCAACTCGAACGCGAGCGCCTCGCCTGGCAACTCGCCGAACTCGACAAGCTCGCGCCGCAGCCCGGCGAATGGGAAGACGTGAATGTCGAGCATCGGCGGCTGTCGCATTCGGCGAATCTGATCGACGGTGTGCAGGGCGCGCTCAACGCGCTGTCCGAATCCGACGAGGCGATGCTTTCGCAGCTCGGCACGATCGTCTCGAAGCTGCGCGATCTCGCGGAGATCGATCCGGCGCTGAACGATGCGCTCGCCGCGCTCGAGCCCGCCGAAATCCAGTTGCAGGAAGCCGCCTACTCGCTCTCGCATTACGCGCAGCGGCTCGAACTCGATCCGAACCGGCTCGCCCAGGTCGAAAAGCGACTGGAAGCCTTGCACTCGGCAGCGCGCAAATTCCGTCTGCAGCCGCAGACGCTGCCCGAAGAACACGAAGCGCGCCGCGCGCAACTTGCCGCGCTCGATGCCGCCGCCGACATCGACAGCCTGCGTGCCGCCGAAGCAAAAGCGAAGGAAGCGTATCTCGCCGACGCACTGCAACTGTCGAAAGCGCGCACGAAGGCTGCGAAGGCGCTCGGCGCGGCGGTGACGACAGGCATGCAGGAACTGTCGATGGCGGGCGGCAGCTTCGAGGTCGCGCTCGTCGCGCTACCGGAAGGCGGCGCGCACGGACTCGAGCAGATCGAGTTTCGCGTCGCCGGACATGCGGGTGTGCCGTTGCGGCCGCTCGCCAAAGTGGCGTCGGGTGGCGAACTCGCGCGGATCAGTCTCGCGCTCGCGGTGATCGCGAGTGCTGCAAGCCCGACGCCGACCTTGATCTTCGACGAAGTCGATACCGGGATTGGCGGCGGCGTTGCTGAAGTGGTCGGGCGTTTGCTGCATCAGCTCGGACGCGATCGCCAGGTGCTGTGCGTCACGCACCTGCCGCAGGTTGCGGCGCGCGGCGATCATCACTTTCAGGTGGCGAAGGCATCGAACGGCAAGAGCGGCACGGTCAGCACCGTCACGCCGCTCGACAAGGCGAACCGCATCGAGGAAGTCGCGCGGATGCTTGGCGGTCTGGAGATCACCGCTACGACGCGTAAGCACGCGAAGGAAATGTTGACGGCGTGAGGCGAGTGCGGCGCGCGGCACGTCGTGCGCTAGCTGCGCCTGGTCCCGATACCCGCGGCCACAGCTTCAAAGTGCTATCGACGTGAAGCCATCGCGGTCGCCGCACGTCGCACACTAGCCGCGCTTCAACTTCAACCAAACACCCGCCGCCACAACCTCAGCACAACATCACGCTCCTCCGCCACCGCATCCGGATCGACCCGCGCCTTCTCCATCCCGTCGAGCCGCAACCGGTGCTGCATCTTCCGGTACGTGCGATACGCGGCGCCGACCGTCTCGGCCTCTTCCTCGCTCATCAGACCAAAACGCGACACCTCACGCAGCAGCGCGATATTGCCGGTGTTGCGGATCAGTTCCGGGTCGCTTGCCGCGTGCAGCAGCACCCAGTACTGCACGAGGAATTCGATATCCACCATCCCGCCGCGATCGTGCTTCAGGTCGAACAACGGCGAGCGATTCGGATGCCCCACCTCGACGCGCTCGCGCATATCGACGATCTCGCGCGCAAGCGGCACAGCTTCGCGCGGCGTGGTCAGCACCTGCTCGCGAATCGCCTCGAAACGTGCGCCGATGTCGGCATCGCCGGCGCAATAACGGGCACGCGTCAGCGCCTGATGTTCCCAGACCCACGCGGTATTCGCAGCGTCGCCCTCGCGCAGCTGATAGCGGCGGAATGCGTCGAGATCGGTGACGAGCAAACCCGACTCGCCATTTGGCCGCAACCGCAGATCGACATCGAACAACGTACCCGCACCGGTCGCCATCGTGAGCCAGGTGATCAGGCGGCGCGTGAAGGTCGCGTAGACATCGGCGGCGGCATCGTCGGGGTCGTCGTACAGGAAGATCAGGTCGAGGTCCGATGCGTAGCCCAACTCCTTGCCGCCGAGCTTGCCGTACGCAATCACCGCAAAACGCGGCACCTCGCGATGACGCTTCGCGAGCTGCGCCCAGACCGCTTCGAGCGTCACGTCGAGCACCGCATCGGCGAGTTCGGACAGCCGGTCGCTGACGTGCTCGACGCTGAGCTTGCCCGCCAGATCGATCAGCAGGATGCGGAATACTTCGGCCTGGTGCGCGTGACGCAGCAGATCCATCTGATGCTCGACGCCATCGGCGGCCGCGAGATGCGCGCGCAGTGTCCGCTTGAATTCGGGCCAGTCGAACGGACTCGCAATCGCTTCGTCGTCGAGCAGTTCATCGAGCAACTGCGGATGGCGGATCAGGTAACCCGCCGCCCAGTGCGACGCACCCAGCACCGACAACACGCGATGCAACGCGCTCGGATATTCGGTCAGCAGCGCGAGATACGCGCCGCGTTTGCTCACCGCGTCCAGCAGATCGAAGAAACGCGCGACCGTATCGCCGCGCCGTTCGGGCGGTTCGAGCGTGTTCGCCGCTTCCAGTGCACGCTGGGCGACGATGTCGAAGCGCTGCCGGCTGCGCTCGGCGAGCCCCGCATAGCGCGACGATTGCCACATGGCGCGCAGCCGCGCGAGTAGCTCACCCGGTTCAGCGACACCCAGTTCGACGAGGCGTGCTTCGAGCGCTTCACCGGCGCTATCGTCGGCGAGCGCGCTGCTCCACACCCACGCGGCCGCGCCGTCTTCGCGCACGCCGCAGCCGCGATGACCGGTCACCTTGTCGGAGAAGATCTGGTCGAACTGATGCTCGACGCGATCGCGGTGTGCATCGAGCGCCACCATCAGCGCGGCGTAATCGTCAAATCCCATCGCTGTAGCAAGACAGGCGCGTTCGTCGGGATCGACCGGCATCGCGTGTGTCTGCGCATCGTTGCGATACTGCAGCCGGTGTTCGAGTTCGCGCAGAAAACGATACGCGTGCGACAACTCTTCGCACACGGCCGGCGCGATCAGCCCGCGCACGTTCGCATAGCGCAGCACGGCGAGCGTCGGCCGGACGCGAAACCCCGTGTCCTGACCACCACGAATTAACTGAAATACCTGGGCGCTGAATTCGATCTCACGAATACCGCCGCGACCGAGCTTGATATCGTCGGCCTTGTCGGGCCGCATCGACGCGCGGCGCTGCGCTTCCTGGCGAATCTGCACATGCAGCGCGCGAATCGCGCCGATCACGCCGAAGTCCAGATACCGGCGATAGATAAACGGCAGAGTGAGAGCGGCAAGTTGCTTCGCCAGACGCCGCGCGGATTCGCTGCGGCCTTCCGACACGAGCCGCCCCTTGATCCACGCGTAGCGCTCCCACTCGCGGCCCTGCACGTAAAAATACTCTTCGAGCATGCCAAGACTACATACGAGCGGCCCCGAATCGCCGTTCGGGCGCAGCCGCATGTCAACGCGAAACACGTAGCCGTCAGCGGTGACTTCGGCGAGCGCGCCGATCAGACGCTTGCCGACTCGGGTAAAAAACTCCTGCGTCGCGATCGGCGAGCGCTGACCGCCCGCAGTTTCGCCGTCGTCCTCGTATACGAAGATCAGGTCGATATCCGACGATACGTTGAGTTCGCGCCCACCCAGCTTGCCCATCCCGACGACGCCGAGCGTCAGCCGTTCGCCCTGCGGCCCGCGCGGCTCGCCATAGAGCGCTTCGAGATCGGCGGATACGACGGCGAGCGCACGCTGGATCGTCACTTCGGCAAGATCGGTCATCGTGCCTGTGACTTCGGCGACATCGGCGGTGCGGGCGAGATCGCGCTCCATCACGGCGCAGAACACCTCGGTGCGCAACTGCCGCAGCGCCTGTTTCAGTGCATCGTCGCCGCTCGTGGCGCCTGCGGCACAGGCTGCGGATTCCGCACACAGCGCGTCGAGCCGCGCATCGATGCGCTCGCGCGTGAGCGGCGTTGCCGCCAGTGCCGCTATGCGCGCCGCAAGATCCGGGCGCGCAGCGACCGCTCGCGCAACGTAACGTGAATAGCTGGAACTCAGCAGGGTTACATCAGTCATCAGAGGTCTGGCTCGCTCGTTGCTACATCCCGTGGACCGGTCCCGGCTATCTGCGGCGCATTACGGTTCGCACCTGCAACATAGGCTGCAAACCGGTATGGGCAAGGGTTTGCAGGAAGTTCGAGGGCACCGGCCCGTGTGTTACATTTCGTCGTCAGACAGCAAAACTACCATACCCGCCATCCGCCGCAGCATGTCCGAGCGAAACGACTCCGCCGACCCGCACAATGCTGGAAATATCAGGCCCGCCGGCGGACACGACCATGTGGTTCTGCGCCATACGCTGCGGGTGGTGCTGGGCATCGCGCTCGTCGTTTATTTCATCGTGGCCGCGCTGGTGCTGGGTCTGCGCTACGGCGTCCTGCCGCACGTCGACTCGTTCCGGCCGCGCATCGAAGCACTCGTCTCCGACAAGCTCCACACCGAAGTCCGCATCGGCAAGCTCGCGCCGCACTGGCTGGGCTTCCAGCCCGGCGTCGACGTCACCGACCTGACCATTCGCGACCGCGACGGCAACGTCGCGCTCACGGTCCCGCACGCTACTGCCACGGTGTCGTGGCGCTCGCTCGTGCAACTCACGCCGCTGCTATCGAGCCTGATCGTCGATCAACCGGACGTCCTCGTTGCGCGCTCCGCGGACGGCACGCTGTCGGTGGCCGGCGTGCCGATGCCAAGCACGCACACCGGCAACGACACGTTCACCACGTGGCTGCTGCGCCAGCAGGCGATCGTCCTGCGCGGCGGCACGCTGCGCTGGCGCGACGCACGCCACGACGCGCCTGAGCTGACCCTGCAGGACATCCGCCTCGCCATTCTGAACGACGGCTATGACCACCGGATCGCGCTGCAGGCGCCCGCCGAAGGCACCGTGCTGCACGGCCCGCTCGATTTCCGCGCGCAGTTCCGGCACGCGCGGATGGCGGCGATCGGCAAGCCGGTCAACTGGAGCGGCACGGCTTACGTGTCGACCGGTCCTGTCGATCTGCCTACACTTTCCCATTACATCGACTTCCCGATCGAGGCTTTCGCGGGCCGCATCGATAACGCCATCTGGATCGACTTCGGCCAGGGGCGGATGAAATCGGCGGGCGGCGAATTGTCGGGCACCGACGTCTCGCTGCGAGTACGTCCCACCCAGCCGAAGCTCGACATGCCGGAGGCGCGCTTCTCCTGGTCGCTCGACGCGCCGGCGCGCGGCGATTACACGCTGAAGCTGCGCGACCTGCGCGCGGAACTCGGTCAGCCGCCGCTCGACGACGGCACGCCGCTCACGCGCACGCTCGCGCTCAGCACGCTGACCGGCCACTACCGGATGCCGAGCGTGCAGCATGGCCAGCTCGTAAGCGTGGCCGGCGACCGCGTCGACCTCGGCATCCTCGCGGAATTCAGCCGCGCGTTGCCGCTACCGGGGCGCCTCCTGAACGAGCTCGTGCGCTTCAATCCGCGCGGCCAGGTCGCCAATTATGAAATCAAGATCGAGCGGGGCACGCCGGAAAGCGGCGAGGCCGCGAGCGAGCACAACGCGACAGGTACCGAACCGATCGTGCGTTACCGGTTCAAGGGTGACCTGCAAGGCATCAGCGTCGCCGCGCAGGAACCGCCGCCAGGGCTCACCGCGCTGAACCACCCGCGCGCGGGCATCCCGGGTTTCGAGAATCTGTGGGGCAGCGTCGACGCCGACGAAACCCACGGCACGGTCACACTCGACACCGCCAACGCAGCCGTCACGGTGCCCGGCCTCTTCGACGACCCGCGGCTCACCTTCGACCGCCTGCAGGGCACGGGCACCTGGACCGTCTCGCCGGCCGCGCCCGGCGAAGCGCACAAGGCGTTTGCCGTGTCGGTCTCGGCGCTGAGCGTGCAGAACGCCGACCTGCACGGCAAGGTCGTCGCGAACTATACGAACCCCGGGCACGGTCGCGGCACGCTCGATCTGAAAGCCGACATCGATCATGCGCAGGTATCGCGCGTCGTGCGCTATCTGCCGACCAGTATCGGCGAAAAGCTGCGCATCTATCTCGGCCACGGGCTGCAGGCGGGCACAGCGCACAACGGGACGATCGAGGTGCGTGGCGACCTGACCCAGTTCCCGTATTCGCGCAACCCGTCGGCGGGGATCTTTCATATCGTCGCGCCGTTCACGGGCGGCACGTTCGATCCGTCGCCGTACCCGCCAAAGAAAATGAAGGACGGCACGCCGAGCGTGTGGCCCGCGCTCGAAGGTATCAACGGGGTGTTCGAACTGAAGGAAAACCTGCTGCGCTTCGACATCGACCGCGCGCATTACCGGCGCGTCGCACTGAACAAGGTGACGGGCCGCATCGACGATCTCGGCACGAAGGCGTCCAGCCTCGTGATCGCCGGCGACGGACGCGGTCCGCTCGCCGACATGCTCGATTACGTGAACAGCAGCGCGCTCGGCGGCATGTCGAAACATGTGGGCGAAAAGATCCACGCCGACGGTCCCGCCACGCTCGCGCTGAAACTCACGGTGCCGCGCAGCACGCCCAAGCCGCACATCGCCGTTGAAGGAGCGATCGGCTTCCAGAACAACCGCCTCGCGATGAACAACGTGCCGCCGCTGTCCGATCTGCGCGGCAAGGTGCATTTCACCGAGCACACCGCGGCGCTCGACAAGCTGTCGGGCCGGTTTCTCGGTGGTGACGTGCGGGCCAATGGCGGCCTGAAGGAAAACGGCAGCTATGCGCTCGACGTCGCGGGCCACATCGCCGTCGATGCTGCACGTGGTCTCGATCTGCATGGTCCCGCTGCGCAGGTGCTGACGCGGATGACGGGCAGCGCGCCGTACGATCTGAACATGCACGGCAGCAAGGGGCGTTTACCGGAAGTCACGGCGAACTCCGATCTCACCGGACTCGCGCTGAACTTCCCCGCGCCGTTTAACAAACCGCTCGGCACACCGATGCCGTTGCATTTCACGCTGCAGCCGCAGTCCACGACAGCGGCCGCCGACACGACAGGCACGGCAAGCACAAGCGGCCAGCAACGCGCCGACCTGACATTCGGCCCAATCGCCGCGACGTATCTGCTGCGGCTCGCACCGCACGAAAAGCCCGCAGTTGTACGCGGCGCGATCGGCGTCAACCGTCCCGCCGAACTCCCGTCCGAAGGCGTCACCGCCGCAGTCGACGTCGACGCCCTCGATGCCGACGCATGGCGCACGTTCGTCACCGACATGCGCCACGGCAACGACGGCACGCAACCCGGCGTGCCGTCCGCGACCGTCGCGCAGTTCCTGCCGAACCGCTTCGCCGTGCACATCGGCACACTGACGCTGCTCAAGCGTCACTGGGAAAGCGTGGTCGTCGGCGCCTCGCACGACGACAACAAGTGGCAGGCCAACATCGCGTCGAATCAGGTGTCCGGTCACGTATCGTGGCTGCCCGGCGCCAATAAGGATTCACCGGGCACACTGCAGGCACGTCTCGCGCGCCTCATCATTCCATCCGCGTCCGAAAACGATCTGCTCGGCCAGGCGATCTCCGCACCGGCGCAAAACATGCCGACGATCGATCTGATCGTCAACGAGCTGATCGTGCGCGGCCGCAACTTCGGCCGGCTCGAAGTCGATGCGCACAACAGCGACGAAGACGGCGTACCGGTGTGGCAACTCGATACGCTCGAAGTCAACAATCCGGCCGCGAAGCTGACCGCGACCGGGAACTGGCGCACGTCGCGCCGGCTCGGTTCGAACGCCGACGAGGACACGCCGCGCCGCACGGTATTCGACTTCAAACTCGACATCAAGGATGCGGGCGAGCTGCTCGAACGCGCGGGACTGCCGCGCACGGTCAAGGGTGGTTCGGGCGTGCTGGCGGGCAAGGTCGGCTGGCGCGGCGGCCCGACTGCAATCGATTACCCGACGCTTAACGGCAACCTGTCGCTCGATCTGCATCACGGCCAGATTCTCAAGGTCGATCCGGGCGCAGCGAAACTACTCGGTGTGCTGAGCCTGCAAAGCCTCGCGCGCTTCGCGACACTGAACTTCAAGGATGTGATCGGCAAGGGCCTGCCGTTCGAAAGCATCAAGGGCACTAGCGAAATCAACAACGGCATCGGCCGCACCGACAACTTCGAGATGATCACCGCACCGGCGCGCGCCGAAATGCGCGGCACCGTCGATCTCGCGCACGAAACGCAGAATCTGAACGTCCACGTCATCCCGACGGTGAGCGCGGGCGCCGCTGCCGTAGCGGTCGCAGTGATCAATCCGTTGCTCGGGCTCGGCGTACTCGCAGCGGATCTGGCGCTATCGCATTCGATCGGTAAAGCCTTCGCACTCGACTACGCGATCACCGGCTCATGGTCCAAACCGCATGTCGAGCGGGTCCATGGCGATCGGGGTAAGATGGACGCACCCGCTTCTGCGGCGACCGCTCCTTAAACCCGCATTCCCCGCGGCGCGGCGCCGAAGCGGCCAGTCTCGTTCTCGCCCGCGGCACGCACTATCAGCGCCGCGGCCCTGCCCGGAACCTTTCGAAAATCTCATGAGCGATCAACACGCCCATTCCCCATCCGAAGCCGCCTCGTCCACCCGCGTTGCCGCATTGCAAATGGTGACGACGCCCGATCGTGAACGTAATCTTGCTGAAGCCGAACGCCTGATCGCCGAAGCTGCCGCTGACGGCGCGCAACTCGTGCTGCTGCCCGAATATTTCTGCTTCATGGGCTTCAAGGACACCGACAAGCTGTCGATCCGCGAAGCATATCGCGACGGCCCGGTCCAACGCTTTCTCGCCGACGCCGCGCGCCGGCATGGCGTGTGGGTGATCGGCGGAACACTGCCGTTGACTGCACCGGAACCGGATCGCGTGCTGAATACGACGCTCGTGTTCGATCCGCAGGGTAACGAAGCGGCGCGCTACGACAAGATTCATCTGTTCAGTTTCGAGAAGGGCACCGAATCGTTCAATGAAGCGCGCACGATCCGCCCCGGTGACAGCGTTACGGCCTTCGACGCGCCGTTTGGCCGCGTCGGCCTGTCGGTCTGCTACGACCTGCGCTTTCCGGAGCTGTATCGCAAGCTCGGCGACTGCGCGTTGATCGTCGTGCCATCGGCGTTCACCTACACGACCGGTCGTGCGCACTGGGAAACCTTGTTGCGCGCACGTGCGGTCGAGAACCAGTGCTACGTGCTCGCCGCCGCGCAAGGCGGCACGCATGAAACCGGCCGCCGCACGTGGGGCCACAGCATGCTGATCGACCCGTGGGGCGAAATCGTTTCGGTACGCGAAGAGGGCGCCGGAGTGGTTGCGGGCAACATCGAGCGTGCGCGCATCGACGAAGTCCGGGCGAGCCTGCCTGCCTTGCGTCACCGCGTGCTCGCCTGACGTCCGGCTAACGCTCGATAGCCCGATACAGCCATTGAAATTCGATCCATTCGAACCATCTGATAACCTATCCGCATTGAATATGCGTATCGAATGACAATGGCAACCGTGGCAACCCGAACCGCCAGCTCGCGATATCCCCAAACTTACGACCCGATCTAATCGACTCACATCCGCATGAACATCATCGAACCCGGAATTCGTAATCTCGCGACCGCGAAGGACGTGCTTCTGACGCCCTACGGTCTCGACGAGTCCCTGCTCACCCGCACGCTCGCCGAGATTTTCACGCACCGCGTCGACTACGCAGACCTGTACTTCCAGGCCACCCGCAGCGAGGCGTGGAGCCTCGAAGAGGGCATCGTCAAGTCGGGCAGCTTCAGCATCGACCAGGGCGTCGGCGTGCGCGCCGTGTCCGGCGACCGCACCGCCTTCGCCTATTCCGACGATCTGTCGCCCGAAGCGATCCGCCAGGCCGCGATCGCGACCCGCTCGATTGCAAAGGCCGGCGGCGGCAAGCAGAAGGTGAAGGTCGCGTCGTCACTGACAGGCATCGCCGGACGCGATCTGTACCTGCCGTCCGATCCGCTGCATTCGCTCGACGCGACCGCCAAGGTCAAGCTGCTCGAACGTGTCGAGCAGATCGCGCGCAGCCGCGATCCGCGCATCACGCAGGTGATGGCAGGGCTCGCCGGCGAATACGATGTCGTGCTGGTGGCGCGTAGCGACGGCGGTTTTGCCGCCGACATCCGCCCGCTCGTACGCGTATCGGTCACGGTGATCGCCGAACAGAACGGCCGCCGTGAAATTGGCAGCGGCGGTGGCGGCGGGCGCTTCGACTACGGCTATTTCACCGACGCGATCCTGTCGAAGTATGTCGACGACGCCGTGCACGCAGCGCTCGTCAATCTCGACGCGCGGCCCGCACCAGCCGGCGCGATGACCGTCGTGCTCGGGCCAGGCTGGCCCGGCGTGCTGCTGCACGAAGCGATCGGTCACGGGCTCGAAGGCGACTTCAACCGCAAGGGCTCGTCGGCGTTTGCCGGTCGCATCGGCGAGCAGGTTGCGGCGAAGGGCGTCACGGTCGTCGACGACGGCACGCTGCCCAACCGTCGCGGCTCGCTCAATATCGACGACGAAGGCAACCCGACGCAGTGCACGACGTTGATCGAGAACGGCATCCTCAAGGGCTACATCCAGGACACGCTGAACGCGCGTCTGATGAAAATGCCCGTCACCGGCAATGCGCGCCGCGAATCGTACGCCGCGCTGCCGATGCCGCGCATGACCAACACCTACATGCTCAATGGCGACCGCGATCCGCAGGAAATCATCGAATCGGTGAAGAACGGCCTGTACGCGGTCAACTTCGGCGGCGGTCAGGTCGACATCACGAACGGCAAGTTCGTGTTCTCGGCCTCCGAGGCGTACATGATCGAGAACGGCAAGATCAGCTACCCGGTGAAGGGCGCGACGCTGATCGGTAGCGGCCCGGAATCGCTGAAGTACGTGACCATGATCGGCAACGACATGGCGCTCGATTCCGGCGTCGGTGTGTGTGGCAAGGAAGGCCAGAGCGTGCCGGTCGGCGTCGGCCAGCCGACGCTGCGTATCGAGAAGATGACGGTGGGTGGTACCGCCTGAGTTTCGCCCGGTCCGCACATTTCTTGCGCAATTTAAAAGAAATGTGCGGATTATCCGCATTTTCATGTCGCCCGGCTTGCCAGCTGCCTGAGGCCGGGTTATAAAGCACGACACCTTTTTCAGATCACCGAGCACCTTTCAACGCCATGTCCGCCAAGTTTTATTTTTATTTTTTCTGGCATCTCAGACCGCTGGCGGATCGAGAGGGGTGTTAGTGCACGTAAGGCACCCGAAATTCCCGAAAAAACCGCCAGCGAGTCTGGCGGTTTTTTTTCGCCCCTCGCTTCTATCCACCTAATCCTTTTAACTAGCCTGACGAGTTTCCGCTGCGGTCCGCTATCCACCGCGCGAGCACGCTACAAGTCGAATCCTGGAGAAAAACCATGCCCCCGCACAACACCGACGATGTCCGTATTCGAGAGCTGAAAGAGCTCACACCGCCCGCCCATCTGATCCGCGAGTTCCCGTGCGACGAGCCGGTGTCGAGCCTGATCTACCACGCACGCCGGTCGATGCACCGCATCCTGCATGGCATGGAAGACCGGCTGATCGTGATCGTCGGGCCGTGCTCGATTCACGACACAAAGGCCGCGCTCGAATACGCCGGCCGCCTCGTCGAGCAGCGCACGCGTTTCGCCAGCGAACTCGAAATCGTGATGCGTGTGTACTTCGAGAAGCCCCGCACGACGGTGGGCTGGAAGGGTCTCATCAACGACCCGCACATGGACAACAGCTTCAAGATCAACGACGGCCTGCGCACCGCGCGCGAGCTGCTGCTGCACATCAACGAACTGGGTCTGCCGGCAGGGACCGAGTACCTCGACATGATCAGCCCGCAATACATCGCCGATCTGATCTCGTGGGGTGCGATTGGCGCGCGGACCACCGAATCGCAGGTGCATCGCGAGCTGGCTTCCGGGCTGTCATGCCCGGTCGGCTTCAAGAACGGCACCGACGGCAACGTCAAGATCGCCGTCGATGCAATCAAGGCGGCGTCGCAGCCGCACCATTTCCTGTCGGTGACGAAAGGTGGCCACTCGGCGATCGTGTCGACGGCCGGCAACGAGGATTGTCATATCATCCTCCGCGGCGGCAAGACGCCGAACTACGACGCCGAGAGCGTCAACGCAGCCTGCGCCGACATCGGCAAGGCGGGTCTCGCCGCACGCCTGATGGTCGATGCGAGCCACGCGAACAGCTCGAAGAAGCACGAGAACCAGATTCCGGTGTGCGCGGATATCGGCCGGCAGATCGCGGCGGGCGATGAGCGGATCATCGGTGTGATGGTGGAGTCGCATCTCGTGGCGGGACGTCAGGACTTGCAGGAAGGCTGCGCGCTCACATACGGCCAGAGCATTACCGATGCGTGTATCGGTTGGGACGAAACGATCGGCGTGCTCGAAGGGCTGGCTGAATCGGTGAAACAGCGGCGCGTTGCGCGCGGCAGCGGTAACTAAGATCGGGCAGTCGCAACTGGGACTCAACTGCGGCTGTTGAGACCCGGTAGCGGCAACCCAGTGCGGGCCGCGCGACAACTAAAACGAAGCTGGTCTCGCACAGGCACTCGCGCACACGGATCGCCGTGCAGCGCGCGTGCCGCGTGCATCTTCAGTAGCGCATGCTCAACCGATAGAACGATCCCGCCGCCAGAGCACATCGCTGCCGCCAGCGCTCCGGTTCAATACGCGCGCTAGTACGAACAACAGGTCCGACAGTCGATTCACATACTGCCGTGGCGCCGCGTTGATCGTCTCGTGTTCGCCGAGCGCGACGATCGTGCGTTCGGCGCGCCGGCACACCGTACGGCAGACATGTGCAAGCGCCGCGGCCCGCGAGCCGCCCGGCAGGATGAATTCCTTCAGCGGCGGCAGCGTCGCGTTGTAGTGCGCGAGCCAGTTGTCCAGTTGCGCGAGATGCGCCTCGGCGATCACCGTGTGCCCCGGTATGCACAGCTCGCCGCCCAGATCGAAGAGATCGTGCTGGATCGCGGTGAGTGCTGCCCGTACGTCGTCGGGCAGCGCTTCGCACAACAGCACGCCCAGATTCGAATTCAGTTCGTCGACGTCACCGATCGCCGCGATCCGCAGGTCGTCCTTGCGCACCCGCCGGCCGTCGCCGAGCCCGGTGCTGCCGTCGTCGCCGGTGCGGGTGGCGATCTTGCTCAAGCGGTTGCCCATGATGGAGTCCCATTCATTCAGTCGGTCGCAGCGCGTGCGGTGCGCACCCGCTGCTGATTGAAGCCATGCGCCGCGGCAGCAAGCCAAGCCAAGCCAAAAAGCCCGCGCGGTCGATCGCAGCATTATAGGTGCCGGCCTTACCCTGCGCGCCCTGTGTGCCCATCACGCTCCCCACAGACGATCGGCGTAAAATGACCCGCAACCATAAGACACATCGCCCGCTTTCAGGAGACATGCGTGAACCATCCCGTGCCGCCGGCACCTTTGCGCCGCCCGTTCCCCGCCGAGCTGCTCGCCTCGCTGAAAGCCGCGTTCGGCGAGCGCGTCTCGACCGCCGAGGCAGTCCGCACCCATCACGGCCGCGACGAGTCGCCCTTCGATCCGCAATTACCCGATGCCGTCGTCTTCGCGAATCACACCGAAGACATACAGACCGTCGTGAAGTTGTGCGCGCAACATGACACACCGATCATTCCGTACGGCAACGGCTCGTCGCTCGAAGGTCATCTGCTGGCCGTGCAGGGCGGCGTGTCGATCGACCTGTCCGCAATGAACCGCGTGCTGTCGATCAACGCCGAAGACCTCACCGTCACCGTCGAACCCGGCGTCTCGCGCAAGCAGCTGAACGAAGCGCTGCGCGACACGGGCCTGTTCTTCCCGATCGATCCGGGCGCGGACGCGAGCATCGGCGGTATGTCGGCCACACGCGCGTCGGGCACCAACGCCGTGCGCTACGGCACGATGCGCGAGAACGTGCTCGGCCTGACCGTCGTACTCGCCGACGGCCGCGTGATTCATACCGGCACACGCGCGCGCAAATCGTCGGCGGGCTATGACCTCACGCGTCTTTTCGTCGGTTCCGAAGGCACACTTGGTGTCATCACCGAAATCACGCTGCGGATTTATCCGCAGCCGGAAGCGGTATCGGCCGCGGTGTGCGCATTTCCGTCGATGGGCGATGCAGTCCGCGCCGTGATCGAAACGATCCAGATGGGCGTACCGATCGCACGCGTCGAGTTTGTCGATTCGCTCGCGATCCGTTCGATCAACAAGCATGCGCAGATGACACTGCGCGAAGCGCCGACGCTGTTCTTCGAGTTTCACGGCACGGAGGCCGGCGTCAAGGAGCAGGCGGAACAGGTCCAGGACATCGTCGCGCAGCACTCGGGCGAAGACTTCGAATGGGCGACCCGGCCCGAAGATCGCAGCCGTCTATGGAACGCGCGACACAACGCGTACTTCGCGATGCTGCAGCTCAAACCCGGTTGCCGCGCGGTCACCACCGATGTCTGCGTGCCGATCTCGCGGCTCGCCGAATGCGTCGTCGAAACCGAGCAGGACCTGATCGCCTCGCCGCTGCCCTGCCCGATCGTCGGTCACGTCGGCGACGGCAACTTTCACGTCGCGATCCTGATCGATCCACACAAACCCGAAGAACTCGCCGAAGCCGAACGCCTGAATCAGCGCATCGTGCAACGCGCGTTGCGCATGGACGGCACCTGCACCGGCGAGCACGGCGTGGGCCTGCACAAGATGAACTTCCTGCTCGAAGAGCACGGGCCTGTCGCAATCGAAACGATGCGCTCGATCAAGCACGCGCTCGATCCACAGAACCTGATGAACCCCGGCAAGATTTTCTCGTGGGCAGCCTGACGCATAACGCAACGGAGCGTGTCGGAGATGAAAGAGGTCGCAGCAGGAGGAGACATGAACGCACCCGCCGAACTCTCGGCTGAAGTGCTCGCGCAACGCCAGCGCGAAGTCGTGCAGGCGCTGATGGCCGTGCTGCCGACGCACTGCCTGCTCTATCGCGAAGAAGACACGGTCGCCTACGAGTGCGACGGCCTCGCTGCTTACCGCCGCCTGCCGCTCGCCGTCGTGCTACCGGAAACGGAATCGCAGGTGCAGCGCATCGTGCAGATCTGCAAGCGGCTCGACGTGCCGATCGTGCCGCGCGGGGCGGGCACCGGGCTCTCGGGTGGCGCGATGCCGATACGCCATGGCGTGGTCGTATCGCTGGCGCGTTTCAGGAAGATCGTCGAAGTCGATTCGTATGCGCGTACCGCCACCGTGCAACCGGGCGTACGCAATCTCGCGATCTCGGAAGCGGCCGCGCCGTATGGGCTCTACTACGCACCCGATCCGTCGTCGCAGATCGCCTGCACGATCGGCGGCAACGTGTCGGAGAATTCCGGCGGCGTGCATTGCCTGAAGTACGGTCTCACCGTGCATAACGTCCTGCGCGTGCGCGCGGTGACGATGGATGGCGAGATCGTCGAGTTCGGTTCGTTGAGCCCGGACGCGCCCGGTCTCGATCTGCTGGCGGTGGTGATCGGTAGCGAAGGGATGTTCGCGATCGTCACCGAAGTCACCGTCAAGCTGATTCCGAAGCCGCAAACCGCGCAGGTCGTGATGGCGAGTTTCGACGATGTCGTGAAGGGCGGCGATGCGGTCGCGGGCATCATCGCGGCGGGCATCATTCCCGCGGGCCTTGAGATGATGGACAAACCGGCCACGCGCGCCGTCGAGGGTTTCGTCAACGCCGGCTACGATCTCGATGCCGCGGCGATCCTGTTATGCGAGTCGGATGGAACACCCGAAGAAGTCGCCGACGAAATAGTCAGGATGACGGCCGTACTACGCGAGCACGGTGCGACGCGCATCCAGATTTCGCGCTCGGAAAGCGAGCGGCTGCGCTTCTGGTCCGGACGCAAGAATGCGTTTCCGGCCGCCGGACGTATCTCGCCCGACTACTACTGCATGGACGGCACGGTGCCGCGTCGCAGCATCGGACCGCTGCTCGCGCGCATCGAGGTGATGGAAGAAAAGTACCGCCTGCGCTGCATGAACGTGTTCCATGCGGGCGACGGCAACATGCATCCGCTGATTCTGTTTAACGGTAACGATCTCGACGAATGGCATCGCGCCGAGGCGTTCGGCGCCGACATTCTCGAGACCTGCGTCGAGCTGGGCGGCACCGTGACCGGCGAACACGGTGTCGGCATCGAGAAGATCAATTCGATGTGCGTGCAGTTCTCGCCCGAAGAACGCGATGCGTTTCACGCGGTCAAGCGCGCCTTCGATCCCCCCGGCCTGCTGAACCCCGACAAGGGCATCCCGACGCGGGCCCGCTGTGCGGAGTACGGCAAGATGCATGTGCGCGGCGGCCTGCTGCCGCATCCCGATCTGCCGCGTTTCTAGCCTGCGCGCGCGGGTCGTCCACTGGCAAGCGCGCTCCGCGGGTCATCCCTGGTGCGTGCTCGCCGGCGCGAAGACCCTTGCCGTGGCGTCTTCCCGCGCTTCGTGCTACGGGTCCGCTCCGGGTTGCCAGAGCGGCGCCGACCGGTACAATCGAGCGAAACACAACGAAGCAGGACACCATGGAAGAGGACGACATCGTCGCCGACTGGTCCGAGCGCATCCGCTCGGCCACTGCCTCCGGACACGTATTGCGCATTCGCGGCGGCGGCACGAAAGACTGGTACGGCCAGACGCTGGAAGGTGAAATCCTCGATACGCGCGCCCACCGCGGCATCATCGCCTACGACCCGGCCGAACTCGTCATCACCGCACGGGCCGGCACGCCACTCCTCGAGATCGAAGCAGCGCTTGCCGAACACGATCAGATGCTGCCGTTCGAGCCGCCGCATTTCGGCGCGCAGGCCACCTTCGGCGGCTGCATCGCGGCGGGTATCGCCGGGCCGCGGCGCCCCGCGACCGGCGCACCGCGCGACTTCGTGCTCGGTGCGGTCGTGATGAACGGCCATGGCCAGGTGCTGCACTTCGGCGGTCAGGTCGTGAAGAACGTTGCCGGCTACGACGTATCGCGATTGATGGCCGGCTCGCTCGGCACGCTCGCGCTGATCCTCGAACTATCGGTGAAGGTGTTGCCGCGGCCGAAGGTCGAAGCCACGCTCAAGTTCGACATGAACGGCACCGATGCCGTACGCAAGCTCAACGAATGGGGCGGCCGGCCGCTGCCGGTCACCGCCAGCGCGTGGCGCAACGGCACGCTCGCGTTGCGCCTCGGCGGGGCGGAAGCTGCGGTGAAGGCCGCGAAGTCCGTGCTGGGCGGTGAAGTAGTCGACGCGGTCGAAGCCGAACGCTTCTGGGGCGGTCTGCGCGAGCAGACCGATCCGTTCTTCTCGGCGATCGCACCAATGGCCGCACTCTGGCGTCTCGCACTCCCAACCATCACCGAACCGCTGCAACTGCCAGGCGCCCAACTGATGGAATGGGGCGGCGGGCAACGCTGGTGGATCACCGACACCGACGCGCAAACGGTACGCATGAGCGCGAAACAGGCCGGCGGCCACGCGACGATCTTTCGCACCGGTCATGGCTACGATCGCAGCGCCGGTGTGTTCACCCCGCTGCCCGCACCGTTGATGAAAATCCATCGTGGTTTGAAAGCCGCTTTCGATCCAGCCCGCGTCTTCAATCGCGGCCGTCTGTACCCCGACTTCTGAACCACACGATGCAGACGAATCTCGCGGACTTCATGCGCAACACACCGGATGGCGAAGAGGCTGATGCCATTCTGCGCAAGTGCGTGCATTGCGGTTTCTGCACGGCGACCTGTCCGACCTATCAGTTGCTTGGCGACGAACTCGATGGACCGCGCGGCCGCATCTACCTGATCAAGCAACTGGTGGAAGGCGCACCCGCTACGCGCAGCACGCAGACGCACCTCGACCGCTGCCTGACCTGCCGCAGCTGCGAAACCACGTGTCCGTCCGGCGTGCAATACGGACGGCTCGTCGAGATCGGCCGCAAGATCACCGAAGAGAAGATCACGCGGCCGATCGGCCAGCGCGTGATGCGCCGGGTACTGGCGAGCTTCGTGCCGAACAGCGCGCTGTTCACACCGACGATGCGGCTCGGTCAGCACGTGCGCCGGTTACTGCCGAAGAAGCTGCGCGACAAGGTGCCGGCGCGACAACGCATGCTCGAATGGCCGACCACCACGCATTCGCGCAAGATGTTGATGCTCGCGGGCTGCGTGCAACCGTCGATGATGCCGAACGTCAACATCGCCACCGCGCGCGTGCTCGACGCACTCGGCATTCAAACCATCGTTGCGCCGGAAGCGGGCTGCTGCGGCGCGATCCGCCTGCATCTCGGCTACACCGACGAGGCGCTCGACGACATCCGCGCGAACATCGACGCATGGTGGCCGTATGTCGAGCAGGGCGCGGAAGCGATCGTGATGAATGCGTCCGGTTGCGGCTCCACCGTGATGGAATACGCGCACCTGCTGCGCGACGATCCGGCCTACGCGGCAAAAGCGCAACGCATCGTCGAGCTGACCCGCGATATCGCCCAGATCCTTCCTGATTTCGAAGAACCACTGATCGCCCTCACCCGCCGCCGCGCGGTGCATACCGTCGCGTTTCATCCGCCCTGCACGCTGCAGCATGGCCAGCAGATACGCGGCAAGGTCGAGCATCTGCTCGAAGCGCTCGACATCGAAGTGCGCCTTCCCGCCGACAGCCACCTGTGCTGCGGCTCCGCGGGCACCTACTCGCTCACGCAGCCGGCGCTGTCGTACACGCTGCGCAACCAGAAGCTCGAAAAGCTGAATGCGCTCGAACCGCAGATGATCGTATCGGCGAACGTCGGCTGCATTTCGCATCTGCAAAGCGGCACATCGATGCCAGTCGCGCACTGGATCGAACTCGTCGAGCACATGTTGTCAGCGTAGCCAGAACCCATCGACGCCGCCACCTGGCCATTCGGCTGATCCCGTTCATGGCGGCGGCGTCCGTATAATCGACGCATTGTTCCATTGCTTGCGTCCGTCATGCCCGATCTCACTCACAACCTTGAAGCCGTCCAGCAGCGCATCGCACTTGCCGCGCAGCGGGCTGGCCGCGACCCGCACCGCGTCGCGCTGCTTGCCGTGTCAAAAACCTTTCCCGCCGAAGATGTCCGCGCCGCCCACGCCGCCGGTCAGCGTGCGTTCGGTGAAAACTACGTACAGGAAGCGGCGGCCAAGATCGAGGCGCTTGCCGATCTGCGCGCGTCGCTCGAATGGCATTTCATCGGTCCACTGCAATCGAACAAGACGAAGCCGGTGGCGCAACTGTTCGACTGGGTGCATTCGGTCGATCGTCTGAAGATCGCGCAGCGTCTGTCCGAACAGCGCCCCGACACGCTCGCACCGCTTAACGTCTGCCTGCAGGTGAACGTGAGCGGAGAAGCGTCGAAGAGCGGCGTACCGCCTGCCGAAGCGGCGGCCGTCGCACAGCAGATCGCCGCGTTGCCGGGACTGCGGCTGCGCGGGCTGATGTCGATTCCCGAACCTGCCGGCAGCGTCGACGAGCAACGCGTGCCGCATCGGCTGCTGCGCGAACTGTTCGAGCGGTTGCGCGCGGATGGCCTCGACCTCGATACGCTATCGATGGGCATGTCCGCCGATCTCGAAGCCGCCGTGCTGGAAGGCGCCACGATCGTGCGCGTTGGCACCGCGATTTTTGGCGGCCGCGATTACTCTCACTGATCTTTCCTCTTCGTCTTCATCTTCATCATGAAAATTGCGTTTATCGGCGGCGGCAATATGGCTGCGGCGCTCATCGGCGGTCTGATCAAGCGAGGTGTCGCACCCGCCGATCTCTACGCGATCGACCCCAACGAAGACGCCCGTACGCGCGCGGCGCAGCAGTTCGGTGTGGGTACCGGTGCGAGCGCCGATGCGACGCTCACGTCGTATGACGCGATCGTGCTCGCGGTCAAGCCGCAGGTTGTCAGGAGCGTTGCGCAGGCGCTGGCGCCGTATCTCGGTGCCAGCCAGCTCGTCATCTCAATCGTCGCGGGCATTCATTCCGCTGATCTGTCGCGCTGGTTGAACGGTCATGCGCGTATCGTGCGCACCATGCCGAATACGCCTGCGCTGATCGGCATGGGTGTCGCAGGCCTCGTGGCGACGGCCGGTGTCGACGAGGCCGGCCGCGCGCTCGCTGGGCAGGTGCTGGGGGCGGTCGGCCAGACGGTGTGGTTCGACGATGAAGCGAAGATCGATGCCGTGACCGCGATTTCGGGAAGCGGTCCAGCGTATGTGTTCTATTTCATCGAGGCATTGCAGGAAGCGGCACGCCAGTTAGGTATGGACGACGAACAGGGGCGCGCGCTCGCCGTCGCGACGTTCACGGGTGCTGCGCAACTTGCCGCGCAATCGTCTGAGTCGCCCGCCGTGCTACGTGAACGGGTGACATCGAAAGGCGGCACGACGGCTGCCGCGCTCGCTGCGTTCGATGCGAATGGCGTGAAGGATGCGATCGTGCGTGGCGCGCTGGCGGCCGATGCACGGGCGAAAGAGATGGGTGATGAATTCGGCCAGCAGTAGCCCGCTGCAGCTCAGAACACCGCGGCAACGTAGTGCGCAGCAATCCCGGCAAACAGCGCACCGCCCAGCCAGTTGTTATGTTTGAACGCCGCGAAGCATTGCATCCGGTCGCGGCCGCGAATCATCGTGTAGTGATAGATCGCACACGCCACAGCCGCAGCCCAGCCTAACCAATAGAGCACGCCGAAGTGCAGCGTCGCACCGATTCCTGCATAGATGCCAAGCGTCCCCGCATAGCAGAGCATCACGGCCAGCACGTCGAAGCGGCCAAACGTCAGCGCCGACGTGCGAATCCCGATCTTGATGTCGTCGTCGCGATCGACCATTGCGTACTCGGTATCGTACGCAACCGACCAGAACACGTTGGCCAGCAACATCACCCACGCAAGTGTCGGCACATGGTTCTGCACGGCGGCAAATGCCATCGGAATACCGAAGCCGAACGCGATGCCGAGATACGCCTGCGGAATCGCGAAGAAGCGCTTCATGAACGGATACGATCCGGCGACGAACAGCGCTGCCACCGACAGTTCCTTTGTCAACGCGTTGAGCGGCAGGATCAGCAGGAACGCGAGCAGCGAGAGCCCCGCCGCCAGCGCAATTGCTTCCCACGCCTTGATCTTGCCCGAGGTCAGCGGCCGGTTGGCCGTGCGCTTTACGTAGCGATCGAAATCGCGATCGGCGTAATCGTTGATCGCGCAGCCAGCCGAGCGCATCAGCAACGTACCGATCACGAAGATCACCAGCAGTTGCGCCGACGGACGGCCGCCCGATGCGATCCACAGCGCGTTGAGCGTCGGCCACAGCAGCAGCAGGCTGCCGATCGGCTTGTCCATGCGGACGAGCCGTAAATAGAGCGGGAGTCGGGCGAACATGATCGTACGGTCTGAGGCGATGCCCGTATTCTAGAGCAGGCATGCGCCGCGCTGCCGTACCTCAGCAGCGCGGCGCTGCAAAGTGCAAACTCAGGCCAGCATCGCGCGCAGCATCCACGCGGTTTTTTCGTGCGTCTGCATGCGTTGCGTCAGCAGATCGGCGGTCGGTTCGTCGTGTGCCGATTCGGTTGCCGGGAAAATTTCGCGTGCCGTACGCACGACCGCTTCCTGACCTTCCACGAGCTGGCGGATCATTTCTTCCGCTGCCGGTACGCCATCCGCTTCGGGGATCGACGACAGTTTCGCAAATTCCTTGTAGCTGCCCGGCGCGGCGACGCCGAGTGCGCGGATGCGTTCGGCGATCGCATCGACGGCGAGTGCGAGTTCGTTGTACTGCCCTTCGAACATCAGATGCAGCGTGTTGAACATCGGACCCGTCACGTTCCAGTGGAAGTTATGGGTCTTCAGATACAGCGTGTAGGTGTCGGCCAGAAGACGCGACAGGCCGTCTGCAATTTTCTTGCGGTCCTTGTCGCTGATGCCGATGTTCACGTGCGGTACGGTGGTGCCTTTCTTGGCCATGATGACTCCCTTGAAGAGTGATACGAACCGGTTAGCGGATGCCGGACTGCCCTGCTGCGGCGACTCCGGACATTTAAACGTCCGACAGTTTAGCGTAGAAGCACGGCGCTTTTGCGTGCTGCGGCGGCGCGTCGCTGCACTCGTACGTTGTTAGATCAGGCGCCGACCAGGTGCTGCAGACCGTGTGCAAAGATCACCGCGAAGCCGCTACCGACAATCGCGAATCCCGTGATTTTCTGCACGAGCGCAGCGCGGCGCATGGCGACTGCCTGCTGCGCGAATCCTGTGCCGCCATTGCTCATCATCGTCATCAACTGGTTCATGATCGTTCTCCTTCGTTTCATCTGTAAAACCGGCGAGGCGCCGAAGCGCCCCGCCCTGCATAGCCACGCCGCCCGGCAATGACCTTGTGCTGCCGTAGCGGCCTGCGCGCTACGGCTACTGCGCCGCCACCGCTTCGTCGAGCTTCACGAGCGCGGCGACAACACCTTCTGCATACGCCGGATCGATGCGGCGGAAATGCTCGACCTGCCGTGCAACGATCTCATCGGGCACGCCCTTGATCGACCGCGCGATGTTCGCGAACAGACGTTGGCGATGCGCCGCATCGAAGAGCCGGAACAGCGCGGCCGGCTGGCTGTAGTAATCGTCGTCCTCGCGATGGTCGTAGTGATCGACCGTGCCGGCCGCGAGCGGCGGCTCGATCGCATTGCGGTCCTGCGCGAAGTCGCCGTAGCGATTCGGCTCGTAGTTCGCCGTGCCACCGAGGTTACCGTCGGTACGCATGCCGCCGTCGCGATGGAACGAGTGATGGAACGGGCAGCGCGACGCATTGACCGGAATCTGGTGATGATTCACACCGAGCCGGTAGCGCTGCGTATCGCCGTACGAAAAGAGCCGCCCTTGCAACAACCGGTCCGGTGAAAAACCAATACCGGGCACGACGTTAGCCGGCGTGAACGCGGCCTGCTCGACATCGGCGAAATAGTTTTGCGCGTTGCGATTCAGTTCGACCGTGCCGACGTCGATCAGCGGATAGTCCTTGTGCGGCCACACCTTCGTGATGTCGAACGGGTTGTACGGCACTTTCGTTGCATCGGCCTCAGGCATCACCTGAATGCGGAACGCCCACTTCGGGAAACGGCCTTCGTCGATGCTCGTCACGAGATCGCGCTGCGCGCTTTCGCGATCGCCCGCCACCACCTGCGCTGCTTCTGCATCGCTGTAGTTCTCGAGGCCATTGAGCGACTTGAAGTGGAACTTCACCCAGAAACGCTCGTTGTTCGCGTTGAGGAACGAGAACGTGTGCGAGCCGAAACCATGCATCTGCCGATAGTTCTTCGGAATGCCGCGATCGCTCATCAGGATCGTCACCTGATGCAGCGACTCCGGATGCCGCGACCAGAAGTCCCACGCCGCGATGTTGTTGCGCAGGTTCGTGTACGGATCGCGCTTTTGCGTGTGAATGAAATCGGGAAACTTCAACGGATCGCGAATGAAGAACACCGGCGTGTTGTTGCCGACCACGTCCCAGTTGCCTTCTTCCGTGTAGAACTTGATCGAGAAGCCGCGCACGTCACGTTCGGCATCGGCGGCGCCGCGCTCGCCGGCTACCGTCGAAAAGCGCATGAACAGCGGCGTTTCCTTGCCGACTTCGGCGAACACCTTCGCCTTCGTGAAACGCGAGATGTCGTGCGCGACCTTCAGCGTACCGAACGCGCCCGAACCCTTCGCGTGCACACGGCGCTCGGGAATTACCTCGCGATCGAAGTGCGCGAGTTTTTCGAGCAGCCACACGTCCTGCAGCGCGACCGGGCCACGTACGCCGGCGGTCAACGAATTCTGGTTATCGGCGACGGGCGCGCCGGCCGCCGTGGTGAGTTTGCGTTCGGACATCCTGAACTCCTGGGTATCGGGTATCGGGTCTTGAAAGAAGCGGGGTGTAACGGCTGCGGGCGCGGCTCAGGCCGTTCAGGCCGACAGCGCGCGGTCGACCAGCAGTGACAGCGCAACCGTGCGCGCGCCGGACAGCGTCGCGGCAAAGCTGGCGGCCGGCTGGGTCTGCGGGAGCGAGGATGGGGTCTGTTGCGATTGAGGCTGCGTCATGGGTTCCTCCAGGGGCTGGGGATCGGTTGATCCATGGAGGACACTATAACAAATACTATCGAATATCGTTGTTTGATTAATTTTATCTATTCAATAGGGGCTGCAGCGAGCGGGTTGGGTTGCGTCGGGTGGGGCGGAGAACGCGGGTTTGTCACCCCGCGCCGCGCCGTGCGCAGTGCCCGAGTGTCAGTTCACCGCAACCGGCAGATCGAGTTTCGCGACGCCCGCAAGATTGCACGCCGCGATGGCATCGCTAATAGCCTCGATGGCGGGCATCCGCGTGAAGCTCTTGCGCCACGCCAGCACGACCCGGCGATCCGGCACCGGATCGTCGAACGCCACGTAGGAGAGCAACCCGGAGTCCACGCCACCGGCATGCGGCTTCACTTCGTGCACCGACATGCGCGGCAGCACGGTGATGCCGACGCCGCTCGCCACCATATGCCGGATCGTTTCCAGCGACGACCCTTCGAAGGTCTTCTGGATGCCGTCCGCGTTCTGCGAAAAGCGCATCAGTTCCGGGCACACGCCGAGCACGTGGTCGCGAAAACAATGCCCGCTGCCGAGCAACAGCATCGTTTCCTGTTTCAGGTCGCTGGCGTCGATCTTGGCCCGCTTTTCCCACGCATGACCGGACGGCAATGCGACGACAAACGGTTCGTCGTACAGCGGCCGCAGCATCAAACCGGTTTCAGGGAACGGCAGCGCCATGATGGCGACGTCGATTTCCCCCTGCTTGAGCAACTCGATCAGCTTCAGCGTGTAGTTTTCCTGCAGCATCAGCGGCATCTGCGGGAAGCGCTGGATCATCTGCTTGACCAGCGTTGGCAGCAGGTACGGCCCGATCGTATAGATCACGCCAAGCCGCAGCGGCCCGACGAGTGGGTCCTTGCCCTGCTTCGCGATCTCCTTGATCGCGAGCGTCTGTTCGAGCACCCGCTGCGCCTGCGTGACGATCTGCTCACCGATCGGCGTCACGCTGACTTCGCTCGTGCCACGCTCGAAGATCTGCACGTTCAGCTCGTCCTCGAGCTTCTTGATCGCCACCGACAAGGTCGGCTGGCTGACGAAACACGCCTCGGCGGCACGGCCAAAATGCCGTTCGCGGGCAACCGCGACGATGTATTTCAATTCAGTGAGCGTCATTGGGGACCAATCAATATAGTGAAGTCGATAGGTTTCTGTTATACACCCATGGGGCCAATTCGCCAACTTCATCGTCGGATCAGCATATTTGGGCGCCTGGAGATGCACGAATATGCCTTGGAAACCCCTCCCGCTAAGCCTTCAGATACTGCTCCCGCGCGCCGAGCCAGCGCGCCAGATGTTGGGTGACTGCCTCCGGATAACTATCGAGCAACCGCGCGGCAGCCTCCCGCGCCGGCTCGATCAGCCAGCCGTCCTGCTCGAGATCGGCGAACCGCAACATCGCGGCGCCGGACTGCCGGGCGCCGAGAAACTCGCCGGGACCGCGAATCTCGAGGTCGCGCCGCGCGATTTCGAAGCCGTCGGTGGTTTCGCGCATGGTCTGAAGGCGCGAGCGCGCGGTCTGCGACAGCGGCCCCGTGTACATCAGCACACAGACCGATGCCGCGCTGCCGCGCCCCACCCGGCCGCGCAACTGATGCAGTTGCGCGAGACCAAAGCGCTCCGCGTGCTCGATCACCATTAACGACGCGTTCGGCACGTCGACCCCGACTTCGATCACGGTCGTCGCCACCAGCAACTGGACTTCGTTGCGCGTGAACGCTTCCATCACGGCCGCTTTCTCGGCGGGAGCAAGCCGGCCGTGCACGAGCCCGACCTTCAGTTCGGGCAGCGCCGCGAGCAGCGTTTCATAGGTTTCGACGGCGGTCTGCAACTGCAGCGTCTCGCTTTCCTCGATCAGCGGGCAGACCCAGTACACCTGACGGCCCGTCAGCGCCGCTTCGCGCACCCGGCCGATCACTTCGTCGCGACGCCCGTCGGCGACGAGTTTCGTGAGGACGGGTGTGCGGCCCGGCGGCAACTCGTCGATCGTCGAGACGTCGAGATCGGCGTAGTAGGTCATCGCCAGCGTGCGGGGGATCGGTGTCGCGGACATCATCAGTTGATGCGGCTGGAAGTCGCGTGCGCCATCTGCGGCGTTGAGCGCCTTCGCGCGCAGCGCCAGCCGCTGCGCGACGCCGAAACGATGCTGCTCATCGACGATCACGAGCCCGAGGCGCGCGAATT
This sequence comes from Paraburkholderia acidicola, assembly GCF_002362315.1. Taxonomy (GTDB): domain Bacteria; phylum Pseudomonadota; class Gammaproteobacteria; order Burkholderiales; family Burkholderiaceae; genus Paraburkholderia; species Paraburkholderia acidicola. The sequence goes on from NZ_MTZV01000004.1 coordinate 824,378, forward strand.
CGACCGCGTCCTGAATGATGGCGTGCGTGCCGATGACGAGCTGCGCCGTGCCGAGCGCGGCCGCTTCGAGCGCGGCGCGCTTGTCCTTGGCCTTCAGGCTGCCAGCCAGCCACGCGACCTGCACGCCGAGCGGTTCGAGCCAGCCGCGCAACTTGCGGGCGTGCTGCTCAGCGAGGATTTCGGTCGGCGCCATCAGCGCGGCCTGGTAGCCGGCATCGATTGCCTGTGCGGCAGCGAGCGCCGCCACCACGGTCTTGCCGCTGCCTACGTCGCCTTGCAGCAGCCGCTGCATCGGATGCGACAGCGTCAGTTCGTGTCCGATCTCCCCAACGACGCGCTGCTGCGCACCGGTCAGGCCGAACGGCAACGCAGCGGAGAGCCGCGCGAATAGCGATGCCTCGTCGTTCGCCGCACGCCGCGGCATGACCGGCGCGGCTCGTGTGCGGCGCTCTTCGTGCGCACGCTTGAGCGACAGTTGCTGTGCGAGCAGTTCCTCGAACTTGATGCGCAGCCACGCTGGATGCGTGCCGTCGATCAACGCGGTTTCGTCCGCATCGACGGCTGGGTGATGCAGCGTGCGCACTGCATCCATTAGCGGCGGCACGCCGAGCGGGTCCATGTACGCGCGCGCGACCGGCTCGGGTAGCAGCTCGGGCAACGCAGTGCGAGTCAGCGCGTTATCGATTGCCTTGCGCAGATACGCCTGGGTCACGCCTGCCGTGCTCGGATAAACAGGAGTCAATGCCTGCGGCAGCGGCGCGCCCTCTTCAACCGGACGCACCGCCGGATGCACCATCTCCATGCCGAAGAAACCGCCGCGCACATCGCCACGCACGCGCAACCGCTTGCCGATCGCCATCTGCGTGACCTGCGAGCCGTAGAAGTTGAGAAAGCGCAGCACGAGTTCGTCGCCGGTGTCGTCACGCAGCTTGACGAGCAACTGACGGCGCGGGCGATACGCGATCTCGTTGTCGAACACGACCCCTTCGGTTTGCGCAACGCCACCCGGCAGCAGTTCGCTGATCGGCGTCAAGGTGGTTTCGTCTTCGTAACGCATCGGCAGATGCAGCACGAGATCGATGTCGCGCGTCAGCCCGAGCTTCGCGAGCTTGTCGGCGGTTTTGACTAGCGCGGGCTTTTTCGTATCGGCTGCACCGGATGCACCGGCCGTATCGGCGCCGCTCGCCTTCCTGCCGCGCGCGGCGCGGCGCGGCGGCTCGGCATTCGCATCATCGGGTTCGGCAGGCGGACGGCGTTCGGACAAGGGCATGAGTCGCTTCGCAAGTACAATATCGGCTTTCAACGGGTTCAACGGCTCCAGCGGCCGCCTTGCAGCAGTGCAGGCCGGGTTGCAGTCACCGCTGCCGCCGCGGTGACAACGTCCCGCAATCATAGCCGCTCGCCGCCTCGCGGCGGCCCGATCCGCTCTCCAGTTTCTCGTTCCGTATCCGTTCAGTCCGCATGTTCACGCTTTCCGATTTCGATTTCACGCTGCCGCCCGAGTTGATCGCGCAAACCGCGTTGCCCGAGCGCAGCGCAAGCCGCCTCCTCGAGGTGGACGGCACACGCACGCCAGCCCATTTCACCGATCGCGGTTTCGCCGAGTTGCCCAATTGCATCGCGCCCGGCGACCTGCTGGTCTTCAACGATACCAAAGTGCTGAAGGCACGCTTTCTCGGCCAGAAGGCCAGCGGCGGCAAGATCGAGGTGCTGATCGAACGGCTGACCGGCGAGCGGACCGCGCTTGCGCAGATTCGCGCGAGCAAGACCCCGGTGGCAGGCACGACATTACGTCTTGCCGATGCGTTCGACGTCACCGTCGGTGAACGCGTCGAGCCGTTCTACACACTGCATTTTCCCGCCGACTGCCTGACGCTGATCGAGCAATACGGTCGCCTGCCGCTGCCGCCGTATATCGAGCACGATCCGGACGCAACCGACGAAACCCGCTACCAGACCGTCTTCGCGCAGAACCCTGGCGCGGTTGCCGCGCCGACCGCGGGCCTGCATTTCGACGATGCGCTGCTCGCACGGCTCGATGAGCGTGGCGTTCAACGCGCGACGCTGACGCTACATGTCGGCGCGGGCACGTTCCAGCCGGTGCGGGTCGAGAATCTCTCTGAACACAAGATGCACAGCGAGTGGTACGCGCTGCCGCAAACGCTCGTCGAGCAGATCGAAGCCACACGCCAGCGCGGCAATCGCGTGATCGCGGTCGGCACGACATCGATGCGCGCGCTCGAAGCCGCGGCGCGCGACGCCGACGCCGCCGGCCGCCCGCTCGCAGCGACCAGTGCCGAAACCGATATTTTCATCACACCGGGTTATCGTTTTCGCGTGGTCGACCGGCTCGTGACGAATTTTCATTTGCCGAAGTCGACGCTGCTGATGCTGGTGTCCGCGTTCGCTGGCATCGATACGATCCGCGCGGCGTATCGTCACGCGATCGACGAGCGGTATCGCTTCTTCAGCTACGGCGACGCGATGCTGCTGACCCGCACCGACGACGCTGCGCAAAACTAACGCCACTCCCATGCAAAACCGTATTCCCGCAGCACAGGAGCAATCCATGACCGACGATCGCGCCACGCCCACCGCCGGCGACACGCACACGCCACCGCAAGGCGGCCTCGCGTTCGAACTGCTCACCACCGACGGCGCCGCGCGCCGCGGCCGGCTGACGCTGAATCACGGTGTCGTCGAAACGCCGATCTTCATGCCGGTCGGCACGTACGGCACGGTCAAGGCGATCCAGCCGCGCGAGCTCGAAGAAATCCACGCGCAGATCATTCTCGGCAATACGTTTCATCTGTGGCTGCGCCCCGGTCTCGAAACGATCGCCGCGCACGGCGGCCTGCACGGCTTCATGGGCTGGAAGCGGCCGATCCTCACCGATTCGGGCGGCTTCCAGGTCTTCTCGCTGGGCGACCTGCGCAAAATCACCGAAGACGGCGTCACGTTCGCCTCGCCGATCAACGGCGACAAGCTGTTTCTGTCGCCGGAAGTGTCGATGCAGGTACAGAAGGTGCTGAACTCGGACGTCGTGATGCAGTTCGACGAATGCACGCCGTACGCGACCAACGGTGTACCGACCTCGCACCAGGACGCCGCGGACTCAATGCGCATGTCGATGCGCTGGGCGCAGCGTTCAATCGATGAATTCAGACGGCTCGACAACCCGAACGCGCTGTTCGGCATCGTGCAGGGCGGCATGTTCGAAGACCTGCGCGACGAGTCGCTCGCCGGTCTCGCCGAGATGGACTTTCATGGCCTCGCAATAGGCGGACTGTCGGTCGGCGAACCGAAGGAAGACATGATGCGCGTGCTCAACCACATCGGTCCGAAGCTGCCCGCGCACAAACCGCATTACCTGATGGGTGTCGGTACGCCGGAAGACCTGGTTGCCGGCGTGGCTGCTGGCGTCGACATGTTCGATTGCGTGATGCCGACGCGCAATGCGCGCAACGGCTGGCTGTTCACGCGTTTCGGCGACATCAAGATCCGCAACGCCACGCATCGCAATTCGCTGCGCCCGCTCGACGAGCAATGCGGCTGCTATACCTGCCGCAATTTCTCGCGCGGCTATCTGCACCATCTGCACCGGGTCGGCGAAATTCTCGGCGCGCAACTGAATACGATCCACAACCTGCACTACTACCTCGAACTGATGGGCGAGATTCGCAACGCAATCGAAACCCATACCTTCGATGCTTTCCGCATCGCCTTTCGCGAGAATCGCGCGCGCGGCGTCGAGGAGGCAACCGCTGCGGCCGCGTCGTGATCCGCCCGCGAAACATTACAATAGCCTTTCGCAATTGGCCCAGGCTGCTGCCGTCGGTGGTAACAGCTTGATCGCAAAGCCCCTTTGGGCGCGCCGTCGCGTGAAGTGCCGGTGGTAGAATAACCGGCTGATTTTTTTGATCGTTATAACGGAGAGACCAACGTGTCGTTCATTTCCAACGCCTTCGCTCAAGGCACAGGTGGCACAGAATCGAGTCTGATGAGCTTCCTGCCGCTGATCCTGATGTTCGGCGTGCTGTACTTCATCATGATTCGCCCGCAAATGAAGCGCCAGAAGGAGCATCGCAACATGCTGGCCGAGATGGCGAAGGGCGATGAGGTCGTGACGAACGGCGGCATCGTCGGCAAGGTGACGAAGGTCGGCGATGCGTATGTCGGCGTCGAAATCTCCGAAGGTACGGAGATCACCGTGCAAAAGGCATCGGTGACCACGATTCTCCCGAAGGGCACGATCAAGTCGCTGTAAGCCGGCTCTCTCCCGCGTCCGGCCAGCCGCGCAGGTGCGTGAAGCACGATCGTCATCGTTGCTTCACTGCCGCGCCCACGGCCGGACGCTGCGCTTCCAAGCCAACCTTCCCGTTGGACCACCCCCATGAATCGTTACCCCCTCTGGAAATATGTCGTGATGCTGGTGGCACTCGTCATCGGCCTCGTGTACACATTGCCCAACTTCTTCGGCGAAGCGCCCGCAGTCCAGGTGCTGAGCGGCAAGGCAACGGTCAAACTCGATTCAGGCACGCTTGCGCAGGTCGAAACCGCGCTCGCCGCGAACCAGATCAAGCCTGACGAAGTCACGTTCGACAACGCGGTAGCCAACGCCAACATCCGTGTGCGCGTCGGTGATACCGACACGCAGTTGCGCGTGAAGGATCTGCTGCAGAAGGCACTGAACAGCGATCCGAGCGATCCGCAGTTCATCGTCGCACTGAACCTGCAAAGCGCGTCGCCGCACTGGCTCACCGCGCTGCACGCACTGCCGATGTATCTCGGTCTCGATCTGCGCGGCGGGGTGCACTTCCTGCTGCAGGTCGACATGGCCGGCGCGTTGAACAAGAAGCTCGACTCCGATGCATCGGATGCGCGCACGCTGCTGCGCGACAACAACATCCGCGACGGCGGTGTGAACCGCGTCAATCAATCGGTGGTGGTGAACTTCAGCGACCAGAGCGTCGCCAACAGTGCCAGCACACAACTTGCCAAGGGTGTCAGCGAACTCCAGTGGTCCACGCAGCCGGCTGCAAGCGGCGGCTACCAGGTAGTGGGTACGTTCACGCCGGCCGTGCAGAAAACGGTCGAGGATGCCGCGCTCAAGCAGAACATCACGACACTGCATAACCGCGTGAACGAACTCGGCGTGTCGGAACCGGTGATCCAGCAACAAGGCTCGGATCGCATCGTCGTCGAACTGCCGGGTGTGCAGGACACGGCCAAGGCGAAGGACATCATCGGTCGTACGGCGACGCTCGAAGCGCGTCTCGCCGATCCGGTCAACCTGCATCCGAATCCGGGCGACCCGGTGCCCCCGGGCGACGAACTGTTCACGCAAGGCAACCAGGTACCGGTGCTGCTGCGCAAGCAGGTGATCTTCACCGGCGACCGCATCATCGATGCTTCGGCAGGCTTCGACGAACATCAACGGCCGTCGGTCAATATCCGTCTTGACTCAGCAGGTGGCCGCGCGATTCGCAGCGTGTCGCGCGACAACATCGGCAAGCCGATGGCGATGGTGCTGTTCGAGAAAAACAAGGGCGAAGTGCTGACGGTCGCGACGATCCAGTCCGAACTCGGCGACCGCTTCCAGATCACCGGCCAGCCGACGCCGCAAGCCGCCACCGATCTCGCACTGCTGCTGCGCGCCGGTTCGCTCGCGGCTCCGATGGACATCATCGAAGAACGCACGATCGGCCCGAGCCTCGGCGCCGACAACATCCGCAAGGGCTTCCACTCGGTGGTCTGGGGTTTCGTCGCGATCGCCGTGTTCATGATCGCGTACTACATGCTGTTCGGTGTGATCTCGGTAATCGGCCTGTCGGTGAACCTGCTGCTGCTGGTCGCCGTACTGTCGATGCTGCAGGCCACGCTAACACTGCCCGGTATCGCCGCTATCGCGCTCGCGCTCGGTATGGCGATCGATGCGAACGTGCTGATCAACGAACGCGTACGCGAAGAACTGCGTCACGGCGCGCCGCCGCAACTGGCTATCCAGAACGGCTACGCCCATGCCTGGGCGACGATTCTCGACTCGAACGTAACGACACTGATTGCCGGTCTCGCGCTGCTTGCGTTCGGCACCGGCCCGGTGCGCGGCTTCGCGGTCGTCCACTGTATCGGCATCATCACGTCGATGTTCTCGGCAGTGTTCTTCTCGCGCGGTCTCGTGAATCTCTGGTACGGCGGCAAGAAGAAACTGAAGTCGCTCGCGATCGGTCAGGTATGGCGTCCCGACGCAGTTGCCGTCGACGGTGCGGCAGCGTACCTGGAAAACAGCGACGCCGACACCAGCACCGCGCAGGCCATCAGCGCTGCCACCACCGCCAGCAAGGCAAAAGTACCGGCACGCCCAGGCAAGCCGGTCGTACGCCGTCGCGACGCGGGCAGTGCGCCGCGCAAACCGGGCTCGTCCCGCTGAGTCCCGGAGAAACACACCATGGAATTTTTCCGCATCCGTAAAGACCTGCCGCTCATGCAGCGGGCGTTGCTGTTCAACACGATCTCGCTGCTCACGTTCGCCGCGGCGGTGTTTTTCCTGCTGCATCGCGGGCTGCATCTGTCAGTGGAATTCACCGGCGGCACGGTGATCGAGGTGCAGTATCCGCAGGCAGTCGTGCTCGAACCCGTGCGCGCCACGCTTGGCAAGCTCGGTTACGCCGACGCGCAGGTGCAGAACTTCGGCACCTCACGCGACATCCTGATCCGCTTGCCGGCCAAGCAGGGCCTCACGTCCGCACAACAGAGCGACCAGGTGATGGGCGCACTGAAGGGCGCCGATGCGCAGGCAGAGTTGCGCAGTGTCCAGTTCGTCGGCCCGCAGGTCGGCAAGGAACTCGCCACCGACGGTCTACTCGCGCTCGCCTGCGTGGTGATCGGCATCGTGCTGTACCTGTCGTTCCGCTTCGAGTGGAAGTACGCGGTGGCCGGCGTGATCGCCAACCTGCACGACGTGGTGATCATTCTCGGCTTCTTCGCGTTTTTCCAGTGGGAGTTCTCGTTGTCGGTGCTCGCCGCGGTGCTCGCGGTGCTCGGCTACTCGGTGAACGAATCGGTCGTTATCTTCGACCGGATTCGCGAGACCTTCCGCCGCGAACGCAAGATGACCGTGGTCGAAGTCATCAACCACGCCATCACCAGCACGATGTCGCGCACGATCATCACCCACGGCAGTACGCAGATGATGGTGCTGTCGATGTTCCTGTTCGGCGGTCCGACACTGCACTACTTCGCGCTGGCACTGACGGTCGGTATTCTGTTCGGTATCTATTCGTCGGTGTTCGTCGCGGCGGCGCTCGCGATGTGGCTCGGCGTGAAGCGGGAAGATCTGCTGAAGGAAAAGAAGGAAAGCCACGATCCGAACGATCCGAACGCGGGCGCGCAGGTGTAAGCGCTGTGATGCGATCGGTGTAGATTTGCATAGTTGTAAAACGCAAAGGCCGGTTCATTTGAACCGGCCTTTGTCGTTTACGGCGCCCTGCCCGACTAGCTGAATCCCAGCTTGCGCCGCGCAGCGATCAACGCAACCAGACTCACCAGCGCGGCAAAGATCATGTAGAAGCTCGGCGCAACTTTCGTATCGGTCGCGCGAATCAGCCACGCAATGATGAACGGCCCAAACCCGCCGAAGATCGTCACCGCGATGTTATACGCGAGCGACATGCCGGTCGTGCGCGTCTGCACCGGGAAGATTTCCGACAGCAGGCCGGGTAGCGCCGCGAAGTAGCCGGTCATCAGAAAACCGAGCACGACCTGCACGACGATCAGTGCACCAAACGTCGGATTCGCGACGAGCCACGCGAACGCCGGATAGATCAGCACGAGCAGCAGTACCGCCGACACCAGCATGATCGACGTGCGTCCATAACGATCCGACAGATGTCCAACCAGCGGTGAAAACACCAGCTGGATCACACCGGTCAACGCGATCGCCTGGAACGCCACCGACGGCGCGAGCCCCAGTTGCTTGACGCCATACGTCGGCATGAACAGCACCAGATAGGTCGACACGGTGCCGAGCACCACGATCCCGATCGCGATGAGGAGCCGCAGCTTCTGACTCGCGAACGTGTCGCGCAGCGGAGTATCGGTGGTTTCGGCGGCGAGGAATTCGGGCGTTTCGTCGAGCTTCGTGCGGATGTACCAGGCGATGGGGCCGATCAGCAGCCCGAAGAAGAATGGCACACGCCAGCCCCACGAAGCCATCTGCGCAGACGACAGTTCACCGGTCAGCACCGCGCCGAATCCGGCCGCGAGCAAGGTGGTCAGCCCCTGGCTCGCGACCTGCCAGCTCGCGAAGAATCCGCGCCTTCCCGGCACGTGCTCGGCCAGAAACGCGGTCGCGCTGCCGAACTCGCCGCCCGCGGAAAAGCCCTGCATCAGCCGTGCTGCGACGAGGATCAACGGAGCGGCGACGCCGATGGTCTCGTAGGTCGGAAGGATAGCGATGATCAGCGTACCGATCATCATCAGCAGGATAGACAGCGTGAGCGCCGCCTTGCGGCCGACGCGGTCCGCGTAGGCGCCCAGCACGATCGCACCGAGCGGACGCATGAAGAACGATACGCCGAATGTGCCCAGCGTAAGCAGCAGCGAGATTGCGTCGTTGCCGGCCGGAAAGAAAAGCTTCGAGATGATGACGGCGAAAAAGCCGTACACCACGAGGTCGAACCACTCCAGCGCGTTGCCGATCGACGCGGCGACCACCGCGCGCCACGTGCCGCGGCGCACCGCCGCGGGGTTTGCTGCTGTCGTTGCACTCATGCAGATCTCCGTCGCGCGCGAATTATGTAATGCGGACGGTCAAGGCCGCCTCGCGGGCCGCGACTGGTTGCACGCACAACAGTCGGGCGTCAACGCACTATTTACCGCAAAAATTAAAGCTGCGCGAGTACTTCCTTGTATCCGCCCGTCTCCGGCGAGGCCATAAAAAAACCGCTTCGGCGCCGCAGCGCTCGAAGCGGTTTCTACACAAAACCGTCCTGCGACTTACTGCTTGATGCCTTCAGCCTGGATGTGCAGTTTCGTTGCCATCTTGAAACCGTACGTCTTACCGTAGTCGACACCGAAGTCGTCGCGGTTAAACGTGCCTTCCGCTTCGACGCCGCACACTTCGCGCTTGAGCATCGGATGCTGGATGCACTTGAACGAATCGATCTCGAGATTCAGCGGCTTGGTCACGCCGTGCAGCGTCAGCGCGCCGATCACTTCGACCGGCTTGTCGCCATCGAAGCGGATCTGCGTGCCCTTGTACGTTGCCGTCGGGAACTTCGCGACGTCGAAGAACTTGTCGCCGACCAGTTCGGCGTCGAGCTTGGCATTGCCGATCTGCACCGACGAGAGGTCGACCGTGACGTCGACCGTGCCGGTCTTCGCCGCACGATCGAGCGTGACCGTGCCCGAGCTCTTCGTGAACTTGCCGCGCCACACCGACAGGCCGCCGAAGTGATCAGCCTCGAAGCTCGGGGCGGTATGCTGCGGATCGAGTTGATAGGTATCGGCGGCAAATGCGCCGAACGACAGCGACGACGCGAGTGCGCCAGCAGCGATCAAGAGGGTCTTTTTCAAGTGATGCTCCTTCTTTGAAGAAAGCGCACCGCGTGTAGTGCGGTGCTTTCGGTTATATCAAACGACTGCGCTTACTTATGTGCTGCGACGATGTGAAACTTGATCGTCACCGCGTCGGCGACCACCGACGTGTCCTTCCACTCGCCCGTACCGATGTCGAACTGCGAGCGCTTGATCGGCAGTGAACCGTCGAAGGTCTGCGTCGTGCCCTGCTGCGTGACCGTGACGGGTACGACGACGGTCTGCGACTTGCCCTTGATGGTCAGCTTGCCGGTCACCTTGAACTGGTTACCGCCAGCCGCCGCGATCGCCGTGGAAACGAACGTCGCGCTCGGATAGGTCTTCGTGTCGAACCACTCCTTACCGCGCACCTGATCGTTGTAAGACGCATCGCCGAGATCGTAGCTGCCGACATCGATCGTGAACTGCGCACTGCCCGCCGCCGGCTTGGCCGGATCGAACGATACCTGCGCGGTGAATTTCGTGAACTTGCCTTCCACCGGCACGTTCATCTGCGTCGAGATTGCGGTAATCGTGCTCTTCGCCGCATCGACCTGCGCCCAGGCGCTGCCGGCAGCGGTCAATGACGCGGCGGCAAACGCCGCGAGCATGTATCGATAAAACGAAACTTTCATGGTCGTCCTTATTTGAGGAAAGGGATCATCCGCGACAGCAGCCCATCGCGGTCCAGCCATTGATGTTTGAGCGCCGCCGCGACGTGCATCACCACGAGTGCGAGCAGCCCGTAATTCAGCGTTATATGGACGGTTTTCAGCAGAACCTTCAGAGCGGGATCGGGCGCGATCAGCCGTGGCAGCGGCACGAGACCGAGGTACACGACCGGCACGTTTGCCGCCGAGCTGTACAGATAGCCCGACACCGGAATCGCCACCATCAGCACATAGAGCAGCCCGTGCACCGCGTGCGCGGCACCGCGCTGCCACAGGGGCGTCTCGCGCGACAGCGGGGGCGCTGCATGGGTTGCGCGCCACAGGATGCGCAGCACCGCCAGCGCGAACACCGTCACGCCGATCCATTTATGCCAGGAGAAATAGCGCAGCTTGGTCGGCGTGAAACCGGGGATGTCGGTCATTACCCAGCCGAGCGCGAAACCGCAGACGATTAGCAGCGCAATCAGCCAGTGAAATGCAATCGCGGTGCGCGTATACGACTCGCGTGGAGCGAATGATGGGTCGTGGGTCATGGCGGGTCGAGGCCAGCTAAAAAGACTATACGAAGGTTAAACGATCCAGCATGTACCGTTATTCCCGATGCAGTGCGCATCGGTCAGGCACACAACATGCACTAAGGCCGCCATGCTACCCCAAGCCGTAAAAGGCGGTATGGACCAAAAACGCCGTCATAGCGGCATCTGGCGGGCCGCAGCGGAACGGGAACGACGAGGGAGCGTTGCTGTCCGAGACGGGTCGCTGCGTAAAATTATCGAGGGCGACCCGGCAAAAAAATCCGGCTTACCCGCCGCAAATGCCCGCCACAGGCGCGTTTGGTACTATTGCCTCACTGGTTGCCGGACCTCCCGGCAGCGCGTGTCCCCATTCACGTCGTTTGCCTTTTAGCCCGCATGGAACATGACCACCACCTGATTGCGTGCCACGAGTGCGACACACTGTTTCGCAAACCGCGGCTATCCGGCCGCGCCACCGCGCGCTGCCCGCGCTGCGGGGCCACGCTGTACCGCGGCGTGTCGGGCCGGCTCGATAGCATCACTGCGCTGACCGTTGCCGCGCTGATCACGTTCCTGATCGCGCAGGGCTTTCCGATCGTCGAACTCGAAACCAACGGCATCACGTCGCAGACCAGTCTGTTCGGTGCGCTCGTCGCGCTGTGGGACGAAAACATGCAGATCGTGGCCGTCATCGTGTTCTGCGCGACCACGCTGTTTCCGCTCACCGAACTCGTCGCGCTGCTCTACATCCTCATCCCGGTGCGCCGCGGCCATGTGCCGCCGGGCTTCAACCGGGTGCTGCGCGCGATCCAGTTCGTGCGGCCGTGGGGCATGATCGAAGTGTTCATGCTCGGCGTGCTGGTGACGATCGTGAAGATGGTCAGCCTCGCGCGCGTGATGCCCGAGGCCGCGCTGTTCGCGTTCGGTGCGCTGACGCTGATGCTCGCCGTCGTCGTCACGTTCGATCCACGCACGCTGTGGGACGTCGTCGACGATCTGCGTGCGCGCCCCGCGCCGCGTCGCAAACAGAAAGCCCATCCGGGTCAGCCGGGCCGCGCCGCAGTCGCGAACCGCCCGGCCAGCGCACCCGCGCCAGTCACACCGCGTCAGGGATGAGCCGCCGATGAAATACCTCACGGCGTCGCGCGCCGGCCTGGTCGCCTGTCACGCGTGTGGACACGTGTCGCAGCGCGTGCGCTCGGTGGTCCCTCAACACTGCCCGCGCTGCGGCGCGGTCCTGCACCGGCGCAACCCGGACAGCCTGATGCGCACGTGGGCGCTGCTGATCGCGGCCGCGTTGCTGTATATTCCGGCGAACCTGCTGCCGATCATGCACACCTCGTCGCTCGTCGGCTCCGAGGACGACACGATCATGAGCGGCGTGGTCTTCTTCTGGACCTCGGGCGACTGGCCGCTTGCCATCATCGTGTTCGTCGCGAGCATTCTCGTGCCGATGCTGAAGCTGTCGGTGCTGCTGCTGCTCACCGTCACCGCGCAGCGCCGCTCCACCTGGCGGCCGCACGAACGCACGAAGCTGTACCGGATCGTCGAGCGCATCGGCCGGTGGTCGATGCTCGACGTATTCGTGATTACGCTGACGGTCGCGCTCGTGCGCTTCAAGTCACTTGCTGTGATCACCGCAGGGCCGGGCGCGCTGGCGTTCGGCTCGGTCGTGATCCTGACGATGCTGGCCTCGATGCAGTTCGATCCACGTCTCATCTGGGACCACATCGATAACGCAAAACGGGTTGACGACAGCAACGCCAACGCCGCCAAACGCCATACCGGAACTACCGCTCAGGACCTCAACCATGACTAGCCCGCAAGGCCCCATCGTTCCGCCCGACCTGCCTGAGCCCGACATCGAACCGAGGCGGACCTGGCTGCCGTCGCTTGTCTGGGTCATTCCGCTGATCGCCGCACTGATCGGCATCGCGCTCGTCGTCAAATCGGTCGTCGATCGCGGGCCGACCATCTCGATCCTGTTCAGCTCCGCCGAAGGGCTCGAGCCCGGCAAGACCAAGGTCAAGTACAAGGACGTCGATATCGGCGAAGTGAAAACGATCAAGCTGATCAACAATCACACGCAGGTAGAAGTCGTCGTGCAGCTCACCAAGGAAGCCGAAGACTTCGCGGTGAAGGACACGCGTTTCTGGGTCGTGCGTCCGCGGGTCGGCACGAGCGGCGTCTCGGGTCTCAACACGCTGCTTTCCGGTGCTTACATCGGTGTCGACGCGGGTCACTCGCAGGACACGCAAAAGCTCTATACCGGCCTCGAAACGCCGCCCCCCGTCACCGGTGATCAGCGTGGCCATCGCTTCACGCTGCGCGGTGAATCGCTCGGCTCGATCGACATCGGCTCGCCGGTCTATTACCGACGCGTGCAGGTGGGCCAGGTGGTCGGCTTCGCGCTCGACAAGGAAGGCACCGGCGTCACGATCCAGGTGTTCGTCAGCGCGCCGTACGATCAGTACGTCGGCACGAATTCGCGCTGGTGGCATGCGAGCGGTGTCGATCTGCGGCTCGATTCGAGTGGCTTCACGTTGAACACGCAGTCGCTCGCGACCGTGATTACCGGCGGCCTCGCGTTCCAGTCGCCGCCGGGGCAACTGGTCGGCCAGCAGGCCGCGGATAACGCAACCTTCCGCCTCGGCGCCGACGAGGCCGATGCCATGCGCGAGCCGGACGGCCCGCCCGTGCGTGTCGTGATGAATTTCAACCAGTCGCTGCGCGGGCTGTCGGTGGGCGCACAGGTCGACTTCCGCGGTATCGTGCTCGGCCAGGTGACGGCGATCGGTGTCGAATACGATCCGAAGGCACGCAACTTCACGATGCCGGTCACGATGAATCTGTACCCGGACCGCCTGCGCCGGCGCTCGGTCGGCAGCGTGCCCGCCGCAGGCACGCCGGCGAGCCGCGAGCTGCTGCAGCGTCTCGTGCAGCACGGACTGCGCGGCCAGTTGCGCACGGGCAACCTGATCACGAGCCAGCTGTACGTGGCGCTCGATCTGTTCCCGAAGGTAGCGCCCGCCACCATCGACGTGTCACGCGATCCGGTCGAGATACCGACCATTCCGAACACGCTCGATGAACTGCAACTGCAGGTCGCCGACATCGCGAAGAAGCTCGACAAGATACCGTTCGACGAGATCGGCACGAATCTGAACAGCTCGCTGAAAAACGCCGATCAGTTGTTCTTGCGACTCAACACCGAAGTGGTGCCGGAGGCGCGCGACACACTGTCGGCCGCGAAGCACACTTTCAATTCCGCCGAATCGACGCTGCAGCAGGATTCGCCGCTGCAGTCCGACGTACACCAGGCGTTGCAGGAACTGACCCGCACGCTGCAGTCGCTGAATGCGCTGTCGGATTATCTGGAGCGTCATCCCGAATCGCTGTTGCGCGGCAAACCAGGAGATAAACCATGACGCAAACCTGGCTTCCCGGCCTCTTCTCTAGTTCGTCGCGTTCGCTGCGTACGGTCGGCGGTATTGCAGCCTGTGCGGGGTTGATCGCGCTCGCCGCCTGTTCGTCGCCGCCGAGCCGCTTCTATACGCTCGGCTCCGACGCGACCACTGCACCGGCTCGCAGTGCGGCGCACGCGCAGTTTCTGATCGAAGTACCGCCCGTCGATGTGCCGGCACAGGTCGCAAAGACATCGTTCGTCGTGCAGACCGGCGCGAACCAGGTCGATGTGCTGGAGCAGACACGCTGGGCTTCGCTGCCCGGCGACGAGATCCGGCGCGCGCTATCGGTCGATCTGACGCAACGGCTTGGCACAATCGATGTAGCCGGCACCGCGTATCCGGACGGCGTGCCCGTGTACCGGGTCAGCGTGAACGTGCAGCGTTTCGAATCGTGGCCCGGTTCGCATGCGCTGATCGACGCGGTGTGGAGTGTGCGCGCAGTGCGCACGCAGGCCGTGATGACCTGCCGCAGCATAATCAGTGAACCGGTGACGGGTGGTTATGACGCGCTCGTCGAGGGTCACCGGCGCGCGGTGCAGGACATCTCCGCGCAGATCGCGACGGCCGTCGGTGCGCTTGCGGCTGCGCCACAACCGCGCGCTGCCGCTGCGTCCACGAAGAAGGGTGCCGCGGCACCGGCTACTGTGCAGCCTGTAACGGTGCCTTGCCCGTTGCCTGCGTCGACCGGGACGTCGGCGAACGCGGCTGGCGGGGCCAGTGGTTGAATTCAGCGGCCAGCTTGGCGGCTTAAGAGCGGCTGCAAACGATCGGTAGTAGCAAACCCCGCCACCGGAAGCCGGCCCGGTCCGCGCGCTGCTACCCGACTCGATAAGGCCGCCCGCAAACGGGTGGCACGCCGCGCGTTGCAGTACCGCGTGCTCGCCGCCCGGCAGAAAAAGTCGTCGCCCGCCCGATGCCGAAGCCGCGCGCAGTCCGTCCATACCCAACGACCGTCACGCACGACACACCCTGACCCATGCTTCGTTCTCTCAAGACGTTCCTGAAAAAATGGCGCGCCTCGCGCAACGGCGGACATCAACTGGATGCGCTGCTCGCGATCGCGGACGTGAACGCGCCCTACGCCGAGCGCAGCGAATGGCTGATCGAACTCGCGCACTGGCTGCATCGCGGCGGCAGTCTGCAGACCGACACCGCTGATACGCCCGACGACGCACCGCGCCCCATCCCCGCGCATACGCGCGTGCGCTACCTGCTGCACGTGCTCGATCGCAACCTCGCGTGGAAGACCAACGTCGCCGGTATCCTGCGTGCTGTGCTGCGCGAAAGCGACGGCATCTCGTTGCTGTGCGACGCCGGCATGCCCGTGCATTCGGGCTTCTTCGGCGCGCTGTTCGAGCGAGCACAAGCGTCGCTGATCCCGCCCGCGCCGAATCGCCGCGAACTGTCCGCGCTGTTCACGCTGATGTTCACGTCGCAGCAGGATGCCGAATGGATTGCATCGCTGCCCGCCGATCTGCTCGCGCGCATTCGCGATCTGTTCGACTACGAATCCGGCGAAATAAACCTGCAACCCGGCGGCGCGCTGTCGCTCGATCTGCTCGCGGCGATGCATAACCTGACCTGCCAGATCAGTTCGACGGGGTTGTCGCAGACGGTCCGCAGCCGCCTGGGCGATGCCGATGCGTCCGATGCACCCGATGCGTTCGACGTACGCAAGGCGATGGAAAAGCAGCCGTTTTACCGGCTCACTCGCGCGATGCTTGCGGTCGAGGCCGCACATCACGCCGTCGAAGCAAGCACCGACGGCACGAGCCCTGGCTCTGGCACGGAAGCAGCCCGGTTGCTGCACGAGGTCAACTATCTGCGCATCCTGCTCGACGAATGCCGGATCGCCACCGACAACGTCTTTTCGCACCTCTACCGCAACGGCGTGAGCGTCGACATCGTCTTCCAGGTCGAGCGGATGCGCATGCGCATCGTGCGCGCCGAGTTGCTGCTCGATGCCTGGATGGCCGCCGACGACCTGCACGCAGGCGCACGCCTCGTCGCCGAACTCGTGAACGCGAATCACGCGAGCCAGAGCGTGGCGCATCTGCTGCGTAGCAATTTCTCGCTGCTTGCACGCAAGGTCGTCGAGTACAGCGCGGACACCGGCGAGCACTACATTGCACGCGATCGCGCCGAGTATCTGAAGATGCTCCGCATGGCGGCTGGCGGCGGGCTCGTGACCGTCGTCACCGTGTGCGTGAAATTCGCGATCACGGGGGCGCATCTGCAGTCGATGTTCGAAGGGCTACTCGCCGGCATCAACTACGCGGCCAGTTTCCTGCTGATGCACTTCCTGCACTTCTCGCTCGCCACCAAGCAACCCGCAATGACCGCGCCGACGCTCGCGCGCGAACTCGACGGGACCGGCACGCGCGAAGGGATGGATAACTTCGTCGCGTCGGTGGTTGCGTTGATCCGTACACAGTCGGCGGCGGTGTTCGGCAATGTCGCGGTCGTGTTCCCCGTGTGTCTCGTCGTGCAGTTGCTGTGGCATGGCGTCTTCGGCGCGAACCTGATCTCGCCGGAAAAGGCCCACGCAACGCTGCATTCGTTCTCGCTGCTCGGCCCGACGCCGTTCTACGCGGCGCTGACCGGCGTGCTGCTGTGGTCGTCGAGCCTGCTCGCGGGCTGGGCCGACAACTGGTTCGTGCTGCACCGGGTCGGCGACGCGCTCGCCTACAACCGGCGGCTACGGATGACGCTCGGGGTCGCGGGCGCGACGCGGCTCGCCGGGTTCTGTCGCTCGAACATCGCCGGTGTGATCGGCAATGTCACGCTCGGTTTGATGCTCGGCCTCGTTCCGGCAATCGTCACGGCGCTCGCCTTCAGCTTCGAAGTCCGGCACGTCACGCTGAGTTCAGGTTCGATCGGCGTTGCGCTCGGCGTGCTCGGCAAAGGCGCATTCAATACGCCCGAGCTATGGTGGGCGCTGGCCGGCACGTTCAGCATGGCGGTGCTGAACGTCGCCGTGAGCTTTGCACTGGCGTTCCTGATGGCGGTGCGCTCACGCGACTTGCGGGCGAAGGACGTGCGCTCGCTGCGCGGGGCGTTCCTGCGGCATGTGCTGCGTCATCCGCTCGATCTCGTCTGGCCGGTGCGGCGGTCGCGCGAGGCTGGCTAGCGGTTAGTCCGCCCTGGGGCGCCCTGCCCGTATCCCTGACATATCGGCAGAAACGCACCGGGCTCGTGCCGCGCCGGCAGGGTCGCATACCTGGCACGCACCCGGCCCGCCCACCCCGACCGCGTACAATAGCGCCTTATTCAACGCCTCCCGGCACGCTCAATGTCCTTCGAATTTTTCCTCCCCTGCCCGCGCGGCCTTGAAGCCGCGCTTGCCGCCGAACTCGCCGAGATCGCCGCACGCCACCTGAACGGCGCGCCTTTCACGGCCGGCGCCCAGGTGCCGGGCGGCGTGCACTTCCGCGGGGGCTGGGCCGCGGGCATGGCGGCGAACCTGCATTCGCGCCTCGCGAGCCGCGTGCTGCTGAAGCTCGCACACCAGCCGTACCGCAGCGAACAGGACATCTACGCGCTCGCGCTCGAACAGCGCTGGGAGCAGTGGTTCTCCGCAAACGAAACGCTGCGCGTCGACGTGACGGCGATCAAGTCGACGCTGCGTAGCCTCGAATTCGCGACGCTACGGGTCAAGGACGCCATCTGCGACCGCCTGCGCGAAGTGAGCGGCGAACGGCCGAACGTCGACACTGCCGCGCCCGACGTGCGCGTCTTCGCTTTCCTTACCGCCACCGATTGCACGCTGTACCTCGATACCTCCGGCGAACCGCTGTTCAAGCGCGGCTGGCGGCTCGACAAGGGCGCGGCGCCACTGCGCGAGAACCTCGCCGCAGGCATCCTGCGTCTAACCGGCTGGACGCCCGGTACGCCGCTTTACGATCCGATGTGCGGCAGCGGCACGTTCCTCGCGGAAGCCGCGCAGGTGGCACTGAACGTCGCGCCCGGTTCGGAGCGCCGCTTTGGCTTCGAGAAACTGCGCCAGTACGACCGGAGCGTGTGGCAAGGCCTGAAGGCCGCCGCGCTCGATGCAAAGAAGGCGGCCGCGTCATCGCGCAAGGATCTGCAGATTTTCGGCAGCGACATCTCTGGGGACATGCTCGACAAGGCCCGCGCGAATTTTCAGCGTGCAGGCTTGCCCAGCATCGTGCTCAAGCAGGTCGACGCGCGCGGCATGAGCGCGCCGGTCGCGACGCCGGGCATCCTCGTCGCGAATCCGCCGTATGGCGAACGGATCGAAGTGCGCGGCCGCGGCCCGCGCGGTGAAGTCCGCGAAACCGGGCGTGACCGGCGCGAAGACCGTGATTCGCGCGAAGCACGTGATACCCGCGATTCCCGTGACGACGACGGCTTTCGCCGCGTCCACACCGACGCACCGCCAGACAGCGAGTTTTTCAAGGCGCTCGGTGACTCGCTGAAGCAGCGCTTCACCGGCTGGCACGCGTTCATCCTGACCTCCGATCGCAAGCTGCCCGGCCAGTTGCGGTTGCGCGAGTCGACCAAAACGCCGCTCTTCAACGGCGCGCTCGAATGCCGGTTGTTCCGCTTCGATCTGATCGCCGGCAGCGTGCGGCAACGCCCGGCCAGCGACACGCCTGCGGACTGAAAACCGCGTCATGGGGCCGTTGCATCGCCCGATGCACGGCTCACTTTCTGCTCCAAGACGCCGAGGCTACTGACAGCACGCTGGCAGTAGCCCGGTCGCACACTCCTCTCCATGCCATCCGGTGTCGTCGACGCCGTCCGTGGCCCACAGCGATCTACCGGAGAGAGTCATGTCAACCGTCACCGCAACAGAAACGGCAGTAGCAACAGCCACCGCGAGCCGCGTCATCGCCTGGTTCGAAATCCCGTCCACCGACTTCAATCGTGCGACGCGCTTCTATGAGGCCGCGCTCGACACGCAGCTGCAACGCGAAGTGATGGGCGGCGTACCGATGGCCATATTCGGCCACGAAGAAAGCGCAACGGGCGGCTGCATCGTCTACAACCCGCGCGAAATCAAACCCGTTTCGGATGGCGTGCTCGTGTATCTGAACGCGGAGCCCTCGGTGCGGGAAGCACTCGAGCGCGTCGAGCGCGCGGGCGGCAAGAAGGACGGCATGGCGATCGAGCTGCCGAACAACTTCGGCTACGTCGGCTTTTTCATCGATACCGAAGGCAACCGCGTCGGCCTGCATTCGCTGAAACTGGCCTGAAGAAGCGTTGGTTGCAGGGCCCGGCGTGGCGCTATCATCGGAGCACTGTTCACTCGCTCCTGTCCTCCCGATGACGCGTCGCGCCGACCGCCTGTTCCAGATCGCCGAATTGCTGCGCGGCCGCCGCCTGACTACGGCGCAGCAGCTTGCCGACTGGCTCGGCATCTCGCTGCGCACCGTCTATCGCGATGTCCACGACCTGCAGTTATCGGGCGTACCGATCGAAGGTGAAGCGGGCATCGGCTATCGGCTCAGCCGTGCGGCGAGTCTGCCGCCACTTACGTTTACCGCCGACGAACTCGCCGCGCTCGCCGCCGGCGCGCGGATGCTCGAATCATGGGGCGGTGCGAGCTTCGCAGGCGGCGCACGCAGTGCGCTCGCGAAGATCGCCTCCGCAATGCCCGCCGACAAACGCGCCGCACTCGAACGCCTCGCGGTGTTCGCGCCGTCGTTTCATGTCGATCAGGAATTTTTCGTGAAGGTGGATGCGCTGCATCGCGCGGTCGATTCGCGTCACGTGGTGAGCTTCCCGTATCGCGACCGGCTCGGTGCGCACACGGAACGGCGCGTGTGGCCGCTCGGGCTCATCTATCTGGGTGGACGCTGGATGGTCGGCGCGTGGTGCGAACTGCGCGAAGACTTTCGCAATTTCGACATCGCCCGTATGGGCGGCGTGGCGCTGCACGAGACCTTTCCGGACATGAGCGGCCGGCGTCTCGCTGATTATCTGCGGCACATCAACGCACCGAACGAGCCGGTGATACGCTGACGTGCCGCACGTACCTCTTCACTCCACCGCCTTGACCATATCCTCGATGACCTTCTTCGCATCGCCGAAGACCATCATCGTCTTCTCCATATAGAACAGGTCGTTGTCGAGGCCCGCGTAGCCCGCGGCCATTGATCGTTTATTGACGATCACCGTGCGCGCCTTGTACGCCTCGATGATCGGCATGCCCGCGATCGGCGACTTTGGATCGTTCTTCGCGGCCGGATTCACCACGTCGTTCGCGCCGAGCACGAGCACCACATCGACCTGGCCGAACTCGCTGTTGATGTCCTCCATCTCGAACACCAGGTCGTACGGCACTTCGGCTTCGGCGAGCAGCACGTTCATGTGCCCCGGCATGCGCCCCGCCACCGGATGGATCGCGTAACGCACATCAATGCCCTTCGCGATCAGCTTGTCGGTGAGTTCCTTCAGCGCATGCTGCGCGCGTGCCACGGCAAGTCCGTAACCCGGCACGATCACGACGGTTTCGGCGTTGCCGAGCATGAACGATGCATCGTCGGCGGAACCGGACTTCACTGGGCGTTGCTCCTGCGCACCCGCCGCCACCGCGCCCGGTTCGGCGCCGAAGCCGCCCAGCAGCACGTTGAAGAACGAGCGGTTCATCGCGTGACACATGATGTACGACAGGATCGCCCCCGACGAGCCGACCAGCGACCCTGCGATGATCAGCATCGGGTTGTTCAGCGAGAAGCCGATCCCCGCCGCCGCCCAGCCCGAGTACGAGTTGAGCATCGACACGACCACCGGCATATCCGCGCCGCCGATCGGGATGATGATCAGCACCCCGAGCGCGAACGCGATCACCGTCATGATGATGAACGGCAACCAGGCCTGCGTCAGGAAGAAGATCACGCCGAAGCCGAGCATCGCGATCGCGAGCATCAGGTTCAGCAGATGCTGCCCCGCGTAGACGACCGGCGCGCCCTGGAACAGCCGGAACTTGTACTTGCCCGACAGCTTGCCGAACGCAATCACCGAGCCGCTGAACGTGATCGCGCCAACGAACGTCCCGATGAACAGTTCGATCCGGTTGCCGTACGGCAGGAAGCCGGCATAGGGCGCATCCTCGATACCGATCCCGAACGCGGCCGGCTCGCAGACCACCGCATACGCGATACAGACCGCGGCGAGACCGATCAGCGAGTGCATCGCCGCGACGAGTTCCGGCATCTTCGTCATCTCGACGCGTGCCGCGACGAACGCACCAATCGCCCCGCCTACTACCAGCGCGCCCAGCAGCAGCGACAGCCCGAGCGTGAGGTTCGAACCGAGCACCGAGGCCTGTTTGACGATCAGCGCAACGGTGGTGAGGATCGCGATCGCCATCCCCGTCATGCCGAACACATTACCGGCGCGCGCGCTCTTCGGATTCGACAGCCCCTTGAGCGCCTGGATGAAACACACCGATGCGACGAGGTACAGCAGCGTAACGACGTCGATACTCATTTACGCACCCTCCTTGGCCGCACTGGCGAGCTTCTTCGGTTCCTTCTTGCGGAACATCTCGAGCATGCGCCGGGTGACAAGGAAACCGCCGAACACGTTGACAGCCGCGAGCAGCACCGCCAGCGTGCCGAAGAACTTGCCAGGCCCGCCGATCGTGAGCCCGGCCGCGAGCATCGCACCGACGATCACGATCGCAGAGATCGCGTTGGTTACGGCCATCAGCGGGGTGTGCAGGGCCGGTGTCACGTTCCAGACGACGTGATAGCCGACGTAGATTGCCAGCACGAAGATGATCAGGTCGATCACGGTGTGGTTGATGACTTCCATCGCCGCTCCTCTTTATGGTTTGCGCGTGACGGCGCCGTCGCGAGCCAGCAGCGTGGCCGCGACGATGTCGTCCGCGAGATCGATGTTCAGGGTGCCTTCTTTCGTGACGATTAGCTTCAGGAAATCGAGCAGGTTGCGTGCGTAGAGCGACGATGCATCGGCGGCGACCATCGATGCCAGGTTCGTATAGCCGACGATCTGCACGCCGTGCTTCGTCACGACCTGGTCCGCTTCGGTAAGTGGACAGTTGCCGCCGCGCCGGCCTTCGTACTCCGCGCCGCGGCCGGCCGCGAGATCGACGAGCACGGAGCCGGGCTTCATCGCTTGCACGGTTTCGACGGAGATCAGTGTCGGTGCGGGACGCCCTGGGATCAACGCGGTGCTGATGACGATGTCGGCCTGCTTTGCGCGTTCGTGGACGAGTGCGGACTGGCGCGTGAGCCAGCTTGGCGGCATCGGCCGCGCATAGCCACCGACGCCTTGCGCGGCATCGCGCTCCTCGTCGGTTTCATACGGCACATCGAGGAATTTCGCACCAAGCGATTCGATCTGCTCTTTCACGGCCGGGCGCACGTCCGATGCTTCGATCACCGAGCCGAGGCGCTTTGCCGTAGCGATCGCCTGCAGACCCGCGACGCCCGCACCGAGAATCAGCACGCGGGCGGCCTTCACGGTGCCTGCGGCAGTCATCAGCATCGGCATGAAGCGCGGATACAGCGTGGCGGCGAGCAACACGGCCTTATAACCCGCGATGTTCGCCTGCGACGACAGCACATCGAGGCTTTGCGCACGCGTGGTACGCGGCGCGGCTTCGAGCGCGAACGCAGTCACGCCGGCCGCAGCGAGTTTCGCGGCGTTGTCGGCATTGAACGGATCGAGCATGCCGACGAGTACGGCGCCGCGTTTGAGCTGCGGGAGTTCGGCTTCGGTGGGGGACTGGACCTTGAGGACGAGATCGGCGCCGAATGCGGCGGCTACATCGACGATCTCGGCGCCGGCAGCGGTAAAGGCTTCGTCGGGAAAGCTGGCGCCGTTACCGGCACCGCTCTGAACCGTGACCCGATGGCCCTGCGCGACGTATTTCTTCACGGTCTCGGGCGTCGCGGCGACGCGGGTTTCATGCGCGCGCGTCTCGGCTGGCACTCCGATGTGCATCGTTGAATCCTCCTCGACCTTCCTGTGAATTGCCGACGAGGCCCGCCGGCTTGCTGGTGCAACGGCTACGGGTGTCCACTTTAACCGAAATTCCCGTGCCGGCTGGCAGCCTGGGGTTTGTATTGGCATGGGGTTTATGCCAATCGGCTGGGTTTGGCTTTTACCTCTCCGTCGGCTTTATTTTTTCTCCGTACGGACTGGCCGTCCGGCCGTCTGGCCAGGCCGCCCGCGTTGCGGCAATGTTGCAATCCGCCCACAGCTCCCGCGGACGTGCTTCCGGAAGATCGCCCGCCGTTGTCTGGACGACCGATATCCAACGTATACTTTCGCCGGATTCCATAAAAGGCAGATGTGATGAAACTCATCGGTTCGCTGGCGAGCCCGTTTGTCCGCAAGGCGCGGATCGTACTCGCCGAAAAGAAGATCGACTACAAGCTGGTGCTCGAGAACGTCTGGGCGCCGGACACCACCATTCACACCTTCAATCCGATCGGCAAGGTGCCGTGCCTGATCATGGAAGACGGCGAGGCCGTGTTCGATTCGCGTGTGATCTGCGAGTACGTCGATACGCTGTCGCCGGTCGGCAAGCTGATTCCGCAGTCGGGTAGGGAACGTGTCGAAGTGCGCTGCTGGGAGGCGCTCGCGGACGGGATACTCGAAGCCGCGGTGTTGATCCGCCTTGAAAATGTGCTGCGTCCTGCCGACCGTCGCGACGACGCGTGGCTTGTACGCCAGCAGCGCAAGATCGATGAAGGTCTGATTGCGATGACGCAGGGGCTCGGCAGCAAGACGTGGTGCGCCGGCAATCACTACACGCTGGCGGACATCGCGCTCGGTTGCGCGCTCGGTTATCTGGACTTCCGGATGCCCGAGATCAACTGGCGCGAAGCGCATCCGAATCTCGACAAACACTTTCAGAAACTGACGCAGCGGCCGTCGTTCGTCGATACCTTTCCGTCAGATTGAAGCCGTCGCCGCGAGCGTGGCCGTTGCGGTCACGCTGCGGCCGACTCATCGCTGTGCGGGAAAAACCGCCTGCGGCGAACTCAACGCCGCAGGCGATTTTCCCGTGCTGCCGGATTAACGCTCAGGCCGCCGCAGTTTCAAGCGCCGGCGCAAACGAATCGCTGCGCGCCACCGGCCACCACTTCTCGTAGAGCGAGAACCGGTAATTGCCGTTGATCAGATCGTTCGGCTCGAGATACTTGAGCAGATCGGACATCAGACGCACTTCGTGAGACGACACGCGCCGCACGATGTGATGCGCACGCAGGTCCGACGGGTGATGCAAGCCCGCCGCCTGAATGATTTCCTGCAAGGCATGCAGCGTGTTGTGATGGAAGCTGAACACGCGGTCCGACTTGTCGGGCACGACGACCGCGCGCTGACGCACCGGGTCTTGCGTCGCGACGCCGGTCGGACAGCGGCCCGTATGGCAGGTCTGCGCCTGAATGCAACCGACCGCAAACATGAAGCCGCGCGCCGCGTTGACCCAGTCCGCGCCGATCGCCAGCGTCTTGGCGATATCGAAGGCGGTGATCATCTTGCCGCTCGCGCCGATCCGGATACGATCGCGCAAACCCGCGCCGACGAGCGTGTTATGCACGAGCAACAGCCCTTCTTGCAGCGGCACGCCGATGTGATCGGTGAATTCGAGTGGCGCCGCACCGGTACCGCCTTCCGCGCCGTCGACGACAATGAAGTCCGGCAGGATGCCTGTTTCCAGCATGGCCTTCGCGATGCCGAAGAATTCCCACGGATGGCCGATACACAGCTTGAAGCCAGTCGGCTTGCCGCCGGACAGACGCCGTAGTCGCTCGACGAATTCGAGTAATCCGCGCGGTGTCGAAAACTCTGAGTGGGTAGCGGGCGAGATGCAATCGCGTCCCATCGGCACGCCACGCGTTTCGGCGATTTCGGGGGTGATCTTCGCGGCCGGCAGCACACCGCCATGCCCGGGCTTCGCGCCTTGCGAGAGCTTCACCTCGATCATCTTCACCTGCGGCTCGTGCGCCTGCTTCGCGAATTTATCGGGGTTGAAACTGCCGTCGTCGTTACGGCAACCAAAGTAACCCGACGCGATTTCCCAGATGATGTCGCCGCCGTGCTCGCGGTGATACTTCGACATCGAACCTTCACCCGTGTCGTGCGCGAAATTACCTTTCTTCGCACCGAGGTTCAGCGCCATGATCGCGTTCGCCGACAGCGAACCGAAGCTCATCGCGGACACGTTGAAGATCGACAGCGAGTACGGTTGCTCGCGTGTCTCGCCGACCAGGATACGAAAATCGTGCCCGTCGATTTTGGTCGGCGCAAGCGAATGGCTGATCCATTCGTGACCGGTTGCTTTCACATCGAGTTCAGTGCCATACGGACGGCTGTCGACTTCGTTCTTCGAGCGCTGATAGACGATGCTGCGCTGTGCGCGCGAGAACGGTTTTTCGTCGGTGTCGTCCTCGATGAAGTACTGACGGATCTCCGGACGAATGAACTCGAACATGAAGCGGAAGTGGCCCCACAGCGGGTAATTGCGCAGGATCGCGTGGTGCTCTTGCGTCAGATCGAAGATGCCGAGCCCGACCAGCAGCACGGGCACGATGATCCAGAACCACGACAGGTGATGCAGCGAGGCAAGCGCCCCGCAGGCGACGACCAGTAGCACCGCGCACCACATGGCCAGATAGCGTCGATAAAACATGGGGGCTCCGTTGCAGTGAGTCCCCGCGGCGGGATCGTCAGGTTCGGGTACGGCAGGGATCCGTTGCGGGGTGGGACGAACGACTGCTCATTTTGTTGTGAAGGTGCAGCGTACCGCAGATGCGCGCGGTACGCCGCCAAGCTGCCGCGCACGAAACTTCCCGAAGCTCAGCGCGCCGTCAATAGCGCGGCTTGCTGCGGCCGGCGCACAGCGGGTTGCGCCGTGGTTGCGTGCTCGATGATGCCGCCGCCAAGACAAACATCGCCATCGTAGAGCACCGCGGATTGCCCCGGTGTGACAGCCCACTGCGGATCGTCGAAATGCAGTTCGAAGGTGCGGCCGCTATCGTCCGCGGCATCGAACGTACAAGCTGCGTCGGCCTGGCGGTAACGCGTCTTGGCGCCGCACGCGAAACCTTCCGCGGGCGCATGGCCCGCCACCCAGCTCGTGTTGCCGGCGACGAGCGTACGGCTCAGCAGCCACGGATGGTCGTGGCCCTGCACGACGTACAGCGTGTTCGACGCCATGTCCTTGCCGGCGACGAACCACGGCTCGCCGCTGCCATCCCGGCTGCCGCCGAGACCGATGCCCTTGCGCTGGCCGAACGTATAGAACGCAAGACCGATGTGCTCGCCGACCAGCTCGCCGTCGGGGGTCTTCATCGGGCCGGGTTGGGTCGGCAGATAGCGGTTCAGGAAATCGCGGAACGGCCGTTCGCCGATGAAGCAGATGCCTGTGGAATCTTTCTTCTTTGCGTTCGGCAGACCGATCTGCTCGGCGATCTCACGGACCTTCGTCTTCGGGATTTCGCCGAGCGGGAACATCGTGCGCGATAACTGCGCCTGGTTCAGACGATGCAGGAAGTACGACTGGTCTTTCGTGAGGTCCTTCGCTTTAAGCAGCTCATGGCGACCGTCGATTTCGCGCACGCGCGCGTAGTGGCCGGTTGCGATGGTTTCCGCACCGAGCGACATCGCGTGATCGAGGAACGCCTTGAACTTGATTTCCGCGTTGCAGAGCACATCGGGGTTCGGGGTGCGGCCGGCCGAGTACTCGCGTAGGAATTCGGCGAATACACGGTCCTTGTATTCGGCGGCGAAGTTGACGGCTTCGACATCGATGCCGATCAGGTCGGCGACCGAAACGACGTCGATCCAGTCTTCACGGGTCGAGCAGTATTCGCTGTCGTCGTCATCTTCCCAGTTCTTCATGAAGAGACCGACGACGTCGTACCCCTGCTCCTTGAGCAGCCACGCGGTGACCGACGAATCGACGCCGCCTGACATACCTACTACGACTTTCTGCTTGCTCATGGGTTGCCTGACTTGCTTGATGCGGAGGGCGCGACCGCGTGCGTGTGGACGAGATCGAGCGGAAAACGCCGGCCCGCGAGGTAGTCGTCGACGCAGCGCATCACGAGCGGCGTGCGATGCCGTTCGGGACAGGCGCGGAGCTCGTCGGCGGTCATCCACAGGGTGCGGACGATGTCCGGATCGAGGGCTCGTTCATCCAGCGCTTCTGCAGCCTGCCCGCAGAAGGTGAAGCGCAGGTAGGTGGTGCCTGTGCTGTCGCTGCTGCCTTTGCTGCCTGCCGTCGGCTCGAAATGCGTCATGTAGATGCCAACCAGTGCGTCGGGCGCGAACGGATGCGCCGATTCTTCTAGCGTTTCTCGGGATGCTGCTTCTACCAGCGTTTCGCCTGCTTCGAGATGGCCGGCTGGCTGGTTGAGCCGCAGCCCGGCGGGCGTATGTTCCTCGACCAGCAGGAAGCGGCCATCGCGCTCGATGACGGCGGCGACTGTGACGTGGGGGGCCCATGTTTCCATGGGGGCGTATTTTACAGGGTTTGGGGGTTTGGCTCAGGGGGCGGGGTTTTTGCTGTTTGTCCCTGCCGGGGGGGCCTGGCGGCGGGTTCTTGTTTGGCTGGGCCGGGGGCTTCTTGTTGGCGCCTCGCGGCTGGTTCTTGTTTGCCTGCACAGGCGGCGGCACGGCAAGAACAGACACTGCCGCCCGCATGCAGCGGCACCCTGAACGACCTCCACATAGAGCGCTACAATCGCACGATGAACAATCTCACCGAACTCCAGGGCGACACGACGCCCGCCGCCCCCCCGGCTATCGACCTCTATCGCGCCCGCCGCGAGCGCGTCCTTGCCGCACTCCGAGCACAAGGCGGCGGCGTGGCCCTCGTGCCGACCGCACCCGAGGCGATCCGCAACCGCGACGCCGAGTACCCATACCGCCACGACAGCTATTTCTACTACCTGACCGGCTTCACCGAACCGCAAGCGACGCTCGTTCTCGACGCAAGCGCACAGCCAGGCGAACCGGCAGCAATCCTGTTCTGCCGCGCAAAAAATGTCGAGCGCGAGATCTGGGAAGGTTTCCGCTTCGGCCCTGAAGGCGCACGCGAAACTTTCGGCTTCGACGCAGCATTCGCCATCGACGACATCGATACCGAACTGCCCCGCATCCTCGCCGACAAACCCGCGCTGCACTACGCACTCGGCACCTCGGCGGAACTCGACACGAAGGTGCGCGGCTGGCTCGACACGGTGCGCGCGCAGAGCCGCAGCGGAACCGCGGCACCGGTCAGCGCACACGACCTGCTGCCGCTGCTCGACGACATGCGGCTCTTCAAGGATGCTCACGAACTCGCGATCATGCGTCGCGCCGGGCAGATCTCCGCGCTCGCGCATCGCCGCGCGATGGCGGTATGCCGCCCCGGTGTGCGCGAATACGAACTCGAAGCCGAACTGCTCTATACGTTCCGCCGCTACGGCGCGCAGGCGCCCGCGTACGGCTCGATCGTCGCGGCCGGTGCGAACGCGTGCGTGCTGCATTACGCCGCGGGCAACACAATCGCGCGGGACGGCGACCTGATCCTGATCGACGCCGCGTGTGAACTCGACGGCTATGCGTCGGACATCACGCGCACGTTCCCCGCCAGCGGCCGGTTTTCGCCCGCGCAGCGCGAGCTGTACGACATCGTGCTCGCCGCGCAGCAGGCTGCCGTCGCCGCAACGCGCCCCGGCGTCACCTTCGACGCGCCGCATCAGGCTGCCGTGCGGGTGCTCGCGCAAGGGTTGCTCGACACCGGCATCGTCGATCGTCAGCGCTATGCAACCGTTGACGACGTGATCACCGAACGCGCGTATGCGCGCTTCTACATGCACCGCACCAGCCACTGGATCGGCATGGACGTGCACGATTGCGGCGACTATCGCGAGCGCGGCGCCGAACGCGATGAACAGGGTGCGCTGCCATGGCGCACGCTGCAGCCGTCGATGGCACTGACCATCGAACCCGGTCTCTATATCCGCCCCGCCGACGATGTCCCCGAGCAATACTGGAACATCGGCATCCGCATCGAAGACGACGCAGTCGTCACCGCCGACGGCTGCGAGCTGCTCACGCGCGACGTCCCCGTCACCGCCGATGAAATCGAAGCGCTGATGCAGGAAGCGCGCGCCGCGGCGGGTGCTAACCACCAGCAGCCATGAGCGAAGTGTCCGCAGCACCCTCTTCCGCCACGGCCAGCGCCCCATTCGATTACGACGTGACAATCGTCGGCGCTGGTCCGGTCGGTCTCGCGCTCGCGGGCTGGCTGGCGCGGCGTAGCGCGACACAGGCGTTGTCGGTGGCGCTCATCGATGCACGCGAACCGGAACACGCACGCTCCGATCCGCGCGCGATTGCCGTCTCGCACGGCAGCCGGATGATTCTCGAGCCGCTGCGCTGGCCCGACGATGCCACCGCGATCCAGCGCATTCACGTATCGCAGCGCGGTCACTTCGGGCGCACGCTGATCGATCACAAGGAACACGATCTGCCCGCGCTCGGTTATGTGCTGCGCTATGGCTCGATTGTCGGCGCGCTCGCCGATGCGGTCCGGCCGACCGCGGTGCATTGGCTCACGTCCACCGCCGCGCAAACGCCGGTGCAGGAAGACGACGGCATCACGCTGCCCGTCACCGACGCGCACGGCTCGCGCAACTTGCGCACCCGTATTCTCGTGAATGCCGAAGGCGGTTTGTTCCACGAACAGGGAGCACGCGACGCCGACAGCGGCAACTCGCGCGACTACGGGCAGACCGCACTTGTCGGTACCGTTAGCGTCTCGGCGCCGCAGCCACACGTCGCGTGGGAACGCTTCACGCCGGAAGGGCCGATCGCGCTGCTGCCAATCGGTGGCGCGCGCGGCGCGGAATTCGCGCTCGTCTGGTGCTGTGCACCGGAACTGGCCGCACGCCGCGCACAGTTGCCCGACGATGCGTTTCTACGCGAACTCGGTACGGCATTCGGCGACCGCATGGGACGTTTCACGCAAATCACCGGCCGCGCTTCGTTTCCGCTCGGACTCAATGCAGTCGATACGCTCGTCAAGGGCCGCATCGTCGCGGTGGGCAATGCGGCGCAGACGCTGCATCCGGTGGCGGGCCAGGGATTGAATCTCGGTCTGCGCGATGCGCACGCGCTTACAGATGCGTTGTCGCTGCACGGCGCGACGCCGCTCGCGCTCGCCACCTTCGCGCAGCGTCGCGCGCTCGACCGGCGTCTCACGATCCGCGCCACCGACACGCTCGCCCGCGTCTTTACCGTCGATTTCGCACCGTTCGCGACGCTGCGCGGCCTCGCGCTCACCGCGCTCGAATTCGCGCCGCCGGTGAAGACCGCACTCGCCCGTCAGATGATGTTCGGCCAGCGCCGCTGAACGCACGAGCGCTCATAGCCCACGCATGATGTGGGTCTATGAGCGCAGGCACTTTCATAGAAGATTTAATGGGTTACAGCAGACTCCAGGGGTTTGCCAGGAATCCGTTAACGGTAAAATGGCGGTTTTCCCGCGCAAATTGTCAATTCGTCCGCACCGCGGACGGCTTTTGCGTTCTCTCTTTTTCGACTCGCCCGATGCCTACTCTCGGCTCCCACAACCTGCGCAACAACCTGTTCGTCGCCCCGATGGCCGGCGTGACGGACCGGCCGTTCCGCCAGCTCTGCAAGCGGCTGGGCGCGGGCTATGCGGTATCGGAGATGGTCGCGTCGAATGCGCAGCTGTGGAAGAGCGAGAAAACCATGCGCCGCGCAAATCACGCCGGCGAGGTCGAACCGATCGCGGTGCAGATCGCCGGGGCCGATCCGGCCATGATGGCCGAAGCGGCCCGCTACAACGTCGCGAACGGCGCGCAGATCATCGACATCAACATGGGCTGCCCCGCGAAGAAGGTGTGCAACGTCGCGGCCGGCTCTGCGCTGCTGCAGAACGAGCCGCTCGTGCAGCGCATCGTGTCCGCAGTGGTCGACGCGGTGGGCATCGGCCCGGATGCCGTGCCGGTCACGCTGAAAATCCGCACTGGCTGGGATCGCGACAACCGCAACGCGCTGACCATCGCGCGCATCGCTGAAGAAGCCGGCATTTCGATGTTGACCGTGCATGGCCGCACGCGCGCCGACCTGTATCGCGGCGATGCCGAATACGACACGATCGCCGCCGTCAAGGCCGCGGCACGCATTCCCGTGGTGGCGAACGGCGATATCTCGACGCCGCAGAAAGCACGTGACGTACTGGCCGCCACCGGCGCGGACGCCATCATGATCGGCCGCGCGGCCCAGGGGCGCCCGTGGCTGTTCCGCGAAATCGAGCATTACCTGCGTACCGGCGAGCTGTTGCCGGCGCCGCGCGTGGTCGAAATCCAGCAGATCATGAACGAGCATCTTGAAGATCACTACGCGTTTTACGGTGAATTCACCGGTGTCCGTACTGCGCGCAAGCACATCGGCTGGTACACTCGCGGCCTTTCTGGCGCCAACGTGTTCCGGCATCGCATGAATACGCTGGACACGACGCGCGAACAACTGCTCGCCGTCAACGAATTTTTCGACGCACAGAGCGCGCTTTCCGAGCGGCTCGTGTACGTCGACGACGACGTGAACAACGACGGCGAGCCGGACCATACCGACCGACTGGCAGCATGAGCAAGCACAACATCGAACAATGTGTCCGCGATAGCCTGGGGATGTACTTCCAGGATCTCGACGGCTCCAATCCGCACGACGTCTATGAAATGGTGATGGCGTGCGTCGAAAAACCGATGCTCGAGGTGGTACTCCAGCAGGCGGGCGGCAACCAGTCGCTCGCCGCCGAGTATCTCGGCATCAACCGCAATACGCTGCGCAAGAAGCTGCAACAGCACGGCCTGCTGTAGCGTCGCGCGCCCCGCCTCGTCCCTTTTCGGCTCCCCGTCCCCATCATGATCAAGCAAGCGCTCATCTCCGTTTCCGACAAGTCCGGCATCGTCGACTTTGCGAAGTCGCTGTCCGCTCTCGGTGTCAAGCTCCTGTCGACGGGCGGCACGGCGAAACTGCTCGCGGATGCCGGCCTCGCGGTGACTGAGGTCGCCGACTACACCGGCTTCCCGGAAATGCTCGACGGCCGTGTGAAGACGCTGCATCCGAAGGTGCACGGCGGCATCCTCGCGCGTCGCGATCTGCCGGAGCACATGGCAGCGCTCGACAAACACGGCATCCCCACCATCGACCTGCTCGTCGTGAACCTGTACCCGTTCGTGCAGACGGTGTCGAAGGAAGAGTGCTCGCTGGAAGACGCGATCGAGAACATCGACATCGGCGGGCCGACCATGCTGCGTTCGGCTGCGAAGAATCATCGCGACGTGACCGTCGTGGTTGATCCGGTCGACTACGCGACGGTGCTCGACGAAATGCGCGCGAACGCGAACGCGGTGAGTTATGCGACCAACTTCCGGCTCGCCACGAAAGTATTCGCGCACACCGCGCAATACGACGGCGCGATCACGAACTACCTGACAAGTCTCACCGACGAACTGCAACACAAGTCGCGCAACGCCTACCCGGCCACGCTGAACCTCGCGTTCGACAAGGTGCAGGACCTGCGCTACGGCGAAAACCCGCATCAGGGCGCGGCGTTCTACCGCGACCTCGCAGCACCGGCGGGCGCACTCGCGAACTACCACCAGTTGCAGGGCAAGGAACTGTCGTACAACAACATCGCCGATTCCGACGCGGCATGGGAGTGCGTGAAGACCTTCGACGTGCCCGCGTGCGTGATCGTCAAGCACGCGAATCCGTGCGGCGTCGCAGTCGCCGCAGGTGCGCACGAAGCGTATCTGAAGGCGCTGCAGACGGATCCGACTTCGGCATTCGGCGGAATCATCGCGTTCAATCGCGAAGTCGACGAAGCGGCCGCGCAAGCCGTGGCGAAGCAGTTTGTCGAAGTGCTGATTGCGCCCGCTTTCAGCGCAGCGGCAAAGCAGGTGTTCGCTGCAAAGCAGAACGTGCGTCTGCTCGAAATCGCACTCGGCGACGGCCACAACGCGTTCGACCTGAAGCGTGTGGGCGGTGGCCTGCTCGTGCAATCGCTCGATGCGCGCAACGTGCAACCGGACGAGCTGCGCGTGGTGACGAAGCGCCAGCCTACTCCGAAGGAAACGGACGATCTGCTGTTCGCCTGGCGCGTCGCGAAGTATGTGAAGTCGAACGCGATCGTGTTCTGCGGCAATGGCATGACGCTTGGCGTCGGCGCTGGCCAGATGAGTCGTGTCGATTCGGCGCGGATCGCGAGCATCAAGGCGCAGAACGCAGGGTTGTCGCTGGGCGGCTCGGCGGTTGCGTCGGATGCGTTCTTCCCGTTCCGCGACGGTCTCGACGTCGTGGTCAACGCGGGCGCGACGTGCGTGATCCAGCCGGGCGGTTCGATGCGCGACGATGAAGTGATCGCCGCCGCCGATGAACACGGCATCGCGATGGTTTTGACGGGTGTGCGGCATTTCCGTCATTGACGACGTAACTGAGTCAGCACCGAACGCGTCCATGCACGGGTAGCCACCTACCCTGCGCGAATGGGACGGCGAACACGGCCGGCCGGGCTACACGCCCTGCTGGCCGTTTTTCATGCGATTCGTTGTAGTATCGCAAGCAGTCCTTCCCCAGCGTATTTCATGAGAATTCTCGGCATCGATCCAGGTTTGCGCGTGACCGGCTTCGGCATCATCGACAAGTCGGGCCATCAGCTCGCGTATGTCGCGAGCGGCGTCATCAAGACGTCGGACGCGGACCTGCCGTCGCGCCTCGGTACGATCTTCGAGGGCATCTCAACGCTGATCCGCCAGCACGCGCCGGATCAATCCGCGATCGAAAAAGTCTTCGTGAACGTCAATCCACAGTCCACCCTGCTGCTCGGCCAGGCGCGCGGCGCGGCGATCTGCGGGCTCGTGGCGGGCGGCGTGCCGGTGGCCGAATACACGGCACTGCAGTTGAAGCAGGCTGTGGTCGGTTACGGCCGCGCAACCAAGGAACAGATGCAGCACATGGTCGTGCGCCTGCTGAACCTGTCGGGCCTGCCGGGCACCGACGCCGCCGACGCACTCGGCATGGCGATCTGCCACGCGCACAGCGGCACTGCATTGAGCACGCTCGGCGGCCTCGCGCCCGCGCTTGCCAAAAAAGGCCTGCGCGTGCGGCGCGGGCGCCTTGTCGGCTAACCTGCGCGCTGCGCTACACTCGCGCTTTCTCATTCGGTTGAACCCGCCATGATCGGTCGCATTGCCGGCGTCCTGCTGGAAAAAAATCCGCCCCACCTGCTGGTCGACTGCAACGGCGTCGGCTACGAAATCGACGTGCCGATGAGCACGTTCTACAACCTGCCCTCCACCGGCGAGCGCGTAGTGCTGCTCACCCAGCTGATCGTGCGCGAAGACGCGCATCTGCTGTACGGTTTTGCGACCGTGCCGGAGCGCACCACGTTTCGCGAACTGCTGAAGATCAGCGGCATCGGTGCGCGGATGGCGCTGGCCGTGCTGTCGGGCATGAGCGTGCACGAGCTGTCGCAAACCGTCACGCTGCAGGACGCGGCGCGCCTGACACGCGTACCGGGAATCGGCAAGAAAACCGCCGAGCGCCTGCTGCTCGAACTGAAGGGCAAGCTCGGTGCGGATCTCGGCGCGATGGCGAGTGCGGCATCGGCTTCCGGCCACGCGCCCGATATCCTGAATGCACTGCTGTCGTTGGGTTACTCCGAGAAGGAAGCGCTGGCTGCAATCAAGAACGTGCCGGCCGGCACCGGGGTTTCCGACGGCATCAAACTGGCGCTGAAGGCACTCTCGAAAGTCTGACATCCGGCTTCGCCGCGTGCCGTGGATAGAGCTTCACATGCCGCCGCGCGGCCCACACCCTGACCGATCGACCGGGTTGGCCTGGTTAGCGGGTTGGCCGGGTTTGCGATAGCGCGGCGCGCGGTACAATCCCCTCCATGATTGAAACCGACAAACTCGCCGCCGAACGCATCATCGCCGCCACGCCCGTGTCGCCGAACGAGGAGGCATTCGAGCGTGCGCTGCGTCCGAAGCAGCTCGACGAGTACGTCGGGCAGGAAAAGGTGCGCGGTCAGCTCGAAATCTTCATCGAAGCGGCCCGGCGCCGCTCCGAATCGCTGGACCATGTGCTGCTGTTCGGGCCGCCCGGCCTCGGCAAGACCACGCTCGCGCACATCATCGCGCGGGAAATGGGTGTGAACCTGCGGCAAACCTCGGGCCCCGTGCTCGAACGCGCAGGCGACCTCGCCGCGCTGCTGACCAATCTCGAAGCCAACGACGTGCTGTTCATCGACGAAATCCACCGGCTCTCGCCGGTCGTCGAGGAAATCCTGTACCCGGCGCTCGAGGACTACCAGATCGACATCATGATCGGCGAAGGTCCGGCCGCGCGCAGCGTGAAGCTGGACCTGCAGCCGTTCACGCTGGTCGGCGCCACCACCCGCGCCGGTATGCTGACCAACCCGCTGCGCGACCGCTTCGGGATCGTCGCGCGTCTCGAGTTCTATACCGCCGAACAACTCGCGCGCATCGTCACCCGTTCGGCTTCGCTGCTCAACGCGCAGATCCATCCGGACGGCGCCTTCGAGATCGCGAAACGTGCGCGTGGCACGCCGCGTATCGCGAACCGCCTGCTGCGGCGCGTGCGCGACTTCGCCGAAGTGAAGGCCGATGGCAACATCACGGCGAAGGTGGCGGATGATGCACTGGTGATGCTCGACGTCGATCCGGTCGGCTTCGACCTGATGGACCGCAAGCTGCTCGAAGCGATCCTGCACAAGTTCAACGGCGGCCCGGTGGGCGTCGATAACCTCGCGGCTGCGATCGGTGAAGAGCGCGACACGATCGAGGACGTGCTCGAGCCGTATCTGATCCAGCAGGGCTTCCTGCAGCGCACGCCGCGCGGGCGCGTCGCGACGCTGCTGACGTACCGGCACTTCGGCCTCGCCGCACCCGACGCATCGAATCCGTTGCCGGGTCTGTGGGAAGCCGGCGAAACCTGAGCCGCGCATAGGGTCGCAAGGAGCCTTCCGCAATGTCCGACCCAGCCAGTCGTCAATCTGAGCCCCGCATCGGCCTCGGCGCGTCGCTTGCCCGACGTGTGCGTATGGCGATTGTCGACGGTGTGACGCAACTCACGGTCGCGAGCGGCCCGCAACTCGATCTGTCATCGCCGCCCGGCGACCCCGGCTTGTTTGGATCCGATGCGGTGTGCTGGAAAGTGCACGCCGACTTCACATCGATGATGGCAGGCGGCGTCAGCGCGCTACTGCTGCAGACGCTGCATCCGCTCGCGCTCGCGGGTGTCTGGGATCATTCGACGTTTCGCACCGATATCCTCGGGCGATTGCGCCGCACCGCGACGTTTATCACCGGTACGACGTACGGCAACCGGCGCGATGCGCTGGCGCTCATCGAACGGGTCCGGCAGATTCATCTGGGCGTGACCGGCACCGCACCCGACGGCCGGCCGTATCGCGCCAGCGATCCCGCTCTGCTCACGTGGGTTCACGTGGCCGAAGTGTCGAGCTTTCTCGCGGCGCACCTGCGCTATGTGAATCCCACGCTGCCCGCCGAAGCACAAGACCAGTATTTTGCGGAAACCGCTCGGATTGCAGCGATGCTGGGCGCAGCCGACGTACCGCAGTCGCGCGCTGCCATCGGAGCGTATCTGCTGAACATGCGCCCGGAACTCGAAACCGGGCCGCGCACCGACGAAGTCGTGCGGATTCTGATGAATGCCCGTGCGCCCAGTGCCGCGATGCGGCCGGCCGGCGCGCTCATGCTGAACGCAGGCGTGGACCTGCTGCCGGACTGGGCCCAGCAGATGCTCGGCTTCGACACGCTTGCGGGTGTGCGCCGCGCGATGGTACGGCCCGGCGTCAAGCTTGTCGCGCCCGTGATGCGCTGGGCGCTGAACAACGGTGCGTCGAGGCGCGCACGACGGCGCGCCGCCGCGCAGCCTGATTGAATCGGCTGAATCAACGTCCTGGTTCGGGCACCCTGCGCAAACCGTCGTCCTCGCTACGGGCATCCAGATGCGCCACATCCGCCCACGACAGCACCGTCGCCTTGCCACCCTCCATTTCCACCACGTTGATGCTCGTGTTTAGCAACGCGTAGCTGCGCGGCATATCGAGCGTAATGCCGTGTGCAAACCGGTACACGCAATCGAGCACGCCACCATGCGCCACGCACGCAATCCTGCCCTGCGGATGCGCCGCGACGATCGGCTCCAGTGTATGCAGGACGCGATGATAGAACTCGCGTTGCGATTCGCCTTCGGGCGGCGCAAAACCCGCGTCACGGGTTTGCCAGTGTGCGTATTCGTCGGGAAAACGTTCGGCGATCTGCTCGCTGTCGTAGCCCTGAAACGCGCCGTACGAGCGCTCGCGCAAGCCTTCGTTCAACTGCAACGGTAAACCGAGTGCGTCGGCAATCGGTTGTGCAGTCTGTTGCGCGCGCAACAGGTCGCTCGAATAGATCGCATCGAGACGTGCGCCCTGTTCCGCCTCACGCGCGAGGCGCTGCGCCAGTCGCCCGGCCTGCTCGATGCCGCTCGCCGCGAGCGGGATATCAATGTGGCCCTGGATGCGTTTGATGCGGTTCCATTCGGTCTCGCCGTGCCGGATGAAGAGAATCTGCGTGGACATGTCAGTGCGCACCTGTGATCCGGTCCGGCGATGCCGGACGCGGTTGGGTTGTTGCGAAGTGGAGGAGGAACAGCGAGCCGCTATTGTCGCAAAAGCGACGGCGAAAAATCAGACGCGGGTCAGGCGTGTGTTTGCAGCCAGAACGTGACAGGGCCGTCGTTGACAAGCGATACCTGCATGTCGGCACCGAACTCACCGGTCTCGACCACCGGATGCTTCGCACGTGCGGCCGCGACGAAATAATCGAACAACCGCCGCCCTTCGTCGGGTGCGGCGGCCGGGGTGAAGCTCGGACGCAGGCCGCTGTTGGTATCGGCGGCGAGCGTGAACTGCGACACCAGCAACAAGCCACCCGCGCGCCCTGCACCGTCGATGTTCTGCACCGGCAAATTCATCTTGCCGGCCGCGTCGCTAAACACGCGGTAGCCGAGCAGCTTGGTGAGCAGTCGAT
The DNA here is from genome assembly GCF_002362315.1 of Paraburkholderia acidicola. Classification (GTDB taxonomy): domain Bacteria; phylum Pseudomonadota; class Gammaproteobacteria; order Burkholderiales; family Burkholderiaceae; genus Paraburkholderia; species Paraburkholderia acidicola. The sequence goes on from NZ_MTZV01000004.1 coordinate 862,696, forward strand.
CGGCGGCGGCTTCGGTGTCGCCGCGCTCGGCACAGACCAGCGCCAGCAAGCCCGCGCCGATCGCGCCGGTCACGCGCTCACCGACGCGCACTTCGGCGCGCGTTACCCGCTGGATCAACGCGATCATGCGCGCGGCTCCGGCAAGCGCACCGTTACGCGGTCAGCGTCACGCGCGCAAAGCGGCGCTTGCCGACCTGCACGACGTATTCGCCGGCCTCGACCTTCAGCGCCTTGTCGGAGATCGTTGCACCGTCGATCTTCACACCGCCCTGCTCGATGTTGCGCAACGCGTCGCTCGTCGACGGCACCAGGTTCGCCTGCTTCAACAACTGGCCAATGCCCAGCGGTGCGCCCGCCAGCGTGACCGACGGGATATCGTCGGGAACGCCACCCTTCGCGCGGTGATTGAAATCTTCGAGCGCACGTTCGGCATCACTCTGCGAATGGAAGCGCGCGACGATTTCCTGCGCCAGCATCACCTTGAAGTCGCGCGGATTGCGACCGGCTTCGATTTCACTGCGGAAACCGGCGATCTCGTCCATCGGACGGAACGACAGCAGTTCGAAGTAACGCCACATCAACACGTCGGAAATGCTCATCAGCTTGCCGAACATGTCGTTCGGTTTCTCGCTGATGCCGATGTAGTTGTGCTTCGACTTCGACATCTTCTCGACGCCGTCGAGCCCTTCGAGCAGCGGCATCGTCAGGATGCACTGCGGCTCCTGGCCGTACTGCTTCTGCAACTCGCGGCCCACCAGCAGATTGAATTTCTGGTCCGTACCGCCGAGTTCGAGATCGGCGTTCAGCGCGACCGAATCGTAGCCCTGCATCAACGGATACAGGAGTTCGTGGATCGAGATCGGCACACCGCCCTGGAAACGCTTCGTGAAGTCCTCACGTTCGAGAATCCGCGCCACCGTGTAGCGCGACGCCAGCTTGATCATGCCGTCGGCGCCGAGCGGCATCGACCACTCGCTGTTATAGCGAATCTCGGTCTTCTCGCGATCGAGCACCAGCGCGGCCTGATCGAAGTACGTCTTCGCATTCGATTCGATTTGTTCGCGCGTGAGCGGCGGACGCGTTGCGTTGCGGCCCGACGGATCGCCGATCAGCGACGTGAAATCGCCGATCAGGAAAATCACCGTATGGCCGAGATCCTGCAGCTGACGCATCTTGTTCAGCACGACGGTGTGGCCGATATGGATGTCGGGCGCGGTCGGATCGAGACCGAGCTTGATGCGCAGCGGCGTGCCGGTGGCGGCGCTCTTTGCGAGCTTCTGCGCGAACTCTTCTTCGATCAGCAGTTCGTCGACGCCGCGCTTCGTGACGGCAAGCGCGTGGCGGACTTCGTCGGTGATCGGGAACGCGGCGCTGGGTTTGGACGTGGACTCGGTGCTCATGCTGGATACGGAAGGTCGCAAAAAGAGAGATTGTCCCATAGATAGCGCGTCGCGCGCCCCAAGGCGGAAGCGCGTGGCCTGACCCCTCGTTTGCGCGGATAATCTGCTACAACATACAACGTTCGCAACGACCACCGAGAGGAGCAAAACGTGGCGCAAGACACGGTAGATGGCGTGTACTTCGGATTGATGTCGGGCACGAGCATGGACGGCGTCGACGGCATCGCCGTCAAGTTCGCCGCAGGCAAGCCGCCGGTCGTGCGGGCCGAGGCGTTCGTGGGCTTTTCGGCGGGCCTGCGCGACGCGCTATTCGAACTGCAACAACCTGGCGACAACGAAATCGAGCGTGAAGCGCTGGCCGCCAATGCGCTCGCCGCGCGCTATGCGGTCTGCTGTCATGAGCTGCTGCGCGGCGGCAACCTGACCGCGAGCGAAGTGCGGGCGATCGGTGTACATGGACAGACTGTGCGGCACCGCCCGGAAAAGGGCTACACGCGGCAGATCAACAATCCGGCGTTGCTCGCGGAAATGGCGCACATCGACGTGATCGCCGATTTCCGCAGCCGCGACGTCGCGGCCGGTGGTCAGGGCGCACCGCTCGTCCCGGCGTTTCACGCGACGGTGTTCGGCGCGAAGGGCGAAACGCGGGTCGTCTGCAATCTCGGCGGCATCAGCAACATCACGATACTCAGCGCATCGGGCAATGTGCGCGGCTTCGACTGCGGCCCCGCGAACGCGTTGCTCGACGAATGGGCGCAACGGCATCTCGGCAAACCGTTCGACGAAAGCGGCCATTTCGCGGCCAGCGGGCAGGTGCATCGGCCGCTGCTGCATGCGCTACTGGACGAGCCGTTCTTCGCGGAAAAGCCGCCGAAAAGCACCGGTCGCGACCTGTTCAACCCCGCATGGCTCGATGCGAAGCTCCAGCCATTCACATCACTCCCCGCCGCCGATGTCCAGGCGACGCTCGCCGCGTTGACTGCCGTGACGGTTGCACGCGAGATCGAGCTGCATGCGCCGGATTGCCGGGCGGTCTACGTGTGCGGTGGCGGCGCTCGCAATCCCGAACTGCTGAAGGCTCTGCAGAGTGCGCTGGAAGAAAGCGGCGTCAGTGGCGTACCGGTCCTGACCACCGAAGCGCTCGGCGTGCCGCCGCATCAGGTGGAGCCACTCGCGTTCGCCTGGCTGGCGATGCGCTGCGTCGCGCGCCTGCCGGGGAATGTGCCGTCCGTCACGGGTGCAGCTGGCGAACGGATACTGGGAGCGATCTATCCGCATTGACTGCGCATGGCGCAGGCAGCACGACAACGAGAAACGGGGCCGAAGCCCCGTTTCTCTTTACAACCATACCGGTAGGTAAAACCAGTCGTTCAGACCGAGAACGACGAACCGCAACCGCAAGTCGTCGTCGCATTCGGATTCTTGATCACGAACTGCGCACCGTTGATGTCGTCCTTATAATCGATTTCGGCGCCGACCAGATACTGGTAGCTCATCGAATCGATCAGCAACTGCACGCCGCTCTTGTCCATCACGGTGTCGTCTTCGTTGACCGCTTCGTCGAAGGTAAAGCCGTACTGAAAGCCCGAGCAGCCGCCGCCTTGCACGAACACGCGCAGCTTCAGGTCCGGATTGCCTTCTTCTTCGATCAGTTGCTTGACCTTGTCAGCCGCGGCGTCGGTAAAGACAAACGGACCCGGCATCTCGGCCACGGGGGTGTCGGTGACTGCGTTCATTCGAACTCTCCAAAAAATGCTGCTAGCCGCTATTGTAGGGCTGATCCCAATATCGTGCTGAAGCCCATGAAATCAACAGGTTCTTCAGGGGTATTGCGACTGGCGAAGCTTTCCGCACGCTTGCTGCAACAACGAAAAAACCGCCTTTGCGGATGCGCAGGCGGTTCTTTTTCGCAGCGGTCCCGCCCGAAAGCGGAACCGGCTTCCCGAAACGATTAACGCTTCGAGAATTGCTTCCTGCGGCGTGCCTTGTGGAAGCCGACCTTCTTACGTTCGACTTCACGGGCATCACGCGTCACGAAGCCGGCCTTCGACAGTTCCGGCTTCAGCGTTGCGTCGTAGTCCATCAGCGCGCGGGTGATGCCGTGGCGAACCGCACCGGCTTGACCCGTTTCACCGCCGCCCGTCACGTTCACCTTGATGTCGAACGTGCCGGAGTGGTTCGTGAGTTCCAGCGGCTGGCGCACGATCATCAGCGACGTTTCGCGCGAGAAGTAGTCGGCGATGGGCTTGCCGTTCACCACGATGTCGCCCTTGCCTGCCTTGATAAAGACACGTGCGACGGCGCTCTTGCGGCGGCCCGTTCCGTAATTCCAGTTACCGATCATCTGGGCTCCCCTTAGATCTCGAGCGCTTTCGGCTGTTGCGCCGAATGCGGGTGCGTTGCTTCGGCGTAGACCTTCAGCTTCTTGATCATCGCGTAGCCGAGCGGGCCCTTCGGCAGCATGCCCTTGACCGCTTTCTCGAGCGCGCGGCCCGGGAAGCGTTCCTGCATCTTGCCGAACGTCGTCTCATAGATACCGCCCGGGTAACCCGAGTGGCGATAGTACTTCTTGTCCGTGGTCTTGTTACCCGTGACCTTGAGCTTGCCGGCGTTGATGACGATGATGAAATCACCGGTGTCGACGTGCGGGGTGAACTCGGGCTTGTGCTTGCCGCGCAGACGGCGTGCCACTTCGCTGGCGACACGTCCGAGAATCTTATCCGTCGCGTCAATCACGTACCATTCACGCGTCACCTCATGGGCTTTTGCGGAAAACGTCTTCATGATCGATCCAAAATAAAAATGCTGTGCCCTGTGTTTTTTCCTGCTTAGTGTGTCGCGCATCGAGGCGCTGTGCAGGCTCTCCCTGTTCTTCTCCCGCGGGCATATGCGGAAAAGCCCTGAATTATAAAGGAAATCTAGCGGCCAAGTCAAAATCTCGGTAGATCGGGAAACCGGGCGGGTAAAAAGGCAGGCAAAAAAAACCCGAACTCGCGGTTCGGGTTTAATCCACCAAAGGAGGAGGGTGGAGGAGACATGCGGAGGTTGTCAGACGTCGACGACCAATGAGAAGCAGTATATGAACAGACCTTGTGCGACGCAAGAATGGTTGCATTACGAAAAGTGATTTCATCATTCGAAAAATGCGTAATATGCGCGTCACGATGAAAAAATCCTTTAAAAACAATATCCCACCGCGTACCACTCCCTTTTAAGAGGGCCCAGAGTAGAGGGATGCCCCTAAAAATTGTCGGGGCAATCCCTTATGCGCCCAGCATGCCGCGCCGCAGCACACAAGGCCCTCGGCACCGATCCGACATGCCAGATGACTTCGGGCAGACCCGTAAACGAAGGACTACAATGCCGTCTCGAATGTAAGCAAAGCGAGCTGGAGTACGGGCATGGAATGCAAAGTAAGCTGGATGGGGACGGATGGCATGGCGTTTGCGGCGGAGACCGGTAGCGGTCATCTGGTCGCGATGGATGGCGCGCCGGAAGGCGGTGGCCGCAATCTTGCGCCGCGCCCGATGGAAATGGTCCTGCTCGGAACCGGCGGCTGCACGGCGTACGACGTCGTAATGATTCTGAAGAAAAGCCGTCAGGAAATTGCCGGCTGCTCGGTCACGCTGAAAGCCGAGCGCGCGAGCGAAGATCCGAAAGTATTCACCAAGGTCCACTTTCACTTCACGGTCACGGGCAAGAACCTGAACCCCGCAACCGTCGAACGCGCCATCAATCTGTCGCACGACAAGTACTGCTCCGCGTCGATCATGATCGCGAAGACGGCCGAACTGACGCACTCGTTCGATATCGTCGCAGGCTGAGCCGACGTGCGGGGCATTACGCCCGCCCGTCACAAGGAAAAATGCCGGCGTCCATCACTGGACGCCGGCATTTTTTGTTTAGTGGCAAAGCGAGCCGATAAGCCGGATTCTGTGCGCGCCCGCATCCGAAGATACCAACGCGTGGCAGTCATTCCTCTAGACGCGCCATTACTGACGCGCTCAAGCTTCCTACCCGCAGACGTGACGGGGGCCCCATCCTGCATCTCGAAGATGCTAGCCTGCCTACTTGGAATTGCTCCGGGTGGAGGTTACCGTGCCGGTCTGCCTCGCAGCAGCCGCGGTGCGCTCTTACCGCACCGTTTCACCCTTACCTGATCCCGGCTTGCGCCGGGCCATCGGCGGTTTGCTTTCTGTTGCCCTGTTCCGCGTGTCACCACGGATGGCCGTTAGCCATCACCCTGCCCTGTGGAGTCCGGACTTTCCTCGCCCTTCCCGGCCGAAACCGGAAAAGCCGCGACTGCCTGGCTCGCTTTGCTGGGCGCGATTCTAGCATCGCTGGATCGGGTGCGCCGGCCGTGGCGGAACACCGACACGTCGTCGTAGAACGACGGTTCCTCGTTTGCGGGCCACCAGCCGGGGATGCCGAGCACCGGCAAGGGCGCAAATGCCTGGCTGCTGAGCGGCTCGTTGCCGGAAAACTCGCGGCTGACCGAGTCATCGAGCCACGCACTGCGGTGCTCGTCGGGCCATGCGAAATACTCAAGTGGTACATCGACGATCCACGCATGCGCGGTGCATGCCTTGAACGGCGTCGTCAGCTTTTCTAGCAACGCATGACCGAAGCAGCGCGACTCGCAGCGTTGTCCCCACGCATCCCGGTTCGCGACGAACAGGCGCTGCCAGTCGAACGCACGCAGTGCCGCGCTCAGCGACGGATCGGCGCTCGCGAACAGCACAGCGTTTTCATCGAAGAGCGTTAACGCGTCGCGCGTCCCGCCGCGCGTCGGTCCCCTGCCCAACGAACCCACCGCCGCCGAGCCACGTGCGGTCTGCGTCGCCTTCATCCGTGGAAATTGAAACCACGACAGCGCGTTGAAGAAATCGTGCAGGTTGTGTCGCGTCGGCACGCAGCCGGTCGCGCCGATATGGGCTTCGTAGGCGGTATGCGCGGGCAGTTCGGCTTGCGCGACGAACGCGAGATGCCGACCGTCGAGCACCGTGTGCTGCGATAGCTGCGCATCCGCGTTCATAGCGTCGAGCAAAGCGACCTCGCTGGTCAGTGCCGCCTGTTGCCAGCGTCTGCCGCGTACCGCGAACGGTGCAAACCAGGGCGCCGACCAGTCGATGTCGGCAAAGCCAGGCGCCTTCCTCGCGACCGAAGACACAGTGTCGCGCTCCGCCGTCAGACGAGACGCCAGCCGATCGCCTCGCCGCCGCGCAACGGCACGACCGGCGTCTCGCCGACCGTGATTTCGTCGGGCAGCGTCCACTGTTCGCGACGCAGCGTCACCTGTTCGGTATTGCGCGGCAGACCGTAGAAGTCCGCGCCAAAGAAGCTCGCGAAGCCTTCGAGGCGCGCCAGCGCGCCAACATTGTCGAACGCTTCCGCGTACAGCTCGAGCGCATGCAGTGCGGTGTAGCAACCCGCGCATCCGCACGCATGTTCCTTGAGTCCCTTCGCATGCGGCGCGCTGTCGGTGCCGAGGAAGAAACGCGGATTGCCCGACGTCGCCGCCTCAACCAGCGCCACGCGATGCGTCTCGCGCTTGAGCACCGGCAGGCAGTAGTAATGCGGACGGATACCGCCGAGGAAAATCGCGTTGCGGTTGTACAGCAGGTGATGCGCGGTGATCGTCGCGCCGAGCAGTCCGGGCGCCGCATTTTCACCATTGATATAGTCGACTGAGTCCTTCGTCGTGATGTGTTCGAACACGACCTTCAGCGCCGGAAAATCGCGCCGCAGCGGCGTCATCACGCGATCGATGAACACCTTCTCCCGGTCAAACAGATCGATCGATGCATCGGTGACTTCGCCATGCACGAGCAGCGGCATACCGGTTTCCTGCATCGCCTCGAGCGTCTTCGCGCACTTCGTGATGCTCGTCACGCCCGCGTCCGAGTTCGTCGTCGCACCTGCCGGATAAAGCTTCACGCCATGTACGACGCCGCTTTCACGCGCCCGGCGGATCTCGTCGGCGGGGGTGTTGTCGGTGAGGTAGAGGGTCATCAGCGGTTCGAACTTCACGCCGGGCGGAATCGCCGCGACGATCCGCTCGCGATACGCGAGCGCTTGAGCCGTGGTTGTGACCGGCGGCCGCAGGTTCGGCATGATGATCGCGCGGCCGAACTGCCGCGCGGTATGCGGTAGCACCGCTGCGAGCATCGCGCCGTCGCGTACGTGCAGGTGCCAGTCGTCGGGGCGGGCCAGCGTCAGGGAATCGATAGGAGCGGTAGAAGCGGTCATGGCGAGGAGGATGGCATTCACCGCGTGGTCGCGCGACGTGGACAAACCGCAACATGACGGATCGCATCCCCGTCAATTTTGCTATTTGCTTCTTTGCCGCGCCTGGCTCGGTGATATGCTTGGAAAATCATCATTGTAACGGGTCGATCCCGTTCACAGGCCCCGCCTCAGCATCATGTGCCAACTCCTCGGAATGAACTGCGCCGCGCCAACGGACGTCACGTTCTCCTTCACCGGCTTCGCGGCGCGCGGCGGTGTCACTGACCACCACGCCGACGGCTGGGGTATCGCGTTCTTCGAAGACAAGGCCTGCCGCCTGTTTATCGATCATCAGTCGTCGGCCACGTCGCCGATCGCCGAGATGGTCAAGCGCTATCCGATCAAGTCGAAGAACACGATCGCGCACATCCGCAAGGCGACCCAAGGTCACATCCTGCTGGAAAACTGCCACCCGTTCATGCGCGAACTGTGGGGACGCCACTGGATCTTCGCGCACAACGGCGACCTGCAGGGCTATCAGCCGTTTCTCACTGGTGTCTATCAGCCGGTCGGTACCACCGACAGCGAACTCGCGTTCTGCGCGTTGCTGCAGGGATTGCGCAAACAGTTTCCCGGCAGCCAGCCGCCGCTCGACGAACTCTTCGCCGCGCTCGAAACGCTGACGCGCGAAATCACGCAGTTCGGCGTGTTCAATTTCCTGATGTCGAACGGCCAGGCGCTGTTCGCGCATTGCTCGACACATCTGCATTACCTCGTGCGCCGCTGGCCGTTCTCGACCGCGCATCTGGTGGACACGGACGTATCGATCGATTTCGCGAAGTACACGACACCGGAAGATCGCGTTGCGGTCATCGCGACGCAACCGCTCACCGACGACGAAGTGTGGACTGCCTTCGAACCCGGCGATCTGCTGATGTTCCAGCACGGCGAAGTGATCGGCCGTGTGAATGTGCCGGTGCCGCCCGCCGTGCTCGAAAAGGCGCGCAACCCGGCATGCGACGTATCCGCGTCGGCGACCATGGTCCGCGAGCCGGTGGCACTCGATCTCGAAGCAGATGACGCGGCGGCATTCGAATCCTGAGCCGCAGGCTGCACAACACGTGCGTTGCCACGATCGTAAAAAAGCCCCGCAAATGCGGGGCTTTTTTATTGCACCGTTCGGCGCGACGCCTAATGCAGGATCTTCGCCAAAAATTCCTTCGCCCGATCCGACTTCGGATTCGCAAAGAACTCTTCCTTGCGATCGTCCTCGACGATGAGCCCCTGGTCCATGAAGATCACGCGATGCGCGACCTTCCGGGCAAAGCCCATTTCGTGTGTCACGCACATCATCGTCATGCCTTCCTGCGCGAGTTCGACCATCACGTCGAGCACTTCGTTGATCATTTCCGGATCGAGTGCCGAGGTCGGTTCGTCGAACAGCATCGCGATCGGGTCCATGGACAATGCCCGTGCAATCGCCACGCGCTGCTGCTGACCACCCGACAGTTGCCCCGGAAACTTGTCCGCATGCGCACGCAAACCCACGCGATCGAGCAGCTTCAGCCCCTTCGCCGCCGCTTCATCCTTCGAGCGGCCGAGCACCTTGATCTGCGCCAGCGTCAGATTCTCCGTTATAGACAGATGCGGAAACAGTTCGAAATGCTGGAACACCATGCCGACTTTTGCGCGCAGCTTCGACAGGTTCGTCTTCTTGTCGCCGACCGATTGTCCATCGATCAGGATCTCGCCTGACTGAAACGGCTCGAGTCCGTTCACCGTTTTGATGAGCGTCGATTTACCCGACCCCGAAGGTCCGCAAACCACTACCACTTCACCCTTTTTGACTTCCGTCGTGCAGTCGGTCAGTACCTGGAATTGACCGTACCACTTCGAGACGTTCTTGATAGAAATCATCGTGCGACCTTTTTCTGAAGACCTTTGACAAGGCTCGACGCAATCACGCAAACCACGAAATAACACGCGCCCGCGAACAGTACCATTTCGACATTCACGCCGTCACGGTCGCCAATATTCGTAGCGGTACGGAAGAAGTCGGCGAGGCTGATCACGTAGACGAGCGACGTATCCTGGAAGAGCACGATGGCTTGTGTGAGCAGCAGCGGAACCATCGCGCGAAACGCCTGCGGCAGCACGACGAGGCGCATGGCCTGGCTGTAGCTCATGCCGAGCGCGAACGACGCGTTGACCTGGCCGCGCGGCACCGCCTGAATCCCCGCGCGAATAATCTCCGAGTAATACGCCGCCTCGAACAGCGAAAACGCCACCATCGCAGACGCGAGGCGAATATCGATGTCCGGCGAAAGACCGAGCACGTTCTGCAGCACTTGCGGCACGATCAGGAAGAACCACAGCAGGACCATTACGAGCGGGATCGAACGAAACACCGTGACGTAGCCCTTCGCGAACCATGCGAACGGCTTGAACGACGACAGCCGCATGACGGCGAGCACCGTGCCCCAGACGATACCGATCACGATAGCGAGCAAGGTGATCTGGATCGTGACGATTGCGCCGGTCCACAGCGTCGGCAAGGCGCCCGGAATACCACTCCAGTCGAAATGATGCATCACTTACCTCCGATATAGCCGGGCAAACGGCTCTTGCGTTCGACCCAGCGCATGAGCTGCATCACGACGAGATTGATGATCACGTACGCAAGCGTGACCGCGATAAACGACTCGTAGGTCTGCGCGGTGTAATCGACCAGCTGACGAGCCTGCGCGGACAGATCGAGCAGCCCGATCGTCGACGCAACCGCCGAGTTCTTGAAGATGTTCAGGAACTCCGACGTAAGTGGCGGCACGATGATGCGGTACGCAACCGGCAGCAACACGTAGCGATAGGTTTGCCATTGCGTGAGGCCCATCGCGAGGCCCGCGGCACGTTGTCCGCGCGGCAGCGCGTTGATGCCTGAGCGCACCTGTTCGCACACGCGCGCGGCGGTAAAGAGACCGAGGCAGATGATCGCCGAAGAAAAGAACTGCGCGTTGGGCGGCAGTTGCTTGAACCAGGTACCGATCGAAGCGGGCAGCAACTCCGGTATCACGAGATACCAGATGAAGAACTGCACGATCAGCGGAATGTTCCGGAAGATTCCGACATAGACGGTGCCGATGCCGGACAGCCATTTATTCGGCACGGTGCGCAGCACCCCGAACAACGACCCGACAATCAACGCGATCACCCATGCCGCCAGCGACACCGTGATCGTCACCCAGAAGCCGGAGATCAACCAGCCGAGGTAGGTAGTCGGCTCGCCGGTGGAAACCGGACTCAGCAGAATGCCCCAGTTCCAGTGATATGACATAACGAAGACTCCACAACAAAAAGAAACGGAAGAAGCGCGTTGCCTCTTCCGTTTCGTTCAGCGTACTGAACTGACTGCCAAGGTTTAATCGATTACCTTGTCGTTCGGGCTCTTGAAGAGCGCCTTCATGTCGTCGCTTTCCGGGAAGTTCAGGTTGAGACCCTTCGGCGGAATCGGCGTTTCGAACCACTTCTTGTAGATCTGGTCCGCTTCACCCGAGGTTTCGACCTTCGCGATTGCGTCGTCGACCACTTTCTTGAACTCAGGATCGTTCTTGCGCATCATGCAGCCGTACGCTTCATGCGATTGCGGCGTACCGACGATCACGAAGTCGTTCGGCGACTTCGACTTGGCGCGTTCGCCCGCGAGCAGCGCATCGTCCATCATGAATGCAGCGGCACGGCCCGTTTCCAGCGTCTGGAACGATTCACCATGGTCCTTCGCGCTGATGATGTTCATGCCCAGGCTCTTGTCCTGGTTCATCTTGCGCAGCAGCCGCTCGGACGTGGTGCCTGCCGTCGTGACGACGGTCTTGCCCTTCAGATCGGCGAAGTCCTTGATGCCCGAATCCTTGCGTGTCATCAGGCGCGTACCGATCACGAAAATCGTGTTCGAGAATGCCGCCTGTTGCTGACGCTCGAGATTGTTCGTCGTCGAACCGCACTCGATGTCAACCGTACCGTTCTGTACCAGCGGAATCCGGTTCTGCGACGTGACCGGCGTGAACTTGACCTTCAAGTTGGGCAGATTAAGCTTCTGCTTCACTGCTTCGACGACTTTCATCTGGAACTCATACGAGTAACCGATGACGTTCTGCTTGTCGTCGTAATACGAGAACGGAATCGACGACTCGCGGTGGCCCAGCGAAATGACTCCCGTATCCTTGATTTTCTTCAGCGTTCCGGCTTCCTGTGCGTGTGCACCCACCGTAAACAGCCCCAGGGTGGCGAGCAGCAGCGCAGCTTTTTTAACCTTCATGTGTGATCTCCTTGGCATAACCGCGTCAGTTTAGCAAAGTAACCAATATGAAAGTAATTGTTGTAAACCATGTTGGTTTTGACAGCGTGCCGTAGTGCTTTGGTAATGCGCAGACGTGAAAAAGCGGGCGGCATCGCATGGATGCCACCCGCCGGTACTGCACGCAGTCCTGTCGACCGCGTGTGAACGTCGAGAATGAACCCGGAAATCAGCCCGGATTCAGGTCGATCAGGGGTACAGGCCGCGCATTTCACGCGCCTGCAGGATGCGCTTACACGCGACGATAAACGCCGCCGTGCGCACCGACACCTTCTGTTCGCTCGATACCTGCCACACTGCTGCAAACGCTTCGCGCATCACGCGTTCGAGGCGCTGGTTGATCTCGTCCTCGGTCCAGAAGAAGCTCGAGAAATCCTGCACCCATTCGAAGTACGACACCGTCACACCACCCGCATTCGCCACCACGTCCGGAATGACGAGGACGCCCTTGTCATGGAGGATGTCGTCGGCGGCGGTCGTGGTCGGGCCGTTGGCGCCTTCCACGACGATCTTCGTGCGAATCTTGTGTGCGTTCTTTTCGGTGATCTGGTTTTCGAGTGCAGCCGGAATCAGGATGTCGGTTTCGATGGTCCAGAATTCGTCGTTCGCGATCGGATCGGCACCGGCGAAACCGCCTACGCCACCGGTTTTCGCCACGTGTTCGAGCAACGCGGCCGAATCCAGCCCAGTCGATTTGTACAGCGAACCCGTGTGATCCTGCACCGCGACGATCTTCGAACCGGCGTCCTGGAACAGGCGTGCGGCGATCCCGCCGACGTTGCCGAAGCCCTGCACCGCAATGCGTGCGCCTTCGATGTCGAAGCCGATGCGGCGCGCCGCTTCACAGCCGACAACGAACACACCACGGCCCGTCGCTTCGCGGCGGCCCAGCGAACCACCGAGCGTGATCGGCTTACCCGTCACGACGCCCGTGGCCGTCTGGCCCTGGTTCATCGAGTAGGTGTCCATCATCCACGCCATGATCTGCTCGTTCGTGTTGACGTCCGGCGCAGGAATATCGGTGTTCGGTCCGATGATGATGCCGATTTCGCTGGTGTAGCGACGTGTCATGCGCTCGAGTTCGCCACGCGACAGCGTGCGCGGATCAACACGGATACCGCCCTTCGCGCCGCCGTACGGCACGTTCACGGCCGCATTCTTCACCGACATCCAGGCCGACAGCGCCATCACTTCCGACAGCGTGACATCCTGGTGATAACGCACGCCGCCCTTGCCCGGACCACGCGATACGTTGTGCTGCACGCGGTAGCCTTCGAAGTGGGCAACTGTGCCGTTATCGAGTTCGATGGGGACGTCGACGATCAGGATCCGCTTCGGGCGCTTCAGCGTTTCGAGCCAGCGCGACAACGGGCCGAGGTACGGCGCGACGCGGTCGACCTGCCGCAGATAGTTACCCCACGGGCCGAGATTGTCGCTATTGAGGTAGGACGGGACGGACTGCAAAGATGATGCGGACTGCGGTTGTGATGACATGAACGCTCCAGCGTCGATCGGGTGCGCACATTGTCGAAAAACGCCGTCGTGAAATCCAATGCCGTTTGTTCATCCCGTTATGCTTTTCACGCATAACGTCGAAAAAGTCGAAAAAAGCGGTCGCGAAACGGCATGGCCGCAATCTCGCTCATCCGGCACGCTCCGCCAGTTCCGCGCTCACGATATCCCAGAGCTTGCGGATTAGCACATGGCGCGGATCGTCGCCCTGCACGGCCATCTTGTCGCGATACAGGCGGATTTCCATCGTGAGTGTGAACTGGCCTTCGGCGACGCCGCGGGTCGCGCGATCGAGCCGGACGAGGCGGCCGTCGGCGGTTGCATCCTCGACGGCGCTATGCGGCAGGAATGCAATGCCGTGCCCGGCCAGCGCCATGGCCTTTAACCCTTCGGCCATATCGGTTTCATACACGCGGTCGAGGTAGAGCCGCGCCGGTGCGTTCGAGATGATCACCTCGGTCATGCGCCCCAGGTACGCGTTCGCTGTGTACGACAGATACGGCGCCGGCGCGTCGGGCGTGCCTGGCAGCGTGTAACGGGGCCGCCCCGCGCGCGACGCAGCCGAAAACGGACTGATCGTTTCGATCCCGATGGTCAGCATGTCATAGCGGGCCGGGTCGAGCGCGACCGGATGGCTCGGGTGGTGATAGCCCATCACCAGGTCGCAGCCGCCTTCCACCAGTGAGAGCACCGCATCGTGCACGTTCAGTGCGCGCAGCCGCGTGTGCACCGGACCGAGCCGCGATTCGATGCGCTGCAGCCAGCCCGGAAAATACGTAAGCGAGAGCGTGTGCGGCACGGCGAATTCGATGGTCGCCGCCGGCGTTCCGGTGTGCCCGCGCAGCAGCGTGCGCGCTTCGTGGAACTGCGACAGCATCGCCAGCGCCTGCTCGTAGAACACCTGCCCGGCCCCCGTGAGCCGCGTCGGATAGACCGAACGATCGATCAGTTCCGTGCTGAGCCACGCTTCGAGCGCCTGGATGCGACGCGAGAACGCCGGCTGCGTGACATGACGCAATTCCGCCGAGCGGCTGAAACTGTGGGTTTCCGCAAGCGAAACGAAGTCTTCAAGCCATTTCAGTTCCATGGGACCTTGGGCAGCGGGCAGTAAGTAGCGGCATTCTAGCGGCGCGGCGCGATTCGGGCGGCACGGCGCACGTACAAAGCAGACCCTGGAAGGGGCACGGCCCGCACGGTGGTAAAATTCGCGGTTCTCCCGATCTTCACCCTCCGGTCCGCCCCATCATGTCCGACACCCGCCCCGACACCCTGTTCGCGCTGACTGCGCTGTCCCCGCTCGACGGCCGCTACGCGTCGAAAACCGAAGCCCTGCGCGAGTGGCTCTCGGAGGCTGCGTTCATGCGCCATCGCGTGACCGTCGAAATCCATTGGCTGATCGCGCTGTCGCGCGCCGGCCTCGACGAAGTGCCGCGTTTCTCCGATGCGTCCGAACAGTTCCTGCTGCAACTCGTCGAGCGCTTCACCGCGCACGATGCCGCGCGCATCAAGGACATCGAGCGCGTGACGAATCACGACGTGAAAGCGGTCGAATACTGGTTGAAGGAATCGGTGAAAGGCCAGCCCGAACTGGAACGCGCAAGCGAGTTCATCCACTTCGCGTGTACGTCGGAAGACATCAACAACACGTCGCACGGCCTCATGATCGCCGGTGCGCGCGAGCACGTCATGCTGCCGGCGCTGCGCTCGGTGTACGAGCGCCTCGTCAAGCTCGCACACCTGCACGCCGAACAGCCGATGCTGTCGCGCACGCATGGTCAGCCCGCCAGCCCGACGACGCTCGGCAAGGAAATCGCCAACGTCGCCGCGCGGCTCGAACGCGCGATCGAGCGCATCGCCAAAGTCGAACTGCTCGGCAAGATGAACGGCGCGGTCGGCAACTTCAATGCGCATCTGTCCGCCTATCCGGAGTTCGACTGGGAAGCGTTTTCGCGCGATGTGGTCGAACAGCGCCTGAAGCTGAAGTTCAATCCGTACACGATCCAGATCGAACCGCACGACTACATGGCCGAACTGTTCGATGCCGTCGCGCGTGCAAACACGATCCTGCTCGATCTCGACCGCGACGTGTGGGGCTATATCTCGGTCGGCTATTTCAAGCAGAAAACGAAGGCCGGCGAAATCGGTTCGTCGACGATGCCGCACAAGGTCAATCCGATCGACTTCGAAAACTCGGAAGGCAATCTCGGCCTCGCGAACGCGACGCTGCGACATCTCGCCGACAAGCTGCCGGTGTCGCGCTGGCAGCGCGATCTGACCGACTCGACGGTGCTGCGCAATATCGGCGTTGCGTTCGGTTACTCGCTGCTTGCCTACGATGCGTTGATCCGCGGTCTCGACAAGCTCGAAGTCAATCCGCAGCGTCTGAACGACGATCTCGACAACTGCTGGGAAGTGCTTGCCGAACCGGTGCAGACGGTGATGCGCCGCTACGGCATCGAGAATCCGTACGAACAGTTGAAGGAACTGACGCGCGGCAAGGGCATCACGCGCGATGCGTTGCAGACGTTCATCGGCGGCCTGCAGATTCCTGCGGATGCGAAAGAGCGTTTGCTCGCGATGACGCCTGCGTCGTACGTCGGCAAGGCGATTGAACTGGCGAAGCGGATCAAGTAAAGGTCCTGCTGCAGCGGCATGAACGGCGGCGGCTTTAAGTAACGCACACGCCGCCAGCAATGAAAAAGGCACTCCTTGCGAGTGCCTTTTTTTTCGTGCGGTCGATGTGCCGACCTGCCGCCTGCCGCGTTACTGCTAACTACACCCCGTCGCGCGTCTTCAGTTGCGCGAACACCTCATCGACGATCTGCTCCGGCGTCAGATCGATGCTCACCGTAATCGCTTCTTCAGCGTCCGGTTCTTCTAACGTATCGAGCTGGCTTTGCAGCAGCGACGGATCGAAGAAGTGACCCGTGCGCGTCTTCAACCGTTCGCGCAGCGTTTCCAGCGAACCATGTAGATACACGAAAACTACGTCGCGATCGCCATTGCGCAGAATGTCGCGATACGAGCGCTTCAACGACGAACACGTGAACACTGCAGTCTCGCTGGCCCGCTGCTTTTCTTCGATCGCCGCGCGGATTGTGCGCAGCCACGGCCAGCGGTCTTCGTCGGTCAGCGGAATACCGTGATGCATCTTCTCCTTGTTGGCGGCGCTGTGAAACGCGTCGCCATCAGTGAAGCCGCAGTGCAGGCGTTCCGCCAGCATCTCGCCGATGCGCGTCTTGCCTGCGCCCGACACGCCCATTGCTATCAAGATCATCTACTGCTCCTTACAGGACCGCCGCGAGAGCGAACGTCAAACCGAGACCCATCACCGAAATGATGGTTTCGCAGAGCGACCATGTCTTGAAGGTCTGCCCCACTGTCATGCCGAAGTATTCCTTGACCAGCCAGAAACCGCCGTCGTTCACGTGCGAAAAGATCAGCGAGCCGCAACCGGTGGCCAGCACCAGCAGTTCCGGGCTCACCTGCGCGCCGGCCGCCGATGCGATCGGCGCGACGATACCGCAGGCTGTCGTCATCGCGACCGTCGCGGAGCCTGTAGCGAGGCGGATCAGCGCAGCGACGAACCAGCCGAATAACAGCGGTGACAGATGCGCATTCGTTGCGACTTCGACGATCTCTTTCGAAATGCCGCTGTCCATCAGCACGCGTCCAAAGCCGCCGCCCGCACCGACGATCAGTGTAATCCCCGCAATCGGCGCGAGACAGTCGCCGCAGAATTTCTGGATCTGCTCGCGATTAAAGCCGCGCCTTGCACCGAAGGTCCAGAAGCTCACGAGTACGGAGATCAGCAATGCGACGTCGGAGTTGCCGACGAATTTCAGCAGATCGTTCGGCAGGGTCTTCGGTGTCGAAACGAGATCGGCCCAGCTGCCGATCAGCATCAGGATCACCGGCAGCAGGATCGTGAAGAGCGTGATACCGAAGCTCGGCAGCGTACGTTTTGCATCCGGCTTCGCGTCACCCTTTGCATCGCCCTTCACAGCATCCTGCGAACTCGAACCGGTGAACTGCGCCGCGAGCGCATTGTGTTCCGGCAGCTTGATATAGCGGTGTATCAGCAGCGCGAACAACGGACCGGCGACAATCGCCGTCGGAATACCGACGATCAACCCATACAGGATGGTCTTGCCGATGTCGGCGTGATACGCCTGCACCGCGAGCATCGCGGCCGGATGCGGCGGAATCAGTCCGTGTACAACCGATAGCCCCGCGACCATCGGCAGCCCGATCAGCAGCAGCGATTTACCGGTGCGCTTCGCGACGTTGAACGCGATCGGGATCAACAGCACGAAGCCGACTTCGAAGAACACCGGCAAGCCGACGATCACCGCGACGCACACCATCGCCCAGTGAATATTCTTCTCGCCGAACCAGTCGATCAACGTCGTCGCGACGCGCTCCGCGCCGCCCGATTCGGCCATCATCTTGCCGAGCATCGTGCCAAGGCCAACGACGATCGCGATGTGTCCTAGCGTATTACCGTTACCGGTTTCGAACGACTTCACGATCTGACCCATCGGCATGCCGACCGCAAGCCCGAGCAGCAGCGAGACGATGATCAGGACGAGGAAGGGATACACCTTGTAGCGCGTGATCAACAGGATCAGCGCCGCGATGGCGATCAATGCGTAAACGAGCAGCATGCTGCCGTGAACTGCGTCCATGAGTGAAGCGCCTCCTCTGCGTTATCGATATGGATGCAGCGCGCGGGCATCCTGCGTGGCAACTCGACGCGGTACCGATGAAACCGCCGCGTGGTCGCTGAATTCTACTGTTTGTTGTCGCGGATGGCGCGTGAACATTGCATGGGATGTGGGCTGACGTCGCTGCAGTGCAGCGCGCGGCAGCACGACCGCTGCGTGTGGCGCATGGTTCCGACAGCACAGAGCCTCGCCACACAGCCTGCTGGCTGCATCGGCGAGGCTCTGTATGCAAGCGTCGTTCCCGCTAGCTTCGATCCGTGCGCACGTCTACGTTCAGCGCACAGGCGGTGCCAGTTCGCTGGCTGCACGCGCAAGGCGCGTGACTTCGGCCCAGTTCTGCGCAGCTACGGCGGACTTCGGCGTCAACCACGAACCACCGACGCACACCACGTTCGGCAGCGCGAGGAAATTCAGCGCCGATTCTGCGGTGATGCCGCCCGTCGGGCAGAACTTCAACGTCGGAAACGGACCGTGAAAGGCTTGCAGCATCGGCACGCCGCCCGCGGGCTGCGCGGGGAAAAACTTGACGATCTCATAGCCGAGTTCGAGCGCCGCGATGATGTCCGTCGGCGTCATGACGCCGGGCAACAGCGGCAAGCCCGCATCGAGCGCAGCCTGATGCATCTCCTTCGTCAGACCCGGCGATACACCGAACTGCGCGCCCGCTTTCTTCGCGAGTGCGCATTGCTCGGGCCGCGTAATCGTGCCGACACCGACGACGATATCGTCGGCGAGCCCGCTCGCGCGTTCGATTGCTTTCAGACCCGCTTCGGTACGCAGCGTGATCTCGAGAACCTTCACGCCGCCCGCATGCAGCGCGCGCGAAACGCTTTCGCCCTGCTCCGCCGAATCGAATGCGAGGACCGGAATGACCGGGCCGAGGCGCACGATGTCGCTTACTGTTTTTGTCGTCATGGTCATGCTCCTTGTTTCTGCAGTTCCTGGAGGGTGTGATGGATCTCAGCGCGCTCTCCAACCAGCGGACCGAATACCGATGCACCCAGTTCCGCGGGAGCCGCCGCCGCGCGAAACACACCGTACAGCTCCCGGCCAAAGCCGACTTCGTTGCCCGCCTGATGAACCGGCTCGGCTTCCGGACGCGCGGCCCATTCCGTCTCATCGATATCGATGTCGAGTACGCCCGCCTCGGCGTCGATGACGATCGTGTCGCCGGTGCGCACCTTGCCGAGCGGCCCTTGCAGCAGTGCTTCGGGCGACACGTGGATCACGGCAGGCACCTTGCCCGACGCGCCTGACATACGGCCGTCCGTGACGAGCGCGACATGGAAACCCTGATCCTGCAACACACCAAGCAGCGGCGTCAAACGATGCAGTTCCGGCATGCCATTTGCGCGCGCACCCTGGAACCGCACGATCGCGACAAAATCGCGCTTCAGCTCGCCATTGTCGAATGCTTCCTGCACCGCTTCCTGCGAATCGAACACGATCGCGGGCGCGGTCACCTTCCGATGTGCCGCCGCTACCGCCGAAATCTTGATCACACCGCGCCCGAGCTTGCCTTGCATCAGACGCAAACCGCCATCTGCCTGGAACGGGTCTTCGATGCCACGCAGCACGGTCGTGTCTTCGCTCTTCGGCGCGCCGTCGACCCATGTCAACTGACCATCGAGCAATTTCGGTTCCTGCGTGTAGTGCGACAGACCACGACCCGCGACCGTCGTCACGTCTTCATGCAACAAGCCGCCTTCGAGCAGGTTACGCACGAGGAACGCAACGCCGCCCGCCGCGTGGAAATGATTCACGTCGGCCTTGCCGTTCGGGTAAATCTTCGCGAGTAACGGCACAGCTTGCGACAATTCGTCGAAGTCGTCCCAGTCGATCATCACACCAGCCGCCCGCGCAATCGCGACGAGGTGCAGCGTGTGGTTGGTCGAGCCGCCCGTAGCAAGCAGTGCAACGATGCCGTTGACGATCGCCTTCTCGTCGACCACGTGGCCAACCGGCGTGTAATGACCGCGCTCGACCGTCAGATCGAGCACGCGCCGCGCCGCGGCAGCCGTGAGCGCATCGCGCAGCGGTGTATGCGGGTGAACGAAGGCCGAGCCCGGCAGATGCAGGCCCATTACTTCCATCAACATCTGGTTGCTGTTCGCGGTGCCGTAGAACGTGCATGTGCCGTGGCCGTGATATGCGGCAGCTTCAGCTTCGAGCAGCGCGTCACGACCGACCTTGCCGGTCGCGAACTGCTGGCGGATCTTCGCCTTGTCGTCGTTCGACAGACCGCTTGCCATCGGGCCCGCGGGGACGAAGATCGTGGGCAGGTGGCCGAACTGCAATGCGCCGATCAGCAGACCCGGCACGATCTTGTCGCAGATGCCGAGACACAGTGCGGCATCGAACATGTTGTGGGTCAGCGCAATCGCTGTGCTCATCGCGATCACTTCGCGCGAGAACAGCGACAGTTCCATGCCCGCATTGCCCTGCGTCACGCCGTCGCACATCGCGGGCACGCCGCCTGCGAACTGCGCGACGCCGCCGTTTTCGCGCGCAGCCTGCTTGATGAGATCGGGATAGTCCTTGTACGGCGCATGCGCCGACAGCATTTCGTTATACGAGGAGACGATGCCGATGTTCGGCGCGCGAATGGCCTTGATCGTGAGCTTGTCGTTGCCTTCGAGGCCCGCGAATCCGTGTGCGAGGTTCGCGCACGACAGTGCGCCGCGCGCCGGGAACTTGCCCTGCGCTGCATCGATACGGGCGAGATAGGCTGCGCGCGTGGGCTTGCTGCGCTCGATCACGCGTCGCGTGACCTTCATCAAATGCGAATGCGGGGAAACCATCGAATCTCCTTCGTCTTCTGGCGGGGACGTGATGCACAGGTAAGGCGCGGCCGGGTGGTCCCGGCATCTTGATTCGAATGTTAGTAGAAAAACTACACGTTCGCAACGGCAATTCAGACCTGACTCGTTGTGCGCGCGCCTTGCACAAGCCCAATACACACGGCACTTACAGGCTTTTCATCGACAACCCAGGGAATATACCTAGGCAGGATATGTAGTATTTGTACAAACCCGTGAATCCGCTATAGTCCACGGATCTTTCAGCATAGTGCGAGTTTTCCGATGATGCTGTCCCAGGTAGAAGCGATGCGCGATCAGTTGCGGCCGTCCGAGCGCAAGCTCGCCGATTACGTGCTCGAAGCGCCGCGCGAGGTGCTCGATCTGTCGATGACGGAGGTCGCGCAGCGTGCCGGCGTGAGCCAACCGACCATCGCGCGCTTCTGTCACGCGCTCGGATTTTCGGGCTTCCGCGAATTCAAGATCCGCCTCGCGCAAGGCGTCGCCGCCGACGTACCCGCCGTCTATCGCGACGTGCGCCCCGACGAGCCGGTACCCGGCGTAGCGGCGAAGGTCCTCGACCGGACGATCGGTGCGCTGATCCAGGTGCGCAACAATCTTTCGTCGGATTCGGTCGCCGATGCGATCACGCTGCTCGCGGGCGCGCGGCGCATCGAGTTCTACGGTGCGGGCGGGTCCGGCATCGCAGCCCAGGACATGCAGCACAAGTTCTTCCGGCTCGGCATGCCGAGCGTCGCGTATTCGGATCCGCAGACGTTTCTGATGTCGGCGGCGCTGCTCGGTCCAGGCGATGTGGTCGTCGCGATCTCGAACACCGGGCGCACACGCGACATCGTCGACGCGGCGAAAGCCGCGCTCGAAAGCGGCGCAAAAGTGATCGCGGTTACGCACGGCAATTCGCCGCTCGCGCGGCTCGCATCGGTCGGGCTGCACGCGAACGTCGACGAAGACACCGACGTGTTCTCACCGATGACCTCGCGAACGTCGCATCTCGCGATCGGCGATATTCTCGCGGTCGGTGTCGCGCTGCAGTGCGGACCGGCGTTGACGGAAAAGCTGGCGGGAGCGAAGGACTTGATTACGCGCAGGCGTATTGGTCCGAAGGAGTGAGGCGGAGGCGCGCAACGCTGGCTAGCGTTGCGGCATGTTACAAGGTCGGCGTGCCTGGCGGCAGGGCCGGCCCCGCATCGAGTCGTTTAGAACGGTTTGATCACCACCAGCGCAACGGCTGCTAGCAGGCCGAGCACAGGCAGTTCGTTATACATGCGATACCACTTGTGCGAACGGCGGTTTTCACCGCGCTCGAAGGTTGCGAGCAGCCTGCCGCAATACGCGTGATAGATCACGAGCAGCGCGACGACACCGACCTTCGCGTGAATCCAGCCCTGCCCGCGTCCGACGCCGATCACGAGCCACAGCCACAGTCCACACAGCAACGCAGGCACCGCGATAAACGTCATGAAGCGAAACAGCTTGCGCGCCATGATGAGCAGACGCTTGATCGCCGCAGGCTCCGTCTCCATCGCAAGGTTCACGAAAATGCGCGGCAAGTAGAACAGTCCTGCAAACCAGGCAGCCACCAGAACGATGTGAAACGTCTTGACCCAGAGCATCGGCGGTCCTCGATGAGATGTTGTTGCCTTGTGGCGACTCGCATGGTCGCTACAAGGCATGATTGACTGCGGGTACGAGAAGCAGACGGCGCGCTAATGCAATGCAATGCGCGCCGCTTTACAGGCGATCTACTGCCGCCCTTCACCGTGCCCAAGCACGACGTATTTCAGCGAGGTCAGCCCTTCGAGTCCAACCGGCCCGCGCGCATGCAGCTTGTCGTTCGAAATGCCGATCTCCGCGCCGAGACCAAACTCGAAACCGTCGGCGAAACGCGTCGACGCGTTGACCATCACGCTCGCCGAATCGACTTCGCGCAGGAAACGCATCGCGCGATCGTGATCTTCGGTAACGATCGCATCGGTGTGGGCGGAGCTGTACGTGTTGATGTGATCGATCGCGGCATCGAGGCCATCGACGATCTTGATCGCCAGCACCGGCGCGAGATATTCGGTGCGCCAGTCTTCTTCGGTGGCATCGACGAGCGGGCCGACCTTCGCCGCTTCGAGTACCGCGCGCGCTGCCGGATCGACGCGCAGCTCGACCTGCTTGTCGCGATACAGCCTGCCGAGCGGCGGCAGTACCTCGCTGGCGATACCGCGTGCGACCAGCAGCGTTTCCATCGTGTTGCAGGTGCCGTAGCGATGCGTCTTCGCGTTATCGCACACGGTCAGCGCCTTCGTGAGATCCGCGCGGTCGTCGACATACACGTGGCAGATGCCGTCGAGGTGCTTGATCATCGGCACGCGCCCTTCTTCCATCAGACGCGCAATCAGGTTCTTGCCGCCACGCGGCACGATCACGTCGACGTATTCGGTCATCGTGATCAGTACACCAACAGCCGCGCGATCCGACGTTTCGACGACCTGCACCGCGTCCTGCGGCAGGCCGGCTGCTTCCAGCCCTTCGCCGATCAGCTTCGCGAGCGCCGTATTGCATTCGAGTGCTTCAGAACCGCCGCGCAGGATCGTCGCGTTGCCGGATTTCAGGCACAACGCGGCAGCATCGATCGTTACGTTCGGACGCGATTCGTAGATGATTCCGATCACGCCGAGCGGTACGCGCATCTGACCGACCTGGATGCCGCTCGGACGATATTTGAGGTTGGTGATTTCACCGATCGGATCGGGTAACGCGGCGACCTGACGCAAGCCTTCGACCATCGTCTTCAGCGCCTTGTCAGACAGCGTGAGCCGGTCGATAAACGCAGCGTCGAGCCCTTTCTCGCGAGCCCGCGCGACATCGCGTGCGTTGGCGGTTTTGAGCAACGCGGCATCGCGCTCGATGGCGCGCGCAACCGCATCGAGCGCGGCATTCTTCGCCGCCGTCGACGCCCGCGCCATCGCACGCGATGCGAGGCGGGCGCGGCGGCCGAGGTCCGTCATGTACTGGTCGATATCCATCTTCGTGATTCTCGGGTGCCCACGCGGACCGGAAACTGCCAATCGCGGCCGGCGCGGCGTACTGCGGGGTTGAGCGGGAGATGCGTCGATTGTAAGTCTTGTCGCGCTGGTTTGTCAGGCGCCGCTCCGTAGCGTCGGGCTGACTGTTCGCACTACCGCATGAGGTTGCGCCAGGCGGGCTACGACGCTTAGGCTAGCCCGCGCGACGCGCTGGCGCACCAGCCGATGGCGCGTTGCGCGGCGCGGCAACACTCATCGCCAGTTCGAACAGGCCATCCCATGGATCAGGCGGCGGATTGTCGCGCGGCTGGCCCGGCGTGTTGCCCGACAGCCCCTTCACCTGCCGGTCGAGCCGCGCGGCAAGCGCGAGACCTTTTTCCAGCGCCGGCTCGGTGATGCGCGACAGCGCCGGTCCGACGAGCCGTTCGCGCGGACCCCATACGCGGTTCTCGCGCAGCAGCATCGCGAGCGGTTTGCCCGCAGCGACACCGCGCTTGATACGCAACAGCGTGCGCACTTCCTCGACCACGGCCCACAACACCAGCACCGCCGCTTCGCCTTCGCCGCGCAGACCGTCGAGCATGCGCGAAAGCCGCCCGACATCGCCGGCGAGCATCGCTTCGTTCAGCTTGAACACGTCGTAGCGGGCTACGTTCAGCACCGCATCGTGAACCTGCTCGAAGCTCAACGCACCAGTTGGATAGAGCAGCCCGAGCTTCTGGATTTCCTGATGTGCGGCGAGCAGATTGCCCTCCACACGCTCAGCGATGAACTGCAGCGCGCGCCGCCCGTCTTCGCCGGCTGCCATCCGCTGTCCCTGCTGCGCCAGCCGCTGACCGATCCAGTTCGGCAACTGCGCCCGTTCGATAGAATCGATCTTCAGGGCGACGCCCGCTTCGGATAGCGCGGTGAACCAGCCAGCCTTCTGCGTCGCGGCGTCGAGCCGCGGTAGCGTAACGATCGTCAGCACCTCGTCATTCACCGCAGCAGCCAGCGACTTCAGCGCATCCGCACCTTCCTTGCCGGGTTTGCCCGATGGAATGCGCAGCTCGACGAGTTGCCGGTCGCCGAACAGCGACATCGACTGGCTCGCGCCGAGTAGCGAACTCCAGTCGAAACCGCGCTCCACGGTGAACACCGAGCGATCGGTAAAGCCAGCGGCACGCGCCGACGCACGAATGCGGTCGCACGCTTCCTGCGCGATCAGATGCTCGTCGCCGTACACGACGTAGAGGCCCGCGAGCCCTTTCGCGAGGTGTGTTTCGAGCGAGTCGAGTCGCAGTTGCATGGCTAGTGGCCGGTGAAAATCGTCATGCCGATCACAGCGGCGGCGGCGGCAACGGTGCGCGCGGCGCGACGCCTGGTACCTGTTGGCCCGGGCCCGGGTGCAGCGTGTGAACGACCGAGAGACGGCGCATCAACTGGTCGACGGCGTCGTTGCGCATGTCGGCGATCAGCAGGTCGTATTCCGCGGACTTCGCCTGCGAATACTGGTCGCTATAGGTCATCGCACGGTTCAGTGCGATCGCGCTCGGCGGAATCAGCAGTGTGCCGTCCGCGCCGACGAGCGAGTAGTTCAGCGTGTAGTTGATCTGGTATTCCTCGACGACTCCCAGCGCATTCAGCGTCAGCACGCTGGTGCCCTGCCCTTCCGACAGATGCAGCGTCGCGTCGGCGTTGGCTGCGTTGTTCACCACCACGGTGTCGCTGCCGCCCTGCACCATGCGCGTGAGGCGCGCGATACCGGCTGCCTGTCCGCCGGCGATGGCCAGGCGCTTGAACGCATAGTCCTGCTGGCCGCGCAGCTGAAAGCCGCACGCCGACAGGAGCAGCGCACTGCACGTCAGCATCAGAAACGATTTGCGAATCACATTGGCTCCCTGGTTCGCAGTAAATCCCGCGGTGCATCGTGTGTCGCCGCGCACTGCGGCGGACAACACGACATCACATGGCGCTCCGCGTCGATATCAAACGACGATGTTCACCAGCCGGCCCGGCACGACGATGATCTTCTTCGGCGGCTTGCCTTCGCTGAACTTCGTAACCATCTCGTGCGCGAGCGCTACTGCTTCGATCGCTTCGCGCGATGCGTCCTTCGCGACCGTCACCGCACCGCGCACCTTGCCATTCACCTGCAGCACGAGTTCGATCTCCGTTTGCTCGAGCGCGGCTTCGTCGACCTTTGGCCACGGCGCGTCGAGCAGCGAACCGAATTCGTCGGCATAGCCGAGTTCGCGCCACAACTGGAACGTGACGTGCGGCACGACGGGGTACAGCACGCGCAACAGCACGCCGTAGGTTTCGCGCAGCACAGCGGGCTGCGCGCCCTTCGCGCCTTCGAGTGCGTTGAGCATCTTCATCGCCGCCGAGACAACCGTGTTGTACTGCAGCCGCTGATAATCGAAATCGGCCTGCTTCAGCACACTGTAGATCTCGCGACGCACAGTCTTGTCGACATCGCCGGGCGCTTGCGTAGCCGCCGACGAACCACCGCGCAACACCGCTTCATTGCTCTGTCCAAACGACCACACGCGACGCAGGAACCGGCTCGCGCCTTCGACACCCGCGCCCGACCACTCGAGCTGCTGCTCCGGCGGCGACGCGAACATCGTGAAGAGGCGCGCGGTATCGGCACCGTACAGGTCGATCAGGATCTGCGGATCGACGCCGTTGTTCTTCGACTTCGACATCTTCTCGATGCCACCGAGCACCACGGGCTGACCATCGGCGTTGAGCGTCGCACCGACCGGGCGACCCTTGTCGTCGTGCGTGACGACGACATCGGCGGGATTGAACCACGCCTTCTTGCCTGCGTCGTTCTCGCGGTAATAGGTTTCGTTGAGCACCATGCCCTGCGTGAGCAGGTTCTTCGCGGGCTCGGCGAATTTCACGAGACCCATGTCGCGCATCACCTTGGCCCAGAAGCGCGAATACAGCAGATGCAGGATGGCGTGTTCGATGCCGCCGATGTACTGGTCCATCGGCATCCAGTAGTCGGTGCGTTCGTCGACCATGGTCTCCGCATCGGGCGCGGCGTAACGCGAGAAGTACCACGCGGAATCGACGAAGGTGTCCATCGTGTCGGTCTCGCGCTTGGCCGGCGCGCCGCACTTCGGACACACGCAGTTCACGAACGCTTCGGACTTCGCGAGCGGATTGCCGGTGCCATCCGGCACGAGGTCTTCCGGCAACACGACGGGCAGGTCCTGTTCCGGGACCGGTACGTCGCCGCACGTGTCGCAATGAATGATCGGGATTGGCGTGCCCCAGTAACGCTGCCGCGAAATGCCCCAGTCGCGCAGACGCCAGGTGACCTGCTTGTCACCGAGACCGAGTGCCTTGAGGTCGGCAGCCACTGCATCGATGGCCTGCGTGTAGTTCAGGCCGTCGTACTTGCCGCTATTCATGCAGACGCAGCCTTCCTTGCTGCCGTACCACTCCTGCCATGCGTCGGCGGAGAACGACTCGCCTTCTATAGCGATCACCTGCTTGATCGGCAAACCGTACTTCTTCACGAACGCGAAGTCGCGCTCGTCGTGCGCCGGCACACCCATCACCGCGCCTTCGCCGTAGCTCATCAGCACGTAGTTGCCGATCCACACTTCGATGCGTTCCTGCGTGAGCGGATGCGTCACGTAGAAGCCGGTACCGATGCCCTTCTTTTCCATCGTCGCAACGTCGGCTTCCGCGACACCGCCGCGCTTGCACTCTTCGATAAAGGCCTGCAGTTCCGGCTTGTCCCGCGCAAGACGCGTGGCGAGCGGATGCTCGGCGGCCACCGCGCAGAAGGTGACGCCCATGATCGTGTCGGCGCGTGTCGTAAACACGCGCAGCAGCTTTTCCTCACCGTCGATCTCATACGGGAAGCCGAAGTTCACGCCGTAGCTCTTGCCGATCCAGTTCTGCTGCATGACCTTCACGCGTTCTGGCCAGCCGAGGCCTTCGAGGTCGCTCAGCAGCTCATCCGCGTACTGCGTGATGCGCATGTAGTACATCGGGATTTCGCGCTTCTCGACCAGCGCGCCGGAGCGCCAGCCGCGCCCGTCGATCACCTGTTCGTTCGCGAGCACAGTCTGGTCGACCGGGTCCCAGTTCACGGTGCCGGTTTTCTTGTACGCGATGCCCTTTTCGAGCATCTTCAGGAACAGCCACTGGTTCCACTTGTAGTAGGCCGGGCTGCAGGTCGCGACTTCGCGCGACCAGTCGATGGCGAGTCCCATCGACTGCATCTGCCCCTTCATGTACGCGATGTTGTCGTAGGTCCAGCGCGCCGGCGGCACGCCGTTCGCCATCGCGGCGTTTTCGGCGGGCATGCCGAACGCGTCCCAGCCCATCGGCATCAGCACGTTGTAGCCGTTCATCCGCAGATAGCGGTACATCACGTCGTTGATCGTGTAGTTGCGTACGTGTCCCATGTGCAGCTTGCCCGACGGGTACGGCAGCATCGAGACGCAGTAGAACTTCGGCTTGCTGGCGAGTTCCGTCGTCTTGTAGGCGTCGCTGGCGCGCCACTCGGACTGCGCGGCAGATTCGACGTCGGAGGGAACGTATTTTTCTTGCATGGTGTGATGGATCGCTGGGTTCGGTGCTTTCGCACCGGACGTGGTGCTCTGCGTAACGAAATGTCGTCGGCTCCCCGTGGACGGGGAAAGCGCTGATTATACCGTCCGACGGGCGGTGCGCCGTGGGTTGCGCGCCGTGGGTTGCGCGCCGGTGGCTGCGCGCGGTGGGCGCCACGTCGCTACAGCGGCGGCGGCAAATACCAGCCAGGCGTGAAGCCGAGGCGATTACGCCAGGCGTTCGCCGACGTCGTGCATCAGGGCTTCTGTCCCGGCGGCGGCGGATCGGTCACGAAACCGAGCCGCTCAAGCCCCGCCTGCTGCGCCGCGCCCATCACCTGCGCGATCACTTCGTAGCGCGTATCGCGGGACGCCCGTAGATGGATCTCCGGCTGGTCCGCGCTACGTCCGGCCTGAACCAGTTGCGCGCGTAGCTGGTCAAGCGCGACCGGATTGCCATTCCAGTACAGCTTGCCCGCCACATCGATCGAGATGGAAATAGTTTGCGGCGTCTGGCGCGCCGAATCGGCGGCAACGCGCGGCAGATCGAGCCGGATCGCGTGCGTGAACAGCGGCGCCGTGATGATGAAGATGACAAGCAGCACCAGCATCACGTCGATCAGCGGTGTCATGTTGATGTCCGCCATCGGCGCGGCCTGCTGCTTCTTCTCGAATCCGCCGAATGCCATATCGTCCTCCGCCTGCCGCGATACCGGGATGCGTCAGTTCGCGGGCGCGCACACGTACGCGTGCAGGTCGTGCGCGAAGCCGTCGAGTTCCTCGGACAATTGCCGCACCATCCGTCCGAGCACGTTGTACGCGAGCACCGCGGGAATCGCGACGACCAGACCGAACGCGGTCATGATCAGCGCCTCGCCGACCGGGCCTGCGACGTTCTCGATCATCGCCTGGCCGCTCGAAGCAATGCTGCCAAGCGCGTGATAGATGCCCCAGACGGTGCCAAGCAATCCGACGAACGGCGCCGTACTGCCCACCGAGGCAAGCAGCACCTGGCCGAATTCAAGCCGGCGTTGCGACGCGTTGAGCGCTTGCCGCAATGCGCGCATGACGCGCTCGTTACGATCGACGCGGGCCAGCAGCATGCCGGGAATGTCGGCTTCGGCCGCATGCAACGCAGCTTCGGCAAGCGGCGCGAAAACCCGTTCGCGATCGGCGCGGCGCAGTACGTCCACACCGTCGGACAGCGTCGGCGCCTGCCAGAACTTCGCGATTGCGCGCGGCCCCTGCAGTTTTGCGCGGCCGAGCATCCAGCTCTTGACGATCAGAAAGCACCAGCTCGCAACCGACATGGCCAGCAGCACATAAGCGACGGCGTGCGTGATCGCGTCGCTGGTTTGCAGGTAATGGATGATGCCGGTGCTTGCCATCGGGCCTCGCTGTCTGGATGAAGCGCGGCGGCGGCTATACGCCGCCGGCTGCCGGAGAACGCTCAGCGTGCTCAGCGCAGGCCGAGTACGTCCTGCATGTCGTAAAGACCAGTAGAGCGGTCTTCGAGGAAGCGCACGGCGCGCAGCGCACCTTGCGCATACGACAGGCGGCTCGCGGACTTGTGCGTGATCTCGATACGCTCGCCGATACCAGCGAACAGCACCGTATGATCGCCGACAATATCGCCGCCGCGAATCGCGGAAAAACCGATGGTTGAAGGATCGCGTGCGCCGGTCACGCCTTCGCGACCATAGACAGCACATTCGTCGAGATTGCGCCCGAGCGCATCGGCGATGACCTCGCCCATCATCAGCGCCGTGCCCGAGGGCGCGTCGACCTTATGACGATGATGCGCCTCGATGATCTCGATGTCGTAGCCGGTCGCGAAATGGCGCGCGGCAAATTCCAGCAGCTTCAGTGTGACGTTGACACCCACGCTCATGTTCGCCGCGAAGACGATGCCGATCTTGTCGGCGGCCGCATGCAGTTGCGCTTTCTGCGCGTTATCGAAACCAGTCGTGCCGATTACGAGTTTCACGTTGTGACGCAGCGCGGCCTCGATGTGCTGCATCGTGCCTTCGGGACGCGTGAAATCGATCAGGTAGTCGGATTCGGCCAGCACCCGGTCGAGGTCGTCGGTCAGCACGACGCCGGTCTGCTTGCCGAGGAACGCGCCCGCGTCCTGGCCAAGCTGCGGCGAGCCGGCACGGTCGAGCGCGCCGGAGAGCGTGGTAGCGGAATCGTTCAGGACTGTTTCGATGAGCATCCGGCCCATACGGCCCGATGCACCGGCGATGGCAATCTTCATGGGTAATCCGCGAAAAGCAAGCGTAAGAAACAACCGCGAAAAGCGACGACGCAAAGGCGGTAACGCAAAAGCACGCGGGTAATCCGCGTGCCGCGCGCGACGTGCCCAGGAAACCTGGCGACTCGCAACGAGCCCGCGCGTTGCGCAGGGCCCGTCACACCAGTGGACAGTCAGCCTAGTTGCTCGTTCCCGACGTAGGCGCCGTCAACGGTGCGTTGAGCGTCGGACCACCACTGCTCGAACCGGTCGGTCCCACTGGATTGTCCTGCGGCACACCCTGGACGGTCGGCGGCGGCGGACGGTGGAACTGGAACTGCGGCTGTCCCGGCGCCGTTGCGCCTTGCGGCACGCCACCGTTCGACTGCGGTACACCTGCGCGTACTCGCGGCCTGTCGGACGACGTTTCCGCCGCGCTCGTCGCACGGTTCGCGGCTTGTGCGGCCTGTGCGTTGGCGTCGACATCGGTGGCGGCGGGCGCAGCGGCTGCCGCCGTGTCTGATGCTGCTGCAGACGGCGCGCTGGCCGCGCTAGCCGCAGCTGCCTTGTATTTCTTGCCCAACCGGTCGCCGTCGATCTCCGCCAGCAGTTCCAGATTAGACGGCAGATCCTCGCCGCCCGACCAGCTCGCGACGTTATCGCCGGCAAACATCACGACGAAATCGCGCTGCTGGACGATCGACGTCGAGCCGCGCTTGAAGTAGAAGACGTAGTCCCAGCGGTCAGCATGGAACATGTCGGCCAGCAGAGGCGTGCCCAGCACCTGGCGAACCTGCGCCCGCGTCATGCCAACCTGCATCTGCGCCGCGGCTTCCTTCGAAACGAAGTTGCCCTGCACGACCGTGATGCGATACGGTGTGATGCGTTGCGCGATGCGCTGCGTCAGGTTGTCATAGGTAGAACATCCGACGAGTACGGTCATAACCGCCACTGCCGCAACCGCGCTCAAGGTACCCCGCATGCGGCTCCCCCGGTAGATCGATAAAGATTTTGAAATCATTTCACTCATCACCGTGCGGGCTCGATGACAAGCCGCGCGAGTTTCATTCCGCCGAAGATGGCCTTGAACCGCAAAAACACATTACTATTGGAGCCGTGCATTGTACTCTAGGGATCCCTTGTCATGACCAATCCGACCGATCTCAAGAATATCGGGCTCAAGGCGACCCTTCCGCGCCTCAAGATTCTGGAGATTTTCCAGCATAGCCCAGTCCGCCATCTGACAGCAGAAGACGTCTACCGGAACCTGCTTCACGAAGAGCTCGACATCGGCCTCGCCACGGTTTACCGCGTGCTTACACAGTTCGAGCAGGCGGGGCTGCTGTCGCGCAGCAACTTCGAATCCGGCAAAGCCGTGTTCGAACTGAACGAAGGCACGCATCACGACCATCTCGTGTGTCTCGATTGCGGGCTCGTCGAAGAATTCTTCGACGGGGAAATCGAAACCCGTCAGCAGGCCATCGCAAAAGAGCGTGGCTTCAAGCTACAGGAACACGCGCTCGCGCTGTACGGCGCCTGCATAAAAGAGAATTGCCCGCATCGCAAGCATTGAACCGTCGTCGCTCTTAGCCTCGATAAAAAGCCGCTCCGAAGAGCGGCTTTTTTGATGCGCTACGACACAGCGACTTCCTGCTTACTTCGCGTTCGCCAGCGCAACCGCCGTATCAAGCATGCGGTTCGAGAAGCCCCACTCGTTGTCGTACCAGCTCGACACCTTCACGAGACGACCCGACACCTTCGTCAGCGTCGAATCGAATGTCGACGAAGCCGGATTATGGTTGAAGTCGATCGAGACCAGCGGCGCCGTGTTGTAGCCGAGGATGCCCTTCAACGAACCTTCCGACGCTTCCTTCATGATCGCGTTCACTTCTTCGACCGTCGTGTCGCGCTTCGCGATAAACGACAGATCGACGATCGACACGTTGATCGTCGGGACGCGGATCGCGTAGCCGTCGAGCTTGCCGTTCAGTTCCGGCAGCACGAGGCCGACGGCGGAAGCAGCACCTGTCTTCGTCGGGATCTGGCTATGCGTGGCTGAGCGCGCGCGGCGCAGGTCTTCGTGATACACGTCGGTCAGCACCTGATCGTTCGTGTAGGCGTGGATCGTCGTCATCAGGCCGTTTTCGAGGCCGATCTTGTCGTTCAGCGGCTTGACGAGCGGTGCGAGGCAGTTCGTCGTGCACGATGCGTTCGAGATCACCGTATGCTCGGCCTTCAGCACATGATGGTTCACGCCGTAGACGATCGTTGCGTCGACGTCCTTGCCGCCCGGTGCCGAGATGACCACCTTCTTCGCGCCGCCCTTGATGTGGGCGCCAGCCTTTTCCTTGGTCGTGAAAAAGCCCGTGCATTCCAGCACGACGTCGACGCCCAGTTCGCCCCACGGCAGTTCGGCCGGGTTGCGGTTTGCGAGCACGCGGATCTTGTCGCCGTTCACGACGAGGTACTCGCCGTCCACTGCGACTTCGCCGGGGAACTTGCCGTGCGCGGTGTCGTATTGCGTCAGGTGAGCATTGGTCTTCGCATCACCGAGGTCGTTGATCGCCACGAACTGAATGTCGTGCTTCTTGCCGTTTTCATAGAAGGCGCGCAGCGTGTTGCGGCCGATCCGGCCGTAGCCGTTGATTGCGACGCGAATCGTCATGGTCTATCTCCTGATGGCTGAAAAAAATACGTTCGATCGGTCCTGCGGGCGGAGCGCCGCAGCGTGAAGCACGCCGCGTGCGCCACTACAACGCCAATTAGCGCCGCTTAGCCCAGTGCAGCCTTCGCCGTCTCGACAACATGCTCGACGGTGAAACCGAAATGCTTGAACAGCACGCCAGCCGGGGCCGATTCGCCGAACGTGTCGATGCCGACCACGCCGCCTTCCAGACCCACGTACTTGCGCCAGAAATCCGTCACACCCGCTTCGATCGCCACGCGGCGTACGCCCTTCGGCAGCACGCGTTCGCGGTACTCGGCATCCTGCCGGTCGAACACGGTGGTGGCCGGCATCGAGACGACACGTGCCGCAATGCCGTCGCGCGCGAGCGGTTCGACCGCTTTCAGCGCGAGTTCGACTTCAGAGCCAGTCGCGATCAGGATCACCTTGCGCGCAACGATGTCGTCGTTCCAGTCGCGCAGCACATAGCCGCCCTTCGCAACGTTCGCGATCTGCGCATCGGTGCGCGCCGAAAACAGCAGGTTCTGACGGGTGAAGATCAGGACCGACGGGCCGTGATGTTCGACAGCTTGCGTCCAGGACACCGCGGTTTCGACCGTATCGGCCGGACGCCACACGTCCAGATGCGGGATCAACCGCAGGCTCGAGACGTGCTCGATGGACTGGTGGGTCGGGCCATCTTCGCCGAGGCCGATCGAGTCGTGCGTGAACACGAAGATAGACGGCGCCTTCATCAGCGCGGCCATACGCAGTGCGTTGCGGCTGTAGTCGGAGAACGTCAGGAACGTGCCGCCGAACGCCTTGTAGCCGCCATGCAGCGTAATGCCGTTGAGCCCGGCGCTCATGCCGAATTCGCGCACGCCGTAGTTGACGTGGTTGCCCCACTGGATGCCGCTTTCGCCGTCATGCGCGGCGCGCACCGGCTTCGATGCCTTCCAGTTGGTGAGGTTCGAGCCGGTCAGATCGGCCGAACCGCCGAGCAGTTCCGGCAGCACCGCAGCCAGCGCTTCGATGGTTTGCTGCGACGCCTTGCGCGACGCTACCGTTTCGGCGCGTTCGTTGGCAGCAGCGATGATCGCTTGTGCTTTCTGCGCCCAGTCGGCGGGCAGTTTCTTGCCGGTGCGGCGCGTGAATTCGGCCGCTTCCTGCGGATACTTCGCCTGGTATTGCGCGAATGCATCGTTCCATGTGGACTCGAAGCGCTTGCCGGCTTCCTTTGCGTCCCACGCGGCATAGACTTCCTGCGGAATCACGAACGGCTCCCACTTCCAGCCGATCGCCGCACGCGTCTTCGCGATTTCTTCGGCGCCGAGCGGCGCGCCGTGCGCGTCGTGGCTGCCAGCCTTGGTCGGTGCACCTTCGCCGATCACGGTCTTGCAGCAGATCAGCGTCGGCTTGTTCGATTGCTTCGCTGCGACGATCGCAGCGTCGACTGCGTCGACGTCATGGCCGTTCACGTGCGGGATCACATTCCAGCCGTACGCTTCGAAACGCTTCGGCGTGTCGTCGTGGAACCAGTTGACGACTTCACCATCGATCGAAATGCCGTTGTCGTCGTAGAACGCGATCAGCTTGTTCAGCTTCAGCGTGCCCGCAAACGAACACGCTTCGTGCGAGATGCCTTCCATCAGGCAACCGTCGCCGAGAAACACGTACGTGTGGTGATCGACGATCTTCGCATCGGGCTTGTTGAATTCGGCGGCGAGCAGCGCTTCGGCGAGTGCCATGCCGACCGAGTTGGCGAGCCCCTGACCGAGCGGGCCGGTGGTCGTTTCGACGCCCGGCGTGATGCCGTATTCCGGGTGACCCGGCGTCTTCGAATGCATCTGCCGGAAGTTCTTCAGCTCTTCGATCGGCAGGTCGTAGCCGGTCAGGTGCAGCAGCGAATAGAGCAGCATCGAGCCGTGACCGTTGGACAGCACGAAGCGGTCGCGATCGGTCCAGTTCGGATTGGCCGGGTTGTGGCGCAGATGACGCGACCACAAAGCCACGCCGATCTCGGCCATGCCCATCGGCATGCCGGGGTGGCCGGAATTTGCTTGTTGAACGGCGTCCATCGCGAGCGCGCGGATCGCGTTGGCCATCAGGGAGGTGGGAGCGGGAGATGGGGTCGTCATGTCGAGTCCGGAGAACGGGTCCAAAAAGCGGGGCGCGGGCGGTGTCCGGAAGCTCGACGGCAGTCCGGTGGCGCGCACGGTGCGGCGCCTGAAGACGCGAGACGGGCAGAGCAAACGGACGGGGCTGCAAAGCGTGACATTCTAGCAGATCGTTCGCTGCGGACCGGGACGGGTGGGGGCTGGGCGGGGCTTGGTGACGAGCTTCTACCGTAATCCGCGGCACTATAATTCGCCCATCGAAACGCCGCGCCCTTGCGCCCCGCCGCCGTGAACCCTCCGCTGCTGTTCCGCCCTTCGCCCGATGCCGTCTACGGTTTTGCGGACGCACACTGCATCGCGCGCGTCGATTCGCGTTACCAGCACATCGAGATCTGGGACACGTCGCTGCTCGGCCGGTTGTTCACGCTCGACGGTCGGCCAATGACGTCCGCCGGTGACGAATTCATCTATCACGAGTGCATGGTCCACCCGGCTGCGCTCGCGCATCCCGCGCCGCGTGCGGCGCTCGTGCTCGGCGGTGGCGATGGCGGCGCGGCGAAACAACTGCTGAAGCATCCCGGCATCGAGCGAATTGTCGTCGCCGAACTCGACGAGGACGTCGTCCGCCTGACACGCGAGCATCTACCCGACGTGCACGGTGGCGCGTGGGACGATCCGCGCGTCGAACTCGCGATCGGCGACGCAGCGGTCTTCGTCGAGCAATCGCATGAGCTGTTCGATCTCGTGGTCTTCGATCTGACACCGCCCGATTCGCCCGCAGCCGGCCTGTACACGCGAAGCTTCTACACCGCGCTCAAACGCACGATGGCGCCACAAGCAGCACTGTCGATCCATCTCGGCGCGCCGTACTTCCACGCTGCCCGCATCGAGGCGCTACTCGACGATCTGCGCGCTTCATTTGCGGTGGTCCGCACGATGGCGGCGTTCGTGCCGCTCTACGGCACGCTGTGGCTGATGGCAACGGCAAGCGACACGCTCGATCCCGCCGCGCTCACCGCGGAACAAGCGGCCGCCCAACTCGCCACGCGAGACATCGCCGGGTTGAAGTGGTACGACCCGGCACTGCACGCCGCATTATTTGCAGAACCTTACGCAGTGCGCGATAAACTAAGCAGAGTCTTACAGCCATCGCGGTGACGTTGGCGGACGCTGCCGCAGCTAGCCATCGACGGCCCTGGCGCAACAGCCGTCCGACCGGCGCACTGCATGGACGCCCCCTGGATACGGAGAATTTGATGACTGTGCCTCGCCCAGCCGGTGTACCCTGGTTGACTCCTTACATGACGGTGCGCGATGCACGCTCCGCGATCGCGTTCTACGAAGCGGCCTTCGGTTTTGCGCTACGCGACAGCGTGCAGGACGAAGGTGTGATCATGCACGTCGAGATGACCTGGCAGGATCAACTGATCGTGATGTTCGCGCCCGAAGGCGCGTTCGGTTCGACGGCAAAGACGCCGAAGAGCGCAGGCGCAATCGCACCGCAGTCGTTCTATCTGTATGTCGACGATGTCGATGCGGTTTATACCAGGGCGCTCGCGGCCGGCGCGAAGTCCCTCAGTGAGCCGCAGGACCAGTTCTGGGGCGACCGTTTCGCCCAGATCGAAGATCTGGACGGCTACCGCTGGGCGCTCGCCCGGCGCATTTCGTGATCCTGGGAGTGCTGCATCGATGCCCCGTTTTTTTGTCGGCAAGTCGTTTCAATCCGGCGATGTCGTGTCGCTTCCCGACGATGTCGTGCGTCACATCCAGGTGCTGCGCCTGCAGGCCGGCGACTCGCTCGTGCTGTTCAACGGTGAGGGCGGCGCATATCAGGCGGAATTGATTGAAGTGGAGCGACGCTCGGCGTCGGTGAAGATCGGCGCATTCGACGCCGCGGAAGCGGAACCGCCGTATCGGTTGACGCTCGCGCAGGGCATCGCCGGCGGCGACAAGATGGACTGGCTGATCGAGAAGGCGGTCGAACTCGGCGCCTCGAACTTCGTACCGCTGACAACGGCACGCAGCGTCGTCCGTCTTGCCGGCGAACGGGCGCAGCGACGACTTGCGCATTGGGAAGGCATCGTGCGGGCGGCCTGCGAGCAGTGCGGGCGCAACCGGTTGCCCACCGTCGCGCCGGTCCGCGAATTCACCGCGTGGCTCGACACACTGAGCACAACGCCCACTGACGGCGAATTGCGATTACTGCTATCGCCGCGCGCAAGCATCGCGTTCACAGCATTGCCAGCCGAACCGCCGCGCGGCGAAACGATTCTATTGATCGGCCCAGAAGGCGGCCTGTCGATTGAGGAAGAGGAAGCGGCGACAGCCCGCGGATTCACCGCTGTCGCGCTCGGGCCGCGTGTGTTGCGCACCGAAACCGCCGGCATCGCAGTGCTCGCCGCACTGGCGGCGCGCTGGGGCGGATGGTGATCGCGGTAGTCCGCTAGTAGCGCTTGGCGCTCGCACGTCGAAAAGCACAGGGCCCGCCAGATGGCGGGCCCTGTGCTTCCTGTCTGCTATATCGAACGACGCTCGCGCCGTGCAATCACGCCCGCAGTCAAATCACGCGACGCTCAGGCAAACGAATAGAACACCCGGAACGCGACCTTCCGCTCGGCCCAGAACTCGGCGGCTTCACGGAATACGTCGAGCAGCGTTTCGCGGCCTTCCTTGTCGAATTTCTGCGCCACTGGCAAGGCATCGAGCACGATCACGAAACCAGGCTGCTCGCCGGCCTTGAGAACCAGGTCGGTCAGGCAGTCAAAAAGCGCGTCGTAGTTCTTGCCGAAATGCTTCGGAAACAAAAACGACGTCGCGATCGTTTCGAGCACTTCCTGCTTCGATTGTGCGCACGCGCATTGCGCATACAGAAAATGCTGGCCGAGCTGGTTTGCCTCGTCGGCCAGATCCTGCACGCGAAACGCGCGGATCGACTGTACGATGTTCGGTCGTACGGTCTTGAAAAGACTCATGGGCTCCTCATTCGATGAAAGCACCGTGCTGGCTTCGCTCTGGTTGTCCCCGTCGTGACCGGCGGCGCGCATCTGCATGACGCGCTGGAACAGATTGCCGTCGCCGGCCGCGAAAAGATCCGTCGCGACTCCAGTGTCGTGCGCGTAGACGTTGTCGCTCATGCCGTTCATCCCAATATCATTCAACAATACGTTTAAAACTGGTGTAGTGGTCGTCGGAGTAAAAACAATTGTCGGTCTGCCTGAGCGGACCGCCACAGACGATGCGCCGTGCACCGCGGTTGCGCGCACGGGGCGTGGGAACGGTGTACTCGTGGTAATAGCCGCGCCGCTGCGGCGCCAGCAACCGCTCGTAGTTGCCGAATACGATGCCGTCCTTCTCATACGGATAAGGCCCGCCTGCCGCAATCAAGTTCAATGTATTGACTGCTTCGCGGGGCAGTTGCGCCACCGCGACGGTACCCTGCGCCTGAATTCCGGCTGGAGCCGCATAGTCGCGCGCCGAAGCGCCTGGGACTAGCCCCCCGCACAGACTGACCGTCAGGGCGGCGATGAGCACGCCGTTGCGGAGCCACTTGCGTGCCATGAATCAGGATTCCCGTTGTTGAATCACGAGTTCGACGACCATGAAAGCCGTAAGGGTATCGCTAATAGCCTTTGGAATCAATGTTCATGCGCCGTATGCAAGGTTCCTTTGGCACAGAAAAGCCTCGCAAAACGGTAGTTTTGACGACTTTTGACAAATATTCTATCTAGATCAAGATAAAATTAACTCAATGACACGTCGAGAGGGCCTCGTAGGAGCATTTCTCCCTCTCGATCGTCAGGGCCACCCGGAGCTGGCGCAGTAGCGCCGGAGCCATTTTCGGGCGACATTCCCCTGTTCGCCCAAAGGCGTGCCGTGGCAGGCACGCCTTTCTTTTTATCCGGGCGAATTTTCTACGGGAAATTAGCGCGAAGCACTCACATCCGCGACCAGCAATGCGGTCATGTTGACGATCCGGCGCACCGTCGCCGACGAAGTCAGCACATGCACCGGTTGCGCCGCGCCCAGCAGCATCGGACCGATTGCGATGTTGTTGCCGGCGGCCGTCTTCAGCAGGTTGTACGAGATATTTGCCGCGTCGATGTTCGGCAGCACCAGCAGGTTTGCGTCGCCTTCGAGCGTCGATTCCGGCAGCACTTCGCGGCGCAGGTTCGCATCGAGCGCTACGTCGCCGTGCATTTCGCCGTCCACTTCCAGATCCGGCGCGCGCTCACGCAGCAACGCCAGCGTGTCGCGCATTTTCTGCGCGGACGGCGCGTGGCTCGTGCCGAAGTTCGAATGCGAGACCAGCGCGATCTTGGGCTCGATACCGAAGCGGCGCACTTCTTCGGCGGCCATGATGGTGATTTCGCAGAGCTGTTCCGGCGTCGGATCGACGTTCACATGCGTGTCGACGATGAAGATCTGCCGGCCCGGCAGCACCAGCGCATTCATCGCCGCGTAGACGCTGCAGCCTGCGCGCTTGCCGATCACCTGGTCGACGAAGTGCAGATGGCGATGCGTCGTGCTGATCGTGCCGCAGATCATCCCGTCCGCTTCGCCCTTCTTCACCATCATCGAGCCGATCAGCGTCGTGCGGCGGCGCATTTCGAGCTTGGCCATCTGCTCGCTGATGCCCTTGCGCGCCATCATCTTGTGATATTCCTGCCAGTAATCGCGATAGCGCTCGTCGTGATCGGTGTTGACGACCGTATAGTCCTGGCCAGCCGTGAGCCGCAGCCCATAACGCGTCATGCGTTGTTCGATCACCGACGGACGACCGATCAGGATCGGCTTCGCGAGCTTCTCGTCGACGATGATCTGCACCGCGCGCAGCACGCGCTCCTCTTCGCCTTCCGCGAATACGATGCGCTTCTTCTCCGGCTCGACGCTGCGCGCCAGCTGGAAGATCGGCTTCATCGTCGTGCCGCTGTGATAGACGAACTGCTGCAGATGCTGTTCGTACGCATCCATGTCTTCGATTGGCCGGGTCGCCACGCCCGAATCCATCGCGGCCTTCGCCACAGCCGGCGCGATCTTGACGATCAGGCGCGGGTCGAACGGCTTCGGAATCAGGTACTCCGGCCCGAATGACAGATCCTGAATGCCATAAGCGGTCGCAACGATATCGCTCTGCTCCTGGCGAGCCAGCTCGGCGATCGCATTCACTGCGGCAATTTCCATCTCGCGCGTCACCGTCGTGGCGCCGGCATCAAGCGCACCGCGGAAGATGAACGGAAAACACAGCACGTTGTTGACCTGATTCGGATAGTCGGTGCGGCCGGTTGCGAGCACGGCATCCGGTCGTACTTCGAGCGCCAGCTCCGGCATGATTTCCGGCGTCGGGTTCGCAAGTGCGAGGATCAGCGGCCTGGCGGCCATTCCCTTGACCATTTCCGGCTTCAGCACGCCGCCCGCCGACAGCCCCAGGAAAATATCCGCGCCGCCAATCGCTTCGGCCAGCGTGCGCGCGTCGGTCTCACGGGCGAAGCGTTCCTTGTCCGGGTCCATCAGTTCGACGCGGCCTTTGTAGACGACACCGGCGAGGTCGGTCACCAGAATGTTTTCGATCGGCAGGCCGAGATCGACGAGCAGGTCCAGACACGCAAGCGAGGCAGCGCCGGCGCCCGAGGCGACCAGCTTCACGCTCTTGATGTCCTTCTGGACCACTTTCAGGCCGTTGGTGATCGCCGCCGCGACGACGATGGCCGTGCCGTGCTGGTCGTCGTGGAAGACCGGAATCTTCATGCGCTTGCGGCACTCGCGCTCGACGATGAAGCAGTCGGGCGCCTTGATGTCTTCGAGGTTGATCCCGCCGAACGTCGGTTCGAGCGCGGCGATCACGTCGACCAGTTTGTGCGGGTCCGATTCGTTCAGCTCGATA
The DNA here is from genome assembly GCF_002362315.1 of Paraburkholderia acidicola. Lineage (GTDB taxonomy): Bacteria > Pseudomonadota > Gammaproteobacteria > Burkholderiales > Burkholderiaceae > Paraburkholderia > Paraburkholderia acidicola. The sequence goes on from NZ_MTZV01000004.1 coordinate 904,199, forward strand.
TCGAACACGTCGATGCCGGCAAACTTCTTGAACAGCACCGCCTTGCCTTCCATCACCGGCTTCGACGCGAGCGGCCCGATGTTGCCGAGGCCGAGCACCGCGGTGCCGTTCGTCACGACGCCGACCAGGTTGCTGCGCGCGGTGAAGCGGGCAGCGTTCAGCGGATTCTCGACGATCGCCTCGCACGCGAAAGCGACGCCCGGCGAGTACGCGAGCGCGAGATCGCGCTGGTTGATCATCTGCTTGGTCGGCGCGATCGCGATCTTTCCCGGGGTGGGAAACTCGTGATAATCGAGTGCGGCTTCGCGAAGTTTGCTATCGGTGGGATTGGACATGAGGCGGGCTTCGAGGTGCGGATTAGAATGGATATTCGACGGCATTGTAGCGCCAATCCCCCGCCTGATTCCGTCGGAAAGGGTACAACTGCCGCACCCGAAATAGCGCTGAAAAAACCGCCACGGTAATTGCGCTACATCGCTACTTGCCTGGTTTTACCGTGCAGTACGCGCTACCATGCGCGCTTTTAACCGCATTTGCCTTCGCTTTGGCGCACGCCGGACACCCCCATGCTCTCCGAGTTCTCGTTGATCGATCGCTTCTTTGCCCGGCGCGCCGCGGCTGGTGCGCCGCGCGCCGACGTGCCGCTCGGTATCGGCGACGACTGTGCGCTGCTGGCACCACGTGCCGGAGAAATGCTGGCAATTTCGACGGACATGCTGGTGGAAGGGCGCCATTTCTTCGCCGATGTCGATCCGCATGCGCTGGGTCACAAGGCGCTGGCGGTCAACCTCTCGGACCTCGCGGCGATGGGCGCGCGGCCGCAGGGGTTCACGCTGGCATTCTCGCTACCGCAAGCGAGCGAAGCGTGGCTCGAACCGTTCAGCAACGGCCTGTTCGAACTGGCCGAGCGATTCGACTGTCCGCTGATCGGCGGTGACACCACGGGCGGACCGCTCAATCTGTGTCTGACCGTGTTCGGTTCGGTACCGCCTCAGCATGCACTGCGACGCGACGCGGCCCAGCCCGGCGATGACATCTGGATCTCGGGCGTACTCGGCGACGCGCGAGCCGGTTTAGGTGTTTTGCGCGGCGAATGGCAGACGAACGACGCGGATGCCGCGCTTTTCCGTCGCGCGATGGAGCGGCCCGAGCCGCGTGTCGCGCTCGGCCTTGCGCTGCGCGGCATCGCGCACGCGGCGCTCGATCTGTCCGACGGGCTCGCCGGCGATCTGCTGCATATCCTCGAGCGCTCGCAGGTCGGCGCGACCGTCGATGTCGACGCCGTGCCGCGTTCCGCCGCATTGCGCCAGCTATCCGCCGACATACAGCAGCGCTGCACACTCGCCGGCGGCGACGACTACGAACTGTGCTTCACCGCTCCGCAGGCAGCGCGCGCGGCGGTCGAAGCCGCGGGCCGCGAGGCCAGCGTAACCGTGACGCGCATCGGTACAATAACCGCTCTTCAAGCGGAGGCAGGCGCACCTGCAACCGCGCCCGCGATCGCCTGGCGCGACGCGGCCGGCACACCGCTCACCCTGACGTTGCAAGGCTTCGATCATTTCCATGCAGACTGAACCCCCGCTCGTCCCCACCGACGATCTCCCCGGCGGCTCCGGCCCCAACCCCGGCAAACCGGGACCGCGCCGCGCGAACCCCCGCTTCATGCTGTCGCATCCGTTTCATATCCTGTCGCTCGGGTTCGGCAGCGGGCTCTCGCCGATCATGCCCGGCACCGTCGGCACACTGTTCGCGTGGGCCTCGTTCGATGCGTTCAGCCGCTATCTGACGGTCATCGACTGGGGTTTGCTAATCGTCATCGGGTTCTTCGCCGGCATCGTCATCACCGGTTTCACCGCGAAGCGGCTCGGCACCAACGACCCATCACCGGTCGTCTGGGACGAAATCGTCGCGTTCTGGCTCGTTCTACTGATGGTGACACCCGTCACGTTCACGGGGCAGTTGTGGGCGTTCGTCGTGTTTCGCTTCTTCGACATGGTGAAACCGCCACCCATCGGTTATTTCGACCGCAAGCTGAAAGGTGGTTTTGGCATCATGTTCGACGATCTTGCCGCCGCGTTCTACACGTTGCTCGTGATCGCGCTGTGGCGCATGTCGGTCTGACCGACACCCGTTACCGGACCCCCGCATGCCTACCGATTCCGTCGTCCATCAGCTCGCCATCCGCGTCGGCAACCGGCTGCGCGACGGACGCCTGATGCTCGCCACCGCCGAGTCCTGCACCGGCGGCATGGTCGCCACCGCGATCACCGATATCTCCGGCAGCAGCGGTTGGTTCGAACGCGGCTTCGTCACCTATTCGAACCAGGCGAAGAGCGAAATGATCGGTGTGCCCGCGGAGATGATCGACCGTCATGGCGCGGTCAGCGAACCGGTCGCGCGTGCGATGGCGGAGGGTGCGCTGCGCAACAGTCGCGCGCAGGTTGCACTGTCGATTACCGGCGTGGCCGGGCCGGGCGGTGGCACTGAGGCCAAGCCGGTCGGCATGGTGTCGTTCGGCTGGAGCAACCGTCTGCATACTGCCGTCGAAACCGTCGTGTTCAAGGGCGGCCGCGAGCAGATCCGGGTACAGGCTGCCGCGCACGCGTTGCGCGGCGTGCTTGCGCTGCTCGACGAGCAGGAACGCTGAAGCGCCGCTCGTCGTCTCTTAGTATTCTTGTTGCGTGATTTCCGCCGGCCCTTGCTGCGGGCCGCCACCTTGGCCTTTTTCATGGTTCCCATGCAGACCAACGACCTCGATCGACACGCCCTGATCCGCCGCTTCGACCTGAAGCCGCATCCGGAAGGCGGCTTCTTCAGTGAAACCTATCGGGCCGCAGACGGCGTGCATCGCGAAGGCTCAACCGAGCTGCGTTCGGCGTCGACAGCGATCTACTACCTGCTGTGCGACGGCGCCCATTCCTCGTGGCATCGCATTCGCTCCGACGAAGTCTGGCATTTCTATGCCGGCGAACCGCTCGACGTGCACGTGCTCGACGACGCCGGACAGCTCACCACGCATCGGCTCGGCAATGCGCTGACGCATCCGGACACGGTGTTTCAGGCGGTGGTGCCGGCTGGCTTGTGGTTTGCCGCGGAATGCGCCGATCCGGCGAGCTTTGCGCTCGTCGGTTGCACGGTGGCGCCCGGTTTCGAGTTCAGCGAGTTCGAGCTCGCCGATGCGAGCGCGCTGGAGCAGGCGTGGCCGCAGCATCGTGGGCTGATCGCGCGGCTTGGGCCGCGTTAAAAAACCGCTGTAGCGTCGATCGGCCACGCCGACCGACGCGTCACTTGATACGCAGCTTCAGCGCGATGCGTTGATCGTATCGCGCGTCAATTGAGCTGCAGCCGCAGCAGCCTGCGCGAAGTCATCGCCCTTGCTTGCATAGATGATCGCGCGCGACGAATTGATCAGCATCCCCGCCCCCGACGCCGTGCGCCCTGCGCGCACGGTCGCTTCGACATCGCCGCCTTGCGCGCCGATGCCCGGAATCAGCAGCGGCATATCGCCGACGATCCCACGCACGACTTCAATTTCCTTCGGGAACGTCGCGCCCACCACCAGCCCAAGTTGTCCGCTGGCGTTCCACTTTTCTGCCGCAAGCTGCGCGACCACCTGATACAGCGGACGTCCCGCCGTGTCGAGGAACTGCAGATCGGAACCACCCGCATTCGACGTACGGCACAACACGATCACGCCCTTGCCGTCATGCTCGAGATAAGGCTCGATCGAATCGAAACCCATGTACGGATTGACCGTAACCGCATCCGCACCGTAACGCTCGAAAACTTCGCGCGCGTACTGCTCGGCGGTGCTGCCGATATCGCCGCGCTTCGCGTCGAGCACAACCGGCAAGCCCGGATGATGTGCGTGAATGTGCGCGATCAGTTGTTCGAGCTGATCTTCGGCGCGGTGTGCCGAGAAATAGGCGATCTGCGGTTTGAACGAAGACGCGTAAGGCGCAGTCGCATCGACGATCGCGCGGCAGAAATCGAAGATTGCATCGGCCCGGTTCGCGAGCGCGCCGGGAAACTTCGCGGGATCGGGATCGAGACCGACGCACAGCAGCGAATTCGTGCGCTGCCACGCGCCGTTGAGCGTCTGGATGAATGAAGGCATGGTGAAGGGCTCGCGGCGGAATGACGGGTAGGAGCTGTATTTTACCCGGCCCGGGTCGCGGCCCAGCGAAGATGCGACGCGCGTTAACTGTGAGCGGTCAGTTGTCAGTGTGCGCTTGCCGCTTCGCGCGACCGCCGGCCGTCGCCGTCGCGCGCAATCCGATCGGCTCGACCGTGAAGCGGAACTCACGCCTGAGTCGTGCGCCGCGTGCGAGCAGGGTCATGCCGTGCTCGGTTGCACCACCAGGCAAGTTGACCGCATTGATCGGATGATCGACCGGTTCGAAGCAGAAGAACGTCTCACCGGGTGGTGTGTACAGGACGTAGTAATCGGTATTCGCCGCCACCGTCAGCGACAGCCTCCGTTTCGGCCATGCAACGGTGGCCTGGCCACTCCAGCCTGTGAACGCATGATTGACGACTGCACCAGGCAACGGATACGCAACGCCGAACTGCCACGCAGGCGGCACCGGCACGTGGCGCACGGGCAACCAGTCGTCGCCGGATAGCCATAGACCGCCCGCGGCTGCCGACAGCACCGTATCCTCATCGCGCACAAGAAACGGATGGATGCCGAGACCGAACGGCAGCGCATCGCGTCCAACGTTTTCGATTTCCAGCGCGATCGCGAGCGTCGAACCTTCGAGCGTGTAGGTCTGTACCGCGCGATACGCGTACGGCTTGCCGTCACTGCGATCGAGCGTCAGCCGCACGCTTTCGTCGCTCGCCGCATCGACCTGCCACGACGCGAGCCAGCCGTCGCCGTGAATCGGCAGCGCTTCGGCGGCGCGATTGCGCGGCACGTCGATCACGCGCCCCGCCACGCTGAAGCGTCCGCCGCCCAGCCGATTCGAAAACGGCAGCAGCGGATAGCAGGCGAGTTCGTTAGGATCGGTGTCGGCGGTGACGTGCCGGCAGCGGCGAAAGATCGGCACGGAGTTGCCGTCGCTGCGCCAGTCGAAACGCGTCACACCGCCGCCAAGCAGCGGCGCCACATCGAGACGCAGATGCGCGTTGGCCAGCGTCACGCCCGCGATATCGCTGTCGATGCCCGCACCGATCGCAACCGCCGAGGTGCTAGGCCCGGGAAGCACCGGATGTGAAGTCGCCGCGAGCCGCGCACGACGCAGCCGCGACGACGGTGAAGTAGACGGGCCGGCAGGATTCGCGACTGTCATATCAGGCTCCATCGAGAGGCGTAGAACACGGCAACCGTCGACGACGGCTGCGTCTGCGGGCGGCTCGGACAACCGGTTGCCGCCTCTTCAGGTCTGTACTGCGTGCGCTGCTACGAAACGTACTACCGTACTCGTACTACCCGGAGAACGACACGTTACTGCGGCGACGTCCGTGTGCCGCGCCAGACGCGCTGCGTGGGCGTCCCCGAAAAACTGCGTCCGGCAAGCCGCGTCGCGCAGGTGTCGAGACGAACACACCGCCCGCTCGCGAGTCGACAGCGAGCGCAGCCGCATCGAGACCGATGCGTGCGCTCGTGATATACAGCGTGCCGAGCCGCGGACCACCGAACGCAACGCAACTCGGTTGCACGGTCGGCACGGCAACGCGTGCGGTTTCCGCGCCGTGCGCGTCGTAGCGAACGACCCGGCTGCCGCCCCACTGCGCATTCCACAAGCCGCCATCGCTATCGACCGTCGAGCCATCGGGCTCGCCTGTCATATCGCTGAGACGCACGAATACATGATCGTGCGACACCTGGCCCTGTGCGCTGTAACGGCACGTGCGAATCTCGCGGGTCGGTGAATCGCAGTAGTACATCGTCGCGCCGTCCGGGCTGAACGCGATGCTGTTCGAGATCGCCGGTGCGGGCAACGGCAGACGCTCGAGCGTTAGATCGTGATTCAGCCTGTAGAACCCGCCTACCGGTCGCACCGGTGTGCTCTCGTCTTTCGTGCCGAACACGAAGCGCCCTTGACGATCGCAGCGACCGTCATTCACGCGTGTGTTCATACCCGGCTCGACGTCAACGATAGGTTGAATCTCGCCGCTGACGAGATCGAAAAACGCAAGATGCGTAGCGAGGCCGAGCAACAGCACGTTCTCGTCGGCACACAGCGCGAAGGTGGCGAGCCGCTCGGGCATCGACCACGACGTGCTGCTACCGTCGCGCGGATCGTAGCGCCACAGTCGCGCGCCTTCGATATCGGTCCAGTAGAAGCGACCGCTACGCGCACACCACGTCGCACCCTCACCGAGCGTGCATTTCGCATCGACGAGCAACGTCGCGCGATACGTATGTGCCGTTGCGCTCACGCCCAGCCTCCGTCGACGATCACGTCCTGCGCGGTGATCATCCGGCTGTCGTCGGCGGCGAGGAACAGCGCCATGCGCGCGAGATCGGCGGGCAGCAGTTCAGCGTCGAGGCACTGCCCTTCCTTGATCGCGCGTCGCCCAGCGTCGTCGAGCCACAGACGCTTCTGTTTCTCCGTCATCACCCAGCCCGGCACCAGCGAATTCACGCGAATACCGTACGGTCCGAGATCGCGCGCAAGTCCGCGCGTGAGCCCCTGCACCGCTGATTTCGACATCACGTACACCGGGTAACCGCCGTTCTTCAGCATCCAGCTGATCGAGCCGAGGTTGATGATCGCGCCGCTGTGCGCAGCCTTCATGTCTTCGATCACGGCCTGCGCCGCGAAGAACTGATGGCGGATGTTCACGGCGATGCCCGCATCGAACGATTCGGGCGTGACTTCAGCGATCTTGTGACGGCGATCGTTGGCCGCGTTATTGACGAGCACCGCGATCGAACCGAGCGCGGCCTTCACATCGGCGATGCCTTTCTTCAAGGCATCGATATCGGTGAGGTCGCACGTCAGGAACAGCGGCTTGTGACGCGCATCGCCGAGCCGGTCGGCCAGCGCCTCGCCGGCGCCTGCATCGATATCGAAGAAGGCGACGCGCGCACCCTGCGCGACAAAATGCTCGACGAAAGATTCGCCGATGCCGGTCGCGCCGCCGGTGATCAGCACCGTGCGGTCGACGAGGCTCGGATAGCGCGCGTACAGGTCGTCTGCCTGACGGGCGGTTGCGTTTGCCGGAGAAGACATCGTTCGGTTCCTTCGTAAGCTTTGGGAATGAATCTTAGTCGCGCGAGCCGCGGTTCTTCAACTGGTCGAGCAACACGGCGGCCAGCAGGATCGCGCCGCGCACCAGGTACTGGTAGAACGCGTCGATGTTCATCAGGTTCATCACGTTCTCGACCGTGCCCATGATCAGCACACCGATCACGACGCCCGAGATCGTTGCACGCCCGCCGAGCAGCGACACGCCGCCCAGCACGCACGCCGAGATCACGTTCAGCTCGAAGCCTTCGGCGGCGTTCGGCTGTCCCGACGTAATACGCGACGCGAGGATCACACCGGCCAACGCGGTCACCGCGCCCTGCACGAGGAAGATATAGACACGTGTGCGTTCGACGTTGATACCAGCGAGGCGCGACGCCTCCGGATTACCGCCGATCGCGAGCGTATTGCGGCCGTACACGGTCTGGTTCAGCATCACGCCGAACACGATGAAGCACAGCAACGTGACCCAGATCGGCAGCGATACGCCGAACATCGTCAGGCCACCGAGCGCGATAAACGTATCCGACGACACGCCGACCGCCTGGCCGTGCGACACGATGAAGCCGAAGCCGCGCACGATTTCCATCGTCGCGAGCGTCGTGATCAGCGCGTTGATGCGCAGATACGCAATCACCGCGCCGTTCACGAAACCGATCACAGCACCGGCCGCGACCGCCGCAATGATCGCGATAAACGTATTGCCGGTCGCGTTAAGCACCATCGCGCACAGCACGCCAGCAAACGCAACGGTCGAGCCCACCGACAGATCGAAGTCGCGCGACGCCAGACAGAACATCATCGTGCAGGCGACCATGCCGATCTGCGAGATCGACAGCGCGAGGCCGAGCATGTTTTCGATCGAGAAGAAATGATCGACGGTCAGCGACATCGTGATGAACATCAGCGCGAAGATCACGATCAGGCTGTACTCGGTGACGTGCTGCCACCACTTCTGCCGGTCGTTGCCCTGCGGAATCAGCGCTTCGGTCGCGCTTGCGGCGGCCTGTTGCGCGAGGTTTTCTCTAGCTTGCATGTCAATACTCCTCCCGTTCCCCACGGGTTGGACTTCAGATTCAGGCCGCCTGAGCGGTTTCGGGCGCGGTCGAGCTTTGCGGCAATGCAAGGCCCAGCACCGACTGTTCGGTCGCTTCGCCGCGCGCGAGCTCCCCGGAAATGCGGCCCTGGCGCATCACGATGATGCGGTCCGAGACGCCCAGCACTTCCGGCAATTCCGACGAGATCATCACGATCGCGCAGCCGCGCTCCGCGAGCTGATAGATCACGTTATAGATTTCGTGCTTTGCACCGACGTCGATCCCGCGCGTCGGTTCGTCGAGGATCACCACTTTCAGGTCAGGCTCCGCGAGCCAGCGCGACAGAATCGCTTTTTGCTGGTTGCCGCCCGACAGGAAGCGGATTTTCTGACGCCGACCGGGCGTCTTGATCTTCAGCAGCTTGATGAAGCGGTCCGCCGTAGCAGCTTCCTTCTTGCGGTCGAGGAACATGCCCGCGCGCAGATAATGGCGGCGGCAACTGATGTTGATGTTCTCCGACACGCTCGCCATCGCGACGATGCCCTCTTCCTTGCGGTCTTCGGGGCACAGCACGATGCCATGACGGATCGCCTCACCGGCACTGCGCACCTTGATGGGCTTGCCATCGAGTTTCAGCTCACCGCCTTTCTTGTGATCCGCGCCGTACACGAGGTGCATCAGTTCGCTACGCCCTGCGCCGACCAGGCCGAAAAAGCCGAGAATTTCGCCGCGCCGTACTTCGAAGCTGGTTGGCTCCGCCAGCGCATGGCCAACAATCGCCTGCGCCGAGAAGCGCACTTCGCCCAACGCGCGCGGTGTGTAGTTGTAGATGTCGGAAATCTCGCGACCGACCATCTCGCTGACGATGGTGTCGCGCTTCACGTCTACGAGGCTCGGGTGCGACGCGACCTTGCGGCCGTCGCGGAAGATCGTGCACGCGTCGCACAGCTGATAGATCTCGTCCATGCGGTGCGAGATGTAGATCAGCGCGCGATTGTCCGCACGCAGATCGCGCACGAGCTTGAACAGCACTTCGGTTTCGCTGTGCGACAGCGAGCTGGTCGGCTCATCGAGTGCAATGACGCGCGCATTGCGCAGCAGCGCCTTGCAGATCTCGACCATCTGCCGCTGTGCGATCGACAGCTTGCCGAGCTTCGCATCGGGATCAAGCGCCACGCCCATCGCCGCGAGCCGCTCGCGCACGAAGCGCTTTGCTTCGCGCTTGTTGACCCAGCCGAGCGAATTCGGCAACTGGCCGAGCAGCAGGTTTTCCGTGACGGTCAGATCCGGCACGTACTGCAATTCCTGGTGAATCACCGCGATACCGGCTGAGATCGACGCGGCCGCGCTCGAAAAGCGCACCTCGTTACCGTCGATCAGCACACGGCCCGAATCCGGCTGATACTCGCCGCCGAGAATTTTCAGCAGCGTCGATTTGCCGGCACCGTTCTCACCCATCAAGCCGTGCACCTGACCCGCATGCACGTCGAACGACACACCGTCCAGCGCACGCACGCCTGGAAACACCTTGCCGATTTCGTCAAAACGTAGCGTCGCTGACACTTCGCCTCCTGTTGCATCCATACGCCGCCAGAGTCCGGTCACGCAGATTGTCTGCGCGGCCGGCGGCGGCCTGTCTCATCCTGCGTGCGCGCGGCGCGAACCTTCGTCCGTACCGCGCGCATGCCTGCACTGCCTGGCTTGCGGCGAGATGCAACGCGCATCCGCCACATACCGTCGCTTACTTCGACGCGAGGCCCATCTTCTCGCGCACGTCGGCGACGTTGTCACGCGTGGCGAGCATGCCCGTCGTCAGCGTGAGCAGCGGCGGTTCCTTGCCTTGCGTGACCCAGTCGTACATCAGCGTCGAGGTTTCTTCGCCATGGCGCTTAGGGCTGATAATCACGGTGCCGTAGAAGCCCGTCGGCGAGCCCTTCTTGAACTCGTTGAGCGCCGAGTCCGAACCGCCGATACCGATGCCGATCATGTTGTCGGCCTTGAAGCCGCGGCTTTCTGCTGCACGCACCGCGCCGAGCACACCTTCGTCGTTCAGCGCGTAAGCCACCCAGTGCTTGAACTGCGGATTCTTCGTCAGCGCGATGTTGGCTGCATTGAACGCGTTTTCCGTGTCCGTCTTCGACTGCGGTGCTGCGATCACGTTGGCCTTCGGGAAACCCGAGGCAACCAGTGCATCGGTCGCGCCGCTCGTGCGGTCATGTGCAGTGGGCAACTGCTCGTACGTCACGTCGATCGCGCCGACATCCTTCACGTCCCAGCCGCGCTTCTTGATTTCCGCAGCCAGGCCGTCGCCGACCTGCTTGCCGATGTTGTACGCCGAAATGCCCATGTGCGGCACGCTCGCGATCGGGTTGCCCGAGCCGTCGACGAGGCGGTCATCGACCGTCATCATCTTCAGGCCGTCGGCCTTCGCCTTTGCGACGATGCCCGGTCCGAGCTTGACGTCAGGCGTGCAGATCACGAAGCCCTGGGCCTTTTGCGCAGCGAGGTTATCGATTGCGCTCATGACCTTTTCACCGGACGGCGCGCCGATCTTCACGAGCGTAAAGCCCTTTTCCTTCGCTGCGATTTCAGCGAACTTCCACTCGTCCTGGAACCAGGGTTCTTCCGGTTGCTTCACGAGGAAGCCGATCTTCACCGGGTCAGCGGCCTGCGCGACCGGTGCGTTGAAGAGCACTCCTGTCGCCGCGGCGGCCAGCGTGAGAAAAATTCTACGTTTCATGATGCGTGTCTCCTGACTAATTGGTAACGAGAAGGTATCGGCCGCGTCTTCTTGTTGCCGGTTCGACACACGCGGCCCGTGCGTTAAACCGGTTCACACTTTTTCTACTACTCCTGCCGCGCGCTCTCCCGTGTTCGTCGCGCGCGTCCTGCTCTGCCTTGCCCTGCAGCAGGCTCGCGTCTCAGTCGTGATACAGCGCCGAGCGCCCGCCATCGACTGTGATGCAGCTTGCGTTAATAAACGGCGCTTCGTCCGATGCGAGGAACACCGCGGTCATCGCGACTTCTTCCGGACGACCGATGCGCTTCATCGGCTGCAACGCGAGCGTGGCTTGCTGCGCAGCGGCCGGATCGGGTTGCGCATTCCACCAGTCGTGTGTCAACTGCGTTTCGACATAACCTGGCGCGATCGCGTTGACGCGTACGTTGCGCGGCGCGTACTCGATACCGAGCGCGCGCGTGAGGCCGAGCACACCATGCTTCGCCACCGGATACGGAAAGCACCCGGGAATGATCTTGAACGCATGCGTCGACGCAATATTCACGATGCTGCCCGCGCCGCGCTCGACCATGCCTGGCAATACCGCGCGGCAGCCGTTCCACACACCGTCGAGATCGACAGCAAAACAGCGGCGCCAGTCTTCATCGGTCATCGTCAGTGGATCGCAGAACACGTTGATGCCCGCGTTGTTCACCAGAATGTCGAGCGGACCGAACGCGTGTTCCGCTTCGCTGACCGCATGCTGCACCGACGCCGATTGCGTCACGTCGGTCTGCACGGCGAGTGCGCGTGCGCTGTGCCGGGTTTCGATTTCCTGCGCGGTACGTTGCGCGGTCTCGAGATCGAGTTCAGCGAGCACGACCGCTGCGCCTTCGCGCGCAAACACATCGGCAATCGCCGCACCGATGCCGCGACCGGCACCGGTGATCAGCGCGACTTTGCCGGTCAGTCGATTCATGACTTCGCACCCGCCCGGGCAGCGCGCAATCCGTCGACGAACGCCTGTGCGTGCGCCGCCGTCGTTGCTACGCTCTGGCCCGGCTTGTACAGCGCGGAACCAAGCCCAAAACCGTTCGCACCCGCGGACAGGAACGGCCCCATGTTGTCCGGTGAAATTCCACCGACCGGCACGAGCGGCACCTCGGCGGCGATCACCGCGCGCCATGCCTTGACCACGTGTACGCCGAGCTGCTCGGCGGGAAACATCTTCAGTACGTCCGCGCCGTTCTTCAACGCGATGAACGCTTCCGTCGGCGTCGCGACGCCCGGTGCGCACGCCATGCCATGTGTTTTCGCTGCCGATACGACTTCGGGATCGCTATGCGGCATCACGATCAGTTCACCGCCTGCGGCCTTCACGTCGTGTACGAAGCTCGCATGCAGCACGGTCCCCGCGCCGACGATCGCATCGACCGGCAACGCTTCGCGAATCGCGGCGATGCTGTCGAACGGTCGAGGCGAATTGAGCGGCACTTCGACGATGCGAAAGCCCGCTTCGTAGAGCGCGCGTGCATGCTCGGCGGCATCGGCGGGTGTCACGCCGCGCAGGATGGCGATCAGCGGACATGCTTCGAAGGCCGCCATCAGACCCGTGTGCGGCAGATACGGTGCGGGCAGAGTGATGTGGGGTTGCATGTCGATTCCTTTGAATGTCGTCGGGTCGTCTGCGCTGCCGTTAGCCGGCGTGCACAGCGTGGGCCGCGCCTGCAACCGGTGCGACGAGACCTGCTTCGCTGGCGATACGCCACAGGCCGCGCTCGGTGGCCTGCTTCACCAGCACCGCTTCATGGCAGCCGAACTGTTCGAGCGCGAGGCGGTAACGTTCGCACAGCGCCTCGTTGCCGATCAGTCGTAGCGGGCGACCGGCGAGGGTTGTCTGTTGTTGTGCAAGCACCGCTTCGAGACCCGCGAGTTCGTGGCCAATCAGCAAACCAGACAGATAGTCGGGTTGCTTGTCGCCGGGAAGCTGACCGGTTAAGCCGAGCGTGCGGGTGCTGAACACGGTCGCGAGCAGACCCGCTTCGCCTCGTTGCCGCGCGATATTCACGCCGCGCACGAACGCATCGGTATCGGGTTGATCGGGCGTCTTCATCGTGCGGCCGAGAATCGTATGCTCGGACAGTGCCGCGAATACTTCGCCGGTCATGAACGTATGAAACCGTTCGATGCGGCCATCCTGCACGACGACCCACTTTGCGTGCGTGCCGGGTAGACCGACCAGCGTGCGGGTTTCACTATCGCCGTCGTCTGCAAAAGCCGCGTCGCCGGAAAGTGCGCCGTAAATCTGTGTTTCTTCACCGCGCATCACGTTTGGCAGTTCGCCGCGCTCCAGCACACCGGGCACGATATGCAGCGTCGTGCCGCGCGCAGACTGCACACGGACGATGCCGGCGACCAGCGCATCGGCGGCGGCGGGCGCATCGACATACGGCGCTTCCACCCAGCCCTGCGCACTACCGACCATCCCCGCTGCGATCACCGGCAGGGTCGGTGCAGCTTCGAGCCATGCGCCGCACACTGCATCGAACGCTGCGTCGAAACCGCCTGCGCTCGCCGCATGCGGCAGATTCATGATGCCCGCGCCCGATGCCTGCGTCGCCAGCACCTGGCCCTCTGCGTCGAACAGATACGCACGCAGCGACGTGGTACCCCAGTCGAGCGCGATCAAGGCGGCACGCGCGGCAAGCTCACGGCTGGATTGGGCGCCGACATCGCCGGCGGGCGCGAAAGGGACGGCAACTGCGTCTGTCGCCGTGCCGGGTGCCGGCACGGGTGAAGCCGATCTTGTCATCGTTTGATCCTGCGTGTGACGGGTTGCGGCGCACGCCAGCCGAGTTCTTCCGAGATCGCGCGCGCTTCGCGTTGCAGGACCGGAATCAGTTCGTCCATGCGTTCGAGCGACATGTAGGGAATCGTGCTCGCCACCGACACCGCCGCGACGATCGCCCCCGACGCGTCGCGCACTGGCGCGGCGACGCAGCGAATCGACGCTTCGTTTTCTTCGAGATCGAACGTGTAGCCGCCCGCTGCGTAGTTCGTCATGCGTTGCATGAAGGTCGGCGAATCGGGCCGGTTGTCGGGCTTGAAGCTGACACCAGCGAGCGCACGGCGCGATGCATCGAAAAGCGATTGCCATACGTCGGGCACGAGGTCGAGCATCATTGCCTTGCCGATGCCCGTGGATGCCAGCGGCATCCGGTGGCCGACGCGCGAACGCATTTCGAGGCCGCGCGTGCCGGGAATCTTGTCGATGTACAGCACGTCGTCGCCATCGCGCACACCGAGGTGAATCGTGTCGAGCGTCTGTTCGGCCAGCGACTCGAGATGCGGACGCGCGACCGCGGTCAGCGGCATCTGTTCGAGCGCGATCGTGCCGAGTTCGATGAGCTTCGGACCGAGCAGATAGCCGCCCTGTACCTGGCGCAGATAGCGCGCCTGGACGAGGCTGCTGACGAGCCGGTGCGTCGTGCTGCGCGTCGTTCCGAGCGCCGCGCCGAAGGTGCGCAGATCGCGCACGCCCGCGGCAGCGGCTTCGAGTATCGCGAGACCGCGCAACAACGTCTGCGTGCCGGCCTGCTGCGGCGTGATGTCGAGCAAGGTGCTGGGCAGAGCGATCGAATCGGCGGGATCGTGCGGGGCGGGCGTGGCCTGGGGTGCCGTCGCGCTGGTGCGTGCGCGGGACGGCGGGGCGGGCTGCACGCGTACTTCCTGTCTCGAGGTGAACGGCATGGCCGGGTTGTCTCCGTGTTTGCTGCCTCTGCCGCGTGGCGATGTGTCCTGCGGCGGGCTTGCTGGTTCGGATTGTAGGACGGAGTTTTCAGAATCTCCAATATGTGAGTGTTCGATTCATATATTGGGAAATCGGGCGTTTTTGGTCTTCAACCGCAAAAACAAAAGGGGCCGCATACGCGGCCCCTCCCGAACGGCCGAGATATCACGGCCGTTTCCATCCGTCTACATCGAGCGATCAGGCTCCCGCAGGCGCCTTGTACGCCACGCAATCCACCTCGACCTTGCAATCGATCACCATGCTCGACACCACACACGCGCGTGCCGGCGGGTTCTCACCGAAATACTCGCGAAACACCTTGTTGAACGAAGCGAAGTCACGCGGATCGTCGAGCCACACGCCGCAGCGCACGACGTCTTCCGCGCCATAGCCCGCTTCTTTCAGGATCGCGAACACGTTCTGGATCGCCTTGTGCGACTGCGCGACGATGCCGCCGTCGATCACTTCGCCGTTTTCCATCGGTGTCTGGCCCGACACGTACAGCCAGCCGTCGGCTTCGACTGCGCGCGCAAACGGCATATGCTGTCCGCCCGTTCCTTTACCGCCTTCCACACCATATCGCTTCATCGTTTCGCTCCTCAAGTTCATGACAAGGTGCGCGCGGATTCATCCCCGCGCACTGTTTCGATTTCAGAATGCGCCGTGCGCATCGCCGCGCGACGCGGCACCGCGCGCAACGAAATGCCCCGCTCGTTCGCCGGTCGGCTGGCCGTCGCGATACGACAGCACGCCGTTCACCCACACGGCGTCGATGCCGTCGGCGGCTTGTTGCGGCTTCTCGAACGTCGCCGTATCGCGCACCCGCGCCGGATCGAACAGCACCAGATCCGCGTGATAGCCGACCTGCACTTCGCCGCGCTGCGCGAGCCCGAAGCGTCGCGCCGACAAGCCGGTCATCTTGCGCACGGCTTCTTCGAGCGGGATCAACGCTGCATCGCGTGCGTAGTGGCCGAGCACGCGCGGAAACGCGCCCCACAACCGCGGATGCGGCAGCGGATCGTTCGGCAGGCCGTCGGAACCGACCATCGTCGCGGGATGCGCGAGGATGCGGCGCACGTCGTCTTCCGACATGTTGTGATAGACCGCGCCCGCCGGTTGCAGACGTTTCGCTGCTTCCTGCTGCGTCACGCCCCACTCCGCTGCGATGTCCTTCACGAGCTTGCCCGCGGCTTCGGGGTGCGGTTGCGACCACGTGATGGTGATGTCGATATCGCCCGTCACCTGCCGCAAATCGAGCGTCGTCGAGCTACGGTTGTATGGATAGCAATCGCAACCGATCGGCTGCAACCGGCGCGCACCATCCAGCGATTCGAGCACTTCGCGGCTGCGCCCCCAGTTCGACGGGCCCGCGCATTTCAGATGCGAGATCACAACCGGCACATGCGCATGCTTGCCGATGCGGTATGCCTCGTCCATCGCATCGAGGATCGCGTCGAACTCGGTGCGCATGTGTGTCGTGTATAGCGCGCCCGCTGCGGCGAGCGGCTCTGCGAGCGCCATCACTTCTTCAGTCGGCGCGGCGAATGCGGAGCTATACGCGAGCCCCGTACTCAGACCGAGCGCGCCATGCGCGAGCGCTTCTTCGAGCTGCGCGCGCATGCCGTCGATCTCGCTCGGCGTCGCCCCGCGGTCGAGCCTGTCCATGTGGTTGCTGCGCAGCGCCGTATGGCCGATCAACGCGCCGACATTCACCGCGGGCCGCGCTGCATTCACCGCTTCGACATAAGCGGCAAACGTCGGGTAGCTGAACGCATCGCGCTCGCCGAGCAGGCTCATCGGATCGGGCGGCTCGCCTTTCAGCGAGACCGGCGACGCGCTGATTCCACAATTGCCAACGATCACCGTCGTCACGCCCTGGGTGATTTTCGGCAGCATCTGCGGCGAGCGGATGACGTGCGTGTCGTCGTGCGTGTGGACATCGATGAAGCCGGGCGCAACCGCGCGGCCGTTCGCTTCGACGACCTCTTCCGCGAGCCAGTTCGACAGATTGCCGATCGCGGCGATGCGACCGTCGCGCACCGCGATATCGCGTTCGACAGGCGGCGCACCTGTGCCGTCGTACAACTGCGCACCGACGATCAATGTATCGGCAGCTTCGGGATGCGAGTGCATGAATCAGTCTCCTATTGGTTGTCGGTCGTCGCCGCCGCGATGCGCATCGAGCGCATGCTTCATGCGACGCAGCAGTTCGCGGCTCTCGTCACCGAGACTGACGGCGAGTTCGGTGACGAGCACGTCGAGTGCCATCATCATCGCGTAGCGTGACGACGATGGCTTGTAGATGAAATCGGTTTCGAAGGCGACGATCGGAATCAGCCAGTCGGCGAGCTTTGCGAGCGGCGAGGCTGGCGCGGTCAACATGATCAGCGTCGCGCCGTAGCTGCGCGCGATCCGGCAGCTCTCGACAATCTCAGGCACGCGGCCTGTAGCGGACAGTGCGATCACCACGCATTCGCGCGACACCGTGCTGGCCACCATCCGCTGCAGCAACCCTTCCTGGTAGGTTGCGACCGGACGGCCGAGGCGCACGAGCCGGAAGCGCATTTCATCGGCGAGTGCGGTCGAACCACCGCCCATGCCGAACACGTAGATCATGCGCGCTTCGCGTAACGCCGCTGCGGCTTGAGCGAGCGGCGCCTGGCGCAGCAAGGCGTGATTGTGGGTCAAAGCCGTCTGCACTTCGTCGAAGACGCGTGTGGCAAGCGGCTCGGGTGTATCCGCAGAGGTACTGGCCTTCAGGAAGCGCTGTCCGACCGCGGCCGCCTGCGCAAGCCGCAGCTTCAGTTCGCGCACGTCGCGGCACCCGACCGCTTTCGCAAAGCGCGTCACAGTTGCCGCGCTCACCTCCGCCTGCTGCGCAAGCGCACCGATGCTCGCGCGCGATGCGCCGGTCAGATCGTCGAGAATCAGCGCCGCCACCTTGCGCTCGGCCGAACGCAGATCGGGCGCGCATTCGGCGATGCGCGCGACGATATCGAAGGCAAGCGGTTCGGTCGTTGAATTCATCGGCAAGGCCGTGGGTGGGGTACCACGAACGCTGGTACTAAATAACATTTCGCAGATCATCGTACTTTCTGTACCATATTAAAGTCAACTTCGAATCGATTTAACTGGATGATGGAGCCGGATTACATGAAAGTTACAAACTATCAGGGCGCGACGATTGATCCTTATAGCAAGGGCTTGGGCATGGTTCCCGGTACCAGCATCCAGTTGACGGATGCCGCGCGTCTCGAATGGAATCTGCTCGACGAAGACGTCAGCCTGCCGGCCGCTGTGCTGTATGCGGAGCGTGTCGAACACAACCTCAAGTGGATGCAGGCGTTCGTCACGGAGTACGGTCTCAAGCTCGCACCGCACGGCAAGACGACGATGGCGCCGCAGCTGTTTCGCCGGCAGATCGAAACCGGTGCGTGGGGCATCACGCTCGCGACCGCGCATCAGGTGCGGGCTGCGTATCACGGCGGTGTGTCGCGTGTGCTGATGGCAAATCAACTGGTCGGCAAGCGCAACATGCTGATGATCGCGGAGCTGCTGAGCGATCCGAACTTCGAATTCTTTTGCCTTGTCGATTCCGTCGATGGTGTCGAGCAGTTGGGGAAATTCTTCGGCTCGGTGGGCAAGTCGCTGCAGGTTCTGCTTGAACTCGGCGTGCCGGGCGGCCGCACCGGCGTGCGCAACGAGGCACAGCGTGACGCGGTGCTCGACGCGATTGCGCGCTATCCGGATGCGTTGAAGCTCGCCGGCGTCGAGATGTATGAAGGCGTGTTGAAGGAAGAAGACGAAGTACGCGCGTTTCTGCGCAGCGCGGTGACGACGACGCTCGCACTTGCCGATGCAGGCCGTTTCGCGCGCACGCCGGCGGTGCTGTCGGGTGCGGGATCGGCGTGGTACGACGTGGTCGCGGAAGAATTCTCGAAGGCGTCGGATGGCGAGCGCATCGAGATCGTACTGCGCCCCGGCTGCTATCTGACGCACGATGTCGGCGTGTACCGGAAGGCGCAGACCGATATCTTCGCGCGCAATCCAGTGGCGAAGAAAATGGGCGAAGGGCTATTGCCGGCGTTGCAGTTGTGGGCCTACGTGCAGTCGATTCCTGAACCCGATCGCGCGATTATCGGTCTCGGCAAGCGCGATTCCGCCTTCGATTCGGGCATGCCAGAGCCGGCGCGTCACTATCGGCCAGGCACTGGTGGACAGCCGCGCGACATCGCCGCGAGCGAAGGTTGGGAAATATTCGGACTGATGGACCAGCATGCGTATCTGCGCATCCCGGCAGGCGCCGATCTGAAAGTCGGCGACATGATCGCCTTCGACATCTCGCATCCGTGCCTGACGTTCGACAAATGGCGTCAGTTGCTGGTTGTCGATCCGGCTTATCGCGTGACGGAAGTCATCGAGACGTTTTTCTGACGCGTCGCGCGTCTGCGCCAAGAACCTCACCGTACACGGTGAGGTTCGCGGTTTAACTCTCGTCGGCTTCTGTGATCGCCGTCGCAGCGACCTCGCCGATGCGGGTCTCCAGCATCCCCAACGCACCGGACAGCGCGACCACCGCATCGTCCGGTAGCGCCCCCATCGTGTCATCAAAGAACGCCTGGCGACGCGGCATGCTCGCTTCCGCCACCGCACGCCCTTCGTCGGTGAGCTTCACGTTGGTAACGCGGTTGTCGCGTGTGTCCATACTGCGCGCGATCCAGCCCATTTGTTCGAGTGTCTTGAGCTGACGCGTGAGCGCGCCCGGGTCAATGCGCAGACGCTCGACCAGCCGCTTCTGCGACGACTCCCCTTCGTGCTCGTGTAGCGCGAGCAGAATCCGCCAACGCGGCATCGGGTGGCCGACATATTGTTCGAACGCCGCCATGAACGCGCGATACGTGCGGCCGAACTGCTGAACAATGGCGACGCGGTCGTGTACTTCCATAAGAATCTGCCTGGGCGAAATCGGTGTATCAGATCAGTCCACGTGAACCGTCGGTTCAACCTGTCGATGCAGCTTGATGGGCGGCACGCGCCGGCTCTGCCAGATCGACACGACGGCGATCACCGCGGCCAGTGCGAGCCCGACATGGATCGCACCGACGAGCGCTTCGCGCGCCGACTCCAGCAGCATGCCGCCATTGTGTCCGGCATGCGCGAGCTGGCCGAGCAAGGTCTGCTGCTCGTCGTGATTGATCAGGATCTGCGGATCGCCGAGATCGGTAATCCACTGCATCGCGTGATCGCTTTCCAGCGCATTGCGCACGCCGCTCGCATACATGTGCGTGACGAGCGTGCCGGTAAGCGCTGTGCCGAGCATCCCACCGATCATCCGCAGCGATTGCAGCAGCGCGGTCGCAATGCCGAGGTGCTCGCGGCCCGCGGTCTGCTGCGCAAAGATGGTCAGATTCGGCATCACGAAGCCAAGCCCCAGGCCGCCGATAACCATGAACGACATCAGCAGCCATTGCGGCATCGAGCGCGTCGCGACGACGACGCCGAGGCACGCGATCGCGAGCAGCGCAAAGCCGACAAACAGCATCAGATTCGGATTGCGTACCCGCGACACGATGCGGCCGTTCGCGATACTGCCGATCGTGATGAACACGACGAGCGGTGTGATGACGAGACCCGCCTCTTTCGGCGACATGCCGAACCCGCCCTGAAACAGCAGCGGTGCGTAAAACAGCATCGAGAACATCGTGAAGCCGCCGAGCACCGACAGCGTAAACAGCGCGGACAGGCTGCGATTGCGGAACATGTCGACGGGCAGGATGGCTTGCGGGAACGACTTTTCCCAGCGCCACAAGCCGTATGCCGATGCGATGCTGATTGCGAGCAGCGCGATCGTACCGACGGACACCCCGTGCTTCGGCAGCATTTCGACGAAGAGTTGCAGGCAACCGAGCGCGGCGGCGATCAGCAAGGCGCCGGGCCAGTCGAGTCGCATCTTGCCTTTATGCACGACCTGCCGCAGATGCGGCAGATAACGCCAGACGAAGAACAGCGAGAGCAGACCGACGGGCAGATTCACGTAGAACACCGAGCGCCAGCCCGAATACTGCGTGAGAAAGCCGCCGAGCGACGGTCCGACCGCATTCGCGATGCCGAACGCCGAGCTCATCATCACCTGCCAGCGCAGGCGCACGACCGAATCGGGGAACAGGTCGGGAATGCACGCGAACGCGGTGCCGACCAGCATGCCACCACCGATCCCCTGCAGCCCACGCGCGATCACGAGGAACAGCATGCTGTTGGCGGCGCCGCACAGCACCGACGCGCCGGTGAACAGCACGATCGACGCAATCACGAACGGCTTGCGCCCGTAATAGTCGCCGAGCCGGCCGAAGATCGGAACGGTGATGACGGAGGTCAGCAGGTAGGAGGTTGCGACCCACGCGTAGAGGTCGAAGCCTTTCAGCTCGGACACGATGGTGGGCAACGCCGTGCCGACCACGGTCTGGTCGAGCGCGACGAGCATCGTCACGAAGGAGATGCCGAGCATCGCTAGTAGCGATTCACGGAACGGTAAAACTTGCCCACTCGAGTGGTGGGCCGCAGTATGGACAGCCATTTTTGATCGTGCAACAGTTGACTCGTCAAACGATCGGGAATCATACCATAGCGGGAAGTTCTAAACTGGCCCGGTCGGCGGTTAAAGTCGGCCAAGCCGTACTTGCAACACTCGCAACGATGACCGGGAGGTCCATGGAGTCGAATCCGCTCGCCACACCCGTCTTGTCCCCCGACGATCTGAACGCGCTGCGCCGCGCGAAACACGAACTCGAAAGCCCCGCGCTGACGATGAAGCTCGCGAGTATCGTCGGTGCGCCGCTGGAAAAACTGCTGGCCCGGATGCCTGCGTTCGCCAACGAGAAGGTCGGCGATGCCACCCAGCTCGCGTTGCGCAAATGCCTGCAACTCGCGTTGCGCACGCTCAACCGGGCGGATCCAGCAGCCTCTTCAACTACACCGGCTACGCTGGATAAGCCGAGCAACCTGCTGCACAAGTTCGCAGTTGCGACGACCGGCGCGGCAGGCGGCGCGTTCGGCCTGTTTGCCCTACCGGTCGAACTGCCGGTCACGACAACCTTGATGTTCCGTTCGATCTGCGACATCGCGCGTAGCGAAGGAGAGGATCTGTCGTCGGTGGAAACGCAGTTGCAGTGTCTAACCGTGCTCGGTATGGGCAGCGCGTCGAACGCCGACGACGACGCCGATTTCGGCTACTTCATCATGCGCGGTGCGCTGGCGCAGGCGGTATCGAAGGCATCATCGGAGATTGCGAGCAAGGGATTTGCCACACATGGTTCGGCCGCTTTACTGCGGCTTGTGAACACGATTGCCGCGCGCTTTTCGGTGCAGGTCAGCGAGCAGGTCGCGGCGAAATCGATTCCGGCGATCGGTGCAGTACTGGGCGCGATGGTCAACACGGTTTTCATCGATCACTTCCAGCAGGTCGCGCACGGCCACTTCACCGTGCGCAGGCTGGAGCGTCAGTACGGCACCGAAACCGTCGAAGCCGCATATCAGACGATCGACATTTCGCTCGCGGGCTGAGCGGTCTCTACGCGCGTGACCTGACGCACGAAATCGGC
Source organism: Paraburkholderia acidicola (assembly GCF_002362315.1). GTDB lineage: Bacteria > Pseudomonadota > Gammaproteobacteria > Burkholderiales > Burkholderiaceae > Paraburkholderia > Paraburkholderia acidicola. The sequence continues at coordinate 926,542 of NZ_MTZV01000004.1, forward strand.
GGCGCGATCGAGTGCGCGGCGGGCCTCGGGAATGAACGGCGTCCAGATCTGCCAGACGTGCGGCATCTTCGGCCAGATTTCGAAGTCGACGGTCACGCCGACTGCGCGAGCGCTGTCGGCGACCCGGCGCGAATCGTCGAGCAGCACTTCGGTGCTCGCAGCCTGCATGAAGAGCGGCGGCAAGCCGTGCAGGTCGGCATACAGCGGCGACGCATACGGATTCGTGGCGGGCGTATCGGCCAGATAGAGCTTCGCCGCACGGCCGATTGCCGGACCGCTGAACATCGGGTCGGCGCCATCGTTGGTGCGGATCGTCGCGCCGGTCGCGGCAAGATCGGTCCACGCCGAAAACAGGATCGCGCCGGCCGGCAGTACGTCGCCGGCATCGCGCAGTGCGACCAGCGTCGCGAGAGCCAGTCCGCCGCCGGCCGAATCGCCGGCAATCACGATTGACCCGGGCGAGATGCCCTGCGTAACCAGCCGGCGATAGGCCGCGAGCGCATCGTCGAGTGCAGCGGGAAACGGATGCTCGGGAGCGAGGCGATAGTCGAGCGAGAACACGCGCGCATCGGTGCGCGTGCCCAACCCGAAGGTGATGGCCCGGTGCGTACGCGGCGAGCAGAAGTAATACCCGCCGCCGTGCAGATACAGAATGACGGGCGCTGTCGGCGCCGCGCCGGCACGCTCGAACCATTCACCATACAGTGGCGCGTCGTCCGGACCGTACTGCTCACGCAGCGTCCAGCCCGCCGGCACGCGGGGCACCCGGGCGCCTTTGTTCATCACGGCGCGGGCCGCTTCGGCATTGACTGTTGTCCGCAACGTGTGCGGACGGAATTTCCTGCGGATGAACCAGCAGGCGATCGTGCTTTGCCAACTCATTGGAACGTGCTCCTCGGACGGCCAGGCGGCCATGGTACGTGCGATCGGCAACGCACCGTTCGACGGGCCGCTCTAAACGCAGCGGCCGTGAAGCTGTCTAGTTGGCCGGCAGGATCTGCCCGCGAATTTCACCTGACGGGTTCTGCGCTGTGTGCACATTGAAATACCACTGGCCGGCCATCAGATCGGCGGCCTGCTGATCGGTCAACGTCGCTGCGCCCTTGATCGGACTGGCGAGCGCGCTCTTGTCGATCGGCACCTGGACTTTCGCGTTCTGTCCGACCGGCGCAGGCCCGTGGAAATGCGCCATCGTTGCGGGGCCCGTCAGGCCTTCGTAAGTCGCGGTCCACTGCAGCGCTTTCGTCGACGTATCGAACGATGCATTCAGCATGCCGTGCCCATGACTCACGCGCGGCGGCACTTCGCTGGACGGTTCGAGGTCGGCCTTGAGCGCCACCGTATCGGCGAACGCCACGCCCGTTGCGAGCGCCCACAACACGACAGCCAGATTCAATTTGCGTATCGCAATCATCTTTTTCTCCGGACTCGTATCGCACCGCACAAGCGGTTGCCCGCGCGGGGTGAACACATACTAGGGCAATTTCAGACCCGCCGCGCGGCTCGATCGAACCTGCGCGCAGGGTGTGCAGGCGCGTGAATTCCCGCTGCCTGACGACGATACCCTCCACATTCTCCAATAGACAATTGCGCGATTCGCACTGAATGCCGTAGCAAACCCCTGCTACGCTACGTCTGCGAGAAGTGACTCCTTCATCGAAGGATGTCTCCAAGTTTAAACGCGGCTTCGGCCGCGTTTTTTTTCGCTAGGCGAGTGACGCCGCCTGCGCCTCGATATCGTCCAGCATCGCGTTGCAGGTATCGAGCAAGGCGAGCCCATCGGCGCGCAAACATTCGATGGGCTTCGTGACGATACCGCGCCGGTACGCTTCGAGCACATCGAGTAGCGGCGGATATTGCAGCACGCTTGCGGCACCCGCGACGCGATGGTGCCACTCCATCAGACGCTCCACATCGGGATCGTCGAGCAATGATTGCAGCGCGCGGACGTCGTCGCGTACCGCGGACACAAAAGCCTCCAGTAGCGTCTTCACCGTCGTTTCGCTGCCCCATAACTCGATCATGCAGGTGAGATCGATCGATGCATCCGGTCGTGGCGTCTCTTGTACCGACGACGCGGACGACGTGTCTGCAACAGGCCCACCGAACCATTTGCCGAGAAGCTCGCTTAAGGTAGCGAGGCGCACGGGTTTGACGATGCAGCCGTCCATGCCGGCTTCGCGGCACAGACGTAGATCGTCGGGGCCGGTGTTCGCCGTGATGCCGAGAATCGGCATTCGTTGCGTTATGCCGTGCGTGTCCCGCTCGTTCTCCCGTACCCACCTTGCCAGCTCGTAGCCCGATATTCCCGGCATATGACAATCTGAAATCAGGCAACTGTAGTGCGTCTGCTTGAGTGCGGCGAGCGCCTGCGCACCGTCATCCGCGATATCACAGGCAAAGCCAAGCAAAGTCAGTTGATGGCGAATCAACGCCTGGTGAACCGGATCGTCTTCGGCGACTAGCACGAGTGTTTTGCTGGCAATCGCGAGATTGCGATCGGGCGACGCGGGTGTGTCATCGGCGGATGTGGGCGACGACGGTATCGGCCGTTCGTGTGGCGCATCCAACGCGACCGGTAAAACAACGCGCAATGTCACGCAGGTACCGACACCCGGTGCGCTGCGCAACTCAAGCGTGCCGCCCATCAGATGAGCAAGCCGTCTGCAGATCGCAAGACCGAGGCCCGCGCCGCCGAAACGCCGAGCCGTCGATGGCTCCGCCTGCACGAATGGCTCGAAGATCTGGGACTGCATATCCGGCGCAATGCCGATGCCCGAGTCCGTCACTGCGATCTCAACGGCCTGGTGCTGTGCACCGGCATCCGCAACCGAGACACGCACGTCGATCTGCCCAACCGACGTGAACTTGATCGCATTGCCGAGCAGGTTGAGAAGGATCTGCCGCAACTTGGTACTGTCGCCTCGCAGTGTCGCCGCAAGGCGAGATGCGATGTCCGTCCGGACACTCAATCCTTTCTCGTGCGCACGGATCGCCAGCAGGCCCACCGTGCTGTCGATCAATTCCCGCATGTCGAACGGTCCGGATTCGACGGTGAGGTGCCCGGCTTCGATTTTCGAGTAGTCGAGCAGGTCGTCGAGAATCTGCCGCAACGTGGTCGCCGAGCCGTTGATCATGCCGAGCATCTCGCGCTGTTCCCCGGTGAGTGGCATGCGCTCCAGCATGTCGACGAGGCCCTGCACACCGTTCATCGGAGTACGCAATTCATGGCTCATCGTCGCGAGAAAATCGTCCTTCGTTTGCGACGTGGTCTGGGCGAGATTGAGTTGCGACGTGAGCCGCTGCTTATCCTGTTTGCGCTCGATGATTTCACGCCGCAGCAGGCGGAGTGTGCGCAACGCAATCAGAAGGGCGGCGATGACTGCGAGCAGTAACGGCAGCAGGCACAACGTGTAGATACGCCACTCGCTATTGTCGCTAGCCACAGCGCGCGCGTCATGCCTGCGAGTGCGTACCGCGCTATCCGCGACCACACTTTGCGCGCTTGCTTTAGACAACAGCATGTTGCAATCGTCACAGCGCGGGTTGATCACCGGGCGATCGTTATTTCGCGCGCCCGTGTGATTGACCGCCACCGCAGTGTGTATCGACAGAAATGCGCCGCTTGCTCGCTCGGCGCTTCGGCGCGGATCGTCCGTTGCCTGCGCAATATCGCTTGCAAGAAACATGACTGCCATGGTCATGGTACGTAGCAGCGATTGCGACGCACCCAACAGAAGCGACACGCCAACCGCCCGTTCCCGTGGCACACGAGATACGCCCGGGCCCTGCTCGCCGGACCACGCGAGCTGCATCGAACCCGCGCAAATCGACAACCCCTTCCCCACACATGCCATACCACCCTCCATTCAGCGCTTTGCAGCGGCACCCTGCCGTCTACCCAGAACTAATAGGAAGAATCGCAAATGGCAATCTGTGTGTCGTATCCGTCGATGCCTGATCTACAGCGTGTTGTTTATCGACGCAAATCGTTACGCCAGACCTATCTGATTCGCATAACTCATCAGCTCAGCGTCGGTCTCAAGACCGAGCTTGCGCATCGCATTGCGCTTCTGCGTGCTGACCGTTTTCACACTACGGCCCAGGGTTGAGGCAATCTGCGTAACGCCGAAACCGCGTGCGTAAAACCGGAACACCTCCCACTCACGCGCACTCAGCATGCCGATACGTGGCTGAGTCGACGCGTCGTCTGACTCCGGTACGATCTGTACGCGCTCAGACAGATAAGGCGTGCGGGTTCTGGCCGCATCAATCGCATCGATCAGTTCATGCACGGTGTCGCGCTTGTCGACGATCGCGGTCACGCCGAGCACCAGTAATCCGCTCAACACGGGCGGATGTCGCAGCATCGTGAGCACGACGATCGGTGGACAGGCAGGATCGCGCAAGATCCGGCGCAGTAGCGAGACCGCACTGTTTTCGCCGTTGACAGCCGGCATGCCGATATCGGTGACGATCACATCGCAAGGGCAGGTATCGAAGAGTTCGGCGAGCGATGCGGTATCGGACGCGGTACCGACCAGCGACATATGCGCAACGGAGGAAAGCAGATGGCGTACGCAGACGCGAATCGCACTGTGATCGTCGGCGACGATGACGCGGATATGCTGTTTCATTTGATTGTCGTTATACCCATGACGTCCCTGCACTACGTGCATCCCCGGGACGTATCGAACTCACGGTGTCGCGTCTTTACGATGCTGACCGTCAACTGGCCGGCATGCGGCGACTCCGCGTCGTCGGCTCGCGCTGTGTGTTCATAGCGACGAGTCCGCGCACAAGCGTGCGGTATCGGCTAACCCGTCGATATAAGACAGTTCTGAATTGTGGCCGCGCTGGAATAACCCGACATCCGATACGTCAGGAAATTCCGTATGCGCGCACGTAGATGAACAGCCCGGCATCGTTGCTCACACCAAACTTGATCATCGCATTGCGCTTTTGCCGGCTGACGGTGCGGATATCGCGTCTAAGTGTGTGCGCGATTTCGGAGATGGACTGACCGCCCGCGAAGAGACTGACGACTTCCATCTCGCGCGGCGACAACCGGCGTATCGGCCCGAGACCGACCGGGTCGCCGCTCGCGGTGGCGAGCGCATCGAGTATCGGCTGGCCAACGTAAGGGCGGCCATACCCGGCGCAGCGAATCGCCACGACCAGATCTTCCATCGACTCAGTCTTGTTGAGCATGCCGGTCACGCCGTGCGACATGATCGCGCGCAGGATTGCGGCATTCGTGAGAGCAGTCAGCACGACGATGCGCACCTCGGGCCAGTCGCGGCACACACGCCGCACAAGGCGCAGGCCATCCTCCGCGAGGCCGCTGGCCTCGGGCATGGTCAGATCGGTGACGAGCACGTCACACGGCGTGGTTTTCAACAGATCGATCAGCGCCGTCGGGCTATCCGCTTCTCCGACAATGTCGATGCCGTCCTGCGCGGCGAGCGCGGCCCGAATTCCCAGCAATACAAACGGATGATCGTCCGCCACGATGACGCGAAGGTTCCCCATGTTTTTCTCTTAGTCCCCTACTGATGCGAAGCGCGCCGCACAGGCGGCGCGTTCCGCCATCAGAGCACCGCCTTTGGTCGACAAAAATAGGAGGTGTCTGAATCGACGGGGCGTTGCGAAGAAAAATGCGAGGGCGCCGTCGGACAGACGGCATCGCCCGCCCTGCGGCGGTCGACGCTGCGCGCTCAGGCGTGCGCCGTACTCGCCTTCCGCACGACGACTGCACGCGGGAACACGGGCAGTGCGATCAACGCAAAGAGACTCGCGACTGCCCACACCACCGGCCACGACGTGACCGACAGCAACACAGGAATCGCGAGCGGCGTCAGGAACAGCATGATGAACACGCAGGTGTTGCCCATTGCGAGTGCGGTACCGGCGCGACTCGTGCCGGCGAGCGTCGCGAGCTCCGTGAACGCCACGCCGTGCCATGCCGACGCGCATACGCCACCGGCGACGATCATCGCCGCGCACACCGCGATCATCACCGTGTGCGGCATGCCGACCGCGGCCGATATCAGCGCAAGCGCCGCGAACAAAACCGCGGTGACGAGACTGCAGGCCCGCATATAGGCGCGCCGGTTACCCTTGCGATCGGTCCAGCGGCCGCTCAGGACACGCGCTATCGCGGCGCCCGTTTGCACGGCTACCATCGTCGCGCTGATCGTGACGATGCTGGCGTGACCGAAGTCGTGCAGAAAGACCGTTGCAAACGTGATGACCGCCAGTTGCGGCGCGCACAACATGCCGGCCGCGATCGCAACACGCCAGACCGGGATGTTGCGCAATGGCGAGGTCGATGCGGTCGCTACGGTTGATACGGTGCCACGTTGCGTCCCGTGTGCGGCATCGGTTGTGTGGGTTGCGGGGGGCTCGTGCAGCCAGCGCCATGCGAACCCTGCGGTCACCGCGCACAGGATCGCCAGCACACCAAACACTGCGCTGAAGCCGAGATGTACGGCAAGCACCGGCAACATCAGCGCGCCGAGACCGCCGCCGGCGGGCACCGCGGTCTGGCGGATGCTCATCGCGAGGCCACGCTCGCCTTCGCGAAACCACGCCATGACCGCGCGCCCACTCGATCCATTGACACTGCCGCCCAGCAGCCCGACCAGCAGCAGCCACAGCGCCAGCGCGGACACGCCGGGGACCGACGCTGCGCCAGGCACGACGAATAGCGCCATCGCGGCCAGCGCCAGCGCCGTCGCACCGAGCCCGAGCAGCAGCACGCGCCGGTCGCCCCAGCGATCGGTCAGCATGCCCCACGGTAGCTCGCTGATCGCGATGCCGAGCCCGAGCATCCCCAGCACGAGACCGAGGCCGCCGTTACCGAGGTGATAGCCCGAGCGCAGCAACACCGCGGTAGTCGGAATGCCGGAAAACGCGGCCGAAAAGCTCGCGTTCGCGGCAAAACCCACACCCAGCACCTTCCATCGATGATTACCGGCGAGCCCGCCGGCCCTTGAGCGGTTCGATTCCATGACAACTGCCTCCCGTTCCAATGATTGATGGCGTTATCGTAGGGATGGACCTATCATCGGAAAAGCGGGAAAATAGGATACCTTCCATCGGATATTCCGAATCATGAGCCAGCGTGGATTCGATCTGAACCAGTTGCGGACCTTTGTTGCCGTGGCCGAGGCGGGCAGCGTGTCGGCGGGCGCCGAACGGATTTTTCTGTCGCAGTCGTCGGTGAGCGAGCAGCTCAAGAAACTCGAGGAGCGCGCGGCCCAGCCGCTCTTCGTGCGCAGCAAGCAGGGCGTCACGGCCACCCCGGCGGGCGCGAAGCTGCTCGATCACGCCCGCCGCATTCTGGCGATGAGCGAGGCCGCGCTCGAAGACCTGCAAGGCCGCTCGCTCGACGGCGAACTGCGCATCGCGATCACCGACTACTACCGTCCGCACGACATCGCCCGCGTGCTGAAGGCTTTCTCGGAACAGCATCCGCGTCTGCGCCTGCACGTAACGGTGATGCCGAGCGCGACCATCGACAGCGGCGCCGAAGACAACGCGGCCTACGATATCGGCCTGTCGCTGCGGCTCCTTACGCCGGGCCGCGGACATGCGTCGGGCGGCAGTGCGCACGCGCGTAGCACGGTAGTCCGTCGCGAGAAGCTGGTTTGGGTGAGCGCGGCCGATACCGATCCGCGTGCGGTGCGGCCCTACCCGCTGGTCTTGCTGCCGTCGAGCTGCCAGTTACAGCGTTTCGTCGTGAAGCTGCTCGATGAACGCAAGGTGCCGTATCTGATTTCGCATTCGGCATCGGGGGTGGCGGGGCTGCTGCTGGCGCTGAAGGCGGGACTGGGCATTTCCTGTCTGAACGAATCGTCGCTGGGTGCGGGTGTCGTGGCCTGTGCTGCGGGCAGCGGGTTGCCGGCGCTGCCGTCGGTGGAGTTTCACCTGTTGCCCGGGCGGCCTGGCGAAAGCTCACTGGTGACGAATGCGCGCGATGCGTTGACGCGGCTTTTTAGCTGAGACCGGAGGGCGGGCGCCGTTTGCTTTGCCCTGCACGATTAGCCATCTGGACGACCCTCGCCGTCATCTTTTCAACAAGCAGCGCGGGCATACTTCATCCGATCGATAACGGCGGAGGTGAAGGATGAAGGTCAGCGTTCGGAGCTATGTTTCCCCGACACTCGTGCTGCTCGCGTTCGATTGGCCCGAAGGCCATGCGCGCAGTGATTTCCTCGGATTTGCGATCCGGCGCACACCAGGGTTCCTGAGTGTAGACGGGCATACGCGTGAAACCAGTAGCTGGCTGCCGAACCGCGTGACCTTCGCGGGCCCCGCTGCCGACCCGCAACACGATGCGCCGACCACCGAAGCGCCGATCCAGAAGTTCATGTGGTGGGACGCACGTATCGATCCTCCCGACCGGCAGAAGACTTTCACCTACGATGTCTATCCGGTGGTCGGCACACCGGCCGCGCCGCAGCGGCTCGACGCCGACGTGGGCCATTGTTCGGTTACGCTGCCCGCGCATATCGAGGACGGCATCGGTACGTGGTTCAATCGCGCAGTCGTGAGTTCCCAGGCATTCGCGCACCAGGTGGCCGCGATGCGGATCGGTAAGGGCGATGTGCCTTCGCCGCAGCAGGCGCTGCGTCTGCGCACGTGGCTTGCCAACGATCTGGAGCAGGTCTTCGAAACCGTGTTTGCTGACGCGGCGCGGGCGGCGTCGGCGGTGTATCACCTGACCGACGCACTGTGGGCGCTTCCCGCGTTCGAGGCATTCGGTAAAGCGCATGGCAAGGACGCGCTTGCAGTGGTGTACGACGCGCATCGGGTCGAAGTGAAGGGCAAGCCGTCGGAGCCGTCACCGAACCAGCCAGCCGTCGATGCGCTGCGTGATATCGCGCGTTGCCTGCCGCGCGATAAAACGCACATCATGCACGACAAGTTTATCGTCGCTGGCGATGGGAACGCGGGGACCGCGCCCTCGCATGTGCTGACCGGTTCCGCCAACTTCACCACCGAAGGCATCACCGAACAGGCGAACGTGCTGCATCTGTTCGAATCACCTCAGTTGGCACAGTTCTATAGCGATCGTGCCGCAGCGCTGTCGAGCAATCCGACGATCGCAGCCACCGCCCAACTCACGCCGGGTTGGTCAAACAGCGTGACCGTGGGAAGCGCAAAGGTGCGCGTCTGCTATTCGCCTGAGCCCAAAGACCAGCGCACGCAGATCGATACGATCGTCGATGCAATCGGTCGCGCGAAACATTCGGTCGTGTTCTGTCTGTTCATGCCAACGGACGCACCGCTGCGCGATGCGTGCTTCAGCGCCGGAGACCGCGACCTGATGATGTTCGGGCTCGTCAATCACATCAGCACGACATCGGCCGTTGCTGCCGAGGCTGCGCAGCACGCGGGCAAGATCGTCAGCACGACGCAACTGGCGAACCTGGAGCTGTATCACCGCAGCCGCGACGAGCGTGACGTCATCGATGCGAACTACTTCTCGCCCGCCACCGTGCCGGAGGGTTTCACGCCGGAAATGCAGGTGTTTCCCGGCGAGAAGGCACCACCGTACGCACCGGTCATCGTTCACCACAAGTTTCTGGTGATCGACGCGGAAGGCAGCGATCCGATCGTGTACTCGGGTTCGGCCAACATGAGCCAGAACTCGGAACACTACAACGACGAGAACCTGCTGGAGATTCGCGACAAACGAATCGCGGGCATCTATCTCGCGGAATTTCTGCGTTTGTACGAGCACTACCGGGCACGCGCAATCGCAATCGAAGAGCAACGCCAACATGGCACGCGCGAACGGCTGATCCTGCAGCCGGACAACCGATGGTCGGCGAAATACTTTGTCGACGGCAGCCCGGAAGCGAAGGCGCGTGTCGCACTCGCGCACGAGGCTGGATAGCGCAAAGTACGCGCAACTACGCATCCTCCGGATCAACGCAGAAGCCACCGTTGCCTGGGGTGGCCATCGCCGCCGCATGGCCGTTGAGCTTCATCCGGCACAGCGACCACCGCTCCAGCTCGCTCCGGTAATTGCAAAAACCGCCGCAACCGCAGAACCATCATTTCGATTGCAACGCGGAATTGTTATGTTATAACATCTAGTAACAAAATCGTTCGACCTCGCTCCATGACATCGCGATGAGCCGCTCCGGCATCGCGCTGTCGTCGCACGCCTGCATTTTCTTTCCACTCGCTCCGAACCAGAAAAATGAACCACCGCACGTTGATTGCGCGCGCCAGCATGCTGCTGTTCGCTCAGGCACTATCCGCTCATGTTTTCGCCGCCGGCGCCTCCGCCGAACTCGCGGGCACCGTCACAGATGCGCAGGGACACGGCGTCGCTAACGCACAGGTATCGATTCAGGATGCCAGCGGGAATACAGTCGGCCATACGAGAACCGGCAACGACGGTCGCTTCGGTCTGCCCGGTGTCGGAGCTGGCACCTACTCGGCAACCATCGATGCAAAGGGCTTCAGCAGTACGACCAGCATTGCGACAGTCGAAGCCGGGCAGACGCCTCATCCGTTGAAGGTGGTGTTGAAGCAGGATGCCACGCTCGATGTCACTGTCAACGCGCAGCGTCTCGATCGTGCGCGCAACGGCTTGCTGCCGGAAGTCGGTGCCAGCGTCTACCGCATCACTCAGGCTGACATCGCCACGCTGCCGCAGGGCGCCAACACGCCGCTCAACCAGGTGCTGCTGCAAGCACCCGGCGTCGCCAACGATTCCTACGGTCAGCTTCATGTACGCGGCGACCATGCAGACCTGCAATACCGGATCAATGGCATTGTCGTGCCGGAGCCGATCAGCGGATTTGGTCAGTCGTTCGATACGCGTATCGTCGATCAGGTGAGCCTGATTACCGGCGCGTTACCCGCACAGTACGGCTATCGCACGGCCGGCGTCGTCGACATCCGCACGAAATCTGGCGACACCGGCAACGGTGGATCGATCGATGTCTACGGCGGCAGCCGCCAGACATTGAAGACCAGCGCCGACGTCTTCGGCTCGCAGGGACCGTTCAGCTACTACTTCACGGGCTCGCTAGGCGTGAACAACCTCGGTATCGAGGCGCCCACCTCCGATGGCAGTCCGCTGCACGATCACACGCGGCAAGGCAACGGCTTCGGCTACATGTCGTACCTGATCAATCCGCTCACACGCGTGAGCTTGATGTTCGGCACCGCGAGCAACCAGTTCCAGATTCCCAACACACCGAACCTGCCGACTCAATTCACGCTGGACGGCCGCACGTCGTTCAATTCAGCCGATCTCAACGAGACCCAGTCGGAGTTGAACAACTTCGCCGTACTCGCGTTGCAAGGCACGAACGGCGGTGCGCTCGACTATCAGGTCGCGCTGTTCACACGGTACACGCGCACCCAGTTCAATCCCGATCCGATCGGCGATCTGATGTTCAATGGCGTGGCGTCGAAGGACTTCCACAGCAACCGCGCGAACGGTGTGCAGGCGGATACGACCTGGCGTCTGAACGATACGCACACGGTGCGCGCGGGGCTTATGTTCCAGCAGGAACACGCCGCGTTCGACGACAGCGTGTCTGTCTTCGCTACGAATGCCGACGGCGGGCAGCTATCCGGCGTGCCGTTCACGATCAACGATTCGAGCCACAAGACCGGCTACCTGTATAGCGCCTACGTGCAGGATGAGTGGAAGCTGACGAGCCAGCTCACGCTGAACTACGGGCTGCGCTACGACCGCATGGACGAATACGTGCAGGCGAGCCAGTTGAGCCCGCGAATCGGGCTCGTGTATCAGCCGACCAATGCCACCACGATCCATGCGGGCTACTCGCGCTATTTCACGCCGCCCGCGTTCGAACTCGTGTCGGATTCGACGGTGAGTCTGTTCAACGGTACGACGAACCAGAGTCCGACGTCGCAGAACAGCCCGGTCAAGCCCGAGCGCAGTCACTATTTCGACATCGGCGTCACGCAGCGCCTCACGCCTGCCTTGACCGTCGGGCTCGACGCGTACTACAAAAAAGCATCGGACCTGCTCGACGAAGGGCAGTTCGGTTCGGCACTGATCTACACGCCGTTCAATTATCAGTACGGTCATGTGTACGGGCTCGAATTCACCACGAGCTACCGGCAGGACAACGTCTCCGCCTATCTGAACATCGCGTATAGCCGCGCGCAGGGCAAGAACATCGAGTCGGCGCAGTTCAACTTCGGGCAGGACGAACTGAACTTCATCGCGAGCAACTCGGTCTTTCTCGATCACGATCAGCGCGTGACGGCGTCGTTCGGCGGTTCGTACACGCTTGGCCAGACCACGTTGACCGCTGACGGCATTGTAGGTAGCGGGCTGCGCAGCGGCTTTGCGAACACCGACAAGCTGCCGTGGTACGCGCAGATCAATCTGGGTGTGATCCAGCATTTCAATGAACCGTACATCGGCAAAGTCGATGCGCGCCTCGTGCTTGTGAACGCATTCGGGCGCATATACCAGTTGCGCGACGGCTCCGGCATCGGTGTCGGTGCGCCGCAATACGGTCCGCAGCGCGCGATCTACGCGGGCATCACGAAACACTTCTGATACATCGCGCGCAAGGACTGACGATGAATGACTGGACGAGTCTCGCCGATGCGTTGCGCCTCGGCGGCTGGGTGATCTATCCGTTGACGCTGCTCGCCGTGCTCGCGCTGGCGATCGTGCTCGACCGCACGTATGCGTTGTGGCGTTTCGCGCGCATGCCTGAATCGAACGTGGCCGCCGATGTGGATGCGGGTCATGCAGGCGATACCCGCATACCCCGCATCCACGACACGCTGCCACCGCAACACGCACTGCGTCGCATCGGCCGGCTGTTCGATGCCCGTGCGCCGCGCTGGCAAATCGAAGCGCGGGTTCAGACGGCTGCTACTGCAATCGAGCGCGACATGAGCCGCGGTCTCTGGCTGCTCGAAACGATCGTCACGGCGGCTCCACTGCTGGGGCTGCTTGGTACGATCGTCGGCATGATGCATTCGTTCCGGTTGATCGGTGGCGATGGTCTGGTCAATCCCGCCGGTGTTTCGGGCGGCGTCGCGCAGGCACTGATCGCGACTGCGATCGGCCTCGTCATCGCACTGCTCGCATTGTTCGCGTTCAACTATCTGTCGCGCCGCATCGACCGGTTGATGGATGAGCTTGAATCGTTCTCGAACGAGTGCCTCGGCGAGATGCGTCTCGTGGAGGAGCGCGACACCGGTGTCCATCTGGCCGGACAACCGGGCTCGGTGCGGTCATGAAGCTGCGTCGCACGCGCGCATCAAAGCGCGGTCGCATCGAGATCATTCCGATGATCGATGTGATGTTCTTTCTGCTTGCCACGTTCATGCTGACGTCGCTGGCGATGCAGCGGCTCGACGCCGTGCGCGTCGATCTGCCGCAAGGCCGGGCGGAACAGATGTCCGCAGACGGACCGCTGACGCTCGCCGTCACGCGCACCAACCAGATCTATATCAACCGTCAACCGGTGCGGCTCGACCAGGTGACCGAGGCGGTGGCGAAGCTGCTGCATCGCGACGGCAACGTCATCGTCGCCGCCGACGACACCGCATCGCACGGCATCGTCGTGCAGGCGATGCTCGCCGCGCGTCAGGCAGGCGCCGTGCATTTCCTCGTCGCCGTGCATCGTGAATAGCGGTATGCGGTACGTGCTTGCGGTGATGGACCAGTCGTGTGCGCGTTTTTCCGGTGCGTTCGTTGTTGCGGCAATCGTATGGACGTTGCTGTTGACGCGGATCGGTGGATGGCTCGGCGACGACGCGAAACCTGTCACGCCGCCACCCGCTCTGCAGATGCAACTGGTCGAACTGCCGCCGCCTCCATCGCCTCCGACGCCATCGCCTGCGCCGTCTCCCGTTGAATCGCCGTCGCATACGACCGCGGCGCGTCCATCGCAGCCAGCGGTGCGCGAGCGTGCGGCGCCGCATCGTGCGCAGACGGAGGCGCCTGCGGAGCCTGCCCCATCGCCAGCGCCCGCGCCCGCCGCAGCAGCCACAGAGGCACCCACAGCGCATGCACCCAGCACCGCCACCGCTACCGATACTCCGAAACCAACCGGTTTCGCCGAAGCACGCCTGCTATCGCAACCATTGCCCGAACTACCCGACGATCTGCGCGAAGTCGCCTATCAGACAGTAGCCATTGCGCGCTTCGCAGTTCACGTCGACGGCACCTGCGATGTGGAGTTGATCAAGCCGACACAGAATCCGCGCCTCAATCAGATTCTGCTCGAAGCACTACACAACTGGCGCTTCTTCCCTGCGCTAGACAACGGCCGTCCTGTCGAAAGTCATCGCGACGTGCGGGTGCATTTCAACGTGCAGTGATCGCGCGGGTATGGGCTTTGATAAGCCCGCGCAGCGATCTTGCAGAATTCCAGAGTCCGGCCGTTCGCTAAAAGCAGTACCCGACGACCAGACCCTGCGCTCGCAGGAATGCACACACCGGGCCGCAGTTTGCCGTGAGCGCGCAGGCTCCAGACGGCCGTGACGTCGAAAGGTGAGAATGTCCGATCTGGCATCGTGGGCGTTTTCTGCATGTCAGGCAGGTGAAAGATTCGCACCATTGCCAGATGGCCTGGACGCTGGCGTATACGGTCAGCACGCTGACGCAAGCTCATCTACGGTCGCAGAATCCATGAGAACGCGTTGCCAAAGATAGACAGCAGGCGAGTTAGAACCCCCATCCGACATAGCGAATCGAAACACAATCGGAAATTCTTTGCCAGTTTGCGAAGCTCGCCTGGTGGCTCGCCAATCTGCGCGTTACTCTCTCGATGGAATCGCTAGATCCACGTCACGTCTCCTTGCTGAGCTTCGCCACTCAAGCGCGACTATCTGGAGATAAAACCGATCAGTAGCGATTTTCCGGGTACCGTTGCGTCAATGCTCGACCCGGAATATCGCTGCGGAGAATGCTTATGTCGACCCTCACCTCATCTCCGATAACAGACGCCCGTGCCCTCGACCCAGACCTCACCGGGCTGGCGGAGACCGTCGCACAATACCGCTCCGCCGATGATCAGATGCACGCGCTGGAAGCGCAGGTACTACGGCAATTTACGGCAATCCATGAGACTCGCGACGTAACGGCGAAAAAGGACGCGTTCTGGTCGATGACCCGCGAGATGCTCCAGCAAAGTCAGCGGCTCATCTCTCAGGAGAGTTGGGCGGTACTCAATACGCTCGGCGGAAGCGATCTCTTCTGGAACCCGAGTTGGCCCTGGGTTGAGAAGGCGAGCAGCGAGATCGGACCGCCGTCGTTTGCCAGCCCCGAAGATTGCGATCCCACGGTGCGTGCGAGGCACGAACTGCGCCTGTTTAACCTGGTACTGGCCACGGTGGACCACGTCTTGTGGAGCATCGCGCCGAACGAATTCACCGATCCAAGGCGCAGTTACGATGTCGAGCTGGACGGAGCCTATCCATTCCGCTGGCTCGATGGCGAGCAGGCTGCGGTGACAATCGATGCGGATCCCGCTAACGATCTCAGTCAGGCTCAATCCGATCGGATCAAACCCTACGTCGATCCGGCGTCGTCCAACTCGGATCGCGCGAGTTTGTATGCTGCGAATCTCTATTGCAGGCCAATCATCGAAAGCGATTTGCTTCAGCCGCAGGAACGCGCACTGGTCGGTCAATGGGGCGTGTTTGCCAGACACCGCATTGCCGAAGGCACTTGCATCGGCGTCTATGGCGGTACGTTGCTGGACAGCGAGAGCCTGATCATGTTGTCGGACAAACGCTATCTCGCGAAGGTGACCGCTCCCGGTGGACCCGACTATTTCGTGAATGGGGAAAATATCCTGAGCCTCATGAACACGATGCTGCTGTTCGACGACACAGGACGAGCTGTCGCCCAGGATACCCGGCCTCATAACGTGCATGCGCAGTCGTTCAGGTGCCAGACAGCGAAGGGGATACCGCTTTCGCTCGTCGCTTTCTTCGCAGCGAATGAGATCGAAGCGGATGAAGAACTTCGATGGAACTACGGCTACGACGACGTCGCGCTGATCAGGCACGGGCTGCGCGATGTGACCTAGCGATGTCTAGCTTTGGCATCTGATGGAACCGGCCACGATGCTACAGCTCTGATAGCATGACGCCACTGCGTCAACGACTGCTTTTCTTACCCCGCAACAACCCCTTCACGTAGATCGCAACTTGAAATCACCACTACGCCCATCTCTTCTCCGACGATCGATCTTTACCCTGACTATCGCATCGTGCCTCATCACCGCAACCGGAAGCACCGCCGCCGAGCCACCCTCTAACGTTCATGCTGTGTCATGGATCGTTGTCGATGGCGAATCAGGTCAGACGCTCGTCGAACATGGCGCAGACAACGAGCGTCAACCGGCCTCGCTCACCAAGCTCATGACCGCCTACGTCGTGTTCGATGCTCTCAAGCACGGCACACTAAGCTGGGACGAAAAGCTACTGGTCAATGATGCCGACATCGACCATGTCGGAAACGATGAAGCAAGAATGTACCTGGTGCCAGGGCAACGAGTGCCGGTCAGGGAACTCGTCCAGGGCCTCATCGCCGCGTCTGCGAACGACGCCGCGTTAGTTCTCGCGAAGCGCATCGGCGGCTCGCCCGCGGGCTTCGAGCAGTTGATGAACGCGACGGCTCATCAGTTGGGAATGAATCACACCCACTACTCGACACCCTCTGGCATCACAACCGACGGCAACTACACAACGGCTCGCGACCTGTCCGTCCTCGCGTTGCGTCTCACGAAAGATTTCCCGGAGTACTACACCTTCTCGTCAGAACAGCACTTCGCTTATGGCAAGTTCCAGAAGCGAAACAAGAACTGGCTACTCGGCAAAGATCCGTCCGTCGATGGAATGAAGACGGGGCACACTCAGGCAGCGGGTTTCTGCATTGTCGCGACGGCAAAACGCAAACAGACGGCGCCGCCGATGATGCGGCGGGTGTTCGCCGTCGTGCTGGGTGCACCGACGGCGAACGACCGGATTGCGGGAGCGGGTAGCCTTCTGAACTACGGGTTCTCGGCATACCGCGACTATCCCGTCACCGATAACGCCGGGGCCCGTGTCGTGACGCGCACGCCGCGGTCATAGCGCGCTCCGGTCGGTCGATGTAGGAGCAATCGAAGTTCCTGGTCGTCGTTGATGACGTGCGTAATTCAACGTCAGACGGCGAGCAGCTTTTCGATCCCGACTTTGGGTGCCTCTACCTCACCAAACACGAACCCCTCAAAATCACGCGCCAGAACGCCATCGCAGAAAGCCATATACGAGTCGAATCCCTCGAGATCCAGCAACACCACGCGCGGCTTACCTGGCACGTTGGCACCGACGTACCATGAGTTGCTGCGATGAATCAGCGACCCTTCCGCGATGGCAAGAATCCGTGTGGTCCATGCAGCCTGGGCCGCGTGGGTCGGCTCGACGACCGGTCTGCGAGCACACCGCGCGCGTTCGACGAGCTTCGCGACCAGGTCGACCTGATGCTCGTCGCACGGAATCGCACTACTCAGCGATGCGGTACTACCCGGGCCCGCGATATTGAACAGATTCGGAAAGTCGGCGCTCATTAAACCCAGATACGTCTGCGGTCCTTCCTGCCATGCGGTTCGCAAGGACTGACCATGCCGGCCGCGAATATCGATGTTCAGCAAGGCCCCGGTGACCGCATCGAATCCCGTTGCAAACACGATCATGTCGAGTTCGATTTCGGCACCGCCTACGATAATGCCGCGTTCCATCATCGCCTCGATCGGCCCTTCCCGAAGATCGACGAGCGAGACGTTGTCGCGATTGAAGGTTTCGAAGTAACCGCTATCTGCGCACAGGCGCTTGGCGAGGATCGGATGATCGCGCGGAACAAGTTTGTCCGCGATGGCGGGATCGTTGATCTTCTCGCGAATCTTCGCGCGCACGAATTCCGATAACGTGGCGTTAGCTTCATCGTTTGTCAGTAGATCGCTGTAGGACGTGTAGTAACACAGCCCGCCTGCTTCCCAGCGCGCTTCATACTCACGCTGACGCTCATCGGCCGATACCGACAGCGCCGAGCATTGAAGCGGCGGCCGGGGCTCGCCGCCCACGCAGACGAAACCGCCAAACGAGCGCCACTCCATGTCGCGCAACGCCGTGTAGTTCGCTTTCATGTGCTTCTCGTACGCAGCGTCCATCGGGCGATTGCGAAGCGGAATGCTGTAGTTCGGCGTGCGCTGGAAAACCGTCAGGTGGCTGGCCGATTGAGCGACGACTGGAACCAGCTGGATCGCCGACGAGCCGGTGCCAATCACGCCAACCCTTTTGCCGGCAAACTCGACCGCCTCATCTGGCCAGCGCGATGTAAAGTGGCTCTCGCCTGCGAAGCGCCCATATCCGGGGATGTCGGGTACCTTCGGCGCAGACAGGCAACCTGTTGCCATGACGCAAAAGCATGACTGGAATGTTTCTCCCGTCTGTGTCCCGACCGTCCATTCAGCACGTGCTTCGTCAAATACGACTGAATCGATACGCGTATCGAGCTGGATGTGTTCATGGAGCCCAAAGCGTTGCGCGATATGATCGAGGTAGCGCAGCAGTTCAGGTTGCGAAGCGTAGCGTTCCGACCATTGCCATTCCTGCTGAAGTTCGTCGGAGAACGAGTACGAGTACTCGAAGCTCTCGATGTCCACGCGAGCGCCGGGATAGCGGTTCCAATACCAGGTTCCACCGATACCGCCGGCCGCATCGAACAGCCGCGCGGTCAATCCGGCTTTCATGGCGCGATATAGCATGTACAGACCGGCAACACCCGCTCCAACGATGACCATGTCGTAGCGTTTATCTTCTTTAGCGATAGTCAGCATGTTGATCCTTCAATGTTGAGAGGCGAGAGACGAGCGGCACGTCGCAACCGCCCAAGGTCAGTCGTAGACGCGCGTACCGACACTGACGGTCGGCCTCGACCACTTGCGGCCGTACGCCATCATCATCAGGAAACTGAGAATGAAGCTGACACCACCCACCGTCAGCAGACCGAGTTCGCCGAGTACAGGCAGCAGGTTGGTTAGAAAGCCCGTCACTACCCATGCAATCGCCATCACCGATCCGGCGACGCCGAGTGCCCAGCCTTGCCGCTCGACGGCGACAGCGTCCGAGTAAGCGGTGTACATCGTCGTGTAGGCGACCATGTCGAAGCAGCCCACCACCATGCCGAGTACCCACAGCATTCCTTCGTGCGGCAGCAGCGCCGAGAGAATCTGTCCGATGCCGGCAATCAGCAGCCCGGTCTTCGCGATGTCGACGACGCCCCACACCTTCAACATCAGCCGGACGACGACCATCAGCCCGAACACAAAGCAGATACCGATCAGGCCGCTGAACAGACCCAGTTGCGAGCTGGTGTACTGGAACCGGGTCTGCAGCACCAGCATGATGGTCTGCAGATAGAGGCCGTAGCCGACCTGCATCAGGAAGAACACGACGGAGAGAAACGCCACGCGATGGTGCTTGCCCGCTTCGTAGATGATGCGCAGCGGCAGCAACAGATCGACGCGGGCACCGCCCTTGGGCGCGACGGCGTCGCGATAGAACCAGAAAGTCCAGAGGCCGCACACCACCGAGAGCGCGGCGACGAGCAGAAACGGCGTACCGTAGTTGAAGAACGGCGCGATCGTCCGATCCGAGGTCACGCCACCGAGCACCGGCCCGACGATGACGCCCGCACTGAACGCGATGGACATGATGCTCATGTTGTACGCCTTGGTTTCCGGCGTACTCACATCGGTAATGGCCGCTTGCGCGATACCCTGGCATCCGGCCATCAGGCCACTCAGACCACGTCCGATGAGAAGGAGCGCGATGCTGGGCATCAACGCGCCCACCGCCATCAATAGATAGCTGAGCGCCAGACCGAATACGCACAGCAGCAGGATTTTCCGGCGGCCATACCCGTCAGACAGCTCGCCCATCAGCGACGAACCAAAGAACATGCAAAGCGGATACACGCCATATCCGAGTCCGAGGTAGAAATTGCGCAGATGTTGATTGGCGTCTGCGCTGATAATTCCCGAGTGGGGATCGGAGAAAATGGCGGCCATGATCGGATAGACCAGACCAAATCCCATTGCATCGATCGCGATCGCGAGCAGGCATGGGCCTAGTGATTTCAAATCTAATTTCGACATGCGGGACCTCTACCGATTGAACTTGGTGCCCACAGTAGCCGACGGCCCCACTTGAGAGTAGATTCGCGCTTTCGATCTCAGCTATCAGAGATACTGATGAATGACAGGTTCGTTACGATGCTCGAAAACCCATTGGGAAAATCATGGATTTGCTAGCCGCAATGCGTATTTTTGTGCGGGTTGTCGAGCGAGGTAATCTATCGAGAGCCGCGAAAGATCTTGGTCTGGGTCAACCCGCCGTCAGCGACCGGATAGAGCGCCTTGAGCAGCATCTCGGCGTCAAGCTCCTGCTGCGAAGTACACGTGCCCTGTCGTGTACGGACGAAGGCTCGCTTTTCTATCAAAAGAGCAAGGTTGTTCTTGACGCGGCCGACGAGGCGCAAGCGGCGGTGACAGTCGGCAATAAAATAGTCAGGGGACGAATACGGATTGCAGCGCCTCATGGGCTCGGGGATGTCGTTTTACCCGACATCATTGCGATCATTCGGGATCAGAACCCTGAACTGCATATCGATTTAATACTGAACGACGAGGTAACCGATCCGGTCACGGAAGGCGTGGATATATCGCTGCGGCTCGGTCAAATGGGAGATGGAAATTTTGTGGCGCGGCGTCTCGGCCATATCCGCCGTGTTCTCGTGGCCTCTCCGGAATATGTTGAGAAGCACGGTCTGCCGAAAGAACCAACCGAGCTGGTTGGACATCCCTTTATCCGCGTTGCTGGACTCTTCGGCGATGGACAACTTCATCTCTTGCATCGACACGAAGCAGCACGATCGACTCCTATCAATATCGTCGCGTCAGTCAGCCATTGGGGTCCGGTGTATCAGCTACTGCTCAACGGTGTCGGGATTGGGGTGCTTCAGGAAATCGTATGTCTCGACGCATTGAAGACCGGGAAGCTAATCAGGTTGTTGCCGAATTATCTTGTTCCCGGATTCGACTTGCATGCGCTACTTCCTGTCGTACGGCCGGTTCCTACGAAGACACAACTTGTCGTGAAGATGCTTGAGGAACATTTGCCGCAGACAGTCACTGCCGAGCCGGCGTCAGCATAGGCAGCGCCACGAAACCTATACCAAGCGCAAATAAATCAACTCACGCTTGATATACGCATAGAAAACCGGCGCAGCAATAACCCCAGGAATTCCAAACGCGGCTTCCATCACCAGCATCGCAACCAGCAACTCCCACGCCCGCGCTTCAATCTGCCCACCCACAATCCGGGCATTCAAAAAATACTCGAGCTTGTGAATCACGATCAAAAACCCTAGCGACGTAATCGCAGCCGGAAAACTCACCGACAACGCCACCGCGACAATCAACGTATTCGAAATCAGATTGCCGATCACCGGCAGCAACCCGACGATAAACGTCACCATCACCAGCGTTTTCGACAGCGGCAGCTGCGCATGCATCAGCGGCAGCAGCACCAGCAGGAACAAACCGGTGAACACCGCGTTCAACAGCGATATCTTGATCTGCGCAAAGACGATGCGGCGGAACGCATCGGCGAACCGGCTCACGCGCGTGACGAAGGCGGTTGACAGCGGTAGCCGCGCCGATTGCTTTTGCGCACCGACCGCGATGATCGCGCCAATGATCATGCCGATCAGCACATGCGTGAACACCCGCGCCGCACTCTTGCCGCCCTGCTGCAACTGGCTCGCATGCGTCTGCATCAGCATGGTCGCCTTCTGCCTCATCTGGTCGGTATCGACCGGCAGGTAGGTGGCAACGAATTCCGGCAAACGGCCGCGTGCCTGGTCGATCAGTTGCATCGCCTGGTCGAGTAGCGCCTGCACGCTCGGCACGTCGTTCTCGAAATGCTCGATGATGCCGAGCGTAAATCCCGTCAGCCCGCCGACTATCACCACCGACAACAGCACCACCGACAGCCAGCGCGCCCGCTTGCTCGACATATGTCGCTCGATGCGCGGGGCTATCGTGTGAACGAGTTGATAGACGAGCATGCCCGCGAGGAGCGCACCAAGCAGCTTCAGATACAGCACGGCCCACAGCACGAACAGCGCGACCACATAGCTGCCGACCTCGACCGCCGATAGCTTCGGCAGGCTCATATCGCTCGTCAGCCTGACCTGGCGTGGGCGCAGGTCCTGCACCTGCCCTTCCTCGGGCGCCTCGTTACGCTTGGTCATGGCTCCTTCCAGTCTCCAGCTTCAGGTTGCGTAAATCTTATTGCTGGGCAGCCGCTGCGCGCTTCAATAGGGGCGCCAGATATCGACCGGTAAAACTTGCCTTCGACTTCGACACCTGCTCCGGCGTGCCTTGCGCGATGATCTGGCCGCCCCCCGCTCCGCCTTCCGGACCGAGATCGATGACCCAGTCGGCGGTTTTGATCACGTCGAGATTATGCTCGATGATCACGACCGTGTTGCCCTGATCGCGAAGCCGGTGAATCACTTCGAGCAACAGCGCAATGTCGTGAAAGTGCAGACCGGTAGTCGGTTCATCGAGTATATATAGCGTGCGACCGGTATCCCGCTTGCTCAGTTCCAGCGAAAGTTTGACCCGTTGCGCTTCACCCCCCGATAGCGTCGTGGCCGACTGGCCGAGGCGGATGTAGCCAAGCCCCACGTCGAGCAGCGTTTTCAGCTTGCGCGCGACGACCGGTACTGCACGGAAGAATTCGTACGCGTGTTCGACGGTCATGTCGAGCACTTCGCTGACGTTCTTGCCCTTGTACTGCACTTCAAGCGTTTCACGGTTGTAGCGCTTGCCGTGACACACGTCGCACGGCACGTACACGTCCGGTAGAAAGTGCATCTCGACCTTCAGCACGCCGTCGCCCTGACACGCTTCGCAGCGGCCGCCCTTCACGTTGAACGAGAAGCGGCCCGGATCGTAGCCGCGCTCTTTCGCTGCAGGCACGCCCGCGAACAGTTCGCGGATCGGTGTGAACAGGCCAGTGTACGTAGCCGGATTCGAGCGCGGTGTGCGGCCGATCGGCGACTGGTCGACGCTAATCACCTTGTCGAAATGCTCGAGCCCTTCGATCGATTCATACGGCGCAGGCTCGGTCGACGATCCATACAGGTGATGCGACACCGCGTGATACAGCGTGTCGTTGATCAACGTCGACTTGCCCGAACCCGACACGCCCGTCACGCAGGTGAGCAAGCCCACCGGCAGATCGAGCGTGACGTGTCGCAGGTTGTTGCCGTATGCCTCAACGATGCGCAGGTGACGCTCGTCGGGCGTCTTGCGCTCGTCGGGGTATTCGATCGTGCGCGCGCCGGACAGGTACTGGCCGGTTATCGATGCGTGATCGGCCTGCACTTCCGTCGGCGTACCTTCAGAAATGATCATGCCGCCGTGTTCGCCCGCGCCCGGCCCCATGTCGACCACGTAATCGGCCATCCGGATCATGTCTTCGTCGTGCTCGACGACGATCACCGAATTACCGAGGTCGCGCAGGTGCTTGAGCGTCGAGATCAGGCGATCGTTGTCGCGCTGGTGCAGACCGATCGACGGTTCATCGAGGACGTACATCACGCCGGTCAGGCCGGAGCCGATCTGCGAAGCAAGACGGATGCGCTGCGCCTCGCCGCCGGACAGCGTTTCCGCGCTGCGATCGAGCGACAGATAGTCGAGCCCGACGTTGTTCAGGAACGTGAGCCGCGCGACGATTTCCTTGATGACCTTGTCGGCGATCTCGCGTTTCGAGCCTTCGAGCCGCAGCATCTGGAAGTAGCCGAGCGTATCGCGCAGCGGCATACCACTGACTTCGAAAATGCCGCGTGCGTCGCCACCCGCGCCGATGCGCACGAAGCGCGCCTCGCGGCGCAGCCGCGTGCCTTCGCACGCCGGGCAAGCCTGGTTGTTCTGGTACTTCGCGAGCTCTTCGCGCACTGCAACCGAATCAGTCTCGCGATAACGCCGCTCGAGATTCGGAATGATCCCTTCGAATACGTGCTCGCGCACCGACGTACGGCCGCGTTCGTTGATGTACGAGAACGGGATGGTCTGTTTGGCCGAGCCGTACAGCAGGATCTTGCGAACCTTCTCCGGCAGGTCTTCGAATGCGGTATCGATGTCGAATTCGTAGAACGCCGCAAGACTTTGCAACATCTGGAAGTAGAACTGGTTGCGCCGGTCCCAGCCTTTCACCGCGCCGGCCGCCAGCGACAGTGACGGATGCGCAACCACCCGCTTCGGATCGAAGAACGTGATCTGCCCGAGACCGTCACACTCCGGACACGCGCCCATCGGATTGTTGAACGAGAAGAGCCGCGGCTCCAGCTCCTGCAGCGAATACGAACAGATCGGGCACGCGAACTTCGAGCTGAACAGATGTTCGACGTCGCTGTCCATTTCGAGCGCAATGGCGCGGCCGTCGGCGAGACGCAGCGCAGTTTCGAACGATTCCGCGAGACGCTGCTTCATGTCCGCGCGCACCTTCAGACGGTCGACCACCACGTCGATCGTGTGCTTGTCGTTCTTCTTCAGCTTGGGCAGCGTCTCGACTTCGTAAATCTTCGCGACGCCTTCGTTTGCTGTGCCACCGCCCGAGCGCACCCGGAAGCGCACGAAACCCTGCGCCTGCATCTCCTCGAACAGCTCGACGTGCTCGCCCTTACGGTTGGCGACCACCGGCGCGAGGATCATCAGCTTGGTGTCTTCCGGCAGCGCGAGCGCCGCGTCGACCATCTGCGACACGCTTTGCGCTTCGAGCGGAATGTCGTGATCCGGGCAGTAAGGTGTGCCGACGCGGGCGTACAGCAGCCGCAGGTAGTCATGGATTTCCGTGACAGTGCCGACCGTGGAGCGCGGGTTGTGGGAAGTCGCCTTCTGCTCGATAGAAATGGCCGGCGACAGCCCTTCGATCAGATCGACGTCCGGTTTTTCCATCAATTGCAGGAATTGCCGGGCGTACGCCGACAGGCTTTCGACGTAGCGCCGCTGGCCTTCTGCATAGAGCGTGTCGAACGCAAGCGACGATTTTCCCGAGCCGGACAGCCCGGTAATCACGATCAGCTTATGGCGCGGCAGGTCGAGGTTGACGTTCTTCAGGTTGTGGGTACGGGCCCCACGGATACGGATTTGTTCCACGCATTTATTCCTGAACTGGCGGAAAGAGGAGGAAACCAAACCTGCTACTATAACGACTTTTCCAGACCGCCGTTACGGCGTCCTGACGGCGCGTGAAGACGCGACGCAGGCGGCGCGGCAACGGCCCAGCGTCGCGCGCAGGTTTCGTGATCGGGGCGTTCCACCGGTAGTTGCGGTCATTTCCCGCGACTGCAAGGTAGCGGCGGGTTCGCAGCCGAAGCGTCGCTCCGCACGCTGCCCGATCATCCGAAAATCGTCCCCGATGTCCACCAATCCGACCGCTCTCTCCTCACGCATGAGCGCGCCCGAGTTGCGCGCGACCGTGTCGCTGGCCGCGATCTTCGCGTTGCGCATGCTTGGCCTGTTCATGATCATGCCGGTCTTCTCGATCTACGCGAAGACGATTCCCGGCGGCGACAACGTGCTGCTCGTCGGTATCGCGCTCGGCGCGTACGGCGTCACGCAGTCGATGCTGTACATCTTCTATGGCTGGATTTCCGACAAGGTCGGCCGCAAGCCGGTGATCGCCACGGGCTTGCTGATCTTCGCGCTCGGCAGTTTCGTCGCGGCGGGCGCGCACGACATGACGTGGATCATCGTCGGGCGGGTGATTCAGGGGATGGGAGCGGTGTCGTCGGCGGTGCTGGCGTTCATCGCCGACCTGACCGCCGAGGAACACCGCACGAAGGCGATGGCGATGGTCGGTGGGAGCATTGGCGTGTCGTTCGCGGTGGCGATTGTCGGTGCGCCGATCGTGTTCCACTGGGTCGGCATGAGCGGGCTGTTCACGATTGTCGGTGCGCTGTCGGTCCTCGCGGTTGGCGTCGTGCTGTGGATCGTGCCCGATGCGCCGCGGCCCGTACACGTGCGGGCGCCGTTCGCGGAAGTGCTGCATAACGTCGAATTGCTGCGACTCAATTTCGGCGTGCTGGTGCTACATGCCACTCAGACCGCGCTGTTTCTCGTGGTGCCGCGCATCCTCGAAGCGGGCGGGTTACCGGTTGCGTCACACTGGAAAATTTATCTGCCCGTGATGGGCCTGTCGTTCGTCATGATGGTGCCGGCGATCATCGCTGCAGAAAAGCGCGGAAAAATGAAGGTCGTCCTCGTCTCGGCGATCGCTCTTATCCTGATCGGCCAATTGCTGCTCGGCGCCGCTCCGCATACGATTCTGAGCGTGGCCGCTATCCTTTTCGTCTATTTCCTGGGCTTCAATATTCTCGAAGCGTCGCAACCGTCGCTGGTGTCGAAGCTCGCACCGGGTACGCGCAAGGGCGCGGCCGTGGGCGTGTACAACACGACGCAGTCTATTGGGCTCGCGCTCGGCGGCGTGGTGGGCGGGTGGTTGCTCAAGGCGGACGGGGCGAGTGTGGTGTTTTACGCGTGTTCTGCTCTGGTGTTCTGCTGGCTTATAATCGCCGCAAATATGCAGCCGCCGCCACGCAAGGCGTAACAGAACTTACCGGGCCGCCGGCTGTGGTCTTTTCCGCTGCCGGCGACCTGTCAACAGGCGGCCGCGACGCGAAAACCGCGCAGCGCAACGCCGCCCGAAACGGAATCAGGATCAACAGGAGAAACTCATGGCATCCGTGAACAAGGTCATTCTCGTCGGCAATCTCGGCGCCGATCCGGAAGTCCGTTATCTTCCGAGCGGCGACGCGGTGGCGAATATCCGCCTTGCCACGACCGACCGCTATAAGGAAAAGGCGTCCGGCGAAATGAAGGAAGCCACCGAATGGCATCGCGTGTCGTTCTTCGGACGGCTCGCGGAGATCGTGTCGGAATATCTGAAGAAGGGCTCGTCGGTGTATATCGAGGGCCGTATCCGTACGCGTAAATGGCAGGCTCAGGACGGCACCGACCGTTATTCGACGGAAATCGTGGCTGACCAGATGCAGATGCTGGGTGGGCGCGGCGGTGCAGCGGGTGCAGGCGATGACGGCGGCGCCAGTTATAGCCGCGGCGAGCCGTCGGAGCGTAGCTCGGGTGGTGGGCGGCCGGCATCGTCGGGTGGCGGCGCGGCGCGTAGTGGTGGCGGCGGTGGTGGCGGATCAAGCCGTCCGAGCGCGCCGGCGGGCGGTGGGTTTGATGAGATGGATGACGATATTCCGTTCTAACGAATATCTTTCGTGAAATGTAATTAAGGAGCCTGCAACCCTCGTGGTGGCAGGCTTTTTTCTTATCTAGTGTGCGGACTGGAGACCCGGGCCAACGCCTGCGCCGCGCTGAGGCACCAAACCTTTACCTGAATACAACGGTCTTGCTGCCGTTGATCAAAATCCGATTCTCCACATGCCACTTAACGGCACGTGCCAACGTCACACACTCTACATCGCGCCCAATAGCCGTCAATTGCTCCGGCGTCATGCTGTGATCCACACGCTCCACTTCCTGCTCGACAATCGGACCCTCGTCGAGATCAGTAGTCACATAGTGCGCTGTCGCACCAATCAACTTCACACCACGATCGAACGCCTGGTAATAAGGCTTCGCCCCCTTAAAACTAGGCAGAAACGAATGATGAATATTGATCGCCCGGCCAGCCAGCCGCTCGCATAGCTGCGGCGACAAAATCTGCATATACCGCGCAAGCACGACCAGATCCGCACGCTGTTCTTCGATCACTTCCAGCACACGCGCCTCCTGCGCAGCCTTCGCATCCGGTGTGCCACCTAGCAACGGAAAATGATGAAACGGAATATCGTAGCTGGCAGCCAGTTGATAGAACTCTTTGTGATTCGAAATGATCGCGGGAATCTCGATCGATAGTTGTCCCGTGCGATAGCGAAACAATAGATCGTTCAGGCAGTGTCCGATCTTCGACACCATGATCACCACGCGCGGTTTCACCGTCGCATCGTGCAGCTCCCAACGCATACCAAACTGCTGCGCAAGCTTATCGAATGACGCACGCAGTGCATCCAGACCCGGATCGCCGCCGACCTGCTGAAAATGCACCCGCATGAAGAACTCGCCAGTCCCGCTGTCGCCAAACTGCGCCGAGTCGAGAATGTTGCTACCGAGGTCGAACAGAAAACCCGATACCGCATGGACGATGCCCGGCCGATCGGCACACGAAAGTTTGAGAATGAAGCTGTGATCGGTCGACATGCGCTGAGGGCTCCCTGGGTTAATCGTTGACTGATTTCAATGTTCAATGGATAGCGCGTTCAGCGCAGCACCGGCGGCGCAAATATTGCGTCGATACCCGTGCAGGCTTCTTCGTCGATCCATCGGCGGCGCAGCAGGCAATCGAGCGTTGCCAGGCTCGCATCGACTGTCATCGCATCCTCTTCGATCGAGCGTGCAACTTCGTCAATGCGCGCAAGCCGGTGCTCGCCTACTTCGCCATCCTGATTGCGTGGCACAAAGCCAGCAGGTAGCGCGAGGTCGTAAATAAAGATCTGTTCGGCCTGGGTGCCTTCCGGCAGCGACTGCAGCACGTGAGCCGTGCGGCCCGGTGTCGCGCGCGCGGCGATGTCCTCGGGAATGCCCGCTTCTTCCCAGCATTCCTTGACGATCGTCTCACTGATCCCAAAGCCCCAACCGATGCCACCCGCCACGACGTTGTCGAGCATGCCCGGATCGGTTGCCTTTGTGTCGCTGCGCCGCGCGATCCACATCTGCGGCGCACCGTCCGCGTATTCTACGACGCCGTTCAGATGCACCGCGTACGTCATCGTGCCGAAGAAACGCGACGCGGCCCGCTCGATGTAGGCGAGCGGCGCTGCATCGAATGCATTGCGGATCGCGTAAGTTTCGTCGCGCCAACCTGGAATCCGGCCATCCGCGGCCAGCGCGCCGATTACCGCGCCGAGCGCGGCGCTACGTTCGTCGGCGGTGGCGAAATGTGGTGCCAGCGCGATACGTGATGCGTCGATCTCGAACACATCGGGCCAGCGCGTCAGCAGCGGTACGTCGGTGGCGCGAATCCAGCCGACCTGCTGCGCGTCGATCCAGAACGGTCGATGCGCAGCCGGATCGAAACGACGTGCAGCGGTAATGCAGGGCAAGCTCATGCGAACTCCTCGTGTCGATGCGTCTTCTAGTCGCGCAGCGCTACGCGGATGCCGATCGCGATGAAGGTCGCGCCAGCAAGCCGGTCGAGCCACACACCGACGCTCGGCCGGCGCCGCAACCAGCCGCCGATCATCCCCGCGCACACGCCGAAAATCGAGAACACCACGACGGTCTGCAGCATGAACAGCAAGCCGAGTTCGAGCATCTGCAGCGTGACGCCCTGCGAGCCGTGCGGATCGACGAACTGCGGCAGGAACACGATGAAGAACAGCGTGACCTTCGGGTTCAGGATGTTGCCGAGCACGCTCTGGCGAAACACCGTCGACAGCGGCTGCGGCGGGCGCTCATGAGCGGTAGAAAGCCCGCGGCTACGCAGCGCCTTGATACCGATCCACACCAGATACGCAGCACCGGCAAGCTTGATGATCTCGAACGCCACCGGCGACGAACGCAGCACCGCGGCAACGCCAAGCGCAGCCAGCGTGGTGTGAAACGTCAGGCCGGCGGCAAAACCGAAGGCGGCGACGAGGCCCGCCGCACGGCCCTGCGAAATGCCGCGCGCGAGCACCTGAAGGTTGTCCGGGCCAGGCGCAAAAGTAATGGCAACCGAGGTCGCGAGAAACAGCAGGAAATTGGGCATAGTCGATAACCTAAGTATCGAGTTGAACGAGAACAGCCTAGTGACCGCCAAATTCCGTAACGGTATAGAGCGGCAAACCCGTCGCACGCAACCGTCCAGACCCGCCGAGATCCGGCAGATCGATGATCGCCGCGCCCTCCACCACGACGGCGCCGAGCCGTTCGAGCAGTTTCTTGCCGGCCATCATCGTGCCGCCCGTCGCAATCAGATCGTCGATGATAACGATCCGGTCGCCAGGACCACACGCGTCTTCGTGAATCTCCACGGTCGCCGCGCCGTATTCGAGATCGTACGATTCGGACACGGTCCGATACGGCAGCTTGCCAGCCTTGCGAATCGGGATGAAACCGAGGTTCAGCTCATACGCGACGATCGGCCCGATGATGAAGCCGCGCGCATCAAGACCCGCGATGTAATCGAGTTTCGCTTCGATATACCGCTGCACGAACAGGTCGACCAGCACGCGCAGCGCCTTCGGGTGCTGCAACAGCGGCGTGATGTCGCGAAACTGCACGCCCGGCTGCGGCCAGTCCGGCACCGTGCGAATCTGGCTGTTGACGAACCCGGCTGCGTCGAACGGCGGGTTCGCTGGCACGTTGGACATGATGTCTCCCTGACGATTTCGCTGTGCGCCCCAAAGATCGCGAAGGGGCTTCGATTGCTATGGACTATGAACCGCCGGACTCAGGCGGTTGTGGCGCTGGCCCGCCGATGCTTCGACAGGCGCTCTTCAGCCTGCGCCAGCGCCTCCGGCAAACCGCGCAGCACGACGATGTCGCTCGCGCGCAGCTTGGTGGACGGGTCCGGCTCGACGCCGCGAATGCCGTGACGTCGAATTGCCGTCACTTCGACGCCGACATCGAACAGGCCCAGTTCGGCGAGCGTGCGGCCCACCGCATCCGCTTTTGCATCGACCGGCACCGATTGTAGCCGCACCTGTTCGTGGCCGTCGTCGTCTTCGACGTCGTCGGCACCGTGAAAATAACCGCGCAGCAGGCTATAGCGCTCGTCGCGCATTTCTTCGACGCGCCGCACGACGCGCCGCATCGGCACGCCCATCAGCACGAGCGTATGCGACGCGAGCATCAGGCTGCCTTCGACGATCTCCGGAATCACCTCCGTCGCGCCTGCCGCCAGCAGTTTCTCGAGATCGGCGTCGTCGACGGTACGCACAATCACGGGCAGCGTCGGTTCGAGTTCGTGGATGTTATGCAGCACGCGCAGCGCCGACGGCGTGTTCGCATAGGTGATCGCGATCGTCGCCGCGCGATGAATACCGGCCGCAAGCAACGACTCGCGCCGCCCCGCATCGCCGAACACGACCGATTCGCCAGCCGTCGCAGCCGCGGATACACGGTCGGGATCGAGATCGAGCGCGACATACGAAAGCCCTTCGTGTTCGAGCATGCGCGCAAGGTTCTGTCCCGCACGGCCATACCCGCAGATGATCACGTGACCGCTCTGCTTGAGGCTTTGCGTCGCGATACGCGTCATCTGCAGCGACTGCTGCATCCATTCCGTCGACGACAGCCGCAGCACGATGCGATCCGCGTTCTGGATCAGGAACGGCGCGGCGAGCATCGATAGCAGCATCGCGGCGAGAATCGCCTGCAGCAGCGTCGCATCGACAAGGTGTTTGTCGAGAATCAGGTTCAGCAACACGAAGCCGAATTCGCCGGCCTGCGCGAGCCCGAGGCCGGTGCGCATCGCGACACCCGGCGTCGCACCGAACAGGCGCGACAGCGCCGTAATCATCACGGTTTTCAGCAACAGCGGCCCGATCAGGAAGCCGAGCACGATGAACGGGTGCTCCCACATCACGCGCGGATTGAGCAGCATGCCGGTCGTCACGAAGAAGAGCCCCAGCAGCACGTCGCGAAACGGCTTGATGTCCTCTTCCACCTGATGCCGATACGGCGTCTCGGCAATCAGCATGCCGGCGATAAACGCACCCAGTGCGAGCGACAGGCCGAACTTGTCGGTAATAAACGCCGCACCGAGCGTGACGAGCAGCAGGTTCAGGATGAACAGTTCCTGCGAGCGCCGCCGCGCGACGACGTTGAACCAGCGCGTCATGAACTTCTGCCCGACGATCAGCAGCAGCGCCAGTGCCACGACGATCTTCACCGACGCGAGCCCGAGCGCGGCAACCAGATCCTTCGAATCGCCCCCCAGCGCCGCAATGATGATCAACAACGGCACCACGGCCAGATCCTGGAATAGCAGCACGCCGAAAATATTTCTGCCGTGCTCGGTTTCGATCTCCATCCGCTCGGCGAGCATCTTGCTGACGATCGCCGTCGACGACATCGCGAGCGCGCCGCCCAGCGCGATGCTCGCCTGCCACGTGATGTGCACCCAGCGCTCCAGCACGAAACCGAGCGACACCGCAACCGCGATCGTGCCGAGCACCTGCAGCAGCCCGAGACCGAACACGAGCCGGCGCATCGAGCGCAGCTTGGCCAGCGAAAATTCCAGGCCGATCGAAAACATCAGGAACACGACGCCGAATTCCGCGAGATTCTGCGCGCCCACCGAATCCGGCACGACGCCGGTTGCATGCGGCCCAACGACAATGCCGACGCTCAGATAACCGAGCATCGGCGGCAGATTCAGGTAACGGAACACGACGACGCCCGCCACTGAAGCCAGCAGCAGAAACAGCGTCATTTCGAGCGGGGAAATCATCGGCAGTAACGCATCGGAAAAGCGTCCTCGTTCGTCAGCGGAACCGGCGCGCGGGCCCGGTGCGAGGGCATGCGCGGCAGGGTCGAGAGGCCCCTGAGGGCAGCCGCCAGGCTGGTCCGGCCCGGCGCGGCGAACATACGCCTTTGCTATACTCCGCGAATGATAGCGAAAATCAATGGCGACCGGGCACTTGCGCTCGCTCGCGACGTGCTCGACATCGAAGCGGACGCCGTGCGCGCGCTTCGTGATCAGCTCGACGAAGGCTTCGTCGAAGCGATCGACCTCATCCTGAGCTGCCGCGGTCGGGTGGTCGTCTCGGGCATCGGCAAATCCGGCCATATCGCCCGCAAGCTTGCGGCGACCTTTGCCAGCACCGGCACGCCGGCGTTCTTCGTGCATCCCGCGGAGGCCAGCCACGGCGATCTCGGTATGATCACCGCCGAAGACGTGTTCGTCGCGATGTCGAATTCCGGCGAATCCGAAGAGCTGGTGGCGATCCTCCCAACCATCAAGCGGCTCGGCGTAAAGTTGATCGCCGTAACCGGCCGCCCGCAATCGAGCCTCGCGCAACTGGCAGACGTCCATCTGAACGCGTTCGTATCGAAAGAAGCGTGTCCACTGAATCTCGCGCCCACCGCCAGCACCACAGCGGCGCTCGCGCTCGGCGATGCGCTTGCGGTCGCGGTGCTCGATGCGCGCGGCTTCGGCGTCGATGATTTCGCGCGCTCGCATCCGGGCGGCGCGCTCGGCCGGCGCCTGCTCACCTACGTGCGCGACGTAATGCGCACCGACGACCAGATACCGAAGGTCACCGGCGCGGCCACCGTGCGCGACGCGCTGTTCCAGCTAACCGCAAAACGCATGGGCATGACCGCGATCGTCGACGATCACGACCGCGTGGAAGGCATCTTCACCGATGGCGACCTGCGCCGTGTGCTCGAACGGGACGGCGACTTCCGCGAACTGCCGATCGCATCGGTGATGACACACGCGCCGCGTACCATCGGGGCGGACCATCTGGCCGTGGAAGCCGTGGAACTGATGGAGCGCCACCGCATCAACCAGATGCTGGTCGTCGACGACGCCGGCAAACTCATCGGTGCGCTCAACATGCACGACCTGTTCTCGAAGAAGGTGATCTGATGGCTTCCTCGCCTGCCTCCACCCTGAGCGCCACTGAACGCGCCAGCCGCGTCAAGCTGATGATTTTCGACGTCGACGGCGTGCTGACCGACGGCGGCCTGATGTTCACCGCGGAAGGCGACACGATGAAGTCGTTCAACTCGATGGACGGCCACGGCGCAAAGCTGCTGCGCGAAGGCGGCATCGATACGGCGATCATCACCGGCCGGCAGTCGGGCATCGTCGCCGTGCGGGCCAAAGAACTGCGAATCAAACACCTGTATCAGGGCGTCGAGCACAAACTCGTCGCGTTTAACGCGTTGCTGAAGGAAACCGGCATTGCGCCCGAAGAATGCGGCTATATGGGCGACGACTGGCCCGATCTCGCCGTGATGCTGAAAGTCGGCTTCGCGGCCGCGCCGGCCAACTCGCACCCCGAGGTACTCGCGCGCGCGCACTGGGTCAGCAAGGCACGCGGCGGTCACGGCGCGGTGCGCGAACTGTGCGACACGCTGCTGCATGCGCAGCAGCGCTACGATGCGCTGCTGAAAGCCGCGTGCGAAGGGTGAACGGATGAACCGGTTTCGTCTGACCTCGCTGCTGCCGCTCGTCGCTATGGCCGCGCTCGCCGGGATCACGTGGTGGCTGCTGCAGGCCACCTTGCCGCCGCCTAATGAAGGTCTGGTGCGCCCCAAAACGCATACACCCGACTACTTCGCCGATAATTTCTCGGTTTCCGAACTCGATCAGTCGGGAGCGACGCAGTATCGGCTGACGGCGAAGCATCTGATCCACTACGAAGACGACGAAGACAGCGATCTGACGTTGCCGGCCCTGCGCGCGTTCCAGCCGGGCAAGCCGATCGTCACGGCAACGGGCGATACCGGCAAGGTCAACGGCGACGCGTCGATCGTCGATCTGTACGGCAACGCGCAGATCCTGCGGGCCCCCGGCGACGGCGATCCGCAGATGCAAGCCAATTCCGAACATTTCCGCGTGCTCGTGAACGACGATGTGATCGAGACCGAAAAGCCGGTTAAACTTCAGCGCGGCCTGTCTGTAATGACGGCCAGCGGCATGAACTACAACAACGTCACCCGGGTCATACAGCTCTTCGGCAACGTCCGCGGCGCGATCGCCCCGTCAGATTCGTCCGGCGGCTCCCTGAGGCAACCCGGGTAATCCATTCCAGGCGTGACTGCATGAACGAATCGCTCCTCCGCTTTGATACCGGCTGTCCGCGCACGCTGGCCTCGTCCCTCGCCACATGGCGCGCCGGGCTAGCCGCGCTGCTCGTCGCGCTGCCGCTGGCCGGTTTTGCGCCGCTCGCGCACGCCGACCGCGCCGACCGCGACAAGCCGCTGAACATCGAAGCGGACAACATGACATACGACGACCTGAAGCAGCTCAACATCTTCACCGGCCATGTGGTCGCAACGAAGGGCACGATCGTGATCAAGGCCGATCGCGTCGAGGTGCATCAGGATCCGCAGGGCTACCAGTACGCGACGGGCACATCGACTGGCAACGATCTCGCCTATTTCCGCCAGAAACGTGAGGGCCTCGACGAATATATCGACGGTACGGCCGAACGGATCGACTACGACGGCAAACAGGACCTGACCACCCTCACGACGCGCGCTACGGTGCATCGTCTGCAGGGGCTGTCCACGGTCATGGACGAAGTGCACGGCAGCGTGATCACCTACGACGGCCAGAACGACTTCTATACCGCGAAGGCCGGCAAGGACGTCGCCGGTCCGGGCAACCCGAACGGCCGCGTACGTGCGATGCTCGCGCCGCGCAACGGCGGCCCTGCGCCGCTGACGGGCGGCTCTGCCACCCTTGTGCCCGCGACGCAATTCCCCGCGCCCGGAGCACCCCAGCCGTGAATACGCCTACGCTCCCCCATCGCAAGCCTGCGGGCACCAGCAGTTCGTTGGTCGTGCGCAATCTGAAGAAACGCTACGGTTCGCGTACGGTCGTCAAGGACGTATCGCTCGACGTGAAAAGCGGCGAAGTGGTCGGCCTGCTTGGCCCGAACGGCGCCGGCAAGACCACATCGTTCTACATGATCGTCGGCCTGGTACCGCTCGATGCCGGCGAGATCGATCTCGACGGCAAGTCGATCAGTCTGCTGCCGATCCACAAGCGCGCCTCGCTCGGCCTGTCGTATCTGCCGCAGGAAGCTTCGGTGTTCCGCAAGCTCAGCGTCGAGGAAAACATCCGCGCGGTGCTCGAGCTGCAAACCGACGACAACGGCAAACGCCTCACCAAAGACGCGATTTCGCAGCGCACCGAAGCGCTGCTCGATGAACTGCAGATCGCACATCTGCGCGAAAATCCGGCTCTGTCGCTGTCAGGCGGCGAACGCCGGCGCGTGGAAATCTGCCGCGCGCTCGCGACGAATCCGAGCTTCATCCTGCTCGACGAACCGTTCGCGGGCGTCGATCCGATCGCGGTGCTGGAAATCCAGAAGATCGTGAAGTTCTTGAAGCAGCGCAATATCGGCGTGCTCATCACCGATCACAACGTGCGCGAGACGCTCGGTATCTGCGATCACGCATACATCATCAGCGACGGCAGCGTGCTGGCCGCCGGTGCGCCCGGCGACATCATTGAAAACGAAAACGTCCGGCGCGTCTATCTAGGCGAACACTTCCGCATGTAACTGCGCGGGCCGTCTATCGGGCGCGGCAGTGCGACGCACTGGCACGCCTGTCCCTTCGCTTGCCCCTGGCTATTTCTGACGGGCCGCCCCGCGGCGCGCCCTGTCGCACCGAAACCGGGCACACGCGTTTTCGCGAATGTCGCAAGGTATCGCGGTCGTGGCAAACTCTTTACAATGAATCTCACATTGCCATGAAAGCCAGCCTCCAACTCCGCCTGTCGCAGCATCTTGCGCTGACACCTCAACTGCAACAGTCCATCCGGCTGCTGCAGCTGTCGACGCTCGAATTGCAGCAGGAGGTGGCGATGGCCATCGCGCAGAATCCGCTGCTTGAAAACGAGGACGACTGGATTGCCAGTCCGTTGCGCGTCGCGGCAGATGGTTCGCTGATCGCGCAAACGCAGGGCACATCGGCACCGGAATCGATGAACGGCCCATCATCGTCGACGTCGTCGGCTTCATCGAACGAACGTAGCGACGATGGCGAACCACGCGGCGTCGACGAATACAACGGCCTTGGCAACGACAGCAACTCCGACTCGAGCCAGTGGAATCTCGACGACTACGGCCGCTCGGGCAACGCATCCGACGACGACGACCTGCCGCCGCTACAAATCCACGAATCGAGCACCTCGCTACGCGATCATCTGATGGCGCAATTACGCGTCACGCAGGCAAGTCCACGCGATCGCGCGCTCGTCACGTTCCTCATCGAATCGCTCGACGACGACGGTTATCTGACCGCAACGTTCGAAGAGATACTGACCGATCTACCCGAAGAACTCGAAGTCGACGTCGACGAACTGAATGCGGCACTCGCGTTGCTGCACAGCTTCGATCCCGCCGGAGTCGGTGCGAGGTCTGCATCGGAATGCTTGCGCCTGCAACTAGTTCGACTCGTTGCGACACCGACCCGCACGCTCGCCATCGATATCGTCGCACATCACCTGGAACTGCTGGCCGCACGCGATTTCACCCGCCTGCGCAAGCAGTTGAAGGCCAACGACGACGACCTGCGCGACGCTCACGCCCTGATCCGTTCGCTCGAACCATTCCCCGGCGCAGCGTACGGCAAGGCCGAAGCCGATTACGTAGTGCCCGACATCATGGTGCGCAGAACAGCACAAGGATGGCAGGCCGAACTGAATCCGGAAGTCGTGCCGAAACTGCGTATCAATCATCTGTATGCGAACATCCTGCGCAATAACCGCAGCGATCCTGGCAGCGGTTCGTTGCGCCAGCAACTGCAGGAAGCGCGCTGGCTGATCAAAAATATTCAGCAGCGTTTCGAGACGATCCTGCGGGTTGCGCAGGCTATTGTCGAACGTCAGAAGAATTTTTTTGTGCACGGCGAAATTGCCATGCGCCCCTTGGTTTTGCGAGAAATTGCTGATACGCTGGGGTTACACGAGTCGACGGTTTCGCGTGTAACAACCGGCAAGTACATGCTTACCCCGTTTGGGACGCTTGAATTTAAGTACTTCTTCGGATCGCACGTTTCCACCGACACCGGGGGCGCGGCCTCTTCAACAGCCATTCGCGCACTCATCAAGCAACTGATAGGAGCGGAAAACCCGAAATCTCCTCTTTCAGACAGCCGCATAGCCGAACTGCTGGCAGAGCAGGGTTTCGTGGTCGCACGGCGTACCGTCGCGAAATACCGCGAAGCGCTCCGAATTCCAGCGGTCAATCTGCGCAAGTCTCTGTAGCCTGCTGCGTGGTGCGGCGGGCATTTTCCGGCCGCCCCGCGTTATGCGGAGCAGGTTGGCCGATAGGACCCGTCAGCAGTCAGTCACCGGGGACGACGAAACGGGCGACAGATCGACCAGCGCTCCCGCAACATGCGGACAAGCGGCCACTAGCTTGGAGAAGCACTATGAATCTGAAGATCAGTGGACACCATCTCGAAGTAACGCCTGCGTTGCGAGAATATGTGATCACCAAACTGGATAGGGTGCTACGGCACTTCGATCAGGTGATCGACGGCAGTGTGGTCCTCTCGGTCGACAATCATAAGGAAAAGGACAAGAGACAGAAGGTTGAAATCAACCTTCATCTGAAGGGTAAGGATATTTTTGTCGAGAGCGCGAACGGCGATCTGTACGCCGCGATCGATCTGATGATCGACAAGCTCGACCGCAAGGTAGTGCAGCACAAAGACCGCCTGCAAGGCCACCAGCATGACGCGATCAAGTATCAGCCGCTGGCGCCGCAAATCGATGTGCCACCGCAATAGGCAAGATTAGAGGGTTTACCTCACCCCGAAGAGACCGCCCGCAAGGGCGGTTTTTTGATTCTGCGGCCGCTTTGTCACGGCCTTCCACAGGCGTTCTCGCTATGCACAGCAACGATTGCGCGTCGCACCATCTGCGGCAACCCTGTTCTATAATGTCCCGGTTACTTCCGGTCGTACTATGTCGGGGTCGCTCAGCCGGAGTTCCGCGCCTTCAGGCCCAATCGCACGTCATTGCGAGCCTGCGTCGGGCGCAGAACGCCACTCAAATGCCACAGCGAGGAAAATCCAGGCCACGTTTTCGCCTGCCAACATGAATCGTTTAGCCAAATTTCTTCCCCTCGAGAACGTCGTCCTCGGCCTCACCGTCACCAGCAAGAAACGCGTCTTCGAGCAAGCGGGCCTGATTTTCGAAAACCAGAACGGTATCGCCCGCAGCACGGTCACTGACAATCTGTTCGCGCGCGAGCGCCTCGGGTCGACGGGACTCGGCGAAGGTGTCGCGATTCCCCATGGCCGGATCAAGGGTCTGAAGCAGCCGCTGGCTGCGTTCGTGCGCCTCGCCGAACCCATTCCGTTCGAATCGCCGGACGGCCAGCCGGTCTCGTTGCTGATCTTCCTGCTGGTGCCGGAACAGGCCACCCAGCAGCATCTCGAGATTCTCTCGGAGATCGCGCAATTGCTATCCGATCGCGGCACACGCGAACGCCTGCACACCGAAGAAAACCGCGAGGCATTGCACCAGTTGCTGACTCAGTGGCAACCTTGATGCATTATTGGCAGCCCGCAGTCACGCGGGCGACGCTTCTTGCCGCACCCGGCGCAGTCTGGCCGGAATCGCCGCGCTAGCGCGGCGGGCTGCACGGAGCGAGCAGCCGCCACGGCCCCCACTGGAGTCACGGACTCATGGACACGTCCAGCATCAACGCCCAAAGCATCTTCGACGACAACGCCGCCATGCTGAAACTCAGCTGGCTGACGGGGCATGAAGGCTGGGAACGCGGGTTTTCCGCTGAAACGGTCACCACCGCGACCTCGAGCGCCGACCTCGTCGGCCACTTGAACCTGATCCACCCCAACCGGATCCAGGTGCTCGGCGATGCCGAAACCAACTACTACCAGCGCCAGAGCGACGAAGACCGTTCGCGCCACATGGCCGAACTGATCGCGCTGGAACCCCCGTTCCTCGTCGTCGCTGGTGGTGTCGCGGCGCCGCCGGAACTGGTGCTGCGCTGCACGCGCTCCTCCACACCGCTGTTTACGACGCCGATGTCGCCGGCGGCGGTGATCGATAGTCTGCGGCTTTATATGTCGCGGATTCTCGCGCCGCGCGCCACGCTGCACGGCGTGTTCCTCGATATTCTCGGCATGGGCGTGCTGCTCACCGGCGACTCTGGTCTCGGCAAAAGCGAACTCGGTCTCGAGCTGATCAGCCGTGGCCACGGCCTCGTCGCCGACGATGCGGTCGATTTCGTGCGTCTCGGGCCGGATTTCGTCGAAGGTCGCTGTCCGCCGCTGCTGCAGAACCTGCTCGAAGTGCGCGGCCTCGGTCTGCTCGACATCAAGACGATCTTCGGGGAAACGGCGGTCCGCCGCAAAATGAAGCTGAAGTTGATCGTTCAACTGGTCCGGCGCCCGGACGGCGAATTCCAGCGTTTGCCGCTGGAAAGCCAGACCGTCGATGTACTCGGCCTGCCGATCAGCAAGGTCACGATTCAGGTCGCAGCAGGTCGCAACCTTGCCGTGCTGGTGGAAGCGGCGGTGCGCAACACGATCCTGCAACTGCGCGGCATCGATACGCTGCGCGACTTCATGGATCGTCAGCGTCTCGCGATGCAGGACCCGGACAGTCAGTTCCCCGGCAAGCTGATCTGACGGGCTTCTGCAGGGTACCGGTGCGGAGAGCAGATGCTATGATGAAACGAACGGATTTCACGACTCCATGCGCATTATCCTGATCACCGGTATCTCCGGCTCCGGCAAATCGGTTGCACTGAACGCGCTCGAAGACGCGGGCTATTACTGCGTCGACAACCTGCCGCCGCGTTTCCTGCCCGAACTCGCTGCTTACCTCGCCGACGACCGGCAAGACAAACTTGCTGTCGCCATCGATGCGCGCTCCAGCGCGTCGCTCGACGAAATGCCCGCCATCATCCGCGATCTCGCCCGCGAACACGATGTCCGCGTACTGTTCCTCAACGCCAGCACGCAGTCGCTGATTCAGCGCTTTTCGGAAACGCGCCGCCGCCATCCGCTGTCGGGCTCGACCGCGCACGACGCCGACGTCGGCCTGCTTACCTCGCTCGGCGAAGCAATCGAGCGCGAACGTGAACTGGTCGCGGGTCTCGCCGAATTCGGCCACCAGATTGATACGAGCAACCTGCGCGCCAATGCACTACGCGCATGGGTCAAGCGCTTCGTCGAACAGGAACGCAACGGCCTTGCGCTGACGTTCGAATCATTCGGTTTCAAACGCGGTGTGCCGCTCGATGCCGATTTCGTTTTCGACGTGCGTACGTTGCCTAATCCATACTACGACCGCGAGTTGCGTCCGCTTACAGGTCTCGACAAACCAG
This sequence comes from Paraburkholderia acidicola, assembly GCF_002362315.1. Classification (GTDB taxonomy): domain Bacteria; phylum Pseudomonadota; class Gammaproteobacteria; order Burkholderiales; family Burkholderiaceae; genus Paraburkholderia; species Paraburkholderia acidicola. Next base: position 967,745 of record NZ_MTZV01000004.1, read on the forward strand.
TCATCGATTTCCTCGACGCATTGCCGGTTGTGCACGAGATGATCGACGATATCGAAGCGTTTCTCGTGAAATGGTTGCCGCATTTCCGCGACGACAATCGCAGTTACCTCACCGTCGCCATCGGATGCACCGGTGGGCAGCATCGTTCGGTGTTCATTGCGCAGACGCTCGCCGCGCGTCTCGCGAAGGCAGCAAACGTCATCGTGCGGCACAGGGACGCGCCGATCGAGGTCGGCGAATCGTCGAAACTGATCGCTTAACCGGCCGTATCGCGCGGCCCTAACCGAAGCGTTGCGCCATGCCTACCCCTGCCGTGCTTGCCGACTTGCCGCTCTTCCCGCTGCATACGGTGCTGTTCCCCGATGGGCTGCTGCCCCTCAAGATTTTCGAAGCGCGCTATCTGGACATGGCGCGCGACTGTCTGCGCGCTAAAACGCCGTTCGGCGTGTGTCTGCTGAAAAGCGGCGGTGAAGTCGCGAAGTCCGACGAACCGTCGGTACCTGAAGCAGTCGGTTGCCTCGCTGAAATTTCGCAATGCGACGTTGAAACCGTCGGCGTGTTGCTGATCCGCGCACGCGGTACGCGGCGCTTTCGCTTACTGTCGCATCGAGTGGAAACGGGTGGTTTGCTGGTCGGGATGGCCGAGCCGCTCGGCGACGATATGCCGCTGGAAGGAAACGAACAACTCGCGAAATTCGGCGCGTGTGCAGAAGTGCTCGAACGCATCATCGCAACGATCCGCGAACGCGACGCTGACAGTCTGCCGTTCGCGGAACCGTTCAGACTCGAAGATCCGTCGTGGGTATCGAACCGTCTGGCCGAAGTGCTGCCGATCGCGCTACGCGCGCGGCAAAAGCTGATGGAACTGCAGGATGCAGGGGCGCGTATCGACGTGGTTCATCACTACATGCAGCAACATCAGCTGCTTTAGTTCCGCGCGTCATCGCACCTCTACAGCAACGATCCCTGCAAACCGTCGAGCAGCTTGCGAACCGGCGCGGGCACACCGTACGCATCGATATCGCGCAGCGAGACCCACGCGGTTTCTGCATCACCCGCGGCAATGGTTGCTCCAACGCCACGTCCAAGTTCGGCAATACGCGGCTCGATATCGAGCTTGAAATGCGTGAACGTGTGCGTAAGCGGTGCGAGCGGCGACACTGCGCCGTTCGCGCCGAACGCATGCGCGCGCTCTGCGAGCGCGGTTTCATCGGCGGCTTCGGGCAGGCTCCACAGTCCGCCCCAGATGCCGGACGGCGGGCGCTTCTCCAGCATCACGGCATCGCCATCGCACAGCACGAGCATCCACGTACGTCGCCTCGGCACGGCTTTCTTCGGACGTGCTGCGGGCAACTCGCGCTGACGTCCGGTCGCATTCGCAACGCAGTCGGCCGCGAACGGGCACCGTCCGCATTCTGGCTTGCCGCGCACGCATAACGTCGCACCCAGATCCATCAAACCCTGCGTATAGGCGCTTACGTCTACGTCATTCGTACTCGATGGCAACAGCGATTCGGCGAGCGTCCACATCGCGTTCTCGATGCGTTTCTCGCCAGGAAATCCTTCGACACCGAACACACGCGCCAGCACCCGCTTCACGTTGCCGTCGAGAATCGTTGCGCGCGCACCGAATGCAAACGATGCGATCGCCGCCGCCGTCGACCGACCAATGCCGGGCAATTCCGCCAGCGCATCCACCGATGCAGGAAACGCCCCGCCATGCTGCTCGACAACCGCCTGCGCGCAGCGATGCAGATTACGCGCACGCGAGTAGTAGCCGAGACCGGCCCATAGCGCCATCACGTCGTCGAGCGGCGCGGCGGCCAACGCGGCGACGTCCGGAAAACGCGCGAGAAACCGCGCGTAATACGGAATCACCGTCGACACCTGCGTCTGCTGCAACATGATTTCCGACAACCAGATGCGATAGGGATCGCGCGTGTTTTGCCAGGGCAGGTCATGACGACCGTGCTGGCGCTGCCAGGCAATCAGGCGCGCGGCAAAACCGGCACGCACCGCCGGTGCGGGCAAAACCGCGGCATTGCCGGAAGCATCGGCGGCGGCAGACGAAGCGCGTCGCGAAGAGGACGATACGTACATGGATAGTGAGCGCCTAGCGCTGGCAGGTCGGGCAGTAGTAAGTCGAACGCTGCCCCTGCACGATCTGTTTGATCGGCGTTCCGCACACGCGGCATGGCAGCCCCGCGCGATCATAGACGAAATAGTCGAGCTGGAAGTAACCGCTCTCACCATCGCTACCGACGAAATCGCGCAACGTGCTACCGCCCTTTTCGATGGCGGCCGCGAGCGTCACACGAACCGCATCCGCAAGCAAACCGTAACGAACCAGCGAGATGCGGCCCGCGGGCGTGGTCGGACGGATGCCCGCGCGAAAGAGGCTTTCGGAAGCGTAAATATTCCCCACGCCTACGACCACCTCGCCCGCCAGCAGCACCTGCTTGATGGACACCTTGCGCCCGCGCGTCTCGCGATGCATCAGCGCGCCGTTAAACGCCGAGGCGAACGGCTCGATGCCAAGCCCCGCCAGTAAAGGATGGCCGAGCACATCGCCGTCGGCGCGCGGATGCCACAGTACGGCTCCGAAGCGGCGCGGATCGCGATAGCGCAAAATGAACTCGTCGAAAATCCAGTCGACGTGATCGTGCTTCGCGGCGACAGGCGGGTGCGGCATATTGCGCAGCACCCGCAACGTACCGGTCATGCCGAGATGCACGATGAACCAGCCGTCGTCGACTTCGAACAGCAGGTACTTGCCGCGCCGCTCGACCTTGTGGACGATCCGGCCGCGCAAGGTTGCGGCGAGTCCTGCCGGGATCGGCCAGCGCAATGCGGGCGTGCGCACGTCGACGCGTTCGACGCGGCGGCCGGCCACATAGGGCTCGATTCCTCGACGGGTAACTTCAACTTCTGGCAACTCTGGCATGTCTAACTGGTCTGCAACTTGCGTGAGTGGTTGTGCGCGTATTGTAGCGAGCGCGTTACAATCGTCCGAAACATTGAACGGATTTCCATGAACCTGTCCTTCGTGAAGCTGCTTTCGATGAAGCGCGCCGCGCGCGCTTCGCATCTGCCGCACGCCGTCTCCCCGCGCCGGCTACTCGGCGCCGCCGTTCTCGCTGCCTGGACGTTTGCCGCGCTGCCTGCGCACGCGCAAGACTCATCGTCGGATTCCGATGATTCCTCGGTGACGTTGCCCGACGCACTCGGTCCGCAAACGTCCGCTGAAGCGAAGGATCTGCCGAGCATTCAGCTGAACAGCCAGATCGTGTTCCAGGTACTCGCGGCCGAAGTCGCGTTGCAGCGGAACCAGCCGGCGCCGGCCTATCAGACGTATCTTGCGCTCGCGCGTGACACGCACGACCCGCGCATGGCGCAACGCGCGACCGAAATTGCGCTGGCCGCCCAGAGCCCGTCCGATGCGCTGACCGCGGCGCAGTTGTGGCAGCAATATGCGCCCAGCTCGGAACGCGCGGCCCAGCTCGACGCATCGCTGCTCGTGCTGTCCGGCAAGCCCGACGACGCTGAGCCGCTACTTGCCCGCGAACTCGCCAGAATTCCGGCCGACAATCGCGGCAACGGCATTCTCGCGTTGCAGCTGCTGCTGTCGCGCGGACCGAATCGTGTCGGCGGTCTGCACGTGCTGCAAGACCTGCTGAAAAACGACCTGAACCGACCCGAAGCGCAACTGGCCATCGCTCGCCAGCAACTCGTTGCGGACGACGCACCAGGCGCGCGCAAATCGCTCGAGCAGGCGCTCAGCCTGAAGCCCGACTACCTGCCGGCAGCACTGACGCTGACGCAGATGGGCCCGGACGAGCGCAAGGAAGGCACCGCATCGATCGAAAAATACGTCCAGCAGAATCCGAAGTCGCATGATGCGCGCCTCGCGCTCGCCCAGGTCTACCTGGCCAGCAATCGTCTCGACGACGCGCAGAAGCAGTTCGAGATCATGCACAAGGACAATCCGAACGATCTCACGCCGTTAATGGCGCTCGGACTCATCAAGATCCAGCAGAAGCAACCGGCCGAAGCCCAGACCTATCTGACGCAGTATGCGCAGAAAGCCGAAACGACGCCGGGCGCGGACGCAGGCCAGGCGTACATCTATCTCGCGCAACTCTCGCTCGAGCAGAAGAACGACGCGGCGGCAATCGGCTGGCTCGACAAGATTTCGCCGGCCAGCCAGCAGTACTTTCCCGCGCAGATCACGCGCGCGCAGCTGCTGGAAAAAGAAGGCAAACCGGACGATGCACGCAAGCTGCTCGCCGGCGTCCAGGCGACGGACCCGCGCGACCAGGCGCTGGTCGCGCGCACCGACGCGGCCATCCTGTTCGACACGAAGCGTTACCCGGAAGCTGAAACGCGACTGGCCCAGGCCACCGCCGATTTCCCGGACGATCCCGATCTGACCTATGACTACGCCATGGCCGCGGAAAAAAACGGCCACTACGAAGTGATGGAAGGACAGTTGCGCAAGCTGATCCGCGCGCAGCCGGACAACCCGCAGGCGTATAACGCGCTCGGCTATTCGCTGGCCGATCGCAACCAGCGTCTGCCGGAAGCCGACAGGCTGGTGGAAAAAGCCTCGGCGCTTGCACCTGACGACGCGTTCATCATGGACAGCGTCGGCTGGGTGAAGTACCGCCTCGGCGATACCGCGAATGCCATCAAGCTGCTGCGCAAGGCCTACGATCTGCAGCCGAATGCGGAAATCGGCGCGCATCTCGGCGAGGTGCTGTGGCAGACCGGCGCTCAGGATCAGGCGCGTGCGACATGGCGTGAAGCCAAAAAGCTCGAGCCGGACAACGATACGCTCGTGAATACGCTTAAACGCCTTCAGGTGAACGATCTCTGATGCCGGGTTTCCACACCACCTTTCTTCAACCGCCGCGCCGCGCTTCGTTTAGCCTCGCGCTCTGCGCGGCGGCTGTCGTCGCGCTGTCGGGCTGCGCGTCGGTGCAGCCTCGAGGACCGTCCACGTCGAATGCGGCTACGGCACTGTCGACGCAAACCACCCGCGCCTACCACGGCCGCTTTGCGGTCCAGTACGACGACCAGAACGGCCAGCAGCGCAACGCGTACGGCAATTTCGACTGGCAGGAAACCGGCGACACCGTCACCGTGCAGTTGCGCAATCCGCTCGGCCAGACGCTGGCGATCATCACGTCGTCGCCGGCTTCGGCATCGCTTGAGCTGCCAAATCGCCAGCCGCTCACCGCCGATAACGTCTCCACGCTGATGCAGAACGCAATCGGCTTCGCGCTGCCCGTCGAAGGGCTGCGCTACTGGCTGCAGCCGTCCGTCGCGCCGACTTCGCACGCGACCACCGTCCCGGACCCGGAACAACCCATGCGGCTCAAGGAAATCGAGCAGGACGGCTGGACCATCGATTACGTGGCCTATGCGGACGCCCCGGCCACCGGGCTGAAGCGCGTCAACCTGACTCGCCAGGACCCGCCGCTCGCCATCAAGCTCGTGCTCGACCAGTAACCGCCCGCATTTCACCCCGCTCATGATCGAAACGACCGATTCGCTGCGCGACTGTCTCGCACCAGCGAAACTGAATCTGTTCCTGCATATCACCGGGCGGCGCCCGGACGGCTATCACGCGCTCCAGACCGTCTTCCAGTTGCTCGACTGGGGCGACACGCTGCACTTCACGCGCCGCTCCGACGGCCAGATCGTGCGCCGCACCGCCGTCGCCGACGTACCCGCGGAACACGACCTGACCGTACGCGCCGCCACGCTGCTGAAAGCCCATACGGGCACCGGTGCAGGCGTCGACATTGAGATCGACAAGCGTCTGCCGATGGGCGCCGGGCTCGGCGGTGGCAGTTCCGACGCCGCAACGACGCTACTCGCCCTGAACCGCCTGTGGAAACTCGACCTGCCGCGCGCCGAACTGCAGACGCTCGCGCTCAAGCTGGGCGCGGACGTGCCGTTCTTCGTGTTCGGACAAAACGCGTTCGCCGAGGGTGTCGGCGAAGCCTTACAGGCGGTACAATTGCCGCCGCGTTATTTCCTCGTTGTCACCCCGCAAGTACACGTTCCGACCGCGGTGATTTTTTCCGAGAGAGCGTTGACAAGGGATTCGAAACCCCTCACAATTGCGGACTTCCTTGCACAAGACAGTTGCAAAACAGGTTGGCCCGACAGTTTTGGCCGAAATGACATGCAACCGGTTGTCGTGGGAAAATACGCGGAAGTTGCGCAGGTGCTCAGGTGGTTTGACAACATCGCACCCGCGCGGATGACCGGATCGGGCGCCAGCGTCTTTGCAGCGTTCCAGAGTCAGCGCGAAGCAGAACAGGCACAAGCCCGACTGCCAGCCGGCTGGAACAGCGCAGTCACCGCGAGCCTGGATACGCATCCACTCTTTGACTTCGCGTCATAAAGTTTTGCGTCGTCGGATGGTCCTACACACATCCGGCGAAGCTCAAAGTTAGTGTAGGGGAGTCGCCAAGTTGGTTAAGGCACCGGATTTTGATTCCGGCATTCGAGGGTTCGAGTCCTTCCTCCCCTGCCAAAAATTCTCGCATTTCCTCGCCCCCAGCCTGACACAGGTGCACGATGAGCAGCCATGACGGCCTGATGGTTTTTACTGGCAACGCTAATCCCGAGCTTGCACAGGAAGTCGTCAAAATCCTCGGTATTCCACTCGGCAAGGCGATGGTCAGCCGGTTTTCGGATGGCGAAATCCAGGTCGAGATCCAGGAAAACGTCCGCGGCAAGGATGTCTTCGTGCTGCAGTCCACCTGCGCACCGGCGAACGACAACCTGATGGAACTGATGATCATGGTCGATGCGCTCAAGCGCGCATCCGCAGGCCGGATCACCGCAGCCATCCCGTACTTCGGCTATGCCCGCCAGGATCGCCGGCCGCGCTCGGCGCGTGTCGCGATCTCCGCGAAAGTCGTCGCGAACATGCTGGAAATCGCGGGTGTCGAGCGGATCATCACGATGGATCTGCACGCCGACCAGATTCAAGGTTTCTTCGACATTCCGGTCGACAACATCTACGCGACGCCTGTGCTGCTCGGCGATCTGCGCAAGCAGAACTACGAAGATCTGCTGGTCGTATCGCCGGACGTCGGCGGTGTGGTGCGGGCCCGGGCGCTGGCGAAGCAGCTTAACTGCGATCTCGCGATCATCGACAAGCGCCGACCGAAGGCGAACATCGCCGAAGTGATGAACATCATCGGTGAAGTGGACGGTCGGACCTGCGTGATCATGGACGACATGGTCGATACAGCAGGCACGCTGTGCAAGGCTGCGCAGGTACTGAAAGAACGCGGCGCGAAGCAGGTGTTTGCATACGCGACGCACCCGGTGCTGTCGGGTGGCGCAGGCGAACGTATCGCCGCATCGGCCCTCGACGAACTGGTCGTCACCGATACGATCCCGCTCGGCGAAGAAGCGCGCTCGTGCGCCAAGATCCGCTCGCTGACCAGCGCGGGTCTGCTGGCCGAGACGTTCTCGCGGATTCGCCGCGGCGACTCGGTAATGTCGCTGTTCGCAGAGAGTTAAAGCATTTGCAGGTGTGCAGCAGGTTTGCTGCTGCATGCCGGCACAATCGACATGAACGGACGAAGGTTCATGTCGTTTAGTTTGGGGCCTCCATCCGCAAGGTGAGTGGCCCCGTTTTACTGCCTGGTCGCGGGCAGCTAATGGAGAAACAACATGAAAGTAGTCGCTTTCGAGCGCAATCTGCATGGTACGGGTGCGAGCCGCCGCCTGCGTAACACGGGCAAGACCCCGGGTATCGTGTATGGCGCTGGTGCTGAACCGCAACTGATCGAGATCGATCACAACGCGCTGTGGCACGCGCTGAAGAAGGAAGTCTTCCACTCGTCGATTCTCGAGCTGGAAGTGGCTGGCAAGGAACAACAGGTTCTGCTGCGCGATGTGCAGTACCACCCGTTCCGTCAGATCGTGCTGCACGTGGATTTCCAGCGTGTCGACGCGAAGAAGAAGCTGCACACCAAGGTGCCGCTGCACTTCATGAATCAGGAAACCAACCCGGCTGTGAAGCTGTCGGGCGCGGTCATTTCGCACGTGCTGAACGAAGTCGAAATCGAGTGTCTGCCGGGCGATCTGCCGGAATTCCTCGAAGTCGATCTGGCGACCATCGAAGCCGGTCATTCGCTGCACGCGAAGGACATCGCACTGCCGAAGGGTGTCGCGCTCGTCGCGCACATCGAAGCAGAAAACCCGGTGATCGCCGCGGCGACGATTCCGGCTGGCGCCGTCTCGGACGACGCAGCTACAGGTAGCGCAGCTGCAGCAGGCGAAGGCGAAACACCCGCCGCCTGATCCAGTACAAGCTAGCGATCCTCTCGATCCGTTTCCATGAAACGGACGACGTAACCCGCCGAGGTTCGCCCCGGCGGGTTTTTTTTCGCCTCTTTTTTTGCTCATGCTTTCATCATGATCAAGCTGATCGTCGGGCTCGGCAATCCGGGCGCAGAGTACACCGCGACGCGTCACAACGCCGGCTTCTGGCTGGTCGATCAACTCGCGCGCGAGGCCGGCACGACGTTGCGCGACGAGCGCCGCTTTCACGGCTTCTACGCGAAGGCGCGGTTGCATGGCGAAGAAGTGCATCTGCTGGAACCGCAGACGTACATGAACCGCTCCGGGCAGTCGGTCGTGGCGCTTGCGCACTTCTTCAAGATCCTGCCTGACGAGATTCTCGTCGCTCACGACGAACTCGATCTGCCGCCCGGTACCGTGAAGCTGAAGCTCGGTGGTGGTAGCGGCGGGCATAACGGGCTCAAGGACATCTCTTCACATCTGACCACGCAGCAGTACTGGCGCCTGCGTATCGGCATCGGCCATCCGCGCGATCTGATTCCCGAAAGCGCACGCGCCGGCGCAAAGCCGGACGTTGCGAACTTCGTGCTGAAGCCGCCGCGCCGGGAAGAACAGGATGTGATCGATGCATCGATCGAGCGCGGCCTCGCGGTGATGCCGCAGATAATCAAAGGCGAACTCGAGCGTGCGATGATGCAGTTGCATCGCAACGCGTAATCGCGCTCTACCGTTTTTGAATGTGCGAGTTTTTTGCGGGAGGTTCGTTTGAGCCGTTACTGGAGTGACATCGTTCACCGCCTGACGCCTTACACGCCGGGCGAGCAGCCCGCGCTCGCGCATCCGGTCAAGCTGAACGCCAACGAAAACCCCTATCCGCCGTCGCCGCGCGTACTCGACGCAATCCGCGAGGAGCTCGGCGCAACCGGCGATTCACTGCGGTGCTATCCAGATGCGACTGCACGCAAGCTACGTGTAGCGGTCGCCGCTCATCACGGCATCCGGCCTGAACAGGTGTTCGCCGGTAATGGCTCTGACGAAGTGCTGGCGCTCGTATTTCAGGCGCTGCTAAAGCATGCTCACCCTATCCTGTTCCCCGACGTCACCTACAGCTTCTATCCGACCTACGCGCGGCTCTACGAGGTCGACTATCGTACAGTGCCGCTCGATGCCGACTTCACGCTGCGCCTCGACGACTACGCGATACCCAACGGCGGCGTGCTGTTTCCGAACCCCAATGCCCCTACCGGACGGCCGCTATCGCTCGTGGAGATCGAACGGTTTGTCGCGGCGAATACGGAATCGGTGGTGGTGATCGACGAAGCGTATGTCGATTTCGGCGCGGAATCGGCGGTGTCGCTGATCGATCGTTACCCGCAGTTGCTGGTCGTGCAGACGGTGTCGAAGGCGCGTTCACTGGCGGGCATGCGCATCGGCCTTGCGTTCGGCGATCCGGTGCTGCTCGATGCGCTGAACCGCGTGAAGGACAGTTTCAACTCGTATCCGCTCGATCGGCTCGCGCAGGCTGCGGCAACGGCCGCGTACGAAGACGGTGAGTGGTTTCGCGACACGTGTGCGAAGGTGATCGCGAGTCGCACGCGGCTATCGGCGGAATTAAGCGCGCTTGGCTTCGAGGTCGTGCCATCCGCTGCGAACTTCGTGCTCGCACGGCATCGCGCGCACGACGCAGCGACGCTGGCGACGCAACTCAGGGAAAGGGAAATTTTCGTGCGGCACTTCAAGCTGCCGCGTGTCGATCAGCATCTGCGTATATCGATCGGCACCGACGCTGAATGCGATGCGCTGGTCGATGCACTGCGTGACATGCTTGCCATTTAACCGCTTGCTCACGCAGTCGCGCGATTGAGCTATTGCGCAACGACATAACGGCGGCCCGGTGCGACACGGCGCACCGGCCGAACCCGCTACGAAGCCTTCGCCGCCAGCAACGCGTGATACTTCGCCATCAACCCATCCGGCGTCTCGACATGCTGCGGATCGCGCGGAATACACTCGACCGGGCACACCTGCTGACATTGCGGCTCATCGAAATGGCCGACGCATTCGGTGCACTTGCCCGGGTCGATCACATAGATTTCCGCGCCCATCGAAATTGCGTCGTTCGGGCACTCGGGCTCGCAGACGTCGCAGTTGATGCACTCGTCGGTAATCATCAAGGCCATACTTCTCTCACTTCACGCCGGCACGCAGCCGGCTCTCGTTCCGTCAAGCCGCCAGTTTACGCTGGTTACGGCCATGCCGCCGGGCAGCTCAGCCGCCCTTGTGTTCGAGCGCGGCGACCTTCTCCTGCAGTCGCTTCTCGACAGAGGGAAAAACGAACTTGCTGACGTCGCCGCCCAATTGCGCGATTTCACGGACGATCGTCCCGGAGATGAACTGATACTGATCGGACGGCGTCATGAACATCGTTTCGACGTCGGGTAGCAGATAGCGATTCATGCCCGCCATCTGGAACTCGTACTCGAAGTCCGAGACCGCACGCAGACCGCGCACGATGACGCGCGCATTGTTGTTGCGGACGAAATCTTTCAGCAGTCCCTTGAAACTCATCACCTGCACGTTCGGATAGTGGCCGAGCACCTCGTGTGCGATGTCGAGACGTTCCTCAAGCGTGAAAAACGGCTTCTTGTTACGACTGTCCGCGACGCCCACCACCAGCGTGTCGAAAATGCTCGACGCGCGCCGCACGAGGTCTTCGTGACCACGCGTCAACGGGTCGAAGGTACCCGGGTACACGGCGACTACCATGAGGCTTCTCCTGTCTTCAGACAAATGGGCACGCCAATGCGCGTCCGCTGAACGCGCCTGCCGCCGATCGCACCGGTAACGGTGAACCGTCCGGTGCTGGTTTTGGAACGCGCATTATTCCTCATTTTCGCGTTGCAGCAAATGATAGTGAACCGCACCCGCCTTGCCGTGGCGCACGACGCGCCAGCCACTGAGCGCTTCGGTTTGCACGACGTCGAGCGACTCGCCTGCCTCGACGTAGAGCATGCCGCCTGCCGCGACGAGCGGCACAGCGAGCGCGAGCGCGCGGCCGAGCAGGTCGCCGTCGAACGGCGGATCGAGAAACACGACATCGAATGAGCCCGGCGCGAGGCTCGCAGCAAGGCGCAACGCGTCGGCTTCGACGATTTCGATCGTCGTGGCCGACAGGCGCGCCTGATTGGCGCGCAGCTGTGCGGCGGCGCGTGCGTGGCGTTCCACCATCAACACCCGCGCGGCACCGCGCGACGCGGCTTCGAAGCCGAGCGCGCCGCTGCCGGCGAACAGATCCAGACAGCGCTGGCCGTCGAGCCGCTGGCCGAGCCAGTTGAACAGGGTTTCGCGGACGCGATCAGGCGTAGGCCGCAGGCCGTCGAGATCGAGCACAGGCAGCGGCGAACGCTTCCAGTCACCGCCGATGATGCGGATCGCATGCACCTTGCCGCGACCGGAAGAAGCGCTCTGCGCGCGAGAAGGGGGGGTACGGGACATGCAGATTCGGGTTGAATGGACGGAACGGTGCCGCGCGTACGCGGACCGGAGCGCCAACGTTACCACACGGCCTGCGTGGGCCGGGGCCACGGCGTTGACGGACAAATACCGCCCTGCCTCGGAGGCGGGCAACCCCACACGCGGGCGCGCCGCAAGGTCGCTGCCACAACGCGGTAGGGCATGCCTGATAAAATGTGCGGTTTTCGCGCCTAGCCTTCCACGCCTTGCATCCCGTATCGCGTGCCGCTTTGCGCCGTTGGGCCACGCCAGAACATGTTCAGCTTTTTCAAACGATTCAAGGGCTCGAAAGCGCCCGATGCCGCGGTAGAAGAATCACCGGAGGCGCGGGAGTCTGAGGCGCCCGAGGCACCCGCAGCCGCACCGTCGGACCCTGCGCCGCGACCTGCCGCCGCGCCCGCGCAACCCGCCATTACGGCGCCTGCAGCACCCGCCCCGCTCACCCCGGCCGAACCGCGCGAACCCGAACCCGAACCGGAGTTCGAACCTGACTTCGAACCCGAGCCGGAACTGCAGCCGGAACCCGAAGAGACTGCTCTCGAAGCCGTCGAAATCGTTCCGCCGCCCGTGCCCGAGCCTGCGGCAAAAAAATCGTGGCTCACACGCCTGAAAACCGGTCTGTCGAAAACGAGTTCGAGCCTGACCGGCATTTTCGTCGGCGCGCGCATCGACGAGGACCTGTACGAGGAACTCGAAGCCGCGCTGCTGATGTCCGATGCGGGAGTCGAAGCCACCGAATTCCTGCTTGAATCGCTGCGCGAAAAAGTACGCGCGGAGCGGCTCACGGACCCGCAGCAAGTCAAAAGCGCGCTGCGCACGCTGCTCGTCGATCTGTTGAAGCCGCTCGAAAAATCGCTGATGCTCGGTCGCGCGCAGCCGCTCGTGATGATGATCGCGGGCGTGAACGGCGCCGGCAAGACGACGAGCATCGGCAAGCTCGCCAAGCATCTGCAACGCTTCGATCAGTCCGTGCTGCTCGCCGCCGGCGACACCTTCCGCGCCGCCGCGCGCGAACAGCTCGCGATCTGGGGCGAGCGCAACAACGTGACGGTCGTGTCGCAGGAAAGCGGCGATCCGGCCGCGGTGATTTTCGATGCGGTCGGCGCGGCACGCGCGCGCAAGATCGATGTGCTGATGGCCGACACGGCCGGCCGCCTGCCGACGCAGCTTCACCTGATGGAAGAACTGCGCAAGGTGAAGCGCGTGATCGGCAAGGCACTCGACGGCGCGCCGCACGAAGTGCTGCTCGTCATCGATGCGAACACCGGCCAGAACGCACTCGCCCAGGTGAAAGCCTTCGACGACGCGCTCGGCCTCACGGGGCTGATCGTCACGAAGCTGGACGGCACGGCGAAGGGCGGCATTCTTGCAGCGATCGCGCGACAACGCCCGGTGCCGGTTTACTTCATCGGTGTCGGTGAAAAGGTCGAAGATCTGCAACCGTTCAGTGCGGAAGAGTTCGCGGACGCGTTGCTCGATAACTGACGGTCTCGGTCGCTGCAACACGACAGCGATTGCATGCAAAAAGAGCAGCTCACGCTTGAGCTGCTCTTTTCGCTTTTACATCGCTCACGTCATTTAAACCATCGTACAACCGTCGCTCACTCCGCGTCCGGCTGCGCACCAGGCGCCGCACGCGCAAACGCCTCAAGACTCGCTGCGTGATCGGCGATGCGATGAATAGTCGGGAACGCCGCCGTGTCGATCTTGAAGCGCCGCGCATTGAACACCTGCGGAACGAGACACGCATCGGCCATCGTCGGCGTATCGCCAAAGCAGAACGTGCCGGTACGCGTATCGCTTGCCAGATGCTCTTCCAGCGTCGCAAAACCCGCCTCGACCCAGTGCCGGTACCAGGCGTCCTTCGCCGCCTCCTCCACACCGAGCGTGTGCTTCAGATACCGCAGCACGCGCAGGTTATCGATGGGATGAATTTCGCAGGCAATCTGCAAAGCGATCGAACGGACATACGCGCGATCGCGCGGCGCAGCCGGCAGCAGCGGCGGCTGCGGATGCGTCTCTTCGAGATACTCGATGATCGCCAGCGACTGCGTCAGCACGTCGTCGCCGTCCACCAGCGTCGGCACGACGGCATCGTGATTCAGCTTGCGGTATTCCGGTTTGAACTGCTCGCCGCCGTCGCGCAGCATGTGAATCGGCGCGTAGTCGTACGGCAGGTTCTTCAGGCTCAGCGCGATCCGCACACGGTACGATGCGGAGCTGCGGAAATAGCTGTAAAGCTTCATGCTCCGTGTCTCCTCCACGTGCGGCTCAGACCACGCGCACGCTGAATTCGCCGATCCCGGCCACGCCACCCTTCATCAGGTCGCCCTTCACGATGGGGCCGACGCCTTCGGGCGTGCCGGTGAAGATCAGATCGCCGGGCTGCAACTCGAACAGCGTGGACAGGTAAGCAACCGTCTCGGCCACCGACCAGATCAGTTGCGACACGTCGGAACGCTGCCGGTCTTCACCGTTGACGGTGAGCCAGATCTCGCCGCTACCGATGTGCCCGACCTCGGACACCGGATGAATCGGGCCCAGCGGCGCCGAATGATCGAAGCCCTTACCCGTATCCCACGGACGACCGAGCTTCTTCGCTTCACCCTGCAGATCGCGGCGCGTCATGTCGAGACCGAGCGCGTAGCCGTACACGTGATCAAGTGCGCTATCGACGGGAATGTCCTTGCCACCCTTGCCGATCGCCGCGACCAGTTCCATTTCGAAGTGCACGTTCTTCGACTGTGACGGGTACGGAAATTCGCCGGTCGCACCGGGCGCGACATACACGACTGCGTCCGCGGGCTTGCAGAAGAAGAACGGCGGCTCGCGGTCGGGATCGTGTCCCATTTCGCGCGCGTGTGCCTCGTAATTGCGGCCCACACAGTAGATGCGGCGCACCGCGAACTGATCGCCGGTCCCGGCAACCGGCACCGCGACAACCGGCGCCGGGGCAAACACGTAAGTCATCCCATTCTCCGTTCTGGACAGGGCGCCGCCCGCGCAGCGCCGAAAGTAGCGAGTGTAACGCGCGGGCTGGGACGCTGTCGGCGGGGCGGGCAGCGAAGCGGCGCGGGGCGAAACCACAGTGGGAACGACGCCACCGCGGGTGCGACATCATCGCCGGTGCGATACCACCGTGGGTATGACACCACACGAGGATGCAACGCTACTGTCGGTCTCACACTACCGCTGGCCAGATACACGATAGCCCTACAATGCAGGTTCGCTCCTCTTGCCCACTGCGCTACGCCGCTTCAAGCCGCCCATGACCCATTCCTCCGCTCCCGCCGACCCGTCCGTGTTTCCGTGTGCCCGCTTCATCAAGGAGATCGGTCGTGGGCCGAACGGCGCGCGTGCACTCACGCCCGAGGATACCCATGCGCTCTACAGCGCAATGCTCGACGGCCGTGTGGGCGATCTGGAGCTGGGCGCGGTATTGCTCGCCTATCGCGTGAAAGGCGAAACCGCCGATGAACTCGCCGCGATGCTGGCCGCGGCGCACGCATCGTTCGAACCGGTCCGGGTCATACACGGCACACACGCAAACTATCGACCGGTGTCGATTCCCAGCTACAACGGTGCGCGCAAACAGCCAAACCTGGTGCCGCTGCTCGCGCTGCTGCTCGCCCGCGAAGGCGTGCCGGTACTCGTGCACGGCGTCGTCGAAGATCCGGGCCGCGTGACGAGCGCCGAGATTTTCGCGCAGCTCGGCATCGCAGCGGCGCAGTCGCACGGCGACATCGAAAGCGGGCTCGCCACGCGGCGCGTCGCGTTTGCGCCAACTGCTGTACTCGCACCGAAGCTCGCGCGGCTCCTCGCATTGCGCTCACGAATGGGCGTGCGTAATTCGACGCATACGCTCGTGAAAATTCTCCAGCCGTTTGCACCCGCCGGCTTGCGGCTCGTCAACTACACGCACCCGCCCTACCGCGAAAGTCTCACGCAGTTGTTCAGCACGCACCTGGATGCCGCCGCGGGCGGCGCGCTGCTCGCGCGTGGCACGGAAGGCGAAGCGGTCGCGGATACGCGCCGCCAGGTCCAGGTGGACTGGCTGCACGACGGCGTCTGCGAAACGCTGCTGGTGGCCGAGCGCTCGTCGCCGGACGCGCCCGCTGTCGCGCTGCCCGAAGCACGCGACGCTGCGACGACCGCTGCTTGGATCAATGCGGTACTGCGCGGCGACGCACCCGTACCCGACGCGATTGCGCGCCAGGTTGGCGTGATCGTCGAGATTGCGGGTAAGGGAACGGAGTAAGTGCCGGGAAGGCGAGGAGTGCAAGGTTCAGCCAGACATCATTCGATCGCACACCGCGTCGCCTGCCATGCGACGAGCCGCCACTGCCCGCCTTCCTGCGTATGGATCGCGGTGTATGCGATCGGAAACAGCAGCGCGCCGTTATTCGCTTCCATTTCGATCAGCGCGCGGCCAGTCACGACGCAGGTGTCGCCCACCGGCAGAACCTCCTGCGACTGGATCTCGATCTGCCGGTAGCGCCGGCGGCCCGCGGTGATCGCATCGATGAACTGCCGCTTGGTCTCGCGCTTGCCGTTCGTGTGCACGTAGCTCACGCCGTCCGAAAGCAGCGAGTCGAGCAAGGGCCCGTCGCCGTCGACCATCGCCCGAAAGCGGTCGCGCTCAAGTTCGCGAATCGCCTCGATCATTTTTGCCGCCATTGCTCAGCCCCTTTACACCGACATGGGCCTGCACGCGGCCGCGGTCGTCAGAAGTTATATTGCAAATATAGCTGGCTGAAATTTATACCAGGATTGGGCTCTTTGATACCGCCGTTCGATACGTGCTGAAACCGGTAGCCCGCCTGATACTGCTGACGATTGCCGAACTGCGCGCCCACACCGACCATATCGGCGAACTGGAACGCCGACCCGAGGTTGTAGCGACGGGAGATTGTCGGGCTGGTCAGTAGCCGTATGCCCGAGCCTGCTTCGAAGAATGGGCGGATGGTCCCCGAGCCCTTGATGAAGCGAAATACCGGTGTGAAACCGAATTCGCCGATGTTTTCGTGGACGTCGCCTTCGTCGGTGTGCCACCACGCTGCGTGCGCCTCGGCCACCACCGTGAAATGCCAGTCGCCGATATACCACCACGTCAGGCCCGGATCCCACACCCCGCCCAGGTCGAGCTTATGGACATGATGGTCGGCCGTGCCGCCAGCGATCTGAATGCCGAACTGATTGCCAGACTGGTCCGCACAAGCCACCCCGGATGCCGCTAGTAAACCGCCAAACAATGTAATTTTGAGTGCCAGTACACGTGCCGCATTGTTCTTGTTCTTCATCGAACACCTCTAAATGCCCGGTCAGATCTGAAATCGTCGAGTGGAAGGAAGCCGTTATCCTGGGGCAGACCATAAGCAAGAGATCATCTGAGGAATGCCAAATCTGGCAAATAGCTACCTCAAATTCCGCAAAAATCGGTCTTTCTACAAGGCTGGCCGTACTCCGCGGGTAGATCCTACGCCCATCGTGGGAAAGCTGCAGTGAGGGTACACAGGGGGTATAATGCTATTAGAATTTTGATTCCAATAGGCGCAGTGGAACCTTGAAGACCCCACGCACTCTAAGTGTTAGCACTCCGTTATTGAGAGTGCTAACATCCCGCGTGGAGTCGTATTCCGACTACGCCTTTTTGCTGATTTCAAAGGAGTTTCCTACGTGAGCAACGCACTGACCCTTCCGAGTACTCTGAGCCCGTCGTCGGCTAAGGCCGCTCCGGCAGGTGCACTGGCGCTCGCGCAATCTTCGCTGCTGCCCGGCCAGCTGGGTAACATCGACGCCTACATCCAGGCCGTGAACCGGATCCCGATGCTGACGCCAGCAGAAGAACGCCAGTTCGCCACGGAGTTCCGGGAACAAAACAATCTGGATTCCGCCCGTCGTATGGTGCTGTCGCACCTGCGGCTCGTCGTATCGATCGCGCGCAATTACCTCGGCTACGGCTTGCCGCATGCCGACCTGATCCAGGAAGGCAACATCGGCCTGATGAAGGCCGTGAAGCGTTTCGATCCGACGCAGAACGTGCGGCTGGTCTCGTACGCAATGCACTGGATCAAGGCCGAGATTCACGAGTACATCCTGCGCAACTGGCGCACGGTGAAGGTCGCTACCACGAAGGCGCAGCGCAAGCTGTTCTTCAACCTGCGCAGCCACAAGCAGGGGTTGCAGGCGTTCACGCCGGAAGAGATCGAAGGTCTCGCGAAAGAACTGAACGTGAAGCGCGAAGAAGTCGCTGAGATGGAAACGCGTCTGTCGGGCGGTGACATCGCACTGGAAGGCCAGATCGAAGACGGTGAAGAATCGTATGCGCCGATCGCCTACCTCGCCGATTCGCACAACGAGCCGACCGCCGTGCTGGCCGCGCGTCAGCGCGACAAGCTGCAAAGCGACGGCATCGCCGCCGCGCTCGATTCGCTCGACGCCCGCAGCCGTCGCATTATCGAAGCACGCTGGCTGCACGTTGAGGACGACGGCTCGGGTGGCTCGACGCTGCACGATCTTGCCGCCGAATTCGGTGTTTCGGCCGAGCGCATTCGCCAGATCGAAGCCAGTGCGATGAAGAAGATGCGCGGTGCGCTGAACGAATACGCGTAACGCATGAAAATGGTCTGGCGCCGCAAGGTGCCAAGCCGGAGCCCTGCCCTCGAAAGACGGCAGGGCTTTTTTCTGCGCACGTCAGTTGCACCGGGCTGCGCGAATACGTGGCGCTACGCATAACGCGTGACCGCGGCCTGGCACCGCAAGGTGCCGAACCGAAGCCTCGCCCTCGAAAGGCGGCGCGGCTTTTTTTGCGTACGTCAATTGAACTGAGCTGCCGACGCAGCAGACTTCGCCAGTATCCGTATTGCACAAACGCAGCCGATAAAAAAGCGCTGCCCCGCAAAGGGCAGCGCTTCTTCGTACCGTCACGGTTCGCGCAGCGTGCGCAAACCGCTTGAGCCTCTATCGCATCACGCGGGCAACGGTGTCGCGCCGCTGGCGCCACCCACAGCAGGCAACCGTGCCGTCAGTTGCTGGGCGTAGCGTTGCGCCGCATCGCCGACGACGATGTGGAACGTATCCGCCGACACCCACGCCACATCGAGCGCCGCAAGCCGCTGCCGATCCACCGACGACGGATCGCGCACCACGATCCGCAGCCGCGTAGCCGCCACCGCATCGAGCGACACGATATTCGTCGCGCCGCCGAACACCGCCAGCCAGCGCGTCGGGTCCGGATCGAGCGGGCCGCTGCCGGTCTGCGCCACCGGAGCAACCGGAGCACGCGCCGCCGCGCTCGCCGGCTGCGCACCAAGATCCACCACCCCACCTTGAGCCAGCGTCGCACGAATCTCGTCAGCGATGATGTCCGCTTCCGGCCCGATGATCACCTGCACGCTGTTGCCACCGCGTTTCAGCACGCCACGCGCACCGATCGTCTTCAGGTCAGGCTCCGACACCTGCGCCGGATCGACCACCGACAGACGCAGCCGCGTCGTACACGCATCGACGAGCGTCAGATTAGCCGCCCCACCAAGCGCCGCGATATACCGCGCGGCACGCGGCACGCTCGCACCCGCAGTCGGCGCAACATAACCACCGGTCGTGAACGAATCGATCTGCGCTTCAGCCGATGCAGGCTCGCGCCCCGGCGTCGCCATGTTGAACTTGCGAATAAAGAAGCGGAACAGCCCGTAGTACACCACCGCATACACGATGCCGATCGGAATCGCGAGCCAGCCCTTCGTCGACAGGCCGTAGTTCAGCACGTAGTCGATCGCGCCCGCCGAGAACGTGAAGCCGAGCTTGATGCCGAGCGCCGAACAGATCGCCATCGACAGCCCGGTCAGCACCGCGTGGATCACGTACAGCACCGGTGCGAGGAACATGAAGCTGAACTCGATCGGCTCGGTCACGCCCGTCAGCAGCGACGTCAGCGCCATCGAGAACAGCAGGCCGCCGACCACTGCGCGGCGCTCCTTCGGCGCTTCGTGAAACATCGCGAGACACGCGGCAGGCAGGCCGAACATCATGACTGGGAAGAAGCCCGTCATGAAGCCGCCCGCAGTCGGGTCGCCCGCGAAGAAGCGGTGCAGATCGCCCGTCACCGCGACGCCGCCCGGCGGCGTGAAGGTGCCGAACACGAACCACGCCAGCGAGTTGATGATGTGATGCAGGCCTGTGACGAGCAGCAACCGGTTCAGCAGACCGAACACGAATGCGCCGAGCGCCCCGGCAGTCGTGAGCCAGTGGCCGGCAGTGTCGATGGCCCCCTGAATCGGCGACCACACGTAGCCGAAGACAATGCCGAGGGCGAGACACGCCACCCCCGTCACAATCGGCACGAAGCGTTTCCCTCCGAAGAACGCGAGGTAGTCCGGTAGCTTGATGTCCTTGTAGCGGTTGTACAGCATGCCCGCCACGATGCCCGCGATGATCCCCGACAGCACGCCCATGTTCAGCTTGTCGTTGATGTCCTTCATCACCGCGATCTCGACCAGATAGCCGATCGCACCGGCGAGCGCCGCAACACCGTTGTTGTCCTTCGCGAACCCGACGGCCACACCGATCGCGAACAGCAGCGGCAGGTTGTCGAAGATCGCACCACCCGCGTCGGCGATCATCTTGATGTTGAACACATCGGGCTGACCGAGGCGTAGCAGCAGGCCGGCCACCGGCAGCACTGCAATCGGTAGCATGAGCGCGCGGCCAAGCCGCTGTACCTTCAGAAACGGATTTCCATCCATTGGTCTCTCCAATCCTCGTCTCGTTGTCGAATCGTCGTTTAGTCGTTGCTTGACGTATTGATGCGAAGCCTGTCGTGAGCGCTACCGGACTCAGTCCAGCGGCCAGACTTCGCGGCTTGTTGCTCTAACTGCCTGCGCCGAATCGAGTGCGAGCGCATCCTGCGCACGCTGCCGGCACAGCTGATAGTCGAGATTGCGCACACGTGCCTTGATACCCGGCACGGCGACCGGATCCACCGACAGTTCGGTGATGCCAAGGCCCACCAGCAGCGGCACGGCCAGCGGATCGCCGGCGAGTGCGCCGCACACGCCGACCCACTTGCCATGCTTCTGCGCGCCCTGCACGGTCGCTGCGACGAGTCGCAGCACGGCTGGGTGCAGGCCGTCGGACTGCGCGGCGAGATCCGCCTGGCAGCGGTCCATGGCAAGCGTGTATTGCGTGAGATCGTTGGTGCCGATCGACAGGAAATCGGCGTGCTTCGACAGCTGGTCGGCGAGCAACGCTGCAGACGGCACCTCGATCATCACGCCCACTTCGATCGGCTCGGTGCGGCCGCTTTCGCTTGCGAGTTCGGCGATACGTGCGCGCAGCCGTATGAGTTCGCCCGCATCGGTCACCATCGGCAGCAGGATGCGCACCGCGCCGATCGGCCGCACGGCCAGCAGGCCGCGCAATTGATCATCGAGCAGATCGGGGCGCACCTGGGCGAGCCGGATACCGCGCAAGCCGAGCGCGGGGTTCGGTTCGGGCGGCAGTGTCAGGTAATCGACTTCCTTGTCCGCGCCAACGTCGAGCGTGCGGATGATCGCGGTGCGACCGTTCAGCGCATCGACAATCGATTGATAGCTGTCGCGATGTTCGTCGACGCGCGGTGCGGTCTGGCGATGAATGAACAGCAGTTCCGTGCGAAGCAGCCCGACTGCATCGGCGCCGTTGTCGACGGCGGCCTTCGCGTCGTCGAGCGTCGCGATGTTCGCGGCGATTTCGACGGCGTGGCCATCGCGGGTGGTGACGGCTTGCTGCGACACGCGACGGTTCGCTTCGCGCACGTCGGCAAGCCGTGTGCGTTCGAGCCGCGCGCGTTCGACATCGAGTGCGCTCGGTGCATATTCGAGCCGGCCCGCCGATGCATCGACTACCACCTGGGTGCCGTCGGGAATCGCGAGCAGCGTATCGCCGACCGCGACCAGCGCGGGAATCCCGATCTGCCGCGCGATGATCGCCGCATGCGAGGTCGCACCGCCCCGTGCCATCACGATTGCGGTGACGCGCGTGCGATCGAGCGACGACAGGTCCGACGGCGTGAATTCTTCTGCGGCGAGCACGGCTTCGTCGGGCAGCGTTCGTGCAACGCTATTCGTATAACCGAGTGCGCGCAGCACGCGCTTCTCGATGTCGCGCAGATCGGCTGCACGTTCTGCGAGCAAGGCATCGTCGAGCTTCGCCAGTACTGCAATCTGCGCGCGGATCGCTGAACGCCACGCAAAACCCGCGCTCTTGCTGAGACTGATCAGATCGCGTGCCGCATCGATCAGCGTCGGGTCTTCGAGCAGCACACGGTGCACAGTGAAAATGCCTGCTTCACCGACCGCGCCGCGTTGCGATGCGTCGCGCACGGTGGTGTTCAGTTCGGCGTCGACGGTGGCGAGCGCCTTGTCGAGCAGACGGCTCTCCGCTGCCGACGTGCCGCTCGCCTGTTCCGGCGGATCGAGGTCCGCGTCGTCCCAGCGCACGAGCTTGCCGACCGCGACACCAGGCGCTGCACAGACACCGGCCAGCGTGTTGGGTGCAAGCACTGCACCGCCACTAGCTGCGGCGACAAGCGGTGCCGGCGAGCTATGCCGCGCCGGTTTCTCTTCGACCTCACCATGCGCTTCGCGCAGCAGTTCGCGCGCAACCGCTTCCACCGCAGCATCGGCTTGTCGACCGATGCCAAGCAGTTCGATCGTGGCGCCTTCACCGGCACCGAGACCGAGCAGACCGACCACGCTTTCGACCGGCGCCTTGCGGCCGTCATAGCGCACTTCGACGCGCGCATCGAAACCGCGCGCTGCTTCGCGGGCACGGGCGGCAGGCCGCGCATGCAGACCGCCAGCATGCGCAAGCGTCACATGACGACGCGCTTCATCGACCACGACGCTCGCTTCGCGCGAAGCATCGGCGGCGGCACCTTGACGGGCACGCAGCACGAGCAGCGGCGTTTCGCCTGCCACCACCATGCCACCAGCCGCACGCTCGACGACTTCGAAGGCATCCGAGTTAGCGATCGCCACCACCGACACAAGGCTCGGTGCCGCGCACGCAATCTGATCCTGATCGAACTCGATCAGGACATCGCCGGCACGCACTTGCGCGCCCTGTTCGACCATCGGTGCAAAGCCCTTGCCGTTCAGCTCGACCGTATCGATACCGATGTGCAGCAGGATTTCAGCGCCATCGTCGGTGCGCAGCGTGACCGCGTGGCCCGTGCGCGCAAGATGCGTGACGGTCGCATCGCACGGCGCGACGAGCTTGCCGACGAGCGGATCGATCCCGATGCCGTCGCCGAACATACCGCCCGAGAACACCGGGTCAGGCACGTTCGCGAGCGGCACGACAGGACCGGTCAGCGGCGCAAGCAGGACTATATGGCCTTGGGCAGGGCTCATCAAACGTGACTCCTCGACACGACGCATCTGGTTTCTCGATCAGTGAGTTTCGGTGACTTTGTTCAGATGGCGCGGCGCGTCGGGATTGCGTCCGCGTGCGGCGGCGAGCGCCGCGGCCATCACGTAGAAAGAAAGGATCGTGGCGATCGGATCGAGCGCCGGGTGTGCCGTCTGCACGACGGGGAGCGTCGCTTCGGCGACGTCGTCGGGGGCGGCGAGCAGCACGCGGGCACCGCGTGCTTTCATGTCGCGCGCGAGCTGCACGAGCCCTTCCTGTTCAGGACCACGCGGCGCGAACACGAGCAGCGGATAGTCGCGATCGATCAGTTCCATCGGACCGTGCCGCACTTCCGCGCTCGAGAACGCTTCGGCCTGAATGCCCGAGGTTTCCTTCAGCTTCAGCGCGGCTTCCTGTGCAATCGCGAGACCAAGACCGCGGCCGATCACGATCATCCGCTCCACACCACGCAGTTCTTCGACCGCGCTCGACCAGTCGAGCGTACCTGCTGCACGCAGTGCATCCGGCAGCGTGCGCAGCCCGCCGAGCAGCGCTTCGTCGCGCTGCCAGTGAGCGACCAGTTGCGCGGACAACGACAGCATCGCGATGTAGCTCTTCGTCGCGGCCACGCTCAACTCGGGACCGGCGGAAAGTGGCAGATCCCACTCACATGCCGCGGCAAGCGGCGAACCAGGTGCGTTTACTGCGGCAACCGTCATTGCACCGGCATCGCGCAGCGCGACCATCGTGCCGATCAGATCAGGGCTCTTGCCCGACTGCGAAAACGCAATGGCGAGCTGACCGCGCACGCGCAGAGGCGCCTGTTGCAGCGTCGCCACCGACATCGGCAGCGAGGCAACCGGCACACCGAGGCGGCTCATCGTCAGACTTGCGAAGTAACTCGCAGCGTGATCCGAACTACCGCGTGCCACCGTGAGCGCGACATCGCGCGGCGCTTCGGCAAGCCGTGCCGCGAGCGCTTCCACACGCGACGTATCGGCGAGTTGCGCGGCGACCGCATCGGCGGACGCCAGCGCCTCTTTAAGCATATTCGACAATCGATTCTCCTTCGACGTAAGTCGCAGTCAGTGCCAGTTCGCGATCGAACACGACGACATCGGCCCACGCGCCGCGCGTGAGACGGCCGCGGTCTTCGATGCCGAGATAGTCGGCGGCGTAGCGCGACAGACGGTTTGAAACGTCGGCCATCGGCAGGCCGAGCGAGACGAGGTTGCGCAGCGCCTGATCCATGGTCAGCGTGCTGCCGGCAAGCGTGCCGTCGGCGAGACGCACGCCGCCGAGACACTTGGTGACGTGCTGGCTGCCCAGGCGATATTCGCCGTCGGGCATGCCGGTTGCCGACGTGCTGTCGGTCACCACGTAGAGACGTGGAATCGCACGCATCGCCGCACGAATCGCGCCCGGATGAACGTGCAGCAGATCGGGAATGATTTCTGCGTACTCGGCATGTGCGAGCGCCGCGCCGACGAGACCGGGGTTGCGGTGATGCAGCGGCGACATCGCGTTGAACAGATGCGTGAAGCCGCACGCACCGTGTTTCAGTGCCGCGACGGCGTCGTCGTAGGTGGCAAGCGAATGGCCCAGTTGCACACGCACGCCGCGCGCCGCCATCTCCGAGATGATCTCGATGTGACCGGCAATTTCCGGAGCGAGCGTGACAACGCGGATCGGTGCGATCGACAGGTACTTCAGCACTTCGTCGAGTACCGCCGATACCGCCGCATCCGGCTGCGCACCGAGCTTGCCGGGATTGATATACGGCCCTTCGAGATGCACGCCGAGCACGCGCGCGCCACCCGACGTGCGCTTGCGCGTCACCTCGCCAAGACCAGCGACCACGTTCATCAACTCGTCGCGCGGCGCGGTCATGGTCGTCGCGAGCAGGCTCGTCGTGCCGTAGCGCGCGTGCGTGCGAGTGATCGTTTCGATCGCGTTGCCGGCTTCCATCACGTCGGCACCGCCGCCGCCGTGCACGTGCAGATCGATGAAGCCCGGCAGGATGTAGGGCGCGTCGTTGTTCGCGGGATCGACGGCTCGGCCCGTCAACGACGTGATGCGGCCGTTCTCGCATTCGAGCTTGCCGTGAATCCAGCCATCGGGCGTAAGTATGTTTCCGGTCAGCATGAGTCTCTCTGATGATGCGTAATGCAATGCATGACTGTTCGGCGCGGCCCAGTGTTCCGCACCCTCGACGAAAAACTCGCCGCTGCTAGCTGCGCAGTTCTGCGACGAAGTCGTAGTAGTCGTCGCGGCAATAGGTGTCCGTCAGTTCGATCGCGCGCTGGTCGGCGCTATAGCCGATGCGCGTGATGACGAGCAGCGCCGAGCGCGGCTCCATGTCCATCAATGCGGCGATCTCGCTGGTCGCGTTGACCGCGCGGAAGTGCTGCAGCGCGCGCACCACAGAAGCCCCGCGTTGCTCGAGATAGCCGTACAGCGACGCACCAACCGCCTGCGGGTCCGGCACGATCGACACGGGCAACGTCGAATGCTCGACGGCCATCACGATGCCGTCCGCGCGCCGCAGCCGTCGCAGGCTCGCGACCGTCGCACCGGGCGACAGACCGAGGTGCACGATCTCGTCGCGATTCGCCGGGCGCACATCGCGCTCGAGCCAGATCGAATCGGGTCGGAAGCCGCGCTGTTCCATCTTCTTCGTGAAGCCGGTGAGCCGCGACAGCGGATCTTCGACACGCGGCGTAATAAAACTGCCGGCGCCGCGCGCACGCCGGATCAACCCCTGCTCGACCAGCAGCTCGATGGCTTTGCGCGCCGTGATGCGCGACACGCCGATCGCATCCGATAGCGTGCGCTCCGACGGCAATGCCTCGCCAGCCGACCAGACGCCGCAATGGATCGCGGTCGCCAGATTGCGTGCGAGCTGCAGGTAGAGCGGCGTGAGGTTGCGCGCGTCGGGCACGAGCGCGGACCAGCGTGTTTCCATGGGGCTCCGGCGAATCCGTCCAGAAGAGCGTGGCCGAGAGGCAAGCGAAAAAGCTCGCCCGGTTTCTTCAATTTCGAGCCCATTATATAACCACAATAATACCAGTCAACGAACTGGTATCTGCCTCGTGAAGATGGCCAAAAGCCTTGCGGGATAAGCCGCTACGGGCCACAGATGGCCCTTCCGGTAAGATCTGGCGTGCCCAGGACTTACCCGTATTCAAGCCATTTGAAAGGACCAATCTTGCGAAGTGGTCTGCATCGATGCTCAATGTAAGCACCAGTTAAGATACCTTTCCAATACCAGTTGCTGCAAAGCCATGAAATATCGGACGTTTTAACAATCGCGTGCAATGCAATATAGTGCTGCCTTAATCCGCATGATTCCCGGGGGCACGCGTTTGAACGATTCGGCAGCGCAGCGGCGCGCTGAGGCCGTCCGCCACTTCAACCGCTTCTATACGCAGCACATCGGCGTGCTGCACGAGCATCTGCAGAAAAGCGCCTTTTCGCTCACCGAGGTCCGTGTCCTGCACGAACTCGCGGGCGGACATGCGCAGACTGCGGCGGTGCTTGCCCGCAATCTCGGCCTCGATACCGGCTATCTGAGCCGGTTGCTCACCAGTTTCGAACGCCGCAACCTGATCACGCGCCGTCCCTCCGATAGCGACGCCCGCCAGTCCCTGCTATCGCTAACCGAAGAGGGACTCACCGCCTGGCAACCGCTCAATGCAGCAGCAGTCGCTGAAGTGTCGGCGCTACTCATTCAGTTGTCGGCCGCCTCGCAGGAACGTCTGATCGACGCGATGAAGCAGATCGAGTGGCTGCTCGATCCGCAGCTTCGGCACCGCGCCGTCACACTGCGCCCGCCCACGGCGGGCGAATATGGCTGGCTCGTGCATCGCCAGGCCCAGTTGTTCACAAACGAATATGGCTGGGATGCATCGTTCGAAGGGTTGCTTGCGAAGATCGCCGGTGACTTCACGCGGCATCGCGATCCGTTGCGCGAAACCGGCTGGATCGCCGACCAGGAAGGTGTGATCGTCGGCTCGGCGCTGGTCGCGTGCGTCTCGACGACGGTTGCGCGCGTGCGGCTGTTTTATGTGGAACCGGAGGTGCGCGGCGCCGGCGTCGGCACACAGCTCATCGACGAGTGCGTGCGCTTCGCGACTCGGGCCGGTTATGCCAAGCTGTTGCTGTGGGCCACCGCCGATATGCGCGACGCGCAGCGGCTCTGCGAGCGCAAGGGTTTCGTCCGCGCATCGACGGTACCGGAACGGCGCTTTGGCCACGACCTCTCGATTGAGCAGTGGGAACGCAGCCTGTAGTGCGCGTCTGAAGCGCGCAAAAAAAGCGCCACGGTTTCCCGTGGCGCCTGGCCTTCATCGCTGCCGGTGGCTTCAGACGTCGCGCGTCAGAACGACGGCACCACCGAGCCCTTGAATTCCGTCTTGATGAACTGGCGCACATCGTCCGACTGATACGCGGCCACCAGCTTCTTCACCCACGGCTTGTCCTTGTCCTGCGTGCGCACTGCGATCAGGTTCGCGTACGGGCTGTGTACGTCTTCGAGTGCGATCGCATCTTTGGTCGGCTGCAGGCCGGCGGCAAGCGCGTAGTTGGTGTTGATCGCCGCAACGTCGACATCGGCCAGCGAACGCGGTAGTTGCGCTGCATCGAGTTCGATCAGCTTCACTTTCTTCGGATTGTCCGCGATGTCGAGCGGCGTCGCGCTGCTGCCGCTCGTGCCGGCGCCCGCCTTCAGCTTGATCACGCCTTGCGCCTGCAGCAACAGCAGTGCGCGGTTCTCATTCGACGGATCGTTCGGCACCGCGACCTTCGCGCCCTGCGGCAGGTCCTTCAGCGACTTCAGCTTCTTCGAGTAGAGACCGAGCGGTGAAATGTACGTGAGCCCCGCGTTGACGATCTTGTAGCCGCGCTGCTTCACCTGGCTGTCAAGGTACGGCTGATGCTGGAAACTGTTCGCGTCGAGATCGCCGGCATCGAGTGCGGCGTTCGGTTGAACGTAATCGTTGAACTCGATGACTTTCACGTTCAGCCCTTCGCGCTTCGCAACCTTCTGGACTACTGCCCAGATCTGCGCGTCGGGACCACTGATCGTGCCGACCTTGATGACTTTATCGTCGGCATGCGCGCCGGCGCTGGTGATGACGGCCGCGACTGCGACCACTGCCGAGAGGGCTTTGAGGATATGTCTGCGCTGCATGTCTTTCTCGCTTTTTCCGATCGGTGTCGGATTCGGGTGAAAGCTGGCGGCGCTGTCCCGTCGCCAACTGGACCGCAAATGGTCTCATACGCGTCGCGGGAAGTGAAATATCGCGATCGTATATGGGTATGCTCTATGACCGGCGTGGCTTTGCCGGTTTCGGTGCGGATGTTATCTGCAAAGGGATGGCCCTGCGTGGATACAGGCAACGTCATGGCGTGCTGGACGATAATGTGCGTCTGCGGATTTTCCCGCTCGCCCGCTTTCTTCTTTCCCGCGAGGAACACCATGTACGTCATTGAAATCACTTACACCGCGCCGCTCGAGCGTGTCGACGATGCGCTCGAAGCGCATCGCGCGTTTCTCGGCCAGCACTTCGAGGCAGGTGTCTTTATCGCTGCGGGGCCGAAGGTGCCGCGCGACGGCGGCATTATCGTTGCAGCGGGAATCGAGCGTGACAAGCTGGACGAGATCCTCGCAACCGATCCGTTCGCACAACAACAACTCGCACGTTATGACGTGACGGAGTTCAAGGCCACACGACTCGCGGCAGGATTGAATCTGCCGCTACCGGCATAGACCTCGCCATCAGCTCAGCGATCAATCAACCCAGCAGCAACTTGAGATCGTGCACCCAAGGCGCGGCGCCCTGGCCATCGCGAACGAAGAGACGCAGCTTGCCTTGAGGATCGAAGACATAGCTCGCCGCCGTGTGATCCATCGTGTAGCTGTCGGGCGTCTTGCCGGGCACCTTCGCGTAGTACACGCGGAAGTCCTTGGTCACCTTGACGAGCTGCGCATCGTCCGTCGGACGCAGACCCACGAACGTCGGATTGAATGCCGTCACGTACTGTCCGAGCAGACCTGATGTGTCGCGCTGCGGATCGACGGTGACGAACAGCACCTGGACGCGTTTTGCGTCGTCAGGGCCGAGTTGCTGCAGCGCCTGCGAGAGTTCGGCCATCGTCGTCGGGCAGACGTCGGGGCAATGCGTGTAGCCGAAGAACAGCACGACAGCTTTGCCCTTGTAGTCGGCGAGCGTGCGAGCCTTGCCACCCGTGTCGGGCAATGCGAAATCGCTACCGAACTGCGTATTGCCGGTGAGGTCGAGATTCTCGAACGCCGGTGCCTTGTTGCAACCAGAAACGAGCGCTGCACCGCCGAGTACACAGGCGATCAGGGCGACGCGCGACGCGCGCGCAAGCCGGGAAGTAAGCATGGTGTTACGCGCCGATCAGGACGCGCGCATAGTGGTCGATCAGCAGCGCGGCAAACAGCAGCGACAGGTACACGATCGAATAACGGAAGGTCTGGCGCGCGAGCGCGTCCGAATACTCGCGATAGATCTTCCACGCGTAAGCGAGGAACACGGCGCCGAGCAGCACGGCCGAGACGAGATACACAATGCCGCTCATTCCGGAGACGAACGGCATCAGCGTCACGGCAAACAGGATCACCGTGTAGAGCAGAATATGGAGCCGCGTGTACTTCTCGCCGTGCGTGTTTGGCAGCATCGGCAGGCCGGCGTTTTCGTAGTCTTTGCGGCGATAGAGCGCGAGCGCCCAGAAATGCGGCGGCGTCCACACGAAGATGATCAGCACGAGAATCCACGCATCGCCCGGCACCGCGCCGGTCACCGCGGCCCAGCCGAGCGCCGGCGGCATTGCGCCCGACGCACCGCCGATCACAATGTTCTGCGGCGTAGCCGGTTTGAGCAACAGCGTATAGATGACCGCGTAGCCGACGAAGGTGGCGAGCGTGAGCCACATCGTGAGCGGATTGGTGAAGGTGTAGAGCGTCCACATGCCCGCACCGCCGAGCACCGCAGAGAACGTGAGAATCTGTATCGGGGTGATTTCACCGCTTGCGGACGGCCGCCATGCGGTGCGGCGCATCATTGCGTCGATCTTCTGTTCGACGAGACAGTTGATGGCGAACGCCGCGCCCGCGAGCAACCAGATACCGACCGTACCGCCGATCAGCACCGTCCACGGCACCATGCCGGGTGTCGCGAGGAACATGCCGATCACTGCGCAGAACACAGCAAGCTGCGTGACACGCGGCTTGGTCAGTGCGATGTACTGGGCGATCCGGCTACCGGGCGAGTGGGGGAGAGTTGTGCTGTCCATGTGGGTCACGCTGGCGCGGCATCGCGCGCGGGCAACACGGCGCGGCCGGGACGGCTATAAGCGGTTCGAAAGTTTAGCATAACGAGTAGCAGCAACAGGATTGCGGCACCGCCGTTGTGCGCGACTGCGATCGGTAGCGGCCATTGAAGCACGATATTCGACAGACCGGTGGCGAATTGCACGGCGACGACCAGCAATACGCCGTTTGCCGGGCGCCGCAGCGAGTCGAAGCGACGCAGCTTCAGCGCGAGCCAGATTAGATAGGCGATCACGACGATGGCGAAGGTGCGATGCGTCCAGTGAATCGCGACGAGCGCGTCCTGGGTGATTACGTCGCCGTCGCCAGTCATGCCGAGTGCGCGCCACAGATGAAAGCCGTGGCCGAAGTCCATCGGCGGAATCCACTGGCCGTTGCAGGTCGGGAAGTCCGTGCACGCCAGTACCGCGTAATTCGTGCTGACCCAGCCGCCGAGCGCGATCTGCACGATCAGCAGCACCAACCCTGCAAGCGCGGCGGCGCGCCAACGTGAGACTTCGGGCTCGTAGACGGGCAATGGTGTCATCCGTGCGGCAAGCCAACCGAGCCCGCCCAGCAGCGCGAGTCCAAGCAGCAGATGGGTTGTGACGATCACCGGCTGCAGCTTCATCGTCACGGTCCACGCGCCGAACGCACCCTGCACGAGAATCAGCAGCAGCAACGATGTCGGCCACCACGGCGATACGTGCAACGGCCGGCGACGCAGCCGCGCACTCCACGCGATCAATGTCTGCGCGATGATCAGCACACCGATTGCCATTGCAAAATAGCGGTGGATCATCTCGATCCATGCCTTGCTCATGCTGACGGGACCGGTCGGCAGCGCCGCATGTGCGGCCGTGATCGCCGCATGCGCGATGAACGGCGACGACGTGCCGTAGCAGCCGGGCCAATCGGGGCAGCCGAGCCCGGAGTCGGTCAGCCGCGTGAAGCCGCCGAACATCACGAGGTCGAGCGTCAGGAACGTCGTGACCCACACGAGCTTGCGGAATTTGTTGTCGTCGGCCTTGACCCACACATACGACAGCGGCAACAGCGCGATGCACACGCCGATCAGGCCCAATTGCAATACGAACATCTGTCTACCCTTGTCGCAATACGTCACACCTGTCGCGTGCCTCGCGTTTGCTACATGCGTGCATCAACCGATGCTCGACCACTTCAGCAGCTTCGTGATGTCACCCTTGATCTTGCTCGGGTTCGGATCCTTCGGGAAACGCATCATCAGATTGCCGTTCGGATCGACCACGTAGATGTGATCGGTCAGCTTCGTGCCTGTATCGACCGGCAACCATGCGGCGATCGCCGCCGGATCGGCCACCAGCATGCCGGTCTCCGGATACGCTTTCTGAATCACGTCGGGCACCGGCTTCGCATCGGTGCGCAGCCACACGCTGACCACGCGTTCACGTTCACCGCCCTGAGCAACGCGAATCTGCCGCATGAAAAAGAGCTTCGTGACGCAAGCCTTGTCGCAATCGCTGCTGTCGACGGCAATCATCAGCCAGCGGCCATGCATCGAAGCGAGCTTGATCGGCTTGCCGTCTTCACCGGTGACCACGAGCGACTCCGGAATCGGCCGCTGCGGGTCGATCAACGTGCCGTAGCTAGTCGTGCCGCCGGTCGGCTTGATCACGTAGTAGGTGAAATACGACGCGACGACAGGCGCCGCGCATATCACTGCGAGCAGCAGCAGCATCCAGCGGCCACGCCGCCATGAGCCGGCCGGCTTGCTGCGTTGCACGGCGTTGGCCGCAGGTTTGCCGGACTGCGGCGAACGGGAAGTTTGTATCGACACTGCTGTCCTCTTTCAATAATGATCCGGTGCGTCACGCACCGGACAACTGCTCTTTCTTCGCCGCGCGCCGCGCCGCGTACAAACCAAACACAAGCGCCGCGATCGCCATGCCCCACCACTGCAGCATGTAACCGTAGTTGCGCTCAACGCCAGTGGTCGGCGCGGGCCAGTCGCGCACGAGCCGGTCGCCATCGTCGCTCACCTGCTGGATCACGAACGGCTGCAGCGGCAACCCGGTTTCCACCGCATACGCGGCGACATCGAGATTCTGGCGAATCGCCTGATGTGCCGCGGATCCACCCTGCCCCAGTTCGAACGCCTTGCTCGCATCGGCACGCGCAATGCCTTCGATCTCGATCTCGCCCTTCGGCGTGTCGTACGGTTCGATGGCTGTGCGCTCGCTGGCATTGCGCGGCAACCAGCCGCGATTGACCAGCACATAGCCGCCGCCCGCGAGTTTAAAGGGCATCACAACGTAGAAGCCCGCTTGATCGTTATACGGCCGATTATCGAGGTACACGACCCGTTCCGGCACGAACTGTCCGAGCGCGCGCACTCGATGGAACTCGATATCCTTCAGCGCAACCGGTGCAGCACTCACCGTTTGCGCTGGCGCATGTTCGAACTGCACGATGTGCGCCTGCAGCGCTTCCTTCTGATGCGCGCGGTCGCGCTGCCAGAAACCGAGCCGCACCGTCAGCGCGACGACCACGAGAATCAGCAGAGCCGGGAGCCAGCGGATTTTCATCGGGCTCGTCCTGCGTGCGCCACGTGCCCTGCCTGCATACGACAGCCAATGCGCGGTGCGATAATAAGCACGTCGCTACCGCGCTCTCGATTCATAGTGGGTTTCATGCACATACTCGTTCCTATCGCCTTTGCCCTGATCATTGCCAGCATGGCCTCGGCGCTCTACTTCATGATGCACGACCGCGGCAAGACGAAGCGCATGGTCTGGTCGCTGGCGACCCGTGTGGGCCTGTCGATCTCGCTGTTCCTGTTCATCCTGTTCGCACACTGGATGGGCTGGATCCAGTCCACCGGCATTCCGATCGGCCGCTAGGGCTCTTAAGGCTGTCAGGCATCGCTGGCAGCGTAACGCGCGGCGCCGATACGTCGTGCTACGCGACTCTACGCTGCGTTAAAGACTCACACCTGCGACAGCGTGTCGCGCCCTACGCGTCCCTTCGTATCACAGGCAACGCACTCGCCGCACACACTACCGCCCCATCAAACAAAACGCCGCCCTGACACGGTCGAGGGCGGCGATGAGTCATTCCTGCATCCTTCTACTGCGCTCAGCAGCTTTTATCGCCGCGGCGCAACGTACTGCGGCGCGTGGCCGAACGTTACAGCCAGTAGACGACGACGTACAGCCCGAGCCACACGACGTCCACAAAGTGCCAGTACCATGCGGCGCCTTCGAATGCGAAGTGATGGTCCGCCGTGAAGTGCCCGCGGATCAACCGCACCAGCACGACCGTGAGCATCGTGCCGCCGAGGAACACGTGAAAACCGTGAAAGCCGGTGAGCAGGAAGAACGTCGAACCATACACGCCCGATGCGAGCGTCAGGTTCAGTTCGTTATACGCGTGGAAGTATTCGAAGCCCTGCAGGAACAGGAAGCAGACGCCGAGCAGGATGGTCGCCGCCAGCCACACGATCGCCTTGTTGCGATGATTTTCACGCAGCGCATGGTGCGAGACAGTCAGCGTCGCACCCGACGACAGCAGCAGCGCCGTGTTGATCGTCGGTACCGGCCACGGTGTCATCGACTTGAAGCTCGACACGAGCGCAGCCGGCCCGTTGTTCGGCCACACCGCCGAGAAGTCCGGCCAGATCAGCTTGTAGTCGAGGCTGCCGAGTTCATGCAGCGCGATCTGGCGGGCGTAGAACAGCGCACCGAAGAACGCGGCGAAGAACATCACTTCGGAGAAGATGAACCAGCTCATGCTCCAGCGGTACGACAGATCGACACGCTTGCCGTACATCCCGCCTTCGGACTCGGAGATCGCATCGCCGAACCAGTGATACAGCACATACAGCAGCCACAGCAGGCCGGCGAGCGCAGTGAACGGCGCCCACGTTTCACCGTTCACCCATGCCGCCAGCGAACCGAGAATGACCAGCAGCCCAAGGGCTGCGGTGATCGGATGCCGCGACGGGTGCGGTACGAAATAGTACGGGC
Organism: Paraburkholderia acidicola; assembly: GCF_002362315.1. Taxonomy (GTDB): domain Bacteria; phylum Pseudomonadota; class Gammaproteobacteria; order Burkholderiales; family Burkholderiaceae; genus Paraburkholderia; species Paraburkholderia acidicola. The sequence goes on from NZ_MTZV01000004.1 coordinate 1,002,326, forward strand.
TCTCGTTTTGACCGCTCATGCTTGATTCTCCACTTCAGTCCAGTTGTTCCGGAAGCTCCGGCTGTATCTTATACGGCGCCTCGGTGCTGCGCCGTTCACGCTTATAACCGCTTCATCCCACCACGGCGCGCACGATCAGAATCAGCACACCGATGAAAATTGCCGCGCCCAGCAGCGCAGCGAGCACTACGTGCAGCGGGTTCAACTGCGTTGCATCCGCTTCGAGATCGCGCCGTTTGCGCACACCCAGAAACGACCACATCACGGCCTTCATCGAACGGCCGAAGCTGCTTGTGCCGCGCCCGCTGTCGTCCCCCATTTGCCTAGCCTCGCTTTTGCTTCCGCTCAGGCGGGATTCACCGCCGTCCCGCGCACAACCGGCGCGGGCGTATTCAATTCAAAGAACGTGTAGGACAGCGTGATCGTCTTCACATCCTTCGGCAACTTCGGATCGACGACGAACACCACCGGCATCCGTTTCGTCTCGTTCGCAGTCAACGTCTGCTGCGTAAAGCAAAAACATTCGATCTTCTTGAAGTACTCGGTGGCCTGCTTCGGCGCGTAGCTCGGAATGGCTTGCGCCTGGATCGTGCGCGCCTGCTCGTTCGAGACTTCGTACATCACCGTCGTCACTTCGCCAGGGTGCACATCGAGGCTGCGCTGCTCCGGCCTGAAACCCAACGGACCGCGCGCGTTCGCATCGAATTCGATCGAGATCGTGCGGCTCATGTCGACCTGCGTGTTCTTCGCTTCGCGTGCCGTGGCATCGCGCTGCACGAGGTTGTTGATGCCGGTGATCTGACAGATCGCGCGGTACATCGGCACCAGCGCGAACCCGAAGCCGAACATCAACGCGGCAACCACGACGAGCTTCACCAGCATCGAACGGTTAAAAGAGCGATCGGCCTCGGCCGGGTCCTGCGTCGACATCGAACGTCCTCAACGAACTTACCTGCGAAAACTGCACCCACACGTCAGGCGAAAAACACCTGCCTGATGAAGATACCCACAAAAAAGGCGGCAGCGACACCGAGCAGGATCAAGCCCAGCCGTTTGTTGCTCGCACGGATCTGTTCCGGCGTACGCCCTTTTTGTGGATTCCCGCTCATGCTGGACTGCCTTGTTGCTTCATTCATCCTGTCTCATTCATCGATAACGGCGCCAAGTTTGCGCGGCGCTCCGGTCAGACTCACATCGGGACCGGAACACCGCGCGGGAATACGGCTTACTCGACCGTCGGCGGATGCTCGAAGGTATGGAACGGAGCCGGGCTCGGCACCGTCCACTCGAGACCTTCCGCACCGTCCCACGGCTTGTCGCCAGCCTCTACGAGGCCATGACCGCCGCGATACGCCGGCAGCGCGACCGCAAACAGGAAGTACACCTGCGCGAGACCGAAGCCGAATGCGCCGATCGTGATGACCTGGTTCCAGTCGGTGAACTGCGCCGGATAGTCAGCGTAACGACGCGGCATACCGGCGAGCCCGACGAAGTGCATCGGCAGGAACGCGAGGTTGAAGAAGATCATCGACGCCCAGAAGTGGATCTTGCCGCGCGTCTCGTTGTACATCCAGCCGGTCCACTTCGGCGCCCAGTAGTACCACCCGGAGAACAACCCGAATAGCGAGCCCGCCACCAGCACATAGTGGAAGTGGGCGACCACAAAATAGGTCCCGTGATACTGGATGTCGAGCGGCGCCATCGCGAGCATCAGCCCCGTCAGACCGCCGAACGTGAACACGAACAGGAAGCCGACCGCGAACAGCATCGGGGTTTCGAAGGTCAACGAACCGCGCCACATCGTCGCGACCCAGTTGAACACCTTCACGCCCGTCGGCACGGCGATCAACATCGTCGCGTACATGAAGAACAGCTGGCCCGTCACCGGCATGCCGGTCGCGAACATGTGGTGCGCCCAGACCATGAACGACAGGATCGCGATCGATGCCGTTGCGTACACCATCGAGCTATAGCCGAACAGCGGCTTGCGCGCGAACGCCGGGATCACCTGCGAGACGATCCCGAACGCCGGCAAGATCATGATGTACACCTCGGGGTGGCCGAAGAACCAGAAGATGTGCTGATACATCACCGGATCGCCGCCGCCTGCCGCGTTGAAGAACGACGTGCCGAAGTGGCGGTCGAACAGCACCATCGTGATCGCGCCGGCCAGAACCGGCATCACGGCGATCAGCAGATAGGCGGTGATCAGCCAGGTCCACACGAACATCGGCATCTTCATCAGCGTGAGGCCCGGTGCGCGCATGTTCAGGATCGTCACGACGATGTTGATCCCGCCCATGATCGACGATGCACCCATGATGTGGACCGCGAAAATCGCGAAGTCCATACCCGGGCCCATCTGCGTGGAGAGCGGTGCGTACAGCGTCCAGCCCGCGGCGGTCGCGCCGCCCGGTGCGAAGAACGAACCGACCAGCAGCACGGCCGCAACCGGCAGCAGCCAGAAGCTGAAGTTGTTCATCCGCGCGAAGGCCATGTCCGACGCGCCGATCTGCAGCGGGATCATCCAGTTCGCGAAGCCGACGAACGCCGGCATGATCGCACCGAAGACCATGATCAGCCCGTGCATCGTGGTCAACTGGTTGAAGAACTCAGGACGCATGATCTGCAGTCCGGGTTCGAACAGTTCCGAGCGGATCAGCAGCGCCATCACGCCGCCGGACAGGAACATGATGAACGAGAACAACAGGTACAGCGTACCGATGTCCTTATGGTTGGTCGCGAACAGCCAGCGGCGCCAGCCATGGGGCAACTCGTGCGCATGGTCGCCGTGCACGTGCTCGTGACCCGCGGCTACATCGTGTCCGATGCTAGACATGACAATCTCCTAAAACGAATACTGCTGCGGCTGTGTGCGTACGCATCAGGCGGCCGGGCTGATCTCAACACGCCGGGCTTCTTTCGCGTCGCTACCGCCCGTGACGGTTTCCGGCTTCTTCAAGATGATGTGGTCTTCGGCGATACCGGCCGCTTTCAATGCGTCGCGCACAGCTTGCGCACGATGCTTCGAGAGTTCGGCGTTGGTCGCGGCCGAGCCGCTCGCATCGGTGAAACCCGACAGTGCGAGCTTCGCGTCCGGATGGGCTTTCGCGTAGGCCGATGCGGCATCGATCGCGGCTTTCGCGTCGGCCGGCAGCGTACTCTTGCCGATGTCGAAGTAGATGCTGGCGGGCAGCGCGGCTTGCGAAGCCGCTGCGCTATCCGAGGCACCTGATGCAGCCGTTGCACCCGATGCCGCGGCATCCGCACCGCTCGCCGCTGCGGCGCCGCTTGCTGCGGTAGCGTCGCTTGCACCCGCTGCTGCGCTCCCGAGATGGTCGCCGCCTGCGGGCATCTTGCCGTTGCGGGCATCCGCGACCTGCTTCGGCTGGAGGATGTCGCCCGTGTGGTTGCCCCAGGAGTTACGTTCGTACGTGATCACCGAAGCAATCTCGACGTCGTTGAGCGTGTTGCCCCACACCGGCATCGCACCCTTGCCGTGCAGCACAATGCTCACGTGTTCTGCAATCGGACCGTTGGCGATCTTGCTGCCATCGAGCGCAGGGAACGCGCCTGCACCCTTACCGTTCGGCTGGTGGCAGACCGCGCAATTCGCCGTGTAAACCTTCCCGCCACGATCGAGCAGTTCGGCGAGCGTGTAGGTCTTGTTCGGATCGTCAGCGGCGGCGGCCATCAGCTTCTTCTGATCGTCGACCCACTTCGCGTAGTCGTCGGCAGACAGCACTTCGACGACGACCGGCATGAACGCGTGTTCCTTGCCGCACAGTTCCGTACAGAAACCGCGGAACGTACCCGTCTTGTCGGCCTTGAACCACGTGTCGCGTACGAAGCCCGGAATCGCATCCTGCTTCACGCCGAACGCCGGGACGTACCACGAGTGCACGACGTCGTTCGCTGTGGTAATGATGCGGATCTTCTTGTCGACCGGCACGACGAGCGGATGGTCGACTTCCTGCAGATAGGTATCGCTGATCGGCGCTGTGCCGTCCGTTTCGCTACGCGGTGTGGATAGCGTGGACAGGAAGTTGATCCCTTCGCCCGGCCCCTTCACGTAGTCGTAACCCCACTTCCACTGGTAGCCCGTGACCTTGACGGTGAGGTCGGCATTGGTCGTGTCCTTCATCGCGACGACGGTCTTGGTGGCGGGTAGCGCCATCAGCACGACGATGACGAACGGAACGATCGTCCAGATGATTTCGACGGTGGTGCTTTCGTGGAAATTGGCCGCCTTGTGGCCTTTCGATTTGCGGTGCGCAAACATCGAATAGAACATCACGCCGAACACCGCGACGAAGATCACCGTGCACAGGATCAGCATGAACGTATGGAGGCTGTAGAGCTCCTCGGCGATCTTCGTGGCGGGCGCCTGGAAATTGATCTCGTTGACGCGGGGACCGCCAGGACTGTCGCCTACTGCCAGGGCCGCGCCGGCGAAGAGTAACCCGCCACACGCCAGCACGCCCGAGAGGGCTCGCTTGATTGTTTTCATAGCTTCCTTACCCAAAATTTCCATTCAAACCCTCGACCCCGCAGGAAGGTTGTGCCGCGCCTCCTCGCAACGGCACGGCTCGCCGTATCAGCAACGCCTGAGCCACATACGCAGCTCGGCGGCGAACTGCGCGCGCCGATACTGCGCCAGATGCAGCCCGATCGTGATCGTCTCTCCACGCGACATCAGCTTGATGCGGTCCCGCGGTGTTGCGCCCGGCTCAATCCTCACCCAGCGCGGATTGAATTCGAACTGCGTGACCCGCTCGGCGCTGACCTGTTCGACGACGAGCCGGTTAGGAAACAGCCGGATGCGCTCGTAGTCGACAGCATGGCGCGCGTATATTGCAAAAGCCACTCCAACCGCCAGCAAATCGATACCGGTAAACGGCAACACCAGCCAGGCGCCGCGCAACACCAGTACCAATGCAATCAACAACGAGAACGCCGCAAGCGACATATAGAAACACACGAACTGCCGTGGCGATACCGAACAGTTGCGCTTCATGAGCCAGTCTCGCAGGACCGGCTCAGAATCTGTCAGCAGATCTGTAGCATCCATCGCTGTCTCCTGCGAACCGGCGCCGACTGCTGCAAGCACCGCCAGTGGCAAGGCATACCGCCCTTCGGCGCTTCGGGCCTGCCGCTCAAGTGTGGGAACCCCGAGCGACAAACTGACGCATTATAGGCGGGTTCAATGGCATCCACAAGCAAGCGTCTATCGGCTCGCAAGCCAGGCGCGACAAGCCTCTGCGCCATTTCGACGCAGTCTTGCAAGCGCTTTTTGGCCGCGAATTCCAGACATAACAGATGCCCTCTTTACCGCTTCAACGATTCTTCCCCAAGCCCCGCCCGATGTCCTCGAGACGAACGATGCCGTGTCCTTCGGCCGTCGTGCGCGGCACGGCTTTCCATGCGTGACCGTAGATCACTTCGAAGGTGAGCGCGATCGTACCGTCGGGGCTGCGGCGCGCTTCCAGCGCGGCCAGCAGCGCGCGATGCAGACGGCGCGCGGCCTGCGGCGATGCGTCGTCGCGCACAAACGGGTAGGCGCCCCAGCGGCGGACGTCGGCGAGCAGCGACTCCGGCGAGCGATAGGTGATGGTCAGCGTTTCCTGGTCCATCACCGGAATCTCGAAGCCGCTTTCCACCAGCATGTCGCCGAGATCGTGCATGTCGACGAAATCGATCACGTGCGCGCGCGCGCCGAGTCCGTGCGCGGCATCGACCTGCGCGTATGCACTGCGCAATTCTTTCAGTGTGTCGGGACCGAGCGTGCTGAACATCAGCAGGCCATTCACCTTGAGTACGCGTTGCCACTCAGGGAAAACCAGATCAGGACGTGAGTGCCAGTGCAGCGCGAGATTGGACCAGACGAATTCGAACGCGCCTGCAGCGAACGGCAGCGCGGAGAAGTCGGCCTGCGCGAAGCGCGGGCCGCGGGTGCCGAGCGCCCTGCCGATCGATGCAGGCAGGAAGCGGCGCCAGCTCGTGTCGCCGCCATCGTGATCGAGCGCGCGGCTCAGCATCGCGTGCGACAGATCGGTGCCGAACACCGGCGCTTCGGGAAACCGTTCACGCAGCGCGGGCAGGTCCTCGCCCGCGCCGCAGCCTGCGTCGAGCACGCTGGCCGGATTGATCTTGATGTAGTCGAGACGCTCACGCATGCGCTGGGCGATCTCGCGCGGGAGAAAGGCGACGTCGTCGAAGGTGGCGGCGCGGCGGTCGAAAATCCGCCGCAGGCGCCGGGAATCGTAGGCCGGACGGCTGGATTTTGCAGACGATGGGGGCATGGGAGTCGTACGGGCGAAGTGTGCGAAGTATACTCGCTCGCTCCTATCCGTTCAGCGCAGGAGGCCTTCGCGGGCGGTCCAGTCATGCCATTGCCGGCTTTGTCATCAATTTCTTCTTCGCTGAACCTGCGGGTTGCGCGTATCGCGCGACGCGTGGGCACCGCGCTGCCGCACCTCGGCCATGCGCTGCTACCCAACCTGTGCGCGTTATGCGGCAATTTGTCGCAGCAGGTGATCTGCGCCGACTGCGACGCCGCTTACTGGAATGAAGCGCGTCTGCGCTGCCGGGTTTGCGCGGCGCCGCTCGGACGATTCCGCTACGCAGCGGCGGCCGGCTATCGATGCGGCGACTGCGTCGCGGCGCCGCCGTCGTTCGATGCGACGTTCGCGCTGGCCGACTATCGGCCGCCGCTCGATGCGCTCGCGACTGGTCTGAAGTTTGGCGCCCGGCTGATGCTCGCGCGGGAATTCGCGTTGCGTCTTGCGCGCGTGGCCGACGACGCGCTCGACGCCACCGCCCGGCCCGACCTCGTGGTGCCGGTACCGCTCGCGCGGCGGCGACTGGTGCAGCGCGGCTACAACCAGGCGTGGGAAATCGCGAAGCCGTTCGCCCGCGCGTTACGGCTGCCCGCCGATCCGACGCTGCTGGTGCGCACGCTCGATACCGCGCCGCAGTCGCGACTCGACCGCGCTGCGCGGCAGCAGAACGTCGGGGCCGCATTCGTCGTGACAAAGCCGGTAAGCGGTCTGCACGTCGCGGTGGTCGACGACGTGATGACGAGCGGCGCCACACTCGATGCGCTCGCGCGTGCGCTCAAGGCCGCGGGCGCGCAACGCGTGACCAGCTTCGTTGCGCTACGCACGCCGCAAGACTAGTCCTACAACGCTTTCTATCTGGCCTCTCATCACCATGTTCAACGTCGTTCTTGTCGAACCGGAAATTCCGCCGAACACCGGCAACGTGATTCGCCTGTGCGCCAACACCGGCGCCCGGCTGCATTTGATCGAGCCGCTCGGCTTCCCGCTCGACGACGCAAAAATGCGCCGCGCGGGCCTCGACTATCACGAGTATGCGCAGATGCATGTTCATGCGAACTGGTCCGCATTCATCGCAACCGAAGCTCCCGACCCGGCACGCATGTTCGCGTTCACAACGCGCGGCGCCGGGCGTTTTCATGCGCATGCGTTCCTGCCTGGCGACTGGTTCGTGTTCGGCGCGGAGACGCGCGGTCTGCCCGATGCGGTGCTCGACGGCTTCGCGAACGAACAGCGCGTGCGCCTGCCGATGCAGCCAGGCAACCGCAGCCTGAACCTGTCGAATACGGTGGCGATCGTGGTGTTCGAAGCGTGGCGTCAGGCTGGTTTCGAAGGGGGCGAGTGAGGGCGCGTGGGTTCGTCGAAATAGCGCAGTGTGTGAGCATCGCGTCGTTGAAGCACGCGATGCTCATGCACCTGCACCTGATATGAAGATCAACAGCGGCTCACGGCCTCAATTCCAGCCGATGCACCGCGCTGCCCGGCAGGAACGGCGTCGCCTCGCCATGCACCCAGGCTTCATGCCCCGCGAGAAAGTACGGCGACATTGGATGCCCTGACTGCCCGCCCGGCATCTCGAAGATGCCATCCTGCTCGCGCCCCGGCGATACGACCATCCGCTCGGAAGAACCAAACGTCGGCGACTGCACGCGCGGCATGTAGAAGTCGCCCGGCAACTCATCGTGTGGCGCGCTGAGCCAGTCGCGTACCCACGGCAGCCACGCAGGGATCATCTGCGCGAATGGATGCGCGATCGCCGAGCGGTTGTGCTCGCCCCAACGCGCGTCCTCGACCTTTGTGCCGGCAGGTAACTGGCCGATCGTATGGTCGACCCGGTCGAGCATGAAGGCACGCCAGTCGGCGAAGCCGTCCGGCACCCAGGCGTGCTGGGCCGCAAGCGCCTCCATCACCGCCTCGTGACGCGAACTCGCGGCGCGATAGCCGAGTCGCGAGTCAGTCGCCTTGAGCGTTGCGTCGAGCTTGCCGAACCACGCGTCGTAGAGCGAAAAGTAGAACCCGCGAACCAGCCGGTAACCGGTCCCATCGACATCCGCGCGGCCGTTCCACTGCTCGATCGCTTGCCGGAATGCGGCGCGCTGTGGATGGTCCTTCAACGCGTCGGCATCGAGCGCGTCGAGGGCGACATGGCGCCAGGTTTCAATCCACAGGGCGCGGTCATCGGTCTGGATTGCCAGCAGGTCGCGCTCGCTAGCATGCGGCAACGCCAGCAGATCGTCGCGGATCTGTGATGCACGTGCGCCGAGGTCGGTGCCGCCATCGCCGTACAACGCCACCTCGTCGAGCGGCACGGTGCGATTGTTGGCGGTCCACAATCGTCCGAGCGGCGGGTCGATCCGCGACGGATACGCATCGGGCGCCAGATAGCCCTGCCAGCCGCGATAGGTGGCCGAATCGAGCGGCAGGTCGCTGAGCGGTCCGCTCGGTAGATCGGTGGCTGCGTCGCGGTGCGGCACAGGTCCGGCAAGCGTCCAGCCGATCTTGCCGTGCGCATCGGCGACGGCGAAGTTCTGCGTGGGAATCCCGCTGATCTGCGCGACATGCAGCGCATCCGCGACACTCGCGGTGCCTTCGAGCTGCTGCAGATTCAGGTTGATCGCCTCGCGATCGTGCGCGACCCAGCGCATCGCATAGGCATGCGAGCCGACGACAATCTGCGGTCCCCACTGCGTCTCGACCACCGGCAGATCGACCGGCGCTGCACCTTTGACGGCGATGCGTTCGTGATAGACCGTCGAGCGTGCCCAGCTGCCGTCCGCGATCCGGTATTGCAGCGGATCGGCGGGATTGCGCTGCAGTTCGATCAGATCGATGTAGCGGCCGTAGCTGTCGGTGAAGCCCCACGCGATCTGCCCGTTGCTACCGGCGATCACGAGCGGCACACCGGGCAGGCTCACGCCAGTAACGTGGCGCATTTGTCCATCCGGTCCGGGCCACGCCAGCGATAGCCGATACCAGATGTTCGGCAACGACAAACCCAGGTGCATGTCGTTAGCGAGCAGCGCGCCGCCGTGCGCACTGTGCGCACCATCGACGGCCCAGTTGTTACTGCCGATCATCGAGCGGTTGATCGTCGGGCTGTCGTCTATCGAACCCGCTTCATGCGCGGCGACGCTTGCCGGTTTCGACATAGACAGCCAGTCCGGGCGCGTGGCAGGCGGCGTCGCGAGCGCATCGTGCGCGGGCACCGCGACATCGAACGGCGCGTCCCAGTGGCTCGTCGCGGGGAGCATGAAGGTGTACAGATCCGCGGGCACGCGCTCTCGTAACGCGGCGCGCGACAGGATGCGGGACTCCTCATCGCTCTGCAGATCGAAGTACATCGTATAGACAGTGAGCAGCGTGTCTTCGGGACGCCACGCCGCGGGCTGCGTGCGCAGCAGCCAGTATTCGAATGGGCGCGAAGCCAGCGACTTGAGTCCGTCGTTCACGCCCGCCGTGTATTGATCGAGCAGTTGCCGTTGCTCCGGAGGCAACGCGGCGATCAACGCCTGCGCGCGTTCGCGAAAACGGTGCAGCCGGTTGCGGCGATCGAGTGGCAACGCGGCCGGACCGATCAGTTCGGACATCTCGCCCGCAGCGACACGGCGCAACAGATCCATCTGGAAGAAGCGATCCTGCGCCTGCACGAAACCGATACCGAAGGCGACATCAGCGCGGGTGCGGCCTTGTAGCGTCGGTACGCCGAGCGCATCGCGATTAATCGTTACCGGCGCGGATAGCGTCGAAGCAACGTGGGTTCCATCGAGCTGCGGCAGACTTGCACGCAAGGTCGCCCAGGTGGCGATTGCGATGACCGCGAGGAGCGCAATCAACAGGCAGAGCAGTGTGATCAACCAGGCGGAATACCGCCTTCTCGAGCGAGGGATTGGACGATTCATTGCGGAAAGCGCGAGGTTCTTGTCGCCGACCGGTCAGGGGGTGTCGATCGGGCCAAACGGTACGCACCGATAGTACGGTGTTTTATTAACGTACCGTGCCGAAGTGACACTGAAGAGTCCGGGTCATGCAGCCATGCCGCATAAACCGCGGACTTCGCTACTCGGCTTTCGCGTCGCGCCGCAACAGCGCGCTGACTGCATCGCGCGGTGCGACGCCTTCGAACAGTACCGCGCACACCGCCTGCGTGATCGGCATGTCGATGCCGTGCGCATGGGCGATGGCCAGTACCGCCTGCGCGCAGCGCACGCCTTCCGCGACGTGGCCGAGTGTGCCGAGAATCGCGTCGAGCGGACGGCCCGCCGCAAGCTGCATACCGACTGTCCGATTGCGCGAGAGATCGCCGGTAGCGGTGAGAATCAGATCGCCGAGCCCGGTCAGACCGGTGAACGTCTCCGTACGACCGCCGAGCGTCGCGCCAAGACGCGACATTTCCGCGAGACCGCGCGTGATCAGCGCTGCGCGCGCGTTGAGCCCGAGGCCAAGGCCGTCGGCAATGCCGGTGGCAATCGCCAGCACGTTCTTGACCGCGCCGCCCACTTCGACGCCGACGACGTCGTCGCCGGTGTAGATGCGCATCGCGCCATGATGAAACGCGGCGACGGTGCGCTCGCGACACTCCGTCGACGTACTCGCCACCGTCAATGCAACCGGCAGGCCCTGCGCCACTTCACGTGCGAAGCTCGGACCGGACAGCACGCCGTTACTGGGATGACCTGCAAGCTCTTCTGCCACGACCTGATGCGGCAACCGCTGCGTGTCCGCATCGAAACCCTTGCACAACCAGACGATATGCGCCGGTACCGCCGCCGCATCGCGCATCGCACGCAGCAGTCCACGCAGGCCCGCAACCGGCGTCGCAACGACACACAACGCGTCGTCAGCGGCGCCGTGCGCGAGCGCGGCGGCGAGCTGCGTTTCATAGCGCAACGCCTGCGGCAACGCAACGCCCGCTAGATAGTGGGCGTTTTCATGTGCAGTGGAGAGTTCGGCGACGAGCGCGCTGTCGCGCGCCCAGAGCACCGCATCGTGCCGCGCGGCCAGATGGCCGGCGAGTGCGGTGCCCCATGCACCGGCGCCGAGGACGGCAACCTTCATACCCGGCACCGTGCGCGAGCGTCAGTGTTTCGCGGTGCTTTGCGCCGCGCTTTCCTGCGACGCAATCTGCGCCAGACGCTGCTCGTAGAGCGCCTGGAAGTTGATTTCGGCGAGATGGATGGGCGGGAAACCTGCACGGGTGATCGCGTCGGCGATGTTCGAGCGCAGATACGGGAACAGGATGGTCGGGCAAGCGATGCCGACGAGCGGATCGACCTGTTCCGCCGGAATGTTGCGGATGTCGAAAATGCCGGCCTGCTTCGCTTCGATCAGGAACGCGACCTTGTCCGACACCTTGGCGGTCACGGTGCCGGTGACGAGGATTTCGAACACGCTTTCTGCCAGGCGTTCGGCCTTCACGTCGACTTCGACCTCGACCGACGGCATTTCCTGTTCGAGGAAGATGCCCGGCGAATTCGGTTGCTCGAGCGACATGTCCTTCAAGTAGACACGCTGGATGTTGAAGAACGGCTGGTTATTCTCGTCGGACATGATTAAGTGATTCCCTGAATGTAGTTGCGGCGTGCCATGTTTCCATGGCCCGCCAGTTCGGTGTACTGCTATGCGCCACCCCGTCACGGAGCCCGCCAGGAGCGGCTCGCGCCGCGCCGCCTGGCACCGCGTCAGCCGGACGCTTACGCGGCGACTTCCAGCAGCGGCGTCAGACCGCCCTTGCGGTCGAGCGCGGAGAGATCATCGTAGCCGCCCACATGGGTGTCGCCGATGAATACCTGCGGCACCGTACGCCGGCCGGTACGTGTCATCATTTCTTCACGCCGGGTCGGATCCTTGTCGATGAGCACTTTTTCAACGTGCTCGACGCCGCGCGACTTTAAAAGACGTTCGGCCATCTGGCAATACGGACACACCTGCGTGCTGTACATGATCACTTTGTTCACTTTGCAGCTCCTTGCTTCACGACCGGCATGCCGGCCTGCTGCCAGGCGTTGAGACCGCCCTGCAGAACATGGACTTCGGCGTAACCCGCATCCTGCACGACGCGCACCGCCTTGTTCGACTGCTGGCCAGTCTGACACACCAGCAGCACCGGATTGCTCTTGTTCTTCACAAGCTGGCCGACCTTCGCCTGCAATTCGGCAAATTCGAGGTGGCGTGCCGACGGCAGATGACCCGCCGCGAAATCCGCCGCCGAACGCAGATCGACGACCACGGCGTTGCGCCGGTTGATCAGCTGCGTGGCCTCGCTAGCGGTGACGCCGCCACGGCCACGGCGGCTGAGCGCCGGCCACAGGAGCAACGCACCAGAGATGAGGGCAATCGCGATGAGTACAAGGTTTGTGTAATCGGTGAAAAACTTCACGGAAAATCCGCCGAAAAAGAGAGAAATCGAAAAGGAGAATCCAGCCATTATAAAATAACCGCCTGTCGCCGATACGACCGTCCGCTTTCGGCACCTCGGCCCGACGCTTTACCGCTTCCTTACTACCGACCGGCACCATGTACAAACTCGTTCTCATCCGCCACGGCGAATCGACGTGGAACAAGGAAAACCGCTTCACCGGCTGGGTCGACGTCGACCTGACCGAGCAGGGTAACCGCGAGGCGCAGCAAGCCGGCGTCCTGCTGAAGGAATCGGGCTACACGTTCGATATCGCCTACACGTCCGTGCTGAAGCGGGCGATCCGTACGCTGTGGCACGTGCAGGACCAGATGGACCTGATGTATCTGCCAGTCGTGCATTCGTGGCGTCTGAACGAGCGCCATTACGGCGCGCTGTCGGGGCTGAACAAGGCCGAAACTGCGGCGAAGTACGGCGACGAACAGGTCTTGGTCTGGCGTCGTAGCTACGACACGCCGCCGCCCGCACTCGATCCGTCCGACGAGCGCACCGGCTACGCCGATCCGCGCTACACGAAGGTGCCGCGTGCCGATCTGCCGCTCACCGAGTGCCTGAAGGACACGGTCGCACGTGTGCTACCGATCTGGAACGAATCGATCGCGCCGGCCGTCAAGTCGGGCCGCAAGGTGCTCATCGCCGCGCACGGCAACTCGCTGCGCGCGCTGATCAAGTACCTCGACGGTATTTCGGACAACGATATCGTCGGCCTGAACATTCCGAACGGGATCCCGCTCGTCTATGAACTCGACGAGAACCTGAAGCCGCTCAAGCACTACTACCTCGGCGACCAGGAAGCGATCGCGCAGGCACAAGCCGCGGTCGCGAAGCAGGGCAAGGCGGGTTGATCGCGAGGCGCGGCGGGTCGCCGTACACCGCCGCGCCACCCGCCCGAGCGTTACCGCACATTTCTTTGGCACAACCGCGCCGGAAGCCCGAACCACCCCCGACGGCGACTGTCGAACCGCGATTGCGTCACCGCTCACAGCCTGGGCAGGTGTGCAGTTATACTTGTCCGTCGCTTTCTACCTGACGCTGCCACGCGCTCCCGACTGCCCCACTCTATGCGAAAGAATCTGAAAAACATCGGCCTGATCGCTGCGGGCCTTGCCACCGGCGTGTTTGCCACGCTGCAACTGTCCGCCTCCGCCCAGCAAGCCGCCTCTGCCCCGCTGCCGCTCGACCAGCTCCGTCTCTTCGCCGAAGTATTCGGACAGATCAAGCATGAGTACGTCGAACCGGTCGACGACAAGAAGCTGCTCACCGCGGCGATCAAGGGGATGGTCGCAAGTCTCGACCCGCACTCGTCGTATCTCGACAAGACCGATTACCAGGAACTGCAGGAGCAGACCAAGGGCCGCTTCGCGGGTCTCGGCATCGAAATTTCATCGGAAGACGGGCTGATCAAGGTGATCTCGCCGATCGAGGACACGCCCGCGTTCCGCGCCGGCATCCGTCCGGGCGATCTCATCACGCGCATCAACGACAAGCCGGTCCGCGGCATGACGCTCGACCAGGCGGTCAAGCAGATGCGCGGCGACCCGGGCACCAAGGTCACGCTGACCATCTTCCGCAAGACTGACGACCGCACGTTCCCGCTCACGGTGACACGCGCGATCATCAACGTGCAGAGCGTGAAGATGAAGGTCCCCGCGCCGGGCTACGGTTATATCCGCATCACGAGCTTCCAGGAACGCACGACGCCCGACCTCGCAGCCAAGCTCAGGGACCTCGCGCGCCAGCAGCCGAACCTGAAGGGCCTGATTCTCGATCTGCGCAATAACGGCGGCGGTCTGCTGCAAAGCGCGGTCGGCGTCGCCGGTGCGTTCCTGCCGCCGGATTCGGTCGTCGTCTCGACGAACGGCCAGATCCCGGATTCGAAGCAGGTGTATCGCGACAACTACGATAACTACCGCCTGCCTTCGTTCGACAGCGATCCGCTGAAGGATCTGCCGCCAATCTTCAAGACCGTACCGATGATCGTGCTGACCAACGCCTACTCGGCGTCGGCCTCCGAAATCGTCGCGGGTGCGCTGCAGGATCAACACCGTGCGCTGATCGTCGGCAAGACGACCTTCGGCAAGGGTTCGGTACAGACGGTCCGCCCGATGACCGCCGACACCGCCTTGCGCCTCACCACGGCGTACTACTACACGCCGAGCGGCCGTTCGATCCAGAACAAGGGTATCCGCCCGGACATCGCGGTGGATCAATACGCGGAAGGCGATCCGGACGACGCACTCGTCACGCGCGAAGTCGACTACTCGAACCACCTTGCGAACACGCAGGATCCGAACGAGAAGAAGGAAGAGGACCAGCGCGAACAGGAACGCATGGACCAGCTGCGTCTGCTTGAAGAGCAGAACGACAAGAAGACGCCGGAGCAACGCCAGAAGGACCGCGACCGCAAGCCGATCGAGTTCGGTTCCGCCGACGACTTCATGCTGCAACAGGCGCTGAACAAGCTGGAAGGCAAGCCGGTGCAGGAATCGAAGTCGGCCATGGAACGCCGGCTCGCGCAGAACAAGCCGGCCCAGTCGGCTTCTGCGCCGGTCGCTGTGAAGCCTGCGCTGCCGGTTACGCCGGGGGCTTCTTCGCCGGCTGCTGCGACACCGGCATCGGCACCTGTGCCGGCCTCGCAAGGCAAGTAACGCTTCAGCCTGCCGTGTCTTCGCAGCCCACGCTGCGAAGACACTTCCCCCGCGCGACTAGAATAACGATAACGACGACGCGCCCCGCCATGAACGACGATCAACTCCTCCGCTATTCCCGCCACATCCTTGTCGACGAACTCGGCATCGAAGCGCAGCAGCGTTTTCTCGATGCACACGCGATCGTCGTCGGGGCGGGCGGGCTCGGATCGCCGGCCGCGATGTATCTGGCGGCAGCGGGTGTCGGACAGCTCACGCTGGTCGATGCCGATACCGTCGATCTGACCAACCTGCAGCGCCAGATCCTGCACGTCACGGCATCGGTGGGACGCAGCAAGGTTGAGTCCGGACGCGATGCAATCGGTCAGCTGAATCCCGATGTCGTCGTGAACGCGGTAACGGCACGAGCAGACGATGCGTGGCTCGACACAGCCGTGCCGCACGCCACCGTCGTACTCGACTGCACGGATAACTTCGCAACCCGCCACGCAATTAATCGCGCGTGCGTCGCGCATCGCGTGCCGCTCGTGTCCGGCGCGGCGTTGCGCTTCGATGGCCAGATCAGTACGTTCGATTTCCGCGACGATGCGTCGCCGTGCTACGCGTGCATCTTCCCGGAAGATCAGCCGTTCGAGGAAGTCGCGTGTTCGACGATGGGGGTCTTTGCGCCGACGGTCGGCATCATCGGTGCAATGCAGGCCGCCGAAGCCCTGCGCGTGATCGCCGGTGTCGGCACGACGCTCACCGGCCGGCTGATGATGCTCGACTCACTGCGGATGGAATGGAACACGATGCGCATCGCGCGGCAACCGGATTGCCCGGTGTGCGGCGGACGGCATCGTATCGCTTGAGGGTTGCGCGCGAGAGGTTTTGCGCAAAACGCGTAATCAGATTTCCGCGACCCGCTTCAGCGCGGCCTGCACTTCTTCCGGTTCGAACGAGGCCAGCACATCGGCCACCGGTTTTTCAAGCGTCTTCAGGTGCGAGCGCAGCACTTCCTGCTTGACGACCAGCAACTGACTCGGATGCATCGAGAACTCGGTTAGCCCCATGCCCAGCAACAGACGCGTCAGCGCCGGATCGCCGGCCATTTCTCCGCACACCGACACCGGCACGCCCGCGCGTTTCGCTTCGCGCAGCGTGAACGCGATCAGATGCAGCACCGCCGGATGCAGCGGATCGTACAGATGCGCGACCGCGTTGTCGGCGCGATCGATGGCTAGCGTGTACTGGATCAGATCGTTGGTCCCGATCGACAGGAAATCGAGCCGTTTCAGGAACAGCGGCAATGCAATCGCCGCCGCCGGAATCTCGATCATCGCGCCGACCTGCACGTTCGGATTGTAGGCAAGACCCGCGTCATCGAGCTGGCGCTTGGCCTCACGGATCAGATCGAGCGTCTGGTCGATTTCCTGCGCGTGCGCGAGCATCGGAATCAGGATCTTCACCGAACCAAACGCGGACGCCCGCAGGATCGCGCGCAACTGCGTGAGGAACATCTGCGGCTCGGACAGACTCCACCGGATTGCGCGCAGACCCAGGGCCGGATTCGCCGCGGTCTCATACCCGTCGCCACCGCTGATCGATTCGAGCGGCTTGTCCGCGCCGACATCGATCGTGCGGATCGTCACCGGCAGGCCGTTCATCAGCTCGACAGCACGGCGGTAGGCGGCGAACTGCTCTTCCTCTTCAGGCAAGCGGTCCTTCGTGTTCATGAAGAGGAATTCGGTGCGAAACAGCCCGACGCCCATCGCGCCGGCTTCGACGGCCGCGATCGCGTCGTCGGGCAGTTCGATGTTCGCGCACAGTTCGATGCGCGTGCCGCACAGCGTCTGCGTAGGCGAAAACTTCAGGCGCTGCAGCTTGCGCTGCTCGAGCGCTTTCTCGCTCTGCCGATACGAATACTCTTCCAGCACGATCGGCGCCGGATCGACGATCACGATGCCATGATCGCCATCGACGATGATCAGATCATCCTGTCGGATCAGCGCGCTGGCGTGCTGCACGCCGACGGCAGCCGGAATGCCGAGGCTGCGCGCGACGATCGCCGTATGCGACGTGCGACCGCCGAGGTCCGTCACGAAGCCCTGAAAGGTCTGCGTCTTGAACTGCATCATGTCGGCAGGCGCGATGTCGTGCGCCACGACGATCATCTCCTCGCAACTGCCATGCACGCCGTCGAGCGGCGACGGCGATGCGCCGGCAAGCGCTTTCAGCAGCCGCTCCACCACCTGCTCGATATCGGCCTTGCGTTCGCGCAGGTACTCGTCTTCGATGTCGTCGAAGTGACGCGACAGACGTTCGAGCTGCTCGGTCAGCGCCCATTCGACGTTATAGCGGCGCGTGCGGACGAGATCGATGGTTTCCTGCACGAGCATCGCGTCGTTCAGGATCATCGAATGGACGTTGATGAACGCGCCCATTTCGCTAGGCGCGTCGGCGGCGAGATCCGCGCGCAGCGCGTCGAGTTCGACATGCACGCGCTGCTGGGCCGAGCGAAAACGCTCGATCTCGCCTTCCATCTGGGCGGGTTCGATCAGGTAGTGGTCGACGTCGAGTGCAGCCGGGGCGATCAGATAAGCCCGCCCGATGGCGATACCGCGTGACACGGGAATTCCATGCAGCGTGAAAGACACGCGCACCTCCTCTAGTTGTGTAATGCCGCGGCAAACCGCTGCAAAGCTAGCTCTCAGACCCCGGCGGCCATTATAAATTCCGCAGCCCGTTCACGCGTGTGTTGCTGATGTGCGGCGCAACATCGCAGGTTGCGCAAAAACCCGCGTAATAGCGCTAAAAAAGGCCATAAAAAAAGCCGCGGCAAGCCGCGGCGTTTCTTGTTCTGCGTAGTACACGCATCGAAACCGGCGGATTACTGGCCCTCGCCAAACTTGTTGGCAATCAGCTTCAGTAGCGCGTCCATCGCATCTTTTTCGTCCGTGCCTTCGGTTTCGATCAGCACGGTGCTACCGATCCCTGCTGCCAGCATCATCACGCCCATGATGCTCTTCGCGTTGATGCGCCGACCGTTGCGGCTCATCCATATTTCCGACTGATAGTTGCCTGCCAGTTGCGTCAGCTTGGCCGAGGCGCGCGCATGCAACCCCAGCTTGTTCACGATAGTCGTTTCCTGTTGCAGCATGTAATCGTCCGAAGCGCAGGTTGTGTTGTTAAAAACGAAACGGTGACGGTTCTAAGGGGTGGTGCTCTTCTGTGCGATCGCGGCCTCGGGCTGCGCGGTCGCCACACAGTCGCACGGGCTGCCCATCGAAGCCGCGGCCGGTGTGCCCGGCGTAATCGCATGAATGCCCTTGGTCGCACCGGCGAGCGCCTTGTCGACGAGCGTGTCGAGCGGTGTGGCGCGATAACAGACGGCGCGCACCAGCATCGCCAGATTCACGCCGGCCAGCACACGCACGTCGGGTAGCGACGCGAGATTGCCGGCGATGTTCGACGGTGTCGCACCGAACATGTCGGTCAGCACGAGTGCGCCGTTCTCTTCCTTGAGCCGGTCGATCTCCGCATGCGCGAACGCGACGACGGTGGTCGGATCGCAGTTGGGCATCACATCGATCACGCCGATGCGTGCGGGTAGCCCGCCGTAAATATGAGCGACACACTCGCGTAACGCGGAAGCGAGCGGAGCGTGCGCAATGATCAGAATGCCTGCCATATCGGTTTTGCAGCTAAAACGGCCTGATTCGCGGTCCGGACGCGTTGCCCGGCAGCGCGCCTGTTTGCCTTTGTTCGCCCTTCCGACCGGCCGATGATCGAATGGGCCCGAACGCGTCGCGTCACGGGCAAAGCCCGTGGGCAACGGCACGGCAACCATGCCCGATATCCTGTGCCGGGTGCGTCGTCAGCGTTTTGTCAGATGACGCAGGTTCCGGAGAGCGGGCATTGTACCAGTCCATTTTCGCGCTTCTTCAGCGTTCGTGCCCGGCACGCGTTCGGTTTCGTGCAACGGGCGCGTCTCCTGCAGTGATACTTAACCGACTGCGCGCTCCAGCGCGTCGACCAGCATCGCCGCCACGTCGAAGCCGGTCTGATCCATGATTTCGCGAAAACACGTCGGGCTTGTGACGTTCACTTCGGTCAGCCAGTCGCCGATTGCATCGAGCCCGACGAGCAGCAGACCGCGCGCGGCCAGCACCGGGCCGAGCGCCGCGGCAATTTCGCGGTCGTGCGCGGTGAGCGGCTGAGCGACGCCGAGCCCGCCCGCCGCCAGATTGCCGCGCACCTCGTTACCTTGCGGAATGCGCGCGAGCGAATACGGCACCGGCTCACCGCCGATCAGCAGGATGCGCTTGTCGCCATCCTTGATGTCGGGGATGAACTTCTGCGCCATGACCGAGCGCGCGCCGTCCTCGCTGAGCATTTCGATGATCGAGCCGAGATTCATGCCGTCGGCTTTCACGCGAAACACGCCCATGCCGCCCATGCCATCGAGCGGTTTCAGAATCACATCGCCGTGTTGCTCGTGAAATGCACGCAGGCGCGCCGCATCGCGAGTGACGAGCGTCGGTGCGACGAACTGCGGAAACTCGCCGATCGCGAGCTTTTCCGAATGATCGCGAATCGCCTGCGGCTTGTTGAAGATGCGCGCGCCGCCACGTTCAGCGAGTTCGAGCAGCCACGTCGACGTCACGTATTCCATGTCGAACGGCGGGTCCTTGCGCATCAGCACGGCGCCGAAGCGCTTCAGCGAGCGCACCTCGGCCCGCTCCGCCGCATACCACGGCGCGCGGTGCCCATCGGTCTGGTCACCGACGATCGCAAAGCGCCGCACGTTCGCCTCGACGTCGCCGCCGGTCCACGCCAGATCTTCCGGCTCGCACGCGTAAAGCGTATGGCCGCGCTTCGCGGCCTCGGCCATCATCGCGTAAGTCGAATCCTTGTAGATC
Organism: Paraburkholderia acidicola; assembly: GCF_002362315.1. GTDB lineage: Bacteria > Pseudomonadota > Gammaproteobacteria > Burkholderiales > Burkholderiaceae > Paraburkholderia > Paraburkholderia acidicola. The sequence continues at coordinate 1,022,628 of NZ_MTZV01000004.1, forward strand.
TTGAAGCGGTCCAGCGGATCCGCGATAAAGAGAATGTCCATGAAGTCCCTGTTGCGCCCTCGCGGGCCTCGCGTTGACTATCGACTGCACTGCGGATTGCGCGGCGGAGCGCAGCGCAGATTGCAGCGCGACCTTTAAACCTGAATCGCTTCCGGGTCGGTTCTTTCCAGCTCCACCGATGCCGCCAGCAACCCGAGACGCGCGACCACGCCGTACATATAGAAGCGGTTAGGCGGCGCGGCGCCGGGTTTCGCGTGCGCATCCGGCAACGCGGTATGTTCGAAGCCGAGCGGCACGAAGTGCATGCCGGGCGCATTCAGGTTCTGATCGCGCTCGCGACTGCCATGCACGCGATAAAAACCGCCGACCACATAGCGGTCGATCATGTACACCACCGGTTCGGCCACTTCCTCGCCGATCCGCTCGAACGTATAGACGCCTTCCTGCACGATCACATCGTGCACATCGAGCCCATCCTTCGCAGTCGACATCTTCGTGCGCTCGCGGCTCGTCAGCGCAGCGACTTCCGATGCATCGTGCACGGTCATCACGCCCTTGCCATCGGTACCGGCATCGGACTTGACGACGACATACGGCTTTTCGGCAATGCCGTACTCACGATATTTCTTCGCGATCTTCTTCAGCACACCGTCGATGGCATCGGCCAGCGCAGCCTCGCCGGTACGCGCCTCGAAATCGACGTCTTCGACATGCGCGAAATACGGATTGATCATCCACGGGTCGATCTCGACCATCTTCGCGAACTTCTTCGCGACTTCGTCGTAGCACGAGAAGTGCGTCGACTTGCGGCGCACGGCCCATGCCGCATGCAGCGGCGGCAGCAGATACTGCTCGTGCAGATTTTCGAGCACCGGCGGAATACCACCGGACAGATCGTTGTTCAGCAGAATCGAACACGGATCGAAATTCTTCAGACCGAGCCGGCGAGCGGAGCGCTCGAGCGGCTCAAGCACGATTTTCTGACCATCGGACAACGCGATCGTGACCGGCCCGACGATGGTTTCATCGAGCGTTCCGAAACGGACGTGCAGGCCCGCCTGGCGCATGATGGTCGCGAGCCGTGCGACATTCTCCAGATAAAATGCGTTACGCGTGTGACGCTCCGGAATGACCAGCAGATTCTTCGCATCCGGGCAGATTTTTTCGATCGATGCCATCGCGGCCTGCACGGCCAGCGGCAGCACTTCCTGCGGCAGATTGTTGAATGCTCCGGGAAACAGGTTGGTATCGACCGGCGCGAGCTTGAAGCCCGCGTTGCGCAGATCCACCGAACAGTAGAACGGCGGCGTATGTTCCTGCCATTCGAGCCGGAACCAGCGTTCGATGGCAGGCGTAGCGTCGAGAATCCGCCGCTCGAGATCGAGCAGTGGACCATTCAACGCGGTGACTAGGTGCGGAACCATTGAGCACTCACGGGCTAAAGGAGCGATTGTAGAGGAAGCGGGGGTATTTGCCCCTTGCATGTTGGGATGATCGCGCAAGACGCAAGCCCAGGGCCACCCTCCTGCAAACAAGGTTTTATATCGGCCCGATAGCGGCGCGTTATCGGTGGGGAATCCGGTCGGGAATCACCGGGACGGGATTATCCGGCCAGTCGTACAGCCGGCCGGGGCGCCATAGCGAACCGTACCCACGCGGCGGTCTATTCGATTGTAGGTGCTGCGGCATCGCCGGGACGGCCTTCTTTTGCGGCTGGCAGCGCTGCGCGACAAGCGAAAAAAAGCCCGCCAGGTGGCGGGCCAGGTCGCTGCCTGAATCGTCCGGCAGGGTCTCGCATGCCGGACGACTGCTGTTGCTCTTACGAAAACTTATTCGACATGCTCGCCATGCAGCACGATGTCGAGACCTTCGCGTTCCTCTTCTTCCGTCACGCGCAGACCGATCACCATGTCAATCACCTTCAGCAGGATGTAGCTCACTACGCCGCTGTAGATCAATGTAGTCAGCACGCCCTTGGCCTGCAGGATCACGCTGCCATCCGCGCCGCCGATGTCCTTCACCGCGAACACACCGGTCAGCAGCGCACCGACAATCCCGCCGATGCAGTGCACGCCGAACGCGTCGAGCGAATCGTCGTAACCGAGCTTGTGCTTGAGCCACGAGGCCGACCAGAAGCAGATCACGCCAGCAACCAGACCGATCACGAGCGCACCGATCACACCGACGAAGCCCGATGCCGGCGTAATCGCCACGAGGCCAGCCACTGCACCCGACACGATGCCGAGCACCGACGGCTTACCCTTCGCGATCCATTCGGCAAACATCCAGCCCAGTGCAGCCATGGCGGTCGCAATCTGCGTCGTCAGCATGGCGAAGCCGGCACGGCCGTCAGCTGCAACAGCCGAACCCGCGTTGAAGCCGAACCAGCCAACCCACAGCATCGAGGCACCGACCAGCGTCAGCACGAGGTTATGCGGGGCCATCACGTCCTTACCATAGCCAACACGCTTGCCGAGCACCAGGCAGCACACGAGACCAGCCACACCAGCGTTGATGTGCACCACCGTGCCGCCCGCGAAGTCGAGGATGCCTGCGCTAGCCAGCCAGCCGGTCGGTTCCCACACCATGTGCGCGATCGGCGAGTAGACGATGATCGACCACAGGCTCATGAACACCAGCATCGCGGAGAACTTCATGCGGTCAGCGAACGCACCGGTAATCAGCGCCGGCGTGATGATCGCGAACGTCATCTGATAGACGAAGTAGACCGACTCCGGAATCGTCGTGGCCAGATGGCTGACGGTCAGCGTCGTGGCCTTGTCGCCCTTGATGTAGTTCATGCCCGACAGGAACACGCGCGAGAAGCCGCCGAGGAACGAACCGCCCGGCGTGAACGCGAGGCTGTAGCCGATCACGGTCCAGATGATGGTCACGACGCAGGTGATCGCGAAGCTTTGCATCAGCGTCGCCAGCACGTTCTTCTTGCGCACCATGCCCGCGTAGAACAATGCGAGGCCAGGGATCGTCATGAACAGCACGAGCGCGGTGGAGGTCAGCATCCAGGCGGTGTCGCCGGAGTTGATCTTCGACGAATCGACCGAGAACGGCGCGGTCGGCGCAGCGGGTGCGGCTGCAGCGGCAGCCGAAGCAGCCGATGCGTCAGGCGCAGCGGCAGCGCTCGCTGCCGGAGCAGCGGAAGCGTCGGCGGCAGGCGCCGAAGCGGCGGCGGCTGCCGACGCGTCCGGTGCCGGCGCGCTCGCCGTCGTGTCGGAAGCGGCCGCCGATGCGGCAACCGGCGCCGAAGCGTCGTCCGCCACCGCGGCCCCGATACCGCCCGCGACCAGCGAACCGGCCATCAGCAAGGACATCAATAATTTGCGCATCTCTGTTTCCTCTTCTCTTGTCGCTGTTTTTTTACAGGGCGTCCGCGCCGGTCTCCCCGGTGCGGATCCGAATCACTTGTTCGATCGGGGTAACAAAGATCTTCCCGTCGCCGATTTTCCCGGTGCGTGCCGCACGTTCGAGTGCCTCGATGGCCTGATCGACGAGGTCGTCCGAGACCGCGGCCTCGATCTTCACCTTCGGCAGGAAATCGACGACGTACTCCGCGCCCCGATACAGTTCGGTATGCCCTTTCTGACGCCCGAAGCCTTTGACTTCTGTGACCGTGATCCCGGAGACGCCGATGGCCGACAAGGCTTCGCGCGCCTCATCGAGCTTGAACGGCTTGATGATTGCGGTAATGAGTTTCATGACATCCTCGCTTTTAGTTGCGTAACCCTTGCTAACCCGTAACCCTTGCCTGACCTGCTGGTAACCCGTATGCGTGGTGCGTCGACGGGGCAATTGCTTTCAGAACTGCCTCCATTGCGCCGCCGGATCGCCCGGCAGTGCGCGCGGGGCAGTAACAGCAACTCGCATGCCATGTGTGTGGCAGACTGTCGCGCTGCGTGCGCCGCGGGTATCGCCGGGCCGCTTCGCGGGCTCGGCCGGATGGCTAACGTGCACGGGGCGCGGTGGCATGCCGCGTGGATCGTTGCTAGAGTGTTCGCAAGCTTGAGGCGTGATGGAGGTGTGATGGCACGCACCAAACGCGTTCATCGGACGGACGCAGAGCACGATCGATGCACCACAATCGCTCACGCGCCATCGCGGAGCACAGCGGTAACGAAACGTGCACAGTCTTTGTGCAATCAAGGGAAACACGATGAAACAACCCAACGATGTCTTCAACGATCTGCAGGCGCGCTTTAGCGATCTGCTCAAGAACTCCCCGGCGAAGGATGTCGAGCGCAACGTCAAGGCCGTGCTGTCGCAGGGCTTCTCGAAGCTCGACCTGGTGACGCGCGAGGAATTCGACACGCAGACCCAGGTGCTGGTCCGCACGCGGGCCCGGCTCGAAGAGCTCGAACGCCGCGTCGCCGAGCTCGAACAGAAGCTGCCCGTCACGCAGTCTTCCTGAGCCCGGTCTGACCTACGCATCATCGGCAGGCGCGCCGTGACGTCGTCAGCGTATTGAGGAAGGGGCGCTACGCTACAAAGCGCGCCTTCGACGGGAGAAAACATGTCGCTTGCCGTGGTGCGCAGCCGCGCGCCGGCCGCTGGCCGCGCGCCCGAAGTTACCGTTGAGGTTCATCTCGCCAACGGGTTGCCTTCTTTTTCAATCGTTGGCCTGCCGGACCTCGAGGTCCGCGAGAGCCGCGAACGTGTGCGAGCCGCGCTGCAAAACTGCGGGCTCGACTTTCCGGTGCGCCGGATCACAGTCAACCTGGCGCCGGCTGACCTTCCTAAAGAATCGGGTCGCTTCGATCTGCCGATCGCGCTCGGTATCCTCGCGGCCAGCGGACAGATTCCTGCCGAATCTCTGCTCAATCGAGAATTTGCCGGCGAGCTGTCGCTGACTGGCGCCTTGCGACCAATGCGCGGCGCCTTCGCGATGGCGTGCGGCACGGCGCGCGATCTGGGCGATCAGCACGCAGACAGCGCTGACACAGCGCCAAGGCGCGAGCCCGAACTCTATCTGCCCGCCGCGAGCGCGGCTGAAGCAGCGCTGGTGCCTGGCGTGGCTGTCTACGGCGCGCCCGATCTGCCGTCGCTGTGCGCACACCTTGCGGGTGTCGAAGACGGACGGCTCTCGCCCGTCCAGCCGCCCCCTTTCGTCGACGCGATGTCGTCCGCCACCCTGCCGGACATGCTCGACGTCATCGGTCAGCGGGCCGCGCGCCGGGCACTCGAAGTCGCCGCGGCAGGCGGACATCACGTGCTGATGGTCGGGCCGCCCGGTGCGGGCAAGTCGATGCTCGCAGCCCGGTTGCCCAGCCTGCTCCCACCGATGACCGACGACGAGGCGCTCACCTCGGCCGCGCTACTGTCGGCCAGCGCCGCGGGCTTCTCGCCGACACATTGGCGCCGTCGCCCGTTTCGCGCGCCCCATCATTCTTCGAGCGCCGGTGCGCTGGTCGGCGGCCGCAATCCGCCGCAGCCTGGCGAGATCACACTCGCGCATCTCGGTGTGCTCTTCCTCGACGAATTACCCGAGTTCGATCGTCACGTGCTGGAGACGCTGCGCGAGCCGCTCGAAGCCGGTCGGATCACGATCTCGCGCGCGGCCTGGCAAACCGATTTCCCCGCCGCGTGCCAGCTGGTCGCCGCGATGAACCCGTGTCCCTGCGGCTGGCGCGGCGATCCGAACGGGCGTTGCCGCTGCACGCCGGACATCGCCGCGCGTTATCTGCGCAAGCTGTCCGGGCCGTTGCTCGATCGCATCGACATCCAGATCGAGATTCCCGCGCTGACGCCCGCCGAGTTGTCGGCACGCGCGTCGACCACGGGCGAGGCGAGCGCACCGATCGCAGAACGCGTTCACGGCGCACGTGAGCGCCAGCTCGCGCGCCAGGGCAAGACCAATCGTGAGTTAAGTGGGCGCGAGGTCGACGAGGTGTGCCGGCCGGATGCCGCCGGCGAAGCGCTGCTGCGCGACGCCGGCGAGCGTTTCGGCTGGTCAGCCCGCGCTTACTACCGTGTGCTGAAGGTAGCCCGAACGATTGCCGACCTCGCGGGAAACGACGTGCCCAATGGGGGGCAGGTCGCCGAGGCCGTGCAGTACCGCCGCGTTTTTTCGGCTCGATGAATGGTCAACGAAGGCAAAAAAACGCCTGTCAAGACTTGACTTATACACACAGACGAGCTTCGGTTAGATTTCGATACAATTGAAAGGATTGTGTCGGGTCAATCTTTTAACACATTGATTTTATTTAGTATTTTTTATTGCCATGTTCGCGGGCAAATTAACGGAACCCCCGCTGGACGGGCATTCGAGCGAGGTTTGCGAGAGTTTTCAACAAAGTTATCCACAAGTCCTGTGGGTAACCTGAAAACCCTCATTAAATCCGTCTATTAGAGCGATAACCTGCGAAGGAACTTTCAGTAGCGATCACTCTGGACAGCTCGCAGAACGCGCATTTCGTCGGCGTACTACCGTCAATCGAGCTTGAACGACTGGAAAAACTGATCGATCTGCTCCGGCGCCGGGTTTTTGCTCCCGATAATCGCCGCTTGATAGACATGCCGGCCGCGTGCCACCAGTCGCGCGTGCATCGTGCGCGACTCCTGGTTCGCGCCTGCCTTGCCGCTGAACGTCATCTCGATACCGAGCACCTGACCGCCTGCCGCGAGGGGAATCTGGGTGACGTGTGCATTGGGCGTCGCGCCGAGGTTACGCGCCAGTCCGGCGCGCAGGAATTCGAGCGCGGTGCGCTGCATCTGCGGATCATCGCTGGGTAAGGTCACGGTACCGACGGCGAACACGGTGTGATCGGCCTCCGCAATCTGCATCGCCATCTTCATCGGCGTTCCGCCGATATCGATCTGCCGCTCGTCGTTGCTCGGCTTGGCCGGTAGATCGATGGAATAGCCCTGCGTGTCATTCGTGACGGTGCGCCAGTCGTAGGTCGGGGAGCAGGCGATTAACGCGGCACTCGCAACGGCAACGCAGGTCACCGATCGCAGCACGGTGCCCGCGCCAGAAGAAGCAGCGCGCCCGGCATGATGGCGAAACGCATGAACGAACGGAAAAAAGCGAGAGGTGAGCCGGAACATAAGACCTGAAAGCCGATAGACAGAAACGGAAAGTCGCATTATCCACTCGCGGGCGCGTCGATGCCGCCCAGCAGGATTGAGGCTACAATACCGACCATCCCACGCCGTTTCAGCGCAATGCGCTTCCCGAGGTCCTGTTCATGAGCCCTACTCCTGTTTCCCGACGCGCCAGTCCGCTGCGCTACATCGCGGCAGTTGTCGTCGCTGGTGCGATTGCGGTCGCTGGCTATTTCGCGTTCGGCAGCCAGCAGCATGTTCCGGATGCGTCGTTCACGTTGCTGTCCGGCCAGAAGGTCACGACCTCCGACCTCAAGGGCAAGGTCTATCTGGTCAACTTCTGGGCGACCAACTGCGATACCTGCATGAAGGAAATGCCGCAGATGGTGAACACCTACAACCGCTTCAAGGGCCAGGGCCTCGAGTTCGTTGCGGTCGCGATGAACTACGACGCGCCGATGTACGTGACCAACTACACGCAAACGCGCCAGTTGCCGTTCAAGGTGGCGATGGACGACGGCTCGGCGGCGAAGCAGTTCGGCAATGTGCAGTTGACGCCGACCACGTTCGTGGTCGACAGGAACGGCAAGATCCTCAAGCGCTATGTCGGCGAGCCGCAGTTTGCCGAGCTTGATGAGTTGCTCAAAAAGGCGCTGAACGCCGCCTGATTTTCCCCTTCGTTTTACTCAGTTTGCGGCTTCGGCGCACTTCGCCGAAGCCGCAATCACGCAGTCCCTTCAGCTTCAACGCTCTCCCTCTCCGCGCGCCGCCAGGCCGTATCGTTTGATCTTCTCGTAGAGTGTCGCCTTGCCGAGTTGCAGCCGGTCTGCAGCAAGCGCAACTGCGCCGCCGGCCTGATCGAGTGCCTGCGCGATCGCCGCCCGTTCGAACTGCTCGACCCGCTCCTTCAGCGGCTGAACGGCGTCGTCGTCAGCGGACGATAACTGCGCGTGCTCATCGACAATGCCAAGCACGAGCCGGTCCGCGGCATTGCGCAACTCGCGCACGTTGCCAGGCCAGTCGCGCTGCATCAACGCGCTGCGTTGACGATCCGTCAGCAGCGGTGCAGGGCGCTCATAACGCACCGCCGCGTCGAGCAGGAAATGCTCAAAGAGCGGCACGATATCCTCGCGCCGCTCCGCGAGCGGCGGCAACGCGATCGTTACGACGTTCAAGCGATACAGCAAATCGCGCCGGAAGGTGCCGCTCGCCACGTGCTCCGTCATCTCGCCTTTGGCCGCGGCGACGATGCGGCAATTCACGCGGATCGGCTGATTCGAGCCGAGCCGCTCGAGCACACCGTCCTGCAGCACCCGCAGCAATTTCACCTGCAACGCGAGCGGCATGCTCTCGATTTCATCGAGAAACAGCGTGCCACCCGACGCATGTTCGAGCTTGCCGATGCGGCGTTTGGCCGCACCGGTAAACGCGCCAGGCTCGTAGCCGAACATCTCCGACTCGAACATCGGCTCGGGCAACGCACCGCAATTCACAGCGATAAACGGCTTGTCGCGACGCGGCGACAGCTCGTGCAGACTGCGCGCGATCAGCTCCTTGCCGGCCCCGGTATCGCCATTGATCAGCACCGACGCATCGGTCGGCGCAACGTTCGCGATGAGCCGGCGCACCTGCTCGATCGCGGGACTGCGTCCGATGATGCGTGGCGCCACCGACTGCTGACCGGCCAGTTGACGACGCAGCGCGAGATTCTCCAGCACAAGCGTGCGACGCTCGAGCGCACGCCGCACGGTTTCGATCAGACGCTCCGACGCGAACGGCTTCTCGATGAAATCGTAAGCACCGTCGCGCATCGCCTGAACCGCCATCGATATATCGCCGTGTCCGGTGACGAGGATCACCGGCACATCGGGTGCCCGCTCGCGGCATTGCGCGAGCAGGTCGAGCCCACTCGCGCCCGGCAGACGAATATCGCTGACGATCACGCCCGCGAAATCCGCAACGATCAGCCGCGCCGCCGCTTCAACCGACGCAAACCCGACCACGTCGAAGCCCGCAAGCTGCAGGCTCTGCACGCTCGCCCGCCGCACGAGTTCGTCGTCTTCGATGTACAGCACCTGCAAACCGTTGTTCACCATGATCGTTGTCACCTGAAATCAGGAGCCCGCGACAAGCGGGTCTGTGGCCGGCGCGCGGGCGCGGCGCAACGTGAGGACGAATTGCGCGCCGCCATCCGGCGCGTTGCGCGCGACGAGCGAGCCGCCGCAGTCGCGTGCAATCGACGACGAAATCGCAAGCCCCAATCCGAGCCCTTGCCCCATCTCCTTCGTCGTGAAGAACGGTTCGAAGAGACGCGGCAAGACGTCGTCGGGAATGCCGGGGCCGTTGTCGCGCACCGCGATCGATAGCGTGCTTTCTGCCGCCTCGATATCGATGACGATGTGCGGCGATGTCACGCCGCTGGTTGCATCGAGCGCGTTGCCGAGCAGGTTGATCAACACCTGTTCGAGTCGCAGTTCGTCGCAATGCGCGACCAGTTGTTCGTTCAGGTGTGTCGCACTGCCGCCGATATCGAACGGCGTGAGTGTGCGCGTCTGCGGGTCCCGCGACACGATGTCGACACTCACACCGAGCAGGCGCTTTTGCAGCAATGCGAGCACGTTGCTCAAAGCACGCGCAACCGGTGCACGCGCACTACGCGGCCGCGCCCGTCCGACGAACAGTTTCAACTGGTTCGTGATCTTGCCCATGCGCTCGGTCAGCGCCGCAATCGCTTCGAGATTTTCGCGCGCCGATGTGTGGTCGCCGCGTTCGAGCAACACGCGTGTGTTGTCGGAGAAACCGCGCAACGCAGCGAGCGGCTGGTTCAACTCATGCGTGATACCCGCGGCCATCTGGCCCAACGCTGCGAGCTTGCTCGCCTGCACGAGTTCGTCGTGCGCAGCGCGCAGTTCCTGTTCGGCGCGCGTGCGCTCGCCGACTTCCTTCGTCAATTGTTCGTTGGCTTGCGACAGGTCGGCGGTGCGCTCCGCGACGCGCTGGTTCAGTTCCGCATACGCTTTTTGCAGCAGCGCGCGGCTACGGATCATTTCGCGCACACGCGCCCGGCGCATGCGCCAGTAGAACGCAAACAGGCACAGCGAGATATAGCCGAAGCCGGTCACGATAGTCGCGTTGCGTGCATCGCGGTCGACGGGATCAACGGGTGCCATCGTGATCAGATGCCAGTCGGGTTCGCCGAGCGCACGACGCGACGCAAGATAGCGCGGCGCATAGCGCCCACCGCCGATGCGCACGATCTGCGCATCGCCTTCGAGCGTCCGTTCGATTGTCACCGGCAGCGGCGCGATCTGCTGCTGCGCGTATTGGCGCGTCTGCCAGATCGACTCGGCTACCGGTCCCGACAACGGCCGCACCGTGTGATATTTCCACGCGGGCACTGACGAGAGAAACACGACACCGTGATCGTCGGTGACGATCAGCGGTTCGGATGCGTCGGCGCCCTGAAACCATTCGAGGTTCAACTTCACGACCGCAACGCCGACGATCTTGCCGTCGCGATAGACGGGCTGCGAGATGTAGTAACCAGGATCGTGCGAAATCGTGCCGATGCCGAAGAAGCGGCCGACGCCCCCCTTCACCGCCACATCGAAGTACGGTCTGAAGCGATACTCGACGCCGACAAAACTCTCCGCGTCGTGCCAGTTGCTGGCCGCGACGCAGATGCCGCCCGCCCCGATGACATAGGTTGCGGTGGCGCGTGCGTGCCGGTTTAGATCTTCGAGGTAGCGATTGGCGCGATCGACGCGCGAGGGATTCGGCTCGGCCAGCACGTCCTGCACGAACGGGTGTTCGGCAAGCAGATAAGGCAGCGATTCGTAGCGCTCGAGCGTGCTCTTCAGCGCGCTCGTCGTACGGTCCGCGCGCACAGCGGCGTTGCGCCGCAGATTGTCGATACCGCGCTGCCACGTGAAGCTATACGTGAACCCGCTCGCCGCCACGAGCCCGGCAGCGAGCACGAAGAAAATCAACAGACGGCGCGTCAAGGTGGCGGTGTCCGGTCGGTGGAAGTCGACCATTGTGGCATAGGCTGCCGCACCACCGTCCGGCGCGCGGGACGGGCCCACTCGAGGCCGGCGCCGCCCCGCGCGTTTCATCACGTCATGCGCCGGCGGTTTCGTTGACCCGCACCTCGCCGCGCAATGCGGCGTTCAGCTTCGAGCGGTCCAGTTCCTTCTCCCACGCCGACACAACGACCGTCGCCACGCCGTTGCCGACGATGTTCGTCAGCGCGCGGCACTCGCTCATGAAGCGGTCGATGCCGAGGATCAGCACCATGCCCGACAGCGGAATGGTCGGCACCACGGCAAGCGTCGCGGCCAGCGTGATGAAGCCCGCGCCGGTCACACCGCTCGCGCCCTTCGACGTCAGCATCGTCACCGCAAGCAGCGTCAGTTGCTGCGTGAGCGTGAGATCGGTGTTGGTGGCCTGAGCGATGAACAGCACCGCCATCGTCATATAGATGTTGGTGCCGTCCAGGTTGAACGAGTAACCGGTCGGCACGACGAGACCCACCACCGAGCGCGAACAGCCGAGCTTCTCGAGCTTGAGCATCAGTTGCGGCAGCGCGGCTTCGGAAGAACTCGTGCCGAGCACGATCAGCATTTCTTCCTTGATGTACGCGACGAAGCGCAGGATGTTGAAACCGACCGCACGCGCGATGATGCCGAGCACCACCACCACGAAGACAATCGACGTCAGATAGAACGTCCCGATCAGCTTCAGCAGCGGCACCAGCGACCCCACACCGTACTTGCCGATCGTGAACGCCATCGCACCAAACGCGCCGATCGGCGCCAGCTTCGTGATGATGCGCACCACACCGAACAGCACCGTCGAAATCCCTTCGATGAAGTCCGTCACCACCTTGCCGCGCTCGCCGAGCGTCGCCAGCACGCTACCGAACAGCATCGCGACCAGCAGGATCTGCAGGATCTCGCCCTGCGCGAAGGCCGACGAAATCGTGTCGGGAATGATGTGCATCAGGAAGTCGACGGTGGTCTGGCCGTGCGCCTTCGCGGCATACGACGCGACCGCCTTGGCATCGAGCGTGGTCGGATCGACGTTGAAGCCGACGCCGGGCTTGAGCACGTGCGTCGCGATCAGGCCGAGCAACAGCGCGAACGTCGAGACGATTTCGAAGTACAGCAGCGCCTTGCCGCCAACCCGACCCACCTTCTTCATGTCCTGCATCCCCGCGATGCCGGTGACGACCGTACAGAAGATGATCGGACCGATCACCATCTTGATCAGCTTGATGAACGCGTCGCCGAGCGGCTTCATATCGACGGCAAATGCCGGCGAGAAGTGGCCGAGCACGACGCCGATGATGATCGCGGCGATCACCTGGACATAGAGAATTTTATAAAAGGGTTTCTTCACGATGGTTCCTGCAATGTGGATGAGCCGAAGCAGAGGCCTGCCACGCTGCGCATCACGCGAACGAATCAACGCACGCCTGTGCACGGCAGTCGGGCCGCGACAAAGCGATGCGTCTAGTGATACCGGGAAGGGAATGCGGACATCGGTTGTCTCCTTGCTTTAGTTTGTCGGGCCTTGGCGGCTGCCTATGCTTTTTGCAAGGGTGATGCCAGCTTGATGATGAGCTTTTGGCTTTGATTTATATGGGTTTTTTTGAAACGACGCGGGTGCGCCGTCCGGATTTCCGGAAAACGGGAATGCTGGCGTCGGGGAATCCGGACGATCTTCGCCACGCCAACGCGTTCGCACAATGGCAATCCGCTTCGCATCGCCAGCCGGTCTTTCGCGCTCCGTCCGATTTAATGAAGCCATCTGGCCTTGTTGCCACCCGTATTTTCTGAACCACACACGAAAAACCATTCTGGAACGTCATGCCCGCCTCCCCGCGAATCACGGGACCAGCGCCTCGGCCGCCTACCGGTGGCGAGTCGCCTTCGCCTGTCGATCAGCGTAAGCCGATCAGGCGCGAGCGTTCATCGTCGGGCTCACTTTCGGAAGGGAACTTGCCACCGCTCAAGAGAGCAAGGCAGTTGTCTCCGGAGGCAGATCGTTCCGCCCTCAGACGATACGGCGCACCCGTCACCGATCTGTCCACGTTCAATCCCGCCAAGCTGGTCGGAGTGAGATGCACTTCACACGCCAGCGACGGTGTTTCGCTCGATTTTCGTACGAGGCAGATCCAGCTTGCCCTTGAGATTGAAAAGCTGAAGGCTCGGGAATCGAACGACAAAGCAACCGTCGACGAAAAGACGTCGGCTGCAGCCGAATCCGTCGCCGGACTGGTGGCTTTGTCCGAAACCGCTGCGTCGTACCGCACGCATGATGCCGCAGATGCCACGCATGCCGGAGATACCGCGGATCCCGTCCACGGCCTCGCACGTCACTGCGAAGAAGCTGTCGTAAAGGCGGTCACACCTGCCACGCTCGAATCACTAAGCGCAGCCGTCGAGATCCAGCAATCTACCGGACAACTCACCCTGCAGCGGTTCTCGGTCAAACAAAGCCTCGACATATCGAAGATCAAAGACAGCCCGTCGACGGTTTTCGTACTGAACGGCAACAACGATGAGGGATACGTCAAAACGCTAGGTGCACAGCTTGCGCATCTCAAGCAGGTGAGGTTTATCGTTTCAGGTTTCGGTGGTCACGGAACGACGGATCGCTATCCGGTACGGACCGACCGGACGGAGGCGGACCGGTTTGTGCAGCTTCTTCGCGAAGCGGGCATTGATCGCGGGCAAATCGTCGTTGAGCCGTTCTCGACCAACAGTGGTGAAAACGCGCGCTATGTTGGGCAGCTCCTTTCACGCAAGCCGTCTGACGAACCCATCGATATCGTCGTGTGCGGCACGCCGGCCGCAGTCCTCAGACAGACCCTCACGTACGTCGCGCAAATGCCGCACGACGGCAAGCGAACCATCAATTTCAAGGCGGCCCCGCGCGTGCCATTGGGCGCCTATGAAACCGCGACCGATTCGCTGGCAACACTGCGCGAATGTTTTACGCTGCTTAACTACCTGCACAACACCGACTATTTACCGGGAGCAGCGCAGTTCGCTAACGCGGGTGAATATAGCAACATGATGAGCGCGATCGGAGCAGAACCGGTCGAGGCAATCCGCCGCTTCCGCAAGGAAATACTGGAAACGCCTGCCGACGAAACCGGTAGTGCTAGTGCCTTGTTCACCGATGGGGATAGAAGCTTCAGCCTTCAGGATGCGATGCGCGATATAGCGTTCGTCGACAAACCCGGTTTCGAGAAGAGCGCGGCAACGGCAAGGAGTTTGTCACTAGAACAGACGCAAGCGCTGCAGCGGGCACACCGAGCGGTGAGCAAGATGTTTGAGGCCGTCGAAACACAGTTCGAGCGCACTCCGAATGGGACCGCTACGCCAAACCCCGCCTCTAATTGACGGCTCCGATAGAGAAGGTGCGATAGCCGTTCTTCCGCCAGCACCTCCTCATCAATTCAAGCGCCCTCTTCAAGCACCAGCAGATTGTCATGGGAGAACCCCAGCGCAACCGGCTGCCCGCGCTCCGGCAAGCTGCGATTCGGATCGTTGAACACATCGAGCGAAATCACTGCATCTTTCACACGCGTCCTGATCCGCACCACCGCGCCGAGAAAATTCACTTCCTCGACGGTCGCATTCAATGTGTTGCGTCCCGGCGCCGCCGGTTCCAGCACGATCGCCTCGGGCCGCAACGCGAGCAGACGCTGCTTGCCGGCATCGTTAGCTGGTAGTTCGCGCGACGTCGTAAGCTCCTGCCCATCAACCGCCATGCGCCCGCTCGCCGGATCCACCACCTGACCGGAAAGAATATTCAGCGTCCCAACAAACGACGCCACGAAGCGCGTGCGCGGATAGTTGTAGATCTCCGACGGCGAGCCGACCTGTTCGACACGCCCCTCGTTCATCACGACGATGCGATCCGAGATCGACAGCGCTTCTTCCTGATCGTGCGTGACGAAGATCGACGTGATGCCGAGTTCGCGCTGCAACGCGCGGATGTCCTGACGCAGCGAAATGCGGATCTTCGCATCGAGCGCCGACAACGGCTCGTCGAGCAGCAACACCTGCGGCTTGCCGGCCAGCGCACGCGCCAGCGCCACACGCTGCTGCTGGCCACCCGACAGTTGCCACGGATAACGCTCGCCAAGCGAAGGCAGGCTGATCAGCTTCAGCATCTCCTCGACGCGCGCGCGGATCTCGTCCTGCGGCCGGCGCGCAACGCGCAGACCGAAGCCGATGTTGTCGGCTACCGTCATGTTCGGAAACAGCGCGTACGACTGGAACACCATGCCGACCTTGCGCTGCCGCGTACGCAGATGCGTAACGTCGCGTCCGTCCAGTTTGATCGTCCCGCGCGTCGGACCTTCGAAGCCCGCGATCATCCGCAGCACGGTCGTCTTGCCACAGCCCGAGGGCCCCAGAAACGTGATGAACTCGCCGCGCTCGATCTTCATGTCGAAGTGATGCAGCGCGATGTTCGCCCCGAAGGACTTGTGCAGATTGTCGATTTCGAGAAATGCCATGATGCGTTGCCCCAGTTCGTCAGGTCTTCTGTCCGGCCAGCGAGCGCGCCGAACCGAACACCTGGATCAGCCCCATCGAGGCCCACGTCACGACGAACGCGATCACCGCGAGCGCCGACGGTTCATATGCGCGGTTCGCGCCGATCAACTGCAGGTACGGTCCGAACGCGGGCCGGTCGAGCAGGCTCGCCAGTGTGAATTCACCGATCACCACCGCAAAGGTGAGAAACGCGCCCGAGAGAATGCCCGAGCGGATGTTCGGAAAGATCACCTTGAAGAGGATCGTCGTCCAGTTCGCACCCAGACATTCGGCGGCTTCGGTCAGTGCGCGGATATCGACCGCGCGTAGCCCTGCATCGACGGAGCGGTACATGTACGGCAGCGACAGCGTCACGTAGCCGAGCACCAGCAATAAATCCGTCGCGCGTTCGTTGCCGGTGAGCGGCAGGATCGAACTGCTGTTGTAGATGCGCAGATAGCCGAACACGATCACGATGGCCGGAATCACCAGCGGCAGCAACGTGATGAACTCGACGAACGGGCGCAGCTTCGGCAGACGCAACTGCACCCAGTACGCGGTCGGCACGACCAGCAGAATACCGACGATGATCGTCAGCACCGCCATCAGCATCGAGTAGCCAAACGACGCCTGGAAGCGCGGATCGGCGAGCACCACGCGATAGGCGTCGAAGCTGTAGGTGCCGCGGCGCATGCGCAGGCTGAATTCGAACGTGGCGATCAGCGGGATCAGAAAGTACAGCGAACCGACGATCATCGCGGTCCATGCGCCTACGCGCGACTGGCGTTTCATCGACGGCCCCTTTCTGCGCGCGAACGCAGCCAGATGTAGCCGCCGTTCGACAGGCCGGTGACGAGGATCATCCCGAGTGCGAGTGCGTAACCGAGGTTCTGGTTGTGCAGCACATCGCCGCGGATCTGTGCATACAACAGGATCGTCACGATGTTCAGCGAGCTGCCGGTCAGTGCATACGCAGTCGCGACCGCACCAAACGAGTTCGCGAACAGCAACAACGTCGCACCGAGCACGCTCGGCCACAGCACCGGTAGCGCGACATAGCGCCAGTATTGCGACGGTGTGCCGCCCAGGCAGTCGCACGCTTCACGCCATTCGCGCTTAAGGCCATCGAGCGCCGGCGTGACGATCAGCACCATCAGCGGAATCTGGAAGTACAGGTAGGTCAGCGTGAGCCCCCAGAAGCTCAGCACGCTGAAACCGGTCGAATACAGATTGAAGTCGAGATACTTCTTCAGCAGCATCGTGACGAGCCCGACGCGGCCGAGCGTACAGATGAACGCGAACGCCAGCGGCACACCCGCGAAGTTCGACGCGACGCCGGAGAACGTCATCAGTGTCGGACGGATCCACGCAGGCAGCTTGCCCTGCACTGCCGCCCATGCGAGCAGCGAACCGATGAACGCGCCACCAAGCGCCGATGCAGCGCTCACCTTGACGCTGATCCAGTACGCATCGAGCACGCCAGGCTGAAGCAACTCGCGAAAGTTCTCGAGCGTGAAATGGCCCTGGGGGTCCTGGAATGCACCGACGATCAGGAAGCCGGTCGGCAGGATCAGGAACAGCACCGCGAAGATAAAGAACGGCATGACGCCGATCCAGCTCCAGAGCGGCGACGCGCGTCCTGGACCGTTGACCTGCGGCGTCGGACTCGGCACGGGTGGAACCAGTAGTTCCGCGGGCCCGGCTCCGGCCTCGGATGAAGCGCTCATAGCTCACCCCGAAAGGGCTTGCGGGTTGGTGTGCATGCGTTCTTGCACATCACCCGCGGCTGCCATGCGCTGCGCGGCTCGCCGACAGCGCGAGCCTGCGTTCGCACGACAGGTCGATGCATCTGATTGATGCGTTTGCCGGCGCCGGGCACAACAGATACCCGGCACCGCTCCTGCTTTTACCTGACGGGACTTACTTCACGCTGGCGCCGACCGCCGTGTCCCACTGCTTCGTGATCGTGTCCTTGTACGCGTCCTGCTGCGACAGCGTCGGGAACACTGCGTTCTTGTAGGCGCTAGCCGGCGGCAGCTTGTCGAGCAGCGCTTGCGGGACCTTCTTGGCGGCAACCAGCTCGTTGTAGCGGATCGGATGGCAGTAGCCGGCCAGCCAGCCGATCTGGCCTTCGTCCGAATACAGGTATTCCATCCACAGCTTCGCGGCATTCGGATGCGGCGCATAGGCGCTGATCGCCTGTGCGTAGACACCGGCCACCACACCCGTCTTCGGCACGACGACCTGGACCTTCGGGTTGCCCTTCAGCGTGTCGCGATCGGCAAGCGCGTTGTAGTCCCAGCGCACGATGATCGGCGTCGTCCCTTGCGCGAGCGATGCGGCCTTGCCGATCACCGGCACGAAGTTGCCGCGCTTGTTCAGCTCGGCGAAGAATTTCAGGCCAGCGTCAGCGGCTTTCGATGCATCGCCCTTCGCCTGCGACAGGCCAGCGGCATAGACGCTCTGAATCGCCTGGTTCGCGACACGCGGGTCACCCGCAAACGACACGGCGTTCTTGTATTCGGGCTTGAGCAGGTCCGACCAGTCGGTCGGCACCTTGTCGATCATGTCCGCGTTGACCTCGAACGACAGTACGCCGTAGTAATCGCCGTACCAGTAACCTTCCGGATCTTTCGATTCAGCCGGAATCGAATTCCACGTCGAGACCTTGTACGGCTGCAACAGGCCTTGCGCCTTCGCGGTCGGTCCGAACGACAGGCCGACGTCGATCACGTCGGGCGCCTGCGGCCCCTTGTTGCCCTTGTTCGCCTTGATCGCTTCGACTTCATCGCCGGAACCCGCATCCGGATTCAGTTCGTTGATCTTGATGCCGTATTTTTTCTGAAAGCCGGCGATCAACGCGCCGTAACCGCACCAGTCATGCGGCAGGGCGATCGTGGTCAGCTGACCTTCCTGCTTCGCGGCGGCCACCAGCGCGTCGGACGGCGCGGCGAATGCAACGCTCATCCCCCCCGCCGCGACGCCCGCAACGGCCGACAGCGAAACAAAACGGCTTAACTTCGTGCGGTTCATGGTGTTCCCATCCTCTGCCGAAAATTGCTACGTTGATGAATGTGTCCGGACTTCACGCAACGGTGCGTGCGTCGCCAGCGATGATATCGATGCGATCGGTACAGATCATGTCGACGCCCCAGCGCACCAGTTCTTCCGCGCGTGCGGGATCGTTGACGGTATAGGTCAGCACGCGCAGGCCTGCAGCGTGAATCGCCTCGACCTGCTGTTCGGTGATCCGCTTGTGGTCCGTATGCAGCGATACGCAATCGAGTTCGCGCACGATGCGCAACCAGTCGTCGGGCAGCGCCTCGAACAGCATGCCGCGCGGCAGTTCCGGCACGGCATCGCGGGCAGCGGTGAGCGCTTCGATGGAGAACGACGACAGCAGCGGCGGCAGCGTTGCCGATTGCCACAGCGTGCGCGCAGCCTGCGCGACAAGCGTCCCGGTCAGCGCATCGCGCCCGGGGCACGGCTTGATTTCGATGTTGGCGGCAATTCCTTCGCGCGCGCAGCGGGCGGCGACGTCGGCCAGAGTGGGCAGCCGCGTGCCGGCAAAGTCCGGTCCGTACCACGAGCCGGCGTCGAGCGCGGCGAGTTGCGCCCAGGAATGTTGCGCAGCAGCGCCGTGACCATTGGTCGTGCGATCGAGCAGATCGTCATGCAGCAGGTAGACCGTATTGTCCGCGGAGAGCTTTGCGTCGAATTCGATCATCCGGTAGCCGTAACGGATACAGGCGTCGAATCCTGCCAGCGTGTTTTCGGGCGTCAGCGATCCGCCAATCCGGTGAGCGACGCGCGCCGGATAAGGCCACGTGCCGCGTGCATCCCGCGCGGCTGCATGAGTGCTCTCCTCTTTCACGTCCCGTCACCCTTTTCAATGAGCTTGATCGACCCGTCGGCCCCGCCGCTGATAGCCCTCTGCAGCCGCCGGCAAGCGTCGCGCTGCAGTGCACCCAAAGCGCTCGTGCGCACCCGTACAGCGGTGGCCCCGCCGATCGCCCTGGCAGTATGTCCAGCTAAAACGACGCGCAGTTTACCGAAAGCGACATCGATTGTTCGAAAGCGGACACATCCCTTCCTTTCCGAACATCCGATTTTCGAAATGCGCACCGAATCGCCAATCTGCGAAGGCTAAATTCAAATACACAACTATGCAAGCTGCCAAAAAAATACAACACGCGGCGGATAAAATAGTACGCTCGACATCTGTATGACATACCCGAATGGCAGTGATGGGTATGCGTAGCACGCTTAATTTTCCTTATTTTGTTTCCTTTTTGCGCCGGGACTAATGGCATGTGGCAGAAAGACCGTCATCAACGAATCCGCGCACTCCTGTCGACGCTACAACGGGTATCCACCGAGCGCATCATGGCGGACCTCGATGTGTCGCGCGAAACCGTGCGGCGCGATCTGCTCGACCTCGAAGCGTTGGGTGAGCTGCGGCGCGTACACGGCGGCGCGGTACGGCCCGGTGACGAAGCGCCGATCGCGGAACGCGCGCATACCCACGTCAAGTCCAAGAACGCGATCGCAAAAGCGGCAACCGGTGTGATCGCGAGCGGCCAGACGCTCTTCATCGATGCGGGCACGACCACTGCGCTACTCGCCGAAGAACTGGCGAAGCTCGCCAATCTGACCATCGTCACCAACTCGATCGACGTCGCGCTAAAGCTGCGTGGCTCTGCCGAATCTACGGAAATGTCGAACGAAGTCATCCTGCTGGGCGGCTCGATCAGCGAACGCGCGTTCGCCACTACCGGGGCGACGACGATACTCGACATCCGGCGCTATCGCGCCGATGTCGCGCTGCTGTCGCCAACCGGCGTCGATGTGCGCAGTGGTGCGACGAACTTCGATCACGCCGAAACGGAAGTCGCGCGTGCGATGGTGGACTGCGCGGACAAGATCGTGATCCTCGCGGACTACAGCAAGATTGGCCAGCGCAGCCGCGTGTCGTATTGCCCCGCCGAACGCATCGACGTGCTGATCACCAACAGCAAGGCGACCGACGTGCCCGACTTCGCGCCGCTAAAAAAGAAAGTGCGCAAAGTAATCTTCGCCTGAGCGCGGCGTACAGGTCGCTCATTCCTTCACGTGCATCGTGTCGAGCGCGCGCTTGCGCAGCCGTGTTTGCCGCAGGGCGCCCGCTGCGTCGAGCACGGGGTAGGCCGTCGAACAGAACAGCGAGTTGAGCCGCTTCATATCGCTGATCAGGTCCAGATGCAGCGCGCTGGTTTCAATGCTGCGCAGCGTCTGTCCCGTCAGCCGGTCGACGTGCGCATACGAATAGGCGCGTTCGAGATCGCGGAAACGTTCCTTCTCGGCCAGCAACCGCTCCGCACAACGCAGGTCGCTGTTCAGGAACACCGATAGCCCAAGCTGCAGATTGCTGACGAGCCGCGTATGCAGGTCCTCGAGTTCGCCGAGCCCTTCTTCCGAGAACGACAGACGATGCGAGATCTTCTTCTCCTCGATATCGCTGACGATGCGCTCGATGATGTCGCCCGCGTGTTCGAGATTGATTGTCAACGCGATGATGTCGGTCCAGCGGCGGCTATCGGGCTCGTCGAGCTGTTCGCGGGAAATCTGCGCGAGATAGGTCTTCACGGCCGCATACAGATGATCGATGTCGTCGTCCATGCGGATCGTTTCGCGCGCTTTCTGCAGATCGTTGTTGTGTAGCAGCTCGGCGACGTTATCGAGCATCGCACGAACGATGTCGCCGACGCGCAGCACTTCGCGGGCAGCGTTTGCGAGCGCGAGGCTCGGCGTAGACAGCGCGGCCGCGTCGAGATGCAACGGACGGATCTCGCCGTTCGGCACGGCACGATCGGGCAGCAGGCGCTCGCAGATGCGTCCGACCGGATCGATCAGCAGCAGGCACACGCAACAGCGCAGCGTGTTGTAGATCAGATGAAAGCCGACGGTCGCTTCGCGCGGATTGGCGATCAGCACCGGCAGCCCGCGCGCGAGCAACGACGCGAACGGCAGGATCAGCAATGCGCCGGCAAACTTGAACGCAAGGCTGCCAAGCGCAAGGCGTCGCGCCGCGGCGTTCTGCGCCAGCGTACCGAACAGCGCCAGCATGCCGCTGCCCAGGTTTGCGCCAATCACGAGGCACAGCGCGACCTTCAGCGAGATCACGCCTGACGAGGCGAGCGTCGCCGTCAGCAGCACCGCTGCGAGGCTCGAGTACGAGATCATCGCGAACGCCGCGCCGACCAGCGCATCGAGCATCGTGTCGCCGGTCAGCGCGCCGAACATCACGCGCACGCCGGCGCCGGTCATCATCGGCTGAGCGGCTTCGACGATCAGATGCAGCGCGAGCAGGATCATGCCGAGGCCGATCGCGGTCCGGCCCACCTGGCCGAGACGCGTCTGCTTGCGTGACAGGAACACCGGTACGCCGAACAGCACGAGGATCGGCGACAGCCAGGACAGATCGAGCGTCAACACGCGCGCCATCAGCGCCGTACCGACGTCGGCACCGAGCATGATTGCGAGGCCGGCCGTGAGCGGCAACAGCCCCTGCGCCGCAAACGACGTCACGATCACCGCAGTCGCATTACTGCTCTGTACAAGACTCGTCACGCCGATCCCGGCGAGAAATGCCTTCAGACGACCATCGGTACTACGGCCGAGCACGCGCCGCAGATCGGCGCCGAGCACGCGCAGGATGCCAGTGCGCACGATATGCGAGCCCCACACGAGCAGGGCGACCCCAGACAGCAGATTGAGAAGAATCAACATGACTGACTACGCTTTCGATACCTTCGGCCACGATGGTCGCTGGCTGCCGGCCAGAAGCAGCGCGGCGTTTGTGACAGTAGTGTTGCACATTTTTGCCATATTGTAATTTTGTGCATTTAAATATACGATCGCCCCGACTGACCACTGCCGGGAGAGAGAAGTAATGAGCCGCAATCTTGCGCTGTTCGATCTGGACCACACGCTGCTGCCGCTCGACAGCGATCAGTCGTGGGCGCATTTCATTGCAGGGTTGGGGATCGACGGGGCGCAGCAGCACGCCGATGAAATCGACGCGTACTACCAGCAATACGTAGCAGGCACGCTCGACATGAACGATTACCTGAACTACACGCTCGCGCCGCTGGCTCGCCATTCGCGCGCGCAGCTCGACGCGTGGCATGCACAGTTCATGGAAAAGGTGATCGTCCCGGCCATTCGCCCTGCCGCAGTTGCGCTGCTGCGTCGGCATCTCGATGCGGGTGACCTGTGCTGCATCGTCACCGCGACCAACGTGTTCGTCACGGCGCCAATCGCGAAGGCACTCGGCATCGAGCATCTGCTCGGCATTGAGATCGGCACCGAGGGCAACGACCCGGCTGCGCGCTATACCGGCGCTGCGACCGGCGTACCGAGTTTTCGTGAAGGCAAGATCGTGCGCACGGACGAGTGGCTCGCATCGCTCGGGCACACGCTGAAGGACTTTCCGAAGAGCTACTTCTATAGCGACTCGATCAACGATGTGCCGCTGCTCGAACGCGTCACCGATCCGGTCGCGACGAATCCGGACGACCGGCTGCGCGTTGTGGCGAAGGAGCGAGGCTGGCCGGTGCTTGAGTTATTTGGCACTGCCTGATCCGGCGCGTGAGCGAGTGCGTGACGTCGTAGTTGCGTGACGTCGTAGTTGCATAACGTTACGCACGCCCCTTCCACGGCACGAGCCGCCGCTCGAGCGCACGCATCCCGAGATCGAAGATCCACGCGATCAGGCCGATCAGCACAATCCCCATCACGACCACATCGGTGCGCAGAAAGCTCGACGCGTTGAGCACCATCTGTCCGAGCCCCGCAGTCGCCGCGACCATTTCGGCAGCGACGAGCGTCGTCCAGCCAAAACCGATCGCGATGCGCAGCCCGGTCAGGATCTCGGGCAGCGCCGCCGGCAATACGACATGGCGCACGACCTGCGCAAAGCGACCACCGAGCGAATACGCAGCATGAATCTGTTCAACGGTAGCGCTACGCGCTCCGGCGCGCGCGGCCATCGCGATCGGCGCAAAGCAGGCCAGATAGATAACGACGATCTTCGCGGTTTCATCGATACCGAACCAGATGACGACGAGCGGCAGGTAAGCGAGCGGCGGTAGCGGTCGGTAGAACTCCAGAGGGGGATCGAGCAACCCGCGCGCGATCCGGCTCACGCCCATCAGGATGCCGACCGGCACTGCGGTGGCCGCTGCCAGTGCGAACGCGCCGAACACGCGCAACGCACTCCACGCCAGATGCTCCGATAACGGCAGACCGCCCTGAATGCGGCCGTGCCATGCATCGATAAACGCGGCCCATACCGCTTCGGGCGTGGGCAAAAACAGCGGCGGCAGCCAGTGCAGGTGCGTGGCGAGCCACCATAGCGCGGCCAGCGTCGCCACCGAAGCCGCGCTCAACGCTGCGGTCGGTCCTTCGCCGGGCATGCGCCATGTGCGTGCGGAGCGTCTGGCAGGTTTTGCCGTTCGAACGCGACCCGATGCATGGTCCGTCCTGGCGTAGACAACCGGCTCCAGCACAGGCCGCTCGAGTGAATCGCGCGATGCCGTCATGACACACTCTCCTGCGGCGCGCGTTCGTGCAGATGCCGCACCAGCCGTTCACGCCACTCGATGAAATCCGGTGCGGACTTCACCGCGCGCGCATCGCGCGTCTCGATGAAGCGCCGCGCGAACGGCAAGGTCCACGTCTGCGCGATACGACCCGGACCAGGCGTCATCACGACGAGACGTGTCGCGAGAAACAGCGCCTCTTCAACACTGTGCGTGATGAAGAACACCGTCTTGCCGGTTCGATCCCACACGTCGAGTACCAGCTCCTGCATCGACTCGCGTGTCATTGCGTCGAGTGCGCCCATCGGTTCGTCCATCAACAGCACCTGCGGATCGCTGGCAAGCGCACGCGCGATACCCACCCGCTGCTGCATACCACCCGACAACGCATACACACGCGAATGCGCATACCGCTCGAGCCCGACCAGCGCGAGCACGCGACGTGCGATGCGCTCGCGCTCCGCCTTCGGCACGCGCTGAAAGCGCAGCCCGAGCGCGACGTTGTCGAGCACATCGAGCCACGGCATCAACGCGTACTTCTGGAACACGACGCCGCGATCGGCACCGGGCCCATCGACCGGTTCGCCGTTCAGCAGAATCTCGCCTTCACCGGGCGCGATAAAACCAGCGATGCAGTTGAGCAACGTCGTCTTGCCGCAGCCCGACGCGCCGAGCGCCACGACGAATTCGCCGGGCTCGATGTGCAGGTCGACATCCTGGAGCGCGATTGTCGGCGGTGTGCCGCGCGCGCCCGGATAAGCAACCGATAGATGCCGGATTTCGAGTCCGCTCATGTCATGTCCGGCTCAAGGTGTCGCATGCTGCACGAATTGCGGATCGACGCCCACCGAATAGTCGGGCAGCACGTTCTGGATCGTGCCCTGTGCTTTCAGGAACGTCGCCGTCGCCGCCAGCGACTTCGCTGCACCTGACTGCGCGCCGCCACCGAGCCATACGTTCGACGCCTGCTCCGCCGGCGTCGGAAACGCGTAGAGCGCGAGGCTCGCGGGCACATCCTGCGCGTTGGCGCCGGATTCCTTCGCGACCGCGACCACCTGCGGCGAGGCTGCATTCCACGCGGCGCTGTGCGCACGATAGTCGGCATCGGTCGAGGCGAGCACCTTGACGAAGCGCGCGACGAAGTCTGCGTTATCGCGAGCGAAGCGCCGGTCGACGACGAAGCCATCGAAGGTTGCCTTGCCCGTCTCGCGAGCGACCTGTCCCGACGTGATCAGCACCTTGCCGTTCTGCTTCACCTTGGCGAGCACCGGGTCCCAGATGTAGGTCGCGTCGATGTCGCCGCGCGCCCATGCCGCAGCAACTTCAGGCGGACGCAGGTTGACGATCTTCACGTCTGAAGGATTGACGCCCGCGTTCTGCAGCGCGACGAGCGTGTGGAAGTGCGAGGTGGACACGAACGGCACACCAATCTTCTTGCCCTTGAGCCCCGCGATGCTCGATACCCCCGAGCCATCGCGCGCAACCAGCGCCTCGGCATCGTTGATGTTGTCGAGAATCCAGAACAGCGAGATATCGACACCCTGCGACAACCCGGCCGCGATCGGGCTCGAGCCTGCTTCGCCGAGTTGCACCGAGCCCGATGCGAGCGCACGGATCACATCGGCGCCGCTGCCGAGCTTGCGGTACGTGACCTTGTAGCCGGTGGCTTTCTCGACGGCGCCGGTGGCCTGCGCATAGCGCCACGGCACGACCATGTCCTGATAGGCAATGACGACCTCGCGCGTGTCGGCGTGCGCGGTGTTGGCGAGCGACGCCGACAGTGCAAAGCACGCCAGTGCAGCTGCGAGCGGACGAAAGAGTCGGTTCATCTGGAAGCCCCGTTGGATCAGGATGTCTAAAAGGCTTCCGACTATAGGGAGTTTGATGCCGTGCGGTTCTAATTAATCCGCGATTGCTAATGACGATGTTTGAGCATTGCTTTTCGCGTTGGGGTGGATTGTCGGGACGGTGGGGGTGTATGAATGGCCCTATGCGGCAGACGGTGCGATGCGGGTTGCATGTAGCAGGAAGTTCCGGCCGCATCGCGACCGTTCAGGGCGGCCATCTTCGCAGGGCGATTCAAATTTTCGCGCCTGATCAACCGACCAGGTGAGTTTGATGTTTTTATGAATTCCTTGAAGATTAATTCGATTCAACGGGAAATAGATTAGCGAGTACTCGTCATACAACGTGCTGGTGCGATGGTATCTCCGCTAATCCGGACTGCCTCGGATTCACTTCGTTTGACGCTATTCCAGAGGCTAAGTCTTGAGTTCAATTACAGAATCTGGCGGGTCGTTCGTCGGGACTATTGCTCCTCGCCCCGAAGCCACACCTACGCCTCCCCCTGAAGGGCCACGTACTGGAAATGGAGTCGCTCCTTCGCCTGTAGCGACATCCCCACTTCTAACGGGTCTGGTGCCTCCGCCTAGAAGAGGCTCATCGAGTTCGCCAGGAAACGCGAACCCTATGCGCACGTCGGCGAATCTGTCGGGTACCCGCCGCGCATCTTCTGCAAGCGATGCCGGCAGAACGCAGCTTGATTCGCCTCGTGCCAACCTTGGCTCGACCCAACAGACGGTGTCACCGGAAGACGCTGCGGATCTCGCAAATGCAAGATCCCTCATTAGTTCCATGTTCGATGACATGGAGCAACGCCTCTCTGAGCCGATGCAACCGGCTGGTAATACACGGCCTCAGACGCCGACATCTGCAGTGGAACGAACATCGACGTCAACACTGGAACAAACGTCGACAGTCGAGCAAGAGCCCGTGGCGACGCATACCGAAACCCGCGTCGAAACGGTTGCTGCGCCAAAAAACCATGAGCTGGAGGCCGCGAGAGAGGCCGGCAACGCCGGATGGTTCGCGAACCTGAGCGCCGGTGAGCGTAGCGCAGTGGCGAAGTTTTTCCTCGACGTCGTGAATAACGAGTTCGCGCTCCCCGCCGCAAGGGTTGCTGCATCGATCTTCAACATTGCTTTACGTAACGCTCCCACGGTGGGGCTACCGACCGCCATACGCCAGACGCTTGCGCACTTCATTGGCAATGACCCAAAGAAAATCGACGAAATCGCGGGCTACCTCCTTAGTGGAATGCCTATCGCGCTTGAGACCGGGGGACTATTGCTGGATCGCTACAAGCAACGAGACACCGCGCTCACGCGTACATCGCGCCTGGCGATGATTGGGGTCAGCGTCACTTCTCTCGCGGCTGCCGCAAAAACCCCGAATGGGGCCGACGGTGCCGGGCCTACGAGCGCGTTGACGCAATCCGCGCGAGCGCTGGCGGTGTTTTACAACTACTGCGCGAATCGCGACTTTGCACAACGAGTCCTCCAGCTAAAGGACCAGTTACCCGGCATCGATATGGTCGCGGTGATGATTGCGGGTCTCTTTTACGGCGGCAATCAGACGGTGGTCAACCTTGCGATGGCTTTTTTCGCTTCGCCATCTGGCCAGGGGACGATGTCCCTCGAAATGGGCAACAACCTGCTGCGGGCTTTGTTTAACTGGGCTGGCGAGACAGTCGACGATACGGTTCTCGGTGCTCTTCAGGCCTGGCGGCAAGGCGTGCCCTTCCAGACGAGGCTGGCACCTCAGAGACCCTCCGGCGAGGATCTGCTCAATACCACTTTTGGCCAGTTCGCTGCGCGCGTTACGGTATTTGGCGCAGCGGTCCTGCTCTCGCAGGTATTCGTTGCAAAGACAGCGGAGCTGTCACCAGAGGCCCAGAAAATCTTCAGCTCTATCCTGGGCGGAGGGATACTGGGTGCGCTCTACAGTCTGTTCGTGGGCACCTTGAAGACCGAGGTTCGCACACCGATTCGGATCGATCCCGAAGCACCCGCCGTCGCTCCAGGTGGCGTCCGGAGTTCGGGCAGACCTGCGGATGAACCCATAGAACTGGAGCGTATGCCAGCCGCGCTGACCGGCGCGGAGGTACCCAATCCCGAACCGGCCCCGATGCTGCAGCCAAATGTCGGCAATCAAGATGGAGCCGGCACCACCGGTGCTGGCGAAAACAGAAGGACTCTGGAAGAGCTCGCGCAACAGCTTGCGCCACCTTCCCGGAACCGCGCCGACGGGCAGCAACGGACTGATCCTGCCGGCGTACCTGACCCGAACGAAACCGCGGCTTCGCCGTTCCGTCTGAATGTGGAGATACCGGGCCCAGAACTCGGAGCACTGTTCTGAACGGCGATTTTGCCGGGTTGATCTGCTGGCGGTGCGACCAGAGCTTCGGGGCGAGGCGTGAGAAACCGCAAATTTTCAGCTATTAATATCTACGACACCCGCCCCATGCGCCTGCAAATCGGCGTGATAACTCGAGCGCACCATCGCGCCAACCGCAGCGTGCGTGAAGCCCATCTTGTACGCCTCTTCCTCGTACATCTTGAACGTATCCGGATGCACGTAAGCACGCACCGGCAGATGGTGTTCGGACGGTTGCAGATACTGCCCGATCGTCAGCATGTCGACGTCGTGTGCGCGTAGATCGCGCATCACCTGAAGAATTTCCTCTTCAGTTTCACCAAGACCGACCATCAGCCCGGACTTCGTCGCAACATCGGGATGCAGCGCCTTGAAGTCCTTCAGCAGCTTCAGCGAATGCGCGTAGTCGGAACCCGGACGCGCTTCCTTGTAGAGACGCGGCACCGTTTCGAGGTTGTGGTTCATCACATCGGGCGGCGCGGCGTTGAGAATTCCGAGCGCACGATCCAGACGACCGCGGAAATCCGGCGTGAGAATCTCGATGCGCGTTGCGGGCGACTGTTCACGCACCTGGCGAATACATTCCACAAAGTGGCCCGCGCCACCATCGCGCAGATCGTCACGATCGACGCTCGTGATCACCACATACTTCAGCTTCAGCGCCGCAATCGTACGGGCGAGATTGACGGGCTCATCGGTATCGAGCGGATCGGGGCGGCCGTGCCCGACGTCGCAGAACGGGCAGCGACGCGTGCACTTGTCGCCCATGATCATGAACGTCGCCGTGCCCTTGCCAAAGCATTCGCCGATATTCGGGCAGCTCGCTTCCTCGCACACCGTGTGCAGGTTGTGCTCGCGCAGGATCTGCTTGATTTCGGAGAAGCGCGAGCTACCGGTCGCAGCCTTCACGCGAATCCACTCCGGCTTCTTCAGCTTTTCGATCGGGATGATCTTGATCGGGATGCGCGCGGTCTTGGCCTGTGCCTTCTGTTTCGCCGTGGCATCGTAGGCAGCGGGAGCGGCGGCAGCGTCGGTAGGGGCGGCAGTAGCGCCGGCGAGGTTCGCGGTAGCGTCAGTCATTCGTTCGATCCAGTCAGGCGGTGACGGCACCGGCCTGCGGTTGGGCGGCGGCTGCGGTGCTGCCGTCGAGGTTTGCGGTGAGGCGGGCTGCAAGGGTGCCGGCTACGTCGTTCCAGCCGGCGGCAACGCCGAGCGTCGCCATATCGACGGTTTCGAGCCCGGCGTAACCACAGGGATTGATGGCCAGAAACGGCTGCAGATCCATCGCTACATTCAGGCTGACGCCGTGATAGCTACAGCCGTTGCGGATCTTCAGCCCGAGGGCGCCAACTTTCGCGCCGGCATGCAGCCCCGCGTGCGGGCCGGGTGCCACGTAAATGCCGGGCGCGCCCGCCTTGCGTTCTCCGGCGAGATTATACGCCGCGAGGGTATCGATCACGGCCTGCTCGATCCGTGTGACCAGTTCGCGCACCATCAGCTTGCGCCGTCGCAGGTCCAGCAGCAGGTATGCGACAACCTGCCCCGGCCCGTGATACGTGATCTGCCCGCCCCGATCCACCTTGACGAGCGGAATGTCGCTGTCGGCGGCGAGCAGGTGGGCGGGGTCGCCGGCCTGACCGAGCGTGAAAACCGGGAGATGTTCGACGAGCCAGATTTCGTCGGGGGTGTCGGCGGTACGCTCGTCGGTGAACGCGCGCATGGCCGCGAAGCTGGTTTCGTAGGCTTCCACGCCGCGCCAGCGCAGCAGCGGAGCCGGAACGGCAGGCGCCGTCTGGACGTTCGCGCTGGCGGCGTCAGGAGCAATCGGGCTGGGAGAGGGGGAGGAAGGCAAAACCGGCGAAGCGCACATAGTTCCAGCAGTTTACCGAAAACCGTGGCACCTCGCCGGAGGCACGCCATATCGCTATGGAACGTCCGGGCCGGCTCAAACTGGTTCGGACCGGCTCAAACCGTGCGCCAGCCGTCCCGCTGCAGATGCATCGTCAGCCGCTCGACGATCCGCCCCAGCCAGCCGCGTACGCGCTGGTCGCAACGACCGGGCACCGAAAAGGCGACGTTCGCAGCCAGATCGCTCTCGGCGCTGAGCCACAGCCGCTCGCCGCTGCGCAGCCGCAACGTATGGCCCGGCTGGAGCCAGTAGTCCCGGGTGTCGTCGCTGCGCGTCACCCAGACAGGGCCACCGCTAATCGCCAGCCGCGTGCTGCGCGTGACCCGCATCGGTACGGTTTCGCCGGACTTGATTTCGAACACGATACTAGAGGAAATTTCTCGCATGACAGACTCCGCAAAGGCTCGTTGACTGACTACAATCCTAGGCGTAACAAGGGATTGCGCATAACGATCAATTCTCACGGCTATGTGAGCCAGATTGCGATGGACCGACCACCATGGACCTACGACAGCTCCCCGCGCTGAACGCCATCAAGGCATTCGAGGCCGCCGCCCGGCACGAGAGCTTCTCGCGCGCCGCCGACGAGCTCTTCGTCACCCACGGCGCCGTCAGCCATCAGATCCGCGCGCTCGAAGCGGAGCTCGGCATTGCGCTGTTCTCCCGCGACGGCAAGCGCGTCCAGCTCACCGACGTCGGCCGGCGCTACGCAACCCAGGTGCGCGCCGCATTGACCGCGCTTGTCGACGCGACGCAGGCCATCCGCGGCGGCGACCGCGAGCGGCGGCTGGTGGTGTCGATGCTGACGTCGTTTGCCGCACGCTGGGTAACGCCGCGCCTCGGCAGCTTTATCGAAGCCAATCCGCAGTGGGACCTGGAGCTGCTGTCCACCAACGCGCTCGCCGATTTCACACGCGACGACATCGATGTGGCGATCCGCTTCGGCTACGGCAAATATCCGGGGTTACACGCTGAATTGCTGCTGGAGGAGGTGTTCTTTCCCGCGTGCTCGCCGACCTTCAACGGCGGCAAGCTGCCGAAAGTCCCGACGGATCTCGCGAAATTTCCGCTGCTGCGCTCAGACGACGAGTTGTGGCGCCCGTGGTTCGACGCGGCGGGTTTGAACGACTGGCCGGAGCCCAAGCGCGGGGTGCTGTATGAGGATTCGTCGAACCTGCTGCAGGCTGCGATCGAAGGTCAGGGCATTGCGCTCACGCGGCGCTCGCTGGCTATGCCCGAGGTTGCCGCTGGCCGGCTGGTACGGCTCTTCGACATCGACGGGCCGAGCCCGTGGCAATACTATTTCCTCTGCCAGCCGCAGATGCTACAGACAGCACGCGTGATGGCGTTCCGCAACTGGGTATTCGAGGAAGTCAGACGGTTCCGGCAACTCTTCGAGCGCGCCTGCCAGGAAGGTCCGCAGAAAGCGGTGAAGGGCGGAAAGACCGGCAAAGCGGAAAAAGCCGCCCGGCCGTCGCTGCAGGTCGAGCCCTGAACGGCTGTTCCGCTCAGAGCACGACCTTGACCATCGGGTGTCCGGTCAGCGCGCGGTAGATATCGTCGAGCTGCTCGCGGTTAATCGCCCGCACCGTCACCGTCAAACCGGTGTAGTTGCCGCCGCTCGACGGCCGCACTTCGATGCGCCCGGCGTCGACGCTGTTATCGAACTGACGGATCACCGTCACGATCGTGTCGGCGAATTCAGGATGCGACTTGCCCATCACCTTGATCGGGAAATCGCACGGATACTCAATGAGTGATTCTTCGTTCACAGGGCTCATTCTTGACTCCTTGAAACACCGCGCACGGCGTAACCCGACGACGCGCGCGGCGCAACCCGGGACGCCGCGGGTCTTACTTCTTCTTGTTGAACATCAGCATCAGCGAATCCCACACGCGACCCGCTACACCCGCCTGCGGCACTGCTTCGAGCGCGACGACCGGGAATTGCGCAAGCGTCTTGCCGTTGGCCACGAGCTGCACGTTGCCGACCTGCTGGCCGTCCGTGAGCGGCGCGATCAGCGGCGAATTCAGCGTGACCTGCGGCTTCGCCTTGTCGGCGGCGCCCTTCGGCAACGTGAGGAACTGGTCGCTCTTCACACCAACCTTCACCGTGTCCTGCGCGCCCTTGTAGATACGCGCCGTCTCGATCGTCTGACCGGCCTTGTACAGCCGCACCGTGTCGTACGCGCTATAGCCGTAGTTCAGCATTTTCAGGCTGTCCTGCACGCGGTCGTGTTCCTTCACCTCACCCATCATCACGGTGACGAGACGGCGCGATGCATCGGGCGTACCTGGCAGCGAACGCTTCGCGGTCGCGATCAGGCAGTAGCCGGCCGCTTGCGTGTGACCGGTCTTCAGACCATCGACGGTCGGATCGATCCACAGCAGACGGTTGCGGTTCGGCTGCTTGATCTTGTTGTAGGTGAATTCCTTCACCGAGAAGATGCTGTAGTAGTCGGGGAAATCGCGAATCAGGCGCGTGGACAGCAGCGCGAGATCGCCGGCGGTCGTGTAGTGCTGCGCGTCGGGCATGCCGTTCACATCCGCGAAATGCGTATGCGCCATGCCGAGGCGCTGCGCCTCTGTGTTCATCATGTTGACGAACTGCGATTCGCTGCCGCCGACCAGTTCGGCCAGCGCGATCGCCGCATCGTTACCCGACTGGATGATCATCCCGTAGACGAGATCGTGCACCGTGACCGGCTTGTTCGCTTCGATGAACATCCGCGATTCGTCGGTGCGCACGCGGCGCACCGCTTCGCTCGGCATCACCGTCTGGTCCATCGAGATCTTCTTCGTCTGCAGTGCTTCAAAGACGAGGTAGGCCGTCATCAGCTTGGTCAGCGATGCGGGTTCGACGCGCTCGTCGGGGTTTCCCGATGCCAGCACCTGGTTGCTGGTGGCATCGACGAGTACCCACGAGCGCGCGTTCACCGCTGGCGGCGGCACCTGCGCGAAGGCCGTGCTCGCGACCAGCGTAGCGGGCAGCAGCACGCCGAGCGTCACGGCACGGCTGAGGGAAGACGGAACGAGAGAGGACAGTGACGAAGAGCCGGGAGTGGAAAAACGCATAGGATCGATTCGGGCAGGGTGAGCTTCGTGCACACGAGGGCACACGCGCAGTGCATGGTTGGGTAGAGCCGGTCGGCGAGCGCAGCGCCGCAAAAACAGTGCGGCGCCCATTGGACTTGCGGCCACGCGATCGGTTCGCGCAGATGCCGGGCATCCGGCGCTGCACGTGCTCAATCGGGCCCGCGCACTACCGGATGGGCGGCGCTGCGCCCAAAAAAGAGCGCTCATTATACGCGCCGCCGTATCGACCGATCGGGGCCGGTCAGCGAAAACCGCCAGAAAATAGCCTGTGTGACGCGAAAAACGGCTTCATCGCGTAGGTGCGATTCGTGCCGCATCAGTACCGCATCAATGCCAGGCGTCGACGATGATGCGCTTTAAAATATGCAGCTTGCGATGCAGAAAATGCTCGGCGCCCGGAATCACGACGACCGGCAGTTCTTGCGGTCGCGCCCAGTCGTACACCGCTTGAATCGGCACCGTATCGTCGGTTTCGCCGTGAATCACGAGCGTATTCTCAGGCACCGGCGCGACCTCCCAGCGGCTCGCCGCCGTGCCGACGAACACCACTCTTTCGATCGCCTTGCCAGCCTCGCGCAGTTGTTGCGCGACGTGCGACAACACCAACGTGCCGAATGAAAAACCCGCGAGCACGAGCGGCAGATCGGCATAACCCGGTTGCGCGCGCATGTGATCGAGCACCGCGTGCAGGTCGTCGCGCTCGCCGAGGCCGTCGTCGTGCTCGCCTTGCGTTTGCCCGACACCGCGAAAATTCGACCGGTAGGTGACGTAGTTGAGTTGCACGAGCGTACGCGCGAGCGTCTGCGCAACCTTGTTGTCCATCGTGCCGCCGAAGAGCGGATGCGGATGCGCCACCAGCGCGATGCCGCGCGGTGCGGCGCCGGTTTCGCGCACGGCGTCGGGCAGATCGAGTGCGACCTCGATCTTGCCGACCGGGCCGTCGATCAGAAAATGCTGTGTGTGAACGTTCATCGTGTGATTTACCGGTCGATCAACAGCCGTTCGACGATCTTGCCATTCGCGAGATGCGAATCGACGATCTCGTCGATGTCGGCTTCATCGACGTACGTGTACCAGATGCCTTCCGGATACACGACGATGGTCGGACCTTCCTCGCAGCGGTCGAGGCAGCCGGACTTGTTGATCCGCACCTGCCCCGGACCCGCAAGGCCCAGTTGCTTGACGCGTTTTTTCGCGTACTCCTGCATCGCCTGCGAATTGCAGTTCGCGCAGCTCGGACGGTCTGCGCCAGGGTCGCGCTGATTCAGACAGAAGAAGACGTGGTGCTTGAAGAACGAATCCATGATGGGCCGGAAGGTACGCGGGAGTGTGGGGACCGCTGCGGCGCGACGCTGCAATACGTTGTATATGCTGCATGCGCGCTACGCACGGCTAGTTGTGCGGTCGATTATAACGAGCGCGGTGGCAGCTCGCAGCCACAGGCGTCGATGAAGCTCAACGAGGTGAGCCGAAGCGAGCGCCGGAAAGATTCAGCGCCCGGCACGACGCCGTGTAAGCCACGCCCGTTCCGCCGAAAACGCGAGCCACACGAGCATCGCATACGGCCACGTCCACGCGAGCCAGCGCGCGAGTCCGTTGAAGTGCAGATAGCGGCCCTGGCGCCAGTCGGCGAGCACGACATCGAAGTACGGATTCACCGGCAGCAGATTCACGCACACCAGCGCGACGGCAAGCGCGCCCGCGGCCAGGGTGGCTCGCCACGTGGGTGGCAGGACGAGCGCCAGTAGCGCCGCCGCAGTGCCCGCCACGAGCCCGATCAGCGCACCGGGCGTCGCCCAGTCGAAAGCGAGACCGGACTGCGATTGCAGGAACGTGGCGCCGACCTTGACGAACAGCGTCAGCGCGATCAGGCCGAGCATCAAGCGCACGCGCGGGGCGCGCGGCCGGATCGGCAGCGATGCAAGTGCGGCTGCCGCAAACAGGTTCAACGCGGTGACCACCGCTTCCCACGCGTCGTCCGGCATCCACGCGGCGAGCAATCCTGGCCACGCCGCGACATGCCACGAAGCCGGCGTCCACGCGAGCAGCGCGTCCTGCATCGTCGAATCGAAGTTCAGCCACAACACGCGCGGCCAGTCGCCAATGCCGAACAGCAACGGTGCGGGAAACATCGTTGCGAACGGCCATAACCCGGTCAGCGCGACCAGCGCCGCCGCATCGCGCTCGAGCCACAAAAAGCGCAACCGGCGCAATGCGCCGCGATCGAGCAGCGCACCGGTCGCGGGCGCCATCAGCGCGGCACCGAGCAACGCACCTAGTGCGTTCGCCGTGAGATCGAGGTTCGATGCGACACGGGTCGGCAGATAGGTCTGCACCGCCTCCATCACGCTCGATAGCAGCGCACCGAGCGCAAACCCCAGTGCGATGGCCGACGCGCCGCGCCGACGCGGATAGATCGCGAGCACGACAAGCGCACCAAACGGCATATAGCCGAGGACGTTCGTCACGACGTCGAATGCAGTCAGGTAACGCGGAAGCGGATCGTTCAGATAGTCGAACGGACCGAGGCCGAGCGAGCGCCAGCCGGAAAACGGATACCACGACCCGTAGACGATGAGCGCGGTATACAGCCCCAACGCCTGCCGCGCGAGCGCGGACGGGCGGCGCTGCCACGGCTTGTCGCTCATGCGGCGCTCCGGTGTCCGCGCGGCGCGCCGCTCACGACGCGCCGCTCATCGCCGGTTGCTCATTGCGCGGCCACCAGCGGCTGCACGCCGAGCCATGCGGCGATCTGCGCGATCAGATCGTTGCTCGCCGCGGCCAGTGCGGCGGCGCCCCCTGCGGCATCGGGCGAACTGGCGGGTGCGCGGGCCACGAACGTGTGCTGCCCGATCACCTTACCGTTCTGGATCAGCGTGGCGCGTGTCGTGACCGCGCCGTGGCTTTGGGCCTGTCCGTCGAAGACCTGCTCGAACTCGTCCAGTTCGATCTTCAGCACCGGCGCTCGCACACCATCCGCACCGGTCAGCACCGTGCCGCGCGACGACAGCGCGGCGCGCAAACGCTGGGTCAACAGTTGCGCAGGGGCCATCGTCCAGTGGCTGTTCGAGTACGACGAGAGCCGCTGCGCATCGGCATAGCCGAGGCGATAAACGAGGTGATCGGAATCGAGCGTCTGCGGCGCGCTGACCTCGAGCACCTTGATGGCGGGCAGAGCGCCACCGGTGATCGCCGGCGTTGCCGGGCCGAGGTCATAGCGGAAATCGGCGACTGCAGCCGGTGTGCTGCAGCCCGCGAGCAGGCTCACGGCGAGCACCGCAGACAGCACAGCGCCAGTTGAAAAGTAACGATCAAGCAAGCGTGACATGGCAGGGGTCCTTTGAAATCATTGCGCTGCCGCGGGCACACGCGATGCGGGCCAGCTAAAGCCTGGCTCGCCGGGGCCCGGCGCAGAGGGCGCCGTGCCGAACAGCACACTGCGCGGGTTGTTGCTGAATGCATCGGCGGCACGATCCACCGAGCGCGCCGCCGACCTCACATCCTGAGACAGCGAATTCACACGCGGCAGCGTCTCGTAGCTGACCCGCGCGGACAGATCCTGCAGCGTGCTATCCATCGACGACAGCGCGATGCCCGCCTGCTGTGCCGCCGTGCCGACCTTGTTGAGCGGGCCGTCCGAGCGGTTCAGGCTCGTGATCAACTGGTTAGTCGACGCGAGCGTGCTGTCCAGTTGCGTCAGCGTGCCGGGCAGCTTGCCGACCGTCGGGCCCATCTGCTGACTGAGCGTCGTCACGCCGTCGGCAGCGTGCTGCAAACTGGCAGCCGTTGCGAGCAACTGGTTGCGCATGTCGTCGGAGAGCATCGCGTCGACGTCGCCCACCGCCTTTTCAAGTTCCCGCAGCAGCACGTCGCCGCGCTCCTGCAACTGGTCGAGCAGGCCCGGATGCATCGGCAGTTGCGCCACATCCTTCACGGTGGACGGCAGCGGTGCAGGATCGTGGCCCGTATCGTCGAGCTGGACGAACGCGATTCCCGTCACGCCCTGAAAGCCGAGGCTGCCGAATGTGGAGCGCGTGATCGGCGCATTCTTGTCGACCACGATGCGAATCACGATCTGTCCCGGATGCGAGCGATCGAACTTGATCGTCTGCACCTTGCCGACGTCGAGCCCGCGATACCGCACGGCGGCATCGGTATAAAGCCCGGTGACATTGGTCCGCGCGATCAGGTCGTACGGAATGCGCACCGACCGGTCGACGTTGAACAGGAACGCCGCCACGGCGATCGCGACCAGCAGCGCGACAGTGAAGAGCCCGGCCCAGAAGGCGTGCGATTTGTTTTCCATGGTCAGGTTCCCTGGTTCACAGCGGTAGCTCGGATGACGCCGGCTCGAGCGCGGCCGGCGGCAGCTTCGCACGGCGCTCGGGCGGCAACGCCTGGAGCGCACGGCGGCCGCGCAGGCCGAGGAAATATTCGCGGATGAACGGATGATCGACGTTCGCGGCTTCTTCGACGGGCGCGGCGACGAGCACCTTGCGATCCGCGAGCACCGCAACGCGCGTCGACAACGCGACCATCGTATCGAGATCGTGCGTCACCATCACGACCGTAAGACCGAGCGCGCGATGCAGCGAGCTGATCAGTTCGACGAATTCGTCGGAGGCGCGTGGATCGAGCCCGGCGGTCGGTTCGTCGAGAAACAGCAACTCGGGTTCGAGCGCGATGGCGCGCGCGATGCCCACGCGCTTGATCATGCCGCCCGACAGCGCGGCCGGCATCTTCGATGCGTGCTTGCACGGCAGCCCGACCATCTCGAGCTTGAGCATCACGATGTCGCGCAGCAGGTCGTCGGGAATCTTGCCGAGTTCGCGCAGCGGTTGCGCGATGTTGTCGAACACCGATAGCGACGAGAACAGTGCGCCCTGCTGGAACAGCATGCCGGAACGGCTGCGCATCAGATGCGCGGCCTCCGGGTCGATCTTCGAGGTGTCCTCGCCGAACACCAGGATGGTCCCCGACGACGGCCGCTCGAGCCCGAGGATCTGCCGCACGAGCGTGGTCTTGCCCGAGCCCGACCCGCCGACGATCGACACGATCTCGCCGCGCTTCACGTCGAAGTTCAGATGCTGATGGACGATGTTGCGGCCGTAGCGTTTGGTGAGGTCGCGCACCTCGATCACCGGCTCGGCGATCGACGGTAGCGGCTGGCCGCGCACGGCGGAAGTGAGTGGCGCGATCATCCGAGCCCCACGTTCTGGAACAGGATCGCGAACACGGCATCTGCGAGGATCACGACCGTGATCGACGACACGACCGAAGTCGTCGTGCCTTCGCCGAGACTCTGCGAGTTCGCCTTGATGCGAAAGCCAAAATGACAACCGACAATCGCAATCAGCATGCCGAACACGACGCCCTTGCCGAGGCCGATCCACAGGTTCGCTACCGGCACGACGCCCGGCAGCGCGCGCACGAAATAAGACATGTCGATGCCGAGCACGATTTTCGCGGCGAGCGCGCCGCCGGTGAGCGCGATGATGTTGGTCCACATCACGAGCAGCGGCATCGCGACGGCGAGCGCGACGACGCGCGGCAGGATCAGCCGCAGGCCGTGCGGGATGCCCATCACGCGCATTGCGTCGAGTTCTTCGGTGACGCGCATCACGCCGATCTGCGCGGTGATCGCCGAGCCCGAGCGCCCGGCAACCAGAATCGCCGACAGCACCGGCCCCAGTTCGCGGATCACCGACAGCCCGAGAATGTTCACGATGTACTGGTTCGCACCGAACAGCCGCAACTGCTGCGCGGACAGATAGCTCAGCACGATGCCGATCAGGAACGCGACGAGCGCGGTGATTGGCAGCGCTTTCGTGCCGGCGCCGTAGACGTTCGCGGAGATCTCGGTCCACGGCGTGATCTTCGGATTGCGCGCGATGGCCAGCAGATCGAGCACGACACGACCGAACATCGCGATGCCACCCGACAGATGCTCGAAGAACGAGAAGAGCGACAGGCCGAGGCGCGTGAACGGATCGATGCGCGGCACGGCCTCGACCGGTTCGCGGCCCGCGTCGAGCAGCGCGATGCGCTCGAAGATATCGCGCTGTGTGTCGTTCAGTTCCGCGAGTTCCGGCGGCAGCCGGTGGCCCCAGATGCGCCACAGTGCCTGGCCGCCGACGTGATCGAGCCGCTCGACGCGCGACAGGTCCCATTGCACGACCCGCTCCGCACTGCCCGCCAGCGCGCGCAGACGCGGCACCACGTGGCTGCGCGAGCGCGCCAGCGCGAGCGCCGTCCACTGGCCGGAGAGCCGGACCACCTTGCCCTGATTGCCCGCAGTGATGTCGAGACCGGGCGGAGTGTCGAAGTTCAAGGGTGCGTGGAAGAAAGGGGTTATGGGTTTGGGGGCAGCGACCCGGGTGTCAGCATTCGTGTGCCCGGACCAGCGGTCATTGTAACGAACGCAGCGCGTCGCAAGCGTGGCCGCGCCCGCGGTTGGTCCCTGTGGCTACAATACGGGCCATGAACCCACCTACCCCCCCCTCCAGCGCCGGTTCGGCAGGCGACTGGCGCATCGACCGGGCCCGCGCAGTCGCGCTGTTCGGCTCGCATGCGCAAGACTGGCCGATCGAGATCGTCGAAGAAACCGGTTCGACCAACGCCGACCTGATGGCCACCGTCAAGGCGCTGCCGCGCAAGGCCAGCGCGCTTGCCCGGCCGATCGTGCGGGTCGCCTATCTGCAGACCGCCGGTCGTGGCCGGCGCGGTCGCACCTGGTATGCGGAACCGGGCAATGCGCTGCTGTTTTCTGTCGCCTGCGTGCTGCCGCGGCCGCTCGAAGGGCTCGCGGGGTTGAGCCTCGCGGTCGGCGTGGCGCTGGTCGACGGATTGCGCTCGCTGCCGCTCGGTCCCGCGGCTGGCCAGATCGCCCTGAAGTGGCCGAACGACGTGCTGTTCCAAGGCGACAAGCTGGTTGGCATCCTGATCGAAACCGCCTGGAGTACCGACGATGCTAGCGCCGTCGTGATCGGCATCGGTACCAATGTGAAGGGCGCGGACGCGCTCGCCGCGAAGGTTGGGGCGCTCAATGCCAATGTGCCGGCGCAGGTGCGCGGTACGGCGCCGACCGCGCTGTCGCGCGCGCTACCGACGGCGAATCTCACCGATACGCTCGCCGCCGAACTGAATGCCCTCGAACCCGCATTGCAGCGTTTCGCAACCGACGGCTTCGCGCCGTTCCGCCAGCGCTGGAACGGCTGCCACGCTTACGCGGGCCGCGAAGTGGTGCTGATCGAACAGGGTAAGGAGATCGCGCGCGGCGTGGCGGCGGGTGTCGACGAAAGCGGCCAGTTGCTGCTCGACACCGCGAGCGGCCGCGAAACGATCGCTACCGGCGATGTGTCGCTGCGGCTCGCCAGCGACGGTGCCGCATGAGCGACGCGCTATTTTTGCTGATCGATGCAGGTAATAGCCGGGTGAAGTGGGCGCTAGTACGGGCCGACGGCACGCAAGTACAGAGCGGCACGTTCGAACATCGCAAGGCGCAGGCCGGGGTCGACGAAGCCGCCGATGGCCCCGACTGGTCGCAACTGCCGGTACCGCGCGGAGCGTGGCTGTCGAACGTCGCGGGCGCCGCGGTTGGGCAACGCATCGACGCACTGCTCGATGCGCACTGGCCCGCTCTGCCGCGCACGGCGATCCGTGCGGTCGCGCGGCAATGCGGCGTGTCCAATGGCTATACGACGCCGTCCGCGCTCGGCAGCGACCGCTGGGCTGGCTTGATCGGCGCGCACGCGGCGTTTCCCGGCGAGCATCTGCTGATCGCGACGTTCGGCACCGCGACGACGCTCGAAGCGCTGCGGGCGGACGGCAGTTTTGTCGGTGGTCTGATTGCGCCCGGCTGGTCGCTGATGATGCGCTCGCTCGGTGAGCACACCGCCCAGTTGCCGACACTCGATATACCGTCCGCGCAAGGTTTGCTCAAGGGTGAGAATGGCTCCGGCCCGTCGTTTGCAACCGATACACTGCGTTCGCTGTCGGCCGGTTGCGTGCTGGCACAGGCGGGGCTGATCGAGCGGGCGTGGCGCGATCTGCAGGCGGCGTGGCAGGTGCCGGTGCGGCTCGTGGTGGGCGGCGGCGCAGCGATCGAAGTGACAGGCGCGCTGCAGGTACCGCATACTCGCCACGACACGCTCGTGCTGTCCGGCCTCGCATTGATCGCTGCCGACGATGCCGCACGGACCGCACCACCCGCATCCTCCGCACCATCGACCTGACCCGCACGTGCCCGATGAACGCAGCCTCATCCTCTCGACGGAGACTCTGACCATGCTGCGCTGGCTGATCGCCATTCTGCTTCTTGCCAATGTGCTCGCGTTTGTCGCGATGCGCGGCGTCTTCGGTCCTTTGCCGGCCGCCGGCATACGCGAGCCGAATCATCTGAACCGGCAGATTCACGCCGACTGGCTCAAGGTGCGTCCGCTGTCGGCTGCGGATGCGGCGGACCAGGCTGTCGTTGGTGGACCGGCCCCTGCTCCGGCGATCGCGGCGTCGGCGATTGCGCAATAGCCGAGCAATCGCCACGTAATAACCGCGCTACCGCCGCATCACCGGCACGCGATTCCCCAGACGAAATACGCGCATCAGCCCTGAGCGCGCACTTTCTTCAGCAGCGAGGTCGTCGAGCGATCGTGCTCGAACGGAATGGCGAGCGCGCTACCGCCCCAGCCGCGCACCAGTGCAGATTCCGGTAACGTGTCCATGTCGTAGTCACCGCCCTTCACGAGCACGTCGGGACGCAGCGCTTCGATCAACTTCACCGGTGTCTGCTCTTCGAAACACACCACCCAGTCGACGCTTTCCAGCGCCGCGAGCAGCGCCATGCGGTCGGCTTCTGCGTTGATCGGCCGGTCATCGCCCTTGCCGAGCATGCGCACCGACGCATCGCTATTCACACCGACGATCAGACTCGCGCCGAGCGCCTTCGCGTCGGCGAGGTACGTAACGTGCCCGCGATGCAGGATGTCGAACACGCCATTCGTGAACACCACCGGGCCGGTTAGCGACGGACGTAGTTGCGCGAGTGCTTCGCGGGTTGTGAGCTTGCGTTCAAAAATGGCAGGCATGGGAATCGGGCAAATGGACGGTGAGTGAGGAGTAAATATCGGACGAATGAAGACACCACGAAGGCGGACACGACGGCAGAAAGAAAAACGGCCCGGCAGGTTTGCGCCTGTCGGGCCGTTTCGTGTCCGTTGCCGGTTCGGGCTACTGATTCTTGCTACCGGCTACCGGCGCAATCAGGCCGGTTGTTGCTGCGCCGAACCTTGCTCGGCCTGCAGACGGCCGACCACTTCCTTGCGGTAGCGATTCAGTTCCTGCGCCGTGTTGAAGGTGCGCTCGAACAGGATCGACAGGTTGTGCAGGATGCGCTCGACAACCTTCTTTTCCCAGCCGTCGTCGAAGCGGATCTGCTCGTCGAGCCAGCGTTCGAGCCATTCCGGATCGGGCAGGCGCGACTGGATCGTGTCGCGCGGGAACAGTGCCTGGTTCACGTGCAGGTTGGTCGGATGCAGCGGCTTTTCGGTGCGACGCGCCGACGCCATCAGCACGCCGATCTTCGCGAATGCCGCACGTGCGACGTCGCCGAAGTTCGTCAGCGCCTTCTTCATGTAGCGCAGGTAGGCACCGCCGTGACGCGCTTCATCGCGCGAGATGGTTTCGTAGATGTGCTTGATGACCGGCTCGGTATGCCATTCGGCGGCCCGGCGATACCAGTGGTTCAGACGGATCTCGCCGCAAAAGTGCAGCATCAAGGTTTCGAGCGGGGGCGCCGGATCGAACACGAAGCGCACCGCATGCAGTTCTTCTTCGGTCGGAACCAGTTCCGGCTTGAAGCGCCGCAGGTATTCCATCAGCACCAGCGAATGCTTCTGCTCTTCGAAGAACCATACGCTCATGAAGGCAGAGAAGTCGCTGTCGTGATGGTTGTCGCGCAGGAACATTTCCGTCGCGGGCAACGCCGACCATTCGGTGATCGCGTTCATCTTGATCGTCGCCGCCTGCTCGTCGGTGAGCAGCGAAGCATCGAACGAGTCCCATGGAATGTCCTTCTCCATGTCCCATCGAACGGACTCGAGCGATCTGTAAAGTTCCGGATAAAGCATGGTGTTCATATTCCCACCCCTGTTTCTGCGCGTTACGACGACTGTTGAATCTGGTTACTGTTTCGGCTGGCGAACGGAAACCGCTTGTTCACACGCTCAATGTTCAATTTTACGCGGCAATCGGACGCTCAGATGCATGCATGTCGCAAAGAAACGTCTGGAAACGATTGTGCGTGTGCGAAAAAACCGGTTTTTGCGCGGGGCGGCGACCGCCACGCGGTCAGCCGTGGGTGGAGAAGTACCTTGCCTGGGCCGACAAACGGGCGATTCGTAGATTGTTTTCTGTGCGCCCGAAAATTCTGAAAGCTCGTTGCATGATAGCACGCGAACTTGACAAAACCTGGTTGCGTCCGGGACGGTCCGGCTCGCTGCCAGATCAGGTACAGGAAAGCGGGTTGCCACGTTGATTCAGCATCATCGCGATTGTGTCAGCGGCCAGCGTGCCCGCTTGCACCCGCCTGCTCGATCCACGCGGCCACTTCATCGCGTCGGGCAAGTGCGTCGCGCCGGCCGAGTTCGATCAGCTCGCTCGTGAATTCGCTTTCGAACAACAGATAACTGGCAAACGACGCACCAGAAGCCCGGTTGCCGCCGACCGCACCGAGCAGCCCGCGCACCGTTAGCGGCAAGCGCTTCAGATGGCGCGCTGCGATCAGCTCGATACGTTCGCTCGGTGCAATCGCCAGCACGTCTACGTGACGCCAGCCGCTTTCCGGTTCGACGGCATGGGGTAGCTGCAAGACCATCCGGTTCACGTGCTCGATCCTTTCGATGTCCGCACCAATTGCGTCAAGAAACACGCTCGCGAGCACCTGCTGGCCGATCTGCGCCAGCGATGGATAGCTATCCTGCAGCTCGACCGCCGGCACTTCCGGGCGCGGCGTGGCCGCACCGATCACGAGAATGCGGTCGGCGCCGAAGTGAATCGCGGGGCTGAGCGGCGCGATCTGGCGCACCGAGCCGTCGCCGAAATATTCGTGGCGACCGTCGATTTCAAGCGGTACAGCGGGAAACACATACGGAATCGCCGACGAAGCGAGCAGATGCGCAGGCGTCAGTTCGACCATCCGCGCCGTGCGCTGTGCGCGCCGCCATGCGTGAATCGGTTCGCTGGCCTGATAGAACGTGAGGTGACGCCCCGACGAATAGCTGAGCGCCGTCACCGACAGCGCATGCAACGCGCGCGATCCGAGCATCTGGTCGATGCGGTGAAAGCTGAGCGCTTCATGGAGCAGCTTCGCGAGCGGTGCGTTGTCGAACAGCGCACGCGGCGAGCGGCGAGCGGCCCAACCGAATGTCATCGCCGCGAGCCAGCGCGCCCCCGCTCCGACGACACCAGGCCAGTCGGTGCGATACACGTGATTCGCGCGCATGCCCGACCACACATC
This sequence comes from Paraburkholderia acidicola, assembly GCF_002362315.1. Taxonomy (GTDB): domain Bacteria; phylum Pseudomonadota; class Gammaproteobacteria; order Burkholderiales; family Burkholderiaceae; genus Paraburkholderia; species Paraburkholderia acidicola. The sequence goes on from NZ_MTZV01000004.1 coordinate 1,067,553, forward strand.
GACGAGCCGTTCTGCGCCGCGCGCGAAATCGTCGGCGTGACTCGCAATCGAGGTCGCATTGATCGCTCCCGCCGACGTACCACACACGACGGTGAACGGCGACGCGCGCTGCGCGGGCGCGACCTCGCGGGCAATGCTCGCGAGCGCCTGCAAAGCGCCGGCCTGGTAGGCCGCGCGTGCCCCACCGCCCATCAGAACCAGTGCGAGTCGCATGAGGTACGCGTCGGGTTATCGGTGGTGGCGTTTTACTCGGACTTCGGTGGAGTCTTCTTCGCGCCTGTGCTGCTAGACGCCCGCTTCGCCGCCGGTGCGCGCTTCGCGGCCGGCCGCTTCGCTCCAGCTGCCTTAGGCGCGGCCGCGCCCGCTGGCGCATCGGGCGTCGCGCCTGGCTGCGTCATGGCGAACTGCGCGAGCTGATTGAACTGTGATTGCAGCAGGTTCCACCAGCCGGATGTATCGAACGCGGGTGTGCTGCCGCCTTCTGCACCAGCGGTGGCTGTCGAGGCTGCTTCCTCCGACGCCGACGCCTGGGCCGCTTTTGCAGCGGGCTCAGCCGGCTTGCTGCCAGACGCTGCCGCTGCCGAGAATGCAAACGGCGACGCCGCAGACGACGTCTCCTTCGGTCCCAACGGCGCCTGCGCAAACGCGCCGAACGCGCGCAGCGTCGCGAGCGTTGCGCGCTGCACTTCGAGCGCCTGGATCGCCGACTGCAGCATGTTCAGGTTCAGCTTCAGCCATTGCTCGACGGCTCGCATGTCAGTGATGCGCTTGTCGAGTTCTTCGACGTTGGTCAGCGGCGCCATCATGTCGGACATCATCGACAGCGACGGTCCGAAGCCTTGCGCGGCGCCGGGCTGGCCACCCGCGAACGGCGTGAGACGCATCATTTCCCACATCCGGTCGAGCATGCCGGCCGGGGGGAAACCTGGGAAGCCAGGGAAAGGCGGCGTGGTGCCGGATTGATCGGTCATATAACTTTCTCCTCACACCGGAAACGATTGAAGCGCGGCGGCCCGTTCACGGACACGATGCGCTTCGTCCGATCATACCGCGCGGGCCGTGCTGCGCGCCGCGCGCCGCAACACGGCCGCGGCGCACAGGCGAAACCGCATCAGAACGGCTCACCGCCCGGAAAATCGGCGGGGCGACGCTCGCGTAGCGAACTCACACCCTCGCGCACATCCGGTCCAGCAAAGCCCATGAATTCGAGCGCCAGCGAGGTATCGAAGGTCGGCCCTGCAAGCCGCAGCCAGTTGTTCAGCGCGTACTTGGTCCAGCGGATCGCCGTCTGCGAGCCGTGCGCGAGTTTTTCGGCGACTTCGAACGCGGTGGACAGCAACGCGCTTTCATCGACGGCACGCGACACGAGGCCGATGCGCTCCGCTTCTTCACCGCTGACCGGCTCGCACAGCAGCAGGTAGTACTTGGCCTTGGCCATCCCGCACAGCAACGGCCAGACGATCGCCGCATGATCGCCCGCCGCGACACCGAGGCGCGTATGACCGTCGATGATGCGTGCCGTTTTCGCTGCGATCGAGATATCCGCGAGCAGCCCCGCGACGAGACCCGCGCCGACCGCCGGCCCATGCATCGCCGAGACGATCGGCTTGCTGCAATTGATCACGTTGTAGACGAGGTCGCGCGCTTCGCGCCAGACGCGCGTGCGGACATCGAAGTCGGTTGCCATCTGCTCGACGAGGTGCAGGTCGCCGCCCGCCGAAAAGCCTTTGCCTTCGCCGCGAATCACCGCGACGCGGGTCTCGTTGTCGCGATCGATGTCGCGCCAGATGTCAGCCAGTTCGCGATGCATGCGCGCGTCGGCGGTGGCGAGACCGCTGCGGTTGGCGCCAGCACCGTTCATCACGATTTCGAGGATGCCGTGCGGATGGCGGCGCAATTGCAGCGACTCGTAGTGCGCGTAAAAATCGGGGTTGCGGTCCGGTGCATCGGGCGAGGCCGCTGATTCCGCTGATTCCGGTGGTTGATTCGACATGGCGGTTTTCCGTGATCGAGGGTTGCGTGCCGGCGGTATCCGGTTCGATGCGGTTGAATGTGGCTTAGTGCGGTTGATACACCCACTTGCCGTCGCGGATCTGCACCATCACCCGTGCGCGCTGATCGAGCCCGAGGTGATCGGTCGTGCTCATGTTGACGACGCCATTGGTATCCGCGAAGCCGCGTGTCGCTTCGAGTGCATCGCGCAGTGCACGGCGGAATTCGGATGTACCAGGCGCCGCGCTTTTCAGCGCGATCGGCACGGCGTTCGAGAGCAGCATGCTGGCATCCCACGCATACGAACCGAACGCCGATACGCTGCCGCGTCCGCGCAGCGCTTCGAAGCGGCCGATGTAGTCTAGCGCGAGACGCTTCGCCGGGTGATCGACGGATAGTTGTGTGGCGACCAGCACCGGGCTCGCGGGCAGGAACGTACCGTTGCAGTCACTGCCGCAGACGCGCAGGAAGTCGTTATTGCCGACCCCGTGATTGTGATAGATCTTGCCCTTGTAGCCGCGCGCGATCAGCGTCCGCGGCGGTAGCGCAGCCGGCGTCCCGGCTGCGCCGACCACGACTGCATCGGGATTCGCGGCCATGATCTTCAGGATCTGGCCCGTCACGCTCGGGTCGGTGCGATTGAAGCGTTCGCTCGCGACGACGCGCATGTGATGCAGGTCCGCGAATTTCGCCACTTCGGTATAGAAGGTCTCGCCGAGCGCGTCGGCCTGGCCGATGTAGGCGATCGTCTTCACGCCGTGATCACTGGCATGTTCGGCGATCGCGGAGGCCATCATCGCGTCGGTCTGCGGTGTCTTGAACATCCAGTGGCGCTTTGCATCGACCGGTTCGATGATCTTCGCGGACGATGCCAGCGAAATGGCCGGCGTCTCGCCTTCCGCGACTACGTCGATCATCGCGAGCGAGTTCGGCGTGATCGACGAACCGATGATCGCGTCGACATGATTCTCAGAGATCAGCTTCTTGGTGTCCTGCACGGCCTGCGTCGTGTCCGATGCATCGTCGAGCACGATGTATTCGACCTTCTGGCCGGCCAGCTCTTTGGGGAATAGCGCGACGGTGTCGCGTGCAGGAATGCCGAGCGATGCGGCGGGTCCGGTCAGCGATAGCACCAGGCCGATCTTCACCTGGGCGAGCGCCAGGGTGGGCAGGCCGGCTGCGAGTAACGGCACGCGGCGCAGCCAGCCGCGTAACGACGTGCCCGCTCCGGTTCCGGTTGATCGCGATATGCCCCGGGCACGCCGGGTCGTCATGTCGAACGGGCGCAAGCGCAGCATGAAAGTCTCCTGATGGTTTTTGTTGTTCGCGATGTTGTTCTCTATGCCGGCCGGCTGTTGCGTGCTGTCGTTGTCGTGCAGCCTGATGCGCGTCCGGCGCGCGCGTCAGCCAGTTTAGCGGCGCACCGGCAGCCCGGCATCGGGCGAAACCCTTTCGGATCTGTGCGGCAGGCCGCGGTATTCCGGGCAGTGAAGCGCTTGCGGTCTGGCGCATGCCGATGCGCTCAAGCGCGCGCCGCCCGTCGATTCCGCGCATGCAGTCGGGCCGTTCAGCGCGCCCCGTCAGGCGGCGCAATCGCCTGATCGATCGCACCGAAGATCGACTTACCCGCCTCGTCGAACATCTCGATCTTCACCGTGTCGCCGTACTGCATGAATTCGGTCTGCGGTGCGCCATGCTCGATGGTTTCGAGGCAGCGCTTCTCGGCGATGCAGCAGTAGCCGCGCTTCGCATCCTTGTTCGAGACCGTGCCCGAGCCGACGATCGTGCCCGCGCGCAGATTGCGCGTCTTCGCCGCATGCGCGATCAACTGGCCGAAGTGGAACACCATGTCCGTGCCGGCGTCCGGCTGGCCGACCTTCTTGCCGTTCCAGTGGACGATCATCGGTCGATGCACGCGGCCTGCGCGCCAGTGCTCGCCGAGTTCGTCGGGGGTAACGGCGAGCGGCGCAAACGATGTCGCCGGCTTGCTCTGGAAGAAGCCGAAGCCTTTCGCGAGTTCGGCGGGGATCAGGTTGCGCAGCGAGACATCGTTCACGAGCGTAACGAGCCGCACGCCTTTCAGCGCCTGCTCGGGGGTCGCGGCCATCGGCACGTCGCCGGTGATCACCGCGACTTCTGCTTCGAAGTCGATACCGTACGCTTCCGAGGCGCAGATCACATCGTCGCGCGGCCCGATGAAATCGTCGCTGCCGCCCTGGTACATCAGCGGATCGGTCCAGAACTCGGGCGGCATCTCTGCCCCGCGCGCGCGGCGCACGAGTTCAACGTGATTCACATACGACGAGCCGTCGGCCCACTGGAACGCGCGCGGCAGCGGCGCCATGCAGTTTGCGGCATCGAATGGGAACGTGTTGCGCGCCCGGCCCTGGTTCAGCGCGTCGTACAGATCGAGCAGTTGCGGCGCATAGAAGGTCCAGTCATCGAGTGCGCGCTGCAACGTCGGCACGATCGCGTCGGCAATCGCCGCGGTATGCAGGTCGCGGGAAACGACGATCAGTTGACCGTCGCGTGTGCCGTCCTTCAGCGAGGCAAGTTTCATAGGGAAATGTGCGGTATGGATGACGATAGAAGGAATCTATTCTACGATGGTGAATCCGCGCGACCCAAACGCGCGTTTTTCCACCGCTGTATATCACGTGCCTTCGCGGCTCGCGCCTGCTCCCGCTCATGCCGTCATCCACCCGCTCACGCACTGCCCGTCGCAACGCTGCCGATGCCGGCGATCCGCCGGCCATGTCCAAGGCTCCCACGGCTGCCGATGCCCCGGAGCCATTCGAAGCCGACGACGACACACCAGACACCGGCGAAGAGAAACTGCGCTCGGGCATCCAGTCGATTGAAGTCGGCTTCCGCCTGCTCGACGTGCTGACGCACGAACCGCGCGCGATGATGCTGCGCGACCTCGCGCAACGCGCGGGCATGAGTCCGGCGAAGGCGCATCGCTACCTCGTGAGCTTCCTGCGGCTCGGCGTGGTCGCACAAGACCCACTATCGGGACGCTACGAACTCGGCGGTTTCGCGTTGCAACTGGGGCTCGCGCGGCTTGCGCGGGTGGACGGCGTGAAGCTCGCGCGCGTCGCGCTCGCCGAACTGCGCGACCGGCTCGACATGACTGTCGGCATCGCCGTGTGGGGCAACCAGGGGCCGACGGTCGTGCACTGGATGGAATCGAGCTACCCGGCGAAGGCATCGTTGAAGCTCGGCGACGTGATGCCGTTGCTCGGCTCGGCAACCGGCCTGCTATTCGCCGCCTATCTGCCACGCAGCAAGACTGCTGCGCTGATGGAGCGCGAACTGGCTGGCGCGCAACGGTTCACGCAAACCGACACGCCGCGCACACCGGCAGAGGTGGAGCGCGCGCTCGACGAAGTGCGCGCACACGGCGCGGCCCGTGTCGAAGGCATGCTGCTCGCGACGATCCACGCGTTCTGCATGCCGGTGTTCGATTCGACCGGCGAACTCGCGCTGGGGCTAATCGCGCTCGGCCATGAAGGCGCGTTCGACATTCGCTGGGGCGGTGCCATCGATACGGCGATGCGCGAATGCGCGGACAAGCTGTCGTACGAGCTGGGGTATAGTCCGACGCCGCGCTGAGCCGGGTTTCACAGAGCGAGTTGACCTGTTGCTTCGCGTGGGTCCGGAACATCGCGGGTAACGGTACAGTCGAACCCCGCAGGCGCGCTGGCTCATCGATTGCGTGTACGGTATCGACCGAAGCCACTCGCCGCCCGATTCCTCACGAGTTATTACCGCCGGTCCATCCCGTCCTGCATGTCGTCATCTGCGCTCCGTCGCGGCCCGAACCGCCCGCCTCGTCCGAATCGCCCGAACCGTCCGCCAACGGCAGCGGCGCGGTTGAGCACGCGCGCAGGGCGCTGGATCGCGGTGCTGATCGCCGTGCTGTGCCTGCACTGGATCGCCGCACAGTGGATCGAGCGTAATCGGCAAACGTTCCAGCCCGCCGACGCCGCGCATGCACCAGTTGAAATTGCGTTGCTGCAGCCGGAGCGCATCGAGCAAAAGCCGGCCGCCGAACCCGCTACTGCTGTGCCGAAGCCTGCGCAGGTTCAGCGCGCCCGTCCCCGTGCACCGCAAGAACACGTGCTGACTGCAACGCAGCCCGATGCGAAGGCGCCAGTCGCAGCGTCGGCACCCGCAGTGCCCGAGGCTGCAAGCGCTGCGGCCGCAACTGCAGCTTCAGGTGCAAACGGCAACGCAGCCGCCACCGGCGCCTCTGCCTCGAACGCTGCCAACGCTACGCCCGCAACGCCAGGCGTGAAGTTTTCAGTACCGCCGTCCAGCGACATGCAGTACGACACGTTTTACAACGGCGTACGCAACCAGCCGGGCACGATCCACTGGACCAGCGATAGCCAGCACTACGAGATCGTCGTGTCGATGCCGGTGCCGTTTGTCGGCCCGTTCACCTATTCGAGCCACGGCCGGATCGACCCATTCGGCCTCGCGCCCGATCAGTACATCGAAAAGCGCGGCCGGCGTCCCGAAGACGTGACGATCTTCAACCGCACTGACAAACAGATTGCGTTCACGCGCACACCGACGACGCTCGCGTTGCCCGACGGCGCGCAGGACCGCTTCAGCATGGTGATGCAGCTTGCGAGCCTCGTGCGCGGCGACCCCGATGCGTACAAGCCCGGCGTCACGCGGCAGTTCTATGTGGCGGATAACAACAGCGGCGAGATCTGGCCGATCGAGACGATCGGCGACGAGACGGTGCGTGCGGCGCAAGGCTTTGTCGGTGCGCGGCACTTCATGCGCCTGCCGCGCCACGCCGGCGATGAGCGGCGCATCGATGTATGGCTCGCGCCGTCGCTCGGCTGGCTGCCGGCGCGGATCGTGCAAACCGAACCGAACGGCACGCAGATTGAGCTTGTCTGGCGCGGCAAGCTCGGCGCACTGGACGGCGATGCGACGGGCAGTGCCGCTTCGCCTGCTGCGGATGTCAGCGGCACGAACGGAGCGAACGGGGCAAACGATATCGCCGCGCCCACACCTGGCAGCGCTGGCGATAACACTGGTAGCGCTGCCATACCAGCTTCGTCCTCTGCTGCATTACCGGCTGCACCAGCCACGGCTTCACCCGCCGCTCCACCAGGCACGTCGCCTGCAACGCCGCCCGTTGCATCACCTGTGCCCGAACCGGCCGCCGCACCGACCCCTAACGCACCCTCGGGCAACACCCCCGAAAGCCCCTGAATCTCACCGGGTCTTACACAGACTGCTGAAACTTCCTCGCGAGACGCCACTCGCATCCACCCGATGCACTTCCAGCGACGTCCCCATGACGTTGATTGCACGCCGCGCCACCGACACCGCTGGCCCGCTTCGTGCGACCGTATATCTCGCGACATTGCTACATTCAATGCATCTTCACCGCATCACGACTAACGGAGCCCGCATGCAACTGAACATCGACGGCATCGACACACGTTATGTACTGAGCAACGAGGGCGGCGGCCCCTGGCTGACGTTTATCCATCAACTGGGAGGCGATCTGTCCATCTGGGATCAGATGGCCGGTTACTTTCGTGACGACTACACGGTGCTGCGCTACGACGTGCGCGGTCATGGTGCAACCGCGGTGACGGATGCCGACTTCAGCGTCGCGGATCTGGCACACGACCTGGCGTCGCTACTCGATGCGCTGGGTGTAACGCATACGCATCTGGTCGGCATATCGATGGGCGGCATGATCGCGCAGCAGTTCGCACTCGATTACCCGCAGCGCGTGGATACCTTGACCCTCGCCGATACGTCCGCGGGTACGCCGCCCGAGGGCCGCGCGCTCTGGGACCAGCGTGCGGCCGCGGCCCGCAGCGATGGTCTTGCACCGCTCGCCCCTGCGACAATCGGTCGCTGGCTCACGCCGGACTTCCAGCAGGCGCACCCCGAAGTGGTCGAGCCGATCCGCGAAGTGCTGCTGCAAACGTCACCACAAGGTTATGCGCGTGCATGCGAAGCACTGCGCGATTTCGACGTGCGCGACCGGCTCGCCGCGCTGCACATGCCGACGCTCACCGTAGCCGGTCGACACGACACAGGCACGCCGCCAGCCGCGACGGCGGCAATCGCCGAAGCGATCAAAGGGGCTCGGTACGAATTGCTCGATGCCGCGCATCTTGCACCGATCGAGCAATCACAGCGATTTGCTGCCATGCTTGAAACGTTTCTACAAACCCCTGTCTAACCTTCAGGTCCGGAAATTTTTACTAGCGTTGCCCGGACCCACCCCTTGAATTCCACACCATATGCTCCATGTATGGCGCAGGAACGGCCTGGAGCCCACGGAAAGAAGGAGTGTCGCCATGCAAATGATCTACAACAGCCCCAATTATTGTGTTGTCGAGTTTCCGCCTGAAGATGGCCATCTCGCCATGCGCTCTGGCGGTTATGAGATCGTCGACAAGAATATGCAACGCGAGATCTATATCGACGGCGCCATGGCTGCGCGCTTTCGCGAACATGTACAGAAGCTGATCGAAGAGGAACCGTCGCTGGACGAAGTCGATGAGTTCCTCGGGCAATTCGATAGTCTGATGAATCAACCGGTCGTGCTTCACTAACCCACGCCCCGGCGACACGTTACTCAAAAGCCCTGTCCGGCGGTATGCCGGACAGGGCTTTTTCTTTGTCATTGCACAATGCATATCGCCCGCCCGTGCAGGCGTCTTGGCGCCCGATGGCCGCGCTCAGCGCCCCCGGGCGGCTGCGGCTACAATGGCGGGTCCCGCGTTCCATCAGGCGCAAGCTGCTTTTGCCACGCGCCTTCACCACGATTCGCCATGAACCAGCCTGCCTCCTCCGCCGGTGCCGCCCGCACCGCTGCATCCGCCCGTGCCTACACGCGCGGCGCAACGCTGCCCGCGCAGCTCGAGTCGCGCATCCTGATCCTCGATGGAGCGATGGGCACGATGATCCAGCAGTACAAGCTCGGCGAAGCAGCGTATCGCGGCGAGCGCTTCAAGGACTACGGGCGCGACATCAAGGGCAATAACGAGTTGCTGTCGATCACCCAGCCGCAGATCATCGGCGAGATTCACGAGCAGTACCTCGCGGCCGGCGCCGACATCATCGAGACCAACACGTTCGGCGCGACCACGGTCGCCCAGGCCGACTACGGCATGGAGAACCTCGCGTACGAGATGAACCTCGAATCGGCGAAGATCGCCCGCGTCGCGTGCGAGCGCTACTCGAGCCCGGACAAGCCGCGTTTTGTCGCCGGCGCGATTGGCCCGACGCCGAAAACGGCCAGCATCTCGCCTGACGTCAACGATCCGGGTGCGCGCAACGTGACCTTCGACGAGCTTCGCACCGCCTACTACGAGCAGGCGAAAGCGCTACTCGAAGGCGGCGTCGACCTGTTTCTCGTCGAGACGATCTTCGACACGCTGAACGCGAAAGCCGCGCTGTTCGCGCTCGACGAACTGTTCGAAGACACCGGCGAAATCCTGCCGATCATGATCTCCGGCACCGTCACCGACGCATCGGGCCGCATCTTGTCCGGCCAGACCGTCGAAGCATTCTGGAATTCGCTGCGGCACGCGAAGCCGCTCACGTTCGGGCTGAACTGCGCGCTCGGTGCGGCGCTGATGCGCCCGTATGTCGCCGAGCTCGCCAAGCTCTGCGATACCTACGTGTCGTGCTACCCGAACGCCGGCCTGCCGAATCCGATGAGCGACACCGGCTTCGACGAAACGCCCGCCGACACCTCCGGGTTGCTGAAGGAGTTCGCCCAGGCCGGGCTCGTCAACATCGCGGGCGGTTGCTGCGGCACGACGCCGGAACACATCGCGGCAATCGCGAAAGCACTCGCCGACATCAAGCCGCGCCGCTGGCCAAGTCACTATCGCGACGCGGCCTGAGCCGCGCGGCCGTCCCACGTTCCTGCACCGCTCCATAGAAAACACCACGCCATGACCGATCACACCCTGCGCCTGTCCGGCCTCGAACCGTTCAACGTCACGACCGGCACGCTCTTCATCAACGTCGGCGAACGGACCAACGTCACCGGCTCGAAAGCGTTCGCGCGGATGATTCTCAACAGCCAGTTCGACGAAGCGCTCGCGGTCGCGCGTCAGCAGGTGGAGAACGGCGCGCAGGTGATCGACATCAACATGGACGAAGCGATGCTCGATTCGAAAGCGGCGATGGTCCGCTTCATGAATCTGATCGCGTCGGAACCGGATATTGCGCGCGTGCCGGTGATGATCGACTCGTCGAAATGGGACGTCATCGAAGCGGGCCTGAAGTGTGTGCAGGGCAAGGCGATCGTCAACTCGATCTCACTGAAGGAAGGCGAAGACGCGTTCCGCCATCACGCGAAACTGATTCGCCGCTACGGTGCGGCCGCGGTCGTGATGGCTTTCGACGAAAAAGGCCAGGCCGACACGTTCGAGCGCAAGACGCAGATCTGCAAGCGTTCGTATGATTTCCTCGTCAACGAAGTCGGCTTTCCGCCCGAAGACATCATCTTCGATCCGAACATCTTCGCGGTCGCGACCGGGATCGAAGAGCACAACAACTACGCGGTCGACTTCATCAACGCGACCCGCTGGATCAAGCAGAACCTGCCGTACGCGAAGATCAGCGGCGGCGTGTCGAACGTGTCGTTCTCGTTTCGCGGCAACGACCCGGTGCGCGAGGCGATCCACACCGTGTTCCTGTACCACGCGATCCAGGCGGGCATGGACATGGGCATCGTCAACGCGGGCCAGCTCGGTGTCTATGCGGATCTCGACGCCGAACTGCGCGAGCGCGTCGAGGATGTCGTGCTGAACCGCCGCGACGACGCCACCGACCGTCTGCTCGAAGTCGCCGACAAGTTCAAGACCGGCGCCGCGAAGAAAGAAGAAAACCTCGAATGGCGCAACCAGCCCGTCGAAAAACGTCTGTCGCATGCGCTCGTGCTCGGCATCACGACCTTCATCGTCGAGGATACCGAAGAGGTCCGCGCGAAGATCGAGGCGGCCGGCGGCCGACCGATCAACGTGATCGAAGGGCCGTTGATGGACGGCATGAACATCGTTGGCGACCTGTTCGGTCAGGGCAAGATGTTCCTGCCGCAGGTGGTCAAATCGGCGCGCGTGATGAAGCAGGCCGTCGCGCATCTGATCCCCTTCATCGAAGAAGAAAAGCGGCTGCTCGCCGAAGCCGGCGGCGACGTGCGCGCGAAGGGCAAGATCGTCATCGCCACCGTGAAGGGCGATGTGCACGACATCGGCAAGAACATCGTGTCGGTAGTGCTCCAGTGCAATAACTTCGAAGTGGTCAACATGGGCGTGATGGTCCCGTGCAACGAGATTCTCGCGAAGGCGAAGGTCGAGGGCGCGGATATCGTCGGGCTGTCGGGGCTGATTACGCCGAGCCTCGAGGAAATGGCCTACGTCGCCTCCGAGATGCAACGCGACGATTACTTCCGCATCAAGAAGATTCCGCTGTTGATCGGCGGCGCTACGACTTCGCGCGTACACACCGCCGTCAAGATCGCGCCGCATTACGAAGGCCCTGTGGTGTATGTGCCGGATGCGTCGCGTTCGGTGTCGGTTGCATCGAGCCTGCTCTCCGATGAAGGCGCGGCGAAGTATCTGCAGGACCTGAAGACCGACTACGACCGCATCCGCGACCAGCACGCCAACCGCAAGGTGCAACCGATGGTCACGCTCGCCGAGGCGCGCGCGAACAAGACGAAGATCGACTGGGCCGGCTACCGGCCGGTCAAACCGAAGTTCATCGGTCGCCGCGTGTTCAAGAACTTCGATCTGAACGAACTCGCGAACTACATCGACTGGGCGCCGTTCTTCCAGACGTGGGATCTCGCCGGCCCGTATCCGGCCATCCTCAACGACGAGATCGTCGGCGAATCGGCACGGCGCGTGTTCTCCGACGCGAAATCGATGCTGTCGCGGTTGATCCAGGGCCGCTGGCTCACCGCGAACGGCGTGATCTCGCTGCTGCCCGCGAACACCGTCAACGACGACGACATCGAGATCTACACCGACGACTCGCGCACCGAAGTCGCGCTGACGTGGCGCAACCTGCGCCAGCAGAGCGTGCGGCCGGTGGTGGACGGCGTGATGCGGCCGAACCGGTCGCTGGCCGACTTCATCGCGCCGAAGGATTCCGGCGTCGCCGACTACATCGGCATGTTCGCGGTGACGGCCGGCCTCGGTGTCGACGTGAAGGAAAAGCAGTTCGAGAAGGATCACGACGACTACAGCGCGATCATGCTGAAGGCACTCGCCGACCGCTTCGCCGAAGCGTTTGCCGAAGCGATGCATGCACGTGTACGTCGCGACCTGTGGGGCTACGACGCCGCCGAAACGCTGTCCAACGAAGATCTGATCGGCGAGAAATACCGCGGCATCCGGCCGGCGCCGGGCTACCCGGCCTGCCCGGACCACCTCGTGAAGCAGGACATGTTCACCGTGCTGCGCGCCGAAGAGATCGGTATGAGCGTGACCGAATCGCTGGCGATGCTGCCCGCTGCCAGCGTCTCCGGGTTCTATCTCGCACATCCGGACAGCACGTATTTCTCGGTCGGCAAGATCAGCCAGGATCAGGTTGAAGACTTCGCGCAGCGCATGGCTCTGTCGAAAACGGATGCGGAACGGGCGCTCGCGCCGCTGCTGTAAAGCCTCGACGGGTGGGCAATATATCGGATGTGTAAGGCCGAATATTTCTGGCAGCGCGAATTTCGGTTTTGTAAGCTGAAGCAGCTGTGCCCGCCGGACGCGGGGTCAACAACGCGCCGGCTTCAACGACTTGCAACCGTCACGGAGAAAATCGTATGAAAAAGCTGACGCTGTTACTGACTGCATTGTCACTGGCCGCGGGTTCGTCGCTGGCGCTCGCCCAAACCGCCGCGCCCGCCGAAGCGAGCGCGGTCAGTTCGTACTCGCCACCCACCCAGAAACACGTGAAGAAGGCGAAGAAGAAAAAAGTGAAGAAGGGTGCGTCGGCACCGGCCGCTACGCCAGAAGCCGCCAGCCAGTAATCGAGGTACGGCACACCGCAGACCTGAAGAAACGACAGAGCCCGCTTATAGCGGGCTCATTGTTTTTGGTGCGCTCGATGCGCACGGTGACTTACCCGGCCTGGTCAACGGTCAATGCCAGCACCCGCACCGCGGGTCACCACCTGACAACCGTTCAGATACCCCAGAGCACATCGTTGTTTTCCTGCTTCGCGAGGCGCAGCATGTCGAGGAACGGGTACGCGCGCTGTGCGAGGCCAATTGGAATTTCATGGTGCTCGTGGCCTTCTTCCCCTTCGTGGAAGTGCCCGTCGTGTTCGGCACGCTCCTGCTTGTCGGTGACGATGGCCGACTCGAGCTTCGCGATCGCTGCATCGAGTTCGTCGTGCATGATGACACCGCGTTCGCCCAGCGGTTTGCCGACGATACCGACGAGATACTGTGCGAGATTTTCGAGCATCACGACGTCCGGGGCGGCGCGACATTTGAAAGTAACCAGCATGGCAATTCCCTTTTCGTTATGTTGGATTCGCGTACGAGGCGCCATAGGGCGGCGGTCGTGCGGTTTCGTTGACTCGGCCGGCGCGCGCCAGCTGCCACGGCCCTTGATCGGGCATCCATCCAGTGGACACTCAATGGACATATTAGCACCTGCTAAAATCCGTCTAGACCGAAAAAGCACCTCCCGACGCGCCCGATCCGTTTGCCGGTCCCGCCCGCTCCCGCCTCCCCGATCGCTGCCTGCGGCCGTGGCGACGGCCGCAGGCGGATGAACGATCCGCCTCAGGCGGAATGAACGATCCGCCGCAGGCGAAACGAACCCTCCGCCGCGAGCGGACCAACCGCCTGCCGTGGCTGAACTACCATCCGGCGCCTCGGTCGCCTTACTGCACTGCCTCACTGGACTCGCAACAAGCATGCTGCCCGCACAAAAACTGACTCTCGAAACACTGCTCGCCGACATCGTCGAGCAGGTCGCCCAGGCCACTCAGGGCCAAGCCGATGCCGCCTTCGTCGCGCCCGCCATCACGCTCGAACGCCCGAAAGTCGCCGCGCACGGCGATGTCGCGTGCAACGTCGCGATGCAGCTCGCCAAGCCGCTGCGCGCCAATCCACGCCAGCTCGCCCAGCAGATCGTCGATGCGGTGCTCGCGCATCCGCAGGCGAAGGGGCTCGTCGATGGCGCCGAAGTCGCCGGTCCTGGCTTCATCAACCTGCGCCTCGCCGCTGCCGCGAAGCAGGCCGTAGTCGGCGCCGTGTTCACCGAACGCGACACCTTCGGCCACTCGGAACGCGAAGCAGGCAAGCGCGTGCTGATCGAATTCGTCTCCGCCAACCCGACCGGCCCGCTACACGTCGGCCACGGTCGCCAGGCGGCGCTCGGCGATGCACTGTCGAACGTACTCGCGTCGCAGGGCTACGCCGTACATCGCGAGTTCTATTACAACGATGCGGGCGTGCAGATCCAGACGCTCGCCCTGTCGACCCAGGCACGCGCGCGCGGCCTGAAGCCCGGCGACGCAGGCTGGCCCGAGTCTGCCTACAACGGCGAATACATCGCCGACATCGCGCACGACTACCTGAGCGGCGAAACCGTGGCAGCCAAGGACGGCGAACCGGTGAAGGGTGCCGGCGACATCGAAAACCTCGATGCGATCCGCCGTTTCGCGGTCGCGTATCTGCGCCACGAGCAGGACATGGACCTGCAGGCATTCGGCGTGATCTTCGACCAGTACTTCCTCGAATCGTCGCTGTACACGCAAGGACTCGTCGAGAAGACCGTCAATACGCTGGTCGCCGCGGGCAAGACCTACGAGCAGGAAGGCGCGCTGTGGCTGCGCACCACCGACGACGGCGACGACAAAGACCGCGTGATGCGCAAGACCGACGGCACCTACACGTACTTCGTGCCGGACGTCGCCTATCACGTTGCGAAGTGGGAGCGCGGCTTCACCAAGGTCATCAATGTGCAGGGCTCGGACCACCACGGCACGATCGCGCGGGTGCGCGCGGGCCTGCAGGGGCTCGGCGTCGGTATTCCGAAGGGCTATCCCGACTACATCCTGCACAAGATGGTCACGGTGATGCGCGACGGCCAGGAAGTGAAGATCTCGAAGCGGGCCGGCAGCTATGTGACCGTACGTGACCTGATCGAATGGTCGGGCGGCGCCGCGCAAGGCGCGGAAGCCGCGCCGGATCTGCTCGACGAAGCGACCATTCGCCGCGGCCGCGATGCGGTGCGCTTCTTCCTGATTTCGCGCAAGGCCGACACTGAGTTCGTGTTCGACATCGATCTCGCGCTCAAGCAGAACGACGAAAACCCCGTGTATTACGTCCAGTACGCACACGCGCGGATCTGCTCGGTGATCAACGAATGGAAGTCGCGCTTCAACGCCGACGAGGCGGTGCTGCCCAAGGTAGACGTCGCGCCGCTCGTCAGCGACCAGGCGATGGCGCTGCTGCAAAAGCTCGCGGAATACCCCGACATGCTCGCGCATGCCGCCGACGAACTCGCGCCGCACGCAGTCGCGTTCTATCTGCGCGACCTCGCGGGCGAATTCCACTCGTTCTACAATGCCGAACGCGTTCTCGTCGACGACGAGGCGCTCCGCAACGCCCGTATCGCGCTGCTCGCGGCGACGCGTCAGGTGCTCGCCAACGGTCTGGCAGCGATCGGCGTCTCCGCACCCGCAAAGATGTAAGCGTTCCGCAGCGGGATGCGTGTGGCCGTCGTTATAATCGACGGCCGTTCCACGATTCTTTTCGCAGGTGATTCAAACGATGGCAAAACCGCGCCGCACTACGAAGCAGTCGAAACAAACCGGGGGCACTTTTCTCGGTATCGTGCTGGGCCTGATCGTCGGCCTGGCGATCGCAGTGGTGGTGGCGCTCTATATCACGCGCGCACCGACGCCGTTCGTCGCGAAGGTCGCGCCGGCCGCCGCCTCGGACGCAGGTGCAAGCCAGCCGCAATACGACCCGAACCGGCCGCTGCAGGGCAAGACACCAGGCGTAGCGGTGCCGCCACAAGCCGCCCAGCCAGCGCCGCCGAACACCGCGCCGGGACAGTCGACCAACCAGACGCAGTCGTCAGGCATGCTCGAAGAGCCGCAGATCGTCGAAGTGCCGCCGGCGGCCAGCAACGGCGTCGCCGTCGCGCCCAAGCCCGCGCAGGACAACAGCACGCAGACGACGAAGAAGCCGCAGGGCGCTTCGGCACCGGCCACGGCTAACGCGGCGAACCCCGCGCCGAAGCCTGGCTCCACGGCGAACGCGGCCAATGCAGCCAACGCCAAACCGGCAACGGGTACGGCATCGAACGCCGCAGCCGACGCGAATACCGGCTACTTCCTGCAGGTCGGCGCCTACAAAACCTCCGCCGATGCCGAACAGCAGCGCGCGCGTCTCGCGTTCCAGGGTTTCGAATCGAAAGTCACGCAGCGCGATGCGGGTGGCATCACGTACTATCGCGTGCGTATCGGTCCGTTCTCGAAGTTCGACGACATGAATTCGGCCCGTCAAAGGCTGTCCGATGCGGGCGTCGATACTGCCGTCATTCGCTTCACCAAACAGTAAGCCAACACGCTGCGCCGCCGCTGAACCTTCAGTGCGCGGCGCAGGTCTGAATCACGGCAGAACGGCGCCGTAGCCTGTACGATGGCGCAGAAACGCAGGATCACCCCGGTCGCACAACTTTCGTAGTGGCGACGCACGCTACGGCACGCCGCCGTCGCACGTCGCCGTTATTTCCGCCTTATCAGGTCCACACGACATGAAAAAACTGCTTGGCATTCTCCTCATCTCCGTCGGTATCGTCGCGGGCGCTGCCCACGCGTCACCGGCCGCACCGGTCGCAGGCAAGGACTACAAGGTACTCGCCGCGCCGCAGCCGGTCGAAGTGCCGGCCGGCAAGATCGAGGTCACCGAATTCATGTGGTACGGCTGCCCGCACTGCAACGAGTTCGACCCGTTCCTCGAAGCATGGGTGAAGAAGCAAGGTCCGGACGTCGTATTCAAGCGCGTGCCGGTTGCGTTCCGCGACGACTTCATTCCGCATTCGAAGCTGTACCACGCTGTCGATGCACTCGGCCTCGCACAGCAGCTGACCCCGGCCATCTTCAACGAAATCCACGTCAACCACGATTACCTGCTGACGCCGGAAGATCAGGCCAAATTCCTCGCGACCAAGGGTGTCGACCCGAAGAAGTTCAAGCAGGCATACGACTCGTTCTCGACGCAGACCGCGCTGGCGCGTGACAAAAAGCTGCTCGACGACTACAAGATCGACGGTGTGCCGACGCTTGCCGTGCAGGGTAAATACGAAACCAGCCCTGCCATCACGAACGATCTGCCGGGCACGATTCAGGTGCTCGACTACCTGGTCGCCCAGGTTCGCGCAAAGAAGATGTAATCCCCAAAGGCGCCGGAATGAGTACACCTCTGAAGGTTTTCATTACCGGCGCATCGAGTGGCATTGGCCTCGCGCTCGCCGCCGAATATGCGCGGCGCGGCGCGATCCTCGGCCTGGTCGCCCGTCGCGGCGACGCACTCGCCGCGTTCCAGCAAGCCCATCCCCAGACTTCCGTTTCGATCTATCCCGCCGATGTCCGCGACGCCGAAGCGCTCGCCTCGGCCGCCCAGCAGTTCATCGATCAACACGGCTGCCCTGATGTCGTGATCGCCAACGCCGGCGTCAGCCGCGGTGCGGTCAGCGGTCGCGGCGACCTGCGGACCTTCCGCGAAGTCATGGACATCAACTACTACGGCATGGTCGCCACCTTCGAACCGTTCGCCGCTGCGATGAGCGCGGCGCGTACGGGAACGCTGGTGGGTGTCGCGAGTGTCGCCGGGGTGCGCGGGTTGCCGGGCTCGAGCGCGTACAGCGCATCGAAGGCCGCGGCGATGAAATACCTCGAAGCACTGCGTGTCGAGATGCGGCCGCGTGGCGTGGCCGTCGTGACGATCGCACCGGGCTTCATCCGCACGCCGATGACCGATCGCAATCCGTACCGGATGCCGTTTTTGATGGACGCCGATCGCTTCGCCAGGAAAGTGGCCGATGCGGTCGCACGCAAGGTGTCGTTCGCGGTGTTTCCGTGGCAGATGCGCGTGGTCGCGATGTTGCTGCACGTCACGCCACGCTGGCTCTACGATCGCGCTTTCGAAAAAGCACCGCACAAGCCGCGCGACGAAGACTGACGGACTGACGGACTGACTGGCAGACAGACTGATAAGCGAACCTTCTGCCTTCTGTCGCAGTACGCGCACCGTGAGCCGGTGCACGGCGGTTCGCCCGTCCATATACATATGCGGTTTAAGTGGTTGTCGGCGCAACTCCCCTTCGATAAGCTTTCTCCCAGGCGGGGATGCAAAATGCAACGAAATGCAGACAGACACTGCACGCATCGCACGCATCTCGATCAGAACACCCGGCCGGGGTTGTCGCTGCCGGAATGAAGACGAACTGCCTCGAACTGCCTGATACCACGCCTGTTTTGGGAGATCCTATGCGCTTCAAACTGCTCGCCGCCGTCGTGCTCGCTGCCGCCCCTGCGCTCGTGCTGGCCAAGCCGCTGACCGTCTGCACGGAAGCAAGCCCGGACGGTTTCGACGTCGTCCAGTTCAACTCGCTCGTTACCACCAACGCCTCCGCCGACGTGATCTTTAACCCGCTCGTCTCTTACGACGAAGCCGCGAAGAAAGTCGCGCCCGCGCTCGCCGACAAGTGGGACGTGAGCGCCGACGGCCTCACGTACACGTTTCATCTGCGGCCGGGCGTAGCGTTCCAGACTACCGACTACTTCAAGCCCACCCGTGCGCTGAACGCCGACGACGTCGTGTTCACCTTCACCCGCATGCTCGACGACAGCAACCCGTGGCACAAGGTCACGGGCGCGAGCGGGTTTCCGCATGCGCAGTCGATGGGGCTTGTGAAGCTGATCAAGTCGGTATCGAAGGTCGACGACAGCACGGTCAAGTTCGAGCTGAACGAACCGAACGCCACCTTCGTACCGATCCTGACCATGGGCTTCGCATCGATCTACTCGGCCGAATATGCAGACCAGTTGCTGAAGGCCGGCAAGCAGACCGATCTCAATGCGAAGCCGATCGGCACCGGGCCGTTCGTGCTGAAGAGCTACACGAAAGACGCAATCATCCGCTACGACGTGAACCCGACCTACTGGGGGCCGAAGCCGAAGATCGACCGGCTCATCTACGCGATCACACCTGACGCCACCGTGCGCGCACAAAAGGTGAAGGCCGGCGAATGCCAGATCGCGCTGTCGCCGAAACCGCAGGACATCGCCGAGGCGAAGAACGACAAGTCGATCAAGATCGAACAGACGCCCGCGTTCATGACCGCGTTCGTCGCACTGAACACGCAGAAAAAGCCGCTCGATAACCCGAAGGTACGTCAGGCGCTGAACCTCGCGTTCGATCGCACGACGTATCTGAAGACCGTGTTCGACAACACGGCAACGCCCGCAACCAATCCGTATCCGCCGAACACGTGGAGCTACGACAAGGCGATCCAGCCGTGGGCGTACGACCCGGCGCAGGCCAAGAAGCTGCTCGCCGAAGCGGGTCTGCCGAACGGTTTCGAAACGACGATCTGGGTGCGCCCGAATGGCAGCGTGCTCAATCCGAGCCCGAAGGTCGGTGCGGAACTGCTGCAGGCCGATTTCGCGAAGATCGGTGTGAAGGCTGACGTGAAAGTGATCGAGTGGGGCGAGCTGATCAAGCAGGCAAAGCAGGGGCAGCACGACACGCTGTTCATGGGCTGGGCCGGCGATAACGGTGATCCGGACAATTACCTGTCACCGCTCTTTAGCTGCAACGCGGTGAAGTCGGGTATCAACTTCGCGCGCTACTGCGATCCGCAGCTCGACAAGCTGATCACCGACGGCAAGGCAACGGCCGACCTCGCGAAGCGTACGAAGGCGTATGAAGCCGCGCAGAAGATCATCCACGACCAGGCGCTGTGGATTCCGCTCGGCTATCCGACGGCCACCGCGTTGACGCGCACAAACGTGAGTGGGTATCAGGTGAGCCCGTTTGGGCGGCAGAACTTTGGCGCGGTGAGCGTGCAGTAACGTAGCGGTATTCGTCACGGCATTGCGTCGTAGAAAAGCAGAAGGCCCGATTGCAAGCAATCGGGCCTTCTCTTTTTTTGCCGCTGCCTCGCGTCGCGCGAACTACGCGGTGAAGCGGATCACGCCATCCGCATCGTGCGTTCGTTTCAACTCACCCGCGAGCCACAACAAATGCAGATGCGCGAGCGCTTCGCCCAACGCGAACGTCATCTGATGAATGTCGAGTTCGCGCTTGAACATCAACGGCACGATGTCGGCGGCGCTTTGCGGTTTCACCGCGCACGCTTCACGCACTTCGGCGAGCCGTGCATCGTGGTGGTCGCGCAACTGCTTAATGCGCGTATGCACCCCGCGAAACGGTTTGCCGTGCGACGGCAGCGCGAGCGTATCGGCGGGCATCGTTTCATAGCGACCGAGCGAGTGCAGATACAGCGCGAGCGGATTGCCTTCCGGTTCGATATCGAACACCGACACATTCGTTGAAATGCGCGGCAACACCATGTCGCCGGAAATCAGCACGCCAGCCGCTTCGCAATGCAACGCGCAGTGTTCCGGCGAATGCCCGAAGCCAGTAACGACACGCCACGTACGCCCGCCAATTGCGATCGTATCGCCCTCACGCATCCGTCGATATTGCCCCGGCACCGCAGGCACCAGGTTTCCGTAATAGCTTTTGCGGTTGCGCAAGGCATCGAGCGATGTTTCGTCGGTAAGCCCGTGACGCGCGAAGTGCCTCGCTGCGCCTTCGCCGCCCGCATTCGAACCATCGCCGGCGGCCATCACGCGGCCCATCATGTATTCGCCGAGCGACATCCAGAGCCGCACGTTCCAGCGCTGCCGGTCACCGCCGTTGCACAGCCAGTGCGCGAGCCCGAGGTGATCGGGATGACAGTGCGTGACGATCACACGCAGGATCGGCAGGCCGTCCAGCACGGTGTCGAACACCCGCTCCCAGTTCGCCTTGATGGTGTCCGACGCAATTCCGCAATCGACGGCGGTCCAGCCCTGTTGCCCATCGATTTCATCGCGCAACAGCCACAGGTTGATGTGATCGAGCGCAAACGGCAGCGGCATGCGCAGCCACAACACGCCGGGAGCGACCTCGTGCGCCACACCGGGCTCGGGCAAGGTATCGGCGAACGGGTAGTCGAGTTGATGTTCGAGTGCGTTCATTGCGGGTGTCTTCGTGTGATTGTTCGAAAATTCGTCGATGGCACGGTGGCACAGGGCCGTGGTGCAGCCTAGTTGCGCTTCGTTCAAGTTGACGATAACGTAAACGTCGATTCTATCGTTCAATCCGTTTTCGTGCGCAATCACGGCGGTCTACGAGATGCCCCAATGGATACCCAGTACACGATTACCGAGCTTGCCCGCGAATTCGACGTCACGCCGCGTGCGATTCGTTTCTACGAAGACCAGGGTTTACTCTCACCGAGTCGCGAAGGAGCGAGCGGCCTGCGACGCGTCTATTCAGGGCGAGACCGCACGCGTCTGAAGCTGACGCTGCGCGGCAAGCGCCTTGGCTTCACGCTGTCCGAAATCCGCGATCTGCTCGATCTCTACGATTCGCCGACCGACACGCTGGCGCAACTGAATGCGTTTCTCGCCACGGTCAAGCGGCATCGGGACGTGCTTGAACGTCAACGGGAAGATCTGGACGCGACGCTCGAAGATCTCGCGCAGTACGAAGCGCAGGCGCGCGCACTGCTCGACGGCGACACGCGGGAAAAAGACGACGCGCAGCCGGTCACGACGAAACCGCAGGCTAAGCCGGTGCGGCATACGGCCTGATGCAACGCAGTTGCACTGAAGACGAAAGATTTTTCCGTGCGGAGATCACAGCACAACCGGCAATTAATCGCTGCTTTGCACGGAGTTAGCAGGAACCGCTGTGAACGCCGCTCAACGTATTGGAGCAAGCGCAAGCACCAACGCGGCAAGCACGGCATGGCAGGATCGCCCGAACGATACAATCGCGAGTGGCGTCACGACACTGGATGAATGCACGGTCACCATGAATCACTTTCCTAAACTGCTGTCGTCGCAAATCGGTTTCGACCTCGCGCAGACGATGCTCGAAGGTTTCGACCGGCACTACCGCATCTTTCGGGAAGCGGCGATCCATGCCAAGACATTGTTCGAGCGCGCCGACTGGCACGGGCTGCAACGACTCGCGCGCGAGCGCATCACGTCGTATGACGAACGCGTGAAGGAATGCGTCGAGCTGCTCGAAGACGAATACGATGCGGAGAACATCGACGACGAAGTGTGGCAGCAGATCAAGCTGCACTACATCGGTCTGCTGACCACGCACCGTCAGCCCGAGTGCGCGGAAACGTTCTTCAATTCGGTGTGCTGCCAGATCCTGCATCGCTCGTACTTCAATAACGATTTCATCTTTGTGCGGCCGGCCATCTCGACCGAGTACATCGAGAACGACGAGCCCGCTGCGAAGCCGACCTACCGTGCGTATTACCCGGGCAAGGACGGCCTCGAAGCAACGCTCGAGCGCATCGTCACCAACTTCCAGCTGGAGCCGCCGTTCGAGGATCTGCAACGTGACGTTGGCTGTGTGATGCAGGCGGTGCGCGATACGTACGGTGAATTCAACGAAGCCGCCAACTTCCAGATTCACGTGCTGTCGTCGCTGTTCTACCGGAACAAGGCGGCGTACATCATCGGGCGCATTATCAACGGCGACCTCGTGTTGCCGTTCGCCCTGCCGGTGCATCACGTGTCGCCAGGCGTGCTCACGCTCGATACCGTGCTGCTCAAACGTGATCAGTTGCTGATCATCTTCAGCTTCTCGCACTCGTACTTTCTGGTCGACATGGAAGTGCCGTCCGCATTCGTCGAATTTCTCGGCTCGATCATGCCGGGCAAACCGAAGGCGGAAATCTATACATCAGTAGGTCTGCAGAAGCAGGGCAAGAACCTGTTCTATCGCGACCTGCTGCGCCACCTGTCGCACTCAAGCGATCCGTTCATCATCGCGCCCGGCATCAAGGGGCTCGTCATGCTCGTGTTCACGCTGCCGTCGTTTCCCTATGTGTTCAAGCTGATCAAGGACAGCTTCCCGCCGCCGAAAGACACCACGCGCGAACAGATCCAGGAGAAGTATCAACTGGTGAAGCGTCACGATCGTCTGGGACGCATGGCCGACACGCTCGAATATTCGAGCGTCGCGCTGCCGGTATCGCGTCTCGACGAAGCACTCGTGCGCGAACTGCAGAAAGAAGCGCCATCGATGATCGAATACGAGGGCGACAACCTGGTCATTCGGCATCTGTATATCGAGCGCCGTATGGTGCCGCTCAACCTGTTCCTGCAGAACGGCACCGACGCGGACGTCGAACACGGCATCAAGGAATACGGCGATGCGGTGAAAGAGCTGATGCAGGCGAACATCTTCCCTGGCGACATGCTGTACAAGAATTTCGGTGTGACGCGGCACGGCCGCGTGGTGTTCTACGACTACGACGAAATCGAATACCTGACCGATTGCAACGTGCGCGCCGTACCGGCGCCGCGCAACGAGGAAGACGAGTTGTCCGGCGAGCCGTGGTACACGGTCGGCCCGCACGACATCTTTCCCGAAACCTACGGCACGTTCCTGCTCGGCGATCCGCGGGTGCGCCAGTACTTTCTCAAGCATCACGCCGATTTCTTCGAACCTGCGCTGTGGCAACGGCACAAGGAGCATCTGATGAAAGGCGAACTGCCCGACTTTTTCCCTTACGACCGCGGCGTCCGCTTCCGCGTGCGCTACCCGGAGCGCTTCACAACAGCGACAGCAGCCGGCACAACCGCGCAACCGCCGGACCGCGCTGCGCGTGCGGCCTGACGACATCATGCGAAGCCAGGCCGAAGCCATTCGCCACGATTCAACCGATACGCCGGCCCATCACCGCGTTGAAGCGACATAAAAGCACCATGAACCCAAACCCGAACCAGCCCCACCCGCTCGCGCATCTGTTCGACAACAACGATGCGTGGGTCAAGCGCAAGCTCGCTGAAGACCCCGAATTTTTCTCGCGGCTCGCCGACCAGCAGACTCCCGAATACCTGTGGATCGGTTGCTCGGATTCGCGCGTGCCGGCCAACCAGATCATCGGCCTGCCGCCGGGCGAAGTGTTCGTGCACAGAAACATCGCGAACGTCGTCGTGCACAGCGATCTGAACTGCCTGTCGGTGATCCAGTTCGCCGTCGATCTGCTGAAGGTCAAGCACATCATGGTGGTCGGCCACTACGGCTGCTCAGGTGTCGGCGCTGCGCTGCACGGCCGGCGTATCGGGCTGGCCGACAACTGGCTGCATCACGTGCAGGATGTGCGCACCAAACACGCGGCGCTACTCGAGGAATGGCCGATCGGCGACGCGCGGCACCGCCGGCTCGTCGAGCTGAACACGATCGAGCAGGTGGTCAACGTATGCCGCACCACGATCGTCAACGACGCATGGGCGCGCGGCCAGGACCTCACCGTGCATGGCTGGGTGTACGGCGTGCATGACGGCCGCGTGCGCAATCTCGGCATGACGATCGCGAGCCTCGACGATCTCGATCCCGCTTACAAGCAATGTGTGGCCGCCGCTTCCGCGGGCCGCGCGCATTCGACCGACAACGACGTGGTCGCCGCCGACGCAGCGAAGCTCGGCGATGTACCCGCTGTCGTCGCAGGTGTTATCAAGGAGCTGAAACATGAGTGAGACAAACGCAACTTCGCGCGATCCGATCGTGATCGTTTCCGCCGCCCGCACGCCGATGGCGGCGTTTCAGGGCGACTTCGCGACGCTGACCGCGCCGCAACTGGGTTCGGTGGCGATTGCCGCTGCGCTCGAACGCTCCGGACTGAAGCCGGAGCAGATCGACGAAGCGGTGATCGGTTGCGTGCTGCCCGCCGGCCTCGGCCAGGCACCCGCACGGCAAGCCGCGCTCGGTGCTGGCCTGCCGCTGTCCACCGGCAGCACGACGGTCAACAAGATGTGCGGCTCCGGCATGCGCGCAGCGATGTTCGCGCACGACATGCTCGCGGCCGGCTCGATCGATGTGATCGTCGCGGGCGGCATGGAGAGCATGACCAACGCACCGTATCTGCTGCCGAAGGCACGCGGCGGTATGCGTATGGGCCACGGTCAGGTGATCGATCACATGTTTTACGACGGCCTCGAAGACGCGTACGAACGCGGTCGCCTGATGGGCACGTTCGCCGAAGAATGCGCAGCATCGTTCGATTTCACGCGCCAGGCGCAGGACGCGTTCGCGATCGAATCGCTGCAACGCGCGAAACGTGCGAACGAAGACGGCTCGTTTGCGTGGGAAATTGCACCGGTGAAGGTCGAGAGCCGCAAGGGCGAGCTCACCATCGAGCGCGACGAACAGCCGTTCAAGGCCAACCTCGACAAGATTCCGACGCTCAAGCCCGCGTTCAGTAAAACCGGCACGGTGACGGCAGCGAACTCGTCGTCGATTTCCGACGGGGCCGCGGCGCTCGTGATGATGCGCGAGTCGACTGCACAGAAACTCGGTGTGACACCGCTCGCACGCGTCGTCGGCCACTCGACGTTCGCGCAGGAGCCGGCGAAGTTCACCACCGCACCGGTCGGCGCGCTGCGCAAACTGTTCGAGCGCAACGGCTGGCGCGCGGATCAGGTCGATCTGTACGAGATCAACGAAGCGTTCGCAGTCGTCACGATGGCCGCGATGAAGGAACACCATCTGCCGCACGACCGGGTCAACGTGAACGGCGGCGCGTGTGCGCTCGGTCATCCGATCGGCGCATCGGGTGCGCGTAT
Source organism: Paraburkholderia acidicola (assembly GCF_002362315.1). Lineage (GTDB taxonomy): Bacteria > Pseudomonadota > Gammaproteobacteria > Burkholderiales > Burkholderiaceae > Paraburkholderia > Paraburkholderia acidicola. Next base: position 1,093,446 of record NZ_MTZV01000004.1, read on the forward strand.
TCTCGTCACGCTGCTCGGCGCACTGCGGCAACGCGGGTTGAAGCGCGGTGTCGCGAGCCTGTGTATCGGCGGCGGAGAAGCGACGGCGATGGGCATCGAACTGCTATGAACGCAGCAATGACGAACCGTGTGAGGTGAGTGCATGAAAACTGCGTTGATCGTAGGCGCGTCGCGTGGCATCGGCCGCGAGTTCGCCCGCCAGTACCTGCACGCGGGCTGGCGCGTGCTTGCCACCGCACGCGACGACGACGCACTCGATGCGCTCACCGCGCTCGGCGCACAACCCTTTCCACTCGACATCACCGAGCCCGCTGAAATCGCTACGCTCGGTGACAAGCTCGCCAATGAACGGCTCGACGTCGCGCTTGTTGTGTCCGGAGTGTACGGGCCGCGCACCGACGGCGTCGAGACGATCACGTCCGAAGACTTCGATCACGTGATGATCACCAACGTGCGCGGACCGATGCAGTTGCTGCCGGTGCTGCTACCGCGCGTCGAAGAAGCGGGCGGCGTGCTCGCGGTGCTGTCGAGCAAGATGGGCAGCATCACGGAAGCGACCGGCACGACGGGCTGGCTGTATCGCGCGAGCAAGGCGGCGCTCAACGACGCGTTGAAGATCGCTTCGCTGCAGACGCGGCGTGCGGTTTGCGTCGCGCTGCATCCCGGCTGGGTACGCACCGACATGGGTGGCTCACAGGCAGCGATCGATCCGGAACATAGCGTCAGCGGTATGCGCAACGTGCTCGCGCAGGCCGCGGGCGCGCACGCGACATTCAACGGTCGCTTCTATCAGTACGACGGCACGCCACTCGAATGGTGAGCGCGCCTGTGCCTTCCGTGTGCCCCTGTGGCGGCGCCACACCCGGCCAGCGCAGCGGCGCTGCTGCGCCGTCGTTCGCACAATGTTGTGGACGTTTCATCGATGGCGATGCGATTGCGCCGGACGCGCTTACGTTGATGCGCTCGCGATACAGCGCCTACGTGCTCGGCAAGACTGCTTATTTGCGCGCAACCTGGGCGCCACAGACCTGCCCCGCCGATCTCGATGCGTCTGAGGCATCGAACTCATCTAACTCATCTAACGCGACGCGCTGGCTCGGTCTCCAGATCAAACGCTTCACCCCACTCGACGCAACCCATGCCGAAGTCGAATTCGTCGCACGATACAAGATTGGCGGTCGCGCGCACCGGTTGCACGAACTGAGCCGCTTCGTTCGCGACGACAGCGGCTGGCGTTACGTTGACGGCGACATCCGCGAAGACTGACGCAGCGACGCGATATCGTCGGAGCTGCACGTGTCGCGCTTCAAGTCCTGCTTACCACCCGTTACATAAGCCCCTTCCGGCTCCGGCTTCACGTACTGTTCAAGTGTTGGCCGCACGCCACATGGTTTTCCCGTCATCGCCGCGACACCTGGTCCTGCGCCTCTGCACGGCGCCTTCCGGGCGCCACCTGGCGGTCACTCCAGCGCGACGTGCCACTCGGCAATTTTTTCGCTGCGGGCTTGTCCCGAATTGCACAAACCAAAATTGTCGTGCCAGTATCGCTCCACAGGTTGTGCAGCGTTACGTCGCGAGGAGCGGCTCAACACCGTCCTCGTGCGATACCAAAGTGTAGATCCGGTATCGCGTAGCGCTCATCTTCGGCGCGTGGGGTCGCGTCGGTCGACAGACGGTTCACTCGTTGCGATCTCCAGCAGCGTGCGCGTGCAAGCGCTCATGCATGTCAGTGGCTTGTTGTTGTCAAACGGCGCTGTAACGAGTCCGTAAGGCGATCCGGTTGCATGACCTCGGGCGAAGGGCTTCAAGGCAGATCTTCAAGGTGGGCGTAGCAGATGGCGTTCAGAAGGGTTCAGGCGGGATGTAAGGCGGTCTGTGCATGTGCGGCGTTCGTTGCGCTCACTGCGTCGTCCGCACACGCCGATCCGCTGTTCGCTTCATCGACGAATGCGCCAGTCAAGCCGGTTAATTCAGCGTCCGCTCAACAACAGGTCGGCCCGCTCTCCAGCGCGCAGGTCCAGCGTCTCTCACTCGAAGACGACGCATGGTTGCCCAGCGCGCGCCTCAACCAGCAGATCCTGCGCATCCCCACCGATTCCTCCGGCGACATCACACTCGAAACGACCGTCTACAAGCCGGACGGTGCGGGTCCGTTCCCGATGATCGTCTTCAATCACGGCAAGATGCCCGGCGACCCACGCAACCAGGCGCGCAGCGATCCGCTGCCGTTCGCGCGCGAGTTTGTGCGCCGCGGCTACGTCGTCGTCGCACCGAACCGGCGCGGCTTTGCGGAATCGGGCGGCGTCTACGAACAGGACGGCTGCGATGTCGAACGCAACGGTATCGGCCAGGCCGCCGACGTCGCCGCGACCATCGACTACATGTCGAAGCAACCGTATGTCGACGCACAGCACATCGTCGTGGCCGGCACCTCGCATGGTGGCCTCGCCACGATCGCCTATGGCGCGCAGGCTGCATCGGGCGTACGCGCACTGATCAATTTCTCGGGCGGTCTGCGCCAGGATGCATGCAACGACTGGCAGGGCAACCTGACCCACGCGTTCGGCGCTTACGGCGAGAAGACGCATGTGCCGTCGCTGTGGCTCTACGGCGACAACGATTCGATCTGGCCCGCCGCGCTGATCACGAAGATGTACACCACGTACACGACTGCGCTCGGCTCCGACGTGCGGCACGGTGTCGGTTCGACGATGATTGACTTCGGTATCTACAAGGACGATGCGCACCGGCTGGTCGGCGATCGTGACGGCGTGCGCGTATGGTGGCCCGCCGTCGAGAGTTTCCTTGCGCGTGTCGGTATGCCGACGGGTGTGCAGTATCGTGTGGAAGAGGCGCCCGAGCCGAAGGCGACCGGCTTCGCGGCGGTCGAAGCGATCGACTCGGTGCCGTTCGTCGACGAAAGCGGTCGCGCCGGCTATCGCAACTTCCTGCACCAGTACCCGAGCCGTGCTTTCGCGGTGTCCAATTCGGGAGCGTGGTCGTGGGCCGAAGGCGGTGACGATCCGAAGGCGGTGGCCATCTCGAACTGCCAGAAGCACAGCAGCGATCCGTGCCGGCTGTATGCGGTGAACGACATCGTGGTGTGGAAGGACACGTCGGCCACGGCATCTGATCCCGGTGCGGTTGATCCTGCGGTGCATAAGCCCGCGCTCGCGAGCCGTTAATTTCCCCTGTAGCAATAATCTCCGGCGTGTAGTTGCTTGCGCGTCGTCGCTGTTGCGTTCTGCACGGCCCCTCTCGCTTACCGGTTCCTACCACCCCGTCCCCACCGCCCGATGCGAAAAACATCGCGTCGAGACCGCTCCATCCTCCCTCGAATTCAGCTACCGCACCGCCGTTCTGATCAAAAGTCTTCCATTTCCCCCACCCGCCATCCGATTTTTTTAGTCACCCCCCACTACTTTGCCGTCGTCATCTGCGGTCTTTTCTGCCCTTCTGGCGCGATCGGCTCCGTGCTGTCGAAAACACCCGCTAACGCCCGCCCAGCCTGGCTCTCCGGCTTTTTTCCGGGGTAGTGCATCGGGCCGGTTAACACGCTAATCTCCGCCTGGAATGGCGAACGGCACGACTCGACAGCCTGTATCGAGCCCCACATTCAGCACCTGAATCGCAATGCGGTTCAGGTGCGCGCTGCGCAAACCGTTCGCCTGCTTCCATGTCCCGGAGTCCGTGTGAACCCATCCGCATCAACCGAAGACTGGGTCGCCCGCAGCCTGCGCGCTGTCTGGCACCCCTGCACGCAGATGAAACACCACGAGCGCCTGCCACTCGTGGCGGTTGCTCGCGGCGCCGGCGCGTGGCTGTACGACCGCGACGGACATCGCTACCTCGATGCGATCAGTTCGTGGTGGGTCAACCTGTTCGGCCACGCGAATCCGCGCATCAATGCCGCGCTGAAAACACAGCTCGACACGCTCGAGCACGCGATGCTTGCCGGTTGCACCCACGAGCCTGCCGTCGAACTCGCCGAGCGGCTCGGTGCGCTGACCGATCACACGCTCGGCCATGCGTTCTTCGCTTCCGATGGCGCCTCAGCCGTCGAGATCGCGCTGAAAATGAGCTTCCACACATGGCGCAATCGCGGCTTCGATGAGAAACGCGAATTCGTTTGCGTCGCGAACAGCTATCACGGCGAGACGATCGGCGCGCTCGGGGTCACCGATGTTGCGTTGTTCAAGGACGCCTACGATCCGTTGATCCGACATGCGCACGTGGTCGCTTCGCCCGATGCACGGCACGCACAGCCCGGCGAAAACGCGCAGGATGTCGCCCGCCGCGCACTCGACAGCGTGCGTGTGCTGTTCGAAGCACGCAGCACGAAGATCGCTGCGTTGATCGTCGAGCCGCTCGTGCAATGTGCGGCCGGTATGGCCATGCACGACGCGTCGTATATCGCTGGTCTGCGTGCGCTGTGCGATCAATACGGTGTGCATCTGATCGCCGATGAAATCGCCGTGGGCTGTGGCCGCACCGGCACATTCTTCGCGTGCGAACAGGCGCAGGTATGGCCGGATTTTCTGTGTCTGTCGAAAGGCATCAGCGGCGGCTATCTGCCGTTGTCGATCGTGCTGTCGCGTGACGAGATCTACGCGGCGTTCTATGACGACGACACTGCGCGCGGCTTCCTGCATTCGCATTCGTACACGGGCAATCCGCTCGCATGCCGCGCCGCGCTCGCCACCCTCGATCTGTTCGCGAGCGACGATGTGCTCGCAACCAACGCACGCAAGTCAGCAACGCTGCGCGCGGCGCTTGCGCCGCTCGGCGAGCATCCGCAGGTGCGCAACCTGCGTCAATGCGGAACGATCTTCGCTTTCGATGCCGCGCTCGACGACCCAAACGCCGCGAAAACATTCTCACGCCGCTTCTTCGAACACGCGCTGCAACGCGAACTGCTGCTGCGCCCGATCGGCACGACCGTGTACCTGATGCCGCCATACATTCTCGACGACAGCGAACTCGACCTGCTCGCCACACGCACGCGCGAAACGTTCGACGCAACACTGAAGGAGACCCGCTGATGCAACTACTGGCTACCCTCGAACAGGGTTTGAAAGACATTGACGCACGCGGCCTGCGCCGTCGGCGACGGATTGCGGATACGCCGTGTGCGGCGCACATGACGGTCGATGGCCGCGAGATCGTTGGCTTTGCGAGCAACGATTACCTTGGCCTTGCTGCGCATCCGCAGCTTGTCGCGGCGCTTGCCGAAGGCGCGCAGCGCTATGGCGCGGGCAGCGGCGGCTCGCATCTGCTCGGCGGCCATTCGCGTGCGCATGCGCAACTCGAAGACGATCTCGCTGCATTTGCCGGCGGCTTCGTCGATGCGCCGCGTGCGTTGTACTTCAGCACCGGCTACATGGCGAATCTGGCGACACTGACCGCGCTCGCGGGCCGCGGCACGACGCTCTTTTCAGACGCGCTGAATCATGCGTCGCTGATCGACGGTGCGCGGCTGTCGCGCGCCGAAGTGCAGATCTATCCGCACGCCGATACCGATACGTTGAGCGCGCTGCTCGATGCGTCCACGGCCGAAACGAAACTGATCGTCACCGACAGCGTGTTCAGCATGGACGGCGACGTTGCACCGTTGGCGCAGTTGCTCGAACTGGCCGAGCGGCACGGCGCATGGCTCGTCGTCGACGATGCGCATGGCTTCGGCGTGCTTGGTCCGCAGGGACGCGGCGCGATTGCCCAAGCGGCGCTGCGTTCGCCGCATCTGATCTCGATCGGCACGCTCGGCAAGGCGGCTGGTGTGTCGGGTGCATTCGTCACTGCGCATGCAACGGTGATCGAATGGCTCGTGCAACGCGCGCGGCCGTACATCTTCACAACCGCATCGACGCCTGCTGTCGCGCATGCGGTATCGGCGAGCGTGCGCATCATCGCGGGTGCTGAAGGGGATACGCGTCGTGCGCATCTGCAGCAGTTGATCGAGCGCACCCGCACCATGCTCAAGACGACACCGTGGTTGCCGGTCGATTCGCATACCGCCGTGCAGCCGTTGATTATCGGCAGCAACGAAGCGGCGCTTGCCGCGGCCGACGCGCTCGATCACGCGGGACTGTGGGTGCCCGCGATCCGTCCGCCGACCGTGCCAGTCGGCACGTCGCGCCTGCGCATTTCGTTGTCGGCGGCACATTCGCACGGCGATCTCGATCGTCTCGACGCAGCACTCGCTCGACTCGGCACTGCAATGGTCGCGGAGGCTGCATGAGCGCACTGTCGCTGTTCGTCACCGGCACTGACACCGAGATCGGCAAGACGCTGGTTTCCACCGCGTTGCTCCGCGGATTCGTGCGCGCGGGACTGCGTGCCGCTGCAATGAAGCCGGTCGCAGCGGGCGCGTTCGAAGTGGAGGGTGTCTGGCATAACGAAGACGCCGATCAACTCGACGCCGCCGCGAACGTGCTGCTACCGCCCGCGATCCGCACGCCGTATCTGCTGAAAGAACCCGCGGCGCCACACGTCGCCGCCGCGCTGGAAGGCGTGACGCTCGACGTAGAACGCATCGTCGAGTCTCATGCGCAGGCGTCGCGTACCGCGGATGTGGTGGTCGTCGAAGGCGTCGGCGGTTTTTGCGTGCCGCTCACCGACACCCACGACACCGCCGATCTGGCACGCCTGCTGAACCTGCCCGTGGTGCTCGTGGTTGGCATGCGGCTCGGTTGCATCAGTCACGCATTGCTTACTGCCGAAGCAATCACCGCGCGTGGGCTGCACATCGCCGGCTGGGTTGCAAACCGTGTCGACCCGAACATGCGCTTTGCCGACGAGAACATCGCCGCGATTCGCGAACGGCTCGAACATCGATACGGCGCACCGCTGCTCGGCACCGTACCGCATCTAAACCCCACATCCGCCGATGTCGCAGCGGAACATCTCGACATCGCCGCACTCCTGCACACGCTGCGCACGTTATGCACGTTACGCATCGCACAGCACCCGACCCGACTCCCCGTCATTCATTCATGAGGATCGACGACATGACTTCACTGCATACCGGTTCGATAACTGCCCCCGCACCTGCCGTCGCAGCGACAGCTTCAGAAGCCACGCTCGCCCGCTGGCGCATCGCCGACATCGTCGCGCTGTACGAACTGCCGTTCAACGACTTGCTGTTTCGCGCGCAGCAAACCCATCGCGAGCACTTCGATGCCAACACCGTGCAACTCTCGACGCTACTGTCGATCAAGACCGGTGGCTGCGAAGAAGACTGCGCGTACTGCCCGCAATCGGTTCACCACGACACCGGCCTGAAAGCCGACAAGCTGATGCCGGTCGACGACGTGCTCGCGGCCGCACGCCTCGCCAAGGAGAACGGTGCCACGCGCTTCTGCATGGGCGCCGCATGGCGTAATCCGAAAGACCGCCATCTCGAACCGATCAAGGACATGATCCGCGGTGTGAAGGCGATGGGCCTCGAAACCTGCGTGACGCTCGGTATGCTCGAAACGCACCAGGCGGAAGGTCTGCGCGAAGCCGGGCTCGATTACTACAACCACAACCTCGATACGTCGCCGGAGTTCTACGGGCAGATCATCTCGACGCGCACCTATCAGGACCGGCTGGACACGCTGGAGCGTGTGCGCGATGCGGGCATCAACGTGTGCTGCGGCGGCATCGTCGGGCTCGGTGAATCGCGTCGCGAACGTGCCGGGCTGATCGCTCAGCTTGCAAACATGGACCCGTACCCCGAGTCGGTGCCGATCAACAATCTCGTGCAGGTGGAAGGCACGCCGCTCACCGGTACCGAGGCGCTCGATCCATTCGAGTTCGTGCGCACGATTGCGGTTGCACGTATCACCATGCCGCGCGCGATGGTGCGGCTGTCGGCAGGGCGTGAACAGATGGACGAGGCGCTGCAGGCGATGTGCTTCCTCGCTGGTGCGAATTCGATTTTCTACGGCGACCAGTTGCTCACCACGAGCAACCCGCAGGCGGAAGCGGACCGGAAGCTGCTCGAGCGTCTTGGTATGCGCGCGGAAGCCGCGCAGCAAATGCCGCTCGATTCGCACGGCTGCGAACACGCATGCGATGGGCACGCGCAATCGGCTGCGAATTAGAACTGCGCAAGTTCTCCGACTGACCGGCCGATGCTGGAAATACAAAGGCCGCCCGATAGCACTATCGGGCGGCCTTTGTTTCGCAACGAACCTCGCGCTTCCTACTTCCTGTCGACGACAACCTGATCGAAGGTCCCGCCGTCGGAGAAGTGCGTCTGCTGCGCCTTCTGCCAGCTGCCGAACATCTGCTCGACGGTGAAGGTTTTCAGCGGCTTGAACTCGCTGGCGTGTTTCGCGAGCACGGTCGCATCGCGCGGCCGCAGATGATGTTGCGCGATGATCTCCTGCGCAGCCGGTGTGTACAGATAGTCGAGATACGCCTGCGCTTCCTTGCGCGTGCCGCGCTTGTCGACGACCTTGTCGACGATCGTCACCGGCGGTTCGGCCAGCAAGCTCACCGACGGATAGACCGCCTCGAAGCTGCCCGCACCCACGCCTGTTTCCATCAATGCGACTTCGTTCTCGAACGTCACCAGCACGTCGCCGATGCCGCGTTGCGTAAACGTCGTGGTCGCACCACGGCCACCGGTGTCGAGTACGGGCACGTTGCGGAAGATCGCCTTTTCGAAGTCCTGTGCCTGCGCGTCGGTGCCGCCATGTTGCTTGCTATAGCCCCAGGCGGCCAGGTACGCGTAACGGCCGTTGCCCGACGTCTTCGGATTGGCGATCACGACCTGCACGCCGGGCTTCGCCAGGTCGTCCCAGTCCTTGATGTGTTTCGGATTGCCCTTGCGCACGAGGAACACCATCGTCGTCGTGTACGGCGCGCTGTTATCGGGTAGCCGTGCGCGCCAGTTGGCGGGCACGAGCTGGCCGCGCTCGGCGAGCAGATCGATGTCGTTGGGCTGGTTCATCGTCACCACGTCTGCCTGCAGACCCTGCAGCACCGACAGCGCCTGCGCGCTCGATGCGCCATGCGACTGGCTGATCGCTACGGTCTCGCCGCTCTTCTGCTTGTACGCAGCGATGAAGGCGGCGTTGATGTCCTTGTACAGCTCGCGTGTGACGTCGTAGGAGACGTTCAGCAGCGACGTGTTGGCATGCGCGTTCGATACACCACCCAGCGCGAGCACAAGTGCCGTGATGCCGGCTGCGAGCCAGCGCGAATGTCCTGGATTCCCCGAATTGCCTGTCATGGTGTCTACGCCCCGTACGTGATGAACGCGTGATGCCGCCGCTGCGGCTCGAAGCCGGATTCTAGCGGATTGCGCGGCGCTATCGGGTGACTCCAACGACGCACGACGATGTCATCAAACGAAGGCGTGCGTAGCCGGTTCGATCGATTCCTCGCGAAAGCGCAACGGCGCTGCGCAATGCACGAGCGTATCGATGAAGTATTTGGCGCGTGGCCACGGACCGTAGCCCGCTGCGGTGTTGATATGGCCCGCATCGCCGAGATTCACGAACGCGCTGCCGAAACGCTGTGCCAGTTCGCGGGCGTCGGCGAGCGGCATCCATGGGTCGGTGTCGCTGCCGATCATGATTGACGGCACGCCGATACGTCGTGCGTCGAACGTGCCTGCAAACGTGAACTTGGCGGGGCTGGCCGGTGCGACGAACAGCACGCCGGCGACATCGGCTGCGTGCGTTGCCTGCTGCAGCACATGCGCGGCAACCAGGCACCCAAAGCTATGCGCGGCCAGCACGAACGGGCCGCGCTCGCGGGCGAGCAGCTCGCGCAACGACTGGGCCCACTTCGCGAGATCCGGGGCATCCCAGTCCGCCTGCTCGACGCGCAACGAACGCGCAAACTGCCGCTCGAGCCACGTCTGCCAATGCGCGCCCTCGCTGCCATGTAGACCCGGTACGGTTACGACGCGGGGTGGCCATGTCGATTTGCTGCATGAGAACATGATTTTCCTCGCTGACGGAACCCGATAAATCATTGTGGACGCCGGATCCGCGCTTCTGAACCAATTTTTCGTGCTTTGTTTATGGGCTAAAGATTCGCAATCGCCCGCGAGACTGCGGGCGTAGTCGCTCCGGCGCACGGCGCCGTCGGCAAGAAAGTAGAATGAGGCCTATCCGCCCACGCAATCGCTAACGCAATCAATCCGCCAGCCTGTGAAAATCCTCTTCTATACGCCGCTCACCGACGCCGCCGCGTGGCTGCACGATCTGACTCGCGCGCTGCCCGGCGCCGATCTGCGCGAATGGCAACCGGGCGACACCGCGCCCGCCGATTTCGCCGTGGTGTGGCGTCCGCCGCGCGAACTGTTCGCGCCACGGGCCGGTCTGCGGGCCGTGTTCAATATGGGCGCGGGCGTCGATGCAATCCTTGCGCTCGAACGCGAACATCCGGGCACGCTGCCGCGCGACGCCCTGCTGGTACGTCTCGAAGACACCGGCATGGCGCCGCAGATGGTCGAATACACGCTGCACTCGGTGCTGCGTTACCTGCGCCGTTTCGACGAGTACGCCGCCCTGCAGGCGCAGCGCCGCTGGCAGATGCTCGATCCGCATCCGCGCGAGTCGTTCACAGTCGGTGTGCTCGGCCTTGGCGTGCTCGGCACCCAGGTTGCGCGATCGATTGCGGCACTTGGCATCCCCGTGCGCGGCTATAGCCGCAGTGCGAAACAGATCGACGGTATCGCGACCTTTGCGGGCGAAGCGCAGTTCGGCGCATTTCTCGATGGCGCGAAGGTACTCGTGAATCTGCTGCCGCATACGCCCGACACCCACGATGTCCTGAACGCCCGCGTGTTCTCGCAACTCGCACGCGGCGCGTATCTGATCAACGTTGCGCGCGGCGCGCATCTGGTCGAACAGGATCTGCTCGATGCACTGGCGAGCGGCCAGATCGCAGCAGCCACACTCGATGTGTTTCGCGAAGAGCCGCTGCGGCCCGATCACCCGTTCTGGCAGCATCCGCGCGTCACGATCACACCGCACAGTTCGGCGTTGACGTTGCGCGAAGAAGGCATTGCGCAGATCGCGGAGAAGATCGGTGCGCTGACGCGTGGCGAAACGGTCGGCGGCCTGGTCGATATCGCGCGCGGCTACTAACGAACACACGTACTCAACACCCATTGCAGAGGCCGCCTCAGGCGGCGAGGAGACACCCCATGACATTGCCTCAAGCAGTCAAGATCGTCGAAGTCGGCCCGCGCGACGGCCTGCAGAACGAAAAGGATTTCGTCCCGACCGCGGTCAAGATCGAACTGATCAACCGGTTGTCGGCGGCAGGGTTTCGCAACGTCGAAGCCGCATCGTTCGTCTCGCCGAAGTGGGTTCCGCAGATGGCCGACGGCGCCGAAGTGATGGCCGGCATCGCGCGTCGGCCGGGCACGCTGTATTCGGTGTTGACGCCGAATCTGCGTGGCCTCGACGGTGCGCTCGCCGCGCACGCGGATGAGATCGTGATCTTCGGTGCCGCTAGCGAAGCATTCTCGCAGAAGAACATCAATTGCAGCATTGCGGAAAGCATCGAGCGCTTCGTGCCCGTTGCGCAGGCCGCCAAAGAAAAAGGCCTGCGTGTGCGTGGCAGCGTGTCGTGCTCGCTCGGTTGTCCGTATCAGGGCGACGTGCCAGTCGCGTCGGTGGTCGATGTGGTTGAGCGTTTTGCGGCGCTCGGTTGCGACGAGATCGATATCGCCGATACGATCGGTGTCGGCACGCCGAAGCGCACGCGTGAAGTCTACGAGGCGGTGACCAAAGTGTTCCCGCGTGAGCGTCTGTCCGGGCACTTTCACGACACGTACGGCCAGGCACTCGCCAATATTTACGCGGCGCTGCAGGAAGGCATCGAGATTTTTCACGCATCGGTGGCAGGGCTGGGCGGCTGTCCCTACGCGAAGGGCGCGACCGGCAACGTCGCAACCGAAGACGTGCTGTATCTGATGAACGGCCTCGGCATCGAAACCGGCGTCGATCTCGCACAGGTGGTCGCGATCGGCGATTTCATCTCGACGTCGATCGGTAAGCCGAACGTGTCGCGTGCGGGCAAGGCGCTGCTCGCCAAAGCGCGCAGCGAAGCGCAGACCTGCGTCTGACACGGTTGCCCTGAAACTCATCCGAACGACCATGACAGATAACGCATCGCTTCAGACTCCCCCTACTGCCGATTTCGACGCGCTCCCCGACGCCGCACGCCGGGTCGCGCTACTGCTGCGCGAGCGCGGTCACGCTGGCCACGTCGTGATGCTCGCGGAAACCGGCAAGACGTCGGCGGAAGCGGCGGCCGGCCTTGGCTGCACCGTTGCGCAGATCGCGAAGTCGATCCTGTTTCGTCGCAAGCACGACGACGCGCCCGTGCTTGTCGTCGCGAGCGGTGCGAACCGTGTCGACGAACAGAAGGTCGCCGCGCAGGTCGGCGAAATCGGTCGTGCCGATGCAAAGTTCGTGCGCGAGAAAACCGGTTACGCGATCGGCGGCGTATGTCCGATTGGCCACGCAACACCGCCCGTCACGCTGATCGATGCCGACCTGCTCGCACTCGACAGCCTGTGGGCTGCGGCCGGTCATCCGCATGCGGTGTTCAACCTGTCGCCGCAGCAACTGGTCGAGCTGACCGGTGCGCCCGTGGCCGACGTCGCCTTGCGCGAATCGGCATGACGCACGACAGCGCGTCCGTCCCGTCACCGTGCATTGACGTGTGCAGGATGAACGCTGCGACCGGCTGGTGCGAGGGTTGTCTGCGGACAATCGACGAGATCGCCGGCTGGTCGTCGTTCGACGACACGCGCAAGCACGCGGTGTGGGATGCGATCGAAGCGCGTCACGCTCAGTTGCTGGCCGCGCAGCAGGAACGGCCATGAAGCGCGCCGCATTGCAGATCGTGATGTGGCCACAACCGGAGCCCCGCTCGCCATGATCGCGCTGCCTGCATCGATACGCGTATTCGAACGCGGCTGGCTCTCGTCGAACAACGTGCTGCTGATCGACGACGCGTGTGCCGCGCTCGTCGATACCGGCTACGCGACGCATGCGCCGCAAACCGTCGCACTGGTTCGCAAGGCGCTCGGCACGCGACCGCTCGATCTGATCGTCAACACCCATCTGCATTCGGATCATTGCGGCGGCAACGCGCTATTGCAGGCTACGTGGCCCTGCCGCACCGAGATCCCCGCGCAGGAAGCCGACGCGGTTCGCCACTGGGACGAGACGCGCCTCACCTATCGCGCAACCGGTCAGACCTGCGAGCGCTTCGCGTTCACCGGTACGCTGTCGCCCGGTATGCGAGTCACGCTCGGCGCACTCGAATGGACCGTGCTCGGCGCGCCCGGTCACGATCCGCATTCGCTGATGCTCTATTGCGCCAGCGAGCGCGTGCTGATCAGCGCTGACGCACTGTGGGAAAACGGCTTCGGTGTGATCTTTCCGGAACTGAACGGCGATAGCGGTTTCGCGGAACAACAGGCGGTGCTCGATCTGATCGCGACACTCGATGTCGACGTCGTGATCCCAGGTCACGGCGCGCCGTTCACCGATGTGCACTCCGCACTTGAGCGCGCGTGGTCGCGCGTCGCCTGGCTGCGTGCCGATCCTGCGCGCAACGCGAAGAACGCGTTGAAGGTGTTGATCGTGTTCAAGCTGCTCGAAGTGCGCGTCATGCCGTTCGATGCGCTCGTCGCGATGCTCGACGACGCCGCGCTGATGCGCGCAGCGGCATCGATGCTTGGAGCGCGCAACGAAACACCCACGTTGCTGCGCGAACTTGTCGGCGAACTCGCGCGAGCGGATGGCCCGCTGGCGATAGACGGCGACTGCATCCGCGCGCGCAGCGCGTAAATTCCAGTCCGCCAAAAAAGAAAGCCGTTCCCCAGTAATGGCGAACGGCGTAATTTGGTCGACGTGATCAGCGTCGATTCGGATCATACTCGCGCGTACCTTTCGGACGCATCGGTGATTTCCCTACAGAAGGTTGACGGCGTTTCGTAGTCTTCTTACGAGCCGTTGCCTCAACGTCACTGGCGGCGCGACCACAGTGACCCCATGTTGCGGAATCCGTAGCAACCGCGATTCCGCGATTTACGACACCAGACGGCGCTGCGGCACGATACGCCAGCCCAGATTCACCCCCGCGGCAGCAAGCAGGATCAGCAGCGCGCCGAGCAGTTGCACCCACGCGAGCTTCTGCCCAAATGCGACCCGGTCCACGATGATCGCCACCACCGGATAGATGAACGACAGCGCGCCGGTCATCGCGGTCGGCAGCTTCTGGATCGCGCCATACAGCAGGACGTACATCGCGCCGGTGTTGACGACGCCGAGCGTCACGAGTTGCAGCCAGTGCACGCCGCTCGAAGGCAGGTTGTCGAAATGGACGAACGGCGCGAGCGCCAGCACGCCGAACGCACCCTGTATCAGCGCAAGCAGATGAGGCGGAGTGCCCTTCAGATGTTTGGTGATGATCGACGAGATTGCGTACAGGAATGCAGCAGCGACCGCATACGCCACGCCTTCCAGATACTGGCCGGGCACCGCGAGCACCGCTGGTTCCACCTTGACGACAAAGACAAGGCCGATGAATGCGATCACCAGCCACGCAATCGCCGACGGCGTAACGCGTTCGCGGAACACGAAAGCGCCAAGCGCGACCAGCATGAACGGCTGCGTGTTGTAGACGGCCGTCGCCATCGAGATCGACGCGCGCGAGTAAGCCGCGAACAGCAGCGCCCAGTTGGCGACAATCGCCGCGCTGCTGAGCACGGCCAGCCCGATGATGCGCCAGGAGAAAAGCTTGCGACGGAACAGCCCAAGCGCCCCGCAGACAATCGCCATCGTCGCAGCGCCGAACAGGCAGCGAAAGAACACCACGTTCGATACCGGTTGTTGCGACGACACGACCAGCCAGCCGATCGTGCCCGACATCAGCATGGCGACGCTCATCTCGGCGGCACCACGGCGGATTTCGTTAGTAGCCATGTTTCGATCCTCGGATTGGCGAATTCAATGAGGAAAGTTTACGTGCTGCAATCGCGCATTTACATGGCTAAACTATGGAGCACCGGCAAGATCACCTAATAAGTGAAGGCAAAAATGAACAAAAACCTTGCATCGCTCAATCTCCCCGTTGCGCTCGACGATACCGACCGTGCGCTGCTTGCCGCGCTCGCTGAAGACGCGCGCCAGCCGGTCAGCGAACTCGCGCGGCGTGTCGGCCTGTCGGCGCCGAGCACCGCCGATCGCGTGCGGCGGCTCGACACGCAAGGTGTGATCGAACGCTTCACGGTGCAGCTCGACCCGCGCGCGCTCGGCTACACGCTGCAGGCGATCGTGCGCGTGAAGCCGCTGCCGGGCCAGTTGCACCTGGTGGAAGACGTGCTGCGGCGCATTCCCGAGTTCGTCGAATGCGACAAGGTCACCGGCGACGACTGCTTCATCTGCCGCCTGTATCTGCGCTCGATCGATCAGCTCGACGAGATTCTCTCGAAGGTGACCGAGCGCGCGGAAACCAGCACGGCGATCGTCAAGTCGACGCCGATTGCGCGTCGCCTGCCGCCGCTGGGCTGAGTGCGCTAGCTGCGATAGCTACTGCTACTGCTCGACCGCTTCGAAAAACGCCAGCATCTCCGCCACGAGCGCATCCGGCGCTTCTTCCGGGATGTAGTGCCCGCACAGCAGCGGCCGCCCGCCGACATCGCGTGCGACGCGCCGCCATTCGTCGAGCGGTGTGAAGCACTTTTCGATCACGCCGTACTCGCCCCACAGCACGCGTAACGGACACGCCACCTTGTTGCCGCGTTCGATGTCGGCGCGATCGTGCTCGAGATCGATCGTCGCCGACGCGCGGTAGTCCTCGCACATCGCGTGCACCGCGCCCGGCTGCCGCAGCGCCGCGCGATACGCCGCGAGCGCTTCGGGTGCAAACGGCGTGAGCCCCGCGTGACGGCTGCCCATCACGCGATCGACGAAGACGTCGGGGTTCGCGCCGATCAGCGTTTCCGGCAGCGGCTCCGGCTGGATCAGGAAGAACCAGTGGAAGTACAGCGTCGCGAAGGTGCGGTCGGTGGCTTCGTACATCGCGAGCGTCGGCGCGATGTCGAGCAGCATCAGTCGTTCGACGGCGTCCGGGTAGTCGAGCGCCATGCGGTGCGCGACGCGGGCGCCGCGGTCGTGCGCGCAGACCAGGAAGCGTTCGAAGCCGAAATGGCGCATCACCGCGACCTGATCGGCGGCCATCGTGCGTTTGGAATACGGAGCGTGCGTGTCGTCGCTGGGCGGTTTGGCCGAAGCGCCATAGCCGCGTAGATCGGTCGCGATGACCGTGAAATGCTGTGCCAGTTGCGACGCGCAACGCTGCCAGATCAGATGAGTCTGCGGACTACCGTGCAGCAACAGCAAAGGCGGACCTGCACCGCCCTTCACCCCATGGATGTCGACGTCGCCCACGGCGACGCGAAAGGGCGTGAAATCCTCGAAGGACATATCGGGTCTCTTGTCGTTGTAGGTCAACGCATTGTAGGAGCCCGGTGTGACTGTGCGAGGCCGAACCCACTGACAACGCGTAGACACTGAACACTCCTTCCAACCCGAAGCTACGCATGCAAAAGCAGCGTTTCGCCTATAATCGAACGATCGTTCTTAAATATGCCGGGTTGGATGGGCGAGCCTTTAAGGTTGGCCACGTTTGTTTCTCCGTCCCTCGCTACACTCATCCGTGGGCCGCATCGCCCGCATCAGCCGCACTTATCAGGAGACCCGCATCATGGCTCTGCCCGCCGTCCTGCAAAACCTTGCGTTGCCCGTCGTTGCTTCGCCGATGTTCATCGTCAGCTACCCCGAGCTTGTGCTTGCCCAGTGCAAGGCCGGTATCGTCGGTTCGTTTCCCGCGTTGAATGCGCGCCCGGCAGAACTGCTCGACGAATGGCTCACGCAGATCCAGGCGTCGCTCGCCGCGCACAAGGAAGCGCATCCGGATGCCGTGATCGGGCCGATCGCCGTGAACCAGATCGTGCATCAATCGAACACCCGCCTCGAGCACGACGTGCGTGTATGCGTCGAGCACAAGGTGCCGATCTTCATTACGAGCCTGCGCGCACCGGCGCGGGAGATCGTCGATGCCGTGCATAGCTACGGCGGCATCGTGCTGCACGACGTGATCAATATCCGGCATGCACAGAAGGCGCTTGAGGCAGGCGTCGATGGGCTGATCCTCGTGGCGGCGGGTGCGGGTGGCCACGCGGGTACGACGTCGCCGTTCGCGCTGGTGGGCGAAGTGCGGCGTATGTTCGATGGTCCGATCGTGCTGTCGGGCGCGATCGCGAATGGTGGGTCGATTCTTGCCGCGCAGGCGATGGGCGCCGATCTCGCATACATGGGCACGCGCTTTATCGCCACGAAAGAAGCGCACGCTGTCGACAGCTACAAGCATGCGATCGTCAATGCGAGTGCGTCGGACATCATCTACACGAACCTCTTCACCGGTGTGCACGGCAACTACATCCGCGAGAGCATCGTCAATGCCGGGCTCGATCCCGACGCGCTGCCTGCTTCCGATAAAACCGCGATGAATTTCGGCAGCGACAAGGCGAAGGCGTGGAAAGACATCTGGGGTGCAGGCCAGGGCGTCGGCCTGATGAGCGACGTGCCGAGCGTCGATGAACTGGTGGCGCGTCTCACGACGGAATACAACGATGCGCGCGCGCGGCTTTCTATCGCACGCTGAGGCGCTTTGACGTAGCAGTCTGTTTGTTTCCTTGCTTGCTGGCTGGCTCGCGTCAGCGCGCGGCCAGTGCGCAAATTTCTTCGGCGGATGGCCACAGGTTCTCACTGCCGAACCGCGCCGCAAGAAAATCGACAAACGAGCGTACCTTCGCCGACAGATGCCGGCGGCTCGCATACACGACATGGATGGGCAACTCGTGCGGCGGCATTTCATCGACGAGCAGCGGCACAAGCCGGCCCGCCAGCAGATCTTCGGCGATCACCTCGGTGCCCAGCTGCGCAATGCCCGCGCTTTGCAACACGGCGACGCGCATCGCCTCGAGGTGGTTGACGATCATGTTGCCGGTCAACTGGATACGCGCGCCGCTGGCGATCGTCGTCATGAAGTCCTGAGCCGACACGCCGGCGTACTGGATGAAATTGTGCCGCTGGAGATCGGCGGCATTCGCCGGTGTGCCGTGACGGCGCAGATACTCCGGTGACGCGCACAGCACGAGATGCGCAGTCGCAATCTGTCGCGCGATCAGCGATGACGATTTCAAGCCGGTCGGCGATGCGCGGATCGCCACGTCGAAGCCTTCGTCGATCAACTCGACGACGCGGTCCGACAGCGTGACTTCAACGGTGACTTTTGGATATTGCGCGGCGTAATCGGCGATCGCGCTCATCAGGTGACGCAACCCGAATGCGGAGAGCGACGATACGCGCAACCGCCCCTGCGGCACGACGCTCGCGGCGCCGACAACCTGCGCCGCTTCTTCGAGTTCGGTGAGCGCCTGACTCAGGCGCTCGTAGTATTCGCGGCCGGCTTCAGTAGGCGCGACGCGCCGGGTCGTGCGGTTCAGCAGACGGGCGCCGAGCTGCTGCTCAAGGTGCATCACATGCTTGCTCGCCATCGCCGCCGACATCTCCATGCGCTCCGCCGCGCCGATAAAGCTTCCTACTTCGACGACGTGCCGAAACACTTTCATGCTGACGAGGGTGTCCATAGGAATCGCTCACGATGAGAATCAATCGGGTCGATTTTACGGGCTTTGTCAAATGGGGATGGGGAAAGGGGGCGTTTGGGTCAGGTATCTTGACGCGCTAAACGTTAGCGTCGTGAGGCTCGTGCATCGAAAGATGGGGGATCCCGGCGCTGAGCGGGCTATCGCAGAGCATCAAAAAACAGCTCAAATGTGGAGGTCGCTTCGAAATAGGCCAAGCGGACTCGAAATTGGTCAATTTTTTGCCAGATTTCTACCAAAACCTCGAAATGCAGTTACTTACCACCGTCGGAGTCTGGTTCGACATCTTCCGCATCGTTACCAACCGGGTTAAAAGCCTCCCGGACAACTTGTTCGATCCGGTCGAGCGTTGACACTGGCACGTGCACATACTGCTTGCGTCTGTTAATCGCCAGGACTCCCTTGTTCGACTGAATCATGCGGATGAGCGCTGACAGATCCTTGTTAGGGAGGTCGAACTCCGCATTCAACTGCTGGTACGCCTTGTCATAGCCGCTTAGCCACGCGAGCTCTCCCGGTATCTCTTCTTCGACCGCCAGGCGAATCATTCGATAAAGAAACGCGACTTCCGCCGTCGCATCTATGAACCGATACGCACGACCACCGGGCGAGTGAACCACGATTGGAGTGACATCCCCTCGCTGGTATCGCCAGAGCTGAGTAACCGGTCGAGAGAACCCCGTCAAGACACTCAGATATTCGGGAATATTTTTCAGGATGACGGCCGAGACTGGCACCAGCGCGCCACCGCTCAGGGGTGACGAAGGTGCGAGCACATGCTGGATGAGGAAGCGATGCAAGCGGCCATTCCCATCGAGAAACGGATGCAGGTAAACGAAGCCGAATGCAGCGCAGGCAGTTTTCACGAGCGCATGCTCGCATCGGGTGGTGTCGTTCACGAACGCTTCCCACCCGCGCATTGCCTGGCGGAGGTCCGTTGGTGGCGGCGGGAAAAAAGTAACGCGGCCGAGACCGTCTTCGAGCCAGTTCTGCGAAGTTCTGTAGGAAGCTTCCTGGCTAAAAACATCTCGCACAATCGCGTTTTGCAGACCAACGAGCCATTCCTCGCTGACGGTTGCCGTCTCACCGACCCGGCGAAGCAACTGTACGAACCGTTCCTGTTTGTCTGAGCTCGGCGTTTCGCGCTCAATAGCGTAGCTACTTCGCGTTTCAGACAGATACAGATAATTGACCGCCCGTTCGTAGAGAACCGGATCTGTCAAAGTCTCGAGCGTGCGCTTCGCCTGCTCCATCAGTTCCGCGAGACTCGGCAACTCGGATACGGCAGCACGTCGCACGACGGGGCAAAAATCCGCGTTGCCTAACGCGTTATTCCGAACACGAAATTTCTGGTTGTTTGTCGGCCTTGTCGCTGTGACGTAGGTATCCGAGGGAAACAGGTCGACGTAACCCGCGTTCAACGTCGTGGGAAACGAAAGCGTTTGTCCGGTAAGCCATTCCCACAGAAAGCAGGCTCGGCGGATCGTCGCCCGGTTGGGCGCGGATTCCAGCGTTCGGACGAGATCATTGGCGGAAATGTGCTCGAACACCGCGTCGATAACCTCAAGGTTCACCCCTTCATGTTTCAGGGCGAACTCAAGATGCCCGACTGGGGATTCCTCGATCGCAACATTTTTTGGAAACAGCAACTGATTCGGCGCATCGACACGCCGATTCACCGACGCGCTTGTGGTGGCTGGTGTTTGAAGCGGCCGAACGTCTAGAGAAAAGTGCCCGATAAGATGCTGGTATCCGATCGCCGACATGGTTCAAGCTCGAAATCCGTTAACTCCTATCGAAATATAGCAATAAATTTTGTCATTTCGTCTTTTTTATCGAAATCCATCAAAAATCGACATCGTCTTTTGTTGCCACTACCCGAATTCCAGGAGTCCGCCAGACGTTGGCGGGCTCCATGGCCTGCGGATCAGCCCCTCCACTTCTGCTGATCCGCCCGGCCCGCACAACCCCTAAAACTTCGCCCGAACCCCCACCCCAAACGTATCCCCAGTCGACTGGCTGCTGATGTGATCGCTCATATACGCCGCATACACATCGGTGCGCTTCGACAGCGGATAGTCATAGCCGAGCGCCCACGTCTGGTGCGTCTGATCGAGCCCACCTTTGTCGCGCGAATAGGCATACGACGCCATCACGGTACCCGTACCAAGCGGCACGCTAACGCCGCCCTGTGCCGTATTCACATGCCAGTTGCCGAACACGTCACGCACATTCTTCGTGTACATGTACTGGCCAAAGAACTTCACATACTTCAGGTCATACGAGAGGCCCAGTTGCGCGACGCTCTGACTCTTCAGGCCGGTGACGAGGCTGTTCAGTTCGCTCGGATCGGCGGGGACGCTCGTGTTGAAGTTCACGTACTGATACACCGCGGTCGCGGCAAACGGACCATGGAAGTACAGCGCCTGCGCGCTCCACTTCTTCAGGCTGTTATCCGACGCGTTGTTGCCGAAGCCATACATCACGGCCCCACTCAGGCCGTTGAAGTTCGGTGTCTGATACTGGATCGCGTTATCCCAGCCCGAATCGCCGACCACGCCCTGGTCCGTCGTATAGGTCGGGAACGTGCCGAGGCCGAGGAACACGTGGTACACCATCGGCGAGAACGTGTACGAATCGATAAACGGATTGAACAGGATCGTCGACACGAACAGCTGCGTGGTCAGGCGGCCGGCCGTTACGGTGCCGTAGGGCGATTCGATACCGACATAGGAGTTACGCGCAAAGAAGCGGTCGCCAGTGAAGCGGCCGTACTGGCCGTTCTGCGCGAGGAAGAAGTCTTCGAGTGTGAAGATGGCCTTGTAACCGCCGCCCAGGTCTTCGCTGCCCTTTATGCCCCAGTACGAAGTCGACATCCCGCCGCCACCGACCACCCACGAGCGCTGGTTGCCCGGGAATTTCTGCGAGCCGACCCATTCGTCGACCTGACCGTAAAGCTGCACGCTCGATTGCGCAAACGCCGACGATACGCCCGCCAGCAGACCTGCCACGACGATCGCCTTCAAGGACGTTTTCAGCGCATCGCTGACCATTGTTGTTCTCATGGATTCTCCAGTCTTTGTCAAAAGTGAGGTGGCTGTGCGGCGGGGAGCTCACGCGAACCGTTGTTGCTTGCTGCTTGTTGATGTCCGGTCGATCGTTGAGCCAATCAGGGCTCAACCATGTTTGCGGACCATTTTTATGGACAAAAATATGTACGGTTATTGCCGGTATAGCGTTCTGATTAGTTTTTACTGATATCGACCTGATACCGGGTCGAATGAAACAGGGTGGACTGCGTTGCCGCACACGGCTTGATCGACGGCTGATGCCCGGCGTGGTTAAAGCAGTGGATTCGATCGGGCATAAATCAGCGCCCGAATGATGCACTGCCGCACGCCTCGGACAATTGGATGACGAACCTCTTCTTGCCGGCGAGCAATTTCAAAAAAGTGTGGTGTGCATACGTCACTTACTGGCGTGCGCCATGGACGTGCGGATGTGCGAAATCGCGTCACCAGGCGGTGACGAAGCAGAGGGAAGCGAAGACGAAGCAGAAAGGGCCGGCCGGGTTATCCCAGCGCGCTCAGTTACGGTAGGGCGATGCGCCCGGGCGCGACATATCGTCGGGCGGTCGGGGCGCCGGTCGGCTAAAGCCGCGCTCTTCGTTATATCGCGCGACATCTTCGCGGATCGAGCCGGCCCGGACTATCGTCGGGTTGCCGGACGGTCGCGGCACGGGCCGCGCTTCCGCGCTCACCGGTGTGATCGCGCCGGCATATTGCGGCGCAACGCGCGAAGTCATGCGCGGCATGCCGCGGAAACCATTGCCGCCTGGCATGGCGCCCGGGCCACGCGCCACATTCATGACACGATCGGAACGATTGCCGTAGCTGCTGAAGCTATGGACATCGGGACGTGCGGCGAACGATCGGGGCGCGAAATGGGCAAAGTGGCCACCGCCGCCGCCAAAGCCGCCGTGACTCATCATCACGGGTCTCGCATGGGCGAACGAAGCCAGGGCGACGAGAATCGCGCCCATTAACCACTGCTTCGCTTTTGACGATACTGCTTCCACGGCAATCCACCTGCCCGACGACCCGCCCAGACCCGCCGCTCGGGCGACAACGGAATCTGTCCGGAGAAATCACATCCGCTGCGCATTTTTCACATCCGCAGCTATCTCCGATGGCTCTGTACAGTAATTTATGGGCCCCCCTAAAACGTGTCGAGCCAAAAAGTGTTATGCCCGCTGAACGGTTGTAACACCGTGTTACTGGGGTGTTCTGGCGAATAATCAGGCGAATAACCGCCAGAGAAAACACGCGTTGAATAGACGGATAAAACCCTCATCGCTTTTTAACCAGAAACGCTTCCAGTAAAAACTACGCCCTCGTTTTTAAACCAAACGGAAAGATAAAACCGCCACTGATAGCGGCTCCGGACCGGCGGCGATCGATAAAGGCAACCAGACCTGTCTCATGCCCGTAAGTCATCAATCAATGCCTCAAATGAATTTGCATTTTCAATCGCTTTGCCGGGACAATAGCCGCACCTGAGCGTGCGTAACACGCGTCGTTGTCGTTGCGTCGCTACGACACTGCGGCAATTCAAGCACCACCGTATTGAGATTCCAAAGATGGCCCGCCCGAAACTGCTTCCCGACAACTTCACGCTGTGCCTCATCGGCACCGTGATCTTCGCCAGCCTGGTGCCCGTACACGGCCAGGCCGGTGTCGCGTTCAACTGGCTGACGAACGTCGCCATCGGCCTGCTGTTCTTCCTGCACGGCGCCAAGCTGTCGCGCGAAGCGATCGTGGCGGGAGCGACGCACTGGCGCCTGCACCTCGTCGTACTGCTCAGCACGTTCGCGCTGTTTCCGCTGCTCGGCCTCGCGCTCAAACCGCTCCTTTCGCCGCTCGTTACGCCCGCGCTCTACGCCGGGGTCCTCTTCCTCTGTACGTTGCCGTCGACGGTACAGTCGTCCATCGCGTTCACGTCGATCGCCAAGGGCAATGTGCCCGCCGCGGTGTGCAGCGCGTCCGCGTCGAGTTTGCTCGGTATCTTCATCACGCCCGCGCTGGTCGGCGTGATCGTCACCAACCAGTCTGCCGGCGGCGCATCGCCGTGGCATACGGTGTGGAACATCGTGTTGCAGTTGCTCGTGCCGTTCATCGCCGGGCAGTTGTTGCGGCCGTTGATCGGCAACTGGATCGAACGCAATCGCGGCGTGCTGAAGTTCGTCGACCAGGGCTCGATCCTGCTCGTCGTGTATGGCGCATTCAGCGAAGCGGTGAACGAAGGCCTGTGGCATCACATTCCGCTCAGCGCGCTCGGTGGGCTCGTCGTGGTCAATGCGGTGCTGCTGGCGCTGGCGCTCGCGCTTACGATGTTCGTCAGCAAGCGGCTCGGCTTCAACCGCGCGGATCAGATCACGATCGTGTTCTGCGGATCGAAGAAGAGTCTTGCCGCCGGTGTGCCGATGGCGAAGGTCATCTTCGCTTCGCATGCGGTCGGTGCCGTCGTGCTGCCGCTGATGCTGTTCCACCAGATCCAGTTGATGGTGTGCGCCGCGCTCGCGCAGCGCTGGGGCGCGCGCGACACAAGTGGCGAAGGACGCGCGGCCGCGCAAAAAAGCGGCCCTGCGGCGGTGGCGCGGCGTTGATGCCGCGCCGGATGCGAACCGGATATTCATGAGCGCAGACCTTCCTGTGCGTGATCGATGAAAGCCGCCCCGTGCGGCTTTTTTCTTGCTGACGATCATTTCACCCGCAAAGGCGTGGGTTGTCGCCTCGGCCAGATGGCCTGGGCTGACCTGGAGGCCACGGCGCTCAACGTCGCTCCACCCAACCAGCAAATGCACCGCAACAGTGCGACGCTTCATCAAAGATTCACTTAATTCGCCGCCATCCCCGCCGATAAGCCGGACGTCTACCGTTTTCGGCTCTCTGCCATGTCCTCGCGGTCGTCTTTCTGTTCCGTCGCGCCGACCAGCGAAACGCTGATCGCGCGACGCGCAACGCCCGATTCCTGCAACGCCCCGCCATTCGCGTTGTCACCCGCGCTTCAACTTCCCGCACACACATGACCCGCCTTACCGTCAAAACCCGTCTGTATCTGCTGATGTCCGTCGTCGTTCTCGTTCTGCTCGCCGTCGGCGGCATTGGTCTGTATGGCGTCGCGCGTACCGATGCCGCGCTCCAGCAGATCTTCGAAGGCCGCGCGAAAGCGCTGCAACGCATCTCGTCGATCGACGATCTCGCCGCGCAAACGCACTACGCGATCAGCGATGCAGTGCTCGATCCCTCGGCGGCAAAAACGGCGGCGGTGGTCGATGCCACGCCGCGCAATATCGCGAGCATCGATCGCTGGCTTGGCGAATATCGCGCGTATCCGCTCGACCCGCAGGAACGCACGCTCGCGAACCGCTTCGCCGACGACTGGGCGACGCTGCGCGACAAAGGCATCGCGCCTACGGTAGCTTTTCTGAAGGCGAACAATCTGTCGGAAGCGCAGTGGGTCGTCACGCAGTCGCTGGAGCCCACGGCACTGCGCGTGAAGCGCGAGACGTCCGAGTTGCGGCAATTACAGGTCGAATCGGCGCAGCGCGAATATGATCGCGCGCAGAGCGTCGCGCGAACCGTGCAGGCGCTCGTCGCCGCGTGTATTGCGCTCGGTGTGATCGTCGTCGGTGCGCTGTGCTGGACGATGGCGCGGTCGCTGTACCGGCAACTCGGCGGAGAGCCCGCTTATGCCGCGGCGATCGCCAACGCAATCGCCCAGGGCGATCTCGCGATCGATGTGCGCATAGAACACGGTGCGCAAGGTACAACCCACAGCGTGCTGCACGCGATGCTCGCAATGCGCGACCGGCTCGCCGCGATGATCGGTGCGATCCAGCACGCCGCGCACGGCATCTCGCATGCAACCGGCGAGATCGCGAACGGCAATCACGCGCTCTCGCATCGCACCGACGAACACGCCGCCGGCATCCAGCAGACGGCCAGCAGCATGGAACAGCTCGCCGCAACCGTGAAGGCCAACGCCGATCACGCGCGCGAAGCAAACGTGCTGGCGCTGCACGCGTCATCGAAAGCGGAAGACGGCAACGAAGCCGCCGTCGAGGCAATGAACCGCATGGAATCGCTGAGCGAGCGGTCGCAGAAAATTCGCAGCATCACCTCGGTGATCGAAGGCATTGCATTTCAGACCAACCTGCTCGCGCTGAACGCAGCCGTCGAAGCAGCGCGCGCCGGCCAGTCGGGCCGCGGCTTCGCGATCGTCGCGCAGGAAGTGCGGGCGCTCGCGCACCGCAGCTCGCAGGCGGCCAAAGAGATCTCGGCGCTGATCGCCGCGGTGACATCGGAGGTCGAGACCGGCACCGAGACGGTCCGCAAGGCGGGCAGCACGATCGTCGAGATGCTCGGCTCCGTGCAAAGCGTGGCCGCGCTGATCGACGAAATCTCGCATGCCTCCGACGAACAGAGTTCGGGCATCGAGCAGATCAACCGGGCCGTGTCGCAGATGGATCAGATGACGCAGCACAACGCGTTGCTGGTGCAGAACGCGGCCTCGGCAGCCAACGCGCTGGCGGACGAAGCGTCCGTGCTGCGCGAGGCCGTAGCGATTTTCCGGGTCGGCGAAGCACCGGTTTTGACACTCGTTTAGCGAATTTTACTAAACAAAACATTTATCACAAGAGAGCCTGTATACGGGTATCTACGCGTATTGATCGGGTAGGTTTAGGGGTTTTCAGTCGACGTTTTACTATACAATCCTCGACACCTGAAACCGCTGCGGCGCACCCGCGTCTGCCCTGATCGATGACCACCACCATTCGCGATGTCGCCCGTGAAGCAAGCGTGTCGATCGGCACGGTTTCGCGCGCGCTGAAAAATCAGCCTGGCCTGTCGGACGCGACCCGGGTGCGGGTCGTCGAGACCGCGCGCCGGCTCGGTTACGACGCGGCGCAGTTGCGCCCGCGCATTCGCCGGCTCACGTTTCTGCTGCATCGTCAGCACAACAACTTCACGACCACACCGTTCTTCTCGCACGTGCTGCACGGCGTCGAGGATGCGTGTCGCGAACGCGGCATCGTGCCGTCGCTGCTCACCGCGGGCCCAACCGAAGACGTCGTGCAGCAGATGCGCGTACACGCGCCCGATGCCATCGCAGTAGCCGGTTTCGTCGAACCCGAAACGCTGGCAACGCTGGTCGCGATGCAACGCCCGCTCGTGCTGATCGACCTGTGGGCACACGGGCTGCGCTCGGTGAATCTCGACAACGCAGCCGGCGCGGCGCTCGCGATGCAGCATCTGTTCGAACTGAAGCGCAAGCGCATCGCGTTTATCGGCGGATCGCTTGCGCACTTCAGTATTGCGGAGCGTGCGCTCGGCTACCGGCGCGCGTTTTTCGAAGCGGGCCTGTTGTTCGACCCGTCGCTCGAAGCACCGATCGACGCCGGCCTCGATCCGGACACCGGCGCCGCGCTCGCCATGCAGCGTCTGCTCGACGCGCCCGGTCCGCGGCCCGACGCAGTCTTTGCCTATAACGACGCCGCCGCGCTCGCCGCGCTGCGCGTCTGCCTTGCACGTGGGCTACGCGTGCCGCAAGACATCGCGATCGTCGGTTTCGACGATATCCCTGCCGCAGCACACGCCACCCCGCCGCTGTCGACCATCGCCGTCGACAAGGAAGCGCTCGGGCGACGCGGCGTTGAACTGCTGCTTGCCGACTCGCCAGCCGAACTCGAAATCCGCTTACCCGTCCACCTGATTACCCGCGCCAGCACTTCAGTGAACAAGCCATGACGCAGACCGACACGCTTCACCCCACTCAATCCGCAGGTGCACCGGTAGCCGTGCCGCCCGTTGCGAACTTTCGCGAGCGCGGCTTCCTGCTGTCGCACATCGAGGACACGTTGCGCTTCTATGCGCCGAACGCGCTCGATCCGACCGGTGGCTTCTTTCACTTCTTCCGCGACGACGGTTCGATCTACAACCGCACCACGCGGCATCTGGTCAGCAGTTGCCGGTTCGTTTTCAACTACGCGATGGCGTACCGGCAGTTCGGCGATCCGCAGCATCTCGAGTACACGCGGCATGGGCTGCGCTTCCTGCGCGAAGTGCACTGGGACCCGCGGCACGAAGGCTACGACTGGGAACTCGAATGGCGCGACGGCGAGAAGCACACGCTAGACGGCACGCGCCACTGCTACGGTCTCGCGTTCGTGCTGCTTGCGTACTCGCATGCGGCAATGGCCGGTGTCGAGGAAGCGAAGCCGCTGATCGCTGCCACCTTCGAATTGATGGAAAAACGCTTCTGGGATGCCGCTGGCGGTCTCTACGCCGACGAAGCGACGGCCGACTGGCAGGTGAGCGGTTATCGCGGGCAGAACGCGAACATGCACACCACCGAGGCACTGCTCGCCGCCTATGAAGCGACCGGCCACCTCGTCTATCTCGACCGCGCGGAACGCGTCGCATCGAACATCACGCTGCGCCAGGCGAAGCTGTCGCAGGGACTCGTGTGGGAGCATTTTCACGCGGACTGGTCGGTCGACTGGCACTACAACGAGGAAGACAGCTCGAACATCTTCCGTCCGTGGGGCTTCCAGCCTGGCCACCAGACCGAATGGGCGAAGCTGCTGCTGATCCTCGAACGGCACCGGCCGCTACCGTGGCTGCTGCCGCGCGCCATCGAACTCTTCGACGCCGCAATGTCGCGCGCCTGGGACAACGATCACGGCGGCCTGTACTACGGCTTCGGACCGGATGACACGGTCTGCGATCACGACAAGTATTTCTGGGTCCAGGCCGAGACGTTCGCGACCGCCGCGCTGCTCGGCAAGCGCACCGGCAACGAACGGTTCTGGGACTGGTATGACGAACTCTGGCGCTATAGCTGGACCTATTTCGTCGATCACCAGTACGGCGCGTGGTATCGCAT
Source organism: Paraburkholderia acidicola (assembly GCF_002362315.1). Lineage (GTDB taxonomy): Bacteria > Pseudomonadota > Gammaproteobacteria > Burkholderiales > Burkholderiaceae > Paraburkholderia > Paraburkholderia acidicola. The sequence continues at coordinate 1,122,097 of NZ_MTZV01000004.1, forward strand.
CCTCACGTGCGACAACCGCAAGTACAGCGATGAAAAGAGCCCCGCCGGCAAGACCGATTACCACACGATGGGCGCCTGCTACGAAGTGCTGATCCACGGGCTGGACAGCGCGTCGGCTGCATCGGCTGCTGCAGTGACGCCTGTCGCGACCCTCTCCGCACGGTGAACCGCATGACCGATCCGACCACATTGCCCCAGTTCGTCTCCGCAGGCGACATCCTCACCGACCTCGTCCGTACCGATACCTCGAACTGGCTATCGGTGCCGGGCGGCGCAGGCTGGAACGTCGCGCGCGCGGTCGCGCGACTCGGCGTGTCGACCGGCTGCGCGGGCTCGCTCGGCACCGACTATTTCTCCGACCAGATCTGGAACGCGAGCGTCGCGGCCGGACTCGACATGCGTTTCCTGCAGCGCATCGATCGTGCGCCGCTACTGGCCATCGTCCACGAAACCCATCCGCCCACCTACTTCTTCATGGGCGACAACAGCGCGGACCTCGCGTTCGATCCGTCGCAATTGCCCGATGGCTGGATGAAGCAGGTGAAGTGGGCGCACTTCGGTTGCATCAGTCTCGTGCGACAGCCGCTCGGCGAAACGCTGGCCACACTCGCCGCCACGCTACGCGCCGGCGGCGTAAAAATCAGCTTCGATCCGAACTACCGCAACCTGATGGCGCACGGCTACGAGCCGACATTGCACCGGATGGCGGCGCTCGCCGATCTGATCAAGGTTTCCGACGAAGACCTGCGCCTCATCTTCAAGACCGACGACGAAGCGGCCGCGCTCGCGCAACTGCGCGCGCTGAATCCGACGGCCGTCGTGCTTGTCACGCGTGGCCCGGAAACGGCGACGTTGATCGACGGCGAGACGATCGTCGAAGCGAAGCCGCCGCGCGTCGAAGTCGCGGATACGGTCGGTGCCGGCGATGCATCGATCGGCGGATTGCTGTTCAGCCTGATGACTTCGCCGCAGCGCCACTGGAACGAGCATCTCGCGTTCGCACTCGCGGCCGGCGCCGCGGCGTGCCGTCATGCGGGCGCGCACTCGCCGTCGCTCGACGAAGTCGTCGCGCTGCTTTCTCAAGCCGCGTAGCCGTAACACGGGCCGCACCGCCTCCGTGCGGGCGGCTCAGAAAACCTTACGAAGTTACGCCCGGTCGACGCCGAATCATCGTGCTAGGATGGATCTCCCTCTTGCAGGAGATGCATCATGGACGACATCACCTATACCAAAGGGATCTACACGGCCACTGCAACGGTGCAGCCGTTAGACGGCGGGAAATATCGGGGCGTCGTAGTGCTTGCTCGCGACGCAGGTGATGAGCCGGAAAACACGCTCTACGAAGTGGAGTCGACCTCGTCCACGCCAGAGGAAGCTTTCGAAGAAGCGAAGGCGCTCGCCCATCGCATCCTTGGCGAGATTGATCTGTAGTGTGCGAGCTGTCACTTGCGGGCGCGTCGCGCCGCATTTTCTGATCTGCTTTTCCTACATGGCTGGAGGCGAAGATGGCTGAACAGCTCTTCCTCTACGGCGTCTATACGATCCACGTGCGCCCGCTCGAATTGCAGGGCTCACACTGGGACGCCGAATACGAGATCCGACATCGCAACAAGGCAGTGAAACCGTGGACCACGGTCGGCGGCGATGCCGGCTATCTGGAGCAGGCCGATGCGATCGAATCCGCGCATCAGCAGGCTGTTGGAGATATCGAGCGTGGTGCGGGCATTCCGAAGCCGCGCGGCTTTCCCTGACCTGACGACCTACGCGGCGTGGCGCATGGCGGCTGTGGACACGCGTAGCCGGCGTGCTACGCTGTGCGCGTTTTCAACTTGACGGGCACGCGATGGCTACAGGCTCACACGATCGCCGCTTCGACGCATCCGCGTCCGATACCGCCGAGGCACCGATGCGCCGCCGCGGTCGCCGGCTGAAGATGGACGATCGCGTCGTGTTCGCGCAGGGCCTGCCGATGCCGCTCTGGCAGGACCTCTACTACCAGGCGCTGCGCGCCAGCTGGCCATCCTTCTTCGTCGCGCTGGCGGTGCTGTTCCTGCTGCTCAATACCGCGTTTGCCTCGCTCTACATGCTCGGCACCACGCCGATCGCCAACCAGTTTCCGAAGGGCTTCACCGGTGCGTTTTTCTTCAGCGTCGAAACGCTGGCGACGGTCGGCTACGGCGACATGCATCCGCAGACGATCTACGCGCATCTGGTCGCGACCGTCGAGATCTTTATCGGCATGTCGGGCATCGCGCTGGCGACCGGGTTGATCTTCGCGCGCTTCTCGCGCCCTCACGCCAAGATCATGTTTTCGCGTTACGCGATCGTGCGGATGCTCGATGGGAAGATGACGCTTGTCGTGCGCTCGGCGAACGGACGGCAGAACGTGATTGCCGAAGCGCACGCAAGGCTACGGCTGATGCGTGTCGAAGTAACGCCGGAAGGCTACCGGTCGCGGAAGATCCGCGATCTCGCGCTGATACGCGACCAGCATCCGATCTTCCAGCTCGGCTGGAGCCTGATGCACATCATCGATGAAACGAGTCCGCTGTATGGGCAGACGGCGGAGTCGCTGGCAGCTTGCGACGCATCGTTGCTGGCGATCATCGAAGGCTCCGACGAAACCACCGCGCAGACGATGCAGCAACGCAAATCATGGCCGGCTGCGGACATTCGCTGGCAGTATCGCTACATTGATCTGATGCACGACGAAGATGGGGTGAGCTATATCGACTACTCGCAGTTCGATGAAGTCGTGCCGCTTGAGCCGCATGAAATGATTCCGGCGGGGTCGGCGCCGGATCCGCAGCGGGGTTGAGGCCTACACCGATTACCGCGTAACCTTCAACGCCGCCAGTTCCCGCTGCTCAACCGCCACCGCACGCGCATGACCATCGCGCGACACGGCCCGCTCGACGAAATCGCCGATCCGGCCTTTCGGCTCCAGCAGCTTCGCGGCGAACGCAATCTGCAAAGTACCGGCAAGCAAGAGATCGGCAGCGGTGAAACGTTCGCCCAGCAGCCATTCGCCTTCTTCAAGCGCGCCGTCGACCGCGTGCCTCACCCGATCGAAATCACCCCAACCGAAGCTGAACGTATTGCCGGAAGCACCGGTAATCTTCTCAGCCATCGCCGGTTCGAGACAACCCGGCGTGAAGAATAGCCACTGCAGGAAACGCCCGCGCAACGGATCGTCGATCGCTGCACCGAGGTTCGCAGCGGGAAAGCGGTCGGCAAGATACAGCAGCACCGCGCCCGACTCGGCCACGCGCACGCCATGATCATCGAGCGCAGGCAGCTTCGTCATCGGATTGACGTCGCGGTAGTCGGCGGTGCCCTGTTCGCCCGCGCGGATGTTCACGTGAATCAGTTCGTAGCGAGCACCGATCTCTTCGAGCATCCAGAGTGCGCGGAACGCGCGGGTCTTCGGCCAGTAATAGAGTTTCATCTGACGACTCCCGGATGCGGAAAGGAAGCCGTCAGCGTACAGCAATGCATCGGCGGCGGGCGTGTTATCGACGGTGCCCGCGCACCCTACCCAGGCGCCCGGTAGAACTCACTCAAAAAACCGGTGAAACGCCGCGCGCGTCGCGCATTCAGACCGACAGCGCAGCAAGTTAGCAAAAATATTCTCTATTCGGCGCGAAAAAATAGAGTCTCTTTCGCCACGCCCGGGATCGCCCGGCGTGGCGAATGCATAACAGGAGACTCCACAATGACCGCCCGCCTGCCCGTCGACGGAACGCCCGCCCTCTCGGATTACCGTCTGTCGGACAACCTCACCGCTACGCGCGGCCGCATCTTCCTCACCGGTACCCAGGCGCTTGTCCGTCTCGCGCTGATGCAGCGCGACGCCGACCGCGCGCGCGGCATGAACACAGCAGGCTTTATCAGCGGCTATCGCGGCTCGCCGCTCGGCATGGTCGACCAGCAGTTGTGGAAAGCGAAGAAACTGCTCGATAGCCACGACATCCGCTTTCTTCCTGCGATCAACGAAGAACTCGGTGGCACGGCGGTGCTCGGGACACAACGCGTCGAAGCGGACCCGGAGCGCACCGTCGAAGGCGTGTTTGCGATGTGGTACGGCAAGGGGCCAGGCGTCGACCGCGCGGGCGATGCGCTGAAGCACGGCAACGCGTACGGCTCGTCGGCACACGGCGGCGTGCTCGTCGTGGCTGGCGACGACCACGGCTGCGTCTCATCATCGATGCCGCATCAAAGCGACTTCGCGATGATGGCTTGGCACATGCCGGTCGTGAATCCATCGAACGTCGCCGATATGCTCGAATTCGGCCTGTACGGCTGGGCGCTGTCGCGCTACTCGGGCGCATGGGTCGGCTTCAAGGCAATTTCGGAAACCGTCGAATCGGGCTCAACCGTCGATCTCGACGCGCTGCACACCACATGGGACGACCCCAGCGGCTTCGAACCGCCCGCGGGCGGCCTGCACAACCGCTGGCCCGACCTGCCGAGTCTCACGATCGAAGCGCGCCTCGCCGCGAAGCTCGACGCGGTACGGCACTTTGCGCGCACCAACAGCATCGATAAATGGATCGCCCCGAGCCCGCACGCAAACGTCGGCATCGTCACGTGCGGCAAGGCGCATCTCGACCTGATGGAAACGCTGCGCCGGCTCGACGTGACGGTCGCGGACCTCGAAGCGGCAGGCGTGCGGATCTACAAGGTCGGCCTGTCGTTCCCGCTCGAAATGACGCGTATCGACGCGTTCGTCGCAGGTCTCTCCGAAGTACTCGTGATCGAAGAGAAAGGTCCGGTCATCGAGCAGCAGATCAAGGACTATCTGTACAACCGCCAGGAGGGCGCGCGTCCGGTCGTGATCGGCAAGCACGCGCAGGACGGCACGCTGTTGCTGTCGTCGCTGGGCGAACTGCGCCCGTCGCGCATCCTGCCCGTGTTCGCGAACTGGCTCGCGCGCCATAAGCCTGCGCTCGATCGGCGCGAACGCGTGGTCGATCTCGTCGCGCCGCAAATCCTCTCGAACGCCGCCGATGCAGTGAAGCGCACGCCGTACTTCTGCTCCGGCTGTCCGCACAACACCTCAACGAAGGTGCCCGAAGGTTCGATTGCGCAAGCCGGCATCGGCTGCCATTTCATGGCGTCGTGGATGGAGCGCGACACGACGGGCCTGATCCAGATGGGCGGCGAAGGCGTCGACTGGGCCTCGCATTCGATGTTCACGAAGACGCCGCACGTGTTCCAGAACCTCGGTGACGGTACGTACTTCCACTCGGGCATTCTCGCGATCCGCCAGGCAGTCGCGGCGAAAACCAACATCACGTACAAGATTCTCTATAACGATGCAGTCGCGATGACGGGCGGCCAGCCTGTGGACGGCAGCATCTCGGTGCCGCAGATCGCGCGTCAGGTCGAAGCGGAAGGGGTGTCGCGCTTCGTTGTGGTCAGCGATGAGCCGGAGAAGTACGACGGTCATCACAATCTCTTTCCGCAGGGCACGACGTTTCATCACCGGCGCGAACTCGATACCGTACAGCGCCTGCTGCGCGACATTGGCGGCGTCACCGTGCTGATCTACGACCAGACCTGTGCCGCCGAAAAACGCCGGCGCCGCAAGAAAGGCGAATTCCCCGATCCCGACAAGCGTCTCTTCATCAATGAAGCTGTGTGTGAAGGCTGCGGCGATTGCGGTGTGCAGTCGAACTGCCTGTCGGTCGAGCCGGTGGAAACGCCACTCGGCAGAAAACGTCGTATCGATCAGTCGTCGTGCAACAAGGACTACTCGTGCGTGAACGGCTTCTGCCCGAGCTTCGTGACGATCGAAGGCGGCAAGCTGAAGAAAGCCGCGGGCGTCGCATTCGACGTCGAAGCGCTGGCCAAGCGGGTCGATGCGCTCACCGTGCCGATGCCGCAACTCGACGCTGCACCGTACGACATCCTGGTAACGGGCGTCGGCGGGACGGGTGTCGTGACGGTCGGTGCGTTGATCAGCATGGCCGCGCACCTCGAAGGCAAGAGCGCGTCGGTGCTCGACTTCATGGGCTTTGCGCAGAAGGGCGGCTCGGTGCTGTCGTTCGTGCGTTTCGCCGCACGCGACGAATGGCTGAACCAGGTGCGCATCGATACGCAGCAGGCCGACGTTCTGCTCGCCTGCGACATGGTGGTCGGCGCCGGCGCCGACGCATTGCAGACCGTGCGTCATGGCCGCACCCGCATCGTCGTGAACACGCACGCGATTCCAAATGCGACGTTCGTGCAGAACCCCGACGCCAACCTGCATGCGGATGCGCTCTATGAAAAGATGCGTCACGCAGCCGGCGACGAACGCATGTCCGCGTGCGATGCGCAATCGCTAGCCACGCGCTTTCTCGGCGACACGATCGGCGCGAACATCCTGATGCTCGGCTTCGCGTGGCAACTCGGGCTCGTGCCGGTCTCGCTCGGCGCGTTGATGCGCGCAATCGAACTGAACAACGTCGCCGTACCGATGAACCAGCTCGCGTTCGCAGTCGGCCGCCTGGCCGCAGCCGATCCTGGCGCACTCGAAACGCTGTGGCAGGCGCGTCATTCGGCGAAACCGGCAGTGAATCTCGACACGCTCGACCAGTTGATCGCCGATCGCGAAACGCGTCTCGCAAGCTATGGCGGCGCAGCGTACGTGAAGCGTTATCGCGCGCTCGTCGATGCGGCACGCAAGGCCGAAGGCAGCGCCAACGACGACCGTATTGCACGCGCCGTCGCGACGACGTTCTACCGTCTGCTTGCTGTGAAGGACGAGTACGAGGTCGGCCGTCTGCATACGGACAAGGCGTTCCGCGAAGCGCTCGAAGCGCAGTTCGAAGGCGTGGCAGGCAAGGATTTCGGTGTGAAGTTCAACCTCGCGCCGCCGGGACTCGCGCGTTCGAAGCACGGTGAAGTGCCGCGCAAATTGACGTTCGGGCAATGGATGTGGCCCGTGCTCGGTATGCTCTCGAAATGGCGTGGACTGCGTGGCACCATGCTCGATCCGTTCGGTAAATCGCTTGAACGGCGCATGGAACGTGCGCTCGCCGACGATTACGAAAACACCATGCTGCGAGCCTTTAGCGTGTTGCAGCCCGACACCGCCGAAGTCATCGCGAAGCTCGCTGATCTGCATGCACGTGTGCGCGGTTATGGTCACGTGAAGCTGGCGAACCTCGCTGGTGTGAAACGCAGCGAGCGCGATCTGGTTAAGCAACTGCAGATCGATGCGGCGACGTCGGCGGCGGTTCAGCAGGCGCTTGCTGAGGTGAAAGGCGCGGGAACGCTGCGCGGTATTCCAGTAGTCGTCGCAAAGTGAGCGCGAAGTGAGTGCGGAGTAAGCGACAATGCGCGCGCCGTGCAGTCTGCGGCGCGCGCTGTCATGTCATGTTGATCAAGTCACCGCGTCGAGCAACACCCTGACGCGCGCCACCTGCTGCGGATCGACCGGCGCAAGACCGCTGCCACCGATCCGCACACCCGAACCAAAGTGCACCGCCGCGACGCCGGTCGTGCGCACGAAGCCGGCGATTGCATCGACGGTTAGCCCAGCGCCCGCAAGTACCGTGCAATGCGATCCCGCTGATTGCTGCACGAGCATCCGGATCGTATCGGTCGCGTCCAGCACCGAAGGTTTGCCGCCCGACGTCAGCACATTCGTTACGGCTTTGAAGCCGAGCAGCGTATCGAATGCTTCGGCGAGATCGCGTGCTTCGTCGAACGCGCGATGAAACGTGACGGCCAAACCATCGGCAGCATCGATCAACCGCGCCACCCCCTCTCGATCGATCTCACGCGCTGGCGTCAGCATGCCGGTGACGATGCCGTGCGCACCCGCTGCAACAATCGCGCGAACATCGCGTGTCATCACGGCAAGGTCATGCGCGTCGAAAACAAATGAACGGCTATGCGGACGCACGATCACGTTCACCGGAATCGTCACGGCCTCGACCACCGCTTCGATCAGTCCGATACTCGGTGTGAGGCCGCCTTCGCCCATCGCGGTAACGAGTTCGAGCCGGTCAGCACCGGCCTGCGCGGCAAGCCGCGCGTCGGCGACAGTCGTCGCGATGACTTCGAGCAGAACAGGAGTAACAGGCATAACGGATCGTCGTCTTCGGAACAGAAAGACGACATGATCTCAGATGCGCGCCTCATCGAGCCAGTCGATGTCGCCGCACAGCACGCAGGTCTCATCACCAATGCGCGTCGCCACCGATAGCGTCACACAAGGCATCGCTTCGTTGATCGACAGATACGGGCGCGTCACGTGTACACGCTCGGGTGCCGCAATCGCCGCGCGAAAGTACGGCCGACGCAGCCAGTTCGCGCCCTGCGCATCGGCGAGCGGCAGAAAACGTGTTTCGTGTGCCGCACGATCCGCGCGCAGCACGACGTTGCGCCCCGACTGCCGACCGTTCGCATCGAGCAAAAAGCAACGCGCCGCGTGATCGAGTGCGAGAAAATTCCAGCACACCTCATCGAGCGCTTCGCCGGCGCTCAGGCGCTCGGCGGCCCGTTCGAAGGCGCGCACATACGGCGCGAGGCGAGCCGCGTTCTGCCGCTCGCGCGCTTCGGTCTGGATGCGGTGGCGCTCGGTCAGCTCGCCGATGCACTGCGCGGACTGCACGCTGTCCGCCACACCCGGGTTCGGGCGGCCGAAGAAAAAACCCTGCACGAAATCCGCGTTGCACGCGAGCGCCATCTGCGCTTCGTGTTCGGTCTCGACACCTTCGATCAGCACGAGCTTGCCCGCTTCGTGCAGCAGCGCAACGAGCCCAGGCAGGATCGCCGCCATGTCCGCACGATGCGCGGCGTGCGACAGCATGACCCGGTCGAGCTTCACGATGTCGGGATTCAACTGCCAGATGCGTTCGACGTTCGAATGGCCCGCGCCGAAATCGTCGAGTGCGATCAGGAAGCCGCGCTCGCGGAATTGACGCACGGCATCGGCCAGACGTTCGATGTCTTCGGCCCGTTGCTCGAGCACTTCGAGCACGATGCGGCGCGGCGAGATATCGAGCCGCCGCAGATTCGCGAGCAACGCGGCGGAATGGTAGGGATCGGTGAGCGCACCGGGGTGCACGTTGAGAAACAGCCATTCGCGCTCGGCCCCGAGCACCTTGAAGTTTTCCAGGTGCAGCGCCTGGGCGAGCCGGTCCACCTGCAGCACTTCGCCGAGACGCGCGGCCTGGCCGAATACGTCGAGCGGCGATACCGGGCGGTCGAGTGCATCGTGCGCGCGCAGCAATCCTTCATAACCGACCGCCCGCATATGCGACAGACTGAAGATCGGTTGAAATACGCTGGTGAGCGTGAGCTCGCCGTGCTGCACCGAATAGCGTTCGAACCCCGAGGTCACTGACAGCTCGAAGCCGTGCGGCCCCACGGCCGTCCTTTCCTGTTGCGCAATCGTCATGCATTCCTCTCGAGCGAGAGCAGCACCCATGCAGTCCGCATGGAACGGGGCACGGTGTCTGTTCTCGAAATGTGCGTCATCGATACAGGTTAAGCAAGCTCCATGCGCACAGCGGACCACGCGTTGGCGAAATTTGCAATGAAGCCTGCACCGCCCGTAAGGTTCGTGCGTCGGGCGAGGGCGTTCACTGCACCGCAACAGTGCGCAGCGAGTATTGTGGTCCCTTATGCACGCTGCCTGTTTCCGTAAGCGCCGGGCCGTAGCGGTCTGTGTGTTTTGCACCGGACCGCCATCGCATCGGGCTACACTGCCGGCACCACTGCCTTTCAATTTCACTGGCCGCCCACGTGCGGCGTTCCGTTAAACGGTCGCTTCCGACTCCGCCCATGGAAATTGTCTTTACCGTTCTGATCCTGTTGCTCGCCGTCGCCGTCTCCGGCATCGCGGTCCGGCTCTTGCCGTTTTCGCTACCGCTTCCGCTGATGCAGATCGCCATCGGCGCCGTGCTCGCGTGGCCAGTGCTCGGCCTGCATGTCACGTTCGATCCCGAGATCTTCATGCTGCTGTTCATTCCGCCGCTGCTGTTCGCGGACGGCTGGCGCATCCCGAAGCGCGAATTCTTCATGCAGCGTCGCGCGATCCTGATGCTCGCGCTCGGGCTCGTGTTCATGACCGTGCTCGCGGTCGGCTACTTCATCCATGCGCTGGTGCCGGAGATTTCGCTGCCGGTCTCCTTCGCACTCGCCGCAGTGCTGTCGCCGACCGATGCGGTGGCGCTGACCGGTATCGCGGGCAAGAACCGGCTTCCGGCGCAACTGATGCATATCCTCGAAGGCGAAGCGCTGATGAACGACGCATCCGGTCTCGTCGCGCTCAAGTTCGCGGTCGCAGCTGCGTTGACCGGCGTGTTCTCGCTACGCGAAGCGTCGATCAGTTTCGTGCTGATCGCCTCCGGCGGACTCGCGACGGGCATCGCTGTCACCTGGCTCTTCAGCTTCGTGTCGGCGCATTTTCTGAACCTGTCGGCCGAAGGCGACCCGGCGCCCGGCGTGGTCATGACGCTGCTGATTCCGTTCGCCGCCTATCTGTTCGCCGAGCATTTCGAGTGCTCGGGCATTCTCGCGGCGGTCTCCGCGGGCATGATGATGAACTACACGAAGCTCGCCGAAGCCGCTGCTGTCGCGACCCGTATGCGCATGGCGAGCACGTGGACGATGATCGATTTCGTCTTCAACGGGATGGTGTTCATTCTGCTCGGGCTGCAGTTTCCGCACGTGCTCGGCCGTGCGCTGCTCGATGCGCATCACACCAGTAACGCGCAGGTGTGGAAACTGCTCGGCTACGTTGCGGCAGTCGCGCTCGCGCTGTACGCGATGCGTTTCGTGTGGGTGTGGCTGCTGCGCTGGTTCGCGAGCCGCGGCGCGGCGAAACGCGGGGTCGAAAGCGCGGTGCCGGGGCTGCGCACCGTGTCGGTCACGACGGTGGCCGGCGTACGCGGGGCTGTCACGCTGGCAGGCGTTCTGTCGCTGCCGGTCGCGCTCGACGACGGCACTGCGCTGCCGGGGCGCGATACCGCGATCTTCATCGCGTCGGGCGTCATTCTGCTGTCGCTGCTTGTAGCAGTGGTCGCGTTGCCGCTACTGCTGCGCGGCTGGCGGCGCGGGCGCGATCCGAATGCGGCTGAGGAGCGCCTCGCGCGTACACGCGGCGCGCAGGCGGCGATTCGTGCCGTCGACGATCTGCATGAGACCGCTACCGCCGATCTCGACGAATCGGCGGCAGCTTACTGCACTGACGTCACCGCACGCGTGATGGACATCTACCGACGCAGGCTCGTCACGCTGACCGACGAGAAGGAAACCGGCGAAGCGGCGCGCACCGCCGAAGCGCTCGAATTCCGTATGAAGCTCACGGCGATGCGCGCGGAACGTGCGACGCTGCTTGGGTTGCGCAGCACGCAGGAGATCAACGACGAAACGCTGACCAAATTGATGCGCGAAGTAGATCTCGCGGAAACGGCACTGACGAGTCGTAACCGCGGTAAAGGCTGAACGGCGCGGCGTTCAGCGTCGTGCCCGATGCACGCGCGGCGCATCGAAACACGGCGTGCTGCTCAGGCAGCAGTGCAGCGTCGAGTCTGATGCGCGCAACGCGGCGGATCACCGCGTCGTGTGCAGGTATCGGCATCGGTACAGCGTCGTGCCCGATGCCCGCGGCCCTTTACACGACAGGGTCCTGTACAGGCTTACGGCGCAACAACGCATACAGCACGATCGCACCGAACGTCGCCGTCCCGATGCCACCAAGCGCGAAGCTGCCCAGTTTCAACGAGAAGTCACCTGCCCCGAGCACGAGCGTGACCGCGGCCACGATCAGGTTGCGGTTGTCGGAGAAGTCGACCTTGTTGACAACCCAGATGCGCGCGCCCGTCACCGCGATCAACCCGAACACCACGATCGATACACCGCCGAGCACCGGCCCCGGAATCGTCTGGATCACCGCGCCGAATTTCGGCGAGAAGCCGAGAATCAGCGCGATCACCGCGGCGACGACGAACACCAGCGTCGAATAGATTTTCGTCACGGCCATTACGCCGATGTTTTCCGCGTAGGTCGTAACACCCGTGCCGCCCGCGAAACCTGACACGACCGTCGCGAGACCATCGCCGATAAACGCCCGGCCGACGTAGCGATCGAGATTGTGGCCCGTCATCGCACTGACCGCCTTGATGTGTCCGAGGTTTTCGGCGACGAGAATCACGGCGACCGGTGCGAGCAGGGTCATCGCCTGTGCGTTGAATACCGGTGCGGTGAAATGCGGCATGCCGAACCACGCAGCCTGCGCGACGATCGAGAAATCGATGGGTTTGCCGAACCCGAGGCCGTTCGTCACGACCGCGTAGATTGCATAGGCGATCAGCAGGCCGACGAGAATCAGCAAGCGTTGCAGCATGCCGCGCGCGAACACCGCGACGCCGCCCACGCACAGCACGGTCACGAGTGCCATCCACGATTCGAACGCGCTGCCGCTCACGCCGTGTACAGCGATCGGCGCGAGGTTCAGCCCGATCACCGCGACGATCGCCCCGGTCACGACCGGCGGCAGCAAAGTCTCGATCCAGTTCGTGCCGATCGCCGACACGATGGCGCCGATGATCGCGTACACCACACCGCACGCGATGATCCCGCCCAGCGCAAGCCCAATGTTCGGATTCGGGCCGTGCCCCGTATAGCCGGTGATCGCAATCACGAGTCCGATGAACGCGAAGCTCGAGCCGAGATAGCTCGGCACCCTGCCACCGACCATCACGAAGAACAGCAACGTGCCGACGCCGGACATGAAGATGCACAGGTTCGGATCGAAGCCCATTAGCAGCGGTGCAAGCACCGTCGAGCCGAACATCGCGACGACGTGCTGGATGCCCATGGCGATCATCTGCGGCCAGGGCAACCGCTCGTCAGGACCGACGATGCGACCCGCGGCGGCATCCGGTTGCGCGCGCCAGCGCGGGAAATAAGTATTGGCCACGGCGAGAGGTCTCCTTTTTATACGCGGGATGATCCTGGGCAGCGCCGTGAAAACAGCGCTGTTGTGAATTACGCGCGAGTGTACGGAGTGGGAATCGTGCTGACAAGCCGGGGGGACCTGCTCCTCAGCGCACGGCGAACGCGCCGTCCGCCAATCGTCTCGCGTGCTCGCGCACGTCGGCTGGCCACGCTGCGAGCAGCTTGTCGAAGCGCGTGCGGTCGTTTGCATACAGCGCGCGCGTCGCTTCTTCGTAGCCGCGCAGGTTGCCGGCCAGCGCGGTCATGAACCGGTAGGTCGACTCCTGCGCAGCGCGTACGCGGTCCTTGTCCTCGCTCGCGAGCCGCGCGGCGTCGACGAGCTTGCGCAGCGCAACCGATGCACCGCCCGACTGCTCGTTCAACCAGTCCCAGTGACGCGGCAGCAGCGTGATCTCGCGCGCCACTACACCGAGCTTCGGCCGGCCACGGCCGCGCGGTGCTGCGTCGACGGGTTCCTGATCTGCGTTTGCGGACGGCTCGGCCTCCGGCTCCGTGCCGGCGAGTCTTGCGCGCACGTCGTCGACGGTGCCGCGCAGATCGAACTCGACGGGCTGGCTGGTCAGGTCGTCGAAGACCAGGATGGATGCCTGCTCACCCTGCCCGGCCAGCTTCTTCAGCGCCACAGCCACCTCTTGCCGGCTGCCCGCCGCAATCCTTCGCACGCCTTCGAACGCTGTACACGTCGTTGCCTGTCGATTCACGTACCACTCCTTTAGCCGTCGATTGCGCCGAATTATACCCGGGTATAAAAAAGATGCCACGGCAATTTGCATCGGCGACCGGCGCGTGCAGCGCTGCGTCGACCAGGGGGCAGCTCAGGCTGGCCCCAGCGTGCCCGCACCGATTGGCTCTAAAACCGCGACAACGATGGCCGTATGCTGTCGACACAAAACCGCATACCCGTTTAGCAGGCCGGTCTGCATGAAACCCCGCCCACCTGCTCGCCGCCACACCACAAGGAGCTACGCTTGAAACCGCTGCAGAACGAATACGGCCAGTCGATCGGCGCGCCCGTGCCGAACTGGCAAGGCGCACAGACACCCGCACACGTCACGCTCACCGGACGTTATGCGCGTCTCGAACCGGTGAACGTCGCGCGCCACGCACGCGACCTGTACGAGGCCCACGCCAAAGCCGCCGACGGGCGTATCTGGACCTACCTCGCAGTAGGCCCGTTCGATTCGTTCGAAGCCTGGAAGGCGCACTTCACGAAGATGACCACGCTCACCGATCCGCTGCATTTCGCGGTGATCGATCTGGCGAGCGGCAAGGCGGTCGGCACGCTGGCGCTGATGCGCATCGACAGCGCGAACGGTTCGATCGAGGTCGGCCACGTCACTTACTCGCCGCTGCTCCAGAAGAGCCGCACTGCAACCGATGCGATGTATCTGACGATGAAGCATGTGTTCGAAGACCTCGGTAATCGACGCTTCGAATGGAAATGTGACGCGCTGAATGCGCCGTCGCGTGTCGCCGCCGCGCGGTACGGATTCACGTACGAGGGGCTGTTCCGGCAAGTGGTTGTCTACCGGGGACGCAATCGCGACACGGCATGGTTCTCGATTATCGATAACGAATGGCCCGCCATCCGGCAAGGCTTCGAGGACTGGCTCGCCGCCGATAACTTCACCGTCGACGGACAGCAGGTCGCTCGGCTCGCTGATTTGATTGCGGCGCGGCGTTCTGCTGCGGACGGTACGGCCGATACCGCCGATACCGCCGGCTAACCAGCAACAGTCTGCGCGGTGTTCGCTGCGCAGACTGTTTCGCTGCAGACGTTTTCTCCTCGTACATCCCACGCGGTTCTCTGTCCGGCGGCGTTCTGCTGTCGCGCACCTCACCACTCACCTCGCACCGTTTCGCGGTAGTAACTGCATGCCCTATGATGAGCAGGCACATCGCGCCGTCGTGCAGCCGGACAACTCAAACATCGAAGGAGACACCCCAATGGACCTGCATCTACGCGGAAAAGTCGCGGTACTGACAGGCGCGAGCGTCGGCATCGGACTCGCCGTAGCCGAGAGCTTCGCAGCCGAAGGCGTCAACCTCGTGCTCGCCGCGCGCACCGCCGACCGCCTCGAAGCCGCAGCCGCGCAGATCGCGACACAGCACGGCGTGCGGACCGTGCCGGTTGCCTGCGATGTCGCCACCGTCGAAGGCGTCGACCGTCTCGTGCAGGCGACCATAGACGCGTTCGGCGGCGCAGACATCCTGTTCAACAACGCAGGCACCGGCAGCAACGAAACGATCATGAACGCGCCGGACGAAAAATGGCAGGCGTACTGGGACCTGCACGTGATGGCCGCCGTGCGGCTCGCGCGCGGTCTCGTTCCGTCGATGAAGCAGCGCGGCGGCGGTGCGATCCTGCACAACGCGTCGATCTGCGCCGTGCAGCCGCTCGGCTACGAGCCGATCTACAACGTCACCAAGGCCGCGCTGATGATGTTCTCGAAGAACCTCGCGAACGAGCTGATCGGCGACAACATCCGCGTCAACACGATCAACCCGGGCCTCGTGCTGACACCCGACTGGATCAAGACCGCAAAGCAGCTCACGAGCGATTCCGGCGGCGACTGGGAAGGTCATCTGCAGCAGGTCGCCGACCATCACGCGCCGATCCGGCGCTTCGCGACGCCAGCCGAGCTGGCGGACTTCATCGTCTTTCTGTGCTCGGAGCGGGCGAGCTATAGCGTCGGTTCGACGTACTTCGTCGATGGCGGAATGCTCAACACGGTGTGAGCGGCGGGCCTTCCATATGGATGTCTTCGGGCTCCAGCGCGAATAGCTGCGGGTCCGGCTGCGCACTCACCACGAAGCCGAGCCGCAGATAAAAATCGATCGTGCTCACGGAAGGCGTCGCCGATGCATACAGGCGGCGCGCGCCGACCTGCACCGCATGCGCCTGTGCCGCGCGGTACAACTGCATGCCCGCGCCGCGGCCGCGATACGCGCAACTCACGTGCAGGAACTTCAGTTGCAGCATGTCCGCGTTCGGACCGAGCCAGCGACTATCGACGATCGTCGCACCGATCAACCGCTCGCCATCGAAGAGCCCCGCGCACCAGCCACCACGGTCGTAGCAGTCGAGCAGTATCGGCGTGTAATGCTCCGCCTCGCCTTCGGGCCAGCCGTGCATGTCGTAGAACTCGGGGTAACGCTCCAGCTGTCCGTCTTTGAGGCGGTACAGATGGTGGATCACCTCGCTGCGATCGATGGTCCAGACCCGTACCAGTTCCTCGCGCTGCAGTTCGCGGAGGGTAAAAGACGGTGGTGTGAGAGAAGCACGGGTCATGAATTCAGGCGGCGTTGGATGCCAGAAAAGTGCCGGGAAAAATGCTGGAAAAAAGGCGCAAAAAGAATGTTCGCAGCGTCTGCTGCGGGAGCGCAGGATAGCATTTGCGCGAGGCCATCCGTTGTATGTCCGCGTAGTACGCTACGACAATCATGGGCTGCGCACCCACCGTTGCCTCAAACCCGCGCTGTAAATGCGACGAGTGTATGAAAAAAGACAGCACACCGAGACGTATAGTCAGCCTGATTGCCTCTATCGTCGTCCCAATCGTGGGCGTGATTCTCCTGGGTCGCAGGGGAGTCGGTCTCATCGTCTATGAAGGCGAGCTGGCAAGAGAACTCTTCTCGGACTTTGGACTGCATGGTTGGGCGTTGACCGCCGTACCGCTGTTGTGCGCTTTCGTCGCGGGATGGTTCGGATGGCGCTATTTTTACGGCAGGTGGCGCGTCATGGCGCTACTCACTTGCGCGGCCTTTATCGGAGACATGACGTTACACGTCGTCGCGCCCAACCTCGAGGAGCGGATTCGACAGTTCGGGCGACCCGTTTGCGAGATGAGCGACGACGGCACGCACGATATCAACTGCTCACCTTGAGCGCCGCGTGTACGCATGCAGTCGTGGCAAACACGTGGGCTCGTTGAAGGGTTTCGCTCGCTCGCAGAAACGAACGCTCCTCGACCGGGCTATGCGCCCAGTTGATCTACGCCTGCGACTCCCGCGGCTGCACCGTCACCCGCAGCCCGCGCGCCGGCATGAAGTACCACACCGCACACGCCGCCTGCATCACGATCAGCACCGCCCACACGCTCTGATGCGCAACCACCGGATAGTGTCCGTCGTGCGCAGGCCAGTGGCCGAGCGCCGCGCCGATGACAACCTGCAGCACGAAGATCGCGAGAAAGATCACCAGCGTGAAGGTCGTATTGACGCGACCGACCATCCGCACCGGAAAGTGCCGCGCGAGCACCGTGTAGGTCAGGATGCCCGTACCGCCGAGCGCACCGTAAGCCGCCCACAACACCGGTTCGGGCAACGGCACGCGCGCAGCGATCGCAGCCTGCACGAGCACGAACGACAACATCGTCAGACCAGAAAACAGCTGCACGCTGACGCCGCGCCGCTCGAGCGTGCGAGCCAGCGCGCCGAAGCCGACATTGCCGACGATAAACGCCGCCCCCAGCACCGACACGAGAAACGCGGCGCCCGCAGCGGCGTTGCCAGGCGACAGCGGCATCACGACATCGCGCAGAAAAGCGCCGACCCACAGCGACTGCATCGCGTAGAACACGCTCTGCGTGAGCCCGGAGAACATGGCCAGCTTCCAGAACGCGTGGCTCTTCAAGATGTGCAACGTGCCCTTGAATTGCTCGAACATGCCGGCCTGGTGATGGGTGTCGCGTACGTTCGGCGCGAACACATACAGGTTCGCTGCGACGATCGTCGTGAAGATCGCGAGCCCGATGCAGATGATGCGCCAGCTCGCCACCGTCAGCAGCCACGACAGCGGCGTGCCGACCACGACGCCGCCCAGCCCGCCGACCGCCATCACGAGCCCATTGACGAGTGTCAGTTGCGCCGCCGGAAAGTGCTGCGCGGTCGCCTTGAACGCGCCGCCCAGGCACACCGATACGCCGACGCCGATCAGGGCACGGCCGATCATCATCGTCGGTAGCGTGTGTCCGGTGCCGAAGATCAGGATGCCGACGGCCGCGATCAACATCACGCAGGCGGTCACGCGACGCGGTCCGAAATGATCGAGCAGCACGCCCGCCGGAATCTGCGCGCCGGCAAAACCGAGGAAGTAAAGGCTCGTCAGCGTGCCGAGATCGGTCGCGGAAAAACCGAGGTCGTGCATCAGGAACGGCGCAAAGCCGAGGTTCACGCCGCGGTACAAATAGGAGACGAAGTACGCGAGCGCGAATACCGCGAAAACGCGCAGTCTGGTGGAGGTCATGATGCGGACAGCCCGGGTCGAATAGCAGGGTTCGATTATTCGCGAGTATCGGCAGCGGAGCCAGCGAGAGATTTAGACGGCAATTGTGAGTAGAATTTGACGTCATGCCGACTCCCATTCCTCCGCTACAGGCACTGCGTGCGCTCGAAGCGGCAGCGCGCCGCCGTAGTTTCAGCCGTGCCGCCGAAGAACTTCATTTGACGCACAGCGCGATCAGCCACCATCTGCGAGGGCTCGAAGCGCAGCTCGGCGTCGAGCTGTTTCGCCGCGCCGGCGCACGCATGATCCCGACCGCGGCAGGCGCCCAACTGGCGGATCGCGTGCGGCACAACCTCGACGACCTGCGCGAGGCGCTCGATGCGGCACGGCGCGGCGTCGGAGCGGCAGGCGTGACGCGGCTCGAACTGAGCGGGATGTCCGACTTCCTGTCGGTCTGGCTGATTCCGCGGCTCGGCGACTTCTACGAAACCCATCCGCTGATCGACCTGTCGCTGCACATGCACGCGAACGTCGTGCCGCCCGATCCGTATTCCGTCGATATCGGCATCTGGCATCGACGGGTGGACGAGCCAGGGTTCCTCGCCCGCAAGCTGCTCGACGACCAGGTGATTGCCGTGTGCAGCCCGACACTGCTCGCGCGCTACCCGGCGTTTCGCATCGAAGACCTGCCGGAGATGCCGCTGCTGCGCTTTTCGCGGCGCTCATGGCGCGACTTCTTCGAGGCAGCCGGTATCGCCGCCGACGAACCCGATCGCGGGCCGATGTTCGACGACGCCGGTTTGTTGCTGCAGGCGACCGTCGCCGGGCAAGGCGTTGCGACCGCGCGCCTGCAACTGGCGCGCGCATTTCTCGAGCGCGGCGAACTGGTCCAGCTCGGTCACGTGAGAATCCCCGCTTCGCTCGACTACTACTTCACCTGGCGCGAAGGCCATCCGCGCGAAGCGACGATCCAGCAGTTCTATCGGTGGCTGAAAACGCAGCTCGCCCGCTGACGTTTGCCGGACCGCCCGCCCGTCACGAGCCCGTCGCGACCCGCTTGATACGTACCCGCGCCGCCCGTAGTGGCCTTATTGACAATGATTCTCATCTTCAATAAAGTCATCAGGCTTTACTTACATCTACCATTCAGCCTGCGCAGCAGGTGCCAGCCAGGTGCTCTCGTTCACCCAGCCAGTCATACGGGTTTGTTTGATCGGGAGAACCACACGTGCATCACATTCATCTGGCGCGGCGGCCGCTGTCCGCCATGCTGTCCGGCGTCGTTAGCATCGGGGTGATCGGCGCCTCGTCCGCGCATGTCTACGCGGCCACTGACGCCACCACGCCACCGCAGGACAACACCCCCACGCCGCGCAACGAGCGCATGCTCGATCCGGTCACCGTCACCACCACACGCACGGCGACCAGCCAAAGCCACACGGCCGCGAGCGTATCGGTGATCACCGCCGACGATCTCGAAGAACAGCAAGCCACCGACATCAAGGACGCACTGCGTTACGAGCCGGGCGTCACCGTGCGGCGTACCGCGTATCGCCCGGTCTCAGCCGCGCAGGGCGGCGGCCGCGACGGCGATTCGAGCATCAACATTCGTGGCCTCGAAGGCAATCGCATCCTGCTGATGGAAGACGGTATCCGTCTGCCGTATTCGTTCTCGTTCGGTCCGCTCGAAGCGGGTCGCGGCGACTACGCGGACATCGGCACGCTGGAGCGTCTCGAGATCCTGCGCGGCCCGGCCTCGACGCTATACGGTAGCGATGGGCTGACGGGCGCGGTCAACTTCATCACGAAGAATCCGCAGGATCTGCTCGACACGTACGGCAAGAAAACCTATTTTTCCGTGCGACCGAACTACGATTCCAGCGACCGCAGTTTTGGTGCGACCGTCTCGGCGGCAGGCGGCAACGATCTTGTGCAAGGCATGGTGATCGCCGATGGTCGTCGTGGCCACGAACTCGATAGCAATGGCAGCAACAACAGCGCCGGCCCCAACCGCACCACGGCGAATCCGCAGGACACGTACACCGAAACGCTGCTCGGCAAGCTGGTCGTCAAGCCCACCGCGCACGACACGTTCAAGTTCACCGCCGAAACCGTCCGCCAGCGCATCGATACAAACGTGCTGTCGGCGATCAATCCGCCGACCACACTCGGACTTACCGACAACAGCAAGCTCGAGCGCAACCGCTACAGCCTCGACTACGACTTCAACGACGATAGCGCGCGCTTCTTCCAGACTGCGCACGTGCAGTTCTATTACCAGGACGCGTCGCAGAACCAGAAGTCGTACGAGACACGTGGCTCGCAGCCTTCGCGGTCGCGCGACAACGAGTACAAGGAACGGCTGTTCGGTGGCTCGGCGTTTGCGGAGAGCCGTTTTCGCACCGGCATCCTGACGCACAAGCTGCTGTATGGCGGCGACGGCAGCATCGATCGCATCACGAATCTGCGCAACGGCACGGTGCCCGGTGTGGGCGAAGCACCGTTTCCAAACAAGGCGTTTCCCGATACCGACTACCGGCTGCTCGGCGCCTTCGTGCAGGATCAGATCAGCTATGGCGCGCTGACGGTCACGCCCGGGTTGCGCTTCGACACCTACCGGCTCAGCGCGAAAACCGGCGATCCACGCTATCTCGGCACGCCGGTCTCGTCGAGCGACAGCGCGTTGTCGCCGCGTCTTGCCGTGCTCTACGAAGTGTCTCCCGCGCTGATTCCGTATGCGCAGTACGCGCACGGCTTCCGCGCACCATCGCCGGATCAGGTGAACAACAGCTTTGCGAATCCGGTGTTCGGCTACACCTCGATCGGCAATCCGAACCTGAAACCCGAAACCAGCGATACCTTCGAAATCGGTCTGCGCGGCAAGCTCGGCACCGGGCTCGGACCGCTGCGCTATAGCGCGGCAGCATTCACCGGACGCTATCGCGACTTTATTTCGCAACAGGTTATCGGCGGGACGGGGCGGCCGAACAATCCGCTCGTGTTTCAGTACGTCAACTATGCGAAGGCGTCGATTCACGGCTTCGAAGGTCGCGCCGAATGGATGTTGCCGCACGGCTTCTCGGTGAAGACCGCGATGGCGTTCACCAAAGGCAGCGTCGACAACAACGGCACGCCGAGCCTGCCGCTCGACACGATCAATCCGTTTTCCGCGGTGTTCGGCGTGCGCTACGAACCCAGCGAACGCTGGTTTGCGCAAGCCGATCTGCTGTATCAGGCCGCGAAGAAATCGAGCGATATCACGCCGAAGAACTGCAACTCGCAGACCTGCTTCGCACCGCCTTCGTCGCTGGTCGTCGATCTGCGCGGCGGCTATCGCTTCAGCAAACACGTCATCGGTTACGCCGGCATCTACAACCTGTTCGACCGCAGGTACTGGAACTGGTCCGACGTGCGCGGCATCGCCGATGCATCGCCGATCAAGGACGCGTACACCGCGCCCGGCCGCAACCTCACCGTCAGCATGAAAGTCGACTTCTGACCAATCTCCGACGATCTAGCGCTATCGATTACCCCAACCCCGCGAGGACTACGCCATGTTGAATACCGCCCACTCCGAACCGTCATCGCTCGCGCAGTTGCGGCGCGACTTCCTGCACACGAAGGACACGCAGAAGCTGCGCAACCGCGAGGCCGCGCATGCGCTCGGTGTAAGCGAAGGCGAGGCAATCGCGGCGTTTGTCGGGGCGCATGTGGTGCGACTCAAGCCGTCGTTCGTCGAACTCTTCGAGGACGTGCCGCGGCTCGGCCTCGTGATGGCGCTGACGCGCAACGAGGCAGCGGTGCATGAGAAAGACGGACCGTATGTCGACATGAGCCACGACGGGCCGGTGGGGCTTGCGCTTGGCACTGCCATCGATCTGCGGATCTTCTATCACGCGTGGGCGTCGGGATTTGCCGTGCGCGACGAGACGGCGCACGGCGTGCAGAAGAGCCTGCAGTTCTTCGATGCGCAGGGGCACGCGGTGCACAAGGTGTTTCTGCGCGAGCACAGCGATCATGCGGCGTTCGATGCGTTCGTCGAGCGCTGGGCGATGGCGGATCAGGTCGCGGGTTTGCTCGTCGAGCCAGCACCACTCCGTGCGGAGCCGCGTCCCGATAGCGACATCGATGTGCCGGGTTTTCATGCCGCGTGGCAGGCGATGACCGACACACATCAGTTCTTCGGACTGTTGCGCAAGTTCGGACTTGCGCGCACCCAGGCGTTGCGTCTTGCCGAACGGAGCAACGCTTATCCGGTTGCGTGCGACGTGGTGCAAAGCGTGCTTGAAGGTGCGGCCGAAACAAAGCTGCCGATCATGGTGTTCGTCGGCAATCGCGGCATGATCCAGATTCACTCGGGGCCGGTGCATACGATCCGCACGATGGGTCCGTGGCTAAACGTCCTCGATCCTGGTTTCAATCTGCATCTACGCGCGGATCTCATCGCGAGTGCGTGGGTCGTGCGCAAGCCGACCAGCGATGGCGTCGTCACGTCGCTCGAACTCTTCGACGAGCAGGGCGAAAACATCGCGATGCTGTTCGGTGCGCGGAAGCCGGGAACGCCGGAACTTGAGGGATGGCGCGCGTTGGTCGGTAGGCTTACGCCGCTTGAAGCGCTGGCATCTGGAGTGACAGCATGAGCGCGAAACGTTTCGATCCGCAACGGCGCGGTGTGTTGATCGGCGGTGGCGCATTGCTTTTGACCACGGCGGTCGGCGTACGGGCGCAGACATCGCATGAACGTCGCGTGATCGTGATTGGCGGTGCGCTCGCGGAGACCATCTATGCGCTCGGCGCACAGGACGGCTCGCACGGCACGCTGGTCGGCGCCGACACCACCTGCACGTATCCCGCCGCCACACGCAACCTGCCGAAAGTCGGCTATCAGCGCGCACTGTCGACTGAAGGGCTGCTGTCGTTGCGGCCCGATCTCGTGCTCGCCTCCGCCGAAGCGGGGCCGCCTTCGGTGCTCGACCAGGTGAAGCAGGCCGGCGTCGAAGTCGTGCTGTTTGCGGAACATCACGATGTGGATACGGTACGCGGCAAGATCGACGGGATTGCGAAAGCACTCGATGCAGACGCCGCCGGTCGCGCGCTGCGCAGCCGTTTCGACGACGCGTGGCAGGGCGCGCGTGCGAGCGTCGATGCTTCGTCGCTGGCGCGCAAGGCTGCGAAGACAAGCGTGCTGTTTGTGATGAACCAGTCGGGCAATCAGGCGATGGTCGCTGGCCAGAACACCGCCGCCGATGCGATGCTGCGCTATGCCGGTGTGGGCAATGCGATGCAGGGCTTCAACGGCTATCGACCGCTGTCGCCGGAAGCGCTCGTCGCTGCGGCACCCGACATCGTGCTGACCACCGACGAAGGCGTACAGGCTGCAGGTGGCAGCGCTGCGATGCTCGCGGCGCCTGGGTTCGCGACGACGCCGGCGGGACGCGCGTCGCGCATCGTGTCGCTCGATGCGTTGTTTCTGCTCGGCTTCGGACCGCGCCTGCCCGCTGCGGTGACGACCCTCAATCAACGACTCGCGAACGCATGACCCGTGCACTTGGCGCGCGATCGCGCACGTCCGTAGTCGAAGAAGCGCGATGAATACATCCACCGCTGCGTCCGCAACCGGGCCATCTGCAGCGAGCGTACCGGGCCGTGCGGATAGCCGATCGTCCGCGCACCTGTCGGCAAAGCGGCGTCGCAAGGCACGCACGACGTTCGCGTTGTTGAGCATTGTGCTTGTTGTATCGACGGTTGCAGCCGCGTGCATCGGTGCGTACCGGATCACACCCGCGACGATCTGGGCGATCGTCGTGCACGGCGGCGCAGCGACCACCGGCGATGCCACACTCGACCAGGCGCGCGCCGTACTGCTGTCGATCCGGCTACCGCGCGTCGTTCTCGCGCTGCTAGTCGGCGCCGGTTTCGGTGCAGCGGGAAGCGCGTTGCAGGCGCTGTTTCGCAATCCTTTGGCTGACCCGGGGCTGATCGGCATTTCGAGTGGTGCCGCGCTCGGTGCGGCGGCGTGGATTGTCCTTGGGCCGTTGGTGGGCCTCGCTGGCATCGTGGGAACGACGGGCTTGCCGGTTGCTGCCTTTGTCGGTGCGTTGCTCGTCGCCGCGCTCGTCTACCGGTTGGCCGCAACGCGTGGGCGCGTCGCGTTGCCGTTGCTGCTGCTTGCCGGAATCGCGATCAACGCGCTCGCAGGCGCGGCGATCGGTCTGCTGACCTATGTCGCAAGCGATGCACAGCTTCGCTCGCTGACCTTCTGGAGCCTCGGTAGCCTGGCCGGTGCGCAGTGGCCAACCCTCGCTGTACTCGTGCCGTTCGTCGTCGCGGCTATCGCGATGATCGCGCGCCACAGCTATGCGCTGAACGCGCTGCAACTCGGCGAGACCGAAGCGCATCATCTCGGCGTGCCTACGCGTGCAGTGAAACGCTCGGTGCTGGTTGCGTCATCGCTGGGCGTCGGTGCGCTCGTGTCGTGTACCGGTGCGATAGGATTCATCGGGCTCGTTGCGCCGCATTGCGTGCGGCTCGTATGCGGTCCCGATCAGCGCGTGGTGATGCCAGCCGCGATGCTGCTCGGCGCGACGCTGACGATACTCGCCGATCTTGCCGCGCGTACCGTGGCAGCTCCCGCCGAAATCCCGCTCGGCATTCTGACTGCGTTGCTCGGCGCGCCGTTCTTCCTGATGCTGCTGTGGCGCAGTCGCAGCACACTCGGCCTATGAACGCCCGTTATCACGCGAAGGTTGCCGCACAATGCTGATCGCCAGTCACCTCCGCGTTGCGCACGGTGCTGCGACGATACTCGATGACCTGTCGCTGGTCGTTGAACCTGGCAGGCTCACCGCACTGCTTGGTCGCAATGGAGCTGGCAAGAGCACGCTACTGAAAATGCTGGCTGGCGATTTTCAACCGCACATGCCGCTTGGAAGTGCGCGACACGCGGGCACCATCACGCTCAACGGCGAATCGCTCGACACGATTGCGCCCTCGCGTCTCGCAGGCTTGCGTGCCGTGCTGCCGCAAGCATCGCAACCGGCATTTCCGTTCAGCGTCGAGGAGATCGTCTTGCTGGGCCGCTACCCGCATGCGCGTCGCGGCGCGATGTCGCGCGCAGACCTCGCGATTGCCGCGAGTGCGCTTGAACGTGCCGATGCGGATGGTCTGGCGGGGCGCGATATCACGACGTTGTCAGGTGGCGAACTGGCTCGTGTGCAATTTGCGCGGGTGCTCGCACAGATCTGGCCGACCGGTACACCGCAAAGCGCGGCGGACCGGCCCGCACGCTATCTGTTGCTCGACGAACCGACTGCGGCGCTCGATCTCGCGCATCAGCATCGGCTGCTATCGACCGTGCGTGCGTTGACGCGCGAGTGGCACATCGGCGCGCTGGCGATCGTGCACGATCCGAATCTTGCGGCACGTCATGCCGATTCGATGGCGTTGCTCGCGGATGGCGCGATCGTCGCGCACGGCACGCCGCGCGAGATCATGCAGGCGGCGTTGATCGAAAGGTGTTTTGGGTTTGCGGTGCGGGTGATTGATGCGGGTGGGGTGTTTGTGGTGCCGGTGTGACCGGATCGAAGCGCTCGACACCTCAAGTCGCCTCGCCTCGATCCGGTTCCCACAACTACGCGAACCGGATCACGCCTTTGCCGCGTCCATACCCGATCTTGTTTTGCTCGATGGCGTTCGCGGCGTCCGCTACTTCCGCGACCTTCGCGATGTCGACTTTCACATCGCCTCGCGCGACCATCGCCACGATGTCCGCGAGCTGCGCCTGATCGGGGCGCATCTGGAACCACACACCGTTCTTGCCGATCGGGATCTGCGTGAGGATCTCGGGGGCCGCGGTACTGACGATCCGGCCTCCCGCACGCAACACCTGCCACGAATCGGCTAGCGTCGTGCCGCCCACGAGATCGAGCACGAGGTCCACATCCGCGACATGTTCGTGGAACGCGGTAGTCCGATAATCGATTACGTCGTGCGCACCGAGCGAACGCAGATAGTCGGCGTGCGTACCGCGCGCAGTGACCACCACGCGCGCACCCGCACGCCGCGCGAACTGCACGGCGAATCCGCCGACACCACCCGCCGCACCGTGGATCAGCACGGTTTGACCAGCGGTCAATCCACCCGCATCGAACAACGCTTGCCATGCAGTCAGCGCAGTCACGGGGATAGCCGCTGCATGCACGTCGTCCAGATTTGGCGGCGTCGGCGTGAGGTTAGCAGCGGCAACCGCGACCCGATCCGCGTAAGCGCCAGGCCCGCTCATCGGCCCCATCACGCGATCGCCAATCGCAAAGTCTGTCACGCCAGCGCCGAGTGCGATCACCTCACCGGCAAGTTCACTACCCAGCGTGACAGGAAACGTCAACGGAAAAACGCTATGCAGCAGACCGTCGCGAACTTTCCAGTCGAAACCGTTGACGCCCGCCGCACGCACGCGGACGACAACTTCACCCGCGCCAGCAACCGGCTCGGCAATCCGCTCGATCTGTACCGCGTCGGCACCGCCGTATGCATGAATACGAAGCGCACGGTTCGTCGTGTTACCGGCGTCGAGTACCGGGTAATCGATGTAGCCGTCGGGGCCGGGCGAGTACAACGTATTCCGGTCCGGTGCGTTGAGCGGAGCGTCCGCAAGAAACCGTTGCGGCAGATCGGGGTTCGCCAGATACAGGCCGCCGAATACGACGGCATCCGCCTTCCCTTCCGCGATCGCCGCCTGAGCTGTCTCTTTGGTCAGCGCGCCGCCACGCAGATAAGCGCCACCAAACAGCGGCTGCAACGCACCGTGATAGTCGAACCCGCTCTTCGACCACGCGACATGCAAATAGGCCAGCTTGAGCGGTGCAAGCTGTTTCACCAGATAGCGATAAGTCTCGTGCGGCTCGGCATCGACGATGTCGTTAAAGCCCATCTCCGGCGAGATCTTGATACCGACGCGGTCGCCGCCAGCTTCGGCGGTCATCGCTGCGAGCACCTCCAGAATGAAGCGCGCGCGATTCTCCAGCGAGCCCCCGTACTCGTCCGCGCGCTGGTTCGTTCCCGACGACAGGAACTGCTCCGGCAGATACCCGGATGCGGCATGCAGTTCGACGCCGTCGAAGCCCGCTTCCAATGCGTGACGCGTGGCACGCCGATACTCATCGACGACACCGGCAACCTCCT
The DNA here is from genome assembly GCF_002362315.1 of Paraburkholderia acidicola. GTDB lineage: Bacteria > Pseudomonadota > Gammaproteobacteria > Burkholderiales > Burkholderiaceae > Paraburkholderia > Paraburkholderia acidicola. The sequence goes on from NZ_MTZV01000004.1 coordinate 1,149,467, forward strand.
CGGTCGATAACGTACGCGGCGTAACGAAATCCTGCTGCCCCGACGCGGTCCACCCCTGGCCGGCCGGACGAATCGAGGAAGGGGCAACCGGCGTGGCGCCGTCGGGCAGCATATCCGGATGCGAGATTCGCCCCGTATGCATGAGCTGCAGAAAGATGCGGCCGCCTCGTGCGTGCACTGCCGCAGTGACCGCGCGCCATGCATCGATTTGCGCAGCGGAGTGGATGCCCGGCGTACGGACGTAGCCCTTGCCCATCGGCGACGGGTAGGTTCCTTCGGTGATGATCAGGCCTGCGTCGGCGCGCTGGCCGTAATAGATGGCGACGAGGTCTGAAGGGACACCGCTGTTGTCATCGGCGCGGGAGCGCGTCATCGGGGCCATCACAAAGCGATTGCGGAGGGTATAGCGCCCGATCCGGGCGGTACTAAAAAGGTCGTTGCTCATGTCGGTTCTCCTGTTTAGGTCGGCATGGAAGCATCTTGCATTGCTTCATTGATGGATTAAACAGGCATAATTGAAAACACTGATCCATTAGTGGAGCAATCGACATGGAAGTGCTGAACGGCATGCGCCTGTTCGTCGAAGTCGCGAGAACCCGGAATTTCCGCCGCGCCGCCGACGCGCTGGGGATGCCCAACTCGACGCTGTCGCGGCAGATCGCGGAACTGGAGAAGGCCGTTGGACTGCGGCTTCTGCATCGCTCCACGCGCAAGGTGGAACTCACCGAAGCGGGCGAGGTGTACTTCAAACGCTGCCAGAGCATCGTCGAAGAAGCGCTCTCCGCGCACGAAGCGCTGCGCGACGTTGCGACGAAACCGAGCGGAACGTTGCGTGTCTCGATGCCGGTCGATCTCGCCACCGGCTATCTCGCGCCGATCCTGAGCGACTTCGCGCAGGCCTATCCGCTGATCGATTTCGAATTCGACGTGACGCCGCGGCGTATCGATCTACAGACCGAACCGTTCGATCTGGCGATCCGCATCGGCCAGCCGCCTGCTGCGCCGTCGATGCTCGTCGCGCGGCCGGTTGGGTTGTTGCCGCGCCATCTCTATGCATCGCCGGGTTATCTGAAGAGTGCGCCGACGCTCAAACATCCCGACGATCTGGCGTATCACGTGATGTGCGTTGCGCAAGGGACGACGAAACAGCCGGACGGGGCGAGAACCCTGCATCGCGGCAATGAGACCGTGACGGTCGTGACAGGGTCCCGTTTTGCGATGAATAGCATCGGTCTGGGTCGCGCGTTAGCGAAGCTCGGTGTCGGCATCGCTGTGCTGGACAACGTGCTTGCGCGTGAGGATGTTGTATCGGGGCAGTTGCAGCGCGTGCTTCCGGAATGGAGCCTCGCGCCCTTGCCTGTGCATGCGATTACGGAAACGCGGCTGTTGCCGGCACGGACGAGGTTGTTTATTGATTTTTTGAAGGCACGGTGGGAGGCGGCGGCGGGTGTTTAGTGTCATTCCGGTAGCGTCTCCGGATTCGCGCGAATTCCGAAGTAAGCGATGAGCATGTCGCAGAGCAGATCGGCCTGACGAACAAGTTTTGCCGCAGAGGTTCGCTCGTCCGTGGTTCTTTCGGCGAAGCTTGTGACCAGAAGGACGATGAAGTTGACGTCGAAGTCGAGGTCTTCCGTATCTGCGATTTCAAGCGCGTCTTTGATGAACGCCTTTGTCAGGGCTGCGCCCTCTGCAATCAGCGCCTTGAACTCCTTCGTCTGCTTGAGATCAACCGCGGCCGTCTTCAATGCCTGACGCAGATCCGCTTCCGCCGCCTCGATTCTGAAAAACTCGCGAATAAATTCCCGTAGCTTGCCCGGGTGATCGGAGCCAGATTGCTGGAGGATTGGCGATAGCTTCGCAAGCTGTCTTTCCCAGGCCGTCTGGGCTACATAAAAGAGCAAAGCCTGCTTGTTCGGAAAGTATTGATAGAACGAGGCGATGTTGACACCGGCCCTGTCGCAGACCTTATTGGCCGTGAAGCCGCCAGGCCCCTCACGACGCAAAATGTAAGTGGCAGCCTCCGCAATGGCGGCAACCGTCGCGATAGACCGCCCCTGTTTCGCCTGCTTTTTCAATGAGATATCTATCTTTCGCTTCACGCCGCAATTGACTCCAGCAATGTGATTAGAGAATGTAACTAAAAAATTATATTCTGATTCCATCGAAATCAAACGACGGAATGAACATCATGGAAGCAAATCGCGAGGAAACCTCGGTTGTCATCATTGGCGCTGGCGTGTCGGGTCTGACGCTGGCGACCTTCCTCCAGAGTGCGAGGGTGAATTGCGTGGTACTGGAGCGGCGCGATCGTGCAACCATCGAGGTACGTCAACGCGCCGGTGTCGTTGAAGCGCGCGGCGTGCGCATGTTTGAGCGGTGGCTGTTGGCCGATAAGCTTCTGGGCGGCCCTGTCGCGCAGACCATTGATTACCGCGTGAATGGCGTAGGCCGCATCTTTGAAACATCAGGAGACGACGGCAGTGAAGGTCAGTTTTGCACGCAGCAGATGCTGGTCGGCAACCTGTTGCGGGAACACATTGATCTGAGTGACGGCGACGTCCGCTTCGCGGTTGCGGACGTTGCAATCTACAACGAACAGGACTGTCGACCGAGCGTCAGCTATTCCGATTCGACGGGTCCGCACGAAATTCTTTGCGACTACATCGTAGGGTGTGACGGCGATCGCGGTGTTAGTCGCGCCTCGATTCCCGATGGCGTTCTCAGCAAGTTTAGTCATGAGTTTGGCTATGCGTGGTTGGCCGCGCTGGTCGAGGCTCCGGTAACTGGACAACCGGTCATGGGCGTAAGCGATCACGGTTTTGTCGCGCAACTACCTCGCGGCCCCGGTAGAAGCCGGTACTACCTCCAGTGCCCACTCAGCGACGGCCCCGAGGACTGGCCCGATGAACGGCTCTGGAATGAAATCCGGCTGCGACGGTGCGACAGCACGATCCAGAATGCCGTGGTGCATGACAAGGACTTCGTCCCCCTGCGCTCCGCGGTCTATGCGCCTATGCAATACAGGAATCTTTTCCTGGCTGGCGACGCCGCACACCTTGTGCCGCCTACCGGTGCGAAGGGAATGAATCTCGCCCTGTTCGATGTTGATGTCCTCGCTCAAGCGTTGACGAGCGCAGTACGGCATCACGACACAATCGGGCTGGAGCGTTATTCCGACACCGTTCTGCCGCACATCTGGAAGTATCAGGAATTCAGTGTCTGGATGACGGAAACGATGCACGACGCTGGCGACGCGACGCAGCACGGAACGTTTCGCCAGATGATCGCCCGTGCGCGTCTTGATACGTTGTTCGATTCATCGACGGCGGGGCGACTTCATGGTGAGTATCAACGTGGGGATATTTGAGCGTTGGTCTGTGATGAACATGTGACGCAACGGCGTATTGATCTCTAATGCTCCGCAAGAAAGTGGTCTACGTCTCGACCAAAACGCGCGGGCTGCTCGACAAACATGAAGTGGCCACTAGCCGGGTAGACCAAAAGCGTCGCTTGCTGCAGATTTCGCGTAAGCGTGCGTTGCTCTTCAACCGGAGTTTGAAAGTCGAGCTCTCCGGCGATGATCAGCACCGGCATGCTAATTCTCGCGAACTTCACAAAACGGTAGCGCGTAAGACCGTTGTTGAGCAACGCCCGAGCGCTCTCGCCGGAATTGCCAAGTCCATCGGCCGAGTCCACCTCTTCAACTACGCGTGCGACTCGTTCATCCGGAAACATATTGCGATCTATGTAGGCCTGCTCGCGCTGGTCCGGGTAAGCCTTGAAGGGATTGCAGTGTGGAAATGTCTTCCCAGCAGCGGCCTTGACCGCGCGTGTATAGGCGACCGGATCGGAACTTGCCAGGCGCGTGCATTGACTGTCCATGAGCGCGGGCATGTCGTTCGCTGTTGACGCCAGAACAAGCCGGGATACGTGTTCTGGATATCTGGCGGCGTACTCCAGCGCGAGAATCGTGCCAAACGAATGAGCGATGATGTCGATACGCTGCGCGCCTAGTTGTAGCCGCAATTCCTCAATATCCAGCACCATTCGATTGATGGAATAAGCACTTGAATTTTTTGGGCGCTGTGATCGACCACTACCGCGTTGATCAAGATAGATCATTCGAAGGTGCGGCTCTAACTCTGGACCAACATATCGTGCGAAGGTCTGGCTTCCTTCTCCGGGTCCTCCGTGGAGAAAGACAACCGGTGTTCCATTTGGCTGACCTGCTTCGCGGTACCAGAGACGGACGCCGTCGTTCGTTTTGAATACGTGGCTATTAGCGAGGAGCGTGGCTTCGTGAGGTGTGTCGGTTGAGTTAGGCGCTGGGGAATCGCCGGCGTTGCTCGTGGCGTGCGCACGGATTCCGATAAGAAGCGTTATGCAGACGCAAAGTATCGTAAGGTGTTTCATATCTTGATGGTGTAGTTTCCCGAGTTTGGTTAGCTTCGATCATTCGACGGCAGCGGATGAATTCTCGACAATCGTGAGATTGGACAGTTGAAGACTATAGACAAAGCAAACGTTGTTTCACTTGAACTGTGTTCATGAAACCAGAAAACGACTTTTCGCGTGCCTTTATCAATCTCGCCAACATGGGACGAATCGACTGGCGAAGTGTTATTTTGACTTACCTCCTGGTTAAATTCCTGAGTTTTCTGTTTACGCTCACTAGCGCGATCGTCGTGACTTCGCCCATTTTTTCCGAACATCGGTTGTTCCATATCCCGGTCGCGGACAGGACTCCCATATTCCGAGTGGTGGATGCCGCTGCCTATATTTTCGGATTTTGGCTCGCGTGCAAAAAAATTCTGCGCCGCCCGTTCCTGTCGCTCATCTCTACAGACCTGACGTTCGATATTCGACGTTGTTTGCGGGGTGCGGCGTTGTATCTCGCCGCCAATGCAATCAGTTTCATGGCAATTTCGCTTTTCACTTCGATGCGAGCGGGCGTATGGGTGATTGCACCTCGACACTTCGAGTGGCCGCATCACCGTGACCAGATTGTCATAGCGATGGTTAACCTATTCGTCATCCCATTCGCTGCATTCGCGGAGGAACTCTTCTTCCGGGCGTGGCTGACCCAGACCATCGGGCGCTACATACGCTCCTCGATCGTCGTCGTTGCGTTGGTTGCCGTGATATTTGCCGCTTTCCATACGCAATATGACTTGCGAATGAAGACGCTAATCTTCGTTGACTCACTCGGCTTCTCCGCCTTGAGCTTGCGTGACCAGCGCCTTGAGCTTGTGATCGGTGTGCATTCAATGATGAACGTCTGTGTGGCGCTGCAATTACTGTTCTTCACAGGCCCGCTACCTCATGCGCAGATCCCGGCAACCCCGTTCGATTATTGGAGCCTTGTAATTCTGAAATGCGTTCTTCCGATCGCGCTGATGTATGGCGTGCTGCAGAAAACGAGAGGGTGGTTTGTCCCGACCGACGCTCGTCTGACGAGTTCCGGCAATCTTCAGCCGGGACATCTATGAGGTTCATGCAACAATCGGCCAATCTCACGCTGTCGCGTCATTTCCCGACTCCATACGATCTACTCATGCCTTTTTCCAAATCGCGTCGGCCGCACTCATCACTCACACTTTCCCGCACTTGCCGCTTGATGGCGTTGCTCCTATCCGGCCTTGTTTTCTCCACCGCGCGAGCAGATTTTGCAGGAAGTGCATCAGATGCTGCACCAGACGTTAATAGCCAACGCAGCATCGTTTTGTCAACCGAGCAGACGGATTGCCGCCCTATGCTGATCGAAGGAACGGCCAGTTCAAAAGGTTTCGTCGGTAAATTCCTGATCGCAAGCGATCCGCAGGCACAAGTGGCAACCATCCAGGTAACCGACACTGGCCCCGCGAATTTCGCTTTTGGCGTGTCGGGTTCCCGCGCGTGGGTCACGGGCGCGGATGGTGTCGTCAGGGATGCGGACTTCGAGGGCTATCGGGCCGGCATCGTCAGCGACGCGTATTGGTTGGGCGGCGGTCTGTTGAACAAATGCTGGCCAGCGAAAATCACTTTCCTTAGAACCGAGCAGATCGACGGCACGAATACCGATGTCCTGGAGGTATTGCCGCTAGGTGGCAAGGTCACAACGGCCTGGGTCTCTCATACGACGCATTTGCCATTGCGCTGGTCGCGTAGGGACGAACCCGATGTAGCGACAACGACATACGCTGACTACCGTCACGTCGACAATCGACTCGCTCCGTTCAGGCAAAGCGTGGTGGATCGTGACAGCAATCGATGGGATCTCCATGACATCCGGATACAGTCCGGAGTCGACCCGAAGATCGTCGCTATCAAAGCGCGCAAACCCGATACAGTGATGAACGACTATGGCATCGATGGCGGCGAGACCACGACGGTCCCCATGAGTTCGAGGGAGGAACCTCACGTCAATGTTTTCCTCAATGGGAAAGGCCCTTTCAGTTTTCTGTTTGATTCGGGCGGTGCGCTCACCCTATCGAGAGCCACAGCGGAAGCCGCGGGTCTTAAGCTTGTTGGAGAAGGACACGACACGGGGTTTGCCGGAACCGCGATCACAACGCGATTCGCCAGAATCAAGGATTTACGTTTAGGTGCGGCGCATGTGCGGAATCAATACGCCGCCGTTCTCGACGAGGGCGCTGGTGGGAGCGCCGGGTCGATTGGCTACGAAGTTCTCGCACGCTTTATCACGACCTTCGATTTTCCCCGGCGTACCATCACGCTCTCTTTGACGCCGGATCGTATGGCGCTCGACGATTCACACGCGTTGCCTTTGATGCTCGACCACACCGTGCCGGTGGTAGCGGCTAAGATCGATGGAGTGGCGGATTATCTGTGGCTCGACACCGGGGCCAATGCCGCGCTCATCGTCAATCGGACATTCGCGAGCGTTCATCCCGCTGCTGCGCCGAAACGGCTCTATGACATTGGTATTCCGTTCACCGGAGTGGGAGGAAGCGGAACGACCAAGCTCGGACGGATCCCCCATCTGACCATCGGGTCGACCACGTTCGACGATGTAATCGGGATGTTCACGAGTTTCGATCGCGGGCTGAATACGGATTCGGAATTTGCCGCCGACATGGGTACTGCGCTGCTGAAGTCGAGCGTTTTGACGTTCGATTACCCTTCACATCGTCTCTGGCTCACGAGACTCGATGTGCCCGTCGATTCGGAAAACCAGGTCTATAACAGAGCGGGTTTCGGTATCGAATACGCGAATGGCAATGTTGCAACGGTAAGCTACGTCTCACCGGATTCTCCGGCCACCGAGGTGGGATTGCAGCAGGGCGATCGTGTGATCAAGATCGATGAACAACCGGTCTCTTCGCAAGCTGTCTCGCTGATTAAAGCGCGAGTCAAAACCATCGATAGCACGCCAATCAAACTCGCCGTTCTTCGGAATGGCAAGGTGCTGGATTTCACTGTTCAACCGCGCGACTATATTCAGTGACCTAAACAGGAGCCCAATGTGCCATCAACGAGTCTGCGCCTCTACGTCGATGCTCAATTCGCAAGCCCCTATGCGATGTCGGCCTTCGTGGCCCTGCACGAAAAAGAATTGTCGTTCGAGCTTGTCACCATCGATCTTGCCAGCAAGGCAAACCATGAACATGGATACGCAGCAAGTTCACTCACACAGCGTGTGCCCACACTGGTTCACGACAGTTTCGCTTTGTCCGAATCGTCGGCGATAGCTGAATACCTCGACGAGGTTTTTCCGGGCACCTCGTTGTACCCCAAAGATGCGATGCGGCGCGCCCGGGCACGGCAAGTACAAGCATGGCTGCGAAGCGATCTCATGCCCATCAGGCAGGAGCGCTCCACCGAGGTAGTCTTTTATGGCGCTTCCGCGCCGCCGCTATCTGCCGCCGCACTTTCCGCAGCGGGAAGACTGTTTTCTGCCTGCGAGTTATTGCTTACCGATCACTCGCCGAACCTCTTTGGCGAGTGGTGCATCGCGGACACCGACCTTGCTCTAATGCTGAACCGGCTCGTCCTGAATGGCGATACGGTGCCGCAAAGGTTGGCGGACTACGCGGCGCATCAGTGGCGAAGGCCGTCTGTTCAACGTTGGGTTGCTATGAATCGTCCTCCGTTGTGAGGCGTTCGGACCGGCCGTGGCCATTTGAGAAGTTCGATATGACCAACCCGAACGCTAACAATCGATAAAGCAAAGCCCACAACCACTCCGTCTTTTGAAAATGTCATTAACAATCTTCGGCACAAGTCGCTCTCGCGCTTTCCGAGTTCTCTGGATGGCAACCGAGCTCGGCCTTGAGTTTGAACATGAACCACTGCCATGGCAGTCCTGCCGGAACGACGCGCGGTACCTTTTGATAAACCCGGCCGGCACCATCCCCGCGATTTCGGACAGCGGTTTCGTGCTCGCGGAATCGCTTGCTATCAACCTGTATCTGGCGCAGAAGGCTGGAATGCTTTGGCCGCCGGACCCAAAGGATCAGGCGAAGGTTTTGCAATGGACGCTGTGGGTAGCAACTTCGCTTGAATCGGCCTACACCCAGTGGGCCTCTCATACCTATTGGCTGCCCGAATCAGCACGCGATGCGGCACAAGCAAACTCAGCCGCTGCCGAGATGCAAGGACCATTGGACCGCCTTGAGCTCGCGCTATCGGAATCTGGATGGCTCGTCGGGACTAGTTTTTCCGCGGCTGATTTGAATGTCGCAAGTGTTATCGGTTTTGTGAGTCGATTCGAACGGGAAAAGCGGCCACACGTAGCGGACTGGATCGATCGCTGTAAGGCTCGTCCGGCGTACCGGAAGGCCTCGACACTGCCTTAAAACATCACGGAAGCAAAACACGAATACCCGCAACGATGAACTTGCTCAGTCTTTCCGACCCACAGATCGCCACCATGCCCACAGTGGAGTGTGGGGAGCAGCTCGTTCCCCTTGTCGGCTTGCATCCCCAACTGTCAATTGACGATTCAGCTTCGAACATCGCCACCCTGGGTTATACGCCTGTATTTGCCGTGCGTAAGACAGTCGCGCGCCGACTAGTCGATGCTGCCACGAACCTACCGGCAGAATATCGCCTGCTGATAAAGGAATCCCTGCGTCCGGCCTCGCTGCAGAAATTCTATTTTGAACGACGATTAAAGAAGACTTTGGCGGAGCACCCCGGTCTAACCGAGCACGAGGCGATTGCGCGAACTGCACAGTTTGTTGCTCCGCCTTGGGTCGCAGGGCATCCAGGTGGTGGCGCTATCGACATCACCTTAAGCGATCACGATGGAGTGGAGCTCGACCTTGGCTGCGCCTACGACGAGGACGAAACCGCATCGAACGGCGCATGTTTCTCGCACTTCGTTGGCCTCCACCCAATTGCACGCGCACACCGTTCGACGCTGTTTGCAGCGTTAGAAAGTGCGGGGTTCGTCAACTACCCATTCGAGTGGTGGCACTGGTCGTATGGCGACCGGTATTGGGCCGTAGTGAAGCAGCAGCCGCATGCGATCTACGGGCCGGTAGAGGATGTGAACATTTTCACCGCGTGACTGTCAGTTGAGTTTAGGCGCCAGGTCCCCGCTGAGCGACCGCGCACGGCGGTAAGCTTCTGTCACAATAGCCCTCTGCCGTTTCAAAGCCGTGCCGCTGGCAACGCACCACAACTGACGTTTTCGCAAATGCGCATTTTCGGAATCAGCCTTTACATCATCATCGCCGTGTTCTTTGCGGTGCATGCCATGCGTACCCAGCAGAACATGTACTGGCTGCTGATCCTGTTTCTTTTCCCGGGCCTCGGCAGTCTGGTTTACTTCTTCGTTATTTACTTGCCGTCGCTGCGCCAGTCGCGCGGTGCAAGGGCGGCAACGCGGGCCATCTCGCAGCTTGTCGATCCTAACCGGGCAGTACGCGAGGCGCGCACGGATTTCGATCGCACACCGACCGTCGCACATCGCATGCGACTCGGTGCCGCACTGCTCGATGCAGGCAATGCCGCCGAAGCGCTGGAGCATTACCAACAGGCGGTGAATGGGCCGTTCTCATCCGATCCTGCGTTACTCGAGGGGCTCGCACGCGCGCAGTTTGCCAATGGTAATGCTGCAGCCACGCAGGAGACACTGGAAAAGCTGTTCGCGGTCCATCCCCCTGCCCGTCAGCAATCCGAGCCTGCCTTGCTGTATGCACGGGCCCTAGCAACCATTGGCGCACCAGGCACACGCGCCGCGTTCGAAACGGCGCTCGCCAATGCAAGCGACGCCGCACCGCGTTGCCTGTTCGCCGACTGGCTAACAGCACAGCCCAACGATGCCGACCGCCAGCGAGCGCACGAGCTTTACGCTGAGATTGTGCACGATGCGAAGCACTGGCCACGCCACGCGCGCGAACATAACAGCGAGTGGTTGCAACGGGCGCAGGCTGCGCTGAGTCGATAGTCCGCGGGAGATCGGAAGACAATCGTCACGGGGTAGAAAGGCGACCATCGCACGCCAACTACCTCACGTCGCCGCCTCCTCCATCAACGCAACATGCCGCACCTCACTCACCTCATCCGCCGGAAACATACATTCAATCCGCAGCTCCTGCGCAGCCACCGTCTGCGGCGTCCCCACCGTCGCGACCATCGAGAAATAATTCAGCACCTGCCCATCCTTGACGAAGCCAAGCGGAATAACCGGCAGCGTTGGCGACACCGGCAGCGCACTCAACGCCTTAGGCGATTTCCACTCGGCCTGTACATCGGGATAGTCGAGCAACGCATCGAGCAACTCGCGCGTTTTCTCATCGATCACCCGTCCAACCGACTCACGATAAACCCGCTGAATCAAACTCTTCGCCACCGCTTCCCAGTCGGCGATAAACGGACGCATGCCTTGCGGATCGAACATCAGATGCAGCAGGTTACGCGGGCTCCTGCGCGCCGACATATCGATGAAGCAGTTGAAGAAACGCAGCGTCGAGTCGTTGGTCATCAGCACATTCCAGTAGCGGTCCATCACCACCGCAGGAAACGGCTCGTGCTGGCGCAGCATCCGCGCAAGCGCGCTCGTTACGCCCTGCATTTCCTGCGCATTCCACGCACCTTCGGGATAGATCGGTGCATAACCGGCTGCCAGCAGCAGCGTATTGCGTTCGCGCAGCGGAATGTCGAGCGCCTGGGCAAGATCCATCAAGGTCTGGCGACTCGGCACACTGCGCCCGCCTTCGATGAAGCTGATATGTCGCTGCGACACACCCGCATCGAGCGAAAGATCGAACTGGCTCGTGCCGCGCACGTCCCGCCAGTGACGCATCAACGCGCCGAGGTCACTGGCGGGAGAGCGGGTATCGGTGGTGACGGAATTCATGGAGTGTTCGTTCGCAAGGCGTTCGGGGAATGATTCGATCATAGCGGTCGCGTGAATCCACACAACTACCTCCCAGGTAATGACCCACCCGCGGCCGACCCACCCCACAGTTCAGATTTTCAGATTCATCAGATAAGAATTATCCAATTTTCTTATTGTTCCAGAGCGCTTAACGTCGCCGAATCCAGTTTTCTCAGGACGGGCCGCGTGACACCTCAGACCGTACGCCTCTATGGAGCGGCAATCGCCAGCGCCAAGATCGGCACAGGCTTTTTCTTCCTCATCAACACGTGGCTGATCATCGAGATCACCGGGCGTCCGTCGAGCGCGGCGATCACGCTCGTCATGACGATTCTCCCGAGCCTGCTGCTGTCGCCGCTCATCGGTCTCGCCGTCGATCGCAGCGAGCCCGCGCAGCTCGCGTGGCGGGCAGAAGTTTTTCGCTGGCTCGTGCTGATGAGCTACGGTCTGCTCTATGCCGCCGGTTACGCGACGGCGCCCATCGCGTACCTGGTCAGCTTTCTGATCGCTCTCGGCAATGAAATCCAGGTGCTGGCGTGGCGAGCTGCGCTCACACGCCACGCTTCCTCCGAGCAGATGTTCCGCCTCAATGCGCTAACCGTCGTCACCGGGCAGACCGGGCAGATACTCGGCGCGGCGGCATCGGGTGTGGTGCTCGCGACCATCGGCGCGGCCGCTACGGTCGGCGTGGCGAGTACGAGCTATCTGCTGTCGGCGCTTGCCGGTTTCATCGTCGCGCGCCGGATGCACAGCACCGTGGCGCATCGCACCGACGCGCCCGAGCGCGGCATACGCCGGCATTTGAGCGATCTGCGCGACGGTCTGCGCCACATTGCACAACGTCCCGCGATCGCGTTCTTCTACGGGCTGATCCTCGCCAACCTGACCGTGATCTTCGGTATCAACGCGATGCTCGCGCCGTTCGTGCGCGAGGAACTGCATCTTGACGCCGCAGCGTTCGGCAAGATCGATGCGGGGTACGCGCTGGGGGCGATCGTCAGCGGGTTTTTCGTGGTGCGGCTGGCAAACCGTTTCGGTCGGCGCAACGTCCTGACGCTGGCGTTCCTCGTCGCGGCACTCAGCCTGCTGGTGTTCGCGCAATGCAGCGGCCTGATCGTCGCATTCATCACCTACGTCGGCCTTGGCGTCAGTTTTCAGAGCAGCGTGATCGCGCTGAGCGCGGCACAGCGCGCCGCCGATCCGCTCTATCAAGGCCGCGTGAGTGCGAGTTTCAACGTGCTCAATGGCCTCGCGGGTCTCGCTATTTACGGCATCGTCGCGCTGAGCGCCGGGCATCATCTCTATCGCCAGCTTTATCTCTGGCAGGCTGCGACCATGCTGATCATGGTTCCGATCGTGGTCCTCGCGAGCCGGCGCGAAGGAATCAGCCGGTTGCTCAAACCAGAAGCACCAGCGCTTGCACCCGAAAGGAAACGAACCACCGAACATCGCGGAACAACGCCCTCTCGACCAGCGCCGGAGACCATCGAAACATAAACACGAAGGCATGAGCCCGGCCGTCCACGGCCGGCTCAAGCCCGCATATCCCCTTCGGGACATTCAAAATCTTCCGCCACCGTCTCATGATGAGTCCGGCTTCGTGCGCCCCAGGCGACCGACGGCCTCATACAAAGGAGACAAATCGTGACGGAAAGAAGCGCTTTAAGCACCGATCTGCCACCAGGCAGCGCGACAGGTGTCAGCTACCAGGACGTTAGCGACAAATATTTCGAACAACGCCAACTGCAACGCCACGCGGGCTTCTTTACGCTGCTGGTGCTCGGCGTTGGAGCGGTGATCGCAGGGCAGTACTCGGGCTGGAATCTCGGGCTGTCGCAGGGCTTCGGCGGCATGCTGGCGGCGACGTTGATCATCGCCGTGATGTACGTCTTTCTCTGTTCGTCGATCGGCGAAATGGCGGCCGCGCTACCGCATACCGGCGGCGCCTATTCGTTTGCGCGGACGACGATGGGTCCGTGGGGCGGCTTTACCACCGGTCTCGCGGAAAACATCGAGTTCGTGCTCGCGCCGGCCGGCAACATGTTCTTCATGGGCGCGTATCTCGGCGCCATCTTCGGCACGCCCGCCGATGCGCAACCGCTCTGGTGGATCGCCGGCTACGCGGTGATGCTGCTGCTGTCGATGCGCGGCCTTGGCATGTCGATGCGGGTCGTCGTGATCGTGACGATCGCAGCGGTCGCCGTGCTGGCCTTCTTCTGTCTCGCGGCCATTCCACATGTCGACTTCGCGCATCTCGCGCTGAACCTCGGCGCAGATAGCGCGGGCAAACCGGTCGAACTGCCGGCAGGTCACGGCCCGTGGTTACCGTTCGGCGCGACCGGCATCATGCTGGCGCTGCCGTTCGCGGTCTACATGTTCCTCGCCATCGAGCAACTGCCGCTCACCGCCGAAGAAGCGCACAACCCCACGAAGCACATGCCGATGGCATTGATGTTCGGCATTCTGATCCTCGCGGTGCTCGCGCTGTCGATCGTGTTCTTCAGTGCGTCCATTCCGAATGGTGCGTTCGCGCTTAGTACGTCGGGGGAGCCGCTACTCGATGGTTTCCGTTCGCTGTTCGGCCATACGGCGAGCAAGATTCTCGCGGGCGTCGCCGTGCTGGGTCTCGCTGCGTCGTTCCTCGCAGGCAGCTTCGCCGCGGGTCGCAACATCTATTCGTTGTCGCGTGCCGGCTATCTGCCGACTGCGCTCTCCGTCACGCATCCGGTCAAGAAGACGCCGAATCGTGCGCTATGCGCCGGCTCGCTGCTGGCACTAGGCGTACTGATGGCGTTCTGGTTCACCTTCGGCCGACGCGACAACGCGCTGATGGGCGGTGTCCTCGTCAGCATGATCGTGTTCGCCGGGATGATCTCGTACATCTTCCAGAGCCTCTCTTACATCCGGCTCAGAAGCCTTCACGCGGGCTTGAAGCGTCCGTTCAAGAGCCCGTTCGGCATCTTCGGTGCGGTCGTGACGATCCTGATTGCCGGCGCGACGCTGCTGTTCCAGTTCGTCGATCCGGTCTACAAGTGGGCCGCACTGGGCGCCGCCGTCTGGTATCTGCTCGGCCTGAGCTACTTCGGCCTGTATCGCCGCCATCACCTCGTGCTGTCGCCCGAAGAAGCCTTCGCCGTCAGCGGCGGCCGGCGCGGCATGCCCGATTGATCTCACCGTATGACTCTCAACTGGAAAGGGTAATGTCATGAATGCACAGTCGACAGGCCGGCTGGCCGGCAAGGTCGCCATCATCAGCGGCGGCGCGGGCGGCTGCGGTGCCGCGGCGGCATCGCTGTTCGCCGCGGAAGGCGCGCAGGTCGCCATCATCGATCGCGATCCGGCCGCGGGCCAGGTGCTTGCGGCGCGCATCAACAGCGGAGGTGGTAGCGCCATTTCATTGGCCGCGGATGTGTCGCGCGCAAAAGACGTCGAGGAAGCCATCGCCGCGACCCACCGCCTGCTCGGCGATGCGGACATCCTCTTCAATCACGCGGGCACGCTGATCGTCAAACCGTTTCTCGATGTCGAAGAAACCGAGTGGGACTGGTTGATGGCGGTCAATGTAAAGAGCATGTACCTGATGACACGTGCGGTGTTGCCGCAGATGCTGCGCAAAGGCAAAGGCAGCATCGTTTGCACGTCGTCGATTTCCGCGCTGTACGGCACACCGGGCGAAGTGCTGTACGACACGACCAAGGGCGCGTGTCATATGTTCGCGCGCGCGATCGCCGTCGAGTATCGCGACCGTGGCATTCGCTGCAATGCGGTAGCGCCTGGCTTTATCCGCACGCCGCACGGCATTCGCGAATTGCGCGACCTGCAGGCGATGGGCGTGGCGGCATCGGAAGCGGCGATCGCCGAACAGCAGGGCCGGCTGTGCGAACCGGAAGAAGTCGCGCGCGCCGCGCTGTTCCTCGCCTCCGACGATGCGAGCTTCGTCAGCGGCACGCATCTGTTCGTCGACAACTGCTTTTCGGCGGTTTGACGCATGGCCCCGGCACAACATACGATGGCTGGATTCGGTGTGCAGTCGCACCCATCGTATCGTTCCGAGGCCATTTTCATGAGCGTTTCCCCCGCATCGCGGCCGCGCCGTGCTGGCGATGGCCGCGATATTGCCGCCTGGCAGAACGCCGCGCCGACGCTGGTCGAGCTGATCGGACAGGATGCGTTCATGCGCCAGCTCGACGACACGCTGCAGTTACTGGTCGAGTTCGATCTGAGTTGTGTGCTGCTCTACGTGCGTTCGCATTCGCCGGCATTGCTGCACGACAACCTGAACGGCGTGTCCGAACTCGATGCGATGCGTAACTATCTGAACGGCACCTATCTGCTCGATCCGGTTTACTCCGCGTGTATGGATCGCGTGGCAGCCGGCCTGTACCGCATGGCGGAACTGGCGCCGGACGAATTCTTCGACAGCGACTATTACCACTCACCGTATGTGCATCCGTGCATTTCGATGACCTCGGGCTCGCTCGCTGAAGAGATCGTCTTTATCGGTAGTCCTGCGCCCGATACCTACGTGGCTTACTCGTTGATGCGCAGCAATGGCCGGACGCGCTTCACCGATGAAGACATTCATTGTCTTGACGCGGCCCAGCCGCTGCTCAATGCGCTGCTGTGCCGTCACTATCTGATGATTGCGCCGCCCGCTGCGAGTGCAACGGCCACATCGGCCGCGCCACAGCAAGGCGACGTGGCAGGTTACCTGCATGCCGCCTTCGCCGATTTCGCCACCGATATCCTCACGCTGCGCGAGCAGGAGATCGTGAGTCTGATCCTGCGCGGTCATTCGAGCCTGTCGATTGCGCGCACGCTGCAGATCGCCGAAGGGACGGTAAAGAACCATCGCAAGCACATTCATTTCAAGTTGGGCATCTCCAGTCAGTCGGAGCTGTTTCATCGTTTCGTCAAGCATCTGTTGACGCGTTCTGCTGCGCTTCCTCAGGTACCGCATTGATGTCAATCGCTGCCCCATCCACCGTCGAATTGCACCGCAGCCGCGACATCGAAGAGCAGGCTGGGTTGCTGAGTAACTGGCATCAGTCGTACTGCCAGATTTCCCGCGGCACCTTCGATGGCTCGGTGACCGTCATCGAGATCGGTGGCGTGTGCATTCTCGTCGAGAAGATGAACCGCGTCGTGTTCCAGCGCGGCTACGTCGCCGACACGATCGCCGTCGGCGTGCCGTTTCAGCTGGGCGGCCACGCGCGCATGTGCGGACAGACCAGCCATACCGACGGCCTGCACATCTTTTCCGGCGATCGCGAGTTCGAACTGGTGTCGCCGGACTGCTACCTCGATTGCAATATCGAACTGGACGCGCAGCGTATCGAATCGTTGGGGTCACCGCTCGCGTGTGCGGGACTGCAGCGTATTGCGGCGTTGTTGCCTGCGTCTCCTGGCATCATGACCGTCGATCACAGTCTGCTGCACCGGTTCCGCGCACGGCTCATGGCGCTGTTTGAGATCGCTTCGTCGGCACCGCATCTGCTGTCGGACAGCGCGTTGTGCGCGCAACACGAGCAATCGGTCGTGCTGGATCTCGCGGCGTTGCTCGAAGACGAGATCAGCGAATGCAGGCCGCCGCAGAGCCATGCCGCACGCGACTGGTCGCTGGTCGCTGCCGCACGCGATCTGATCGAATCGAGCGATACGTGCCCGCTGTCGGTTGCCGAACTTAGCGCGCAACTCGGCGTCGCGACACGCACGGTCTACCACGCGTTCCAGAATGCACTCGACGTCAAACCCGTCGACTACCTGCGCGCAGTCCGCCTGAACCGCGTGCGTCATGAACTGCAGAACGCGCAGTCGGTGACCGACGCCGCGGTGCGTTGGGGGTTCCTGCATTTCGGCCGCTTCGCACACGACTATCACGCGATGTTCGGCGAGCAGCCGTCACAAACCTGGCGACGCCTTCACTCGAGCGGCACGCACGATGCCGGTATCGTGCGCGGCTTCGCAAGCGGAAGTGGACTACCCTCCAGACGCGAAGCAGGACCGTTTCAGTAAGACGGCTTCATCGCCGCGATGCCCTGCTGATGCAGCAATTCGACCAGATACGCACGCCGCTGTGCAACTTCAGCAAGCGCCGGGCGACGCAGACGGGCAACTTCTTCGGCGGTGTACGGATGAAAGTCCGCCGGCAACTCTTCGCGGTTGTAGCTCATCAACAACCAGTTCACGACTTCGGCCAGCTCGCTATCGTTGAGCGCCGAGTTCGATGCGCCCGGCACGCGCACGGCGAATTCGCGCCCCTGCGGCAGATGCATGAAGTGGCCCAGCGAGTGGCGCAGCGGCGGGATCTTGCCCGCGACTCCCGCACCGGTCGGCGAGTGACAGCCCATGCAGTTCAGCGTGTAGTTCTGCAGTGCGCGCGCGTTGTCAATCGTCTGCGTCTGCGCATGCGTACTCGCCGCACCGCACGCGAGCGGTAGCAGGAACGGGAGACCGCATCGCCGTATCGTGCGAATCACACGGCTGACCATCCACATCGCTACATCCCCAGCGTAGGCAACAACGCGTTGCGCCGCTGCCGCACCTGCTCGCCGTCGAGCGCTTCCGCATGCAATGCATGCACGTCCTCAGGACGCAGCGGCAGTGCCTTGCTGCCCTTCTTCGCGGCAAGATCGAACGCGACGTAGTTCAGCACGTTCGCAATGTCCGCATCGCTCAAGCTCGCAAACGACGGCATGCGAAAGTTGTAGTGCTTCGCACCGACAGCGACATCGCCGTACATGCCGTTGAGCAGGGTCTGGATCAGTTGCTTGCGGCCCGGTGCGACCGTGATGTAACGCGCGGGATAGTCGGTCAGCGGCGGCGCCAGGCCGTCCACGCCGCGGCCGTCTGCCTGATGGCAGACCGCACAGCGCGCAGCGAAGATCGTCTTGCCGAGATCGTTCATCTGCTGCGCGTGAAGCGCCTGCATGGGCCCGGCTGCGCAGGCGACGACCAGCGCGGTGAGCGTCGTGTTCCACCCCTTCATTTCTGTGCCACTCCAAGGATGTAGGACACGGAACACACGTACGTCGACACCGGGTTCGCCATGCACCAGTTGATATCGTTGTCGAGCGACAGCTTGTAGAGCGGCTTCTCGCCTTCGTTGCGACTGCACAGGCAGTGTCCGCAACTGGTCGTGCCGCAGCAGTCGTTGTACGAGACCATGTAGTCGCGACCATCGTTGGGATTGCGACAGGTGCCGATCCACGTGATCGGCGATGGCGTGCTGCCGGGCGGACAACTGGTCGACGTGCCGCCGCAGCAACTGCATAACCAGCCGTCGACAGCGCAGTATTTCCAGTAGTCGCAGCTCTTCGGATCGTTGACGCCGGCGGCTAACGCACCTGAAGCACCCGATGCACCAGAAGCAGCGGCCGGCGTCTGTGCATTGGCGACACGGTCGTACGGCAACAGCGGCAAAGCCGCAGCCCCCGCAACCGCACGCCCGAGACGCGCCAATGCGCCACGGCGTGAGCTGCGCTGCGCGACGTTGCGCGCCGATTGAACGAACATTGCATCAAACCATTTCATCGCGGCTCCTCGCGTTGTGATCACCAGGCTTGCGCGGCGGACTGCCGCTGCTTGCCGGAATATTCCTGAATCGATGCGACACCTTGCTCCCTCGCTTCGAACAGGCTTTCGAGGTGTTCGCGCGTATTCACCAGTCCCTTCGCGCGCACAGTGCCGAATTCGTCGAGCAGCACCGCGTACGGCAGCTTGCCGATCTGATACGTCTGTCCGAGCTCCTGCGACAACACATAGGGCACCGGATTAACCGCCGATTCGAGACCGGCACGCCGATAGAACGCGCTGTGTTCGCTGCGCTCACCATCGCTTGCGAGCACGACGCGATACGGCTGACGTTCGTTCGCGATGATCGACGGCAGAAGCGGCAGCAACTTCTTGCAGATCGGGCAGGTCGGCGACAGGAAGAACAGCAGCGTGCCGCGCCCCGCTTCGTCGAGACCGCCGATCTTCACCGGACGCTCCCGCAGATCGAACAGTTCGAACATCGGCGCGAGGCTGCCGACGGCCGGCCCCTTGTCGATCACGAGCGCGCCGACCGGCATCAGACGTTCGTACAGCACGCCGATTTGCCGCGCGAGCGCGAGACACAGCGCAACCAGAGCCGCAGTCGCGACCCACAACACCAGATTCGAAATCAGCAGTGCGTTCAACATGATCATGTCCGAGGTTTTTTGGGTTTCGATACGTTCGATAGCCACAGATCGACGACAAAGCAGACGCTCAAAACAAGCAATACGGAAAAGAACACGGTGAGGTGGTTCACGAGGAACAGTGCAGCAATCGCCATCCACAGCACGAGGCTAAAAACCAGTACGACGCTCAACATGGTCACGTCCTGAGATTCTTGAGCTTCGGTGCATTCGCGAGCAGCAGGTCGACGACGTAGTACGCACCGACGATAAACAGCACGGCGAAAAACACCGTCGCGTAGTCGAGCACGAATACCTGGCGCGCCGTTACCGGCTGCAGCGCTGGCCACAGCAACACGGCCAGCGCGGCCACGCGACCGACGTGCCAGTAACCGATACCGCTCGATGCCGCTTCGGATGGCGTTTCGACAAAGCCACCGCAACCGCAGTCGATTGCATCGTTGCCGCGCAGCAGGTTGACCAGCAACGCGATTGCAAAAACACCGAGCAGGCATTCCAGACCGAGCGCGGCAAACGGGCGCATCGGCACATACAGCAAGCCCAGTGCAAACACGGCTTCCAGAACCGGGACGACAGGCGCCGCATAAGGCATCAACCGCGCAGGCACGAGCCGGTAGGCGCCGAATGCCGCGGTGAAGGCCGTGAGGCTGCGAAACTTCGTTAGTGCCGACAGAAAGAAAACGATTGCGCCGGCCGCCACGCTGATGTGGCGCAACACGGGATCGAGAGCAAACATGAGTTCTCCGGTGACAGACTTGCGTGCCGTTCAGATTCGAACGGCACGATGGCGTGTAGCGGCTAGTAAGCGGCCATCACGTCGAAGCTTTCGCCGAGCTGCTTTTCGTTCTGCAAAAGCTTGCCGCTCGCCGCATCGAGCACGATCAGGTCGGCTCCACCGGTGCCGTACACGACGGGCTTGTCGTCCTGCGATACCTGGATCGACGTGATCGGTTCGACCTTCAGCGCGGCGAGGTTCCAGCGCGCGATGCGCGTACGCCGTGCGAGGTCGTAGACCCAGATCTCCGTGCCGGGGTCCTTGTGCGAACCGTCGACGCCTTGATGCATTGCCACGTAGATACGCCCGGTCTTCTCCTGCAGCGCGAACGGTTGATTGCCGCCAGGCCGCCAGCCCGCGGCGCGCTCCGGTTCGCTTAACAAGCTCCACGGTGGCCCGAACTGCCCCGCACCCTTCGAGAAATCCGCCGTGCGGATCATGCCGTGATGCGACAGGAACACGTACCTGTCGCCGAGGCGTTGTGCATTGACATACAGCGGGTCTTTGTCGACGTCGATGAATGCGTCGCTTTGCTGGCGCGAGATTTCCTTACCGGCATCGTTAAGCGTAAAGGTCAACGCGCGGCCGCTTTCGCACAGCGCGGTGACACGACGATTGCCCGACGGATAGGACAACACGCAGCCCGCCGTATCGATCTCGCCGGCGACTTTCCGATGCTGTAGATCCACCACCGTGATCGACGTCGCCGGCGTGATGTTGGATACGTAAGCAAACTTGCCGTCGCGACTCACCGACGTATCGAAGCTCGCAGTAACGACCTGAACGTGCTTCGGCGGAAGCACGACTTCGGCGATTTTTTCGAAGCTGTTGTTGTCGGTAATCTCGAGCACATCGGTGCGATCGCCGCGTGTGCCGCGCGACAGATAGCTCGTCGCGACATAGCTGTAGCGACGATCCGGCGATGCAGCAAGACCTGGCCAGGAGCCCGCGCCGACCTGCGCGACGATCTTCTTGTGATCGGCGTCGTAGATCACGAGCCGGGCATCGATCATGTGGCTGTTGGCGGCGTCGACCAGATAGAGCCAATGCGGCCCGGGCTTCGGAACCGGTTCGATGCTGAGCGTTTCGGTCTTCAGGGGCGGCGCGGCAACGCTTGCCGCAGACGCTCCCAGCGCGACCAACGTCGCCGCCATTCGCCAGACGCCACCTTGATTCATCACCACTCCCATGCGTAGAAATCGTGCGGATCGCTTGAATGCAGCGATCTCGCACCACCTTCTTTTCGATAAAGGAAATCTCGCAGGAAGCTTAGGCGGACGGCCTGTCCCGGCACTATCCGATTTCGACGGGAATGTGTAACAGCTACGCGTCGCGCATCGTGTGCTGCAAATGCGCGTAACCCGCGGCGCGCGCGAAATCGGCAAACGTCCACACCACACCGCTTGCGCCCCATGCACCGTCGGCCACGTCGTGCAAGACAACCGAGGTTTCCAGGCGGCGCGTCTCATCCGCCGGCAGCGACTGCCTGAACGCGGTATGCACAAGCTCGACATAACGGCTACGTGCAGCGTCATCGAGCACACCCGCAGGCACATAGACCAGCGCCACGCACGGCAGAAACTGCGCCGTCACATCGATTCCTCCGCAACTCCAGTTGCCGGCTTCGACTTCTTCGATCAACACCCAGCACAGAAACCGCTTCGCCGGATCGGCCGGAATCTGTTCCGCCGATGCCGCTGCGTCGCTAATCCCCGCAGCAAGCGCCGCGCGACTCGAGCCAGCAAACGAACCCCGCGGAATCTTCACAAAAATGTTTGGCATATCGATACGCAAGTGAACAGAAAGCTTGTATTGAAGTGTTTTTAGCGTCAAAATCACAGTGTCTGATTCAACTTTTTTAGGGCTTAATCCGACATGTTTGATTTTACGGTTCTCGTCCTGGAAGATGCCTATCCCAGCAGCGTCACGATCACGCTCGACGTCCTCAGTGCGGCCACGGGGCTGGCGGCGCAAGCGGGTGTCGTGGCACCGCGATGGCGCTTGTGTTCGGTCGATGGTGGGTCGGTTCAACTGCAGACTGGCTTGACGGTGGAGACATCCCGATTGCCGGTGCGCTCAAGAGAAGACCGGTCGATATGGGTCGTGCCGGGTCTCGGCGTCAGTCCAGCGGCGTCGCTCACGCAGCGACTCGAATACGAAGATGCGGTGCGCGCAATCAAGGCGCTCGCGCGGCATGCGAAGGCCGGCGGACATGTCGCCGCTTCGTGTTCGGCGGTGTTTCTGTTGAACGCAGCGGGCTTGCTGCAGGGTCGGCGGGCGACCACGTCGTGGTGGCTCGCGCCGTTGTTGAAAAGAATGGGACCGGACTGCGCGGTCGATGCCGACCGGATGGTGTGTGCGGACGGCCCGGTCGTCACGGCCGGCGCCGCATTCGCGCAGACCGACCTGATGCTGCATCTGATCCGCGAGCGCTGCGGCAATGCGCTCGCGGATATCGTGTCGCGCATGCTGCTAATCGATGGACGCCAGGCTCAGGCGCCGTTCATCGTGCCGGAAGTCATGGCTAACGGAAACGATCTGGTGGCGCGGCTGGCAGCGCGCGTCGAATGTGCGCTGCCGCATCCAACCGCTGTGACGGCGTTGGCGCAGGAGTTCTGCATGTCGGAGCGTACGCTGTCGCGGCACGTTCGCCGGGCAACGGGAAAGAGCACGCTCGCGCTGGTGCAAAGCGTGCGGATGCGTCGGGCGCGGGTTCTGCTGGAGACCAGTCGCATGACGGTCGAACAGGTCGCCGAAGCGGTGGGCTACCGCGATTCGACGGCGCTGCGACGTTTGATGAAACGCGTGTCGGGTGCGAATCCTGGCCGATATCGGCCGGCAGTCGCGGCGCCCTAATTCAGACGGCGGCGGTGCCCGGCTGCGCAAATTCCTCGCTCAGAAAATCGACGCACACCCGTACCTTCGCCGACTGCGCGAGCCGCGCCGGATACACGGCCCACAGGTTCGCCGGTTGCGTGACGTCGGGCAGCACCTGCTGCAACTGGCCGCTCTCGAGCAGCGGCCGCACATCCCACATCGAGCGCAGCACGATGCCGCGTCCCGCCAGTGCCCATTGCACGGCCACCTCGCCGTGATTGGTCGACAGCGGCCCAGTGACCTTGACCGATATCACTTCGCCGCGCACCGTCAAACGCCACAAACCAAACGGATGGTCGCGCTCCTTGATCGCGAGACACGCATGCGACGACAGATCGGCGAGCTGTTTCGGCGCACCGTGCTGCGCCAGATAATCGGGCGACGCGCACAAAACCCGATGATTCGACGCGAGCCGCTTCGCGATCAGATGCGACGCGATGTCGTCGCCGATGCGGATATCGAGGTCGAAGCCTTCACCGCCTACGTCAACGAGCCGGTCGAACAGATCGAGCCGCACGTTGAGCTGCGGAAACTGCTCCGAGAAACGCGCCAGCGCGGGCGCAATGAACCGCCTGCCGAAACCGAAACTGCTGGAGATGCGCAACTTGCCGGCCGGAATGCGGCGCGTGGTGGAGACGTCCTCGACGAGATGCTCGACGTCGTCGAGTATCTTTTCCGCCCATGCGTAGACACGTTCGCCGGCTTCGGTAATCGCAACCCTCCGCGTGGAACGATGTAGCAGCCGTGTGCCGAGCGTCGCCTCGAGCACGTTGATTCGCTTGCTGACGTATGCGGCCGACACCGATAACGCTTCGGCTGCCGCGCTAAAACTCGACTTGCGCGCCACTTCACAAAACACGCGCAAATCGCCGAGATCGGGTGACGGGACGGCATTCATGGCTCGCCTCTTTGTACACGATTCGTGCACAGTGACTTAACTGAAGCCGCCATTTTAAGATCAAAGAGAAGGAATAGACTAGCCGCTGTCAGACCCACGAAGACTCGCGGAGGAACAGGACATGGCGAACAAGTACCAGATTGCGGTGATCCCCGGCGACGGCATCGGTGTCGAGGTGATGCCCGAAGCACTCAGGACACTGGATGCGGTAGGCAAGCGTTTCGGCATCGATTTCGAATACCGGCACATCGAGTGGGCGAGCTGCGCGTATTACGCGAAGCACGGCCAGATGATGCCGCACGACTGGAAGGCCCAACTGCAATCCGCCGATGCGATCCTGTTCGGCGCAGTCGGCTGGCCCGACACGGTGCCGGACCACATCTCGCTGTGGGGCTCGCTGCTCAAGTTCCGTCGCGAATTCGACCAGTACATCAACCTGCGGCCTGCCCGTCTTTTCGCTGGTGTCCCTTCGCCGCTCGCGGGCCGCAAGGCGGGCGACATCGACTTCTGGATCGTGCGCGAGAACACCGAAGGCGAATATTCGTCGGTGGGCGGTGTGATGTTCGAAGGCACCGAGCGCGAATTCGTGCTGCAGGAATCCATCTTCACGCGGCACGGCAGCGAGCGCGTGTTGAAGTTCGCATTCGATCTCGCTCAACGGCGTGAACGCAAGAAGATCACCGTTGCAACGAAGAGCAACGGCATCGCCATCAGCATGCCGTGGTGGGACAAGTGTGCAGCGGGCATCGCCGCGCAGTATCCCGACGTGACGTGGGACAAGCAGCACATCGATATTCTCTGCGCGCGTTTCGTGCTGAACCCCGATCGCTTCGACGTCGTCGTGGCGACCAATCTGTTCGGCGACATCCTGTCGGATCTCGGGCCAGCCTGTACCGGCACGATCGGGCTCGCGCCGTCAGCCAACATGAATCCGGACAGGAAGTTTCCTTCGCTGTTCGAGCCGGTGCACGGATCGGCGCCCGATATCGCGGGCAAGAACATCGCTAATCCGATTGCGATGATCTGGTCCGCGGCGATGATGCTCGACTTTCTCGGCAATCACGCGGGCAAGGAGCGCGAGGCGCACGATGCGATTCTGGCGGCTATCGAGGCAACGCTGATCGAAGGACCGCATACCGGTGACCTCGGCGGCAACGCGAGTACCACGGATGTCGGTCAGGCGATCGCGGCGAAACTGGCTTAGGCAGAAGGGCGGCGCACCTCGCAAGGCACGCCCTATTCCACCGTAATCGTTGCCTTCATGTTCGGATGGATGCCGCAAAATATCTTGTAGGTACCCGGCTTGTCGAACTTGAATTGATAGGTGTCGTTCTGATCGAGCGCACCGGAGCGGAACAAGCCGCTGTCGTTCACAACCGTGTGCGGTTCGCCATCGAGGTTTTTCCACGTGACGGTCGAACCCGCCTTGACGGTCAACGACATCGGCATAAACATGAAATTCTTGATGACGACCGCACTGGGTTCTGCGGCTCGTGCGATGGAAATGGAAGCGCCCATGGAAGCAGCGCTAAACAGCACGGCGCCGAGCGCGGCGATAACGGCGCGGCGAGAAAGTATCATTGGCATGATGCAAGTCCTGGCTAAATAAACGTATCGACTCGTTCAGACGAGTGTCGTATCGGTAAGCGTCGCCGCAAGCGGATGTTGTGCGACGCTGATGCGGGTCACACCGAGCATGTGCGGCAGGCGATCGCCCGGCACCGTCAACGGCATCGGTCCGGGCCCTTCGCCCGCTGCCGGTTGCGGATAAGCCGTAGAACGCGCGGTATGGAACGTGATATTGCCTTCCACTTTCGACACGATCTGGTGAATATGACCGTTGAGAACGGTCACTGAACCGAACCGCTTCAGATAGCCCATCGCCTGACCCGCATCGCCTGTTCCCCAACCCCATGGCTCATAGATCGTCCACATCGGCATGTGTGCGAAGACGACGATCGGTGTGCTCGACGAGCGCCCCTTCAGATCGCTTTCCAGCCACGCAAGTTGATCGTCGCCAAGCCCGCCTAAGCCATTCGGCTTGAAATGCATCACGTTGACGAGCGCGATGAAGTGCACGCCTTGATGATCAAAGCTGTAATAGCCCTTGTTGTCCGATGCCTGGCCGAAGCGCTTGAAGTACTCGGTACCGGGCCCATCGGTCACGTCGTGTTCGCCCGGCACCGTATGCAGCTCGGTGATATTCAGGCCCGACAGCAGTTGGGCAGCGAGATCGAATTCGGCGGCCTTCGACAGATGCGTGATGTCGCCGGTGTGGATCGTCAGCGCGGGTTTGACGGGCATCGCGTTGACGAGATCGATCGTTTGTTTAAGCGTGCCCGCGACGTCGGGATTGGCTTCCTTGTTAAAACCGATATGGGTGTCGCTGATCTGCAGGAACAGCGGCACGCCTGAATCGGCTGACGCGCTTTTCTCGCTCGCGGCAAGCGCAAGATCGATCGGCGCAAGCACGCCGCCGGCGAGAACGAACAACGTGCCCATGCCACCGAAGGCCAGGCATTTCAAAGCGCCGCGGCGCGACGGATCGACAGGAGGATGTGACGGCATAGCGACCTCACGATGACAGTGCGAGCAGTGAGCCGCAGGATCATCCTGCGGGCCGCTCGACCGGGTTCATGAAGTAGACCGGCACGTCGTGAGTTTTATTCCGCGTTCAGGACGCAGGATGTGCAAGCAGATCCGTAACGAAGCCATTCAACTCGGCTTCGCCGGCATCGGTGATCGCCCAGTAGTTCATGCCAGCGGTCGTCCAGTGTGCGAGGTGATAGCCCTGTCGTTCGACGATACGCGGCGGCGTGGCGCTCGCATCTTTGCCTGGCCAGACGTAAAGATTGATCGGATGCAGCTTGTAGCGATAGACCATCACGGCGACCGAGCGCCCATCGAGGTAATCCAGCCGCCCGCCGATCAACGGATACCCTTGCTGCACGAGATCGACCACCGGCGGCGCATAGTCGAGCTTGCCGTCGAACCACGGCTTGACCGTGTGCTTGTCGGTTGAAATTACGTCGGACAGGTGATCGAACTGCAGCGAGCGAATATGGCTATCGACGAGTTCCTGAGTCAGACGCGTTTCGCTCGACGGCACCGACAGGTAGAGCCCCGCGCTCCACGTTAGCGCGACCGCGCTCAACACCATCGCACCGACCGGTGCCCAGCCCGGCACGCCGCCGCTACCGCCACCGCCGAACCATCCACCCACCCGCTCGCCCAGCCGCTGCCAGAGCGGGCGCGGCCGGGGCAACGGCAATGCCGCTTCGATACGCTTCAGCAGTTCCGCCGGCGCATCCACTCGCAAGTCCGCCTGCTTGAGCTGCGCACTTACCTGGCGGTGCTGCTCATAAACGCGCTGGCACTCTTCGCAGCCAGCAAGATGACGCTCGAACGCGAGCGCCTCGGACAGGCTCAGTTCCTGATCGATATAGGCCGGCAATAATTCGAATGCGTGTTCGTGATCCATCATGCCTCCCGATCCGTCGGGGCGAGCAGCGCCGCGAGTTGCTGGCGTCCGCGCCCAAGGCGAGACATCACCGTGCCCATCGGAATCCCCACGATGGTCGCGATTTCCTTGTACGACAGCTCTTCCAGCTCGCGCAGCACGATCACCTCCCGGTATTCCAGCCGCAGGGCGCGCAGCGCGTAGTGCACCCGTTTCTGGCTTTGACTGCGGATCAACATCGCCTCCGGACTACTGTCGGATTCGGCGGCGGATGTCTCGACGCTATGCAGGTCTTCCTCGAAACTGGTCGTCTGCGCCGCATGCCCCCGGTTCTGCTGATGCCAGGTGTAGAAAGTGTTGCGCACAATGCTCAACAGCCACGCGCGCGCGTCGTCGCCGCGAAATCCGTCGAAAAAACGAAACGCGCGCAGGTACGCCTCCTGGACCACGTCCTGGGCATCCTGGTCGTTATGCGTCAGCCAACGCGCGACGTTGAAGGCCGAATTCATATGCGGCAGGACCAGTGCCGCGAAGCGTTGCGCGATGATTGGATCGGCCATTGAAGAACCCTTCAGTAACCTTTAATTCCGGGACCGATGCCTATAAGACTGCCGACGGGTCGTTTTTATTCCCGGATGGCGCGTTCATCAGTCTGAGAGCCGTGCCAGCGCCGCCTCGTACTGTCAGTCGGCGGGTAGGCCCGGTGCGCCGGCCGGTTCATCGGCGGTGCTCAGCTTCGGCACCACCGCTTTCGCGGCATAGACGCGCGGGCGCACCAGTTCCTCGGGACGCAAGGCATCGTCGAGTTCGCTCTCGGTCATCAGCTTTCTCGCCAGCACGACTTCGCGGACCGTGGTGCCGTTCGCGTGTGCCTCGGAAGCAACCGAGGTGGCGTTCTTGTAGCCGATGTACGGGTTGAGCGCGGTGGCGAGGGCGATCGAACGTTCGATGGTTTCGCGCAGACGCTCGGGGTTCGCCGTGATGCCTTTCACGCAACGCTCGGCGAGCGTCGTGCAGCCATTCGTCAGATGCTTGAAACTGCGGAACAGGCTCACCGCGATCATTGGCTCGAATGCATTGAGCTGCAACTGGCCCGCTTCCGCCGCAAACGTGATCGCGACGTCGCTACCGAACACCTCGAACGCAATCTGGTTGACGACTTCGGGGATGACCGGATTCACCTTGCCGGGCATGATCGACGAACCGGCCTGCATCGGCGGCAGGTTGATTTCACCAAAGCCGGCGCGTGGACCGCTCGATAGCAGACGAAGGTCGTTGCAGGTTTTGGATAGCTTCACGGCGATCCGCTTCAGCACGCCGGAAATCTGCACGAACGCGCCGCAATCCTGAGTCGCTTCGATCAGGTTCGGGGCCGTGGACAGTTCGAGCCCGGTAATCCGGTTCAGCGCGATGAGCGCTTTGCCCGCGTATTCGGGGTGCGCGGTAATGCCCGTGCCGATCGCCGTGGCGCCCAGATTGATTTCGCGGATCAGCGCGGAAGTCTCACCGAGCCGCGCCATGTCCTCATCGAGCATCACCACATAGGTTGAGAACTCCTGGCCGAGCGTCATCGGCACCGCATCCTGCAACTGCGTGCGCCCGAGCTTCAGCAGCCCGGCGAATTCTTCGGCTTTTTCCGCGAAAGCGTCGCGCAATATCTTCATCGCGCCGAGCAGACGTTCGATTGCGAAGCAGGTAGCAATGCGTAGCGCGGTCGGGTAGACGTCGTTGGTGCTTTGCGCGAGATTGACGTGTTCGTTCGGATGCAGGTACGTGTAATCGCCACGATGGTGGCCGAGGATTTCGAGCGCGCGGTTGCAGATCACTTCGTTCGCGTTCATGTTCGTCGACGTGCCAGCACCGCCCTGAATCATGTCGACGACGAACTGGTCGTGCAGCTTGCCTTGGCGCACTTCGACGCATGCGGCAACGATGCCGTCGCGCAACGCCGGATCGAGCAGGCCGAGTTCCACGTTAGCCTCGGCGGCTGCCTGCTTGACGGATGCAAGCGCGTTCACCAGCTCAGGGTACGCCGCGATCGTCACACCCGATATCTGGAAGTTTTCGACGGCTCTCAACGTGTGCACGCCGTAGTAGGCCTCTTGCGGTATCTGCCGCTCTCCCAGCAGATCATATTCGACACGAAAATTCGGGGTATTCATGGCGCGATTTCCTTGAGTGGCTGGAGCGGCAAGGGGCAATGAAGCAGCTGACCGGCCCGCCTGCGATCCTTTCGAATGGCATGCAATGAAACCTGCACGCATCGGCATCTTGCGTGCAGATCCTGTCGGTCATCATAGCCGCAGCCAATCTAAACGGGCGATTGAAATCGGAACGCCCATCCACCGAAGAATGCGGTGCAGCCAGGGCACCCGCGCTTACGTCGAAATCTGCGGAACGTCGCGCAGAAACACGGGAAGATCGTTAGACGCCAGCGAAACACCTGCCTCGAACATCAGCGTGCTGACGAAACCACGGTGATAGGTACCGTGATTCACGACATGCAGGATCATTTCGTCGCGCGTCATGACGCCCTCGCCGCCACCGATAAAGTTGAAGTGAATCGGTCGATCGAGATCTTCAGCCGACAACCCGTCGGCGTAATCGATGTACCACTGGTCCAGTGTGCGGACCGCGCGCCACAGTTCGTCGAGCGGCGGGTGTTCGCGTGTATTGCGGGCCGTATAACCGTGCTCGCGTCCCTGAAGATGAGCCTGAAACACGTCGTCTATGACGTAGACGTGGTTGAGCGTGTGCACGATGTTGCCGAAGCGGGTGTTCCGTTGCTTGATCGCTTCTTCGTACGGCAGTTCGCTCACTGCGGAGAAGATGAGGTCGTTGGCCCATGCTTTGTAGCGGGTCAACATGCGGATGGTTCTTGTCGTGGTCATGGGTCACTTCCATCGCGTGAGTCGGACGGTCGGGCATCGTACACAACCGTCCGGTATTGATAGGGGCACGTCGAGACAGCTATTTTGCCCGACGTGACAACCGGCCGACAGATACAACTGGCGCAGAAACTACCGGGTCAGTGTCAGGTAATAAAAGACGGGGACACCGCCCGAAGGGTATACAGTGGGGCATGGTAGGCTGCATCTCGTGACCTCCTGCTCCGGTACCCAACATGCAATTAAAGTCAAAACCAGCCACGGCGATTACCGGCGGCGAAAGCGCATATACGCGCGAACGCAAGACCCACGCCCTTGTCCTCGAAACCGCAGATGCATTGCGAGAAGAACAAAGACGCGCCGATTTTGCCTCTATCGATTCGAAAGCGAGTAAATGGCGTTATTCAGTGCCATCAACGAAAGCCTGATCGTGGCGCTCGAATTCCCCAATCCCAGCCGCAGTTACGATGCCTCCAGGCATTGCGTGTGTTTCTGGGGATATGACAATTCGCGCGAAATTACCTTCCAGGTTGACGATGCGATGCTGAGGAACCTGCAACCTGACACGGGTTCCGACGAGCGCTCGATACTCGGCACATTCGACCAGTTTCGCGAAAAGCTCCTCGACATCGCGAGGAAGCGCTATGTGAGCGGTCCGCAGAACCGGTACTCGCTTTCCTGAGAGGCAGGCTGCAATGCCGAGCCGCAGGTTGACGGCATTCGAGCCGTCATGCCTCAAAGCGTTCCCATGTGAACCGTTCGCTCATCACATGCACCACCAGGTTATCAATCGGCATTGAGTCAACCGAGCCGCACCACGCGGCTGGATACGCCTGTTGCAACTTCCCTGCCTCGTATAGAGCCGCCCAGTCCTCGTGGGTGATGCGCGCTTTTCGCCGCAACACCTCGCCGGCGTACAGGCGCTTGATGTCACATCCGTAGCGCACGAGCCCTTCGCCCTCCGCGTAGGTTTCTCGCATCGTCAGGCGGCGCACCGGTTGTCCGGCCTCATGGCATGCCTTGCCCGCGGTTTGCTCCCAGTGTTGGTTTCGCGAGAACCAGAGTACGGGCTCGTCGGTCGATTCATTTCCAATGCGGCCTGGGACCAGCATTCCACTCGCCGTGATGGACCGCAATTTCCGGCCCGTTGTGTAGTGCCACGCCAACATTGTTTTCCCTGATTCAAAACTCCGGCGCCGGACAGATCGTCCAGCGCCTCGATAAGCGCAACGCGTACAGCCAGTCAGCGTCGATCGTCACACCACCTGTTCGTCATGATCGACGTCCTCGCTTGCTGCAAGGCGCAGCGAAATCAGGAGCGTGTGCGAACCCGCATCCAGCGGCACGCGTACGCATCCTTCCTTGCAATCGACGCGTGCGCCGTCGAGTACCGCATGCATCACACTGTGCCCAGCCGCAGAGTCGACGCGAATGTCATACCGTGTCGAGTGCACATTCACTGTCGCTGCAAATCCGGGCCACGTGTCCGGAATACACGGGTCGATGACCAGCGCATCCCCCTCGCGACGAATGCCCAGAATGCCTTCGACGCCCGCGCGATACATCCATCCCGCAGACCCCGTGTACCAGGTCCAGCCACCGCGCCCGACATGCGGTGCCACGGAATAAACATCGGCGGCAACGACATAAGGTTCGACCTTGTAGCGCTCGACCTCGATCGCCGTGCGCGCATGATTGACGGGATTAACCAGTGAAAACAGCGCGGCGGCCTTGTTGCCATCGCGTAGCTTTGCAAACGCGAGGATCGCCCACATCGCCGCGTGGCTATACTGCCCGCCGTTTTCGCGCAGCCCCGGTGGATATCCCTTGATATAGCCGGGATCGTGCGCGGTTCTATCGAAGGGCGGTTTGAACAGCAACGCAAGCCCGTCGTCACGGCGGATCAAATGCTTTTCCAGCGAGTCCATCGCCAGCACCGCGCGCGCCGGATCGGCCGCGCCCGACAGCACCGCCCACGATTGCGCGATCGAATCGATCTGACACTCCTCGCTTTGCTTCGAGCCGAGCCACGTGCCATCGTCGAACGTCGCGCGGCGATACCACTCGCCGTCCCATGCATCGCGTTCCAATGCCTTGCGCACCGACGCAGCATGAGTCCGCCAACGCCTGGCACGCGCAATACACGCTGCATCGCGCGACTCGGCCAGTGGTGCAAACAGCTCGATGGTGCGCAACAGTAGCCACGCGAGCCAGACGCTTTCTCCTTTGCCGTTCGCACCGACGCGATTCATCCCGTCGTTCCAGTCGCCGGTGCCCATCAATGGCAAACCGTGTGCGCCGGTCAGTTCGATGCATTGATCGAGTCCACGCGCACAGTGTTCAAACAGCGACGCCGATTCGTCCGCGACCAGCGGCTGAAAAAATGCGTCGTGCTCACCGGGCTGTAACTGCGGTCCATCAAGGAACGGCACATTCTCATCGAGGATCGCTATGTCGCCGGCGCAGCTAACATAGGTCGCCGTTGCGTACGCGAGCCACACGCGGTCATCGGAAATCCGTGTACGCACGCCTTGTCCCGACTGCGGCAGCCACCAATGCTGAAAATCGCCTTCGACGAACTGGCGCGCCGCGGTGCGCAGCAAATGCCGCCGCGCCTCGTCCGGCTGCACGTGCGTCAGCGCCATGCCGTCCTGCAACTGATCGCGAAAGCCATAGGCGCCGCTCGCCTGATAGAACGCCGAGCGCGCCCAGATACGGCACGCGAGCGTCTGATACAGCAGCCAGCCGTTTAGCATCAGGTCCATCGCGCGATCGGGGGTCCTCACCTGGACGGCGCCGAGCACGCTCTGCCAGTGGTTCGTCACCTCCGCGAGGACCGCATCGAGATCGGCCTTGCGATAACGCGCGATCAATGCCCGCACCGCTTCGACGGAAGCGCATTGCCCAACGAACGACACCACTTCGATAGCCTCACCCACCCCCAGTTCGATCACACCCTGCAACGCTGCACAGGGATCGAGGCCCGCGCCGGTCGCGCCGGATAGCGGCGTCTTGCCGGTCAGCGCGGCGGGCGCAGACGTGCGACCGTTGCGGCCGAGAAACTCGGTACGGTCCGCGGTCCATGCAGTCTGCCTGCCACCAAGATCGGCAAACGCGACGCGCCCCGCGAACCCGGTGCTCCATGGATTGCGCGCCAGCATCGCACCGGTAGCGGTGTCGATTTCCGTCACGACGAACGGTCCCGACGCGCCGCGTGATGTGCCGAGCACCCATTCCAGCCATGCCGTCACGGACAGTCGGCGCGGTGTCCCGGACAGATTGCGCAAGGTCAGCCGGGAAATCTTCAGCGGGTCGGCAAGCGGCACGTATTGCAGCAAGTCGAGCGCGATGCCGTTGACCTCGTGTTCGAAGCGGCTATAGCCGTGCCCGTGACGCGCAATGTAGGTCCCGCTGTCGCGGATCGGCAGCGCGGTCGCGCTCCACACCTCGCCGGTCACTTCGTCGCGGACATAGAGGGCTTCGCCGACGGGGTCTTCGACCGGATCGTTCGACCACGGCGTGAGCTGGTTCTCGCGGCTGTTTTCAGCCCACGTGTAACCACTGCCTTCCGCGGCGACCTGAAAACCGAAGCCGGGATTGGCAATCACATTGATCCACGGTGCGGGCGTCGTCGCGCCCGCCGCCAGCACCGTCACGTATTCCACGCCGTTTTTATCGAAACCGCCAAGACCGTTGAAAAACTCGAGCTTCGCTGGAATCAGCGAAGGCACACGCGGCTGACGAATCGGTGCGGGCCATAGCGACGACATCGGTGGCTTCTGCCGGCGTAACGCCGACGGCTTGCCCTGCGATTGCGGCAAGCGCGCGAGCTGGTCGGCAATCGACCCGCGCCGCGCGACCAGCGCGACACGCGCAACCGACTGCAGCAACGCACGCGCCTCGACGCTCATCAAATCGGCGCGCAGCGTATACACCGTTCCCTGCGCGAGTTCTTCGCCGAAATGCGGCCGCGACTGGCTACTGCGCACCGCGGTTTCGATTGCACCCTGCAACTCCTGAATGTACGAAGACGCGCGCTCGTTGATGATCACGAGATCGACACCGAGCCGCTTCATGCGCCAATACTCGTGGGCCCGCAACAGCTGCCGAACCTGCGCGATATCTTCGACGTCGTCGATACGCAGCAGCACGATCGGCAGATCGCCGGAGATCGCGTGCGGCCACAAGCCCGATTGCGCACCGGCCCCGCGAACGATCGTGTCCGACGGTGCCCTGAAACGCGCATCGGCATAAATGAGCGGTGCGGCGAGGCGCTGGAAGTCCGCCGCCTCTTCGGCCTCGACATCGAGATGTCGTAGCTGCACCTGCGCTTGCGTCCACGCGAGCGTTTTGGCGCGACCGAATGCGTTGCGGTCGTGGTGCTTGTCGATCATATCGAGCAACTGCGCTCGCGACTCGGCCACCACGGTCCAGAACGTGACGCGCGCGACCTTGCCCGGTGGCACCAGTACGCGATATCGGAGCGCAAACACCGGATCGAGTACGGTACCCGCGCTGTTGCTCAACGGCCGATCGCCGAGAATCGCGTCCGCCGTGCCCGCGTTGCGGCCCCGCCCCAGAAAGCGCGCACGATCCGATTCATATTGCGGATCGGCCGCGATCTCACCGTCGACTACCGCGAAATGCGCGGCCCACATCTGCTTTTCGTCATGCGAACGCGGCCGACGTGTTGCCACCAGCGCACCGAATTCGGCGAGGTGCTCGGTCTGAACGAACATCCGTGAGAAGGCGGGATGCGCGTTGTCGGCGGCGGGCGTCGCCAGCACGATTTCGGCGTAGGACGTCAGCTCGATCTCACGTACCCGGCGTCCACTGTTCGCGAGCGACACGCGGCGCACTTCGCCGTCCGCTTCGCCGGAAACCAGTACATCCATCGTGGTGGTTAGCGAGCCATCGCGACGGATGAACTCCGCGTGATCCTCGCCGAACACGACTTCTTCATATTCCGCTTCGCTGTCCACCGGCTGCGCGCCCGCCGACCACACCTGACCACTGCGCGCATCTCGCAGGAAGATGAACGAGCCCCAGTCGTCGCGGGTCGCGTCTTCGCGCCAGCGCGTGACGGCCGTGTCACGCCAGCGGCTGTAGCCGGCGCCGGTTGCCGTCAGCATCACAGCGTAGCGACCATTCGACAGCAGATGCGTCACCGGTGCGCCATCGGCCTCGGCGGGTGCGACGATGCGCCGGACCGTGGGCGGCACGGCGCCCGCTTCAACCGCGGATGTGCTCACTTCCTCGGCACGCGGTTGCGCAACGGCGACATTGCGCGGCATGCGCTCCTGCAACAGCAGTTCGCTCGCCTGGATCATCGGTTCGCGATGAAAACGCGCGCGCATCTGCGCGTCGAGTAGCGTGTTCGCAATCGAGACGATCGTCATACCCTGGTGATGCGCCATGAAATTGCGCACGATCGCCACGGTCTCGTTGTCGGGCAGCCGCGAACGCGTGAAATCGAGTGCTTCGTAAAAGCCGTAGCGCCCCAGCGCGCCTAGCTCGGCTAGTTGCGCATAGTTCTGCCGCGCAGCCTGCGGATCGACCATCGCTGCAAGCCCCGTTGCATACGGCGCGATCACGAGATTCTCCGAAAGACCGCGCTTGAGACCCAGACCCGGCACGCCGAAATTCGAGTACTGGTAGGTGAATTCCATGTCGCGGGCGTTGTAAGCCGACTCCGAAATTCCCCACGGAATACCGAGCGACCGCCCATACGACGCCTGCCGCTCCACTACCAGACGGCTCGTCTGTTCGAGCAGGCTACCGACCGGCGCACGCATCACGAGCGACGGCATCAGGTATTCGAACATCGATCCCGACCACGAGATCAGCGCCGAGCCGTTGCCAACCGGCGTCGCAGAGCGACCGAGACGGAACCAGTGGCGCGTCGTGACGTCGCCCTTCGCGATGGCAAAGAGGCTCGCGAGCCGTGCTTCGGAGGCCAGCAGGTCATAGCAATTGGGATCGAGGCTGTTGTCGGACTGCGAATAGCCGATCGACAGTAGTTTGCGTTCCGGATCGAGCAGAAACGCGAAGTCCATGCCGAGTGCCATGGCACGCGACGCGTCGGCGAGCGACTTCAAACGCGCTTGCAAAAGCTCGGGTGCATCGGCGGATTGTTGCCGGTCGCGACCATGCTCGACGGTGCTCTTTCTCAATGCATCGATCCAGAACAGCAGATCGGCGGCACTATCGTCGGCACTGGCCGGCACGATGTCGCGCGCGGCCTTCGCGGCTTTTTCCGTCAACCGGGCCAGCGATGGCGATAGCGTTTCGAGCGTCTGTGAACCCTGCAAGTGCGCTTCGATTTCGTCGAAGCACGCTGTGATCAGCCTGCCACGCTCGCCGCTTGCGGCCAGCAGCACATCGACGGCTTCGCGCGCGAGTTGCAGGTTATCCATCATCCCGGACCGCGCGGCCGGCGCAAGCGGCGCATCCCGCCATTCTTCGCAGGCGTTGGCGAGAACGATTAAATGACCCGCCAGATTGCCGCTATCCACCGACGAAACATACGCCGGCGCCAATGCCTTGAGATCGAGCGTCCCGTACCAGTTATAGAAATGTCCCTTGAAACGCGACAGTTTCTCCATCGATGCGAACGCCGCTTCGAGGCGCTCGACGGTTTCGGTCGTACCGGACCAGCCAAAATCGCGCGCGGCAACCGCCGACAGAAGATAAAGACCGAGATTGGTGGGCGAGGTCCGATGAGCGACCACCGGCTTGGGATCTTCCTGAAAATTATCGGGCGGCAGCATGTTTTCAGCCGGCGTGACAAAAGTCTCGAAGAAGCGCCACGTGCGCCGCGCAATCAGACGCAGGTCACGCGTGTCCGGGTCCGACATCGTGAAGTGCCGCGCGACGCCCGGCGAGCGGCTCGTCCACAACGCCAGCGCCGGTGCGGCAAGCCATAGCACTGCAAATGGCAACACGAGCGGCCAATGCGACGGCACGAGCACGAGTGCCCCGACCGATAACGCAAGCCCAAGTACGACGCCCCCCGTCATCTGCCGATAAAAACCACGCAGATCGAGGCGCGGACTGCCGCTCGACTGCGCAGCCGTTGTCCATTCGAGCAGGCGGCGATGCGTCACGAACAGCCGAGTCAAGGTCCGAACGATCGCGTCACCCATACGCCACGCGTGGTCGGCGAGGAATACGACCGATAGAAAAGTTTGCAGCGCGGCAAGCCGTACATCGGCGGCCAGCACGCGAACGTGATTACCCAGACGGATGCCGGTACGCCGCGGCACGATCGCGAAGAGCGTCGGCAGGAAGGCGGGAATCGCCAGCGCGCCTAGCACCAGCAGCGCGCCCATCATCGCGGCGCGAATCGGCATCAACCAGCACAACGCGAGTGCGGCAATCATCGACGGCGCGAGTAACGAACGGCGCAAATTGTCGAGCATTTTGAGGCGGCCGATTGCCGGCATGGCATGCCGGTCCCGACCGCGATGTCCGACGATCCATGGCAGCAACTGCCAGTCGCCACGCGTCCAGCGGTGCTGCCGCCTGGCGGTCACGTCATAGCGCGACGGCACTTCCTCGACGACTTCGACATCCGATGCGAGGCCCGCGCGCGCAAACACGCCTTCGAACAGATCGTGACTGAGCAACGCGTTTTCCGGAACGCGGTCGCGTAAAGCGGCTTCGAATGCATCGACGTCGTAGATGCCTTTGCCGGTAAACGAACCTTCGCCGAACAGATCCTGATAAACGTCGGACACGGCTGCTGCGTAAGGATCCATCCCGCCCGGGCCGGAGAAGACGCGCTGATACAGCGAACCTTCCTGTCCGACCGGCAACGATGGCGTGACACGCGGCTGGAGAATCGCGTAGCCATCGACGACGCGTTGCTCGGCTTCACTGAATTTCGGCCGGTTCAACGGATGGGCCATCTTGCCGATCAGGCGCAACGCCGCGTCTCGTGGCAGGCGCGTGTCGGCGTCCAGCGTAATCACATAACGCACGCCTGATGGCACCTGGGGTGCTCGACCGGCGATCGACTGGAACGTTGTATCGGTTGCACCGCGCAGCAAACGATTCAGTTCGTGCAGTTTGCCGCGCTTGCGCTCCCAGCCCATCCATGTGTTCTCGCTCGCGTTGAAGACGCGGCGACGGTGTAGCAGCAGAAAACGCGCACCGTTCGGGCCCGGCTCGTAACGGCGGTTTAACGCCTCGATCGCATCGGCGGCGACGGCCAGCAGATGCGCGTCACCGGCTACCTCTTCCTGATCCGCATCAAGGCCATCTACCAGCAATGCGAATGACAGGTCCCCGCCCGCACCGGCCAGATGATGCACTTCCAGACGTTCGATCTGCTCGCGCAGGTCGGCTTCGCTCGTCAGCAGCGTCGGCACGGCGACCAGGGTACGCAGCGACGACGGCACGCCTGCGGCCAGTTCAAGACCCGGCAACGTGATCGCGCCAAAACTCCACGTGATCGTGCGGTTGATCAGCGCAGTCGCGATCTCAGTAGCAGGCAGAAATCCGCACAGGGCAAACAGCAGAAACACATCGACATCGAGACCTCTCGGTGCGAGCGACCCGAGTCCCCACAACACCAGCGCCAGCAAGGTCGTGGCGAGCGTGAGAATCTCGCCGACATAACCGCTCGCACCGAGACGGACATTGAATCGCGTGATACGCAAACGCGACGGCGGACGGAACCCGATCGCCTGTTCGAGCGCGCCACGGCCCTCGGCGATCAGGTGGTAACCGGGATCGCTGGCTCGCTCCGTATGCGCGGCATCGTCTGTCGCGCCGGCGGCTGCTTGCGCTGAGTGCAGCGCAAGATCGGTGACTTCGAGTTCAGTGAGGTGTGAACCACGCGCCAGTTGCTCGATCGCGCTGCGATACAGATTGCGGGTCGGAAAATCCATTGCACCGAAAGCACTGCCGGCACGCAAGCGGGCGTCGACCAGACTCACGCTCTCAAGCAAATCGGCCCAGTCGATGTCGGAAATCAGCCGCATGCTGGTAATCACATTGCGCACGGTGACGTTCGATGCGCCCTGACGCTGCTGTGCGTGCCGCACGACTTCATCGACGCTCGCGCCCTGGAGCTTGAGCCGCTCTTCCAGCCAACCGAGCGCGGGGGTCGTGCGCGGATCCTGGTCGCGCAACCGCTTGGCAAGTTGCGCGGCGAACAGTTCCGAGAGCAGGCCCGACGAACGCGTGGAGATGTCCGCTTCGAGCGCCGAGCGCGCGCTACCCGATTCGAGTAGACGGTCGGTCAGCGCGTCGGCGTCTGCGCGTGCGCTGCGACCGACGGTAATCTGATCGGTCAGACGGCGCAGGTTTTCGATCAGGACGATGCGCAATGTGATCGCAACGGCCCACAACTCACCGATCGTCAGCGGCTGGACCCGTTGATACGCATCGATGAAACGCCGCAGGATCTGCGGATCCAGATGGCTGTCGGTATGGGCGACGAACGCCCACGCGAGGCCGAATACGCGTGGATAGCCGGCAAACGGGCCGGTCGCGAGCTTGGGCAACTGCCGGTAGTAACCGTGCGGCAGGTCATCGCGGATTTCGCGGATCTGTTCTTCGACGAGGTGATAGTTGTCGAGCAGCCATTCGGCGGCGGGCACGACGCCGCGGCCACTCTCGAGTTCTGCGGCGCTCGCGCGGTAGGCCGCGAGCAGGACCGCGCTGTTGTCGTTAAGCCGCGTGTGCAGCGATAGCACGACGGGCGGCTTCTTCGTCACGGGTTGCGCGGCAGCGAGACTCTGCGCGTGTTGCTCGAGCCGCTCGACGCCGAACAGTTCCTCTCGCACTGGAGCGGTGTCGGTCCACGGCGGCGACACGAAGCGACGCCGCGTGACGTAGCGAAGCAGCGCGTTCACAGACGCCTTTGTTGCGACGTTCGCGCTAGCGGCAGATTGAACGCGTCGCGGTAGCGTGCGTCGGACATCGTCGCTGCATCGCCGTACTGTTCATCGGAGTGGGACATGATCGGTTCTTCCTTCGCAGCGGCCGGCTTACGTGTGTCGTATGTCGCGTAAGTGGGCGCCTGCGGGCTGGGGTGGGTCCGACGAATGCGGAGGTATCACGCAACTTCGTGAGGACGAGGGAGCAGGCACGCGTGGCTTCTGCCGGCGTGCTCAGCCATGACGCGATGCAACTGCTGACGCAGTTGCGGATCGCCAGTGCATCGAAACATCGCGCTGGGACGATGTGGATAGCGGAGAGCGTCGGTACACCGTCATGCGCTAACGGTTAGCGGCCGTCTAGCGGTGTACGAAAACGGCGGATCAGTCCTGATCGGCCCGATGCGGCAACAAGGAGAGGCAAGGGCACTTGTGTAGCCCTGTCCCTGTCAATGCGGTTTCCAGCGGAACATCCGGAGAGGGGATAGCGCAGAAAGGGCACGGATCTGTGCCCCAGGCCGGTTATTTCTTCCTGGCCGGTGCGCCGGTTGTAGCGGCCTTCCCCGTAGTTGCCGGGGACACGGCCACCACAGGAGAGATCGCCTTCTTGGGTTGTTTGGGCTTCTTAGCCTCGCGATTTCCGCGCGTCGCGCTCTTTGCCAATGTGATTCTCCTGAATTGCCAGTCGCGAAAGCGACAGCCTTATCGCGCAGTCTGGGCGCTTCTGGTGTTGCTGTCGCGATTTATATTTTTGGTGCCAGTGGGGTGTTTTCAGGAGGGCGTCAATCAAACGGGGCGCGATGGGGTCGCAGGTCGTGCGCTCCCGGTCACACCCTGACCAGCAACTTCCCAAGGTTCTTCCCTTCGAACAGGCTGTTCAGCGCGTTCGGCAACGCATCAAAACCATCCACGTAGGTTTCCTGATAAACGATCTCCCCGCTCTTCACCCACGGCGCGACCGTCTGCAGCATTTCGTCCATCCGGTGCGTGAAGTCGCGGGCCAGAATGCCCTGGATCGTCGCGCGCTGAAACAGCATGTGCTGCAGGAATCGTGGCGCGAGATCGGGCGTGTCGAGACCGCCGTCGTATTGCGCGATCGCGCCGCAGATCACGATGCGCGCACGGCGCTTGATGAGCGGTATCACTGCGTCGGTGATCATGCCGCCTACATTGTCGAAGTAGACGTCGACACCGCCGGTAGCGGCTTGCAACGCTGACTGCAAACCTTCGAGCGTGGGATGCGCGCGGTAATCGACCGCACCGTCCAGTTTCAACGTGTCGGTCAGAAACGCGCATTTTTGCGCGCCACCCGCAATGCCGATGACACGGCAACCGGCACGCTTGCCGAACTGCGCGACCAGCGAGCCGACCGCGCCCGCCGCACCCGACACGACCAATGTGTCACCCGGACGCGGCTTGCCCGCTTCCATCAAACCGAACCACGCAGTACGTCCCGGCATACCGAGTACGCCAAGCGCGGTCGAAACCGGCGCTTCGTCGGGATTCAGCCGGGTTAGCTCGCTGTGATGGCACCTCGCGTACAACTGCCAGCCGCTATACGCCGACACCCAGTCGCCCTGCTTGAAGAGCGGACTGGCCGACGCAACCACTTCGCCGACCACACCCGCACGCTGCACGATGCCGAGTGGATGCGGCACATCGTAGGTATTGCGCTCGTGCTGCTGAATCCGGATGTACGGATCCACGCTGACAATACGCGCGCGGATCAGCACCTCGTTCGACGACAAACTCGCGTCGATCTCGCTCTCGCGTAGTTCGTAATGCGCGTCGCTGACACGTCCTTCGGGGCGTTTGACGTAAAACCACTGACGATTCTGGTAACTCATAGGAAACTCGCTGCTGTCGTAGACGGTGCGCGATTTTACCAGTGACGTGCATGTGAGCTGAGTTGAATCCCGATAGTTGAACCAGGGCCTGCACGGCCCCGGTAAATCATGCGTTTACTCGAACCGGCATGCCGAGCGCGGCAAAGCCGCGAGCGTGTCACTCGACAACTTCAGGATGCCGTCGAAATTGGCCTTGTTATCCGCGGGACAGAAGTCCGTCAGTTTCATGTGATCCGGCCGCGTGTACTCGACGTTGAACACAGCCTTGTTCAGCGCGATGAAGCTGGCATAGCCGCCGCACACATGGTCATGGTTGCATTGCTCGCTGAGTGCCCAGTCGGCCACTGTCGCCATCGCGGTGGCGATCTTCGGCCCGTTCTTCAAGCCCATCGACATACCGCGATCGTGCGCGGCACTGATTAGTGCTGCGTTGTAGTGGAGTTGATCATCGAGTGTGATCGGGAAACTCGTGTCCTCGGCGTACGAGTCGTCAAGATCGGGTTCCACGCCATCGCAGCCCTTGGCCTTCGCCCGATCGAGACGCGCCAGCATGATCGGCATCAGGATCGCTGTCTGGCGAATGTCGAGCCAGCGCTCGGTGTCTTTGTAGCCGTCGATAGGATTACCGAGCACGCTGGGCGGAAACTTGTCGTGATCGTCACGGTAGCTTTCCCAGCCACCGACCTCCATATAGCAGACGACATAAATACCCTTTGCCTTCAGCCGCGCGATGGTCTGTGCATCGGTTTGCTCCATGTCGACGTCATACATCTTGCGCGCATTTTTTACGCCATCGAGGATGGTCTCGTTGATCGTGTTGCCATCGAGTTGCCACTGCCAGCTCGTGCCGGGAACCAGCGGCTTCCAGCTCGCGTTTTGCTGCGGGGACTGAGTGAGCGCCTTGGCAGATGTGCCCAGAGCGTCCGAGCCTGAGCCTCCTCCACATGCGGCGAGCATAAGAGCCAATACGCACGAACACAGCAATTTTCCGTACATGACAGATCCCTTCTTTTAGGTGGTTTATCGGTGTGAATCTGGAATGCAATAGGTGCAGGAAAATTGTAGCGACGGCTCGCGGCGCCACTGTCCTGTTTTGTCGATTTTTGTCTGAGACAGTAAGCACTGTCCTTGCTATTCCACCATCTCGGCATGTAGTTGCAATATAAAACTTACTCTGCTATAAAACGTACCAGTTGCAATATGCAACATGAATCTCCAGGCAGGTTTGGCTACTTGTTCGAGTAAGGACACTTCATGACGCGATCCGACGATACGTTTGACGGCACGTTTCCCTACGAGCCGCGGTTTACCGACGCACCTGGTTTCCGCATGCATTACGTCGACGAAGGTCCCGTCGACGGACAGATCGTGCTGTGTCTTCATGGCGAACCGACATGGGGTTATCTGTACAGAGATCTGATTGCCACGCTCAGGGGCAACTATCGCGTCATCGCGCCCGATCACATGGGCTTTGGCAAGAGCGAGACGCCACAGGATCGCAGCTACTGGCTGCAGGATCACATCGACAATCTCGAGCGTTTCGTGCTGGCGTTGGATCTGCGTGCGATCACGCTGGTCCTGCATGATTTCGGTGGACCAGTGGGGATGGGTCTGGCGGCGCGACATCCGGATCGCATCCGGCGCATCATCAGCACCAACGGGCCCACGCCGTTTGGGCAAGCCACGCTGATCGACCGCCTGAACGCGAATGCGGAAATCTCGCCGTGGTTTAGATGGATCCTGAACGCGGAGCCTGAAGGGCGTCTCGAAGCGGTGCTTGGCGAACTCGGCTTCAACATTCTGAGTACGTTAAAGATCAACGGCTTCGAGAAGCATGCGCTGATCAACGACACCTGGTTACGCGCTTACGGCTCGCGCTTCGCGACACCCGCGGACTGCGCTGGTGTGATCGGTTGGGCCAAAGGCTTTGCCATTGGCGCACACCGTTTCGAAACGCCCGACGCGACCGCTTTGCGCACGATTCAATCTAGGCCTGCGCTGGCGATCTGGGGGATGGCCGATCGCACGCTGCATGCGGAGCACTTTCTTCCGCTATTTAGCGAGGTGTTTCCGCGAGCCGAGATACACAGGTTGGCTGGAGTGGGCCATTACTGCCATGACGATGCGCCAGCAGCAATCGCTGCGCACATCACACGCTTCCTGCAGCAGACGTGATAGCGACGCGTCTGCCGATCCACGTTGTGTTGTATTGTCCTCCCCCGACATCGCCTGTCGCACCGCAATACTTCGTTTCCGCCCATAGCCCGCACCACCGGATTGCCGCATTGATTGCAGAACGCTGCGGCAATCTCCCCATCACACCATCGAAGAGACCGGTAGGTCGCATTCCATCAAGACGATGGCGGATTTACGCTGCACGACATTCAACCAGCATCTAAAACTTAACTGTCATACAGAGTGTGGATACTTGTGCGATCGGTTTAGCACACGGGCGTCCCTGCTTGATCTGCCTTTCTGCTTCCGAAAAATTCATCAGAACCCGCGGCGCGTATTTTCCGGACGGCCAGGCGGGTCTTCGAGTTTGACCTCACAGGGAGGAGCATGACAACAAATAGCAAAACAACAGCGTGCCTGATCGCAGCCGTGCTATGCGGCTCGCTTGGTGCATGCGGCGGCGGTGACTCGC
Source organism: Paraburkholderia acidicola (assembly GCF_002362315.1). GTDB lineage: Bacteria > Pseudomonadota > Gammaproteobacteria > Burkholderiales > Burkholderiaceae > Paraburkholderia > Paraburkholderia acidicola. The sequence goes on from NZ_MTZV01000004.1 coordinate 1,194,255, forward strand.
ATATAGCGGCGGTTAGCAACTCGACGTCGTCCTCAGCCTCGTCATCGGGCAGTAACGGCGCCTCTCCTCCAGTATCGCCAACCTCTGGCAATACAGCGGCAACTCAGCCGACGGCTGCGGCCGGCACCGGCACCTCTACTGCGTCGGCCCCCGTCTGGCACTGCGCAGCAGCCTCCTGTTCATAACGACAACGCCGTATCGCCCGGTGTGCTGTCCGTGTGCTTTAAGCCCACGCACGCGTTTTGATCAAGTTCGTGTGTCCGGATTCCGATCCGCACTAAAGAGAGATCATGCTAAAAAAAACCTCGTCCCGACGTCAGTTTCTGCTCGATGCCCTCAAGCTTGCAGGCGCATCGGCCACGGCCACCGTGTTGCCGGAAAGCATTCTTAGAGCGCAATCGATACCCGCCGCCGGTCCCACCGGCACGATCCAGGACGTCAAGCACGTCGTGATCCTGATGCAGGAAAACCGCTCGTTCGATCATTACCTCGGTAACGTGCCGGGCGTTCGCGGTTTCGGCGATCCTCGCCCGGTTGTGTTGCCGAGCGGTTATCCCGCCTGGTATCAAACGTCGTCGTCATCGTATGTGTTGCCGTTCAGACCCGGATCATCGTCGAGTACATCGAACGCCGATATCTATTACGCGGATCTCGCTCACGACTGGACCTCGACGCACAGTGCATGGAACAAAGGGTGGTACGACAGCTGGGTCAGTGCAAAGGGCTCGTCGACGATGGCCTACTTCACGAACCAGGACATCCCGTACTACCACGCGCTCGCGCAAACCTTCACGGTATGCGACAGCTACCATTGCTCGATGCTCGGGCCGACCGATCCTAACCGGATCTATCTCTGGACCGGTTGCTGCGGCAACGTCTCAGGTTCGTCGCCTCACACCGATAACAGCACCTCTGGATACAACTGGAAGACGCTGCCTGAGCGCCTCAACAAGGCCGGCATCAGCTGGAAGGTCTATCAGGACAAGGGTCAGGGGCTCGGTGCAAACAGTGGTGTCGGCGAGTATGCGACGGGGACGTCGAGTGACCTGTGGTGGAACGGTAATTACGGCGACAACGCGTTGCTGAACTTCACGCAGTATCAGAGTCTCGGCGCAACCGATCCGCTCTCTCCCGCGTTCAACGGCACACAGATCGATCCGACAGGACAAGGCAAAGAATACGATGTCGGGCTCTTCACGCAACTGCAGAACGACGTAGCCAACAACACGCTGCCACAGGTCTCGTGGATCGTTGCGCCATATGCCTATTGCGAACATCCGTCGTGGGCCGCAAGCGGCGGCGAGTGGTACGTCAACAACGTGCTGAATGCACTGACGTCGAATCCCGCGGTGTGGGCGAGTACCGTTTTCCTGATCACCTACGACGAAAACGACGGGTTGTTCGATCACGTTCCGCCGCCGGTGCCGCCTGCGTCGACGAACGGAAAATCCAACGTCAGTACGGCTGCAGAGTTCTATAGCAGCAGCGGAACTGCATCGGACGGCTCGCTGTCAGGCGATCAGCCGTTTGGTCTCGGACCGCGTGTTCCGATGATCGTCGTGTCGCCGTGGTCGAAGGGCGGCAACGTCAATTCGGAGGTGCTCGACCATACCTCCATCATCCGTTTCATCGAAGCGCGATTCAGTACCGCAACGTCCCCGCTGCAAGAGACGAACATCACGCCATGGCGTCGCGCCGTCTGCGGCGACCTGACATCGGCGTTCAATTTTGCTGCCGCGGATTCGTCGGCGTTATCGATTGCCGCTGCCGCCAGCAATATGAATCCGAGCGGGCCGGTGGTAGGTGCGTACCCACCCAGCACGCAGACGATGCCGGTTCAACCGGTCAACCGGCGTCCTGCGTGTCGGTTGCCTTATGAGTTCTTCGTGGCGGGTCAGGTGAACAGAACGGCGAAAGGGTTGTCGCTGACGTTCACCAACACGGGAACAGCGGGGACGAGTCTGCAGGTCAGAGCGGGGAACGCAACGACTGCGCCCAGGCCGTACACGATTGCGGCGTCGGCGAGCCGGTGTGCGGCTCTCCAGGACACGTTGCCGTTGAACGCTGACGGTAGCTACGACTTTTCGGTCTCGGGGCCTAACGGTTTTCTGCAGGAATTTCGCGGCAGTATCGGTTCGTCGGGAACATCGGGGTCGCTTGTCGAAATCACGTTGTGCTACGACGTCCAGAACGGCAACGTTCGTATCACGCTTGACAACACCCGAGGCAGTCAAGCGGCTACGTTTCAGCTCACCGATAACGCGTACGGAAAGAATGCCTACACCGCGACTACCGTCGCCGCGGGCGCAACCAGCGACGTAACGTGGCTAGGCGACGCAGGCTGGTACGACGCGAGTATTCGTGTCCCCGACGATGCAAACTTTTTCCGCCGTGTCGCGGGCTGCGTGCAGCAGCAGTCGGGAACGCTGTATACGGATTCGGCTATCGGGAACACCACCCAGTTCGTCCCAGCACTTGTCATGCAAGGTTCGACCTATGCCACGCTCCGTTTCGACTACGTCGCGCCGCCATGGCTGCATAGCCCGAAGAACTGGGTAGGCGTGTACGCGAAGGGAGTAAAGCCAGGCACGTCAGCATCGCTGGCGTGGGTGTATGCGCCCAGGGGCGTTGGATCGGTGACGCTGGCGAGCCGTAGCGGCAACACTGCGCTGTCGTCCGGGCAGTATGACGTGTGGTACCTGTTCGACGATGGCTACAAGGCCCTTCTCGGCCCGATATCGCTGAGTATCTAGCGTATCGGACGGCGATCAACGGGAATGGCTGGCTGCTGCTTCCGTTACCGAAACACAACTGCCGCGCAAAACTGATGTTCCATCGAGTGCCGTTCTTGCCGACGATCGCCAGCGATATAGTGGCTCGTCGGTAAGCGGCCTCTCTCATACAGTCTCGCACGACCTGTTGCGCGATGCCGCCTGACCGGACCCATCCCTCATCCACACGGCAGGCACATCATGAAACGTCTATTCGCGTTGTACTCACTCGCCATCCTCGCAGCATTTAGCGCGTCCGCGCACGCTGAAGCTCCGCCGCCCGCGGGCTATCACTACGTGCTGCCGCTGTCGCTTGCGGTCGAAGCGGCGCAAGAGGCCGTCCGCGTATGCGAGGCAAAAAATTATCGGGTGACGGCAACGGTGCTCGATATGGATGGCATTCCGCAGGTTGTACTGCGCGGCGATGGAAGTACCGTGCACACCGGCGAATCGAGCCTGCGCAAGGCGTTTACCGTGGTGACACTCGGGCCTGAATTTGGCTTCGACAAATCAAGCGGATTCTTTGAACTGGTCAAAACGAATCCGTTTGCTCCGCAACTGGCTACCGTCCATAACGTGATGGCGTTGCCGGGCGCCGTCGCCTTTAAGGCAAACGGCGAGATCGTGGGAGCGCTGGGTATCGGCGGTGCGCCTGGCGGCGACAAGGACGAAGTCTGCGCCCAGGCCGGCATCGACAAGGTCGCCAATCGCTTGCCGCATTGATTAGCTCGTCTTCGTCAAGGCAACGATGAAGTCGAGAAATACCCTTGTCTTGGCCGGTGTGTGGTGTCGCGATGGATGGTACGCATAGAACGGGAAGCGCTCATCCGGCCAGTCCGGGAACAGATTGACAAGCCGTCCCTCCCGGATCAAAGGTTCCGCTCCAAGCAGCAGCATCTGCGCGATGCCCGAGCCGGCCAGACACGCGTTGAAGAGCGCGCTCGGATCGTTCACCGTCAGCTTTCCATTCGTCTCGACAACAAGCTTTTTGCGCTTGCGATGAAACTCCCACGGGTACGGCTTTCCGGTTTCCGGGTTGCGGAACTCGATACACCGATGTTCCCCGCGCCCCAGATCCTGAGGCTCTGCTGGCCGCCCGTGACGTGCGAGGTAGGACGGTGCCGCAACGGTGACAACGGGGGTGTCCAGAAGCTTTCGCGCGATCAGACTCGATGAGCGCGGTTCGCCGAATCGCAAGGCCAGATCGAAGCCGTCCATGATGAGGTCGCCCAGTTGATCTCTCGCGATGAACTCGATTTCGAGTTCGGGATGCGCATCCATGAATTCGTCGAGCTTTGGGCCTAGCGCGATGCGCAGAAAAGCCGGATCGAGATTGATCCGCAGCTTCCCGCGTACTGTCGCGCCGCCGCCCGCCGCAGCGGTGGCGGCTTCTTCCATGCCCCTCAGGTGCGGCATGACCTGCTCGTAGAACCGTCGTCCTTCTTCAGTGAGGGAAACCGCGCGGGTCGTCCGGTTGAAGAGCCGGATGTTCAGCCGCTTTTCGAGTCGGGCGATGGCACGGCTCACCCCAGGCGGCGACATACCCATCATTTCGGAGGCGGCGGCGAACGTGCCCGCATCGACAACGGCGGCAAATACGCCGATCCCGCTAGACAGATTCTCGCTGGACGATCTCATAGGTGTTGCATCCTGGTCATTGCACCGTGCGTCACGCAGTCCACCCTACCTCATTCGTAACTGGAAGTCATTTCACAAGTGTCACTCGTGACATTTAGTTTCTCATCGCGTTTGCTCACAATGCATCCCAACGGTAGGTCGCTACCTCAACGATTCAAAGGAGCATTGCCATGAACACCCGTCTTTTCACACTGACTGTCGCAGCCGCCATCGCCCTCCCGGTCGCTGCCTACGCACAGGATTCCAGTTCGACGGTCACGCGTGCGCAGGTGCGTGCAGAACTCGTGCAACTGGAAAGCGTGGGCTACCGGCCCAGCCGCGTCAGCCCGAACTACCCCACCGATATTCAGGCAGCCGAAGCGGCTGTGGCCGCGCAGAACGGTACCGGGTCGAACGTCGGCAGCAGCGTAGGCGGCGTGCACAGCGGTTCGTCCGCGTCGGGTAATCGCGTCAATAGCGTCGTCGCGAATGCGTCGATTGGCTCGTTCTACGCGCATCACTGACTGGCACGTCGCGCCAATCATTGTCGATTTCAATTTCCGAGGAGCAGAGATGAGCGTTCAACTCACCCGCCGCGACCTGTTGAAGCGAGCGTCCGGTCTCGTGGCCGTTGCCGCAGTGGGCGGATTGACCAGCATCGAAGCCGGGGCCGCGGACGCACAGCAGGAACGCAATCGCGTTCTGGTCCGCAAGCCTGCCTTTACCGCGATAGACGTTGCGCTGCGTCAAGCCGTCGACAACGGTACCGTCGCCGGCGTGGTGGCGATGGGCGCGACGCAGCACGGGCTCGTCTACGAGGGCGCATCGGGTCATGCCAATCCCCAGACCGGTTCGGCGATGACACCCGACACCGTGTTCTGGCTGCTATCGATGACCAAGGCGATCACGGCAACCGCCTGTATGCAGCTTATCGAGCAGGGCAAGCTTCGGCTCGACCAGCCCGCCGGCGAGATTCTGCCGCAACTGAAGTCGCCGCAGGTGCTCGACGGCTTCGATGCTTCGGGACAACCGAAGCTGCGTCCTGCACGCAACACGATTACCGTGCGTCATCTGCTGACCCATACGTCCGGCTTCACCTACAGCATCTGGAGTGAAAACATGAGCCGGTACGAAAAGGTGACCGGCATGCCGGATATCGGCTACTCGATGAACGGCGCGTTCAACGCACCGCTCGAGTTCGAACCTGGCGAAAGCTGGCAGTACGGCATCAGCATGGACTGGGTGGGCAAGCTCGTCGAGGCGGTCACCGATCAATCGCTGGAGGTCTACTTCCGCGAGCACCTCTTTGCACCGCTCGGCATGAGCAATTCGGGCTTTCTGATCAGTAGCGCGCAGAAGCAGCGCGTGGCGACGATGCACAACCGGCAACCCGACGGATCGCTCAAGCCCGCTCCGTTCGAGATCAACCAGCGGCCCGAGTTTTTTATGGGCGGCGGCGGCGCATTCAGTACACCGCGCGACTACATGGCATTCCTGCAGATGCTCGTGAACGGCGGCACGTACCGCGGTGAACGGGTTCTGCGTGCCGATACCGTCGCAACGATGTTCCAGAATCAGATCGGCGATCTTCAGGTCACCGGGATGAAGACGGCACAGCCGGCGTGGTCGAACAGCTTCGATCAGTTTCCGGGGATGCCTCACAAATGGGGACTCTCCTTCGATATCAACACACAGCCGGGTCCGCATGGACGCAGCGCTGGCAGCGTCAGCTGGGCGGGACTGCTGAACAGCTACTTCTGGGTCGATCCGGCCAGGAAAGTGGCGGGCACGCTATTCACACAGATTCTGCCGTTCTACGACGCTCGTGTCGTGGAGCTGTACGGACAGTTCGAGCAAGGCTTGTATCGCGGCCTGGAGCGCGCCTGAGCGCCTGAGCATGGATCGGTGCTCATCTATCTACACAAGGAGAAACAGCAATGTATGCAATCACAGGAATTACAGGAAAGGTCGGCGGTGCGGTGGCGCGCACGTTGCTCGCAGCGGGTCAGCCGGTGCGCGCGGTGGTACGCGACGTTGCGCGGGCACGTACGTGGGCTGAGCGCGGGTGTGAAATCGTGACCGCTGAGATGGATGACGCCGCGTCGCTTACCGCCGCTTTCGAGGGCACGCAAGGCGTCTTCATTCTGCCGCCGTCCGACTTCGATCCGTTACCCGGTTTTCCGCAGGCTCGCGCGGTCATCGACGCAGTAAATACGGCGCTCGCATCGGCGCGTCCCGGCAAAGTTGTCTGCCTGTCGACGATCGGCGCACAGGCCAGCGAAGCCAATCTGCTCACGCAACGCACGTTGATGGAACAGGCGCTTCGCGATCTGCCGATACCCGTGACCTTCCTGCGTCCTGGCTGGTTCATGGAGAACGCCGCCTGGGATGTTGCGCCGGCGCGCGATCAAGGTGTGATTCAGAGCTTCCTGCAGCCGCTCGACAGGGCTGTGCCGATGGTCGCGACTGCGGATGTGGGTCGCGTGGCTGCGCAACTGCTTCAAGAAAACTGGCACGGTGTGCGTATCGTCGAACTGGAAGGCCCGCAACGTGTGAGCCCTAACGATCTGGCCGAAGCGTTTGCCCAGGTGCTCGGTCGTCCGGTTCATGCGGAAGGGGTGCCGCGCGAAACGTGGGACGCGCTGTTTCGCTCGCAGGGTATGAAAGAACCGTTGCCGCGGATGCGCATGCTTGACGGGTTCAATGAAGGGTTCATCGATTTTGAGGGCGAGGAAGGCGGGATTGTCAGGGGTGAAGTGGGGCTGGAAGCGGTTTTGCGGGGGCTTGTTTCGCAGGCGGGCTGACGCTCGCGAGAAGTCGGTCATGCTTGCTGCTGCGCTCGTTTCCGTGTTCGCTATCTACAGCACCCGCGCTGAGACTGGATCGGTGGGCATGGCACTGAACCGAAGGAGCAGAACACGCAGCAATCGCCTGACTTTGGGCGCAACAGTGCCTTGCAGTTCGAACACTCGTAGTAGAACTGGCATGCATCCGTGGACATGGTTTCTTGCTTCGCAAAACCGCAGTGCGGGCAGGTCAGGATGGATTCGAGAATGGCTGTACTCATCGGGGCTTCACTCCTGCAACCTGCCGGTTGCATCAAAGGCTCTCGGCTCGACAGGATCACTTGCGCAAGAACCCAGCGCCCTTTGCCACCAACCGACATCGCGCCATTCGCCGAGCTTGAATCCAACCTTTTGATAGACGCCGATGTGCCTGAATCCAACCGCTTCATGCAGCGCAACGCTCGCTGGATTCGGTAGCGTAATGCCCGCGAACGCCTGCGCATAACCGAGCTTCGTCAGTTCTCCAAGCAACGCGTCATACAGGCCGCGCCCGATGCCTCGCCCTCGACTGGCCGCATGCACATACACGGTCGTGTCGACCGACCATTGATAAGCCGGCCGCTCGCGATGCGCGCCCGCATAGGCGTATCCACTCACCAGACCCGCGTCGTCGAGACTGACTAGCCACGGAAACCGTCGTAGCGTCGCAACCAATCGCCGGTGCATCTCGTCTGCTGTCGGTGGTTCGAGTTCGAAAGAGATAGCCGTGTCGGTGACTACCGGCGAGTAAATCGCGGCGATGGCTTCCGCGTCGTCGGGCGTCGCGATACGCAGTTGCATGGCAACCTCCGCGTCTGATGCGTGGACAGGAATCGATTCTGTAGCGCCGATTATCAGCTGGACATCGTATGTTTTGTCCCGCCAATCCTCTCTCTGCGCAACAGGGCTAACACGCTGCCGCTCATGCGTGTTTCACACGTCATTTCAATAATACTTGAAATATAGAAATGAATACTCTATTGTTCGGGGCATGGACTCGAACCTCGTTGTACGCGCTCTAAGCGCGCTCGCCCATGAATCGCGCCTTGCGATCTTTCGTCTGCTGGTGGTAGCCGGTCCGGACGGTATGGCTGCCGGCGAAATCGCGCAGCAGCTCGGGCTTTCTCCTTCCAGTCTTTCGTTTCACCTGAAGGATCTGTCACACGCAGACCTGGTGAAACCGCGACAGGACGGACGTTTCATCATCTACACCGCGAACTTCGACGCCATGACGGGCCTGATTGGCTTCCTCACGGAGAACTGCTGCGCGGGCGCGACCTGTACCGCAAGCGATCTCCCGAACTGCTGCGGAGACACACCATGAAGCGTATGCACATCCATGTCGCAGTCGAGAACCTGAGCGACAGCATCCGGTTTTACAGCGCCCTGTTCGGTAATGCGGCGCCGACCGTTCGTAAAGACGATTACTGCAAGTGGGAGCTGATCGATCCCGCAGTGAACTTCGCGATTTCGCAGCGTGGCGCGAAACCCGGTGTCGATCACGTCGGCATTCAGGTTGAAACCGATGCGGAACTGGCTGAGATGAATGCGCGCTTTAGCGTGGCGCAACTGCCTGTAGAGGCACAGATCGGGACAACCTGTTGCTATGCCAGGTCGGACAAGGCCTGGACGGTCGATCCGCAGGGCGTTGCATGGGAAACGTTCAGAACCCTTGAAGCCGCACCGGTCTACGGTCACTCGCGCGAACAGCCAGAAGCGCACGCGCAATCGTCGACTGCATGTTGTACGTCGGCTCACCCATCGTGACACTTCGGAGCCACACGTGAGCGATAGACCTTATTCGATCCTCATCCTTTGCACCGGTAACAGCTCGCGCAGCATCATGGCTGAAGCGCTGTTCAATGTGCTCGGAAAGGGCAGGTTTCGCGCGTATAGCGCGGGCAGTCACCCATCGGGTGCGGTCAACCCGTTCGCGATCGAACGGTGCGAATCGTTTGGCTATGACACGTCGCAGTTACGTAGCAAGAGCTGGGACGAATTCGCGACACCCGACGCGCCGCACATGGACTTCGTAATCACGGTCTGCGATGACGCGGCGGGTGAAGTTTGCCCGATCTGGCCCGGCCACCCGCTAACGGCGCATTGGGGCTTCGAAGACCCGGCCGCCTTCGAAGGTAGCGATGAAGACAAGCGCAAAGTATTCAGCAAGGTGTATCGGCAGATCATGAGCCGCGTGAGTCAGTTCGTGAGCCTGCCGCTGCACGTGCTGGATCACAACGCGATTCAGCAAGAGATGCACGCTATTGGCAGCAGGCCGGCAGAGGAATCAGATGAGCAGCACTGATACGGCGATTGGGCGTACGCGACCGGCGATCGGATTCTTCGAGCGTTATCTGACGGTCTGGGTTGCTCTCTGCATCGTGGGTGGTATCGCGGCCGGGCAGGTGCTGCCTCAGGTGTTTCAGGCAATCGGACGTATGGAAGTGGCGCAGGTCAATCTCCCGGTTGGCGTACTGATCTGGGTGATGATCATTCCAATGCTGGTCAAGATCGACTTCGCCGCGATGACGCAGGTCAAGAGTCAGTGGCGCGGCATCGGCGTTACGCTGTTCGTGAACTGGTTCGTCAAGCCGTTTTCGATGGCATTGCTTGGCTGGATTTTCATTCGCCATGTGTTTGCGTCGTGGCTCCCTGCTGAACAGCTCGACAGCTATATCGCCGGGTTGATCCTGCTGGCTGCGGCCCCCTGCACGGCGATGGTGTTCGTGTGGTCGCAACTCTGCAAAGGCGATCCGTATTTCACGCTCTCGCAGGTCGCGCTGAACGACTCCATCATGATCGTGGCCTTTGCGCCGCTGGTCGCGCTTCTGCTCGGCCTCTCGGCGATTGCTGTGCCGTGGGACACGTTGATCATCTCGGTTGGGCTGTACATCGTCATTCCCGTCGTCCTCGCCCAACTCCTGCGCCGGTATTTGCTCGCGAAGGGCGAAGCGTATTTCCGGCACGCCGTTGCACATCTCGGCCCGTACTCAATCTGCGCATTGCTCGCGACGCTCGTGCTGCTCTTCGCTTTCCAGGGACAGGCGATCGTCAAGGAACCGCTGGTTATCGCCATGCTCGCGGTGCCGATCCTGATCCAGGTGTTCTTTAATTCGGGCCTCGCTTACCTGTTGAACCGCAGGCTCGGTGTCGCGCATTGTGTCGCCGGACCGTCCAGTCTTATCGGTGCGAGCAATTTCTTCGAGCTGGCGGTTGCGACCGCAATCAGTCTGTTCGGTTTTCATTCCGGTGCCGCGTTAGCTACGGTAGTCGGCGTGTTGATCGAAGTGCCGGTGATGTTGCTCGTCGTTGGCGTCGTCAATCGTTCGCAGCATTGGTACGAGGCGCAACACAGTATCAAGGGACAAGCGTGATGAGCGTCATCGACAGCGTAGGGCGGAGGGTTTGGAAATGACGCAGGATCTTCCTAACATCAGCGCTCCGCATCTTGATACACCGGACCTGCATAAACTCGAACCCGTCACCGTTTCGCAACACGCTCCGCGGATTCTTCTGCTCTACGGCTCGTTGCGCCCCACGTCATACAGTCAGCTGCTCACGCTGGAAGCCGAACGCATCCTGCGCCATTTCGGCGCGGAAACGCGAGTCTTCGATCCACATGGTTTGCCGCTCGCGGATAGCGTGTCCCCCGATCATCCGAAGGTGATCGAGCTGCGCAAACTCTCGGAGTGGTCGGAAGGGCATGTATGGTGCAGCCCGGAGCGCCACGGCACTTTGACGGCTGTATTCAAGAATCAGATCGACTGGCTACCGCTTGAGAGTGGTGGCGTTCGTCCGACGCAAGGCCGCACACTTGCAGTGATGCAGGTATGTGGCGGCTCGCAATCGTTCAATGCCGTGAATGCGCTGCGTGTGCTCGGCCGCTGGATGCGCATGGTGACCATCCCGAACCAGTCCTCGGTAGCGAAAGCGTGGACGGAATTTGACGCGGACGGGCGGATGAAACCCTCGGCCTATTACGATCGCGTCGTCGACGTCATGGAAGAACTGTACAAGTTCACGCTACTGGTACGTGATCGTTCGGATTACCTCACCGATCGCTACAGTGAACGGAAAGAAGCACACCCCGAGCTAGCAACGACACTCGCGGCCGCTGCCATGAGTCAGGAAGTGCTCACCGCCAATGCAGACACTGACGACAGCGAAACGGAGTGACGGCAACAGATGCTGCGGCAGCAAGGTCGCGGGGAAGCCCACAGTTAAGCGAGCCACTCGCCGACCGCGTAGCAGTTCGCCTCGATAAATAGTTTTAGGCCTCAGCAATCGCAGCAATCGATATCTTGAGCCCCGGTATACGCGCTGGCAATTTCGCGCCCTGACGAGCTGGCGGATCGACAGGAAACCACTTAAGCCACTCCTCATTCATACCAGCGAAGTCGTCTTCGTCAGCCAGCACAACAGTGGCGCTTACGATCTTGCTCAAGGAGCTGCCTGCTTCCTCCAGGATCGCCTGTATGTTGACCATGCACTGCCGGGTTTGCTCCTGAATCGTTGTGCCCTTGATCGCACCTGTCGCCGGATCAACGGGTGCTGTGCCGGAGACAAAGATCAGGCCGGCGGCTTTGACTGCCTGGCTATAGGTTGGCGGCGGCCTGGCCGCTTTTGGCGTGAACACAATCTGACGGGGCATTTCGCTCTCCTTCGTGGAAGACTGTCTCCCAAGACTAACGATGGAGTCGAGCGGCGGCAATTGCTATCGCGCAGAGTGGGCGCGATAGCGCACCTAGCAAATCTTCTTATAAACCGTGCCCAGGTCTGTTTGCGGCTCGATGGAATGCCAGGCATCCGCTTCCGGATGTACGGCCGCAATTTTTTCGTCGTCGGTCAGGTATTTGACGTTTTTCGCCGTCCAGAGACTGCGTCTGCAATCCATCACGTAATCCGTGACTGCAATGGCGATGGGCGCAGTCACTCCGGGAGGTTCATAGGCACGGGAGGAGTACTGTTTAAGGTCGAATTCAAGCTTTCCCTCAGCCAGCGACTTCACACTCGCCGTGTCGAGGAACAGCTCCTTGTTATCCGTGTAAACCACGGAAACCCATTGTTCTGCCCATGCGACATTGGCGACGACCAGAAGGCTCAGCACAAGTACGCGCAACACATCCATTCTCCTGCCAGCGACAACATCGGTTTTTCCATGACTACAGGTGGTGGAAAGCGATTTCCCCGCTGTCGTCTTGCGTAGTGATCTGATGATGGATTTCATAGTCGGGTTCCTCGGCTACGAACGACGAACTGGCAGGACGCTGGGCTTGCTCATGGATAGCAGCTCCAGGGCCTCTGTTAATGCACGTTGAACGTCGGGGTCTGCGGAATGCCGGATCTGGGGCGACACGGCAAGCAGATGCGCCAGATTGGCGCGCATGCGCAACTGAAGACTATGCATCGAGTCAACCTTCACGCCTAACTCACGCAGCCTGCGAAGTGCATTGCTGCGTCCGGTCGACGTACCGTGTTCAATCGCCGAAATGAGGATCAGCATCAATGTGCTCCAGCGAGTGGTTAGATCGATCACCTGTTCATCCTTCACCTGCGCTTCGAAGAGCGGATCACCTGAGCGGGTTGCGTCTCGATTGTGGGTAGCCATGTCAGCCTCTCGTTTCGAGGAATCGATCACCGTCGCCGTCTGTCTGGTGCGCTCCGACACCGTCGTTGTGTCCATCAGGTTGAGCATGTCATTTCCCCGGCGTAGCAAAAATCTGCATGGCGGCTTCCATTGCGGCGGTACAGTCGCGCGCTTCCGGTGTATCGGCAAGCGTGCGGATACCGCGACCTGTGCAATCGTCTTCGCGCGTCCTCAATTCCTGGCGATGCGAAAGATAGTAAGCAACCGTTTTCGGCCCGATGCCTGCGACCATGAACTGCGAAGGCGCAAGCCTCGCCGGAGGTGGCTGCTTCGCTAGCATCACCAGCACAGCACACGCGGCCACCATCGCAACGAGGGCTAGCATCATGAGACTTTTGCCTTCATAGAACCGCATGCCTGGTTCCAGTATCGAATCGGTGCGATCAATTAAGGAATTCGGATCCGTTGCCGCAAATTTCTACCGCACCCCTTCACATCGATACCCGGTGATCACCGCCCCGTCTCCGATGTTGGTTGTATCGACACGGCACGGACGCCCACCAAACTCAACCCGGAAATGTCGGTCAACAGGACGATTCCCCGCTTCTCCCGTGGCGAGAGAGACGAGTGCCACGCCTAGAAAAAAGAGAATTGCAGGCGACAAACGCCACGCCATCCCTCTCGTCATTCGTCACACCCCAATCGGCTTTCCAGTACGCCGCGGTCTATATACCGACTCCCGGTTTCAGGCCGGGAAGCATGTTGCAGTAACGTTGGCGAAGTCACCGTTACCCCTTCTGAACGCAACGCAGCGCGTATTTCCTGCGCGAATGTCAGCGCATGCTCGCCGTCACCATGCAGGCAAACCGTATCTGGCCGGACACTGACGTAGCCGCCGCTGACAGATTTCACGTGTTGATGTCGAACCATTTCGAGGACCTGCTGGAGCGCATCCGCATCAGCCTCGATCAAGGCGCCGGGTTCATTGCGGGGAACGAGTTTGCCCTCTGCCGTATAACCCCGGTCAGCGAAGACTTCGTCGAATGCCGTCAAGCCAGCGCGCCGCGCTGCGTCGACCAGTTGTCCTTCCGCGAGACCGAAAACAGCCATCGATGAATCATGGTCGCGCACCGCTCGCACAATGGCGTCGGCCACGTTTTCGTCCCGCTCGGCCTCGTTGTACAGGGCGCCATGGGGCTTGACGTGCGACACGTGACCGCCGAGCCCCTTCACGATCGCCGCCAGCGCGCCGATCTGGTACAGGACGCCCGTGTAGATCTCGTCGGTGGTGACGTTCAGTACGACCCGTCCGAAATTCTCACGGTCCGAATAACTCGGGTGAGCCCCGATCGCGACGCCTCGCTTGAGCGCTGCCGCAGCGGTGCGTCGCATCGTGGCGGCATCGCCGGCATGCCAGCCGCAGGCGATGTTGACCGAGGTCGCGAACTCGAGCAGGGCGATGTCGTTGCCGAAGCCTTCGCCCATGTCGACATTCAGATCAATCGCTTTCATGCGCTGCGCTCCCAGAAAATTGCGCCGTAGCACATTCGGCATCTGCGCTCGGATGACAACGCGTTTCGTACGTCTTCATGATTTCCTTGTCTTCGGGAGAGACTCGCTCCCGCCACGATTCGATTTCGTGATCGCCTGCCGCGCGTAGCGCTGATGTCATCACCGCGTTGCCGCCGTCAGTCACCTGTATCCCCATCTGCTGCATCTGGTCGCTATTGCGCCTGATGCGCGAAGGCAGGTCTTTCCAGAGCTGGGCTTCGGTTTCGGTGGCCGCCGACAGCACGCTGCGCTGGATATCGAGCGGCAGCGCTTCGAACGCAGCCTGTCGCATCACCATGAATGACAACGGATAGGCGTATCGAATCGCCGTAAAATTCCTGAGATGCTTTGCATAGATCCGGCCTGCTTCACCGTCACCCGACGACAGCACGGCATCGACCTTGCCGTCGGCAAGCTCGCGCACGGTGTCCCGGATCGGAAGGGTCACCGCCTCACCGGAGACGGATGAAAATACGTTGCGGGAAACCTGATCGTAGGTCCTCACCCGGGCCGCGCTCAGTGCGTCGGGTGTTGCCAGCGGCGCCCGCGTCCAGATCCCGGTAGGCGGCCACGGCACGACCATCAGAAGCAGGTAGCCCGAACTCGCCAGTGCGTTTCGATATCGGGTGGCAGCGAGACGTGCCAGTTGCTGTGCATCGCCAACTGATCTGACGTCGAAGGGCAGCGTTGAGAGTTGGAATACCGGTGACGCGGGCACCAGATCGCTGGCGAACAGAACCGAAGCGATGACTGCGTCGCCACCGCGCACCGGCATATGAATATCGTCGAGGCCGGTGGCTGTATCGAATTGCGAGCGGACCTTCACGGTGCCCGCCGAGGCCTGCGTCAAGGCTCTCGCGAAGTCGTCGACGGCCTCGCCCGCGGCAGTGTCTCGCGGATACGCAGTTTCAACCGTCCACCTTAGGTCGCGCTCGGCGCCGTATCCGATACTGGAGATGGCACACAGAAACAGGACGGACAGCGCCAGCATCAGCACCGAGCACAATTCCATCCAGTGCAGCCGACTCCATCCACGTACCTGCCTCACGTCCGCTCCCTATGTCCCGTATGTCATGGAACGTAAGGCTACCGAGGTGAAAAGGTGAATGGGGATATTACTGTTTCTCTTAAGGGAAGTAGAAAACAGATGATTTTCGATCTAAAGATCGAATAACCCGGCCTCCGCCGCCATCCTCGTGCACGCCCGTATGTCGTCACGCCCCATCTTTATCTTCACGGCCTTATAGATCCGGTAGACCTGCTTCGGCGTGAGATGGAGATCAGCGGCAGCATGCGCGGCGTCGCCGCCCCGGTGGAGCCAGCGGAGCACGGCGCGCTCCGTTTCGCTCAACTGGTATTGTTGCGCGGCTGCCCGGCGGTACTGGATGGCTGGCCAGTCGAGCATCTCTTCCGCGAGGCCACGCAGTACGCGCTGGTTCTGCCAGAGGCGTTCCTCACCCTCGGGCGCCGGATCGCCTGAACTCACATGCAGCAATCCGAACAGCTCCCCATCGCGCCTGCGGGCCGGGAAAAATACATTGCTGCGAAGACCATAGAGCTGGGCTTCGCCCGCAAGCCACGCGCCATCGGACATGTTCAACTGGCGGAATCCCCGCAGAGGCGCATTGTTATCGCGCGCATATTCCATGACGGGATCTGCGGCCATTCTCCGCTCGTAGGCCTGTATCCACGCCGGAGGACAACTCGCGAGCACGACGTGCGTGTCGTACACCGGTCCGTCGCGCCTCGCATCGTCGGGAGCACGCACCCAGTGATAGACGCATGACGTGCCACCGACGCCCTCACAAACCTGGCGCATCAGACGCAGAACCTCGAGTTCGTTCTGGCAGTCGGTAACGTTGCCGGTCAGTGGGTTCGCTGCCGTCGGGTTTTGTTTTACTTCATTCAACCTGCTAACCAGCAGGCGATAGGCAGATGTCAGCGCGTCGTAGTGCGGATCGCCTTCGATGAATTCGTCCAGACGCAGACCGTCGGTCGCGTCGATCTTCTGGATTGCAAGCGACCCATCGAAGCGGACGTGACGACGCTGCAGCAGAAAGCCGCTTGCGCCGCAATCCAGCAGACTGAGCTCGATTGTTCCATCGCGAACGATAGTCTTCTGGCTCGCGAGTGAGGGCGCTACAGCCTCGAGCAGACTCCGACGAAAATCACGCGCCATCGCCCCGAGCCCCGGCCAGCGCGTTGTCGGTTCCAGCGGTGTACGGTTCAGCGAACTGGCTGCCATACGCCCAGACATCGTCGTGATGTTTGTTCAGCCAGTCGAGTGCTTCCTGGCTATCGACGCCCGCAGCAAGCACAGTCAGACCGAGCGAGGCGCACGATGTCAGGATGCCGGCCACCACCGATCCCGCAACACGGTCGACCGTTACCTGAGCCAGCAGGCCAGCACCAATCTCAACGGCGGAAACGGACAACGCCCGAATACCGGAGATCGACCAGTCGTCGCCGGTGATACCCGCCGCATACAACGTCACCCCTCGTTCTTTCAGTCGATGCAGTGTCGCGAGGGCCTGTGGATTACCGACGAGCAGGGGCGCGTCTTCAATGCCGAGCCACAATCGCTGGACATCGAAGCCGGTTGACTCAAGAACGTAGTCGATAAAGTTACCGAGGTCGCCCTGCATCACGACTGCCGCCGGAATCGACACACATACCGGCACGGACAGCGGTCCTGGCAAAACGGAGATCTGCCTGCAGGCTTCCTCGATCTGATGGGTTCCAAGACGGAACAACAGATCGTGCTGGGCCGCGAGCGGGAAGAACACATCGGGGAGACACCGGCCGACGTCCGGCCGATGCCAGATCATCGCGGCATGGTACGCAACCGCTGACCCGCGCCCGGATTCGACAACCGGGGAATACTCGATGGTCATCGTCTTCTTCTGCATCGCGCCGAGCAGCGCATGAAAATCACGCTCGTGCTGGTCCCCCTGTTCCGCCATGCTGACCGTGTACGAACGGACCTCGCTTTCAGCGGATGCAGCCGTTAGCTTCTTCGCTTCCGCCATCGCGCGATTCGCGTTGCGCCACAGCTCGGACACGCTGGACGAAACGGACGAATTGCTGGCCACGCCGATGCAGACCTTGATCACGTAGCTATGTCCGCGCAATCCGAACGCCAGACCAAACGCATCGATGATCGCTCTTGCCAGCCCAAGCGAGCGCGAAAGCGCGTTCGGGCCTTCGACCAGCATGCTGAATTCATCTCCTCCTACGCGGGCGAGGCGCACCCTGTCCGCGACCACCTCCTTGAGCCTCCCCGCGACCAGTCGCAGCAGGGCGTCACCCGCGTCCTGTCCCAGCAGATCGTTGATCCGGCCGAAATCGGACAGATCAAGCGCGAGGAGCGCTATTGAATCGGGCGGGACTGCCTCCTGGGAAAAAGCCGCTTCGATGGCCTGGCGCAGGCTTCGTCGGTTGCCGAGTTCGGTCAGTGCATCTGTCTCGGACAGATGCCTCATCTTTTCTTCGGTGGCAATCAGCGCGTTGACGTACCTCAGAAACGACGCAACTGCGAACGCGATCAACGCAAGGAACAGCGCACCGAAGACAGCATAGACAACCCGTCTTTGCCGGAACCCGTTGAACACTTCGCCCTGGGAAATCTCGACGGCCGCCACGACTGGATACCCGGGTACAGCCGCGTAGGCAAAGAAACGACTCGAATGGTCAACGGGATCCGTCAACTCACCGCTCGCGTTGTCCAGTGCGGACATATAGTCGCCAAGCGGCGGCCCGGCAGGATCGGCGGGGCCGTTCAGGGTTTGACGGGCAAGCACTTCGCCGTCGCGCCGGAACGCAAGCAACGCGCCATTCGCACCAATCAGCGCGCTACTGATAAACCCCTCCGCCAGGTACTCAGGCGATTCAGAAACGACGACGACACCGTCGAAGTGCCCGTTTCCTGAGTTCAGCCGACGGGTAAATTGAATGGTCCATTTTCCCGAAATGCGTCCTTTGACCGGCGCACCCACAAAGAACCCCGCAGTCGGACTGTTTTTCTGAACGACGAAATGAGGCCGGTCGGAAAGATAGATTGCCCCGCTTAAAGGATAGGGCCACGTCTGCGTTGACTTGCCGTCGGCGTCGACGATGGTGATCTGGGTCGCTGCGTCTGGCGTGAGGGTGGCGCCGTCCACGAGTGACTTGAGATTAAAGGTCGAAGGTGATTTCCCGTACTCATAGCTCACCACCGTGCTCAGGACATCGGCGGTTGCAAGCACCCTGGAGAGATGGGTTGCATAGGAAGTCGCAACGATACTCGCCGAACGACGAGCTGCGTCGCGCGTGTTATTCAGGTCGACGCGAATCACACCGATGAACGCCGCGCAGATCAATATCCCGAGCAGAATCCCCACGCTCAGGATTCTGAACGTGACCGATGCTCTACGCCGATCGGCACTCACCATTTCGTTATCCCCTTCTTGACTGGCGCGACACGTGACCCCGGGTGATTCATCATAGATCCGGTGTGCCTAGCAGATTTTTTTGTACACAAACGCAGGGTCTGTTCCATCTTCTATTTTTGCCCATGCCGCTTTCGCTTCAGGTGCTTTTCCGACTTCTTTGCCTTCATCCGAAAAGTACTCGGTGCTCCTCTCCATCCATCTCGCTTGATAGCAGTCCATTTCATATCGGGTATCCGCAATGGCGAGTACTTCGCTTGCGCCAGCGGGTAGATATCCCGTTTTTGCGATGTCCATACTCAGATAGGCCATATCACCGTTAGCAAGACGCTCAACGCTGTCAGTGTCCAGCCAGACCTGATGCTCCGATGTCTGACCAAGGAGTAACCAGTTCGTTGACCAGGCATTCATGCACGGGATAAACAGCGCGATGCACCCGAGCCATCGAATCATTCTCTTTGACGTCATCTGTGATGAGACTCTCTGCATGGATTGGACGCGAGTCAAATTCCCGGCTCGCATTTCGAATGTGTTTCCTTTAGTGCCGCCATGCGTCTTCGACAGGTATTCCCTCGCCGCTGAATCACTTCCGGCAGGTTCAAAAGTTTCTCACCTGTAAGGAGGTGACACACATGGATGTGGGATTTCACGCCAGCGCGAGGGCCGTACGATAACCGGATATTGTTGTCGACTCGATAGACTGGGGATACCTATCAGTCTGGATAGGTAAAACTCCGAACGCTGAAACAACAAAGCCGGCACAAGGCCGGCTTTGTTTGGGAAGCGTCTCTCTACACTTGCTGCAAAGACATACGACGCGTCTCATGCAGAACTACCAGAAATACGTTTGGTGGAGCGGATGAGGATCGAACTCACGACCTTCGCATTGCGAACGCGACGCTCTCCCAGCTGAGCTACCGCCCCAACGACGTTGCGATTCTAGCACACCGTTTTTGCGTTTTGCGACGCGCCCGACCACTGCCAGGACGGCCTTATTTGGCCGGTGCGCCGGCCAGCACCCAGTCGACAACCGTGCGGATATCCGCATCGCTCATCGACGGGTGGGAGGGCATCGGAATCACACCCCAGACGCCCGATCCACCATCTTTCACCTTGCGCGCCAGCTTCGCCCGCGCCTCGCCATCGCCCTTGTACTTCGCGGCAATCTGCTGGAACGCCGGGCCAACCAGTTTGCGATCGATTGCGTGACAACCCATGCACGCATTGCGGCTCGCAATCACCTGGCCGGCTGGTACATCGGCAGCACGAACAACCGGCACGCAGGCCACAACCAGCAGCGCCGAGCACATCCATCGAGCTAAACGCACACCGCGCATCCCGACCGTCACGCTCATTTTTGCGGCGCGGCCGGATTGCCCGGCTGTACGGCTTTCGAGTTCGTCACCGGTGCAGGCGCCTGCTGCTCGAGCGGACGCGCCGTCACCGACGAATCCGGCACCGCGCCGACCGTCGGTTCGCTCGCAGCCGACTGCGCGTCAGGCGCTGCCACCGACGTCGACGATGCCGCCGCAGCAGCCGCCGCTTCCTGTGGCTGGATGTACTGGAACACCTTCACGACCTGCACGACACCCGGCACCCGGCTCGCCACATCGGCGCCGCGATTGCCTTCGTCGACGGTAACGAGGCCCATCAGGTACACGATGCCGCGCTCGCACACCACCTTGTAGTTGTTCGCGGAGATGTTCTTCTCGGCGATCAGCGCGGTTTTAACCCGGGTTTCGAGGTAGGTGTCGTTGCTACGCGAGGTGTAAGCGCTGGCCGCCTGCACCGCGAGTTCGTTGGCAATCGTATTCACGTTGTTGATACCGCGCACCAGCGTGTCGGCTTTCTGCTTCGACGCATCGTCGGGTACTTCACCGGTGATCAGCACGCGCCGGTTGAACACCGCCACATTGATGTGCGATGCGTCCGGCAGGTTGCTGCTGAGCTGGGACAGCGCCTTCACCTGAATCTCGCGGTCTTCGGTCTGCGCGCCGAGCGTGCGGCGGTCGGTTGCGAGTAGCGCACCGCCGCCGGCAGCACCTGCCACAGCCAGCACACAGCCCTGCAAGGTCGCGGCCAGTCCGGCGGCGAGGCTCACCACGAGCGTGGTACGTACAAGCGTTCTTTTGACGCGGGTTGCGCTCATCAACAAACTCTCCTTCTGGGTCAATCTTCGCCGAGCAACATGGCATCGATGCCGTCGCACAGACAATGGATGGTCAGCACATGAACTTCGTGGATACGTGCAGTACGCGCCGACGGCACGCAGATGTGAATGTCGGTGTCGGTCAGCAGGTTATTGAACTCGCCGCCGCCGTTGCCGGTCAGCGCGACTACGATCATTTCGCGCTCGTGCGCGGCGTCGATTGCGGCCAGTACGTTGGCGGCATCGCCCGCGGCGGAAAGCGCGAACAGCACGTCGCCCGGCTGACCGAGCGCGCGGACCTGCTTCGAGAAGATCTGCTCGAACGCGTAATGGCTGGCGATGGCGGTCAATACGGAGGAATCGGCGGTTAGCGCGATCGCGGGCAACTCCGGGCGCTCGCGCTCGAAACGGCCAATCAGTTTCGCGGCGAACTGCTGCGCGTCGGCGGCGGAACCGCCGTTACCGCACGCAAGAATGCGATTGCCGTTGGCAAGCGCGGCGAACATCGCGTCGATGGCCGCGGCGATCGGCATCGATAGCGCTTCGATGGCTTCGTGTATCACCTCCGCGCTTTCGCGGAAGTGCTGTTGAATGCGTTCGACTGACATCGACTCTCTATGGTGTGCTGCGTCGCGGCCGCATCGCACGCGGCCCGTGTTGTGAAGATCGGGCGTTCATCCGCCCCGTTCGCGTCCGCAAGTTTAGCGTACTCGTGCACGCTATCCGGCAGGTTTAGAGGTCGTCGGCACGAAATGCGTCGCGTAGCCAGACGAGCCGGCCTGCTTCGAACGCAACGACGTCGAACCGGCAGGCGGGCATCCCGCCATTCTGGTGCGCCAAACGAGTCGCGAGAAAATGCTGTGCGGCGCGCAACAGCCGTTGCCGTTTGTGCCAACCGACACTTGCCACAGCGCCGCCGTAGCGACGCTGTGCACGCGCTCTCACTTCGACGAATACGAGCGTGCCGTCCCGATCGCGCATCACGAGGTCGATTTCGCCGCCGCGGCACACGACATTGCGTGCCACGAAGCGTAGCCGCTGATGCTGCAGGAACACGAGCGCATGTGCTTCAAATGCCGCGCCGACGAGCTTCGACCCGCGTTGCGGCGGAAAGTTGTCGTCGGCGGACTGAACACGCGTTGGCGTTGGCGTTGGCGTTGGCGTTGGCGTTGGCGTTGGCGTTGGCGTTGGCGTTGGCGTTGGCGCTCGCCCCATGCGGTCCGGAATACGACTGGCTGCGTGGCACAATGGCGGCCTTGCTTTGTCTGTCTGCGGGTTCCGTCTCATGACTCCTCTCTCCGAACTCGCCCAAGGGCAGCAGTACCCCGCCCCTGCGCTCTATGTCGTGGCGACACCGATCGGCAACGTTGCCGACATCACGTTGCGCGCCTTGCATGTGCTCGGACTCGCGGACCGCATTGCCGCCGAAGACACCCGCAACACCGGCCAGTTACTCGCACGCTACGGCATCTCGAAGCCGCTCGTCGCCGTGCATCAGCACAACGAGCGGGCCGCGGCGCAGCGCATCGTCGAATACCTGCAGGCAGGAGAACGTGTGGCCTACGTGTCCGATGCCGGGACGCCGGGCATTTCCGACCCCGGCGCGAAACTCGTCGAAGCGGCGCGCGAAGCGGGCTTCCCGGTCGTGCCGCTGCCCGGCGCCAGCGCGCTTGCCACCGCGTTGAGCGCAGCCGGCGACTGGGCCGAAACGTTCTCGTTTCTCGGCTTCCTGCCGCCCAAGGCAAAGCAACGTGCGACGATGCTGCAGCCGCTCGCGGGTCATCCGTACGCGATGGTGTTCTACGAGGCGCCGCACCGCATTCTCGAAACCGTGACGGCGCTCGCCGACGCGTTTGGCGGTGCACGGCGCATGCTGATCGCCCGTGAGCTGACGAAATTACACGAGGCGTTGCACGTGAGCACCCTGGCCGATGGACCAGCGTGGCTCGCCGCCGATCCGAACCGGCAACGCGGCGAATTCGTGCTGGTGGTCGAAGGGATGAAAGCCCAGGCGACCGACGAAGCGGATCACGACGCGCTGCTGGGCCTGCTGCTGGAGGAGTTGTCGGTGAGCAGTGCGGCGCGCGTGGCGGCGTCGATCACCGGTACATCGCGCAACGCGCTGTATACGCGCGCACTTGCGCTCAAGAAAGACTGAAGGGCCGCACAGGCGGCCCTTCAGGGAGACATCTAGCGATCGCGCGGCAGCAATTCCGCGTACCGGCTTACCTCGTCGAATTCGCCGCGAGTATTTCGTTGCGTGCGGCCTTGACTTCCTGCTGCGACAAACCTTCGATCTTCACGCGAGCGGTACCGGCATGCTGCAGGTCCAGTTCGAGCGCCGCGGCGTAAGACAGGTCGATCACGCGGCCACGAGCGTACGGCCCACGATCGTTGATGCGCACGATCACCGAACGCGTTGTGGTCGGGTTCGTCACGCGCACGTATGAGCCCATCGGCAGCGTGCGGTGCGCAGCGGTCAGCGCGTGCATGTTGTAGCGCTCGCCGTTCGCGGTACGGCGACCGTGGAAACGCGGGCCGTACCACGAGGCGCGGCCGGTCTGATGGAAATCCGAGACGTCCGGGCCGCCTTCGGTCAGCGGTTCGGCGTCGGCCAGCGACTTGTCGCCCGCCTTCGCATCGGCGCCGGAAGCCGGCACACCGAACGCGGCGCCGTAGGCTACCGGTGCGCTCAGATCACTGCCTGCATGCGCGCTCCGGGTGCTGAGCGGCGTGTTGCTGGCCTGATCGGCGGGGCCAGGAGGCATCGCGCACCCCGCCAGCACAAAAAAGGCAAAAAGACTCCCGATACGTCGGGGCAACCGAGTTTTCATAAACGTGCTTCACATTGTCGAGCCGCATCACGCGATAGCTGCGTGTTGCATGCGACTCCGGCGGCAAGGCAAAAGCCAACGCCTGCGCGAGGCGCAGAGCGTCGTAGCCCGGATGCGGCAATTTCTGCCGCTACCGCACGGTTAGTTTTCACGTCTGGCGCAACCTGTCCCCGGCAGCCTGACCAGACCCCACATGCCGCCATCGAACGTGGCAAACACGTTCTTGAGCGCCGACAACCATGGCGCCCAGGAACAGCGGCGTAGGCCCCACCCAGCGTCACGGCAGCTTGGCCGTAGCAGGCGCGTGGCGCCTGGCTGGGTAAGACGTGTGCATCGAAACCTGTCGATGCTGGATTTGCCGTCAACAACTGACGGCACTTGCTTGACGGCGCCCGCTCGTCCTTTCAGATCAGGGTTCGGGTCGCCCAGTGGCAGCACGGTTTCCCGTGCACAAGGTCGCCATTATACCCAAATCACATCGCCGCCCTCCCAAACGAGGGATAACCCCATGAATCTTTACTGAATTTTTATCTGCGGCACGAAAGATGCGCCTGCTGCACCCACCTCTTGCGACGACCGGCGCAGGCACGGAGCGGCCGGTACAATCGCAGTTTTAGAGCCGCGCGTACGCCATGAAAGTCACCTTGATACCGGTCACCCCATTTCAGCAGAATTGCTCGTTACTCGTCTGCGAGGCAACCGGCCGCGCGGCCGTCGTCGATCCGGGCGGCGACCTCGATATCATCCAGGGCGAAGTCGCGCGGCAGGCGGTCACGGTGGAAAAAGTGCTCCTCACGCACGGCCACATCGATCACTGCGCCGGCGCGAAAACGCTCGCGGCGCACTATGGCGTACCGATCGAAGGTCCGCATCCGGACGAGCGTTTCTGGCTCGACAAGCTGCCCGATCAGAGCACACGCTTCGGCTTCCCGGCCGCTGAAGCATTCGAACCGGACCGTTGGCTGCACGACGGCGACACCGCAAAGTTCGGTGACGAACAGTTCGAGGTGTATCACTGCCCCGGCCATACACCGGGCCACATCGTGTTTTTCAGCCGCGCGCACCGGCTCGCGCTGGTCGGCGACGTGCTGTTCGCGGGCTCGATCGGACGCACCGACTTTCCGCGCGGCAACCATGCGGACCTGATCCGCTCGATCCGCGAAAAACTCTGGCCGCTCGGCGACGACGTGACCTTCGTGCCGGGCCACGGTCCCACTTCGACATTCGGCGCGGAGCGTCAGACCAATCCGTACGTGGCAGACGGAGTCGGCGCATGAGCGAGGAAATCTACGTCAGCACCGACGTCGAAGCCGACGGCCCGATTCCCGGCCCGCACTCGATGCTGAGTTTCGCGTCCGCGGCCTACACCGCGGACAAGCGCCTCGTCGCCACCTTCTCGGCCAACCTCGAGTTGCTGGAGGGCGCCAAGCCGCATCCGGTGCAGGAAGCCTGGTGGAAAACGCAGCCGGAGGCGTGGGCCGCCTGCCGGCTCGACCTGCAGCAGCCGGAAGCCGCGCTGAACAAGTACGTCGAATGGGTCGAGGCGCTGCCGGGCAAGCCGGTCTTCGTCGCGATGCCGGCCGGCTTCGATTTCACGTTCATGTTCTGGTACATGATGCGTTTCGCCGGCCGCTGTCCGTTCTCGTGGTCCGCGCTCGACATCAAGACACTCGCGTTCGCGATGACGGGATTGCCGTATCGCAAGTGCATCAAACCGCGGCTGCCGAAGCACTGGTTCGACGATCATCCGCATACGCACGTCGCGCTCGACGACGCGATCGAGCAGGGCGCGCTGTTCTGCAACATGCTCGCCGAGCTACGTGCGTCGCAGGCCTCCACTGCCGCCGCTGCAAACGGCGCTGCGGATTCTGATGGGGACGACTCAGCACGAAAAACCGCTGAGGGTGGCGCAAATTAGGGAATCTCCCTCATAAGAGCCGGTATACATTGCGTTTCGTTTTCGCGGCCTCTACCATTTGGCTATACCGCGACGCACACGGAGGCGCAGTTGACACTCGATACGTTCTCTCAAAAGATCCTGCGTCTGCTGCAGCTGGACGCGCGCCGCTCGGTCCAGGAAATCTCCGATCAGGTCGGCCTGTCGAGTACGCCCTGCTGGCGGCGGATCAAGGACATGGAGCAATCGGGCGTGATCCAGCGCTATACAGCGTTGCTCGATCGGGAGAAGCTGGGGCTCCATGTCTGCGCGCTCGCCCACATTCACCTGACCCGGCACACCGAAGGCGGCGTCGAGCAGTTCGAGCGCGAAATCGCCACCTGCCCGGAAGTGACCGAGTGCTACAGCACGACCGGCGAATCCGACTACATCCTGAAAATCGTCGCGCCCGATATCAAGGCCTACGACGCGTTCCTGCACGAACGCATCTTCAAGATTCCCGCCGTTGCCCAGGTTCGGACGAGCGTCGTGCTGCGTGAGATCAAGTTCGATACGCAGTTGCCGCTGTAGCGCTGAGGGGCGGCTTCGTCAGGCGACATCGCGCAAGTTCGCGCGAGCGTTGTACTGCGGTGAAATCAAGTTCGACACGCAATTCCCGCTGTAGAGCCGCGGAGATGTCTTCGTCAGGCGCCGTCGCGAAGTCCGCGCGAGCGGTGTACTACGGCGAAATCAAGTTCGACACGCAATTGCCACTGCAAGAACGCAGAGCGTCTTCATCAGGCGAGGTCGCGATGTTCGCGGACCAGTTCGCCCTGCGGCGCCGACAAGGCGGTTGCCTTTAGTACGCTCAGCCTTCGCGCACCCAGACGACGTTGCAACTCCACGCGGTCGATACGGGCCAGCCAGGCCCCGTCATCTTCATCACTGCGTTCATCGCTGCGCTCCCGCGACGGCCGCAAGACCAGTTCGATATCGAGCCCACTGCTCAGATAGTGCAGATTGACCGCCTCGACAACCACACCCTGTCCTGCCAGCGCCGAATTCAGTTCGTCAACGATGCGCTCGCGCGGCGGCAGATCGACGGGCGGCCGTGCCAGCGTGTCGTTCTCGGGGTCGACGTGAATCAGCGCATCGAGCACGCGCGGGTCGGTCAACAGGCGCGCTCGCGCCGACTCGGCGATGTAATGCCCTTCAGATACAGAGATCAGCGGATCGACGAGGATATGTGCGTCGACGAGCGCGAAGTCGCCCATCTTGCGGGTGCGCAGTTCATGCACATCGCGCACACCGGACGTCGCCAGCAACAAGGTGCGCAGGCCGGTGGACGCCGCTTCGTCCAGCGCACGGTCCGACAGATCCTGCAGCGCGTCCCAGCCGAACACCCAGCCCATGCGCGCCACCATGAAGCCGACGATCGCCGCGGCGATCGGATCGAGCAGACGCACGCCCGCGAGACTGCCGATAATGCCCAGCGCGACCACCAGCGACGACGCCGCATCCGACCTTGCATGCCATGCGTTCGCGATCAGCATGGCGGAGCGCACGCGTTGCGCCTCGCGCAGCATGTAGCGGAACAGCGCTTCCTTCGAGACGAGCACGAGTACCGCAACGACCAGCGCGCTCAGATGGACGGCCGGAATCGCCTCGATATCCGCGAGCCGGGTGCCCGCGCGCCAGAGCATGCCGACACCCACGGCGATCAGCAGCGCGCCGAGAAACAGCGACGCGACCGTTTCATAGCGACTATGGCCGTAGTTGTGATCGGCGTCGGGTTGCGCGCCGCTATGGCGGTTGGCAATCAGTACGACAAGGTCGGATACGAGATCGGATAGTGAATGGACGCCGTCGGCAATCAACGCCTGGGAATGCGCCAAAACTCCGACGATTAATTGCAATGCGCTCAATATCGCATTGAGCACGATACTCACAACCGTGGTTTTACGTGCGACCCGATGTTTCTCGCCGGATTGTGCGATAGCGGCTGAAGGCATACGAATGAAAGCAAACTGTCGGTAGACGGTATCCGTCATTCTACCCGCGAGGCATCTCGAAAGATGCTCGGCCACTCAAAAATACCCTTTTAAATCAGCCGCTTACTGGAACACGAAGCATTCGTATTCAAGCCCTCAACACGTTCTGTCACGACGCTATCCACCGTGGAACCGACTGACGATAAAAAACCGCGCTCCTTGCGGATAACGCGGTTTTATTGACGCTTCACACCGTGAGGTGCGATCGGGCATTATTTCTGGATAAGAAACTTCTCGCGATCCAATCCCGCGATCCACCGCGGCGGTTTGCCGCGGCCCGACCACGTACTGCCGCTATCCGGGTCGCGATACTTCGGTGCAACGCCTGCGCGCGGACGGCCAGCCTTGGCGTGCTTGCCGCGACCGCCGCCGAGTTCGGCCAGGGTAATACCGTAGTCGGTCATTTTCTGCTTGATCTCGTTCAGCACTTCGGCATATTCGCGTGCCTTGGCTTCTTCGATCTGCTTTTCCAGCTTTTCTCGCTGAGCGAGAAGGTCCTTGTAGGAAGACATAGTTTGCCTTGTGGTTTGGATAAATGGCTGCCGATCTTAAGCAGGCTTGCCGTTTGAAGGTTGTGGTGCCTCGGAATTTGCAGGCGAGATTAACACAAAATCGAAAGTGGGGAAAAGATCGCTTACCGAAATTAATTATCTTTTGTTTCAAGGTGCTTCGAGGAGTACTGCGACGGTGTTAAGAAACTTTCATTTCGGTCGTTTCTACGTTCATGCAAACCGACTGCATATTTCAGATAATTAGATTATCAACTCCCGAATCATGAAAATTAATTTGCCATTTACGCCTCAACTTTTCACGGCATGAGAACTTGAGAGTGATGAGACGCAACAAAATGGGAAATTGCTTCACTTCGGACGAAATAAACAGAATGCTCTGTCCAGTCATCTCGATATTCAGGAGAGATGCCGTTCGATACAGTCGGCCAATGCGGCATGCAACGCATCCGAATCGCATTTCGGTACATCGAACATGAAACGGGTCCGCTCGCCGGCGATTTTCAGATCCGCGCCGTAGCGATCGACGCCCGCCAGTACGAGACCGTCGGCGCGCTTCGGATGACCGTCGAAAAAATCGGCGAGCGCGGCTTCCTCGTCGGGGGCAAGCGGCTCGAGCGGATCGAGATCCTGTGCGTCCAGCCAGCCCATCGCACCGAATCCACCGATATAGCGCAGCCGGTCGACGTTCATCGTCCAGAACGAAAAATCGCCGAGTGCCAGATAGCGGGCGGCGTCCGGGTGGTAGCGCAAATAGCGGCGCACCCAACCAGCGTCGGGTTCGACCGGTTCGAACGCCCCCAGCAAGGTGACGCGCTGGCCGTTCAGCACGTCGCCGTCGGGCGCGTGGGCGACCAGGAAACCAGCCCGCGCATCGGCGTGCAGGTTGCGCGTGTGTTCAGCGAGACGGCTCACGAGGATCGTCGGGCGATGCATCGAGTCCGGCGCAAACGGCAGGACCGACGGATACGGGAAACCTTGCGGCTCGCGCGCATGGGTGGCCAGCGTGCCGACAGCGGCCTGGTGCAGCAGATGCAGCGGAGCGTGAGCGGGGATGTTCAAGTGCGCGGTCCTCGGTGGGCGGAAGCGGGGCTGCCCCGCTGAGCCTGTCCTGTCTGTTCAGACGTCCATATTAGTTCAGGCGGCCCCGCCATAAGACTCGCCCGGGCGGATAGAATCTGACGTTCGCTTTCAGCGCGCTTACCTCGCGTTTTCCTCGGGGTTTCCTCGCGGTTTCCTTTCTGTCCCACGCGCCTGCTTCCCGCTAACGCAACGAGCTCCCTTTGTCCGATCGACCCTCCGATTTCCCCGCGCTCCCCGCCGCCCATGGGGCACTCCCCACTGCTGCCCGCAACCGGGCTCGCAACGCCACGATGGCGTTGTTCTTCATCGCCGGGATGATGTACGCGTCGTGGGGAGTCCATGTGCCAACGGTGCGCGACCGCTTCCATCTGAACCCGGCGCTGCTGTCGTTCGCGCTGCTGGCGGTGGCGGTCGGCTCGATTGCCGCGATGGCGACCAATGGACCATGGATCGCCCGCGTCGGCTCGCGCCGTGCGTGCTTCGCCGGCGGCCTGACGATGTCGGTGTGCGCGGCGCTGATCCTGATCGTGCCTTCTTACTGGCTGTTGCTCGTCGTGCTGGCTGTCTTCGGTATGGGCATGGCGACGCTCGATGTGGCGATGAACGCGGAAGCAAGCGCCGTCGAAATCGCGCTGGGACGCCCGATCATGTCGACGCTGCACGGTATGTTCAGCGTCGGCGGGATGGCCGGTGCGGCCGCCGGTGGCGCGCTGATGTCGCGCGGCATGGCGCCGCCGGTCCATCTCGCGCTTGCCGCAGCGGTGTGCGCACTGGTACTGGTGGTGGCGTGTCCGGCGGTCTTGCCCCACGTGCCGCACGCCGAGCATCCGGACGCCCACACGCCGCGCGCCAACCGCTGGCGCTCGCCGGCACTGTGGGCACTCGGCATCTTCGCGCTGATCGCATTGATCGCCGAGGGCGCGATGTACGACTGGGCGACGGTCTATATGCGCGACATCGTGATTGCGACGCCCGCGGTCGCGAGCGCGGCCTACGCGGCATTTTCGGGCGGCATGGCTGCCGCGCGCTTCGGCGGCGACGCGGTGCGGGCGCGCTTCGGGGCGCCGCAACTGGTCATGGCGAGCGCATCGCTGGCGTTCGTCGGTATGCTCGGCGCGCTGCTGTTGCCTTATCCGGTCACGGCGCTGGCGGGCTTTACGCTGATGGGGCTGGGGCTCGCCAACATGATGCCGGTGCTGTTCGCGGCGGCGGCGCGCGTCAAGGGCATTCATGCAGCCGAAGGGCTCGCGCATGTTGCCGGGCTCGCCTATTTCGGGATGCTGCTGGGGCCGGTGATCATCGGCGGCATTGCGCAGGTGACGAGCCTGCCGATCGGGCTGTCGGTCGTCGCCCTGTGCGCGGCGCTCATCGCGATAGCCGGTCCCAGGGTCCTGCGGCGACTGAAAATCTGACGGGGTAAACGCTAACGCCCTGGTGAACCGCGGCAAATCGATCGCGCTCCGTCACGGTGACGTCCTCGTCCAGCACGGAACGCGCGTTACGTTACGCGCGGCTCAATCGAACGTTTGTTCCACACCACATCGCTGCGGCCGCGACCCTGTGCCGCCGCGGCTGTCGCCCGCTTTCCCTTGATGCAGCTTGCCCGGCCGGCACCGCTCGATTCCGGATGAAATTGGCATAAGGTTTGCAGATGACTCCCCACCAGGCTCTTTACGAGGGGAGGCAAACATGAAACGCCAATTTAAAATGACAGCAGTTGCTTTGTGCGTAACTTCAATGATCGCACTGACAGGTTGCGGCTCGGCCGTGACCAAGCCGGGGGTGATCGGAGGCGGAGGCAATGGAGGAACAACGCCGACGCCCACTCCGACACCTACGCCCACCCCAACACCCACGCCGACGCCTACTCCGACGCCGACGCCCACACCGACTCCGACACCCACGCCGACGCCTAGCGCCAACGCGGTCGGCAATGTCGTCCAGAAGACCAGCAACGTCATTACTGCCGCCGGCCAGACCGTGTCTGCGATTGGCAGTCAGATCGGCACCACGCCGATTCCCGGTGCCAACCCCGCGACCACGGCCGCGCTCGGCAACGTCGTCTCCAATCTCGGCGCCGGTGTCACCGCGCTCGGCACGGGCGCGGCCAATGGCCTCGGTCAGCTCGGCAAGGGCGGCAATCCGCTCGGCGTGACGCTCGCGAGTTCGGGCAATGTCGTCTACGACGCCGGACAGGCTGTTAATAATGTCGGCCAGCTCGTTACCAGCCTCGGCACTGGACCGACTGCACCGCTGAGCCCGCTGACGACTCCGCTCGGTGGCGTGGTATCGACTGTCGGCAATGCCGTTAGCGGCCTGGGTACGCAACTCGGCACGGCTATCTCTACCGGGCCGATCCAGCAGGTGACGCAGGCTGTCAGTTCGGCGATCACGCCGATTACCTCGACCGTCTCGGCGACCACCCAAACGATTGGCGATGCCACCGGCCTGGGCGCGCCGCTCAACGGTCTGCTGTCGACCATCGGCCATGGTCTGGATTCTGCCGGCGGCGCGATCAGTGGTGCGACCGGCAATCCGATCGGTCAGAACCTCGGCAACATCGTCACCAAGGTCGGCGACACCGTCACCTCGGCAGGCGGTCTGCTGACCTCCGGCGGCACGGGCTCGGCCAATCCGCTCGCGCCGCTTACCGGACTGCTCAGTTCGCTGCCGGGTACGCTTACTGGCAGTCTGGGTGGCCTCGGTGGTCTGGGCGGCCTCGGTGGTTCCGGTACGGGTACGGGTACGGGCTCTGGCTCAGGCGGTCCGCTCGCGCCCGTCACAGGGCTGCTGACGACGGTCACCGGCGCTGTCACGGGTGCGCTCGGTGGCAGTACCGGGCCGCTTGCACCTGTCACCGGATTGCTCACCAATGTCACGGGAAGCTTGACCGGCGTGCTCGGCGGTCTCGGTGGAACGGTCGGCACCGGTACGTCAGGATCGAATCCGCTTGCCCCTGTTACCGGACTGCTCGGTACAGTGACCGGCGCACTCGGTGGCGTAGCGGGCGGAGCCAGCGGTTCGGGCTCGAATCCGCTGGCGCCTGTTACCGGGCTGCTCGGATCTCTGACGGGCGCGCTTGGCGGCGTCGCGGGTGGTACCGGCTCGGGTTCGAATCCGCTGGCACCGGTCACCGGACTGCTCGGGTCCGTGACGGGAGCGGTCGGTGGGGCAACGGGTGGTTCCAGCGGGACGGGTAGCTCGGCGGGTCTGGGCGGTCTGCTTGCGCCGGTCACCGGTCTGCTCGGTTCACTCACCGGCGGACTGACCGGCAGCTCGGGTTCCTCGTCATCCGGCGGTCTGCTCGGCGGACTTGGCTCACTCGCCAGTACGCCTAAGAAATAACAACAACGTTTCACATCTCAGGGAGTGCGGCGGACCGATAACACGGTCCGCCGTTTTTTTTGCGCGCTGTGCTGGCTGTCTGGTGACGCCGAAGCTCGGTGGTTCTGCATGGCGGATATCGCTTTCGTCAGACACACGCGAAGTCGCTTGCGTTACGTTACGCGTCCCGTATGCGGGTGCCTGTTCCGTGACACATCGAAGCCAGCGAGCCACACGCTCGATCTGCTGCAATCCCTTTCCCTTTATTCCACAGGCTTCGGCGGTTTGTGGCGCTTCCGAGAAAGATTGGCATAGCGCTTGCAGTTGACCCCCTATCGGTTTATTTCCGAGGGGAAACAAACATGAATCGCCAATTCAAAATGACGACGATCGCCATGTGCGTATCGTCACTGATCGCGCTCTCAGGATGCGGATCGACCGTTACTAAACCAGGTGTGCTGGGAAGCGGCTCCGGCGGCGGAACCATCGGCACCGGAGGTGGAGGCGGTGGTACGGGTACCGGCGGCGGTGGGACGGGTACTGGTGGGGGAGGTGGGAAGACTCCGACTCCGACTCCGACTCCGACTCCGACTCCGACGCCGACGCCGACGCCGACGCCGACGCCGACGCCGACGCCGACTCCGACTCCGACTCCGACTCCGACTCCGACTCCGACTCCGACTCCGACTCCGACGCCTACCCCGACGCCCACCCCGACGCCGACGCCTACTCCGACGCCTACTCCGACGCCGACGCCCACCCCGACGCCCACCCCGACGCCTACTCCGACGCCTACTCCGACGCCGACGCCTACTCCGACGCCGACACCTACTCCGACGCCGACGCCTACCCCGACGCCTACTCCAACACCGACGCCGACGCCGACGCCTACCCCGACGCCTACTCCAACACCGACGCCGACGCCGACGCCCACTCCGACGCCGACGCCGACGCCTACTCCGACGCCGACACCTACTCCGACGCCGACGCCGACGCCTACCCCGACGCCGACGCCTACTCCGACGCCTACTCCGACACCGACGCCTACTCCGACGCCTACTCCGACGCCTACTCCGACGCCGACGCCGACGCCTACTCCGACGCCTACTCCGACGCCGACACCCACCCCGACACCGACACCGACGCCCACTCCGACGCCGACGCCGACGCCTACCCCGACCCCGACGCCGACACCGACGCCCACGCCGACGCCTACTCCGACGCCGACGCCCACTCCGACGCCGACGCCTACTCCGACGCCGACACCCACTCCGACGCCGACGCCTACTCCGACGCCGACACCCACCGGCGCCAACCCGCTCGGCGTAGTCGTCCAGAACGGCGGCAACATCGTCACCGCGACTGGCCAGACCGTCTCTGCGATCGGTAGCCAGATCGGTCTCACACCGATTCCGGGCGGTAACCCCGCAACCACCGCCGCGCTCGGCAACACCGTGTCGAACCTCGGCAATGGTGTAACGGCACTCGGTACCGGCCTGCAGAATGGTCTCGGTCAGCTCGGCAACAGCAACGTGAAGGACCCGCTCGGCATCACGCTGGCCAGTTCCGGTAATCTCGTCAACGATGCAGGACAGGCCGTCAACAATGTCGGTCAGCTCGTCACCAGTCTGGGCACCGGTCCGCTCGCGCCGCTGAGTCCGCTCACCACGCCGCTCGGCGGTCTGGTCTCCGGTGTCGGCAATGCCGTCAGCGGTATCGGTACGCAGCTCGGTACCGCGATCTCCACCGGACCGATCCAGCAGGTCACGCAAACCGTCAGCTCGGTCATCACGCCGATCACTTCGACCGTCTCGGCGACCACTCAGGCCATCGGTGATACGACGGGTCTGGGTGCACCGCTCAACGGACTGCTCTCGACCATCGGTCATGGCCTCGATGCTGCCGGCGCCCAGCTCAGCGGAGCGACTGGCAATCCGATCGGCCAGAACCTGGGCAACGTCGTCACCAAGCTTGGCGACACCGTGACCTCGGCGGGTGGCCTGCTCACCTCGGGAGGCACGGGTTCGGGTAATCCGCTTGCGCCGCTCACCGGGCTGCTCACCTCGCTGCCTGGTACGCTCACCGGCGCGCTCGGTGGCCTCGGTGGTCTGGGCGGTGGACTCGGCGGATCGGGTTCGGGCTCAGGCGGCGGTCCGCTGGCGCCTGTGACCGGCCTGCTCAACACCGTCACCGGAACGCTCACTGGTGCGCTGGGTGGCAGTACGGGTCCGCTCGCACCGGTCACCGGTCTGCTTACTAACGTCACCGGGACGTTGACGGGTGTGCTCGGCGGCCTCGGTGGAGCAACTGGCGGTACTGGTGGCACCGGCGGAACTGGTTCGAACCCGCTGGCTCCTGTCACCGGGCTGCTTGGTTCCCTGACCGGTGCACTCGGTGGGGCTACCGGTGGAACAGGTGGAACCGGCTCGAACCCGCTCGCCCCTGTCACTGGTCTGCTCGGGTCGGTGACCGGTGCGCTCGGTGGCGCAACGGGCGGCTCGACCGGCGGCACAGGCGGAACAGGTGGCTCAAGTGGCTCCGGCGGTCTGGGCGGTCTGCTTTCGCCGGTCACCGGGCTGCTCAACTCGCTCACCGGTGGATTGACCGGCGGGCTCGGTGGAGTCGCCTCGCCCATCACGCCACCCAAGAAATAACGACAGCAGCTCAACACGCCAGGGAGTACGGCGGACCGGGTAACCGGTCCGCCGTTTTTCTTTGTGCCTGCGACGACCGTCCTGTGGTACTCGACGCTCACCTGCTCTGTATGACTGATGCCGCATTCGCCAGGGATACGAAACCGCTTCGCGTTACGTTACGCATCGCCTGCGCGAGTGCCTGTTCCGCGACACATTGGAGCCAGCGAGCTTCATCGACGGACTATGGCGATCCCTTTCCGTTGATTCCATTGGCCTCTACGGTTTGTACCGGCCGCTGGGGAAATTGGCATAGCGCTTGCAGTTGACTCCCTCACTAGATTCTTTACGAGGGGAGGCCAACATGAATCGCCAATTCAAAATGACGACGATCGCCATGTGTGTATCGTCACTGATCGCGCTGACAGGGTGCGGATCGACCGTTACTAAACCAGGTGGTGTGGGAAGTGGTTCCGGTGGTGGAACCATCGGTACTGGAGGTGGAGGAAGCGGTGGTAAAACGCCGACGCCGACGCCTACTCCGACACCGACGCCTACCCCGACACCGACACCGACGCCTACTCCGACGCCGACGCCTACTCCGACGCCGACGCCGACACCGACACCTACTCCGACGCCGACGCCGACGCCCACTCCGACACCGACGCCTACTCCGACGCCGACGCCGACGCCCACTCCGACACCGACGCCTACTCCGACACCGACGCCCACGCCCACCCCGACGCCGACGCCCACTCCGACGCCGACGCCCACTCCGACGCCGACGCCGACGCCGACGCCGACGCCGACGCCCACCCCGACACCGACACCGACACCGACGCCCACTCCGACGCCGACGCCCACGCCGACGCCGACGCCGACGCCGACGCCGACACCTACACCGACGCCTACTCCAACGCCGACACCCACTCCGACGCCGACGCCTACTCCGACGCCGACACCCACCGGCGCCAACCCGCTCGGCGTAGTCGTCCAGAACGGCGGCAACATCGTCACCGCGACTGGCCAGACCGTCTCTGCGATCGGTAGCCAGATCGGTCTCACACCGATTCCGGGCGGTAACCCCGCAACCACCGCCGCGCTCGGCAACACCGTGTCGAACCTCGGCAATGGTGTAACGGCACTCGGTACCGGCCTGCAGAATGGTCTCGGTCAGCTCGGCAACAGCAACGTGAAGGACCCGCTCGGCATCACGCTGGCCAGTTCCGGTAATCTCGTCAACGATGCAGGACAGGCCGTCAACAATGTCGGTCAGCTCGTCACCAGTCTGGGCACCGGTCCGCTCGCGCCGCTGAGTCCGCTCACCACGCCGCTCGGCGGTCTGGTCTCCGGTGTCGGCAATGCCGTCAGCGGTATCGGTACGCAGCTCGGTACCGCGATCTCCACCGGACCGATCCAGCAGGTCACGCAGACTGTCAGCTCGGTCATCACGCCGATCACCTCGACCGTCTCGGCGACCACTCAGGCCATCGGCGATACGACGGGTCTGGGTGCACCGCTCAATGGTCTGCTTTCGACCATCGGTCATGGCCTCGATGCTGCCGGCGCCCAGCTCAGCGGAGCGACTGGCAACCCGATCGGCCAGAACCTGGGCAACGTCGTCACCAAGCTTGGCGACACCGTGACCTCGGCGGGTGGGCTGCTCACCTCGGGAGGCACGGGTTCGGGTAATCCGCTCGCACCGCTCACCGGGCTGCTCACCTCGCTGCCTGGTACGCTTACCGGCGCGCTCGGTGGCCTCGGTGGTCTGGGCGGTGGACTCGGCGGATCGGGTTCTGGCTCAGGCGGCGGTCCGCTGGCGCCTGTGACCGGTCTGCTCAACACCGTCACCGGAACGCTCACTGGTGCGCTGGGTGGCAGTACCGGACCGCTCGCCCCTGTGACCGGTCTGCTCACTAACGTCACCGGGACGTTGACAGGTGTGCTCGGCGGCCTCGGTGGAGCAACTGGCGGTACTGGTGGCACCGGCGGGACTGGTTCGAACCCGCTGGCTCCTGTCACCGGGCTGCTTGGTTCTCTGACCGGTGCACTCGGTGGAGCTACCGGTGGAACAGGTGGAACCGGCTCGAATCCGCTCGCTCCTGTCACTGGTCTGCTCGGTTCGGTGACCGGTGCACTCGGTGGCGCAACGGGCGGCTCGACCGGCGGCACAGGCGGCACGGGTGGCTCAGGTGGCTCCGGCGGTCTGGGCGGTCTGCTTTCGCCGGTCACCGGCTTGCTCAACTCGCTCACCGGTGGATTGACCGGCGGCTCGGGCTCCTCGTCTTCCGGCGGCCTGCTCGGTGGACTCGGATCGCTCGGCACCACACCCAAGAAATAACGGCAACGATCAACACGTCAGGAAGCAAGGCGGACCGGTCACCCGGTCCGCTTTTTTTTCGAACTGTGCTGATCGTTCTACCGGACCAAAGCCCTATCGCCCCGGTTCTGTATGACGGCGCCTGCATTCACCAGGGACGCAAAACCGCTGCGCGTTACGTTACGCATCGCCTGCGCGAGTGCCTGTTCCGCGACACATCGAAGCCGGCGAGCTTCATCGACGGATTTCGGCAACCCGTTCCCATTGATTCCACAAGCCTCGGCGGTTTATGCGAGTCGTCGGAGAAATTGGCATAGCGCTTGCAGTTGACTCCTCCACTAGATTCTTTACGAGGGGAGCACAACATGAATCGCCAATTCAAAATGACAGCGATCGCCGTATGCGTATCGTCGTTGATTGCCCTGACAGGTTGCGGGTCGACCGTCACAAGACCGGGTGGTTTGGGAAGCGGTAGCGGCGGCGGAGGTGGCGGTAGTGGCGGAGGAACGCCTACGCCTACGCCTACGCCTACGCCTACTCCGACACCGACGCCGACGCCCACTCCAACGCCGACGCCAACGCCGACGCCCACCCCGACGCCCACCCCGACGCCGACACCGACACCGACACCGACGCCTACTCCAACACCTAGCGCCAACGCCATCGGCACCGTCGTCCAGAAGACCGGCAACATCGTGACCGCGACTGGCCAGACGGTCTCCGCGATCGGCAGCCAGATCGGCACTACGCCGATTCCCGGTGCCAACCCCGCGACCACGGCCGCGCTCGGTAACGTCGTCTCCAATCTCGGCGCCGGTGTCACTGCGCTCGGCAACGGAACGGCCAACGGTCTCGGCCAGCTCGGCAAGGCCACCGATCCGCTCGGCATTACCCTCGCCAGTTCAGGCAATGTCGTCTACGACGCGGGCCAGGCCGTCAACAACGTTGGGCAACTGGTCACGAGTCTCGGTACTGGACCAACCGCACCGCTGAGCCCACTGACGACGCCGCTCGGTGGCGTGGTATCGACTGTCGGCAATGCCGTCAGCGGTCTCGGTACGCAGCTCGGCAACGCCATCTCCACCGGGCCGATCCAGCAGGTCACGCAGGCTGTCAGTTCGGCAATCACGCCGATTACCTCGACCGTCTCGGCAACCACTCAAACGATTGGCGATGCCACCGGTCTGGGTGCGCCACTCAATGGCCTGCTGTCGACGATCGGTCACGGTCTGGATTCTGCCGGCAGCGCGATCAGCGGAGCGACGGGCAACCCGATCGGTCAGAACCTCGGCAACATCGTCACCAAGGTCGGCGACACCGTCACCTCTGCAGGTGGCTTGCTGACCTCTGGAGGCACGAGTTCGGGCAATCCGCTCGCGCCGCTTACCGGACTGCTCACCTCGCTGCCCGGTACGCTTACCGGCACGCTCGGCGGTCTGGGCGGTGGACTCGGCGGATCGGGTTCTGGCTCAGGCGGTGGTCCGCTGGCGCCTGTGACCGGTCTGCTCAACACCGTCACCGGAACGCTCACCGGTGCGCTGGGCGGCAGCACGGGTCCGCTCGCACCAGTCACCGGTCTGCTCACTAACGTCACAGGAAGTTTGACTGGCGTGCTTGGCGGTCTCGGTGGTGCTACTGGAGGAACCGGCGGAACAGGTTCGAACCCGCTGGCACCTGTCACCGGTCTGCTTGGATCGGTGACCGGCGCACTCGGTGGCGCGACGGGCGGTACAGGAAGCTCGGGTTCGAACCCGCTCGCCCCTGTCACCGGTCTGCTCGGTTCTGTGACCGGCGCACTCGGTGGCGCAACGGGCGGTACAGGCGGAACGAGTGGTTCAAGTGGCTCCGGCGGCCTGGGCGGTCTGCTCGCGCCGGTCACCGGTCTGCTCAATTCGCTCACGGGCGGATTGACCGGCGGCTCGAGTACTTCGTCTTCCGGCGGCCTGCTCGGTGGGCTCGGCTCGCTCGGCACCACACCCAAGAAGTAACGGCAACGTATCAACACTGCAGCAAGCACGGCGGACCGCTAACAACGGTCCGCCGTTTTCCTGAAGCGTCGCTATCGCCCAGCCAGACCCGCTGCGCGATTCACAGCTCGTGATACGTCTCGTACGTCCTGCCGAAGTCATTGCGTTCGAGGAAGTTCGTGAACGTCATCGTCACCGACGCGTCCAGTCCTTCGACGTAGTGCCACCAGCCGATTGGCAGGAACAACAGATCACCGGGCTCGAGCGTGCATTCGATCAGTTGTGCATTCTGCAGCGCCGGGAAACGCGCGAAGTCGACCGCACTGCCGTCCACCTGCGAGTAGCAATGCAGATGGTTGTACATATGCGGCGTATCGCACAACGGCACCAGCTTCACCTGCTTGCGGCCGATCACCTGCGCCATGAAGTTGTTGGTCAGATCGTGATGGAACGGCGTCTTCGTACCGGCCGGCCCAAACCAGAAAAAGCCGTTATCCGGCGACTCCGCATCGAGGTACGCGCGAATCGGTTCGACATCCGACCATAAGTCCACGAGCGCTTCACGATTGTGCGAGGTGTTGTTCGCAGTCATGTAGAAGTCGTTGGTACGACCGCTGCGCTCGATCAGATCGACGTAGTCGCGAAAGCGCATCATGCGCTTGAGCTTCGGTTGATTGATCTCGTAGTTTGTATCGGCTTCGCGGCCGAACTGCACTTCGACCTCGCAATCGCCACAACGCTCGCGGAAGTAATCGAAACTCCACTTCATCCGCGCCGGCCACGTATCGAACGCGCCGGTGATGATCACCGGTCGGTTCTGGAAGTAATACTGCTCGAAGAATTCGTCGTGGGTCAGTTTCTCGCGGCGTTCCACCGTGCCGCCGTTCGCGCGCAGCCGGTTCAGCGTGCCGTACACCGACAGCATCCATTCGCGTTTTCGCAAACGATTGCGCAGTCGCGTGCTACCTAGCAGATAGGGACTCGCCAGCGCGGCCTGTACCTCGCGCGCGGCATCTTCCGCGGCGAAGTCGTGTGAAACGAGCGCGGCCTGAAGCGCATCGGGCGGGACGTCGAGCAACAGGTTCTCGGCAATCCACCGACGCCATTCGTCGTCGATCGGGCGTGTCATTGCAGCCTCTCAGTCAGGTTGTTGTTCTGACGATAGCGTCTCACGCCGCCCACCAAAAGAAAAGGCACCCGGGGGTTTAACCCGGGTGCCTTTTTCGTGCTGCTTCGATGCCGCGCGACAGGTTCGACCCGTCACCCGGCAACCGTCGGAATTACATCTTCACGACGTCGAGCACCGACTTCTTGCCCGCCTTGTAGTTGTACAGCGAGATCACGCCGTGCTGCAGGTCGCCTTTCGAATCGAACGTCGTTTCGCCAATCACGCCCTTGTAGTCGGTCGCCGGCATAGCAGCCAGGATCTTCGCCGGATCGGTCGAGTTAGCACGCTTCATGGCATCGACGATGATGTACACAGCGTCATACGTGAACGGTGCGTAGATCTGGATCGGCTGGCCGAAACGCTTTTCGTACTTCGCTTCGAACGCCTTGCCGCCCGCCATCTTTTCGAGCGCCATACCGGCTTCCGAGCAGACGATGTTGTCGGTAGCGTCGCCGGCGAGATCGGACAGCTTGTCGGTACACACGCCATCGCCTGCCAGCACCTTCGAGCGCAGGCCGAGCTGCTTGGCCTGTTTAGCGAACGGACCGCCGGTGGCATCCATACCGCCGTACATGATCGCGTCGGGGTTTTCGCCCTTGATCTTCGTCAGAATCGCGCGGAAGTCGACGGCCTTGTCGTTGGTCGCGTCATGCGACATCACGTTCAAGCCGAGCGCCTTGGCTTTCTTCTCGAATTCGTTCGCGAGACCCTGGCCATACGCGGTCGAATCGTCGACGATCGCGACGCTCTTCACCTTCAACTGGTTTGCTGCGTAGTTCGCGAGTGCCGGACCTTGCTGCGCATCGGTCGCGACCACACGGTACGTCGTCTTGAAGCCCTGTTGCGTGTAAGCCGGGTTCGTTGCCGACGGCGAGATCTGCACGATGCCTGCATCGCTATAGATCTTCGATGCCGGAATCGAGGTACCGGAGTTCAGGTGGCCCACCACGGCGACGACCTTGTCGTCGACGAGCTTCTGTGCAACCTGAGTACCCGTACGCGGGTCAGCTGCGTCGTCTTGTGCATCGAGTTGCAGCGTGACCTTCTGGCCGCCGATCGTGAGCCCCTTCGCGTTGATTTCTTCTACCGCGAGGCGTGCACCGTTTTCGTTGTCCTTGCCCAGGTGGGCAATGCCGCCGGTCAGCGGTGCGACGTGACCGATCTTGACGACCTCGTCCGCCACCGCGGTCGTTGCCATCGTAGCGAACAGCATGGCCGCAGCGCTGATCGGCAACAGCTTTTGAAGCTTGATATTCATGTAAGTCTCCAGTTTCGGTCCCATAAGCAACGTAATCGCCCTGTGCCCCCGCTCCATCCCTGCTTGTCCCGTGGACGATCACGCCGGATGCATCGTTCATGCACTTGGCCAGCACGTGTGTCGACCTGTTTATGACAGGTGCCTACCCGTACTTGCGCGCAAGTGTAGGCGATCAAATTAATTTAGGGGATTTTTTTGGGAAACTGGGATCACTACCAATAGCGCTTATTCGATAAGAGCCCTCGTAGAAACCCCAGTGATACACGGAAAGCACCAGCCCATGCGGGTTTCCGCCAGGTACCCGGTGCGCCGGATGCTCCGCCAACAGTCCAGCTAAAGATAGAGACGACAATACCGTTAATAGTTTGAATAGCCATTGCAAACACAAGAACAATTGATGAAAACGAGCGCGTGAGTGCGGTGCACTTCAATGGCGGGATGCCTGGGTGTTCACAGTGCCAAAAAATGAATAATCGACATCGTTTCAATCCGCTTACGGGAACGACGTGGCGCGTCGCGATCGGCCGGGCACCCGCACTGCAAGCCGATTCTTTTGATGGCACACTGACCGGCCCCGACATCAACCGCTTTTGTTCCAGGAGAACAGTGTGAGCACGACTTCGCGATGGATCGACATTCCGGCCGGCGCCGACAGCTTCGAAGGTTATCTGGCGCTGCCGCAGAGCGGCAAGGGGCCGGCGGTCATCATCATTCAGGAAATTTTCGGCGTGAACAGCCACATCCGCACGGTCGCCGATCAGTACGCGGCTGACGGCTATGTCGCATTCGCACCGGACATCTTCTGGCGCACGCAACCGCGCGTCGAGCTGACTTATGCCGGCTCGGACCGCGATAAAGGAATCGAGCTGATGCAGAAGACCGATGTCGGTCTCGCAGTCGCCGACATCGGCGCGAGCGCCGCGGCGCTGCGCGCGCGGCCCGAAGTGACCGGCAAGATCGCGGCAATCGGCTACTGCTTCGGCGGCCGGCTCGCTTACCTCGCAGCAGCGCAGGGCACGGTCGACGCAGCGGTCGCGTATTACGGCGGCGGCATTCAGAACGCACTCGACGAAGCGCCGAAGATCAAGGTACCCATTCTGTTCCACTACGCCGAACTCGATCACGGCATTCCGTTGTCGGCAGTGGGCGAGGTGAAAGAGCGTTTCGCGGGTCGCGACGATGCCGAATTCCACGTGTATGCCGGCGCCGACCACGGCTTCAACTGCACCGACCGCGCGTCGTATAACCAGCACGCGTCGGCGCTCGCGCACGGCCGCACGCTGACGTTCCTCGGCGAACGGCTGTAACGCTCGCGTGCAAGCGGACTACCTCGCGCACGACGCAACCGGCCTCGCCGAACTGATCCGCACGCGCGAAGCCAGCGCGCGCGAGTTGCTCGACATCGCCATCGCGCGTGCCGAGGCGGTCAATCCGGCGATCAACGCGATCGTCCTGAAGGACTACGACGCGGCTCGCCAGCGCGCCGCGCGTCATGAAGCGAACGGCGCCGGGCAGGGGCCGCTCGCTGGTGTGCCGTATCTGATGAAGGATCTCGGTGCGGCGATGGCGGGGCTGCGTCTGTCGATGGGTAGCCGCCACTTCCGGCACTACGTTCCCACCGAAGACGCACCGATCGTCGCGCTCACAAAAGCGGCCGGTCTGAACATCTTCGGCAAGACGAACACGCCGGAACTCGGCCAGATGCCGTACACGGAACCCCAACTGTTCGGACCGTGCCGCAACCCATGGAGTCTCGATCACACGCCCGGTGGATCGAGCGGTGGGGCGGCAGCAGCGGTCGCCGCAGGCATCGTGCCGCTTGCGCATGCGGCAGATGGCGGCGGCTCAATCCGCATCCCCGCATCGTGCTGCGGATTGTTCGGACTCAAGCCGTCGCGCGGTCGCACACCTTCGGCCGGCGATCCGCTGCCCGGCGACATGGGCATCGATCATGCAATTTCTCGCAGCGTGCGCGACAGCGCACTGCTGCTCGATCTCACGTCGGGCAACGCGCATCTGCCGACGGGTGCGCCCGGGACGTTCGTCGGCGCGCTGAAGGAACCGGTCAAGCCGCTGCATATCGGCTATCTGAGCGAAGCGATGTTCGCGCCCACGCTATCCGGCGATGTACGCGCCTCACTCGACGACGCGGCGCAACTGGCTGCATCGCTGGGACACCATATCGAGCCGGTGTCGTCCGGCGTCGATTTCATCGCCGCGCGCGATGCGTTCCTCGCCGTGTGGTCGGTGATCGCAGAAGACGCCGTACTGCGTGCCGAAAGTGTCTCCGGCCGCAAACCGCTGAAAGCGGACTTCGAAATCGCCACGTGGGCAATGGCGCAT
Source organism: Paraburkholderia acidicola (assembly GCF_002362315.1). Lineage (GTDB taxonomy): Bacteria > Pseudomonadota > Gammaproteobacteria > Burkholderiales > Burkholderiaceae > Paraburkholderia > Paraburkholderia acidicola. The sequence continues at coordinate 1,238,548 of NZ_MTZV01000004.1, forward strand.
ATCGGTCGCAAGTTCGGCGCGCGCACGCTGGCCGGCGCACTCGAGACACAACGTCTGATCACCGCCCGGGTCACCGATCTGCTGTCGCGTTACGACGTAATTCTGTGCGCGACGCTCGCGTCCGCGCCGATCAGGATCGGCGAGATGAAACCGACGTCGTGGGAGCGTCTGCAGATGCGCGCGGTCACCGCGCTTCCGCTCGAACCGCTGATGCGCAAACTGCTCACCGAAGCATCGAACAAGGCGTTCGCGTGGGCCGGTTGCACGGAGCTGTTCAATATGACCGGGCACCCCGCCATGTCGGTGCCGCTGTACTGGAATGCGCGCGGGTTGCCGGTCGGCGTGCAGTTCGCAGCGCGCGCGGGCGCTGAAGCGACGTTGCTGCAGCTGGCGACACAACTGGAAGCGGCGCGTCCGTGGTTCGACCGGCGGCCGCCGTTAATGCCTGCGCGTGGGTGAACCTGTCGCGGTTCCGCATTCACGCCACGCGCAGCCAGCGCTGCTCTGCTGGAATCAGGCCTTCTTGTTATAGGCGCTGCACCACCCCTTGCTGGACACCTGCTTGCCACCGAACATCGGACAGGCACCCCAGGGATCGGCGGCCTTGCCCTGGTAGAAGCTGCAGTTGCCGCAATCCTGGCCGGCGGCGTACTTCGCATACTTCGCCTTGTCGACCTTGGTGGCGTCTTCCTTGTAGCCGAGCGCCTGCGCGGTCGGATCGGCTTCGGTCACCTTGGCGGCATCGGCTGCGAAAGCCTGGCGGGACAGCGCGAGCGTCGACGCAACGCCGATACTCGTAATCAAAAACGTACGACGGGATGACTTCATGGGGACTCACTCCATTCTTATTGAACTCAACGCCGTTCTGACGACGACGCGCCCCAAGCATAGCAACGAAGCACCCGTACGTGCTCGCTCAAATGACAGAGATAAACGAATCGCTACTGCGACACGCGAGCGCAGGGTTGCGGTTATGCGTAGCCGGTAAGTTCGCAGACGCGCTGCGCGATCGCGAGCGACGCCGTCAGTCCCGGCGACTCGATGCCGAACAGATTGACGAGCCCACGCACACCGTGCGCGGCCGGTCCCTGAATCAGAAAGTCGGCAGCGGGTTCGCCCGGGCCGGAGAGTTTCGGCCGGATGCCGGCGTAGGCCGGTTGAAGCGCTGCATCGGGTAACGCTGGCCAGTACGCGCGGATCGCCGCATAGAACGAGTCCGCGCGATGCGGATCGACGTCATAGCCGATCGCGTCGACCCATTCGACATCGGGACCGAAGCGCGCCTGGCCGCCGAGATCGATGGTCAGATGCACACCGAGTCCCGCTTCGTTCGGCATCGGATAAATGAGGCGGCTAAACGGCGCGTGACCCGACACGCTGAAGTAGTTGCCACGTGCGAGAAATAGCGGCGGCACATGTCGCGCGTCGAGCCCACGGATGCTGCGCGCCAGCGCGTTCGCATACAACCCCGCGCTGTTCACGACGCAACCGGCGCTGATCGTCGTCGGCGCCGCGCCGCCCACTTTGACGATGAACCGCCCGTTGCTCGCCTCGATTGATTCGACCGGCGCATGAAACGCGCACACCGCGCCGTCGCGTTCGGCATCGCCCTGGAGCGCAAGCATCAATTGATGGCTATCGACGATCCCCGTTTGCGGCGAAAACACCGCAGCGACACATTGCAGTGCCGGTTCGAGCGCCTGCGCTTCCGCGCCACTGATCCGCAGCAGGTCGAGCACACCGTTTTCCTTGCCGCGCGCCGCAATGCTTTCGAGCTGCGCAATCTGGTTGGGCGCCGTCGCAACCAGCAACTTACCGCACCGCTGATGCGGCACGCCGCGCGCCGCGCAGTACTCATAGAGCAGTTCGCGACCGCGCACGCACAACGACGCTTTTAGCGAACCGCGCGGATAGTAGAGCCCCGCATGAATCACTTCGCTGTTACGCGAACTGGTGCCGACACCGATCGCTTCCGCCGCTTCGACAACGATCACTTCGCGTCCGCGCGCAGCCAGCGCGCGCGCCACGGCGAGGCCGACTACACCCGCGCCGATCACTACACATTCGATCTGATCCATGGGTCTCGCAGCGGCGCCTGGCGCCGTGCTTCGTCTCGCTCAATTGCTGCCTGACTGCTGGATGGGAACAGGGTGGGGTCGCGATCGACACCAACGCGCTACAACGCGCTGTGTGTCGCCGCGAACCTCATCCGCATTTGTCGAAATTGTACGACGCGGAACAAAAAACCCGCAGAAGCGTTCAGAACCCGATCGGTTTGCGGCGCGAGCCGTAGTCGAGACGAATGTCGTCGGGTTCGATCTGCTCGTGACCGGCAATCCGCGCCGCGCCGAATCCGTTGAGAATCGCCCGGCGCATTTCGCGTGGCGACGCCTGGGTCAGCGCGTCGAGCGTCCGGTCATCGAGTTGCGTCGGAAAACGCACGCCCCAACCGTGCGCCGTGCGGATCTCGTCGTAGATTGCCTGCGCGATGCGGCGCGCGCCGTCGCGATCAGGCGGCGGGATTTCGTACACGTTCATGCGGTTCAGGATCGGCTCGGGAATCGCGCGTTCGTCGTTGGCCGTCGCGATCCAGATCACGTGGCCCGCGTTGATCGGCACTTCGGCGAATTCATCGATGAAGGTCTGCGCGGTATCGTGTTCGAGCAACGCGTACAGCGCGCCGAGCGGATCGTATTGGGAATCGCCGGTGGCCTTGTCGATTTCGTCGACCACGATGACCGGATTCGCGTAGCTGCCGTGCACGAGCGCGTCGAATACCTTGCCGGGTTTCGCGTTCTTCCATTGCGACGATGCACCCGAGAGTATCCAGCCCGCCGTCAACGAACTCATCGCGATGTAGTGATACGCGGTGCCCAGCAAACGCGCGAGATGCTTCGCAAAATGCGTCTTGCCGATGCCGGGGTCGCCAAGCAGCAGGATTGGCATCAGTTCGAGCCGGTCCTCGGTTTCGATGCACAGCGCGACCTGGCGACGCACATCGTCGAGCGGTTCTTCGAAGTTCGGCAGCGCGCCGATCAGATCGTCGATCGATGGCATCCGGTTCGGCTTGACGCAGAAGCGCAGGTTGCCGATCTTCAGCATCTTCTCGTACGTCGTGCGCAACGCGTCGTTCGCACCATCGCCAAGCTCGTTCAGCGCAGACTCGATCCGGTCGAGATCGTAGACCTTGCTGAACGACGCCACGGCGATTTCCTGCTTGATCATGGCTGTCGTCATCGTTCACCCCGTCGTGCTGGACCCGCAGGTGCGGCATTTTTGCGCACCCTTATGAGTCAGTGTAGCGATGCACAATTTGCGCGCAAGCGAGCAGCCGCGTGTGTTTGCTGCTAACAGGCACAGCGCATGCTCTATCTGATCGATACGGATTCCCGTCAGCAACTGAAATGCACTCTTGCAGAACCCGCCGCGCGATCGGCGGTCAGAGAACCGTTATTGCCATCAGGCGTAAGATGAGCGCCTGTTCCATCGGCAGGATGCAGGCGCCGGAGATCGTTCTCATGTGGAAAACCAGTATCGCCGCCGTGCTGTTCGGCACTGCACTGCTCGCGCATGCGCAGGAGTCGGCGCAGCCGGTCGTGCAATGGCAGTTGCAAGTCGTGCGCGACGGCCAGCAGATCGACGCGTTCGACGGTACGACGACCGTCGGCCAGGCGCGCACGGACACGCATCATCATGTCGTGCAACACAACCTCGGCTGCAAGGATCAACCGGCCGGCAGCATCGATCTGTTGCGCACGCTCACCGTGTCGCCGACCCAGGTCGACGCGAACACCGTGACGCTCGCCATCGATGCACAGGAAACCCTCGAAGACGACAGCGCGCAGCAAACCAGCGAAGGCTGCAAGCTGCCGCCGCAACCGCGCGTCGTGAACGCCAGTCATCCGGGCCTGCAGGTCAAGACCGGTGAATGGACTGCATGGACGATCGTCGACAAGAATCCGATGCTCGTCTACCGCGTGCGCGCCAGTCTCGCGAATCACTCATGACATCGACAAAAGACGTGGACGACGCGGCATGCGAAACCCCGAGGATCTGATTCGCGACATCGCGCAGCCGAAAGACTTCATTGCGGTGAGCTGGAACCTGCACAAGGGCCGCTCGCCGCTCGGCTTTCAGGCATGGCAGGCGATGCAGCGCTGGGTGCAGTCGACGCACGCCGATGCGTATTTCCTGCAGGAAGCGATGGCGCGGCGCATGCCGGCGCCGGTTCTGTCGAGTACTTTCGGCGCACCGCTCACCGATCCAGCCGATGATGTCTGGCATTGCCAGGCCACCGAAATCGCCCGCGCGCTCGAACTCGAAATCGCGCTTGGGCCGAATGTGTTCAAACCTTCATGGCGCCACGGCAATGCGATCCTGTCGCCGCATCCGCTTGATCTCGGCGGACGCTGGGACATCTCCGCACATCGCTTCGAGCGACGCGGTCTGCTGGTCGCGCGCGCGACGTTCGCGGGGCACTCGGTGACGTTGCTGTGTGCGCATCTTGCGCTCACGCGCGCCGCCCGCCTGCGGCAGATGAACTGGATCGCACACTGGATCGCGAAAGAAGCGCCAAGCGGCCCACTCGTACTCGCCGGCGATTTCAACGACTGGCGCAACGACTCGGTGCCGCTTTTCGGCGAGCACGGACTGCATGAAGTCGCCACGCTGCTCGGCGAACCGGGGCGAACGTTCCCGGCGTTTTCACCGGCGCTCGCGCTCGACAAGATGTTCGTGCGCGACATGAAGCCGATCGAATGGATTCCGCCTGCCCAGGAAACGGCATGGCTGTCGGATCATCTTCCGTATATGGCGCGCCTGCAGGTCGGCTGAACCGGGCCTATCAGAAACGCTGCGGCGTCCACACGATGCGTGCAGTAATCGCTTCGCCTGGCATCAGCACCTGGCCGCCCGCGTGCCCGGGTGTCTCGCCTGCGTTGAACGAGTCGGTTGTGTTCGTCACCGGCTCGACGCACAGCAAATCTTCGTTCGCCGGAGCGAACACCACCAGATGATCGAATGGCGCCTCGGCGGTCAACGTCAGGCGGCGCCGCTCGTCGGTCCACGTCACGATCGCCTCGTGCGCCCAGCCCGCAAAATTGTTGTCGAGATCGAAAGCGTCGGCAGGCATGCCGCTGCGCAGCGCATCGACGGCCGGGTGCGGGCCCAGATGCGTTGGCAGCACGTCGCGGTCCGCGTGCCACATCGCCTGCACCTGCGCGTGAACCTGCGTGTGCGGCGTGCGCGGGTAATACGGGTGATGGCCCATACCGAACGGCATCGGGCGATCGGAGCGGTTGTGTGCGCTCAACGTCAGATGCAGCGCTCCGCCGATCAACTCGATACGCTGCTGCGCGTCGTAGTGAAACGGCCAGTCGCCACGCCGCCGGACGTCCGGCACATGTTCGAAATGCAACTCGAGTGCGCTCGGTGTGCGCGTACCGACACTCCAGGCGCGACGCCAGGCGTGACCATGCAGCGCGTGCGGAAAGCGATTGCCGTCGCCGGCGAGGTCGACCGTGCGCCCCTCGAATTCGAAGCGCGCATCGCGAATGCGGTTACAGTACGGAAACAGTGGGAAGCTGCCCATTCGCAACGGATCGCGTGCGTTGAGCGCAGATTGCGTCGCTGGCCGGAACCAATGTAACGGGCCCGTAGTCGAGACATCGTAGTACGACGCAATCGAGCCGCCGATATGTGGCGCCACCGTCAGCCGCGTGTCGCCGCTGCTCAGTTCGATCAAGGCGGCATCGGCCTGCGGCGCATGGAACGACGCGGCGCGGGGAACAGATACGGGGGTACTCGGAGATGCGTCGCGCATGGTCGGATAGAAGCGGCGGTTGAGGGTCGGAAACGGCCCGGCGCGTCTGAGAATCGCACGACACAGCAGTATTGGTCAATATTATTAGTAATAAATTGTCATATGTTTCCAGTACACGGCGCTGCCCCGTAGAGCCATCCAGACGGGTTTTGGCGCGTTGCCGGGCACATATTATTAGTGGTACCGTCAATCCAGCCGGTTTTCCGGCATTTCCTGCTCTTGCCGCCGCGGCCGCGCGGTCAGCCTTATGAAGAAAACGACTCAACGCCGTCCTACGATGACTGACATCGCCAAACTCACTGGCGTGTCCCAATCTTCAGTCTCACTGGTGCTGAACAACGCGACGGGCGCCAAGTTCTCCGAAGCCACCCGCAACAAGGTGCTCAAGGCGGCCCACGATCTCGGCTACCGGCTCGCGACGCGCGCACCGGTCGCGCCATCCAAGGACGAACGCAACCTGATCGTCTACCTGGCCGACGAAATCTCGACGAGCCCGCACCCGGTCGTCAACATCGACGGCGCGCGCGACGCGGCCTACGCGAACGGCAAGATGCTCGCGGTCTACTCCACCCATGGCAACGCCGACATCGAGCAGCAGGTGCTCGACACCGTGCTGTCGAGCCCGAACGTCTTCGGCGTGGTCTACGCAACGGTCTACACGCGCAAGGTCAGCCTGCCGGCCGCGCTGTCGCGCGTGCCGACCGTGCTGCTGAACTGCTACACGAGCGAGGGCGGCCAGTCGTCGGTGGTGCCGGCCGAGGTGGCAGGCGGCCACGTCGCAACCGAATACCTGCTGCGTGCCGGCCACCGGCGGATCGGCTACATCAACGGCGAGCCCTGGCAGGACGCGTCGAAAGACCGGCTGAAGGGTTACCGCACGGCGCTCGCCACCGCCGACCTGCCGTACACACCCGAGCTGGTGCGCGACGGCGACTGGAGCTCCGGCACCGGTTTCGAGCAAACGTTGTCCTTGATGCGCGAGCCGAATCCGCCTTCTGCGATCTTCTGCGCGAACGACCTGATGGCGCTCGGCGCGATCGAAGCGCTCAAACAGCTCGGCCACCGCGTACCCGAAGATGTTTCGGTGCTCGGTTACGACGATCAGGAGATTGCGCGTCACACACATCCGGCACTCTCCACGGTCGTGCTGCCGAATTACGAGCTGGGCCGCTGGGCTGTCGAAACCCTGCTGCAGGAAGAGCACAACCGTGCCGCCGGCGCGCCGGTGCGGCACCGGATGGTCAAACTCGATGGTCCGCTGGTCGAACGCAGTTCGGTGAGGGTAATCACCGAGACAGAACAGCCAGTGACTAATATTATTATTGATTGACCAATAATAATTTCGAGTGGAATAATCGGCGGGTCCGGGAATCTTCGTGTGGGGATGCGTCGGACCGCAACACCACAAAAGCACAAACAACCCACCAGGCACTGGAGGAAGACATGGCGTCGCACAATCGGCAATTGAGCCGGCTGCGGGTTCATCCGCTGGCCGGATCGTTTCAGGTACTGACACTCGCACTGACACTCGGTCTCGGGGCGGCCGCGGCACATGCCGACGACGCGCTCCCCAAGCTGCCGAACAAAACCCCGCTGAAGGTCGGCTTCGCGCAGACCGAGAGCAACAACCCGTGGCGGCTCGCCGAAACGAAGAGCTTCAAGGACGTCGCCGCAAAATGCGGCTGGCAGCTCGTGATGACCGACGCCAACAGCTCGAACTCGAAGCAGGTGTCCGACATCCAGAGCATGATCGCGCAGCACGTCGATCTGCTCGTGTTCCCGCCGCGCGAAGAAAAGCCGCTCGCACCGGTCGTGCTGCAGGCGAAGAAGGCCGGCATTCCGGTGATCCTCGTCGATCGTGACGTCGATCAGTCGGTGGCGAAAGCGGGTCGCGACTACATCACGTTCATCGGTTCGGACTTCATCGATCAGGGCCACCGCGCCGCCGACTGGCTCGTCAAGGCGACCAGCGGCAAGGCGAAGATCATCGAGCTCGAAGGCACGACCGGCGCTTCCGCCGCCAACGATCGCAAGAAGGGCTTCGACGAAGTCATCGCGAAGAATCCGGGCATGCAGATCATCGCGTCGCAAAGCGGCGACTTCGCGCGCGACAAGGGCCGTCAGGTGATGGAGACGTTGTTGCAGGCGCATCCGGACGTAACCGCGGTGTACGCGCATAACGACGAAATGGCGCTCGGCGCGATCGCTGCGATCAAGGCAGCCGGCAAGCAGCCGGGCAAGGACATCCAGATCGTGACGATCGACGGTACAAAGGGCGGCATGGACGCGATCGCCGCCGGCGAACTCGGTGCAAGCGTGCAGTCGAGCCCGTTCTTCGGTGCACTCGCCTGCGACGTCGCACAGCGTTATGCGAAGGGCGAAAAGATTCCGACGTGGGTCAAGGTCTCGGATCGCTTCTACGACAAGAGCAACGTGCAGCAGAGCATGCAGTACGGCTATTGATTGAAACGTAACGAGGTAACGCGGGGCCGGCGTGCAACGCGACCCGCTCCGCGGTTCACGGGCAGTGCGTGAGCGGAGAGCGTCGTGCACTCCGCTGACGGGAAGGTTGGAAGCGGCGCGCCCGCAACAGGCGTAGAGCATCGCGCGGGCCGCCGCTTCGCTTTGTCCGGCGTACCATCACCTTGCGGCGCGGCCAGTATGCCCGCCGCGCGAAATACAGCATCGCATCCGGAGGACCCCGTGACGGCATCCGCCAGCCAGGCGCCACCCTCTCCCGACCTGCTTCGTTCGACGCTGCTGGATATGCAGGACATCCAGATCAGCTTCGGCGGCGTGCCCGCATTGCGCAGCGCGAACCTGAGCGTCGCAGCCGGCGAAGTGCACGCGCTGATCGGCCAGAACGGCGCCGGCAAGTCGACCATGATCAAGATCCTGACGGGCGCGTATCGGCGCACCGGTGGGAGCGTGCGCTTCGAAGGTCGCGAGATCGATTTCCGCAGTCCGAAGGCCGCTCGCGAAGCGGGCATCAGCACGATCTATCAAGAGATCAACCTGGTGCCGTTCCGCTCGGTGGCGGAAAACATTTTTCTTGGCCGCGAGCCGCGTCGCTTTGGTCTGATCGACTGGCGCACGGTGCAGCGCCGTGCCGCCGATCTGCTCGAATCGTTTGGCTTGCAGGTCGATGTGAAGAAGCCGGCTGGCAGCTATTCGACGGCGATCCAGCAGATGGTTGCGCTCGCGCGCGCCGTATCGGCGGACGCGAAGATGGTGATCATGGACGAGTCCACGTCGTCGCTCGACGAGCGCGAAGTGGAACTGCTCTTCACGGTCGTGCGCAAGTTGCGCGACGACGGTCGTGCGGTGATCTTCGTATCGCACCGGCTCGATGAACTGTATGCGCTCTGTGATCGCGTCACCGTGATGCGCGATGGACAGACCGTCGCGCAAAGCACGATGGCCGACATGGACAAACGCCAGCTCGTCACGACGATGCTCGGTCGTACGCTCGCCGCCGTCGTGGAAGGCGATACCGCCGAGCGCGAAGTGCACCTCGCGCGCCGCGGCGAAGCGGCGATCAGCGTGCGCAAGGTCGGCGCGCGGCCGCTCGTCAACGATGTGTCGCTTGACGTGCATCGTGGTGAAGCGGTTGGACTCGCCGGGCTGCTCGGCTCAGGGCGTACGGAGACGATGCGTCTGATGTTCGGCGCCGATCCGCTCGAACGCGGCACGGTGGAGATCGGCGGCGAAACGGTCGCGCTGAAATCACCGCAGGACGCGATTGCGCGCGGTCTCGCGTATCTCACCGAAGATCGCAAGGGCGACGGCATCGTGCCCGAGCTGTCGGTGCGCGACAACCTGACGCTCGTGTGCCTGCGCACGCTCGCGAAGCACGGCATCGTCGACAGGAAACAGCAGCAGGCGATCGTCGAACGCTTCGTCGCGTCGCTCGGCATCAAGCTACGCAGCCCCGATCAACCGATCCGCGAGCTGTCGGGCGGCAATCAGCAAAAGGTGCTGCTCGCGCGCTGGCTGGCCGCACAACCGACGCTGCTGCTACTCGACGAGCCGACGCGCGGCATCGATGTCGGCGCAAAAGCAGACGTCGCGAAGATCGTGCGCGACCTGCGCGACGCGGGTCTCGCGGTGTTGCTGTCTGCATCCGAACTCGAAGAATTGACCGCGGTCGCCGATCGGGCCGTTGTAATCCGCGACGGCCGCACGGTCGCTGAACTCGACGGCGCCGCGATGAGCGAAATCGCGATCATGGATGCCATTGCATGGGGCAGCGAAGGTCAGTCAGCACTGGCGGAAGCGGCACACGCCGCGCACCCGGAGGACAGCCGGCATGGCTCATGATTCGTTGCGCAACGACAGCGCAGCTCAGCTTTCTACTGCAAACGCAGCCGCACCTGCGGTAGCGGTGAAGAAACGCCATCGGCTCACGATCCAGCGCGAGATCGCCGTGCTGCTCGCAATGCTCGTCTTCAATCTGATCTTCACGCCGCACTTCTGGTCGCTGCAGACCTTCAACGTGAACCTGACCCAGGTCGTGACGATCGTGATCGTCGGCATCGGCATGACGCTGGTGGTCGCGACGGGGGGGATCGATCTGTCGGTGGGGGCATCGATGGCGATCGCCGGTGCGCTTGCGCCGATGCTCTTCATGCACATCGGCGGCGCCCTTGGTATTGCGCTCGCGTTCGTGTTGCCGGTGCTGGCCGCAGCGGTATGCGGCACGTTCAACGGGTTGCTCGTCACGCGATTATCGGTGCAGCCGATAGTCGCCACGTTAGTGCTGTTTATCGCCGGGCGCGGTATTGCGCAAGTCGTCACCGACGGGAGCCTGCAGGCGTTCGACAACCCTGCGTTCCAGTGGATCGCGCTCGGCAAGGTCGCGGGCGTGCCGTTCCAGGTGCTGCTGATGTTCGCGCTCGTCGCGCTGTTCGCGTGGATCGTGCGCAAGACGCTGTTCGGGCAGTACCTGCTCGTCACCGGCGGCAACGAGAAAGCCGCGTATCTGTGCGGCATTCCGACTGCGCGCACGAAGCTGATCGCGTACACGATCTGCGCGGCGCTCGCGGGCCTTGCGGGCCTGATTTCGATTTCGGTGAATTCGTCGTCCGATGCGAATGTGGTCGGGCTCGGCATTGAACTCGATGCGATCGCGGCCGTCGCGGTGGGTGGTACGGCGTTGACGGGCGGCAAGGCATATATCGGCGGCACGCTGATCGGTGCGCTGATCATCCAGTTGCTGCGTTACACGCTGCTCGCGCACGGCATCCCTGATGCGGCGGCGCTCGTCGTGAAGGCCGCGATCATCGTCGCGGCGGTGTATGTGCAGCGGCGCTCGCGCTAACTGACATCGCCCAGCCACGACGCTCCAGGAATTGATCCCGATGAAAAAGAACCTGCCCATCCTGATCGCGCTCGCCGCGCTCGTCGTATTCGGTGTCGTGCGCTATCCCGACTTTGCCTCGGCATACAACCTCACGACCATCTGGCGCTACAACTCGATGTTCGCGCTGATCTCGATCGGCATGGCGTTCGTGATCATCACCGGCGGTATCGATCTGTCGGTCGGCACGGTTGCGGCGCTCGCCAGCGTCGTCGCGGCGCTGACGAGCCCGTGGGGCGGTTGGGTCGCCGTGCTCGCCGGTGCGGCTGCAGGTGCCGCGGTCGGCGTGCTGAACGGGCTGATCATCACGCGACTGAGGATCCTGCCGTTCATCACGACGCTCGCGACCAGCCTCGGCGCGCACGGCGTGGCGTTGCTGCTGGGCAAGAACGACGCGGTGTCGATCGCCGCCGATTCGAACTTCGGCAACTTCGGTCAGGGCGATCTGTTCGGCCTGCCGATTCCTGGGCTCGTCGCACTTGCGGCCGCGATCGCGGGCTGGCTCGCGCTGCGCAGTACGCGCTTTGGACGGCATTCGCTGGCGATCGGCGGCAGCGAGGAAGCCGCACGGTTGATGGGGCTCAACGTCGATCGCACGCTGGTCATGGCCTATGCCGTGAGCGGTCTGCTCGCGGGTCTCGCGGGTGTGATTCTCGCCGCGCAGTTCGGCGCCGGGCAGCCGAATGAAGGCGTCGGCTGGGAGCTGTTCGCGATCTCGGCGGTGGTGCTCGGCGGCACGCTGCTCACTGGTGGCGAAGGGTCGATCGCGATGACGATTGCTGGCGTGGCGCTACTTGGCCTCGTGTTCAATCTGCTGAACTTCGAGAATGGGCTGGGCTTCGTCAGTCTTTCTGCGTACTGGCAATCGGTGATACGCGGCGTGTTCCTGCTGCTCGTGATCGTGCTGCAGGCGCGGGTGCTAAAGCAACGTGGGCGAAAGACGGTGGCGGCCGGAGGGTAGGCGCCCGGACTACGCGCGTGCGGATTGCGGCGGCAGGTTCCGTGCAGGCTGTTCGAGCTGACTCGGGCACAACATCCAGCACGACAACCCCGCACGCCCATGCCGACAACTGGCATGACGGCCACGCCTCACCCGGGTAAGATCGCCTTTCCTTCCCCGAGCGGCTGCCGTCCGCGCAACACCGCCAATCGACATGCACCAGCCCTACGTTCTGATCCTGCTGCAGATCGCCGCCGTCTACCTCGTCGCGACGATCAGCCCCGGCCCGAACTTCTTCATGATCACCCAGCTGTCGCTCGCCGGGCGGCGCGGGCTCGGCGCGGTGTCCGCACTCGGTGTCGGCACGGCCTCGGCGATCTGGGTCGCGCTCGCGATGCTCGGGCTCGCCACGGTGCTGCAGAAAATCGACTGGCTGTATAACGGCATCCGCCTCGCGGGTGCGCTGTATCTGATCTACTTCGGCATCAAGCTGCTGCGCGCGAGCATGCGGCGCGACGATGCCTCCGCGCCGGTTGCCGCGCCGCCGCCCGAGGCGACGCCGCAAGCGTATTTCCGCGCCTGGCGCTCGGGCTTGTTCACCTGTCTCACGAATCCGAAATCCTGTGCGTTCTGGACCAGCGTCTTCGCGACCATGTTCCCTCCGCACCCGCCGGTCTGGTTCTACGGCGTCGTACTCGCGATGATCGCGACGATGTCGGTGAGCTGGTACGGCAGCGTTGCCCTGATGTTCGCCACCGAGCGCACGCAGCGCGGCTACCGGCGGCTGCGTCGGCCGATCGACGGCATATGTGGCGCGGTGCTGGTCGGCCTCGGGGCGAAACTGGCGGCGGACAGCTAGGCAGGTTCAGGGCAGCAAATCACCGGGGTGGTCGGCTCAGCGACCGGGCGCCGAGCCCCATCCCTACAAGGGCACCGCTCATCGAGCGTGGAAATCGCCGCTTTCCAGGCGTTTCTCCATTAGATTCAAGGCCTTTGCCGTCCCGCCAGCAGGGTCAATGCTGCGCCGCACGACCGCTTTCGGTATCATCGCAAGATTCCGCGGCACCCCGCCTCACGCCCCGCCCAGTCACCGCCCAGCGACCCACCGGCAGCAGGCGCGGTAGAATGGCGGATTGCGCATCGCTCCCATTTCCGCATGCGCGCATGCATCGCCCTTGCCGTGCCCGACGTCCAGTCCATCTGGCCGCCTTCTTTTTTGCACCCAAAGCCATGAGCAACCTGACTCACCAAACCGTTCTGAGCGTCCACCACTGGACCGACACGCTGTTCAGCTTCACCTGCACGCGCGACCCCGCACTGCGCTTCGAAAACGGCCAGTTCACGATGGTCGGCCTCGAAGTCGCCGGCAAACCGCTGATCCGCGCCTACAGCATGGCGAGCGCCAACTACGAAGAACATCTCGAGTTCCTCAGCATCAAGGTGCAGGACGGTCCGCTGACGTCGCGTCTGCAGCATCTGAAGGTGGGCGACCAGGTGTTGATCGGCAAGAAGCCGACCGGCACGCTGATGGCCGATAACCTGCTGCCCGGCAAGACGCTGTGGCTGCTGTCCACAGGCACGGGCCTCGCGCCGTTCATGTCGATCATCAAGGACCCGGAAGTGTACGAGCGCTACGAGAAGGTGGTGCTCACGCATACGTGCCGCTTTGTCGACGAGCTCGCGTACAAGGAATACATCACCGAAGACCTGCACAACCACGAGTACCTCGGCGAAGTCGTCCGCGAAAAGCTCGTGTACTACCCGACGGTCACACGCGAAACATTCCAGAACCGCGGCCGCATCACCGAACTGATCGACACGAAAAAGCTCTTCGAAGACCTCGATGTGCAGCCGTTCTCGGTCGAACGCGACCGTGTGATGCTGTGCGGCAGCCCGCACATGCTGCGCGACACGCGCGAACTGCTCGACAGCCTTGGGTTCAAGGAAGGCAGCAACAACGAGCCGGGGCATTACGTCGTGGAAAAAGCGTTCGTCGGCTGAGGCCGGCAACGGCAACGCTCGCAGCGAAACTGCTGCCGGGGCCCTTGCGGCCCCTTCGTCACCGCAAAACCGGAGCCTCGCGCTCCGGTTTTTGTTTGTGCGGCGCCATCGGCGCGCCTCTACAGGCAGCAATCGGCGCAGTTACAAATTCGTCCTCAAAATTTAACCTTTCTTGTCGGCGTTTTTCTGACATCCCACTCTTTGACAAACCTTATGTTTTACGCGAAGACCACGCGCTAAGCCTTGCCACATAGGCATTTCTAGTTTTTTTCAGATATCATCGCGGCTCAGCGACGATAGTGGCAACCCTCACCAGGGTTAGATCCGATTTGTTGCGAAATGTAAATTTCGTTACGCTCCAACGTAACAATTGTCCGTCAAGTTGTACAAGTAACGGGCATGTCTGGGGGCTAGAGGTTCGCATGCGTTCTTTTGTCTGCACCGCCGATGACGAAATCGTCCGACTGCGTGAACGCGTGCGCGAACTGGCCGCCGAACTCGTCGGCGCGCAGGAAGCCGCACGCCGCCATCTCGCGCGCGAACTGCATGACGGCGTGGGCGCCGAACTGACCGCCACCCGCTTCGCGCTTGCCGGTGTCGACACCTGGCTACCCGCCGATGCCCCGCCGCAATGCGCGGCCGCCCTTGCCGTCGCGAACCGCTCGCTCGACGCCGCCTGCGCAGCGACACGCCAGGCGGTCGCCGGTTTGCATGCGCCATCGCTGGATGCGGGCATCGTCGCGACGCTCGCGCAATGGGCCGGCAGCTTCGCGACCCGCACCAGCCTCCGCACGAGCTTCGTCTGTACCGCCGACGTGCGCCTCACCCGCCTTCCCACCGACGCGACGCTAGCGGTGTTCCGCGTCGCCCAGGAAGCGCTGAACAACACCGCCCGGCACGCGCGCGCATCGTGTGCGAACGTGCGCATCGAGACCAATCGGCGGTATCTGACACTGGCCATCAGCGACGACGGTATCGGCCTGCCGCGCGATGCGCGCCGCCGTCGCGGCGAAGCGCAAGGTCATTTCGGCGTCGCCGGTATGCGGGCGCGCTGCGAAGCGTTCGGCGGCACGCTGCGCGTGAGCAGCGCGCGCGAACCGGCGGACGGCAAAGCACGCGGCACGACGGTGCGCGCACGTTTTGCGTGGGACGCGCTACTCGCGCTTACATCGCCGCTCACACCGTACACGTCGCACGCATCGCACGCTCCGTCGCACGCCGCCGCGCGGCGCTCAAGTGCAGGCAGATCGTCATGAGCCTGCGCATTCTGCTCGCCGACGATCACGCCGTCGTCCGCCAGGGCGTCCGCCATCTGCTGCTCGACCGCGGCATCGCCATCGAAGTCGCCGAAGCGCAAACCGGCGCCGAAGCCGTCACGAGCGCCGCGAAGCAGATCTACGACGTGATCCTGCTGGACATCTCGCTGCCCGACATGAACGGCGTCGAGGTGCTCAAGCGGATCAAGCGCAAGGCACCGCGCGTGCCGGTGCTGATGTTCTCGATGTATCGCGAGGATCAGTACGCGGTGCGGGCGCTGAAGGCCGGCGCGGCGGGCTATCTGTCGAAAACCGTCGATGCCGCCCAGATGATCGGCGCGATCCAGCAGGTCGCCGCCGGCCGCAAGTACGTGAGCCCCGCGATGGCCGAGGCGCTCGCGAACTATGTGTCGTTCGACGGCGAACAGCTGCCGCATGAAAAGCTCTCCGACCGCGAATACCAGACGCTGTGCATGCTCGCCTCGGGCCAGCGGCTGACCGACATCGCGCAGACGCTGTCGCTGTCGGTCAAGACGGTCAGCGTGTACCGCACGCGGCTGCTGGAGAAGATGCGTCTCAGCAATAACGCCGAACTCACCTTCTATGTGATGAGCAACCGCCTCGTCGATCTGAATCCAGCGATGACCGCCTGAGTGAGTCTTCCCTAACCTCGCGCGGCAATGCCGCTGCGCCTCCGGTCTCGCAAAGCCCACACCGCGATACGCGTTCCCGCGCAAGCGCGCGGCCCTACATCCGCTAGAATTGACGGTTTCCCGACATTCGGCGCGCAATAAGCGTGCTTTACAGGAGACCTCGCCAATGTCCCTCTTCCGCAAGAAGAACGTCGAGCAGATGCTCGCCGGCGCCCAGAGCGCCGGACTCAAGAAAGCGCTCGGCGCACTCGATCTGACCTTCCTCGGTGTCGGCGCGATCATCGGTACCGGCATTTTCGTGCTGACCGGCACGGGCGCCGTGCAGGCCGGCCCGGCGCTGATGCTGTCGTTCCTCATCGCGGCAGTGGCGTGCGGTTTCGCCGCGCTGGCCTACGCGGAATTCGCCTCGACGATTCCGGTGGCCGGCTCGATCTATACATATTCGTATGCGACGCTCGGCGAACTGGCCGCGTGGATCATCGGTTGGGATCTGATGCTCGAATATGGGCTCGCCACTTCTGCGGTATCGGTGGGCTGGTCGGGCTATCTGCAGTCGCTGCTGCATGGCTTCGGCATCTCGCTGCCCGCTGTGCTGACCGCCGCGCCCGGCGCAGTACCGGGCACCCACACGCTGTTCAACCTGCCAGCCTTCCTCGTGATGATGGCGATTACCGCGCTGCTGTCGGTCGGCGTGCGTGAATCGACGCGTGTGAACAACATCATGGTCTCGATCAAGGTCGTCGTCGTGCTGCTGGTCATCGCGGTAGGCGTCTTCCACGTCACGCCCGCGAACTGGCATCCGTTCATGCCGAACGGCTGGAATGGCGTGTTCGGCGCCGCTGCCGTGATGTTCTTCGCGTTTATCGGCTTCGATGCGGTCTCGTCGGCGGCAGAGGAAGTGAAGAATCCGAAGCGCGATCTGCCGGTCGGCATCATCGCGTCGCTGGGCGTGTGCGCAGTGCTGTACGTGGCGGTCGCGGCCGTGGTGACCGGCATCGTGCCGTACGCGCAGTTCGCCAACATCTCGCACCCGGTGTCGTACGCGCTGCAGGTGGCCGGCCAGCCCTGGGTGGCGGGCTTTATCGATCTCGGCGCCGTGCTCGGCATGCTGACCGTGATTCTCGTGATGGCCTACGGCCAGACCCGCGTGATCTTCGCGATGTCGCGCGACGGGTTGCTGCCCGCGGTGCTGTCGCGCGTGCACCCGCGCTTTGCGACGCCGTTCTTCACGACGTGGCTGGTCGGCATCTTCTTCGGCCTGATCGGCGCACTGGTGCCGCTGAACGTGCTGGCCGAGCTGATCAACATCGGCACGCTTGCGGCATTCTCGATGGTGTCGATCGCTGTGCTGATTTTGCGCAAGACGCATCCGGAACTGCCGCGCGCATTCCGTTGCCCCGGTGTACCGGTCGTGCCGGTGCTGGCCGTCGCGTCGTGCCTGTTCCTGATGCTCAACCTGCAACTGATCACGTGGATCGCGTTCGTCGCGTGGCTCGTGATCGGCATGGTGATTTACTTCGGTTATTCGCGACGCCATTCGAAGCTGGCCGAGGGCAATCGCTAAGGCTCAGCGCGCTTCACAGACGCGGTCCCGGCAGTGCCGGTGCATGTCGACTTGCACCGGCCGGTTCATAATCGCCACAGTCCCACCGCGTCCGGCCGCGCTCTCGCGCCGCTCGCGCAGGTGCCGCGTGTTTCTCGCACCGTCGTTCGAACCACGCCATCCGGAGGAACCCCGTCATGGAACTGACTGAGAGCTACACGCTGCCCGTCTCCCAGCAGCGCGCCTGGGAAGCGCTCAACGACACGACGATCCTGCGTGCCTCGATTCCCGGCTGCGACCACATCGAAGTGGAACAGGAAAACGTGTTCGCCCTGTCGATGAGCCTCACAGTCGGCCCGGTGAAAGTGCACTTCAAAGGCCGCTTGCGCCTCACCGATATCGACGCGCCGCGCGCCTATACGATCGTTTTCGAAGGTCAGGGCGGGACCGCCGGCTTCGGTAGCGGCGCCGCGCATATCACCCTCGAACCCGCAGATAACGGCGCCACGAAGCTCTCATACACAGCCAGCGCGCACATGGGCGGTAAGCTCGCGCAGATCGGCTCGCGGATCCTCGGCGGTGCAGTCCGCAAGATCGTGGGCGAATTTTTTCGCCGCTTCGGTGAACAGGTGAGCGGCGCGCGTACTGCGCCGGTGGCCGACACGACAGCCGATGCTGCGGCACAATTGCACGATTCCGCGAACCGGTCCGCCAACGGCGACCCGGTGGACGAGCCTCAACCGGAGGGGAAGAAATCATGGACAGCGTGGATCTCGAAGTCCTGAAGTCCAGTGAGCGCTGGCTCGAGCAGGGACACCGCGCACTGCTGGTGACGGTCGTGAAGACGTGGGGTTCGTCGCCGCGTCCGGAAGGCGCCATGCTCGCGGTACGCGACGACGGCCTGGTGGTGGGCTCGGTATCGGGTGGCTGCATCGAAGACGATCTGATCGATCGCGTGCGCCAGCGCGGCATCGAGCAGACTTTGCCGGAAGCGGTGAAGTACGGCATCACCGCCGAAGAAGCGCATCGTTTCGGCCTGCCGTGCGGCGGCACGATCCAGCTCGTGCTCGAACCGCTGACGCAGGCGAGCGGCATCGCCACGCTATGTCGTTCAGTGGAAGAAGGCCGGCTGGTTGCGCGCACCGTCGATATGGCGAGCGGCACGGTGCGGCTCGAATCCGCGCAGGCCACCGACGGCATCGACTTCGACGGCACACGTCTCTTGACCATTCACGGCCCGCGCTACCGCATGCTCGTGATCGGCGCGGGGCAGCTGTCGCGCTACCTGTGCAATATCGCTGTCGGTCTCGACTACCAGGTAACCGTCTGCGATCCGCGCGAAGAGTACACGGACGAGTGGGACATACCAGGCACGAAGATCGTTCGCACGATGCCCGACGACACCGTGCTCGACATGCGGCTCGATGAACGCTGCGCGGTGATTGCGCTCACACACGATCCGAAGCTCGACGATCTCGCGCTGATGGAAGCGTTGAAGACGCCCGCGTTCTACGTCGGCGCGCTCGGTTCGCGGCGCAATAACGCGGCGCGGCGCGAGCGTCTGAAGGAATTCGATCTGAACGACACCGAACTGGCCCGGTTGCATGGACCGGTCGGTATTTATATCGGCAGCCGTACGCCGCCGGAGATCGCGGTGTCGATTCTTGCGGAGGTGACGGCGGCGAAGAACGGTGTGTCGCTACCGACGCTGCTGCAGGTGGAAGGCGCGAAAGCGGCCCGCGAAGTTGCGGCTAGCGGCGGGACGGCCTGCAGCGTTTGATCTTTACATCGCGGCTTCACCGCGAGGCTTTACAACGCAGACTCGTCACGCCACGCAGAAACGAGTCCGCTTCATCACAGCAACCCAAGCGCCACCGCGGCACCCAGCGACCCAAGCACCAGCACGACGCCGACCGTACGGCGCTTGTTCAGCTCGGTCCACAGCAATACACCGGTCAACGAAAGCAGGATCATCCCGCCCGCGAGCGTATCGACGAGCAGCACCCAGCCGATACTGAGCCCAACACCGCGGTGCAGGTTATTCATCGTCGTGAGGAACGAATTCTGTGTGCGCTTGACCGACACATAGCCATTGCCGACCCAGTACTCGGCCTGCACGTTCTGCTTGGTGCCGAAAATACCGACCTGCCAGAATTCGGGCTGCACGGCACTGTGATCGCCCCAGGCCACCGGATGCGACGCCTCGCGACGCGGCTTGCTCGGTTTGCCGTCGAGATGCAGTTCGCCCTGCAGCCAGTGCGCCATATCGAGCGGCGACTGGAGCTTGCGGGCCGGTAGTGGAATTTGCAGCTGTTCGACCTGCGGCTCGCCCGACGACACCTTGAGCGGACCGGCACGGTGGTTCAGCAGGAAGCCGGTCACACCGAACAGCAGCCCCAGCACGGCGCCCCACAATCCGACCCAGCCGTGCACCTTGCGTAGCCACTTGATGAATGTCGCGCGCCGCGTACGACGTTGCCGCGCAAGCCGTTGTACATCGTCGACGAGATGATGGCCATGTGCACCCGGCTGCGGCGTCGGCACAGGGTGATACGTCGTGCCGGCACGCGTAGCGGAAGGGACATCGATTGGTTCGGGCGCGTTCACGGAACTCCAGGCACAGCGGCTTCGGCGCACGGCCCCGACGCGCGATATCGCGCAGCCGGGCCGGCTTTCAGTGGAATAAACGGGTAGATCGGACTGGTCGCAGCGCGTTTAAGCAGACAAATACCGATGAACTGTCTGAACGGCTGCGGGGTCCGGCAAGGTACTGGCTGGCGCTCACCGCGAAACGATGAGTGGCTGGCTACGCCTCAAATGCGAATGGCTATCATTACACAGGCTTACGATTTTCTCAATCGCGGCGGGTGGGGTTCAGAACACCGGCCACAGCGGCCCTTCCTGCATCGCGCCGACCTGCTCGCGCAATTCGAGGATGCGGTCTTCCCAATAGCGCTGCGTGTTGAACCACGGAAATGCAGCCGGAAACGCCGGATCGTTCCAGCGGCGCGCAAGCCACGCGGAGTAGTGAATCAGCCGCAACGTGCGCAGCGCTTCGATCAGATACAGCTCGCGCTGCTCGAATTCGCAGAAGTCCTCATAGCCCGCCAGCAGATCGGCAAGCGCACGGGACGCCTCCTCACGTTCGCCAGGTAGCAGCAGCCACAGGTCCTGCACTGCGGGGCCCATTCGACTGTCATCGAAATCGACGAAGTGCGGGCCCGCATCGGTCCACAGCACGTTGCTCGGATGGCAATCGCCGTGCATGCGCAGCGCGCGAATCTCGCCGGCGCGCTCGAATGCCTGTTCGACGCCTTCGAGCGCAAGATCCACCACCGTCGTCCACGCAGTGCGAACGTTGTCCGGCACGAAGCCGTGCGTCAGTAGAAACTCGCGCGGTTCGCGACCGAAGGTCTGGATGTCGAGTACTGGGCGCGCCGCGTAGTTCCGGGTCTGCCCCACGGCATGAATCCGGCCGATAAAACGGCCGAGCCATTCGAGCGTGTCGCGTCGATCGAGATCGGGAGCACGGCCGCCGCGTCGCTCGAAGATCGCGAAGCGATAGTCGTCGAATGTGTGCAGCGTGCGGCCTTCGAATGCGCGCGCCGGCACGGCGGGAATCTCGTGTGCGACGAGTTCGTCGACGAAGGCGTGTTCTTCGAGAATCGCCTCATCGGTCCAGCGCGCCGGCCGATAAAACTTCGCGATCACCGGTGGGCCGTCTTCGACGCCGATCTGATAAACGCGGTTCTCGTAGCTGTTGAGCGGCAGCATGCGGCCGTCCGTGCGCACGCCGACCGTGCTGAGCACGCCGTCAAGCGCGTCCAGCACGCATTCCGGCGTGAGCCGGGCGAAGGGCACAGCGCCATCGGCGCCGCCCTGCAGGTCCTGGGTGTCGTGGTTCATGCCGGCATTGTGCCCCGCGCCGTCATGAATGACGAGCGCGGTTCAACAGTGCGCGGTCAGACCGCGCGACCGCTCAATGTATCTGCGCGCCGGCCGGTCGAACGAAGTCGCCGGTATCGATCAGGTCTTCAAGGAAAAAGGGTTCCGTATTCAGTTGCAACGATGTACCGGGCTCACCGGCGTACCACGCCACCATTGCCATGTCGCCGAGCAGGCGCATGACTATCCCGCGCGCGCCCGCAGGCACGGCGATATGCACGGACCGGACGATAGAACCGACTTGCATGATGTTTCCCCGCTCTCCCATGCCGGCTGTTAAAAATTCATGCCGGTCAATGTGTGACAAAAACACGGCAACGTTGAAACGTTGCGCGCGCACCTGATTCGCACTGCGTGACGCTATGACTCTGCTACGTTCAGCTCATTGTTCCCGTTTTGTTGAAACGGGGAAAGTAAAAAGTAACAGTGGATGTCCCCTCTTTCCATGCCATCAGTCTTACGAAATGCTAACTGTAACGCATGGTAACGAATCCATTATTACGGCGGCTACCGGCTCTCCTCAAAATCAGGCCTCCAGAATACGATACGCGCTATAGTCCAGGCGCGCGGGCAAGCCGACGCTCACGCGGCTTCAGCGTGGCTGTTTACCCTCACTTCGACCGCACCGCTCATGTGGATCGTTCGCCTGGCGCTGCGGCGCCCGTATACGTTTATCGTGCTCGCGTTGCTGCTGCTGATCGTCGGTCCGTTGACGATCCTGCGCACGCCGACCGATATCTTCCCGAATATCGACATCCCCGTGCTGTCGGTGATCTGGACGTATAACGGTCTACCCGCCGACGAGATGGAAAAGCGCATCGTACTCAACTACGAGCGCGGTCTGTCGGTGGCGGTCAACGACATCGAACACACCGAATCCACCTCGCTGAACGGCATCGCGGTCGTGAAGATTTTCTTCCAGCCGCACGCGAACATCGAAGAAGCGCTCGCGGAAGTCACTGCGTTGTCGCAAACGCAGTTGCGCTCGCTGCCACCCGGCATCACGCCGCCGAACATCCTGCGCTACAACGCATCGACGGTACCGATCTTGCGGCTGTCGTTGTCGTCGGTGGCGCTCACCGAACAGGAACTGTTCGACTTCGGTAACAACTTTCTGAAGACGCAGCTCGCCACCGTGCCCGGTGCGTCGGCACCGTTGCCCTATGGCGGCAAGCAGCGGCAGATCATGGTCGACATCGATTCGCGCAAGTTGCAGGAGCGCAACCTGTCGCCGATGGACGTCGTCAACGCAATCAGTGCGCAAAATCTGATCCTGCCGTCGGGCACGGCGAAAATCGGTTCAACCGAGTATTCGGTGGAAATGAATGCGAGTCCCGATACGCTCGCGGGTCTGAACGACATTCCGATCAGGACCACGGACGCGGGCACCGTCTATATCCGCGACGTCGCACACGTGCGTGACGGCTTCCAGCCGCAGACCAATATCGTTCGTGTGAACGGTCAACGGGCTGCGCTCCTGACCATCAACAAGAGTGGCAACACGTCGACGCTCGAAATCGTCGATCGCATCAAGCAGATGATGCCGGTGCTGCACAACCTCGTGCCTGCGTCGCTGAACATCGACCCGGTCGCCGACCAGTCGTTGTTCGTGCGCGCCTCGGTGCAGGGCGTGCTGCGCGAAGCGCTGATCGCCGCGTGCCTGACCGGCTTGATGATCCTGCTGTTTCTCGGCAACTGGCGCGCAACGTTGATCATCGCCGTGTCGATTCCGCTGTCGATGATCACTTCCATCATCGCGCTGTCCGCACTCGGCGAGACGATCAACATCATGACACTCGGTGGTCTCGCGCTCGCGGTGGGGATTCTCGTCGACGACGCAACGGTGGCGATCGAAAACGTCAGCCATCAGCTTGAGCAGGGCAAGAATCTCGAGCAAGCCATTCTCGACGGCGCGCACCAGATCGCGATTCCGACACTGGTGTCGACGCTGTCGATCTGTATTGTGTTCGTGCCGATGTTTTTGCTTTCCGGCGTCGCGCACTACCTGTTCATCCCGCTCGCCGAAGCGGTCGTGTTCGCAATGCTCGCGTCGTACTTCTTCTCGCGCACGCTCGTGCCGACGCTTGCGAAGTATCTGCTGCGTCACCATCACCGGGCCACTGATCCGCACCACACCGGCGCAACAGGCGCGGTCGCAAGCCGTAATCCGTTCATGCGCGTACATCTCGCGTTCGAGGGCGGTTTTGCGCGGTTGCGCGAGCGTTATCGGGTGTTCCTCGTGGCTCGCGTCGAGCGGCCGGGCGTATTCGTCGTGGTGTTTCTGCTGTGCTGCGGGCTGTCGTTACTGCTGATTCCGTTTCTCGGCCGCGACTTTTTCCCGCAGGTCGATGCTGGCACGATCGCGCTGCATCTGCGCGCGAAAACCGGCATGCGTGTCGAGGAAACCGCAGTTGTCACCGACCGCGTAGACGCACGTATTCGACAGCTGATTCCGCCGGGCGAACTCCATTCGCTGATCGACAACATCGGGCTACCGGTGTCCGGTATCAACCTGTCGTACAGCAACACCGGCACGATCGGCACTTCAGATGCCGACGTGCTGATCACGCTCAACCCCGATCATCATCCGACCGCCGAATACGTCCGTACCCTGCGCCGCACGCTCACCGACGAATTTCCCGGCGTGCAGTTCGCGTTTCTGCCCGCCGACATCGTTAGCCAGACGCTCAACTTCGGCATGCCGTCGCCGATCGACATCCAGATCGTCGGCCGCGACGTCGACGCCAATCGCGCGTTCGCCGCAACGCTGCTGAACCGGCTGCGCAGTGTGCCGGGTCTTGCCGACACGCGCATCCAGCAGCCCGCCGACCTGCCGCGTATCTTCATCGACGTCGACCGCACGCGTGCGCAGCAGGCGGGCTTCACGCAGAAGGACATCGCCAGCGACCTGCTCATCACGCTCTCAGGCAGCCAGCAAACCACACCGACGTTCTGGCTGAATCCGCGCAACGGCGTCAGCTACAACGTGATCACCGAAGCGCCGCAATACACGATCGACTCGCTGCAGGCACTCGCCAACATTCCGCTGAACGCAAACGGCCACAGCAATATTCTCGGCGCGCTATCGACGATGCGCCGCGAAGCGGGCCACGCCGTAGCTACGCACTACAACGCGCAATCGACGGTCGACATCTACGGCACCGCCGACAATCGCGACCTCGGCGCTGTCTCCGACGACATCGACAAGGTGATCGCCGCAGCAAACGTCGATCTGCCGAAGGGCCCGACGATCACCGTGCGTGGCCAGGTGCAGACGATGAACGATTCGTTCTCCGGGCTCTTCACCGGTCTGCTGTTTGCGATCGTGCTGGTGTATTTGCTGATTGTCGTGAACTTCCAGTCGTGGCTCGATCCGTTCATCATCATTACCGCGTTGCCGGGCGCGCTAGCGGGTATCGTCTGGATGCTGTTCCTCACGCACACCACGCTATCGATCCCGGCGCTCACCGGTGCGATCATGTGCATCGGCATCGCCACCGCGAACTCGATCCTCGTAATCAGCTTCGCGCGCGAGCAGTTGCTCGAACACGGCGACGCGACGCGCGCGGCGATCGAAGCGGGCTTCACGCGCTTTCGTCCGGTGCTGATGACGGCGCTCGCGATGGTGATCGGCATGGTGCCGATGGCGATCGGCCTCGGCGAAGGCGGCGAACAGAACGCGCCGCTCGGACGCGCGGTGATCGGCGGGCTCACGATCGGCACACTCGCGACACTGGTGTTCGTACCGGTAGTGTTCTCGATGATCTACCGGCGGCTCGCCGACCGGCGGCGGCGCTCGGCGGAGCATGTGGTTCACAAGTCATCCTGAGGCAAAGCATCGATGGAAGGTCAACGTCCTGACGAATCCCAGCCTGGCGGCACGGCCGCGAGCAAGCGACGCACGCGCTGGCTGACTGTGCTGGCAATCGTCGTCGTGCTCGCGCTTGCGCTGCAGGGCATCTGGTCGCGGCACAGCGCGCACGCCGCGCTCGAACGCGATGCCGAGCACGCGAGTGCACTTAGCGTTGCTGTCGTGCTGCCGCAGAAATCGTCGGCAGCACTCGATCTCACGCTGCCGGGCAATGTGCAGGCGTTTCTCGATACGCCCATCTACGCGCGCACTAACGGGTATCTGAAGCAGTGGTACGCGGACATCGGTGCGCACGTGAAGGCTGGGCAACTGCTCGCCGATATCGAAACCCCCGAAGTCGACGACCAGTTGCGCTCGGCGCGCGCGGATCTCGTGAACGCGGACGCGAACTACGCACTCGCGAAAAGCACCGCCGACCGCTGGACCGAGATGCTGAAGAGCAAGTCGGTATCGAAACAGGAAACCGACGAGAAGGTCGGCGACATGCTCGCGAAGAAGGGCACGCTCGACGCCGCGCGCTTTAACGTCGCGCGACTCGAAAAGACCCAGTCGTTCCAGAAAGTCTATGCGCCGTTCGACGGCATCGTGACTGCGCGTAACGTCGATGTCGGTGCGCTGATCGACGCGGGCAGTGCCGGTGGTCCGGCGAAGGAGCTGTTCCATGTCGCAGCCGCCGACCGGCTGCGCGTCTATGTCAACGTGCCGCAGGCGTACGCGCAGGAAGTGCGTGCCCAGCAGAGCGCTTATCTGACGCTGACTGAAGCGCCGTCGAAGCGCTATCCGGGTACCGTCGCGCGCACATCCGGTGCCGTCGATCCGATCCAGCGCACGATGCTCGTCGAAGTGGACGTCGACAACCGTAGCGGCGCCTTGTTGCCGGGTGCGTATGCGCAGGTGCATTTCGCACTCGGTGCGGGTGCGGCGCCTTATACGCTGCCCGGCAATACGCTGCTGTTTCGCCCTGGCGGCGTAACGGTCGCGACCGTCGACGCGCAACAACACGTCAAGCTCGTGTGCGTGTCGCTCGGTACCGATTTCGGCACGCGGGTTGCGATCGTGTCGGGGCTGCAGGGCAACGAGCGGGTGATCGTGAATCCGCAGGATTCGATCGTCGATGGTGCGCCGGTGCGGGTTGCTGCGGCGAAGCCCGCTGCAAGTCCAAACGCCGGTAGCGACACAAGCGGCGAAACGCCGAAGGCTGCCGAGTGAAGCCGGTGAATCTCTCTTCGAGCAAACTACAGCGGGCGCGTACGATCATGCGCGTCGTGCCCGTTGTTGTGCCTCACGTAGCGCCTCTTGCTGCACCTCTCAGCGTTCCTCTCGCCGCGCTGATCATCGCCGGCGTGCTCGGCGGATGTGCAGTCGGCCCGGACTACGTGCGACCGACGGCCACCACCGCTGCCACCTACAAGGAACTCGAAAACACCGGCTGGCAACCCGCACAACCCGCCGACACCGCCCTGCGCGGCACATGGTGGGAGATCTACGGCGACGCCTCGCTGAACGCGCTCGAACAGCAGGCCGGCAGTGCGAACCAGAACGTCCAGGCAGCGCAGGCGCGTTTTCGCGCAGCCCGCGCGGCGGTCGCGCAGTTCCGCTCGAACTTCTTTCCGGTTGTGGGCGCGGGCGGCGATTTTTCGCGCACGCGAACGTCGGACAACGTGATGTACAAGTCGACGGCCGGTTACACGATCAACGACTACGTCGTGCAGGGCGACGCGTCGTGGGAGCCCGATCTGTGGGGCCGGGTGTCGCGCAGCGTCGAAGGAGCGAAGGCCAATGCCCAGGCCAGCGCCGCCGACGTGCAGTCCGCGCTGCTGTCGATGCAGGCCGAACTCGCCACCGATTATTTCGAACTGCGCGGCATCGACAGCGAGCGCCGTCTGCTCGACGACACGATCAAGGCCTATCGCGAAGCGCTCGATCTGACGCAGCATCGTCTGACGGGTGGCATCGCCACCGACGCCGACGTCGCCCAGGCGCAAACACAACTGCAAACCACCGAAGCCCAGGCCATCGATCTCGATGTGCAGCGCGCGCAACTCGAACACGCGATCGCGATCCTCACCGGCCAGTCGCCATCCACGTTTGCGCTGCCGGTCGCGCCGCTTGCGGTGGTGCCGGTCGTCGCTCCTGCCGGCGTGCCGTCGGCGCTGCTGGAACGGCGGCCCGACATTGCATCGGCGGAACGTCATATCGTCGATATGAATGCGCAGATCGGCGTGGCGACTGCTGCGTTCTTTCCGAACCTGATCCTGTCGGTGACCGGCGGCCTCGAAGCGACCAACTACAGCCAGTGGCTGATGGCGCCCGCGCGTTTCTGGTCGCTGGGTCCGTCGCTGGCCGGTACGCTGCTCGACTTCGGCGGGCGTGCTGCGGTGAAAGCGCAGGCCGAAGCACACTACGACGAAAGCGTCGCGCAGTACCGGCAAACGGTGCTGACCGCGTTCGGCCAGGTCGAAGACAATCTCGCCGCGTTGCGCGTACTCGAGCAGGAAGCCCGCGCGCAGGACCAGGCCGTCGCCGCGGCGGAGCGGGCGCTTGCGATCGTCTCCGATCGCTACAAGAACGGCGCGATCACCTATCTCGACGTCGTCGTCGCGCAAACCACCGCGCTCACGAACGAGCGGCAGGCTGTATCGATCGCGCGGCGGCGGATGGCTGCGAGTGTCGCGTTGATCAAGGCGCTTGGGGGTGGGTGGGACGTGTCCAAGCTGCCTACGGGCGATCAGCTCGTTCATCCCAGCGTGCCGGCTGCAGTGCCTGCCGCGGCGAACGGCTGAGCGCAAGCGCGCAACGGCTGCGCTGGCTGTGCGTGACGACACCTACGCCTGCCGCGGCGAATGGCCAAGCGTATACAGCCCGGTGCTTGCGCCAGTCTTGTGCCTTGACGCGGTTGCGCATCACGGCGCCGTACACGTCCCGATCGGCGTATCGTTGAAACCCTTGCGCCGTTCCGTCCATAGCACCGCCCACCTTCACCGCCCGGGAGACCGCTTCTTGACTGCATCGCCGGACCCTCACCGGACTGCTTCCACAGCCACGCCTTCATCCACGTCGCAGCACACCGAGCCCTACCTCGAACGCGGCACACCGGCCTACTGGCGCGCGAGCGTCGCGCTGCTGTTCGCGGGCTATGCGACGTTCTCGTTGCTCTACTGCGTGCAACCGCTGCTACCCGCGTTTTCCGAAGCGTTCGGCGTAAGCCCGGCACAAAGCAGCCTGTCGCTCTCGCTAACCACTGCTGCGCTCGCGGTCGCCGTGTTCGTCGCGGGTTTCGTGTCGGAGGGCTGGAGTCGTCATCGCTTGATGACGGCGTCGCTGACGCTATCGGCTGCGCTCACGGTCGCCGTCGCCTTCACACCGCACTGGCATCCGCTGCTCGTATTGCGCACGCTCGAAGGGCTCGCGCTCGGCGGTGTGCCGGCCGTCGCGATGGCATACCTCGCGGAAGAAGTGCATCCGGACGGCCTCGGTCTCGCGATGGGTCTCTACGTCGGCGGCACGGCGATCGGCGGGATGGCCGGGCGGGTGATCACCGGCATCGTCGCGGACCTGTTCTCGTGGCGCGTGGCGATCGGCACGATCGGTGTGCTCGGTCTGCTATCGATGCTCGCGTTCCGCGCGCTGCTGCCACCGTCGCGTCACTTCGTGCCGCGACGCGGGCTCGGTTTCGCGCAGCGCGGTCGCGCACTCGCGAAGCACCTCCAGCATCCCGGTCTGAGCAGGCTGTTCGCGATGGGTTTCGTCCTGATGGGCAGTTTCGTCACGCTCTACAACTACATCGGCTACCGGCTGCTTGCACCACCGTACCGGATGAATCAGGCGACCATCGGCGCGATCTTCGTCGTGTATCTGACCGGCGTGGTGGCGTCGCCGTGGTCCGGGCGGCTGGCCGATTCGTTTGGCCGCGGCCGCGTGCTGATCGCGAGCCTCGTACTGATGCTCGTCGGGCTCGGACTCACGATGCTGGATCCGGTCGCGGCGATCGCCGCCGGCATCGCGTGCGTGACGTTCGGCTTCTTTGCGGGCCATGCGGTCGCGAGCGGCTGGGTTGGGCGGCTGGCAAAAGAAGCGAAGGGGCAGGCCGCCGCACTCTATCTGCTTGCCTACTATCTCGGCTCCAGCATCGTCGGTTCGTATGGCGGGCGGTTCTGGACCGGGCATGGCTGGAACGGTGTCGCGGGCCTGGTGTGCGTGCTGCTCGCAATCGGCATCGCCGATGCCTGGTCGCTGCGCATACGCGAACGCAATGGGGAAGCCTGAAGCGCGGGAATGCGGATGCGATCTCCTTTTAACCTCGAATCCGCATAATCGGAAAGCGAGTTGTAAGTATCCGCTACACATTTCCAGAGCCCCTGAAAATCGTGCAAAACCGCGCCCCGTCTGGCTCTTATCGCGTACGAAGCGTCGCTCTAACAGCATCTTGACGCGTAACGGCCAGTAAACCGTCGCCTATACTCGAAACAAGCCCGACGCCCGCCATAGAAAAATCAGACGCGGCGTATGCAGCGAGGATCCTATAAGGAGACGAGCATGACGACCTACTTTACGATCAGCGACTTCATCCTGGTGATTCCGATGGCGTTGGCTGGCGCGCTGTTTCTTGGCGCGTTGCCGTGTGCGACGGAATTCAAGCACAACATCCTGCGCGTGCTCGGTGCACTACTCGGTGTCGCGTTTGCGGTGGTGCTCGTCGAAGGTCTACCGGCGCTGATGTGACGCTCGAACGCGTCACTCCCAACCGATTCGCTCAACGCACCTTGCCGAACCGCCCGAACTGTTTGAGCGCGGCACGGAAGTAGGGGGCGTCTGCGGCATCCGATGCGTTTGATGCGGTCGCCGCGGTGTCGTGCGCGAGCGCGGGGAGCGCTGTCCACGGCAAGGTTGGGTGTCGATGATGCAGCTGGTGCAGATGATGATTCATCAGCATCGGTTGCCAGAAGGACGGCACGCGAAAATTGCGCGCCCGTCCGGGTTCGTCGAGCCGGACATCGTAATGCGGCAGGTTGTCCGCGAGCGACAGCCACACGCCGCGCAAATACATCGTGACGAGCAGCACCGGCCACCACGCGCCGTATAGATAGAACGCAACCGCATGCAGCCCGAGCGACAGCAGCCAGTCGCGCCGGATGCGCGCACGTCGTGCCGGATCGAGGGCAAATCCGACGAACAGCCGCTGTACGTCCGCCCCAACCGGCCCTTCGCTGCCCACTGCGTACGCCACCAGTCGATGTGCATATCGGTGCGGCACGAAAGCAAGCAGCGGCATAGCGAGTTCGCCTGCATACAGACCGCCGAGCAGCCGAGCGTAATAGCGAAGCCGCGCGCGCAGACGCTGTGTCGTTCCGTCATGCACGTCCGGACGATCGAACGGTTCGCGTGTGAAGCGATGATGCATCAGGTGGCCAAAGCGCACGGCATCGAAAGGCAGCATGAAAGCGATGGCGAGCATGCGCGCTACTGATTCATTCAGGCGACGTTGCGGCAGCAGTTGCCCATGAATCGCCTCGTGTATCAAACCCCAGTGCATCGGTGCGAGTACCACCAGCGGGATGACGAGCCACAGCACCGCCGGACCAGCCTGTTGCAGCAGCAGCGGGATTCCAAACAGTTGCAGCAACACGGCGCATGTCACGACGGCGAGCAATGCGAGGTTTGCGCGTACAACGATGGCGACACGCGGGCGCGTGGGCGCCTCGCGATCCATGCGGTTCACATGATCCACGCCCGCCGCCGAAGGTCCGTCCGGTTTCCCCGCAGCCTGTGCGTCCATCTTCGCTCCGTCGACACGATGTCGCCGGAGAACTTAGCAATGCCACATGACAACTGGAAGAATCGCCGCTGCTCCGGTGACATCCAGTAAGCAACGCAACAGCAGCGCAGCAAAAAGCCGCCTTACGGCGGCCCTTCGATTACGCACGAACAAGCGGTCTGCGACGTCAGATGGCCTGATCCGTCGACGGCTTCTCCCACAGATTCACGCCGCCCTCAGTTGCGTAACGGTCGATCTCCGCGAGTTCTTCCGTCGAAAACGCGAGGTTCTTCAGCGCACCGACGTTCTCACGCACCTGTTCCGGCTTGCTCGCACCGATCAGCGCCGACGTCACGCGCGCATCGCGCAGCACCCATGCAAGCGCCATCTGCGCGAGGCTCTGGCCACGGCGCTGCGCAATGTCGTTCAGCTTGCGCACGTGCTCGATGTTTTCGGCGCTCAGGTGGTCCTGCTTCAGCGAGCCGCCACCCGGCTTGTTGACGCGCGCATCCGCGGGCACGCCGTTCAGATACTTGTTCGTCAGCAGGCCTTGCGCGAGCGGCGTGAAAGCGATGCTGCCTGCACCAACGTCATCGAGCGCGCCGAGCAGCTCGCGCTCCATCCAGCGGTTGAGCAGGTTGTACGCGGGCTGATGGATCAGCAGCGGCACCTTGTATTCACCGAGCAGCTTCGCGATTTCGCGGGTCTTCGTCGCCGAGTACGACGAAATGCCGATGTACAGCGCCTTGCCCTGCTGCACCGCGCTCGCCAGCGCGCCAGCCGTTTCTTCGAGCGGTGTATCGGCATCGAAGCGATGCGAGTAGAAAATATCGACGTAATCGAGACCCATGCGCTGCAGGCTCTGGTCAAGACTCGCGAGTATGTACTTGCGCGAGCCGCCGCCCTGGCCATACGGCCCCGGCCACATGTCCCAACCTGCCTTCGATGAGATCAGCAGTTCATCGCGGTACGGCTTGAAATCGTCCTTGAACAGCCGGCCGAAATTCGTTTCAGCGCTACCGTACGGCGGCCCGTAGTTGTTCGCGAGATCGAAGTGGGTAATGCCGAGATCGAACGACGTGCGCAGGATGTCGCGTTGCGTCGACAGCGGCGTCGTATCGCCGAAGTTGTGCCACAGGCCCAGCGACAGCGCAGGCAGTTTGAGACCCGATTTGCCGCAAACGCGGTACTGCATTTCCGAATAGCGCGCGGAAGCTGCTTCGTAGGCCATGGGTGAAGTCCTTGGTGAGAAAGTGACAAGCGGAGAAAGAATGCCCGGCAACGCTATACGGCGATGCGCGGTCAGAGCGGGGATGCCGAACGCATTATGTTAGCGAATCGTGACGCGTCTTGCAGACCGGCATGCAACGCGCGGGAGCGGGCCGTTGCATGAGCAACGGGATGGACGTTGCAGCGCGCGTCTTCTACACTGCGGCCCACGATTTCATCGACGAGGCGTTTCATGGGTAAGGTAATTTCGCTCGCATTGCTGGCGGGCGGCGTGGTGCTGCTGTATTTCGGTGGGCAATCGTTCCACTCGTTCAGCAACGAGGTATCGCGGGTGTTCACCGGTGCGCCGACGAACCGCACGATGTATCTGATCGTGGGCGGTGTGGTCGCGACGCTCGCTGGATTGACCGGGCTGGTCGTGTCGGGCAAGCGCTAGAACGCGACTTCGGGTATTGATGCAGAGCGCGAGCCCGGCAGCGGCACGTTGCTCGCGCCGTGATACGTGAACACCAGCGAAAACTTCACGTCGTCGGACACGTTCTTGCCCGCCGAATGCAGCGTGTTGCAGTGGAAGAACACGACGTCGCCGGCTTTCAGTTCGGGGGAGAACGCGGTCTGGATCAACGCCTGATTTTCCGGCAGATCCGAGCGGAAAAATTTGGCGTCGTCGAACCGGTCCGACGTGAAAGTCTTGCTGTGCGAACCCGGCACGAACCAGAGCCCGCCATTGCCGACCGTTTCCGGACCGAGCGCAAGCCACACCGACACCAGATCGTCCCGCTCGAACGACCAGTAACGCACATCGCGATGCCAGCCGGTCAGGCTGCCGTAGGCCGGATGCTTGGTCATCATGCAGTTGTGATGTGCGCGCGACAGGCGCGGCTCCTCGCCGAAGTACAGCTCCATCCAGCCGCGAATCTCTGGCGCGGTCGCCCATTCGTGAAAGCTCGGGTGACGTCCGTACGCGTCGAGCAGGCGTCGCACGGTATGGCCACCGGGCGCGTGCCTCGATTCCGGTGCGCCCGGATAACGTAGATCCGCCTCGAATTCGGTCGGCATCGCCGCTTCCTGCAATTGCTGCTGTGCAACCTGCTTCAGTTGCGCACAGCGCTCGGGCGACACCAGCCCCGAAACGACGACAAAACCCTGCTCCCGCAGCGTCTGGATCTGCTCTTTCTTCGAATGGCCTGACATGGGGTGTTCCGCTTCTTTGGACTGTCTGGAGGCTCGATTGTAAATCGTGCGGGATCGCGCTGCGTCGGGATTCCTGCGTCAATGGGGCGCACTGCACGATGCGAGGGCAAGCGTGCACGGGCATTGATCCCAAAGGGCATGATCGGGCGGACGGTCGCGAGGGTAAAAACCGACTTTCGATGGTCATGAATCGCGTGTAGCCTGCATCCATGTCGTCTGTAATTTCCGCCTTTCCGCTGTGTGTGCAGCCTTCCGGGGCCCGTGCCACAAGCGTCGATATGCTCCGATCGCCCTCCCGGCTTTTCCGACGCGCCCGCCATGTTGCGATTGATATCGCACGTGGCGTCCCGGTTGGCATGCTTGCTGCGTGTTGCAGCAGCATCTCCCGACGAGCGCGCCGCCGCCCATTTCCAAAGCCATGCACAATTTTTTAAGCACCCGACTCACACGCGCCGCGCTCACCGCGGCGCGTCCGGCGCGGCGCCATGTCATGCGCGCGCTGCGTCATCACTCCGCGCGCACGCGCGCACTTGCCGAGCAATTGCGCGATGCACGGCCGGTCGACGGCATTCGCACGTGGTTCTATGCGTTCTTCTCGACGCTGCGGTCGCGGCGTGCGTCGCATCGCCTGTCGCTGCGTACGCTGCTGCGCAAACCGGCGCCCTTGCGTGCACCGTCTACGTTGCGCATCCCCGCGCCGCACAGTACAAGCCGTCGGCCACGTCGGCTCGGTGCGAGCAGTGCTGGGTGGTTTGCGTTCGCTTTCGCTACGCGGTAAAGCTCGCCGCGTCGCGGCGTTACCCTTTCGCCCTCGATTTATCAGACCGAAATGCATGAAAAAACCCCGTACGGCCACATGCCGTACGGGGTTTTTTCGATACCTACCGCCAGAGCCGACGCTTACTTACGCGAGCGCAGCAACCGGCTCCGTGCCAGCAGCTTCGGCGAGCAACAGCGCCTTATCAGTAGCTTCCCACGAGAATTCCGGCTCTTCGCGGCCGAAGTGACCATAAGCTGCGGTCTTTTCGTAGACCGGGCGCAGCAGGTCGAGCATCTGGATGATGCCCTTCGGACGCAGATCGAAATGTTCCTGCACGAGGCGCGTGATCGTCGCATCCGACACGCGGCCAGTGCCGAACGTGTTGACCATCACCGAAGTAGGTTGCGCCACGCCGATCGCATACGACACCTGGATCAGGCAACGCGACGCGAGGCCCGCGGCCACGATGTTCTTCGCGACATAACGGCCTGCGTAAGCAGCCGAACGATCCACCTTCGACGGATCCTTGCCCGAGAACGCGCCGCCGCCGTGCGGAGCTGCGCCGCCGTACGTATCGACGATGATCTTGCGGCCCGTCAGACCGCAGTCGCCTTGCGGACCACCGATCACGAACCGGCCCGTCGGGTTCACCAGGAACTTGATGTCCCCCTTGATGAGCTCGGCCGGTAGCGTCGGCTTGATGATCTCTTCGATCACCGCTTCGCGCAACACGGACAGTTCGATGTCCGGAGAATGTTGAGTGGACAACACGACGGTGTCGATTGCATGCGGCTTGCCGTCGACGTAGCGCACGGTGACCTGCGACTTCGCATCGGGACGCAGCCAGGGCAGACGGCCGTCGCGACGCAGGTTCGCCTGACGCTCGACGAGGCGGTGCGACAGGTGGATCGGCAACGGCATCAGTTCGGGGGTTTCTTCACATGCATAACCGAACATCAAGCCCTGGTCGCCAGCGCCCTGATCGAGGTTGTTGTCGTGCGCACGGTCGACGCCCTGCGCGATGTCCGGCGACTGCTTGTCGTACGCGACGAGCACCGCGCAACCGCGGTAGTCGATGCCGAACTCAGTGTTGTCGTAGCCGATGCGCTTGATCGTTTCGCGCGCAACCTGGATGTAGTCGACGTTAGCGGTCGTAGTGATTTCACCTGCGAGCACGACGAGACCGGTGTTGCACAGCGTTTCCGCTGCAACACGCGAGTATTTGTCCTGCGTCAGGATTGCATCGAGAATCGCGTCCGAAATCTGGTCCGCGACTTTGTCGGGATGGCCTTCGGAAACGGATTCGGAAGTGAAGAAATAATCGTTTGCCACGTTGCAGACTCCTGATGAGTGGTTACGGTTGAGTTTCACGTAGCCAGCTCCGGTGTCTGAAGCGGCGACGCTTTAGCGGATTTCCAGACCGGCTCGCACGCGCATTACGCACTGTGCATACCGGCTTCGCCCCGCAAGTTGTCTATTAACTCGGCGAAGCCTTTATTATAGCGACTTCTTCAATTTGTCGCAGAGTACCCACGCGTGTCGTATATCCATTCGTCCGCCGCGTTTAGCGGCCCCGCACCGCACAACGTCGCGCCCGGAGCACTTTCATGCTGAGCCGGATTGGCGTGAAGCTCGCCGTTGGCCTGCTGAAACTGTTTGCGCTGCTGCCGTACGGCTTCGTCGCCCGTCTCGGCGACGGGCTCGGCTGGCTGCTCTATCAGATCCCGAGCCGACGCAGGCGCATCGTCCACATCAATCTGAAGCTGTGCTTCCCGGAATGGAGCGACGAGCGCCGCGAAGAGATTGCGCAAAAGCACTTTCGCCATGCGATCCGCAGTTACGTCGAACGTAGCGTGCAGTGGTTCGGCTCGGCGAAGAAGCTCGAAAAGCTGATCGAAGTGGATAGCGACGTCGATCTCCTCGACCCCGATATGCCGCCCACGCTGCTGCTTGGCTTTCATTTTGTCGGCATCGAGGCCGGCTCGGTCTTCATCAACTATTCGCTGCACCGGCCATGCGGTTCGCTATACCAGCCGATGTCGAACCCCGAACTCGAAGCCGTCGCCAAGGCGGCGCGCGGCCGCTTCGATGCAGAGCTGGCAAGTCGCGCCGACAGCGCGCGCATCGTGCTGCGCTGGCTGCGCGAGCGCAAGCCGGTGATGCTCGGCGCGGACATGGACTACGGCATGCGCAATTCGACGTTCGTGCCGTTCTTCGGCGTGCCGGCGTGCACACTGACCGCCGTCGGCCGGTTCGCGAAGGTGGGGCGCGCGCAGGTCCTGCCGTTCATCGGCGAGGTGCTGCCGAACTACAAGGGCTACCGTCTGCGCGTATTCAAGCCGTGGGAAAACTATCCGACCGGCGACGACGAGGCGGATGCGCGCTACATGAACGCGTTCCTCGAAGAGCAGATTCTGCGCATGCCGGAGCAGTACTACTGGGTACACAAGCGCTTCAAGACGCGCCCGCCGGGCGAGCCCGGTTTTTACTGAAGCGTTGCGGTGCTGCGAGCGGCTAGCGGCACCCCGACAACAAACGCATAAACGCCCCCGCGCGTCCCTTACAATAGCGGGATGAAACTGAAATTCACCAAAATGCACGGCGCGGGCAACGACTTCGTCGTGCTCGACGGCTTCACGCAGCCGCTCAACCTGACATCCGTGCAGGTGCGCGCGCTCGCCGACCGGCATTTCGGCATCGGCGCGGACCAGTTGCTGCTGGTCGAGAAGCCGACCATCGACGGTGTCGATTTCAGATATCGCATCTACAACTGCGACGGCGGCGAAGTCGAACATTGCGGCAACGGTGCGCGTTGCTTCGTGAAGTTCGTGCGCGACGCGGGTTTGACCGACAAAAGCAGCGTGCGCGTCCAAGTGCAGAACGGCATCATCACGCTGACAATGCAGGCCAATGGTGAAGTCGTCGTCGATATGGGCAGCCCCATCTTCGAACCGGCACGTGTACCGTTCAATGCGAGCGGTCTCGACGGCCGCCGCGAAGGCGACGACACGCTCTGGCCGCTCGATGTGAATGGCACGACGCGCTGGATCTCGACGGTATCGATGGGCAATCCGCATGCGGTGCAGGTCGTTGACGACACCGAAGCATTCGCGGTCGCCACCGACGGTCCAGTCATCGAA
Source organism: Paraburkholderia acidicola (assembly GCF_002362315.1). Classification (GTDB taxonomy): domain Bacteria; phylum Pseudomonadota; class Gammaproteobacteria; order Burkholderiales; family Burkholderiaceae; genus Paraburkholderia; species Paraburkholderia acidicola. Next base: position 1,276,016 of record NZ_MTZV01000004.1, read on the forward strand.
CGACATCCGCGCTTTCCTCAACGCGTCAACGCAGGTTTCATGCAGATCGTCGGACGCCACGAGATCAAATTGCGTGTGTACGAGCGCGGCGCAGGCGAGACGCTCGCATGCGGCACCGGCGCATGCGCCGCGGTCGCGGCTGGCATCCGGCGCGGACTGCTCGACTCGCCGGTTACAGTGCACACGCACGGCGGCACATTGACCATTTCGTGGGACCGTACGCAGAACGGCGCGCCGCTCCTGATGGCGGGTCCCGCCGTCACCGTCTTCGCAGGCGAGATCGAGCTGGCCGACTGATTTTTCTCATTTAACGCAGCGTCCGGCAACGGGCGCTTATCCGCCGAAACCATGAACGATCGCGAAGTCGCCGAATACCTGCTAGCCAACCCCGAATTCTTCGCCGAACACGCGGAGATGCTCGCGACCATCCGGCTTGCGAACCCGCACGGCAAAGCTGCTGTGTCGCTGCAGGAGCGGCAGATGGACATGCTGCGTGACAAGAACAAGCACCTCGAACGCCGTCTTGCCGAACTCGTGCGCTACGGGCACGAGAACGACAGCATCGCGTCGAAGTTCAATCGCTGGACCGAGCGTGTGATCGCCGAGCGCGATCCGTATGCGCTGCCGCGCGTGATCGCGCATGGTCTGCGCGAGGTATTCGATGTCCCGCAAGCCGCGCTGCGCGTATGGGATGTCGCCGAGCCGTATGCGCACGCCGATTTCACGCGGCAGGTCGGCGAAGAGGTGCGGATCTTCGCGAACAGCCTCGCTACGCCGTATTGCGGCGCGAACTCGGGCTTCGAAGCGGCACAGTGGCTCGCGCCGTCCGTCGCCGCAGTGCCGGACGACTCGACCGGCGACGCTGCGGCGCCCGACACGATCGAATCGATTGCGCTGCTGGCACTACGCGATCCCGAAGGCAGCGAAGATGCCACCGCCTTCGGCCTGCTGGTGATGGGCTCGCCCGATGCGCGGCGCTTCCACGACGGCATGGCCACCGACTTCCTCACGCACATCGGCGCGCTCGCCAGCGCGGCGCTGAGCCGTCTACTGCCGCGCTGAAGCGCGCCGCCATCGTGACCCTCGCCGATCCCGTCGCCGACTACCTCGCCCACCTCGAACACGAGCGGCGGCTGTCGGTGCACACACTGCGCGGCTACACCCACGAACTCGACGAACTGAAGAAGCTCGCGAATGGCAGAGCGCTCGAAAGCCTCACGGTCATCGATATCCGCGGCGCTGTCTCACGCTCACACGCGGGCGGGCTGTCGGCACGCTCGATCAGCCACCGGCTGTCCGCATGGCGCGCGTTTTATCGCTGGTTCGCGGGGCGAGTCGATCTGCCGGCCAACCCGGTCGCGACCGTGCGTGCGCCGAAGCGTGCGAAGACGCTGCCCAAGGCGCTCTCCGTCGACGATACGCACCGTCTGATGGAAGCGCCCCCCGCAGAGGGCACCGAAGGTCTGCGCGATCACGCGATTCTCGAGCTGTTCTATTCGTCGGGGCTGCGGCTCGCCGAACTCGTCGGGCTCGATGCGCAGTATGCAAGTGTCGACGGCTATCAATCGGCGGGCTGGCTCAAGCTCGACTCCGCCGAAGTCGAAGTGCTCGGCAAGGGCAACCGGCGACGCATCGTGCCGGTGGGCAGCAAGGCACTCGACGCATTGCGCGCGTGGCTCGCGGTGCGCGGCGAATTCATCAAGCACGATCCGCATCCGCTGTTCCTGTCCGCGCGCGGCAACCGGATGTCGCCGAACGTCGTGCGCGATCGCGTGAAGCGCGCGGCGCTCGTGGCGGGTATTCCGGCCAACGTGCATCCGCACGTGCTGCGTCACTCGTTCGCAACGCACGTGCTGCAGTCGAGCGGCGATCTGCGTGCCGTACAGGAACTGCTCGGCCACGCCAGCATCGCCGCCACACAGGTCTACACCGGCCTCGATTTCCAGCATCTCGCGCGCATTTACGACCAGGCGCACCCGCGCGCCAAGAAGCGCGGCTGACGCCTTCCGCATGCGTGCTCACGCGCTCACAGCCGGCGCACTGCCGTGCTGAATCCCTCCAAGAAATGAAGTCATGAATATCGTTACGCTGAAACCGTCGAAAGAAAAATCGCTGCAGCGCCGCCATCCGTGGGTCTACGCGAATGCGATCGATCGTGTCGAGGGCAAGCCGGCGCAGGGCGCAACCGTGCTCGTGCGCGCACACGACGGCCGCTTTCTCGCGCGCGCCGCGTATAGCCCGCATTCGCAGATCCGCGCGCGGGTGTGGAGCTTCGACGAAGCCGAACCGATCGATCACGCGTTCTTCAAGCGCCGCGTTCAACGCGCGCTCGCGCACCGGCAAACGATGGTGCGCAATACCGGCGCTGTCCGGCTGATCTTCGGCGAGGCCGATGGGCTGCCCGGCCTGATCGTCGACCACTACACCGCCGATGATGGACGAGGCCAGCTCGTCTGCCAGTTCATGGCTGCCGGCGTCGAAGCATGGAAAGAGGCGATCGTCGACGCGCTGACCGGCGTGACGGGCTGCCCAAACGTCTACGAGCGCTCGGACGTGTCGATCCGCGAGAAGGAAGGGCTTGAGCAGATCACCGGCGTGCTGGCCGGCGACGAACCGCCCGAAACACTGATCGCCAGCGAAAACGGCGTGCGTTATCACGTCGACGTGCGCAACGGCCACAAGACCGGCTTCTACATCGACCAGCGCGATAACCGCGCACTCGTGCAGCAGTTCGCCCAGGACCGCGACGTACTGAACTGCTTCTGCTACACCGGCGGCTTTTCGCTGGCTGCGCTCAAAGGCGGCGCGAAACGGGTCGTCTCGATCGATTCGTCCGGCGAAGCGCTGGCGCTCGCGCAGCAGAACGTCACGGCCAACGCCTTCGATGCGGCGCGCGCCGCGTGGCTCGACGCGGATGCGTTCAAGACGTTACGGCGCCTCTATGACGACGGCGAGCGCTTCGATCTCGTCGTGCTCGATCCGCCGAAGTTCGCGCCTTCGCGCGAGCACGTGGATCGTGCCGCACGCGCCTACAAGGACATCAACCTGACCGGCTTCCGGCTGCTGCGCCCGGGCGGCCTGCTGTTCACCTACTCGTGCTCGGGCGCGATCGATGCCGAGCTGTTCCAGAAGATCGTCGCCGGTGCGGCGACCGATGCCCGGGTCGACGCACGCATCCTGAAGCGCCTTGGCGCGGGCGTCGATCATCCGCTGCTGACAGCATTCCCGGAAGGCGAGTATCTGAAGGGCCTGCTATTGCAAATCGCCTGATCGCCCTTATTTTGGGCAGATCGCCCGGCACGCGGCCGTCCTGTGTGGGCTAGCCGCCAAGCAGGGGCTTGACAGGTATGTTTCAATATCCGACCAGGCCGACGCGACGCTCGCCAGCAGTTCGCGCCCCCGATTCACCGATTCACGCATCCAGACAGGCGACCACATGATTCCCGTCACCATCCTGACCGGCTTTCTGGGCAGCGGCAAAACGACGCTGCTCAAACGCATCCTGAACGAGAAACACGGCATGAAGATCGCCGTGATCGAGAACGAGTTCGGCGAAGAAAACATCGATAACGAAATCCTCGTGCAGGATACAAACGAGCAGATCATCCAGATGAGCAACGGCTGCATCTGCTGCACGATCCGCGGCGATCTGGCCCGTGTGCTCGCCGACCTCGCCGCGCAGAAGCGCGACGGCAAGCTCGATTTCGAGCGCATCGTGATCGAAACGACCGGCCTCGCGAACCCGGGCCCGGTCGCGCAGACGTTCTTCATGGATAACGACATCGCCGACGAATTCCTGCTCGATGCGATCATCACGCTGGTCGACGCCAAGCACGCGAACCACCAGCTCGACGAGCACGAAGTCGTGCAGCGTCAGGTCGGTTTTGCCGACCGGCTGTTCATCACGAAGTCCGATCTCGTCGACGAAACCACGCTGGGCGACCTGCGCCACCGGCTGCTGCACATGAACCCGCGGGCGGCGATCAAGATCGTCAACTTCGGCGAAGCGGACATCAAGGAAATCTTCGACCTGCGCGGCTTCAACCTGAACGCGAAGCTCGAGATTGATCCGGATTTCCTCGCTGAGGACGACCATGATCATGATCACGGCCACGATCACGCGCATCATGACCACGATCATGATCACGACCACGCGAACTGCGATCACGATCATGGGCACTGCGATCATGAAGGCCATGAAGGCCACGACCATGCGCATGGCCATCATCATCACGCGCACCACGACGACAAGATCAAGTCGTTCGTCTACCGCAGCGACCGCCCGTTCGACGCGAACAAGCTCGAAGATTTCCTCGGCGGCATCCTGCAGATCTACGGCGAGCGGCTATTGCGCTACAAGGGCGTGCTGTATATGAAGGGCGTCGACCGCAAGGTCGTGTTCCAGGGCGTCCACCAGATGATGGGCAGCGATCTGGCCTCGAAATGGCAGCCGGTCGAAAAGAAGACCAACAAGATGGTCTTCATCGGGATCGAACTGCCGCAGGATCTGATCACCGACGGTCTCGACGCCTGTCTCGCCTGAGCGGCCGGGTTTCTGCAGCATGCCGGGCCGCTGGTCCGGCATGCGCCACCTCGCTGCGAGGCCCCTCCGCGGCGCCCATGAAAACCCTGCAACCGGAAACCTCGCACGATCATCGCTTTTTGATGGTTGGCGCGTTATATTTCGAGAAATCGGGGGCAGGAGGCTCAGATTCCTCCTAGTTGCGGTGCCGCATTGTGATTCAGTTACAATACGTGCCCACTGGAGAATGACAACGAATTGCCCGGCCAGCGTGCATCTTGTGCCGGGCCCGCAAACGGCACCGGAAAATCTCGTCCGGAAAGTATGCCGACACGACCGGCTAGCCAGGCGGCCTGGTAAGCGCGCAACCGGTCAGCACCACCTCGGGAGGATCCGAATCGGTTTCCAGAGGAGTTCGGCCCCGCATCGGCGCTTCGGCGTCACGACAGCCCACCGTCCGTGTTCGCCAGCGCTCCGTGAGCGTCATCGAGACGCCGCTGCGGGCTACACGAAAGTGCGGGCAATATGTATGAGTTTTGCCTCACATTGAAGAAGCAAGCCAGATGACGACGAAACGACTCTTGACCGAAGCCGAAATCCTGAAGATGAGCGACAAGGATTACATGAATGAGGCTCAGCTCGCTTTCTTCAAGGACCGGCTCGAACAGTTGCAGGCGGACATCCTCCGCAATGCCGGCCAGACGACCGAAAACCTGCGCGAAACCGTGATCGTGCCGGATCCGGCCGACCGCGCGACGATCGAGGAAGAGCATGCGCTCGAACTGCGCACGCGCGACCGCGAACGCAAGCTGCTGAAGAAGGTTCAGCAGTCGCTGGCGCGGATCGAATCGGGCGACTACGGCTGGTGCGAAGAAACCGGCGAACCGATCGGCGTGCCACGTCTGCTCGCGCGCCCGACGGCAACGCTGTCGCTCGAGGCGCAGGAGCGCCGCGAACTGCGCCAGAAGCTGTTCGGCGACTGACCGCCACGGCGCGGCCGCTCCCGCGCCCTGCTACATTGCTTCGTCGAAAGGCGCACGGTGTTCCGTGCGCTTTTTTCTTTGGGCGCCGGATCGTCGCAGGTGCCAGCAGCAGGTTTTACCGCCTGCCTGCGCCCCTGCCCGTATGTACAAAGCCTGGCATGCCGTGCTGCGCCACCGCTACCTCCACGGCCTTTTTCCACCGGATCCGCATCGCCAGCCCTTGATATGGCGGCGCACGCCCTAAAATTGATTCGACATGCGTCGCACGTGCGCGCGCCTTGCGCCGCGCCGTCCGCTCTCCCGCATTTCGCGGTGGCGCAGTGCGCCACCCGTTTTCCCCGTTTTGCAAAAGGAACGCATATGGAGCAATTTCACGGCACGACGATCGTCTCCGTGCGCCGCGGCAACAAGGTCGCACTCGGCGGCGATGGCCAGGTGACGCTCGGCAACATCGTCATGAAAGGCGGCGCGAAAAAGGTCCGGCGCATCTATAACGGCCAGGTGCTGGTCGGCTTTGCCGGCGGCACAGCGGATGCCTTCTCGCTGCTCGACCGTTTCGAAGGGAAGCTCGAAAAGCATCAGGGCAACCTCACGCGCGCCGCCGTCGAACTCGCCAAGGACTGGCGCACCGACCGTATGCTGCGTCGGCTCGAAGCGATGCTGATTGCCGCCGACGCACAAACCACGCTGGTCATCACCGGTAACGGCGACGTGCTCGATCCGGAAGGCGGCATCTGCGCGATCGGTTCGGGCGGCGCTTATGCCCAGGCCGCAGCGCAGGCGCTCACCGACAACACCGCGCTCGATCCGCGCGAGATCGTCGAGAAATCGCTCGAGATTGCCGGCAACATGTGCATCTATACGAATCACAACCGCGTCATCGAGACGATCGAGTAAGGACCCACGATGAGCACCATGACCCCTGCCGAGATCGTCTCGGAACTCGACAAGCACATCATCGGCCAAGGCCGCGCGAAGAAGGCTGTTGCGGTGGCGCTGCGCAACCGCTGGCGCCGTCAGCAGGTCGGTGACCCGCTGCGTCAGGAAATCACGCCGAAGAACATTCTGATGATCGGACCAACCGGCGTCGGCAAGACCGAAATCGCCAGGCGACTCGCGCGGCTCGCCGATGCGCCGTTCATCAAGATCGAAGCGACGAAGTTCACCGAAGTCGGTTATGTGGGCCGCGATGTCGACAGTATCGTGCGCGACCTGATCGAGATCTCGGTGAAGCAGACCCGCGAAACCGAAATGCGCAAGGTCCGCACGAAGGCACAGGATCAGGCCGAAGACCGCATCCTCGACATCCTGCTGCCGGGCGCGCGTCCGGTCGGTTTCGGCTCGGGTTCGCAGGAATCCGCCGGCAGCGAAGACAACGCCACACGCCAGACCTTCCGCAAACGCCTGCGCGAAGGCCAGCTCGACGACAAGGAAGTCGAACTCGACATCGAGATGCCGCAACCGGGCATGGACATCATGGGGCCGCCGGGCATGGAAGACATGACCGAGCAGATCCGCACGATGTTCGCGAACATCGGTGGCGGCAAGAAGGCGCGCCGCAAGCTGAAGGTGAAGGAAGCGCTGAAGCTGCTCAGCGATGAAGAAGCGTCGAAGATGCTCAACGACGAGGAAGTGAAGACGAAAGCCGTGCAGAACGTCGAACAGAACGGCATCGTGTTTCTCGACGAAATCGACAAGATCGCATCGCGCAACGAAGCAGGCGGCGGCGAAGTGTCGCGCCAGGGTGTGCAGCGCGATCTGCTGCCACTCGTCGAAGGGACGACGATCAACACGAAGTACGGGATGGTGAAGACCGATCACATCCTGTTTATCGCGAGCGGTGCGTTTCATCTTGCAAAGCCTAGCGATCTGATTCCCGAGCTGCAGGGCCGCTTTCCGATTCGCGTCGAACTCGATTCGCTGTCGGTGGGCGATTTCGAATCGATTCTGGTCGCCACCGACGCGAGCCTCGTCAAGCAGTATCAGGCGCTGCTTGCCACCGAAGACGTCCACCTGGAATTCGCCGACGACGGCATCCGCCGTCTCGCGGAGATCGCGTTCTCGGTCAACGAGAAAACGGAGAACATCGGTGCGCGCCGGCTTTATACGGTGATCGAGAAGCTGCTTGAAGAAGTGTCGTTCTCGGCGGGCAATCATGCGGGCACGAGCGTCATGATCGACGCGGCTTACGTGGACCGTGCGCTAAACGAAGTTGCCGGAGACGAAGACCTGTCGCGCTACGTGCTCTAGGCGCTGCACAACGTACGGGCGATTGCGCACGTACGTTGCGTTGCTGGAAGCAAGAAACAGAACGGGCGGCCCCGCGACATTCGCGGAACCGCCCGTTTTTTATTCGGCGGCCTTATCGGAAGGTACGCAAAGCGGCCGCATCCATTACGTTCACTGCTTGACCGGCCGCTTCGCAAGCTTGCGCTGCAGCGTGCGCCGATGCATGTTCAATGCGCGCGCCGTCGCCGAAACATTGTTGCCGTTCTCCGCCAGCACGCGCTGAATGTGCTCCCACTCCAGACGCGCCACCGACAGCAGCACCGGGTTCTCAATCGCCTCTTCCGCCTGCAGCGCACTCGCTTCGCTTTGCAGCGCCGCCAGAATCGTTTCGACGTTAGCCGGCTTCGCGAGATAGTTGTCCGCGCCGTCCTTCACCGCCTGCACCGCGGTCGCGATGCTTGCGTAGCCGGTCAGCACCAGCATCCGCGCATCGGGTTGCAACTCGCGCAACGGCGCAACCAGATTGAGACCGGAATCGTCACCGAGATGCAGGTCGACGGTGATCTGGCCGAACTTCTGCCGGTTCGCGAGCCGGATTGCTTCGTCGGCGTTGTGTGCTTCGGCGACGATGAAACCGCGCCGCGTCAATCCGCGCGCGAGGATGCCGGAAAACACCTCGTCGTCGTCGATCACCAGAAAATTGTTGTCGCTCATCCTTCTTTCTCCACAGGGATCGGCGCAGAGCCCGTTCGGCTCGCACCCAATGAATCGCGTGCCGCCACCGGCAGCCGCAGCGTCGCGCGCGTACCGCGCGGCTTCGTATCGCGGGCGTCGGTCAGCTCGATCGATCCACCGAGCCGCACCGCCGCCGAAAACGCCAGATAAAGACCGACGCCATGCCCACCTTGCGTGCTGTCGACCGGTGTCGCACCGAGCGACCCGCGTAGCGACGACGGAATGCCAGGTCCCGCGTCGCACACTTCGAATTCGACGAAATCGCCACGCGCCGTCGTCACCGCGGCCAGCGTCACGCTGTCGCGGCTTGCGCGCGCCGCGTTGTCGAGCAGGATCGTCAGGATCTGGCCGACGGCGACGATGTCGCCGAGCGTGGCGTCGTCGGGGGGGGTGCCGAGCAGCTGGAACTTCACATGCGGATGGCGCAGCCGCCATTGCTCCGCAAACGAATCGAGCCATTCCGCGACGGTCTGCCGGCTGCCCGGCAACTCGCTGGTCGCCGCGCGGCTGCGCAGGCGCGCGAGCGCCGAGGTACACAGCGTCAGTTGCTGTTCGAGCAGGTCGAGGTCGGTGGCGTAGGGCGCGAGGCCGCCGTCGGTGCGTGCGGCGTCGCGCAGTTCTTCGGTGAGCATCGCGATCGTCGATAGCGGTGTGCCGATCTCGTGCGCGACGGTCGCCGCTTGCACGCCGAGAGCGACCGCGCGCTCGTCGCGCAACAGGCGTTGCTGCGCGTCGCCGAGCGCCGCTTCGCGCTGCCGCAGCGCACGCGACATGCGCGCGACGAACCACGCGATCAGCCCGACGCTCACCATGAAGTTCACCCACATGCCGGCGCGGTAGTAGTCGAACAGGTTGGCCGGATTGTCGAGATTCAGCGGCACCGAGTCGAAGCCGAGCACCGCATAGCAGGCCGCGGCGAACACCGCGAGCCAGATCATCAGATGCCACGGCAGCACAGCGGCCGCGATCGCCAGCGACGGCAGATACAGCGACACGAATGGATTGGTCGTGCCGCCCGACAGGAACAGCAGCGCCGACAACGCGCCGAGGTCGACCCAGATCTGGCCGAACAGCTCGAGATTCGATTCGGGCCGCTCGCGCGCGACGCGCAGCCAGGTCAGCGCATTGAAAGCGGCCTCGAGGCCGATGACGAGCAGCATCGCCGGCAACGGCAGATGCACGCCGATGAAGATCTGCACGAAGGCGATAGTGCCGAGCTGCCCGATGATGGCAAAGCAGCGCAGCCAGAAGAGGTGGCCGAGATTGACGCGGCCGGTGTTGGTGAAGCGATGCATGCAGTCAGTTTACGTAGTGGTGCCGCGCGGGCAGCCGTTCATTGCGCCTCGGGCGCCTCAGGCACCACCCGGGCGCGCGCGATTTCGTCGGCGAGACACTCGGGGCACAGGCAGGCGCGGCCGGCCCTGAGCCGGTTGGCCGGCAGCGCGGGCATCGAGCGGCACCAGCAGTCGGGCGCGCCGGCAGCCGGATCGGCCCGCATGCCGCAATCGAATGCGTGGCCGCAGCGCGGACAGCGGCCGCTGGCGGCACTGCGCGGACGATGGGCCGACGGATTCATAAGAAGTCGAAAATATGACACCGACGAGGGCGACCCGGACATGATGCCACGTCCGCCCGCCGGCCACATGCCCTCCGCCAGCGACAAAACAGCGCTCCAGCGCCGTCCGGCCCGTTGCAAGGGGCGACCGGCGGCAGCCGCAAACACCGCACGTGGCGCAGTGCGGAAAAAGTCTGCGGCGCGCCTCCAACACCCACGTGGAAAACGCTGTTGCAGCGCGCCAGTCCTGTACAATTCGCGCTTGTTTCAACTGTTCCGTGCCTGAGCCAGCCGCCATGTCCGAACTTCCCGACCTTTCGCAGATCGCGCCCCGCCTGAAGGCTGAAATCCTCGCCGAGGCACTGCCCTATATCCGCCAGTATCACGGCAAGACCGTGGTGATCAAATACGGCGGCAACGCCATGACCGAAGAGCGTCTCAAGCAGGGCTTCGCGCGCGACGTGATCCTGCTGAAACTCGTCGGCATCAACCCGGTCATCGTGCACGGCGGCGGCCCGCAGATCGACCAGGCGCTGAAGAAGATCGGCAAGCAGGGCACCTTCATCCAGGGCATGCGCGTCACTGACGAAGAGACGATGGAAGTTGTCGAATGGGTGCTCGGCGGCGAAGTGCAGCAGGACATCGTCACGCTGATCAACCACTTTGGCGGCCACGCGGTGGGGCTCACGGGCAAGGACGGCGGCCTGATTCACGCGCGCAAGCTGATGATGCCGGATCGCGACAACCCCGGTCAGTACGTCGATATCGGCCAGGTCGGCGAAGTCGAGGCGATCAACCCGGCGGTGGTGAAGGCATTGCAGGACGACGCATTCATTCCGGTCATCTCGCCGATCGGTTTCGGCGAAGACGGCCTGTCGTACAACATCAACGCCGATCTGGTCGCGGGCAAGCTTGCCGTCGTGCTGAACGCCGAGAAGCTCGTGATGATGACCAACATCCCCGGCGTGATGGACAAGGAAGGCAACCTGCTCACCGATCTGTCGGCGCGCGAAATCGACGCGCTTTTTGCCGACGGCACGATTTCCGGCGGCATGCTGCCGAAAATCTCGTCGGCACTCGACGCCGCGAAGAGCGGTGTGCGCTCGGTGCACATCATCGACGGCCGCATCGAACACTCGGTGCTGCTCGAAATTCTCACCGAACAGCCGTTCGGCACGATGATCCGCTCGCATTGAGCCGGCAACTGAACGACACACTGGATCGGCCCCGGCAATCGATGCGCATTTCCCGCCCACGACGCCGGCGCCCCCGCGTCGAATCCGGCAAACCGGTCTGGCTGTTCGACCTTGACAACACGCTGCATCACGCGTCGCACGCGATCTTCCCCGTTATCAATCAGGGGATGACGCAGTACATCATCGACACGCTGCAGGTCGACCTCGACGAAGCAAACCGTCTGCGCACCGGCTACACGAAGCGCTACGGCGCAACGCTGCTCGGTCTAACGCGCCATCACCCGATCGACCCGCACGACTTCCTGAAGGTCGTGCACACGTTCCAAGATCTGCCTTCGATGGTGCGCAGCGAGCGCGGCCTCGCGCGGCTCGTCGCTGCGCTGCCTGGCCGCAAGATCATCATCACGAACGCGCCCGAAGCGTATGCGCATGCGGTATTGCAGGAGCTCGGCATCGAGCGGCTGTTCGAACGCGTGATCGCCATCGAACACATGCAGCACGGCGGCATCTGGCGCGCCAAACCCGATGCTTCGATGCTGCGCCGTGCGATGCGCGACGCGCATGTGTCGCTCGCCGACACGATCCTCGTCGAAGATACGCGCAGCCACCTGAAGAACTACCGGCACCTCGGTATCCGTACGATCTGGATCACCGGTCACCTGCCGAGGCAGTCGCGCCGCGACGGCGTAACCGCGCCGCTGCCGGGCACGGGCCGGCCGCACTATATCGACTGGCGCATCCGTTCGCTAAAATCGTTACGATGGGGCACCCGCCACGGGCGATTGAGGGGCGACACACATGCAACCGACTCACAAGCATGACGAAGCCGTAACCGAAGACCCGCACACAACCGGCTCAACCGGCGCCGCAGCCAGCAGCGGGCGCGCCGTGCGCCTGAAACCGGGCGAGCGGCGGGTCCACATCCTGCAGATGCTCGCCACGATGCTCGAGGCGCCGAAAAGCGAAAAAATCACCACCGCGGCGCTCGCCGCGCGGCTCGGTGTGTCGGAAGCGGCGTTGTACCGGCATTTCGCCAGCAAGGCGCAAATGTTCGAAGGACTGATCGAATTCATCGAGCAGACCATCTTCGGGCTGATCAACCAGATCGTCGCGAAAGAGCAGAACGGTGTGTTGCAGGCCCGTTCGATCGCCCTGATGTTGCTCAATTTCTCCGCGAAGAACCCCGGCATGACGCGCGTGCTGACCGGCGAGGCACTCGTCGGCGAACACGAACGACTCACCGAGCGCGTCAACCAGATGCTCGAGCGTGTCGAGGCGTCGCTCAAGCAATGTCTGCGGCTCGGGCTGATGGACTCGAACGCGCGAGCCGACAGCGCCGCGGCCGTTCCGCTGCCCGCGGACTACGATCCTGCCGTGCGGGCGAGCCTGCTCGTCAGCTATATCGTGGGGCGCTGGCATCGCTATGCGCGCAGCGGCTTCGTGCGGATGCCGGACGAACATGCCGACGCCCAGCTGCGGCTGATCCTGCAGTAGCCGGCGCTGTCGCGCGGATTTTTCCGCTATACTTTGCGCTCCTTTGCTGTTCGTCGGCCCTGTCGGCGTCATACAGCAGCGCGCCGATTTGCTGACTCGATTGCGGGCGCGCGAACCTCCCGGCCTGTGTTGCTTGCCTGGCCCTGCGGTTCACTATAAATGCGGCTAAAGAGGTCGTCAGCCGCGCATCCCGCTTCCTTCCCGCGCATCGCCGACGCCGTTTAGCCGCTCCTGTCAGAAGGCGGATTGAATGGAATCGATCGGAATCGTCGTTCCCCAGAAAATGCATTTCTCCGAGCCGCTGCTCATGCAGAACGGCAGCTCGCTAGCCGGTTTCGACCTGATGGTCGAAACCTACGGCACGCTCAACGCTGCGCGCAGCAATGCCGTGCTCGTCTGTCATGCGCTCAACGCGTCGCATCATGTGGCGGGGATCTATGAAGGCGAGCCGAAGGAAGTCGGCTGGTGGGACAACATGGTCGGCCCCGGCAAGCCGCTCGACACCAACCGCTTCTTCGTCATCGGCGTGAACAATCTCGGTTCGTGCTTCGGCTCGACCGGTCCGATGAGTATCGATCCCGCAACCGGTGAGCCGTACGGCGCGCGCTTTCCGGTCGTGACCGTCGAAGACTGGGTCAACGCGCAGGCGCGCGTCGCCGACACGTTCGGCATCGAACGCTTTGCAGCGGTGATGGGCGGTAGTCTCGGCGGCATGCAGGCGCTTGCGTGGAGCTTGATGTATCCGGAGCGCGTCGCGCACTGCGTCGTGGTCGCGTCGACGCCGAAGCTGTCCGCGCAGAACATCGCATTCAACGAAGTGGCGCGCTCGGCGATCCTGTCGGACCCCGACTTCCACGGCGGCAACTACTACGCGCATAACGTGAAGCCGAAGCGCGGCCTGCGTGTCGCGCGGATGATCGGCCACATCACCTATCTGTCCGACGACGACATGGCCGCCAAATTCGGCCGCGCGCTGCGTCGCGCAGAAGGTGCCGAAGACGCCTACAACTTCAACTTCGACGTCGAATTCGAAGTGGAATCGTATCTGCGCTATCAAGGCGACAAGTTCGCCGACTACTTCGACGCGAACACCTACCTGCTGATCACCCGGGCGCTCGATTACTTCGATCCGGCCAAAGCCTTCGACGGCGATCTCACCGCCGCGCTCGCGCACACCACCGCGAAGTATCTGATTGCGAGCTTCTCGACCGACTGGCGCTTCGCGCCCACGCGCTCGCGCGAGCTGGCCAAGGCGCTGCTCGATCACAAACGCCAGATCACCTATGCCGAGATCGACGCGCCGCACGGCCACGACGCGTTCCTGCTCGACGATGCCCGCTATCACAACCTGATGCGCGCCTACTATGAACGGATTGCCACCGAGGTGAACGCATGAACCAGCGCGCACTCGATTATCTTGCGACACGCCCCGACTTCCGCGCTATCGCCCGCTGGGTCGAACCGCGCTCGACGGTACTCGATCTCGGTTGCGGCGACGGCTCGCTACTGTCGCTGCTGACCGAAGAACTCGAAGTGTCCGGCTACGGCATCGAGATCAACGACGCTGGCGTCCTGGCGTCGACGAAAAACGGCGTGAACGTGATCCAGCAGAATCTCGAGGACGGACTGCGTCTCTTCGAAGACGGCAGTTTCGATTTCGCGATCCTGTCGCAGACGCTGCAGACCATCCACCAGACCGCCGCGATCCTGCGCGAGACGGTGCGGGTCGGTCGCGAATGCATCGTGTCGTTTCCGAATTTCGGCTACTGGGCACACCGCCTGTCGGTCTTGCGCGGCCGCATGCCGGTGTCGAAAACGCTGCCGTTCCAGTGGCACAACACGCCGAACGTGCGCGTGCTGACGATCCGCGATTTCGAGGCGCTGGCGCCCGAAGTCGGCATCGAAATTCTCGACCGGGCGGTGCTGCACGGCGGCCAGGCGGTGCGTTGGGGCGTGAACTGGCGTGGTAGTCTTGCGGTCTATCGCGTCAAGAAAAGCTCACGCTGACCATTTTCATGTCGAACCCGCCGCACGAGGCGCGCGCACTTACCGCACACGAAGAACATCCTGGCTGGCGCGCGTTCCTGAACACGCGCATGCTGATCTGCGTCTTTCTCGGCTTCACATCGGGATTGCCGCTCTTCACACTCGTCTATCTGGTGCAGGCGTGGCTGCGCTCCGAAGGTGTGAACCTGAAGGAAATCGGCCTCTTCGCGCTGATCCAGTTTCCGTACACCTGGAAGTTCGTCTGGGCGCCGCTGATGGACCGCTACCTGCCGCGGTTACCGGGCTGGCGGCCAGGCCGGCGACGCGGCTGGATGCTCGTCACGCAGATTCTCGTGGCCGGCGCGATCGGCACGCTCGGCTTCGTCTCGCCACGCGAATCGATCTGGACCGTCGCCGCGCTGACCGCACTGGTCGCATTCTTCGGTGCAAGTCAGGACATCGCCGTCGATGCGTACCGGCGCGAACTGCTGAGAGACACGGAGCAGGGGCTCGGCAACGCTGTGCATGTGAACGCCTACAAGATCGCGGCGCTCGTGCCCGGTTCGCTCGCGCTGATTCTTTCCGATCATCTGCCGTGGACCACGGTGTTCGCCGTGACGGCCGCGTTCATGCTGCCGGGCATGATCATGACGCTCGTCGTACGCGAACCCGAAGTGCATGGCGTACCGCCGAAAAACCTGCGCGCAGCGATCGTCGAACCGTTCCAGGAATTCGTGCGGCGTGACGGCTGGCGCGGCGCGCTGTTCGTGCTCGGCTTCATCTTTCTGTACAAGCTCGGCGATACGATGGCGACCACGCTATCGACGTCGTTCTTTCTCGACATCGGTTTTACGCGTACGCAGATCGGTGTGATCGCGAAGACGACCGCGTTCGGTGCAAGCCTCGCGGGCGGGATCATCGGCGGGATCTGGTTGATGCGCATCGGCATCGGTCGCGGGCTGTGGATTTTCGGCGTGCTGCAGATGGTGTCGACGCTCGGCTTTGCGTGGCTCGCCCATGTCGGGCCGGCGTCGCCGGTGCTCGCTTCGCTCTATGGGGTTGCTTCGGCGGGCGGGCAGGGGCTGACGAAACTGCTGTCGATGGTCGGTATCGGCTGGACTGTGCAGTTCGATCCGATGTCGGTTGCGCTCGCACTCGTCTACGGCTTCGAGACCTTCTCGACCGGGCTCACGCTGGCGGCGTTCACCGCCTATATCGCCAGCACGACCGATCCGCGCTATACCGCTACCCAGTTCGCGCTCTTCACGAGTCTTGCTTCGGTGCCGCGTACGCTCGCTTCGGCGGCTAGCGGCTATGTGGTCGCGCAGATCGGCTGGTTCGATTATTTCATCGCGTGTACCGCGCTTGCACTGCCCGGCATGCTGCTGCTGTTTCGCATCGCTCCGTGGAGAGCGCGGTCGTGAGCGGGATCGTTTCGTTGCGATTGACTGGGGCGCTGGCGGTGCGTGCTGTGTCGTCCGCGTCGGGTCGCGTGCTACAGCGCTTGCTGTGCATCGCGCTTGCCGGATCGGCACTCGGCCTAGGCAGTTTCATCCCGGCCACAGCTGCCTTCGCTGCGGATACTGCATCTGCCACCGCCACCGCGCCTCTCGCGCGCAGCGTGCCAAACGCCGCGAACGCCGCAAGCGCGACACCCTCGTCTTCTGCCGCCGCAAGCAGCAGCGCCTCGGCACCACAAGCCGCTTCGACAGTTGCGGCTGCATCGTCGCCAGCTAGCGCCGCGAAGCCGCCCACCCCGACGTCAAGCCCAACCGCCGCGGCAAGCGTCCCCGCCGCTACGTCCTACCAGAGCGGCCAGCAGATCCGCTATGGCGACGGCGCCGTGTTTCGCAACCTGATCCCGTCGCAGGTCCTCGAGAACCAGGCCGCGGAGGAATTCGAGCAGATCGTCCACGGCGCCGATCACGCGAACCGCCTGTATCCGAACAACGACGTGCGCGTGCAGCGCGTGCGCGACATCGCGAACCGGTTGATTCCGTACTCGCTGAAGTGGAACGAGCGCGCGAAGAACTGGAAATGGGAAGTGGCTGTCGTGCAGTCGCCCGATATCCGCATGTATTGCCTGCCTGGCGGCAAGATCGTCGTGTATAGCGGGCTACTCGATCGCGTGCGCCTGAACAACAACGAACTTGGGATGCTGATCGGCCACGAGATCGCGCACGCACTGCGCGAACACGCACGTGAGCGGCTCGGCGAGCAACAGGCGGCGCAGTTCGGTTCGGGCTCGATCCCGCAGTTGTTCGGTCTGGCAGACCTCGGCGCCGCACCGCTCGGCATCGGCTCGCAGCTGCTGGAAATGAAGTACGGCCGCGCCGACGAAACGGAAGCCGACGTGATGGGCAGTGAAATCGCGTCGCGCGCGGGCTACGATCCGCGCGCAGCCGTCACGCTGTGGGACAAGCTCGCGGCCGCGACGCACAGCAGCCGCAATGGCGGCTACATCTATGTGCATCCGTATAGCGCCGCGCGCCGCCAGGACATCGTCAAGCGTCTGCCGGACATGCTGCCGCTGTATGCGAAGGCGCTCGGCAAGGGCGTCGACGGGTTGCCTGGTAGCTCGCGCCAGGCCGCGGCGCATAAATAGCGGCGCGCGGCCCGGCTAGAGCGGCGTCAATCAACCCGCAAGCTTGTGCGAGTAATCGACGGTGACCGGCGCGTGATCGCTGAACTTGATGTCGCGAAACACATCGCAGCGCTTCGCCTTGCCGGCAATTTCCGCCGTCGCGATCTGATAGTCGATCCGCCACCCGACGTTGTTCGCATACGCCTGTCCGCGGTTGCTCCACCACGTGTACTGCTCGGGACGTTGGTCGAGCGTGCGAAACACGTCCACATAGCCGACCTCGTCGAACAGCTGCGTGAGCCACGCGCGCTCTTCCGGCAGGCAGCCCGAATTCTTCTGGTTGCCCTTCCAGTTCTTGATATCGATTTCCTTGTGAACGATGTTCACGTCGCCGCACACGATCACTTCGCGTTTCTTGCTGAGCGCGGCGAGATGCGGCATGAACTCATCCATGAAGCGGAACTTGGCCTGCTGCCGTTCTTCACCGCTCGATCCCGACGGCACATACACCGAGATCACCGACAGCTTGCCGAAGCGCAGTTCGACATAGCGTCCTTCGGGATCGAACTCCTCGCTGCCGAAACCGATGATGACCTTGTCCGGCTTATGACGCGTGTAGACGCCCGCGCCGCTGTAGCCCTTCTTGACCGCGTGCTGGAAGTAGCCGGTGTAGCCGTGCGGCGCGAGGAATTCGGGTGTCATGTCGTCCTGCGAGCACTTGATTTCCTGCACGCATATGACGTCGGCATCCTGCGTGCCGAACCATTCGAAGAAGCCCTTTTTGGCTGCGGAGCGGATGCCGTTCAGATTGGCGGTGATCACGCGCAACATGGTGTTCCTTTCTTGGCAATGGATGGGATAACGAAGCGCAACGCGAGCAAACCGATGCTGCGTCAGGCCCTAATCGACCTTCAAACCCTTCAGCGATGCTTTCGCCGGGGGATACTCGAGCTTCATGCCAACGAGCGCACGCAACAGCAACTCGGCGATCATCACGTTGCGATGCGTCTTTGAATCGGCGGGAATCACGTACCACGGCGCGATCTCCGTCGAAGTCGCCGCGAGCGCATCGCCATATGCAGTCTGGTACTTGCCCCACAGCTTGCGCGCTTCGAGATCGGCGACGTCGAACTTCCAGTGCTTGTTCGGATCGTCGATGCGTGCCTGCAGACGCGCGCGCTGCTCGTCCTTCGAAATGTGCAGCATGCATTTGACGATAGTCGTGCCGCTCTCCGCAAGCAACGCCTCGAACTGGCGGATGTGCCGGTAGCGCAGTTCGCGCGCGGCATCGTCGAGCGTGCCGAGCACGACCGGTACCAGCACGTCTTCGTAGTGGCTACGGTTAAAGACGGTCAGCTCGCCGGCAGCGGGCGCCTGCGCATGCACGCGCCAGAGAAAATCGTGCGCGGCTTCGACGGGCGTCGGTGCCTTGAACGACACGATACGCAGGCCAAGCAGATCGACTTCGTGAAAAACGGCGCGGACCGTACCGTCCTTGCCACTGGTATCCATACCCTGCAGCACGAGCAGCACACGTTGGCGGGTTTGCGTGTGCAGACGCTCCTGCAGCGCGTCGAGCTGCGCACCGATCTCGGCAAGGCGCGCACGATCCGACTCCTTGCTGCCAGTCGAAAATGGCTTTACCGCCGGATCGAAATCGTCGAGCGCGAATTGTTCCGCTTTCTTGCCGTCGTTGAAGAACGGCACGCGGAAATCGTCCAGCTCGGGCTTCTTTGCCATGCAATGTCTCCTTTTTTCCCGGCATGCAACCCGGCAACGGCCCGTCATCGCAGCGAGCAGGCGCGAACCACGCGCCCGTTCGCACCGCATCGTTCAGGACAGTTTCTTCTTCAGCAGTTCGTTGACCTGCTGCGGGTTGGCTTTGCCCTTCGTCGCCTTCATCGCTTGCCCGATCAGCGCGTTGAATGCCTTTTCCTTGCCAGCGCGGAATTCTTCCACCGACTTCGCATTCGCAGCCAGCACCTCGTCGATGATCGCTTCGAGCTCGCCACTGTCCGAGATCTGCTTGAGGCCCTTCGCTTCGATGATGCGATCGGCGGCGGCTTCGTCAGTGGCTTTTTCTTCCCAGATCGCCTGGAAAATTTCCTTCGCGATCTTGTTCGAGATTGTGCCGTCGGCGATCCGTTGCAATACGAGCGCGAGTTGCGCAGCGGACACCGGGCACGCGCCGATGTCGAGGTCTTCGCGATTCAGTTGCGAGGACACTTCACCCATCAACCAGTTTGCGGCGACCTTGGCCTGCGCGGCGCCGGCCTTGCCGACCACGGCTTCGTAGTACGCGGCCATCGCCTTGCTCGATGTCAGCACACTCGCGTCGTAAGGCGTCAATCCGTATTGCTCGACGAAACGCTTCTGCATGCCCGCGGGCAATTCAGGCATTTCGCTGCGCACGCGCTCGACCCAGGCCGCGTCGATCACGAGCGGCATCAGGTCGGGGTCGGGGAAATAGCGGTAATCGTGCGCATCTTCCTTGCTGCGCATCGAGCGCGTTTCGCGCTTGTCCGGATCGTACAGACGCGTTTCCTGCACGACGGTACCGCCGTCCTCGATCAGTTCGATCTGGCGACGCACTTCGTACTGGATCGCTTCTTCGAGAAAGCGGAACGAGTTCAGGTTCTTGATCTCGGCGCGCGTACCGAATTCCTTCTGACCGACCGGCCGCACCGATACGTTCGCATCGCAACGGAACGAGCCTTCCTGCATGTTGCCGTCGCAGATACCGAGCCACACGACGAGCGCGTGCAGCGTCTTCGCGTACGCGACGGCTTCGGCCGCGCTGCGCATCTCCGGCTCGGTGACGATTTCGAGCAACGGTGTACCGGCGCGATTCAGATCGATACCGGTCATGCCGGCAAAGTCTTCGTGCAGCGACTTGCCCGCGTCTTCTTCAAGATGCGCGCGCGTCAGGTTGACGGTTTTTTCGTAGGTGGTGCTGTTGCCGTCCTTGTCCTTGCCGGGCACCTGGATCGTGACCTGTCCGCCCTGCACGACCGGAATCTCGTACTGGCTGATCTGATAGCCCTTCGGCAGGTCAGGGTAGAAATAATTCTTGCGCGCGAAGATGCTGCGCGGCGCGATTGTCGCGCCGATCGAGAGACCGAAGGTGATCGCGCGTTCGACAGCGCCGCGGTTCATCACCGGCAGCACGCCCGGCAGCGCGAGATCGATCGGGCTTGCCTGAGTGTTCGGCGCGGCACCAAACTGCGTTGCAGTGCCGGAGAAAATTTTCGATACCGTCGAGAGCTGTGTGTGCGTCTCGAGACCGATGACGACTTCCCATTGCATAGTCATGCCTCCCACCGGGCGCTGCCGGCCGGTGTCCTGCGATGCCAGTCGGTGGCGCGCTGGAACGCGTCCGCCACCTGCAGCATCCTGGCTTCGTTAAAGTAGTTACCGATGATCTGCAGTCCCACCGGACGCTGCGCATTCGCGCCCGCCCCGAAGCCGCACGGCACGCTCATACCGGGCAGGCCGGCGAGACTCACCGACAGCGTATAGATATCGGCGAGATACATCTGCACCGGATCGTCGCCCTTCGCACCGAGGTCCCATGCCACCGAAGGCGACACCGGGCCCATGATCACATCGCACTGATGGAACGCTTCCTGGAAGTCCTGCGCGATGATGCGGCGGATTTTTTGCGCTTGCAGGTAGTACGCATCGTAGTAGCCATGCGAGAGCACATACGCGCCGACCAGAATGCGCCGCTTCACCTCGGGACCGAAGCCTTCTGCGCGCGTTTTCTTGTACATGTCGAGCAGATCGCGATACTCCGCCGCGCGATGGCCGTAGCGCACGCCATCGAAACGCGACAGGTTGGACGAGGCTTCTGCGGGCGCGATCACGTAGTACACGGGGATCGACAGTTCGGTTTTCGGCAGCGAGACGTCGACGAGCGTTGCACCGAGCGCTTCGTACTGCTTCAGCGCGGCATCGATGGCAGCGCGCACGTCATCGGCGAGGCCCGCGCCGAAGTATTCCTTCGGCAGGCCGATACGCAGACCGGCCAGCGGCTTCGCAGCGTCGCCGCCGCTTTGCCATGTCTGTCCCAGGTGGCGCGTGTAGTCCTCGTCGTCGCGCACGAGGCTCGTCGAATCGCGTTCGTCGAAACCGGCCATTGCGTTGAGCAGCGTTGCGCAATCGGCAGCGTTCTGGGCAAACGGACCGGCCTGATCGAGCGACGACGCGAACGCGATCATGCCGTAGCGCGACACGCGGCCATACGTCGGCTTGATACCCGTGACGCCGGTAAACGACGCGGGCTGGCGAATCGAGCCGCCGGTGTCAGTACCGGTCGCGACCGGTGCGAGACGCGCGGCCACCGCTGCCGCCGAGCCACCCGACGACCCGCCCGGCACCGCCTTGCGATCCCACGGGTTCTGCACCGGGCCGAAGTGCGAGTTCTCATTCGACGAGCCCATCGCGAACTCGTCCATATTCGTCTTGCCGACGCACACCATGCCCGCTTGCGCCAGGCGCTCGACGACCGTTGCATCGAAAGGGCTCGTGTAGTGCTCGAGCATCTTCGAGCCGGCGGTTGCGCGCCAGTCGCGCGTGACGAACACGTCCTTGTGCGCGATCGGCAGGCCTGTCAGCGGGCCCGCATTGCCGGCGGCAAGCCGTGCATCGGCGGCTTTCGCCTGGGTCAGCGTGAGGTCGGCATCGACGTGCAGGAACGCGTTCAGGCCGCGTGCCTCGTCGATCCGCTTCAGGTACAGCTGCGCCAGTTCGACCGCGGAGCATTCCTTCGCGTCGAGCGCTGCGCGCAGTTCGGTCAAGCTCTTTTCATACATTGCATTGTTCCTGGAGAACGCTGCGGCGCGCCGTGCGCCGTGGCGGAGGTCCGGCTGCCCGCCGGCTAGCCGAAGCCTTGTAGGCGGCGTCTTGCGCCGCTGTCGTGCTGGTGATTCAAACAGCTATTCGAGCACCCTCGGCACCAGATACAGCCCGTCCTGCACAGCGGGCGCGGACTGCTGGAAGTCGTCGCGGCGCACGGTTTCCGTCACCGCGTCGTTACGCAGACGCAGCGCGACGTCTTCGATCTGCTCGATCGGATGGGCGAGCGGCGCAATGCCGGTCGTATCGACTGCCTGCATCTGCTCGACGAGCCCGAAGAAGTCGTTGAGCTGGGCAAGCGTGTGCCCAGCCTCGTCCTCGGCCAGTTCGAGCCGCGCGAGGTGGGCGATGCGTTTAACATCGGTCAGGGTCAGAGCCATGCAGTCACCGGAGAGGAAGGTGGACTGCCGCAGTGCGGAAAAACAATGCTGCGACAGCGGGTTACGTCACTGGAGGCGACCCTTGAAAGCGGGCCGTCAGAGGCAAAAAGTGCGCTCCGTTTCCTTCAAAACAAGCAAAATTATAAGGTATCATTACGCGTTCGACCCAAACCCGGACCGAGCTGGCAAGGCCCTGCTGGAACATTTTCCAGCTTGCACCCAGAAAACGCTGAGCGGCCCTGCCCCGGCCTCCGGTAGATTCCCTCGCAGTTTCGTGCTCTCGTGGCCGCTCCCGCCAGCCTGAAACTGCTATTTTTTCCGCTGCCGCCCTACGCATACGGTGCGAGGCCCGGCCCCCAGCGAGACAGGATTTTGAATGTTCGGTTTTTTGCGCAGCTACTTCTCCAACGATCTGGCGATTGACCTCGGCACTGCCAACACGCTTATCTACATGCGTGGCAAAGGTATCGTCCTTGATGAACCGTCGGTGGTCTCCATCCGCCAGGAAGGCGGCCCGAACGGCAAGAAGACGATTCAGGCAGTCGGCAAGGAAGCAAAGCAGATGCTCGGCAAGGTGCCGGGCAACATCGAGGCGATCCGCCCGATGAAAGACGGTGTGATCGCCGACTTCACCGTCACTGAGCAGATGATCAAGCAGTTCATCAAGACCGCTCACGAATCCCGCATGTTCTCGCCGTCGCCGCGCATCATCATTTGCGTGCCGTGCGGCTCGACTCAGGTTGAGCGTCGCGCGATCAAGGAAGCCGCGCACGGCGCAGGCGCCTCGCAGGTCTATCTGATCGAAGAACCGATGGCAGCCGCTATTGGCGCGGGTCTGCCGGTGTCGGAAGCGACCGGCTCGATGGTCGTCGATATCGGCGGCGGCACGACGGAAGTCGGCGTGATCTCGCTGGGCGGCATCGTGTACAAAGGCTCGGTGCGTGTCGGTGGCGACAAGTTCGACGAGGCAATCGTCAACTACATCCGCCGCAACTACGGCATGCTGATCGGCGAGCAAACCGCCGAAGCGATCAAGAAGGAAATCGGTTCCGCGTTCCCGGGTTCCGAAGTGAAGGAAATGGAAGTGAAGGGCCGCAACCTGTCGGAAGGCATTCCGCGCAGCTTCACGATCTCCAGCAACGAAATCCTCGAAGCGCTGACCGATCCGCTCAATCAGATCGTGTCGTCGGTCAAGATCGCGCTCGAGCAAACCCCGCCGGAACTGGGCGCCGACATCGCCGAACGCGGCATGATGCTGACGGGCGGCGGCGCACTGCTGCGCGACCTCGACCGCCTGCTCGCGGAAGAAACCGGTCTGCCGGTGCTGGTCGCCGAAGACCCGCTCACGTGCGTCGTGCGTGGTTCGGGCATGGCGCTCGAGCGCATGGACAAGCTCGGCAGTATCTTCTCTTACGAGTAAGCGAGTCCTGCTCCATGACCGCAGCGCGGACGGCACGGCCAGTTCCCTCAGGGCTGGCGCGTTGCCCGGCGGCCCGTCCGGCCGCCGCGCGCTGAGCGCGATCGCCGCGCCGCACACCGCTTCATTCACCCGCTCACGCGCCCGGCGCCGACCATGGAATACAGTCCGCCGCCCCTATTCAAGCAAGGTCCATCGGCACTCGCCCGGCTGATCTTCTTCGTCGTGCTCGCGCTCGCACTGCTCATTTCCGACGCGCGCTTCAAGACGCTCGAAATCGTCCGCGGTGTGCTCGGCGCGGGCCTGTATCCGCTGCAGCGCGCGGCGCTTGTGCCGCGCGACCTGTTCATGGGCGCCGCCGATCTCGCCGTCACGAGCGCCACGTTGCGCGCCGAAAACACGAAGCTGCGCGAGCGCAATCTGCAACTATCGCAACAAGCCAATCAATCGGCACTGCTCGGCGCGGAGAACGCGCACCTGCGCAGCCTGCTGCAACTGTCGCAGCGCGCGACCATCCAGTCGATTCCCGCCGAAATCCAGTACGACACCAGCGACCCCTTCACGCAGAAAGTCGTGATCGGCCGCGGTTCGCAGCAGGGCATCCAGAACGGCTCGCCGGTCGTCAACGAAGACGGCGTGATCGGCCAGATCACGCGCGTGTTCCCGCTGCAGGCCGAAGTCACCCTGCTCACCGATAAGGACCAGGCCGTGCCCGTGCAGATCGTGCGGACCGGGCTGCGCAGCGTGATCTACGGGACGCCGAAGGGCGACTCGCTCGATCTGCGCTTCGTGCCAATCAGCGCCGATGTGCAGACCGGCGATGAACTCGTCACGAGCGGTCTCGACGGTGTCTATCCGCCGGGGCTGCCGGTAGCGAAGGTCGTGCGGGTTGACAAGCAGGCCGATACGGCATTCGCACGCGTCGTCTGCGTGCCGGTCGCGCCGGTGCGCGGTGCGCGCCAGCTGCTCGTGCTGCACTATCAGAACGATGTGCCTCCGCGGCCGGAAGAAGCGGAATCGGCAGCCGATTCCGCGAAAGCGGCGAAGGCGAAGAAGCCTGCGGCGGACAAGGCAGGCGCGAAGGGCGCGGACAAGGCTGCTGAAAAGGGTTCGGAAAAAACCGCGGACAAACCCGCTGAGAAGCCTGCGGCGAAATCCGCTGAAAAACCCGCGGCGAAACCCGCCGGCAAAGAGCCCGCTCATAGCACCCGGCCCACTGCGCCCGCCGCCCCCGTGAAACCCGCCACACCAGCCGCCGGCCAGGGGGCGAACCCATGAACCGCCCGCAATACATCCTGCAGCCGGTCAATCCGTATTTCATCGCGTTCAGCCTGGCCGCTGCGTTCCTGCTGAACCTGATGCCCTGGGGCCGTCTGATCGGCATACCCGACTTCGTCGCACTGGTGCTGCTGTTCTGGAACGTCCACCAGCCGCGCAAGGTCGGCATGGGCATCGCGTTCCTGCTCGGCCTGCTGATGGACGTCCACAACGCGAGCCTGCTCGGCGAGCACGCGCTGGCCTATACGCTGCTGTCGTATGGTGCGATCACGATCCATCGGCGGGTGCTGTGGATGTCGCTCGGCGTGCAGGCATTCGCCGTGATGCCGCTGTTCGTGATCGCGCAGATCGTGCCGTTCGTGATCCGGCTTCTGGCCGGCGCGGCGTTTCCGGGCTGGGGCTATCTGATCGACGGGTTCGTCGAAGCGGTGCTGTGGCCGCTCGCCAGCGTGATACTGCTGATGCCGCAACGCCGTCCGGCCGATCCGGACGACACGCGTCCTATCTAGTCCAGCGCTCACCGGGACCGCCCTTGAACCTCGTTGCATCCCGCCGGCCCGGTCCGCGCACGTTATCTCTTCCGGTTCGCGGCCCGCGGGTTCGCGCACCTCGTGACGGCCGCCAGACGGCCCTGTTTGCCATCGCATGACCGAATTCAAGGACACCCAGCAGCAGCTCTCGAAGTTCCGCCTGCGCGTCGCGGCGGCGGGTCTGTTCGTGTTCGTCTGCTTCGGGTTGATCACGTTCCGCTTCCTGTACCTGCAGGTGTGGCACTACAGCAAGTACTCGCTGCAGGCCGACGAAAACCGCATCTCGGTGGCGCCGATCGTGCCGAACCGCGGCATCATCACCGACCGCAACGGTGTCGTACTCGCGAAGAACTACTCGGCGTACACGCTCGAAATCACACCATCGAAGCTCAACGACACGCTCGACAACGTGATCGACAGTCTCGCCACCGTCATCTCTATCGATGCGCGCGACCGGCGCCGCTTCAAGAAGCTGCAGGAAGACTCGAAGAATTTCGAAAGCCTGCCGATCCGCACCCGTCTCACCGACGACGAAGTCGCGCGCTTCACCGCGCAGCGCTTCCGCTTTCCCGGCGTCGAGGTGCGCGCGCGGCTGTTCCGCCAGTACCCGCTCGGGCCGACCGCCGCGCACGTGATCGGCTACATCGGCCGGATCTCGCAGCGCGACCAGGACCGCATCGACGACGCCAGCGATCAGAACAACAGCGATCCCGAGCACTACGACGCGCGCCTCGACGCGAACAACTACAAGGGCACCGACTACATCGGCAAGATCGGCGTCGAGCAGAGTTACGAAACCGAACTGCACGGGCAGACCGGTTTCGAGGAAGTCGAGGTGACCGCGGGCGGCCGGCCGGTACGCACGCTGTCGCGCACCCAGGCCACGCCGGGCAACAATCTCGTGCTGTCGATCGACATCGGTTTGCAGCAGGTCGCCGAGCAGGCATTCGCCGGCCGGCGCGGCGCGCTCGTCGCGATCGAACCGGCCACCGGCGACGTGCTCGCGTTCGTCTCGGCACCGAGCTTCGATCCAAACTCGTTTGTCGACGGGATCGACCAGCAGACCTGGGACGACCTCAACAACTCGCCCGACCATCCGCTCCTGAACCGGCCGCTGCACGGCACCTATCCACCGGGTTCGACCTACAAGCCGTTCATGGCGCTCGCCGCGCTGGCGCTGCACAAGCGCACACCGGGCTGGGGCTTCCAGGATCCGGGCTACTACACGTTCGGCGGTCACACGTTCCGCAACGACGTGCGCTCCGGTCAGGGCTGGGTCGACATGAACCGCGCGATCGTCGTGTCGAACGACACCTACTTCTACATGCTCGCGCACGACCTCGGCGTCAACGCGATCGCCAATTTCATGAAGCCGTGGGGTTTTGGGCAAATCACCGGTATCGACATCGCCGGTGAAGCGCGCGGCATCCTGCCGTCGACCGAATGGAAGCGCAAGGCCTACCGCAAACCGGAACAGCAACGCTGGTACGAAGGCGAAACGATCAGCCTCGGCATCGGTCAGGGCTACAACTCGTTCACGATCCTGCAACTGGCTCATGCGGTCGCGACGCTCGCCAACAACGGCGTGCTGATGAAGCCTCACCTCGTGAAGGAAATCGAAAATCCGATCACTCGCGATACGCATCTGACCGTGCCCAAAGACGACGGTCGCATCAACGTGCCGCAATCGGACATCGATATCATCAAGCGCGCGCTGGTCGGTGTGGTGACCGGCGGCACGGCATCGAAGCTGTTTATCGGCGCACCGTATCAGGCAGCGGGCAAGACCGGTACGGCCCAGGTCTATTCGCTGCAGGGCGCGAACTACAAGGGCCATGCGATCCCCGAGCGGCTGCGCGACCACGCGCTCTTTACCGCATTCGCGCCGGCGGACAATCCGAAGATCGCAGTAGCCTTGATCGTCGAAAACGGCGGCTGGGGCGCCGAAGCGGCCGGTCCGATCGCGCGCAAGGTGCTCGACTTCTATCTGGTCGACCGGCAGAAGCCGGGTGCCGAAGCCGCAGCCGTCGCAGCGGCGGCCTCGGCCACTGAAGATGCTTCCGCGCCTGTCATAGGCGGCGCATCGGCGCCCGTCAAAGCTGCGCTGCCGGTTCCTGTTGCGACGGGCTTTACCGCTTTGCCGGAGCCGGGTGCGGCCTCTGCGCCTGGTGCGGCATCGACAGCGGTGACCGCTTCGGCAGTGGAAGCGCCAGCTACCCCTTCAAGTGCAACTCCGGATGCCGCCGCAGAACCCGCCAGCATTGCATCGGCGGCCATCGCAGCGGCGCCGCGCGCCAAAATCCTCGTGCCGCGCAAATCCGGCGGTCCTCACAGCCCCCGTCCAGGCAGCGGCACGACGCCCGCTGCCGTCGCGCCCACGCGCGACGACGGGAAAGAGTCGCAGCCGGCCCAGCCGGCTAGCGGCGGCATCGACGAGTAAGGAGAAAGGCATGCAATTCGACAAGCGCGCCTGGCTCGACCGCATCAAGCGGATGTTTGCGGGCTTCGACCGCCCGCTCGCGCTGACCGTGTTTCTGCTGCTGTGCGTCGGCATCGTCACGCTGTACAGCGCGAGTCTCGATGTGCCGGGGCGCGTTGAAGACCAGTTGCGCAACATCATGCTGACGTTCGTGCTGATGTGGGCGCTCGCCAATGTGCCGCCCACCACGCTGATGCGTTTCGCGGTGCCGCTCTACACGTTCGGCATTGCGATGCTCGTGGCGGTCGCGCTATTCGGGCTCACGCGCAAGGGCGCAAAACGCTGGATCAATGTCGGCGTCGTGATCCAGCCGTCGGAGATCCTGAAGATCGCCACTCCGTTGATGCTCGCCTGGTATTACCAGCGACGCGAAGGCGTGGTGCGCTGGTGGGACTATCTGGTCGGCCTCGTGATCCTGCTGGTGCCGGTTGGACTGATCGCCAAGCAACCCGATCTCGGTACCGCCGTACTGGTGTTCGCCGCGGGCTTCTTCGTGATCTATTTCGCGGGCCTGAGCTTCAAGCTGATCGTGCCGGTGCTGATCGCCGCGACGATCGCGGTGGCATCGATTGCGGCATTCCAGGACCGGATCTGCCAGCCCGAAGTCACCTGGCCGTTGATGCACGATTATCAGAAGCACCGCATCTGTACGTTGCTCGATCCGACCTCCGATCCGCTCGGCAAAGGCTTCCACACCATCCAGGCCGTGATCGCGATCGGTTCCGGCGGCGAGCTCGGCAAGGGCTGGCTGAAGGGCACGCAGGCGCATCTGGAATTCATTCCGGAAAAACACACCGACTTCATCTTCGCGGTGTTCTCCGAGGAATTCGGGCTGGCCGGCGGCATCGTGCTGCTGGTGCTGTACATGGCGCTGATCGCGCGCGGACTGTATATCGCGGCGAACGGCGCGACGCTGTTCGGGCGGCTACTGGCCGGCGCACTGACGATGGCGTTCTTCACCTACGCGTTCGTCAATATCGGCATGGTGAGCGGCATCCTGCCGGTGGTGGGCGTGCCGTTGCCGTTCATGAGTTACGGCGGCACGGCCCTCACCACACTCGGTGTCGCGATCGGTCTGATCATGAGTGTGGGGCGCCAGAAGCGTTTGATGCAGAGTTGAAGGTTGAACGCGCAGGGCAAGCCCGCAGTTGCAGCGGGCGCCTGCGCTATGGCGATTTCGGCGATTTCGGCGCGGCGTTGAGCAACTGCGCTGACAGTTGCTGATACTTCAGACGCGCCGCCGGATCGCCCTGAGCCGCAGCCGCCGCGTAGTACGCGCGCGCCACGTTCAGGTTCTGTTTGACACCGTCGCCACCGCGCTCATAGAACGAGCCGGCCACATACTGCGCGGTCATGTCGCCACCCTCAGCGGCCTTCTCGTACCAGACGAATGCCTGCCGGTTGTCGCGCGCGGTACCCCGCCCGTCGAGGAACTGGTTCGCCAGCGCGAGTTCCGCCAGCACGTGCCCCTGGTGCGCAGCCTTCAGAAACCAGCGATGCGCCTCGACCGGATCGCGGCCGACGAACTCCCCGTCGTCGTACATTTTTCCGTACACGTACTGCGCATGCGACATGTTGGCGTCCGCGGCCTTGCGCAGCCACTTCTTGCCTTCATCGACATTCGCTTTAGCGCCTTCGCCATTGAGCAGCATCATCGCGTAGTTGAATTCGGCGAGGCGGCTACCGTGTTCGGCAGCCTTGCGAAACTCGACTAGCGCAACGCTCATGTTGCCGGCGTTGTAGTCGGCGACCGCTGTCTGCGTAGCGAGATCGGTCGCTTTCGGTTTTTCGATCTGCGCATGCGCCGGGCCGGCCGCGAGTAGCACGGCCGACACTGCGACGATCGCCATGCGCACCGCGCGTGTCATCCCTCGACCTCGAATGCAGCGCTTCATGACCGCGCCTCCTGCAGCGCCTGGCGCGTCGCGCGCAACAGCCACATGACATCGGCGGCAAGCGCGATAAAGCGAAAACCGTCCGCGCGATACTGCCGCGCACCCGCGACATCGAGCGCGAAGATACCGGTCGCGATGCCGGCGCGGTTTGCTGCATCGCAGATGTGCGCGATCGCTTCCTGCACCTCCGGATGCTTCGGATCGCCGAGATGACCAAGACTTGCTGAAAGATCGGCCGGTCCGATAAACAGGCAATCGACACCCGGTGTCGCCGCAATCCGCTCGACTTCCTGCACTGCACGCGCCGACTCGATCTGCACGATCGTCGCGATCTGCGCATTGGCGTTCTGCACGTAGTCGCGCCGCATTCCGTACGCAGCCGCCCGCACTGCGCCGGCCACGCCGCGCAGACCATCGGGTGTATTGGCGTCGGGATAGCGTGTCAGGCGCACCGCATGCGCAGCGTCATCCGCGGTTTCGATGTTCGGAAACATCAGCGTGCGCGCGCCCGCATCGAGTACGCGTTTGACGAGCCATCCTTCCTTCGTGGGCACGCGTACTACCGGCTCGCTCGGCAGATGCGCGGCGGCGATCGCGCGTAACTGCGCGGTGACATCGCTGCTGTCGTTCGGCGAATGCTCCATGTCGATCAGCAGCCAGTCGAAGCCGGCGTGCGCGAGCGCTTCCGCCGCGGCATCGCTGCCAAGCGACAGCCACAGGCCGATCAGTGATTCAGATTCGTGCAGACGTTGCTTCAGGGGATTCGTGAACGTGCTCATCGCGGCGCTCCTCGCCAGCGCGCTGCGGCGCCTTCGCTGGAACGATGCGTGAGCAGGAGGGATGGGCGCTCAACCGGGCCAGGAACGGCCCGGCGTAGATGGCGTGCGCCGCGTAGCGTGGTAACCGGCATGTCTCGCTCCGTGTGGTTGTCGAGGCGATCATACCGTGACAATAACGCGTTAGTCGCGCACCACGTCGGCCCAGCAGTTGGGGGTTTCGTACAGGCGCACGTGATGCAGCCGCAGATTCACGCCGTAGTGTGCGTCGTAGACGTTGGCAAGAATATCGAACGCAATTGCCGCGAGGTTTTCGACGGTTGGAATGCGATCGAGCACGACCGTCTTGTGATCAGGCATCGATTCGAGAAACCCGCGCACGCGCGTATCGCCTTCGAAGACGAGAAACGCGTGATCCCACTTGTCGACGAGATGCTCGATAGCCAGCGATTTCACCTCGGCGAAATCCATCACCATGCCGCGATCGGGCGCGCCTTCGGTTTCGACGAGGTCGCCTTGCAGCGTGATTTCGAGCACGTAGCGATGCCCGTGCAGGTTACGGCACTGGCTGCGGTGATCGGGGATGCGGTGGCCCGCATCGAATTCAAGTTTTCGGGTAATAGTCAGCACGGCAAATCAGGGAATATTCAGGTACTTGTGAGTCTGCATCGACAGGCGCCACTGCGGATGGCGTTTGCACCAGTCGATCGCGAGTTTCGTATTGATGTCGCGCGACGGACCGTCCATCGGCTGGACGAGGAAATAGTCGAACTCCAGCTTCGCGTAATCGGCGAGGCGCTGGTTGTCCTGCGGCACGACGACCTTCAGTTCGTTGCCCTTCGTCACGACGAGCGGCGCATCGGCTTTCGGGCTCACGCAGATCCAGTCGATCGTCTCGAGCACCGGCAGCGAGCCGTTGGTCTCGATCGCGATCTCGAAGCCTGCGGCATGCAGTGCGTCGACGAATGGCGGGTCGATCTGCAGCATCGGTTCGCCGCCGGTGCACACAACAAAGCGGTTGGCTTCGCCCTGCGGCCACTGCGCGGCGATCATTGCAACGAGTTCGTCGGCGCTGCGATACTTGCCGCCGTTCTCGCCGTCGGTACCGACGAAGTCCGTATCGCAGAAGCGGCACACGGCAGCCGCGCGATCTTCCTCGCGGCCCGACCACAGATTGCAGCCGGCGAACCGGCAAAACACAGCCGGGCGCCCGGCGTTCGCGCCCTCGCCCTGCAACGTGTAGAAGATTTCCTTGACTGCGTACGCCATGCTGCTTTTCGCCTAAGACTCCAGATCACTGTCTGACCGGTGTGGCCTCTGCCATGCCGGTGCTGCGCTTATATGGACTGAACTACCCAACCGTGCGCGTCATCGCGCTCTCACCGCCCGTCACGCAGGCGCCGTCACCTTCTCGCCCACGAGATATGCCTCGTAACCGCGTTTGCGCAGCCGGCACGCCGGACACTCGCCGCAACCGAATCCCCACGCATGCAACTCCGCACGTTCGCCGACGTAGCAGGTGTGTGTCTCGACCCGCACCAGCTCGACCAGCTCATCACCACCGAGTGTGTGCGCGAGCCGCCACGTATCGGCCTTGTCGAGCCACATCAACGGTGTTTCGAGCAGCAGACGTGTAGCCATGCCGAGATTGAGCGTCACCTGCAGCGCTTTCATCGTGTCGTCGCGGCAGTCCGGATAGCCCGAAAAATCGGTCTCGCACATCCCGCCGACCAAGACCTGCAAACCCCGTCGATACGCAATCGCCGCAGCGATCGTCATGAACATCAGATTGCGGCCCGGCACGAACGTGTTCGGCAAACCGTTGGCGGTGGCCTCGATCTGGATTTCGCGCGTCATCGCGGTTTCGCTGATCGCACCGAGCACCGACAGATCGATCGTGTGATCGTCGCCGAGGCGCGCTGCCCACGCGGGAAAGCGCTGCACCATGGCCTGCCGGAAACCTTCGCGACATTCGAGTTCGACCCGGTGCCGCTGACCGTAATCGAAGCCTAGCGTCTCGACCGTTTCATATCGTTCGAGCGCCCAGGCAAGGCATGTGGCCGAATCCTGGCCGCCTGAAAACAGCACTAGTGCGCTGCTTTTCGCGTCTTTGCGGGTCACCGTGAAACTCCGTGAAGATGGGTGCCGCGCCGCTGTATTGCTGTGCCGTACCCCATCGGCAATGCAGCGTCGCGCGCCGGCACCGCGCCGGCTCAAGCAGTATAGGCCGCGCCTTCCGCACGCAGAGTCGCTGGGCGCTTATACCGCTGATCGTTGGACGGAGACGTTCGCGCGACATTCGTGCGTTGTGTGGTCTCGACACCCAGAAACGAAAAGGACTTGCGGCACGATTCAGGCAAGGCCAGCAAGTCCTTGAAAACGCGTGATTTTATCATCGGGGCCGAAGTGGTGCTTGCGGGCCGCCACTCCGGCTGGCAGCAACGCACTGCATTTCGGACCAGCATATGAAAAGCCCCAGGAATCTTGCGATTTCCTGGGGCTAAATTCTGGTGGCCTGGGGCGGAATCGAACCACCGACACGCGGATTTTCAATCCGCTGCTCTACCAACTGAGCTACCGGGCCAACGAAGAAGCGAGAGTATAGCAAAGCACTCGACGCAGCTCAAGCCCCTTGATGATTTATCCCGCTGGGCCCTATTCGCCCTTGTTCTTGCCGAGATCGACACCGAGTTGCTTCAGCTTCCTGTACAGGTGAGTCCGCTCAAGCCCGGTCTTTTCCGCGACGCGCGTCATGCTGCCATTTTCGCGTGCGAGGTGATACTCGAAGTACGCGCGCTCGAAGGCATCGCGTGCATCGCGCAACGGGATGTCGAACGAAATCGCCGCTGTCTGGTTCGGCAGGGTGCTACCGCCAATGCCATCGCTCGCGAGCACAGGCAGCGCCGCCGCCGAGGCCACCGTCGCCCCGCCAGCAGGCGCCACGGGCTTTGCTGCAGCGCCGCCGGCTGCCGGCACCGCATTGCCGCCGCGTGCGAGACCCTGTTCGACGGCTTTCAGCAGCTTCTGCAATGCAATCGGCTTCTCAAGAAAATTGAGTGCACCGATCTTCGTCGCTTCGACCGCGGTGTCGATCGTGGCGTGGCCGGACATCATGATGACCGGCATCGTGAGTTGCCCTTGCGCGGCCCACTCTTTCAGCAACGTCACGCCATCGGTATCGGGCATCCAGATATCGAGTAGCACCAGATCGGGCGCCTGACGCTGCCGCAGTTCGCGCGCCTCCTGCGCGTTCTCCGCCACTTCCACGACATGCCCTTCATCGCTCAGGATCTCCGAGAGCAATTCCCGGATGCCCATTTCGTCGTCTACCACCAGGATGGTTGCCATTTACGCTGCCCTTGTCTGCACTGTTGCTTTTGTCGTTCCCTGCAACGCTGCGCCGTGCGTCGTCTGCGGTCCTGCGTCGGGCGCTGCCGTATCGTCTGCGAGTTGAAGAAAGAGGATCGAGATCTGCGCGCCTTCGATCACATCGCCTGCCTTGAGCCGGTTGCGAATGTCGATACGCGCGCCGTGTTCATCGACGATCTTCTTGACCATCGCGAGACCGAGCCCTGTCCCTTTGGCCTTGGTCGTCACGTAAGGTTCGAATGCGCGTGTCAGTATGCGCGCGGGGAACCCCGAGCCGTTGTCCGTCACGGTCAGCCGAACCGCGATGCGCACCTTTCCTTCCGCGTCGGGGTCGCCATATTCTACTGTCCTCGTCTCCAGCAACACGCGCGGCTCCGCAATCTCGGCCACGGCGTCCTGCGCGTTCTGCAGCAGATTGTGGATCACCTGCCGCAATTGCGTCGCGTCGCCGCGAATGACCGGCAACTCCGCCAGCTCCACCGCAATCGCACTCTTGCCTTCCTCGATCCCGTACAACGTCATCACTTCGCTGACCAGATCGTTGAGCTGCAGGTTCGCCAGTACCGCGGGCGGCGTGCGTGCGTAGTCGCGGAAATTGTCGACCATCTGCTTCATCGCCGCGACCTGGTTGACGATCGTGGTCGCGCCACGCTTCAACACATCCGCATCCGATGGCCCGAGCTTGTCCGCGAGCTTCATCTGCAACCGTTCCGCCGACAGCTGGATCGGTGTGAGCGGATTCTTGATTTCATGCGCCAGACGTCGTGCCACTTCGCCCCACGCAATCGAACGCTGCGCGGAAATCACGTCGGAGATATCGTCAAAGACGACCACATAGCCCGACGTTTGCACATCGGCTACATCGCCTTCGGTCGCGGCGAAGAGCCGGGCACCGCGCACGAGCAACGTCAACGGATCGGTTTCGCCGGGCACTTCCACCGAAAACTGCTGCTGCCAGTGGCCGCGGTCGTCGCCGTCGCGGCTCGCCGCTTCGCGGTCCGCGAACGCCTTGCGCACCATCGCGCCGAAGTCGGCCAGCACGCCGATGCGATCGAGCGCCGAACCGAGTACCGCCTGGAACTGCTGGCGGAAAATCCGCTCGGCGCCGCGGTTCGCGGTGGTCAACCGGAACTGCCGGTCGAACACGAACACCCCGGCCGTGAGGTTCGCGAGAATACTTTCGAGGTAGGCCTTCGAATGCTCGAGCGCGATGCGGTTGTTCTCGACCGCGGCGCGCGCCTCGGAGAGCTGCCGGGTCATCGCGTTGAACGACTGGGTCAGGAAGCCGAGTTCATCGCGCGACTTGATTTCACGTTTGGGCGTGTAGTCGCCCTCGGTCACTTCCTTCGTCCCCTGCGCGAGCAGGAACAGCGGCCGCGCGAGCTGATTGCCGAGCGCGAGCGCGATCATCATCGCGATGAAGGTCGCGAGAAACAGCGCGAGCGTCAGCGTACCGATGTACATCTTGCGCAGACCCGTGCGGCCGAGCGACTTCTCCTGATACTCGCGATACGCGCGCTGCACTGCATCGGCATTGCGCGCAAGCGTCGGCGAGACCGGCTGTGTAAGCTGCAGGAAACGCTCGACGGGCTGCAGCAGCGCCGCGTTCGAATCCGGAATGAGCGTCACGACGCGCAGCCGCAGCGCGCCTTTCGGACCGTGCGCGGCCGGGTCGCCGTCCACTTCGCCTTCGATAGCCGCGTAACCGTGACCGCGCGCCTGATCGATCATCATCTGGGTCGGCACGTCGCTTGGCAGCAGCGTCGAGTAATTGCTCGACGCCTGCGCGACGACGCGCATGCCTGGCGTCGCGCCCGACATACTGGGCGGCGCAGGCGCGACGATGGTCGCGTCCTGCACGCTGAACTGGTCGCGCAACCGCAGCAGTGTGAGCGTCGTGCCTGGCGCATCGGCGCTCGCGATCTGTTCGGCCATCAACCGGGCCTTCGTCTGCAGATCGGACAGCGATGCGTCGAGCATGCCGCGCCCGAGATTCAGGCCCGACGTCAGCGCAGTCTCGACGTTGACGTCGAACCACGACTCGATACTGCGCGACACGAACTGGTACGACACGACATAGATGATGCCGCCCGGCACCACGCCGACGAGCGCAAAGAAGAATGCGAGCTTCGCGAGCAGCCGCGTGCCGAATTTCCCTCTGCGCAACCGCACGATGATGATGCCGACCAGCACCGTCACGATCAGCATGAAGATCAGCGCGACTGCGATGTTGGCCGCGTAAAGCCAGCCGTAGTAGCGATCGAAGAATTCGGTGTTCGCGCTGGCGGCGG
Source organism: Paraburkholderia acidicola (assembly GCF_002362315.1). Classification (GTDB taxonomy): domain Bacteria; phylum Pseudomonadota; class Gammaproteobacteria; order Burkholderiales; family Burkholderiaceae; genus Paraburkholderia; species Paraburkholderia acidicola. Next base: position 1,312,572 of record NZ_MTZV01000004.1, read on the forward strand.
CCAGCAGCACGAGTAGCAGCACGGCCGTTACGCCGACCGTCGACACCAGCACGCGCGCGACGATGCTGCTCACACTGGTGACGCGGCGTACGCTATTTAGCACGTTCGGTCACCGTGAAGGTAAAGCGTTTCCAGTCGGAAACGAGATTCCAGTCGCGGTTGTTGACCGCGTCGATCTGGAACGGCTTGGGCATCAGTGCGACATCAAGCTGCATGCGCACCGATGCGGTATAGGTTTCGCCGGCATGCACGTCGTTACGTTCGATCACGTGCCAGGACGTGATGTGCTTGATCACGGCGAGCGCGTCGCTGAGCGTCGGGAAGCCCTGCTGCAGGCCGCCACTCGACACGCGATATTCGCGCGTGAGCGGCTGGAACGACAGCCGGATGCTCTGCGACACGCTCACGGGCTGCTCGTCGAACCAGTACCAGCGTGGGCGGCTCAATTCGAAATCGGTGGTGAAGTACAGCGGAATGCCGCGATTGACCGCGTCTTCGAGGCTGCTGTTCAGCTCGAAGTCGAACCGGGCATCGAGCGCCCAGCCATTGCCGTCAGATTGCAGCGACGCACGTTGTACGGCGATCGAATCGGCGCGCGCCTGACCGGCTGCGGTCAGGCAAACGGCCAGCGCAAACCAGAGCACGGCCGCAAGCCGAAGCGGAAAGAAGCGTTTGATGATCACCGTTTCTGAAAGCGCGCGTAGAAGAATCCGTCGTGGTCAGCGTGCTGGCCGGTGGAATGCCCAGCCAGGGAACCGGCCGATGCGTCGGCGGGCACGCGGGCAGCCGCGGGCAGCAGTTGCCCCGGCGCGTCCAATCGTACCGCATCCGGGTAGAGGTTTCCAAACCACTGTGCCTGCAGCTCGCCCTCTTCGGGGAAGATCGAACACGTGACGTAGAGCAGTTCTCCGCCCGTTTTCAGCAGCGGCCAGAGTGCCTGCAGGATGCGGCGCTGTTCGGCCACGAGCGCGGAGATGTCGGATGGGCGGCGCAGCCAGCGGATGTCCGGATGCCGGCGCACGATGCCCGAAGCCGAGCACGGAACGTCGGCAAGAATCCGGTCGAACGGTTCGCCGTCGTGCCACGCGGTGGCGTCGCCTGCATCGCCGATGCGGATTTCCGCGTCGAGCTGCAAACGCTGCAGGTTTTCGCCGATGCGGCGTGCCCGTGACGCGTCGCTTTCGAGCGCGACGACGTCGACATCGGCAAGTTCGAGCAGATGTCCGGTCTTGCCGCCGGGCGCCGCGCAGGCGTCGAGCACGCGCATGCCGTCGCGCGCGTCGAGTAGCGGCGCGGCGAGTTGCGCGCCGGCGTCCTGCACGGATACCACGCCATCGGCGAAACCGGGAATGCGTTCGACCGGGGTCGGCGTGGCGAGTCGCACCGCATAGGCGCCCACGTGGGTCGCGGCGATGCCCTGGTCGCGCAGCATCTGTAGATAGGCATCGACGGTGGAGCGGCGCGGATTGACCCGCAGCGTCAGCGGACCCTGCACGTTACCGGCTGCGAGCACCTCCTGCCATGCGTCGGGCCACGCGCGCCGGACTGCATCGAGCCACCACGACGGGTAATTCCAGCGCGCTACCTCGTCGGCCTGCAACGCGTCGAGAAGCGCTGCCCGCTCGCGCAGAAAGCCGCGCAGCACCGCGTTGACGAGCCCCTTTGCGAACACGAACTCACGCCGCGCGCCGATCGCGCTCACCGCCTGATCGACCACCGTGAACGGGGCATAGGCCGCGGCGGCGCCCTCGTCGATAAGGAGCGCGAACGCACAGGCGAGCACGTCGGCCACATGCGGCGGCGGGGCCTTGTGCAGCCGTTGTGCGATCAGCCAGTCGGCGCTCGCGAGACGGCGCATCGTCGTGTAGGCGATGTCCTGCACCGCGCCGCGCGCGACAGCGGCGCCACTGTCCTTTGCAGACGAAAAAAGACTCTGCACGGCCGCTGGCAGCGCAGAACCGGCGCGTACGGCGCCGATTGCCTGAGCAGCGCTGTCGAGCGCGAAGCCGAGCGAGTCGGGGGCGAGATGCAATGCCGACAGGCGGTGTTCGCGCTCACGCGACGCCGGTTGGGAAGGGGAATGCTGGGAAGGCTTTCGGGTCATGGAGAATGCGCGGGCAGGCCGCGCAGTGCGCGCGACACAAACGGGACATTGTAACGTGGCGAGCCTGGGCAGCCGCCCGATGCCGTTGCAGACACAGGCAGCATGCAAACGGCGGCAGACAACGTTGGCCAATGAAAAAGCGAACCCTGAAGGCTCGCTTTCTCTAATGAGGCAGGCGCGGCGTGTCGCGCCGCCCGTCGACCGGCACCCTAGTCGAAGCGCCCGGTGCGCGCCATCTCCATGAGCCGGGCGACGCGTTCTTCGGTGGCGGGGTGCGTCGAAAACAGGTTCGCGATACCGCCGCTTGCGAGCGGATTCATGATCATCATCTGCGCCGTGGCCGGGTGTGCTTCGGCGGTCGGGAACGGGACGCCGCTCGCGTAGCGATGGATTTTATCGAGCGCGCTGGCAAGCGCCTGCGGATCGCCCGAAATCTGCGCACCGCCGCGGTCCGCTTCGAATTCACGCGCACGCGAGATCGCCATCTGGATCAGCGCGCCGGCAATCGGCGCCAGCAGCGCAACAGCGATGCTCGCGATCGGGTTGGTCGCACGACCGTTCTCGTCACGACCGCCGAAGAACATCGCGAAGTTAGCCAACGCGGAGATCGCGCCGGCCATGGTCGCGGAGATCGTCGAGATCAGAATGTCGCGGTGCTTCACGTGCGCGAGTTCGTGTGCCATCACGCCGCGCATTTCGCGCTCGGACAGCACCCGCAGGATGCCGGTCGTAGCCGCTACCGCCGCATGCTCGGGGTTGCGGCCGGTCGCAAACGCGTTCGGTGCGTCTTCGTTGATCAGGTAGACACGTGGCATCGGCAGGTTGGCGCGCGTCGCGAGTTCGCGGACCATGCGGTAGAACTGCGGCGCGCTGGCCTCGTCGACTTCCTGCGCGTTGTACATACGCAGGACCATCTTGTCCGAGAACCAGTAGGAAAAGAAATTCATACCGAGCGCGATCAGCAGCGCGAGCATCATGCCGCGCTGGCCGCCGATCATCCCGCCGATAACAACAAAAAGGGCCGTGATCGCGGCCATCAACACCGTGGTTTTGACCCAATTGAACATGTTCGTTACTCCTTGCCTGGACACAGGCTCATATCTCGCGCCGTCTTCCAGGCAATATGCTGGGGACGCCCGATTGTAAGCTTTCTGTTAGATATGGGCGCGCAAGGATAATTCAATCATCGTGTTGCAGTAGCGAGCTTAACGCCAAGACCGACGAACGCACTGCCGACCCCACGGTCCAGCCAGCGCTTCACGCCCGGCTTACCGGAAAAACGCTGCGTGACGCTGCCGGCAATCCACGCGACGAAGCTGTTCCACACCATGCTCATCGCGACGAACACGAGCCCGAGCGTGAGAAAGGCCCATGCCTTGTGATCGCTCGCGGTCGTGACGAACTGCGGGAAGAACGAGACGAAGAACAGCACGACCTTCGGGTTCAGCACGTTGGTCCAGAAGCCTTGCAGGAACAGTTGCCGCAGCGATTTCGGCGCGCCGGCGGCCTGCGCTGCGGTTCCCGCTACCGGTTTCGAGTCCGCTTTGGTGAGGATCAGGCGCACACCGAGGTAGATCAGATACATCGCGCCGACGAACTTGATCACCGTGAACGCGGTCGCCGATGCCGCCAGTAGCGCCGTCAGCCCGAACGCACAGGCAAGCGAATGCACGCAGCAACCCGCCGATATACCGAGTGCCGAAATCAACCCAGCGCCACGGCCTTGAGCAACGCTGCGCCCAACGATATAAGCCGTATCGGGGCCGGGCGTCACGTTCAGCAGGAAAACGGCGACGACGAAAAATCCGAAATGGGTGATGCCGAGCATGAAAACCTCAGAGGCGGGCGCGCAGGCGCTTACTGTCCTGCTTATTGCTCGTCGGGAAGCTGGAAACGTTGTCCCGCAGCCAACGTGGAGCCGGCGAGAAATTCGCGTGCAGGCAGGCGCTTGCCGCCTGGCTTCTGCAGTTGCGTGAGTCGCAGCACGCCTTCGCCGCACGCTACCGCGACGCCTTCCGGCGCAACCTCGACGATCGTGCCCGGTGTGGCGTCGCTGCGCATCTCGACCGGCGCAGCAGCCCAGATCTTCAGCGCCGTGCCGTCGAGCGTCGCCACACCGCCGGGGAACGGATCGAAAGCGCGCACCTGGCGGGCCAGCACCGCAGCGGGGCGGCGCCAGTCGAGTGTCGCTTCGTGCTTGCCGATCTTCGCGGCATAGGTGGCGCCGTCTGCAGGCTGCGGCACGGTGTGCAACCGGCCGCTACGTTCGAGTTCGGCCAGCGCCTCGACGATCAGCGTCGCGCCCGCCTGCGCGAGCCGGTCGTGCAGGGTCGCGGTCGTATCGTCGGGATGGATCGGCGTGCGCGCCTCGGAGATCATCGCGCCAGTATCGAGGCCGGCATCCATCTGCATCAGCGTGATGCCGGTCTGCGTGTCGCCGGCTTCGATCGCGCGATGGATCGGCGCGGCGCCGCGCCAGCGCGGCAACAGCGACGCGTGAATATTGATGCAGCCGTGCGGTGCGATATCGAGCACTTCCTGCGGCAGTATCAGGCCGTAGGCGGCGACCACCATCACGTCGTGAGGCGTTGCCTGTAGCTGCTCGATGGCCGCAGTGGCTTCGGCGGGAAATTTGCCGGTACGCCGCAGCGATGGCGGCTGTGCAACGGCGAGCCCGTGTTCTTCGGCGAAGCGCTTGACGGGGCTGGCCTGCAGTTTCATCCCACGGCCCGCGGGCCGGTCCGGCTGGGTCAGCACGAGCGGCACCGGAAAACCCGCCGCATGGATCGCAGCGAGCGCCGCTGCGGCAAATTCAGGGGTACCGGCAAAGACGACGCGCAGCGTATGACTCATGAGTGGAAGCAAAAGACGGGGTGGGCGCGCATCACATCGCGTGAGCGAGTTTCTTCATTCGCGTCTTGATGCGGCTCTGCTTCAGCGGCGACAGATACTCGACGAACACGTGGCCCAGCAGGTGATCCATCTCGTGCTGGATGCACACCGCAAGCAAGCCCTCGCAGTCGACCTCGAAGCTCTCGCTCTTCTCGTTCAACGCCCGCACCCGCACCTTCTCGGCACGTTCGACGTCGTCGTAGATGCCCGGCACCGACAGACAGCCTTCTTCGGAGAGTTTCTTCTCGTCGCTCTTCCAGACGATTTCCGGATTGATGAACACGCGCAGTTCGTCGTGCGTCTCGGACACGTCGATCACGACGACGCGCTCATGCACGTCGACCTGGGTTGCGGCGAGACCGACGCCGGGCGCGGCGTACATCGTTTCGGCCATGTCGGCGACCAGCCGGCGGATGCGGTCGTTGACCGTCTCGACGGGCTTCGCGACCTTGTAGAGCCGCTTGTCCGGGTAATTGAGGATGTTGAGTAAAGCCATATTCGTGAAGTGAGTGATCCGGCTCTGCGATGCGGTGCGTTTCGATGCGGTTCTGCGGCGTGGGGCTGCGCTGACCGTTCGGCCAGCTTGTGAGCCCATCGCGGTACGCAGAGGATATGCGGGTGAACCAGTTCGGTTCAAAGCACCGCTTCATGCATGCACGCGCCGCCGCACGCAGTTTCGGAAATTCTTTGCCGGAGATTATTTCGGATGATGAAAATTTTAACATGGCCCTTCACCGACCGCCCGACGCACCCGTGGGAGGGCCGCTAATGCACGCACTGCCGATGACCGGCGATGAGCTCGCCGGCTGGCTCCGGCTCGCCATGGCAAAGGGGTTGAGTCCCACCGCGCTGCGCCTGTTGCTCGACACGTTTGGTCTGCCGGACGCGGTGCTGGGGCAGCCGTACGCGTCGCTTGTCGTGATCGCCGGCGAGGCCGCGGCCCGTGCGGCGCTCGCGGCCCCCGGTGCGGATTTTCCCGCCTATGTCGATACCGTGGGCGCGTGGTGCGAGGGGCCTGACAACGCGCTCGTGACACTCGCCGATCCAGCCTACCCACCCATGCTGCTGACCATGCCCGATCCGCCGCCGCTGCTATATGTAAAAGGGCGAATCGACCGGTTGCACGTGCCGGGCATTGCTGTGGTCGGCAGCCGTAGTGCCACGCCGCAGGGTATCGAGGACGCGGAGCGCTTCGCGCGCACGTTTTCCGCGGCCGGCGTGGTCGTCGTGTCGGGGCTGGCGCTCGGTATCGACGGGGCGGCGCATCGCGGGGCACTTGCCGGGTCTGCCGGCACCGTCGCCGTGATCGGTACCGGCGCCGATCTCGTGTATCCGGCGGCCCACCATGCGCTCGCGCACCAGATCGTGCAGTCGGGCGCGATCATGACCGAATGGCCACTCGGTACACCCGCGCGCTCCGCCCATTTCCCGCAGCGCAACCGGCTGATCGCGGGGCTGGTCCGCGGCGTACTGATCGTCGAGGCCGCGATGCGCTCCGGCTCGCTGATCACCGCGCGGCTCGCGAACGAAATGGGGCGGGATGTTTTTGCGTTGCCGGGCTCGATTCACGCGCCGCTGTCGCGCGGCAGCCACCGAATGATCAAGCAGGGCGCCAAGCTCGTCGAAACCCCGGAGGAGGTGCTGGAGGAACTGGCGTTGAACGCGGCAACGGCAGTAACCGCGGTAACCGCCGATCAACCCGAGGGGTCGCCGCAAGGCGCGGCACCGGCCGGATCCAGCCTCGCACCAGACGCGCAACGGCTGCTCGACGCACTCGGTCACGCGCCAGCGACACTTGAAATTCTGGCCGCCCGCACCGAAATGGACGACACGACGCTGCAGAGCATGCTGCTACAGCTCGAGTTGGCGGGGCATCTGACGGTTCTGCAGGGCGGCCGGTTCATCCGGGCCCATCACGGACAATGACCCGCCATGCTACATTCGCGCCAAAAGCTCCCGCCTCCAGCACCCAAGGAACCGACATGCCCGCGCTGAACCTCGACACCGACCAGGACCGGATCGCCGAGCACGTCAATCACCCCGGCACGCTGTTCGTCGCGTGTCTGTGCGCCGAGTGGTGCGGTACCTGCCGGGATTACCGGGCGGCCTTCGATGCACTCGCCGACCGGCATCCGGAAGTCTGCTTTGCGTGGATCGACATCGAAAATCATGCCGACCGCTTCGACGACCTCGATGTGGAGAATTTTCCGACCATCCTGATCGAAGACGCGGTGACGACACGATTCTTCGGGACCGTATTGCCGCAGACGGCCATCGTAGAGCGGATGCTCGCTGATCTCACTGCGTTGCCCGGCGTGACCGGCGCACCGAAGTTGAGGCCGGCGCTGGCGGTTGCCTGATCTGTTACCTGAGCCGATGCCCGCTGGCTGAAAGCGAGCCGGCACGGGCGTTGCGCGCCGGTGGCAGCGAGAGCTGCCGACACTTGCTCAATAAGTAGACACGCAATTATGATGGCTCGCTTTTTTCAGCCACAGAATCGCTGTTGCTTCAGCGTGTGCTATAAAGCGGTCGTTAATGGGTCGCCACCCCGGGTCGTCCCTGGTCTATAAGCCAGGGCGATAGACCGAAGGGTCCATGCCCGAATCCACCAACTCACATCCAGTCATGTCCAAAGCACTGATCATCGCCGAAAAGCCTTCCGTCGCGAACGACATCGCGCGCGCTTTGGGCGGGTTTACCAAGCATGACGAGTACTTCGAGAGCGACGAATTCGTGCTCTCGTCGGCGGTCGGCCACCTGCTGGAGATCGCGGCACCGGAAGATTATGAAGTCAAGCGCGGGAAATGGAGTTTCGCCAATCTTCCCGTTATCCCCCCGCATTTTGACCTCAACCCGATTGCAAAAAGCGAGTCGCGCCTGAAGGTGCTGATGAAGCTGATTAAGCGCAAGGACGTCGAGCGCCTGATCAATGCATGCGATGCAGGACGCGAAGGCGAGCTGATTTTTCGTTTGATCGCGCAGCACTCCAAGTCGAAGCAGCCGGTTCAGCGCCTGTGGCTGCAATCGATGACGCCTGCCGCGATTCGCGACGGGTTTGCGCATCTGCGCAGCGACGAGGACATGCAGCCGCTCGCCGATGCGGCGCGCTGCCGGTCGGAAGCGGACTGGCTGGTCGGCATCAACGGTACGCGTGCGATGACGGCGTTTAACAGCAAGGGCGGCGGCTTCTTCCTGACGACCGTCGGGCGGGTGCAGACGCCGACGCTGTCGATCGTCGTCGAACGCGAAGAAAAGATTCGCCGTTTCGTGCCGCGCGATTACTGGGAAGTGAAGGCGGAATTCGTGTGCGCCGGGGGCTTCTACGAAGGCCGCTGGTTCGATACGAAGTTCAAGCGTGACGAGTTCGACCCCGAGAAGCGCGACTCGCGCCTGTGGAGCGTGCCGGCCGCCGAGACGATCGTCGCCGCCTGCCGCGGCCAGCTCGGCACTGTCACCGAAGAATCGAAGCCGTCCACGCAGCTTTCTCCGGCGCTGTTCGACCTGACCAGCCTGCAGCGCGAAGCAAACGGGCGCTTTGGTTTCTCCGCCAAGAACACACTCGGTCTCGCCCAGGCACTGTATGAACGGCACAAGGTGCTGACCTACCCGCGTACCGATGCACGCGCGCTGCCGGAAGACTACATCGACACGGTGAAAGACACGCTCACCATGCTCAAGGAGAGCAACAACTACCTGCCGTTCGCCAAGCAGGTGCTCGACAAGGGCTGGGTGAAGCCGAACAAGCGCATCTTCGACAATTCGAAGATCAGCGATCACTTCGCTATCATCCCGACGCTGCAAGCGCCGAAGGCGCTGTCCGAGCCCGAGCAGAAGCTGTACGACCTTGTCGTCAAGCGCTTCCTGGCGGTGTTCTTCCCGGCCGCCGAATCCCGGGTGACCACACGCATCACCGAAGTGGTCGGCCATCATTTCAAGACCGAAGGCAAGGTGCTGGTCGAGCCGGGCTGGCTGCAGATCTACGGACGCGAAACGAGCGGTGAAGACGCGAACCTCGTGCCGGTGCAGAAGGACGAGAAAGTCAAGACCGACAAGATCGCGGCCCAGGCGCTCGTGACCAAACCGCCGGCACGCTACAACGAAGCAACGCTGCTCTCGGCCATGGAAGGCGCGGGCAAGCTCGTCGAAGACGACGATCTGCGCGAGGCGATGGCCGCGAAGGGGCTCGGTACGCCGGCCACGCGGGCGGCGATCATCGAAGGGCTACTCGGCGAAAAGTATCTGATTCGCGAAGGCCGCGACATGATTCCGACCGCCAAGGCGTTCCAGTTGATGACGCTGCTGCGCGGCCTCGACGTCAAGGAACTGACCGCGCCGGAGCTGACCGGCGAATGGGAATACAAGCTCTCGCAGATGGAGCGGGGCAATCTGCCGCGCGATGCGTTCATGCAGGAAATCGCCCGCATGACGCAAACCATCGTCAAGCGCGCGAAAGAGTACGACTCGGACACGATCCCTGGCGACTACGCAACGCTGCAAACACCGTGTCCGAACTGCGGCGGTCAGGTGAAGGAAAACTACCGGCGCTTTGCCTGCACGAAGTGCGAGTTCTCGATTTCGAAGATTCCGGGTAGCCGGCAATTCGAAATCGAAGAGGTCGAGGAGTTGCTGCAGAAGAAGGTGATTGGTCCGCTATCGGGCTTCCGCAGCAAGATGGGGCGGCCGTTCTCGGCGATCCTGAAGCTGTCGTTCGACGAAGACACGAAGAACTACAAGCTCGAGTTCGATTTCGGCCAGGACTCGGGTGGCGAAGACGGCGAAGTGCCTGACTTCTCGGATCAGCAGCCAGTCGGTGCCTGTCCGAAATGCAAGGCGCGCATCTATGAGCACGGGATGAGCTATGTCTGCGAGAACTCGGTGGCCAATCCGAAGACCTGCGACTTCCGTTCGGGCAAGGTGATTCTCCAGCAGGAGATCACGCGCGAACAGATGGCGAAGCTGCTCGAAGAAGGGCGCACCGACCTGCTGACGAACTTCAAGTCATCGCGGACGGGCCGCAACTTCAAGGCGTTCCTCGTCAAGCAGAGCGACGGCAAGATCGGCTTCGAGTTCGAGAAGAAAGAACCGTCGGCGAAGACAGCGGCTAAAACTGCGGCGGCGAAATCGGCAGTAAAGGCGACGGCTGGCGGTGACGATGATGAAGACGAAAGCGCACCGGTGAAGGCGACGCCGGCCAGCAAGAAGGCCGCGGTCAAAACCACTGCGGCCCGGAAAGCACCGGCGAAGAAGACTGCCGCGCGCAAAACGGGTTCGTAGTCCGTTGTAGCCTAGCTGCCCGGCTTTGACGGCCGGGCGGGAGCCAGCAAACGACAAAAGAGCGCAGCCACTTGATGTGACTGCGCTCTTTTCTTTGTGCTTCGTTTGACTGCGCGTTACCGCTTGCGCTTGCGGGCCTTCAAGCGCCCGCCCGGAACCTCACTCACAACGTCGACAACACCGTCGACCGCGTACGCGCAGGCGACGACTTCGACTGGCTGGTGGGCGGCGAGATCTCGTTATCGAGCAGACTGGACAGCGGTTCGGCACCGTCGAAGGCTTCCGGTGCGAGCATGTGCGCCGAATCGTGCGCCGGGTTGCCAATGCCGTCCTTGATCCACTGCTCGCCGAGCAGGCTGTTCGGCGTCTGGCTGAAATGCTCGACCAGATGATCGATGAACGTGCGCACCTTGGCGGGCAAGTGACGCCGGCTCGGATAAGCAATGTTGATTTCGACCTGCGGCAACCGGTAGTCGCGCAGCAGCCTGACAAGCCGGCCGCGCGTGCTGTCGCGCCCGATCAGGTAGCTGGGCAGGATCGCGATGCCCATGCCGAGCAGCGAGAACTGTCGCAGCATTTCGGTGTTGTTCGCGACGATCACGTTGGTCGGACGCACCCGGACTTCGCCTTCCGGCCCGGTGAAAACCCGCTCGTCGCCCCAGTATTCGGACGGCAGCGACAGGCACGGGTGCTCGAGCAGATGCTCGGGGCGCGTCGGCGTGCCGTGCTTTTCCAGGTAGGCGGGCGTCGCGCAAACAGTCATGCAACCGGTGGTCAGGCGCCGCGTCACGATGCTGGCGCTGCGCATCTGCCGCGCGATCACGATACCGACGTCGAATCCTTCTTCGACCAGATCGACCTGCCGGTCGACCAGCGTCACATCCGGCACCACCTTCGGGTAACGTTCTGCGTAGGTTTGCAGGACCGGCGCGAGATTGTGCAGCCCGAACACCACCGGAGCCACAATCCGCAAGGTACCGACCGGTTCATGATTGCGCGCGACGACCATCTGCTCGACGTCTTCGAGCTCGTCGAGAATCTGGCGCGCACGCTCGAGATACACCTGACCGGATTCGGTCAGCGAAAGGCTGCGGGTTGTACGATTGAGGAGACGCGTGCCAAGCCGGCTTTCGAGATCGGCTACGTGGCGAGTCGCTACTGCGTTGGAAATATCCATCGCGCTGGCTGCGCGGGCGAAACTGCCGAGGTCCGACACGCGGACGAATACTCGCATCGACTGCAAATGATCCATGGGACAACTCCTGCCGTGTTACAGCTTCTTGAATAACTATGAAGCAATCTCGTAATTCTCCTACGACTCCCAAATTCCTGCAGAAGTTGCCTAAGTTGCAGCATTTTTGATTGAAATTCGTGCGACTGTATTCCCCAGCGTAGTGCATCGCACTCGATTATTCCCTCAATGGAAACAATCTGCTGCATCGCAGCTAGCATTACGTGCATTGCTAGAACAGCGAGAATCTCTGTCGCATAAAGAGAAAGGCCGAAGAAAGTGTCAAAGCGGCCTCCAGAAAACATAAAAGCCGCCCGAGGGCGGCCTTTATGCGAAGTGGATACTCACATGGTCAAGCGGCGAGGCGACTCTCCAATGTCGTGCGAGTGCGCTCCAGTGCCTCGGGCAAGCCTTGCTGCAGTGTGTCAAATAGTTCCGCATGCAATGCGAGCTCCTCGCGCCATGCCGCGTCGTCGACGGAGATCACTTCGTCGAACTGCTGCTGCGTAAAGTCGAGGCCGCGCCAGTCGATGTCCTCATAGCGCGGCGACACACCAAGCGCATGCTCGTCGCCACGCGCGGCGCCCTCGATCCGGCCGACCATCCAGCGCAGCACCCGCATGTTCTCGCCGAAGCCCGGCCACGCGAACTTGCCGTCAGCGCCCTTGCGGAACCAGTTGACGCAGAAGATGCGCGGCAGCTTCGCGCCCAGTTGCTGCAGACGCTCGCCGGTATTCAGCCAGTGATCGAAGTAATCGCTCATGTTGTAGCCGCAGAACGGCAGCATCGCGAACGGATCGCGCCGTACCACGCCCTGCTTGCCCGCGGCCGCCGCCGTCGTTTCGGAGCCCATGGTCGCGGCCATGTAGACGCCTTCGGTCCAGTTGCGCGCTTCGGTGACGAGCGGCACCGTGGTCGAACGACGGCCACCGAAGATAAACGCATCGATCGGCACGCCGGCCGGATTCTCCCAGTTTGCGTCGATCGATGGGCACTGGGCCGCCGGTGCGGTGAAGCGTGCATTCGGGTGGGCGGCCTTGCGCCCGCTTTCTTTCGCGCTAGCGGGCGTCCAGTCGTGACCCTGCCAGTCGATCAGATGGGCGGGCGGCTCGTCGGTCATGCCTTCCCACCAGACGTCGCCATCGTCGGTCAGGGCGACGTTGGTGAAGATCACGTTTTCCTTCAGCGTCGCCATGGCGTTGAAGTTGGTCTTCTCACTGGTGCCCGGCGCGACTCCGAAATAGCCTGCTTCCGGATTGATCGCATACAGACGGCCATCCTTGCCCGGCTTGATCCACGCGATATCGTCGCCGATCGTCGAGATCTGCCAGCCGTTCATGCCCTCGGGCGGGATCAGCATGGCGAAATTGGTCTTGCCGCAGGCCGACGGAAACGCCGCCGCCACGTGATGCTTGCGCCCTTCCGGCGACGTCACGCCGAGAATCAGCATGTGTTCGGCGAGCCAGCCTTCGTCGCGCCCCATCGTCGATGCGATGCGCAACGCGAAGCATTTCTTGCCGAGCAGTGCGTTGCCGCCGTAGCCCGAGCCGTAACTCCAGATCTCGCGGGTTTCGGGGAAGTGGACGATGTACTTCGTGTCGTCGCACGGCCACGGCACGTCCTGCTGGCCAGCGGCCAACGGTGCGCCGACCGAATGCACGCACGGCACGAACTCGCCGTCTTCACCGAGGACGTCGTACACCTTGCGGCCCATGCGGGTCATGATCCGCATGTTGGTGGCAACGTAGGGGCTGTCGGACAGTTCGACGCCGATATGGGCAATGGGGGAACCGAGCGGCCCCATCGAGAACGGTACGACGTACATCGTGCGGCCGCTCATCGAACCTTCGAACAGGCCATCGAGGGTCGAGCGCATTTCGGCGGGCGCGATCCAGTTGTTGGTCGGCCCCGCGTCCTCGCGGCGCTGCGAGCAGATGAAGGTCCGATCCTCGACGCGCGCGACGTCGGACGGATCGGACCACGCCAGATAAGAGTTCGGTCGCTTTGCGGGATTGAGTTTCTTCATCGTGCCGGCTTCGACCATCTGTGCGCAGAGCCGGTCGTATTCCTCCTGCGAGCCGTCGCACCAGACCACACGCGCCGGTCTAGTCTGCGCCGCGACGCGCTGCACCCAGTCGATCAATTTTCGGTGTTTGACCCAGGCGGGCGCCTCAATGGCCGTGTTTCCTGCGAAAGCGGGATGATTCATCGAGCTGTCTCCGTTTTGTACAAGCTATTAGAAAAACGGTACAAGCCCAGCAGACACACTGCGTGCGAGAGGCATCCAGCCCGGCGGTGCCCAAACGATCCGGCCCGCCGCGGCCGTGGTATGTCGTGAAGGGCCGCTCAGCCTGTTGCGCCGCGCCGCCCGCTTTGCGGTTACCCTGACCGCCTTGCCTGCGGTGGTCTGAAACCGTCTGTAAAGCGGCTTGCGTCGACAAGCAACAAGCTGATAAAAACCTAGTGAATCTGTCTTACAGTCTGGCGCCATTTGCCGTGGTGGCGCCTTGTATCGTGAGGCATCCCATCGGTCCCACGTGTGTCGTAAGTCACATGTTGGGACAGCCAGCATAACACTCTGTTCCGCGCCTCCGTGGTGCGCCGCAAAACACTAATGCCATGAAGATTGCCATCCTCGACGACTATCAGGACGCCGTCCGCAAGCTCGATTGCTTCCATTTGCTGGCCGACCACGAGGTCAAGGTCTTCAACAACAGCGTGCGCGGATTAGGCCAGCTGGCCAGCCGGCTTTCCGAAATCGACGCGCTGGTGCTGATCCGCGAGCGGACCCGCATCAATTCGCAGTTGCTCGACAAATTGCCGCACCTGCGGATGATCAGCCAGACCGGCAAGGTGTCGAGCCACATTGATCTCCCGGCCTGCACCGAGCGCGGCATTGCGGTTCTCGAAGGAAGCGGCTCACCGACCGCCCCGGCCGAACTGACCTGGGCGCTCATCATGGCGGCGCAGCGGCGCATCCCGCAGTACGTGGCGAACCTCAAGCAGGGCGCCTGGCAGCAGTCGGGATTAAAAACCTCGGCGTTGCCGCCGAATTTCGGGCTCGGCCAGGTGCTGCGGGGCCAGACGCTCGGCCTCTGGGGATACGGCAAGATCGGCAAGCTCGTGGCCGGCTACGGCAAGGCGTTCGGCATGAACGTGCTGGTCTGGGGGCGCGAGCATTCGCTCGAAGCGGCGCGGGCTGACGGCTACGGCACCGCGGAAAACCGCGAGGCACTGTTCGAGCAAAGCGACGTGCTGTCGCTGCATCTGCGGTTACATGACGACACGCGTGGCATCGTCAGGCAGGAAGATCTGCTGCGGATGAAACCGACAGCCCTGCTCGTCAACACGAGTCGCGCGGAACTGCTCGAGGAAAATGCGCTGGTCAACGCGCTGTCGAAAAACCGGCCCGGCATGGTCGCCATCGATGTCTACGAAAGCGAACCGATCCTGCAGGGCTACAGCCTGCTGCGCATGGAAAACGTGATCTGCACGCCGCACATCGGTTACGTCGAGCGGGAAAGCTACGAACTGTATTTCGGCGCGGCGTTCAGGAATATTCTTGCGTTCGATGGGGGCGACCTGTCGAGTGTCGCCAATCCGGATGCGTTACAGGGTGGTCGGCGGCGCTGAACTGCTTGAGCGGCGCCGCGACTCAACCGCTCAGTCGCGTGCGCCGGCTGCCAGCAGATCCGGCACGCGTTGCAGGAACTGTTCGCCGTCGCCTCGTCCGAGGTTATAGGCGTGCACCATCTGCGACGGGCTCGTGTAGTCCCAGCTCGAGATCGGTACCTTGCGTGACGGCTGCACGTAGATGCGCTGCTGCGTGCCGTGCGGGACGACGAACATCTGCGGCCGCGGATAGAGCCGCGTCACCATGACGAGGACGTTGCCTGGCGTGCTGTCGAGTGCGCCGACCGGCACGTTGTCCACCATCCCGCCATCCAGCACCGGCCGGCCGTTGCGCCGCAGGACGGGCGTGAACGGCGGCGTGCTTGACGATTGCAGGATCAGGTCGGCAAGATCCTCGACGGTCGCGCAATCCTGCGCGCGCACGAACTCCGGATGAAACCCAAGCGACTGACCGAGCGTCGGATGCAGCGTCTTGCGGACGTACTTCTCGATGTTGTACGCGATCAGCCCGGCTGCGACTGCGCTACGCGCGCCGAGCCAGCGCGGCAGGTGCGAAACGCCGATGCGGATTTCCGGCGCATGGGCGAGCGCGCTGAATTTATCGCTATAGATATCCAGCAGCGCCTGCCGGTAAATCCGGTAATGCGGAAATACCGACTCGCCGCGCAGCAAGTTGCCCCAATAAGCGTTCTTGCGATTGTGGCGCAGTGCTTCTTCGTAATAGCGCATGACCCAATCGGCGTCCCGCGTGTACAGCATGCATGCCGTCGCGGCGCCCGCCGAAATACCGGTGATGACGCGCGGCCGGATATTCAGTTCGGGCTGTACGACATCCCAGAAACCTGCCTGCCACCAGCAACGGTTACCACCGCCTGCAAATACGACCTGATCGAACATCGATTGATTTTTCCTTGAAGGCTAACGTTCGTCGCGCCGCGACGGCCGCGTTAGTCGAGCAGCGCGTAGGTCGTCGTCGCGTGAACGGCCATCTTGCCGTCCTCGTCGAACAATTCGACTTCGCCGAACACGAGATTGCGGCCCATCCGCAGAACGCGCGCGGTGATGAGCACATCGCCTTTGCGCACCGCGCGCATGAAGCTGATGTTCAGCGATACGGTGGTCATCGGCTTGAAACCGCCCAGTGCGGCGGAAATCGCGACGATCATGACGGTGTCGGCCGCGGCCATGAATACCTGGCCGCAGATCACGCCGCCCGAATGCCGTAGCTCGCCGGAAAACGGCAGGCGCATCGTGGCGCTCTGGTCGTCGACTGCCACGGACGTAAGCGCGAGCGTCTTGACCCACGGTGCCAGCACGCGATCAAGCAGTTCACGGATTGCGGTTTCGTCCATCGTATGCCCCCGTTCGGGCCGCGCGACGTTTCGCGCAGCATGATGTCGCGACATGATACCGGGATGGTGCAAGAAGCGGGTTTATGGGCGGTTGGTTGGCGAGGTTCGCTTTGCCGTCCTGGATGGGTTTAAGGCGAGTTTTCTCAAAAAATCTGCTTGAGGGGGCTAGGCAAGGCGTCCGGAATGCTGCATAATTTGCAGTCTGTTGGGGGCGTTAGCTCAGTTGGTAGAGCAGCGGACTCTTAATCCGTAGGTCGAGTGTTCGAGTCACTCACGCCCCACCAAGAAATTCAAGGACTTAGCAGCGATGCTAGGTCCTTTTTTCATTCTATTTCGCGTTGGTATTAGACGGCGTCTAATATTTCCTCGGCGCTTGTGGCGATCAACGTCACCAATATCGTTCCTGCGCGGTGATCACGGCGGCCACCAGCCGCGCTGTGGTCGCCAAGAAATTCAGCCTCCGAAAAAGGGCGACCGGACAAATACAGTCAACGGCGAAGCCTTGTCCAGCAAGGTTTACAGCTTCCTCAAACTCCGTTCCTTTAAAATTAAAGATTCCCCAATCGTTTACCGCTTAGGTTACTTAAAATTGCCTTTTCGAGTAACTGGAATGCACCTTGGAAGTGGTGCAGTTGGGTTTCGCCTCGAGCCTTGATTACTACTGTTATCTTTCCGACTGCGCTTCCAAAGAATCGCACTGAACCCATACCGCGCCGCTTTCTCCTTATGACATTCCGCCCTTCATCACAGATGCGTCGTTGCGCCTCGAGATGCCTCGCCGTCATGCATCAGGATTTCTCTTAGGCGGCCCGTCGCATGGAGCGGCACCTTCGCCCAATGCACCCAACCCTCTCGCACAAGCGGAGTCCACGGGCGGGGGGCGAATTCGCAGCACGACACTTACGAGTATCCAAGCGGCCAAACGCTGCCATTTTTTGGCCTGACACCCAAAAACCAAATCGTGATTTGATATTTCTTTATGTTTTTCACTTGATAATTTCGTAGAATTAACGGACTGGAAAAATTCGAAACCGAAAAATCATGTCGACCATAGAACAGACTTTGAAAGCAGTTTGGGGAGACCGGCAACAGAATCGTGATTTGCGATTGGCGTTTCCCCACAACGACGCGCCGTCGTCTGTGCTATTGCTGAATCGGTTTGAAGGTGTCGAATCTCTGTCTCGTGATTTCGAGTTTTGCGCCGAAATCCTGTCAGATGACACGCAGCTTGCCCCGAAGGATTTTCTGGGCAAACTGGTTGATATTCAGTTCGTTCGTCCAGATGGTAGTTTGCGGCACTTCAGCGGTTATGTATTTGCGTTTCGACTCGTCAGGATGGATGGTTCGATTGCGTTTTACGAAGCCACAATCGGTCCATGGTTACGTTACCTTACGCTGAGACGAAACAGCCGCCTCTTTCAGGAAAAGGATCTACACACCCAAGCGTCCACGATCCTGCAGGACTATCTCACGTTGCCGGACTGGGACTGGCGTGTACGTGGCAATGACCCCGTCATGACGATGGCGTGCCAGTTCGAGGAACACGACCACAACTACCTGCACCGCCGCCTGGAGGCGGCCGGGTATCTGTACTGGTATGAGCACACGGCTGGAAGTCACAAGCTGATCGTAACCGACACGTCGGGTGACGCCGCGGCGATCGATGGCTCAAATCCTCAAATTCCCTTCCATGGCGTGGCGGATTTTCAGGGGGAAGACGGGATCAGAAGCTGGTCGCTTGCCGGTCGCGCGGCGCCGACCTCCTATACCGTTGGCCGCTTCGATTTCAAGAACCCCCGCCCTGTGTCGACCGGATTGCCTACGCTGAACAACCACGGCACGGTACCCGCCGAGCTGGAGCAGTACGAATACACTGGCGCCTACGGTTTTGGGCTGGGTCAGGCCGGTGAGGATCTCGCGAAACGCCGGCTTGAGGAGATCGAGGCTACCGCCGAGACCTTCGAAGGTCAGGGCAACAACCGCTATGTGATGCCCGGGCGGCAATTCGAGCTGATCAATCAGTACGGACAATCGTTGTATGGCGATGGTGAGAAAAGCACGTTCCTGATTGTTGCAGTTCGCCATTCGGTCACCAACAACTACCTGCAGGGTACAAATGGCGCCACGGAATACAGCAACGAACTGACCTGTATCCGCCGCAACGTCCCGTGGCGGCCAGGACGTGGGTTCAACAGTGTCGATACGAAAATTCTCGCACCGCAAACCGCGATCGTAGTCGGGCCGTCTGGCCAGAGCATCTTCACCGACGAGTACGGACGGGTCCGCATCCAGTTTCACTGGGATCGCGAAGCACGCGGCAACGAAGCGAGCTCCACGTGGGTGCGTGCGTCGTCATCATGGGCTGGTGGGGAGAACGGCATGTCTGCGTTACCCCGAGCGGGCTCCGAAGTCATCGTGCAGCACCTGGATGGCAACCCGGACCGTCCGATCATCACTGGGCGCGTGGCGAACGAGACCAACATGCCGCCGTGGAAGCTGCCTGAGCAAGGTGCATTGATGGGGTTCCGCAGCCGTGAACTGAATGGGGCGAGCGGCAACGCCGCGGGCGGCCGCAGCAGCCAGCTGATATTTGACGATACTGCGAACCAGATCCAGACCCAGCTACGGAGCGATCATGAGCACTCCCAGTTATCGCTAGGGTACGTTACACGTGTCGAGGATACGTCCGGCCGGCAGGACGCTCGCGGTGAGGGTTTCGAGTTGCGCACCGATGCAGTGGGTGCAATCCGGTCCGCAAGAGGCATGCTGATCAGCACGGACGCGCGGCCACAGGCGAAATCCCACCTGGCCGATATCAGCGAACCGGCAGGGCGGCTGGCGAAGTCGCAGACCCTGCATGCGCAACTGGAGAAACTGGCCCAGCAGTCCCAGGCGCAGGATAGTGGCAGCGATCAAGGCAAGGTTGCCGATACGCTCAAAAGTCAAAACGATTCGATCAAGGGCGGAGGAACTGGTGGCGACGATTCTTTCCCGGAGTTGCGCGATCCCTATCTGCTGCTCGCTAGCGCCTCAGGGATCGTCACCACTGCACCAGGTTCGACCCACATTTCGAGCGGCGAGCATGTAGCTGTTACTGCCAGTTCGAACGTGTCCATCGCGGCCGGCAAATCGATGCTCGCCAGCGTGTCGGAGAAATTTTCACTGTTCGTACACCGTATGGGCATCAAGCTGATCGCAGCCGCCGGCAAGGTGCAGGTTCAGGCGCAAAACGACGAGCTTGAACTTCTGGCAAAAAAAGTCGTGTCGATTATCAGCACGTCGGACTGGATCAATATCACCGCCAAGCAAGGCATCAAGTTGAACGCTGGCAACAGTCAGCTGGTGATCAGCGCGGAAGGTATCAACGGTTTCACACCGGGCGGTAATCAGTTTCATGCGGCCAGTCACGGCACGATGGGGCCGCAGAGCATTCCGGCGAAATTTCCGGGCTCGGATCTGTGCTCATCCTTAACGGCCTCTGCAGGACAGGCGGGCAGCGCATCCGTACCGCTGTCATGAGGTACTCATGACGACAGCAGCACACTTGGACATGCAGGCGGCCGCGGACCCTGATGGCCCATTTACGCATGGGTACGCTCTGATCGAACCCACGACGATCGGATTTGCCCCTTACCTACGCACACTCACGCTGCATTCGTGCACGCCGTTGATTCTCGCCCATCGTGACGAGTTGATGCCAAAGCTGATCGACGTTGCATCGCTTGAACCCGATCAGCAAGTCGCACTGACCGAACTCTGGCGTGAAGAGCCCGACCCAGACCGGCCACCGGTTGTCTGCGCGTGGATCGACAGTGACTGGCCGCTCGCTGAGCTGGTCCGGCACATCGCCCATTATCTGATTGGTCCAGGTGCCGACGGCCGTCCGGTCCTGTGGAGATACTACGATCCGCGTGTGTTGAGTCTGGCGCTGGTCGTACTAAAGCCATCACAACGCAACGCGTTGCTGCAGCCAATGCGCACCTGGCAGTTCGCCTGGGGCGGCCACAAATGGCAGATCGCCGGCCCGGCACTTCCGGTTCCAGAAGCCGGGGACCCTGCATCCGGCTGGCCGACCCCGGAACAATGGGTGCGGATTGATCGAAGTGAGATTGTGACGAAGGTGCTTCATCGACTCCCGGTCCTATCGCCAGAAGAGGTGCGCAATCTGCCGGGACTGCTTGACCGGATACTTGCCGATGTCGCTGTCCGCGGCGGCTTGAGCAATTTGGATGACCTGACTGACTACAGCCTATGTTGTCTGCATTACGGGCAAGCCTTTGCTGACCATCCCAAACTACAGGAGGTCTGGCCTGCACTCGCCCGTCATGAAGTGTCATGGGCGGAAGCGAAGACCTGTTTGACGGATGCCGACTATCGTGGGCTCGCGGAGCGTGCGTCTCACCCTATTGCCGAAAGGATCTGAACATGGCCTCGTGTTCGATGTGCGATCGAAAATCCCTGCTGATGTATCCGGTCCGGTACGCAGTGGCATGTCCGCGTGGCGCCGCTAAAGCGCCCGCACTTGGTGGAAACTTCAAGATTGACGGACGTGCGCCGCAATCGGTCGGAGCCGCGAAATATACGCTGCGCGCCATACGACCAGGATATCTGTATACATGGGACGAAAAGCGCAACCGTTTGAAAGCCTATCTGATATTTCCCGACGGTTTGATGTGGAGCTTTACGCCGGGATCGGCGCCGCCCCCGCAAGACGCGGAATGGGCTGGCAAACAGTGCACCGATTACAAATGGATGGCCCTGGGCCGTTGCGTCGACATCGAGCATACGCCTGGTGTCGATGAAGCGACGAATCTCTGGATTGGCTGGTCGAACGTCCAGTGGACGAAGACCCTGGTCGGCAATGTAACTAAAGAGGACTGGCGCAAGAAGCACATGCAATGCATCAACATTCCAAAGATGATGGGTGGTGGTGCTGCCGACACGGGAGAATTCTTCGCAAATCATGAGCAGATTGCTCATTTCAAGATGAGCAAGGATGAGATGAAGGCGGCGTTCGAATTCAGCAATACGCCACCAAAATATGAAATCGACCAGCATGGTGATGTCCCGCGCATTAGTGACGCGATGGCGCAATCGCCAAACAGGAAAGGTTTCATCGTTGCGGTTAACGATCCAGTGGGGTTGACCAACGATCTCGCCGAGCTGACCGTACCCAATCTCAACAACGGTTTCAACGAAGGAATCTATTGGAAATGGATGTCCGCGCAACTACTCGGACGAGCCGAACAGGGAATTCGTGCGCGTGCGCGGGAATCCGTACGCGTTGACTATGCCGTTACGAAAGATATTCAGGTGGCCAACGAAAACCCGATGGGTGGCGAAGGAGTCGCGGATATTGGTCTGCTATGGAGGGTGGTCAAAGGTACCTTCCAGTCTGGCAGTGTGACCAAGGCCATGCAGGACGAAGACCAGCGGGAGAACGACGTACCAGGCACGCAGAAAGCCGCCGAAGACGCGGCATGGGAAGACGCTTCGACGACGGTCGGTGCGGATGGCAAACGTGTCAGCGTCATTAACCAGAAGGCATTGGAGGGTTTTCCGAAAGAGTACCAAAGCGCTCTGGATGCGTTCAAACCCAGCTGGCAACCGCTTGTGCAGGCGCATGCGGGCTGGCTGAATTCCAAATTACTCGCTGACTGGATGGCCGGCGTGCACGATGACGCAGATATGCGCAGCGGCTTTGCATATAGCGAATCTTGCGCACAATCTATCGGAGCAGCGGCAGGAACAGACCAATGTACGAAGGTGTTAAACGACTGGCTGAATCAAGGCACCCTATCGGATACGCGCAACATTTATGCGCGTGCGCTGATGTTTAACCAGCAGGATCTGATGAGTGCAGCGGCTTCCCAAGTGCATGGGTCGGACATCCAATATGAAAATTTCATTCAGATCTACAAAAAAGCATTCCAGCGGTTGCCGAAGAACGGCCAGGCAGACAAGCTTTTTGACCGCCTCGTGCTCACTACCGGCAATGTGATCGTTGAGACTTTGACCAAGGCGGCTCGAGGCGTCGCGTGGGGAGTGGTAACTATCCGACTTGCCCTGCATTCTGGCGAAACGATCAAACAGTCCAAGGTCAGCAAGCTTGCGTTGAGAGATTGGATGCTCCAGAACGCAAAAGACCTGGGAGTGGACCTCGATGGCACCCGGACTGAGAGGCGAGAGAACGCCACGCAGGTTGCCAAACAAACCTTGAAAACCACTCCGGTATCCGATCCGGATGTTGTGGTGTACGAATTGGACACTGATGCATTGCAGCGTACCGGTAAGCTGGAAGGAACGGTTAAAGGTATTAAACTGCCTGGCGCAGCAACTACACGAGAGTGGCTCGGATCGTCCGCACCAGCTGCATTTCATCAGGGCGTTGCCACCGCTATCTTCCAGATGGTAGCGCTTGTCTTCGCGACGAAGGACCTCTCAGGCAGCGATCGGTTCAACAAAGACGAAAACGAGCGGAAGCTTGCTGCATGCATCGTCTCAATTGTGGGAAATATCATCGAAACGGCGGCCGAAACTGTCGCGAAAGCCGAGACACATCCACTTTCGGCATATATTCTCAAGCAATGGGCCAATGCAGAGCGCTACTCGGAGATTGGCAAATACGGCGGCCGGGCGATCGGTTCAATCGCCGGCCTTGTGCTCGCAGGCTACGATCTTTTCAAAAATGCACCTGAAGCGTTTCACGCTCAGGAATATGGCTTGTCCGCTCTCTACGTAGCAAGTGGAATTCTGGGCGCCTATGTCGCGGTCGCAGCGTTCTTCGGCACGATTCCGTTCTTCTGGCCAGTGTTGGTAGCTTCAATCCTGATCGGAATTGCAATCGCCCTATACAAGGGAGCGGAACTGAAAGCATGGATTTCGCGGTGCAAATTTAGCAAAAGCGAGTACCACACGCTCAACGAGGAGCTAGATGCGTATAACTCGGCCGCAGGAGGTTAGGCATGGATGAGCGCTTGATGAAGAAATGTATCGGCCAACCGGTGCCGGAGTGGGACATGATGCATCGGTTGCCGATAGATCGGCCAGTTGGCCCCGACATGTGGGATACGGGCACGATCTTCAGGATGAACTCGACGTACATGGACGTGACAGAACCATCGTTTCTGGAAAAGCAGTGGTTTATCACAGGCGTAGTGCTGGCGTTCGTATTTATGGGGATTGGCCCATACATCTATAACTTCACGCACAGCGGCCCACCCGCTCCCGCCTTCTGGTTGTTTGTTTTTGATTGCCTTGCACTTGCTGCAGTCGTGCTTTTCGGCACCATTGTTTGGAGAATGGGCCGCGGGTTCTTCTTTGGCCTGCGGCGCAGGCCTATCCGCTTCCACCGTAGCGAGCTTAAGCTGTACGCAATCCGCTCGCGACGCTTCTTCATGAGGCGTGGCCAAGGCGATATTGTATGGGAGGCACCATGGGCAAAAGACTCGATTTTCTGCCTGCACAAGGAAGTAACACAGTTCAACACCGTGTATCACATCCGTCACTACGCGGTAGACGAGAACGGTAAGGTGACAAGGGTATTTTCGATAGGCCGCGAGTGGACGGGATCGCCCGAGGTGGAACTGGTGCTGGTGCAATGGAATTATTGGTGCAAGTACATGAACGGTGGCCCGAACGGTCTGCCGAAACCCATGCTGTTTCATACAGAACACGAGACGCCGCGCGAGTCGTTCCTTTTCGCGCTCTATGGGCTGGGCATGCGAGCGTCCCCGTTCTGGCGAATTATCACAATGCCACTTGTCCTGGTCTTCGCGGCGGGTCGTATCGTAGCCAATGCGAGCTGTCGTGACCCACAATGGCCGGAATCGATCGGGAAAGTAAGCGAGATTTCGCCGGACGATCCGTATGCAGAACCACGAGCGGGCACACCGGTTGGTTGGGCAGAAACGGTCCTGGCACAACAGCGCGGCGAGTATCCGAACGATCCGCAGGGTAAAGTCGATCACTGGGGCGGCGAACAGGATGGGGTGGTCAATGCGCGGCTATGGCTGACGGACCAACCTCCGAAAAATCTGTCCGGTGCCTGACGGGAATATTTCATGAAGGACGAAGCTGAACGTGGCGTAATTCGCTTGAACGACAAGACGACCCACGGCGGTCAAGTGACCACCGCGAGCGATGACTTCAAGGTTTTGGGAGTGCCTGTGGCTCTTGAAGGAGACAAGACCTGGTGCCCCAAATGTCAGGGTACATTCGCGATTACCCCGAGAGACAGTACCCGCATGCATCACGGCAAGGCGGTGGCCTATGACGGCGACCCCACGGAATGTGGTGCGAAGCTTATCTCCAGCGTGTCCTCATAAGGTTGGGGGTGTCAGAATTTCCGTGTTCAAGGCGAGTTGAGAATTACACGGATGATCTGAAGAAGCGATCCTGATAAAGAATAGCGAACTGGTTCATGGCGGTCTTCCAGTCGTGAGCGGCATGCCCCCAGTTGGCGGTGATATTACGCAAGGCCAGCCAGATAAGCTTCGTAGCCGCTTCATCGCTCGGG
Organism: Paraburkholderia acidicola; assembly: GCF_002362315.1. Lineage (GTDB taxonomy): Bacteria > Pseudomonadota > Gammaproteobacteria > Burkholderiales > Burkholderiaceae > Paraburkholderia > Paraburkholderia acidicola. Next base: position 1,337,576 of record NZ_MTZV01000004.1, read on the forward strand.
AAGTGGCCGCGGGTCTTGATGATCTTGCGTATCTCGGGCGGAAACGCAAAAAACGAGATCACGCGATCCCATGCACTGCGCCAGGCCATGCTGATCATCGGGAGTTTCTCGCCCCAGGGGCCGTCAGCAAACGTATTGAGCTCGGCTTCGGCGGCCTCTGCACTGGGTGCCGTGTAGATCGGGCGAATGGCGGCTGCCAGCGCCCGACGATCCTTCCAGCTCGAATAATCCAGGCTGTTGCGAATCAGATGGACGATGCAGGTCTGCAGCGTAGTCCTGGGGAATACGGCGGCCAGCGCTTCGGGCATGCCCTTGAGGCCGTCAGTGACGGCGATCAGGATGTCGTTGACACCGCGCGTCTTCAGATCGTTGAAGACCTTCATCCAGAATTTGGCACCTTCTGTACCTTCGATCCAGAGCCCGAGAATGTCGCGTGTGCCGTCCGGTAGCACGCCCAGCGCCAGATAGACTGCCTTGTTGCGCACGACGGCATCTTCGCGGATCTTCACGCGCAGTGCGTCGAAGAATACGACCGGGTACATCGGCTCGAGCGGTCGGGCTTGCCAGGCAGTTACCTCGGCCATGACCTCATCGGTCACGGAGCTGATGAAGTCGGGCGAAACCTCCGTACCGTACTGCTCCAGCAGAAAACCCTGAATCTCGCGCACGGTCATGCCCCGGGCGTACATGGCAACGATCTTGTCGTCGAAGCCCGTGAAGCGTCGCTCGTGTTTGGGAATCAGCAGTGGTTCGAAACTGCCGTCGCGGTCGCGCGGCACCTCGATCCGCATCGGACCGTCCTCGGTCAGCACCGTCTTGGCGCCACGACCATTACGCTGGTTGGTGACGGTGACCGGTTTGCTGGCGCCTGACGGATAACCGAGATGGTGATTCATCTCGCCGCCCAGCGCCCGCTCGATCAGCGCCTTCTTGAGGGCCATCGTGGCCGCATTGATGGCTTCGGCCGTCATCGGGCCGTTACCAAACTGTTCAAGCAGTTCAGCCGGAATCACCGGCAGATCTGCCGGTTTGGCTTTCGGTTTGCGAGGCATAGTCTCTCCTTGAGAGCATGTTATGCCTTAAACACGAAATTCCTGACAGGCCCAGCGAGTGGTACACACCGTACATGCCTCACTGATTCTCTTCTATGAGGTAGTGATCCGACGCCTGCCATGATATCGAGCGATACGCACCGCTTATAGCCCCGGTCTCTCGAAAGTGGTTAACAAGCTCTTGCGGGCTCCAATCGCGCCCCGCCGAGAAAAGAGCCTTCATTTCGATCAGGACTTGGATGAGCCGCAGCCGATCGGTTGCGTCTGCGATCTGACGCATCCAACGATCGTCGCTACGCACAAAACCCAGTGACTGTAGAACCTCGAAATGGTCAGGAATGTCCGTCCAGACGGCACAAGTGTTCCCGGCCACATCAAGAACAATCGTTTCATTCTGCGGCATCTTCATTGGTCGTACTTCTCCCGAGAACTCCTTCACTTCGATCAGTTCGAGCATTGCGTCAATGCTTGTGCCCCTAGAATGCTTCGGCTAAGCACCGCGCGCAGATAGCTGTGAACAAGCCAAGAGCGTCTAACATTGCATCTTCCTTTTCAAATCTGAAAAGTCGCACCGAATTTCTGACACTACTGACTCGTTGGAGCATGATGAGATCTACATTGGTCGCGAAACCACTGTACTCAAGCTCCTCGTAGACCAATATGACGGGATGTATAGATATGGAATGGTCAGCAACGCGACCGCGAATAACGTCCAAGGCGTTTCGCGTCACCAACTCTGCTGGTTGAGAACCGTGCTTATCGCACATCGCTTGAGGCATCTTATTTCACGTGTGCAGAAACGCCAGCAACCACATTCAGAGCTCGACACCACTCCGCTTCAGGAAGTCTTGCATCTCATGCGGACACACCCCCGTTGCCACATCCAGAAGCGCATCTACATATTGTCGATCTTCCAGGCGACACACCGATGCTGCAATTTCGATTTTCGATCCCAGCACCTGATGAAGAAACGCTTCATCAAACCAGAATTCATTCTCGTGCTTCGTTGATGAAACAGTAATCACCCTGATCAGACGAGCATCCGGTAACGTATCCCCCCTCTGAATTGCACCAGCGATTCGTGGCGAGGTTGGTCTTCCGAATACCATCCCGTGGATATCGCACTTAATGATCGGTCCACGAGGTTCTACACCCTTGGCGACAACTGACGTGTCGAACGCCTGCTCTTTCGACGTCGGCGCAAATGGCTGCTCGCCAGAGCGTACCAGCAACTCATCGAGGCAATTCGGGCAAACGAAGACCAACTGGCGCTCAAGTACGGCGAACGCGTGCCGGTCCGTAATATGAGCAATCTTGTCGACATAAGTCGCAGAAGCAGCATGCTCCCCTAGTTCGCCCCGGGTCATCCAGGCCACCGAACTACGCTTTGGCCGGTCGAACGACACCTTGACCAGTTCACCGGGCGCAAATTGTCCTCTTGTATTGATACAAGCCACAATTCGTTTTGATGCCATCGTGGGAGGGCGAGTACCGTGCCGCGAACACAACGTTGAAGACATCATTTATTCATACCTCGATTGCGGCTCAGCTCACTTTGCACGCGGACCGACACCGGCATTGTTAAGGAAATCCCATGCAGCGCGTCCACCGGACGGCGCCTCTACGCCCCCTGCGTTGAGTACGTCCATCACGTGTGTCATACAACTGTTGCTCATGACGTTATAGGCGCCGTTCGATTCTTGTCTGTCACCGGCCCTAACCTTATCGCGCTGGAATGTTTGGGCTGCACCAACATCCGGCACGTCGAACGTCGCGCTATTCGCGGGCTCGCCCGCGTCGGCGCTATTTACGCGCGCAATCCATGTTGTATCGCCCGTATTTTGCTGCTCAGTATGCATGTTCCCCGTACCGGCCATTGTCTTAACGGTGTAATGGCCAGTGCGTCCACCGATATTGTTGTACCAGTATATGGTGCATTTACCCTTGGCAAGCCCAAGCGGATCGATGTACCCGATCGGATTCGGTGCGTACTGGTACAGATTGGCACCGCCCCATAATCCAATCGGATCCTGGCTAACAAATCGCCCGTGCTGAGGATCGTAGTACCGGAAGCGGTTGTAATGAAGCCCCGTTTCCTCATCAAACTGCTGCCCCTGGAAACGTAGCGGATTGCACGGCGTGATTCCGGCTACCTTGGACACACGCGCAATTACCTCCCCGGCCTCTCCCCAAGCTCTGTATGTAGCATCCCACACCACTTCGCCCGCTTCGTCCGTCATCGACAGCGGCGTGCCGGTTGGGTCGCAGTGGTAATGGAACAGACGAGCAGACGTTGATCGCTGCGGAATCCTTTGTAAAGGATCGTCTTCCGGCATATAGCGATCCGTCTCGCCGGCCACCGGCGTCGGAATTCCCTCCACTGCAGCAGTTACGAACTGTGCGAGCGGAACAAATGAGCCAACCTCATAGATGTAATGCGCACTGCTACTCGCGTTGGTTTCGTAGGCCAGCCGGTCGCCGTCCCATCCGAATACCGTGCGCTCGCCGTTCACCTCTTTGGCAATACGGCGACCGAGCGCATCGTAGTAATACCGTGCTTCGAATCGCCGCTCCGGCCTAGACACACGAGCAACGCGCAGGCGGTGGAACGCATCCCACTCGTAGTGCTGTTCCCCGTGCGACGACCGCGAATGAGACAGATTTCCGCTCGCGTCGTACTCGAAACGTGTGCCAGCGTATTGTGTGAGCAGATTGCCAAGCGCCCTCGGTACGTCTAAGGGTAGCGTGCTCTCCGGGCGCCTTGCATCTAAGATGTTACTTGCCGGATCGAACGCAAACCGCTCACGACCGAGTGGTCCATTCGTTTCGATCAATCGCCCAATCACATCGTATCGATGGGCGATCAACCCTTTGCTACTGTCTTCGATCTCGATTGCTTGTCCCGCGGCGTCATAACGATAGTTGCGAGCAAGGAACGGCGCCGGTGCCTTTTCCCGCTGAACCGTACGTCGGGTCAACCAGCCTGACTGATCGTATGTGGTGCGCTCCCTTATGCGACTGGGGAGCGTGCGTAATGTTTCGCGGTATAGATCGTCACGTTCGAACTGCACCCGCTCTTCGCCATCGAGCAGCATGCCATGCACGTGTCCGGAGCCATACGTGAGCCAGTCAATCGTGTGGCCATCCGGGCGAATGGTCTTAATGCGGTTGCCAAGCTCGTCATATTCGTGGTGCCAGACGTAGCTCCGCGATTCACCGAACAAGCTGTACGCATGATGCTCGCGTACCAGATTGCCAACCGGATCGAAAAAGCGCTGCAACCGGCTGTAACGATTCTGGGCTTCGATCCAGCGCCCTCCAGCGTCATAGCTGAAGCGTTCTGTCTCGTCGCCCGCCACACGACCCGTCGGACGGCCGCCACAGTCATATTCCACCGTAACCGACTGTCCGGCTTCGTCGATCGATTGCAGCCGACCGTCCGACCCGCCATATGTGTAGCGTGTTGTTCGTCCGTCGAAGCCACTCTCCTGAATCAGCTTACCCAGCGAATCGTATTGGAAACTGTACGTTGCTGAATTGGCGTCGACCAGCGTTACCATCCGGCCGAGTTGGTCGTAGCGGTATGAGGTTGTTTGCCCAAGCGCATCGACGCGTCTTCCAATACGGCCTGCCGCGTTGTAGTCGAAGCGGGTCGTCCGGTTCAGCGAATCGATATGACTGAGCAGGCGGCCTTCAGCATCGTAGGCAATTCGCTCGAGCCCTGCGGGCGTTCTCACTTCAATCGGACGTCCGTTCGTGCCGTAACTGAATACGGTCGAGCCACCTGCCGGGTCTCCGCTTTTGAGTAGTCGACCGTCACTGTCGTATGCCCACGTTGTTGTCTTGCCTGAGCAATCGGTCTGTGCGATCACCTGGCCGGCGTCATCGTATGCTATCGCCGAGGTGCCTCCTTTCGCATCCTTGATCTTGGTGACAAGCCCCTGGTCGTTGTAGCTGTATTCGGTCTTGCGGCCAAGCGGATCGATACGGGTAGTGATGTTGCCCGCAGAATCGTATTCCAGCTTCCACACATAGCCATGCGGATCCGTCATGCTGACCATCTGATCCTTACCGTCATACGCCATTTCGACAACGCTGCCATCACGACGCGCGTGCCGGATCAGATTGCTGCGTGCGTCGTACGTCATCCGTTCGCTGCTGCCGTCCGGATACGTGTGCTGTATCAGATTGTGGTTCGCATCGCGATACATCCACTCCTCTCGACCACCTGGATGCACGATGCGGAAGGTATAGCCGTGAAGGTCGTAGTAGTGTTTTGTAACGTTGCCCAATCCATCCGTCAGGCTGACGAGCCGGAAATCCGGGTGCCATGCAAGACGTATCTCGTCGCTGCCGTCGTCCGCGTACTCGTGGATGCACTTTGCCTTCGGCCCAGTTCCATTCCACTCGAGGTTCATCGCACGACCGGTCCGGTCCGTGTAGCGCGTGATCAAGTGGTGTCGATATGCGTACTCGCGACGGTTGCCGTAGCGATCGGTGGCAACCACCAAGTCGCCGTCGGAACCGTACGTATAGCGCGCCAACGTCGCCACGCGCTTGCCTTCCCCGTCGTGATGGACCGCCTCGACGATGCGGCCACGGCCGTCGTGTGTGAAAGCCACGATCGCGTGCGGCGTGATGAGCCGGTGTAGATGATGCTGCTGATCGTAGTCCAGCGTCACCTGGTTGCCGGCGCGGTCCTTCACAAACGCGAGACGGAATGCAGAACCCCGCTTCTCGTAGGCCTCAAGCAGTTCGGGACCACGCGTGAGAGTAAGCCATTGCTCGTCGAGTCGCAGCAGCGTGAGTCCTTCGCCTTGATCGTCGTGTGCGTCACCGGCCGCGAGCAGCGGATATTCCACGCTTCTGCCAGTACCATCGTGATAAACCAGCTTGGCTGCGTGTATGTCGATACGTGTGGTGTAGGGGGTAATCCAGCGTGCCCCCAGTTCGCCGCTTTCGTCGTTCGCATCGAAGAATGAGCGATAAGTCCGCGTCCAGTTGATCGGCATTGCCCCGGGCAATACGAAATCGTGATGGTTCAGCCGTTCGTCACCCAGCGCAAAGCCAACCGAATGACCCGACGCGCCGGCCGGCGAAGGCACTGGGCAGCGGGTCTTGCAGTCATTAGCACCCGGATGCTCCGCCTCCGCGGTATGCCGAACCGTTTCCTTACGCCCTTCACCTTCTTCCCGATGCACCTTCGTCGTACCGTGCGCCTTAACACCAGACCCATGCAAACGCATGTGCTCCAAAGCAGCATGTTTCTTGTCAAGCACAGTCTGAAAGAAGTTAATCAGAAAGCCGATCTTCCCAAAATCCGCTCCACCCATCTCGAGGATGCGTTGCTTCACCACCGGCACCATCTTGCGCAACGTGTCAGCCATCTCACGCAACAGCTTCTGATAAGGCAGATCCAGCTTCTTCGCAACCGCCGTACCAAGATTGACCGCCTCCTTCACCTCGACCTTCCAGAAGTCGACGATGAAGTTGCCGATACCATTGATGGTCTTGCGCGCATCGTGTGAAGCAAACCCCGCAGCAGCCTGGTCCGCATGCTTTCCGGCTGCACTGAGATTGCCCTCAACGCTAAGTGCCTTGTCGCCCGCCACCTCGGCAAACAGATCGGCAAAACCCAACATGAATTTCTCGATGTACTCGGCACAGTGCTTGAGCATTGTGTCGAGTCCCTTCTTCATGCCGTCCACGAAGCTCTGGATCTTCCCCGCAAACTGTTCACTCAAGCTATCGATGACCGCCTGCATCACCGCACCCTCGATCACTTGCCAGGATGCTTCTGCAACCGTCTTGCCCGCTTTGACGAGTTCCTCGCGGATCATTTTCATGACCGGACGTCCGCCCATGCGGAACTCCGCCATGTCGGGCGGCATCGGGATAATGCCGATCAGATCCAGCGTGAGATTCATCCAGTCGAACAGATCGGGATTGTGCCCCTGCTGGTGGTGCTCGATCATGTCCTTGATATCGAGCACGAGGTCGACCGCCGACATGATGTTCGCCACCACCGGCAACGCGTTGGCCACCATCTTGAGCCGCTCGATGGTGATGAAGCCATCACTGATGCCACGCAGCCAACCGTCGCAGGCTTTGATGCCCGCGCCGACATCAATCTTTCCGATTCCCGCCAGTGGACCAACGAATATCTCCGTCGGCTTAGGAAGCAAAACACCCGAAGATTCAGCCATAGCAGTTCTTTTCTAGAAGAATGAGAATTCGCCCGAGCGAGAGAGCGAAGATCAGAGAGAAGTCAGCGCAGGAACGGCACCCCGTGCAGCTTGCGCAAGCGAACCGATCTGCTTCGCAGCGGCACCGAGCTGGCTCGCCTGCGACAGCGCCGCACTAGCGCCCGCAGGCAACACATGCCCCAAAGCACCTTGCGCGAGCCCCATTGCCTGACCGCTCAATGCCTGCCCCAGCCCGGCAGCACCTTGCGTCGCCTGACCCGCAACGCCAGCCAGCTTTGACGCAGACGACAGCGCGCTGCCCAAGCCACCGCCGGCCCCAACGGCTCCTGCCATACCCGCCAGTTTCGATGCCCCCGACAGCGCACCTGCCAGGCCACCGCCCGCGCCACCCGCACCGGCCGCCCCCGCAGCAGAAGGCAACAACCCACCCAGTTGCGACAAGGCAGATGCCTGCGCCGACCCACCTGGCTGCGCCGGTTGCGCAGGCCACGGCGTGTTCTTGAATACGCTCGACTGATCGTATTGATTGCGCGGGTCTTCACCGAACTGCACCTGCACCGCACCCACGGGCAAACCGCTCACCACCGTATGTCCGTTAGCATCGAGCGCGCCTTTGCGGAGCACGCTGCCATTCGCATCGAGCACGGAAAACGGTGCGCCCTTAAAAGGCTCGCCATTCGCATACTTGTGCAGCAGTTCGAGCTGCCCCGGCTGATCAGATCGCGGTGACGGTAACGGGTATCCCATACTCGCCGGTCCGCTAAATGCATGCTGCGCCCCCTTCACATCGACCTTCCCAGGCGTATGGATCTCGATGTTGCCGCCCGCAATCCGGATGTATCCGCCACCACTCGTCAGCAGGATGCCCTGATCGGCGGCGATCGTGATTTTCTCGGTCGCGGACTGCAGGATCATGCTTTTCTGCGCGGTCAGTTCGACGTTATCCGACTGCGCCTGGATCTGGATTTTCCCCTTCGCTGCGAAGAACTTCATGCCGGCGTTCTGCACGAACAGGCTGAGTTTCTGGCCAATGCTCGCGATCAATGACTTGCCTGTCGCGATGTGCACGCTCTGGCCGCTCACCAGGTTGATGTGCTCAAGGCTCGCAACGTGCGCCGATTTCTGCGTCGACAGCGCGATGCCGGCGGGCGCTGCGAACAGCATCACCGGTTCCTTGAACGCATTCGCGTTGCCCGTGCCACCGCCGGCCGTATTGCCGCCATTGCTCGTGGCACCCGTCGCGCTGTACTGCGTCGCATCGGTGAAGCTCTTCAATGCGTCGTGCCCTTCCTTCAGGCTTTCGGCCTGCGAGGCTTCGCTCGCCTGCGACGATGCCTCGAGCACGCCCTCCGAACCGACAAGCTGGTTGCTGGCTGCACGCGCATCGAGCTGCTGGCTGGCAATAGGATGCGTCGACACATACAGCCCCTGGCCCGCACGCAATGCACCGTACGCTTCCGAACTCAGGTCGAACCCGCTGCCAAGAAAATTGCCTCGTGTGTTGCCGGTCTGGTCGATCAGATAGCCGAGGTGGAGCTGCGCATTCGTATTGCTGCTGTAGAGCTGTACCCGGTTCTGGCCAGTTGCGTCATCCATCACCATCTGGTTGAAGCCGGCGCCCGAGAACTCCTTTGACCGGTACCCCGAGAGCAGCGAATTCGAATGCCACTGTGGTTTCGCGGCGCCGTTGTAGACACGGTGCAGCGCGATCGGCCGGTCGATGTCGTCACCGACGTGGCCAATCAGCAGTTCTTCACCCGCGCGCGGCATGTGTACGCCGCCATAGCCACTGCCGGTATCGGACTGCGCGACACGCACCCAGCACGAAGCGCGCTCATCGCCTTGATTGACCCGGTCCCAGATGAATAGCACCTTGATCCGGTTCAGATCATCGGTATAAGCCTCCTGGCCCTTCGGTCCAGCGACGATCGCCGTTTCCAGCTTCGCTTTGGGCTTGTGATGCTCGAACGGGCTGCGGTAGGGCACGGTGGTGCGCTGCGCCTCGACGGATACCCGGTAGTAGCCGGTGGAACCATCCGCATGCGGAACGCTGAACAGTTTGCCAGGACCGTCGCTGCGGGCCTGTGCCACCTCGCCGCGCAGACTGTGCGGGAAGCTCGCTTCGTGTCCGGAGAGCGGCAGATTGTTTTCGATGATCCATTCGACTTCGATACTCGCGAATTCGCGCTGGCTGTCGGCGTCCTCATCGTGAACGGGGTGACCCGTTATCGTGAAGCGTCGACCTGCATCGATTGCGCGCACGCCGCCTGCGCCATGAAAGCGCTTGGCCTGCGACTCCCATTCCTCCATGCGGATCTTCGACAGATGATCCCCGCGCGCCTGCTCCGGATAGGTGTAGCCACCGGTGTATTCGTAGACTTCTGCCTGTGCGGGCAGGGTGCCTTGATTGCCCATCGTCGGTACCGAGGTTGCTTTCGGATTGACCGGCGTGGATGGATTCTTGTAGTCGAACGTTCGGGTCGACAGCGTCGCGGATTGCAGCGTGCGTGAGCCCGACCACTGAGTAAGCGCATTCGCCTCGCTGTCCGTACCCGCGCGATAGAAGTCGAGCGTCTCAGGCGTGAGCGGTTCGAGTGTTTCAAGACGGTCGGTGATCGTCAGGGTGTGTGATTTGCCGTCGGCGGCCTGTTGCCACACGCCGTAGAGCCCTTCGGTCTCGAGGAGGCGATGAACGAAATTCCAGTCGGTCTCATCCTGCCGGCTGTACGAGCGCGCTGGCAGCGGCTTCGACAGCGCGAAGCGGAACATCCCCTGGGCCTGCGGGTGCTGGTTGAATACGTCCGAGATGATCTGGTCGGCGGGCTCATCCTGCCAGTGCCGCTGGTCGCGACGGAACTTCAGGAAATGCATCCATGACGAAAATGCCAGTTGATAAGTCGTCAGCGTGCCGTCGCTCCCCAGCCGGCGTGCCATATGCACGTAGCCGTGATGGGGGAGATACGAGCTGTCCGTCTGCTGTATCCAGAGGGTGACCGGCTGGGCGATCAGGGTCTTGAGCTGGACGTCGCCCGACTTCGACACGCAATCGAGCGTAAAGAGAAAATCGCGGCCAATACGCGAGCGCCCGGTCACCCGGTGCGGCAGCAATACGTTATTGCCCGCGGGAGTATCCAGCTTCAGAAGACGGTCTTGCTGCGACAGTCCCCCCGTTATCGCCCCAATAATATTCTGCGCACCCATGTTTTTCTCGGTCTGATTATTCGTTCACCTCGCGCGATTCTACGTATGACGATTATGCAAACGCAATCGGAAAATCATCATAAATTGCAAGATTCTGAAAACGACCGGTTCAGCCTGTATTTCTGGAATTTAAAATTTCAAAATCATTACGGAGTCTCCGGATGTAAAAAAACCCAGAAAACAGGGTATTTGTACCGGTTATCTTAAGTTCAGTAACGATGACCTGGCTTTCAGACCGCGCTATATCGTCGAAGCGATCATGTGTCCGGTTGGGAGCCGTTTCCCATCCGCACGGCGAGCATTATTTGTTTGCTCATAACGACCCGGAGAGGTTCATCCCAATCGCCGTTTCAAACTGAAGCAACGCTTCTCTTACTCACCCCGTATATAAGCCTTCAACCCCGCCACAATCGCCGCAAACGTCACCGCACAACGCGCACTCTCGCGCAGGTCCTCATGCATGGCGATCCAGGTATCCATGGCGTACGAAAACGCGTCCGGTAGTACCCGGACAAGCGACTTGTTACGCGCCGCCAATCCCGACTGACATCCCCCAATGCCAACGCCCGCGTGAATGGCGGCCAGTTGCGCCAGGTCGCTATCGGTGCGAAACCCCAGTGCAGCACGCGTGAACATCGGATATTGATCCTCGAACTGACGGGTGAAAGCGGTCCCGCGGTCGTAACCGACGATGGCGTGACGATGCAGTTCATCCAGCGATGTCGGCGTGCCGTGCGCGGCCAGATAGCGTTCGTGAGCAAACAAACCGAGTTCGATATTCCCAACGCGCGTCGCCACTAGCGCATCCTGGGTCGGCCTGAATCCGCGCACTGCGATGTCCGCCTCGCGATGCAGTAAGTCGTCGGCCTTGTTCGACAGCACGAGTTCGATAGTCAGCTCCGGGTGCTCGTCGCGCAATGCCGCGACGATCGGCGGAAGCACCTCGACGCCGATCACCTCGCTGGCCGTCACACGCACGCTACCGCGAACCCCGCTCCCGTAACTGCTGGCCACCCGCAGCAGTGCCGCCGACGTCGCCGCCACGCCGGCCGCATAAGGCTTCAGTTCGAGCGCGGCATCGGTGGGCGCGAAGCCGTCGAACGAACGTGTGAAGAGCTTGAGCGACAGGGCTTCTTCAAGGCTGTCGATGTGGCGGCCGACAGTCGGTTGGGTCAGCCCCATGAACCGCCCGGCCGCCGACAGTGAACCCGTTTCCATGACGCTCAGAAAAGTGCGGTACCACTCCCAGTTAGGCTCGCGTTTCATGATGGTATGCATTTTTCTATAGAGACAATGCGATTCTAGGCAATTTTCGTTTGACGGTCTATTTGGCAATCTACGGTCTCCAGCAACGCAATCCACCGAAACGCACGGAGCCCGACATGAACCTCGCCACCCTCGCCGACCCGGCATCCCGGCAACACGACTGCCCTGCAGGTGTATTGGCAATCAAGGCTGGCGAGGTCGTCGTCGACACCGCGATCTCCGCGCTCGAAGCCTGGCTGCAGGCGCCGGTTCGGCCGATTCTCGACGGGTACCTCGGTGCGGTTCTCTCGCGCGTCTCGTTGGTTTCCGCTGCGACCTTTCGCCGTCGCTCGTTCTGAATTCTTATCCCCTGGAGAATCGTCATGTCTAAAGTCGCTCTGTTCGGTGCCGCAGGCGCCATCGGTCAAAGCATCGCCACCGCTCTCAGCAGCAAGGGGCGCCCCTATCGCGTCGTCGGTCGTACTGAAGCAAGCTTGCGCGACACCTTCGGCACCGATCCGCTCGCGGAAATCGTCACGTGGAACCCGGACTCGCCCGCCTCCGTCATCGCCGCGGCCGAAGGCATCGAAACGCTGATCTATCTGGTAGGCGTGAACTACTGGCAGTTCGAACTGCATCCCGAACTGATGCGCAAGACGATCGACGGCGCGGTCGCCGCCGGCGTCAAGAACATCATCCTGATCGGTACCGTGTACCCGTACGGCATGGCGAACGCGAGTCGGGTGCGAGAAGATCATCCGCGTGAGCCGCACACCTTCAAGGGGCGTATGCGCAAGGCGCAAGAGGACTTGCTGATGCAGGCGCACAACGACGGCCGCATCAATGCAACGGTGTTGCGCCTGCCGGACTTCTACGGCCCGGGCGTGACAGCGAGTCTGCTCCACGGCGCGGCGCACGCCGCGGTGAACGGCGGCACCGCCGATATGATCGGACCGCTCGACCGTCCCCACGAATTCGTCTTCGTACCGGACGTGGGGCCGGTGGTGGCGCGGCTGGTCGATACGCCCGCCGCATTCGGGAAGATCTGGCACTTCGCCGGCGCGGGTGTGACGACACAGCGCGAGATCGTGTCGGAGATGGAGCGTCAGACGGGCAGGCAGCTCAAGTTGCGGGTAGCCGGCAAGACGATGTTGCGTTTGATCGGGCTGTTCAAACCGCTGATCCGCGAGATGGTCGAGATGAATTACCTGATGACCAATCCGCTCATCATGGACGACTCAGCGCTGCAGAAGCTGCTCGGGCCGATCCATAAAACGTCGTATGTGGAAGGTATCCGGCAGACGCTCATTGCTGAGTCGAGCAGCCGTGCGCTGGTTGCCGCAGCGTGAGAATCGCCTTGAACAACGTCACTTTCCAGCACGGCCGCGCGGTTCAAACAGGTTAGCCAGGTAGCGGCGCGGTGTCGGCGGAACCACCGGCAAGCGGATCTCACGATGCCGATCCGCGCGCCTGCATTCCGGGCTCAGCCGCACCGCACTGTACGTCTCCCCTTGCAAATCCTATCGCGCTAGTCATAAAATAACTAGATATTAATCGACTAGGCATTTTTATGGTCCGTCATTCCCCGTTGGCCCTCGCCGTCCTGGCGATGCTCTCCGAATCCCCCATGCACCCGTACCGGATGCTGCAGCTGATCAAGGCGCGCGGCAAGGATGAGGTCATCAACGTCGGTCAGCGCAACAGCCTGTACCAGACCATCGATCGCCTCCTGCGCAACGATCTGATCGCGGTGCACGAAATCGAGCGCGATGGCGCCTTCCCTGAGCGCACCGTCTACGCCATCACCGACGCCGGCCGCGATACAGGACGGCTCTGGCTGCGCGAGCAACTCGCTCAACCGGCGCGTGAATTCCCGGCGTTTCCTGCCGCGTTGTCGTTCTTGCCGTTGCTGGCGCCCGACGACGTATGCCGGCAACTCGGGATCCGCGTCGGCGCGCTGGAGCGTGAACTGGAGCGTCTCGATGCTGGGACGGCAGAGGCGCAAGCCATCGATGTCCCGCGTCTCTTCCTGCTCGAAAGCGAGCTGATTCGTGCGCAACTCGTCGCCGAACTCGACTGGGTGCGCGGTGTCGTCGCGGATCTGCAAAGTGGTGTGATCACGTGGAGCGCCGCGTGGCTCGAAGAAATCGCGCAGCGCTTCACGCTCGCCGCCGATTCCACGACGTATCAGCCGAACAAACCCGCAAAATCCACGAAACCTGCGACAAAAAAAGGAAGCAGGAAATGAACAGCAATCCGTTGAGCGTCATCGTCATCGGCGCCGGTACCGGCGGTCTGTGTCTCGCGCACGGCTTGCGGCAGGCCGGCATCGATGTTGCCGTGTACGAGCGCGACCGCACGCGCAGCGACGGTCTGCAAGGCTATCGGGTTGGCATTGACGCGCATGGCATCGCGTCGCTGAAGGCATGTCTGCCGCCCGATCTGTTCGCGACGTTCGTCGCGACCTGTGCACGTACTCCGGGTCATTTCAACATCCTCACGGAGCACATGACGGAGTTGCTGTCCGTCACGCTCGCCGACGAATCGATGAGCGGCGGCAAGTCGGTCAGCCGCATGACGTTGCGACAGGTACTGTTGAGCGGGCTCGAAGACTGTGTGCATTTCGACAAGACGTTCACCGCTTATGAGCAGAACGCGGACGGCAGCGTGACCGCCCATTTCGCTGACGGCACACACGCCACTGCGGACCTGCTGGTCGGCGCGGATGGCGCGCGCTCCAAGGTGCGGCGTCAGTTGCTGCCTGATGCGAAGCTGGAGAACACCGGCATCGTCAGCATCGCCGCGAAGGTGCCGATGACCGAGGCTGCGCGTGCGCTGCTGTCGTCGAAGGTGCTCGATGGCATCACGCTCGTCAATGCGCCGAAGGGCTTCGGCGCGATCATCCATGTGATGGAGTTTCCGTGGCGCGACGATGGGCTTAAGGAAGGCATCGGCAGCAGCGATGCTGAACTGCTCGCGCGCTGGCCAGGTCTGCTCTTCGACAACAGCCGCGACCATCTGATCTGGGGCGTGTGGGGTGCACTGCGCAATCTGCCGGCCAATCCGATGACACTCGGCCAACCCGCGCTGCTCGCGCTCGCCACACAGATCACCGACGGCTGGCATCCGAACCTGCGCGCGCTGATCCGCGCATCGGACCCATCCACTGCGTTCGCCGTCGACGTCCGCACCTCCGTGCCGGTCGACGCATGGCCGACCACTAACGTCACGGTGCTCGGCGATGCGATTCATCTGATGACGCCGGGCAGGGGCGTCGGCGCGAACACCGCGCTGCGCGATGCAGCGCTGCTCACCGCACGACTCGCCGATGCGCATCGCGGCACGATGTCCGGTCACGATGCCGTGGCGGGTTACGAGGCGCAGATGCTTCGCTACGGCTTCGATGAAGTCGCGGCATCGCGCAAGCGGTTCGACGAACACGATCCGATTCATCGACCGGTGGTTGGGCGCATCGCGCTGGGTGCGATGCGCACGGGCTTGCGCGTAGTCAACAACGTTCCGTTGTTGAAGCGCCGGATGATCGACGCGGAAAACCAGTTTCGCGGCAGCGACAGCGATAGCAGTAATGGCACCGACCGCGCCGCGCAGACGCAGTAACCGAGGCGTGCGATCTACTTCGGCGACACGTCGATGCTGCCAAAGTACTTCTGCCCAAGCGTCTTCACCGTGCCGTCACTCTGAATCTTCACGATCGCCGCATTCAAGCGGTCGCGCAGCGCGCTATCGCCCTTGCGGATACCGAACGCCACACCGCCACCGAGAATCCGGTCGTCGCGCACCGGCTGCCCAACGAACCCGAAGTTCTTGCCATCCGGTCGCGACAGAAACCCCGTCTGTCCGGCCGGCGCCAGCACGAGCGTCGCATCGAGACGCCCCGCCACGAGGTCGGTATAGACCTGGTTCTGATCCTGATACGCGACGATATTCACGCCCGCGTTTTCCCAATGCGCTTTCGCGAACGTCTCCTGAATCGACGCCTGCAGCACACCCACACGCTTGCCCTTTAACGACTCGGGCGTCGGCAGCAGACCGCTGCCGCTGCGCGCAATCAACTGGGTCGGCACACGGTAGATGATGTTCGTGAAGTCGATCGCCTGACGACGTTGTTCGGTCGCGTTCATCGCTGAATTGATCGCGTCGAACTTACGACCCTGCAGCGCGGGAATCAATCCGTCGAACGAGGTCTCGACCCACTTGCAGGTGAGATGCGCGTTTGCGCAGACCGCGTTGCCGATGTCGATATCGAAGCCCTGCAGATCGCCGTTGGCCGCTTTCGATTCGAACGGCGGGTACTGCGCTTCGAGGCCAAAGCGCAACGTCGATACATCGGCCGCAAACGCTGACACTGTCGCTGCGGATACTGCCGCGACCGCACACGCCGCCACCAGCAGGCTTCTGACTATCTTCATGACCGATCCCCTTACCCTGTGATTTCAACTCATCGAAGCCGTCGGCTTCGTATCCCTCAGATCGAACACAAACGGCGCGCGCCTTCGATCAGCGTCGCATCGTCCTTCGAAAAACTCAGCCGTATCAGCCCCGAATCGGTGCCGTCCGTATAGAACGCGGAAAGCGGAATCGTCGCCACCTGCGCGTCGCGAATCAGGCGCAGCACGAAGTCACTGTCGCGTTCGTCGGAGAAGCCGCGAAAGCGCGCGAGCATGAAGAAGCTGCCTTCGCTCGGCAATAGTTCGAAGCGCGATTCGCGCAGCGCATGCGCGAGCAGATCGCGCTTCTTCTGATAGAACGCCGCAAGGCCGAGATAGCTTTGCGGTTGCGCGAGCGCCTCGACGAACGCGTATTGCATCGGCGTATCGGCGGAGAACACCATGAACTGGTGCACCTTGCGAATCTCGTTCATCAACGCCGCGGGTGCCAGGCAATAGCCGATGCGCCAACCTGTCACGTGATACGACTTGCCAAACGACGACACGATCACGCTGCGCTCCGCCAGCTCGCGATAGCACGCCATGCTTTGATGTTGCGCGCCGTCGAATACGACGTGCTCGTAGACCTCGTCGGCGAGGATCACGATATCGGTGTTGCGCGTCAGCGCTTTCAGGCGCTCGACGTCCGCTGCATCGAATACGGTCGCGGTCGGGTTGTGCGGGGTGTTGATGATGATCATCCGCGTTTTCGGCGTGATCTTCGCGGCGACTTCGTCCCAGTCCACCCGGAAATCATCCAGCGACAGTTTGATCGCGACCGGCGTTGCGCCCTGCAACCGTACGATCGGTGCATAGCTGTCGAACGAAGGTTCGAAGTAGATCACTTCGTCGCCGGGATGCACGAGTGCGCTGATGGTCGAATACAGCCCTTCGCTCGCGCTCGCGATCACCGTGACTTCGTCGGCGGGGTCGTAGCGCGTGCCGTATAGCATCTCCATCTTCTGCGCGAGTGCTTCGCGCAACGTGTCGATGCCGGCCATCGGCGCGTACTGGTTGTGTCCGTCGCGCATCGCGCGCGCCACACCGTCGATCAACTTCGGGTCCGGCGCAAAGTTCGGCGCGCCCTGGGAGAGATTTAGTGCATCGTGTTCGGCCGCGAGCTGACCGATTACGGTGAAGATCGTCGTGCCGACGTCGGGCAGTTTCGAGCGGGCCTGCATCGCGCTCTGCATGAGTAGTCCTCCAACTGGCGGGTCTGCGGGCCACCATGTACATGGCGGTCCCGTCCGGTCTGGCGATTAGGCATCAACCGGCGGGCGCTCACAATCGAAAGTTTGTCATGCGCGGCATGCGTTTATGTCATGCGACGGCTGCGGTAACGGCGCGAGCGTCCACACCAAACAGCCTACTCGTCCATCAACCGGACCTTGACCTTCTTACCCTTCACCTTGCCCGCATTGAGCTTGCGCAGCGCATCCTGCACGATGCTGCGCTCGACGGCCACGTAGGTCGAGAACTCGGTCACGTTGATCTTGCCGACCTGCGCACCGCTGAAACCCAGATCGCCAGTCAGTGCGCCGAGCACGTCGCCGGGACGGATCTTTTCCTTGCGGCCACCGAGAATCTGCAGCGTTTCCATCGGCGGCAGCAGCGGCTCGCGGCTCGTCGCTTTCAGCTCGGCGAGCGGATGCCATTCCACTTCGCGCCCCTGCGCCTGCTCGAGACTACCGACGCGTCCCATCTCGTTCATGCTCGCGAGACTGAGCGCCCAACCTTCCTGATCCGCCCGGCCCGTGCGGCCGATCCGATGCGTATGCACCTCCGGGTCCGGCGTCACGTCGACGTTGATCACGGCTTCGAGTTGCGCGATGTCGAGGCCGCGCGCGGCGACATCGGTGGCAACGAGTACCGAGCAGCTGCGATTCGCGAAACGGATCAGCACCTGGTCGCGCTCGCGCTGATCGAGTTCGCCATGCAGCGCGAGCGCATGAAAGCCCTGCGCACGCAGCACGTCGAGCAGATCGCGGCATTGCTGCTTGGTGTTGCAGAACGCGAGCGTGCTGACCGGCCGGTAGTGTTCGAGCAGTTGCCCGACAGCGTGCAACCGCTCGTTCTCCGTCACCTCGTAGAACCGCTGACGGATCTTCGTGTTGTCATGCCGCTCTTCGAGCGTCACCTGCTTCGGGTTGCGCAGGAACTGCTGGCTCAGCTTCGCGATGCCGTCGGGATAGGTCGCCGAGAACAGCAACGTCTGCCGCTCTTTGGGACATTGCCGCGCAACGGTCGCGATGTCATCGAAGAAGCCCATGTCGAGCATGCGGTCCGCTTCGTCGAGCACCAGCGTATTCAGCGACGGCAACGCGAGGCTGCCGCGTTCGAGGTGATCCATGATCCGCCCCGGCGTACCGACGACGATATGCGCGCCATGCTCGAGACTCGCCGTTTGCGGGCGCATCGGCGTGCCGCCGCACAGCGTCAGCACCTTGATGTTCTCTTCGGCGCGCGCAAGACGGCGGATTTCCTGCGTGACCTGGTCGGCCAGTTCGCGGGTCGGGCACAGCACCATCGACTGGACGGCGAAGTTGCGCGTATCGAGCCGTGCAAGCAATGCGAGCGCGAACGCGGCTGTCTTGCCGCTGCCGGTCTTCGCCTGGGCGATCAGGTCGTGACCCGCCAGCGCGATCGGCAGGCTTGCTGCCTGAATCGGTGTCATCTCCACATAGCCGAGACGGGTGAGGTTCTCGAGCGTGGCGGGCGGCAGCGCGAGCTGGCTGAAGGGGGCGGGGGTGGGTTTGTTCATATCTGTGGCGTTAGTGGAACGGGTGCTCACAGGAACGGACGACCGTCGAGCTGCTCGTAGACGACCGAGCCGTCTTCCGCTTCGATGCGGTCGACGTAATTGCGCGCGCCGCACATCGGGCAGCGGAACAACAGGCCCTGGCCTTCGTTCTTGATGACGACTTCCGACTGTTCCCACGATGCGCTGCAGGGTTGATTTCTACATGTGAACACGTTGATTCTCCAGCTCGATGCTGTGATGGATTACGCCTCGTACCGCGTGTGTCACGCGGTACGAGGCGCTGATTCGATGGACCGCTCAGCCCAGATGCGTGTGCCGCGAGCGCGGCGCCGTCATCTGCATGTCGGTCAGCCCCTGAACGATTCCGCAATCTTCAACCGACTGCTCGACGCGGCATTGCTCGCGCAGCGTGGTCAGTTGCGTCTTCAACTGCTTCAGTTCGTCGATCCGCGCTTCGACATGCGCGATGTGCTCGTCGACCAGCGAATTGACCGCACCGCACTGGTCGGCCGGTGCATCGGTGAGCTGGAGTAGCGCGCGGATCTCGTCGTGGGTCATGTCGAGCGCACGGCAGTTGCGGATGAAACGCAAACGCTCGACGTGCTGGGCGGTGTAACTGCGGTAATTCGCCTCGGTCCGGTCGGCTTCGGGCAACAAGCCTTCCTTTTCGTAGAAACGGATGGTTTCCGTCGTGCAGTGAGCAATCTTCGCGAGTTCGCCGATCTTCATGGGGCCTCCGGATTGCAGGGCGAATGAAAGCCTTGACCTTGTAGTGGCTTCAAGGTGTTTACTAGACCACAAATCCTCCACGGAAGCCACTATCATGCGTCAAACCCACGCTGCACACCGCCAGGAAGCCGATGAAACGGGGCTTCGCGCTGGCCATGCCACGCCGCATGTGCGTGATCACGATCATGTCGATGGGCACGAGCACGGCGGGCCGTGCGATCACAGCCACGCCCATGAACATGATCGCGACCATGCCGACGGGCACGAACACGGTACGTCGTGCGATCACGACCACGCGCGCGAACATGACCACGATCACGGCAGTGCCGGCGAACATGAGCATGGCGCGTCGTGCGACCACGCCCACGCCCGCGAACATGACCACGACCACGGCAGTGCCGGCGAACATGCACACGGCGCATCGTGCGATCACAGTCACAACCCGAAACCGCACGCGCACAGCCATGCTCACGGCGCCGACTCCAGCACCGCCTGCTGCACCCCCGCACCCACCATTACCGCACCGCTCTCGCGCGCCGAAACAATCGGCGACCGCGTACGCACACCCATCCGCATCCTGCAGATGGACTGCCCAACCGAAGAAGCCCTGATCCGCAAGCGCCTCGGCGGCATGTCGTCGGTGTATGGCATGGACTTCAACCTGATGCAACGCACGCTGACCGTCGAGCATGCCGCCGACGCGCTGGGCCCGATCGTCGCCGCACTGCGCTCGCTCGATTTCTCACCGGAACTGCCCGACGCCAGCGGCGCACCTGCTGCTCCGGTACCGGAGCAGCACAAGCCTTGGTGGCCGCTCGCCCTGGCCGGCGCGGCCGCAATCGGCTCGGAAGCGGCTGGCTGGCTCGGCGCGCCGTCGTGGCTCGCCGCGGCACTTGCGATTGCGGCGGTGGTCGGTTGCGGGCTCGGCACTTACAAGAAAGGCTGGCTCGCGATTCGTCACGGCAACCTGAACATCAACGCGCTAATGAGCATCGCCGTAACCGGCGCGCTGATTCTCGGCCAGTGGCCCGAAGCAGCGATGGTGATGGTGCTGTTCACGATCGCCGAGCTGATCGAAGCGAAGTCGCTCGACCGCGCGCGCAACGCGATCAAGGGTTTGATGCAGCTCACGCCCGAGCAGGCCACCGTGCAGCAGAACGACGGAACCTGGCTCGCGGTGCCGGTCGCTGGCGTCGCGCCGGACAGCATCGTGCGTGTGAAACCGGGCGAGCGGATTGCTCTCGACGGAACGATCGTTGCCGGGCGCTCCAGCGTAAATCAGGCACCGATCACTGGCGAAAGCCTGCCCGTCGACAAAGCCGAAGGCGACCTCGTGTTTGCAGGCACCGTCAACGAGTCAGGCTCATTCGACTATCGCGTGACGGCTGCGGCCAACAACACGACACTCGCGCGCATCATCCACGCAGTCGAGGAAGCACAGGGCGCAAAGGCTCCAACCCAGCGCTTCGTCGACCAGTTCGCGCGCGTCTACACACCGATCGTCTTCGCGATCGCCGTCGCGGTCGCGGTGATTCCGCCGCTGCTGTTCGGCGGCGTGTGGCACGACTGGGTCTACAAGGCGCTCGTGATGCTGGTGATCGCGTGCCCGTGCGCACTGGTGATCTCGACGCCGGTGACGATCGTCAGCGGTCTCGCAGCGGCGGCGCGGCGCGGCATCCTGATCAAGGGCGGCGCGTATCTGGAACTCGGCCGCAAGCTGAGCTGGCTCGCGCTCGACAAGACCGGCACGATCACGCACGGCAAGCCGGTGCAGACCGACTTCGAATCGTTTGCCGATGTCGACGGCACGTATTGCCGCCGTCTTGCGGCGAGCCTGGCTGGGCGCTCGGATCATCCGGTGTCGCTGGCAGTTGCGGCCGCCGCGGATGCGGATGGCCTCGCGCATCTGAGCGTCGACGATTTCACGGCGCTGCCGGGGCGTGGCGTGCGCGGCTCGATCGACGGAATCACGTATTCGCTCGGCAATCACCGCCTGGTCGAAGAACTCGAACGCTGCTCGCCGGCCCTCGAAGCGCGGCTCGATGCGCTCGAACGGCAAGGCAAGACAGTCGTGATGCTGATCGACGAAGCACGCGTACTCGAACTCTTCGCAGTCGCCGATACCGTGAAGGACAGCAGCCGCGCGGCAATCATGGGGCTGCACGAACTCGGCGTGCAGACCGCGATGCTGACCGGCGACAACCCCCACACCGCCGAAGCGATCGCACAGCAGGTCGGCATCGACGAAGCGCACGGCAACCAGTTGCCGCAAGACAAGCTCGACGCGATCGGCCGGCTGGCGGCGAAGGGCTCGGTGGTCGGGATGGTCGGCGACGGCATCAACGATGCGCCCGCGCTCGCACGCGCTGACATCGGCTTCGCGATGGGTGCGATGGGCACCGGCACCGCCATCGAAACCGCGGACGTCGCGCTGATGGACGACGACCTGCGCAAGATTCCGCTGTTTATCCGGTTATCGAAGGCAACGCATTCGGTGCTCGTGCAGAACATCGCGCTCGCACTCGGTGTGAAAGCCGTGTTTCTCGCGCTGACGGTGATGGGGCTCGGCACGATGTGGATGGCCGTATTCGCCGATGCAGGCGCGAGTCTGCTGGTTGTCGCGAACGGTTTGAGGCTGCTGCGTAAATAACACCCCGCTCGGGCGACGGCGTACTCGCCCACGCAACTGAGGAGCAACGAAATGGGAATCTGGGAAAAAATGCTCGGCGGTCATCACGGCGGTCGAGGCAGCAGCCATGGACGCAGCCACGACGGCTGGGGCAGTCGCAACCATCACGATTCACGCGACGATGGCAGCCGCTATCGCAATCCGCCGGCAGCACCAGCCGCGAGCATTGCCTGCGCGGCCTGCGGCACGCTCGGCGCACCCGGGGCGCGTTTCTGCCAGCAATGCGGCGGCGCTTTGACACCGGCTGCGTGCGACGGCTGCGGAACGGCGCGACCAGTTGGTGCGAAGTTCTGTGCGCAATGTGGGAAAGCGGCCGCGTGAAACGGAAGGGGCTTGCGCAGTACCGGTCCGCGTAAGCGGGGGGCTTGCTCAGTAGCGGCACACGTAAGCGAAGGAGCTTTCTCAGCACCGATCCGCGTCAATGCGCAATAACGTGTTCGTCGTAGCTACTGAGCGCAGCCTTCAACGTCTCCGACGGACGAATACCGAAGAGCTTCCGGTAGTCGGTAGCGAACTGGCTCAGATGCCAGAAACCCCACGCGGCCGCAACGTCCTGAACTGAACACGGGCTGCGGCCCGCTTCGCCGAGTTCGCGGCGCGCGCCGTTCAGACGGATCGCGCGCAGATAGGCGGCCGGCGCCATGCCGAGCACGTCCTGAAAGCAGTATTGCAGCGTGCGCCGGCTCACATGCAGACGCTCACACAGCTCCGGCACGTTGACCGGGCGCTCGCGGTTGGCGAGCACGTAGTCGCGCGCTTCGGAGACGATCCATTGCCGGCGCGGCCGGGACGGCATCGCCACCGGTTCGGCGGGCCACGGCGCCACGTCGAATAGCGACGCCAGCACCGATGCCTGCAGGTTGTTGCGTGCGAATGCGGACAACGGTGCACGAGTGGGTGTCGCGCCATCGCCGGCATGGTCGGCGCCGTCAGTACCGTGCGCACCGTCATCGAGAATCTGCCGCAACGACGCACAGAGTCGCGCCTTGCGCATGCTGTCGATCGGCACGACCTCCGTGCGTGGCACGTGATCGGCGAGACCGATCTGTTCGACATCCGCTGCGTAACGACGCAGCACCGTACCCTTCACGACGACACCGAGAATTTCATAGCCGGCCGGCGTCAGCAATTCGAATTCGATACCGCCGGGACGAAACGCCAGCGCGTCGCCGAAGATCGGTTGCGCATCGATCCGGCCCGTGCCGTCAACCCGCACTGGAATGCCGAACCAGTACGCGTCCGCCTGCACTTCGCAGGTCTGCCGCAGCGAATGGCTCGTGGTCTCGCAGAAGACCTGCATGTGATCGAGCCGCAGCTCGGTCAACGTGCCGACGAAGCGGCCCGCCGTGAGTTGATCGTAAGTCTGGCGCCAGCCGTGCAGGTTGCGCGCCTGCTCGTCGGCATCGTGCGCAACGCAGGTTTGCACGCTGAAACCGCGCGGCTGGCCCGGCGTCGCGGTGCGCGCGACGCGCTCAGCGGGCGCCGCCATGCGGGAGGAATTGCTCGTCATACGGGATCGGCCAGAAAACGGTGAGTCCGGTGGAGCACGTCGCGCGCGCTGGAACAAAACACAGAAAGGACACAAACCCAACGCAAGTCCCATGCCGATCGGATCACCGCACCGCAAACCCGCGCGGCGCCAACCCGCCCTGTTCAAATCCTGAACAGCTTCGCACGCCCTGTGCAGAAACGGCGCGCCCGCGCTGAACAATATTGAACACATCGGCAACCGATGCCTCACCGCTGTGCCCGCTGCACCGTGACGTGTCATCGGCGCTGCGGATTGGCACGCTTCTGGCGTATGCATCAGACGGCCTGCGGAGCGTCAGCATCGCGCCGACAACCGATCATTCGACACCATTCGACACATGTGAGGAGCACACAGATGAATCACGCGGAGATGCAATTCCTGACCACTGAATTCCCGTACAAAAAGCAGTATGCGAATTTCATCGGCGGCGAATGGGTGAAGCCGGTAAGCGGCGAATACTTCGACAACGTGTCGCCGATTACCGGCGAGCCGTTCACCTCGATTCCGCGTTCGCGCGAAGCCGACATCGAACTGGCGCTCGACGCTGCACATCGCGCGAAAACCGCATGGGGCAAGACCCCGGCCGCGGAGCGCGCGAATATCCTGAACCGCATCGCCGACCGGATGGAAGCGAACCTGCAACGTCTCGCGGTCGCCGAAACCATCGACAACGGCAAGCCACTACGCGAAACGATGGCCGCCGACATCCCGCTCGCCATCGATCACTTCCGCTATTTCGCCGGCTGCATACGCGCCCAGGAAGGTTCGATCTCCGAGATCGACGACGACACGGTCGCGTATCACTTTCACGAGCCGCTCGGCGTGGTGGGCCAGATCATTCCGTGGAATTTCCCGATCCTGATGGCGACGTGGAAGCTCGCACCCGCGCTCGCGGCCGGCAACTGCGTCGTGCTGAAACCGGCCGAGCAAACGCCCGCCTCGATCCTCGTGCTGCTCGAACTGATTCACGATCTACTGCCGGCTGGCGTGGTGAACGTCGTGAACGGCTTCGGCCTCGAAGCCGGCAAGCCGCTTGCATCGAACAAGCGCATCGCGAAGATCGCGTTCACCGGTGAGACGACAACTGGCCGCCTGATCATGCAGTACGCGAGCCAGAACATCATCCCCGTCACGCTCGAACTGGGCGGCAAGAGCCCGAACATTTTTTTCGCCGACGTGATGGATGCCGACGACAGCTACTTCGACAAGGCGCTCGAAGGCTTCGCGATGTTCGCGTTGAATCAGGGGGAAGTGTGCACGTGCCCGTCGCGTGTATTGATCGAGGAGAAGATCTACGACCGGTTCATCGAACGCGCCATCAAGCGTGTGGGCGCAATCAAGCAGGGCCATCCGCTCGACACGTCGACGATGATCGGTGCACAGGCATCGCAGGAACAGCTCGAAAAGATTCTGTCGTATGTGGATCTCGGCAAGCAGGAAGGCGCGCAATGCCTGATCGGCGGCGAGCGCAACACGCTGACCGGTGAATTGAGCAAGGGCTACTACGTGAAGCCGACCGTGTTCCGCGGACACAACAAGATGCGCATCTTCCAGGAAGAGATCTTCGGGCCGGTGGTATCGGTGACGACCTTCAAGAATGAAGACGAAGCGCTCGAGATCGCTAACGACACGCTCTACGGCCTCGGCGCCGGTGTCTGGACACGCGATGGCACACGCGCCTATCGCTTCGGTCGGCAGATCCAGGCAGGCCGCGTGTGGACCAATTGCTATCACGCGTACCCGGCGCATGCGGCGTTCGGTGGCTACAAGCAATCGGGGATCGGCCGCGAGAATCACAAGATGATGCTCGACCACTATCAGCAGACGAAGAACCTGCTCGTCAGCTATGGTCAGAAACCGCTGGGCTTCTTCTGAGCCTGAGGTTTTTGCTTCCCTTGTTCCAGTTGTTCCTGCCGGGCGGGTCGCAGTACGCGGCTCGCCCGCTTTTTAAGCGAGGCATGCTCATATGACAGAACCCAATGTAGCGCGCGTTATCGCGACGCCTGCGGCAGTGGCGTTGATCCAGCAGCTCGCGGCACAACATGGGCCAATGATCTTTCATCAATCGGGGGGATGCTGCGATGGCAGTGCGCCGATGTGTTTCCCGGCCGGCGAATTCATGGTGGGTGGCTCGGACGTGCGGCTCGGCACGATCGCGGGCGTGCCGTTCTATATGAGCGAATCGCAGTTCGAATACTGGCAGCACACGCAACTCATCATCGATGCTGTGCCGGGCAACGGCGGCATGTTTTCGCTTGAACGGCCGACAGGGTTGCGTTTTCTGACGCGGTCACGGCTTTTCGAGGATGCCGAGAATGTGTGGCTGGATGCGCATCCGGTGGAGCGGGCGGGGTGAACCTGCGTGTTTGTCTGTACCGCGTCGGTCGTTATTCCACCGTCAGCGGCACACTAGCGACAGGCGCCTCTAGCAACGCATCGCTATCGTCCTTCAGCCCCACGCCCGTCAGCCCCAACCTTCGCGCATGCGTCAGCAGATAGTGCAGCTTGTGCGCCGCCGCGTCGTAACCAAGCCCTTCCGGCCGCACATTCGAAATGCAGTTACGCTGCGCGTCGCTACACCCGACCTTCGGCGCATACGTCAGATAAACGCCGAGACTATCCGGCGAACTGAGCCCCGGACGCTCGCCGATCAACATCACGACGAGCTTCGTTCCAAGCAGCTCGCCAATCTCGTCACCGAGCGCGACACGCGCCTGCCGTGCCACCACCACCGGTCCGATCTGCCAGTCCGCCAGCCGCGGGCACACCGCCTGCAGCAGCGGTATCGCCTGTTTCGATGCGGCAAAAGCCGATAGCCCGTCGCCGATCACGAACACGACGTCGGGCGGCTCGATATCGACGCGCGACAGCACCTCGCGACTATCGTCCGACAGCCGCCGCCCGAGGTCCGGCCGCCGCAGATAGTGCTCGCGATCCGGTGCTGCGCTATGTACATCGAGCGTCGTATAGCCGTTCGCGTACAACTGCGCATGCAGCGCGTCGGCATCGAGCGGCTGATGCACGGCGTCGCGCGCCTGCGCGTGCGAGAGATTGAACGCCAGCAACGGTGCAGTCGGCAGGCTGTTGCCGGCGCGGCCCAACGCGATCCGCGCGTCGGTGAATTGACGCAACGTGTGCCATGGGTTCTTTTCGATTGAATCGTTTGTGGCGTTCATGGGAAATCCATCCATTCGCGTGCTCCTTCGAGCAACGGTTGCCGCGCCGCCGATGCACTCAGCAGCACGCCGCGCGCATCGGCGATCTGCATCGATTCCAGCCACTCTTCGAATTCCGGCGCACGTCGCAGGCCAAGCACGTCGCGCACATAGAGCGCGTCATGAAACGACGTGCTCTGGTAGTTCAGCATCACGTCGTCGGCACCCGGTACGCCCATGATGAAGTTGATCCCCGCGACGCCGAGCAACGTCAGCAGGTTGTCCATATCGTCCTGATCGGCTTCTGCATGATTCGTGTAGCAGATGTCGCAACCCATCGGCACGCCGAGCAGCTTGCCGCAAAAGTGGTCTTCGAGTCCCGCGCGGGTGATCTGCTTGCCGTCGTACAGATACTCCGGGCCAATGAAGCCAACCACCGTATTGACGAGAAACGGATCGAAGCGGCGCGCGACGGCATACGCGCGCACCTCGCAGGTCTGCTGGTCGACGCCGTGATGCGCGTTCGCGGACAGTGCGCTGCCCTGCCCGGTTTCGAAATACATCACGTTGTTGCCCACGGTGCCGCGCTTGAGCGACAACGCGGCCTCGTGTGCTTCCTGCAGCAGCGCGAGCGAGATGCCGAAGCCCGCGTTCGCCTGTTCCGTGCCGGCGATCGACTGGAACACGAGATCGACGGGTGCGCCTTTCTCGATCGCGGCGATGGTGTTCGTGACGTGTGTCAGAACACACGACTGCGTCGGCACCTGGTAGCGTTCGCGGAAATCGTCGATCATCCGCAGCAGCAATGTGATGGCGGCGAGGCTGTCGGTGGCCGGGTTGATGCCGATCATCGCGTCGCCGCAGCCGTACATCAGACCGTCGAGCATCGATGCGGCGATGCCTTTGACGTCGTCGGTGGGATGGTTCGGTTGCAGCCGCACCGACATGTGGCCCGGCAATCCGACCGTGTTGCGAAAACGCGTGACCACCGGTCGCTTGCGTGCGACCGCAACCAGATCCTGATTGCGCATCAACTTCGATACGGCCGCGACCATTTCCGGCGTCAATCCCGCGGTAATGCGCGTGAGCGCGGCCGCATCGGTTGAGCTGGTCAGCAACCAGTTGCGAAAATCGCCCACCGTCAGATGGGCGATTTCGGCAAACGCTCCGAGCGAATGACTGTCGACGATCAGACGCGTGACTTCGTCGCTTTCATACGGAATCAACGCGTCGTTGAGAAATGCGCGCAACGGCACCTGTGCGAGCGCCATTTTCGCGGCAACGCGCTCTTCCTCGCTCGCTGCGGCGACACCCGCGAGCTGATCGCCCGAGCGCAGCGGGCTGGCCTTCGCCAGCAACGCCTTGAGGTCGGCGAAGCGGTAGACGCGGCTACCAATGGTTTCGGCGTAGCTCATGAGCGTGTTCCGGCTGCCGTCCTGTGTGCGTCTATCACGGTTGCGTCACTCTTCGAGCAACGCATCGGCGGGCGCGATCTCGCGCTGATGACGCGTCAACAGGAAGTAGACGTAGCCGAGCGCCACGAAGATGGCGAACACCACGGCGACCAGGAAATTGAAGTAGACCATCGTCGCAAGCGAGATCACCGCGGCCACCAATGCGAATGCCGGAAAGTACGGGAACAGTGGCGCGCGGAACGGCCGCTCCATCTGCGGCTCCGAGCGACGCAGCTTGAACAGCGCCAGCATGCTGATGATGTACATCACGATCGCGCCGAATACCGACATCGTCACGATGTTCGCAGTCAGCGTCTGGCCGCCGAACTGGATCAGCTCATCGCTATAGATCGCCGCGATGCCGATCACGCCGCCCGCGAGAATCGCGCGATGCGGTGTCTTGAAGCGCGGATGAACCTTGGCGAGCCATTCGGGCAGATAGCCGGCACGCGCCAGCGCGAAGATCTGCCGCGAATAGCCGAGGATGATGCCGTGAAACGATGCGACGAGGCCGAACAGCCCGAGCCACACGAGCATGTGCATCCAGCCGCTGTTCTCGCCGACGATGTACTTCATCGCTTGCGGCAACGGGTCGTTGATGTTGGCCAGCTTGGTCCAGTCGCCAGCGCCGCCCGCGAACACCATCACGCCGACCGCGAGCGCGACCAGCGTCAGGATGCCCGTCACGTAGGCGATCGGGATCGAGCGTTTCGGGTTCTTTGCTTCCTCGGCGGCCATCGCGACGCCTTCGATCGCGAGGAAGAACCAGATCGCGAACGGAATCGCCGCGAACATGCCGTGGAATGAGCCAAAGCTGAAATGATCGGACCCGGACCACCCGCCTTTCGTGAAATGCGCCCACTCGAAGCCCGGCGACACGACGCCCATGAACACCAGCAACTCGAAGATTGCGAGTAGCGTCACGCAAAGCTCGAACGTCGCTGCGACCTGCACACCGACGATGTTGAGCGCCATGAACACGAGATACGCGCCCATCGCCGCGTGTTTGGGTTCGAGCCCGGGAAACTGCACATGCAGATAGGCACCGATGGCAAGTGCGATGGCGGGCGGCGCGAACACGAACTCGACGAGCGTCGCCGCGCCGGCGATAAAGCCGCCGGTCGGGCCGAACGCACGCCGCGCATAGGCGAACGGGCCGCCGGCCTGCGGAATCGAGGTGGTGAGTTCGGTGAAACTGAAGATGAAGGTCGTGTACATCGCCGCGATGAAGACCGCCGTCGCGACGAAACCGAGTGTGCCGGCGGTCGCCCAACCGTAACTCCAGCCGAAATACTCGCCGGAAATGACGAGACCCACCGCAATGCCCCATAACTGCCAGGTGCCGAGCGTCTGCTGCAACTCGTGGTGCGTCACCTTGCCGACATGCTGACCCTTCGACTCTGATTTCACCGGACTCTCCTGAGGTAGGCAGCCCATCGCGGCCGCACGAGGCGGGCCAGCAGACAGGCTTTTACCGATGGTAGAGAGCCATAAATCGAGGTGTTATCGAAAATCGGCAATGTTTCTGGCTAGTTCGGCCAATCTGGCCGCTCGTAGAGGCGGCGGCCGGTATCGGTCGATTCTGCGGTATCGGCTCAATCGGGGCGGGTTATTTTTCCTGCCTATGCTTGCGGGATGATCGGCTCTAACCGACGAGCATCCGCTCAGCCCATTTTGTCGCCTTCAACCTGGCATAGGCGCGATCGACGGTCTCCAGGTCGTGCGCGCGACCGCTCGCGTGCATGCCTTGAAGCTCGGGGAGATCGAGATCGACGGACGTGCAGTGCCGATAGTCGCGAACGCGCATGTCGGCGGGGATCGTCGTGAAGAAGGCCGCGGTGGGGACATCGAATCCAGCTGCAATGTGGACAGCCGCGGTGTCCGACGTGAGGAGGAAACGCGCATTCTTTACCCACGTCAGGAAGTGCGCCGTGTCGGGCGATAGCGATGTGATGTCGGTGTAGCGCTCATGCGCGATCGCGCCGAACCCCAGCACCGGAAGATGAAATTTTTCCCACAGACGATCTACCGCTTCAGCGCGGAATGAATCGGGAATGCTGCGTACCGGTGTGCTGGCTGTCGGGCATAGCAGCACGTACTCTTGCGGCGCCCATGCGCTTTTCAGTGCGGGCACAGCGGCCTGCTTGAGCCAGTCATTCGATTTGTCTTGTGCGGCGATATCTCCCGGCTCGATGCCGAGTGCCCACAAGAAGAAGTCGATCATCGGCATCGACGCGAAGTTCACCCAGAACAGATGATTGCCGATGTCGAGCTGGAGTTCGTCCTTGGGAAGCGATGCGAGGGGAACCGGAAGATCGACTACCGAACCGAAAACCGGCGCTGCGAGTTCGTATAGCTGCTTCACGTACGTCGGCGCCTGGTTGGGACGATAGATCGTGAAAGACAAGCCCGGATGCTGCTTCTTGATGGCGGCCAGCGCGGTGAGCCCCATGATCGAATCGCCTAACGCGACGCCCATTCCGTTGATGACGTGCACGTGAGTCACGCCCGAATAGTCCATTTTGAAGGGCGTGATGTTGGCGTTTCTGATTGCTGCGACGGTCGACAAGGCGCGATAGGTTTCTACGGGTGCATCAGTGACTTCAAGATCGTAGGAGGCGACGATCTGCTCGTCGTGTGAGAGAAGCGAGCCGGGGTTGGATAGTGCGGAAACGGGGTCCAGGAAAGTCATGGGTTGAGCTGTACGGGAAAGTTGAATGTTGGCGACAGGTTCCTGCGGATTCTCGCTAGAACCGACCGCTGAATACTGACCGCATTAGCCACCACTGCGTAGTGGCTTCGCAAGTTTTGCGTCGCAATTCCAGCTTCTGCCGCGTATCGCGGCGACCTGTGCGATGGCTGGGCTACGCCACTCGGGTGGCAACTTGCAGACATGGTGCGTCGAGCGCTTCGCGGTATCGTCATCGTCCGGAGGGTCGTAGTTCGCGTGTATGTCTCCCGTCAATGCATTAACGCTCGTATGGAAGTCGCCACCGCCGTCCGCGACGCTATGCGAATCCCAACTCTCTTCGTCCCATCCTGCTATGACCCATTGTCCGTCACGTATCGTCAGATGCCATGTCTCGATCCAGCGCAGCGGACCACCACCGCCGGTGTTTTGCACGACCAGGGAACCGCCTTTCACTTCGAGCGGCTGAAGCGGATCGCCCTCGGCGCCACCCTCTCCCGGACCCATCGCGACGGCATCGTTCGAGAGGACGCCTTTTCCATCGACGAAGATACGCAAGCGGCGCGGTTCATCTTCGTGGGCGCGCAGTACGTCGATGCAGGCATTTACGTGATTGCTCGAGCCGAAAGCGCCGCGCACGCTGTCGTCGATTGCGTAGCCTGCGTCGACTTTTGCACATGGGGTTGCGTTTGCGTTGATCGCTTCTGAACTGGCCGCGTGTGAAGAAGCGGATACGGTCAGTGTCATGAGTGCGAGCAACATGTGTGTGCGAAAGAGCCTGGATTTCGGTTGAAAATCACGCATGATGAGCTTGCTCCAGAAGTCCAGAAGAACGGTGCATACGATACATGCATTGCGTTGAACGGTGCGGGCATCGCTGATGATAGATCGATCACACTCGAAAAGCCTGTAATGCGCTTTGTTGCACAGCACAGATGAGTCTGATCAGCAAAACCTTCGTCCTGAGCAAGCGCAGCTCAATCGAAGCGCCCTCCTGCCTCGTATCGTTCCCATGCGGCAAAGAATACGCCTTCCCTTTTAGCGAGCGATTGCCGCTCGCGCAGCGATCGCCCACGAACCAAAGACGCGGCCGCCCTGTGCCGGCAGATTCGAATAAACCCTCAATCAAGCGAGTTGCCGATAAATACTTCGCATGTTAATAAATGTATTTCGCACACGAAATAAAAACATGCCGACGACTTCTTATCCCGTTCGCTGCGCCGACGGCTTTTTGCTGGAGGTGACGACGCATCAGTCCGAACGAACGGCGAAGGCGGTGGTGCAGATCAATCCCGCCACCGCCGTCACCGAGCGCATGTATTTTGCGTTCGCCGAGCATCTCGTCGCGAATGGATTCGACGTCGTCACGTACAACTATCGCGGTGTGGGCAAGAAAGGGCCGCACCCGAAGTCGCTTGATGCCGGGTTCATGACGTGGGCCGACCAGGATGTCGAAGCGGTCACCCGGTGGACCTCCGAGCGATACCAACCCGTTCCTCATCTGGTCGTTGGCCATAGCTTTGGTGGACACGCGATCGGCCTGAGCGCGAGTAGTCAACTGCTCTCAGGGGCCGTGATGATCTGCGCGCACGCAGGTTGCCTGCGCTTCATTCGCCCATGGAGCGAGCGTCTGCGAGTCGCGTTGCTTCTCAAGGTATTGGGCCCGCTTTGTGCGCGAACCATTGGCTTTGCTCCGGGGCGCAAGCTCGGCATTGGCGAAGATCTTCCTGGACAGATCATGCTCGACTGGTCGCGCTGGACCAGCTTGCCAAGGTACTTTTTCGACGATCCTGAGACACAGGCACTTGAGCGCTTTCGGCGGCCTAGCCTGCCTATACTGTCGCTCGGCATGAGCGACGACCGTTGGGCGCCCGTCGAAGCAATCGATCTCATCGCAGGACAACTGTCGAACTGCCAGGTGGAACGCCGGCAATTCAACCCGTCTGACAGCCGTAACCAACCGATCGGACATCTTGGCTTCTTCAGGCGGCATCACGCCGATACGTTATGGCCCATCGTCACGCAATGGCTTGAACAACACACATTCGAGTGAAATGAATGGCACGGGATCGTAGATATGTGTTCCTTCTGAACACGGCTCAAAGAGCACTGCAGCGTTATCTGGACCGGCAGGCCGCCGAACAGACTGGAATCAGTGTCACTCATGCCGGAGCATTGTTCGTTCTCCAGCGACAGGACGGTGCACTCAGTGGAGAAGTCGCGGAAGCACTGGATATCGCGCCATCCGCGATGACGGGACTGGCTGACCGGATGGTGAAAGCCGGGTTGATCGAACGACGTATGGACGAGTTCGACGGGCGAAGCAGTCGGCTATGGCTCACGAAATCTGGCCGTGCTGCGGCGACACAGGCAAAGAAGCAACTCGGTCCGTTGAACGAAGCGCTGACCGAGGGCTTTGACGATCACGAACTGGAGGTTGTCTGCCGGTGGCTCGCCGCCGTGCGTGAACGGTTCCCCAGCTAGGGGTTGCTTCATTCCGGCTTTGGTTCGCTCAGGATATCGAGCGCCTCACGAGAAAAATCCACCCAGAACTGTTCCTGCGCGATGCCCGCCTTGAGCACCAGGTGCTGAAGACGCGCCGCTCGCGACGTGGGGTTCCCCGGGAAATCACGTGCCTCGATTTCCCGATACAGATCGAGCTTCTCCTGATGCAGCACAAGACGCCGCTCGATTTCCGTCTCCAGTCCAACAGGACCTAGCACCGCCTCCCCACGCAACCGCACCATCAACTCGTCGCGAAGCGGCGTAGGGTCGTCGCTTTCAGCGATCCAGCGACGCAGCTCCTTTTTGCCGGCCGGCAGAATCCGGTAGGCACGCTTGCGGCCGCGCCCCGACTCAGCGGGCAACGACTCGATCCAGCCCGCGTCCTCCAGACGACCCAGTTCGCGATAGATCTGCTGATGGGTTGCCTGCCAGAAATAGCCGATCGAGCGGTCGAAACGGTCCGCGAGTTCCGAA
Organism: Paraburkholderia acidicola; assembly: GCF_002362315.1. GTDB lineage: Bacteria > Pseudomonadota > Gammaproteobacteria > Burkholderiales > Burkholderiaceae > Paraburkholderia > Paraburkholderia acidicola. The sequence goes on from NZ_MTZV01000004.1 coordinate 1,371,715, forward strand.
CCGGAACCGGAACGTTCGGCCAGCGAAGTGAGGAGTGCGTGAGGCAAGGACATGTCGAATCGGATCAGCAAGGGCCACGGGAATACGCGCATCTTGCCATATTGGGGACACAGGATCGTTCCTGGAAAATTTAATGCAACTAGTTGCATTAAAGCAGACTGCCGGCTAGTATTCGTGCAACTTGTTGCATAGACGGAGACGCTTTCGATGAACCCCTATCCGCATCTGACGATGCCGCTTGAACTCGGCTTCACGAGCCTCAGAAACCGTGTGTTGATGGGCTCGATGCACGTTGGCCTGGAAGAAGTGCCGAACGGTTTCGAGCGCATGGCTGCGTTCTATGCGGAGCGGGCGCGCGGTGAAGTCGGCCTGATCGTCACGGGCGGCATCGCGCCAAACGAACGCGGTCGGCCCGCTCCCGGCGGAGCAATGCTGACGACGGAAGCGGAGGCCGAGCGCCACCGCATCGTGACGCGCGCGGTGCATGCCGAAGGCGGCAAGATCGCCATGCAGATCCTGCATTTCGGCCGTTATGCGTATCACCCCACCCTCGTTGCACCGAGTGCGCTCAAGGCACCGATCAATCCGTTCACGCCACACGCGCTGGATGGCGACGAAGTCGAGCAGACCATTGCCGACTTCGTCCGCTGTGCCGCGCTCGCGCAGCATGCGGGCTACGACGGCGTCGAGATCATGGGCTCGGAAGGCTACCTGATCAACGAATTCATCGCGGCGCGCAGCAATCATCGCGAGGATGCGTGGGGCGGTGCTTACGAGAACCGCATCCGCTTTGCCGCTGAGATCGTGCGGCAGGTGCGCGAACGGGTCGGTGCGAACTTTATCGTGATCTACCGGCTGTCGATGCTCGATCTCGTCGAAGGCGGTTCAACGCTCGACGAAGTCATCCAGCTTGCACAGGCGATCGAGGCGGCTGGCGCGACGATCCTCAATACCGGCATCGGTTGGCACGAAGCGCGTATTCCGACCATCGCCACCAAAGTGCCGCGCGCCGCGTATGCGTGGGTTACGCAACGGCTGATGGGCAAGGTCGGCATTCCGCTCATCGCGACCAACCGGATCAACACGCCTGAAGTCGCCGAGCAGTTGCTGGCCGATGGCGTGTGCGACATGGTGTCGATGGCGCGACCGTTTCTCGCCGATCCCGCGTTCGTGCTCAAGGCGCGGCAGGGGCGCGCCGATGAAATCAACACCTGCATCGGTTGCAATCAGGCGTGTCTGGACCATACGTTCGGCGGCAAGATTACCTCGTGCCTCGTCAACCCACGCGCATGCCACGAAACCGAACTCGTGATCGAGCCCGCTACGCAACGCAAACGGATCGCGGTCGTGGGTGCCGGTCCGGCGGGACTGAGCTTCTCGATTACGGCCGCCGAACGCGGGCACGACGTGACGCTGTTCGAGGCTGGCGCGGAAATTGGTGGCCAGTTCAATATCGCCAGGAAGATACCCGGGAAGGAAGAGTTCAATGAGACGTTGCGCTACTTTCGACGCCAGCTCGAATTGCATCGGGTCGACGTGCGGCTTGGTACGCGCGTTGACGTAGCGCAGTTGATCGACGGGCATTTCGACGAGGTTGTGCTGGCGACCGGTGTGACGCCTCGTGTACCGGAGATCGATGGAGTAGACGGTGCCAATGTGCTCAGCTATCTCGACGTGCTGCGCGATGAAAAACCCGTCGGTGCGAATGTTGCTGTGGTCGGGGCCGGCGGGATTGGCTTCGACGTTGCCGAATACCTCACACACGAAGGCGCGAGCGCGAGTGTCGAGCCGGCGAAGTTCTACGCCGAGTGGGGCATCGACACTAGCTATTCCGCGCGCGGCGGCGTTCAGGCGGCGCACGTCAAAGCGTCGGCGCGCCGAGTCCATCTGCTGCAACGCAAAGCCACCAAAGTCGGCGAGCAGCTTGGCAAGACTACGGGCTGGATTCACCGCACTTCGCTGAAGGCGCGTCGCGTAGCGATGTCGTCGAATGTAACGTACGAGCGCATCGACGATGCGGGGCTGCATGTGTCCATCGATGGCGAGCGGCAAACCGTGGCAGCCGACCACATCGTGATCTGCGCGGGGCAGGAGCCGCTGCGCGAACTGTACGACGGCTTGCGTGCAGCGGGCTGTGCGGTGCATCTGATCGGTGGGGCCGACGTCGCCGCGGAACTCGATGCGAAGCGGGCGATCCTGCAGGGCACGACGCTCGCGGCGACGCTCTGAAGACGTTGCAGTTTCGCTCTACACATTCCATCAGGAGAGCATGTTGACTACTACTCTGAATCACTCTGCCGTCCCCGCCGGTTTGCATCCTGCGGCGGCGGCGTCGCTCGTCACGTGGCACGCGATGATCGAGCGGCGCGATCTCGGCGGCCTTGGTGCCATCACGCACCCGGACGTCGTGTTCCGTTCGCCAATGGCGTTCTCGCCGTATCACTCAGCGGCTGCGCTCCAACTGGCGTTGACCACCGTGCTTCAGGTATTCGAGGACTTCACGTATCACCGCCAGCCCGCCTCGGATGACGGTCTGAATGTTGTTCTCGAGTTCAGCGCGCGTGTGGGCGACAAGAACCTCAAAGGAATCGACTTCATCCGCTTCGACGAGGCTGGAAAGATCGTCGAATTCGAAGTGATGGTGCGGCCGCTGAGCGGTCTGCAGGCGCTCGGTGAGCAGATGGGTGCGCGAATTGGGCGACCGCTGACGGCCTACAAAGGGCAGGCTTAGGCTGCAACTGCACGGAGGTTAGATGTTTGGCCCGCTCTGGGCCATCCGCTCTATCGCTGCGTCTTGCAGCGGTAAGCAGCCTCCGATACCCCTCTCTGTATCGAGCGCAACGGCGATCGCGAATCAGAACAGCGCCGATTGCGCGGCCGGTGCCAGGCGAACGACGTTAAGTTCGTCCAGTCGTGCCCTCGCTTTGGCCAGGTCATAGAGCACCTGACGCTGAAGCCACGTCTCCGCCCCGCCCCCGAATACCTTGTCCAGACGCAGCGCCATTTCCGGCGATATGGCCGCCTTGCCGCCGAGCAGGTTAGTCAGCGCCTGACGACTGACGCCCAACGCCTGCGCGCCTTCCGTGACCGTGAGATTGAAGCGTTCGAGGCAATGCTGCCGGACAGTCACACCGGGATGGTCGAGTTCGTCTGCTTTTGGCATGGGCGAGAAATGTTTTCGAAGAATTGCTGCCAGTCTAGCTGATCGGCACGTCAAAGACAAGTGATGCTTGTCAGTTGACTGCCACTTGATTCGAGCCTATTGTCCGACCACTCGTGCAGTGATCGTGACGTTACGGGTGGTGCGATCGCCGCCCCCCTTCCTGAAGGAACATTCCTTTGACTATCGCTATCTTCAAGGCGCAACGGGACGTGCTTATTCGTCCCTTGCAGGTGATTTGCGGCATTGTGGAAAAGCGCAATACGCTGCCGGTGTTATCGAATGTGCTGATTTCGACGGGGAGCGATGAGGTTCGATTCCGAAGCACGGACCTGGAGCTTGAACTCATGGCGCGCGAAGCGATTCAGACCGGGCAACGCGCCACTGAATTGCTTGTGAACGCGCGCAAGCTGCTCGACGTCGTGCGTGCCATGCCGGATGCCGAACTGACGCTTTCGACTAGCGAAAAACATCTGTTCGTCCGCGCGCAGGGAAGTCGCATACAGCTGCAGCTGGCGAATCCTGAGGACTATCCGCTCTCGGCGCGCAACGGAGATGACTCGGCGCCGGTTTCGGTGAAAGCTGGCGAGCTAAAGCGTTTGCTTCACAGCGTCCACTTTGCAATGGGCGATAACGATCTGCGCTACTTTCTGAATGGCGCTCTTTTGATTACCGGACCACGTCTGACCGCAGTGGCCATCGACGGTCATCGGCTTGCCACTGCGAGCATTCCCCTCGTAGGCGGCGCGAAACATAGCGAGATCATCGTGCCGCGGAAAGCCGTCCTTGAATTGATCAGGCTGTTGCCTGACGATGAATCGCCGGTATCCGTAGAAACGTCGACACGGTATGCGAAATTCGAATTCGCGAACGTTTCTTTTGCCTGCAAACTTATCGAAGGACGATACCCTGATTACACGCGTGTCATTCCGACTAGCTTCGAGGCTGAATTTTCTGTGGACAGGCTGCAACTGCTCGCATGCCTGCAACGGGCGGTGATTCTGACCAACGAGCGATTTCGGAGTATTCGCTGTGTTGCAGGTGATGGCAAGCTGACTGTGTTCGCTAGCAACGCTGACAACGAGGAGTCCGTCGAGGCTATTCAGATCGACTATCTGGGGGCGAATGTGGAGCTGAGCTTCAACATTCGATATCTGCTTGATGTGGCGGGTACGTTGAAGACTAGTCGGTTGTGTTTTCAGTTGAGTCCGGTGGGTCTTAGTGCGTTGGTTTCTGCGCAGGATATGGGGGATTTTAAATACGTTGTCATGGCGCTGCGGGGTTGAAGATCGCGTTGGTGTGCGCAAAAATCCGCGTCCTGGTGGTACCCCGGATCTATGGAAAAGAATCATGTCACCGCAGCTGTCGAGATATCGATTCAAGGTTCGCTACGGGATTTGTCTCATCCTCCTGATCGGTGCTGCGATCTGGGTTGGACTTGCAATGCGTACGCACTTGCCCCTGATATTTCTGATTCCGCAGGAGTACTCGGGCCCGGTCGTTATCCTGTTCGATCAGCCCGGCGGTATTGATCTGACTCCTGGCAAAGATGGGTATGAGGTGAAGGTGCCCGCGAACGGCATCATCCGAGTCAAAGGGACGTATACCTTTGATAATGGTGGAGGCTATCCAGGCAGCAGCATCGTGTTCCTGATGATCGGAAAGAACGAAGAGCGTACTCCCTTGCTCGAGGCGATCAACCCCTGGCAGGAATGGGACAAGGACGATCGGATGAGTTGGCTGGTGGGAATCCGGGATGTACGAGGGAATCTGCAAAAAATCCCTCAATCGTATGCAGAGGGCTTTGTGTTCGACGACTTTCCGGAGTCGGTGAAAGACAAGCCGATGATTCTTTGGCACGACTCATGTCAGGATCGTGTTTTCGGTCCTGACTGGGAGGCATACGGCGCTGGCGAGAAAACTGCTGAGGATTTGCACATTCCTCCGTGTGGCGAATTTGTCGTTGGGAGTATCGAGCGCATCCGGACATGGCCGGAATGGATGTTTTTGCGTGGAAAAGGTAAGACGGAAAAGCTGAGAATAAATAATCCAGCCTACACATCCATTCAAGAGCTAATTGATGAGGCCAACGCTCGCGTTGCGCGAAAAAAAGCTGAAGGTATCAGCTGACTGATTTTGAGTTTCCTTCACCGGATACAACACCGTCAATTGTTCAGAGAAGGCCATGATTCTCGCCGATGCAGCGCATCCTTATGCTCATGCCGACTATGTCATCACCACAGAGGCACGCGCCGTGCATGACACGGCTACGCTGAAGTTGTCGGACTATCGCGCGTCCAACGGATCGGACTGGGTTGTTGCGGCTATCGAGCCAGCAAGCGACAGCGGGACCGTCCAGATGCCCGGGGCTTATATCAACGTGGACACAGGAGAAATCGTACAGCCGGCCGATGCGCACGATGTGGTCGTGATGAAAGGCGCCTGGCGAACGCTGGCCACCGCCGACTCATCCGTTCCTTCCAGAGCAGATTATTCGTGGACGGAGGTTCCGAAGCAGCGCATTCGAATCCCTACGCCGGACGACTTTTACTCGCCGTTTAAAGAGGGCGGAACGGTTGTTTTCCAATGGGAACCGTCTGCCGAAGGTAAGGCACAGTTCAGCGCGACAAGAATGATTTTCCCGGAGTGGGCGCAGGATGTAGCCGAAACGCTCAGGTCCGCACCCGGTATCGAAGGGACGCTTGTAGAGCTGGCGGATGCCGGGAAGGCGTCGACGGAGGCAGACGAGATAACTTCTGCGAAAAACAACCTGTCTTCGGTCCTGATCTGGAATGCACTGCTGCACGGGTCAGGCTCAAGCACGATCGTAGCGCGGATGCCTGCGCTACTCGAAACCACAGACGCCCGAAAACTCTCTGTGCTTGTGTATTTATGCCTTGCTGCGTCAGCGGCCGCGGATCGGCCCACGCTGGTTACCGCAGTCAAAACCTTGATCGGAGAAACAACTGACTCAACCCGGCTAGCGAGCATTGCCTACGCAAGCTATGCGGTCAAGCTGTTTGATCCAACGAATGCCAGCGCGCAGAACGCTGCCAGCAGCGTGCTTGCACAGTTGAAGTCGCGGACCACGGCGTTGCATGTGCGAATGGATGCCCACTCACCGTGGACGTTGATTTTCGAAAAGACGGGCCAAGCACCGCCTCGATCATTTCGGCCATAAACACCGGGATTGGGCGGCTCGCAGCGCATCGCAATCAGATCACGAGTTCCCGGCAGCGGACACCTAAGGGTGGTAACGAAGTCACGAATTATTTCGGCGTTGCCACCGTGCAGCTGCTTCGCTGCTCTTCGAACAGTGCGGTAAGCAGCGCAGCCCGCAGGGCAGCGGCATCACCTGGCGGAACCTCACTGACACCGCGCATGCGGCTCAAGCCGCACGCCGGTGTCGCGATCACTGGTACACCCGCGGCAAGCGTACGCAGCACGCGGTGCGTGTTGGATGGAAGACTTCATTCAAGGTGCGACCGGATGGATTCTTCTGTATTCAGGTCGTACTCAGAATCGCGCTAGAAAAACGGCGATACACCCAGACGGAACAGGCAGCACCCAACGCGATTGCGAAAATCATCCATAGTGCCTCTATGAGTGACAGGCAAAAAACGATCAGATCTTCCATCCCGTGGCTCAACAGCACCGCGATAAATTCGGTCTTGATTACTCCGTAAGCGATTGTGATCACCAGCATGGGTAGTCCGATCGCGAGATAGGTCGCTACGATCTTCCAGAAGTGACCTCTGGTATCGCGCCATGCGGCGCGCCACAACGTTCGCCCTCCTGTGGCCACGTGACACAACAGCAGGCTGAGCCTGATCGAGACGAATAGCGCTATAGCGAACAGTGCCAGCATGCCTGCCAACCAGGCGAGATCGGTGGCATGGTCCGCGAGGAAACCTTGCTCCGTAGGATCACGCAAACGCGGCATGAGCATCACGGCGTCAAAGAGAGCGGTCATAGCCACCGCAAAGAGTAACCAGAGCAGCAGACACACGCCGACGAATTTCCAGAATGCCTTGTCGAAGAAAGCTAGCGACCTCGCCGCATCGGCACCGAGGAGGGTATGCCGCTCGACCTGCACCGATAAGCCAGCGAAAGCGAAAAACTCGATGACGATGAATATCACGGGGAACAGGTAAATGGCTTCGTGCGCATAGGTCGCTATGGCTATCACCACGGGCGATGGGATTAATAGCATTAACGCATTCTGTACGTAGGTGATGATCGCCAGAAGCGCGAATATGATCAAGACCGCCCGAGGTCTGTAGCGAAGAGCTGGCCCTGCGTCTTTCCAGGCACCCTTAAAACATTGCCCGATCGTTATTGATTCCATAGTGCTCCCCAATTCGTGGCGTTGATCGGTACTGGTTGTCGCTCTTTGTATATTTGTTGCCTGCTGTCGGCCAATGTGCGCGCACCGGTCTCCGCCTCGCCGGCGATGGGTGAACCGAGAATACGACGCTGTCCGTTCCGTCAAATCGAAGAAAATACGACGGCCGGGATTTCGTCGATGTGCGTGAAGCTGCGAAAGAACCGGTATGTTCTGCCGCCGATTTCGATCAGGTTCGCGCCCGCCTGCGTCGCGTCGAGGATTTCGTTGGCGAGCGTCGCTGGAATCGTGCCGCGGCGCTTCAATTCCTCTCGCGGGCCTGATGGGTCGCCTATGTAGAGTGTGGCGGTGTCGGGGGTGTGGCGCATCACGGCGAGGCTTGCGCCTGCGTCGAGTGACAGCTCGAGATATTCCGCTAAGGTTCGCAGCGCCTCGGACGGTGGTGTCTGCTGGTTGATGGTCGCCCCGGATGCGTTTGTCATGTGTTCCTCCGTCGCGTTGAAGAGCTGCTGAAGGGTATCGCCACTTCGATAGCTTGAGAGGACACCGGTTGCATCATTATCCATTCTAATGGGCGTCACTGTTGCCGTGTCACACATCGAATCCGGGGAATTCCGCTTTGGCTTCCTCTTGGGATATGTAGTAGACCCCTCTTTCAAGAGCATAGATCTTGATCAACTGCCTGCAGGTCCGACACCGACATAATTCGGCTTGCATCGTCGTGTCCATGGCCACTTCGTCGAAATTGGACGTTGGAACAGGAAACCCTAAGCATTGAGGGCACGTCATCAGAATCCCTTAATCGAAGTTCAGCTCCCATCTGGATTAATCAGAAAGGAAACCGACCGCGGCTGCGCTGGATTGCCGCCCTCGCTGACCACTTGCCGAACTCCGCTGCCTGTTCATTCTCTTCGTCGAAGCCTCTACGCCAGTGTAGGTTCGGGCCCGCGAGTTCAGATCTGCACCGTTATCCGTTGACCACCTAGGGAGCAAATGTCGGGGCGACTCGGCAGGTGATGTGGTCACGAACACTTACTTACGTTGACGCCAAGCACACAAAGTGCGCGTCGGGACACATGAGGCATCTCGTCAACCCTGTTGAGGAAGATGCGCAAGTGCTTTTTGAGCGTCAGGGAAATGCTCCTTCGCCTCTTCCAGAGTTAGAAAATAGGGAGCGCGGGCTTCCGCAACGATCTCCAGTAGCTGTCCACAATTCTTGCACCGGTACAACTCCGCGTGCCTCTCAACGTTGATCCCCAGATACTCGTAATTTGAGCTGGTGCCGCCGAAACTACGACATTTCTCGCATGCCATCAAAATCTCCTTATGGGAGTCCAGCTTCCGTCAGGATTCAGCTCAAAGAATACTGATCCTGGCGGCATTGGCTGCCCACCCTGTGTCACAACTTCCCTCACGCCGCTACTCGTCCAGTCGCCAGTTGTTGAATTCTGGACACCAGTATAGCCGCCAGGGCGCCAGTGTTCGTTGGCTCCTCCATCTGTTTCCACGGGCGGTCGGACATCAACGGCATCCTTTGGAACTGCGATGCCATACATTGGTTTGCCGGTCCGGAAAGATTCCAAGACACCAGGGGCCTTGCCGGTTGCTGTTACAGCCGCAGCCCGATTGGTTACCCCTGCATAATCTTCCGTGGGGGCCAGCCATGTCGCATATCCCTTGGCCCCAAGGGTCGCATCCGGCTTGTCGTAATACTTAGGGCCTCTTTCCCCCATAAGCGAGGCGAAATACCCTTCGTGCATGCCTTTCGATAGCTTTGCGGCATCCTCGGCTGAAAATCCAGCGTCGCGGAATGCCTTATAGCGTTCGTATCGAAGGGCACAAACAGCGAGACCTAACGGATCTCCATACTGAGACGGGTCGTCCACGTAGCTCTGCGTCCGCAACCCTCCCTTGAGTGCAATCGGATCCGGGCTGAGGTATTGTCCCGACTCTGGGTCGTAGTATCGGTTCAGGTTGTAGTTCAGCCCGGTCTCGTCGTCCGCCCATTGGCCCGGGAAACGGAGCGTCGTATCGATTCCTGCATCGTCATCGTCGTTCGCGGCACGCCTCGCCGGTAGCAGTTTGCCCCATACGGAGTACGCCGCCCGCCACACCTGCTCACCGCTTTCGTCGAACACAGCCTTCGGCAAGCCGGCCTGATCTGCCAGAATCGGATAAAGCCCTTTGTCCGTTTCCTGCGCAAATGGCGTGAAGCTACCCGGTTCGATATGCCAGGTGACCACCTGACCCGTCGTACCGTCCCGCTTCTCGATCCAACGTTCCGCGAGCGTGGGACCATCCCACAGGAATTTCACCGATTCGCCGGCGCCGACCTGCCGTTTCTCGACCCGCCGGTTCAGCGCATCGTAGCGATAGACCCACACGCCCCGATCCGGCGTCACGGCTTTGACGAGCCGGTTAAGACCATCCCATGTGTAGCGCCAGGTTCTGGGCCGGAACCCGGGTTGGTCGACCGTCTTCTCGATGGTGCGACCACGGGCGTCATACCGGTAACGCGCATGGCCGACCTGTTCCGGCAAGCCGCCTCGAGCATACCGATGTGCATCGACGGGCGCCTGCTGACCGTGCGCAACGATATTCATCGCCGCGTCGTAGCGGAAGTGTTCAGCTGGTCGCAGCGTGCTGCCGGCAGAGATGATCTGATCGCGCGCGTCGCGCTGGTAGGTCAGCGTGTCTGCGTCGGTTTCGACCCGTTCCAGTTGCCCCACTGTGTCGTAGTGATACACCTGCCGGCTCAGCTGTTCGAGCGCGTACACAGGGTTGGTCTGCAATGCTTCGAAGGCCGCCGCCGGGCCGGCGATCTGCCGGCGAATTCTTCCCAAAGCGTCGTATTGCTGCTGCGCGACGAAGTCGCCTGCCTGCCTGCCAGTTTCTCTACCCAGACCATCGCGTTGGATCGTGAGCCCGGCCACCTGTGTCAACGCACCCAGGGCATCGTACGCATACGCTGTTGCCCGTCGCGGCGTGAGCCGCTGGGTCCGCTGTCCGTCGGCGTCGTAGACGTGCAGTAGCAGCGCTCCGTGCTGATCCTCGCCGATGAGGCGCCCGTTTGCGTCGTACGCGAAGTGCGTCACATGGGATTCTTCGCCTTGCACTTCCGCCGTTGCTAGCCGACCTCCAGCGTCGTAGCGATAGACAAGCCGCACATCGCCGGCGTCGACCCCAGTCACTCGATCGTAGGTGTCGTACGTGTAACGCCACTGACCACCGTCGGGCAGGGTCTTCGCAAGCAGCTGTCCAACGGCGTCCCGTTCGTAATGCGTGGCGCGGCCACCCCAGTCGACCTCCGACACAAGGTGGCCAGCCGCGTCGTACCGGTACTCGTACGATTCACTGAGGGCGTTGATTACCTTCGTGAGCCGGGTCGCGTGGTCGTACTCGAAGCGGGTTGCGTGGCCAGCCTCATCAATCGAAGCCGTCACCAGATCGAACGGGCCATAAGTCTTCTGGGTCGATCGCCCGAGCGAATCGATCCATTCCACCGGCAACCCTTCGCCGTTGTATCGCGTGCGCGACACGGATCCGTCCGGGCGTGTGACGGCCCTCAGCAGGCCACGCGGATTGTCCAGACCATCGGCATAGTCGAAGCGGGTCAGGTGTCCGTCAGGTGAGGTTTCCTCGAGCACGCGGCCAAGCACGTCGACCTTGCGCTGGAATCGTGCACCGCCAGGCAATACGATGTCCGTGAGGCGCAACCGGTCGTCGTAGTCGAGACGTGTCTCGCGGTTCCCCTGAATGACGCGCAGTAGTTCGCCGCGTAGCCCGTAACGATAAGCTGTCTTCGCGCCGTCCGGCTCGGTGCGCGCGATTAGCCGGCGCAGATGGTCGTATTCGAGCTTGATCTGACCGCCGCCAGGCAGGATCGCCCCAGTGAGGCGCTGCTCGTCGTCATACGCAAGCCGGATAGTCCTTCCCGACTTTTCAGCGACCGAGGTCAACTGCCCACGATCATCGTAGCGGTATTCAGTGCGGCGCCCGAGTGGATCGATCTGTGCGATCAACCGGCCGAGCTCCCACTCGGACCGCGTGCAGTGACCGAGTGGATCGGTTTCTGCAATCGCAAGGCCTTCATCGTTGTATTCGTAGATCCACTCACCATCGGCACCGGACACGCGTGTGCGGCGATGTTCGTAGACGAAGCGGCCTGTGTGATAGCCCTGTTGCGTACCCGTCTCGATGACGCGACCTTCGTCGTCGTACAGATAATGCACGTCGGTCTGGTCGGTGTCGCGCCAGCGTGTCATCCAGCCGTGCGTGTTGTACTCGTAACGGAACAGACCGAACTGGAAACTTGCCACTGCGGCGAGCATCCCGCTCTGGTAACGGTATTCGACAAGCGTACGCGTTCCGCCCTCGGTGTCGTGAAGCACAATCCGTTCGGGCGAACGTTGACCACTGTGATACTGGACGTCAAGCCGGTAGCCGTCCGTGTGGGCGAGCGTGGAGAGCCGGTGGTCGACGTCGTACCCGAACACGATCGCGTTCCCGTCCAAGTCCTGGATGCGCTCGAGGCGCGACGCCCGACCTTCCTGAAGCGGTGCGAAGATCAACAGCTTCCGTGTATCGCGATCGAGGACACGCGGCTCAAGCCGGCTCCCGATGAGCCGGTAGCGGGGCTCGCGCAGGTTGATGCCGTCGAGCGCCATTTCAGGTGCATCAAAACCGATAACCAGCCCTGCGCCATCGTGAAAACGGACGAACCGGCCTGCTTCGATAGTCAAACGCTGCGACCAGTTGTCCGACCAGCGTTCGCCCAGCAAGCCGTGATCATCCGAACGGGTGCGGTAACGCCGCTTCAGTTCCAGTGGCAACACGCCGGGAATCGCAAGATCGGTGCGAATTTCCAGCACCTCACCCGACACTGGATCAACCGGATCCTTGCATGTCGGCCGCGTTTCGTCCTTGACGCCACCGCGCTCCGCCGATTCTGTTGACCGGAATCTTTCACGGACTCTGCTACCCGCGAACTTTCCGATTCCAGCTCCAATAATTGCCCCCAGAAGGCCCGCGAGAAACTCTTGCGCGGCCGTCAGTTCCGGATTTTTCGGGCCATACTGCACGGTCGTCTTGTCGATCCAGATGCTGTTGCGCCCGGAGTTGATCTTGCCGCTGCAATGTGTTTCGTGGCCGATCCGGGCAAGCGGTAAGTCATTGACGAAAATCGTCTTGCTGCCATCGACGATCGGCTGCGGCATATCCGAGTGATGTTCGCAGGCCACCAGATCTGTGACGCGCGCTACCTTCTTTCCCTCAAAATACACGTCATCCGAGCCGGTCTTGATCTCGCCGCAATTGGTTCCCAGGGACTGGCTTGCCGAAGCGAGTGCGCTGCCCAAGGTCAGGCCGCCAGCCATGCACGCGCCAACGATCAGCGCACCGGCCAGGCCGCCCGTGGCGACAGTTGCGGCCACTGCCGCGCCGATCGCAACCCCGACCGCGATGCCGACCAGGATGCCCATAAACCCGCTCGAATGCGCTACCTTGTCTCCGACACAAGCGGGATGCGGGTCACCACGTCCGATGCTCAATCCGAGCCAGTCACCGGCGGACACAAATTCATTCGATAGCCAGTCGGTCACGCCTAACTTCTGCATCGCATAGGCGCCGCCAATCGCGATCGACACCGGTAGCAGGACGGTACCAGCCGCGATAGCGCCGGCACCCAACGCAGCAGAGCCGCTTGCCCCGCCAAGCAATGCGGTTCCCGCGGCGCCTAGCCCCGCACTTGCACCCTCAACCGCCGTCATGCCGACATCGGCACCCAACATCGCATCGTTGACGTGCCCGTAGAACGGCTGCTCGGCGGCCTTGGCCGCGTCACCGTCCTCCAGATGCTGGATACTCTCCAGTCGGTCCTCGGCGCTACCGCTCGGCTCGTCGTAGTTCGGCGTGTCTGACATCGTCGCCTCAGGCGGGTTCGACGAGTTTCAGGCTCGAGATCACTTCCTGCATCAGCTGGCGTTGCGACTCGCTCATCGTGCCGGGCGCCGTAAAGGTGAGCATAAGCACGACCTGGCCGTACTCGACCATCGTCAACCGCTGTTGAATCGGGGCGTGATTGTTGGTCCACGTGTACTCATGCACCCGCGCAGCGCGCCCGGACACAGTCGTCTCTTCGTTCAGTACCACGGCATACTCCGGCACCTGCTTTGCCACCTTGCGGATTTCGCTCGCGATGTACTCGTCGAATTTCATCCCCCATGGCATGCGCTCGCGCGTAATCACGAAGCTCACGCCTTCGGTTCCCGTCGCTGCCGACACGAACACATTCATCGTCTTGTCCTGCCACTCGACCGGCAGCGCCAGTGTGCCTTCGTGCATCTGGTACATGTTCGTTATCCCTGTTACTTGTTCTTCGGATTGATGTCCGTGCGGGCGGCCTGTACGTTAATACTTTTGTCATCGAGGTAAATCAACGAACCGCCCTTGTACAGTTCAATGACGTTCTTCGTCATGTGCAGTACCGTACCGCCATCGCCCCCGACCTTGATCCATAGCTCCTTTGCCTCGAGCGTGTGTATGCCCTGCGGTGTCTGGTGCAGCGTGTCGCCCTGCGTGACGACATCGGAGAGATTGCCAACCGACACCGTCGTCTTGTGATCGCCCTTGCCGACCTCGATGGTCCGATTGCCTTTCAAGACCTGCGTCTTTTGTCCGTCCTGAACCACGGTGTGCATGTCCTTCTGCGCGTGCATGTAGAGCATCTGCGCACCGTTCACGTCGCTCATCAGCATCTCGTTCGAGCCCTCACCCTTGTGAGTCTGACTCTTGATCCCCATCGTCTGGCCGCCTGCGCCGTGATACGGATTGCCCTGGTCCCCGTTATAGACGCGGCCGATGATAATCGGGTTATCAGGATCTCCCTGATTGAAGCTCACGTTGACTTCCTGCCCGATCCGGGGAATCGCGGCCGCTCCCCAGCCGTCGCCCGCCCACGGTTGCGAGATGCGTATCCACATGGAGTCCGAACCGTCCATCTTGCCGCGACGGTCCCAGATGAAATGCACCTTCACGCAGCTACCGTTGGTATGGATCTGCTCGCCCTTGGGCCCGACCACGATCGCCGACTGTGTGCCATGAACAATCGGTTTCGGTGTCTGCCTTTCAGCACGGTACGGGATCTTCTTCGGCAGGCAGACGAAGGTATTGCGGTACGGTAACTCGGCAGCGTGCTGTGTGTAGTCGTTCACCACCTCGTGCCGCACCTGCAGGAACACGTATTCCTGGTTGTTCGCTTCCACGGGGTGACCGGTCACGGTCGTTGTACCGGCCGTAGTCAGTCGCCTTGCGTAACCACTTCCTGTGTACCGGTGGGCCTGTGCTTCTTCCGCTTCCATCGAGTAACGCGCGTAACGGTTGCCGTCGTCGCCGTGATCGTACAGCGACTGATGTTCGTAGCGCTCTGTCTGATCCAGCAGGGCATGTTTGCTGTTTTGCGGCGAGGCGTTGACCATCATCAATGGCGACGATGGATTCTCGTGGTTGAAGTCCTGGAACGTAACCTTGCCAACACCAAAGTGACGGCTCTCGTTGAGCCGGTCAATGCAGTTGTTGAGCTTGCTGGCGTCGCTGGTGGAGTACTGCAGCGTCTTGAGACCGTCGATCGGCTGAAACAGGTAGTTCATGTCCCCGATCGCGAGAATATGCTTGTCTTTCTCGTATCGGTGCGTCCAGATCAGTCCTTCCTGCTCCATCAACCGTGCACAGAAGTTGTAGTACGACTCCTGGTACATCACGATATATTCGATTGGCTTGTGCGTGATCCGCAGGTCAAAAGAGAAATCGGAAAATCCGTGTTCCTGGAATATCTGCGTCAGGATTTCGCGCGCGGTCGAGTTCTGGAAAATCCGGCAATCAGTCGAGCGCGTCAGTAGCGCAAACCAGGGTACGACCGTCATCTGGTATTGCGTAACCTTGCCCGGGTTGCCGACGCGGTCGAATGACATGACATAACCGTCGAAGTACCGGAGGTCGTCCTCGTTCGGGCTTGATGCGATGATTTGCCCAAGTGCCGACTGCTTGGTCTGATGGTCCAGCTTGACCTTCACCCTCTGGCCGATCAGATCGTCTCCCGACAGGTCGTGCTTGTGCGCCAGCAGGTCGAGGTGCATCGTCGGCAACGCATTGACGTGTTCATCAATGACCGCCGCGCTGACCAGCAGTACGTCGGGCCCAAGTGGCGTTTCGAGCGTGATGTAGCGGTTTTGCTGTGTCAGTCGGGCAGGACCGCCAGCCGCGCTGTTGATAGCGCCGGCGATTGATTCGGGCGTTTTACCAAGCAGTGAAAAGCCCGTGTGCGCCAGCTGGACCGCGCGCTGCATGGTGTTGATCTGGCCGGCCAGCGCTCCCAGAGGACCCAGGTGACTGGCGAGACCCGAAGCGAGTGAGCCCACTCCACCAAGTGCACTGCCTATGCCCAGCGGGCTGCCGCCCGACGCATCGTTACTGGAGCCGAAACTCATGGTTCAATCCCTTTCAGACGCCGGTGCGTCGTGCTTCCAGATTTCACCGGGCGGCCGATTAAACAGCCCGGATATACGGAGCCGTTAATGTAGGACAACATTGAGTAAAACGAAAGGTCACGACAGTCTATTAACCAGATTTTGCAAATCGCGGGAGTTTTCAGCAGCTATGTCATATTAAAGGGGTAAGACCGGTCCGAGGCGGACAACGCCGGATTAACTCCCCCGTCGACGCGGATATCGTCACCAGTTGCACGAAGCTGTTTGCCGATGCGTAGGGCGCAAAAAACCGGTCCATTACCTGAATCAGGGTGGCCACACTGCGTTCGACGAATAGCGTTTCGTCCAGTATCAATGTCACTTCCAGCCCGTGCACAAACCCTGGGAGCGGTTTGAGCGGAATCCATCGTGTGACGCGTTTGACGGCCAGCGAGACGAAAGCGTCGAACACTCGTCCATTTGCGCCAGAACGGGTCGCGAAGCGTCGGCACGCCTGCCGGATCTCGTCGATACCCTCAGGTCCCAGCCGGGTCGGATGTGGCACGAACAGGGACAGGAGCTTCCATAGCTCGCCGTGGCTGAATTTTGGCCAATGACTTCTCGTCGGCCGGCGCAACAGGACGATCGGACACTTCGCCACGTCGTTCTTCAGCGCGAGGTCGCCACCCGGAGCGCCGTACGGGCGACCAGCCGGCAGGTCTCCGTTGGTGCACAGGAGATCGATCGCCAGTTTCTGCTTCCCCGCGTCGGCGGGCTGGCCGTTGTGCTGGACGAGTATCAGCTCTGGCCGGTCACCGGGCCGGCCAGACAGCGGTAACTCACCGCCACGGCGTACCATCCAGGTCGATTCCCGTCCTGAGACGATCGAACCATGCTGCAGAGAGTGAAAGGGCGGCATGACGGCATGGTCCTCCCGGATCTGCTGTTGCACTCCCTCCACCGACCAGACCTGCGTACCCGGCGCGGCTTCGAATGGCACGACCGGGTAGGAGGCGACACCGGGAGCCGTCTCGACCGGCACCGCATCGTGCGGAAACAGGTTGACCACCGGCGTGCAGAACAGCTGCAGGTGTTCCTCAGATACCGATGCAAGCCGCTGGCCCATGGCCGAGTCTGGATGCACGCCGGCGATGGCCAGATGGAGCGTGATCCGGCTGCACGGTCCCGCGCTCCGTCTGAGTTGCGCCATGTCCAGATCGAGGAAATCGAACTGCTCGGGAAACGCGCAGTACTCCATCAGGAGGTGAATCGGCGCGATCGTCGCGGTGTCCGCGTCCGGACCGGGCATCACGCGGTCCGCCTCGTTAAATCCAACGCCCGTGAGTGGTATTTGCGGCAGCTTTTTCCAGCGCCCCGTGCCGTCCGGCTCGACAAATGCCTGCGTGGCGCCTAGCAGCACACTGTCGGCAAGCGCCGCGGCAATTTCGCGTTGACCGGCCAGATAAAGCCTCACCTTGCCCGGCGCCTCCGACAGGCTCGCCTTGGGCGAAGAGGGAGCGAGCGTGATTGACAGTAACCCGGTCGTGTCGCCCGGTAGTCGTGCGTCGGTCGGTGCAAGTGTCGACGGTCCGTGGCGCACCGCTGAAATTACAAGCGGCGCGAGCGTTACATCGGCAGTCGAATAGAACCTGAATTGATCACCAGGCGTCGTGAACAGTGCGCCACGCGCAATGGCGAGCGTTTTGGTCTGCGTTCGTGGTTGAAACTGGGCGATGGCGCAGGCCGGTAAAGGTCTCAAGAACGCGCCATGCATCGACTCTATCAACGCGCGAGTGAACTCCGGCACATCGTCCTCGAGTCGGGCTGCGATTCCCGCGTTCATCAGTGCCGCACTCTCCAGCATCCGCTGGATGTGCGGATCGTCCGAGTGCTCGCCCGCAATGCTCAGGCGCGCTGCGATTTTTGGAAACTGCCCGGCAAAGCCCTGCATTGACGCGCGCAGTAGTCCGAGTTCCCGTTCGTAATACGGCAGCAGGTTTTCCGGCTCCATCAGTACGCTCGCTTCGGAGTATTCAAGGCATGTTCCCGAGTTTCAAGGGTAACGGCCGGTAATTGTAACCGGCGCCTGTTGCGGAGCGGTCTATGCGAAACGCTCGGGCCCTGACCGGCATCTGTCGACGCTTGCGGCGCGTTTTTTTCCGTCGCGGTGATTCTCGTGAAATAGCAGCGCGCGCACCAGTGGCCCTGCGTGATCGTATTGGGCGTCGCGAGCCACCGATGACCGTGTGCGCATTCCCATTCCAGCCTCGTCGAGCTGTTCACGTAGACTCGGGAAGCGCACCGGCCGCCGCGTTCCGCCTCAACCTGATGCATGCGATCGATGCCGAGCTTCGCGCGTTCGCGACTGCAGATCGCCCACCAGTGCCCCACAACGGTCGACGATGGGAGAGCAAACCAGCGGTGGCTCACCACCGCCACGCGCGTAGCGACGATCACCGGCGCAACGCCGCCTGGTTCGGTACCGGTTTCGCGATCAAGCAGCGAGCCCGGGACGAGGCGATGAAGCTGGTTGCCTGAATCCATGTCCATGACGTTATCCGGCCCGGCCACGCTCTGAACTGAGCCATCGCTTTCGAAGCACACAAATGGCGCTTGCCAGTTACATATAAATCATGTCATGATTTTTCAATCAAATCTCTGAACCCCGAAGACCATGAAAAATCTGACGCGAGCAGAAGAGTCCATCGAGCGCAAGTCACGCCAGTCCCGGCGGTCGATTTTCGTTGCCATCGCTACGGTACTGGCGCTGCACCCTCTGAACTTGCCTCCGGTGAAGCTTGATTTTCATGTCACGTTGGATACGCGGCCGTACCCAGAAGGGTCGTTCAAAAGCTCGCATATGGTGCGCAACTGAGATGAATCGTCCTTTGAGTCCAACCGCCGTATTCCGGGACTTCGTGGTGACCCTGCGTGACCACGGTGTTCCCGATGCATATGAAGCTGCGCTGTCAATGCTCGCTGACTCGCACCGGGGCGATTTGGCCGTGTCAAATACGTTGCCCATCTTCCCGGAGGACTTGCAGGCGATTCGAGAACAGGTGGAGCCGCAACTTACCGAAATTCTTGATTGGATTTCGGTTTCGGACACAGCTAGACGTCGGGGGGAGGCTTCGCTGACGCCGGATATCGCGCAGCTCCTGACTGACCTGGTCATAGAAGGTGCACATCCGCGTGCGGTTGTCCTTCAAGACCCTCTTTGCCTTGCGGCATGTCGATTGAGCAGCGCTGGCGTCTCGGTCGAGCAGTATTGCTCTGGGTCCGACATTCCGGCGCTGTGCGCCGAAATCACCCGTGCTGCCACCTGGACCGTCGTCGGAGGGGCGGAGGACGTGGTGGGCGTTAAGTCCAATGGATTTTTGCCGATTGAGCGGGTCTCAAAAGCGGATGTCGATAACGACGTCGCAATAGCGACATTTCCGCTTATTCCCGGTGTTTCAGGTGGTTTGCATGCAAAACAGCTTCCTTATGCGGCCAGCGAAGACCTTCGTGCGGTTATTTCGGCCGTTGGCTCAAGTATTCGGCGGCTTATTGCGCTTGTACCAAGCTCTTTGCTCTACCGCACTGGAAAGGCGGCTGATTTTCGGAGTGAACTTCTAACCTCAGGACGTTTAGAAGCGGTACTCGAACTTCCCAGTGGCGTGACGCCGCTTGCAACCCACCAGTATTCTCTGCTGATTCTCCGACTCTCAGGAGAGCCGTCTGCCGACGCGTCTGTGTTAGTCATGGCGTTACCTGAACGTCCAACTTTGGCCACTAGGGGGCGCGGTCGGAGAATTGAGGTTGAGTCGAGTCGCACCCTCGCCCGTTGCATATTCGATGGCATCGACGGCCGCGTCGCGGATACCGATACCAAGCGCACACTTACTTGCGAAAAAATTACTCGCAGTGGCTCACTCCTCCCGCGCATGCTGCTTAAAAGTTCCCAGTCAGCGGAAGAAGGTGCCAACAACGGAGCACCACTCCGCGAACTGGTGGATATCTTTCGTCCCTCGTCGATGCTCGTGGACTCACGAGGCTTGGGCGCTAGCCTGACCACCGAAAGCATAGGTCGCGCGTTCCCGTACGTTCGCTTTGTCGAAACAACACAAGACGAAACTCCCGACACTGAACAAACCAGGATATCTGACACAGTTGCGGACCTCCAGCCCGGCGACATAGTCATGGTGGCGAAAGGGGCGGTCGGTGCAATGGGACTTGTTGAAGAGACGTATGCTGGTCGTGTATTCGTGCCGAGCTCCTGCCTCATATTGCGTCCGAAATCTGCGAATTACTCGGAAACACTGTATCTCTTTTTCAAGAGTGGCATCGGAGCAGAACGTCTTCGACAAATCGTCACTGGAAGTACGGCCCGTAACATCCGACTCTCGGACCTCGGCGGACTTGTCGTTCCGCGTCCTTCAGAGCGCGCTTGCGTCGCGGCCAAAGATGCACTTCGAGCCATTAACGATAGAACGCGTGAAATCCAGCGTTTGGAAGAAGAACGTGCCCGGATTTTTGCCAATGCAATTGCGGCAACTTAAAACATATGTACCCACAGTCGTTCCTATGCTGCCAGGCACTTTCGTGCGAATCGCATAAATCAGCTCGGACTCGGGCTTTGCCCCACCGCCTGTCCTTGAGCCGAGAGGGTAGGCGGTGGGCCTCGACCTAAACAAGTGGAATCGGGCTGCCGTCATACAGTGGCCGGGGCCTTGGGCCATCAAGAAGTTTCACGCTTAACCGGCGCCGGCCCTATACCCAACGTCGCAACAGATTCGCGTTCAGCTTGTGGAGGAACGCGATGGCCGCAAGCGACACCCCTGGCCCTTGGCAGGCTGCAACCACGTGGGCCTTGAACTCCACGCTATAGCGCCGACGCCGACCAAGCGGCACTTCTTCTTCGATAGTGTTCACGTGTCCACGTATTTAGTGGGCACGATGCTCCCAAGACCTTCAGCGCAACTCAAGATGGGATGGCCGGGCGCTTACGGAGCAGACCACGCTGGACCGTCTGGTGCAGCAGCATGCCGAGACCATCTTCGCGCAGGCTAAGGCCGGGGCCTGTACGGACCAGTCAGTGTGAGCGACTATGGCAACGGCTTCAAATCCAGTTCTCTCAGGAAAGCGTTGTGCTTGTCCTTCGCAGCCGTAATCGCTTTTTCAATCTCCACCAGCTCTTGATGAGTCTCATCCAGAACAATCTCCGTCTCGCTCACCGCCGTACTGATATAGCGCGAGATGTTCAGGTTGAAATCGTTATTCTCGATCTCGGCCATCCCCACCTTGCGTGAGTAGCGCGCCTCTTCCTCGCGGAACTGGTAGGTCTTGATGATCTTGGCGATGTGCTCGGGCTTGAGCTGGTTCTGGCGTTTGCCTTTCTCGAAGTGCTCCGGCCCGCTTGCGTTAATGAACAGGACATCGTCCGGCTTCTTACACTTCTTCAACACCAGGATGCAGACGGGGATGCCGGTGGAATAGAACAGATTGGCGGGCAGGCCGATCACCGTGTCAATGTGACCGTCCTTCAGCAGCTTCATGCGGATGCGTTCTTCCGCCCCACCTCGAAACAGCACGCCGTGCGGCAGGATGATGGCCATCACGCCTTCGTCTTTGAGGTAGTGGAAGCCGTGCAGCAGGAAGGCGAAGTCGGCAGCGGACTTGGGCGCGAGGCCGTGGCTCTTGAAGCGCACGTCGTCGGCCAGCGCGTCGGTCGGTTCCCAGCGGTAGCTGAAGGGCGGGTTGGCAACGATGGCGTCAAAGCTCGGCTTCTTGGCCGGGTTCTGCTCCCGCATCATGTCCCACTCGTTGAGCAGGGTATCTCCGTGGAAGATCTCAAACTCCGTGTCCTTCACCCCGTGCAACAGCATGTTCATGCGCGCAAGGTTGTAGGTCGTGATGTTCTTTTCCTGGCCAAAGATTTTGCCGATGGTGCCATCTGCCTTGGTCACCTTCTTGCGCACGTTGAGCAACAGCGAGCCGGAGCCACAGGCAAAGTCCAGCACGCTTTCCAGCCGCTTCTTGGTCCCAGTTTTTGGCTCCTGACTGTCCAGCGTGACGATGGCGGAGAGGATGTCGGAAATCTGCTGCGGGGTGTAGAACTCGCCTGCCTTCTTGCCGGACCCAGCGGCAAACTGGCCGATCAGGTATTCATAGGCATCGCCCAGCGCGTCGATGTCGGTGGAGAACTCCGCCAGCCCTTCGGCGATCTTCTGGATGATGGCGCAGAGTTTAGCGTTCCGGTCGGGGTAGGTTTTGCCGAGCTTCGGGGAACTCAGATCGATCTCGGAGAACAGACCCTGAAAGGTGCTCTCGAAGGATTCCGTCTCGATGTACTTGAAGCCCGTTTGCAGCGTGTTCAGCAGCTCTGCGTCTTGGGTGCGGGCGAGGTTGGCGATGCTGTTCCAGAGATGCGCGGGCTGAATGACGTAATGCACCTTGCGGCGCATCTGCTTCTCGAACGCCGGGATGTCGTCAACGTTGTTCGCATACCAGAGCGCCAACGGCACCTTGCGGATGTCGCTTCCCACATCAGGGTAGTCCCGCCCCAACTCCTTCTTCGCCGCCGTTTCGTAATTGTCCGAAAGGTAGCGCAGGAAAAGGAAGGACAGCATGTAGTCGCGGAAGTCGTCCGCATCCATGGCGCCGCGCAGTTGGTCCGCGATGCTCCAGAGGGTCTGATTGAGTTGCTTTTGTTTGGATTCGTTCATGGGATCGTGGCAGGTGCGGCTGCGGCTGGTGTCGGTGTTGGCGCCGTCTCAAGGATGTCAGGCAGGTCAAATTGGAATTTGGTGGTGAAGTCTTCCAGAATGCGCCGGAACAGCTCTTTGTTGTCATCCCCCATTTCGGTTGGTTCGTGGATGGCGTATTTGCCATGACTGAGGAGGTTCAGCGCGCGGTTGTAGAGTGCACGGTCTTCCTCGATGCTCAGCGCCCTAAGGCAGAAGGAGATGTCAGCGTGGCCGAAGAACGACGCCGTTTTTTCCATGATGCTGCGCAGGGCGTTGAAATGGAAGGTGTATAGCTTGCCGGTGCTGGGGGCAGCGGCAAGTTGGAGCTCAGCGAGTGACGCGACGTGATGGAAAAAGGGCGTGTCTTCGGTGGCCCGCAAGGTATATGCGCCGTCTCCGTTCGGGCGGTGCAGAAAGTAGCGCTTGTGGGTAACCCTCGACTCGCCCTCTTTTGCTCTGCCAATCTCGTTGCACATCACGTTGAAGAACAGGGCGTGATGGGACGAGAAAACAACCTTGATGGGCGCGGGAGTGCCGTCCTGGCCTTTGCGGCTCACAGCCCGGCGCAAAAGTTGGGCGAGGTCGCAAGCCACGGCGATGGCGTTGTTGTCGTCCAGTGAAGAGATGGGGTCATCAATGTAGAGATATTTGTTCACTTGATAGGAGACGTGACCGTCGAGCATCCGCTCGCAAATGGCCATGAAGAGGCACCAGATGAAGATATTCTGCTCGCCACGGGAGATCTTGATGTTCTCGGCCTCACGGTTCCGGAAAGAGACCGTCCATGTCTCGTAGTCAATGTCGAAATCGAAGTCCGCATAACGGTCGAGGTAGCCCGCAATCGTTTCGTCCAGTGCGAGGTCTTTCAGACCGTTGAAGAAGCTGGAATTGGGATTGAGTCTGAGCCGCCGGACAGCATCACCGTCTAGATCGTTATCCCAGGTGAACAAGTCTTCGGTAAAGGCATTGAAGTAGAGGGTGTCGGCAGCGCCATTGTTCTTGCGCTTCCCCTCGTCCTTGAACTCCATCGACAGCCGCGTCTTGCCCGTGCGGTTGTAGGCGTATAGGAGAATGAGCTCTACTCCGCCCAGATCGTCACGCAGCTTTCTCGTGAGTTTCCTGAGGTTGGCGTATTTGTTGATCTTTGGCTTGGTGCTCATGCCTCAACCTCTTCTGAGGATGGAAAAAGCTGCTGCATCAACCCTTTTTTGTGGGTCTTAAGGGCTTCGAGCTTTTGGGCTTCGGCGGCGATCAGGGCATCGAGGCTACGTAGGCAGGAAGTGACTTTCCGCTGTTCCGCTTCCTCTGGCGGAAACGCGAACTGAATTTCCCGTATCAGCCCCTGACTGAGGTTTTCTTGCCCACCGCTATTGCTCATTCCCCGAATTTCGTCGTATCGGGCCGCCAAGTTCGTGAAGACAAAATATGGATCTATGCCTTTTCGAGGAAGAATTGCAGCGCATGCCTGGTTGGTTGCAGCCTCGATTCCTAGCAAGGCGACTTGTCCGCGGGTCTTTCCCTGGCCGTACATTGCCATCAATACCGTGCCTTTAGGAAAGAGCTTCGCCGAAGAATTGGCCATTCCCTCCGCACTTATAAATTCCTCAGCACTGCAAATCACCCGGAAGTCCACTAATGACGTTGTGATCCAAGGAATATTTCCGTTCCAGTACGCTTTTTCGGTGCGACTTGGGGTACCCCCGGAAGTCGTCTCAAATGTGGCACCCAACGAATCACTCACCCACTCCGCGGCGTTTTGAAATTCGGGAAAGCGGAGGCGGGGTTGGGTTTCGCCTTCGCGGGGGAAAAGCTGTTGCATCAGACCTTTTTTATGTGTCTTGAGCGCGTCCACTTTCCGCGCTTGCGCAGCTATCAGCTCGTCCACCGAACTCAGGCATTCGGCGATTTTTTCTTGTTCAGCGCGACCTGGTGTCGGGATTTCGACACCAAAGAAGGTTCCCCTACTGATATTCAGAAGGCCATTGCTTCGGGCGCCGCTTGTGATGTGCCGCTTTAGCTGCCTGCCATGTTGGTTTTGCTCAAAGCAGTTCTGGAAGAAGCCCTTCGAGTAACCATCTTTAAGCCGGAAACTGATGAAGACATTTGGCGCGGCCACTTGTCCCCAACCCTGCAATAGATAAACGCAGCCTTGCGGAAATTTGAGCGAGTTGCCTTTATTAAAAACAAAGTCGCCGTCTTTGACTGCGGTGTAGAGTTGATACTGATTGCCTGAGATATCCCGCCCGAATTTCTCAGCCTGCGAGACAAAGCCAATCCCAGCGGAGATGCTAACTGGCGTCAGCTTCCTTTCCCCGACACGCTCCGTCACCGGCGTAGATGCTTGATGGAGGGTTATGAGTTTCCACGCCTCCGTCCCGCGAAACTCCGGAAACCGCAGTTTCGGCACTAGCGCGGGCCTTGCCTCTTCCGTCGTCGTGGTGGCTTTGTTCTTACTGCTCATACGCGCTAAGTCCTGAAATGTCGCGGCCACCGGCGCGTTTAGTGAGGAGGGGGTGGAGGTCATCCATGAGGGCGAGTTCGGCCTGGGTGCGGGCTTTCCAGCCGAGGTCGAGCGGGGCCATCAGGTCGCTGAGTCGCTCGCCATCGAAGATCATGCGGTCGAGGATGCCGTCCACGAAGCTTTGAAGGGCGGCGGTGCTGAGGCCGTGCTTCGCTGCGATGTCGGCGAGTTCTTTGGCGCTTTTCTCCGCCGTGAAGCGGGTATAGCCGTCGCGGATGGCGGCTTCAGAGAGGCCCTCACCCGCCCGGAGCGTGGCGATGTATTCTGCGATGTCGTCGCGCTCGTTCATGAACTTGGCATCGGCGCTGATGAGGCCGATGAGTTCCTCGCGGGTCATCTTGGCCTTGCCGGGCTCCTTGGCGGAAAACTTGGCGATGAGGCCCATGATGTAGTCGTAGTCGATGACGGCGGAAGCGAAGAGGACAAACTCGAAGTCGAGCTGGTCCACGGGGTCATCGTTGCCGGGGCCATCCCCTTCCTTGACGTCTTTGCCCTGCTGCGCTCTGAGCTCTTTGGCAGTTTGCAGATACTGGCCTTTGAAGCCGCGCAGGTTTTCATCGGGCAGCACCTGCTCGATGACGGCCTTGTTGTCTTCGCTGAGGTCGGTGTATTGGTCCAGCTGGGTTTTGAGTCGCTGGACTTCCTTGAAGTGGCTGATGAAGGCGGCGCGGGCCTCGTCGCCCTTCAGGTTGGCTACGGCGGATGGCGTGCAAGCAAGGCCCTGGGACGCCATGAAGTCGTCCAACTTCTGCACTGCAGTCTCCAGCTTCTGGATGACCACAGGCGCCTTGTCCACGAGCCAGATTTCTCGCGCCTGCTCGCCGGTCTTCTCTCCGGAGAAGAGGGCGATGGCAGCATCGACGGAATCTTGCTGTTGGCGAAAGTCGAGGATGTTGCCGTAGGGCTTGGTGCCGTTGAGCACGCGATTGGTGCGGGAGAACGCCTGGATCAAGCCGTGGTGCTTGAGGTTCTTGTCCACATAGAGCGTGTTCAGGAACTTGGAATCGAAGCCGGTGAGCAGCATGTCCACCACGATGGTGACGTCGATCTTCTGCGCGGCCGGATAGTCGGCATTGGGCCACTGCTGGTCCTTGATGCGTTTCTGCACATCCTGGTAGTAGAGGTCGAACTCGCTCAAGCGGTGGTTGGTGCCGTAGCGGGCGTTGTAGTCGACGAGGATGGCCTTGAGCGCAGCTTTCTTGCCCTCGGGATCTTCTTCGTTGTCCGCTTGTTCCTGCGGCAGGTCTTCCTGGATCTGCTTGACGTCTGGGTCACCCTCGGCAGGCGGGGAAAAGACGCAGGCAATGTTCAGCGGCTTGAAATCGGGATCGGTGGCCTGCTTGTCCGCTTGCATGGTCTTGAACAGAGCGTGGTATTCGATGGCGTCGTTGATGGACGCGGTGGTGAGGATCGCGTTGAAGCGGCGCCCGCCGGTAGCTGCATCGTGCTTGGCAAGAATGGCCTCGATGACGGCCTTCTTGGCAATGGCTTCGCCGGGCTTTGGTGGGTTCTTTCCCTCGGGCTTGAAGTAGTCAACGTGGAAGCGCAGAACGTTGCCATCTTCGATGGCATGGGTGATGGTGTAGGCGTGGAGCTGCTTGTGGAAAAGCTCCTCGGTGGTCCGATACGAAGCCACCTCACCGTCGATTTTTATGCGACTGGCGTTGCCATTGGGTCCACCAAATATCGGCGTGCCGGTGAAACCGAAGAGCTGTGCCTTAGGGAAAAATGCTTTGATGGCTTTGTGATTGTCGCCAAACTGCGAACGGTGACATTCGTCGAAGATGAAGACAATGCGCTTGTCCTGCAGTGCTTCAAGTTGTTCCTTGTAGGTAGCGTGGCCGTTCTTGCTGCGCTGTTTGTTGCGCTTGCTGTTTTCGTCCAGCGCCAGGCCGAGCTTCTGGATGGTGGTGACGATGACCTTGTCAGCGTAATCCTCTGAAAGTAGGCGGCGCACAAGGGCGGCGGTGTTTGTGTTTTCTTCGACGCAACCTTCCTGGAACCTGTTGAATTCCTCCCGTGTCTGGCGGTCGAGGTCTTTTCGGTCCACGACGAAGACACACTTGAAAATGTGGTCGTTTTCCTTCAACAGGGTAGAGGCCTTGAAGGAGGTGAGCGTCTTGCCGCTGCCAGTGGTGTGCCAGATGTAGCCGTTGCCGTTGTCTTCGTCGATGCATTTGACGATGTGTTGCACGGCATAGACCTGGTACGGCCGCATGATCATGAGCTTTTGCTCACCCGCAAGCAACACCATGTAGCGGCTGATGGTGCGGCCGAGGTCGCACTTTCTCAGGAAGTGTTCGGCGAACTCGTCGAGTTGGGTGATCTTGCGGTTGTCCTCGCCTGCAAACTCATAGATGGGCAGAAAGCGCTCGTCGGCATTGAAGGCGAAGTGCCGGACGTTATTGTTGGCGAAGTAGTAGGTGCGGTCGCGGTTGCTGACGATGAACAGCTGCACGAAGCAGAGCAGCGTCTTGGTGTAGCCGTTGCCGGAGTCCTGCTTGTATTCGACGATCTGCTCCATCGCCCGGCGCGGATTGACGCCCAGGGTTTTCAGCTCGATCTGCACACAGGGCACGCCGTTGATGAGCAGGATGACGTCGTAGCGATGGTGGCTGTTGTCGGTGTTGATTCGCAGCTGGTGAACGACCTCGAAGTGGTTTTTGCACCAGTCCTTGATGTTCACCAGCGTGTAGTTCAACGGTGTGCCGTCGTCGCGGATGAAGGCGTTGATGCCGCGCAGGGTCTTGGCAGCGGTGTAGACATCCGCGGTAACTATTTCATCCAAGAGCCTGGCAAACTCGGCTTCGGTCAGCTTGACGCGGTTGAGGGCCTCGAACTTCTCCCGGAAGTTCCTTTCCAGCGCGGCGCGATCGCGAATGTCGTCGCGGTATTCATACTTCAAGTTCTGAAGCTTGCCAAGGAAGCCGTATTCGATGTGCTCTTCTTTGACGACGGAGCTCGGTGCCCCGGACGGCAGATCGTAGGTGAACTTGGATGAAGGCATGGGAGAGGAACGTGCGTTGGCTATGGATCGGAAGGCAATGCGGGTGGCGGGTCGCTATGTGTTGTGTCCGTTGGGATGTACTACAACCACTTATAAGCTTGCCAGTGTGAGGTCCAACGTTCCGCTCATGTGTCGCGGGAGACCTTGATGCGCTCTGGTCGAGCGCCGACTTCGCAAATCCGCACTCGGTAGCGATTTTCTTGTGCGATCACGCCCCACCGCCTGGCATCAAGCGAAAGACTTAGCTTGGACCCAGTCTAGGAACGTTTCGAGATTCTGCTCTGCCAACTGCTTACGGCTTGCCGCTATCAGCCTTCTATTCTAGCCGAGGCAACCTTTCGCCTGCCGCGCGCTTCTCGTCTTGCTGCTGGTTCACGTCGGGCAACGGAGAGTTCAAGCATCCCTCCTCAAGGCCCCTCGTGTTCGCATTGTATGTCCACCGCTGGCGGTGTTTTCCCTATGCCGCTTGCGGGATAGGTCTATCGCACCCTATGAAATACGTATGAGCGGACAAAAAAGCGTAGCCTCGGACCTGAAAGGCTTCATCTGCGCAGAGGCGGGCCCAGATTTTCGCAAGAAGCAAAGCCTGTGAGACTTCGTTGGAAATCGCAAGCTTTAGCCCGTGCGCAAAAGTCGGTAGACATCCACTACCGATCCTGATCTAAACCGCCTAGCAAGTGGTTGTAAACGTCCGCTTTGGACAAAGCTGACAGACTGCTTAGGGTCGGTCATAGACATTTCCATCATCGGTGTTAAACGGGCGGGGCGTCTACCGCCCACGGCGGGCCGCCCGCAACCCGCATCGTCGAGATCTAACGTTCAACCGCCCCGGTCCCGCCGAGGTCCGGGAAGTCTCACAATTTCCGTTTTCGCAGTCTCACGAAAGGTGCCCCAATCTCACGAATTCCGTTTCCCTGCAAAACAACAACCCTCAAACATCAATATTCCCCGCCCTCAACGCATTAGACTCAATAAACGCCCTACGCGGCTCCACATCATCCCCCATAAGCGTAGTAAAAATCCCATCAGCAGCAATAGCATCCTCAATCTGCACCCGCAGCAACCGCCTGACTGTCGGATCCATCGTAGTTTCCCAGAGCTGCCCAGGATTCATCTCCCCGAGCCCCTTATACCGCTGCAACGAGACGTTACGCTCAGCATCAGCAATCAACCACTTCATAGCGCTCTTGAAGTTATTAACCGCCATACTCCGCTCACCGCGCCGGATAACAGCACCAACCCCGATCAAGCCTTTGAAGGTGTCGGCAGTAGTAGTCAGCTGGCGATAATCCGCAGTCAACTGAAAATCCTGATCGATAACCGAGATCTTCAGATTGCCGTGATGCTTCCGCTCCACCCGCAGCGACCGTTGCTCGCGCACAGCGTCATACATCGCATGCACAAACACCTCAGGCTTCAACGGATCATCCCGCAGATGGGCCTCGAGCACCTTAGCCGAGGCCTCAGTTGAAGCCTCATCCGAAAAGTCGATCACAACACCATCCATGACCGCTTCCATGGCCTGCGCGTCGTAAAGCCGGCTCAACCGGTTAACCACAGCCTGCGCAAGCAAATAAGACCGCGCCAGTTCACCCAGCGCATCGCCAGCAATCGGCGTCGCATTCTCAGTAGGAACAAGATCGGAGCCCTGCAGGGCGAGCTTCAACATATGCGCATTCCGCTCAGACTCATCCTTAAGATACCGTTCGTCCTTACCCGCCTTGATCTTGTACAGCGGCGGCTGCGCGATATAAACAAACCCACGTTCGATCATGTCCGGCATCTGCCGATAGAAGAACGTCAGCAGCAGCGTACGGATGTGCGCACCGTCCACGTCCGCGTCGGTCATGATGATGATGCGGTGATAGCGCAGCTTGTCGAGGTTGTAATCGTCCTTGCCGATCCCGCAACCCAGCGCGGTAATCAGCGTAACGATCTGCTCCGACGAAAGCAGCTTGTCGTAGCGCGCCTTCTCGACGTTCAGCACCTTGCCGCGCAGCGGCAGGATGGCCTGAAACTTCCGGTCACGCCCTTGCTTGGCGGAGCCGCCTGCCGAGTCGCCCTCGACGATATAAATCTCCGACTTCGCCGGATCTTTCTCCTGGCAATCGGCAAGCTTGCCCGGCAAACCAACGCCGTCCAGCACGCCCTTACGTCGCGTCATCTCGCGAGCCTTGCGCGCAGCGTCGCGCGCACGCGCAGCATCGACGATCTTGCCGCAGATAATCTTTGCGTCGAGCGGCGTCTCAAGCAGGAATTCTTCAAGCGCCTTGGCAACCACGTCCTCAACCGGCGCACGCACTTCCGACGAAACAAGCTTGTCCTTCGTCTGCGCGCTGAACTTCGGCTCCGGCACCTTGACGGACAGCACGCACGACAGGCCTTCGCGCATGTCATCGCCGGACGTCTCGACCTTCGCTTTCTTGGCGACTTCGTGATCGGCGATGTACTTGTTCAACACGCGCGTCATTGCCGCACGCAAACCGGTCAAGTGAGTACCGCCATCACGCTGCGGAATATTGTTCGTGAAGCACAGCACGTTTTCGTTGTAGCTGTCGTTCCACTGCATCGCTACTTCGACACCTACGCCGTCTTTCTCGCCGCTCACGTGGAAGATGGTCGGATGCAATACGGCCTTGGTCTTGTTGATGTACTCGACAAAGCCCTTCACACCGCCGACAAACGCGAAGTCTTCTTCCTTGCCCGAGCGCTGGTCGGCCAGGCGAATCCGCACGCCGTTATTCAGGAACGACAATTCGCGGATGCGCTTCGCCAGAATGTCGTAGTGATATTCGACATTGCCGAAGATCGTGTCGTCCGCGAGGAAGTGCACTTCGGTGCCGCGATTTTCAGTGTCGCCGACCACCAGCATCGGCGATACGCGTTCGCCATCCACTTCTTCGATGATGCGGTTCTGCGGCACGCCACGATGGAATTCCATGAAGTGCTTCTTGCCATCACGGCGCACCGTGAGGCGCAGCCATGCCGACAGTCCGTTCACGCACGACACGCCCACGCCGTGCAGCCCGCCGGACACCTTGTAGCTGTTCTGGTCGAATTTGCCGCCGGCGTGCAATTCGGTCATCACGATTTCAGCGGCACTGCGCTTCGGATCGTGCTTGTCGTCCATCTTCAGGCCGGTCGGCACACCGCGGCCGTTGTCGGTGACGGAGACCGAGTTGTCGGCGTGGATGATGACCTGGATGTCGTTGCAGTATCCGGCCAGCGCTTCGTCGATTGCGTTGTCCAGCACTTCGAATACGAGGTGATGCAGACCGGTGCCATCCGATGTATCGCCGATGTACATCCCGGGTCGCTTCCGGACGGCCTCCAGACCTTCAAGGATCTGAATGGAAGAGGCGCCGTAGCTGTTATCGGGTTGCGAATTGTTCGTTTCAGTCATGGATTTTTTCCGGTTCTGCGTTACTGCCTGGTTGCTGCTTCAGGACTTTCAAAACACCATAAAAACGCCAAAGGGGCACTGCGCCCCTTGGTGTGTTCTTATTGTCGGTTGCGTCAGATGCGCATCGGCATCACTACGTACTTGAATTCCTCGTTCTCGGGAATCGTGATCAGCGCGCTAGAACTCGCGTCGCCGAGGCTGACTTGCAGCGTGTCGATCTTCAGGTTCGCGAGCACGTCGAGCAGATACGTGACGTTGAAGCCGATATCGATGGTGTCGCCCTGGTAGGCGATTTCCAGTTCTTCCTGCGCCTCTTCCTGATCGGCGTTGGTGGACATGATCTTCAGCTGGCCCGGCTCGATGATGCAGCGCACGCCCTTGAACTTGTCCGACGTGAGAATCGCCGCGCGTTGCAGCGAGCGTTGCAGTTCTTCGCGACCGATCAGGAACGTGTTCTTGTGCGACTTCGGAATCACGCGCTGGAAGTCAGGGAACTTGCCTTCCACCAGTTTCGAAACCAGTTCGACCTGGCCGAACGTGAACTTCGCCTGGGTCGACGCGATTTCGATCTTCAGCGTGTCGTCGATATCTTCGAGCAGACGTTGCAGCTCAAGAATCGTCTTGCGCGGAACGATCACTTCCTGGCGGGCAAACGACCCTTCGATTTTCATCGATGAGTACGCCAGCCGGTGTCCGTCGGTTGCGACGGCCATCAGCTGGTCGCCATCGACCACGAGCAGCATGCCGTTCAGGTAGTACCGGATGTCCTGCTGCGCCATCGCGAAATGGACCATGCCGAGCAACTGGCGGAACGTCTTTTGCGGAACCGACAGGTTGGCGCCGAAATCTTTGGCTTGCGCGACGGTCGGGAATTCGTCCGCGGCGAGCGTCTGCAGCGCGAAGCGGCTCTTGCCCGACTGCACCGTGAGGCGCTTGTCGGTCAGCGTCAGGCTGACCTGGCCTTCAGGCATCGCACGCAGGATGTCGAGCAGCTTGCGCGCAGCCACCGTCGTCGCCACCGACTCTCCACCTACGCCGAAATCGGCGCGCGTAGTGATCTGCAGTTCGAGGTCCGTCGACAGGAACGACACATTGGAACCGCTCTTGGTGATCAGCAGGTTGGCGAGGATCGGCAACGTGTGGCGGCGTTCGACGATGCCGCTCACGGTTTGCAGCGGCCTGAGGAGGTTATCGCGTTCGGTCTTGACCAGTTGCATAGAGTTCCTTCGTTGATATAACGGCCTGCGCGCCCCGCCCGGCTCACCACCGCGCGCCAGCGGCCCCCTGCCGGTGCCGCCGCGCCCAGCCGGACATGGCCTGAAAACCCGCCTGCGCCCGCCGGGCGGTTAAACCTGTATTGTGCCTGAAAACGAAACCGCTTCCCTAAAATGGGGACGTTCCGCGAAATAAACAGGGCCGTTTTGCCACGCCAGTCTCAGTCCTCTTTCGGACCGCCTGAATTGGCCTCGCACCCTGCGTTTTTTCGCGCCGCGGCTCCCCGCTCAGCCCTTCAACGTCTGCTCGAGCACGTGCAGCTCATGATTCAACTGCGCATCCTTGCTGCGTTCATCGGCAATCTTGCGCACCGCGTGCAGCACGGTGGTGTGATCGCGCCCGCCGAACAGCTCGCCGATTTCCGGCAGGCTCTTCTGCGTCAATTCTTTGGCCAGATACATCGCGATCTGCCGCGGCCGCGCGATATTCGCCGGTCGCTTCTTCGAGTACATGTCCGCGACCTTGATGTTGTAGAAGTCGGCAGCGGTCTTCTGGATGTTCTCCACCGAGATCTGCCGGTTCTGCACGGTCAACAGGTCTTTCAGCGCTTCCTTGGTCAGTTCGATCGAGATTTCGCGGCCATGGAACTTCGAGTACGCGAGGATCTTGCGCAGCGCACCTTCGAGTTCACGAACGTTCGAGCGCAGGTGCTTCGCGACAAAGAACGCGACGTCCTCGTTGAGGCTCACATCTTCCGATTGCGCCTTGCGCATCAGGATCGCCACGCGCATTTCCAGCTCGGGCGGCTCGATCGCCACGGTCAGGCCGGAATCGAAGCGCGAAATCAGCCGGTCGTCGATCCCGGAAATTTCCTTCGGGTACGTATCGCTTGTGATGATGACCTGCGCCTTGTTCGCGACCAGCGCCTCGAACGCGTAGAAGAATTCTTCCTGCGTACGCGATTTGCCGGAGAAGAACTGGATATCGTCGATGAGCAGCAGGTCGAGCGAGTGGTAATAGCGCTTGAAGTCGTCGAACGCCTTGCGCTGGTACGCCTTCACCACATCCGACACATATTGTTCCGCGTGGATGTAGCGGATCCGGGCGCCGGCCTTGTCCATCAGCAGCTGGTTGCCGATCGCGTGAATCAGGTGAGTCTTGCCGAGGCCGACACCGCCGTACAGAAACAGCGGGTTGTACGACACACCGGGGTTGTCAGCGACCTGGATCGCCGCCGCGCGCGCGAGCTGGTTCGCCTTGCCGGTGACGAAGTTGTCGAATGTGAGCACCGGGTTCAGCTTGGAGCGCTCGTACATCGGGTCGCTGTCGCCGTTCCCGGCAGGCCCCGAACCGGGACGCCACGTGCGGCGCGCCGCCGCGGCTTCGTTTGCATCGAGGCTGGGTAGATCGAGATCGGCGGCATCGTCGCCGTGCTGGCCGGCCGTATGACCGCCATTCGATCCTTGCGCCGAGCCATTGCCAAAGCGTGCCGCATGCGCGGCCTGCACCGCACCGACGGCTGCGCCAACGGCCGCGACGCCACCCGGGTTGCCAGCTGAAGAAAAGGAGGTTTGCTGCCGCGTCGGCGTCGTCGTCGGCGCGGGCGCCACGGACAGACGCGAGCCCGACTTCGGATCGAGAACGAACTGGACATCGACGGGCGCCTGCCAGAAATCGCGGGCGAGATCGGTGATCCGGCCGGAAAACTGGCTCTTGACCCAGTCGAGCTTGAAGCGGTTCGGCGCGGCGATGCTCAGGGTATGCGCATCGGCGTCGAAGGCGACCGGGGCCAACGGTTTGATCCACGTCACGTACTGCTGGGGCGTCAATTCGCGCTCCAGCAATGCGGAACAGTGTTGCCAGAATTCGTTCATCGAGTTGCTGTCGTTATGTGCACGGCGGTCCGCTGGCGCTTCCTGGTCGCAGAACACGCGACGAGGCCCGGAGCAGCACAGACGGAACTGCCCCAGGCGCTTGCACCACAAGGGTTTGCGGCAAGCAGGCGCGGCGGGGCGTCGTGCAGGATTCTTGGGATTAAGGCGAGATTCTAACGCCAAAACGACGCCGTAAGGGGAGTTATCCACAGGGCCGGACCAATGCGTCGGGGCGTTCAGGTGTGCCGGAACAAGCTTCTAAACTATTGACGGCCAAGAGAAAACCGGCTTAAATAGCGGGTTCCGCGAAAACCAATTTCCAGCACCACCGTTCATTGTGTTCCCGGCGATGCTCGCGCGGTCAATTCTGAAACAAGTGAGAGCAACATGAAACGTACTTACCAACCTTCCGTGACGCGTCGCAAGCGCACCCATGGCTTCCGCGTTCGCATGAAGACTGCGGGTGGCCGCAAGGTCATCAACGCACGCCGCGCGAAGGGCCGCAAGCGCCTCGCGATCTAAGGGCTGCTTCGAGCGGATTGCGCGCCGTGTCCGGCACCCGCGCTTCAGCGGGAACGGCTCACACGCCGCAGCAGGGATCGATTCCGTTGCGCGCGCAGGCCGCCTTCCCCAAAGCCGCAAGGCTGCTGAAAACGGATGAATTCTCATCCGTTTTTCGTTTGCGCCCGTGGCGCCGCTCCGCGCATTTCGTCGTGTACGCCAGTCCGACAGGCAACGAAGCGCGCTTAGGGCTCGTGGTCGGCAAGAAGCATGCACCGCGGGCCGCCACCCGCAACCTCGTGAAGCGCCTCGCACGCGAGGCGTTCCGGTTGCGGCGCGCGGACTTCGCAGGCTGGGACGTGCTGCTGCGCCTGCATACGAAGATCGACAGGAAGGCGCTGCCCAGCGCCTCGTCGCCGCCGCTGAACGCGTTGTGCACCGAAGAGATCAAGATGCTGCTCGACAAGGCTGCGCGTGAAATCGCTAAGCGCCAGGCGCAGCCCGCTTCGCTTACTCCGCCGGCAGCAACGCCATGACGCGCAACCGGCGTCGGCCCGCTCCGGTGAACACGGTGCCCGATCTTCCCCCTGTGCGGCGCCGTCCGGTCGCTCAAGCCATGCAAACGGTACTCATCGCGTTGCTGCGTTTTTACAAGGTTGCCGTCAGTCCGCTGCTCGGCGACCGGTGCCGTTTTTATCCTTCCTGTTCGGATTACGCGCGCGAAGCAATCCAGTATCATGGCGCCGCGCGCGGAACTTACCTCGCCGCCAGGCGCCTGTGCCGCTGCCACCCGTTTTCGGCGGGCGGCATCGATCTCGTCCCGCCTCCCACTTCTGAAAAGCGCTGACGCGCCGTTCCCTCGACACTGAGACAACGCATGGATATCAAACGCACCGTCCTATGGGTCATCTTCTTCATGTCAGCTGTCTTGCTGTTCGACAACTGGCAGCGCGACCACGGACGTCCGTCGATGTTCTTCCCGGGCGCCACGCAGACGCATACTGCGGCAGGCGCCGCGCCGGGAACGACGACGCCGGGAACCCAACCCGCCGATCTGCCTACGGCCAATACGGCTGCGGGTACAGCGCCCGGCAGCACGACGCCTGCGGCAGCTCAAGCCCAGCTGGTTCCGTTCAGCACCGACGTCTATAGCGGTCAGATCGACACTCGCGGCGGCACGCTGTCCAAGCTGTCGCTGATCAAGCATGGCGACGGCTCGCAGCCTGACCTCGTCATCACGCTGTTCGATCACACCGCCGACCATACCTATCTCGCGCGTACGGGTCTGCTCGGCGGCGATTTCCCGAACCACACCGACATCTTCACGCCGGTACCCAATCAACCGCACGACCTGACCGGCGACGCAAAGTCGTTCCAGCTCAGCTTCGAATCTGCGGAGAAGGGCGGTGTGAAGGTCGTGAAGACGTACACGTTCACGCGCGGCAGCTACGTGATCGGCGTCGATACGAAGATCGTCAACGTGGGCACCGTGCCGGTCACGCCGACCGTCTATATGGAACTGGTACGCGACAGCCAGCCGGTCGAAACGCCGCGCTTCTCGCACACGTTCATCGGACCGGCGGTCTACACGGCTGAGCATCACTTCCAGAAGATGACGTTCAGCGACGTCGACAAGAACAAGCAGGACTACGCGACCTCCGCCGATAACGGCTGGATCGCGATGGTCCAGCATTACTTCGCGACGGCGTGGATTCCGCAGCAGGGCGCGAAGCGCGACATCTATGTCGAGAAGATCGACCCGTCGCTGTATCGCGTGGGCGTGAAAGAACCGGTCGCGACGATTGCGCCGGGCCAGTCTGCCAATGTGTCCGCCGAGCTTTTCGCCGGTCCGGAAGAAGAGCGCATGCTCGAAGGCATCGCACCGGGCCTCGAACTCGTGAAGGATTATGGCTGGGTGACGATCATCGCCAAGCCGCTGTTCTGGCTGCTCGAGAAGATCCATAGCTATGTCGGCAACTGGGGCTGGTCGATCGTGCTGCTCACGCTGCTGATCAAGGCCGTGTTCTTCCCGCTGTCGGCGGCGAGCTACAAGTCGATGGCGCGCATGAAGGCGATCACGCCGCGCATGCAGGCGCTGCGCGAACGCTTCAAGGGCGATCCGCAGAAGATGAACTCGGCGCTGATGGAGCTGTACAAGACCGAGAAGGTCAATCCGTTCGGTGGCTGTCTGCCGGTGGTGATCCAGATTCCGGTGTTTATCTCGCTGTACTGGGTGCTGCTGTCGTCGGTGGAAATGCGCGGTGCACCGTGGATGCTCTGGATTCACGATCTGTCGCAGCAAGACCCGTTCTTCATCCTGCCGGTGCTGATGGCCGTCTCGATGTTCCTGCAGACGCGTCTGAACCCGACGCCGCCGGACCCCGTGCAAGCCAAGATGATGATGTTCATGCCGATCGCGTTCTCGGTGATGTTCTTCTTCTTCCCGGCCGGTCTGGTGCTGTATTACGTGGTGAACAACGTGCTGTCGATCGCGCAGCAGTACTACATCACGCGGATGATGGGGTCGAAGAAGAAGGCTGCCTGAGTTTGAGTTTGTCGGGTGAAACGGGAGAGCTTGTCCGTTTCGCTCCAGTAAAAAACCGCCCGGTGCCGAACTGCACCGGGCGGTTTTTTTATGCGGGTACGGCTTCCGCTCGCCGCGCTCAATCCTTGTCGGCGTCGCCGTAGAACTGCGAAATCAGTTCCTGCACCAGATACCGATGATGCGGTGTCAACGCTTCGATTTTCGACGCGAGTTCCAGCGTCTCGGGAGACAGCGGATACTTCTCACCGCGCGTTCTCGGTCTGGGCACCGTGCGTTTCGCGTCGCCGGGCGGTGGTCCGTAGTGCAGCCAGTGCAGATCGACGTCGAGCCATTCGGCTAGCGTCTGCAGTTTGTCGGCGGTGGGGATCGTGCGGCCGCTCAGCCACTTGTGCGCGGTTTGCGGCGAAATCGGATGGGCGCCGCGATACCGCAGGTTGAAATGCAGTGCGAGCTCGGTTGGACCTTGGGGTGTCTCGGGGGCACGGCGCATCGCGAACTGTAGACGTTCGGTGAAGGCGGCTTTTTCTTCGGCGGTAGGCATGGCCGGATTGTGCAATTCGAGTGGTGCGATGCCGACAACCATTCGCGCTATATTTATCTCCATTTAGTTATAAATAGCTCGATAACTGTATGACCTGGATCGATACCCGGAACAGCCCAGCCACGCACGAAGCTCATTCTGGAACAGTGTTGGGGCACTTATTGCCACAGATTGTCAGACTCGCGGTTAACGACCATTATCTCAATTAAGATACTTCCTAGCCGTTCTGACCGGAGGCGGCGTGCCGCCGCGATCCAGCCCCCATCCAAAGCGCCGAAAGCCCGCGCGTTACAATGCGTCGCACTTCATACGGCCCCGCCGTCGTCCCATTCCCTTCGTTCGTCCATCATGCTCGCCACCGATTCCGATCCCATCGTCGCCATTGCCACCGCTCCGGGCCGCGGCGGAATCGGCGTGGTACGAATTTCGTTCGGGCGTGCTAGCGAGTCGGTCGGCCAGTTAATCGAGGCGCTGACGGGCCAGGCGCTCGCGCCACGGCATGCGAGCTATGTGCCGTTTCTCGACGGCAAGGGCGAGGCGCTCGATCGCGGTATCGCGCTGTATTTTCCAGCGCCTCACTCGTACACGGGCGAGCACGTGCTTGAACTGCAGGGGCATGGCGGGCCGATCGTGCTGCAGCTGGTTTTGCAGCGCTGCATCGACGCTGGCCGCGCATTCGGCCTGCGCCTCGCGGAGCCCGGCGAATTCACGCGACGCGCGTTCCTCAACGACAAGCTCGATCTAGCTCAGGCGGAAGCCGTCGCCGATCTGATCGAAGCGAGCACCGAGGCTGCCGCGCGTTCGGCGGGCCGCTCGCTCGACGGTGCGTTTTCGCGCGATATCCATGCGCTCGTCGAAGAAACGATCACGCTGCGGATGCTGGTCGAAGCGACGCTCGATTTTCCGGAAGAAGAGATCGACTTCCTCGAAGCCGCCGATGCGCGCGGCAAGCTTGCACGCATCCGGCAGCAGCTCGTGAACGTGCTCGCCGAAGCGAAGCAAGGTGCGTTGCTGCGTGAAGGACTGTCGGTAGTGCTCGCCGGGCAACCGAACGTCGGCAAATCGTCGCTGCTGAATGCGCTCGCAGGCGCGGAGCTGGCCATCGTCACGCCGATCGCCGGCACGACGCGCGACAAGGTCGCACAGACCATCCAGATCGAAGGCATTCCGCTACACGTGATCGACACCGCGGGCCTGCGCGAAACCGACGACGAGGTGGAAAAGATCGGCATCGCGCGGACGTGGAATGAGATCGAGCGGGCGGACGTCGTGCTGCATCTGCTCGACGCGCGTAGCGGCATGACCACCGATGACGTCACGATCGCCGCGCGGTTTCCCACCGGCGTGCCGGTTGTGCGGGTGCTCAACAAGACCGATTTGACGGGGTTTCCGGCTGCGGTGACGTCGCCAGACGATATCGGTTCAGACTTGCGCGAAGTGCGGCTGTCGGCCAAACAGGGCGACGGTATTGCCTTGCTGCGCGAAGAACTGCTGCGGATCGCGGGCTGGCAAGCGGGCGCGGAGAGTGTGTACCTCGCACGTGAACGGCACCTGATCGCGCTGCGCGCAGCGCAGGAACATCTAACACTTGCTGCTCAGCACGCGGATCAAAACGCGCAGGCACTGGATCTGTTCGCGGAGGAGCTGCGTCTCGCGCAGGAACAGCTCAATTCAATCACCGGTGAGTTCACGTCCGATGATCTGCTTGGGGTGATTTTTAGCCGGTTTTGTATCGGGAAATAACCACCCAAGGTCCTTGTTGCGACAGAATCACCCGCGCTGCCTCCATGCATCAACGACAAGCCTAGTGGACTTCCTTCCTCTTCAGTTCGGCAAGCTTCGCCTCGGTGGCTTCGAACTCTTCCTGCTTAATGAGTGTCCCGATCGCCTGCCTGCAAAATTCCAATGATTGATCCAGCGCAGGTATAACCATCTTCTGGGTTTCCTTTGATGCGTTACCAGTGGTATCCACCACATCGCCGAAATGCCGTTTCCAATCGCTGCGCCCTATCGCGTAGTACGGCAGTGTCGACGCAACCGTATTCAAAATCGGTGTGCATGCGGGGGTTTGGATAGCATTGATATGTCCGAGCACGCTGTCGAGGTTTCCGCCCGCATGCTTCAAGGAATCCTGGCTTAAGGGGTCCCTTGACTTGAACAAATTGGTAGCGAGAGATTGCAACGCCGGCAGACGGCTCCGCGGCGGGTAATTGCCAAGTTGCGTAGAGATTTTCTCGAATGCTCCCTGCTCAAGAGAGGGATCCAACTGACCCAGCACGCTTCCCAGATAGGCCGTCGCACCAGCCCGAACGTTGCGCTCGTCGGATAGTTTGCCTGCCGTGTCGGCGCAGTCATCGAAAGTCTGTTTCGTGAGGCTCCCAGGAGCCTTGCTGATCATCTCGCCCATCCGGTTCACTGCATGCGTCATATATGCAGCCTGATCCGTAGACGCTAGCTCGGCGACACCTGGTTTTGCGGCGTTCGCTTCGTTTCGCGGGCGCGTTTCCGTCAACTGCAGGAGATCGTCCAGCGTGCCGGCCTCCCGAATGGCTTTGTGTGCTGCGTACAATGGCTTCAGCTCTTCGAGCGCGCGAGCATGGACCGCCTCCAGCATCGGTGCAGCACGCTTGAATCCAGTCGCATCGCTGTTGCGTCTGCTCAATGTGGGCCTCACTGCGTTGGCTGCAGGCCGATTCTGAAATGAATTCAATGCCTCGAAACGTACCTCACCCGAGATGCTGCTCCTTCTCGATGGTGGGGGGCCTGCCGTTGCGTCGGTGCTCGTCTCATGCGGTAAAGCGGGGAACCCTGTACCAGGAGGAGGATTACCGACGGAGGAGGTCATTGCAGTAGCGTTCAGAAAAAGTGATTTCCTGACTATGTCACTTTGTCGCGTATGAAATACCTTGGAACGGAGGCTGTGTAGCGAAATGCGAAGCGGGCGAAAATGCGGAGAGCGGGCAATGTCAAAGATGGTCAATTCCACACTTAAGAACTTGCCTGCAACCGCACACACACCCAGACTCTGGTGGTGACGTGCATGTATGGCGTTATGTGTGTGGTTAGGCCGCAGTTCCACGAACGCTGCGGCTTTTTTTTGCCTGTGCGTTTTGTTCTTGTTGCGCGCGCAACGGCATAGGCGCTGGTAGCAGATTGTCGATTTGCGGTTTTGCGCACGGCACGTTTTCGCACACCGCGGTCAATGCAGCGCGAAATACGCACCTCGCGAGAACGTAAGGTTCGCCGCCCTTCTCTCGTCGCAGTTAATCGTTCAGCGCAGCCTGTGCCGGCAAGTCCACTCAGTGACGATGCCGCAGGCTACGAATCGGATGGCGCCAGTCAATGCGCCGTGGCGACGCCTCCTGCTCACGGTCGCGATGTTCCTGCCATAGCTCGTCGGAAAACAGAAACGCGACGATCAATAGCGGCACGACCAGAAATGCGCCCAATATCAGGTGCTCGATCACGATGGCCTCCGATCTTCGTCACGCTGTGCTTTCATTGTAGGCGTACTGCGCGGCAAGTAGGTAAGCCGCCTCTCATAGGCCCTCAAGTGGCCGTCCAACGCCAGTTACCACCGACATCTCAGAGTGGCCGATGATCATGACTGATCCCGCCCTCGAAGTCATCCCGAACCGAAACCCGCGGATGAGTGTCATACCGTTATCCCCAAAGGCCACCCGATTTATCCCCGAACTTTTGCGCGGCGCCAGCGCTTTCCCAACCGTCAGGCCGCTCATCCACAGGTCCGCAAAAATGGACCTGGCATCATTTTTATTCTGCGGGCGCGACTTTCTAGTGGTTTTACGCTTAATTCACCAAACGACTTTGTGTGCGCCGCATCAAGCGGTTTCAGCATTTGTATTAAGTCGCTTAATTGAGTCTCCGCGTTTACGCGAATCAAAGCCGCAGACCGTTGCATTTAAAGGGCGGCGTTAAAAGCCATTATTGAAAACGCATCGTTACTACGGTCCTTTCACGGCACTTTCAGAGGCAAAACGACACGCCGCGCAGGGTGCGACAATTCGCCACTGTTGCAAGCGCACACAAGATGTGCTTGTGCTCGTCGCTGCATTTTATACAGTGCAAGGTGCGGGTACCCCATTGAAGTTAAATACATAGCTAACCTGAGTAATACCACCCGCACGGAGGCAGAAACATGAT
Source organism: Paraburkholderia acidicola (assembly GCF_002362315.1). Classification (GTDB taxonomy): domain Bacteria; phylum Pseudomonadota; class Gammaproteobacteria; order Burkholderiales; family Burkholderiaceae; genus Paraburkholderia; species Paraburkholderia acidicola. The sequence goes on from NZ_MTZV01000004.1 coordinate 1,414,181, forward strand.
CAAGCGTGTCGCTCTTCTTTTTGCAGTTGCGGGACTGGCTGTCGCGTCGGCGGTTCAGGCGCAGGATAACGTGATCAAACCGCAGCAGACGATCCAGTTCAAGCCGAATGCATATGGCTGCCTGTCGAAGGACAAACTCGATGCAGCCGATCAGCACGCCCAGGCCGGCGAGCAGCAGAAAATGCAGGAATTTTTCTCCGGCTATCAGTGCTTGTCGACTCCTGAAAATGCGAGCTTCCGCGTGGTACGCGTGGTCGGACACGATATTGAATTCGTGAATTCCGGCAACAGCGACACGGAGGGGCTCTGGGCCAACGATCGATTCATCAAGCAGTAATGCCGCACGCAGCGCTATCGGTGAATAACCGATAGCTGGCGTGTGCAGAAATTATCCGGCCTTTTACGGGCCGGTATTGATTCGCGCATTTAAAGGCGGCCGGGATAATTCCCGGCCGCTTTTTCATTGGGGATCGTTTTCAGGCGCGACGGCTCACCTCGCAGCACAGATGCCGCGCACATTCGGTATCATCACGCGCTGGCTGCTCAGACTTCGCGCACCCGCTAACACGCTGGCGGACGGCGGCAGACGTAGCCCTGCATTGGTGTGGAGCACGCCGCCGTCGCGACGCGCAAAGTGCCGTCGTCAACCCGACAACACGAGCGGAGCGGCAGAACGCCGCCACGCTTCGATTTCTCTCAGGCCCGTGACATTGGGCCCCTGGTGCTGCATGGCTCTCAAATCGACCATCTACAAAGCCGATCTACAGATCGCCGACATGGACCGGCACTACTACGCCGACCATACGCTCACGATCGCGCGTCATCCGTCCGAAACCGATGAGCGGATGATGGTCCGCGTCGCCGCATTCGCCCTGTTCGCGCAGGAACGCCTGGAATTCTCCAAGGGGCTGTCCGATATCGACGAGCCGGATCTCTGGCAAAAGGACCTCACCGGCGCGATCGAAATGTGGATCGAGGTTGGACAACCGGACGAGCGCCGCATCGCGAAAGCGAGCGGACGTTCGAACGAGGTCGTCGTGATCGCATACGGCGGTCGTACGTCGGAGATCTGGTGGCAGGGCGTGCGCAGCAAGGTAGAGCGTCTGCGCAACGTAACGGTGTGGTCGCTCGGCGACGACGTCGCGGCGGCATTGGGCAAGCTGGCTGAACGCACGATGCGTCTGCAGTGCACGGTACAGGACGGAGAAGCGTGGCTGGGGTCGTCGGCAGCGGACCCGGTGCCGATCGAATGGACGGTGTTGAAGGAACCGGCTAACGCGTGACGCGTCACGCGTCCGGTATCGCCCTTAGAGCGAAGTGGCCCGCGCAGCGTCCGGCGGACCTTTGAGTTCGACCATGTTGTCCTCCGGATCGAACAGGTACAGCGACGTGCCAAAGCCATCCGCGCCATAGCGCGTCCCCAGCTCGCCGATCCGCGCGCCGCACTCAGCGAGGTGTTTTTCCAACGCAGCGGCATCGAACGGTTCGACGCGCAGACACAGGTGATCCATATTGCGCCCGGCGCCCGGCACACCGTTTTCCACACGATCGATTTTGCTGCCCACCGCCAGCAGGTCGATCAGCGAACGTCCGGCCCGCAACTGAACGAGGCCGATTTCGCGCTGCTCCTTCTCGACGCTGCATCCGAGCACGTCGCAATAGAAGCGGGTCATGGCCTCGAGATCGGTGGCACGGAGCACGACGTGGTCGATCTCTCGAATGTGAATCTGCATGGAGCGCACTCCCTTACCGGTTCAGTCCGCGGATTATTCCGGCTGCGGCTGGCTAGTGAAAGTTTAAAAGAAACACCGGGTATATGCCGGCACGGCCAAAGAGCAGGGGGCGAGGCGGCGCGCTGGCATGCGCTTGTATGAGGCTGGCCCGACCGTCTGATATGACGAAAAAGTACGCGGAATGCAGGCGAAAAAAAGCCCGCTCACTGGGAGCGGGCTTAATCCATATCAGGAGGAGACATGGAGGAGACAAGAGTGACTATACACACGGGGTTGGTGCGACGCAATAACTTTTTAAGGGAAAACCCGGAAATTAACATTCTCTGACAAGCACCCACTGCAAGCAGGGTCGGAGCCTGCTTCGGAATGGGTGCTGATGGCCGCCACACGGGCCTGACACGGGTCTGAAGGGTTCCAATGACAGAGCAAGATCCGGAGCGTACTGTGTCGACCTGCGGACTAAATTGGTGAACATCGAAACTGTCTCCCGGAATCCACGATGAAAACCGCCTATACCACCCCTGCCGAACGCTGGACCGCCGTCACGAGCCGCGACACTGACGCCGACGGCACGTTCTTCTACGGTGTCAAAACGACCGGCGTGTTCTGCCGGCCGTCGTGTGCGTCGCGCCAGCCGCGTCGCGAGAACGTCGACTTCTTCCTGTCCACCGATGAAGCGCGCGCCGCCGGCTACCGCGATTGCAAGCGTTGCCAGCCAGGCCGCCTGCCGCGCGAGATCGAAATCGTGAACCGCGCATGCGCAGCGCTCGACGCCGATCCGCAGGAGCGTCTGACGCTGCAGCAGTTGAGCGATCTCGTGCACGTCAGCCCGTTTCATCTGCAGCGTCTTTTTAAGCGTGTCGTGGGTGTGTCGCCGCGGCAGTATCAGGCCGCGCAGCGTGGCGCCGCATTGCGCGATGCGCTTGCGCGCGGCACAGCGGTGACGCGCGCAAGCGTCGACGCCGGCTTCGGTTCGCCATCGCGGATGTACGACAGCGCCGCCGCCGAACTCGGTATGGCGCCATCCGCGTATCGCCGCAAGGGTGCGGGCCTCGTCGTGCACTACGCGAGCGCCTCGACGCCGCTCGGCCTCGTGCTCGTGGCCGCAACCGCCAAGGGTATCTGCAAGATCGCATTCGGCGATGACGCTACGACGCTCGTCGATGAACTGCGCGGCGAATTCGCCAACGCCGAATTCATCGACGATCCCGCGCGACTCGCACCGTTCATCGAACAGATCGATGCGTATCTGCACGGCACCCGTGAGCGCATCGACCTGCCGCTCGACATCGCCGCTACCGCATTCCGGCAGCGTGTGTGGGAAGCGTTACAGCGCATTCCGTACGGCGAGACGCGCAGCTACTCGGACATCGCCGAGGCGGTCGGCTCGCCGCGCGCGGTGCGTGCGGTCGCCAGCGCGTGTGCATCGAACCCGGTTGCGCTCGCGATTCCGTGTCATCGCGTGATACAAAAGGGCGGCGCACTGGCCGGTTATCGCTGGGGCTTGCCGCGTAAAGCCGCGTTGCTCGATGCAGAGGCGCACCACACCGGCGCAACGTCCGCTCCTGTAACGATGGCCGTCGCCGCCGACCTGGATCACGCCGCTTGACGACCGATCTTGCTCACACCGCTTCGCTCGAGCTGCCGTTCAAGGCGCCTTTCGACTGGCCGCGCCTGCTGCGCTTCTTCAAAGGACGCGCGACACCAGGCGTCGAAGCGGTCGAGGACGGCGCGTATCGCCGTGCAATCGACTGGGCCGGCGACGCCGGCACGCTGACCGTGCGGTTGCATCCGCGCAAGCGCTGCATTGTCGCCACCATCGACGGCGCCGCGAGCCGACACGCGGACGCGCTCGCTCCACCGATCGCGCGCATGTTCGATCTGCATGCCAATCCAAAGGCAATCGGCGCGCATTTCGCCGACGACCCGTGGCTCGCGTCGCTCTTCGACGCCGCACCTGGATTGCGCGTGCCGGGCGCGTGGTCCGGCTTCGAACTCGTGGTGCGTGCGATCGTTGGTCAACAGGTTAGTGTCAAGGCCGCGACGACGATCATCGGTCGTCTCGTGCAACGCGCCGGCGAACGTATCGACGATCATCCGCACGAACACACCGCGTGGCGTTTTCCAACGCCCGCCGCGCTCGCCGCCGTCGACCTCGCAAAGATCGGCATGCCAGGCAAACGGGTTGCGGCGCTGCAGGGTTTTGCGCACGCGGTCGCGTGTGGCGACGTACCGCTCGACAACGCCACCGTAGACGCAACAGCGTTGCGCGCCGCATTGCTCGCATTGCCAGGCATCGGCCCGTGGACCGTCGAGTACGTCGCGATGCGTGCATGGCGCGACTCGGACGCGTGGCCCGCAACGGACCTCGTCCTGATGCAATCGATCGCGGCACGCCATCCGTCGCTCGTACGTCCGACACAGCAGCGCACGCGCACCGATGCATGGCGACCGTGGCGCGCGTATGCAGCGATGCATCTGTGGAACGAGATCGCGGATCGCGCAGGCGCGGCACGCGGCGGTTAATCCGTAAAGCAGGTCAAGGCAGGTCAAAGCAGGTCAAAGCAGGGCAGGACAACGCGAAACAACGCACGCATCAAACGACGACCGAAAGCCAGAACGCATCAACAGTTCCGCGCGAAATGCCCTGTCATAAGGCGTTAAAGCAGCGGCGAGGGCACCTCAAGCAGGTCTCGTGGCGAGATGTTAAAGTCCCGCTACCAAGAATCCGCCGAACGTTGTCGGCCGCCCCAGGCGGTCATGGCGGCAGACAACGCCCGACCTGCAACTGCACCGATGCCCAATACATCATCCCCCAATATGACCGACGTGCTCTCCCATCGCCTGTCCGTGCTGAGCACGGGCCCGCAGCCCGATGCACTGACTGCCGGCCTGCGCGGCATCGAAAAGGAAAGCTTGCGTGTCACACCTGTCGGTCGCCTTGCGATGACGGGGCATCCGCGCGCGTTCGGCTCGGCGCTCACGCATCCATCGCTGACCACCGACTATTCGGAAGCACTGGTCGAACTGATCACGCCGGCGGAACATGACGTCTCGATGACGCTGGAGCAACTCGATACGCTGCATCGATTCGTCTATGCAAAGCTGGACACCGAGATCTTGTGGAACAACTCGATGCCCGCGCTGCTGCCCGCAGACGACGAGATTCCGATCGCACGTTATGGCACCTCGAACATCGGTGAGCTGAAGTACGTGTATCGCGTCGGCCTCTCGCTGCGCTATGGCCGCACGATGCAATGTATCGCGGGAATTCACTACAACTATTCGCTGAGCGAAGAAGTGTGGCGTCTGCTACATGCAGACCAGCAGTCGACGGCCAGTCCCGTCGATTTTCAGTCGGAGCGCTATCTCGCGCTGATTCGCAATTTCCGCCGCACCAGCTGGCTGCTGATGTACCTGTTCGGCGCGTCGCCCGCGCTCGACCGGCGCTTTCTGCGCGATCGTCCGCACACGCTCGAAACGTTCGATGCCGACACGCTCTATCGTCCGTATGCGACGAGCCTGCGGATGAGCGATCTCGGTTATTCGAATACGACCGCCCAGTCCGCGCTGCGCGCCGACTACAACACGTTGCCGGGTTATCTCGACGCGCTCACGCAGGCCGTCAGCCAGCCGTATCCGCAGTACGAAGCAATCGGCACGCATCGCGACGGCAAGTGGGTGCAGATCAACACCAACGTGCTGCAGATCGAAAACGAGTTCTATTCGACCATCCGGCCGAAACGCGTCACGTATCCGGGCGAGCGTCCGTTGCATGCGCTGGCGACACGCGGTGTGCAATACGTCGAAGTGCGTTGCATGGACATCGATCCGTTCGAACCGGTTGGCATCTCGCTAGAAACGTCGCGCTTTCTCGATGCGTATCTGCTCGTCTGCGCGCTCGACGACAGCGCGCCGCTGCCTCCCGATGCGTACTGCGAAGCAAACCAGAACTTCAGCGCCGTAACGACCGAAGGCCGCAAGCCGGGGCTCGAATTGACGCGCGACGGCAAGACCGTGTCAATGATCGACTGGGCGAATGAGCTGCTCGCGAAGATCGATCTTGCGGCGGCCAGGCTCGATGCATTGCACGGCGACGATCGTCACGCGCGCTCAGTCACTACGCAACGCGCCAAGCTCGCCGACGTGTCGCTGACGCCCTCGGCACGCGTACTGAAAACGATGCGTGAACGGGAACAAAGCTTTCTTGCGTTCGGCCTCGCGCAAAGCGAAGCGCATGCGGCATGGTTCCGCAGTCGTCCGCTCGATGCGGCGAAATCGAAGGAGATGACCGAACTCGCCGCGCAATCGCTCAGCGAGCAGGCCACGCTCGAGCGGGAAGAGGTTGGATCGTTCGATGCGTTTATCGCGGCGTATCGCGCGTATACGTTGAACCGCTTTAGCGTGTAGGCGCCGCCGGCAGGTTCCAGAGGTTTCAGAAGGAAGAGGGCAGTCCAGACGGACTGCCTTTTTGTTTGCGCCTCGCAATCCGGCATCACGGCATCGCCACATCACGCCGCAACCGGTAAGCGCTGCGGCACGGCGATTGCTGCAAAAAAGGAATGGCAAGCTTTCCCGGAATCGGGAATCCGTTGAAACACGCATGCGTTACGGGTGTCCAACGACTATGCTCATACCAGCGACCCGCTTCGCCAACGGAGGAACACCTTGATCAAGCAATGCCTGTCGATCGCCGCGCTCTGTACTGTCGGTACGCTCGTCGCCGGTTGTTCTACCCGCGGTCAGGTCCAACCCGATGTCATGCAGATCGCCACCGCACCGCTCACCTGCGCGAGCAAGGCGGAGTGCGATCTCTGGTGGCAACGCGCGCAAACATGGGTCACGGGTCACTCGCGCTATCCGCTTGAATCGCGCAGCGATTCGTTGATCCAGACCACCGGTCCCGATGGCGGCAAAAGCGCTCTCGCGTATCAGATCACGAAGACACCGAACAACGACGGCACCTCCACGATCGGCTTCGCGGCGCATTGCGATAGCGCGCTCGGTTGCAAACCCGATCCGTGGAAAGCCGGTGCGGACTTCAAGCAGTTCGTGCGCAACGGCACAGCGAACGCACCAGCGGCAGGCAGCGCACCGCCGCCTGCCGCAGCGTTGGTGCCGGACGCAATGCCCGCGCAGTCGATCGCGTCGCCAACCGGAGAACAGCCCTCGCAGTGATCAGTCACCACGCGCTCCTCGTCGCGCGGCGTCAATGTCCCATCGACGCCGCCGCGCCTTTCTTCGGCTTCGTGATCCAGACCAGCACTGCCAGAAAGACAAAACCGACGCACGAGATGCGGAAGAAATCGTTGGTTGCCATCATGTAGCCCTGCTGCGTCACGATCTCATTCAACTGTGCCGTCACGCTTTGTCCCGCAACGCCGAGCGAAGACAACGCATCGCGATAGGCGTTTGTGTTCTGCGAATACACATTGACCGATTCCGACAACACCGCATGGTGATAGATCGCGTCGTTCTCCCAGTACGTCGTGCTGATCGCGGTACCGATCGCGCCCGACAACGTACGGAAGAAATTCGACAGACCGGAGGCGCTCGCGAGCCGTTCGTCGGACATGCTCGATAGCGTGATCGTCGTCATCGGCACGAAGAAACACGCCACACCGATGCCTTGCACGAGTCGTGGCCAGATCACATGGCTGAACGGGACGTCGAGCGTGAAGGTCGAGTTCCAGAACGACACGAACGCGAACACGACGAAGGCGAAACTCGCGACCATCCGCACATTGAGCCGGTGTATGTTGCGGCCGATCAGCGGTGAGAGGATCAACGCGAGAAAACCGACCGGCGCCGTAGCAAGCCCGGCGAGCCCTGGCGTATAGCCCATCACGGTCTGCAGCCACAGTGGAAAGATCACCACCGAGCCGAAGAACGCCATGAAACCGCCGGCAATGATCAACACGCCGAGCGCGAAGTTGCGATCCTTGAACAGCGTCAGGTCGACGATCGGTTCCTTTTCCGTCAACTCCCAGACAAGCAGGAACGCAATCGATACGACCGCGGTGATGGCAAGCCCGACGATGAAGCTGGAATTGAACCAGTCGCGATCCTTGCCGAGATCGAGCACCATCTGCAGACACGACACACCGATCACGAGCAACGCTAACCCGATCGCGTCGATACGCTGCTTCGCCGTCTTCGTTTCGCGGCCGCGCAGCAGGAAGTATGCGCAGGCGCCCGAGAACAGACCGATCGGCAGGTTGATGTAGAAGATCCAGGGCCATGTGTAGTTGTCGGTGATCCAGCCGCCCATCACCGGCCCGAAGATCGGTGCGACGATCACCGTCATCGCCCATAAGCCGAGTGCGAGCCCGCGCTTCTCTGGCGGATACGAGCGCATCAGGATGGTCTGCGACAGCGGCACCATCGGACCGGATACGAGCCCTTGAAGCAGCCGGAACGCGATCAGCGATTCGAAGTTCTGCGCGAAACCGCATGCCGCCGACGCGATCGTGAACAGCACCACCGACAGCGTGAACAGCCGCACCTCGCCGACCCGCCGCGCGAGCCATCCCGTGAGCGGCACGGCGATCGCCGACGCCACCGAATACGACGAGATCACCCACGTGCCTTCGCTCGTCGACACGCCAAGGCTGCCGGAGATGGTCGGCACGGCGACGTTCGCGATCGATGTATCGAGCACCTCCATGAAGGTGCCGAGCGCGAGGCCGACGGTCAGCAATGCGAGCCTGCCGCCAGCGAGCGGGGCAGGGTCAGCGGGCGCGGCAGGCGCGGCGGCGGAAGCCGTGGCGGCCATAATCTCTCCTCATCGGGCCAACACTTGTCGTGGCAGCCATATGTTGTCGCTATTAAGCAGATATTTCATGCACTAGCACTCTCTGCCCAGACAGACATTCGATTAAAACAATGGCGCCCGAAAGCGCCCCCTGACTGACTTACGCGTCGTCTTCCTCCGGCGACTTTTCCCGCAACCCGCACACCCCGGCGAGTACGTTGCCTGGATCCTGCGCGCCGGTACCGTTCGCGATGAAACGGCCCAGCAGATTCACCAGGGTAGCGACTTCGTCAGTGGAGAATCCGTGCAACTGTTCGTCCAGCACCGCTTTACCGAGCGCGGGCAGTTGACTCGCCGCTTCGCGCCCGGCGGGTGTCAGTTCGAGCTTGACGATACGCCGGTCGGTTTCGCTGCGGGTGCGTCCGATAAACCCCTTCTTTTCAAGCCTGTCCAGCATCCGCGTCATCGATCCGCTGTCGTACGACATGACCCGCGACAGCTCGAACGGCGTCGTTGCCCGGCCACACCACAGCAGCACGACGACGCCGACCTGGGGCGCGGTCAACCCCAGCGGTTTCACCGCGCGATCCATCCGTTCGAGAAATACCTCGCGTGCCTTCGACAGGTAATAGCCGAGGCTCGATTCGATAGATGTCTCGCCTGTGCGATGGGGACTGTCGTTCATCGGAGTCGTACGTGGAGCCGAAAAATTGCAGGGGATTTTATTAACTGCGACCGATTCGCCGGTCGACGCCCGATCCAAAAACAACAAGGACTGTCAGGTTAAGCGGAAGTATCTTGAAATTTAATTGCATAGTCAATATTATTGCAGGCAACGAGTTACGCGCGATCTGCGCCATTCGAGACCATGTTCTGACCGTTTTGCCGCGTCCAGCGTCCCGCTGCCACGCTTAAGGATTCCCGCGATGCTGTACCTGAAAAACACCCTCGGCGGCTTGGGCCGCTCCCTCACCGACACCGCACTGCACACGTTCCAGGGCTCGCACCGCTGGTGGAAGCTGGCGCTATACGCGGCGATGTTCGTGTTGCCCGGGGGATCGCTGGGTGTGTTGCTGCTTGCGTGGATCGAACATCGCCGGGCGCGTCGCAACGGGCAGGCTGAGGCAGCGGCAGGCGAACGGCAGGGCGCGCTTCGGCCCGCCGTCGCAGGCAGAGGGCCGGGAGCCGCCGCCGCATCGCTGGTGCCGGGCGCATCGGTCTGCCAGTCGCGCGGCGACGCGCCGGTGTGCCGCGCCGCCGCCGGCAAGCTCGCGCGACAAAGCCTCAGCGAACGCGTCTGAACCTCATCGGGCGTGCGAGAGCCGCTCGCTCTTGCACCGCCATCTGCTGGCATCCATCGCGGTTGCCTCCTGGCCCAGGTAACGCTACGTAACCAGCCGGAACGCCCGGTAACACACCCAGGCCTCGCCCCACATTACTCTTCCTGTTTTCCGTGCCGGAGGCGTCGCGTAAGCTACCATTCCGGAGCCGTCGCGACACACCGTCTTCCCGCCTCGCGGATGACCGCCCGACCACTCGACCGCCGGTCGGCCGAATCGACAGGAACCCTTTGCATGCCGTTGCACCGTACCCCGCGCCCACTGGCCGTTGCGCCACGCATCCTGACGCTCGCCGTGGCGGCAACGGTCGCGGCCGCGCTCGTCGGTTGTGCGGTCGGGCCTGACTACAAGCGGCCCGATGTCTCGGTTCCGGCGGCCTATAAGGAAGCCGCGCCCGAAGCCACGCAGCAAGCCGCGGACGGCTGGAAAACCGCCCAGCCCGCCGATCAGCACGATCGCGGCGCATGGTGGACCGTCTACAACGACGCGCAGCTCAACGCCCTCGAAGACAAGCTGAACAGCGCGAATCAGACCATCGCGCAATTCGCGGCGGCGTACCGGCAAGCGCGCGCGCTCGTCGGCGAGGCGCGCGCAGCGTATTTCCCGGTCATCAGTGCGTCGGGGTCCGGCTCGCGCAGCCGCGCGGCAACGGGGACGAACAACAGCAATTCCACGCGCGCGAATTCGAACGTGATCGGCAACAGTTTCAGCGCCTCGCTCGACGCCAGCTGGGAGCCCGATCTGTGGGGCAAGGTGAGCCGCACGGTGAATGCGCAAGAGGCCGGCCAGCAAGGCGCCGCCGCCGATCTCGCCAACGCCCGGCTGTCCGCTCAAGCCACACTCGCGCAAACCTACTTCTCGCTGCGCTCGCTCGACGCCCAGCAAAAGCTGCTCGACGACACTGTCGCCGCCTACACGCGTTCGCTGCAGCTCACGCAGAACCAGTACGCCCAGGGCGTCGCCGGCCGTTCCGATGTAATCCAGGCGCAGGCGCAGTTGCAGTCCGCCCAGGCCGCGGCAATCGATAACGGTGTCGCACGCGCGCAGGACGAACATGCGATCGCGGTGCTCGTCGGCGAACCTGCGTCGACCTTCTCGCTGGCGCCAGTGCCGCTTGATGCCACACCGCCCGCCGTCCCCGAACAGATGCCGTCGGCACTGCTCGAACGGCGGCCCGATATCGCCTCGGCGGAGCGCAAGGCAGCGGCAGCCAACGAGCAGATCGGCATCGCCATTGCCGCGTTCTTCCCCACGTTGACGCTGTCCGCGAGCGGCGGCTTCCAGAACTCGGTGTTCTCGCAACTGCTGACCGCACCGTCGCGTTTCTGGACCGTCGGCCCGCAGCTCGCGGCAACGCTCTTCGATGCCGGCTTGCGCAGCGCGCAGACGGACGCCGCGCGCGCCGCCTACGACCAGCAGGTAGCAACCTACCGGCAGACCGTGCTGGCCGCGTTCCAGGACGTCGAGGACAATCTCGCGTCGCAGCGCATTCTCGCGCAGGAAATCGTCGTCCAGCAGCAAGCCGTCGATTCAGCCCGCCAGGCGCTCGACATCATCACGAACCAGTACAAGTCGGGCACGGTCGCCTATCTGAACGTATTAACCGCGCAGACCACGGCATTCACGGCGGAACAGAAGCTCGCGAATCTGGCGGGCCAGCGGATGGTGTCGTCGGTGGGATTGGTGAAGGCGCTGGGCGGCGGCTGGGATGTGTCGCAGATGGCTCGCGAGAAGGGCGGTGTCGCGGCGCCGGCGGCGGGTGCTTCGGGCGTGTCGGGTGCCTCGACTGTATCGGCCACGCCGGTCGCGCAAACCGGAGCAGCCACCAGCAACTGATCGCGGCGAAATTCCCGCCGCGTCAGCTCATCACCGCGTAAACGTCAGCGCTACCGTACCCGGCCCGTTGGGACGTCCGAGCAGATTCAACAGTCCCGCGAGGTTGTCCTTCTGATCCGGCGACGCACTCGCCGTGCCCTGAAACGACGATCCGCCATTACCCAGCGTACCGTGCCCATCGAGCAGCAAAGGCCCCTTCAACGTCGACAGATCGAGCGTCGACGCGGCGCCTTCCGCCTGAAACACCACCCGGTACGATCCCAGCGGCTTGACCCGCGAAACACGCGAACTCATGTCGTTGAGCGTGACGGTCAACTGACCAAACGACTGGCCGCGAAACGCACGCCAGTCGGTCCACGACAGCCGCACGTCGCCTTGCAGATCGAGCGTATTGAACGGTGCGCCTAGCCCGGTCAGCAACGAAGCCGGCACGGCAATACTGCCCGCCGACAGCGTCGCGCTACTCGCCGCGGCATCGACGTTCACCGGATCGGGCATCGCGTCGCTCTGCCGCATCTCCATCCGAACCCGGCCGATAAAGAGCGGCCAGAACGCCGTGCGCCATTCGATCCGCCCGGGCAGCAGCGTCGCCGCGCTCGCATCCGGTCCCGCGGCCAGCATCAGCGTCGCCGAGCCGTGCCACAGCGAGCCCGCCGGATCGACGAGGTTGATATGCCCCTGCGTCTTCTTCGCGAACTGCGGCGTAATCCAGGCCGCCGGCAACATCGCCAGCAGCACGACCGCGCACGATACCGTCCCCACCAGCACCCACGGCAGCACGACGCGAGCGCGTCGCATCCAGAGACTCATGCCAAACCTTGTACTTGTGCAGTCATCGCGGTCATTTCGTGGTCGACGGTTGCAGCGACGCCGTCAGGTCGACCTGACCGTCGGCCTTCAGCGCCGTCACGTGCGCCTCCGCCACCTGCACTTTCAACTGCTTGCGCACGTCGTCGAGCCACACGATCCATGCCGGAAAAGACGCGTTCTTCAGCTGCACCTGAACGACATCGCCGAGTACCTGCACCTGGGTGGGCGCGAGACCATGCTCGGTGAGCGAGGTGGACAGTGCATCCTTGAGCGCACCGCCGGTTGGCGCCACGCCTTGCGCGGCGCCCGACAGCGCCTGCGCTTCGTTGGCCTGCGCGGTCATCTCCGCGAGATGCCGCTGCATCGCGGGCAGGTCGTCGCGCAGATGCGCACGGCCCTGCTGCGCCGGCGCCCACAGCACCGACCAGCCGATCACGATGGCCAGCGCCACGCCGCCCCACGTAAGCAGCGCCTTTTCGCGCGCATTGCGCGCGTCCCAGAATGTCGCCCAGGCTTCGAGTAATTGCGCTTTCATTGTGCGTTCCCGTGCTTGATCGTCCACTTGCCGACGGTGTCGCTATCGACCGTGCCGGACAGCCCGTTACCCGCAAGCCGCCTGGCCAGATCCGGATCGACCTTGACCTCGGGTTTGAACGTCACGTCGAGGCGACGCTCGTGATAATCGAGCGCAGCGACCGCGTTCACCGGAATCGGCCCGAGCGAACGTGCCAGACCGTCGGCCAGCGACAGGAAATCGTCCGGTGACAGTTCGCCGGCGGCCACGCGCAGTTGTTGCAACTGACGCGTCATCTGATCGGGGGCGTCGAGCACCACGGTCGTCTTCGGGAACGCATTCAGCAGCAGTTCGGTCATCTGCGCGCTCAACGCGTCGCGTTGCCGCGCGAGCATCAGCCATTGCACATTCGTACAGATGATCGCCACCACCAGCGCCGCCACTCCCAGCAACACGGGGACACGCAAACGCCGCAGCGTCGCGCGATCGAGCCGCCACGGCTGCGACGCGAATTCGAACTGGCACAGGTCGAAGCGGCTCTCCAGCGCGCGCCGCGCCAGGGTTTCGAACGGTAGCGGCTGCGCGCCGGTTACGTACGACGCAAGACTGCCGCGCGCATTTCCAGCAAGGCGCGGCTCGCTGCCCGGCATGTCGGTCAACACGTGCAGCTTGACGGGCGCTGCGCCCGATAGCGCGGCAAGGGTCGTCTGCACCGTGCTCGCGGGCACGGCCAGCCCTTCGCCCAGCACGCCACGCAGGACAGCCAGTTCGACACGCGGCGCACCGGTATCGAGCGTGGCTTCGCCTAGCAGCGCCGGCGCAGTCGACACCACGGTGCCGAGCACCGCGGCGACCACCGTCGTCAGTTCAGCCGCAGCGGCGGCCAGTTCTTCGACGCTCGGTTGCGCGGCCTCGGCGTCGCCGGGTTCGGTCGCCTTCCCGGGTGCCGCGAGCGGCGCCGCCGACGGCAGACAGCGCGTCACTGGCACCGCCCGCAAACTGCGATGCCCTGCCGCGGCAAACGATTCGGTGATGAACCTGAACCAGCCGCGATCGATAATCGCAACCACGTGCTGGCGCGCGTCGAGCGGCTTCGGATCGACGGCGATGTGACAGGTTTGCGGGTCCTGGATCAGTTGATCCTCGACGATGTTCGGCAACGCCTGACGCAACCGCGGCCCCTTCAACGGCGGCAAGGCGGTGGCAAGCATCAGCACGTCGCGCGCGGCGACGATCAGGACAGTCGACGATGCGCGCGGCAGCAGCGCGAGCGCGGAACGGCCCGCACGCTGCGTGCGCCCGGACTTGTCGAGCAGCAGGAACGGCAGCTCCGGCAGTTGCCATTCCTGCGACGGAACCGCCGGGTCGCGCGGCGGCAGTAGGACGATCAGTGTGCTCAAAGGCCACTCTCTCCGGAAAAGGCGTTGTTCATAGTTGGTCTCGCACCCGCACGATACGGGTGGTATGCGTCAACGAGTCGCGATAGACGAGCGTCGTGCGGTCCACTTCCGCGCGTTCGTGCTGCACGCGGCCATGGACCAGGAAATAACTGGTGTTCACATCGAGCTGGTTCGGATCGATCAATACGTTCTGCACGCCGGCGGCCTGAAGCGCGAGCGTCACATCGCCGACATTGCGGAAAAACACCGTCTCGCGGCGCGCGACCAGTGCCTGCGCGTTCGACACATTCATGCCGGGCACGACGGCGGCGATCACTTCGGCAGTGGCGGTGTTCATGTTGATCGGGGTGGCCGTCGGCAGCACGGTGACGAACGGGCGCAGGCGGGCGACCTGTTCCGACGTGAAGCCGGGCACATCGAGTAGCGAATCGACGCTTGTCATCTGCAGCGGCGGGACACCCGTGTCGCTGCTGTCGTCGTCCATACCGGGTTTGTCGGTGAAGCCGCTGCCATCGCCTCCGCCGCTTCCGATCGTCGTCGTCGAACCCGGTCCACCCGTGAGCGGCGGCGCCTGAAAACGGGTCGCCGAATGCAACAGCGCGAGGCGTATCTGAATTGCCGTGGTCTTGGCGAGCTGGCCGTTGATACCGAGCGTCGTGAGCAGACGCTGGAATGCCTGGATCTGCGCGATATCGAGTTGCAGCGTGCCGGGCGCGGGGCTCGACACGAGATTGCGCAGATTGAATTTCGCTTCGGCGTCTTCGATCGAGCCGGACAGATACGTGTCCGAGCCTTCCTGTGCACGCTTTTCACCGATCTGCCCGAGAAAATCCGAGAGCCGTGTCTTGGCGATGGGCACGCCCCATACGCCGCCGAGGTAGGTGATACCGCCCGAGCTATCGGCCTCCGAGCGCAGGATCAGACGAGTCCAGTCGAGCGCGCCACGCGACACCCATTGCGCCTGCGCAAGCAGACGCTGGTTCTCGATACGACGGATCTGCACCTGCTGGCGATACAGCATGCCCGCCACGAGAATGGCCGACAGCGCGACGACCAGCAACGCACTGATGATGGCCGCGCCACGCTCGCGCCCTGCTTGATGAGAGCAATGATGAGGACCATGCAGAGGACGATGCCCATGCGGGCCGCGACGGCGAGCGCAGGCACGGCTCGAGGCAGCGCCCCGCCGGACCGGCAGCCATGCTCGCATCGCCTCAACGCCCATCATGTCTCACTCCGTCACTCCAGCACTCGATCACTCGCCGACCAGAAACACGCGCGTCACCGGCTTCGCCAGCGACGTCGCTCCGATACTGACCTCAAGCCCGCTCACGGCGCGCGGCAACGGCGCATTGCCCAGTTGCGGCACCTTCAGGTTATTGGCGTTCTCGGTGATCGCGGACTGCACGTCGTTCATCTGCGTGGTCCAGCCGACCTTCGGCACATAGAGCCGTGCGTTGATCGCCCCGACGCCGCTCATCAGCGCCACCGAACTCCAGTCATTCTCACTGCCCGCCTGCAACGCCCGCTGCAAGTCGTTCAGGTTGCCGAGCGGCGGCGACACATAGCGGACCACCCGCCCATTGCCAATGCGGTAACGCACCACCTCCAGACGCGGCGCGACGCCCGGTGCATTGAGCTCGCGAACGATCTGCAGCACATTGCCACGCACCGATACTGCGGGCTGGCCTGCTTCGTCGTCGGTGGCCGCCTGACGTGCGTCGATGCGCATCTGATCGAACATCTGCGCGAACACGCGCTCGTCTTCCATCGCGTTGGTGATCGTCTGCCGGCCGCGCATGATCTGGTCGAGCCCGCGCCACGACAACACCGCGATGACCGCCATGATCGCGATCGCCACCAGCAGCTCGATCAGCGTGAAGCCGGCCACCGTCCGGCGACGATGCACCCCGCGGCGCTTAGAGCGAACGATTGGTTTCATTCGCCACCACCGTCACCATCTCCGCGAGATTGCCCGGCTTTCCGGACAACGTCACCGTTACTTCCACGCGGCGGAACAGTGGGTTCGGCGTGCCCGCCACATTCTCCGTACACGTCAGTTGCAAATTACCCTGCGAACAGTCGAAAGTCTGCGACCCGATATCGGGCCATGTATGTGTCAACCGCAACTGCGCGAGCGCATTGTCGGCGCTCCAGCCGGCCAGCAAGCGCCGGTGCAGATCCGCTTCGCCGGTGGCGAGACTGCCCACCGCGCGCAGCGACGCCGACAGCGCCACCGCGATGATCGCGAGCGCGACGAGCACCTCGATCATCGTGAAACCACTCGCCGCCGTACGGCCCGCGGCGTGCTTCCAACATCCCGTTCGCCGCATCTCAACGCACCTCATAGCGGCCATTGCCCGTACCGATGATCGTCGCGCGATTACCCGTCGCCGAATACAGCGTGACCTGCACCGGTTCGTCGATACTCTCGGTGCCGAACACGATGCGATCCGGATGCGTGTCCGAGCCGGGATAGTCGATCGCGACTCCCGTCACGCCGCCTTGCCATTGACGCTGGCCGAGCAGATCGTCACGCAACGGACGCCAGCCGTCGTCGGTATGCACGTCGAAGCGAAAGCCACCGTCGAGCGGTTGCCACGCGATCGGCCGGGCCCGCACCTGCGCCTCGTCGCCCGCCGATTCGAACAGCAACGCAAGACGCTGCGCTTCTTCATTCAGATCGCTGCGCGGATTGCGGTTCAGCGACATCGATGCCAGCGACAGCAACAGCCCCGCGATCACCAGCACCACCATCATTTCCAGCAGCGTAAAACCGCGCTGCAGCCGCACGCGCCGCGACGCCGCATGCGGCGCGCATGGCACCGACGCCTCGCACGGAACGTCGGCATGAAACGGGCGGGGCGTACGCATGGTGCGAGCGGTCGTGCGAAAGGGCGAGTGGACGCGGATCAGAAAACTATCGGCGCGCTATTGCCACGAACCCACGTCGGCGTCGTTGCCTTCGCCGCCGGGCTTACCGTCTGCTCCATAGCTGAACACGTCGATTTCGCCGTGCACGCCCGGATTCAGATACTGATACGCATTGCCCCACGGATCGTTCGGCAGGCGCTCGAGATAACCGCCGTCCTTCCAGTTGTTCGGTACCGGATCGGTGGTCGGTTTTTCGATCAGTGCGCGCAGGCCCTGGTCCTGAGACGGATAACGGCCGTTGTCGAGGCGATAGAGTTTCATGGCCTGCATGACCGTGCCGATGTCCTGCTTGGCGGCGACGCGACGCGCTTCGTCCGGGCGGCTCATGATCTTTGGCACGATCAGCGCGGCCAGAATGCCGAGAATCGCGATCACCACCATGACTTCGATCAACGTGAACCCCCGTTGACGGCCAGCGCGCACACCCGCGATTTCAGCGCGGCGATTGGTCCACATCTGCATAGCTTGCTACCTCGTTCAAAAAATTGGGCTCTCGATTTTGCCGGGTCAGGGCGTACTTCGCTGCGTCGTGTGGGACGCTATTGAACACGCCCGACCGGTCATTTTAATGTCATGCGGTTGCAGGGTTTCAACTCAACGCAAAATTCACAATAGTCCGTACAATATGGCGCATGAACGCTATCCAAACCCGCCTCCTTTCGCTCGCGCTGTTCGCCGTATTCTGCGCGACGCTTACGTACTGGATCGTCACGCTCACGTCGCACTCGCCGCCTGTGCCGGCTGCGGCGGCCCGCGTTCCGGTGTCCACCGACCAGGCCGCCACGATATTCGGCGGGCAGCTCACACGCAGCGTCAATCAGAACGTGCGGCTGTTCGGCATCCTTGTGCTGGACGGCGGTTCATCCGCGATTGTCAGCACCGGTGACGAACCGCCGCGGGCCGTGTCGCTCGGCGGTAAGCTCATGCAAGGCGCAACGCTTGCCGAAGTACGCCCCCGCTCGATCATCATCGATCGCAACGGCGCGCATTCGGAAGTGTTCCTGCCCGCCAACGCACCTGGCCCTACGATCTACGTTCGCTGATACTGCGCGGCACTGAGTGCCGCGCCTGACGCTATCACTGCACGAGATTGTTCAACTCGATGATCGGCAGCATCACCGCCAGCACGATCACCAGCACCACACCACCCATCGCGAGAATCAGCAGCGGCTCCAGCAGGCTGGTGAGAAACATCGTGCGCCGTTCGAGTTCGCGCGATTCGCCTTCGGATGCGCGATCGAGCATCGTCGTTACGTCGCCGGTCGCTTCGCCTGAACGGATCAGGTGCACGAGCACCGGCGGAAATGTCTTCGTATTGCCGAGCGCGCGCGACAGCGACGTGCCTTCGCGCACCCGCACGATCGCATCGTCGATGTTGTTGCGCATCGCCTTGTTGCTCAGTGTTTCGCTTGCCGCCTGCAACGCGCGCAGAATCGGCACACCGGCTGCTGTCAGGATGCCGAGCGTACTTGCGAAGCGCACCGTGTTGTAGCCGCGCACGAGCTTGCCTGCGAGCGGCGCGGTGAGCAGCCAGCGGTCGAAGGCGAGGCGTGGTCCGGCCTGTCGCAACGTCGCGCGCACGATGTAGGCCACCACGGCGATCGCGATCAACGTCGCCCACCACCAGTGCCGCACGAAGCCGGACAACGCCATCATCATGATGGTGAGAAACGGCAGTTGCTGTTTGGTACTCGCGAACACGCTAACCACCTGCGGCACCACATAGCTCAGCAGGAACGTCACGATGCCGAAGGCGATCAGTGTGACGATGCCCGGGTAGGTGAACGCGAGCACGATCTTCTGTTTCAGCTGGTTGCTCTGTTCGATGTAGTCGGCGAGCCGCGACAGCACGAGACCAAGCTTGCCGGTGTGTTCGCCCGCAGCGACCAGCGCGCGATAGATCTCGGGGAAATCGCGCGGATGCTGCGATAGCGCATTCGCAAGCGAATGCCCACCGAGCACTTCGGCACGAATCGACGCCATCAGCTCGCGGATGTAATCGCGCTCCGACTGATCGGTGAGAACGGCAAGCGCTTCATCGAGCGGCAGGCCCGCAATCAGCAGACTGGCGAGCTGGCGCGTGACGATAGCCTGCTCGCGTTGCGACAGCCGGCGCCCAAGTGATAACCGCTGTTGCCGTTCGCCGCGCGTGCGGGTGGCGGCCGGTTCGACCACCAGCGGTGTCAGTCCCTGGGTGCGCAACTGCGTGCGCGCACCGCGTGCACTGTCGGCATCGAGTACGCCTTTCTGCGCCTTGCCGGCCGCATCGATTGCTTCGAAACGAAATGCCGGCATGCTTTTACACTCCGCCCGTCACGCGAATCACTTCTTCGAGCGAGGTGAGCCCCGACGCGAGCCAGCGGTCGCCGTCTTCACGCAGCGTGCGCATGCCCTGCGCACGACCCGCCTGGAGAATTTCGGCATCGGGAGCGTTGCGGTGAACCAGCGTGCGGATGTGGTCGTCGATCAGCAGCAATTCATAGACGCCGCGACGTCCCGCATAACCGGAATGACCGCACTTGTCGCAGCCCACTGGATGCCACTGTGTGTGCCGCTGGCCGTCTTCGCCTTCCTCGATGCGCTCTTCCTTGCAGACCGGACACAACCGTCGCACCAGCCGCTGTGCGAGCACGCCCAGTAGCGACGACGCGAGCAGGTACGGCTCGACGCCCATGTCGGTCAACCGCGTCACCGCCGACGCCGCATCGTTCGTGTGCAGCGTCGCGAGCACCAGGTGGCCCGTCAGCGAGGCCTGCACCGCGATCTGCGCGGTTTCGAGGTCGCGGATTTCGCCGATCATGATCACGTCCGGATCCTGCCGCAGGATCGAACGCAGCGCCCGGGCGAACGACATGCCGATACGTTCGTTCACCTGCGTCTGGCCGATGCCGGACAGGTCGTATTCGATCGGGTCCTCGACGGTCATGATGTTCGTCGTCGTGGTTTCGAGTCGCGACATCGACGCATACAGCGTCGTCGTCTTGCCCGAGCCGGTCGGCCCGGTGACGAGCACGATGCCGTGCGGCCGCGAGATCAGCTTGTCGAACTTCACGAGCGTGTCGGCGGCCATGCCGAGTGCTTCGAGGTTCAGTCGGCCCGCGTCTTTTTCCAGCAGACGCAGCACGGCGCGCTCGCCGTGGCCCGTCGGCAGCGTCGATACGCGCACGTCGACCGGACGCCCGCCCACGCGCAACGTGATACGACCATCTTGCGGCAGACGCTTCTCGGCAATATCGAGCTGCGCCATGATCTTGATCCGCGAAATCAATGCACCGTGCAGCGCTTTCTTCGGGCGCACGACATCGCGCAACGTACCGTCGACGCGAAAGCGCACCACCGATGCGTTCTCGAACGGCTCGATGTGAATGTCCGATGCCTGTTCGCGTGCGGCCTGGGTGAGCAGCGCATTGATCATGCGGATGATCGGCGCGTCGTCTTCCGACTCCAGCAGATCCTCGACCTCGGGAATCTCCTGCATCAGTCGCGACAGATCGACTTCGCCTTCCACTTCGCCGACCACCTGCGCGGCGCTACCGTCCTGGCGCGCGTACGCCTGGTTGATCGCTTGTACGAGATCGTCAGGGGGTATCCGCAGCACCGACAGCGCGCCGAAATTGCGTCCCACTTCGGCGAGCGCGGCATCGGTCGTGCGCTCGCTGATCCACACTTCGAGACCGTCGGCGTGCTGATGCGCGATCAGGATCTGACCGGTCTTCGCGAAACCGTAGGGCAACAGGCGAGCGGCAAGCGGCGAGGGCGGCTCGCGCTCGCCGGAAGCTGTCGCAGCCGATGCCGGTGCCAGCGTGCTCACGGATGGGCTCCTGGGGATTCGAGGGGAGCGACGGGGGCGCTTGCGGGGGTGGGCGCGGCGGGAACAGCGCCCGCTGCTCGTGCCGCTTGCTGACGGCGCATCTTGTCGACGTCGAACAGGTTCAGTGTCGAGCCACCTTCAGCCGGACCGATCGGCATCGGCGGTGCCACAGGATCGTCCTTGTCCAGGATCAGGTTGTTGTCCGACTTGTATGCACCCTGTACACCCTGGATGTAGTCGTAGCGATTCTGCGTCACTGCCTGGGCAGTCGCATGGTCGCTGATGATCACGGGACGCAGGAATACCAGCAGATTGGTCTTCGTGCGGGCCTTCGATTCCGAGCGGAACAGCTGACCAAGCCACGGAATGTCGCCCAGCAGCGGAACCTTGCTGTTGCTGACGTTGTAGTTGTCCTGCATCAGGCCGCCGAGCACGATGATCTCGCCGTTATCGGCGAGCACCGTCGACTGGATCGAACGCTTGTTGAACGTGGGACCGTTCGGGTTGCTCGACGGAGTAGTCGTGCCTGCTACGACCGACGAATCTTCAGTCGCAAGTTGCAACTTGAGAATTCCGCCTTCGGTGATTTGCGGCTTGATATCGAGCGTCAAGCCGACGTCTACCCGGTCGACCGTGTTGAACGCGGAGGCGTTGCTACCGCTGTTCAGATTTGCATATGAGCCCGTCGTAATCGGCACGTTCTGGCCGACCACAATCTTGGCTTCTTCATTGTCGAGCGTGACGAGGTTAGGCGTTGACAGCACGTTCACGTCGTTGGACTGGGACAGTGCCTGCAACAATGCCCCCAGCCCCTTGACGCCGAAAACGTTGTGCACCCAACCAACGTTGAGCCCCTGTGAAATGCCTCCGCTACCGCCAGTCCCCGCCAGTGCCCCCGCAAGGCCAGCAGGCCCCGCCGCCGCCGCCGCCGTCAGATTGATAATGCTATTGGTGCCGGTTGCCGCGAGGTTGGTGCCAGCAAGGAGGGAGTTGTTCCCAATTTGCCACTGAATCCCGAGATCGGCATTCGTATTCGCTTGCAGCTCAACGATCAGCGCTTCGATATAGACCTGCGCGCGCCGCGCGTCCAGCTGGTCAATGACCGAACGCAGATTGCGGTACACCGCGTCCGGTGCCGTGATGATCAGCGAGTTGGTGGCCGCATCGGCCTGGATCATGCCACCAGCCTGGTTATCGTCACCCTTGTCCTTGTCGCCACCGAGCAGGCCCGCGGCGGCAGTGCCACCGCCAGTGGTCGAACCCGACGAGCCACCCAACGACCCCGACGAGCTCCCCAACCCCGAAGGCAGCGGCGGCGTGCCCGACGTCCCCGTCGAGAAACTGCCGCCATTGCCCGACTGCGAACCGTTGCCGTTCTGATTAAACGAATTCGCATCGTTGGAACTGGCCGACGAACCGCTGTCACCGCCTTTGCCCATCATCCCGCGCAGCGTCTTCGCGAGCTTCACCGCATCGGCATTGCGCAACGGCACGACGTGCATGTTGCCGGGCTGCGCAGTCGGCGCATCGAGTTCTTTCGCAAGCTGTTTCGCTGCATTGAGCCGCGCCGCGTTCGATGCACGCAGCAGCAGCGAGTTAGTGCGAGGGTCCGCAGTGACGGAGACTTTCAACGTCGTATCCGTACTACCGATCGCACCCGGATCGAGCATCTTCGACAGCGACTGTGCGGTGTCGAGTGCGTTCGCGTTACGCAGCGGTATGACCGCCACCTGCTGACCCGCTGCCGTATCCACACCCGCGATGATCTGCGCGATACGCCGCACGTTATCCGCGTAGTCGGTCACGACGAGCGTGTTGTTCGCAGGGTAGGCGGCCACCGTGTTGTTCGGCGAGATCAGCGGACGCAGCACCGGCAACAGATTGTTGGCCGATTCGTTCTTGAGCTGAAATACCTGTGTGATCACCTGATCGCCGCGCGCGGCAGGTGCGTTGCCGACATACGTCGGCACACCCTGCAGCTTCGCATCGGCTTCCGGCACGACCTTCAATACGCCGTGATCCTGGACCAGAGAGAACCCTTGCATCCGTAACGCGGATTGCAATGTCTTGAGCGCCTGATCTTCAGGCACCGGGTTTTCCGAAACGAGATTGAGTTGACCCTTTACGCGCGGGTCGACAATGATCGTTTTGCCAGTCGCTGCGCCAATTGCTTTCGCCACCTGATCAATGTCAGCGTTGACGAAATTGAGTGTCACCTGTGCGTGTGCAATCTGCGCGGTGATCAGTCCAGCAACCAGCAGCGCAGTGGTAACGCGCCGCAATGCCATACGATTTATTCTCATGGAATGTGATGTCGATACCGGCGACTATCTACAGTCACCGACGGTCATGCGCGGCGGATATCCGGGCAGCGGCAACCTCCTCGCTTGCTTTCACGCGCTGGAATAGCGATGTGGCCCAGTCCAGGTGCGTGCTACCCGATATCCTAAAAGTTTGAACAGTAGCAGCTTTTCATGTCGAATTTGTCACAAAAGAATTGACGCAGTGAAATTCCTCTAATCGTCGGTCTGTGCCGTTAAGTTATCGAAAGATTTCGAAAGTTTTCGACATCGCGATTGCCGATTTCGGGCTCGCCGTCGTTATAACAGAGACAGACGTCCGGAAGATTTCGCTTTTTCGATGCCTATGTCGGTCAGCCAACTTGACGCATGCCAGCCTGCCGGTATGATACGGGCGGTTCGGCATCGAAAGGCGTCGCTTGAACCGGGGTTTTCCCGTATTCCAGTTAGTGCGCTGCTCCAAAAATTTGGGATTTTCGAACGCGTCGCATGTTTTCCATGCATCCGGCCTGGCAATCCTGAACGTCCCACCTGGGCGTCTTATCCGATCGATGAAACTGGCTGCCTTCACCGTTGCCGCTGCGCTAGGTGCACTGTGTGCCGCCGGGCCCGCGCGCGCGGATTGCTTCGACGAGGCGGCAAACTATCAGAAGGTCAACCCGCTCATCCTGCGCGCCATCGCGTGGCAGGAATCGCATAACCGGCCGGAAGCGCTGCATAAGAACGCGAACGGCTCGACCGACTACGGCGTGATGCAGATCAATTCGATCCATCTCCCGACGCTCGCTCACTACGGCATTTCATCCGATACGCTGATGCAGCCGTGCAAGAACGTCTACATCGCCGCCTGGCATCTGCGCCAGAAGATGAACAAATACGGCAATACCTGGCAGGCGGTCGGAGCGTACCACTCGGAAACGCCTTCGCTGCGCGACCAGTACGCGAAGCAGATCGTCGCCATCCTGCAGAAATGGAACCTGTTGCAGGCGTCGCGCTGAGTAGCGTGTGATGTCGCCGGCCGATCTGAGGCTTTCCAGCTAACACCGTTCGCCGCTTATCGTGCTTATCGCGAACCGCGGGTCCGCCGGGCGGCCGCGCGGCGTTTGATGCACAATGCGGCTTCGTGCTGCCGCCGGGCGTTCCGGGTCTCATTCGCCAAGGCCGGCCGCCTCCCATTTCCTCCTGCTTTCCGTACTGCGATGAAACAGCCGCCACTGCCCGTCACCGTGCTCTCGGGTTTTCTGGGCGCGGGCAAGACCACGCTCCTCAATCACATCCTCGCGAACCGCGCGGGCCTGCGTGTAGCCGTGATCGTCAACGATCTCGCCGCCGTCAACATCGATGCCACGCTCGTGCGCGATGCCGCCGCGTTGTCGCACGTCGAGGAGCAGCTCGTCGAGATGTCGAACGGCTGCATCTGCTGCACGCTGCGCGACGATCTGCTGACCGAGATCCGGCGGCTTGCCGGCGAACAGCGTTTCGATGCCATCCTGATTGAATCGACCGGTATCGCTGAACCGATGCCGATCGCCGAAACCTTCACGTTCGTCGACGACGACGGCGTGTCGCTATCCGACGTTGCGCGGCTCGATACGATGGTGACGGTCGTCGACGCGTTCAACTTCCTGCGCGACTATGCCTGTGCCGACGCGCTCGCCGAACGAGGCCTCGCCGCCACCGACGAAGACGATCGCACGCTCGTCGAATTGCTGATCGAACAGATCGAGTTCTGCGACGTGCTCGTCGTGAACAAGACCGACCTTGTCAGTGCCGACGATCTCACGCGTCTGCAGCACATTCTTGCTCACATCAATCCGCGCGCGGTGCAGGTGCTCAGCCGGTTTGGCGTGGTTCCGCTCACCGAAGTGCTCGACACGAAACGTTTCGATTTCGACGAAGCATCGAATGCACCGGGCTGGCTCGCCTCGCTGCAACACGATCACGACCACGCGCATCACGGCGAAGCCGACGAATTCGGTATCGGCAACTTCGTTTATCGCGCGCGGCGGCCGTTTCATCCGGAACGGTTGTGGGCGCTGCTGCATGAAGAGTGGAAGGGTGTACTGCGTAGCAAGGGCTTTTTCTGGCTCGCGACGCGTAATGACATCGCAGGTTCGCTATCGCAGGCAGGCGGCGCGTGTCGCCATGGGCCGGCGGGAATGTGGTGGGCCGCGCAGGACCATAGCGAGTGGCCCGAGGGCGACGACGAGCTGCTCGCGGAAATCACCGCCGACTGGTACGGTGATCTGCACGATACAAGTATCGGTGACCGTCGCCAGGAACTGGTGATGATCGGTGTCGATATCGATCCGGCGTTGTGGCGAGGAAAATTCGATGCGTGTCTGCTGAACGACGACGAGTACGCGCAGGGAGCCGAAGCCTGGTCGCATTTCGCCGATCCGTTCCCTGCGTGGAATCTCGATGCCGAAGACGACCATGATCATGACCACGATCACGATCACGGCGATGGAGAAATCGTGCATCGGCACGACTAAAGCGACTAGACAAAAAGGGCCGGCGACGTGTGTCGCCAGTCCACATGCACACGCGGAAAAACCCGATAAAAAAATCGCCGCGCAAAAACATAAACGAAAAACGCGGACGAAAAAAAACCCGCCTGAGGCGGGCGTCAACAAAAAAGCAACCGGGTGCTTAACGCTTGTTGACTGCGTCCTTGAACGCTTTACCAGCCGTGAACTTGACAGTCTTGGCGGCCGGGATCTTGATAGTTTCACCGGTCTTCGGGTTGCGGCCCGTACGTGCTGCGCGCTTGCCCGAACCGAAGCTGCCAAAGCCGATCAACTGGACCGAGTCACCTTTCGACACAGCCTTCTTGACCACTTCAAGCAACGTGTCCAGCGTTTCACCGGTTTGAGCCTTGCTGGCGCCCGTCTGTCCTGCGACGGCGTCGATCAGTTCCTGTTTGTTCATTAAGGTTCCTTTCTGAGTTTAGGTTGACACGAACAGCGCGAACGCGCCGATTATACGTGCGCGAGCCGCGCCATTGAGCAGCGACGGCTCCGGAGGCGGTCCGGACAAACGCGTCGCGCAAAGTGATACGTGACGGCCGTGCTGCCGCTTCCCTCCGCGGCGCTTGCTATGATAGCGCAGCGCAAACCCATGCAGGATAAGGGTTTCGAAGAATTACAGCGTTCTTTGCCTGATCTCCCATGGAAAGTGCCATTTTTGACCTCGGCGGAACCCTGCTTGCTGCGCGACATCGATTTTTGTCGCCATCGGGCGTTGGTTTTTGCCAACGCAGCGCGGCCCGGATCACGCCCGTAACGCTTGAAACCCGCGCTGGCCGAGGCTTTCCCGGCAGCGTTCAGACGCCCGTTCGAGTGTTTTTTCACCACGCATGACCAACCCGCTCATCCCCGCGACGCTCGCATTTCGCGACAACGGCACACCGTTTTCGCCGCGCCACGACGACATCTATCACAGCGCCGTCGGTGGTTTAGCCCAGGCCGAATACGTGTTTCTGCACGGCAATGGTCTGCCGCAACGATGGCAGGGCCGGCGGATTTTCACCGTGCTGGAAACCGGTTTCGGCATGGGAATCAACTTCCTCGCAACCTGGGCTGCGTGGCGCGCAGACCCTGCGCGCTGCGAGCGCTTGCATTTCGTTTCGACAGAAAAGCACCCGTTTACCGGGGCCGATTTGCGAACCGCGTACGCGGCGACGGTTGCGGAAGCATCGATCGCCGGGCTCGCACAGACACTCGCCGATGCCTGGCCGACACTCGTGCCCGGCGTGCATCGACTGGAATTCGAAGACGGCCGTGTCACGCTGACGCTCGCGTTCGGCGATGCGCTCGAGACACTGCCGTCGCTGTGGCTGCGTGCCGATGCGTTCTATCTCGACGGTTTCGCGCCTGCGAAAAATCCCGAATTGTGGACACCGGCGATCTTCAAGATGCTCGCGCGTCTGGCCGGCGACGATGCGACTTTCGCCACGTATACGAGCGCCGGCGATGTGAAACGCGCGCTCACGCAGACGGGTTTCGAGTATCGCAAGGTGGAAGGCTTCGGCTGGAAACGCGCGATGCTGGTCGGCCGCTTCGCACCACGCTGGCGCGTACGCCGACATGAGCCACCGCTACCGCTGGCAGTCCGCGCGCGACATGCCGTCGTGATCGGCACGGGACTCGCGGGGTGCGCAGCCATCGAGCGACTCGCTGCACGTGGCTGGCAGATAACGTCGCTCGAGCGGCACGCCGGCGTTGCACACGAAGCATCGGGCAATCCTGCGGGTGTTTTTCATCCGCAGCTTTCGCGCGATGACAGCGGTACGTCGCGCATTACGCGCGCTGGTTTCGCGTACGCATTGCAACGCTGGATCGCACTCGAACACGCAGGCCACGATCTCGCACGCAGCACCCAGGGCCTGCTGCAACTTGCCGACGACGATGCCGAACTGCAAGCCATGACCGACGCGTTCGCTACGTTCGCGTGGCCGCGTGATTTTGTCGCACCTCTGTCGCGCGACGAAGCGCAACGTATCGCGAAGGTGCCACTCGCGCACGGCGGATGGTTCTATCCGCGCGGCGGCTGGCTCGATCCTGCTGCGCTGTGCGCAGCACAGTGCGCCGCGGCCGGCGTACAGCTCGAGCGGCGTTTTAACGTTGAAGTCGCACGGATCGAACGCAGCGGCGATCAATGGATGGTGATCGATACGTCCGGTCGCGCAGTCATCTCGGCGCCGGTCGTGATCGTAGCGAACGCGCACGAGGCCGCACGGATCACCGGCCTCCAGCATGCCGCGACACAGCGTGTGCGCGGCCAGCTCACGCTACTACCGCGCGACAGCATCGTGGCGCCACAGGTGCCGCTCATCGGTGCAGGCTACGCGGTGCCGCTCGCCGACGGCACCACGCTGACGGGTGCGACCTACAACGTCGATGACATGGACTCATTCGTGCGCGCCGCAGATCATCGCGAGAATCTCGAACGCCTCGCACAGATGATGCCGTCACTAGATCCCGCAGTGCGCGCACAGGACCCGTCCACCTTCGCCGGACGCGTCGCGTTTCGCTGTGTCGCACACGACCGCCTGCCGATGATCGGTCAGCTCGCCGACGAAACCGCCGCTACCCGCGATGCCGAGCGTCTGCGCGGCGCATGGCCACTGGATCTGCCACGCGCCGACGGTCTCTATGGCGCATTCGCTTATGGCTCGCGCGGTCTGGTGTGGGCCGCGCTCGGTGCCGAGCTGATCGCCTCGCAGATCGAAGGCGAGCCGTGGCCGATCGAACGCGATCTCGCCGACACAATCGACCCCGCGCGCTTCCTGCTACGCGCGCTGCGCCACGGCACGATCCGCTGAACCGATCCGCCTCTTTCTCGTTTAACGCGCCCCAGACTTGTCCACGCCAGGCTGTGGATAACTATCGTGAATGCACGCGCAACGCGTGTGGACTCGATGTGGACGTAAACGGGGTAACTTCGTTTCGGCACGCGACGCGGCAAAGTTATGCAAAGAAGCAAGCCACAGTCACGCACGCTTCGCGTCCGGTTATGCATTCGCCAAGCAGATGATTCATTTCGGTAAACCGGGGTTGTCCACAGAAATGCGACCCCTTTGTTAACTGCTACTACGTATACATACAGGTAAACCATTTAAACCAAAGGGCCGCACGAGCTGTCTGACGATCACAGCCGAAAAAGGCACAGCAGGTCCGATCTATCTATCTTTAACAGCGCAGCAAACCTGGACGAAACCACGTTCCATACCCGGTCGCTTTTTCCTTCAATCCAGCAAGATCACGGTTGGTTTTACCGTTTTGCAAGCGTGTTCGAGACACTTTCAGTCGAGTACGAAAAAGCTGTGGCACAATCGCCGTTCTTCCCGCGTTGCCGTTGCTTCGAGCGACGGACGCATCAACGGAACGGTTGCCGGTCAATCAGAATCTGATTCGAAAGTCGACGGCGTTCTTTTCATACGGGCCGACTGCTCCCGCTGCGCGACATCCGTTGCGACAGGCAGTGATGCAGTACCGGTGCGTTCTGTTTTCATCCGATCGTTGACAGCTCGCGATGTGGATCGGCCGCAGCGTATTTCGCCATGAACGCGGTGTACGCTCAGTCCGCCACAACGCCCCCCGCACGAGGCGGGTACAGCTGTCGCTGCCAAAGGAGAAGCCACCACGATGAAGTCGGCGTTTTCATTTTTTCCCGCGTGGCCACTCACGCCCGACGCAATTTTCTGGGCCGGTCTGGCGTTGCTTGCCGCAGGACTGTGCGGCGAACTCTGTTATCGAGCGTGGCATCTGCCGCGCATCTCTGGTTATGCGGTGATCGGTCTGA
Source organism: Paraburkholderia acidicola (assembly GCF_002362315.1). GTDB lineage: Bacteria > Pseudomonadota > Gammaproteobacteria > Burkholderiales > Burkholderiaceae > Paraburkholderia > Paraburkholderia acidicola. The sequence continues at coordinate 1,443,919 of NZ_MTZV01000004.1, forward strand.
TCGCCGGTGCGGCGGGCTCGGGTGTGATCGATGCGAGTGCGGCATCCGCTGCGCGGCCGCTGCTCGATGTTGCGCTCGGGCTGTTGCTGTTCGAACTCGGCAGCCGGCTCGATCTACGGTGGATGCGTCGCAACTACTGGCTGATTCTCTCGAGCTTCGCCGAGTCGACGCTGACCTTCATATTCGTCCTCGTCGTACTGCTGCTCCTGAAAGTCCCGACGATGGTCGCGATGGTGCTGGCATCGATCGCGATGGCGACGTCACCCGCGATGGTGATCCAGCTGAAGACCGAGTTGCGCGCAGAAGGTCAGGTCACGCAACGGCTGATGGCGCTCACTGCGTTGAACAGCATGTATGCGGTCGTGATCGAAAAGCTCGCTTCGAGCTGGCTGCATCAGGAGGTGTACGGCAACGTGTTCGCGACGATCCTGCAGCCGCTGTATCTGCTCATCGCTTCGTTGATCCTGGCATATGGGCTCGCACGTGCCTGTAATTTCTTCTACCGGCGCATGAACATGCAGGACGAGCATTCGTTCGTCGCACTGTTCGGTCTTGTGCTGCTGGCCATTGCCGTTGCGCATCTGTTCAAGCTGTCGACGATCCTGAGTCTGCTGGCCGCCGGCATCATCGTGAAGAATCTCGAAGCGCGTCCGCAACTCTGGCCGCAGCATTTCGGCACAGCGGGATGGCTGCTGACCGTGATCCTGTTCGTGCTGACGCTCACCACGTTCGAGTGGAAAGATATCGCGCTCGGCGGGGTCGCCGCAGTGGGATTGATCATTGCGCGGCTCATTGCCAAACTGCTCGGCGTGCTAGCCTTCGCGAAGCCGAGCGGGCTGAACTGGAAGCAGGGCGTCGCGCTCGGTTTGTCGTTATCGCCGATGTCGGCGCTTGCGTATCTGCTCGTCGACGACACCTACACGCTGTATCCGAATTTCGATCCGATGCTGCGCGCGGTCGTGATGTGTTCGATCGTCGTACTGCAGATCGTCAGCCCGTGGCTGGTGTATCGCAGTCTCGCGCTCGTCGGCGAGCGTCGCGAGTAGAGCGACGCCTTCATGTACCGTTTTGCCACGGCCGGATGTCTTCGAAACATCCGGCCGATTTGACCCAGGGAACGCCATGTCACTCGAACCCTTCGTCGATTCGAAACCGTTTACGTTCGGTATCGAACTCGAAATGCAGATCGTCAACACGCACGATTACGATCTGACCAAAGCCGGCACCGATCTGCTGCGGCTCATCAAGGATGAAAAAATTCCGGGCAACATCACGCCGGAAATCACCGAGAGCATGATCGAGCTGTCCACCGGCATCTGTACTTCGCACGAGCAGGCCGTCACCGATCTGCGCACGATCCGCGACACGCTCGTTGCAGCCGCCGACCGCCTGAACGTCGGTCTATGCGGTGGCGGTACGCACGCATTCCAGCAATGGAGCGAACGGCAGATCGTCGATACGCCGCGTTTCCAGTACCTGTCCGAGCTTTACGGCTACCTCGCGAAGCAGTTCACGGTGTTCGGCCAGCACGTGCACATCGGTTGTCCGGATTCGGATAGTGCGCTGTATCTGTTGCATTCGATGTCGCGCTTTATTCCACATTTCATCGCGCTGTCGGCATCGTCGCCGTTCGTGCAGGGTGTCGACACCGGCTTTCATTCGGCACGCCTGAACTCGGTATTCGCGTTTCCGTTATCGGGCCGCGCACCGTTCGTGCTCACGTGGGACAGCTTCGAGGAATACTTCTCGAAGATGGTGAACACGGGCGTCGTCAACAGCATGAAAGATTTCTACTGGGATATCCGTCCCAAACCGGGTTTTGGCACGATCGAAGTCCGCGTGATGGACACGCCGTTTTCCGTCGACCGCGCTGCGGCGATCGCCTGCTACATCCAGACGCTGGCGCGTCATCTGCTGCTCGACAAACCGTTGATGCCGAAAGAGGACGACTACCTCGTCTACACGTTCAATCGTTTCGAGGCCTGCCGCTTCGGTCTGGCGGGCACCTGCATCGATCCGCAGACCGGCGCGCGCAAAACCATTTCGGAAGACATCATCGAGACGCTCGAGCGCATCGCACCGCATGCGGACGCGCTCGGCTCGGGCCGGGCACTCGACGAAGTCGGCGCGATTGCACGTAGCCAGATCAACGATGCAACCTGGCTGCGCGGCGTCGTCACCGAGGAAAAGTCGTTGCACGAAGCGGTGCGGCAGCAGTGCCTGCAGTGGCGCGCGTAGCGCGAATACGCGGAAATCGTGTCAACCCCAGGTCCTGAACCCGCTTCGAGCGGGTTTTTTATTTTCGACTTTATTTCCGACAGCACCTTCCTAAGGTTTTTATAGAACTGATGTATACGTCTGTAGTAGTAGTTAACAAGGGTCGACGGCATCTGTGGACAACCTGATAATTCCCTGCAGAGTCATCACGCTGCGCGCGGCACAACCGCGCGATTCGACTGTGTGCAGACCGCGCGAAACATGGATAACCTGAGACACCCGGTCATCGCCCTGCAAGTTGTCAAGAAATCGTGCACAGGTTGTTAAGCGCTTGTTCCTGTAGTTATCCACAGATTCCGTCGGATAACTTAGCTGTACGATTCGCCGCTCTCGAATAGAATGTTGTTTCCGTACCCTGCGCGATCGTTCGAGTGGATGTGTCCCACGCGTAATGAAATGAAAGAAGCGCGAGGAAACAGTACGGTACTTTTTTGAGATACTTTTCAAATCAGTAGATGTACGAAGTCGACCCGCCCGGGATTCAGGCGGAAGTGCCCCCACCAGGCTGCCGGCGTTTTGACGCATGGCGACCGACCATGCAGCGAAAAGCTGTCAACAACCAAACAAAGATCATGAGCGAAGGCGTTTACGGAGAGCAGGCGATGGGACGTGTCACCCACAGCCTGTTACGACTGAGCACGGCCATGCGGAGCCAGGCATGGGAATGGGCGGAAGGTGCGGGTCTCACACCGACCCAGGGAGAGATCCTGGTGCTGCTGATGCAGCGCAAGGGGCCGATGCGACTTGGCGAGATCGCCCGTGAAACTGCACTGACCGCCGCTACGACCAGTGACGCGGTCAGCACGCTGGAAGGCAAGGGGCTCGTCGAAAAACGTCGTGCACTCGACGACGGCCGCGCACTGGCTGTGCGTTTGACCACACGCGGGCGCACGGCGGCAAAGCGCGCGGCGCAGTGGCCGGACTTCCTGTCGAAGGCGGTCGGCACGTTGCGCAGCGACGAGCAATCGGTTTTCTATCGCACGCTGCTGAAGACGATTCGTCAGCTCGAAGCACAGGGCCACATTCCGCTACACCGGATGTGCGTGACCTGTACGTATTTCGAGCCGAGCAAGAATCCGAAGAAGACGCCGCATCATTGCGCGTTACTCGACCTGTCGCTTGGGGATACCGATCTGCGTCTAGACTGCTCGGTACACGAGACGGCCGACGTGGCGACACAGAAAAGGACCTGGAAGGTATTCGTCCAGCCGGTCTGAGTCCGTTGTTCAGGTCTACGATCAGGTCCGTGTTTGAGTCCGCTACACTGCGACCCATAGCCGCCTTCGGGCGGCAGTCTTGCCGTGCATCCGGTTCGTCCGGTACCGCGCGGCCACCTGTCTTTTGCCAACCTGACGACGGAAGCCGCCGATGAATCCAGAAGTTCTGGCCATCCGCCACGTGCACTTCGAGGATCTGGGCAGTCTGGAACTGGTCCTCGGCGAGCGTAGCCGTCCGGTGCGCTATCTCGACGTGGGGTTTGCGCGCATCGAGGCCCCGGACCCTGTTGCACCGTCCCTGATGGTGGTGCTGGGCGGTCCGATCAACGCCTGCGACGATCTGCGTTATCCCGCGCTGGTGCCGCTTGTCGAGAAGATCGAGAAGCGGATTGCGGCAGGCCTGCCGACGCTCGGCATCTGTCTCGGTGCGCAGTTGATCGCGCGCGTGCTCGGCGCACGCGTCTACAAGGGTGCGCAGACCGAACTCGGCTGGTCGCCGCTGACGCTGACCGACGCCGGCCGTGCATCGCCGGTGCGGCATCTGGATGCGGCGCACACCTCGATGCTCCACTGGCACGGCGATACTTTCGATCTCCCGGACGGCGCGACACGTCTCGCATCGACAGCGGTGTGCGAGAACCAGGCGTTCGCGTGGGGAGATCACGTGCTCGGTTTGCAGTGTCATCCGGAGATTCGTGCCGACCGTTTCGAGCCCTGGCTGATCGGTCACGCTGCCGAAATCGCCGCCGAAGGCGCGGATGTTCTGCAACTGCGCGACGAGACGGCGCGCCTCGGACCGGCGCTCGAAGCGGCCGCGCGTCGCATGTTCGGCGAGTGGCTGGATCAGGTCGAGGCAAAGCCGTAACGCTTGCTCGAGTGCGGGTTTAGCGGGTCTATTTACGTGCTCGTGCGCCGCCCGCAGACCCGGTTCGGTGCCCTGCAGCAAATCGACCGCGGTGCTATTCTCGATCGCTCATTTGCCTTTTCGGATTTCAATCCATGAGCGCTCTGTTTTCTTCGCTCACGCTGCGCAGCGTGACGCTTCCTAACCGTATCGTTGTGTCTCCGATGTGCCAGTATTCGGCCGAGCGCGGCGAAGCCACCGCCTGGCACATGATCCACCTCGGTCATCTCGCGCTGTCGGGCGCGGGTCTGTTGTGCATCGAAGCGACGGCCGTCGAACCGGACGGCCGTATCACCCCCGGCGATCTCGGATTGTGGGATGACGTCACCGAGGCGGCGCTCAAGCCCGTGCTCGCAGCGATCCGCAAGCACTCCCCTATTCGCGTCGCGATGCAGTTGGCCCATGCGGGGCGCAAGGCATCGAGCGCCGCGCCGTGGGACGGTGGCCAGTTGATTCCGGTGGCGGACGGCGGCTGGTTGCCGCATGCGCCGTCGGCGGTACCGCACAAGGACGGTGAAGAGCCGCCGCTCGCGCTCGATGCGGCCGGTCTCAACCGCATTCGCGAAGCGTTCGCTGCAACGGCCCGACGCGCAGTCCGGCTGGGCATCGATGCACTCGAGGTTCACGCGGCGCACGGCTACCTGCTGCACCAGTTCCTGTCGCCGCTCGCGAATCAGCGTACCGACGAATACGGCGGCTCGCTTGAAAACCGGATGCGCTTTCCGCTCGAGATCTTCGACATCGTGCGCGCGGCGTTCCCCGCGGATAAACCGGTCGGCGTGCGCGTCTCGGCCAGCGACTGGGTGGACGGTGGCTGGACGCTCGACGACACGCTAGCGTTCGCCGACGAGCTGAAAAAACGCGGTTGCGACTGGATTGATGCGTCGTCGGGCGGTGTCTCGCCGCTACAGAAGATTCCGCTCGAGCCAGGTTACCAGGTGCCGTTTGCCCGCGCCATCAAGCAAGCAACCGGTCTGCCGACCATCGCAGTGGGCCTGATCACCGACGCCACCCATGCGGAGCAGATCGTCAGTGAGGGCGATGCGGACCTCGTCGCAATGGCGCGCGCGATGCTCTACGATCCGCGCTGGCCGTGGCATGCAGCGGCGCAACTGGGCGCCAGCGTCGAGGCGCCGCCGCAATACTGGCGCTCGCAGCCGCGCGACCAGAAGGCGTTGTTCGGCGAGATTTCGTTTGGGCAACGATGAGTGCGTGTTAGAACCTGTCGCTGCGCGAATATCGCGGCACATTGACCCACGCAAACCTGCACACAATGCACGCCAGTCTTATTGACTGTTGAACGAAGCCTGTCCAAGCGTGTAGGATGCCGATTGTGCCGCACATGCGGCACAGGTCGACGCGGCGCCCGCAAGGCGCCGCGTTTGCTATGCGCGGCGCGAATGCCCATGCAGTGTCGCCGTGGCAGGACTTTTCACCTCCCGTTTTTCACAAGGATTCATTCAATGGGTTCACGCAGGATCGCCGTGCGCAGTTCGGGCGTACACGGCAAGGGTGTATTTGCCACCGGAGCGATCGCGACGGGTGAACGCGTGATCGAGTACAAGGGCGAGCGGATCTCGTGGAAGGAAGCGTTGCGCCGCCATCCGCACAATCCGGCGGAACCGAATCACACGTTCTACTTCGCACTCGATAACGGCGACGTGATCGACGGCAAGGTGGACGGCAACAACGCGCGCTGGATCAACCACTCGTGCGGGCCGAACTGCGAAGCCGAAGAGATCGACGGGCAGGTGTTTATTCATGCGCTGCGCGACATCGAGGTCGATGAAGAACTGTTCTACGACTATGGTCTCGTGATCGATTCGCGGCAGACGAAGAAGCTCAAGCGCGAATACGAGTGCCGTTGCGGGTCGCGCAAGTGCCGCGGCACGATGCTCGCGCCGCCGGACAAGCCGTCGAAGAAAGACGCATCGAAAAAAGACGCGAAGAAAGGCAAGAAGAAGAAATGAGGCCATGCTGCGCGATGCGCGCAGCCCGTTGCTAGAAATCGATCGGCGCTTGGTGCGCCGATTTCTTTTCGCTGCGCCGTTCGTCGTGGGCACCGGGACCAGCACCGGCTGCGCTGCTTGCAACCAGCGGGATCCGTACGATAAAGCGCGCACCGCCCTCCGGCGCGTCCTCGTAATGCACGCTGCCGTGATGCAGCGCCATGATGTCGTGGACGATCGCGAGGCCGAGACCCGCGCCGCTGTCCACGCCACCATCGCTCTGGCCGTCGCCGCGGAAGAACCGCTTGAACAGATCCGCCTGCTGGTTCTTCGGCACGCCCGGCCCGTTGTCCTCGACGATGATCTCCGCCGTGGCGATGTCTTCAATCGATACCTGCGACACCGTCACCGTGATGCGTCCGCCGTCGAAGCGCGACGGCGGTACGTACTTCAACGCGTTGTCGAGCAGGTTCGCGATTACCTCATGCAACAGCACCGGGTTGCCGCGCGCGATCAGCGGATGGCCGTTTTCCGGGGCGTCGAGACGCTGGAAGCCAAGATCGACGTGCGCGGCGAGCGCGCGCGGCACCCATTCTGCACCGGTCTCGAATGCGAGTGTGGCCATGTCGATGCTCACGAAGCGCGCAGCCTGTTCACCCGGTTCCGCGCGCGCCAGCGACAGCAACTGGTTGGACAGCCGCACCGCGCGATCCGCCGCGGCACGCAGCTCGCGCACGGCGGCAAGCACCAGCTGCGGGTCGCGTGCGACGGCGGCCTGCTCGGCATGCAGCTTGACGGCGGTGAGCGGCGTACGCAGCTGGTGGGCGGCATCGGCGATGAACTTGCGCTGGGCATCGAGGGCGGTCTTGAGGCGCCCCAGCAGCGCGTTCAGCGCGCCTGTCAGCGGCCGGATTTCGACGGGCACATAGGTTTCGTCGACGGGCTCGAGCGAGGTGTGGGTTTGCCGGTTCAGCGAATCGGCGAGATCGGTCAACGGATTGAGCTGCTGGTTCACGACGCGCCACACGATCACCCAGCCGGCCAGCAGCAACAGCAACAGCGGCATCATGATGGCCACGAGGAATTCCGCGGCGATCTGAAAGCGGTGACGTACTGGCTGGCCCACTTCGACGACGATCGGATTGCCGGCCGACTGATCGACGCGGACCTGCGCGACGCGCACGGTAGTGCCTTCATGCTCGGTCTCGAACACATACGCGTAATGCATGCGGCGCACACTGACGCCCTGTAGCGGCAGCTTCGGATCGCCGGCAATTTCAGTTTCGCCGTCGCTGATCCGGTACACGAGTTGTTCGACGGGATCGGAGAACATCGCCTGTGCGAGCGGCGGCACGGTGATCGACGCATCGGGACCGGCGATCTGGATCTGCTTGGAGATGGCGGTGGCGAGGTCGGCCAGCGAGCGGTCGACGACATGCTGCGTGTATTGCCACGCAAGCCAGTAGGCAATCAGGCCGCTCATGAGCGCGAGCAGCGAAAGTGGGGCGGCGAGGCGGCGCAGCAGCGAGCGCCGCAAACTGTTTGCGGCTGGGTAGGGCATGGTCGTGATGAAGCTCGACAGCGGATCGTGGGATCGTGGGCGAAAGAACCGCGCTGCGTCGGCTTGTGCCGGCGCAGCGCGCAGCAAGCCTGCATCATAGCGTGCATTGCCGGGTGCGCACCGCTGCCCCTGCCTGGCGCCAGGCAGGGTGGGGCTCCGGGAAGCCCCGATACCGCGCTGCGGTCAGGCCGCCTGGCGGATTTCCTGCAGCAGGTAGCCGAAGCCGCGCACCGTGACGATTTCGACGCGGCAGCTCTCGAGTTTCTTGCGCACACGGTGCACGTAGACCTCGATCGCGGTATCGCCGAGATCGCCGCCGAAGTGGGTCAGGTGATCCTGCAACTGTGCCTTGCTGACCACGCGGCCGTGGCGCAGCAACAGCATTTCGAGCACGGCGAATTCGCGCGGCGACAGTTCGAGCGGCTTGTCGTCGTTGAAGATGCGGCGGTCGACACCCGACAGGCGCACCCCGCCCAGCGATACTTCCGGACGCGGCATATCGCCGTGCGGACCGCTACGACGCATCACGGCGCGGATGCGCGCTTCGAGTTCGGCGGGTTCGAACGGCTTCAGCATGTAGTCGTCGGCGCCGGAATTCAGGCCCTGCACACGGTCGTTCAGCTCGTCGCGCGCGGTCAGCACAATGACCGGCGTGTGCCGGTTGCTCTGGCGAAAGCGCGACAGCAGCGTCATTCCGTCGATGCCGGGCAGACCCAGATCGAGGATCACGAGTTCGTGGCGGTTTTGGGTGAGAGCCTGTTCGGCGAAGATGCCGTCGTGGACCATGTCGACCGTGAAGCCGGCTTGTTCGAGGCTGCTTTGGATGCCGCGTGCGATGGGGCGGTCATCTTCGATCAGAAGGAGTCGCATGGATTTCGCTCAAGTACAATGGGTTAGGCATATCAGGTCACGGTTCACCGCGGTGTCTGCTGCGCGGGAACCGTGCAGCGTTGCCGTACGATACGCCAGGGTGCAACCACGAGAATCATGTCCGATATTACGATCCACGAACTGGAAGCCGCGATCAACTTCTGGCGTGCCCGCTCACCTGCAAGCGGCGACGAACTTGTTCTGTGCAAGGAGGCTAGCGCGCTCTCCAAGCCCTATGCGCTGATGATTGTACAGCGTCAGAACGCGCTGGCGCGGGAACGTTTAGACCCCATCGCCGGTGATGCCTGGGATTCTTACACCCGCCTTAAGAACAGCCTGTAGAACTGAAGGTTTGCACGCCTGCCGACCTCCAAACCCCTTTCAATCCCCGTTCGCCGCATGTTCCAGCCGCGCATTGCGGGCATAACTACGCCCCGCATCAGTCCCGCGACGCCGCTTTCGCAATCCCGTCGATAAAACGCGCGAGCTTGATATCCCGTTCGGTCAGACCATTCGCCTCGTGGGTCGACAGCGTGATTTCCACCTTGTTGTAGACGTTGAACCACTCGGGATGGTGGTCCATCTCCTGTGCCTTGATGGCCACGCGTGTCATGAAGCCGAAGGCCTCGTTGAAGTCGGCGAAGCTGAACTGGCGCTGGATCGCGTCGCGGCCGGTCGCCGCATTCCAGCCGGCGAGACTCGCGAGTTGGGTCGCGCGTTCTTCGGAAGTCAGTTTGTGGATCATCGTGTCACCTGCCTGTGGTTGGATCGAACGCGCCGGTTGATTTGAGCGCACGCCCCGGGTCGTCTATTTTCACGCTTTTCCGCGCAGCCGGTACATGCCTGTTCCAGGGCGGAGGTGGGCACGTCGCTGCAGGCACCTGCCGATTCAGGTAGATTTGCAGCCTTAGAGCGGACATCGCGCTGAATGAGCACGTATTCGTCAGTTTAAAAACGATAGATGCGATTAGTTCGCATATAAACGGAAAATACGCGGAGGAGCTTCATGCTTGAACTGGATCACTTCGATCTCGCGCTGCTGGAGGTGTTGCAGCGCTTCGGCCGGGCTACCCATCAGCAGCTCGGCGAACAGGTGCCGCTGTCGCCGTCGCAGATCGGCCGCCGGCTCCAGCGGCTCGAAGCGACCGGCATCGTGGATGGCTACCGCGTCGTGCTGCGGCCGGAAAAGCTCGGCCTCGGCGTGACGGCCTTCACGAGTCTGAAGCTCGCGCATCACGGCGATTCGATCATCGAGCAGTTCCAGCAGCAGATCGACGCGCTACCGGAAGTGCTCGAGTGTCACGCGGTGGTCGGCGACGCCGATTATCTGCTGCGCATCGTCGCGCCGGACCTCGGCTCGCTGTCGTCGTTCGTGATGAAGAAGCTGATGCGCGTGACGGGCGTCGACAGCGTGCGCTCCAATATCGTGCTGACCACGTTCAAGCGCAACGGGCCGTTGCCGCTCGGTCACCTGGCGGCCGGGGCGGCGCCGGCCTGAAGCCCGGCTGCGAGGGGCCATGCGCGTTGCTGTCGTCGCGCGCGGGCCTCTCAATCAGGCTTCATCAGGCGGCCTGCAGCGGCTCCGAATCGGCGTTCAGCAAGTCCACATAAGCCACGGCCACGAGATCGGACTCCGGCACGCCGAGCTTCGCGAACATCGCGTGTGCTTCGACTTCGCCGCCTTCCTCGTCATCGTCCTGCGCTAGCAGCACTTCGAGTTCAATGAAATCGCCAAGGCCGTCGACGCGATCGAGATGAATCCGCGTGCGCCCCACGATATACACATGCCGTTCCTTGGTCACGATGCCGCGCGTCGTGAGCGCGGTGGCGAGCAGCGAGTGCATCGCTTCCGGGTTCGTCACGGGGCTGCGCGTGTAGTACGACGCCTTCGGGCCGTCGCGGTCGTCGCGCTGGTAGAAGATCAGTTCGGCAGGCGTGCCGTCATCGAACTGGCGCAATTTCAGGCGCCCACGCGGTACGTCGTAGAAAAAGTCCTGCTGGCGAAAGATCAGCGGTGCTTCAGGCGAGAGTTCAGCGGCGCGGGCGAGAAGCTGGTCGAACTGCCGTGCGCGGGCCTTGATTTCGATGTTGCGTGCCATGTGAAGCTCCTGATGAAACGACGGACGATGGATGGCTGAACCGCAGCGCTCACGACAACCGGGCGAGTTATGCGGACTGGATCCGGGAGTAAAAACGGCAGCACGGCGTCGAGGCGCCGTGCACAAAGTCTGAATCTAGCAAAAAGCGCGTGACGGTGTTGTTACGCTCGCCTTTATCAGCGCTGCTCATATTGCCTGTGGTGTTGCGGCTCGCTCCGTCACGCGTTGTGAAGCTAGGTGGACCATTGCTGCTCGATCAGCTTCAACGCGGCGGCAATCGCAGGTTCTTCCTTGCGTGCGGCCAGCGTGACGAACGCGAGTTCGGTCGGCACCGTGATGCCGTCGACGATCGTTAGCGCATGAGCATGTGCCTGGGCCAGCGCGGTGGCGTCGCGGGCGAGCGTGAGGCCGACACCCGATTTGACGAGATCGAGCATCGACGGCTCCTGATCGACTTCCGCGACCTTGACCGGCGTGACGCCGGCCTCGGCGAACCGGCGGGACAACAACCGGTGATGCGCCGACGCCGGCGGTGTCCAGATCCACGGCAGCGCGGCAAGCGCACGCCAGTCGCGCGCGGTCTTCACGCGGTCTTTCCAGCCGGCGGGAGCGAGCACCCGGTACTGAAAATGTGTCAGCGTCACCGTATGAAAAACGCTGCCGTCGCGTCCTTCGTCTTCGGCGGGCCGACCGATGTAGTAGCCCACGTCGAGCTCGCGCGCCCGCACCTGGTCGAGCACCCAGCCCGACATGCCGTGCCGCAATGCGGTTTCGATGTGCGGCCAGGTTTCGACGAGCTGCTTCAGAAAGCCGCCGAGGCGCAGAAATTCCGGATCGAGGATTGTGCCGATACGCAGCCGTCCGCGGATTTCATGGCGCAGCGTTGCGGCCGCGCGCTGCACATCGCCGGCTGCGACCAGCGCACGTTCGGCGTGCGGCAGCAGCGACTGGCCGTCGCGCGTCAGCGTGAGACCGTGGGACGTGCGCGTGAAAAGCGTCACGCCGAGCGTTTCCTGCAGATTCTTGATCTGCAGGCTCACGGCTGGCTGGGTCAGGTGCAGGTGCACGGCCGCGCGCGTGAGGTTGCCCTCGCGCGCGACGGTCACGAACGCCCGTAGAAGGGTTAAGTCCATAGCGTCGGGTCCATCCGCTGATATTAGCGCGCCTTATAACGCAATTGAGCATAACTCATTGGATTTGCTGCGGGTCTCGCGATTACGCTGTGCATCAGTGAATTCGAGAAGCCGCGGCGACGCCCGACACACGAGACCCACCGAACGAGGAACCCATGAGCGAGACACATCAAAACGAAACGCGCGTGCGCGCACTGACCCACATGATCAACGGCCGCGCGGTCGAAGGGACGAGCGACCGTTTCGGCGACGTCTTCAATCCGGCGCTCGGCAAGGTAAGCGCCCGCGTGCCGCTCGCTAGCGTCGCGGAAGTCGACGCTGCGGTGGCCGCAGCGAAAACCGCGTTCCCGGCGTGGAGCGAAACCGCGCCGATCAAGCGGGCGCGCGTGATGTTCAAGTTCAAGGAACTGCTCGACCGGCACCACGACGAGCTGGCCGAGCTGATCACCCGCGAACACGGCAAGGTGTTCTCCGATGCGAAGGGCGAGGTGATGCGCGGCATCGAGATCGTCGAATTCGCGTGCGGCATTCCGAATCTGCTGAAGACCGATTTCACCGATCAGATCGGCGGTGGCATCGACAACTGGAATCTGCGTCAGCCGCTCGGCGTGGTCGCCGGCATTACGCCGTTCAATTTCCCGATGATGGTGCCGGCCTGGATGTTCCCGGTCGCGATCGCATGCGGCAATACGTTTGTGCTGAAGCCATCGGAACGCGATCCGTCGGCTGCGGTGCGGCTTGCCGAACTGCTGAAGGAAGCGGGCTTGCCCGATGGCGTATTCAACGTCGTGCACGGCGACAAGGTCGCCGTCGATGCGTTGCTCGTGCATCCGGACGTGAGCGCGCTGTCGTTTGTCGGCTCGACGCCGATTGCCGAATACATCTATACAGAAGGCACGAAGCACGGCAAGCGCGTACAGGCGCTGGGCGGCGCGAAGAATCATCTGGTGGTGATGCCCGACGCAGATCTCGATCAAGCCGTCGATGCGCTGATCGGCGCAGCCTACGGCTCGGCTGGCGAGCGCTGCATGGCGATTTCGGTAGCGGTGGCGGTCGGCCACATTGCAGACGAACTGATCGAACGACTGACGCCGCGCGTGAAGGCGCTGAAGATCTTGAACGGCATGGATGGCGAAGCTGAAATGGGTCCGCTCGTCACAGCTGTGCATCGCGAGAAAGTGAAGGGTTATATCGATGCTGGCGTAGCGGCAGGCGCGAAGCTCGTGGTCGATGGGCGCGGGCATGAAGTGGCGGGTCATGAGCAGGGGTTCTTCCTCGGCGGCACATTGTTCGATGGCGTGAAAACCGACATGACGATTTATCGCGAAGAGATTTTTGGGCCGGTGCTGTGCATCGTGCGTGTGCCGGACTTCGCTTCCGCGGTTGAACTGATCAACGCCAACGAATTCGCGAACGGCGTATCGCTTTTCACCTCCGATGGCGGCGTCGCGCGCGCATTCTCGCGGCAGATCCAGATCGGCATGGTCGGCATCAACGTGCCGATTCCGGTACCGATGGCATGGCATTCGTTCGGCGGCTGGAAGCGTTCGCTGTTTGGCGATCATCACGCGTACGGCGAAGAAGGCGTGCGGTTCTACACGCGCTACAAGAGCATCATGCAGCGCTGGCCCGACAGCATCGCGAAGGGCGCCGAGTTCACGATGCCGGTGGCGAAGTAACACACGCGCTGTAACTGTCACCATGCATGCCGCGGACGGCGGCTCATGAAGGAGACGACGGTGAGCAAGACTGAAGGTGACGCACGTGCGTCCAGTCGAACGCTGGAAGGCGAGTTCGACTACATCGTGATCGGTGCCGGCACGGCGGGCTGCGTGCTCGCCAACCGGCTGACCGAAGATCCAGACGTGTCGGTGCTGCTGCTCGAAGCGGGTGGCAAGGACGATTACCACTGGATCCATGTGCCGGTCGGGTACCTGTACTGCATCGGCAATCCGCGCACGGACTGGCTCTACAAGACGCAGCCGGAAGCCGGCCTCAATGGCCGCTCGCTGTCGTATCCGCGTGGTCGCGTGCTCGGCGGCAGCTCGTCGATCAACGGCATGATCTACATGCGCGGACAGCGCGAAGACTACGACGAGTGGGCGCGCGTAACCGACGACCCCGCATGGTCGTGGAACGCGGTGCTGCCGGTCTTCAAACGCAGCGAGGATCATCACGGCGGTGCGAATGAATGGCACGGCAGCGGTGGCCCGTGGCGCGTCGAGAAGCAGCGCCTGCAATGGAAGATTCTCGAGACCTTCGCACAGGCCGCACAGCAAACCGGCATCCCCGCCACCGACGATTTCAACCGCGGTGACAACACCGGTGTCGGCTACTTCGACGTCAACCAGAAACGCGGCATTCGCTGGAACGCATCGAAGGCGTATCTGCGCGCAGCGTCTGCGCGTCCGAACCTGACCATCATCACCGGCGCCGTTACACAACGCGTCGTATTCGAAGGCAAGCGTTGCGTCGGCGTCGAGTATCGCGGCAACGGGATCGACTATCTCGCGAAGGCGCGCTGCGAAGTGGTGCTGAGTTCGGGATCGGTCAACTCGCCGCACTTGCTGGAACTGTCCGGTGTCGGCGACGGTACGCGTCTGCAGGGACTCGGTATCGACGTCGTGCATGATCTGCGCGGTGTTGGCGAGAACTTGCAGGACCATCTGCAACTGCGCATGGCGTTCAAGGTCGACGGTGTGCGTACGCTCAACACGCTGTCTGCGCACTGGTGGGGCAAGCTGCAGATCGGTTTGCAGTACGCGTTGTTCCAGAGCGGCCCGATGTCGATGTCGCCGTCGCAACTCGGCGCGTTCGCGAAGTCCGATCCCGACGATCCATCGCTCACGCGACCCGATCTGCAGTATCACGTGCAGCCGTTGTCGCTCGATCGCTTCGGTGAGCCGTTGCATCGTTTCAATGCGTTCACGGCGTCGGTGTGTCACCTGCGTCCGACGTCGCGTGGCAGCGTGCACATCGCGTCGCGCGATCCGCATGCACCGCCCGCGATCGCACCGAACTATCTCTCCACCGACTACGACCGTCACGTTGCCGCCAACGCGTTGCGTCTCACGCGCCGTATCGTGGGTGCGAGCGCGCTTGCGCGCTATCAGCCGCAGGAGATCCTGCCCGGTCTCCAGTTCCAGACGGAAGAAGAACTGCGGGCCGCAGCGGGTCAGGTCGGCACGACGATCTTCCATCCGGTTGGCACCTGCCGCATGGGCACCGCCGACGATGCCGGCGCCGTTGTCGATAGCCGCTTGCGTGTGCTCGGTGTCGAAGGACTACGCGTCGTCGATGCATCGGTCATGCCGAACATCACGTCGGGCAACACGAACTCGCCGACGTTGATGATCGCCGAGCGCGCAAGCGAAATGATTCGCGCCGATCGACGCGCGCGTCTTACCGCTTCCGCTTCTTCACTCAACGCAATTCCCACGCCCGCCATGTCGATTGCATGACATGTACGTCAGTGCTTTCCCGTAGACACAAACGCCTGGTTGCTCCACAAGAGCGCCAGGCATCGAAGTGTCGCTAAGGGTCACTAAGTGCAAATCCCAATGATTGCGCTGCATCATTGGCGCGACAATGGCCTCCATGCTGCGTGGTGCGGCATGGATTACCGTCCGCATTGACGCACCACGTCACGAACGGCACGGGGTTGTCGTCGTCTTCATGTCGCGAGGCGCTCGCGCAGAAGTTCGTCGTGCTTCGCCTTACTTCGCACGGAAGGGAACATGATTCTCGGCGATACGATTCTCGAGACGCGGGGACTGACACGGGAGTTCAAAGGCTTCATCGCCGTCAACGGGGTGAACCTGCGCGTGCGCCGAGGTTCCATCCATGCGCTGATCGGCCCGAACGGCGCCGGCAAGACCACCTGCTTCAATCTGCTCACGAAGTTTCTCGTGCCCACTGCCGGGCAGATCGTGTTCAACGGTGTCGACATTACCGGTGAACGGCCCGCGCAGATCGCGCGGCGCGGCATCATTCGCTCGTTCCAGATATCCGCGGTGTTTCCGCATCTGACGGTGTTGCAGAACGTTCGCGTCGGCTTGCAGCGTTCGCTTGGCACCGCATTTCATTTCTGGAAAAGCGAACGCACGCTGCGCGAACTCGACGATCGCGCGATGGATCTGCTCACGCAGGTCGGTCTCACCGATTTCGCCGATGTCCCAACCGTCGAGCTTTCATACGGCCGCAAGCGCGCGCTCGAAATCGCCACGACGCTCGCGATGGAACCCGAACTGATGCTGCTCGACGAACCGACGCAAGGCATGGGACACGAAGACGTGGACCGCGTCACTGCGTTGATCAAAAAAGTATCGAGCGGTCGCACCATCCTCATGGTCGAGCACAACATGAACGTGATTGCCGGCATCTCCGACACGATCACGGTCCTGCAACGCGGCGAAGTGCTCGCTGAAGGCAGCTATGCGGAAGTCTCGAAGAACGCGCTCGTGATGCAGGCCTATATGGGCAGTGCCGAGGCAGCGCTGGCAGGAGCCCACGCATGAACACCGTGACCGAACGCGAGAACATCGAGGTCAGCGACGCGGCAAGCAGCGCAGAGCCGGCGCTGGAAATTGCCGGGCTACAGGCCTGGTACGGTGAATCCCACATATTGCACGGCGTCGATCTAACCGTGCACCGCGGCGAGGTTGTCACGCTGCTCGGCCGCAATGGTGCAGGCCGCACCACGACGTTGCGCGCGATCATGGGGCTGACCGGTCGGCGTACCGGTTCGATCCGCATCGGCGGGCGCGAGACGATTGCACTTGCAACGCATCGCATCGCCCATTGCGGGATCGGTTATTGCCCTGAAGAGCGCGGCATTTTCTCGAGTCTGTCGTGTGAAGAGAATCTGCTGTTGCCGCCGCTGGTCGGTGCGGCTGCGAATGCGATGTCGCTCGACGAAATCTACGCGATGTTTCCGAATCTCGCGGAGCGCCGCATGAGCCAGGGCACGCGCCTCTCCGGTGGCGAGCAACAGATGCTCGCGGTGGCGCGCATCCTGCGCACCGGTGCGAATCTGCTGCTACTCGATGAAATTTCCGAAGGACTTGCACCGGTCATCGTGCAGACGCTTGCACGCATGATCATGACGCTGAAAGCGCGCGGCTACACGATCGTGATGGTCGAACAGAACTTCCGCTTTGCCGCGCCGCTCGCCGATCGCTTCTATGTGATGGAGCATGGACGTATCGTCGAACACTTCGGGGCCGGGGAACTCGAATGCAAGATGCCGGTGCTGCACGACCTGCTCGGGGTTTGAAACCAGATCTAACAACAACGCATGAAACGAAGGAGACACGCATGAAAAGGACCACACTCGCGCGACTATCGTCATTCTGTTTTGCGCTCGCCGCAGGCGCCGCGCTGACGATCGGCACGGCGCGGGCAGCCGACGACGCGGTAAAGATCGGTTTCATCACCGACCTGTCGGGGCTCTACGCCGACATCGACGGTCAGGGCGGACTCGAGTCGATCCGCATGGCAATCGCGGATTTCGGCGGCAAGGTCAACGGCAAGCCGATCCAGCTCGTCTACGCGGATCACCAGAACAAGGCGGACATTGCAGCATCGCGGGCGCGCGAATGGTTCGATCGCGACGGTGTCGATCTGCTGATCGGTGGTACGAATTCGGCGACCGGCCTCGCGATGAACCAGGTCGCGGGCGAGAAGCACAAGGTGTACATCAACGTCGGCGCGGGCGCCGATACGATGACCAACGAACAATGCACGCCGTATACGATCCACTATGCGTACGACACGGTCGCGCTCGCCAAGGGCACCGGCTCAGCAGTGACGAAGCAGGGCGGCAAGACGTGGTACTTCCTGACCGCCGACTACGCGTTCGGCAAGGCGCTGGAAAAAGCGACCTCGGATGTCGTGAAGGCGAACGGCGGCCAGGTACTCGGTGCAGTGCGGGCGCCGTTGTCGGCGTCTGACTTCTCGTCGTTCCTGTTGCAGGCGCAGGCATCGAAGGCGCAGATTCTCGGCCTCGCGAACGCGGGTGGCGATACGGTCAACTCGATCAAGGCAGCGAAGGAGTTCGGCATCACGAAGACGATGAAGCTGGCTGCACTGCTGGTGTTTATCGACGACATCCACAGTCTCGGACTCGAAACCACTCAGGGCCTCGTGCTGACCGACAGCTGGTACTGGAACAAGGACGAGACGACGCGCAAGTGGGCGCAGCGCTACTTCGACAAGATGAAGAAGATGCCGTCGAGCCTGCAGGCCGCCGACTACTCAGCGGCGACGAACTACCTGAAGGCGGTGCAAGCGGTTGGCTCGACCGATTCCGACAAGGTGATGGCGCAGTTGAAGAAGCAGAAAATCGACGACTTCTACGCGAAGGGTTACATCCGTCAGGACGGCAGCATGATCCACGACATGTACCTGATGCAGGTGAAGACGCCCGCCGAATCGAAAGAACCGTGGGACTACTACAAGATCACCGCGACGATTCCGGGCGAACAGGCCTTTACGACGAAGCAGGAAACGCGCTGCGCGTTGTGGAAGTAGGCGAGCACTGAGGTCGCCCGCCAGATGTGACGCGCCGGCGGCGGGCGGCTGGCCGTAGTTGGTTTCACCTTGACGACGGAATACGCGTTCAATGGATATCTTTGGCATTCCGCTGCCGGCGATGCTGAGCCAGTTGTTGCTCGGGCTCGTGAACGGCTCGTTCTATGCAATTCTGAGCCTGGGCCTCGCGATCATCTTCGGCCTGCTCAACGTGATCAACTTCGCCCACGGCGCGTTGTTCATGCTGGGCGCCATGCTCGCATGGATGGGGCTGTCGTATTTCAATCTGCCGTACTGGGTCATGCTGGTGCTGGCGCCGCTGATCGTCGGTCTGGTCGGCATGGCCATCGAACGCTCGATGCTGCGCTGGTTGTACAAGCTCGATCATCTGTATGGGCTGTTGCTGACCTTTGGCATCACGCTGGTTGTCGAAGGGGTGTTCCGCTCGATCTACGGTTCGTCAGGACAGCCGTACGACGTTCCTGAGGCGCTGTCGGGTGCGACCAACCTCGGCTTCATGTTCCTGCCGAACTATCGTGCGTGGGTCGTGGTGGCCTCGCTGGTGGTTTGCTTCGCGACCTGGTTCGTGATCGAGCGCACGCGTCTTGGCGCGTATCTGCGCGCAGGCACCGAAAATCCAAAACTCGTCGAAGCGTTCGGCATCAATGTGCCGCGCATGGTGACGCTCACCTACGGCTTCGGCGTCGCGCTCGCCGCGTTCGCAGGTGTGCTCGCCGCACCGGTCATCCAGGTCTCGCCGCTCATGGGCCAACCGATGATCATCACCGTGTTCGCGGTCGTCGTGATCGGCGGGATGGGGTCGATCATGGGATCGATCGTGACGGGGTTGATGCTTGGCGTAATTGAAGGGCTCACGCGCGTGTTCTATCCGGAAGCCTCGGCGACGGTGGTGTTTGTCATCATGGCGCTCGTGCTGCTGATCCGTCCGGCCGGGCTCTTCGGCAAGGAAAAATGATGCAGAAGAAAGCGCTCTATGGTCTGTTGCTGCTCGTGCTCCTCGTCGTGCCGTTTGTCGGCGTGTATCCGCTGTTCGTGATGAAGGTGCTGTGCTTCGCGCTGTTCGCGGCGGCGTTCAATCTGCTGATCGGTTACACCGGTCTGCTGTCGTTCGGTCACGCGATGTTTCTCGCCACCGCTGGTTATACGACCGGCTATGCGATCCAGACGCTCGGACTCACACCGGAACTCGGTGTGCTCGCGGGCATCGTCGCGGCGACGCTGCTAGGACTCGTCGTCGGGCTCTTTGCGATCCGGCGGCAGGGCATCTACTTCGCAATGGTGACGCTCGCGCTCGCGCAGATGGTGTACTTCGTGTATTTGCAGGCGCCGTTCACGCACGGCGAAGACGGACTGCAAGGCGTGCCGCGCGGCAAGCTGTTCGGTCTGCTCGATCTCAGTCCGGACCTGACGCTCTACTACGTGGTGCTCGCGGTGATGGTGCTCGTGTTCCTGCTGATCGTACGCATCGTGCATTCGCCGTTCGGCCAGGTGCTCACCGCGATCAAGGAGAACGAGCCGCGCGCGATATCGCTGGGTTACGACACCGATCGCTTCAAGCTGCTCGCCTTTATTCTCTCGGCGGGGATTGCCGGGCTCGCCGGTTCGCTGAAGGTGCTGGTGCTGGGCTTCGAAACCCTGGGCGATGCGTACTGGACGATGTCCGGCCTCGTCATCCTGATGACGCTGGTTGGCGGCATGGGCACGCTGTTTGGGCCGCTGCTCGGCGCCGCGCTGATCGTCGCGCTCGAAGACCGTCTCGGCGATATCGGCACGGCGCTCGCATCGTGGACCGGGGTCGACTGGTTTCGCTCGCTCGGTGAGTCGGCGACCATCGTCACCGGACTGATTTTTATCGCGTGTGTGCTGGCATTCCGGCGTGGCATTGTCGGTGAAATTGTCGCGCGTGTGAGGCCCTTGCGCGCATGAAACGCGCGATTGAAAAAATGCTTCGGTCTCCGAGATAAATCTTGAAGTGAATCGCGTGAAGCTGCGTGGGAACGGCGCAAATAATCGCGCTATTGATGCGTACTGAGACGCCCCAAATCAGTGCCGCAGTGCACCACTAGGGTAAATGCTAGTTGCCCGTCCAGGGGCCGCCGTTTAATCTTCACGCAGTTCTGATGCACCGCGAAAATTTGCAGGTGGAGAACGAGGAGACATGAGGCACTCAGTGCCCACACGAAAGCGCTGTTGGATGATTCCAACAGCGCTTTTTATTTTGTGCGTTCGCTAATTTTTATTCGTTCGCACACTCGCATTTTCGTTATCGCGCGCGTTTGTCCCCATGCCGGTGCGCACGGCATTTTCCATTTGTCTGATGCTTGCAAAACGCTTGCCGCGCGCAGTTTGCGTCCGTTAAACTCGCCATTCACCGACCGCTTGGTCGGTATTTGAAATCGCTAGAACCAATTCGAACAAACACGGCGACGCAGCGAACAACGGGTGTGAGGAGCGCAATGAAGCGGGCTTGGCAGTGGACCAGTGCGGCATCGATCGTGACTGCGATAGTCGGGGCAGCGAGCAGCCTGACATCCAGGAACACTCGCAAATTCACGAGCGAAAACCATGTCGATGCGCGAACGGTCTCCGGTGCCTTGCGCACGGCATTGCATGCGGCACTTGAGCGCACTAAGCCTCTGCTCGCGTCACACGGCATCTTCAATATGAGCGCGAGCGAGCATGTCGGTCTCGACCAGCGGACGCGCGTGATGGTGCAGATTGTCGGCAGCAAGTCGCAACTTGCTGTCGACTGAACGGAGAACTGGCGAACTGGACCGGACACTCAAAAGGCACGTGCAATCGACGTGCCTTTTTTGTTGCGCATGTTGTGCATGTTGCGTATCTGCCGAGCAGGGAAAACCATGCTTGGCATGCCCGGACCCGATCACTAGATTCAAGAGCCCGGCTCGCGGCCGGATCACACGGTAGGTAGACAAAGCGTTTGGAGACGGACCATGAAAACGACAAGACAACAGTGGGTGCGCGCCGGCATTGCCGCGGCGCTGGTGTGCGGGGCAGGTGTGGCGAACGCGCAGGTGAAGATCGGCGTGACGCTGTCGACGACGGGACCGGCAGCATCGCTCGGCATTCCGGAGAAGAACACGATCGCGTTGTTGCCGAAGGAAATCGGCGGCAAGAGCGTCGAGTACATCGTGCTCGACGACGCATCCGATACGAGCCACGCGGTGCAGAACACGCACAAGCTGATCGACGAGGATCACGTCGACGCGATCCTGGGCTCGACGGTCACGCCGAATGCGCTCGCGATGCTCGACATTGCGTTGCAGGGCAAGACGCCGGTGATCTCGCTGGCGGCGTCGGCCGCAATCATCTCGCCGATGGATGCAAAGCGCGCATGGGCGTTCAAGACGCCGCAGAACGACAGCCTGATGGGCGACGCAATCGCCGACTATATGGAGCGGCACGGCGTGAAGACGGTTGGCTTCATCGGCTTTGCGGATGCGTACGGCGACAGCTGGTACAACGTGTTCAGCACGGCGGCGAATGCCCATCACCTGAAGCTGGTGTCGAATGAACGCTTTAACCGCACCGATGCATCGGTGACGGGGCAGGTGCTCAAAATCATGGGCACCAATCCGGATGCGATCCTGATCGCCGGATCGGGCACGCCGGCGGCACTGCCCGCCAAGACGCTGAAGGAGCGCGGCTACAAGGGCAAGGTCTATCAGACCCACGGCGTCGCGAACAACGACTTCCTGCGTGTGTGCGGCAAAGATTGCGAAGGCGAGCTGCTGCCGGTCGGCCCGATTCTGGTTGCCGACCAACTGCCGGATTCGAACCCGGTGAAGAAGTCGTCGCTTGCGTACAAGGCAGCGTATGAAGCGGCCTATGGAACGGGCTCGGTGGCGACGTTCGGCGGTCATGCATGGGATGCAGGCCAGATGCTGCAGCGGGCGATTCCTGAGGCGCTAAAGAAGGCCCAGCCCGGTACGCCGGAGTTCCGCGAGGCGCTGCGCAGCGCGCTCGAAAACGTCAAGGAACTGCCGGTTTCGCACGGCATCATGAACACCACGCCGACTGACCATAACGGTCTCGACAAACGCGCCCGCGTGATCGTCGAGGTGGTCGACGGCAAGTGGAAGCTGCAGAACGACTGAAGCGGTACGCGCCTCTCGCGCATGGGCGGCGCCGACGCCGCCCGTTTTTCTGATCGACGACAATGGCACCCGCCCACCGCATTGCGGTGCGGTGGGTGAGTCACGCGCGCCGCAGTTTGCGCGTCGCTGCGGCGTGGGTTCGCGGTGGCCGGTTTCGAGGTTCAGGCAACACACGAAGAGGAAGTATGGATCTATCAATTGCGGCGATCCTCGCGCAAGACGGGATCACCACCGGTGCGATCTATGCGCTGCTCGCGCTGGCACTGGTGCTCGTGTTCTCGGTCACGCGCGTGATCTTTATCCCGCAGGGCGAATTCGTTTCGTATGGCGCGCTCACGCTTGCCGCGCTGCAGACACAGAAATTTCCAGCGACCTGCTGGCTGCTGATCGCGATGGGTGTCGCGTGTTTCGTCGTGGAGACGGCGGGGCTCGCGCGGCACGCGGAACGCCGCAGGCACGCGGCGCGCACGCTCGCTGTGCTGGCAGGCAAGTATCTGCTGTTTCCGGTTGCGGTCTACGCGGTGACGCGCGGCGCCTTCATGCACCCGCTACCGATGATCGTGCAGATCGCGCTCACGCTGCTGATCGTGATTCCGATGGGACCGTTCCTGTACCGGCTCGCTTATGAGCCGATCGCCGAAGCCACCACCTTGCTGCTGCTGATCGTTGCGGTGGCGGTGCACTTCGCGCTGGTCGGCCTCGGCCTCGTGATGTTCGGCGCGGAAGGTTCGCGGACCAACGCGTTCTCTGATGCGACGTTCAACGTCGGTAGCCTGTCGATCTCCGGGCAAAGCCTGTGGGTAGTCGGTACGGCTGTCGTGTTGATCGTGGCGCTGTATCTGTATTTCGACCGCACGATTTCCGGCAAGGCGCTACGTGCGACGTCGGTGAACCGGCTCGGCGCGCGGCTCGTCGGCATCGGCACGACCCAGGCCGGACGGCTTGCCTTTACGCTCGCCGCAGGGCTCGGCGTACTGTGCGGCATCCTCGTCGCGCCGCTCACGACGATCTACTACGACTCCGGCTTCCTGATCGGGTTGAAGGGCTTTGTCGGGGCGATCATCGGCGGGCTGGTCAGCTATCCGCTTGCGGCAGCCGGCTCGGTGCTGGTCGGTGTGCTCGAATCGTATTCGTCGTTCTGGGCGAGTGCCTACAAGGAAGTGATCGTGTTCACGTTGATCATCCCGGTGCTGCTGTGGCGCAGTCTTGCGAGCCCGCACGCCGAAGAGGACGAGGACTGACACGATGAAATCTCTCTTCAGAAACGGGCTGTTCTGGGTGTTCCTCGTGGTGATGTTCGCGTTGCCGGTGTTGCCGGGGGTGGTTCGTGTGCCCGAGTACTGGGTCACGCTGCTCAACTACATCGGGCTGTATTCGATTGTCGCGATCGGGCTTGTGCTGCTCACCGGCATTGGCGGGATGACGAGCTTTGGGCAGGCTGCGTTCGTCGGCGTTGGGGCGTATGCGACGGCGTATCTAACGACGCAGTTCGGCGTATCGCCGTGGCTCGCGTTGATCGTCGGCGTATTGCTCACAGCGTTGATCGCGCTGCTACTCGGCCTGGTGACGATGCGTTTGTCCGGCCACTTTCTGCCGCTCGGTACGATCGCGTGGGGACTTGCGCTGTTCTATCTGTTCGGCAATCTCGAGATGCTTGGCAAGTACGACGGCATCAACGGCATTCCGGTGCTCAACGTGTTCGGCATTGCGCTCGAATCGGGTCGCCACATCTATTACCTGATCTGGATCGTCGTGCTCGCTGCGGTCGTGTCTGTTCAGAATCTGCTTAATAGTCGGCCGGGGCGGGCGATTCGCGCACTACGCGGCGGCGGTCTGATGGCTGAGGCGATGGGCGTGAACACGGCGTGGATGCGTGTGGTGATCTTCGTCTATGCCGCTGTG
This sequence comes from Paraburkholderia acidicola, assembly GCF_002362315.1. Classification (GTDB taxonomy): domain Bacteria; phylum Pseudomonadota; class Gammaproteobacteria; order Burkholderiales; family Burkholderiaceae; genus Paraburkholderia; species Paraburkholderia acidicola. The sequence goes on from NZ_MTZV01000004.1 coordinate 1,468,501, forward strand.
CTGGCGTCGATCTCGGGCTTTCTGTACGCGCATCTGCAGCGCTCGGTGAATCCGACGCCGTTTGGTCTGAATCACGGGATCGAGTTTCTGTTCATGGCGGTGGTAGGTGGAGTCGCGCATGTGTGGGGTGCAGTGCTCGGCGCGGCGATTCTCACGATCCTGCAGGACTATCTGCAAACCTTGCTGCCGAAGCTGCTCGGCGAGAACGGCAACTTCGAGGTGATCGTCTTCGGCATTCTGATGGTGCTGCTGCTCCAGTACGCGCGCCAGGGTGTGTGGCCGTTCGTCGCGCGGCTGTTCCCGCGCGGTCCGCGGGCGCACGTGCCGGAGCACGCCGAAGCGTTGCCGCAGCGCAGCAAGCCGACCGCCGGCGAACCGTTGTTGAGCGTCGACAAGGCGCGCAAGCAGTTCGGCGGTCTGGTTGCTGTTAACGACGTCAGCTTCGGGGTGCAGGCAGGGCAGATCATCGGTTTGATTGGACCGAACGGTGCCGGTAAGTCGACGACCTTCAATCTGGTGACCGGCGTGCTGCAGGCGACCAGCGGTGAAATCAGGTTCCGCGGTGAGCGGATCGATTCGCTGAATTCACGTGAAATCGTCAAACGCGGAATCGGTCGGACCTTCCAGCACGTCAAGCTGCTGCCGGGTATGACGGTGCTCGAGAACGTCGCGATCGGCGCGCATCTGCGTGGACATGCCGGCGTGTGGCGCAGCGTCGCCCGGTTGAACCAGGCGGAAGAGGGTCGACTGATGGCGGAGGCGGCGCGGCAGATTCGCCGGGTCGAGCTGGAACAGCAAATGTTTGAGGAGGCAGGCGGTCTCGCGCTCGGACAGCAACGGATTCTCGAAATCGCGCGCGCGCTGTGTTGCGACCCGACGTTGCTGCTGCTCGACGAGCCCGCGGCGGGGTTGCGCTACCAGGAAAAGCAGCAGCTGGCGACGCTACTGCGCAAGTTGAAGGAAGAGGGCATGAGCGTGCTGCTGGTCGAGCACGATATGGATTTCGTGATGAATCTGACCGATCGCCTCGTGGTCATGGAATTCGGAACACGTATAGCCGAAGGGTTGCCGCAAGACGTGCAGAAAGATCCGGCGGTGCTGGAAGCCTATCTCGGCGGGGTGGAATGATGACGACACAAGCAAACAGTACCGCGGAGCCGATCCTTAAGGTGAGCAGCCTCGCGGTTCGCTACGGCAAGGTCGAGGCGCTGCACGGCGCGGCAATCGAAGTGCGCGCTGGCCAGATCGTGTCGGTGATCGGGCCGAACGGCGCGGGCAAATCCACGCTGCTGAACGCGATCATGGGCGCATTACCCGTGATCGGCCACGCGAAAGGAGCGATCGTCTATTGCGGCGAAGATGTCAGTGCGATCCCGGTCGAAAAACGGGTCTCACGCGGCATGTGTCTGGTCCCGGAGAAGCGCGAGCTGTTCGCGACGATGACCGTCGAAGACAACCTGGTGCTCGGTGCCTATCGGCGCAAGCGGGCGGGCGAACGGAATTATCTTGATCAGCTGGAGCCGGTTTTCGATCTGTTTCCGCGCTTGAAGGAACGGCGCAAGCAGGCAGCGGGCACGCTGTCGGGCGGCGAACGGCAGATGCTCGCAGTTGGACGTGCGCTGATGGGGAAGCCGGACTTGCTGATGCTCGACGAACCGAGCCTCGGGCTGGCGCCGCTTATCGTGAAGGAAATCTTCCACATCATCAGCGCGCTGCGGACGAGCAATGTCGCGACATTGCTGATCGAACAGAACGCACGAGCCGCGCTGCAGATTTCCGACTATGGCTATGTTCTCGAAACAGGAGAACTAGCGCTTGAAGGACCGGCAAGCGAGCTTGCACAAAATCCCCGAGTCATCGAGACCTATCTGGGTTTAGCGAAGAAAGTGGCGTAACGCATTCAGTTGCCACTGCCGATCGGCAAATCAGGCGCCGTGTTTCACGTGAAACACGGCGCTTTTTTATGGCTAGCCACTCGGACGAAATTCGGGCCAATAGCGAACCCGCTATAATTCGCGCATACATTTTCCTGAGAAAGGCTTACGCAGGGTTTCTTGCGTGAGATCCGCGATGCTTTATCCCACAGAATTTGACGTAATCGTCGTCGGCGGTGGCCATGCTGGCACGGAGGCCGCTTTGGCCTCTGCGCGCATGGGCAACACGACGCTCCTGCTCACGCACAACATCGAAACGCTCGGTCAGATGAGCTGCAACCCGTCGATTGGCGGGATCGGTAAAGGTCATCTGGTCAAGGAAGTCGATGCGTTGGGTGGCGCGATGGCGGCGGCAACCGACGAGGGCGGCATTCAGTTTCGCATCCTCAATTCATCGAAAGGGCCGGCCGTCCGTGCGACGCGGGCGCAGGCGGACCGTCTGCTTTATAAGCAGGCGATCCGACATCGTCTCGAGAATCAACCGAATCTCTGGCTGTTCCAGCAAGCCGTCGAAGATCTGATGGTCGAAGGCGACCGGGTAGTCGGCGCGGTGACCCAGGTGGGAGTCCGCTTCCGGTCGCGTGCGGTCGTGCTGACAGCCGGGACTTTCCTCGACGGGAAGATTCACGTCGGCTTGAATAACTACACCGGCGGTCGGGCAGGCGATCCTGCCGCGGTTTCTTTGTCCGCGCGGCTCAAAGAGTTGAAGCTGCCGCAGGGACGGTTGAAAACCGGCACGCCACCGCGTATCGACGGTCGCACGATCGATTTTTCGAAGCTGGAAGAACAACCCGGCGATCTCGACCCGGTGCCAGTGTTTTCCTTTCTCGGCAACGCGGCTCAACATCCGCGGCAGGTGCCGTGCTGGGTGACGCATACCAACGCGCGGACACACGACATTATCCGCAGCGGTCTCGACCGGTCGCCTATGTATACAGGCGTGATCGAAGGGGTGGGGCCGCGGTACTGTCCGTCGATCGAAGACAAGATCCATCGTTTTGCATCGAAGGAATCGCACCAGATCTTCCTCGAGCCAGAAGGGCTGACCACCAACGAGTTCTACCCGAACGGTATTTCGACGAGCTTGCCTTTCGACATCCAGCTCGAGCTCGTCCGCTCGATGAACGGACTTGAGCACGCGCACATCCTGCGGCCGGGCTATGCGATCGAGTACGACTACTTCGATCCGCGTGGATTGAAGGCATCGCTGGAGACCAAGGTTATCAACGGCCTGTTCTTCGCGGGTCAGATCAACGGTACGACTGGCTACGAGGAAGCCGCGGCTCAAGGCTTGCTGGCCGGTATCAACGCAGGTTTGCAGGTGCAGGGCAAGGATGCCTGGTGCCCGCGCCGCGATCAGGCGTACCTCGGTGTACTTGTCGACGATCTGGTCACGCGCGGTGTGTCCGAGCCGTACCGGATGTTCACGAGCCGGGCCGAGTATCGGTTGAGCCTGCGCGAAGACAACGCCGACATGCGCTTGACGGAAGCCGGTCGCGAACTTGGTGTGGTCGACGACGCCCGTTGGGACGCATTCAGCCGCAAGCGCGACGCTGTTTCACGTGAAACAGAGCGGCTGCGTGCGACATGGGTCAATCCGAAGACGTTGCCCGCCGACGAAGCGACCGCGTTGCTCGGCAAGGCAATCGATCACGAATACAGTCTGGCCGACCTGCTGCGTCGTCCGGGTGTGAGCTACGACGGCATTTGCGGCTTGCGCGACGGCACATGTGGCCCCGCTGAGCCGCTCGCCACCGATGAAGTTCTGCTCGCCCAGATCAAGGAGCAGATCGAGATCGCGATCAAGTACCAGGGTTACATCGAGCGGCAGGCCGACGAAATCGAACGCAACGAAGCACACGAAAACACGCGGTTGCCGGATGGCCTCGATTACGCCGAGGTCCGAGGTCTTTCGTTCGAAGCGCGCCAGAAACTGACGCAGTTCCGGCCGGAGACGATTGGCCAGGCGTCGCGTATCTCCGGTATCACGCCCGCGGCCATTTCATTGCTGATGGTCCATCTGAAGCGCGGCTTGGGGCGGCGTGTGGCAAAACCCGCGGGCAGCGCAAGCAACGGCGACAGCGGCAGCACACCGGTGACCCAATGACGGCACAGCAACACCGAGGCACCGGCCGCGCCGATGCCGGTCGCGAAGCATGGGCCGTTCTGCTGAAAGAGGGCACCGACGAACTGGGCGTCCAGCTCAGCGACGCGCAACTGGGCAAGCTGCTCGACTACGTCGCGCTGCTGATCAAGTGGAACGCCGTCTACAACCTGACGGCGATCCGCGATCCGCGCCAGATGGTCATCCAGCACATCCTCGATTCCCTTTCGATCGTTCCGCATCTGGCAGGGCGAGGCGCTTCGTCGGTTCTCGATGTCGGCTCGGGCGGCGGTCTACCAGGCATCGTCCTCGCCATCGCATTTCCAGACTGGACCGTCACGCTGAACGACATTGTTCAGAAGAAAACGGCATTCCAGGCGCAAGCCAAGGCCGAACTCGGGCTGGCGAACCTGTCGGTGGTGACGGGACGGGTTGAAACACTGCGCCCCGGCGTCGAGGTGCCTGGTCAATTCGATGTGATCGTCTCGCGCGCATTCGCAGAGCTCGCGGATTTCGTTACACTGGCCCGTCATCTCGTTGCGCCGAACGGCGCGATCTGGGCGATGAAGGGTGTACGCCCCGATGGCGAGATCGAAAGATTGCCGGCCGGCGCCCGCGCGCAGCAGATTATCCGGCTCAATGTGCCGTCGCTCGATGCAGAACGGCATCTGATCGAAGTCATCGTGGACGCGGACAGTCAGCCTCGCGAAGCGTGACAGAACAGCACCGCATTATTCCAATCATCCAGGGTCGAAAAGGGACACACCAACGATGGCAAAAATCTTCTGCGTTGCGAACCAGAAGGGCGGCGTCGGCAAGACGACGACAGCAGTCAACCTCGCCGCGAGCCTCGCATCGCAGGGACAACGTGTTCTGCTCATCGACCTGGACCCGCAGGGCAACGCGACGATGGGCAGCGGCGTCGACAAGTCGGCGTGCGAGAGCACGGTGTACGAAGTGCTTGTAGACGGTGTTCGGATCGCGGATGCGCGTGTGCGGCCCGAAGCGATCCTGTACGACGTGTTGCCGGCCAACCGCGAACTGGCTGGCGCCGAAGTCGAACTGGTCAGCGTGCAGAACCGCGAGCGTCAGCTTAAAAACGCGCTCGAGCATGTCACCGGTGACTACGATTTCGTGCTGATCGATTGCCCGCCGGCACTGTCCTTGCTGACATTGAATGGCCTGTGCGCGGCGCACGGCGTGGTGATCCCAATGCAGTGCGAATATTTCGCGCTCGAAGGTCTATCGGATCTCGTGAATACGATCAAGCAGGTGCACGCGAACCTGAACCGCGACCTGAAGGTGATCGGCTTGCTGCGCGTCATGTTCGATCCGCGCATCACGCTGCAGCAGCAGGTATCGGATCAGTTGAAGGAGCATTTCGGCGACAAGGTGTTCGACGTCGTGATTCCGCGCAACGTGCGGCTGGCAGAGGCGCCCAGCTATGGTTTGCCGGGCGTGGTGTTCGACCGCGCGTCGCGTGGCGCGCAGGCCTACGTGCAGTTCGGCGCCGAAATGATTGAACGGGTCCGCGCGCTTTGACGCGCGGCGATGCATCCCAAGCGGATCGAGGAAGCACGATGAATGCAGTAGCAAGAAAGAAGGGGCTGGGCCGCGGGCTGGAAGCGTTGCTGGGCGGTAGCGCGGATATCGCTGAAGCGGTGAAGATCGACAGCGCGCCGCATGTGCTGCCGCTCGGTAAATTGCAGGCCGGCAAGTATCAGCCGCGTACGCGGATGGACGAGGGTGCGTTGCAGGAACTGGCCGCGAGCATTCGCGCGCAGGGTTTGATGCAGCCGATCCTCGTGCGGCCCGTGAACGAAGAGATGTACGAGATCATCGCGGGCGAGCGGCGCTTCCGTGCGGCCCGGCTGGCGGGTCTCTCCGAGGTGCCGGTGCTGGTCAGGGACGTGCCTGACCACACCGCCGCCGCGATGGCGCTGATCGAGAACATCCAGCGCGAAGACCTGAATCCGCTTGAAGAAGCGCAGGGCATCCAGCGGTTGCTCGACGAGTTCAATTTCACGCACGAACAGGCGGCCGAATCGGTAGGGCGTTCGCGCAGCGCTGTGTCGAACCTGCTGCGCCTGCTGAATCTCGCCGCGCCGGTGCAAACGATGCTGCTCGCTGGCGATCTCGACATGGGCCACGCGCGTGCGCTGCTCGCCGTCGATGCCGCGACGCAGATCACGCTCGCGAACCAGGTGGTCAACAAGCGCATGTCGGTGCGCGAGACCGAGAAGCTCGTAACGGCCACGACGAAGGCGGCTCCGGCGGTCAAGGCACGCGTGGCCAACGACGGCGGGCGCGATACACGCAGACTCGAAGAAGAACTATCGGATCTGCTCGCGTCGACCGTGAAAATCAAGCTCGGCCGGCGCGGCCGCGGCCATGTCACCATCGATTTCGGTGACCTCGACGCGCTCGAAGGGATTCTCGCTCGACTGCGCGGCAACGCTGCCGCGTGATGACCGTACGCCGTGCAGGATAACGTCAGCGCCGACAGGGCACCCCAGTCTGCGCTGCGCAGGCTGCTAGGGCTCGCGACGAAGGAGCCGGTCCTGTCGGTACTCGTCGTCGCGCTGATCGCCCTGCAGCTGTTTCATCGCAAGCCGTGGGCCGCGCTGCCGGCGCTGATCGACTGGCAAACGGTGCTGACGTTGGCAGGGCTGCTGATCCTGACGAAGGCTGTCGAATGGTCGGGATTCCTGATGTGGCTCGCACATCGAGTGGTCCACTACATCCATTCGGAGCGTGGTCTTGCGTGTCTGCTGATCAGCCTCGCGGCCGCGCTATCGACCCTCCTCACCAACGATGTCGCGCTTTTCGTCGTCATCCCGCTGACGCTGTCGCTGCATCAATTGACGCCGTTGCCGCTCAGGCGCCTCGTGATCTTCATCGCGCTCGCGGTGAATGCCGGTTCGGTCCTGACGCCGCTGGGTAATCCGCAGAATCTGTTTCTCTGGCAAACGAGCGGTGTGTCGTTTGGCGCTTTCGTCTGGGCGCTCGCGCCGCTGTGCGCGGTGTTGATGGCGCTGCTCTATCTGTTCGCGGTGTTCGCGTTTCGCGCAGTGCCGCTCGATCTGTCGAAGGAGATCGACGCGCATCCCGTCGACCGCAGCCTGCTCGGCGTGGCCGTGCTGCTGTTTGCCGCGTTCGTCGTGCTGGCCGATGCGCACCACGCGGGAATCGGCCTCGCAGGCGTCGCGATCGGTTTCCTCGCGTGGCGCCCGAAGATCGTGTTGAAGATCGACTGGTTGTTGCTGCTGATCTTCGTGTTCATGTTCGTCGTGCTGCGCAGCGTCGCAGCGCTGCCGGCCGTGCATGAAACGGTCAGCCACCTCGGACTCACGACGCCGCTGCGCGCTTATGCCGCCAGCGCCATTTTGTCGCAGGGCATCAGCAACGTGCCGGCCGCGATCATGCTGGCCGAATTCACCCGCGACTGGCGTGCGCTTGCGTTTGGCGTCAGCGTCGGCGGCTTTGGCCTGGCGATCGGATCGCTCGCCAATCTGATCGCCGTGCGGTTATCCGGCGAGCGCGGCATGTGGGGCGCCTTTCACCTGTACTCGCTGCCGTTCTGGCTGCTGAGCGGACTGGCCGGCGGTTTTCTGCTGTCGCATTTCTGACATCGCCCGCGCGGCACACTCGCACGAATTTGCCTAAAAACAGGAGACCGCGCGAAGCAATACGCACGTCGCAGCGCCTTTACAGCACGCCGCCTTACAGACACCGCCCGTAACCTTGTCAAGCCGTTTCTTCCGTATCGTGAAGCGACGTTTCACCCAGGCGATTGACGGGCCTAAAGTCTTGAATTGCCTGCAACTATCGCTTACAATCGCCCGGATTTATTTGCTAGGCAACCCCGTAAGTAGTGCGTAAGCCTCGCGGGCTGGAACAGGACTTTGCGGAAGATTGCGATGGCGGGTCAAGCGCCGAACCAAAGGCACGACGAACACCGCGCAGCGCATGATGTTTCTGCCGCGTCGTCCAGTGCAAACCCCGTGTCGCGTGAAGACGCGTGGGATGCCGGGCAAGAGGATAAAAATATCGTTCCGCTCACGCGGGCTGAAGCAGAAAAACTGTTTGGCCCCAATGTGAGTCGTCCATCGCGCGTTACGCCTTTTCGGGTTGTGGCTGCGCAAATGGTTTTGTCCCTGGGTGCGACGCTGTTGTGGTGGCTTTTCTTCAAGCCGCCGGGCGCCGCTGCGCTGTCCGCGTTCCTGGGGGGAGCGATCTGCTGGGTGCCGGGCGCGCTGTTCGCGGCACGTCTGAAAACACTGAGTGGCGCCGCGACAGCGATGAGCTGGATGGTCGGCGAAGCGCTCAAGATGGGGGTGACGATTGCGATGTTTGTTGGCATCGCATTCCGGTATCACGACGTTCAGTGGATCCCGCTGCTCGTGACCTACCTCATCGCGCTGAAGACGTACTGGATCGCGCTCGCCTTGCGGTGACGACGTAACGAATAATTCGCCGGTGCACAGCACCGGCAAGAGGCGCGCGGGTACAAAACGACGCGACTCGACTCGCGCAGGTCTGTTCCCCGAGGCGCCCAACGGCGCCCGGAACGGCCTGAACCGATTTTCGACAATTTGGGTGGCATTAACGATATGGCAGCTAGCGAAGGCACGCACGCGATGGATCCGTCCGAGTACATCGCGCACCACTTGCAGAACTTTTCCACCTCGCACCAGACGTCGATCATCGATTTCCACGTGTGGAATCTGGACACGCTGTTCTGGTCGATCCTGTGCGGCCTCGCCACCATCGCGATCCTGACGGTTGCAGCACGCAAGGCGACCTCGGGCGTGCCGGGACGTTTCCAGTGCGCGATTGAAATGCTCGTCGAGCTCGTCGAAGACCAGTCGAAATCCATCATCCACGGCAATCGCGCGTTTATCGCGCCGCTCGCGCTGACCGTCTTCGTCTGGGTCGCGCTGATGAACTCGCTCGACTTCATCCCCGTCGATCTCCCCGGCCACGTCATCGGCTGGCTCGGTTTGTCGCAAGCCATTCCCCATCATCGCATCGTCCCGACCGCTGACCTGAACGGCACGTTCGGCATCGCGCTCGGCGTGTTCGTGCTGATGATCTATTACAACTTCAAGATCAAGGGCGTCGGCGGCTTCGTGCACGAACTGCTGTCCGCTCCGTTCGGCGCGCATCCGCTGCTGTGGATCCCGAACCTTTTCCTGAACATCATCGAGTTCGTCGCGAAGACGGTTTCGCTTGCCCTGCGGCTCTTCGGCAACATGTACGCAGGCGAACTGCTGTTCCTGCTGATTGCCCTGCTCGGCAGCCTCTGGAGCTTCGGTGCGGACACGACGGTGCTTGGCTTCGTCGGCCATGTCATTGCAGGCAGCGTGTGGGCGATCTTCCACATCCTGATTGTTTTGTTGCAGGCGTTCATTTTCATGATGCTGACGCTGGTGTACATCGGCCAGGCACACGACAGCCACTAAACAGCGGCCAGTCGGATAAAAGAATCGTTTTAGTTTTTTTTAAATCCCAGTTCCAAAAAGACTTTTCACAAAGGAGTGATCATGCAAGCTTTCATCGCCAACATCCAGGGTCTGACCGCCATCGGTATCGGCATCATCATCGGCCTGGGTGCTGTCGGCGCCTGTATCGGTATCGGCTTGATGGGCGGCAAGTACATCGAAGCATGTGCGCGCCAGCCTGAACTGATGAACCCGCTGCAAACCAAGATGTTCCTGCTGGCTGGTCTGATCGACGCGGCGTTCCTGATTGGCGTTGGTGTGGCAATGCTGTTTGCGTTCGCGAACCCGCTGCTGTCGAAGCTGGCAGCGGTAGCAGGCTGAGGTTCCTCGGAAGTGTGCGCCTGATCGCCAGTCGATGAGGCGCAGGGCGGAACGGGTACTAGGCGCTGATCGGGCAATGAATCGATGAGCGCCTTGCCGTTTCACTTTCCGAACCAGTAACGTTTAAGGAAACACCGTGAATCTCAACGCAACCTTGTTTGCGCAAATGGTCGTGTTCCTGATCCTCGCGTGGTTTGTGATGAAGTTCGTCTGGCCACCGATGATCAAAGCGCTCGACGAACGCTCGAAGAAGATCGCCGACGGCCTGTCCGCTGCTGAAAAAGGCAAGGCGGAGCTCGAAGCGGCTCACAAGCGTGTCGACCAGGAACTCGCGCAGGCGCGCAATGACGGTCAACAACGTATCGCTGACGCTGAAAAGCGCGCAGTATCGGTCGCAGACGAAATCAAGGCTCAGGCGCATGCCGAAGCAGCCCGTATCGTCGCGCAGGCCAAGGCCGATGCCGATCAGCAAGTCGTGAAGGCACGCGAAACGCTGCGCGGCGAAGTCGCCGCCCTCGCCGTGAAAGGCGCAGAGCAGATCCTGAAGCGCGAAGTCGACCAGTCGGCACATGCCGACCTGCTGAATCAACTGAAAGCCGAGCTCTGATCATGGCCGAACTTGCAACCATCGCCCGTCCGTACGCAGAAGCGCTGTTTGGCGTGGCCGAAGCTGGTGACATCGCCGCCTGGTCCACGCTCGTGCAGGAGCTGGCACAGGTTGCGCGTCTGCCCGAAGTGCTGTCGGTCGCTACGAGCCCGAAGATCAGCCGTGCCCAGGTCAGCGAGCTGCTGCTGTCCGCGGTGAAGTCGCCGCTCAAGGACAATGCGCAGGCGAAGAATCTGGTGCAGATGCTGGTCGACAATCATCGCCTGCAGTTGCTGCCGGAAATCGCCACGCAGTTCGAAGCGTTGAAGAACGCTCGCGAAGGCGCAGCCGATGCGTCGATCGTCAGCGCGTTTCCGCTTGAAGGCGCGCAGTTGAACGACCTCATCGCAAGTCTTGAACGCAGGTTCCAACGCAAGCTGAAGCCGACCGTCGAGGTCGACGCGTCGCTGATCGGCGGCGTGCGTGTGACGGTTGGCGACGAAGTGCTCGACGCCTCGGTTCGCGCACGGCTCGCCAGTATGCAGACGGCGCTTACCGCTTGAAGCGCCTGCAGCGCGTACGCGGCTGGCACGCAACAGAATTGACTATCAGGAGCGAATAATGCAACTCAATCCCTCTGAGATCAGCGAGCTGATCAAGAGCAGGATCCAGGGCCTTGAAGCGAGCGCAGACGTTCGCAACCAGGGCACCGTGATCTCCGTGACCGACGGTATCGTGCGTATTCACGGCCTGTCGGAAGTGATGCAGGGCGAAATGCTCGAATTCCCGGGCAACACGTTCGGTCTCGCGTTGAACCTCGAGCGCGACTCGGTCGGCGCCGTGATTCTGGGCGAGTACGAACACATCTCGGAAGGCGACATCGTCAAGACGACGGGCCGCATTCTCGAAGTGCCGGTGGGTCCGGAACTGCTCGGCCGCGTGGTCGATGCGCTCGGCAACCCGATCGACGGCAAGGGCCCGATCAACGCAAAGAAGACCGACGCTATCGAAAAGATCGCGCCGGGCGTGATCTGGCGTAAGTCGGTGTCGGAGCCGGTGCAAACGGGTCTGAAGTCGATCGACGCGATGGTACCGGTTGGCCGTGGCCAGCGCGAGCTGATCATCGGCGACCGTCAGTGCGGCAAGACCGCAGTTGCCGTCGACGCGATCATCAACCAGAAGGGCAAGAACCTCTTCTGTATCTACGTCGCGATCGGTCAGAAGGCTTCGTCGATCATGAACGTGGTGCGTAAGCTCGAAGAAACGGGCGCGCTCGAATACACGATCGTCGTCGCCGCGTCGGCGTCGGAATCGGCTGCGATGCAGTACCTCGCACCGTACGCCGGCTGCACGATGGGCGAATACTTCCGCGACCGTGGTCAAGATGCACTGATCGTGTATGACGATTTGACCAAGCAGGCCTGGGCCTACCGCCAGATCTCGCTGCTGCTGCGCCGTCCGCCGGGCCGTGAAGCGTACCCGGGCGACGTGTTCTATCTGCACTCGCGTCTGCTCGAGCGTGCGGCTCGCGTGTCGGAAGACTACGTCGAGAAGTTCACGAACGGCGAAGTGAAGGGCAAGAGCGGTTCGCTGACGGCACTGCCGGTCATCGAAACGCAAGCCGGCGACGTGACCGCGTTCGTTCCGACGAACGTGATCTCGATTACCGACGGCCAGATCTTCCTGGAAACCGACCTCTTCAACGCAGGTATCCGCCCGGCTATTAACGCCGGCGTGTCGGTATCGCGTGTGGGCGGTGCGGCTCAGACGAAGGTCGTGAAGAAGCTGTCGGGCGGTATCCGTACCGACCTCGCGCAGTACCGTGAACTGGCTGCATTCGCGCAGTTCGCATCGGACCTCGACGAAGCAACCCGCAAGCAGCTGGAACGCGGCCGCCGTGTGACGGAACTGCTGAAGCAGCCGCAGTATCAGCCGCTGCAGGTGTGGGAACTGGCTGTCGCGCTGTTCGCAGCGAACAACGGTTACCTCGACGATCTGGAAGTTGCACAGGTGCTGCCGTTCGAAAAGGGCCTGCGCGAATTCCTGAAGACGAGCCACGCTGACCTGATCAAGCGCATCGAAGACACCAAGGAACTCTCGAAGGACGACGAAGCCCTGCTGCATACGGCTCTCAAAGACTTCAAGAAGTCCGGCGCTTACTGATCATGGGACTGGAGTAAGTGCTCTGCATGAGACCCGGGTAGCGCGCTAAAGCGCGCACTCGGGTCGACAGTTCAAGCGCTCACTCAGGTCGACAAGGAGCAAGCAATGGCTGGAATGAAGGAAATTCGCGGCAAGATCAAGAGCGTGCAAAACACGCGCAAGATCACGAAAGCGATGGAGATGGTGGCTGCATCGAAGATGCGCCGCGCTCAGGAGCGCATGCGCGCTGCTCGCCCGTACGCCGACAAGGTCCGCGATATCGCTGCGCACATGAGCCGTTCGAACCCGGAGTATCGTCACCCGTTCATGGTGTCGAACGAAGGCGCGAAGACGGCCGGTCTCATCCTGGTCACGACCGATAAAGGTCTGTGTGGCGGGATGAACACGAACGTGATGCGTGCGTCGCTGCAGAAATTCAAGGAACTGGAAGGCCAGGGCCAGACTATCGAAGCCACGGCGATCGGTAGCAAGGGTCTCGGTTTTCTGAACCGTCTGCGCGCGAAGGTGGTGTCGAACGTCGTGCAGCTTGGCGACACGCCGCACCTCGAAAAGCTGATCGGCGCGGTCAAGGTTCAGCTCGACATGTACTCGGAAGGCAAGGTTTCGGCGGTGTACCTCGCGTACACGCGCTTCGTCAATACGATGAAGCAGGAGCCCGTGATCGAGCAGTTGCTGCCGTTGTCGGCGGAACAGTTCGACAGCCAGCCGGAGTCGAACAGCGAAACGCCGAAAACCTCGTGGGACTACATCTACGAGCCGGACGCGCAGACCGTGGTCGACGAACTGCTGGTGCGCTACGTCGAGGCGCTGGTGTACCAGGCTGTGGCGGAAAACATGGCGTCGGAACAGTCGGCCCGGATGGTGGCGATGAAGGCGGCTTCGGACAATGCGAAGACCGTCATCAACGAACTGCAGCTGGTCTACAACAAGAGCCGCCAGGCCGCGATTACGAAGGAACTGTCGGAAATCGTCGGCGGCGCTGCCGCTGTCTGACCTCGCAGTCCGACCTTGTGGCAAGCCGGAATAAACGTCTCGAAACTGCGCCTTTGCGCGAGTAAAGAATCAAGTATCTAAAGGAAAAGCGATGAGTACTACTGCTTTGGTAGAAGGCAAGATCGTACAGTGCATCGGCGCGGTGATCGACGTGGAATTCCCGCGTGAAACCATGCCGAAGATTTACGACGCTCTCATTCTCGAAGGTTCGGAACTGACCCTCGAAGTCCAGCAGCAGCTGGGCGACGGCGTCGTGCGGACCATCTGTCTGGGCGCATCCGACGGCCTGCGCCGCGGCGTGGTGGTGAAGAACACCGGCAAGCCGATCAGCGTGCCGGTCGGCAAGGCGACGCTCGGCCGGATCATGGACGTGCTCGGTCGCCCGATCGACGAAGCGGGCCCGATCTCGAGCGAAAAGACGCGCTCGATCCACCAGAAGGCTCCGGCGTTCGACGAACTGTCGCCGTCCACCGAACTGCTCGAAACCGGCATCAAGGTTATCGATCTGATCTGCCCGTTCGCGAAGGGCGGCAAGGTCGGTCTGTTCGGCGGTGCGGGCGTGGGCAAGACAGTCAACATGATGGAACTGATCAACAACATCGCGAAGGAACACGGTGGTTACTCCGTGTTCGCCGGTGTGGGCGAGCGTACCCGCGAAGGGAACGACTTCTATCATGAAATGAAGGACTCGAACGTTCTCGACAAGGTCGCGCTGGTGTACGGCCAGATGAACGAGCCGCCGGGCAACCGTCTGCGCGTGGCGCTGACCGGCCTGACGATGGCCGAGCACTTCCGTGACGAAGGTCTGGACGTGCTGTTTTTCGTCGACAACATCTACCGTTTCACGCTGGCCGGTACCGAAGTGTCGGCACTGCTCGGCCGGATGCCGTCGGCCGTGGGTTATCAGCCGACGCTGGCTGAAGAAATGGGCAAGCTGCAAGAGCGCATTACGTCGACCAAGACTGGCTCGATCACGTCGGTGCAGGCCGTGTACGTCCCTGCGGATGACTTGACCGACCCGTCGCCGGCTACGACCTTCGGCCACCTTGACGCAACCGTCGTGCTGTCGCGTGACATCGCGTCGTTGGGGATCTACCCGGCTGTCGACCCACTCGATTCGACCTCGCGTCAGATCGACCCGAACGTGATCGGCGAAGAGCACTACTCGATCACGCGCGGCGTGCAGCAAACGCTGCAGCGCTACAAGGAACTGCGCGACATCATCGCGATTCTGGGCATGGACGAACTGGCGCCGGAAGACAAGCTCGCCGTTGCACGCGCGCGTAAGATCCAGCGTTTCCTGTCGCAGCCGTTCCACGTTGCGGAAGTGTTCACGGGTTCGCCAGGCAAGTACGTGCCGCTGAAGGAAACGATCCGCGGCTTCAAGATGATCGTTGGCGGCGAATGCGACCATCTGCCGGAGCAGGCGTTCTACATGGTCGGCACGATCGACGAAGCCTTCGAAAAGGCCAAGAAGATCCAGTAAAGGTTGGGTGTAACGCAGCGGGCGCCGGCCTCGCGCGGTCAGCACGATCCACGTGCCGACCGCAACGCCGGTGCTCATGGTCTACGCTTAACCCAGTAGGAGTCGACAGGAAATGGCAACCATCAAGGTAGACGTCGTCAGCGCGGAAGAGCAGATCTTCTCGGGCCAGGCGAAATTCGTCGCACTGCCGGGCGAAGCGGGCGAGCTCGGCATCTTGCCGGGCCACACGCCGCTCATCACGCGGATTCGTCCGGGTGCGGTGCGTATCGAAGCGGAAAACGGTGAAGAAGAGTTTGTGTTCGTCGCCGGCGGCATTCTCGAAGTGCAGCCGGGCGCGGTGACGGTTCTGGCCGACACGGCGATCCGCGGCAAGGATCTCGACGAAGCGAAGGCCGAACAGGCTCGCAAGCGTGCGGAAGAGGCGCTGCAGAACACGGGCTCGAACCTCGAATACGCGACCGCTCAGGCGGAACTGGCGTATGCGACGGCGCAGCTCGCGGCAATTCAGCGTTTGCGCAAATTGCGCGGTCAGCACTGACGCAATCGTGTTGAAGAAAAGCAGCCTGCGTGGCTGCTTTTTTTTCGCCTGTAGTTGACGATTACGGAAAGGTGTTCGCGCGACGCGATGTGATCTGATGCGATGTGCGCATACCGCGGGTAAGACTTGATGCCGCCAGGTCGTCCCGCAGTGGCAGAATCGGTTTCAAAATCATTGCAGGAAGCTCTCGATTAATCGAGCGGGACTCCTCCCTGGAGACGACATCATGGCAACGCAAATCGCAGGCGACGGCGCATTGATCGAACCGAAAGACGGTCTGTCGTATGTGCGCGGCTCGACGGAGATCCCGCTCAGCGACGCTACGATCGCGCACTTCGTGCACGACACCGCGGCGCGTTTCGCCGACCGGCCTGCCGTCGTGTTCCGCGAGCAGCGCATCCGCTGGACGTGGCGCGAATTCGCGCAGGAGATCGATGTGCTGGCGGCCGGGTTGCTCGCGCTCGGTATCGGTGCGGGTGACCGCGTCGGCATCTGGTCGCCCAATCGTGTCGAATGGCTGCTCACGCAGTTTGCTACGGCGCGCATCGGTGCCGTGCTGGTCAACATCAATCCGGCTTACCGGCTGGCCGAACTCGAATACGCGCTGAACGCGGTGAGTTGCAAGGCGATCATCGCCGCGGAGCGCTTCAAGACGTCGATGTATCTGGAGATGCTGCAGGAACTGGCACCCGAACTCGCGAGCGCAACGCCCGGCGATCTGCACGCCGCGCGCCTGCCCGAACTGCGCATCGTGATTCGCATGTGCGATACCGAAACGCCGGGCATGCTGAGCTTTTCCGAGGTGGTCGAGCAGGGGCGGGCAACGCTCGATACGGCAAAGCTCGATGCGATCGATGCAACGCTGCACGCCGACGATCCGATCAACATCCAGTTCACGAGCGGCACGACTGGTAATCCAAAGGGAGCGACGCTCACGCACCGCAACGTCGTCAATAACGCCCGCTATATCGCGTTAGCGATGAAGCTGAGCGAAGAAGACGCGCTGTGCATTCCGGTGCCGCTATATCACTGCTTCGGGATGGTGCTCGCGGTGCTGGCGTGCGTATCGGTTGGCGCGAACATGGTGTTCCCCGGCGAAGCGTTCGATCCAGTGGCGACGCTCGCAGCGGTATCTGAAGAGCGTTGCACAGCACTGCACGGCGTGCCGACGATGTTCATCGCCGAACTCGATCACCCCGACTTCGCGAGCTACGACCTGTCGCGTTTGCGAACTGGCATCATGGCCGGCTCGCCGTGTCCGATCGAGACGATGAAGCGCGTCGTATCGAAGATGCATCTGGCCGAGATCACGATTGCGTACGGCATGACCGAAACGAGCCCCGTGTCGTTCCAGAGTTCGACCACCGATCCGCTCGACAAACGCACGACCACGGTCGGTCGCATCCAGCCACATCTCGAAGTGAAGATCGTCGATGCGCTCGGCAACATCGTGCCCGTCGGCGAAACTGGCGAATTGTGCACGAAGGGCTATTCGGTGATGCGCGGCTATTGGGGCGACGAGGCGAAGACGCGCGAGAGCATCGTCGACGGCTGGATGCATACCGGCGATCTCGCGACGCTTGATGCCGAGGGCTACTGCAACATCGTCGGTCGCTTGAAGGACATGCTGATTCGCGGCGGCGAGAACATCTATCCGCGTGAGATCGAAGAGTTTCTGTTCCGTCATCCGAAGATCCAGAGCGTGCAGGTGTTCGGCGTGCCCGATGCGAAGTACGGCGAGGAAGTGTGCGCGTGGGTCGTGCTGCGTCCCGGCGAGCAGACTACGGCGGAAGAAGTGCAGGAATTCTGTCGCGGACAGATCGCGCACTACAAGGTGCCGAAGTACATCCGCTTCGTCGACGAACTACCGATGACGGTGACCGGCAAGGTACAGAAGTTCGTTATGCGCGAGCGGATGATGCGCGAGCTGCAGATCACGGAAAACAAGACCGCATAAGCGCAAAGGCCGCGCAATATGCGCGGCCTGTCGGATAAACGAAGCTCGATTGGAGCGACGTCAGCGGTGACCGGAGTCCGTTCTCAAACACGAACTCGATCGGCACAAACGTTAGACGCAAACGTTTGGCTGGGCGAAAAAAAAGCGGGCCTGGAGCCCGCTAAAAACCACACGCTACGGGGTTAGCGCGAGGAGACCAATGGAGGAACCGGGGAACGACGCAATAACGTCGACCACGAATCCAGCAGGGATGCCCCTTCGCAGGGCTTCGGCATACGCCGACCGGCAAGTGCTTCATGTCCGCTCACACTACGCACCTGGCCACATCCGTGTTGGAACCGTTGAAAGGCATTGTGGGCGAATAAACCTATGAGCGCGGTAACAAAGTGTTTCAGGTTGTAACGCCCGCCAGATAAGGCTCTCCGGGATTTTTTGCCATTTGAAAAGGTTTAAAACATCCTTTTTACCGATGCTTAAACAGGCGCTTGAAGTGATTCGACTAATACGATCTGTGAAGCATAGAGAGGTGTTCACCAAAAGGTTAAAAGCGCTGAAAAATTGCATGGGAAGACATGCCGGGATTGTGAGCGATCGATCGATGACAGGCAGGAGTCTTATCAAACTGAAATAAAAGATGCACTGTTACGATGCATTGCGGATCGCGATATATCGATCACGTGAAAAAAAGAATGCGGGTGGCATACGTTGGCGGTGTTTTCAGCATTTGCCTACCTGCGGAGGCTCGGTGAGACGATCGCCAGTGGCTATCTACACAAAAAAAGCCGGCTAGAGCCGGCTTCGTGATGTCGTTCAGATACTCACTTCAACCACTTGTCCGAGATCGCCTGATATTCGCCGGTCGCCTGCAGCAGATGCAGCCACTGGTCGACATACTGCTGGAACACGACATCGCCGCGCGGCACGAGCCACGCTTTCTCTCCGTACTGGAACGGTTTGTCGGGATGCACCGAGCACAGCCCCGGATTCAGCTTTTGCTGCAACAGCGTCTCCGATGCATCGGTCACCATGACGTCGGCCTTGCCCGCGAGGATCTGCTTGAAGATCGTCACGTTGTCGGGATAGACGGTCAGGGTTGCGTGCGGGAAGTACTGCTTTGCGAAGCGCTCGTTGGTGCCGCCGGGGTTCACGACCACGCGTGTCGATGGCTGGTCGATCTGCGCGACGGTCTGGAATTTCTCCACGTCGTCGCAGCGCACGATCGGCGCCTTCCCGTCGATCTGATACGGCTGCGTGAAGAACGCGCGCCGCTGCCGGTCGAGCGTGGTCGATACGCCGCCCACAGCGACGTCGCACTTCGCGATGAAGTCGTTCATCAGGTTCGACCACGACGTCTTGACGAACTCCGCCTTCACGCCGAGCGACTTCGCCAGCGAGTTGGTCATGTCGATGTCGATACCTTCGAACTGACCGTCCGGCCTGAGGAACGAATACGGCTTGTAGTCGCCGGTGGTGCACGCGCGCAAGGTGCCGCGCGCGAGGATGTCGTCGAGCCGCGATGCCGGTGCTGTGGCCGCAGGTGCTATTGCAGTTGCTGCCGCAGGTGCGGTTTGGGCAAACACAGCTCCAGCGCACAACAGTGCGCCGAGGGTGGCGAATGCACGAATCTTTTTCATCGGGTCTCCGTGTCGATCCAGGTTAGCGCTTCAGCCGTCGGCCGGAGTCAGTGCTTCAGCACTTACTTAGGTCCCATGCCGGTAGCGCGTAATGCGCTACCCGGCGCCTCCGCAAGTCCTATGGTTTGTCGTCTGCGCTGAGGCCGCTGATCATAGCCCGGCAATATGGCGATGAAAATCTCCGGCCCACACCCAGGCGCCGCACCGCACGCCCCAACTTATCCCGCACATCAATCACGATGCACCGAGCCACGTCCGGTAAAATGCGTCTTTGCCTTTGGTCGTACGCAACGTGGCCCATCAACTTCTCAACGATACTTTCCTGCGCGCGCTACTGCGCCAGCCGACCGACTACACGCCGATCTGGCTCATGCGTCAGGCGGGCCGCTATCTGCCCGAATACAACGCAACGCGCAGCCGTGCGGGCAGCTTCCTCGGTCTTGCGAAGAACCCGGCCTACGCAACCGAAGTCACGCTGCAGCCGCTCGAGCGCTATCCGCTCGACGCCGCGATCCTGTTCTCCGACATCCTGACGATCCCCGATGCGATGGGCCTCGGCCTCGACTTTGCCGCTGGCGAGGGGCCGAAGTTCGCGCGCCCCGTGCGGACTGAAGACGACGTTGCGCGTCTCGCGGTACCCGACATCGATGCCACGCTGCGCTATGTAACCGACGCGGTTAGCGAGATCCGCCGCGCGCTGACCGATGCGCAGGGCCGCCAGCGCGTGCCGCTGATCGGCTTCTCCGGCAGCCCATGGACGCTCGCGTGCTACATGGTCGAAGGCGCCGGTTCCGACGATTTCCGCACCGTGAAGTCGATGCTCTACAGCCGTCCCGACCTGATGCACCGCATTCTCGAAATCAACGCGCAGGCGGTGGCCGCTTACCTGAACGCGCAGATCGAAGCGGGTGCCCAGGCCGTGATGATCTTCGACACCTGGGGCGGCGCGCTCGCCGACGGCATCTATCAACGCTTTTCGCTGCACTACATCGAACAGGTCGTCGCGCAGTTGAAGCGCGAGCACGATGGCCAGCGTGTGCCGGTCATCACGTTCACGAAAGGCGGCGGGCTCTGGCTGGAAGACATCGCGGCGACGGGCGTCGATGCGGTCGGCCTCGACTGGACCGTCAATCTCGCGCAGGCACGCGAGCGCGTCGGTGGGAAGGTTGCGCTTCAAGGCAACATCGATCCCTCCGTGCTGTTCGCACCGCCGTCCGCGATTCGCAGCGAAGCGCGCGCGGTGCTCGACAGCTTTGGCGATCATCCGGGGCATGTGTTCAATCTCGGGCACGGCATCTCGCAGTTCACGCCGCCGGAAAATGTCGCCGAACTCGTCGACGAAGTACACCGGCACAGCCGCGCGATGCGCGCTGCATCGGCGGGTGCCGGCGTGAATGCGTCTTGAGTACATGACGCTTTTGTTGCGATGCGGTGACGCGGGCTCTCACCCTAAGGGTGAACCGGCCCTACCGGGGCCGCCGGGCGGTCATTTGCAGTTGTCAAGACTTGACTTATACACATTCCTCTCGTTGCGGCGCGGTAGAAGGTTTCGTCGCTCGATAATCGTTGCAAGTCAAGTGCGTTTTGAGGCTATCCCTTGACTGGCAAGGGTTTCCGCGAGGTGGGCAAACCGTGTGAAATCCGATGGGAGGCCGGCCGGACGCCGTTTTCCGCGCTTCTGAGCAGAGTTCTTAACAAAGTTATCCACAGGCATCGATCGGATCGCAATTGTTCTGCCGAATCCAAAACTTAGCGCTGAAAGTGATGTTTTACTTTAACTTCGGCCGGTATCTCACCGGTTCGCAGGGAGCGCTGTCCGGGGGCTACTCGCTGGCGGCGGCACGCGAGTGAGCCCGAGATTCGTCCGCGTCGCGCTCGATCACCCGCTGCCGACCCTCTTCGACTACCGCTGCGACGAGCGCTTTGCGCCGGCGCCGGGCATGCTCGTCGCGGTGCCGTTCGGCAAGCGCCAGGTGGTTGGGCTCGTGTGCGAAGTGACCACTGACACTGACGTTCCGGCTGAGCGGCTGCGCTCGGTGGACGATCTCTGTGTCGCTTGCCCGCCGTTATCGGCACACTGGCTCGCGCTCGTCGCCTTCGCCGCCGACTACTACCAGCGCGGTCTCGGCGAAGTCGCGTTGCCTGCGCTGCCGCAAGCACTGCGCGACGCGTCGCGGTGGGCGCGCCTGCTCGCCCCCGACGAGCGGTATCGCTTGTTGCCGGCCGGCAGCATCGCGTTGCCCGACGCGGTGCCGGCGCGCGCTACTGCGCTGCGGCGTCTCGCGGCGGCGCTTGGCGAAGCCGGTACGCTGTCGGCGGCCGAGGCTCGCGCGCTTCATCCGAAGGCGATCGCCACGCTCGATGCGTGGTGCACGGAAGGCTGGGTTGCGCTTGATGTGATCGAAGCCGGGGCGGGCTATAGCGCACCTGCTGAATTGAACGCACTTCAGCGGTCCAGTGCGCTGGGCGCAATGCAGGAAGCGAACACGCCGACTGCAACGAACACGCCGACTGCAACGAACACACCGACCGCGCAACTCAACACCCCCCCAACGCTCCCCACCCTCACCGACGAACAAGCCGCCGCCGTCGACGCAATCCGCGAGACCCAGGGTTTCGCATCGTTCCTGCTACACGGCGTAACCGGCAGTGGCAAAACCGAGGTCTATCTCCGCGCGCTAGCCGATCTGCTCGCAAGACGACCCGACGCACAAGCCCTCGTGCTGGTCCCGGAAATCAACCTCACACCGCAGTTCGAAGCGGCGTTTCGCGCGCGCTTCGCGATGCTCCCCGACAGCGCAATCGTTACGCTGCACAGCGGCCTCGCGGAAGGCGAGCGCGCGCGCAACTGGCTCGCCGCCCACTCCGGCCGAGCGCACATCGTGCTCGGCACGCGACTCGCCGTGCTGGCATCGTTGCCCAAACTCGCGCTGGTCGTCGTCGACGAAGAACACGACCCTGCGTACAAACAGCAGGAAGGTTTGCGCTACTCGGCGCGCGATCTTGCCGTATGGCGCGCCAAGCAACTCGACGTACCGGTGGTGCTCGGCTCCGCAACGCCATCGCTGGAAAGCTGGTGGCAGGCGGATCAAGGACGCTACCGACGTCTGACGCTATCGCGCCGCGCAGTGGCCGATGCGGTGCTGCCGTCGGTGCGGTTAATCGACCTCGAAGAAGAGCGGCGGCGCGGCCGGGCATCGGTGGAAGGATTGTCGGGGCCGCTGCTTGCCGCACTGCGAACGCGACTCGAGCGCGGTGAGCAAAGCCTCGTCTTCCTCAACCGACGCGGCTATGCGCCGGTGCTGTCATGCGACGCCTGCGGCTGGGTCGCGGGTTGCCCGCGCTGCAGCGCCTACGTCGTTCTGCACAAACCGGAGCGCGCGCTACGTTGCCACCATTGCGGCTGGGAAGCGCGAATTCCACGCGCCTGTCCCGATTGCGGCAACGTCGATATCGCGCCGCTCGGGCGCGGCACGCAGCGCGTCGAAGAGACACTCGCGACCGCGGTGCCCGGCGCGCGCGTGCTGCGCATCGATGCCGACAGCACGCGCCGCAAGGGCAGCGCCCAGGCGCTGTTTTCCGATGTGCACGCGGGCGAAGTCGATATCCTCGTCGGCACGCAGATGATCGCGAAGGGACACGACTTCCAGCGCGTGTCGCTGGTCGGCGTGCTGAATGCCGACACCGCGCTGTTCTCGCACGACTTCCGCGCCAGCGAGCGCCTGTTCGCACAACTGATGCAGGTCAGCGGCCGGGCCGGGCGCGCGGGACTGCCCGGCGAGGTGCTCGTGCAGACTCGCTATCCGCGGCACGCGCTGTATCACGCGCTGGCGCGCCACGACTATGTCGGCTTCGCCACGTCGACGCTGTCGGAGCGGCGCGACGCCCAGTTGCCACCGTTCGTCTACCAGGCGCTGCTGCGCGCCGAAGGACGCACGCTCGAAGCGGCGCTTGCGTTCCTGCAGCAGGCTGCGGCGGCGCTGACGGAGATTCCGTCGGCGGAACGCGTCACCGTCTACGACGCCGTACCGATGACCATCGTCAAGGTGATGCACGTGCATCGCGCCCAGCTGCTGGTGGAGAGCGCGTCGCGCGGCGCGCTGCAGGCGACGCTGCACGCATGGCAACCGATGCTGCGCACATTGAAGGGCGTGCTGCGCTGGAATCTCGAAGTCGACCCGCTCGACATCTGATCGGCATAGACGACCGCACAACCCGTGCGGTGGCGCGCCGGCTAATCCCTTTAAGTCATATTCATAGAGCGAAAGGTCGTTTCGTTTTCGACTACGGCTCAACTATATTTCGCCGAATCGGCGCATGTTTCGCTGCACTTTCCACAACAATTCATCTTCCATCAGCGCGCCGACGATCTACTACTCTCCGGGGCATTGCCGATGAGCGACACCAACCAGAGTCTGCCGGCGCACGCACAGCCGGCCGCCGATACCACCCACAGCACGCGCGGTGGCGGTCTCTTCTCCACCGAAGACTGGTGGGCCGTCTGGGTCGGCCTGCTGACTATCCTGATTGCGTGGGCATTGTTCGCGTCGGGTAGCAGCATCAAATGGATCGCGGTTGCACCGGCCAAATGGTCGAGCGTCGGACAGGCTGCCGGCGATCTGGCCAAACATCTACCGAACTACGTCGCGCTGTTCGTCGGCTTTGCCGTGCTGTTCGGCGTGAGCCTCGCCGCGCTGAAACAGCGCCTCGCGCATTTTCTGCCGTCGTTCCTGATTCTGTTCGTCGTCTCGGTGCTGATCTTCGTGCTCGGCGCGTGGGTCAACGCCTCGAAGTACGACCTCGAACCGCCGCTGGTTGCACTGGTGCTCGGCCTCATCGTGTCGAACGTGTTCACGCTGCCCGAATGGTTCAAGGCCGGCCTGCGCGTCGAGTTTTACATCAAGGTCGGCATCGTGCTGCTCGGCGCGACGCTGCCGTTCACGTTGATCGTGTGGGCAGGGCCGGTTGCGATCGGCCAGGCGACGATCGTATCGCTGATCACGTTCTTCGTGATTTTCTTCGCCGGAAGGGCGTTCGGCCTCGAACACCGCTTCGCTGCGGTGCTCGGTGTGGGCGGCGCAGTGTGCGGCGTGTCGGGAGCGATCGCGATTGCCGGCGCGGTGCGGGCGAAGCGCGAGCAGGCATCGGTGGCGATCACGCTGGTTATCGCGTGGGCGATCGTGATGATCTTCGTGTTGCCGTTCGCGTCGCGTGCGCTCGGTCTGTCGACGGCTGTTGGCGGTGCGTGGATCGGTACCTCGGAATTCGCCGACGCTGCCGGCATCGCGGCCGCGCAGGCATACGGTGATCTGGCGAAGCAGGCTGGCAGCACGATCGCCGGTGCGCCCGATGCAGCGTTGCAGGCATTCACGCTGATGAAGGTGGTGGGCCGTGATATCTGGATCGGCGTCTGGGCGTTCGTGCTCGCGATCGTGGCGACGACGCGCTGGGACACCGATGCTACGGGCGTGAAGGCCAAGGTCGATGCCGGTGAGATCTGGGCGCGCTTCCCGAAGTTTGTGATCGGCTTCGTGATCGCGTCGCTGCTGGTGACGTGGATTACCCGTCACTACTCGCTGGTGGATTACCGCAAGGTGGTGACACCGGAATTCGTCGCCCCGATCACGGCGCTGCGCACGTGGGCGTTTATCTTCTGCTTCTTCAGTATTGGACTGACGACGCGGCTGCGGTCGCTGACTGCCACCGGCGTGCGTCCGTTCCTCGCCTTCACGGCCGGGGTCGCGGTCAATATCGTGTTCGGCTATGTGCTGTCGGCGCATGTGTTTGCGCCGTACTGGAATAGTCTGGGGCAGGGATGAGGGGCGTGACAAACAACGCGGCGAACGTGGCGAACGCATCCGCCCACGGAGGCGAAGCCTTCGCGGCGCGGGGTGACGCACAGCGCGCGCGCTGCGCCGCGTGCCGTCACCGCGTCGACGATCGGCACGTTCTGGAGCAGGAGATCGCCGGCCTGGTGGTGTTCGGCTCCGGCTTCGGCGCGAGCGTCGCAACCAGCCGGCTGTGCCGCGTGCACGACCAACTCGTCTCGCCCGACGATACCTGCAGCCAGTTCAGCCCACTCACCGCGTAACGCACTCGCGGCACGGCGTGACGGAGCGCTTCAACGGTCCGCGGGATGTCTCACTCGACGACACCTGCGGCCGGTTCAGCTCACTCAGCGTTTAAAGTCGCAGCCAGCGCACCGCATGACGGACCGCTTCAGCGGTTGGCCGGATGTCTCACCCGACGACACCTGCAGCCGGTTCAGCCCGCGGACCGCGTAACGCAACCGCCAACCGGTCTGGCTGATCGGCTTAGCGCTCCGCCGAAACCTCAGACCCCAACCTCGCCGGCGCCTTACGCGCCTCCCGCTCGGCCTCACGCCGCGTCGCGGAGCAAGTCGCGCCACGAATAAAGAAGATGGCGCAGAGCGCGCACATCGCCCAGATACCTGCAATTACTACCCACTTTTCCATTTCACTGCTCCCCGGGACTGCTTTTCGCACGCTGATGCGCGTGCTCTGTGTGATCTGTATAACGGCCGGACACCCATTCTGGTTGAGGGCAACCCTCAAGAAAATCGCCAGGGTAAATCCCGATCACGGTCCGCATCGGACCACCCCATGCGGTCGGGCGCAAACCGTTACGCAGCAAAGGTTTGGCAATGGTGCAACCGCAGCGGTGGACTGGTTGCACCTTTTTATTGGGAGGCGTACGATTCGGCCAACTTTTTAGTCTTTGGCCGGCGTCCGTCTCGCTGGCCCGTACAGAAGGAAACATGGCTAGCACCACCCTTGGCGTCAAGGTCGACGACCTCCTGCGCACCCGGCTGAAAGATGCCGCGACCCGTCTCGAACGCACTCCACACTGGCTGATCAAGCAGGCGATCTTCGCTTACCTCGAGAAAATCGAGCACGGCCAGTTGCCCGCCGAACTATCCGGTACCCACGGCTCGACCGAACTGGCCGATGCCGCCAGCGTCGAGGCGGAAGAAGACGGCGCCTCCCATCCGTTCCTCGAATTTGCGCAGAACGTGCAGCCGCAATCGGTGCTGCGTGCGGCGATCACAGCTGCGTACCGCCGGCCCGAGCCGGAGTGTGTGCCGTTCCTGATCGGCCAGGCGCGTTTGCCTGCGAATCTCGCCAGCGAGGTTGAGGCGCTGGCCAGTCGACTCGTCGAGACACTGCGCGCGAAGCGTTCGGGCGGCGGCGTCGAAGGCTTGATCCACGAGTTCTCTCTGTCGAGCCAGGAAGGCGTCGCGCTGATGTGTCTCGCCGAGGCGCTGCTGCGCATTCCCGACCGTGCGACGCGCGATGCGTTGATCCGCGACAAGATCAGCAAGGGCGACTGGAAGTCGCACGTCGGCCAGGCGCCGTCGCTGTTCGTCAACGCTGCGACGTGGGGCTTGATGATCACCGGCAAGCTGATCACCACGAACAGCGAGACGGGTCTGTCGTCGGCGCTGACGCGCATGATCGGCAAGGGCGGCGAGCCGCTGATCCGCAAGGGCGTCGACATGGCGATGCGCCTGATGGGCGAACAGTTCGTCACCGGCGAAAACATTTCCGAAGCGCTCGCGAACAGCCGCAAATACGAAGCACGCGGCTTCCGCTACTCGTACGACATGCTCGGCGAAGCCGCGACGACCGAAGCCGATGCACAGCGCTACTACGCATCGTACGAACAGGCGATCCACGCGATCGGCAAGGCCGCTGGCGGCCGCGGCATCTATGAAGGTCCGGGCATCTCGATCAAGCTGTCGGCGCTGCACGCGCGTTACTCGCGCGCGCAGCACGAACGCACGATGAGTGAGCTGCTGCCGCGCGTGCGTGCGCTCGCCATCCTCGCGCGCCGCTACGACATCGGTCTGAACATTGACGCCGAAGAAGCGGATCGCCTCGAAATTTCGCTCGATCTGCTCGAAGCGCTGTGCTTCGATCCGGAGCTGGCGGGCTGGAACGGTATCGGTTTTGTCGTGCAGGCGTACCAGAAGCGCTGCCCGTTCGTGATCGACTACATCGTCGATCTGGCGCGCCGCAGCCGTCACCGCATCATGGTGCGGCTCGTGAAGGGCGCGTACTGGGACACCGAAATCAAACGCGCGCAGGTGGATGGGCTCGAAGGCTATCCGGTGTACACGCGCAAGATCTACACCGATGTGTCGTACGTGGCGTGCGCGAAAAAGCTGCTCAGCGCGCCCGATGCGGTGTATCCGCAGTTCGCGACGCACAACGCGCACACGCTGTCGGCGATCTATCACCTGGCCGGCCAGAACTACTATCCTGGCCAGTACGAGTTCCAGTGCCTGCACGGCATGGGCGAACCGCTGTACGAGGAAGTGACCGGCCCGCTGTCTGCTGGGAAACTGAACCGGCCGTGCCGCGTGTATGCGCCGGTCGGTACGCACGAAACGCTGCTCGCGTACCTCGTGCGCCGTCTGCTCGAGAACGGCGCGAACACGTCGTTCGTGAACCGCATCGCCGATGAATCGGTGCCGGTCAAGGAACTGATCGCCGATCCGGTTGACGAAGCCACCAAGATCGTGCCGCTCGGCGCACCGCACGCGAAGATTCCGCTGCCGCGCAATCTATACGGCGCGGAGCGCGTCAATTCGATGGGCCTCGATCTGTCGAACGAACACCGGCTCGCGTCGCTGTCGTCGGCGTTGCTGGCGAGTGCGCATCATCCGTGGCGCGCCGCGCCGATGCTCGAAGATCACGCGATCCCCGACGGCGTGGCGCGCGATGTACGCAATCCCGCCGATCATCGCGACCTGGTCGGCACCGTCGTCGATGCGACGTCCGAGCAGGTTAGCGCTGCACTGACGCATGCCGTGTCGGCCGCGCCGATCTGGCAAGCGACGCCGGTCGAAGCGCGCGCCGATTGTCTCGCGCGTGCCGCCGATCTGCTCGAAGCGCAGATGCACACGTTGATGGGTCTCGTCGTACGCGAAGCGGGCAAGTCGCTGGCGAACGCGGTGTCGGAAATCCGCGAAGCGATCGATTTCCTGCGCTACTACTCGACGCAGATTCGCAGCGAGTTTTCGAACGACACGCACCGGCCGCTCGGCCCGGTGGTGTGTATCAGCCCGTGGAATTTCCCGCTCGCGATCTTCATGGGCCAGGTGGCCGCGGCGCTGGCCGCCGGCAACACGGTGCTAGCCAAACCCGCCGAACAAACCCCGTTGATCGCGGCCCAGGCCGTGCGCATCCTGCGCGAAGCCGGTGTACCGGCGGGCGCGGTGCAGCTGCTGCCGGGCGATGGCGAAACGGTCGGCGCGGCACTGGTGGCCGATGCGCGCGTGCGTGCAGTGATGTTCACCGGTTCGACGGAAGTCGCGCGCCTGATCAACAAGACACTGTCTAGCCGCCTCGATGCCGACGGCCGCCCAATCCCGCTGATCGCCGAAACCGGCGG
Organism: Paraburkholderia acidicola; assembly: GCF_002362315.1. Taxonomy (GTDB): domain Bacteria; phylum Pseudomonadota; class Gammaproteobacteria; order Burkholderiales; family Burkholderiaceae; genus Paraburkholderia; species Paraburkholderia acidicola. Next base: position 1,497,138 of record NZ_MTZV01000004.1, read on the forward strand.
CCAGAACGCGATGATCGTCGACTCGTCGGCGCTCGCGGAACAGGTCGTCGCGGACGTGTTGCAGTCGTCATTCGATTCGGCCGGTCAACGGTGTTCCGCGTTGCGCGTTCTGTGTCTGCAGGATGATATTGCAGACCGTACGCTCGACATGCTGACCGGCGCGATGCGCGAACTCGCGGTGGGCAATCCGGATCGTCTGTCGGTGGATGTCGGTCCGGTGATCGATGCCGAAGCGAAGCGCGGCATCGATGCACACATCGCGGCGATGCGCGAGAAGGGTCGCAAAGTGGTTCAGCTGTCGATGCCCGACGGCGGTACGCACGGCACGTTCGTTCCGCCCACTTTGATCGAACTCGACAGCATCGACGAACTGAAGCGCGAAGTGTTTGGTCCGGTGCTGCATGTCGTGCGCTATCGCCGCAGTGCGCTCGACAAGCTGCTCGAACAGATTCGCGCTACCGGTTATGGCCTGACGCTCGGCATTCATACGCGCATCGACGAGACGATTGCGCACGTGCTTGCCCGTGCGCATGTCGGCAACATTTATGTGAACCGCAACGTGATCGGGGCGGTGGTCGGGGTGCAGCCGTTCGGTGGCGAAGGGCTGTCGGGTACCGGTCCGAAGGCCGGCGGCGCGCTGTATCTGCAGCGGCTGCTGGCCACACGCCCGGCCGGCCTGCCGAAGTCGCTCGCGCAGACGCTCATAGTGGACGCACCGCAAGCAGCGGAAAACAGCGACAATCCACACTCTGTGCCGTCCGCCCAGGCCGCGCTGACTACGTTGCGCGACTGGCTGATCGGCGAGCGCGAAGCCGCGCTGGCAGCACGTTGCGAAGCCTATCTGGCGCACGTGCTGGCCGGTGCGACCGCCGTGCTGGCAGGCCCGACCGGTGAGCGCAACACGTACACGCTCAGCGCACGCGGCACGGTGCTGTGTGTACCGACCACCGCGAGCGGTGCGCGTGTGCAGTTCGCCGCGGCACTGGCCACCGGCAACCGCGCGTTGTTTGAAGGCGCAGCTGGCGAGCAGCTTGTCGCCGCGCTGCCCGCCGCGCTGAAGCAGCATGCGAGCGTGCGCAAGAACGCCGACGCCGCCTTCGATGCCGTGCTGTTCGAAGGCGACAGCGACGAACTGCTCGCGCTGGTGAAGGAAGTCGCGAAACGTTCGGGACCGATCGTCTCGGTGCAGGGTGTCGCGGCACGGGCACTGGAAAGCGGCGAGGAAGATTACGCGCTCGAACGTCTGCTGACGGAGCGTTCGGTGAGCGTGAATACGGCAGCAGCAGGGGGCAATGCTAATTTGATGACGATCGGTTGAGCGAACCTTATCGATCCATTCAAAAAATAACGGAAGCGGTACGGCGACCCCGCAATCGCTCCATTTACACCTGAACCAAGGAGAAGCTATGCAACACACGATGAAACAGCTGGCAGGCGCAACACTGGTTGCCGCAATGTCGCTGGCGGGGACCGCACACGCGCAGCAGGCAGAGGACGTCAAGGTGGGTTTCGCGGGTCCGATGACGGGCGCCCAGGCACACTACGGCAAGGACTTCCAGAACGGCGTCACGCTCGCCATCGAAGACTTCAATGCGACGAAGCCGGTGATCGGCGGCAAGCCGGTGCGCTTCGTGCTGGATTCGGCGGATGACCAGGCCGACCCGCGCACGGGCACGACCGTGGCACAGAAGCTCGTCGACGACGGCATCAAGGGCATGCTCGGCCACTTCAACTCGGGCACGACGATTCCGGCTTCGCGCATCTATGCGAACGCGGGCATTCCGGAAATCGCGATGGCGACGGCGCCTGAGTACACGCAACAAGGCTTCAAGACCACGTTCCGCATGATGACGTCCGACACGCAGCAAGGTTCGGTCGCCGGTACGTTCGCGGTGAAGAAGCTCGGCGTGAAGAAGATCGCGATCGTCGACGACCGCACGGCATACGGCCAGGGTCTGGCCGACCAGTTCGAGAAGGCCGCGAAGGCAGCGGGTGGCACGATCGTCGATCGTGAATACACGAACGACAAGGCCGTCGACTTCAAGTCGATCCTGACCAAGCTGAAGGCTGCGAACCCAGACCTGATCTATTACGGCGGCGCCGATTCGCAGGCTGCACCGATGGCCAAGCAGATGAAGGCGCTTGGCGTGAAGGCACCGCTGATGGGCGGCGAAATGGTTCACACGCCGACCTTCCTGCAACTCGCGGGTGACGCGGCGAACGGTACGGTGGCGTCGCTGGCTGGTCTGCCGCTGGAAGAAATGCCGGGTGGCAACGACTACGTCGCGAAGTACAAGAAGCGTTTCGGTGAAGACGTGCAGACGTACTCGCCGTACGCCTACGACGGCGCAATGGCGATGTTCAACGCGATGAAGAAGGCGAACTCGACCGATCCGGCCAAGTACCTGCCGTTCCTCGCGAAGACCGACATGCCGGCTGTCACGTCGAAGAGCCTGCAGTACGACGCGAAGGGCGACCTGAAGAACGGCGGCATCACGCTGTACAAGGTTGTCGACGGCAAGTGGACGACGCTGGAAAGCGTGGGCGGTAAGTAAGCGCTAGCAGGTTGCGCGGCGACGAGACACGTCACACGTCGCGTCGCGCTGGATGGAAAAAATGCCTTGAGGCTTCGCGGCCTCAAGGCATTTTTGTTTATAGCGCGAGCGATGCTACGACACGTCGACCGGCGCTTCCTTCGATGCAATCAGCAGCAGCGAAATATTGTTGAAGAAGAACATCCCCTTCACATGCCACGACGTGTACTTGCGGATCACGTTGAGCAACGTGTACGGCGTGAACCAGTAGTTATGATCGGGGTGCACGATCTCGACGAAGGTCTCGTCGCGATCGACGAAATCGAAGTGTCGCGGGTAACACTGCACGGCGTCGGGCACAGTAATCACGACGTTGCCGAAATCGATCCGGTCGATCTGTTCGAGAAACGACGCGACATTGCCGACGTGTTCGAGCACTTCGGGAATCAGCACGATATCGACGGGGCCTTGCACCTGTGCGAGGTCCGCATACAGCGGTTGATTGCAGTGCTGCGCGAGTTCGCGCAAGCCGTTCTCGTCGGCATCGACGCCGATCAGCTCCGTGCAGACGCCGGAATTCAGCAGGCTCAGATGCAGGTTGCTGCGCGGATCGAAGATCGGCGAATCGACGCAGCCCACGTGCAGCACGCGCTTGCCCGTACACATACTGACCAGCGCAGCCGTGCGGTCGTGCCCGGCCAGTTGCCGCGATACCGCGACCTTCTGCACGAAGAACGGCGCATGCAATTGTTCAAGCACGCTATGCGCCGGCTGGACGGGAGGAAGAGGGGCTGTGCTCAATTGAATTCCAGTGCACGAAGGCTTTCGTAGTTGTTGAACGTGCTGCCCCAGAACTGCTTCGCGTACACCCGGCCACTGCCCGTATAAGTCTGGCCGCTGTGATGACGCGGAATGAAGTAGTGGCTAGGGAACACCGTCAGATCGTTCGGCTTGAACTCGTGTACGGCCTGCGTGAAGCGCAGCGGTCCGACTGTTTTCCACGCGCGATCGTTGCAGACGGTCGGCAGCCGGCGAATGTCGTCGACCATCTTCTTGAAGAGCGGATGCCCTGGCCGCGCACCGACATAACCGGCGGCCATCAGGCCCGGCGCGGCCAGTTCGTTTTCCCAGCACGTGAAGAGATCGCAGTCGAACAGCTCGGCATCGAGCGGACGCACGCAGACGCTGTCGGCATCGACGGCGAACCCGCCGTACCAGTAGAGGAACTGCCAGCGCATCAAATCGGCGACGCCGTTCAGTTCCTTCGACCACATCTCCTGCATCTGCGCGGCGTTAGGCCAGCGATGATTGCGCAGGTCGTCGTTGCCCCAGATGCGGATCTGCAGATCGGGGTTGAACTTGCGCCACGTGTCGATGCAGTTGTCCGGGCGCTTCGACTGATCGCCGACCCAGATGATGTGCAGCAGTTTCGGAATCATGGCTGTGGAGTCGTGAGAGAAAGCAGCATTACACGCGATGCTTCAGATACGTCGACCATTTCTGATGCGCGCGGTAGTACGCCTCTTCCTCCGCGCTCAAACCCGATTCCTTGTACCAGGGCAGATGCCGGCAGGTGTAGCTGCCCGCGAAGCGCACACCGCAGATATGCCGCTCGCGATTGAAATAGCGCTTGTTGTAGACGGCGAACGTCGTATCGAGCGGTGCGTTGTAGATCGGGTCTCCTCGCAGCGTCGCGCCGATCTGCTGCTGCCAGAAACGCGATTCCCATTCCCAGATCGAGTAGTCGCGATCGCCGTAACGGAAGCGGTCATCCTGCATCGTGTGCGGATTCGCGATGTCGAGTGCGAAGCCTGCTTTGCCGACGCGGAAATGTTCGGTGGCTTCGATCAGTTCGAAGAGAAACTCGCGCGGCAGGGCGCGGTTGAATTCGAGGTCCGGGTCGGTGATGCAGAAAATGTCCGGTAGCCGCGCGTAGTTCGCTTCTGACAGGAAAATGCTATGCGGCCCGGCGTTGTGGTCGAGCTTGACCACGACGTGTTCGTCCTGAAGCCTGTCGAGGTACGACAGCATGTCGGGCGCGCTCGATGCGTTGTCGACGATCACCAGGTTGCGCAAGCCCGCGGCCTGCAACTGCGGAATCATGTTGCGCAGGTAGGTCGCGTTGTTGAACGTCGGGATCAGCACGGGGACGTTCGCGACGAGACCGCCGGCGAGATGTCGATAGAAGCGGCTATCTTCGTGCGTTGCGGTGGCGTCGGCATACGTGAGTGGCGCGATGGCAGGTGCGGACGATGCGGTTGTAACCGGTGCGCTGTGCGACTTCGCAACGGCCTCAGTCTCAACGGCTGCCAGCGCATCGGCCAGATCGCTCTGCACGCCTTCGTCATCGGGTAGAAGGTGTGCTGCGCGGCGCAACGGTTCCACTGCGGCCGCGTGCTTGCCCTGTTGCGTGAACGCGGTTGCCAGCGCCTGCCAGCCGAGCGCGAAATCGGGCAGCAGCGCAGTCAGCTGACCCGCCACCGATTCCGCATCTTCAAAGCGTCGCTTGTCGAGCAGCACCGCGAGCGTCGACATGAACTCCGCGACAAGCGCAGCCAGTTCTTCCGCCGATGCATCCGCAATCTGCGCGGGCTGCAGATCGAGTGCCACCGGATCGATGCCGCGCTGTTGCGCTTCCTTCACGACCTGGCGCGCGGTCTCGGTCCAGCCGGCGTTTGTCAGCGCATCGATATAGCCAGTCCAGAAGCGCGGCTCCGCAGGCGCGGCTTCGATCGCGGCGCGGAAATACGGCTGCGCGCTATCGAGCCGGTTCGATTGGGCGATCGCCATACCGAGCAGATGGTTGGCGTCGGCGTTATCGGGCAACGCAGCAAGAATCCGCCGATACGCCGCTTCGGCCTCGCCGTAGTGCCCCGACTGTTGATGAGCGACCGCCTGCTCGAGCTCGGCGCCGAGGTCGACCGCGGTGAGGGTGTCATTCATGGGCGAAGGTGGCGCGAAGTTGGCAAGTTAGCGACAGTGGGATTTGCGCAGGCATTTCCCGATTTGACGCATATTGCCTACAACGGCACACGACGCATTGGCCGAACAGAAGGCGAATTGGTGCCCAGTTCGATTGTTCGCGGGAGGAGGGGGAGACCGGCCGTCCATTGGCGGACGGCCGTAGGGGTTCAGGCCGAGACTAGGACTAGCTGGCTGCGCCCCGCAGCTTGCGCCCTTGCTCGCGCACCTGTTCGAGCGTTGCGCCAGGCGTGCTCGCTTCCTGCGGCATGCGGATTTCGATCAGCGCCGCGCATTTGGCGGCGCGCGCGCGTTCTAAAGCGGGCAGGAAATCGGCGGTGCGCTCGACGGTTTCGCCGTGTGCGCCGAACGAGCGCGCAAACGCGGCGAAATCGGGGTTGGTGAGCCCCGTGCCATGTACGCGATTCGGATAGTGCCGCTCCTGATGCATCCGGATCGTGCCGAAGTGGCTGTTGTTCACGACAATGAACAGCACGTGCAGGTCGTATTGCATCGCGGTCGCGAGTTCCTGCGCGGCCATCATGAAGCAGCCGTCGCCAGCCAGCGCGACCACGTCCCGGTCGCGATACAGCGACTTCGCGGCAATCGCGGCCGGTACGCCGTAGCCCATCGCGCCGCTCGTCGGCGCGAGCTGCGAGCGGAAATGCCGATACGAAAAGTGCCGATGCAGCCACGTCGCGTAGTTGCCCGCGCCGTTCGTCACGATCGCATCGACGGGCAGGTGCTCGCGCAACTGCTGCATCACTTCGCCGAGCTGCACGTCGCCAGGGATCGTGCGCGGCTTGCGCCATTCGAGGTACGCGCGGTGCGCTTCTTCGGCAGCGCCGGCCCACGGTAGCGTAGCGGGCGCTTTCAGCGCGGCAAGTTGTTCGGCCAGCTCTGGCATGCCGGAGACGATCGGCAGATCGGCGGCATACACGCGGCCCAGTTCTTCGGCCCCCTGATGCACGTGCACGAGCGTCTGCTTCGTCTTCGGAATCTCGAGCAACGTGTAGCCGTTGGTCGTCGCTTCACCAAGCCGCGGACCGAACGCTAGCAGCAAGTCAGCATCGCTGATCCGTTTGGCGAGCGCGGGGTTGATGCCGAGACCGACATCGCCGGCGTAGTTCGGGTGTTCGTTGTCGAGCGTGTCCTGAAAGCGGAACGCGAGTCCAACCGGCAGTTGCCACTGCTCGACGAAGCGTTGCAGGTCCGCGCATGCGGCTGGCGTCCAGCCGCTGCCGCCAGCGATCAGCATCGGCCGTTGCGCGCCTTCGAGCAGTTGTCGCAAACGCTCGATCTGCGCCGGTGCGGGCGCTGCCGCCACGCGGTGATAACGAGGCGCGCCCGGCACGACCGGACACAGGTCGCTCAGCACATCTTCAGGGAGCGACAGCACGACTGGACCGGGGCGGCCCGACGTCGCGGTATGGAACGCGTGGCTCAGGTATTCGGGAATCCGCCGCGGATCGTCGATCTGCGCGACCCACTTCGCCATCTGGCCAAACATGCGCCGATAGTCGATTTCCTGGAACGCCTCGCGGTCCAGATGCTCGCGTGCGCACTGGCCGATCAGCAGGATCATCGGCGTCGAGTCCTGAAACGCCGTATGCACGCCGATCGATGCATGCGTCGCACCCGGTCCGCGCGTGACGAGCGCGACACCCGGCCGCCCCGTCAGCTTGCCAGTCGCTTCCGCCATATTGGCCGCCGCCGCTTCGTGCCGGCAAACGATCGTCTCGATGCGTTCCGTTTCATCGTGCAGCGAATCGAGAACGGCGAGAAAACTTTCGCCAGGCACGCAGAAAACACGTTCGACGCCATGCGTGAGCAACGCATCGACGACAAGGCGCGCACCGGTGGTGGTGGCGGAGGCGGAATCATTCGGCAGCGGCATTGCAGAAAATCCTCGTGAGGTGGTCGGACAAACCGGTCAGTGATCTGGCTTCGACAGCTTACGCCGGCAGGCGACGAGATGTCACCGGGGGCGCGGGGCGCACGCTTACGAAAGCGCTACAGGCGAGCGGCCGCGCTTAAAAAAACCGTTAGCAAGCCCAAGCCGCATCAGCATTCGACGATATTCACCGCCAGCCCGCCGCGCGACGTTTCCTTGTATTTGGTCTTCATGTCGGCGCCGGTTTCGCGCATCGTCTTGATGACCGAATCGAGCGATACGTAGTGGCTGCCGTCGCCGCGCAGCGCCATACGTGCGGCGTTGACCGCTTTCACGGAAGCCATCGCATTGCGTTCGATACACGGAATCTGCACCATCCCGCCGACCGGATCGCAGGTGAGGCCGAGATTGTGTTCCATGCCGATCTCAGCGGCGTTCTCGACCTGCGAGGGCGTGCCGCCCATCACCGCCGCGAGCGCCGCGGCCGCCATCGAGCACGCGACGCCCACTTCGCCCTGGCAGCCCACTTCGGCACCGGAGATCGAGGCATTCAGCTTGTACAGGATGCCGATGGCGGCGGCCGTCATCAGGAAGTCGATCACGCCTTGCTCGTTCGAGCCGGGCATGAAGCGCATGTAGTAATGCAGCACGGCCGGAATGATGCCGGCCGCGCCATTGGTCGGCGCGGTGACGACACGGCCGCCAGCCGCGTTCTCTTCGTTCACGGCGATCGCGTACAGGTTGATCCAGTCGATCATCGACAGCGGGTCCTGTAACGCGCGCTCGGGGTTGCCCGACAGCGAGCGATACAACTGCGGCGCACGGCGCTTGACCTGGAACGGCCCTGGCAGCGTGCCGGCGGCATCGGGGTTGCCGATGCCGCAGCCGCGCGCGACGCACGACTGCATCACGTCCCAGATTTTCAGCAGGCCGGCGCGCGTTTCTTCTTCGGTATGCCACGCACGCTCGTTGTCCCACATCAACTGCGCAATCGACTTGCCGCTCTCGGCGCACATCGCGAGCAGATCGTTGCCGCTGCGAAACGGATATGGTAGCTGGTCGGCGGCCGACAGCACCTTCGTGTTCGGCGCGCCGGCCGTCACGACAAAACCGCCACCTACCGACAGATACGTCGACTCGCGCAGCGCGGCGCCTTGTGCATCGAACGCGCGCAGCGTCAGGCCGTTCGGATGTTCGGCGAGCGCCTGGCGATAGAACGAGATGTGATCTTTCAGCACGAACGGCACGTCGTGCTTGCCGAGCAACGCCAGCGTGCGCGACTTGCGAATCGCTTCGAGCCGCTCGACGATCGTGTCGGGGTTGACGGTATCGGGCGCATCGCCGAGCAGGCCGAGCATCACGCCGCGATCGGTGCCGTGACCTTTACCGGTCGCGCCGAGCGAACCGTACAGGTCGACCTTCACGGAAGCCGTGTTCGCGAGCAGCCCATCGCGTTCGAGCCCCTGCACGAACATCAGCGCGGCGCGCATCGGCCCGACCGTATGCGAACTGGACGGACCAATGCCGATCTTGAAGAGGTCGAACACGCTGACGGCCATTACTGCTCCTGCAAATAAAAGTGGGGTTAGCGCGCCGGCAGCGGCAGACACACGGCGAGCCAGGCAGGCGGCGTCGGTGCCAGCCGCAGTGCGATCGGCGTGTAGCGCCCATCGAGCCGCGCGGCAAGGTGAAACAGTTCTGTCGCGCTCTTCGGGTCCCACGGACCCGCGTAGCCGGGCAAGCCGGCCTCGCGACGTTTTGCATCGAACGGCACGCTCGAACGCACGAATTCATCATGTGTCTTCGTCCCGAGCGCGTAAGGCGTGAGCCAGTTCAACGCATCGGCGAGTGACGCGTCGGTCGCTGCGCGCTGCGGCAACCAGTTGCGGTTGTGGCGACGCGCGGCGAGTGCTGCCGTGACGAGCGGTTGCAGATCGTAGGTCACGTAATGCAGCGCATCGCGTTCCGCGAAATCGACCGTCGAGCCATCGGGCGCAATGTTGTCGCCGACATGCTCGACGAACAGCCGCTGCGCCGCATCGATCATCTTGCGGTTATCGAGCGTGAAAGCCGCCATCGAGATCAGCTTGACCCGGTGGCTCTGCCAGTTGTTGCGATACGTGCCGGTGAGCGGCCGCGGCTGCGCATCGATCTGCGCGATGTAACCGTTGGCGAACTTCGTCAGGAACGCCATCGACGCATTGCGCGTTTTCACCGGCAACGCGCTCGCCGTCATGTCGTAGGCGAGGATCAATCCCTCGAAATGCGTTTCATCGATGGGATTGAAGCTCGGCTGATAGGTCGTGACCCACGCATACAACACCCGGTCGACAAACTTCAGATAGCGGTCATCACTGGTTGCGCGCCAGGCAAGCGCCGCGTCGCGCAACAGATCGAGGTCCTTCTGGGCCTCGACGCTCTGGTCGTAAATGCCTTCGTGCGGCAGCGTGCCTTCGGTATGCAGGCGCGCCACGGCGTGCGCCGGATCGTTCAGATGTGCCTGCACGTTCGCGACCAGCGCCTTGACGCCGGGATCTGCGTTCGTACGTTCACTGGTTTGCAGCGCGGGCGCGGCGCAGAAATTCATCGCGGCGCGCGCATGCTGCACACCGAGCAACATCATTCCGCCGAGCAGCATCGCAGCCAGCGGCGTCTTCGTTTCCCGCCTGCGGGGCACATCCGTCGCCGCCGCCGTTGACACACCACCCATCGACACGGACCGGCATTGCATCGTTCGCACCATTCTCGCCATGCGAAACTCCTTCGTTAGGCTGATTCGGTGTGTGATGTTAGCCGGTCCTGCGTTAAAACGGTGCAACGAGGTTGCACCCGGACTGTGGCGTGCCTATGTCACGAATAGTCGGCGATCGGTACGCACGAGCAGAACAGATTGCGGTCGCCGTACGCGTTGTCGGCGCGACCGACCGGCGGCCAGTACTTGCGCGCGACCAGCGAAGCGAGCGGATACGCGGCAGCTTCGCGCGCATATGCATGCTTCCAGCCGTCGTCGACCACGACTGCCGCGGTGTGCGGCGCGTGCTTCAGCGGATTGTCTTCGCGGTCCGCGCGACCTTCCTCGACGGCACGAATCTCATCGCGAATCGCGATCATCGCTTCGACGAAACGATCGAGTTCTTCCTTCGATTCCGATTCGGTCGGCTCGACCATCAGCGTGCCCGGCACCGGGAAGCTCATCGTCGGGGCGTGGAAGCCGTAGTCGATCAGGCGCTTGGCGACGTCGTCGACGGTGATGCCGCTCGTGTCCTTGATCGGACGCAGATCGAGAATGCATTCGTGCGCGACGAGTCCGCCCGGGCCCGAGTACAGCACCGGGTAATGCGGCGCGAGCTTCTTCGCGACGTAGTTGGCGTTGAGGATCGCGGTTTCGGTCGCCGCGGTGAGGTTCTTCGCGCCCATCATCGCGATGTACATCCACGAGATTGGCAGGATCGAGGCGGAGCCGTACGGCGCCGACGATACTGCGCCAATGCCTTGCGGCGCGCGCTCATAACCCGACGACACCTGGTTCGGCAGGAACTTCGCCAGATGCGCGCCGACTGCGACCGGACCGACTCCCGGGCCGCCACCGCCGTGCGGAATACAGAAAGTCTTGTGCAGGTTCAGGTGCGACACGTCGCCGCCGAACTGGCCCGGCGCCGTGAGGCCGACCATCGCGTTCATGTTCGCGCCGTCCACATACACCTGGCCGCCGTGTGCATGCACGATTTCGCAGATTTCGCGGACGTTCTGTTCGAACACGCCGTGTGTAGACGGATACGTGATCATGATCGCCGCGAGCTTGTCCTTGTGCTGCCCGGCCTTGGCCTTCAGGTCGTCGATGTCGACGTTACCTTGCGCATCGCAGGCCACCACGACGACCTGCATACCGGCCATCTGTGCGGAGGCCGGGTTCGTGCCGTGTGCGGAAGCGGGGATCAGGCACACGTTGCGATGACCTTCGCCGCGCGACTCGTGATACGCGTGAATGATCAGCAGGCCCGCGTACTCGCCTTGCGAGCCGGCATTCGGTTGCAGCGACACGGCCGCGTAGCCGGTTGCGGCGACCAGCATCTGTTCGAGCTGATCGATCATCTCGCGATAACCGACGGTTTGCGCGGCCGGTGCGAACGGGTGGATCTGGCCGAATTCGGGCCACGTGACCGGGAGCATCTCCGAGGTCGCGTTGAGCTTCATCGTGCACGAACCGAGCGGGATCATCGAGCGGTCGAGCGCGAGGTCCTTGTCCGCGAGGCTGCGCAGATAACGCAGCATTTCGGTTTCGGAATGGTGACGGTTGAAGACGTGGTGCGTCAGGTAGGTGCTCGTGCGGACGAGTTCTGACGGAATCGACAGAGCGTCAGCCTTCGCCAGTTCGGCGTCGAGCGTATCGATCTGCAGTACATCTGCGGAACCGGCAGCTTGCGCGAACACCGCCAGCAGATCGGCGAGATCGCCGCGCGTGGTGGTTTCATCGATCGACAGTCCGACGCGCGTGTCGCTCACGCGGCGCAGGTTGATGCGCTTCGCCACGGCCGCATCGAGCAGCGCCTGGGTGCGCGCGCCGGTGTCGAACGTGAGCGTGTCGAAGAAAGTCGTATTGACGGCCGTGTAGCCGAGCTGTTTCGCACCCGCTGCGAGCAGCGCCGCGATGCGGTTCACGCGCAGTGCGATCGTCTTCAGGCCGTGCGGGCCGTGGTAGACCGCGTACATGCTCGCCATGATCGCGAGCAGCGCCTGCGCCGTGCAGACATTCGACGTCGCTTTTTCGCGGCGGATATGTTGTTCGCGCGTTTGCAGCGCGAGACGCAGCGCGGGCTTGCCTTGCGCGTCGACGGTCACACCGACCAGGCGCCCCGGCATCTGCCGCTTGAATTCGTCGCGCACTGCGAGGTACGCCGCGTGCGGGCCGCCGAAGCCGACCGGCACGCCAAAGCGTTGCGAGTTACCGACCGCGACGTCCGCGCCCCATTCGCCGGGCGGCGTGAGGACGGTCAGCGCGAGCAGATCGGCGGCGGCGACCACGTGGCCGCCCGCTGCGTGGATCGCTTCGGCGAGCGCGCGATAATCGTGCACATCGCCGTTCACGCCCGGGTATTGCAACAGCACGCCGAAAGCATTTGCGTGTGCGGCTTCGGCGGCGGGGCCGACTTTCACCTCGATGCCGACCGGCTTCGCGCGCGTCTTCACGACTTCGATGGTTTGCGGCAGCACGTCGTCAGCCACGTAGAACACGTTCGACTTCGGCTTGCCCGCGCGTTGCAGCAGCGTCATCGCTTCGGCGGCGGCCGTGGCTTCATCGAGCAGCGATGCGTTGGAGATGGCGAGACCGGTCAGGTCGAGGATCATCTGCTGGAAATTCAGCAGCGCTTCGAGCCGGCCTTGCGAGATTTCGGGTTGATACGGCGTGTACGCGGTGTACCACGCCGGGTTTTCGAGCACATTGCGCAGGATCACCGCCGGCGTGTGCGCGTTGTAATAGCCCTGGCCGATGTACGAGCGGAACACCTGGTTCTGGTCCGCGAGTTCACGTAGCGCCGCGAGTGCTTCCGCTTCGCTCTTCGGCTGCGCGAACGGACCGAGCGGCAGCGTCTCAGTGCGGCGGATTGCTTGCGGAATGACCGCGTCGATCAGGGCGGCGCGCGACGCGAAACCGAGCGCGTCGAGCATGGCCTGTTGATCGGCGCCATCCGGGCCGATGTGCCGTTCGGCGAATGCGTCGTGCACTTCGAGCGCGGCGAGCGAGAGAGGGGTGCGGTTCATCAGACGATCCGGATGTTCGAGCTTCATGGCAGTCCTGCGGGCGCGGGGCGCGGCTCAGGCGACTGGGCCGGCGCGCGCCGCGCGGTTCGTGAGTAAAAAGTTAATCGATCAGCTTGCTGTAGGCGGCGGCGTCGATCAGCGCGTCGGTCGATGCACCAGCCGCGAGCTTGATCTTGAAGAGCCATGCGCCGTATGCATCGCTGTTGACGTCGTCCGGGGTATCGGCGATCGCCGAGTTGACCGCGACGATCTCGCCCGCTACCGGCGAATAGATGTCGGATGCAGCCTTCACCGATTCAACGACGCCGATCGCATCGCCCGCCTTCACGCTCTTGCCGACTTCCGGCAATTCGAGGAAGACGATGTCGCCGAGCGTGCTTTGCGCGTGGTCGGTGATGCCGACTGTCAGCGTGCCGTCCGCTTCAGTGCGGATCCACTCGTGTTCTTCGGTGTATTTCAGATCGGCCGGGACGTTGCTCATCGGATGCTCCTGGTGTGTATGCGTTAGGTAAGGGTCGGGCGCCGCGGGGCGGGCGGTCAGACAGCCAGCACTTTGCCGTTGCGCACGAACGGCAGTTTTACCACGCGCGCGGGAAAATTCTTGTCACGGATCTGCACCTGCACCGTGTCGCCGATGGCAACGGCGGTCGGGACGCGCGCGAACGCGATCGATTCCTGCATCGTCGGCGAAAACGTACCGCTCGTGATCTCGCCGTCGCCGTGCGGTGTAACGACCTTTTGATGCGCGCGCAGCACGCCGCCCGCCTTGCCGTTTTCCTTCTGCAGGATCAGCCCGACGAACGTGCTGCGCGCGCCGTTTGCCTCGAGCGGCGCCCGGCCGACGAAGTCGCGCGGCTGCGTGAGATCGACCGTCCATGCGAGACCGGCGTCGAGCGGCGACACGTTGTCATCCATGTCCTGACCGTAGAGATTCATGCCTGCTTCGAGGCGCAGCGTGTCGCGTGCGCCGAGGCCGCACGGGCTTACGCCCTGACGTTGCAGCGCATCCCAGAACTCACAGACGAAGCTGGCCGGCAGCACGATCTCGAAGCCGTCTTCGCCGGTGTAGCCGGTGCGCGCGATCATCAACTCGCCGAACGGCGTGCTGTCGATTGTCGCGGCGTTGAAGGGTTTCAGGAGTTCGGTAGCGGTGCGGGTGGACGGCGCGACTTGCCAGACCTTGTTGCGTGCGTTCGGGCCTTGCACGGCGACGATCGCGAGATCGCGGCGCGGCGTGATGGTGAGGCCGAAGCCGCCCGTCGTATTGAGCTGGTTGAACCACGCGAGGTCTTTTTCGGCGGTACCGGCATTGACGACTACGCGGAAGGTATCGTCGGCGAAGTAATAGACGATCAGATCGTCGATCACGCCGCCGTTCGGGTTCAGCATGCACGAGTAGAGCGCGCGGCCCGGGGTTTGCAGCTTGCCGACGTTGTTGGCGAGCGCGTGCTCGAAGAAGGCGCGCGCTTTCGCGCCGGTCACATCGACGACGCACATGTGCGAGACGTCGAACATGCCCGCATCGGTGCGGACTGCGCGGTGTTCGTCGATCTGCGAACCGTAGTTGACAGGCATGTCCCAGCCGCCAAAGTCGACCATGCGGGCGTTAAGCGCGCAATGCGTGGCGTGGAGCGGGGTGCGTTTGGGTTCGGTCATCGGGGCCTCGGGCGTTTCGCAAACAAAAAAGGCCATGCAGCGCAATCCTCGCGGCCTGATGCCTGCGAACGATACGGTGCATGACCCCTCTGTCCTCGATACCTGAGAGATTGCGCTGCTACGACTGTGCAACGGTGTCGTGGCGAAACGCGCGCCCCTTCGGTGGGCAGCTTGCCAGAATGATGGCTACTGCCGCTCTCCAGAGTGCGAAAACCGGTGCCAGATGATGCACGGCGAATGACGGATTTCGACGCGGTCGGTCCTTTTGCCTGAGAGTTTGTGGGTGTGCCCCTTCGGCGGCGCGGCCTGCTTGAAACTGCGGTGGCCAGCGCGCTCTCCCGACGCGTGCGGCCGAATGTACGCGAGCCCCGGAGGCTTGTCAAATGGACGATTGGGAGCCGCGCGGGCACGCGTGCGGCGATGCCCGGCGCGGTGCTGCAAGCGTCGCACGCGCCGAAAATATGGGCGGATCCGGGTCGCTGATCGGGGCCAAAAACGCAGACGGCCCGCGCAGCGTCATGCTGCGCGGGCCGTCTTTGGAAAGCAGGCGCTTACTGGTCGATAGCGTGCGCGGCGCCGTCGAGTTCCTGATTCAGCACGCGCTGTTCGTCGCTGGACAGACCGACGCCGTGCTGCGCGGCCATGTCGCGCGATTCCTGGCGGATCACGTCGAGCCGGTGATGCAGCGCTGCACCTTGCGGCGGCGGATAGTAGCCCTGGTTCACGCGGTTATCGATGCGGCGGCCCAGGTTGTCGATGCGGCCGTTGACCTGATCGAAACGCTGGATCGCAACTTCTCGCGGAGTCGGACCCGTGTGCACGGTTTCCGGCGGCGCGACCACACAGGCCGCCAGCGACGAAACCAGCGCGACGCCTGCCAGTGCGCGAATGAAGCGTTGCATACCTTTCTCCTTGTTGCCTTGTTGTTGTGTCCGGGATTGTCGCCGGTCCGAAACGTTACCGCACAAGAACGACCGGCCGGTAACGCGCGATGACGTGCCGGGCCGTTTATTTGTAACCGTTTGTGCGGTGGTGGGTTGCTTTCGGTTTGTCAGGTTTGCGGGTGCTCAGGTTGTTCAGGCGCGCTGTGCGAACGGCAGCCGGCGGCCCTCCTCTGCGCTGCGGGCGGCGAGTTCGATGATCGTCATCACGTCGACGGCGTCCTGCGGGCTGACCGGGAACGGTGTCCCTTCGTGAATCGACGCCGCGACGGCGCGATAGAAGTCCGCGTAAGCCCCGTCGAGTGTCGGCAGATCGCTTTCTACTTCGTCGTCGCCTTCCAGCACGCGCAGCCGGCCCGGCGTATTGCCGCCGCCGAAGCCCGGCTGGCCGGGACGCAAGCCCGCCTTCAGCTGGTCTTCCTGCGTGTCGAGGCCGTGCTTCACATAGCTGCCGCGCGTACCGTGAATCGCGAAGCGCGGCGGCGCGAGCGCCGTCAGCGCGCTCGCATGCAGCACGACTTCAAGGTTCGGGTAGCCAAGCTGCAGATGCACGTAATCAGGAGCGCTACCCGCGTCGCGATGCAGCGCGACGGTTGCGTACACCGTCGACGGCGCGCCAAACAACGCCAGCGCCTGGTCGATCAGATGCGGGCCGAGGTCGAACAGCAGGCCGCCGCCGCGCGTCGCGTCTTCGCGCCAGCGCTGCCGCACGAACGGACGGAAGCGGTCGAAATGCGATTCGAAATGCGTCACGCGACCGAGCTGCCCACTTGCAAGCAGCGCACGCACGGTGAGGAAGTCGCCGTCCCAGCGACGGTTGTGAAACGGCGCGAACAACAGGCCCTTCGTGCGAGCGAGGTCGGCGAGGGTGCGGGCTTCGTCGGCGGTCAGCGTGACGGGCTTGTCGACGACCACGTGCTTGCCGCCTTCGAGCGCGCGTTTCGCGAGATCGTAGTGCGTGTCGTTCGGTGTCGCGATGACGATGCATTCGATGTCGTCGAGTGCGACGAGCGCATCGAGATCGCGGACGATCTTCGCATCCGGAAAGTCGGCCTGCGCGCGTTCGGGCTGACCGGTGGCGATGGCGGCGACGCTTGCGCGTCCGCAATGGGCGATGACCGGCGCGTGAAACGTCTGGCCGGCGAAACCGTAACCCATCAGGCCGGTTTTTAGCGGTGAAGTCATGGGAGCATTTCCTGCGATAAAAGCTAAAAGGGCGCGCAACGGCGACATTCTGGCATGGGTGGCGCGTAGATCGAGCGCGGGTTTGACGTTACGGCTATGTGACTAGCGGCGCGGTGCCGCTTCAGGCCGTTGCGCGATGCATGAGATGTCGTTCATCCGTGTTAACATCGCCGGTCTCGCGCAACGGGGATTCGCGTAGGTAAGCCGTTGCGCCGCATGTCTCAAGGGTCCTTGCGCCCTCAACCGTTACACCCCATCCACTGACGATGTCCGCAGGTCTAAACCCCGCTCAAAACGAAGCGGTGCGCTATCTCGATGGTCCGTGTCTTGTGCTGGCCGGCGCTGGCAGCGGCAAGACGCGCGTCATCACACAGAAGATCGCGCACCTGATCGAAGCCAAAGGCTTCGAGCCGCGCCACATCGCCGCCGTCACGTTCACGAACAAGGCCGCGGCGGAAATGCGCGAGCGCGTCGGCAAACTGCTCGAAGGCAAGACGCTCACGACGCCGGGCAAGGAAGGCCGCAAGGTCCCCGTCAATCAGCTCACCGTGTGCACGTTCCACTCGCTTGGTGTGCAGATCCTGCGTCAGGAAGCCGAGCATGTGGGTCTGAAGCCGGGGTTCTCGATCATGGATTCCGACGACTGCTTCGGCATGGTGCAGGAACAGATCGGTACGACGGACAAAGGCCTGATCCGCAAGATCCAGTCGATCATCTCGCTGTGGAAGAACGGCCTCATCATGCCCGACGAGGCGATGGCGATCGCCGCGAATGAAGACGAACAACAGGCGGCGATTGTTTATCGCAACTACGTGGCGACGCTGCACGCGTACCAGGCCGTCGATTTCGACGATCTGATCCGTTTGCCCGCCGAACTGTTCGCGCGAAACGAGCAGGTGCGCGACCGCTGGCAGAACAAACTGCGCTACCTGTTGATCGACGAGTACCAGGACACCAATGCGTGCCAGTACGAACTGCTCAAGCAACTGGCCGGCCCGCGCGCTGCGTTTACCGCAGTGGGCGACGACGACCAGGCGATCTACGGATGGCGCGGCGCCACGCTCGAAAATCTTGCGCAGCTTGGCAAGGATTTTCCGAAGTTGCATCTGGTGAAGCTTGAACAGAACTATCGGTCGACGGTGCGGATTCTGACTGCGGCTAATAACGTCATTGCGAACAATCCGAAGCTGTTCGAGAAGAAGTTGTGGTCCGAGCACGGCATGGGCGACACGATTTCGGTGACGCCTTGCAACGATGAAGAACATGAAGCGGAATCAGTGGTGTTCAGGCTGTCCGCGCATAAGTTCGAACGGCGTGCGCAGTTTCGCGATTACGCGATCCTGTATCGCGGTAATTTTCAGGCGCGCATCTTCGAACAGGTGCTGCGGCGCGAGCGGATTCCGTATGTGCTGTCGGGTGGCCAGTCGTTTTTCGATAAGGCCGAGATCAAGGATATCTGTGCGTATTTGCGGTTGATCGCGAATGCTAACGACGATCCCGCTTTCATTCGCGCGATTACTACGCCGCGGCGTGGTGTCGGCAATACGACGCTCGAAGCGCTTGGCTCGTTTGCGGGGCAGGCGAAGGTGTCGCTGTTCGAGGCGGTGTATATGGGCGGCATCGAGGCTCGGTTGTCGGCGCGCCAGGTCGAACCGCTGCGCGCGTTCTGCGATTTCATGCAGCGCCTCACCGACCGCGCGGACAAGGATGCCGCGACGACGCTGCTCGACGACATGATGGAGGCGATTCACTACGAGGCGTACCTGTACGACACGTTCGATGAGCGCCAGGCGCAGTCGAAGTGGCAGAACGTGCTCGAGTTTATCGAGTGGTTAAAGCGTAAGGGCACCAAGCCCGAGCCGGAGATTTCCGCGGATGGTGACAGTGAAGCGACCGGCTATGACAACGCCGATGGTCTCGCGGATACCGGCAAGAACCTGCTGGGGTTGATCCAGACGGTTGCGCTGATGTCGATGCTCGAAGGGAAGGAAGAAGATCCCGATGCGGTGCGGCTATCTACGGTGCATGCGTCGAAGGGGCTCGAGTATCCGCATGTGTTTCTGGTCGGCGTCGAGGAAGGGATCATGCCGCATCGCGGCGGGTCCGACGATGCGCCAATCGACGATGCGCGTATCGAAGAAGAACGGCGATTGATGTACGTCGCGATTACGCGGGCGCAACGCAGTTTGCATCTGAACTGGTGCAAGAAGCGTAAGCGCGCGCGAGAGACGGTGGTGTGCGAGCCTTCGCGGTTTATTCCGGAGATGGAGCTTGATGACGCGCCGCCGCCTACTGCCGATGAGGCGCCGATGTCGCCTAAAGACCGGTTGGCGAGTTTGAAGGCGTTGTTGCAGAAGCCTTGAGTGTGTTGGGCCTTGTGTGTGGGGTGAGATGGGAAGACCCTTACCGCACGAGGCTCATCGACCGCGGCGGTGATTATGCGCGTTAGAGTGGCACGGCCTGTTCAGCCGAGAGCCTCATGCCCCTGCCTCTGTCGCCCACCCCGTACCGCGTTGCGCTCGAAACCTATATCGACGCGAAGGACAACACGCGGTCCGAGCGTATCGATGAGATCTTCGCGGCGGATGCCGTGCTCACGTTCTCCCTTGCTACCGAAAACATCGCTTTTCCGGCCCGCACCGTGGGTGCTGCTGCGATTGCGAAGACGCTCGTCAGTGATTTTGGTGCGCAATATGCGCAATGCCGGACGTACTACGTATGCGACACGCTTCATGTGAGCGGGACCGAGGACGCAACCGACGCGCGAGTTGATGCGCTGCCGTGGCTCGTTGTGATGCGCGAACCCGCGACCGCGTCGTTGCGGGTCGGGCACGGTGTCTATCACTGGATGTTTGCACGCGATGCGGCCGGTGTGCGGGCGACGCACCTTCACATCCACATTGCGCGGATGGATGTTGTGGCGGACCCGGATGGCGTAGCGCTCGCGACGTTGCAGGATGGGTTGAGTTACCCGTGGTTGCGGCCCGAGGCGTTGAGCGAACACTTTCTTTCGATTGCACGGGAGGTGCCGGCGTTGGCGTTTGTCGAAGCTTTTAGTCGGCCGGTAACGATGCCGGTTGCATCGGTTTCGAAGCCGAAATGAAAAATCCCTGCGGCGTGCGATTGCACGTGCAGGGATGATGTTGCTTCGCGGCGCTGACCATGTAACCGACTGACTGCGGCAATGGCGGCGGTCGCTGCCGCCTCGTTGCTGTCACCCGCTACCTGTTAGCCGCCGGCAGATGCGCCCGATGCAGGTGCTGCGCCAGAAGCGGCTGCTGCGCCGGATGCTGCCGCGGCGTCAGAAGCAGGTGCGGCGCCCGATGCAGCTGCAGCACCAGATGCCGCCGCCGCACCAGCCGCCGCCGGCACTGGCGGATCGCCGAACTTGCCGCCCGAGTTGTCGGCCATGTAGGCGACGGCGAGACCGATTTCGTAATCGCTGTAGTCGTCGGGGCTCGTGCCGCCGCGCGCGGGCATTGCGCCGGTACCGGTTAGCGCGGTATGCCAGAGCGTAGCGAAGCCTTGTGCGATGCGCGGGGCCCAGTCGCCGGTGTTGGAGAACTTCGGCGCGCCGGCTACACCAGCCGCATGGCATGCCGAACAGACGGCCTGGTAGACCTGCTGACCGGTTTTGTAGACACGCGGCGCATTAGCGTCGCGAATGGCGACCTGGGCGATTGGCGCGATCCGCTCGCCTACGGCGGCATCGGTGAGGCTGTCGGTGCCTGCGCCGGTGCGCGTCGAGTTGTTAACGTAGTACGCGAGCAGGATGATGATAATTACGGGGACAGCAAAACCGGCAATGATGGCGGCAATGAGCTGCGCGGGGGTTTTGATCGGGGCTTCGTGTGGTGCTTCGCTCATGCTTGTCTCGTCTCCCATCGGTATTGTGAGCGGTACAGCGTGACAGCTATGACCTGTTGTTAATTTATCGCCACGCCGATTATAGACGGAAGGTTTAAGTGAGAGCGAGCGGGCTTGCTGACTTGTTCAGCAGTCGTTTACCCGGAGTGATGGGTCCCTTTGGTTTGGTTTGGCTGCTTTTGGTCCGGCCGGGGCCCGTCTGTCAAGGCTGTGCGGTGGACGGGTAACGGGAAACCGGGTATTCTCTCGGTCTCGCTGGCGCTGCCTCCTCGTCTTCCTCGCAGGTTGCGGCGCTTTCGCGTTAATGCGCCCGTAGCTCAATGGATAGAGTACTGCCCTCCGAAGGCAGGGGTTGCTGGTTCGATCCCAGCCGGGCGCACCAAGCCTGATAAGGGTTTCAGCAGTTTCTCTTCTTCGTCGTTTCTCCCAGGTACAGTGAAAATACAGTTAGCCTGTGACCGCTTGCAGGTCGACGGTCTGCGTGTGCGCCTGTACCCAATGCGCCAGGTGATCGGCCGAGAGGTGCGCATAGCGTTGCACCATCTCCAGCGTTTCCCATCCTCCCAGCTTCTTTAATACCCGCGACGGTGTGTCACGTTGCACGTGCCAGCTTGCACACGTTTGGCGCAGATCGTGCCAGCGGAAACCACGGATGACGTCGCACACTGGATGTCGCAAGAACGAACTGCTCAAGCTGGAATGGTCTCGCGTCGACTTCGAGCGTCGGGTGTTTGTGCTGGAAGCGAAACATATAAAGGCTCATCGGCGTCGGATTGTTCCGTTCAATGACGAAGCGATTGCTGTGCTAAAGACGCAGCTAGAGTGGGTCGAACGGTGTGCGGCGGGTGCTCGATGAGTGTTTGCAGTGCCTTCCGGGCCCCGGCTAACAACGATTCAGAAAGGATTTCGCGCTGCCTGTGGACGTGCGGGGATAGCTGATTTTCGCGTGCATGACTTGCGGCATACGTTTGCGAGCTGGCTGGTTATGGGTGGTGCGTCGCTCTACGTTGTGAGAGATTTACTTGAACACTCGTCTATTACGGCGACGGAGCGTTGTGCGCGCCTTGCCCCGCACATGGGGCGCTCGGCTGTGCAGTTGCTGTTGCCGGTGATTTAATCGAGTAAGATTTATTCGGACATTGCCTTGGGGTTTTGAGATATGCCGACTAGATGCACTTTCGACTTGAACGGTAAAAATACGTCCGTGCTTCACTGCGACGGCGTCGGTGCGATGGTTGCTTTTTCGGGGCGTGGTAATGGCCGGGACAACCCTGCGGCGACGTCGCAGCAAGCCATTGGGCCGATTCCGAAGGGCACTTATTACATTATTGATCGGCAGTCGGGCGGGCGTCTCGGGTGGTTTCGGGACCTGTGGGGCGAGTATGGGTACGGCACGACCAACCATACGGAGTGGTTCATGCTGTGGAACCCGAAAACTGGTGACTCTACGATGGTCGACGGTGTAAAGCGCGGCGCTTTTCGTCTGCATCCTGTCGGGCCGATGGGGTTGAGCGAAGGGTGTATCACGATCGCGAATCCGGGCCAGTTCAAACAGCTAGCGACGTATTTGAGAGGACAGGGAGCGACGATTCCTGTTCCGGGAAGTCCGTCCAAGGCGTATGGAACGGTGGAGGTCAGGTGAAGAAGGCTCTGGCGATTCTCGTGAAGGTCATCGTCACGTTGGTGGGCGGTTGGGTGCTCGCGGGCGTGATATCAAGCCAGCCGTATGAAATGCCGTGGTTCCTGGACGACTCTATCCGCTTTGTGCTGCGGGTCACGGGCAATGACGGGCTGGCGAATCCTGACGACATGGAAGTTATTGCGACGCTCATCGTTCTGGTTGCGTCTGTGATGATCGTCGGAATTGTGGTGTGGTTGGGAGCGCGTTACGTGGTTGAGCCGGTGCTGCGCCGGTTCAAGCTTAGGTCTCGTTCCAATTCGGCTTGATTGCTGGAGGTGGACTAAGATTAATATCGACACCTTATGGTGTCCCACAGCATTAGTCGGGTTGTTGTTCCAATTCCATAATGGAAGAATAAGCGTGCAAATGTCTTCGCGAATGTTGCCGAATTTTAGGCGTACAGCATGTTGAAAAAACCGAATGATATTCTCTGGATTTCGATGGTTCACTAAATTAATTATTATTTTCCGATGAGTATACAAAGGATGCCGCCAATCAATCCTGTGACTCCAAAAAACACAAAAACAGAATTGAAGCATCGAGAATAGCTGAAATGGCCACTCCAAAGCGGGAATTTACTTCGCTGTTTTGTTATACTCTCGTCTCGCTCGAAAATTCGCAAATAATTTGGATGATTATTAATTTCGTCTAATGGATGCAGGCGATCTAAATATTTCAAGGCTTCTTCGCCATTTTTCACGAGTTCTTTTGTTCGGCATTCGAGTTTCCAGAATATAAAGCTAAGAAAAGAAATGAGAAACCAAATTACGGAAAACCAGCGATAAATATCTGATTTTGCAATTGCCGCAAATCCGGCTATAAGTGCGGTGATCAATGTGATAAAAAATTGAAACGCTTGTAGCCGTTGTGCCGCATGAAGGGAAAAATATGACCAGGCGTAGGTTCTAAAATATTTTTCTTCCTGAATGTCTTGCATTATTGTGCCCCGGTAATCGAAGTTTCTGATTTGCGATTCTGATGTCTATTGCGAGCGAGCTATTGATTGCAGAGTCGGAGTTTGTGGGAGTGGGGGAGGCGGAGACGCCACGTTCACTCGGCCGCGGGAGGCCTGATGCGTCGCTTGATTTTCTCTGGAAGCGTGTAGAGGTAGATGAGCAACAATCGGGTAAATTCAGCCAATTCGGTTGCCGCTTCCTTCGTGAATTGCTCTTCTTCGTGGAGCGCGTCGTTTCCGTCTAACCGCACGCGGTGCGCCCATGTTTGCAGGTCTTTGGTGATACGATTTTCGGCGGCGAGCTTATCTATGCGTTTCTCCAGTTTCCACGCTTCGACATCCGGACAAAAAGCTTTGAGGGCTACTTCGAGGCATCTGCGATACATGGCCGCCGCAGCCGTATATCGACCACTTCCGAGACAATCGGCGCCTTCCATATATGCGTGACTAACTGCGGGTGGGCAGTCTTCGGGCGTATCCGGTAACGGTTTGGACGGATATACCGAATTAATCTTTAGGTTTGGGATTTTACGGAGTTCTCCAACCGTATGGCTCAAGCCTGAGGACGAATATTTGACATCTGCGCACAATCCCATTCCACACGCTGGGCATGTGCCAAACGCGTTATACCGATTGCCGTCGGTCGGGTTCTGGAGGCAGTAGACGATATTGAACGAAGCATACGCGGCCCCACAGTGGGGACAGTCGTGGACGAGGGTCGGCATATGTTTCCCCGGAGATCTGATCGTTTTGGGAGCCACCGACAACCAGTGGCGTGTTTTCACGTTAGCGTCCGTCAGCCGCTGACTGATCGCAGCTTACCGCAATTCAATGGCCGAGGTCAGGAGCAGAAAACCCTGCTTGCTGAAGCGGCTCGGCTACCATTTGGCGCCACGCGAACTGTGAACGAGGCGCGATCGAGTGCTTGCGTAATGGGGGTGTTTTGTGTATATTATCTTCACGGGCCGCCAAATGCGGCACGAGCGATGGGATTTAGTAGTACCAGAGAGAGCTAGCCTCGGTCGATACACTGTTGATCGAGGAACAGAAATTTAAGTGCCCCGCCGTATAAGGGAGTGTCGTTGCGTCCTCTCCTGTGCGGCTGGGGTTCTGCCAGGCCGACGAGCGATCGTCGGGATTGTTGTATAGGTTTTAAACCTGCCCGTATTCTCCTTCAAGACCGGGAAAACCACCGTTAACACGGATTTTCCCGAGGACGCAGTTGGAGACCCGGAGCGCTACCCGTGAGCCCGGTGATTTTCATCGGGGGTTTCCACGTGTGTCTGCGCTCCGTGTCTCTGCGGCAGCTTTTGTTGCCGCGGAGAATACGATGGATTCGCAACAGGAACTGCAAAAGCGTCTGGCCGACTTCGCAAGTCTTGAAGTCAATGAGCCGTCTACATGGCGCGCCGTGACAGTCCGCTGCTTGACACGTCTCAAGCGGTCGAATCTGGCGATTGTTGCGGTTGTCGCGACTTCCGCGCTTGATGCTTATAGAGGCTTGCCTGTGCTCGTCACACTTACGGCGTTTTGTGCCGTCACAGTGCTGGGCATTTTTGGCGGTGCGCGCGAAAGGTAGAGCCTGGTGCGGTACGCCGCGAGGACCGGATGATATCCGCCTTGTGGCGTTACCACTAGATTTGGAAGTGAAATGCGCACAGCTCGAAAGCAACCGAAGGTCCGTTTGAACCTTGATATGAGTGTTGAAGTCAAGGAACAGCTTGAACGACTTCGTGATGACATCCACGCGGACAGCATGGGCGAAGTCATTAGGCGCGCACTCGCTGTATTCGACTATTTACAAAGCGAGCAGACCAACGGGGCGCATCTGGTGATCCGTGCTAGAGACGGAGCCGAAAAGGGATTGCCGCTATTGTGAAGTAGGCAGAATCGCAGCGGCTATTGGCCATGATAGCGTCGTCGGCCTCCATCGTGGGCTGGACATTCATGCATCGGCTCCGCAATCGGTAAGCGGTCGCGCGAGCGGCGACGACGCAGGTCGCCAAGATAAAACCGATCGTCTCAACGATAAGGGCATTCTGATCTTACGACCTCGGCGTCGATCGCATGCGATCTCAAGAACTGAGATATATAACTGCCGGTCTCTCGATCTAGATTACTTGGTCCGACTACTACCTCGCGAATACAGTCCGAGATGTTAGGCGTCTCGCAATACGGAGTGAGACCATACTTCCCATAGCGCCACCGGATTTCGGGTTGGGATTCTTCGCCGAGTAGCTTGGCAAGACGAGCCGGTCGCGTAGCATCGTAAATGACGCGCCATTCGTGCTCGTCTCGAAAGGCCGGGTGTTTGAAATAAGCGCACATCAGGTTGATGTAGTCGCGCGCCGGTTGCGTTGTGCCGATCTCGGCCCCTTCTTGTGCTCTTCCGAACCCTAGTATCTTATCGAGGTGTGGCCTTAAGCTTTTGTCGTCACCATAAATTACTGGCGCAAACCGCCAGTCACCCGCCGTACTCTCTAAAGGTGCCGTGGCGAAATTTGCATCTAAGATCGGTGCCCCTACCGCAGACCTAAGGGCATTGACGTCGAAACCGATTGCGAATCCCGCGCCCTTGTCCGCGTATGCAACCCATTGACCGACAGAATCTTTCTCCTTTGATAGGCAGCAAATATGGTATTCACTGAGATCCTCCACGAGTTCGAAATGAAAATCTAGGGCGGTGTGAAATGTCTCCAATGATTCGTTTTTCTCTGCAAACTGGGCGATGTACTCGAACGCCTTTTCCTTAAAGAACTCGAGTTCCCGTCGATCATTCGTCCTTCTCGCATTCGTGAGACGGAGTCTTCCAGATTCAATAATTGACAAGAAGGCTGTTGCGTCGCAGTAGTGATATACGATCGTCATCTAGGTACCTTTGGTAGAGCTAGCGTTGCTACCTTGTGACCTCCAGCACTTCTGGGGCCGTCTGCAAGCCACTTGCTAATATTACCCCGCAGTCGCACGGCCCCGGACGTCCGTAGGACTTCGAAAGCTATCAGTAACGTGATGTCGCCTCCACTGGCAGGAATGGGTCGTGCTCAGCCGGTCGTCGTGAGGCTCAGTTCGGCCAGTTTGAGACATTCGACGCAGCCACCTAAATCGTTGACAATAGCTAGTCCAAGCGCCCTCACGCGCCAACCACACAACACTGATTCGAATCATATATGTGGCCTTTCAAAAAGCGTGTGACGGCTTCGGCTGCCTACCCCGCCTCGTCCTCAGACAAGGTCTTAGAGGCGGCCGCCGCTCCAGACGGTCCGGTTTACTGCTACGTTGAATTCGAATCGAATGGCGAGAAGGCCTTACAGCGACTGACGGAATTCTTTGACCTCGTGAAGGCTGCAAAAGATAGCGATGAGCCCGCCGACGAGTCGCAACTATCAGCTTCTCTGACCGAGGCTGAACGCGCCTACTTTCCGAACCTGACCGCGGAAGAAATGGCTGAGTGGAACGAATATTGGTTTTCCACTCCGCTTCCGAAGCGACATTCTCCTGAGATGTCGACGCCTGGATGGGACTTCGCGTCCATGCTTGATGCATTCTGGAATGGAGACTACGACCTCATTGCAATCCTACCGCGAGCAACACGGCATGTGTTGGAGTTCAACCCGCATGGTTATCCATATGGCGGCACCGGCAGTCTTGTTGCGATGGTTGAATGTTTCGGCCATCAGGTCGTCGGCGTCGATGACGGAACGGGGTATGAGAAATACGTGCCACGTACGAACATCTGGAAGCCACGTGCTCGCCGTGTTGTCTGACCAGGTATTGCGGCCGCATCGGATGACTGCTTCGGAGCGGGGTCGATGACCGCTTTGGGTCGAATCCAGTCCGCTGCTTCGGGCAGTAGTCGGCCAGGAGCGGCCGTTCGACGCGTGTTCCGAAATTAACAAGAATTATGCGTCCATGTCGACCGGGGCGACGGGTTCGCTCCACGTTTGAGGCGCACGTATGACTACATATGTTCACAACTACGCCCGGGTGTCGGCTCTCATCTTCGTTGTGGTAACGGGTGCGATATTTAAATGGCTACAGTGGCGAAGTGCCAAGGTGTCAGGGATTAGCAGATCGCAGTTCGCTGAGATGGCGTCCAGGCCCGGAGAGAAAGAACTGTCAAAGGCACAGTGGTTTCGATTGTCGGGGTGGATTCTCATTCTTTTCCCGTTTTTCGCCGCCGCATTGTCGGAAATGCATCACCGAGATTCGCCGTTCATGTTGATAGGCGAGATAGGGTTGCTAGAGATATTTTTTGGCGGGCTGGGGTGGTTCATGCTGTGGATGGCCAGCCAATGTAGGGAACGCGCACGTCAGATGGGAGCAGCTCTGTAGCGATCCCAATGTACGTCCTCAGGCCCACGGAAGGGCTGCCGAGGGTCGAATTGAGACGGCCGAAGTTAACTAGCTGCGCGACATAACCGTCGAGTGTTGTACGATTGGATGAGGGACTGTGAAACGAAAGCAGCGATCTTTTTGAGGATGCGAAGCGGAGAAAAGATAGAGTGCTGCTCTCCGAAGGCAGGGGTTGCTGGTTCGATCCCAGCCGGGCGCACCAAGCCTGATAAGGCTGTCAGCAAATCCACCCGTTCCCGCTTCCTGCGAACTACGCTAAATTGCACCTACAGGGCTGCAGCTAGGCGTAGTCATTGTTTTTCCCGATTCTTAAAAATCAAGCTGCCCGTCAGTGATACCGAGCGCCGCCGCGATCTTTAAGCTCGATTGTTTCCGCAGACGCGGATTAGCTTCCTGCTGCGCATAGGCCGATTGCGAAATACCCAAACGCCCAGCGACTTCCCCTTGCGTGAGGCCGAGGTGTTCACGCCAGGCACGAACCGGCGTTGCGCCGTCGACCGTGCGGCTAACGACAGCGTGCGGAATCAGGTCGCGCTCGGCGCTATGTCCTGCGACGTATTCCGCGTAGGGGATCACAACAAAGGCCGGCTTACCGTCGGCTCCGTTGATGATCTGAATGTTAGTACGTGCGTTCATCGCGCTTCCTCACTTCTTCGATTTCGACGATTCGAATCTCGCCATCCCAGTTAAACAAAACCCGGTAGTCGCCGACTCTGAGGCGATATCCGCAATCATGGTTCGTCAGTGCCTTTACGTTCTGACAATCTGGCATCGTGGTCAGTGTGTTTACACCGCCGCGGATTGCAACCTGATGCGGCCGGTCGAGCTTGCGCAACTGCTTCACAGCTTTCGGGGCCTAGCCAATCGAGTTCATGTGAATTATAAGTAAAATATAAGTCTTTGTAGGGGAAATATTAGCCACCCCACAACCCTGCGAAAACTCGACCGATTGGACACTCCTTGGATCGACACGCGATACACGTTCGCGCTCGCCGTCACTAACGCACGGCGTGACCCAGTCGGATATAAGACGCTTCTTCCAGACCTCTCGATGTCGACACCCATTGAGTAATCCAATCGAAGAACCTATATTGCTTCGCTAACCCGACCGATCGCCAAGGAAGCCGCATGCATCAACTCAAAACAAGCGAGCTTGAGCAGATCACCGAAGACATCTGGGTAAGCAAAGCCCCCCACAGTTTCCTCGGGCTCCACGTCGACACCCGCATGACAGTGATCCGCCTTTCATCGGGCACGGTGCTATTACATTCCCCGATACCGATCACACCCGAGTTGCGCGCTTCCATCGATGCAATCGGCCCTGTCCGCCACATCGTCTGCCCGAATCTGTTCCACCACGTATACGCGCAACAGGCCTTGACGACCTATCCCGACGCGAGGTTGCACGGACCAGCCAGGCTACACCGCAAACGACGCGATCTACATTTCGACGCCGTGCTATCGGAAGAACCAGATCCAGACTGGCGCAGTGATCTAGTGTCGATCTCAATCGCAGGCAGCATGTTGAAGGAGACCGTTTTCTATCACCCATCTTCAAAGACACTCATCACCTCCGACCTCGTCGAAAACTTCAAGACACATTCGCACTGGCTGACACGCGGCTATCTCAAGTTGAATGGCATGCTGGGCAACGTCACCTGGCCGCCGATGATGCGCGTGGTTTACACGAATCGACGCGCCGCGAGAGAGAGCGTGGCCCGCATCCTCGCATTGCCGTTCGAGCGCGTCGTCGTGGCACATGGCGATGTGATTACAGACAATGCACGCGAGACCTTGAGGAAGGGGCTGGAATGGTTGTAGCTTTGCACCTCACCGCATAGCCGTCGCCAGGAACTCCACACCGATGCCATCCACCATCCGCAATTCTCTCCTCTGGATCTTCGACGCCTTCGAGCGCGAGCCGACCTACCTCCACAAGCGGATGTTCGGCAGCGATGCCGCGTATATCGACGGTCTGTTGTGTCTGATCGCCGCCGATCGCGACGCGCCGTGGAACGGCCTGCTGGTATGCACATCGCAGGAGCGCCACGCCGCACTCATCGATGAAATGCCCGCATTGCGACCGCATCCGGTGCTAGGAAAATGGCTCTATGTCCCGGAAGCCGATCCGGTATTTGAGGAAACCGTCGAGCAAATGACAGCGCTCGTCCTGGCACGCGACCCGCGCGTAGGCGTCGAGCCCAAGCCGCGCCGGCGCAGCAAGAAATCTACGCTGCCAAAGACATAAGTCATTGCTGCACGTCGCCGGCTTCGCTTCGCATGGCGGTCGCTCGCTTCGCATCACACACTGACCGAAGCCAAGCCGCGACCAATAATCGCGACAAGCCAACCTCATGCGGGAGCAAGCCATGCTCAACGTCATGCAGAACCAACCTTCGTCTGCGCTCGATAACAACCCGAGCGATCCGTCGCAAAGCGACGCGACGAAAAACCTGCAGTTCCTCGAGCAGCTGCTCGAGATGATCCAGTACCTGCTGCAGCAGATGCAGAACCAGGGCGGAGACGACGACGCGCCACCGATCGGCAGCAAGTCGTCCGCCTCGCCAGCCTCGCAACCGTATTCACCGGATTCGGCGCCTCAGCAGGCGCCGCAAGCACCGCCAGCAGGGGCGCAGGGCGGTCAGCAATCTACGCAGGCACCGCCGCCGCCACCGCCCGTGACATCGGACGCACAACAGCCGTCACCACCGCCCGCACAGCAACCCTCGCAAGCCTCATCCGTTAACTCAGCGCAGCAAACCTCCGGCGGCGACATGTCGCCGTCCGACATTGCGAGCAAATACCACGATCAGATCATGTCGGCTTCGCAATCGACCGGTGTACCTCCCGGCATCATCGCGGGCCAGATCTGGCAGGAATCCAAGGGGATTGCGAATACCCCAGGTGGCGGCCTGATGCAACTCGGCAACAACGAGTTTCAGCAATACGGTGGCGGCGATATCTCGAACCCGGCCGACAACATCAAAGCCGGTGCGAACTACATGAAGGCGCTTTCCTCGCAGTTCGGCGGCAACATGGGCGCCGCGCTACGCGCGTACAACTCCGGCCCGAACGGTGTCGATCTGAACAACCTGAACTCGACACCGGCCGGCACCGGCGATCCGACCTACGTGCAGAAGGTGATGCAAGCCGCGCAGCAATCGGGCCTGGCAACAACCTGATTCCACGATCGCTCATTGCCCATCACGTTCCCCACGTCGGGCACGCGCCGGCGTCTCGTCGGTCCACCGCCGAAACGCGCGGTTAAACGCACTCTGCTCCGAGTAACCGAGCAGCAACGCAATATCGCTCAGGCTCAGACTTCGATCGAGCAGATACTGACGCGCCAGATGCTCCCGCGTACGGTCGAGCATCGACTGCCATGTTTCCCCACCCGCCTCGAGCCTTCGCTGCAGCGTACGCGCCGACATATGCAACACCTGCGCAACGCGGGAAATAGTCGGCGCGCCTTCCGGCAACAGCTTGAGCAAACTCTCCTGAACGGCGCGCTCAAACGCATCCGGATCCGGCTGTGCGAGCAGCAGCGCCTGCGCCTGACGATCGAGCAACGCGCGCAAACCAGGGTCCGCGTGCGCCATCGGCTTCATCAGATAAGAAGCCGGAAAACGAACCCGTGTGCAGACGTCGCCGAAATCCACGGGACATCCGAAGAAGTTTTCGTAGAGCGTTTGTGTGGCGGAATCGGCGGGCGGCGTGTGAACGAAACTGATCCGGCTCGGTGACGGCGCAGCATTCAATTGTCGTGCGATGAAGGTGACGAGCGCAGCAATCGCGACATCGTCGACGACTTGCGAAACGGCCGGCACACTCGCGGGCCAGCGAATCTCGACATCCTGAGCGTCGATTTCGATTTCGGCGAGATCGACGCCGTAGAAAAGCCGTTCGTAGCGTCGATAGACGAGCAATGCCTCGCCTACCGTGTCCGAAGCCAGCACGAGATAGCCGAGCACACCAACATGGCGCGGTTCGACGAGCGCTCCGATCTGCAGGCCCGGCGCGAGCACCGCCGGACGCATGGCGGTCGCGCGTTCGAGCAGCGACTGCCAGGTTTCCATCGCCACGACCTCATCGTCGGCGAGTGCGGCCAGTTCGGCCCGCAAGCGCGCAGCGGGCAACGCTTCCGCGTCGAGCCAGTCGCACAGTAAGTGCGTCCACGCGCCTGTCACCCGTTTGATCGGCATCGCCACTCCCATTCACGACCATTCGCGAATGGCACGGATTGTCAATTTGCTGACATCGTTAGTCAAGCCTTGCGAGGGCCTTCTGGTTTTCAATAGCGCTACAGACAAGAAAGCTGGGGGAGACGCATATGGCGACAATCGAAGCATTCACTGAAGTCTTGACGCACAGCGGGCTCTACGAAGTCGGTCGAACCGTCGCGTCGTGGCTGGCGCTGGACGCACGTCAAATGATCTTCGTCGTGGCGACGCCCGTCTTCATCGGCGTCGCGCTATGGGAGTATTTCCGCATCCGCCACGACAGCAAGCTGATGGATGCGCGCGAAGCGATTCTGAACTTCACGCTGGGCGCTGGTTATCAGATCAGTGAACTGGTATTCGCGGGCGTGATTGCTTTTCCTGTCTACGCGCTCGCTTACCGGCACCGGCTGTTCGACATCTCGTGGAGCTGGCTCGTCGGCATCGTGCTCTACATCGCCGTCGACTTCGCCTACTACTTCTTTCACGTGGCCTCGCACCGCATACGCTGGTTCTGGTGTGCGCATGTGACGCATCATTCGTCGGAGCGCCTGAATTTCTCCACGGCGATGCGGCAGAACGCGACCAACATATTTAATGGCGGCTGGCTCGTGTATGTTCCGCTCGCGCTGCTCGGTTTCAATCCGGTCTGGATCGGCATGTGTTACGCGTTGAACCTCGTGTACCAGTTCTTCATCCACAGCACGCTGGTGCCGAAGTTACATCCCGCCATCGAGTTCGTTTTCAACACGCCGAGTCACCACCGTGCGCATCATGGGCGTAATCCTCGTTATATCGACAGGAATTACGCGGGCACGCTGATCGTCTGGGATCGTCTGTTCGGTACGTTCGTCGAGGAATCGCAAGACGAGCTACCCGAATATGGCATCGTCAATCAGGTTCACACGCGAAACCTGTTCGTCAGCTGGCTTCACGAATATAGGGACCTGCTACGCGATATCGCACAACCGGGGCCGTTCTTTCAGCGCCTCCGGCACTTGTGGAAACCACCGGAGTGGACGCGCTCTTTGACGGGATCGCTGAAGAAAGGCGAGACGACCCGTCGCGTTTCGTGACACATTGCCGACGTCAACGAGAGAAGGAGCCGCTGTGCCTCAAGACACTCAGGCATTCCGGATGCGCTATCGCGCAGGCATTCATCCGCGTTACAGCCCCTGGTTGCACGGGGGCTTTGTTTTGGCGTACGGCGCTCTTTGCCTGTTTCTGTTCTGGCGAACACTGCATCGTGTCGAGCCGCTCGAGTGGTTGACCGTTCCGTTGGCGCTGGTCTTGTTCAACTGGACCGAATACTTTGCGCATAAGCATCTCGGTCACTACAAGCATCGGCTGGCCGCGATGTTCTACAAGCGTCACACCGGCGATCACCATAGCTTTTTCGTCGAAGAGCGGATGCGTTACGAGTCTGCTCAGGACTGGCGGGTCATTCTCTTTCCCGCGTGGCTGATCGTGTTCTACAGCGTGGGGCTGTTCGTTGTCTGGTGGTTGCTGGCGCAAATCAACGGCAATGTTGCCGCGCTGTTTTGCGGCACGATGCTGGCCGGGTACCTGAGCTATGAGATTTTTCACGCCTGCGAACATCTGCCCGAGACGCATCCGCTCGCCCGTCTGCCGTGGATCAGCCATATGCGACGCTTGCATCGAATCCATCATCGACGGGATTTGATGCAGATGTACAACTTCAACATCGTGTTTCCGTTGATGGACTGGTTGTACGGCACGCTGCATGGAGAGTCGGAACCGCTTAGACGCGGTTCGTCGAATTCGTCGCCGAGACCAAGGTTGCTTGCATGCCTGACGCTCGCGGCGGCGGCCGGTGCAATTCTCGGCGCGTTGCTCATGAATGCGGGGGACACGCCGTGGCGTTGGCTGCACTGGATATGCAAGCCGCTCGCCACGCTGTTGATCCTGCGGCTCGCATGGACGGCGCAGACCGCCGCACCCCGCTACCGGTCGTGGATGCTGCGCGGCATAGTCCTGTCGCTGGCCGGTGATGTCTTCCTGATGCTGCCGTTGAATCTGTTTATGGCGGGGCTAGGCAGTTTCTTGCTGGCGCATCTGTGCTTTATCGCTGCACTGAGCGGCGATACACGGTTTGGCGCTCGTCCGTTGCCATGGGTTGCCTGTGTCGGCTATGGGGCGTTAAACGTCTGGTTGCTGTGGCCGACGTTGCCGTCTGCGTTGCGCGTGCCTGTGCTGATTTATGTGCTGGTACTGGCGACGATGGGCGCTCAGGCGCTGGCTCGCGCGTGGATGCACGGCGCAACGGACGACGGTCTGCGCAGCTCTGCACGACGTGCCGCAACTGGCGGCCTGCTGTTCATGCTCAGCGACACCCTGCTGGCATGGGATCGCTTTCACGCGCCGCTGCCGTTGTCGGCGTTGTGGATACTCGCGAGCTACTACGCGGCGATGTGGATGCTTGCCTCGTCCATTCGCGAGACCAGGCGCGCGTGATCGGTCGAATCCTGGAGAAACATCGCAATGCATCCCGATCCCCGCCGCGCCGTCCCGGCCGACCGTCAAGCTATCGAGGAAATCGTTCGACACGCCTATTCGCCCTATATCAGTCGTATCGGGCGGCCGCCGGGACCGATGTCGGATGACTACGAAGTCTTGATCGCCGCAGGCCGGGTCTATGTTGTCGAGGTGGAAGGCACCCTACAAGGCATTCTCGTGCTCGTCCCTGAGCCGGATGCGATGCTGCTCGACAACGTGGCCGTCGCACCTTCTGCAAGAGGAACAGGAATAGGCCGCAGTCTGCTGGAGTACGCCGAGCGCTCAGCCAGAGCGGCAGGCTATCGCGTCATCAGGCTCTACACCCACGAGACGATGACAGAAAATATCGCGCTTTACGCTCGCATCGGCTACATCGAGACGCATCGTGCCGAGGAGAAAGGTCTGAAGCGGGTATTCATGGTTAAGCCCCTCGTTTGATTGGCGCTTGACCTAGAGCGCACTCCAGGTCGTAACGTATGCGTGTCCACTGTTTCCACTGTCCGGAGACGCAGCAATGACTACTCTGCAAAACAAAGCCCTAGTACAAAGCATCATGGACGCACGCGCCCAGCGCGACCACGGCCCTTTTCGCGCGGCCATGGCAGACGATTTTGTCTGGCGGATCATCGGGAACACGGCATGGTCGGGCACCTACAACGGTAAGGCCGATGTCATAGAACGCTTGTTAAAGCCGCTTTATGCGCAATTCAAGGCGCCGTCGAGCATCGCTCCCACGCGGATTCTCGCGGACGAAGATTATGTGGTCGTACAGTGCGACGGCGATGCTACAACCGTGTCCGGTGAGCGGTACGCGAACACATACTGTTTCGTGATCCGCGTCGAGGATGGCATGTTGCGCGAACTCACCGAATACTGTGACACCGCGCTGATTGATCGCGTGTTGCACGCGCCGTCGAGTCGAGGTTCCAACGATGTAACAGCCTGACTACCTCGAAGGCCGCCCACTACCGCGGGATTGTCAGCTCAACCGTCTCGCCGTTGTCTGGCGGCCGCCGTCGATGTCAGGAGACGTCGATGCGGCTCGACCGCCGGGCGCTGACCGATGGCAACCCATTCGTCATAGAACTCAACCTTGGCATCGATCAGAGCGAGTGCATCGGTCCATGTCTCGATGGCTTCCTGCACGCGGGCACGGTGTGCAGCAAGCAGCGCCCTACGCTCTGTCAGCGTAGCCGCGCCTTGCTCGACGAGCGCCGTGTAGTTGCGCATCTGCGCAATCGACATGCCGGTACTGCGCAGGCGCTCCATGAGGTCGAGCCAGCTGACATGCCGCTGCGTGTAGTGTCTTCGGCCACCCTGGTCGCGAACCACACCCGGCAACAGTCCTTGAGACTCGTACCAACGGATGGTGTGGACACTCCGACCGGTGCGGCGAGCAACGTCGCCGATAAGCAGATTGTCTGGCATGGCTAGGCTCCCAATGTAACGGCGACGTCACATCGACGTCCGTTACTCCACTCATGAGCCTCAAAACGTACCACTAATCACGCCGCCACCTCAATACGATTCAACTCCCGCTGCAGCGCCTCGAAATAACGACCACGCAAAAACCGGCACTCGCGCTCGAGCATCCCGTACATGATGAAGTCCTCGCGATCGCCCGCACCTTCGCGCATCACCCCTTCGCGCACGAAGCCGAGATGCTCGTCGAGCAGTTGCGCACTGACGTTATCAGCCCGCACGAGACCCGTCACGCGATGACATTGCAACACCTGGAACGGATACATGAACACGGCAGAGACGAACGCCGGCGTAATCAGATGGCGCGAGCCGCCGAGCGCAAAATGCATCAGCACGTTTGGCCCGTTGTGCCCTTGATAGACGACGCCCGCGACGATCTCGCCATCCTTCTCGAGCCCGATCGTCGAGCAGTCGTCATAGCGGCTTTCACCGGTTTGCCTCGCGACAAAACGCATGACTTCATCTTTCCGGTCGAATAGAACGCGGCGCATCGTATGACCTCGCTTCAGGCTTCTCAGATCAGCTCGGCAGCGGAATGCCGAACTGCTTCAACGTCGGATCGACGTTGTCGGCGAACTCGTTCTGGTGTTGCTTCTTCTGCACCGCCTGGACGATGGCCATGACGATGCCCGCGATACCGGCAATGCCCGCGCCGATTGCCAGCACCGGCGCCGCCGCGGCAAGACCGCCGGCTACCGCACCCATCACGCCTTCGGCTGCTGCTGCACCGCCTTCCGCACCAGCGACCGCTGCATCGGCCCCAACCACTGCGCCCTCGGCTCCCTCGGCCCCGCCCGCGGCACCTGCCGCCCCTGCGGCTTCGGCCGCGGCGCTGTCGCCGCCGAGCCCCATGAAACCCTCTCCCTTGGCGAGATCGCTAAGGGACTGCGTCACGGTTTTGGCGTCCTTCAAGCCTTCATGCACCTGATCGGCAACGTTCGAAGAGGCTCCCTGCGACTGACCACCCGAACCGTCCACCGCCGAGCCACCACCGCCGCCACTGCCGCCCGCCTCGGAGAGACCGCCGGCCTGCGCAAATTCGCCATCGAGATTCTGCATCGCAGGCGGCACGGCTTGCTGCAGGTACGCCTGAGTGGCGGGATCGCTGGCAAGCTGCTGGATGTCCTGAGTGAGTGCTGCCACGGTCTTGCTGACATCGCGTAGACCATCCGATCCGCCCGCCTTCACGTTCACCAGTGTCTGCATCAGTTTCACCATCACCGCAGCCTTCTGCTGCGGGCTGTAGTTCTGCGGATTGGCGAAGATGTCCTGATTCAGCTTGCTGGTATCGGTGTTCGCGGTGATGTTCTGCAGGCTCGCATCTTCGAGAAAGCTCTGGTTGCCTTGTGCGGTGCTCGGCGCATCGTTCTTGATGAAGTTCGACAGATTGTCGTCGCTGATTTTTCCGTCAGCCTTGCTGGTTGCCTTGTCGTCACCGGCGCGATCGAGCGCATCGAATGCGCCGCTCGACGACCACGCCTGGGCAGCACTCTTCAGCGCGGAACTGAAACCCTTGTTGTCCTGCAGTTCGTCGACCTGCTGTTTCGTCGTGATGCCGCCGCTGTTTTTCCCGCCGCTGTAATTGTTGTTGTTCTTGCCGCCCTGGTGGCCGGTCGATTCCCCGGCGAGCGCGTTGTAGGCTTGTATCAAACCGGCCGACCGTACCTTGTTGAGCGAGGCCGCATCCGCATCGGGATGCTTCTTCATGTAGGCCTTAACGTTGTCGTCTGCCTGCGAGAGATTTGTATGGACCGAGTCCATCAAGCCTTTCATCTTCTTCTGATCGATGGTGCCGTCGGATTTCAGCGCGCCCGCGTTCTGCATCGCGCTCTTCATCGACGGGTTGTCGTTGACGAATTGCATGGCGGCCTGCTTTTGCGCTGGCGTCGGTGGTTGTCCGTTCGCACCCGACTGGCCCGACAGGATCTGCATCGCGGCGAGCGGCCGCTCGAGCGAGACGCCCTGGCTGCTTGCGGCAAGATCCGACCATTTGCCGAGATCCGACGAGTCGTTCTGCGCCGTGTAGTTGTCCAGCTCGGGATAGGAGGCGCTGCTTGAGTTCGTAGTCTGAGCGGGCGACCCGGTGGGTGCCTGCGACAGACTCCTCTGTGACTGCGTGGTTTGCTGCGGATTCGTTTGCTGAAAATTGTTCTGCTGCGGGTTCGTCGGCTGCGTGCCTGGCTGCGTGCCACCCTCCTGCCTGTGCATCAGGGTGGTCAGTATGTTCTGAATCTCAGTGATGAGTTTCGCGTCTACGCCATTGGGCGGCGCGTTCTGGCCGTTCGACTGCGAACCCGACACCATGCTGGAAGAGGCGTCGGGTATGAAAGTGATCGATATGTTGTTCATGACAGCGGGGCTCCTTGCATAAACGCTCGCCTGTGCGAAACGAGCACCTCTGGATGCAGTGGCGAAGCCGACGCATCCTCATCGAATGGAAGCCCATTATCGGTATCGCAGGTGGCCTGCTACATCGCCGTTACCGAACACCGGTCGCGATTTGCGAAGACAGTCGGGCGCCGGTTTGCGCGCACTCATGCGGCGCTCAGCTCGAAACACGGATCGTCACCGACGCTTCGCGCCATGGAAAACAACTTCGCATGTCGCACGTTGAAAAAGCTGCTGGAGCCTAGAGTCATCTCACGCGTCGCCTTCACCACATCTACCTATCCGTATGAGGCCGTACGATGACTACTGTGATTATCAACAACGGTTCCGACCAGGTTCAATACAACCCGGGCATGCAGTCCGATGCAGCGAGCAGAAACCAGAGCGCATTCCAGCAGGCGCTCGCCACCGTGCTCGGGGAAATCGAGCAGATGCTTCAGGGGGCGCCGCAGGCCGGTGGCAGCGCTCCGGCGTCGGGGCAGAATGGCGGCCAGCAGCTCAATGCGCAAAGCGCCTCGGGTGCCCTGGCGAGCTACATGGGCGCGAACAACGTGCAGTCGCTGAACCCGAACCAGCTGTACGCGCTGGCGTATAACCCGCCAGCGAACGCGACGCCAACCGATTCGGCGGCGGCGAAGTTCATGCTGCAGAATCCGGGCGTGTTCAATCAGATTGAAACGCATGACGTCGCGGGCTCGGACGGCATTGCGGGTGCGAACGATTTTCAGTGGGCCGCGCAGGGCGGTATGGGTGGCGCGGGCGGCACCGGTGGAACAAACGGAGCGCCTGGTGGTGGCTCGAATACCGGTTCACCCTCGCAGGCGTCTAACTTCGGTGGCGGCTTCAATGGCGGATTCAGCAATACGATCCCGCTGGGGCACGGTCCGGTGGTGCAGCCGTACCAGAACGGTGGATCGCAGAACTACGGCGGTCAGCAGAACTACGGTGGCCAGCAGAACACCGGTGGTCAGCAGTTCAATGCACAAAGCGCGTCGGGTGCGCTGGCAAGCTACATGAGCGCAAACAACACACCGCCGATGGACCCGAACGCGCTGTACCAGCTCGCGTACAACCCGCCGGCGAATGCGACGCCAACCGATTCGGGTGCCGCGAAGTGGATGTTGCAGAACCCAAGCGTGTACAACCAGATCGAGACGCACGATGTTGCGGGTTCGGATGGCATCGCCGGCGTGAACGACTTCCAGTGGGCCGCACAAGGTGGCATGGGACAGGGCGGCTCAAATACGAATGCGAATGCACTGAGCTAAACCTGTTAGCGGACGGTGCCAGGGATAGACCTGCACCGTTCGCCGCAGCATACGGTTACGTCGAAGGCCACATGCGGAAGGAAGCGCATGTGGCCTTCGTCATCACACCCAGGGCAGGAACTGCCCCAGGCCCCAGGCATTCAATCCACCACCAGAACCTCGCGCGCAGCTTCGGAAGCACCTTCAGCCGCCTCTGCCAGCAGGTTGAGCTGAATGGACTTCGCCACCTGGATGCCATGCGCAAACGAGGTCGTCACGCAGGGATGCCAATAGTTCGTCACTTCACCCGCTGCATAGATGCGCGGCAATGAAGGGATCGCGCCTTGCTGGTCGACATCGATGCAGCCTGATCGCAGAGGAACATCGAGGCCTCCAGGGATACAGGCGTCGAAGCCGAACTGAACGCCGAGCACGTCATAGGGAATGCCGTTGACGGTCATGCTGCTTTGATCGGCCTTGAAAGGTCCGACGTGAACATGTCGTGCAGGAATCAGGCGCTGCAACAGCAACTGCGCATTCGGCCGACGACGGCAATACATGTCCACACTGGCAGCCCCTCGGCGCAGCACCGAACTCGCCTGCTCGAACGCATTGTCGCCGCCCCCAAGAATGGCTACCCGCCGGCCCTCAACCGAAACCCGCTCCATCGATATGCCGGGCCCAATCGCGACACAATCCGATTCCACGAACCCTGCGCTACGCGGTTTCGAGCCAGTTGCAATCACGACATAGCGTGCGCGGAACGTCCGGGTGCCGTTCGAGACTTCCCAGACAGCAGACGCGTCCACATGACGAAACGAGGTCACCCTGAATCCGAGGATGTGCGGCACCGAGGCGGCGCGCAACTGTTCTTGCAGAAGCCCGGCGACCTCTTGTCCGGACTTGCCGAGCAAGCCCGGTATCCACCTGTTCGAATACGGACTGCGCAACTGCAATCCGCCGACAGCGGGGCCGGCCTCGAGCAACATCACGCGCAGCCCGAGTTGATGCAACCACAACGCACTGGCTGCGCCCGCGGGGCCGCCACCAATCACCACGACGTCTTCCATCGTTTCGTTCCTCGCCAGAAAGCAGAAGCGGCGAGTCCGGATGGGTCGCCCGATAGCCCATCGTAGGGACTACGGGGTCGCGACGTCGGTGCATATGCGAACGGCGGACTGGTTACGCGAACGGCATCGCATCGATCGCCTGCGTAGCGTCCACGTAGTGCATTTCCGCCGATTCCCCCATCAGCAGCGGCCGGTTAGCCTCGGCGGCGGCGCGCAGATAGTCCCACAGCGACGTGACCCGGCGCAGCTTGCGCAGATCCTCGCGGCTGCACAGCCAGAAGCGCCGGGTCACGACCACTTCGTCGGGCAGCACCTGGACCAGCGCGGGGTTCGGTCCAGCCATGAAACACGGCAGAATCGCGAGCGCGTTGCCCTGCAACGTCGCGTGGTATTGCGCGATCACACTGGTGCTGCACAAATTCGCCGTCACGTTCGGCACCGCGCGGTTCAAATAGAGCAACTCATGGCTGAACGCGAGATCCTCGACGTAATCGATGAACGCGTGCTGCCGCAGATCGGCGACGGTGCGGATCGGTGCGTGACGTTTCAGATAATCGGCGGTGCCGTACAGCTTGAGCCGGTAGTCGCACAGCCGCGTGTAGACATACTGGCCGCGCTTGGGCCGCTCCAGCGTGATCGCCAGATCGGCTTCGCGCTTGGACAGACTCACGAAGTGCGGCACCGGCAGCAGATCGATCGATACGTCCGGATGACTGCCGCTAAAGCGCGCGAGCTGCGGCGCCAGAAAAAAGCACCCAAAGCCTTCCGTCGATCCGATCCGCACATGCCCCGTCAGTGACTGCGTACTGCCCGCCAGTTGTTCGCTTGCCGAATGCACGGTTGTTTCGACGGCGTCCGCGTAGCTGAGCAGACGCTGGCCCTCGGCGGTCAGCACGAAGCCGCCGGTGCGCGACTTGTCGAACAGGACCGTGCCGAGAGCCGTCTCGAGTTCCCGCACGCGGCGCGCCACGGTGGTGTGATCGACGCCGAGCCGCTTCGCGGCGCCGCTGGCGCGCTGCGTGCGCGCCACTTCGAGGAAGTAGCGCAGATCGTCCCAGTTCAGGTTCTGTGGCAGCCGGCTTGTGTTTTTTTGCATATCGGATGGGCTTTTTCGCGTATTCCCTGTGAATATTCGAGTAACTATACTCGTCCGTATGCTGCCGCAATACCGGTGGCGTGAGCCGTGCGCGGCTGGCGACATAAAAACAATCGGAGACAACACCGCATGCAGATACCTTCAACGCCCGATGGACTGGCCTCGACGAGGCAGCCGCCCAGGCGCGCCCGCGACTACATCTTCGCGGGCTGGGCCAGCATGGCCGGCACGACCATCGAGTGGTACGACTTCTTCCTCTACGGCACAGCCGCGGCGCTGGTATTCAACAAGATCTTCTTTCCGACGCTCGACCCGGTGCTCGGCACGCTCGCGGCGTTCGCGACCTACGGTGTCGGTTTTATCGGGCGGCCGATGGGCGGCATCGTGTTCGGCCATTTCGGCGATCGCATCGGACGCAAATCGATGTTGCTCGTCACGCTGCTGCTGATGGGTATTCCGAGCATCGTGATCGGACTGATTCCGCCTTATCAAAGCATCGGGTACGGCGCGGCAGCGCTGCTCGTGACGATGCGGTTTCTGCAAGGGATGGCCGTTGGCGGCGAGTGGGGCGGCGCGGTGTTGATGGCCGTCGAGCACGCGCCTCCGGGCAGAAAAGGTTTCTTCGGCAGTCTCCCGCAGACGG
This sequence comes from Paraburkholderia acidicola, assembly GCF_002362315.1. Taxonomy (GTDB): domain Bacteria; phylum Pseudomonadota; class Gammaproteobacteria; order Burkholderiales; family Burkholderiaceae; genus Paraburkholderia; species Paraburkholderia acidicola. Next base: position 1,539,585 of record NZ_MTZV01000004.1, read on the forward strand.
GCGTCGGTTTCGGCTTGATTCTGTCGTCGCTGGCGATGGCGGCCGTGACGCGCCTGCCCGAAGCGCAACTGCTCGCGTGGGGCTGGCGCATTCCGTTTCTCGCCAGCATCGTGCTGGTCGTGATCGGCTGGGTGATTCGCGTGAGCGTGCCGGAATCGCCGGACTTCGAGCGTGTGAAAGCGGCCGGTGCGCCGGTGAAGGCACCGGTGCTCGCTGCATTGCGACGCCAGCCGCGCGAACTCTTGATCATCCTCGGTGCGCGAACCGCCGAGAACACCTGGTTCTATCTGGTGGTGGCGTTCGCGCTTGCGTACGCAGCCAATCAGTTGAAGATTCCCAGAGCCGACATCCTGCATGCGATTACCGCGGGCGCCGTGCTGTCGCTGTTCACGATGCCGTTCTGCGGCTGGTTGAGCGACCAGATCGGTCAGCGCAGGTTGTTCCTGATCGGCCTCGTCATCATGTGTCTGTTCGCGGCGCCGTTCTTTGCGATGCTCGGCACGCGGAATCCGGCGATGGTGTGGTGGGCGATGGTGCTCGGCACCGGTGTCGTGTTCCCGATTCTGTATGCGCCGGAATCTCAGCTGTTCGCCGCGCAGTTTCCCGCCGAGATCCGCTACAGCGGCATCTCGTTGTCGGTTCAACTGGCAGGCGTACTGGGCGGTGGCGTTGCACCGATGATCGCGACGGCGTTGCTCGTCGCGGGCGGCGGCAGTCCGCATTACGTCGTGGTCTACATGGTTGCACTAGGTATCGTCGCGCTGGGTTGTACGCTCATGATGCGTACACATGCCAGCTAACCCGTTTTGTTCCGGAAGAGAGAGTCAATGATGAATGCAGTCACTCAGGCATCGAAGGCAGGCGTTGCAACGGTGAAGTTGCTGATCGACGGCGAGTTCGTCGAATCGCACACCACCGAATGGCGCGACATCGTGAACCCCGCGACGCAGGACGTGCTCGCGCGCGTTCCGTTCGCCACGACCGCTGAAGTCGATGCCGCGATCCGTGCCGCACATGCGGCCTTCGCGACGTGGAAACACACGCCGATCGGCGCGCGCATGCGCATCATGCTGAAGTACCAGGCGCTGATCCGCGAACATATGCCGCGCATCGCGAAGATTCTCACCGCCGAGCAGGGCAAGACGCTGCCCGATGCCGAGGGCGATATCTTCCGCGGGCTAGAGGTGGTCGAGCACGCGGCGTCGATTGGCACGCTGCAACAGGGTGAATTCTCGGAGAATGTCGCGGGCGGTGTCGACACCTACACGCTGCGGCAACCGCTTGGCGTCTGCGCCGGCATCACGCCGTTCAACTTCCCGGCGATGATCCCGCTGTGGATGTTCCCGATGGCGATCGTCTGCGGCAATACATTTGTGCTGAAGCCTTCGGAACAAGACCCGATGTCGACGATGGCGCTCGTTGAACTCGCGCTCGAAGCCGGTGTACCGAAGGGCGTGCTGAACGTCGTGCACGGCGGTAAGGAAGTCGTCGATGCGCTGTGTTCGCATGAGCTCGTGAAGGCGGTGTCGTTTGTCGGGTCGACGGCGGTCGGCACGCATGTGTACCGGCTTGGCAGCGAACACGGCAAGCGCGTTCAATCGATGATGGGTGCGAAGAATCACGCCGTCGTGTTGCCCGATGCGAATCGCGAGCAGACGTTGAATGCACTGGCCGGGGCGGGTTTTGGGGCGGCGGGACAGCGCTGCATGGCGACGTCGGTGGTCGTGCTGGTCGGAGCGTCACAGCAATGGTTGCCCGAACTCGTCGAGAAGGCGAAGACGCTGAAAGTCAACGCGGGCCACGAAGCGGGCACCGACATCGGGCCGGTCGTCTCGCGTGCGGCGAAGCAGCGCGTGCTCGGCTTGATCGAATCGGGTGTGAAGGCGGGCGCGACGCTTGCACTCGATGGCCGCGCGGTGAAGGTGCCGGGTTACGAAGACGGTAACTTCATCGGCCCGACGATCTTCACCGATGTAACGACCGATATGGATATCTACCGCACCGAAATTTTCGGGCCGGTGCTGGTGGTGCTCAGCGTACCGACACTCGATGAAGCGATCGCTCTGGTCAATCGCAATCCGTATGGCAACGGCGTCGGGCTCTTCACGCAAAGCGGTGCGGCGGCGCGCAAGTTCCAGAGCGAGATCGATATCGGCCAGGTCGGTATCAACATTCCGATTCCGGTGCCGGTACCGTTCTTTAGCTTTACTGGCTCGCGCGGTTCGAAGCTTGGCGATCTCGGTCCCTATGGCAAACAGGTCGTGCAGTTCTATACGCAGACGAAGACCGTTACCGCGCGCTGGTTTGACGATGCGACCGTGAATGACGGTGTTAATACGACCATCAGCCTGCGTTGAGCGGCATAACGGGAGATAGCACTATGAAGATCGGTTTCATCGGACTGGGCAACATGGGCGCGCCGATGGCGCACAACCTGCTGAAAGCGGGTCACGCGGTCAATGTGTTCGATCTGAACGTACAGGCTGTGCAGGCGCTCGTCGATGCGGGCGCGAAAGCTGCGGCATCACCGAAGGCGGCGGTGACCGATGCCGAATGCGTGATCACGATGCTGCCCGCGGCCGCGCACGTGCGCAGCGTGCTTACCGCTGCCGACGGTGTACTGGCCGGCATCGCGAAGGGCGTGACGATCGTCGATTCGAGCACCATCGATCCAGCAAGCGTCAAGGCATTTGCCGAACTGGCCGCGCAGCAGGGCAACGCGTTTGTCGATGCGCCGGTGTCGGGCGGCACGGGCGGCGCGGCAGCGGGCACGCTCACGTTTATGGTGGGCGGTAGCGCGGAGGCTTATGAGCAGGTCAAGCCGGTGCTGTCGTCGATGGGCAAGAACATTGTTCATTGCGGCGACACCGGGACCGGCCAGGTCGCGAAGATCTGCAACAACCTCGTGCTTGGTATCACGATGGCGGGGGTTGCCGAAGCGATGTCGTTGGGTGAGGCGCTGGGTATCGATCCGAATGTGCTTGGCGGCATCATCAATACGTCGACGGGGCGATGCTGGAGTTCGGATACGTATAACCCGTTTCCGGGTGTGATCGCGACGGCGCCTTCGTCGCGCGGTTATACCGGTGGGTTTGGTACGGATCTGATGCTGAAGGATCTGGGGCTTGCTACCGATGCTGCGAAGCTTGCGCGTCAGCCGGTTTATCTGGGGGCGCTCGCGCAGCAGCTGTATCAGACGATGAGTACGAAGGGGGCGGGGCGGCTTGATTTTTCGGCGGTGATCAAGCTTTATCGGCGGGATGGTGAGGTGTAACGCGCGGGTAGGTGTGCAGGATTGGCTGCGGTCGGGCGCTGTATCGGGCGCCTGGCTGTGGGCGTGTTCTCATTGGCGCGGTTGGAGTCGATAGTTGGTCGCAAGCTAGCGGCTTGCTCGTCGGCCATCGGCAACGGGTAAGGTTCGGCCATGAACAGTCCTTCGAGACGGCGTCTCAGGTTGTTGACGATCGTTGTAACGTCGGGCTACTACTAGCGCTGGAAAATTGCGAGCAGCTTATGGCCGAAAATTCAGGTGGATGGTCGCTTCATCGAAACAAACTTATTACAGCGTCGGAATACTCTTCGCTGATGTCTTCAGCGGGATGGGGCTCTGACTATCCGGAGCCCAAGGTTCGCAAGTCGCTTGAGGCTTACCCATTCGTTGCGCATGCACGATCCGATACGGGGCAACTGTGGGGATACGTGAGCGCATTTAGCGACGGGACGTTCACCACGATGCTTGGCGAGTTGGTGGTGCACGCGGACGCGCGACGATTGGGTATCGGGCGCGCTCTGCTCAATATGGTTGAGCAGGAGTTCCACGGCGTTCCCGTTTACGTAAAGCCTCTTGGGGAGGCAAAGCACTTCTTTATTGCCTGCGGTTATCGCCAGCCTGCTACTGAGATGGTGGTTCTTTATCACCGGAACGGTACGTAGACCAGGCAGATGTCGGTCAGTTACTCACCTAAACCACCAAAGTCATGAGGTAGACATGCCCGAAGGAATGTTCGACCCGTCTCAATTGGCAGTGCCACGAGTGAGCGAAGACAGGTTGATAGCATCGATGGTACGCATCATGCCAAAGACGATCCTGCAGATCGACATCGCGAACAGTCGCGAAGAAGCTGCTGCTCTCGCGCGAAATGAGTCATTGCCGGACGGGTCAGAATGCTGGCATCGTTATTTCACTCCTGACGACGTGAAGAAGGTGGACGATCCAGTATTTGCCATGGGAATGGTCCGGCACGAGTTCGCAAAACTCGTTCGACGCAATGCGGAGTGGCCAGCGCGAATTGAACTGGATGGCGGTGGAACTGGCTTCGCGATAACGTCGAACGGATACGTTCTGACGAACTATCACCTTGTCACTGCCGAAATAGCGAATTACCAGCGAGAGAGTGGCCTCAACGCAGTCGAGACCCTTTGTAAATCACTCAAGGCTCAGATTGCCAGGCGAGCGGCGACCGGGGAGTGGGAGTGGCAGGAAGCGCGGGCATTATGGCTAGTATCCAATCCTCCAGAGGCAAGAGCGTTGTGCAAGACCGGTGAAAACACGGCCGAGCTGCGAGAAGACACCGCACTTCTCCGCATCGAGCCACCACCTGAGGCGTGTCTTGACCTCAGCGACCGGGGTATGCAGCCGGGTGAGGCCGTCTGGATGGCCGGGTTTCCAATTCGCAGCGCGCGCGCCAAGCAAAAGCTGAACGAACTCGGATATACGGACGCTAACTGCTCACTCCGGGTATCGGCTGGTGAGGTTAGAGCGGTCGACGGCACCGACTACTTTACAACCGACGTCGACGGCTCGATGGGCAACAGTGGTTCCCCGGTCTTCGATTCAACTGGACAGGTAGTCGGAATGTTTTCGCGTGCTATCGGAGATGCTCCCCGGAATGCATTTGAATACGGCTACACCGAGCGTGTTCATGTCACGACGCGACTTGCCACAGCGGGGCTCGATCTTTCCGGAATCTTGAGTCGGCAAGATCAATAGCAACGCGGGCAGGTGAGTAACCAGACGTCGATAAATTGCGCTGCGGCGTCTCAGTGTGTTGGTGCTTAGAGGACCGCGACCGTCTGATGCGAGGTAGCCAATCAAAGCTTGAACGGCCGCTTTCGGAAGACTCGAAAGGCAGTTGCGGGTCGAACCGGGCCGGCTGCGTCGGGTAGATGTCGGCCATGAAGGAACGTTCGACGTGTCAGGAGAGATCGTTCACAGTTGTTTGTCCAACACCGGGATGACGCTACGCGTCTCGCTAGAAAAGCGAAACGCTTCAGGAGGAAAATCATGGAGGTCGCTTGGGGACCATGCTGCTTTTGCGGGCAGTCAATTGAGAAAACCGACGCCGATCCTTGCGAGGTGCGCGTGACAACTTCGGCGGGCGGCAAACATTGGCAAATCTGGCATTGTCATGGACGATGTTTCCGGGATCGTCTCGCTGTTCTTCCAGGAAACGAAGGGTTCTTCGACCCTGCGCATTTCTAAGAGCAGGCCTTTGTGGCGAGCGCTATGGCGAATGAACGTTTCGGGAAGCTGTGTCCGTCTGCGATGGTTCAACTACGGTAGTTCGTCACGGAACCGGGTGCGCTGTGAGAGGTAATTGCAAATTGTGTCGACAATGCTCGACGATCCGAGCGTTCCCGAACGCTTGTTGCAAACGGACGAGGAACCTATGTCTGATGATGAGATGAAGGAAGTTGACTCCGAATCTGCAATCCTCCACTTCCTGAGTGAGACACATCGTCTACACGATTCGTGCATCACATCGGTAGAGTTCAATGACGGCCGCTTTGTTGATCAAAGCGGGAGCATGTATTGTGGCCTCGGCGACCAGGCCTCATTGACCCTGAGAATCGACAGTCAAATCGGGAAACCTCCTGCCCGGTTTAGATTGATGTTTACAGGCGTTTCTCGTTTTGATTACAACCATGATTCAGCGACCGATGGTCTGATATTGTCGTGCGCAGTCTCAATCAACGAGGGACTGGTTCGCTTCGAATGCAACGAATGGGATAGCAATCCTCGCCCACTGGTCCTCGCAAAGGCGTTTAAATACTGTTCTGTTGTCTAGTCGGTGCGACTGCTCAGGGGCGATCAGCGACGATCGTCGTTCGGCTCTGCCCCGCTAGGTGCCGCCATTCGACATGGTCTCCTGAATCGCTGACAACCCACCAATTCCAGATCGAATCCCATGCGCAATCGTCCGTCGGCCAGGTTGCTGATCGTCACTCCAAAGCGACAAATACTGCTGTTCCGGTTTGCGCACAGGACTGGCGTGCTAGCGGGCAAGATCTACTGGGCAACGCCGGGCGGTGGTGTCGAGCAGGGTGAGACGTTCATGGACGCTGCGATACGAGAACTCCGCGAAGAAACTGGCATTCACGAGGCGCACGTATCCGGACCGGTCGACCGGCGCGAGGTGCCCTTACAGTTACCAGATGGTGAGCGCGTGCTCGCGGTCGAACAATACTTCGTCGTTAACACAGACACGGAATCCATTTCACGTGATGGTTGGACTGTAGACGAAATTGAAGTGATGGCGGACCACCGCTGGTGGAGCCGGGAAGAACTGTTCTCTACTACCGAGACTATCTATCCAGAGGGGCTAATCACGATGCTAGACGAGGCAGGGGTTTTCCGCGCATGAGCGGCAGCCTTGGTACAAACCGGAAGACGGTGACGGGTCATTTGCCGGTGAACTCGGCCGGTTGCACGGGGAGGTAGTCGGCCATGAATGGACCGTCGACACATGATCCGAAATCGACAACAAATGTGCATCCAGGTTGACCGGGTCGGCATACACCATGAACTATCCGCGCCACTCTCTCCGACCTCTTACTCAAGATGAGAAAGAGGTGCTCGTCGAAATGATGCGTCGTTCGCCCTTCGGCGCGGAAGAATTCGTCGCCCAAATCGAAGGATGCGTGATCGAACAACTCAATGGCGACGCCAGCGATTTTGATCTACATGTTTCCAGCGACGCACCACTTTTCCACGAAGATCGGCTTTACGGTTACACGCCGGTCGGGGCCCGCTACCACGACGCAGATGGTTCCCCCGTGGATATCATCGTGCAGGTGGGAGGAGGCCGTATCAGGACCTTCCAGTTGGTCAAGCACATGCCCAAGCCGTTGATCCGTGGGCCTAAAGCGGATGGTCTGTATGACTTCGTGATCGAGCCACGCAATGCGTAGTGCGGGGGGGAACGGCCGCTTACGGGGTCGTCGAACGTCTCTTTCGGGTCGAACTCAGCCAGTCGCGTCGGGCGGTAGCCGGCCATTACCCGCCTCTCGATAGCCCGAATTGACCACCCGGAAGCGGTCGTTCGTGGACGGTATTCCTCCATCTTCAGCGGAGGATTTCAGCTGCCTCTAAAAGGTGCGGGCGTAGGATCGTTTGCTAGAGGTCCAGACTGGACAGGTAGCCGCTTCGCATCTTTCGCTGGCTATAGGGCGAGACCGGACTGCTCGGCAAAGATCTCTGCCAGGAAGTCGATGAAAACCTTGACCTTGCTGGCCAGGAACCGGTTGCCGGACCTGACCGCGCTAATTGACAGCGGGGCGGGTTCGAAGTCAGTCAACACCGGCTGCACGGCACCGGAGGCGATTTCCGAATCAAATAGCCAGCCCGGCGTGTGAGCCAAGCCCAGACCGGCCAGGACAGCGGCGCGGATTTGCTCGGCATCGTTGGTACGGAAAGCGCCCTTGGGCTGATAGGTGATCGCGCCGAACCTGCCGGCGAATCCCCAGACGCGCGGCGCGCCTTGTGGGGCATAGATCACACAGGAGTGTCGCTCGAGTTCCGCCGGCGTCGCGGGCTCGCCGTGTGCCGCCAGATAAGCGGGGGTGGCGACGGTGACGACCGGGGTCTGTGCGATCCTCGTGGCAATGAGGCTGGAATCCGACAGCTCGCCATTGTGGATGGCGACATCAATACCCTCCTCGACCAGGTTGATGAGGCGGTCAGCGACCACCAGGTCGACTGTCACCTCCGGATAGCGGGCGAAGAATTCGTGCAATCGGGGCACAACATAGAGCCGGCCGAAAACCGGCGCCACGGTGGCGCGCACCAAGCCAGATGGTGCGATCCGGCCGCGCCCGACGCGGGACTCGGCGGCTTCGATATCGCCCACAAGGCGCACGGCGGATTCGTAGAAGTCGCGCCCAGCCTCGGTGAGCGTCAGACTACGCGAGGTTCGTTGCAACAGTTGAGCACCAAGGTGCGCCTCAAGCGCAGCAACCTGCTTGCTTACCGCTGGCTGGCCGACGCCGAGTGTGCGGGCAACCGCAGAAAAGCTGCCGGAGTCGACCACTCGAACGAACAGGTCGATCGCGTCCAGACGATCCATAGGCGTCTCCTAATTCATTCCAAACTGGAATTGATTGTATTCCAGATGACTCAGTACCATGCCGCAACGGGAATTGATAGATTGAATGGCATCGAGTTCGTCACAGGGACGGGCCCACTGTGAGAAGGAAAATGCAATGAAAGACATCACTAACGAACTGCCGCTGGTCGTCAAGGACCACATCCGGGCTCACAATGCGCCTGACCCCGAGTTGTTGATGGCAACTCTGGCGCCCGACGCCCTGCTCAACGATAACCGGCGCGAATTCCTCGGCCACGAGGCCATTCGTAAATGGGCCGACAAGGAGATTTTCGGAGACAAGGTCACGCTAGACCCGCAGGTTGCCTATGAGCAGTACGGCAGCATCATCGTCCGATGCAAGGTCGACGGCACCTTCGACAGGAGCAAGCTGCCCGATCCCGTCGTGCTGACTTACTACTTCAACATTCAGGACGGGCTGATCACCCAGTTGGTCATCATGCTGAACACGGCCGTCGCCGAACCTGCGATCTGATCGGATCGCCTGGAGCGCTGCGCGCAAAGCAGGATTGCCTGCGAGCGATGAGGTCATTTCAGCCGGTGGCGACCGGTTCCCACGACCGAGCCGGACCAAGAAAGGACATGACAACATGAGCGTCAACATCATTGCCGAGCTCAAAACCAAGGATGCTCGTTCCGAGGATTTGATCGCGCTCTTGCTTTCGCACCCCCCCCCGGAAGCGGCCATTCGCCACCGGCTGGTTTGGGTCGGACTCAGCCAGTCGCGTCGCGCGGTAGCCGGCCAGTCTGAGACATTCGATTGCCACGACCAGATCGCCAACATTCGTTGGCATATAGGTGCAGCCAAACACCAGCGCAAACCATCGGCCACCACTACCGCGCGAGCATCAGGTTCAGGTTCTGAACCGCAGCGCCGGCTGCACCCTTGCCGAGATTATCGAAAACCGCCGATAGCAGAACGTGCCCGTGTTCCAGGTTAGAAAACACGCTTAAGCGCATATCGTCGGTACCGTTCAGTACCTGCGGATCCAACTGCTTTAAAGCGCCCGATTCGTGCAGCGGCAAGACATGTACGTGGGCTGCCTCAGCATAGTGGCGTCCGAGGCACGCATGTAACGCAGCGCCCTCTACGCCGGGTGCCAGCATCCGCACATCCAGGGGCACCGTCAGCACGATGCCCTGGCGGTACGCACCATATGAAGGGACGAAGATCGGACGCCGCGTGAGTCCCGCGTGCTGCTGAATCTCCGGGGTGTGCTTGTGCGCGAGCTCCAGACCATACACCTGGTACGACGGTGCGTTGGCAGCACCCGGCCCCTCGTGTTCTTCCACGCCGGCACGCCCGCCTCCGGAGTAACCAGACACCGCGTAAATGCTGACCGGGTAGCTGCGTGGTATGAGCCCAGCCTGCAGCAGCGGGCGCAACAAGCCAATTGCACCGGTCGGATAGCAACCTGGATTGGTTACCCGACGTGCGGTCGCAATGCGCTCAGCCTGCCCCGGAGTCATTTCCGGAAAGCCGTATGTCCAGTCCGGCTGTGTGCGATGGGCGGAACTTGCGTCGATTACTCTGACAGCGGGATTAACAATGGCGCCCACCGCCTCACGCGCGGCGCTATCGGGCAGGCAGAGGATGGCGATGTCGCAGGCGTTGATGGCTTCCGCGCGACGCCTGGAATCCTTGCGTTCCGCCGCGGGAAGCGTGACCAGTTGCAGATCAGTCCGGCCGCGAAGCCGTTCGTGAATCTGCAACCCGGTGGTGCCCTGGTCGCCGTCGATGAAAACAAGGGGAGAGCTCATGCGCGCGATACTCCGGTGACTGGTAACAAGTGGAACGAGGTTGTTATCTTCGGCGCAGCGCTAGAATAGTGAAAGTTGAATTTCATAACCGTGATATTCAGCTTTTCTGAATCAGGACGCCGACATGCGAGAGATCAGCCTGGACCGCTTGCGCACTCTGGTCGCTATTGTCGACCGTGGCTCATTCGCCGACGCGGCGCGTGCGTTGCATCTGGCGCCGCCAACGGTCAGCCTCCACATCGCCGAACTGGAAGAGCGCATCGGGGCTCCGCTCCTGTCGCGCAAGCGTGGACATGTTCGGCCGTCGGCAACAGGCGAGTTGTTGGTCGAGCGCGCGCGTCGGCTGCTGGACGACGCGGAACAGGCGTTAGACGATGTTCATCGCCAGGTTCAAGGGCTTGTCGGACGCTGTCGGCTCGGAGCGTCGACCGGCGCGATTGCGCATCTTTTGCCGCAAGCGCTTGATGTGCTGCGTCAGCACCATCCCGCGATCGATATTCAGATCGCGGTACTCACCTCACATGAAACGCTCACTCGATTGGCGGATGGGACGCTGGATATTGGGCTGGTCGCACTGCCTCAGCCTCCAGTGGCTGGACTCGTGATAAAGCCCTGGCGTCGCGACCCCGTGATGGCTTTTGTGCCGGCGCATTGGCGGAGTCCGGCTCGCATTACGCCTGAATGGCTCGCCGCTCAACCTCTCATTCTTAATGACGCGACCACGCGTCTCTCGCGTCTGACTACGGAGTGGTTTGCGACCGCGGGGCACCATCCCGCGCCGCGCATTCAGCTCAATTACAACGATGCGATCAAGAGCCTGGTAGCGGCAGGTTATGGTGCGGCGCTGTTGCCTCATGAGGCCACTACGCCATCGCCCGACAAGCGCATTGTCATGCGTCCGCTACGCCCGGCGTTGTGGCGGCGGCTCGGTATTGCGCATCGTGCGGGGCATGTCGAGCGTTCGACGCAACATGTGCTTGATGCGTTGTGGGATCTGCGGGTGGCGTAGGGGTTTGTTTTTTATCGCTTCGGTTTGTTCTTGCGACGGGACAGTAGCCTATTGCATGCCACGATGAACGAATGGCCGGATGGCGGATATTGGACCGGTCGAATTGGGTCGGTCAGAGAGGATCGTTATTCGGTTCTGTCCGGCCAGGAACGGTCGGTCGACATTGACTTCGAGATCATAGACAATCGTTCGACAAACCTGCGAATATCCAATGTGTTCGTCCCGAAAGAAAAGCCCAATGAAATTCTCTATAACAAAGTGATTGGGGGTGAGTGATGACATGGTTTGACAGAGTAGTTTCAAGAGAAACGGCGGGAACTGATCTGTTGCGTGTAGTCGTATGTGCAATCCTCTTCACCCACGGTTCCTACCGTATTTATCTGGGTGAAGTCTCCGGCTTTGGCGGCCTTTTGCAAGATTCAGGCGTGCCCGCAGGTTTGCTCGTCGCCTGGCTGGTGTGTATTGCTGAAACCGTTGGTACGGTGCTACTCGCCTTGCGCATCCTGGTGCTCCCAATTTCCCTCATTTTGTCAGCCATTTATTTCGTCGGCGTCGTGATGTTTAACTGGCAACGCGGTTTTTTTGTCGTTGGCGGACATGCGAATGGGGGATGGGAATATAACGCATTGCTCATCACCTGTTTGTTGGTGACGACCTGGGCTAACTGGGAGAGGAAGTGGTTCTGACTGTTGTCAGTGCCGACCCATATTTGATTCCACCGGTAGAGCCCGAGGCCGCTGAAGTTATTGCAGGACGGCGCCCCGGCCAGCCGCTTTGGGTCGACCAGCGACAGTAGAGCACGACCCCTCAAAATACCCCCCAAACCACCCCCTATTCCCCCAATTGCCCCACCACCGCAAACGCTAAGCTACCGTCATCGCACAGTGCGGTCCTGCGTCCGCGGCGCGCACAGTTCAATCGAGAGAAAGGTGGATTCACCTCATGGCTACCGTCAGTAACCCAAACCCGGCGCCCGGCACACCGCCCCGTCGCATCGACAACCAACGCTATCCACAGAAGTCCGCCGAGTGAACGCGACCGGTTCTCCAGGCGCCGAACTTCTGCCCACACCAATCGAAACCGGCCTCACACACCAGCACGCCGGCCGTTTCGCCGAGGCCGCGGCGATCTATCAACAGATCCTGCAAGCGCAGCCCAACCACGCCGACGCATTGCATCTACTCGGCCTGATCGCGTATCACGAAGGGCGACTCGAAGAAGCCGTCGACTGGATCATGCGCGCGCTCGCCGTAGGCCCGAGCGCGATCTTCTACAGCAATCTCGCCAATGCACTCGGTCGTATGGGCCGCCACGCGGCGGCGATCGAAAGCTACCGGCAGGCGCTCGTACTGCAACCCGACTACGCGCACGCGCACAACAATCTCGGCAACATGTTGCGCGAACTGCGCCAATACGATGCGGCGGTACAGAGCTTTCGCACGGTAATCGCGCTGCAACCGGGCTATGCGCAGGCCTATAACAACCTCGCCAATACGCTTGTGGATCTCGGCGATCTGGAAGGCGCAATCGATCACTATCGCAAGGCGATCGAACTGCAGCCCGATCTGATGGAGCCGTACAGCAACTTGCTGTTCATCTTGAGTTACCGCGAGGCCACGCCGCCTGCCGATTATCTGGCGCAGGCGCTGCTCTTCGGCGAACAGGCAACGGCAGGCGCGCAACCATTCACCGACTGGCCCGCGGACGATCGCACACACCATCACGCGCCATCGAAGGCGTTGCGCGTAGGCTTCGTTTCCGGCGATCTAAAAACACACCCTGTCGGTTTCTTTCTCGAAAGCATCCTGGCGCACCTCGATTCGCAGCGGATCGAAGCGATCGCGTACCCGACGCGTCGTGTCGAAGACGAACTGACCGCGCGCATCAAGCCGCGCTTCGCCGCGTGGACACCGCTCGCGGGTCTCACCGACGAAGCCGCCGCGCGCCGCATCCGCGACGATCGCATCGACATCCTCGTCGACCTGGCGGGGCACACGGTCCACAACCGGCTACCGGTGTTCGCATGGCGGCCAGCGCCAGTACAGGTGAGCTGGCTCGGCTATTTCGCGAGCACAGGTCTGCGCTCGATCGACTACATACTCGCCGATCGCCATGTCGCCCCCCCCAAAGAGGAACAGCAGTTCGTCGAGCGCGTATGGCGCCTGCCGGACAGCTACCTGTGCTTCACACCGCCCACCGAAGCAATCGCCATAGGTCCGCTGCCGATGCTCGCGCACGGCACGATCACGTTCGGTTGCTTCAATCATCTGATGAAGATGAACGACACGGTCGTGTCGGCATGGGCGCGAATTCTCAACGCGGTGCCGGGATCGCGGCTCTTCCTGAAGACGAAGCAACTCGACGATGAGTTCGCGCGGTGTGCAACGCTGCAGCGTTTCGCGGCGCTCGGTATCGAAGGCGCACGTTTGATTCTGGAAGGCCGTTCGCCGCGTAGCGAGTATCTCGATGCGTACAACCGCGTCGACATCGCGTTGAGCCCGTTTCCGTATCCAGGCGGTACGGTGAGCGTCGAAGGACTGTGGATGGGCGTACCGGTGTTGTGTCGTCGCGGCGATCGGTTCCTTGGGCATCTGTGCGAAAGCCTGCTGCAATCGGCGGGACTCGCCGACTGGATCGCCGCCGATACCGACGACTACGTCGCAAAGGCCGTCGCATTCGCCGCGGATCACAAACGCCTCACCGCTTTGCGCGCTGGCTTGCGGACGCAGATACTCGCCTCACCGTTATGCGACGCACCGCGCTTCGCGAAGTGTCTCGAAGCGGCGTTTGCAGACATGTACCGCCAGCGCGCAGATTCGACACCAACGCGCCGCGTGCCTGATGCACAGACGATCCAGCGCCTGCTTGAAGAAGCGCTGGCACATCATCAGGCGAACCGGTTCGCAGAGGCACACGCACGCTATCAGCGCATCCTTGCCGTGCTGCCGAAACACGCAGACGCATTGCACTTCTCCGGGCTGCTCGCCTGCCAGATCGGCGAATCCGCTGCGGGCATCGCGCTGATGCGCGAATCGATCGCAGCGAATCCGAACGCGATCTACTACAACAACCTCGGCAACATGCTGAAGGACCGTGGCGCGTTGTCCGATGCGATCGACTGCTACCGCCGCGCCGTCACGCTGAAAGGCGACTACGCCGAAGCGCACAACAACCTCGGCAATGCGCTGCGCGAATCGGGTGACGCGGCCGGTTCGATGGAAAGCTGCGCGCAGGCTATCGCACTGCGACCAGGTTATGCCGAGGCCTACAACAACCTCGGCAACGCGCTGAAGGACTTGCAGCAACTGGAAGCGGCCGCGCTGAGCTACAGCAAGGCAATCGATGCCAGGCCCGATTTTGCAGAGGCGCATAACAACCTCGGCAATGTGTTGAAGCAGCAGGGGCATCTCGATGCGGCGATCGAATGCTATCGCGCGAGCATCGCAGCGTCGCCGGCACTGGTCGTCGCACATAACAACCTCGGGATCGCACTGACAGAGCGCGGCGCGTATCGCGAGGCGATCGCATCGTTCACGACGGTCGCGACGCTGCAGCCCGATCGCGCCGACGCACACAACACGCTCGGCAACGCATTGAACGGACAGGGCCGTCTCGAGGACGCGGTGATTGCCTACGAACGCGCGATCGCGGTCGAACCGGATTTCGCGGACGCGTATCACAATCTTTCGAATGCGCTAAACCGGATGGGCCGCGCGCAGCAGGCGCTATCGATGAGCCGCAAAGCGCTGTCGCTGAAGGACGACGTGCCGTCGTTTCACAACAATCTCGGCACGATCCTGGCGGATCTGAACGACTTCGATGCGGCCGTCGAGTGCTACCGCAAGGCGCTTGCACTCGATCCAGACTACGCGGAGTCGCATACGTGCGTGCTGTTTGGTCAGTCGTATGCGAGCGGCTGGTCACCGGATGCACATCTGCGCGATGCACGCTATTTCGGTGAGCGCATGGCGGCCCGCGCGACGCCTTTCGTGCACACACGCACCGATGCGCTCACCACGCGACCGTTGCGCATCGGATTCGTATCAGCGGATCTGCGCAAGCATCCGGTCGGCTACTTCATCGAAAGCGTGTTGACGCATCTCGATCGCACGCGCATCGAACCAATTGCGTATTCGAATGCGCTTCTGCACGACGAAGTGACGGAGCGTCTGCGCCCGCGTTTCTCGGCGTGGCGCCACATCGTCGATCAAAGCGACGAAGCGGTTGCACAACGGATTCACGACGATCGCATCGACATCCTCGTCGATCTGTCCGGACACACTGGACGCAACCGGCTGCCGGTGTTCGCATGGAAGCCGGCTCCCGTGCAGGTGAGCTGGCTCGGGTACTTCGCGACGACCGGCATCGCCGAGATCGACTACGTACTCGGCGACCGGCACGTGTTGCCGGCGAACGAGGAAGGGCACTTCGTCGAGAAACTCTGGCGTCTGCCCGACAGCTATCTGTGCTTCACGCTGCCCGAGCGCGAGATCGACATCGGGCCGCTGCCGGCGCTCACGCGCGGTGCGATCACGTTCGGCAACCTGAACAACCAGAAGAAACTCAACGATGGTGTGATCGCCGTGTGGTCGCGCATTCTGCATGCATTGCCAGAATCGCGTCTGCTGCTGAAGAACCATCAGTTGAACGAGCCGTGGACCCAGCGCGTGACGCTCGAGCGCTTCGCTGCGCACGGTATCGCAGCGGAGCGTCTGGTACTCGAAGGGCCGTCGCCGCGCGATCAGTACTTCGCGACGTTCAATCGAGTCGACCTGGCGCTCGATCCTTTTCCGTACCCTGGCGGCACGACGAGTGTCGAAGGACTGTGGATGGGTGTGCCGGTGCTGAGCCGTCGCGGCGATCGCTTCCTGTCGCATCTCGGCGAGACGGTGTTGCACACGGTGGGCCTCTCCGACTGGATCGCCACCGATGATGAAGACTACGTCGCGAAAGCGATTGCGTTTGCTCAGGATTTGCCGCGGCTTGCCGCGTTGCGTGCGGGGTTGCGGGCGCAGGTGCTGCAATCGCCGCTATGCGACGCGCGGCGTTTCGCGAGGCAACTGGAAGCGGCCTTCATGGAAATGTGGCGCCGCTTGTAAGTCGCCTTATCCAGGGGCACTGCCGACCAGCTCATGCGCTAACTCCCCCAGCCGCAGCAACGCTCTCCGTCTACTGGCATCGAGCGGCTCACCACAGTTCAGCCGGATGAAATTTTCAAATTTTCCGTCGGGCGAAAACATCGGCCCGGGCGCAACGGTAATGCCTGCGTCGAACGCGCGCCGATAGAGCGCGCTACTCAGCACGATGTCCGGCAAACGAACCCACAGCAGGTAGCCGCCATTCGGTAACGAGAACTGCGTGCCCGCCGGAAAGTGCCGCCGAACGATCTGCGCAGTCTGCTCGACCTGACGTTGACAGTGCTTGCGCAACTGACGCAAGTGATGGTGGTAGCCGCCGCTACACAGATACTCGGCCACGCCTTCCTGGATCAGCAGTGGCTGTCCGATGCTCATGGTTCGCTTGAGCGATACGAGCGCGTCGTGATGACGGCCGCCGGAAACCCAGCCGATGCGCAATCCGGGCGACAACGTCTTCGACAGCGAACTGCATAGCAGCACATTGCCGGTGCGATCGTATGATCTGGCCGCGCGCTGCGTCGATTCGAAATGTAGATCGCTGAAGGTCGCATCCTCGATCAACGGAATCTGGGTACGCTCGAGCAGCTCGACCAGTTCGCGTTTCATATCGAGCGTCAGTCCGGTCCCGCCCGGATTGCTGACACAGGTCGACATCAGGCACGCACCGATGCGACGTTCTTTCGATAACCGGGCGATGTCGGAAAAAGCACGCGCCGGGTCGGGCGCGAATGCGAGCGGCAGCGCGATCATGCCAAGCCACTCGATGGTCGAAAGGAAGCCGTAGTAAGCGGGCGATTCGACAACGATCGCATCTCCCGCTCTCGCAACCGCTTGCAGGCACAGGCCGAATGCCTCGACGCAACCGTTGGTGACGAGAACTTCGTCGGCGTTCAACTGGCAGTTCCAGCTGGACGCATGGCTCGCAAGACTTTCACGCAAGCGCTTCGAGCCGGGAGAAAACGAAACTTCGGCGAGCAGTTCGCGATGTTTGCGCGCGGTCGATGAAATGCAGCGCGAGAGCGCTTCGATCGGGAACAGCTCCTTGCCGCACAGCGCAGTGCCAAAGGACACCAGATTCGCTGTCGTATCGAGGCAGTTCAGCGTCTCGCGCGTCAGCGACTCATCCGCGCGCTCGACGTGCAGGGCGATGCGTTCAGGGGCGCTCAGCGGATGGATTTCGGCGCGGACGTAAAAGCCTTTCTGAGGACGCGCTTCGATGAGCCGTTTGTCCTCCAGCAGACGATAGGCCGCCAGCGCGGTCGTGACGCTGACGCGCTGTGCCTGGCTGAGTTGCCGGACCGACGGCAAGCGCTGGCCGGGCGACCACATGCCGCGCTCGATTTCTGCTTCGAGCGTGGCGGCCAGCGACACATGGAGGAACGGTTCCGTTGGAAGCATGGCGGAGGAGCATGGGCTAGGTTGAGCGATAGTTTCGCATCGTACCCGGTGCGCGACATCTGCTGGTCGTTCGCCAGTTGGGTCATAACCGGACGCTGCCGTCCGAAACGATGACGGCACAGCCACCGATCTCAACTCGGTGTGCCACATCTGGGCCTTTCCAGAAGATGCGGCCGGATCTCCCCAGATGTTTGCCCTGGCTTGCAACCTGCGTTGCAGAGCCGGGGCGCCAGTTGTTCAACCATGAGCGCAGCGCGGCAGCACACGCGTTACCGCCGCCGCACACCGCATCTTCCGGCACACCGATGGATGGGGCGAACGAACGGACTTCGTAATCAGTGTCGGCATCGAATCGCGTTTTGCCGATGGCGGTGACGCCGATCACGCCGTGTAGCCGGCTCAGTCGGTCCAGTTCGTCTTGTACAGGAGCGAGCCGATCGATATCGGCGACATCCGGTAGCTCCAGAACCAGCCACTTCGCTCCGGCTTCGACCATGAACACACGCGATGACTCCGCAAAAGGACCGAGGGCTGCGAGAATCGCCTCCGCGTCGTCGTCGCTCAAAGGCTGCACCGTGGCGGGCGGCGTCGTAAACCACACGCGCCGTTTCCCACCGACGATCTCCTCCGTGCGCATGTCGATCAGCCCCGCAGGGCACGCCTGGATAAACCGGCCGTGGCTGACATCGATGCGGGCGTGATCCAGCAATAGATGGGCGGTGCCTATCGACGGATGACCGGCGAACGGCAGCTCACGCCGCGGCGACCAGATCCGCACGCTATAGGCTGCCCGCTCGTCCTGCGTGTCGGGCGACACGAACACCGTTTCCGGCATGCCGATCCATCGCGCGAAATCCTGCATGCGCGTGTCGGTCGGCATGATGTCCGGAATCACGATGGCCACCGGATTGCCTGCGAAAGCGTGCTGAGTGAATACGTCGACGATAAACAACTGGGCGGAAGTGCTCACGTGGTCGATCCTTTGCATGAAACGGTAACGGGCACCTGGCGTAGCGACCGGCGCCAATCGCTAGCGCTAGCTATGCCGTGTAGCGCCACGCGGTCGCGATCAGGATCGCTGCCGCGCAGGCGATATCGTCGGTTGTCACGCCGAGATGGGTGGTTGCTCTCAGCTTGCCGTTCGGCAGCGCACGGATGCGCACGCCTGCCTGCGTCGCGTGGCGGACAAACTGGTCGGCGTCGACCGACAGACCGCGGAGGGAGAACAGGATCAGGTTGGTGGCCGGCTTCACCGCGGAAAACGAGAAGTACGGTTCCGCTTCGAGGCGTTCGACCAGCAGTCGGGCATTCGCGTGATCGTCAGCAAGACGTTCGACGTGGTGATCGAGCGCATGGAGCGCGGCGGCCGCCAGCACACCGGACTGCCGCATGGCGCCACCCAGCCGGTATTTCCAGACCCACGCGTCACGCACGAACGACTCGCTGCCGCAGAGCACCGCGCCGACCGGGCAGCCGAGTCCTTTGGTGAAATCGATCCACGCAGAGTCCCAGCCCTCCGTGTACGTGCGCGGCGCAATGCCTGTCGTGCAACTCGCATTGAACAGCCGCGCTCCGTCGATATGGGTTCTGAGTCCGGCATCGAGCGCGACATCGCGCACCTGCCGCAACGTGTCCAGCGGCCAGATGGCGCCGCCGCTGAAATTCGTGGTCTGCTCGATGCAGACCATCGCGGAACGTGGTGCGGTTCTGCCTGGTGCGCGGATCGCGGCGCGGCATTCGTCGGCGGTGAAAACGCCATCCGCGGTCCTGATGGGATTGACGGCCGCACCGGCGATTGCCGCAGCGCCCGCTGCTTCCGTCGTGCAGATGTGCGATTCGGCGTCGGCGATCAGTTCGTCGCCGGGACGCGTATGAACCAGTGTCGCGACGAGATTGCACATCGTTCCGGACGGCATGAATACGGCGCTCGGATAACCCAGTTCGGCGCTCACCCGATCGCACAACGCGCGCGTAGTCGGATCTTCGTCGGCCTGCTCGTCGCCGACCTCGGCCCGCGCCATCGCGGCGCGCATGGCGTCGGTCGGTGTCGTCTTCGTGTCGCTGTATAGATCGATGACGCGCATGATTCAGCGCTCCGTACCGGGTCGAAGCGCGACGTCGTCCAGTAGACCCGCATCGAGCGAACGCTCGGGAAGCGAAACCGGCGTGTCGCCGTCGTCGAATTCAGCCGCCGTAAGCGGGCGACGATTGACGCTCAGGCGGAACACGTCGAAGCGGTTGTAGTAACCGACGACGTCCTGAAACTGTTTGGGCACGACGCACTTAGCGAGGTCGATGTCCGCATACACGATACCTTCGTCATCGCGCAGCGTATCGCTGATCACGCGTCCATCCGGCCCAAAAATCATCGACACGCTTTTGGGCGACTCTTCGAGCAGTTGCCTCGCGCGGCTGTTGTCCCGGGCGATCAGATCGATGGCGTCCGGCGGCAGGAAACCCGAGGCGACGATGTTGAATACCTTGCCTTCGAATGCATGCGCGCCGGCACGAAGACGGATGGCAGCCTCGAGATCGTAGCCAGCCTCGCCGGGCGGATGGGTCGGCCAGCGCGGTGAGAACGACGAGACATGCACGTTTTCGCCCTGCGCCAGCAGCGAGAAGCGCGCAAGCGAATTGGTGTTTTCGCCGCACACCAGCGCACCGATTTTCCCGATGCGGGTATCGACGACGCGCAGGCCGCTGCCGTCGCCGTTTGCCCACGTGAGCTTTTCCCAGTAGGTCGGCACCAGTTTGCGGTGGCGATTCAGCAGCTTGCCATCGTCGCCGATCAGCAGGTTCGTGTCCCAGATGCAGGCGGGACTCACCGGCGACACCTCGTTGATGCCGATCGATACGAACACACGGTGATGGCGTGCCGCGTCCTGGAGGCGACGGACCTCCGCGCCGTCGACTTCGACGGCGCTGGCCGCGAGCTTGAAAAAGAAATCGTGCACGTCGACGGGTGCATACACGCCGGACCACACGGGAAACGCCGAGACGAACGCTTCCGGGAACGCGATCAGTTCCGCGCCGTGATGCGCCGCTTCCGCGATGAGTGCGCAAGCCTTGTCGATCGTGCGGGCGGAATCGAAATAACAGGGCGCCACGTGGCAAGCTGCAGCGCGAAAGGCCGGGAATGTTTTCATGTCAGGCAACCGGGAATGGGTTGCCGGATTATGTGAGGGCCGATTCGTGGTGTCGATGTACAGAGATCGGCGAAAACGCTGGAACAGTGCGGGTGTACCGGGCGTTCCGCGTGATCTGGGAGGCGAAAAAAAGCCGCATCGCTGCGGCATGGAGTGTTACCTGAATACCCCGCATTCGACCACTGCGGTGTTCGGTCACTATGTCCGACTAGATGTAACTAGAGCTGCCCGGTAGCCTGATAGAAGCTCACCGCTTCGACACGTCGCATCGAAGCATGCATGTCGCTCATCAGCGCGTCGCGACCACGCTGCGCAATGCGCTCGATCTCCGCATCGATGTCCAGGATCGCGCGGATCGTCGCGAGGGCGTCCGGGGTTTGATCGGCGGTCAGCGACATCAGCAGCGGCGAGCGCTTGTCGGCGAGTTCCGCTGCATACAGCCAGTCGCCTTCGGTGGCCGCGGCGTTCATCGCCTGGGTCAGTTCGTATGCGCGCGACAACGATTCGTGTGACATGCTGCATTCCCCCGTAGAGCGCTGCTTACGACGCCTTGTTCAGCGTACCGGCCGCGCCGTTGCCGCCGAACAGCTGGTTCAGATACTGCGTGTTGTTCTGCATCGTCGCCATCAGATTGTTTAGCGCGGTGAACTGCGCGTTGTACTGCGCGGTCAGCGTGCTCGAATAGGTCTGCAGCGCCGTGGCCTGAGAGGACAGACTCGTCAGATCGGAGTTGATCGACGCGGTGCGCTGGTCGATCGTGCCGCTCGTCTGCACATAGGTGTTGGCGAAATTGTTGAGCTGCACGCCCATGCCGTTGGTCGTGTTGAAGAGCGCTGCCACGGTGCCCGGGTTCGCCGTCAGCGCAGTCTGCAGCGCGGCCGAGTCAGTCACGATGGTACCGTCGTCCTGCAGGTTCAGACCGATCGAAGAGAGACTAAACGTACCACTGCCGGTGGTGACCCCGCCGCTGATGATCGACGCAAGCCCGTTCGTAATCGAGTTCAACATCGCGTCGCCGAGCAGCGGGCCCGCCTGCGTCCCCGATGCCGCCGTCGAGCTGTACGAAGACAGCGACGCGGCCGTGGTCACGTAGTTGTTGTACGCGGTGACGAAGCTGGTGATCGCGGTGGTTTGCGCAGTCGTGCTGGTCGCAACCGTCAGTGTCTGCTGCGTGTTGACGGCGGCGGCGGTCAGGTTGATCGTCACGCCGGGCAGCACGTTGCTGATCGAGTTGGTCGGGCTCGTGACCTGCGCGCCATCGATCGTCAGGCTCGCGTCCTGCGCCTTCTGCAGCTCCGTCATGTTCGACGTGTTGAGCGCACTGTTCAGGCCCGAGCTGGCAGTCATCGAAATCGTGTTGGCCGCGCCGGTCGAATTCGACATGAGCACGAGATGCTGGCCGTCGGTGGCATTGACGACCGTTGCCGTGATGCCGGGGTTATTCGACGATGCGTTGATCGCGGCGGCGATGCCGGTGATCGAATTGTCCGTCGAGTCGACGTTGACCGTCATCGAGCCGCTCGTGCCCAGCGACAGCGTCAGTGTGCCGGTGCCCACGCTCGTCGAACTCGTGAAGGCCGACGATGAATATTTGTCCGCGGTCGCAATCGAGCTGACATTGACGTTGTAGCTGCCGGCGTTCACGCCGGTGGTGGCCGTCGTCGCCGTGATGCCGTTGCCGCTCGCGGTAGCCGAGAACGCCGCCAGCGACGTGCCGTCGGCAAGACCGCTTACAGCCGTCTCCAGGGCCGACAGCGCCGACTTGAGCTGACCGATTGCGGTGAGCTGGGTGTTATCGAGCGTCTGCTTGTTGGTGATCGTCGCGTTTTGCGCAGCAGTCTTCGAGGTGACGAGCGCCGAGACGAGCGAATTGACGTCGAGCGTCGATTTCGTCGAGCCACTGATAATGGACTGTGCGGCCTGCGCAAGCAGATTGCTTACGTCGGCGGGACTGGTTCCTGTCGTCGAGGACGTCGTCGAGCTCATGCGGAATGCTCCATTCGTGGCTACGACATCGGGTCTTTACCCGATGACAAACGCGTACCGGGAGGCGTGCCTCCCGGCGGTGTTGCCGATGCTTTGAAAACTGCGGGTATGGCTTGCCGGAACCGATGATGCAAATGAAGCGACGGCTCCGGCGGCACGGCATCATACTGCGATGCCGTGTCCATCGGTTAATCCTTACTGGAGCAGCTTCAGCACTTGCTGCGGCAGCGAGTTCGCCTGGGCCAGCACCGAGATACCGGCTTGTTGCAGCACTTGTGCCTTGCTCAGGTTGGCCGTTTCCGCTGCGAAGTCGGCGTCGGTGATCTGCGATTTCGCGGCGCTCAGGTTGGTCGACGTCGTTTGCGTGTTGGTGATCGCCGACGAGAACGTGTTTTGCGTTGCGCCGAGTGTTGCCTGGAAGTTGTTGACCGAAGCGAGTGCGGCGTCGATCGCCGTGATCGCAGCCTGTGCACCCGAGGTCGTGGAGATGTCCAGACCCGACACGCCGAGACCGCCCGTGTTCCACACCGTGGTGCCGAAGTTCGCGGTCACGGTCTGGTTCGCGTTCGCGCCGATCTGGAACTGCACGTTGCCCAGTCCGCCGAGCACGGCCTGGCCGTTGAACGTCGTTTGCGATTCGACCCGGTTGATTTCCGTCAGACGCGTGCTGACTTCGGTCTGCAGGTTCGCCTGAGCGGCGGTGCCGAGCGAGCCGTCGCCCGATTCGGTAGCGAGCTGACGGATACGTTGCAGGTTGTCGACGGTCGACGAGATCGCGCCGGCGGCGGTCTGCACCATCGAGATCCCGTTGTTCGCGTTAGCCACGCCCTGGTTCAGCGCGTTGATGGCGGCGGTTTGGCTCGTGGCGATCGCGAGGCCTGCTGCATCGTCGGCTGCACTGTTGATGCGCTTGCCCGACGACAGGCGGTTGATGGCTTGCGACAGCGCATTTTGTGAGCCGGACAGATTCGTTTGAGTCTGCAGCGAAAGAATGTTCGTGTTGATATTCAGCATTTTTTCCCTCGTTTGGAAAACGCCTCGGATATAGGCTGGTTCAGTTTCGGCGTAGCGCTTCTGACGAGCGGCGCTGCCCGCCTTTCCTGGTTGTCGGCGCATCTGCGTGAAAACTTTAGGGGCGTCGCCGGGAGACGCGGCACGCGGCGTGCTCGCTGCGAGGGTGGACGCGGGAGCGTATTCTCGATGGCTCCCCGCACATCGCGCTCATGGAGGTGTCATGCAGAAACGCTTGATTGGCAATTCTTCGGTGGAAGTCGCGCCGCTGGTGTTCGGTGGCAACGTGTTCGGCTGGACCGTGGACGAAGCGACTTCGTTCTCGATTCTCGACGCGTTCGCCGATGCGGGCCTCGATTTCATCGATACCGCCGACGTCTATTCCGCATGGGTTCCCGGCAATCAGGGCGGGGAGTCCGAAACGATCATCGGCAAGTGGTTCAAGCGCAGTGGCAAGCGCGATCAGATCGTCGTTGCGACCAAGGTGGGCAAGCTGGAGCGGCGCAAGGGCCTCTCCGCGGACAACATCCAGACCGCCGTCGAAGACTCATTGCGTCGCCTGCAAACCGATTACATCGACGTCTATTTCTCGCATTACGATTTGCCCGATACGCCGCTCGCGGAAACGCTCGGCGCCTATCAACGGCTGATCGAAGCGGGCAAGGTGCGAGTGATCGGCGCCTCGAACTACAGCGGCGCGCGGGTCAAGGAAGCGCTCGATGTGGCCCGGGCGGATGGTTTGCCGCGTTATCAGCTGTTGCAGCCCGAATACAACCTGTATGATCGGGGCCCCTACGAGCAGGACCTTGAGCCGGTCGCAACGGCGGAACACCTGGGCGTCGTGCCGTACTACAGCCTTGCAAGTGGCTTTCTGTCGGGCAAGTACCGGTCACGGGCGGATCTCGCAAAGAGCGCCCGCGGCAGCCGCGTGGAGCCGTACCTCGACGAGCGGGGGCTGCGCATTCTGGCAGCGCTCGACGAAGTCGCCGGTCGCCACGATGTGACACCCGCAACGGTAGCGCTGGCGTGGCTGATCGCACGGCCCAGCGTCACGGCGCCGATTGCCAGCGCGACCTCGCTTGAGCAGTTGAAAAGCCTTGTGGCAGCGGTACATCTGGCCCTTACGGACGACGACATTAGTACGTTGAATGACGCAAGTGCCTGAGCGGAATCGTTAAAAGGGTGGTCTGCCGGCTGCTTTCCTGATATGATCGAGAGTGAATTGAGATTTTTGCCGTTTTGACGTCGTTTCCGGCGCCAGGGCGGCGATCAGACGCGGGGCTGCAACATGCGTCTGCCCGTGTTAAGCGGTGAACTCCCCACCTCTCTTTTCCGGCCTCCGCGGCCGCTTTACCTCTCGTTTCATCCGTGGTTCATCCATGAATTGAAGCGCCCGGAGGGCCGGCGCGTGAGCGGCTTACCGCCACGCAGTTAACCGTATCAAGCGATTTGAGTTAGGAATTACATGACGACGATTCTTCTGAAAGAAAACGAGCCGTTCGAAGTGGCGATCCGCCGCTTTCGTCGCGCTATCGAAAAAAATGGCCTGATCGCCGAACTGCGTGAACGCCAATCGTACGAAAAGCCGACCACGGCTCGTAAGCGCAAGAAGGCTGCAGCTGTGAAGCGCCTGCACAAGCGCCTGCGTAGCCAGATGCTGCCGAAAAAGCTGCACTAAGCACGCTTTTACGGATGGCCTTAACGGCGGGGGGGCTTCGAAA
The DNA here is from genome assembly GCF_002362315.1 of Paraburkholderia acidicola. GTDB lineage: Bacteria > Pseudomonadota > Gammaproteobacteria > Burkholderiales > Burkholderiaceae > Paraburkholderia > Paraburkholderia acidicola. The sequence continues at coordinate 1,565,139 of NZ_MTZV01000004.1, forward strand.
GAAGCCACCCCGCCGTTTTTCGTCTGTAGCGGTAATCGGTTCGGGAGACGGGGTGGGGTTGAAGGTGCTTAAGCAACGCGCTTCATGCAGTCCGCGGATAAACCGAACTGGCGGGCGATCGACGCAAGCCGCTCATCCCATTCCCGCCGGGCAAAAACGTCGTGAACGTTCTGCAGGCAACTGAGCAGTTCGACGGTGAGTGGATCGTAGATATTGATGCGCGCGCGCAGCAGCGCTTTCTTCAGGGCGAGAACACCGACGTCCATATACGCGGGCACGTCGACCGGCGGCTTACCGATGTAGCGCACCGGAATCCCTTCCATCGCGGTCATGTAGTCGCGCGGCTTGATAAAGCTGCCAACTGGACAACCGCCGCAATAGCCCCGATAGGCGCCGCCGCCCCGCGGAAGAAGAGCGGTTCGGCCCTGGCCGAAAAGATGGCCCACAGCCTGGTCGAATATCTCCTGATGGCTCAGGAAGTCTGGATTTTTCAAGGTGTTTCTCCTCTGCGCAGCGCGCAGCGGTCGTTCGTTATTCGAGCGAGGCACCTTAGTCCCGGGTGCCGATGGTGTGTCGTCTGTTTGCACGACGCGACCCAGCCGCTTGTTAACCGTTATAACGGGCCCAGGCGGTAAAAATGGAATTTGACGGGCATCGAAGCGCAACGTTGACCGCAGGTCGACGAGTGCGAGCCCGATGAGCGTCGCGCAAAGCCTTTAGCCGCGGGGCTGACAGCCGCCGATATCAGCAGATTCGGGACTTTCCCGGAGTGCCGCGCTTTTCGGCCGCTTATGTTGCAAAAATGCCGAAAAAGCGGCAAGTGAGCGCATGCTCACACTCACGCCGCCAGCGAAAACCCAGCTATCAGCCCGCCTTGCGCTTGCGTCCCTTCCTGCCGAGCGCCGCGCATTGCGCGTGACGCACGCAATCGGTCTGGTGATCGTTGACCATCCCTACGGCCTGCATGAACGCATAGCAGATCGTCGTGCCGACGAACTTGCATCCATATTTCTTGAGCGCCTTGCTGAGCGCGTCGGATATCTCGGTCGAGGCCGGGGCGTGCTGATACGAAGTCAATGCGTTCTGTATCGGCGTCTGATCGACGAACGACCAGACAAAGTTCGCGAGCGAACCATGTTCCGCCTGGATCTGCTGCACGGCGCGCGCATTGACCACCGCCGATTCGATCTTCGCGCGATTACGGACAATGCTCGCGTCGAGCATCAGCGGTTCGAGCTGCTTTGGGGTGAAGCGGGCGACGGTGTCGATATCGAAGTTGGCGAATGCCCGCCGGTATCCTTCCCGCTTGTTCAGGATTGTCGACCACGATAGCCCGGCCTGCGCGCCTTCTAGCACCAGCATTTCGAACAGATGCTGATCGTCGCGCGAAGGCACGCCCCATTCGGTGTCGTGGTAGTGTGCGAGCGCTTCGCTCGTTGCCCAGGTGCATCGCTGTGTCACGGTCCGGCTCCGTTTGTTCAGGTTGGTCAAGCATAGCGGAATGGACTGGCGCCGCCACCTGGCCTTTTGGTCGATTGCCGGATTGCAGTGGACCTGCCACGCTATGCGGCATCCCTTCACGAATCTTTAGCGCATGAATACAGACATCTTTTTGCTCGGCATCGACGGTGGCGGCACGGGGACTCGCCTGATCCTCGGCGATGCAGACGGCCGCGTGCTGGCGCAGGCATCGAGCGGCCCATCGGGGCTCGGGCTTGGCGTCGAACGCGCGTGGGAATCGATTGAAGCCGGTTGTGCCAGCGCTTTCGCTGCCGCCGGCCTGACGTACGACAGATCGCGTTGCGTGCTTGGGTGTGGCCTCGCGGGCACCGTTAACCGCGACTGGCTCGCAGCCTTCCACGCCGCGGCGCCGCAGCTTGCCGGTCTCGCGGTCGAGAGCGACGCGTACACGACCTTGCTCGGTGCGCATGGCGGCGAGTCCGGCGTGATTGTCGCGATCGGCACCGGCAGCATTGCGGCCGTGCTCGATCGTGAGGGCGCATGCCGGATCGTCGGCGGCTTTGGTTTTCCATCGGGCGATGAAGCGAGCGGCGCATGGCTCGGCGTGCGCGGGATCGTTCACGCGCAACAGGCGGCCGATGGCCGCGTGCCCGTCGACGCCTTCGCGCAGGCGCTGCTCGCGCACGCCGGCGCAACCGACACCGAAGGGCTGATCGTCTGGCTATGCGAAGCGAACCAGACCGCCTATGCGACGCTCGCGCCCGTGATCCTCGCGCATCGTGAGCATCCGTTCGCCGCGCAGTTGCTCGCGCATGCGGGAGCGGAAATCGGCAAGATGATCGCCGCGCTCGACCCTTCACATACGATGCCGGTGGCCTTATGCGGCGGCCTCGCGGAACCATTGCGTCCGTGCGTACCGTCGGCATATCAGCATCGTTTGCGTACGCCGCTGGCCGATTCAGCGCATGGCGGCTTGCAGCTCGCCCAGCGCGAAGCCGCACGCCTCGCCGGAAAATAGGCGGCTGGTGTAGTGGACAGGCGATAAAATATGCCGCTTGATGTTGCTCACTCAAGTCGTCCACCGAACCACACCATGTACAAAGTCATCGCGACGGATCTAGACGGAACCCTGCTCAACAGCGACCACCAGCTCGATCCCCTCACTATCGAAACCGTGCGGCGACTCGAAGCGCAGGGTGTGCAGTTCATCATCGCGACCGGCCGTCACTATTGCGATGCAGCCGGCATTCGCGACCTGCTCGGCATCCGTCCGTATCTGATCACGTCGAACGGTGCGCGAATCCACGCACCCGACGACACGAAGATCTACGCCGACGATCTCCCGCCCGTCACCGTACGGCGCCTCGTGCGACCGGACATCGCCGGTTCGCATGGGCGCATCATCGTCAATCTGTTTGCCGACCAGACATGGTTGATCGATCGCGATGCACCGGAGCTGCTGAGCTTTCATCAGGACTCGGGTTTCCGCTATTCCGTGGTCGACATGCCGCAGCACGACGGCACTGACATTGCGAAGGTTCTGTACATCGGCCGGGCCGCCGACCTCGCAGACGTGGCGGTGAACCTGCAGCGGGCGTTCGGCAACTCGCTGTACGTGACGTACTCGGCGTCCGATTGTCTCGAGGTGATGACGTCGAATGTATCGAAGGGGCGGGCGTTGAGCTTCGTGCTCGATCGTCTCGGCGTGGCGCCCTCGCACTGCGTCGCGTTCGGCGACAACATGAATGACATCGATCTGCTCGAAACAGCCGGGCATCCATTCATGATGAATAACGCGAACCCGGATCTGATCGCGAGGCTTCCGGATGTGCCGCGCATCGGCAACAACTTCGAAGCGGGCGTCGCGCATCAACTGCGCAAGCTATTCACGCTCGACGGTGAACTCACTTCGTGAGCACGGTGCACGCGGGTCGCTAAGCGGACCGATCACAGGCTGCAGGTCGGAGAACGCAAACGAAATCCCACCATCGCAAGCAAAACGGGCGCCTCAGCACCCGTTTTGTCATGCTCAATCGAAGAAGCGTCCGCGTTACGCCTGAGCGTTACGCTGCTGCCCGGCCACGAGCGGATAGATCACGCCCGCGATGATCGCGCCGATAATCGGCGCCACCCAGAAGAGCCACAACTGATCGATGGCGGCCCCGCCCTCAAACAACGCAGGCCCCGTCGAACGCGCCGGGTTGACCGACGTGTTGGTCACCGGGATCGAGATCAGGTGGATCAGCGTGAGACACAGCCCGATCGCGATCGGCGCGAGGCCGGCTGGCGCGCGCTGGTCGGTGGAGCCGAGAATCACGAACAGGAAGAATGCCGTCATTACCGTTTCGCAGACGAACGCCGCCATCATCGAATAGTGGCCCGGTGAGTGGTCGCCGTAGCCATTGGTCGCAAAGCCGCTTGCGACCAGATCGAAGCCCGGCTTGCCCGAGGCAATCACCGACAGCACGAACGCGCCGACAATCGCGCCGATCACCTGCGCGACGATGTACGGGACGAGGTCGCGAACCGGAAGACGGCCGGCCACGGTCAAACCGACGCTGACTGCAGGATTCAGGTGACACCCCGAGATATGCCCGATCGCAAAGGCCATTGTGAGGACCGTCAGGCCGAAGGCAAGCGCGACTCCGAGAAACCCGATGCCGAGACCGTGGACGGGTCCCGCGAAACTGGCGGCTAGCACGGCGCTACCGCAACCGCCGAGTACCAGCCAGAAGGTGCCGAAGAACTCGGCGGCAAGGCGTTTGGAAAGTGGCATATGTGGCTCCTGAAAAAGACCGGTAAGAGGCGAGACATCGTCGGAATGAGCGATGCAGGCCGCGGAACGCGTATTTTTAGGCAAATGCAACAGACGCGGGTGTCAACAATTGTCAATCTCCACGAAGTGAAACAATTACTGAAGGCAAGACTCTTTTCAATTTAACAATTTGGGTTCCTTTAATAATTATCAGACGTAATCCTGTTATAGCAGTATTATTGTCCATTGCGAATTTCTTTAGTTACAGCTAATCTCCGGCCATTCAGTGCTACAAAGGGGGAACCAGAATGTCACAATATGCGGATCTCAAGGCGCAGATCGTCCGCCTGCAAGCCCAGGCGGATGACGCCCGGCGCACCGAAGTGATCAATGTGATTGCGGAAATCAAACGCAAGATTGTCGAGTACGGGTTGTCAGCCCAGGATCTCGGCTTCGCGGCACCCGCCCGGCGGGGGCGTCCGCCGAAAAAGGCACCGCTTCCACCGAAGTATCACGACCCAAAAACGGGCAGTACATGGAGTGGCCGCGGTAAGCCGCCTAAATGGATTGCAGGCAAAAATCGCGACCGGTTTTTGATCGAACAAGCGTAATCGTCCGGTTGACGAAAGCGTTCCGAAGGCAATGACAAGGGTGAATGCGGGATAGACGTCGATGGCGGCGTTTACCCCGATTCATGCCGAATCGGCGGTACGTGCACAGCAATGGTTCATGCCATTGGTAAATAAAAAAGCCGCCCGTAAAGGGCGGCCTTTTTTGACCGGGATGGTTAACCCACTTTTGCGTCCGCGCAAACGATTCACATTGCAGATTTACGCAATATGAATCCTCTGCGGGTTAGCCCGCCGCTACGCGGCGCAGTACCGGGCGGCGAGCCGCTTCGATTAGCGCGGTATAGCCATCGACATAATTCTGCGCCATGGTCTTCGCGCTAAAGCGCCGCTCGAATTGCGCGCGGATCGCGCTGCGCGACAGCTCGTCGAGGCGCTGCAACGCAGCAACGGCGCCCTGCACATCCTCGACGATAAAGCCGGTCACGCCGTGATCGATCACCTCGGGCACCGAACCGCGGTTGAACGCGATGACCGGCGTTCCGCAAGCCATCGACTCGATCATCACGAGCCCGAACGGCTCCGACCAGTCGATCGGAAACAGCAACGCCTTCGCCCCCGACAGGAACTCCGGCTTCTGCGCTTCGTTGATCTCGCCGACGAATTCGACATGCGCCTGCGACAGCAACGGCTCGATCTCCGCCTTGAAGTAATCCTGATCGGCCTTGTCCACCTTGGCGGCGATCTTCAGCGGCAGACCGCTTTGCGCAGCGATCTTGATAGCTGTATCGACGCGTTTTTCCGGACAGATGCGACCGAGGAACGCGAGGTATTCGGGTTTCTTGTGAGCCTGCGGCGTGAGCAGCTGGTCGGGCAGGCCGTGATAGATCGTGTTGAGCCAGTTGGCCTGTTGCAGCGGCAGGCGCTGCGAATCCGAAATCGATACGACCGGCACATTGGAGAACGCGGCGAAGACCGGCTGCAACTCGGGTAGATCGAGACGGCCGTGCAGCGTTGTGACGAACGGCGTGTCGAGCGTTGTGAACAGCGGGAACGGCAGGTAGTCCAGATGGAAGTGCAGCACATCGAACTCGTGCGCAACGCGGCGCACGCGCTCGAGCAGCAGCATGTGCGGAGCCATCGCATCGCGGATGGTCGGGTCGAGTCGCAGCGCGCGCGGCCATGCCGCTTCCAGTTGCGCCGACGTCACCGAATCGCCGCTCGCGAACAGCGTCACGTCATGGCCGAGGTCGACCAGCGCCTCCGTGAGGTAGGACACGACGCGCTCGGTGCCGCCGTAGAGTTTCGGCGGAACAGCTTCGTATAGCGGCGCGATTTGTGCGATTCGCATGCGTAATCTCCAGGTTCAGGGGCTTCGCGGGTGGGACGCTGCGAGGCAGCGTAGCAAGGCGAGTGCCCGTCGGACGGAAGGGCGCGGCAGGCCGCCGCCCGAGGGGTGCCCCGATCAAACCGGTTGGGGTTTCTCCTTACGTCTCATTATCGGGATCGAGCGTCGCAATTCGAGCTATTTTTCAAACGCTTAATGTTGTTACAGCGAGAAACATGATGCATAACGGGTTCTCCGATGGACCTTAAAGCCTTGTGCGGCAAGGCGCACACCGCATCGGATCAAGCGCAGAAGCGTGCTCAGCAAGGGTTTGCGGCGAGGTAGCAGCAGTGCATTACGAGTCGATGAAAAGCCTCTATAATTCGGCCAGCCCACCGAAGGTGCCATTCGGCACTGTTTAGAACAGCCCGCCTTCCATTTCCCCCAGCCGTTCGTCTGTAGGAAAAATTCTGACAGCATTAAGGGATTTTTCCGGCCACCTGCCGGGGTGTCTGTCCGATTTTCGTTCCCTTCCCCTTTAGCCACAATTGATGCATGACCATAAACGGGCCATTCCGCGTGGATCGATGCGCGCGAATGAGCAAACGTTTCCGGAACGGCCTGACCAGCCAGATCGACTCGGGGGAATCATGAGCGCCAACAGTGAAATGCTGACTGAGATCAGGGAAGTGAACCTGTCTTATCTGCTGCTCGCCCAGCGCCTGCTGCGCGAGGACAAGCAGACCGGCATGTTCCGGATGGGCATCTCCGACCAGCTCGCCGATGTGCTCGCCAGCCTGTCGCTGGCCCAGACCGTCAAGCTTGCCGCGTCGAACCAGGTGCTGTGCCGCTTCCGCTTCGACGATCACGCGATCCTCACCTCGCTCGCAGACAAGGGCAAAACCAGCGCCGTCGCCCAGGCGCACTCCGCGATCCTGATGGCCGGCCAGCCGGTCGAACAGCTTGGCTGATGCCGCTGTTGCATCACGAGGAAACCCACAGGACGCGGGAACCGGAGCGGATGGCACATAAAAGCGTAGTGCTCGAGGTGCGGGAGATTACTCTCGCCATCGAACTGATCGAACTCGGCGCGCGTCTGCAGTTGCTCGAAGCCGAAACCAGCCTGTCGCGCGACCGGCTCATCAAGCTCTACAAGGAGCTGAAGGGTGTCTCGCCGCCCAAGGGCATGCTGCCTTTTTCGGCGGACTGGTTCATGACCTGGCAGCCGAACATCCATTCCTCGCTGTTCTACAACATCTATCGGTTCATGACCGATCACGGCGGCTGCAAGACGATCGAGTCGATCGTCAAGAGCTACCGGCTGTATCTGGAGCACGTGCAGATGCACGGCGACGAGCCGGTGCTAAGCCTCACGCGGGCGTGGACGCTGGTGCGCTTCTTCGATTCCGACATGCTGCAGATCACCGCGTGCTCGCGTTGCGGTGGCCATTTCGTGGCGCACGCACACGATCCGCGGCAGGGCTTCGTCTGCGGGCTGTGCCAGCCGCCGTCGCGGGCCGGCAAGACGAGGAAATCCGCCGATGCGAAGGCGCGCGCGGGCGAGGTGCCGGTGCCGGCGTTGGTTGCGTGAAGTTCCCTGCCTGAATTCCCGCGTTCCGCCCGCGCTGCTGCCGCGCTCCCGCGCGTCGGCTCAGCGGCTATGCGCTAAAGGCCCGAGGCGCCCAGGACAGGCGTCATCCGGCGCGGCTCGCCCGCCTGTCCACGCCACCGCGCACCCACCGCTCAAGCGGGCACACTCGACGGCTTTTCGGCCAAAGTTTTCCGCTCCGCTGCCGTAAACCCAATTAACGACGGTCCACGTCGATTTTTTTGTGAGGGCCCGGCAGTGCTGATTTTCGTGGGAACACTCGTAACGCTGTTGTCCGTCTTCGGCGGCTATGCACTGGCGGGCGGCCATCTCGGCGCGCTGTTGCAGCCTGTCGAAATACTGATGATCGCGGGCGCGGGCCTCGGCGCGTTCATCCTTGGCAACGGGATGAAGACGATCCGGGCCACGCTGCGTGTGCTCCCGACGCTCTTCAAGGGCTCGAAGTACAACAAGGACGTCTATATGGAGCTGATGGCGCTCCTGTACGTCCTGCTCGCGAAGGCCCGTAAGGAAGGCACGCTGACGCTCGAAGCCGACATCGATAACCCGGAGCAGAGCCCGATCTTCACGCAGTACCCGAAGATCCTGGCCGACCGGCACATCGTCGAATTCCTGACCGACTACTTGCGGTTGATGGTCGGCGGCAACATGAACGCGTTCGAGATCGAAAGCCTGATGGACGAGGAAATCGAAACCCATCACGCGGAAGGCGAGGCGCCGGCGCATGCGCTCGCCAAGGTCGGCGATGCGATGCCGGCATTTGGGATCGTCGCGGCGGTCATGGGCGTGGTTCACACGATGGCCTCCGCCGACAAACCGCCCGCCGTGCTCGGCGAGATGATCGCGCAGGCGCTGGTCGGCACGTTCCTCGGCATCCTGCTTTCGTACGGTTTGATCGGTCCGCTTTCGAGTCTCGCCGAACAGCGCGTGACCGAGTCGACCAAGATGTTCCAGTGCATCAAGGTAACGATCCTCGCGAGCCTGAACGGCTACGCGCCGGCCATTGCCGTCGAGTTCGGCCGCAAGGTGCTCTTCTCGACCGAACGCCCGTCGTTCACCGAGCTGGAAGAGCACGTGCGCCGGGTCAAGGCGAAGTAAGGCCCGCTAAGGCCAGATAACGGCGACGCCAGGCGACCGAGGAAGCGATGAGCAAAGACAAAGACCGTGCAATCGTCGTCAGGCGTTCGGCGCCGGCGAAGAAAGGCCATCACGGCGGCGCGTGGAAGCTCGCTTACGCGGACTTCATGACCGCGATGATGGCGTTCTTCCTGCTGATGTGGCTGCTGAGTTCGGCCAGCACGGCACAGTTGAAAGGCATCGCCGATTACTTCAACCAGCCGCTCAAGGTGTCGTTGTGGGGCGGCGTGCGCAGTGCCGAGGAATCGAGTGTGGTGCGGGGCGGCGGGCGCGACATCACGAGCGATAACTGGGGTGTGACGCGTTCGAGCGATGGCACGACGAAGCGCGCCGATCGCAGCGAGAGCCGCGCTGACGACCAGGCGCTGAACACGCTGCAGGGCGAACTCGAGCGGCGCGAGCAGGCGCGTCTGCACGATCTGCAGGTGAAGCTGATGGCCGCGATCGAAGCGAACCCGGTGCTGCGCCAGTTCAAGCAGCAGATCCGTATCGATTCGACGCTGACCGGGTTGCGCATCGAGATCGTCGATTCGCAGAAGCGGCCGATGTTCGCGACCGCACGCGACACGGTCGAGCCGTATATGCGCGACATCCTGCGCGAAATCGGCCACACGCTGAACGACGTGCCGAACCGGATCGTCGTGCAGGGACACACCGATGCCGTGCCGTATGCGGGCGGCGAGAAGGGTTACAGCAACTGGGAGCTGTCGGCGGATCGCGCGAATGCATCGCGGCGCGAGCTGATTGCCGGCGGGATGGACGAAGCGAAGGTGCTGCGCGTGATCGGCCTCGCGTCGACGCAGAACCTGAACAAGGCCGACCCGCTCGATCCGGAGAACCGCCGGATCAGCATCATCGTGCTGAACAAGAAGTCGGAGGAAGCCATGATGCGCGACGACACGACGACCACCACGTTGTCCGACGATGCAGCGGGTTCTGCGCGGCCGTTGTTGCAGAAGATCCCGCCGCCGGTAGCGGCGGGGCCGTGACGTAACGGCGCATAACGACGCATAACGACGCGTCGGGGCACGAGGCAACCACCCGGCAACAAGACAAAAGCAAGTGCAGCGAGGGTTTTCAATGATCAGGCACATTCTGGCAATCGACGATTCGGCCGCGATGCGGGAGATTCTCTCCGCGACGCTGACGACGGCCGGCTATGAGGTGACGCTCGCCGCCGACGGCAACGAGGGCCTCGAGAATGCGCTCGCCATCCGCTTCGATCTCGTGCTGACCGATCAGCACATGCCGGGCAAGACCGGTCTCGATCTGATTACCGCATTGCGCGGCAACCCGGCTTATCGCGCGACACCGATCCTCTTGCTAACGACCGAATCGGGCGAGCCGTTCAAGGCGGCAGCGCGTGCGGCCGGCGCGACCGGCTGGATCGAAAAGCCGCTCGACCCGGACCTGCTGACCGAACTGGTCGCGGCACTCGCCGAACCGGGGCAGGCGTGATGCGCATCGACGGTACCGCTGCACAGTCCAGACACGATTTCTCGTGGTGAGCCACGTATGACACTCGACATCACTCAGTTCTATCAGACGTTCTTCGACGAGGCCGACGAACTGCTCGCACAGATGGAGCAACTGCTGCTCGATCTGGACATCGCGCATCCGGACCCCGAAGACCTCGCGGCGATCTTTCGCGCGGCGCATTCGATCAAGGGCGGCGCGGCGACCTTCGGTTTCACCGCACTCACCGAGACGACGCACATTCTCGAGTCGCTGCTCGATCGCGCGCGCAATAACGAACTCGTGCTGCGCAAGGACATGATCGACACGTTCCTCGAAACCAAGGACGTGTTGTCGGGCCAGCTCGCGGCCTATCGCGCGAGCGCCGAGCCCGATGCGGCGACGGCGGCGGCGATCTGCGCGAAGCTCGACCGGTTGTACGCGGAGAGTCGCGAGGGCGATGCACAGTCTGAGTCTGCTGCGGTCGATGCAACTGCCGTGGACCCGTCCGCGCTAAACGCAGCGGCACAGCCCGTCGCCGAGGACGGTGCGAACGCGCCGCAACACGTCGTCGACCAGGCGCTAGAAGCCGCTGGCGAATGGGCGGGAGCGTGGGTCGAAGCACCGGCCTCGACCACGACAGAAATGTCGCCCGGAGCGCAAGGTGACAACACGGATATCAATGCCGTCTACAACGGAGCCGGCGGATCGTCTACCGCCGTGCCAGCAGACACACCAGCCGGATCGCATTTGAAAATTACGCTGCGGGGCGTGGGGGAGAAGGACCAGGCATTGTTGATCGAAGAACTCGGCAACCTGGGGAGTATCGTCGGACAGGTGAAGAGCGGCAGCGAACTTGCGTTGTGGCTCGACACTGACGTCCCCTCCGACGACATCGTCGCTGTGTGCTGCTTCGTGATCGACGAGAGTCAGATCACGATCGGTCGCGGCGAAATGCCGGCGGACGACGTGCAGTTGGGCGAACCTGGAACGCCCGCCGCTGTCACGTCGCCGCCGGCGGCCGATGCAACCGATAGCACCGCTATCGCGCCGCAGGCTGTGCGCGATGAACCGGCACCGGTTGCCGCGCCGGCCGCTACGACCGAAGCCGCAGTCGCCTCCATGCTCGCCGTAGCCGCGGCAGCAGCGACTCAAGCAAGCGCGCCGGCCGCAGCCACCAACACAACAGCTTCCGCAGAACCCGACCGCAAAGCCGCCCGCCCCGCCGCAGCTTCGAGCGCCGAAGGCAGCTCGATCCGCGTCGGCGTAGAGAAGGTCGATCAGTTGATCAACCTCGTCGGCGAACTGGTGATCACCCAGGCGATGCTCGCCGAAACCACCAGCACCTTCGACCCGGCATTGCACGACCGCCTGTTCAACGGCATGGCGCAGCTCGAGCGCAACGCGCGCGACTTGCAGGAAGCGGTGATGTCGATCCGCATGATGCCGATGGATTACGTCTTCAGCCGTTTCCCGCGTCTTGTGCGCGATCTCGCGGCGAAGCTCGGTAAGGAAGTGGAGCTTGTCACCTTCGGTCAGGCAACCGAGCTGGACAAGAGTCTGATCGAACGCATCATCGATCCGCTCACGCACCTCGTGCGCAACAGCCTCGACCACGGCATCGAAACCGTCGAGGCACGTCGCGCCGCAGGCAAGGACGGCACCGGTCAACTGGTGCTGTCGGCGGCGCATCACGGCGGCAACATCGTGATCGAGGTCAGCGACGACGGCGCCGGTCTGCGCCGCGACAAGATTCTCGCGAAGGCGATGAAGCAGGGCATGCAGGTCAGCGAGTCGATGACCGACGAGGAAGTGTGGAACCTGATCTTCATGCCGGGCTTCTCGACGGCGGAGCAGGTCACCGACGTATCGGGTCGCGGCGTCGGCATGGACGTCGTGAAGCGCAACATCCAGGCGATGGGCGGCCACGTCGAGATCACGTCGTACGCGGGCCGCGGCACGACGACGCGGATCGTGCTGCCGCTCACGCTGGCAATTCTTGACGGCATGTCGGTCAAGGTCGGCAGCGAGATCTTCATCCTGCCGCTGAACTTCGTGATGGAGTCGCTACAGCCGCGCGCCGAAGATATCTACACGATCGCGAACGGCGAACGCGTGGTGCGCGTGCGCGGCGAATACCTGCCGCTCGTCGCACTGCATGCGGTATTCACCGTCGAGGACGCACGCACCGATCCGACTCAGGGCATCGTCACGATCATGCAGGCGGAGGGGCGTCGCTTCGCGATGTTGATCGACGAACTGGTCGGACAGCAGCAGGTCGTCGTGAAGAACCTCGAAACGAATTACCGCAAGGTGCATGGCATTTCCGCTGCCACGATTCTCGGCGACGGCAGCGTCGCACTGATCGTGGACGTGGCCGCATTGAACCGCGAGAAGCGCACCGCGCATGGCGCACATAGCGACCTTGCCGCACTCGCATGAATGCGGCAGTAAAGCGACAAAGCGGCAAAACGACAGAGCGAACCTTAATCAATTTTTCCCAACTGCTTGGGGGCTAACGTGGCAGAAGTCCAATCCATTCATTCGAGCCAGTCGAACAGCGCAGCGAGCCGACGGCACGCGCAGCAGGCCGACGCGGGCGGTCAGGAATTTCTGGTCTTCACGCTCGGCGCCGAGGAATACGGCATCGACATTCTCAAGGTGCAGGAGATTCGCGGCTACGACAACGTGACGCGCATCGCGAACGCGCCGGAATTCATCAAAGGCGTGATCAACCTGCGCGGCATCATCGTGCCGATCGTCGACATGCGCATCAAGTTTCATCTGGGCCGCGTCGAGTACGACCATCAGACGGTGGTGATCATCCTGAACGTGGCGCACCGCGTGCTTGGCATGGTGGTCGACGGCGTGTCCGATGTGTTGACGCTCGCAGCCGACCAGATCATGCCCGCGCCCGAATTCGGCGCGACGCTGAACACCGAGTATCTGACGGGGCTCGGCACGGTCGACGGCCGCATGCTGATCCTGATGGACATCGAAAAGCTGATGACGAGCCGCGAAATGGCGCTCACCGACGCACTGAGCGAGTAAGCAGACCTCGCAGCTGAAGCACGCATAAGACACACACAAAGGAGAAACGACGATGCTGGGCAGATGGTCGATCCGCACGACGCTAACCGCGGTCGGCGTCATTCTCGTTGCGCTGACGGTTGCCGTCGGCGCACTCGGACTGGTCGCGCTGCAACGCGCGAACCAGTCGCTCGAGCAGATCGCCGGCAGCGATCTGGTCGCGATGCGTTCGCTGAACGACGCGTCGTCTTACCTGCTGCGCTCGCGCGTGACGCTCGATCGCGTCACCGGCCTGATCGCCGCCGGTGAAATGGAGCAGGCCAAGACCGCGCTCGACCGCGGGCAGGATCTGCTCGGCAAATCGAATGAAAACTGGCAGGCGTTTCTCGCCACGCCGCGCCGAGGTGCCGATCAGTCGCTGATCGATGCGGTCAGTGCGCGTCGCGCGACGCTGCTGCACGACGGCGTCGAGCCGGAGTTCGTCGCGCTGCGTGCCAGCGACACCACCAGCTACCACGCGATCGCCGACACGAAGATCAGCCCGATGTTTGTCGACTACGACAACGCCGCGACGCCGGTCGTCAAGGCATTACAGGATCATGCGCAACGGCAGCAGTCCGACACCGCCGCGCAGATCGGGCTGATGAAGATGCTGATTATCGGTGTGACGGTGTTCGCACTGGTGATGGTCGTCGTGATCCGCTTTGCGCTGCGCGGACTGATCGTGCAACCGCTGAACGACGCGACTGTCTGCTTCGAGCGAATCGCTGCCGGCGATCTCTCGCAGCGCGTCGACGTGTACAGCCGCAACGAGATCGGGCGTCTGTTCGGCGGAATCAAGCAGATGCAGGAAAGCCTCGTGACGATGGTGAAAGCGGTCCATACGAGCACCGAATCGATCGACACCGGCGCACGCGAAATCGCGATGGGCAACACCGACCTGTCGCAGCGTACCGAGCAGCAGGCGGCCTCGCTGCAAGAGACTGCGTCGAGCATGGAGCAACTGACGGGCACGGTGCGGCAGAACGCGGAGAACGCGCGGCAGGCGAGCCAGCTCGCCGTCAATGCGTCGGATATCGCGACGCGCGGCGGTGACGTCGTGAATCAGGTCGTGCATACGATGCAGGACATCGCGTCGAGTTCGAACAAGGTCGTCGACATCATCGGGGTGATCGAAGGGATCGCGTTCCAGACGAACATCCTCGCGCTGAATGCCGCAGTGGAAGCGGCGCGTGCCGGCGAACAGGGACGCGGCTTCGCCGTGGTGGCCGGCGAGGTGCGCAGCCTCGCGCAACGCAGCGCGAGCGCGGCGAAGGAGATCAAGGAGCTGATCGGCGATTCGGTCGACAAGGTGCGGAGCGGTTCCGCGCTCGTCGGTCGTGCCGGCACGACGATGGAAGAGATCGTGCAGGCCGTGCGCCGGGTCACCGACATCATGGGCGAGATCAGCGCCGCGTCCGAAGAACAATCGACAGGTATCGAGCAGGTCAATCGCGCGGTCACGCAGATGGATGAAGTGACGCAGCAGAACGCGGCGCTCGTCGAAGAGGCCGCGGCTGCCGCTGCATCGCTCGAGGAGCAGACGCGGCAACTGCAGACCGTCGTCGGTGGCTGGCGTGTGGGTGGGAGCGGGAGCGAACGAACGCTGCGCCCCACAAGCGCCATTCGCAGTCACACGGTGGCCGCAGTAACTGGGCCGGCTCACGGCGGCGTGCGTCCGGCGTTGGCGAGCCATGTGGGCACGCCGGCGATATCGGCAGCAGCGAGCGCGACGCACGCAATCGGAACCGCAGCGAAACCGGTAAGCGCACCGGCTGCGTTTGCGAGCACAACCGCATCGACGAAACCGGACGGCGCATCGCGTAGCGAGCCCGCGCTCAGACCGAAGAGCCTGCCCGCGGAGACACTGAAGCGCCCGGCTCCGGCCGGTTCGACGGCCAGCGCAGACGCAGACTGGGAAACGTTCTAGGACAGGATGAAGCGGTATGCGGACCCCACGCACCTCACCCGATGATGGGCGGCTCACCGAAGCATGCTCATACAGCATGCCGGGAGTCGGCCGTCTGCGCGCGGTTTGCGTAGTGGTCCGCGCATCGCAACGCAGGCGGACCACGCGATGAAACTGACGCGCACACCGTCCCGCCCCGATCCCAGCGAAGCGCCGCGCACCGCCGAGTCCGCACGCGACTTCGAATTCACCTCCGCGGATTTCGCACGCATTCGCGAGCTGATTTATCTGCGCGCCGGCATCTCGCTGTCCGACCACAAGCGCGACATGGCGTACAGCCGTCTCGCGCGACGCCTGCGCGCGCGCGGCTTCGGCAACTTCCGGCAATACCTCGACTTACTGGAGTCCGATACCGATCCCGCCGAATGGGAGGCGTTCACCAACGCACTCACGACGAACCTCACCGCGTTCTTCCGCGAAGCGCATCACTTTCCGGTCCTCGCCGACTTCGCGATGCAGCGCCCGGCGCCGGTCTCGGTGTGGTGTTCGGCCGCATCGACCGGCGAGGAACCGTATTCGATTGCGATGACGCTGATCGAAGCGCTCGGCGAACAGGCCGCACGCCAGGCGAGCGTGCTCGCCACCGACGTCGATACGCAGGTACTCGCCAAGGCCGAGGCTGCGGTGTATCAGCTGGAGCAGGTCACGCATCTTGCGCCGGAGCGGCTCAAGCGTTTCTTCCTGAAAGGCACCGGCGCGCATGCGGGCCTCGTGAAGGTGCGCCCGGAAGTGCGCGCGATGGTTCGCTTCGAACGGCTCAATCTCACCGATCGCGATTACGCACTGCGCACGCCGTTCGATGCGATTTTCTGCCGCAACGTGATGATCTATTTCGACAAACCGACGCAGGCGCAGGTACTGGCCCGCTTCGAGCCGCTGTTGAAGCCGGGCGGTTTGCTGTTTGCCGGCCACTCGGAGAACTTCACCTATGTGAGCCAGGCGTTCCGCCTGCGCGGCCAGACCGTCTACGAATTGACCCGCGACGGCGGTGCATCGCATCGGGCCGCTACGCATCGTCGTCTGGACCACGCCGCAGGTTCCGCCGATGCTGCACCAAGCGGGGTGAGCGCATGAGCACCGCACTGCCGATCGCGACAAACCTCTATTACGACAACCATTTCAAGCGCCCCGGCGTGAAGCTGCTGCCGAACGAGTTCTTCATGACAGGCGAGGACATGGTGCTCGTCACCGTGCTCGGCTCGTGCGTCGCTGCGTGCATTCAGGATCGCAGCGCGGGCATCGGCGGAATGAATCACTTCATGCTCCCCGACGACGGCGCCGACGTCGCGCAGGCTGCCTCGGATGCGATGCGCTACGGCGCCTACGCCATGGAAGTGCTGATCAACGAAATGATCAAGGCCGGCGGCCGGCGCGAACGGCTGGAGGCGAAGGTGTTCGGCGGCGCGGCCGTGCTGGCGGGCATGACGACGATGAACATCGGCGACCGCAATTCGGCCTTCGTGCGCCGCTACCTTGCACTCGAGAAGATTCCAATTCTTGCCGAAGACCTGCAGGGCGAGCATCCGCGCAAGGTGGCGTTCATGCCGCGCACGGGCCAGGTGATGGTGAAGAAGCTGCGGCTGCAACAGGAGGCGCGCGTCGCCGAGCGCGAACAGGTACTCGCGCGGCAGACCGCCGAGGCACGCGCCGAACGTCTCGCGCGGGCGCGCGAACGCGTCGAGCTATTTGCGAGCCCGGCACCGCGACCGCGTGTCGAACTGTTTGGCAACGCAGCAGGCAGCACTCAGAGCGGCAATCCGGGCAGCACCACCAAACCGCGCATCGAACTGTTCGGCAGCAGCGGTAGCAAGCCCGATCAATCCAGCAACGCCAGAACGGCCGAGGAGGCGTGAGCGCTGTGCAAAAGATCAAGGTCCTGTGCGTCGACGATTCGGCGCTGATTCGCAGCCTGATGACGGAGATCATCAACGGCCAGCCGGACATGACGGTCGTCGCGACGGCGCCCGATCCGCTCGTCGCGCGCGAACTCATCAAGCAGCACAACCCGGACGTGCTGACGCTCGATGTTGAAATGCCGCGCATGGATGGTCTCGACTTCCTCGAAAAGCTGATGCGTCTGCGGCCGATGCCGGTGGTAATGGTGTCGTCGCTGACCGAACGCGGTTCGGAAATCACGTTGCGCGCACTCGAACTCGGTGCCGTCGATTTCGTCACGAAACCGCGTGTCGGTATCCGCGACGGCATGCTCGACTACGCGGAAAAACTCGCCGACAAGGTGCGTGCAGCGGCACGTGCGCGCGTGCGGCAACGCGTGGTGCAGACGCCTGCAAGCACGAACCCCTCAGATGCAACCAGCGCCGCACAGGCGCCCAAACTCGCGCCGCTCTTCAACAATCCGCTGGTGAGTACCGAGAAGCTGATCATCGTTGGCGCATCGACGGGCGGTACCGAAGCGATCCGCGAAGTGCTGCTGCCGTTGCCGCCCGATGCGCCCGCGGTGCTGATCGCGCAGCATATGCCGCCCGGTTTCACGAAATCTTTTGCACAGCGGCTCAATGGTTTGTGCCGGATTACCGTTAAAGAAGCAGAGCACGGCGAACGCGTGCTGCCGGGTCATGCGTATATCGCGCCCGGCCACGCGCATTTGCTGCTGGCGAGAAGCGGGGCGAACTACATCGCGCATCTGTCGGACGAGCCGCCAGTGAACCGGCATCGGCCGTCGGTGGATGTGCTGTTTCGCTCGGCCGCGCAGCATGCGGGCAAGAATGCGGTCGGTGTGATCCTGACCGGCATGGGCCGCGACGGTGCGGCCGGGCTGCTCGATATGAAACAGGCGGGCGCGTACACATTTGCCCAGGACGAAGCGAGCTGTATCGTCTTCGGCATGCCGCGCGAAGCGATCGCGCTCGGCGCCGCCGACGAAGTCGCCGCGCTGACCGACATGAGCCGCCGCGTGATGGCGTGTCTCGCTGCGATGGGCGAGCGTGTGCAGCGCGTATGATGCGGGCCGATTGAAGCGGCGGCAGCGTGCCGCACGAACTGGATTTGCGAAAGGGAATGGCTATGGATAAGGGAATGAAGATTCTGGTCGTGGACGACTTTCCGACGATGCGCCGGATCGTGCGCAACCTGCTCAAGGAGCTCGGTTACGGCAACGTCGACGAAGCCGAGGATGGCATGGCGGGCCTCGCCCGTCTGCGCAGCGGCACGTACGACTTCGTGATCTCCGACTGGAACATGCCGAACCTCGACGGCCTCGCGATGTTGAAGGCGATCCGCGCCGATGCGGGCCTGGCGCACCTGCCGGTGCTGATGGTGACCGCCGAGTCGAAAAAGGAAAACATCATCGCGGCTGCGCAGGCCGGCGCGAGCGGCTATGTCGTGAAGCCGTTCACCGCGGCGACGCTCGATGAGAAGGTGAACAAGATCCTCGAAAAGATGGCCAAAGCCGGGAGCTGACTTGAACCAGCCGAGCAACGCGTCAGGCTTCGACCTGAAAGAAGACAGCGGCGGCGACTTCGCAAGCGACCGCATCCTGGCCCGCATCGGGCAGCTCACGCGCACGCTGCGCGACTCGATGCGCGAGCTGGGGCTCGACAAGCACGTCGAGCGCGCGGCCGAAGCGGTGCCGGACGCACGCGACCGTCTGAAGTACGTCGCCACGATGACCGAACAGGCCGCCGAGCGCGTGCTGACCGCGATCGAAGTCGCCAAGCCGATTCAGGAGCAACTGCAGCGCGATGCGGGCAAGCTCGATGCGCGCTGGGCCGAGTGGTACGCCGCACCGATCGAACGCGATGAAGTGCGCGCGTTGATGAGCGATACGCGTGGCTTTCTGAGCGCGTTGCCGGAGTCGACCGGCGCGACCAACGCGCAGTTGCTGGAAATCATGCTCGCGCAGGACTTTCAGGATCTTACTGGCCAGGTGATCAAGAAGATCATGGACGTGGTCTATCTGATTGAGCAGCAACTGCTCGGTGTGCTGGTCGAGAACATCGCACCTGAACGGCGCGAGCAGTTCGCGGCGACGGCCGCCGCGCTGGTCGCGGCGCACCCGGCAGACCACGCAGGCGCCGCCGGTCCGACCGAAACGCTGGTAAACGGTCCGCAGATCAATCCGGAAGGCAAGCCCGATGTGATGCAGGATCAGGCGCAGGTCGACGATCTGCTCGCGAGCCTCGGCTTCTGACGTCCATACGATTCCTTACCGACGCGCTGCACTACTGCGTAATCCGCTCAGGCACAGGCATACTACGGGCACGCGCACCGGGGCTGAGAGACCGGTGCGGTTTTCACGTCGCGCACGCGCCGATGACACGGCCCCGCGACAGACGATCAGGAGGAGTCTGGCCATGTCGAGCCGTATTTTCCGCGCCGTCATCGTGACGACGCTCGGAACCAGCCTTGTGCTGTCCGCCGTTCCTGCCGCGCACGCAGCGCTGGGCGGCAGTCCCATGACCCCGCCCGACGGTTCGACCGTTAGCACGCGGGTCATGCATTCCACATCGTCGGCGGCGTCGGCAGCTTCGTCTTCGGTGTCGTCCACTGCGGTTGCGTCGTACACCGTGCGTGAGACGACGCTCGGCAGCGGTACGGTCGTGCGCGAGTATCTGTCGCAGGCGGGCACGGTCTTCGGGATCGCGTGGAGCGGACCGCAGATGCCCGATCTCAACAGCCTGCTAGGCACTTATTTCCCACAGTATGTCGATGGCCTGACGGCAGCGCGCGCCGCACGCGGCGGCCGCGGACCGGCGTCGGTGCAGAGCGACAATCTCGTCGTGCAATCGGGCGGCCATATGGGCGCGTTCGCAGGCAACGCGTGGCTGCCGCAGGCGCTGCCTGCTGGCGTCAGCGGCTCCGACATCCAGTGACCGGCGGGAGACAGACAGTGCAGACAGTCCAATCGACAGTGCGGATCAAGACGCAGTGGGTTCGCTGGGTCCAGGCCGCGGGCCTGGCCATCGCTGCGGCCTGCATCGGCGGATGCGGCGGTGGCGGAGGTAGCAGCGGCGGCGGTGGCGGTACGCCGATAACACCGGTCGGAGGTAACCAGGTTGCGTTGACCGTCAACTCGGGTGTGGCCAATGTCGTGAACATTCCGACCGTCAGCGTCACGGTGTGCGCGCCGGGTTCGACCAGCAACTGCCAGACGATCAATAACATCCAGGTCGATACGGGCTCATATGGGTTGCGGGTGCTCAGCTCGGCGCTCACTTCGTCGTTGTCCAGTGGGCTGCCGGTCACGACGGTGGGCAGCTCGCAGATCGCCGAATGCGCGCAATTCGCGATCGGCTACACGTGGGGCACCGTGCGGACCGCGAATGTGACGATCGGCAGCGAGACGGCCAGCAGCATCCCGGTGCAGATCATCGGTGACCTCGCGTCGTCGACGGTGCCGGCCACCGGCTGCGCCAATGGCCCGGCGCAAAATACGGCGAGCAACCTCGGCGCAAACGGCATTCTCGGTATCGGCGTGGCGCCCAACGATTGCGGCACGACCTGCGCAACCTCCGCCAACAACAGCATCTATTACGCGTGCCCGAGCGGCGCTAACTGCACGCGGACGACGCTGCCGGCCACGCAGCAGGTCGCGAACCCGGTGCCGCATTTCCCGGTCGACAACAACGGTGTCGTGCTGCAGATGCCGTCTATCTCCGGCGCCGGTGCGTCATCGGCGTCCGGCACGTTGACGTTCGGTATCGGCACGCAGTCGAACAACACGCTGACGGCCAGCCAGACGTTTACGACGAATAGCGCCGGCAATATGGTTAGCAGCACGTTCAACGGCAATACGGTGACGGCGTTCCTCGACTCGGGCTCGAACGCGTACTTCCTGTCCGACCAGACACTGACGCCGTGTACCAATAGCAACTACACCGGCTTCTACTGCCCGTCGTCGCCGACGTCCCGTACGGCTACCCTGGTCGGTTTGAACGGTGCAGTCGGTACGGTGACGATGAACGTCACCAATGCGGCGACGCTGTTCGGCAACGGCAACAACTACGCGTTCAACGATCTTGCTGGCAGCGGCAACCTGGGCCAGCTCGATCTCGGTTTGCCGTTCTTCTACGGCCGGACGATCTTCTTCGGCATGGATCGCACGGCGACCGGCGGCGCGGCGCCGTACGTCGCGTTCTAGGTGTATGACGGCGCGCTGACCCTGGGCGACGAGTTGTCCGGGCCGGCGCGCTGGGTCGAAATCCTGAGCTAGCGCGCCAGCCCGATCTGGCGCGCGGCAACTGCTGCCGCGCGGCCTGAAGTGTCCACAACCCGTGTCCACAACCCGCGCCCGCCGCGCCGCTTCCCCATCCTCCGAAATACCCCCGTTTCCCCGTCCTTATCCGCCGATGGCGTCTCGACGTCTGCGGGAATAATCGCTGTCACTGGAAAACGGCATCGTGCCGTCTCGTCTGGAGAGCCTGGTGGCAGAGGACAGCGACCTCGAAAAAACCGAAGCAGCCACTCCCCGGCGGGTCGACAAGGCCCGCGAGGAAGGACAGGTCGCGCGCTCGCGTGAGCTGGCTTCGTTCGCGCTGCTGTCGGCGGGTTTCTTTGGCGTGTGGGGCATGGCCGGGCCGATCGCCACACATCTGCGCGCAATGCTGCGCAACTCGTTCACGTTCGACCACACGGCCGTTTTCGATTCGCACCAGATGATGAGCGGCGCGGCCGTGGCGGGCCGCGAGGGCCTGTACGCGCTCGCGCCGGTGCTCGGACTGACCGGTGCCGCAGCATTGTTCGCACCGATGGCGCTGGGCGGCTGGCTGATCTCGAGCAAATCGCTCGAACCCAATTTCGGCCGCTTGAATCCGCTCGCCGGCCTTGGCCGTATTTTCTCGATCAATGGTCCGATCCAGCTTGGGTTGTCGCTGGCGAAGACGCTGGTGGTGGGGCTGGTGGGCGGCATAGCGGTCTGGCAGCGGCGCGACGAGGTGATCGCGCTCTGCACGCAGCCGCTCGATGTGGCGCTCGCCAACGCGGGTCATCTGATCGCCGTGTGTTGCGCCATGACGGTGGCGGGCATGTTGCTCGTGGCCGCGCTCGACGTGCCGTATCAACTCTGGCAGTTCCAGAAAAAACTCCGCATGACCAAGGATGAAGTGAAGCGCGAACACCGCGAGAACGAAGGCGACCCGCTGGTGAAGGGGCGCATCCGTTCGCAGGCGCGCGCGCTGGCCCGCCGCCGGATGATGTCCGAGGTGCCGAAGGCCGACGTCGTCGTGACGAACCCGACGCACTTCGCGGTCGCGCTGAAGTACACCGACGGCGAGATGCGCGCGCCGAAGGTGGTGGCGAAGGGTGTGAATCTCGTCGCGCTGCGCATCCGCGAGATCGCCGCCGAACACAACGTGCCGCTGCTCGAAGCGCCGCCGCTCGCGCGGGCGCTCTATCACAACGTCGATTTGAACCGCGAGATTCCAGGTGCGCTATACGGCGCGGTCGCGGAGGTGCTAGCGTGGGTCTACCAGCTGCGCCGCTTCAATACCGAAGGCGGGATCGCACCGTCGGTGCCGACGAGCTTCGACGTGCCTGCCGATCTCGACAAGGGCGCGATCTCCGACGACGAAGCCGCCGAAGAAGCCGCCGAAGCGCTCGCTAAAGAAGACGAAGACAACGCTCGACGCGGAGGCCGCGCATGAACACCCGCGCCGGTTTCCTCTCGCGGCGGCCCGACGTGCTGGCCGGTACCAACCTGCGGGCGCTCGCCGGGCCGGTGCTGATCTGCATGATCCTCGGCATGATGATCCTGCCGTTGCCGCCGTTCCTGCTCGATCTGCTGTTCACGTTCAACATCGCGCTGTCGGTGATGGTGCTGCTCGTCAGCATGTACACGATGAAGCCGCTCGATTTCGCCGCGTTCCCGAGCGTGCTGCTGTTCTCGACGCTGCTGCGACTGTCGCTGAACGTCGCCTCGACGCGCGTCGTGCTGCTCGAAGGTCACACCGGTCCCGACGCGGCCGGGCAGGTGATCGAGGCGTTCGGGCACTTCCTCGTGGGCGGTAATTTCGCGGTCGGTATCGTCGTGTTCATCATCCTGATGGTGATCAACTTCATGGTGATCACGAAGGGCGCCGGCCGGATCGCCGAAGTGTCGGCGCGCTTCACGCTCGATGCGATGCCCGGCAAGCAGATGGCCATCGACGCCGACCTCAACGCCGGTCTCGTCAACGAAGAACAGGCCCGCAAGCGCCGCCTCGAAGTCGCGCAGGAAGCCGAGTTCTACGGTTCGATGGATGGGGCGAGCAAGTTCGTGCGCGGCGATGCGATCGCCGGGCTGCTGATCATGGTGATCAATATTCTCGGCGGGTTGATCGTCGGGATGGCGCAGCACGGCATGGACTTCGCGTCGGCGGGCAAGACCTACACGCTGCTCACGATCGGCGATGGCCTCGTTGCGCAGATTCCGTCGCTGGTCATTTCGACGGCGGCCGGCGTGATCGTGTCGCGCGTCGCGACCAACGAAGACATCGGCACGCAGCTCACCGGCCAGCTGTTCACGAACCCGCGCGTGCTGATGATCACCGGCAGCATTCTCGTGCTGATGGGCCTGATTCCCGGCATGCCGCACTTCGCGTTCCTGCTGCTTGGCGGCGGCGCGATCCAGCTTGGCCGCGTGATGAGCAAGCGCGCGGTGGACCGCAAGAGCGCATCGGCGCTGGTGGATGTCATACCGGCTGCGATGACGCCGGTCGAAAACAGCGAAGCGAGCTGGGAAGACGTGACGCTGATCGACACGCTCGGTCTCGAAGTGGGCTACCGGCTGATCCCGCTCGTCGACAAGAACTCCGACGGCGAACTGCTCAAGCGGATCAAGAGCATCCGCAAGAAATTCGCGCAGGAAATTGGCTTCCTGCCGCCGGTGATCCATATCCGCGACAACCTGGAATTGCGCCCCAACGGCTACCGGATCGCGCTGAAGGGTGTCGAGGTCGGCATCGGCGAGGCGTATCCGGGCCAGTGGCTCGCGATCAATCCAGGCCAGGTTACCGCGGCGCTGCCCGGCACGCCGACGCAAGACCCAGCGTTCGGCCTGCCCGCCATCTGGATCGATACGAACATGCGCGAACAGGCGCAGGTGTACGGCTACACGGTCGTCGATTCGAGCACCGTCGTCGCCACGCATCTGAACCATCTGGTCGTCACGCACGCATCCGAACTGCTGGGCCGCCAGGAAGTGCAGGCGCTGATCGAGCGGATGTCGAAAGACACGCCGTCGCTTGTCGAAGACCTCGTGCCGAAGACGATCTCGCTGACCACGCTGCAGAAGGTGCTGCAAAGCCTGCTGGAAGAGGGTGTGCCGATCCGTGACATGCGCACGATCCTCGAAGCGCTCGCCGAGCACGCAGCGAAAATGCCCGACGCTCACGATCTGACGGCGGTCGTGCGACTCGCGCTGGGTCGCGCGATCACGCAGCAGTGGTTCCCCGGTAGCGGCGACATGCAGGTGATGGGCCTCGATTCGAACCTCGAACGGGTGCTGTCGCAGGCGCTCGCGACCGGTGCGAACCCCGGCCTCGAACCGGGCCTTGCTCACACGCTGCTCACCGAAACGCAGAAGGCGATGACACGCCAGCAGAACCTCGGGCTCGCACCGGTGCTGCTCGTCCAGCATTCGCTGCGCGCGATGCTCGCGCGCTTCCTGCGCCGCAGCCTGCCGCAGCTGAAGGTGCTGTCGTACGCGGAAGTGCCCGACACCCGGACTATCAAGGTCGTCAACCTGATCGGCGCGCACGGCTGAGCGCGGTGGCGGCGTTGCTGCCGCTGCCGCCGCCGATCAGTCGAATTGCCCGCCTTTCCCCTCCCTTATCCATCGATCGTCGCTCGACGCCTTTGGCAATAATCGTTGTCATGGGTAGCGGTATGTGAGGGTACGTGGCCGCTCCGTTCATCTCGCCGGGAGTCCAGCTTGAACATCCGAAAATTTATCGGCGCCACCACCCGCGACGCGCTGCGTCTCGTGCGCGAGGCGCTGGGTCCGGACGCCGTCGTGCTGTCGAATCGCACGGTCGACGACGGCACCGTCGAGATCGTCGCGCTGGCCGACAGCGAACTGGCTTCGATCAAGCCTGGCGCTACAGCACCGGCTGCCGCAGCGGCATCGGCTCCGCGTGCGGCAGTGACCCATGGCACGACACCAGGCGCCGCAGTGGCGAACCCGTACGCGAGCGGCATGCCGGATGTGTTCTCGTCGGTATTTGGCGCGAGCCCAGAAGCGGGCACCGAGCGTATGTCGAACAACGGCGCCGAAGAGCTGGCCGCTGCGGCAACGCGAGAGCCGGCCGCGCGCGGTGAATCTACGCGTAGCAAGGACGCTGCTGCTGCCGCACCGCGCACGCTCGCCGAATCGAACCCCTGGCTGATCGACCACGCGCGCAAGGTCGCCGTTCAGGCCGGCCATGGCGCGATGACACCGGCGGTCGCGATGGCGAAGGGTCTGGGCGCACCGGGCGAACTGCAGACCCCCGAAACATCGCGTGCGGACACACCGGAATGGGCTCGCGAAGGCGCACAGCTGGCCGCGCGCCGCGCTGCGCAACGTGCCAATACGCAGGCTGCGGCGCCCGCTGACGAAGCACGCCGTGCGTCGAACCCATCCGCTGCATCGACTGCATCCACCGCATCGGCCACGCTCCCCGCCGGCACGGCAGCATCGATGACCGAGGCGATCAATCGACGCGTCGAGCAGATCGTCAACGACACCGTGATGCACGAACTCGCGTCGATGCGCGGCATGATGGAAGAACAGTTCACCGGCCTGCTGTGGGCGGACCGCCAGCGCCGCGGGCCGACGCACGCCGCGCTGACCAAGCACCTGTTCGCCGCCGGCTTCTCGGCGCAACTCGTGCAGATGATGATCGACAACATGCCGGAGACCGACGGCATGGAAGCCGGCATGAACTGGGTGCGCTCGGTACTCGCGACGAACCTGCCGGTGATGGAAAACGAAGACGAGCTGATGGAGCGCGGCGGCGTGTTCGCGCTGATGGGACCGACTGGAGTCGGCAAGACGACGACGACCGCGAAGCTCGCCGCGCGCTGCGTGATGCGCTTCGGCGCGAGCAAGGTCGCGTTGCTCACCACCGATAGCTACCGGATCGGCGGTCACGAGCAACTGCGGATTTTCGGCCGGATTCTCGGCGTGTCGGTGCATGCGGTGAAGGACAGCGCCGATCTGCAACTCGCACTGTCCGAGCTGCGCAACAAGCACATTGTGTTGATCGACACGATCGGTATGAGCCAGCGCGACCGGCAGGTCTCCGACCAGATCGCGATGCTGTGCCGTGCCGGACAACCGGTGCAGCGCCTGCTGCTGCTGAACGCGACCTGCCACGGCGACACGCTGAACGAAGTCGTGCAGGCGTATCAGAGCGCGCCGGATCAGCAACCGCTCGCCGGTTGCATCCTGACCAAGCTCGATGAAGCGACCAACCTGGGCAGCACGCTCGATACGGTGATTCGCTACCGCTTGCCGGTGCATTACGTGTCGACGGGACAGAAGGTGCCGGAGAACCTCTACGTCGCAACGAAGAAATTCCTGATCAAGAGCGCGTTCTGCATTCCGCGCGACAGTTCGCCTTTCGTGCCGCAGGACGACGACATTCCGCCGCTGCTGTCGGCGCTGTCCGCGCGTTCGACGGCCGACATGCACGAGGTCCGCTTTGGATAAACGTGTGCCCGATCAGGCGGAAGGGCTGCGGCGACTGCTCGCCCGCGGCGGCGCGCGGGTGATTTCGGTGACCGGCGGCTCGCCGCGCGCGGGGGCCACGACGACGGTCCTCAATCTCGCGACGGCACTCGCCGAGCAGGGCAAGGACGTGCTCGTGATCGACGAGTGTCTGGGTGCGGGCTCGGTTAGCGCTGGCCTCGGTGGGATACGCAGTGCAGGCAGTTTTATCGACGTTGCGCGCGGCGAGTTACCGCTTGAGCGCGCGGTAATGCGACATCCACTGGGCTTCGGCGTGCTGGCTGCATCGCGTGCGAATCGCGAGGGCTGCACGCCGTCGCAGCTTGCCGCGGTGCTCGAGGGTTCCGCCGACATCGTGCTGATCGATGCGCAGCTCGATCGCCAGGGCGCGTTGTCGGCGCTGGCGCTGCAGGCGCACGACGTGATGATCGTGATGCGGGTTGCCGCTCAGGCGATCACTGAGACCTATGCGTGCATGAAGCGACTGCACTACGCACATGCGATCGCGCAGTTTCGCGTGGTCGTGAATCACGTGCAAAGCATCGACGATGCGCGCACTGCGTTCGAAAACCTTGCGGGTGTGGCGGGGCGTTATCTGTCGGTGGCGCTGGAAGCGGCCGGCTGCATCGCCGCCGATGTGCGGATCGTGCGGGCGCTCGAACTGTCGCGCTGCGTGGTCGATGCATTTCCATCGACGCCGGCGGCGCGCGGCTACCGGCACCTTGCCGCGCAATTGCAGTACTGGCCGATGCGGCCAGCGATGTCGTCGCGCGCGCCGTGGCTGGCGAGCGCGACCGTAACAGCGGCGCAACACGCCGACCAACCGTCCGCGCAGCACGCCTGAAGGCGCCACGGACAAGGGGAGCACGATGTACAACGCGCAGGGAAAGATCTCCCAGGCCGACGTCCTGACCAAATATGCGCCGCTCGTGCGGCGGCTCGGTCTGCAGCTCGTCGCGAGGATGCCGGCGAGTGTCGATCTCGACGATCTGATCCAGGCCGGCATGATCGGCTTGCTCGATGCGGCGGGCCGTTACAAGGAGGATCAGGGCGCGCAGTTCGAAACCTACGCGAGCCAGCGGATTCGTGGCGCGATGCTCGACGAGCTGCGCAGCAACGACTGGCTGCCGCGCAGCCTGCGCCGTACGTCGCGCGAAGTCGAGGCGGCAGTGCATCGCGTGGAACAACGCCTGGGCCACTCGGCCAGCGAGGCGGAGATCGCCGATCACCTGAACATGCCGCTCGACGAATACCAGTCGATGCTGCAGGACCTGCACGGCAGCCAGCTGATTTACTACGAAGACTTCGATCGTTCCGCTGAGGATGAACCGTTTCTCGATCGCTATTGCGTCGATCATTCGGACCCGCTGTCGGCGTTGCTCGACGACAGTTTGCGCACGGCGTTGATCGAGGCCATCGATCGATTGCCCGAACGCGAGAAGCTGCTGATGTCGCTTTACTACGAACGCGGGATGAACCTGCGTGAGATTGGGGCGGTGATGGAGGTGAGCGAGTCACGGGTGTGTCAGTTGCACAGCCAGGCGGTGGCGCGGTTGCGCACGCGGTTGCGGGAGATGGCGTGGGCGAATGCGGAGGCGGGGTGAGGGGTAGCTAAGCCGCGTCGTTGTGCAATAAGCAGGTGTTCCCGCGCCTGGCGAATGACTCGTCAATCAATAATCTGTCGTACAGGTTAGTACTCGATATGCTGCCTTCGAATGTTTCCACGTCGACAGGCAGTAGTCAGTCACATCAATCTTCCTGGTTCAATCTCCTGCGTACTAAACGCTGCGACGTCGCACAGCGTAGCTAAAACACGCAGTGCAAGATTGCGCGCCGTACGTCTATGGGAAATTCAATTTCATTACACGTATAGCGTTAACTCAATGCGGACCATAAATAAGTTTTACTTTTCGATTCTCCATCGCACCGCCATTGTGTGAGCCGTAAAGCGGATCAGATGGCGATTTCTTAAGGTTTCTTAAGGAATCGTTGGTTGATAGTCGCCGATCGAGCGCGGAAGAAGCTTGAGGACTCACGCCGCTCCATGTACCGACGGTCAGACCAATAAACGAAATGGAGACGAAGACATGGAAAAGCGCCTGATTACCTTGATGCTGCTCGCCGTAACCGCATTGACTGGCTGCGGAGGGGGAGACGACATCAGCGCACCGACACCACCGAAGCTGCTGACGAACATCGCCGTGCCCAATGCTTCGAGTCCGCCATTCAGTTTTGACATTGGCTACGTCGAGGCCGGCAAGTACTTTCTCTCCGACCGCAATAACAAGGCAGTCGATGTCGTAGACACTCAATCGAATACGTTGACCGCACAGATCGTGGGGCCGTTTATCGGTGCCGGTGCCACGACAAACGAGTCTGGTCCCGATGGAATTGTAGGTATCACCGGGACGAACACGATCTATGTCGGTGACGTGGACTCGGTCAAAGTGATCGATACGGCTGCGCAAAAGACGGTCAACACAATTGCTATCAGTAATTCCGGATCGCGCGTCGATGAGGGTTGCTACGATCCTGACGATCATCTCGCGATGTTCGCGAACCCCGGAGATTCACCGCCGTTCGTCACGTTAATTTCGACGCTGACGCAAACGGTGGTGACAAAGCTCTCTTTCAACGGTTCGTCCGGGCTCGAAGCGTGCGCCTATGATCCTGCTTCGAAGAGCTTCTTGATCAACAACGACGGAACCGCCGCCAATCCCGAAGGCGAGCTTGATGTCATCACGGCCAGCTCTGTGGTGGCGGGAAATCCTTCTGTCAGCAAGTCGTTTCCGCTCGGGAAGTGCGCACCGGCGGGTATCGTGCTTGGCCCGAATAATGACGTGCTCATTGGATGCGATCCGCCGGCTGGCGACCCGCTCATCACGTTGATCCTCGATCGTACGAGTGGCGCAATTCAAGCGAGCCTGCCGTTTGGCGGGGTGGACCAGGTGGGTTACGATCCGGCTTCCAATCGTTATTTTCTGCCGGCCCGGCACTACGTCACGAGTGGTATCGCCGCCGCGTCAGGATTCAGCCCACAGATGGCTGTTATAGATGGCACGTCACGGCAGGTGCTCGTCAAGATTCCGGTGGGCACGGGGGCGCACTCTGTTGCGATCGACAGCACGCTTGGGCAGGTGTATGTGCCGTTTCAGCCCGGTGCGGCGGGATTTCCGAACGGCGGTATTTCGGTGTTTTCGACGCGCTAGTTTTGTAGAGTGCCGGCCGGACTGCTAGCAATGATCGCGGTTGTATCCGTGTCGACAGGGGACAATAAATGGCCGACCAGAGGCTGTCTGGCAAACGGTAAAGGCGCGGCCGCAGCGTTCATGCCGGAATCAGGCAGCCGATGCCGAGGAAAACCAGACGTGTTTGTATTTAGCGACGGCTGTTTCATCTGGTGCTCGCTCGGACGTTAGCCACACAGATCGGACTGACCATGCCGCGCGGGAATCGGGCTCTGTCGCAAAGCGATCATTCGTCAAGGCTCCGCCGACACAAGGAATGAACCACGCGGTCATAAGAGGCTTGGCATCAAAACCACCCTCGGTTCGCGTGATCAGCATGGCGAGTCCGACATCGTTTGCGGGGCGCCAGGGGAAAATCATGCGGCCTCCCGGGCGCAACGCTTGTAACCACGACTGCGGGGGCGCAAGAACGCCTGCATTCACATAGATTAGATCTGCCGGGGGCACGTCGATCTGTGTTGCATCTCCATGCGTGACGCGGACACCCTCGTACGGTTCAAGATTTTGTCGTGCTGCTTTTGACAGAGCTGCATCGATTTCAAAAGCTTCGACGCTGCCTCCCGGCGATGCCAGGACGGAAAGGATGGCGGTATAAAAACCGGTGCCTGTGCCGATGTGGCATATCCTGTCGCCGGGCCGTGGATTGGTCGCGCCGATCCACGCAGCATGCAGAAAAGGCTCTCCATTGTTGATGCCCTTTCCCGCATCGAGTGCCACCACATGATTTTGGTAAACGTAGGCGGGATCGTCGCTGGGGGTCTCGCAGTAGCGTGTGTTCACCATGATCTTCCACGGACCTGGCGGAAGGAACGCATGGCGAGGAACAAGTTCGAAGACTCGCTCGAGACGAGGATCGTCGGAGTTGCTGGCGGCGGCCATCAGCTTTGCATGAAAGGCTCTTATTTCATCAAGGGTGGCGCTCATGTTTGTCTTTGTCCGAAGCTTCGCGAGAAAACGCTACTCAAAGCAGTGCCGACAACCTGACTAACGCATCATGCCGTGCGACTTCGCCCAATCGCGCAGCGCGTCATTCATGCGCGTTTGCCAGCCTTCCCCCTGCGCCTTATAAGCTTCGATCACGTCAATGTCGATGCGCAGATTCATCTGAATCTTGTTCGAACCTGCCGGTCGGCCGCGCCCTCGTTTTACGAGCACGCCCGCGCGATGTTCGTCCGCTTCCTGGAAGAATTCATCACCAAGCTCCGGGATTTCGTCATAGTCGGATCGGCCGATGCCCTTCGCGTCCATCTTGGCCAAGTCGCTTTGTAAACCGCTTTTTCTCGCGTTCATTTGCTTTCCTCATTGAGATCACGTGGCGAGCTTCGCCGCGTTGAATCCATATCACGATCACTATGCGATCCGCCAGGTGACCGACTGTGATGATCCGTTCTTCGGGGTAGTCGAAGCGGTCATCAACCCAATCCAAAGTCCGCCCCTCGAAAACGAGAGCGGCGTCTTCGAATGCGAGCGCGGGCTCTTCGAAGGCGGGGTTTCTCCAGGCTGGGTCGAACGTTATTTCCATGCAAATTATTGTATCCCCAAAAAACACAAGGAGTAATGTTTTTTGTATCCCCGGAAATAGGGTGGCTTGTCGGGTGGATCCGGCGCCAGTGTGCTGGCATCGCGTCTTCACTCGATCGTTGAAATGGCATGCGTGCATGTAAACGAAAACGGCCCGTCCAAAGACGAGCCGAATCAACACCAATCAATAAGCCTGACGAAGCCTGACGACTAACCACCCATCCCAACCAACCGTCAGCGCACTCCCCTAAACCCCATACGCTGGAATCCGCCCATCCGGCCCATAAAACGCCGGCTTCTCCGGCACGACAACCTGCAGCGCCGCGAGCGCCCGCTGGTTGTAGTCCATCCGCATGCGGATCAATGTGCCATTGGTGGTGTTGGCGTGCCAGGCCCGCTGCGCCGCCTGACGCAACAGCGACCATTGAGCTGCAATCTGCGTATCGCCATCCGCGGCCAGTTCCACCCCACGCGAGCCCGCCGGAAAACCCATTTCCGCAAGCAGCGCATCGCGGGCTGTTTCCAGCTCGGCGAGCTTGCCGATCAACGTGGTTTTCTGCTCGACGACAGGCGGCAGCAGTTCGAGCGGTTGTGCAACCGTGAGCGCCTGTTCTTCGAGCGCAAGCACCGAGGCGAACGCTTCGACGGCTGCGTGCTCGTCGATCAGGCTGGCAAGGAGGGCGTCTTTCATCGCAACTCGCTAACAGAATGAGAGGGCGTGGGCGCGCACAACCGACGCGCGGTAAACGCAAAACGGCCCGCGTGAGACACGCGGGCCGGGATAGGGGAAACCTTCACGGCGGCGGCACGGGCCGCCGCTGCGTCGTCGGACGACGCAGTGCTTAACTGCCCGTAGACGGCGTCTTGTTCTGCAACAGATCGCGCGCCGTGTTCAGCACGCCGTCCGCAATCTTGCTGGAATCGATGGTGAGCGTGCCGTTCTTGATCGCCTGACGAACCGACTCGACATGTGCCGTATCGATATCCGCCGAACCCGACGCCGCCAGGCTGCGCAGATGCGCCGACAGTCCCGACAGGTTGACGTTCGCATCGCCGGTCGATGCCTGCGGGGCGGCGGCCGTGCCCTGCGCGCCCGCGCCGGTCGGCGTGGCTTCGCCCTGCTGGGTACGCGACAGACCGTCTTTCAACGTCTGCAGATTGGTGCTGGTGGTGGAATCGACTTTCACGATTGGCTTCCTGAACGATTTGATCGTGATAACGGCATGCACGAGTCAAAACTTTAGCGCAACCGGCGCACGCCGTCTGCAGTTCCGCGCGGCGGCCCGTGCGGCCGTTCATAGCTGGATCTCCACTGTCGAGCCATCCTTGACGATTCCGCTGATGATCTGCCCTCCGGCCGTCTTCACCCGCACCTGCTGGCCCGGCGCCGCGTTGTTCATCGCGCTGCCCTCGGCGGAAATCGCGAAACCCTGGCCCTGCGCGACCACCCGAACCGTTTGCCCGATCGTCACCGACGATGCACTGCGCAACATGTCCTGGCGCAGCGGCAAGCCGGCCGCGACGCGCGTCAGCGCGGCTGCGCCGACTGCCTGTGACGGATCGGTGACTACGGCCATCGGCAGCGAGGTGAGGTCGCCGTCGCGCGCGACGAGATCGGCGGCGCTCAGTACGTCGCCGGGCGCGAGCGCGCGTGCCGCCAGATAGTAGGTCGCGTGGATCGCGATCTTCGCCTGCAGATAGAGCGTCCACGGCCGCTCGCCGGCGCAGCGCACACCGACGGTCGTGCGGCCCCACAGGCGCATGCCCGTCGGCATGAACGGAGCAAGCGTGGCGCAGGCGGCGAGGCCGCGCGGGAATACTGGCGCCACTGTGATTTCGATCTTGCCGGGCAGGCCGGCGGACTGCTGTTGCAGATACGCGAGCGCGGCGCTGCGGATCGCTTCGCCGTCTTCCTGCGCGGGGGCTGCGGCGGCGCTGCCGGGTTGTGCCGCGCCTTGGGTCGCAACTGCTGCTGCCGCCGACGCTTTGACGATGCTCGCTGTCGGCGCCCGCGGCGGATTGAAAGCAACCGGCGCCGCCTGCCGCACACCCGGCTGCGGCCGAGTCTGCGCCGGCGTCACGATCACCGGAATCACGTCACGCGAAGCCGGCACGTTCACACGCATCATGCGCGGCGTATCGATCGCAGTCTGGTTCGTCGTGGCGGGGTTGAAACTCGCGCGCCGGATCGCGGGTGCGACGACGGCGTCCCCTGGACCGGGAATCACAATCGCGCCGTTCGCATTCGCGGCTTGAGTGAAGCGGTCGTCGGTGCGCGATGAAGCAGGCGCGGCCGCGGCGGCGTTCATCGACATCGCAGCGGCAATCGCCGGCGTGGCGTTGTGCGCATCGGGTGCTGCAGTCGCAACGCGGTTGGCGAGCTCGGCGAGCGCTGCGGGATTCTTCTCCGCCGGCCCCGGAATCACAATCGGACCACCCGCGTCCTGCGCGACAGCGAGCCCCGGCATCGTGAAGACAACGAGCGCTGCAGCGGCGCCCAGCGTGCGCACAGCCCGTCCCACCACACCGGTTGCGCGGCACACAGACGGCCGGACAGCAAAGGCGGCGACAGGCATCGGGCTTCTCCATCGAATCCAACAGTACGACTTGCATTCTAGAGAGGCACCCGCCGGAGCAAACGTTGAATAGAGGGCGGCTTCCCCGGTTATTCGTCCGATTGCCGCTTGCGTGCGGCTCATAAGATGCTCGTCATGGATAAAGGTCTCTGCGGTTTGTGCCGGGTGCTGCAGCCCTCGCGCGACACCGCACCGCAGACGATCGTGACTGCTTCCGGGAGATTTCGATGCTGGACAAACTCGATGCCGAATTCGCTTTTGGACGCCAGGCGCTCGATGTGCGCGCGTACCGGCAGGAACTGCTGTCGTCGAACATTGCGAACGCCGATACACCTGGCTACAAGGCGCGCGACGTCGACTTCGGCGCGTCGCTCGCGAACGCGATGAAGCAGAGCGCGGGTGCAGCGGGCGGGTCGAATGCCGCGCCGCTCGCGATGGCGCAACCGGCCGGCGTGACGAGCGGCATGCAGATGGTGTCGACGCACGCGGGGCACATGCCCGGCACATCGCGACTCGCACCGACAGGCGGCTCCACCGACGACTACGGCACACCGCAGTACCGCATGCCGACGCAGCCCTCACTCGACGGCAACACGGTCGATCTCGACACCGAGCGCGTGCAGTTCGCGGACAACTCGCTGCATTTCGAATCGGGCATGACGGTGCTGTCGCAGCAGATCAAGACGATGCTCTCGGCGATCACGTCGGGCAGCTCGTAACCCTGTAACCGGACGGCCCATCGCACACACCCGGAGAGATCAGCCATGCCATCCCTGATGAACATCTTCAACGTCGCGGGCTCGGCGTTATCCGCCCAGTCGCAGCGACTCAACGTCACGGCGTCGAACCTCGCGAACGCGGACAGCACGACCGGCCCCGACGGCCAGCCGTACAAGGCGAAGCAGGTCGTGTTCGCGGTGGACCCGCTCGGCGGCTCGCGCACGGCCTCCGGCCAGCAGGTGGGCGGTGTCCAGGTGACCGGCGTGATCGACGATCCGACGCCGATGAAGACCGCCTACGACCCCGGCAACCCGGCCGCCAATCCGGACGGCTATGTGACGTTGCCGAACGTCGACCCGGTGCAGGAAATGGTCAACATGATTTCGGCGTCGCGCTCGTATCAGGCCAACGTCGAGACACTGAATACCGCGAAACAGCTGATGCTGAAGACGCTCACGATCGGAACCTGAGGAGAGTTTCCTTGACCACCCAAACCACTATCGGCGGCAGCGGCACGACCGTATCGCCGACGCTGCTCAACACGATGAACGGCACGAGCAGTACGAACAGCACGACGGGTAGTTCGTCGAGTTCGTCGACGAGCGCGACGTCGGGCGCCAGTCTGCAGAACACGTTCTTGCAGTTGCTGATCGCGCAGATGCAGAACCAGGACCCGACCAACCCGATGGACAGCTCGCAGATGACTTCGCAGCTGGCCCAGATCAATACGGTGACGGGCATCAGTCAGTTGAACACGTCGCTTACGTCGCTGGCGACGCAGCTGTCGGCGGGCCAGCAGCCGCAGGCCGCACTGCTGATCGGCTCGACCGTGCTCACGCCGGGTAACACGGTGGCGGTAGCCAGCGGCAAAGCGGCACCGATCGGTGTGCAGCTCGCCAACGACGCCACCAACCTGCAGGTCAACGTGACGAACTCGGCTGGCAAGATCGTCAGCACGATCAACCTCGGTAGCCAGAAGGCCGGTTCGGTTCCGGTGACGTGGACACCGACCGACTCCTCTGGCAACCCGCTGCCCGACGGGACTTACACCTTCACGGCGACTGGCACGATCAACGGCAAGGCGGGCACGGCGACCACGCTGTCAGCCGCCACGGTGCAAAGCGTCGTCACGCAGGCAGACGGCACACCGGGCCTGCAGTTGTCGAACGGCACGACGGTCGGCCTCACGCAGATCGGCGCAATTCTCTAACGCTTTGCAGATTCATCGCATTCACTGCATTCACTGAATACGGAGACCGTCATGGGCTACCAACAAGGTTTGAGCGGACTGGCAGGGGCAGCAAACGATCTGGACGTGATCGGCAACAACATCGCGAACGCGAACACGACCGGCTTCAAGCAGGGGCAGGCGCAGTTCGCCGATGTCTACGCGAACTCGGTTGCGACTGCGGTCAACACGCAGATCGGTCTCGGCACGCGGCTCGCGCAAGTGCAGCAGCAGTTCTCCGAAGGCCAGATCGCGACGACGAACCAGGCACTCGATGTCGCGATCAACGGCAATGGTTTCTACCAGATGTCGAACAACGGCACGCTGACCTACTCTCGCAACGGAGTTTTCCAGCTCGACAAGAACGGCTATATCGTCAGCTCGGACGGGTTGCAGTTGATGGGTTACGCGGCGAATGCAGGCGGCGTGATCAATACCGCGCAGACGGTGCCGCTGCAACTGCCGACCGGGAATATTCCGCCGGTCGCGACGAAGACCATTACGGCCGGCCTCAACCTGAATGCGCAGGACCCGACAGTACCGGCCGGCACGACCTTCGATCCGACCAACAAAAGCACCTACAGCTACACGACCTCGACCCAGGTGTACGACTCGCTGGGCGGCTCGCAGCAGGTGAACATGTACTTCGTGAAGTCGGCCACCGGTTCGTGGGACGTCTACGCGGGCGCGGCAAGCGGCGGCACGCCGTCGAAGATCGGTACGGCCAGCTTCGATACCTCGGGCAATCTGACCGGCACGACGACGGGCACGCCGCCGGTTGCAACCAACCCACCGCTCACGTTCAGCTTCTCGATTCCGAACACGGACGGCTCGGCCACACCGCAGAACATCCAGTTGGGCATTGCGGGCACGACGCAGTTCGGCAGTACGGATGGCGTCACCAAAATGCAGCCGGACGGTTATGCGGCCGGCACATTGTCGAACTTCACGGTAGGCACCGACGGCACGCTGACGGGCAACTACTCGAACGGCCAGACCCAGGCGCTCGGCCAGATCGTGCTGGCGAACTTCAGCAACCAGAACGGCCTCGTGAGCCTCGGCGGCAACCAGTATGCGGCGACCGCGTCCTCGGGCGTGGCGCAGATCTCGACGCCGGGCAGCACGAACCACGGCACGCTGCAGGGTGGCGCGCTGGAGGGCTCGAACGTCAACCTGACGAGCGAACTCGTGAACCTGATCACCGCGCAGCGCAACTATCAGGCGAACGCACAGACGATCAAGACGCAACAGACCGTCGATAACACGCTGATCAACCTGTAAGCGCGGCACTCACTGAGCTCACCATGGATCGTCTGATCTACACCGCGATGACGGGCGCCTCGCAGGCGCTCGAGCAGCAGGCCGTGGTCGCGAACAATCTCGCGAATACGTCGACGACGGCGTTTCGCGCGCAGCTCGCGACGTTTCGTGCCGTGCCGATGAATTTCGGCGACGGCAGTCAGACCGCGACCGACACGACCCGCACGTTCGTGCTTGCTTCGACGCCGGGCGCGGACTTCACGCCGGGCCCGTTGCAGCGCACCGGCAATCCGCTCGATGTCGCGGTGCAGGGCCAGGGCTGGCTGTCGGTGCTGACCGCCGACGGCAACGAAGCGTACACGCGCGCGGGCAACCTGCACGTCGACGAAAACGGCCAGCTCGTCACCGCGACGAACCAGCCGGTGGTCGGCAACGGCGGTCCGCTGTCGGTGCCGCCGGGTGCGGATGTGACGATCGGCAAGGACGGCACGGTGTCCGCGCTGATAGCGGGCGATCCGCCGACGGCGATTGCGATCGTCGATCAGTTGAAGCTCGTGAATCCCGATCCGTCTACGCTCCAGCGCGGCGACGACGGTCTGTTTCGCACCGCCGACGGCAACCCCGCCGACGCGGACCCGAGCGTCGTGCTCGCACCGGAATCGCTGGAGGGCAGCAACGTGAACCCGGTTGCGGCGATGGTCTCGATGATCACCAACGCGCGGCAGTTTCAGATGCAGACGAAGCTGCTCGAATCGGCGGACCAGAACGAACAGGCTGCGAACCAGTTGCTCAATTTCAGCTGATGGTCGCGCGGCGCTTAACGCGCTGCGTTGCTTAAGCTTAGCCAGGAGAAGAACACCGTGAACCGCTCACTGTATATCGCCGCTACCGGCATGAATGCGCAGCAGGCGCAGATGGACGTGATCTCGAACAACCTCGCGAACGTCAGCACGAACGGCTTCAAGGGTTCGCGCGCGGTGTTCGAGGACCTGCTGTATCAGACCGTGCGGCAGCCTGGCGCGAACTCGACGCAGCAGACCGAACTGCCGTCCGGTATCCAGCTCGGCACCGGGGTTCAGCAGGTGGCGACGGAGCGGCTTTATACGCAGGGCGGCCTGACGCAGACCGGCAACTCGAAGGACGTGGCGATTAATGGCCAGGGCTTCTTCCAGGTACAGATGCCCGACGGCACCAACGCCTACACACGCGATGGCTCGTTCCAGACCAACTCGCAGGGGCAACTCGTGACATCGAGCGGCTACCAGGTGATCCCGGCAATCACGATTCCGCAGAACGCCACGTCGCTGACGATCGGTAGCGACGGGACCGTGTCGGTGACCCAGGCCGGATCGAGCAACAGCGTGCAGATCGGCGCACTGCAGATCGCGACGTTCATCAACCCGACCGGGCTTGATGCGCGAGGCGAGAACCTGTTCGTGGAGACGTCGTCGTCGGGTACGCCGAATGTCACGACGCCGGGTCTGAACGGTGCGGGAACGCTGAATCAGAACTATGTCGAAGCCTCGAACGTGAACGTGGTGCAGGAACTGGTGAACATGATCCAGACCCAGCGCGCCTATGAAATCAACAGCAAGGCCGTGACGACGTCCGACCAGATGCTGCAGACGCTTAGCCAGATGCCGGTGTGATCGGGCACGTGCAGTCGGAAATACACAGACGGTAATCAAGATGTCGTACTTCAACCGTATTCCGCTTCGGACACGCTGCTGCGTGGCGCTGCTTGTTGCCGCGACCACTGCCGCACTCGGCGGCTGCGGGCTCGCGCCGCGGCAGCCGATCGTCCAGCAGCCGATGACGGCTTACCCGGCCACGCCGCCGCAGATGCAGACGGCGGGCTCGATCTACAACCCGGGCTACGCAGGCCGGCCGCTGTTCGAAGACCAGCGCCCGCGCAATATCGGCGACATCCTGACTATCGTGATTCAGGAGAACATCAACGCGACGAAGTCGTCGGGGGCGGCCACCAACCGCAATTCGGCGACGGACTTCAACGTGCCGACAGCCGGTTTTCTGGGCGGCCTGTTCGGCAAGGCGAACCTCAGCGCGAAGGGCGACAACACGTTCAATTCGACGGGCGGTGCGAATGCGTCGAACACGTTCAACGGCACCATCACCGTCACCGTGACGAACGTACTGCCGAACGGCAACCTCGTCGTGAGCGGCGAGAAGCAGATGCTGATCAACCAGGGCAACGAGTTCGTACGCTTCTCGGGTGTCGTCAATCCCAACACGATCTCGGGTTTGAACTCGGTGTACTCAACCCAGGTGGCCGACGCAAAAATCGAATACTCGGCGAAGGGCTATATCAACGAAGCGGAGAACATGGGCTGGTTGCAGCGGTTCTTCCTTAACGTGGCGCCGTGGTGATGATGAACTTCGCTTTCTTTCGCCGCGCTGTGCGCACTGTCACCGGACCCCTTACGGTCGGGCTCGCGCTGGCCTGTGTCGCGTTCGCATTCGCTGCACCTGATGCACACGCCGAGCGCCTGAAAGACCTCGTCTCGATTCAAGGCGTGCGCGATAACCCGTTGATCGGCTACGGCCTCGTCGTCGGGCTCGACGGAACCGGCGACCAGACGACGCAAACGCCATTCACGACGCAGACACTCGCGAACATGCTCGCGAATCTCGGCATCTCGATCAACAACCAGTCGGCGGGCTCGAACAATTCGGGCACCTCGGCGCTGAGCACGATCCAGTTGAAGAACGTCGCGGCCGTGATGGTGACCGCGACGCTGCCGCCGTTCGCGCGCCCCGGCGAGGCCATCGACGTCACCGTGTCGTCGCTCGGCAACGCGAAGAGCCTGCGCGGCGGCACGCTGCTGCTCACACCGATGAAGGGCGCGGACGGCCAGGTCTACGCGCTCGCCCAGGGCAACCTCGCCGTGGGCGGCGCCGGCGCGAGTGCGAACGGCAGCCGCGTGCAGGTGAACCAGCTCGCGGCTGGTCGCATCGCGGCGGGCGCGATCGTCGAGCGGGCGGTGCAGACGGCCGCGTCGCAAGGCGGCATGATGCAGCTCGAACTGAACGACATGGACTACGACACGACGCAGCGCATTGTCGCGGCGGTGAACAACGCGTTCGGCGGCGGTACAGCGATGGCGCTCGACGGCCGCACGATCCAGTTGCGTGCGCCAACCGACAGCGAACAGCAGGTCGCCTTCATGGCGCAGTTGCAGAACCTCGATGTGCGGCCTGCGTTGGCCGCAGCGAAGGTGATCCTGAACGCGCGCACGGGGTCGATCGTGATGAACCAGATGGTCACGCTGCAAAGCTGCGCCGTGGCACACGGCAACCTCTCGGTGGTGATCAATACGCAGCCGGTGGTGAGCCAGCCGGGCGCGTTCTCGAATGGCCAGACGGTGGTCGCGCAACAGTCGCAGATCCAGCTCAAGCAGGATAACGGTGCGGTCAAGCTCGTCTCCGCCGGTGCGAATCTCGCCGAAGTCGTGAAGGCGCTCAACGCATTGGGTGCAACGCCCGCGGATCTGATGTCGATCCTGCAGGCGATGAAGGCAGCAGGCGCGCTGCGTGCCGATCTGGAAATCATCTAAGGACGACGGCGATGAACTCTGATCCTTCCCGGACCGCAAACGACCTGAGCCAGCGCTTCGCGCTCGACGTGCAGGGGTTCGACAGCCTGCGCGCGCAAGTCAACGCGTCGCCGCAGGCCGGTCTGAAGATGGCCGCGCAGCAGTTCGATGCGGTGTTCACGCAGATGATGCTCAAGAGCATGCGCGATGCGACGCCGTCCGACGGCCCGTTCGATTCACACGACAGCGCGTCTTTCACGTCGATGCTCGACCAGCAGTTGTCGCAGCAGATGTCGTCGAAGGGCATCGGCGTAGCCGATGCGATGCTCAAGCAATTGATGCGCAACGCGGGCCAGGGTGGCGGCGACGCGAATGCCGGCAACAACGCGGCGCTGAACGCGCTCGCCAACGCGTACAGCAACAGCGCGGCGAACGGCGCGCTCGCAGCGGGCAAGGGCTATTCGGCGAACAGCGCGCTGACGCCGCCGTTGCGCGGCGACGGTTCGTCGCAGAAGGTCGATGCGTTCGTCGACAAGCTCGCGGCGCCTGCGCAGGCGGCGAGTGCGGCGACTGGCATTCCGGCGCGCTTCATCATCGGTCAGGCGGCGCTCGAATCGGGCTGGGGCAAGAGCGAGATCCGCAAAACGGACGGCTCGTCGAGCCACAACGTGTTCGGCATCAAGGCGACCAAAGACTGGACCGGCAAGACCGTGTCGACGCTGACAACCGAATACGTGAACGGCCAGCCGCAGCGTGTAGTCGAGAAGTTTCGCGCGTACGACTCATACGAAGACGCGATGACCGACTACGCGAACCTGCTGAAGGCAAATCCGCGCTATGCGCAGGTGCTGAATTCATCGCACGACGTAGCCGGGTTCGCGCACGGCATGCAGCGCGCGGGCTACGCGACCGATCCGCATTACGCGAAGAAACTGATTTCGATCATGCAGAAGATGGCATAGCCGTCTTCTGACAGCTGGCATAACGAGGCAGGGAAGCGACGGGGCCATGTCGCAGAACAAGACGGGACCGCCGGCCGTCCGTACGACGGCTGGCCTAACCGCAGATTGGGCAGGTGCCCTGGCGCCAGCCCGGAGCAGTGAAATATTTAGCAAGGCGCCCCTAAACTTTTGGGGCGCGCTGCCGCTATTCAGGAAGATCCGAGAACCGGAAGGCTTTGTCGTTCCGGTCGATTGCGCGCGACTGCCGAGGAGACCCCGGTGGCTGCCCAGCCAGAGAAGCACCGCGCGCCCGAGAGAACCTGCATACCGGCAAGCCTATGGATACTTCGCAGTCGACCGGCCAGAACGACATCGCCCGCTATCTTGAAGACGGTGCAAGCGGGCAGATCGCCCATGACGGCCACGACTTCGGCCGGCGCAATCCGCTCGAGATCGGCGTGCAGTTGCGCAATCTCGTGAATCGCCGGGACTTTCTGACGGTGCAGTACAGGGGTGGTCAACTGGTG
This sequence comes from Paraburkholderia acidicola, assembly GCF_002362315.1. Classification (GTDB taxonomy): domain Bacteria; phylum Pseudomonadota; class Gammaproteobacteria; order Burkholderiales; family Burkholderiaceae; genus Paraburkholderia; species Paraburkholderia acidicola. Next base: position 1,607,712 of record NZ_MTZV01000004.1, read on the forward strand.
ACGCGAATTCTCGCAGTCGATGTACGCGGCCAGACGTTCACGTTCGACTGGGGTGCGCTGCCTGAGCAGAACCGCGGCGCGCTCGCGGCGTCGCGCTGCCAGTTCCGCGCCTCGCAAAACGGCGTGCGCGTCGAGTTTGCGACGTCGACGCCGCGCGAACGACATTTCGAAGGATTGCCCGCGTTCGAGGCGGACTTCCCCGAGGTGCTGTATCACGTGCAGCGGCGCGAATATTTCCGCGTCGATGCGCCGGTGCTGGAACCGTATATTTGCCGCGGCCGTCTGCCGGATGGCGAGACGTTTCGCTGCGAGGTGCATGACCTGTCGCTGGGCGGCGTGGGCGTGTACACCGCGGACGAGCGCATCGCCGGTCTGCCGATCGGCGTCACGCTGCCCGATGTCGAATTGAGCCTCGGTGGCCTCAACATGCTGTCGCTCGATGTGCAACTCGTATCGCACCGCGCGGTCGCGCTGCCGGACGGCACGCAGCGCTGCCAGCTCGGATTTCGTTTCGTCGCGCTGCCGGGCAGCGCGGAAAACACCCTGCAGCGGCTCATCACGCAGCTGGAGATGAAGCGCCGTTCGCTGATACGGGCCTGATGCCGGGCCGGTGCAAGCGAGTGCGCCGGCCTCAATTTTCCTGCCGGCGAGCCGATATACAGGAAGTTCACGCAATGCGCCGGGACGCTATCCGACGCTCGCCACTCCAGGATGACGCATGTCCAGCAACCTCTTGAACATCGGCCTCAGCGGACTCAACGCCGCGCAATGGGGACTGACGACGACCGGCCAGAACATCAGCAACGCGTCGACGCCGGGCTATTCGGTGGAACGTCCCGTCTATCAGGAGACGGGCGGCCAGTACACCGGCTCGGGTTATCTGCCGCAAGGCGTGTCGACCTCGACCGTGCAGCGCCAGTACAGCCAGTACCTGACGACCCAGCTGAACAACGCGCAGTCGCAAGGTGGATCGCTCAACACCTACTACACGCTGATCGCGCAGCTCAACAACCTGGTCGGCAGCCCGACCACGGGTATCGCGAGCGCGATCACGGGTTACTTCACCGGCCTGCAGGGTGTGTCGAACAATCCGGCTGACCAGTCCGCGCGCCAGACGGCGATTAGCAGCGCGCAGACACTCGCGAACCAGATCAACGCGGCCGGCCAGCAGTACGACCAGTTGCGCGCGAGCGTCAACACGCAGTTGTCGAGCACCGTACAGTCGATCAACAGCTACACCGCGCAGATCGCACAACTCAATGCGCAGATCGTGGCGGGCAGCAGCTCGGGGCAGCCACCGAACCAGTTGCTCGATCAGCGCGATCTCGCGGTGTCGAACCTGTCGCAACTCGTCGGTGTGCAGGTCGTGCAGAACGGCAACAGCTATAGCCTGTTCATGAGCAGCGGGCAGCCTTTGGTCCTCGCTGACAAGAGCTTCAATCTCGGCACGGCGACTTCGCCCGGCGATCCTACCGAGCAGTCGGTGACCTACCTCGGTCTCGCCGGCGCGACGCCCGCGCCGACTCCGCAGACGATGCCGGATAGCGCGGTATCGGGTGGGACACTCGGTGGGCTGCTGACATTCCGCAGCCAGACGCTCGATCCGGCCGCCGCGCAGCTTGGCGCGATCGCGACGAGCTTCGCAGCGCAGGTCAATGCGCAGAATGCGCTGGGTATCGATCTGTCGGGTAAGGCCGGGGGCAATCTGTTCACGGTTGGCTCGCCCACTGTCTATGCGAACCAGCGCAACACGGGTGGCGCGACGTTGTCGGCATCGTTTGCGAATGCCGCGCAGCCGACTACGAGCGATTACACGTTGTCCTACGATGGCACGCAGTACACGCTGACCGACAGTGAAACCGGTGCGACGACCACGGCACCTGACCTCACGAAGCCAATCAATGGCCTGCAGTTCTCGCTAACCGGCACGATGAAAGCGGGCGATTCGTTCACCGTGCAGCCGACGCGCGGCGCGCTCGACAACTTCGCGCTCGCGACGACCAATGCCGGTGCGATCGCTGCGGCCTCGCCGGTGCTGGCGGCGAAGGGCAGCAGCAACACCGGTGCGGCGACTATTTCACAGGGTTCGGTGGGGGCGGGTTACACGCTGCCGACGGGGACGACTACGCTGACCTACACCCCGTCGCCGTCGACTACACCGCCCACCGGTGTTTTGACAGGTTTTCCGCCGGGCTCGGTCGTGACCATTGCAGGCTCGCCGCCGACCAGCACCACGATCGACGCGGCAGGCGACACACCGGTTCCGTACAACCCGGCCACTGGCGCGACGATGACGATCAACAACCCGCCGCCGCCTGCACCTGCCGGAACAATGAACGCCGTGACGGTCACGATCAGCGGCACACCGAACGCCGGCGACACCTTCACGATCGGCCAGAACACCGGCGGCAGCAACGACGGCCGCAACGCACTGGCGCTGTCGAATCTTGTCACCGCGAAGGCGCTCAACGGCGGAACGTCCACGCTGACCAGCGCGTACGCAAACTACGTGAACACGATCGGCAATCAGACAAACCAGGTCCAGTCGCAAAACAAGGCACAAACCTCGCTCGTCTCGCAGATCACGACCGCGCAACAATCGGTGTCGGGCGTGAACATCAACGAGGAAGCCGCGAACCTGTTGCAGTACCAGCAGCTGTATCAGGCCAACAGCAAAGTTATCCAGACGGCGTCGACGTTGTTCCAGACGCTGCTCGGCATTTTCCAGTGAGGCGTTGAGCCATGCGTATCTCTACGACGCAGTATTTCAACATGGGCGTTCAGGCGATGAACGACCAGCAGAACACGCTTGCGCAGCTGTACCAGCAGCTGTCGAGCGGTGTGAGTCTCGCGACGCCATCGGACAATCCGCTCGGCGCCGCGCAGGCCGTGCAACTGAGCGCGCAGGGTGCGACGCTGTCGCAGTACTCGGCCAACCAGAACACCGCGCTGTCGTCGCTGCAGGCCGAAGATTCGACGCTCGGCAGCGTCAGCACGGTGCTGACGAACATCAACACGCTGCTCGTGCGTGCCGGCGACGGCTCGCTCAGCGACAGCAATCGCAGCGCGCTCGCGACCCAGCTGCAAGGGTTGCGCAGCCAGCTGGTGACGCTCGGCAATGCCACCGATGCGCAGGGAAACTATCTGTTCGGCGGCTTCCAGAACACGTCCGCGCCGTTCTCGACCAGCGCGACCGGTGCGGTGGTCTACACCGGCGACGCCGGTAATCGAACGATGCAGGTGGCCGGCACACGCGACATCTCGACGGCCGACAACGGCGCGTCCGTGTTCCAGAGCGTTGCGACGGTCGGCACTAGCTCGATTCCGTCGGGCAACCCGGCGAACACCGGTACGGGCGTGATCGGCGCGGTGAGCACGACGAATGCAGCCAGCGCGACCAACTCGCACACGTTTTCGATTGCGTTCTCGAGCGCGACGACCTACACGGTTACCGACCAGTCGACCAACCCGGTGACGGTGAGCGCACCGACGCCCTTCACCGCGGGCTCGGCGATCTCGCTCGGCAACGGTCAGAGCGTGGCGATTACCGGCGCACCGGCAGCCGGCGACGCGTTCACGGTGAAGCCGGCCGCGCAGGCCGGCACCGATGTGTTCGCCACCATCGATTCAGTGGTCAAGGCCTTGCAGACGCCGGTCACCGGTACGGCTTCGAGCGCGAATCTGCAGAACGCGTTGACGACCGGCATGGCGCAGCTCGGCAACACGCGCAACAACGTCATTACCGTGCAGGCATCGGTGGGTGGGCGCGAGCAGGAAATTCAGGCGCTGCAGGCGGTCACGCAGACCAACTCGCTGCAGACGCAAAGCAACCTCGCGGATCTGACGACGACCAACCTCACGACGATCGTCAGCCAGTACACGATGACGCAGAACGCGTTGCAGGCGGCGCAGGAAGGGTTTGCGAAGATTCAGAATATGTCGTTGTTCAATTATCTGAATTAGGCGAAATCTTCAGATATCTGAAGGCGGAGCATCTTCGTTTGCGTTGACTATACGGTCCAACAACAAGCGGCTCTGCTTCTCAATTTCCTCGCGCACGCTCTTCAGGACTTTCGCGTTGGCTTCGCCCGGGATTTCACGAAGCATCTCCTCATGAACGGAGGGGAGCGCTATCTGAACCGATCTGGCCATCGACGTGACGATGTCTCGCACATAGCGAATCGAAAGGCTGGTTTCGTTTGCCATGCGTTCCCAGTGGCGCGCCATGATCCATGCGGGGCGATTCTCTCCACCGATCTTGAAAGCAAAACGGCTACTGAGTTGCGGGTAGATCGTCGTCGACACCATGTCGTAGAACGGCGAGAGCCTCGGGCGATCTCCATCTTCCGGATCATGGAGCAGTGACAGGTTTTTGGCATGGCTGTCCATGTTCCCGACGATCAGGTTGTAGGCCACCCAGCCAATCAGACGTCGACCGTCTGCAAGGGCCGCGCTGCTATGGCTGGTCACATACCGCAGACATTCGGCAAAGGTCGGGCCTCCCTCAGCTTCATACTTGCGAGACGATGGCAAGCCCATCGCCTGGCAAAGATCTACCTGGTGCAGTCTTCCCAACCGGCCGTTAGGCAGGCGCTGACGATCGTAGCGTTGGATGATCGCCGCATTGAGCGCTGCATCAAATCGAACCTCGGGGACCTGCAGGCCAGATGCTGCCGCAAGGCGCATCACATAGACCTCGTTGGCAGCCGACGCCGCCAGGCCGGGACGATAGCTGATCGCTGGCTTGATGATGTGTGATGACGGTGCATCTGCGAGCGGCAACGCCATTGCACCATCTTCGCCGATGTAGACGGTGATCTTGTCCTGGGCCCCGCTCAATGACATTCGCGCGGGCCCTTCTTCCAGCATTAGGGGTACACCGCGGGACTTACCGAACCAGTCCGCGAGCTGCGCGGCGTTGATCTGCACATAACGCGGCTTGTCCGAGGGCAAATCTCCTGCCGGCAGGATCGAATAAGCGCCCGCCGTATCACCACCGAAACGCTCCAGCAACGCGAAGACGTTGTCGGATGAAATCTTGAGCGCTTGAGATATAAATTCGCGGATCGTTCCTTCGGGTAGCAGATTCTCGAAAAACGCGCGAACTGCTGCGTCGCTGAATGCGCGACTGTCTCCTTCATTTTCCGGTAACGGTAAATCTGGTGAAAGCGGCTGTCCGCTGGCCGCGATCCACGTCGACGCGTAGCGGAATCCCAGGACACCGTCCGTATCGATGAGTGAGCCTACGATCTGACCGTCGCGAAAAACGTCGAGTGTGTTCATTTACGCCTCGTCGCAGTCAGCTCTACACCAAGAATGTTGAGCACCTGGAGCACCTTGTCGAACCGGACGGTCGCTTTGCCGCCTTCCAGGTCCACAATGAAACGCTGTCCGGTCTGAGCGAAGTTAGCGAGATCCGCCTGTGTTGCGCCCTGTTTTTCTCGGAGATCACGCACGAGTTTTCCCAGATCCCTGGCGTTCAGGATCTTCCCGATCGGTGTGATTACGCTGGAATTCATGGGCGAGTCTCTTGAATATTCCCGATCGGGAATATTATCGCGAGTGTGATGCCCGGGCAAGTCGATTATTCCCGATCGGGAATATGACCGTAAATATGGCGTCCGAGTAAGCCAATTATTCCCGATCGGGAATATCGCCTTACCTGAACCCCAACGCCACCCGCCCCATCTCATCAATCCCGCTGTCAAACAACCGCGCAAAAAACGGAATCATATTCGGCGCCATCAGTTGCACGAGCAGCATGCCAACGAGGATCGTCAGTGGAAAGCCGATCTGGAACACGCCGATCTGCGGCGCCGCCCGGTTCAGGATGCCGAGCGACAGGTTGGCGATCAGCAGCGCTGCCACCACCGGCAACGACAGCAGCAACCCCGCCGAAAACACCGTCGCGCCCCATCCCGCGAGCATTCGCCAGCCTCCGGCGCCGAGTATGTTGGCCGCGACCGGCGCCGTCTGGAAGGTACCGAGCAGCGCGGTCAGCATCTGTAGATGGCCGTCCAGTGCAATGAACGCGAGCATCGCGATGGTGTTCATGTACTTCGAGACAACGGCGCTCGATCCACTTGCATGCGGATCGAAGAAGGTCGCGAAGCCGAGCCCCATGCCGAAGCCGATGATTTCGCCGGTGGCCTGAATGGCCGCGAATACGATCTGCATCGTGAAGCCAAGCGCCACACCGATCAGAAACTGATTAACGATGATCCAGATGCCCGTCGCGGAGAACACGGTGACCTGCGGCAACGGTCCAAGCGTCGGAGCGACGATCAGCGTGACGAACGCGGCGATGGCGACCTTCACGCGTACCGGCACCGACTTCTCGCTAAACGCTGGCGCGGTCGCGACCAGGGCGAGCACCCGCACGAACGGCCACAGAAACGCGGTGAGCCATGCGTTCAGTTGCGCGTAGGTGACGGTGAACATCGTCGTTCAGTTCGCGAGCATCGGAATGCTGGTGAACATATGGCGCATGTAGTCGAGCATGGTCGTGAGCATCCACGGGCCGATCAGCACGAGCGTCAGTGCGATGGCCGCCAGCTTCGGGATGAACGACAGCGTCGCCTCGTTGATCTGTGTTGCGGCCTGGAACAGGCTCACGATCAATCCGACGACCAGTCCCACGAGCAACGGCGGCGCGGCCAGCGCCAGTGCGACGTACATCGCTTCGTGGGCAATCGTGGTGACGTTTTCTGGCGTCATGGTCGAGCGTCCCCGGTAGGCGGCTGCATCACGTGAAGCTCTGTGCCAGCGAGCCGAGCAGCAACTGCCAGCCGTCGACGAGCACGAACAGCATCAGTTTGAACGGCAGCGAGATCGTCGCGGGCGAGATCATCATCATCCCCATCGACATCAACACGCTCGCCACCACCATATCGATGATGAGAAACGGAATGAAGATCGTGAAACCGATCTGGAAGCCGGTCTTCAGTTCACTCGTGATGAAGGCCGGCACGAGCAGCGAGAGCGGCACGTCCTCGGGGCCCTGCATCGGCGCCGCGTGCGAAATGCGCGCGAACAGCGCGAGATCGGTTTCGCGGGTCTGACGCAGCATGAACGCCTTGAACGGCGCGACGCCGCGCGACAGCGCGTCGTCCATCTGGATCGTGCCTTCGGAAAACGGCTTGTAGCCGTCGGTGTAGGCCTTGTCGAGCACCGGCGACATCACGAACAGCGTGAGAAACAGCGCGAGGCCGACCAGCACCTGGTTGGGCGGCGTCGTGTTGGTGCCGAGCGCCTGGCGCAGCAGCGACAGCACGATGATGATGCGCGTGAAGCTCGTCATCGTCAGCACCATCGCGGGCAGGAACGACAGCATCGTGAGCAGCAGCATCGTCTGCACGCTCAGCGAATAAGTCGTGCCGCCGTTCGGGCCGGGGCTCGTGTTGAAAGCGGGCAACCCTGCGGTTTGCGCGAATGACAGCGACGGCAGCGCGAGCATCAGCGCGGGCAGTGCGAGCGGTGCAAGGCGGCAGAGGGCGCGCAGCAGGTTGCGTGCGTGAGAGCGGTAGAGCGGCATTTACTGGTCTCCGCTGCCGGGGCGGTTCAGGCGCTTGCCCACCTCGCCTTTGAGCGCTTCGCGAAAGCGCTGGCCGAACGTGCCGGCGAGGGGCGCGACAGACTGTTCCGCGCCGGGTTCGGCTACGGCTTGCCCTGCCGGCATCGTATGCAGCAGACGCACCTGGCCCGGCGCCGCGCCGAGCACGAGCCACGTATCGCCGATCTCGACCAGCGCAACGCGTTCCTTACCGCCGAGCGATGCACCACCGATCGTCTTCACGAGCCCACTGCGCTGCGCGGGCTGAAAGCCGAGACGCCGCGCGAGCCACGCAAAACCGAACACGATACCGATCACAACGACAAGACCGACGACGGTCTGCAAAACCGCACCTACACCCAGCGACGGCACCGCAGTCCCCGCACCGACACCGGAGGCGATTTGCGCGGCGTTGTTCACTGCGTTGATATCGGCGGCCTGGGCGACGTGGGCGCAGCAGACGAACAGCGTCGACACTGCGAGCGCAGGCAGCATCCGAAAGCGGCTGGCGGTACTTCGCGCAACGTTCGGATAGACGACAGACTTCATCGATTGAGCTTCCGGATGCGTTCCGACGGCGTGATGATGTCCGTCAGCCGAATACCGAACTTGTCGTTGACGACGACCACCTCGCCTTGAGCGATCAGGCAACCGTTCACGAGCACATCCATCGGTTCGCCGGCGAGCCCATCAAGTTCCACGACCGAGCCCTGAGCAAGCTGCAGCAGGTTGCGGATCGCGATCTTCGTGCGGCCGAGTTCGACGGTCATCTGGACGGGGATGTCCAGGATCATGTCGATGTCGTTGCGCGTGGCGGTCGGTTCGACCTTCGACAGCGGCTGGAATACGCCCGCAGTCGAGGCGTTCAATTCCGCGCCATTGTTCTGCTCAGCGAGCGCGCTGGCCCAGTCGTCGAGCGCCGGGTCCGCGGCCGTTTCAGGACTGGCGAGTTGCGGTTCGCGGGGCGGCAGTTCGGCTTCCGGCGCGCTATTGAGGTCACTCATATCCACCTTCCTTCGTCGTGTCGGTTGCGCTGATCATCTTCTGGACGCGCAACGCGTACTGACCATTGAAAATTCCGTAGCCGCATTCCATTACCGGCACGCCGTCGACCTTCGCGACGATGTGCTCGGGAATGTTGATCGGCAGCACATCGCCGGCGCGCATGTTGAGAATCTGCTGGAACGTCACCGGGATCTGTGCGAGATCGGCGGTGAGTTCGACTTCCGCGGCCTGCACCTGCTGCGACAGCACGCGCACCCAGCGACGATCGACTTCGAGCGCTTCGCCCTGGATCGGCGAGGACAGCACGTCGCGGATCGGCTCGATCATCGAATACGGCATGCAGATATGCAGCGTGCCGCCGGTCGAACCGAACTCGATCGAGAACTGCGTGACGATGACGATCTCGTTCGGCGTCGCGACGTTCGCGAACTGCGTGTGCATCTCCGAGCGCACGAATTCGAACTGCAGCGGCCGCACGCTTTTCCACGCGCTGCCGTAGTGCTCGAACACGAGGTTCAGCAGCTTGCTGATGATGCGCTGCTCGGTCGCCGTGAAGTCGCGCCCTTCGACACGCGTATGAAACCGGCCGTCGCCGCCGAACAGGTTGTCGACGACGAAGAACACGAGATTCGGATCGAAGACGAACAGCGACGTGCCGCGCAGCGGCTTCACGTGAACGAGATTGAGGTTGGTCGGGATCGGCAGGTTGCGGGTGAATTCGCTGTACTTCAAAACCTTCACGGGACCAACGGAGATCTCCGCGGTACGCCGCATGAAGTTGAAGATGCCGACGCGCAACAGCCGCGCGAAGCGATCGTTGATGATTTCGAGGCCGGGCATCCGACCGCGGACGATGCGTTCCTGCGTCGCGATGTTGTACGGGCGTACACCCGAGCGGTCGGCCGGCTCGGTCTCGGCGTCGGTTTCGCCGGTGACGCCCTTGAGGAGCGCATCGACCTCCTCCTGGGACATGAACTCTTCGTGGCCCATTCCTGTTCCTCGTGCATCCGTTCGCGGTTGAGGGTCGGCGCAGCGTGACGCGAGGTCACTGCACGACGAATTCGGTGAACAGCACGTCCTGGACGCGCGCCGGTTGGCCGCCCGGCTCGGTTGGCTGTTCGATCAGCGTTTTCAGTTCCTGGGCGAGCGCGCGCTTGCCATCGAGCGGCGCGAGTTCGTCGGGGTGTTTGTTCGACAGCGCCAGCAGCACGCGGCTGCGGATTTCGGGCATGTGTTCAGTTAAGTGGTCTTGCGTGCGCTGGTCGTTCAGTTTCAACGTGAGACCGATGCGCAGGTAGTGTTGCTGGCCGTCGTCGGATTGCAGGTTGACGGTCATGGGTTCGAGCGGGAAGAACACCGGTACCGCGGATGGAGCGGGTGCTGTTGGCGCGGTTGTGGGTGCTGCTATCCGTTTGCTCATGAAGAACCACACGCCTGCGCCCGCTGCTGCGGCGGCGAGCAGGGCGATCAGCACGATCAGCAGAATGCGCTTGATCGGGCCCGGCGTGGCCACCTGGACAATGGCCGGCTGGTTTGGGGTTGTGGATGCCATGAGATTTGTTCGTGTTTTACGTTTGCGTTTGTGCTTGCGTTTGCGTTTGCGTGCTTCAGTGCTGGTAGGGTGGATTGTTGTCTATTGGCAGGCCGCGCGATGGGGGGAAAAGAAGGGGGAATTTAGGTTATCTCTTTGGTTTGCCCGTGCGGGCTGCTGGGCTTTGCTGTTTGCCTGGGCCGGCGGCTTCTTGTTAGCGCCTCGCGGCGCAGGCGTTGCCCCTGTGCGGGGCGGCACCTTCTTTCTTTGCGCGGCAAAGAAAGAAGGCAAAGAAAGCCGCTCGATACGATAGCGGGTCATTTCCATGTGTAGCCGAAGTGGCCCGCGCCTAAGTGTCGTCTTCGCACTGATGCGGTAGTGGTCCGAGACGAGATCATCTCTCGCGCATTCAGCGGTAGTGACCAGGCTGTCATTCATCCCGCTCGCACTTCGTGCTCGCGGTCGGGTGACCACTTCGGAACGCAGATTGGGCCGCGGGACAGCGATGCCTACGGCGAGTGTTTGTCGCGGTCTAGTTTGCTCGTTCAGACAAACGTATCGACCAGTCCCACCGTACGTCGCGTTGGTGCGGTGACCGCGCCGGATAGTTCGGTTGTGCCGTCGTTACTTGAGCGGCCTCGCCCGCGTCCGCGTCCTCCTTCCCCCTGCGCCTGTTGCCCCGTTTGCCGTGCAAAACCATCGCTAACACTCGCACTGCCCAAACCGATGCCACCCGATTCCATCGCCTCGCGCAGCTTCGGTAGCGCTGCTTCCACCGCATCGCGTACCTGCTGATGCTGCGACACAAACAACGCATGCGCATGGTTGTCCGCCACCTGCAGCACCACCTGCAACGGTCCGAGATCGTGTGGATTCAACGTGAGTTCCGCAGTCTGCTGGTGGGCGTTCGACAGGAACACCACCTTCTGGCTCAACGCGTCTTCCCAGTCAGGGGTGCCGACCTGCGGTGCGATGGCTGCAGCCGTTGCGGCTACGGCTGGGTTGGCGCTCTGCGCGGCCGCAGTCGGTGTGTTCGCTGCAGCCTGCGAGGCGGCAAGCGTTGCGCGCACCGCGTCCGCGTTGTCCTTTGCGACCTGGGTGTTCGATGTATCCGTCGTGGTGGCCATCAGCGCATCCGCCGCGCTGCGGGCGGCATCTGTGTCCACAGCGCCAGTCGTTGCGCTGCCAGTCGTCGCCACCGTCGTTGCGTTACCTGCGTGCGGACCTTTGCCGTCGGCCAGCGATGCACCGAGCGCGAAACCCTTGCTCGTCGACGAGCCGCGTAGCGTCATGCTCGCATCGCCGGTGTTCGCGCCAGTCGTCGATGCGGCGTTGATCGCAGTCGCACTCGCACCTGCACCGATGGCGGGCACGGGCACCGGGCTCTGGGCGCTCGTCAGCGCATTCAACGCGGCCTGCAATGCATCGCGGACTGACTTGGGATCGGTGGCAGCTGTTTTCTTGTCCGGTGCCGTGGCCGGTGTGTCAGTCGTCGCGGTGGCGTCGGTTTGCTGTGCTGTGCCGGCATTCTCGGGGAGGGCCGTGGCCTGGGTTGCTACCGCGCTCGCCTGAACTTGCGCTTGCGCCGCGGCTGCCGCAGCCGCAGCTTCGGCGGCCGTCATCGGTGTCGTCGTGCCGTCCGTACCCTTCGGCTTCGATGCGCCGCCGCCTGACGGCTTGTTTGCAGCATCGCTGCCGGCAGTCTGCGATGCATCGCCCGACGAAGCAGCCGGCGAGCTGCCCGCATCCTGCTGGCCGTTCGTCGCCGCTGCATTGTTCGACACGCCGCTGTTGTCCTGCGCCGGCACATCGTGCACACCCGGGGTAGACGACGCAGCGGACGAAGACGATGCAGAAGCCGGTGCCTTCTGCGCCGCGCTACTACCCGAACTCGCATTCGAATTCGCAGCACCGCTCTGTGCACCAATACTCTGCTGCAGCGTCTGCGCAAACGACGACACGCCATTCGACGCCGCCCCGCCAGACCCGGCAGACGATGCGCCGCTGCTCGCGCCGGTCAGCGCTCCGATCAGTGAAAGAGTCGACATACGTTTCCTCTACCGTGAGTCCGTTCAATCGATGTCAGGCCCGGCGTCATACGCCTTCGGCCCGCATCCGGAGAATCCTTGCCGCGTGTTCGTCGGTGTCGCGCTGTTCGCGGCGCGCGCTTTGCTGCGCTTCGATCGCGGCACCCCGCGCCTGCAGCACTTCGTAAGAACCGAGTTTCTGGCGCTGGCGCTGCCAGTCCGGCTTCGCCGCCTCGACGCGGGCGCTCGCCGTCACGAGCAGCGCGCGCTGCTGCTCGATCGCGGCATTGAGCGTGTCGATAAACGCCTGGAAGTTGCGCATGTTGCCGGCCGGCATGCCCGCCTGCGCCGAATTCGCAAAGCGCGCGTGATATTCGTCGCGGTACTGGATCAACGCGTCGAGCTGTGCCTGCACGTCGCCGCGGTCGCGCTGCGCGCGGCCAAGTCGCTGCGCCGCGGCATCGACGGCGTCCTGGGCGAGGTCGATCAGCGTCTTGAGCGGAAGATGTTGGCCCATCGTCAGCCTCCCTGGGTGAACAGTGCGTCGAGCAACTCGACACTCGATGCGAAGCCCGCGCATTCGGCCATGCCTTGCTGCAGAAACGCTTCGATGCGCGGATACAGTACGATCGCGCGGTCGAGCAGCGCGTCGCGGCCGCTCGAATAAGCGCCCACGTTGATCAGGTCGCGATTGCGCTGGTAGCGCGACAGCATCTGCTTGAAGAGCCGCGTTTTCTCGAGATGCGCGTCGTCGATCAGCGCGGTCATCGCGCGGCTGATCGATGCTTCGATATCGATGGCCGGATAGTGGCCGGCTTCCGCCAGCGAGCGTGACAGCACGATATGGCCGTCGAGAATCGCGCGCGCCGAATCGGCGATCGGGTCCTGCTGGTCATCGCCTTCGGTCAGCACCGTGTAGAACGCGGTGATCGAGCCGCCGCCTGCTGGGCCGTTGCCGGTGCGCTCGACGAGCGCGGGCAGCTTCGCAAACACCGACGGCGGGTAGCCCTTGGTCGCCGGCGGTTCGCCGACCGCCAGCGCGATTTCACGCTGCGCCATCGCATAGCGTGTCAGCGAATCCATCAGCAGCAGTACGTGCTTGCCTTCGTCGCGGAAGTATTCGGCCAGCGACGTCGCATAGGCCGCGCCCTGCATGCGCAGCAGCGGCGACACATCGGCGGGTGCCGCGACGACGACCGCGCGCGCGAGTCCTTCTTCGCCGAGAATCTGTTCGATGAATTCCTTCACTTCGCGGCCGCGTTCGCCGATCAGTCCGATCACGATGACTTCGGCGCTGGTGTAGCGCGCCATCGTGCCGAGCAGCACCGACTTGCCCACGCCGGACCCCGCGAAAAGCCCCATGCGCTGGCCACGTCCGACGGTGAGGAGCGCGTTGATTGCGCGCACGCCGACGTCGAGTACCTGGTGAATCGGTTCGCGCTTGAGCGGGTTGATCGTCGGCGCAGAGAGCGGGGCGTCGCGTTGTGTGCCGAGCGGGCCGAAGCCGTCGAGCGGTCGTCCTGAGGCATCGACCACACGCCCGAGCAGTTCCCAACCGACCGGCAAACGCTTCGCGCCCGCGAGCGGGTCGGCGATCGGCGCGCTTTCGAGCGGATAGACGCGTGCACCGGGCAACAGGCCGGCGACTTCGGTGGTCGGCATCAGGAACAGCCGGTCGCCGGCGAAGCCAACGACTTCCGCTTCGGCCATCGGCAGCGAGCTGCCCGGCGGCAATTCGATCATCACTTCCGAGCCCACCGACAGCCGCAGTCCGACTGCTTCGAGCACGAGACCGGCTGCCCGTGTGAGTCGTCCGCATGCACGCAGCGGACGCGCAATTGCATTGCGGGCCCGCAGCCCGTCGAGCCGAGCGTGCCACGCGAGCGTGTGCGGGTTGCCTGTGGTCGATGCCGTTGCCCGTACCTCATCGTTGCGAAATGTGGCGTGTGCAGCGCGTGTAACCGGCACCGCCGCGGCAACAGTCGCAACCTCACGACCGACAGTCTCCAACGTCTCGACCACACCAAACGATGCCAACGCCAGCTCACGTTCGAGCGGCGTCAGATCGCTGGCGCGGATGTCGTCGAGCGTCGGCTTCACCATGTGCTCACCTTGCCGAGTGCCGCTGCAACGCGTTCCCAGCGCGTCGCAATGCCCGCGTCGATTTCGCCGGTCGCGGCGTGCGCGCGGCAGCCGCCACGATCCACCGCGGGATCGGTGCGCAGCGTCCAGCCGCGCGCCTGCAGTTCTTCGAGCAGATAGGCTTCGACAACCGGCAGATCGGCGGGACTGACAACGAGATGCGGCGCACCCGAGAGCGCCGGTTCCGCGGCAAGTACTTCGCGCGCGGCCGCGATCAACGCAGTCGGATCGTGCTGCACATGCTGTCGCACAACCTGTTGCGCAATATCGAGCGCAAGTGCGACGAGCGTTTCCGACACGTCCGCTTGCGCGCCGTCGAGTGCCGTCTTGAACGATTGCGCAAGCGCCGCGAGGCTCGCGGCCTGCGCGTGCGCTTCGGCGATGCCCTGTTCGAAGCCCTGCGTATGACCCTGTTCGTAGCCGGCCTGATAGCCGAGCGCCTGCCCAGCGACATGCCCCGACGCGACGCCCTGCGCATGCGCGGCATCGCGCAGCCGTTGCAGTTCGGCTTCGAAGGCGTGTTCGTCGGTGGGCTCGGGTGGCGGGGCCGGGTCGAACGATGCCATCTCCCAGCGCTGGTACGCCGAGAGACCGCCGCTGCCGGGTTTGCCCGACGAGGGGTCCTGGTCAGACATACGCATCTTCGGCCTTGCCGCCTAGCGCGATCTGCCCGCTTTCGGCGAGATTGCGCACGACCTGCAGGATGCGGCGCTGCTGCGTCTCGACCTCCGACACACGCACCGGACCGCGCGAATCGAGATCTTCGGCGAGCAGTTCGGCGGCGCGTTGCGACATGTTCGACAGGAACTTCTGCCGCAGCGCGGGCGGCGCGCCCTTCAGCGAGATGATCAGCGATTCCGATTCGACTTCCTTCAGCAGCAACTGGATCGCGCGATCTTCGAGATCGAGCAGGTTCTCGAACACGAACATCTGGTCGACGATCTTCTGCGCGAGTTCGGCGTCGTACTGACGCACGTTCTCGAGCACCGCTTCTTCGTGGCTCGTCGACATGAAGTTGAGAATTTCCGCGGCTGTGCGGATGCCGCCCATCGGGCTACGCTTGAGGTTGTCGCTGCCGGACAGCAGGCCGGTCAGCACATCGTCGAGTTCGCGCAGCGCAGCCGGCTGGATGCCATCGAGCGTCGCGATACGCAGCAGCACGTCGTTGCGCAGACGTTCGCTGAGAAACGCGGCAATCTCCGACGCCTGATCGCGATCGAGATGCACGAGGATCGTCGCGATGATCTGCGGATGTTCGTTCTTGATGAGTTCGGCAACGGCGCCCGAATCCATCCACTTCAAGCCTTCGATCCCGCTCGTATCGCTGCCTTGCAGGATACGGTCGATGATCGCACCGGCCTTGTCCTCGCCAAGCGCCTTGGTCAGCACGGTGCGAATGTAGTCGCTTGAATCGAGCGACAGCGCGGTGTGCTGCTCGGCTTCTTTCGCGAACTCGGTCAGCACTTCCTCGACCTGTTCGCGCGTCACGTTCTTCAGCGCGGCCATCGCGACGCCGATCTTCTGCACCTCGCGCGGCGCGAGAAACTTGAACACCTGCGCGGCTTCCTCTTCGCCGATCGACATCAGCAGGAGCGCGCTCTTGGCTACGCCTTCAGCTTTCATCGGACACCCAGTTCTTGACGACGGTTGCGACGATCTTCGGATCCTGGCGCGCGATCTTGCGCGCATATTCCAGGTTCCGCTCGAACTTGTGTTTCTCGTTTTCGAACGCGAGCAGGCTGTTGGTGTCTTCGGTATCGCCGGCGTGTTGCGTGGTCGGCAGACCGTCTAGCAGCAGTGGTTCGTCGGGGGCGGGCAGTGCGTGGCCCGAGCCGGCCGGCACGGCTTGTGGGAAGGCACGGCGCAGCGCCGGCTTTACCATCACGAAGTAGAGGAACAGGGCGACTGCGCCAATGCCGAGGTACGTCGCGACCTGCTTTGCCAGCGCGATCATGTCCGGCGCGCGCCACCACGGCACATCCACGGTCGGCTCGACGTCGGTCATGAACGCGCTGTTCACCACGTTCACCGAGTCGCCGCGCTTCGCGTCGTAGCCCATCGCATCCTTCACGAGTTGCTCGACCTGCGCGAGCTTGTCGGTAGCGAGTGGCTGCATCGTCGCGTGGCCCTTCGCGTCCATCTGCGGTTGATAGTTGACCACCACCGCCACCGACAGCCGCTTGATCCCGCCCGAGCCCTGCTCGAAATGGCGGACCGTCTTGTCGAGTTCGTAGTTGGTGGTCGAGTCCTTGCGATCGCTGACCGGTGTCGCGGCCGGCGCGCTCGCGCCGTTGGCGGCGACGAGCGGCGCGGACGCGGGCTGCGGCGGCTGGTTCGACAGCGCGCCTGGCACGCCCGACGCGCCGCCTTGCGACAGTTCGGTTGAAGTGCTCGACTGCTGGCTGCGGATCGCCGACTGCTGCGGCGTGCCGTTTGGCGTGTAGGTTTCGGCGGTCTGTTCGAGCTTCGAGAAGTCGATGTCGGCGCTGACCTGCGAATGCGCGTTGCCGGCGCCGAACAGCGGCGCGAGGATCGCGTCGATGCGCTGCTGCGTGCTGCGTTCGATCTGCTGCACGTACTTGAGCTGGGTCGCATCGAGCCCCGTGCCGGAAGACGGCTGCGTGAGCAGGTTACCGTCCTGGTCGACGATCGTCACGTTGCGCACCGGCAGCTCGGGCACCGCCGACGCCACCATATGCGTGATCGCCACCACCTGGCCGTCGTCGAGCACGCGGCCCGGGTACAGGTCCACGAGTACCGACGCCGACGGCGACTCACGATCGCGCACGAACACCGACGGCTTCGGAATGGCCAGATGCACGCGCGCCGAGTGGACCGACGAGATCGATTCGATCGTCTGTTGCAGTTCGCCTTCTAGCGCGCGCTGATAGTTGATCTGCTCGGCAAACTGGCTGATGCCGAATTTCTGGTTGTCCATCAGCTCGAAGCCAACCGAGCCGTTCTTGGGCAGGCCCGCCGCGGCGAGACGCAGGCGCATTTCGTGAACCTGATCGGCCGGTACGAGGATCGCACCACCGACGTCGCTGAACTTGTACGGGATGTTGGCCTGTTGCAGCGCGGCGATGATCGAGCCGCCGTCGCGGTCCGACAGATTGCTGTAGAGCACCTTGTAGTCCGGTGCACGCGACCACAGCACCAGCGCCGCCACGACGGCGACGAGCAGGGCGACGGCGAAGATCAGCGGGGCGCGCGGATTGCCGCGCATCTGCGTGAGCGACGGCAGGCGCTGGGCAAAACCGCCGCCCAGACCGCCCAGGTCGGCGCCGCTGCCCGCCGCGCCGCCGGCCGCACCGGCCGCGCCCGCGCCGGGCGGCGCGCTGGCGAGGCCCATGCGGGCGTCGGGGGTGATCAAAGAATTGGCTGACGAATCCATGCGTCGGGTATCTCCGGGATGCCTTGCGTCTGCCGGTGGCCCGGCGGTCCGGCAGGAAGCGGACGGCGAGGCGCGTGGACAGAGACTTTCACGATGGGGATTATCCGCAGCGCCGTGTAAGGCGATTGACCGAATAGAGCGGGGTTTCCCCCCTACTTTCGCGGCTGTCGGAAATGGCCCGCTGCTATGCTTTTCGTCAGATCGGCAGGTGCGCCTTTGTCGCGGTGAGACCAGGCTGCGAAGCCCCGCAGCGCCGCCGCCTTCTCTTTTTTACTGGAGCGAACATGACTGTGTCCGTGAATCCCATTGCGTCCGCGCTGCAACAGATGCAGTCGATGGCCGCCCAGGCGGCGGGCGGCTCGACCCCGAAGGCCACGGACAGCGCGTCCGACGCCGCGGATGTCGGCGGCTTCGCATCGGCGCTGAAGGCATCGATCGACAAGATCAGCAACGACCAGCAGAACGCACTCGGCGAGGCGAAAGCGTTCGAACTCGGCTCGGCGAACGTGTCGCTGAACGACGTGATGGTCGACATGCAAAAAGCCAATGTCGGCTTCCAGTTCGGTCTGCAGGTGCGCAACAAGCTGGTCGCCGCGTACAACGAAATCTCGCAGATCTCGGTCTGAACGCGGCAGGGCGGATGCCGGCTGCATGCCGGTCACCGTCGCGCCGGATTTCTCCTCCCCGCAATACGTCACCGTGTAACGCCATTGCCGCGCGCGGCGCACCGGCTATGCCGGCGGCCTGTCTGCGCCTGCGTTTGTCACACCTCCCGCCGGCACGACAAATTTCTCTGCATTCCCTCTTGCAGCAGCCTAAAGCTTTCCCGATGGCCATCCGATAACCCGGATACAGGTCCATCGAGACGGCGGCAAAGCGCGTCGCGACGGTGCCTCGATCGAATCGAAACAGCATCAACAGGAGGAGCGCCAATGTTTTCCCCAGGACACTCTGGAGCCAATGCGTACGCACGCGTCGGAGTCGAAACAGGGGTGATGGGCGCGAGTCCGCATCGTCTGATCGTGATGCTGTATCAGGGGGCGCGTAAGGCGATCGCGCTGGCGCGTCTGCATCTGCAGCAAGGCAATATCGCGGCGCGTGGCGAAGCGATCGGCAAGGCGATCCAGATCGTCGCGAGCGGTTTGCAGCCGTCGCTGAATGTCGAGGCCGGTGGCGAAATCGCGCAACGGCTGGATGGGTTGTACGGCTATATGACGCGGCGTTTGCTGGAAGCCAACCTGAAGCAAAGCGAAGCGATGCTGATCGAGGTGGACGGCCTGCTCGCGACGCTCGAAGACGCATGGATCGGAATTGCACCCGAAGTGGCGCGCATGGCGGCCCAGTCGCCGGCAGAAAACATCAGATGACCAACCACGCAGAGTATTTCGCCCGCTATGAGGCGATCGCCGCGATTTCCAGTTGCATGCTGGCCGCCGCGCAGCGTTCCCTGTGGAACGAGCTGGAACACCTGCAGGACGAGTACCGGTTCCTCGTCGAGGCGTTGAAAGAAGCGGAACTCGACGTGCAGCTCAACGACGCGGAACGGCTGCGCAAATACGAACTGCTGCGCCGGATTCTCGCCGACGATGCCGCGATCCGCGAACTGGCCAGCCCGCGCCTCGCGAAGCTGTCGACGCTCTTCGCATCCGGGCGACCCGGCCGGGTGCTGAAGGAGTTGTACGGCGCGCGCTGAGCCGGTCCGGGCTGCCGCTGCGCCGGCGCAGCGTGAGCACGGACCTCTCTGATAAGGGACTCGGGATGAACGGAATCGACACGGCCATCGCTTCGCTGCTTGCGAGCCGGATCGACAGCCTGCTCTCGGGGAGTGCCGCGGGCGATGCAACCGCGTCGCAGACCGGCGCTTCCGCGCTGAGTGTCGATACGCCGTCGCCACAAGGCGCGGGCTCGCTCGCGGGGAATCCGGCGGGCGCGACGGCGTCGACTCAGACGGCGTTGTCGGCGGTGGCGTTGACGCTCGACGCGATCATGCGCTCCGGTGGGGAGGCGACGCCTGCGGTGGTGGGGCAGGTGCCGGTGTGGCCGGTTGCGCTGGTTGCGGTTCCGGTGTTGACCGCTGGGTTGGCTGACCTGGCGGCACGCGCTGGTTCTGCACTGCCGCTGTTCGATATCGCTGCCGGGCCTGCTGCCGATGCGCTGCTTTCTAGCGGCAGCGTCGGCGCTGGCGTTGCTGGTAGCTCGCCGGCGCCGTTTTCATCGACGTTTGCTTCCGCACCTATGTCTGGTGTCGCCGCGTCGCCGTCGCCGTTGCCGGTGGCGGCGCTGGCCGCTGCGCTTCAGCAAACGGTTGCGCAGAGCGGGCTCTTCTATGAAGCGCATCTCGCGCAGTGGCTCGCGGGACAACGCACGCCGGCGTCGCTGGCCGGCGAGCCGCAGAATCGGCTGGCCACCGCGTCCGCTCAGTTGCCGCTCGAATGGATCGATGAGAACGACCCATCCGCGTGGAGTGGGCCAGCGCAACCGTCGCGCGCCGGTGTGACGGAGCAACCGGCTTCACAGGCCTCGACGAATTCCGCTGGTGCGGCTGCGTCTGCACATGCGCAGGCTGGTGCGCAGTTTGCCGGCGTGCCGGTGCGCTTTCCTTCCGCCGATCCACAAACACCCGCTGGCTCCCTGCAACGTTCCGCATTGCACGCTGCTGCGTCCGGTGACACACCTACTGGTGCAGCCGCCGACACCGCGCAGCCAAATGCCGCGGCAATCCACGCGGCGACGATTCCACTGGTGCGTCAGCAACTCGATCTGCTGGCGACCGGGCAGTTCCGCTGGACGGGCGAAGCGTGGCCGGGCACGCGGCTCGACTGGACCATCGAACAGGAGAACGACGAACGTCGCCGCGGCGCATCAGATAGCAGCACCACCGATGATCTACCGTGGCGCACCCGCCTCACGCTGTCGCTACCGACGCTCGGTACCGTCGATGCCGAACTGACGTTGACGGGCACGCAATTAATCGCACGGGTGCAGGCGAGCCCGGGCGGCGCAGCGCGGCTCGCGGCACATGGCGAGACATTCAGACAGCGACTCGCGATGGTGGGCATCGAGCTGGGCGGTTTGTCGATTCGCGAGATCGGTGGGGCGGCGGCGTTGTCGGAGACGTTGCAGGCAAGTGGCGCGACCGCATCGCAGACGACTCACGAAGCACCTGCAAGGATGACGCCGCAAGCCGCGGCGACGGCTTATGCACGTTCGGCGGCGGCTGTTACCGACCCGGTGCGTCCGGCCTACGCGACACAGCCCGACACGCCGCTGCCGCACTCCGACGAATTCGACTGGGACGCGTGATGAGCCGCATCCGCCGCAAGAGCGCAGCCGCACTGAGCTATGACGCGCAGAGCGGGGACGCCGCGCCGCGCGTGGTAGCGAAGGGGTACGGTCTGGTCGCGGAGATGATCGTGCAGCGCGCGAAGGAAGCGGGCCTTTACGTGCACGAAGCACCCGAGATGGTGTCGTTGTTGATGCAGGTGGATCTCGACGAGAGGATTCCGCCGGAGCTTTACCTGGCGGTGGCGGAGTTGCTGGGGTGGTTGCACAGGCTGGAGAGTGGTGCGGATGTCACTCTTCAACCTTACCCGGTGACCGATGCGAGTAAATCACGTCCTGCGTGACCGGAATCAGATTCTGCCCTGCGTCGACGACAAAATCTGTTCCAACGAAGCTAGGCGCGGTGAGTAAAAGGATCGCGCTCGCCAGATCCCGAGGGTTTGCCGCTCGGCCTAAGAGATTGGCGGTCCGACTTGCATACTCAAAATCGGCGTCGGTCTGGTTGTCGCTGCGAAGCATCAAACCGGGGAATACAGCGTTGACTCTCAGAACGGGCTCTGCAGATATGGCCAGCATTTGAGTGAGATTGCCGAGCGCGGTCTTTGCAACGGTGTAGCTGAAGTGATCACGGTTGAAGTTGTCCTTCACCTTCTGATCCACGACATTCACCACTACGCCGGTGGTGCCCGCCTCCTTAGCTTTCCGGTAGAAAGCGCGGGTGAGCAGAATCGGCGCCCGGCAATTGACTTTCCATGCGAGATCCAGATCTTGCGTGGCGAAGTCCGGGAAGTGCTCCTGCCAGAACACCGACGCGTTGTTCACCAGCAGATCGAGCTGGCCGGCATGCTCATACACATCATCGATCAGCTTTTCGATGCTGGCTTCTTCGGCCAGATCCGCTCGAAGCGCAAACGCGTGACCGCCAGCAGCCACGATCTCCTTGACGGTCGACTCAGCGTCTTCGTGAGACGTATTGAAGTGAATCACCGTTTCGTAGCCATTCTGGCAAAGGTACTGTGCAATCTCCTTTCCCGTCCGATGTGCCGCACCTGTCACCAACGCTACCTTTTTGCTCATTACTTCATTCCTTATTCCTCGACTCACAGACGAATGTTACGTCATCTGTTTCCGGCATCTGAACATCCCGCAGGAACCGCCGGCTGAGGGAAACCCGCTAAAACTTCATCATCACGCGCAGCAGCGCATGAAAGCGTTTGCCGTACGGCGGCGCAATCAACCCGCGCGCGTTGAATCGTGCCTGCGCGAGGACGGGCTTCATCTGCGAAAACGTCGCAAACCCTTCATACCCGTGATAAGCCCCCATCCCACTCGCCCCAACCCCACCAAACGGCAAACTCTCGCAGGCGATATGCATCAGCGTCTCGTTGATCGCCATCCCCCCGGCAATCGTCTCGCGCGTCACACGCTCAATAGTCGCGCGATCATCGTCGTACAGATACAGCGCCAGCGGTCGCGGCCGTGCATTGATCCACGCGATCGCATCGTCGAGCGTGTCGTACGGAATAACCGGCAGCAACGGCCCGAAAATCTCCTCCTGCATCACCGTGACGTGATCGGGCGCATTGGTGAGTACCGTCGGTGGAAAACGTCGTGTCGCCGGATCAGCTGGCGCGCTGGTTAGCGGATGCACGTGCGCGCCCGCTTCGACGGCTTCGTCGGCGAGTCGCTGCAAGCGTGCGTAGTGACGATCGGAAATGATCGACGTGTAGTCGCTGTTATGCGCGAAGTCCGGGTACATCTTCGCGATCCGCGTGCGCGCGCGTTCGATGAACGCTTGTTCCTTGCCGCGTGGCACCAGCACGTAATCGGGTGCGATGCAGGTTTGTCCCGCATTGAGCGTCTTGCCGCCCAGCAGACTGTCCACCGCGTAGTCGAAGCGCGCATGCGGCCCGATGATTGCCGGCGACTTGCCGCCCAGTTCAAGCGTGACCGGCGTCAGGTGTTCGGCGGCGGCGCGCATCACGTCGTGACCTACCTTCGTCGAACCGGTGAACAACAAGTGATCGAACGGTAACGAGCTGAACGCGGCCGCGACCTGTGCGTCACCGTTCACGACCGCGACGTGATCGCGCGAAAACGTCTTCGCGATCAACTGTTCGAAAAGCGCCGAGGTGCGCGGCGTCAGTTCCGACATCTTGATCATCGCGCGGTTGCCCGCCGTCAGCGCGCTGATAAGCGGTCCGGCCGCGAGCAACACCGGGTAGTTCCACGGCACGATGATGCCTACCACGCCGAGCGGTTGCGGTACGACCCGCGCACGCGCCGGCATCAGCCATTTATTGGTGCTGCGCCGCTGCGGCCGCATCCAGCCCTTGCCATGCTTCAGCGCGGCATCGATCTCTTCCTTCGCGATAAAGAATTCCGCGAGCAGTATTTCGGCTTTCGATCGATTGCCGAAGTCGGCATTCATCGCATCGGCGAGTGCGTCGCGATTGTCGAGCAGCATCGCGCGCAAGGCCTTCAGATGTCCGGCGCGCGTCTGCCACGATGGATACGGCTCGCGCAGATACGCCTGGCGTTGTTCTCCCAGCAATGCGTCGAGCGCTGCGATGTCCGGCAAATCGTTCTTCATATGCTCTCCGTGGTTCGAATGTCGATCTTGACGGCGATCGCGTGTCGTCGCGTTGTGCTTTCGACGGGGTAGTCTGCTTCGTTTGTGTTGGCTACATCAGGCCGGAAACGTGCGCGCGACGATCGCCGCATGATCGAACGTTGCAGGCAGCGTGCCGTACACGCGACCGCTATCGCCACAACCGTCGGCGAGCCTCGTTGCGATGAATGCATCGGCCACATACGACGGCGCATGTTTGACCAGCAGCGTGGCCTGCGCGACTAGCACGATCTGTTGCGCGATGCGGCGCGCGGATGCTTCGCGTGTGTCCGGTGCCGAGGTGAGCGTCGCGAGCAAACGTTCCACTGCAGCGCCGAGCGCGGGATGCGCATGGGCATCGGCACGCCATGCGGCCAGTAGCGCGTGTGCGGCGTCGGGTTCACGCTCCATCGCGCGCAGCACGTCGAGGCACATCACGTTGCCGGAGCCTTCCCAGATCGAATTGACCGGTGCCTCGCGATAGAAGCGCGCCATCGGGCCTTCTTCGACATAACCGTTACCGCCCCACACTTCCATCGCTTCGCCGGTGAATTCGAGCGTGCGCTTGCACACCCAGTATTTCGCCGCCGGCGTAACGATGCGTCGCCAGGCGCGTTCTTCGGGAAGGTTCGCGGTGTCTTCGAACGCACGCGCGAGGCGCATGAACAGCACGGTCGCAGCCTCCGATTCCAGCGCGAGATCGGCGAGCACGTTGCGCATCAGCGGTTGATCGACGAGATGCTTGCCAAAGGCGCTGCGATGCCGCGCGTGATGCACCGCCTGCACGAGCGCCGCGCGCATCAGCGCCGCGCTGCCAATCACACAATCGAGCCGCGTGTAATTTGCCATCTCGATGATGGTCGGCACGCCGCGGCCTTCGTCGCCTATCAGCACGCCATAGGCATCGAGAAATTCGACTTCGCTGCTCGCGTTCGAGCGGTTGCCGAGCTTGTCCTTCAGACGCTGCACCTGCACTGCGTTCTTGCTGCCGTCCGGTGCGAAGCGCGGTACGAAGAAGCACGACAGCCCCTCGTGATCGTCGGTACGCGCGAGCACCAGATGCGCGTCGCATTGCGGCGCCGAGAAAAACCACTTGTGGCCAACCAGGCGGTAGGCGGCGCCGCGGCCGCCGCCACCGTCCGTGGAGAACGCGTGTGTCTGGTTGCTGCGCACATCGGAGCCGCCCTGTTTCTCGGTCATGCCCATGCCGATCATCGCGGATCGTTTCTGCGCGAGCGGTGCGTCGCGCGGATCGTGCTCGCGTGCATACAGTTTGTCGCGCAGCATGGCGAACAGCGCGGGTTCGCGTTGCAGCACCGGGATGCTCGCGAAGGTCATCGTCAGTGGGCACAGCGAACCCGATTCGAGCTGCCCGTGCAGGAAGTAACCGGCGCAGCGCGCGGCCATCGCGCCCGGCTGCGGATCGGAAAACGGTAGCGCGTGCAGACCTTCGTGGCGCAGCAACGCGACTAGCGAGTGCCACGCGGGATGGAATTCGAGCGCATCGATGCGTTCGCCGCGCGGGCTATGCGTGAAGAGCTCGGGTTCATGCCGGTTGGCGAGCCCTGCGAGCGCAATGATGTCGGGTGTGCCGAGTTGGGCGCCGTCGCGCAACAACGCATCGCGATGCCACGTCGCCCCTTCGCGTTCGACGGCGGAAGCGAGTACCGCGTCGGTGGCGAACAGGTTGTAGTCCGCGAGCGGCGGGACCTGATTCGTCACGTCGTGCGTTTTGCCGGGGGCGTGCCATTCCATCTACTGTCTCCGTTCACCGGTACGTGCCGGGCCGTCTGTCGCGAGGTGTCGTTTTACCGCTCGATGCGGCGCCCTGTCGTGCAAAGCCTGCCTGTGGCGTAGGGTGTTTGAATGACGGCGAGGCGGCGCCGGGGGCGCGAGCAGCATCTTTCATCATAGGGGGACGGGATGCGATCCGTTTAGAGGGATCGCTCTGACATCGGGCGCCGCGCGCACCGTCGCGCTCCCTACAATGCGGCATGAGACGCACGTAGACAAGTGTGCACGCAACATGCCGCACGGGCAATGTGGGCGCTGATGTTGCAGGCTCAAGTGGCTAATAGACGGAGACAGGGATGCAATACGACTACATCATCGTCGGCGCTGGATCGGGCGGTTGCTCGCTTGCCAGCCGCCTCGCGGACAGCTGCCCCGATGCAACGATCGCGCTGATCGAGGCGGGGCCGCATACGGACCGCAACATGTTCGTCAACATGCCGACCGGCGTGGCCGTTGCCGTGCCGTACAAGCTGAAAACCAACTACGGTTACGAAACCGAACCGCAACCGGGTCTGGCCGGGCGGCGCGGTTATCAGCCGCGTGGCCGCGGCTTCGGCGGATCGAGTGCGATCAACGCGATGATCTACACGCGCGGCCATCCGCTCGACTACGACGAATGGGCACAGCTCGGCTGCGACGGTTGGGGCTGGCCCGATGTGCTGCCGTACTTTCGTCGCGCCGAGGGCAACGAGCGCGGCGCCGATGCGTGGCACGGCGCTGACGGTCCGTTGACGGTCAGTGATCTGCGCTTTCGCAATCCCTTTTCGCAGCGTTTCGTGCAGGCCGCGCTCGAAGCAGGGCATCGGCCGAACAACGACTTCAACGGGCTCGATCAGGAGGGTATCGGGTTCTATCAGGTGACACAGCGCGACGGTCGCCGTTGCAGCGTGGCGCGGGCATACATTTACGACCGTCCGCGCTCGAATCTGCATCTGATCGCCGATGCCACCGTGCTGCGCGTGACGTTCAATGGCAAGCGCGCGAGCGGCGTCGAAGTGGTGCGCGGTGGCCGCACCGAAACACTCGAAGCACGCGCGGAAGTCGTGCTTGCGAGCGGCGCGTTCAATTCGCCGCAACTGCTGATGTGTTCGGGCATCGGCCCTGCAGACCATCTGCAGGCGCTCGGCATACCGGTGCTGCACGATGCGCCGGAAGTCGGACAGAACCTCATCGATCACATCGACTTCACGATCAACAAGCGCGTACGTTCGATTGAGCCGACCGGTTTCTCGCTGCGCGGCATCGCGCGCATGCTGCCGCAGTTAGTCACGTTCACCCGCCACGGACGCGGCATGCTGTCGAGCAACGTTGCGGAGGCCGGTGGTTTCCTGAAGAGCCGACCGACCCTCGATCGGCCCGACCTGCAACTGCATTTCTGCGCAGCGCTCGTCGACGATCACAACCGTCACATGCATTGGGGCCACGGCTATTCGCTGCACACCTGCGTGCTGCGACCGAAGAGCCGCGGCACCGTCACGCTCGCGAGCGCCGATGCGCGCGTCGCGCCGCTCATCGATCCGCGCTTTCTGAGCGATTCGCGCGATCTCGATCTGCTTGTCGAAGGCGCGCATATTGCCCGACGGATTCTCGATGCGCCTTCGCTCGCGCTGTCCGGCGGCAAGGAGCTGTACACAAGTCCCGATCAGAACGACGCGGATCTGCGCCGGACCATCACCGAGCGTGCCGACACGATCTATCACCCGGTCGCGACCTGCAGGATGGGTCCGGACGAAAGGTCGGTGGTCGATCTGAAGTTGCGGGTGCGCGGCGTGTCGGGGCTGCGGATCGTCGATGCGTCGGTGATGCCGACGCTGATCGGCGGCAATACGAATGCGCCGACCGTGATGATCGGCGAGCGCGCGGCGGAGTTCATCGCGGCCGCGCGACGCGTGGGCGAGCCGGCAGCGGAGGGCGTGACGGCCTGATCACGCGAGCGGTGAAGCAGACCGCAGATTCCTGAATGCGGCAGATAGCAAGCACACAACCCGCCGTCGCGATGCGTGACGGCGGGTTGTGTCTTTATGGCTCGCCATCTCGCGCCGGAACCTACTTGAAACGCCACCGGATTTAAAGGATTTCAATAAATCTGTTGTCCGGATAACACGCATTCTGACCAAATATTTCGGACAAAATAAAAGTCGATTCACAGTCACAGAAATGAAACCGGGCCTCTCTAAGGTTCGTCTGGCCGCACGTCAGGAAGCTCCGGATAGTCCTCTCCGTTGGGCACCAGAGGCGGTTTCCCCGCCCCTGGTCAGGCTACCGGCATGCTGGACGTTTGAGCGTGCAGATTATTTTGATCGTACGATTCTTCAAATTAATCGAATAGCAATTAAACAATAAAAGCAATCAAGCGGTACACGGTTTAGAGATCTTATCAACAAGGTTAAATCCTCTTTTAGAGAACGAAAAAGGCTGCGATGAAAATTCAAAAGACCACGGTCGCCTTCATGGCGATGGGCGCATTTGCGGGTGTTGCACACGCGCAGAGCAGCGTGACGCTGTACGGTGTTGCCGACGGCGGTATTCTGTTCAACAACAACGTCAAGGGCGGGCAGCAATTTGCGCAATCCAGCGGCACCTCGTCGCGCTGGGGTGTGTTGGGCGCTGAAGACCTGGGCGGCGGATTGAAGGCGATCTTCGATCTGGAAAACGGCTTTACCCTCGGCACGGGCGGATTGAGCCAGGGCGGCCTCGAGTTCGGACGAAAGGCGTTTGTCGGCCTGAAGAGCGACACCTACGGTACGGTGACGGCGGGGCGCCAGTATTCCGCCAGTAACGATGCGACGGCCGTCTTTGCGTCGGGCGCCGACTGGGCTGCATCGGGCCTCGGTTACGGAACGCGCGCCGGCGACGTCGATAACGTCGATACGTCGAACCGGGTGCAGAACTCGATCAAGTATCAGAGCCCCAGCTTCCACGGCCTGTCGGTTGGCCTGCTGTACAGCCTTGGCGGTCAGGCGGGGCAGTTCACGAAGAACGAGGTCATCGACGGAGCCGTTTCGTATCTGAACGGCCCGCTGCGGCTCGGCGCGAGCTACATGTTCACCAAGAACCCGTACTACGCGACGTTCGGCGATCAGGGCAACTCGTCGTCGCCGACATCGTCGGCTACGGGCGCGAACAACAACATGCCTAGCCGTATTTACGGCGGCTACGCGTCGGCGGGTGCGCAGCAGATCATCACGGCCGGCGGTTCGTATGTGCTCGGCTCGGCAACGATTGCCGTGCTGTACTCGAATACGCAGTTCCAGAACCTCGGTGCGGTCAATGCGGTAGGCAGCTACGGCACCAAATACAACGGTGGAACAGCGACGTTCAATTCGGGCGAACTGAACGTGAAGTACCAGTTGACGCCCGCCCTGATCCTGGCCGGCGCCTACATCTATACGCACAACGGCGGCGCCGATGGCGTTGGCAGCGCCAGCTACAACCAGGTCAACCTCGGCACCATCTATTCGCTGTCGAAGCGCACGTCGCTCTACGCGATCGGTTTCTACGAAACCGCTTCGGGCGTCGACTCGACGGGCAAGAAGGCGGTGGCGGACTTCAGCGGATCGTCGTACTCATCGACGAACCATCAGGTGGCGGCGATTGTGGGTATGACCCACCGGTTTTAAGCGGATGGTCTGATGCCCCGGGGGCGATCGTGCCCGCGGTAGCGTTGGTTTCGTGAAGAGATGTGCTTCGGCCTTCTCTGCCTGCTTCGCGGCGGGTAGAGAAGGCTTTTTCTTGTGTGGCGTCCGAGCTGACCGGGATTGCACTGTTCGGAAATTGTGGCAAATGTATTCGCCACAGACACATTTATCCCACGCCTTTCGCTGAGTAGAGTGGCTCCAGTCGCACCGTTCTCAGATCCGGGCAACGTCCCGACGGTGCATCGACACATCGAACCATCGAATCTCAAAGGAAGCGATCATGGGCAAGCTGACTGGCAAAGTAGCTGTTGTAACGGGCGCATCGAAAGGTATCGGCGCGGGTATCGCAGTTGCGCTCGCGGCGGAAGGCGCGTCGGTTGTTGTCAACTATGCGTCCAGCAGGGAAGGCGCGGACGCAGTTGTCCAGACCATTACGGCGGCAGGCGGCAAGGCAATTGCCGTGCGCGGTGACGTGTCGAAAGCTGCGGACGCAAAAGGCATCATCGATGCGGCTATCAACACCTACGACCGCCTCGACATCCTCGTCAACAATTCGGGCGTGTATGAGTTTTCGCCGCTCGAAGAGATCACCGAAGAACACTTTCACAAGCAGTTCAATGTGAACGTGCTGGGTCTGCTACTTACGACGCAGGCTGCTGCAAAACATCTGGGCGAAGGTGCGAGCGTGATCAATATCGGTTCAGTCGTCAGTCGCCTTACGCCGCCGGGAAGCGCCGTGTATACGGCGACCAAGGGCGCTGTCGATGCGATCACCGGTGTGCTCGCCAAGGAACTTGGACCGAAGAAGATCCGTGTCAACGCATTGAACCCGGGCATGGTGAACACCGAAGGCGCACGCGGTGCCGGCTTCATCGGTTCGGAGATGGAAACGGGGCTCGTCAGCCAGACGCCGCTCGGCCGTGTTGGCCAGCCCGACGATATCGCTGCGGTCGCAGTGTTCCTCGCGTCGGATGATGCCCGGTGGTTGACGGGGGAACAGCTTCTTGCGGGTGGTGGTTTGCGCTAACGCGGTTGTTTATGCGGTTGCTTCGCCCGGCGGTGCGGGTTTGCCTGCCGTCGGGCGAAGGCAGTACTGCGCACCGCAATCAAGCAAACGAAATCACCAGTTTCTTACCGCACGCTGCCGCGTATTTACGCAGCGTCGCGAACGACGGCGAATGCTTTTCGCTCGACAGCGATGCTTCAAGCCGGGACACCGCAGAAGCGGTCGTGCCCATGCGCTCGGCAATTTGCGCCTGCGTCAACCCTGCATCGCGACGGGCCGACAGAATCACATGCAGGGCTGAATATTCATCACCCAATGCATCATATGCGGCCTTAACGGCCGGCTTGCTGAGCAGGCGTGCCGTGTCATCCTTCGTGTGCGGCACCGGGTTGAATCCATCGGCGCGCGCATATTTCGGTTGTACCTTAGCCATTACGTACCTCTTTCAGACGCGCGTGAGCAGTGCGCAGTTCGTTCGGTGGCGTTTCCTGTGTTTTCTTTACGAAGGAATGCAGGACAACGACGTGTCGGCCGACGTGCGTGCAATAAAACACACGCCCGATACCCTCCCGCCCTCTCGGGCGCAACTCAAAAAGACCGTCGCCCATCGCGCGCGAATGCGGCATGCGCAAATCGGCTCCGAATTCCTGCATTAGATCGAGCAGCCGCAGGTAGTCAGCCAGAACGCCTACCGGAAAGGCGAACACGTCGCGTTTGACACGATCGTTGTAGTAAGTGACGGTCCATGTCATAGATGATGTTAGCAAATATGTTAATACGTGACAAGTGCCCTGGTCGTGCCGGAGGGCACGAAGGGTCACCGGTGAATGGTCTTCATTTATCCGGGCGGTCTCTTGGGGCCCTGTACCGGAGTTCGTACTCTCTGGGGGGAGCGATGATCGACAATCTAGTGTGCAATGTCGGTCGTCTCAAGTTAGCCGAATGGTGTCTTCACAGCGCATCGCTCTCGCGCCTGACTTATCATGGCCAGGGCTCTCGCGTCGCGACAGCCTTGTTGCATTGGTAGCCATCGCGAGCCTTGTCGATTCTTCTGCGATGCGCTGCATTCCGGTTCACACGGGCGTACAGAGGTCAGGCGATGGATACTCAACAACAGCCAGGCTCATCCGCGGACAACAGCACTCGCCCCGTCCAGGTCTGGGACCTCCCAATACGCCTGTTCCACTGGCTAACTGTCCTGCTGGTAGCCGGCGCCTACATAACCGAGCGATTTAACTGGATCGACTGGCATGTGCGCATCGGCGAGACGTTATTCGCGCTCGTGTTGTTCCGGTTGTTGTGGGGTTGCTTCGGCAGCGAGACCGCGCGGTTTCGCAGTTTCGTCGCTTCACCTGCTGCCGCATGGGCTCATCTTCGCCATGTCTTTCGTCGCGAGGCGGATCTGCAGGTTGGCCACAACCCGGCTGGCGGCTGGATGGTGCTGCTGCTCCTCGCGTTGCTCTTCGTAGAAACGTTGAGCGGCATCTATGTCTATAACGAAGTCGCCGACGAGGGACCGCTGAGCGCATGGGTTCCCGCTTCCATCGCCAACGCGATTTCGACGGTTCACGCGATCGGATGGTACGTGTTGATTGCCGCAGTTGCGCTGCACGTTGGCGCAATCGTCCTTTACGCGGTCGCGAAGGGAAACAATCTGCTGCGCCCGATGCTGACCGGGCGCAAGCCGCTGCCGGCTTCGATCCGCGCGCCGCGACGAGCGCCGGTGTGGCGCGCGCTGGTGGCACTGGCCGCAGCGGCGATCGTGGTGACGTTGCTGGCAACGTACCTTTGATCGCCACTGCGTCTCTACATGGAAGAAATACTACGGCGACAGGCTATCGATTCCCTGCGCCGTCATCGCCAGCAATAGCCGTTCGGCACCGATGCCAAACCCGGCTCCCTCGCGATACGCTCCGCCGCCCGCCACCTGCTGCTGGGCGCCGAGTTCCGTGCAGCGCATCTCGAACCCACGGCCGTCGAGATAGTAGCTAAGCCCTCTGCGAGCCGCGTCATCGACGACATACCGCAACCCCAGCGAATCGAAAAATCCCGCGGCGATGGCCTGACTGCGCACAGCCGCCTGTTGTGGATCAGGGCAAAGATATTCGAATCCCAGTTGCGAGAACTCACGGTAGCGGCCGGCTTGCGGCCGCTCGTATCGATAGCATCGCGCGATATAAAACAGCATGCGTTCCCGCCGACGCCCGAGCAATGCTTCGCACTGTTCCTGGAAGAGGGCGGTCGCTTCGGGAATCAGACAACACGGGCGCCCCTTCTTGTCGGGGAACGCCCACATCTGGCCGATGATTTCACTGCCGCCGGCCTTCTCGATGAACGTGTCTTGCGACCACAGCGCGGGCACGATGGCCTCTTCGGCGCCTGCGTCAATGAAGATAGCTCCTGAAGCGACTTTCGAGCGTACGGATTTGCGCGGCTTCATTGCCGACGACGAAACGGGTTCCACGAATCATGGTCATGCTGAACTCCCTGTAGACAATAGACAATAAAAAAGGGCGCCGTGGGCGCCCTGGTCGTTGGTGCATGGAAGGGACTCGAGAGGTCCCGGGTTCCGTGCTATGGACGTAACGAACCACGGCGCAATGAGCTGCGGCCGTGATGATGGGATCTGATCGGGACGTTACGGAGTTCCATGCACTCGATACTGGCATACAAACCAGGACTTGTGGGCCGATACCGACATACCGACGATATCGGCCATGACGAAGAATTTCTGAAAGCGATGTCGATTCCCGGGATTTCCGTTCGTCGTAGTGGTAGAACCGCAGCACAATCTGCACGGTTCCCACTACCCACTCAAGGAGAAGACGATGCGTGTCATGGTGATGGTAAAAGCAAGCAGCGAATCGGAAGCCGGCAAGATGCCCAGCACGGAGCTGTTGACCGCGATGGGCAACTTCAACGAAGAACTCGTCAAGGCGGGTGTGATGCAGGCGGGCGAGGGGCTGCACCCAAGCTCGCGCGGCAAGCGCGTGCAATTTTCGGGCAGCGGGCGGACTGTGGTCGACGGGCCGTTTGCGGAGACGAAGGAACTGGTCGCTGGTTTCTGGCTGTGGCAGGTCAAGTCGATGGAGGAAGCCGTCGAATGGGTCAAGCGTTGCCCGAACCCGATGGAAAGCGATTCCGAAATCGAAATTCGTCCGCTGTTCGAAGCCGCTGATTTCGGCGCCGAACTCACGCCCGAACTGCAGGCTCAGGAGCAGCGTCTGCGTGCCGAGGCGGAAAACGCGGCGAACAAGCCGCGTTGATGTCGAACGGACAGGCCGGCCGCGCGAATCGTCTCGCGCGCCGGCCGGTTGCCGCTACACCGGCGTATGCATGAACTCGTCGCCGGCCTGGCTCGGCAGCGTTTCGCGCGCCACATCGAGCCACGCGCGCGCGGCATGCGACAGATAGCCATTGCGGCGCCAGCCGATCGCCATCTCCCATGGAATCTCCGGTTCGACGACCGGCAGACACGTGAACTGCACCGGATCGAGCCGCCGGCAATACGGCGCCGGTAGCAGGGCGATGCCGACGCCAGCCTGCACGAGCGCCGCCATGAAATCCCAATGACCGCTACGACCCACGATGATCGGCGCAAAGCCGGCCGTGCGGCACGCATTCAGCACAACATCGTTGAGCGCGAGGCTTTCCCCGTAGAACACGAACGGCTCGGTGGCCAGATCTCCGAGCGGCACCTGCTGCGCGCCGTCCCAGCGCGAGCCGCGACGCGCGACGAGCCACAGTAGCTGGCGCGTCATTGGTAGCACGTCGAGTGCTTGCGGATCGACGGGCTGCAACACGCCGCCCAGTTCGAGTTCACCGGCGATCAACGCGGCTTCGATGCCGCGCGCACCCTGCTCGAAGAGTTTCAGTTCGACTTTCGGATAGCGCTGGCGGAACGCCGCGATGGTCGGCGTGAACAGCGAGCCGCCCATCGGCGGGATGCCGATGGTCAGCTGGCCGCGGCCGAGCTTGTCCAGATCGTCGAGTTCTGCCTGCAACTGTGCGTGCGCGGCCAGCACCTCCTGACCGCGCTGAAACACGATGCGCCCGGCATCGGTGAGCACCATCTGGCGGCCATCGCGCAGCAGCAGCGGCGAGCCGATCTCATCTTCCAGCGACTTCACCATCTTGCTGATGGTCGGCTGCGTGACGAACATCTGCTCGGCCGCCACGGTGAAGCTCTGCTGACGAACGACTTCGACGAAATAACGGAGCGCGCGCAGTTCCATGGCTGAAGGCCCTCGGTGCAGGAGAATTCCAATTCGGAATGATGTGGATGATTCTAAGTCATTATATTTATGGCGTGGTGCTCCCTATACTCGGTTACGTCAAAAAACTAAGGGTTTTCCATGATCTCCCGCGCCTTTGCCCACTTGCCGCCGTTGTTGCGCGCCGTCGCGAACAGCCGCGCTGCCGGCGTGCTGCAAATCGTCCGGATTGTGCGGATCGCGCGGATTGCGGTGCAAAGCGCTGCGCTGGCGGGCATCTGGCTCGCCGCCGATTTCGTCGTGCGCATGCTCGACCTGCCGGTGCCCGGTGGTGTGGTCGGCCTCGTCGTCCTGCTCGCGCTGCTGTTCTGCGGCGGCGTGACGACACGCTGGGTCAAGGCTGGCGCCGACTGGCTGCTGTCCGACATGCTGCTGTTCTTTATCCCGGCTGCGGTCGCGGTCGTGCAGTACGGCGGTCTGTTTCGCGAGGATGGCTGGCGGCTGGCGCTGGTGGTCGTCGGTGGGACGCTGATGGTGATGTTCGCGGTCGCATTCGCCGTGGAACAGGCTGCGAAGATCGAGCGCCGTGTCGCGCTGCGGCGCGTGCGGCTGGCGCGCCATCTGGCGCGGGCCTGAGACGACCATGAGCGCGCTCTATACCTCCCTGTTCGCGGATGGCGCTTCACGCCTGATCGCGGCCGGCTGTTTCGTCGTGACGATCGCGCTCTACTTCGTCTCGAAGGCGCTGTACGCGCGCTTCCGCTCGCCGTGGTTGACGCCGCTCGTTGCCGTGCCGGCCGTGCTGGCCGCGATTGTGCTGATCGCGCATATTCCGTATCCGGTGTACTTCCGCGACACGCGCTGCCTGATGTGGCTGCTCGGGCCCGCGACGGTCGCGTTTGCCGTGCCGATCTACGAATATCGCGAGCTGCTGAAGCGTCACTGGATCTCGCTCGCCGTTGGCGTGACGGTCGGCATCGTGGTCGCGGTCGGTGGGTCGCTGTTGCTGGCGAGACTGCTGCATCTGTCGCCGGAGCTACAGCGCAGCCTGATGACACGCTCGATCTCGACGCCGTTTGCGCTCGCCGTGTCCGACAAGATCCACGCGCCACGCGAGCTGACTGCGCTGTTCGTGATCGCGACCGGTATCGTCGGGATGCTGTTCGGCGAACTCGTGCTGGCGCTCGTGCCACTGCGCACGCGGCTCGCGCGCGGCGCATTGTTCGGAGCGGCCGCGCATGGCGTCGGCACCGCGAAGGCGCGCGAGCTGGGCGGCGAGGAGGGTGTCGTCGCGAGCCTGACGATGATGATCGCTGGCGTCGTCATGGTACTGATCGCACCGCTGCTCGGCTTCCTGCCCGTCTAGCGGCTGTCGTAGCCAGAACCAGAAAAACCAGAAAAAACCCACCCAACGCCGTCATCGCGATTTGCTACAATCGCGGTTCGCCTTCGAGGAGCGTTGCGACGGGTTCACCCCGCCAGGCTTGGAGGCTTTCAATCGGACGGCTTGAAGAGTGCACGTAGCGCTTCGCAAACCACCGCATCGAACGGCGCTCACGTCAAATTTCTAGTCATTTTTAGAAAGGAGGGCGTGATGAACGCCGCAGTCTACGATTCCGCAAGTACTCAAGATTTCTCCGTTGCCGACCTGTCGCTGGCCGACTGGGGCCGCAAGGAACTCAACATCGCCGAAACGGAAATGCCGGGCCTCGTGCAGATCCGTGAGGAGTACAAGGTCCAGCAGCCGCTGAAGGGCGCACGTGTAGCCGGTTCGCTGCACATGACGATCCAGACCGGTGTGCTGATCGAGACGCTGAAAGCGCTCGGTGCCGATGTCCGCTGGGCGTC
The DNA here is from genome assembly GCF_002362315.1 of Paraburkholderia acidicola. Lineage (GTDB taxonomy): Bacteria > Pseudomonadota > Gammaproteobacteria > Burkholderiales > Burkholderiaceae > Paraburkholderia > Paraburkholderia acidicola. The sequence goes on from NZ_MTZV01000004.1 coordinate 1,643,756, forward strand.
GTGCAACATCTTCTCGACCCAGGACCACGCCGCTGCCGCAATCGCGAAGACCGGCACGCCGGTGTTCGCGTACAAGGGCGAATCGCTCGACGAATACTGGGAGTTCTCGCACCGCATCTTCGAATGGCCGAACGGCGAATTCGCCAACATGATCCTCGACGACGGCGGCGACGCCACGTTGCTGCTCATCCTGGGTTCGAAGGCTGAGAAGGACCGTTCGGTCATCTCCAAGCCGACCAACGAAGAAGAAGTCGCGCTGTACAAGTCGATCGCGAGCCACCTCGAAGCCGATCCGACCTGGTACTCGACGCGTCTCGCGCACATCAAGGGTGTTACCGAAGAAACGACGACGGGCGTGCACCGCCTGTACCAGATGGAAAAGGAAGGGCGTCTGCCGTTCCCGGCCATCAACGTCAACGATTCGGTGACGAAGTCGAAGTTCGACAACCTGTACGGTTGCCGCGAGTCGCTCGTCGACGGTATCAAGCGCGCGACCGATGTGATGATCGCAGGCAAGATCGCGGTTATCGCCGGTTACGGCGATGTGGGCAAGGGCTGTGCACAGTCGCTGCGTGGCCTCGGTGCGACGGTGTGGGTGACGGAAATCGATCCGATCTGCGCATTGCAGGCGGCGATGGAAGGCTACCGCGTGGTCACGATGGAATACGCGGCCGACAAGGCCGACATCTTCGTCACGGCAACCGGCAACTTCCACGTGATCGGCCATGACCACCTGAAGGCGATGCGCAACAACGCGATTGTCTGCAACATCGGTCACTTCGATTCGGAAATCGACATCGCGTCGACGCGCCAGTACACGTGGGACAACATCAAGCCGCAAGTCGACCACATCATCTTCCCGGACGGCAAGCGCGTGATCCTGCTCGCTGAAGGCCGCCTCGTGAACCTCGGCTGCGCAACGGGCCATCCTTCGTTCGTGATGTCGAATTCGTTCACGAACCAGACGCTCGCGCAGATCGAACTGTTCACGGAAGGCAACAAGTACGAGAACAAGGTGTACGTACTGCCGAAGCAGCTCGACGAGAAGGTGGCGCGTCTGCATCTGGCGCGCATCGGTGCGAACCTCACCGTGCTGTCCGACACGCAGGCCGGCTATATCGGTGTCGACAAGGACGGTCCGTTCAAGCCGAATCACTATCGTTACTAATAGCGCTACGACATCGTGATGGCGCCCGCGGCGGGCAATCAGGCCGCGGGCGTCGCACGACGCTGCAGACAGGGCGGCCGGTATCGTGCAACTCACACGGTATCCGGCCGCTTCGCTCAATCCGGACTTCGCGCTTCCAAGGAGCTTGACATGACCGTACTGCTGACCTGGCTCATCAACGCGCTCGCGCTGCTGATCATTACGTACCTCGTACCGTCGATCCACATCAAGAGTTTCGGCACCGCGCTGATCGTCGCCGTGGTGCTCGGGCTGATCAACACGGTACTGCGGCCGATCCTGATCCTGCTGACGCTCCCGGTCACCATCGTCACGCTCGGTCTCTTCATCCTCGTCGTCAATGCGCTGTGCTTCTGGTTGTGCGCATCGCTGCTGAAGGGTTTCGAGGTGTCGGGCTTCTGGTCCGCGTTCTTCGGCTCGATCCTGTACAGCATCGTGTCGTGGCTGCTGTCCGCGCTGATTTTCGGCAATCGTTCGCTGATCTGACGCACGCCGCTCCTTTCGCCTGGCATCCACATCCATGAATCCGATAGAACTGTCATTCGAATTCTTCCCGCCGAAGACGCAGGAAGGTGTCGACAAGCTGCGTCTGACGTGCGTGCAGCTCGCGGCGCTCAAGCCGAAGTTCGTGTCCGTCACGTTCGGCGCCGGCGGCTCGACGCAGCAGGGCACGCTCGATACCGTCGTCGATATCGCGAAGGAAGGTCTCGAGGCGGCGCCGCATCTGTCGTGCATCGGCTCGTCGCGCGAGAACCTGCGCGCCATTCTCAACGAGTACCGCTCGCACGGCATTCGCCATATCGTCGCGCTGCGCGGCGACCTGCCGTCCGGTATGGGCGAAGTCGGTGAACTGCGCTATGCGTCGGAACTGGTGAGCTTCATCCGCTCCGAGTTCGGCGACTGGTTCTTCATCGAAGTGGCGGGTTATCCCGAGTACCATCCGCAGTCGCGTTCGCCGCGTCACGATCTGGAAAATTTCGCGCGCAAGGTCAAGGCCGGCGCGAACTCGGCGATCACGCAGTACTTCTTCAACCCGGATGCGTACTTCCGCTTCATCGACGATGCGCGCAAGCTCGGCGTCGATGTGCCGATCGTGCCGGGCATCATGCCGATCACGAATTTTTCGCAACTGATGCGCTTCTCCGAAATGTGCGGTGCCGAAGTGCCGCGCTGGATCGCACGGCAGCTCGAGAGTTTCGGCGACGATCGCGATGCGATCAGGGCGTTCGGACTCGACGTCGTGACGAACCTGTGTCGGCGGTTGATCGACGGGGGTGCGCCGGGCCTGCATTTCTACACGCTGAACGGCGCGGCCGCGACAAAATCGATCTGCGAACGGCTGGGTACCTGAGTAACGGCCGGGCGTGTGCCCGGCCAGGCGCCATTATCTATCCCAAAATCGCGCGCCCCGACCCACAAAACCTCCGCAGACACCCGCCACACCGCGCTCGCGCCGTGCCGCGCGGCGAATTTAGTCCGCTTGTGGCGTCCCGTAAAGCTCAGTAATATCGCGCTACGCTGGCTTTGGCCGGCGCCGAAACCTGGAGGAAACATGAAGCAAAACAAACTGTTGCGCGCGGCACGGCTCACGACGCTCGTCGCGGCCGCAGCGGCATCGATGGCGGGCGCTCAACTGGCGAACGCCGCCGACATCCCGAACAAGACCCTCGTCTACTGCTCAGAAGGCAGCCCTGCGGGTTTCGATCCGAGCCAGTACACCACCGGCACCGATTTCACGGCGAATACATTCACCGTCTATAACCGCCTCGTCGAATTCGAGCGCGGCGGCACCAAGGTCGAACCCGGCCTCGCCGAATCGTGGGACATCTCGCCGGACGGCAAGACCTACACGTTCCATCTGCGTCATGGCGTGAAGTTCCAGACCACGGCGTACTTCAAACCCACCCGCGAATTCAACGCGGACGACGTCGTGTTCTCGTTCCAGCGCATGCTCGATCCGAACCAGCCGTTCCGCAAGGCGTACCCGGCATCGTTCCCGTACTTCACCGACATGGGCCTCGACAAGCTGATCACGAGCGTCGAAAAGATCGACCCGTACACGGTCCGCTTTACGCTGAAGGAAGTGAACGCGCCGTTCATCCAGAACCTCGGGATGGAATTCGCCTCGATCCTGTCTGCTGAATACGCAGATTCGCTGCTGAAGGCCGGCAAAGCCGCCGACATCAACCAGAAGCCGGTGGGTACGGGTCCGTTTATTTTCCGCAGCTATACGAAGGACGCGACGATCCGCTTCGACGGCAATCCGGATTACTGGAAGCCGGGTGCCGTGAAGATCTCGAAGCTGATCTTCTCGATCACACCGGATGCAGGCGTGCGCGTGCAGAAGTTGAAGCGCGACGAATGCCAGGTGATGAGCTATCCGCGTCCGGCCGACATCGCGCCGCTGAAGGCCGAGCCGAACATCGCGATGCCGTCGCAACCGGGCTTCAACCTCGGTTATCTGTCGTACAACGTGTCGCACAAGCCGATCGACAACCTGGTCGTGCGTCAGGCGCTCGACATGGCGATCAACAAGAAGGCGATCATCGAGTCCGTGTATCAGGGTGCGGGGCAGCCAGCGACGAACCCGCTGCCGCCGACGCAATGGTCCTACGACAAGAGCCTGAAGAGCGCAGCCTACGATCCGGAAAAGGCGAAGGCGCTGCTCGCCAAGGCCGGTTTTGCGAACGGTTTCGACATGACGTTGTGGGCGATGCCGGTGCAACGTCCGTACAATCCGAACGGCAAGCTGATGGCCGAAATGATCCAGGCCGACTGGGCGAAGATCGGCGTGCGCGCGAAGATCGTTACGTATGAGTGGGGCGAGTACATCAAGCGCGCCCACGCGGGTGAAGACGATTCGATGCTGATTGGCTGGACTGGCGACAATGGCGATCCGGACAACTGGCTCGGCACGTTGCTCGGCTGCGAAGCGGTGAACGGCAACAACTTCTCGAAGTGGTGCTATAAGCCGTTCGACGACCTCGTGCAGAAGGGCCGCACGACGTCCGATCAGGCCGAGCGCACGAAGATCTACACGCAGGCACAACAGATCTTCGCGCAGCAACTGCCGTTCTCGCCGATCGCGCACTCGACGGTGTATCAGCCGGTCAGCAAGAAGGTGATCGACATGCGCATCGAGCCGCTCGGTTACCTGCGTTTCGACGGTGTGGGCATGCAGTAAGACTTTCGCGTTAAGCTTTTCGCACGGTTAGAAAACTGGTCGAAATGGTCCGGCGACCGGGGTCACAAGCCCTCGTCGCCGGTTGTGTTTTCCGTTCATCAAGACCATAGGGACGAATCATGTTCCGCTTTGTTTTGCGCCGCATCGGGATGGTGATACCGACCTTCATCGGTATTACGATCCTGGCGTTTGCGCTGATTCACCTGATTCCGGGCGATCCCATCGAAGTGATGATGGGCGAGCGTGGAGTCGATCCCGCGATGCACGCCGACGCGATGCACCGCCTCGGGCTCGATGAGCCCCTGCCGATGCAGTACATCCACTATGTGGGCCATGCGCTGCATGGCAACCTCGGTACCTCGATCATCACGAATACCAGTGTGATGGACGAATTCCTCGCGCGCTTTCCCGCCACGATCGAACTATCCATCTGCGCGATGCTGTTTGCGCTGCTTGTCGGTTTGCCTGCCGGTGTATTCGCTGCGTTGCGACGCGGCACGGTCGTCGATCACGGCGTGATGGGCACGGCGTTGACCGGCTACTCGATGCCGATCTTCTGGTGGGGCTTGATCCTCATCATGTTCTTCTCGTCAAAGCTTGGCTGGACGCCGGTGTCCGGGCGCATCGCAGTCGAGTACGACATTCCGCACGTCACCGGCTTCATGCTGATCGATGCGCTGCTCGCCCCCGATGAAGGTTCGTTCAAGTCGGCGCTGAGCCACCTGATCCTGCCGGCGATCGTGCTCGGTACGATCCCGCTCGCCGTGGTCGCCCGCATGACACGCTCGTCGATGCTCGAAGTGCTGCGCGAAGACTACATCCGGACTGCGCGTGCGAAGGGGTTGTCGCCGGTGCGCGTGATCGTCGTGCATGCGCTGCGTAACGCGCTGATTCCGGTTGTGACTGTGATCGGCCTGCAGGTCGGCACGCTGCTCGCCGGCGCGGTGCTGACGGAAACGCTGTTCTCGTGGCCCGGTATCGGTAAATGGTTGATCGATGCGATCGGCCGGCGCGACTATCCGGTCGTGCAGGGCGGCATCCTGATGATCGCGACGCTCGTGATCGTCGTGAACCTCGTCGTCGACTTGCTGTACGGCGTGTTAAACCCACGCATTCGCCATACGAGGTAGAAAACAGATATGGCCGACCTACAAAATACAATCCCCCAGGCAGTCACTCCCCCCAGCGGTCGAGCGCTGGCCGTCCGCGAATTCTGGGCGAATTTCTCGCGCAACCGCGGCGCCGTCGGCGCGGGCCTGATCGTGCTGGTGCTGATCTTCGTTGCGATCTTCGCGCCGCTCATTTCACCGCATAGCCCGATCGAGCAGTACCGCGACTTCGTGAAGATTCCGCCTGCGTGGCTTGACGGCGGGAACTGGAAGTTCATTCTCGGCACCGACGAAGCAGGCCGCGACATCCTCTCGCGCCTGATGTACGGCGCGCGTCTGTCGTTCTGGATCGGCTTCGTTTCCGTCGTGCTGGCGCTGATTCCGGGCATCGTGCTCGGTCTGATCGCCGCGTTCTTCCAGCGCTGGGCCGATACGCCGATCATGCGCATCATGGACGTGCTGCTTGCGCTGCCGTCGCTGCTGCTCGCGGTTGCGGTGGTCGCGATCATCGGACCGGGGCTCGTCAACACGATGCTCGCGATCGCAATCGTCGCGCTGCCCGGCTATGTGCGTCTCACGCGCGCGTCGGCGCTTGGCGAATTGCAGAAGGAGTACGTGACCGCATCGCGCGTTGCCGGAGCGGGCACGCTGCGGCTGATGTTCTCGCAGGTGCTGCCGAACTGCACCGCACCGTTGATCGTGCAGGCCACGCTGGGTTTCTCGTCGGCGATTCTCGATGCGGCCGCGCTCGGCTTTCTCGGGCTCGGTGTGCAACCGCCGTCGGCGGAGTGGGGTGCGATGCTCGCATCCGCGCGTGACTACATCGATAGCGCGTGGTGGATCGTCACCATGCCGGGTCTCTCCATCCTGATCTCGGTGCTCGCGATCAATCTGCTCGGCGACGGGCTGCGCGATGCACTCGATCCCAAACTGAAACGGATGGCATGAGATGAGTAATTTACTGACCATCCGCAATCTGGCTGTGAATTTCAACGGCCTGCCCGCAGTGGACCGCCTCAACCTCGACGTCGCGCCCGGCGAAGTCGTCGGCGTCGTCGGCGAATCGGGTTCCGGCAAGAGCGTCACGATGATGGCGCTGATGGGCCTGATCGATGCGCCCGGCAAGGTCAGCGCCGACGAGGTCACGTTCGACGGCAAGGATCTGCTGAACGCCTCGGCAAGAGAGCGCCGCAAGATCATTGGCAAAGATGTCGCGATGGTGTTCCAGGACGCGCTGACGAGCCTGAACCCGAGCTACACCGTCGGCTACCAGATCAAGGAAGTGCTGAAGCTGCACGAAGGGCTGCGTGGCGACACGTTGAACCGGCGCGCGCTCGAACTGCTCGACCAGGTCGGCATTCCCGATGCGAAGAACCGCATCGGCTCGTTTCCGCACCAGATGTCAGGCGGCATGAACCAGCGCGTCATGATCGCAATGGCGGTGGCGTGCAACCCGAAGCTGCTGATTGCCGACGAACCGACCACCGCACTCGACGTGACGATCCAGGCGCAGATCATGGAGCTGCTCGTCAAGCTGCAGAAGGAACGCGGCATGGCGCTCGTGCTGATTTCGCACGATCTTGCGGTTGTCTCCGAAGTCGCGCAGCGCGTCGCCGTCATGTATGCCGGCGAGGTGATCGAGACGAATCGCGTGCCCGATATTTTCGCGGCCCCGCATCATCCGTATACGGAGGCGCTGCTCGCGGCGATTCCCGAGCACAATGTGGGGGCTGTGCGGCTTGCCGCGTTGCCGGGTATGGTGCCAGGGCGCGACGACCGCCCGCGCGGTTGCCTGTTCGCGCCGCGCTGCAAGTATGTCGTCGACGATTGCATGAAGGCACGGCCGGCGCTTGCACCGCTTCCTGACCACAGCGATGCGATGCTGGTTCGCTGTATCAAGCCGCTCAACCTCACCACCGACGCAATTCGACACGGAGGCGCACGATGAATGCAGTACCCGAAGCGCGCCGTGACGCGCATCCCGGCGGCCCCGTACTCGTCGCCGAGCAACTGGCGAAGCACTACGACGTGCGCCGCAGCATGTTCAGCAGCGGTACGGTGAAGGCGCTGAACGGTGTGTCGTTTGCGCTCGAACGCGGCAAGACGTTAGCGGTAGTCGGCGAGTCCGGCTGCGGCAAATCGACGCTCGCGCGGCAACTGACGATGATCGAGCCGCCCACCTCGGGCCGCCTGCTCGTGGACGGCGAGGACGTGGCCGGTGCCGATCGTGCAAAGGTCGCGGCGCTGCGCCGCCGTGTGCAGATGGTGTTCCAGAACCCGTTTGCGTCGCTGAATCCGCGCAAGACCGTCGAGCAAACACTCGGCGAACCGCTCGCGATCAATACGCCGGCCAGCGCCACCGAGCGCGCCGACCGGATCGCGCAGATGATGCGCACCGTCGGCCTGCGGCCGGAGCACGCGAAGCGCTATCCGCACATGTTCTCCGGCGGCCAGCGCCAGCGCGTCGCGATCGCGCGAGCGATGATCCTCGATCCGCAGATCGTCGTTGCTGACGAACCGGTCTCCGCGCTCGACGTGTCGATCCAGGCGCAGATTCTCAATCTGTTCATGGATCTGCAGGAGCAGTTCAAGACCAGCTATGTGTTCATCTCGCACAACCTGTCGGTGGTTGAACACATCGCCGACGATGTGATGGTGATGTACTTCGGCGGCGTGGCGGAACTGGGCGACAAGCAGCGGATCTTTTCGCATCCGCGGCATCCGTACACGCGGGCATTGATGTCGGCCACGCCGTCGATCTTCGAGGCGGATCGCAGCATCAAGATCAAGCTGCAGGGAGAAATGCCGTCGCCGCTCAATCCGCCGTCGGGTTGCACGTTCCATCAGCGGTGCCCGTATGTCATCGACCGCTGCCGCAGCGAAGAACCGAAGCTGCGCGAAGTGGATGGGCGCCAGGTGTCGTGTCACCGTGCTGAGGAGGTGGGGGAAGCGGATGCCTGAAGCGTCGGCGGCGCGTCGTCCTGCGCGCCGCCTGCGTGAGGGCGGCCGCCGCGCCGTTTTCACGCGGCGCCGGGCGACGCTCGCGCTGGCGTTTGCCGTTGCGTTGAGCTGCGGTTACGCGACATTCGCGCCACACCTGTATTTCTCCGGTTTTCTGCTTGCCTCCGCGTATGCAGCCGGCGCGTCGGCCAACACGCCGACGCAGAGCGGACGGGCCGCGCTGGCGGCACCATCCGCACCACCGCGCGCAACGCTGCCCGGTTTCAATCCACCGCCGCCCAGTGCCGGCACGACCGCGAGCGGCCGGGTGCGCACCCAGCCCGCCCGCATGCCGTTCTATGTCGCCACGCGCGGCACGACCACCATCTATCTGCTCGGCACGCTGCACGTAGGCGACCCCGCCGACTACCCGCCGAATCAACCGTTTCGTCGGCCAATTCTCGGCGCGCTTGCCGCATCGCCGACGCTCGCGCTCGAACTCTCGCCGGACGATCTGCTGGTATCGCAGGACGACGTGTCGCGCTACGGCGTCTGTTCGCGGCCATGCTTGCCACGGCTGCTGCCCGAGCCGCTATGGCGCAAGCTCGAAGCACGACTGCGCGGCAATCCCGACGCGCTCGACGAGATCAAGAAGATGCGGCCGTGGCTCGCATCGCTGCTCGTCGAAACCTACGATTCGCTGAGCGCCGGCCTGCAGACCGAATACGGCACCGAGGCGCAGTTGCAAAACATCTATCTGCGCTCGAAGGGCAAGATCGTCGGGCTCGAGACGTTGTCGGAACAGATGCGCGCGTTCACCGGACTCTCGCTGGCCCAGCAGCGTGAAATGCTCGCGCAGGACCTCGCGCAGACACCGGCGGAAAACGTCGCGGATGTGGAAGCGTTGCTGCGTCTATGGCGGGTCGGTGATGCGGATGCGATCGCCGCGTGGGAAACCGCGAAGTCGGAAAAGCTCGCGCACGATCCACGGGTCGCCGCGTCGATCGACAACAAGATCCTGGTTGAACGCAACCGGCGCTTCGTCGCGCGGATGCTGCTGATCGCCGGGTCGAACAAGCCGGTGTTCGTGGCGATCGGCGCATTGCATCTGGGTGGGCCGAAGGGCGTGCTGCAGCTGTTGCGGCAGCACGGGTTCATCGTCGATCCCTACTGAGCGCACCGCGGCATAAACACAACTCAACGCAGCTCAGCGGAACATCAGGAAGTTAAGCAGGAAGATATTCACGACCAGCAGACTCAACGCAGTCGGTATCTGCACCTTGATGACCGCGTTCTTGTCAGGCAGTTCGAGCAGCGCGGCCGGCACCATGTTGAAGTTCGCGGCCATCGGCGTCATCAGCGTGCCGCAGTAGCCGGAGAACATGCCGATCGCGACCATCACCGCCGGGTTGCCGTGAAACACATTGACGAGAATCGGCACACCGACGCCGCCTGTCATCACCGGAAACGCCGCGAAGCCGTTGCCCATCACCATCGTGAAGAGCGCCATCCCGATGCAGTACACCGCCACGGCGACGAGCCGGTAGTCGAGGCTGATGTACGCGGTCGTCACGTGCGCGACCGCCTTGCCGACACCCGCATCCGAGAACACGAGGCCGAGCATGCCGAGCATCTGCGGCAGCACCGCGGCCCACGACAGCGCATCGACGAGCCGGCGCGTTTCCTTCATCGACTGGCCGACCGTGTCGCGTGTGATCACGCATGCGATAGCGAGCGCGATCACACAGCCGATGCCAAAGCCAATCAGCGTGACGCTCTTCAGCTCGACGAGCGGCACGCCGCCGAACACGAGGTGGCTCGCGCCGAGCGTGATGATGACGGTGACGACCGGAATGGTCAGCGCGGGGATGAAGAGCCGGTTGCCGAGACGTTTTGCGCTGGCTTCGCGCGCTTCGCCGGATAGCACCTTCGGTTTGGCCGCCGTCACGCCGCCGAAGCCGGCGATCAGCGCCATCGCGATGACCAGCACACCGACCACTTCCGCGGGCAGACGGTCGCCGATCAGGAAGATCAGTGCGTACAGGATCCAGAAGCCGCCGGCTGTGAAGCGGCGCGGATGGTCGCGATCGCTGAGGATCATTCCGCCCACCACCAGCAGCACGATGCCGAGCAGCCAGAACAGATAGTTGATGGTGATCGTCATGTGCGGTCTCCCGTCGCCGATGTGTTTGCTGCGTCGTTATTGCCGCGCAGTTCTCGCTCGAGCCTGCGATCGAGCAACAGCAACCGGAAGCCATGAATCAGGAACGCGCAGATGGCCGTCGGGATACCCCACACCGCGACGTGCAGCGGCTCGACGACGATGCCCAGTTCCTTCAGGAACGTGACCATCAGCACGATCGCGCCGAATGCCACGAAGATGTCTTCGCCGAAGAACAAGCCAACGTTGTCGGTGGCCGCGGCGTAGGCGCGCAGCCGGTAGCGCACCGCATCGCTGAGCTTGCCGAAGCGGGTTTCGGTGGCGCCTTCGGCCATCGGTGCGACGAGCGGGCGCACCATCTGCGGATGGCCGCCGAGGCCGGTCAGACCCACCGCTGCCGTCAGCTCGCGCACCAGCAGATAGACGATCAGCAGGCGCCCGGCGGTAGCCGCCTTGATCCCGCCGATCCAGGCCTGCGCGCGCTCGCGTAGACCGTGCCGCTCGAGCAATCCGATCACCGCGAGCGGCAGAAAAAGTATGAGCGGGATGTTGCGTGTCTTGATGAAGCCGCTGCCGATGGCGGCAAGGATCCGGTCTGGCGGGAAGTGTGCGGCGAGTGCCGTGACAATCGACGCGACCGCAACGATCAGCATTGGGTTAAAGCGCAGCACAAACCCAACGATGATGACGGCCACGCCGATAAGCGGCCATAAATTGACTGTTGTCTGCATTCCGATCTCCAAACGGGTGTTTACCGGGTGGCCGTCTGGCGCAGCCGACCCGGGCCAGTGCACGGACGTGCCGTGCGCCTTTTTGCATGCTGCGGCTCTTGGCGGCCGCATGGGTACTGCTTCTCTCGTTTATTGCGGTTAGTGCGATTGGTGCAGTTGATGTGGGCACTGCATGGCTGCTGCTGCGCTCAGCCCCGAACCGTCGCGGCCGCCTGTACATCGATACCGGCTTCGTCGAGTGCCGCGCGAATCCGTCGCGCGAACGCCAGCGCGTGCGGGCCGTCACCGTGCAGGCAGATCGTCTGCGCATTCAGCGCGACCCACTGGCCGTTCACCGCCTGCACGCGATGCTCGCGGATCATCGACAGCGTGCGGGCGAGCACGAGTTCTTCGTCATCGAGCAGCGCGCCGGGCTCCTTGCGCGGCACGAGCGAGCCGTCGGCCTGATAGCCGCGGTCGGCGAACACTTCTTCGATTGCGGTTAGTCCTGCGGCGCGCGCCGCCGAGACGAGCCCGCTGCTGGCGAGTGCGAACACCGCCATCGACGGATCGAAATCGTGGACCGCCGACACGATCGCATCGGCAATTTTCGGGTCGCGTGCCGCCTGGTTGTAGAGCGCGCCGTGCGGCTTGACGTGCACGAGGCGGCCGCCCTCGGCCTGGGCGATCGCCGCCAGCGCGCCTAGCTGATACAGCACCCCGGCGTAGATCTCGCTGGCCGGCAGATGCATTTCCTTGCGGCCGAAATTCTCTGGATCGTTGAAGCTCGGATGCGCACCGATCGACACGCCTTTCTCGACGGCCCACCGCACGCAGTCGCGCATCGCGTTGGCGTCGCCCGCGTGCCAGCCGCACGCGATGTTGGCGGAGCTGACGAGGTCGAGCAGCGCTTCGTCGGAGCCACAGCCTTCGCCGAGATCGGCGTTGAGATCGATTTCCATAATGTCCTCTAGAGTTCCTGCAGCGCCGCGGATGCCATCCGGCGCAGGTAGCGCTCCTCGTGCATCGCGATTGCCGCGTCGATCTGCCGCAGATACGTGCGTTCGTCGAGCAGTGCGCGGCGTGCCAGGTCAGGCGTTGTCTCGACGAAGCGCACGCTGCCGTTCAACCTCACCTGCGCGAGCTTCCACAGATCGGCGCGAATCACGGCGCCGATCCGCGGATAGCCGCCGGTGGTCTGCGCGTCGCTCATCAGGACGATCGGCTGGCCGTTCGGCGGCACCTGGATCGTGCCGGGCAATACGGCGTGCGACAGCAGATCGGCATGGCGAGTGCGCTTCAGTTCGCTGCCGGACAGCCGGTAGCCCATGCGGTTACTGTTCGGCGTCACGCGCCATTCATCTGACCAGACGGCCTGCTGGGCGTCTACGGTGAAACTGTCGTATTCGGGGCCGCGCAGCACACGGACCGATACCGCCGGTGCCTGTCCCGCCAGATGCCGGCCGCGTCGCACTGGTTCACCGGCGAGCGCGAACTTGCACCAGGCGGGCGCTTTCACGCCGAACCCCGGCGCGTCGGGCTCGAACCCGGAACCGCTGCGCGCGGGCGGCACACCGACCGGCAAGCGGTCGCCGTCGCGCAGCGCGCGACCGCCAAGGCCGCCGAATCCCGCCGCGAGATCGGTACTGCGCGAGCCGAGCATCGGCAGCACATCGACGCCGCCCGCAATCGATACATAACCGCGCATGCCATGCTTTGCCACTTGCAAACTGAGTGCCTGCCCGGCCTGGACCGGCAGGCTCCACCACGGATAAACCGGCTTGCCGTCGAGCGTCGCGCCGAAATCCGCCCCGGTGATCGCAATACGCGTCGCGCGCGCAAAACGCAGCACGACGGGCCCGAGGGTGATTTCCAGGCTGGCCGCGTCCGGCCGGTTGCCGACCAGGCGATTGCCGACTTCAATTGAGAGACGGTCCTGCGCCCCTCCCATTGCAATACCCAGATGCCGGTAGCCGTGGCGCCCGAGATCCTGAACCGTGGTGAGTACGCCCGCGCGGATCACATCGATCATTCGTGTATCCCCGCGATCGTGAAGCGCACCCGGTCGCCGGGCTGGAGCAGGGTGGGCGGCGTGCGTGCCGGATCGAAGAGCGGCACTTCGGTGCGCCCGATCAGCTGCCAGCCGCCCGGCGACACGGCCGGATAAAGCCCCGTCTGCGCCCCACCGATACCCACCGAGCCGGCCGGCACTTCAAGCCGCGGCTCGGCGCGCCGCGGCGTGTGCAGCGATTCGTGCAGGCCGCCCATATAGGCGAAGCCTGGCTGGAAGCCGAGGAAGAACACGATGTAGTCCCCGCTCGCGTGCCGTTGCACGACTTCTTCCACCGACAGGCCGGTATGACCGGCGACCACCGCCAGGTCGGGACCGAACTCGCCGCCGTACTGAACCGGGACTTCGACTTCGCGGTTCGTCGCGGGGGCGCTGTCGGCCGCGTCCCATGCCGACCGCAGCCGGTCGGCCAGGGCGTCGCTATCGGTTTCGAGCGGGTCGAAGACGATGGTCAGATTGTTCATGCCCGGCACCACTTCCAGCACATGCGGCCAGTCGCGCGCGGCCTGGGCGGCCGCCCAGACGCGCCGCTGGCAATCGAGCGTGGCGGGCGCGGGCGCTTCGCAGACGAGAGCGGTGTCGCCGAACGGGAAAATGCGGGGTTGGCTCATGCGCATTCAGGGTGGTGTCGGATGCTGGATTGCCTGCCATCATCCGACGGCAGCCGGTATTCGTGTTGCATAGCGTACATTATCAATAAATTATCTACGATTTATCAATAAGCGTTTTCGCCAGGCTCACATCGACCGGCAGTCGTCGTACACTCCGGACACTCCCCTTTATGCGTATTGAAAGCGACTGTCATGGCGCGACAACCGACCAACATCGTCTCCTCGGAACACCTCGTGTCCGAAACGAGCGCAGAACTCTCCGAGCTGGAATACGGGCTCATCATGGCGAGCAACGCGTTCAACCGCTGGATGGTGCGCTGCATGTCGGCGGCGGGAGAGAAGGACATGACCGCCATCGAGGTCTCGCTGCTGCATCACGTGAGCCATCGCGAGCGTCGCAAGAAGCTGGCCGATATCTGCTTCGTGCTGAACATCGAGGACACCCACGTGGCGACTTACGCGCTCAAGAAGCTGGTCGCGAGAGGCTATGTGGAAAGCGAAAAGATCGGCAAGGAAGTGTTCTTTTCAGCGACGGAGACAGGGCGCGACCTGTGCGCGAAATATCGCGAGGTGCGCGAAAGCTGTCTGATCGCGACGCTCAAGGAAAGCGGTTTGACCAATGAGCAGATTGGCGAGGCCGCACAGTTGATGCGCAACGCGTCCGGTCTGTATGACACCGCTGCGCGGGCTGCTGCTTCGCTCTAGGTGTCTGATCTGGGGCTAGTCTGGCGGGCGGCGGGGGTTCTTCATCGGCTTGCCGTGCGCGGCTTCACCACACGCAGCGCAATCACCACACTCATCGCATTTAACCGGCGTCGGTGGGATAGACGCCTGCGTCGGTGACGATCGCATCGAGCGGAATGTCGTGCGCTTCGTGTTGTAGCGTGTCGGTGCGGCACGCTTCGTACGCGATACCGATCGTCACGGGCTTGTGCGCACCGGGCCACGCGGCAAGCGTGCGGTCGTAGTAGCCGCCACCGTAGCCGAGCCGATAGCCGTGCGCATCGAAACCGACGCAGGGCACGAACAGCAGGTCGGGCAGCACGACACGCGCCGAGGCAGGTTCGGGGATGCGATGGTGACCGGTCCGCATCGGTGTGTCGGGCGCCCAAGCGTGGAATTCGAGCGGCGTGCCGCGTTCGGCGACGACTGGCAGACTTGCCACGCGCGTGTCATCGGCGGCGAGCCAGATTGCGATCGCGCTGCGCGCGTCGAACTCGCCCTCGAGTGGCCAGTAAAAACCAATGCACACCGGCTCGTAACGCTTCAACGCATCGAGCACCCGACGGCTCAACGCACGGTTATGCGCCGGCTCGCGAGCCGCTTCGCGACGCGCTTCGAGCAGCGCTTGACGCAACGCGCTTTTCGAATTTGCCGTGGGGTTGCATGCTATGCTTGGCTTCACTTCGTGCTCCAGAAACAACGATGTCCAAAAGCTTCCATCGAGTATATCGCGCGGCCAGTGTGATGCTTGCCGCAGCGGCGCTTGTCGCGTGCAGCACGGCCTCTGCGGTCAAACCCGTTCCGCTTTCCCAACTCACCAACGACGACCAGATTTTCGTTCAGCTTCGCGAAGCCGCACGCAATAACGACCCGGCGCGTGCTGCGCAACTGGCGGCGATGATTCCGGATTATCCGGCGCCGTCGTATCTCGAGTACTTCCAGATCAAGCCGCAGTTGTTCGACAGCCAGGGGCACGCCATCGTCGATGCGCCCGATGCACCGGTGCTGACGTTCCTGCAAAAGTACGATGGCCAGGCGATCGCCGACCGGCTGCGCAACGACTATCTCGTCGTGCTCGGTGCACGACATGACTGGCGCAACTTCGACCAGCAGTACGCGCGCTTCGTGCTGAACGACGATACGCAGGTGAAGTGCTATGCACTCGAATCGCGTGCGTCGCGCGGCGAGAACATCGCCGATGCAGCGCGCGCATTGCTCGTCGAGCCGCGCAATTATGGCGACGGCTGCGTCGACCTGATCACCGCGCTGTCGATCAACCAGCAGTTCAGCAGCGACGATGTGTGGCAGCAGATCCGCCTCGCGTACGAACAGAATCAGACTACGACCGGCAGCAAGCTGCTCGATGCACTCGGCAACCAGCGCCCCGATCCAGTGCTGTTCAATCAGGCAGCGAGTACGCCGCCGCTGCTGCTCGCACGCGGCGTCGGCCCCGATTCGCAGTCACATCAACTGGCGTTGCTCGCGATCACGCGGATGGCGCGCAACGATCCGGCCACGGCGGCGGCGACTTTCGCATCGGTGGCGCCTTCGCTGAGTACGCCGGAGCGCGCGATCGGCTGGGGCACGATCGGTTATCAGGCGGCGGCGAAGCAGATGCCGGGCGCAGTCGACTGGTACCGGCTGTCGGCGAACGCACCGCTGTCCAACCCCGCCTATGAATGGCGCACGCGCACTGCGCTGCTGGCTGGCGACTGGACGATGGTGCGCTGGTCGATCGAGCAGATGCCGGCGTCGCTGCGCAGCCAGCCGGCGTGGGTTTACTGGCACGGTCGCGCGCTGAAGCAGGCCGGCGACACGGTGCAAGCCAACCAGGACTTCGAGCAGATTTCGCAGGGCTTCAACTTCTACGGCCAGCTTGCTTCTGAAGAACTCGGCCAGAAAATCACGGTTCCGCCCAAGACGACAGTCACGGATGCCGAAGTGCAACAAGCCGCGAGCACACCGGGTCTCGATCTCGCGCAGCGCTTCTATAACCTGAATCTGCGGCTTGAAGGCAATCGCGAGTGGAACTGGCCGCTGCGCACCATGACCGACCGGCAACTGATCGCCGTCGCCGAGTACGCGCGCCGTATCGAGCTGTACGACCGCGCGGTGAACACGGCCGATCGCACGAAGACCGACCACGATTTCTCGCTGCGTTATCTGTCGCCGTTTCGCGATATCGTCGAGCGCGACTCGCAGTCGACCGGTCTCGACGTCGAATGGGCGTACGGGCTGATTCGTCAGGAATCGCGCTTCATCATGAATGCGCGTTCCGAAGTGGGCGCAAGCGGGCTGATGCAACTGATGCCGGCCACCGCGCAACTGGTCGCGAAGAAGATCGGTCTCGGCACGATTTCGCGCGCGCAGATGAACGACATCAACACCAACATCCTGCTCGGCACCAACTACCTGTCCATGATCTACAATCAGTTCGACGGGTCCGACGTGCTGGCCACAGCGGGTTACAACGCAGGTCCCGGCCGTCCGCGCAACTGGCGGCAGTCGTTGCAACGCCCGGTGGAAGGCGCGATTTTCGCGGAAGCGATCCCGTTCCAGGAAACCCGCGACTACGTGAAGAACGTCCTCTCCAACACCGTCTACTACGCGGCATTGTTCGAAGGCCGGCCGCAATCGCTGAAGGCGCGCCTAGGCTACATCGCACCTTAAGCGTCGAGGCTGCACCGCCGCCGTGCCACGGCGCGGCGGCATGCGGTGCCGGCCGTTGCCGCGGCTTCCAGTCAGGGAGTCGAGAATGCGACATCAAGCCATTGCGGTTATCGGCGGCTCGGGGTTGATCGGCAGCCATCTCGTCAGCGCGCTCGTCGAGATCGGCAAGGACGTGCGCATCGCGACGCGTCGCCGCTACAACGCACGCCATCTCACGCTGCTACCCATCGACGTGATCGAAGCCGATGTCTACGACCCGGTGCAACTGGCCAGTTTCGTCGAGAACGCCGATGCCGTGATCAACCTGGTCGGCACATTGCACGGCGGACGCGGCGACCCATACGGCCCCGAGTTTGCACGCGTGCACGTCGAACTGCCCACGAAGATCGCCGCCGCCTGCGAAGGCAAGGGCGTCCACCGGTTGATCCATTTCAGCGCGCTCGGTGCTGCGTCGAATGGGCCGAGCATGTATCTGCGCTCGAAAGGTGACGGCGAAAAGGCGGTGTTTGCGTCTTCGCTGGCTACTACAGTGTTCAGACCATCCGTCGTGTTCGGCCCCGAAGACGAACTGCTCAACAAGTTCGCGTTCCTGCAACGCGTCTTTCCACTGATCCCGCTCGCCATGCCCGATGCGAAGTTTCAGCCGGTGTTTGTCGGCGATGTCGCGAAGGCGATCGTCAACGTGCTCGATCTCGATGCCGCGAGCGGCCGTACTTACGAGCTCGGTGGTCCGAGCGTTTATACGCTCGAACAGCTCGTGCGCTATTGCGGCGACGTGATCGGCCGGCACGCGCGCATCGTGCGGCTGCCCGAACCGCTTGCGCGGTTGCAGGCGATGACGTTCGAAATGGCGCCCGGCGTACCGGTCATTTCACGCGACAATCTCGACTCGATGAGCGTCGATAACGTGCTGAGCGCACCGCTCGCGCCCGAACTCGGTATCGAACCCGCGAGCATCGAGACGATTGCGCCCGTGTACCTGACCGGCGCATCGCCGCGTTCGCGCTTTAACGCGTTCCGCGCCAATGCAAGGCGCTAACTTTTTCTTTCACTACCTGTGTGTGCCGCATGAAACTGGTTATCGGTGACAAGAACTATTCGTCGTGGTCGATGCGTCCGTGGGTGCTGCTGAAGCACTTCGGTATTCCATTCGAGGAGGTGCTGATCGAATTGCGTGAACCCGGCACGAAGGCTGCGATCCTCGCGCATTCGCCGTCGGGCAAGCTGCCATGCCTGATCACCGACGAGGGCTCTGGCGTATGGGATACGTTGGCCATCGCCGAGACGCTCGCCGAACGCTTTCCGCAGCACGCATTGTGGCCGCGCGCAGAGACGGCACGTGCCCACGCCCGCAGCGTTAGCGCGGAGATGCACTCGGGCTTCGCCGAGTTGCGCCAGAACATGTCGATGAACATCCGCGCGTCGTTTCCGGGCAAAGGTGCGACACCCGGCGCACTGGCCGACATCGCGCGCATCGAAGCGCTGTGGCGCGACTGTCTCGATACGTACGGCGGTCCGTTCCTGTTCGGCGAGTTCAGTATTGCCGATGCGATGTACGCGCCCGTGGTGATGCGCTTCAATACGTTCCAGCCCGCGCTGTCCGAAGTCGCGAGCGCGTACGTACGCCGCGTCACGGCGCTGCCCGCCGTGCACGCGTGGATCGAAGCCGCGTTGCGCGAAACGCACCGCATCCCTAGCGAAGACATCTGCGAATGAATATCTATGTCGTCGGCGGGGCGATCCGCGATGCGCTGCTCGGCGTGCCCGTGCAGGATCGCGACTACGTGGTGGTCGGTGCGACACCGGAGCAGATGGTCGCGCAGGGCTACCGGCCGGTCGGCAAGGACTTCCCCGTGTTCCTGCATCCGCATACGCATGAGGAGTACGCGCTCGCGCGCACCGAGCGCAAGACGGCGGCCGGTTATCACGGGTTCCAGTTTTTCTACGCGCCGGACGTGACGCTCGAAGAAGACCTCGCGCGCCGCGATCTGACGATCAACGCGATGGCGCGAGAAGTGCGGCCCGACGGCGAACTGGTCGGTCCCGTGATCGATCCGTTCGATGGTCAGGCGGATCTGCGCGCGCGCGTGTTCCGGCATGTCAGCGATGCGTTTCTCGAAGACCCGGTGCGGATTCTGCGCATCGGGCGCTTTGCTGCGCGCTTTACCGATTTCACCGTCGCTCCCGAAACGATGGCGCTGATGTACGGCATGGTCACCGCTGGCGAAGTCGATGCACTGGTGCCGGAGCGCGTCTGGCAGGAAGTGTCGCGCGGGTTGATGGAAAAGCAGCCGTCGCGGATGTTCGACGTGTTGCGCGCGTGTGGTGCGCTCGCGCGGATTCTGCCGGAAGTCGATGCGTTGTTCGGTGTGCCGCAGCCCGCCGCGCACCATCCGGAGATCGACAGCGGCGTGCACGTCATGATGGTGGTCGATCACGCGGCGGCGCAGGGTTATGCGCTCAGCGTGCGCTTCGCGGCGCTTACTCACGATCTCGGCAAGGCAACCACGCCGGCCGACGTGTTGCCGCGGCACATCGGCCATGAAGGGCGCAGCGTCGATCTACTCAAGCTGCTGTGCGAGCGGCTGCGCGTGCCTAACGAGTGCCGCGATCTGGCTGTGCTGGTCGCGCGCGAGCACGGCAATATTCATCGCGTGATGGAGCTGGGTGCCGCGGCGCTGGTGCGGCTGTTCGAGCGTAGCGATGCGCTGCGCAAGCCTGGCCGTTTCGCCGAAGCGCTGCAGGCCTGCGAGGCTGACGCGCGCGGGCGGCTCGGCTTCGAGGCGCGCGAGTATCCGCAGGCCGAGCGGTTGCGGGTCGCGCTCGTGGCAGCGCGCGCGGTCGATGCCGGCGCGGTCGCCAAAGCTCATGAGGACAAGCCGGCGCAGATCAAGGATGCCGTGCATCGCGAGCGGGTGCGGGCGGTTGAGGCGGCGTTGAAAGCCTGAACGTAGACGTTGACGCAGGCAACGACGTTCAAAACACCCGTGCGAGCAGCGATAACACCATCGTCAGCACCAGCGTCGACATGAACGGAAACGGGTACTCGCGTCCGAGCAGTCGCAGCGTGACATCGCCAGGCATACGGCCGATGCCGATCTTGCGCAGCCACGGCCATGAGCCCGACAGGATCGCGACAGCGATGAAGGTAGTCAGCAGCCAGCGGATCATGGTCGGTACCTGAGGAAGCGCGTCACAGCGTATGCGTCCGGTCGCCGCTCGCGAACGCATCGAGCGTCCCGTCGATCCCGCGCGAAAACGCGATCACCTTGAACAGCTCGCCCATTTCCGCTTCGGACAGCAGTTTCTGCACGGCATTCGCAGCGGGCAGGAAGTGCCTGGTATCCGCTGGATCGATCGTGGCGAGTGCTTCCGTGATGCCCGCATTCAGCAGAAAGCGCGCCTGCGACGTGTAGCCGAGCAGATCCGCGCCCGTCTCGACACCGGCTTCCGCGATACCTGTGAATTCGACGTGCGTCGTGATGTCCTGCAGGCCTGGGTAGACAAACGGATCGTCGTGCGCGCGATGCCGGTAGTGGCACATCAGCGTGCCCTGCGTGCGTTGCGCGTGGTAGTACTCGTGACGCGGAAAACCGTAGTCGATAAAGAATGCCGCGCCGCGCGCGAGCATCGTGCAGACGGTGCGCGTGAAGCCGAGTGCGGCAACGTGCGTTTCGGTGACGTAGTCGCTGTTGTTGTCGTGGGAATCGTCGAGTTCGCTCAGCAGCGCGGTGTCGGATGCGTCGCGTGCCGGATCCACCGGGCGGTCCGCGAAAGCGAATGCACCGTCGTCCTGCAGCGAAACACCGCGCTGATGCCAGACACCGCCGAGCCGCGCAAAGAGCCGCACCGGCATTGCGTCGAGCACTTCGTTGCCGATCACGACGCCTTCGAAGCTCGCAGGCAAGGCATCGAGCCAGCGCACGCGGTCGGCGAGATCCGGCACCTCGGCTTCGAGCGTCTCGCGTTGGCGCTCGCGCAGTTCGCCGGACAGGTCGACGATCGCATAGCTGTCGAACGGGACATCGGCGGAGGCGAGCGCGCGCAGCAGGCCTGCCGCGAGCTTGCCGGTGCCGGCGCCGAACTCCAGCAACTGACGTGTGCCGCTCTCGGTGAGCGCCTGCGCGACCGGCCGCGCCAACGTGGCGGCGAACAGTGGCGATAGTTCGGGGGCGGTGATGAAGTCGCTGCCGTCCTCGGCGCGTCGGCCGAATTTGACGGCGCCGCCGCTGTAATAGCCGAGTCCGGGCGCGTACAGGGCGAGTTCCATGTAGCGGTCGAACGGTAGCCAGCCACCGGCCGCAGCGATTTCAGCGCGGATCTGCACGGCCAGCGTTTCGGACTGCGCGAGCGCGGTTGGGCTTGGAGCAGGTAAACTGTCGGGTTCGTGAGCTTTCGGATTCATCCGCGTATTGTAAATGACCGTTCCTTCTGACATTTCCGCTGCCGACGGCAAATCTGCGGGCGCTGCACGTGTCGTCCTGATTACCGGCGCTGCCCGCCGGGTCGGTCGCGCGCTCGCGCTGGGCTTTGCGGCGCGGGGTTGGGACGTGGCGGTGCATTTCGGTGGGTCGAAGGCCGAAGCGGATGAAGTCGTCGCCGGAGTCGTGGCGCTGGGCCGCCGCGCGGTGGCGCTACAGGCCGATCTGGCGGTCGAGGCCGAGGTCGAGCGACTGCTGCCGGCGTGTACGGCTGCGCTCGGCCGGCCGGTGTGCATCATCAACAACGCGTCGCTGGTCGATGAAGACAGCCTGCACAACGTCGGCTACGAGCGGCTGCTGAAGCACACGGCGATCAATGTTGGCGCGCCACTCGTGCTTGCGCGGATGCTGTTCGACGCCACACCCGACGCAGCGCTGACCGACGAGTCGCAACGCAGCGTCGTCGTCAACGTGCTGGACCCGAAGCTGTACAACATGAACCCGGACTACCTGTCCTACACGCTGACGAAGGCCGCGCTGCAGACTGCGACCGTCACGCTCGCCCAGGCGCTGGCGCCGAAGGTTCGTGTGGTCGGGCTTGCGCCGGGGTTGACGTTGCAGTCGGCGGGCCAGACCCCCGACAGTTTTGCCGCCGCTCACCGGGTAACGCCGCTTGATCGCTCGGCGCGCCCCGAAGACCTGGTCGCAGCAGCGCTGTATCTCGCGGATGCCACGGCGGTCACGGGGACGACGCTGGTGGTCGACGGCGGACAGCATCTGGTGCCGTCGCCGCGCGACATGATGTTTTTGACGGGCGCCTGAGCGCGCGGCCCAACGGGCCCGCGCGCACTGCACCCTTTGCGTGTCCGCACGCTTTTTTGCCTTTTTCAATCGGAACGAACATGTTTGCCGATCTTTCGCATCCCCGGCTTGCCGATTGCCGCCGGCTTTTCCTGCGCAATTACGAAGTGCACATCAACATCGGTGTGCACGACTTCGAAAAGCGCGGCGAGCAGCGCGTGGTGATCAACGTCGAACTGTTCGTGCCGCTCGCGCTGTCCACGCCTGTCGAAGACAAGCTGCGCGAAGTCGTCGATTACGACTTCATGCGCTCGACCATCGCGCGCCGCGTCGAACAGGGGCATATCCATCTGCAGGAAACGCTCTGCGACGATCTGCTGACCGCGTTGCTTGCGCATCCGCATGTGCGGGCGGCGCGGCTGTCGACGGAAAAGCCGGACGTGTACCCGGACTGCGACGCCGTTGGCGTCGAGGTTTTTCGCATCAAGGAGGACTGAGCCATGAATGCTGCTGAAATGGCCGGCCTCGCCGAGCACGATACGGTTGCCGGCGAAGCCACGGCAACAGCGCAAGCCGACGCACGCCCCGTGCTGACACGTCGCGAGCAGAAGGAAGCGTACGAGAACAACAAGCTCTTCAAGCGGTTGGCGCGCCTGGTCGGTCAGGCGGTCGGCGACTACAACATGATCGAAGAAGGCGACAAGGTGATGGTGTGCCTGTCGGGCGGCAAGGACAGCTACGCCATGCTCGACGTGCTGATGCGCCTGCGCGAGCGCGCTCCGATTCACTTCGACATCGTCGCGGTCAATCTCGACCAGAAGCAGCCCGGCTTCCCCGAGCATGTGCTGCCCGAGTATCTATCGAAGCTCGACATTCCGTTTCATATCGAGAATCAGGACACGTACAGCATCGTCAAGCGCCTCGTGCCCGAGGGCAAGACGACCTGTTCGCTGTGCTCGCGGCTGCGGCGCGGCATTCTCTACCGCGTGGCGGGTGAACTGGGCGCGACCAAGATCGCGCTCGGCCATCACCGCGACGACATCCTGCAGACGCTGCTGCTGAACCTGTTCTACGGCGGCAAGCTGAAAGGCATGCCGCCGAAGCTGCAATCGGATGACGGCAAGAACATCGTGATCCGGCCGCTCGCGTATGTGAAGGAAACCGATCTGGAGAAGTACGCGGAACTGCGCGAATTCCCGATCATCCCGTGCAACCTGTGCGGCAGCCAGCCGAACCTGAAGCGTGCCGAGATGAAAGCGCTGGTGCGCGACTGGGAGAAGCGCTTCCCGGGGCGCGTTGAGAACATGTTCAACGCGCTATCGAATGTCGTGCCGTCGCATTTAATGGACCACACGCTGTTTCCGTTCGCGGGCCTGCGCGCGACGGGCGAAGCCGATCCGCACGGCGATATTGCGTTCGACGAAGACCCGTGTTCCACCGCGACGACGACCGGCGCCGGACCCAACGGTGCCCAACCGATTTCGATCGTCCAGTTCGACGACCTCTGAAGCTGGCCATGCCCGCCCGCCGGGCCTTGACACGACGGGCCGCGTGCTAGAATTGCCCGCTCTGAATCCGTCCTTTCGCTTACGCCATGAACATCGTGATTTTGGCGGCGGGCACCGGCAAGCGCATGCGCTCAGCATTGCCCAAGGTGCTGCATCCTCTGGCCGGTCGGCCACTTCTTGCACACGTCATCGATACTGCCCGCACGCTCAACCCGACGCGGCTCGTCGTCGTCATCGGGCACGGTGCCGATGCGGTACGTGCCGCCGTCGCCGCACCGGACGTGCAATTCGCCCTGCAGGCGCAACAACTCGGTACCGGCCACGCGGTGCAGCAGGCGCTGCCGCTGCTCGATCCGTCCGTGCCGACGCTCGTCCTGTATGGCGACGTGCCGCTTACGCGTGCTGGCACGCTGAAGCAGTTCACCGACGCCGTCGGCCAGCACGGCTATGGCGTACTCACCGTCACGCTCGACGACCCCAGCGGCTACGGCCGGATCGTGCGCGATGCGCGCGGCAAGGTGCTGCGCATCGTCGAGCAGAAGGACGCGACACCGGAGCAGCAGGCGATCGCCGAGATCAACACCGGCATCATCGCGGCGCCGACCGGGCAGCTTGCCGGCTGGCTCGTATCGCTGAAAAACGATAATTCGCAGGGCGAGTTCTATCTGACCGACGTCGTTGAACTGGCGATCAAAGCCGGCATCGAGATCGTCACGACGCAGCCCGACGACGAGTGGGAAACGCTCGGCGTCAACAGCAAGCAGCAACTCGCCGAGCTGGAGCGCGTGTATCAACGCAACGTCGCCGAAGCGCTGCTGGTTGCCGGCGTGACGCTCGCGGACCCGGCGCGCCTCGATGTGCGCGGCACGCTCGAGTGCGGCCGCGATGTATCGATCGATGTGAACTGCGTGTTCGAAGGCAAGGTGACGCTGGCTGACAACGTGACGATCGGCCCGAACTGCGTGATCCGCAATGCGACGATCGGCGCCGGCACACGTGTCGATGCGTTCACGCATATCGATGGTGCGGAAGTCGGGGCACAGGCCGTGCTCGGCCCGTATGCGCGGCTGCGACCCGGCGCACAGTTGAAGGACGAATCGCATGTCGGCAATTTCGTCGAAGTGAAGAATGCGGTGATCGGCCATGGTTCGAAGGCCAATCACCTCACTTATATCGGCGATGCCGACATCGGCGCGCGGGTCAACATCGGTGCGGGCACGATCACGTGCAACTACGACGGTGCGAACAAGCATCGCACGATCATCGAAGACGACGTGTTCGTGGGCTCGGATACGCAGCTCGTCGCGCCGGTGCGCGTGGGCCGCGGCGTGACGATCGCAGCGGGCACGACCGTCTGGAAGGACGTTGCCGCCGACCAGCTCGTGCTGAACGACAAGACCCAGACAAGCAAACCGGGCTACGTGCGCCCGGTCAAAAAGAAAAGCTGAAGGGCCGCGCTCGCGGACCTCCATCCTGCAAGGACAGATAGATCATGTGCGGTATTGTTGGCGCGGTTGCGCAACGTAACATCGTTCCCGTTCTCATCGAAGGTTTGCGGCGCCTCGAATATCGCGGTTACGACTCGTGTGGCGTCGCCGTGCTGGCGGACGGCGAACCGCGCCGCGCCCGTAGCGTGGCGCGCGTGGCCGACCTCGATGAGCAGGTGCGCGAGTCGCATCTCGAAGGCACAACGGGCATTGCGCATACGCGCTGGGCGACGCACGGCGCACCGGTGACCGACAACGCTCACCCGATCTTCTCGCGCGACGCGCTGGCGATCGTGCACAACGGCATCATCGAGAACTACGAGACGTTGCGCGAGATGCTGCGCGGCAAGGGCTACGTGTTCGTGTCGCAGACCGACACCGAGGTGATCGCGCATCTGATCCACAGCCTGTATCGCGGCGACCTGTTCGCGACGGTGCAGGAAGCCGTGCAACAGTTGCACGGCGCCTATGCGATCGCGGTGCTGCACAAGGACCAGCCGCACACGGTGATCGGTGCGCGCCAGGGGTCGCCGCTCGTCGTGGGGTTGGGCGACGGCGAAAACTTTCTGGCCTCCGACGCGCTGGCGCTGGCCGGCAGCACCGAGCGCTTTATTTTCCTCGAGGAAGGCGACGTCTGCGAATTGACGCTGGAGCGCGTGCGGGTGGCCGACCGTAGCGGCAGCGACGTACAGCGCGAGGTTCGTCAGGTAGCTGCGTATGGCGGTGCGGTCGAACTCGGACCGTACCGGCACTTCATGCAGAAGGAAATCTTCGAGCAGCCGCGTGCGATCAGCGACACGATTCCGCAAAGCGATGGCTTCGATGCGTCGCTGTTCGGCGCCGATGCGGCAAAGGCATTTGCCGGAATCGACAGCCTGCTGATTCTTGCGTGTGGCACCAGCTATTACTCGGGGCTGACGGCGAAATACTGGCTCGAATCGATTGCAAAGATTCCGACTCAGGTCGAGATTGCGAGCGAGTACCGGTATCGCGAGTCGGTGCCGAACCCGAAGGCGCTCGTCGTGGTGATCTCGCAATCGGGCGAGACCGCCGATACGCTCGCGGCGCTCAAGCATGCGCAGGGGCTCGGGCATCGGCATACGCTGTCGGTGTGTAACGTCGCGACGAGCGCGATGGTGCGGCTCACCGAGCTGTCGTTCCTGACGCATGCAGGCCGTGAGATCGGTGTGGCGTCGACGAAAGCATTCACGACGCAACTGGTCGGCCTGTTCGTGCTGGCGGCGACGCTCGGCAAGCTGCGCGGCCATGTCAGTGCGGCACAGGAAGCCGATTACATCCGTCAGTTGCGCCACCTGCCGGCGGCGCTGAACAGCGTGCTGGCGCTGGAGCCGCAGATCATCGCGTGGTCTGAAGAGTTCTCGCGCAAGGAGCACGCCTTGTTCCTCGGGCGCGGGCTGCATTATCCGATCGCGCTGGAAGGCGCGCTGAAGCTCAAGGAGATTTCGTATATCCATGCGGAAGCCTATCCGGCTGGCGAGCTGAAGCACGGCCCGCTCGCGCTGGTGACGGAGGCGATGCCGGTTGTCACGGTGGCGCCCAACGACGCGCTGCTCGAAAAGCTGAAATCGAACATTCAGGAAGTGCGCGCGCGCGGTGGCGAACTGTATGTGTTCGCCGACGCGGATACACGTATCGTCAACGACGAAGGGCTGCATGTAATCCGCATGCCGGAACACTACGGGATGCTGTCACCGATCCTGCATGTCGTGCCGCTACAGTTGCTCGCGTATCACACGGCCTGCGCGCGCGGAACGGATGTGGACAAGCCGCGGAATCTGGCGAAATCGGTGACGGTGGAATAACTGGGTATTGGCTGTTGCGTGGGTGTCTGCCTTGAACCGGGATCACCCGCTTGCCAGTACTCCACCACGCCCGCTCAGAACGACCTCCGCAACATCAGATCGACGCTCTGCTGCGAATGCCCACCGCCGGTCGCCAGCCACCCTGAGTAACCCACACTGACTTCGATCCTCGACGTCACCGCGCCCGAGATCCGCGCCGCAGTCATCAACCGACCGTGCGGCAGCGGCGCCCCAACCGCGGAAAACACCGTCCCGTCGCCGCTAAACACCGCCACTGCGCGCGAACGCCGCGCGAGTTCCTGCGCGTAGTCGACGCTTAGTTGCAGCGTCAGCGGATGCGCACCTTCGCCGAAGCGCTTGTCGAATTCGATGCCGACGTAAGGTTGCACACTGTGTGCGTTGTCGGTGCCGACCTGCAGATCCTGTCCTCCCGCGCCGTGCTCCGCGAAGACACTACGATGGAAGTAGCCGTACAACAGACCCACACGCGGTGTCAGCGTGAACGTGCGTATCGGCATCGGTAGGCTCAGCTGCGTGCCCAGTTCGATGTCGTGTCCGTCGGGGTCACCGTTCGCCGTACCGGTCGCGCCGAACGGTCGACGCAGGTGCATGTCGTCGTAGCCGTACGACATCAGTGCCGAGAGCACGACCGGTCCGAGACGGCGCGATCCATACAGTGAGGCACGCAACGTATCGATGCGGCCATCGTCGCCGGTCGTGCTTTCCGACAGATCGCTGTGTCCATAACCCAACGCGCCGCCGATGGTGTACGGTCCACGCCGCCAGTCGACGCCAGCAGTGAATTGATACTGATTGACGCTGAAACCCGGCGTACCGCCGGCTGTGCCGTGCAGCGACAGACGATCTACGGAACCCGCGATCCACAGCGAGCCGTCGTCCGAAGGGCAATGTGCGGCGGCATCATCGCAGCGCCGCGCGTCGTGCCGCAGCAGCTGCGTTGCCGCGGCTTCGCCGGCGAGCAGCGCAGTCGAGCCGAGCGCGGTGAAGATGCTGGTATCGATCGGCGCAACGACTGTCACCGGCGGCGCCGGCTGGCCTGGCGGCGGCGGGGGCTGTGTGCCGGTGCCTGCATTGTCGATGGCGTTGACGCTCAGGTCGACGGCCGTGGCCCCATACACGACGCTCTGCGTAACCTGCGACGCACCCGCACCGTCTGCATTGACGCTACCGAACTTGCCATTGACGGTCGTCGCCGAGACGATCTCGTAAGTCTTGCTCGCCGCGTACGTACCGGGATCGTAGAGCAGATGCAGCGCGCCGTTGAGCGTCGCGATGCCGTTCACCAGCAATTTCGATGCGGAGGTCGGGTTCAGTTCGATGGTCAGCGTACCGGCCGGTTGCTGGACGTAATCGCCCGCGACGCTCAACGTGCCAATGGACCCGCCCGGCTGCACGACGCCCGCGTTCGCGATCGAACCGAGTACCGTGCCGTGTCCGAGCAGCGTGCCGTTCGTCTCCACCTGGATATTGCCGCCGAGTTTCGCCGCCGGATTCGCTGCGTCACCGATGGCGAGTCGTCCCGCGCTCACGACTGTCGTGCCGGCGAACGCGCCGCTGTCGCCAGTCAGCGTCAGCGTGCCGGTGCCTGCCTGGACGAGTGCGCCGTCACCCGACAGCGAGTTCGCGTAGCGGCTGTCGTCAGTGCGGTTGAAGACGAGCGAGCCGTTGTTCGCGAGATTGCCTGTCACGTTGCCACCCGCGATCTGCAGCGTGCCGCCCGTGTCGATCGTCGCGCCGCTTAGCGTGCCGAAAATCTGTGCGATGCCACCCTGTGCGATCGTTGTGCCGTTGGCGACACCGCCGCTCGCAACCGTCTGCCGGCCGCCGCTGCGGACCGTTGTCGCATTGGCCGTGCCGCCCGACGACACCATTTGCAGTGCAGCGACCAGGGTCGTTCCATTGGCGATACCGCTGGACATCACGGTCTGCACGCCGCCGCTGTCGATCGTCGCGCGGCTCGCGATGCCGCCTGCGTGCACTGTCTGTGTCCCTTGTACGACCGACAGGTCTGCCGAGCCGAACAGATCCTGTAGCGCGCCGCTGCTCACCTGCGTGCCGCCTACGATGCCACCCGCGTACACCGTTTGCGTGCCGCCGCTCGACACCATAGCGAGGTTCGCGAGCGCGCCCGACGATACAAACTGCTGCCCGCCTGAACCGATACCGGTCGCCGTCACGACGCCGCCCGACAGCACGGTCTGAACGCCACCACTCAGCGTGACCCCACTCGTCGTCGCGCCGGAAGAGACGATTTGCGTGCCGCCCGTCAGCAGCGTCGCGGCTGCGACGATGCCGCCAGCTTCGACGGATTGCATGCCGCCGCTGTTGACGAGCGTGCCGCTCGCGACACCGCCGGAACCGACCTGTTGTTTGCCACCGACGTCGACGACGGTGGCGTCTGCTTCGCCGCCCGACATCACGGCCTGAGTGCCGCCGCTCTCGATATGCGCGCCGCTCGCGACGCCGAGCTCCAGCACGTTCTGCGTACCGCCGGCGCTGATCAGCGAGCCGGTCGCAACGCCGCCGGACGACACATACTGCGTGCCGCCGACAAGCTGCGCACTGCTCGCTGTCGAGCCCGACGACACGTACTGCGTGCCGCCGCTGCCAACTATCGTGCCGGCGACGATCGCGCCTTGATAGAGCGTCTGCGTGCCGCCGTCGGCAACGCGTGTGCCGACCGAAATACCACCGGACGACACGATCTGCTGCCCGCCGCTCAACACGGTCGTGCCATCCGCCTCGCCGTCGTTTGCGACGCGCTGGTCGCCGCCGAGACCGATGGTCGCGCCGCTCGCGACACCGCCCGCGAGGATGCTCTGCACGCCGCCGCTCATCACCGCGGTGCCGCTTGCTGTACCGCCGGCCGAGATGGTCTGCGTGCCGCCGCTCGAAACGAGTGTGCCGGTCGCGCGGCCCGCACCGAAGACCGTCTGTACGCCGCCGACGAGCGTCGTGCCGCTGGCCGTGCCACCCGACAGCACGTTCTGTTGACCGGTGCCCGAAACGGTTGTCGTCATCGCGATGCCACCAGCCGAGACCGTCTGTACACCGCCACTCAACACGGTCGTGCCGCTTGCCGCAGCCCCCGACAGCACGCTCTGCAGGCCACCGCCCGAAACGGTCGTCGCTGTGGCGATGCCGCCGGCCGAGACCGTCTGTGCACCGCCACTCGAGACGGTCGTGCCACTTGCAGCAGCCCCCGTCGACACAACCTGCAAGCCACCACTCGCCACCGTCGCCGCGTTCGCGATGCCGCCGGAAGAAATCGTCTGCGTGCCGCCATTGCCGATGGCGGTCCCGTTAGCAACGCCGCCGCTGTAAACCGTCATCGAACCGGTATTGCCAACCGACGTCGCGTTTGCCATACCGCCCGACGACACGTTCTCCTGGCCGAAGTCCGACACTTGCGCACCGTTCGTCACGCCGCCCATCGCGACGTTTTCGCGACCGAAGTTCGACACCACCGTGCCGCTCGCGATCCCGCCAGCCGACACGGTCAACTGGGACGTATCGAGCGTGCCGACGGCGAGCCCACCGGAGACGACGAAGCCGTTGCCGTATGCATTGATAACGGTGCCGCTCGCGATGCCACCCTTCGTCACGATGAACGTACCGCCGTTTTCGAGCAGCACGCCGGACGCGATGCCACCGGAGATCGTGAACGCGCCGAGCGAATTCGTGCCGCTAACGAACGCGTCGTCGGTGGTGCCGCTGAACGTGGCGCCTGCGTTCAGCGTGATATCGATGGCCGTGCCGCCGGAGCTGACGGTGATCGTGCCGTTTCCGAACACCGTGGTTCTGCCCGCGACCCCGCCCGCCGCCACGAGTTGCGCGCCGCCCCTCGACACGACCGTGCCCGACGCGAACCCGCCGCCGGCGACGTTCTGCACACCGGTACTGCCGAGCGTGGTGTCGCGTGCAATGCCGCCCGACGTGACGTCCTCGCGCGAGTTCCTGTCGACGAGGCTGCCGCTCGCGATGCCGCCCGC
Source organism: Paraburkholderia acidicola (assembly GCF_002362315.1). GTDB lineage: Bacteria > Pseudomonadota > Gammaproteobacteria > Burkholderiales > Burkholderiaceae > Paraburkholderia > Paraburkholderia acidicola. Next base: position 1,675,174 of record NZ_MTZV01000004.1, read on the forward strand.
GAGTATCGTGTGCTGCGCGAAACCGAAGACGTGCGTATCGAGCGCGAGGCCACCGGACGAGACGATCTGCGTGAACATATCCTGCGTATCGACGACTGTTCCGCCACCCATCACGATCTGCGTGGCGTGGACGATCGTGCCGCTCGCCGTGCCGCCGGACAGCACGGTGAAGAGCCCGCCGTTGTCGAGCAGCACGCCCGACGCGACGCCGCCGCCGATGACGAACGTGCCGGCCGCATTCGTGCCTGTGACGTTGCCGGCGCCGGTGTCCGCGATCAGGATGCCGCCGCTTTGCTGCACCACACCGGTTGCGTTGCCGCCGGAACTGATTCGCAACCGGCCGCCGCTCGTCACCGTCGACGAGACAGCGAGGCCGCCCGACTGCACCGTTTGCGCCGCGCCGCCTGCAATCGTCGTAGCGCTCGCAACGCCGGTCGCGAGCACATTCTGTGCGCCGCCGCTTGCGAGCATCGTGCCTCTCGTTACGCCGCCGGACGACAGGTCTTCCCGGCTGTTGCTCGTGACGAGCGTCGCCACGGCGAAGCCACCTGTGACCGACTGCGCGCCGCTGCCGCTGATCGTCGTGCCGCTGGCAATGCCTCCCGACGAGACAATCTGCTGGGCCCCGGTACCGACCAGGGTGCCGCTCGCGATCCCGCCGCTCATCACGACTTCGGTGCCGAGGTCGTGCGTCGCGTACGCGATACCGCCCGACATCACCGCCTGCAGGCCGAACGGATCGATGAAGCTCGAACGCGCCACACCGCCCGACTCTACGTTCAGTGCACCTTGCGCGTTCACCGTCGATTCGTCCGCCTCGCCGAAAACGAGAAGACTCTGGTTTGGACCGACAGTTATGCCGTTGACCGTGATGCCCGCGGCAACGGTTGTTTGCACGTTCGCCGCGGCGGGCGCGAAGCTCGCGGCGTAGATCGCGGGTGTCGCGAGCAACCCGGTCAGCAGACGCGAGGCGCGCCGCTGCGGCGTGTCAGGCACGGGCATCTGGCCAGTTGTACCCGGGCCAGCGCCCAGCAGTGTGATGCTGTGCCAGGTCGTCGAATATGCGTTGGTGTCAGTCGCGTCTAGCCTCATTGCTGCTTCCTTGCCTGGTGACTTGCTGCGGGCGCGGGTCTCAACGGAGCGCGCCGGGAATCGTGCGGATAGCGTCGATCACCTGTTTCGATTCGATCAGACGGCTACATTCGAACTGCCTCGACGTGTCCTTGTGCCGCGGGCACCAGAGAAAGTCGTGATGATCGAAACGCACGCGCGGGTCGTTCCAGCAACTGTTGCAGACGTGGTAGTTGATGACACGGTAGGGTGTATGGAACTCATTGACCGGATGAGTGAAGCCGCTGATCATCACGGCCGGCGTGCGCACTGCCCATGCGAGCCACGACAGGCCGCTCGACAAGCCGATAAAAAACGCCGCGTGCTTCAACCAGCGGGCACGCTCGACGAGCGGCCGATCGCCGGTTTCGTCTTCCACGCCGTGCGGAATGTGATTCCACGCCATACCGGTGCCGTGCACTTTCTTCTGGTCGATGCAGACGACGCGATAGCCGGCCTCCTTCAGGAACGCAATCACGTCGTGCCAGCCAGTCGGGTTGTTCCAGTATTTGCACTGCGTTGAACTCTGCACGGCGATGCAGACGTAGGGTTCGTCGATGGGGCGCGTATCGTCGGGAAGTTCGACTTCCGGCGGCTCCTCGCGCGGATCGACGCCCAGGATATAGCCCGCTGTGCGGTGCAGTCCGACGAGGCGGAAGTCGCTCGGCTGATGGATTTTTTCGTCGTCATCGAAGAAGAGGCCGAGGCTGTAGGTCGCGTAGTACCGTTGCGGCTGCACCTGTTCATGCGTAACGAATCCGATCTCCGGATAGGCGTCGCGAAAGAGCGGAATCAGCTTCTCCGACATCGCGCAGGTGAGCCGGCATCCGTGCCGGCGCTGGAACGCGGCGGCGTACGGCATCCAGCCGATCGTGTCGCCGATCGTGCCGACCGGGAATTGCACGAGCACCTCCTTGCCCGAGGCGTCGTAGACGTGATGCAGCGTCGGCGGTGCCTTGCTGTCCCGTGCGAGCGCGACACGCGCCCAGACGAGAATCTCGAAGCGGGCGTAGTACTTTCGCGTGCTCGCTACATAACCGCGCGCGATTTCCGTTTCGAACAACACGTTGCCTGTATCGCAGTCGCGCAGGCAGACGTGCCAGTTACCCACGGGCAGTGTGACGCGACAACCGTCGTTGAAGTCGAAGTGGATGCCGGCCGGCCCCTGCTGGGTTGGAACGTTTGCGGGCGGTGGGTAGGCCGGTGTTTGAGGTCGTCCGGCGGCAGGTCCTGGTACAGAGGCGCCTGACGTGGAGGCGTCGGCGACGGGTGCAGTAACATCGCTATTCATATTGGATCGTTGGATATTGCGTCTTTGTGGACAGACCGGTCGGCTTATCCTCCTTTCCGGTTTACGGCAGGTTTTCTGAAGTTTGTATGGTGGAGAAAGCCATAAATCAGGATTCCTGCGCGCCGTCGATCTGGTCGACTTCTTGCAGCCAGATTGACAGCGCCGCCAGGTGAGATGGTCAGAGCCGTTGACCGATATCGCAAAGAGACAGGCCGACGGTCGAATACGGGCGATGAGGGGAGGTGGCGTCCGCCGGACGTGCCGACGAACTGTTGTACTATGTTGCGTCGCCTCGCGCGGATGCTGTGAGCCGATCTTCGATAGATCACATGCCCGGAACGGCCGGAATCAGGTTGTTCCTTACGAACGGGCGAGCGATAAACCTGATTGTTCGGTGTCGGGGGCGAGTTCCACGCAAACTCCGGCGGCCATAATGAGCTTTCATTGCATCTGTGAGCAGTAATTTGTCTTACGTCTAATCGACAATCTGTTCACAGGTTTGCACATTGATGACGTAATTCGGAAGGGTGAATTCTGTAAAATTAATGCAGATTTCCCGAATTGCGCCGTACCGGATCGTGATTGAAGCGATAAACTATGTAGCATTGAAGGGACCGTTAAGTGCCCCGGTCGCAGTCATGTGCGACCCTCGTTGAACGGAAACCTTCTAGATCAATCCAACCGCCAAATACGACAGCGGAGTACCAGACATCCTGGTTCTTCACCCGGAAAGGCCACGTGCGCCTGCTCCCCGAGCATCGAGGGATGCGGCAACCTGCTCTACAGGCATGATTTTCGTTACATCGGCGCAATCCACGCACGGTGCGATTTACCACAATCGGCGTTCAATGAACGCCAGGCCATTGGCTCAAGAAGGAATCTTTCATGGACGAACGTAAGAGAGACAGCATGATTGCTTATCTCCGCCACAGGATGGAGGAGTTTGGTATCACACCAGACGACCTCGCCGAAGCGCTAGCAAGCGGACAATCGGAACAGACGGGCGCGCGCTACCGCAGTGCGACCGGCAATACCTGGTCCGGCGAGGGGGAGATGCCTCAATGGCTTAAGCAGGCGATCAGCGCGGGGCAATCCATCGAACACTTTGAATTGTCCGCTACGCCGGCAGCCGCGCCTGCACCTAAGGCCGGTGTGGACTGGCGAGATGACCCGTTTGCGGGCAGCCCGCTTGCACGGCAGGAAAACCCATCGCGTTAGACGTAGTGCAATTTGCCATCCAGCGCTCCGTGCTGGAGAGACTGACTGTTCCGGTACACGGCAGGTGCGTACACCTCGCTCATTTCCAATAGTTTCGGTTTTCAGAAACCTCTGGCAGAAGCGGAAAGACCAGATTCGCAGCGCTCAAAACCGCTTGCAGCGTTTGTAGAGCCGCTGGGTTATTCGTTCGATCTCCAGCAATTTCACGACCGGTGGCGTGGGTGAATACGCGACCCATGCGCTCCAGCCGCCGATCGAGCGGCCCGGTGCCAGGTGAACGGGCACGGTGTTTTCATCCCAGGTTTCCCGTCCGGTTTTCAGATCGATATACGTGCTACGAAACCGCAGGGTCGTGACCGTGACAAAGCTGTCGTTGCGGAACGACCATGTGTAGGTGTTGGCACCCACGCGGGAAAGGCAGATCGATATGCCTTGTCCCATCGATTCATATCGGCCGTCCGCGGCCACATCGCTTACCGCCGCAGGTGGGGTCGCCTGACTCACCAGATGAAGCTTGTTTCTCTTCAAGCTTGACGGCGTCGCTACGGATGCGGATGGCGAGCGCATGACTGCGCAGCTCAATGGCGAAATGGGCATCAGACGAAGCGGACTCATAGTGAGCCTGTCGTCCTCCCTGGCTTTTGCAAGTGCCAGGATCTGTCGAGTAAACCAGTACATGAAGACCTCTGATCATTCTGTTGACCGGCGTCGAAAAGCCGCCGGACAGAAATGTCGGACAACCTTCGTAGTCGCGAATCATGATTGTTTCTGCGGAGATGCAGGGACTCTGACGCGACTGAAGTGGCTGTTTAAGGCAAGCGCCTCGTCGGTCGTATCAAAGGTAAATCTGATAACTCAAACGGACATGCCCTCATGCGTTTCAACACAGTGCAGCCGTTTGCCTGTGCCAAAACCGGGTGCCCGCAGCGCTCGCGTCAATGCAGATGGGGCTGCGCGGAGATATCCGGCGAAATAGCGTGGAATGAGCGTTGCCGCACATAACGACCCCGTGGCGACTTCGATTTTTGAGGCTCGCCCAGCGCAATTGCTGCCTGCGTGCTGCGCTATACTCCGTCGATGGATATGAAACGAACCTCGCTGAATCTGCTTTGCTGGTGGCGCGCCTGAACCTGGCGGCCCGTTTCCCCATACAGATTGAAAACGTGATGCCGCCAGTCCTGGCGGCATTTTTGTATCTGCGCGCCGATGACTGGCGGTGTCGACAAACATCCGGAATAGCACACCATGTCACACGTAACCCAACCCGTCGTCCTCACCGGCGATCGCACGACTGGCCCGCTCCATCTAGGTCACTACATAGGCTCGTTGCGCGCACGCGTACAACTGCAGCACGAGGCGCAGCAGTTCCTGCTGCTCGCTGATACGCAGGCGCTGACCGACAATGTCGGTCGCCATCAGAAGGTCACCGAAAACGTCATCGAGGTTGCACTCGACTATCTCGCGGTTGGCATCGACCCGGCGAAGTCGACGATCTTTATTCAGTCGCAGGTGCCCGAACTCGCCGAGCTAATGCAATATCTGCTGAACCTGGTCACGGTCGCGCGCCTCGAGCGCAATCCGACCATCAAGGCGGAGATTCAGTTGCGTGGCTTCGAGCGCGACATCCCGGCAGGTTTCCTCACCTATCCGGTGAGCCAGGCCGCCGACATCACGGCGTTCAAGGCAACGCACGTACCGGTCGGCGACGACCAGCTACCGATGATCGAACAAACCAACGAACTCGTGCGCCGCTTTAACAACACCGTCGAGCGGCAAGTGCTCGTCGAGTGTGAGGCGGTGCTGTCGCAGGTGACGCGACTGCCTGGGCTCGACGGTAAGGCGAAGATGAGCAAGTCGCTGGGCAATGCGATTCCGCTAGGCGCCAGTCCGGACGAGATCACGAAGGCGGTCAATTCGATGTACACGGACCCCAACCATCTGCGGGCAAGCGACCCTGGTCAGGTGGAGGGCAACGTCGTGTTCGCGTTTCTCGATGCGTTCGAGCCAGATGTGCCGAAGGTGGATGAACTCAAGGCTCACTATCGTCGCGGCGGATTGGGCGACTCTGTCGTCAAGCGTGCGCTGAACGAGCGGCTGCAAGCGATTATCGAGCCGATTCGTACGCGTCGTCGTGAGTTCGAGGGCGACCGGGCTGAGGTGCTGGATATCGTGCGTCGAGGGACGATGCGCGCGCGGGAAGTGGCGGGCGGGACGTTGTCCGAGGTCAAGGGCGCGTTGGGTTTGACCTACTTCGATCGGTAAGAGGGATGGGCGCGGTACTGGTGCCCTGGGATATTGGTCGTTAGCTTTTGCAGTTAGATGAACAGCAGTTGAGCCTCGCGACTGGAGAGCTGTTGCAGTCGCTCGAGTGTGCAGCGTGAGCCCGCTCTCTCGAGCGGGCGTCGATTGCGCACGGCAGGCCGGGATCCGGTATCCCGACCTGCCAGTGCAGCGCGTGACTTCGCTTACTTCTTCGCTGCGACGTTAGCCGCGCTCAACGATCCGCCCAACGGGTAGGACGTGCCGCCACCACCGATCGTCACACCACCCGCCAGTCCGCTCGTCAACGATGCGACGAGACTCGTCACCGGTGCGAGCAGACCCGCTGTAGTCGGAGCTGCAGCCGATCCGACGGCATTGGCTCCAGCGCTCAGCGCACCGCCGATTGCAGCAGTACTCGATGACGTTGCCGCACCTGCCGCGGCAAGGGTCGAGCCGAGCGCTCCACCGCCTGCGCTCACGCCGCCGCCTAACGCACCGGCGACTGAGACGGCCGCACCGGCAGTCGAACCGACCACACTGTTGAGTGCCGTCGTAACCGGTGCGAGCACCGAGCCGCCGAGGTTGGTGCCGCCCAATGCTCCGCTCACGGTTTTCAGCGTGCCGGTGACACTGCCGAGTGCGCCGGTTACCGGCGCCAGCACGCCACCGACACCGCCGCTGCCCGACAGGGAGCCGGTCAAGGACGAGACAAGACTGGTGATCGGCGCAATGGGGCTGCTGGCCCCGCCGGTTACGCCGCTCACTACACCTGTCACTGCGTTGAGCGCACCCGTTACCGGTGCGAGCGGATTGCCACCGCCCGCGGCGCCGCCTAGACCTGCGAGCGTACCCGTGACCGTGCTGATCGCACCGGTGACAGGAGCGAGCACGCCACCTGCGCCGCCGCCGATTACGCCGTTCACTGCACCGGTTACCGTGTTGAGCGCACCCGTGATCGGTGCCAGTGGACTACCGCCACCGACGCTGCCACCGAGACCCGCGAGCGTACCAGTGACTGAGTTGACCACGCCCGTTACCGGAGCGAGTACACCGCCGGCACCACCGCTACCACCGAGACCGGAAAGTGTTCCCGTGACCGTGTTGATGGCGCCGGTGACCGGAGCGAGTACTCCTCCTGCGCCACCAGTACCGCCAAGACCCGCGAGCGTTCCCGTGATGGAGTTGACGACGCCCGTGACCGGAGCGAGCACACCGCCTGCGCCACCGGTACCACCGAGACCTGCGAGCGTTCCCGTGACGGAGTTGACGACGCCTGTTACCGGAGCGAGCACACCGCCTGCGCCACCAGTACCACCGAGACCCGCGAGTGTCCCAGTGACGGAGTTGACGACGCCGGTGACCGGAGCGAGCACACCGCCTGCGCCACCGGTACCACCGAGACCTGCGAGCGTTCCCGTGACGGAGTTGACGACACCGGTGACCGGAGCGAGCACACCACCTGCGCCACCGGTACCGCCAAGACCCGCGAGCGTTCCGGTGACGGAGTTGACGACGCCCGTGACAGGAGCGAGTACACCACCTGCGCCACCAGTACCGCCGAGACCTGCGAGTGTTCCCGTGACGGAGTTGACGACACCGGTGACCGGAGCGAGTACTCCTCCTGCGCCACCAGTACCGCCAAGACCAGCGAGTGTCCCGGTGACTGTGTTGACGACACCCGTGACCGGAGCGAGCACGCCGCCTGCGCCACCAGTACCGCCGAGACCTGCGAGTGTTCCGGTGACCGTATTGACGACGCCCGTGACCGGAGCGAGCACACCACCTGCGCCACCGGTACCACCAAGACCAGCGAGCGTCCCGGTGACCGTATTGACGACACCCGTGACCGGAGCGAGCAGACCACCTGCGCCACTGCCACCGAGGCCGGCGAGCGTCCCTGTGACCGTATTGACGACACCGGTGACAGGAGCGAGCAGACCACCTGCGCCACTACCACCGAGACCCGCGAGTGTCCCGGTGACTGTATTGACGACGCCGGTGACAGGAGCGAGCACACCACCTGCGCCACCGGTACCACCGAGACCCGCGAGCGTGCCTGTGACCGAGTTGACGACGCCCGTGACAGGAGCGAGCACACCGCCTGCGCCACTGCCACCGAGACCCGCGAGTGTCCCTGTGACTGTGTTGACGACACCTGTTACCGGAGCGAGCACGCCGCCTGCGCCACTACCACCGAGACCCGCGAGTGTCCCGGTGACCGTATTGACGACACCGGTGACAGGAGCGAGCACACCACCTGCGCCACTACCACCGAGACCCGCGAGTGTCCCGGTGACTGTATTGACCACACCCGTGACCGGAGCGAGCACACCACCTGCGCCACTACCACCGAGTCCCGCAAGCGTCCCCGTGACCGTGTTGACGACACCAGTAACCGGAGCAAGCACACCGCCCGCGCCGCCACTACCACCGAGTCCCGCGAGCGTCCCCGTGACCGTGTTGACGACACCAGTAACCGGAGCAAGCACACCGCCCGCGCCGCCACTACCACCGAGTCCCGCGAGCGTTCCCGTGACCGAGTTGACGACACCAGTAACCGGAGCGAGCACACCGCCCGCGCCACCACTACCACCGAGACCCGCAAGCGTCCCCGTGACCGTATTGACCACCCCAGTAACCGGAGCCAGCACACCACCTGCGCCACCTCCAATCACACCACTCACCGCACCGGTCACCGTGTTGACCGCACCGGTCACCACGCCAACCGGATCGCCGATGCTGCCCAGCCCGAGATTGATCCCGCCGTTGCCGCCGAGCCCGATCGTCACAGCGCCGTTGCCGCCCGCGCCGTTGATCCCTCCGCTGATCGCAATCCCACCGGGGCTGACCGATGCGCCGGCAGTGGCACCCAACGTAGCGCCACCTGCGCTGCCGGAGCCCCCGAGGCTAACGACGGCACCCGTGGGTCCAACCGACCCACTACCGTTCAAGCCAGCCGAGACACCGGCGACGTTACCCGAGGCACCCACACCAACTGCCGCGCCGCTCGGCCCGGCAGTCCCCGTGGCGCTGATGCCCGCGCCGAGATTCGCCTGGGGTAGCGAGGCGCTTGAACTGGCTGTCGCCAGAACATCGCCGGTTGAGAGCCTGTCGATATTGATACCACCGCCTAGTCCAGCTACAGGTACAACGATTGTCGAATCTGCCATCACGGGACTGCTTGCCACCGTCCCGAAAGCTGCCGCTAACGAAATAGCGATAACGCTATAAGCGAAATTGCCGTGCATTTTGTGACCTCGACTTGGTAGGTACTTCGGTGAAAGGCAAGTCGGGTTGTTTGCAGGTTGTATGCCATCGGAAATTTGCCGGTGAATGGGTATTTTTTTGAAATTAATCAATGGTTTATATCGCCATCATCCAATTCGGAAAATTTTCCCGAGATCGACGTGATGAGGAACATTATTCCTATTGAATACGATGTAACGTAACGTTATGCTTTTTGAATCGGGCGTTACGAGTGAATATCTTGCGTATTGCATATTTTCAGGAACATAGACTTTCTCTTTCTGAATTCCCGACGCAATTTCCCCAGATGCGCGACGGATATTGATTCCACGCAAAACATCGCAATATGCAGTCGACATAACTCTGTGGGACCACACTTCCATGAAAGCAAGCCCGATCAAGACCGCTCTCACGATTGCCGCGCTGGCATTGGCAACGACAGGAACGGCACACGCTGCGGGGTGCCTGAAGGGCGCCGTCGTAGGCGGGGTGGCGGGTCACTATGCGGGGCATCACGCGGTCGTTGGCGCGGTGGGTGGCTGTGTAGTGGGTCACCATCTCGCGAAGAAACACGCTGAGGAGCAGGCCGCGGAGCGTCGTCAGGCCGTGGCGCAAACCCAGTAACACGTTGAACGAGGCCCGTCCGGCGAGATCGCGTCTATGGTCGATGCCGGGCGCGGGCCTTTAACGATAACGGTACCGATGCAGTTCGGCGGTCGCGCAGTTTTAAAGCGGAAATAATTCCCCGTTCGAACAAAAGATTTGCGCCAGGCCAATCGAATACCCTCATTTATTTCGTCTGTTTTTTGGCCGAATATAGATTAACGACATCGCAGTGACCACAGGTGTTGCAACCCACTCACGCTGTGTCGAAAACGCTTTCGACGCTCCGCCGGATATCGCACATACGCGACGAACTCCCTGGTGCACGCTGGAAGCGAGCCGTGTGACAGACCATCACACGTTTTAAAACCAGGTGTTGCTATTTCGTCAAAAAATAAACGCAGAGGCGCTTTAAGGCATAAAGTTAAAGTGCTTTCTCAAGTTTATTGTGCAGTGCAGGGGGTGTGTCATGAAAAGAAGAACGCCACGGCAGCTGGTCCGTTTGCTTTCGGACCTCAACTACGCTGCGAGGTGTACGGCTTTGCGGTCAGCGGCGGCAAGCAGGGAGCTCGAGCGCACGCTGAACGACAAGGAATGCGAGGAAGCGCTGGAAATCGATGACGGGCAGGACGCTTCGCAGGACATCACGCTCGTTCGGGGAGCCCACCGTGAAAACCTCCAGTGAGCACTCATTGCGCTTTCTCGTCGAGAAATGGCTTTCGCCGGGGCCATCGGCGCCTATTCACGTGATCGAATTCAGCCGCACGCGCTGGGACCATCGGCGGTATGTCTGCGTCGAAGCCGGGCATGCGAGCGGTTCGCGTGCGCTGTTTTTCTTTCGCCACGACGACGGATGCTGGTGTGTGTTTCCACCTACGCCCGACAAACTGCGGCACGCGGAAGAAATGCTGGCGCTGGACGACGTGTAGCGCAAGGCGTCGATCGATCGAGCGACGCAGCATGGCCTGGTATCATCGTGAGGCGGTATCACACGGAGACAGGCCATGTTCAGTCACATCACCGTCGGCACGCGCGATCTCGATCGCGCGATCGCTTTCTACGACGCGGCACTCGGCCCGCTCGGCATCCGGATGCTGGCACGTCGCCATAACCCGGAGCGCGCGCTCTACGCCGCCGCGGACGCGCCCGACGGCGCGGCGTTCTGTGTCTACACACCGATCAACGGCGAACCCGCGACCGCGGGCAATGGCGTAACCGTCGCGTTCGAAGCGACGAGCCGTGCGCAGGTCGATGCGTTCTACGCGCACGCCATCTCGCGCGGCGCCACCGACGAAGGGCCGCCCGGTCTGCGCCTCCACTACTCGCCGAACTACTACGGCACGTACGTCAGGGACCTGGACGGCAACAAGCTGTGTTGTGTGTGCCATCGCGCGGCCTAGTGCACGTCATAACGCACCTCGCAGTCATGCGAAGAAGCGCAGCAACGCATCTCAGACCACAGCTCAGACCGCATCTCAGACCGCATCTCAGACCGATCCCGCCGACGGTACGCTGCGCCGAGCCGCCGCAAGCGGCATGACCTGACACACGATCAACCCCGCAAGCATCAACACACATCCAATCAGCGCGCGCGCCGCCAACGTTTCGCCGAGCACGAGCCATCCGGCGAGCGCGGCGAACACACCTTCCATGCTGAAGATCACAGCCGCGTGCGCCGGCGTCGCGTCTTTCTGCGCGACGACCTGGATCGTGTACGCGATGCCGACCGACAGCGCGCCGCCGTACAGCAGCGTAGGCGCAGCCCGCACGATATCGGCGGCGCGCAGCGGTTCATACGCAAGCGCAATCGCCAGGCACACCACGCCGCACGTGACGAACTGCACCAGCGCAAGCGAAAGCGGATCGTGTCGCCGCGCGAACCGGCCGACCAGCAAGACCTGCGCGGAAATCACCGCCGCGCCGGCCAGCTGATACCAGTCGCCGTAGAGGATCGAGAAATGTTCGTCGACGCTGAGGAAGTACATGCCAAGCACGGCGAGCAGCGCGCCGAACCATGTGCCGAGACCGGTCCGGTGGCCGGCCAGCACGCCGATCAACGGCACGATCACGACGTAAAGCGAACTGATGAAGCCTGCGTTCGCGACCTTCGTGTAGCGCAGGCCGATCTGCTGCATCGAGATGGCTATGGCTAGTAGCAGGCCGAGCAACGCGCCGGCGCGCAGTAGCGAAGCGGTATCGTGCGTTGTGGTGTGCGGCACACCGCTTGCCTTGCGCCGCATCCGCAGGAACGCCACCAGGATCAGCACCACGCCCGCGCCTAGCAGGAACCGCAAGCCGGTAAACAGAAACGGTCCGATCGTGTCGAGGCTCAGGCGCTGTGCGACGAACGCGGAGCCCCAGATCATCGCGGCGATCAGCATCAACAGATTGGCACGGAGGTGTTTGCGGGTATCGGGTTTCAAAGCGGGCTTCTAATCGGACTTCAAATAACGGTTTCTGTATGGCGTTACGCGGCCTGGGCAGCATCCGCGACCGACATCGACATCGGCGGCAGCGTGATCACGAAGCGTGCGCCACCCCATGAGCCGTCGTCGAGGTGCACTTCGCCGCCATGTACGAGCGCCACGCGCCGCACGATCGCGAGGCCGAGGCCGAAGCCGCCCGTGTGGCGATCGCGGCTGGAGTCGAGCCGATGAAACGGTTCGAAGACGCGCGCACGGTCTGCAACGGGAATGCCAGGGCCGTCGTCCTCGACGGTCAGCACCAGCGAGCCGGCTGTGCCCATCGACGCACGCAACGACACCGAGCGATGCGCGTAGCGCGTGCTGTTGCGAATCAGATTCAGCAACGCGCGAGCAACGAGCTTCGGATCGCACACATGATACGCGGGCGCCCCGGCCGTCGTCACGGCAAGTGTCAGCCTGCGGTCGGCGACATCGTGCGCGATGCTCGCAGCGACACTGTCGAGCAGTTCGCCGACCGAGACCTTCATCAGTAGCATGTGCCGTTCGCCCTGTTCGAGGCTGCTCAACGTCAGCAGCTCGGTGACGAGGTCGTCGAGTTCGCGTACGTCCGCACGCAATGCCTGTTGCCGTTCGCGCTGACGCTCGGCGGATTCCGGCGACTGCAACAGCGCGAGCCCGAATTCGAGTCGCGTGAGCGGCGTCTTCAGCTCGTGCGAGATGCCGTGCATCATGTCGCGCTGGTGCAGGATCGATGCTTCGATCTGGCGCGCCATTTCGTTGAACTGCTGCGACAGTTCGTAGATGTTCGACTTCCTCGACAGTTGCGCACGGGTGGTGAGCTTACCCGCGCCGAACGCGTGCGCGGCTGCCTGCAGCTTGCGTAGATCGCGCCAGTGGTAGTGCACCCATAGCATCACCGCGAGCAGCGTCGCGAGCGCGATCACGATGTACGCGTAGATCTGGATACCAAGGTTCGCCGCATCGTCGGGATGCGCATGAACGATCGTCCCGTCCGGCAGCGGCAGATAGTAGTCTTTGGCATCGAAGCTCAATACCAGCATGCCGGCGCGCAGATCACGCAGCTGTTCTTCGTCCATCAGCGGGATAACGTCACGCATCGTGAGCAGACTGAAACCCTCGCTGCCGTGTGCCTGCAGCGCTGCAAGCGCAGCCGCACGCTCGGGACCGGCATGACGCTGCAGATATTCCGACAGCACGAAGGCGTACGCTTTCGTGCTGTCGCGCGCGTCCGCAGTGACACGGTCGTGAAACAGCTGCGGGAACGAATGGTCGATGAACGCGATGGCGAGAGCGCCGCCCAGCACCACCAGCAGATACAGCTTGATCAGCGAGCGCAGCATGTCACTCCTCCCACGCCGACGGGCTGAACAGGTAGCCGCGCCCCCAGATCGTCTTGATCTTGTGCGGCTCCGGCGAGGCATCCTCGAAGCGGCGGCGCAGTCGCGAGATGCCTGAATCGACGGTGCGATCGATGCCGTCGAACTCGATGCCGCGCAACTGCTTCAGGATGTCGTCGCGGCTCAGCACCGTGCCGGCGGCGCGCGCGAGGATCAAAAGCAGGTTGTATTCGGCGGTTTTCAGCTCGACCAGCTGGCCGCGCCAGGTCACGGTGCGGTTGGGCGGCGAGATCTGCAGTTCGCCGAACACCAGCATTTCGCCCGTGTCTGTCGCCGCCGCGCTTTCGCGCGGCGCGCGCCGCAGCAGCGCTCGCGCCCGTGCAACCAGCACGCGTGGTTCGATCGGCTTGATGACGTAGTCGTCGGCACCGATTTCGAGGCCCGCGATCTGGTCGAACACGTCGACTCGTGCGGTCAGGATCAGCACCGGCACGCTCGAAAAGGCGCGGATGCGCCGGCACACTTCCATGCCGTCCATATGCGGCAGCATCAGATCGAGAATCACGAGCGCCGGCTTGTGTTCGCGCACCGCGGCGACAGCGATGTCGCCGCGTCGCACGATCGTTACCGCGAATTCGTAGCTGCCGAGGTATTCGGCGATCAGCTGGGCGAGGCGGTCGTCGTCCTCGATCAGCATGACCGGATGCTTGAGCGGTATCTGTTCTTCCATTGTTTTCTCCCCGCTGAAGCGCCGATTTTATCCGGCCCCGTACGCGCGAGGGGCGGGCGGGACACTCTTGGACATTTCCACACAATTGCGCACAAATTCAAAGGGTTTCGAGACAGACGTGGGTGCGGGCTATCCCTAGACTGCGGCATTCCATCCCAAAAAGACCTGACCGTGCGCAAACGTCTCCTGCATTGCTGTGCCCCGCTGCTTGGCCTGACCTGCGTCTCTGCCGCTCACGCGGAGAATACCTACCTGTTTTCGCTCGCCACCGGCGTGACGTCGCGCTATGAAGGCAGCCGCGACTATCGGCCGGTTATCGGACCCGCGTTCGCGGCGCAATTTGGCAACGGTTTTTTCATCAGCACGACCGATGGCGCCGGTTATCGCAAGGACTTCGCCAACGGGCTGTTCGTATCGGCAGCGCTTAGCTACGACGACGGCCGCGCCGACGAAAAGCGCTTCGACCGCCCCGGTTCGGACTACCTGAAGGGGATGGGCAACATCCCGGGTTCGCTGCTCGTTTCGGTGCAGGCTGGTGCGCACCTGTTCGGTAGTTCGACCGTCAGCATCACGCTCGACCAGCCGCTCACGCATACGACGCGCGGTATCAGCGGCCACATCGACCTGACCGTGCCGGTACTGCAGACGCCAACCAACGACATCAGCATCACCGGCAGCCTGCACGCAGGCAGCGGCCGCTATACGCAGACCTTCTTCGGTGTGACTGACGCGCAAGCCGCGGCCAGCCGCTTCCAGTCGTACTCGACCAAAGGTGGTTTCGATCACGCGACGATTTCCGCGGCCTGGAACTACACGTTCTCGCCGCGCTGGTCGTTGAACACCACGGCTGGCCTCACGCGTCTCGTCGGTTCGTCGAGCAACAGCCCGATCGTGCAGACGAAGAACAACTGGTTCGGCATGACGGCCGTCACCTATCGATACTGAGTAACGACGGCCCCGGACCGCCGCTGCTCAAATGGAGTTCGCGATGTTTGCCTGGCAAACCCCGCTGTCGACCACATGGAAGGACAGCCTGACTACTTCGGCGCGCACGCACGCAATCGGCGTCGACTCGCTGGTGTTGACCGGCGCGACCGGTTTTATCGGCGGCAGTGTGCTGGCGACGCTGGTGAACGCGGGATTGCTCGACCGCGTGATCTGTCTCGTGCGCGGCACGAGCGCGGCGCATGCGCTGGCGCGGCTGCGCATGTCGGCGGTGCGCAGCGGTCTGCCGCGTTATCGCGCGGAGCGCCTGACGCAGGCGAACGTTATCGTCGGCGAACTGGGTGGCGAATTCTCGCCCGCCGACGAAGCACGTCTTACCGGTGCCTCGCACGTGATCAACTGCGCGGCGCCGGCGTCGCTATCGACGCACGCGCGTCAGCTCGACATGAATGTGCGCGACACACTGCGCTTCGCGTCGCACTTCGCGTGCAGCAAGACGTTGCAGCGTTTCGTGCATGTGAGCGCGGCGATGGCGTGCGGCACGCGCTGTAGCGCGGTCGTGCCGGAGTCGGTATTCGGCTATGGCGAATCGCGGCATCTGGTGCCGCACACGCAGATCCAACGCGAAGCGGAGCGGCTGCTGCGCATCACATACCCGCGCCTGCCGATGGTGGTCGTACGACCGTCGACCGTAGTCGGACACACGGTGCTCGGAACATCGCCGTCGGCACGCAGTTTCTGGGTGTTTCGCGTCGTGCATGCTGCGCGTCGGTTTGCAGCGCGCGCGGTGAGTCGTATCGACGTGGTTTCGGTGGACGATTGCGCGCGTGCGCTGACGCTGCTCACCGTCAAGCCGAAGCTTGCGCACGACACGTATCACGTGTCGGCCGGTGCTAACGCGGCGACCATCACGCAGATCGTCAATGCAATGGACGAAGCGACGGGCACGTCGGGAAGACGCTACTCGATGTGTGCGCCGCGCGAGCTACGCGCGATTGCGCGCGAGACAACCGGCGGCGACCACGCGCCCCATAGCCACCTCGTGGAACGGGCGCTCGGGTTGTACGCGGGCTTCGCGCAACTCGACTACGTTTTCGACAACCGGCACCTGCGTGAAGAGATCGGTTTCGACCCGCTGCCGTTCACCGATTACCTGAACGAATGTGTGCGTACGTCACAAGGAATCGGCATCGTCGAGCAGATGAAACGCGACTTTGTACGGCCTGTGACGGGCTTTCCAGCGCAAGAAAGCTTTTTGAAAGAAACGTGTCTCCAGGAAAATACATATCGACTCTTATGAGATGACAAACCGCCTACGCTGCGTGATACTGCCCGGCGGGGAATCGGCCGACGCAACGCCGCCGTGTCCGCTTCACCGTTCTGCTTTTCCATTCAATTTGAAACGTCGTTCAGGTCTGGGGAATAAACATATGAAGAAGATCATTGCCTCGCTCGCAACCGTCGCAGTGGCGCTGGTGTCCGTTCAGGCTTTCGCACAGGCATCGGACGCAGCAGCGCCGGCCGCCGCTGCCAGCACGCCGAAGAAGCACCACAAGCAACTGAAGCACCACGGCAAGCGTGCCAAGGTTGAAGAGGCAGCATCGGCTGCCGGTACCAACGACAAGGGTACGCAACAGTAAGCCGGACGCTGCGTCGGCGCGTCCTTGAACGGTACGCGCGCAGTAGACCGGCGCGACGCGTTTCAGCAGAAAGGCCAGAGCGGTTGCTCTGGCCTTTCTGTTTTCTGCACCGCGTGCGCGGCGCGCACATGCAGTTACTGCAGCGCCATTTCGATGACCTTGACCAGCACCAGTGCAACGGCAATCACCAGGTAACCGCGCAGCACACCCATCCAGATCCGCTTGCTGAGCGTGAGGTTCGGTGGCGGCAACTCATTGAGCGGCGGCATGCGCCACGTGTCGCGCGAGCCTTTTTCCAGCGATGCCGACAGCGCATCCGCCCATCCGTTGATCCCGCGCTTGCGCAACGGGATCGCGATCGCAGCGACGGCCAGTGCGAGCGCCGTACCGCCGCCGAGCACTTCGAGGATCGTTTCACCGGTGATGTCCGGATACATGACCGATGCGGTCAGTACGATCGACAGCATCACGAGTACCCAGATCACCGCACCCGTAAAGACGTTCAACTGGGTCGAATTAACCCACGGCCCGAGCACTGCACGATCGTTGCACAACAGCAGCAGGAACACGGTTGCGCTTGGCAACAGCACACCAGCGAGCGTCTGCACGGCTTCTGTCAGCAGACCGAGCGGGCTGCCGGGAATCAGTACGAGCGCCGCAGCGAACGCGATGATGCCGAAGTAGACGAAGTAGAAGCCCTTCGCGTCGGACACGCCACGATGTAGCGAGTGGCGAATGCGGAACACGTCGCCGATCGCATAGGCGGTCGACAGCGACACGGCAGCCGCACCGATGATGCAGGCATCCAGCAGCGCCACCGCGAAGATCACCGCGGGCCACTTGCCGACGTACTTGTCGAGCCCGGCGATCACACCGCCGGCATCGGTGAAATTGCCGAACTCCGGCCGGCCCTGGAACAGCGCCGCACAGAACGAGATCATCGCGATGGCGCCGATCATCACGAACGCGATACCGATCCACAGGTCCGCTTTTTCGTATTTCATGAAGCGCGGTGTGATGCGCTTGTCGACGATGTAGCTCTGCTGGAAGAACAGTTGCCACGGTGCGACCGTCGTACCGACGATACCGATCACGAGCAGCATCACGTCGCTCAGCTTCGAGTGGGCGGGCCAGTTCGGAATCAGGAAATCGCGCGTCATCTGGCCGACCGGTGGATGGATCGAGATCAGCACTGGGACCAGCAGCAGGCTCAACAGACATAGCCCGAGCGCAAAGCGTTCGAATCGTCGGAAGTTGCCGGTACTGACCGCCGCGCCGGTGAGTAGCGCCGCGATGATCACGCCGGGGATCTTCGGCATACCGAGAAAGTCGAGCGCGAACGTAATGCCGATAAATTCGGTGACTAGCGTGAGCGCGTTCAGGATGAACAGATCGATGACGCTAAAGGCGCCCCAGAATTTGCCGAAGCGCTCGAAGATCAGCCGTGCGTGGCCGACTCCGGTAACCGCGCCGAGCCGCAGCACCATCTCCTGATTCACGAACAGGACGGGAATCAGGAGAAGGAGCGTCCACAGCAGTGTGGTGCCGTAGTTCTGGCCGGCTTGCGTGTAGGTGCCGAATGCGCCGGCATCGTTGTCGCCGACCATCACGATGAGACCGGGCCCGAGGATCGCGAGCAGCGTGCGTATCCGTGCGAACCAGGTGTTGCGTGGGGCGACGTCGTGACGTGCAATGGTGCCGAATGCCCCCTTGATATCGCCGAGATGCGCTTCGTCGAGGACGGCGCTGCGCTCGAGTGCAGCATTGCGTGGTGGTGAAACCTGGGTTGGCGTGGACATGATGTTGTTCTCCGAAGCGTGAGTATTGTTTTCGCGGCCGTTGCCGGCCGCGTTGTGTGATGTGTTTTATCGACGCCGTACTTTCAACGCAGCGCGAACTGCGTTGAACGCCGCCACTGCGGACGCGCGCAGGCTACGGCGGCGCGGCTCTAGCGACAGCATGTCGTTGTAGTGGGTACGCGCTTCGTGGATGCGCGGCAGCTGTGAAACGAGGAGAGCGAATTGCATGGCGATTCCTCCGGTAAGACGTTAAAACGGGCGCGCGGAAAGCCGGCTGCGCCGTTTCACGTGCGGCCGCGCCAAAGGGCGGCGGCGACCGGAAGAATGCGGCGGACTTTCCGTCAGGCGACGCGCAATGCAGCGCAGGGGCTGCTCATGCGCCGCGAGTGCGTGCGGCAATAAAAGCGGGAAGGGCAAGAGTCACTAGAGTCACTGTCAGGCATGACGGCCTCCTTTGCGCATGTGTATGTGCGCAGGTACGTTGATCCACACGCCGGTCCCGCGACAACGCGGATGACGGGCGTGACGACGCAGCGCAACGGGCAATGCCCGCAACGCCAGACCGGCTGTGACGCATACGCGCAAACGCACGCATGCCGTAACGGCAACGGTCAGTCAATGTGCACGGAGGAGTACTGCGGATACTGCTACGAGTAACTACGGCGCGCACCGTTTGCCCTTGGGGCAAGACGGCGGCTAGGGAAGAGACTTAGCGCGGGACGTCCTGCCTGTCAGGCAGAGAAACTGGTCGAAGATCGACTACTGCTACTGTCCAAGGCGTTCGCCCCTTTTGTGATAACAGCGGGATTTTAGGCACTCGCCAGATGGCAAGTCAATGAAAAATACCTGAGCGGCTGAAATTTTTTCTTACGGTCTGCTTGCTCAAGAGTCCTGCATGAGTTCGCGTTGCGGTCAACGTGCTGCCAGAGCCGACGTGTCGGCGCCCGGCTTCACGAGATGTTTCGGGCTACGACGCATCGGCGGCGAGACCGCGTTTGAGGAGTTCGTCGAGCAGGCCGTTCATGCCGCCGGCGTGTGCGTCCGCGCGTGTCTTCAATTGCTCGACGAGTTCGCTTTCGAGTTTGCATGCAAACGGGACGAGCCCTTGCGCCTGATCGAGCTTGCGCTGCTCGCGGCGGTCGAGTTTCGGTGCGGCTGCGCCTTTGCCGAAACGGTCGGCGGTAGCCAGCTTCATTGCGTTGCCTAGTTTCAGCGCCTTGTTTTTCTCAAGGTCGGTCTTTTTCATTGCCATACGGATAGCCTCTACGGAAAGAACAAGTCCGCATTGTACGCATCGCGGCCACCGCTAGCGGCGCCGCACGTGCGGCGTGTCACTGCACACGTCACACGGCTGTGCTTTACTTTCGTTTTTCGCAGATTGGGAGTGACAGATGGACATCGGTTTTATCGGTCTCGGTGGAATGGGCGCCGCGATGGTAGCCAACATGCTGAAAGCCGGTCATCGCGTACGGGTCTGGAACCGCTCGCCGGAACGCGCGCAGCCGCTCGCGCAGGCAGGCGCACAGGTCGTCGCGACACCCGCCGAGGCATTCGCCGGCGACGCCGTGTTCTCGATGCTCGCCGACGACACCGCGTTGCGCGAAGTCGTCGACGCGAGCCTGCTGGAAGGCGCCGCGCGCGGTCTGATTCACGTGAACATGGCGACCATTTCGGTGACGCTTGCCGAAGAACTCGCGCATGCCCATGCGGCACGCGGTCTGCACTATGTCGCCGCGCCCGTCATGGGACGCCCCGACGTCGCCGCCGCCGGGAAACTGACGATCATCGCTGCTGGTCCCGCCGAAGCAATCGACCGTGTGCAGCCGGTATTCGACTCGATCGGCCAGAAGACGTGGCGTATCGGTTCGCTTGCACAACAGGCGAACGTGGCCAAGCTCGCGGCCAATTTCATGCTGGCCTCGGCCGTCGAAACGCTCGGTGAGGCATCGGCGCTGCTGGGCGGTCACGGCGTTGCGATGCAGGACTTTCTCGACATCATCACGAGCAGCGTGTTTCCGGGCCCGGTTTATCAGGGGTACGGGAAGATGATCGCGGAGCAGCGCTACGAGCCCGCACTCTTCAAGGCGCGTCTCGGGTTGAAGGACGTGCGGCTCGCGCTGGCGGCCGCCGAGCTCGTCTCGACGCCGCTGCCGGTGGGCAGCGCCGTGCGCGACAGCCTGCTCGAAGCGATTGCACACGGTGACGGCGATAAGGATTTTGCGGTGCTGGGCAAGGTGGCGGCACGGCGGGCCGGGCGCTGAATCGGCCTGCCCGCGATGCACCGTACGCGGGCATAATGGCTGCCCATTCGTTCTTCTGAAGCGTTGCCATGAGCCTGCATACCTGGTGGCTGTTCCTCGCGACGGTGTTCGTCGTGTGCGCGATTCCGGGCCCGAACATGCTGTTGATGATGACGCATGGGGCGCGACACGGGCTGCGCCGCTCGAGTGCGACGATGGCTGGCAGCCTGTCCGCGCTCGTGTTGATGCTGGCAGTGTCGGTGGCGGGGCTCGGCGTGTTTCTGAAGGCATGGCCGGCGATGTTCAACGCGCTGCGGATCGCCGGTGCGGTGTACCTGGTCTATCTCGGCGTCAAGGCGTGGCGCGCGCCCGCTGTTGAAGCGTCCGCGCCGTCCGCTGACCTGCCGGCGACGCACTTCCGCTCGCGCGCTGCGCTCTTTCGCAACGGCTTCCTGGTGGCGAGCAGCAATCCGAAGGCAATCCTGTTCGCCGCCGCGCTGCTGCCGCAATTCATCGACGCCGCGCGGCCGGTGCTGCCGCAATTCGGCATCCTCGTGGCCACGCTGTCGGTGATCGAGGTGAGCTGGTATTGCGTATACGCGGGCTTTGGTTCGCGGATCGGCGCGCATCTGAAGAGCCGCAACGTCGCGAAGGCGTTCAACCGGCTAACCGGCAGTGTGTTCGTCGGTTTTGGCGCCATGATGGCGCTCGTACGGCACTGAAGAGGGCTGGAGCGGTGCGACGCACCATCCCGGAATAGCCTGTATTTGTTACCGAAGAGCAATTTTAGAGCATGGATTCAGACAAAAATGTTGCGTCGCACCACGCACTTTGCTATAGTTGGAACTGTCTCCTCCATGTCTCCTGATATGGATTCAGCCCGCCAAACATGGCGGGCTTTTTTTCGTCTGTAGTTTTTGCATGCGAGGGCGGCCGTGTCCCCATGCTGCGCTTAGGCACGCGGCGCGCAGGGCGCACGCCGCGTCACGCTCAGAACTTGTACGACAGCGCGAGGAACGTGATGATCGGGTCCGCTTTCAGCTCGGCCTTGCTCACGCCGAGTTCGCTGCCGTCCGCGGCCTTGATGATGACCGACGAGGTCGTCTTCAACGGGATGTAGGTCACCGATGCCACGACGCCAAAGTTCTTCGAGAGGGCGTAAGTCGCACCCACGTTGAACACCGGCTGCCACGACGACGACGCCTTCCCTTCCACCGAAGTCAGGCCCGGCTTACCGGCCCCCGCCGCGAGTATCGAGCCGAGGTTGTTCTGCGTCGAGGTGACGAAGTTGTTGTTCAGCTGGATGTCGGAGAACCAGTTGTACGACACGCCGATACCGACGAACGGCCGGAATTTCGAGGTCGACGAGTTGAAGTAATACTGGAATATCACCGCCGGGCTCCACTGCCGCACGCTCTTCACGATCGGGTTCGCGGGCCCGTCGCTCAGGTTCTGGCTACCGAGCGCACCGGCCGGTCCGGGCGGCTTGATCGTGCCGTGACCGGACAGCTTGAACACCGGCGGCACGCCAGCCACCGACGACACAGCGATGTGATCGGTAAAGAAGTGGCTGATCACGAGGCCGAGCGTGTCGGCGTTGTTAGTCGACAGCCCCGTTCCTTGCGACGTGAACGAGCTGGGTAGCCGTAGCGGCGTGTTGATTGGCGTCGGTGCGACGCCCGTCGTCAGCGGCCCCGAGTTCGGGTTAAGCGGCGCGACGTGAAACCAGCCGAGTGCGACGACGTTATCGCCCGCCTGCTGCGCATAGGCGCCTGCCGACAGGCAGGCGGCCAGCGCTGCAACAATAATTCTTTTCATCTTTTTCCTCTCCTTGTCGACCGCAGTGCGCGCTTTAGCGCTGACTCCGGTCCCATGCACAGCGGTCGATCGGCGTCGATGCTTTAGCGTTTATTCCAACCGCTTTAGCTCCTGTTCCGACCTCATGCGGGCTTCCTGCAGCACTGGACACTGCGACATTCCGGCTACCCGCATTCCCCTCGGCTCCTTACCCGCCGCTACAGTGGCGGCGGGCAGGGAGGCGTCATGTGGTTGCGCTCAGGATGCGTTGCCGCATCCCCTTTACTGGACGAATGCGCCGACCGTGAAATACGGGGCCGACGGCGTCGACAGGTCGAGGTAGCCGAACACGCCGCCCGTGAAGATGAACTTCCCGGTCGGTGCGCTACCTGCTGCGGCGCTATTCATCGTCGTCGTCACAACACCCGGCGTGGTCTGCGTGAAGTCGAAGTTCAGCACCCGCGTGAGTGACGCCTGCGAGGGCTGGAACGGATCGAGCAACGTCGCCTGAGTGCCTGCGATCGCGGTCGTACGATAGTCAAACTCGCTGTCCACGCCGATGTACTCGCCGTCCTGCGAACCGCTGGTGATGACTGTCTGCGGCGCGAGGATCGAGATACCCGATTCGTCGTCCGCGTACGGACCTGTCGGCGACGAACTGGCCGCACCCGTGCGGACCAGGATCGGCACGTTCTGGCCGCGCAGCTTGCCGACGATCATGTAGCCCTTCGCTTGCGGCGTGGCCGAGAGCGTCGGTTTGACCTGACCGAGGAAGCCGTTGGTGACGAAAGCACCGCTGCCATCCGGCGACTGCGTGAAGTTCGAGCCGGGCTGCTGGGTGATGCCCGTGTTGATGCCGGTAAGGTCGGTCTCGGTCCACGTACCGTCGGCGTTGATGACAATCTTCGAATTGACGGCGACCGGCGCGAAGGCTTGCGACGGAACCTGGTGATAGCCGAGCTGGTTGTACGTGCCCGCCACGTTCGCCAGATTCGTTTCCAGCGTCGAGAAGCCGATGAACGGGTAGTACGGGAACTTCGTGTCAGGCACTGCACCGGTGCCGAGCACCCCGCCGAACGAAATTTCTGCCCCCGGAATCGTGCCGCCCGCGACGCCTTCGCCGATGAAGACGCGCGCCACACGGGTTGGGTCGAGGCTCGCGCCGTTCAGACGGTACGCGCACTCGTTCAGCTTCTTCGTCGGCAGTGTCGTTTCCTGCGTCATCGTGCCGCTCGCCGTCTGGCCTGCGCGGGTCGGCATAACCGTGCCCACCGTGGCCGGAATCGGCGATTCGACGTAGCTGACCTGCCAGGTCATCTTCGTCGTGTCGATCTGCAGCTTGGCGAGTTCGCCGTCGCCGCCACCGCCGGTGAAGACCGTGGTGTAGTCGAGGGTCGCCGGACAGAGCCTGACCTCCGGTGTCGGCGGCGGATCGTTGCCACCACCACTACATGCCCCGAGAAGCGGCGCAGCAAGAGCGAGCGCCGAGACGATTTTCCATTCCATACCGCGCCTCCTATCCTATGTTTTGTTTGTGAGCAGCCAGCTCCCTGTCCAGCCGCCTCTTGCTTTAATTCACTGCTGCCACTGTCCCCGCCTGCATCGCGGCTATTTGCTATCTATTTGCTGATTTGGGCTCCGACGCCGAAGTACGGTGTGTTCGGGGTATCCGAATTGGCCGATGTCGAGGTCAGACCACCGTTTTCTTCACCCTGGATCGTGATCGCATACAGACCGCCGGAAGCGATCGCGTAGCCGGTCTTGCCGTTGCTGTCGGTGACGCCGATGAGACCTGGCGTCGACAGGCCGTAGTTCAGTGTGAACGGCGGCTCTTCGAGCTGTGACGTGCTCGGGCTGATGAACGAGCCAGTCGTCCCCTGGATCAGCGAGGCTGTGTACTTGAAGTTGGAGTCGGCACCGACGTAACCGCCGTCGAAGCCGCCCGATGCGATCGCCGTCGCTTTTGCGAGAAGCGAGATGCCGGATTCGTCGTCGATCTTCGCGTCGAGGTAGAACGGTGCTGTCCCGAGGTTGATCGAGCCTGTGCGAACCACGAGCGGCACTGCTGCACCGTTAATCTGACCCAGCACCATATGGGCAGTACCGGTTCTAGGCGTGCTTGGTCCGAGGTTGAGAGGGCGCTGGAATTGCGGCAGGATCTGCGGAGCCTGCTGGCTGTCGAAATATCCACTGCTGTTCGCGGTCCACGCTGTACCGGTCGTCAGGCAGCCGGTCGGACTGGCGGTGCCACCTGCAGGTACCGCACTCGACGACGTGCACCCACCGTTCGCGTCAAAGGTTTCGCTCGTGTTCGTCGCGACCGTCTGATAGTTACCCGACGGCACGAGGTGATAGAGCAGGCCGTTGTAAGTGCCAGGCAGCTTGGAGATGTCGGTAGTCGTGCTTGCGAAGCCGAGGAACGGATAGAAATCGAAATGCCGGTTCTTCACCGCGCCGATACCGCTACCGGCTAACGGGATCGTCAAGCCATCGAATTCAACAGTCGCACCAGGAATCCCACCGCCAGCCACACCAAGACCCACAAGGATCATCGGCGGATTGGCCTGGTTAAACGCAGCCGCAGTGCTGTACGTCGAGCCATCGACCGAAGCCGTCCCGCTACCAGGCGTGAGGATGAACGCGCAGCGGATCTGCTCGGCGGTCGGCAGTGCGCCGGTGGGCGGATGCGCCACTGCACCCGTGATCTGCACACCTGCACGCGACGGCGTCACCGTGCCGGTGTGTAGCGGAATCGGCGACTCGAGCCACTTCAGCGTGTAGGTCATCGCCTGCGCGTCGATGTTCAACGACACCACTTCGCCGCTGCCCGCGCCGCCAAGGTAAGTGCTCTTCACGATATCGCTGGTGGCAGGACACAGCGCGCCAGCGGTGGTGCCGGAGCCAGAGCCATTGCCCGCACCTGACGTAGGCGGACCCTGTACGCCACAACTCGCTCCCGAGCATTGAGCTGAGTTGATCGGCCCGGGATTGCCGGCGTTTCCGCCTCCACAGGCGATCACCAGGGGCGCTGCGCAAATTGCTAGAGCAACGCCTCTGAATATGGCGTACGACATGCTGCTGTCTCCCTTCTCTAATTGTGCGATGTAATTTCGCTGCGCTTAAAAGGACTGTCAATTGATAGAACCGTCTAAAAAGATCGATTCAAACAACTAAAGATTCGCGCAACTCGCACTATGGCGAGCGTGCCGGGCCTTTTAAACAAAAAACGATTTTTCAGCGAACACGCCATAGCGTTGCTTTGCAGCACGCGCCTGTCGGGCAACGGCGCCGGCAAAATGGCTCTATCTTCTTCGAACGATCGTTCGAGAAAAAGTCAGTGCTTTCCCTAAGACGAAAAAACTATGCGGAGCGAATCAGGAGTGAGGAATGAATTACCGGCTGGTAATCATGCGGGATGATTAAATACTATTCGGGGTTTTTACTGATCGGCGGGTTAACGCCAATTCGATAATGGGTAATTGCGGGCAAAAAAACAGCCGGCTGTTTGAAAGCCGGCTGCTGGTTCAATACGATAAGTTGCCGGATCGGTCCGGCGCCTGGGTTAGCGTTTCAGGCCGCTGTCTTCGGCGACGCCGATGCTCAGATTCATACACTGGATCGCCGCGCCCGATGCGCCCTTGCCGAGGTTATCGAGCCGCGCGACGGTGACGAAGTGCTCGTCGTTGCCGAACACGAAGAGGTCGACGCGATTGGTGTCGTTGGCGGCCTGAACGTCGAAGAAACCGTCGTCGAGGTTCTGGTCCGCATTGAACGGCGCAACGTTCACGAACGCTTCGCCGGCGTAGTACTCGGCGAACAGCGCCTGCACGTCCTGCGGTTTCGCTTTCTTCGCGAACTGAGCGGGCGAGAAGTACGTCGTCACCGCGAGACCCTTGTAGAAATCGCCGACGATCGGCGTGAAGAGCGGTGCCGCTTTCAGGCCCGTATGCGCGGCCATTTCCGGCAGATGCTTGTGGGTGAGCGCCAGTGCGTAGGCGCGCGGGCTTTTCAGCTTTGCATTGCCGGCGGCTTCGTACTCGGCAATCATTTTCTTGCCACCGCCGCTGTAGCCGGTGATCGAGTAGCTGTGCGCGGCGAAATCGGACGCCACGATGCCGCCATCCACGAGCGGGCGCATGGCCAGCACGAACGCCGATGCGTGACAGCCCGGCACGGCGATGCGCTTTGAGCTGCGAACCCGCTCGCGCTGCGTACGGTTCAGTTCGGGCAGGCCGTAGGCCCAGTCGGCGCTGGTGCGAAACGCGGTGCTCGCGTCGATCAGCACGGTGTGGTCGTTGTCGACGAGCGTCGCCGATTCGCGCGACGCGACGTCGGGCAGGCACAGGAACGTCACGTCCGAAGCGTTGATGAGGCGGCGGCGTTCGTCGAGATCCTTGCGCTTCGCTTCGTCGATACGCAGGATTTCCACGTCGGCGCGCGCTGACAGATATTCGAAGATCTTCAGGCCGGTGGTGCCTTCCTGTCCGTCGACAAAAACTTTCGTGCTCATCTCATTCTCACTGGCTAGCTGAAAGACGGGCGCCGCAGCGCCGGAACGACATTTTAAGACCGTTTGGCGGACAGATGCGGCGGTGTGCGCGGCAGTCGGCAAAAAAACACGTTATGCACGCAGTTGCATGCCGTTGATAGCGCATTCGCGGGGCATCGACGGTATTCCGTGCCCTGCAACGCCAATGCTAGCGGCCGTAAGTGACAGTCATGCGTGCGTAGCCGAGCGTCGCCGTCGAGATCTCGTGATCGAACATCAGCGCGGGGCGTCCTTGTGCGAGCCGCAGGTCGACGGTGTCGAGTGCGTAGACGGTGACGATGTAATGGTGCGGCTTGCCGGGCGGCGGGCACGGGCCGCTGTAGCCTTCGTCGTCGAAATCGTTGCGCGCCTCGACGGCACCGAGTTTTTTCAGCAGACCGGACGCGCTGGCATTCTCAGGTAACTGCTCAACTGTGGCCGGAATACCGGCGACCGCCCAGTGCCACCAGCCGCGGCCAGGTGCATCCGGATCGAATACGGTAACGGCGAAGCTGCGCGTGCCGGTGGGCGGGTCTTGCCATGACAGTTGCGGTGAGCGGTTGCCACCCTTGCAATCGTCCTGGCCGTAGACCTGGGCGGGGTCGACGGTGCCGCCGTTGTGAAAGCTCGCACTGGTCAGCGAGAACGGTCCTTCAGCGAGCGCGCGTGGACCGTGGGCAGTGACGAGCGCGAGACCGAGCAGCAGCAACCCGAAAGACGGCAACCGAGGGCGGGGCGACGCAAGCGAAACGACCAGGTAGCGCGGGCGCATGTGCCGGTTCTCCTCAGAAGGGCGTACTGCGATCTTCGATCATTGTCCCTATTTTCTGCTGCGAACGCGATTGACGTCCAACATTCCGCGTGGAAAGGCATCTCAGCCGATGCGTTCGGCTATAGTCTGGCGAACAAATCGATTCATTGCTTTTTCGATCGCATCCGTCGAGCACGGTGAGCGCATCGAACGAACGCCCGGGGTACAGCAGTGCGACAGAGCGAAAGAAAGCGCGCGATACAGCTTCCGGTCAAGGTCGCGCTGGCCGACGATCATCCGGTGCTACTGCTCGGTGTCGAGCAGGCACTGCAGGCATTCCCGGACATCAAGGTGGTGGCACGCGCCCGCCAGTCGACCGATCTGATCCACGTGCTGCAGAACACACGCTGCGATGTGCTCGTGACCGATCTCGCGATGCCCGGCGGTCAGTACGGCGATGGCCTGCCCTTGATCGTCTATCTGCGCCGCCACTTCCCGAAGCTGCCGGTCGTCGTGCTGACGATGCTCGAAAACGTCGCGCTGCTGAAGCGGTTGCGCGACCTCGGTGTGCTGGGGATTGTGAGCAAATCCGATGCGTTGAGCCATGTCGGGCTCGCGGTCCTGTACACGATTCGCGGAAGTGGATATCTGAGCCCCGCGGTCGCGGCATCGCTCGATGCGTCGCGCCTGAACAGCGACGACAACGCCGCGGAAGCGATGCTGTCGACACGCGAACTCGAAGTGGTGCGGCTTCTCGTGTCGGGGATGACGCCGACGGAAATCGCCGGGTTACTGAACCGCAGCATCAAGACCATCAGCACGCAAAAGAAGGCGGCCATGCGCAAGCTCGGGCTCGCGCACGACGCGCAGCTTTTCCAGTATGCGCAACGCAGCGGGCTGCTGAATCTGTCGCCGCACATGCATATGTCGGAAATCATCGACGATCAAACGAGTGCCACGTGGCCGGCAGCGGAGTGACACCAAAAAGAAAGGCCGCCAGTCGTGATGACTGGCGGCCCTACGTTTTTGCTACGGCACCGGCACCGGCCCGTAACTACCGGGCCGAAACTGCGAAACGCTTACTGCGGTGCAGCCGTCGCGCCGCCGTGCGCCGCGGACCATTCGGCCGGCGCGTGCAGGAATTTCTCGACTTCGTCGAGCGTCTTCGTTTCGAAGTAGCCGGCTTCCTTCGCGACACGCAGGACGTCCCACCACGTGGCGAGCGCATGCAGGTCGACGTCGATGTCCTTCAGGACCGAGACGCTTTCCTTGAAGATGTTGTAGTGGAACAGCACGAAGCAGTGGTTCACCGTCGCGCCGGCCGTGCGCAGCGCATTGATGAAGTTGATCTTGCTGCGGCTGTCGGTGGTCAGGTCTTCGACCAGCAGCACGCGCTGGCCTTCGGTCAGCAGCCCTTCGATCTGCGCGTTGCGACCGAAACCCTTCGGCTTCTTGCGCACGTATTGCATCGGCACCATCAGCCGGTCGGACAGCCAGGCGGCAAACGGAATGCCGGCTGTTTCGCCACCGGCGACGGCGTCGATCTGTTCGTAACCGACATCGCGCAGGATGGTCGCTTCGGCCATGTCCATCAGGCCGCGGCGTACGCGCGGATAGGAGATCAGCTTGCGGCAGTCGATATAGACCGGGCTCGCCCAGCCGGACGTGAAGATGTACGGTTTCTCGGCGTTGAAGTGCACGGCCTGCACTTCGAGCAGCATGCGCGCGGTGGTGTCGGAGATCGTCTGGCGATCGAAGCCTGTCATGGGCGGATCCTTGGTCTGAGCGGGAGGGTGGGCGCGGGGCCCGATGGCGCGGCAAAACGTGCTCGGGGCATTCGGGCGGTGTTCCGGGGCCGGTAGCCGGGCGGAACACGCGGCCCGGTATGTGAGACCGGTTTGCTGCGCGCGTAGGCCGACATTTTACCCGAATCGGATCGGGGGCAGGAGGTCACGTTGAGTCGGCATGCATTACACTCACGCGATTTTCATGGTCCGGCGCGCGCACCGATCTCGCTGCGCCGACAAGGTGTCCTCGATGAGCGTCGTTCCGTCTTCTTCCCCTTCACCCGTTCCCGCTGCTACCGTGCGGCGCGGCCACGCCGGCCGTGCGCTGCTCGCCGCGGTGCTCGGCTACGCGATGGACGGCTTCGATCTGCTGATCCTCGGCTTCATGCTGCCGGTCATCGCCGCCGATCTGCATCTGTCGTCGGCCCAGGCCGGCTCGCTCGTGACGTGGACGCTGATCGGCGCCGTAGCGGGCGGTCTGATCTTCGGCGTGTTGAGCGATTACTTCGGCCGGGTGCGGATGCTGACGTGGACGATCCTGATCTTCGCGGTGTTCACCGGGTTGTGCGCGCTCGCGCAGGGCTATGCGGATCTGTTGCTCTACCGGACGATCGCGGGCATCGGGCTCGGTGGCGAGTTTGGTATCGGCATGACGCTCGTCGCCGAAGCGTGGCCGGCCGAGCGGCGGGCGCGGGTGTCGTCGTATGTCGGGCTCGGCTGGCAGCTCGGCGTGCTGGCCGCTGCGTTGCTGACGCCCCTGCTGCTGCCGCTGATCGGTTGGCGCGGCATGTTCGCCGTCGGTCTGCTGCCGGCTGTCGTGTCGTTCGTCGTGCGACGGCGCGTCGAAGAGCCTGCGCTTTTCACCGAACGCGCTGCGCACCGCCGCAGCACTATTGGCAACGTACGCCGCCCGCTACCGCTCAAAAGCCTGATCGCCGACCGGCGCAGCACTTGCGCAAGCATCGGCATCGCGATCCTCTGCTCGGTGCAAAACTTCGGCTACTACGGGCTGATGATCTGGCTGCCGAGCTATCTGTCGAAAACCTTCGGCTATTCGCTGACGAAATCCGGTCTATGGACCGCGGCAACGGTCGTCGGAATGGGCGCGGGCATCTGGCTGTTCGGCATCGCAGCCGACCGGTTTGGTCGCAAGCCGACGTTTCTCGTTTATCAGGCCGGCGCCATCGTCATGGTGTTCGTCTATGCGCAACTCACTACGCCGTTTGCGCTGCTGGTGGGCGGCGCGATCATGGGCGTGTTCGTCAACGGAATGATCGGTGGATACGGTGCGCTGATTTCCGAGCTGTATCCCACCGAGGCGCGCGCTACCGCGCAGAACGTGTTGTTCAACATCGGTCGCGCGGTCGGCGGTTTTGGGCCGGTGGCGGTCGGCGCCCTCGCGGCGCGCTTTTCGTTCGGTGTCGCACTTGGCATGCTGGCGTCGATCTATGCGCTGGACATACTGGCGACGCTGTTTCTGATTCCCGAGCGGCGGGGCACTGCTCTGGAGTAGGCCCGCCAACCCGCCGCCGCAAGATGATCGGCGCCCTTTGCGCAGCCGCCTATCCGTTATAGCCCCAGGCGCCGCGACACGCCTGCGGTGTACACTAACCGACCCGCATCTCCCTGCGTCATCTGCCTCCCGCCGAAGTTCAATGCCGCGCCCAACCGGCGCACGCTCGAACCGCCGCACAGTCGACTACCCCTTCGATACTTGCAAGCGACCAGGCACTCATGACGCGATGCGCCGGACCCAATTTCTCTCGCCTCGCAGGCCAAAAATGGACGAACAACTGAAGCTAAGCGCTCTCGCGTATCACCAGAATCCGAAACCCGGCAAGATCTCGGTCACGCCGACCAAGCCGCTGTCGAACCAGCTCGATCTGTCGCTCGCGTATTCGCCGGGCGTGGCCGCCGCGTGTATGGCGATCTACGAAGAACCGCTCGACGCGCAGAAGTACACCTCGCGCGGCAACCTCGTCGGTGTGGTGACGAACGGCACCGCGGTGCTTGGCCTCGGCAACATCGGACCGCTCGCGGCGAAACCGGTGATGGAAGGCAAAGGGTGTCTCTTCAAGAAGTTCGCGGGCATCGACGTGTTCGATATCGAACTGGCCGAGACCGACCCGGACAAGCTCGTCGATGCGATCGCGATGCTCGAACCGACGCTCGGCGGTATCAACCTTGAGGACATCAAGGCGCCGGAGTGCTTCTACATCGAGAAGAAGCTGCGCGAGCGCATGAAGATTCCGGTGTTTCACGACGATCAGCACGGTACTGCGATCATCGCGTCGGCGGCGATTCTCAATGGTCTGAAGGTGGTCGGCAAGAAGCTCGACGAAGTGAAGCTGGTCTGTTCGGGCGCAGGTGCTGCGGCGATTGCGTGTCTGGACCTGCTGGTGCACCTCGGGCTGTCGAAGAAGAACGTACTCGTCGCCGATTCCAAGGGCGTGATCTACGAAGGACGCGGCAATCTCGATCCGTCGAAGGAGCGTTATGCGGCGAATACCGATGCGCGCACACTGGCCGACGCGATTCGCGGTGCCGATGTGTTCCTTGGCTGTTCGAGCGCTGGTGTGCTGAAGCCGGAAATGGTCGTGGAGATGGGCACGCGCCCGCTGATCCTCGCGCTTGCCAACCCCGAGCCGGAAATCCGCCCGGAAGATGCGAAGAAGGTGCGCCCGGACGCGATCATCGCGACAGGCCGTTCGGACTATCCGAACCAGGTCAACAACGTGCTGTGCTTTCCGTTTATTTTCCGCGGCGCGCTCGATGTCGGCGCGACGACGATCACGGAAGAAATGAAGCTCGCCTGCGTGCGCGCGATCGCGGAACTCGCCGAAGAAACCGATCAGGGCGACGAAGTCGCGAAGGCGTATGAAGGGCACTCGCTGGAATTTGGCCCGGACTACCTGATTCCGAAGCCATTCGATCCGCGCCTGATCATCAAGATCGCGCCCGCCGTTGCGCAAGCCGCAATGGATTCGGGTGTGGCGACGCGGCCGATCAAGGACATGGATGCGTACCGCGAGGAACTCGGCACGACCGTGTACCGCACGGGCATGGTGATGCGTCCTGTGTTCGCCGCGGCGAAGTCGGAGCCGGCGCGCATCGTGTTCGCGGAAGGCGAGGACGAACGCGTGCTGCGCGCGGCGCAGTTCGTGCTGCTCGAGAAGATCGCGAAACCGATCATCATCGGCCGGCCGGCGGTGATCGAGATGCGACTGCAGAAGATGGGCTCGAAGCTCAAGTGCGGCGAGGACTTCGAGATCGTCAATCCGGAAGACGACCCGCGCTTCCAGAAATGCTGGCAGGCCTATCACGAGATCGGCGCACGCGAGGGTGTGACGCCGGAACTCGCGAAGGCCGCGATGCGCAAGTCCAACACGCTGATCGGCGCGATCCTCGTGCGTCTCGGCGACGCGGACGGCATGATCTGCGGGATGATCGACAACTATCACAGCCACCTGAAGTTCGTCGAACAGGTACTCGGCAAGGCGGAGAACGTCCAGAACTTCGCCGCGATGAATCTGCTGATGTTGCCGGGCCGCAATCTGTTTATCTGCGATACGTATGTCAACGAAGTGCCGACTGCCGAGCAGCTCGCCGACATGACGATCCTCGCCGCGCGTGAAATCGAGAAGTTCGGCATTACGCCGAAGGTCGCGCTGCTGTCAAACTCGAACTTTGGCAGCATTCCGTCGGCTTCGTCGCAGCGCATGGCGGCGGCGCGCAAGCTGATCGCGGAACGCGCACCGACGCTCGAGATCGACGGTGAAATGCACGGCGATGCGGCGTTGTCGGAGGCAGTCCGCAAGGCGGCGTTCCCGGGCTCGACGCTGACCGGCGAAGCAAACCTGCTGATCATGCCGAACGTCGAAGCAGCGAACATCACGTACAACCTGCTGAAGATGATCGGTGGCGACGGTGTGACGGTTGGTCCGTTCCTGTTGGGCGCGGAAAAGCCGGTGCATATCCTGACGCCGGCTGCGACCGTGCGCCGGATCATCAACATGACGGCGGTTGCGTCGGCCAACGCGAACGTGCAGCGGGCGGCGGTGAAGTAATCGCTAGTTAGTACACGTTGTACGTCCAGCTCAAAAGGCCGGACGCGTAGCAAAAGAAAAGGGCGCTACGTCGGCTTCGACGTAGCGCCCTTGTTCATGCACGGTCCTTACCGGACCGCTGCCGGTTTAAGCGACGTGCCGCTCGCCAGTCCCTTCCGGCGCCCGCCACTTCGCAAGCAACGCGGTCCACTTCGTCCGCACGCCCTTCAGGTTGTTTTCCTTCACGTGACCATAGCCGCGAATGCCGTCCGGCAGGCTGGCGAGTTCGATGGCAAGAGCACGCTTCTGCGGGCTCAAACTACCGGCCAGCTCGCGAACCAGCGCTTCATACTCGCCGATCAACGCACGCTCGGTACGACGCTCTTCGGTCTTGCCGAATACATCGAGGCCGGTGCCGCGCAGGAACTTGAGCTTCGCGAGCACGCGCATCGCGCTGAACACCCACGGACCGTACTGCTTCTTCACGAGATGCCCGTGCGAATCCTTCTTCGAGAACGCCGGCGGCGCGAGATACAGCTTGAGCTTCCAGTCGCCTTCGAAGTTTGCCTTCAGCTTCTCGACGAATGCCGGGTCGGCATACAGACGCGCGACTTCGTACTCGTCCTTGTAGGCCATCAGCTTGTGCAGATTCTTCGCGACGGCTTCGGTGAGCGGCAACTGGCTGTCCATAGAATCGAGCGACGTTTCCGCTGCGCGTACCTCATCGACGAGCTTGCGATAGCGCGCCGCATACGCGTCGTTCTGGTAAGCGGTCAGATACTGCACGCGCTTGTCGATCAGCGTGTCGAGTGCCTTCGGCGTATGCAGCGAGATGATCTTGCTGCTTGCCGTATCCGTGGCTTCTTCGCTGCGGCCCTGCAGGTTCGCGAGCTTGCTCACGCCGGCAGGGTCGTGGGCGGTGCGGCGACCCCATTCGAATGCTGCGCGGTTCTTGTCGACCTGCACGGCGTTCAGTTCGATCGCGCGGATCAGCGATTCGTGCGTGAGCGGAATCCAGCCGCGCTGCCACGCGTAACCGAGCATGAACGGGTTCGTGTAGATCGCGTCGCCGAGCAGCGCGAGCGCGAAGCGGTTCGCGTCGACAGCCGACACACCGTCGTCGCCCGCACCGGCGCGCACGTCGGCTTCGGCGCTAGCGCCCGGGAAACGCCAGTTCGGGTTCTTGATGAACTCGGCGGTCGGTGTGGCCGCGCTGTTCAACACGACGCGTGTGCGTCCACCCTGCATCCGCGACACGCATTCGTCGCTGGCGGTGACGATCGCATCGCAGCCGATCACGAGGCTCGCTTCACCCATCGCGATACGCGTGGCGTGGATGTCGGCGGGCTGGTTCGCGATCTGCACGTGGCTCATCACGGCACCGCCCTTCTGGGCGAGGCCGGTAACGTCGAGTACCGTCACACCCTTGTTCTCGAGGTGCGCAGCCATGCCCAGCAGCGCACCGATCGTGACAACCCCCGTACCACCGACGCCCGTGATCAGCAC
This sequence comes from Paraburkholderia acidicola, assembly GCF_002362315.1. Taxonomy (GTDB): domain Bacteria; phylum Pseudomonadota; class Gammaproteobacteria; order Burkholderiales; family Burkholderiaceae; genus Paraburkholderia; species Paraburkholderia acidicola. Next base: position 1,710,457 of record NZ_MTZV01000004.1, read on the forward strand.
GCCGTACGGACGACCGATTGCCGGCACTTGCGGATCCGGCACGGGCGCCAACGTATCGCTGGCGATGCCGCCGGCAGCTTTCGGCTTACGCAACTGACCACCTTCGACCGAAACAAAGCTCGGGCAAAAGCCCTTCAGGCACGAGAAGTCCTTGTTGCAGGTGGACTGGTTGATCTGGCGTTTCGTGCCGTACTCGGTTTCGAGCGGCTCGACCGACAGGCAGTTCGACTGCACCGAGCAATCGCCACAGCCTTCACAGACCGCCTCGTTGATCACGACACGCTTCGCCGGATCGGGGTACGCATTGCGTTTGCGGCGGCGGCGTTTTTCAGTCGCGCAGGTCTGGTCGTAGATCAGGATCGTCGTGCCGGCGATTTCACGCAGCTCGCGCTGCACGTCATCGAGCTGATCGCGATGATGGATCGTCACGCCCGCGGCGAGCTGCTGCATCGCGCCCTGGTACTTCTGCGGTTCGTCGGTGACGATCACGATTTTCGTCGCGCCTTCGGCGGCGAGCTGCAACGTGATCTGCGGCACGGTCAGCGTGCCGTCAACCGGCTGGCCGCCGGTCATCGCGACCGCATCGTTGTACAGAATCTTGTACGTGATGTTCGCCTTCGACGCGATCGCCGCGCGAATCGCGAGCAGACCCGAGTGGAAGTACGTGCCGTCGCCGAGATTCGCGAACACGTGCTTGTCGTTCGTGAACGGCGCCTGGCCGGTCCACGCGACGCCTTCGCCGCCCATCTGGCTGAAGGTCGTCGTGCTGCGATCCATCCACACGGTCATGTAGTGACAACCGATGCCGGCCATCGCACGCGAGCCTTCCGGCACGGCGGTCGACGTGTTGTGCGGGCAACCGGAACAGAACCACGGTTTGCGCTCGACTTCGACGCGTGGCCGGGCGAGCGCTTTTTCCTTCGCTTCGATCACGGCAATGCGCGTCGCGATGCGTGCGCGCACGTCCGACGGCAGGTCGAACTTGTCGAGCCGCGTCGCGATCGCTTTCGCGATGATCGCCGGCGACAGTTCATAGTGCGCGGGCAGCAACCACTTGCCCATCGGTACCGACCATTCGCCGCCGGCGCCGTCTTTCTCGTCGAACTTGCCGTACACGCGCGGCCGTTGTGTGTCGGGCCAGTTGTACAGCTCTTCCTTGATCGCGTATTCGAGAATCTGGCGCTTTTCCTCGATCACGAGAATTTCGTCGAGGCCGCGAGCGAACGCTTGCGCGCCTTGCGCTTCGAGCGGCCAGACGCAGCCGACCTTATAGAGCCGGATGCCGATGCGCGCGCAGGTTTCGTCGTCGAGACCGAGGTCAGTCAGCGCCTGGCGTACATCCAGATACGCCTTGCCGGCGGTCATGATGCCGAAGCGCGCGTGCGGCGAATCGATCTCGACGCGATCGAGTTTGTTCGCACGGACGTACGCGAGCGCCGCGTACCACTTGTAGTCGAGCAGACGCGCTTCCTGCACGAGCGGCGGATCGGGCCAGCGGATGTTGAGGCCGCCGTCGGGCATGGCGAAATCGGACGGCAGGATGATCTGCGTGCGGTGCGGATCGATATCGACCGAAGCCGACGATTCGACCACGTCGGTCACGCACTTCATCGCGGCCCAGAGGCCGGAGTAACGGCTCATCGCCCAGCCGTGCAGGCCGAAGTCGAGATATTCCTGCACGTTCGACGGGAACAGCACCGGCAGGCCGCATGCCTTGAACATGTGCTCCGACTGGTGCGCGAGCGTCGAGGATTTCGCGGCATGATCGTCGCCGGCGAGCACGAGGACACCGCCGTGCTTCGCCGAACCCGCCGAGTTGCCGTGCTTGAACACGTCGCCGGAACGGTCCACACCGGGACCCTTGCCGTACCACATCGAGAACACGCCGTCGTAGCGTGCGCTGGGATAGAGATTGACCTGCTGCGAACCCCACACGGCGGTAGCGGCGAGGTCTTCATTGACGCCGGGCTGGAATACGACCTGGTGTGCGGCCAGATGCTGCTTGGCTTTCCACAACGACAGATCGAGGCCGCCGAGCGGAGACCCGCGGTAGCCGGAAATGAACCCTGCTGTATTGAGTCCGGCGGCTTTGTCGCGTTCCTGTTGCAGCATCGGCAGACGGACCAGCGCCTGGATGCCGCTCATATACGCGCGGCCGCGTTCGAGGGTGTATTTGTCGTCGAGCGTGACGGAAGATAGCGCAGCTTCGAGCGATGCTCGCTGATCTGCGTCTAGCGGGGCATTCATTATGTGTACTCCTCCACCCAGTTTGGGATCGCCAAAACAAAATTGCAGGGCCTCGACATCTTGTGAATGCTCTGGCCGGGGCCGACATATTGCCGACTTTCCGGCGATGGTAGCACTGGTAGAAACCCGCCGCATTGCAGGCAAAAATGCGGCGCTGCGGCATCGATTTCTACCGTCGATTGTTGTGACTTTATTGCGACCTATTGCGCCCGTATGACACGCAATGTGTCGAGATGAATCTTGCTGTAACAGCCTGTAAAACCACCGGCGATTCATGAACCAGACTTGAAATGCCGGTCTAATACCCCACCTGTAGCCACTGCGCAGGACCCGCCATACGTTGCGGGGGCCTGCCGGGACAGGCAGTTGATAAAGGAGTACGCATGAACAAACGACACATCCAGACCTTCCTGACGGTCTCGGCCGCTTTTTTTGCCATCAGCGCGCCGCTACGTTCGAATGCCACGGAAAGTGCATCTGCTGGAACGCTCGCTCATACGACGCATGTTGTCCCCTGTCTGGGCAGCATGGACCGCTCGTGTGCCGGCGTCACTGTCGACCACGACGGCCAGCAAAAGTGAAGTAGCGCGCAAGCGCTGCATCGTCCCATTTTCTAGCTGAAGCCTTCGCGGCTTCAGCACTCAGTCAAAAAGCGAAGATCAATCGATCTTCGCTTTTTTTATGCGCAACGCTTTACGTGTTGTCCTTCACGACGCCGCGCCGGATCTGATCGAGTTCGATCGATTCGAAGAGCGCCTTGAAGTTGCCTTCACCGAAGCCCTGATTGCCCTTGCGCTGGATGATCTCGAAGAAGATCGGGCCGATCTGGTTTTCCGTGAAGATCTGCAGCAGCAGGTCTTCGCGAGCACCGTCGATCAGGATCTTGCGCTTGCGCAGTTCGTCGAGCGGCTCGCCGTGGTTCGGCACGCGCCGGTCGACCAGTTCGTAATACGTGTCGATCGTGTCGAGCAGCGCGATGTTCGAGGCGCGCAGCCCGTCGACGGTGCGGCAGATGTCGTCGCTACCGAGCGCAATGTGCTGGATGCCTTCGCCGTGATACGCGTCGAGGTATTCCTGAATCTGTCCGGACGTTTCCGAACCCTCTTCGTTGATCGGAATCCGGATCTTGCCGCACGGCGAAGTCATCGCCTTCGACTTCACACCGGTCACCTTGCCTTCGATATCGAAGTAACGCACTTCGCGGAAATTGAACAGCCGTTCGTAGAACTCCGCCCATTCCTGCATGCGGCCGCGATGCACGTTGTGCGTCAGGTGATCGATGTAGGTGAGGCCGTTGCCCGCGGGGTTCGGGTTCGCGCCGGGAATCGGTTCGAAGTCGACGTCGTAGATGCCGATGTCGCCGATGCTGTTCGGTTGTGCGCCGTTCTTGCCGCGCCAGCGGTCGACAAAATAGATCAGCGAGTCGCCGATGCCCTTGATCGCCGGAATGTTTAGTTCCATCGGGCCGGTCTTGTTGTCGAAGCCCCATGCGCCGAGATCGAGTGCGTGCCGGTAGGCCTTCGCCGCGTCCTGTACGCGAAACGCGATCGCGCAGATCGACGGACCGTGCAGCCGCGCGAAGCGCTGCGCGAACGAATCCGGTTCGGCATTCACGATGAAGTTGATTTCGCCCTGGCGATACAGCGTCACGTCCTTGTGACGATGCCGCGCGATCGCGGTGAAGCCCATCTGCTCGAACAGCTTGCCGAGCGCTTTGGGATCGGGTGCGGTGTATTCGATGAACTCGAAGCCGTCGGTGCCGACGGGGTTGTCCCAGGTTGAAACCTGCATGTCTGTCTCCTCTGTCCGGGCGCGTTCTGCGATGGAATGACGCAAGTGTAAGTCGCCAGATAGGGAGAAAGCTTGCGAACTTAAGTGGAGATCGCTAGGCTTGCGCTATTTAATAGCTTCGATTGGATAATTGGAGGCAGAAAATGGCGGGTGTCGAGATAGATGCAATCGACCGGCGGATTCTTGCCATCCTGCAGGAGAACGGGCGGCTGTCGAACCAGGACATCGCGGAGCGCATCAATCTGTCGCCTAGCCCATGTCTACGGCGCATTCGTCGGCTTGAAGAGAGCGGGGTGATCCGCGGCTACGTTGCCTTGCTCGATCCGCAGCGGCTCGGACTGGCGCTGCTCGCGTACGTCGATGTGCGGCTGGAAAAGCGCGGCGGACCGGCCGTGAGCGTGCGCAGCGACGGCAGCACGTCGAGGCGTCCCGGCGCGACGCACGCGGAGCTGTTTCGCGCGGCCGTGCAGGCGTGGCCCGAAGTGGTGGCGTGCCATGCCATGACCGGCGACATGGATTACATGCTGCGGGTCCATGTCGAAGATATGGCCCACTTCTCGCGCTTCATGCAGGACCAGTTGCTGCATCATCCGTCGGTGATCGACGTCAAGACCAGTTTTTCGCTCGATACGATCAAGGAAACGACGGCACTGCCGATTCTCTAGACTTGTGTGTGGTGCACCGGCTTCGTGCGACGGCAGCGCGGACGTAAAAAAAGCGGCCGAAGCCGCCTTTTTTAGCCAGTAGAGCCGCGCTTTACGCTGCGGCCGCTGTGGGCAGAAACGATTCGAGCAACATCGACGCCCGACGCGCCTGGCGCTTGAGCGCGTAGTCGAACACCGCAGCCTGTTCCTGCAGCATTTCGCTGAGGATGCTCGACTGGTCCGCCGGCGACAACGTCAGGTACGCGTCGGCTTCGCCATACGCGTACTCGATCTTCATGCCGGCTTTTCTCGCGATGTGCATCATCGTCGAGTTGCGCGACAGGCAATGCATATAGAGCGTCGTCACGTGCGTATTGCGGCTGCGGATCGCCGCGCGTTCGAACAGCTTCGAGCCGGCACCCTGGCCGCGCGCGCTTTCCAGCACCGACACGCCGAATTCGGCGGTGCGCTTTTCGCCGTCGGCGGGCAGGTAGGCCAGATGGCCGACGCCGGCGAGCTGCAACTGGCTGTCGAATACGCCGAACACGGTGTCGCGCGAGAAATCGATTGCGCGGACGTAGTGTTCGATCACGTGGTTTGGCACGACCTGGCCGAAACGCAGCAGACGGTCTTCCTCGTTCAGCGCGAGGAAGTGGGTGAGCAGACGGTCGCGGTCGGCGGAAGTGAGTTCCCGGACGAGAGCAGGCGCGCGACTGCCGGCCTGCAACAGGCGATCGGATGTCACGATCGGCTCATCGCCGCGGTTAGCGAGCTTGTTCATGGACGGTTCTCCTTTTCAGACAGACAACATGATGCGATGCACCAAGCATTGTAGTCGAACCGTCAGGTCGAACCTAGGGAAAACCCTGAATTTGCTGGAGGGGATGTTCTAGATGATTATTTCGTGATGTTCAAGTGTCTGATTTTATTGAATATATTCGTTTAACTACAGCCAGTTGATGAATCGCCATTTTCCGACCATACGTTCGGAAAAATGTTGCTGTGCCGCATTTCGGAATCTAGCCGAGCCCATGCTCGATCATCCCGACTACTTGCTCGGCAAACTCCTGGTACCCCATCCGGCCACCCGGTTTGAGCCAGGTAAAGGTCCAGTTGATCATGCCGAACACCATCATCGTCAGTGCGGTCTGGTTGTCGCGGGTGCTGCGCTCGGGGTAGGCGCGCGTCAACTGGCGTGCGAATGCGGCGACCACGTCGCGCTGACGGTTCAGGATGACCTCACGTTGCGTATCGACCAGATATTTGACGTCGTTCAGCAGCGCCACGTGCCGGCTATGTGAGGTTTCGTACTCGGTGAGGAACGCGCGGACCAGCTCGGCGAAGGTTTCGCGCTCGGTCAGGCCGCGCCGCTGGCTGGCGCCTTCGACCTCCGCGATGATCAGCATCAGCCGCTTCGTGTAGCGGTCGAGCAGATCGAACAGGATCGCTTCCTTGCTCGCGTAGTAGTGGTAGAGGCGTGCTTTCGACGTGCCGCTCGCGGCGGCGAGGTCCGCCATCGAGGTGCTCGGATAGCTGGTCTGTGCGAATTTTTCGGCGGCCAGGTCGAGGATCTGTTCGCGTTGCGTTTCGTGATCGGGCGCTCGGGTACGGGCCATGGTTCAGGACGGTCAGTCGGGGCAGGTGGAAAGGGCGGCGCATTGCGCGGCGCCAGCGGCGCACAGTTCGAGCGTACGCCATGACGATGCGTCACCGCGCAGCCGGACGCGGCCGGCTGCCGCGAGTTCGCGGCAACGCCATAGCGCAACGCCGTCGCTGATAAGAAAGCCGATGTTGGCCGACATCAGCGCCGCGGCGAGGCGGGCGGCTGGCTGCCAGGCGCCGGTGGCCTGGCCGAGCAGGAAGCTGTCGAGTTCACCGAAGCTGCCGCTCATGAACGTGTTGTCGCGCAGGCGGCGCGTCTCGCCGTTCGCCTGCTTCACTTCCTGCCATTCGAGTGCGAGCCGGCTGATGCGTAACACCGAGATCGGCGCCGCATCGCGCAGATGCGCGTGCAGCACCGCTGGCGCGAACATACCGACGGACGTCGCTTGATCGGCGCGGCTGTGGGCCCAGGCACCCGGGTCGGTCAGGTCGCTGATCGATAGACGCACTTCGTTCAACCGCTGGGGGCTGTTGCGCAGGTGGTAGCAGACGCGCCGCAGCGTCAACTGGTCGGCGGCGCTTTGTGCATGCCAGATCACGACATGTGAGTCGGCGGCGACAAGGTGTTCCAGCTCGGTGGCCTGGTCGGCAAACTCGCCGAAAAAGTCGCGCATGCGGTCGCTGCTCACGCGTTGCCAGAAGTCGGCGCGCACATCGGGCGATTCGTCGACGCCACGCAGCGGGCCGACTGCGAGATCGTCGCGCAGCGCCAGCACCCGGTCGTCGCGGTTCGCTTCGCGGAGGGCGCCGCGCAGCGATTCTGCCGCCACGTCGCCATTGGTTATGTGGATTGTGCTCATCGACAACTGATTGCCCACTCCGTGAAAAAGGCCGCTCGCAGCCGGAACGGAGTCCCGAATGTGAGCGGCCCCTAGTGTAAGCGGATCGCGACCGCGCCGGAAGCGGCGCGGCGTTTGAAGGCGCTGACCGGCGATGGCCTAGCGTTCGTCGTAGCTGACCACGACGCGCTCGCTCACCGGATGGCACTGGCACGTGAGCACGAAGCCGTCGCGCACCTCGTGTTCTTCCAGCGTGTAGTTCTTCTCCATCGTCACCTCGCCTTCCAGCACCTTCGCGCGGCAGGTACAGCAGACGCCGCCCTTGCACGCGTATGGCAGCGCGAGGCCGGCGCGCAGCCCGACGTCGAGCACGCTCACGCCCTTGTACGGCAGGCGCAGCTTGCGTCGCTTGCCGTCGAGCACGATCTCGAGGTCGGCGGCGGGTGTGTCGTCGGTGATTTCGACGATCGGTGCGCCGGCCTGCGGCAACGGCGTGCCGAAACGCTCGACATGCACTTGCGCTGGCGCGACGCCCGCCGTTTTGAGGGCGGTTTCGGCGGCGTCCATCATCGGTGCGGGGCCGCAGATGAAGGCTTCGTCGATCGAATCGGCCGGTACGAGCGTGTTCAGAAAGTCCATGCACTTCTGCTGATCGAGTACGCCGTTGAACAGCTCGACATCCTGGATGTCGTCGGACAGCACGTGATACAGCACGAAGCGGCTCATGAAGCGGTTCTTCAGGTCTTCGAGCTCTTCGGCGAACATGATCGCGTCGACGCTGCGATTGCCGTAAACCAGCGTGAACGTGCTGCGCGGCTCGATTTCGAGCGTCGTCTTGATGATTGCGAGCACCGGCGTAATGCCCGAGCCGCCGGAAAACGCGACGTACTGTTTCCCCTGGCCCGCGTTCAGATGCGTGAAGAAGCGGCCGTCGGGTGTCATCACATCGATCGTGTGACCCGGCTGCAGTGTGTCGAACGCGAAGTTCGAGAAGCGGCCGCCACGCACGCGCTTGATGCCGACGCGCAGTTCGCCGTCGCGGTCGTAATCGGTGACGCCGACGCAGATCGAATACGAGCGGCGCGTTTCCTCACCGTCGATGTGCGTTTTCAGCGTCACGAACTGGCCTTGCGTGAAGCGATACAGCTCGCGCAAGGACTCGGGGACTTCGAAGGCGACCGAGACCGCGTCGGCGGTTTCGGGGCGGACTTCCCGGATGCGCAGCGAATGGAATTGCGGGGTGGCCATATCAGTATGGTTTGAAATAGTCGAAGGGTTCGCGACAGTCGAGACAGCGATACAACGCCTTGCAGGCGGTCGAGCCGAATTGCGCGAGACGTTCTGTGTGCGCTGAGCCGCAGCGCGGGCAAGCTGGCGCCGCGAGCGGTCTGGGTATGAAGCGGATGACCTGGCTTTGGCTTTGGCTCTCGCTCGATGTAGCTGATGCGTGGCTAGCGCAGTCGCCGGTGGGCGGGGCGATGCCGTATGCGCGTAGTTTTTCGCGGGCGTCGGCGGTGATCCAGTCGGTGGTCCATGCGGGCGCGAGCACGGTCTCGATGCGGTATGGCGCGAGGGCGGCGGTGTCGAGTGCCTGCGCGACGTCTTCGGCGATCTGCGACATCGCAGGGCAACCGGAGTACGTCGGCGTGATCACGACTTCAAGCGTGCCGTCGATACCGCGCCGCACGTCGCGCAGGATGCCGAGTTCGCGGATCGACACGACGGGAATCTCCGGGTCCGGCACGGCTTCGAGTGCGTGCCAGGCGCGTTGCAGCGTCGGGTCGTCGGTGCCGGTGGATGTCGTGGTCGGGATCACGGTCGTACTCTGCGTCCGGTTACCAGGTCGCGCCAGGATGCTGCCGCGCGATGCTTTGCAGCTCCGCGAGCAGATAGCCCATATGCTCGGAGTGCTCGCCATGCTTGCCGGTGGTGATGTGCTTCACCGGTTCGGGCAGCGCTAGCGTGGCTTCTTCGAGCGCGGCGCGTACGTCGGCAAGCCACGCGGCTTCGAGTGTCGCGGTTTGCGGGCCGATGCCGGCCGTGCTTACTGCTTCCTCGACGGCATCGGTGCTGAAGAACTCGCGCGTGTAGGGCGTCAGATAGTCGAGCGCGGCTTGCGCGCGGCGATGCGATTCGTCGGTGCCGTCGCCGAAGCGGATCAGCCACTCGCGTGCGTGATGGACGTGATAGCGCGTTTCCTTGATCGACTTCGCCGCGATCGCAGCCAGGTGCTCGTCCGTCGATGTCGCGAGCGCGGTCCACAGATGCGCCATCAGCGTCGAGTAGAAGAAGTTGCGCACGATCGTGACCGCGTAGTCGTTGTCCGCGTGCGCGGTGCCCGCGAGCGGACCGTAGTGCGGCAACTCGGCGAGCGTGTAGCTGGCGAATTCGCGTTCGGCGCGGAAGTACGCGTAGTCGTCTTCGGTCCGCGTCGTGCCAGTGAGCTGCTGCTCGAGCGTGGCCGCGTGGCTGTACAGCAGCCGCGCCTGGCCGATCAGATCGAGGCTCATGTTGGCGAGCGCGATATCTTCTTCGAGGATCGGGCCGTGACCGCACCACTCGGCGTTGCGTTGACCGAGTACGAGCGCGGTATCCGCGAGACGCAGCACGTATGAAAGATGTTGGGTCGTGATGTCCATGACGCGCTTACATGTGGTTGACTTCGTCGGGCAGCGTATAGAACGTCGGATGGCGATAGATCTTGTCGCCGGCCGGTTCGAACAGCTCGGCCTTGTCGTTGGGATCGGAAGCGGTGATTGCCGACGACGGCACCACCCAGATGCTCACGCCTTCCTGGCGGCGCGTGTAGACGTCGCGTGCCATGCGCAGCGCCATCGATGCATCGGCGGCGTGCAGGCTGCCGCAGTGCTTATGGTCGAGTCCCTGCTTGCTGCGCACGAACACTTCCCAGATCGGCCATTCCTTGTTGATTGACTTGTCCATTGCGGATCTCCTGAATCTTTGCGTGGGGTCAGGCGGCTTGCTGCTGCGCGCGCTGACGCTGCTTTTCCGTGTGCGCGAGCGCGGCTTCGCGAACCCAGGCCCCGTCGTCGTGCGCCTTCACGCGAGTGGCGAGACGCTCCTTGTTGCAGGGGCCGTCGCCGTTGACGACGCGCCAGAATTCTTCCCAGTCGATCGCGCCGTAGTCGTGTTGACCGCGTGCTCCATTCCACTTGAGGTCCGGGTCCGGCAGCGTGACGCCGAGTACCTTGGCCTGGTCTACCGTGGCGTCGACGAACTTCTGGCGCAGGTCGTCGTTCGAGATGCGCTTGATACCCCACTGCGACGACTGGTTGCTGTGTATCGAGTCTTTGTCGCTGGGGCCAAACATCATTAGTACCGGCCACCACCAGCGGTTCACCGCCTGCTGCACGAGTTCGCGCTGCGCGTCGGTGCCCTTCATCATCGACATCAGCGAATCGAAACCCTGCCGCTGATGAAACGATTCTTCCTTGCAGATGCGGATCATCGCGCGCGCATACGGACCGTACGTGCAGCGGCACAGCGGAATCTGGTTCATGATCGCCGCGCCATCGACCAGCCAGCCGATTACACCGACATCGGCCCATGTTGGCGTCGGGTAGTTGAAGATGCTCGAATATTTGGCCTTGCCCGCGTGCAGTGCGTCGACGAGTTGATCGCGCGACACGCCGAGCGTTTCACACGCGCTATATAGATAAAGGCCGTGGCCCGCTTCGTCCTGGACCTTGGCGAGCAGGATCGCCTTGCGCTTCAGGCTCGGCGCACGCGTGATCCAGTTGCCTTCCGGCAGCATGCCGACGATTTCCGAATGCGCGTGCTGCGAAATTTGCCTTACAAGAGTCTTTCGATACGCTTCGGGCATCCAGTCCTGCGGCTCGATCTTGCCGTCGGCGGTCATCACGGCGTCGAAGCGCGACTGTTCTGGCGAACTGGCGGCGGCGTCCAGCGGTGCGACGTTGCCCGGGATATCGAGGGATTGCGTGTACATGGGGAGCGCTCTCGTCGAGAGTTGTCTGTTCCGGGAGTATAAACCAACCGACCGGTCGGTAAATAAATTTTCGGTGCTGTTTCCAATGAATTTTCATTCTTCAGTGGAATATGCGGTCGCACTGCTTGCAGCGTTGTGGGCGGTGCCTCGCATAAGAATCCTCAATAATTGTTATCTACCTTGCGTCCCCATTACCTGCAATCTATAAACGATGTGCGTCGGCTTGCCGGCGGATTATCGACAGCGAGGCGATATCCGGTTTGATTAGCCACGTCTGCACGGCATCCGCGAAACCTCCGCAGATAATAATCTGGATAACCAATGAAATTGTGACGTCGAAACCCGCAAGACCTTGATCAACCGTGCTTCGTCGAGAGCGTCCAATGAAAAACAAACCATGTCTGGCGATACTGATCGCCGCATCATGCGTCGGCTTGTCCGCGTGTGGCGGTGACTCAGGTAGTTCCTCCAGTGCAGCGAAACTCAACGCCAACACGCAGGCAAAGGCGGCCTCTTCCGCCGCGGGCGCGTTGCCGGCTGATCAGCCATACACCGATCCGAACCGCTACAGTTCGAGCGCTTCGGCTTCGTTGGCTGCGACCGCCGCGTTCGATAAGGCGGCCATTACCCATCACTCGATATCGCTCGACGGCAAGCCGGCCAACTACACGGCGACGGCAGGCCACCTGACTGCGATCACGTCCGCGGGCGACAAGGAAGTGTCGGTGTTCTACGTGGCCTATACGCTTGACGGCACGACGCCGGGCACACGGCCCGTCACGTTCTTCTGGAACGGTGGCCCGGGTTCATCGACGATCTGGCTGCACCTTGGCTCATGGGGACCGAGAACGCTCAATATCGACGAGGGTTCGCTGAAACTCGGCACAACCGCGCCATCGAGCTTCCCGATGGTCGACAACGACGTCACGATGCTGGACGACAGCGATCTCGTGTTCATCGACGCAACGGGAACGGGCTATTCAGAAGCCGTCGCGCCGCACAAGAACCGGGATTTCTGGTCGACGGACAAGGATGCCGGTGTGTTCCGCGACTTCATCAACCGCTATGTGCAGGTCAACAGCCGGCAGCAGTCGCCGAAGTATCTGTACGGCGAATCGTATGGCGGTATCCGTACGCCGATCGTCGCCGATCTGCTTGAACAGCAAGGCAGTCCCGGACAGGGTGGCCCCGCGCTGACGGGCGTGATCCTGAATTCGCCGATTCTCAGCTACAAGACGAATTGCTACGAATACGGCTCCACGAGCGTGCCCTGCAACGGCTTCCTACCTTCCTATGCCGGGGTCGCATACGGGCGGGGCGCGAACATCAGCAACCCGAACCAGCTGTCGCTCGCGGACTTCGTGAGCGGGATGCGCACCTTCACCGACCAGACTTATGCGCCGGCCAACAGCGCTTATCTGTCGAGAGGCACGACGCCGCCCACGAGCGTGACGACCGCACTGAACGGCTGGACAGCGGTGTCCGCGGCGAACTGGAAACGCAATTTCAACATGCAACCCGATACCTACGCGAACTACCTGCTGAACGGCGTGGGATCGATCGATATGTACAACGGCCTGGTCGCCGCGCCCGCTGGAGCGAACTATGATGGAAGTTCGTACAACGACACGGCATTCCAGAACGCGATCAACGACTATCTACCGAACTTCCTCAGCTACAAGAACGCATCGGCGTACAACCTGGAGCCTTCCGTCATCATCAATGACTGGGACTTCACGCACGGTTCCGATACCTCGGGGCGGCCGAGTTCACTGGGCGATATCGTCGACGTGCTGACACTCGATCCGTCGCTGAAAATGAAGGTGTTCGGCGGTTACGACGATCTGGTCTGCCCGATTCATCAGACCGAGCTCGATCTGCAGGGCGCAAACCTGGCACAGACGGTACCGTTCCAGCAATTCCCGGGCGGCCACATGATCTATCTGATGAAGAGTTCGCGGGCGCCGATGAAGCAGGCCATCGACACCTTCTTCGCCGCTACACCGGCGGCGGTTGCGGCCGACGTGGCGTCGCGCTAACCATGGAGAGCGCTAACATGAACAGGGTATGGGCTAGGGTTGCAATGGTCTGCGCGCTGTCGTCGCTGGCATCGCATGGCGCGGTTGCGCAGGTGGCGAGGATCGCGCCGATCTCCGGTTCGATCGATGCACAGATGGTCCGCGTGGGCGACATGCTGCGGCCGCCGCCGTCGCCGCCAGCCAACGACACGCCTGAGCTGCGCGGACAGGCGCTGCATCAGCACGTGCTCGATCAGATGAAGGCCCGGTTTGATGCGGCCGCCGATCCGTCCACGCATCTGCTGACCCAGCAGGCCGCAAAGGACCATGGCATGGGCTTCGTCGCCGATCACTTCCAGCAGATCGATCGCAACGGCAGTGGCTATATCAGCTTCGAGGATTTCAGGAACTTCCTGCGGGCGCGGCGCGGGGTGGCTTTCTCGAACAACTAGCGTGGTCGTGCGTTGACAGGACGCCGCTTAGGCATAAGCAAGCCGGCCGGATAGACTTCCGGCCGGCTTTTTCAATTCCGCCACAGGAGACGGCAATTAGCGCCGCACGACAGCCGCTTCCTGAAGTGCGTTCTCAATCTCACCGATCAACCGATCAAACCATCGACGCAGCAAGCGATTCGACAGCGACCGCGGAATCGACCACGCGATCGTTTTGTACACATCTGGGCGACGCACTTTCGACACATGCCCTGGCGTGAGCCAATCCTTGTTCGCGACAAGCAACCGCAACGTCATCAGACCGATCACGATGGGCCAGATACAGGCAAGGCGCAGACGCATCGCGGTCGGCGAGATCCCGAACGTGTAGTCGAACGCCGCGCGGTAATGTGCCATCGCGACGCGCACGAGGTCGAGCATCACGGGCCGCGCGAGATCCGACGCGTTCTCGCCGAGTAGATCGGCGGGCGAGATCTGCGCGCGGGAAAGACGATCGGCGGGGAAATAGCAGCGCCCGATCCGCAGATCTTTCGCACCGTCGCGCAGTACGTTGGTCAATTGCAGCGCCTTGCCGAAGCGGATGCCGAGCGCTGTCATCTCGTCAGCGTCGCGTTTGAGCGCGCGCGGTTGGTGCACGACCGACATCGTCGTCCAGAACTCACCGACGCAACCGGCGACCATGTACGTGTAGTGATCGAGTGCGGCATCGTCGGGCAACGCGAGGATCTGCCCCGACGTTTCGTCCGGGAACGTCACGAGATCGAACTCCATCCCGCGACTCAACGTCGTCACGATGCCGCGCACCGCTGCGCGATCGGTCTCGTCGAGCTGCGCGAGGATCGCAACCGCGGGACCCAGCGATTCGAGCAGTACCTTCTCGCTGGAATCAGTTTGCTGGCTCGCGATTTCGGCCGCCATCGTACGCAGTGCCGCGTCGTCGGGCTGGCCGTTCACCTGTTCGCGTAATGACAACAGCCATTCGAGGCGTCGTGCCGGTGGCAGCATCGAAGTGTCGGCGATCGTATCGGCCGCGCGCGCGAGCAGGTAGGCGAGGCCAACCGGGTCCCGCATACCGGTGGGTAGTACAGCGAGTGTGAGATAGAACGAGCGCGACACCTTTTTTAGCAAAGGGCCGAGCAGGAAGGCGCGGGAGGTTTGGCTCATGCCACGTTTGATGTGTTGCCAATTTCAGGAGGGGCTCATTGTATCTCCTGATACCGGCAGGACCGACGCCAGCAAAGCACGGATTAGAGGTGAACACGTGGATGTACTTCCACAGCGTCCGCATCCTCCAATTTCAAACCTGGCCAACATGCTTAGCCCTGGCGTAACCGACACCTGGATTCTCGACACTCAGTCGGCGATTTGCAGACCGCCAACGCCCCCAACACTAGTCCGCAACTGCGCGCTCATCGTAGCGAGCGCGCGCTTTCTCGACTTCCGGAAGGTACTCGAGCGTCCATTGATAAAGCGCCTTGAACGGGCGATCAAGTGAACGCCCAAGCGCTGAGATCTCGTATTCGACAGAGATTGGCGACGTCGTAATCACGTTTCTCTCGACTATTCCATTGCGCTCGAGCCGGCGCAAACACTGCGTCAGCGCCTTCTGCGTCACCCCTTCGATGCGACGCTTGATCGCGTTGAATCGCAACGGCCCGTCACGAAGCGACGCAATGATCAATACCGACCATTTATCGGCGATCTGATCGAGCAGCAGACGACTCGGGCAATCCGCTGCCGATAACACCTTGGTCTTCGATTCGTGCATGACGGTTTCCTGAAGGCTACCTGGTTGCATTGCGGTGACTCATTGACACTAAGTATAAAACATATACCATCAAGTTTTCCATCCGCGAGATTCAATTCATCAATGACCAGTCCGCAACTCGACACGTTGTTCAGACCGTTTCAACTGAAAACGCTCAACCTGAAAAACCGCATCGTCATGGCGCCGATGACGCGCTCGTTCTCGCCGGAAGGTGTACCCGGCGCCAACGTAGCCGATTACTACCGGCGGCGGGCATTGGGTCAGGTCGGCCTCATCATCTCCGAAGGAACGGTGATCGATCGTCCGTCGTCACGCAACGATCCGGCCATCCCGTTCTTTCACGGCGAGCAAGCGCTTGCCGGCTGGAAGAATGTCATCGACGCCGTGCATGAAGCAGGCGGCAAGATGGCACCGCAGATCTGGCACGTCGGCTCAGTCTCTAACCCGTTCACTGAATGGAAGCCCGATGCACCGGCCGAAAGTCCCTCGGGTCTTGTTGCGCCTAAAAAGGAGCGCGGCAAAGCGATGACCGACGAAGACATCGCAGACACACTTGCTGCATTCGGACGGGCCGCAGCAGAGTCGAAGCGCCTCGGCTTCGACACCGTGGAGATTCACGGCGCGCATGGCTATCTGCTCGACCAGTTCTTCTGGGACGGCACGAACCAGCGCTCCGATCATTTCGGCGGAAGCACGGTCCGCGAACGATCGCGCTTCGCGATCGAAGTGGTCAAGAGCGTCAGAGCGGCGGTTGGGCCGGATCACCCGATCATCCTGCGTCTAAGTCAATGGAAGCAGCAGGACTTCGGGGCCCGGCTGGCGCATACGCCGGACGAAATGGCCGACTGGCTCGTCCCGCTCGTAGAGGCGGGCGCCGATATCCTGCACTGTTCCCAACGACGCTTCTGGGAAGCGGAGTTTCCGCAGATCGATGGAGAAAATGGACTCAACTTTGCAGGCTGGGCGAAGAAACTGACCGGCGCCGCGACAATTAGCGTGGGGTCCGTCGGTCTTTCCGTCGACTTCGTCGGCACCTTCGGTGGTGAAAGTTCTACCCCGGCGAGTCTCGACAATCTGCTGGAACGGATGGCGCGTGACGAGTTCGACCTGATCGCAATCGGCCGCGCAATACTGAGCGACCCGGAATGGGTGGCGAAGATTCGTGCCGGCGACACCAGCAGCCTGAAGGACTTCAGTCCCGCAGTGCTGGCCGAGCTTCACTGATCCTCGATCAGCCTCGTCAGGGCGAGTCTTAAAGCCCCGCGACGGCTCTGTCCAAGGCGACAGAGCCGTCAATCCCAGCGGCAAGCGCCTCCGATCGACGGATCGGGAAACCACTGAGAAAACAGTCTGCCCGCAGAAAGCAATCAGAAGGGCAGCTTTCCCTATACTTCCTCGCATGCCAACGCCTGCATTGACAGGCGCTGTTTCAACTGTGAGGAGACAGGAATGCCGCGCCACACAGGAACCCTGTTCCGTGCACTGTTCTGCATCGTGGCGTTAACGGCGGCGCGACTCGTGAGCGCGCAACCCATTGTGCTGATGACCGGCGGCGCCGCGAAGCTGATCTACCTGCCGGTGATCCTTGCGGACCAGCTCGGCTACTTCCGCAGGGAGGGCCTCGACGTCCGCGTGGTGTCTTCGCCGGCGGGCATCGATACCTCGACTGAACTCGTTGCGGGCGCTATCCAGGGCGCGGTCGGCTTTTACGATCACACGATCGAGCTGCAAAGTCATGGTCTCGATGTGCAGTCCGTCGTCGTGCTGGGTCAATCCGCGGGGCTCATCGAGCTTGCGCGCCGCGGCGGCAACATGAAGTCGATGGCTGACGCAAAGGGACGCCGGCTCGGTGTAACCGGCTTCGGATCGTCGACTTACTTCCTGACACGCTACCTCGTTGAGCGCGCGGGCGTGCGGTCCGGCGAATACACGGTGGTCCCTCTTGCCAACGAGTCCGCGTTCGAGAAAGCGATTGTCGATGGCACGGTCGACGCCGGCATGATCGAAGAGCCGACGGCGACACGCATGTTGACTCGCCTCGAAGCACGGCCGCTCGTCGACATGCGCAGCGTGAAAGACACCTACGCACAGCTAGGCGGGGCGTATGTGGGTGCCTGTCTCTACATGCAGCGTGACTGGATCGACGCGCATCCGGACGAGACGGCCCGGCTCGCGCGTGCCGTGCGTGATGCGCTGCGTTTCATCCAGACGCATGACGAAACCGCTATCGCAGCCGTGGTGCCTGCAACGATCCGCGGCGATAACCTCGCGATCTATCTGCAGGCCCTGGCCATTGCGAAGCCCGCGTATTCGTCGACGGGGATGATGCCTGCGGATGTGCCGTCGGCAGTGCTCGCGGTGCTCGCCGGCGCCAACCCCGAGTTGTCGGAGCGGCATATCGACCTCGCGCGCACCTATACCAACCGCTTCGTCGCTGCTGCGCCTACGGACACATCGGACGACCAGGCCGCAGGTTCGCACTGAACCTCGCCTACACCGGAGACATGCTGTCATGCGAGCCATCCAGATCCACGAGTACGGCGGACCCGAAGTACTTCGGCGCGTCGAGATCGACGTACCGAAGCCGGCGCCGGGTGAAGTGCTCGTGCGCGTCGTAGCGGCAGGGATCAACTTCATGGACATCCACACGCGGCAGGGCAAGTATCGCGAGTCACGTACCTATCCCGTGAGAATTCCATGCACGCTCGGTATGGAAGGCTCAGGTGAAGTCATCGAAGCGGGCACGGGTGTCACGTCATGTCGCAAGGGCGACCGGGTGGCGTGGTGCATCTCGTGGGGCGCGTACGCCGAGTACGCGTTGGTGCCCGCTGCGCGTCTTGCAAAACTGCCGGATGGGATCGGCTACGACATCGCCGCTGCAGCGATTTTCCAGGGCTCCACCGCACACTATCTGCTCGAGGATGTCGCGCGCATCGGAGCGGGCAGCACGTGCCTCGTACATGCCGCGTCCGGTGGCATCGGACAGTTGCTCGTGCAACTTGCGAAGCGACGTGGCGCGGAAGTGTTTGCGACGACCAGTTCCCCCGCCAAGGCGGCAATCGCGAAGTCGCTCGGCGCCGATCATGTGTTGATGTACGACGATGGGGCGTTCGCCGACAGAATCCGCGACTTGACGCAGGGTCGAGGTGTCGATGTCGTATTCGACGCAGTGGGCCGGACCACGCTGCGCGACAGCTTCCGGGCGACGCGAACCCGGGGTCTCGTCGTCAACTACGGCTCCGTCACCGGTCCGATGCACGATCTCGATCCCTATGAACTGGGCGAAGCCGGCTCACTCTTTCTTACGCGACCACGGCTTGCGGATCATCTGGCCGATGTCGAAACGGTACAGCGGCGCGCCGACGATATCTTCGCCGCCATCCAGCAGGGCGCGCTGCGCATCGGGATCAACGGTCGTTACACGCTGGATACCGTCGAGGCGGCCCATGCGGCACTCGAAGAACGTCGCCAGTCGGGCAAGGCCGTGATGGATATCGCCTAGCCGCCAAGCCGTATTTGCCAGCTGTACTCACAGGAACCATTGCCCGGCACACGCCACACGTGCGCCGGTTATCCAGACTCGTCCCTACGCACAGAAGAGCACCATGGAACCAGCCACCACCCATCATCCAGAATCGCGATTTCGAGCCGTTTTCCGCGTGGTCAGCGGCAACTTTCTCGAGATGTTCGACTTTACGGTCTACGCCTATTACGCCGGTGCGATCGCCCACACGTTCTTTCCCGCGGACAATGAGTTCATCTCGTTGCTGCTTGCACTCTCCGTGTTTGGTGCGGGGTTCCTCATGCGGCCGATTGGCGCGCTGGTGCTTGGGGCGTATATCGACCGTCACGGGCGGCGCAAAGGACTGATCCTGTCGTTGTCACTGATGGCGGCCGGTACCGCATGCGTGGCGTTCGTCCCCGGCTACGCGACGATTGGCGTGATCGCGCCTGTGATCGTGCTGATCGGGCGTCTGCTGCAAGGTTTCTCGGCAGGCGTCGAACTCGGCGGCGTGTCTGTTTATCTCTCGGAGATCGCGACACCCGGCAAACGTGGTTTCTTCTGTTCGTGGCAATCGGGTAGCCAGCAGGTCGCGGTCATCTTCGCGGCGTCGCTTGGCGTGCTGCTCAACCAGGTGTTGCCCGCAAGCGAGTTGAGCGCGTGGGGCTGGCGCGTGCCGTTCCTGATCGGCTGCCTGATCGTGCCGTTTCTCCTGCTCATTCGCCGCACGCTGCGCGAGACCGATGAGTTCGCAGCGCGCAAGCGTCATCCGGGGTTCGGCGAAATCATGAAGTCGATGATCGACAACGCCGGCCTGATCGTCGCGGGCATGGGGCTGGTCGTGATGACGACGGTATCGTTCTATCTGATCACGACCTATACGCCGACATTCGGTAAGACCGTGCTGCATCTGTCGGCCATCGATTCGCTGGTCGTCACCGTCTGCGTGGGCGTATCGAACCTGTTCTGGCTACCGGTTTCCGGAGCGGTTTCCGATCGCGTCGGGCGACGTCCCATCCTGCTGCTCTTCACCGTCCTTACCATGCTGACGTCCTATCCGGCGATGCAGTGGCTCGTCAGCGCGCCGTCGTTCGAGCGGCTCCTGCTGGTGGAACTCTGGTTTTCGGTGCTCTATGCGTGGTACAACGGCGCCATGGTCGTGTCGCTGACCGAACTGATGCCGGCTCATGTGCGTACGACGGGTTTTTCGATGGCTTACAGCCTCGCTACGCTGGTCGGAGGTTTTACCCCGGCCGTCTCGACGTCGCTGATTCACTTTACCGGGGACAAGGCTGCACCCGGCGCGTGGATGGGCATGGCCGGATTGTGTGGCGCCGTGGCGACGCTGATACTCTACCGTTCGCAACAGGCGCGCAACGGATACAAGCTGGCATAGCTTTCCAGGGCAATGAGACTTCTGCTGATCGAAGATAACCGGCAACTCGCGCATTGGCTGTCGAAGACATTGACCGACGAGGGTTTCCTCGTCGAGCATGCACTCGACGGTGAAATCGCGGAGGCGTCGCTGCGCGACGCGCGCTACGACGTCGTGCTACTTGATCTGAACCTGCCCGGCATGTCGGGCAAGGCGCTGCTGCGTCGTATGCGCAAGAACGCCAACGACACCCCCGTGCTAGTCCTGACTGCAACGGGTGACGTCGGTGAAAAGGTGATCTGTCTGAGCGAAGGAGCCGACGATTACGTCGTCAAACCGTTCGACGACCGCGAACTGGTGGCGCGCATCAAGGTACTCGCTCGCCGTCACGCACCCGCGCGTTCGAACCGCATCCGCTGTGGCACGCTGCTCTACGACATGGACCGCCGCCAGTTCTTTATCGAAGACGACGCCCTGTCGCTTACGCCGCGTGAGCATGCCGTGCTCGAGGCGCTCATCCTGCAGGCGGGGCGCACGGTGTCGAAGGCGGTGCTTGCCGAAGCGGTGACCGATAAGGACGCACCGCCCAGCGGCGACGCAATCGAAATCTACGTGTCGCGACTGAGAAAGAAAATCGAGAAGAGCACAGCGGCCATCATTACGCTACGTGGGCTCGGCTATCTGCTGGAAAATGAAGAACCGCAAGCGTAGCCTGCGTGCGCGGCTCCTGCTCTGGCTGATTGTGCCGATGACGGCATTCAGTGGCGTCGCGGGCTGGCTCACGCATGAGAATGCGCGGCGCACCGCCGATCTGCTGCAGGATGCCGCCCTGCTCGCCGCCGCCCGCGTGATGGCTGCCGATGTGCGCTGGAGCGGCGACGATCTCGTCGCATCCGTGTCGCCCAGCACGATCCAGATCGTGGGCACGCCACAGGGCGATCAGGTTTTTTATCGCGTCGAGATCGCGGGCGGTCCGGTCATAGCAGGGACCTCGGATTTTCCGGAGACGCCTCTCGCAGATTCGCCCCGTTGGTACGACGCACACGTCTCGCAGATGCCGATACGCGCCGTCACGTTGAAGCGTCCGATGTACGACGCCGGCAGGATCGTCGACGTCGTGGTGTCGGTTGGGCGCACGCAGATCGCACGCGATGCGATGGTCGCGTCGCTATGGAAACCGCAACTCGCGTATATCCTCGGCAGCATTGCGGCGATGATGGTGCTGGTCTATGCAGGGTTGACACTGGAGCTGCGCCCGCTCGAAAGGCTGGCGAGAGGTCTCGCCGCGCAGCCGTCGCAAACGCGGGTTCGAATCGATACGACCGATGTCCATGCGGAGCTGCATCCGCTGATTGCCGCATTCAATGCGTGTCTCGACATCATCGAACGACAGGCGCTGACCCAGCGGCGCTTCATCGCCGACGCGGCACACCAAATCCGGACCCCACTCACGCTGCTGGGGATCCAGCTGCAATACGCCCGGCGTCAGCACAACCTCGAGGACGTGAGAGAAACGCTGCTGGCCATGCACCACAGCAATCGCGCGATGGTTTCGCTGATCAACCAGTTGCTGATGCTTGCGCAGGCGGAAGCGGCCGACTATACGGCGTTCGAAGGCGAGGTTGTCGACGTGCGGGAAGTGGCGGCGCGCGCGATCGAGAAACTCGCGCTGGCTGCACAGCGTCGCGGTATCGAACTGGTCGTGTCGATCGCGACGCCGCTCTTCGTGACGGGCAGCGAGACGTTGCTTTCGGAAGTGCTGTCGAACGTCCTCGACAACGCGATCCGTTACTCGCCCAAAGGCACGCAGGTCGCGATCGATGCGAGTCAGACCGGGGGATCGGTCAACATCCATGTGCTTGATGGCGGCCCCGGCATTCCCACCGCGTTGCGCGAGCGTGCGTTTGAGCCGTTTTTTCGTGCGTCCGACGAAGAGGGCAGCGGACTGGGACTGGCGATCGCGCGAGAGATCGTCCGGGCGCACCGGGGAACGATTTCGCTCGAAGACGCACCCGGCGGCCAGGGGTTGCTAGTGAAGCTCACTTTTCCGGCGAGCGAGCTTCCGTCGCAGAACCCCAGCTAGCTACGAAACGCCGGACCGTTCCGCGATTTCAGGTAGCGCAGGAAGTCGTCAAAGCTCACCGAGCCCTTGTTGTCCTGATCGATTTCCTTGAAGTGCGTGACCATGTATCCCCAACCTGCGCTCTTCGCCTGCGCAAGAGAGAGCAGATGCGTGGTGGGATCGGCGGCGGCGTTGAAGCGTTGCTGGAGGTCGGCCACGACCTGGCTCTGCAATGTCTTGCCGGTTGGTTGCGGCACGGTCGTGCCGGGCGAATCCGCAGGCGGCGCGGACATCTGTTCACCAACCTTGAGGTAGTAGCCGCCCGCGTCGTTTGTGCTCGCGAAGCCGGTTGCACGGGTCGCGCCCGCTGCACAGGCAAGCGAAGTCGACAGCACTGCGCTTGCAGCACATACCGCAGTCAGAATGTGGATAGATCGCATAGTGGTCACGAAATAGTAGGTTTGGAAATGTCGTTAGCGATGAATTCAGCTTGCATGAGCCGGCGACTGATTGAAGAAATCGTCGATGGCCTGCTTCATCGGTGCGCGCGACGCCTTCGTCAGATAGATCATGTGCCCACCCGGAAATGCCTTGATCGGAACCGCGGACGACAAACCCGCACCCGCTAGATCGAGTTCGCCTTGATGATACGGACAGGCGAGATCGTGATACCCGTGAAACACGATGACCTTGAGAGCAGGATCGAGTGTCATCGCTTCGCTCAGATCGGGTAGCGAAGTCGGATGATTCGACGTGTCGGTACCGTGCGTCCATTTCCAGTCGTTGATGACCGCGCCGGGTTCGATCGCATAAGTCGACGCACTGCTGTACTTGAGGAAACCCGGCAGATACGTCTTGATCTCGTTGGCGAACGCAGGGTCGTTGTAGTCCTCGGCGTCCTGGCTGTTCGGGCCCAACGGCTTGCCGTCCGATCCAACATAGTCGGTTCCGGCGGGAATGGTCACCAGGCCGTTATAGCGGTCCATCCGCGACCAGAATCCCCACTTGAGCCATTGATTCGGCGCAAGCTGCAGCGCAGCGGACGCGAAATCCGGCACATTCATGTTGAACGCGGTTTGCCACTCGGACGCAGTCACCCCTGTCGACGTCGCCATCGTCTGGAACAGCGCCTGGTCGGCCGGAGTAAACGTGGACGCAGCGTAGGGCGGATAAAGACCTGACGTCTCGTTGACATAGTTCGACAGATTGGGCGCCCATTGCTGGGATGCGGCAAGACGCGCCTGGCTGACATAGTCGCCTACAGACTGCGCGCTTGCGCCCGGATTCTTCATCGAGTACGTAATCGCTGCGTAGCTCGGGATAAACCCTTCGCAAGAGACGTTGGAAACAGTTTTTGTCCAGTTGGGATCGCTGCTGCTGCCCGTGTAATCGCCATATCCTCCGGCCGAATTCCACGCCATGTAGCAGTTGGTTTTATAGCTGAGGATCGGCGAATTCAGGATCACACCGGTCAGCGCCGGACCGCCCTGGCCGAGGCTGCCTTGCTGTTCAAGCAGATTCGCCACGATGGGCGTGCGAATGCCGCCATAAGACTCGCCGTACAGATACTTCGGCGATGTCTGTCTGCCGTTCACGGTGATATAGCGCGTGATGAAATCGCGGAACGCCGCCGTGTCCTGGTCGACGCTCCAGAAGTCCTGATTCTTGTGAGGCGCGATCGCTTCCGAATAGCCGGTGCCCGGTGCGTCGACAAACACGAGATCGCTGTCGCCGAGCATCGTCACATCGTTGTCGACCAGCGGAAAATTCGCGGGCTGGGTTTTCAGCATGGCGGGCGTCAGGCTGGC
Organism: Paraburkholderia acidicola; assembly: GCF_002362315.1. GTDB lineage: Bacteria > Pseudomonadota > Gammaproteobacteria > Burkholderiales > Burkholderiaceae > Paraburkholderia > Paraburkholderia acidicola. The sequence continues at coordinate 1,734,535 of NZ_MTZV01000004.1, forward strand.
TTCATCGATGTCTAGTGTCTTGGGACCCCACGAACCCAGATGCAACCAGATGGTGGATGAACCAGGGCCACCGTTCCAGAAGAAGGTCACCGGGCGTTTGCCGAGCGGTTGATTGTCGCGCGTGTAGGCGACATAGAAAAAGGACACTTCTTTGTCGGCCGGTTTCGAGGCGTCGGTGCTCGGTGCCGCGGCCGTGAGGTGACCGGCGGTGGCGGTGTAACTGACCGACTGACCGTTGATGGTCATCGTGTGATGCGTGACCGCCGCCTGATCAAAGGCTGCTGTCGCGGGAAGCGCGTCGCTTGCGGCGGTGCTGTACTGATTGGGATCCGTATAAGGTTGATCTACGAGCACCACCGGCGGGGACGGTTGTCCGGACGACTGTCCCGACGATTGCCCGGAGGTCGCCGAACTCGTACTACCGGAGCTTGTGACGTCGCCATTACATCCGGAAAGTGTCACCGCGCTTGCGCACAAGAGCGCGAGCCAGAGCAAGTTTTTCTGCATTGACGTGATTCCCCTGATAAGAACCGACTGTTCGGAACATCTTTCATTCGTAAGCTGCAGGCGCAACCGACGGACGGCCGCGCTCGCGAGGCGCAGTTGTCGTGCGTCGTTATTTAGTTAAAGACGATCAGGAGATGGGAGGGGACCAGCCGGTTTGGGGGCTGGTGAGAATCAATGAGATTGATGCTGCCTGGCGGGCCGCAGATGTGCCAATACCTGTCACGTGAGGGCAAACGGGAAAGGGATACGGGGCGCTTTCTAGCGCTGTCGAGCGACCTGCTCGATGACGTCCCGCAGGCGACCAACAGCCACGCTCAACTGCTCGACTGAATGCCCACCAAAACCCAGCATCAGTCCCGGTCGCGGGGCAGGCCCGTCGTACATGGGAGAAATGGCTCGAACGGCAATGCCTGAAGCCGCGGCGGCTGCTTCGACTTGTTTGTCGTCGATATGGGCAGGTAACCAGGCAAGCACATGCATCCCCTGGTCGCTTGGTTGCACCTCGATAGCGGGGATCTGACGCTGAAGTTCAGCGAGTAGCGTTGCGCGTCGTTCCGCATAGATCCCTCTGATGCGGCGAACATGCGTCTCGAAGTAACCGTCTCTCATGAACGCGGCGATCACGTGCTGATCGGCTAACGGCGAATGCCGGTCCATCAGTGCGCGCGCGCCAATGAAGGCATCGACAAGTGCGGGCGGTACGATCGCGTAACCGAGCCTGAGCGACGGCGCCATCACCTTGCTGAAGGTCCCAAGGTAGATGACCCGCGCGGGATCGAGTCCTTGCATCGACGGGAACGGATGGCCGGCGTAGCGCAGTTCGCTGTCGTAATCGTCCTCGATGACCCACGCGCTGCTTTCCCGCGCCCATCTCAGCAGCGCTGCACGCCGCGCCATACTCAACGGCATGCCAAGCGGATACTGATGCGAAGGCGTGACGAAAATCGCCCGGGCGACCGGAAACCTGGCGATCGCATGCGTGAGATCCATGCCATTACTGTCTACCGGCACACGAAACAGGTTGGCCTGTGCATCGTCCAGAACTGCCGTCAGTCCAGGGTATGCCGGGTTTTCCGCCCATGCGACATCGCCGTGAGACAGCAGAACGCGTGCTGAAACATACAGCCCCTGCTGCGTGCCGCTCATGATGATCACGTTGTCGGCGCTACACGTGACCGCCCGCGACTTTCGCACGTAGTCAGCGACGGCTTCCCGCAGTGAGCGGAGTCCGGCGGGATCGCCGTAAGTGGTCGGTGCGGCTGCTTGCGTCGCGCGCACGCGATTGCTCAAGCGTCGCCAGGTATCGTCGAGCGCTACGTCGCCGCGCGGCACTGCGATCGAGAAAGGCACGGGCGGAAGCGGCGACATCGCCTTGACCACCGCCGCATAGCGTTCGATGTTGGGCGGCAACGAGACCGGATCATCAGGTGTTGTTGTTTCGAAACCCGTCGGCCTGTCGCGCCATTCCGGCTCCGCCCAGGTTTGCGATACGAGCGTGCCCGCGCCTACGCGTGCCTCGAGATAGCCCTCCGCCACCAGTTGCCCGAACACGTCGGTGACGGTACCGCGTGCCACATCCAGCGAACTGGCGAGCGTGCGCGTAGACGGCAGACGCTCCCCCGGTTTTAGCTCGCCGCGCGTAATCGCATCGCGCAACATTCGCGCGAGCTGCTCGCCGATCCGGCCGGCGCTTTTGTCGATGGCGCCGAGCACGGGGGCATCGACGGAAGGTGTTTTCCTGGACATGACCGTATCGCTTGCGTAAACCGTCACCACGAGTCCGGCCTATTGTAGATACGGTCGTGTTCGGGCCGGCTGGCTTCAGCGCATGATCAAGCGAGTGACGGTGTCGCGAAGGCGGCCACGTTGTCGAGCTTGATATCCGCATCAGCCAGTAGTGTGGGGGACAGTGGCGTGGCAGACAGGACCCAGTCCTTGACGACGCGCATCGTGAGCGCAACATCTCGCACAGGTCCGAACGCGCTGACGCCGATCAACGTGCCATCGTTGGCGAGCGAAAAGAAGATTCGACCGGCGCCGATCTTCCGTTGAGCAATCACGCTTCCCAAAGCCGGCAATCCAGCGATCTGCAATACCGCGTCGTATTGATTGGACCAGAACCACGGTAACGGGTCATATGCGACTTCCTGGCCTAGCATGCTCCGTGCAACGAGATCAGCCTGGTCTTCGGCGTTCTTCCAGCTTTCCAGTCGCAAAGGCTGACCATAACGCGTACTCGTAAAAGCGCATACGTCGCCGCAGGCGAAAATCGCCGGGTCACTGGTGCGAAGATCTGGACCGACCACCACGCCGTTGTCGACATCGAGACCGGCTGCTTCAGCGAGGTGCGTATCCGCACGCACACCGATGCCATACACGACATGGTCGCAAGGTATCGATACTCCCGTCGACAGACGCACAGCCGTGACCCGATCGGTTCCTTCGATGGCAATCACCGAAACGCCGAAGCGCAGATCCACACCGCGTTCGCGATGTATGCCGATCAATTCGTCCGATACGATTTCGGGAAGGCTTCTGGTCAATGCATGCGGAGCGGCTTCGAGTACCGTGACATGACAGCCGAGTTCCCTCGCCGCTGCGGCGACTTCCAGACCGATGAATCCCGCTCCGATCACGACGATGCGGTTTTCCGCGGTCAGATAAGAAGCGACCAGGCTGGCGTCGCGGGTGGTGCGGAGCTGGCTGACGCCGGGCAGGTTGGCGCCGGGCACGGGCAGAGCAATCGCACGTGCGCCTGTCGCAATCAGAAGCTGATCGTAGGGAATCGTTCGACCGTCGTCGAGCGTGACGGTCTTTTGCGAGCGTGTTATCGCGGTCACGTTCCGGTCGAGCACGAGTTCGACCGATTGCTCGACGTACCATTGCGCGGGCCAGAACTCGCACGCGTCAGCGGTTTTCTTGCCGAGAAGCACCGCTTTCGATAGCGGCGGCCGGTCGTAAGGCGGCTGCGATTCATTACCGATCAAGGTGATCGGCCCGCTCCATCCCTGCTTTCTTAATGCGTGAGCGGCTTTCCCACCGCTATGTCCTGCACCGATAATGACCACACCATTCACGCTCAGGTCTCCTCTGGCATTAACATCCTGACGATCATCAAAAACGTCGATGACGGATGTTATGCCTTTGCGTCGCCGATTGCATCCAGCGTAGCCTGTCCCATGGCTACGTCGCCTCGAGCCTTGAGCGCTTCACCGAGGCTCAGACGGTCGCGCAGTTCCCGGTTCTGGCTGAGCTTGAACTTGCCTGTAATACGCGTGACTTCGATCTCGATACCGACGATTGCCTTGAGCATCGTGTCGATATAGTCGGCAGGCGCATCGCTCATTTTCCAGGGCTTCGGCAGGGAAGCTTCGTGCGTTCGCGTGAGACGCGCGACCATGCCTCTCACGAACCGCTCGTCATCGCGGATGCGGATTTTTCCATGCAGGTGGACGACCTTGTAATTCCAGGTCGGAACCTGCTTGTGAAACTCATGCTTGCTCGGAAACCATGTCGGCGAGACGTACGCCTCTTCGCCACGGAACACGACCATGACCTCATCGCCGTCTTTCACGTCCTGCCAGATCGGGTTCGATCGGGCGACGTGGGCGCGAAGTGTGCCGTGTTCGCCTTCGTCTGGCGTGAGTTCAAAAGGAATGTGATTGGCGTCCAGACCACCCGGCGTACTGGCAATGAGAATGCCCAACGGATGCTCCCGGATCATGCGATGAAGTGCTTCTGCATCGGGTACAGCGAAGTGTGCGGGTATGTACATGTGAAACTCCAGATTCCACCGGTCATCGTCGCGTGACCTGATGGGTGTACAGGGGGATTCGGTGACGGAACGACACGTCGGTCATGTCGAAGCCTGATGTTCGTCTACGACAGAGGCGTTCGGAAGTGCCATTTTCCTTCGAATGGACTGGTCCACTTGTCGCTTTGAGGAAATGGCTCATTGAGTCCGTGACAAACTGGCGACGATTGCGACAAGTTCGATTCGTTGAATCGGGTACGCGGTCTCGGTGCAATTCCCCGTGCCATGTCTTGCGATCTGGGTGGAACTGGATCGGTGCAGCGACTTTCGACCAGACTTAAGCTGCGTTTAAGAAAGCCACCCTATCCTGCAGCTAATCCCCTGTAGCAGATCTTCCTGGCCGCTCACGCGGCCTCTTTTTTTGGGCTCAGCGCATGAAAACGCTCTGGCGGTTGATTCAGATCACCGTGTGCCTGCTCGTGTCCCTCACTGTTCTGATTTTCCTGCTCTCGCTCGTCGCGCGCGTGGTTCCGCACGTGTGACAGACAAGCGATGCGCGGCGAATGACGCCTCGTCTGCTATTGCGTCGGGGTTCGCAGTCCTTTCATGACGGCTTGTATAGCGGCCATGTTTCCCGCATCAATCTACGCCACGCTCGCATTCATCTGATATCAACGTTGAGACACGCCAGGTCGCGCCGCGAATCTTGAGCGAGCGCGTTGGCATCAATCAGGTTTTTCTCTCTGACCGGAATCTGTGAGCCTTTGGGTGTCTTTCAACGGCTCCGCGGGATCAGCGGCAACGTGCCGAGTCGCTGTGCGAGAAATTCCGCGGTCCGGTGAATGTGGGGAGGCGCCAGGCTCATTCCGATGTGCCCGCACTGGGTGCTTCGTCTTTCGCGCAACTCGCACCGGTGGCGGTGGCCGGTGCGGATGTCGAGTTCGTCGAATGCTGCGGCCGGTTGAGGCTGACCGCGGAGCGCGCACGCGTGTCCACCTTCAGCTCGAATACATCAGGCCGCGCGTAGTGTCCGGTCACATCGAGATCGAATTTGCCACGCACGATGTCGTCGGTATCGATCTCAGCCGAGAGGATCGCTTCCTTGCCATAGACAGGGCCGGCGAGCACCTCACCGAACGGACTAACGATGACGCTGCCGCCGCGGATCAACACCGTGTCGGGCGCATCGCCGGCAATACCGGCGTAGTCGGGCGGACAGCCGTCGCGGGTCAGATACTGGCACGCGCTCAGCACAAAGCAGCGTCCTTCATAGGCGATGTGGCGCATCGAGCTTTGCCACATGTCGCGGTCGTCCACGGTCGGCGCGCACCAGATGCCGATGCCTTTCGCGTACATCGCCATGCGCAGCGCCGGCATGTAGTTTTCCCAGCAGATCGCACCGCCCAGCCTGCCGAGCGGGGTATCGAGCACAGGCAGCGTCGAGCCGTCGCCCATGCCCCAGACGAGACGTTCGCTGGCCGTCGGCATCAGCTTGCGATGGCGGTCCAGCAGCACGCCGTCGGGACCCCAATACAGCATCGTGCAATACAACGTCGTCCCGTCGCGCTCGATCACCCCGGCGACCAGATACGCCCGCGCCTGTTTCGCAAACGTGCCGATCCGGGCCACTTCGGGACCCGGCACTTCGATTGCCGATTGCCAGTAGCGCAGGAAATCGTTTCGCCCTTCGGCGCTGCGCATGCCGACGCGTGCGCCGAAATCGAGTCCCTTTGGATAACCGCCTACATAGGCCTCCGGAAAGACGATGAGTTGCGCGCCGGTTTGCGCGGCTTCGCGGCATTGCGCTTCCATTCGATCGAGCGTGGCCGCTGTATCGAATACCCGCGATCCCGCCTGAACCACTGCTACCTGATGTCTGGCCATGTGTTGCTCCTAAGCTGTGATGCGGCCGAGTTTGCTATGCTGGAAAGTATTCATCAAACAAATTATTCAAAAGATGAAAATCAATGTGGTGGATATTCGGAAGCTGGATCTGAACCTGTCCGTCGTGTTCCTCGCGGTGTGGCAGGAGCGCAGCGTCACGAAAGCCGCGTCGAGACTGGCGCTTAGCCAGGCGGCGACGAGCGCGGCGCTGGCGCGTCTGAGGGAAACCTGTGGCGACGCGCTGTTCGTGCGTACCCGCGGCGGGATGGAGCCGACCCCGCGCGCGTCGGCGATGGCCGAGCAACTGGAGTCTGGCGTCGCGCATCTGTGGCATGTGCTCACACAGCATCAGACTTTCGATCCGGCCACCACGGTACGCAGTTTCTCGATCGGCATGTCGGACGACTTCGAACTGGCCATCGGTCCGGGCCTGTCGCGACTCGTTCGGGACGAGGGCGGACAGGTGTCGTTGATCTTCAGGCAAACCAACCGCCACACCGTCGAGCAGATGCTGAACGACCGCGAGATCGATCTGGCCGTGGTTTCGGGCACGGTGCGCAGGGCGTGGATCACTCAGGAACACATCGGCGATGCGGGGTATGCCTGCCTGGTGGACCCCGAAGCGCTCGATTGCCCGCTGCCGCTCACCGTCGAGGACTACCTGCGGTTGCCGCATCTGCTCGTTTCGTACTCGGGACGCTCCGGCATCGTGGACATCGCGCTGAACGCGTTGGGAAAGCGACGGGTGGTCCATACGGCGCTGACGCATTTCTCGGCGGTGCCGGCTTTTCTCACGGGTGTCCGTGCCGTGGTGACGCTCCCGAGTCATGCCGCCACTGCGCTGGAGCGTATGGCGGCGCTTGCGGTTTGCCCTGTGCCGCTGGATCTCGGCGAGTATCCGGTTCAGTTGCTGTCGCGGCGCGATGGCGACGGAGATCCGGCGCTCGAGTGGTTGAAGGAGAAGATCAGGGCTGCCAGCGTCAGCGCGCTCGATGTTGCCGGCGCTGAGGCCGACAGTCGCCCTTTGGCGGAAAGCCGGCCGACGTTGGCGGGATAAGACGCGCGATCGCACCTGTTCGGGTGGGGCTTGCGGGCGCCTGGGCGGCAGCCGCTGGAACGCTGACCTGAGTCGCTTTGTTCCGGCTCGAACGCTCGAACGCAAGGTTCGGGCACAATGACCGCCTTCATCGTCACCTGCCCGACTATTCGTATGACTCTCCGTCATCTGGCCGCGACTTGCGGTGCGTTGCTGTTACCACTTGCCACGCTGTCTTGCGCACCATCCTCCGCATTTGCTGCCGATACCCCCGCGCACTGGGTGACCGCCTGGGCGACCGCACTCCAGCCGATTCCGCAGCAAGCCGACCTGCCGCCGCTGTACCGCGCCCCCGAGGTAGCCGGACGGACCGTTCGGCAGATCGTGTATCCGACCTTGTCGGGGGCGGTGGCGCGGGTTCATGTGAGCAATGAGTACGGGCGGGCGCCGCTTGTCATAGAGGGGATGCGGATTGCTCGGGCCGCTGGCGGTGCTGCGGTTCGCGCCGGTACGGATGTGCGGGTGACGTTTGCTGGCAAGGAGTCGGTGGCGTTGTCGCCGGGTGCCGAGATCGATAGCGATCCGGTGCGGGTGGGGATCGTCGGTGGTACGCCGTACGCGGTGAGTGCCTATATGGGCGGCGAGCAGCGGATGGTGGCATGGCATCGCGTCGCGAATCAGGTGAATTACGTTTCCGCGCCGGGCGACCATACCGGCGATGCCTCCGGCGACGCGTTTCGCGGGCGCTTCACGCAGTACGCGTGGGTGACCGGGCTGGCCGTCGATGCGCCCGCGGCTGGCACGGTTGCGGCCATCGGCGATTCCATTACCGACGGCATGCGCTCCAGCCTCAACCAGAACCGGCGCTGGCCAGACGGACTCGTGCGGCGCCTTACCCAGTCAGGCGAACGGGCCACGGCGGTCATCAATCTGGGCATCAGCGGCAACCGGTTACTGAACGACTCGCGCTGCTACGGCGACGCGCTGGTCCGGCGCTTCGACCACGATGTGCTGCAGCATCCGGGTGTACAGACGGCCATTCTGCTGATCGGCATCAACGACATCAACTTTGCCGCGATGCCGCCGCACAGCGGGCTGGATTGTGATGCGCCGCATACGGCGGTCACGGCGAGCGATCTGATCGAGGGCTATCAGAAGGTGATCGCCGCGACGCATCGACGTGGCGTCCGCATCGTCGGCGCGACGTTGACGCCCGCCGGGTTGCCGCCGCAGCGCGAGGAGATCCGGCAGGCGGTGAACCGGTGGATCCGGACCAGCCGGGCCTTCGACGGGGTGGTCGATTTCGACGCGACGCTGCGGGACTCCGCTGCCCCGGATCGTCTGCAGCGCGGCTATGACAGCGGCGATCACATCCATCCGTCCGACGCCGGTTACGCGGCAATGGCCGAAGCGGTTTCGCTGACCAGCGTGGCGGGTGGCTCCGCGAAGTAACCGTTCATAAAAAGTTGGCGCACGCCCTTGTCACCAGCCGGGGATTGGCCTACTATTCGCGTCCTCGTTTGCGAACGAGGACCGCTGCAGAAACCAGCGGGTGCAACGTCAGAACGGTTTTAAGCGAAAGCAAAAAATAGTGTTGACGAAGCAGAAAAGACTCTTCATAATCTCGTTTCTCTGCTGCTGATGCGGCAGACGCAGGAGGGCGGTGCTGGAAGGTGGTTGAAGTGACCATGAAGTAGCCAGCGCGACGGACCGGAGTGCGATGCGATCTTTAAAAATTAACAGCCGATAAGTGTGGGCGCTTGATGGAGGCGCGCCGCGGGAAACT
>NZ_MTZV01000005.1 GCF_002362315.1 Paraburkholderia acidicola
ATGCCTGATGACCATAGCGTGTCGGTACCACCCCTTCCCATCCCGAACAGGACCGTGAAACGACTCCACGCCGATGATAGTGCGGATTGCCCGTGTGAAAGTAGGTAATCGTCAGGCTCCTCATGCTCCAAACCTCGCCCCCGCCAGCCTTCCCGCTCGCGGGGGCTTGGCGTTTCTGGTGTATTAAGTGAGAGCTTCATGGTTTGGGAGCGGTAGCGCACTTGACAGTGTGGTGTTGCTCCCCCATAATCATCAGTTCTCTGCGGAGGGGTGCCCGAGTGGCTAAAGGGGGCAGACTGTAAATCTGTTGGCTTACGCCTACGTTGGTTCGAATCCAACCTCCTCCACCAGAATGCAAGCGAAGTAGAGGGAATCGACAGGATCCTTGCGGGTGTAGCTCAATGGTAGAGCAGAAGCCTTCCAAGCTTATGACGAGGGTTCGATTCCCTTCACCCGCTCCAGTGTTGAGATGTAGCGCCCATGTGGCTCAGTGGTAGAGCACTCCCTTGGTAAGGGAGAGGTCGGCAGTTCGATCCTGCCCATGGGCACCAGCAAGTAGCTAGTGACTGTTTGCGCCTCGCGCAACGTACGGAAATCCTCTTAGGAGTCGGAAATGGCCAAGGGTAAGTTTGAGCGGACGAAGCCGCACGTGAACGTTGGCACGATCGGTCACGTTGACCACGGCAAGACCACGCTGACGGCAGCGATCACGACGGTGCTGACCGCGAAGTTCGGCGGCGAAGCGAAGGCGTACGACCAGATCGACGCAGCGCCGGAAGAAAAGGCGCGCGGTATCACGATCAACACGGCGCACGTCGAGTACGAAACGGCGAACCGCCACTACGCGCACGTTGACTGCCCGGGCCACGCTGACTATGTGAAGAACATGATCACGGGTGCAGCGCAGATGGACGGCGCAATCCTGGTGTGCTCGGCCGCTGACGGCCCGATGCCGCAAACGCGTGAGCACATCCTGCTGGCGCGTCAGGTCGGTGTGCCGTACATCATCGTGTTCCTGAACAAGTGCGACATGGTGGACGACGCCGAGCTGCTGGAACTCGTCGAAATGGAAGTTCGCGAACTTCTGTCGAAGTACGACTTCCCGGGCGACGACACGCCGATCATCAAGGGTTCGGCCAAGCTGGCGCTGGAAGGCGACAAGGGCGAACTGGGTGAAGTGGCGATCATGAGCCTGGCCGATGCACTGGACACGTACATCCCGACGCCGGAGCGCGCAGTGGACGGCGCATTCCTGATGCCGGTGGAAGACGTGTTCTCGATCTCGGGTCGCGGTACGGTGGTGACGGGCCGGGTTGAGCGCGGTGTCGTGAAGGTCGGCGAAGAAATCGAAATCGTCGGGATCAAGCCGACGGTGAAGACGACGTGCACGGGCGTGGAAATGTTCCGCAAGCTGCTCGACCAGGGTCAGGCAGGCGACAACGTGGGTATCCTGCTGCGCGGCACGAAGCGTGAAGACGTGGAGCGTGGCCAGGTGCTGGCCAAGCCGGGTTCGATCAACCCGCACACGCACTTCACGGCAGAAGTGTACGTGCTGAGCAAGGATGAAGGCGGCCGTCACACGCCGTTCTTCAACAACTACCGTCCGCAGTTCTACTTCCGTACGACGGACGTGACGGGCTCGATCGAGCTGCCGAAGGACAAGGAAATGGTGATGCCGGGCGACAACGTGACGATCACGGTGAAGCTGATCAACCCGATCGCCATGGAAGAAGGCCTGCGCTTCGCTATCCGCGAAGGCGGTCGTACCGTCGGCGCCGGTGTCGTTGCCAAGATCCTCGAGTAAGCCAGTTACTTCTCGTTGATCGGTTGTTTCGGGGTTGGCGATGTCGTCAACCCCAAAATGGTTTAGGGGTATAGCTCAACTGGCAGAGCGTCGGTCTCCAAAACCGAAGGTTGGGGGTTCGATTCCCTCTGCCCCTGCCAATCTCGCGCTAATGTGGCGCTCGTTAAGGTGTTATGGCGAATCCTTCCGTCGAAACTGTAAATACTTCTGGCGACAAGCTAACGCTGGCCGCAGGCGTATTGTTGGTCTTGGCCGGGTTCGTGGGGTTCTTCTGGCTTGGCAGCCAGGAGTGGTACGTCCGCGGTGCAGCCTTGGCAGTTGGTGTGATCGCGGGTGTGGCGGTCGGTCTTATCTCCGCGCCCGGCAAGGGTTTCATCGCGTTCGCCAAAGACTCGTACAAGGAAGTCCGCAAGGTCGTGTGGCCCACTCGTAAAGAGGCTACCCAGACGACCCTCGTGGTGTTTGCCTTCGTATTCGTCATGGCGATATTTCTCTGGATCAGCGACAAATCCATTGAATGGGCGATTTTCTCGGTGATTCTGGGTTGGAAATGATATGAGCGATACTCCGGCATCCCCGAGCGGCAAGCGTTGGTATGTGGTGCACGCCTACTCCGGCATGGAGAAGAGCGTGCAACGTGCGCTTCAGGAGCGCATCGATCGCGCTGGCATGCAGGACAAGTTTGGCCAGATCCTCGTACCGACCGAAGAGGTGGTTGAGGTGAAGGGTGGTCACAAATCGGTGACCGAACGTCGTTTCTTCCCGGGCTATGTGCTCGTGGAAATGGAAATGACGGACGAAACGTGGCATCTGGTGAAGAACACCGCAAAGGTGACCGGTTTCGTTGGTGGTGCGCGCAATCGTCCGAGCCCGATTTCCCCGCGGGAAGTCGAGAAGATCATGTCGCAGATGCAGGAAGGTGTGGAGAAGCCACGCCCGAAGACCCTGTTCGAAGTCGGCGAAATGGTGCGCGTGAAGGACGGTCCGTTCACGGACTTCAACGGCAGCGTCGAGGAAGTGAACTACGAGAAGTCGCGTGTTCGCGTATCCGTGACGATTTTCGGCCGTGCAACGCCGGTCGAGTTGGAATTCGGCCAGGTCGAGAAGTTGTAATCCAGATTTTTGCGGGGCGCGCCGTCTGGCGCGCCCCGGTTTTCGCGCTTACGGTCCGCGTAATGGCCGTTGAGGAGCGTAAGTAGTCGGTTTTTTCGATGAAAGCGCGTTACTACTCACCTGAACGCTAACGCGTTCCAACGAGGTTTTCAACATGGCAAAGAAAATCATCGGCTTTATCAAGCTGCAGATTCCTGCAGGTAAAGCCAACCCGTCGCCGCCGGTCGGTCCGGCACTGGGTCAGCGCGGTTTGAACATCATGGAGTTCTGCAAGGCGTTCAACGCGCAGACTCAAGCGATGGAACCCGGTCTGCCGATCCCGGTCGTGATCACCGCGTTTGGGGACAAGAGCTTCACATTCGTCCTGAAGACGCCGCCGGCTACGGTTCTGATCAAGAAGGCAGCGAAGATCGACAAGGGTTCGGCCAAGCCGCACACCGACAAGGTCGGCAAGATCACGCGCGCTCAAGCTGAAGACATCGCGAAGGCCAAGATGCCGGATCTTACGGCAGCTGATCTCGACGCAGCGGTTCGTACGATCGCTGGTAGCGCCCGCTCGATGGGCATCACCGTGGAGGGCGTGTAAATGGCCAAGCTTTCTAAGCGTCTGCAAGCTTTCGCATCGAAGATCGATGCCCAGAAGCTCTACGCAATCGACGAAGCGCTGACGCTCGTCAAAGAGTGCGCGAACGCGAAATTCAACGAATCGATCGACGTTGCTGTGCAACTCGGCATCGATGCGAAGAAGTCGGACCAGGTCGTTCGCGGCTCGGTCGTGCTGCCTGCCGGTACCGGCAAGTCGGTGCGCGTTGCTGTTTTCGCTCAAGGCGAAAAGGCTGAGCAAGCTCGTGCAGCCGGCGCGGAAATTGTCGGTATGGAAGACCTGGCTGAACAGGTCAAGGCCGGTAACCTGAACTTCGACGTCGTGATCGCTTCGCCGGACACGATGCGTGTGGTCGGTACGCTGGGTCAGATCCTCGGTCCGCGCGGCCTGATGCCGAACCCGAAGGTCGGCACCGTGACGCCGGACGTCGCAACGGCTGTGAAGAACGCCAAGGCTGGTCAGGTGCAGTTCCGTGTCGACAAGGCCGGGATCATCCACGCCACCATCGGCCGTGCTTCGTTCGAAGCAACGGCACTGCGCAGCAACCTGAATGCTCTCGTCGAAGCGCTGCAAAAGGCGAAGCCGGCAACGAGCAAGGGTGTGTACCTGCGCAAGGTCGCGTTGTCGAGCACGATGGGTGTCGGCGTACGCGTCGACCAGGCATCGCTCGCAGCACAGTAAAAGAATTGACCGCTTCGACGCGAGTCGAGGCGGTTTTTAAGGGCTTTGGGCGGTCGCGAGATGGCAGTCTGCATCGAACGGCCGGTTGTCAAAGACCGTTGGCGGGAACGCAGCAGGCAGGTGTTCTCTTAATGCAAAGCCAACGCAGATGGCGAACCCGAAATGGTTTTGTAGTGCTGAAGCCGTTTGGTACCCGCAGCAATGCGGTTAGCAGGCGGTCGAAATGCTCCTGACTGGTCGGACGCCGTTGTTGAATGCGATATGCAAAGCATCCGCTGCGTGTATCGAATCTGGAGGTTAACCGTGCCACTCAACAAAGAAAGTAAGCAGGCCGTCGTCGCTGAGGTTGCCGCGCAAGTCGCGAAAGCCCAGACCGTCGTTCTGGCCGAATATCGTGGAATCGCGGTTGGCGATCTGACCAAGCTGCGCGCGAAAGCGCGCGAGCAACAGGTGTATCTGCGCGTGTTGAAAAACACGCTGGCGCGTCGCGCTGTTGAAGGTACCCCGTTTGCTCCGCTGGCTGAGCAGATGACCGGTCCTCTGATCTACGGCATCTCTGAAGATGCAATTGCTGCTGCGAAGGTCGTCAATGACTTTAGCAAGAGCAATGACAAGTTGATCATCAAGGCCGGTTCCTACGAAGGCAACGTGATGGACAAGGCGGGCGTGCAAGCGCTGGCTTCCATCCCGAGCCGCGAGGAACTGCTCTCCAAGCTGCTGTTCGTTATGCAGGCACCCGTCTCCGGCTTCGCGCGCGCTCTTGGCGCACTGGCCGCGAAGAAGGGCGAAGAAGCCGAAGCTGCCTGAATTTCAGGCAGTGCGTGACGCACGTCGGTTGAGCGTAATCGATCGCTAGCTGTATCCGAATTCAATTTAGGAGTATTTCAAATGGCAATCGCAAAAGAAGACATCCTCGAAGCCGTAGGCTCGATGTCGGTTCTGGAACTGAACGAGCTGGTCAAGGCGTTCGAAGAAAAGTTTGGCGTGTCGGCAGCTGCTGTTGCAGTGGCAGGCCCGGCAGGCGGCGGCGCAGCAGCCGTTGCTGAAGAGCAAACCGAATTCACGGTCAACCTGACGGAAGTCGGCGCGAACAAGGTTTCGGTCATTAAGGCTGTTCGCGAACTGACGGGTCTCGGCCTGAAGGAAGCGAAGGACCTGGTCGACGGTGCACCGAAGCCTGTGAAGGAAGCGGTACCGAAGGCTGCAGCTGAAGAAGCCAAGAAGAAGCTGGAAGAAGCTGGCGCGAAGGCTGAAATCAAGTAAGTTTCGGCGTGCTGCGCGAAGGCTGGCGGTTTTCCACCGCCGGCCTTTTTGTGCTTTGTGGGGACTACGTTTTTGCAGGGTCGTATCGGCAATAACGGAGGCCCCAGAAGCCAAAGAGAATCGTCTTTCGGTAATGTCGACCGGCGTTTCTCTTTGTCTTCTGAAGCGACTGCAGAAGGCAAGTTTGGTCGGGCAGCGGGCAACATAGGCATCCGCTGCCGTCAGCCAGCGGTTGGTAGCGGCCAACCACCAAGCTTTTAGGCTCGTTCAGGCCATCGGACGGCCATCGGGTCTCAGTCGGTGAACACTCGGGTTGTCTCATCCAGGTATCCTGCCTCGACAACAATGCCCGCCGTGATTCGGAGATCGTATGCAATATTCCTTCACCGAGAAGAAGCGTATTCGCAAGAGCTTTGCGAAGCGCCCCATCGTTCACCAAGTACCTTTCTTGCTGGCTACCCAGCTTGAATCATTCAGCACGTTTCTGCAAGCAGACGTGGCTGCAACGCAGCGCAAGCCGGAAGGCCTGCAGGCTGCGTTTACGTCTGTTTTTCCAATCGTTTCGCACAACGGGTTCGCCCGTCTTGAGTTCGTCAGCTACATGCTGTCGTCGCCGGCATTCAACATCAAGGAATGCCAGCAGCGCGGCCTGACGTACTGTTCCGCCCTGCGTGCCAAGGTGCGCCTCGTGCTGCTCGATAAAGAGTCGCCGAGCAAGCCGGTCGTGAAGGAAGTGAAGGAACAAGAGGTGTACATGGGCGAAATTCCGCTCATGACGCCGACGGGTTCGTTCGTCATCAACGGCACGGAACGCGTGATCGTTTCGCAGCTGCACCGCTCGCCTGGCGTGTTCTTCGAACACGACAAAGGCAAGACGCACAGCTCGGGCAAGCTGCTGTTCTCCGCGCGGATCATTCCGTACCGCGGTTCGTGGCTCGACTTCGAATTCGACCCGAAGGACGTGCTGTACTTCCGTGTCGACCGTCGCCGCAAGATGCCGGTCACGATCCTGCTGAAGGCGATCGGCCTCACGCCGGAACAGATCCTCGCAAACTTCTTCGTGTTCGATAACTTCGCTCTGATGCCGGAAGGCGCACAGATGGAGTTCGTGCCGGAGCGTCTGCGTGGCGAAGTCGCGCGTTTCGACATCTCGGATCGCGACGGCAACGTGATTGTCCAGAAGGACAAGCGGATCAACGCGAAGCACATTCGCGACCTCGAAAGCGCGAAGACCAAGTTCATCTCGGTTCCGGAAGACTACCTGCTCGGCCGCGTGCTGGCGAAGAACGTAGTCGACGGCGATACCGGCGAAGTGATCGCGAACGCGAACGACGAAATCACCGAAACGGTTCTCGAGAAGCTGCGCGAAGCGAAGATCAAGGACATCCAGACGCTCTACACGAACGATCTGGATCAAGGTCCGTACATCTCGTCGACGCTGCGTATCGATGAAACGGCTGACCGCATGGCTGCCCGCATCGCGATCTACCGCATGATGCGCCCGGGCGAACCGCCGACCGAAGAAGCGGTCGAGGCGTTGTTCAACCGTCTGTTCTACAGCGAAGATGCGTACGATCTGTCGAAGGTCGGCCGTATGAAGTTCAATCGCCGGGTCGGCCGTGACGAGATCGTCGGTCCGATGACGCTGCTGGACGACGACATCCTCGCGACGATCAAGATCCTCGTTGAACTGCGTAACGGCAAGGGCGAAGTCGACGACATCGATCACCTGGGCAATCGTCGTGTGCGTTGCGTCGGTGAACTGGCGGAAAACCAGTTCCGCGCCGGTCTCGTGCGTGTCGAGCGCGCGGTGAAGGAACGCCTCGGCCAGGCCGAAAGCGAAAACCTGATGCCGCACGACCTGATCAACTCGAAGCCGATTTCGTCGGCGATCCGCGAGTTCTTCGGTTCGTCGCAGTTGTCGCAGTTCATGGACCAGACCAACCCGCTGTCGGAAATCACCCACAAGCGCCGCGTATCGGCACTTGGACCGGGCGGTCTGACGCGCGAGCGCGCTGGCTTTGAAGTCCGCGACGTGCACCCGACCCACTATGGCCGCGTGTGCCCGATTGAAACGCCGGAAGGTCCGAACATCGGCCTGATCAACTCGCTCGCACTGTACGCGCACCTGAACGAATACGGCTTCCTCGAAACGCCGTATCGCAAGGTTGTGGACAGCAAGGTGACGGATCAGATCGACTATCTGTCGGCGATCGAAGAAGGCCGTTACGTGATCGCTCAGGCGAACGCGGCGGTGGCGGCTGACGGCTCGCTGACCGACGAACTCGTGTCGTCGCGTGAAGCGGGCGAAACGCTGATGGTCACGCCGGACCGCATCCAGTACATGGACGTGGCGCCGTCGCAGATCGTCTCGGTGGCCGCATCGCTGATTCCGTTCCTCGAACACGATGACGCGAACCGCGCATTGATGGGTTCGAACATGCAGCGTCAGGCTGTGCCGTGTCTGCGTCCTGAGAAGGCCGTGGTCGGTACGGGTATCGAGCGCACGGTGGCAGTCGACTCGGGTACGACGGTTCAGGCATTCCGCGGTGGCGTGGTGGATTACGTCGACGCAGGCCGTATGGTGATTCGCGTGAACGATGACGAAGCCGCTGCTGGCGACGTCGGCGTGGACATCTACAACCTGATCAAGTACACGCGTTCGAACCAGAACACGAACATCAACCAGCGCCCGATCGTGAAGGTCGGCGACATCGTGTCGCGTGGCGACGTGCTGGCTGACGGCGCATCGACCGATCTGGGCGAACTGGCACTCGGCCAGAACATGCTGGTCGCGTTCATGCCGTGGAATGGCTACAACTTCGAAGATTCGATCCTGATCTCGGAGAAGGTGGTGGCGGACGACCGTTACACGTCGATCCACATCGAAGAACTGAACGTCGTAGCTCGCGACACGAAGCTCGGACCGGAAGAAATCACGCGCGACATTTCGAATCTCGCAGAAGTACAGCTTGGCCGTCTCGATGAGTCGGGCATCGTGTACATCGGCGCGGAAGTCGAAGCGGGCGACGTGCTGGTCGGTAAGGTGACGCCGAAGGGCGAGACCCAGCTGACGCCGGAAGAAAAGCTGCTGCGTGCGATCTTCGGTGAGAAGGCTTCGGACGTGAAGGATACGTCGCTGCGCGTGCCGTCGGGCATGAGCGGTACGGTCATCGACGTGCAGGTGTTCACGCGTGAAGGCATCCAGCGCGACAAGCGCGCGCAACAGATCATCGATGATGAGCTGAAGCGCTATCGCCTCGACCTGAACGACCAGCTGCGTATCGTAGAAGGCGATGCATTCCAGCGTCTCGCACGGATGCTCGTCGGCAAGGTCGCGAACGGCGGTCCGAAGAAGCTCGCGAAGGGAACGAAGATCGAACAGGCTTACCTGGAAGATCTCGATCACTACCACTGGTTCGATATCCGCCTCGCGGACGAAGAAGCAGCGGCACAGCTCGAAGCGATCAAGGACTCGATCGAACAGAAGCGTCACCAGTTCGATCTGGCGTTCGAAGAAAAGCGCAAGAAGCTCACGCAAGGCGACGAACTGCCGCCGGGCGTGCTGAAGATGGTCAAGGTGTACCTCGCGGTGAAACGCCGCTTGCAGCCTGGCGACAAGATGGCGGGTCGTCACGGTAACAAGGGTGTCGTGTCGAAGATCGTGCCGATCGAAGATATGCCGTACATGGCTGATGGCCGTCCGGCCGACGTCGTGCTGAACCCGCTTGGCGTGCCGTCGCGGATGAACGTCGGGCAGGTGCTCGAAGTGCATCTGGGCTGGGCTGCGAAGGGTCTCGGCTGGCGGATTGGCGAAATGCTGCAGCGTCAGGCGAAGATTGCCGAACTGCGCGAATTCCTGACCAAGATCTACAACGAGTCGGGCCGCGCGGAAGAGATCGACACGTTCACGGACGAAGAAATCGTCGAACTCGCGAAGAACCTGCGTGAAGGCGTGCCGTTCGCAACACCGGTGTTCGACGGTGCGACGGAAGAGGAAATGTCGGGCATGTTGAACCTGGCGTTCCCGGACGACATCGCGCAGAACCTCGGCATGACGAAGTCGAAGAACCAGGTGCGTCTGTATGACGGCCGCACGGGTGAGGCATTCGAGCGATCGGTAACGGTCGGCTACATGCACTACCTGAAGCTGCACCACTTGGTCGACGACAAGATGCACGCACGTTCGACTGGCCCGTACTCGCTCGTAACGCAGCAACCGCTGGGCGGCAAGGCGCAGTTCGGTGGTCAGCGCTTCGGTGAAATGGAAGTGTGGGCGCTCGAAGCGTACGGCGCATCGTACGTGCTGCAGGAAATGCTGACGGTGAAGTCGGATGACGTGACAGGCCGGACCAAGGTGTATGAGAACCTGGTCAAGGGCGATCACGTGATCGATGCAGGCATGCCGGAATCCTTCAACGTGCTGGTGAAGGAAATCCGCTCGCTCGGTATCGACATCGACCTCGACCGCAACTAATCGGACTACGGAGAGAAAGCAATGAAAGCTCTGCTCGATCTATTCAAGCAAGTCCAACAACCTGAAGTGTTTGACGCGATCAAGATCGGTCTGGCCTCGCCAGACAAGATCCGTTCGTGGTCGTTCGGTGAGGTGAAGAAGCCGGAAACGATCAACTACCGTACGTTCAAGCCGGAACGCGATGGTCTGTTCTGCGCGAAGATCTTCGGGCCGATCAAGGACTACGAATGTCTGTGCGGTAAGTACAAGCGTCTGAAGCACCGCGGCGTGATCTGCGAAAAGTGCGGCGTCGAAGTGACGCTCGCCAAGGTGCGTCGCGAACGGATGGGCCACATCGAACTGGCCTCGCCGGTTGCGCACATCTGGTTCCTGAAGTCGCTGCCGTCGCGTCTGGGCATGGTGCTCGACATGACGCTGCGCGACATCGAACGCGTGCTGTACTTCGAAGCCTACGTAGTGATCGATCCGGGCATGACGCCGCTGAAAGCGCGGCAGATCATGACCGAAGAGGATTACTACAACAAGGTCGAAGAGTACGGTGACGAATTCCGCGCCGAGATGGGCGCGGAAGGCGTGCGCGAGCTGCTGCGTGCGATCAACATCGACGAACAGGTCGAGATGCTGCGCACCGAACTCAAGAACACGGGTTCGGAAGCGAAGATCAAGAAGTACGCGAAGCGCCTGAAGGTGCTCGAGGCTTTCCAGCGTTCGGGCATCAAGCCTGACTGGATGGTGCTCGAAGTGCTGCCGGTGCTGCCGCCGGAACTGCGTCCGCTCGTGCCGCTCGACGGCGGCCGTTTCGCGACGTCGGACCTGAACGACCTGTATCGCCGCGTGATCAACCGTAACAACCGGTTGAAGCGTCTGCTCGAACTGAAGGCACCTGAAATCATCGTCCGCAACGAAAAGCGGATGCTGCAGGAAGCCGTCGATTCGCTGCTCGACAACGGTCGTCGCGGTAAGGCAATGACGGGCGCGAACAAGCGTCCGCTGAAGTCGCTCGCCGACATGATCAAGGGTAAGGGCGGCCGGTTCCGTCAGAACCTGCTGGGCAAGCGCGTCGACTACTCGGGCCGTTCGGTCATCGTGGTCGGCCCGACGCTCAAGCTGCATCAGTGCGGTCTGCCGAAGCTGATGGCGCTCGAACTGTTCAAGCCGTTCATCTTCAACAAGCTCGAAGTGATGGGTGTCGCTACCACCATCAAGGCTGCGAAGAAGGAAGTCGAGAACCAGACGCCGGTGGTGTGGGACATTCTCGAAGAAGTCATTCGCGAACATCCGGTCATGCTGAACCGCGCGCCGACGCTGCACCGTCTTGGCATTCAGGCTTTCGAGCCGGTGCTGATCGAAGGTAAGGCGATCCAGCTGCATCCGCTCGTTTGCGCGGCGTTCAACGCCGACTTCGACGGTGACCAGATGGCTGTTCACGTTCCGCTGTCGCTCGAAGCGCAGATGGAAGCACGCACGCTGATGCTGGCGTCGAACAACGTCCTGTTCCCGGCCAACGGCGATCCGTCGATCGTGCCGTCGCAGGATATCGTGCTCGGCCTGTACTACGCGACGCGTGAAGCCGTCAATGCGAAGGGCGAAGGCCTGTCGTTCACGGGCGTGTCGGAAGCACTGCGCGCGTACGAGAACAAGGAAGTCGAACTCGCATCGCGCGTCAACGTTCGGATCACCGAAATGGTCCGCAACGAAGACACGTCGGAAGGCGCACCGCAGTTCGTGCCGAAGATCTCGCTGTACGCGACGACCGTCGGCCGCGCGATCCTGTCGGAAATTCTGCCGCCGGGACTGCCGTTCACGGTGCTGAACAAGCCGCTGAAGAAGAAGGAAATTTCGCGTCTGATCAACACGGCTTTCCGCAAGTGCGGTCTGCGCGAAACGGTGATCTTCGCCGACCAGCTGATGCAGTCGGGCTTCCGTCTGGCGACGCGCGCCGGTATTTCGATCTGCGTCGACGACATGCTCGTGCCGCCGCAGAAGGAAACGATCGTTGGCGACGCCGCGAAGAAGGTGAAGGAATACGACCGTCAGTACATGTCGGGTCTCGTCACGTCGCAAGAGCGCTACAACAACGTGGTCGACATCTGGTCGGCAACGTCGGAAGCGGTCGGCAAGGCGATGATGGAACAGCTGTCGACGGAACCGGTGGTCGATCGCGACGGCAAGGAAACGCGCCAGGAGTCGTTCAACTCCATCTACATGATGGCTGACTCGGGCGCGCGGGGTTCCGCAGTCCAGATTCGTCAGCTGGCCGGTATGCGTGGCCTGATGGCGAAGCCGGACGGCTCGATCATCGAGACGCCGATTACGGCGAACTTCCGCGAAGGCCTGAACGTGTTGCAGTACTTCATCTCGACCCACGGTGCACGTAAGGGTCTGGCTGATACGGCACTGAAGACGGCGAACTCGGGTTACCTGACGCGTCGTCTCGTCGACGTCACGCAGGATCTCGTGGTGGTCGAAGACGATTGCGGCACGTCGAATGGCGTGGCGATGAAGGCACTCGTCGAGGGTGGTGAAGTCGTCGAAGCACTGCGTGACCGGATTCTCGGCCGCGTCGCGGTGGCGGACGTCGTCAACCCGGAATCGCAGGAAACGCTGTACGAATCGGGCACGCTGCTCGATGAAGATGCGGTCGAAGAAATCGAACGCCTCGGCATCGACGAAGTGCGCGTACGTACGCCGCTTACCTGCGAAACGCGTTACGGCCTGTGCGCCGCGTGCTACGGCCGCGACCTTGGCCGCGGCTCGTCGGTCAACGTCGGCGAAGCAGTGGGCGTGATCGCTGCTCAGTCGATCGGTGAACCGGGTACGCAGTTGACGATGCGGACGTTCCACATCGGCGGTGCGGCATCGCGTGCGGCGGTTGCTTCGTCGGTTGAAGCCAAGTCGAACGGTACGGTCCGTTTCACGTCGACGATGCGTTACGTCACCAACGCGAAGGGCGAGCAGATCGTCATCTCGCGTTCGGGCGAAGCGATGATCACCGACGACCACGGCCGTGAGCGTGAACGTCACAAGGTGCCGTACGGCGCGACGCTGCTGCAGCTGGATGGTGCGCAGATCAAGGCCGGTACGCAGCTCGCGACGTGGGATCCGATGACGCGCCCGATCATCACCGAGTACGGTGGTACGGTGAAGTTCGAAAACGTCGAAGAAGGCGTGACGGTGGCAAAGCAGATCGACGACGTGACGGGGCTGTCGACGCTCGTCGTGATCGACGTGAAGCGCCGCGGTTCGCAGGCTTCGAAGAGCGTGCGTCCGCAGGTGAAACTGCTCGACGCGGCCGGCGAGGAAGTGAAGATCCCGAACACCGAGCATTCGGTGCAGATCGGCTTCCAGGTCGGCGCGCTGATCACCGTGAAGGACGGTCAGCAGGTGCAGGTCGGTGAAGTGCTCGCACGTATCCCGACTGAATCGCAGAAGACGCGTGACATTACCGGTGGTCTGCCGCGCGTGGCCGAACTGTTCGAAGCACGTTCGCCGAAGGACGCCGGCATTCTCGCGGAAGTCACGGGTACGACGTCGTTCGGTAAGGACACGAAGGGCAAGCAGCGTCTCGTTATCACGGACCTCGAAGGCGAACAGCACGAGTTCCTGATCGCGAAGGAAAAGCAGGTTCTGGTGCACGATGGTCAGGTCGTCAACAAGGGCGAAATGATTGTCGACGGGCCGGCCGATCCGCACGACATCCTGCGTCTGCAGGGCGTCGAGGCGCTGTCGCGCTACATCGTGGACGAAGTGCAGGACGTGTACCGTCTGCAGGGCGTGAAGATCAACGACAAGCACATTGAAGTGATCGTGCGTCAGATGCTGCGTCGTGTGCAGATTTCGGACAACGGCGATACGCGCTTCATTCCGGGCGAACAGGTTGAGCGGTCGGACATGCTCGACGAGAACGACCGGATGATCGCGGAAGACAAGCGTCCGGCGACGTACGAAAACGTGCTGCTCGGTATCACGAAGGCGTCGCTGTCGACCGATTCGTTCATCTCAGCGGCGTCGTTCCAGGAAACGACCCGCGTGCTGACCGAAGCGGCGATCATGGGCAAGCGCGACGATCTGCGCGGGCTGAAGGAAAACGTGATCGTTGGCCGCCTGATTCCGGCTGGTACGGGTCTCGCGTTCCACAAGGCACGCAAGAGCAAGGAACTGTCCGACCGCGAGCGTTTCGATCAGATCGCGGCCGAAGAGGCCTTCGAATTCGGTACGCCGGAAACCCCCGCTGCCGAACAGCAACACTCCGGCGAGTAAGACCTGGCGGCGCAAGCCGCCTGGCCTGCAAACCGATCGAGCCGCCCAGTTTCGACTGGGCGGTTTTTTTTCGCCCGTTCAATCGACCGAATGGTTAATGTCTGCGAGAAATACGAGCATGGACCAGATGCGTTGGTAAAATTCGTCTGTCCGCCCCGCCGTCTCTTCCCGATCTCAATGTCCCGTCCGCTCGAAATTCTCAAAGAAGTCTTCGGTTATCCCGCGTTCAGAGGGCAGCAGGGCGAGATTGTCGAGCACGTGGCCGCGGGTGGCGACTCGCTCGTGTTAATGCCGACCGGCGGCGGCAAGTCGCTGTGTTACCAGATTCCATCGTTGGTGCGGCGCGAAGCGGGCTTCGGCGCCGGCATCGTCGTGTCGCCGTTGATCGCGCTGATGCAGGATCAGGTCGCGGCGCTGACCGAGGTCGGCGTGCGCGCGGCCTACCTGAATTCGACGCTCTCCGGCGCGGAAGCCGCCGCGACTGAGCGCGCCTTGCGTGAAGGCGATATTGACTTGCTGTACGTCGCGCCGGAACGGCTCATGACGTCGCGCTTTCTCGAACTGCTGGAGCGCACCCGCATTGGCCTCTTCGCGATCGATGAAGCGCACTGCGTGTCGCAGTGGGGGCACGACTTCCGGCCGGAATATATCCAGCTTTCTGTGTTGCATGAACGGTTTCCGTCGGTGCCGCGCATCGCCCTTACGGCGACGGCGGACGCGATCACGCGTGAGGAAATCGTCCAGCGCCTCGCGCTCGACGACGCGCGCATCTTCGTATCGAGCTTCGATCGCCCGAATATCCGCTACCGCATTGTCGAAAAGGACAACGCGCGGTCGCAGTTGCTCGACTTCATCCGCGCCGAACACACGCGGCAGGACGGCACCACTGACGCCGGTGTTGTCTACTGCCTGTCGCGCCGCAAGGTCGAGGAAACCGCGGAATGGCTGAAGGCGCAGGGCGTACGCGCGCTGCCTTATCACGCGGGCATGGAGTTCGAGATCCGCCAGAAGCATCAGGAGATGTTCCAGCGCGAAGAGGGCGTCGTGATGTGCGCGACGATCGCCTTCGGCATGGGCATCGACAAACCCGACGTCCGCTTCGTCGCTCACCTCGATTTGCCGAAGAGCGTCGAGGGCTACTACCAGGAAACCGGCCGCGCGGGGCGCGACGGTATGCCTGCCAACGCGTGGATGACCTACGGTCTCGGCGACGTGGTTCAGCAGCGCAAGATGATCGATGAATCGGAGGCGGACGAGGCGCACAAGCGCGTGCAGACTGGCAAGCTCGATGCGCTGCTCGGCCTGTGCGAGGCCGCATCGTGCCGGCGCGTGCGGCTGCTCGGTTATTTCGGCGAGCCGAGCGCGCCGTGTGGCAACTGCGACACGTGCCTTGAGCCGCCGGCGTCGTGGGATGCGACCCGCGAGGCGCAGATGGCGCTGTCCTGTGTGTTCCGCGCGCACCGCGCGAGCGGTTTCCACTTCGGCGCGGGACATCTGATCGACATCCTGCGCGGCAACCGGAGCGAGAAGATCCTCCAGCGCGGCCACGAGAAGATCAGCACGTTCGGTATCGGCGCCGCGCTGTCGGAACCCGAGTGGCGCGCGGTATACCGCCAGCTGGTCGCGTTCGGCTACCTTTCTGTCGATCACGAGGGGTATGGGTCGCTGGTGCTGACCGAAGCGAGCAAGGCGGTGCTCAAGGGCGAGCAGAACGTGACGCTGCGCCGCTACGTGAAACCGACGCGGACGCGCCAGTCGTCGGGCCGCACCAGCGAGCGCGCCGACCCGACGCTGGGCATGGGCCCGCGCGAACGCGCCCGCTGGGAGCGCCTGCGCACATGGCGCACAGAAACCGCGAAGAGCGACGGCGTACCGGCCTACGTGATCTTCCACGACGCAACGCTGGCCGAGATTGCCCGCAATGGGCCCGAGACAATCGACGGCTTGCGGCATATTCCGGGCATCGGCGCCCGCAAGCTCGACCGCTTCGGTACCGAACTGCTGGAAGTCGTGTCCGCGGACTAGCCGCACCCGTCCCCGAACCCTCGCAAGCTGTTGACTTGGTTGGTATTTCCAGAATATCATGCTAGGTTCCGGATTTTGGCTTGCCTGCGCGCGTCTTTCGTGCGCCGGTTGCGGCTTGGATACGGGAGTTTGGAAGTTTTCGATGCGCTCCATTTCTGCTTTGCCCAGAAACAGATGCGTCGATTTTGTTCAATTTCAGGAATAAACAATGCCAACCATCAATCAACTGGTTCGCAAAGGCCGCGCTTCAGAAACTGTGAAGAGCAAGAGCCCGGCCTTGCAGGACTGCCCCCAGCGTCGTGGCGTGTGCACCCGTGTGTACACGACGACGCCGAAGAAGCCTAACTCGGCGCTCCGTAAGGTCGCCAAGGTTCGTCTGACGAACGGCTTCGAAGTTATTTCGTACATCGGCGGTGAAGGCCACAACCTGCAGGAACACTCGGTTGTGCTGATCCGCGGCGGCCGTGTGAAGGATTTGCCGGGTGTGCGTTATCACATGGTTCGTGGCTCGCTGGATACCCAGGGCGTCAAGGATCGTAAGCAAGCTCGCTCGAAGTACGGTGCGAAGCGCGCCAAGGCCGGCAAGTAAGTAGCCGGTCAGCAGTAACAGGGTTCAGGTCGCCTGAAAGGGCGGTAATGGCGGTGGTACCGGATTCGCCGGTGCTGTCGAGTAAGTGGTCACCCGACCGGGCTGGTTAGTCGTAAAAGATGGATCGGGTTAGTTGGTGACCGCGGGGCCAGGTGCCAGAAAGGCACGGTTCCAACTGAAAAGTTAAAGGAAGAAACATGCCGCGTCGTCGCGAAGTCCCCAAGCGGGAAGTGTTGCCGGATCCGAAGTTCGGTAACGTTGATGTAGCAAAATTCATGAACGTACTGATGCTCTCCGGCAAGAAGTCGGTTGCCGAGCGTATCGTGTACGGCGCTTTTGAACAGATCCAGACCAAGGGTGGCAAGGACCCGCTGGAAGTGTTCACGGTAGCGCTCAACAACGTGAAGCCGGTGGTCGAAGTGAAGAGCCGTCGCGTTGGTGGTGCGAACTACCAGGTTCCGGTCGAAGTGCGCCCGTCGCGTCGTATGGCATTGGCGATGCGTTGGCTGCGTGAGGCTGCGAAAAAGCGTAGCGAGAAGTCCATGGCCCTGCGCCTGGCTGGTGAACTGTCCGAGGCTGCTGAAGGCCGCGGCGGCGCGATGAAGAAGCGCGACGAAGTCCACCGGATGGCAGAAGCCAACAAGGCGTTCTCGCATTTCCGTTTCTAAGCGTCCCGACCCCGGGTCAAGCGGAAAGAAATTCCGGGCGGGTGCGCTTTAAAGCGCCTCGCCCGTTTGTGTTAGGGCGCGCAGGGATTCATGTCCCGCGCGCCAACCCCCATAGAGGATCAAAGTGGCTCGCAAGACTCCCATCGAGCGCTACCGCAATATCGGTATTAGCGCTCACATCGACGCCGGCAAGACGACGACGACCGAGCGCATTCTGTTTTACACCGGCGTGAACCACAAGATTGGTGAAGTGCACGACGGCGCTGCAACCATGGACTGGATGGAGCAGGAGCAGGAGCGCGGCATCACGATTACGTCCGCTGCTACTACGGCCTTCTGGAAGGGCATGGGCGGCAACTATCCGGAACACCGCATCAACATCATCGACACGCCGGGTCACGTCGACTTCACGATTGAAGTTGAGCGCTCGATGCGCGTGCTCGACGGCGCATGCATGGTGTATTGCGCAGTGGGCGGTGTGCAGCCGCAGTCGGAAACCGTGTGGCGTCAGGCGAACAAGTACAAGGTTCCCCGTCTCGCATTCGTCAACAAGATGGACCGTACCGGCGCGAACTTCTTCAAGGTCTATGACCAGTTGAAGACGCGTCTGAAGGCGAATCCGGTTCCGGTCGTAGTGCCGATCGGTTCGGAAGAAAACTTCAAGGGCGTCGTCGATCTGATCAAGATGAAGGCGATCGTGTGGGACGAAGCGTCGCAAGGCACGAAGTTCGACTACATCGACATCCCGGCTGAACTCGTTGACACGTGCAACGAGTGGCGCGAAAAGATGATCGAGTCGGCTGCTGAAGCCAGCGAAGAGCTGATGGAAAAGTACCTCGGCGGCGAAGAGCTGTCCGAAGCGGAAGTGGTGAAGGCGCTGCGCGACCGTACGATCGCGTGCGAAATCCAGCCGATGCTGTGCGGTACCGCGTTCAAGAACAAGGGCGTGCAGCGCATGCTCGACGCCGTGATCGATTTCCTGCCGTCGCCGATCGACATTCCCCCGGTGACGGGTGAACTCGAAAACGGCGAGAAGGCGGAGCGCCGTGCTGCTGACGACGAAAAGTTCTCGGCACTCGCGTTCAAGATCATGACGGACCCGTTCGTCGGCCAGCTGATCTTCTTCCGTGTGTACTCGGGCGTCGTGAAGTCGGGCGATACGCTGCTGAATGCGACCAAGGACAAGAAGGAACGTCTCGGCCGGATTCTGCAGATGCACGCGAACCAGCGCGAAGAAATCAAGGAAGTGCACGCGGGCGACATCGCCGCGGCTGTCGGCCTGAAGGAAGCGACGACGGGCGACACGCTGTGCGATCCGCAGCATCCTATCGTGCTCGAACGCATGATTTTCCCGGAGCCGGTGATCTCGCAGGCCGTTGAGCCGAAGACGAAAGCCGACCAGGAAAAGATGGGTCTCGCACTGAACCGTCTCGCGCAGGAAGATCCGTCTTTCCGCGTGGCAACCGACGAAGAGTCGAGCCAGACCATCATTTCGGGCATGGGCGAGCTGCACCTGGAAATTCTCGTTGACCGGATGAAGCGTGAATTCGGCGTCGAGGCAACCGTTGGCAAGCCGCAGGTGGCCTACCGCGAAACCATTCGCGGCACGGCAACCGATGTCGACGGCAAGTTCGTCAAGCAGTCGGGTGGTCGCGGCCAGTATGGTCACGCAACGATCACGCTCGAGCCGAACGAGCAGGGCAAGGGTTACGAGTTCCTCGACGAGATCAAGGGTGGCGTGATTCCGCGCGAATACATCCCGGCCGTCGACAAGGGTATCCAGGACACGCTGAAGGCAGGCGTGCTGGCTGGCTTCCCGGTGGTTGATGTGAAGGTTCACCTGACGTTCGGTTCGTACCACGACGTCGACTCGAACGAAAATGCGTTCCGTATGGCTGGCTCGATGGCGTTCAAGGAAGCGATGCGCCGCGCGAACCCGGTCGTGCTCGAGCCGATGATGGCGGTGGAAGTGGAAACGCCTGAAGACTACATGGGTAACGTGATGGGTGACCTGTCGGGTCGCCGCGGTATCGTTCAGGGCATGGAAGACATGGTCGGCGGCGGCAAGATCGTCCGCGCAGAAGTGCCGTTGTCGGAAATGTTCGGTTACTCGACGTCGCTGCGTTCGCTCACGCAAGGGCGCGCAACGTACACGATGGAATTCAAGCACTACGCTGAAGCACCGCGCAACGTGTCCGAAGCGATCATTAACGCGAAGTCGAAGTAAGACTTTCGGCACCATTCATCGATTAACTTTTTTGAAAGAAGAGAAACATGGCTAAAGGTAAATTCGAGCGGACGAAGCCGCACGTGAACGTTGGCACGATCGGTCACGTTGACCACGGCAAGACCACGCTGACGGCAGCGATCACGACGGTGCTGACCGCGAAGTTCGGCGGCGAAGCGAAGGCGTACGACCAGATCGACGCAGCGCCGGAAGAAAAGGCGCGCGGTATCACGATCAACACGGCGCACGTCGAGTACGAAACGGCGAACCGCCACTACGCGCACGTTGACTGCCCGGGCCACGCTGACTATGTGAAGAACATGATCACGGGTGCAGCGCAGATGGACGGCGCAATCCTGGTGTGCTCGGCCGCTGACGGCCCGATGCCGCAAACGCGTGAGCACATCCTGCTGGCGCGTCAGGTCGGTGTGCCGTACATCATCGTGTTCCTGAACAAGTGCGACATGGTGGACGACGCCGAGCTGCTGGAACTCGTCGAAATGGAAGTTCGCGAACTTCTGTCGAAGTACGACTTCCCGGGCGACGACACGCCGATCATCAAGGGTTCGGCCAAGCTGGCGCTGGAAGGCGACAAGGGCGAACTGGGTGAAGTGGCGATCATGAGCCTGGCCGATGCACTGGACACGTACATCCCGACGCCGGAGCGCGCAGTGGACGGCGCATTCCTGATGCCGGTGGAAGACGTGTTCTCGATCTCGGGTCGCGGTACGGTGGTGACGGGCCGGGTTGAGCGCGGTGTCGTGAAGGTCGGCGAAGAAATCGAAATCGTCGGGATCAAGCCGACGGTGAAGACGACGTGCACGGGCGTGGAAATGTTCCGCAAGCTGCTCGACCAGGGTCAGGCAGGCGACAACGTGGGTATCCTGCTGCGCGGCACGAAGCGTGAAGACGTGGAGCGTGGCCAGGTGCTGGCCAAGCCGGGTTCGATCAACCCGCACACGCACTTCACGGCAGAAGTGTACGTGCTGAGCAAGGATGAAGGCGGCCGTCACACGCCGTTCTTCAACAACTACCGTCCGCAGTTCTACTTCCGTACGACGGACGTGACGGGCTCGATCGAGCTGCCGAAGGACAAGGAAATGGTGATGCCGGGCGACAACGTGACGATCACGGTGAAGCTGATCAACCCGATCGCCATGGAAGAAGGCCTGCGCTTCGCTATCCGCGAAGGCGGTCGTACCGTCGGCGCCGGTGTCGTTGCCAAGATCCTCGAGTAAAATCGCGGGCTTGCTGTTGTAGTTGCAGTAAAGGTGCCCGGGACCGGGTGCCCGCCTCCGCGGAGGGTGCCCGGTCCTACGTTCTTTTTTAATCCGGCGGTGCGAGACCGCCTCGCTCTTTTCAAGGAATTGTCATGCCGAACCAGAAAATCCGTATTCGCCTGAAGGCTTTCGACTATCGCCTGATCGATCAATCGGCTGCTGAAATCGTCGATACGGCCAAGCGCACTGGCGCGATCGTCCGTGGTCCGGTGCCGCTGCCGACGCGTATTCAACGCTTCGACATTCTGCGCTCGCCGCACGTCAACAAGACGTCGCGTGACCAGCTCGAAATTCGTACCCACCAGCGCCTGATGGACATCGTCGATCCGACGGACAAGACCGTCGACGCATTGATGAAGCTCGATCTGCCGGCTGGCGTGGATGTCGAAATCAAGCTGCAATAAGGTTCTACCGGCTGCCCGGGGTACCGGGCAGTGCTAAGTCATTGATTGCTTGCGGAAAACGAAAAGCCTGCTATAATGCAAGGCTTTTCGCGCATTTGCGCAAAAAAGTCGGTGCGATTTCCCGGTTAAACCCGGGTCCGAGCGCCGGCATTTTGTAAATTAGCCCCGACCAATCGCAGTCGGGAATGGAGAAAACGATGAGCCTTGGACTCGTAGGTCGCAAGGTTGGCATGACCCGTATCTTCACGGCTGAAGGGGATTCGATTCCCGTTACCGTGCTGGACGTGTCCGACAACCGCGTGACGCAGATCAAGACTGTTGAAACCGACGGCTACACAGCTGTTCAGGTTGCGTTCGGTACGCGCCGTGCTTCACGCGTGGTGAAGCCGCTCGCAGGTCATCTCGCCAAAGCCGGTGTTCAGGCAGGCGAAATCCTCAAGGAATTCCAGATCGATGCCACTAAGGCAGCCGAGTTGTCGGCTGGCACAGTGGTGGACGTCGATGTCTTCGAAGTGGGCCAGAAAGTCGACGTGCAAGGCGTGTCGATCGGTAAGGGCTACGCCGGTACCATCAAGCGTCACAACTTCGCATCTGGCCGTGCCTCGCACGGTAACTCGCGCTCGCACAACGTGCCGGGTTCGATCGGTATGGCGCAGGATCCGGGCCGTGTGTTCCCGGGTAAGCGCATGACCGGTCACATGGGTGACGACACCGTTACGGTACAAAACCTCGAAATCGCTCGTATCGACACCGACCGCAAGCTGTTGCTGGTCAAGGGTGCCGTTCCGGGTGCGAAAGGCGGCAAGGTCTTCGTGACGCCGGCCGTGAAGACGCGTGCCGTGAAAGGAGCGAAATAATGGAACTTAAGCTCCTGAACGCCAATGGTCAGGAAGGCGCAGCAGTCAGCGCGTCGGACGTCGTGTTCGGCCGTGACTACAACGAAGCCCTGATTCACCAGGTCGTGGTGGCCTACCAGGCCAATGCCCGTAGCGGCAACCGCGCGCAGAAAGATCGTGAGCAGGTCAAGCACACGACCAAGAAGCCGTGGCGCCAGAAGGGTACGGGCCGTGCCCGTGCCGGTATGTCGTCGAGCCCGTTGTGGCGCGGCGGTGGCCGTATCTTCCCGAATTCGCCGGAAGAAAACTTCTCGCACAAGGTCAACAAGAAGATGCATCGCGCAGGTCTCTGCTCGATCTTCTCGCAGCTGGCCCGTGAAGGCCGTATCTCGGTGGTCGACGAGATGACGCTCGAAGCGCCGAAGACCAAGCTGCTGGCCGAAAAATTCAAGGCAATGGGTCTCGATTCCGTGCTGGTCATTACCGACACGGTTGACGAAAACCTGTACCTCGCGTCGCGCAACCTCGCCCACGTGGCGGTTGTCGAGCCGCGTTATGCCGACCCGCTGTCGCTGATCTACTTCAAGAAAGTACTGATCACGAAAGCCGCGGTCGCCCAGATCGAGGAGTTGCTGTCATGAGCGAGATTCGCAAAAACGATCATCGTTTGATGCAGGTTCTGCTCGCGCCGGTGATCTCCGAAAAAGCGACGCTGGTGGCCGACAAGCACGAGCAGGTCGTGTTCGAAGTCGCGCCGGATGCGACGAAGCAGGAAGTTAAGGCTGCTGTCGAGCTGCTGTTCAAGGTGGAAGTCAATTCCGTCAACGTGCTGGTCCAGAAGGGTAAAGCCAAGCGCTTTGGCCGCTTCATGGGCAAGCGCAAGGACGTGAAGAAGGCGTATGTCTGCCTGAAGCCCGGCCAGGAAATCAACTTTGAAGCGGAGGCCAAGTAATCATGGCAATCGTTAAAGTTAAGCCGACTTCGCCGGGCCGCCGTGCGATGGTCAAGGTGGTCAACAAGGATCTGCATAAGGGCAAGCCGTTCGCACCGCTGCTCGATTCGCAGAGCGTGACCGCCGGCCGTAACAACAACGGCCACATCACCACGCGCCATAAGGGCGGTGGTCATAAGCAACAGTACCGTATCGTCGATTTCAAGCGTACGAAGGACGGCATTCCGGCAAAGGTCGAGCGTCTCGAATACGATCCGAACCGCAGCGCAAACATCGCGCTGGTTCTGTACGCAGACGGCGAACGTCGCTACATCATCGCATCGAAGGGTATGACGGTCGGCCAGCAACTGCTGTCCGGTTCGGAAGCGCCGATCAAGGCGGGCAACACGCTGCCGATCCGCAACATCCCCGTCGGTACGACGATTCACTGCATCGAAATGCTGCCGGGCAAGGGCGCGCAAATCGCGCGTTCGGCCGGCACGTCGGCCATGCTTCTGGCTCGTGAAGGCACGTACGCGCAGGTTCGCCTGCGCTCCGGCGAAATCCGCCGCGTGCACGTCGAGTGCCGCGCAACGATCGGTGAAGTGGGCAACGAAGAACACAGCCTCCGTCAAATCGGTAAGGCCGGCGCAAATCGCTGGCGCGGTATCCGTCCGACGGTGCGTGGCGTTGTCATGAACCCGGTCGACCACCCGCACGGTGGTGGTGAAGGCAAGACGGCAGCAGGTCGCCATCCGGTGAGCCCGTGGGGCACGCCGACGAAGGGCTACCGTACCCGCAGCAACAAGCGCACGACGAGCATGATCGTCCAGCGCCGTCACAAGCGTTAAGGAGCAGACAATGGCACGTTCTGTAAAAAAAGGTCCGTTCTGCGACGCCCATTTGCTGAAGAAGGTAGAGGCGGCTGCAGCTACGCGCGACAAGAAACCGATCAAGACCTGGTCGCGTCGTTCGACGATCCTGCCGGACTTCATCGGTCTGACGATCGCCGTTCATAACGGCCGTCAACACGTTCCGGTGTATGTCTCGGAAAACATGGTCGGCCACAAGCTTGGCGAGTTTGCATTGACCCGTACGTTCAAGGGTCATGCAGCCGACAAGAAGGCCAAGAAATAAGGGGCTCATGATGGAAGTGAAAGCAATTCATCGCGGTGCCCGCATCTCGGCGCAGAAAACGCGCCTTGTGGCTGACCAGATCCGCGGTTTGCCGGTCGACAAGGCGCTGAACGTTCTGACGTTCTCGCCGAAGAAGGCGGCTGGCATCGTGAAAAAGGTCGTGCTGTCGGCGATCGCGAATGCGGAGCACAACGAAGGCGCTGATATCGACGAGCTCAAGATCACGAGCATCTATATCGATAAGGCGGCCTCTCTCAAGCGGTTCACCGCGCGCGCTAAAGGCCGCGGCAACCGCATCGAGAAGCAATCCTGTCACATCACTGTGACGGTCGGGAATTAAGGGGTCATACGATGGGACAGAAAATTCATCCGACTGGCTTCCGTTTGGCCGTCAGCCGCAATTGGGCGTCGCGTTGGTACGCGAACAACAACAATTTCGCGGCGATGTTGCAGGAAGACATCGGTGTTCGTGAATACCTGAAGAAGAAGCTGAAGAACGCTTCGGTGGGCCGTGTTGTGATCGAGCGTCCGGCAAAGAACGCTCGCATCACGATTTACAGCTCGCGTCCGGGTGTCGTGATCGGCAAGAAGGGCGAGGACATCGAACTGCTGAAGTCCGAGCTGCAGAAGCGCATGGGTGTTCCGGTTCACGTGAACATCGAAGAAATCCGCAAGCCGGAAACTGATGCGCAACTGATCGCCGATTCGATTACGCAACAGCTCGAGCGCCGGATCATGTTCCGTCGCGCGATGAAGCGTGCAATGCAAAACGCGATGCGTCTCGGTGCCCAGGGCATCAAGATCATGAGCGCGGGCCGTCTGAACGGGATCGAAATCGCCCGTACGGAATGGTATCGCGAAGGTCGCGTACCGCTTCATACGCTGCGTGCGGACATCGACTACGCCACTTCGGAAGCGAAGACGACGTACGGCATCATCGGCGTCAAGGTGTGGGTCTACAAGGGCGACACGCTTGGCCGCAACGACGCACCGGTGGTGGAAGAAGTCGCTGAAGAAAAGCGTCCGCGCCGCAACGCGCGCCCGGGTGGCGATCGTCGTCCGCGCCGTGATGGCGAAGGCGGAGCCCCGGCAGGTGCGCGCCGTGGCGCGCCGCGTCGCGCGACGACGGGTGGCAAGCCCGACGGCGACGGCAAGACTGGAGAATAACGATGCTGCAACCGAAACGCAGAAAGTATCGCAAAGAGCAGAAAGGTCGTAACACCGGCGTGGCTACTCGCGGCAACGCGGTGTCGTTCGGTGAGTACGGTCTGAAGTCGATCGGTCGTGGCCGCCTGACGGCGCGTCAGATTGAGGCTGCTCGTCGTGCCATGACGCGTCACATCAAGCGCGGCGGCCGGATCTGGATCCGCATTTTCCCGGACAAGCCGATCTCGCAAAAGCCGGCTGAAGTACGGATGGGTAACGGTAAAGGTAACCCTGAGTACTACGTCGCAGAGATTCAACCGGGCAAGATGCTGTACGAAATGGACGGCGTAACCGAAGAACTGGCACGCGAAGCGTTCCGTCTGGCTGCAGCGAAGCTGCCGCTGAAGACGGCGTTTATCGTGCGCCAGCTCGGCGCCTAAGGAGTAAACGATGAAGGCTTCCGAACTTCACCCGAAAGATCAGGCCGCGCTCAACAAGGAGCTGTCGGACCTGTTGAAGGCGCAATTCGGCCTGCGCATGCAACTCGCGACCCAGCAGCTCACGAACACGAGTCAGCTGAAGAAGGTTCGTCGCGACATCGCACGTGTGCGGACCGTCCTGACTGAGAAGGCGAACCAGAAATGAACGATAGCGTAAAAACCTCGCTTAAGCGGACGCTGGTCGGCAAGGTCGTC
This sequence comes from Paraburkholderia acidicola, assembly GCF_002362315.1. Classification (GTDB taxonomy): domain Bacteria; phylum Pseudomonadota; class Gammaproteobacteria; order Burkholderiales; family Burkholderiaceae; genus Paraburkholderia; species Paraburkholderia acidicola. Next base: position 26,141 of record NZ_MTZV01000005.1, read on the forward strand.
AGCAACAAGATGGACAAGACGGTTACCGTGCTGGTCGAGCACCGCGTGAAGCACCCGATGTACGGCAAGTACGTTGTGCGCTCGAAGAAGTATCACGCGCACGACGAGACGAACACGTACAACGAGGGTGACCTCGTTGAAATCCAGGAAACTCGTCCGATCGCAAAGACGAAGGCCTGGACCGTGTCGCGCCTCGTTGAAGCAGCTCGCGTGATCTAAAGATTGCACAGTTGTAGCAGTAGCTGAAATCGCAGTAAGTTTCGCTTGCAAGACCGAGATTATTTGTTATAATCTCGGTCTTCCCTCTTTGTGGGAGCCCCATCGCGGGCGAAGTTGGTGGGGGAAGCAGTTCGGACGCCAGTCCGGGCTGAAAGATTCACCGGATTGCGATGGCGGGTTTCGTTTGCTGTCGCTGCTGTTCTTACCCAAGCAGCCAGTCGGCTGACGGGACCAAGACTGACCGGGTGTGCCATGGTGGTGCGTCCGGATTAAGTTGGGAATGATAAACCATGATCCAGACCGAAACTCGGCTTGAAGTGGCCGACAACACGGGTGCACGTGAAGTCCTGTGCATCAAGGTGCTCGGCGGCTCGAAGCGTCGTTATGCCAGCATCGGCGACATCATCAAGGTGAGCGTCAAAGAGGCAACGCCGCGCGGGCGCGTCAAGAAAGGCGAAATTTATAACGCCGTGGTGGTTCGCACCGCCAAGGGCGTGCGTCGTCCGGACGGCTCGCTGATCAAGTTCGACGGCAATGCCGCCGTGCTTTTAAATGCCAAGCTTGAGCCGATCGGCACCCGCATTTTCGGGCCGGTTACACGTGAGTTGCGTACCGAACGGTTTATGAAGATCGTTTCGTTGGCACCGGAAGTGCTGTAAGGAGTCGCGATGAACAAGATTCGCAAGGGTGACGAGGTCATCATCATCACCGGCAAAGACAAAGGCAAGCGCGGCGTCGTGCTGGCCCTTGACGAAGATCGCCTGACTGTCGAAGGCATCAACATCGTCAAGAAGCATGTCAAGCCAAATCCGATGAAGGGTACGACGGGCGGCGTGGAAGCAAAGACAATGCCGTTGCACATTTCGAACGTCGCGCTGGTCGACGGAAATGGCAAGCCGTCGCGTGTCGGCATCAAGGTCGAGGGAGACAAGAAAGTTCGTTTCCTGAAATCGACCGGTGCAGTGCTGAGCGCCTGACGCTGCGGAGTGAAAAATGGCACGTTTGCAAGAGTTTTATAAAGAGAAGGTTGTTCCCGGCCTGACCGAGAAGTTCGGTTACAAGTCCGTGATGGAAGTGCCGCGCATCACCAAGATCACCCTGAACATGGGTCTTGGCGAAGCCGTCGCTGACAAGAAGATCATCGAAAACGCTGTGGGCGATCTGACGAAGATCGCTGGTCAGAAGCCGGTGATCACGAAGGCGCGCAAGGCAATTGCCGGCTTCAAGATCCGTCAGGGCTATCCGATCGGTGCGATGGTCACGTTGCGTGGCCAGGCAATGTACGAATTTCTGGACCGTTTCGTGACGGTTGCGCTCCCCCGGGTGCGTGACTTCCGTGGCGTGTCGGGTCGTGCGTTCGACGGTCGCGGCAACTACAACATCGGTGTGAAAGAGCAGATCATTTTCCCCGAAATTGACTACGACAAGATCGACGCACTGCGTGGGCTGAACATCAGCATCACGACGACTGCGAAGACTGACGACGAAGCAAAGGCACTGCTCGCCAGCTTCAAGTTCCCGTTCAGAAACTGAGGTTACCGTGGCTAAACTGGCACTGATCGAACGTGAAAAGAAGCGCGCCCGCCTTGCAGCGAAGTTCGCACCGAAGCGCCTTGCGCTGAAGGCGATCATCGACGATCAAAGCAAGACGGACGAAGAGCGTTATGCAGCCCGTCTGGAACTGCAGCAACTGCCGCGCAATTCGAACCCGACCCGTAAGCGCAATCGTTGCGCGATTACTGGTCGCCCGCGCGGCACGTTCCGCAAATTCGGCCTTGCCCGTAGCAAGATTCGCGAAATCGCGTTCCGTGGCGAGATCCCTGGCCTGACCAAGGCGAGCTGGTAATAGGAGAGATGTAAATGAGCATGAGTGATCCTATCGCCGATATGCTGACTCGCATCCGCAACGCGCAGATGGTCGAGAAGGTTTCGGTGACAATGCCCTCGTCGAAAGTCAAGATTGCGATCGCGCAGGTCCTGAAGGACGAAGGCTATATCGATGATTTCGCAGTGAAGTCCGAAGGTGCGAAGTCTGAATTGAATATCGCGTTGAAGTACTACGCTGGCCGCCCGGTTATCGAACGCCTTGAACGCGTTTCGAAGCCTGGTCTGCGTGTGTACCGTGGCCGTAACGACATCCCTCAGGTCATGAATGGCTTGGGGGTGGCGATCGTTTCGACGCCCAAGGGTGTGATGACTGACCGCAAGGCTCGCGCTACTGGCGTGGGCGGCGAAGTCATCTGCTACGTCGCTTAAGCCGAAAGGAGAGAGAAACATGTCTCGAGTAGGTAAAAGCCCGATCGTGCTGCAAGGCGCAGAAGTTGCCTTGAGCGGCGACGACATCATCGTCAAGGGCCCACTGGGTACGATTTCGCGGGCTGGCAACAGCCTCGTGAAGGTGGCGATCGACAGCGGCGTCGTGAAGTTCGAGCCGGCTGACGAAAGCCGCGAAGCGAATGCGATGTCGGGCACGATGCGCGCACTGGTTGCGAACATGGTGCACGGCGTTACGAAGGGTTTCGAGCGCAAGCTGACGCTGGTTGGCGTCGGTTACCGCGCACAGGCGCAAGGCGACAAGCTGAATCTGTCGCTGGGTTTCTCGCACCCGGTGGTGCACCAGATGCCGGAAGGCATCAAGGCTGAAACCCCGACGCAAACCGAAATCGTGATCAAGGGAATCGACAAGCAGAAGGTTGGCCAGGTAGCTGCGGAAGTTCGCGGTTATCGTCCGCCCGAGCCCTATAAGGGCAAGGGTGTGCGCTACGCCGACGAAGTCGTGATCCTTAAAGAAACGAAGAAGAAGTAAGGGTGCGCAATCATGGATAAGACTCAATCTCGCCTGCGCCGCGCTCGTCAGACGCGTATCAAGATCGCTGAGCTGCAGGTCGCGCGTCTCGCCGTGCATCGCACGAACACGCACATCTATGCACAGGTGTTCTCGCCGTGCGGCACCAAGGTGCTCGCCAGCGCGTCGACGCTCGAAGCCGAAGTGCGTGCAGAACTGGCCGAAAAGACAGGCAAGGGCGGCAACGTCGCCGCTGCCACGCTGATCGGCAAGCGCATCGCAGAAAAGGCTAAGGCTGCCGGCATCGAATCCGTCGCCTTCGACCGCTCGGGTTTCCGCTACCACGGCCGCGTTAAGGCGCTGGCTGATGCGGCGCGCGAAGCCGGGCTCAAGTTCTAAGGGAAGAATTCGTCATGGCAAAGATGCAAGCGAAAGTTCAGGCTGACGAACGCGACGATGGCCTTCGTGAAAAGATGATCTCGGTCAATCGCGTGACCAAGGTGGTGAAGGGCGGCCGGATTCTCGGTTTCGCCGCACTGACCGTGGTTGGCGATGGCGATGGTCGCGTCGGTATGGGCAAGGGCAAGGCGAAGGAAGTGCCGGTTGCCGTCCAGAAGGCAATGGAACAGGCTCGTCGCAACATGTTCAAGGTACCGCTCAAGAACGGTACGTTGCAGCACGAAGTGCACGGTAAGCACGGCGCATCGATGGTCCTCCTCGCTCCGGCGAAGGACGGTACCGGTGTGATCGCCGGCGGCCCGATGCGCGCAGTGTTCGACGTGATGGGCGTGCAGAATGTTGTGGCCAAGAGCCACGGTTCGACGAACCCGTACAACCTCGTTCGTGCAACGCTCGACGGCCTGCGCAAGCAGTCGACGCCGGGTGATATCGCGGCGAAGCGTGGCAAGTCCGTCGAAGAAATTCTCGGCTAAAGGTGGACACCATGTCTGAAAAAACTGTCAAGGTTCAGCTCGTCAAGAGCGTGATTGGGACCCGCGAAACACACCGTGCAACGGTCCGTGGTCTCGGCCTGCGCCGACTCAACTCGGTTAGCGAGTTGCAAGACACGCCTGCTGTGCGCGGCATGATCAACAAGGTTTCGTACCTCGTTAAGGTCATCGGCTAAGCAGCTGACCGGGACTCAAGGAGTTGATAATGGAATTGAATACCCTGAAGCCGGCAGAAGGCTCGAAGCACGCTAAGCGTCGCGTCGGTCGCGGCATCGGCTCCGGCCTCGGCAAAACCGCAGGTCGTGGCCATAAAGGTCAGAAATCGCGTTCGGGCGGCTTCCACAAGGTGGGTTTCGAAGGCGGTCAGATGCCTTTGCAACGCCGTCTGCCGAAGCGCGGCTTCACCTCGCTGACGAAGGAATTTGTCGGTGAAGTGCGTCTCTCGGATCTGGAAAAGCTGCCGGTCGACGAAATCGATCTGCTCGCACTGAAGCAAGCCGGCTTGGTCGGCGAACTGACGCGCAGCGCCAAGATCATCGCTACGGGCGAACTGAAGCGCAAGATCGTGGTGAAGGGTTTGGGTGCGACGAAGGGCGCGCGTGCTGCGATTGAAGCAGCAGGCGGTTCTTTTGCCGAGTAACGAGCAAGTCGGTTGCCGTCACTAGCATTTGCATCGGAGAAGCTACTTGGCTAACAGCCCGAGTCTCGCAAAACCCGGTCGAAGCGCGGCGAAGTATGGCGATCTGCGTCGGCGGGCAGTGTTTCTGCTGCTGGCACTGATCGTCTACCGTATCGGCGCGCATATTCCGGTGCCGGGTATTGACCCGGACCAACTGGCAAAGCTGTTCCAAAGCCAGTCGGGCGGCATCCTTGGCATGTTCAACATGTTCTCGGGTGGCGCACTTTCGAGGTTTACGATTTTTGCGCTGGGGATCATGCCGTATATCTCGGCGTCGATCATCATGCAGTTGCTGGCGATCGTATCGCCGCAGCTCGAGGCGCTGAAGAAGGAAGGGCAGTCGGGACAGCGAAAGATCACGCAGTACACGCGGGTCTTTACGGTTGTGCTGGCAACGTTCCAGGCTTTTGGTATTGCGGTGGCGCTGGAGAATCAACCGGCGTTGGTAATCGATCCGGGGATGGTATTCCGGTTGACGACGGTCGTGACGCTCGTGACGGGCACGATGTTCCTGATGTGGCTCGGCGAGCAGATCACGGAACGCGGTCTTGGTAACGGTATTTCGATCATCATCTTCGGCGGGATTGCGGCGGGTTTCCCGAACGCGATCGGCGGGCTGGTCTCGCTGGTGCAAACCGGCTCGATGGGTCCCGTGTCGGCGATTATCGTGGTCGCGCTGATTGCTGCTGTGACGTATCTGGTGGTGTTTATCGAACGCGGCCAGCGCAAGATTCTTGTGAATTACGCGAAGCGGCAGGTCGGCAACAAGATTTACGGCGGTCAGTCTTCGCATTTGCCGCTGAAGCTGAACATGTCGGGTGTGATTCCGCCGATCTTCGCATCGTCGATCATCCTGTTCCCGGCAACTATCCTGAACTGGTTTAGTTCGGGGTCGCGCACAGGCTGGTTCTCGGACACGCTGCATAACGTGGCCGAAGCGCTGAAGCCTGGGCAACCGGTGTATGTATTGCTGTATGCGTTGGCAATCGTGTTTTTCTGCTTTTTCTACACCGCGCTGGTGTTCAACAGCAGAGAAACAGCTGACAACCTGAAGAAGAGCGGCGCTTTCGTCCCAGGCATTCGCCCGGGCGATCAGACGGCGCGATATATCGACCGCATTCTCACGCGTTTGACGCTGGCGGGTGCGATCTACATCGTGTTTGTTTGCCTGCTGCCCGAGTTTCTGGTGCTGCGCTGGAACGTGCCGTTTTATTTTGGTGGAACGTCGCTGCTGATCATTGTCGTCGTCACAATGGATTTCATGGCGCAGGTGCAGTCGTACGTTATGTCGCAACAGTATGAATCGCTGCTGAAGAAAGCAAACTTCAAAGGCGGCGGCGTCCCGATGCGTTGAAAGGACACATGGCCAAAGACGATGTAATCCAGATGCAGGGTGAGGTCATCGAAAACCTCCCCAACGCTACCTTTCGGGTGAAGCTGGAAAACGGCCATGTCGTATTGGGACACATATCCGGGAAGATGCGGATGCACTACATCCGCATCCTGCCCGGCGACAAGGTGACGGTTGAATTGACGCCTTACGATCTGTCGCGTGCGCGGATCGTGTTCCGGGCGAAGTGATTTGAAAAAAGGGTAATATCATGAAAGTGATGGCATCGGTTAAGCGCATTTGCCGCAATTGCAAGATCATCAAGCGCAAGGGCGTTGTGCGGGTGATTTGCAGTTCTGATCCGCGCCACAAACAGCGTCAAGGCTGAACGCCGCGCTTTTGCTTGCGCTTTTTGTTTGAGGAAAAACAATGGCTCGTATCGCAGGGGTTAACATCCCGAACCACCAGCATACCGAAATCGGCCTGACGGCGATCTACGGTATTGGCCGCACGCGTTCACGCGACATTTGCGTCGCGTCTGGTGTGGCATTTTCGAAGAAGGTCAAGGACCTGAGCGACGCAGACCTCGAAAAGCTGCGTGAAGAAATCGGCAAGTTCATCGTCGAAGGCGATCTGCGCCGTGAGACGACGATGAACATCAAGCGCCTGATGGATCTGGGCTGCTACCGTGGCGTGCGCCATCGCAAGGGCCTGCCCCTGCGTGGTCAGCGTACGCGTACGAACGCCCGTACACGCAAGGGTCCGCGTCGTGCAGCGCAGTCGCTGAAGAAGTAAGCGGAATTGACAGTTACAGGAAAACGTAATGGCTAAGGCTTCGAACAACTCGGCGGCGCAACGCGTTCGCAAGAAGGTCAAGAAGAACGTCGCCGAGGGCGTGGTTCACGTTCACGCGTCGTTCAACAACACCATCATCACGATCACCGATCGTCAAGGCAACGCGCTTGCCTGGGCAACGTCGGGTGGTCAGGGCTTCAAGGGCTCGCGTAAGTCGACGCCGTTTGCAGCTCAGGTGGCAGCCGAATCGGCTGGCCGCGTGGCGATGGAATACGGCGTGAAGAACCTCGAAGTGCGGATCAAGGGCCCTGGCCCTGGCCGTGAGTCCGCGGTGCGCGCGCTGCATGGTCTTGGTATCAAGATCACCACGATCTCCGACGTGACGCCGGTTCCGCACAACGGCTGCCGTCCGCCGAAGCGTCGCCGTATCTAAGGCGCCGCGTTTGCTTGTGCCTGTTGCCGCCTTGGGCGTCGACAGGCTACTTGCGTTATTGAATTAACTAAGCCCACCGTTCGACCCAAAGGGTTCGGACTAGCGTGAATGCAAGTTCACGTGATCAATCATAGAAGGAATGCAAAGTGGCACGTTATATCGGCCCTAAAGCCAAGTTGTCCCGCCGTGAAGGCACTGACCTCTTCCTGAAGAGCGCCCGTCGTTCGCTCGCTGACAAGTGCAAGCTTGACAGCAAGCCTGGCCAGCATGGCCGCACCTCGGGTGCCCGTACGTCCGACTACGGCACGCAGCTGCGCGAAAAGCAAAAAGTGAAGCGCATCTACGGTGTGCTCGAACGCCAGTTCCGCCGCTACTTCGCTGACGCCGATCGTATCAAGGGCAACACGGGTGAAAACCTGTTGCAACTGCTCGAGTCGCGTCTCGACAACGTCGTGTATCGCATGGGCTTTGGCTCGACGCGCGCTGAAGCACGTCAGCTCGTGGGCCACAAGGCGATCACGGTGAACGGCGTCGTCTCCAACATTCCGTCGATGCAAATTAAGGCTGGCGACGTCGTGTCGGTGCGCGAACAGGCGAAGAAGCAGGCGCGGATTCTCGAAGCGCTGTCGCTGGCCGAGCAAGGCGGTCTGCCGAGCTGGGTCTCCGTCGATTCGAAGAAATTCGAAGGCACGTTCAAGCAAAAGCCGGAACGCAGCGACATCGCTGGCGATATCAACGAAAGCCTGATCGTCGAATTGTATTCGCGGTAATCGGATTGACGGCCGGGGCGCCCTGATTGCGCTGAGCAAGGGGGCGGCTCGGCTGTTTATTTTCAGGTTGTTACCGGTCAGCCTTATCGGTGTAACGAGCCGAGGGTATTGAAAAGGAAAACCTATGCAAACCAGTTTGTTGAAGCCCAAGATCATCGCTGTCGAATCGCTTGGCGAGAGCCACGCGAAAGTGGTCATGGAGCCGTTTGAACGCGGCTATGGCCATACCTTGGGTAACGCGCTTCGGCGCGTGCTGCTGTCGTCGATGATCGGCTACGCGCCGACCGAAGTGACGATCGCAGGCGTCGTGCATGAGTACTCGACGCTCGACGGTGTGCAAGAGGATGTCGTCAACCTGTTGTTGAACCTCAAGGGTGTCGTATTCAAGTTGCACAATCGTGACGAAGTGACGGTCACGTTGCGCAAGGAAGGCGAAGGCCTCGTTACCGCCGGCGATATCGAACTCGCCCACGATTGCGAAGTCATCAACCCTGACCACGTCATCGCGCATCTGTCGAAGGGCGGCAAGCTCGACGTGCAGATCAAGGTCGAAAAGGGCCGTGGCTATGTGCCGGGCAACGTGCGTCGTTATGGCGAAGAATCGGCCAAGATCATCGGTCGTATCGTGCTGGATGCATCGTTCTCGCCGGTTCGCCGTGTGAGTTACGCCGTGGAAAGCGCGCGTGTCGAACAGCGTACCGACCTCGACAAGCTCGTGATGAACATCGAAACCAACGGTGTGATCTCGCCCGAAGAAGCGATCCGTCAATCGGCGCGCATCCTGGTCGACCAGCTGTCGGTGTTCGCCGCGCTGGAAGGCACGGAAGCCGCTGCTGAAGCGCCGTCGCGTGCACCGCAGATCGATCCGATCCTGCTGCGTCCGGTGGACGATCTTGAGTTGACGGTTCGTTCCGCGAACTGCCTGAAGGCCGAGAACATCTACTACATCGGCGACCTGATCCAGCGTACGGAAAACGAGTTGCTGAAGACGCCGAACCTGGGCCGCAAGTCGCTGAACGAGATCAAGGAAGTACTCGCTTCGCGCGGTCTGACGCTGGGTATGAAGCTGGAAAACTGGCCGCCGGCTGGTTTGGACAAGTAAATCGCAGGCTGTACCGCGACTGGTAAAGGCGCGGATTTTCCTTTAAAATCCGCGTCTTGCCTTTTTTCACTACCGGCCCGTGCTTCCGCAGTAAAGGAAGCGATAGAAGAGCTGGACCAAAACTTTGAATCGAAGGAACTGAAATGCGTCACCGTCATGGTTTGCGGAAACTGAACCGCACGAGCAGCCACCGTCTGGCAATGCTCCGTAACATGTCCAACTCGCTGATCGAGCACGAAGTCATCAAGACGACGCTGCCGAAGGCGAAGGAACTCCGTAAAGTCGTCGAGCCGCTGATCACGCTCGGCAAGAAGCCGTCGCTGGCCAATCGTCGTCTGGCGTTCAACCGCCTGCGCGATCGTGACTCGGTGGGCAAGCTGTTCGACGTGCTCGGTCCGCGTTTCGCGAACCGTCCGGGCGGCTACCTGCGCATCCTGAAGTTCGGTTTCCGCGTCGGCGACAATGCACCGATGGCGCTGGTCGAACTGCTCGATCGTCCGGAAACCCCGGAAGGCGACAACGTTACTGAAGCAGAATAAATTCTGCGGCCGCAGTTGAAGATCTGCGGCAACGAATTGTGCTAAAAAGCCAGGCTCACAATGCCTGGCTTTTTTGTTGGTGCCGATAGCTATCGCGCCTGTTCTTGCGCCTGTTTTCACCCTATACCGCGCGACCGATAGCCGCACTGGCCGCGAGCGGGCGCACAGCATCAGGTGTTACGATTGCGGCATCCGATTTCCCCGCTGCCGGAGCCGTTTGTGAGCGTGAACGTGACCTTGATTCTGACCACCGTGCCCGATGTGGACACCGCCCAGAAGCTTGCGTCCGATGCGCTGACCTCGCGACTCGCAGCCTGTGTAACGCAGCTCGGGGACGTGCAATCGAGCTATCACTGGCAAGGCAAGATCGAATCCGCGGACGAGATCCAGTTGCTCTTCAAGACCAGCGCGGTTCGCGCGCTGGAACTGGAACAGTTCATTCAGGCGCATCATCCGTACGACACGCCTGAGATCCTTTCATGGCAAGTCACCGCATCTGCCGCATACGGGCAGTGGGTCAACGCCGAAACCCAACGCCCCCTTCATGTTTAAGCGTACTGACCGTCGATCGAACCTCGCAACATCCGTCGTCGCACTGCTGCTTTCTTGTCTTGCGTTGATCCTGCTGTCGACGGGTGTCGCACGCGCCGCCGACGATTTCCTCGATCCCGCCGATGCATTCCGCTTCAGCGCAAGCGAACAACCCGGTGTCGTCGACGTTCACTACAAGATCGCCGACGGGTACTACATGTACCGCGAGCGCTTTGCCTTCGCGGTGAAAAGCGGTACCGCGACGCTCGGCGATCCGCAGTTGCCGGCCGGTCATGTGAAGTTCGATCAGACGTTCGCGAAAAACGTCGAGACCTATCGCGGCGATCTGACGATCCATATTCCCGTTAAACAGGCTACCGGCGGTTTCGATCTGGCGGTGACGTCGCAGGGCTGTGCCGATGCAGGCATCTGCTATCCGCCGATGGAGCGTGTCTATCACGTGAGCGGTGCTGCGCTCCACGCTGCGGCGGCCACGACCGCTACGACGCCTGCGCCAACATCGGCGGGGCAGCAGGGCTCGTGGTACGAACGCGCAACGAGCGCTGACTATGCGCAATCGTTGCTCGAAGGCGGTGGCTTCTTCACGATCGTTGGCTTGTACTTCATCGCGGGTGTCGTATTGAGCCTGCTGCCGTGTTCGTATCCGATGATCCCGATTCTGTCCGCGATCATCATCGGTGAAGGTGCGCGGGTTACGCGCAGGCGCGGCTTCTCGTTGTCGCTCGCCTACGTGATCGGGATGGCGCTCGTCTACACAGCGCTCGGCATTGCCGCGGCACTGATCGGCCAGAGCCTCGGCGCGTGGCTGCAGAACCCCTGGGTGCTCGGCGTCTTCGCGGTGCTGCTCACGGCGTTTGCGTTGACGCTGATCGCAGGTTTCGATATCGCCCTGCCGCAGCGCTGGCAGGATGGTGTGTCGAAGGCATCGCAGGGACGCTCGGGCGGCAAGTTCGCGGCCGTCGCGGTGATGGGCGCGCTTTCGGCACTCGTCGTTGGCGCATGCATGACCGCGCCGTTGTTCGCCGTGCTTGCGTTCATTGCGCATACAGGAAACGCATGGCTTGGTGGGGCCGCACTGTTCTCGATGGGGATCGGGCTTGGCGTTCCCCTGCTGATCATCGGTCTCGGTGCGGGAACGCTGCTGCCGCGCGCCGGCACCTGGATGGATGGCGTGAAGGTGTTCTTCGGCATCGTGCTGCTGGCGGCTGCGTTATGGATCGTCTGGCCGGTGCTTGGCGCGACCGCACAGATGCTGCTGAGCGTGTTGTGGCTGCTCGTCGCCGCAGCGGGACTCGGTCTGTTTTCGACGCAGGCGGCTGGCGGTTCGATCTGGCGTGGCCTCGGGCGCGGGCTCGGCGCAGCGCTGGCGATCTGGGCCGCGGTGCTGCTCGTCGGCCTCGCAGCGGGATCGACCGATCCGCTGCGGCCGCTCGCTGTTCTCGCAGCGCGTGATGCAGCGGTGGGGGCAGGCGGCGCGCAAGCCGCGCAGGCGGCGCAGAGCGATCTCATCTTTGCGCCGGTCCGGTCGTCGCAGCAACTCGATCAGGCGGTCGCCGCAAGCAACCAGCCAGCGATGCTCGATTTTTATGCCGACTGGTGCGTGAGCTGCAAGGAAATGGAGAAGTTCACGTTCAGCGATCCGCGCGTGCAGGCGCGACTCAAGCAGATGGCTCTGCTGCGCGCCGACGTGACGGCGAACAATTCCGACGACCAGGCGCTGCTCAAGCGCTTCAAGCTGTTCGGGCCGCCCGGCATTATTTTCTTCGATCGTAGCGGGAAGGAAGTGCTGCGCGTCGTCGGTTATGAATCGGCGGATGTGTTTCTGCGTAGTCTCGACCGTGCTGCGGCTGCGACTCCGCAGCCGCAATCGTGAGCGGTACTGCATAAGCAGCAGGCAAAAAGCAAAGGCGCTGATCAGCGCCTTTGCTTTTCCCATACTCGCACGGCCGCGTCGTGCGGCCTGCGCCAACTACCCCTGAGCCCGCAACAGCCGCGCAGCATCGAGCGCAAAGTACGTCAACACACCATCGGCGCCAGCCCGCTTGAACGCCAGCAGCGCTTCCATCATCGCCTTATCGTGATCCAGCCAGCCGTTTTGCGCGGCGGCCTTGAGCATCGCGTATTCGCCACTCACCTGGTACACATAGGTCGGAAAGCGGAACTCATCCTTCACGCGCCGCACGATGTCCAGATACGGCATGCCGGGCTTCACCATCACCATGTCCGCGCCTTCGTCGATGTCCGCCTGCACTTCGCGCAGCGCTTCATCGGTGTTGGCCGGATCCATCTGATAGGTCATCTTGTTGCTCTTGCCCAGATTCGTCGCCGAACCGACCGCGTCGCGGAACGGGCCGTAGAAGGCCGACGCGTACTTCGCCGAATAAGCCATGATCCGCGTATGGATGTGGTCATCGCTTTCGAGCATCTCGCGGATCGCGCCGATGCGCCCGTCCATCATGTCCGACGGTGCGACGATATCGACGCCGGCTTCCGCCTGCGCACGCGCCTGATCGACGAGGATCTCGACGGTTTCGTCGTTGATCACGTAGCCGTTTTCGTCGAGTACACCGTCCTGGCCGTGGCTCGTGTACGGATCGAGTGCAACGTCTGTCAGGATGCCCAGTTCGGGGAAGCGTTTCTTCAGCTCGCGGACCGCACGCGGGATCAGACCGGCTTCATTGGTCGCTTCACGACCATCGGGTGTCTTCAGCGACGGCTCGATGGCCGGAAACAGTGACAGCACGGGTATGCCCAGCGCAACGCACTGCTCGGCTACGCCCATCAGCAAATCGACCGATACGCGTTCGACGCCCGGCATCGACGGCACGGCCTGTTTCTGGTTGCTGCCCTCGACGACGAATACCGGGTAGATCAGGTCGTTGGTGGTGAGGATGTTCTCGCGCATCATGCGGCGCGAGAAGTCGTCGCGGCGCATGCGGCGCGGACGGTGATGCGGATAGAAGCTCATGGCGAATATGGAAGAGATGACAAAATGGCCTACCGCGGGGCTTGCCGCGCGCCCCGAAAACTCTTTTTGAGACAATGGTATATCATACCGATCGAGCAAGGCGCCATGCGCTGACCTCCCCGCTTCTCCTCCCTGAGCGGGTGCCTGTCGTTTTTCGATTAGGCTGTTTCGCCCGCCGTCACATAGCGGCGGGTTTTTTTATGGGCGATCGAAAAACGCTACGGCGAGGTCGAAGCCGGTCCGGATGCGTCAGGCATCGACACCCACGGAAGACTCGCCCGGTATGAGCCAGCTCTCGATCAGCACATGCGCCTCATCCAGCCCGATCCGCTTCAGCGACGAAAACAGCTGCGCGCTCAGTTCGCCCTGATAGCCGGCCGCCTTGTACTCGGCGAAACCCTTCTGTGCAGCCCGCAGCGTGTTGACGCATTCCTGACGCGTCAATTTGTCGCACTTCGTCAGCAGGGCGTGGATCGGTTTGCCGGTCGGCGCGAACCATTCGATCATGCGGCGATCCAGCTCGGTCAACGGACGCCGTGCGTCCATCATCAGGATCATGCCGCGCAACTGCGCGCGCGACTGCAGGTAGGTCGACAGCAGCGCCTCCCAGTGGGCCTTGGCCGCACCCGGCACCTCGGCATAACCGTAGCCGGGCAGGTCGACCACGTGGGCGACCGGCTCGTCTGCAGGCCCCACGGAGAAGTAATTGATATGCTGCGTGCGCCCCGGCGTCTTGCTGGCGAACGCCAGTTGTTTTTGATTGCACAGCACATTGATGGCCGTCGATTTACCCGCGTTCGACCGTCCGGCGAATGCAATCTCAGGCTGAGGCGTTGCCGGCAGATCGCGTAAATGATTGACGGTAGTGAAGAAACGGGCTTGGTGGAGCAGAAAGGCCATGGAGGAACCAGGAGGTGAGACGCGACGGGAACCCGGATTGGGGCCGGGACATGCCCGACTGGCGTCTTCGCGATTAGCGAGTTATTGTACAATACGACGGTTTACTGAATACCAGCGAGGCCAGTGCGCGCGTCTTTGCAAGGTTGTTCGGTCACCGTCGTGTTTTGCAAAACATCTAATTCCCACAAGACGAGACAGGGTGTGCGAATGAATCGACTGGGCAAGTTTCTGGTGGTACTTCACACAGCAGCAGGTCTTTCAGTTTTCGCGGCACAGGCAAGAGCAGCAGATCCGGCAAAGCCGGACGCCAACAAAGGGCAGGTCATCGCGACGCAGGTTTGCGCGGCATGCCATGCAGCAGACGGAAATAGCGCCGGCGGCGCGTATCCAAAGCTGGCAGGCCAGCATCCCGAGTATCTCGTCAAGCAGCTCAAAGATTTCAAGACGCAGCCCGGTGCGACGAAGCCCGCGCGGAACAACGCGATCATGGTGGGCATCGTGGCTGGACTGTCCGACCAGGACATGGTCAACGTAGCAACGTATTTCTCCGAGCAGACACCCAAGCCGGGTTTCGCGCATAACAAGGACACGGTTGCGCTCGGTCTGAAGATTTATCGCGGCGGCATCGCGGAGAAGGGCGTACCGGCATGCGCAAGCTGCCACGGTCCGACCGGTCAGGGCATTCCGTCGCAGTATCCGCGGTTGTCGGGGCAGTGGGCCGACTACACCGTGGCGCAGTTGACCGCGTTCCAGCAGGGTCCGGGCGCGCGGAACAACAACGAGGCGATGCATACGATCGCATCGCGTCTGTCGGATAGCGAGATCAAGGCAGTAGCCGATTACATCGCGGGCTTGCACTAAACAGCGGTCCGCACGCAAGTGCAGCCGGCCCGGCGAGGCCGGTGAAAAACAAGAAAAGGGTGGGGGCGTCGCGCCCATAGCGACAGCCCTCCACCCTTTTTTGCTGTTCAGTCGGAGTTTGAATGAGCGTCACCACGTCGGGTTTGCAGTTGAAGTCGGGTCAGCGGGTCGTCCGTCGCACAGTCGAGCTACTGAGTTCGATGCGCTTTGCGATCGCCTTGCTCGTGATCCTCGCGATCGCCAGCATCATCGGCACCGTGCTCACCCAGGACGACCCGTACCCCAACTACGTCAACCAGTTCGGCCCGTTCTGGGCGGACATTTTCCGCTCGCTGTCGCTGTACAACGTGTACAGCGCGTGGTGGTTCATGCTGATTCTCAGCTTCCTCGTCGTATCGGTGTCGCTGTGCGTGATCCGCAACGCGCCGAAGATGCTGGCCGACATGAAGAGCTGGAAAGACAAGGTACGCGAAGGCAGCCTGCGCGCGTTCCATCACAAGGGTGAGTTCGCCGTGAGCGGTACGCGGGCGGACGCGACCGCGCTGCTGGCGCGTCTGTCCGGCAAGCTCGGCTACCGGTTCGTCACACGCGAGAGCGAAGGCGCAACGTTGATTGCGGCGAAACGCGGCGCGCTGACGAAGATCGGGTACATCTTCGCGCACGTTGCGTTTGTGGTGATCTGTATCGGTGGGCTGCTCGACAGCAACCTGCCAATCAAGCTGCAGATGCTGCTGTTCGACAAGACACCGGTTCGTGGCAACACGGTCATCAACGACATTGCCGCCGAGCACCGTCTCTCGCAGAACAACCCGACCTTCCGCGGCTATGCGTGGGTGCCCGAAGGACAGTATGTGTCGACGGCAATCCTGAACCAGCAGGACGGTTCGCTGATCCAGGATCTGCCGTTTTCGATCGAGCTGAAGAAGTTCATCGTCGACTACTACTCGACGGGCATGCCGAAGCTGTTCGCGAGCGATATCGTCGTGATCGATCACAAGACTGGCGAACGTATTCCGGCGCGCGTCGAGGTGAACAAGCCGTTCACCTACGACGGCGTGTCGATCTACCAGTCGAGCTTCCAGGACGGCGGCTCACAGATGCAGATGACTGCGTTTCCGATGGTCGGCGGCACGACGAAGACGATGCCGTTTAGCGGCACGATCGGCAATTCGGCGCCGCTTTCCCCCGCGATGCCAGGCGTGAACGGCCAGACCGTCGAATTCGCCGATTTCCGTGCGATCAACGTCGAGAACATCTCGGACGGCAGCGGGATGAACGACGCGCGCGGCGTGGCTGCTCACCGCACGCTGAAGGAAGCGTTCGACGAACGGCTCGGCTCCGGTGCGAAGACATCGAAGCCACTCGATCTGCATAACGTAGGCCCATCGGTGCAGTACAAGGTCCGCGGCAAGGACGGCCAGGCACGCGAGTACAACAACTACATGCTGCCCGTCGATGTCGCCGGCGAACGAATGTTCCTCGCCGGCATGCGCGTCAATCCCGACGATCCATTCCGCTATCTGCGAATTCCCGCCGACAGCGGCGGTACCGTCAACGAGTGGATGAATCTGCGCGCGGCGTTCGAAGACCCGGCGCTGCGTGCCGAAGCCGCGCGTCGTTTCGCGGCGCGCTCGGTGCCCGAGGCGAACCGCGATCTGCAGGAACATTTGCAGGAAAGCGCCGTGCGCGTGCTGACCTTGTTCGCCGGCGCCGATAGCAGCATGGGCCAGACGTCGACCGGGCAGGACATGGGCGGGTTCCAGGCGGTGGCGGGCTTCATCGACCGTTCGGTGCCGAAGGCTGAGCAGGAAAAGGCCGCCGGATTGCTGCTGCGCATGCTGGAAGGCGCGACCTGGGACCTGTGGCAACTGTCCCGTGCCCAGGCCGGCGAAGCACCGGAAACGCCCACAGCGGACAACAGCCGCTTCCTGCAAAGCGCGATCAACGCGATATCTGACAGCTTTTTGTATGGTTCGCCGGTCTATTTGCAGCTGGATTCATTCAAGCAGGTGCAAGCTTCGGTATTTCAGCTCACGCGCGCACCTGGCAAAAAAGTCGTGTATCTTGGCAGCCTGCTCCTCGTGCTAGGCATCTTCTCGATGTTCTACGTCCGCGAACGAAGGCTGTGGTTCTGGCTCAGAGATACCGATCGCGGCGTCAACATCGTCATGGCGATGTCCAGCGCCCGCAAGACACTCGATTTCGAAAAAGAGTTTGTCCAGACGCGCGACGCGGTCGGTGCGGCGCTGGGCGCCAAACCGACCGACGCATCCGGCCCAGCCGGCGCCTCCACGGCGCCGCAGCCCTCAGGCTCACCCGATTCGACCCGGTAAGAACATGGATTTAACTCAATCTCCCACGTCCTCATCGCGCCCCGCGGCTTCTCCGCGGGCAAGCGCGCCCGCCACTCCGGCAACCGATCCGGCGCTGTTCGACGAGCGCCCGTTCCTGAAACGCCTTGGTCCCACCGACTGGCTGTTCGCCCTCGCGCTGGTCGCGGGCGCGGGCTTTGCGTTGTGGCGGTACCACCCGTTCATGAACTACTACGACAAGCTGATACTGGTCTGCGCAGTGCCGGCGATGATCGTACTCGGCTGGCGCTGGAAGCCGGCGCGGCTGCTGATGGCCGGCATCGCCGTGCTGTCGCTGTTTGCGATCCAGACCTACCACGGCGATCTGGCGCGAGCCGACAACGCGTTCTTCCTCAAATACTTCCTGTCGAGCCAGTCCGCGATCCTCTGGATGAGCGCGCTGTTCGTGCTCGCCACGCTGTTCTACTGGATCGGTCTGCTGTCGCGCTCGCCCACGGGTGGCTCGATCGGCTCGCGGATGACGTGGGCCGCGGTGCTGATGGGTTTCGTCGGACTGATGGTGCGCTGGTACGAGTCGTACCTGATCGGCGCGGATGTCGGCCACATCCCAATCTCGAACCTCTATGAAGTGTTCGTGCTGTTCAGCCTGATCACGGCGCTGTTCTATCTGTACTACGAGCGCCACTACAACACGCGGGCGCTCGGCGCGTTCGTGCTGCTGGTGATCAGCGCGGCCGTCGGTTTCCTGATGTGGTACTCGATTGCGCGCGACGCGCAGCAGATCCAGCCGCTTGTTCCCGCGCTGCAAAGCTGGTGGATGAAGATCCACGTGCCGGCCAACTTCATCGGTTACGGTAGCTTTGCGCTGTCGGCGATGGTTGGTGTCGCGTACCTCGTGAAGGAACGTGGCGTGCTGGCGGACCGGCTGCCGCCGCTCGATGTACTCGACGACCTGATGTACAAGTCGATTGCAGTCGGCTTTGCGTTCTTCACGATCGCGACCATTCTCGGCGCGCTGTGGGCCGCCGAAGCGTGGGGCGGCTACTGGAGCTGGGACCCGAAGGAAACGTGGGCGCTGATCGTCTGGCTGAATTACGCGGCCTGGCTGCACATGCGGCTGATGAAAGGCCTGCGCGGCGCCGTGGCGGCCTGGTGGGCGCTCACCGGCCTGCTGGTTACGACCTTTGCTTTCCTGGGCGTCAATATGTTCCTGTCGGGCCTGCATAGCTACGGCAAGCTGTAAGATCCGCCGCGCTGCAACGACTATCAAACCGCCGGGTGCGTTGCACCGGCGGTTTTTTTATTCAGGCGGTGGATGATTCGGGACCTTCCCGGCGTTCACTACAGCATGACCCCTGTATTGGCGGGTCGAACGGACATCGATGTGGCGCGCGGCGTCACGGGGAGCGGCAACATGTGGATCAGGCGAACCGGCAGCATGGCCCTGCGTGGCGACGACATCGCGCGCGGCGACATTACGCCGCAGCAGTTCTTCGAGAACCGGCGGCGCGTGCTGCAGGCGGCGGGAGCGGCCGCGCTCGGCGGGTTGATCGGGGTAAATGGCGAAGCGCTCGCGGCGTACACGTCGCCGGATAGCCGTGCGCAGAAACTGGCCGCGAAGACGAATCCGAAGTTCGTCGTGACGGACAAGGTGACGCCGTATAAGGACATCACCACCTACAACAACTTCTACGAATTCGGCACCGACAAGGGCGACCCCGCCGAAAATGCCGGCACGCTGCGCCCGCGGCCGTGGCGCGTGAGCGTCGAAGGCGAGGTGAAGAATGCGAAGGTCTACGACATCGATGAGTTGCTGAAGCTCGCGCCGCTCGAGGAGCGGGTTTACCGGCACCGATGTGTGGAGGGCTGGTCGATGGTGATTCCGTGGATCGGCTTCTCACTGTCCGAGCTGGTCAAGCGCGCGCAGCCCACCGGTAACGCGAAATACGTGCAGTTCATCACGCTGGCAGACTCGTCACAGATGCCCGGCTTGTCGCAGCCGATCCTCGCGTGGCCGTATTCGGAGGGATTGCGGATGGACGAAGCGATGAATCCGCTCACGTTGCTCGCAGTGGGCGTCTATGGTCAGGTGCTGCCGAACCAGAACGGCGCGCCGATCCGCATCGTCGTGCCGTGGAAGTACGGGTTCAAGAGTGCGAAGTCGCTGGTGAAGATCCGCTTTGTCGAAAAGCAGCCGTCGACGGCCTGGAACACCTACGCGCCGCAAGAGTACGGCTTTTATTCGAACGTGAATCCGAACGTCGATCATCCGCGCTGGAGCCAGGCCACCGAGCGGCGTATCGGTGAGGACGGTTTCTTCACGCCGAAGCGCAAGACGCTGATGTTCAACGGCTACGGCGATCAGGTCGCGTCGTTATATCAGGGCCTCGACCTGAAGAAGAATTTTTGAGCGGGGCGGGCCATGCAATCCGATACCCCAACCGCACCGCCGCCCACCCGCGCTGGCGCGACGCGTACCGCGGCCGCCGCTAACCGCTGGATCGTGCTGGCAAAGATCTTCGTTTTTGTTGCCGCGTGGTACCCGCTGGTGCGTATCGTGTTCTTCGGCGTGACGGATCGGCTCGGCGCGAACCCGATCGAATTCATCACGCGTTCAACCGGCCTGTGGACGCTCGTCTTCCTGTGCATCACGCTGGCGATCACACCGTTGCGTCGGCTCACTGGCGTGACTGCGCTGGTCAGGTTCCGCCGCATGCTGGGCCTGTATGCGTTCTTCTACGCGACACTGCACTTCACGACGTACTTCTGGTTCGACAAATGGTTCGACGTTGCGGCGATTTTGAAGGACATCGTCAAGCGTCCGTTCATCACGGTTGGGTTTGCCGCGTTCGTGCTGCTGATTCCACTGGCTGTTACGTCGCCGCGCGCGATGGTTCGCAAGCTGGGACGTCGGTGGCAGAGCTTGCATCGCACGATCTACCTGATCGGTGCGCTCGCGATCCTGCATTTCTGGTGGATGAAGGCCGGCAAGCACGACCTGGTGCTGCCGAAGATCTATGGCGCGATTGTGGTGGCGTTGCTCGGCTGGCGGCTGCTGGTGTGGTTGAGGGAGCGTATGGCGCGGCGGCGCTTACGGTGATCGGTGAGCAAGCTCGACCCGCTGTGTGATTGAAGGGGGCATGCGACACCGATGCAACCAATAAAAAAAGGCGATGCCGTTATAAGCATCGCCTTTTTTCATGCGGCCGGTCCGGATGGACCGTGCTCGCATCGTATTCACTCCGGCAGGATCGTTTCGCCAGCGAACAGTTGCGCAATCTGTTCCCGCTCGCGCACCAGATGCACCGCGTCACCGTCGACCATCACCTCGGCCGCACGCGGCCGCGTGTTGTAATTCGAGCTCATCACGAAGCTGTACGCCCCCGCCGAGCGGATCGCGAGCAGATCGTCGGGCAACAGCGCCAGTTGCCGCTCGCGGCCTAGCCAGTCGCCGCTTTCGCAAACCGGACCGACTACATCGTAGAGCTGCGCAGTCGTTTCGCGTTGCACGACCGGTTCGATCACGTGATACGCGCCGTACATGGCAGGGCGAGCCAGATCGTTCATCGCGGCATCGACGATCGCGAAGTTCTTTTCCGCGCCGGGCTTCAGATACTCCACGCGCGTCAGCAGGATGCCCGCATTGCCGACGAGCGAGCGGCCCGGTTCGAAATACACCTCACGATGACCGTGGCCGCGCGCATCGATACGATCGAGCACCGTCCGCACGAACTCGCCGATGTCCGGCGGCGTTTCATCGGCGTAGGTGATACCGAGCCCGCCACCGACATCGATGTGCCGGATCTTCACACCGTCCGCTTCGATCTGTTCGACCAGCTCGAGCAGTTTGTCGACGGCATCGAGATACGGCGCGATTTCGGTGATCTGCGAGCCGATATGACAGTCGATCCCGACCACCTCGAGATGGGCCATCGCCGCGGCCGCGCGATAGGTGGCGCGCGCTTCGTCGAAGGCGACGCCGAACTTGTTCGACTTCAGCCCGGTGGAAATATACGGATGCGTCTTTGCGTCCACATCGGGGTTCACGCGCAGCGACACCGGCGCAATTTTGCCCATCGCACCGGCAACCGTATTGAGCCGGTCGAGTTCGGGAATCGATTCGACGTTGAAGCATTTCACGCCGGCCGCAAGGGCTTCGCGCATTTCGCTCCCGTTCTTGCCGACTCCCGAAAACACGGTGTGTTCTGCCTTGCCGCCAGCAGCCAGCACGCGCGCGAGTTCACCGATCGATACGATGTCGAAGCCCGCCCCGAGACGCGCAAACACGTTGAGTACCGCGAGATTGCTGTTGGCCTTGACGGCCACGTGCACGGTTGCACGGCGACCTGCGCAGGCACCGGCATAGGCTTGCCAGGTATCGGTCAGCGCAGCACGCGAATAGACGTACAGCGGCGTGCCGAACTGGTCGGCGAGCGAAATAGCGGACACGCCTTCGACGTGCAGCACGCCGTCGACATACGCGAATGCGGAACGAGTCATGCGAAAGTCTTACTCTGTGGTTTGAGTGCCGGAGGAGGCCGGCAACGGTGTAGACGGTGTATATGGTGTCGCCGCGGACGCTGCCGAAGCCGGCACGGCGTCCGACGCCGGCGGGTTGCTCAACTGGGTATCCGGCGACAGCGACAGCGGCGTACCCGACGTGTCGGGCACGCTGCCCGTTTGTGCCGACGATGCAGCATCCGCGTTGGGTTGCTGGGTCTGTTCGACGGGTTTGGGCGGCAGAGGCGGCACGACAGGCATATAGAGCGCGCCGCGTTGACCGCAGCCGCTCAGCGCGCCACCTGCGAGAATGGCCAAAGCCGCTACAATCGCGCTCATCCGAAAGACGACTCGCATGAGACTGTCCCTGAATAATCAATCGCTGGAGTTTAGCATGTCCGACAACGAATACCTGACCCGCGCCGAGGCCGCACTGGCGGCTGTGGAGCGCACGCTCGACGACTCGAATGCGGATATCGAATTCGAGCGCAGCGGCAATGTCCTGACGCTCGAATTCGAGAACGGCACGAAGATTATCGTGAATCTTCAGCCGCCCATGCGTGAGATCTGGATCGCCGCGAAGGCGGGCGGTTTTCACTTCCGCTTCACGGATGGCGCGTGGCGCGATACGCGCGGCGGCACCGAGTTTTTCTCCGCGCTATCGGATTACGCAACGCAGCAGGCCGGCGAGGCGGTTCATTTCGAACCGTAACGCCGTCTGCCTGCTGCGCGCCGGAGCGGCTGCACAGCGGCTTAGTGCCCGCGGAACAGATTCATGATGTCCTGCTTTTCCTGCTCGCCGACCTGTACCGGTGCAGCGCCCGGCATCGCGCCGCTCGCCCCGGCATCCAGCGACGCCTGGCTTACGCCGACCGTCGCGACGAAACCGTGGCCCGGCGTGAAGTCCTCGAAATACAGTTCGTCGCCGAGCGTGACGACGCCGTCAGGCATCGGCATCCGGTATTCCGGCACACCCTTCAACGCATTGGCCATGTACTCGATCCATACCGGCAGCGCGAGCCCGCCGCCGGTTTCGCGATCGCCGAGGCTGCGCGGATTGTCATAGCCGATCCACGCGATTGCAGTCAGCGTGTGCTGATAGCCGCCGAACCACGCATCGCGCGAATCGTTGGTCGTGCCTGTCTTGCCACCGAGATCCGTGCGCTTCAGAACGTTCGACTTCGCGCCGGTGCCGCGTTGCGCGACGCTTTGCAAGAGGCTGTTCATCACATACGCGTTGCGCGGTTCGATTGCGTGCGGCGCGCTTTCTCCTGCGATAAGCGGTTGCGCATGCGCGACCACGACGCCGTGCAAATCGGTCACTTCCGCGATCAGATACGGGTTCACGCGATAGCCGCCGTTCGCAAACACCGAGAATGCGCCGGCCATCTGCAGCGGTGTGACCTGACCCGCACCGAGCGCCATCGGCAGATAGGCCGGATGACGATCCGCATCGAAGCCGAAGCGTGTGATGTACTGCTGCGCGTATTTCGTGCCGATCTGGTTGAGAATCCGGATCGATACGAGGTTCTTCGATTTCTGCAGCGCGGTGCGCATCGTCATCGGACCGTCGAACCCGCCGCCGTAATTCTTCGGCTCCCATGCCTGGCCGCCGGTTTCCGCCGCGCTGAAAAAGAGCGGCGCGTCGTTGATGATGGTGGCGGGCGCGAGGCCTTTCTCGAGCGAAGCCGAATAGATGAACGGCTTGAAGCTCGAACCCGGCTGGCGCCACGCCTGCGTCACGTGATTGAACTTGTTCTTGTTGAAGTCGAATCCGCCGACCAGCGCGCGAATCGCGCCATCCTGCGGCACGACCGACACGAAGGCGCCTTCCACCTGCGGCAACTGTGTGATCGCCCAGTTGCCGTCATCGCCCTTGACGACGCGAACGATCGCGCCCGGACGCACACGCTGGTTCGGCTGTGCGCGCGGACCGAGCGCAAACGACGCAAAGCGCAGCCCGTCGCCCTGCAGCGTCACAGCGTTGCCGTCGATAAACGTTACCTGCACCGCTTTCGGATTCGCCGACGTCACCACGGCCGCAATGATTTCTCCGTTGTCCGGATGTTCGAGCAGTGCGTCGTCGATGGCCTGTTCGCGGTCGTTGGCATCGTCGGGCAGATCGATGAACGCTTCGGGGCCACGGTAGCCGTGGCGCCGCTCGTAGTCCATCAAGCCCTTGCGCAGCGCGCGATAGGCGACGTCCTGATCGGCGGAATCGATCGTCGTCACGACGCTCAGGCCGAGCGTGTAGGCGTCCTCGCGGTACTGCGCGTACATCATCTGGCGCACCATTTCCGCGACGTATTCCGCGTGCACGCTGAACTCCTTGCCCGCGCCCTTCACGATGAGCGGCTGGTGACTTGCAGCGTCGTACTGTTCCTGCGTGATGTAGCGCAGTTCGAGCATGCGCTGCAGGATGTATTCCTGGCGCACCTTCGCGCGCTTCGGATTCACCACCGGGTTATAGGCCGACGGCGCTTTCGGCAGACCCGCGAGCATCGCGCATTCGGCGAGCGTCAGGTCCTTCAGGTCCTTGCCGAAGTAGACCCGCGCGGCACTCGCAAAACCGTAGGCGCGCTGACCGAGATAGATCTGATTCATATACACCTCGAGAATCTGATCCTTCGACAGCTTCGATTCGATCTTGTACGCGAGCAGCATCTCGTAGATCTTGCGCGTATAGGTTTTCTCGCTCGACAGGAAGAAGTTGCGCGCCACCTGCATCGTGATCGTGCTCGCGCCTTGGGTGGCATGACCGTTGGTCAGCGCAACGAAGCCGGCACGCGCGATACCGGTCAGATCGACGCCGCCATGATCGTAGAAGCGCGCGTCCTCGATGGCGAGCACGGCTTTTTTCAGATTGTCCGGCACGTCCTGGATACGCACGATGTCACGCCGCTCTTCGCCGAATTCGCCGATCAGCACGTGGTCGGCGGTATAGATGCGCAGCGGTACCTTCGGCCGGTAATCGGTGAGTGCATCGAGCGACGGCAGATTGGGCGTTGCGACGACCAGTGCGTAGCCGAGCACGAGCGCGACGCACACAATGCACGCCACGATAAGGCCCACCAGTCCGAAGACGAGTGTGAGCCACAGCGGACGCTTGCGCTTTTGCGGCGCGGGCGGCGGAGATGTCGGGGACGAAGATTGCATATGAACACCAAAAAACAGTCCCGCGATTATAGCCGCCCGATTCCGTTGCTTTCGACATGCTTACTTTGCGGGCCGCTTCATCCATTCTTTCGCGTCGGGATAGCTCAACTGTAGTCGCTTTGCGGCCCGCTGCGGCGTGCCGTGTGAGTTGTCGCTGGACGGCTCCTGTACGCATTGGCCATCCGGCCGAATGTCGCACGCGGCGTTCGCTTTGCAGAATGTCTTCCGTGATCCGCGCACGAATGGTTCGTCGCGGCAGCCAGCACGGGAGACGCGATGGCATTCAGAAATTCGTTGCTGTTACCGGCGCGACGCTTTGCGGCCGGCATCGATGTGGGCCCACAGGCGTTGCGGCTAGTCGTATTGAGCACGCGTTCGCGCCGCGGCGGTGCGGTACGGCTCGAACATGTGGCGTTCGCGCCGCTCACGGCCGGTGCGATGGCGGGCGCGGAAATCGTCGATCGCGCCGCGGTAGCGCGTGCGCTACGCGATCTGTTTGCCGGATTGCCGCCCATCTGTGCCGCACGGACGTTGCGTTGTGCGATGGGGTTGCCGGCATCGGCGACCCTGACGGCGACGATGCCGCTCTCGCAGCTTGGAGCGGGCGCCGTGCGTTCGGTGCGGCGTCATGCGTTGAGCGAACTGGAGCCGGCGGTGCTCGTCGAGGCGGAGCGGATCGCGGGCATCGAACGACATGCGCTCGCGGTCGACTGGTTTATCGACGACGCTTCGCCCGAGCCGGATCGTCTGACGATCGCGGCCGCCGGGCGGGCGCATCTCGAAGCGCGGGTGGAGTGTGCGGCGTCGGCGGGCATTACGTTGACGGCGCTCGACAGCGAGCCGTTTGCCGCGTTGCGCGCATTGCGTTATGCGGCGGGGCGCGAACTCGGCGCGCACGAGCCTTATCTCGCGATCTGGATCGGTGCCGAGGGTGTTCACGGGTGGCGCATCGCAGGCGATGCGATCGACGGCGAAATCCGCTATCCCGCCCCCGAGCATGACGACTTCGCCGACGCATTGCGCGATCTCGCGGCGGACCACGCATCGGGTTGCGTGTTGATTGGCGGCGAGGTGGATCTGCTCGATGGGATCGGTTTTTCCACGGCCGACGTGGGCGACGTGCTTGGCTGCACGACGTTGCCGTTCGAATGCGCGGCGTTCGATGAGGGCGCGCATCCGTTTGCTCTTGCGCTGCTGCATGAGCCGGCATGTACCGTTGCATTTGGTCTCGCGTTGCGCGGCGTATTCGAATGAAGTTCGTACACGCTCTGTTTGACCGACCGGGTCATGCGATGCCTGGCCGACCGTGGATCGGCGGGTTCAATCTACTGCCGTATCGCCGGCGCAACGCTGCGTTGGCGCGGCGTCGCTGTCTCGTGGAATGTGGCTGCGCCGCGCTGGCAGGCGGTGCGTGCGTGCTGCTGCTTGCCATGTGGCAGACGTGGCAGCGCACGGGTATCGAGGCGAGCCGTGCGTCGGTCGAGCGAACGCTCGTGCAACTGGCCGCGCCGCTTGCCGAGCAGACCCGGCTTTCGCGCAACGAAGCCGATGCGCAGTCGGGCGCCATACACGCGCGGACACGTGGGGTGCCGCTCAAGCGCCTGCTGGACGTGCTGGATACCTTGAGCAGCGAACCGGCTGCCGGCGTGGCCTTGCAACAGTTACGACATCGCGCAGAGGAAACGGAACTGCTTGCGAGATCGGATGACCATGCCGCGGCGGCGGCGTGGATCGAGCGGCTCGATAGTGTGCGAGGTGTTGAGAGTGCGGAAGCGAGCGAACTGCGTCGACCGGCGAGTGCCGGGCGCGGCGCGGGCGCTATCGGCGACGGTACCTTCGAATTCGGAGCGAACGTGCGCTGGATGAAGCCGCTTGCGCCTGCGGGCAGCGTGACGCATCAGCAGGTTGCATCACGTGCGGGAGGGGTGCGATGAATCCGTCCATGACAACGGGCATTGCCCCGCGGCGAAGCACTGCGACGTCTCTCGAGCGCTGGCTGGACCGGTTGCGTGTGCCGCTCGAAGCGTGGAGCGGCACACGCCGGCTCGCTATCGCATTGCTGGTTGCTGCCGGTGTATTCGTACTGGGCGCGCGTAGCTGGAATGCCGTGGATCTCGGCGGCATCGCGGCCAGCCACACCGCACTCGATGATGCGCAACACCGCCTCGCGTCGGCACGTCATGCACTGGCACAACTGCCCGCGTTACGCGCGCGCGTCGCGGCGAAAACACTGCACGGACAACCCGTGGTCTGGACATCCGCAGACGATGTGCGCGCGTTTTCGCAACTCGCTGCGCGCAGTGGGCTCGTTCTCGTCTCGCTCGAACCGGGTGCTGCGAGTGGCGAAGGACTCGACGCGATGCGGTCCGTGAGGCTCGCTGCACGTGGCAATTTTGCTCAGGTCGTGAAGTTCGTGCGCGGGTTGGCAGGTTTGCCGGTGCTGGTTGTCCCTGCCGATCTGACCGTGAAGCGTCATGACGACGCGCTTGAAATCGCCACGACGTTGCAGGTGTTCAGCAGGCTCTTTCCCGTCGGCGCGGGGCAGTTGGCACCACCGGATCAGATGCTCGACGCGAGCGATGCGCAGATCGACCAGGATGTCGCGTTCCACGATCCGTTTTCGCCGCAGCGGATTGGCGACGTCGACCTGCCGGAAGCGACGCCGTTGCGGCTCGTCGGTCTGCTGCGCGACGACACGCATGGGCTCGCGCTCGTAGAAACGGCGGAAGGTACACAGACCGTCGAGCCTGGCCAGCCGTTCGGTGAGCAACGCGTGACGAAGATCGACGCGCTCGGACTCACGCTTGCGACCCGTGGTGGCGCGCATCTGCTGACGCTTGCTGGGAAACTTGGGGAATCGGAATGAGCGTGCTCCGCAAAACGACGTATATCGCGGTGTGTGTCTCGGCCATCGCGGTCGCCATGGTTCCTGCAGCGCACGCATCGTTGCCACCGTTGCCCGAACGCATGCCGCTCGACGATACGATCGCGCCGTTCGGCGTCCCGCCATTGCCGCGCGATGAGATCGTGGAGGTGGCGAATCGATTCCAGCTAGATGCTGCTGAGCGTGTTGCCGGGTCCGGCGGCGATAGCGGGAGCAGGGAGACGCGTAGCGGCGAAGTCGACGGCATCACGACGCCTCGCAGCGAAGCCGCGCATTCGGCGGGCGCCGCCCATGATGCACTCGAGGGGCCACCGGTGCCGCTACCGCGCGCACAACGGATCGCAACAAGCGCCGATGAATCCAACGATCCCGCCAGCGGCATCCCCGCCAATCGCCCGATCACGATGCATTTCCAAAAGGCCGAGCTAGGCGCGGTGCTGAACGCATTCGCGCGATTTACCGGGCTCAACATCGTCTCGAGCGACCAGGTGCGCGGCACCGTGTCGCTGCGACTCGACAAGGTCCCTTGGCGAGATGCTTTCGATATGCTGCTCGACGTAAACGGCCTCGCGATGGAACGCCGCGGCAATGTAATCTGGGTTGCACCGCTCGCGCAACTGGCGACGCGCGAGCGTCAGCGGTTCGAAACGCATGCGCGCGCAGCCGACCTCGAGCCGCTCGCGAGCCGCGTGTTCGAGTTGCGTTATGCCCGCGCGGAAGAAGTCCGCCGATTGTTGAGCGCGGCGGGCAACCAGCGGGTGCTGTCGAAACGCGGCGCGGTGATGGCCGATGCACGGACCAACCTGCTGTTCATCACCGATCTCGACGCGCGGCTCGCGCAGATCGCGGACGTGATCGCAGCCATCGACCGGCCGACGCGACAGGTGCTGATCGAAGCGCGCATCGTCGAAGGCGAGCGAGGCTTTTCGCGCAACCTCGGCGCGCGCATGTTGCTCGCGAATACGCACGAGAGCGGTTCGGGGATTGGTGTGGTCGGCGGCAGCGAAGGCAAGGTCATGGACCTGTCGGCGCGGCCGCTCTCCGGGTTTGACGCCGCGACCGCAGGCTTGACGTTGTTCGCGGCGCAAGCCACGCGCCTGCTGAATATCGAGCTGAGCGCGCTGGAGGCGGAGGGACACGGGCAAACCGTATCGAGCCCACGTGTCGTCACCGCGGACCGCATGAAGGCCATCGTCGAGCAGGGCACCGAGCTGCCGTATCAGGCGAAGGTTGGGCAGGGCGTCTCTGGCGTGCAGTTCCGCCGCGCGGGCCTCAAACTCGAGGTCGAACCGCAGATCACACCCGACGGCCGCGTCGTCCTTGACCTCGATGTAGCGAAGGACAGTGTCGGCGAACAGACCGCGGCAGGGCCCGCAATCAACACGAAACATGTGCAGACGCGCGTTGAAGTGGAGGACGGCGGCACGGTATCGATCGGTGGGATTTACGAGCAGGATGAGCGCGACGATGTGACGCGAGTGCCGCTTCTGGGCAAAATACCGGTTTTGGGTGCACTTTTCAGTCATCGGGCCCGTCGCCAGCGTAACGGCGAACTGGTCGTTTTCATCACACCACGCGTCGTGCCGGGACCATGAGTGCCCCTGCCCGCCGCGGCCGCAGGCTCGACAAGGCAGTCGCTTTGCCAGTAAGCTGCGGCACGAACTACCGGATTAACCAGAGGATACCGTTGCAAGCGCGGGACGCACACGCCAATGTCTTTTTTGTAGGGCTCATGGGGGCGGGCAAGACCACGGTGGGCCGGGCGGTGGCACGCCGGCTCGATCGCCCGTTTTTCGATTCGGACCATGAGATCGAAGCGCGTACCGGCGCACGCGTCGCACTGATTTTCGAGCACGAAGGCGAGGCCGGTTTTCGCGACCGCGAGGCCCAGGTGATCGGCGATCTGACCGCACGCGAGAACATCGTGCTCGCCACCGGCGGTGGCGCGATACTGCGCCCCGAAAATCGCGAGGCGCTGCGCAATCGCGGTCTCGTGGTTTATCTGCGCGCCAATCCGCACGACCTGTGGCTGCGCACGCGGCGCGACAAGAATCGTCCGCTGTTGCAGACCGACGACCCGAAAGCGAAACTCGAAGCGCTGTATGAAGTGCGCGATCCGCTATACCGCGAATGCGCGCATTTCGTCATCGAAACCGGGCGCCCATCGGTCAACGGGCTCGTCAATATGGTCCTGATGCAGCTCGAGCTGGCCGGCGTCACCCGGCATCCTGCGCCATAATGGCAAGCATGATTACCCCCATGATTACCGTCAACGTCGAACTGGGCGAGCGCGCCTATCCCATCCACATCGGCGCCGATCTGATCGGTCAGACGGCGCTGTTTGCGCCGCATATCGCCGGTGCATCGGTGACGATCGTCACCAACACGACAGTCGAGCCGCTCTACGGCGATGCGCTGCGGCGTGCGCTGGCGCCGCTCGGCAAGCAGGTGTCGACGGTCGTGTTGCCCGATGGCGAGGTGTACAAGAACTGGGAAACGCTCAATCTGATCTTCGACGCGCTGCTCGGTGCTCGCGCCGACCGCAAGACCACGCTGATTGCGCTGGGCGGCGGTGTGATCGGCGACATGACCGGTTTTGCGGCTGCCAGCTATATGCGCGGCGTGCCGTTTATCCAGGTGCCGACCACGCTGCTGTCGCAGGTCGATTCGTCGGTGGGCGGCAAGACCGGTATTAACCATCCGCTCGGCAAGAACATGATCGGCGCGTTCTATCAGCCGCAGGCTGTCATTGCGGATATCGGCGCGCTGAAGACGTTGCCCGCGCGTGAACTGGCGGCCGGTGTGGCCGAAGTCATCAAGACCGGCGCGATCGCGGACGCAGCGTTCTTCGACTGGATCGAAGCGAACGTCGGCGCGTTGAACAACTGCGAACCCGAGGCGCTTGCGCAGGCGGTCAAGCGGTCGTGCGAGATCAAGGCCTCGGTCGTCGCCGCGGACGAACGCGAAGGTGGCCTGCGTGCGATCCTGAATTTCGGTCACACGTTTGGCCATGCCATCGAGGCCGGGCTCGGCTACGGCGAATGGCTGCACGGCGAAGCGGTGGGCTGTGGCATGGTGATGGCGGCCGACCTGTCCGTGCGGCTCGGCCAGCTGGACGAAGCCGCGCGACGGCGTCTCGTCGACGTGATCGCGGCCGCGCATCTGCCTGTTCGCGCACCTGCGCTCGGCGCCGATCGCTATGTCGAACTGATGCGCGTCGACAAGAAGGCCGAAGCGGGCGAGATCAAATTCATCCTGCTGAAGCGTTTCGGTGAGACGCTGATCGCCCGTGCCCCCGACGACGTTGTGAACGCGACGCTCGCGGCCGCCGTCTAGCCGACACGGCAGGCGCGGCGAGCGCCGCGGACGCGATGCGCCAGAGCGCGCTTCACACGGCGGCCACCCCTTGATGCGGAGAAACCGGTGAACGACACCCGCAGCAACCTGCCGACTGACTCGCGCGCGCCCGATACCAATCGGCCGCATGCAGCACCCGCAATCACCCCGAGCGTCGATACGCTCGAGGCGCATCTCGCGCCGTATGCGGCGCATTCATCGCAGTCGCGTGGACGCCGTTACCCGGAAGCTGCACCGGCTGCGCGCACGGAGTTTCAGCGCGACCGCGACCGCATCGTGCATTCGACCGCATTCCGCCGGCTCGAATACAAGACCCAGGTGTTCGTCAATCACGAGGGCGACCTGTTCCGCACGCGTCTGACGCACAGTCTTGAAGTTGCGCAGATCGCGCGGTCGGTGGCGCGCAACCTGCGCGTCAACGAGGATCTCGTCGAAGCCATTTCGCTCGCCCACGATCTCGGCCATACGCCATTCGGCCATGCCGGCCAGGACACGCTGAACGAATGCATGCGCGAGCATGGCGGCTTCGAACACAACCTGCAGAGTCTCGCAGTAGTCGACGATCTGGAGGAGCACTACGGCGCGTTCGACGGGCTGAACCTGTGTTTCGAAACGCGCGAAGGGATTCTGAAGCATTGCTCGCGCGAGAATGCGCGCCGTCTGGGCGAACTCGGCGAGCGCTTTCTGAACGGACATCAGCCGTCGATCGAAGCGCAGATCGCCAATCTCGCCGACGAGATCGCCTACAACAATCACGACGTCGACGACGGCCTGCGCTCGGGGCTCCTCACGATCGAACAACTGGCCGAAGTCGAACTCTGGCAGGTGCACTACGAGACGGCCCGAGGCGACTATCCGCAGATCGAAGGACGCCGGCTGGTGCACGAGACCGTGCGCCGGATCATCAATACGCTGATCGTCGATCTGATCGATACCACGACGCGCCAGCTCGAGCGCTATGCGCCGGCGTCGCTGGACGATGTGCGGGCGGCACCGACGCTAGTCGCGCACAGCGAGGCCGTAGCCGCCCAGGCCGGCGAGCTGAAGCGCTTCCTGTTCAAGAACCTGTACCGGCATTACCGCGTGATGCGTATGGCGAACAAGGCGAGGCGGGTCATCGCCGGTCTGTTCGACGCATTCACCGACGATTCACGGTTATTGCCGCCGGCCTATCAGGCGAAGGACGCCGCTGCGCAGCCGCGGCTGATTGCCCATTACATCGCCGGTATGACGGACCGGTATGCGCTGAAGGAATACCGGCGGTTGTTCGTTGTGGACGACAACTAGGCGCGCGGAAACGCACCGAGGCGATCTGCGGCGCCCAGTCCAGTCCGTCTCAGAGTTCAAATCAGCCCAGCGCGAATCGCGTCCTAGCGCGACCGCGCGAGCAGCGCACCGGTCAGCAGCGCCAGTCCACCCACCACGGCAAGCGTGCGCCACGGGTTCTCATGCACGTAATCGTCGGCATCGGCCAGCACGGTTTCCGCCTGTTCGCGCACGGCTTCGCGGGTTTCCTGCAAGCGTGCGCGGGCCGCATCGAGCCGCTTGCGCAATTGCTCGCGCAGCACCTTCGCGTCGGCCTGGGTGCCGTCAGCCAGCGTTTCTTCGAGCTCCGACATCAGCGAACGCAGTTCGCCGGCGACATCTTCGGCGGCATCGCGGCTGTGGCGTGCGATGCGGCGGGCGCGCCGGCTGGTCGTGGTCCAGGATTCGCCGATGGCATCGCGCGTGTTCGGTAGTGCAGTCATGGTTGCTCCGTCGGTGGAAGTTGGATGTGCATGGAAAGGCCCGGGTTTGCTGCGGAATTCCTCGCCAACAACCTCGGAAGTTGCAACTTCGGTGCCTGACCCGCGCAGAAACGTGCACAGCCGGCCCACGGGACATCGGGCGGACAATGCGACAGCGCGCCGAAAGCCCCAGCCCGGCAGAATTTTCAGTCACATGACCGACGATGGTCAAAATTACAATGGATTTCAGATGCATGCGGCACATGCGCCATAGGCATAGAATCCAGAAAACAAAACGCCGTCACGAGGTGACGGCGTTTGAATGCGACAGGGCGGTGCAGCAAACCCGGCAGCAGGAAACCAGGTTGCGCTAGAAGACGTAGCCAATCTTGGCGTAGGTGACGATCGGATTCAGCTTGATCTTCGCCTGGGACTCCACGCTGCCGCCAACCGGCGTTGCATTCGGCGTATGCAGGGTGGCTGTCACGCTGAGCGGAATGTACGACACCGAGACGCCCGCGAACCAGTGCTTGGTGATTGCGTAATTGAAGCCGAGGTTAAACACCGGCGCCCAGGAACGATCTGTGGACACGGATGTCGGACCATGCAGCACGCCTTGCTCGAACGCGGTATTAGTGATCTTCGCGTCGGTGAACCAGACGTACGTCGCACCGATACCCACATACGGACGGAATTTCGCCTGAGCACCGAAGAAGTGATACTTGAACAGCACCGCCGGGCTCCATTGCTTCGCCGAGCCGAGCTGGCCGAACTGCGAAAAGCTGCCTTCGCCGAGCAGGTTGAACTTGGGTGGAATGCCGAGTTCCGCTTCGGCAGCGATATGGTCGGTGATGAAGTAACCGATGCTCATACCCAGCGTGTCGGACGAATCGATGCCGGCGCCAGTGCCTGGCTGGCTTTGATTGATAGGCGTGCCACCAATCGAGAGTACCTTCAGCGGATCACTGCTGTCCTGTGGCGCAAGATGGAACCAACCCGTGGTGAGGTAGATGCTTCCAGCCGATTGCGCATGAGCGCCCGTGATGCAGGCAAGCGCTGCAATCCCCGTTATGGCCTGTTTTAATTTCATGTGTGCTCCTCCTGAAAAAGCCCGCTCATTATGACCACAACGTTTCAAACAAACCATACGCTGCAGTTAGAGCATTTTCCCTAAGCGCCAGGCGGTTTCCGGCTTAGCCGCATCGCGCCGAATCTAGCGCTCAGGCGGTTCTTCGGACCTTCGGGTATATACCAACGCGACTATCGGATAATCCAGCATGGCACGGCTTGCACGTCTTTATGTTCCTGACCAGCCGCAGCACGTGATTCTGCGCGGACTCGACCAGCAGCCCGCATTCGTCGACGACCAGGATTACGAGCTCTTCATCGATTGCCTGAAGGCGGCCTCGCGCGATCACCGGCTGGCGATTCACGCGTACGCGCTGATGCCCGGCGCGGTACAGCTGCTCGTCACCCCCGCCGACGAAGCAAGCCTGCCGAAGGCGATGCAGGCCGTCGGCCGCCGTTACGTGGCGCACTTCAACCGCCGCTATGCACGGCGCGGCACCTTGTGGGAAGGCCGCTATCGCGCGACGGTGATCGAGGGCGAGCGCTACTTCCTGCTGGCCAGCCGCGTGGTCGAGCTGTGCCCGGTGCGCAGCCAGCTCGTGAGCGCGGCGGAAGACTACCGCTGGTCGAGCTACCGGCATCACATCGGGCTGACGCTCGATAGCCTCATCACCGATCACCCGTTGTACTGGTCGCTCGGTAACACGCCGTTTGAACGGCAGCGCGCGTATCGCGACCTGTGCGAACAACCGCTCGATGAACGCGAAGCGAGCCAGCTCCAGCAGGCGACGCTCAAGGGCTGGGTGCTGGGCGGTGAGTCGTATCGCGAGTGGGCGGCGCGGGCGGCCAACCGGCGCGTGTCGCCGCTGCCCCGCGGACGGCCGCGCAAGGTGCGCGAAACGCCACAAACCCAGTAAGCCGCGCAGGGCCGGCGCCAGATACGAAAGACGGCATCTCCGCATGCCGTTTTCTTTTGCACCGTTTCGATATGGCACCGATTAAAAATCGAAATCATGCACCATCACGATAATAGGTGTCTGATCATCACGTTTTATTTGCTATTCCCTTGATTCGTCGCGTATATTCCGAATTCCGGCGGTTCCCCGGCACACAAAGCTGGAAGCCCGATCGCCCGCGTAGCTGCACACCGGCACAGCGGAAGGCGAAAACAACAAATGGTTAAACGGCCGCCCCGGCCCCTTTCAGACGGTGTCCCCATGAACGACCCCCTGCAACCGACTTCGTCGGTGCCCGCTGCGCAAGGTCTGTACGACCCGCAAAACGAACACGACGCCTGTGGCGTCGGCTTCGTCGCTCATATCAAGGGCAAGAAAAGCCACGAGATCATTCAGCAAGGCCTGAAGATCCTGGAAAACCTCGATCACCGTGGCGCAGTCGGCGCCGATCCGCTGATGGGCGACGGTGCGGGCATCCTGATCCAGATTCCCGATGGCTTCTATCGCGAGGAAATGGCGAAGCAGGGCGTGACGCTGCCGCCGTCCGGCGAATACGGCGTCGGCATGATTTTCCTGCCGAAGGAACACGCATCGCGACTCGCGTGCGAACAGGAACTCGAGCGCACGGTGAAAGCGGAAGGCCAGGTCGTGCTGGGCTGGCGCGACGTGCCGGTCGACCACGCCATGCCAATTTCGCCGACGGTGAAGGCGAGCGAGCCGCTGATCCGCCAGATCTTCATCGGTCGCGGCAAGGACATCATGGTGACCGACGCGCTCGAGCGGAAGCTGTACGTGATCCGCAAGACCGCGAGCCACCGTATCCAGGCGCTCAAGCTCAAGCACGGCAAGGAATACTTCGTGCCGTCGTGCTCGGCGCGCACGGTCGTCTACAAGGGGCTGCTGCTGGCAGGCCAGGTTGGCGTGTACTACCGCGACCTGCAGGACGAGCGTGTCGTGTCGGCGCTTGCGCTCGTGCACCAGCGCTTCTCGACCAACACATTCCCGGCCTGGGAACTCGCACACCCGTACCGGATGATTGCCCACAACGGCGAAATCAACACCGTGAAGGGCAACGTCAACTGGCTGAACGCACGCACTGGCGCGATCGCGAGCCACGTGCTTGGCGACGATCTGCCGAAGCTGTGGCCGCTCATCTATCCGGGCCAGTCGGACACGGCATCGTTCGATAACTGTCTCGAACTGCTCGTGATGGCCGGCTACCCGCTCGTGCACGCGGTGATGATGATGATCCCCGAAGCGTGGGAACAGCACACGCTGATGGACGACAACCGCCGCGCGTTCTACGAATATCACGCCGCGATGATGGAGCCGTGGGACGGCCCCGCCGCGATCGCGTTCACCGACGGTCGTCAGATCGGCGCGACGCTCGACCGTAACGGCCTGCGTCCGGCGCGCTACATCATCACCGACGACGACCTCGTCATCATGGCGTCCGAATCGGGCGTGCTGCCCATCCCCGAGTCGAAGATCGTCAAGAAATGGCGTCTGCAGCCGGGCAAGATGTTCCTGATCGACATGGAACACGGCCGCATCATCGACGACAAGGAACTGAAGGACAACCTCGCGAACGCGAAGCCGTACAAGAGCTGGATCGACGCCGTGCGGATCAAGCTCGACGAGATCGAGCCGAAGGCCGAAGACATCGTCACGGAACGCCGCGAAGCCGCTGCGCTGCTTGATCGTCAGCAGGCGTTCGGCTATACGCAGGAAGACCTCAAGTTCCTGATGGCGCCGATGGCGCAGGCGGGCGAGGAAGCGGTCGGCTCGATGGGCAACGACTCGCCGCTCGCGGTGATGTCGAACAAGAACAAGACGCTGTATCACTACTTCAAGCAGCTGTTCGCCCAGGTCACGAACCCGCCGATCGATCCGATCCGCGAGAACATGGTGATGTCGCTGGTGTCGTTCGTCGGTCCAAAGCCGAACCTGCTCGACACGAACAACATCAACCCGCCGATGCGGCTCGAAGTGTCGCAGCCGGTGCTCGACTTCAAGGACATCGCGAAGATCCGCGCAATCGATCAGTACACGGGCGGCAAGTTCAGTTCGTACGAACTGAACATCTGCTACCCGGTGGCCTGGGGCAAGGAAGGTATCGAGGCGCGTCTCGCGTCGCTGTGCGCCGAAGCCGTCGATGCCGTGAAGTCCGGCTACAACATGCTGATCGTGTCGGACCGCAAGACCGATCGCGACAACGTCGCGATTCCGGCGTTGCTCGCCACCGCCGCGATCCACACGCACCTCGTGCAGCACGGTCTGCGCACGAGCGCGGGCCTCGTTGTCGAAACCGGCTCCGCGCGCGAGACGCATCACTTCGCGTTGCTCGCAGGCTACGGTGCGGAAGCGGTGCATCCGTACCTCGCGCTCGAAACGCTCGCGCAGTTTGCGGCTGGTCTGAAGGGCGACCTGTCGGCGGACAAGGCGATCTACAACTTCACGAAAGCCGTCGGCAAGGGCCTGCAAAAGGTCATGTCGAAGATGGGCATTTCGACCTACATGTCGTACACCGGTGCGCAGATCTTCGAAGCAGTCGGTCTTGCCGAAGAACTGGTCGCGAAGTACTTCAAGGGCACGGCGTCGAAGGTCGGCGGCATTGGCCTGTTCGACGTCGCGGAAGAAGCGATCCGTCTGCATCGCGATGCGTTCGGCGACAACCCGGTCCTCGCGACCATGCTCGATGCGGGCGGCGAATACGCGTACCGCGTGCGCGGCGAAGACCACATGTGGACGCCCGATGCGATCGCCAAGCTGCAGCATTCGGCACGCAGCAACTCGTATCAGACGTACAAGGAATACGCGCATCTGATCAACGATCAGACCAAGCGGCACATGACCTTCCGCGGTCTGTTCGAGTTCAAGGTCGATCCGATGAAGGCGATTGCCCTCGACGACGTCGAGTCGGCGAAGGACATCGTCAAGCGCTTCGCCACGGGCGCGATGTCGCTCGGTTCGATCAGCACCGAAGCGCATACCACGCTCGCCATCGCCATGAACCGGATCGGCGGCAAGTCGAACACCGGTGAAGGCGGCGAGGACGAAAACCGCTATCGCAACGAACTGCGCGGTATCCCGATCAAGAACGGCGACACGCTGAAGTCGATCATCGGCGATGAGATCGTGCGCGACATTCCGTTGAAGGATGGCGATTCGCTACGCTCGAAGATCAAGCAGGTGGCATCGGGTCGTTTCGGCGTGACGGCGCAGTATCTTGCTTCGGCGGACCAGATCCAGATCAAGATGGCGCAGGGCGCAAAGCCTGGCGAAGGTGGTCAGCTGCCGGGCCACAAGGTGTCCGAATACATCGGCAAGCTGCGCTACTCGGTGCCGGGCGTCGGCCTCATTTCGCCGCCGCCGCACCACGACATATATTCGATCGAAGACCTTGCACAGCTGATCCACGATCTGAAGAACGTGAACCCCGCCGCAAGCATTTCCGTGAAGCTGGTGTCGGAAGTGGGTGTCGGTACGGTTGCAGCGGGTGTTGCAAAGGCGAAGGCCGATCACGTCGTGATCGCCGGTCATGATGGCGGTACCGGCGCGTCGCCGCTGTCGTCGCTCAAGCATGCCGGCACGCCGTGGGAACTCGGTCTCGCCGAAACGCAGCAGACGCTGGTGCTGAACCAGTTGCGCGGCCGCATCCGCGTGCAGGCCGACGGCCAGATGAAGACCGGTCGCGACGTCGTGATCGGCGCGCTGCTCGGCGCCGACGAATTCGGTTTCGCGACTGCGCCGCTCGTCGTCGAAGGTTGCATCATGATGCGCAAGTGCCATCTGAACACCTGCCCGGTCGGTGTCGCGACGCAAGACCCGGTGCTGCGCGCGAAATTCCAGGGTCAGCCGGAACACGTCGTCAACTTCTTCTTCTTTATCGCCGAAGAAGTGCGCGAGATCATGGCGCAACTCGGTATCCGCAAGTTCGACGATCTGATCGGCCGCGCGGACCTGCTCGATATGAAGAAGGGCATCGAACACTGGAAGGCAAAGGGGCTCGATTTTTCGAAGGTGTTCTATCTGCCGCAGGTTCCGGCAGAGGTGGCGCGTCTGCATGTCGACTCGCAGGATCACGGCCTCGAACGCGCGCTCGACCACACGCTGATCGAGAAGGCGAAAGCCGCGCTCGAGAAGGGCGAGCACGTTTCGTTCATCCAGCCGGTGCGCAACGTGAACCGCACGGTCGGCGCGATGTTGTCGGGTCTCGTCGCCAAGAAGTACGGCCATGAAGGTCTGCCCGACGACACGATCCACATCCAGTTGAAGGGCACCGCAGGCCAGAGCTTCGGCGCGTTCCTCGCGAAGGGCATCACGCTCGATCTCGTCGGCGACGGCAACGACTACGTCGGCAAGGGCCTGTCGGGCGGACGCATCATCATTCGTCCGACCAACGATTTCCGCGGCAAGTCCGAAGAAAACATCATCTGCGGTAACACGGTGATGTATGGCGCGATTGAAGGCGAAGCGTTCTTGCGCGGCGTCGCCGGCGAGCGTTTCTGCGTGCGCAATTCGGGTGCGACGGCGGTAGTCGAAGGCACCGGCGATCACGGTTGCGAATACATGACGGGTGGCACGGTGGTCGTGCTCGGCGAAACCGGGCGCAACTTTGCGGCCGGTATGTCGGGTGGCGTCGCGTACGTGTACGACCCGGACAACACGTTCGCGGGCAAATGCAACAAGGCGATGGTCGCGCTCGACCCCGTGCTGCAACAAGCCGAACAGGAACGCACCGTCGATCGTGCACTGTGGCATACCGGCCAGACTGACGAAGCGTTGCTGAAGGGGTTGATCGAACGTCACTTCCAGTTCACGGGCTCGACGCGTGCGAAGGCGCTGCTCGAAAACTGGGACGCGGCGCGCCGTCAGTTCGTGAAGGTGTTCCCGACGGAATACAAGCGTGCGCTCGGTGAAATGGGCGCGAAGAAGGCCAGCAAGGAAGTGCTCGCGGCCTGATCCGACTCCACACCGACTATATACATCGCTGATGTGCCGCCGCATTCGATGCGGCGGACACCGCTCCCCTCACTCGATACAGATAGACACGAGAACCACATGGGCAAGGCAACCGGCTTTCTCGAGTTCGAACGCCGCCACGAGGCGTACGAAGCTCCGCTCACACGTGTGAAGCACTACAAGGAATTCGTCGCCGCATTGAGCGACGACGAAGCGAAGATTCAGGGCGCACGTTGCATGGACTGCGGCATTCCGTTCTGCAACAACGGCTGCCCCGTGAATAACATCATCCCGGACTTCAACGACCTGGTGTTCCATCAGGACTGGAAGACGGCGATCGACGTGCTGCATTCCACCAACAATTTCCCCGAGTTCACGGGCCGCATCTGCCCGGCGCCGTGCGAATCGGCGTGCACGCTGGGTATCAACGACGACCCCGTCGGCATCAAGTCGATCGAACACGCGATCATCGACAAGGCGTGGACCGAGGGCTGGGTCGCGCCGCTGCCGCCGAAGCACAAGACCGGCAAGAAGGTTGCTGTCGTCGGGTCGGGTCCTGCCGGTCTCGCCGCCGCGCAACAACTCGCCCGTGCTGGCCACGACGTGACGGTGTTCGAGAAGAACGACCGGATCGGCGGATTGCTGCGTTATGGCATCCCCGACTTCAAGCTCGAGAAGTGGCTGATCGATCGGCGCATGCGTCAGATGGAAGCGGAAGGTGTGACGTTCCGCCCGAACGTGTTCGTCGGCAAGGAGGCGTTGCCGGCGCACATCGGCAACACCGCGAAGGAAACCGTCACACCTGAAGAACTGAAAGAGCAGTTCGATGCGATCGTGATCTCCGGCGGTTCGGAAACGCCGCGCGATCTGCCGGTGCCGGGTCGCGAGCTCGCCGGGATTCACTACGCGATGGAGTTCCTGCCGCAGCAGAACAAGATCAATGCCGGCGACAAGGTCATCGATCAACTGGTCGCGAAAGGCAAGCATGTCGTCGTGATCGGTGGTGGCGATACGGGCTCCGATTGCGTCGGTACGTCGAACCGGCACGGCGCGAAGGGCGTCACGCAATTCGAACTGCTGCCGCAGCCGCCGGAAGAAGAGCACAAGCCGCTCGTCTGGCCGTACTGGCCGATCAAGCTGCGTACCTCGTCGTCACACGAAGAAGGTTGCGAGCGCGACTGGGCTGTCGCGACCAAGCGTTTCGAAGGCAAGAATGGCAAGGTCGAGAAGCTGGTGGCGGTGCGTGTCGAATGGAAGGACGGCAAGATGCAGGAGGTGCCGGGTTCCGAGTTCGATATGAAGGCCGATCTCGTGTTGCTGGCGATGGGCTTTACGCAACCGGTGTCGCCGGTGCTGGAAGCGTTCGGTGTCGACAAGGATGCGCGCGGCAATGTGCGTGCGGCTACCGAAGGCGACAAGGCGTACTACACGTCGGTGGACAAGGTTTTCGCGGCGGGCGATATGCGTCGCGGCCAGTCGCTCGTCGTGTGGGCGATTCGCGAAGGCCGGCAGTGTGCGCGTTCAGTCGATGCGTACCTGATGGGACATTCGGATCTGCCGCGCTGAAGCTGAATCTGGCAGCGGCGCTGCCGCGTTCACGATTTGCAGGAACAGGTGGAGACGACAGCGTAGTACGAGACAAAACCGGGCGCCCGCGAGGGCGACCCGGTTTTTTTACGACGCATGAGCGAAGTAACTGCGGCGAGTTACGAACGCCGATAGCGCGCAAGCGTAAGCCCGTCGAGATCGATCTCCGGTGTGCGCTGCGTGATCAGATCAGCGACGACACGCGCGGAGCCGAGCGCCATCGCCCAACCTGTCGAACCGTGTCCGAGATTGATCCACAGGTTGTCGACACCCGATGGCCCGAGCAGCGGTGCGCCGTCGGGTGTCATCGGCCGTCGTCCGACCCAGAAGTGCGCGGACGTCGGCTTGGCCGCGCGCGGAAACCAGTCGTCGAGCACCTTCATCAGCGTATGCAGTGCCTGCTCGCGCAAGGTCGTGCGGCCGTTGCCGAGTTCGGCGGTGCCGGCCACCCGCAGATTCGTACCGAAGCGCGTAATCGCCGTCTTCAACGATTCGTCCATCAGCGCGGCGCGCGGCGCTTTCTCGTCGTCGATGACCGGCAGCGTCGCCGAGTATCCCTTCACCGGATAGAGCGGCACCTTCACGCCGAGCGGCGCAAGCAATGCCGCACTGTCGACGCCCAGCGCAACCACCACCGCATCCGCCGCCAGCGTCTCGCTGCCGCGCGCACTGTCGATGCGCACACCGCGCACCGCACCGCCCTGCGCGTCGAGCGCACTAACGCTGGTTTCGAAGCGAAACCGCACACCGGCTCTTTCGCACAACATGCGCAGCTCGCGTGTAAAGCGCGCGCAGTCGCCGGCTTCATCGTCCGGCAGATACAGACCGGAAACCGGTGTCTCGCGCGCCCAGCGCAAGCCTGGCTCGATCTGCACGCATTCGGCGGCACTCACCTCGCGATGCGCGATACCCGCATCGCGCAGCACCGCAAGCGAGGGCTGCGCGAGTTCGACGTCGTAGTCACTGCGAAAAAGCTGCAGATACCCTTTGCTGCGACCGTACTCGAACGGATAGCGCGTGCGGAATTCCTGCAGACACGCGCGGCTGTAATACGCGACACGCTGCATCCGTTGCTTGTTCACGCGAAACCGCGCGAGATCGCACTCGCGTAGCCAGCGCGCGATCCAGCGCCATTGAGCGGGGTCGAGCGTGGGCCGGAAGATCAGCGGTGAAGTTGGCTTGAACAGATATCTGGCCATCTTCGCGGGCATGCCGGGCGCGGCCCATGGCGTGACGTAGCCGGGCGCAATCACGCCCGCGTTGCCGAAGCTGGTCGATAGCGCGACATCGACTTCGCGCTCGATAACCGTGACGTCGCAGCCCTGTTCGCGCAGGAAGAAGGCTGTCGAGACGCCGATCACGCCGCCACCGAGTACGATCGTATGCATAGCGTTGGCGCGTGAATCAGGCGATGGAAGGGGCTTCGGAAAGCGACTTGCCTTTGGTTTCCGGCAGGCACAGTGCCGACACGATGACGAGCAGATAACCCGAACCGGCGACGACGCCCATCGCTT
Source organism: Paraburkholderia acidicola (assembly GCF_002362315.1). GTDB lineage: Bacteria > Pseudomonadota > Gammaproteobacteria > Burkholderiales > Burkholderiaceae > Paraburkholderia > Paraburkholderia acidicola. The sequence continues at coordinate 69,050 of NZ_MTZV01000005.1, forward strand.
TCACGAGCGTCGTGGTCTGCGACAGCGTGCCGACGAGTATCGGGAAGAACGAGCCGATACCGCGCCCGAGGTTGTAGCAGAAGCCCTGACCCGAGCCGCGGATCGCGCTCGGATACAGCTCCGACAGATACGCGCCGATCCCGGCAAAGATCCCCTGCACGACGATGCCGAGCGGAAACCCGAGCAGCAGCATCGTGCTGTCGGTGATCGGCAGCATCGTGTAGACCATGCCGAGCACGAACGAGCCGAGCGCGAACAGCACAAACGATGCACGTCGACCGATCCGGTCGCACAGAATCGAACCGACGATATAGCCGCAGAACGAACCGGTGATCAGCACGACGAGATAACCGCTGGTATTGAAGACCGACAGATGCCGCACGGTCTTCAGATACGTCGGTAGCCACGTCGTGATCGCGTAGTAGCCACCGAGCATGCCTGTGCACAGCGCACTGCCGAGCAGCGTAGTTTTCAGATGCGGGAGCGAAAAAATCTGCAGGAAGTGCGAGGTGTCGAAACCGCTTTCGCGCGCGCGCCTGGCGGCCACATAGATGTCAGGATCGCTGACGTTGCGGCGGATGTAGATGATCCACAGTGCGGGCGCGAGACCGATCCAGAAGCATGCGCGCCACGCGAGTTGCTCGGGCAGCAGCGCGAAGAATGCCCAGTACAGGATCGCAGCCGCGCCCCAGCCGAACGACCAGCTGCTCTGCACGGTACCGACTGCTTTCGCGCGATGCTGCGGCGAGCGGATCGTCTCGGCCATCATGATCGTCACCACTGACCACTCGCCACCGAAACCGAAACCCTGCAGCGTGCGGGTGGTGAGCAGTTGCCAGAACGAATGCGTGAAGCCCGACAGGCACGTGAACACCGCAAACGTCGCGATGGTCCATTGCAGCACACGTACGCGCCCGTAGCGGTCAGCGAGAATGCCGGCGATCCAGCCGCCCAGTGCCGACGAGATCAGCGAACTGGTCGCGATCATGCCGGCTTCGCTTTTCGACATACCCCATGCGGCGATGAGGGTTGGGATCAGGAACGAGTAGATCATGAAGTCGAACGCATCGACCGCATAACCGCCGAAACCCGCATACAGCGTGCGTCGCTCGCGCGGCGTCAACTCGGTGAACCACTGGAATGATCCCATTCTGTCTCTGCTCCTCCTGTCCCGCGCGGGGGCGGCCTGCGCCGGGGTGGTCGGTATTTTACGGCGCGTTATTGCGTGTAAGCCATCTGGAACAAAAAAGAACCGCGCTGTGGCGCGGGTTTGCGCGCGATTGGCGGCAAACCCGGCGCACTGGAGCGATCCGGTTCCGGAACTTTCCTTACCGTTTGTTGCTCTGTAATCTCGATTTTCACGATTGCCGGTAAACTGCCTGTCGACGTGTGCGCTGCACGCGGCCTTCGACTTCCCTTGCGCACCCGCGCTTACCCCGGACGGCTCGAACATGAATCCCACTGCGACAGCGCGCGCTTTACCCCCCGGCGACCGGCCACAGCCCGGCGCGGCGCGGCGTTCCGCGCAGGTCGACAACGGCCGGCGCTCGCTGCTGAAGGGCGCCGCCGGGCTGTTTGCACTGTCGGGCTTCAGCGGCACGCTGTTGACAGGCTGTGGCGGCGCGGTCGACGCCGACACGTCCACCACGCTGCGTATCGCGTCGGTGGAGAATTTTCGCGATGTGAGCGGCACGGCCGATGGCTATACGACCGTCGACGGCGCCCGCGTGCAGCGCGGCCGCTTCTACCGCTCCGGCGCGCTGACGCTCACCGCTTCCGACAAGGCCGCGCTCGACACGCTCGGCATCACCGTCGACTACGACCTGCGCACGCCCGCCGAAATTGCCGCCGCACGCGACGTCGTGCCGGTCGGTGCTGCCTATGTGAACTTCAATATCGACGGCACGTCCGAGCCGCCCACGCTGCTTCCCGCCACCTCTGCCGATGCCGTCGCGATGATGGAGGCCCAGTGGCGCAGCTTCGTGAGCGGCGAGGCGCAGCGGGCGGGCTTTGGCGCACTGCTGACGCGGCTCGCCAGCACGACCGGCGCGCAGCTCTTTCACTGCGACGACGGCAAGGACATCAGCGGATGGGTGGCCGCCGTGCTGCTCAGCGTGGCGAACGTGCCGTTCGACGTCGTGATGCAGGACTATCTCCTGACGAATACCTATAACGCGGCATCGACCCAGACGAGCCTCGCCGTGATGCGCGTGCAGCGCGGCGCAGCAGCCGCGAACGCCGCCGCGCCGCTCTATGCCGCGCAGGCGAGCTTTCTGCAGGCTGCCGTCGATCAGGTGCAGGCGAGCTACAGCACGATGAACGGCTATCTGACCACCGGTCTCGGGCTGTCGCAGGCGACGGTGGCGCGGCTGCGTGCGCGGCTCGTTAGCTGACCCTGAGCTGAACCGACCCGACCGGCTGGCGTAGCAAGGCCATGTTCGCGCCGGACCTTCGTCGTAACGTAAAGCGTAAAAAAAGGCCCGATTGCCGTGCCGGGCGAATCGGACCGAGGGGAATAGCTCAACGCGAGCCAGCCGCGACTATACGCGCGGCTCGCGGCATAAATGGGCATCGGTAAGCGGGGGTAAGCAACGCGCGCGGCGGCGTAAGAGCCTGCAATCTTCAGGGATAGGCGAGCGCCTTGTTGCGCTCCGCCCGCTCGGGCCGTTCCGCTCGCTCGATCCGGTCCGGCCGCTCCGGTCGTACGTCCTGCGTGACCGGCAATACGATCCGTACCCACAGTCCGCCTTCGGGATGGTTGCCCACATCGCAGCGACCGCCGCGATCGTGCGCAAGCCGCGCGACGATCGCCAGACCCAGCCCGCAGTGACCCTCGCCGCCACGCGCTGCATCGAGCCGCACGAACGGCTTCATCGCGGCCGCAATCCGGTCTTCGGCGATGCCCGAACCGTGATCGTGCACGCTGACGATCCAGTGACGCCCATCGCGCAAGGTCGCGATGTCGACGGGCGGCGCGCCGTGTTCGAGCGCGTTGTCGACGAGATTCGTGATCAACCTGTCGAGTGTCGTGCGCGGCAGCGTGAAGGCCGGGCCGGCCTGCAGGTCGAGCGAGAAGAGCGGTTCGTCGTCGAGCGATTCACCGGAGGAAAACTGCTCGCGCAGGAACGTATCGACTTCGACCGGCGGCCCCGCATCGGCGGCCTGGCCTGCGAACTCCAGAAACTGCTGCACGATGTTGGTCAGCGAATCGATGTCGCGGATAAAGTTCGCGCGATCGTGCTCCGACGTGAGCACGCTCGCGCGCAACTTCAGACGCGTGAGCGGCGCTTTCAGATCGTGGGCGACGCCGGCGAGCATCACCGCCTGATCGTCGTCGGCTTCATTCAGGCGCCGCATCATGCCGTTGAACGAACCGATCAGATCGACGAGTTCGCGCGGTCCCTGTTCGGTGATCGGTTCCGGGCGTGCCCCGTCGCCGAATGCGCGGGCGGCACCGGCGACGCGCGACAGCGGCCGCTGGATCTGCCACGCGGCCAACAGCGACAACATCAGCGCGGCGATCAGCATCGAGCCCGCCACCAGCAGAAAGCGCGGTGGCGGTGGAATATCGACGGGTGCGACGATCCACATCGGCTTGTCGGGAAAACGTACCCAGATGCGCGGCGGATGCGCGTCGTCAGCGACGATCTGGGTGCCGGGCGGCAGGTTATCGAGCAGATGCTGGCGCAACTGGACGAGCGGCGGCTGGATCGGTGTGCGCAGATGCACAGCGCCCGGCATGTTCCAGGTCGGCACGAGATGCACGCGCAACGCGGGCGCGAGTTCCGCGCCGCTGGACGATTCACCGTTCGCGGCATGCAGCACGAGCAGCATGCCGCGCGCAAAACCGTCGATCTCATGCCGCGGCGGTTGCCGCACGACCAGCACGAACCAGCCGGCCTGAATGGCGAACAGCACGACGGTCGACATCAGCGCCATGCGGCCAAACAGCGTATTCAACGGATTTCTCATGAGCCTGCCGCTGCTTCGTTCGCGTTACGGTCGGGGTCGGCGGCGTGCGCATCGTTTTCAGCGCCGTCGAGGTCCGGGTCGGATGCATCCGGCACGAACACATAACCGCGGCTGCGTACGGTCTGCACGTAGCGCGGATTCGAAGGATCATCCTCGATCACGCGACGCAGTCGCCAGATCGGCACATCGAGGCTGCGGTCGCGAAACGCGAGGTCGTCGCGATGGATGAGATCGTGAATCAGCGCGCGCGACAGCACCTTGTACGGATGCGTGCTGAAAATCTTCAGGAGCGCGAACTCGCTGTCACGCAGTGTGGCGCGCGTGCCGTCGTGCAGCAGCGTGCGGGTTGCGTAGTCGAGTTCGAACGGACCGAAGCGATAGCGCTCGCGTACTTCGGGCGCGCTCGAAGTAACGGGGCCGCGCCGCCGCAACACCGCGTGAATGCGCACGAGCAGCTCGCGCGGATCGTACGGTTTCGTGATGTAGTCGTCGGCGCCGAGCGACAGACCTGCGATGCGGTCGGCCACCGTGCCGCGCGCGGACGCGAAGATCACAGGGATGTCGTCGCCGGCCTCGCGCAACGCGGTGAGCGCGCGCAGCCCGTCGGTCTTCGGCATCATGATGTCGAGCACCACCACCGACGGCCGCTCGCGTTCGAGCCGCCGTTTCAGATGGGTGCCATCGTGCAGCACGGACACGTCGAGCCCGTTCGCCTGCAGGAACCGGCACAACAGATCGCGCACCACGGAATCGTCGTCGACGATAAGGACCTGTGGATTCATCGTGAAATTTTAGACCGGTCAGCGCCCCGTGCGCGTGACAGCTTTCTTACGGTTACTTACATATCTATGTAAGCGCCGTCCTGTGGGCGTTGCAGCGCGATTGTGCGGGATCGCGCGGTATCGGAACACGACTCGCGAAAGTTTTGGAGCGGCTTCGCAACGCGCAGTAAGCGCCGTGGAAAAGCGCGCGTTGCTTCGCCCATTGCGCAGGCGCTTGCAGCGCGAAGATGCATCTCACACCACCGTTGCTTGCATTCGTTCGCGATCGACGGTGCGTTGATCTGTAGATCCCCTTCATTTTGCGAGGTTCATCATGACCAGCCCCGTTAGCACGCACCGTCCGACTTTCCCGCCGCCGACTCGTGCGCCCGCAACCGGCAAAGCCGCCAGCACCGCGGCAACGCCCGCCGCCAGCAACGCGCAAGCCACGACCGAAGCCGCTGGTTCGGCTGCTGCTGCGCAGCCGTCGCTGCCGACCGGTCTGGTCGGTCGACACGTCGACACCACCGCATGACGACAGTGACCAAGTCGACAACCCTCCGATGTGTTGCCCGCGTGACCGCGTGGTCGGCAGTGTGCGCGGCACTGCTGCCGCTCAGCGGATGTGGCCTCGCGGCGCTGCCGTGCCGGGCCGCGTCGGCGACGCTGAAGATCATTCCCGTAGTCGGGCACGCGGCCGCTACGCCGTTCGACGCCTGCTCATCCGCCATCGACTGAACGAGATGAAACGAGCCTTGCTTGCGGGCGTCGCTGCACTGGCTGTGTCGACGCTATCGATTGCTGTCAATGCGCAGGGGCCGACGTTGCCACCCGGTCGCACGGGCGGCGATGCACGCTTGCGTATCGCCGCGCTGCCGTTCGCCTTTCGCGGCATTCCGCTCGGCGTCTCGCTCGATGTGCTGCGTGCGAGCCACACCGTGCGCGCAACGCCGCCCGATAGCGAACTGGTCTGCGAGACCGACGTCAGCGCGGGCGCACTCGGCATGCGTCTGAAGAGCGACGACAGCCTGGTGGTGGCGTGTCGCTGGGCGCATCGCGCGGGCAACGGCTGGCAGATGTCGCGCGCGGTGGTCGACGGTACGCCAGCGGACGAACACGTGCTGCGTTTTGCGCGTGCCTCCTACGACGCCCCGCTGCGGCTCTTCGAGATTTCGTTTGTCGTCGACGGTGTGACTGCGGAGGATCTGCGCAGTGCGCTCGCGGTGCGTTATGGCGCACCGCGCATGCAGACCGGTAGCACGTCGTCGGGGTTACCGGGGTTGCCAGTCTATGTCTGGGAGAACGCGGTGAGTTCGATCACGCTGTGTCTGCTGCCCGCGAGCGGCAACGGTACGTTGACCTATCTGCTGAAAGATCCCGATGCGCGCGTGAAATCAGTCGAGCGGTTATGGCAGGACGGCTTGCCCGAAACGGGGTGACGGCGAGTTTGATGCACCCACTTTCTTTCGTCACGTCTGTCCCGGAGCAACCATGATTTCCCACCGTATTCTCGTTGCGGCAGCAGCCTTGGTCAGCGTGACCGCGTGTTCGAGCGGACCGCATTCGATTGTCGACACACCGATGTATGCGCCGCTCGCCGCCGCGCCGCTCAACGTCAATACGCAGGGTGCGATCTATCAGGCGGGCAACGCGCTGTCGCTGTACGAGACGCCGCGTGCGCAACACATCGGCGATGTGCTGACGATCCGTCTCGCCGAATCGTATAGCGGCAACAGCAGCGCAAACGCCTCGGCGAGCCGCGCGAGCAATATCAGCGCCCAAGCCGCCGATCAATCGACGAATGCCGCAGCGAAACTCGCAAAGCTGTTCAACGTCGGCTCGGCAAGCACGACGTTCAACGGGCAGGGCAGTGTATCGGATACGTCGGGTATGTCGGGCACGCTTGCGGTGACGGTGATCGGAACGCTGCCAACCGGCAACCTGGTGGTCTCCGGTGAAAAGATCATCGCGATGAATGGCAATCGCGACACGTTGCGTCTGTCGGGAGTGGTCAATCCGAAGGACATCGACATGGGCAACTACGTTGCATCGAGCAAGGTCGCGAATGCGCGGATCGAACAGGCGGGGGTGGGGATGCTCGCGGATTCGACGACGATGGGCTGGTTGCAGCGGCTCTTTATGAGCGTGTTGACCTTCTGAGTGACGGCGCGACTCGCGGTTAATCCAATCGCTAAACGCTGATCTGCGCGTAACGCAACCGCGCGCATTCGATTCGCGCCCGGTTGCGGCTTGCCAAGTTGTGCCGTGACGAATTAAGGCCGCGCGGCCTGCGCGATTTCCGCGACTTCAGGCGTATCCGTATAGCGTTCCGCGAATCCCACTTCTCCCTGCGGCACGAACACATAGCCGTGTCCCCACACCGTCTGCACATAACGCGGTTCGGACGGATCGGTTTCGATCAGCCGGCGCAGACGCCAGATCGACACATCGAGACTGCGGTTGCGATACGCGCCGCCATGACCGTACAGCTTCTCGATGATCTGCGCGCGCGTGAGGATCGTCATCGCGTGATTGACGAACAGCTTGAGGATCGCGAACTCACTTGAGCGCAGTGCAATGCGTTCGTCGTCGCGACGCAGTTCGCGTGCGGGGAAGTTCACTTCGAACGGACCGAAGCGGTACGGTGCTCGACTCTCCGGCGCACTCGATACCGGATTGCCGCGGCGCCTGAGCACGGTGCGGATGCGTGCGACCAGCTCGCTCGGGTCGAACGGTTTGCCGAGGTAATCGTCGGCACCGAGCTCGAGGCCGATCACGCGATCGATCACGTCGTTGCGCGCGGTCAGCAGGATCACCGGAATGTCGTCTCCGCTTGCGCGCAATGCGCGCAGTGCGCTGATGCCATCCAGCTCCGGCATCATGATGTCGAGTACGACGAGGGCAGGACGTTCGATCTGTAGCCGGCGCTGCAACGCAAGACCATCGTGCAGCACCGATACCGCATAACCGCGCGCCTGCAGATACTCGCGCGTCACATCGCGGACTACGGAATCGTCATCGACAAGCAGGATATGTTGGCTCATGGAAGAAATCCTAAGTGATGAAAGGGCGTGCCGGAAGCACGCAAATCTTTCGCTTTCTTTCTTCGCGGCGTGCGGGCACATAAGAAGCGCGGCAAGCGGCGCGCATGAAGTGCGGTGCGAACAGGCGGAAAGCGCGTGATAGACGAATGTTTCAATCGATGCGGGCAGCCTGCAACGCAGGCGCATTCTGGGCGCGCCGGTCGACGACCATGCGGCCCACCAGGCCGCCGAGCTTCGTCGATGCGCTCGAAAAGCGGTCGGTGGCGAGGCCGCGGGTCTCGTAACGCGCGGTCACAACAACGCGGCCGCGCTGCAAAAGTGTCAGATCGATTGTCGACAGATACGGTGTCGATTCATCGCTGAACGCGCGGCGGCCGTAGTCGATGGCTGCGCTGTAGACGAGCCGCGCTTCACAACCTGGTGGCGCGGTGCCGGGGCCGTAGAGATCCGATTGCACGCCGCGTTGGGTCAATACCGTTTGCAGCGCGGGGACGAAATCGCCGGTCGTGACGTTCTGGTTCAGTTCGATGCAGATGTGGTTGACGTCGATTGGCGCACCGTTGACGAAGCTCGGCGACGAGTAGTGCGTTGCGGCGGCGAAGCCGGCCTGGATGACGGAGCCGGTGGCATCGACGGCCGAGATCAAGGTCCATGCGCAGCCGTGCAACGTGAGGGTTGCGGTAGCGAGTGCGGCGGCCGCTGTGAGGCGTGCGGTGTTTCGGCGGCGGCGCGTGTTCGGTAGAGGGTGTGCGGTTGCGCGACGGTGCAACGTGATCGAGGCGGTGCGCATGGATCAGCCGGCGACGCGAAGATGCGCACGGTTACTGTCACTGTCGTTGCCGCCGCACGTCGTCGCTCCGGCGCAGCGGCGGCATGCCGATACGCGTTCTGCGGAATAGACGATGGCGGCCGCGAAGGACCGATGCGTAAAACGATCGTGGGGCATGAGCGACATCCGGTAACGGTGAAGATCGTCGCGGACCGCTATCGACTACACGGCTCGCACCGCTATCGTCGCTGCTCGATGGGAATTCAAAACGGTGAACACGCTGCGCGTGGGCAAAGTGCTTTCTAGTTATTGCCGCGTGTTTCTCTCTGTTTCCGTCTATTTCCGCTGATCAACCGAGCGTAAGCCCACCGTCGATATGAATCACCTGTCCCGTGATATGGCGCGCTTCATCGGACAGCAGGAAGGCGATCAGCGCGGCGACATCGTCCGGGTCGGCGATGCGGCCGAGCGGTGTCGATTGCGCGGCGTGTGCCCACGCGGGCGCGTTGTCCGCGCTTGGGCCGCGATCTTTGCGCGTGTAGCCCGGCGCCACACAATTGACCGTTACGCCGTGCGGCGCGAGTTCGGCCGCAGCGGTTTTCGCCAGCGATTCGAGTGCGGCTTTCGCCGCCGCAGTCGCTGCGAACGGCGCGTCGTGACGGTAGCGGTGCGCGACGAACGAACTGAGCGCGACCACGCGGCCGCGCTCCGATGTTTTCAGCGCAGGCGTCGCGCGTCTGACGAGCGCAGCGAATGCCGAGGGCATGGCCGCGAACGATTCGGTAAGCGTGTGTGCATCGAGTGCCGCGAGTGTCTGACGCTGAGCGTGACCGGCGTTCGCGACCAGATGATCGAGCGCGCCGAATGCGGCGAGCGTTTGATGCACGATGTGGTCGGCGGCACCGGGTTCGGCGAGATCGCCGAATACCGTTGTGCAGGTCGCGCCGTGCGCGGTGCAGCTGGTGGCGACGGCTTCGAGCCGGTCGCGTGCTTCGGAATCCGCGCCGCGTGCGTGCAGCATCAAGGCGAGTTGCGTGGCGGTGTCAGATGTTGCATCGAGCGTCGCATGGCGTGTGGCTAGCCTACGCGCAAGCGCGGCACCGATGCCCGATCCGGCACCGGTGATCAACACGACGCGGCGCGTCGTGCTCATGCGGCGGCGGCCTCCGCGCTACGTTCGACGTTGAGCGTTTCCTCATGGAACGCAGCCAGCGACTCACGATGCGCCACGCTGATGATTGCCGCCTTCGGCAATCGCTCGATGAACAGGCGATAGAGACGCGCTTCGTTGTCTGTATCGAGCGCGCTGGTCGCTTCGTCGAGGAACAGATAGTCGGGCTTGTGCAGCAGTACGCGCGCTGCTGCGAGGCGTTGCTGCTCGCCGGGTGATAGCACGCGGGCCCAGTGCGCGGATTCCTCGAGACGGCCGGTGTAGTCCGCGAGATGGCAGGCCTGCAAAGCTTCGATGTATTCGTTGTCCGAGTACGCATCCCCCGACGACGGATAGGCGAGCGCCGCCTTCAGCGTGCCGATGGGCATGTAGCTCTGTTGCGGGATGAACATCATGCGCGCACTGACCGGCGCATCGATCGAGCCGTTACCGAAGGGCCACAATCCGGCGAGTGCACGCATCAAGGTACTCTTGCCGGCCCCGGATGCGCCGCGTACCAGCCAGCGCGAACCGGGCTGGATCGAGATGTCGCGAATCTGTGAGAGCGGGGCGCCACTCGGCAACGAGAGCGAGAGACCGTCTGTAGTAAGTTTGTCCTCGTCCACGTAGTGCAGGTTGATGCCGCCATGAGCGGTGGCCGGCGAGGTTGCTTCTTTCAGGTGCGACGCGTGGACGACACGTTTGAATTCGCGCAGACGGTTCACCGTAGCACGCCAGTCGACGAGGCTGCCGTAACTGTTGATAAACCACGAGAATGAGTCGCTGACCGTACCGAACGCATTCTGGATCTGCATCAGCACACCCAGGGTAAATGCGCCGGAGAAATACTTGGGCGCGGCGACAATGAGCGGAAAAATGAGCGCGATATTTCCGTAGAAACTCAGCACGAAGCTTAGGCGCTTCGTGTACTTCATCACACGCCACCAGTTGTCGCGAATGCGCTGGAAGACGTTTTGCGCGCTCGCGCGTTCGGTCTGTTCGCCGTCGTAGAACGCGATCTGTTCCGAGTTCTCGCGCACACGGATCAGGCCGAAGCGGAAATCCGCCTCGACCTTTTGTTGCTGGTAGGTAATCGCGACGAGCGGGTGGCCGAGCTTGTAGGTCATGTATGAGCCAGCCAGCGCATAGAGCGCGGCGACCCACACCATGTAGCCTGGGATGACGAGCGGCATGCCTCCGAGTGTTACGGTCAATGCGCCAGCCAGGGACCAGAGGATGGTAACGAACGTAATAAGTGTGACGACGGTTGACAGAAAATCGAGCGTCAGTGTGAGCGTGCTGGTTGCAAATGACTGCAGGTCGTCGCTGATCCGCTGGTCGGGATTGTCCGCGAGCCGATCGCGCTCGATCCGGTAGAAGACGCCGTTGCCGAGCCATTCTTCGAGGTAGCGTGTCGTGAGCCACTGGCGCCACCGGAAGCCGAGCATCTGCCGCAGATAGCGGCCGTAGACAAAGAGAACGATCAACGCCGCCACGAGAAAGGCCCAAACTGTCATCAAGTGCGGGAAGTCCTTGACGCTCTTGGCCTGCAGCATGTTGTAGAACTCGCCGTTCCAAGTGTTGAACTTGACGGTGATCCAGACGTTGGCAAGGTTGATCGCAATGATCGTGATCAACAGCCCCCACGCGATCTTCCATTCTTCAGAGACCCAATAAGGCTTGATCAGACTCCACGCGGAGACTTTATCGTCGGGCTCTAGCGTGGGTGTAGGGGAAGTGTTGGGCGTCATGACCATCCTGGGAGAAATGCTGGCACGTCTGGGACCGGCGCAACATGGCTGGACCTTGATAGGCTCAGTCCATAGCAAGTCGGCGCCACGGCCAGATTGTGATTGCGACCCGGGTATCGACCCCGTTCCGCGACCGCCCGATTCTGTCCCGACCCGCTTAAACGAGTCTTAACAGGTCTTAACCGCTCAGCCGGCCCACGCTGCGTTGACCGGCATTGTGCCAGACCACCCCAGGTCGCCGTATTTCCCCGCGCAACCCGCTACAGGCCGGCTGGACGGCCGCCGCAGCCCGCCGGTTTGCGGGCGTCGAGCCTTTTATGGTCTAATGGCCGCTGACGAAACAGGGGTGCTTTGCGCGCGGGCGACACGCTGCGGCCAGGCTGAGAGAGACCCTTCGCACCCGATCCGGGTAATACCGGCGCGGGAAGTTTCCGGAAGTTCTGATGTCTTCCATTTCTCCGCCGGACGGCACCGTCATAGGTGCCCGGTCCGGCCGGCTTCGCCCGCCGGTTTCGTCCTTGGGTACGTGCGCTTCCTGCCGTACGGAAAGGATTCGATGACCGCTTATTCTTCAGTCTTTTGCGTTGTCTGTCTGCGTGTTCGCGGATGGGCGCCGTCGCGTCCGGTTCCCGCGCGATGAAGACCGCTATCCAATCCAAGCCGGATTTCGCCGTGATCGGCGGCGGTCTGTGCGGGCGGCTCGTCGCGTGGCGTCTGGCCGGCGCGGGGCATCGCGTGGCGTTGTACGAACGCGGCGATGCAGCGGGTACGCAGGCCGCCGCGTGGGTCGCCGCCGCGATGCTCGCGCCGCTTGCCGAAGCGGCCAGCGCCGAACTGCTGATCACGCAACTGGGCGCCGCATCGCTCGATGCATGGCCGCGGCTACTCGCCGAATTGCCGGAGCCGGTGTTCTTTCAGCGCAATGGCTCGCTGATCGTGTGGCATCACGCGGATCGCACGGAAGCTTCATTGTTCGAGCGCCGGGTGCGGGCGAACGCACCGGCCGAGTGGCTCGACAGTGGCTTCGTCGCGCTGTCCGGTGCGCAGGTCGGCGCCGCCGAGCCCGCGTTGACCGGCCGCTTCACGAAAGGCTGGCTGTTGCCGCGCGAAGGGCAGCTCGATAATCGCCAGGTGCTCGCCGCGCTTGCGGCGGGGCTCGCGGCGCGCGGTGTCGAACTGCACTGGAACACCCACATCGACGATCGCGCGATGCCCGACGCGCACGTCACGATCGATTGTCGCGGCCTTGGCGCAAAACCGGTTCTGCCGACGCTGCGCGGTATCCGCGGTGAAGTCGCGCGGGTCCACGCGCCGGGCATCGACCTCACGCGCCCGGTGCGCCTGCTGCATCCGCGGTATCCGCTCTATATCGCGCCGAAGCAGGACGACTGCTATGTGATCGGTGCAACCGAAGTGGAAGGCGAGGACATGTCGCCGGTCAGCGTGCGCTCGGCGCTCGAACTGCTGAGCGCGGCGTTTTCCGTGCATCCGGGTTTCGGCGAAGCGCGCATTCTCGAACTCAATGCACACTGCCGGCCGACCCTGCCCGACCATCGCCCGGCGCTGGTCTGGAACGGCGCGCAGACACTGCGCGTGAATGGCCTGTACCGGCACGGTTACATGATCGCGCCGGAAGTCGCGGACGAAGCGGTGCGCTTCGCGACCGCGTTACTCGAGCGCCGCGTCGCCGATGCCGACGCGTTTGCGACCTGGCGGCGCGATGCACGCTGGAGCGAGCTGCTCCACCTCGACTCGCTGAGCCAGCCGGACCCGGCACGCGAGCCGGCGTGACACAAGCCGCCTGTCGCGAACCACAGAAGAAATGGAAGAACCGCTTTTGACGAACCTCATGAACATCCACATCAATCAGAAACCGCTGACGCTGCCCGACGGTGCCACGGTCGCCGATGCGCTTGCCGCATGGGGCGCGCGGCCGCCGTTCGCGGTTGCGCTGAATGGCGATTTCGTCGCGCGCACGCAGCATGCGGCGCGCGCGCTGCAACCGGGCGACCGGCTCGACGTCGTGCAACCGGTCGCCGGCGGCTGAGCCGCGGCGTACCGTCAGACGCAAGGATTCCCCAATGACTTCTCCCGCTCCCGCCGATCCCCTCCGCCTCTACGGCGAAACGTTCGCGAGCCGCGTGCTGCTCGGCACCTCACGCTATCCGTCGCTGCAGTCGCTGTCCGATTCGATCGCGGCGGCGCAGCCGGGCATGGTCACCGTCGCGCTGCGGCGCCAGATGAACGAAGGCGGCGCCGAGGCGGGCTTCTTCGACCTGCTCAAGCGCCACAGCGTGCCATTGCTCCCGAACACGGCCGGCTGCCAGAGCGTCGCCGAAGCGGTGACGACCGCACACATGGCGCGCGAAATCTTCGCCACCGACTGGATCAAGCTCGAACTGATCGGCGACGACTACACGCTGCAACCCGACCCGATCGGACTGATCGAGGCGGCCGCCCAGCTCGTGAAGGAAGGTTTCAAGGTGCTGCCGTACTGCACGGAAGATCTCGTGATCGGCCGTCGATTGCTCGATGTGGGCTGCGAGGCGCTGATGCCGTGGGGCGCGCCGATCGGCACCGGCAAGGGCGTCATCAATCCGTACGGACTGCGCGTGCTGCGTGAGCGGCTGCCCGACGTACCGCTGATCGTCGATGCCGGGCTCGGCGTGCCTTCGCACGCGTGCCAGGTGATGGAGTGGGGCTTCGATGGTGTGCTGCTGAACACGGCGGTATCGCAGGCAACCCACCCGCCGGCGATGGCGCGGGCCTTCGCGCTGGCCGCCGAGGCGGGCCGCGCGGCTTACGTTGCTGGGCCGATGGCCGAGCGCGAGACGGCCGAGGCGAGCACGCCGGTGGTCGGTATGCCGTTCTGGCATCACGACGGGAGCGCCGCGTGACGCAGACTTTCCCGCTGACCGGTGACCGCTTCTGGCCGCCCGCCGACGAACTCACCGAAGCCGCCGAGCGCATCCGTTCGCGGCTCGGCGACTGGCCGCCGACCCACGCGCCATGGCGTATCTGCCTGACCGCGCCCGACGATGCGAACGGCGGTGACCTGATCGTCGCCGCCGGTGCGAAGCCTGACGGTGCGCAACTCGCGCGCTGGCTCGTGCAGGGCGCGGGCGTGATTGAGGCTGCGCCGGATCGTGCGACGCTGCATCTGGGCGGCGAGCGCTATCCGCTGGAATCGCTCGAAGGCGCGTTGCCCGAAGACTGGATCCCGGCGCTGGCCGCGTTCCTCGATTGCGGGTTTGCGCCGCATGACGCGCTGGTGCTGGCGCTGGCCTGGCGCGATGGCGACGAAAAGCGCGCCGCCGATGCCTGGCCCACCGATCTCACGCGCTTTCCGCGTGTCGTCGGGTTGCCGCCCGCACCGGCACAGCTGTTTCCGCGTTGCCCGGACCGGCTGGGCCTCTATCCGGTGCTGCCGAACGCCGACTGGGTCGAGCGGGTGCTGGAGTTCGGCGTGAAGACCGTCCAGTTGCGCCACAAGGCCGGCACACCCGGTCAGTTGAGCGCTGAACTGGCACAGGACATCGCGCGCTGTGTTGAAGCGGGACGTCGACATGACGCGCAGGTGTTCATCAACGATCACTGGCAAGCCGCCATCGACGCAGGCGCCTACGGCGTCCATCTAGGCCAGGAAGATCTCCATACTGCCGACCTCCAGGCCTTATGTGCCGCCGGCGTGCGCCTCGGCCTGTCGAGCCACGGCTACTACGAAGTCCTCGTCGCACTGCATTTCCGGCCCAGCTACATCGCTTTCGGCGCGATCTTTGCGACCACGACCAAGGCGCTGCCCACCGAACCGCAGGGCCTTGCGCGCCTTGCGCGCTATGTCCAGTTGCTGGACGGCGTGGTGCCGCTGGTGGCGATCGGCGGAATCGACGGCGGCGTGTTGCCCGACGTGCTGGCGACCGGCGTCGGCAGCGCGGCCGTGGTCCGCGCTGTCACCGAAGCACCCGACCCGGCCGCCGCGGTTTCTGCACTGCAACAGGTGTTTACGCAATAATCGTCGGACTTCTGCGGCACCTAGCCGGGGCGTCACGACAGTTTTTTCATGATGGCCCTATAATTCGGCCTTCGTGTAAATGGACTGTCAGCTACGTGCCTTCCACCTCTGAGCCCCTTCTCGAACTGCGCGACGTCGATTTCGGCTATGGCGACCGCCTTGTCCTGTCGAACCTGAACCTGCGTTTCCCGCGCGGTCAGGTGGTGGCGGTCATGGGCGGCTCCGGTTGCGGGAAGACGACCGTACTGCGATTGATCGGCGGTCTGGTGAAGGCGAAGCGCGGCCAGGTGCTGTTCCAGGGGCAGGACATCGGCACGCAGTCCCGTGACGCGTTGTACACGTTACGCCGCAAGATGGGCATGCTGTTCCAGTTCGGCGCGCTCTTCACCGACATGTCGGTGTTCGAAAACGTCGCGTTCGCGTTGCGCGAACACACGGATCTCCCCGAAGAACTGCTGCGCGACCTCGTGCTGATGAAACTCAACGCGGTCGGCTTGCGCGGCGCACGCGATCTCGCGCCGTCGGAGATTTCCGGCGGCATGGCGCGGCGCGTGGCGCTGGCCCGCGCCATCGCACTTGATCCCGAACTGATGATGTACGACGAGCCGTTCGCCGGGCTCGACCCGATCTCGCTCGGCATCACGGCGAACCTGATCCGCACGCTGAACCAGGCGCTCGGCGCGACCTCGATTCTGGTCACGCACGACGTGCCCGAATCGTTTGCGATTGCCGACTACGTCTATTTCCTCGCCAACGGCGGCGTGCACGCGGAAGGCACGCCGGACCAGCTGCGCGCATCGACGGATGCGACGGTGCGCCAGTTCATCGACGGCGCGCCCGACGGTCCGTTCAAGTTCCACTACCCGGGCAGCGCATCGCTGGCCGCGGATTTCGGTATCGACGGGGGGCGGGCATGATCAGCACCATTGGACGTTCGGTGCTCGACGGGCTGGCCGGCGCGGGTTACGCGGCGCGGATGTTCGTTCGTCTTGTATTCGAATTCTTTGCGCTGCTGCGGCGCCCGCGGCTTGTCACGAAGCAGATCCATTTCGTCGGCAACTATTCGCTGGTGATCATTGCCGTGTCGGGGCTGTTCGTCGGCTTCGTGCTCGGCTTGCAGGGCTATTACACGCTGAACCGCTATGGCTCCGAGCAGGCGCTCGGGCTGCTGGTCGCGCTGTCGCTGGTGCGCGAACTCGGGCCGGTCGTCACCGCACTGCTGTTCGCGGGCCGTGCCGGCACGTCGCTCACCGCCGAGATCGGTCTGATGAAGGCCGGCGAGCAACTCACGGCGATGGAAATGATGGCCGTCGATCCTTTGAAGGTCGTCATCGCGCCGCGCCTGTGGGCGGGCATCATTGCGATGCCGATTCTCGCGGCGATTTTCAGCGCGGTCGGGATCATCGGCGGCTATGTGGTCGGCGTGCTGATGATCGGTGTCGACTCAGGTGCGTTCTGGTCGCAGATGCAAGGCGGCGTCGACGTCTGGAGCGACGTCGGCAATGGCGTGTTCAAGAGTATCGTGTTCGGTTTTGCCGTGACCTTCATCGCGCTGTACCAGGGTTACGAGGCGAAGCCGACCCCGGAAGGCGTGTCGCGTGCGACGACGAAGACGGTGGTGTATGCATCGCTTGCCGTGCTCGGTCTGGACTTCCTCCTGACCGCGCTGATGTTCAGTTAAGACCCGCGCGTCGCGCTCCCGACGTACGGCGCCGAGCCATGGCGCCACGCGGGTAGCCGGGCGCCGCGGTGGTTTCTCTTTGGGATGACGATGAAAAAGACTGCTCTCGACTTCTGGGTCGGCCTGTTCGTAGTGTTGGGTTTCATCGCGCTGCTGTTCCTCGCGCTGAAGGCCGGCAACATGAGTTCGCTATCGTTTCAGGCCACCTACCCGGTGAAGCTCAAGTTCGACAATATCGGTGGACTGAAGCCGCGTGCGCCGGTGAAGAGCGCGGGCGTGACGGTCGGCCGGGTCGATTCGATCGGCTTTGACAGCAATACGTATCAGGCGCTCGTCACGATCGATCTCGACAAGCAGTACCAGTTTCCGAAGGATTCGTCCGCGAAGATCCTGACCTCGGGTCTGCTCGGCGAGCAGTACATCGGACTCGAGGCCGGTGGCGACACCGAGATGCTGAAAGCCGGCGACACCATCGCGATGACGCAGTCGGCGATCGTCCTCGAAAATCTGATTGGACAGTTTCTGTACAGCAAGGCCGCCGACTCTGGCGCTGCCAAAACTCCCGCGCCCGCACCGGGCGCCGCTGCACCGACGCTGCCCGCCTCTGGCGGTGCCGCCGGCCAATAAGGAGAACAAGAATGAAGACCCTGCGCGTCCGCAATGCGGCCCTCGTGCTGGCGGTGGCCATGCTCGCCGGTTGTTCGACCGTTCAGACGCCGATCAAGGAAGATCCGATCGAAGGCTTCAACCGCACGATCTTCAAGTTCAACGATACCGTCGACCAGTACGCGCTGAAGCCGGTGGCGAAGGGCTACGTGTTCATCACGCCGCAGCCGGTGCGCGACAGCGTCACCAACTTCTTCTCGAACATCGGCGACGTGTACACCGCGGCGAACAACCTGCTGCAGTTGAAGATCACCGATGGTGTCGAAGACATCATGCGGATCGTGATCAATACGGTGTTCGGCGTGGGCGGTCTGTTTGACGTCGCGACGCTCGCGAGGCTGCCGAAGCACAACAACGATCTCGGTCTGACGCTCGGCCACTACGGTGTGCCGGCGGGCCCGTACCTCGTGCTGCCGCTGTTCGGCCCGAGCACCGTGCGTGATGCGGTGGGCACGTTGGGCAACTACTACGTCAATCCGCTTTCGTACGTCGATCCGGAAGGTTTCCGCTGGGCGTTGTACGGCCTGAATATCATCAGCACGCGGGCTAACCTGCTCGGCGCTGGCGATGTGCTGGCGGGCGCCGCGCTCGACAAGTATTCGTTCGTGCGTAATGCGTACCTGCAGCGCCGCCAGTATCAGCTTTCGGATGGCAACTCGGCTGCGCTGCCCGACTACGGCGACGGTGCGCCGCCGCCGAAGTACGACGACAGCGCGGTGGATGGTGCCGCCGCACCGGCCGCGGCTTCTGGCGCAGCAGCGGCGGCTGCGCCCGCGTCAGGCGCGGGAGTTGCTCCGCAGACCAACCAGAAGGGCAGTCAGGACAGCACGGTGCCGGCTGGCCAGATCGTTCCGCCGTCGCGTACCGGGTTCGGCTTCCCGTCGCTCAAGCTGCATTGACGGCACCGCGGTAACAGATAGATACGACTGTCGCAGATTCCGGGCGTAAGTCGATGAACTCGGGCAACATAGCCCGTTCAAAGATAGGCGCTCATTCTCTTGCAGGCTTCATATGAAAAAACTATTCCTGATTCCGTTGTTCGCTGCGTTGTTTTCGTTCACCAGTGCTGCATTCGCGCAAGGCGTCGATACCAGCACGCCTGACACGCTGGTCAAGACAGCCACGCAGCAGGTCATCGACGCCGTGCGGGCCGACAAGTCGATCCAGCAGGGCGACATCGCCGCGGTGACGAAGCTCGTCAACGAAAAGATTCTTCCGTACACCGACTTCCACCGTACGACGCAACTGGCCATGGGCCGCAACTGGCGCACCGCGACGCCGGAGCAGCAGGCGCAGATCGTCGAGCAGTTCAAGATGCTGCTGATCCGTACGTACTCGGGCGCGCTGGCCCAGGTGCGCAACCAGGAAATCCAGTATCGTCCGTTCCGCTCGAGCCCGGATGACACCGACGTGGTCGTGCGCTCGGTGGTGATGAACAACGGTTCGCCGGTCGAGCTCGACTACCGTCTGTACAAGACGCCGCAAGGCTGGCGCGTCTATGACATCAACGTGCTCGGCGCGTGGCTGATCCAGGCGTACCAGCAGCAGTTCAACGAGCAGATCCAGCAGCACGGTGTCGACGGCCTGATTCAGTTCCTGACCCAGCGTAACCAGCAGCTGGCTGCGGGCAAGCAGTCGTGAGCCGCTTTGAAACCGGCGCCATGCTGACCCACGCGAGCGCGAAAACCGCGCTCGCGGCGGGGCTCGAGCGGATTGCCGGCGGTGCGACTGGCGTCGATTGTGCGCCGCTCACGCAGTTCGATTCGTCCGCGCTGGCTGTATTGCTCGCGTGGCAGCGTGCCGCGCAAACTCGCGGCGCCGCACTCGATATCGTCAATCTTCCGGCGGGGCTCGCCAGTCTCGCTCAGGCCTACGGCGTCGATACGCTGCTGTCGTCGCGACATTGACGCTCTACGCGTCACCTTCAGCCTCTAATACCCCAGGCAGAGTCGGATAAGCGACTTTGCCCTATAATCAGGGGCTTTTTTGGGGCTTGCCTCGCGGATTATCGCGATACAGAGCCGGCCCCAATTTCCGTTTCCCCCGCATATTGCGCACCTAAAGGCGCCGCCGCCGAAAGCGGCGCACAGTCATGCCAGCGATAGACATTCGTAACGTCAAGAAGCGCTACAAGGATCTGCAGGCGCTCAAGGGCGTCAGCCTCGCCATCGAAGAAGGCGAGTTCTTCGGGCTGCTCGGCCCGAACGGCGCGGGCAAGACGACGCTCATCAGCATACTTGCGGGTCTCGCGCGGGCCGATGAAGGCTCGATCGCGGTACGCGGCCACGACGTGGTCGCCGATTTCCGCGAAGCGCGTCGTGCGCTCGGCGTCGTGCCCCAGGAACTCGTATTCGATCCGTTCTTCAGCGTGCGCGAGACGCTGCGCATCCAGTCCGGCTACTTCGGCCTGCGCAACAACGATGCGTGGATCGACGAAGTGATGGCGAATCTCGATCTCACCGACAAGGCCGACGCCAACATGCGCGCGCTGTCCGGTGGGATGAAGCGCCGCGTGCTGGTCGCCCAGGCGCTGGTGCACCGGCCGCCGGTGATCGTGCTCGACGAGCCGACCGCCGGCGTAGACGTTGAATTGCGCCAGACCTTGTGGAAATTCATCTCGCGCCTGAACCGTGAAGGTCACACGATCGTGCTGACCACCCACTACCTGGAAGAAGCGGAATCGCTGTGCGACCGTATCGCGATGCTCCGGCGCGGCGAAGTGGTCGCGCTCGACCGTACGGCGGCGCTGCTGCAGCGCTTCGCGGGCATCCAGCTGTTCGTGCGTTTTGCGCAGGGCATGCTGCCCGCCGAACTGCGGCCGCTCGAAGTCGATCCGACGCAGATGCAGCCGCACCAGCATCTGCTGCGTCTCGCCAGCTACGACGACGTCGAGCGGATTCTTTCGCAATGTCGCGCGGCCGGTTGTACATTCGAAGAAATCGAGGTTCGCAAAGCCGACCTCGAAGACGTATTCGTTCAGGTGATGAACGGTCCGGAAGTGATCGAGGGGCTTGCATGAGCGGCTATAGCGGATTCAACACGCTGTTCTACAAGGAAGTCCTGCGCTTCTGGAAGGTGTCGTTCCAGACGGTGCTCGCGCCGGTCATCACGGCGCTGCTGTATCTGACGATCTTCGGCCACGCGCTGCGCGATCACGTGCAGGTCTATCCCGGCGTGCAATACACGAGCTTCCTGGTGCCGGGCCTCGTGATGATGAGCGTGCTGCAGAACGCGTTCGCAAACAGCTCGTCGTCGCTGATCCAGTCGAAGATCACCGGCAACCTCGTGTTCGTGCTGTTGCCGCCGCTCGCGCCGTGGGAAATGTATGGCGCCTACGTGCTCGCCTCGGTGGTGCGCGGTCTTGCGGTGGGCTGCGGCGTGTTCGTCGTGACGATCTGGTTCATTCCGCTCAACTTCGCTGCGCCGCTCTATATCGTCGGATTCGCCGTGCTCGGTTCGGCGATTCTCGGCACGCTCGGGCTGATCGCCGGCATCTGGGCGGAGAAATTTGATCAGCTCGCCGCATTCCAGAATTTCCTGATCATGCCGCTCACGTTCCTGTCCGGCGTGTTCTACTCGACGCATACGTTGCCGCCGGTCTGGCGCGAAGTGTCGCGGCTGAATCCCTTTTTCTACATGATCGACGGCTTTCGCTTTGGCTTCTTCGGGATCGCGGATATCGATCCGCTCGCGAGCCTGGCGATTGTCGGCGGTTTCTTCGTGGTGCTGGCCGTGATCGCGATGCGCATGCTCGCATCCGGCTACAAGCTGCGCCACTGACGAGGAGCTTTCCATGTTGCCGACTCCCGAACAGGTCAAGAATTACATCGCGGCTGGTTTGCCCTGCCAGCATCTCGAAGTCGAAGGCGACGGTCAGCATTTCTTTGCGACGATCGTTTCGCTGGACTTCGAAGGCAAGCGGCTGATCCAGCGCCATCAACTCGTGTACGCGGCGCTCGGCGACCGCATGCGCGAAGAAATACACGCGCTCAGCATGAAAACGCTGACGCCCGCCGAATGGCAGAACGGATAATCTGGACACTTCAGTGCGAATCACACAGGACACCGGCGACGCAGTGAGCGGCGCCGTAGCAGAGCTTCAACAGGCCGCGCCGAACGGCTCGCGGACGGAACCGGAAACGGCTCAGGAAACGCATCAGGAAACGACTGGCATGGACAAACTCGTTATCGTTGGCGGACAGCGGCTTGCGGGTGAGATCACGGTGTCGGGCGCGAAGAACGCCGCGCTGCCCATTCTGTGCGCCGGTCTGCTGAGCGCGGACCCGGTGCATCTGGACAACGTGCCCGATCTGCAGGACGTGCGCACCATCCTCAAGCTGCTCGGCCAGATGGGCGTGCGCACCGAAAGTAGCGCGGGTCGTGTATCACTCGATGCCTCGAAGGTGACCAACCCCGTCGCCCCTTACGAACTCGTGAAGACGATGCGCGCGTCGATCCTCGTGCTCGGCCCGCTGGTCGCCCGTTTCGGCGAAGCGAAGGTATCGCTGCCCGGTGGCTGCGCGATCGGCGCACGACCGGTCGATCAGCACATCAAGGGGCTGCAGGCGATGGGCGCCGAGATCACCATCGAGCACGGCTTCATCGAAGCGCGCGCGAAGCGTCTGAAGGGCGCGCGCATCGTCACCGACATGATCACCGTGACCGGCACCGAAAACCTGCTGATGGCCGCGGTGCTCGCCGACGGCGAAACGGTGATCGAGAACGCGGCGCGTGAGCCGGAAGTCGGCGACCTCGCCAATCTGCTGGTCGCGATGGGCGCGAAGATCGACGGCATCGGTACCGACCGGCTGGTGATCCAGGGCGTTGACCGGTTGCATGGCGCGCAACACACGGTGATCCCCGACCGTATCGAAGCGGGCACCTTCCTGTGCGCCGTGGCCGCAGCGGGCGGCGATGTGATCTTGCGCAAGGTGCGTCCGCAGATCCTCGAAGCCGTCACCGTCAAGCTGCGCGAAGCCGGCGTGACGATCGAGGAAGGCGACGACTGGATGCGTGTGCGGATGAACCAGCGTGCGCAATCCGTGAACATTCGTACGTCCGAATACCCGGCATTCCCGACCGACATGCAGGCGCAGTTCATGGCGCTCAACGCGGTCGCGAACGGCACCGCGCAGGTTGTCGAAACGATCTTCGAGAACCGCTTCATGCACGTGCAGGAACTCAATCGCCTCGGTGCGAGCATTACGACGGACGGCAAGACCGCGCTGGTCACCGGCGTCGAGCGGCTGTCGGGCGCGAAGGTGATGGCAACCGATCTGCGCGCCTCCGCGAGCCTCGTGATCGCCGGGCTGTGCGCGAGTGGCGAAACGCTGATCGACCGGATCTATCACCTCGACCGTGGCTACGACCGGATGGAATCGAAGCTGACGGCGGTCGGCGCGCAGGTGCGCCGCATTCAGGGGAAAGCAGCATGAGCACGGTGCCGCAAACGTCGTCGTCGCCGGCTGCAAGTGCACCGTTGACGCTCGCGTTGTCGAAGGGCCGCATCTTTGAGGAAACGCTGCCGCTGCTGGCCGCGGCCGGTGTCGAAGTGGCCGAAGATCCGGAAACCTCGCGCAAGCTGATCCTGCCCACCACCGATCCAAACCTTCGCGTGATCATCGTGCGTGCCACCGATGTGCCGACCTACGTCGAATACGGTGCCGCCGATTTCGGCGTGGCCGGTAAGGACGTGCTGCTCGAACACGGCGGCAGCGGCCTGTACCAGCCGGTCGATCTCGACATCGCGCGTTGCCGCATGTCGGTCGCAGTCAAGGCGGGCTTCGATTATGCGAGCGCGGTGCGCCAGGGCGCGCGCCTGCGTGTCGCGACCAAGTACGTCGAAACCGCCCGCGAACATTTCGCGGCCAAAGGCGTGCACGTCGATCTGATCAAGCTGTATGGATCGATGGAACTCGCGCCGCTCGTCGGCCTTGCCGACGCAATTGTCGACCTGGTCAGCTCGGGTGGTACGCTGCGAGCGAACGATCTCGTCGAAGTCGAAGAGATCATGCAGATCTCGTCGCGCCTCGTGGTGAACCAGGCGGCACTGAAGTTGAAGCGCGCTGCGCTGCGACCGTTCCTCGATGCGTTTGAACGCGCGTCGCGGCTCGACGGCGCGAAGGCCTGACGGCGCGCGCCTTACCGAAACGGATACTCGTATGTCTATCAAGATTCGCAAACTCGATTCCAGCGCGGTCGGTTTTCAGAAAGCGCTGCACGCGGTGCTCGCGTTCGAGGCGAGCGAGGACGAAGCGATCGAGCGCTCGGTCGCGGAGATACTCGCCGACGTGAAGACGCGCGGCGATGCAGCCGTGCTCGACTACACGAATCGCTTCGATCGCCTGAACGCGGCTAGCGTTTCGGCGCTCGAGCTGCCGATGGCCGAGCTTGAAGCGGCACTCGAAGGGCTGGAGCCGAAGCGCCGTGCGGCGCTCGAAGCTGCGGCTGCGCGCGTGCGCGGGTTTCACGAGAAGCAGAAGATCGAGTGCGGCAGCCATAGCTGGCATTACACCGAGGCCGACGGCACGGTGCTCGGCCAGAAGGTGACGCCGCTCGACCGCGCGGGCATCTACGTGCCGGGTGGTAAGGCTGCGTATCCGTCGTCGGTGCTGATGAATGCGATTCCGGCGCGTGTGGCCGGTGTGCGCGAAATCGTGATGGTCGTGCCGACGCCCGACGGCGTGAAGAATCCGCTCGTGCTTGCCGCGGCGCTGCTGGGCGGTGTCGATCGGGTGTTTACGATTGGCGGTGCGCAGGCCGTGGCGGCGCTCGCGTACGGCACGAAAACCGTGCCGGCGGTCGACAAGATCTGCGGTCCAGGCAATGCGTATGTCGCGTCGGCGAAACGTCGCGTGTTCGGCACGGTCGGCATCGATATGATTGCCGGTCCGTCGGAAATCCTCGTGCTCTGCGACGGCACAACCGACCCGCGCTGGGTCGCGATGGACCTGTTCTCGCAGGCCGAGCACGACGAACTCGCGCAATCCATCCTGCTGTGTCCGGATGCCGCGTTTATCGCGCGCGTCGAGGACGCGATCGCCGAGTTGCTGCCCACGCTGCCGCGCCGCGATGTGATTCAGGCGTCGCTCGAAGGGCGTGGCGCGCTGATCAAGGTGCGCGACATGGCCGAAGCCTGCGCGATCGCCAACGACATCGCACCGGAGCATCTCGAGATTTCCGCGCTGGAGCCGCAGCAGTGGGGCCAGTTGATCCGCCATGCGGGCGCGATTTTCCTCGGTCGCTACACCAGCGAAAGCCTCGGCGACTACTGTGCCGGACCGAACCACGTGCTGCCTACGTCTCGCACCGCACGGTTTTCGTCGCCGCTCGGTGTCTATGATTTCTTCAAACGTTCGAGCGTGATCGAAGTCAGCGCCGAGGGTGCGCAGACGCTCGGCGAAATTGCCGCCGAGCTTGCCTATGGCGAAGGGCTGCAGGCGCATGCACGCAGTGCCGAGTACCGGATGAAGCAGACCGGTTGAAAGTTGAAAGAGAAGGGCCAGCAGTAAGACCGTACTAAAACGAGAATATCGACCAACCACAGGGCGGCTGCGCGTCGCTCTTGTTGTGCCGGCGCGTGATGCGACCGGTTTGCCCAGTTATGACGACACCACAAGACATCATCCGCCGCGACGTACTCGCGATGACGAGCTACCCGGTTCCGGACGCGACCGGCTTCGTAAAGCTGGACGCAATGGAGAACCCGTTCTCGCTGCCCCCCGTGCTGGCCGCGCATCTCGGCGAGCATCTGGCCGGCGTCGCGCTGAACCGCTACCCCGCGCCGCGGCCGGAAGCGCTGATCGAGAAGATCAAGCGGGTGATGCAGGTGCCGGCCGCCTGCGACGTGCTGCTCGGCAACGGCTCCGACGAAATCATCAGCATCATTTCGCTGGCCTGTGCGAATCCGGGCGCAAAGGTGCTCGCGCCGGTGCCGGGGTTCGTCATGTATCAGATGTCCGCGAAATTCGCGCATCTGGAGTTTATCGGTGTGCCGTTGAAGGCCGATTTCACGCTCGATGCCGACGCGATGCTCGCCGCGATCGCCGAACATGCACCGGCCGTGATCTACCTCGCGTACCCGAACAACCCGACCGGCACGCTGTACGACGAAGCCGACATGGAACGCATCATCGCGGCCGCCGATCGCAGCCTCGTCGTCATCGACGAGGCGTATCAACCGTTCGCGCAGCAAAGCTGGCTGCCGCGCGCCGACCAGTTCGACAACGTCGTCGTGATGCGCACGGTGTCGAAGCTCGGGCTTGCCGGTATCCGTCTCGGCTACCTGGCCGGCCGTCCCGCATGGCTCACCGAGTTCGACAAGGTGCGGCCGCCGTACAACGTCAACGTCCTGACCCAGGCCGCCGCCGATTTCCTGCTCGACCATGTCGACGTGCTCGACGCGCAGGCGGCGCGACTGCGCGAGGAACGCTCGCGGCTGGCCGCAGCGGTGGCCCAGCTGCCGGGCGCCGAAGTCTTCCCGAGCGCGGGCAATTTCCTGCTGGTGCGTGTGCCGGATGCATCAATAGCGTTCGAAACGCTGCTTACTGCGCGGATTCTTGTCAAAAACGTGAGTAAAATGCATCCATTGCTCGCCAATTGCGTGCGTCTGACGGTCGGTTCGCCGGAACAGAACGATCAGATGCTGGCCGCGCTGAAACTCGTGCTGCACTGATGCCCGGTTCCGTTGTTTCGTTTCACCTTACTTTTTAGTTCGATTCGAGGATTCACCATGCGCCTTGCGGAAGTCGTTCGCAACACTAGCGAAACGCAGATCCGTGTAAAGATCGACCTGGACGGCACCGGCCAGCAGAAGCTTGCGACCGGCGTGCCGTTCCTCGACCACATGCTCGACCAGATTGCACGGCATGGGCTGATCGATCTGGAAGTCGAGGCGCATGGTGACCTGCATATCGACGACCATCACACGGTCGAAGACGTCGGCATCACGCTCGGACAGGCGGTCGCGAAGGCGATCGGCGATCGCAAGGGGATTCGCCGCTACGGTCACGCGTACGTGCCGCTCGACGAAGCGCTGTCGCGCGTCGTGATCGACTTCTCGGGCCGCCCGGGCCTCGAATTCCATGTGCCGTTCACGCGGGCGCGCATCGGCACGTTCGACGTCGATCTCTCCATCGAATTTTTCCGCGGCTTCGTCAATCATGCGGGCGTGACGCTCCATATCGACAACCTGCGCGGTCTGAACGCCCATCACCAGATGGAAACGGTGTTCAAGGCGTTCGGCCGGGCCCTCCGGATGGCAGCCGAACTCGACGAGCGCGCGGCGGGGCAGATTCCGTCGACCAAAGGCAGCCTCTAGGCCCCGAACCCTGACGAAGCGGACCGGCGGCGCAGCAGCGCGGCCGGCGTGCGATGGATACCCTCAAGTCGTTTATTTCACTGCTCGCGCTGATCAACCCGGTCGGCGCGATACCATTTTTTCTGAGCCTTACGTCGCAGCAGTCGGAGGGTGAGCGCAAGCACACCATTCGCATCGCGGCGATCTCGGTGTTCTGCGTGATCGCCGTGACGACGCTGCTCGGACAGCAGATCATCAGTTTTTTCGGCATTTCGGTTGGCTCGCTCGAAGTGGGCGGCGGCATCATCATGCTGCTGATGGCGATCAACATGCTGAATGCGCAGATCGGTAATTCGCGCTCCACGCCGGAAGAGCGTGACGAGGCCGAGCAGAAGAACAGCGTCGCGGTGGTGCCGCTCGCGATTCCCCTGCTGACCGGCCCTGGCGCGATCAGCACGGTCATCGTGTATGCGGCCGGTTCCGCGCACTGGTACGACCGGATCAGTCTGATTGCGATCGGCGCGGTGCTCGCGGCGATCTGCTTTTTGTCGCTGCGGCTTGCCGAGCCGATCGCCCGCTGGGTGGGCCAAACCGGGATCAATATCGGCACGCGGCTCATGGGTTTGATGTTGTCGGCGCTGGCGGTGGAGTTCATCGTCGACGGATTGAAGGCGTTGCTGCCTAACTTGAGATGAAAACTTCGATTGCGATTGTGGATTACGGCATGGGCAACCTGCGTTCGGTCGCGCAGGCGCTGAGGAAAGCTGCCCCCGAGGCCGACGTGGCGATCGTCGACCGCCCCGAAGCGATTCGCGCGGCAGACCGGGTCGTGCTGCCGGGACAGGGCGCGATGCCCGATTGCATGCGGTGTCTCGGCGAATCCGGGTTGCAGGAAGCGGTGCTCGAAGCCTCGCGCAGCAAGCCGTTGCTCGGCGTGTGCGTCGGCGAGCAGATGCTGTTCGACTGGAGCGCCGAGGGCGATACACGCGGGCTCGGGCTGTTGCCCGGCAAGGTGGTGCGCTTCGATCTGGCGGACCAGGTGCAGGACGACGGCTCCCGCTTCAAAGTGCCGCAGATGGGCTGGAACCGCGTTCGCCAGGCGCAGCCGCATGCGTTGTGGGACGGTGTCGCGGACGGCAGTTTTTTTTATTTCGTGCACAGCTACTACGTCGTGCCCGACAATGCCGCGCATACGTCGGGCGAAACCGTGTACGGCGCGCCCTTTACCTCGGCGGTCGCGCGGGATAACATTTTTGCCACCCAGTTCCACCCGGAAAAGAGCGCCGACGCGGGGTTGCGCCTGTACCGCAACTTCGTGCACTGGAACCCATGAGCGCCTTTCGTCCGCTGCGCCGCGGCCTGTCCGGCACCGATCGTGCCGCTCCGGTGCCGGTGCGTTCAAGCCGCCCCATCAAGGGCGCCGAAAGAGTTGTACTAAACTAGCGGAACGGCGCGCCTGCAGGTTTTGCGTTCATCGCGCCGACCCACACCCAACCCTCTTCCCAGACACCACCCGATTGCTATGCTGCTGATCCCCGCCATCGACCTCAAAGACGGTCAGTGTGTACGCCTCAAACAGGGCGATATGGACCAGGCGACGATTTTCTCCGAGGAACCGGCGGCGATGGCCCGACACTGGGTCGAGCGCGGCGCGCGGCGCCTGCATCTCGTCGACCTCAACGGCGCGTTCGCCGGCAAGCCGAAGAACGAGGACGCGATTCGCGCGATCATCCAGGAGGTCGGCAACGAGATTCCGGTGCAACTGGGTGGCGGTATCCGCGACCTCGATACGATCGAGCGTTATCTGGACGACGGCCTGTCGTACATCATCATCGGCACGGCGGCGGTGAAGAACCCGGGCTTCCTGCAGGAAGCCTGTACGGCGTTCGGCGGCCATATCATCGTCGGTCTTGATGCGAAGGACGGCAAGGTCGCCACCGACGGCTGGAGCAAGCTCACCGGCCACGAAGTCGCCGATCTCGCGCGCAAGTTCGAGGATTACGGCTGCGAGTCGATCATTTACACGGACATCGGCCGCGACGGCATGCTTCAGGGCATCAACATCGATGCGACGGTGCGCCTTGCGCGTGCGGTAAAAATTCCGGTCATTGCGAGCGGCGGCCTGTCGAATCTGACCGATATCGAATCGCTCTGCGAAGTCGAGGACGAAGGGATCGAAGGCGTGATCTGCGGTCGCGCGATCTATTCGGGCGATCTTGACTTCGCTGCCGCACAGACGCTCGCCGACCGCCTGCGCGAGTCTGACGACGCGTAAGCACGACGCCTGGGCGTCGACTGCGCGGGCCCGCTGCTGCACACGGCACAGACCGCGCACGCAACCTGCGGCGCCACAGCGACTTATCGCCGCAGTGGCACCGCAGCGGTTCGCCCGCACCGCCCGCAGCAGGCGGCCTTACCTGCGATTTACCTGCGAACTACGCAAGCATTGGCAAGATCATGGCTCTAGCTAAACGCATCATCCCCTGTCTCGACGTCACGGCCGGCCGCGTGGTGAAGGGTGTCAACTTCGTCGAACTGCGCGATGCGGGCGACCCGGTCGAAATCGCGCGACGCTACGACGAACAGGGCGCCGACGAACTCACGTTCCTCGACATCACCGCCACCTCCGACCAGCGCGACCTGATCCTGCCGATCATCGAAGCGGTCGCATCGCAGGTGTTCATTCCGTTGACGGTCGGCGGCGGTGTGCGCGCGGTCGAAGACGTGCGGCGCCTGCTGAACGCGGGCGCGGACAAGATCAGCATGAACTCGTCGGCGGTGGCGAATCCGCAGCTCGTGCGCGATGCCACCGACAAATACGGCTCGCAGTGCATCGTCGTCGCGATCGACGCAAAGCGCGTATCTGCCGACAACGAAGCCCCGCGCTGGGAAGTGTTCACGCATGGCGGTCGCAAGGCGACCGGCCTCGAAGTCGTCGAGTGGGCGCGCAAGATGGCCGAACTCGGCGCGGGCGAAATCCTGCTCACCAGCATGGATCGCGACGGCACCAAAAGCGGCTTCGATCTCGCGCTGACGCGCGCGGTGTCGGACGCGGTGCCGGTGTCAGTAATCGCGTCGGGCGGCGTCGGCTCGCTGCAGCATCTCGCCGACGGCATCAAGGACGGACACGCCGATGCGGTGCTGGCCGCAAGCATCTTCCACTATGGCGAACACACGGTCGGCGAGGCAAAGCGCTTCATGGCCGGGCAGGGTATTTCCGTGAGGCTGTGACGTGACGAACTCTTCAGGCAACTGGCTCGACAAGGTGAAGTGGGACGCGAACGGCCTCGTGCCGGTGATCGCGCAGGAAGCGTCGACCAACGACGTGCTGATGTTCGCGTGGATGAACCGCGAAGCGCTCGCCAAAACCATCGAAACCGGCCGCGCGGTGTACTTCTCGCGCTCGCGTCAGCGGTTGTGGTTCAAGGGCGAAGAGTCGGGCCACGTGCAGCACGTGCATGAAGTGCGGCTCGATTGCGACGAAGACGTGGTGCTGCTGAAGGTCGAGCAGGTGTCGGGCATCGCCTGCCACACCGGCCGTCACTCCTGCTTCTTCCAGAAATTCGAAGGCACCGTCGACGACGGCGACTGGGCAACCGTCGAGCCCGTATTGAAAGACCCCGAGCACATCTACAAATGACGCAAATTTCGCAATCGACAAACGACACGCTGCTGCGCCTCGCGGCGGTGATCGATGGCCGCAAGGGCGGCGACCCGGATGCTTCGTATGTGGCGCGCCTGTTTCACAAGGGCGACGATGCGGTGCTGAAAAAGATCGGCGAAGAAGCGACCGAAGTCGTACTTGCCGCGAAGGACGTGCGCCAGGGCGGCGCGCCGACTGCGCTCGTCGGTGAAGTGGCCGACCTGTGGTTTCATTGTCTCGTGATGCTGTCGCACTTCGATCTGAGCCCCGCTGATGTCCTCGCGGAGCTCGAACGGCGCGAAGGTACGTCGGGCATCGAAGAAAAGGCGCTGCGCAAGAGCCGCGAACGTGAAGAGAGCGGCGACTGAGCTGGCACCAGGCGGCACTTCGGCAGCTCGCTTTGCTGGTTGATGGACTGACGGACCCGATAGGAGGACGCAAGCATGGAACAGTCGCAGGGCGGTTATCCGCCTCCGTCTTACCCTGGCGAACTCGATGCCGAGCAGGAGCGCCGGCTGCGCACGCTGACGCACGTGCTGTACGGGCTGTACGCGGTGCACTTCCTGACCGGCGGCGTGTCGGTGCTGATTGCGATCATCATCAACTACCTGAAGCGGCAGGATGCCGATGGCACGCCGTATGAGGCGCATTTCACGTGGCAGATCCGCACGTTCTGGTTCTGCCTGCTCGGCTATGTGATCGGCGGGGTGCTGCTTTTCGTGGTGATCGGCATTCCAGTGCTCTGGGCTGTCGGAATCTGGACGTTGTACCGTATTATCAAAGGCTGGCTGTATCTGTACGACAACAAGCCGCTGCAGAATCCGCGTAGCTTCTTCTAACGTTGCGTCTGAAGTTGCACGCGCCCGCGTACCAGGAAAACCATGAGCCACGATCCGAACTGCCTTTTCTGCAAGATCGCCGCCGGCGATATTCCGTCGACCCGCGTGCACGAAGACGACGAGTTCGTCGCGTTCAAAGACATCCATCCTGCCGCCGAAACGCATGTACTGGTGATCCCGCGCAAGCACATCGCGACGCTATCCGACTGCACCGAAAGCGATGCGCCGCTGCTTGGTAAAATGATGATTCTGGTCGCGCAGCTCGCGAAGCAGCTCGGCGTGGCCTATACGGGTGGAGAAACCGGCTTTCGTACGGTGATCAATACGGGTCCCGGCGGCGGGCAGGAGGTGTATCACCTGCATGCGCATCTGATCGCAGGGCCGCGTCCGTGGCAGCGGATGGGGTAAAAGCGGGCTAGATTGGTATCAATCGCCGCTTTTCCGCATCCAGCACGATTTTCGGGCCGCGCAGGTACGACTGGAGATTTTTGTATCTCTGTAACGCCGCCGACGCGATCGCACGCGATAATGGCGCGCCGCCCGGGTCGGGCAGTAACAGAAGGACGAAGCCTCGGCTTCGCAACAGGCCGCAAGGCACACCGTGTTCCGTTGCGTCGATACGCGACAGCGGGGTTAAGGAGAGTTTTCATGGGTTCGTTCAGTATTTGGCACTGGTTGATCGTTCTGCTGATCGTTGCGCTCGTGTTCGGCACGAAGAAGCTGCGTAACATCGGCACCGATCTGGGTGGTGCGGTGAAGGGTTTCAAGGAAGGCATGAAGGAAAGCGAAACGGCCGACGCAACGCAGCGCGAACTGCCGCGTAGCGGCACCGTCGATGTCGATGCAAAAGAAAAAGCGCCGAATGCCGGCGACTCCCGCTAAGCCGCGGCCACCCGCGCACTGACGGATATCACGCTTCATGCTCGATCTCGGTCTTACCAAGATGGCGCTGATCGGCGTCGTCGCACTGGTCGTGCTCGGGCCGGAGCGCCTGCCGCGCGTCGCGCGCACCGCGGGCGCGCTGTTCGGGCGCGCGCAACGCTATATCAACGACGTCAAGGCGGAAGTCACGCGCGAGATCGAACTCGACGAACTGCGCCGCATGAAGACCGAGTTCGAATCGGCGGCGCAGAACGTCAGCAATACGGTGCACGACAACCTGCGCAAGACCGAAACCGAACTCAACGACGCATGGAGTGCGGGTACCTCGGTGTCGCCCGACATGGCGAGCACGTCGACCGGTTCGGGTTTCTCGGACGGTGGCGTGTCGTGGCGCAGCAGCTTCACGGCGCCGCCGAAACGCAAGAACTGGCGCATCAAGCAGACCGCGGCCCCGTCCTGGTACAAGCGTGCGACGTTACGCCGCACCCGCGTGCAGTCAGGGGCGGCACGCGTGGCGCGTCACACGCCGGTGAGCCTGCGTCGTCCGACCCGCTTCTTCTGATGTCCCGCGCCTCCCCCATCTCCTACCGAGGGCCGTTGTGAGCGACCCGCAACAAACCCAGACTGAAGGCAACGAAGAGACCTTCATCTCGCATCTCGTCGAACTGCGCGACCGTATCATCCGCGCCGGCATTGCTGTGATCGTCGTGTTCCTTGGGCTCGTCTACTGGGCGCCAAACATCTTCAGGCTGCTCGCGCGACCGCTGATGATGAACCTGCCCGCCAACGGCAAGATGATCGTCACCGACGTCACTGGCTCGTTCTTTGTGCCGATGAAGGTGACCATGCTGGTGGCCCTGGTGATCGCGCTGCCGGTCGTGCTGTATCAGATCTGGGCGTTCGTCGCGCCGGGGCTGTACCAGCACGAAAAGAAGCTGGTCATGCCGCTCGTCGCCAGCAGCTATACGCTGTTCCTGTGCGGCATGGCGTTCGCGTACTTCGTGGTGTTCCCGACCATCTTCCACGTGATGGCGCACTACAACGCGCCGCTCGGCGCGGAAATGAACACCGACATCGACAATTACCTGAGCTTCGTCCTGACGATGTTCGTCGCGTTCGGCGTCACGTTCGAGGTGCCGATCGTCGTCGTGCTGCTGGTGCGCATGGGCATTCTGACGGTGCAGAAGCTCAAGGAGATCCGGCCGTATGTGATTGTCGGGGCATTTATCGTGTCGGCTGTGGTTACGCCACCGGACGTGTTCTCGCAGCTGATTCTCGCGGTGCCGCTGATCGTGCTCTACGAGGCGGGGATCATCGCGGCACGGCTCTTCGTCAAGAGGCCGGAGCCGGTATCGCCCGACGAGGAACCGAAGAGCGAGAGCTGAAGAACCGTATCCACTGAACGAGAAAGGGCAGCTATGTGAGCTGCCCTTTTTGTTGGATGCGTTACGGGTTTCGTGTCGCTGGATCAACCGCCGTCGTCGTCGTTGTTATCGTTGCTGTTGTCGTCGGTGGCCTGTTTCGGCGGTGGCGGACGCTTGCCGATCGTTACGTTCAGGTCCTGCTCGCGATTCTTGCGCACCACATGAACCTTCGCGTCGGCGCCCGGCTTGATCTGGGCGATCACGTTCAGCAGACTCGTCGTGTCGGTGATGTCCTGGCCGTTCACGCTCATCAGGATGTCGCCAGGCTTGATGCCCGCCTTGTCGGCCGGGCCGCCCTTCAGCACGCCCGCGACGATCGCCCCCGACTTCTGCTCGAGCCCAAACGATTCGGCGATCTCCGGCGTCACATCCTGCGGCTCGACGCCGATCCAGCCGCGCGTGACCGAGCCCGTCGTGATGATGCTCTCCAGCACCGTGCGCGCCGTCGACACGGGAATCGCGAAGCCGATCCCAAGCGAGCCGCCCGAGCGTGAATAGATGGCGGTGTTGATGCCGAGCAGATTGCCGTTCACATCGACCAGCGCGCCGCCCGAGTTACCCGGGTTGATCGCTGCATCGGTCTGGATGAAGTTCTCGAACGTATTGATGCCTAGGTGATTGCGGCCGAGCGCGCTGACGATACCCATCGTCACGGTCTGCCCGACGCCGAATGGATTGCCGATCGCCAGCACGACGTCGCCCACGCGGGTCTGATCCATCCGCCCAAGCGTGATGGCGGGCAGATTGGTCATGTTGATCTTCAGCACGGCCAGATCGGTTTCCGGATCGACGCCGATCACTTTCGCGTTGGTCGTGCGGCCGTCCGACAGCGCGATTTCAATCTGGTCTGCGCCGTCCACGACGTGCTGGTTCGTTAGAATGTAACCTTCCGAACTCACGATGACACCCGAGCCCAGGTTCGCCGCCGGCTGATCCTGTTGCTTGCGGTTATTGTTCTTGTCGCCGAAGAAGTAGCGAAACAGCGGATCTTTCGCCCGTGGGTCGGGCGGCAGCGATCCGTCCTTGCTGGAAAACACGTTGACGACCGCGGGCATGGCCTTATGCGCCGCGTCTGCATACGACGCCTGCGCAGGACCGCCGCCGATGCCTGGCGCCACTTCCCGCAGTGCGACGATCGGTTCGGCGAGCTGCTTGCCGAACTGGCCTTGTCGCTGCAGCCATTGCGGCTTAAGGGTCGCAACGATGAACATCAGCGCCAGAAGCACGGTCACCGCTTGGGCGAAGAACAGCCAGAAGCGTCTAAGCATCTGAAATTAGAGGTTTATATGGATCGGATCGAACTCGAATTGTACTTGAACAACGTTCTGGAAACGGCGCGGTTCAAGGACTATTGCCCCAATGGGCTGCAGGTGGAAGGGCGCCGGCGGGTCAAGAAGCTCGCGACGGGTGTCACGGCTTCGCTGGCGTTTCTCGAAGCGGCGCTCGAATGGGGCGCGGACGCCGTGCTGGTCCACCACGGCTATTTCTGGCGCAACGAGGCGGCGCCGATCACCGGACGCAAATACCGGCGCCTGAAGCTGCTGCTTGCCAACGATCTCAACCTGTTTGCATACCACCTGCCGCTCGACGACCATCCGCTGTATGGCAACAACGCGCAGTTGGGCGCCCGGCTCGGCCTGATTGCCGACGACATCCGCTTCGGCGACAACCAGCTTGGCTGGCTGAGCACGCTGCCAATGCCGCTCTCGCTTGCCCACTTCACCGCGGAGGTCGAGCAGACGCTCGGCCGCACGCCGCTCGTATTCGGCGACCCCGACCGCGAACTGCGGCGCATCGGTTGGTGCACCGGCGCCGCCCAGGGTTACTTCGACGCGGCGATCGACGCCGGCGCCGATGTCTACCTGACCGGCGAAGTGTCCGAACCGGTCGCGCACACGGCAGCGGAAAGCGGCGTCGCGTTTATCGCGGCCGGCCATCACGCCACCGAGCGTTACGGTGTTCAATCACTCGGTACGCATATTTCCGAGACTTTCGACGTCGAGCATCTATTTATCGATATCGATAATCCGGTTTGATTACCGACCGAAAAGGTTCGAAAAACGAAGGGAACACTTAAAAGGAGACGACAAAAAGTTTGTTATGTGTCGGTGGAAACCCTGACGCATCAACGACTTCGCACGGTTTTTGGCAATCGGCCCTTGTAAATGCTGACTCCATTCGAGCAAACTAGCGGCGGTAGAAGAGACGTGAAGGAAAAATCCAACTCAGAAGTGGGGCTTGTGATGCGAGACAAGGAAGATGAGCGCGTCGACAACAGCCGTCGTACCTGGCTGATTGCGACGACCGTAGCAGGTGGTATTGGAGGCGTTGCCACTGTCGTACCCTTTGTTAGTTCGTTTGCACCATCTGAAAAAGCAAAAGCAGCCGGAGCACCGGTCGAAGTCGATATCAGCAACCTGAAGCCTGGCGACATGCTCACCGTCGCATGGCGCGGCAAGCCCGTCTGGATCCTGAATCGCACCGACGAAATGCTCGCCGATGTCCAGAAAGCCGATAAAGAACTAGCCGATCCCCATACAGATCATCCGTTTTCGATGCCCCTGCCGGAGTACTGCAACAACGAATTCCGCTCACGGGCCGAACACAAGAACATTCTTGTCGTCGTTGCGGTGTGCACGCATCTGGGCTGTACGCCGACGCAGCGCTTCCAGGAGGGCCCGCAGGCCAATCTTCCCGACGACTGGCCAGGCGGCTTCCTGTGCCCGTGCCACGGCTCGACCTATGATCTCGACGGTCGTGTCTTCAAGAACAAACCTGCGCCGCAGAACCTCGATATCCCGCCCTATATGTTCACGTCCGATCATTCGGTTGTGATCGGCAGGGACGAGAAAGGAGAAGCGTAATGGCGACCGAACACGAGGTAGAGACGACCGGGCTGCTTGGATGGATCGATCGCCGGTTTCCGCTGACGTCGACCTGGAAGAAGCACGTTTCCGAGTACTACGCGCCGAAGAACTTCAATTTCTGGTACTTCTTCGGCTCGCTGGCGCTGCTGGTGCTGGTCAACCAGATCGTCACCGGCATCTTTCTCACGATGAACTACAAGCCCGATGCGACGCTCGCGTTCGCTTCGGTCGAGTACATCATGCGGGATGTGCCGTGGGGCTGGCTGATCCGCTATATGCACTCCACCGGCGCATCGATGTTCTTCGTCGTCGTGTATCTGCATATGTTCCGCGGCCTGCTGTACGGCTCGTACCGCAAACCGCGCGAACTGGTGTGGGTCTTCGGTTGCGCGATCTTCCTGTGCCTGATGGCCGAGGCGTTCTTCGGCTACCTGCTGCCCTGGGGACAGATGTCGTTCTGGGGCGCGCAGGTGATCGTGAACCTGTTCTCGGCGATTCCGTTCATCGGGCCGGACCTGTCGCTGTGGATTCGCGGCGACTACGTCGTGTCCGACGTCACGCTGAACCGCTTCTTCGCGTTCCACGTGATCGCGATCCCGCTGGTGCTGATCGGGCTGGTGGTGGCGCACCTGGTGGCGCTACATGAAGTCGGCTCGAACAACCCGGACGGCATCGAGATCAAGGCGAAGAAGGACGCGAAGGGCATTCCGCTCGACGGAATCCCGTTCCACCCGTACTACTCGGTGCACGATTTCCTCGGGGTCTGTGTATTCCTGATGATCTTCGCGGCGATTATTTTCCTGGCACCGGAAATGGGCGGGTACTTCCTCGAAGCGAACAACTTCATCCCGGCCAACCCGCTGCAGACGCCGCCGGAAATCGCCCCGGTCTGGTACTTCACGGCGTTCTACGCGATGCTGCGCGCCACCACCGATCCATTCAAGATCGTGCTGATGATCGTGATCGCGCTGCTTGGCGTGCTCGCGCTGGTGCGGGGGCGCGGCAAGTGGCGCCTGGGTCTGCCGGTGCTGGCCGTGCTGGTCATTCTGGCCATGTACTTCACGCAGTCGAAGTTCTGGGGTGTGGTGGTGATGGGCGGCGCGGTGGTGTCGCTGTTCTTCCTGCCATGGCTGGACCGCTCGCCGGTGAAGTCGATCCGCTACCGGCCGCTGTTCCACAAGGTGTTCTACGGCATCTTCGTGCTGATTTTCCTGACGCTGGGATTCCTCGGAACGCGCCCTGTATCGCCCGCCGCGACGTTGATTGCGCAGATCTGCGCCATCATCTACTTCGCGTTTTTCCTCGGCATGCCTTTCTGGACGCGGCTTGGCAAGTTCAAGCAGCCACCTGAGCGCGTGCAGTTCAAGCCCCATTAATGCGAGCGAGGAGAACACGAAGATGAAAAAAGTACTTTCGACGCTCGCGCGGACCGGCGTGGCAACGCTGACCGTCGCGCTGGCGATGCTGGGCGCGCCGGCTCACGCGGATGAAAATTTTCCGCTCGACCGCGCGCCCGATAACACCGAAAATCTCGTCTCTTTGCAGCATGGCTCGCAAATATTTGTAAATTACTGCCTGAGTTGTCATAGTGCGAGCCTGATGCGCTACAGCCGGTTGACGGATCTCGGCATATCGCAGAAGGAAATCGAGGCCAACCTGTTGTTCACGACCGATAAGGTCGGCAACACGATGACCGTGGCCATGCGGCCCGACGACGCGAAGGAGTGGTTCGGGACTGCGCCGCCGGATTTATCGGTGGAAGCGCGGGCACGCAATCGCGACTGGCTGTACACGTATCTGCGCAGTTTCTATCGCGACGACACGCGGCCGACCGGCTGGAACAACATGGTGTATGCCAACGTGAGCATGCCTCACGTGTTGTGGCAGCTGCAGGGGCAGCGCACCGCGACGTTCGAGGATGTGGTCGACTCGGAGAATGGCGAGAAGATCCACAAGTTCACGGGCTTCAAACAGGTCACGCCGGGGACGTTATCGGCGGTAGATTATGATGCGTCTGTGGCCGACCTCGTGGCTTATATGTCGTGGATGTCCGAACCCACGCAGAAAACCCGCAAGCAGCTTGGCGTCTGGGTGCTCCTGTTCCTCGGCGTCCTGAGCTTTTTGGCGTGGCGATTGAACGCCGCGTACTGGAAAGATATCAAATAGTCACGCCCTGACAGGCGTGGGGCCGGCGCCAGGAAAAACCTGCAGGACGGTTTTTCCGCGCGCTGGCCCTTCAGTTTTTTGAGGAAATGTAAATATGATGGTTCTGTATTCCGGCACAACTTGCCCGTTCTCCCAGCGTTGCCGGCTGGTGTTGTTCGAAAAGGGCATGGACTTCGAGATTCGCGACGTCGACCTGTTCAATAAACCGGAAGACATCGCGGTGATGAATCCGTATGGTCAGGTGCCGATTCTCGTTGAACGGGATCTGATTCTGTACGAATCGAACATCATCAACGAGTACATCGACGAACGCTTCCCGCATCCGCAGCTGATGCCTGCCGACCCGGTGCAGCGCGCCCGCGCCCGCCTGTTCCTGCTGAACTTCGAAAAGGAACTGTTCGTGCATGTCGGCACGCTCGAAAACGAAAAGGGCAAGGCGGCCGAGAAGAATCACGAGAAGGCACGCATTGCCATTCGTGATCGTCTGACGCAGCTCGCACCGATCTTCCTGAAGAACAAGTACATGCTCGGCGAAGAGTTCTCGATGCTCGACGTTGCGATCGCACCGCTGCTGTGGCGTCTCGATCACTACGGTATCGAGCTGTCGAAGAACGCAGCGCCGCTAATGAAGTACGCCGAGCGTATTTTCAGCCGTCCGGCGTATATCGAAGCGCTGACGCCTTCGGAAAAGGTGATGCGCCGCTGAGAGCCGGCTTTGCGGACCGCCGGCATGGCGCCAGTGGGCGTCATGCCGCGGCCCGGCAAGCCTGGGGCAAGGAAGAGGACCGTTGATGCAAGAGATTTCCACCAAGCCTTATCTGCTTCGCGCGCTGTACGAGTGGTGCACGGATAACGGCTACACACCGCACATCGCGGTGCGCGTCGATAACCAGACGCGTGTGCCGCGACAGTTTGTGCGCGACAACGAGATCGTACTGAACATCAGCTTCGAGGCGACGAGCCAGCTGCAGATGGGCAACGAATGGATCGAGTTCAGCGCACGCTTTTCCGGCAAGTCGCACAAGATCGAAGTACCGGTCGCTAACGTGCTGGCTATTTACGCGCGGGAAAATGGGCAAGGCATGGCGTTCCCCGTCGATTCGGCGGGGGGCGAAGCAACCGATTCGGGCGCTGACGAAGCGTTGCCGACAGACGATGCCGCAACGACGGGCGAGGGTGGGCTGAGGGTAGCGGATGCGCCGCCCGATGCGCCTGCACCAGCCCCCGCTGCTGCTGCCGACGATGAAACGCATCGTCCCGATGACGACGGATCAAAGGGTGGTGGAAGAGGTCACCTCAAGGTCGTGAAA
Source organism: Paraburkholderia acidicola (assembly GCF_002362315.1). Classification (GTDB taxonomy): domain Bacteria; phylum Pseudomonadota; class Gammaproteobacteria; order Burkholderiales; family Burkholderiaceae; genus Paraburkholderia; species Paraburkholderia acidicola. The sequence continues at coordinate 109,285 of NZ_MTZV01000005.1, forward strand.
TGAAGTAAAATCACGGCCTCATGCCGGCTTAGCTCATCAGGTAGAGCGCTTGACTTGTAATCATGAGGTGGCGGGTTCGAGTCCTGCAGCCGGCACCAAATTCAACGCCATCGAAGTTCGATGGCGGCAAAAAACCCCGAAAATTCAGTGAATTTCCGGGGTTTTTTGTTTGTGCGGATTCGAAGCCTGGCGGTAAGCCACAGCAAAAATTGCAGGTATATTCGCTGGTACCGAAACTCGTGACGTCGGTATCCACGCCGTGTCCCGCATCGTCCCAACCCAAGATGATCCCCAACCGGAATTCGCCGCGCTGGCGTCCGGTCGTATCGCCTATACCGTATCGGGGCACGGTGGGCCCCCGACCGTCGTGCTCGAAACCGGCCTAGGCGCGGAGAGCGCCGAATGGCAACCGATCCAGGTCGCGCTTGCGGCGCACTGCACCGTGTTCCGTTACGACCGGCTGGGACGCGGAGCAAGCGATCGCCCGCTGACGGTACGTCACGCCGGTCATCTGATCGACGAACTGCACGCGCTGCTGCAGGCGACTGCGATGCCGCCGCCTTACCTCATAGTCGGTCATTCGTTTGGTGGACTGCTGGCACGTGGCTTCGCTCAGCGCTATCGCGACGAAATGCACGGGGTCGTGCTGGTCGAATCCATGCATACGCGCCAGTTCTCCGTGTTCGGCAACGCATTCCCTCCGCCGGGCGAATCAGACACACCCGAACAAACACGCATGCGGACATTCTGGGCAGGCGAATGGCGCCTGCCCAACGCAACGCCGGAGCGCATCGATCTGCCCACCAGTCTCGACCTGTATCGCGAGATCGCGCCGCTTGGCGATCTGCCAGTGACGGTGATCACCGCCGGCTCCTACGCGAATTCACGATTTTTCCCCACCGCGACGCGAGATGCGCTGCAAGCGCGTTGGGAAGATCTGCAGCGCGAACTGCTACAGCTATCGACGCAGGCGCGCCAGATCATGACACCGGCGAGCCAGCACTTCGTGCAGCGCGACGATCCGGACGTGGTGATCGACGCCGTGCTGGCCATGCTGTGAAATCGTAGCGACGCGAGTTTGACAATAGTTGTCAGTCGCATCTTGGACGACCTGATATCTTTGCATCCCCTGAAAATCAACACGAACTGACGATACGGACGTGCGTCAGCAGGACCCGCACGAGCGGAAATGATCGAAGGAGTTTGCTCATGTGTCGTACCACGATCGTGATTCGCACGTTGTGCGTGATTGCCTTTGCTCTCGTCGGGCTGCTCACGGTTCTGGCGGTGGTGGCTGATACATCGAGCGCGTGCGACGGGACGGCGCGTACCGCTTCCGCTAACGCGCGGCAATAGAGTGCCTCGAGAATCGCATATCGAATTCAATACAATTGTTGTTTGTCACATTGAATCCGGAATGATCACTTTGGCACAATGATTTCGATAAAAAAATAACCAGAAATATCGAATTTGGCACAATAGTTTTTAGCACATCGAATTCGATCAAGACCAATCTTTGGCACATTTAAGCCGCCCTTTGGCACATATTCATTCTGCTATCTCCTCGATCGTCTCTATCCCTCCCGCATAGGTCGCGGCATCGAAATCGTCATCGCACGCAATGCCTCTCAGATCGGCCATCCACCGAGCATTGACAGTCCCTTGTCTCTCCGTCGATATGACAATTTAATTCATAAATATTATCGAATTTTCGCCAAAAGATATGCCGTAATTCGATAAGAAAGGATTGAAGATTCTGAGGAAAATTTAGAATTGCTTTCTTGCAAATGTAATTGGCTAGCCTACTATTCGATCACGAAAAAATTACGAATACCCGAATAGACGCGAATGAGCATCGCATTCCCGGATCTGCTCATCGCGTTGTTATCCCAGCACTACCCGTGCTGGCCTGCAGGTGGCCGTTTGATCTCACGAGGAGGCATGATGCCTAAACAAGCACCGTCTTTCGTCGCACCGATTCTTTCCGCGACGTGTCGTCTGTCAGTTCTGTCGTTGATCGGTTTGTCTTCAACGGGTTTGATGGTGTTGCCCGCGCATGCGCAAAGCAATTCCACTGACTGGGTATCGACCAACACCCACGCGTTTGCCGCGCCATCTGCAGCGTCAGGCGCGCAAGCGTCGACCAACTTCGCCGTCAGCGCCGCTAGCGAACTTGCTGCGACTACGCCGATTCACGTCGTGGTATCGCTGAAGATGCGCGACCAGAAGGGTCTCGACGCGTTCATCAACCAGGTCAACCAGCCGGGCAGCCCGAACTATCGTCAGTACCTGACGCCGGAGCAGATCCTCGCGACGTACGCGCCGACCGAGGCCCAGGTGCAGACGGTGGTGGAGTATCTGACGCGTGCCGGCTTCAAGAACGTCCGCGCTGCGAAGAACCGCTTGCTGGTTACGGCAGACGGCAACGCTGCGCTGGTGAAGTCGGCGTTCAACACGAGCCTCAAGCGTTTCACGCAAGACGGCCACCAGGTTTACGCGAACACGAGCGACGCGCAGGTGCCGGCAGCGCTCGGCGATATCGTCGATTCGGTGCTGGGACTGCAGAACGCAGCGACGGCGCATACCAACTATCGTATCTATCGCCCTGAGCCGAGCGCGAGTACCCAGGTCAAGCGCAGCCTTGCCGCGACACCGGTGCTGACCGGCCACAATCCCGTCGAGTTCTCGAATATCTACGCCGCCGGTTCGACACCGACCGCGTCGGCCACGACGGTCGGGATCATTTCGGAAGGCGATCTGACGCAGACGCTGTCCGATCTGCAGACGTTCACGACGAACAACGGGCTTGGTAATGTGGCGACCCAGGTCGTGCAAACCGGACCGGACGGCAGCGACTATAGCGATACGGACGGCACGGTCGAGTGGAACCTCGACAGCCAGTCGATCGTCGGCGCTGCAGGCGGTGCCGTGAACAAACTGGTGTTCTACGCCGCGCCGTCGATGTCGCTCGGCGACATCACCGCCGCCTACAACCAGGCCGTGACCGACAACGTCGCGAAGGTGATCAACGTGTCGCTCGGCGTGTGCGAAGCGAGTGCGAAGTCAGAAGGTTCGCAGGCCGCCGACGACGCCATCTTCAAGGTCGCCATGGCACAGGGACAGGTCTTCTCGGTGTCGGCTGGCGATCATGGCGTGTATGAATGCCAGAACGGCACCCCGCCTTCGAATCTGCGCACCTACACCGTTAGCGAACCGGCCACTTCGCCGTACGTGATTTCGGTTGGCGGCACGGGGCTCTACACCGTGGGCGGCAAGTACGATCACGAAAACGTGTGGAACGAAGGCCTCGATTCCAAAGGCAGACTCTGGGCAACCGGCGGCGGCATCAGCAAGTACGAAGCCGCACCGACATGGCAATCGTCGGTCACAGGCAGCAAGTTGCGCACGGTGCCGGATATTGGTTTCGATGCGGACGGTCGCAGTGGCGCGATTCTCGTCATTCAAGGGCAGACCAGCGGCACGCTACCTGGCGCCGGGCCGAACGATCCGAACCAGGTCGGCGGGACGAGTCTTGCGGCGCCGATCTTCGCGGGCATCTGGGCGCGCGTGCAGTCGGCGAACAACAACACGCTGGCGTTTCCCGCGGCGAGCATCTATAGCAATGCGACCACGAAGCCCGGTCTTTTTCACCCGGTCACGTCGGGCAATAACGGCATCACGAAGAGCGGTGTGACCTACGGCTACAGCGCGACGCAGGGCTACGACTATGTCACGGGCTGGGGCAGCTTCGACATCTCGCAACTGAATGCAGCTTATGGTTCGACACCGGTGGCTGCCGGCGGTGGCAAGAGCGGGAGCACGGGCAATGGCGGTAGCAGCAACGCGCAGGGCGGTTCGCCGGATCTGTTCGGTCTGCTGTCCGGCTTGTTCGGTAGCTGGTGGTGGTAAGTCGTAGCCCGGCGCGCAACCTTTGCTAGCGCATTGTTTTTGGTTGTGATGACCGGGCGCTTCAAGACGAACGTCAGCGAAATCCGCCTGGCGTTCGAACCAGCAGTAAAGGCATAAGCAGGCGGTGTTCGTCGGACTACGACGGACACCGCTTGAACGCCGGCGCGAGCCGGCGTGGCTCGTTTACCGTCACGCTTGCGCATGCGCTCGCAGCGCAGAGAATGCGGGGAAAGCATCGGCTGGACCGCGCCGTACTACAATTCGAACCTGACGCCCGTTGACGGCGCGCAAGGCTCCGCCCAGCAACACGAACGATCCTGCTTGTCCTGTCGGGCTCGACATCGCGCCGCGGCATCCCGGCGATGCTCATCGGTGACTAGAACGGAAGGCACGGCAAACCGACCTGCCACATCCAGTCATCGCCTGCCCTATACATCCCTCCCACCGATGACCACCCCCCATCCGATTCTCACCTGGCCTGCTGCAGACGGTCCCGAAACCGCTCGCTGGCGTTCGGAAGCCGCGGTCCCGCCGCCTAAGCGCGTCGTGCTCGCCGACGACCGCACGACCGCCGACACTGCATTTCGCCTCGCCAGCGAAGGCACCGCGCTACTGTGGAACGGCGATTACCAGAACGCGCGGCAGTTGCTACAGGCCATCACGCGCCGCGTCGAACGTAAGCCGCCCAAGCAGGCGGCGACCGCAAAAGATGCGTTCAATCTGCATCGCCAGGCGCAGGCACAGCGCGCCCGCACGCTTGGCATGGTGCTGATTCCACTAACCGGCGACTACACGATCCCGCTGCGCCGCGCACCGGAAGTTGCGCAGGCTTGCATCGAAGCGTGGGGTGCGGCGGACGGCGAAGCGTCGGTTGTTTCGCTGCGTGAACTGCTCGGCCTGATCGGCGCACACGAATGGCGCAAGAAGGGTGTCGAGATTCCGGCGCTCGGCGAGCGGATTCATCCGTACTACGGCGTGTTTTCGCCGGTGCGTGGCGAGTATGTCGATCTGGTTGCGCGGATGGTGTTGCCGTCACTGGAAAAGGCTTTCGATATCGGCACCGGCACCGGTGTGCTCGCTGCGTTGCTGGCGAAGCGCGGTGTGAAGAAAATCGTTGCCACGGATCAGGACCCGCGTGCGCTAGCGTGCGCGCAGGAGAACATGACGCGGCTCGGTTATGACCGGCAGGTGCGGGTCGTGGAGGCCGATCTGTTCCCCGAAGGACTTGCGCCGCTGATCATCTGCAATCCGCCGTGGGTGCCGGCACGGCCGTCGTCGCCGATCGAGCATGCGGTTTTCGATCCCGATAGCCGTATGCTGATCGGCTTTCTCAGCGGACTTGCCGCGCATCTGAAGCCCGGCGGCGAGGGCTGGTTGATCCTGTCGGACTTTGCCGAACACCTCGGTTTGCGTACGCGCGCGATGTTGCTCGACGCGATCAAGGCGGCCGGTCTTGAAGTGGCTGGACGCGAGGACATCCGGCCGCGGCATCCGAAATCTTCCGATCCCTCGGACCCGCTGCATGTCGCGCGTCTCGCGGAAGTGACGTCGCTGTGGCGCCTGAAAGCGCGCTAGCGTCGCGCCAGGCGGTCCAGATACGCGTGCACGCCTTCACCCGCGACCAGGCCGCTCGCGAAGCACGCGGTCAACAGATAACCGCCCGTCGGCGCTTCCCAGTCGAGCATTTCGCCCGCGCAGAACACGCCCGGTAACTGCTCGATCATCAGATTTGCATCGAGTGCTTCGAACGGAATGCCGCCGGCGCTGCTGATCGCTTCTTCGATCGGGCGTGCGCGCAGCAAGCGTAACGGCAGCGCCTTCAATGTGCGAGCGATCAGCGCTGCATCGCCAAGCGCTTCTTTCGATAGACATTCGTGCAGCAGCGCGAACTTCACGCCCGCGATGCCGATGCGGCTGTGCAGATGACTCGATAGCGAACGTGAGCCGCGTGGCCGCATGACTTCTTCGGCGACGCGTTCGATGGACAGGTCCGGCACGAGATCGAGATGCAGCGTTACCTCGCCGTCGGTATCTATCCGTTCGCGGATCACCGACGACAGCGCATACACGAGGCTCCCCTCGATCCCCGTCGCGGTAATAACTATCTCACCTTTTCGATTCTGGACTTTTTTGTCTATATCGATGACGGTGATTGCAACGGGCTTCAGCGGCTGTCCTGCGAAGCGCTCGCGAAAATAATCGCTCCACACGGTGTCGAAGCCGCTGTTTGCCGAGCGCAGTGGTGCGACCTGCACGCCGCGAGCGCCGAGCAGCGGCACCCAAGCGGCGTCCGAGCCGAGACGCGGCCAGCTTGCGCCGCCTGTTGCGAGGACGAGCGCATCGACAGCGATGTTTTGCTCGCCGTCGGGTGTCGTGAAGCGCAACGTGTGACGTGTTGCATTCGTAGCGTCGTCTTCGTTCCAGCCAATCCATTTGTGCCGCATATGAAAGCGCACACCGCGTTCCTTCAACCGATGCAGCCAGGCACGCAGCATCGGCGCGGCTTTCATATCGGTGGGGAACACGCGGCCCGAACTACCGACAAAGGTCCCCACGCCAAGATCGTAGAGCCACGCACGCAGCGCATCGGGACCGAAACGGTCGAGCAGTGGTGCGATCTGTGCGCGTCGCGTGCCATAACGCTCGACAAAACGCTCAAGCGGTTCCGAGTGCGTGATGTTCATGCCGCCCTTGCCGGCCATCAGGAATTTGCGTCCCGCCGATGGCATCGCGTCATACACGTCGACCTGCACGTGCTCGCGGCTCAGCGCCTCGGCGGCCATGAGACCGGCTGGGCCGGCACCGATGATGGCAACAGAAGTGGAATCGTGGGGAGCGGGCATGGGCGGTATCGAGGGGAGGGAAGGAAAGCGGCGGCGGGCAGCGTGCGCGGCGTACGCCAGGGCTCGCCGCGGTTCGCCATTGTCACACCCATACCGGTGCACAGCAAACCTCGCGAAACAACGCCTCACGAGCGAACCGTCGTATGCGCTCCCACTTCAGGTAATCACACCGACCTGCCACGGTACGAATTCGCTTTGCCCATAACCATGCAGTTCGCTCTTCGAGCGCGTACCCGATGCGCAATCGAGCATCATCCGGAAGATCTCGTCGCCGAGTTCATCGATGTTCGCCGTGCCGTCGATCACACCACCGCAATTGATGTCGATATCGTCCTGCTGCCGCTCCCACAATGCCGTGTTGGTCGCGAGTTTCAGCGACGGCGATGGCGCGCAGCCGTAGGCCGATCCGCGGCCGGTCGTGAAGCAGATCAGATTCGCACCCGAAGCCACCTGACCGGTCGCCGACATCGGATCGTAGCCGGGCGAATCCATGAACACGAAGCCTTTTGCGTCGATTGGTTGAGCGTATTCGTAGACGTCGACGAGATTCGTCGTGCCGCCTTTCGCGACCGCGCCAAGCGATTTCTCGAGAATCGTCGTGAGACCGCCAACTTTATTTCCCGCCGACGGATTGTTATCGAGCGCCGCACCGTTGCGTGCGCAGTAGTCCTGCCACCATGCAATGCGCGCGAGCAGCTTCTCGCCGATCTCGCGGTTTACCGCACGGCGCGTCAATAGATGTTCCGCACCATAGATTTCCGGCGTCTCTGAGAGGATCGCCGTACCGCCGTGTCGCACGAGCCGATCGACTGCCGCGCCGAGCGCCGGATTGGCCGAAATACCCGAGTAACCGTCGGAGCCGCCGCATTGCAAACCGACCATCAGATGCGACGCGGGCACCGGCTCACGGCGCACGCGGTTTGCATCGGCGAGCATTTCGCGGACCGTTGCGATGCCGTGCTCGATCGTTTTGCGCGTACCGCCGCTGTCCTGAATCGTGAAGCTGCGCAGTCGCTTCGGGTCGTCGCCGAATCCACCCGCTTCGAGTACACCGCCGATCTGATTGGTCTCGCAACCGAGACCGACGAACAGTACCGATGCGAAGTTCGGATGCGCGGCGTAACCGGCCAGTGTGCGACGCAGGATCGCGAGTCCTTCGCCGTGCAGGTCGATTCCGCAGCCGAGGCCATGCGTGAGCGCGATCACGCCGTCGACATCCGGATAGTCGGCCAGCGCCTCCGGATGCACGTCGCGCCGGAAGTGATCGGCAATCGCGCGCGCGACCGTGGCCGAGCAGTTCACGCTGGTCAACACGCCGATGTAGTTGCGCGTGGCGATGCGCTCGCCGTTCGTCGCTGCGGCTGGTCGGCGGATGCCCATGAAATGCGCGGGCTGCGCGACGTACGCCGTTGGATGCAAATCGATACCGAACGCATGCTCGCGTGCGAACTCGGCCATGCTGAGGTTGTGGACGTGTACGTGCTGGCCGGGTGCAATGGCGTCACGTGCCACGCCGATGATCTGGTTGTAGCGCTTCACTGGCTCACCTTGCGCGATCGCGCGCGTCGCGAGCTTGTGCCCCGGAGGAATCAATCCCGAGACGACAACGCGTTCGGACTCGATCGCTGTACCGGATACGAGCTGACGCGTGGCGATCACGACATCGTCGTTGGGATGCAGCCGGATCACGGCGTGGGCGGCGGTGAGAGTCGACATGGGTTCCTCGAATGCAAAAGTGGGTGCTTCCATCAGACCGGTCAGATCGGCGAGCGCACGGCTTCCGGATCATCGTGACGCGCGGAGTCGCCAGACAACGGCTCGATCCGTCCGACGATCACCAGATAGCTGAACGCGCCGAGAAAACAGAAACCACCCGCGACGATCAGCGGAATCGTGAACGAGCCTTTCGTCATCGCGACCATCACACCGGTGAACGTCGTGATGACGATGCCCGCGAGGTTGGACGCAAAGTTCTGGATACCGCTGATCGAAGCAACATGGCGCGGCGAAGGCGCGACATCGGCGGGCAGCGACCAGATACTGGCAGCGGCAAACGCAAGGCTGCCGTACGCGATGCCGAAGAACCCGAGCATCAGGTAGATGTTCGACGTGAACGCAGACAACGTGATCACCGACGACATCAGCATGCCGCCCACCATGCACGTCTTGCGCGAGGCGGTGAGACTCCAGCCGCGTCGATAGAGCGCATCGGAGATATAGCCGCCGAGCCAGCCGCCCGGAATCGAGATCAGCGCGGGGACCATGCCGAGCGTGCCGAGCGATTTCAGCGAGAAGCCGCGTGTCTGCACGAGATAGCTTGGAAACCACGTGATGAAGAAGTAGATGACGAAGTTCAGGCAAAAGAAGCCGATCATCATTCCCCACATCGTGCGGTGGCGGAACAGCGAGGCCCACGTCGCATCACCGGCACTGCGCACGTGCGGCTGCGGCACGACGTCTTTCTCGCCGGTCATGTCGCCGTGCGCTGGGCTGCGATAGATCGCAAACCAGCCGAGCATCCACACCGCGCCGATCAACCCGGTGATCACAAACGAAGCCTTCCATCCGAGCGTACCGATGATCAGCGCGACGACGGGAATCGACAGCGCGGAGCCGACCCGCGACCCGCTATCGAAGATGCTGGTGGCGAGCGCGCGCTGCGCAGGCTTGAACCACTGGCTGACGAGCTTCGCACACGATGGGTAGGCGCCCGCTTCACCGATACCGAGCATCAGCCGGCAGCCGAACATCCCCATCACGCTCGAGGTCGCCGCGGTCGCGGCGGTGAAGAGCGACCACCAGCCCACCGCGAGCGGCAGCGCGATGCGCGCGCCAACCCGGTCGATGAACCAGCCGAACGGCATCTGCATCAGCGCATAGGTCCAGAAGAAGCCGCTCAGGATCAGGCCCATTTCGGCGGGGCCGATGCCGAGCGCCTTTTCGATCTGCGGTGCCGCGACAGCGAGATTCGCGCGATCGATGTAGTTCACCGCGATCGCGAGGAAGCAGAACAGGATCACCACCCAGCGCATTTTCCTCATGACTACGTCTCCTCCAGTGGCGGCATCGATTGTATGGATCGTGCCGTCCGCTGCGATGCCAGGCAGGCGGGCGGTCTGTCCTGTGCGTTCTGCTCTGGTGGCGGAACTGCTTTGGGGTGTTGCGGTAGGACTAGCGTGCTGCGTTAACGTCGTGACGGTCTACGTTGCGAGCGCGTCTGCAACCGGCTGCTCGTTCAGGTCGAGTATCGTTTTCACGTTGAGCGGCTCTTCTCGATGTCGATGCAGATTTATGCATCATAGCGGATGCCGAATTCTGGGTTTCCGCGCAATAAGGCGGCCAGTGGAGGGATGATCGGGAGGGGATTTTGGCGTCGTCACGTTGGCGACGAAAGGACCTGGAGCGGCGTGCAGGCGAAGCGTGCGATGCCATGCAGGCGTCAGCCGCCACGCAGCGTCAAATGAAGGTGTAGTACGCATGGTTGACGACGCAACTGCGCTGCCCAGCGCAACCACGCGCCCACCCGGGCACCTGGCGCGCGCAGTCAACCCGCGAACCAGCTACCCCGGATAAGCCTCATCAACCTTCAACCCCGCCAGCTTGAAAATCACCCGCAAGGTTTGCGGCTTGATATCGCGCCGCGAAGCGAGCGTCGTCATCACGAAGTCGAGCACCTTCGCGTACTTGAGCAGCGTCAACGAGCTTTCGAGGTCGACGCTTCCATCGCGCATCGCCTCGGCGAGCCGCAGCATCTCGCTGGAAATGTCGCGTGCCATTTCCAGTTCGAGTTGTTGCTTCTCCGTCCATGCTGGCGTCGCCGTCAGCTTCGCAAGCAGTTCCTGAAACTTCTGCTCTGCGCTTCCGTTGGGTATCGCGTCCATTGCCGCCTCTTCATCGTCTGAGCGCGCTTCCGGTTGAGATCGCGGCGCACTGCAGGTTACGTAACGTTCGAGCCCGTGTTCCGGGTCCGACCTCCCACACGCTTGACGGTCCGCACGATCGAAAGCGGTGTCCGGCAGCCTGTCCTTGTTGTTCTGCGGGCCTCGACAGGCAGGCCGGCATTCAGCATGACGGCGCGGCGTTTGCCCCGCACCGCGCCTGGCGTAATCAAGAGCAGGAAGTATTCCAGGTTGGTGCGCCTCAGTCCCGTTGCACCGGTAAAAAACTCGCTCGATCGCGCTTTCGGTAAACTGGCAGCAACTTTTCTCTTTTTCCGTCACCTGTCGCACGTTCGCGATGCAATCGGTGGCGGTTTCAATCGATGTCCAGCAAAACGCACGAAATCCGTCCCAACCAGTCCGTCGAACTGCTGAAGGAGCTGCATATCCTGACGCGCGACGGCAAGATGAATCAGGACAGCCGTCGCAAGCTGAAGCAGGTCTATCACCTGTTCCAGTTCATCGAGCCGTTGCTGAAAGAATTGAAAGCAGCGCAGGGCGACATGACGCTCGTCGATCACGGCGCGGGCAAGTCGTATCTCGGCTTCATCCTCTACGACCTGTTCTTCAAGGAGCAGCATGACGGTTCGCACATCTACGGCATCGAGACGCGCGAAGAGCTGGTGGTGAAATCGCAGGAGCTGGCGACGCGGCTGGGCTTCGGTGGGATGTCGTTTCTGAATCTGTCGGTGGCGGACTCGATCGTGTCGGACCGCCTGCCGCCTTCAATTGATATCGTCACCGCGCTGCACGCCTGCGACACTGCCACCGACGACGCCATCCGCTTCGCGCTGCAGAAGCAGGCGAAGTACATCGTCGTGGTGCCGTGCTGTCAGGCCGAAGTGGCGGGCGTTCTACGGCGCAACAAGGGGAAGTCGCTCGGGCAGGCGCTCGCGGAGATGTGGCGCCATCCGCTGCACACGCGCGAATTCGGCAGCCAGATCACCAACGTGCTGCGCTGCCTGCAACTGGAGGCGCACGGGTATCAGGTGAGCGTGACTGAACTGGTCGGCTGGGAACACTCGATGAAAAACGAGCTGATCATCGCCCAGTACAAGGACTTGCCGCGGCGCCGTCCGGCGGAGCGGCTCAATGAAGTGATGGATACGCTGGGTATCGCCGAGATGCGCGAGCGGTTTTTCGCGCCGGCTTGAACTTCGTTGTGAGGCCTGGCGCGGTTTAGTCCTGCGCGGGCTGGCTCATCCAGTCGAGCCAGCCTGCGTGACCCAGGCGCCGGAGCGTTTCCTGATTGCGTTCGTAGATATCGGCGGCATCGGGGAACGCATCGACCGCACGCTCGATGCTCGCCTCGCGCAGCAGATGCAGGATCGGATACGGCGCGCGGTTCGTGTAGTTCTCGATATCGTCGGCTTCGCTCCCTTCGAACTGATACCGCGGGTGAAAACTCGCGATCTGCAGTTCGCCTTCGAGGCGCAACTGCCGCAATAGCCGATCCGCGAAAAACAGGCAGTCGTTGTAGTCGGTGAAATCGGCGAGTGCGTGCGGGAGGATTAGCAGTGTTGTGTCGATTGCGGCGGGATCGGCGGCGGTGAGTGTTTGCAACTCCGCTTCGAGATCGGTCAGCACGCCTTCGAGGCTCGTGGCTTCGCTGATCGCGTAGCGGATCTGCTGCTTCACATGCACAGCCTTGGCGAACGGACACAGGTTCAGACCGATCACCGCGCGTGTGAGCCAGTGGTGGGTAGCGGCCAGCACGTCGTCGTGCGAGAGAGATGAGTCCGTCATCACGGCTGCGATGTGGCCGGCGTCCCGGTGCAAGCCGAAGCGATCAACAGCGCAGCCACACGCGGCGCCGTGCGTATCGGCCCGCAACCCGGGCCGTAAGTCTGGCTCGCCGCATAGATTCCTTCGATCAACAACCCGAGCGCATCCGCAAGCGCGGCGGGGTCGTCCGCCCCGGCTTCACTTGCAAGCTCATTCAACCGCGCCATCAGCTTCGTTTTATTGCGCAGCACGCAGAGTCGCGCCGGGTGCGACGCATCCGGGAATTCCGTCGATACGTTGACGAACGGGCAGCCGCGATAGTCATCCACCGATGCGCGTCCCGACAGATCTTCGAAGTACTGCACGAGCTGTTTTGCCGGTTCGCCAGGATGACGGGCGAGGCTCTGTTCGAAGCGCCGGAAGAACCCTTCGTCCGATCGCTCGAGGTAAGCGACAACCAGATCGTCCTTCGACGAGAACTGCCGGTACAGGCTCATTTTGTTGACACCCGCCAGTTCGACCACCGCGTCGACACCGACGGCGCGCACGCCTTCCCGATAAAAAAGTTCGGCGGCCGCGTTCAACAGATGCTCCTGCGCCTCGGCGCCGGCCATCTGCGTACGGCTGCGGCGACCCGCTTCGGGCTTGACGGTCGTGCTCTCGGTCATGGCATTCCACCTTCGGTTCATCGATGGCTTGACATGTTACCGACCAGTCACTAAGATCGCAACTCCATTGTGACAGATCGGTCACAAGTCCTTTACCGGATTGGTAACAATCCGGCCTCATTGAAAGCGGCGCACTGCCCATGGCGGAAGCAGGCCGACTGGAGAACCGATGAACTGGGCAGCAAGAAGGATCGGCGGGCGTTTTCATTACGGGTGGCTCACCGTGGCCGTCGTGTTTCTGGTGTTGCTGGCCGCAGCGGGTACGCGCGCCACGCCGAGCGTGATGATGCTGCCGCTCGAACATCAGTTCGGCTGGAGCCGCGCGACGATTTCACTCGCGATCTCGGTCAACATCGCGCTCTATGGCTTGATGGGGCCGTTTGCCGCCGCGGCCATGCAGCGCTTCGGCGTGCGGCCGACGGTACTGGTGGCGCTCTCGACGATGGCGGCCGGCGTCGCGCTTTCATCGCTGATGACCGCGCCGTGGCAGATGATCCTGATCTGGGGCGTGATGGTGGGCGGCGCAACGGGCGTCGCGGCGCTGTCGCTGTCGGCGACTGTCGTGAACCGCTGGTTCACGACGCATCGCGGTCTCGTGATGGGCATCCTGACCGCCAGTTCGGCAACCGGACAACTTGTGTTCCTGCCGCTACTCGCATCGATCGCGGAGCATCACGGCTGGCGTCAGGTGGTGTGGGTCGTCGCGGGGGCCGCGGCGGTTGTCCTGCCGCTCGTCGCGTTCCTGCTGCCTGAGCGGCCCGACAGCGTCTCACAGCGCCCGTACGGCGAAGCGCCTGGCGCGGCGGTGGCCACGCGCATCGAAACGAAGAATCCTCTGCAGATCGCATTCGGTACGCTTGCGTCGGCAAGCAAGACACGCGATTTCTGGTTGTTGTTCTTCAGTTTCTTTATCTGCGGTGCGAGCACTAACGGCTACATTGGCACCCACCTGATCGCGATGTGCGGCGACCACGGTATGACCGAAGTGCAGGGCGCATCGCTGCTCGCCGCGATGGGCATCTTCGATCTGTTCGGTACGACGTTGTCGGGCTGGTTGTCGGATCGCTTCAACAGTCGCGTGCTGCTGTTCTGGTACTACGGGCTGCGCGGCCTGTCGCTGATGTACTTGCCGCACGCGTTCGGCATCGACTTCTACGGCCTGCCGATCTTCGCGCTGTTCTACGGGCTCGACTGGATCGCCACCGTGCCGCCGACCGTGCGTCTCGCCACCGACGTCTACGGCAAGGAAGCCGCGCCCGTCGTGTTCGGCTGGATCGTCGCGGGCCATCAACTCGGCGCGGCATTCGCGGCGCTCGGCGCGGGCATGCTGCGCGCGAGCCTTGGCACCTACACCGTCGCATCGATGATTTCGGGCGGATTGTGCCTCGTCGCATCGGTGCTGGTATTGCGCATCAACCGGAGCGACCGGCCGGTCGCGGCACAAGCCGCCTGAGTGCGTTCGCACCGGCACCGACGACGTTCGTTGCGTTGAACATGCGTGCGCTTAAGCGCATTGTGCGAAGCCCGGGTTATGCTATGTGCCCCCGGGCGTTCGCCCGTCGACATATAACCTCGACTGAGAGAAGCGCATGACGACTAAACCCGCACCGACCGACGTTTCCATTCACGAACTGCTCGCTGGGCGCTGGAGCCCGCGGGCCTTTTCGAATGAGCCGGTGAGCCGCGAGCAATTGCATTCGGTTCTCGAGGCCGCGCGCTGGGCGCCGTCGTCCTTCAACGCACAGCCGTGGCGTTTCCTTGTATTCGATCGCAGCACAGACGAAGCTGCATTCAAGCGCGCCTTCGCAACGCTCGTGCCGTTCAATCAAGGCTGGAATGGATCGGTGCCGGTATTGATCGCCGTGACCACGCAGACGCTGACGAGCAAGGGTGAAGTCAATCGTTGCGCACCCTACGATGCAGGTGCGGCCGCGATGGCGCTGGTGTTGCAGGCTCATGCGCTCGGGCTCGCAGCGCATCAGATGGCTGGTGTCGACATCAATGCTTTCCGCAGCGCGTTTGCTATTCCCGACGATGTTGAAGTGATCGCGATGATCTCGCTTGGACACTATGGCGATGCGGCGAAACTCGACCCGGCGTTGCGTGATCGCGAGAAGGCTGGGCGTACGCGTTCGCCGCTCGGCGACATTGCATTTGCCGGCGCATGGAAGAAGCCTTTCGTGGCAGCTTGAGTACGCGGTAGCGCAACGTAGAACGCGCGGCTTTTGCCGCGCGTTTTTGTTTATGGCGCCGGTGCAGTGGCGATTGTGCAGCGGCCTTACTCGTTATCTGTAACCGCTGACAGCGGTGTAGCCACACTCTCCAGCGATTTCCTTTCCGCATCGACACCCCAGATCCCCGCGATTACCGCCGCAACGAGCATGAGCGCCGAGCCGAGCAGATAACCCGAGAACACTTCACTACGCTGCTGCGTGTCGATCAGCCGGCCGAACAACGCCGGCCCAGCAATGCCTCCGAGCGCGGTGCCAAACGCATAGAACACCGCGATCGCCAGCGCGCGGATTTCGAGCGGAAACGATTCGCTCACCGTCAGATACGCCGAACTGGCCGCCGCCGAGGCAAAGAAGAAGATCGTCATCCACGCAAGCGTTTGTGTCGTCACCGTGAGCCACTGCTGTTCGAACAGATAGCCGCTCACGGCTAGCAGAATGCCCGATAGCGCATAGGTGGTCGCGATCATCACGCGACGGCCGATCACGTCGAAGAGCCGACCGAGCACGAGCGGCCCGAGAAAGTTACCCAGTGCGAACGGCAGCAGGTACCAGCCGATGTGGTCTCCTGGCACGTGATAGAAATCGCTGAGCACCAGCGCGTAGGTGAAGAAGATCGCGTTGTAGAAGAACGCCTGCGCGGTCATCAGCGAGAGCCCGACCAGCGAACGCTGTCGATGCCGCCTGAACAGCGTATTGAACACTTCGCTGAGCGCCGTATGTTTGCGTACGCGCAGCCGCAGACGGCTCGTGGTGGTATCGACGGTTGGCAACGTGGCGCCGGTCGCGTGAAAACGCGCTTCGATACCTTCGACGATCGTGCGGGCCTCGTCGGCTTCGCCATGCGTCAGCAGCCAGCGCGGACTTTCGGGCACCCATGCGCGCATCGGCAGGATCGCGAGAGCGAGCACCGCGCCGATCAGGAAGCACGCGCGCCAGCCCCAGTCCGCGGGCAGCAGGCCCGGATCGAGCAGCACCAGCGAGCCCGTCGCACCGAGCCCCGCACCGACCCAGAACGTGCCGTTGATCGCGAGATCGGTCCAGCCGCGCACGCGTGCGGGCATGAACTCCTGGATCGTCGAGTTGATCGCCGTATATTCACCGCCGATACCGGCACCGGTCAGGAAGCGGAACACGATGAAGCTCGCGAGATTCCACGACAGCGCGGTAGCCGCGGTCGCGGCGAGGTAGAGGGTGAGCGTGATGAAGAAGAGCTTGCGGCGGCCGAGCCGGTCGGTGAGCCAGCCGAAACCGAGCGCACCGAGCACCGCGCCCGCGATGTAGGCACTACCCGTCAACCCGACATCCGCGTTGGAAAAATGCAGCGCCGGACTCGTTTTCAGCGCACTCGCGACGGCGCCCGCCAGCGTTACTTCAAGCCCATCCAGCAGCCAGGTGATGCCGAGCGCCGCAACGATCAGCGAGTGAAAACGACCCCACGGCAGGCGGTCGAGCCGCGCAGGCAGGTCGGTGACGACGATCGCGGGCGATGTATCGCGCGGTATGGCGGTGGACGGCCCGGTCATTTCGGCTTGTCTCCTGGCGTCGCGTGATTGGACGGTATAACCGGCCATCATGAGCAATTTCCGTTCCGCGCGCCGGTTGCCGTGCGTGGCGCTTTCGTGATAAAAAGCCGGTCCCCCTCTTTCTGTCAGCGCCCGCCGCGAGCGGCGACTTCCTGCGATGACTTATTGTGCGATTGACTTCGGCACGTCGAATTCGGCGGTCGCGTTGCCCGACGCCGCCGGGACGCTGCGTCTCGCGCCCGTCGAGCGTGACTACACGACGCTGCCTACTGCCGTGTTCTTCAATGTCGACGAGAATACCCGCGAGTTCGGCCGCGCGGCGCTGGAGGCGTATATCGATGGCTTCGACGGGCGCTTGATGCGCTCGATGAAGAGCATCCTTGGGTCATCACTGGCGGAAACGACGACCGATCTCGGCGATGGGTCCGCGATCCGCTATACCGATGTGATCGCGCTGTTCGTCGAGCATCTGAAGCGCTCTGCGGAAACGGCCGCGGGCGCGCCGATTCATCGTGCAGTGCTGGGCCGGCCAGTGTTTTTCGTCGACGACGATCCTCGCGCCGACCAGCTTGCGCAGCAGCAGCTCGAGGCGGCGGCGCGCTCGGTCGGTTTGCGCGAGATCCACTTCCAGTACGAACCGATTGCCGCTGCCTTCGACTACGAATCGCATCTCGAGGCGGAAGGGCTCGTACTCGTGGCCGATATCGGTGGGGGTACGTCGGACTTCTCGCTGGTGCGCGTCGGGCCGCAGCGCATGCATCGGCTCGAACGGAAAGACGATGTGCTCGCGCACCACGGTGTGCACGTGGCCGGAACCGATTTCGACCGCCGCGTCGAACTCGCGACGATCCTGCGCGAACTCGGCTATCAGACGTTCGATCCCGAAGGTCGCGAGATCCCGAACCGCGTGTATTTCGATCTGGCCACATGGCACCTGATCAACACCGTCTACTCGCCCAAGCGCGTCAGCGAACTGTCGCTGATGCGGCATCTGTATCCCAACCTCCGGCATCACGACCGCCTGATGCGGGTCGTCGAGCGGCATCTGGGACACGCGCTGGCGGCACACGCGGAAGAAGCGAAGATCGGCGTGGCGGCGGGCGGCGAGACGGTAATCGACCTCGATGAAGTGGAGGATGATCTGCGGCTCGCATTCGATGAAGCCCAGCTCGTCGAGGCGGGACTGGAAGAAACCCGGCGTATCGTCCTCGCCGCACGCGATACCGTGCAGGCCGCGGGCATTGCCCCACGCGACGTGACGGCGGTCTACTTCACCGGTGGATCGACAGGACTGAGGTTTCTGTCGAGCGCGCTGGCGGCCGCATTTCCGGACGCACAACCGGTGTTCGGCGATCGCCTCGCGAGCGTCGCAACCGGGCTCGGTATTCACGCGCAACGTCTGTTCGTCTGAAATAAAACTCGCATAAGCCTGTGCTAAAAACAAAAAACCCCGCCAAGGCGGGGTTTTGTGCGTCCAGAAAAGGAAGCGTGCAGCTTACACCGGCTTGATGTTCGCAGCTTGCTTGCCCTTCGGGCCGGTCTTCACTTCGAAAGACACTTTTTGGTTTTCTTGCAGCGTCTTGAAGCCTTCCGTGCGGATTTCCGAGAAATGCGCGAACAGATCTTCGCCGCCGCCGTCGGGAGTGATGAAGCCAAAGCCCTTTGCGTCATTGAACCACTTGACGGTACCGGTTTCCATATTACTTGTTCCTAAAGATGATGAATAAGGCCGAAGCCCGTGGGGTGCATGAAAATCAAGGAAGGGGGTAATGGGACCAACCGGAGTACCGTTGATGGGCGAACTACGAAAGACCAATTCACTCGCCGCTTGAAATCCTGCCCGTCCGTTATACGGACATTTCGAGAGAAGGTCAATCGAAACCCGCAGCCGCACAAGGTTTTAGCTCCTGGCCCAAGTATTGCTTACAAAGCTTTCTATTCATCTGGATTTTTTCCTGGGGACAACCCGCATTTTCACTGCAATGATCTGGGGCAACCGTTAAACTACGCGCCGCGTGATGGTTGCACCCGGCCCGGGTTCGCGCACCACGCACGGCGGTCGGTCGCCGTTAAGAACAGATCCCGCTTCAACAGCTCTTTTTGCAGGGCGCCGCGGCGATACGATAGAGACCGGCAGGCTCTCGAACACAGGAGAAGACGTGAAAAGTTCTATTCAACGGAACATCGGGCCGGTGGCGCTGATGCTGACCGGCCTCGGTTCGATCATCGGCTCGGGCTGGCTGTTCGGCGCATGGAAAGCGGCAAAAATTGCAGGTCCGGCGTCGATTTGTGCATGGATTATCGGTGCGGTCGTGATTCTCGCTATCGCGCTCACCTATGCCGAACTGGGCGCGATGTTTCCGGAGTCGGGCGGTATGGTGCGCTACGCGCGCTATTCGCACGGCGCACTGGTCGGTTTTATCAGCGCATGGGCCAACTGGATTGCCATCGTCTCGGTGATTCCGATCGAAGCCGAAGCATCGATCCAGTACATGAGCACCTGGCCATACCAGTGGGCACACGATCTATTCGTGAACGGATCGCTAACCACACTAGGGTTATTGCTTTCCGCGGTGCTCGTGGTCATCTACTTCATGCTGAATTACTGGGGCGTCAAGCTGTTCGCCCGGGCCAATTCGGCGATCACGGTCTTCAAGTTCCTGATTCCCGGTGCCACGATCCTGGGCCTGATGCTGACGGGCTTTCACCACGAGAACTTCGGTGAAGCCAGCACGTTTGCTCCGTACGGCTGGTCGGCGGTGTTTACCGCGGTGGCGACGAGCGGCATCGTGTTCGCGTTCAACGGTTTCCAGAGCCCGATCAACCTCGCCGGCGAAGCGCGCAATCCGGCGAAGAGCGTGCCGTTCGCGGTGATCGGCTCGATCCTGCTGGCGCTCGTGATCTACGTGCTGCTGCAGATCGCGTACATCGGCGCGGTGAATCCGACCGACGTGCTGAAGGGCTGGAGCCATTTCAACTTCGCCTCGCCGTTCGCCGAACTCGCGCTCGCGCTGAATCTGAACTGGCTCGCCATCCTGCTGTATGTCGACGCATTCGTCAGCCCGAGCGGCACCGGTACGACGTACATGGCAACGACGACCCGCATGATCTACGCGATGGAGCGCAACAACACGATGCCCAAGATGTTCGGCAACGTGCATCCGCTCTACGGCGTGCCGCGTCAGGCGATGTGGTTCAACCTGCTCGTGTCGTTCATCTTCCTGTTCTTCTTCCGCGGCTGGAGCTCGCTGGCGGCGGTGATTTCGGTGGCGACGGTGATCTCGTACCTGACGGGCCCGATCAGCCTGATGGCCCTGCGCCGCGCAGCAACCGATCTCGACCGGCCGCTGCACATTCCGGGCATGAAGGTGATCGCGCCGTTCGCCTTCGTCTGCGCATCGCTGATCCTGTTCTGGGCGAAATGGCCGCTCACCGGCGAAATCATCCTGCTGATGATCGTCGCGCTCCCGGTGTACTTCTACTATCAGGCGAAGGCAGGCTTCGCCGGCTGGGGCCGCGATCTGAAGGCAGCGTGGTGGCTCGTCGCGTATCTGCCGGTGATGGCGGTTCTGTCGCTGATCGGCAGCAAGCAGTTTGGCGGCCACAACATCCTGCCGTACGGCTGGGACATGCTCGTCGTGATCATCTGCTCGCTGATCTTCTATTACTGGGGTGTGCATACCGGCTATCGCACCGACTACCTCAACGAGCGTGAGAACCCGGACGAGATTCTCGAAGGGATCGGCGCTTGAGGTATTACATACGCGGTCTGCCTGCCTGAATGGTGGGCAGACCGCGCAGCAGAGCGGATGCGGTAAACGACAAGGCCCGCCTTGACTGATTCAGGTCAAGGCGGGCCTCGTCGTTTCTGGTTACGGCGTTGATACCACCGCCGCTACGTCGCTGTTATGCGCTGCCGAATACGTAGTTCGTCATCGCCAGGGTGCGCTGGTAGGTGCCCAGCGACTGGATCGACAGCGTGTAATCGTCATCCGCGGCGCCGAGTGCGGCGAATACCGGCAGCAGGTGCTCGTCGGTGGGATGCATCAACACCGCGTGCGGCGCACGGCTGCGATAGTCGAGCAACGCATCGATATCGTGTGCGGCCAGCCGCTCTTCGAACCAGTCCGTGAATTCGGCGACACGCGGATCGGCGTCTTGCGGGCTTGCCGAGAAGTCGGCGCTGCGCAGGTTATGCGTGATCTGGCCGGAGCCGATCACCATCACGCCATCGTCCTTCAGCGCGCGCAGCGCCCGGCCTACACGGAAGTGGTGAGCGGCGTCCATGTGAGGCTGGATCGACAACTGTGCGACGGGGATATCGGCGGCAGGGAACATCAGCAGCATCGGCACCCATGCGCCGTGGTCGAGCCCGTGTGCTTGCGTGGTTGCAAGCAGGCCGTGCTCGCTCAGCTGAGCGGCGGCGCGGCGTGCCACGTCGGGCGCGCCGGGGGCCGGATAGCGGATCTCGTAGAGCGCGCGCGGAAAGCCGTAGAAGTCGTGGATCGTCTCGGGTTGTTGCGCGGTGCTGGCCACCGGCGCTGCCGTGCCCCAGTGGGCGGAGAGCATCAGGATCGCGTCAGGACGCGGCAACTGGGTCGACAACGCCGCGAATTCGCCCGACGGCATGGACGGATCGATCGGCAGGGTTGGCGCACCGTGCGAGAGGAAAAGAGCAGGTAGACGGGTCATCGCAGCGAGGCCGCGGCAAAAGCGGCTAGAAGGTTTCGTTGCGTTGAATATAGAGGCGAACCCGCTGTGGATAAACACGCGGGCGCGGATTTAACTGCGTCGCGGCTGTTGCTAATCGGCCTGGCGCGGAGTGGCCTGCGCAACTCCACTGAACCCGGGCCGGTGCAAACGCTGCAGATCACTCTTCCGTACTACGCAGACCGCCCCAGACCGGCGCGAGACCCGGCCCGCCGAGTGCGAACAGGTCCAGCACGCGCGCCACCGTGTGATCGACCATTTCGTCGATCGATGCCGGTGCGTTGTAGAACGCCGGCAACGGCGGAAAAATCACACCGCCCATTTCAGTCACGGCCGTCATGTTGCGCAGATGCGCGAGATTGAGCGGCGTCTCGCGGACCATCAGCACCAGCCGGCGGCGCTCCTTCAGCGTGACGTCGGCCGCGCGCGTGATCAGGTTGTCGGAGAGCCCGTGCGCAATGCTCGCAAGCGTTTTCATCGAACACGGCGCGACGATCATGCCGTCAGTGCGGAAGGACCCGGACGCAATGGTTGCGCCGACATCGCGCACCGAATGGACCACATCGGCGAGCGGATGAACGTCTTCTTTCGATAACTGCAGTTCGTGCCGGATATTGAGCCAGCCGGCACTGGAGATCAGCAGATGGGATTCAACGCCGCCAAGCCGCCGTAGCGTTTCAAGCAGCCGGATGCCGTACACAGCGCCGGTCGCGCCGGTGATCGCGATGATCAGCCGGTGCGGTGCCGCCACGCTTGGGTCGAGGGAGGGCGGCACCATCGTGCGGACGAGCGGTTCGTGAGGATGCCGCTCAGGCGGCAGCGAACAGTTGCTGCAGCTCGCCCGACTGATACATCTCCATCATGATGTCCGAGCCGCCGACAAACTCACCCTTCACGTACAGCTGCGGGATGGTCGGCCAGTTCGAGAATTCCTTGATGCCCTGACGGATGCCGTCGTCCTCGAGGACGTTGACGGTCTTCAGTTCGTCGACGCCACATGCCTTCAGGATCTGGATGGCGCGGCCCGAAAAACCGCACATCGGGAATTGCGCGGTGCCCTTCATGAAGAGCACGACGGTGTTTTCGTCGACGATTTGCTTGATGCGTTGTTGCGTGTCCATGAGGCTGACCTTGCGGTTCCAGAGTGATGTGGGGATAGGTTGAAATGATAGCGGATTTCGCGTAGAGCGGCCTCGCGCGCCTCAGCCGGGCATCTGGCCACCGCTGATACGCTCGATCCCGGCAAGATCGCGGGCCGAACTGGCGGCGAGCAAACCGCGCTCCGTGAGCAGTGCGCGTACGGCCGCTGCCTGGTCGTAGCCGTGCTCGATCCAGAGTGCGCCGCCGGGCACGAGGTGGGGCGGCGCGCCTGCGACGATCATGCGGATCGCCGCCAGGCCGTCGGCCTCGTCGGTCAATGCGCCGCGCGGTTCGAAGCGCAGATCGCCCTGGCTCAGATGAGGGTCGTCGCTGGCGATATACGGGGGATTGCTGACGATGACGTCGAACTGCAGCGCAGTATCGAGTGCTGCGTACCAGTCGCCGTGTGCGAATTGCAGCGGTCCGCCGGGACGCGCTGGATCGAGCAATCGAGCGGCGTTGCGCGCCGCGACGCCGAGCGCTCCGGCCGAGCGGTCAGTTGCCCGGATGCGCGCATCGGGCCGCTCCGAGGCGATCGCGACAGCAATCGCGCCGGTGCCGGTGCCCAGATCGAGGACACGCGGCGCCCGGCGCCCGACAAGTACCGCCAGCGCCGTTTCAACGAGCAATTCGGTTTCGGGCCGCGGAATCAGCACATCCGGCGTGACCTCGAAGTCGAGCCCGAAGAATTCCCGCGAGCCGATCAGTTGCGCCACCGGCTCGCCCGCCACACGGCGTGCTTCGAGCGCGCGGAAACGATCGACAGGCGCGGCATCGAGCGGCTCGTCGCTGCGCGTAATCAACTCGGTACGGCGCCAGCCGAGCACATGCCCGAGCAGGATGCGCGCTTCGAGTGGCGCTAGCGGCGAGGCACGCAACAGGGCGGCGACGGTATCCATGCGAGCCTGCCGTCAGTCAGCGTCGCCCAGCGACGCCAGCAGTTCGGCCTGATGCTCGCTGACGAGCGCCGCGATCAGTTCGTCGAGATCGCCGTCCATGATCGAGTCGAGCCGGTACAGCGTCAGGTTGATCCGGTGATCGGTCAACCGCCCCTGCGGAAAGTTGTAGGTGCGGATACGTTCCGAGCGGTCGCCGGAGCCGATCAGGCTCTTGCGCGTCGCGGCTTCTTTCGCCTGCTGCTCGTGAGATTGCTTGTCCTTGATGCGCGCAGCTAGCACCTTCAGCGCGCGATCTTTGTTCTTGTGCTGCGAGCGATCGTCCTGGCACTCGACGACGATACCGGTCGGCAGGTGGGTAACGCGCACCGCCGAGTCGGTCTTGTTGATGTGCTGGCCGCCCGCGCCGGACGCGCGGAACGTGTCGATACGCAGATCGGCTGGATTGATTTCGACTTCGCCAATCTCATCCGCTTCGGGCATCACGGCGACGGTGCAAGCAGACGTGTGAATGCGGCCCTGCGTTTCGGTGGCCGGCACGCGTTGCACGCGATGCCCGCCCGATTCGAATTTCAGCTTCGAATACGCCGCTTCGCCCGCGATCCGCACGATCACTTCCTTATAGCCGCCGAGGTCGGATTCGCTCGCCGACATCATCTCGACCTGCCAGCGGTTGCGTTCCGCGTAGCGCAGGTACATCCGCAGCAGATCGCCCGCGAACAGCGCCGATTCGTCGCCGCCCGTGCCCGCGCGGATTTCGACGAAGATGTTGCGCTCGTCGTTCGGATCTTTTGGCAGCAGCATCTTCTGCAGTTCGGCGGCGAGCTGTTCCATGCGCTCGCGTGCCGCGCGGATTTCTTCTTCCGCGAAGTCGCGCATCGATGCATCGGCGAGCAGTTCCTGCGCGGTCGCCGCATCGCCGGCCGCGTGGCGCCACTGCGCGTACTGCTCCACGACCGGGCCGAGTTCGGCATGCTCACGCGTGAGCTTGCGGTATTGGTCGAGATTCGCCGTGATGTCTTCACGGCTCAACAGATCGTTTAGTTCGGCCAGTCGGGTAGTGAGCTGGTCGAGCTTGCTTTGCATGCTCGTTTTCATCGGTCGGTCGGAGCGTGTTCCGGAAAGGACGGCGGGGTAAGTAAGGAACGGACTGGGCGCGGGCCCTGAGGCGGGCGCCGGGCGGGCTCGCGGGGAAACGGCAAGCGGGCCCGGGGCGCGGTGGCGGCAGGGCCGCTAACGCTCCGTAGAGCCGGAGTGTTTGTAGAAGCCGCCCATCAGGTCGATGAGCGCGTCGCGGTCCGCACCGCTCGCGCGATTGAGCGCATGTGTGGGACCGTGGATCAGTTTGTTGGTGAGCGCCTGCGACAGCGCTTCGAGCACGGCAGCGGGATCTTCGCCGCGCGCGAGCATCTTTTGCGCGCGCTCCACTTCCGCGCGACGCAGCGCGTCCGCCTGGGTGTGCATGTGGCGAATGACCGGCACGATGCTGCGCGCATCGAGCCACTGCATGAAGTTCTGTACGCGCGTTTCGATGATCGCTTCGGCCTGGGCGACTGCGGCCTGGCGCGAGGCATTGCCTTCGCGAACGATCGCGCCGAGGTCGTCGACGGTGTACAGGAAGACGTCTTCGAGCTTGCCGACTTCGGGTTCGATGTCGCGCGGCACCGCGAGGTCGACCATGAAAATCGGCCGGTGGCGGCGGGCCTTCACGGCGCGCTCGACGGCGCCGAGCCCGATGATCGGCAGCGTCGATGCCGTGCACGACACGACGATATCGAACTCGTGCATCCGTGTGGGCAGCTCGGCGAGCGGAATGGCGCGACCGTTGAAGCGTTCAGCGAGCCGTGAGCCGCGTTCGGCGGTGCGATTCGCGACCACCAGTTCGCGCGGCTGCTGGGCGGCGAAGTGCGTCGCGCACAGTTCGATCATTTCGCCCGCGCCAATGAACAGCACGCGCTGGTTCGCGATCTTGTCGAAGATGCGCTGCGCGAGCCGCACGGCGGCGGCGGCCATCGAGACCGACTGCGCGCCGATTTCAGTGGTGCCGCGCACTTCCTTCGCGACTGCGAAGGTGCGCTGGAACAGCTGGTTCAGGTAAGTCCCGAGCGCGCCGGCTTCCGATGCCGTGCGTACCGCGTCTTTCATCTGCCCGAGAATCTGCGTTTCGCCGAGCACCATCGAATCGAGCCCCGACGCAACGCGAAACGCATGGCGTACCGCTTCCGACTGCGGCAGCGCATAGACGTGTGGCGCGAGTTCGTCGACGGGGAGGTTGTGGTACTTCGACAGCCAGTGGATGGCGGCTTCGCGGGCGGCCTGGTCGTCGGTGGCGCAGTAGAGTTCGGTGCGGTTGCAGGTGGACAGGATGGCGGCTTCGGGGGCCGTGGGGGCCATGCGCCCCAGCCAGAGGTCCTTGAACGTCGCGAGGGCAGGTTTGATCTGTTCGAGCGGAAACGCCACACGTTCGCGCAAGGCGACGGGTGCGGTGTGGTGATTGATTCCGATCGTTAGAAGCTGCATATGCGGGGCTATGGTTGCGGCCAATATTATAGCGTTTTCACGATTCTTTCAGTCCGTCCGGCATATTCGGGCTATTACGTACGGCCGGTGGCGGCCGGCACCGTGGGGTTGTCATGCGGCTTCAGAGACCGCGGCCGGGGTGGCAAAGCGGCGTCGGGCAAGGGTGAGGAGGCCGTTACGCGGCAGTCTGGCCGGTGGATGTGACAAATGAGGCGAAGTCGGAGCTGACTTCTGTACGTTGCCGCACACGCGACCTTACGCCGCGGCGCGGTTTTGCCGGTCCGCTTCGGGCGCGGCGAACCGAGTGACAAACTGGACTGGTTTTCGGACCGCCGGTCATGTAAAAATCACGGTGCGCGGAATAAACGGTAAATAAAAGCCAGCCAACTTACCGTAATTCCGGCTTCGCGCGACCGAAACGAATTCGTAGAACCATAGCCGTCCGAATGGTCAAAACGTAGGCAGAATGCGGATTACGCGGCTTGCCATAGATTATTGCGCCCCGTAAACTCATTCGATGGACCCAGGCAGCAATGCCGGCCCTCAGTAAAACGGAATAAAAATGCTCCTTGGGGAAACGATTTTCGCCCACACAATTAATCTGATTCATGGCGAGGTCGACTGATGGGTTGGTTCGGCATTATCGTGCTGGGCGCCACAGTCGGTCTGGCGGGTGCATGGTTGCATCCCCTGCGGCGCGCAACCCGCGCTCGCTGGTGGCTCGCTGTCGTAGCCGGTATCGCCGGCGCGGCGCTGGGTCTGATGGCCGGCAATGTGACCGGTCTCTTTCATGACGGCGACACGCTCGAATGGCCCTTTTGCACGGCCTTCGCGTTCATTGCCGTCGCCCTGACGGTCGGCTTGTTCTCCCGTCGCTGAATGTTTGCAGGTGAATCTGATGAATGCCCGTCTTCCTGAAACCTCCACGATCCCCGAGCGGATCGCCGCCCTGCGCGTAGCGATGACCCGCGAAGGGCTCGCCGCGTACCTCGTGCCGTCGGCGGATCCGCATCTATCCGAATACCTGCCGGGCCGCTGGCAGAGCCGCGAATGGCTGTCCGGCTTTACCGGATCGGCCGGCACGCTGGTGGTCACCGGCAGCTTTGCCGGCTTGTGGACCGACAGCCGCTACTGGTCGCAGGCTGAAGCGCAGCTGGCCGGCACCGGCGTGCAACTGATGAAAATGCTGGGTGGCCAGCAAAGCGCGCCGCATTTCGAGTGGCTTGCGCAGAACGTGGCAAGCGGCAGCGCGGTTGGCGTAGACGGCGCGGTGCTCGGCGTTGCCGCTGCCCGCACGCTGACCGATGCGCTGACCGCGCGTGGCGTGCAACTGCGTACCGACGTCGACCTGCTCGACACGATCTGGCCGCAGCGGCCCGCCTTACCCGTCGATGCCGTCTATGAGCACACCGCGCCGCACGCGAGCGTCACCCGCACCGAGAAGCTCGACCAGGTGCGCCGCGCGATGCAGGAAAAGGGCGCGCAGTGGCATTTCATCTCGACACTCGACGATCTCGCGTGGCTGTTGAACCTGCGTGGTGCCGATGTCAGCTATAACCCGGTGTTCGTTGCGCATGCACTGATCGGTCTCGACAGCGCCACGCTGTTCGTGTCGAACGGCAAGGTGCCCGAGGCGCTTGCGGCATCGCTGGCACGCGACGGTGTGCGCGTCGAGCCCTATGCACATGCGGTGCCCGCGCTCGTGGCGCTGCCCGCCGGCGCGACGCTGCTGATCGATCCGCGCCGCGTCACGCTGGGCGTCATGAAGTCGTTGCCCGCGACGGTGAAGGTGATCGAGGCGGTCAATCCGTCGATCTTCTTCAAGTCGCGCAAGACCGAAGCCGAAGCCGAACACATTCGCGCGACGATGGAGCAGGACGGTGCGGCACTGGCCGAATTTTTCGCGTGGTTCGAAGGCGCGCTTGGCCGCGAGACGATCACCGAGCTGACCATCGACGAACGTCTCACCGCAGCACGTGCACGGCGCCCTGGCTTCACGTCGCTGAGCTTCGCGACGATTGCGGGGTTCAACGGCAACGGTGCGATGCCGCACTACCGCGCGACCGAAGCATCGCATGCGACGATCGAAGGCAATGGTTTGCTGCTGATCGATTCGGGCGGCCAGTATCTGAGCGGCACGACCGACATCACACGCGTCGTGCCGATCGGTACGATCAGCGATGCACACCGGCACGACTTCACGACGGTACTGAAGGGCACGATGGCGCTGTCGCGTGCGCGCTTTCCGCGCGGCATCCGTTCGCCAATGCTCGACGCGATCGCACGCGCACCGATCTGGGAAGCGGGCGCGGATTACGGTCACGGCACCGGTCACGGCGTCGGTTACTTCCTGAACGTGCACGAAGGTCCGCAGGTGATCGCGCATTACGCCGCCGCCGAATCGTGGACCGCGATGGAAGAAGGCATGATCACGTCGATCGAGCCGGGTCTGTACCGGCCGGGCAAGTGGGGCGTGCGGATCGAGAATCTCGTGCTGAACCGTGCCGCGGAGCAAACCGAGTTCGGCGATTTCCTGCAGTTCGAGACGCTCACGCTGTGCCCGATCGATACACGCTGCCTCGCGTTGCCGCTGCTGCGCGATGACGAACGTGCGTGGCTGAACAGCTATCACGAGACGGTGCGCGCACGTGTATCGCCGCATGTATCGGGCGACGCGAAGGCGTGGCTCGAAGCGCGGACGCAACCGGTTTGATCGTGCGTTTAACGCGTGCGGGACGATTGATCTGACTTCGATGTGGCAGCGGAGACACGGAATGGCGGGCGTAGCGGTTGTGGTTATCGATGTGCAGCGGGCCTTCTTCTTCGGCCCTGACGCCGCATATCGCGGTGACGAAGTGGTCGCAGACATCAACCGGCTGACGAGTGCCGCGCGCGCCGCTGGTGCGCCGGTGTTCTTCGTGCAGCACGACGGCGAAGCCGGTGACGAAGTCGAACCGCACACCGAAGGCTGGCAATTACACCCGGGGTTCGTGCGCAGCGATACGGACGTCGTCATCAACAAGACGGTCGGCGATTCGTTTCACGAGACGCCGTTCGCCGACAAGCTCACGCAGCGCGATGTCGACAGCCTGTTGATCTGTGGCTACGCGACCGAACTCTGCATCGATGCCACCGCGCGTCGCGCGGCGTTTCTCGGCTACCGGACGACGGTTGTCAGCGATCTGCACACCACGCAGCACACGTCTTCGCTGACACCGAAGCAGATCGTCGATCACTACAACCAGTTGTGGCCACGCGCGTCGCTGTCCGGCAACCGCGTCGCTGTGCGCCCGCTCGCCGACGTGCTCGCCGCGGAGTTTGCATGACCATCAAGGCGGTCGTGTTCGATTTCGGCGGTGTGCTGATCGACTGGAGTCCCGAGCATCTGTATCGCAAGCTGATTCCTGACGACGCCGAGCGCCGCTGGTTTCTCACCCACGTCTGCACGATGGACTGGGTGATTCGCCAGGACGGCGGCCAGCCGCTTGCCGAAGGCACCGCCGAACTGGTCGGCCAGTTTCCCGAACACGAAGCGCTGATCCGCGCGTTCTACACGCGCTGGCACGAGATGATCGGCGGGCTGCACGAAGACACGATGGCGATCGTCGACACGCTCGAAGCCGCGGGCGTGCCGCTCTACGGGCTCACCAACTGGTCGGACGAGACGTTTCCCTATGCGTGGGAACACTTTCCGATGCTGCGACGTTTCCACGACATCGTCGTGTCCGGTCGCGTGAAACTCGTTAAACCCGATCCGGCGATTTTCGCGGCGATGCGCGAGCGGATCGAAGTGCGTTTGCCCGGTATTGCACCGGACGAACTCGCATTCATCGACGACAACCGGAAGAATGTCGAAGCGGCAACCACGCTCGGCTGGCACGCCATCCATCACACGAGCGCTGTCACTACAGCGGCTGCATTGCGCGAGCTGGGTCTGCCGGTCTGACGCTGTCGCACGACGCGATCTTAGTGCTCCCTCAAGCCCTTAAGCTCTGCAGCGCGATATCGGCGCGGGCCGTTCCGCGACTCCGCGGCAGACGTCACGCATTTAAACCCCACCGCGCGACATCGGCGCGAGTCTTTCCGCGACTGCGCGGCATGCGTCACGCAAAGGTGCGATATAGGTTTCCTGCGGCGTAGCACTGCGGCGAAACAGCGGAATGCTCACGCTGATGCACGCAACAGGCCGACCGTCCGCGTCTGGAATCGCACAGCCATAACAAAATATCTGCGCTTCGTTCTCTTCGCGATCTTCTGCATGGCCGCGCTCGCGTGTCGTGTCGAGTTCGGCGGCGAGCACGGCGGGTTCGACGATCGTATTCGGCGTCAAGCGTTCGAGCGCGACACCGCGCAGCAGTGCAGTGCGCGTGTTCGCATCGAGCGCGGCGAGATACGCCTTGCCTACCGAGCTTGAATAAAGCGTCACGCGTGTCCCAATGCGCGACGCCATCCGCACCGCATGCGGACTCTCCAGCTTCTCGATGAAGACCATTTCCGAGCCGCTACGCACTGCGAGATGCACGGTTTCCTGTGTGATGTCGCGCAGCGTCTGCAGCGCATCGATGGCGGCGACGCGCAGGTCGGAGCGCTCCCAGCTTCGGCTCGCGAGCGTCATCAGTCGCGGACCGAGTTCGAACGTGCTGCCCCGCAGACTGTCGACGACGAGCCCTTCCGCGATCAACGCGCCGACGATCCGGTACACGGTCGGACGCGGATAACCGCTTAGCGCGGCAAGTTGCGCAATACCCAATGGCGACGTGGCGTCGGCGATCAGTTGCAGCACCGTCATGAACTTCGAGAACGCGGCGGTACCCGTGGCGCGCGCGTCGTGGCTAGTGGTGATGTCGATGGTATCGGCGGAGGTCGGCATGATGTCGATCAGGTAATAACGGTAGAGCGGACACAGCTCACGCGACGAGATAGCCGCCGTCGACAGGCACGATCGTTCCGGTGATGAACGCCGCCGCCGGCGAACACAGAAACGCGACGGCCTGCGCGATATCGTCGGGCTCGCCCCAGCGGCCGAGCGGCGTACGTTCGAGAATTGCCCGTGAGCGGACGTCGTCGTCCTGCAGCGCCTGCGTGAGCGGCGTTGCGATCCAGCCCGGCGCAACCGCATTCACGCGAATGCCGTCGCGCGCATAGGCCAGCGCAAGCGACTTGGTCAATTGCGCGATGCCGCCTTTGCTCGCGCTATAGGCCGGCACGAGCCCGCCGCCGAAAAAACTCAGCATCGACGCGGTATTGACGATCGTGCCGCGGCTCGCTGCGAGCAGGGCACGCGCCGTCGAACACGTGCGCATCGTGCCGGTCAGGTTCACGTCGATCACCTGTTCGAACACATCGATCTCATGTTCGTCGCCGCGGCGGATCATGCCTGCGCAGTTCACGAGGATATCGAGCGACGTCAGCGGAGCGAATAGCGCGGCGACATCATCGTTCGAACTGACGTCGAGCGCGGTGACTTCGATGCCGGTGCCGAAGCTTGAGCGTTGCGCATCGGTCGGTGCAAGGCCGGCTGCGATAACGCGTGCGCCGAGCGACGCCAGACGATGCGCGATACCCGCGCCGATGCCCTGAGTGCCGCCGGTCACGATGGCCGTTTTACCTGCGAAAAGATCGTGCTGAAAAGTCATGATCGGCGAATGAGTGTCAAGCGGACAAAAGACGAAGACGCATCACGCGAGGCGGGCCGTAGCCCCCTGATCAGCACATTCCGCGATCGGCACCCGCACGACGAACATGTACACGAGCGCCGCGACAACCGACACACCCGCGCTGATCAAAAACGCGTTGACGAACGAATGCGTCCGATCCACCACGACGCCGGTAATGAACGGCGCAAACGAGCCGCCGAAATAGCCACCGAAGTTCTGGATACTGCCCAGCGACGCCACCAGATGCCGCGGCGCCGCCACGCTAACAAGCGCCCACGCACCACCGCTCGCGAGGTTGATGAAGTACATCGCCAGCGATAGATAGACGATGGCGAGCGTGGTATTCGGCGTGTACGCGGCGGGCACGGTGAAGATCGCCGCGAAGATAAGGCCGGTGCAGATCGGCCACTTGCGGCTGCGGATCGGTGCGACGCCGCGTGCCATCAGGCCATCGGCGACGAAGCCGCTCGACAGCATGCCCAGCGTGCCGAACAGATAGGGAATCGAGACGATCCAGCCGGTTCGCGCGATCGACAGATGGCGTTCGTGCTCGAGGTAGGCGGGCAACCACGTCAGGTACAGCCACACCATGTAGACCACGCCCATGAAGCCGAAGATCAAACCCCACGTGATCGGTGCGGCGAACAGGCCGCGCCATTCGGCGAACGTTACGCGGCGCTCGGCGCGCGCGTGCGGTTCTTCTTCGGTCAGATGCACGACTTCCTCGGGAGCGAGCGCGACTTCGCTGCGGTTCCGGTAGACCGCATACCAGCCGAGGGCGACTGCGATGCCGAGCACGCCCATCACGATGAACATCCAGCGCCAGCCGAACACGAGCAACAGCGAGGTGAGGATCGGCGGTGCAAGGGCGGGGCCGATCGTCGACGATGCAACGAAGATGCCGCTGGGCCGGCCGCGTTCGCGTAGCGAGAACCATTCGCTGACGACTTTCGCACCGGCCGGAAACTGCGGCGCCTCGCCGATGCCGAGACAGATCCGCGCCGCGAGAAATTGCGGCAATGTGTGCACGAGCCCGCCAAACAGCTGCGCCACCGACCAGACGAGCATGCCGAGACCGAGCATGATCCGCGCGCCGAAGCGATCGAGCAGCACGCCGATCGGCAGTTGCGAGAACGCGTAGGAAAACGAGAACGCCGAGAGCAGCAAACCCATCTGCGAGGCGCTCAGGCCGAGTTCGCCGCTGACCGAGTGATTGGCGATCGATAGCGTGCTGCGGTCGAGGTAGTTGACGATGCCCGCCAGCATCAGGAACGCGAGCGCTACCCACTGGATGCGCCTGAGGCGCGGTGTCTTTGCCTGCATGGTTGTCTCCTCCGGTGCTCTTTTGAGTCTATGGATGGATGCGGTGCTGCGGTGCTGCGGTGCTGCGCTGCGGCGTGTTGTGGTTACCGCACGAACTGATCGACGAAGCCGCCGCCTAACCCGACCTGTTCGAAGTGCGTGCGGCACATCTCCAGCTTGGTGAACACGTCCTCGTAGCCGGTGAAGTTGCCGTAGGGGTCGCAGTAGTACATCACGCCGTTCACCTGGAAGTAGGTGATCATTTCCTCGACGTCTTCGGGGACGTACAGCGTGTGCGTTTCGCCGGGCGGCTCGAAGACGTAGCTGCCTTCGGTGGCGACCCAGTCGTGTTCGAGGTAGCGCCATTTGCCTTTCAGCACCATGCCGTGCACTGCCTGCGGATGACGGTGGCGGCTCAGCACACCGGACTTGCGCACACGCAGCAGGTTCATCCAGTAGCCGCTCGACACGTTCAGGCACAGCGGCCGGAACCAGACGTTCTCGGCTTGCGGCACCCACAGACGTTCATCTTTTGGAATCGCGGATTCGACGACGATCTCGCGCAGGGCTTCGGGCGGATTGGGGAGTTGATAGGGCGTCAGTGCATCGGCGCCTGTGGTGGGGGCAGGCATTCGTGTCTCTGTCGATAGGAGTTAGCGCTTTAGCGCTTACTCCTATCCCATGCAACGGAGTTGCGCTGTCCATTATGTGGATTTTTACTTCGTATTATGGACAAATCGTCGTGCTTTATGCGGCACGTGTCAAGCTGGCGAGGTACTTAAAAAAGCGGCGTACCGTGTACGCCGCCTTGCAAACGTTTAACGAGCGATCGGCTTGTAACGCAGACGCTTCGGCCGTGCCGCTTCTTCGCCGAGACGCTTGATCTTGTCGGCCTCGTATTCCTGATAGTTGCCGTCGAAGAACGTGATCTGCGAGTCGCCTTCGAACGCGAGAATATGCGTCGCGATACGGTCGAGGAACCAGCGATCGTGCGAGATCACCATCACAGAGCCGGCGAATTCGAGCAACGCATCTTCGAGCGCACGCAGCGTTTCAACGTCGAGGTCGTTCGACGGTTCGTCAAGCAGCAGGACGTTGCCGCCTGCGATCAGCGTCTTCGCGAGATGCAACCGGCCGCGCTCACCGCCCGACAGATTGCCGACATTCTTCTGCTGGTCGCCGCCCTTGAAGTTGAAGCGGCCGATGTACGCACGCGACGCCGTTTCGTATTTGCCCACCGTCAGCACATCGGCGCCACCGGAGATTTCTTCGAACACGGTCTTCGAACCGTCGAGCGCGTCGCGGCTCTGATCGACATAGGCCAGCTTCACAGTCGGCCCTTGTACGATTTCGCCAGAATCCGGCTGCTCCTTGCCAGTCAGCATGCGGAACAACGTCGACTTACCGGCGCCGTTCGGCCCGATGATCCCGACGATCGCACCCGCAGGCACCTTGAAGCTCACGTTATCGAGCAACAGACGATCGCCGTACGCCTTGCTGACATTCTTGAACTCGATCACTTCATTGCCAAGGCGATCGCCGACCGGAATGAAGATTTCGAGCGTTTCATTGCGCTTCTGGTAGTCCTGGCTATTCAGTTCCTCGAAGCGCGCGATCCGTGCCTTCGACTTCGCCTGACGGCCCTTCGGATTTTGCCGCACCCACTCCAGTTCCTTCTTGATCGCTTTCTGGCGAGCCGATTCCGACGATTCTTCCTGCTTCAGGCGCTCGTCCTTCTGATCGAGCCAGCTACTGTAGTTACCCTTCCACGGAATGCCGTGGCCGCGGTCGAGTTCGAGAATCCATTCGGCGGCGTTATCGAGGAAGTAGCGATCGTGGGTAACGGCGACCACAGTGCCTGGAAAGCGCGTCAGGAACTGCTCGAGCCATTCCACCGATTCCGCGTCAAGGTGGTTGGTCGGCTCGTCGAGCAGCAGCATGTCCGGTTTTTCGAGCAGCAGCTTGCACAGCGCGACGCGACGCTTTTCGCCGCCCGACAGATTTTCGATCTTCGCGTCCCATGCGGGCAGACGCAGCGCATCGGCGGCGATTTCGATCTGTTGTTCGGCGCTGCCATCGGCGGTGGCGAGGATCGCTTCGTACTTGGCCTGTTCGGCGGCGAGCGCGTCGAAATCGGCGTCCGGCTCGGCGTACGCTGCGTAGATTTCGTCGAGCTTCTTTTGCGCGCCGAATACTTCGCCGAGACCTTCCTCGACGGCTTCACGCACCGTCTTCTGCGGATCGAGCTGCGGTTCCTGCGGCAGATAGCCGATGTTCAGGTTCGGCATCGGCGTCGCTTCGCCTTCGATGTCCTTGTCGACGCCCGCCATGATGCGGATCAATGTCGACTTGCCCGAACCGTTCAGGCCGAGCAGACCGATCTTCGCGCCGGGGAAGAACGACAGCGAGATGTCCTTGAGGATTTGACGCTTGGGCGGCACGATCTTGCCGACCCGGTTCATGGTGAAGACGTATTGGGCCATTTGCTTGCAATAGACGTTGACGACGCCTGCCATATTCGGCGGGCAATCGGGGTGAATGGGTAATCGATACAGGCCGCGGTACAGGCCGGGCAGAGCGCCCGGCGCCGGCCGGCGCTGTGCCGGGCTCAGCGACACCCCCGCACGCGCGGATGGTTCAGGTGGCATTGTACTTCGCGGCGGGCAACGGTCGGCAGCGGAAATCGGCGGGGGCGAACGGAACGGGGGAGCGGTGTGCGGCCTTATGCCGGGTCACAGCCAGTCTGCGACGCCGCCGTGCCGCGAACAGGTGCCGCTGCGATGCCGGCTGAAACTGTAGGTGCCGTCGCGGCAACGCGCGCTTGCGCCTTGCGGAACCTTGCCGGACAGCGAGCGGGCCGGCGCGTGCACCGTATTGCCGTCGCGGTTCGTATAGGTGTTGTGATTGCTGAGGCTGGATTCGTCGGCGTTCGTGCCGGATGCGGCGTCTGGAGCGACGTAGGCGAATGCAGGCGGCACGCTCAGCAACAGGGCCGCGGCAAATGCCGTGCACGACCGGACAGACGCGAGAACGATAGCTTTCATGATCTCTCGATGGCGTGCTTTGCCGTGATTTGCCGCGCGCTCCGTTTCGCGTCTCATCGTGCCGCTCAGTTCGCCCGCTGCCCGCTAGCCGGATCGAAGAAATGCAGATGCTGTGCCGGCAGCGCAACCTGCAGCGCTTCGCCCGCAGCGGGGCGATGCGTGTGCGGCAGCCGCGCGGTGACGTCGTGCTTGCCCCAACGACCGTGCGCGAGATTGTCGGCGCCGAGCAGTTCGCACGAATCGACGGTGAGCGTGGCATGCGCCGCGCCCGGCTGACCGGGCGTCATGTGCTCGGGACGAATGCCGACGATCCACTCGCGTCCCGCCGCCACCTCGCGACCAATCGACGGTGTGCCTGCGATCGGCAACGCCGGACCGCCTTCCGCGACTTCAAACGTCGCGCCGTCGGCGGACACGCGGCCGTGCAGCAGATTCATCCCCGGCGAACCGATGAAGCTCGCGACGAAGATCGTCGCGGGCCGTTCGTAGACGTCCGTCGGCGAACCGATCTGTTCCGCGTAACCGCGGTTCATCACGATCACACGCTGCGCGAGCGTCATCGCTTCGACCTGATCGTGGGTGACGTACAGGCTCGTCGTCGCAAGACGTGCATGCAGCCGCTGGATTTCGAGCCGCATCTGCACACGCAGCCGCGCGTCGAGATTCGACAGCGGTTCGTCGAACAGG
Source organism: Paraburkholderia acidicola (assembly GCF_002362315.1). Classification (GTDB taxonomy): domain Bacteria; phylum Pseudomonadota; class Gammaproteobacteria; order Burkholderiales; family Burkholderiaceae; genus Paraburkholderia; species Paraburkholderia acidicola. Next base: position 146,081 of record NZ_MTZV01000005.1, read on the forward strand.
AACACCGCCGGCTCGCGCACGATTGCGCGACCCATCGCAACGCGCTGCCGCTGGCCGCCCGACAGCTCGCGCGGTTTGCGCTCGAGCAGCGGGCCGAGTTCGAGGATCTTCGCCGCGGTATCGACGCGTCGCGCGATCGTCGCCGCGTCCGTGCCCGCGATCTTCAGCGCGTAGCCCATGTTCTGCGCGACGCTCATATGCGGATACAGCGCGTAGTTCTGGAACACCATCGCGATGTTCCGGTCTTTCGGTTCGAGCCGGTTCACGACCTTGCCGCCGATCGAGATCTCGCCATCGGAGATGCTCTCCAGTCCGGCGACCATCCGCAGCAATGTCGACTTGCCGCAGCCCGACGGACCCACCATCACGACGAACTCGCCGTCGTCGATGTCCACGTCGATACCGTGCAGCACGAACTGTTTGCCGTCGTACGTTTTCTTGACAGCCTTTAGCGTCAGCGCAGCCATTCCACTCGCCCTTCAGTGCAGAGGCGGCCGGCGCGAAATGCGCCACCGCCGTATATGTTCATTGACGAAACCCGGACCGGCCGGCTCATTTTTCCGCATCGACGAGGCCGCGCACGAACCAGCGCTGCATCGTCAGCACGACGGCGAGCGGTGGCAACATCGCCAGCAGCGTCGCAGTCATCACGAGGTGCCATTCGGTCGCGGTGTCGCCGGACGCGATCATGCTCTTGATGCCAACCACCGCCGTGGTCAACGACTGCTGGCTCGTAATCAGGATCGGCCACAGGTACTGATTCCATCCGTAGATGAAGGTGATCACGAAGAGCGCAGCCAGGTTCGTCTTCGACAGCGGGACCACGACGTCCCAGAAGAAACGCAGCGGCCCGGCGCCGTCGATGCGCGCGGCTTCCATCAATTCGTCGGGTAACGTCATGAAGAACTGGCGGAACAGGAACGTTGCAGTCGCGGAGGCGATCAACGGCAACGTGAGACCCGCATACGAATTGCTCAGATGCATCGACGACACGACCTGCACCGTCGGGAAAATGCGCACTTCGACGGGCAGCATCAGCGTGACGAAGATCAGCCAGAAAGCGGTGTTGCGAAACGGGAAGCGAAAGAACACGATCGCATACGCGGAGATCATCGAGATCGCGATCTTGCCGATCGAGATGATGAGCGCCATCACGAGGCTGTTGAACAACATGCGGCCGAACGGGCTGGCCGCATTGCCACTACCGTGCGACCAGACGGCAGCGATATTTTCGAACAGATGCGTGCTCGGGATCAGCGACAGCGGCACGCTGAACACCTCGTGCTCGCTCATCGTGGCCGCGCAGAACGCGACGTACACGGGGAAGACCACCAGCACGACGCCGATCAGCAGCACCGCGTGGCAGAAGAGGTCGAAACCGCGGCGATTCTCGATCATGAGTATTGAACCCTCCGCTCGATGAAACGGAACTGCACGACGGTCAGCCCAGCGACGATCACCATCAGCACGACCGACTGCGCGCCCGAGCTACCGATGTCGAGGCCCTGAAAACCTTCGGCGAAAATCTTGTAGATCAGCGTACGCGTGGCCTGTGCAGGACCGCCGCCGGTGGCCGCGTCGATGACCGGAAACGTGTCGAAGAACGCGTAGGTCAAGTTCACGACGAGCAGGAAGAAACTGGTTGGCGACAGCAGCGGTAGTGCGATGCCGAAGAAGCGCCGCACCGGACCCGCTCCGTCGATCGCCGCCGCTTCGATCAGCGAGCGCGGAATGGCCTGCAATCCCGCGTAGAAGAACAGGAAGTTGTAGCTGACCTGCTTCCACACCGACGCGAGCACGACGAGGAACATCGCCTGGCCGGCGTTCAGCGCGTGATTCCACACGATGCCGTACTTCGCGAGCGCATACGTGACGATCCCGATGCTCGGATTGAACAGGAACGACCACAGCACCGCGGCGATCGCGGGCGCGACGGCGTACGGCCAGATCAGCAGCGTTTGATAGGCTTTGGCGCCGCGCGTCACACGATCGGCGCAGGCCGCGAGCAAGAGCGAGATCACGAGACCGAAGACCGTGACGAGCGCGCAGAAGATCAGCGTCGTCGTGAGCGACGACAGGTACAGCGGGTCGGCGAACAACTGCTTGAAGTTCGCGAGACCGACGAATTCGCTCGACGTGCCGAACGCGTCCTGCGACTGCGTCGATTGCCATAGCGCGGCGCCGGCGGGCCACAGGAAGAACACCGCGGTGATCAGGAGTTGCGGCGCGACCAGCAGGTAGGGCAGTACGCCGGTGCCGAAGCGGGAGCGTTTTTCCATCGAGATTTTCCAGCCGTGATGCTTGAGATGCAGGGAGACGCGCGGATTGCTGCGACTCTACGTCAAGTCTGCGACGACCGGCCGGTGAGGTCGATCGTCGCGGCTCGGGACAGCTTAGCTACCGGCCTTTTCGAAACGACGCAGCAACTCGTCGCCGCGCGACGCCGCGGAGTCGAGCGCATCCTTCGGCGATTTCTTCTGCGCCCACACCTGTTCGAGTTCTTCATCGATGATCGTGCGGATCTGCGGCATGTTGCCGAGACGCAGGCCCTTCGTGAACGGCAGCGGCGGTTTGTTCAGCATCTGCTTGATCGCCGTGTCGCTGCCCGGGTTCTTGTCGTAGAAGCCCTGTTGCTGCGTCAGTTGATAAGCCGCCGTCGTGACAGGAAGGTAGCCGGTGTCCTGATGCCACTTCGCGGCGACAGCCGGCGAGCTCAGGTAAGCGAGAAACTTCGCAACACCCTTATAGGTGGCCGGATCCTTGCCCGACAGCACCCACAAACTCGCCCCACCGATAATCGCGTTCTGCGGCGCGCCCTTCACGTTCGCGTCGTACGGCATCATGCCGGTGCCGAAGCTGAACTTCGCATACTTCTTGATCGTGGCAAGCGAGCCCGACGAGTTTGTGATGATTCCGCAGTCACCGCTATAGAACTTCGAGACCGGTTCGTCCTTGCGTCCGACGTAGGTGAACGTGCCTTCCTTCAACATGGTCTGCAGGAACTGGATGTGCGCGGTCTGCAGCGGCTTGTTGAATTCGAGCACCGCATCGGCGCCATCGAAGCCGTTGTTTTCAGACGCGAACGGCACACCGTGCCATGCGCTGTAGTTCTCGAGCTGAATCCAGCTCTGCCAGCCCGACGAGTAACCGCACGACATGCCCGACGCTTTCAGCTTCTGTGCGTCCTGCTGCAGCTCTTGCCAGGTCTTCGGCGGCTTGTTCGGATCGAGCCCGGCTTTCTTGAACGCATCCTTGTTGTAATAGAGCACCGGCGTCGAACTGTTGAACGGCATCGAGATCAGCTCACCGGTCTTCGCGTCGCTGTAATAACTTGCAATGGTCGGTACGAAGGCTTTTTCGTCGAGCGGCACACCAGCCTGCTTGAACACATCCGAGACCGGGATCACGGCTTTCTTCGCCTGCATCATCGTGGCGGTACCGACCTCGTAGACCTGCAGGATGGCCGGCGCGTTACCGCTGCGGTATGCCGCGATGCCTGCGGCGAGCGTCTGGTCGTAGCTGCCCTTGAAGACCGGAACAATCTTGTAGTCGCTTTGCGACGCGTTGAACGCGGTCGCGATATCGTTCAGGTGTTCGCCCAGTGCGGCTTCCATGGCATGCCAGAACTGGATCTCGGTGGCTGCGTGCGCGCTCTGCGCCACGCCGAGGGCCAGCACGGCCGCCACGGAAAACGAACGAAACAAGGGTTTGAATTTCATCGATAGGTCTCCAGGGTCTAAAGTCGCGCAAGTTGCGAGTACGCGATTGTAGTGGTGGTCGATGACAGAAAATAAAGTGTGGGAGTCCTTTCGAGCGGAACAACAACGTCGCGTTGTTGCGTCGCACAGATCGAGCGCATTCCGATTGTTTGGTCGAACTACCGGGTCGTGCGAAGGCCCCTAAAACGCGCAATTTATCACCGGCGTTGGGCAAACAGAAGGGCGGTAAGGGAATGCCTTACTGATGGGAACAGGTGGAAATAAAAAAGCCGCGGCAATGCGCGGCTTTGCGAGGCGACTGTGCGGCGGGGCCGCGTACAGTCCATCACTTCTCGGATCTGCCCAAGGGGCTGTCGGACTGCGTAGCGAGTGACGACGCAAGCTCATACCAGACACCTCTGCCTGCCCCACGTTGGCCAAGATAGCTTCGCTCAACGAGTGCCCGAAAATGCTGCTTCAGTGTGTTGCGATTGCCACCCGTCAGCCGTATCGCATCTGCCATCGTAATGCGGCCATGCTCCTTTGCAAACTCGACAATCTGCAACGATAGCTCGGGCAATGGAGCGAGTACCAGCTTCTCGCGCTCCACTTTGTGATTGAGACGGCGAACCTGTTCTGCCAATGCACGCAGGAAGAAAACGAGCCACGGCTGCCAGTTCGGTGCATCAGTTCGAATTGTTCCCTGCGTTTGCCGGAGCGCAAGGTAGTAGGCCTCCTTGCTTTGCTCGACCACGCCCTCTAGCGAGCTATAAGGCACGTAGGCATAGCCGGCTTGCAGCAACAGCAGAGTAGTCAGCGCGCGGCTAAGCCGGCCATTACCATCCTGGAAAGGGTGAATTTCCAGAAAGACCACAACCCATATACCAATGAGTAGTAACGGGTGCAGGCGTGCTGCATGCCGCTCGTCATTGAACCAGGTCACCAGCTCCGCCATCAGGCGCGGTGTGTCGAAGGGTGTTGCGGTTTCGAAAACCACTCCCAGTTGTTTGCCTTCTTCGTCGAAGGCAACGACGCTGTTTGTGGAGGTCTTGTAGTTGCCCCGGTGCCACGCATCTTTCTCGCTGTGGGCGAGAAGATCGCGATGTAGTTGCTTGATGTGATTCTCGGTCAGGGTGATGTCCTGCCATGAGGAGAACATCAGTTCCATGACCTCGGCATAGCCTGCCACTTCCTGCTCGTCGCGTGTCGTGAAGGACTTGATCTGCAGATTGGACAGTAGTCGTTCTACCTCGCGATCCGAGAGCTTGCTGCCTTCGATACGGGTAGAGGAGCCGACACTCTCTATGGTCGCCACCCGGCGCAACGCCGACAGCCGATCCGGCGCGAGCGTCCCCAGCGCGCGCCATGCGCCCTTGAACTCATCGATTCCGGCGATAAGTTTCAGGATCTCAGGAGTGATCTGGGTGGTGTGGGCTAGGATCATTGCACCAATAATACACCCGATTACACCCATTTATTGGGCGTGGCCACTCATTTTCACACCCATTTACACCCATTTTAACGCGGCAGAACACAAACGGGCACCAGAAAACAAAAAAGCCCTTGGCAACCTGCCAAGGGCCCGGAATCAGCCAGTCACGCTCAAACGTTGAACAGAAAGTTCATCACATCCCCGTCGTGCACGACATATTCCTTACCTTCCGCGCGCATCTTGCCGGCTTCCTTCGCACCGTGCTCACCCTTGTACGATACGAAATCGGCGAAGCCAATGGTCTGCGCACGGATGAAGCCGCGTTCGAAGTCGGTATGAATCACGCCGGCAGCCTGCGGCGCCGTGTCGCCGATATGGATCGTCCATGCCCGCACTTCCTTCACGCCCGCGGTGAAGTAGGTCTGCAGGCCGAGCAGCTTGAAACCCGCGCGGATCACGCGGTTCAGGCCCGGCTCGTCCATACCCATGTCGGCCAGGAAGACTTCCTTGTCCTCGTCGCCGAGTTCGCCGATCTCAGCTTCGATCGCGGCGCACACCGCGACGACCGGCGCATTCTCAGCTTCGGCATGTTTGCGCACCGCGTCGAGGTGCGGATTGTTTTCGAAGCCGTCTTCCTTCACGTTCGCGACGTACATCGTCGGCTTGGCGGTGATTAGACAGAACGGTTTGAGCAGCGCGTTTTCATCTTCCGACAGATCCAGCGCTCGCACCGGCTTCGCCTGATCAAGTTGTGCACGCACTTTTTCGAGCACCGCGGCGAGCTTTCCTGCTTCCTTGTCGTTGCCCGATTTCGCCGCCTTCGAATAGCGTGTCAGCGATTTTTCGACCGTGGCGAGGTCGGCGAGCGCGAGTTCGGTGTTGATGACTTCGATGTCCGACAGCGGATCGATCTTGCCTGCAACGTGAATCACGTTCTCGTCATCGAAGCAGCGCACGACGTGCGTGATCGCGTCGGTTTCGCGGATGTTGGCGAGGAACTGGTTGCCGAGCCCTTCACCTTTGCTGGCACCTGCCACGAGCCCCGCGATGTCGACGAACTCGACGATCGCCGGCACGATGCGCTCCGGCTTGACGATGTCGGCGAGTGCCGTGAGGCGCGCGTCCGGCACTTCGACGATGCCGACGTTCGGCTCGATCGTGCAGAACGGGTAGTTTTCGGCGGCGATGCCGGCCTTGGTCAGTGCGTTGAACAGGGTGGACTTGCCGACATTAGGCAGGCCGACGATGCCGCATTTGAGGCTCATGGAATTTCTCTAATAAACGGGTGGTGACGGGGCTTCGTCGCGCGCGGCGGAGCTTGCTGCCTGCGGCTCGACTCACGCGCCGGCTACGGCCCGATGGAGAAGGGCGGCGGACGGCACGGTGCAAGCAGTACGTCTTGCCGGTGGTCGTAATCACCGGAAAACCGCAATTGTAACCCTGTCGGGGGTGCCGGTTCGAGCGCGGCGGACTGGCGACGGGCGGTGCGCATGCCCGTGGCGCACCGATTGCAGCACTGCTGGACGAGCCCGGACGGCGTGGCCCCCGCGGCTATAATGCCCGGATGAATGCTCACCACCAGACTTTTGACGTCGCCGTGATCGGCGGCGGGCTCGTCGGCAAGACTGCGGCGCTGGCATTGACGCAGGGCGGTCTGCGCGTCGCACTACTCGCGCAGCCGTGCGTGCCGCCGCCCGCCGATGCCGCTTTCGATGCGCGCGTCTACGCGTTATCCGCGAGTTCGCAGGCGCTGTTCGAGCGTCTGCGGGTCTGGCAGGCACTCGATCCATCCCGTCTGTCGCCGGTCTACGACATGCGTGTATTCGGCGATGCGCATGCCGAGCTGCATTTCTCCGCGTTCCAGGCATCGGTGCCGCAGCTCGCATGGATCGCGGAATCATCGCTGATCGAACAGGCACTCGATGCCGCGCTGCGCTTCCAGCCGAATCTGACCTGGCTCGACGCACGCGCCCAGGCGCTCGATGTGAAAACGTCCGGCGCGACGATTGCGCTGGCAAACGGGCGCACGATCGAAGCCGATCTGGTGGTCGGTGCCGACGGCGCGCATTCATGGGTGCGCGCCCAGATCGGTTCGAAGGTTCTGCGGCGCGACTATCAGCAGACCGGTGTCGTCGCCAATTTCAAGGCGGAGTGCCCGCACGGCGAAACGGCGTATCAATGGTTCAGCGGCGGCGAGATTGTCGCGTTGCTGCCGTTGCCGGATGGCCATGTGTCGCTGGTCTGGTCGGCGCGCACCGAACATGCCGATGCGCTGCTCGAACACGATCCGGCGAAGCTTGCAGCGGAAGTTGAGCGCGTGACGCAAGGCACGTTGGGCACGCTGGAATGCGTGACACCGGCGAAGGGCTTTCCGCTCGCACTGCAAACTGTCGACCGTTTAATCGCGCCGCGCGTCGCTCTCGTCGGCGACGCCGCGCATCTGATCCACCCGCTCGCGGGCCAGGGGATGAACCTCGGGCTGCGCGACGTCATGTCGCTGGCGGAAGTCGTCGCGCAGAAGGAAGCGTTCCGCGATCTCGGCGACACGGTGCTGTTGCGCCGCTACGAGCGCTCGCGTCGCGAAGATATCCGCGCGCTGATGCTCGCCACCGACGGCCTGCAAAAGCTTTTCGCCGTGCCCGGTCCGCTTGCCCGCGCGGTGCGTAACGCGGGGATGGCGATGATCGGTGCGCAGCCGCTCGTCAAGCGCTGGCTGGTTTCTGCGGCGCTCGGTTGAGCAAGAGGGAAGAAGAAGTGTGCGGTCGTCGCGGATGCCGCGGATGCAAGTCGCAGCGCATTCGGGCACACTCAAATGATCACGCAGCACGCCACATCACAGTCGAAGCAGGCGCGCGCATCGGGCGCGCGTGAACGAATCAGGGAATCCAGCATGAAAAAGCCTATCCGAATCGCTGCGCTTGTCCTTGCTGTCGCTGCCGCGACGCTCGGTTGCACCGCGCAGGCCGATCAGACCACCGACAAGCTGAAAGCGGCGCTGCAAACGCGCCTCGCCGACGCGACGATCAAGAGTATCGAGAAGTCGCCGATCGCCGGGCTGTACGAGGTGAATCTCGGCTCGCAGATCATCTATAGCGACGCTACCGGCGACTACCTGATTCTCGGCGATCTCATCGATGCGAAGAATCACAAGAACCTCACCGAAGCGCGCCTGTCGGAAACCAACCGCATCAACTTTGCGAGCCTGCCGTTCGCGAATGCAGTGAAGGTCGTGAAGGGCAACGGCAGCCGCCAGATCGCGGTGTTCTCCGATCCGAACTGCCCGTACTGCAAGCAGCTCGAAAACACGCTGAAATCGGTTGATAACGTCACCGTCTATACGTTCCTGTACCCAGTGCTGTCGCCTGATTCCGAGGTGAAGTCGAAGTCGATCTGGTGTTCGACCGATCGCGCGAAGGCATGGGAATCGTGGATGCAGAACCGCACCGCGCCGACAGCCGCGGGTACCTGCGATACCGCCGCCATCGACAAGAACCTCAAGCTCGGTCATGAGATGAACGTCACCGGCACGCCGACGGTGTTCCTCGCCGACGGCCGGCGTTTGCCCGGCGCAGTTCCCGCTGACGAACTGAACAAACAGATCTCGGCAGTGCGCTAAACGTGCTGGTACCGCGGATGGCGGGCGGCGCGTTGCTAAAAGCGTCGCCTCCTTCCGTCGTACCGGCAGGTAGCCCCACGGGCACAGCCTGATTCAGCGCGCTGCGCACGGTACCGCCTCCTGCCGTCCCTATCTCATCGCTCGCACCCACCCCGCAGATGAAGCCGATCCGCTACACCATCGTCCCCAGCCAGCCCGCTGCCCACCTGTTCGAAGTCACCGTCACCGTCGCCGATCCCGATCCGGCCGGACAGCGTTTCATGCTGCCCGTGTGGATTCCCGGCAGCTATATGGTGCGTGAGTTCGCGCGCAACATCGTCACGCTGCGCGCGTTCAACGATGCGGGCCGCAAGGTTCGCGTCACGAAGACCGACAAGCACACGTGGCAGGCCGCGGCGGTTAAAGGTGCGCTGACGCTGCGCTACGAGGTCTACGCGTGGGATCTGTCGGTGCGTGCGGCGCATCTGGACGACACGACCGGTTTCTTCAACGGCACGAGCGTGTTTCTCGCCGTGCCGGGGCATGAAGACGCACCTTGCGTCGTCGAGATCCAGAAGCCGGCCGGCGCGCAGTACCGGCAATGGCGTGTCGCAACCGCGCTGCCCGAAGCGCGCGGCACGAAGCGCTATGGCTTCGGCGAATATCGTGCGCAGAACTACGATGAGCTGATCGACCATCCGGTCACGCTTGGCGAATTCGCGCTCGCGACCTTCAAGGCGCACGGTGTGCCGCACGACATCGTGATTGCCGGGCGCGTCGTCGGGCTCGACATGGAGCGGCTCGCCGCCGACCTGAAGCGCATCTGCGAAGCGCAGATCGCGCTCTTCGAACCGAAATCGAAGAAGGCGCCCGTCGACCGCTATGTGTTCATGACCCAGGCGGTCAGCGATGGTTATGGCGGGCTCGAACATCGTGCGTCGACGGCGCTGATCTGCAATCGCGGCGATCTGCCGGTGACCGGGCGCGAGCCGATGACCGAAGGCTACCGGACCTACCTGGGCCTGTGCAGCCACGAGTACTTCCATACGTGGAACGTGAAGCGGATCAAGCCCGCCGCGTTCGCACCGTACGATCTGACGCGCGAGAACTACACGTCGCTGCTGTGGCTGTTCGAAGGTTTTACGTCCTATTACGACGATCTGATCCTCGTGCGTAGCGGCGTTATCACGCAGGACGATTACTTCGGCCTCGTCGGCAAGGTGGTCGGCGGCGTGCAGCGCGGCAGCGGTCGCCTGAAGCAGACGGTTGCCGAAAGCTCGTTCGACGCGTGGGTCAAGTACTACCGGCAGGACGAAAACGCACCGAACGCGATCGTCAGCTATTACACGAAGGGTTCGCTCATCGCACTGGCATTCGATCTGACGATTCGCGCGCAAACCCGCAACCGCAAATCGCTCGACGACGTGATGCGCCTGCTGTGGCAACGCTACGGCCGCGATTTTTACCGCGGCAAGCCGGTCGGTGTCGAGGAAGCGGATGTCGAAGCGCTGTTTGCCGAAGCGACCGGTGCAAACCTTGCGGAACTGTTCACCGATGGCGTACGCGGCACGGTCGACCTGCCGCTGGCGGCGTTGCTCGCGCCGTTCGGCGTGTCGCTGAAGCCTGAAACCGATGCGGGCGCGAAGCCTTCGCTGGGCGCACGCGTGCGGGGCGGCGCGGACTGCACGCTGGCTGCCGTTCACGACGGCAGTGCCGCGCAGAAAGCGGGGCTCTCGGCCGGCGATGTGCTGGTTGCGATCGACGGGTTGCGTGTCACCGGTGCCAACCTCGACGCGTTGCTCGCGCGCTACCTGGCGGGCGCGAAAGTGGAAATCCATGCGTTCCGGCGCGACGAACTGCGGGTTGTTCAGCTGAAACTGGATGCTCCGGAGGTCGCACGCTACGTGCTCTCCACCGCCGATTCCCGTGCCGCCGCGACCCGTGCCCGCGAACGCTGGCTGAAGGCCTGAAAGCGCAAAGCCCCGCCGTGCAACGCGCTGCGACGGAGTGCCCACTCGCTCGCGGGCGCTCCGCGGCTTTCGATTGCCTGTCGGGGTCGATACAATGCGACGGCTGTATGTCCGTTCAGGCAGCCGATTGTTCTACTGATGCAACAATGCGTCGCTGCCGCGCTACTTTTTCGCGGCCTCGCAAAAAAACACAATGACTCCACTCGCGCAACGCTGCGCGCCCCAACTGGAGTCAACGATGACCACGATCCTTCAAATCAATTCGGCGGCCCGCTCGCAAGGCGCGCAGTCGACCCTGCTTGCCGATGAACTGACCGCCAAGCTGCAACAGTCGAACCCGGGCGCGCAAGTCGTCGTCCGCCAGCTGCACGCTGAACCGCTGCCCCATCTCGACGACGCGATCCTCGGAGCGTTCTTCACGCCGGCCGAACAACGCACCGCCGAGCAGCAAGCCATCTCCGCACGCAGCGAAGCGCTGATCGCTGAACTGCAAGCCGCCGACATCGTCGTGATCGCCGCGCCGATGTACAACTTCGGCATCTCGTCGCAACTGAAGACCTACTTCGACTTCATCGCCCGCGCCGGCATCACGTTCCGCTACGGCGCATCGGGTCCGGAAGGTCTGGTGAAGGGCAAGAAGGTATTTATCGTCGCGGCGCGCGGCGGCAAGTACGTTGGCACGCCCGGCGACACCCACACGCCGTACCTGAAGACGTTCCTCGGTTTCCTCGGTATGACCGACGTGGACTTCATCTATGCGGAAGGTCTGAACATGGGCCCGGACGCTGCTGCTGCCGCACTGGCCGGTGCACGCGAAGCGATCGCGACGGCTGCCTGATTCGCGTACTCGCTGTAGATGTTGCGCGGCACGGTGTGTGCCGCGATGTGCAGATGTAATGCACGGCAAAACGCCACGAAATCTTTTCGTGGCGTTTTTGTTTGAACCGGGTTGTTGGCGTTTGCTTCTTGCTGTTGAACGTTCAGTGCTCAGCGGGGCGCGAGAGCAAACCCTATGCAAGCGTTCGCGCGATCTCGGGCAGACGCCAGTCGATAGGCTTACGCCCCGTTTCGACGAGATACGCGTTAGCAAGCGCGAAATGTCCGCAGCCCAGAAAGCCACGATGTGCCGATAGCGGCGACGGATGCGGTGCTTCCAGCACTTTGTGCGAACGACCGCCGAGCAGCACACGTTTGGCCTGCGCATGCGCACCCCACAGCATGAACACGAGACCGTCATGACGCTGCGCAAGCTCATGAATCAGCATGTCGGTGCATTTTTCCCAGCCACGTTTCGCGTGACTCGCGGCGTTGTTGCGCTCGACGGTCAGCACGGTGTTCAGCAGTAGCACGCCTTGCTGTGCCCATGCATCGAGGCAACCGTGAGCGGGCGGCTCATGCCCGAGGCTGGCGGCGATTTCCTTGAAGATGTTCTTGAGCGACGGCGGCGGCCGCACGCCGGGTGGCACCGAAAACGCGAGCCCGTGCGCTTGCGGCGTGTCGCGATCTTCGCCGTGATACGGGTCCTGGCCGAGGATCACGACCTTGACCTCGTCGGGACTCGTCAGACGTAACGCGCGGAATACATCCGCCGGATAGACGGTCTTGCCGGCGGCGCGCTCTCCATCGACGAAACGGCACAGCGCCGTATAAGCCTCACTGCCGATAAACGGATCGAGCAGCGCGCGCCACGCGGGCGGCAGCGCGCCAAACTGCGCTTCGAGCGGCTGAACGCCGGTGGGAACAGGTACGGGTGCGGTAGTGGCTGGCTCGTCGGCAAACAGCGATGCCTGCGAAGCGTGCGACGCGCGGTCGCGTGAGCGGGAGGAAGAGGTCATGAGGCGCAAGTGTCGCAGCAAACTTGCGGCAGCTCAAGGCGAAGGCGAGCGGAGATCGTCGCCTAGCGTTCCCGCAGATGGTATCCGCGCTGCGCCTTGCTGATGTCGTCGGGTGCGAGGCCGGGAATATGAGCGCGAAGCTCGGCGGCGAGTGTATGCAGTGCGCTTTCGTCGCCGCGCTTCAATTCAAGTTCGATCTCGCACAACGGCGCACGGCGCGTTTCGCCGTTCACCTGGGCCACGACCTCGCCCTGATCGATCGCGGCTTCGATTGCCGCATCTGCGTGGTCGATGTGCCAGATCGTGCGCGTGAAGTCGGTGCGAAACAGTTCGACGAGTTCCGGTGCGGCCTGGCGCAGTGCCGCGGCGGAAGGTTCGTCGTCGCAGGCGCGCAGCAGCGCATCGATGTCGAGCGCTGGGCCGGCTACCGGCATTTCCCATTCGTGCCGGCTATGCAGGCCAGCCCGCGACGTGCCCGCCGTCTTGAACGTCTGCAGCCAGCCTTCCGGCGTATGGCGCAGACGCAGCGCACTTTTCGCGCGCGCAAGCGCGAGCGCAGGCGTGTCGAAATAGCGGTTCGCGAGCGGCACAATTTGTCCGGCTTGCCCCGTACGCGTGACAAACCACTGCGTCGCCGCGGCCGTCTGGTCAGCCGGCAACGCCAGTTTGATTTCGCGTTCAAGTCCCATGGTGCGTTACCGTGTGCTGTGTCCGTTCTATGCCGCGATCAGAAAAACATACGCGCGAGTTCCACACCCGGTTCGTCGGCGCGCATGAACGCTTCGCCGACGAGGAACGTATGCACGTCCATCGCACGCAACTGCTCGACGTCGGCACGCGACAGGATGCCCGATTCGGTGACAACGATACGGTCGTCCGGAACTGAATCGAGCATGCCGATCGTCGTTTCGATCGTGGTTTCGAACGTGCGCAGGTTGCGGTTGTTGATGCCGATCAGCGGTGTCTTTAGCGTCAGTGCCTCGGTCAGCTCGTCGCGGTCGTGGACTTCGACGAGCACCGCGAGTCCCAGCGAATGAGCAAACGCTTCGAGGTCCTGCATCTGCGGCGTATCGAGCACGGCCGCGATCAGCAGGATCGCGTCGGCACCCATCGCGCGGGCTTCGACGATCTGATACGGATCGATGATGAAATCCTTGCGCAGTACCGGCAGATCGCACGCGGCGCGCGCTTCTTCAAGGTAGGCGGTGCTGCCCTGAAAGAACTGCACGTCGGTCAGCACCGACAGGCAGGCTGCGCCATGCTTCGCATACGATCGCGCAATGTCGGCCGGCACGAAATGCTCGCGGATCACGCCTTTCGAGGGACTGGCCTTCTTCACTTCGGAGATCACTGCGGGCACGCCGGCCGCGTGCTTCGCGCGCAGTGCGCCGACGAAGTCGCGGTGATCGCGCGCTGACGCTTCGAGTCTGAGTTCTTCAAGCGGCGCGCTCTGCTGGGCGACGCGAACTTCCTGGCGCTTGACGTCGATGATGCGGTTGAGGATATCGCTCATGAGAGTTCCGTACAGAAGTTACTGCTTGAATTGCTGGGTGAAGCGAATCAGGTCGTCGACCTTGGCGCGCGCACGACCGCTTGCGATTGCCTCGCGCGCCAGCTCGATACCAGCCTCGATCGATTCGACGACATTCGCCGCATAGAGTGCGGTGCCCGAGTTGAGAACGACGATTTCGCGCGCGACGCCCGGTTTGTTGTCGAGCGCTTCGAGCAGCTTCACTTTCGATTCCTGCGCGTCGGTCACTTTCAGCGAGCGGTTCGACACCATCTGCATACCGAAGTCTTCCGGATGAATCTCGTACTCACGCACTTCGCCATCGCGCAACTCGCCGACCTGAGTCGCCGCGCCGAGCGATACCTCGTCCATGCCGTCCATCCCGTACACGACCAGCACGTGCTTTGCACCGAGCCGCTGCATCACGCGAACCTGAATCCCGACGAGGTCGGGGTGGAACACGCCCATCAACTGATTCGGTGCGCCGGCCGGGTTGGTCAACGGGCCGAGGATGTTGAAGATGGTGCGCACGCCGAGTTCGCGGCGCACCGGCGCGATGTTCTTCATCGCGGGATGATGGTTCGGCGCGAACATGAAGCCCATGCCCGTTTCGGCAATCGATGCTGCCACCTGGTCCGGTTGCAGATCGATGTTCACGCCGAGCGCTTCGAGTACGTCCGCGCTGCCCGACTTGCTCGACACGCCGCGGTTGCCGTGCTTTGCGACCTTCGCGCCCGCGGCGGCCGAGACGAACATCGTCGCCGTCGAAATGTTGAACGTATGCGCACCGTCGCCGCCGGTACCGACGATATCGACGAAGTTCGAGTTGTCCTGCACCTCGACGTGCCGGGCAAATTCACGCATCACCGTGGCGGCCGCGGTGATTTCGCCGATGGTCTCTTTTTTGACGCGCAGCCCGGTGATGATCGCCGCCGACATCACCGGCGACATATCGCCGCGCATGATGAGGCGCATCAGATGCAGCATTTCGTCGTGGAAGATCTCGCGATGTTCGATCGTGCGCTGCAATGCTTCCTGCGGAGTAATCGTCATGGTGTCGCTCTCGATCGTCATGCGTGATGCTGCTGCTGGCTGGCCAGCTTCGACTGCTTGACGAAATTCTCGAGCAGCGCGTGACCGTGTTCGGACAGGATCGACTCCGGATGGAACTGCACGCCTTCGACGGCGAGTTCCTTGTGACGCACACCCATGATCTCGCCGTCTTCGGTCCACGCCGAGACTTCGAGGCAATCGGGCAGCGACTCGCGTTCGATCGCGAGCGAGTGATAGCGGGTGACGATGAAGTGCTTGGGCAGATCGGCAAACACGCCGCGGCCGTCGGTTTCGATCTGGCTCACCTTGCCGTGCATGATGGTCTGCGCACGCACGACGCGACCGCCGAACGCTTCGCCGATGGCCTGGTGGCCGAGGCACACACCCAGAATTGGCAGTTTGCCGGAGAACTCGCGCAGCACGTCGAGCGTAATGCCCGCATGTTGCGGATTGCTCGGTCCCGGCGACAGACAGATGCGCGACGGCGCGAGCTTCGCGATGTCGTCGAGCGTGATTTCGTCATTGCGATAGGTCCGCACGTCTTCGCCGAGTTCGCCGAAGTACTGGACCAGGTTATAGGTGAACGAATCATAGTTGTCGATCATCAGCAGCATGGTCTGTCTCCGGTCAGAAGTCGCTATCGAGGCCGTCTTGCACCTGCTCGGCTGCGCGCAGCACCGCGCGCGCCTTGTTCTCGGTCTCCTGCCATTCGGACTCGGGCACCGAATCCGCGACGACGCCCGCCGCGGCCTGCACATATAGATTGCCGTTGTGAATCACGCCAGTGCGGATCGTGATGGCCAGATCCATTTCGCCGGTGAACGACAGGTAGCCGACCGCACCGCCGTACAGGCCACGCTTCACGGGTTCGAGTTCATCGATCAGTTCCATCGCGCGGACCTTCGGCGCACCCGACAACGTGCCGGCCGGAAAGGTGGCGCGCAGCACGTCGAAGTTCGTCATGCCGGGCTTCAGCTTGCCTTCCACCGAGCTGACGATGTGCTGCACATGCGAATACTTTTCGATCACCATCTTGTCGGTCACCGCGACCGAGCCGATCTCCGCGATGCGGCCGACGTCGTTGCGCGCGAGGTCGATCAGCATCACGTGTTCGGCGATTTCTTTCGGGTCGTTCAGCAGTTCGGTGGCGAGTTCGGCGTCGCGTTCCGGCGTGTTGCCGCGCGGCCGCGTACCGGCGAGCGGACGGATCGTCACGATACGATCCTCGCCGCGCTTTTCCTGGCGCACGAGAATTTCCGGCGATGCGCCGACCACATGGAAGTCGCCGAAGTTGTAGTAGTACATGTACGGCGATGGGTTCAGCGAGCGCAGCGCGCGATACAGCGACAGCGGATTGTCGCGATACGGCTTGGTGAGCCGCTGACCGACCTGGACCTGCATCAGTTCACCGGCCGCGATGTATTCCTTCGCCTTGCGCACGGCGGCGAGGTAATCGTCTTTGGCGAACTCGCGGTAGATGTCGGTGCGCACGCTCGCCGACGTTACCGGCGGCTGGACGGTGGTACGCAGACGCTGGCGCAGTTCGCGCAGGCGCTGTTTCGCGCGGGCATAGGCTTCAGGAGTAGACGGATCGGCGTAGATGACGAGGTAGAGCTTGCCCGCGAGATTATCGATGACCGCGACTTCTTCGGTCAGGAGCAACTGGATGTCGGGCAGGTTGAGATCGTCGGGCGGGGCAGTGTGAGCGAGCTTCTTCTCGATGTAGCGGACGGCGTCGTAGCCGAAGTATCCGGCAAGACCGCCCGCGAAACGCGGCAAACCCGGTCGTAGCGCAACCTTGAAGCGTTTCTGGAACTGCTGGATGAACTCGAGCGGATCGCCTTCATGTGTTTCGACGACCTTGCCGTCCCGCACCACTTCCGACACACCGTTGCGGGTGCGCAGCAGCGTGCGCGCCGGCAAGCCGATGAACGAATAACGGCCGAACCGTTCGCCGCCCACCACCGATTCGAGCAGAAACGAATTCGCGCCGTTGCGCTCGGGTTGCGCGAGCTTCAGATACAGCGACAGTGGCGTTTCCAGATCGGCGAGCGCCTCGGCGATCATCGGGATGCGGTTGTAGCCCTCGTTGGCGAGGGACTGGAATTCGAGTTCGGTCATGTTCCGATCCTGTTCATGCGTTCGGCGGCCTGGATGCGCCGGACAATGCGGGGTATTGCGCTGCTGCCTGGTCGTGCCGCCGACGGTGTGTGGCCGGGGTTTGCTGGGACGACCTGTGCGAGCTTGACCGGAGGTTGACCGCTACGCGCGCATCGTCCGGTTAGCTGCCGTACATCGTGTTACATCGTGTACATGGCGGCAATCGAAACGGTACAGCGAAGCCAGCAGCGGAAAACCAGGGAAAGCGCGCGAGCGCAGCGAAGTAAAAAACGGTGCCGAAGCGAAGCTTCAGCATACCTCAGCGAGGTATCAGCGCGACCAGCGACGCCAGGGCCATGCTCCCCGGTCGATGCTGCTCAGACTCCGTTTTTTATTCAGAAACATGAGGAAGGACTTTATTAAGCCGGTGGGTTGTGTGCCGCGATCGCCTTGGCGGCATCGAGCAGCGAGGCAACTATACCATCCGATTTTATCGTTTGTATAGCCTGGCCATGATTGTAGCCGTAGGGGACGGTGAGGGTCGCTGTGCCCGCCGCACGGCCCGCCAGCGCGTCGTTTTCCGAGTCACCGATGGCAACCGTCGCTTGCGGCGCGACGTCTAGCGTGGCGCACGCATGCAGGATCGGCAGCGGATCGGGTTTCTTTTTCGGCAGGCTGTCGCCGCCCAGCACGAGAGTGAAGTAGTCGAGCAATCCGTACTGTGTGAGCAGTTCGACGGCGAAGCGGTGCGGCTTGTTCGTCACGCAGGCGAGCTTGAGACCCGCGGCGCGCATCGCGATCAGACCGGCTTCGACGTCCGGATAAAGACGGGTATGGCGACCGTTGATCTTCGCGTATTCGGTCTGATAAATCGCGAGTGCGTTGTCGAAGTGCGCCTGCGCGCGATCTTCGCCGAGGCGCGACACGAGCACGGTGCGAACCAGATGCTCCGAGCCTTTGCCGATATAGCCCATGACTTCGCTACGCGAGATCGGCGCCGCGTCGAGTTGCGCGAGCATGCCGTTCAGGCCGGCGGTGAAATCGTCGACGGTATCGATCATCGTGCCGTCGAGGTCGACGATCGCGGCCTGCAGGCGCGGCCCGGTGAAAACCGGCGCGGCATACGGATGTGCTTCGTCTATCGTCATCAATGCGCGACCTTGGCGAGCTCGCTGCGCATCTGGTCGATCACAGCCTTGTAGTCTGGCTTGCCAAATATGGCTGATCCGGCGACGAACGTGTCCGCCCCCGCCGCGGCAATCTCCGCGATGTTGTCGATTTTTACGCCGCCATCCACTTCGAGAAGAATTTCGCGGCCGGTCTTTTCTTTGTACGCATCGATGCGCGCACGCGCTTCGCGCAATTTGTTGAGCGCTTCGGGAATGAACGACTGTCCGCCAAACCCCGGATTCACCGACATGATCAGCACGAGATCCACCTTGTCCATCACATGATCGAGGTAACTGAGCGACGTGGCCGGGTTGAACACGAGCCCCGACTTGCAGCCGTGATCGTGGATTAGCGACAGGGTACGGTCGATGTGATCGGAGCCTTCAGGGTGAAAGCTGATCCTGTTTGCACCGGCTTTCGCGAAATCCGGCACGATCCGGTCGACCGGACGCACCATCAGATGCACATCGATCGGCACCTGAACGTGCGGGCGCAGCGCCTCACAGACGAGCGGTCCGATCGTCAGGTTCGGCACGTAATGGTTGTCCATGACGTCGAAATGGATCCAGTCGGCGCCGGCGGCGACGACGTTGCGAACTTCTTCGCCGAGCCGCGAGAAATCGGCGGACAGGATGCTGGGAGCGATGCGGAATTGCGTCATGGCGAGGAGAGATCGACGGAAAACGGCTATTTTACCGGTTCGCGGGCAACCCGGCCTTGTGCGGGGCGGGACAGTCTGGTTGCGGGCCTGCGCGGCATCAAGCAGAATGCCAACCCATGAACGAGGTTCCCGCCGACGCGTCGCAAAGCACTGGCGTACGGGCTTCGCGAGGACTTTAACCACACACCATTACCAGACCGGAAGCGGGCGGAATCAGGATGAGTCAGTACGAATTCAACGTGTCGTCGCAGGTGCAGTATCTGCCCGAGGAATCGGACCCGGAGCATCGCCAGTATGCGTTTGCCTATACGCTGACCATCCGCAACAGCGGGCAGGTACCCGCGCAACTGATCGCTCGCCACTGGGTGATCACGGACAGCGAAGAGCGTGTGCAGGAAGTAAAAGGGCTCGGTGTGGTGGGGCATCAGCCGCTGCTCAAACCCGGCGAGCAATTCGAATATACGAGCTGGGCGGTGATCGCGACACCCGTGGGTACGATGCGCGGCGAGTACTTTTGCGTCGCCGAAGACGGAGAGCGCTTCGACGCGCCGGTGCCCGAGTTCATTCTGCGCATGCCGCGCACGCTGCATTGAACGTCGCGGCGCGTTCAGGGTCTGCTAACAGGTTTGCAGCAGGTCCTAACGCGGCTTGTTGCGCGACGTCTTCTTCTTTCCGGACGCGGTCCAGACCACGATGAAAATCAGCAGCGAGAGCGCCAGAAGTGATTCCAGCGCGAATATGAGCATCGGGTATTCGTCGAGTAGTTCAGACATGGCGGTTTCCATCAAGAGCGAACATTGTATGCGTTTTGTCCGGCGCGCCGTAGCGTGGGCCGGTGCTGTTTCGATGGCAGTCCTGCTTGCTGCGTGCGGTAGTGCGCCGGTGCGGCGCCCGGTGTCGCCGCCCACCGGGGCTGCGATCATTCCGGGGCAGATTGCGCCCGCGCGTCTCACGGCGGTCACGTGGCAGCAGGTGCCGGGCTGGAGCGACGATTCGCTGATCGGTGCGACCGCAGCGCTGCGGCAGAACTGCGTGCGGCTGGCCCGTATGGAAAACTGGCAGCGCGCCTGCGCAGCGGCGGCGCAGATCGACGATCTCGATGTATCCGGTGCGCGGACGTTTTTTGAAGCCTATTTCGCACCATTTCAGCTCGCGAACAACGACGGCACGCTCGATGGTCTCGTGACCGGTTATTACGAGCCGCTGCTGCGTGGTTCGCGTACGCGTCACGGTATCTATCAGACTGCGCTGTACCGCTGGCCTGCCGGCTATCGTGCAGGGTCTGAATTGCCGACGCGCGCGCAACTCGAACGCGCCGGCGTGCTGAACGGCAACGAACTCGTGTGGGTCGACGATCCAATCGAGGCGTTCTTCCTGCAGGTCCAGGGATCGGGCCGCGTCGTGATGGAAGACGGTAGCGTGATGCGTGTGGGCTTCGGCGGGACGAACAATCAGCCGTACCGGTCGATTGGCCGCTGGCTGCTCGATCGCGGCGAAGTCACGCCTGCCCAGGCGACGATGCAGGGCATCAAGGCGTGGGCGCGCGCGAATCCTGGGCGAGTCGATGCGTTGCTCGATACGAATCCGCGCTTCGTGTTCTTTCGCGAGATGCCGAACTCGGAACCGGCACCAGGCGGCGGCGCGGATGGTCCGATCGGTGCGCTGGGCGTGCCGCTCACACCTGAGCGGTCGATCGCCGTCGATCCATCCTCGATCCCGCTCGGCACACCGGTCTTCCTGCAGACCACACGTCCGCTCACCAACCAGCCGATGAACCGTCTCGTGTTCGCACAGGACACCGGCAGCGCGATCAAGGGCGGCGTACGTGCCGACTACTTCTGGGGGCTCGGCGACGATGCCGGCGATCTGGCTGGCAAGATGAAGCAGGCTGGCCGGATGTGGTTGTTGCTGCCGAGGTCGTAATACGTAGATGCGCAGATGCGCAGATGCGCAGCTTCGTGGTCTGATACCACGAAGCTGCATTTTCCTGCTGTCCTTCTTTCGCTCAGGCGCCCGCCTGGCGCCTGTCGATCACCCGCCGCGCCTTACCCACCGACCGCTCGATACCATTCACCGCCAGCACGTTGACCACCGCACTCACGCCAATCAGCGCCTTGATGTCGTAGGTCAGCGCCTGTTTTGCTGCATGGAGCGCAGTCGTGTCGGGTGCCGATTCGGGGCAGGGCTCGACGTTCAGCGTCAGCACGTCGAGCGGGCCTTCCTTCGTCAGCACGATCTGATAGTGCGGCGCGAGCGCGTGCTGCTTGAGCAGCAGTTCCTCGATCTGCGTCGGGAAGACGTTCACGCCGCGCACGATCATCATGTCGTCCGAGCGGCCAGTGATCTTTTCCATCCGCCGCATCGTGCGTGCTGTGCCGGGCAACAGACGCGTGAGATCGCGGGTGCGGTAGCGGACGATAGGCAGCGCTTCTTTGGTTAGCGACGTGAATACGAGTTCGCCCAGTTCGCCGTCGGGCAATACTTCGCCGGTGACGGGGTCGATCACTTCAGGATAGAAGTGGTCTTCCCAGATGGTCGGACCGTCTTTGGTTTCCACGCATTCCGACGCGACGCCCGGGCCGATCACTTCCGACAGACCGTAGATGTCGACCGCATCGATACCCATGCGTTGCTCGATCGCGCGGCGCATGTCGTTGGTCCACGGCTCCGCACCGAAGATGCCGATGCGCAGCGAGCACGCAGCGGGGTCGATGCCTTGCCGCTCGAGTTCGTCGGCGATCGAGAGCATGTAACTCGGCGTCACCATGATGATGTCCGGCCGGAAATCCTGGATCAGCTGGACCTGTTTTTCGGTCTGGCCGCCACCGAACGGAATGACAGTGAGACCCGCGCGCTCTGCGCCGTAGTGTGCACCGAGTCCGCCGGTGAAGAGGCCATAGCCGTAGCTGATGTGCACCTTGTCGCCGGCCCGCGCGCCGGCCGCGCGGATCGATCGTGCGACGAGATTCGCCCATGTGTCGATATCGCGGCTCGTGTAGCCGACCACGGTCGGTTTGCCGGTCGTACCCGACGAAGCGTGGATTCGTGAAACCTGCTGTTGAGGCACCGCGAACATACCGAACGGGTAGTTGTCGCGCAGGTCCTGCTTCGTCGTGAACGGGAAGCGCGACAGGTCGGCGAGCGTGCGTAGCTCAGCCGGATGAACGCCGGCGTCATCGAACTTGCGGCGGTACACCGGCGAATTCTCATACGCGTGTGTGAGCGACCATTTCAATCGTTCGAGCTGCAGTGCAGCGAGTTCGTCGCGGCTCGCTGTTTCGATCGGGTCGAGCGGGAGCGAGGTGGTCATCGAAGGTCTCCTTGTCTTCTTCAGAATAGATGCGCGCGCGGGCAATTGACGCTGGTACGGGCTAGCCGGCCGCCGGCGGAATCACGCTGCCGCGAATCTGTGCCGATTTGCCGCGGAACATCGCGACGGTCTCGCCGGTTTGATTGGTCACACGAATATCGTAGATGCCGGTGCGTCCGCTCAAGGTCTGCTCGACGGCTTCGGCAGTCAGCACGTCGCCGCCGGGCACCGGGCGCAGAAACTCGATCGAGCATCCGGATGCCACGGTGTTCACGTTGTACGAGTTGCACGCGAAAGCGAAGGTCGAATCGGCGAGCGTGAAGATCAGGCCGCCGTGACAGATTTCGTGGCCGTTCAGGAAGTCGTCACGCACTGTCATCCGCATGCGGGCGTAGCCCGGGCGCACGTCGAGTAGCTCGAATCCGAGTGCTTTGCTGCAGCGGTCGGCGGCGTACATGCTTTGCGCGGTGGCGCGGGCGAGCTCGTCGGGCGTCATGGCGGACGGGTCTACTTGAGTTTGTGTCGACATGTCAGCGTCCTTCGAAGCGCGGCGCGCGTTTTTCGATGAACGCCTGCACACCTTCGGCGTAATCGTGCGAGTTACCGAGTTCGCGTTGCAGATCGCGCTCGAGGTCGAGTTGCTGGCTGAGCGTGTGCGTCTGGCCTGCGCGCATCGCGTGCTTGATTGCCGCAATCGCGCGCGTGGGTTGCTGTGCGAGCTGTGTAGCCAGCTGGGTTGCGGTTGCGGAAAGCTCGGTGTCATCGACGACGCGCCACACCAACCCCCAGCTTTCGGCCTTCTCCGCGCTGAGCTTTTCGCCGGTGAGGGCGAGTCCCAGCGCGCGCGCCATCCCGATGCGTTGCGGCAGGAACCACGTGCCGCCCGAGTCGGGCACGAGGCCGATCTTCACGAACGCCTGGATAAAACTCGCCGAGCGGGCCGCGACGACGAGATCGCAAGCGAGCGCGAGATTCGCGCCCGCCCCGGCCGCGGTGCCGTTGACGGCGGCGATCACGGGTAACGGGAGTGCTTGCAGCCGACGGATCAGCGGGTTGAAGTGCGTGTCAATCAGATCGCCGAGATCGGTCATCGCACCAGGCGTGAAGTCCAGATCCGCGAGATCCTGGCCGGCACAGAAACCGCGGCCCGCGCCGGTGAGTACCAATGCACGGACGCCTGCGGCTTCGATCTGACCGAGCGCCGCGGAGAGTTCGCCGTGCATCGTGCGCGTAAAGCTGTTGAGCTTGTCCGGACGGTTGAGCGTGATGGTCGCGACATGGCTCGCAGCATCGATTGCGACTTTGATCGTTTCATCTGACATGGGTGTCTCCTCCTGTGCAGGCGCGGCGCTAGACGCGTTCGATCGCGAGCGCAATGCCCTGACCGACGCCGATGCACATTGTGCACAACGCAAAGCGACCGCCGCTGCGCTCCAGTTGATACAACGCCGTTGTAATGAGTCGTGCGCCCGATGCGCCGAGCGGATGTCCGAGCGCGATGGCGCCGCCATTCGGGTTGACGCGCGGATCGTCGTCGCGCAACCCGAGTGTGCGCAATACGGCAAGCCCTTGCGATGCAAACGCTTCGTTCAGTTCGATCACGTCGAATTGCTCGAGCGACATACCGAGCTGCTTCAGCAACTTCTGCGTGGCGGGTGCGGGCCCGATTCCCATGATGCGCGGCTCGACACCCGCGGTTGCCATGCCGATCACGCGGGCGCGGCGCCGCAGGCCGTATTGATCCGCGGCTGCCTGGTTGGCGAGTAGCAGCGCGCACGCACCGTCGTTTACACCCGATGCGTTGCCTGCAGTCACCGTGCCGTCGGCGCGCACGACACCTTTGAGTTTGCCGAGTGCTTCGAGCGAGGTTTCGCGCGGATGCTCGTCAAGCGTCACCCGCAATGCGTCGCCCTTTTTCTGGGCGATTTCGACAGCGACGATTTCCTCGGCAAGCGTGCCGTCGCGTTGCGCACGTGCTGCTTTCTGCTGGCTTTGCAACGCGAACGCGTCCTGATCGGCACGCGCGATGCCGAATTCGACGGCGACGTTTTCCGCCGTTTCCGGCATTGAGTCCACGCCGTAATCGCGCTTCATCAACGCATTGATGAAGCGCCAGCCGATGGTCGTGTCGTAAATGTCGGTTTGACGCGAGAACGCGCTCGCCGCTTTACCCATGACGAACGGCGCGCGCGTCATGCTTTCTACGCCGCCTGCGATCATCAATCTGGCTTCGCCTGCCTTGATTGCGCGCGCCGCGGTGCCGACTGCGTCCATGCCGGAACCGCACAGCCGGTTAATCGTTGCGCCGGGTGCATCGACGGGCAGGCCGGCGAGCAGTGCCGCCATACGCGCGACATTGCGGTTGTCTTCGCCGGCCTGATTCGCGCAGCCATAGATCACGTCGTCGAGCGCGCGCCAGTCGACGCCGGGGTTACGCTCGATCAGTGCCTTGATCGGTACCGCGCCGAGATCGTCGGCGCGAACGTCTTTCAGGGCGCCGCCATAGCGGCCGAATGGAGTGCGGATTGCGTCGCAGATGAAAGCATCGGTCATGTCGGGTTCCTGCAGGGTGTGACCGGTACGGACCGGTCACTTGGGCTCATCTTATTCGGAGGTCGGTGCGGATTCGACTCGACCAGACGGCATAGACCGTCCGGCCGACTTACGCGGGCACCGATCTCGGTTCAACATGCACACGACTCTGCACAACACGGAAGCGGCTCGCGACGAACGCCGCATCGGCGAGCGCCGCGTTGGCTGCCGGGTTGGCGCCGGTGCCGTGAAAGTCTGAGAACGCTGCCGACTGGTTGACGAATACGCCGCCCGTCAGATTGATCGATAGTGCGACACCGCCTTGAATCGAAGCTTCGTGTGCAGCTTCGACCACAGCGTTGTCGGTGCTGTAGACCGACAGCGTCAGTGCGCCGTGCTCTGCAGCGATTGAGCCGGCGAGTTCCAGCGACTGCGCCGTGGAGTCGGTCGCGATGACGAACGAGATCGGGCCGAACCATTCGCGCGTGAACTGGTGGGCGTCGGTAGCGGCATCTAGTTTCAGCACGAGCGGCGTGCGCACGCGTGCACCGGCGAAAGCAGGATGGTCGATTGCCTGGCTGTCGACCAGGACGTGGCCGAGATGGCGTGCTTCGTCGATGCGTTGCACGACGCCTTCGTTCTGGATCGCGCCCAGCAGTTCGACTGCGCGCGCGGGATCGCCAACGAGTTTCTGGACGGCACCCGCCAGCGCTTCGGCGACCGCGTCGAATGTCAGCGAGCCTTCAGCGGTACGGATGCCGTCGCGGGGTACGTAGATATTTTGCGGAGCAGTGCACATCTGGCCGGAGTACAGCGCAAGCGAGAACGCGATGTTGCGGGCGACGGCCTTGATGTCATCGGCCGAGTCGATGACGATCTGGTTGACGCCGGCTTTCTCGGTGAAGACCTGTGCCTGATGCGCGTGACGTTCGAGCCAGGTGCCGTTCTGCGTGCTGCCGGTGAAATCGATCAGCTTGATTTCCGGGCGTTGTGCGAGGTCCTGGACGAGCGCGCCGTCGTTCGGTTCGGTTGCAAGGAGTGTGACGACGTTCGGATCGAAACCGGCTTCACGGAGTACGTCGCGGGCAATTCGCACTGTGATCGCAAGAGGCAGGATGGCACCTGGATGCGGCTTGACGATAACGGTGTTGCCGGTGGCGAGGTCCGCAAAAAGACCGGGGTAGCCGTTCCACGTGGGGAAAGTGCAGCAACCGAGTACGAGACCAGTGCCGCGCGGCACGATCGTGTAACGCTTCTGCATCGCGAGCGGCGGGTTCTTGCCTTGTGGTTTTTCCCAGTGCGCGTCAGCGGGGATGCGGCGCAACTGGTCCCACGCATAGACGACAGCTTCGAGGGCGCGGTCCTGAGCATGCGGGCCGCCGGCCTGGAAGGCCATCATGAACGCCTGGCCGGTGGTGTGCATGACGCTGTAGCCAATTTCGAAACTGGCCCGGTTCACGCGCGCGAGAATTTCGAGGCTCACGCCGATCCATGCCTGCGGGCCGGCGGTGCGCCATTCGCGTTGGGCTTTGGCGGCGGCGGCGATGAGGGCGTCGGGATCCGCCTTCGGATAGCGGATGCCGAGCGGGAAGCCGAACGGCGACGCTTCGGCGCCGACGGTTTCACCGGTACTGGGTTGGTCGAGTTCGAAGGTCGTATGAAGGTGGGCTTTGAACGCAGCCTCACCGTCAGCGCTTGCCGTTTCCCCGTACACTTTTGGGCTGGGCATTTCGGCAAACGGGCTCCAGTAGCCGCGCGTCTCGATAGCGGCAAGCGCCTTCTGGAGCGTGTCTTCGTGCTTCGTGAATAAGGAATGTGTCATGGAGAGGGGATGCCGAGCAGTAGTTGGGGAAACCTTACCGAATAATTAACCGACCGGTTGGTTGGTGAATGTTAGCATTATTGGTCCGGCTGCGCGAAATGTTTTCGCGCGCCTTCTACAACAAACCAAGGAGCGCAAATGGCATACGAAAACATTCTGGTCGAGACCCGTGGGCGGGTCGGTCTGATCACGCTGAACCGGCCGAAAGCACTGAATGCGCTGAATGACGCGCTGATGGACGAACTGGGCGTGGCGCTCAAGGCATTCGATGCCGACGATGACATCGGCGCGATCGTCGTGACCGGCAGCGAGAAGGCGTTCGCGGCGGGTGCCGACATCGGCATGATGGCCACCTACACCTATATGGACGTGTACAAGGGTGAGTACATCACCCGCAACTGGGAAACGGTGCGGACAATCCGCAAGCCGATCATTGCCGCAGTGGCGGGCTTTGCGCTCGGCGGCGGCTGCGAACTGGCGATGATGTGCGACATCATTTTCGCCGCCGATACTGCGAAGTTCGGGCAACCTGAGATCAAGCTCGGCGTTATGCCGGGAGCAGGCGGGACGCAACGGCTACCGCGTGCCGTTTCGAAGGCGAAGGCCATGGACATGTGTCTGACGGCGCGCTTCATGGATGCGACGGAAGCCGAGCGGGCAGGATTGGTGTCGCGTGTGGTTCCGGCGGCGTCGCTGATTGACGATGCGATTGCGGCCGCTGCGACGATTGCCGAATTTCCGCTGCCGGCAGTGATGATGGTGAAGGAGTCAGTGAACCGCGCCTATGAAACGACGCTGGCGGAAGGCGTAACTTTCGAGCGGCGCCTGTTCCACTCACTCTTCGCAACCGAGGATCAGAAAGAGGGAATGGCGGCGTTCGTTGAGAAGCGCAAAGCGGTCTTCAAGCATCGATAGAGGCGTGATCGAAAAAACGCTTGCGCGGCGGTGATGGTGTCGCTAGAATCTCGGTCTTTCGCGCTCCGGAGAAGGGGGGTGCGGGAGGCGGGAGAGCCAGTACTGGCGGGGATTTGCGGCGGGGCAGGCGGGTGAGGAAGTT
>NZ_MTZV01000006.1 GCF_002362315.1 Paraburkholderia acidicola
ATGCCTGATGACCATAGCGTGTCGGTACCACCCCTTCCCATCCCGAACAGGACCGTGAAACGACTCCACGCCGATGATAGTGCGGATTGCCCGTGTGAAAGTAGGTAATCGTCAGGCTCCTCATGCTGCAAGACAAGACCCCGCCCTTAACCAGCGGGGTCTTGCCGTTTACAGCGCACGGGTTTTACCGTGCGGCCAGACGCGTCTCCGTTACGCGTTCAGCTGAAATACCCCACACAGCGCAAGCGTACCCGTCCAGAGCAAATCGAAGTTCACCCACTTCGTTCTGAGACCGCCCAATCCCCACCAGTCGAATACCGCTAGCGATATCGCTCCAATCGTTGCGAGCATGGCTGCGCTGTGCAGCAGGAGCGCGGCGAAAGCGAGCAGCGCAATAGACGGCGTACCCGTGCCTACAGCCGTCAACGCATTGCAAGTCGGCATCAATACCGGAATCAGCATCAGCCCTGCACCGTGCGAGCCGGACATTGCAAAAGACCAGGCAGCGAGTCCGGCAAACCCTGTTTGCATGCCGACGCGTGAACGCATCTTGTGCCCTCGCACCCAATGCCAGATGGCCCAGCCGATCAACAACGCGCCACACACCCGGTTGAGCGTCGTATGACCGATCGCAGCGCTTAGCGAAAGTCCGGCAGCCAGCAACAGACCTGCCGCAAGCGCATGTCCAAACGCAATCGGCACCAGCGCCAGCAGCACCACCCGCCGGCTCTTTCGATAGAGACCCAACGCTACGGCGAACAGCCAGCCCATCGCAGGGTTGATGCCGTGGAACACACCGAGCCCGACGATCGCGGCCCACATCCAGGCGGAGTGTGGCGTTGGGCTCCAGAGTGTCATGGATAGCAGTACGAGTCCGACGAACAGTCACCGCCTTCGAGCCGTATCTGGTGCGGACGATGACCGGCCGGCCACTCGAGAAAGAACTTCGGATCGAACCCAATGCCTCCGTTCGCGGCGACGTCGAGCTTCACCATCCAGCCATCGATACCATCGGGATAGAACTGCGAGTCGACCGCACCGTATAGTGAGTTCGTGAAGTAGACGCGCTTGCCGTCGCGACTCACTTCAACCATCTGCGGACCGCCATTGAGCGCACCGTTCGACGCGCCAGGATGCGACGCACGCGACACGATGCCGCCGATCCGCACCTTCCCCACCAGCTTCGGCGCAAACGGATCGGAGACGTCGTACTGCAGCAGATCGCCGGTCCCCCAGCAGGACACATATAGAAAGCGATCGTCCATCGACAGATCGATGTCCGACACCAGTGGCGGCACTGCGCCAAACGACTTCAGCATCGGTGGCAGGAGTTCAGCGGCGGCCGGCTCGGCGGGAATATCGATGATCTTGCGCACGCCCCATGCGTTTCCATCGCGGTACCACACCCAGATCGACGACGAGAGATCCTTCAGGCTGATCACGCAATTGACGAAGCCGTAGGCCTTGGTTGGATCGTGTGCAGGCCGCAGTTCGAATACCAGTTGGTACTCCGGCCCGAAGTCGATCTCCTGAAGGTGCTTACGCCGGGTAAGGTCCCAGAAATGCAGCCGATGCCCATACTTTCCACCGAGCAGTATCTCGGGAACCAGACCGTTCTCGAACGTATCGGGCGTTCCCCATTCACTTGTGACGAGCGTGTCGTAGCCGAGATGCCACCAGCCGTCGTAGGCGAGCTGCTGTGAGCCGCGATCGACTTCCCAGCGCCCGAGTGGCTCGAAGCTATCCGGATCGAGCAGAAAAATACCGCCAGGCGCACCGCCCTCCGCGCTACCGAGCGCAGTCACGTAGATGCCGCCCGGACCGCAGTGCACGGTATGCGGTCGCGTGTAGCCGGTCCGCTTCGCGATCGTTTCGGGCTCGATGATCTTGGCGATCGAAGGCTTCAGCGGATCGGGTTTCGTATCGACGATATAGATGCGCGACGAACGGAGCCCAGGCACAACCAGATAGCGCCGTTCGGTATGCGGATGAGGCGCATTCGGACAGAGACACGAAGAGCACGCGTTCCATCCAAAGTGATGCAGTTCGTCTCCGACGTTCGGCATCGCGAGGTTGCTCACGATCGTGGCGTAACGCGATGAGGTCGAGTCGACATCGACGACTGCTATGCCGTCAGGTTGCTTGCGCTCGGGATCGAACGCGGCGACGTAGGCGAACTTTTCCGGCGGCGCCTGCGCAGCGAGGCGCGGCGATGGATAGAAGCTCGGGTCCGGCTTCCAGATACCCATAATGTTCCTCCATATCTCGACAGCAGAGTCAGACAGGACAGCAACATCATGAACTGTAGCCGCTTCGGCCGCGGCTCAAAGCTCGATATCGAATAAGCAAATGAGTTCGCGGCATGTGCGTTGCATTCAGCAATGGACGAGCAGCACATCGCCATACGCAGACCGCGTATTGAACGAATGGGGACGCGCAAAAGGGAAGAAGAGAACAGCTTGCACAACGTGCGGCACAACGCGGCGCACGCAGTTCGATCGAACCGGCCCGATGCTACAGATTGCTACCTGAGTAGCAGGGCGGTGCGTGATGAAGCGATCAACAAAACGATCAAACGATCAAGGCAAACCGAAACGATGTCGATCGCAGAGGCGTCAGGCAGCGGCTGCTACCTGACGCCGGAAACGCTACGCTCCTCGTCGGAAGAGCCGGATGATGAACAGCAGAATGACTGCGCCGATTACCGCAGTGATGATCGAACCGATCCAGCCACCGCCGAGCGTAATACCCAGCACGCCGGCCAGCCACCCGCCGATGAACGCACCGACGATGCCGACGATGATGTCGACGATCAATCCGAAGCCGCCGCCTTTAACCAGCACACCTGCTAGCCAGCCAGCGATCGCACCGATGATGAGCCATGCAATGATGCCGTGTTCCATAATCGAGACTCCATGGTTGAACGTGAAGGGGTTCACCGAACGGAGCTTAGTCGATGGCGAGGGCGCCGTCCATCCTTCAGGATATGGAATTAACAATATCTGAACCAGCCGGTAGCGTATTGCAACCTGGCGTGAGGCGCTGTGGAGTATCGCAAGCCGCCTGAAGACCCGATCCAGAGAGCATCTGGCGATGCAGCATTACGACGTCATTCGGGGGTTGGCTCTGCTTCCTGAGCGATCCAGCTGACGCTCGACACACTCTTTTCCATGCTGATCCGGCTGGCCATCCACTCGAGCTTCGGTTGGTCTTTCGGATGCAGTTTCAGTGTCGCCGTGACGAGAATGCGTCCCGGTTGATCGGCGACATCCTCGCTCGTCAGGCTCTGGAACGACAGGGGCGTCGACGACATTGCGTTCGACAGGGCCGTGCGGATATGGATTTCGTCGTCGTCGCGGCACACTACACTCAACACGTACGCCCGGATCAGGTCGGCGTTTGAAACGGGCGTCGCGTTGATCAGCTGGCTGACTTCGCGCAGCACGGTGTTCGTCAGCAGTACGACGCAGGTGCCGGCAAGCGCGGGACCAAAATGGCCGCTACCGCTCAGCACACCGACTGCTGCAGAGCACCACAACGTGGCCGCCGTATTGATGCCCTGGACGGAACCCTTCTCGCGCATGATCACGCCGCCTCCGAGAAAACCGACCCCCGAGACGACATACGCGGCGATCTGCGTGACGCCGGCGGTACCGTTGCCGGTCAGTACGCCGAGCGTGACGAACAGGCACGCACCGCTCGCAACCAGCGTGATCGTGCGCAGCCCGGCCGTGCGCTGGCGCATCTGCCGTTCGATGCCGATCGCGACACCGCAGGAGAACGCGACGAGAAGCCGTAGAAGAAATTCAAGCGTCATGAGATAAAAGACAAAACGTGCAGACGCACAGGTTGATCGATACGCATGACAGGCGCGCGAAACGGGCGTGCGATGTCGATGCGCGGTCACGCGCGGCAATCCATGACCATTCGCGACGCTCCGCGATCACGCGCAAAGAGAATACGGATGATCGCGAAGCGATGTTCTCACGCGCGGGCGGCAACGTGCGCAACATGCAATGCATGGCGGCAACACGCAACGTGCGTGGAAACGGTATGACGCGCACCGCTTGCCCGGATGGCAAGACGGCGGCAGGAGGAAATCGGGCGCGGGGTCTTGCCGGTCAGGCGAGCGGGAAAGTCGGGATTCGGCTACTGCTACTGTCCAAGGTACAGGTTCCAGTTCGACGGATGGCCGGATTTTGGCGGGGCGTTCGCGCGAAGTCAACCGCTGTGAGGCGATGGTGTGCCATTCCGCGGTACCGGTCGAAGCCGATGCATTCAACCTGCATGGGTAACGAGATCGAGGGTGAAGCGCGTCCATCCGGCCTCGTGCGCTGCCGTTGTGATCGTGCCATTCAAAGCGACCACACGACGCGTGTCCGCCGCCGGGATCAGGAGATCGATCGAAGCGAATGGCGGGCGCCCATGTCCCGCCCATTCGACCGATACCGAAAGCGTCGCGGCATCGCATGCGACGCGCAGCTTCACGCTTCCATGTTCGCCGGCGCGCCAGGCTTCGGATATACCGTCGTCTTCGACACACACACCTTCGACAACACCGCTACCCACGCACGGTGCAACGACAAACGCACGCTGTTCAGCGGGCTGGGCAAAATGCTGCGTTGCGATGTTCAACGGGATGGCCGTTCCTTCACGCATCAGCATGACGGGCTGGTCCCAAGGCGCAGGGAAGCTTACGGTTTGCCCTCCAGCAAAAGTTTCACCGCTCCAGTACGACACCCAGTGCACCCCGTCGGGCAGCCACACCTGACGATGCGTCTGCCCGGATTCAACCACCGGCGCTACGAGTAACGCGCTACCGAGCATCATGTCGTCGCCGTCCTCGTAGCATCGAGGATCGTGCGGGAATTCAGCGAACATCGGACGCAGTACCGGTTCGTAGCGCTGCGTCGATTCCCACAGCAGGTGATAGAGATACGGAATCAACCGGTAGCGCAGTTTGATCAGCGCCGATACGTGCGTTGTCGCTTCGCGATGCATCCACGGTTCGTTGACCGTGCCGTCGTCGTTCCACGAATGAATGCTGAAGCGCGGCATGAAGATGCCGAACTGTATCCATCGCACGAACAGTTCCGCGTCCGGTGCCGGACCCGAAAATCCGCCTATATCGTGGCCCGTGTTCGACACACCCGACATCGCGAGACCCAGTCCCATCTTGAGGTTGTAGCGCAGCGTTTCCCACGACGTGTAGTTGTCGCCCGACCACGTCTGCACATAACGATGCATGCCGACGCCGCCGGAGCGCGACACGAGAAACGGTCGTTGGTCCGGCGCATGCGTGCGCTGTGCATCGCGTGATGCACGCATCATCAGCATCGTTTGCAGGACCTTCGCTTCGCGTGCCGGGTACGGCTTGCCGAAGCCCTGTGCGATCGCATCGTCGGTCCAGATTTCGAATTCGTTGTTGTCGTTCCAGGTCGCTGCGATGCCGTGATGCAGCAGCGCATCCGTGACGTGCGCCTGCCACCACGCAAGCGTGTCCGGATTCGTGAAGTCGAGGTATGCACCGACCTCGTCCCAGAACTGCACCCAGGCCGGTGCGCCGTCGCGTGCGCGGATCAGCAGACCATCGCGCGATGCCTGCTCGAACTCGGGATGATCGCGCAGCAGACACGGCTTGATGTTCGCGCAAAGTCGCACGCCGTGTGCGAGATAGCCCTGCACGAAGCCGTCGATGTCCGGAAACTTGTCGTGGTTCCAGTTGAACACATAGCGCTTCGCGCCGATCGACGTGTAGCCCGACGACAGATGAAACGAGTCGCACAGCACATCGTGTTCGCGACAGCGCTCGAGGAATTCGCCCATCTGGTGCTGCGCATCGGGTGCGTCGGTATAGCTCATCGTCGAGCCGGAATAGCCTAGCCCCCACTTCGGCATCAGCGCGGGTCGCCCGGTGAGCCAGGTGAAGCGGCGCACAGCTGCAAGCGGTGTGGCCGGCGATGCAATGAAGTAGTAGTCGAGATCGCCATGTTCGGCGATGAAGTGTCGATAGTGGCCGTGATAGTTATCGAGTTCGCGACCCATGTCGAATGCGCAGTCGGCGAGGGTGTCGTAGAAGAGACCGAAGCCGAGCGCTGTTTCGCGCTGCCACGTCAGATAGAACGGGATGTGCTTGTAGAGCGGATCGGTGGTGCGAGCGCTGTAGCCCATCGCATCGACGTTGACCATCCGGTACTGGCCGCCCGCGCGATCGAGCGAGCCGGCACGCTCGCCGAGTCCCACATACATCTCGCCGGGCTCGCGTCGCAGGTAGTGATAGACGCGCTTGTCCCACCAGCCGAAGTTATAGGCCTGGGTCGCGCGATCCTGCAGCACACGTCGCCATTCGCTGCCGTCATGCAGTTCCCATGCGCAGTGGCCGCCGTTCAGCGTCACGGTGAGACGGATCTGCGTGGTTTCGATCTGCACACGGTCGTTACCGGCAACGACGCCGAAAGCGGGCAGTGCGAATCCCGACAGATCGAGCCGGTCGCGGCCTTCCACGGGGACATCGTCGAGCCCGGGTGCAATCGCCCATGTACGTGGACCGTGTGCATCGCCGTCAGGCAAGACGCGTACGCGGACGATGTCGTCCTCGAGTACGAAGACTTCGATGCTCGCGCCTACCGCGCTTGTGAAATGCAGCGCGTTACCGTCAGTGTGGGTCAGGGCGAATACGGGAGGGTGGAGCAGCGACGTCATGAGACGGGTTCCTTGAACGAATCTTGTGTAGCGAGGAGGCGGGCGCGCATCATCGGCATCATGAAGCGGCGTGTGCACGTTCCTGCTTCGTCTGGCCGCGGATCAGCAACACCAGCAGCGCGGCGCCGATCAGATCGAAGGCGCCGAGACAGGCGAACAGCGGCCCATACCCCACGGTGTCGGCAAGCGCCCCGACGACCAGCGAAAACCCCAGCCCACCGATCCACGCCGCCATACCGGCAAAGCCACTTGCGGTGGCGACTTCGTCGGGATCGAAGACATCGGCGCTGAGCGTGTTGACGAGTGCGGAGATCATCTGGTGCGCGAAGCCGCCTACGCAGAAGAGCGCAATGGCCGAGTACGGTGACGCGACAAGCCCGATGCAGGCCGGCCCGATCATCATGAACGCGCCGAGTATCACACCGGCCACGCGCGACCAGATAAGCGGAATACGGCAGTAGCGCATCAGGAATGGCGACAGATAACCGCCGAGAATCCCGCCCAGGTCGGCCGCGAGAAACGGCAACCACGCGAACAGCGCGATCTGCTTGAGATCCATGTGACGCTCGGTCACGAGATACAGCGGGATCCAGAAGCTGAATGTCTGCCAGGCGGGTTCGGCGAAGAAGCGCGGCAGCGCAATGGCCCAGAAGCGTCGTGAACCGAGGATGTCGCGCACCGGTCGTTTGCTTGCTGGCGGAGAATGCGTCTGGCCCTGCTGAATTAGCGTGCGTTCATCGGTGCCGAGACGTGGGTGGTCAGCCGGCGACCGGTAGACCGCGTACCAGAGCGCGGCCCAGACGAAGCCGAACGCGCCGGTCACGATAAACGCCGACTGCCACCCGTAACGCAACGACAGGAACACGACGAGCGGTGGAGCGAGCAACGCGCCGAGCGACGTACCAGCATTGAAATACCCAACCGCAACGGACTTTTCGCGGTCTGGAAACCATTCGGCGACCGCCTTCATGCCCGACGGAATCGCCGCGGCCTCGAACAGCCCGAGCATGCCGCGCATCGCCCCGAGCGACATCCAGCCGGTCGCGAAGCCGTGCAGGACGCCGGTGGCTGACCAGAGTGCCGCGAACAGTGCGAAGCCGAGCCGCAGCCCGATCAGATCGACGACGATGCCGCACACCGGCTGCATGATCGTGTAGCCGACCTGGAACGCGCCGACGATGTAGGAGTACTGCTGCGTACTGAAATTCAGCGCGTGTTTCAGTTCAGGTGCGAGGACGCCGAGCGAATTGCGCGCGAGGTAATTCATGATCGTGCCGATGCATATCAGCACGATGATCCACCAGCGCAGGCCTCTGACGGTCTTCAAATTCGTCTCCGTTGTATCGCGCGTTCTCTTCGCTGCGGCGGCTCGTTTGATAGGTCATCACATGACTCAACCCCATTCAGCCATCAAAAGCAGGCTGAATCGGGTGTTTTGGCGCGATTATTTGTCAGACGACTGATCTCAATGAGCTTAACGCGCATCGTATGTTCGCAAACGAGCGAGGTCAACCCTTTTTGATGTTCGAATGAACATCGGTGGAGTCGGTCGGCGTCTCAGGCGAAGGCTCCATTTCTCCCGACACCGCGATCTGATCGCGGCCGAGCATCTTCGCGCGATAGAGGCTGCGGTCCGCATCGAGCAGCCACGCGTGATAGTCGGCGCCGTCCGGTGGGCAGGGCGCGATGCCGATACTGATCGTGAACGGCGATACGGTGTGCTCGTGCCGGGTTTTCTCGCGGACCGCGTAGAGCAACCGCGTCGCGATTGCACGCGCCTCGGTCAGCGCCGCGCCGGGCAGTACGACGCCAAACTCCTCACCGCCGTAGCGCCCGATGCTATCGCTGTGCCTGAACGCGTCGCGCAGCATGTCCGCGAACGACTGCAGCACTGTATCGCCCGCGAGATGGCCGCGCGAGTCGTTGATCTGCTTGAAGTGATCGAGATCGATCAGCAGCAGGCACGACGTGAGGCGCTGGACGTTGCAGCGCTCGAATTCCGCGGCCAGCCGCTCCTCCCAGTAGCGTCGGTTGAGCAGGCCCGTGAGCCCGTCGGTGCGGCTCAGATGCTCGAGCGCTCGGGTCTGCGTGGCGAGCTTGCGCGACATCCGGTAGACCGACCAGCCGAGCGCAAGCGGATACAGCACGAGAACCGGCAGGCAGGCCACGACGATGCTCATCTGCGATTGCGGTTCGAGGACGAAACCGAGCGTCGCGATGCCGATTGCCGCACCCGCCAGATTGGCGGCGACGCCGCGCAGAAAGAGCCGTAATCCGCCGGACGCGATGTTGTTCATGCTCAACATGCTGAGCATCAGCACGCCGGGCAGTACGTTGAAGCGGATCGCGACAAGCCAGAATCCGCCGAACACGGCATCGACCATCAGATTGCGCTGTTCGCTGCGATACGGCACGGCGCCGGCCAGCGCGGCGTAGCGTGCGAGATGCGGCCAGACGAAGCCGTACAACAGCAGCAACGCCCATAGCAACGGACCGTGATGCAGTTGCAGGAAGACCGGGGCGATGGAAATAAAGCCGAGCGCGAGCCCCGCCGTGCGCAAGCGATAGATGCGCTGGACGAATCGTTTGCCCTTTTTCGCCGTGGATTCCATGTCTGACATTGATCAGGCACGCGACAGGATCGCCGTGTGGGCGAAGGGTCGGTTGCTCGCGTGTTGTTTCAGCAGAGTGTTGCGGACCGGGTGTAGTCGCTGTACCGGCGAACGATGGTATCAGTAACCGCGACCCGGCGAACGACCCATGCCGCGCTACCCGGCGAGGCTGCGGAACCGTTCGCGGTATTGCATCGGCGTCGCGCCGATGCGCTTCATGAAGACCGCACGCATGCGGTCCGCAGTGCCGAAGCCGCAGTCGTAGGCCACTGCTTTCAACACGCCGTCGCTGCTTTCCAGCAGCTTGCGCGCGGCGTCCATACGCGCGCGCTCTACGAATTCGTGCGGCGTGACACCGGTTTCCTCGACAAAGACACGTGCGAAGTTGCGCGCGCTCATGCCTGCAACATCGGCGAGCTGCCGGACCGTAAAGCGCTCGCGAATGTGCTCCATCACGTGGCGCTGGATCTTTGCGACTGGCGAGGCGTCGTCGGTGGGGGCGGTCAGGTACGGGCTGAACTGGGACTGGCCGCCTTGCCGCTGGGCGAATACCACGAGCCGTTTTGCCACCGCGAGCGCGAGCCGCGGGCCATGATCTTCGGCGACCAGCGCCAGCGAAAGATCGATCCCGGCTGTTACACCCGCCGACGTCACCAGCCGCTCATCGCGCAGATAGATCCGGTCGAAGTCGACCTGTGCGTGCGGAAACTGATCGGCGAGCTGCCGCGCATGCTGCCAGTGCGTCGTGACGCGACGCCCGTCGAGCAACCCCGCATGTCCGAGCGCGAACGCACCGGTGCAGACCGAGCCGTAGAGCGCGCTGCGCGCAGCCGCCTGCACGATCCACGCGATCAGACGCGCATCGGGCGGCGCGACCGGTAACGCCGGTCCGCCCGCGACGAGCACGAGGTCGAAACGCTGCGGCGTTTCGTCGAAGGTGCTGTCGGCCACGATGGCAAGACCGTTCGATGCACGCAGCACGCCTCGTTCAGGACCGACGACCGTAACGGCGTAATGCTCGCCGGCAGGCAGAAAGCCGTTGGCTTCGCTGAAAACATCGAGCGGACCGGCGACGTCGAGCGCCTGTACGCCGGGAAAGATCGCGATCGCTACGCTGCGCATTCGAGGGTCTCGTCAGAGGGCGGGGTAGGCAAAAAGAGCGGCCCCGGCAGTGTTTGCCGTGCGGTTGGCAGTGTTGCACGGTTCGCCGGCGTTGTCCGCAGGCGCCCGATTGCCAATACTGGGTCCATCGCCCCTTCACGGATGAACACCATGAAAAAGCATCTCAGGACAGGAACGCGCAGCGCGCTTGCAGCTGGGCGTCGGGCACATCGCGCACGGCGGTTGGTACTCGCCGCATCGTTCGCCGATGCCGATCGCGCAAACGCCGCGCACGCGCGCCAGGAAGCGTTACTCGACGAAGCGCTCGCCGAGACGTTTCCGGCCAGCGATCCCATTTCGCCGAGTTATATCGGCTGATCGAATGCGCGTTGCGCGGCTATCGCACGATGCGCGATCTTTTCCCCATCGAGGACATTCACATGGCAACGACCATTGCAGGCATCAAGATTCCGGACAGCATCATGGCGCGCGAAGCGACCGATCTCGTGCGCGACACGGAAACCGATCTGCTGTTTCATCATTCGCGGCGGGTGTTTCTGTTCGGTGCATTGACCGGCGAACGCAAGGCACTGAAGTACGACCCGGAGCTTCTCTATATCGGTGCGATGTTCCACGACATGGGACTCGTCGAACCGTATAGCAGCAAGGACGAACGCTTCGAGGTGGACGGCGCGAATGCCGCACGCGATTTCCTGCTGCGACACGGTATCGCCGAAACGGACATCGAGCAGGTGTGGGACGCGATTGCGCTGCACACGACGCCGGGTATTCCGAAGCACAAGAAGCCGGTCGTCGCGCTGGTCACTGCGGGTGTCGAGATGGACGTGCTCGGTCTCGCGTATCACGACTTCACGCAGGAGCAGCGCGATCAGGTGACGCACGCCCATCCGCGTGGTGACGGCTTCAAGGAAGGCATCATCGATGCCTTCGCTCAAGGGACGATACACAAGCCCGGGACGACCTTCGGCAACGTGAAGGCGGATGTGCTTGCACTGAAGGACCCGCACTATCACCGCGGCAACTTCTGCTCGATCATTCTTGGTTCGGCATGGAAGCAGTGATGATGCAGGGCGGGTGCGTGCGCATCATCCAGGCACAGCCGGGATTAGCCGCAGGCGTGTGATCTCCGAGGGTGCGCCCAGACGCTTGGGCGGTCCCCAGTAGCCGGTGCCGCGGCTCGTGTAGACCCACAGTCCGTTCAGTCGCGCGAGCCCTGCGGTGAACGGCTGCTGGAAGCGCACGAAGAAATTCCACGGGAAGAACTGGCCGCCGTGTGTGTGACCGGACAGTTGCAGTGTGAAACCGGCGTCGGCGGCGGCGTCCGCAGTGCGCGGCTGATGCGCGAGCAGCACCTTGATGCGGACGTCGGCCGGTGCGCCCAACAATGCGCCCGCTGGATCGCTGCGATGCGCAGGATCGAAATGTCCGGCCGAATAATCGGTCACGCCCGCGATCACGAGCTGCGCATCGTTATGGTCGATGACTTCGTGCTCGTTCATCAGCACGCGCAGGCCAAGGCGCTGAAACTCGGCGATCCATGCATCGGCACCCGCGTAGTACTCGTGATTGCCGGTGACCAGATACGCGCCGTGTCGCGCGGTGAGGCGTGACAACGGACGTGTGTGTTCGGTCAACTGCTCGACACTGCCATCGACGACATCGCCCGTCACCGCAATCAGATCGGGCTTCAGACGGTTCACCGCATCGACGATCGCATCGACATAGCGGCCTTTGATCGTCGGGCCGACATGGATGTCGCTGATCTGCACGATCGTGAAGCCGTCGAGTGCGTTCGGTAGATCGTCGATCGGTACGTCGATCGTGACGACGCGGGCGCGTCGGCGCGCGTTGAAAAATCCGACTGCAGTAGACAGCAGCGCGAGCAGCGGAACCGCGGCCGCGCTGTTCGTGCGCCAGTGTGCAAGCGCGATCGTGTGCGGCCAGATTGCGTCGATGGTCAGCAACGAGGCGAGCAGCAGATCGCGCACGAAGGTCAGCACCAGCAGCGACGAAAAGAAGCCCATCGGCATCAGACCGAGCCATGCAAGCCGGTCGCCGAGCTTGGGTCGCGTCACGGTAATGCTGCGCGCGAGCATGCCGAGCGGAATCAGCAGGCACGACAGCACGAGATAGAACGCGGCGAGCCAGTGCCAGGTGCTGCCGACCGGAAGATCCGGAATCAGGCGAAAACCGACATAGACGTGGAACAGGATGCCGATGAGGATCAAGCGGATGAAGAACTGCGAAAAGCGGCGCATAGGGGAGGCAGCAGACAAGAGGGGCAGCAGTGCTCCGGCGCAGCAGGGGCTGGCCGGCGGTCCATTCTACCGGCACTTGCCGGCGGCCGCTGAAGGCCCTGTGGACGGGCTTCTGGCGGTGTTTGCGGCGCTTTCGGCGGGCGGCGCTGACACGTTCCAGCAGGGTATCTGCCTTGTCGGTGCGTTGATCGGCAGGATCGTGTTCTCCGTAGTGCGGCGGATCAACTGAGAGGCTCGCTAGTGGACCGCAATCAAAGCGCAAGTTCGCGCGTCGTAACGCGAACCTTCCGGCGCGATAATGTCGCGTGTGTTTTCCTCTGCTGACCGTTTGTGCCGCACGGATGCGCGCGTGCCGACGATGATTGCCTCATGCCAACGCTCGATCTGTTCGACGATCTACCTACCCCCGATGTGGCCTGGTTTCCCGACTGGCTCGCGGCCGATGCCGCCGCGCAATTCCTCGCGCGCGTGGCCAGCGAAGTGGCGTGGAAGCAGGACACGATGGGCACGCCCGCAGGCCGCGTGCCGTTGCCGCGCCTCACCGCATGGCAAGGCGAACCGGATGCCGTCTACACGTACTCGGGTATTCGCAATGTGCCCGATCGCTGGACGCCGGCGGTCGCCGAACTGAAATCGACTGCCGAGGCGGCAAGCGGAGCGCGCTTCAATAGCGTGCTTTTGAACCGTTATCGCCAGGGCAGCGACAGCATGGGGTGGCACGCGGACTCCGAGCCGGAACTCGGCGCGCAACCGGTGATTGCCTCCGTGAGCCTCGGGGTGGCGCGCCGCTTCGATCTGCGTCACAACGGAACAGGTGTCGTTCAGTCGTTTCAGTTGAAGGGCGGGAGCCTGCTGGTGATGCGCGGCAGGACGCAGGCGGAATGGCGGCACCGGGTACCGAAAGAACCCGACGTGCAGGGCGAGCGGATCAATTTAACGTTTCGCTGGGTCACTCCGCGCAATTCGCCGTCACGCTAGTTAGATTTATAAAAAATGTAAGAAGTTTAATTAGTTTATGCGCATAACGATCGTGCTACGCGGCGGTGTCGAGCCGTCGGCGGATCGTCGTCGCAAGCGCATCGAAGCCGGTCGCGCTTGCCGCGAGCGCCGATGTTTCCGGAAAGTGCTCACGAGCGATATCGGTTAACACCTGTCCGGGCGGCGCTTCGACAAACACCCGGGCGCCCATTTCATGCATGGCAGTCAGCGCGTCGAACCAGCGCACCGTATAGCGCATGTTGACGGCGAGATCTTCGCGGATCGCGTCGGCGGTGTAGAGCGGACGGCCACCGCGATTGCCAATGTACGCGCTGTGCGGCGCATGGAAGGGAACGGTTGCGGCATAGGCGAGCAATTCGTCGGCGGCGGGCGCAAGCAGTTCGCAATGCGACGGCACGCCGACTGCGAGACGTGTCGCCTTGCGCGCACCGTTTGCCAGTGCGCGTTCGATGAACGCATCGAGTGCGGTATCGGCGCCAGCCATCACGATCTGGCGCGGCGCATTCACGTTGCCGATATACACGCGCGAATTGCCATCGCGTTCGTGCATGAGGGCCAGTTGTTCGATCTGCGCTTCGTTGAGTCCCGACACGGCGGCAAGCCCATAGCCCGACGGGTACGCGGCTTCCATCAACTGCGCGCGTCGGCGAACCATTCGCAGTGCGTCGTCGAAGGCGAGGGCGCCACAACTGACCGCCGCTGCGTAGGCACCAACCGATAGCCCTGCGTTGAAGTCCGCCTGCAATTGCTCGCTAGCGAGTGCACGCACGGTAGCCACGCCTGCTACGACGAGCGCGATCTGCACCGCGACCGTCGAACGCAACGCATCGTGTGTGTCGAGCGTCAGCACGTCGAGACCCAGGACCTGTGACGCTTCGCCCAACGTTGCATCGACGCAGGCGCGTTGCGGCAGGCGATGCAGAAACCCCTCGCTTTGCGCACCCTGGCCGGGGAACAGATACGCGAGCATCACGCGACGCCGTAAGCGGCGCTCCACGGGTTGTCGATCAAATGCGGGCCGTGTGCGCTGCGTGCGAGCACGCGTGGTTTGCCGGCTGCATATTCCGCGAGTGCGATGCCGCCTGAAGGTGTTTCGAGTTGTGCGTCGACGCGCGTACCGCTATGTTGCGCAGCGCGTTGAAGTTCGCCCAGTAGAAGCAGGGCATTGGCGTGCGACAGCGGCTCGGGTACGCGGATCAGCAGATCGAGATCGCTCGTCGGTGTGACGGTGAGTGCGTGTGTTGCGAGTTCGAAGCCGGCGCTGCCCGTGGGGCCCCATACGAAGGTGTGCAGATAGCGTGCATCGCTTCGCAGTGCAGTGAGCGCGACAAAGGCGGGCAGCGTGTGGCGGCTCGCTGGCAGCGTGAAGAGTTCAACGTCGCAGAGATCTTCAGGGGCGATGCACTGTTCGATGTCGGATGTTTTTGCCCACGTGCCGTAGCGCTGTGCACGTGTGATGCCACGTAGTCCAACAGGTACTAAACTTTCCGCCGCAAGCGGAAGCGCGCGCCGCACGACAGCGAACGGCGCACGCATCCATGCGTCGTGTACCCATTCCGGTTCGTCGTCGGCACGCTGGATGTCTCGCAAGCGCAGCAGGTCGTGCGGCTGCGAGTCCATTCGATGCACGGGCACGGAAGAATCGACGGCGCACCGCGCTGCGGCACAGGCACACATCACACGGCATCCCACTGTTCGGCAAGCCGCCGTCTAACGTCGATCGACGCGGCGCGCGTCTTCTTCGCATTAGCCGACTGCAGACGATGAGACAGATCGCGCGTACCTGTGCGCGCGCTTTCAACCGAATCGATCAGCACCTGCCGCACGCGTTCGATCTGCACGGCGTCGGGCGCGTCTGCATCGATACCGCCGATCAGTTCGTCGAGCAGTCCGAGCTTCGCAAACGACGCCATCGAATACGACATCGGCACGATCGTTTCGCCGAGCTTGTCGAGTTCTTCGACAGTGCGGCGCGTGACGCGCGCGGCGGCTTCGCGACCCATCGCGTGAACCATCGTGCCGGGCGCGTCGAGTGCGACGATCCGGTTCGCCTGATAGCCGTGCGCGAGGAACGCACCGGACATCGCCGGGCCGACGATCAGCGCGATCACCGGGTGACCTGCATCGCGTGCGGTCGCATAGGCGTCGACAGCGGCCGCGCACGCGAGATGCACGCCGAGCATTTCCTCGCGATAACCGTAGGCCTGGCTCTTGACATCGACGATGGCGACGATCGGCCGCTTCGTTGCGCGCTGTGCATCGTCAGCGATCGCATCGCGCACCGCGCGTGCGAGTTGCCAGCCTTGCATGAGGCCGACCACGTTATCGACGGCACGCGGAAAGCGGTTGTCGGGATCGGGAACGACCGCGATAAAGCGTGCGTTGTTAGCGCCGAGCGGCGCATCCTGGTACCAGACGGGCGCGCTGCTCGCGGGTGTACCGGCGAGTGCGTGGAACCAGCGTGCGCCGCGGGTTGTCGGGTTCGAGTCGTTCACAGTGCCTCCTTACGATCCGCGTTGAACACCACGCGCATCGTGTCCGGCGCGATCGTCGCGGGATCGACGCGCGTAAGCCGCGCGAGATATTCATCGACCTGGGCGCTACGCGGCACAGGTTGCGCACCATCCGCACGAGGCGCGCTAGCTTCGCGCACGGCCGCGCGTATGGCATCGAGATCGTCGTCGACCAGAACATCCGCAAGCCCGGTCGCAACGCGTTGTTCGCCACCGATCAACTGCCAGATCCGTCGCTTGTCGCTCGCATCGAGTTCGTCGATACCGGCTTCCTGTTCGATCACTTCAGGGCCGTTCATGCCGAGCCGTCCCTGCTTCGTCACGATCAGTTGCGAGCACAACGCAGCCGCAAGCGACATGCCGCCGAAGCAGCCGACCATTCCCGCGATCACACCGACCACCGGCACATACCGGCGCAGCGCAACGATCGCTGCCTGGATTTCGGCGATCACCGCGAGCCCGAGATTGGCTTCCTGCAATCGCACGCCGCCGGTTTCGAACAGCACGACCGGCCGTATGAGATGGCCGCGTTCGCAGTCACGCAACGCAAGTTCGAGCGCGCCCGCGATCTTGCTGCCCGACACCTCGCCGATGCTGCCGCCCTGAAACGCGGGCTCGATCGCGGCGATCACCGCGGGCGCACCGTCGATCGTGCCGCGTGCAATCACGACGCCGTCGTCGGCCTGGCAGACCACGCCCTGCATCGGCAGCCACGGTGATTCGAGCCGGTCGAACGGGCCCAGCAACTCGCGGAAGCTGCCGGAATCGAGCAACGCGCGTGCGCGCTCGCGTGCCGACAGTTCGATGAAGCTTTCGCGCAGCAGCGGTGCGCGAAGGG
This sequence comes from Paraburkholderia acidicola, assembly GCF_002362315.1. GTDB lineage: Bacteria > Pseudomonadota > Gammaproteobacteria > Burkholderiales > Burkholderiaceae > Paraburkholderia > Paraburkholderia acidicola. Next base: position 17,045 of record NZ_MTZV01000006.1, read on the forward strand.
AGGTAGCGGTGCTCATGGGCGTTGCTCCGGATCGGCCGCGTGGGTACCTTCAGCAGCTTCGGCGGCTTCCGCGAGCCGCAGCGCAACCACGCCAGGTGTCGCGCCGAAATCGTTGATCTCGATCTGCGCCGCGCCGTCGTAGCGCGTGAAGAATCGGTCGAGCACGCTCTTCCAGATATGGCTGTAGCCATCGACACTGGTCCGCACGATCACGCTCGCGCTCATCGAAGTCGCCGGCGAGAGCAGCACTTCGAGATCGCCGGAGCCGACCACGCCCACATGTGCGCGCGCGGTGACGGCGCGTTGCGCCGGATAGTCGAATGTCAGATGTTCCATGCGGTGGTACTCCTGTCGATGTCCTGACGCATCAGGCTGTCGATGAAAAGGGTGGCGGCGAGCAGATCGGCGGCGCCGCCAGGCGAGGCGTTGAGCGACAGCAGCGTGTGCTCGAGTGCAGCGAGTGCGGTGCGGCCCTCTGAAGTCGAACTGCCGCCGAGCGCAAGCACACGCGCCGCGCCCGTACGCCCCGCATTCAGACCGGGCAGGCCGGCGCGATGGAGCAGGCAGGTGTCGTCGAGCGACGCCATGATCGCGAGCAGCGTGTCGAGGCGCGCGGCATCTTCGCCGATTCCACGACGCCGGGCAGCGACGAGTGCTGGCAAGCCAACGTCGATGACGTGCGGAAAACCGTCCTGCGCTTCGCGCCGCGCGCCACCGACGCGATACCGCTGACGCACGCGTTCACCGTTACTATCGATGGCAACGGCGAAGCGATCGGGAAAGCAGGCGATCTGCGCGGCGAGCGAGCAGATACGCACAGCGGACGAACTCGATGCATCTGCGCGTTCAAGGCCCTTGTCGGACGAATGAATAGCCGCACCCGCAACCAGCAGCCCAACGATCCAGATCGCCCCGCGATGCGCGTTGCTACCACCGGTGGCGAGCAGCATCGCGTGTTCGCCGGCACGGCCGATCTGCGCGAGTTCACTGCGTAATGCCGCTGACGGTGTACGCCCGCGAGCCGCGCGTGCGAGAGCCGCGAACGTCGGTTCGAGCGCGTGCGCGGAGCGCAGCATCGCGGCGAGATCGAGATCGCGATGCGCACCGCTGCCGCGCCGATCGACGAGCGCGGGCTTCGGCGTCAACTGTGCTTCGTCGATCAGCGCTGTGACGGCGAGCCGTGCGAGCGGGGTATCAGAATCAGATCGTGCAACGACTGCGCGGACATCACGACGCATGTGCCGCTCACCTGCGCTCACCGATGAGGGGGAGATACAAGCAGTGGTCGACACAAGCGCAAGCGCAGGCGCAGTCGCACGCAAAGACGCGAGAACAGAGACCGTCATCGCATCACCAGCTACGAAAACGTGCAGGCGGTTCATAAAGACCACCGGACCACGTCACCAGATCGTCGATGCTGCGCGCCGCGAGCAGCGAGCGCTTCGCTTCGCCGCGCCGGATGCCGAGATCCTCCGGATACGCGACGATGCCGCGTCGACGCAGTTCGGCGGTTTTTGCGGGTTGTGCGCGCAGACCGATCGGCGTGACACCGGCCACCGCAGCGAGCGCAGCGCGCCGCTCATCGATGCCTTCGGCCTTATGTAGATGCGCGATGCCTTCTTCGGTGACGACATGGCTCACGTCGTCGCCATAGATCATCACGGGTGCAATCGGCATGCCGTTCTTCGCACCGACCGCAATAGCATCGAGCTCGTCGACAAAGGTCGGCTCGCCGCCTTTCTTGTACGTCTCGGCCATCTGCACGACCAGCTTGTGCCCACGCGATACCGGTCCTTCGTCCTTCAGCAGCTTGAGCCATGCGGTGCTCGAATGACGCCGGCCGCGCGGATCGTGACCCATGTTCGGCGCACCGCCGAAACCCGCCAGCCGCCCTCGCGTGACCGTCGACGAATTCGCATCGGCATCGATCTGCAGCGTCGAACCGATGAACAGATCGACGCCGTACTGGCCGGCCAGCTGGCACAGCACGCGGTTCGAACGCAGGCTGCCGTCGCGGCCCGTGAAGAACACGTCCGGCCGCGCTTCGATGTACTTCTCCATGCCGACTTCGCTGCCAAAACAATGCACGCTGTCGACCCAGCCCGATTCGATCGCGGGAATCAGCGTCGGATGCGGATTGAGCGTCCAGTTGCGGCAGATCTTGCCTTTCAGGCCGAGCGCCTCGCCGTACGTGGGCAACAGCAGTTCGATTGCAGCGGTGTCGAAGCCGATGCCGTGATTCAGCGACGTGATGCCGTACGGCTCGTAGATGCCGCGAATCACCATCATCGCGGTGAGCACCTGCAGGTCGCCGATATGGCGCGGATCGCGTGTGAAGAGCGGTTCGACGGCGAATGGACGATCCGCCTGCACGACGACGTCGACCCACGAACCCGGAATATCGACGCGCGGCAGCGTATCGACGATCTCGTTGACCTGCACGATCACGATGCCGTGACGGAACGCGGCAGCTTCGGCGATGGTCGGGGTGTCTTCGGTGTTGGGGCCGGTGTACAGATTGCCGTGACGGTCGGCCTTTTCGGCGCACAGCAGCGCGACGTGCGGCGTCAGGTCGACGAACATCCGCGCATACAGTTCGACGTAGGTGTAGATCGCGCCGATCTCGAGCTGACCGTCTTCGAGCAGTTGCGCGACGCGCAGGCTCTGCGGTCCTGCAAACGAAAAATCGACCTTGTGCGCGATGCCGCGCTCGAACAGCGTCAGATGTTCGGGTCGGCTGATGCTTGAAATCAGCAGATGCACATCGTGAATTTTCTGTGGATCGACCTGCGCCAGCGAGCGCGACAGGAAGTCGGCCTGCTTCTGGTTATCGCCTTCGAGTGCGACACGGTCGCCTGGGCGGATCAGCGTTTCGAGTGCATCGACGATGCGCGCGGACGGCAGCACGCCATCTTCGAGCCACGGAGCGATGGCCGCGAGGCGGCGCGCTTTTTCGTCACGGCGCGTGGTCCAGGAGCGGGCGGCGGGCGCTGCATCTGCGGTAGTGGGAGGGGGCGCTTCGGTGTGCTGGTTCATCGGCGGATTCAACTCCCGGAATGAGAAGCGCGGACGCGTCGGGCGCGCCGCGGCTCGGCTTGCGCGGCGTCGGCCTGCGCACGCTCGGTGATAAAGCGGTACAGCAGATCGCCGGTGCCCAGCAGATGCGCGGCCACCAGCGATTGCGCCGTGGCGACGTCGCGCCGGCGCACGGCATCGAGGATCGCAACGTGTTCTGCATCCGACTCGCCTTTGTGCAACGGCAAGCCGAACTTCAGCCGCAGATAACGTTCGCCGCGGCGGTGCAGCGTCTCGATCATCTCGGCCAGCTGCGGACGGACGACGGGTGCATACAGGCTCAAGTGGAACGCCTGGTTGCGCGCGACATAGCGCGACGGGTCCAGCTCGCGCGCGGCGGCTTTACACAGCGATTCGGCGGTGCGCAGCGAGCAGGCGTCATGCAGTGGAATGGCGAGGCCGATGGCGAGGCTTTCGAGCGCCGAGCGGATCTCATAGATCTCACGGGCTTCCTCTGCGGAGAGCAGGGCGACAGTCGCCCCTTTATTGACCTCCACCTTGGCCCAGCCTTCGCTTTCGAGCTGCCGCAACGCCTCGCGCACGGGAATCGCGCTGACCGAGAAGTGCCGCGCAAGCGCGTCCTGCCGTAGCGGTGCGCCCGGCGCAAACGTCCCATCGACGATCGCTGCCCGCACCGCGTCCGCGATCATCCGCGCCGTGCTGGACCGAGGTACGGCGGGCATGGGGGGCAAAGACGCGGAGTCGTCGGCCAGGGGAAAACCATCTGTTGCGTTGCTCATAAGATCAAATATTATATATAAAAATGCGGTTTTCCAAGAGGCAAATCAGACACACCGCGACAACGCATAACGTAATCCAACTGTATGGCCGGAGGAGATGATGAATTCAACAACAGACCGCGCACGTATCGCGCGGCAACGCACACCGCTCAACCGGTCGCAGATCGTCGGTTTCTGGGGCGCGTGGGCAGGCTGGACGCTCGACGGGATGGACTCGTTCATCTATGCGCTGGTTCTCACGCCCGCGCTGACCGAGCTGTTGCCGCGCTCGGGCTACGCGGCGACACCGGGCAACGTCGGTCTTGCCGGATCGATTCTGTTTGCGCTGTTTCTGGTCGGCTGGGGGCTGTCGTTTATCTGGGGGCCGCTTGCCGATCGCTTCGGGCGGACCAAGGTGCTCGCTGGGACCATCTTTACGTTTGCGATCTTCACGGGGCTTGCCGCGACTTCGCACAACGTGTGGGAGCTGGGGATTTACCGGTTTATTGCGGGTGTCGGGATCGGTGGTGAGTGGGCGCTGGCCGGTACCTACGTCGCGGAGTCCTGGCCGGAGGATCGTCGCAAGATGGGGGCGGGTTATCTGCAGACCGGTTACTACGCCGGGTTCTTTCTGGCTGCCGCGCTCAACTACACGGTCGGCGTGCACTTCGGCTGGCGCGCGATGTTCCTGACTGGCGCAGTGCCGGTCGTCATTGCGATTCTGGTGCTGCTGCGCGTGAAGGAATCGGAGAAATGGCAGAAGGCCGAAGCCGGCAGTGCGCCGAAGAAGCCATTGCGCGAAATTCTCGGACCCGCTTATCGACGTCGCACGTGGGTGGCCTGCGCGCTGCTGACCATCGCCATCATCGGTTTGTGGGCCGGGGCGGTGTATGAACCGTCGGCGGTGATCCAGCTCGCGACGCGCGCCGGTATGGCAAAGGGCGATGCGATCAAGACGGCATCGCTGGCAACCGGTTTGCTGTCGATTGCAACGATTCTCGGTTGCCTCGCGCTGCCGCCGCTCGCGGAGCGGATCGGTCGCAAGAAGACACTCGCTATCTATTTCACGGGGATGGCGGTGTCGATTGCCGGCGCGTTCGGTTGGGCGTTCTATCTGCCGAACGGGCTCGCGCCGTTTATCGCGTGGCTGTTTGTACTGGGATTTTTTGGCGGCAATTTCGCGCTGTTCAGCCTGTGGTTGCCCGAGCAGTTCGAAACCCGCGTACGTGCGACGGCGTTTGCGTTTTGCACGTCGTTTGGCCGCTTCGTTGGAGCCGGCGTGAACTTCCTGCTCGGCGCTGCCGTGCTGCAGATGCATACGCTCGGTGTGCCGGTTGCGTTGACCGCCATCGCGTTTGTCATCGGGCTGTTCATCATTCCGTTTGCGCCGGAGACGAAGGGCGAAGTCCTGCCGCAGTAAGTGAATGGGTATCAGTGAATGGGTATCGGGCCCGATACGCTAATCGGCCCGATACCACTATTTGCGCCAGACCTATCGCGAACGCTACTCCACCGCCATCGGCACTTCTTCCGTTAGCGGTGCAGGAACGGCATGATTTGCTTCGTCGTCCTTGTCGCGTGCAATCTCACCGTGATCGGAACGAACCCGCCCAAGCAACCCAAAGACCAGAACAGCAGCAATCAAGGTCAGGATAATCGCGACCCAAAGAAGTTTCTGGAACGCCAGTTCATAAGCCTGGAGCAGTTGTGCATGATCAAAGCTCGAAAGGATCGATCCGGCCTTCGCCAACGTGCCAGCGGCAAGTTGCGCAGCGCCTGACGTCAGAATGTCCGGGTTCTGATCGGGCTTGAAGTCGGTCAATGTTTGCCGGGCGAAAAACGCCAGCAATGAACCCACAATGGCCATAGACGTACTATCGATCGAGACGCGCAAAGCGCCAAAGATACCGATAGCCATCCCGGCTTTTTCGCTGGGCACGACACTGACGGCCAGGTTGTCCATCAAACCCCACGGAATGGCGGCACCTAAACCAATGAGAAGCAGATCGACGCGCATCAGGATGCCATGATTTCCGAGTGGCACCTGTGTGAACAGCAAAAGTCCCGCGACGGATATCAGCATGCCGATACCCGAGAGTATGCCCACCGGAAAAAATCGGGCGAGCATCGCCGAAAGAAACGGAATGAATAGAAGTGGTGCAGAAAAATAAAGCATCAGTATCCCGGCCTCCAGGGGACTGAGCCCTTCAATTCCGATAAAACGCAGCGGCAGGATAACGAGTAGCGCGATATAGGAGTACGCGGTCGCGAGCGGCAAAAGCTGCGCGCCCACAAAGCGCGGATAGCGGAACAGGCTCAGATCGAGCATGGGATTCGGGACTTTCAACTCGATCGCAACAAACACGACAAGCGCCACGCCGCTCGACAGAAAGAGACCCAGAACCAGCGAACTCGTCCAGCCATGCACAGGGGCTTCAATCACGGCAAAGGTGAAGAGCGTGAGCATGAGCGTGAAGGTGCCGGCGCCTAGCCAGTCGAGGCCATGCGTTGCGGGATTCTTGCTGTCCTTCATGTAGAAAATGCACAACAGCAGAGCAATTGAACTGATCACTGCACTGCCGAGAAACACCGCGTGCCAGTTCGCCAAAGCGATCAGACCGCCGGCCAGCGTTGGGCCAAAGGCAAGGCCCGCGCCAAACGCAATGCCGATAAGACTAAAAATCCTGACGCGCGCGGGACCTTCAAACTCCTGGGCCAGCATCGAGACGCCGCCCGCATAGGCGCAGGCGGCCGCAAGACCATGCGGCACGCGCAGGAAATCAAGCCACAAAACGCTTGGCGCAAACGGCATGGCAAGTGAAACAAGCGTCATGACCAGCATGCCGATAAAGAAGATCTTCTTGCGGCCATAGTGATCGGCAAGTGCACCCGCCACCATCAGGGTGCTGCCGCAAGCCAGCATGAAGGCATTGGTGATCCAGGAAAGGGCAACGGTCCCTCCCGCAAGATCGCGGCTGATGAAGGTTTGAGCAGCGGGACCCGCCGAAAGACTCAAAGGCAAGCTGATGCAGGCCAGAATCACTGCGATCAGCACAAGCATTTTTTCGCGTGCGGAGCGCGGCACTGCCGCGGAAGCACTGGGGGAGTTTTGATGCATCAGTGAGACATTCCTGTGGTTCGCGCGATACAGGTACCGCGCAATTCTGCGTTTCGGGACATGGATGCATGCTGAGGGCATCGGCATCATGGATAAAGAAGCGCAACGCGAATTCATCTGTCGTGAAACACGAATAGTGATGAAACCTGGCCAACATTCAGTTCACAGGCGGCACGACCGGGCGCTCCAGAGGCGCTACGCTGACGCTTCGAAATATCGTCAATAACGGAGGATTCGTTGCGCAAGCGCTGACCCTCTCCGACGCAGATGTGCTTTGGACAAGCGTGCAATGACGGTCGGACGGAGTCCGACTCGTCTGGAGGTCAAGCTCGTGGATTTGGCCGGTGACATCGTGCCGGTCGGTGCAACCGGCGAACTGCGCAGGAAGGGTTACCCGGTCATGCAGGGCTACTGGGACGACGAGCGGACGTACGGGGATGACATCGTCATCCCCGTATCGGCCGGTGCGTCAGGTGTGTCAGGTGCAGCTTTGCGGACCGTCCGGCATATACGCCAGAGAACCTGGCGTAGTTAGAAGCTGCCCGGTTTCCAGCAGCGTCTTGAGACCGGACAGCACCATCGGCCAGCCGCCATAGAGTTCTTCGCATGCGCCTTCGCGCATCTGGTCGTGCGTGACGGTGAGCCGGCATGAATCGCCGACCGGCTCGATCTGCCAGGTCACGCGCGATGTGCCTTCGGCCTTCGCGTCATCGCTCCACAGCGCACGGAAACTCTGCACGAGGCGGCGCGGCGGATCGACTTCGAGATTCTCGCCTTCCGCAATGATCGGCATGTCCGTGCGGCTGGCGCCTGCGGGCGCAGGCGGCCGCGCCTCGTGGCGTGAACCTGGCGTGTAGTCCGATAAGGTCTGCAGGCCGAACGTGTATTTGGCGCGCAGATCGGTGCGGGTAATCGCTTCCCACAGACGCTCGGGGGTCGTCTTGATATAGATCTCGTAAACCTTTTCCATTGTCTTCTCCAGTTCGTCTTTCAGGTCGCTCAGCGCCGTCACCCACGGCTGCGCGTACTTGCTTACCCAGCGGTCATGGATGAGCCGGATGGGGACCGCATTCAGAAAGTGCAGCTTCTCGCGTCCTTTTTTCCGGCTCACGACAAGCCCCGCTTCTTCGAGCACTTTCAGGTGCTTCATGACGCCGAAGCGCGTCATCGGCAAGCGCGCTTCGAGCGCGCTCAGCGTCTGCCCGTCCTGCTTGAACAGCTCATCGAGCAGGCTGCGGCGGGTCGAGTCGGAAAGGGCTCTGAATACGTCGTCCATGGAGCAGATAATAGGTGACCGTTTGGTCACGTGTCAAGGCGATTTCGGATCGTAAATGTAGAAAGGCCGCCGGTCCTTGTCGGGCGGCGGCTAGCTGGTTCTGGCAGGGCGAGGTGGAGCGAGAGGGTGCTGGGTGGTGCAACAGTAGTGTGCGGGGGCCGTTACTCCGCCGGCCGTCGCACCCGCCAGCCATGCCGCACGACACTCACGAGCGGCCAGCCAAGATTGACCCCAAGGCTCGAAACAACGATTAGCGCCATGCCCGCAAGTTGCGGCACCGACAGCGCGCGACCATAGACGATCGCATCGACGGCGATCGCCGTCAGCGGGTAGACGAACAGCAGAACGGCGATCACGGGCGTGGTCAGCTTGGGCAACGCCCCATAGATCAGCACATACGACAGCCCCGTATGCAGCACACCCATGCCGACGAGCCAGAACCACTGCTGCGGCTCGATATGTACCGCGCCAAGCGGTGCGATGAACGGCAGGCAGACCACACCGACGAGGCATTGCGCGAGCGTCAGTAGATGCGGGCGCAGATCGCCGAGGCTCTTCGCGATCAGCGTCACGGCGGCATAGAGCACGGACCCGGCGAGCGCTTCGGCGATCCCGATCAGATAACTCGAATGGCCCAGCAGGTTGCCGCTCGCCGCGACACCCGACGCAAGCACCAGCCCGACGAACGCCGTCGAGATCCACCCGAGCCGGTCAATGCCGAGCCGCTCATGAAACAGCGCCGCACCGATCAGCACGACCCAGAACGGCTGCACGTGAAACACGACGGTCGCGACCGCGATACTCGTGCGATGGATCGCGTCGAAGAAGCCGACCCATTGCGTGACCATCAGCACGCCCGACAGCACCGCCAGCGCGACGGTACGCCGCGTGAAATGGCGGCGCGCGAAGAAGCCTTTCCACGCGCAATACGCGGCCAGCGCAAAGAAGCCAAACAGGCAGCGAAAAAACACCATCGAGAGCGCGTCGAGCCGCGCCTCTTCGACGAATACGCCGAGAGTGCCCATCAGCAGTCCGCCGCTGGCTAGCGTGATGGCGCCTTGCTGGCGCTCGGTGAAAGACATGGACACGCGACTCCGCAACGATAGACCGATCGAGTATCCGCGACTTGTAAGCCATCGACAAACGAATTAAATTTGGAAATTCCATAAGCCGGATTGATAAATCATGCACCCGGAATTCGATATCGATTTGCTGCGCACCTTCGTCGCGGTGGTGGAAACGGGGAGTTTTACGAAGGCATCGGTGGCGGTGCACCGGTCGCAGGCGGCGGTGAGCATGCAGATCAAGCGGCTCGAACGGATGCTCGGCACGACGCTGTTCGCGCGCGACACCCGCAACCTCGCGCTGACGCGGCCGGGCAATACGCTGCTCGAATACGCGCGTCGCGTGATCGATCTGCATCAGGAGGCATGGGCCGCGATCGTGCGGCCTGAAGTGACGGGGCGCGTCGTGCTCGGTGCGCCGGACGACTATGTGTCGTCGTTGCTCTCGCCGGTGCTGCGGCGGTTTTCGAATCTTTATCCGCACGTCGAGATCGAGATTGTCTGTGCGCAGAGCACGGCACTTGCGCCGATGCTGGCCGACAACAAGATCGATCTGGCGTTCGTCACGCGCGACCGCAAGCTGCACGGCGAATTCGTGCGTAGCGAGCCGATGGTATGGGTGGGTTCGTCCGATGAACCGGCTGTGCTTGCCGCCTCGCCGTTGCCGGTCGGGCTGTACGAGCCCGGTTGTGTCGCGCGTCTGCATACGCTTGCCGCGCTCGATGCAGCGAAGATCCGTTATCGCGCCGCGTATAGCAGCGCGAGTCTGCTTGGCCTGGTCGCGACTGTGGATGCTGGCCTCGCGGTGATCGCGCTCGCGCGTTGCAGCGTGCCGGCGCGGCTCGCCATTCTCGGCGAAGCGCAGGGGTTGCCGTTTATCGAGCCGCTTGAAATCGTCGTTGCGCGGAGTGCGAAATCGGATCGACCGACTTGCGACTATCTTGCCGCGCAGATGGTGCAGGATCTTGCGGTGCGCGTGCAGACGCGTGCCCAGCCGGCGCAGGAGACTGCGTCGCGCGACAATCTGCCGATGTGAATCTGCAGGTGTGGCGAGTTAAAGATGGGATCAACCGTGCGGATACGCGCTCACTCGACAGTCTGCTCGCGTGAATCTGCCAGCGCAGAAAACAGGAGATGGGATCAACCGCGCGGATACGCCGTCGCATCACCATCAACAGTAAGCGTGACCCGCTCACCCGGCTGCGGACTACGATAACCCGGCACACGCGCCCGCACGATGGTGTGCGCGGCAGACTGCATCCGCAGCGTCACGGCAGCATCCTGCCCCTGAAACACAACATCCTGCACGATAGCGTCGAAGCTCGGCGCACCACTCGGCGCGGCCTCATGCGCATGCAGCACGCGGATCTGCTCCGGCCGCACCATGACATCGACAGCACCATCGGCAACCGGCACGGACAGAGACAGCGTACCCAGCTCGCAGGTCGCACTGCCGCCGCGCGCATCGCCCGCGAGCAACACCGCTTCGCCAACGAACGATGCCAGCTCGCGCGTCACCGGCTGCCGGTAGAGCGTTTGCGGCGTCGCAGTCTGGATCAGCTTGCCGCGCCAGAGCACGGCCACTTCATGTCCCATCGATAACGCTTCCGACTGATCGTGCGTCACGAGCACGGCAGTCGCTCCTGCCGCGGCAAGCGCCTGCGCTACGGCCTGGCGGGTCTCGAGGCGCAACGCGGCATCGAGCGAAGAAAACGGCTCGTCGAGCATCACGAGCGTCGGCGAAGGAGCGAGCGCGCGGGCCAGCGCAACGCGCTGTTGCTGGCCGCCCGAAAGCTGCTGCGGCGCGCGCGTCGCGAACGAAGCGGGCAGGCCGACCAGTTCGAGCAGTTCGGCCACCCGATGGCCCACGCGACGTTGCGCGCGCGGCAAACCGAACACGATGTTGTCCGCCACCGACAGATGCGGAAACAGCGCACCTTCCTGCGGCACATAGCCGATGCGCCGTTGTTCAGACGGCAGATGCAGACCGTCACCGACCACACGTCTACCGTCGATCTCGACATTACCGCCATCCGCGCGTTCGAAGCCGCACAGCACGCGCAGTAACGTGGTCTTGCCGCTGCCCGATGGGCCGAGTAGCGCGAGCAGCGTGCCGCGTTCGACGGACAGATCGATGCCATGCAGCACCGGGTGACCGTCGAACGATTTATGCAGCCCGCGGATACGAAGTTCGCTCATGTGAATCCGATCAAATTGCAGAATGCCCGGTTTCGCTCACACGCTCATGAGCGCTCGCCCAGCAGCGCCGAGCGACCAAGCAGTGTAAACAGCAGCCCCGATGCGCACAGCGAAATGCCGGTCAGCAACGCTGCATACGGTGCGGCGGCAGCGAACGCCATCGTCGACGTATCGGACCAGACCTGGGTGGCGAGCGTGTGGGTATCGATGGGCGAGAGCAGCAGTGTCGCGTTGAGTTCGGTGACGACCGAGATGAACACCATCGCGGCTGCCGCGCCGAGGCCTGGGCCTGCTAGTGGCAGCAGCACACGCAATACGGTCTGAGCCCAACCGAGACCCAGCGCCCGCGCCGTTTCTTCGAGTCGTGGCTGCGCCTGCATCAATGCGGCACGCACGCTAACGAGCGCAAGCGGCAGGAACAGGATCGCGTACGCGATCACGAGCAGTGCCGCGCTTTGATAGAGCGGCTGCAACGCGTGCACGGCAAGCGACACGATCGCGAGCGCGATCACGAGACCGGGCACGCCTTGCGCGATAAACACGGTGCGCTCGAACAGCGTCGCGAGACGGCCGGGGAAGCGCACCAGCAGGAATGCGAGCGGGATCACGAGCACGGTGGTCAATACGGCGGCAGCGAGCCCAAAGCCGAGCGACGACATCGTTGCGTTGAACAGCAGTTCGGGCGAGACATCGGCGGGCGTCACGGCGGCGGCGCCCGGCTGCGTGAGCCAGAAGCCGATCATGCCGAGCGGCACACCGAGCGTCGCGATCGCAAGTGCCGCGAAGCCCGCGACGACGAGCCAGCGCCACGCGCCAAGGTCATAACGCAGCACGGCGCGACGAGCACCACGATCGACACGTTCATAGCGCGCCGCACCGCGCACGCGAAATTCGCCGGCAAGGCACACGAGACACATTCCGATCAACAGACACGCGAGCACCGACGCACCACCGCCGTCGAAACTGGTGCGGTACTCGGCGTAGATCTCGGTGGTGAAGGTGCGAAAACGCAGCAGCGTGAACGCGCCGAATTCGGACAGCACGCCAAGCGCGACGAGCAGCATGCCGCCGAGCAGCGCAGGTCGCAGTTGCGGCAGCACGACCCGCATGAACGTAGCAATGCGACCGCAACCAAGCGCGCGTGCACTCTCTTCGAGGGCAGGGTCCATGTTGCGCAACGCGGCGGCAACCGGCAGGTACACGAGCGGAAAATACGCGGACGTGATGACGAGCAGCGCCCCCGCGAAATCCTGCAGATCGAGGCTGAACGACACCCAGGCATAGCTGGTGATGAACGCGGGCATCGCGAGCGGCGCCGCGCTCAGCACGGCCCACAGTCGGCGCCCAGGCAGACGCGTGCGTTCGACGAACCACGCCGCAGCCGTACCGATCACCGCAGAAGCGAGCGTCGCCGAGACGGTAATCAGCAGCGTGTTGACGAGCAGTTCACCGACGAGCGGCCGGAACACGAGATCGACGGCATCGGCGAACCCGAAGCTCGCTGCGCGCCAGAACGTAAACGCAATCGGCAGCAGCACCAGCAATGCGCTGAGTGCCGCTGCCGCGAACAGACCGCGCGGTGCACGCGCGCGGCTGCGTATTGCTACGGGCGGTGCGTCGACCGGCATACCGGCCGACGTAGCGTCGCTCATTTACAGCAAACCAGCCTGGCGCAGCAGCTTGCCGGCCTGGCTGTCGTCGCCGAGTTGCTCGATCGTCAGAGCGGGCGGGCTCAGCTCGGTGAATGGCTTGAGGATCGGGTCCGGTGCGACGCCTGCATGCAACGGATACTCGAACTCGACATGGCTCTTCGCGACCAGATCCTGCGCACGTTCGCTCACCAGGTACGCGATGAACTTCTGCGCACCGTCTGCGTTATGTGCGGCCTTCAGCACGGCCGCACCCGATACATTGACGAGCGCGCCCGCATCGCCATGACCGAAGTGATAAACCGCACTGCGTGTTCCCTTGTCGCCGATCTCGGCATGCAGACGGGCCCAGTAGTAGTTATTGATGATGCCGGTGGCAACCGCACCGCGATTGACCGCGGCCACCACGCCTTCGTCGTCGTCGAAGATTTGCGCGTTGGCTTTCAGGCCCTTCAACCATTGCACCGTTTGCGCTTCGCCTTTCAGTGCGAGCACGGCGCTCACGAGCGGCAGGAAGTCGCCATCGCTCGGTGCAATGCCGACCTTGCCTTTCCACTCGGGTTTCGCGAGATCGAACAGCGACTGCGGCAACTGCGCCGGCTGAACCTTCGTCGTGTTGTACGCGAGCACGTTTTCACGCGCGGTGACGCCGACCCATGCGCCGGTCGGCGAGTTGTAGCGTGCCGGAATCGTCGCGAGCGTCGCCGGATCGATCTTGCCGAGCAGCCCCTTTTCTTCGAGCAGCATCAGCTCTGGCGAATTCTCCGTGAAATACACATCGGCCGGTGATGCCGTGCCTTCCGCGACGATCTGCGCGGCGAGCGCCGGGCCTTCGCCGCTGCGGATCTTCACCGAGATGCCCGATTCCTTTTCGAAGTCCTTCGCCAGCATGTTGACGACCTGTTCATGCTGCGCGTTGTACAGCACGATCGACGCGGCATGTGCGGACAACGGCAGTGCGCCGATGGCTGCAAGCGTCAGACTGGCGGCGGCGCCGAGCACACGCAGGCGAGTGCCAAACGAGGAGTGGGTCATGGTCGTAGCGTTCCTTCTTCAGATTCAGATGATGGTGTCGGTTCGTAGGGTTGCGCGTGAGTGTGCTCAGGTCTCGAACAGTCCCGCGCCGATAAACGATCCCTGGCGCGCGCCCGGCGGACACGCAAACACCGCGCTGCCGATATGCGTCGTGAACTGGTTCATCAGATCGAACTTCGAGAGCTTCTCGTTGATCGGGATGAAACCGGTACGCGGATCGCTCTGGTGCGCGATGAAGATCAGCCCGGCATCGTATTCGGTTTCCTGGCGCCATGGCGGCCAGCGCTCGATATAGAAGTTCGTGCCGTCGTTATACGAATACGAGCGGCGCAGGATCTGCGCGCCGTTGTTCGATGCGTGATTCGACAGCCGCACGTGCGAGTTGTCGGGGATCACGTTGTTGCCGTCCTTATCCTGCGCGTCGAGATTGACCGCATCGAATTCGTTCTTCTGGCCGATCGGCGCACCGCTGTATTTGTGGCGGCCGAACACCTGCTCCTGAAACCCGAGTTCCATCTGGTCCCAGTGTTCGAGCGTGATGCGAATACGGCGCACGACCGTGTAGGTGCCGCCCTGCATCCACGGTGTATCGGCAGAGGTGGCCCAGACGAACTCGTTCATCAGCGGCGCGCTTTGCGTCGATGGATTGTTGGTGCCGTCCTTGAAGCCCATCAGGTTGCGCGGCGTTTGTCCGCGCGGACCGGACAGGAAGCCTGCCTGGCCCCAGCGCATCTGTGCGATGCCGTAGGCCTGGCGTGCCAGTTGCCGCGCCGCGTGGAATGCAACCTGCGCGTCGTTGGCGCAGGCCTGGATGAACAGGTCGCCACCGGTTTTCTCTGCGACCAGTTGATCGCCGTTAAAGCGCGGCAGATCGACCAGTGCAGCGGGGCGGCGCGACGCGAGGCCGTAGCGATCCTTGCCTTCGTGTGTGAAAAGCCCCGGGCCGAAGCCGAAGGTAATCGTCAGGCCGGCGGCGCCGAGGCCGAGTACGTCGCCGGAATCGGGCGCGGATTTGTCGTCGGCGGTTTGCAGCGACGCGGCGGGTGACCCTTGCGTCATGCGCGCGGCGGCATCGGTCCATGTGCGCAGCAGGCCGATTACGTCGTCGCGTTTTTCGGTCGTCAGATCGAGCGCCACGACGTAGGTGTGGCTCTGCTGCGGCGTGACGATGCCGCCCTGATGCGGCGCGAAGAACGGCTCGACCGCTAGCTGCGGATCGTCCGCATGCGTCTTGCCGAGCGCGGCCTGGGCCGCCGCCTGTGCGACCCCTGCGGTGCCGAGACTCGCACCGGCCGCGACGGTTGCCGCGCCTGCCTTCAGAAAACCGCGTCGCGCGGGCCGTGAGGGGGGAGAGGAGTCGTTTGCCATGATTACTTCGCCAGTACCAGCGTGTTCACGTCGTCCTGCACAAAATAGAAGCCGTCGCCTTCCGGTGTCAACGCGATGCCGAACAGGTCGCCGTTGCCAGGCGGCGATTGTGCCTTGTCGGTGTCGATCCAGCGCGCGTACAGCTGCTTGCCGCTCGCGGGATCGATCTCGACGACCTGACCGTTCAGCGCGTTGGTGACGAGCAGGTGGCCGTTCGGTGCGGTGACCATCGCGAGCGGACGGTGCAGCAGGCCGTCGGCGGTCAGTTGACGGCCGACGCCCGCGCTCGTGTCGCGCGTCATCGGATCATCGATTTCGTTGACGCGGTTACCGATCGCGTCGGACACATACAGCAGTTTCTGATCCGCCGACAGCGCGAGCCCGGTC
Source organism: Paraburkholderia acidicola (assembly GCF_002362315.1). GTDB lineage: Bacteria > Pseudomonadota > Gammaproteobacteria > Burkholderiales > Burkholderiaceae > Paraburkholderia > Paraburkholderia acidicola. The sequence goes on from NZ_MTZV01000006.1 coordinate 32,935, forward strand.
GGCCCGACGAGGAACACGCCCTTGTCGGCCTGCGCGCCGAAGCCGCTGCCGACCACGGTTTCCTTCTTCACGACCGGCGGCTTGCCTTGCGGAATGTCGAGGTCGAGACGCAGCACGGTGGCCTGCTTGAAGACCGGCGGATTGCCGGTCGCTCCACCGACGCCGAAGCCCGCATTGCTGACGAACAGCGTCGCGCTCGTGCCGTTGTCGACGACGGCCATGTTGCCCCACGGGTCGTTGATGTTGGCGCTGGCGATGGTCGACGCAATCTTGCCCTGGCTGTCGATCACGATCAGGCAGCCGGCGCCTTTCGTACCGGTGGTGCCGTCATTGCTCGGCGTGCTACCGACGATCACCCAGCCCGACTTCAGCATCGTCATCGCCGTCGACAACCCGATGCCACCGGGGCAATCCTTCAGATCGCGCGGGATCGTCGCGAACAGCGTCATCTGCTTCGTGTCGGGGTGATAGTCGACGATCGTGCTGCCGGTGCCCTGCAGGTTGGTCGAGTTGTTGAAGTTGTCGACCAGCACGTCACCCTGTTTCACCGTGCCCGCCGAGGTCGGCGCGACGACAATCGCGTAGGGGTTCTGGTCGCCGTTGTCGGGCACCGTGTTGATCAGCGTCGTGTGGTGATGCAGGGTTTCGAGAAAACCCAGCGGTTCAGCGTAGGCGGTAGCAGCGACGGCGCATGCCACTGCACCGGCGACGAGAGCCAGAACAGTGCGGGTAGAGCGCGACGAAAGCTTGCGCTTGAGATGTTTCATATGAGTCTCCGTGCCTGCGCACAAAGCGTTGAATGCGGTCATGAGCGAAGCGTAAAAGCGTGTGATTGCATGTAGTTGCGTGCGGCGTGAGCGAACGATGCCTAGAACGTGATGTTAGTCCGCACGCCGACAACAAACGTATTGCGCAGCGGCTGCGTCGGGTCGCTCGGGTTCTGGCCGGCACCGGCGTTGAACGTGTATTGCGCGTCGCCCTGGATCTGGCACCACGGCGTTGCCTGATAGATGTAGGTCGCTTCGAGCGTCGTTTCGCTGGTGCGCACACCGTAAGGTCCGCCGCTCGCTGCAAGCGTGTCCTGATCGAGGTCGTGAATGCCGTTGCCGACCTTGATGAAGGTTGCCGCAAGCCCGACGCTGTCGTTGTCGCGGCCCGCGAACGGCGCTTTCATCACGATGCCGACGTTGGCGGCGAGGCTCACGAGATTGCGGTCGCCCGGTGCGCCCATCACGCGTGCGAACACGCCGATGCTGCGCGGCTCGTCGGGGTCCGGGCGCCAGATCATCTGGTCCGCGACCGCATAGATGCTGTAGTTACCGTGATGCTGGCTCGGAATGCCGGTCGACAATGCCGTATTGGCGAGCGACACACCGGTATTGTCCAGATGCTGGTCGGCGAAGCTTTCGTTGTTGTACCAGAGGCCGAGCTTGTAGGTGCCTGGCAGTCCATTCGAACCAGCGCCGACCATTTCGCCGTCTGCCGGCTGGTTGATCGAGTACTGCAGCTCGCCGATATACAGCGCGCCGTTATGCAGGTTGAAGTTGGTCCCGCTGATGTTGTTCGGATTGTTGCCGAGCGGATCGCCATCGAACACGCCTGCGAGCGCGGTCAGCGACGGTGTGATCTGGCCGCGTACGCGCACGCCGAGATCGGCGAGCGGATAGGCGGGGCCGCCCGACGGCATGTCGTACGACGGCAGCGCAGGCCAGCCGAACATCGTATTGATGAAAGTCGCCGCGTACTGACTGGTGATGAATTCCTGATCGATACTTTGCTGACCGACCTTCACGTCGATGCGCTTGTTCAGAAACGACTGCTGGTACCACAACTCCCAGAGCCGCGTCGTGTCCTGCGCCTCGATACCGGATGCGGTGTTCAGCGTGCCGAGTTTGTTGGCGCTCAGATTCTGCCCATGAATATTCAGCGCGCTGACGTTGAAGAGGCCGCCCGGCAAACCGAATGCCTTCTGCGTATCGACCTGGACCGTGGCGGTGGTGAGGCCGTCGTAGTCGCCGCCGGTGTGCAGGCCGCCGCGCAGGTTCGCGAGGTATTCGCTGGTTTCAGTCAGGCTGAACGTGACGCCGTATTTGCCGAGCCACGGCCGCAGACCGCCGATGTCGCCGAACAGATTCTGGCGTGACCACACGCCGGTCCACTGGCTGGTTTGCTGCGCCTTGATGTTCAGGTCGGCCTCGGGGGCCTCGGGCGCGGCGTCCGGATTCGCTTCGGCGAACGCGGCGTGAGCTGTCAGCGCCGTGCATGCAAACGCGAAAGACAGCGCAGCCTTACGGATCGGCGACAGCGGCCGCGCATGCAGCGGCGAGCGTCGCGCAGGACCCGGACGCACACATGCTGGCGCAGCGTGTCCAGTGAACAGGGCGAGTTTCATGTGAATCCCTTCGGTGTTGTTTTATGACTGAACCCGACAACTCGCCGGCGGCTTTGAAAGCCTTGATTCAGTAGATGGCCATACCGGGTTCGCGACGTCCGATGCGGCGATTGGCGCCATCGTACGCAGGGGAAATATGCCCGTCAACATAAATGAGAACGATTCGCATCTACTTTACGGGGTGTAATCTTTAGCCTTCCTTTTTGCTGTCGTAATGCTTTCTTTATGCCTTCATTCGGGATGTCGAAGCAGCGCGCACGCTTGTTCGTTGCGACCCGGCGCTATGATGGATCGCTGTCATCCGGTGCGTTCCGCGCCGGAGCAAAAGAGGACCGCCACGATGTCGTTTACGCTCGATCTCGACCGTTACTTTTCCCGCATCGGCTACACCGGTCCGCGTACGCCGACGCTCGACGTGCTGCGCGAACTGCATCGGCTGCACGCCTATACGATCCCCTTCGAGAATCTCGATCCGCTGACCGGGCGCCGCGTGCTGCTCGATCCGGCTTCGATCGAGGGCAAGCTGGTCGGGCGTCGGCGCGGCGGCTACTGCTTCGAACAGAACGGGCTGTTTGCACGCGTGCTGATGCAACTCGGTTTCCGCATCACACCGCTGATCGCGCGCGTACTCTGGGGCCGCGCGCCCGATGCGGTCACGGCGCGCACGCACATGCTGGTGCGTATCGATCTCGACGACGGCCCATGGATCGCCGATGTCGGCTTCGGTGTGGTCACGCTTACGGAGCCGCTGCGGCTGATCGCCGGGCAAACGCAGCAAACCTCGCACGAAGCGCTGCGTGTCGTCGACGCGCCGAACGGTGCATTCGATCTCGAACTGCATTCCGGCGATGCGTGGATGAAGATCTATCGCTTCGAATTGCAGCGCGCCGAATGGATCGACTACGAGACGGCGAACTGGTACACCTCGACCTTCCCCGAATCGCTCTTCGTCACACAACTGGTGGTGTGCCGCGTGCAACCGCACGGCCGGTTGACGCTGTTTAACAACCGCTTCACCGAACGGTCGAAAGACGGTCACGGCAGCGAACGCATGCTCGGCAGCGCGCGCGAACTGACGATGTGCCTGCGCGACGCATTCGGCCTCGATCCCGACGATATCGATGTGGAATCGATCTATGCGCGCGTCAGCGACCTGGCTCCTGGAGTGTGAGCGATGATCGTCCGGATGTTTACGCAGACCTTCGTTTTCCTCGTCGGCATGGGTGTGCTGCTGTTCGGCGCGGCCGGCACGCTCGCGTGGCCTGGCGCCTGGTGCTATCTGCTGGAGCTGGGCGCGCTTAGCGTGTGGCTTGGCCTGTGGCTCGCACGGCATGATCCGGCGCTGCTCGCCGAACGGCTCGGTAACATCGTGCAGAAGCAGCAGAGCCGCTGGGACCGGTTCTTCATGGCAAGCGTCGCGATCGTATGGCCCGTGTGGCTCGTCCTGATCGCGTTCGATGCGCAGCGCTGGCGGTGGTCCGCAGTGCCGGTGTGGGCAAATGTTATCGGTGCGCTGGGCATCGCCGTTTGCGTCATTGCTACGCGTTCGGTGTTCCGCGCCAACAGCTATGCCGCGCCGGTCGTGAAGCTGCAGACCGAGCGGGGTCACAAGGTTGCCGACACCGGTCCTTACGCGCACGTGCGCCATCCGATGTACACCGCCACCATTCCTTTTTTTATCGGCACGCCGCTGCTGCTCGGCTCCTGGTGGGGGCTGGCGTGTGCGCCGCTGCTGGTGGTGGCGCTCGGTTACCGGGCGGTGCTCGAAGAACGCATGCTGGCGGAACAACTCGACGGCTACGCGGCCTATGCTGCCCGGGTTCGATATCGCTTCGTGCCCGGTGTCTGGTAGCTGGCCCAGGCCAAGGGCGCTCTGCACCGCACGCGAACCTGTCTAGACAAAACGCACCATCGCGGCGCACACCTGCACCGCTCAGACTCATCCCGCCGGTTTCAAATCTTCTGTCAAATCCCTTGTTTATAGGGCTTACCCGGACGAAATCCATTTTTTCGAGATTTCTCCTTGCGATGCTTTTTTTACTCGGGCAAGCTTGTCTAGTCAAATTAGCTGGAGGCGAGCGATCGTCGAGCCGGCTGCCGGCAACCTCAATCACGGAGATTCGCAATGGGCAAGCGCAGCACGTTGGCAAAGGCATTGATCGGCGTCGTACTCGGCGCCTCGGCGGTTCTCGCGGCACCCGTGCACGCGAAAGACTGGAAGACGGTGACGATCGCGCTCGAAGGCGGCTACGCACCGTGGAACCTGACCTTGCCGGGCGGCAAGCTCGGCGGCTTCGAACCGGAACTGGTCGCGAATCTGTGCGCGCGCATCCAGTTGCAATGCAATCTGGTCGCGCAGGACTGGGACGGCATGATTCCCGGCTTGCAGGCCGGCAAGTTCGATGTGTTGATGGATGCGATCTCGATCACGCCCGAGCGCGAAAAGATCATTGCCTTCTCGCGGCCGTATGCAGCCACGCCCGCTACGTTCGCCGTCGCCGATACGAAGGTGCTGCCCAAGGCCGCGGCCGGTGCGCCGCAGGTCAAGCTGACCGGCGACCCGAAAGCCGACCAGGCCACCGTCGATCCGTTGCGCAAACAACTGAAGGGCAAGTCGATCGGCATCCAGTCGGGCACCGTCTATACGAAGTTCATCAACGACAACTTCAAGGACGTCGCGACGATCCGCGTCTACAAGACCTCGCCTGAGCGCGATCTCGATCTGGCCGCGGGCCGCATCGATGCATCGTTCGACGACGTGACTTATTACGCGGCGAATCTCGACAAGAAAGAGACGTCGTCGATCGTGCTGGCTGGACCGAAGATCGGTGGTCCGATCTGGGGGCCGGGCGAAGGGCTCGCGTTCCGCAAGCAGGATGGCGATCTGCGGACGAAGTTCGATACGGCGATTGCAGCAGCGATGGCCGACGGTACGGTCAAGAAGCTGTCGGAAAAATGGTTCAAGACTGACGTAACGCCTTGATGGCTTGATGTCGTCACACATCGCACCGCACGTGGTTGCAGTCGTAGTTACAGCAGATAGACATGACGCAGTGAAGGAGACGCACGCATGACTCTGATCGAGATACTCGGTTTCGGGCCGGAAGGCTGGGGCGGCGTGCTGCTGCTCGCCGCACTGATGACGGTCGCGCTGACGCTCGCCGCGCTGGCAGTCGGCGCGGTGTTCGGCGCGCTGATCGCGGCCGCGAAGCTATCGCGCTTTCGCGCCGCGCGCGTGCTCGGCGATCTGTACACGACGGTGTTTCGCGGTGTGCCCGAACTGCTCGTCATCTATCTGTTCTACTTCGGCGGCTCGACGCTCGTCACCACGATCGGCCAGTGGTTCGGCGCCGAAGGCTTCGTTGGTGTGCCGCCGTTCGTGATCGGCGCGCTTGCGGTAGGGATGATCTCCGGTGCGTATCAGGCCGAGGTGTATCGCGCGGCGGTGCTCGCGGTGTCGCGTGGCGAACTCGAAGCGGCGCGCGCCATCGGCATGCCGACCTTCACGATGGCGCGCCGCATCCTGATTCCGCAGATCCTCCGTTTCGCGTTGCCGGGCATCGGCAACGTATGGCAACTGAGCCTCAAAGATTCGGCGCTGATCTCCGTGACCGGTCTTGCCGAGTTGCTGCGCCAGAGCCAGGTCGCGGCCGGCTCGACCCATCAGTATTTCGTGTTCTTCTGCGCGGGCGGCGCGCTGTATCTGCTGATGACCGGCATCTCGAACCGCGTCTTCAACCGGGCGGAAGCGCGCATTGCGCGGTCGTTCCGTCGCAACTTCGCGCGCAACTGAACGGGACGCCGCCATCATGTCATTCGATTTCGACTTTCTGTTCGATACGCTGCGGCAACTGCTCGCGGCCGTGCCGACTACGCTTGGGCTGTTCTTTTCGTCGCTGGTCGTGGGCGGCTTGCTGTCGCTCGTGATCGTCACGATGCGCGTCTCGCGCCACTGGCTGCCCAACCGCTTCGCGCGGCTCTACATTCTCGTGTTCCGTGGCTCGCCGCTGCTGATCCAGATGTTCCTCGTGTATTACGGGCTCGGTCAGTTCGGCGTGATCCGCGAGAGCTTCTTGTGGCCGATGCTGCGCGATCCGTATCTGTGCGCGGTGCTGTCGCTGGCGCTCTGTACCGCAGGCTACACCGCCGAGATCATTCGCGGCGGCCTGATGGCAGTGCCGGTCGGCCAGATCGAAGCCGGTTATTCGATCGGCCTGTCGGGTATCGCGCTGCTGCGTCGCGTGATCGGCCCGATCGCATTGCGCCAGTGTCTGCCCGCGTATTCGACGGAAGCCGTACTGCTCGTCAAATCGACGGCGCTTGCGAGTCTCGTCACGGTGTGGGAAGTGACCGGCGTCGCGCAGCAGATCATCCAGCAGACTTATCGCACGACCGAAGTCTTCATCTGCGCCGCGCTGATCTACCTGTTCCTGAACTTCGTCATCGTGCGCGTACTCGGTGCGCTTGAATGGCGCCTGTCGCGGCATCTGCGTGCCGCGCCCGCCAACGTCAAGCCATCGGCTGCCGCGGCTACGCCACCCGCTGAAATCCGCCGCGCCGCGCGCTAGGCGACTGCCCCTTTTCCCGGAGAGGAGAACCTCATGAACGCTACGGCTCCTGTTGCATTGTCGGTCAAGAACATCCACAAATCGTTCGGCGACCATCACGTGCTGAAGGGCATCTCGCTCGAAGCCCACGAAGGCGACGTGATCTCGATTCTCGGCGCGAGCGGCTCGGGCAAGAGCACGTTTCTGCGCTGTCTGAATCTGCTGGAGACGCCTGATGATGGTTCGGTGGCGCTCGGTGGCGAAGAGCTGAAGATGAAGCGTCGCAGTGATGGCCGTCTGCAACCGGGCGATCGTCGTCAGGTGGATCGCATCCGCTCGCAACTCGGCATGGTGTTCCAGAACTTCAACCTCTGGTCGCACATGACGGTGCTCGAAAACCTGATCGAAGGTCCGATGCGCGTATTGAAGCGCAGCCGTGCCGAAGCGGTCGAGGAAGCCGAAGCGTTGCTCGCGAAAGTCGGTCTTGCGGAAAAGCGCGGTCACTATCCGGCGCATCTGTCGGGTGGACAGCAGCAGCGGGTGGCAATTGCCCGCGCACTCGCGATGCATCCGAAGGTGATGCTGTTCGACGAACCCACCTCGGCGCTCGATCCGGAACTCGTCGGCGAAGTGCTGCGCGTGATGCGCTCGCTTGCGGAGGAAGGGCGCACGATGCTGGTTGTCACGCACGAGATGGGCTTCGCGCGGCACGTGTCGAACCGCGTGATGTTTCTGCATCAAGGGCAGGTCGAAGCGGACGGCACACCCGATGAGGTATTCGGCGAACTGAAGTCGGACCGGTTCCGGCAGTTCGTCTCCAGTCATCACAACCGTACTGCCAACTGAGCACTGCCATGGCCATCCTCCGTTCCGTTCGTCCTCTCGACTGGCGTCAGGTCGCGGCCATCGCGGCTGGCGAAACGCTTGAACTCTCCGCCGATGCCCGTGCGCGTATCGACGCCGCTCACACACTCGTTGAACAGATCGTCGTGCGCAGCATTCGTGCGTACGGCGTGAATACCGGTGTCGGTGCGCTGTGCGATGTGGTGGTATCGCAGTCGGAGCAGCGCACGCTATCGCGCAACATCCTGATGAGCCACGCGGTCGGTGTCGGTACGCCGCTCGGTGCCGCCGAAACGCGCGCGATCATCGCCGCAGCGGTCAACAATTTCGCGCACGGTCACTCGGGTATTCGCCTCGAAGTCGCCGAGCGGCTCGTCGCATTGCTTGCGGCCGACTGCCTGCCCGAAGTGCCGGCATTTGGCTCGGTCGGTTACCTGAGTCATATGGCGCATATCGCGCTCGTGTGTATTGGCGAAGGGCACGTGCGCTATCGCGGTGAACGGCTGAGCGGTCGCGAGGCGTTGCAGCGGCTTGGGCTCGAACCGCTGGTGCTCGAGGCGAAGGAAGGTTTGAGTCTCGTCAACGGTACGCCGTGCGTGACCGGGCTCGCGGCACTGGCGCTTGCGCGCGCCGAGGGTCTGCTCGACTGGACCGATGCGGTCGCCGCGATGAGCTTCGAGAATCTGCACGGGCAGCTCGCCGCGTTCGATGCCGAATCGCTGGCGATGCGCGTGTCGCCGGGGCTCAACCTGGTCGGCTCGCGGATGCGGGCAGCGCTCGCGGATAGCGGCATCCTCGCGTCGTTTGTCGGTCAGCGCACGCAGGATCCGCTGAGCATGCGCACAATCCCGCACGTACACGGCGCCGCGCGCGACGTGCTGACCGCAACCGCCGATGTCGTGAACCGTGAACTCGCCTCGATCACCGATAACCCGATCGTCGCCGGCACACCGGAAGCGCCGCGCGTCTACTCGCAGGCGCATGCGGTCGGCGCTTCGATTGCGCTCGCGATGGACAGTCTCTCGACCGCGATCGCGCAGGTCGCAGCGATGGCCGAACGACGCCTCGACCGGCTTGTGAATCCGCTCGTCAGCGGCTTGCCCGCGTTTCTCGCGGAGCCGGGCGGCACCTGTTCCGGCTTCATGATCGCGCAGTACACGGCGGCTTCGCTGGTTGCGCAGAACCGGCGGCTTGCAGCGCCCGCTAGTCTCGATGGTGGTATTACGTCGGGACTGCAGGAGGATCATCTGTGCCATGCGACACCCGCTGCATTGAAGGCGCTTGAAATCATCGATAATGCCGGGCGGATTGTCGCCATCGAATTGCTGGCTGCGGCGCAAGCCTACGATCTGCAGGCCGTCGACGCAGCGCGTGCGCCGCATACCGAAGCGCTGTGGCGCCGCGTGCGCGGCGTGGTCGCGACGTACCGCGACGACCGGCCGCTCGCCGACGACATGGCCGCCGCGTTCCGATTAATCGCGGATGGAGCGCCGCCGCCGTTGCCGAATCCGGGCAACCTGCAGCCGCCACGTCACGACGATGCAGATAGCGGCGTGCCGATCGTTTCTGCTGGATCTGCGGGCGCTGCCGCCAACGATCCGCGTCCGGTGGCAGCGGGCGCGGCGGCAAGCCGCTAGGCACCAGACGGCGTCGCACGCATTACCCTGTGTTGCAGACGCGACGTACTACCCACGAGGTCGACGTGAACATGAATCTGAAAGAGCGGGCCGACACCGGGCCGGATCGTGCGGAACCCGGTGTTAAAACGCCGGCGAAACCGATGCCGGCTTACGAGCAGATCAAGCGCTACGTCCTGCAACGGATCGCCGAGGGCGAGTGGAAAGCCGGTGGCGTGATCCCATCGGAAACCGAACTGGTGAAAGAGTTCGGCGTCGCGCGCATGACGGTGTCGCGCGCGCTGCGCGAACTGACGTCGGAGCGTGTGCTGACGCGCGTGCAGGGCTCCGGTACGTTCGTCGCGCCGCAGCACTACGAGTCGACGGTGCTGGAAATCCGCAACATCGCCGACGAGATCGCGGCGCGCGGTCATCGGCACAGTGCCCATGTGCTGACACTGGAACCGAGCGACGACCCGCTCGCCGTCGATGCACTCGGCCTCTCGACTGGGCCGATTTTCCATTCGCGCATCGTGCACAGCGAAGAGGGCGAACCGATCCAGTACGAGGATCGTTACGTGAACCCGAAGGTGTTTCCCCACTACCTGGAACAGGACTTCACGGTCGAGACACCGAACCACTACATGGTGCGGCTCGCGCCGATCCAGCGCGCCGAGTTTCGCATCTATGCTCAGAAGCCGGACGCGCATGTCCGGCGGCATCTGGCGATGGAGATTGGTGAGCCTTGCCTGATGTTGTGGCGTCGTACGTGGGTCGGTGCGGCGGTGGCGACGTCGGTGCAGCTGTGGCATCCGGCGTCGCGTTTTCATCTGGCGGGGAAGGTTTGAGGGCGCTCTGGCTCGGTGTGGCGCCTGCTTAGAGATTTAGCCCTGACGCTGCGAGTCGTCCGGCGTAAACCGGCAGCCGAGCCGATAACGCGAGCCCGGATGCACGAACCGCGCATACGTCACCGCGACACCACTGGTCCACGTCCGGCGCACCAGCGTCAGACACGGCTCGCTTTCGACGATCTCAAGATGCTCCGCTTCCTCGCGAGTCGGCAGACCCGCATCGACGACATGTTCGATGTCGTGCAAGGGCACGGTGTTGAACAGATACTCGGACGGTCTGAGCGTCGAGAAATCCTGTTGCAGGAACGCCGGCGCGGCCGCCGGATTCACATAACGGTCTTCGAGTTGCACCGGCAGACCGTTCTCGCGATGCACACAGATCACATGAAATACAGACGCGCCTGGTGCGAGACCCAACGCGTTCGACACGGGCAGCGGTGCGCTTACACGTTGCGCAAGCAGGATGTCCGACGTGTACTCGTGACCCCGCGAGCGGATTTCGTCGCCGATGTGGGCGATCATCAGTAGCGTCGATTGCGGCTTGGCTTCGGCGACGAACGTGCCGACGCCGGACACGCGTGTGAGCAGCCCTTCGTTCGTGAGTTCGCGCAGTGCGCGGTTGACCGTCATCCGCGAGACGCCAAGCGAGGCGACGAGGTCGAGTTCCGACGGAATGCGGTCGCCGGGTCGGCGTGCACCGGACTCGATCGTGCCGCGGATGTGGCGCTTCACCTGTTCGTAGCGCGCCGGTGCGGCGGCTTCGACTGGAACGGCGGCAGCGGGGCCGCGCGCGACGCGTCCCGTCTGCCTCGCGACATGCGCGCCGTCAAGCGGTTTAGCGCGGCGGCGGGTGCGGAGCGTGGCGGACATCGGGCGGCCGGCGCGCTAAAGCTGCACGGCGCGTGCCGCACATGCGCCGATAGCAGGGTGGTGGTGTGCGCCGCTCATGGCGCATCCGCCTCGCCGCTGCGCGCCCAGAACGCGTTGCGATCGAAGTAGTTCTGCAGAAACTGCCGCAGACGCGGCTGCCCGGCATCGTGAAAGACCTCACGCGGTGCGCCTTGTACTGCAATCTGCCCTTGGTCAATAAACACAACCTTGTCGGCCACCTGCGCCGCAAAACCCATCTCGTGGGTGACGACGGCCATCGTCATGCCGTCGCGTGCAAGCTGCTTCATCACCTGCAAGACTTCGCCGACCAGTTCGGGATCGAGTGCCGAGGTGGGTTCGTCGAACAGCATGATGTGCGGCTCCATCGCCAGCGCACGCGCGATCGCGACGCGCTGCTGCTGGCCGCCGGAGAGTTTCGCCGGGTACGCATCGGCTTTGTGCGCGAGGCCAACCGTTTCGAGCATCGCGAGCGCGCGGCTGCGTGCTTCATCGCGTGAGAGTCGTCGCACACGCAACAGCGCTTCGCTGACATTGCCGAGCGCCGTCATGTGAGGCCACAGGTTGAACTGCTGGAACACCATACCGACATTGCGCCGCACCCGGTTGATCTCGCCGTGCGACGCACGTACGCGCTGCCCGTTGCGTTCGGTATAGCCGAGCAGGTCGCCTTCGATGCGCACGTCGCCTTCGTCGTAGGGTTCGAGCGCGGCGATGCAACGTAGCAGCGTGCTCTTGCCGGAGCCCGACGGCCCGATGATGCAGACCACCTCCGACTTCCTGATGTCGAGATCGACACCGCGCAGCACCTCGACTTCGCCGTAGCGTTTGTGCAGACCGCGGACCTGCACGAGCGGTGTTCCCTGAGCCGACGAAGCGGGCGCAGGAGAAGAGGAGGGCATATCGACGATGGCGTTCATGGAAAGACCCGGATTCAAGCGATGAAGCGCGTCAGCCGCGCCTCGGCCCACATGCCCGCACGCGAGGTGAGTTCGACGAGCGCGAGATAGCAGAAGCACAGCACGAGCAGCGTTTCGACAAAGGCGAAAGTCGCTGAGCCGATGCCGGTGAGCACGAATGTCAGTTCGGGCACCGTGACGATCGACAGTACGGCCGTTTCCTTGCTCAGCACGATGATCAGATTGGTTAGCGCGGGGACGATCAACAGGAGCATTTGCGGTGCCTGGATACGGAGCACGGCTTGCCAGCGCGAGAGGCCGAGGCACGCTGCCGCTTCGAGATGACCGGGCGGCACCGACTGGAAGCCCGAGCGGAACGCTTCCGCGAAATAGGCGCTGCCGTAGAGGCCGAGACCGAGCACGCCGGCCGTCATCGGTTCGAGCGTGAGGCCGATCGAGGGGCCGCCGTAGTACAGCAGAAATAGCTGCACGAGAAACGGTGTGCCGCGGAAGAGTTCGATATAGACGCGCAACGCGGCGCGCACACCGCGGCCGCAGAACAGTTGCAATACCGCGATCAGGAAGCCGAGCACGAGGCCAATCGCGACACCCGCTGCCCACGTGCCGAGCGTTGTCGCGAGACCGGCGGCGATCGGCTGAAGGTTATGGGTAATGACCGTGGGGTCGAGTTGCTGCATCGCCATGGCCTCAGTTGTGCTGCAAACGATACTCGGCCGCATGCGCGACGAGCGCCAGCGTGCCGCAGATCAGAAAGTAGATCAGCCCCGCCGCCAGATACGCTTCGAGCGGACGATAGGTGCTGGCCGCGATATTCTGCGCGGTGCGCGTCAACTCCGCGACGCCGACCACCGAGATCAGCGACGACGCCTTGATCAGCAGCACCATTTCGTTGACGAGCGATGGCAGCGTCAACCGAAACGCCTGTGGCACCTGAATTCGTCGAAGCATATCGAACGGCGACAGACCGAGCATGCGCGCGGCCTCGATCTGCCCGGGCGCAATGCTCAGAAAACCGCCACGGAGAATCTCTGCGATGTATGAAGCCGAACACAGCGATACCGCGCTGATCGCCGCTGCAAGCGGCGGCACGTTGATACCGACGAACGGCAGCAGGTAATACACGAGCAGCAACTGCACGAGCATCGGCACGCCGCGAAAGAAGAACACATACGCGCCGCCGGCAAGACGCGCCACCCGATGAGCCGACAGCCGCGCCGCGCACACGCCGATCGCAACGAAAAAGCCGATCACGAGTCCCGTCAGCGAAATACCGACAGTCGCGAGCGCCGCGTGCAGCAGCAGCGGAAAACCTTGCGCGAAGACCGAGAGACTGAACATGGGCGCAGTGCCGGCGAGCCGATAGCGGTGCTATCAGTAGTTCGGGGTGGGTAGCGTGGTCGGCGCGTCCATGGCGACGCCAAACCACTTCTTCTGCAGCGTGGCGAGGCGCCCGTCACCGTGCATCTTCACGAGCGCGGCGTTGAATGCATCGGCGAGCGGCTTGCTGTCGGCATCCTTGCGCAGGCAGTACGCGAAGTAGACTTTCGCGCCGAATGACGGTTGCACAACCGTGAACGTTTCGGGCCGCTGTTTCGCGACATAAGCGATGTTGGTCACCGAGTTCGCCACTGCAGCGATGCGGCCCGCGGCGAGATCGGCGTACGCCTGATTGTTATCGACGTACTCGCGGATTTCCGGCGGTTTCGGCAGCGTGGCGACGTAGGTTTTCAACTGATCGAGCTGCGCCGAACCTTTGCCCGCGCCGACCGTCTTGCCGGCGATATCCGACGATTGCTTCAGCGACGTATCGTTCGTGCGTTTGAGCAGTGCGTCGGTCGCGTCGGCGACCGGTAGCGTGTAGGTATAGCGCTCCATGCGCGCCTTCGTGATCGTGATCGGACCGCCGACCATATCGAACTTGCCCGCTTCGAGACCGGGCAGCACGCTCGGCCAGGGCAGATCGATAAAGCGCACTTTCACGCCGAGTTCCTTGCCGATTTCAGCAAACAGGTCCTTGTTGAAACCCGACTGCTGACCGTTCTCGAGAAAGTCGAACGGCGCGAACTGCATCTCGGTTCCGACCACCAGTTCGCCGGCCTTTTTTACTTTGGCAAGCTGATCTTCCGCGTGCGCAGTCGCACTGATGGCAACGCTTGCGGCGCACAGCGCCAGCGTCGCAAAACGACCTTTCCAGCCTGCAAGAATGCTCATGGATTTTTCTCCGTCAGGGAAGCGGCAATGCGTGAGGCAAGCCGGAAACGCGTGGAATGTGAGGGGCAGTATATACCGCAGATTTTTCGCAAAAAATAAAGAAACGTGAACGCGCGGACTAGGGTTTTCATGCAATGTCATCGGACACAATGAGCCGTGCACAATGGCCTTTCTATGTGCATGCTGCGACAGAACAGTGAGGTTTTTTGTCGCACTGTCGCCAGCGCATCGCAGCGTTGCTTGCCGCGTTGGTTTTGGCGGTATATACAACTTGGGTTCACACGAATTCAGCTACTGTGAACGCGTTGTTCGTCATCTGTCGTTTGCCGTCCACCTGTCGCTATTCGTCAGTGGAATGGCTGTCTTTCAAGGAGCGTTGCGATGCCGTCGGCCACCCGTATCCCGATTATCGATCTCGCTGGCGTGCATGCCGGCGATCCTGCCGCACTCGCGCGCGTCGGCCGCGAAATCTACGACGCGTGCACGACGATCGGTTTCTTCTACGTCGTGAATCACGGTGTGCCGCAGATCGTGATCGACACGGCCGAAGCCGGCGCGAGCACGTTCTTCTCGTTTTCTACCGCGATGAAACGCCGCGTGGCCGTGAACGCACGCCATCGCGGCTTCAATGCGCTCGGCGACGCGACGATGTACCAGGCAAAGCGTCCCGATTACAAGGAGTTCTTCAGCATCGGGCTCGAACTGCCGGAAACCGATCCCGATGTGATCGCCGGTCAGCCGTTGCGCGGACCGAATAACTGGCCCGATTTCATGCCCGCGTTGCGGATCATGCTGTATCCGTATTACGAAGCGCTCGCTGTGTGCGGCGCGGACCTGCTGCGTGCGGTGGCGGTGGGCCTCGGCGTCGATGAGCATTTCTTTGCGTCGCGTTACACGAAGCGGATGCAGCGCACGCAGATGGTGTATTACCCAACGCAGCCGCCGCAATCGGGCGAAGACCAGTTCGGCGTTGCGCCCCACACTGACTACGGTTGCATCACACTGTTGTGGCAGGATCAGGTGGGCGGTTTGCAGGTGCGCGAAATCGCCAACGATACCTGGATCGATGCGCCGCCCATTCCCGGCAGCTTTGTCGTCAACGTCGGCGATCTGCTCGCGCGCTGGACCAACGATCGCTTCCGCTCGACGCTGCATCGCGTGATCAATACATCGGGGCGCGAGCGCTATTCGATCGCGACGTTCTACGATCCGACCTACGGTGCGAGCGTCGATCCGCGCGAACTCGGCACGGCTGAGGCGGACCTTCGATATCAACCGATCGCAGCCGGCGACTACATCCTCGGCCGCATCAACGACTCGATGGGCTACCGCAAGAAACTCGCTGAGGGGAACGCCGCATGACACCGGATCGGCGCAAGCCGCTCGATGCAACCGTTGCCGCGTTACGCGATGCGCTGGGCGCCGATGCCGTGCGCGTTGGCGACGCGATCGGCGAACGCTCGATGACCGACTGGACGCGTCACGCACCGACGCGTCCCGCAGCGCTGCTGCTGCCGCGTTCCACCGAAGACGTCGCGCGTGCACTGACAATCTGTCACGACGCGTATCAGCCGGTCGTGCCGCAAGGCGGGATGACCGGTCTAGCAGGCGGCGCGATCCCCGCTGCCACCGATATCGCCCTCGCACTCGATCGCTTCGCCGGTGTCGAGGAACTCGATACTGCGGCGGCGACGCTCACGGTGCGCGCGGGCACGACGCTGCAGGTGGCGCAGGAGGCAGCGATCGCTGCCGGTTTCGAACTCGCACTCGATCTGGGCGCACGCGGCTCGTGCCAGATTGGCGGCAATCTGGCGACCAATGCGGGCGGCAATCGGGTGATCCAGTCGGGCACTGCACGCGACCAGGTGCTCGGGCTCGAAGTTGTGCTCGCTGATGGCGCGGTGCTCAGTTCGCTCGGCAAGATGGTGAAGAACAACACGGGCTACGATCTCAAGCACTGGTTCATCGGCTCCGAGGGAACGCTCGGTGTGATTACGCGCGCGGTATTGCGCTTGCATCCGCAGCGCGCGGCGCGGCATACCGCGCTCGTGGCGCTGGACGGCTACGATGCCGCGGTTGCGTTGCTGCGGCGTCTCGCGCAGCGCTTCGGCAACGACATCGGTGCGTTCGAGATCATGTGGCCGGACTTCTACGATTTCGGCGTGACGTTGACTGCAAGCGGGCGCTCGCCATTTGCCACTGCCCATCCGCTCTATGCGTTGATCGAGCATGCAGGCTTCGATGCAGACGACGCAGGCGAGCGCTTTGCGACTGCGCTAACCGACGCGCTCGACACACAGATGATCCGCGATGCGGTAATCGCGCAATCGGTGGGCGACGCGCGCGCGTTGTGGGCGATCCGCGAATGCACAGCCGAGTTTCCGGCGCGCCTCGATCCGGTCAATTTCGACGTGAGCCTGCCGATCGGCGAGATCGGTGGTTTCGTCGATCGCTGTCGCGCGGCGCTCGATCGCCGCTGGCCCGGTAACGTCACGTACTTCTTCGGACATATCGGCGACTCGAACCTGCATCTGACTGTCGACGGTCGCTCGGTGCCTGGCGTCGCACACGACGACGTCTATGCGTTCGTGTATGACATGCTCGCGCCGCTGCACGGTTCGGTGTCGGCGGAACATGGCATTGGTTTGTTGAAGCGCGCGTACCTGCCGGTGTCGCGCTCGCGCGAAGAACTGGCCGCGATGGCCGCCATCAAGCACGCGCTCGATCCGCACGGCATTCTCAATCCCGGCAAGGTGCTGTAAAGCGCAACGGCCACGGGCAGCGTCGTTAGCGCTGGCCGTGGCCGCTGTGTCGGCGGATCACTTCAATTTCAGTACGCGTCGAGATGCTGCCCAATCGCCGGATAGACATCGCGCGCCGCGTTCTTGCCGAAGATACAGTCGATGTGCCCATACCCATCGATCACATGCCGCGAGTAGTGCGTCGCCCCAAACCGCTCGACCAGCATCTCGAAGGTCTGCTCGGTGCTGGTGGGCAGATAGCAGCGGTTCTGTTTGCCGTGAATGAAAGCGATCGGCAGCTTCATACGATCGATATTCGGCAGATACACGTCGCGACCCGATGCATCGACGACATGCCCCGCGCGCACGATGGTGGCGAGGTGGTCGAACAATTCCATGTCGTGCACGCCGAACAGCTCGTGCAGGTTTTCATGCAGCGGTTCGTCGAGCTGCCCGTGTTCGTAAAGCTCCCCATACAGGAACGTCGCACGATGGCAAACCGCGTTGTTGCAGTGCCCGACAGGCAGAAACCGTAGCGCCTCGTCGAACAGGTTCTTCGGCCACTTTGCGTCTTTCGTGTACGCGGTCAGATCCTTGATGCCGAGATGCCTGAGGAGGTTCGGCACATGGAGACCCGCCTTGATCGTCTGCAGATCGCCGGCTATTGGGTGAGCCGATACCTGCGACAGCACCGCCGAGCGCACCCCCGTCAAACCCGACAGCAACGACATCGAAAACGCGAGCGCGCCGAAACAGTGCGCAACCACCTGGATGTCCGGTGCGCCCGACAGCTCGCGGACTTTCGCGACCGCGGCCGGAATGTCCTCGCGCGCGATGGCGTCGGCGGTGGTTGGTTCGGGGGCGCTCGGCAGCTCGATGCTCACGCGCAGATCGACGAGCCACACGTCGTATTGCGCTGCGCACAGATACTCGACCAGGTTCGTCCCGATCAGATCCGTCGAGAAGATCCGGCTCGACACACCCGATCCGTGGATCAGCAGCACGGGTCCTTTCGTACCGCCCTGGTAGCGCGTGAGCTTCAGGGTCTTCTGGTCGGCGGTGTTGAAGAACGTAATGACCGGAGCTGGTGCGCGCAGCGTGCGGCGCGCGCGCGGCGGCGCGTCCGGATCGAAGTACTGCAGCGGCGCGGCGATACCGCCGTATTCGGTGAACAGAACGCCCGCGAAGAACCGGCCGAACTTTAGCGTCCACGCAAGCCGTGTTTCGATGTCGGGTGCGTTCGTGACTTCCATCGTGCGCGATTGCCGCAGGAAATTTTCCGGCGTGATGATCAGCGTCGCGCGGCCGATCAGCGGGGCATCGGTTGCCGCGGAATCGCGCATCTCCACGTAGAGCGTGTTCGTCTGCGACCACAGGTTGAGCAGCGACGAATGCGTGACAATCTTCTGACCGAACAGGTAGTAAGTCTTGCCCTCGACCGATTCGAGCGTCATCCGGTAGTTCATGTTGCGGACGTCGACCTCTTCCTCGTTATCGACGAACAGGTTGAAGCGGCCGTCGACGATCATCAGCGGTTCGGCCGACAGTGCCGTGCACGTTAGCGTGCCGACCATCCGCGCCTCGTGCTGCGGGTCGGCGAGCATGTGTTCGAGATCGTCGGATTCGACGGTCAGCGTGAAGCTCATCGGGACTGACGAGACTGCGTCTGCGGCACTCGCCGGTATCGGCGTGTAATCGCCGAGCATCGTTTCGGTGAAGCGCAGCCCGATCTTCGGCGGCGGAGGCGGTGCGGACCGGCCCGCAGATGCATAGTCGATCTGCCAGCCGTGCTTCGCCGCGAGCTGCGCGCAGTTGCGTTCGGCGAGCGCCGAGATCGTGAGGAGCGGATTCACGCCGAGCGAGATCGGCATCACCGAACCGTCCATCACGTAGAGGCCGGGATGCACCGCGTTGCCGAGCGTGCCGCAATACACCTGACCCGCCTGATCGACGACCCCACGCGCGGCATCGTCCGCCATCGCGCAGCCGCCCAGCGGGTGCACGGTGACGAGACTGTCGTTGAGCAGTTTGGTGGACATCGGATTGCGCACATAGGTGCCGCCCAGTGCCGCCGATGCCGCTTCGAGCGTCTTCTCGACGGTTGCATAAATCGGCTGCTTGCCGGCATTGGGCCAGCTGATGCGCGCCCGTCCGTCCTTGACGAGGATCTCACCGCTTTCGTCGTCGTGCGCCATCACGAGGTAGGTCTGGGTGTTGCGCATCGCGCCGTGATACGGTCCGCGCAATACGCTATCGACGACGCGTGCTTCCGGATCCAGCACACCGCCGCCGGCCGCTGCGTGCAGACCAGGCAGGGCGACGCCGTCGACTGGCGTGACGATGCCGAGCATGCCCATCAATGCCGCACCGATCGGCGCCGCGAGCGTGCCTTCTTCGATGACGAAGCCGTCGCGCACATCCGGCGTGTTGCGGTGATCGATGATGCCGGCGATGGTCGGCCCGACCGGCGCAATGTCGGTCTGCTTGCCCCAGCCGACGGCGTTGATGTCGTGATCGGTATTCACGGCGAACGCGAGCACGTCGCCGTTGCCCGTGAGGTGCTGGCCGAGCTGGGTCGAAACCGGCAGTCCGGCTTGCTGCGAACGTAGCAGCAGCGCGGTCGAGCCGAGCGTACCCGCCGAGATGATCACGATGTCGGCGGTCACGAACAGATCGGGCGCGTCGTAGCTCTCGCGACCGAGCCCAACCAGTTGATAGCGCACGCACCACTTTTGCAGCGCTTCATCGCGTACAACCGAATGCACCGCGACGCCCGTGAAAATCTCCGCGCCGTGCGCAACCGCATCGGGCAGGTAGTTCATGTGCGTCGAGTTCTTCGCGTCGTGGTTGCAGCCGGAGTTGCAGTCGCCGCAGCCATTGCAGGCTTTTTGCATCACGCCGGCGGCGTTCGGGCCGTCCTCGAAGGTGACCGTGATGGGCGGCCGGTAGAAGCGGTCGGTCATCTCCATCTTGGCGGCGGCCAGCTCTAGCGCATCGAGCTTCGGCAGGCGCGGGAAACTGGCCGGCACCGGCGACGGCTGCAACATCGCGGTCGCGCGCGCATAGCCCGCGTCGCGTCCGGCGGCATCGGCGCGTACGGCAGCCGGCCAGCGCGGATCGTCCCACAGGCGCGGGTCGGGCGGCAGCGCGACGTTCGCGTTGATCAGCGACGTGCCGCCGAGCCCGCAGCCCACCACCACATTGACTTCCGGATTGACGTGCACTTCGAGCAGCGCGAGCGGCGAACCGATCTGGGCCAGGCTGGTGTTGTACTGCACCTGCGTCAGACCTTCGATCGGCGTGGCGGGATACTCGCCGGCCATGAACTCGCGGCCGCGTTCCAGCAGACAGACGTTGCGCCCGGCGCGTGCCATGCGGCTCGCCGCGATGGCGCCGCCATAACCCGACCCGACGACCACGATTTCGTAATGCGGCTGCATGGCATCAACGGCACTGGACAAGCGGTTCATACGACCACCTTTGGAATAGGAAGGGGTGGGGAAACCCCTGGAAACCTTCGAGAAGCAGGCTGAGCGCTCCTCAGCCCATCTATCCTGCATGGCGTCGCCAGAAAAGCAAGTCCATCGCGCGGCTCATTTGCCTGGGCGAACTCCAGAGCTCGCCTAAGGGCGAACTCCAGCACGAGCCACGTCGGCCTCAGGCTATCTGAGGTCTCAGTGGTCGCGTGGAAAGAGCCGCGGCCGGCGCCGACGCGCGATTATGCAGCGGCGTCGATCATTTCGTCTTCGCTCGATTCGGCAGCGAGCAGATTCAGTGCAATCAGGATCGCCGTGCGGTTTTCGCTATCGATATCGATGCCGAGCACGTTGACGAGCCAGCGGCCGATCTTGGTATTGGAAAAATCGCTGGCATCCGCCGTCTTCTTCATAGTGACGCCCAGTTTCACCGCACGATAGTGATATGAGGGCACCCGATGCTGCGTAGCCACCGCCGACAATCCGCCTTTACAGCCCGAGCACCAGCCGAGGCTGCCGGCCAGCACGATCCGCTCCGGCTCATCGAGACCGGCGATAAACGTGCGCGCGGCCAGCCGGACGCGGTGTTCGTCGAGCCCGTATTCCATCAGCACGCTTTCCACCGGATCTTCGAGCGCATGCGCGTGCAGGTCGATTTCCTGTTCCATGCCTTCGTCTTCCATCGACACATTGCGCTGGTGGCTCGCGCTACGCAGGCAATCGATCAGATAGCGGCGGAAGTAGGCGCACAGCGCATAGCCGTTCGACGGCGCGCTTTCGGCACAGGCGTTCGATTCGGTGTGACCGGGCGCGAGACGCAGAACCTTCGTGTAGATGAACTGGGCAACCAGTTCTTCCTTGTCTTCGCCGAGCGCCGACAGTTCCTGCGGGTGATACGAACGCAGCGCGCGGCGTACGAGGTCGTACATCGAGACCATCTCGTCTTCCGACAGCCGGGTACGGCGGCGCCATAGTTCGGGCAGGATTGCGTCGTCGAGGGTACGTGCCAGCTCACGGCTCGGAAGAGCGCTCATGAAAACCTCCATCAAGGGTTGAGACATGAAGCGCGGGAAGCGGAAAGCCGCCAGGGAGCCGATGAGACAGGCAGTGAGACGAGGTCCGCAAGGACTGTGTGCCGCGCTGAAAGTGCACCCAGTATCGTTTTGAGATACGACTTCGCCTATATGGATTAAGTGATAGCTGACGGGTAAACTGCCGGGTAAACCGTCGGGCGAGCTGTGCCCCCGGCGGGTGCTTTTTTGTCTCCCGGCCAATGCTGGTGCGGCCGCCGCGGTTTTCCGGCGCGCCATCCGTCAAACCATACAAATTGCCAGACCCGACAAGGAGACCGCATGATGCGGGCCGACCCAATCCAGCGTGCGGTCGACGAAGATCTCGTGGGCGTGTTGTATGCGCAGGATCCGATTGCTTTTTTTAGCCACTGGTTTTCGATCGCCGTCCTGGTCTCGATCTACTGGCGCGACATGCCGTCGCCGCACCTGTTTGCGGCCTGCTTCACGTTCTACGGCATCGCGAACTGCGCCGGACTGGCGATGTGGGTCTGGAACCGGCGCCAGCCGGGAGCGTTGACGCCACGCGGCTGGATCAGGCTGCATGCGCTGCGCAGCGTGCTGCTGTACAGCGCGCCGGGACTCGCGATCTGGTTCGCGTTTCATAGCCGGCAGGCCGAGCTGCCGTTGCTGCACACGGTCTTGCTGGTGACGCTCGCGGCGGGCGTGTTCATGTCGAACGGCTTCGACCGGCTCAATTTCACGACCTCGGTCCCCTTGCTGCTGCTGCCCGCGATCGTCCTGCACATCGGCAGCCATACGTTCGATCGCACCATCCTCGCGATCGTCCTCGCGTTCTTCTTCTGTGCGATCAACGTCTACGCGATCAGTTACCGCAGGCTGTTCCACCGCGTCGTCGAGGCGCGGGTCGATCAGCAGTACCTGGCCGAATCGCTGGCTGTGCAGAAGCACGTGGCCGAAGAAGCCAGCCTCGCGAAGACGCGCTTCTTCGCGGCCGCGAGCCACGACCTGCGCCAGCCGCTCCATGCAATCGGCCTGCTGGCCGCGTCGCTGAACGACCCGGCGGCGACCAGCGAGCAACGCACGAAGACCGCCGACCACATCGTCAACAACGTCGATGCGCTGAACCAGCTGTTCAACCAGGTGCTCGACCTCGCGCGGATCGAGAGCGGCGTGACCCAGGTGATCCGCATGCACTTCCGGCTGTCCGAACTGTTCGAGCGGGTCGGCAACCAGTACTGGCCGCAGGCCGCGGCGAAAGGGCTGGCGCTGCGCATCGCGCCGACCTCGATCGTCATTCACGACGACCCGGTGCTGCTCGAGCGCGTGCTTAGCAACCTGCTGTCGAATGCCGTGCGCTATACCGAGGAAGGCGCGATCTGGATGGGCTTCCGGCGCGCGGGCCGGCGCATGGGCGGCTTTATCGAGGTGCGCGACTCGGGTATCGGGATTCCGCAGGCCGAGCAGGATCACGTCTTCGAAGAGTTCTATCAGGTCGCCAATCCGCAGCGCGATGCGCGCCAGGGCCACGGGCTCGGCCTGCCGACCGTGAAGCGGCTGATCGGGCTGCTTGGCAGCGAGTTGCAGCTACGTTCCGTGCCGGGACGCGGTTCGGTGTTTCGCTTCGCAGTCGAGCTAGGCGATCCGGTGCGGGCCGTCGCGGGTCTGAGCGACGCGGCGGCGGCCGTCGTGCTGACGGCGCAGGGGCGGCACGTGCTGTGCATCGACGACGATCCGTCAATACTCGCTGGCCTCGCGAGTCTGCTCGGGCGCTGGGGCTGCATCGTGCGCGGCGCGCGCGATGAACGCGAGGCGCTCGAGGCGCTCGTCGCCGGCTTTGTGCCGGATGCGGTGCTATGCGACTACCAGCTCGCGAACCATCGCACCGGCGCGCAGGCGCTTGCCGCGGTGCGCGGCGCGTTGCGGCGCGGTGGTCACGAGAATGTCGTGACGCTGCTGATTACCGGCGATATGGCGTCGGTCGAACTGCAGGCGCTGGCTGCGCAGGGCATTCCGGTGCTGCACAAACCGGTCACGCCGGCGCGCCTGCGGCGCACGCTCGAATTGCTGTGGCAGCAGGCGGACAGCATGCGTGCAGCAACTTCAGCCAGTGGGGCAGGGACGGCTCAAGGGAGTGCGGTCGACACGATCGCCGATACCGCCGGTGTCGTTCCAGCGATCCAGCTGGGCCGGCCGGGGCAGATGGCCTGACGAGGCGGTGCGTCAGTCAGCACCCCAGCGACGAACGCGGCCGCAGTGCGGGCCGCGCGTATCGAGCGTGGGGTGTGTAAGAAGCTGGACCAGGCGCCGAAGTCGAAGCGCGGCTTACAACGTCTTGCCGGCTTCGAGCCAGCCGTTGATCACCGCAATCGCAGTCGACCGGTTGTGCACGCCGAGCGCACGGAAGATCACCGACAGATGCACCTTCACGGTTCCCTCGGCGACACCGAGTTCGCGCGCAATCATCTTGTTGGTCCAGCCGCGGTGAACGAGCCGCATGATGTCCTGCTGCCGCGGCGAGAGGTTCTCCAGCAGATGCTGTTGATGCGGCTGCAAGCCCTGCACCGTCGGCGCGGTTATCGCTTCGGTGAGCGAGGCCACCGGCATGTCGCCGGCCGCGACGGCGGCGGATGCCGTGGCAGAGGCGGTCGTGGTTTCGCGTGTGCCGAGCAGACTCAGCGCTTCCATCGGCACGTAGGCGCCGCCGGACAGCACGAGTTCGATGGCTTTGAGCATGACGCTGGCGGGCTGGCGTTTCGGCACGAAACCGAGCGCACCGGCGGCGAGCACGGCGCGCATTTCGTCGGGCGATTCTTCCGCCGACAGCACGACCACCGGCAGCGCCGGGTTCGCCTTCAGCAGGACCGCTAGCGACGGTGCGCCGCCCATGCCGGGCATGTTGAGATCGACGATGGCAAGGTCATGGTCCGCATCGGGCCGGGCGGCCGCGGCGAGCGTTTCCCAGCTGTCGGCTTCGTCGAACTGGGCATCCGGGTCGAGGCCGCGCAACAGCCCTTTGACACCCTGGCGGATGAGTTCATGGTCGTCGGCCACTAGAAACTTCATGATGTCTCCGCGAGTCGGCCTTGCCGCTTTGTTGTGCCACTGTTGTTGTGCCGTTGCTGCCCGCTGCCCGCTTTGCGACCGGTGGCCTTGCGGCTCGACCGATGCGCATCGATGGCGGCGCGCCCTGGTTGACGCGTCGTCATGGTCCGAGTCGCGTGCGATTGCGCACGGTCCCGGGTGTTGCTACCCCGCGTCCTCGTCATGCTGTGCCCGCGGGGGCATTGCCGGCTACTGCTTTCAGTCTCTGTTTTTTTCATCCGCTGTTTCACTCACTACTTTGCTGTGCACCGAATGACCGTATGACCGGACAACCGGCTCCGGAAGCCGGCCACCCCCCCGGTTGGCCGGCTTCCGGCCTGGCGGCGCGGATGCTCTCAGGTGTCCTGCATGGTGCCTTGCGAGCCCCATGCGGACGGCGGTTCCCCGGTATTGTTGGCGTTCCCCGTTCCAACTGCAACACTTGTTTCTTGTGAAGTGGTCCCCCCGTGCGGCCCGGTCCGATGTCCTTGCCGTTCGAGCTGCGGGACAGTTCACCGCCCTCGCGGCAGGTCCCGGCATCCCGGTAACTGCTTTGCGCCGGGATTCGTTAGGTAGACGGGGCGACTACGCAAATTTTGAAGTGGACTACGAAGTTCGGTGTTTTACGGCGGGTTACATGTGCCAAAAGCAGGCGATTGCCTGCTGGAGGGGGCTAGAAACGCGACCGGCTACGCCACCGCGAACAGCGTGACGTTCATCAGCACCTTGAACGCGAAGCCGAGTAGCATCGCCGCGCCGACTCCGCCGCACCACAGGGCGACGAACCAGACCCAGCCGGGCACGCGTCGCGCGAGAACCGGCGCCGCCAGCCTAGTGATAATGCGTGTCGCCATGGCGCACCTTGCCGCGAAAGACCCAGTAGCCGAGCATCGTGTAGCCGAGAATCACCGGCAGGATCACGGCCGCGCCGATCAGTGTGAACACCTGGCTCGAGCGCGGCGCGGCGGCTTCCCATACGGTCATGCTCGACGGAATCGCGTACGGCCACAGCGAAAAAAGCAGCCCTGCATAACCGAGCAGCACGAGCCCGATCGCGGCGACGAACGGCGTGATGTGATGCCGGCCGCGTACCGCGCGATGCATGACGAATGCGCATCCGGCGACGAGGAATGGCACCGGCAGCAGTCGATGCAGCAGGCCCGAGTCGAACCAGCGCGTGGCGATCAGTGGATCCTGCAACGGCGTCCACAGACTGACGAGCGCGATGAAGCCGAGCAGCACGAGCGTCAGCGGCCACACGATGCGATGCAGCCGGCGCTGCAGATCGCCTTCGGTCTTCGCGACGAGCCAGCAGCAACCGAGCAGCGCATAGGTGGCGACGAGGCCGAGGCCGGTCAGCAGACTGAACGGCGTGAGCCAGCCGAACGCATCGCCGGCAAAACTGCCGTCGGCAACCGGGATGCCTTGCAGGAACGCGCCGAGTGCGATGCCCTGAAAGAACGCGGCACCGGTCGAGCCACCGATAAACGCCAGGTCCCACAGATGCCGCGTGCGCTTCGCCTTCGCGCGGATCTCGAACGACACGCCGCGAAAGATCAGACACGCGAGCATGAACACGAGCGGCAGATACAGCGCGGACAACACCGTCGAATAGACGATCGGGAACACGGCAAAGAGCCCCGCACCGCCGAGCACGAGCCAGGTTTCGTTGCCGTCCCAGACCGGCGCAACGGTGTTCATCATCAGGTCGCGTTCGCGTTCGTCGGGGAAGAACGGAAACACGATGCCGATGCCCAGATCGAAGCCGTCGAGCACGACATACATGAAAAGGCCGAGTGCGATGATCGCGGCCCAGACTACGGTGACATCCATGGCAATCTCCAGAAACGGTCGGTGTCAGGCTGCGTCGATCAGTTAATCGGCAGCTGACAGCGGGCGGTGCGTAATGTGTGTGAGATGCGTGCTATCGGTGGGGGCGTCGTGCGGCGTGGCGCCGGGCAGCGCAGGGCCCGCGCGCATCAGCTTCAGCATGTAGTAGATGCCGGTGCCGAACACGAGGAAGTAGACGACCACGAACGCCATCAGCGAAATGCCGACCTGCTGCGCGGTGAGCGGCGAGACCGCCTGCACGGTGCGCATCACGCCGTACACGACCCACGGCTGACGACCGACCTCGGTAGTGACCCAGCCGGCCAGCAGCGTGATGAAACCGGTCGGCCCCATCGCGACAGTCAGCTTGTGAAACCACCGCGCTTCGAACAGCCGGCCGCGTCGGCGTAGTACCCACGCGATGACGGCAAGCGCGATCATCAGCATCCCGAGGCCGACCATGATGCGAAAACTCCAGAACACGACCGTCGAATTGGGCCGGTCCTGCGGCGGAAATTCCTTCAGGCCACGAATCTCGCCATCCCAGCTATGCGTGAGGATCAGGCTGCCCAGATGCGGAATCGACACCGCGTAGCGCGTCGTCTCCGCCTGCATGTCGGGGATGCCGAACAGGTTCAGCGCGGTGCCGCCTTTCTCGGTGTCCCACAGTCCTTCGATCGCGGCGATCTTCGCTGGCTGATACTTGCGTGTGTTCAGGCCGTGCTGATCGCCGACCACGGCCTGCAGCGGGGCGAGGATCAACAGCATCCACAGTGCCATCGAAAACATCTTCTTTACTGCTGCGTCGCGCCGTCCCTTCAGCAGATGCCACGCGCCGACCGCGGCCACCACCAGCGCCGCGACGATGAACGCGGCGATCGCCATATGCGCGAGCCGGTACGGGAACGATGGGTTGAAGATGATCTTGAACCAGTCGACCGGTACGACGTGGTTGTCGACGATCTCGAAACCTTGCGGCGTTTGCATCCAGCTGTTCGACGCGAGAATCCAGAAGGTCGAGATCAGCGTGCCGATTGCGACCATCAACGTCGCGCCGAAGTGCGCGCGCGGACTCACGCGCTGCCAGCCGAACAGCATGATGCCGAGGAAGCCTGCTTCGAGAAAGAACGCGGTCATGACTTCGTACATCAGCAGCGGACCGGTGACCGGTCCCGCGAATGCGGAGAAGCCCGACCAGTTGGTGCCGAACTCATAGCTCATCACGACGCCGGAGACGACACCCATACCGAAGGCGACTGCGAAGATCTTCGACCAGAACAGACAAAGATCTTTGTAGTACGCCTTGCCGGTGCGCAGCCAGCGCCATTCGAGGACGGCGATGAAACTGGCGAGACCGATACTGAGCGCCGGAAAAACGATGTGGAAGGAGACGGTGAACGCGAACTGGATGCGCGCCAGATCGAAGGCCGAGATTGCGGTGTTCATATGCGTGAGACCGGAAACTGACTACGCGCGTCGACCGCTGTCGATGCGCACTGCGTACTGCAGATGTTGCAAGGGTAGGGGATGGAGGGCGTTTGTGCTGCGGTGCGCTGTGTGGCGAAAAGACGCAGAGGGTGGTTTGGTTGCGTGGGTGTTGTGAGCGTAAATACTTGATCAGTATTGGGATTTTTGCTGCCTATCGTGGCTTCGTGAAAGCCCGTTACGCGCTGTGGCTGCGCACGAAGTGCGGCAATACACCGCGCTGCAGCAGAGGTTTCGGAAGGGGGCGCGACGGCCCGGGAGTTGGCCGTCGTAGAGGACGACGCGAGTGCGTCGTCAGGACGTGTGAAACGGGACGGTGGAGTTGATGCTGGCTAGGCCGGGTCCGACCACAAGCGCCCGCCGGTCGCCCAGTTTTCCCGCTTCACATCGGTGAGGATGATGTCGACGCTGTTCGGCTCGACGCCTAAGGATTCGCAGGTGGCTTTCGTGATCGCTTCTACAAACCGACGTTTTTGCTCGATGCTGCGTCCTTCGAAAAGCTCGATGTGAAACGTGGGCATAACGACTCCTTTTAAAAAATGTGCGCGACTTCAATCGCGAAATGACGGATCGAGCCGGTCGAGTTTGCGCAGTAGCGCGGGCCATTCGAGTGCGCCTTCAATCGCTCCGCCGTCGAACAGTTGTTCCGCGGTGCGCGCCGCAACCGCTTCCGACGGCAACACGAGGTCCGCGCGTTCGGGGTCGCGCGCCTGCGCGAGCAACTGGATTTCGCAGGCCTTCACGAGCGTTGCCATCAGCACGTATGCTTCCGCGACTGTGCGTCCGACAGTCAGCGTGCCGTGATTGCGCAGCAGCATTGCGGGCTTGTCCGCAAGATGCCCGACAAGCCGCTCGCCTTCAGCCGGTGTGAACGCGACGCTTTCGTAATCGTGGTACGCGAGCTGCCCGTGAAAGCGCAGCGCGTGTTGCGACGCAGGCAGCAAGCCGGCGCGCTGGATCGATACGGCAATGCCTGCAGAGTTATGCAGATGCATCACGCAGAAAGCATCGGCACGCGCCGCATGAACGGCGGCATGCAAGGCGAAGCCGGTAACGTTCACCGTATGCTCGCTCGTGCCGACGATATGGCCGGCTATATCGATCTTCACGAGATTCGACGCGCACACTTCATCGAATGAAAAGCCGAACGGGTTGATCAGAAAGTGGCCGGGTTCGCCCGGCACGTTCGCGGAGATGTGCGTGTAGATCAGATCGTCCCAGCCGTTGAGTGCGACCAGACGATACGCGGCGGCGAGATCGGTGCGGGTCCGGTGTTCGGCGTCGGTCATCGGACCGGTCGCGGCGACGCGGCCGGTCGGCGTATGGGTGAACGACATAGCTGTCTCCTCGTGGGGCGTCGGGGTGCGGCGATACGCTGGGTGCGGTGCTTATCCGGTCACGCGTGCCTGCGTGGCCCGCGGTTCGTCGTGGGACTGCGGGTTCGTCGCAGGCGCGCGCTGTGACCCACCGCGCAGCAGCCACTGCATGCTCCACGTCGCGAGAACGAACGGCGCGGTCATGGCGGGCCAGCCCCAACGGATCGCAAACAGCTGCACGAGCACTGCTATCGCAACACCGCCGAGCATCGTTGCCATGCCGCTATCGACAAGCGCAAGCGCAGTCAGCGCGCCGTTACATCCTAGCAGGCCGGCGTCGAACGACGATAGTGGCGCGCCGCACAGCAGTTGCACGACGCTCGCAAGCGTCGCTCCGCCAAGCGCGACGAGTGCGGCGCGCCGCGACGCGGCTGCGATGCCGGCGCATACGAGCAATCCCGGTAGCGCACCCGACGCGAACGCGATCTGTGCGAGACCGCTGAACGCGCCAAACACGCCACGCACGGCATCGGCTGGAGTCAGCATGGCGAAGTTCGTGGCCGTGTGCGTTGCCGTGGGTATCGTTGGTATGGTTGGCATCGTTGGTATAGCCACGATGTGATGGAACGGCAACCAGCTCCACGTGACGATCAGACATGGGCTCGAATAACAACCTAGCCCTCGCGTGCGCAGCCAGCGCGACCATGGTCCGCCGAGCGCCGCCGCTACCGTTGCCGCGAGGATCGCGGTGGCGGTGGCCGTCGCCGGATCGGCGATGAACGAGAACGCGGCCAGTGCAGCGAGGGCGCCATTGAAACCGTGCAGTCCGGCACGCGTCGCTGCGTCATCACGACCAACGAGTATCGCGACGACGTTCGCCGTCACTGCGCCCATCGCCGCAGCGCACGCGAGCCGCGGTTCGCAGATGAGCAATGCCGCAAGCACACCGGCGCCGGTCCGGGCGTTCGGCTGCAGAACGATCTGGCCGATGCTGCGCAACAGCGTGCGCAGCGCAGCGGCTTGCGGGTCGTGGGCGGCGTGCATGAAGCGAATGGCGCGGCAGGGTCTGGGCGAATCGCGAGGATAGGGTACGGGGGCGCATTAAGGCATCCTGGTGCGCTGATAGTGGCTATTTGGGCGAATGACGGAGGGGAGCCGGGTGGACAACCGGGGCGTACCGTCGCGCCTGATCACGGAATCCACGAACAACGACCCGGCACACCTGACGTTCGCGCTCAGGACACGACCGATGTTTCCTGCAAGTGCCGCCACGTCACGCACCCCGACTCGTCGCAGGCCAACACAGCAGTCGATCGCCTCACCGTGCAACTGCCGCTTTCATCGATCTGCGTCTCACGGTAGCCGACGACCGCACCCTCGCGCCACGCAGCAATGTCGTGCAATTCATCGATCTCGATACGCAGTCCGGGCCGTTTGCCATGCCCCTGCGAAAACAACCCATCCACGGCTGTGCGGTCGAGCTGTAAACCTTGCAGCGTGACCATCGAAAAGCATCGCGAGAAACGATTCAGCAGCGTGGCAAGCCGGTCTGGTTCGGCGCGGCCCGATAGCCATTGCTCGATGTCGATATGTGCGTCGACGATTTCCTGGAAGAACGGGTTCGGTGGATTCATGGCGTGAGAGCGCGATTAACGGGAAGCGAGTTGATTGGCGGTGGAACGGTGTCTTGCGAGCCGCAAGACGAGTGGCAAGGGCAATAACGTCAGCAACGCTGCAAACAGAAAGCACTGACGATACGGCGTGAGCGCGGCACCGGTTACCCCGTGCGAGAGCAGGAAGTTCAGCGCGCTACCGAGCACCGCGACGCCGAGGCAGAAGCTCAACTGCCGGTTGATGTTCCACAGTGCGCTCGCATCGCCCATCCGGTCAGCGGGCACGTCGAGAAACGCGGCGCTCTGCGATGTGCTCGTACACAGGCTGGCGCCGAATCCCATCGCGATGAACGCAAGCACCCGGCCGATGTCCTGCGCGACGAACGGTGTAGCGAGCAACGCGATGCCCGCGCAGTTGGCGAGGATTCCGCAGACGAACAGTGGCCTCGCACCCCAGATCGGAAAACAGCGTCGCGTCGTGGTGATCGCAACGAACGACGCAACGGCCCACGGCACCATCAGTGCGCCAGTCTGCGTCGCGCTCTGACCGAGTACGTCCTGCAGGTAGAGCGTGGCAATGAGGTTCACGCCCGCGAAAACGCCCGGCACGCATAGATAGATCACGATGCCGATGCGCAGCAGCGGTCGTGCGAGCAGCGTTAGATCGAGCAGCGGCGCATTCGAGCGATGCGCGTGCCGCACATAGACGAGACCCGCGACGAACGCGACCGCGAGCGGCACGACGGCCCAGCCAGCCATGCCGCGCTGACCGGAGAAAGTCAGGCCGAGTAGAAGCGCGACGAGTGCAGTCACGCTGATGACGAGGCCGCGCAGGTCGAGCGCCGGCGACCGGTCGGATGCGATGTCCACGGGAAGCCACGCAAGCGCGAGTCCGCAGGCGAGGGCGGCGAGCGGCAGCATCGCGAAGAAGATCCAGCGCCACGACGTGTGATCGACAATCACGCCGCCGAGCGCAGGCGACAGCGCGGGCACGAGCAGTGCCACCATCATCACGACCGACGTCAGGTGCGCGCGCGCTTCCGACGGATAGGCGCGATAGGTCATCGCCTGTCCTACGGGGATCAGCAACCCGCCACCCAAGCCCTGGATGAACCGCCAGATCAATAGCGCGCCGATTGATGGCGCGCTTGCCGCGCCCGCGCTGCCCAGCGCGAAGATCAGCAGCGACGCGACCAGTACCCGCCGCTCGCCGAAACGGCGCGCGAGCCAGATACCGAGCGGAATCACGACCGTCAACCCCAGCATGTACATGTTGCCCACCCACGCCAGTTGCGCGACCGACGCGTGCAGTTCGCGCTGGAGCGCCGGATACGCGGTGTTGATCACGAACATGTTGGCGAGATCGATGGCGAAACCGATCAGGTAGACGACGGCAATTTTCGAACGAGGGGACATGAACGCAGGAAACCGGATTGGACGGCGTAGTGTAAAGTCCGCGATTCGTCCTGGTAAGGCGATCAATCTGGCTTGAGTGGTCAAAAAAAAATATTGACAATAGAGGGCGTCATGGTGAGCTTGAACCGGTTCGACGTATTCCGCGTGGTCGCGGAGACGGGCTCATTTACAGTCGCTGCGACCATGCTGAATCAGGCGCGGGCGGCCGTCAGTTTCAACATCAAGCAACTCGAGGCCGAACTCGGCGTCACCCTGCTGACGCGGACGACGCGCCGCGTCGAATTGACCGACGCGGGCGAGCGTTTCTACAAGCGCTGCCTGCGTGTGCTCGCGGAAGCCGAAGGCGCCATCGAGGAAGCCCGCGGCGAGCACGGCGGCATGCAAGGCAGCTTGCGCGTGACATCGACGGTCGAATACGGGCTGATGGTCATCGCGCCGGCGTTGCACGAATTCATGCAGGTGCATCCGGGGCTGCAGGTCCGTCTGGAGACGCATACGGCGCAGGTCGATCTCGCGCGCGAGCGGTTTGATGTGGCGATCCGGCTCGGGCGGCTCGAGCAGTTCGAGGATTCGCCGTATCGGGGCGTGTGTCTCGACACCTATGAAGTCAGGCCGGTGATGTCGCCAGCGCTGCTCGCTGGAACCGGCATGACACGCATCGAGTCACCTGACGCGCTGGCGGGTCTCGCGAGACTCGGCCATAGCCGGCTCGAGCGGATTGGCGCGTGGACACTTGAGGACCGCGACGGCCGGCAGCATGTATTCCGTCCGCTTGCGAAACCGCGCATCGTGGCCGATAACGCGTCGGTGTTGCGGGCACTGGCGCTGCGGGGAAGCGGTGTCGCACTCCTGCCGGAATGGCTGGTGCGCGACGACCTTGCCAGTGGTGCGCTGATCGATGCACTCCCGGACTACCGGTTTCCGAAGCAGGCGGTCTACGCGCTGTATCTTCCGACGCGGCATGTGCCGCAGAAGATCCGGACGTGGGTGGATTTTATGAAGGGTTATGTTCGGGGATTGTCGCAGGCAGAAAAAGGCTAGCGCTGAGGGTGATGCGATTCGGCCGGCGCGGTTGCCTACGACTAATCGGGCCATCAGAACATCCGATGTTCGTCGAGCGGCAGACGGTCGTGCTCGATGCGTGCGTTCATCTCTGCGATGAAACCTGCATGCTCTGCTGCCGACAAACGCGCCTCGGCTTCATGAACCTCCGATCGCAGCCCCCGTTCGCTTGCACGCGAGACGTTGACGTCCAGTTCTTTCGCGCGGTCAAGCAGATCGGACGGCAACGATACCTTCGTGAGCTTGCGTATGACTTTTTGTGCCGGTTGCGACGGGGACAATTTGCCTGCCTGACGCGCTTGTTCAAAAGCCATGTTCAACTCCTATGTGCACAATATTGCGCGTAGGGTCGCACATCCGGGCCGCGACTGGTGGCGAGCTTACGATACCGGGTGAAGTCTAGATGCTTGGGGGCGGTGCCGGTTCGACCAGGCACTCCGTACGTCGCCGGGCGACCGCGCTACCATGACCCTCTCGCAGAAAACGGCGCGCCCTGACGATATCGACTCGGGCGCACGCCGCCCTACCAAACGAGGCACAGCCATGCGTACAGTGTGTTGGGCATCCGAAGAAGACGACGACGGCATCGAGCATCTGACGTTCGATGCGCGCCCTGAGGGATTTTTCATCGAAAGCACGGTGATCGGGCAGCGCGAGGGCAAAGCCTACGGCCTTTACTACACCGTCCAATGCGATCCGCAATGGCGGGTGACGTACGCGTTTCTGAAAGTCGCAGGCGGTGGCGAACTCGAACTGCACGGCGACGGCGCGGGCCACTGGCGCAACGGACACGGTCTCACGCTAACCGCGCTCGATGGCTGCATCGATATCGACATCACTGTCACACCATTCACCAACACGCTGCCGATTCGCCGCCTGCAACTCGCAGCCGGCGAGCGCCGGACTATAGCCGTGGCCTATATCGCCGCGCCGGAGCTACAGGTGACACGCGTGGACCAGGCGTACACGTGTATCGACCGGGATCGCGAGTATCGCTACGAGGGTTTGCTGAGTGGTTTCACGACCCACCTGAAGGTCGACGACGACGGTCTCGTCGTCGACTATCCGATGATGGTCAGGCGCCTGCCGCCTGTGCGTTGATCGCGTTGCTGCTACCAGGTGTTGCGCTGCGAACGGTTTCGACAACGCTAACCGCGCCATCCTGCTGCACATGTTGCGCAACGAAACTGTCGATGTCCGCGGCGATCAGCAGCGGATCGCGCAGCACAACCCAGTGGCTCGCATCGATTTCAGTACGTACGTAGGGCCCAAGCCAGCGCTCGAGTCCGAGCGAAAGCGGCGGTCCGACATAGCGGTCGCGCATCGGCACGATGAACTGCACCGGCGCATGCGCATGCCGTGCGCGCGGATGCAGCAGACGATCGATGAAATTCGCGCGATACAGGTTGATGCCGTTGAGCGCGTTGCGCAATTGCGCGGGGTCGCGCTCGGGGCGCACGCGCTCCGTGACGCGCAGCCACAGCGGCCAGCTACGCGCGCCACCCAGGCGCCACACCAGCTCCGGAATGAGCGGCAGGTGAAAGAAGAAGATGTACCAGGACTTCAGAATCTGCTTGAGCCGGCTGCCTGACCCCGCCTGTGCGGCCTTCTGGTCGCGATCGCCGCGCAGGCCCAACGCCGCGTGGTCGAGGCAGGGTCCCGAGATCGACGTGTAGGACGCAATACGTCCCTGGAACCCCGGGTCCGTGACCGCTTCCCAGCACTGAATCGAGCCCCAGTCGTGACCGACAAGATGGAATGGCCGCGTGCCGCAGGTCGCCGCGGTGACGGCGGCGAGATCGGCGGCAAGGCGCTCGAGCCGGTAGCCCGAGCGTGCGGCAGGCGCCTCCGATGCGCCGGCGCCGCGCACGTCGTAAGAGATCACGCGATAGCGCGTATCGAGTTGCGCGCGCACCGGCTCCCACACCGTGGCCGAATCCGGATAGCCGTGCACGAGCACGATCGGTGTCGCATCGCGCGGGCCGCTGACATAGACGGCGAGCCGCACATCGCCCGCATCGACGACGAGCGTGTCGCGAATCATGCTGCGGCTCGCACGCCGCGGCGCGACGCTTTCAACGCGGGTTTCCCTGCGTTGGAAGCCTCGACTGCAGCGACCAGTCCATCGATACGCGACAACTGCGCGCGATTATCGTGATCCCACGGATGGAAACCCGGCTTGAAAAAGCGCAACCATTCGAGTGCGATACGCGGAAACACGCCATGACGCGGACCGTACAGGAACTTGACGACTTCCCACATGCCGCGCAGATGGCCACCGCGCTTGCGGTCGGCGATCATCAACCGGATGTGGTAATCGAACACGATCAGCCAGAACACCGCGGTGGTGACGAGCATCGTGCCGGTACGCAACAGATAGCGCCACGGGCCTGGTTTGACGACGGTATTCCAGACGTCGTAGGAAACAGACTTGTGCTCGGTTTCTTCGAGCGCGTGCCACGTCCACATCTGCGCATAACCCTCGACCGCCCCAGCGATACGTGAGTCATCTTCGAGCAGCAATCCCGCGAGCATCGCGGTGTAGTGTTCGAGCGCGACGGTCATCGCGAGCTGGAACGACGGCGGCAGTATCTTTCGATTGAAATTGAGGAACGCTGCGAGCTTCCGGTCGAGCTTGTGCGCAGGTAACCCCGCCGCTTGCAGCAGGTCGTTGTATTCGATGTGCTCGCGCGTATGCATCGCTTCCTGACCGATGAAGCCGAGTACCTGCTTTTTCAGCACAGGGTCGGTGATCTGGTCGCGGTAGTAGCGCACGCTGTCCATAAAGTAGCGCTCGCCGGCGGGAAACAGCAGTGACAGCGCGTTGAAGTAGTGCGTCACGTGCGAACCGAGTGCGTGCCAGTCGGAGGCCCGTTCGGGCGGCAGGGCGAACCGCAGGTCGCGGCGAATCGGTATCATCGTTGTGCTCCTTGTGACTCTTTGTCGGTAGCGTTCTCTTGCTTCGATATGCGGCGCTATTACGCGCGCCGGCTCGTCGCCGCTGCGTCGCGTGCGAGGGCGCGTTTGTGCGCAATGCGCGCCATGCGGCGGGTCTGCATCACGACCAGCACCTGGTATGCGGAGGGCAGGATCCGCGCAAGCCAGTCGCCGGCCTTTGCATCGCGACCGATCAACACGCGGCGCTTGTTCTTGCGCACGCCATCGAGGATCACGCGGGCCGCTTCGTCAGCGGTCGTGATGAAAAACTTTTCGAAATCGTCCTTGCCCTGCTGCTCGCTCTCGATCATGAAACCGATCATGTTCTTCGAGATGCGGCCCGACTGGGCGATCCCGGTCTGGATGCCGCCCGGATGCACCGAGGTCGCGGACACACCGCAGTTCATCAGATCGAGTTCCTGACGCAGCGATTCGGTGAAGCCGCGCACCGCAAATTTGGTCGCGTTGTAGCCGCTCATGCCGGGCTGCGCGAAGATGCCGAACAGGCTCGACGTATTGACGATGTGCCCCTCGCCCGACGCTTTCAGATGCGGCAGGAACGCTTTCGTGCCATGCACGACGCCCCAGAAATTGACGCCGACGATCCACTCGAGATCGCTGTATTCCATGCCTTCAATCGTGCTCGACAGCGCAACGCCTGCATTGTTGAACACGAGGTTCACGCGGTGGTGTTGCGCAACCGTTTCGGTGGCCCAGTCGAACATCGCGGTGCGATCGGAGACGTCGAGCGCGCGCGTCGTGATGCGCAGCGGCGAGCCGACTACCTGCGGCGCGGCGGCCTGGGCAAGTTGCGCCGTTTCCGCGAGGCTCGTTGCGTTGCGATCTGCCAGCGAGAGGTGGCAACCTTCGCGGGCGAGTGCGATCGCAAGTGAGCGGCCCATGCCTGAGCCAGCACCGGTAATCGCGGCCACTCTGTCGGTGAAATTCTTCATGCGCTTTTCTCCTGTGTCTCTCGATGCTTTATCGTTTTCGATGCGGTTGCGTTGCGTTTCGATGTCCGGGGTGTTCAGGTCGCTTCCGCGGAGGCGGTCGTACCCGTTACACCGCTGCGCGCCTGAGCCGGGGCAAGCTTGGCATCCTGTGCCGCGATCGGCGCATACGCGTAGTAGTCGCCCATGCTGAAGCTGCTCGTCGCCTGACGGAAGCGCCACGTAAATCCCGGCCACAGCGTCGTATTCTTGCCGCTGCGCGGATCGAGGTACCAGCTCGTGCAGCCACCGGTCGACCAGATCGCACGATCGAGCTGCTTCTGGATCTTCTCGTTGTACGCGTGCTCGACTTGCGGGCGCACTTCGACGGCAGTCGCACGTTCGGTGCGCATCGTCTTCAGCGCGCCAAGGATGTATTCGACCTGCGACTCGATCATGTACACCATCGAGTTGTGACCGAGGCCAGTGTTCGGACCAACGATCATGAAGAAGTTCGGATAGCCGGGCAGGGTGCTGCCGAGATACGCATGCACGCCATCGCGCCACGTATCGACGATGTCGACACCGTCGCGACCGAGCACGACGCCGCGCGGGAACGGATCGGAGATCTGGAAGCCCGTGCCGTAGATCACGCAGTCCACCGGGTGACGTACGCCGTCATCGGTGACAACCGCATCGGACTCGATGCGCGTAATGCCGGTCGTCACCACCGACACGTTGGGACGCGAGAGCGCCGGGAAGTAGTCGTTCGAAATCAACACACGTTTGCAGCCGATCGTGTAGTTCGGCGTGAGCGTCGCGCGCAGTTTCGGATCAGGCACCTGGCGACGCAGATGCCGCTCGGCGACCTTCTGCACGGTCTTCATCAGCGACGGATGAATCGCAAAACCCAGCACACGCGATTCGAGCATCCAGTAGAGGCCCGTGCGCATGATCTTTTGCGTGAACGGCAGATGCTTGAAGAGCCATTGCTCGACCGGTTTGATCGCGCGATCGGCCTTCGGCATGATCCACGGCGGCGTGCGTTGGAACAGTTCGAGTTTCGCCACGCTCGGTGCGATCTGCGGCACGAACTGGATCGCGCTGGCACCGGTGCCGATCACGGCGACGCGCTTGCCTTCCAGCGAATACGTATGGTCCCAGTGCTGCGAGTGGAACGACTTGCCCGTGAAGTTCTCGATACCCGGAATGTTCGGCATCGCGGCACGCGACAGACCGCCCATACCCGACACCAGCACGCGTGCCGACCACTGCTGGCCGTTCGCGAAGCGCAACTGCCAGCGGTGGCTCACCTCGTCGTAGATCGCGCTGACGAGTTCGTGCCCGAAGCGCAGATGGCGCTGTACACCGAAGCGCGTCGTGCATTCTTCCAGGTACGAGCGGATTTCCGGCTGGCGCGCGAACATCCGCGTCCAGCGCGGGTTCGGAGCAAACGAGAACGAGTAGACGTGTGACTGCACGTCACAGGCGCAGCCCGGATAGTGGTTGTCGCGCCAGGTACCGCCGACCGAATCGGCCTTCTCCGCGATCATGAAATCGGTCTGGCCGCTCTGACGCAGCCGGATCGCCATCCCGAGACCGGCGAAGCCGGAACCGATGATCGCAACGTCGGTATCGATGGACGCCGCGGCGTCCGGAGGCATCGTGCGCGCATTCATCCGGTCTGTCTCCTTTTTTATCCGCTCATAACTGTTACATTGATTGATGTAACGATAGAGATGAAGCCCGGATGACGCAAGTCCCTGTTTAGACGGGGGACTCTATGGAGAGCGGAGAAAGCGGCGCCAGCCGGCGCTGCCGCGCCCGCAAGGGCGGTGCGGCAAGGCCGGCATGAAAAAACGGAGGAAAGTACGGGGGTGTCCTACTGGGCAGCAAGCCGGGCGGCGGCGCTGCTGTTTTGCCAGACATTGTCCTTAACGGCGATTTTCTGCGGAATCAGCCGGGCGCCGTAGAACGCGTCGGCGACATGCTGCTGTGCCTGCGCGACGTCGTCGGTGATCGCCGTCGCGCCGTATGGCACCCGGCGGACCCATTTCTCTACCAGCGCCGCATCGAGCCCGACCTTCGGTGCAATCAGCGCGGCCGTTTCCGCGGGATGCTGGTTGACCCACAGGCCGCTTGCACGCAGTTGCACGAGTACCTCGCTGACCACCTCCGGATGCTGTTGCGCGAAGTCGCGGGTGGCTTCGTAGAAGTTGTAGGTGAGGCCCGCGGGCGGGAGCGCCGTGTAGTCGGCGAGCGTGCGTGCCTTCAGTGCCTGCTGCGCGGCTGCGTAGTACGGGTCCCAGATCGCCCACGCATCGACGTCGCCCTTTTCGAAGGCGGCGCGCGCGTCGGCGGGCGGCAGATAGACCGGACGGATATCGTTGTAGCCGAGACCAGCCTTGCGCAATAGCTCGAGCAGCAGGTAGTTGGCGCTCGAGCCTTTCTGCAGGGCGACACGCTTGCCCTTCAGATCGGCCAGCGTGTGCAGCGGCGAATCGGCCTTGACGATCAACGCTTCGCTGAGCTTGCTGCCCGGTTCGGCACCGACGTAGACGAAGCCGACACCGCCCGCCTGCGCGAATACCGGTGGCGGTGCACCGGTGTAGCCAAAGTCGATGCTGTTGGCGTTGAGCGCTTCGAGCAGTTGCGGGCCTGCGGGGAATTCGAACCACTTGACGCTGTAGCCGAGCGGCTTGAGCTTCGTTTCGAGCGTGCCTTGCGCTTTCAGCACGGCAAGCAGGCCGGCTTTCTGATAACCGACGCGCAACACGCGATCGCCGCTTGCGTGGCTCGTGTCCTGTGCGAACGCCGCACCGGTTGCGCCAAACGATAGCGCGACCACCACTGCGGTTGTCGCGGCGACGAGCATGAGTCGGCGCCGGTTTCTCGCCGGGTGAGATTTCATCGGAAGCTCCAGGGGTGAATGCGCAGCAGCCACGCGCTGGAGGGTGGCCGTGCGTGATTGTGCGGTTGCGAGGTGCGGGAGATCGTCGCACGCACGCGCGCCGGCGCAAACCAAGCAATGCAGATTTGGATATGACGCGCGGCATGGCGCCGCGCGTTGGGCGCGCTACTTCTTGCGGCCTTTGGGCGGATCCGCCGGCTTGACCTGCGATGCGGAGTCGCCGTCGTGCACGTGGCCCAGCTTCTCCATGATTCCGGCGACGCGGTCGCCAAGATAGTCGCCGGAGGCTTCTTCGAGCGCGCGATTCATCTCGCTTTCGACGAGCACCATACTGAGCGGACGGATGCGCCAGATAGCGTCGACGAGTGCGGGGACATCGGCGGGAGGAGGCAATGCGCCAGCCTCGTAGTGGTCCAGCCGGCGGACCACCAGATCGACCAGCGCCTTGGCGATCGCGTTGAAGTGGGGGCGCGACACGCGCAGTGCATCGAGCAGGTCGGGAGTCGGTACGCCTTCGCGCGCCATCGTCGCACCGGCGGCGAGCGTCGACGGGCTGCGCGCAACGAACGACAGGCCCTCGCGCTCCAGCAACCCCAGTTCGATCGCTTTGCCGAGCATCGTCGGTGATGCCTTGCCGCCGAATAGCTGCATGAGTTCGAGCAGCGAGTATTTCTTCGGCCGTTCTTGTGACCAGCTACTGCCGATCGCCGTTTCGAGCCCGAGGATCGAGCGTAGATCGTGGCCTTCGTCGATGGCCTTGATCAGGTCCTGGATGTTCGCGAGCGTGTAGCCGCGTGCGAGCAGATGGTTGATCAGCTTCAACCGGGACACGTGCGTATCGTCGTACACGCCGACCCGGCCGCGTTTTTCGGGTGGCGATAGCAGGCCGCGATCCTGATAGGCGCGCACGTTGCGCACGGTGGTATCGGTCACGCGCGCGAGTTCGTCGACGGTGTATTCGTTGCGCGGCGCGGCTGGCATCGCTGCGGCGGGAGAGGGCGTCTTGGGCATGCCGCGATTTTAACGCGCCGGGCCGCGAACTGGGCGCATCCAATAAATAGGCCGGCGGATCGGGCTGCGGCCGCGTAGGGTCAGGTGGCTCACGGACGGTGATCGTCGGGCATGACGTCGCTGCCTTTGCCGAGCGGGCGCTGCATCAGCGTGGTGTCGAGCCAGCGGCCGTGCTTGAAGCCGGCACCCTTGATCGTGCCGATCAGTTCGAAGCCGAGACTCGCGTGCAGCGACAGGGAACCGCCGCGGCCGCCGTCCGCGATGACCGCGATCATCTGTCTCCAGGGGCCGGTCTCGCAGCGCTCGATCAGCGCCTTCAACAGCACGCGGCCGAGGCCGCGACCGCGAAAGGCGTCGTCGATGTAGATCGAGTCTTCGATGGTATGGCGGTAGGCCGCGCGCGGACGGTAGGGCGTTGCGTAGCAGTAGCCCGCGACCGTGCCGTCGATCTCCGCCACCATGTACGGCAAGTCGCGTTCCCGCACGGCGGCGAGGCGCGTACGCAGATCGTCGACGGAAGGGGGCGTTTCCTCGAATGACGCAACGCCTGTCAACACGTGATGGGCGTAGATGGCCTGGATGGCGGGCAGGTCGGATTCGGTGGCGTCGCGCAGGTGGGTTGTGTCGGTTGAGAGTGTCAGCATGGGGTGTCGGGTAGAGCGGTCGGTCGCGCGCATCGAGGCGGTGCAGTGCGCCCGGTGCGATCAGTTTGATAGCGGGGGTTTGGGTTCGGGATTCACTATGCCAGCGTGGGCCACTGAATTGAAGCAGGTCAAAAATGACACGTAGCGAAAACGGTGGCGTTGCGCGTGTTGTCGGGCAACAGCATCACAGACTGTCGCCCGCATCGTGCACCGCCTGCGCGATCGCTTCCGCGACGGCCTGGACGCGCGGCGAGCGCCGCACGTCGGGATGAACGGCGAGCCAGATCTCGCGTTCCACATCGCACGCGGGTTGGGTATCGAG
Organism: Paraburkholderia acidicola; assembly: GCF_002362315.1. GTDB lineage: Bacteria > Pseudomonadota > Gammaproteobacteria > Burkholderiales > Burkholderiaceae > Paraburkholderia > Paraburkholderia acidicola. The sequence continues at coordinate 75,011 of NZ_MTZV01000006.1, forward strand.
AACGGTCAACGCGTCGTCGCCGTTCGCGATAAAGCCCGGTAGCAAGGCCACGCCGGCACCGGCGCGGCACGCCCGGTAGATCGACGTGAGGTCGTTCGCGATCAGCGCGAACGGGCGGGCTCCCGCGAACTGTACGAGCCACTGCTGCTGGGGCGCATCCGTGAGCGTTTCGTTGTAGCCGATGAATTCCCATTCGCTGGGTGGCCGGCCAAGCCAGTCCGCGGTAGCACGCAGTGAGAACCGCATCGTGCCGAGCCGGCGCGCGGCGAGCCCGGGTTCCGGTGGGCGGCCGAGCCGCACCGCGAGATCTGCTTCGCGGCGAAACAGGTTCGCAGCCCGCGCTTCGCCGACGATATCGAGCTGGATGCCCGGCCATGCACGCCGCCACGCCGCGAGTCGGGGCACCAGAAAGTGGCTACCGAACCCGGGTGGCACCGACAACCGCACCGTGCCCTGCAGCGACACCGCACCGCGCGATGCGCGTTCGAACGCATGCGCTTCTTCCTCGATGCGTACCGCGTGATCGACCAGCAACTGGCCTTCGGTCGTCAATGGCCAGCCGCGCGGCAGCCGGTCGAACAGACGTACGCCGAGCATCTGCTCCATCGCATCGATACGGCGCGCGACCGTCGAATGCTGGACGCCCAGCGTGCGCGCGGCGCCGGAGAGACTACCGCCGCGTGCCGCCGCCAGAAAATAGCGGATGTCGTCCCATTGCAGGCCCGGTACGGGTTTCGAGCTATCTGTCGAATTTTGCACAGTAGTTGACGATTTATCTGGAATTCCAATCGATTATGCACGAAGCCTATGATCGCCCATCATCAATTCATGGAGTGCGGCGATGGGACAGCGTGACGCGTATCAGATTGGTTTCGAAGCCTACGGCGACGCGGGGGTGTTGCGGATGTTTTCGAATCCGGTGCCGGCGCCGGCGGCCGGCGAAGTGCAGATCCGGCAGACGGCCGTGGGCGTGAATTTCGTCGATATCTACTTTCGCTCCGGTCGGTATCGTCTGCCGCAGTTGCCGGCCGCGCCCGGTGTCGAGGCGGCGGGCGTTGTGGAAGCGGTGGGGCCGGGTGTCGACGGCATCCAGATCGGCCAGCGCGTCGTGTATGGCGGCATGCCGCCCGGCAGCTATACGAATCTGCGCAACCTGCCGGCCGATCGTGTGCTGCCGGTGCCCGACGGCATCTCCGATGAAACGGCCGCCGCCGCGCTTTTGCGTGGTGTAACCAGCTGGATGCTGCTGCAGCGCGTACGCGAACTGAAGCCTGGCGACACGCTGCTCGTCCACGCAGCGGCGGGCGGCCTCGGACTCATTCTCGTGCAGTGGGCGAAATCGCTCGGTGCGCGCGTGATCGGGACGGTTGGGTCGCGCGAGAAAGCGGCGCTGGCGCTTGCGCACGGGCTTGATCAGGCGGTGCTGTATCGCGATGAGGATTTCGTCGAAGCAGCCCGTGCGTTTGGGGGCGGGGCGGGCGTCGACTACGCGGTGGATGGCATCGGTGGCGATACGCTGCGGCGTACGCTGGGCGCAGTGAAGCCGTTCGGAATGGTGGCGAGCGTCGGGCAGGTTGCCGGAGAAGCCGCGCCTGTTTCGCTCGACGAACTCGGACCCGCACGTTCAATTGCCCTCGCGCGGCCGAGCGTGCTCGGCCTCATGCGTGACACGGTGCAGTACCAGCGTGCAGCACGCGAAACACTGGATCGCGTGGCACGCGGTCTGCATGTCGAGATCGGCGAGCGCCTACCGCTCGAACGCGCGGCGGATGCGCACCGGCGAATGGAAACCGGTGCGACGACGGGCTCGGTGATCCTGATTCCCTGATTCCGTAGAGCCGTGCTTGTGCCTCAGGGGTGCGAGTAAATCGACTGGGTCGACAGCCGGGGCGTAATACGCCGGCGATGCTTCTTGATCTTGTGCTTCGGCCGCTTCGTCGTGCGCGCGTCAGTCTGCCGGCGCGGCTGCGCCTGGGGCTGCATGGCTGGCGTCGTCGGTTGGGGCGCGGCGGCGGGCTGCAACGTGGCCTGTCCTTCGCCGAAGCGGTAGGTCTGCGAGGTTTGCGCATGTGCCGCGAGCGGCAGCACCGGCAACGCAAGCGCGGCGAGCGCAAGGTAGTGTGAAAACTTCATGAGGGCTCCTGTTCGGCAAGGGCGTCAGGATACCGCAGGGCTGCGAGTTCATCGCTGCGTCCGGCACCTTGGGCGAATCGGGCGGATCGTGCAGATCGGCCTCGCAACCGTAGCTTCAGGTCTGCACAGGTTCCCGCCGCGCAAACCGCCTGGCCCCCGCCACGCAGGCGACGACAGCAACCGTGACCGCGATCATCGCGGGCGGCACAGGTTCGTGCAGCAGCCCCGCGGCCAGCACGAGACCGAAGAACGGTTGCAGCAACTGCAGCTGCCCCACCGCCGCGATACCGCCGAGCGCGAGCCCCCGGTACCAGAACACGAAGCCGATCAGCATGCTGAACAGCGACACATACGCGAGACCCCACAGGGCCGCATGGCTGACGCCGTCGAACGAAGCGGGTCGCAGCCACCACGCGAGCGGCAGCATCGCCGGCAGCGACAGGACGAGCGCCCACGAGATCACCTGCCAGCCGCCCAGATGCCGCGATAACCGCGCGCCTTCCGCGTAGCCGAGCCCACACGCGACGATCGCCGCGAGCATCAACGTGTCGCCAGCCAGCGACGCCGTCACTCCGTTGCGCACCGCAAACCCCACGACCGCCGTGCTGCCGAGCGCCGAGAAAATCCAGAAGGCCGGCTGCGGCCGCTCGCCGCCGCGCAGCACGCCGAAGATCGCGGTGGCGAGCGGTAGCAGTCCGACGAACACGATCGCATGCGCCGACGTGACATGACGCAGCGCGAGCGCGGTCAGCAGCGGAAAACCGACGACGACACCGAGCGCGACGATCACTAGCGGCACGATGTCGCTGCGCGCCGGCCGCTTTTGGCGAAACACGACCAGCAGGGCGAGGGCGAGCACACCGGCGATCGCGGCGCGCGCGAGCGTCAGAAACAGTGGGTCCAACCCCTGTACCGCCACACGCGTGGCCGGCAGCGAGCCACTGAAAATCACCACGCCAATCATGCCGCTGAGCCAACCGTCCGTCGTCTTGTCCATCGAAGCATCCCTGTGAAGCGCAAGCAGCGAGTATCCGCCGGAGCGGCCGAAAGGGTAAGCTACAGGTCAGTACAATTTGTGCAAACTGTACTTATAAAGGAGCAGTACAGATGAGCCGATCAGCCCAAGACACCGGGGCTACCTCGGGCACACGCGTCGACACGGTCATGGACGCATTGCGCGAGCGGATCGCCAACCGTTCGCTGATGCCGGGCGCGCGCGTGCCGTCGCTGCGGGCCATGACAGGTAGCCTCGACGTGTCGAAATCGACGGTGGTCGAAGCGTACGACCGGCTGGTAGCCGAAGGTGTGCTGGTGGCGCGCCGCGGGTCGGGCTTCTTCGTGTCGGGCCATGCGCCGCCGCTCGCGCTCGCCGATCTCGGGCCGCGTCTGGACCGCGACGTCGATCCGTTGTGGCTCACGCGACAGTCGCTCGAGGCCGATCCGCGCGCGCTGAAGCCGGGCTGCGGCTGGCTGCCCGCCTCGTGGCTGCCCGAGGACGGTGTGCGTCGCGCGTTGCGTGCCATCGCGCGCGACCCGACCGCGCAACTCGCCGACTATGCAACGCCCGCCGGCTTGCCGGCGTTGCGTCAGCAGCTCGCATGGCGGCTCGGGCAGCACGGCACGACGGTGCCGCCCGAGCAGATCGTGCTGACGGACTGCGGCACCCAGGCGCTCGATCTCGTGTGTCGTTTCCTGCTCGAACCCGGCGACACGGTGTTGATCGATGACCCGTGCTACTTCAATTTCCAGGCGCTGCTGCGCGCGCATCGTGTGCGGGTGATCGGGGTGCCATACACACCGGTCGGCCCCGACCTCGCCGCGTTCGAGCAGGCGCTCGTCGCGCACCGGCCACGGCTCTACGTGACCAACGCCGCGCTCCACAATCCGACCGGTGCGACGCTGGCGCCGGCGGTGGCGCACCGCCTGCTGAAGCTCGCCTACGAACACGATCTGCTGATCGTCGAGGACGAAATTTTTGCGGATCTCGAGGATGAGCCGGCACCGCGCCTCGCGGCGTTCGACGGGCTGGCGCGTGTGGTATCGATTGGCAGTTTTTCGAAGACGCTGTCCGCCGCCGTGCGCTGCGGTTACATCGCGGCCCGCAGCGAATGGATCGAACCGCTGATCGATCTGAAGCTCGCCACATCGTTTGGCAACGGCCAGCTCGCGACCGGCGTCGTGCATCGGTTGCTGGTGGATGGGACGTACCGGCGGCACCTCGAAAGTCTGCGCGTGCATCTTGCCGATGCGATGGGTGAGACGGTGCGGCGTCTCACATCGGCGGGCCTCACGCTATGGACCCGGCCGCGCGCCGGCATCTTCGTCTGGGCCAGTCTGCCGGATGGGTTCGATGCCGCCGATATCGCGCGTCACGCTCTCGCGGAGAACATCGTGTTCGCGCCGGGCAATGTGTTCAGTGTGTCGCAGGGTGCGGCAAGCTTTCTGCGTTTCAACGTGTCGCAATGCAACCGGCCGAAAGTCTACGAAGCGTTGCAGCGCGCGATGGACCATGCAGCGGCGCGTACCGCAACCGCCTGAACGAACCTTGGGGATCGACCGCGCGATGCGTTGCCCCATCGCACGCCCCACGCTTCACCGCTGGCGCAACGGTTTCTCTTCGATCAACCACGTCAGCACGAACGCAATGATCGCCACACAGGCGGCGGAGAAATACACCGTATGCAGTGCCCCTGCGAACGCCTGCAGATAGTCGTCGCGCAATGCTGTGGGCAACTGCTGGATCGCTGCCGGGGTGAGCGAGTGGGGGATTTCGGCACCTGCGGGCATGAGCTGCCGAAGCCGCACGGCGACGCCGTTCGAGAACACCGCGCCAAACGCGGCGACACCGATCGAGCCGCCGATCGCACGGAACAGCGTCGCGCCCGACGTCGCGATACCGACGTGCTTATGCTCCACGGCGCTTTGCACCGCGAGTATCAGCACCTGCATCACCATGCCGAGACCGCTGCCGAGCAGTGCCGTGTACACAAACATCAGATAGAGCGGTGTTTCGACGGTCAGGGTGGCGAGCAGGACCATCGCGATGCTCATGAGCAGCGTGCCGATAATCGGAAACATGCGGTACTTACCGATCCGGCTGATCAGACGGCCGATGAGTGTTGACGACACCAGCAAACCGCCCATCATCGGCAGCATCTGCATGCCGGCCTGGCTCGGCGTCGAGCCCTTGACGACCTGCAGATAGAGCGGCAGGAACGTCACCGACCCGACCAGCGACACGCCGACGATAAAACTGACGAGGCTCGACAGCAGAAACGTCCGCAGACGGAAAAGCTGCAGGGGCATGATCGGTTCCGCCGCGTTCCGCTCTGCGTAGATGAAACCACCGATCGAAAGTAGCCCGATCGCAAGCGTGCCCCAGAGCTGCGGCGACGACCACGGCAGGATCGCGCCGCCCTGGCTCGTGAAGAGAATGACGCCGGTGAGCGCGACCGTGAGAAACGCGGCGCCCATGTAGTCGATGGTGTGCCGGATCCGTGTCGCCTGTGACTTAAGCACCGCACCGATTACTGCGAGGGCCACGATGCCGAGCGGCAGATTGATATAGAAAATCCAGCGCCAGGACAGATGTTCGACGAGAAAGCCGCCGAGCAGCGGGCCGGTGATCGTCGCAAAGCCGAATACGCCGGCAAAGAGCCCCTGATAACGGCCGCGCGCGGCCGGCGGAACGACATCCGCGATGGCGGCCAGTGTCACGACGAGCAGCCCACCGCCGCCGAGGCCCTGCAGCGCGCGCAGCAAGATCAGCTGCATCATGTTCTGCGCGACGCCGCACAGCGCGGAGCCGACGAGAAACACGCCGATCGCGGCCTGCAACACGATCTTGCGGCCGAACAGATCGCCGAACTTGCCGTAGAGCGGCACCACGATCGTCGACGTGAGGAGATAGGCGGTCACGACCCACGACAGGTTGGCCAGTCCGCCGAGATCGCCGACGATGGTGGGCAGCGCGGTCGAGACGATGGTCTGGTCGAGTGCGCCCAGCAGCGTGACGAGCAGCAGCGCCGAGAGCAGCAGGCGCAGCGGCGGATGGGCGGGCGCGCTGGCAACGGGCGCGGAGACAGGCGTGTCGAGGCTCATGGGGATCGGAATACCGTGCAAGCGGTCTTGAAATTAATTAACGTCGCGATTAATATATTCGACAATTTCTCACTCGTCAAATCGAAACATCGACATGGCCACAGCCCGATCCGCCGCCAGCACGCTGAAACCAAAAGGGCGCACACCGCGCGTTCCCGTCGCGCCGGCGCGACGGCCCGGTCGCCCGACGGGCAGCGCGCGCGGGCCGGAACAGCGGGCCCGGTTAATCGACGTGGCGCTCGAGCTGTTCGCGAGGCGGGGCATCCTCGATACGACGCTCGGGGAGATTGCCCGCGAGGCCGGATTCACGCCGGCGATGGTCCATTACTACTTCAAGACCCGCGAACAGTTGATCGACGTGCTGATCGACGAGCGCTTCGTGCCGTTGCGCGTCGAAATCGGCAGTCCGTTCGAGGCGCATCCGGACGATCCGGTCGCGGGCATCACGCAACTGGCGCGTCGGCTCGTCGATGTATCGAGCCGGTATCCGTGGTTTCCGGCGTTGTGGATTCGCGAAGTGATCACCGAGGGCGGGCTGCTGCGGCAACGCATGTTCGAGCGTTTCGGCGATGCGCATCAGAGGGCGTCGGTGGCGGCGATTGCCAGGTGGCAGAAGGCGGGCCGGCTGAATCCGGAGATCGAGCCGTCGCTGGTGTTTCTCACGGTGCTCGGGCTGACGATCCTGCCGCTGGCGACATCGAAGATGTGGCGCAACGATCCGGTGCGCAAGTCGTTGACCGCGGACGACATCGCGCGGCACGCCGTCGCGTTGCTGACGCACGGCGCCGGACCGCTCGGCGCATAGCGCTAGCTTTTCGTGTCGGCGAACAGCCGCTCGGTCAGAAAATCGACGAATACGCGCAGCTTTGGCGAGAGCTGTTTGCTCGACGGCCACAGCACCGAGAATTGTCCTTCGTGCTGGAAATAATCTTCGAGCACGAACCGCAGCGTGCCGTTGCGGATATCGTCGCGCACCAGAAAGTCGGGCATGTAACCGATGCCGAGTCCCAGCACCGTGGCGCCGCGCAACGCTTCCATGTTGTTGCAGGTGAGCGCGACGTGGCAGTTCGCCATGAAATTCGCGGGCTGGTCGCGGATGCTCCAGTCGTGCAGCTTGCCAGTAGTCGGAAAGCGGAAGCGCAGACACGCGTGTTGCGTGAGATCGGCGGGCACAGCGGGCTCGCCGTTTCGCAAGAGGTAGTCCGGCGTCGCGCACAGCACGAAGCGAAACGGTCCGATCCGGCGCGCGCTCAACTGCGAATCGGCGAGATCGCCGCTGCGGATCGCCGCATCGAAACCGCCTTCAATCACGTCGACGATACGATCGTTGAAGTCCAGTTCGAGATCGATCTCTGGATAGCGCGCGATGAACTCCGGCACGACTGGCAGCAGAAACCGGTAACCGATGGTCGGCAGCGTCACGCGCAGGCGGCCGCGCGGGGCGGCGTTGGCCTGCATCATCATCGCTTCGGCGTCGCCCAGCGCGTCGAGAATGCGCCGGCAGTGCTCATAGAAGCGCTCTCCGTCCTCGGTCAGGCTCACGCGCCGGGTGCTCCGCTGCAGCAGCCGCACACCCAGATGCGCCTCGAGCCGTGCGACGCTCTTGCCGACCGCCGACGCCGACAAACCGAGCTGGCGCGACGCACCGATAAAGCTCAGCGCTTCGGCGGTGTGGACGAACGCGACGATCCCAGTGAGATTTTCCATCGCTGATTCCGGAATTAATGTCCGGAGTGATTGTACATGGGCATTATTTATCCAGATGGTGTCCGTAATTAGACTGGGCGGCATTCAAACCGCCTTCTCTACGGAACCGTCATGTCCCACTCTTCGCTTCAGCCTGCGGCCGCGCGTTCGCTCGTGCTCCTCGGCGTATGTTGTGCGGCCGTCGTGCTGCCGCTCAGCTTTTCGGCGGGCGCGATCGCGACGCCTGCGATCGGCCGCGCGCTCGGCGGCGGCCCCGTCGCGCTCAACTGGATTACCAATGCGTTCATGCTCGCGTTCGGCAGTTGCCTGATGGCGGCCGGCGCGCTTGCCGACCAGTTCGGGCGGCGGCGCGTGTTTCTTGGCGGCATCGCGGGGTTCGCGCTGCTGTCGCTGCTGCTCGCGTGTGCGCCGGGCATCGTCTGGCTCGATGTGCTGCGCGGCGCTCAGGGTATTGCGGCGGCTGCGGCGCTGGCGGGCGGCTCGGCGGCGCTCGCGCAGGAGTTCGAAGGCCACGAGCAGGCACGTGCGTTCAGTCTGCTCGGCACGACCTTCGGGGTCGGCCTGGCATTCGGACCGGTCCTCGCGGGCGGGTTGATCGAGGCGTTCGGCTGGCGTGCGGTGTTTGCCTCGACGGCGGTGCTCGGCACGGCCGCGCTGCTGCTCGCGGCGCCGCGGATGCGCGAGACGCGCAGCCCGTCGGCAGGGCGTATGGACTGGCCTGGCGTCGCAAGCTTTACCGCGATGCTGTGCCTTTTCACGGTGGCGATTCTCGAAGCGCCGTCGATCGGTTGGAGCCATCCGGCGATCTGCGTGCTGTTCGTCGCGGCGGCGTTTGCGCTGACCACGTTCATCGCGATCGAACGGCGTTCCGCGCATCCGATGCTCGACCTGTCGCTGTTCCGCTACCGGCGTTTCATCGGTGTGCAGATGCTGCCGATTGCCACCTGCTACTGCTTCGTCGTGCTGCTGGTGTTGCTGCCGATCCGCTTCGTCGGTATCGACGGCTACACGCCGTTCGCCGCGGGCCTGATGATGCTCGCGCTGTGCGGCCCGATGCTGTTCGTACCGATGCTGGCCGTGCGCTGCACACGGTACGCGTCGCCGGGCGTGGTGTCGGCGATCGGTCTGCTGATCTCGGCGGCGGCGCTGGTGTGGCTCGGTAGCGTGTCCGCTCACGCGGCGCCGTTCGCGATCCTGCTGCCGATGGTCGTCATCGGCATCGGCGCCGGGCTGCCATGGGGGCTGATGGACGGTCTGTCAGTGAGCGTTGTGCCGAAAGAGCGCGCCGGGATGGCAACCGGCATTTTCAGCACGACGCGGGTAGCGGGCGAAGGGCTCGCGCTCGCGATGGTTAGCGCAGCACTCGCCGCGATCGTCGCGTTCCGCTTGAGAGCCGCGCTGCCGGTATCGCTGGAAGCAGCTAACGGCAGCGGCGGCGGTCTTGCAGCAGCAGCGCAACGGCTCGCCACCGGCGATCTCGCCGGCGCGGCCGCTGGTTTGCCGGGTATCCCGCTGATGCTGCTGCGCGAGCACTATGTCGCAGCGTTCCAGTGGCTGACCGACGGTCTCGCGATGATCACCGTCCTCGCCGCACTGGCCACGCTGGTCTACCTGCGCAGTAGCGACCGGCCGGAGCCGCGCATCGCCGCGAACGCGCTATCGGACGAATACTGAAGCGGTGGTGGCCATAACAACCTCGGTACATCGCCTGCCTGTCCGGGCATGCCGGAGCGATTCACTCACCGCGCATTGAATTGATCGGCAATGTCAGCTATTTCCGGGACAGACATCGCGGAATCGGCCATATCTAATGTCCCCGGTGTCGCATGACTCGCCAGGACGCGTGACGTATGGCTCGTGACACGGTCCAGCCTGGCGGTGAGCGAAGCGCACGCAAAACGGCCGTCCTGCCCGCGTGGCGGGGCGAACAAAGCGCGGCGCCTCGTTGCCTTTTATCCGGGTGTCGATACGCCACCTACCCAGACGCCGCGCGCAAACGCGCGCTAGCGGGGTGTTACCAAACCGTGCGCTTTGTGCGCCAGCAAGGAGAAGAAATGCAAATCGGCACGTTCCTGACCATGCCCGCGCCGGAGCCGCGTCCGTCCGCCGAGATCCTCGCGCGCGGCATCGAGGTGGCGGTCACCGCCGAAGAGCTGGGGTTCAGCCATGTATGGCTTGCCGAGCATCACTTCACGAACTACGCGTACTCGTCGCGACCGCTGATGCTGCTCGCGCATATCGCCGCGCGCACGAAGCGCATCCGGCTCGGCACCGCGATCGTGCCGCTGCCGCTGCATCATCCGCTCGTCGTGGCGGAAGAACTGGCGATGCTCGACGTGCTGAGCGGCGGGCGAGCCGAAGCGGGTTTCGGCAAGGGCTACCAGCAATACCAGTATCAACGTTTCGGGCTCGTCAAAGGCGCGCGGCCGAGCCGCGACGACGAAGCGCTCGAGGTCCTGCAGCGCGCGTTACACGATCCGATCGTCGAGTTCGACGGCGCCGAATTCCAGATTCCGCGTACGCGGCTCTATCCGCGCCCGGTGCAGGAGCGCATGCCGTTCTGGGTTGTCGTCAATTCGACCCGGCGCGAACAGATCGAACAGGCGATCGCGCGGGGCATGAATTTCTTCACGGGCGGGCTCGAACCGATCTCGACGCTGATCAATATCCGCGAGCGCTATCCGGATCTCGCACCGCAACTCGATAGCGTGCGTATCGGCACGCAGCGGCCGGTCTATGTTGCCGAGAGCGAAGCCGACGCACGCGATGCGATTGCGCACGTGCGCTGGAACGGTCGCGCGACGCTGCGGTTGCGGCGCCAGCTGGGCGAAGTGATCGATGGCGAGGTGTGCGCCGATCCGTTTCCGGATGAGCCCACAGACGAGGCACTACGCGACGACTTCGTGGTGATCGGTACCCCCGAGCAATGCGTGCGGCAACTGCAGCGCATCCGCGACGGTATCGGTTGCGATTACTTCAGCGCGAGCTTCTGGTTCGGCGCGCTGCCGCAGGAGCGGGTACTCGCGTCGATGCGGCGTTTTGCCGAGCAGGTGTTGCCGGCGTTCGAGCAGACACGCGTGAGCGCGCCAGAAGTCGAAGCGTGATGGCAAGGCGGGGCGACGGCTGTCGGTTCACAACGTCGCCCCCCGTTGCTCCCATCACCCGTAGTAAAGAATCAAATTTCCATTTGAAATTGACCGGGCAGTCGATTTCCCGATAGCATGGCGCATGTCTACAAAAGTGCGTCGTCGTCCCGATTCAGGCCAGCCGTCCGCCGGTGAGCGTGCGAGCGAGAGATTACTGGAAGCTGCCGGCGAAGTTTTCGCCGAGAAAGGTTACGACCGGGCAACGGCCAAGGAAATCTGCGAGCGCGCCGGCATGAATGCGGCATCGGTCAATTACCATTTCGACGGTATCGAGTCGCTTTACACGGCGACGCTGGCGCATGCGCACCGGCAAATCGTCACCATCGAAGTCCTGCAGGAGATCGCCTCGAGCGATGCCAGCGCGCGGCACAAACTGCGCGCCTATATCGCGCCGATTGTGCGGCGCCTCGCCAGTCCTGCCGCCGCGTCGTGGGAAATGCGGCTCCTGAGCCGCGAGGTGCTCGCGCCATCGCCCGCGAAAGCGACCTTCATTCAGACCGAATTGCTGCCGAAGAAGAAGCTTTTCGGCGACATCATTGCGGAGTTGATCGGGGTGAAACCGGACGACCCCGTGGTGGGGCGGGCGATCCTGACAGTTGTGGCGCCGTGCCTGATTCTCGCCATTTCCGACCGCGCGACGCTTTCATTGATGATGCCAGGCATCGCTGATTCGGACGCCGACGTCGAACTCCTTATCGACCATCTCGAACGCTTTATCCACGCGGGTCTCGCGGCCGTCGCGCAACACGTCCAGGCAGAGGCGGGCGCGAGGCCCACGCGTCTCGCGAGCGGGACGGTACCTCGAACCCGGAAAAAACCTTAATCACAGGCCGCAGGATGCGGAGCTGGGCGACGTCGCCGGATAGCCGGTGACGGTTGCCGCGCTCGCACGCCTGTACCGGGGTCACCCGGCGCATAAATAAATTTCAAATTTGAATTTGACAAAAAATTACCGGGAGCGCAGCATCTGGCGATCGTAATCAACGGCTCTCCAGATGGCTACAGATCACACCGAAGCAGGCGGGCAGGCCGCCAACCCAGCCGCGCCGAACGAGTCCGGCGCACCGGGCAACGGCACATCGCCGGGGCGCAAACCGGGCGGCAAACGACTTTTCATCGTTATCGTCATCGCGTGCATTCTGGTCGTTGTCGGCGGCTGGTATTACTTCAGCACCCGCAATACCGAAACGACCGATGACGCCCAGGTCGACGGCAACGCCGTGACTGTAGCGCCCAAGGTGGCGGGCTACGTCGTCACGCTGGCGATTCGCGACAACCAGCGCGTCAAGGCCGGCGATCTGCTGATCAAGATCGACCCGCGCGACTACCTTGCCGCGCGCGACCAGGCGCAAGCCTCGCTCGAAGTGGCCCGCGCGCAACTCGAAAATGCCCAGGCCAACCTGACGGTCACGCGAGTCAGCGCACCGGCCAAACTGGTCCAGGCCAAAGCCCAGGTCGCGCAGGCCTCGGCGAACCAGGTGCTCGCAGCCGCCGACGACCGCCGGCAAACTACCCTCGATGCCCGCGCCACGACCCAGGCGGCACGTGACCAGGCCAGCGCGCAGTTGCGCTCCGCCGCAGCGACGCTGACCAACAATCAGGCGCAGGTCGATATCGCGAAGCTCGTGCCCGAGACGGTTGCGCAGTCGCAGGCCCAGGTCGACCAGGCCAGTGCGCAGGTGCGACAGGCGCAGGCGCAACTCGAAGCGGCTCAACTGAATCTCTCGTACACGGAAATCCGCGCGCCGCAGGACGGCTGGGTGACGCTGCGCAACGTGCAGCTCGGCAGTTATGTACAGGCAGGGCAATCGCTGTTCTCGCTCGTTTCACCCGATGTCTGGATCACCGCGAACTTCAAGGAGAACCAGCTCAGCCGGATGCGCGTCGGCCAGAAGGTGTCGATCCGCGTCGATGCGTACGGGCAACTCCGGCTGAAAGGGCATATCGACAGCATCCAGCAGGGCACTGGTTCGCGTTTTAGCGCCTTTCCGGCCGAGAACGCGACCGGCAATTTCGTGAAGATCGTTCAGCGCATTCCGGTGAAGATCGTCATCGATAGCGGTCTCGATGCGAATCTGCCGTTGCCGCTCGGTGCGTCGGTCGATCCCGAAGTGGATCTGCAATGAGCAGCGCCGGGGCCGTAGCTGTGCCGCAGTCGCGTGATGGAGCCAACCCCTGGCTCATCGCCATCGTCGTGACGCTCGCGGCCTTCATGGAAGTGCTCGATACGACCATCGTCAACGTGGCGCTGCCGCATATCGCGGGGACGATGTCGGCGAGTACCGACGAGAGCACATGGACGCTCACGTCGTATCTGGTGTCCAACGGCATCGTGCTGACAATCTCGGGCTACCTGACGCGGCTGCTCGGCCGCAAGCGCTACTTCCTGATCTGCATCGCGATGTTCACGGTCTGCTCGTTTCTGTGCGGTATCTCGACGAGCCTGCCGCAGATCATCATCTTCCGGCTGTTGCAGGGTTTTTTCGGCGGTGGTCTGCAACCGAACCAGCAGTCGATCATCCTCGATACATTCCCGCCAGCCAAGCGCGCCCAGGCCTTCGGCGTGACCGCACTCGCGACGGTCGTGGCACCGGTCATCGGGCCGGCGCTGGGCGGCTGGATCACCGACAACTACAGCTGGCGCTGGATTTTCCTCATCAACATTCCGGTCGGCATCATCACGTTCTTCTGCGTGATGGCGCTCGTGCGCGATCCGCCGTCGATGCGCGACGAACGCCGCAAAGCCGATCTCGACTACGTCGGCCTTGGCCTGATCATTCTCGGTCTCGGCGCGCTGCAGATTTTCCTCGATCGCGGCGAAACCGATGACTGGTTCAGCTCGCCGCTGATCTGCGTAATGGCCGCGTTTGCCGTCACCGGTATCGTCGGTGCGGTCTTCTGGTTGCTGTACACCAAAAAGCCGATCGTCGATCTGCGCGTGCTGGCCGATCGCAACTTCGCGGTCGGCAGTCTGATGATCTTTGCGATGGCGGTGATTCTCTATTCGAGTGCCGTGCTGTTGCCGCAACTCTCGCAGCAACTGCTCGGCTATACCGCGACGCTGGCCGGCCTGATCCTGGTGCCGGGTGCGGTCGCGCTGATCGGATTGATCATTCTCGTCAGCAAGATTCTGCCGCTGGTGCAGACGCGTTACGTGATTGCATTCGGGTTTGCGTTGCTGGGCTGCGCGTTCTTCTATTCGCACCAGCTCACGCCCGATCTCGACTTCCGGACACTCGTCCTCATGCGCGTGTTCCAGACGAGTGGGCTGGCGTTCCTATTCGTGCCGATTTCGACGATCACGTATCTGACGCTGCCACGCCGGCTGAACGGCGATGCCGCGGCGCTCTTTACGATGTTCCGCAATATCGCGGGCTCGATCGGCATTTCGCTGTCGACGGCGCTGATCACGACGCGCAGTCAGGTGCGGATGGCCTATCTGGGCGAACACCAGACACCGTATTCGCAGCCCTATATCGACACCGTCGCGAGTACAGCGCGCACGCTCCAGGCATCGGGCGTGCCGCGCGACCTTGCCCAGCAGGGCGCCGTTGGCCACCTGTACCAGCAGTTGATCGCCCAGGCCCAGTTGCTTTCGTACACGGATGTGTTCGCGATCTGCGCTGTCCTCGCGTTCCTCGCGATTCCCTTTACCTTCCTGTTCTCGAAATCGAAAGCGGGCGGCAGTCCCGCTGGCGAAGGAGGCCACCTATGACCACCGCGAAATTTCTACTGCCTCTCGCCGCGAGTGCGGTTTTGCTTGGCGCCTGCACAGTGGGCCCGGATTTCAAGGCACCGGAGGCGAACACACCGGCCACCTGGCACGATGCGCTCGCTACGCAGTCGGCTCTGTCGGGCGAGACGCGTGTGACCGCAGAAGCGGACCCCGACCCGCAATGGTGGCGCAGCTTCAACGATGCAACGCTGACGTCGCTGATCGACCGGGCGACACGCGGCAATCTCGATGTGCAGATCGCCGTGGTCCGGATTGCCGAAGCGCGCGCGAGCGAACGCTCGGCGGCAGCAGCGGGCCTGCCGACGCTCAGCGCCAGTGCGTCGTACACCCATGAGGATGTCGGCCAGGGGCTCGCCAGTACGGGCTCCACGGCGCCGCCGGGCGGCAATCCGGGCCTGGCCGGACTGATCGACTCGCTGACCAAACCGGTCAACATCTATCAGGGCTCGCTCGATGCTTCCTGGGAACTCGATCTGTTCGGCCGGGTGCGGCGCTCGGTCGAGGCAGCGAATGCGTCCACGGTGGCTGCGATCGGCAATCGCGACGATGCGCTCGTCACGTTGCAGGCCGAAGTGGCGCAGACCTACGCGCAACTACGTGCTGCCCAGGCGAGCCGCGATACCGCTCAGGCCGATCTCGTCGCCGAACAGCAAATTCTCGAACTGACCCGCGAGCGTGCTGCGAAAGGGCTGGTCACCGATCTCGATGTGGAAAGCGCGACCTCGGCGGTCGGTACGCTCGAAGCGTCGCTGGCGCAATACGACCAGCAGATCGCCGCGAGCCTGAACGGGCTCGCCGTGCTGCTCGGCGAGGCGCCCGGCGCACTCGACGCCGAGCTTGCAACCGCCACGCCGATCCCGCCACCGCCTCCGCAGGTGCCGGTTGGCTTGCCGTCGAGCCTCGCGCGTCGCCGTCCGGATATCCGGGTCGCGGAAGCGCAGTTGCATCGGCAGACTGCCCAGGTGGGTGTGGCGGTGGCGCAGTTCTATCCGGACATTTCGCTGACCGGCCAGGTGGGGCAGGAAAGCACGAAGCCCGGCGATCTGACGAAGTGGGCGAACAATTTCTACTCGTTCGGTCCGTCTATCTCGCTGCCGATCTTCCAGGGCGGCCAGCTTCGGGCCAACCTCAAACTGGCGAAAGCCGACCAGGCGGAAGCGGCGCTGAGCTACCGGAAGACCGTCCTTGAAGCGCTGCAAGACGTCGACAACGCGTTGTCGGCGTATCGCGCGGAATTGCGCCGTCATCAGGCGCTCGAGAAAACCGTGTCCGCCGAGACGAAGGCGCTTGCGCTCGCGACAAACCAGTACAAGAGCGGCGTGTCGACGTTTATCGATGTGCTGACCGCCGAGAACACGCTCGCGCAGCAACGTCAGCAATTCATCCAGAGCACGCTGACGCTGACCACGGATGTCGTCACGCTCTACAAGGCGCTCGGCGGCGGATGGCAGCAGCAGGAAGACGTGAAGTCCTGACGCGCTTCCCGCACACGGCGATGTAGATCGAGGCCCGCTGTGACGATGACGACGACGGTGATGACGATACGCCTGCGAACCAAACGATCCACGCGCGGAGAAGCGACGCGGCGACGGATCGTCGAGGCTGCCATCGATCTGTTCGGCGAATACGGTTACGAGCGGACGTCGACTCGCGATATCGCCGCGCGGGCGGGCGTCAACACGCCGGCGCTCCAGTATTACTTCGAGAACAAGGAAGGGGTCTATCGCGCGTCGGCGGAGCAGATCGCCGCCTGCGCATGGGCGCGGCTCGCGCCCGTCGTGGATCAGGCGACGCGCCTGCTCGACGGCAACGCGCGCGTCGATGCGCTGATCGATGTGTTTATCCGTCTGCACGAAACGCTCGGCGATTGCCTCTTCAGGGTGCCGAACGCGAGCCGCCGGCTGTTCTTTGCGGACGCACCGCTCGGCCATGATCCGGCGGTCGCGCCAGAAATCGTGCGCCTGCACATCTGCGATCCGCTTCATGCGGTGACGGCGAAATTGATCGCCAGGATTACCGGCACGGCCACTGACGATCCTGTGACGACGATCCGCGCCCTCAGCCTGTACGGGCAGGTCGTGATGTTTCATCTCAAGCCGTGTGCGGTGCTGGCCCTGCTCGGATGGCCTGCGTTCGACATGGAAAAACGCCAGCTGATCGTCTCGGCGATACGTGGCCAGACGCGGGCGTTGCTGAAAGCGTGGTCCGCTACGGCGCCGGCAACGGGCTCGCGGCGTGCTCGGCCTCGCAAGTAACACCTCTCGCCTCATGGCGCCCAGCCAGCGGCGCTTCAAACCCTTTCGCCTCGCCCGAACGCGCTGCCGCCAGCTTCGGTGGCCGCAGCGCAATCCGCTTTTGTTATCGCTCCATCCGATACCCGGATTGTTACCGTATCGAACGGCCCGTATATTGGCCGGCATACGAACCATTCCAATGCAGGAGACACCATGAACCAGATCGATCTGGAGCGCCGCGTCGTCGTTATCACCGGTGGCGCGCGCGGTATCGGCTACGCGGTCGCACAGCGCGCCTTGCGCTCGGGAGCGGCGGTTTCGCTATGGGACGTCGACGCCGACCGGCTCGCGAAGAGTGAACGGGAGTTGGCGGAACTCGGCGACGTATCGTCGGTAGCAGTCGAGTTGACCGACGAGCAGTCGGTCGCCGATGCGACGAGCAAAACCGTTGCGCGGCATCACGCGATCGATGTGCTGATCAATTGCGCGGGCATCACCGGCGGCAACGGCAAGACCTGGGAACTCGCACCGGACATCTGGCGCCGCGTGATCGACGTCAACCTGATCGGCCCGTACCTGACCTGCCGCGCGGTGGTTCCGCAGATGCTCAAGCAGGGCTACGGGCGCATCGTCAACATTGCGTCGGTGGCGGGCAAGGAGGGCAATCCGAACGCCTCGCACTACAGTGCGTCGAAGGCCGGCCTGATCGGCCTGACGAAATCGCTTGGCAAGGAACTCGCCACCAGCAACATTCTCGTTAATGCCGTGACACCGGCCGCCGCGAAAACCGAAATCTTCGATTCGATGGCGCAGGAACACATCGACTACATGCTGTCGAAAATCCCCATGAACCGTTTTCTGCTTCCCGACGAGGCCGCGTCGCTGATCCTGTGGTTATCTTCTGAAGACTGCGCGTTCAGTACCGGCGCCGTGTTCGATCTGTCGGGCGGTCGCGCGACGTATTGAGCGCTGGACGTATGCGGCAAGGTACTTCGCACCGGCTCGCGGCCGGTCGGCTTCAGGAGACTCGATGAACGCGCAACCGGTTGCTTCACACGCTTCGCTGGAAGCGGCTGTTAACACCGTCATGCGGCGCCTGCTGCCGTTTCTGCTGCTGATGTATGTACTGGCGTTTCTCGACCGCGCAAACATCGGCTTCGCGCAGAAAGCGCTCCAGCACGATACCGGCTTGTCGGATGCGGCATTCGCGTTCGGTGCGGGCGTGTTCTTCGTCGGTTATGCGCTGTTCGAGGTGCCGAGCAACCTGCTATTGCATCGCGTGGGCGCACGGATCTGGATGTGCCGGATCATGGTCACGTGGGGCATCGTCTCTGCGGCGATGGCGTTTGCGCAGAGCCCCGCGATGTTCTACTGGCTGCGCTTTCTGCTCGGTGTTGCCGAGGCCGGTTTCTTCCCCGGCATCATCTATTACCTGACGCACTGGTTTCCGCAGTCCGCGCGTGGCCGGGCGGTCGGGGTGTTCTATTTCGGCGCGCCGCTCGCGTTTATCTTCGGTAGTCCGTTGTCGGGGTTGTTGCTCGATCTGCATGGCGCGCTCGGTCTTGCCGGCTGGCAATGGCTGTTTCTGATCGAGGGCGGACTGGCGTCGGCGGTTGGCGTGTGGGCGTTCTGGTATCTCGACAATCGTCCCGATGAAGCACGTTGGCTCGACGCTATGCAACGCGACACGCTGCGCGCCGCACTCGCCGACGACGCGAACCAGGCCGCGGCACATGGTCCGCAGAGCGTGCTTGCTGCGTTGTTCGACCGGCGTGTGCTGACGTTGTCGGCAATCTATCTGCTGATACAGATCAGTGTGTATGGCGTGATCTTCTATCTGCCGCAGCAGGTTGCAGCGCTGCTTGGCACGAAAATCGGCCTGCGCGTCGGGCTGGTCGCCGCGTTGCCGTGGCTATGTGCGGTGGCAGTGACCTGGTGGGTGCCGCGGTGTGCGGACCAGGCGGGTAGCCATCGCAGTTGGGCGGTCGTGCTGCTGATCGTGGCCGGGTTGGGCATCGGTGCGTCGGGGCTGGCACACAGTCCGGTGCTCGGGTTGCTTGCGCTGTGCTGCGCGGCCAGCGGATTCATCGCCGCGCAACCGCTGTTCTGGACCTTGCCCACGCGCTACCTGACCGGCGCGGCTGCCGCGGGCGGCATCGCATTGATCAACTCGCTCGGTGGACTCGGTGGGTTTATCGCGCCGACGCTGCGCACCGTCGCCGAACGTGCCTGGCAATCGACTTCGGCGGGGCTGGTCGTGCTTGGTGGTGCGAGCCTGCTGGCTGCGTTGCTGATCGGCGTGTTTGCACACGATCGTCGCGCGGGGCCGCAAGTCGCGCTTTCACACCGGGCACAGCGCGCCCGCTAGCAGACACGTATTGAACAGGGCGCCGCCGTGCAGTGGCGACAGCCTCAAGCAACATAACGAAGTTCAGGAGCTCATCGACATGGCCATGCCTACCATCCGGCACGTGCGTGCCTTCATCGTTCGCGGCGGCGGCGCCGACTATCACGATCAGCCCGGCGGTCACTGGATCGACGACCACATTGCTACGCCGATGGCGCGTTACCCCGAGTACCGGCAGAGCCGTCAGTCGTTCGGTATCAACGTGCTCGGCACGCTCGTCGTCGAGATCGAGGCAAGCGATGGCACGGTCGGCTTCGCCGTGACGACGGGCGGCGAGATCGGCGCGTTCATCGTCGAGAAGCACCTGGCGCGGTTTCTCGAAGGCCAGCTCGTCACCGACATCGAAAAGATGTGGGATCAGATGTACTTCGCGACGCTCTACTACGGACGCAAGGGCGTCGTGCTGAATACGATTTCCGGTGTCGATCTCGCACTATGGGATCTGCTCGCGAAGGTTCGCAAAGAGCCGGTGTTCCAGTTGCTCGGCGGCCCGGTGCGCGACGAGCTGACGTTCTACGCAACCGGCGCACGGCCGGATCTTGCGAAAGAGATGGGTTTTATCGGCGGCAAGCTGCCGTTGCAGCATGGCCCTGCGGAAGGCGAAGAAGGCTTCCGGAAAAACATCGAGAAGCTCGCGGACATGCGCAGTCGTGTCGGCGACGACTTCTGGCTGATGTACGACTGCTGGATGAGCCTCGACGTGCGTTACGCGACGCGTCTCGCACAGTCCACGCACGAGTACGGTCTGAAGTGGATCGAAGAATGCCTGCCGCCCGACGATTACTGGGGCTACGCCGAACTGCGCCGCAACGTGCCGCGCGGCATGCTGGTGTCGACCGGTGAGCATGAGGCAACGCGCTGGGGCTTCCGGATGCTGCTCGAAATGGAATGCTGCGATTTCATCCAGCCCGATGTGGGCTGGTGCGGCGGTATCACCGAGCTGATCCGTATCTCTGCGTTGGCCGATGCGCACAACGTGATGGTGATACCGCATGGCTCGTCGGTGTACAGCTATCACTTCGTCGTGACGCGGCATAACTCGCCGTTCGCCGAGTTTCTGATGATGGCGCCGAAGGCCGACGAAGTCGTGCCGATGTTCACACCGTTGTTGCTCGACGAACCGGTGCCGGTGAACGGGCGGATGAAAGTGCCCGAAACGCCGGGCTTCGGCGTGCGGCTCAACCCGGACTGCGCGTTAGTCAGGCCGTATCAGCACTGACTGCACAGCCAACGGCAATCAACGATCAGGAGAATCCCCGTGCTGCTCAAGGACAAGACGGTCATCGTGACAGGCGGTTCGCGCGGCATCGGTCGCGCGATTGCCGTGGCGTGCGCAGCCGAAGGCGCGGACGTCGCGATCAACTACTGGGGCGACAACGACGCATCGTACGGCCGCCGTTCCGCGATTACCGACGTGATCGGCGAGATCGAGCGGCTCGGCCGCCGTGCCATCGCGGTGGAAGGCAACGTCGCCGCGCCGCAGACCGGCGTGGATCTGGTGCGCCAGACCGTCGAAGCATTCGGCAAGGTCGATGTGCTCGCGAGCAATGCGGGCATCTGCCCGTTCCACGCGTTTCTCGACATGCCGCCGTCGGTACTCGAGCGCACGGTCGGTGTGAATCTGAACGGTGCGTTCTACGTGACCCAAGCGGCCGCGCGGCAGATGAAGGAGCAGGGCCACGGCGGCGCGATTGTCGCGACCAGTTCGATCAGCGCGCTGGTGGGCGGCGGTATGCAGACGCATTACACGCCGACCAAGGCGGGCGTTCATTCGTTGATGCAGTCGTGCGCAATCGCACTGGGGCCGTACGGCATTCGCTGCAACTCGGTGATGCCAGGCACGATTGCCACCGACCTCAACGCCGAAGACCTCGCCGATGAAACCAAGAAAGCGTACTTCGAGAAACGCATTCCACTGGGTCGCCTGGGCGCGCCCGAAGATGTCGCCGATTGCGTCGTGTTCCTCGCCTCGGACAAGGCGCGCTATGTGACGGGTGCGGCGTTGCTCGTCGATGGCGGTTTGTTCGTCAACCTGCAGTGACCACGTTGATGAATCGCTCAATGAGCCGGCGTATGCACAAGCGGTGCGCCGTGCTCGGTATCGAACGGCTGCGAAAAACGCCGCAGCAACCCGACGAAATGTTCGGCCGGTTCCGCGAGCGGTTCGCCCTTGCGCGTGAGGATGCCGAAGCCGGGCAGGCTCTTGCCGATTTCGATCGGCAGCGCGACGAGGAGTTTGCCGCGCACATGGTCGCGCACGACCGATTCCGGCAGCATCGCGATCGCATCGAAATTTTCGAGCAATTGCAGCGTCGCGAAGATCGACGCGCACTCGGTGAGATTGACCGGCGTGGCGAGCCCGGCACGCGCGAGTTCTTCTTCGAACAGCACGCGCGCGGGGCTGGTGATCGGTTGCGCGACCCACGGCCAGTCCATCAGCTCGTGCAGCGCGACGTTGCTGCGAGCAATGAGCGGATGCCGTACGCGTACCACCAGCACAAGCGTTTCGCGTGCCAGCGGCTCGAAGCTGAAATCGTTGTGTTGCAGCGGCGAAGTAAGGCGGCCGAGCGCGAGGTCGACCTCGCGGCGATGCAGCAACTGCACGACCTGGTCGCTGGTTTCGCCGAGTATCCGCACGTTGAGCAGCGGCCGTTCTGTTTTCAGCGAGGCGACGGCCATCGCGAGCAGATCGGGCGCCGCGCCCATGATCGCGCCGACCGTCAGCTGGCCGTGACCGCCGCGGCGCTTGACGTCGAGGTCTTCGGCAAAACGCGTGAGTTCCGCGAGCGCGCGCCGCGCATACGCGAGCGTGACGACGCCGAGCGGCGTGGGCTGCATGCCGCGGGCGTTGCGTTCGAACAGCAGGAAGCCGAATGCTTCTTCGATGTCGCCGAGCATGCGGCTCGCACTCGGTTGCGCGACATTGATGGTGTCGGCGGCTTGATGGACGTTGCGGGTGTCGTCGAGCGCGACCAGCAGCGCAAGGTGCTTGAACTTGAGGCGATTGACGAGAGCGACCGTGGCGGCTTGTCGGTTCATGGGACCTGTGCGATTCGGTTTCTGGATCGCCCAATCCCAACAACGGATTGAGACGCTATCGACCGCGGAATTATAGTCGCTCCAGACGCTTCGTCTATAAGGCGCAGGAGCATGAACGGAGACAGGTTCGCATGGAGACGATCGCTTTCCGGATGGCGCTCAACCCCGGCATGCGCGAAGAGTACGCACGACGGCATCGCGAGATCTGGCCCGAACTGGTCGATGCGCTGCACGAAGCGGGTGTGCACGATTACCGCATCTTCCTCGATGAAGCCAGCGGCGCGTTGTTTGCGGTCCTGACGCGCACCGATCACCACACGATGGACGCGTTGCCCGATCTGCCCGTGATGCGCAAATGGTGGGACATGATGGCCGACATCATGCAGACCGCACACGATCGCACGCCGTTCCAGCAACCGCTCGTGCCGGTATTCGAGCTTCCCGCGCGGCAACCGCTAACCCGCTGAACCGACACCAAAGGAGCGCGCTTCATGCAAGTGGTCGATCCGCATATTCATCTGTGGGACCTGCGTACGCACCGTTACCCGTGGCTCGAGAAGCCCGGCGTGTCGTTCGTCGGCGATGCGCGCGAGTTGCAGCACGACTATCTGCTCGATCATCTGCTGGCGGAGGCGCAGGACATCGAGGTGCTGAAGGTCGTACACGTCGAGGCGAATCACGATCCCGCCGATCCGGTCGAAGAGACGCGCTGGCTGCAGCAGACCGCCGATGCCGACGGTTCGCGCGGCATGCCGAACGCCATCGTCGCGGGGATCGACCTCGCGGCGCCCGACGCACCGGCGGTGCTCGAAGCGCACGCGTCGTTCGCGAATACGCGTGGCGTGCGGCAGATTCTCAACGTGCATCGCGAGAAGCTGTTCGACTACGTGGGCCGGCATTTCATGCGCGAACCGTTGTGGCAGGAGCGTTTTGCACTGCTGCGCCGGTATGACTTGTCGTTTGATCTGCAGGTGTATCCGTCGCAGATGGATGAAGCCGCGGCGCTGGCCCGCGCGCATCCGGACACGCAGTTCGTCCTCAATCATGCGGGCATGTTCGTCGATCGCGACAGCGTGGCGGGGTATCGCGCGTGGCGCGACGGGCTGCGCATGCTGGCCGCGTGCCCGAACGTCGCGGTGAAGATCAGCGGGCTTGCGATGTTCGATCACTACTGGACCGTCGAGAGCCTGCGACCTTACGTGCTCGAAACGCTCGATGCCTTTGGTGTCGAGCGAGCGATGTTTGCATCGAATTTTCCCGTCGACCGGTTGTTTGGCTCGTATCCCGCGCTGTGGCATGCGTATGCCGCGATCGTCGCGGGAGCGAGTGAGACGGAGCGCGCGGCCTTGTTCAGGCATAACGCCGAACGGATTTACCGCATCTGAAGCAGTAGCAAGAAAACTCACAAGAGAAGTGCGATGTATCAGCGTCGCTCTAAGAAGGAGACAAGTCTGTGCAGGAACCGACCACCGCCGTCCCGCGGCTGGAATTAACTCACGCGAGCAAGTCGTTCGGCCGCGTGCGTGCGCTCGCGGACGGCGAACTCGTGCTGCGCAGCGGCGAAGTACATGCGCTGCTCGGCGAGAACGGTGCGGGCAAATCGACGCTCGTGAAAATCCTTGCCGGTGTGCATCGCGCGGACACGGGGGAGTTGCGTATCGACGGGCAGTTGCGCGAATTCGCAAGCCCCGCGCAGGCGCGCGATGCAGGCATCGCCGTGATCTATCAGGAACCGACGTTGTTCTTCGATCTGTCGATTGCCGAAAACATCTATATGGGCCGGCAGCCGGTAGATCGGCTCGGCCGGATTCGCTACGACACGATGCATCGCGAGGTCGATGCGCTGCTCGTGTCGCTCGGCGTCGATCTGCATGCGGACCGGCTGGTGCGCGGTCTGTCGATTGCCGACCAGCAGGTGATCGAGATCGCCAAGGCGCTGTCGCTGAACGCGAACGTGCTGATCATGGACGAGCCGACTGCCGCGCTGTCGCTGCCCGAAGTGGAGCGGTTGTTTGCGATCGTGCGCAAGCTGCGCGAGCGCGATGTCGCGATTCTGTTCATCACGCACCGGCTCGACGAGGTGTTCACGCTCACGCAACACGTGACGATCATGCGCGACGGTGCAAAGGTGTTCGACGCGCCGACCGCCGATCTTGACACGGCCGCGATCGTCGCGAAGATGGTCGGGCGCGATCTCGAGACGTTTTATCCGAAAGCCGACGTCGTACCTGGCGATGTGCGTCTGGCCGTGCGCGGGCTCACGCGAATCGGTGTGTTCAAGGACGTGTCGTTCGACGTGCGCGCGGGCGAAATCGTTGCGCTCGCAGGTCTGGTCGGTGCGGGGCGCAGCGAGGTTGCGCGTGCGATCTTCGGTATCGATCCGCTCGATGCGGGCGATATCCGTATCGCAGGCAAACGGCTCGCGCCGGGACGTCCGGCTGCCGCGGTGCAGGCAGGTCTTGCGCTGGTACCCGAAGACCGCAGGCAGCAGGGTCTCGCGCTCGAACTGAGCATTGCACGCAACGCATCGATGACGGTGCTCGGCAGGCTCGTGCGATTCGGCCTGATCTCCGCGCGAAGCGAAACGGAGCTGGCGACCCGCTGGGGCAAACGCCTGCAACTCAAAGCCGACGATCCTGCCGCCCCGGTCGGCACGCTGTCGGGCGGCAACCAGCAGAAGGTCGTGCTCGGCAAGTGGCTCGCGACGCATCCGCAGGTGCTGATCATCGACGAACCGACGCGCGGCATTGATGTTGGCGCGAAAGCGGAAGTGTATGGCGCGCTCGCCGAACTGGTGCGCGAGGGTATGGCCGTGCTGATGATATCGAGCGAGCTGCCCGAAGTGCTCGGCATGGCCGACCGCATCCTCGTGATGCATGAAGGGCGCATCAGTGCAGAGATCGCACGGGTGGACGCGAGCGAAGAGCGGATCATGAGCGCGGCGCTTGGGCAGTCCGGGGTTCATCTGGGACACGCGGCATGATGCGCGAATCGACCACTCGCCCCGTGGATCTGCGTGCCGATAACCCGGTGCGCGTCCGGCCGCGCGGTGGTTTCGTCGCTGCACTTGCGCAGAGCCGCGAAACGACGCTCTTCGTCGTGCTGATCCTGCTGGTGGCGGGCACCGCGCTCGCACGTCCACAGTTCTTGAATCTGCAGAACCTGCGCGATGTTCTGCTGAACGTGTCGATCATCAGTCTGCTCACCGCCGGCATGACGGTGGTGATCCTGATGCGGCACATCGATCTGTCGGTGGGTTCGACGGTCGGCGTGAGCGCTTATGCAGTGGGTAGCCTGTACGTCGCGTTTCCACATATGCCGGTTGTCGTCGCGCTCGGCGCAGGGCTTGCGATCGGTTTGCTCGCGGGAGCGATCAACGCTGTGCTGGTGGCGATTGGCCGGGTGCCGTCGCTGGTCGCGACGCTGTCGACGCTCTACATCTTTCGCGGCGCCGACTACGCATGGGTACACGGCGGACAGATCAACGCGACGAGTCTGCCCGAAGCATTCTCGCGTCTCGCGACCGGCCGGCTACTCGGCATCCCGACGCTCGCATTGATTGCGGCCGTCGTGCTGGCCGGACTCTCCGTGTACCTGAAGCAGTTTCGCGGCGGCCGCGAACACTACGCGATCGGCTCGAACCCCGAAGCGGCACGGCTGGCAGGTGTCGCCGTCGAGCGTCGCGTGATGACCGGCTTTCTGATCTCCGGTGCGATCGCGGGCTTCGCGGGCGCGCTGTGGCTCGCACGCTTCGGCACCGTCGATGCGAGCACCGCAAAGGGTATCGAACTGCAGGTCGTAGCAGCAGCGGTGGTGGGCAGCGTCGCGATTACCGGCGGCGTCGGCACGATACTCGGCGCGACGCTCGGCGCACTGGTGCTCGGCGTGATCAGCATTGCGCTCGTGGTGCTGCACGTCTCGCCATTCTGGGAGCAGGCGATCGAAGGGGCGTTGATCGTCGTCGCGATCGCCGCCGATACGCTGCTGGCCCGCTCGGTGGCAAAACGCATGATGAGAAAACGCGATCATGGCTAAACCCGATTCCGCATTGAGTACGCGCAAACCGACGGTCCCGTTGCGTTGGGAAACGTTGCTGGTAGTGCTGTTCGTTTTGTCGCTGGTGCTCGGGCGCGTGTTGTCGCCGGAGTTTCTGAGCGGCGCGAATCTCGGCAACGTGCTGGCCGATCTGACTGAAGTCGCACTGATGGCGCTGCCGATGACACTCATCATCGTCGCCGCCGACATCGACCTGTCGGTTGCGTCGGTACTCGGTGCATCGAGCGCGCTGATGGGCGTGCTCTGGCACATGGGCCTGCCGATGCCGCTTGTGATCGCGCTAGTACTGGTGGCGGGCGCGCTTGCAGGTCTGTTGAACGGGCTCGTGATCGTCAAGCTGAACCTGCCGTCGCTTGCGGTGACGATCGGCACGCTCGCGTTGTTTCGCGGGCTTGCCTATGTGCTGCTCGGCGATCAGGCCGTCGCTGACTTTCCGCCGGGCTATACCGCGTTCGGCATGAATGCACTTGGCGCAACGTTTATTCCACTGCCGTTCGTGATCGTGATCGTTTGCGCGGTGGTGTTTACCGTGCTGCTGCAGGCCACCGCGTTTGGTCGCAGTCTCTTCGCGATCGGCGCGAATCCGACGGCCGCGGCGTTCTCCGGTATCGATGTCGCGAAAGCGCGGCTGCGCCTCTTCGTGCTGTCGGGCACGGTCAGCGCGCTGGCTGGCATCGTTTATACGCTGCGTTTTACGAGTGCGCGTGGCGACAACGGCGAGGGCTTCGAACTGTCCGTGATTGCGGCGGTGCTGTTCGGCGGCGTGAGCATCTTCGGCGGACGTGGATCGATGGTCGGTGTGCTGCTGTCGCTGCTGATCGTCGGTGTGTTGCGCAATGCGCTGACGCTCGTCGATGTATCGAGCGAAGTGCTGACGATCGTGACCGGTGCGTTGCTGCTCGCGTCGGTGCTGATTCCGAATCTGGCAGCACGCTGGCGGGCGCGGCGTGACCGACGGTTTATCGCGGGGGCGACTTGATGGGCAACGACGCTGGCAGGGCGCCGAATAGTACGACATAGAGCACGACATGAAGCACGACACGCAGCACGGCAGGTAACGACATCACAACTTCGGACCCACGTCCGATTATCAGGAAGAGGAGACACTCATGTTGAAACCATTGCGTCATATAGGCACGGCGGCGGCCAGCGCGGCGCTCTGTGCGCTGCTGCTCGGCCTGAGCACAACGGCCGTGGCGGCCGGCATCAAGGACGGCCTGAAAATCGCGTTCCTGCCCAAGCAGATCAACAACCCCTACGAGGTGATCGCCGACGACGGCGGCCTCGCCGCGATCAAGGAGTTCAAGGGCGAAGGCAAGGTAGTGGGGCCATCGGATGCAGGCGCGTCGTCGCAGGTGCAGTACATCAACACGCTGATCACGCAGCGGCAGAACGCGATCGTGATCGCCGCAAACGATGAAAACGCGGTCGTGCCGTACCTGAAGAAAGCGATGTCGCAAGGCATCAAGGTCGTCACGTTCGATTCCGATACCGCAGCCGACGGCCGTCAGATCTTCGTCAACCAGGCAAACGCGGAAGGCATTGGCCGCGGCCAGATCCAGCTCGTCTCGAAGCTGATGGGCGGCGAGGGCGAGTTCGCGATCCTGTCGGCGACGCCGAACGCGACGAACCAGAACACGTGGATCAAGTGGATGCAGGAGGAGCTGAAGAAGCCCGAGTACGCGAAGATCAAGCTCGTGAAGATCGCGTACGGCAACGACGACGACCAGAAGTCGTTTGTCGAGACCCAAGGTTTGTTGCAGGCGTATCCGAACCTGAAGGCGATCGTTTCGCCGACGACGGTCGGCATCGCGGCGGCGGCCCGCTATATCTCGACGTCGTCGAGCAAGGGCAAGGTCGCCGTGACCGGGCTCGGCACGCCGAACCAGATGCGCGCGTTCGTCAAGAACGGCACCGTGCAGGCGTTCCAGTTGTGGGACCCGGGTCAACTCGGTTATCTGGCAGCCTACGCCGCGGCGGGTCTCGCGTCGGGCACGATCACGGGCAAGGAAGGGGAATCGTTCGATGCGGGCAAGCTCGGCAAGCGGACCATCGGCCCGAAGGGTGAGGTGATCCTCGGACCGCCCACCACCTTCGACGCAACCAATATCGACAACTTCAACTTCTAGCCGCACGCACAGCTGCCGCGTATGAAAGCGCCCCACGGGGCGCTTTTCTTTTGGCCGCCGCGCCGCGCATTGCAAGCCGCCAGAAAGCTGACACAGGATCGACATCGCGCGCTTTCACACTGAACCGCGCACCGGCAAGTTTTTCCATCCGCTCGACCGTTTTGCGAAGTCTTCCAGGTAATAAGCCGCTCGCTGAACGGCGTGCCCACCCGGTTGCCGCTGCACTGAGCAGGCCGGTGCGCAGTTTACGCACCCGTTCCGGAACATGGCATTACACTTGCTCGGTTACTCCGCTTGTCCTGACGCGATCCAGTCGCGCCGCCCGGTTACAAGACGTCAAAGGAGTTGCAGCATGCCGAACCCACCCACCGATCTCGATCGTCTTTCTATCGACACCATCCGCACCCTCGCGATGGATGCAGTACAGAAGGCCAACTCCGGCCATCCCGGCACCCCGATGGCACTCGCGCCAGTCGGCTATCACCTGTGGCAGGAACATCTGCGCTACGACCCGGCCGAACCGCTGTGGCCAAATCGCGACCGCTTCGTGCTGTCGGTTGGGCACGCATCGATGCTGCTGTATTCGCTGCTGCATCTGACCGGTGTGCAGGCCGTCGACGAAGCCGGTCGGCCGAACGGCTCACCCGCCGTGTCGCTCGATGACATCAAGCAGTTCCGCCAGCTCGACAGCGTGACGCCCGGCCACCCCGAATACCGCATGACCACCGGCGTCGAGACGACCACCGGCCCGCTCGGCCAGGGGCTCGGCAATAGCGTCGGCATGGCGATGGCTGCGCGCTGGTACGAGTCGCACTTCAATCAACCCGATGCGACGCTGTTCGACTACCACGTCTATACGCTGTGCGGCGACGGCGACATGATGGAAGGCATTTCGCATGAAGCGGCATCGATTGCCGGACACCTGAAGCTGTCGAACCTGATCTGGATTTACGACAGCAACCGCGTCACGATCGAAGGCCATACCGATCTCGCGTACAGCGACGACGTCGAAACGCGTTTTCGCGGCTACCACTGGAACACGCTGCATGTCGCCGATGCCAACGATGCCGCCGCACTCGGCGCCGCGCTCACGCAGGCCAAAGCGAATACGGACAAACCGACGTTGATCGTCGTGCACAGCATCATCGGCTGGGGCGCGCCGCACAAGCAGGACACGTCGGCGGCACACGGCGAACCGCTCGGCGTCGAAGAGATCAAGCTGGCCAAGCGCTTTTACGGCTGGCCCGAAGATTCGAGTTTTCTCGTGCCGGACGGCGTCTACGCGCACTTCCAGCAGGGGATCGGCACACGTGGCAAGGCGGCGCGCGAACAATGGCAGGCGTCTTTCGAAGCCTATGCCGCGAAGTACCCCGCGCTAGCCGAAGAATTCCGCGCAATCGAGGCGCACACGCTACCCGAAGGCTGGGACGCCGATATCCCGACGTTCGATGCGGACGAAAAGGGCATCGCCTCGCGCGATTCGTCGGGCAAGGTGCTCAACGCGATTGCGAAGCGCCTGCCGTGGATGATCGGCGGATCCGCCGACCTGTCGCCTTCGACGAAGACCGACATGAAGTTCGAAGGCGCCGGCAGTTTCGAAGCGGACAACTACGCCGGACGCAACCTGCACTTCGGGATTCGCGAGCATGTGATGGGCTCGATTGCCAACGGCCTCGCACTGTCGAACCTGCGGCCCTACGGCTCGACGTTCCTGATTTTCAGCGACTACATGAAGCCGCCGATCCGCCTGTCCGCGATCATGGAAGTCAACGTCGTCTACGTCTTCACACACGACTCGATCGGTGTCGGCGAAGACGGTCCGACGCACCAGCCGATCGAACAGCTCGCGTCGTTGCGTGCAGTGCCCGGTCTCACGACGCTGCGCCCAGGTGATGCGAACGAAGTTGCCGAAGCATGGCGCGTCGCGTTGTCGAACCCGCGCGTGCCGGCCTGCATCGTCGTGTCGCGCCAGGCGCTGCCCACGTTCGACCGCACGAAATACGCGGCTGCCAGTGGCGTCCGGCGCGGCGCGTATGTGCTTGCGGACGCGCCCGATGGCCGCAAACCGGAAGTGATCCTGATGGGCACCGGCAGCGAAATGTCGCTGTGCGTCGGCGCGTATGAGAAGCTGAAGAGCGAAGGCATCGCGGCGCGCGTCGTGTCGATGCCGTCGTGGGACATCTTCGAGAAGCAGGATGACGCGTATAAAGAGTCGGTGCTGCCTGCCGCCGTCGACGCGCGGGTTGCAGTCGAACAGGCAGGCGTACTCGGTTGGGATCGCTACGTGGGCCGCACTGGCTCGCTGATCGCGATGCATACATTCGGCGCGTCGGCGCCGCTGAAGGCGCTGCAAACGAAGTTCGGCTTTACGCCGGAGCGCGTCTACGAAGCGGCGAAGCAGCAGCTCGCGCGGGTTCGGCAATCCAGTTAACGAGGGAGGCGACATTATGCAGATCGGTATCGTGGGATTGGGACGGATGGGCGGGAACATCGGCCGTCGGTTGATGCGCAACGGGCATACGTGCGTGGTCTACGATCACAGCCCGGAAGCCACCGAGGCGCTCGTGAAAGAAGGTGCAACGGGTTCAAGCGACCTGGGTAACCTGGTGAAGGGGCTGGCGACGCCGCGCGTGATCTGGTTGATGCTGCCAGCTGGCAAGATCACCGAAGACACGCTGAACGACCTGTACCCGATCCTGAGCCCTGACGATGTTGTTATCGATGGTGGCAACAGCTTCTACAAGGACGACATCCGTCGTGCGGTGCGGTTTAAGGAGAAGGGCATTCACTACGTCGACGTTGGGACGTCGGGCGGTGTGTGGGGTCTCGAGCGCGGCTACTGCATGATGATCGGCGGCGAAGTGGACGTGGTGCACCGGCTCGATCCGATCCTCTCGACGCTCGCGCCGGGTGCCGGCAATGTGCCGCTCACGCCTGGCCGCGAAGGCCGCGATGCGCGCGTGCAGAACGGCTATATGCACACCGGGCCGACCGGCTCGGGCCACTTCGTGAAGATGGTCCACAACGGCATCGAGTACGGGTTGATGCAGGCTTATGCGGAAGGCTTCGACATCCTGAAGCACAAGGCATCGACGGAATTGCCCGAGAACGAACGCTTCAGCCTCGATCTCGCCGATGTGGCCGAAGTGTGGCGACGCGGCAGTGTCGTGTCGTCGTGGTTGCTCGATCTCACGGCCGGCGCGCTGGCGAAAGACGGTGCGCTCGGCAATTATTCGACCGAAGTGGCGGACAGCGGCGAAGGGCGCTGGACGATCGAAGCCGCGATCGAAGAGGCGGTGCCGGCGCAGGTGTTGTCGGCGGCGTTGTATACGCGGTTTCGTTCGCGTGACGACGAGTCGTTTGCCGAGCGCATGCTCTCGGCGATGCGCTTCGGCTTCGGCGGGCATCACGAGTTTTCGCCGAAGTAACGGCGTCAATTTTTGGGCAGGGTGTTATCGCCGGCGATTTTTGCCGGCGAGCGCCTGCGCGGCCTCTGCGATGCACTCGCCGAGCCGCGCCGCAGGTGCTTCAGTAGCACGGCGCCTGCGCTCCACCAGCACGATCTCGCGCTCGAACGTCTCGCCACCGAGCGCGAGCGCCTTGACCGTACGCGGCAACGTACCGAACGCGGCCGCCAGCGGCACGAGCGCGACGCCCGCGCCGCGCGCCACCAGTTGCACGATCCCCAGCAGTTCGTCGAGTTCGATCGATTCGGACACGTTCACGCGTAGCCGCCGCAGAAATCGATCGACCTGACCACCGCCGAACGAACGTCGGTCATAACGAATGAACGGCTCGGACGCGAGCAATTCCCGCCACGGCCGGCGTGCGAGCCGCGCGGGCACGAGCAGCACGAACGGCTCCGTGACGAGCGTCCGGCATTCTAGGTCGGGCGGCAGCGAGAACGGCGGCTTGATGATGACGGCGAGATCGAGTTCGCCGGCATCGACCTGACCGAGCAGGTTCAGCGATACGCCTGGTACGATGCGCAGCCGCCAGCCCGGCCAGTCGTGACGAAAATTTGCCAGTGCGTCGGCCATGAAGGTGGGCTGGACGGACGCGATTGCGCCGACTGTCAGCGTGCCGCCGCGCTCGGCTGCGGGCGTAGCCTGGCCACCGAGCTGCGCGTACAAAGACAACAGATCGTCAGCAAGGGCGAGCGTTTCGCGGCCGGCGTCGTTGAGCGTCGCCGAGCGGCCGGTACGATCGAACAGCGCAAAACCGAGGTTCTTTTCGAGCCGCTGCATCTGCGCGCTGACCGCCGACTGTGTCAGCCCGATCCGCTCGCCAGCCGCAGCGAAGGTGCCGTGCTGCGCCACGGCGACGAAGGTTTTGAGTTCCCGGAGCATCGTGTATTCATCGATTTTGTTGGTGGTCAGGTTGAAAATATATCGCTTTTCAGCAATTTTGTTCATACATAAACTGGCTGTCATTGACTCCGCCCGGAGTTACAGATCACTCCCCACCGCTACCAGGATCTTCGACATGAGCGATTCCACCGCTACCATTCCGCCGTTCCATCTGGCGTTTCCGGTTCACAGCCTTGCGGCTGCACGCGAGTTCTACGGCGATCTGCTCGGTTGCCCCGAAGGGCGCAGCTCGCCGGAGTGGGTGGACTTCGATTTCTACGGGCACCAGATCGTCGCGCATCTCGCGCCCGAAGAAGCGGGCCATCGCGCGACGAACGCGGTCGACGGCCATGCCGTGCCGGTGCGACATTTCGGCGTCGTGCTGTCGGTGCCGCAGTGGCAGACGCTGGCGGACAAGCTGAAGGCCGCGAACACCGCGTTCGTGATCGAGCCGCATATCCGCTTCAAGGGCGAAGTCGGCGAACAGGCGACGATGTTCTTCCTCGATCCGTCGGGTAACGCGGTCGAGATCAAGGCGTTTGCGAATATGGCGTCGTTGTTTGCGAAGTGAAGAACTAGCACGCGCTGACGCCCACAGCTTTCCTTTCCACCACATTGAGTCTATAGTTAGCCGTATGGCTAACTATCAGGCTGGCGTCAGCGACATCTTCCACGCACTCTCCGATCCCACTCGTTGCGCGATCGTCAGTGCGCTCTGCCGGGGCGAGCAGGCGGTATCCGTGCTGGCGGCGCCGTTCGACATGGCGCTGCCGTCGTTCATGAAGCATGTTTCGTTGCTCGAGCGCAGTGGCCTGATCCGGACACGAAAGGCAGGGCGCACGCGTACCTGCGAGCTGATGCAAGGCAGATTGTCGGAAGCCGAGCAATGGATAGCCGGTCAGCGAGCCATATGGGAAGCGCGATCCGACCGCATGGTCGATTTCGTCGAACGTCTTCATGAAGAGGAGCAACCTCGTGCCAGCAAACCCCGCCGATCACGCTGAAACCAGCGACCTCGTCATCTCCCGCGTGCTGCGCGCGCCGCGCACCGCGTTGTGGCGCGCCTGGACGGAACCCGACCTGCTCAAGGAATGGTGGTGCCCGCGACCGTGGACCACCGAAGTGCTCGCTTTCGATCTGCGATCAGGCGGCGCATTCCACACCTACATGCGCGGCCCCGATGGCGGCACGAGCGACAACCCCGGTTGCTTTCTCGAGATCGTGCCGCAAGCACGCCTCGTGTTCACGTCGATGCTCACCGCGCAGTGGCGGCCCAATACGCCGTGGCTCGGTTTCACCGGGATCATCACGATGGCCGACGAAGGCGAGGGCAGTCGCTACGAGGCGCGCGTCATGCATCCGGACAATGCGACGCGCGAGCGCCACGAGGCACTTGGGTTCTTCGATGGCTGGAACACCTGCATCACGCAACTCGACGATTTCGCGTCGACGTTGCGTTGAGCAGGGAATTGTCGCGATCCATCTAGTTGTGGCTTAACGTATTCGCGTAGGTGACTTCCGAGTTGAGATAGCTCG
The DNA here is from genome assembly GCF_002362315.1 of Paraburkholderia acidicola. GTDB lineage: Bacteria > Pseudomonadota > Gammaproteobacteria > Burkholderiales > Burkholderiaceae > Paraburkholderia > Paraburkholderia acidicola. The sequence continues at coordinate 109,584 of NZ_MTZV01000006.1, forward strand.
GCATTTGCGCCCACGGGTTGAGCGAGGTTCCGACCATGTACGCATCGGTTGCATCGACATACCCTGCATAGCGTTGAAGCGCTGTATCGAGCACGGAAGACCAGCGGGCCTGGCTGGTGTTGTAGACCAGATGCCAGAAGCTCGTCGAATCGTACTGCGTGCCCAGCGCATATGCGCCGTTGACGATGACATTGCCGCCGACCCAGCCATACTTCCAGCCGACATCGACGGCATTGGTCATGTAGTGATCGGCGGTATCTTCGAACGTCACGAACACGTCCGCCGCGCGATGTGCAGGATCGAGGTAGCAGTCGTTGACGGCGGTTCCGATGTTGATCACTGCAAGGCTCTGCGCGCTGGCGGGGAATTTCGACCAGACGTATTCGCGCAACGTGCGGTAGTAGTCGCGGTATTGCATCGAACCGGCGGTCGGGCCGCAACTGGCGATACCTTCATCGAAGAAGATGCCGTCGTAATGAACCGCGCCGTTACGCGGCGCAAGATACCGGTCGATACTGGCTTCGACATCCGCGACGGACCGTGCGCCGTGAGTGGTGTGCACATAACCAATCACCTTGACGTGCTCGCCGCTCGCAGTAGTCCTGGCTCGCAGGAGGTCGGCATCGTGGTCGATAATGGATTCGTCGGCGTCGCCATTGGCGATGTTCACGATGACGATAGACGGCGGTACGGGCATCTTCACCGGGTCTTCCATCGTCGTGAGGAAAGGGTCGCCGGGAAAGACATAGGCTGGCACCGCGACTTCGATGCCGCCGGTTTGGGCGGCCATCGTGAGGCCCGGGAAAGTCAATCCCGTGGCACTCAGTGCGCATAGAGCGACTGCTGCAGTTTTATTCATGAGTGGTTTCATCCGGAAGAAGCGCCACAAGGGTGGCTGGAAAATCGGGGCACACATCGAAACCATTCTGGCTGACGAGGCGCCGCGCGATGCGGATGTTTGACAATCTGTTACGTTTGGCCGGTGCTATTCGATGCAATCCGCGATTCAACCCGTGCTACGCAGCATCTTCCATGCGGACAGCATCATTCGCACGACGAGCAACAAGCTTGATTGCCGATCTTGACCGGGCGCGTTATTTCGAACGCTAACGACGCGCTTGTCAGGACCGGTGCGTAGAGCTATTCCGGTAACGCCATGACACGTGCCGGATCGCATTGCGGGTCCAACGGAATGCCTTGAGCAACGGTCGCATACGATTGCCGCGTACTCGTTCGAGCGGACGGGCAGCCTTTACCGCCAGTTGCTCGACGACCGCTTCCGGCGTCGTGAACAGACGCGTGCGCCACTCCCAGTAGAGCGGGTAACGCAGCAGCACGCCCGCGCACAGCATGTCCAGCGTCAGCGTGCGCTCGCGCCACGGCAGCGGCGCGAGCGCGTCGTGCGTCAGGCCCCAGCCGGCGTAGAAAGGCAGCCCGTAGGTGAAGACCGCTTTGCCGCGCAGCAGAGCGTCGAAACCGGCGAGCGACGATAGCGTGTGGACTTCATCGGCGGCATCGACGAGCGACAACAGATCCGCCTCCGTATCGACCACGTCTGCGAGTTGTTGTGCATCGATCAAACCGTTGCGATTGCCTGAGAGCACGTCGGGATGCGGCTTGTAGACCACGAATGCATCGGGGCGCAGCTTGCGTACTTCGCGCAGCAACGCGTCGGCGGTGACGATGGCGCGTGTGCCGAGGCGGATCGACGCGTCGTCCGCGACCTGGCCCGGCACCAGCACGACCTGTTTGCCGGTGGGCGCGGCCCAGGTGGGACGGCGCCGCCCAAGGTTGTATTTGGTCACGCCGAGTGCGACGACCCGATCGCGCAGCGCGGCGGCGCGCGCGAGTTCGGATTCGTCGAAGAGCGTTTCGTTGAGCAGCACGCTCAAATCGCTGGGCTGGCTCGCGTCGAAGTAGAGGCCACGGCGGTCGATCACCTGACTGCGCGGCGCGATCATGTCGGAGCCGAGACCCGTCGAATGAAAGAAGCCGTCTTCGATCCGGACGCGGCGAACCTCGGGTGCGAGACCGTCTGCGCTGCGCGCGCCCCACAGCACGGCACATTCGTTGGCCTGTAGCGATTGCGGCTCATTCGTCCAGCGCAATGCCGCGCCGCCTGCGGTCACGAACGGTGTGGCGAATGGCCGTTTCCACCACTGGAACCGAATGCCCGCAACGTGCCGCAGATCCGCAAAGCGCCGTTGAACTGCGTGCTGCAATTCGATGCTGTCGAGCAGATCATCGAGCGTACCGGGCGTGAGCGTGGCGGGATTCAGGTAGCGCGCGAAGCGCACGAAAACGGCCTCGAACAAGGCCGCGAGCGTGGGCCGCGCGGTGCGGTTGGGCAAGCGCAGATCGTCGTCGGTGAGACCCCAGCCCGCGTAGTACGGCGCGCCGAATACATGTACCGGTATGCCAGCGAGGAGCGCGTGCATGCCCTCGGATGCACCGAGCGTATAGACGTGGTCGATGTGAGGGAGGGCGGCATGCAACGATTCGTGAGCGCCGAGCTGTTTTATATCCGACGCTGTACCGTTGACCGACGACGAGAGCCAGCGTCCCGAGCCCGAATCATCCGATTGTCCGATCCAGAATTCGGCATCCGGATGCGCGGTGCGCGCGATATTCAGCATGCGCGTGAAGGCATGTTGGGAATTGCGACATGCCACTGCTGCACCGAGGCCCGTCGAGTGTGTGCGCTCGTCGATCAGCAGGACGCGTGGGGCGGTACGCGGTTCAAGCAAGGCAGCAGGACAATCGGTCTGCCGACAGCGCAGCGTGCCTGCCTGGCTATCGAGCACACGTTGCATCAGCCGCTGTATTTCCGCCGGGTTGTCGGTGTTTTGCGCGTGTTCGATTGATGAATTCAGCAGCATGGCAAACGCATCAGCGCCTGCATTGGCCACCGGTGCGACGAACCACGACAGCATCGGCGTGCCCGATGGTCCGCGCGACCACAGCGGCCCGGGCCAGGCCACGCTTAACTGCTTTCCGGCGAGACGACACGCGCGCAAGGCGAGACGCCCGGGCCAACGGTCGATCCACGGATGTGCCGAGCGGCCAGCCAGCCAGTTCAGCGAGCGCCAGCCACGCGTGATGCTGCGCAGGTCGGTGGCCGGGCGCGCCATTTAACGCAGCGTCTCGAGAAAACGATCGACGCGTTCGAAATGCTCCGCCCACGTCGGTTCGCGAAATCGCTCGATGCGCTTCAGTTGCGCGCTGCGCTCAGGGCTGTCCGCCTGCGTGTAGGCGTGGATGCGCGCGAGCCAGCCGGGGCCGTCGAGCGGGTCGAGATAGTCGGGAATGTCGTCGGCGATCTCGTGAAACACGTCAAGGTTGCTGGCGAGGACCGGCACATTGAGCGCAAGCGCTTCGGCGAGCGGCATGCCGTAACCCTCGACAAACGATGGAAACAGCAGCGCCTGAGCGTGCTGAAGATAGGCATGAAGCCGGTCGTCGGAACAGTGTGCCTCTTCGATCACGACGTCCTGCAGGATCTCGCACCGCTCGAGCATATCCACGACGTTTTCGCATTCCCAACCGCGCCGACCGATGACCACGAGCCTCGGTGCGGCAGTGCCGAGCTGCTCAACGAGCCGCCGCCAGACGTGCAGCATGAACCAGTGGTTCTTGCGAGGCTCGATGGTGCCGAGCATGACGAAGTAAGGCTCGGGAAGCGGGCGCGAGGCGAGCGGGCGCTGCGTGACACCGGAGGCCAGATGGGCAACGACGCTCGGCGGAAGCGGCAGGTTCACGTGACGTGCTTCGGCGGCGAGCGAGTCGAGCGTGGCCTGCGAATTCACGATCAGACCGCTCGCGTGCTTTAGCGCGGTATGCATGCGCAGCCGGTGCGCCGTGTCGACACCGGGGCGGCAGTACTCGGCGTGAGTCAACGGGATCAGGTCGTGAACCATGAAGACCGGGCGAATCTCGCGCTTTGACATCGCGCGGTAGTAACGCTCGAATTCCATCCCGTTGTGACTGGTATGGAACAGCACGCCATTAAAACGGCTTTCTCGCAGGCGATTGATACATGCGCGCACAACTAAAGCGCGGATGGCATTTCGATTGCGAATCGATGAGAGCAGCCAGGCGAACACCTGCTGGGAATCCCGCTCCGTCAGCACCGTGGAAACGCCGCGCTCGCTAAGGACAGCGCGCGCCCGGGAGCCGTACTTTTGGATATAGGCCAGACCGACACGATCGACGCCAGTGGGTAAAAGGCCGTCGTAAAGGCGTGTGAGGAGGCGTGTGACGTCCAGGAAGATGGTTGACACGGGAGGTGCGGTGCGTTCTGCAATGCGTTCTTTTACAGGCCGCGGTGCAGATGTTTTGGTCTTCCACAAGTGGTTATTTTCTTACAGCGCGCCATTCTACCCGAGTACATGAGAGAATTCGCGCCGGCATTTTGTAATGTTTCGGTAAGACCCTGGTTAGTTCGCTATTCCGTGGACGGGTGTCGATGCGGGAGAAGTTCAGGGTTGGTCGGACAAACGGAAATTGCCGACGCAGCGCTGCTATCGCTTCAACTGAAACCCTCTACGAAGATTATGTCGGGGTTATCCCGAGATTTTGTCGGTATAGGATTGAGCGATGAAAATTTAACAATGCGCGCTGCGGATACTAACTAATACAACTGTCTGCACGTGATGGATACACGCTACACCTGCCCCGCAGACCCCAATGCCGTTCTGGCTGCCGGGGTGCCGCCAGCATTAATGAAGCGCCAGCGTCCGCTGGTCGTCTGGTTGACCGGTATGTCCGGGGCGGGCAAGTCGACTTTGGCACGCCTGCTCGACAAGGATCTTCGTGCCGGCGGGCTTCATACGTTCATCCTGGATGGCGACGATCTGCGCCGTGGGCTGAACAACGATCTGGATTTCTCCGACGCCGGCCGCCACGAAAGCATCCGGCGGGCCGCTGAAGTCGCGCGACTGATGGTCGATGCGGGCGTGACCGTCATTGCTTCCCTCATCTCGCCGTTTCGGGCGGACCGGGACGCGGCACGAGCGTTGTTCGCGAACGGGCAGTTTATCGAGGTGCATGTCGACGCCCCGCTAGAGGTGGTCGAGGCGCGCGATGTCAAAGGGCTCTATAAGAGGGCGCGAGAGGGCGAGCTGAAGAAGTTCACCGGTGTCGATTCGCCTTATGAGCCGCCGGTTGCGCCGGAGTTGCGTTTGAATACCGACAAACTGTCTCCCGAGAATGCGCTGTTGCAGATACTTCTCGCGATTGGAATGCCGGCGGATTGCACCAGGTTGTAGCGCACATACTGTCGCGTTTAACAAGGGGCTTGCCGGTCGCATGTGCCAAATTGCATGTGCCAATTGTTACGCACGTTTGACGTTTGCCTGCGTTGATATGTTTCACCGGTTATAGCGGCGAAGTCGGCGCGGCAGCTTTACAACCCGGCTTGCCAGTGTCGTTTTTTGAATCTTGCGTGTGGTTTTTTTATTTTGCCGTGTCATTTATCCAGGCCGCATGAGACAATTCGCACCAAACTAAATTGACCAACCTGTGCAATAAATGTCTCGTCGTGTAATTTTCACCGTAGCCGTCTTCGGCGCGGTTTTGCTTGGCGCCTGCTCAAGCATTCCTACTTCGGGGCCGAGTAGTTCGCAGATTAACAATGCTGCGGCTCCAGCTAATCCTTCGGGCATCCAGATCGTGGATGTGACCGACGACGTCGCGCGCAAACTCTTTGCGGAGCGCAGCGTCGGTGATTTTTCTGCGACCTTGGGCAGCAATACGTTATTCCAGCAGCAGCTCGGTGTGGGGGACACGATCGAAGTATCGATCTGGGAAGCGCCGCCCGCCACGCTGTTTGGCGCCGCGCAAATGGATACGAAGGGCGGTACGACCAATGCGCGCGTGACGGTGCTGCCGGAACAGACGATCGACGGTAGCGGCAAGATCAACGTGCCGTTTGCCGGTGAATTGCAGGCGGTGGGGCGCACGCCGGCGCAATTGCAGCGCGATATCACGGCGCGCCTGAAGAATATTGCTCACGATCCGCAGGTGCTGGTGAAGCTGTCGCGCAATGCGACTTCATACGTGACCGTTGTGGGTGATGTGGCTAGCAGCAACCGGATGCCGCTTAGCGCGCGTGGCGAGCGTCTGCTCGATGCGCTGGCTTTTGCGGGCGGTGTTAAACAACCGGTCGACAAGATTACGCTTCAGGTGACGCGTGGCGACACGGTGGCTTCCTTGCCGCTGGAAACGGTGATTCGCGATCCGCGCCAGAATGTGCCGCTGCATGCCGGGGATGTCGTGACGGCGCTGTTTCAGCCGTATAGCTTTACGTCGCTTGGGGCGACTGGCAAGAACGAGGAAATCAACTTCGAGGCGCAGGGGATTACGCTGGCTCAGGCGTTGGCTCGCGCTGGAGGGTTGCAGGATTCCCGGTCGGATGCGCAGGGGGTTTTTATTTTCCGGCTTGAGGATGCTAAGGCTTTGGCCTGGCCTACGTCTCCGGTACGCACTACTGCTGACGGTAAGGTGCCGGTCGTTTATCGCGTGAATTTGCGGGACCCGAATTCGTTCTTTGTTGCGCAGAGCTTCATGATGGATAACAAGGATCTGCTGTATGTGTCGAATGCGCCGATCGCCGAGGTTCAGAAGTTCTTGAATGTGGTGTTCTCGGTGGCGTATCCGGTGATTACGGGGGTTCAGACGTTTAGGTAGAGGGTCTATTAATGACTCTCCGTCTCATCGTGGTGAGATGAGTATCTAGTCTCCGGTGTTTTCATCACTCAAACTGATTACGTCGAATGCAAGACCTGGATCTGGTGTCGGGCGCCGCGTTGCGCGACGTGGGTGCATTTCTTAGGGCTCACTATACTGAGTTGATTTTGCCGATCTGGCGCGGACCAGGCTTTAACCCGGAACTGCACCTGCCATTTGAAGCTGTCTCCTCTAGTGATCACAGTCCGTTACCGCCTACCCGCTATAGGGCGATGGCATGCGCAAGGCAGCTTTTTGTGTTTTCGCAGGCCGGCGATCTGAAACATGCAACGCGGTTGTTTGATTCGTTGCGGCGCTATTTCGAAGATCAACAGCACGGTGGCTGGTTTTATAGCGTTGATGCAGACGGCAAACCGAAGGAGTGCAGGAAGGATCTATACACGCACGCATTCGTGATCTTCGCTACGGCAGAATATGCGCGTCAGTCAGGGTCGCATGAGGCCCTGGCAGTACTGGAGCAAACTGCGGAACTTGTTGAAACGCGCTTCGCTGTAGGTGAGCACACACCGGGCCTGCTTAATGCAACGATGTCCGAGGACTTCTCGGTAGTGGTTGATGCGCCGTTGCAGAATCCACTGATGCATCTGACAGAGGCGTGGCTTGCGGCCGGCGCAGCAACCGGGTCCCACGTGTTCGATGAACGCCTTCTGACACTTGCGGGAGCGATTGCACAAACCTTTATCGATCCGACGACCAACTGCATTGCTGAATTGCCGATAGGCAGCCTTGGTAATCGGCTCGAGCCGGGACATCAGTTTGAATGGTATTTCCTGGTGTTCGGCAGCGCGCATCCAGCGTTTGTCACGACCGGGCTTCATGCGTCGCTCACTGAGGCATTCGAGTTTGCGCGCCGATACGGTGTTGACCCTGAGACCGGTGGTGTTTGCGCTGCCGTCGATGCGCAGGGAGAAATGCTTGATGCAACCCAACGCATCTGGGCACAGACCGAGTATTTGCGCGCCCTTGCTACCCACGATTCTGTCGACGATGCGCTGTTGCGACGTGAGATCGTGCGCTTTCGCAACCGTTTCCTGCACCCACAAGGCTGGCATGAGTGTCTGTCGCCGCAAGGCGCCGTTGTGAGGGCGGAACTGCCTTCGACGACTCCTTATCATCTGGCGACGGCTTTCGCGGCACTACCGTGATGTAGCGGCAAGCCGCCCTTGGTTGATAAGTCCTGAACGTATTACGAGCAAGAATATGAGCCTGAATTTCTCGTCTGCCGCTGTCCTCGTTGCCGGCGATGTGATGCTGGATCGCTACTGGTTTGGTGATACCACGCGTATTTCTCCCGAAGCTCCTGTGCCAGTAGTGCATGTATCGAAAGAGCACAGCACTGCAGGCGGTGCGGCGAATGTCGCAGTTAATATTGCGAATCTGGGTGCAACGAGTAGCCTCATTTCCGTGATCGGTACCGATGTGGCGGGACAGGATCTGCTCGATGTCCTGCAGGCGACTCGGGTGCGGTGCGAATTTCTGCGCGACGCGAACTTCCAGACTACGGTGAAACTCCGTGTGCTGGCACGCGGTCAGCAGGTGGTGCGTGCTGATTTCGAACAGAAACCTGATCACGAACTGTTATTGCCAATTGTTGATTTGTTCGCCAAGCAGATTGATGCGCATCAGGCTGTGGTGTTTTCGGATTACGGTAAGGGCGGACTTTCTCATCTGCACGGCATGATGCGCATTGCGCGAGAGCGCGACAAGATTGTACTCATTGATCCCAAGGGCTCGGATTATTCTGCCTATCGAGGGGCGACGTTGCTGACGCCCAATCGAGACGAATTCGCGCAGGTGGCGGGAGCGTGGTTTTCCGAGGCTGAATTTGAGCGGAAGGCGCTTGCGTTGTGTGCGAATCTCGATCTGCATGCATTGCTCGTGACCCGTTCCGAAGAAGGGATGAGTCTCTTCTTCGATGGTCGTCACGTCAGGATCAATGCACAGGCGCGCGAGGTGTACGACGTGTCGGGGGCAGGCGACACGGTGATTGCTACGCTCGCGGTAGCGCTGGCGAATGGTTGTCCGCTCGAGGACGCAGCACACCTTGCCAATCGTGCCGCAGGTGTTGTGGTGGGTAAGGTTGGTACTGCGCCGATCACGCTCGAAGAACTTGTCCGCGCCTAACGGTCATCGAAGTGCCTGGGCTTCGGCGCAGTCGGATGATGTGGAGAGCGGAGCGATGCGCGAGGTCCCATGACCGTCGCGCGAGCTCTGTGACATTAGCTGGATTGTGTTAGTAAACGCCGTCGGGCCTGATTTTTTCGATCACGCATTCAATCTCGTAGGGTCCCTCCGCGTGCTGCTCCAGCGGCAGGCAGAGATCGGCAGGGCGAAATCTTTCGCGTAGGTGGATGATCCGATAAGTACTGCGCGGAATGGAGGATTCGATTTCGTAGAGCAGACGGCTCGCCGTATAGAAGCGTCGATGATCTCCGTTGAACGATGACGGCGGAGTGTCCCGACGCTCGTAGGCGTCCATCAGCGGAACGAACAAGATGAGTGTGCCGTCATATTCCAGAGCCCTCATGCATTCGCGAAGAAAATAGCCATAGTCGGCTATGTGTTCCAGCAGATGCGACGCGTGGATCGTGCCCAGCGAACCGTTTTCGTAGGGAAGATTTCGACCATCGTATCCCGGTGTGTCTATGTCAAGCCCACGCGCTTCCTCGAAAATTGGCGTGGAATCAGCAGCCCCCTTGTAGCCCACGTCGATTACGACGCCAGGGCGGACGAACCGATCCCAGAAACCCTCGGCTGTGCGTTGGTCGAACAGTCGAGTGGGTTCGCCCTGCAATCTACTCGATTTCACCAGCTTGATGCGACGTCTAGAGATGTCCATTTAGTTCGAATGCCATTTTAAGAGGTCGATTCACCCTCTATGCAAAAGAGGGTACTTTTGCGGCCAACTTTTATCTGGGCAGCCTCAACATACGACAGCGGTCTGCGAGAATTCCGTTGAGCGGTTACGCGGGGATTCACTCATGGCCTCGTAGTTTCTCGAGTCTTTGATTCGCCTCGAATATTGTAGCTTGGTCTATGAGGTGACGGTAACGATGGACGTACATGACAACGCACTCATTTGACGATAGACGTCGAGCGTTCGAGCGGCGCAGTCGGCCCAACTGCGTTTCGCGGCAACTGCGAGCCCGCGTGTTCGCGCCTGTTCGCGCCACGCATCGTCATACAGCACCTGCGCAATGCCAGTTTTTAGCAGCTCGTGATCATCCGGTTCGATTAGCCATGCTGCGCCTTCTGCAACTTCCGGTAGCGACGAGCGGTTGGATGTGAGCGACGGGATACCGCTTGCCAGTGCCTCCAGTAGTGGCAGACCGTAACCCTCATAGACCGATGGAAACAGGAACGCGTGTGCGCCGGCGTAGAGCGCTGGCAACAACGTATCGGGCACGAATCCAAGATGGTGCAACCAGCCCTCTTGAACGCCGTGCTCAATCGTAGTCAGCAGATTCTGATTCAACCAGCCATGGCTACCTGCCAGCACGAGTGGATACTGTTTCTTTGTAGCGGCCGGGAGATCGCGGTAGGCAGCTAGCAAGCGATCGATTCGCTTGCGTGGCTCCAGCGTCGATACGCACAGCGCATACCGATCCGGAGTCAGGCCGTATGTGCGTAGCGGCGCGAGCAGATCGGCGTGGGAACGTGGATGGAATTCGGGACTCACGCCGAGGCCCACAACACTGATGCCGGTGCCGGGCCAGTCGAAATAATCGACTACCTCGTCGCGCGTCGCGAATGAATCGGTGATCAAGTGACGCGCGCGGCGCAACGTCGACGCGAAGTGCGTGTCGAAATAACGCAAGCGCTCGTCTGGATGTGTCTCGGGGTACTTGAAGACTGATAGATCGTGGACTGTCACGATACCTTCGTCCACCTCGGGCGGCAGAAAGTAGTTCGGCGAGTGAAACAGGTGTCCGCGTAACCCGCTACGCACGCGCCGTCGCCGTAACCAGCCTGGATCGAACAACCAACGAGGCTTGCGCTGTCGCGGTTGCGGCAGCAGGAGGCTAGCTGGATCGTCGATCCAACGGCTACCGAACAGCAATCGCAGATTGTCCAGTTCTGTGCTGCGATGGAAATGAGTGGCCAATTCCCACGTGTACCTGCCGATGCCAGTGAGCGGAGGTCTAATCGCGTCGACGGCGAGCACCACCTTCATTGCGTGTTCTCTGGCATCGAGGGGAGCGGGCCGCTTCGTCCAGTCATGACGGTAACGACACTGATACGTCGATCGTCGACGCTTCAAAGCCGTTTTCCTCGAACCAGCATACCTGTTCCTGGACTAGAGTCAGAATCAAACGATAGTGTCCTGGTGCTTCCGGCGCAACCACCTGGATGATCGCTGGAACGTCGGACGATGCGGCGAATCCGTCCACGGGGGGCGAGCTTCGCAAGCCTTCGTATAAGTGGACGTCGCCTTGTGCATTCAACCAGTGGTAAGAGAGTTTGACAGGACGGAACACATCACCGAGCCAGCTTTGTCCACTGAGGTTGGTAACCGTCACCGGCAGTGACAAAACCTCCCCGCATGTCAACTGCAACGATACGACCGATGCCTGTAGTGAGCCAGTGTGCTGTGTGATTACGGCACGCTCGAATGCGAGACCGGTGCGTTGAATCGACAACTCCGCCGGCAGATATGCGTAGCCAGCGTGGGCGACGGTCGGGTGGCGGCGTACTTCGAAAGCACACATGCTGTGTTGCCAGAACAACTCGTGCTCGCGGCCGGCGAGGCGTTCTGCAAAGGCAAAACCGGCGGTATACCGTCCACTCGGGAGATCGGCGACCAGATGATGACTGACCCTGTAGGAGCCAGGCGTGACGTGTTTGAATGGCTGCCCGAGCAGCGTGCTGTTAATGCCGAATGCCCAGCGCTGATCAGCGTCGAAAATATGGATACCCATTTCGAGTTCGACGATATCCCGGGTCAGAAGGATCTCAAGATCGAACGTGATCAACGACCCGTGATCGATCTGTTCACCTTCGCGCAGAGCCGCGGAGGCGACGCAAATATCAGGTGTAGTGATGGCTCTCTGTTCGACAGCATCGTAGCGTGCCCATGCGATCGTGGATGCCGGTGCACTTGCGACGCGGGCTCGGTTCGCGATGCGGGCAGAGACGTCCGCATAGAACTGGATATCGAGCCGGTTCAATTGTTCGAGACGGCTGCGCAACACGTCGCTGATCTGGTGGACCTTGGGCCGGCTGCGGGTCACATTGACGTGAGGTAGCCGTTCCGGCGGCGCTATACCGAGCAGCGCACCGAAATCGGCGACGAAGGCGGGCATCTGTTCATACAGTCCAACGACATCGTAGTCGTTGAGCGCGGCATTTGCGGCAGCCAGCTTTTCGCTATCGCTATTCTCGGCGTGCCCGCCGATCCGGCAGAAATGTTCGACATAAGGAGAGCGGATCGAGTCGAGAAATTCAGACGTTGTGTCCTCTCCGTCGGATGCGACGAACCGTTTGGCCCCGTCGATCAGTGTCGTCGTGTTGCGGTCTGGATCGACATTTTTCAGCAGGAAGAAGATCCACGATAACGCGCGATCGATCGGCTCGCGTAGCACTGTGACGTACTGATAGCGTGTATCGAGCGTATCGCCGTTCTGGAAAACGACGTGTGCCGAGATGATCGAGTACGGGCCACCCAGGCGACGGATCAGGTCGCGATGTTCGCCGATCAGGTTTGGAGTGACGCAGCCCGGGCCTAAGGCATTCGCAAGCCATGCGTTGACGGCTTGCCCTGCGGTTTTCTGTAGATGATCGAATATCACCCGGCCAGGGTAGGCTTGAAGTGCCTTCACGATGCGTATCCGTCTAGAAGGAAAAACCGGCTTCGTTTCTGCGGAGATCTGCGTCTACCATCATCTGACAAAGCTGCTCGAGTGTCGTTTTCGGTTCCCAGTCGAGCACGGCACGCGCTTTCTCCGGGTTGCCGATCAGCAGGTCGACCTCGGCGGGGCGATAGAACCTGGCGTTCACGCGGACGAGTGTGCGTCCCGTCTCGCGATCGATACCGACTTCGTGTTCGTTGCGACCTTGCCATTGCAGATCGAATCCGACCGCTTTTCCGGCCAGACTGACGAAATCGCGTACGGTCTCCGCGCGATGGGTGGCCAACACGTAGGTATCCGGCGTTTCTGCTTGCAGCATTTTCCACATGCCCTGCACGTACTCTTTGGCGTAACCCCAGTCCCGCTTTGCATCCAGGTTGCCTAGTTCGAGCACATCTAGTTTGCCGAGTTTGATCTTCGCGATCGCGTCCGTGATCTTGCGTGTGACGAACTCACGGCCGCGCAACGGCGATTCGTGGTTGAACAGGATACCGCTGCAACCAAAGATATCGTAGCTCTCGCGATAGTTGATCGTGATCCAGTGGGCGTAGAGTTTCGCGACCCCATACGGACTGCGGGGATAGAAAGGCGTCGATTCAATTTGCGGAACTGCCTGCACCTTACCGAACATTTCGGATGTGCTCGCCTGATAGAAGCGAACCGCCGGATTGACGATGCGGATTGCTTCCAGCAGGTTGAGCGGGCCGACACCCGTGATTTGCGCGGTGGTGGTCGGTTGCTCGAACGATACACCGACGAAGCTTTGCGCAGCCAGGTTGTAGACCTCAGTGGCTTCGGTCGACTGCAGCAAGCGAATCGAGGCACCGAGATCTGTTAGGTCGTATTCAACGAGATGCAGGTTCGGGTGCGCGGCGATGCCCAATTCCTCAAGTCGCCAGAAATTGACCGAGCTGGTGCGGCGGTAAGTGCCGAAGATCTGGTAGCCCTTAGACAGCAAGAACTCCGCTAGATAGGCCCCATCCTGCCCGGTGATCCCAGTTACGATTGCTTTTTTCATGGCGATTGGTCCGTTTTATTCTCTGTCGAGTAGCGTGCACAGCGTTTTTTCTTGATGCCCGTTCGGGAAGGAGGCGGATGTCGGTGTTACGCCACGGCTGTATCTGCCGTGGCAATGTCGAGACAGAAGCCTCGCACCGCAAGCGCCAGCTCGCGCCGATCGCCATTGCCCGGCGCCTTCGCGTCGGGCAACGAAAACGTCACGGTGTTGGTGCCGACGCGAAGCGTGTCGGCGCGCAACTTCAGTTCGACGTGACTACCTTCCTTGATCTCGTCGAAAGCCGGCAAGCCATTGATGTGGGCAATGACTCGCTGCGGGCCGAGCGTATCGACGATGACGATCACAGTGCCCGCAGGCGCGATGGTTTCGGGACACTCGAACGACATCGAGGCGTTATTGCCATCAGTCCAGCGAAATTGCGGCTCGACGCCGCTGAAGCCGCTCCAGTCGATTAGCATTGACCGATGGTTGAGCAGCTTGCCTGGAGAGATGCAGGTAGCGCTGGGCGCAGGTGTATACCCAGGATGATTGTTAGCGATGGTGACGGAGAGTGCGACCAGGTCGACGTCGCTCGCTTTGGCGATAAGCGGTGCCAGTGCGTCGGTCAATTCCCGCACAATTGAATCCGTGCTTCTGCGTACCGCAAGGGTCGAGCGTTTGTTACGCTGAGTCAGGTCATTCGTCGTCGCACGGCGACCGTCGAGTGCCTCGACGGTCTGTCCGTAGACGTCATCGACCGAGATGCTTGTCAAGCAGAACAGCTCGTGCGGACAATCCTCCCGCCTTGCACCGTGGCATGGTGCGCATTGAGCCTCGCGATGGATCACATAGCTGTCGTTGAACTGAGGTGCCCATTCGGATGTTAGTTCGTGGCCGGAATAAATTCCGATCACCGTCAGTCCAAGGTAGGACGCAAGGTGTGCTCCCCCCGAGTTGTTCGCGATGCAAACAGTATTGCCTGATAGTGATTGGACCAGGGCTGAGAAGTCGAGACCGATCTTGATGTCGAGTTTTTCGTTTTTCTCAAACGCGAATTCGGCGGCCTCGGTACTGTTCGCAAAGTAGAGCTGGATCTGTTTGACATCGGAGTTGTCGGCCAGCCGCTTGACTAGCGCGACGTAGTTCGGCACGGCCCATTCGCGAGACTCACTACCAGCCTTCGGAAACACCGCGACCGTACCCGGAACGGCGTCGCGCTTTGCGCACAGGGCCGGGAGCCGCAGGTAGTCGTTAGGCGACTCAGGAATCGCGTCCACGACCTTCAGCATCTGCCGTGAGATTGACGTCCGGTTGAGTGGCGTTATCCGGAACGGGATGTCCGGATAGGTGCGAATCACGACGTCGAGCCGACTGTCGATCTCCGGATCGAGCGTTTCATAGCCGACCTTGGTGTTGGCTCGAATCCTCGCGAGCACAAATCGCGTGTCAGCCTGCCGGCGGAGATCGACCGCAATGTCGTATTTCGGCAAGCTCTGGAGCAACGTGTCGAATTTCTCCGACGTGATCGACGGCGGTTCCGACGATTTTCGCTTGAAATAGTCGTAGGTATAGATCTGATCGAACAGGCCGAGCTGCTTCGCAATTGGCAGATTCCAGCTTCCGGTGACGATGTCTAGCGTCGCGTGCGGATACCTCGCCTTGAGCTTTGCGAGTGCGGGAATCGCGAGAATGAAGTCACCCATGTGATCGAGCTTCAGCGCCAGAATCCGTTGGGGCCGCGTTTCGAAGAGTGCGGTTCGTTCGACGTTGACGCGTGGTGAGATCGGTGACTTGTTCGCGCGTTCGAAGTCCTGCAATGCGCTGAGTGCGCGTCGAGCGGTTTCATCCCACGAGAATGTCTTGAAATGTGTTCGACCGTGTTCGAGCAAGCGTGCCCGGAATTTCGCGTCGGTAAGCGCCTGCTTGAGTTTCGCGCTGATCTCTGTTACCGAGTAGGGATCGAACAGAGCCTCTTTGAGTCCGATCACTTCCGGCAGGCTCGTAACATTGGCGCCAATGACGGCAGCACCGCATGCCATGGCTTCAAGCGGCGGAAGCCCGAATCCCTCGTGCAGCGACGGGAACACGAACAGCGAGCAAGTGTTGTAGAGCTTCAGCAGGTCATCATCGTGCAGATAGCCGGTGAAGACCATATCGCGGTCGGACAGTCCGTTCTTGCGCGCGGTGCTCTGCAGGTCGCGCACATGGCCCTCCGGCATTTTCCCGGCGAACACTATCTGATGATTCTCTCGTACCTTCCTCGGTAATTGCGCGTAGGCACTCACGAGCCGGTGCAGGTTCTTCGTCGCGTCAGCACCGCCCGTATACATCACGAACGGTTTGTCGATACCTAGCTTCGCCCACGTCTTTCGCCGATCGGTATCCGACAGGTCGAGTTTGCGAAAGAAATCGTCGCATGCGCCGAAGATGTTGACGACATCGCGCTCGCCGACATCGAGCATCTCGAGGGCTTCTCCTCTCGCACTCTCGGAAATAGCGAGCAGCTTCTTGCTGCGCCTGAGCGAGGCGATCTTCCGGTGATACCAGTCCTGATGCAGGGGGCTCGTACGAAAGTGTTCGTCGGGACTGATCAGCGGGATCAGATCGTACAGGACTACCGCGGTCGGAATGGTGTCGTTCAACGCGCCGACGCTGCCCACCGCGTCATCACCGAGACCCTCAAAGAGACTGGTGATCAGGACGACGTCAGGTTGAAGATCAGCGAGAAAAGCTTCGCGGATTTTCTCGGCCATTTCACGGCGCAATGCGTTGGCGGATTGCTCCTCCCGGACCGGTCCGGGAGCGGACCAGACCCGGATATGCCCGGCCGGTAGTAGATCGTCGAATTCACGGCTAATCGCGGCGATGGTGTCAGGGAACAGCCCGTTCAGTACCAGAATGACGTCATGTCTATCGCGATTGCGGACGATAGCTTTGGCGAGCGCGAGCGTATAACGCCCAATACCGCGAAAACGACTACCGGTCTGAGCGCCTTGCATGTCGATAACGATACGCATCAGAGTGCCTCTTTCTTCGTGAGGTTGGTGGTTGCTCGGCTCAGATCCGCATAGATCCGTTTGGCCGAGAGGCTGAGGCCAGATAGGTCGGGAAGCCCCTGCGCCTGGCTTTCTGCATCGGTTTCGCGGTCCTCTTCAACATCGGGTTGTGGCTTGATGTGTGTGGGGTAGCGCGAGAAGCGACCGAGCTCGTTTTCGAGGCGGTTCAGTTGTTGTTCAATGCGCTGTCCGCGTGAGAAAAAGCCCCAGAACCAGTGCTCGACGCGGCGCTGCCGGTCGATCAGGTCGCGTAGCCCCGGCAGCTCTCTTTGGCGCGAGCGCGCTTCGGCCGACGCTGCGATCTGCGCAAGAGCCTTGGCTTTGCCATGCCCGGAACGTAGCCGACGAAGGTAGTAGCGCATGCCTTCCACGTCTGGTTCACGCATCAACAGCACTCGGTAAGTTGCCTCGATGAATGCGACGTCGTGGAGGTCTAGAAGATCGTCAACGTGCTTAATCGTAGTCATTGCGTGTTCCAAACCGATGTGGCCGAAGATAAGAGGGGCAGTGGGGAGCGCATCCGGTGTCGAAGGTGGTGCGACGGTGGAGGGCGTGACGGCTTCAATCGCGACGTCGAGGGCTGCCTCGGTGCGAGCCGGTTGAGTAACGGGGGAGGGTGACGCAATGCGGGCAGCTTTCGGCACTGCGCCGCGTAACCGGCGCAGCGGGGTGGTCAGACGCCATGTTAGCGTTTGGCGCATCCATGCGATTTCCCCCTCAACCGCTGCCGCATAGGCGACCTGCGCGGCGAAGTCGACTCGAAGTGCATCCTGCGCGGCTTGTTCGAGTTCGACCCGACGACGGGTCTCGGCAAGTTGATGTTCGGTCGCCACGTGTGCCGTGCGTTGTTCCTGCAAGGCTATTTGCAATTGATATTCGTGCTCGGCTAGCTGCTGCGCGTGCGCGAGCCCCTCTTGGGTTTGCGCAAGGTGAGCAGCCTCGCGCGCAGCGAGCACCGCATGGGCTTGCGTCAGACGCTCATGTAGCGCTCGTATTTCTTCTTGTAGCGACTGCTCTCGACGTGCCGCGTCGTCGCGCTGTGCGACTAATTGATTGGTGTGCTGAAGCGTCCGCTCGTTGCTCGCTGCTTCGGCTAACTTCAGTGCTTCTGCATGGTCACGTGAAAATTCACGCTCGCGTTGAACGACAGCACGCATCAGCGTGACCGTTTCGTCACCGAGCCGCTGAATATGCTGATTGAGAACACGCTCACGCGCCACGCGATCCTGGCTCAACGTGAGCAACTCCTGCTGCGCTGCGAGCAGTTGCGCAGTGAGTGCGTCGATTGCCAGAGTCCGCTCGGCTATCAGTGCACGCTCGCGTTCCGCATGCTCGTGTCCTTGCTTGACGTGATCTTGTTCGAGGGTGTGCAACGAACGCTTAACGTCATCAAGTTGCTCGCTCAGCGCTTGCTCGCGCTGCAAGATTGATTGCTCGCGCGTCTGAAATGTTTGTGCGGTACGTTCGAATTCCTCCTGGACCGCGAGAAGCGTTTGATCGCGCTCTGCCTTGATTTCATCGATCGTTGCTTGCGCGGACCGGAGCTGTTGGTTCAGTGTGATTTCTTGCTGAACCAGATATGCCTCGCGGCTTGCTGTGCTTTGTTTGGCTCGTTTGTACTCGAGATAGGCGGTCTGTTTCGCCTCCTCGTTGGAGCTACGTATCTGCTGCAATTCGCTGCGGTGGCGTCGCTCGATTAATCTCGTGAACGGGGCATTCGCTGTGCCGTTCAGTTCGAATTCGTCGAACAAATTAGGTGCAACGCGAAACGCTGCGCGCAGTTCGGGATGCTGGACGGAAAGATAGTAGCGGTTGAGGCCGTCGAAGTAGACAGACTCATATCCATAACTGAGCACCAGATCTTCCCAATCCCGATGGGATTCCAGTGTCGTAAGCGGTAACGTGCTTTCGATGACGACAATCCAGGGGCGCGCCGGATGCTGCGCCCATCCTTCGACGACCTGACGCTCAAATCCTTCCACGTCAATCTTGAGCCAGTGGACGTCGTGCTCACCGATCTGCTTGAATACGTCGGCTAGCGTAATGCACGGTACCGTGATCGTGTGCATCGTCAGGCCGTGCTTGCGATGCTGTTCCGCGATGACGTCATCTGCGGTTGACAGTCCCGTCTCCGGCATTACATGGAGGGATAGTGCACCGCTCGTGTTGCTGAGGGCGACCTGCAGAACTATCTCGTCAGGCCGGTCGCGTCTCAGCAAGTCTGCATATGCAGACGTCGGTTCAATGTGCACACCGCGCCAGCCGTGCTCGTAGAACACCTTGCTGACCGAGTCGATGGTTGGATGCTGGGCGCCTACATCAATATAGACACCGTTCTTGATCGCTCCGAGCGCCCGCCAAAGCATGACGTCTTCGAAATTCTGAGCATAGGAGGTAATGCTCATGGTGTACCCACCTGTAAATAGGAATTCAGCATTCGTATTTTCGACAGATTGCAGCACGGATGACGGGGGGCACAACGCTTCGACAATCGGGCGACGAAGGGTGCCGATTCCTGGGTAAGCGCAGCCAGCACGACGGGCACGAGGCTCATGCGATCTCCGCCAGCAGTGTTTTGAGTTGTGTAGAACTGGCCTGCCACGTGAATGCCTGCAGGTCCTGACTTCGGGGCGCGCGACCCGTTTCGAGCAAATCGAGCCACGCATCGATTTGCGGTGCAAGTTCTGTCCCGGTGTTGCCCGAAAAGTACTGGGCATGAGGTCCGGCGACCTCCTTGAACACCGGCAGATCTCGCGCAAAGATCGGCATGCCGTGGTGGCCCGCTTCGACTAGCGGTAGACCGAAGCCCTCGGCTTCGGAAGCCATGATCAACCCCCCGAGCACGCTGTATAGCGTATTGAGGTATTTGTCCTGCACGTTATTTAGCCAAATGAGACGTCGACCGGCTTCCGGGTGGTGGCGCAACCGCTCGACAAGGGCGTCGACGTGCCAGCCTTCTCGCCCGACGATGATCAGTGCGTTGTCGCGCCCTTGCAACCACAGACGCTCGAACGCATCCAGGACTTGTGCATGACCCTTGCGAGGTTCGATGGTGCCAACCATCAAGGCGCAGCGCCGCAGTGAATTTTCGGTCTTGTTCTGCAAGGGGGCGTCGAGGTATGCCGCGTCGACCGGCGAGGGCATCGTGTTTGTGCCCAGATGAAACCAGTTCGCCGGTAACGTCGATTCTTCGATCCCGACGTTCTGGTGCAGCCACGCACGCATATCTGCCGCGACGGCGCGCGAGATGCAAAACAAGGCGTCGGAGTGAACAGATATCGTGCGAAGCCAGCGCTGGAACGACTGACGTGCACGCGGCGTGAACCATTCCGGATGTAGCGCGGGCAACAGGTCGTAAACAATAAATGCAAAGCGTACGCCTTGCGCTTGCCACGTCAGGAAATCCCGTTGCCGGCTCGGCGCGATCCGGCTGTTCAGGTCTAGACCAAGAAAGATGTCGCCGTGTCTTGCCTGGACTGTCGATTTAGAGCTGTGCTCCAAATCGACGCCGAATGACGCGGCGTAGTCGTATGCATACTGGTAGGTCGATTTGCGAGTCGCCCGAATCGGCCGCACGTCAAAGCCAGGAGGGGGCGCGAGAAGCAATTCTTTTAGTAGCGCGCGGACCGTCTGCTGGATTCCGGTGCCCGCATCATGCCCTGCGACAATCGATACATCCACCAGCAATTGACGGCGAGCTGTTGCTTTCTCGAACGGCCGCGTCGGACGCGTGTTTGCTACCGCCTGGCGGGCAGCGCCGATGCAGCGCATGCGACCCGAGATCGCTGCCCATTGCAAAAGCGTAGCCTTGACCTTCCGGTATGCGAGCGTGGCTGGCGTAAGTGTGGCACTCATGGCGTTATCAGGTCTAGCAGGCTTGATAGAACGCGTAGGCGTCGTCGACTTGATCGAACGTGTGCAGTTTGCCCTGCACGAGCACGGCTGCACGATCGCAGTGCTCGCGAATGTAACCAGCATCGTGGCTCACGATGATGAGCGAGCGGTCGCGGCGGCGCTCAAATAACTCATGGTGACACTTCGCGTGGAAGCGACTGTCACCGACGGCGACGATCTCGTCGATCAGGAAGCAGTCAAATTCGATCGCCATCGAAATAGCGAACGCGAGCCGTGCACGCATACCGGCGGAATAGCTTTTCACCGGTTCGCGAAGGTAATAGCCCAACTCGGAGAACTCCTGAACGAACGGTTCAGCGGCTTTCGAGTCGGCGCCATACACCCGGCAGATAAAGCGCAGGTTATCCATGCCCGTCAGGCTGCCTTGGAATGCCCCCCCAAAGGCGAGTGGCCAGGATACGCTCATGCTTCGATGAACTTTTCCAGCGGTCGGCAACTCGGCGCCGCTGATCAGGCGAATCATTGTCGATTTGCCAGCGCCGTTCCGCCCGAGAATGCCAATTTTCTCGCCGGAGTCGATCCGCAAGTTGACTTTATCCAGCACCCGGCGGACACCCTGCCGAGTGTGGTAATCCTTGCAAACATTCTTGAGATCGATCATTCTGGCTCAACCCGTTTGCCTGCATCGCGGACTAGAAAAAGGCCAATGAGCAGCAGCGTCATGTCGAACCAGATCATGTACGTGACGTCGTAATGGGCCTTGACGAGCGATCCGAAGTAGCCGCCGCGCAGCATCTCCGTACCGTGCACCATTGGCAGCAGCAGAACGATTTTCTGAAACTTGGTGGGCAGCCAGTTCACCATAAACACGGCACCCGATAGCGGAAACAACAGATACGCGATCGTGTGCCAAACGCGTTCGATCGTTTCACTGCGCTCACTCAATGCTCCGATCACGAAACCAAGTGCGCTACCGAATACCGCCAGATGAATCCAGCCGCCAATTACGAGTGTGAGGTCCTGCGGTGGCGGCATCAAACCGATGGTGATGAAGAACGCGGTCAGGAACACGAACGACATCGTTGCCCCTGAGATTTCCAGTAGGACCCGTGCCATGAAAAGATCAATCACGCGGACATTACGGTGATATAGCAATGCTTGATTGGGCAGGATCGCCAGCGCACATCGGTTGGCGCAGTTGCGCCATAGAAGGACCGACGAATAGCCAGTGATTGCAAACGACGTGATGGGAAGCGACGAACCGTGCGTCGCTTTCATTGCAGACCATAATCCGAGAACACCGAGCGTGAACATCATCGGCTCGAAGAATACCCAGAGAAAGCCGACGTTGTGCCTACCGTAGCGTGTCAGGATTTCCCGCATCAGCAGCGCGCCAATGACACGCATTTGAATTTGCAGGGATCTCAGGAATGGAGTGTCGTGACGCACGGCTTCGATCCCTAGTCGTGATGCTCACGCACGCCCGCAAGCAGCAGACTCAGTACGCCCCAGACGATCATCCCCAGTGCAAAGACCTCAAAGATCGATTTGATACGCTTTGGCTCAATTGCAACGTCGGGCGTATTGGGTTGTACAAGTCTCTCCAGATAAAGCTGCTTACGTTGTGCTTCGGCCTGGGCACTTTCAAGTGCGGCCATTGCCGACGCCAGTTGCTTGTCGGCGAACTGGGAGTCCAACTGGATGCGCGCGTACGCCGCAGCTTTATTCGATAAAGAATTCCTGCCACCTGTTACACCGCTAGTGGCCGCTTCGATTTGTTTTTCGAGCGTCGCAATGCTGGTCTTCAGCACTGGAATCTGTGGGTTTTGTGGTGCGATGGACTGTAACTGGATCAGTTCCGTCTGCGCCGAGAACATCTGTGTTTGCAGTGCCGTGACCTGCTGCAATTGCAATGCCGATTGTTTTTCTGGATCGAAAACCGTGTACGAGTCGCGATAGATTGCCAGCGCTGCCGCGGCATCTTTTGCTTTGGCTGCGGCCACATCGACCTGGTGTTGCGCAAACTGTACCGTATCGGCGGACGCCCGATCATTCATGCGATTGACCAATCGCTCGCTCATCTCCAGCAGTGTTTCATTGATTTTCGATGCGTCGTTTGCAGTGTAGCTGCGAACCTGGAGCGTAGTGATAGCGGACGCTGAGTCAAAATCCACGGACACGATGTGCTTGCCGTAGTATTTCCACAGCGCTTCAAAGCTACCGTCCAGGCTCCTGGAAAAATGGCTCAGGAAGTCGCCATGATTGCCGTAGGTGTTCGCAATATAGTTATTCTCGTTCAGCTCTTTGAGCGCGTCGCGTGACTGAATGTAGTCGATGACTGGATAGGTGTCGTCTTGAGCGCGCGAAAAGCCTGTCCCTTGCAGTAATGCGCCCACGACACTGGCTTGACTTTGCCGTTGCGCGCTACGTACGACGAAGCGGGACTCCGAGACGTACACATCCGACGCGATCAGCCCGAAGTAAGCAACCGCGATGATGGTCGGGGCGAGAACGCTTAACGCAAAGAGCCGATTGACCCCCTTGACGCGCTCGACCAGCCCTTTCTTCTTCCCCGACGCCGGCAATGCGGCGCTATTACTAGATGCAGTTTCCAACGTCTTATCCAACTTAGAAATATTATTTCGACTCCCTTTCACTTGTCGGTCTGCAAGGAAGGAAGAAGGAGATGCCGCATGAACCGGCAGCCAATGCGGCGCCAGGTTCTGCCTGCGTGTGCCAATACAAATGTTTAAAACGTGCCTTCTGCCAGACACATAGAAACGAACTGGCGCCACAAATTTTGATGTGACAAAAAACAGCGCCACTTCACCCGATAGAGCAAGGGCGGCCGATTATAGCCACCCGAAATAGAGCACACCATCCACCTTCGTCTCCTTCCAACAACTTCCACAATATTTTATGCACTTTGATATTTTTTGCACCGCGATGTTGTATCCTTCGATACCTGCCTAAGACCAGCAGCTGCTATTAAAACGTTTCCGAAGTCTATCAGGGGAGAGGGCGCTCGCGTCCGGGTTCCCATCGTGAAGCTCGGACAGCCTCGAAGCCCTTATGCACCGTTCCTTTCTCGCCCTGCAAGGCACGGCTTCTCCGTTCTTTAGCCGTCTTGCCATCGCGTTGCGCGAGCGTGGTCATTCCGTTCGTCGGGTTAATTTTTGTGGCGGCGATGTGACATACGCAGGTATTGGCGATACCTGGAATTTCTGCGGATCGTTAAATAACTTAACAGACTGGTACGTCAATCACGTGAAAGCGGGCGGTTTCACGGACGTAATAATGTTCGGCGACTGTCGCGAAATCCACCGTCCAATGCACCCGATCGCCCAGACTAATGGTTTGCGCGTGCATGTCTTCGAAGAAGGTTATGTCCGTCCCCATTGGCTAACCCTTGAAAAACACGGCGTAAATGGCCGTTCTCAACTGCCGCGCGACCCCGCCTGGTATCGCGATCAACGTCGTTACACGCCGCCCAGCCCCCTTGGTCAACCCACGGGCTATAACCTCTACGAGCGTGCGTTTCACGACATCCGCTATCGCAGCGCCAATACGCTTTACGCAACCCGCTTCCCGCATTACCGCAGCCACCGCCCGAGAAACGGCTTTTTCGAGTACTCGGGCCTCGCCGTCCGCGCATTGCGCCAGCGCCAGCACCATCGCGACTCCGACCAGGTCACGCGCGATCTGCTCGCAGCCGGTCACCCGTACTACATCTTCCCGCTGCAGCTGAACTCGGACGCGCAGATCGTCGTTCATTCGCCGTTCGACGGCGTGGGCGAGGCGATTGAACGGGTACTGAGGTCTTTCGCGACTCACGCGCCGGCCGGCTCCTGGATCGTCATCAAAAATCACCCCCTCGACACCGGTCTGATCGATCACCGTCGCCATGCCGAGCGGCTCGCGCGTGAACTCGGTATCGCCGACCGTCTGCGTTTCATCGACGCGGGCCACCTGCCTACTTTGCTCGACCACGCGCGCGGCGCCGTGGTTGTGAACAGCACCGTCGGTCTGTCGGCATTGCACCATCGTCGGCCGCTAGTCGCACTGGGCACCGCGATCTACAACATGCAAGGCCTGACCTGGCAAGGCTCGCTCGACGACTTCTGGCTGCACGGCGAGCAACCGGACATGGATCTGTATCAGGCCTTTCTCGACTACGTCGTCCATCACACGCAGATCAACGGCGATTTCTACACCCGTACCGGTATCGCCATGGCCACCGCCGATGCGGTGCGGCGTCTCGAGGCGGCACCGCATGCCTAAAGCCGCTCCGCGCCACATCGTCATCACCGGCGCAAGCGCGGGGCTTGGCCGCGCGCTCGCGCTGGCGTATGCGGCGCCTGGGGTGGTGCTCGGTCTGCTCGGCCGCGATGGCGCGCGGCTCGACGCAGCGGCGCAGGCGTGCCGGGCGAAGGGGGCGATCGTCGAAACCGGTCAGATCGATGTGCGCGACGGCGCCGCCATGCAAACCTGGCTGCACCAGTTTGATTACACCCATCCGATCGATCTCCTCATCGCCAACGCCGGCGCCGCCAGCACGCTCGCGTCGGCGCAGGACTGGGAAGAGCTCGAGCGCACGGCGGCCATCGTCGACACCAACTTTTATGGCGCGATGCACGCGGTGCTGCCGGTGGTCTCGCGCATGCGTTTGCGCCGGCGTGGCCAGATTGCGCTGATCAGTTCGATCGCGGCGCTGCGCGGCATGGCGATTTCGCCAGCCTATTGCGCGAGCAAGGCAGCCATCAAAGCGTATGGCGACTCGGTGCGCCCAATCCTGGTGCGCGATGGCGTGCAGATGTCGATCGTGCTGCCCGGCTTTGTGAAGACAGCCATGAGCGATGTCTTCCCTGGTGATAAACCGTTCCTGTGGTCGGCGGAGAAAGCCGCGTTGTACATCCAGCGCAAGCTGAAGACAAACCGGGCGGAGATTGCTTTCCCCGGTTTGCTCGCGTTCGGCATGCGGCTTCTGCCGTTGTTGCCGGCCGTGCTGGCCGATGCGATTCTCGGCGGGCTGTCCTATTTGCCGCGGGAGGAGCGCTGAATGCAGGCGTCGCTCGCGCTCACGCTTCTGGCCGCTGCGGGCCTGGCGCTTTTGCCCGAAGCGCTCGCGGTGCCGCGCGCCTCGCCGCGTCGTTCGCTAGTCGCGCTCGCGCTGCATACGGCGGCGATCTGTTTCATCTGTCTGTGTGTGTTGCTGATCACCGGGCGCGTGAGGTTTTCCGCATTCGTCGCGATTGCGCTGGTGGCGCTGATGGCCGGTGTGAGCAACGCCAAATACGCGTCGTTGCGCGAGCCGTTCGTTTTCACCGATCTCAGCCTGTTCATGCAGTTGTTTGCCCATCCGCGTCTCTATCTACCGTTTTTGAGCGTGAGCACGGTAACCGCCTTTGCTGTCGGCATCGTAGTGGTGCTCACCGGTTTCATCGTGGACACGCCGCTCGCACATAAACCCGTCGGCGCGCTGGTGCTGGCCCTATGCGCCTGCCTTGCCGCGGGTTACACGCTGGCAGCACGCTTGCCGCTCACCCTGAATCCCGTCGATGACCAGAAACGTCACGGGTTTTTCGCGGTTTTCGTCGCCTATCTGCTCAACGGCATGCAGTTTTCCACCGCACGGCGGTTGCGCAGCGCGCTGGCTGCCGGTCCGTTTGCGAGCGGCGCGCCGCAATCGACTCCCGACGTGATCGTGATCCAGAGCGAGTCGTTCTTCGACGTGCGCCGTCTTGCGGATGCGATCAATCCCACCATCCTCACGCATTTCGACGCGGCGCGACGCGAGTCGATCCAGTATGGCCAGTTCGCCGTGCCCGCATGGGGCGCCAATACGATGCGCACGGAGTTCGCGACGTTGACCGGCGTGGCCGAAACGGAACTCGGCTATGCGCGCTTTTATCCGTATGCGTTCGTGCGGCGCGCCTGTGCGGCGCTTCCTGCGTGGTTCAAGCGCGGCGGCTATCGGACCATGGCGATCCATCCGTACTACGCGGATTTCTTCGGTCGCGAGCGCGCATTCAAATATTTGCAGTTCGATCGTTTCCATGACATTGCGTCGTTCGCCAACGCGGGACGCGTCGGCCCTTACGTCGCGGACATGGCGGTGGCCGAAGCGATCGTCAACGAACTCGATGCACCACGCCACAAACCGGCCTTCATCTTTGCGATGACGATGGAAAACCACGGTCCTCTGCATCTGGAAACGGTTCAGGCCGGCGAGGGCGCGGCTTTCCATACGCTCGGCGACGACGCGCGCTGGCACGATCTGACGGCTTATCTGCGGCATCTCGCCAACGCCGATGCGATGCTCGGCCATCTACTCACCGTCCTGCGCGCGCGGCGCCGCGATACGGTGCTGTGTTTTTACGGTGATCACGTGCCGGCGTTGCCGCGCGTGTTCAGCGGGCTCGGTTGCGATCCGACGCAGAGCGACTACTTTATCTGGCGCAACTACGGCAATGCGTCAGCGATCCAGAAAGATTTGCGCGCCGAACAACTCGGCCCGGATCTGCTTCAAGCCCTTGAAGCAGGCGTGGCGGGCGGGTTGACGGCGCGGCTGTTGCACCAGACAACTGAACGATGAGCAAACCGATAGCAATTGTGGGGATGGCTTGCCGTTTCCCTGGTCATGTCGAGGGACCTGAAGACTTCTGGGCGCTGCTGCGCGACGAAAAAGATGCAGTCACGCAAGTACCGGCTGAACGTTTCGGCACGGAGTTCTATCAGCATCCCACGAAGCGCGAAGCAGGCAAGAGCTATACGTTTTCGGCAGGTGTACTCGACGATGTAGCCGGCTTCGACGCCGCCTTCTTCGGCATCTCGCCGCGCGAGGCGCAGCAGATGGACCCGCAGCAGCGTCTGTTGCTCGAACTCGCGTGGGAGACCTTCGAGGACGCGGGTGTGCGTCCGCGCGACATGGAGGGCAGCCCTTGCGCGGTCTATGTCGGTGTCGCGAGTCAGGACTATGGCAATCGTTTCGTCGATGACCTGAATTCGATCGATCCGTACTCGGCGACCGGCAACACGCTGAGCATTGCGTCGAACCGTCTGTCGTATCTGTTCGATCTGCGCGGTCCGAGCGTGTCGGTGGATACCGCGTGTTCGTCGTCGCTGGTCGCGTTGCATCAGGCCTGTCAGGCGTTGCAATCGGGCGACGCCGAAGTGGCGCTCGCAGGTGGCGTCAATCTGCTGCTGCATCCGTTCGGCTTCGTGACGTTTTCGAAAGCGTCGATGCTGTCGCCGCGTGGCCGTTGCCGTGCGTTTGACGCAACCGGCGACGGCTATGTCCGCTCTGAAGGCGGCGCGCTCGTGATGCTTAAAACGCTCGATCGCGCACTGGCCGATGGCGACACGATACATGCGGTCATCGCGGGCTCCGGCGTCAATTCGGATGGGTACTCGCAAGGCGGTATCAGCGTGCCGGGTGCGGCCACGCAAGCCGCACTGCTGCGCACGGTCTATGAGCGCGCAGGTGTCGATCCGCGCTCGCTTGCCTATGTCGAGGCGCACGGCACGGGGACCGCGGTTGGTGATCCGATCGAAGCGCGTGCGTTGATGGAAGTCGCATCGGCGGGGCGGCCGGTCGACCGGCCGTTGCTGATCGGCTCGGTGAAAACCAACGTCGGCCACCTCGAAACCGCGTCCGGCATGGCCGGTTTGATCAAGGCGATTCTGTGCCTGAAGCACCGCGCGGTGCCGAAGACGCTGCATTTTGAAACGCCAAATCCTGCAATCGATTTCATCGGTGGCCGGCTGCGCGTCGTCGATCGCTTCACACCACTCGAAGGCGGTGCGGAGCCGCTGGTTATCGGTGTGAATTCGTTTGGTTTCGGCGGGACCAATGCGCACATCGTGCTGCGGGAAGCGCCTGCAACGGCAGGCAACAACGAAGCCCAGGCCGAATCACGTAGCGACGCGAAAGCCGCCGCCGCACTGCCGCCGCTGATCCTCTCGACCCGCACCGCCGCCGCGCTGCCCGCGCTGGCCGCACGTTATCTGGCGAGGCTGGATGGCGGCACGCCGTGGGCGACGCTCGCATCGAACGCGGCGCATCGTCGGCAATGGCTGAAGCACCGCGCAATCGTTTCACCGGCGACGCTTGCCGAAGCACGCGCGGCGCTCGCCGCACTGGCCGATCCGTCCGCCGATCAAACGCCGGTCGCGCTGGTACAAGGCGATACGCCTGGCGACGATACGCGTCTCGCACTGGTGTTCTCCGGCAACGGCTCGCAGTGGGCCGGCATGGGCAAGCAGCTGCAGGAACAGGAACCGGTGTTCCGTGCCGCGCTTGAGGAAGTCGACGCGCTGTGGTGTGCAGACGGCAGTCCGTCGCTGGCTGAGGTGCTGCGCGACGGTGTAAGCGCGGAGCAGCTCGAAGCCACCGAACACGCGCAGCCGTTGCTGTTCGCGCTGCAGGTCGGTGTGGTGCGCGTCCTCGAAGCGCGCGGGGTGGGCTATGACGTGTGCGTCGGCCACAGCGTCGGTGAAGTCGCCTCGGCGTGGGCGGCGGGCGCGCTGACGCTGGCGCAGGCCGTGCATGTGATCAAGATTCGCAGCCGCATGCAGGCAGGCACGCGCGGTACGGGCCGGATGGCCGCTGCCGGTCTCGGTGAGGCCGCGATGCGCGCGCTGCTGACGCAACTCGGTGTAGAGACGGCAGTCGAGGTCGCTGGCGTGAACAGCCCGCAAGCCGTCACGCTGGCCGGTTCGTTTGACGCGTTGCAGGTCGTCGAGGCCGCCGTGAAAGAGAGCGGCCGTTTCTTCCAGATGCTGGAACTCGACTACGCGTTCCACAGCAGTCAAATGGATCCGATCGAGGCCGGTGTATTGCGGGGCCTTGCAGAACTCGAACCGTCTGCGGCGACGCGTACGTTCGTCTCGGCGGTAACGGGCGAGGTGCTCGCGGGCACCGAACTCGATGCGCACTACTGGTGGCGCAATATCCGCGAACCGGTGCGTTTCGGCGACGCGATTGCGCACATCGTCGGAACCGGTGTGCGTCTGTTCCTCGAAGTCGGTCCGCATTCGATCCTGCGCACTTACGTGACGCAGACGCTCGACGATGTTCGCGTCAGCGGCCGCTCGCTCGCGACGCTCAAGCGCAATCAGGACAGCGCCCAGATGCTGCATCACGCGATCTACGCGGCGCTCGCGAACGGGGCGCGCGTTGACGTCGCACGCTTCGCGCCGGCCGGCGTACGTGTCGCGTTGCCGTCGTATCCATGGCAGCACGAACACTACTGGCTTGGGCCGACGCCCGAGGGCTACAACCTCGTCAATCGCAGGCGCGCCCATCCGTTGCTCGGTTACCGTCTGCGTGAACACGCGCTGGCCTGGGAAAATCAACTCGATCCGGCCGGCCTGCCGATGCTCGCCGATCACGTGGTCGACTGCGGTGTCGCGTTCCCGGGTGCGGGCTACGTGGAGATGGCGCTGGCCGCTGCACGCGAGCACTTCGGCACTGAGAGCTGCGCAGTCGAGAATCTCGAGATCCGTCTGCCCGTCGTGTTCCAGCCGCAGCATTCGAAACTGTTCCGCTTCACCGTCGACGTGCGCACCGCCGGTTTCACGATCGAAACGCGCGACCGCATGTCGGACGAAGCGTGGTCGCTCAATGTGACCGGCCGTCTGCTGGCGAGCGGTTGCGCACTGGATTCGAACGCTGAAGCAGACGCCCTATCCGCAGCGACGCTCGCGAATCTGCTGGCGCAGCCGGCCATGTCCGGCGACACGCTGTACGAGAACACGGCCGCAATCGGCCTGAGCTACGGTCCCGCATTCCAGTGGGTGCGCGCGGTGCATGTCGATGCGGCCGCCGATATCGCGCTGGCCGAGGTGGCCGCGCCCGCTGAGCTTGCGCAATCCGACACGACGCTGGGTGCTTATGCGCTTCATCCGGCGCTGATGGATAGCGGCTTCCATCCGTTGTTCGCATTGCTTGCATCGACGCAGCAGGCCGATATCGATGCAGCTGCGTATGTGCCGGTGCAGCTTGGACGTATCGATTATTTGCGCGGTGACGGGATTCGCTATGTGATCGCGCGGATCGAGCGTCGCAGTCCGCATTCGGTGGTTGCGTCATTCGAATTCGTCGATGCGCAGGGCGAGATCGTCGCGCGGCTCGGCGCCTGCCGCTTCCGCCGCGTCGACCTGATGGGCCGGCGTCAGCATGCACCGGGACGTTACGCGTACGTCGCGGAAGCGAGGCCGCGTGCCGACACTATCGACGCCCGTGCGTTGCCCGAACCCGCCGCCTTGCTGGACGACGCCTGCGCCGCTTTGTCCGTGCAGGAAGACCCGTTGCGCAGGCAGGCGCATCTGACGGAAATGTTGCCGCTGCTCGATGTGCTGGCCAGTGCCTACGCATTGAAAGCGCTCGATGCGCTGAACGTTTTTGCTCAACCGTCGCTGCCGGACTGCGCGCATCCTGCCTTGCTCGCGCGGCTGGTGCAGATCGCCGTTGAAGATGGCCTCGTGCAGCGCGACGGCGAGCATCTGCTGCGTGACGCCGTGGCCTGCACGAACCTGCCCGGCATCGACGAATTGTGGCGCGATCTGCTCGCGCAGTCGCCCGCCCATGTCGCCGAGCTGACCTTGCTCGCGCATTGCGGCGCCGCACTGCCCGCAGTGTTGCGCGGCGACGTGAGCGGTGCGCAGATCCTGCCGCAGTCGCGCAGCAGTCTGGTCGAACATTTCTTCGAAGCATCGCCGACGTGGGCGCACGTCAATGCGCTGACGAGTGCGTGCCTCAAGCGCGCGATCGAAGCATGGGACGAGCCGCGTCGTTTGCATGTACTCCAGTTGAATTCGCCATCGAACGATGTGCTGCAACCGCTCGCGATCCAGATGCCGTCGTCGCGTTGCGACTACACAATTGCCGGTACGCGCGAACAGGTGAGCGGTTTCGATGCCGGCGAGCATCCGTCGGTCCGCGTCGTAGGCATCGAATTCGGCGATGTGCCGTGTCTGACTGGCGTCGAGAACGGTGCGCGCTATGACATCGTGGTGGCGAGTCACGTGCTGGCGGCGCAGGCCGAGCCGCGTGTACTGTTGAACGCGTTGCGCGGCTGGCTTGCTCCGGGCGCGCTGGTCGTGATGACCGAGCCGCGCAGTAGCCGCTTCGCCGATATCGTGTTCGATCTCGACGCGGACACTGCACACGCCCATGCACGCCGCACGGCATGGCTGTCGCCGGTTGCCTTGACGAAACACCTCGAAGAGGCCGGTTTCGAAGACGTCACGCGGCATACCGAGCAGGGTCTCGATCTCGAAGGCACGCCGACATTGATCGTTGCGCGTGAGCCCTACGTGGTTGCGTCTGCAACAGATGAAACCGCACCGCAGACGGTGCCGGCCCACTGGTCGCTGCTGTACGCAGCAGACGTTGCTGACACCGCTCTGGCAACCGCGTTGCAAGCCGCAGGCCACACCACGTCGAGCAGTACATTGGCCGCATTGCGCCACGACATGAGCAAGCTGGCCTTGCCAGCGGGCCGTGAGCATCACGTGGTGTTCATCGCTCCCGATCGCGCATTGCCCGCCGATGCCGACGGCGCCGCCGTCATGCAGGTCCAGCAGCAGACTACGCTGGCTCTTGCACAACTCGTGCGCGATCTCGCGGCGGTGGCCAGCATCATGCAGCCGATGCTATGGATCGTCACGCGCGGCGGCGCGCCGGTCGTCGCTCCGTTTGCAGAGGCTGCAACCTTGCGTCCCGAACAGGCGGCGATGTGGGGCCTTGGCCGCGTGCTGGCCAACGAGCATCCCGAACTGTCGTGCCGTCTGATCGATGTGTCGCCGGCCTGCCGCGACACGGCTGCCGAACTGGCGCGTGAACTGCTCGCCTCAGCCTCAGATGGCGAAGAAGAAGTCCTGCTGACGCCGCAAGGCCGCTACGTGCCGCGCATGCTGCCCGCTGCGAGCGCGGCATTGCGCAGCGCATCGCCTGTTTCAACGTATGCACAGAGCGAACCGACGGTCCTGGGTTTTGCGTCACCGGGTTCGCTGCGTAACCTCGAATGGTTTGCGCTGCCGCAACGTGAACTCACCGCCGACGAAGTCGAGATCGAACCGGTTGCAACCGGCCTGAATTTCCGCGACGTGATGTACGCGATGGGTCTGCTGTCGGACGAAGCCGTCGAAAACGGTTTTGCCGGTGCGACGATCGGCATGGAGTTGTCGGGGCGCGTGGCGCGCGTTGGGCGCAACGTGCGGCGTTTCGTTCCCGGCGATGCGGTGCTCGGCTTCGCGCCGGCGTCGTTCGCGAGTCGCGTGCGCACCAGTACGAATGCTATCGCTCATAAGCCCGAACGTCTGACGTTCGAAGAAGCGGCCACTGTGCCGACCACGTTCTTTACGGCGTACTACGCGCTGTGCGAACTCGCGCGTCTGCGCCGCGGCGAGCGTGTACTCGTGCATGGCGCGGCCGGTGGCGTGGGGATCGCGGCGATCCAGCTCGCACGCCATCTAGGCGCGGAAGTCTTCGCGACGGCGGGTAGCCGCGAGAAACGCGAATTCGTGCGTCTGCTCGGTGCGGATCATGTGTTCGATTCGCGCAGCCTCGCGTTCGCCGATGAAATCCGCGAACGCACGCAAGGTGCCGGCGTCGATGTCGTGCTCAACTCGCTGGCTGGCGAAGCGATGGTGCGCAGTATCGATACGCTGCGTCCGTTCGGCCGTTTTCTCGAACTCGGCAAGCGAGATTTCTACGAGAACAGTCGCATCGGTTTGCGTCCGTTCCGCAACAACATCAGCTATTTCGGCATCGACGCGGACCAGTTGATGAGCGCGCTGCCGGAGTTGACAGCGCGTCTGTTCGACGAAGTGATGCAACTCTTCGCGAGCGGCGTGCTGCATCCGTTGCCGTATCGCGCGTTCCCCGCCGACCGGGTCGAGGAAGCGTTCCGCCATATGCAGCAGGCGCGTCAGATCGGCAAGATCCTCGTGACCTATCCGGACGGCACGCCGGCTCCGGCTCGCACGACGGCTGTGACCGAAGCGTTGCAGCTCGATCCTGCAGCGGCCTATCTGATCGTCGGTGGGACCAGCGGATTCGGGTTCGCCACCGCACGCTGGATGATGTCGCGCGGCGCGCGTCATCTGACATTGGCCAGCCGTTCGGGCACGCTCACGCCGGAACTTGCCGCAGAGGCACAGACGTGGCGCGAACAGCGCGGCGTACAGGTGCATACAGCCGCCTGCGACGTCACCGATGCCGCCGCGCTCGATGCGCTGCTCGCCTGGATCGCCGCACGCGGCACGCCGCTCAAGGGCGTGGTGCATTCGGCGATGGTCATCGACGATGGCCTCATTCGCAATCTCGACGACACGCGTTTTGCCGCCGTGCTCGCGCCGAAGCTGGCTGGCGCATGGAATCTGCATCGGGCGACATGTGATCTAAAGCTCGACCTCTTCGTCGTGTATTCGTCGGCGACGACGTTCCTCGGGAATCCGGGGCAATCGAGCTATGTAGCGGCCAACAGCTTCCTCGAAGCACTGATTGGCCAGCGCCGTGCTGGGGGTTTAAGCGGGACGTACATGGCGTGGGGCCCGCTGGACGACGTCGGCTTCCTCGCGCGCAACGCCGAGACGCGTGAAGCGTTGCAGGCACGCATCGGCGGTTTGTCGATCACGTCGACTGAAGCGCTGGCGGCATTGGAGCGTGCGTTGCTCGACGAGACCGTTGGCGAGGCGGTGGTGCGTCTTGACTGGCAGGCGCTCGCACTCGGTATGCCGGCCGCGCGTGCGCGCCGCTACACCGAGCTGCATGCGCGCGGCAGTCATGAGCCGGCGCGCCAGGGCGGCGCGCAGATGCGCGACCAGATTCTCGGCTTGCCGTTTGCGGAAGCGCTGCGTCTTGTCGAGGAGACCTTGCAGGCGCAGATCGCGCGCATCCTGCACATGTCGCCGGAAAAAATCGAAACCGGTCGTTCGATCCTCGACATGGGCATGGATTCGCTGATGGGCATGGAACTCGGCATGGCGGTCGAAGAGAGCTTCCAGGTCAAGCTGTCGATCATGACGATGGCCGAAGGCGCGACTGTGCATTCGCTCGCGCAACGCATCGTGGAATCGATCCAGACGCAGGACGAAACAGCAGAACCGAGTGCGGCAGCGGCACAGGTCGCGACATTTGCCGCACAACATGCACTCGATGTCGGCGTGCATGCGCTTGCGGATGTAGCCGACGCGTTGTCGGAACAGCGCGATACGCAGATGCCCGTGCCGAGCGTGACGGAGCTGGTCTGATGCTGGCACCCGCGGGTTGGAGCAGCCAGGAGGGCACGCTCGCGCGACCGTTGCAGCTGAGCGGTCACGGCCTGCATACGGGGCGGCGCGTCAACGTGCGGATCGTTCCGGGCAACGCCGACAGTCCGCGCGGCATCGTCTTCAAGCGTATGGAAGGCGGTCGCGTTCTGGCGGAACTCGCGGTGAGTCCGGCGCTGCGGCGCGGCCAGCCGCTGTGCACGATGCTCGAAACAGCTGGTGGCGTGCGCGTGCGCACGATCGAGCATCTGCTGGCCTCGTTGCTGACCTGCGAGATCGATCGCGCGACAGTCGAACTCGATGCCGAAGAAGTACCGATTCTCGATGGCAGCGCACAGCCGTGGATCGAGGCGATTCACGCGTGCGGACGAATCGAATTGCCAGCTGCCAAGCGATTCATTCGCGTATTGCAGGCGGTGAAGATCGTCGATGGAGAGGGCACGCGCGACGAACGCAGTATCTCGATCGAACCGTCGTCTACGTATGAAATGGCCGTGCGCAACGAGCTAAAAGGTTTTGGGGAATTGCGGTGGGACGGCGCAGTGACGCCTGAGAGTTTTGCCGGACAGATCGCGCCGTCGCGTTCGTATGGACGCGTCAAATGGGCAATCCCCGCGATTCTTGCCGGCTACGTGCGCGGTATGCCGATCCTGCGCGGCGCACGTCTGTCGTGTACCGCGGCGATTGTCGGCAATCGCGTGCTGGGCGGCATGCGCGTACCCGATGAATTCGTGCGGCACCGTGTACTCGATCTGGTGGGCGATATGGCCATGGCCGGAGCACCGCTACTCGGTCGCGTGAACGCAGTGCGACCGAGTCATGAAATGAACTACAAGCTCATAGCCCGCTTGCTCGCCACGCGCGATGCGTGGGAATGGGCCGAATTTACGGCTTGAACTCGACTTCAGGCCAGACCATCACGGGGTTAGTGCAACAACATGGGATTGGGCGATCAGATCCGTCAGCAACTCGCTGCGAAGGCGCTGTTGCGGCAACTCGAGCGGGTGTCCGAAGAGGCGCAGGCGCCAGGCGTGCCGCTGGCCGCCAGTGGTACGCGCGCGGCGCAGGACGCTTCGCGTGCGGCGCTATGCAGCTTCGAGACGATGCCGGGCTATCAGCAGGTCGAAATCATGCGGCAGATGGGCGAGAAGCTGCAGGTGCAGTCGCCGTTCTTTCGCGTGCATGAAGGCATTGCAGGAGCTACGACGCGGATCGGCGGCGCCGAGTACGTGAACTACGCGAACTACAACTACCTGGGCCTCGCCGGCGATCCACGGGTTTCCGCCCGCGCTAAGGAGGCGATCGATCGTTACGGCACCTCCGCGTCGGCGAGCCGGATGGTGGCGGGCGAGCGGCCGGTGCAACGCGAACTCGAAACGGCGCTCGCGTCGTTTTACGAGGTGGACGACTGCGTTGTATTCGTGAGCGGTCATGCGACCAACGTCACGGTGATCGGTTCGCTGTTCGGTCAGGGCGATCTGATCGTGCACGACTCGCTTGCGCACAACAGCATCGTGCAGGGCGCGCAACTGAGCGGCGCGAAACGGTTGAGCTTTCCGCACAACGACTGGCAGGCACTCGATGCATTGCTGACGCGCGTGCGACAGGATTACCGCCGCGTGCTGATTGCCGTGGAGGGTTTATACAGCATGGACGGGGACTTCCCCGACCTGGCGCAATTCGTCGCGATCAAACGCCGTCATGCCGCGTTCCTGATGGTCGACGAGGCGCACTCGCTGGGCGTGCTGGGCGCGCATGGCAGGGGCATTCGCGAGCAGTGCGGTATCGCGAGCGACGAGGTCGATATCTGGATGGGTACGCTGAGCAAGACGCTGGCGGGCTGCGGCGGATTTATCGCCGGGTCGCAGGCGTTGATCGACATCCTGCGACATCTCGCGCCAGGCTTTCTGTATAGCGTCGGACTTTCGCCCGCGCTGGCGGCAGCCTCGCTTGCCGCACTCGAGCGCCTGATTGCCGAACCGGAGCGCGTGGCGCTTTTGCGCGCACGTGGCAAGCAGTTTCTCGATGAAGCACATGCCGCAGGTCTCGATACGGGCAAGAGCGCAGGGTATGCCGTTGTGCCGATCATCACCGGCAGCACGCTGAAAGCGGCGCAGTGGGCCAATACGTTGTTTGCGGAAGGCATCAACGTGCAGCCGATTTTCTATCCGGCAGTCGAAGAGAAAGCGGCGCGCCTGCGGTTTTTTATCTGTTCGACGCACCAGCCCGGGCAGATCAGCCAGACCATCGCGGCGCTCAAGCGCCTGCCTCGATAGAGAGAAGCTCATCGTTATGCACGCCATTCAAACAGCGCACACCCGTGCAACGGGAGGGGGCCAGGAAGCCCCAGCGTTGCGCTTTCGCCCGGCGCAAGCGGACGATGCACAGGCGTGCGCGCCGCTGATGTTTGCTTCTGGCGTGCGCGAATTTGGTTACTTTCTCGGTGAACAACCCGATACGTGCATCGCGTTCCTGCAATTTGCTTTTGCGTCGAAGCATGGGCGTTTTTCCTATCGGCGGCACCGTGTGGCAGTGACGGGCGACGGCACGGTAGTGGCGTTGCTTGCGATGCACGACGGTCGCGCGATCTGGTTTGACGATCCGCATGTCGCGCTGATGTTGCTGTCGTTCTTTGGTGTGCGTCGCACGGTCGGCATGTTGTTGCGCGGATTGGTGCTGGAAAGCGAATTGCCCGCGCCGAAATCGTCGCAAACGCAGATTGCACACTGTGCGACGCACGAACAGATGCGAGGCGAGGGCGTATTCAGTGCGCTATTCACGAACACATTGCGAGCGGAGTTGCTTCATGAGGCGCGTGGCAGGCAGATCGTGCTGGATGTACTGGTCAGCAATACGCGTGCGTATGAACTGTATAAGCGGTTGAATTTCGCGGAGTTGCCGCGCAAGAATCCGGTCTCGCGCCGTTTGCCGCGTGAACTCGAGTCGGTACGGATGGAACTCACCGGTGCAACGGATTGAACCGGGCCACACCGTTCAGCGTGCGAAGCACCGCGAAGGTATGCCCAGTCTTTGATTACAACAAAACGTAGAGAGAAGTAGACCATGCTCATTCATCCCGTGATCCTGTGTGGCGGAAGTGGCACACGCTTGTGGCCGATGTCGCGCGGCGGTTATCCGAAGCAGTATCTGAAGTTGACTGGCGAAAACACGCTGGTTCAGCAGACGGCATTGCGCCTGCGCGGTATCGCCGACGTGGCATCGCCGATTGTCGTCACGAATAACGAACAGCGCTTTCTGGTTGCCGAGCAGCTGCGTCAGATTGGTACGACCACGTCGTCGATCGTGCTCGAACCAGTCAGCCGTAACACGGCGCCGGCGATCGCCATCGCTGCATTGATGGCCTTGCGTGAATCACCCGAATCGTTGCTGCTCGTGTTGCCGTCGGACCACGTGATCGCTGGTGAAGCGGCCTTCGTCAAAGCCGCCGAAGCGGCGGCGCAGATTGCCAAAGACGGCTACCTGGTGACGTTCGGCATCACGCCGACCGAAGCCCACACCGGCTATGGTTACATTCGCGCAGGCGCACAACTGCTTGACGACACGCAGGCTTTTGCCGTCGATACGTTTGTTGAAAAACCGGACACCGCGACGGCGCAGCGTTTCCTCGCGGACGGCGGTTACTACTGGAACAGCGGCATGTTCATGCTGAAGGCGTCGACCTTCATGGATGAGCTGCGCACGTTCGAGCCGGAAATTGCGCAGCAGGCAGAGCTTGCACTCAAGGCCGCAAAACACGACAACGACTTCGTGCGTCTCGACGCAGAAGCGTTTTCGGCGAGCCCGAACGTCTCGGTTGACCATGCGGTGATGGAGAAAACCCGTCGCGCCGCGGTGATCGCCGTGTCGGATCTCGGCTGGAACGACATTGGCTCATGGACGGCGCTCGCGGAGATTGCCGCGCGTGATGGAGAGGGCAACGCGCTGCTGGGCGACGTGCTGACGGAATCGGTGAGCAATTCGTATATTCGCGCCGAGCATCGCCTGGTGGCCGCGATTGGTCTCGACAACGTGGTGATTGTCGAAACCGCCGATGCCGTGCTGGTCGCGCATCGCGATCAGGCTCAGGACGTCAAGAAGATCGTTGCCCAACTGAATGCGATGGGCCGCCATGAGTCGGTCACGCACCGCCGCGTGGTTCGCCCGTGGGGATCGTACGAAGGGATCGACAGCGGCGATCGCTTCCAGGTGAAGCGCATTGAAGTCAGCCCAGGTGCGCAGTTAAGCCTGCAGATGCACCATCACCGTGCGGAGCACTGGATCGTGGTGAAGGGCACGGCGCTCGTCACAAACGGCGAGAACGAGACCATCCTGACCGAGAATCAATCGACTTATATTCCGCTCGGCGTGACGCATCGTTTGATGAACCCCGGCAAGATTCCGCTCGAGCTGATCGAGGTGCAGTCGGGTGCTTATCTTGGGGAGGACGATATCGTCCGGTTCGAGGATACCTACGGGCGGGTGCCGAAGGCATGACGTAGCCAGCAGCTAAAGCACGAGGCTCGGCTATCTGTTGACGAGCCGCGCAGGCACAAGCACAACGATCAACAACGCTGACACAGCAAGCGAAGCCGCCACGACAAAAAGCCCCGACGACAGCGTATGCGTGACGGTCTTCAACCAGCCGATCACAGCCGGGCTGATAAAACCCGCGAGGTTGCCGGTGCAGTTGATCAACGCGATGCCGGCCGCCGCGCCGGTGCCACCGAGAAAGGCGGTTGGTAGCGCCCAGAACATCGGCAGCGCGGTCACGACACCGACGGCGGCGAGCGTGAGCCCGACCATCGATAGCAACGCGTGATCGCCATTCAGCGCGCACACAATAAACCCGCTCGCTGCGAGCAGCGCT
Source organism: Paraburkholderia acidicola (assembly GCF_002362315.1). GTDB lineage: Bacteria > Pseudomonadota > Gammaproteobacteria > Burkholderiales > Burkholderiaceae > Paraburkholderia > Paraburkholderia acidicola. Next base: position 149,232 of record NZ_MTZV01000006.1, read on the forward strand.
GGCCCAGCAACGTGCCAGCGCCGTTCGCGTGTGAGATCCGCATGACGACCCACGGCGATCATGGCGATGAGGGCGGCGGTGTAGGGAATCATCGTCAATAAGCCGATCACGAACGGATCGTCGATGCCGGTGCCGCGGATGATGGTCGGCTGCCAGAAACCAATCGCATACGAACCCATCACGATGCCGAACAGGATCAGACACATCAGCCACACGCGTGCCGATGTGAACACAGCACGCACGCCACTATGCGTGCGTGCGGCGGCCGTCGCATCGATTTCCTGCTGGATCAGCCGTTTTTCATGATCGTCGAGCCAGCGCGCATCGGCGACGCGGTCATCGAGAAAACAGAAGATCACGATACCGAGCACAACCGACGGCAGCGCCTCGATGATGAACAGCCACTGCCAGCCGGCCATTCCCGACACCCCGTGTGTTGCGTGCATGATGTAGCCGGAGAGCGGTCCGCCCACCAGCCCAGACACTGGATTGCCCGCCATCAGCACCGCCACCATCTTGCCGCGCCGATGCGACGGAAACCAGTAAGTCAGATACAGGATCATGCCGGGAAAGAAACCGGCTTCCGCGACGCCGAGCAGAAAGCGCACGGTGTAGAACATCGCGGGTGTCGTGACCCATGCGGTCGCCATCGACAGCGCGGCCCACGTCACCATGATCCGCGCGATCCAGCGTCGAGCGCCGAGCCGGTGTAGCAGCAGATTGCTGGGTACTTCGAACAGGAAGTAACCGACGAAGAAGAGGCCCGCGCCGAGTCCGTAAGCGGCCTCGCTGAAGTGCAGGCTGCCTAGCATCTGCAGTTTCGCGAAGCCGACGTTCACGCGGTCCAGATACGCGACCACGTAGCCGGCGAATAGCAGCGGCATGAAGCGCAGCGCGACGCGGCGAAACAGTCGATCGGCGTCGCTCGTACCGACTGCCGGGGAAAGGGCGGTGCGGATGAACAAGGTTGTCTCCTGACCCGCTGACGCGAAACGTGTAGTCGTTGGATGGGGGCGCGGGCGTTATCGTGTTGTGGTGTGTCTGTACGTTGCGCGGGTTCCAGTGCGGCGCTAGTTGCCTGGATGCGCGGCCTCCTCTGTGTGTTCCGCTAGCGTTGCTGCGTCGTCGAGATGAAAACCGATGTTCGTCAACGCAGACTCCAGATCGCGCCGTTGCGCCTCGTCGAGTTCGATGAGCGGTGGCCGTACAGCGGCCCAGCCATCGTCGCCCGATTGCCACGCAATCGCCGCTTTCATCGCGGCGATCATCGGAAAGCGCTGGAGCGCGGCGCGCGTGGTATCGAGTGCCTGCTGCTGCGCGAGTGCATCGTCGTTGTGCCACTCGCGTGCGAGACGCGCAATCGCCTTCGCGTTGACGTTAGCGGTCGCCGTGATGCAGCCTGCGCCGCCGCGCTGCAATGTGCGCAACAGAAACGTCTCGCTGCCAGCGAAGACATCGAAACCGTCGGGCTGGAACGCATCGAGCAGGACCTCGGTGTTCTGCCAGTCGCCGGAACTGTCCTTGATACCCGCGACGATGCCCGGATAGGCGCGCAACAAACGTTCGATCAGCGTCGGGCTTATGCCGACCTGTGCGACCTGCGGGATGTGGTACAGGTAGATGCGCAAACGCGGATCGGCAACGGTATCGATCACGCTCGCGAAGCTGCGGAACAGGCCTTCTTCGCTTACGCTTTTGTAGTAGAACGGCGGCAACATCAATACGCCGGCGCAGCCGTGTGCCAGTGCATGACGGGTCAATTCCACTGTATCGGGAATCGCACACGCGCCGGTGCCTGGCATCATGCGTGCAGTGGGCAAACCGGCTTCGGCAAGTGCGTCGAGCAACGTGCGCTTTTCACGCACGCTTAGCGAGTTCGCTTCCGAGTTCGTGCCGAATGCCGCGAGGCCGACGCCTTGATTCAGCAGCAGGCGGCAATGCCGGACATAGCGTGCCGCGGATGGCGTGCCGTCGGCGGCGAACGGTGTGAGTACCGGCGCGAGCACGCCGCGCAGGCGGGGAGTGGGGGACGTCATGGGCGGTGCCTCCTTCGCTGGCTGTCTGGATGTCTGGATCAGCCAGCGCAGTATTGCGTGGCGCAGACGCGCGAAGAAGAGCGGCCCGGTTGCTTCAAACGTTAATATTTTTTGTGTCCGGGTCGTTAGGAGACCCGATGCCACTTACTGCATGCCCCCTAACGCCGCGGTGTCGTCCCGTTGTTCTGTGCAGCGCGCAGAAAGTCGAAATCGACACCAAGATCCGCCTGCGTCACCGTTTGCAGGAAAAGCTTGCGATAACCGCGCTCCGCGGTCGGTTCGGTGACCGGTGCCTGCTCGGCGCGCTGTGCAAGCGTCGCATCCGACACGAGCAAGGTAAGTTCGCGCGCTGCGACGCTCAGACGAATCCGGTCGCCGGTCTGCACCCACGCGAGCGGTCCGCCCACGGCCGCTTCCGGTGTGACGTGCAATACGATCGTGCCGAACGCGGTGCCGCTCATGCGGCCATCGGAAATGCGCACCATGTCTTTGACGCCGAGCCGTGCGAGCTTCTTCGGAATCGGGATGTAGCCAGCTTCCGGCATGCCAGGTGCGCCCTTTGGACCGATGCGTTTGAGTACGAGGATGTCGTCGGCGGTGACGTCGAGGTCGTCGCGATCGATGCGGTTCGCGAGATCTTCGGCGTCTTCAAACACGATGGCGCGACCTTCGTGCTCCATCAGCTTCGCATCCGCGGCCGACTGCTTGATGATCGCGCCGCCCGGCGCGAGATTGCCACGCAACACAGCGATGCTGCCCTGCGGATAGATCGGATCGGCGAACGGCCGCACCACGTCCTGCGCGAAGCCAGGACCAGCGTCGTCGATCGTCTCGCCGAGCGTGCGGCCCGTGACGGTCAGCGCATCGAGTCGCAATAGCGGCTTCAGTTCGCGCAGCAGCGTCGCCATGCCGCCTGCCTTGTGGAAGTCCTCCATGTAGTGCTGGCCCGACGGTTTCAGGTCGAGCAGCACGGGCGTCTCGCGGCCCATGCGATCGAGCGCCTGCAGATCGACGTCGAAGCCGAGCCGTCCCGCGATCGCGGTCAGATGCACGATGCCGTTGGTCGAACCGCCGATCGCGAGCAGCACGCGCATCGCGTTCTCGAATGCGTCGGCGGTGAGAATGCGGTCGATGGTCAGGTGCTCGCGTGCGATCTGCACGGCTTGCGCGCCGGTCAACTCCGCGATGCGCATGCGATCGGCCGTGACCGCGGGCGGTGAGGCACCGCCCGGCACCGTGATGCCGAGCGCTTCTGCCAGACACGCCATGGTGCTCGCGGTGCCCATCACCGAACAGGTGCCGACGCTTGCAACAAGCTGGTTATTGACGTCGGCGATCTCTTCGGCGCCGATGTCGTCGGCGCGAAAACGCGCCCAGTAGCGACGGCAATCGGTGCACGCGCCGACGCGCTCCGAGCGATGCGAGCCGGTCAGCATCGAACCGGTGATCAACTGGATCGCCGGAATGCCCGCCGACGCCGCGCCCATCAACTGCGCCGGCACGGTCTTGTCGCAACCGCCGATCAGCACGACCGCATCCATCGGTTGCGCGCGAATCATCTCCTCGGTATCCATCGACATCAGATTGCGCAGATACATGCTGGTCGGCTGCGAAAACGATTCGTGGATCGAGATGGTCGGGAAATCCATCGGCAGGCCGCCTGCGAGCATCACACCGCGTTTCACCGCTTCGAGCAGTTGCGGCATATTGCCGTGACACGGGTTGTACGCGCTGCCGCTGTTGACGATACCGATCACCGGTCGATCGAGCGCGCTGTCGGTGTAGCCCGCGCCCTTGATAAACGCCTTGCGCAGGAACAGCGAGAAGCCGTTGTCGCCGTAGTTCGTGAGACCTTTGCGCAGGCCGGTGTGGGCGTTGTCGGGGGTGTCGTCGGCGTCGCTGGGAGCGGGAGGGAGCGGGGCGGTCATCGAGAGTCCGGAGCCAGGAAGTTGACGGGAACATGCAAGGGGCGCGACGCGTGCGAGTAGCGGGCAGTGGGCATTGGCCTCAAGCAGACATTATTGCGGCATCGGGCGCGGCGATGCGTTACGTCGATGTTGCTTCAGACATCAGTAAAACTTTGCTTCGGGGCATGCCGAGCCACTTATCGATTCGGCAGCGCCAGCGCAGTGTTCAGAAACGCCTGAACCAGCCGCATGCGCGCCGACGAACGTCCCCACAACAACCCGACCACCCGTTTCGGAAACGGATGCGGCAGCGGCCACTTCGCAAGCGACAGGCCCGCGAAGCGCGTCATCAGCCAGTCCGGCACGAGCGATACACCGATACCACGATCCACGAGCACCGCAATCGCATCGAGCCCGTCGAGTTCGCACCGTTGATGCGGCCGGATGCCATGCTGACGCAAGTACGCATCGGCAAGCTGACCACCGACCACATTGCGGTCATAACGCAAAAACGGCTCGCTTGCGAGCACCGCGTGTGGATCGCTCACCTTCATTGATGCCGGCGTGAGGAGGATCAACGGCTCTTCGCGAAAGGTTCGCCAGTCGCAGCTTTTCGGCAGCTCGAATAGCGGCTGCACGATCATTGCTGCATCGAGATCGCCGCTCACTACCTTGCGATAAAGATCGAGCGAGGTGCCCGGTTCGAGGTAGATGTCGATCTGCGGATGACGCGCGAGCAGTCCCGCCAGCACATCGGGGATCAGGCTCGTCATCATCGTCGGCGTGCCACCGAGCCTCAGTTGCCCGGCCAGCTCCGACGCATCGTTGAGATCGGACCGGAGGTCGCGGATGTCGTGCAGCACCGCACGCGCGCGCTCGAGAATGCGTTCGCCGGCTTCGGTCGTGCCGACCGTGCGCCCCGATCGGCGCACCAGTTTCGCGCCGAGTTCCTGTTCGAGCATCTTGACGCGCTGCGCCACCGCGGCGGGCGTCAGATCCAGCCGGCGCGCGGCTTCCGCGATCGAACCGAGCTCGACCACATAGACAAAGCTTTGCAGGTAGCGCGAATCCATCAATAAAAGTTTTATCTTTTAAAGAAGCCAAAGGATACTGTTTTTGACTCGTGGCCGCTATCACACTGCGTTGCTGACGGTCGCACCCTTGCCGCGACTGTGTTCAACGGAGGAGTACTGCAATGCCCAGAATCGAATCGGTCTCGGTGTGCGCGGCGAGCGTGCCGCTCGATCGCGTGACCTCGTTTGCCACCCGCACCGTGTCGACGCGCCACTACGGTCTCGTGAAAGTGCGCTCGACCGATGGCGTCGAAGGGCTTGGCTTTTGCTATGTCGGTAGCGCGGGCGGTGAACTGCTGAAGGTCGCAGTCGAGCAACTGCTTGCACCGGTGTTGATCGGCAAGGATTCTTACGCGGTGGAAGGTTTGTGGCAGACGATGTATCAGGAGGCGCTGTTGCAGGGGCGCGCGGGGACGGTGATGCGTGCGCTCAGCATTCTCGATACGGCGCTGTGGGATCTGAATGCGCGTACGCATCGTTTGCCGTTGCACAAATTACTCGGCGCGGTGCATCTCGAATCCGTACCTGCCTATGCGAGCGGTGGCTACTATCTCGACGGCAAGACACCGCAGATGCTCGGCGAAGAAATGGCGAGCTATGTCGAGATGGGTTTCAAGGCGGTGAAGATGAAAGCAGGGCGTTTGTCACCGCGCGAAGAAGAAGCGCGCGTGCGTGCGGCGCGCGAAGCGGTTGGTCCCGATGTCGAATTGATGCTCGACATCAACAACGGCTGGACCGATACGACGCAGGCGCTGCAATACCTGCGGCGTTTCGAACCCTACGATCCGTACTTCGTCGAAGAGCCGTTCTCTCCCGACGATATCGACAATCACGCACGCCTCGCGAAGCTCACGCGTATTCCGCTTGCGACCGGCGAAATTGGTTATGGCCGGTGGTATCACAAGGAACTGCTCGACAAGGGCGCTGCCGCGATCCTGCAGAGCGACGCGTTGGTGTGCGGCGGCATCTCCGAGTGGCGGCGCATCGCCGCGACCGCGGCGAGCTACGGCGTAGTGATGTGTCCGCACTGGTTTCACGATGTGCATGCCCCGCTCGTGGCTGCGACGCAGAATGCGCGCTACGTCGAGTTCTTCTGGGACGATCAGGTGCTGAACTTTCGTCGGTTGATCGATCGGCAGCTTGCGCATCGCAACGGGCGGGTGGTGCTGCACGATGCGCCGGGGCTTGGGTTTAATTTCGATGAAAGTGCGGTGGCGCGTTACGGTAGCTGGACGACGGTGCGGTGAATGTTGTGCGGTGACTTGAAGCGGATGTGGAGCGCTGTACGCTCCACATCCGTGCTCAATGCCGGTTCAGACAATACGCAATGCTCTCATCGAGTATCCCAAGCGCCTGATCGATTTCACTGTCGCTGATCGTCAGCGGCGGTGCGAGCCGGAACACATCGCTCATGCCCTTCAACTGCACGATGTTCATGTGCAATCCTAGTTGCAGGCAACGTTCGGTAATCGCCGCGGACAGATCCGGCGCCGGTGCCTTGCTGTCCCGATCTGCGACGATCTCGATGCCGAGCAACAGTCCTTCGCCGCGCACGTCGCCGATGCAGCGATGACGCCGTTGCATCTCGATCAACCCTGCACGCAGCCGTTCGCCGGCCTGCGCTGCACGTTGTGCGAGCCCATCGCGCAGTACGATCTCGATCACCTTCACACCGACCGCTGCGGGCAACGGGTCCGATACATGGGTCGTATAGAACAGGTAGCCCTTCTCGAAGGCACGCTCCTCGATTGCCGATGTGGTCAACACCGCCGACAGCGGAATCCCGGCGCCAAGTGTCTTCGACAGCGTAAGGATGTCGGGCACGACACCGTCGCGCTCGCACTCAAACATCAGACCCGTACGACCGATGCCGGTCTGCGCCTCGTCGACGATCAGCAGCATGCCGCGCTCCGCGCATTTGCGCTGCAGCGCGCGCAGATAGCCCGATGGCAACGGAATCAAACCGCCCGAGCTGATGATCGGCTCGGCGATAAAGGCAGCAAGGCTGCCCGCCGACTGGCGGTCGAGTAAATCGAATGCGTAATCGAGTTCGGCGCTCCAGTCGTAGCGTCCATTGCGTTCGAATGCCGGGCGATAGGGATAGGGCGTAGGAATTGCAAACGAGCCGACAGCCGCGGGGCCGTAGCCGCTGCGGCCCGCGCTGTAGGTCGACGACGCGGCCGCGCCGGTCATGCCGTGCCACGAGCGCGCGAAGCTGGCCACTTCGTATTTGCCGGTGACGAGCTTTGCCATGCGGATCGCCGCTTCGTTCGCCTCGGCGCCGGTACTCAGCAGCAGCGAGCGTTCGAGACCGCGCGGCGCGATTTCTGCAAGACGTGTCGCGAGTTCGACCACCGGGCGCGACAGCATGCCGCTGAACAGGTGCGTCAGCTCGCGTGCGCTGTGCGCGATCACGTCGGCGACTTCGGGATGCGCGTGACCGAGCACGGCACTCATCTGTCCGGACGTAAAGTCGAGAATCGCGCGGCCGGTCGAATCGTAGACATACGAACCGCTGGCGCGTTCGATGATGACCGGCGAGAATGAACCGCCATAGCGGATCAGATGGCGCTGCGCGGCCGACCAGAATGCCGTTTCGGAGAGTGGCGTCATGAGGTTCGTTTCCTGTACGAAGAGGCCGGCGCGAAGGGTGTAACGCATGTGACGGCCGGCTTCTCCGGATGCTACGACTGAACGCCTCGCCGCAGGAAACGAATACCGTTGATGGATGCCATTCGTCGCATTGATACCCGCCTCGATAAACCATGACCAACCTCGACATCGATCTGCTCAGAACCTTCGTCACGATCGCCGACACGCGTTCGCTGACGCGCACCGCGACCGAAGTCGGTCGTACGCAATCTGCGATCAGCATGCAGGTGCGGCGCATCGAAGAAGTGGCGGGCGGCGCCGTGCTGCTACGCACGGTGCGCGGCGTCGAATTGACCGCGCGCGGCGAAACGCTGCTGCGCCACGCACGTGAACTGCTGCGCATTCACGACGAGGCGCTTGCCGAGTTGACCGGACGCAGCCTGAGCGGCGCGATCCGCTTCGGTTGTCCCGACGACTACTGCATCACGTTCTTGCCGACGCTGCTGCGCGAGATCGCGGGCCGTCATCCGCGCGTCGGCGTGCATCTGGTGTGTGCATCGACGACGCATCTGCGGCGCATGCTGCGTGACAAGCGGATCGACCTCGCGCTGGTTTCACTGGCGCCGGGCGATGACGGCGAGACGGCCGTGCGCTACGAAAAACTCGTGTGGGTCGGCGCGCATGCGCGGGCTGCGGAACGCGGCGAAGCGTCGCTGGCACTCGCGCTCTCCGAGCCCGACACGCTCGATCACCAGGCAGCGCGACGCGCGCTGGACGGCGCGGGCATCGCGTATCACGTCGCGTGCGAGAGCGCGAGCAAGGATGGCTTGCTCGCGATGGTCCGCGCCGGCATCGCGATCACGGCACTCACTGAAGGCGCGGTACCCGCCGATCTGACGGTGCTCGATACGCACACCGGGCTGCCGCCGTTGCCGTCGTTCGGCATGGCGATCGCGTCGGCGCACGGCAGTGGCGATTCGCTACTGGTGGGAAGCCTGAAGGCGCTGCTGGTGGATGCGCTCAGCGCAGCCTAGACCTCAAGTTGCCGCCCATTCGCTGAGCGTGGCGATGGTGTTCATGTTGCGGGCGGTGCCGGTTTTCGCTGCGGGAATTTTCAGCTTCGTGTGCGCCATGCCGTCGCCGTAGTGCACGTAGATCTCATGCCTGCCGAGCGCAACTTCTTCGGTTTGCTGGCCGCTTATCTGTGCAAGCGTATCGGCGGGCGGCGGGCTGTCCAGAAAGATCGCGACTGTGCGGTTCGGTGGAGTCGACTTGTACGGATTGGCGGCGAGCACCGCCGCCATTTCCGGGCCGGTGCGGATCGCCACGCCGACCGGCTTACCCGCATAGCCAGCGAGGCAGGCTTCCAGCTTCGCCTTCACCGACGCTTTCGACAGCGTGCTGGCAAAAACAACATTACCGCTTGCGATATAGGTGCGCACGTTCGTGCAACCGATGGATTCGCACATCGCGCGCAGTTCGGACATCGGTAGCTTGCCGGTCCCGCCGACATTGACGGCCCGCAACAGGGCGATATAGGTAGTCATGCGCGAATTCTAGCGCTGCATCGCGAAGCGGGGCTGCATTGGCGCGCGTTGGGCGACCGTCACACAACAGCGTTTTGCATCGATGCCGATCGAATGCACGCGCGGTATTGATCATACGATTCACGCGCCGTTGACGTGATTAGACAGGTCTGTATCGATGGAATGAAAAGAAAGATGTTGTGCTTAACTAAACAATGACGCACGGCTATACTTTCCCGCCATGTACGAACCGTTGTACGTGTATCGAACGTTGTGTCGCAGCGTGCGGCAACGAGCATGCACACGGAGCACAACGCAGTACCGTCTCTCAGGTTCTGGTACGCCCTCGGAATAACCAGAACCCTTACGCCGGCCTTGGCCGGCGTTTTTTTTCTGAATGACTGACCTGGGCTGTCGTCTACCCCGGGAAGGAACCGATGCTTTGACCCTTCCCGAAGCCGCGTTGAACGAGTGAAAACGCGCGTGCCCTATGCAATTGTCCGAACCACACCGCCGTCGACACGCAAGGAACTACCGGTTGTCGCCGACGCCTGCTCCGAGCAGACATAGACGACCAGGTTGGCGACTTCTTCGGTTGTCGCGAAGCGATTGAGGAGCGTGGTCGGGCGATTCGTTTTCAGGAACTGCTGCTCGGCTTCCTCACGCGTAATGCCTTGCGCATCTGCGCTCGCCTGCGCCCAGCCACCCATGATTTCCGAATTCGTCGGACCAGGGAGAACCGAGTTAACGGTGACGCCCGTTCCGCCGACCACCTCGGCGAGACCCCTTGCAATGGCGAGCTGGGCGGTCTTGGTCGTGGCGTAGTCGATCATGTCCTTGGGGATGGCAAGCGCGGACTCGCTGCTGATGAAAACGACGCGCCCCCAGCCGCGCTTCGTCATGTTCGGCACATAGTGGCGGGAGGCGCGAATGCCGCTCATGACGTTCAGTTCGAAGAGATCGATCCACTCGCGGTCCTCAATGTCGAAGAAGGACTTCGGACGCCCCGTACCCACGTTGTTGACGAGAATGTCCGCATCCGGCGCCCGCGCGAACAACTCCGCCGCGCCTTCCGGGGTCGCAAGATCGGCGATGACGCCGGTGAACTCCGTCTTTGGCAAGCGTTCGCGAAGCTCCCGAAGCGCCGCGGAGACGCGCTGCTCTGTGCGGCCGTTGATCACGACCGCGGCGCCTGCGCGCCCCAACCCTTCTGCAATGGCCCGGCCGATACCCGCCGTTGACCCGGTAACGACGGCCTTGCGGCCAGTGAGATCGATATTCATGACACCCGTCCTTCAACCTGTGGAGAAGGCTGGATTGTGGGTGATGCCGGAACCGATTATAATAGGTTGAATTATCATAATATTAATTCCATGGAGGAATTAGTATGGATCGATTCAACGAATTGAACGCCTTCATCGCCGTGGTTGAAGCAGGCGGTTTTACCGCCGCCGCGCGTCGAACCGGGGACTCGCAGTCGGCCATCAGCAAGGCGATCGGCGCGCTCGAGAGACGCCTCGGGGTGGCGTTATTTAACCGAAGCACGCGCAGTGTGACCCTGACGGATCAAGGGCAGAGATACTACGACCGGGCAAAACCGCTGCTTGACGAGATGGATGACGCCGACAGCGAACTGACCAGCAGCACGGGCAATGTCTCGGGTCTGATCAGGATCGCTGCATCAGGTACGTTCGGCCGCCTGCATATTTTGCCGCTTATCCCCGACCTGTTATCGCTCAATCCTGGCCTTCAGGTCGATCTCGTTCTCTCGGACTTCGTGCGAGACATGGTGGAAGACGGGATCGATCTGGCGATCCGGGTGGGGCCCGTCAACGATCCCGATGCGATTGCGAGGCGCGTGGCCAGCACGCCGCTCGTCTGCGTTGGATCCCGTCGCTACTTCGAGCAACACGGAACGCCAAAGACCCCCGCCGACCTCGTCGATCACAATTGCCTGGTATATCGCGGTCTGGCGGAGTCAACGCATTGGTCCTTTGTCGGACCAGAAGGTCAATTTAGCGTGTCCGTGCGCGGAAATCTCACGTCCAACAGTGTCGAAACGATACGGGCGGGTGTTCTAGCCGGAGTGGGAATCGGCCTGTTTGCCAAGGTCTCTCTTGCCGATGATCTCCGGCATCCGGACGTCATCACTGTTCTCGACGAATTTATAGGCGACGCCAGAGATATCAGCCTCATCTGGCCAAGACGCCGGTTTGTACCGGCGCGCGTGCGACGAGTCACCGATTTTTTCGCAGAGGCCATACCGCGGCGCATCTAGCCGCCGGACTCAGGAATCAAGAATTTTTAGCGCTTCCGTGCCTGCCGCCATGCGTCGTACGCGGCGCGGGTCGCTTCGTTCGGCGGATAGGTCCCCGGCAATGCCGCGCCGTCGCGAATGCGCTCAGTCAGAAATTCTTCGAGATGCTCCTGCTCGACGGCGGCCTGGGCGACATCGGTGGCCATTTCGTGCGGAATCACGACCACGCCATCCGTGTCGCCAACAATCACATCGCCAGGAAACACCGCGACACCGCCGCAGCCGATCGGCACATCGATATCGATCGCGTGATGGCGCAGCAGGTTCGGCGGTGCGCTGGCACCTGCGCAGAACACCGGCAGGCCGAGCGCGGCGATCGTTACGCTGTCGCGCACCGGACCGTCCGACACCATGCCCGCCACGCCGCGCACCTGTAGCCGTTGCGTGAGAATCGAACCAAACGATGCACTGCCGCGTTCGCCGCGGCAATCCTGTACCAGCACATAACCGGCCGGAATCGTCTCGACACATTTGCGCTGCGCGTATTCGGGGTTCGCGAACAGTTCGAGCACATCGATGTCTTCGCGCGAAGGGATGTTGCGCAGCGTGAACGCGGGACCGACGAGATTCGGTCCGCTGTGCGCCGCGAGCGGTGCGACACCTTGCATAAAAGTATTGCGCAGGCCGCGTTTGAACAGTTGCGTGGTGAGCGTCGCGGTGCTGACGTGACGGAGGGCTTCGAGCGTGGCGGAATCGGGGGCGGGCATCGTCGTATGGGCGCAGGAGGGTGGGGGCGCGTTGCGTGTTACGTGCTCGGGTCCGGCAGACGGAAGAACGCAGCGCACCGTCGCGGAATCCGCCCGCGGCAGCGGGCGGAGCGAGCGCTCATGATAGCGCCGCAACAGGGCGCCGGCATCGGTTGCCGGTGCAGCGCGATCAGTGCGCGTTCGAACGCGCTTCGAGCGGACCGTCCAGTCCTGTATCGAGCGCAGCGCCGCCGCCGGACAATGCCGCCGCCGCGCGATGCTTCGGCGACAGCGTGCCCCAGCGGCGCGACCACAGCGAGGTGAGGATCGGCGTAAGCAGCGCGGTGATCACCACCGAGGTCGCCACGAGCGCCGTCGCCGCAGGCGCAACCGCGGCATAGCGCGGCTCGATCCCCGCGATGATCTGCGGCACCGCCACCGCAGCACCGGCCGTCGACGACGCGCCAATCCCGGCGGTGCCGTTGCCCTTCGCGAGAAAGATATCGGCGAGCACGAGCGTGGTCCCGGTGACGAGGATCACGCTGATGCCGATCAACACGCCGAGCAGACCCGTGTTCAGGATCACGGCAAAGTCGAGATTGTTGCCGAGCGCGAACGCGAAGAACGGCACCATCACCGGCACGGCCTGGCTGAAGAACTGCCGCAACTCGCGATCGAGATTACCGAGCGCGAAGCCGATCAGGAACGGCAGCAACGCACCGAACAGCGTTGCATACGGAAAACTCGCGAGCCCCGCAATGCCGAGCGTGACCATCGTCATGAACGGCCCCGATTCGAGCGACATCAGACAGAACGCGCCCGCTTCTTCTTTCGTGCCGTATTGCTGCATCAGCGCCATGTAGAGGCCGCCGTTGGTCTCGTTCATTACGCAGATCACGGTGAGCGCCGACAGGCCCGTGAGGAAGCCCGACGTGATGCCGCCGGGCGGTAGGAAGTGCGATGCAATCACACCGCCGAGCGCCGCCGTCGCGACTTTCGTTAGCACCAGCACGCCACTCTTGCGCAGCACGACCGGTGTCGCCTTCAGGCTGATGCTGGCACCCATGCAGAAGAACCAGACCGCGAGGATCGGCAGGGTGCCGGTGATCAGCGCATTCGTGAACGAGCCGAGGGTTTTGCCAGCATGCGGCGCAAATGTGTGCACGCATGCGCCGAGCAGCAGCGGAACCAGCATCAGGCCGCCCGGAATGCGGTCGATGGACCTCTTGATGTTCATGCGGATTGCTCCTCCACGGGCCTGCGCCCGATCGGTTTGTCTCTTGGTGGTGTGGTTGCAGGGCGTCTGGCACGCGCTTCTGCGAGCGCGCGGCGGTCAACGCCTGGATCGCAATTTAGCACCGACATGGAACGGCGTTTCGAGTTTTAAGATCATCGTTTACACCTACGTAAACCGAATGAAGTTACCGTGTAATGAGGTGTGGAACAGCTTCAATCACAAAATCCGGACCGTCGTTCCGAAATTGAACAATTTATGTTTTAATGCGCCGCATGGATGGCCGCACGCCCCCGGCGGCCGCGATCCTTCATCACGGAGACAACCATGGACGTCCGGCAAAGCATCCACAGCGAGCATGCCCGCACGCTCGATACCGCGGGACTGCGCAAACAGTTTCTCGTCGAAAGCGTATTCGAAGAAAACGCGCTGAAACTGACGTATAGCCATATCGACCGGATCATCGTCGGCGGAGCGCTGCCGGTCACGCGGCCCGTCGAGATCTCGGCGTCGCTCGGCAAGGCGATCGGCGTCAACTATCTGCTCGAGCGGCGCGAACTGGGCGCGATCAACATTGGCGGGGCGGGCTGGATCGAAGTGGACGGCAAGCGCCACGAAGTCGGCAACGAAGAGGCGCTGTATATCGGCCAGGGCACGCAATCGGTGACGTTCGGCAGCGTCGATGCTGCGCGGCCCGCGCGGTTTTATCTGAACTGCGCACCGGCGCACACCGCTTATCCGACGCGCCGCATCACGCTGGCCGAAGCATCGCCAGAAACGCTCGGCGATCCGAAAACCAGCAACCGCCGCACCATCTACAAGTTCATCGTGCCCGAGGTGCTGCAGACCTGTCAGCTCTCGATGGGCATGACGAAGCTCGAAGAAGGCAACCTGTGGAACACGATGCCGTGCCACACGCACGAGCGCCGCATGGAGGTCTACTTTTACTTCAACCTCGCCGACGATGCGGCGGTCTTCCACATGATGGGCGAGCCGCACGAAACGCGGCACATCCTCGTGCATAACGAGCAGGCGGTGATTTCGCCGAGCTGGTCGATTCATTCGGGTGTCGGTACGCGGGCCTATACGTTTATCTGGGGCATGGTCGGCGAAAACCTCGTGTTCAAGGACATGGATCATGTCGCCGTCGCCGATCTGCGCTGAGCGCTCCGTGGCCACCGCGCCCGCGTCCGCTCGTCTGTTCGATCTGACCGGCAAGGTGGCGCTCGTCACCGGCAGCAATACTGGGCTCGGCGCGGGTATGGCGCAGGCGCTCGCGGCGGCCGGTTGCGATATCGTCGGTGTGCATCACAGCGGGCCGGGCGAGACGCCAGGCATCGTGCGCGATCTCGGTCGCCGCTGTATCGATGTGCAGGCGAATCTCGCGACGCTCGAACCGGTCGAGCGCATCGTGCAGGAAGCCGTCGCGGCCTTCGGCAAGATCGACATACTCGTGAACAACGCCGGGACGATCCGCCGTAACGATGCGCTCGATTTCACCGAAGCGGACTGGGACGCAGTGATCGACGTGAATCTGAAAGCGGTGTTCTTTCTTTCGCAGGCAGTCGCGCGTCAGTTCGTCGCGCAGCAAAGCGGCGGCAAGATCATCAACATCGCGTCGATGCTGTCGTTTCAGGGCGGCATTCGTGTGCCGTCGTATACGGCTGCGAAAAGCGGCGTACTCGGGCTCACGCGGTTGCTCGCCAACGAATGGGCCGCGCGCGGCATCAACGTCAACGCGATCGCGCCGGGCTACATGGCGACGCGCAACACCGAACCGTTGCGCGACGACGTGCGACGCAACGACGAGATCGTGTCGCGCATTCCAGCAGAACGCTGGGGCACACCGGACGACCTCGCGGGACCGGTCGTGTTTCTCGCTTCTGCAGCGTCGGATTATGTGCACGGGCACACGCTCGCGGTGGACGGCGGATGGCTCGCGCGCTGAACGACACCCGGCGTTATGCCGGGCCGAAATTAATCGCGTTATGCTGACGGCCTGAAGTCGGGCACGAACGGATAGTGACTATGCGAGATGCAGCAAGAGTGGCAGCAAGGAAGACGAAAGCGGACGACATTGCGCTCGCCGATTCCGCCGATCTGATCGCGGACGGCGGCGGGGCGGAGCGTGTCGAATCGGTGGCGGCGGTCAACAAGGTTTTCGCGATTCTGCAGGCCCTCGGCGAAAACAATCAGATCGGCATCAGCGAGCTGTCGCAGCGGCTCGTGATGTCGAAGAGCACCGTGCACCGTTTCCTGCAGACGCTGAAAGCACTCGGCTATGTCGCCCAGGAAGAAGATACCGACCGCTATCGTCTAACGATCAAATTGTTTGAACTTGGCGCGAAATCATTACAAAGCGTCGATCTCGTGCGCGAAGCCGATGTGCAGATGCGGCATATTTCGCGGCTCACGCGCGAGGCCGTGCATCTAGGCGCTTTCGATGAAAACAGCATCGTCTATATCCACAAGATCGATGCCGATTACGACCTGCGCATGCAGTCGCGCATCGGCCGCCGCAATCCGCTCTACAGCACCGCGATCGGCAAGGTGCTGCTGGCATGGATGACGCCGGAGGAGGCACGCCACGTGCTATCTACCATCGAGTTCCGCAAATCGACGCAGAAAACGCTCGGTTCCGCGGATGCCGTGCTGAGCATTCTGCCGCGCGTACGCGAGCAGGGGTACGGCGAAGACAACGAAGAGCAGGAAGAAGGGCTGCAATGCATTGCCGTGCCGGTATTTGACCGTTTTGGCCATGTCATTGCAGGTTTGTCGGTGTCGTTTCCGAGCATGCGCTGTGGCGCCGATACAAAAGCGCACTACGTCGCGTTACTGAAAGAGGCCGGTCGTGCGATTTCGGTGCAACTTGGCTATGCGGAAGCGGTGGCGGACAACGGATAGGCCTTTGTGGGCGCTGACCGCAGAAGACGGCGCCGACGTGGCGCCGTTTTTCATTTGAGTGCCTTGTTGGCCGTCTAGTCTGCGCGGCGTGCCACAATTGCAACTTGGCGCGCGCAAGCAGGTCCGATTGACAGACGCGACAGATGCACCGCCAGCAGTGGAGATGCGATGCGCATGCCTTACCGGTTCTTAACGGCTTTACAGCAACAACGCAATAAACACGCAAAATGAACGCAGTCTTGAGACTCGATCAGGCAACCATCGTCCTGGTAGAAGACGACCCGCATAGCCGGGCGTCGTTGACCCTGTTGCTCGAATCGGAAGGTGCACGCGTCGTGGCGGTAGCGGACGCGGAAGAGGGTGTCGAAGCGGCTGTACGCGAATTGCCCGATGCGGTGATCTGCGACCTCGACCTGCCCACCATGGACGGTTTCTATCTGATCCAGCGGCTACGCGATCACGAGATTCGCGGCGATCATGCGCCGTCGGTCGCTGTGGCGCTCACCGGTCACACCGACGACAGCTACCGGTTGCGAAGTATCGGTGAAGGCTTCCAGCATTTCATGATGAAGCCGGCGCAGCCTGACGAACTCGTTACGCTGCTGCACGATGCGATCGATGCGCGTGCGGCGGGGATGCACTGAGCCAGCGCTTATCTGCCCGGCTATCTACCTGCAGCGCCCGCAACCTTCTCGGAATGCTGCGCGGCTTCGCACGCAGCGCATAGACCCTTCAATTCGATTTCTTCGCTGGCAAGCCGATAACCGGCGTCTTCGATCTGTGCGACGAGTGCCTGGCGCAGCTTCGGCTGATGCAGTTCGGTGACATCGCCGCATTGCTGGCAAACCACCAGAATGCCGTGCTGGCATTGCGTCAGATCGTGGCAGACGGTGAATGCATTGATCGATTCGATGCGGTGGACGAGCCCCGCGGAAAGCAGGAAATCGAGCGCCCGATAAACGGTGGGTGGCGCGGAGCCTGGATGGATCTGGCGCATGTCGTCGAGTAACGAATACGCCTTGGTGGCGCGGCCCGATTCCAGCAACAACTCGAGCACCTTGCGACGAAGCGGCGTCAGTTTTTCGCCGCGTTCGCGGCAATATTCGTCCGCGAGTGCGAGCGCGCTTTCCTGCGAGCCGCCATGTGTATGGGCGCGATCGTCGCGATGGTCGTGGAGTGGGGCAACCGGCTTTCTGGCTGCCGCGGTGGGCTTGGCGTTCTTCATCGCGTGATTATAAGCGGCATCGCGTGCGGCCGCCGTCACTCGAACTGGACTGCGAAACCGCGCTGTACACCGGGCCGCGCGAATAGCGTCTCGTACCAGCGCTGCACATGCGGGAAATCGGCGAGATCGACCAGATGGCGTTCGTGGCGCCAGGCCCAGCCGAGAATCGCGAAGTCGGCCACCGATAATTCCCCCGCAACGAATTCCACCTGCGCAAGGCGCCGGTCGAGCACGCCATAGAGCCGCCGCGTTTCCTCCGAATAGCGTTGTAACCCATAGCGCCGGTCGGTTTCCGATTCGAGCGCGGCGAAATGATGAACCTGTCCCGGGATCGGACCGAAGCCACCCATCTGCCACATCAGCCATTCGAGCACCGGCACGCGTTCGCGCAGCGGTTTTGGCAGGAACTGGCCGGTTTTCTCGCCGAGATAGAGCAGCACCGCACCCGATTCGAATACGCTGATCGGTTGCCCGTCGGGGCCGTCCGTGTCGACGATCGCGGGGATCTTGTTGTTCGGGCTGATACGCAGGAACTCCGGCTCGAACTGATCGCCGCGACCGATGTTCACGGACTTGATCGTGTAAGGCAGCCCCATTTCTTCGAGCGCAACCGTGACCTTGCGGCCATTCGGCGTGCCCCATGCGTGTAGCGTGATCGTCATATGGTTGCGTCGGCGTGGGTCAGGTCAAGGGAAGGTCGACGTACTTCTTGAAGCCAGTGCGCGTGCCGAGGCGCGAGTACCAGCGCTCGAGATTCGGCAGCAGCGGGCGCTCGACACCGTCGAGGCCGAACCAGCGCTTCGCATACGAACCCAGCACGATGTCGGCGAGCGTGCAGTGTTCGCCTTCGATAAAGAAGCGCCCCTGCAGATGCGTATCGAGCAGCTTCCACAGCGCGCCGACGCCCAGCAGATCGGCGGCGAGTTTTGTTGTATCGCGCTCAGCAGCCGGTGTGCGCACGAGCGCCCAGAACACCGGGCGTTCGGCCGGTTGCAGCGTGGACAGCGACCAGTCGAGCCAGCGGTCCACACTCGCGCGTGCCCGCGGTTCGGCCGGATACAGAAAGCTCGATGGCGCGTACTGCATCACCAGGTAGCGCAGGATCGAGTTGGATTCCCACAGCACGAAGTCGCCGTCGACGAGCGTCGGCACGCGGCCCGTGGGGTTCATCGAGAGGTAATCGGGTTCGTTGTTGCGGCCGTATTGCAGGCCGGCGTCGATGCGTTCGTACGGCAGTGCGAGTTCGTCGCAGCACCACAAGAGCTTCTGGACATTCACCGAGTTGGCGCGTCCCCAGAGTGTGATCATCCGGTCTATCTCCGTTCCAGTATTTGGCAAGCCGCGCATCGGGCGCGGCGTTCAGTCGCTAACGATACACGATGACGGGGCGTCGCATTGGGCGATGAAAAAATCGCCGCTGTGTGAAGGGTTCACACGCGGGTTCACCCGTACTGCAAGCGTGCCATCAGCACAGCCGCGCCACGTAACGCACGTTGCGTACAATGTGCGCACCCGAACGTGATGAGGCACAGCATGGCCCGTATTGTTCCCGACGACTGGATGCATCTCGCCGCCACCGGCGCCGCCGCACGCGAGCGCGAAACGCTCGCGTTGTTTGCGGATGCATTACCCGCCGATTACACCGTCTATCACGGCGTGCACTGGACGCGGCTCAACGAAGGCTTCTCGGTGTTCGGCGAAGCGGACTTCGTGATCGTCAGTCCGGCGGGGCGCACGATGATCGTCGAGCAGCGCACGGGTTTTCTGCGCGAAACGCCGAAGGGGCTCGTCAAGGTGCATCTGCAGACCGAGCGCAATGTCGCGATCGGGCTGGCGCGGACGATCGAAGGGTTGCATCGGCGGTTTACTGCGGCGTTCGGTGCGGGCACCTATTTCATCGAAGAGCTGCTGTATTGCCCCGATCATGTCGTGAAAGATGCGGCGATCGCCGGCGTGAATCCGGCGCGTATCGTCGATGCGACGCGCAAGGACCGGCTCGTGTCGGTCATTCTCGACGCGCTGCCCGCCGATGAACCTCGCTTGCCATGCGCCGCGAAACTCCATCATTTTCTTGCCGACGAACTCGCACTCACCCCCGACGCGAGCGCACTGGTCGGCCAGGCCGGCACGCTGGTCACGCGCCTGGCGGGTGGACTTGCCACGTGGGCGCGCCGCCTCGAATTCGCGCCGTTCCGCTTGCGCGTGATCGGCACGGCTGGCTCGGGCAAGACGCAGCTCGCGGTGCAGGTGATGAAGGATGCCGTCGCGCGCGGGCAGCGACCGCTGTATGTGTGTTTCAACCGGCCGCTGGCCGATCACATCGCGCGCGTGGCGCCGCCGGAAGCGAAGGTCGCAAACTACCACCAGCTATGCGACTGGATTGCACGCGATGCGGGTCGCACGCCCGATTTCCAGGCCACGGACATCTTCCGGCAACTCGAAGCGACGTTCGCGCAGACACCGATCGATGCGCGCTGGCAATACGACGTGCTGATCGTCGACGAAGGCCAGGATTTCCAGCAACCGTGGGTGAGCGCGCTCGAACGGCTGCTCGCGCCGGGCGCCGCATGGTGGTGGCTCGAAGACCCGCTGCAGAACCTCTACATGCGACCGCCCGTCGAGTTACCGGGCTGGACCGTGCTGAAGGAGACGACGAACTACCGCAGCCCGCGCGACATTCTCGACTACGTGCGCGACATCGTCGGTGCGTCGGTGCCGTTCGCCGCGACACTGGCGTCGGGCAGTCCGTTCGATGGCTCGAACGTGTCGGTGTCGACTTACGATGACGCGAACGCCACCGAAGGCTGCATCGAGGCGACCAAGCGTGCGATCACCCAGGCGCTGGCACTCGGGTTTCGTCGCCAGGACATCGCTGTGTTGTCGTTTCGTGGTCGAGAAGGCTCGGCATTGACGGAACTCGACCAGCTCGGGCCGCACCGGCTGCGTAGCTTTACCGGCAAGTACGATCTGTTCGGTAGCCCCGAGTATCGCGAAGGCGACGTGCTGCTCGAATCGATCTACCGCTTCAAGGGGCAGTCCGCGCCATGCGTGATTCTCACCGAGGTCGATTTCGACGTGTTCGACGAGCGCATTGCGCGCAAGCTGTTTGTCGGCGCAACGCGCGCGACGATGAAGCTGATCGTGGTCGCGTCGCAGCGGGCGGCGGCGCATCTGCGCGCCGAGGCGTGACGCTTTTTCAGCCTGCTTGTCGGCCCGCTTTTCAACCCCACTGCGACGCGCTGGCGAGCGTCCCAGTGCGCGTGGTCGCATCCCACCACACCACGCGCAACAACGGCGCCTGGCGCGCGATCAGCAGCGCCTGCGCAGGATCGCTTTCGATGAAATGCGTCACGCCGCAGCGCAGTGCCGCTGCGGCTTTGTGCGCGGCGGTGCCGGCCGGGCTGCCATCGTGTGTGTCGGGCGCGCGCATCACTAGTTCGAGGTGGCCGAAACCGTGCCGATCGAGCCACGCAACCGTGCGCTCGCGGTCGAAGACCGGCCGTCCTGTGACGATCGCGTGAATCCGCGTCCGGTCGATGCCCGGCAGTGCTTCGTAAGGCGACAGCGCGTCGCGCTCGTTCAGTGCGGCCGCGAGGTCCGCTTCGTAATGGGCCGGCGGTACGTCGGGCAGCAGGATGCCATCCAGATCGATGGCGTAGGTTGCGTGCTGCTGATTGTCGCTGGCGGGATCGCTGGGATCGATGTCGGGCTCGTCGTCGGTACCGAGCCAGTCGTCGCGATGACGTTCCGACGACACGAGGCGTTCCCACGGAAACAGTGAGAAGTAGCCCACCGCATCGAGCCCGTAGTCGGGGCGGATGCGGCTTTCTTCATCGAAGGTACCGGTCAGCGTCTTCACGACGAGGCCGTGCTGTTCGAGAAATGCAATGCAGTCGATCAACGTGAAGCCGCGGCCCGCGATGTCTTCGCACAGCAGCACCTTCGAGCCGTGCGGCGGCACCGGCAGCGTCGAATCCCATGTTACGTGGCGCGAGCGCCGGTCGCAGCGCAGAAACGCGACGGGTATCCCGGCGACATGCGACGCCATCAGGGCAAGCGGCGCGCCGCCGCGCAGGATGCCGATCGCGGCCGTGAATTTTTCCGCTGCCAGTTCGGGCTGCAGCGATTCGATCCAGTGATCGAGCTGTTCGTACGTCAGAGGAAGGACGGGTCGGTTCATGAGTCACAGGGCGTGAGGCTGAAGCGCGCCGCCGACGGCGGGGCCGCGTTTTTGAGAGGATTCGGATTGACGATATTATGCCTACGGTTCGGCGGATCTGCGCCGGCCTGCCGGAATCGGGCCGCGAACCCAGGCGCGGGGGTGCCGCATCAGGCCGGACGGCCGCTCGCCACATTCGGGCGCAACGATGCGATACCGGCGTATACAGCCATATCGATGTGACAAAAGGGGTGGTTTTGATGCGCAACAGAAAAAGCGGCTGGCGGGCACTCTGGATCGTCTTCGCGTTCGCGGTGTGGACGTCCGCGCAGGCTGCGCCGCTGTCACTCGACGTGAGCGGCAAGATCAGCAACACCAACGACCCGACGCACAAGGTGTTCCATTTCACCGAAGCCGCGCTGCTGGCGCTGCCTGTGCATTCGATTGCGACCACGACCACGTGGACGCCGAAGTCGACCTTCACGGGCCCGCTGCTCAGCGACATCCTGAAGGCCGTTGGCGCAACCGGGACGCAGATCGAGGTTCATTCGTACGATGACTATGCGTACACGATCCCGGTGTCCGATGCCGCGCACTATGGCGTCGTCGTCGCGTATGCGATGAACGGCACGCGCCTGAAGATCAGCGACTACGGCCCGCTGTTTCTGGTTTATCCGCGTGACGCGTTCCCCTCGGAACTGATGAACGTTTCCGCAGACTCGAAGTTCATATGGCAGATCAAGTCGTTCATCATCAAATAATCCGGCGTCCGCTGCGACGTCCGCTCTACATCATCGTCTGGCTCGCGGCGCTCGCAGCGCCGGTCGCGGCGGTCGGCTATCTGCTGTACGCGAACCTGCTCAACCCGCGTGTCACGCAGCAGCTCACCGCCACCTACGACAGCTTCTACTGGGACGCGGCGCAGTTGCAGATCGCCTATGGGCGGCTCGAGAACCAGTTGTTGCTCTACAAGGCCGGGGTCGACAGCGACTACACGAAGATACAGTTGCGCCTGCAGGTCGTGCAGTCGAAGGTCGGCGTGGTGACCGTTTCGACGCGCATGCTGGGCAGCCAGAAAGCGCTTGCACAGAGACAGCAGGGCGAACTCGACAGCCTCAATGCCTTGCTCACCTCCATCGAGCCCGATGTCGACGCACTGCAACGTGATCCGGCTCGCGTGGCGCAGATCATCGCCGTGCTGCGCGCGCACTGGACGGAGGTGAACGACCTCGCGCTGAGCCGGCGCTTCGCCGACATCGCGGATCGCGAGGCGCTCAATCGCGACTTCATCGAGAAGCGTCGTTTGCTGTTTGTGGCGGGCCTCGTGCTGATGTTGCTGTCGACGGCCTCGACAGCGCTGCTGGTGTTGAACGGCCGGCGGCGCACGAACCTGATCCGGCAGCAGGACGCGGCGCTCGAAGCCGAGCACCAGGCAAGCCGCGCGGCACGCGAAGCGAGTCTCGCGAAAGACACCTTCCTCGGCATGATCAGCCACGAGCTGCGCACGCCGTTGCATGCGATCGTCTCGTCGGTTGAGCTGCTCGGCTTCAATTTTCATTCGGACGGCGACAGCAAGATCATCCGGCGGCTCGAAACGGCGGCGCGCCATCTCGAAGCGCAGATGAAGGACCTGACCGACTACGCGCGGCTCGGCGCCGGCAAGCTCGAATTGCGGCACGAACATTTCGATCCGCGTGAACTGCTGGCGTCGATCGTCGACGAGCATCATGTGGCGGCGTTAGCGAAACAACTGAGGCTCGATGGCGATGCACAGGGCGTGGCAGCGCGCGTCGATTCGGACCCGCACCGCATCCGGCAGATCGTCAACAACCTCGTCACGAACGCGATCCGCTACACCGAGAAGGGCGCGGTGAACGTGCGCTTCGCACTCGATGCAGCGCACGCGCCCGCCGTCCTGTCGATCACGGTTCGCGACACCGGCCCGGGCGTGCCGCACGCGCAGATTCCACTGATCTTCAAGGAATTCACGCAGCTCGATTCATCGCGCTCGCGCCGCTACGAAGGCGCGGGTATGGGGCTCGCGATCGTGCAGGGGCTGGTCGATCTGTTCGGTGGTCAGCTGGAGATCGAAAGCCGGTTGGGCGAAGGCACGACGTTCACGATCTCGATCCCGGTCGCGCTGGTGGAACTGGCCGCGCCGCCGCAGACTGTAGTACCCGCACCGGATGACGGCGCACGGCCGCGCGTGCTGATCGTCGACGACAACGAACTGGTGCGCGAGTCGCTGCGCGAGATGATCGAACACATGGGCTGCGATGCGGCCGCGCTGGGCAGTGCGGACGAGGCGATCGGGTGGCTCGACACCCACCACTGCGACGTCGTGCTGCTCGATCTGCACATGCCGGGCCGCGACGGTTACGCGTTCATCGAAGAGTTTACGGCGCGCAGCGGGCCGGCCGCGGGCGCGCCGGTGATCGTGGTCAGCGCGTATGCGCCCGAGCAACCGTCGGACGAAACCACCGCGTTCTTCGATTGTCTGGCTAAGCCAGTGCACTACGAAGTGTTGCGCGAAGCGGTGCAGCGTGCGCTGACGACGCGCATGCGGCCCGATGTCATGCGCGGTTGAGCCGCTTCGACAGATCGGCGACCAGAATCGCCATACGTGCGGGTTTCTCGTAGCAGGCGACGTCGTAGGTGCGGATCACCGCGCTGATTTCCGATTCGCTCGCCTTGCCGGTCAGCAGTTCGCCGGTCAGCACGAGAATCGGCGCGTCGGGGTTTTCGGAGCCACGTACCGCGCGGATCGCGGCAGCGGATGTCTGGCTGCCGAACAGCCAGTCGATCACGATGCCGTCGAATACCTGGGTCTGCAACGCTTCGGCGAATGCGGTGAGGCCGTAGAGGGCGAGCGCGGCGAAACCGCTGCGTTCGAGATAATCGCGCAGGTTGTCGGCGGATGAGTGATCGTCGTCGACGACGGCGATGAGCGGCTTGTCGGTTTCCGCGCGGCGCGGATAGATCTCAATCTTATGGACTTCGTAGGCGTTCTGATAAAGCGCGCCGTCGTGCCGGACCACGCGCCACTGGCCGAGTTTCGAATAGGCGACGAATTCAGGCCGGCTGCCCGGCTCGAGCGCCGCGCCGACCCATGCGGTACAGGACATGTCGATTGCGCCGACCGAGAACACCGCTTCCTGCGCGATCGCGCCGACCATGCCGGGGTCGAGCGTCTGCGCGCCGAACAGTTGCGCAGCCGGTTCGCCGAACACCTCGGCCACTTTCTTGATCTGCGAGAGCGTCCACGGGCTGTTACCGCGCAGTTTGCGGTGCCCCTGCGAGAAGCTCAGATCGAGAATCCGGCATAGCTCGGTGGTCTGCTGACGCTTACCGATGCCGTGCCGGCTCATCAGCTCGCGGACGCGTTCGGCGACCGCGAGGGAGTCGGGTGAAGTTGCTTCGTTGGCCATGCTGCGAAAAATGCCCGCCGATGTAAATTGGATAGCCGATGAGCCGTTCGAGACGGCGCGATGCAATACCCGGGACGCCTGGCCGGTGCCCCTGGGGACAGCAAATGTACCGCAAAAAAATGCCCCGTTGCTGCTTTTATGCGAAGCGCGGCGCCGGGAGCCGACCTTGGATAGACGTTGTGCACGGGCGTGCGGTCCCGGGCGCAGGCCGGTGCAACGGGATTGCAGCGAGCCGGTGAGCCTGCGAAGATGCTGCGGCACGGGCGTCGCGGGCGTTTTTACCTCGAGGTCCGGGCTGCGACTCAACGCGCATGCCACTCACCACTCACCACGCTGATCCGATGACGACGACCTATCCGCTGCACGCCACGCTGACGCCCGCCGACGAACCGTTTCCCGACGCCGCGGACGTCGTCATTGCCGGGGCCGGCATCATGGGTTGCGCCGCGGCGTACTATCTTGCGCGGCGCGGTTTGAAGGCCGTCGTGCTCGACAAGTCGCGCATTGCCGGGCAGCAGTCGACCCGCGCGTGGGGTTTCGTGCGCCAGCAGGGTCGCGAAGCCGCTGAAGTGCCGCTGATGATGGCCAGCATCGGCATGTGGGCACAGCTCGAAACGGAGCTGAACTTCGATCTCGAATGGCGCCAGGGCGGTTGCCTCTACGCTGCCAGCGACGAAAGCGAGTGGGCTTCGTTCCAGCAATGGATCGACGTTGCGCGCCAGTACGGGCTTGACACGCGGACGCTGGATCGCGCGCAGATCGATGCGCATGTGACCGGCATGCAGGGCACGGCACTCGGCGCGCTCTACACGCCGAGCGACGGCCAGGCCGAGCCGCGGCGCGTGGCGCCGGCTTTTGCCGCCCGTGCGGTTGAAGCGGGCGCGCGGTTTTTCGAAGGCTGCGGCGTGCTCGCTATCGAGCGTGCGGGCGGAGCGATTGCCGGCGTCGTCACCGAGCGCGGCACGATCCGCACGCGTCACTTCGTCTGCGCGGCCGGCGCGAGTAGCTGGCAATTGCTCGCGACACTCGGCATTGCACTGCCGCAGCAAACGGTGCGCGGCACCTGCATGCGCACCAATGCGTTGCCGCCCGTGACGGCAACCGCGTTCTGGGGCGGCGGCGTGGGCATTCGCCAGCGCGCGAATGGCACGATCAATCTGGCCGACGAGATGCAGGTCGACGTCGATATGACGCTCGGTCATCTGCGTGCGCTGAGCTGGTTCCTGCCCGAACTGTGGACGCAGCGCGATTCGTTTAGTTTTCATCTGAACGATGCGTTCGTACGCGATCTGCGCGACCGCCTGCCTGGCGTCGTGCCGGCTCGCGAACGCGTGCTGCAACCACGCGATCCGCAGCCGCAACCGAACCGTGCTCATGCGCCGCGTGCGCTGCACAAATTGCGCACGCTGTTTCCTGCGTTGAAGGATGCGCAGGTGGTCGAAGCATGGGGTGGGTTGATCGATGTGCTGCCGGATGGGATTCCGGTGATCGATGCGCCGTCGCAGATAGACGGGCTGCTGGTGGCGACCGGGTTTTGCGGTCATGGTTTTGCGATGGGGCCGATTGTGGGTCGCTTGCTGGCCGAGTGGATCGACGACGGGCAGCCCTCGCTCGATCTCGCGGCGTTCCGGTTGCGGCGCTTTGCGGACGGTACGACGCAGCGTCCGCGGAGCATGCTGTGACGGGCGGCACCGAACTTCGCCATACCGGCGTGCCGTATTACACGCAATGGGGCAGTCCGGAATGGGTTCGTCCGATCGTCGAGGACGGCGCCGATCCTTGCGATGATCCGGCGTGGACGCGTAGCGGTTTTGTCGACCCCGAGCGCTACCGGTTCTGGGCGAAACGTCTGTGTGGACTGACCTGTCTTGAATCGGCGCTGGACTTCTGGCGTATTGCACATGCGCCGCGCTCCATTCTCCTCGACGACGCGTTACGTCACGAGGTTTACCGGATGCGTGCCGATGGTGGCGTCGATGGATTGATCTATCAGCCGTTCGCGAACTGGGTAGCTGCGGAGTTCGGTTTGCAGGCCGATGTGTTGACCGACATCGCGATCGAGGACATAGCCAAGCGGATCGATAGCGATACGGTCGTCATCGTTTCGGTGAGTCCGGAGGTTCGCTATCCCGACCGGCCGAACAACAGGCGCGGCGGTCATCTGATTCTGCTGCACGGGCGCGATCATGACGGTGTGTGGTTTCATAATCCGTCGGGTGTTGCGCCGTATCAGCAGGATGCCTATCTGCCGTTCGAGACGCTAACGAGGTTCTATGCGCGTCGGGGGATTGTGTTGACTCGCGCTGAGTAGGCACAGCGCCGCGTAATTTCACTTCGGCGTTATATCCCGACGCACCCGCATGATGTGCTGCTCGACATAAAACGCCGCCGCCTCCCCATCGCCACCGACAATCGCCTCATAAATCAACCGATGCTCCGACACATAAAGCCGGATACGCGCCGGGTCATCGATCCCATCGTCCTTGAGCCGTTTCCACAACGGCTGATCCATCGTCTTCGCGACTTCATCGGCGATTTTCACGAGTAACGCATCCCCGGTCATCACCGCAAGCTGGCGATGAAACAGCCGGTCGCTATCGTTCCACAACGCCCGTTGCCCCGCATCGGTCACATCGACGATCGAATCCATCTGCGCGAGATAGTGCTCGGCGAGCGGATCGCGTCGCCCGTGCGCAGCCGCACGTCGGGCGATGGCCGGTTCGAGGATCAGCCGCACGTCGAGCGTCGAACTGGGACTGAAGTCGGGGTCCGCCGCCGGCGCCATGTCGTCAGGCGGGGCGGCTGAAAGCCGCTGCAGCGCATCCGCGCAAACATAGGTGCCGGAGTTACGCCGCGTGAGTACGAGCCCTTCGTTCTGCAGCGCGCCGATCGCTTCGCGCACCGCCGGGCGGCCAACGCCGAACCGCGCGGCCAGTTCGCGCTCGGATGGCAGCCTTGTTTCCGGCGCGAACTGGCCACCACGGATGTCGGCGCGAATCCGCTCTGACACCTGTTCGTAGATCTGCTTCGGGCGAAACGCGCTCTCGGATGCGAAAGTTGTCGTGACCATATCGCCAGGATTCGAGGATTGCGGGGAAACAGCTCAATACAGCTGATCCGTTTTCAAACCAGATCGCCGCGATTATTTTGAAACTGGTTGATGCGAAATCCAATGTGGTCTAGATTTTGGGCCAGTATAAAACAGCATCGAGGAGAACAGGATGGTCGGGGTGAAGGATGTCGGGGCCGCACAACGAGGGCGCGCAACAACATGAAACTGGATCGCGTCATCAGTACGGTTGAGGTGCATACCGGCGGCGAGCCGTTCCGGATCGTGACGAGCGGACTGCCGAAGTTTCCTGGCAAGACCATCGTCGAGCGGCGTACCTGGCTCAAGGAACACGCGGATCATCTACGGCGCGCGCTGATGCTCGAGCCGCGCGGTCATGCCGATATGTACGGCGGTTATCTGACCGAGCCAGTCAGCGAAGACGCCGATTTCGGCATCATCTTTGTCCACAACGAAGGCTATAGCGACCACTGCGGGCACGGCGTGATCGCACTTGCCACCACGGCCGTGGCGCTTGGCTGGGTTGAACGGAGCGAACCGGAAACGCGTGTCGGCATCGATGCGCCGTGCGGTTTTATCGAAGCGTTCGTTCGGTGGGACGGCGATCATGTGGGCAGCGTACGTTTCGTCAACGTGCCGTCGTTTATCTGGCAACGCGATGTGACGGTTGAGACGCCATCGTTCGGCGAAGTGCGCGGCGATATCGCATTCGGCGGCGCGTTCTATTTCTATACGTCGGGTAAGCCGTTCGGACTTGAAGTGTGCGAAAACGCGGTCGATCGACTGATCCAGTTCGGCGCCGAAGTGAAGCGTGCTGCGAACGCGGCCTTCAAGGTCGAGCATCCGCAGATTCCCGAAATCAACCATATCTACGGCACGATCATCGATAACGCGCCGCGTCATGCGGGCTCGACGCAGGCAAACTGTTGCGTGTTCGCGGATCGCGAGGTGGATCGCTCGCCGACCGGTTCGGGCACGGCGGGCCGCGTCGCCCAGTTGTATCTGCGCGGCGAACTGGCGCGCGATGCGACGCTCGTCAACGAATCGGTGATCGGTACGGTGTTTCGTGGCCGGGTGCTCGCAGAAACGAAATTAGGGCACTTCGATGCAGTGATTCCGGAGATCGAGGGCGACGCGCATATCTGCGGTTTCGCGAACTGGCTGGTCGACGAGCGCGATCCGCTGACCTATGGTTTTCTGGTGCGCTGAGCGAGTACGACGCCGCGCATGCGGCGAATCGACACCAATCGATAACGATCGACAACAGGAGCAGCGCAGGATGAGCAGCAGGACCACGCAGATCTACGACGCCACCGCGACCGCGCGTGCCACACCCTATGCGGCGCTCGTCGAGGCATTGCGCCAGGCCACCGGCGATTACGCGAACGGGCGCATCGTGAGCCCCGAGCGGCTGGTCGTGCCGCTCAACGACGGCGGCATCCTGCTGTCGATGCCCGCTACTGCGCCCGACCTCGCGATCCACAAGCTCGTGAACGTCTGCCCGCGCAACGGCGAGCGCTCGCTGGCGACGATCCACGGTCAGGTGATGGCCTTCGATGCCGATACCGGCGAGACGCTGTTTATCCTCGACGGTCCGACGGTGACCGGGCGCCGCACCGCGGCGATGTCGATGCTCGGCGTCGCCACGCTCGGCCGTGCGGCACCGCGCGATGTGCTGCTGATCGGCACTGGCACGCAGGCGGCGAACCACCTGGAAGCGATTGGCGAGTTGTATCCGGATGCGCATGTGCGAGTGCGCGGCAGCGTGCCGGAACGGGCGAGGGCATTCTGCGCGGCGCACGGTGTGAAAGTGCGCCGCCTCGAACCCTGCGACGACGCGCAGACTCCGGCCTCGGTCGATCTCGTGATCGCACTGACGACCAGCCGCGCCGCCGTCTACGACGAAGCGCCGCGCGCAGACCGGCTGGTGATCGGCGTCGGCGCTTTTACGCCGGAGATGATCGAACTCGGGTCGCGTACGGTGCTGGGCAGCACGCTCTTTGTCGACGATCTGGCCGGCGCGAAGCATGAAGCCGGCGATTTCCTGCAGGCGGGTGTCGACTGGAACACCGTAACGGGCATCGCGGCGGCACTGGAGCACCCTGCATCCGTGGTCAGAGCCGACCGGCCGGTCGTCTTCAAGTCGGTTGGCTGCGCGGCGTGGGACCTGGCCGCCTGCCGCGTCGCACGCAGTACGCTCGCTTCGGCGCACGGGTCGCAACCCTCGTAGCCGCGCCGCATGGGCTAACCAGCAAGCCCGCAACGGTCGCGACCTGAACCGCGACGCATGCAAAGCAACCCACATCGACAAAAAAGTGTCGTCTATGTGCCGCATGCTGCTGTGCAAACATTTCCAAAACGTTGCACCATAGGCGTCTTGCGAAAAACGGGCGGCCCGGCAAGATGCGGCCGCGCTGCAGTTTTTCGCGCCGACCTTTACCACGACGCTGCGACCGCACCATGACAACCCAGACCGCTCCTGCTTCGCCCGACCTTCCGCTCGACATGATCATCTTCGGCGGCGGCGGCGATCTGTCGGCCCGCAAGCTGCTGCCCGCGCTGTACATGGCGCATGTGCATGGCAATCTGCCCGCCGATACCCGTATTCTCGCGATCGGCCGCCGACCCTGGTCGCGCGATGAATACCTGTCGTTCATGGAAGAGCACTCGAAGCCGTTCGTCGGCGACAAGGTCATCGACGCAGCCGCATGGGACCGTTTTCTGGCGCTGTTCGAGTACGTGCAAGTCGACGTGGGTGCGGGGGAGGACTATGCGCGGCTCGCGCAGGTGTCGCGTCCTGGTGTGCGCCGGGTGTTCTATCTCGCGACGTCGCCGAACCTGTTCACGACGATCTGCGATCACCTTGCGTCGGCGGGGCTCGTCGACGAGCATTCGCGCGTCGTGCTCGAAAAGCCGCTCGGCTCCGACCTTGCATCGGCACAGGCGATCAATACGTCGGTCGGTACGCATTTCAACGAAGCGCAGATCTACCGGATCGACCACTACCTCGGCAAGGAAACGGTGCAGAACCTGATGGTGCTGCGCTTTGGCAACGCGATTTTCGGTCCGCTGTGGCAGGCACCGTATATCAAGAGCGTGCAGATCACGGTGGCGGAAACGGTTGGTGTCGGTAGTCGCGCGGGGTTCTATGACGAAACCGGCGCGCTGCGCGACATGGTGCAGAACCACTTGCTGCAACTGCTGTGCATCGTCGCGATGGAGCCGCCCGTATCGCTCGATCCCGACGCGGTGCGCGACGAAAAGCTCAAGGTGCTGCGCTCGCTGCGTCGCATGTCGCCCGAAGACATCGCGCACGATACGGTACGTGGTCAGTACACCGCGGGCGCGGTGGGCGGCGAACCGGTGAAGGGTTATCTGCAGGAAGACAACGTGCCGGCCGACAGCCGCGCGGAAACCTTCGTTGCGCTGCGCGTGCATATCAACAACTGGCGTTGGGCGAACGTACCGTTCTTTCTACGTACCGGCAAGCGGATGCAGAAGAAGGTATCGGAGATTGTTATCGAGTTTGCCGACCTGCCGTTCTCGATCATTCCGAGCGGTCCGCGCAACTACGGCAACCGGCTCGTCATCCAGCTGCAACCGGCGGAATCGATCCAGCTGCAGATGCTCGCGAAAGAACCCGGCAGCGGCATGCATATGCTGCCCGTGAACCTGAATCTCGATCTCGAACAGGCCTTCACCGAGCGCCGCGCCGAAGCGTATGAGCGTCTGCTGATTGACGTCGTGCGCGGTCGTCTCACGCACTTCATGCGCCGCGACGAACTGGAAGCAGCGTGGGCGTGGGCCGATCCGATCCTCGAAGGCTGGAAGAAATCGAGTGACCGGCCGCGCGGCTATACCGCCGGCACCTTCGGGCCGTCGGCTGCGACCACATTGGTGGCGCGGGAAAACATCGTGTGGGCTGAGGAATCCTGAGTACGCCATTCGGCGCATGGGTGGGGTAGATCCCTGGCTCGCCGCGCCGACGGTTCCAGCAGATAGAAACGGGCCCGTATCGCCATTGCAACATCGGCGGTGCGGGCCCGTTTTTTGTCGTCCTGTTTCCCCGATTGGGCCCATTCATCCTCCAAATGCGAACTGGCGGGTTCGCATTTTATGTATGTCCACCGGAATTTGCCTGGAAAAATTCGGTAGCGCTCACCCCGACATTTGACTTCGTGAGAGGCTAGATCGGTCATGCCATTTGCACGCTTTTCGCGTCCCGGCATGGCGTTTTCCTATCTTGTCACTTAAAAGAGGCCACACAATGGATCGCCTTAATTCCGCGGTGATAGCTACTCAATTTCTCCGCGAACACGCCGATAGCCCGGACTTTCCGGCCCAACTCCCCGCAGTAAAACAGGAGCGCTTGCCTTTTACGATTCGTATCGTCGCCGACGACAACGGCCTTGAAAAAGCCGTGCAAATGCGGCGCATTGCCTATCGACGCCATTTACCAGATTTTGCAGACAAAATGACGATCGAAAGTAGTGATCGCGAACCGGGTACGGTGGTGCTGCTTGCGGAGTCGAAACTTGATGGTGGGCCGCTCGGGACGATGCGGATTCAGAGCAACGAGTTGGCACCGCTTGCGCTTGAGCAGTCGGTGGTTTTGCCGGACTGGCTCGCCACGAGCCGCCTCGCGGAAGCGACGCGCTTTGGCGTGGACGGTGGGGCGATCGGGCGGATGGTCAAGATCGCGCTCTGCAAGGCGCTGTTCATGTATTGCGGACAGGAGCAAATCGATTGGATGGTGATTACTGCGCGTGCTCCGCTAGACCGCGAATACAAAGCCATGCTATTCGACGATGTTTTTGGTAAAGAAGAATTTCTGCCGATGGCTCATGTCGGCGGAATGCCGCATCGTGTGATGGCAAAACCGGTTGCTCTTGCTCAAAAGCGCTGGGCAGAAGTTCGTCATCCCCTATACCGGTTTGTCTTTCAAACTTATCATCCGGATATCGACCTAAATCGTGTGCATTTATCTTTCGGGCCGGAAACGGTAGGATGCCCGAGAGATTCGCAAATTGCCTAGGCGATCGAAGGAGACATTCCGGAAAGCCGGCAAAACCGGCATGGCGATGGCGGATGCGTTATGTGTTCGTCATCGCCTTCGCGGCGCCCACAGTGCATCACGGACAACCACGTATGGAATCGTCGGCTCTACTTTCGCGGTCAAGATACATGCGCGCGGGCATCAACCGGCTGCTGTATGCGTTTTCGGTCTATGTCGTGCCGATGTTGATCGCGGCGGCCACCATCGCGTCCCTGTTGTGGTCGCCCGAACGCTATGAATCGAGCGGCTCGGTACCCCTCGCACTGCGTGCCATCCACGACGAAAATGCCACCCTCGCTCCCGCGGCGGCGCTGAAACTGCTGCAGCAGGCACCGCTCACGCACCGCTACAGTACCCGGCTCGCCGAAACCCCCATCTGGTTCAGTTTTGACGCGCCTTCTACGGGACCTGCGCGTCCTGTTTTCATCGAATTGCCGTCGCGCCATGCGCAAACGTTGACGTGCTGGAATGCAGCGACACTGACGGCGCTAGGTACGGCTTCCCGCGTGTCCACCAGCGGCCGGATCAATCCGGTCAAGGCCGGCTTCTCGATCCAGCTCGATCCATTCTCCGGCACGCAGCCGGTCCTCTGCCGCGGCACCTTCTCTGGGCCGGCCTATATCAATGCGCTCGCATGGAACCAGCAGAGTCTCGCCGTCTCCGCGCTCCACTTCGAGGAAAGCGCCGCGCTGATCACCGGTGGCCTGCTGACGCTCGCCGTATTCGTGTTCGTGACTGCGCTGATCAATCGCGAAATGACCTATGTGATTTTCGCTGCATGGCTGGTTGGCAACCTGCGGTTGTGTGCGAACGCGCTGGGCTGGGACACCGAATGGCTCGGTCGCGCTCTTGCGCCAGAAGCCATGCAGATGGTGCGACAGGTCACCTTCGGCGTGTACTACCTGTTGACGGTCGCGCTGTTCGGCCAGTTGTTCCGGCGCGAGCTGAAGCGCGTCGGCTACCGGTGGGCATTGGGCATCGTCCAATACAACGGCGTGCTGATGCTGCTCGCGTCGCTGACGCTTTCCTATGCACATTTCATTCCGGTGCTCTGGGTGCTGAGCAGTTTCGGTATGGGTGTACTGATCTTCCTGCTCGTGCGACTGGTCTGGCTGGCGCGTTCGCGCACGGTGTTGTGGTACGTCGCATCGATGGCGGTCGTCCTGTTCGCGACGCTTTCCGAGGTGTTCGGGGCGGCTTTTGGGATCAAGCTGTTGTTCGGCGGTGTGAATCCGGTTATCACGGCGCTGTCGTCTAGCATGATGGCCGCGTTCGCCATCGCCGAGCAGGTGCGTGCCGAGCGCGAGCGCCGCCGGCAGATGCAAACCGAGTTGCGTAACGCCTACGAGGTCACACCGATCGGTCTCTTCACGCTCGACGGCAACGGTAATTTCGTGCGCGCCAATCCCGCACTGCGCACGATGCTCGATCTGCGTCGCGCCGATTATCGCGTGCGCGGCTGGAACGACTACTTCGAGCCTGGCGCGTGGGATGCGTTGCAGGCACTTGCGGCGAAAGGCAGCGACGGTGAACTCGAACTCGATGGCGTGGCGGGCAAAGGGGGCCGGCAGCGGCGTTTTCTGCTGAAGGCGACGCGTTCGAACGGCTGGATCGAAGGATCGCTGCAGGATGTCACCGAGCGCGCCAAGGCTATCGAACAACTGCATTTTCTCGCTGAGCACGATCCACTCACCGGTTCGCTGAACCGCCGCGGTGTGGAGAAGGCGATTGTTGCACAGACGTCGGATCCGCAGCCGTGGGCGCTTGCGTATATCGATCTCGATCGCTTCAAGCTGATCAACGATCTGTTCGGTCACCGCGCCGGCGACGAAGTCCTGAAGCAGGTCGCTGCGCGTACGCGGACGCTCTTCGAGGACCGCTATCCGGTCGGCCGGATCGGCGGTGACGAATTCGTTTGTGTGATGAGCAATACACAGATCGACGATGCTATCGAGCAGTGCCACGAACTGATCACCGTGTTGAGCGCCGCGCCATATCAGGTCGGTCGACGCTCGTTCCAGGTGAAGGCATCGATCGGACTGGTCGAATGTTCAGCGGGCGCGCGCGTGCAGGACACATTGTCGAACGCGGACCGCGCGTGCCGCGAAGCGAAGCGCGTCGCCCATGCGCGGCTTGTCACGTATCGCAAGGGCTCGGCCGCATTCGAGGAGCGCGCGAAAGAGCGGATGCTGGTCGAATCGCTTGGCCAGAATCGTGTGCCGGCCGGTCTCTTTCTCGTGATGCAACCGATCATGTCCCTGAGCGCGCCGACCGCTTCGCTGAACTTCGAGGTGCTGTTGCGCATGCGCGCGCAGGATGGCTCGACGCTACCGGCGGGCAAGGTCGTGGTCGCCGCCGAAGAATCCGGCAACATCGCTGCGATCGACCGCTGGGTGTTGACCACCGTACTTGAATGGGTCGATGCGAACCGCGCCGCGCTGCCGAATACGCGCTTCATTTGTGTGAACCTGAGCGGTGGTTCGTTAAACGACGAGCAGTTCGTCAACGATATCTTCTCGTTGTTCAGCCGCTACCGGTCGGTGGTGCACTACCTGTGCTTTGAGATCACCGAGAGTGTCGCGTTGCACGATCTCGAGAACACGCAGCGCTTCATCGCACGCGTACACGAGATGGGCGGCAAGATTGCGCTCGACGATTTCGGTGCAGGCTATACGTCGTTCCGCTACCTGAAGGACCTGTCGGCGGATGCGCTGAAG
Organism: Paraburkholderia acidicola; assembly: GCF_002362315.1. Taxonomy (GTDB): domain Bacteria; phylum Pseudomonadota; class Gammaproteobacteria; order Burkholderiales; family Burkholderiaceae; genus Paraburkholderia; species Paraburkholderia acidicola. The sequence continues at coordinate 185,162 of NZ_MTZV01000006.1, forward strand.
ATCGACGGCGAGTTTATTCGCACGATGTGCGCGCATCCGGCGGACACCGCGATCGTCGAGGCGATCGTTGCGCTTGCGCGTAATCTCGGTATGCGCAGCATCGCCGAATGGGTCGAAGATATCGACACGCTGCGTGCGCTGAAGGAAATCGGTGTCGACTATGTACAGGGTTTTGCCATCGCAAAGCCGCAGGAGAGCGCGGCGATTCTGGCGGCGAGTTCGGCGGCGAGCTTTGTTATGGACCCGGAGGTCCTGAAATTCGTCGAGAGTTTGACGACGTCAGAAGAGGCACTGCAAGTCTGGAAAATGGGCAAGAAATCGTCTGTTCCGCTGGTGCGTTAAAGAACTAGACCAATCGTTGTCCAGATCGGGGGTAGCGATCTCATCGAAACACAGAGCGTTGCGATCGGATTCGACTCGCTAGCAAATCATGTCATTCGAATAAATTGTCCGCTCAGCCTCTCCAAGGCATTTGATTACTCTCCGTTCTGCCAGCTTCTACACGCTGTATTTATTGTGAGCGTAATATCTCAACAGGATTTATCAATCGAACACAGCTAAATATGAAATGGATTTTGATCGGGACCAGTAAAGACGCTCTCTTGGCATGAATATCCAGTTGGCATATTGTTCGAGATCGAAAATTCGTGTCGTTTCGCTCAGCCTTATGAAGGAACGAGGGTGCGACACAGCAGGGGAGAGGATAAGCGTCCTCTCTCCACATCGGTACAGGCCTGAGCGAAGATAACCAGGACGATGGCAGTACGGACGGAGGGAGTATGGGTTCGGAAGTAAAGAGGTTAGTAAAGATGTTTGTATCTACGGGGCACGACTACGAAAACAGGTTGCGTATCTATGAGCAGGATGCCGATGTCGTCGTCGAGCGCGAAACGATTTTCGGAGCAGGGCGAGAAGATGAGGTGGGCTTTACGGTGGTATACGCGGACACCGCTCTTCGAATTGAAGACTTGATTTCAAAAGATCCGGATAACCATCTGAGCATGCGGGGCACAGAATTTCTGAGCGGCCGGTTCCGGTCCCGTCCGGTTGAACGCGGCGATCAAGTAACGGATCAAGTTCAGACATTGGCAGGTATTACTTCGGAAGCAAAGCTGTGTCGTACGATCCAGGAGATGATTACGCCGTTGGGCGCCAAAGCATTCGGTGCAATATATGTGAGTTCCGACCCGCAGACACATCAACCGCGCACGTACGTGGCGCTGGCCACGGGCGACAACGGATTCCTGCAGATATTCGTACAGAAGAGATGGTTTGCAATCGCTCCTTTCTTGACTCACGCAGCTGTGTCCAACACACCTATCTATAGCTCTACCATCGGCTTGCTGGAGAACCTGACGGGTAGCTGGTACGAGATGGGTGTGACTGGCCGAAATTGTGGGTTATGCAGCTGGGCGGGGTTTCCTACACATCGTCCGGGGACGAATGACTTCGGGATACTTCACATTGCTTCGCCCACACTTCCCGTCGACGGCGGGGAGCGCCCCTTCCAGGAAAACGCGGTTTACTTGCGTGGCCTGGCAGCTGAAATATTTGATTGGCAGTTGGCGGCCAGACGTACGCAGGATCTTAACGACCGCAATTTCAACGCCCGAGATCTTCGGGTACTCAAGGCCGTCGCATCCGGTAACACCGCGAAGGACATCGCGTCGACACTCGATGTCACCGAGCGGGATGTCCTGAAGCGGGTATTTCCCGAGGTAGTCGCAAAAGCGCGCACCAGGAACATCAGGGACGCAGCACGCTATGCGGCCGATCGTGGCTTGCTTCCAACTCTCGACGGCAAGAAGGTCGTTTATGTCGCTGTATCCGATACGCACGGCGTCTACCTCGGAACCCGCATCGGTGAGCCGTTCTGGTCGAAGACCAATCCCTCTGGCATTCGTGACGCCTTTGCTTTTGCTACAGAGACAGAGGCACGCGAGATACTGAGCAATGTCGGGATAAACGACGGGTATCGCTTCGTTCGTGTCGAAGTAGACCAATCCGCCGATACGGTAACTGAGGAGATTTGCGTCGCCTTTGGCCTGCCAGGTTGGAACGACCCGAATGCGCAGTCGAGCCACGGATAGCTCCTGCACATTCCAGTCGCCTTTGCAAGAGAGGGAAAAGGCCGGCAAAGATAACTAGGATCGCCACATGGAAATAACGAAACGTGCTGGCTAGCCGCGCATCGGCGTCTGCCAGCCTTACTTTCATGAACTACGCCGATCTCGCTTCTCCCGATTTCTACCGCGATCCCTATCCGTTCTATCACCGCCTTCGGAAAGCCGGCAATCTCATCCCTATCGCGCCGAGAACGCTGATAACCGGGCATGCCGAAGTTGCCCGGATCGTGCTAGCTGACCGAAAGATGGGGAAAAGCTATCTGGAAGCCGTCCGTACCCGCTACGGGGAAGCTGGAATAAGCCAGCCGATCTTCCAGGCGCTATCAAAAATGTTGCTGATGATGAATCCCCCCGCGCATACACGTCTGCGTGCGCTGCTCATGAAAGCCTTCAATGCAAGACAAGTTGACCTCCTTCGCGATATCTCGCAGTCGTCGGCAGACGAGCTTATCAACGCATTGCAGGCGAACCGTCCGATTGACCTGATGTCGGAATTTGCGTTGCCGATGCCTATCAGGATTATCTGCAAAATAATGGATGTACCCCTCGATCACGCATCGATGCTCGGTGCCGACGTCAGCCAGTTTGCTCAGGCCTTCGAAGCCGCCCCACTCAGCCCGGACCAGATAGCAGCAGCCAATGCCGCACTAGAAAATCTCGAACGCTATTTCAAAGACGTCATCGCAACCCGTCGAGCGCACCCAGGCACCGACCTGATATCAACAATGCTATCGATAAACGACAACGGCGAGACATTCAGCGAAAACGAAATCATCTGGAACGTCATCTTCATCTTTGCCGCGGGTCATGAAACGACCTCGAACATGATCGGCAACGCATTGATTGCGCTATACCGGCATCCGGACCAGCTTGAAAAGCTACGAGCCCGTCCAGAACTCCTGACGCAAGCGATCAACGAATGCATGCGCTACGACAGCTCCGTACAGATCGTGCAACGCGTGGCACTTGAAGATACCGACGTCCACGGCATCGCCATCCCGAAAGGAACGATCGTCCTGTTGTCGCTCGGCGCTACGAATCGCGACCCCATGCAATTTGACCAGCCGGACACGTTGCTTATCGAGCGGCCGGAGAGTGCGAATCCACCCCTCGTGTTCTCAGGCGGAATCCACTATTGTCTCGGCGCGCGTCTGGCCATGTTCGAGCTCGAGACGGCATTGGGAACGATCCTGCGAAGACTGCCCGATCTCCGCCTGACCAATCTGGACTCGCTTCAATGGCATCAGAGAAACACGCTACGCGGCGTAACCTCATTGCTCGCACGTATCGACCAGCATCCGCTCGCCGCGTAGCGACTATGACTACACCGCCCCCCGCTCCCACTGATCCTTCTCCTGCGATTCAAACAACGCCTTGAAATTCCCCTCACCGAATCCGTCTTCCCCACGACGTTCGATGATTTCGAAGAACACCGGACCGATCTGACGTCGGGTGAACCGCTGCAGAAGGATGCGCTGCGACCCAGTCCCATCGACAAGAATGCCCCGGCCGGCCAGGCGATTCACATCGAGCCCATGCCCCGGTAACCGCTCGTCGATACCACCGTAGTAGCTCCGCGAAGGCGCCGCCATAAATTCGATTCCCGCGCGGGCAAGCTTGTCGATCGTGTCTTCGATATCGGAAGTCAGCAACGCGATGTGCTGGATGCCTTCGCCGCCATAGTCGCGAATGAACTCGTCGTTCTGGTTGAGCACGCCGGGTTTGTCGTGGGCTGCTGCCGCGACCGGAATCGACACGCGCCCGCACGGACTGACCATCGATCGGGCGCGCATACCCGACCTGTCGCCTTTGACTTCGAGATATTGCTTCTCGACGAATCCGAAGTTGTCACGATAGAAGTCCGCCCAGCGATCGAGATTGTCGGAACGCACGATGTTCGATGTGTGATCGACTGCGACGATGTTCGCGTCGCCCACTGGCACGTCACGTGGTTCGACTGGCAGGTGAAATACCGCACGAAAATCGGTGTCGACGAAGTACACGAGGCTATCGCCGATTCCGAGGATGGTGGGCGTGTCGGTGACGAACGCACCTTCGCGTTCCGGCGATGCAACGCGCGCACCACCCGCCAGCGCCTGTTCCAGCGCAACACGCGCATCATCGACGCGAATGCCGATTGCCCGCACCGATGCCCCATGCTGCTGCTGGAACGCATTGCGACTCCCGTTCACGATGAACGCGGCCGAGCCTTGCGTCATCAAGACCATGTCGTGCGCTGAGCGGCCACGAAGGCGAAAGCCGAGACGCTCGAACAACTCGATGAGTTCGACGGGGCGTGGCGAAACGAACTCGACGAAAGCGAATCCATCTGTCTTAACCTGGGTGGTCATATCCAGCTCCTGATTTTCAGTGACGTGCGCATGCGCCTTAAGTCTTAAGCCTTAAGCGTCGCGCGTTGCCGCGACCACCTTGATTTCAACGATGAGTTCCGGGCGCGCCAATGCCGCCACACCGAGAATTGTCCATGCCGGGAAATCCGCGCGAATGTATTGCTCTTTCACCGCACGAAAATCCGCGAGCTGCGAGCCGATATCGACGTGATAGGACACGAGTTCGACGATGTCCGTGAAATCCAGATTGAGATGTTTGAGGATCGCTTCGATCCGTTTGAAGGCCACATCGATCTGCTCTTTAGGCGAATCCGGAATCGAACCGTCGGCGCGTAAGCCGATCTGTCCGGCGATAAACACGAGGCCGTTGGCCGTGACGGCTGGTGCGTACTGGAAGAGATCAAACACACGGTTGCTGCCGAAAGTCGCATCGTCTTCCGGGAGGCGCAATCGTTCGATTCTGCTCATGACTTTTCCTTCTCGTAACGTAGAGGGCACGCGGCAGGATTGCCGATGTACCGGACTCTACTGACGAGGAAGGCGCAAGTCTGTATAGGCGTTGACGAAGTCAGCCGAGAAGTTTCGACGGATCGAGCACCCAGATGCGGCGCTGCCTGATCGCGATGGCGCCGACTTCCGACAATCGTTTCAGCGCACGCGTAACGGTCACGCGCGTCGCGCCCGTCATCGCGGCGATCTGCTCGTGCGTGAGCGATATCGTGATGAGCGTGTGTCCGTCGTGCTGTTCTCCATACAGATCCGACAGTCGTCCGAGCAGTTCGCCGATGCGCATTTCCGGCTTGGGGAGCGCCAGGTACTGGATACGCGACGCAAGGATGCGCTGTTTGAGCGCGATGACGCGTAGCAACGAAATCGCAAGTTCCGGGTTGGAGGGTATGGCCGCTGTGATGACCCCGATGTCGAACTCGAGCAACTCGGAGTCTTCGACGGTGATTGCCGTGGCGATGCGCGGATAGCCGTCCACCGCGGGGCTTTCGCCGAACATCGACCAGCGTCCCATGACTTCGAGAATGAATTCGGCGCCATCGTTCTGGAAAATGGACACCTGGACGCGACCCGACAGCAGGAAGTAGAAGGTGGATCCCTGGTCGCCCTGCCGATAGATCGTGGCGCCTTTGCCGTACTTCTTCCGACGTCCAAGATGTGCGGCGCGTATCCACGTGCCCGCCGTGGCATCGTCCATGTGCCAGGTTTCGGTGGTTAGCGTGTCGTGCTTTCTCATGCTTCGTCCTTGGGTGTCGGCGCGTGACGCATGTGGGCCTGTGCACGATCCATCGAGGCCGAAGCTCGCCAGTCGGGCGAACTGAGTGCTTTCTGTCATCGACTGGCCCCTCGTCAGTACCTTCGGGCATAGGAACCCAGGACGCGGATGTCTTTGTGCTCCGGCAGGTACGTTTTGAGCGCGCGCTCGTGCGCGTGGCCAGCGACCTCGATTAGATAGCGGTGGGTGTCGAGTGTCTTTTTGCTCGGCCGCTCGTATATGGTCAGTACCTGGATTCCTGCTTCGGCAAACGATGACAACAGACCGGACAGTTGTGCGTCGGCGACTTCCACGAGCAGGGAGGTCTTGTCGTGGCCTGTTGGCGCCGGCATGGTTTTACCGAGTACCCACCACCGGGTCACGTTCTGCGGTCCCTGTTCGATTCCATCGGCAAGCGAAACCAGACCGTAAATCGCTCCGCCGATTTTTGGACCGAAGGATGCGCTGTCGTGCGCGTCACTCTGTGCGACGGTCTGTGCCGCAGCGCCGCCGCTGCTTGCCGCTACGCGCGTGACAGTGGGCATTTCCTTGTCGAGCCAGGGCTTCACCTCTTCAAATGCGACCGGATGCGCATAGACCCGCCGGATATCTTCGCGACGGGTCCCGGGACGCGCGAGCAGGCTGTAACCGAGCATCTTCGGGTACTCCGCGACGACCTGTACTTCGGGCAGATCCAGTACAGCATCCAGATAGGGCGTAATGCCAACGGCGGAGGTCGTCACGGGCACACACGCGCGCTCGACGTTTCCGGATTCGTACGCTGAAAACAGTGTTTCCCGATCTAGTGGAACCAGTTCGTCCGGACCATAGAGATCCAGACAGGCCTGATGAGTCCACGAGCCGGCGGGCCCGAGATAGCCGATCTTCCCTGACGGATTCGCGGCGACGGTATGGGAGAGCGTCATGATGAGGATGGCAACGCACAGGGTTCGGATGATGGCGAGGTTCACGATAGCTTACTGATCCCATGAGTGACGCGCGGGTCGGCAACCGGATGCTGCGCAGGCAGCACCGGAGAAAGAACGGCTGCACATAGTGTGGTTCTGTACCGGGTGACACAAAAGAACCAGGAATGAACATTCCTGATGATCCAGAACCGGTCGTCAACGAAGTAACGACGCTAGTAGACGTCCACCCGCCCCGGAAACGTTTCATTGATCGCCGCCGCGTCGTCGGCCGGGGCCGCGCCGCGTTGCTCGCGAAACATCACCGGTGGCACGCCGAATTGCTTGCGGAATTCGCGTCCCAGGTGCGAAGCATCCGAGAAACCGCAACTCGATGCGATATCGGCCACGGTGCGATCCGAGCTGGTTAGGAGCCAGGCTGCGGTGCGCAGTCGCACCTGTTTGGCGAAGACCTGCGGGCTCTTGCCGGTCTCGGCCTTGAACAGGCGTTCGAGCTGCCGCGGCGACAGGTCGAGCTTGCACGCGAGTTCTTCGAGCGGCAGCGAACGCCCGACGTGCTGTTCCATCAGCAGGATCGCGCGCTTTACCTTCGGATGCGTAGCCGGTTCGAGCCCCGGCGGATGCGGTTGTGGTGCATTGCCTTTCTGCATTTCCCCGACCAGCAGGATGCGCAGCGCCTTCTGCACGGTCGCATGCTCGAAGTGCCGCAGCAGGATCGCGGCAGCGACGTCGATCGATGCACGGCCACCCGAACACGTAATGCGCCGCCGGTCGATCACGAACAGCCGGTCGGCGATCAGCAGGTCGGAATTCACGGCCGGAAAACGCTCGACGAAGTCCCAGTAGTGAAACCAGCTCACGCAGATCCGGTGCGCATCGAGCACACCGGCGCGCATCAGCGCGAACACGCCGGTGCAGATGCCGACCAGCGTCGCACTGGTGCGCGCGGCTTCACGGATGAACTGCAAGGTTTCGTCGTTAGCCTGTGGCCCCGAATGCAGCAACCCGCCTACGACGACCACGTAATCGAACGGCTCGGCGCTCGCGAAGGTTTCCCACGGGGTGATCTGGATGCCGCAACTCGCGCGCACCGGCGCCAGCGTATCGCCGATTACGCTCCACGAGCAACGTACGGGCTTGCTGTAGTCGCCTTCGTCGGCGGAGAGCCGCAGCATGTCGACGAAGCCCGAAAACGCGGTCAGCGTGAAGTTCGGCAGCAGCACGATGCCGAAGCGGATGCGCTCTTTCGGCGCGCCGTCGATGGAGGTGAGGGGTAACGGTTCTGCGGTTTTCATCGTGAAGCTGGGCCTGCTGTGGTATCGGGCGAACTGCGGGCGCGGCGCGATGGTCCTAGCGTCGCCGATCGGCTGCACGGCGACTTGCGCTTTTCCGCCGTGAACCATCGCAGAAACGAACGGCACGGGCTGGCGGGCCCGTCGTGGCGTCGCCGTCCCACGTCGATGCCGTTTTTGTTCTATCAGCGGATTTTACGCTTTGGTGTACTGGCGCCATCCTGGAGAAACGCGCACCGCGCCGGTTTTCCCCACTTACTCGCGAGGCAGCACCCCATGAACGTCAGCGTCTTCGATCTGTTCAAGATCGGCATCGGACCGTCAAGTTCGCACACGGTCGGCCCGATGATCGCGGCGTGCCGCTTCGCTTCGCACGTCGAGGACGCCAATCTGCTCGGCTTTGTGCGGCGCGTCAAGATCGAGCTGTACGGCTCGCTTGGCGCGACCGGCAAGGGCCACGGCACCGACAAGGCGGTGCTGCTCGGGCTCGAAGGCCATCTCCCGGACACGATCGATCCGGATCTGATCGCGCCGCGGCTCGCCGAGATCCGCGCGCAGAAGTCGCTGCGGCTGCTCGGCCAGCAGGCGGTGCAGTTCGACGAGCGCGAGCATCTGTCGTTCTATCGCAAGCTGATGGCCGGTACCGGTGTCGTGCATCCGAACGGCATGCGCTTCCAGGCCTTCGATGAAAACGGCCAGTTGCTGGTCGAGAAAGAGTATTACTCGGTGGGCGGCGGCTTCGTCGTCAATCGCGAGGGTGATCGGGTGAACGGCGTGCGCGCGGGCGGCGAGGTGCCGTACCCGTTTCGTACCGGCGACGACCTGATGCGCGTATGCCGCGAGAGCGGACTGTCGATTGCCGAGCTCACGCTGCACAACGAGTGCGCGTCGCGCCCCGAACAGGACGTGCGCGACGGTCTGCTCGCCATCTGGCGCACGATGGCAGCCTGCGTCGAACGCGGCTGCAAGGAGCGCGGCGAGTTGCCGGGCCCGATGCGCGTGAAGCGCCGTGCCGCCGATCTGTCCACACAACTGCGCGAGCGTTCCGAAGAGTCATTGCGCGATCCACTGTCGATGCTCGACTGGGTCAATCTCTACGCGATGGCCGTCAACGAGGAAAACGCCGCCGGTGGCCGCGTCGTCACCGCGCCGACCAACGGCGCCGCAGGCGTGATTCCCGCCGTGCTGCATTACTACGTGAAGTTCGTACCCGGTTCGAACGAGACCGGCATCGTCGATTTCCTGCTGACCGCAGCGGCGATCGGCATCATCTACAAGGAAACCGCGTCGATCTCCGGTGCCGAAGTGGGCTGCCAGGGCGAGGTTGGCGTTGCGTGCTCAATGGCCGCGGCGGCGCTTGCTGCCGTCATGGGCGGCACCCCGACCCAGGTAGAGAACGCCGCCGAAATCGGCATGGAACACAACCTCGGCATGACCTGTGACCCGGTCGGCGGCCTCGTGCAGATTCCCTGCATCGAGCGCAACGCGATGGGCGCAATCAAGGCGTTGAACGCGTCGCGGATGGCATTGAAGGGCGACGGCCAGCACTACGTGTCGCTCGACAACGTGATCAAGACGATGCGCGAAACCGGCGCCGATATGAAGACCAAATACAAGGAAACGTCGCGCGGCGGACTGGCCGTGAACGTCATTGAATGTTGAGCCGAATCTTGAACCAACCGATCGTCAGAAAAGCAATCAGCAAGGGACCCGTCACATGAGCCGCTATTCGATATTCAGTCTGTTTCGCAACGGGTTGTCGTATCACGAGAACTGGGAGCGTCAGTGGAGGAGCCCCGAGCCGAAACGCGAATACGACGTGGTGATCGTCGGTGGCGGCGGGCATGGGCTTGCTACTGCCTACTACCTCGCGAAAGAGCACGGCGTGCGCAACATCGCGATTCTCGAGAAAGGCTGGATCGGCGGCGGCAATACGGCGCGCAACACGACGATCGTGCGTTCCAATTACCTGTGGGATGAATCGGCGGCGCTGTACGAGAAGGCGATGAAGCTGTGGGAAGGGCTCTCGCAGGACCTCAACTACAACGTGATGTTCAGCCAGCGCGGTGTGATGAATCTCGCGCACACGTTGCAGGATGTGCGCGATACCGAGCGCCGCGTGAATGCGAACCGGCTCAACGGTGTCGATGCCGAATTCCTCACGCCCGAGCAGATCAAGGCCATCGAGCCGACGATCAATCTGAACAGCCGCTACCCGGTGCTCGGCGCATCGATCCAGCGGCGCGCGGGCGTTGCGCGTCACGATGCGGTTGCATGGGGTTTTGCGCGCGGTGCGGATCAACACGGTGTCGACATCATCCAGAACTGCCAGGTCACCGGCATTCGCCGCGAAGGCGGCGCGGTGATCGGTGTCGATACGGTGAAGGGTTTTATCAAGGCGAAGAAAGTCGCGGTCGTCGCGGCGGGCAACACGTCGACGCTCGCCGATATGGCGGGCATTCGCCTGCCGCTCGAAAGCCATCCGCTGCAGGCACTCGTGTCCGAGCCGATCAAGCCGGTCGTCAACACCGTGATCATGTCGAACGCGGTGCATGCATACATCAGCCAGTCCGACAAGGGCGATCTCGTGATCGGCGCAGGCGTCGACCAGTACACGGGCTTTGGTCAGCGCGGCAGTTTCAACATCATCGAGGGCACGCTGCAGGCCATTGTCGAAATGTTTCCGGTGTTCTCGCGCGTGCGCATGAACCGGCAGTGGGGTGGCATCGTCGATGTGTCGCCGGATGCGTGCCCGATTATCAGCAAGACCGATGTGAAGGGCCTCTATTTCAACTGCGGCTGGGGCACCGGTGGTTTCAAGGCGACGCCGGGCTCCGGCTGGGTGTTCGCGCACACGATCGCGAAGGATGAGCCGCATCCGCTGAACGCGCCGTTCTCGCTCGATCGTTTCTATACCGGCCACCTGATCGACGAACACGGCGCGGCCGCAGTCGCGCACTAACCCCACGCACAACGGAGATAACCACATGTTGCTGATCGAATGCCCGTGGTGCGGACCGCGCGCCGAATCCGAATTTTCCTGCGGCGGCGAGGCCGATATCGCTCGTCCGCTCGATACCGATGCCCTCACCGACAAACAGTGGGGCGACTACCTGTTCATGCGCAAGAACCCGCGCGGCGTGCATCGCGAGCAATGGCTGCATACGCAGGGTTGCCGTCGCTGGTTCATGGCGACGCGCGACACCGTGTCGTACGCATTCCAGGGCTATGAAACCTTCGACCGGCCCGCGCCGGCCAGCACCCCCAGCGAGGGCAATTCCTGATGAGCCAGAAAGACCGCCTCGGCGCCGGTGGGCGCATCAACCGCGCAATTCCGCTGACCTTCACGTTCAACGGCCGCACGTATCAGGGTTTTCAGGGCGATACGCTGGCGTCCGCGCTGCTTGCGAACGGCGTGCATTTCGTCGCGCGTAGCTTCAAGTATCACCGGCCGCGCGGCATTGTGACCGCGGGTGTCGAGGAACCGAATGCAGTGGTCCAACTCGAGCGCGGTGCTTACACGGTACCCAATGCGCGCGCCACCGAGGTCGAGCTCTACCAGGGGCTCGTCGCGACCAGCGTGAACGCGGAGCCGAGCCTCGAACACGATCGCATGGCGATCAACCAGAAGTTTTCGCGCTTTCTGCCCGCGGGCTTCTACTACAAGACGTTCATGTGGCCGCGCAAATGGTGGCCGAAGTACGAAGAGAAGATTCGCGAAGCAGCGGGCCTCGGCAAGGCGCCCGACACGCTCGATGCCGATCGCTACGACAAGTGCTACGCGCATTGCGACGTGCTCGTCGTGGGCGGTGGGCCGACGGGTCTCGCGGCGGCGCATGCGGCCGGTATCGCGGGTGCACGCGTGATTCTCGTCGACGATCAACGCGAACTGGGTGGCAGCCTGTTGTCGTGCCGCGCGGAAATCGATGGACGTTCCGCGCTGCAATGGGTCGAGAAAATCGAAGCGGAACTGTCGCGTCTGCCCGATGTGAAGATACTGAGCCGCAGCACCGCGTTCGGTTATCAGGACCACAACCTCGTCACCGTGACGCAGCGTCTGACCGATCATCTGCCGGTGTCGATGCGCAAGGGTTCGCGCGAACTGCTGTGGAAGATCCGTGCGAAACGCGTGATTCTCGCGACCGGCGCGCACGAACGTCCGATCGTGTTCGGCAACAACGATCTGCCGGGTGTGATGCTCGCATCGGCGGTATCGACCTATGTGCATCGCTACGGCGTGTTGCCGGGCCGCACGGCGGTGGTGTTCACGAACAACGACGACGGCTATCAATGCGCGCTCGATCTGAAGGCGTGCGGTGCGAACGTGACCGTGATTGACCCGCGGCCGCAAGGCAACGGTGCGTTGCCCGGTGCTGCGCGCCGGCATGGGGTGAAGGTGCTCAACGAGCAGGTCGTGACAGCGGCGCAGGGCAAGCTGCGGGTTGCGTCGGTGGAAGTCGCCGCTTATGAGAACGGCAAGGTCGGCGCACGCGAGGCCGATGTACCGTGCGATCTGCTCGCGATGTCGGGCGGCTGGAGCCCCGTGCTGCACCTGTTCGCGCAGTCGGGAGGCAAGGCGCACTGGAATGACGACAAGGCGTGCTTCGTACCGGGCAAGGCCGCGCAGGCCGAATCGAGTATCGGTGCGGCGGCCGGGGAATTCAGTCTTGCACGTGGGTTGCGGTTCGCCGTCGATGCTGGCGTAGAAGCCGCGAAGTCGACCGGTTTCGATGCACCGCGTCCGCAGGCGCCGCAAGCTGCGGACATTGCTGAGGCACCGTTGTTGCCGCTGTGGCTCGTCGGTAGTCGTGAGGCGGCGCCGCGCGGTCCGAAGCAGTTCGTCGATTTCCAGAACGACGTGTCGGCCGCCGATATCCTGCTCGCGGCCCGCGAAGGCTTCGAATCCGTCGAACACGTCAAGCGTTACACGGCGATGGGTTTCGGCACCGATCAGGGCAAGCTCGGCAACATCAACGGGATGGGGATTCTCGCCGATGCGCTCGGCAAGACAATTCCCGAAACCGGTACGACCACCTTCCGTCCGAACTACACGCCGGTCACGTTCGGCACGTTTGCAGGCCGCGAACTGGGCGATCTGCTCGATCCGATCCGCAAGACCTGCATCCACGAATGGCACGTCGAACACGGCGCGGCTTTCGAGGATGTCGGTAACTGGAAGCGTCCGTGGTACTACCCGCAAGGGGGCGAGGACCTGCATGCAGCGGTCGCACGCGAATGCCTCGCGGTGCGCAACAGCGTCGGCATCCTCGATGCGTCGACGCTCGGCAAGATCGATATTCAGGGCCCCGATGCGGCGCAACTGCTGAACTGGGTCTACACAAACCCGTGGAGCAAGCTCGAAGTCGGCAAGTGCCGTTACGGCCTGATGCTCGATGAAAACGGCATGGTGTTCGACGACGGCGTGACCGTGCGTCTCGCCGACCAGCACTACATGATGACCACGACGACGGGCGGTGCCGCGCGTGTGCTGACCTGGCTCGAACGCTGGCTGCAGACCGAATGGCCGAACCTGAAAGTGCGGCTCGCATCGGTCACCGATCATTGGGCGACGTTCGCCGTGGTCGGGCCGAAGAGCCGCAAGGTTCTGCAGAAAGTGTGTAGCGACATCGACTTTGCGAACGCCGCGTTTCCGTTTATGACGTATCGCGAAGGCACAGTAGCCGGTGTGGCCGCGCGCGTGATGCGTATCAGCTTCTCGGGCGAACTGGCCTATGAAGTGAACGTGCCGGCCAATCTCGGTCGCGCGGTGTGGGAAGCGTTGATGGCCGCGGGCGCCGAATTCGACATCACGCCATACGGCACGGAAACGATGCACGTGCTGCGCGCGGAGAAGGGCTACATCATCGTCGGCCAGGACACCGACGGTTCGATCACGCCGCACGATCTCGGTATGGGCGGGCTCGTCGCGAAGTCGAAGGACTTTCTCGGCCGGCGCTCGCTGGCGCGTTCCGATACGGCGAAGGCGGGGCGCAAGCAACTTGTCGGGCTGCTTACCGACGATGCGCAATACGTGATTCCGGAGGGCAGCCAGATCGTCGCCGGGCCGTTCCAGGGCGCTACCGCACCGATGCTCGGGCACGTGACGTCGAGCTACTACTCTCCGATCCTGAAGCGTTCGATTGCACTGGCAGTCATAAAGGGCGGCCTCGACAAGATGGGCGAGAGCGTGACGATTCCGCTCGTGAGCGGCAAGCAGATCGCAGCGAAGATCGCGAGCCCGGTTTTCTACGACACCGAAGGAGTCCGTCAACATGTGGAATGAAACCAGAAGCAATGCGCCGGGCGCCGCTGCGGCGATTGTGCAGGCGGAGTCGCCGCTCGTCGGGGTCGGCGATCTGTTGAAGAAGCATCAGGCAGGCGCCGCGAAGAAGTTTCGGCTCGAGGAACGGCCGTTTCGCGATCTCGTGAATCTGCGCGGAGATGCGAGCGATGCCGCGTTCGTCAACGCGGTGGAAAGCGTCACGGGTTGCCGGCTGCCCGTCAAACCGAATACCGTCGTGCGCGGCAACGGCTACGACGTGCTGTGGCTCGGCCCGGACGAGTGGCTCGTGCGTTCGCAACAGCAACAGGCGGCGACGCTCGAAGGCAAGCTCGCTGCAGCGCTGGCGGGGCAGTTCGCTACGGCGGTCGATATCGGCAGTGGGTATACCGTGCTGGAGATTAGCGGCGAGAAGGTGCGTGAGGTGATTGCGCGCGGCTGTCCGCTCGATCTGCATCCGCGCGAGTTCGCGCCGGGGCAGTGTGCGCAGAGCCACTACTTCAAGGCGTCGATCGTGCTGATTCCGGTGGCTGATACGACCTATGAACTGGTTATACGTCGCAGTTTCGCTGACTACTTCGTGCGCATCATGCTCGACGCGGCTGAGCCGCTGATGTCATGAAGCCTTTTGATGCACCGGTCGCCGCGTTTGCCGCGCCTTTGGTAGAGAGACAGGGGCGCGGCTGGCGCGTGTTCGTCGACGAGCTGATTGTCGCGACACGCGTGGGCATCCATCCGCACGAGCACGTTGCAGCCCAATCGATCTCCCTCGATGCGAGCCTCGTGTATCGCTGCGAGCCGTCGGAAACCGGCGCGCACGGACTGATCGACTACGAGCGGTATTGCGAGCGCGTAACGGCGTTTCTGTCGACGAAGCCGCATACAAGAACGCTGGAGACGCTGGCCGTCGAACTTGCAGTGCTGTCGTTCGGCGAGTGGCCCGCGCTCGATGCGTTGACGCTCGCGTTGCACAAGCCGAAGATTCGCGAGGGCACGCGCCGTATCGGCGTCGAACTCGACTGGACCCGCGCCGACTACGATGCGTGGTTGGTCCGTGCCGGTGCGCCGGGCGTGGCGAGCTGAGCGGCGCAAAGTCCAGGCACCCCCCAGGCGCCACTCATCGACGATGCCGCGCGCCCACACCTCCGAACTCGTCAAACGCGCCTACGATGCCGGCGATGCGCAGGCCGCGATTGCACTGCTTGAGCAAAGTATGGCGTTGGGTCATCGGCGGATTGCGCTGATCCGCTATTTGCAGGCAGAGCATCTGCATGCACCGCTCGATACGCGGTATCACGACTATGTGCGCGATATCGCGGCGAGGATGAGCGCCGCGACGCTGGCGCGTGTGGTCGGCGAAGCGCGAACGCGCGCAAGGCGCGCTCACGATCCTGTTGATGCTTCCATTCGCGACTTCGCTCACGATCCTGTTACTGGGCACGCGGACTGATCGCGGCATGCCACGGTGCGCGCAGCTGGTGCCTGGTGTTGCACGAGCAGACGCAACACTTCGCTCACGATCCCGTTGCCGGACACGCGGACTGATCGCGACATGCCACGGCCACGGCACGTGCAGCTGGTGCCTGACGCTGCCCAGGCAGACGCACTACGCCCGTAGTCAAGGCTGTACCCGCGAGTATCACGCCACAACCGATCGCCATCGCCACCGTGAAGGTTTCACCGAGAAAGAGCGCGCCCCACAGCACACCGAACGCGGGAATCAGGAACAGCGCCGTCATCGCGCGGGACGGTCCGACACTGGCGATCAGCCGGAAGAACAGCACGTAGGCAAACGCGGTGCAAGCGAGTGCGAGCGCGAACAGCGCCGCCCACGCGTGCGGTGCCGGTGCGGTTGCGGGCCACAGCGAAATGGCAGGCACTGCAAGCACGACCGCCGATACGATCTGGCTACCCGTCGCAACCGCGAGCGGCGAGACACCGCCAAGACGGCGCTTGCTGAAGTTCGCCGAGAAACCGTAGAGCAGGGTGGCCGCGAGACACGCGGCGATCGCGAGCGCGGTTGCATGCACCGCGGTATGCGTGGTGGCGTGTGCGCTCGCAATACCGTGCGCGGCGAGCGCGGTCTTGTCCCACACCAGCCACAACACGCCGGCAAAGCCGACGGCCAGACCGGCGACGCGCATGCCGCTCAACCGCTCGTTCAGCCAGAGCCACGCGATGACCGCCGTGAAGAGCGGTGTCGCCGCGGTAAATATCGACGAGAGCCCGGCGGGCAGCGTCAGCGCGGCGAAACTGAACAGCACGAAAGGCAGCGCCGAATTCGTGATGCCGACGAGCGCGATCGGCTTCCAGTGCGCGCGCAACTCGCGCAGGCCGCCTGCGCCACGCAGCGCGAGAAGCGGCGTCAGCAGCAGCGCGGCGAGGGCGGCACGTGCGCCAGCGAGCGGCACGGCGCCGAACTGGCCCGCGCCCATGCGAATGAACAGATACGACGCGCCCCATAGCGCGGCGAGCGAAATCAGCGTGGCTAGATCGGACCGTTTCATGGCAGTGCTCCCTGGTATCTGGATTTCAGCTGCGGGTAGTTTTGGTGCGGCTGGCAGGTGCGGCCGGCTCAACTCCGGCCAGCAACGGCAGCTTGCTGCACAGGACTGCCCGGCTTCGTGTAGACATCATCGACGCCTTCATACACGCGCTGCGTGGCGGGGCGGGTGCGGATCGACTCATACCAGCGCTGCAGGTTCGGAAAATCACGCAGATCCTGACCGTGCGGTGCGTGCGGCACGATCCACGGGTAGCACGCGATGTCGGCGATCGAGTAGCTATCGCCGGCAATGAACGTGCGGCCGGCGAGGCGCGTATCGAGCACCCGATACAGGCGCGCAGTTTCTTTCGTGTAGCGGTCGATCGCGAACGGCACGCGTTCGTTCGCATAGACACGGAAGTAGCCGCTCTGGCCGGCCATCGGACCGAGCCCCGCCATCTGCCAGAACAGCCACTGCAGGATCTCAACGCGCTCAGCCGCCGATGAACCGAGCAGACGCTCCGACTTTTCCGCGAGATACAGCAGGATCGCGCCCGACTCGAAGACCGGCAGCGGTCCGCCGGCGGCGGGTGCGGTTCCGGCGGCGGGCGCGTGGTCGACGATCGCGGGGATCTTGTTGTTCGGCGAGATGGCGAGAAAGGCGGGCGCGAATTGCTCGCCTTTGCTGAGACTCACCGGGACGACGCGATACGGCAAGCCGGTTTCTTCGAGGAACAGCCGGACCTTGAGACCGTTCGGCGTCGGGGAGAAGTAAAGATCGATCATGAGCAACCTCGTGTCAGCTGGAACAGGAAAGCTTGCGCGGTAGGAGCAGAATAGGCATTCTTCTGGTATGTATAAAGCACCATAAATGAGGAATTTTATGGAACCAGAACCGACGGCGGCGGGGTCTTCCTCGATGCCGTCTTCCCCCTTCGAATTCCCGCTGGAACTGCCATCACGCGATTCCCGCAACCTGCTGCGCGAACTGCACCGGCAACTGCGTACGGCGATTCTGGACGGCCGGCTCAAGCCGGGTCTGCGTCTACCGGCCACCCGGGCGTTCGCCGAAGCGTGCGGTGTATCGCGCAATACGGCGATTGCCGCCTACGACCTGCTGCTCAGCGAGGGTTATCTGGTCACGCGTCGCAAGGCCGGCACCTATGTGGCGGAGGTGCTGCCGCAGCCGGCTGCCCGGGCGCCAGTAAGCGCTCAGCCACGGCCGCAGTCGGTTCGACAGGGCGACCCACGCCTGAACGCCTACTGGCGCACAGCGCCGGCACCGTATGTGCCGATGCCGGCGCCCGCGCCACGCGATTTCCAGTTCGGCGTCCCGGAGAAGCAGTTTTTCCGCTTCGATATCTGGCAGCGACTGTCGAGCCGGGCCACCCGGGCGCTAGCAAAAGCACCTGCCATCTATTCGGACGCCCAGGGGCGCACCGCGCTGCGCGAAGCGATTGCGGCGCACGTTGCGTTTGCGCGCGCGGTGGCGTGCCGGGCGGACGACGTCATCGTCACCGCTGGTGCGCAACAGGCCTTCGACCTGCTGGCGCGGATTCTGGTCACGCCGGGCCGCACCACGGTCGCCGTCGAGGACCCAGGCTATCCGCCGATGCGCGCCGCCTTCGCGCTGGCCGGCGCGCGCGTGGTGCCGGTGCCGGTCGATGAGGAAGGGTTGATCGTCGATCGCTTGCCCGCCGATGCGCGGATTGTCTGCGTGACGCCGTCGCACCAGTTTCCGCTCGGCACGGCGATGTCGATGCGCCGCCGCACCGCGTTGCTCGAGTTCGCGCAGACGCACGGCGCGGTGATCATCGAGGACGACTACGACGGCGAATTCCGTCTTGGCGCACGGCCGCTCGATGCGCTACAGACACTCGACCGCACCGCCTCGGTGTTCTACGTCGGAACGTTCTCGAAGAGCCTGTTTCCGGCGCTGCGGCTCGGTTATGTCGTCGCACCGGCGTGGGCGCAGGGGCCGCTGATCTCGCTCAGGCAGCACGCCGAATGGCATCCGGCGGTGCTGCCGCAGGACACGCTCGCGGCGTTCATCGCCGAAGGGCATCTGGCGCGCCACGTGCGCAAGATGCGCGAAATCTATGGGATGCGGCGGCGGGTGCTGCTGGAGTGTCTGCAGCGTGACTTCTCCGGCTCGCTCGAACCGATTGCGTCGGATGCCGGTTTGCATCTGGCGGCGTTCGCGAAAGTGGAGCAGCACGAAATCGAACGCATGCTGAAGCGCGTGCGCGACAAGGGTGTGCGCTTCGAATCGCTCGGTGCGTATTACGCGGGGAGCAATGCGCGCAGCGGGATCGGTTTTGGGTACGGCGGGGTGGATGAAGCAGGGATCCGCGAGGGGCTCGCGATTCTGCGCGATGTGTGGCGCGCGGGATGATAGCTGGTGACAGGGCGCGCGTTACATCGCGCGCCCCGCTTCACGCGCTTACGGCAGCGAGATGGTGAGATTGGCCGACTGCGGCCCAAGCTGCACCACCTGCGAATACGGCGCCAGTGTGTGCTGCGTCGAGTCGCGCAGATACGTGTTCAGGCCCAGGTACGCCAGCAAGGCGACCAGCGCGAACACCGCGCCGATGGCCCAGATCGGTACTTCGCGCTTCAGACGGTGCGCGACCTGGTCGGGCAGTGCCCAGTGCGGAGCGAACGCTGCGCGCTTGCCCTTCATGCGCGCGATTTCGTCGCCGAGCCGACCGGTCAGATAAGCAAGTTTCTCGGGTCCTTCGAGCAGATATTTGCCCTGGAAGCCCAGCAGCAGACACATATGGAATACCTCGAGCGACTGCAGGCGCGCAGCGCCCTGTGCGCGGCATTCCTCGAGGTAGTGATAGAACTTCTCACCGGCAAGCTGCTCGCCGAACAGCACGAGTTGCAACGGACGGCGTTCCCACTCGGTGCGGATCTTGAACGACGACGACAGTACCGATTCGTCGATGGCCGCGCAGAACGCAAACTTCGACGCGTAGACGTCTTCGGCCGCGACGTTCAGTTTTTTCGCGCCGCGCTCGAAGTCGCCGAGAAACTGCTGGATGCGCGACGTGAACTCGCCGGCGTCACCGGGCTCGCGGCCGTTCTTCAACAGGAACAGCATGAAGAAACCGTCGTACAGCAGATCGAGCAGCGAGCGCACCTGATAGCTGGGTTCGCTCAGCGGGGCCGACGACGGGCTGGGGGATGGCGGATTGGCGTCGCCAAACAGGGAGGGCGCGTGGCTCATGATGTGACCGCGATCAGTTCGAGTTTGAGATCGTTAATACCGGACGGCGCGTAGATCATCGCCGACTGGGCCTGCAGCATGCGGTCATACAGCGCGCCGCGCGTTTCGAACGAGAAATAGCATGCACCCGGGCGCACGGGAATGGCGGGGGGCACCTGTGGTGTGTAGACGAGCCGCACGCCCGGCATGGCCGACAACACCAGCTTGTCGACGTCGTCGGGTGCGCCGACCTTGAAGCGCGCCGGTACGGCTTCGACGAGCTCGACGGTCGGCATGTTCGCCGACACGGCGATATAGAACATCGTCTTGTCGTCGATCTTGCCGGAGTCGAGACGACCGACGTGGAACGACGGACGCACTTCATCGAGGGCGATCGCGAAGTAGCGCGTCGAGATCACGGTTTCGAGCAGATCGCGCAGGATCGTGTCGAGACGCGCGAAGCCTGGGCCAGGATCGTCGTGCCGGTACGGCGGCAGATCGGCGAGCGCGTAGCCTTTCGAGAAGGTCATCAACTGGCCGGCGAGGCGCAGCAGTTCCTGGAACAGTCGCTCCGGATGCAGGCCCGCGTGCTGATACAGATGCGCAAGCGATGCGAAAGCCGCGCTCGCGGTGTGCAGCAGCCAGAACGACGCGATGTCGCCGGAACGGAATTCGATGATGTTCTTGGTCGGCTCGCGGTGAAAACCGTACAGCGCATTGACCTTGGCCTGCAGTGCGTCGATCAGCTGGCGCAGCCGTTGATGCAGGATCGGCGATGCGTCGATCGCGAGGCACGGCGGCACGAAAGTCTCATCGAGTTCGAAACCCGAGGTCGCGGTGCGGCGCACGCGCACGAGCGGCACCGACAGCAACTGGTCGCGCGGCTCGCTGTGCGCGAGCAGCTTGACGCTGGTTTTCAGGAACGTGATGTCGGCTTCGGCGGCGTCGGTGAAGTGATCGGCGACCGGCGACTGCTCGCTCACATAGCGCGACACGAACCCCGCGTTCTGATCGGCCGAATAATTCGCACCGGTCTCGCGCAACGGATGCAGCGCCAGATAGAACGTGAATTCGTTGATGCCGTCGGGCAGTGTGTCGAGCGCGATGGGCGGTGGCAGGTCGTCTGCCTGCGGCGCGGAGTAGAGCGCGCCGTCGGGGAACACCAGCGACAGCTCGCTCACGCGCAGCACGTTACTACCGAGCGCGTCGCGATCGAAGCGCACCGAGCGCACGCCCCAGTTGTACGGCTGGATCGCCTGGATCGATTCGAACAGGCGCGCCTCGTGATAGGCGTCCTGCCGCTGAAAATGCTGCGGCCTTAGAAAAAGGCCTTCCCCCCAGAGCACCTTAGCTGAATAACTCATGTCAAACCTGTTATATGCGTCGGGCGAACCGCAGATCCATACAAAGCAACCTTGAATCGCCAAAGACTGTTAAATGACATTTGAGCGACATCCATCACATCGATCCTGTCGCCCCTTATAGGTCCTTTAACCGCAACTGACCGATGAAAGCAGATTCAGCGGTTGTGCGGGCAATCCCTGTTCAGGCGGGATCACGGTGCCGTTGGTTACGGTCATTGCGCAGTTATGCAGGCCAATCATTATGCCGGATTTCTCCGACTTCGCAGGATCGAAAGCGAATTTCCAGCGTTGTAGCGCCGGAGCGCGAAACAGGGCGACGACGCCATAACCCTGCGCCTCGCGCGGGATCTTCTCGGTCACGGTGTAGTGCTGGCCCGGAATCAGCGTCACCTCACGCACACTGATCAGATCTGCACCCAGGGTGGCCTTTTCCTTGTCGGGGTCAGTGAACAGGTCGAACGGCGCCTGCAGGAATGAGGTCGGGTCCTTCAGCGTATACAGCCGCACGACCAGCGCGAGCGGCTTGTTGTCGTTCGCGGCGTTCAGGTTCGGCGCGGCGTAGAGCGTCAGGGCCACATTGCGCGGCGGCTTTTGCGCATCGGGCACATCGGGCTTGGTGAGACCGGTGGCCTGCATGACAGCCGATGCCGCGCTGCCCAGTAACGGCACTGCGGCTGCACAACCGGCGAGTACCACGCACGCGGAAAGAATCGCTGTATAACGGATAAAACGCGAATTCATTTATACCAGCTGGCTTTGCGCCGGCCGCCCCTGTGAAAGCGTTAAGGAAAGTCAAATTGGAACGCACCGTTTTCATGCAAAGCGCATCGAACAGACCGTTACCCCATAAAGAATTCGGAAATTTTTTCCGTGTCCGGCATTTGTCTTGTTTCGACGCCGGAAACTATTTCTTCTTGGCATCGAGACATAACCGGCATACGATTTTTCTGATCCACTGCGACTTCACACGAAAGTTGAATTATCAAAAATTGGCCTGTACTATACCCGCGCACTTCAAGCAAAGCAAAACTCCGGTTTTTCCTTGAATTAAAAAATCGCAAGTCGGTGAAAAACGATGAAACAGAGACTCTTTTTAAAACTATCTGGTGTTGTAGTAGCGTGTGGCGTGATTGCAGGCTGCGCAACACAGGGAAACAACGTTGCACCGACACCGGAGGCTTTTAATAAGAGCCTGGCGGATGCCGATACGGTCGCGAAGGGCGGCGACCAGGATCGCGCAATGGCGCTTTATCAGGGATTGGCCAAGGCCGACCCGACCCGTGAAGAACCATGGTCGCGAATTGCACAGATCCAGTTCACGCAGGGGCATTATGGGCAGGCGATCGTCGCTGCGCAGGAAGCACTGCAGCGCGATCAGACCGACCGGCAGGCGAAGAGCGTGCTGGCCGTGGCCGGGCTGAGAGTGGCAACCCAGTCGCTCGGCGAGTTGCGGCAGGATGCGTCGCTGGCCGGCGATGCGAAGTCGGATGCCCAGGCGCTCGCGAAGGAACTGCGCGACACGCTCGGCGAGGCTTCGCTGTTCCCGCCTGAAGTCGTCGACAAGCCGGTCCGCAAGCCGCGCAAGTATGTCCGCAAGGTGGCGAAGCCCACGGACGCCGCCGCGGCCACCCCGGGCGCAACGCCAGGCACCACGCCGGCGGGCACTACTGCCGCCGCGGCTGTCGTTACCGCGCCGACGCCGCCTGCAGCGATTCCCGCAATCCCGAAACCGCCTGCTCCGCCGCCTGCAGCTGCGAAAGCGCAAGGTGCTGCATCAGATCCTTTCAGTGCGCTGCGTTGAGTTTCGTCTTATCTATCGCTGATATCACACGCTAGTTTTTCTTGCATCTGGGGAGCCGACGATGGCGAAGAAAGAAAGTATTCAAAAGCGCTTGCAAAAAGTGCGCCCGCCGCGCGTTCAATTGACTTATGAGGTTGAACGTGGCGATGCGATCGAAATCAAGGAACTGCCGTTCGTCGTCGGTGTGGTTGCCGACCTCGCGGGGCAGTCCGAGGTCGAGCAACCGAAATTGCGGGACCGCAAGTTCGTGAATATCGACCGCGACAATTTCGATGACGTGATGAAAGGCATCGAGCCGCGTGCGGCGTTCCAGGTGGAAAACCGGCTGGCCGGAGGCGGTAGCAAGTTCGCTGTGGACCTGCGCTTCCATTCACTCGCCGATTTCAACCCGGACGAAGTCGTCTCGCAGATCGAGCCGCTGCAGCGCCTGCTCGACGCGCGTTCGAAGCTCGCGGACCTGCGTAACAAGCTTGCCGGCAACGACAAGCTCGAAGACCTGCTGAGCGAGGTTCTGACCAATACGCAGCAACTGCAGACGCTCAAGGGCGACAGCAGCGTGGGCGAACCGCACGACGGCAAGCCGGACAATGACAAGCAGGGCGAATAGCCACGGGGTGTGAGATGAATCAGCAGACAGCTGCAAATCAGGCAGCGGGCGCACCGGAGGCCAGCGCAGCGACTTCGTTGCTCGATGACATCGTCGAGAAGAGCAAGGTCGCGAAATCCGATTCCGAACATGCGCGCGCGAAGGATCTGATCGGCGAACTCGTGCATCAGGTGCTGGAAGGCACCGTCGTCGTGTCCGACAACCTGTCGGCGACGATCGATGCGCGCGTGGCCGAACTCGACCGGCTGATTTCCGACCAGTTGAGCGCGGTCATGCATGCGCCGCAATTCCAGAAGCTGGAAAGCACGTGGCGCGGGCTCGACTACCTGTGCAAGGAAAGCAATACCGGCGCGACGGTGAAGATCAAGGTGATCCACGCACCGAAGCGCGACCTCGTGCGTGACTTCAAGAACGCGATTGAATTCGATCAGAGCGCGCTCTTCAAGAAGGTCTACGAAGAAGAGTTCGGCACGTTCGGCGGCGCACCGTTCGGCGCGCTGGTCGGCGACTTCGAAATTACGCGTCAGCCGGAAGACGTCTATTTCATCGAGCAGATGGCGCACGTCGCGGCTGCCGCGCATGCACCGTTCATCGCCTCGGCTTCGCCGGAACTGATCGGACTCGAGACCTTTGCCGATCTGGGCAAGCCGCGCGATCTCGGCAAGGTGTTCGACACCGTCGAATACGCGAAGTGGAAGTCGTTCCGCGACTCCGAAGATTCGCGCTATGTCGGTCTCACGCTGCCGCGCTATCTCGGTCGTCTGCCGTTCAATCCGAAAGACGGCGCCACGGCGGAAGGCTTCAATTTCGTCGAGGACGTGGACGGCACCGATCACAGCAAGTACCTGTGGTGTAACGCCGCGTGGGCATTCGCTGCGCGCCTGACCGCTGCATTCGACGATTTCGGCTGGTGTGCGGCGATTCGCGGCGTGGAAGGCGGCGGTCTGGTTGAAGACCTGCCCACCCACACGTTCAAGACCGACGACGGCGAAGTGGCGCTGAAGTGCCCGACCGAAATCGCGATCACCGACCGGCGCGAAAAGGAACTGGCCGATCTCGGCTTCATCCCGCTCGTCCATTGCAAGAACTCGGACTATGCAGCGTTCTTCGCCGCACAGTCCGCGCAAAAACCGAAGAAGTACAGCACCGATAGCGCGAACGCGAACGCCGTACTGTCCGCGCAGCTGCAGTACATTTTCTCGGTGTCGCGTGTGGCTCATTACCTGAAGGCGATGATGCGCGACAAGATCGGCAGTTTTGCGTCCGCGCAGAACGTCGAGGTGTTTCTCAACCGCTGGATTTCACAGTACGTGCTACTCGACGACAACGCGCCGCAAGAGCAGAAAGCACAGTTTCCGTTGCGTGAAGCGTCGATCCAGGTCTCGGAGATTCCGGGCAAGCCTGGTTCGTATCGTTCGGTGGCATTCCTGCGTCCGCACTTCCAGCTCGACGAGTTGTCGATTTCGCTGCGCCTCGTCGCGGATCTGCCGAAGCCGGCCGGCTCTTGAGATTCAAACGAAGTCAAAAATGCCCGGGCTTCCCGGGCTTGCTGTAGAAACCACCTATCTGGGGAGTTGAAGCATCATGGCCAACAAGGACATCTATCTCAAGTTCGGCAGTCCGGCGATTCAGGGCGAATCGGCGGATAAGGATCACGGTAAGTGGATCGAGTGCACCTCATGGAGCCACTCGATTCTGCAACCGCGTTCCGCCACGACTTCGTCGTCGGGCGGCGGCACGTCCGAGCGCTGCGAACACAGCGACATGCGCTTCACGAAAGAAATGGATCTGGTCAGCCCGCTGCTGTATCAGCATGCGTCGGGTGGCACGACATTCGATGAGGTGACGGTCGACTTCATGCGCGCCGACGGTGAAGGCAAGCGCGTCAAGTACCTGCAGCTCAAGATGAAGTACGTGATCATCTCGAGCGTCACGCCGTCCGTCGTGGGTGAAGGCCTGCCGACGGAAGAGTTTTCGCTGAAGTACGCTGCTGTGCAGTGGACGTACACGCAGCAGAACGTCGGCGGTGGCCAGGGCGGTAACGTACAAGGCGCGTGGAGCCTGACGAAGAACGACAAGACCTACGCTGTCTGATGGTTCGGGCGGCCACCGCGCGTGTTGTTGCGCGCAGGTGGCCGCCTGCTGGTCGCTCGGGGTCCATCAGGCGGTCCGCAAGACTCTGCATGGCAACTCTCTCGAGGCGACATGATGCAGCACCACCGGTTCTACCCTTCCCGATGAAGCGATTCGAACCGAGTTTTCTCGACAAGCTGTTCGACGATGAACCGCATTTGCCCGCTTCTCCGGCCATGCGGCAATTGTCGCTGGAAGAATTGAAGGCAACGGTCGCGCGCGATGTCGAAGCGATTCTGAATACGCGCATCGCCTTGACCGAGCATGAACTCCTGGCGCTGCCGGAGTGCCGCAAATCGGTGTTGACCTATGGATTGAACGACTTTGCAGGGCTGAGCCTTGCGAGTCACTACGACCGCACGTTCATTTGCAAGTCGATCCAGGCGGCGATCGAGCGACATGAACCGCGCCTGCAGCAGGTGGCGGTGACGCTCGAAATGAGCCAGCAGTCGACCAATGCGCTGAATTTCGCCATTCAGGCGTTACTGGTTGTGCATCCGGCGGAAGAGCCGGTGAGTTTCGATGCGATGCTGCAGCCGTCGACGCTGCAGTATTCGGTGACGCGCGCACGCGCGAAGCTTTAATTCCGCTGCTTGTCGGGACGCGCCACGGCAGCGGCGGCGAGATCGACCGGGAAGTATCGGGGAGTTCGGGGACGATTGATGGAAGAACTGCTGCCGTATTACGAGCGCGAATTATCTTTCCTGCGGCGTTATTCGCGCGATTTTGCTGAACGATATCCGAAGATCGCGGCGCGTCTCGCCATGTCCGGCGAGCACTGCGAGGACCCGCACGTCGAGCGGATGATCGAATCGTTTGCGCTGCTCGGCGCCCGCATCAACAAGAAGCTCGACGACGATTACCCCGAGTTCACCCAGGCGTTGCTCGAGGTCCTGTACCCGCATTATCTGCGGCCGTTTCCTTCGTGTTCGATTGCGCAGCTCGGCACCGCTGCCGCGTTCAGCCATCTGACCGAACCCGCCACCATCGAGCGCGGCACCGAATTCAAGTCACGCCCGATTCGCGGTGTGCAATGCCGTTTCCGTACTGCCTACGACGTCACGCTCGCGCCGATCCGGATTTCGGAGGCGAAGTACACGTCGGTGGCGATGGCGCCGAGCGCGACCGTGCTGCCCGGCAACGCCACCGCGATCGTGTCGGTGACGTTCGAGTCGACCTCGCCGCAGCTCGATCTCGGCGCGATGAAAATCGACCAGCTGCGCGCCTATCTGCACGGCGAGCAGTCGTTTATCGCCGCGCTGTCCGACTGCCTGTTCGTCAACGGGCTCGCGGCCTATGTGGAAGGCGACCGGCGCGGCGTGTGGACCGCGTTGCGCACGCTGCCTTTCGCCCAGGTCGGCTACAGCGAAGAAGACGCGCTGATCGATTACCCGGCGAAGTCACACCCGGCGTACCGGCTGCTGACTGAATACTTCGCGTTCCCCGACAAGTTCAACTTCGTCGATTTCGATCTGCCCGCGATGACGCGCGCAAGCGGCCGCTGCCAGCGGCTCACGCTGCACATCGTGTTGAAGGAAGTGCGCAGCGACTCGCACGTCGCGCGGCTGCTCGACGGCCTCGCGGCGCATCATATGCGGCTCTTCTGCACGCCGGTCGTCAACCTGTTCAAGCAGCACGGCGAGCCGGTGCGCGTCAGTCATCAGGCCATTTCGTATCCGGTCATCGCGGAATCGCGGCGCGCGTTTGCGTACGAGGTCTATTCGATCGACTCGGTGCAACTCGTGCGACAGCAGGCGCACGAAGAAACGGTAATCGAATTCCGGCCGTTCTATTCGCTGCATCACGGCGAGGCGGCGCGCATGGGCCACTACTGGTTCTCGCGGCGCAACGACTGGGTGGCGCAGAAAAGTCCTGGCTACGAGACCGAGATTTCGATCGTCGATATCGACTTCGAACCGTCGTCGCCGCAAACCGATACGCTGAGCATCGAGCTGACCTGCACGAATCGCGACCTGCCGGCGAGTCTGGCAGTTGGCCTTGAAGGCGGCGATCTGTTTCTCGAAGGCGGCTCGCTGACCGGCAGCATTTCGATGCTGCGCCGGCCGACGCCGAGCGTGCACTTCGAACGCGGCCGCGCCGCGCATTGGCGCCTGATCTCGCATCTCGCGCTCAATCATGTCTCGCTCGCGAGCAACGGTCTGGCCGCGCTGAAGGAAATGCTCGTGCTTTACGATCTGCGGCGCACGGCGGTGTCGGCGCGCTATATCGATGGCATCACTGGCATCGAACAGCATGCGGCCGTGCAGTGGCTGCCCGGCAAGCCGTTCGCCACGTTTGTACGCGGCATTGAAATCCGCCTGACGATCGATGAAGAACATTTTGTCGGCACGAGTCTTGGCGCGTTCGTGCGGGTCATCGATACGTTTTTCGGTCTCTACGTCCATCTGAACAGCTTTGTGCAACTGGTCGTGCTGTCGAAGCGCACCGGCGAGGAAATTCTGCGATGCAAACCCCGCAGCGGCGAATCGATCCTGGCGTAATCGAGCGTCTGCTCGACGAGCCGCACCGCTTCGAGTTCTTCCAGGCGGTGCGGTTGCTCGAACGCTGGTTTACCGACGGCGACACCTCGCTGCGTCCAGGCGATGTCGTGGCCCGGCGAATCGGCTTTCGCAACTCGATCTCGCTTGGCTTTCCGCCGAGCGAGATCGAGAGCACGCTGCCGTACGACGACGAGGGTGTAGCGCTCAAGGAAAAGGCGCAACGCAGCGCGGCGCTCGACGACGATAAAGTGCAACGCGTCGATCTGACGCCCGCGTTCTTCGGTTTGCTCGGCGGGCAGGGCGCGTTGCCGCTGCACTACACCGAGCAGATCGTTGCGCGCGAGTATCTGAAGCGCGACCGAGCGGCGCGCGAATTCTTCGACGTCTTTTCGAACCGCGCGACGGCGCTCTTTTATGCGGCGTGGAAGAAGTACCGGCTACCGCTGCACTACGAGCTGGATCGCGACGAACGTTATCTGCCGCTACTGCTTTCGCTTGCAGGTGTCGCCAACGACGACTCGCGCGAAAGCCTGCAAGAAGGCACCGGCGCGCTGCTGGACGAAGCGATTGCCGGCTATGCGCTGGCCGCGCGGCACCGGCCGGTATCGGCGGCCTACCTGCAGCGCACGCTGTCCGATTACTTCAAGGTGCCGGTGCGGGTCGATCAGTTCGTCGGCAAATGGTACGACGTGCCGAAGGACCAGTTGACCGTGCTCGGCCAGGTGAACGCGCTGCTCGGCGCGACCGCGCTGGCGGGCGAGCGTGTCTGGCAGCGCGACATGCGGGCGCGGCTCGTGGTCGGTCCGCTGTCGAAGCGCGACTATGAAGCGTTTCTGCCCGGCGCGGAGTGCGCGGTGGCGCTTGAGCGCATGTTGACGCTGCTGGCCGGCGTCACGCTCGAATATGAAGTATCGCTGGTGCTGCGACGCGAGGAAGTTGGACCGAGCCATCTCGGCGCCGGCGCGCGGCTCGGCTGGGATGCGTTCCTCTGCACGCACGATGCTGATCGCGATCGCGCCGACGCACGCTACGAATTGCACGTCATACATTGACCGTCATTGACCCATAAGCGCTGAAACCCAGACCTGGATCGCACGACATGAGTACGCCGCTAAAAACCCTGATCGCGAAACTGAACACCACGAGCCGGCAGGCAGCCGAACGGGCCGCGAGCCTGTGTCTGTCGCGTGGCCACTACGAAGTCGATCTCGAGCATCTGCTGCTGACACTGCTCGACGAGCCGGCGAGTGACGTGTCGGTGGTGGTGAATGCCAGCCGCGTCGATGCGCACGCGTTGCGCGCCGATCTCGAGCACGAACTCGAGCGTGTGAAAACCGGCAACACGCGCACACCGGTCTTTTCCGTGCATCTGATCGCGCTGTTCGAACAGGCGTGGCTGATCGCTTCGCTCGATTCGCAGATCGGCCGCATTCGTTCCGGCCATCTGCTGCTCGCGCTCCTCACTGCACCCGATCTCGCGCAGTTTGCGCAGCGGATGTCGCCGCTGCTTGCGCGCATACGCGTCACCGACCTGAAGCACAAGTTCGACGAGTTGACGGCCAGTTCGTGCGAGGTGGAACGCAGCACCGAGGCGACGCCGGAGGGCGCCGCGCAGGATGCGGTCGACACACCGCAGCGAACCGTGTCGAAAACCCCCGCGCTCGATACCTACACGACCAACCTCACGCAGCGTGCCCGCGAAGGCAAGATCGATCCGGTGATCGGTCGCGAAGCCGAAATCCGCCAGTCCATCGACATCCTGATGCGGCGTCGCCAGAACAACCCGATCATGACCGGCGAGGCCGGTGTCGGTAAAACGGCGGTGGTCGAAGGGCTTGCGCTGCGCATCGCCGCCGACGACGTGCCCACGCCGCTGCGCGGCGTCGCGCTGCATGTGCTCGATATGGGGCTGTTGCAGGCCGGCGCGAGTGTGAAGGGCGAATTCGAAAACCGCCTGAAGAACGTGATCGACGAAGTGAAGAAGAGCGCGCATCCGATCATCCTGTTCATCGACGAGGCGCATACGATCATCGGTGCGGGCGGTCAGGCTGGCCAGAACGATGCAGCGAACCTGCTGAAGCCGGCACTCGCGCGTGGCGAATTGCGCACCATCGCCGCGACGACGTGGAGCGAATACAAGAAGTACTTCGAGAAGGACGCGGCGCTTGCGCGGCGCTTCCAGGTCGTGAAGATCGAAGAGCCGAGCGAGGCGCTGGCCGCCGCGATGCTGCGCGGTATGGCCGGACTGATGGAAAAACACTTCAACGTGCGCGTGCTCGACGATGCGATTACCGAGGCCGTGCGTCTGTCGCATCGCTATATCAGCGGACGTCAGCTGCCGGACAAGGCGATCAGCGTGCTCGACACCGCATGTGCAAAGGTTGCGCTCGCGCACGGTTCGACACCGGGTGCGATTGACGATACGAAGAAACGCATCGAGCGCATCGATGCGGAAATTGCTTCGCTCGAACGCGAGGCGGCGAGCGGTGCCACGCACGACGAACGGCTTGCCGAACTGCGCACGCGCCGTGAGGCCGATCTGCAGTCAGTTGCCACCGACGAAGCACGCTACGACAAGGAGCGTGCGCTGGTGACGGAAATCGGTACGTTGCGTGCCGACATCGACGCGGCGCGCGGTGGCAGTGCGGATGCCGAGCAGGCGCAGAAAGCGGAGACTGCCCGCGCCACATTGACAGAACGCGTGAACGAATTGCAGACGCTGCAGGCGGGCCAGCCGATGGTGCCGCTGCAGGTGGACGGCCACGTGGTTGCGGAAATCGTTGCATCGTGGACCGGCATTCCGCTCGGTCGGATGATCAAGGACGAGATTCAGACCGTGCTGAATCTGCAGACGCTGCTCGGTGCGCGCGTGATCGGCCAGGACCACGCACTCGAAGCGATCGCACAGCGCGTGCGGACCGCGAGTGCGAGCCTCGAAGACCCGAACAAGCCGCGCGGCGTGTTCATGTTCGTCGGCCCGTCGGGTGTCGGCAAGACCGAAACCGCGCTCGCACTCGCCGATATCCTGTACGGCGGCGAACGCAAGCTCATCACGATCAACATGAGCGAATACCAGGAAGCGCACAGCGTGTCGGGCCTGAAAGGCTCGCCGCCGGGCTATGTGGGCTACGGCGAGGGCGGCGTGTTGACCGAGGCCGTGCGGCGCAATCCGTATTCGGTTGTGTTGCTCGATGAAGTCGAGAAGGCGCACCCCGACGTGCTCGAGATGTTCTTCCAGGTGTTCGACAAAGGCGCCATGGACGACGCGGAAGGGCGCGAAATCGACTTCCGCAATACGCTGATCATCCTGACGTCGAACGTGGGTTCAACGGCGATCATGCAGGAGTGTCTGAACAAGAGCGCGGAAGAACTGCCCGACGCCGACGCGCTCACCGAGACGTTGCGCCCGCAACTGTACAAGGCGTTCAAGCCGGCATTTCTCGGCCGCATGAAGGTCGTGCCGTACTATCCGATTTCGGACGACGTGCTGGTCGAGATCATCGAACTGAAGCTCGACAGGATTCGCCGGCGCATCGAGGCGAATCACAAGGCGACGTTCGAATGGGACGATTCGCTGGTCGAGGCCGTGCTCGCGCGTTGCACCGAAGTCGATTCGGGGGCGCGTAACGTCGATCACATCCTGAACGGCACGCTGTTGCCCGAGATCGCGCAGGAGGTGCTCGAGCGGATCGCCGAGGGTGCGGCGATCGAGCGGATCACGGTGCGGGCCGATGAATCGGGCGCATTCGCTTACACGGTCGTCTGAATTAAACGCGACTTAGAACGCAACACAACGGATATCAACCGCTTTCGCCATGCTGACCGATCTTAACGCGCTGCTAGCGCCCATCAACGAGTCATCGCCGTGCGGCGACGATATGCTGTTCTCGTCCGACTTCGACGCGATCCAGAACGCGCGACGTTTCGAGGATGCGACGCTCGATCAGGGCGAATGGATCACCGACGTCAAGGAAGCCGACTGGTCGTTCGTCGTCGAGCGCAGTACCGATCTGCTGCAGACGAAGACGAAGGACTTGCGGCTCGCCGTCTGGCTCACCGAAGGCTGGGCGATCGAGGAGGGTGTGGCAGGCTTGACGCAGGGTTACGCGCTGCTCACGGGCCTGTGCGAACGCTTCTGGGAGCAGGTGCATCCGCTGCCTGAAGGCGACGATACCGAATACCGGCTCGGCAATGTCGGCTGGCTGGTGGGGCGCTCGGTGGAACTGCTGCGCGCAATGCCGCTGACCTCCGGCACGCGCTACAGCACGATCGACTGGGAAATGGCCACGCACGTCGCGCAGGCGGTGAAGCGCGATCCGGAAAACGCGGACGATATCGCGCGCGGCAAACCGTCGATCGAGCAGATCGATGCGGCCAAACGCATCACACCGGGGACGTTCTACCTGTCACTGCTGGCCGATCTGCGAGCGTTTGAAGCGGCGGTGCTCGACCTCGAGCAGGAACTGAATCGCCGCGCGGGTGACGCAGCGCCGAGCTTCCGCCAGATCAAGGAGGCTCAAGAGGCCGTTTATCGACTCGTCGAGCGGTTTGCGCGCGAAGTGGGTGTCGATCTCAACGCCGCGCCGAAAATCACGCATCCGTCCGATATCCCCGAACGTAGCGAACCGAGTTTCAAGACCCCGACGTTGCCGGAGGGAAACATGTCGACGCCGAGCGCGCACCCGCATACCGCAACACCGGCGGTCCCGCAGGCCGGAATCCAGACCCGCGCGCAGGCTGTCGACCAGTTGCGCGCCGTAGCGAAGTTCTTTCGTGCCACCGAGCCGCACAGCCCCGTCGCCTACCTGGCCGACAAGGCCGCGGAGTGGGCCGGCATGCCGCTCGACCAGTGGCTCTCGACGGTGGTGAAGGACGACGCGTCGCTCTCGCACATTCGCGAAATGCTCGGCGTGAAGCAAGCAGATGCAGGCGGCAGCTAATTGAATAACTGAGCAGTCTGAACGAAAACGCGGCCGGCTCGCAGGAATGCGATGACGGCCGCGTTGTTTTGCGCCTGCATGAAACTACGAGCGCTTACGAGCCCGCGCGGAACTCGATGCGCCGGTTGCGCGCACGGCCATCAGCCGTATCGTTTGAGGCAATCGGCTGGTCGGGGCCGACACCGGTCGCCGTCAACTGCTGCGACGGAATGCCCTTCGCGATCAGATAACCCTTCACCGTGTCGGCGCGTGCCTGGCTCAGCGCGATGTTCGATGCGCGTGCACCCGAGTTGTCCGTGTGACCAATGATCGCGACGGTGCGCGTGGTCAGCTTCGCGAGTACCGCCGCCATCTGATCGAGAATCAGCGTGCCCTGCGGTGTCAGCGTCGCACTGCCGGTTTCGAATTCGATCGTGCGGTTCGCGAGCGTCTGGTCGAGCACGCCCTGTTCGGATGCGCTCACGCGCAGGCCGTTGCGAATCGTGTAGGTCGGATTCAGCGAGTTTGCCATGTCGCTGGCGATCTTCTGGCGCTGCGATTCGTTAGGGACTTCGCCCTTCACGTCGATCTGCGTGCCGTCGATCGTCAATTGCCCCTTGTGGATCTGCGTCAGTTGCGAGCCGAGTAGCTTCTGGACATTGGTGGCCCAGTTCGGCGGCGTCGCGACATCGCCGACTTCGATCTGATCGACGACATTGCCCGCGCCATAGGTGTTGCGCAGCTGGCCGAGCACCGCGGCCTTGGTCGCTTCGTCCGGCACCTTGCCGCCCACCACGACCTGTCCGGGCACGGGATTCGCCGCAGCCGGTGTAATGGTTGCGGCTGCAGCGCCTGTCGTAGCGTTAGGCGCAGGCGTGGCGGGCAGCACCGTCGTCCGCACCTGCACGCCGCTGTTGTCGATCGGCGTGACGCGCGCGCCGCCGCCATCATCGTCTGCCCATGCGGCACTGTTTGCGAGAGCGCCGACGAGTAGCGCAAGCGGCAACGTACGGCGGATCGTACCGAAGTAGAAGAAGGTCATTGCGTCACTCCCCCGATGAAGGCTTCGCGGAACGTGTCGATGCTGACACGCAGCGACAGTTGCGGTTGATCGAGGTAACTGACCAGCTTGCTGATGCCATGATCGTTCTGTGCGTGATCGTTGATCCACTCGGGGTCGTCGATGTCGATGTTATGCGTTGCATAGGCCTGCGGGTCGACGACACTGTGCAGCGTTTTCGCCGAGGCGCCGTTGAAGCCGATGATGAGCCGCTCGCGCTCCGCAATCGTGCCGATGAAGATGGCCAGTTCGAAATCGGCCTGCGAGACAAACGGGGCGATCAGTTCGAGCCAGAATGCGGCGATCAGCGTGCGATAGAACGGGTCGGTCGGCAGCGGCAGCGTGAGGCCGCGCTCGAGGTGCGACGAGCCGCTTTGCATTACGGGCCGCAGCAGCGAACCGAGTGCGAGCATCGCACCGCGTAGCCGCACGGGATGGCCGCTCGCGAGCAGCATCTGTTCGAGGCCCGAGAGCGTTTGATGTTCGACGAAGTCGTCGAAGGTGCCGTCATGCGGATTGCCGGGCGCGCCGATATCGATCGGCACCTGCATGTCGCCGAGCGCCTGCAATGCGCCCGCTGGTTCGCTGGCGCCGAGCAGCGGCTTCATCTGCGTAGAGACACGCGACCACAACCGCGCGAACGCCAGCGGGCTGCGTGCGAGGAACGCAAGCGGCCGCTCGACTTCGAGCGCGGTTGCCGCGAGAAACGGGAAGCGCCGCGACGACAGATCGTGGCTCGCGACGATATGGCCGGCGATCGCCAGCTTGCTGCGCGAACCGAGAAACGCGAAATGCATCGGCTTCGCGTTTTCGTAGACGATCTTCCAGCGTGGATCGTCGGTGAGCATTTCCATTGCCTGCGCGATCCAGCGGTCGAGCGTCTGTAGCAGCTGCGGGTTGTGCGCACTCTTCACGAAGTCGCCACGCGACGGGATCTTGCCGAAATAGGCGATTTGCGCCTGGACGGTCGGCGTCATTGCGCACCCCCTGTGGTGGCCGGGGCCCGGTTTGCGGCGGGCGCGGCCGGTGCAGGGGCGGAACCAGGCGCCCCTGGCGTGATGCCCGAGGCGATCGCAGCCGCGGCATTCGCTCCGGCGCTGACATCCACGACCGAGGACGGCAGTTGCAGCCCGCGCAGGCTCTGCGCTTGCGGCGTGTCACTGCCGCTGCCGTTGCTGCTGGGCGTCGCCTGCGACGTGCTGATGATGCGCATGCTGACTTCCACGGAGACATTGCCCTGCGTCCACACCAGATCGAACGTGCCGTCCGGGCGGCGTTTGCGCTGCGCGGAGTTGATCAGCTTCTCGAGACCGTAGTGGCCGGGCTCATTGACGAGCTGGATCGTGCGGCCGTCGAATGTCGTCGCCGACAGCGTCGCACCCGGCGAACCGGACGCGTTCGGCCACACGAAGTTGGTCCACTGCGGCGGCGTGTTGCGATAGCGCAGTTGCTGGCCGTCGATCGCGATCGTGTACTCGGTCGTACCGGTGGCCGGCTGCGGCAGGATCTGGAACACGGTCTGCGGCTCGGACGAACCGCCGCCACCGCCGCCCCCACCACCACCTGCAGCACCGCCCGCAAGCGGAGCCACCCAGCGTGAGAAGCCGTTCGTGAGGTCGGGGGTAAGCGCGAGGCCCATGTCACCCCACGTCCGCGCGGTCAGCGTGTCGCCGCGGCGTACCGCGAGCGGTCCGAGCGTCGTGCCGACGAACTTCGCGATCGAGCCATCCGGACCGAACACCTGGCCAATTTCGCTGGCGGCGGCTTCGACCTTCGCGCTGCCTGAGAACGGATACTTGTTCGCGAGCGACCCCTGGAACGTCTGATAGACCTGCGCGTTCCACACCTTGTTGACTTCGACGCTGGCCGGCTGGATCACGACCGCGTACGCCTGCATCAGCGGCCGCACGAGGAGCGGTCGCAGCGCCTTGCGTTGCGTATCGGTGAGGCCAGTCAGCATCTGCTCGTCGACGTACTTCAGCGAATCGGCCAGCTCGGAGCCACTGCCATCGAGCGTCTGCTGCATCAGTTGACGTGCGCCTGGCCCAGGGTCGCCCTGATTCTTGAGGATGTTAAAGCGCGTGCGAACCTTCGACAGCGTGTCCATGTAGCCGCGCAGCATCGACGTATTGTCCTGCGTCGAGACGATCCGCCCGAGGCCCGCGAATTCCACCCCGATCGGCCCCATCGGCGCGTCGACCGGATTCCCGTTGATGTCGATATTCGCGCTCAGCTGGCCGACGGCGGACGGCGCGCGTGACGAGAACAACCGTTTGAACCAGTTCGTGACACCGGTCTGCGCGAGCTTCAGGTTCGCGTTGGCGAGCGACGGGTTATCCCACGATGTCTGGTCGTAAGCGGTTTCGAGCACCTTGCGGATCGGTGAATCCTGCGGGTCGCCGAGCCGGTTCATCGCATCGACAGCCTGATTGAAGCCGCCGAAGTTCTGCACCGCGATGCCCTGCATGAACTTCTGCCAGTGCATCGCGTACTCGGTCTTGTACATCGCGACGAGCGCCTTCTGGATCTGCTCGGGGCTGCCTTCGAGCGTCAGATCGTCGGTGGCCGAGGTATTGAGCACCCAGTCTTTCGCCTGCAGCTCCTTGGTCGCGGCATCGCGGATCGCCGGTTGCACGTACTGGAACCAGGCTTCGCGTGTGAACGTGCCGGGAATCGCGTAGCTACCCGCGACCAGCGCCGTGTTGCCTTCGCCGACAATGCGCGCGATGGTCATCGGTGCGAAGCGGGTCGACGCGCGTGCCTTGATTTCTTCGTACACGCGCTGCCGTGCCGGCATGCCGCGCACGACGTGGCGCAGGTTTTCGCGGGTCTGGTCGACGAGGGCGAGGTTCTCATCGACCATCGGCCAGTCGTCGTCCGACACGCGCGACAGATAGAACGTGATCATCCGCTCGGCGCTCTTGATCATCTGGTCGCGTGGCATGTTGCCGCGATTCGTCTCGAGCCAGCCGCGCCAGAAGCGTGCGATCTGATCGGTCAGATGCGCGGCTTCGACATGGCGCTTGTCGGACAGCATCAGGTAGGTCTTGAGCGCGTTGTAGGCGTCTTCGACGTTGGTCGGCGACGCGTCGCTATACAGGCCGCCCTGATTGTTCGTCGACATCGCCGCCGGGTGCGCGGACACCTGCACCGCGCCGGAATCGGGCGCATGTGTCATCGGCGCGAGTTGATCCGGGTGGGTGTTGACGTCCTTCAGGAACGACGCGAGGTTCTGCGAGACCGGTGCCAGCATGATCTGCTTTACGCCGCTGTAATACTGCGTCAGCAGATGTTGCTCGAGACGGTCGCCCTGATACAGACCGAGCGACACCGACAGCGGCCGGTCGCGGCGGAACTGTTCGAGCTGTTCGATCCGGTCTTCGAGAATGTCCATGGCCTGCAGGCGCGACTGCAGATCGTTGCGGTTCTGCTGCAGACGCACGACATTGTCGAGGTCGGCCTGCACATTCGCGGTGAGCTGCTGGTTGCCGATCGTCGACCATGTCCAGCCGCCCAGCGCGATGGCCAGCGCGGCGACGAAGCCGAAGAACGTCATGTAGCGCATGCGCGCTTTCGCGGGGCTGGCGAACTGCTTGACCGTCTGACGGTCGGCGAAGATCACCTTCGAGAACAGGTCGCGCAGGAAGAAGCCGTTCTTCGAGAATGCGGCGGTCTGTTTGGGCAGGCTGTCGGTGGCGAGACCGAAGCGGGTGGCGATACGCTGCGCGGCGGCGCTATTGGTTTCGCCTTCCTGCAGCGCACTCGTGAAATAGAAGCCGCGGAAAATCGGCTTGTACTGGAACGGGTTGGTTTCGAACAGCGTGGCAAGGAATGCACGCAGCGACGGCTTGATCGTCGAGAACTCAAGCGGGAAGCTGAGCTGTCCCGGCGAGAGCTTGGCACCGCGGTTGATCGACATCTGCGCGATGCTGATTTCCTTCAGCCCTTCGTAGAGTTCTTCGAAGCGTTCGTCGAACAGCGCGACGACATCGCGCTTTTCGTCCGGTTCGTAGGGCAGGGTGGCGCCCCACACGCGGTCGTATTCCTGGCGGTCGTTGCCGGTGAAGAACTCGGTGAAGCCGGTGATCAGGTCGACCTTCGTGAACATCACGTAGACCGGGGCGAACACTTCGAGCTTTTCGGTCAGCTCCTGCACGCGCTGGCGCAGGTTCTTCGCGAGGTTGATCGCGAACTCGGGACGATTGCCGGTCAGCTCCGCGATGCTCGCGGTCACGATGATGCCGTTGATCGGCGCCTTCGGCCGGTAGCGCTTCAGCAGACCGAGGAAGCCGAGCCATTCGCTGCGGTCTTCCTCGTGCACCGAGTAGCGGCCCGCGGTGTCGAGCAGGATGCCTTCGGTGGTGAAGAACCAGTCGCAGTTACGCGTCCCGCCGATGCCGTGAATCACGGCTTCGTTCTTTTCGGTGAAAGGAAACTGCAACCCTGAATTCAGCACGGCGCTACTTTTGCCTGCCGCCGGGTTGCCAATCACGATGTACCACGGCATTTCGTACAGCGCCGAGCCGCCCGACATCTGACCGATTTTCGAGGTCTTGATCGTCTTCACGGTTTCGACGAGACGCTGGCGCAGCGCGTCGAGTTCGGCCTGTTTGGCCGGCGTCGCGGCGACCGTTGTCTTGCCGGCTTCGGCCTGCTGCTCGAGCATGTCACCGAGCTTGCTGTTCGCCCGCCGGGTGCGCAGCACCTTCACGAGCCACACCAGCAGCCAGAGCGCGACGATGACGCCGATCGCGATCGCTGGCCATATCAGCGGAATCTGCAGCGTATCGGCTGCAATGAACAGCACCGCTGCCAGCGCGATCAGGCCGACGATGGAGAGCGTGCGGGGATGGGTCAACACGTTGAGAAAGCGTCGCATATGCCGTTCAGGTCCTGGTGCCTTGATTGCTGCTGTTGGGGCTATCGCTATTCGTTGTAGCAGGGTGCGGTGTTGTAGCGGGCGTAGCGGATGCGCGCTCGCGAGCGTAACGGATTTCGGTTGCGAAACAGTGTCCGCGTGTTGTGGATAGGGTCATTGGCTGGGCACGACTAGCGGTTTCGATTTTCCCATTACGAAGCCGGGTTTGTGATATTCGACGTGCCCGAGGTCCATCAATTTCCAGCGGCCGCCCCATGTCAGGCCAACCTGTTCGGCGCACTGTCCGTACAGTTGATAACCTCGCATGGCCCAGGGATCTTTTTCCGTAATGACGAGCTTGCCGTCGCGCAGAAATGCGTTATCCGCCGCGAGGCCATATTGGTGGTAGCTCTGAAACGCAGCGGCATTTGTGACTCCCCCCATTCTAGACAGCTGGTTTTGCCGTTCCGGGCTACGATAACCTTCCAGCAAAGCCATCTCATAACCGTATTGCTCGTGCATCATTTTGTAAACGAGCAATAAGCGTGTCCTGAAGTCAGCATCGAGCAGATTCCAGTCGCGGCTTGCGCCCTTTAGCGCGGGCCGGATCTGCTGAACTTCCTGCGTCTCGAAAATCTCGGGTGGCAACGGCGGCGGTGGGACAAGTTGTTCGCCGTTCAGGAGTGCGGCTATTTTCTCGTCGGGCACCCTGATAGTGTCGTCATATTGAAAAAACTGTCGTCCGCGTAATGCAATTGCCACCAATGGCGGCGTCGCAAGAATACCTGTGGTCGTAAAAATCAGCAAGCGTCGACGCACGAGTAAATTTTGCATATCGCCGAGCGTGGATTGCGAAATTCTTGCCGATTTTGCAATCTTGCCGCGAGCCTGTGCGGCACCGTGCGAAGCCCGGCGTACTATGCGGTTATGCAGATTGAATACGCCGCCAAAAAGCGATGTCCGAACCGACGGTAATAGCAGAATGGCTGCTACAAGGACGGCGATGGCAAAATAAGCAACCAGTGCAACAGCAATCAAAGAACCCCCGGAAAATTCGAAACAATTGTATTTTGTAATGCTTGCTCTTAGAATCAGGCCAGCCCGAACTTGGGCTCTAGCGTATTATCGCGGCTAAATAAGCCTGAATTCAATGAGCAGGTTTCAAAGAGACAGTGAATGAGTGCGCCGGATAGCTCCGATTCGAACAAAGCCCCTCCCAGCCTGCTTTCCGATAAGGAGAACGCAGCGCAAGCCAATGGCTCGCGCATTCTCGCGAATCTGGAGGGCCGCGTTGCACCACCTCCCGAAAAACCACAGCGTTCCCGTGCACCCATCGCGATCGTCGCACTGCTGGTAATCGCTGCAGGCGGCTGGGGCGCATGGCACCTTCAGCATCGCGGTGGCGAAGGGCAAACCGCCACCGTTGCCGCCGTGCCCGTGCCTGCCAGCGCAAGCCCGGCCGCGCCGGTTGCTGCGAGCGCCACGGCTC
Organism: Paraburkholderia acidicola; assembly: GCF_002362315.1. Classification (GTDB taxonomy): domain Bacteria; phylum Pseudomonadota; class Gammaproteobacteria; order Burkholderiales; family Burkholderiaceae; genus Paraburkholderia; species Paraburkholderia acidicola. The sequence continues at coordinate 225,826 of NZ_MTZV01000006.1, forward strand.
AGGTCACGGCGAAAACCGACGACCAGGCTTCGGCACCGCAAGCCGCCACGATCATCTCTGAAGATACGACGAATAAACCCGCGTCCGATTCAACGGCTACGGGTGCTTCGGGTGCCGATAGCGATAACCGCCTGTCGCGTGCACTCGCGACCGGTGCCGAAGAGGCGAGCGGTGTATCGCCGCCGGCTGCCTCGGCGGTGTCCGCTTCGGCTGTCGCAGTGCCTGCCGTCGCGGCGAAGACGACGCTGGCCGGCAGCAACGCGAAGCACGCTGCAAGTGCGGCGCGCGCGAAACGTGAAGCCGCGAATGCGCATCATGCGAGTTCGGCTACTGCGGTTGCGCAGGCGAAGAAGCCGGCGGCGCGCGACGCGAAGGCCGGTGCGCGTACGGATTCCGATGCCGATCTGCTGGCGGCGCTCGTTGCCCGTACCAAACCTGCTGGTGCGAAGACAGATACCGCGGCGGCGAAAAGCGCCCATGCGGCGAAAGCCGCTGCGCCACCGGCAGCCGCCAGCTCGGCAGGCGCCACTTCGCTTGCGCAGCGCGTGAAGGAATGCGGCACGCGCGGTTTCTTCGACGAGCAGATGTGCCGCTGGCACGTATGCGATGGGCACTGGGGCAAAGACCCCGCGTGCCCGAATGCAGCCCAGGCACACCAACCCTGAACTAGGGCCGCGACACTTCTGTCGCGGCTTTTTTCTTTAGCGCATCTATCGTCTGCGATACGTGCGATGCGCACGATCCGGCTAGCGCTCGCTACCGGTCAACTCCATCATCGAACCCATTCACACGAACGTTGCCGCGTATGCCATGCACGCGGCATGACGTTTTGTCCGCGCGATGTTTACGCTTATGATGAAACGCCTTCCGGCACGCCGCGTTCAGTGAACGTAACGAGGCATGGAATCCGGACAGAACATGAACAGGACAGGAGAAGTGTGTGAAGCGATCGATCGTGACGTTGGCGTGCCTGGCAGGATTAACTGCAGGACTAACGGGCATCGCGGCAGGGACCGCATACGGCGGCACCGTGCACACCGGTGGTCCGAAAGTCATCATCGATAGCGACTACAACACGTTGAGCGACGATGGCCAACTGGGCGTGATGGCGGTGCAGTTGCAGGCGCAAGGTCAGATCGATGTGCTCGGTATTACGGTCGTCAGCGGCAACCAGTGGTTGAAGCAAGGGGTAGCGGATGCGCTGAAATCGATGGAACGGCTCGGTGCCGGCAACCGCATTGGTGTCTATGTCGGTGCGAACACTCCGCTCTCGCACGACTACGCGACGATCAAGCAGGAGCTCGCGCAATTCCCCGGCGGCGACGGTTATCTCGGGGCATGGGGAACGCCTGAGCCGAAGTCGAATGCGAACCTGGTCGCACCGCCCGACGGCTTCGCGACGCACACGAAAGTGCAGCGCAAGAGCGCTGTCGATTTCATCGTCGACAGCGTGAAGCAGCATCCCGGCGAAGTGACGATACTCGCGATCGGTCCGCTGACCAACATCGCACTCGCGGCGCGCCAGCATCCGGAAATCGTGCCGATGATCAAGCAGATCATCTACATGGGCGGCGCGATCGATGTGCCCGGCAATACCACGCCGACGGCGGAATTCAACTGGTGGTTCGACCCGGTGGCCGCGCAGGAAGTGTTGCGTCTGCCGGTCAAACAGGTGGTCGTGCCGCTCGACGTAACGGACACGGTGAAGATGGACAAGGCGACCTATGACCGCATTGCACACGATCCCAGACACCAGACCATCATTACGCGGCTATTCAAACAGTTGAACGGCTATGGCTTCGACGGCAAGAACGGCTTCGAAACGAATCCGGGTTACACGACGAGCATCTGGGACACGCTGACCATCGCGTACCTGATGGACCCGACGTTCGCGACGCAAACCGTCGACGAATGGGTCGACGTCGACACACGCGTCGGCGCGAACGACGGGAAGGCCACCGGCTATGCGAACAATCCGCCGGCGGGTCTGCAGAAGATGACGATCGTGAAGCGCTTCGACAACGCGCGCTTTTTCGACTACTACGTCGATCTGCTGACGCGGCCGGTACCGGTGAAACTGCCGCCAAACTGATAACGCCCAGGCGGCCGGTTCAGGCCGCCTGGGCGTTGGATCGCTACATTAGATCGCTGGTTTAGATCATCAGGCCGGATGCAACCCGCCACGCAGCAACTGCCGCACACGCTGCAAATCCTTCTCGACGTGTCCGGCCTGCTCGAACAACTGCGCAAGCCAGTCGACGAACGCGCGCACACGTGGCGACACGCGCCGGCTTTTCACATACGCCACCGATACCGGCATCGGCACCGGCTTCCACTGCGGCAATACTTCGCGCAGCGCGCCGGAATCGAGGTACGCCTGCGCAGCGATCCGCGACGGCTGGATCAGACCGAGCCCTTGCAGGCCGCAAGTCAGATACGCGTGCTCGTCGCTGACCTTCACGAAGCCGTTCACCTTCACGCGCGTTGCGTGGTCGCCCACTTCGAAATCGAAGTCGCAGGCGCGGCCGTTCTGCGACGACATGCAGTTCACCGCGATGTGCGTTGCGAGGTCGTCGAGTTCGAGCGGCGTGCCATAGCGTTCCAGATAGGCGGGGCTCGCGCACGTCACGTGATCGAGCGTGCCGAGGCGCCGCGCGACGAGACCCGAATCGGGCAACTCGCCCAGCAGGATGCTGCAATCGACGGCTTCAGCGATGTGATCGATGCTGCGGTTGCTGATCCCGATCGCGAGATCCACGTTCGGAAAACGCAGGTGGAAATCGTCGAGCGCGGGCAGTATCAGCTCGGTGGCGACGGCGCCTGGCATCTCGACACGCAGGCGGCCATTCAATGCATCGGTGGTACCGCGCAGACCGGCTTCGAGTTCGTCGATGTCGGCAAGAATCTGCGCGCAGCGTTCGTAGTACGCGGCACCTTCGGTGGTGAGATTGAGCCGGCGCGTCGTGCGCGTCAGCAATGCGGTACCGAGCAGAGCCTCCAGGTTCTGCACGATCGTGGTGGCGGTGGCGCGCGGCATGTCCAGCGACTCTGCGGCGCGGCTAAAACTGTTTGTGTCTACGATGCGGACGAAGGTGCGCATCGCCTGAATGCGGTCGATCACGGGACATCTCCAGAGTGAACGAAACGAATTGATTGCGGGTAACGCGTAAAACGTCGACAGCGTGCACGGCAAGCAGCCGGTGCACCTTCCCGTCAGGGAGGTGAACCGGCGCAACGAGCCATGCGTAAGGCGGGGAGCGGGACAGGAGGCCGCGCGCGAGCGCAGCCCCCAGGGGGAAATGCGATGCGGTGTCCGGCTACCTGTCTTACTGCCTTAGCGAGTCGAGATCGATGACGAAGCGGTACTTCACATCGCTCTTCAACATGCGCTCGTATGCGTCGTTAATCTGCTGCATCGGAATCACTTCGATATCCGACGTAATGCCGTGCTCGCCACAAAAATCGAGCATTTCCTGCGTTTCCGCGATTCCACCGATCAGCGAACCAGCCAGACGCCGGCGCTTGAAGATCAGCCCGAACACTTGCGGCGACGGATGGTCGTGCTCCGGTGCGCCGACCAGCGTCATGGTGCCGTCGCGTTTCAGCAGGTTGATGAACGGGTTCAGGTCGTGCTGTGCGGCGACGGTGTTGAGGATGAAATCGAAGCTGTTCAGGTGGGTCTCCATTTCCTCCTGATTCTTCGAGATCACGACTTCGTGCGCGCCGAGCCGCTTCGCATCCTCGATCTTCGACGGCGACGTCGTGAACAGCACGACGTGCGCGCCGAGCGCACGGGCAAACTTCACGCCCATGTGGCCGAGACCGCCCAGCCCGACGATGCCGACCTTGTGGCCGGGACCGACGTTCCACTGGCGCAGCGGCGAGTACGTGGTGATGCCTGCGCACAGCAGCGGCGCGACGCCGGCCGGATCGAGGTTATCGGGTACGCCGAGGACGAACGCTTCGTCGACGACGAGACTGGTCGAATAACCGCCAAGCGTGATATCGCCGGTGACGCGGTCGGCGCCGTTATAAGTGCCGACGAAGCCGTTCTCGCAATACTGCTCGAGCCCTTCGGCGCAACTCGGGCACGTGCGGCACGAGTCGACCAGACAGCCGACACCGACGAGATCGCCCACGCGATGACGCGTGACGCCGGCACCGACCGCAGTCACTCGGCCGACGATTTCATGGCCCGGCACCACCGGGTAGATCGAGTTCCTCCACTCGTTGCGTGCCTGGTGCAGATCGGAATGGCAGACGCCGCAAAACAGCACGTCCATCTGCACATCGAGATCGCGCAGCGCACGGCGATCGAAAGTGAATGGCACCAGCTTCGAATTCGGATTGTGGGCCGCGTAGGCCTGGGTTGTCGTCATGGTCGCTCCTGCAGATGGGTGAGTGCCGCCAGCCGGCCGCGCGACGGGGTTCACGGAAGATTGTGTGAACCTCGTCGCGGGGCAGCGTGTGCGAGCAGAAAAGGGGGCTTCGGGGGCGTGTCCGGGTGTTTCCGGGGTGTTTCGAACGCCGTTGCAACAGGGTTCCCATCGTAGGGGTCGGGCGCGTCCTGGGGAATACCTGAATATCTTGAAGGTTTGCCTATTTCTCTGTGAGACAAGCACCCAAACCTGTTTAATGCTAGATTTCGAGCCTGTTTATCAATTCCCGCAGATTCCGCGATGAACCCGATTCCGTCTTCCTCCCCACTGCCGCCTACGCTCGGCGCGTCCCTCGATGCAGCGGCCACGGCGGTGCAGCAGAGCATGGTCGAGCTGTTCGACGTGCTCGCGCCCGCCGAAGGCTTCACGCAGACACCGCTCGATGGCGTCAAGCTGATGCGTTCGAACCGGCCGGTCGAGCGCAAGCCGGTGATGTACGAACCGAGCATCGTGATCGTGTGCCAGGGCCGCAAGCGCGGCTATATCGGCGAGCAGACATTTTTCTACGACGCGCAGCAGTACCTCGTGATGTCGGTGCCGCTACCGTTCGAATGCGAAACCGAGGCGAGCCCCGAAGAGCCGTTTCTCGGCATCTCGATCCGCGTCGATATGGGCGTCGTGGCCGAGCTGGTGCTAATGCTGAACGACACGCGCGGCGCGACCCACGACGAGCCGCGCGGCATCTATTCGACGCCGCTCGATGCGACGCTCGGCTGCGCGGTGCAGCGGTTGCTCGAGGCAATGGTGTCGCCGCTCGATGCGCGCATCCTCGGGCCCGCCATGGTCCGCGAGATCTGCTACCGGGTGCTGACAGGCGTGCAGGGCGATGCGATCCGCGCGGCGCTCACGCATCAGCATCACTTCGGGCGTATTGCGAAGGCGTTGCGGCGTATTCACGCGGACTACGAGAGCGAACTCGATGTCGAGACGCTCGCGAGCGAAGCGGGCATGAGCCTCGCCGTCTTCCACGCGCAATTCAAGGCCGTGACATCGACCTCGCCGATGCAGTACGTGAAGACCACGCGGCTGCATCACGCGCGGCTGTTGATGGTTCAGGACGGATTGAATGCGGGTGCGGCGGCGGGCAAGGTCGGCTATGAAAGCGCGTCGCAGTTCAGCCGCGAATTCAAGCGGCTGTTCGGACTGAGTCCCGTCGACGAGGTGAGACGGATGCGCAACGCGTTCGAGCCGCCGGCTCCGCGCAGTTTGCCGCCGGTTCGGCAGTATGTGACGGCGGTTTGAAGCCCTTTTAGACGTACACGCTGCCTAGAGTCCGCTGAACCAGTTGTAGCCCTGGTCTTCCCAGTAGCCGCCGGGGTTCGTGTTCGTCACGAAGATCTCGGCGATATGCTTCGGGTTCTTGAAGCCCAGCTTGGTCGGTACGCGCAGCTTGAGCGGATAGCCGTACTTCGGCGGCAGCGGTTCGGTGCCGAAATCGAGTGTCAACTGCGTTTGCGGATGCAGTGCGGTCGCCATATCGAGGCTCGAGTAATAGCGGTCCGCGCATTTGAAGCCGACATAGCGCGCCGTCGTATCGGCGCCGATGCGCTCGAGAAACGTGCGAAACGGCACACCGCGCCATTCGCCGATCGCGCTCCATCCTTCGATGCACACGTGTCGCGTGATCTGCGACGCCTGGGGCAGCGTACGCAGTTGCGCGAGCGACCACGAACGCTTGTTTGCAACGAGCCCCGACACTTCGAGCGCATACGACGCACCGTCGATCTCCGGCACATCGAACTCCTGATAGAACGCGTTGAACGGAAACGGCTTCGTGATCTGGCTCGCCGCATAGGTCGGTGCGAGCCGCGTGCCGCTAAAGAGCCACGCCTGCACGCGATCGTTCCAGCGCGACATCGCCCATAGCACCTTGTCGACAGAATCGCCGTCCTGCATGTTGCAGCCCGACAGCATGGCGAGCGCGCCGACGGAGAGTGTCGAGCGCAGGAACAGCCGGCGTTGCAGGCGTTCCAGTTGCGGACGATGGTCCGCGAGGACGATGCGTTCGGATTTAGCGGGGCGGGGCGTTTCGATGGACGTGTCGTCGACATCGATACGGTCCGCACGTGGGGTGTGCCGGTCGTTCATGCACTGTGACCTTTCTGTGTGTTGCGCGATTTCATCGCACGACCGGTGAACATCGGCGGCAGCGTGCGCGGTACGAGCATCACCAGCGCGAGATGCACGACGACAAAAGCGACCACGCCCGCCATCGCGCCGAAGTGCACCTTGCGCGCGAAGTCGAATCCACCGAATAGCGCGGTGAGCCACGCGAACTGCACGGGCTTCCAGATCGACAATCCGGACGCAACGAGCAGCACGCCGAGCAACAACACCGCGACATAGAGCGCGCGCTGCACGGCGTTGTAGCGACCCGTTTCGTGAGGCAGGCGCAGACGCATCGCCAGCAGTGCATCACGGGCTACTTCGCGCGGATGAACCGGCAGCAACTGCCGCTGCAAGTGCCGGCTCGCGAGTCCGTAAGTCAGATAGACGAGGCCGTTCGCGCACAACAGCCACATCGCGGCGAAGTGCCACGCAATCGACCCACCGAGCCAGCCACCAACGGTCGCCCAGACCGGAAAGCGAAACGCGAAGATCGGTGAGGCGTTATAGATCGCCCAGCCGCTCGCGATCATGCAGGTCATCGCGAACGCGTTGACCCAATGAGTGATCCGGACGACCAGCGGATGCGTGACGACGCGCGATGGGTTCTGCGGCATGGCAATGAGGGAAACCAGAAGACGATCGAATCGAAGCGCCGCCGCACGCAATCAAGCACACGCATGCGGCGGCGCATGCAATCACATCGGCGGAACGACGCCGTTCTTGCCGGCCGAGATGAAGTTCGCCGCGAGCGAACCGTCGGCTTCCTTGTGCGCAAACAGCACCACGTGCGCGCCCGGCACGAGCAGTGAACGGTCGCCTGCTTCGAGATTGACGATCGGCACATCCTGCGGAATTACGACCTTCTTTTCGCCGCCCTTGTAGTTGATCGTGACCGTGCGGCCATTGCTCACGACGACGCTGCCCACCGTGCCATTCGTCATCGAGCTGTTCGCACCCAGATCCCACGGGCGATGGCCGTCACCCATGCCGCGCATGCTGGCCGGAAACACGTGGACTTCGAGTGCTTTGAGCGTACCGTCGGCCTGCGGAATCGCGGCCGTGCCGATATAGCTGTCCGCCTTGATGTCGGCGATGTTAGCGAGCGTGACACCGCGAATCGGCGTGTCTTTGGCGAGCTTCACGTCGACGTCCTGACCGCTGTTTTCATGCACCTTGAGCGTGTCGCCTGCCAGCGCAGTGACCGTGCCGCGCACACCGGCCGGCGCGCTGCCCTGTGCGAAGGCGGCGGGCGCCGTCGTAGCGAAGGCGGCGACGATGAGTGCAGGCGCGGCGACTGTGCGCAAAAAATGGTGTACGGCGCTGGGTACTGCAGGTTTCATGGTGTTTCCCGGTGGTGAAAGACGGCTCAAGCGTAGTGCGCGTAATGGCTCGTGCGTCTGACGTCCGGATGACAAAAACGTCATTCATTCCCGGCGGTGGGCGGCTAGAATGCGGCAAAACACTTTGATGAATGCGCGCTGCCCTGTGTTTGTCCTTCAGTTACCCCCTGCAGTTACCCCCGCAGCGCGCCCGCGGACGATTGAGCAACCATGAGCATTCTCGTCATCGAAGACGACCCGAAGACTGGTGACTACCTGAAGAAAGGGCTTCGCGAGAGCGGCTATGCAGTCGATCTCGCGCGCACCGGCACGGACGGTCTGCACATGGCGCTCGAGCATGCCTACGAACTGGTGGTGCTCGACGTGATGCTGCCGGGCATCGACGGCTGGGAGATCATGCGTACGCTGCGCGCGCGGCGCGACCTGCCGGTCATCTTCCTCACTGCACGCGATCACGTCAGCGACCGCATCCATGGCCTCGAACTGGGCGCGGACGATTACCTCGTCAAACCATTTTCGTTCACCGAACTCGTGCTGCGCATCCGCACATTGCTCAGGCGTGGCGTTGTACGTGAAGCCGATGTGTTCGAAGTCGCGGATCTGAAACTCGATGTGCTGCGGCGACGCGTGACACGCGAAGGCATCGAGATTTCGCTTACCAACAAGGAGTTCATGCTGCTGCATCTGCTGGTGAAGCGGCAGGGCGAGGCGCTATCGCGCACGCAGATCGCATCGGAAGTGTGGGACATGAACTTCGACAGCGATACCAATGTCGTCGACGTCGCGATCAAGCGGTTGCGCGCCAAGATCGATCATCCGTTCGAGCGCAAGCTGATTCACACGGTGCGCAGCATCGGCTACACGTTCGGCCTCGAGACATGAAGTTCTGGACATCGCGCTCGCTCACCACCCGCACCACGATCCTGCTTGCGCTGATCGCGTGTGTCGTGAACGGCGCGCTGGGCGCGTATTTCTACCGCTCCGCGCAGGTGTCGCTGCAGCGCCGCGCCGACCTCGTGTTGCTCGGCCGGGTCGAGCATTTCAGCCGGCTCGTGCGCGAGATGTACACCGTCAGCGAGCTGAAAGACCGACCGTTGCTGTTCGAAACGATGCTTGGCGCCGAGCAGGACGTGTTGCTGTTTCGTCGGCCGGGTGAAACGTCATTCATCGACGTCAATCCGCAGAACGTGCCGGTGCCGGCGCTACGCACGCTGGATATGCAGCGGCTGCCCACGCTCGCCGATATTCAGCAGACCCGTCTGCCGAACGGCGTCATCATGCATTGGGCCGTCGCGCTCGCGCCGGCTCGCGAGGACGGCGCAGCGGTCGAAATCATCGCCGGGCACCCGATGACCGCCGAGAAACGCATGCTGGCCGCGTATCGCGACCTGATCGTTGCCGCGACGCTGGCAGGCATGCTGGCTACGACGTTGCTCGCGTACGTCGTGTTGCGGCGTGGGCTGCGGCCGGTGCGGCACATCGCGGCACACGCGGCGCAGATCAGCCCGACGAATCTCGCGGTGCGACTGAATAGCGACGACGCTCCGGTCGAACTGCGCCAGCTGACGCATGCATTCAACGCGATGCTCGACCGCCTTGCAGATGGGTATCAGCGGCTTTCGCAGTTTTCCGCGGATCTTGCACACGAGATTCGCACGCCGGTCGGCGCGCTGATCGGTCAGACCCAGGTGACGCTCGCGCAGCCGCGCGATACCGCCGAGTACCAGCAGGTGCTCGAATCGAATCTCGAAGAACTGAGCCGCCTGAGCCATATCGCGGAGAACATCCTGTTTCTCGCGCAGGCCGATCATGCGGGGCTGTCGATCGAGCGTTCACCGGTTGCGTTGAGCGACGAGTTGCACAAGATCGCCGACTACTTCGAAGGACTCGCGGATGAACGCGGCATGCGTTTCGCCGTGTCCGCCGATGGAGTCGCGTGGGCGAACCCGATGTTGTGCCGGCGCGCGATCAACAACCTGGTCGTGAATGCCGTGCGCTACGGTGCCCGCGATACGGTGGTGCGCCTGACCGGCAGCCAGGACGGGCAGGGTGCGATTGTCGTCGTGGAGAACGACGGCGCGGCGATTGAGCCGGAACAGCTGCAGCGGCTGTTCGACCGCTTCTATCGTGCGGATGCGGCGCGCAGCCAGTTCACCGAATCGAACGGACTTGGGCTCGCGATCGTCAAGGCGATCATGAACCTGCATCGCGGCACGGCGAGCGCCCAGTGCCCGACGCCGGGCGTGGCGCGGTTCGAATTGCGGTTTCCGGCGCAGGCTGGCTAGGCCAGCAATCGTCACATAGCAGCGCTTGATTCGCGCCGACATTGGCGCAGCGTTCAGTGCGCTTTTCCAGCCGCTGTCTTGAGTTCCTGCAGCCTTGCCAGAAACGCCTTGAGGATCGGTGAGGTGTTGGTCCTGCTATAGCCGATCACTACGTCGACGGTCGGCACTTCACCTTGCAGCGGACGGCTGACTACCGACCATGGCAGCAGATTCTCTGCATAGGCCGGCATCAACGCCAGCCCACGAGTGGAGGCGACAAGCGATACGGCCATCGCAATGTTGTCCACGCCGTGATCGAGCTGAATATCGAGGCCCGTGTGCCGCAGGTATTGCTCTGTGGCGGCTTGCAGGACCCCCGCCTTCTTCGACCCACCGATAAATATCTCGCCGACGAATTCGCGCGGATCGATCGTCGCGTGCGCGGTCAGGCGGTGATCGCTGGGCATCAGCACGATGAGCGGTTCCTGGTCGATCACTTCGTAACACAGGTCGTAACCAGGCTCCGGCCGCATGATCCCCGCGTCGAGCCGCCCTCGCGCCAGCGCGCCTGCCAGGTCCGGCGAGTAGTCGCTGGAGACGGTGACTTCCGCACCTTTGAGCTCGCTGCAGAGCAGGCTCATGACCTTGGGCAGCCACGCGACTTCAAACCCGCTCAGGAAACCCAGCGTGAAGGTTTTCGTGGCCGGGCGTCCTGCCTTGCGTGCCGCTTCCATCGCCGCATCGACCTGGGCCAGCGCGAGGCGCGCGTGGTCGAGGAACGCCTTGCCGGCCACCGTCAGCGCGACACCTTGAGCGCTGCGCGTGAGCAGTTCGATCCCGACCTCGCTCTCGAGATCGCGGATCTGCCGGCTTAACGATGGCTGCGAAGTGTGTAGCCGTTGCTCAGCAGCGGTGGTCAGGCTGCCTTCCTCCGCTACGGCGACGAAGTATCTGAGATGCCGGAGTTCCATATCTTTACCCATGCCTGGAAAGCATGCCGCCAGCTTATAAAGTCTTTTTAAAGAAGGCAACAGGGACCTAGAGTAATGCTCATTGAGGCTGAGTAGCCCCATTTCCCTACATTGAGAGGACACGTTCCATGGCAAACCTGACCAACAAGATCGCGCTCGTCACCGGTGCTTCCCGTGGCATCGGAGCGGCCATCGCCCGACGCCTTGCCGCCGACGGCGCCAGCGTGGCGATTACCTACACCAGAGGCGCCGATGCCGCTGCCGAGGTTGTGAACGCTATCCACGCCGCCGGTGGCAGGGCGATCGCGGTCCAGGCCGATGCAACCTCCACCACGGCCGTTAGCGCCGCGGTGGCGGAAACCGTCAAGACCTTCGGCGGGCTCGACATCCTCGTCAACAACGCGGGCACTGCCATCCCCAAGCCCTTCGAGGAAACCACCCTGGAAGAGTTGGACCAGATGCTCGATCTCAACGTGCGAGGCGTGTTTATCGCGACGCAGGCGGCGCTCAAGCATCTGAAGGAAGGCGGCCGCGTCATCAACATCGGTTCCTGTGTGGGCGAGCGGGCGATAACACCGGGTCTCGCGGCTTACTCCGCCACCAAGGCTGCCGTGAAACTGTTCACGCAGGGTCTGTCGCGCGAAGTCGGTCCGCGCGGCATCACGGTCAACAATGTCCAGCCCGGGCCTATCGATACCGACCTGAACCCCGCCTCAGGCGACTGGGCAAAACCGCAGCTCGAGAACACCGCGTTGAAGCGCTATGGTCATGTCGATGACATTGCCGCGATGGTCGCCTTCGTCGCCGGTCCCGAAGCGAGCTACATCACGGGTGCGAGCCTGACCGTCGACGGCGGCACGATTGCCTGAAGGAGCACGACCATGACGAATCTTTCCGGAAAAACGGCGCTGGTGACCGGCGCTTCACGCGGGATTGGCCGCGCGAGCGCGTTGGCGCTCGCCGCGGCGGGAGCCCAGGTGCTGGTTCATTACGGCAGCAGCGAAAAGGAGGCGGATACGGTTGTTGCCGACATCCGCAAGGCCGGTGGCAAGGCCGAAAAGGTGGGCGCCGATCTGCAAAAGCCCGAAGGCCCGCATGATCTTGCCCGACAGGTCCGCGCGATCGTAGGTGATCGCCTCGACATCCTGGTGGCCAACGCAGGCATCTCGATGGCGGCCAGCATCGAAGACACTACGCTCGAAGACTTCGACAGGCTGTTTGCGGTCAACGTCCGTGCACCATATTTCCTCGTGCAGCAGTTGCTGCCGGTGCTCTGCAAGGACAGCACGATCATCTTCACGTCTTCGCTCGTCGCACGTGCCTCGGCCGGGGCACTGTTTGCCTACGCTGCAACCAAGGGCGCGGTAGACACCATGGTCAAGCACTTTGCGGCCGCACTCGGGCCGCGCGGTATTCGTGTGAATGCGGTCGCGCCCGGCGTCGTCGAGACCGATATGTCGAACTTCACGAAAACCGAAGCAGGGCGCAATGCCGCGCTCGGAATGCAGGCGTTGAAACGGATCGCCCAGCCGGAAGACATCGCACCCGTCGTTGCCTTTCTCGCGTCGAACGACGCGCGCTGGATCACCGGGGACACCATCCACGTGGATGGCGGCTCGAAGCTCTGAATTTTTCACCGAACCAGAGGGAGAGCAACATGCCGATGTCTGCGGTTCGCATAGATCGCAGAGCGCGCCACGTCGCTCCTTGCTACACTTTCGCCTGTCGCCGTCTCCACACAACGCGTCCAGGTCATGAAGCCCTCCCTGCTGGTCCTGATTTCCCTTCGCGACGATAGCTACGCGAGCGTCGCCGCCTCCTTCGACATCCTTTACGCCCCGACGCCCGAGCAGCGCACACAGATCATCGCGTCGCACGGCGCGTCGATCCGCGCAGTGCTGACCAACGGCACGACCGGTCTGACCGCCGACGAGATCGACCAGCTTCCAGACCTCGAATTCATCAGCGCGCTGGGTGCGGGCTACGAGAACATCGCCGTCGATTACGCCCGCGCCCGCGACATCGTGCTAGTGAACGGCGCGGGCACCAACGACGACTGCGTGGCCGATCACGCGTTCGCGCTGCTGCTTGCGGCGGTGCGCGACATCGCGCAGCGCGATCGTGCGACGCGCGACGGCGTCTGGCGCGACAAGCTGCCGTTGCGGCCGAACGTGTCGGGCAAGCGGCTCGGTGTATTGGGGCTGGGCAACATCGGACTGAAGGTCGCGCGCCGCGCGGCGGGCTTCGATATCGAAACCGGCTATCACAACCGTAAGCCGCGTGAAGGGTCGCCGCTGCGCTACTTCGACAGCGTAGTAGCCCTTGCCGAATGGAGCGATTTTCTCGTGATCGCAACACCGGGCGGCGCGGGGACGCATCATCTCGTTGATCGGGCGGTACTCGACGCGCTCGGGCCGCATGGTTTTCTCGTCAATGTGTCGCGTGGCAGTGTCGTCGATACGGCGGCGCTGGCCGCTGCGCTTGAAGCAGGCACGCTCGGCGGCGCGGGGCTCGACGTCTACGAGGGCGAACCGCATCTGCCGCCGGCGCTCGTGCATCTGAAGAACATCGTGCTGACGCCGCACGTGGCCGGATCGTCGCCGGAAGCGATCGATGCATCGGTGCAGAATTTTCTTGTCAATGCGCAACGGCACTTTGCCGGCGAGGCGGTGCTGACACCGATCTGAACACACGCGCCGCGCGCACTTTCTCCTTCACGATTTCTTGCACAAGGATGCGATCACATGGCGACCCACACCGCGACCGTCGAATGGAGCAACAACGGCAGCCGGTTTACCGATCGACGCTATAGCCGCGCACATAGCTGGAGTTTCGATGGCGGTGCGGTCGTGCCCGCGTCGAGTTCGCCGCACGTCGTGCGTGTGCCGTTCTCCGATCCCGCCGGCGTGGACCCGGAGGAAGGCTATGTCGCAGCGCTCTCGAGCTGTCACATGCTGTGGTTCCTCGACATCGCCGCGCAGGCGGGATATGCCATCGAGTCGTATCGTGACGAAGCGCTCGGAGAGATGGGGCGCAACGAAGCGGGAAAGGAAGTCGTGACGCGGGTCGTGCTCAGGCCACTCATCGTATTCGGTGGGACGAAAGTGCCGGACGACGAAGCGCTTCGCCATCTGCATCATGAAGCGCACGAGTCGTGCTATCTCGCGAATTCGGTGAAGACGGTGATCGAGGTGGAGGGGAGCTGGACGCATCCGGATCGCGGCGCGTAAAGCTGCGGTTACACCACACACCGCGCCTCAAAACAGCTGCTTCTGCCCCGAGATCAAAGTCGTAAAGTCGTCGCGCAGCATCGGCAGAATTGCGTCGGCCACGGGTTGCAATTGTCGCGTGAGGTAGTGATCGTAGTCGATCGCCGAGCGCAGCGTTTCCAGCGGCTCCGGTCCCGCGACCGTCATCACGTAGCTAACCCAGCCGCCGTTCTGGTATTGCAGGGGCCGGCCTTGCTGGCGGTTGAATTCGTCGGCTACACGTGCCGCGCGCACATGGGGCGGCACGTTGCGCTCATATTCTTCAAGCGGCCTGCGCAGACGTTTCCGATACACCAGTTGATCGTCGAGCTTGCCAGCGAGCGTATCGCGCACATAGTCGCGCACATAATCCTGATACGGCTGCCGCGTGAAAATGCGCCGGTACAGGTCCTGCTGAAACTGTTGCGCGAGCGGCGTCCAGTCGGTACGTACCGTTTCGAGCCCTTTGTAGACGATGTCCTCGCTACCGTCCGGCAGGACGATCAGCCCCGCGTAGCGTTTCTTGCTGCCGTCCTCGGCACCGCGAACGGTCGGCATGAAGAAGCGCCGGTAGTGTCGTTCGAACTGCAGTTCCAGTGCACTTTCGATGCCGAAGCGTATCGGCAGCTCCCGACGCCACCACGCGTTGATATGCTCGACCAGTGCGCGGCCGATGCGGCCCGCGTCTTCCTCGTTATGCGCATGTTTGAGCCACACGAAGGTCGAATCGGTGTCGCCGTAAATCACCTCGTAGCCTTCGCCTTGAATCAGCTCGCGCGTGGTGTGCATGATTTCATGACCGCGCATCGTGATCGACGAGGCAAGACGTGGATCGAAGAAACGGCAACCGGTCGAACCGAGCACGCCGTAAAAGGCGTTCATGATGATCTTTAACGCCTGCGAAAGCGGCGCGTTATGTTCGCGTTTAGCCGCTTCGCGTCCTTGCCACACCTGGCTCACGATCGCCGGCAAACAATGGCGTGTGCGCGAAAAACGGGCGCCGAGAAAGCCGGGTATGGATTCATCGTCGGTGGGGTTCAGCGTGCCTTCTACGAGACCGAGCGGGTCGACGAGGAAGGTGCGGATGATCGATGGATACAGGCTCTTGTAGTCGAGTACGAGCACGGAATCGTAGAGGCCCGGTCGCGAGTCCATGACGAAGCCGCCCGGGCTTGCCGCGCCGGCTACATCGCCGAGATTCGGCGCGACATAGCCTTGCCGATGCATACGCGGCATGTACAGATGCGTGAATGCCGCAACTGATCCGCCGCTGCGATCCGCGGGTAAGCCGGTAACGGTAGCGCGCTCCAGCAGAAAGGACATCAACTCCGTCTTCGCGAAGATGCGCGTGACCAGTTCGCAATCTTTCAGGTTGTAGTGGGCGAGCGCGGGCTTGTCCTCGTCGAAGCGTCGCTGGATTTCATCCATGCGCTGATACGGATTGTCGATCGCCTTGCCTTCGCCTAGTACCGTGCGAGACACATATTCGAGGCTGAACGAAGGGAAACTCCACGTCGCGGATCGCAGTGCCTCGATGCCGTCGATAATCAGCCGCCCCGCAGCGCCCGCAAAGAAATGGTTTTGCTTCGCGCCGTGCTCGCGCCATTCCATCACCGACCCGCCGCGACCGAGCCGCAACGGCACGCGATACTGTTCGGCATGCTGTCGCAGCACGCGCAAATCGAACTGCACGAGATTCCAGCCGATGATCGCATCGGGGTCGTGTCGTTCGATCCACAGGTTTAGTTTTTCGAGCATCTGCGCACGGGTTTCGCAGTATTCGAGGTCGAAATCGCGGTCGACTGCTTCGCCGTTCGGCGGCCCGAGCATATAGACCTGGCGTTGTCCGCAGCCTTCGAGCGCGATCGAATAGAGCTCGGTGTGTGCACTGGTTTCGATATCGAGCGATACCAGCTTCAACGACGGACGATAACCGTTGACCGGTTTCAGTTCGCCGTTCAGCAGCGAGCCGTCGCGCTGCGTATCCCCGCCGAACTGCACGGGCGCGGTGATGAACCGCTCCATCATGTAACGTTCGGGCGGAAAGATATCGGCTTCGTAGACGTCGACACCGCCTTGCCGCAGATGCTTTGCGAAGCCGGTCAATTGCCGGTACTGCGGGCAATAAAGACCCATGACCGGCCGATGATGAAAGTCACGCAGTTCGAGCGGGCGCAGATCGAGCGGTGCCTCGCGGCGCAGAATGGTCTCGGCGCGCTCGCGATGTGCAGCGGGAATAAATGCAACCGAGGGTTGGTGACGCAGGAGGATGTGACGGGGCCCGCTGTCCGTTGCCAGCCAGAAATCGACCTCCGTACCGGCCGGTGTGTCGCGCCAATGCCGGGTCAAAATGAAACCCTGTTCAAGCTCGGTCAAACTACCACCTCTCACGCGGGCGTCATCGCCATGCGCGATTTTACCGCCCGCGCCTCGCCTAATGAAACACGACGGCTTTCGGTGTGTGGTCGAAGCGGCTCACCATGAGTTCGCAAACGGTGCAATAAAGCTCTGCTGCAAGCGCGTCCCGATGGTTTTTCCAGATCTCAAGGCGTACGCCCGTTGTCGGGTCCACGGTAGTTTGCGCCGCTTCCAGTTTTTCGATCAGCGTGCGCACTTGACGACGCCATCGTCTGACAGTGCGGATATCGTCGTCGGCGGGCTTCAGGCCGAACTGCCGTTCGACTTCGCGCATCGCTGCATCTGCCATCAGCCTCGTCTTTCGCTCGTCTTCGTCGGTCCAGAATCTCGGCTGGTCGCGTGCATAGGTCAGTGACAGGACGATCTGCATCAACATGTCCAGATCTAGTTGTGCAAGCGGGCGAGTGACGTGTTCAATCTGTTCGATCAAGATTTGTTGCAGATCCAGCTGTGTTGGCACGTCTTCCGGCTGACGTAGCCGATGACCATCCGCGAGTGCAATCGCGTCTCGGGCCAACTCCGTCCAGGCGCGGTTGTCGATGCGCGTGCCGACAAGTTCGCGTGCATGCAGCACGGCGAGCCGCGCGAAGATTTCATGTGCGCCACCTTCCTGTACGTATCGGACGAGTCCCCAGCGTCGGTCGTGCAGCAGTCCATACACGACGGCCGGTGCGACATCGGTGAGGTCCGCGCCCAGCGGAATCGCCTCGAACAGCGCGATCGTGCGTGCACGCGCGTAAGCAAGGCTTTCGGTGGCACAGGTCAGTCGCCAGAGCGTATCGATCATGTCGCCGAGGATGCCCGGTACGCCCACTTCCTCGACGAAGAATCCGGCACCGCCGGCCGCACAGTCGGAGGGTGGATGGTCGGCGCTGAACACGCTGTCACGCAGGCGCTTGAGACAGATCCGCTTGCGTGCTGCCTGACCGTGGAAGGCGAGTGCCGACGATGCGCAGAGTTCGTCGGCCCGTGCGGTATTCCACGGCATGCCGGATCCAAAGCGGTCTTCGATCAGCACTTGCAGGCGTGCCGCGGACGGCGCGACGAGCGTAGTGCGTAGCTCGCCCTTGTCGAAGAACAGGACGGTTGGAATACGGTGGATGTCGAAGCGTTTAACAATCGCTTCATGTTCGTCGACGTTCACCCTGACAATTTTCAACGGGCCAGCATGATGTCGCGCAACGCTGTCGAGCAACGGATCGATCGCACCGCACGGCTCGGACCACGGTGCCCAGAAATACAGCAGAACCGGCGACATTGAGTGGGCGACGTCGATCTCGAACCGCGCGTCGGTGGTATCCATAATCTGTGTGGTCATGCCTGCCTTCAATTCCATGGAAACGCTCCTGCGTGTGCCTGCGCATCTGTTTAGCAGGAAATGTAAAACGCGTGATGCAGCGCGAATAACGCGATAGAAACTCGCGATATTCCGGAGTCCGTTGTTGTTAAAGACGAACGAGGCAGAGGAAAGAACCAGCAGAAAGAGGATTCGCGATCACGAAACCGTCAACACGGCGCTCATGACCGGCAAGCTGCTACACGAGCGAGTTAGAAGTCGTACGTGCCGCTCAGAAAGAACAGGCGGCCGGACTGTTGCTCGAGGCGTTGATCCGCGTAGTCGTCATACAGCGCCCGGTTGAAAATGTTCTTTGCGCTAAGCGTCGCCGTCCAGCGTTTGGCGTGGTAATAGACGCTCACATCGGTGCGTGTCTGACCGGATTGCGGATACAGGTACCCAGAAGAATCGACTGCGTTGTAGTGAGCGCGAGCCCACACCCCGATCCCTGCGCCCCAGCCATGCAGGAACGCATTCTGGAAGTCATAGGTCGTCCACAGGCTTGCAACGTGGGCGGGCAGTTGTCCGACTTCGCCGTTGGGGGCCTGCGCATTGCTATACGTATAGCTCGCGATGACATTCCAGCCGGGCAACAGACGGCCCGTGATGTCGAATTCGACGCCGCGATAGGCGATATCCGGGACGACGGCATAGAAGCCCGGATGATTGAAGTCGCTTTGTAGCGCGTTGGATTCCTTGCTGCGAAACAGCGCAACGGTCCCCGTCAGATGATCGTCGAGGAGACTGAACTTCACACCGGCATCGATCGAGTGGCCGATTCTGGGCTGGGGGACGCTGCCGTTAAAAGTAGGAAACGTGTACTGCGGCAGGAAGCTATGCGTCGTGTTCGCAAAGAGGGTGAGGCTGTCAGTCAACTGGTAGGCAACGCCGATGCTGGGGGACCAGTTGGTCGCGCGTTCGGAAGGAATCCCGGCGGCATCGTGGGTGGTCCAGACCTGGCTGCGCCCCAGATTGACCAGCACATGGAGCGGTCCCCATGCCATCTGATCCTGTACGTACAGGGTCGTGAGCGAATCTCGCTGCACAGGAGTCTTGTTGACGCTCGATATCGCGACCGGTGGCAACGGCGGCACCGGTATGGACGTGGTGACCGATGTCCCGCTTCCGAGCGTCTGGGCATAGCGGTCCGACGACCACGCGAAACCGCCAAGCAGCGTATGCGTGATCGGCCCCGTGCGAGTCTTGAACTGCAGGTTGTTGTCGACGCTGATCTGATCCTGCTGGATCTGGTTGGTTTGCGGCAGGAAGGTCCCGCCAGCGGAAGTTAACCCCATGATGAGGTACTCCCGTGAGTTCTGGCTCGACGCGTCGTATCGCGCCTTGCTGTGGAACGTCAGCGAACTCGTGAGCTTGCGCGTGTAGTCGTAGTACAGCGCCGTGTCGTTGATCATGTAGCGGTCATCCGCGCGACCCAGCGGGGACGACAGTTTCATTGGGCCAGTCGGCAGCAGCAGCGAGTTCGGCGCAAACGGTTCCCGGTCCGAGTTCTGTTCCAGTCCCACCACGAGCGTGGTCTGCGCGTCGTGCCAGCCGATCGATGGCGCGACATAGAAATTGCGCTTGCCGTCGTAGCCGATCGAATCCTGGCCCGCGCGCTCTCCGGACATCACGAATCGATACGTCAGTTTTTTGTCGTCCGTGATCGCACCGGCCAGATCGAGCGAGGTCAACCAGTCGCCATATGAACCGGCCTGCACGGTGAGACGCCGCACGGGGTCGGCCTGCGGACGTTTCGTGACGATATTGACGAGCCCGCCCGCGTCCATGCTTCCCGCAAGAATCGAATCCGCGCCCTTGAGCACTTCGACGCGCGACACGGCTACAGGGGGCAGGGACAGCGGAATGTCGGACTGGCTCAACGCGACCGGCAGTCCGTTCAACAGCACGGGCGCGGCGTATCCGCGGATGTAAGGCAAACCCTGCACGCTGTAGCTCGCCACGCGATCGATCGTGATGCTGCTGATATTGCGCAGCACGTCCCGCACCGACTGGTCCTGCTGGCTGGCGAGCGTGTCCTGCGTGACGACGGCGATGGACTGCGGGATCTGGATGATCGGTGTGTCGGTGCGCGTTGCCAGGGAGCTGGATTGCGCGGCAAAGCCGAGGTCGTTCGTCGCGTTCGTGCCATTGACCATCACCGGGGGCAGGACGGTGACGACATCGCTCGGGCGGATCGTCAATGCTTCGGCCTCGGCGGGCGGCCCGTGAATGATGTAGGTCTTCTCGTCGCGCTGCTGCACGGTGAGCTGGGTGCCTTCCAGCAGGCGGTGCAGCGCTTCGGAGACGGTCAGCTTGCCCGACAGCGCGGGCGCGTTGTGATTGGCGGTCAGCTCCGACGGCGCGAGGATGTTGACCGCGCCTTCACGGGCCAGTTGCGAGAGCGAGAGCGAGAGCGCCTGTGCCGGCAGGGCGATCACCGTCTGCGCGTGGACAACCAGGCTTGCCATGCCGAGCGTACCCAGCATACCCGCGAGCGTTGCCAGCCGATATTGCGCGCGTGCCTTGCTTGTCCAGCTCGTTCTCATTCAAGGTCCAGGCGATCTACGTTGCATGCGGCACGCACGATAAAAGTGTGAAGCCAGGGTTGCGAGAGGTGCCAGGATTGAGCCGGCCCGGAAAGAGGACTCATCCTGAACGAAGAAGCCGTTAGAGCGGCTTCGAATAACCACGTCACGTGCCGGGGCGCCTGAGCAGCGAGCGCGCGACAGATGACGAGATAACATCGGTTGTCCTGCTGTGACGAACGTTGCAAACGCTGTTTTCTGGCTGCCGTTGCGGGCTAGTGGCGCGATGCAATGACGGCTGTGCCATCCGGCTTCATGGTAATCGTCACCGGCGCCACGGAAGGCAGTGTCTTGAGCAACTGTTCCGGATCGGCGATCGAGAAGCCGCCGCTCACGCGAAACTTGCCTGCCTTGTTGTCGGCCAGCACGATGGGTTTGCGCCGATAGCGCTGTAGATCCCCGATGACATCGACGATGCTCGTATTGTCGAAATCGAGCCGCTGGTCTTTCCAGCTCAGCATCGCGTTGACCGCCTGCGGTCCATTGACCGGAACCATCGTCGCGCCGTCGGTGCGGAGCGCTTCATTGGCTGTGAGCAGGGCGGGCGGTGTGTCGGCGGATGGCGTCACCGATACGCGGCCTTCAAGTACCGCGACACTCACGCCGGTTGGCAGCAGACGCACGCTGAACTGCGTACCGACGTCGCGGATATCGGCAGTGCCGGCATACACGTGGAACGGCCGCACGCTGCTATGCACGACCGAGAACATCGCTTCGCCTTTTTCCAGCGTCAGTTCGCGCGAATGAAGCCGGTTGACGAAATGAACTGCAGTATCGGTGTTGAGCAGGACGCGGCTTCCGTCGTCGAGATCGAAGGCGAGTTGCTGACCGACCGCGGAAGAACTGGTCTGATGCGACAGCACCGGATTGATGACCCACGTGGCCGCCGCGACCATCGCGCAGCAGGCCATCGCAATGCCGGGCCAGAAGCGCGACAGACCCGGCGCACGTGCGATCGTGGCAGAGGCAGCCGGCACGCGGCTTTCGATGTGACGCGGATAGCGGTTGCGCAGGGTCCCGACGTTGATCTCGACCGCCCGGTTGGCGGCTTCGAGACCCGCGATATGCGCAAGACGTTCGGCATCCCCGCCGGTCCATGTATCGAGGGCGGTCTGCGCTGACTTTTGCTGTGCGATATCGCCGAACTTCGCGGAGGCGAACAGATCGTCAGCGGTGTCGCGTTCTGGCTGACTCAGCGGCATGGGCCGGACGATTCCCAAGATACGAGCGTGGCTGGCCGCGTGCTAGGCGAGCACGACACGGCACTCGCGCAACGCTTGCACCAGATATTTGCGGATGACCGTGGGGCTGATGCCCATTTCATCGGCGGCTTCTTCATAAGTCATGTGATGCAGTTTGCACAGGACAAAGGCTTCCCGGCAACGGGGTGGTAAAGCGTCGATGATATCGCATAGCTGGTCGACGGCCTGACGGCCCGCCAGCGAACGCTCGGGCGTCACCTCCGAACACGCCAGCCGGTCGATATCGTCTTCGACCTCGTCGACCGACTGCCACGATACGCGGGCGAAGCGCCGGCCGCCGTCGATCTGCAGATTACGTGCAATACCGAACAGCAAACCGCGCGGCGAGTGTACTTCATGACTTTGCGCATAACGCAGTGCCCGCTCAAACGACGATTGCGCGACATCAGCGGCATTATCCGTATCCAGCTCGCGTGTCAGCACCCGTTTTAACTCGTGATAGCCGCTGACCAGTTCATCGAAAAGCCCCTTAGCCAAGTTAACTCCAGGCGAGTGCGACGAAGCGCGAGTTTATAGAAAGGAAGGGCGGTTTGACATGCTGCCTCGTATCACCGCTTTAATTACCACGTCCTGCCGAATGTTACCAACTTTTACCCGGCCAGATTTGCAGTGTCAAGCGGCGTCCAGACAGGACTGTCTACATGCTTGCGCTGCGGCGAGCGTGCGTGTAGCGGGCCATCGGATGTGAAGTAAGGGGCTCGATGCGCGGCGATTCGTTGCGGATAAAACCGGCCTGCGATGTTTAGTGAAATTCGGCGACATTGCCGAAGTTTTGCGTGCTTTTGCGCGACGGCGCATTGCCGGTTATTAGCTTATATGTTTCCGGCGATGAAGCGTATTTAACAAATTAACGTTTCGGCAGCGAATTGTCGTATCGAGTGGCGTCGCGCAACACACAAAAATCGACAAAACTATTTGTTGCATGCCGGTCTGTCGATCAACGCGTCGCGTGACGATGCGATGACGTGGTGCGGCGGCGAGTTCGCGACGCGTCGATCGGTATGGCTAACGCGGTGGGTGCGGTGAGCGCGAGATGCGCGCCGCCAGTATGTCTACTGGCGGGCGAGATGGAATACGCGATGGTGCACGCCTGCGCGTACAGGCCAGGCGATGCGAAGCGCGACGCACGGGTGGCGTCGACGCGAGATGACTGTGGTGCGATAACCGCGTACTACGCGGGCTCAGCCCTCGTCGAGCGGCAACACGACCGTCCCGCGGCGCTTGCTGCCACGGACGAGACCCCGGCGTGCCGCTTCCCGGAATGCCGCGTTAATGGTGTTGCGATGAAACCCGAGCGCGTCGGCGATTTCGCGTTGCGGGCGGAACAGATCGCCAGGACGCAGTACGCCGAGGCGCACCGCCTGCTCGATCTGATCGGCCAGCGCGATACGAATATTGCCGCGCAGGAGGGCGAAATCCGGTTGCCACGCCGACACGCGCGTCGCAACCGACGCGGTATGCGTCGCCCGGGGTTCAGGGGCGGATCGATCGGTATCGATCGAAATCCGATGGGGGATATCGCTGCTGCTGTGCGTCGGGATGCTGTGATCCGTGCGCAGATACTGCTGATCCATGCTCATTGCCCGTCCGATGCGATATACGGCGTCGCGACCGAAGCTCGTCCGCTTTCATGGCCTCGCCAAGGGTAAAGACGAACGGTTGAAAAAGTCGGACCAGCGCGGAGGGCGCAATTATTCTTATCGGATGTGAGGATCTGATAGGTATAGCATGCAGGACGCGTGAGCGACCCGTAGTGCGGCTGGGTCTGCGAATTCGCGTATACCCTTAGCTTTGACCCTGCCCGCGTGTGCGGCGTGTGCGAACACTCAGCGCACCTCGTCGACCGCCACGCGATAGGCAGCCACACCATCCACGCGTGTCTCCGACGCCAACGATTCAAGCGCGAGTCCCTTCGTTTCGATGCCAAGCACCCACACGGCAAGGGCAGCCACCACGAACGATAGCGCGCCGAGCGTAAACACGCCGCCCTGACCGAACACCGGCAGCACGACACCGACCGCATACGGTCCGATCAGCGAACCGATCCGGCCGATCGCCGACGCGAAACCGGAGCCGGTCGCGCGGGCACCGGTACCGTACAGCTCGGGCGTGTAGGTGTAGAGCACGGCCCACATGCCGAACAGGAAAAACTGCATCAGCAGGCCGGAACAGATGAGCAGCGTGACGCCCTCGGCGTGCAACGCGGCCTGGCCATACAGATACGCCATCGCGCCACCGCCGATCAGGGAAGCAATACAGGTCGGTTTGCGACCCCAGCGTTCGACCAGCCATGCCGCGCAGAGAAACCCCGGGATGCCGCCGAGCGAAATCAGCACCGTGTACAGCACGGATTTCGTCACTGCAACGCCGGCCTGCTGCATCAGCGCGCCGAGCCACGATGTCAGGCCGTAGAAGCCGAGCAACGCGAAGAACCACAGCGCCCACACCATGATCGTGCGTTGCCGGTAGGCGACGCTCCAGATCTCGCGGAACGCGCTGCGACTGCGTTGGCCGACGGCTTCGACGAGCATCGACGGTGCGGGCAGCGACGTCAGACCCTTCGACTTCATCACTTTCGCTTCGATCTGCACGAGCACCGAGTCCGCCTGATGCAGACGGCCGCGATGTTCGAGCCAGCGCGGCGACTCGGGCACGATGCGCCTGACGAACAGGACAAACACCGCGGGAATGGCGAGCAGCGCGAACACCGTGCGCCAACCGAACTGCGGCAGCACGAAATACGACACGACACCCGCCGTGATGAAGCCGAGCGGCCAGAAGCCGTCCATCAACGCCACGAGCCGGCCGCGCGACGCGGTCGGTACGAATTCGGACAACAGCGTCTGCGCAATCGGAAACTCCATACCCATGCCGATGCCGAGCAGGATGCGATAGACGATCAGCGAGTCGACGGAATGTGCCGTCGAGCAGAGGTAAGACGCGAGGCCCCACAACACCATGCTCCACTGAAACACGGGGCGTCGTCCGAAGCGGTCCGCGAGCAATCCGGCGACGGCCGCGCCGAGCACCATGCCGAAGAAACTCGCACTCGCGACCAGACCCGCGGCCGCGCTCGACAGTCCGAACTCCGTGCGGATCGAACCGAGCACGAAGGTCATCGTGCCGAGATCGACGGAATCGAAGAAGAAGGCGATCGCGATGATCAGGAAGATCGTGCGGTGGTAGCCGGAGAACGGTAGACGTTCTAGCCGGGCTGCGGCGCTGGGACGTGGGGTAGCGGGAGTAGCGGAGGTCGACATGGCATCCTCTGAATGGATGTGAGAAGGCGCGCTGGGACTGGCAACCCCGCCAACGTCTTCGCGGCCTCGATCCTTTCAGTAGACGTGACCATTATTTGCCGACATAGAAGGAATGCGGCATCTGGATAGGATGGGGGCGTCACCCAGGGCAAGCCCGTCAGCCCGTCAGCCCTTCAGCGCTTCACGTCGCGTGAATCGTCTCCGCTGCACGCTTGTGTGCTTCCGTGCCCCGCGCAGGTGCTCCATTCGCGACGAAATACCGCGCAGTGGAGCGCGCCAGTGCCGTCCGCCCGCGAATCTTGTCGGCGATTTTCTCGGCGATCATGATGGTCGGTGCATTCAGGTTGCCGGTTGTGATCAGCGGCATGATCGATGCGTCGACCACGCGCAGTCCGTCGATTCCATGCACGCGACCTTCATCGTCGACCACGGCCATGTCGTCGTAGCCCATCGCACACGAACACGACGGGTGATAGGCCGTTTCGGCACGCGCCCGCACGAACGCATCGATCTCCGCATCGCTCTGTAGCCTGGCACCGGGGTTCAGTTCATCGCCGCGAAAACGGTCGAGCGCCGGTTGCGCAATGATCTCGCGCGTAATCCGGATCGCGTCGCGGAACTCGCGCCAGTCGAGCGCTTCGGCCATGTAGTTGAAGAGGATCGACGGATGCTCGTGTGGATTGCGCGAACGCAGTTTCACGCGACCGCGGCTCGGTGAGCGCATCGAGCCGACATGCGCCTGGAAGCCGTGCATCTTGATCGCGTTCGTGCCGTTGTAGTTGATCGCCACCGGCAGGAAGTGATACTGGATGTTCGGCCACAGGTCATCATCGCGCGTGCGAATGAAACCGCCCGCCTCGAAATGATTGCTCGCGCCGACGCCGGTGCCTTTCAGCAACCACTCGAGTCCGATTGCCGGCTGGTTGTGCAGCAGCAGCGCGGGATAGAGCGATACGGGCTCCTTGCACGCGTACTGCATGTACATCTCGAGGTGGTCCTGCAAGTTCTGTCCGACGCCGGGCAGATCGAGCACCACCGGAATATCGAGTTCACGCAGCCATGCGCCGGGACCGACGCCCGAGCGCTGCAGGATCTGCGGCGAGGCGATCGCGCCACCGCACAGCAGCACTTCGCGGCGCGCGTGCACGGTGACCGGTGCACCGTTGTGCAGATACGCGACGCCGTTAGCGCGTTTGCCGCTGAAGAGAATGCGGTCGGTGGTGGCGTGCGTGACGATGGTCAGGTTCGGCCGCTGCCTGGCCTGGTCGAGATAGCCGCGCGCCGTGCTCGCGCGACGGCCGTGCGCCGTGACCGTGCGATCCATCGGGCCGAAGCCTTCCTGTTGATAGCCGTTCAGATCGTCGGTGCGCGGGTAGCCTGCTTGCACACCGGCCTCGACCATTGCTTCGAACAGCGGGTTCGCGCCGGGCTTGCTGGTGGTCACATGAACGGGGCCGTCGCCGCCGTGATAATCGTTCGCACCGACGTCGCGCGTTTCGGCCTTGCGGAAATACGGCAGACAGTCGAGATAGCTCCAGTCTTCGAGACCTTTGCGTTGCGCCCATCCGTCATAGTCGAGCGCATTGCCGCGGATATAGCACATGCCGTTGATCAGCGACGATCCGCCCAAGCCCTTACCGCGCCCGCATTCCATCCGGCGGTTGTTCATGTGCGGTTCCGGGTCGGTCTCGTACGCCCAGTTGTAGCGCCGTCCCTGCAGCGGATAGGCGAGGGCCGCGGGCATCTGCGTGCGGAAATCGAAGCGGTAGTCGGGGCCGCCTGCTTCGAGCAGCAGCACCGTCACGTCGCGTTCTTCGGTCAGACGCGTCGCGAGCACATTGCCCGCTGATCCCGCGCCGATGACGATGTAGTCGTATTCGTTCGCTGCCATGCGACGCTCCCTCAAAACACCGGTTGATACTTGCCGAGTTCCACCTGAACCGACTTGATGCGCGTGTAGTGCTCGAGCGTCGTGATGCCGTTCTCGCGGCCGACGCCCGATTGCTTGTAGCCGCCCACCGGCATTTCCGCCGGCGATTCACCCCACGTGTTGATCCAGCAGATGCCGGCTTCGAGACGGTGAATCACGCGATGCGCACGCGAGAGGTTCTCGGTGACGACACCGGCGCCGAGGCCGTAGATCGTGTCGTTGGCGCGCGCGATGACTTCCTCTTCGTCGGCGAAACTCAAGAGGCTCATCACGGGCCCGAAGATTTCTTCGCGCACGATCTGCATGTCGTCGCGGCAATCGGCGAACACGGTCGGTTGTACGTACTGGCCTTGCGCGTAATCGCCGTCGACGATCCGCGCGCCACCGGCCACGAGCCGCGCGCCTTCGCGCTTGCCGCTTTCGATGTAGCCCAGCACCTTGTCGAGTTGCGCGGCGCTCGCGAGCGGGCCGAAGTTGGTCGCGGGATCAGACGGCTTGCCGATGCGAATGCGCTTCACACGTTCGACGATGCGCGCTTCGAATGCTTTCTGCACCGACTGATGCACGAACACGCGCGTGCCGTTCGTGCAGACCTGGCCCGAGCTGAAGAAGTTGGCGGTGACGGCGATATCGGCGGCGCGATCGAGATCGGCGTCTTCGAAGACGATCAGCGGCGACTTGCCGCCGAGTTCCATCGTCACTTCCTTGAGCGTCGAGCCACCGGCCAGCGACATCACTTTCTTGCCCGTTGCGACGCCACCGGTGAACGAAATCTTCGCAATGCCTTCGTGCCCGGCGAGCAATGCGCCGACGCGACCATCGCCTTGGACGACATTGAAGACGCCGGGTGGCACACCCGCTTCGAGGTAGATTTCCGCGAGCTTCGATGCGGATAGCGGTGTGACTTCGCTCGGTTTGAAGATCATCGCGTTGCCCGCAGCGAGCGCCGGCGCCGACTTCCAGCAGGCGATCTGGATCGGATAGTTCCATGCACCGATGCCTGCGGTGACACCGAGCGGTTCGCGCCGCGTATAGACAAACGATTCGGCGCGCAACGGAATCTGCTGACCCTCGATCGCGGTCGCGAGCCCCGCGTAATACTCGATCACGTCGGCTCCCGTCACGATGTCGACCGCGCGCGTTTCGGCGATCGGCTTGCCGGTGTCGTGCATCTCGAGTTCGGCGAGCGTGTCGTTGCGCTCGCGCAGCAACTCGACGGCGCGACGCAGGATGCGCGAGCGCTGCATCGCGGTGAGCGCGGCCCACGCGCGCTGGCCTTCGCGTGCCGATTGCACGGCGCGGTCGATATCGGCGGCGCTGGCCTGCTGCACCGTAGCGAGCCTGGCACCGGTGGCGGGATCGAACGTATCGAAGGTCTCGCCGCTGGTGGCGTCGACGTATTCGCCGCCGATATAAAGACGTTGCAGGCCGTAAGAGGTCATGACGGGGTTCTCCTTGTATGCGAGCTGGATACGATGCAAACGCGTCAGGCTTCGTGCGCGAGCAACATGTCGATGTAATCGTTGGCGAGCCGCAGTGCGGCCCGGGTGTCGAAGGGATCGCCGGATAGCGCGCCGCGCAGCCACAGCCCGTCGATCATCGCCGCGAGGCCGCTCGCCGCCCGACGGGCGGCGCCGCGCGGCAGTTCCTTCGCGAATTCCGCGCACAGGTTCGAGTACAGGCGCCGTGTATTGACGCGTTGCAGACGGCGCAACTCGGGCTCGTGCATGCTTTCGGTCCAGAACGCGAGCCAGGTTTTCATCACCGGCCCGCTTACCTGCGACACATCGAAATTCGCGGCGACGACGGCGCGCAACCGCGCGCGCGGCTGCGTCTTCGCGGCGTTGCGCCGACGCGTGGTGGCGGCCCACAGGTCGCGCAGGATATGCCGCATCGTCGCTTCGAGCAGACCGTCCTTGTCGCCGAAATAGTGACTGACGATCCCCGTCGAAATATTGGCGCGCTGCGCCACTGAAGCGAGCGTCGTGCCGGACAGACCCGCCTGATCGATGGTGAGCAGGGTCGCGTCGATCAGCTGGGCGCGGCGCACTTCGCGCATTCCGAGCTTGGGCATGCTGTTGAACCCCGAAAAACCGTAAAAAGCCGTGAAAAACAGGCCGCACGAACCCGACGTCAGAGGACGCCAGGCTGCGAGGAAGCCGTAGCTTAGCGTTTTTTTATTGACCGTTCAATCAACAAAAACCGCAAAAAGCGACCGTGTCGGTTTTAGTCAGACGGATGTCGGGTTTCATACACCGGGTGCGGGTACCAAAGGGCTACGCTCGAAAGAGCGGCGTTCGCCGAATGCCGTGTCGAAATGCGTGACGTCAGACGAACATGGAGACGAGACAATGAGCAGCAATCGCGGTGTCGTGTATCTGGGGCAGGGCAAGGTCGAAATCCAGTCGATCGATTTTCCGAAGATGGTCGATCCGCGCGGTCGCGCGATCGGTCATGGTGTGATCCTGAAGGTCGTGTCGACCAACATCTGCGGCTCGGATCAGCATATGGTGCGCGGCCGCACGACCGCCGAAGTCGGTCTCGTGCTGGGCCACGAAATTACCGGCGAGGTGATCGAGGTGGGGCGCGATGTCGAGACGCTGAAGGTCGGCGACCTCGTGTCGGTGCCGTTCAATGTTGCGTGCGGTCGCTGCCAGACGTGTAAGGAGCAGCACACCGGCGTGTGCCTGAACGTGAACCCGTCGCGTGCGGGCGGTGCGTATGGCTACGTGGATATGGGCGGCTGGATCGGCGGGCAGGCGGAATATGTGCTCGTGCCGTATGCCGATTTCAACCTGCTGAAATTCCCGGATCGCGATCGCGCGATGGCGAAGATCCGCGATCTGACCTGCCTGTCGGATATTTTGCCCACCGGCTATCACGGTGCGGTGATGGCGGGTGTGAAGCCGGGCGCGACGGTGTATATCGCCGGTGCGGGCCCGGTCGGGATGGCCGCGGCTGCTTCGGCGCGGCTGCTGGGTGCGGCGTGCACGATCGTCGGTGACATGAACGAGGAGCGTCTTGCGCATGCGCGTTCGGTCGGCTTCGAAACGGTCGATCTGTCGCGCGATGCGACGCTTGGTGAACAGATTGCGGCGATTCTCGGTAAGCCGGAAGTGGATTGTGCTGTCGATTGCGTTGGGTTCGAGGCGCACGGCCATGGCAGCCATGGCAGCCAGGAAGAAGCGCCCGCTACGGTGCTGAATTCGCTGATGGACATCACGCGCGTGGCCGGTGCGATCGGCATTCCGGGCCTGTACGTGACAGACGATCCAGGTGCCGCCGACGCCGCCGCGCGCCGGGGTAGTCTGAGCATCCGCTTCGGCCTCGGCTGGGCGAAGTCGCATTCGTTCCACACGGGCCAGACGCCGGTGATGAAGTACAACCGCAATCTGATGCAAGCCATCTTGTGGGACCGTCTGCCGATCGCGCAGATCGTGAACGTCACGGTTGTTTCGCTTGAAGAAGCGCCGGATGGTTATCGGAAGTTCGATGGTGGGGCGCCGCGTAAATTCGTGATCGACCCGCATGGGTTGCTGAAAGCGGCTTGATGCGGTGGTGGGCCGCCTGCGTGGGGGCAGGCGGCTCGCGGGACAGCACAGGGTTTGGAAAGCGGCGGGGCCAGGCGTTGCGCGAGCCCTGAAAAGAAAAAAGCGTGGGTGGGCCACGCTTGCCAAAAGAAAAACCGTGCTGAGGAACCGGAAGTCAGACCTGCAGAGCATGCAACATGGTGGACTGCATCGGCTCAACGACACTGGCTTCTTCTTTGCGACCTAGCAGTGCCAACATTGCCTTACGGATATGCGGGTCGGGACTGTCTTCGAGCGCCGTGGCGTAGCTATGCCACATCGGATCGTTCAGTAGATACAGGCACAGCGCTTTCAGTTCGGGGTTCTGATCCTCCGGCAAGCCATTGACGACTTGCCATGCTCCCCGGACGTCTTTGCGCTGAAGCGCCATCAGTACGCGGAAAATCGGCATGTCCCTCGACGCAGGATGGACCTCGTGCAATTGCTGGAGGAGGCTTTCCGCTTCGTCCAACTGGTCGGCCAGGATGGCGTCAACTACGGCCCGCCCCAACCGGGCGGCCTCGCTGGTGTGGGGCAGATCCATAAAATTCCTTATGTTGATTGCGCAAACGGACTCGAATCAGGATTCAACTTTTTCCTGCCATCGTGGACAACGCTTGAGCGAGAAGTTGCTTGATTGATTCGCCCTCCGGAGACTGAGATGCGCCTTTCGTGTCGGTTTCGCTGCCGCCACCGCCTGCCTGGATCGGGCCGATTATCTCTTTCAGGTTCTTTGCCGTTTCAGTGGCGTGCGATACCCCTTCGAGACCATCGCTATGCTCTCCAGTTTTTTTAAGCAACTGCCCACCTGCATGACTAATTGAGCCGAGATTCATATCATTCTCCTGGATTGAAAGTTAATACAGGGTAAGAGCTACACCGAAACCGGTTGCTTCAGTGCCTGCAATCACTGTAGAGGAGAGGATGCGCCCGGAAACGCCAGCGTGCGAAACGAAGCGTGGGAAAGCGAAGCAACGGCGTCACGCGGGACGTCGAGGCGAAGAGGGTGATTCAAGCGACTTGCCGTAAAAAGCGGCGTTTAAACCGCTACCCGCACGCCCCCACTTCCCCACACGCCGTGCAGAAGTCGCAGCCATCCTTACGAATGACCGCATTCGCGCCGCACGTATCGCACTTGCGGCCGAGCATCGTGCGCAGTTCGAGTGGGCCTGCGCCTTCCGGCAACGCGGTAGTGTTGCCGCTATCACCATGATCCGGTTCAGCGGAGCCAGCCACAGGCGCCGCAGCCTCAGCAAGATACCCACGCGGCAAGCGCGCGAGCAACCGCGTCGGTACCTGATTACCTTCTGCATCGAGGAACCCACGTCGATGCAGAATCTGCTGGATCGCATAAGCAAGCGCAGCCACTTCCGAATCGTGCCAGCGTGGCGTCCGGTGTCCATCGAGCCGCAGCACGTCGCCGAGCCGCACCTGGCCGCGATCCCACGACACCTTGCGCAGATCCTGCAGATTGCGCGCCACGAAACCGCCGCGCGCCGCAAGCGACAGCGAACGCATCGTCGCCGTGATCCATTGCTGCGATTCGTCGCGCTGGCCGACCGGAATGAAAAACTCGATCGGCCGCTCGATCGTCATGTCTTCGCCGCCGACTCTGCCCGTCACCTCGATGAACGACACCGCGACATACAGCGACTTCTTGCCCACCTGCGTCAGGTATTCGACCTTCTCGATGATCGCGGGCAGTTCGCCCTTCGGCCGGTGATCGATGGCGACGCGCAGCGGA
The DNA here is from genome assembly GCF_002362315.1 of Paraburkholderia acidicola. Classification (GTDB taxonomy): domain Bacteria; phylum Pseudomonadota; class Gammaproteobacteria; order Burkholderiales; family Burkholderiaceae; genus Paraburkholderia; species Paraburkholderia acidicola. The sequence goes on from NZ_MTZV01000006.1 coordinate 258,301, forward strand.
TCGGCGTCGATTTCGGCGAGCGCATCGTCGGTGGATTGGGGCGCCACGCTCAGTACCGCACCGAGTGTTTCGTTGGGCCGGTAGGTGGCGAGTCCCTTCAAACCGCCTTTCCACGCATCGAAGTAGAGGTTTTCAAACGCATCGAAGGGATAGTCGGCGGGGACGTTGACGGTCTTCGAGATCGACGTGTCGATGTACGGCTGCACAGCCGCCATCATGTCGAGGTGATCGCGCGCGGACATGTCGAGCGCGCTCACGAAGTAGTCGGGCAACGCATCGACGTCGCCGCCGAACGCACGATAGACGCGATACGCGTGATCCTCGACCGCAAACGATGCACGGCTGCCATCGGCCATCACCTTCATCCGCGTATAGGTCCACGAGAACGCCGGCTCGATGCCATTCGATGCATTGTCCGCAAACGCGAGGCTCACGGTGCCGGTCGGCGCGATGGAAAGCAGATGGCTGTTGCGGATACCGTCGCGGCGAATCGATGCCTTGATGTCGTCGGGCAGGCGCGAGGCGAACGTGCCGTCGGCGAGATAACTGTCGGCATCGAACAGCGCAAACGCGCCGCGCTCGCGCGCGAGTTCGACCGATGCGCGGTACGCCTCGTCGCGCATCAGTTGCGCGATGCGCGCGGCGAAGTCGCGGCCTTCGGCGCGGTCGTAGCGCAAGCCCAACATGACGAGCGTGTCGCCAAGGCCGGTGAAGCCCACACCGATGCGGCGCTTAGCGCGCGATTCATCGTATTGCTCGGGAAGCGGCCACAGTGTTACGTCGAGCACGTCATCGAGAAAACGCACCTGCGTGCGTGTGCGCGCGGCGAGTTCGTCCCAGTCGAATGACGGCTTGCCGCCGCGCATCTGCGCAAACGGATCGATCACGAAGCGCGTCAGATTGAGCGGGCCGAGATTGCAGCAGCCATAAGCGGGCAGCGGTTGTTCGCCGCACGGATTGGTTGCGCGGATCGTTTCGAGCGTGCGCAGGTTGTTATCCTCGTTCATGCGCGAGATGAACACGACACCAGGTTCGGCGACGTCGTAGGTCGAGCGCATGATGCGCTCCCAGATTTCGCGGGCGCGTTTCTCTGCATACACCCACAAACCGTCTTCACGTTGCCGCAGGTCGCTAGCCGCGCGCAGTGCGGGCGAGGGCTCCGCGCGATGCACGAGTTGCCACGGCAGATCGGCTTCGACGGCCTGCATGAATTCGTCGGTGACCGCGACGGAGACGTTGAAGTTGTTCCAGCGTCCCTTCGAATGTTTGGCCTCGATGAATTCCGGCAGGTCAGGGTGCGTGCAGTCGAGTACCGCCATCTGCGCGCCGCGCCGCGAGCCGGCGCTCTCGACGGTCCGGCACGATGCGTCGAATACATCGATATAGCTGCACGGCCCCGATGCCGACGAACTGGTGGTGTGAACGCGCGCGCCCTTGGGGCGGATCGCCGAGAAGTTGTAGCCGACGCCGCCGCCGCGGCGCATGGTTTCGGCCGCTTGCAGCAGTGCCACGTAGATGCCGGGCAGACCGTTTTCGTCAACGCCCTGAATGCTGTCGCCGACCGGTTGCACGAAGCAGTTGATCAGCGTCGCGGCGATGCCCGTGCCAGCGGCGCTCATGATGCGCCCGGCACCGAGCGCGCCATGTTGCAGGTTCTCGACGAAGCGTGCTTCGACCTCTTCGCGCAGCGCGGGCGGTTCGGCCTGCGCAACACCATGCGCGACGCGCCGGTAAACGTCGTCGACGCTTTGTTCGTCACCCTTCGCGTACTTTTCGAGCAGGACGTCGAGCGAGAATTGTTGCGCAGCGACGGAGAGCGTGCGCACGGCGATATCGGTGTCGTTTTCGGCCATGATTTCCTGCCTCGGGCGAAGGGCTGACGGACTGGAGATCATTCACTATAGCGCCATACGAGGCTTTTTTCTGGCCATGTGTGGGCCACTTCGGACGCGAGGCGCGGGTGCCCCGGAAACAGATGGGAAGGGTGTCAGGGCGATGTCACGCCAGCACTGGCCAGGCGGATGCTTCGAGTCGCGGCGAATGACATACAACCAACCGGAGCGGCGCAAAGCACCGACCGGAAAGACTTGGGAGAAATCGCAGGGAAAGGTGCAGGAGGCGGAGGAGAATCAGGCCGGCAACGCCAGCCCACTTGTGACACCCGGCATGACGTGTGCAAGCGGCGCAACCTGTTTGCGGCGTTCGCGCGTGGGCGCTGTACCGAACGCATCGCGGTAGCTCTTGCTGAAGTGACACGCCGACTGGAACCCGCACGCCATCGTGATGTGCATGATCGACATGTCGGTCTGCAGCAGCAGTTCGCGCGCACGGCGCAGGCGTAACGTCAGGTAGTAGTGAGTCGGCGTCATGCCGAGGTGTTCGCGAAAGAGCCGTTGCAGTTGTCGTTGCGACATGTTCGCGAGGCGCGACAGCTCTTCACGCGACAACGGCTCTTCGATGTTGTTTTCCATCAGCGCGATCACTTCGAACAGCGACTTGTTCGCCGAACCAAGCCGCGCGACGAGCGGCATGCGCTGCTGTGCACTGGTATCACGAACATGCTCGACGATGAACTGCTCTGCGATCTGCGTGACGCGCGGCGTACCGACGCGCGCGGCGATCAGGTTCAGCATCATGTCGAGTGGAGCGACACCGCCGGTGCAGGTCACGCGGTCGCGATCGATGACGAACAGTTCTTTCAGGAAACGCGTGTCGGGAAACTCTTCCTTCAACGCCGACATGTTTTCCCAATGGATCGCACAGGCATAGCCCGCGAGCAGACCGGATTTGGCGAGCGCATACGTGCCGGTGCACAGACTGCCGAGCGCGACACCAGCACGCGCGAAGCGACGCAGCGTGGACAGATGGGCCGGGGTGGTTTCGCGCTGCACGTCGATGCCGCCGCAAACAAATACGATGTCGGGCTGGCCCGCACATTCCGCTGCAGCGGTATCGACGGCAAGACCGTTGCTTGCCGACACGAGACCGCCGTCCGGGCTGATGATCGACCAGCGATAAAGCGTTTGCCCGCTCAGGTAGTTGGCCATGCGCAGCACTTCGATCGCATTGGTGAAGGCGATCATCGTGAAGTTGGGCAGCGGCATGAACGCAAAGTGCGCCAGCGACGCGGTGCGGTCGGGAGACATGGGGGGCGAGTGTTCCTTCGACTCTGATCTCTGGTGTTGCAGCCGACGTGGGGGGGACGGCCGCACTATTCTGAGATCTAGCGCAACAAGCATGCCATACGGCTAAACCCTGGCTGGCACACGTGGCCGGACCAGGCGGGGGCAGCTTGCCGCACCTTGCAAGTGCGGTGGCGGCACTGTTCGCGGGCGAGCCGCGCACGTCGGGAGTGCGATCGCGCTGCGCCGCAGCATACGATCGAACCTCACGAATGATGCTGATACGCCGGAGCGGCCGACGGACGGGCCACACACCGGGCCACTTGTCCAAAACGGACCTGGATGTCGGAAAAGGCCAAGAACGCGTCTGAATTCGTAAATTGACGCGCGAGACAGCGGAGAAGAATAGAGCCGTCGGGAGCCGGTGCCGGCAGGCCAGTCAAGGGAAGCGGGAAGATATAGCGCGCCTGGCCGGTCTGTTCGAGTCGCCGCGCAACCCCATGCTTTCCATGACTAACAGATATCCCCGGGACACCCCATGACGAACGCCAATCCTTTCTTCTCGCAGCCCCTCGTCGAACGCGACGCGCCAGTCCGCAGCGCGCTTCTCAAGGAGCTTGAGCGGCAGCAGTCGCAGGTCGAGCTGATCGCGTCGGAAAACATCGTGTCGCGTGCGGTGCTCGAAGCTCAGGGTTCGGTGCTGACCAACAAGTATGCGGAAGGCTACCCCGGCAAGCGCTACTACGGCGGTTGCGAGTTTGCGGACCAGATCGAGACGCTTGCCATCGATCGTATCAAGCAGATTTTCAACGCTGGTTTTGCGAACGTGCAGCCGCACTCGGGCGCGCAGGCAAACGGCGCGGTGATGCTAGCGCTGACCAAGCCTGGCGACACGGTGCTCGGCATGTCGCTCGACGCAGGCGGTCACCTCACGCACGGCGCCAAGCCCGCGATGTCGGGCAAGTGGTTCAACGCCGTGCAGTATGGCGTGAACCGCGAGACGATGCGCATCGATTACGACCAGGTCGAAGCGCTGGCTAATGAGCACAAGCCGTCGCTGATCATCGCCGGTTTCTCGGCCTATCCGCGTGAACTCGACTTCGCGCGCTTCCGGGCGATTGCCGATAGCGTCGGCGCAAAGCTGATGGTCGATATGGCGCATATCGCCGGGATCATCGCGGCAGGTCGTCACCAGAATCCGGTCGAACATGCGCACGTCGTCACGTCGACTACGCACAAGACGCTGCGCGGTCCGCGCGGCGGCTTCGTGCTCACCAATGAAGAAGACATCGCGAAGAAGATCAACTCTGCTGTGTTCCCTGGTCTGCAGGGCGGCCCGCTGATGCACGTGATCGCCGGCAAGGCGGTTGCATTCGGCGAGGTGCTGCAGGACAGCTTCAAGACTTACATCGACGGTGTGCTTGCCAATGCAAAGGCGCTCGGCGAAGTGTTGAAAGACGGTGGCGTTGACCTCGTGACCGGCGGCACCGACAACCATCTGTTGCTCGTCGATCTGCGTCCGAAGGGCCTGAAGGGCGCGCAGGTCGAACAGGCGCTCGAACGTGCGGGCATCACCTGCAACAAGAACGGTATCCCGTTCGATACCGAGAAGCCCACGGTCACCTCGGGCATCCGTCTCGGCACGCCGGCGGGTACGACGCGTGGTTTCGGTGTGGCGGAGTTCCGCGAAACCGGCCGTCTGATCCTCGAAGTGTTCGACTCGCTGCGTGAGCATCCGGAAGGCGACCCTGCCACGGAACAGCGCGTGCGCCGCGAGATCTTCGCGCTGTGCGAACGCTTCCCGATCTACTGAACTGCAATAAACAACACGCGCGAGACACATGCGCCGCGTTTCCCCACACGCTGATAGCTGGAGCACCGAACCATGAGCACTCTGCACGAGAACAGCATCATCATCGACGGTCTGAACATTTCGAAGTTCGACCGCTCGGTGTTCGAAGACATGCAAAAAGGCGGCATCACCGCGACCAACTGCACGGTGTCGGTCTGGGAAAGCTTCGAGAAGACCGTCGATAACATCGCCCTGATGAAGCAGCAGATCCGCGAAAACAGCGAACTGCTGACGCTCGTGCGCACCACCAACGACATCCTGCGTGCCAAGAAAGAAAACCGCACGGGCGTGATTCTCGGCTTCCAGAACGCGCATGCGTTTGAGGACAACCTCGGCTATATCGAAGCGTTTGCCGACATGGGCGTGCGCGTCGTGCAGCTTTGCTACAACACGCAGAACCTGGTCGGTACCGGTTGTTACGAGCGTGATGGTGGCCTGTCGGACTTCGGTCGCGAAGTGATCACCGAAATGAATCGTGTCGGCATCATGGTCGACCTGTCGCATGTGGGTGGCAAGACGTCGTCGGAAGCGATCGCGTTCTCGAAGAAAGCAGTGTGCTACTCGCACTGTCTGCCGTCGGGGCTCAAGGAGCATCCGCGCAACAAGTCCGACGAGCAGTTGCGGGAAATTGCCGATGCGGGCGGCTTTGTCGGTGTGACGATGTTTGCGCCGTTCCTGAAGCGCGGCATCGATGCAACCGTCGAAGACTACGTCGAAGCGATCGATTATGTGGTGAACATCGTCGGCGAGGACACGGTCGGTATCGGCAGCGATTTCACGCAAGGCTATACCACCGATTTCTTCGACTGGATCACGCATGACAAGGGCCGTTATCGCCGTCTGACGAACTTCGGCAAGGTCATCAATCCGGAAGGCATCCGCACGATCGGTGAATTTCCGAACCTCACGGCCGCCATGGAGCGCGCCGGCTGGAGCGAGACCCGTATTCGCAAGATCATGGGCGAGAACTGGGTGCGCGTCTTCCGCGATGTGTGGGGAACCTGAGAGAACCCGTTGAATATAAAACGATGACGGGCGCCGCTACGAGCGCCTGCATCAAACCAGCACCGTCACGAATCTGCTTACCCCACGGAGTCACCCCGCGATGCAACCGCAACTGCCGATCGACGTCGATCCCAACACCGGCGTATGGACCACCGACGCACTGCCGATGCTGTACGTGCCGCGTCATTTCTTCACGAACAACCACACGGCAGTCGAAGAAGCGCTGGGCCGCGACACGTATGCCGAGATTCTTTATAAGGCCGGTTATAAATCGGCTTACCACTGGTGCGACAAGGAAGCGAAACAGCACGGCATTAGCGGAATGGCGGTGTTCGAACATTATCTGAAGCGCCTGTCGCAGCGCGGCTGGGGCATCTTCAAGATCGTCGAGGCCGACCCGGCGCGTGCGCATGCGCGCATCGAACTGCATCACTCGTCGTTCGTGCTCGCGCAGCCGGACAAGAGCGGCAAGCTTTGCTACATGTTCGCAGGCTGGTTCGCAGGCGCGATGGACTGGGTGAATGATACGACCGAGGCGGGTAAGCAAGCACCGCGTTCGCAGTCGAAGGAAGTGCAGTGCGCCGCCGAACACCACGCGCACTGCGTGTTCGAAGTGTCGCCGCTCGCCTGATTGTCGAGACTTTTACCGCACACCGCCCGAGGTCGATCGCGATGCGTTACCCCAATCTGTTCAAACCCTTGACGCTGAATCAACTGACGCTGCGCAACCGCATCGTCAGTACCGCGCACGCCGAGGTCTATGCCGAACCGGGCGGTCTGCCCGGCGATCGCTACATCCGCTACTACGAAGAAAAAGCGAAGGGCGGGGTCGGGCTGGCCGTGTGCGGTGGTTCGAGCCCGGTGTCGATCGACAGTCCGCAGGGCTGGTGGAAGTCGGTCAATCTGTCGACCGACAAGATCATCGATCCGCTCGCGCGACTCGCCGAAGCCATGCATCGGCACGGCGCGAAGATCATGATCCAGGCGACGCATATGGGTCGCCGCTCGGCATTTCACGGCGAGCACTGGCCGCATCTGATGACACCGTCAGGCGTGCGCGAACCGGTCCACCGCGGCAACGCAAAGATCATCGAGGTCGAGGAAATCCGCCGCATCATCGCCGACTTCGCGGCGGCCGCGAAGCGCGTGAAGCAGGCCGGCATGGACGGCATCGAAATTTCGGCGGCGCACCAGCATCTGATCGATCAGTTCTGGAGCCCGCGTACGAACTTCCGTACCGACGAATGGGGCGGCTCGCTGCAAAATCGCCTGCGTTTCGGCACCGAAGTGTTGAAGGCCGTGCGTGAAGCGGTCGGCGCGGACTTCTGCATCGGCCTGCGGATGTGCGGCGACGAATTCCACGAAGACGGTCTCGACCACGAGCAACTGAAGGAAATCGCCCAGGCGATGGCCGAGACCGGTCTGATCGACTACCTCGGCGTGATCGGTTCCGGCGCGGACACGCACAACACGCTCGCCAACTGCATGCCGCCGATGGCGCTGCCGCCCGAACCGTTCGTGCACCTTGCAGCCGGCATCAAGTCGGTGGTGAAGCTGCCGGTGATGCACGCACAAAGCATTCGCGACGCGGGTCAGGCCGAACGCCTGCTCGCCAACGGCATGGTCGACCTGGTCGGCATGACGCGCGCGCAGATCGCCGATCCGCACATGGTGATCAAGATCCGCGACGGGCGCGAAGACGAGATCAAGCAATGCGTCGGTGCGAACTACTGTATCGATCGCCAGTACAACGGCCTCGACGTGCTGTGCGTGCAGAACGCCGCAACGTCGCGCGAGGCGACGATGCCGCATGTGATCGAAAAGACCCGCGGACCGCGCCGCAAGGTGGTGGTGGTCGGCGCGGGTCCTGCCGGACTCGAGGCGGCACGCGTTGCCCGTTCGCGTGGTCACGACGTCGTGCTGTTCGAAAAGAACGACGCGGTGGGCGGCCAGATCATGCTCGCTGCAAAAGCGCCGCAGCGCGAACAGATGGCCGGCATCGTGCGCTGGTTCGACATGGAGACGAAGCGCCTCGGCGTGGACCGGCGCCTCGGTGTCGCCGCCGACGAAAAGACAATCATGGCCGAGAAGCCCGACATCGTCGTGCTCGCAACCGGCGGCTCGAGCTTTACACAGCAGGTCCCGGCGTGGGGCGTCGAGGAAGGGCTCGCGGTCAGCTCGTGGGACATCCTCTCAGGTCGCGTCGAGCCGAAGCAGCACGTGCTCGTCTATGACGGCGTCAGCACGCATGCCGGTGCGGGCGTCGCGGATTTCATCGCGAGTCGCGGGGCGAAGGTCGAGATCGTTACACCCGATGTGAAGATCGCCGACGATGTGGGCGGCACGACGTTCCCGATCTTCTACCGGCGTCTGTATGCGCTCGGCGTGATCCATACGCCGAACTACTGGCTCGATCGTGTGTATGAGGAGGACGGCCGCAAGATCGCGGTGCTGCGCAACGAATACACCGAAGAACTCGAAGAGCGTGTCGTCGATCAGGTGGTGATCGAAAACGGCAGCACGCCGAACGACGCGTTGTACTGGACGCTCAAGCCCGAATCGGTGAATCGTGGCCAGACCGATGTGCACACGCTGTTTGCGTCGGAGCCGCAACCGTCGCTATCGGAAGAACTTGGAAACGGTCGCTTCCTGCTGTTCCGCGTCGGCGACTGCATCTCGATGCACAACATCCACGGCGCGATCTACGACGCGCTGCGCCTCTGCAAGGACTTCTGACGATGAGCCCGGCGTTTCTCATCACCGCATTGCTGTGGGTATCGGTGGCCGGCCTTGCGTTCGCGGTCGCGAAGCGCTCGGCGTACTGGCGCCTCGGCCGCGCGACTGCGGCGGGCGCGTTCGGCTGGACCAACCTGCTGACGATCCCGAAGCGCTATTTCGTCGATCTGCACCACGTGGTTGCGCGCGATCCGTACATCGCGAAGACCCACGTCGCGACGGCGGGCGGCGCGATTGGCGCGTTCGCGCTGGTGTTTCTCAACTACGGGCTCGCGATCTACTCGCCGTGGCTCGACCGGCTGATCTTTATCGCGGCGCTCATCATGCTGGTCGGCGTGGTGTTCGTGTGGCGTCGCCGGCGCGGGACGAAGGCGGTGCCGGCGCGACTGTCACGCGGACCGTGGGACACGCTGCCGTGGCTGCTTGGCTCGTTTGCACTGGGTCTCGTGCTGTTTGTCGCAGTGCCGGCCGGTGCGATGTCCGGCGCACTTGCGGTGATCTTCGCGTTGCTGATTGCTGCGGGCGCCTTCGCGATGACGGTTGGCGCGGCCCACGGCGGCCCGATGAAGCATGCGTTAGCGGGCCTGCTGCATCTGGCGTTTCATCCGCGCCAGGAGCGCTTTGCGGCGTCCGGCGATGTCCGCCGCGCCGGTACCGTCAGCATGACGCCGCCGACCGCGTTGAAAACGCCGGTGCTGGAGCAGAACGAGTACGGTGTCGGCAAGCCGGTCGAATTCCGCTGGAACCAATTGCTGAGCTTCGATGCGTGCGTACAGTGCGGCAAGTGTGAAGCCGCGTGCCCGGCCTTTGCCGCAGGCCAGCCGCTGAACCCGAAGAAGCTGATTCAGGATCTCGTCACTGGAATGGTCGGCGGTTCGGATGCGGCGTATGCAGGCAGCCCGACACCGGGTTTGCCGGTGGGCCACCATACGGGCGAGCCGAACCGGCCAATCGTATCGAGCCTGATCGAAGCCGACACGCTGTGGTCCTGCACGACGTGCCGTGCCTGTGTGCAGGAATGTCCGATGCTGATCGAACACGTCGATGCGATCGTCGACATGCGCCGCAATCAGACATTGGTACACGGCACGGTGCCGGGCAAAGGCCCCGAAGTGCTCGCGAATCTGCGTGAAACCGGTACGGCCGGCGGCTACGACAAGGCTGCGCGTTACGACTGGGCCGTCGATCTGAACGCACCGGTCGCGCAACCGGGCAAAGCGGTCGATGTACTGCTGGTGGCCGGCGAAGGCGCCTTCGATATGCGCTATCAACGCACGCTGCGTGCCCTGGTGACCGTGCTGAACAAAGCCGGCGTCGACTATGCGGTACTGGGCGGCGAAGAGACCGATACGGGTGACGTCGCGCGCCGCCTCGGCGATGAAGCAACGTTCCAGCAACTTGCGCGGCAACTGGCGGGCACGCTTTCGAACCTCACGTTCAAACGCATCGTCACCGCCGACCCGCACGTGATGCACAGCCTGCGCAACGAATACCGCTCGCTCGGTACGCGTTACGACGTGCTGCATCACACGAGCTTCATCGCGGAACTGGTCGCGTCCGGCAAGCTGTCGCCGAAAGCCGCCGATGCGTTGCGCGACAAACGCGTCACGTACCACGATCCGTGCTACCTCGGCCGCTACAACGGCGAAACGGAGGCACCACGCAAGCTGCTGAAATCGATCGGTATCCAGATCGTCGAAATGGAACGTAACGGCAAGCGCGGACGCTGCTGCGGCGGTGGAGGCGGCGCACCGCTGACCGATATCCCCGGCAAGCAACGTATTCCGGATATCCGCATCGCCGATGCCCGCGCGATCGGAGCGGACGTGGTCGCGGTGGGATGCCCGAACTGTACGGCGATGCTCGAAGGCGTAGTGGGCCCGCGCCCCGAAGTCCTCGACGTAGCCGAACTCGTTGCCGCAGCGCTGGAGTGACGCGATGAACACGACCATCAAACGTATCGATCCGCGGCGGCCGTTCACGATCACGGCGGCAGGTATCCGGCGCATCACGCTCGGTGCGACCTTCGACGCGAATGCATCGAACGATCAGAGCCACGGTGGGGCCTCGGGCGGTGCGCACGCGCACGGCCAGGCTGTGAAGCCACTCCGCACGAGCCAACCTGCGCAGCGCACGGTACTGGTCGCCGCACACAGCGACCGCGGCGCACTCGACGAACACACGCGTCAGGTGCTCGCTGCCGCAGCGCTGATCGCAGACGCACAGACCCAGGTGGCGCTCGTCGTGTTCGGCGAACTGAAGGACGATGCGGCGGTACTCGGCGCGGATCGTATTGTTGAACTTGCAACGTTCGATCGTCGCAGGTTTGCGCCTGAGCGCGAGCTTCAGGCGCTGGCCGCATGCGTCGCACAGATTGCGCCGGCGCACATCCTGATGCCGGACAACGCAACCGGAGACGGCGACCTCGGTCGGCGTTACGCCGCTTATGCAGGCGCGAGTATCGCCACGCAGGTTGTCGAGATCGATGCTGCGCGTGTGAGCAGCTATGCGCAGGCGAAGCAGGCCTACGCGAGCCGCGCACTGCCCGATGTGGTGCTGCTGGCGGCAGGCGCAGTCGATCCGCGGTTGCCGTTTGTCGGCGCGGGAGAGCGCGTCGAGATTGCGCTGCCAGCCGAGGCTATAGGAACCGCAGAAGCTACCGGTTACAAAGATCTCGGCATCGAAGAAATCGACGCCGCGCAAGTCGCACTCGAAGAGGCGGATTTCATCGTCTCGGCGGGCAACGGCGTGGCCGATGTCGCCGCGTTCGAACAACTGGCCGGCGCGTTCGGCGCGGCGATCGGTGCGAGCCGCGTCGCGGTCGACAACGGCCTTTTCCCGCGCGACAAGCAGATTGGTGCGACCGGCAAGACCGTCGAGGCGAGCGTCTATATCGCGTTCGGCATTTCGGGCGCGGTCCAGCATCTGCAGGGCATCAAGGATTGCCGGCACGTGATCGCCGTGAATCTGGATGGCAGCGCGCCGATCGTCAAGCGCGCGAACCTGACGATCATCGGCGATACGCAGGCGACGATCGCGTCGCTGATCGACGAGGTCGCGCGTGCGCGGTCCACGCGTGCGTCGGCCGGGGCCACAGCTGCGACACCCGCCGCAACCGTTGCAGAAGGAGTCGCCGCATGAACCGCAAGCTCGCACGGATTGCCGTGCTCGTCTCGGTTGGCCGCCATCCGGTGAGTGGCGTGGCGCGGTACAGCCGCAACGATGCCGCCGCACTCGAAACCGGCCGCGCACTCGCTGAAAAGCACGGCGCGCTGCTCGACGTCGTGCATGCCGGGGACCCGTCCAGCCCGGCGCTCGAAGCCTATCTGGCGCTCGGCGCCGCACGCGTCGAGGTGCTAGTTTGCGATCCCGCCGACGATGCCGTAGCCGCGCTCGCACAGCGTGTGCAGGGCTACGATCTGGTGCTGACCGGCACCTGCGCGGAAGGCGCGTTCGACAGCGGCATGCTGCCGTATCGCCTTGCCGCTGCGCTGGGTTATCCGCTGGTCGGCTCGGCGGTCGACGTCGTGATCGAAAGCGGCGAGGTGACGACGGCGACGGTCAGGCAATTCTTGCCGAAGGGCGTGCGTCGCCGCGTGCAGACACCGCTGCCGGCCGTCGTTGCCGTGCATCCGCTTGCACCGGTCCAGCCGCTATACGCCTATGCAAGGCTGCGCGCCGGCACCGTCGACACCCGCACCGTCGCGCCGCGCGGCGCAGACGCCGAAGCAGCCCACTGGACTTTAGTGCCGGTGACCCGCAAGCCCGTGCGGCTCGCCGCATCGGAGAAGCGTTCCGGGCACGCGCGGATGATGTCCGCGACCACGACCGAAAGCCGCGGCGGCAGCGTCGTAATTGAAGGGACTTCGGTCGAAAAAGCACAAGTGATACTCGGCTATTTGCGCGAGCATCAACTCATCGACTACTGAAAAAGAGCGTTCCGGAGCACACGATGAAAGTATCGGCAGACATTCGCGCGCTGGTCGATCGGCGCAAGAAGGGTTACAGCCTTGAGGCACCGTTTTACCTGAGCGAAGAGATTTTCGCGCTCGACATGGACGCGATTTTCCGCCAGCACTGGATCCAGGTCGCCATCGAGCCGGACATCCCGGAGCCCGGCGATTACACGACGGTCCAGTTGGGCCACGATTCGATCCTGATCGTGCGCGACGACGACATGGAAGTCCGCGCGTTCCACAACGTGTGCCGCCATCGCGGTGCGCGCCTGTGCAATGAGGAGAAGGGCTCGGTTGGCAATATCGTGTGTCCGTATCACAGCTGGACCTACAACCTGAGCGGCCAGTTGATGTTCGCCGAGCACATGGGCGAGAAGTTCGACCGCTGCAAGCACAGCCTGAAGAGCGTGCACGTGCAGAACCTGGCCGGGCTGATCTTCATCTGCCTCGCGGACGAACCGCCGGTCGACTTCGAAGTCATGCGCGCCGCGATGGAGCCGTACCTGCTGCCGCACGATCTGCCGAACCTCAAGATCGCCGCCACGATCGACATCATCGAAAAGGGCAACTGGAAGCTGACGATGGAGAACAATCGCGAGTGCTATCACTGCGTCGCGAACCATCCGGAGCTGACTATTTCGCTGTACGAGTATGGATTTGGTTATCAGCCGTCGGCGGCGAATGCCGAGGGCATGGCCGCGTTCGAGCGCACCTGTGTCGAACGCGCGGCGCAGTGGGAAGCGATGAACCTGCCGTCGGTCGAAGTGGATCGACTGTCTGACGTGACCGGTTTTCGCACGCAGCGTCTGCCGCTCGATCGCAGCGGCGAATCGCAAACGCTCGACGCGAAGGTTGCATCGAAGAAACTGCTCGGCGAATTCAAGCAGGCCGATCTGGGCGGACTGTCGTTCTGGACGCAGCCGAACTCGTGGCATCACTTTATGAGCGACCACGTCGTGACGTTCTCGGTGATTCCACTGTCGGCCGGCGAGACGCTGGTGCGCACGAAGTGGCTCGTGCACAAGGACGCGAAAGAAGGCGTCGATTACGACGTGAACAACCTGACGGCTGTGTGGAACGCGACCAACGATCAGGACCGTGCGCTCGTCGAGTATTCGCAGCGTGGGGCATCGAGCAGCGCGTATGAACCCGGTCCGTATTCGCCGTTCACTGAAGGGCTCGTCGAGAAGTTCAGCGACTGGTATGTAGGACGGGTCGCGGCGCAGATCGACGAGAAAAGTGAAGCGCGCGCTCACAGCTAGCGCGTAGCAAGCAACGAACACAAGCAGACAACTGGCTGCCTCGGGCAGGTGGAGCAAACGATGATGCGGGATGCGGCAACTTTCGAACCCGTTGAGAGCCGGCTAACCAAGCCGCAATTCTGGGGCGCGCTGCCCGAGCGCTGGACGAGCGACGTCGAAGAGACGCTCGTGTGTTGCCAGGTGCGCGAGGAAACGCACGACGTGAAGAGCTTTTTCTTCCGTTCGCCGCAAGGTCGCGCGTTTGTGTTCGAACCGGGTCAGTTCGTTACGCTCGAACTGGAGATCAACGGCGAGACGATCAACCGTTGCTACACGATATCTTCGTCACCGACCCGGCCGCATACGATCTCGATCACCGTAAAACGTGTGCCCGGCGGCCCCGTGTCGAACTGGCTGCACGACAACCTGCAGGCCGGTGCGCAGGTTCGTGTGCTCGGACCGTCTGGCGAATTCACCTGCGCGCGGCATCCGGCGCGCAAGTATCTGTTTCTGTCGGCGGGTTCGGGTGTGACACCGCTGATGTCGATGAGCCGCGCGCATCATGAGCTGAGCGAGGATCGCGACATCGTGTTCGTGCACAGCGCCCGCACGCCCGACGACATCATCTTCGCGCGCGAACTCGATCTGATCGCATCGAACCAGAGCAATTTCCGCACCTCGTTTATCTGCGAACGCGTCGGTCCGCGCACCAACTGGCACGGCGTGACCGGTTTCCTCACGTTGCCGCTGCTGCAGGCCATTGCACCGGACTTCATGGAGCGCGAGATCTTCACGTGCGGCCCGGCGCCGTATATGAAAGCCGTGCGCGATCTGCTCGGCGACGCGGGTTTCGATCGCACGCACTATCACGAGGAAAGCTTCTCGTTCGAGACGCTGACGCAGTCGGCGCCCGAGATCGTCGTCGAAGCGCTCGCCGCCGATCCCACGGAACAGACCACGAAGACTTTTACGGTCAGCTTTGCGCGCAGCAATCGCGAGATTAGTTGTGGCAGCGATCAACACGTGCTCGATGCCGCGCGTCAAGCGGGAGTACGGCTGCCGTCGTCGTGCACGCAGGGCATGTGCGGTACCTGCAAGGTCAAGCTCGTCTCCGGCCAGGTCGAGATGAAGCACAACGGCGGCATTCGCCAGCGGGAAATCGATCAGGGGATGGTGCTGCTCTGCTGCAGCAAACCATTGACGGACCTCGTCGTCGAGAAGTGACAATCGACCTGTCCCAAACCGGACCGCATGGCATGAACCACCGATGCGCGCGGCCCGTGAATCCGGTCGCCCGACGGTTCAACGCACGAAGTTGATGCGTGTCGCATTTCCACAAACCGCTGTCGCAACAGACTATCCGCCGTCAATTCTGGCTGGCGATGCTCAGTGCTACACCGCGCTAGCGGCTATAAGGAGATCGACCATGAAACGCCTTAAAAAACTCTTGCTGTGCGGTGCACTCGGGGCCGCGCTGATCGCGACGATGAGCGCGAGCGTGACCGCCACAGCGGATACCAAACCGACGATCAAGATCGGTTACGTCGAAGGATGGGATGACAGCGTCGCGACCTCGAACGTGGCCGCGCAGATCATCGAAAAACGGCTTGGCTATCCGGTACAGCTTGTACCGGTCGCGGCAGGGATCATGTGGCAGGGCGTGGCGCGCGGCGATCTCGACGCAACGCTGTCAGCGTGGTTGCCGGTGACGCACGGCGCGTACTGGGACCAGTTCAAAGGTAAGGTCACCGACCTCGGGCCGAATTTCAACGACGCGAAAATCGGTCTGATCGTACCCGCGGACCTGCCCGAGAAGAGCATCGCCGACCTCGAAGCGCATAAGGCGGACTTTGGCGGTCGCATCGTCGGGATCGATGCGGGCGCGGGCGTGATGAAGAAAGCGGGCGAAGCGATCCAGGCCTACAACCTCAGTTTGCAGCTGATGCCCAGCTCGGGCAGTGCGATGACTGCGGAACTTGCGCGCTCGATGCATGCCAATAAACCTATTATCGTGACCGGCTGGGTGCCGCACTGGATGTTCGCGAAGTGGAAACTGAAGTTCCTCGACGATCCGAAGAAGGTATTCGGCGAGTCGGAGCATGTCGATAACGTAATCAACCCCGGGCTCGAGACAAAGGCGGCACCCGTGGTTGCGTTTCTCAAGAAATTTCAATGGAAGCCGGGCGAAATCGACAGCGTGATGCTGGCGACGCAGAACGGCGCCAAGCCTGCTGCCGCAGCCGATACATGGATCGCCGCGCACGGCGACCGGGTCGATAGCTGGGTGGCTGGAGCGCAATAACGTCTTCGCATTGACGTTGTCACGCAGTGTGCGGATCGCCGTTGCAGGGCGATTCGCATGCTGGGTTCAGGTTCACGCGTTCCAGTCCAGGCACAGGCTCTCTACAGGAGGCTCTGGATGGAACAGGCAAGACTGCGCACGCGCAGCACCCACGACGCTACACAAGGCGCCGCTCATGAAGAAGGCCACACGCTGCAACGCGGCCTCACATGGAAGGATGCATTCTGGGTGACGAGCGGTGTGCCGGCCGGCATTCTGTTCACGATAGGCGGCGTATGCGCGACGATCGGTCAACCTGCGTGGGCGATCTGGATCGCGGCGATCTCGATGGGTTTGATCCAGAGCGCGACGTATGCCGAGATTTCCTCGCTGTTTCCTCATAAGTCCGGTGGCGCGTCGGTGTATGGCGCGATGGGCTGGGTTCGCTACGGCAAGCTGATTGCACCGGTGTCGGTGTGGTGCAACTGGGTCGCGTGGTCGCCGATGCTGGCGCTCGGCACCGGTCTCGCCGCGAGCTATGCGCTTACCACGCTGTTCGCCCCCGATGCACTGATCAACACGTGGCAATGGACGTTGCTCGATCTCGGCTTCGTCAAGCACGGTCTTACGCTGCGCATCAACGCGACCTTCCTGCTTGCCGTCGCATTCCTGCTGATCACCTTCAGGCTGCAGCACAGCGGCGCAGCGAAAGCGGCGAAGACGCAGCGCCTGCTCGGCATCGCGTCGCTGACGCCGCTGCTGATTGTCGGCATCGTGCCGTTCGTGACCGGTGACGTGCCCGCTGCGCATTTGTGGCCGCTGCTGCCGCTTGCACACGATGCGCACGGCAACCTCAGTGCGGCATCGTTCGGCTCGTGGAACGGCACCGGTATCACGATGGTGTTCGGCGCGATGTTCATGGCGGGCTGGGCTGCGTACGGTTTCGAAACGGCCGTCTGCTACACACGTGAGTTTCGTAATCCGCGTACCGATACAGTCAAGGCGATTTTCTGGTCGGGTGCGCTGTGCCTGGTCGTCATGACGCTGGTGCCACTCGCGTTTCAGGGAGCGCTGGGTACGGCGGGTATGTTGAATCCGAAGATCGTCGACGGCACGGGTGTCGGCGCTGCGATGGCGCATATGGTGGGCGGTGGCGCTGTGGTCGCGAACGTGATCGTCGTCATGCTGATGCTGTCTATTTTGCTGATCGTGATGACCTCGATGATGGGATCGTCGCGCACGTTGTATCAGGCGTCGGTGGATGGCTGGTTGCCGCGCTACCTGTCGCATGTGAACGAACACGGCGCACCGACACGCGCGATGTGGACCGATCTCGGCTTCAACCTGATCCTGCTGATGATGTCCGATTACATGACGGTGCTATCCGTGTCGGGCGTGTGCTACATGATCTTTGTGTTTCTGAATTTGCAGTCGGGGTGGATTCACCGGATGGATCGTCCGAACGCGGACAGGCCGTTTCGCTGCCCGACCTGGTTGCTGGCGGCTGGTGCGGTGTGTGGTTATCTCGACCTTGCGTTCATCGGTGCGGGGGCCGATTTGCAAGGCGAGGGCACGCTGCGTAACGGCTTGATCGCGATGCTGCTGATAGTGCCGGTGTTCGTGTTCCGCCATTACTGGCAGGACCGTGGGCGCTTTCCTGCGCGGATGACGCAGGATATGGAAATGGAGCCGGGCAGTGGGGTGAGCGGCGTGCGGCGTGTGTTGCCTTATGGTGCGTTGGTGCTGGCCGCGCTTGTGGTGTGGGCTTCGCATTATCTTGCGAAGCCCTTTTATTGAGAGGCCACGGCCCATCACTCAGATCTGCATTCCTCCCGCAACTTCGATCCGCTGAGCGTTAACCCAGCCGAATGCGTCGGATAGCAGACCCGCAATCACCGGACCCACATCGTCGGGCACACCGACGCGTCCGAGCGCCGTGTGATCGGCCACCATCTTGTTTATCGCGGGGTTGTCGCGGACGATGCCCCCGCTGAAGTCAGTGGCAATGGCGCCCGGTGCCACGACATTCACCGCGATCCGGCGCGGCCCGAGTTCCAGTGCCATATAACGGCTGAGCGACTCGACCGCGGCCTTCAT
Source organism: Paraburkholderia acidicola (assembly GCF_002362315.1). Taxonomy (GTDB): domain Bacteria; phylum Pseudomonadota; class Gammaproteobacteria; order Burkholderiales; family Burkholderiaceae; genus Paraburkholderia; species Paraburkholderia acidicola. The sequence continues at coordinate 276,591 of NZ_MTZV01000006.1, forward strand.
GGGGCCGTAGATCGCGCGGCCATTCATCGCCACCCGGGCAAGACCCGACGAAATGTTCACGATCCGGCCACCGTCGTTCATGAATGGCAGAAGCGCCTGCGTCAGCAGGAAAACCCCCTTGAAATGCACATTGAACTGCGCATCCAGTTCGGCTTCCGTGCCTGTCGCCAGCGATGCAGCAGAGGAAGTCCCAGCGTTGTTCACGAGATAGTCGAAGCGCTCCACGTTCGCTTCGCGCAAAGCGCGTGTGACTCGATCGATGAAATCCCCGAAACCTGCAGCGTTTCCGGTGTCGAGTTGCAGGGCGATAGCTGGAACGCCCAGATCCGTCGTCAGTGCGATGACCTTTTCTGCTTCTGCCTGATTCGAGTGGTAGGTGAAGATCGACCGCACACCGCGTTTTGCGAGGCTTATCACGGTGTTGCGTCCAATGCCCCGGCTACCGCCGGTGACAATAGCGATCTTGTTCGTTGCTGGGGTTGAATGTTCGACTGCCATGTTCGTGCTCCCGGTTAGAAACTGGAACCGAGTATAGGTTTGGGCATGACACAATCTGAATACCCAAATCGCCTCATTTCTTGCCTATTCCGACTCGGCGACGTATGGTGGTCAGTCAATGCCCGGAGCGGAGATCAGGCTCATGCTGGAAGATTTAGTGGCAGCGATGCTGCGATACACAGACCGCCAGGAGGGCGCGAGCCCCTACTTTACGGCGATCGATAGCGTGTTCATTCTTCGCTCGGATCACCCCAAGCCACCTGTCCATCGGATCTCGCAACCGGCCATGTGTATCGTGGCTCAGGGTGCCAAGTGGGCCAGCTTTGGCGAGACGCGTTACGAATACAGGGCGGGTGAGGCATTGATTGTCGGAGTCGAAGCCCCGTCGGTTGGCAAGGTAAGCGCAGCCAGCCCGGACCGACCTTGTCTTGTCCTCGCGTTCGAACTCGATCTTGCGATCATGCGCAGCGTTGCAGCGGAACTGGACGCGCCGCCGAAGGCGAGTGGCGACGTCGGTCGAGGTGTTTTCGTGACCGATTTTCTGGGGCCGCTCGCCGACTGTGCGCTGCGTCTCGTCAGATTGCTCGATACACCCGGCGCGATTCCAGCGCTTTACCCGCTCATCATGCGTGAGATCTGCTACTGGCTTCTAACCGGGCCGCACGGCGGAGACGTTGCGCGTATGGCACTGACCAATGCGCCGTCGAAAGGCGTGCTCAACGCGATGCGCTGGCTGCGCGAAAATCTTGCTGCACCGATTCGTGTCGAAGAATTAGCGACTGTTGCGCAGATGAGTCCGTCTTCTTTCAATCGACACTTCAGGGCACTGACGTCGCTCTCGCCACTTCAGTTTCAAAAGCAACTGAGGCTGCTCGAAGCCCGCAGGCTGATGGTATCGCTCGGGGCGAACGTCGAAACAGCCGCTTTTCAGGTGGGCTACGAAAGCCCGTCGCAATTCAGCCGCGAATATTCGCGCATGTTTGGCGAGCCGCCCAAGCGGAACGTGAAGCGGCTAGGGTCCGAGGTCGGTGAGACCGCACGCCATGCCGATCGCGAGATTGCCGTGAGAGGCGTTGCCTGAGCGGATGATGGCAAAGATTCAGCGGAAATCCCGTTCGAATCTCGGCAGTGGCTAGCCGCGCCTGGCCGGCCACCACCCGATATCGCACAGCAAGACATTCAAACGATATAGCTGGCTCTCGCCTCTTGCAGATAATCGGCAAGCCGCTTCGGAGAGCGTCCGATGAGCGACTCGAGATGGTCGGTGACGATAGAAAGATTTCCCGCCCGAACTTCCACTTCAATCGACGCCAGTGCGGAAACAAACACGTCAGGAACACCCGCCGCTTTCAGTCCCGCGACGAATTGCTCGTCAGTCACATGGACGACGACAAGCGGCTTGCCTGTAGCCCGGCTAGCAAGGTCGGCGATTTCTTCGTTGGACAACGCTTCCGGGCCTGTAAGCGTGTAGGTCCGGCTATCGGAGGCTGACGCGGCCAGCGCCGCGGCAATCGCTTCAGCGTAGTCCTCCCGTCCGGCGGACGACGTTCTCCCGCCTTGAGTCGCCGAATACCATTGCCCGCTCTTCAGCGCATGGGGGAGCGACCTGTGCAGATTCTCGTGATACCAGCTGTTGCGGAAAATCACGTGCGGCAGGCCGGTAGCCTTGATAGCCCGCTCTGTTTCCAGGTGGTCCGGCGCGAAGCTCAGAAGCGAGCTGTCCGGATTGGGCTGCGACGTATAGGCGAGACGCTTGACACCTGCCGCGACCGCCGATGCGACCGCATGGCGATGCTGCTTCAATCGTGTGTCGACCCCATCCATGGCATCTGTCGAAATGATCAGGACGGTATCGACGTTTTTGAAAGCTTCGATCAGCCCCTGAGGGTCTTCGAAGTCCGCTTCGCGAACCTCAATGCCTGCTGCTGCGAGACCGGCAAGTTTTTCGGGGCTGCGCGTGCCAGCGACGATGCGCTCGCGCGTCACGCCGCGTGCAAGCAGATGCTTGATAACAAGCTGCCCGAGTTGACCGGATGCGCCGGTGACGAAAATGGTGTCGCTCATGTACTCGCCTCATTGTGAGTGTTACTCTCTTTTTGAGAGTGACTCGATAGTCAGGCTTCGGTGCTCATCCGTAAAGAAGGCAGTTTTTCAGGAGATAGTTACCAGATGGGAACCACCAAGGTATCGACCAGCGTGCTCAAAGCGAGGCTGGAGAAGGCCCGGGCCGAACACGGCGCCTGGGCGAATTGCCCGGTGCGCGACGTCGTCGATGTGATCAGCGGGCGGTGGAGTTCGTTACTGATGACGGCGTTGGCCGAGCACCCATGTCGATTCGGGGAGCTGCGCCGGCTGGTGCCCGACATTTCACAGCGCATGCTGACGCAGACACTTCATGAATTGCAACGCGATGGTTATGTGTATCGCGAGGTCTTTCCGACCAAGCCACCGGGCGTCGAATACAGCCTGACCGATCTCGGGCATTCGATGTTCGATGCGTTGAACGTGCTGATTCAGTGGGCCGACGACAATCATGCTGCGGTCACGGCGGCCCGCCTGCGCTTCGATAGCGAGAAGGAATCTGCGTAAGCAGTCTTACGCCCCACCGTCAGGCGTGCAGGACCAGCTTCTGCACACGCCAGTTGAGCAGTTCGGCGACGAACAGCACGTTCTCCGATGGGCACGCCATCTGATGAATCCAGCCGAACTGCTTCGGCTGCTTACCCGCTTTGCCGAGCACACCGAGTATCTTGCCGTCGAGCGTCATCTTGTAGATGCGACCCGGAAAAGCATCGGAGCTATAGAGCACCTGGTTCGGCCCCGGCGAAATGCAGATCGCCCACGGCGAGCCTGGTGCAAACGTGCCGGCTGCGATGTCCGCTTCATTCGGCATGTTGCCGATCGCAGGGCGCGCATCCGCGGGCACCGGAACGTCGATCGTGAATTGCCGCAGGAACTTGCCTTCGGTGTCGAACACCTGAATGCGCCGGTTGCTGCGGTCCGCGACATAGACGTTGTCGTGTGCATCGAGTGCGATGCTATGCGGCGTGTGAAACTGTCCAGGCCCGGTGCCGCGGTCACCCCACGACTTGATCTAGTTGCCGTCGCGATCGACCTTCGCCACGCGCGAGTTGATATAGCCGTCGCTGATGTACGTGTTGCCTGCGATGTCCCACGCGACATCGGTGACCTGGCGAAAGCGCCCGGGTTCGGCGGGTAGCGGCGGGTTAGGGTGCTTGAGCGGACCGGTCTCTTCGTCGGCGGCTTCCTGCTTGCGGCCGAACACCATCGCGACGCGTCCCTCCGGTGTGAACTTGATCACCATGTCGGAGCCCTTGTCCGTCACCCAGATGTTGTCCTGCCGGTCGACCTTGACCGAATGCGCGAACGACCAGGCATACAGGTTGTGTCCTATCTCGCGGATGAAGCGTCCGTCGGGTGCGAACTCCAGCAGTTGCGCCGCAGCCGCGCCATAGGCCGGCCCCGTTGTGTTGCCGCGCGACAGCACGAAGATGTGCCCTTGCGAGTTGAGCGCGACACCCGAGCATTCGCCGAAGTAGGTGTCTTCAGGTAAACGAACGGGATCGGCAATCGAATCGTAAGGAATCGACTGCACCGGTTGTGCGTCCGCGAAAGCCGGCGGCATCACGAGTCCCGCAGCCGTGCCGGCGACGAGACTCATAAAAGTACGGCGACTCATCGCCCGATGCTCTGCGTTGCCACAGCACGGGCAAAACGACCCATAGTGCTCGCTCATCCGATGTCTCCTTGATAGTGCGTTCAACGTACCGAACGTGCAGAGGCAATCGTAGTGCACAAAACGTTGAATCGCTAAGTCGCAATGTGGGTCGCGAGGACGGCCATCGATTAGTGGAACGGCGATTGCCTCAGCAGGCGCTCGTTGCTATCGCTACTGCTGCTAAACGGCGTGCCGCCTTTGAAATCCGCTGCGAGCGTGCTCTGGATCGACGACAGGATGGCCGCGTTTGTCGTCTCGAGACCCAGCTCGCGATTCTTCGTCAGCGATGCCACCGAGAAATTCTCCGAGCCGATAAAGAGGTTCGCTTGCGGCGTGCCGTAATCGACGAGGATCGCTTTCGCGTGAATGTACAGCGACGCGCTCGATGCGTAAGTGCTGATCTGCACGCCGGCGGCGCTGAGCTTGTCGAAGTTGCTGACCCAATCGCTGCTGTAGGTCATCGCGACCTGGACGGTTACCCCGCGTTTTGCTGCGTTGACGAGTGCGGTGACGATCTTCGTATTGCTCATCTCTTCGTTCTCGACTTGCAGCGTGCTTTGCGCCGAGTTGATGAGATTGACCAGATCCGTTTGCGACTGCGTTGGGCTCCACACCAGATCGTCTCCAGCGGGCGGAGTGATCGAGCTGCTGTTGAAATCGGCGTTGAAGACCGTCTCGATAGCGGCCACGTCGTTGGCGTCGCTGTCGATCACCGCGAAATCGCGCGACGTCGAATAGTAGCGGCTCGTCAGATTGAGCGTCATGATCGCCGCTGTTTTTCCATCGACGACAATCGTCTTCTGATGCGTAGCCGCATAAGTCGGGTTGGCCCAGACGACGTTGACACCGTTCTGCGACAGGTAAGTGTAGGCTGCCTGGTTGTTGCTCGACTCGAGGTTCTGATCGAGGATCACGCGCACTGTGACGCCGTTGGCTGCGAGCTGGACGAGCGTCTGCTCGGCCGTCGTATCGACGAGTTCGTACATCGTCATGTCGAGCGTCCTGGTTGCCGATTGCATGAACGTATAGATCGGCGTGAGACCCTGATCAGGTTCGGTGATCAGCGTGGGGCTTGAAGCAGTTGCAGTGGCAGGCGTTTGAGCGGGCAGTGTAGCGGCCTGGGCGGTAGCGGATAACACTGTCAAGGCGCAAAGCAAGACAGTCAAAACGGTTCGACTCATGGACGACCTCCAGAAATTTGGGTATTCCCCGGGGGTACAGGTCTTGTCGTTTTGTGCGATCGGACATCTCGCCTGATCGGAATGGGTGCATTGAAATGTAGATGCACGCGACGTTATCGTCCATTCCGATGACATTTACTTGTCAGCGGGATTGAGTATTCGCTCAGGTACTACGGGAGGGTCATGTCAAGCGCATAGGCTTGCGCGTTGCTTTCAAGAAGGGAATGCGTGCGGTCTTGTTTATTCTGCGGGACTTAGGTCTATGGGTTGCGAAGACTTCAGACAGCTTGTCCCAACATTAACGCCGACTCATCATGGCGCCTGGGTCGCCGTGCGTTCGGGGAAGCGCATTGCATAAGATTCGAGCGGCAATTGCAGAGCATTGGTGAGGTAGCTTACGGTTCGGTAAAGACCTGCCAGCATCAGCATTTCAAGAATCGCTTCCTCGGAGACGTGGGCGCGTAGCGCCTGCCATGTGTCTTCGTCGATGTCGCAGTCGTTATGTAACGCGTCACACATTTGCAAAACGACTGAGTCTTCGGTCGACCAGCATGGGTCGTGAGGTGTGCCATGCACGAGCGCCTTGATTTGTTCCTCCGTGAAACCAGCACGTGTGCCAAAGAAGGTCACGTGTACACCCCATTCATACTCGGACCGACATAGGGCAGTGGTTCGATCGATGATCAACTCGCGCTGCCGTAACGTCAGGTGTCCACGACCCAGCAGACCGGAGGCGAAGAATTTTCCAAATAACCGCTCGTCGCGAGCTAGCGTGGTGAACAGGCTAAGCGCCGGAACACCCTGCGGCATGGTCTTCTCAATGCTTTCCTGAATGAACGGCGAAAAAGGTGGCTGAGCAGGTTCGATACGGGCTGGCATGGCGGATCTTTTTGCTATAATTTCGATAGCACATTCTGGGTATTTTGCTATGAAAAGTAAAGCATGAAAACACCGAAAGCTGGAAAGCCTGTACGCGGGTCGACGACAGGGCGGCCCATCATGGTTGCGCTCGACCTGCTAGGACGCCGGGCAGCGCTGCGTATCCTCTGGGAATTACGCGGCGAACCACTGACGTTTCGCGCACTACTGGAGGCGGCCGATACGAATCCCAGCTTGCTCAATACCCGGTTAAAGGAACTGCGCGAGGCAGGACTCATCGATCACGCGGGAGAGGGGTATTGCCTGACCGAGGGAGGGGTTGCGCTACGGGTAGCGTTGCGGCCGCTAAATAATTGGGCGGAGACCTGGTGCAAGTGATGTCCGGCTTCGCCTTCCATGCGACCCCCGCCCGCCTGGGGTATCTCAAGCGATGACCTTCTACCCGGCGGCAGCCTGCTCACGTATGCGACGGGCTTCGTCGCGAAGGAACTGCTGGTAATCGTCCAGATCGCCGTCGAAGGGTTCGACGCCGCCTTTGGTGACCAGCCAGAACTCATCGCATACGGCACGCAACAGGGCCCGGTCGTGACTGACCAGCATGACGGTGCCTTCGAATTCGTTAAGCGCCATGGCAAGCGCTTCGCGTGTGGCCAGGTCGAGGTGGTTGGTCGGCTCGTCGAGCAGCAGCAGGTTGGGGCGCTGCCACACGATCATGCACAACACGAGCCGCGCCTTTTCGCCGCCGCTCATCGTGCCAACCGCCTGATGCACCATGTCGCCACTGAAGTTGAAGGTGCCGAGGAAAGTGCGAAGCGATTGTTCGGTGCCGCTCTGGCCGGGGGCGCGCATGTGCTGCGGCGTGTCCTTCGCCAGCCGGATCATGTGTTCCATCGGCGTGTCGAGCGGGCGCAGCACGTCGAGTTCCTGCTGGGCGAAGTAGCCGATGTTGAGGCCCTTGCCTTCGCTGATTTCGCCGGCAATCGGCGTCAGCGCGTGCGCCACCGTCTTCACCAGCGTGGACTTGCCCTGGCCGTTGGCACCGAGGATGCCGATGCGCTGCCCGGCCAGCACGGAACGGTTGATGCCCCGCACGATGACCGTGGGCGGCGTGTCCGGCGGTGCGTCGGCCGGCGCCGGGTAGCCGAAGCTCGCGTCCAGCATCGACAGCAACGGGTTCGGGACGTTGAGCGGCTCCTTGAACTCGAAGGTGAACTCTGCATCGGCCAGCACGGGCGCGATCTTCTCCATGCGTTCGAGCGCCTTGACCCGGCTCTGCGCCTGCTTCGCCTTCGAGGCCTTGGCCTTGAAACGGTCGATGAATTTCTGCAGGTGGGCGATCTTCTCCACCTGCCTGGCCATCGCGGCCTGCTGCAACAGGAGCTGCTCAGCGCGCATGTCTTCGAACTTGCTGTAGTTGCCGCCATAACGCACGAGCTTGGCGTTGTCGACATGCACGGTCACCTGCGTCACCTCGTCGAGGAATTCGCGGTCGTGGCTGATTACGACCATGGTGCCTTGATAGCGCTTGAGCCAGGCTTCCAGCCAGACCAGTGCGTCGAGGTCCAGGTGATTGGTCGGTTCGTCGAGCAGCAGCAGGTCGGACGGGCACATGAGCGCGCGCGCCAGCTGCAGTCGCATGCGCCAGCCGCCGGAGAAACTGTTGACCGGGTGGCTAAGCTGCGCATCGGTGAAACCAAGGCCCAGGATCAGCGCCTGGGCGCGTGCGGGGGCGTCGTGCGCACCGGCGTCGTGCAACTCCATGTAGGCGTGCGCCATGCGCATGCCGTCGTCGCTGGCCTCAGCGGCGGCGACTTCGGCCTGCGCGGCCAGCAGCACGGTGTCACCGTCGACGACGAAGTCGGTCGCGCTCTGCTCGGTCTCCGGCATGTCCTGCGCGACCTGGCCCATTTTCCACGCAGCAGGAATCGAGAACTCGCCGCTATCTTCGTGCAACGTGCCGTTGAGAAGGCCGAAGAACGACGACTTGCCGGCGCCATTGCGGCCGACAAGACCGATTTTTTCGCCGGGGGTGAAGGTGATGGACGCGCTGTCGAGTACGACATTGACGCCGCGGCGCAGCGTGAGATTACGGACGGAAATCATAAGGAGCTACTTCGGAGAGGATTGGCATGATAGCTGACCGGACGTGCAGGGCTGTTTCTTTTCTGAGCCGCTTGCGCTTTTCGGCGCCCGCCGGCGGCAATGCAAGGCAGGCCCGGGCGTACCGGGCGCGGGGCCAGCGAACCGGCTGCGGGTGCCCAGTGACCGCCCATCGGAGACGCATTCAATAGCCTGATAGCATAGCGATCTACACAACCCAATCGACAAGAACATGACAAAACCCGTCCGGCGCTTCTCGATGATTCGTGAATTTCATCTTGCTGACTGGTTCACACTCGGTAACGCCGCCTGCGGCACCGGCGCGCTATTTTCGATCATCTCCTACATCGCGACGAACGACGTCCTGCACGTCTATTACGCGGCCGGTCTGATACTCGCTGCCCTCGTGTTCGACGTTCTGGACGGAAGGATTGCCCGCTGGCGCCAGAAATCGTCGACGTTGGGCCGGGAACTGGACTCGCTTGCCGATGTGATTTCGTTCGGCGTGGCACCGGCCATCATCGCTTATGGGTGCGGGATGCGCGGATTGTACGACCGGTTACTGTTGGTTTATTTCGTGGTGTGCGGTGTGTCGAGACTGGCCCGATACAACGTGACAGCCGAAGCGCTCTCGCAGGAAACCGGGAAAGTGTCCTATTTCGAGGGCACGCCGATCCCGACATCGATTGTGCTCGTGCTGGTGCTGGTCATCGCCGCGAAGCTCGATGCGATTGGCCCGAATCTGTGGTTCGGTGAGGTTCATATGCACGGCGGCACGCTGCATCTGATGACGCTGCTTTTCGGTTTGTCCGGGTCGTTGATGATTAGTCGTATCCGGATTCCGAAACCGTAATTGGGTGAGGGTGGCCGGATGCCGGTCGATAACCGCATTAGTCTTCGAGTCGAATGCGATAGCGGAAAGCTTCTGCGAATCCATATGCCGCTGTCTTCCTGAAACGCTCGATCAAGACACCGCCGCAAGCCGTAATGACCTTCTGCGAAGCCAGATTATCTGGAGCAACGGTAAGTTCGACATAGGGCAGGCCATGTCCTTTTGCTTCGAGCAGCATTAAATGCAGCGCCTGCGTGGCGTAGCCGTTGCGCCGCTTCCATGGCACGACTGAAAATCCGATGTGTCCGAGCACATAGGGCGGTAATTCTGCCGCGCCAGCTTGCCAGCGAAATCCGATTGTGCCGCTAAAAGAGTCGTCCCAGATCCATCGGATGATGCCGGGCAGGCGGGCGACGCTAGAGCCATCGGGCAAAGGAATCGGTCCGCCTGAGGCGGAAGGGTCATCTAGTGCGTCGACAAACGCTTCCGCGTTCGTTTTGATGGCGTGTAACTGTTCACGAGCAGCTACTTCTTTGCGAACGTTGTCGGGTGACCAACCGGTCTCGAGGGCCGCAACGTAGCCTGGTAATAACGCCGTCGTGGGTTTCAATAGTTGGATCTTGATCATTTGAGTCGGTACATCTCCGGAGATATCGACGACAGGTGATGGGTGATCGTTTCGATAGCCTGCGCAACCGAAACGTTAGCGGTATCGAATACAAGGTGCTCTGATTCCCACGGGTCATATTGACGCTCAAGCACGCTTTTCCATGTCGGTAGTTCATGACCAGGAATGTCGGCCCGTCGGCGCTCGACCCTCAAACGATGCATCGTTGTATCAGAACAAATCAACTCGATCTCAAGGATCGGTACACCTGCTTCGAGCGCCACGTTTTGCCAGGCGCTACGCGTAACGTGCAACGAATTGACGGAGTCCGCGATGACGGTCAGTCCAAGACGCAGGTTATCGGCGGCAACAGCATATCCGGCCAGATAACCCGCACTTCCGATATCCATCCGGTTGCTCGCCGATGCGATGAATGCCTGTTCCAAAGTATCGATACGCAAATAGACTGCGGCGAGCTTACGGGCCAATGTTTGAGCTACCGTCGTTTTCCCGGTTCCCGGTAGTCCTCCGAAGACAATCAACATTTTCAGTGCTCCGTGGTCAAAGAGAACACATAGCAATCTCTTGCCACGTCGCCGAACGCAGGAAGCACCAACCACTTCCGCAGCGTCCCCTCACAGTAAAAACCCAGCTTCTCCAGAACGCGCCGGGAGCCAACGTGTTCAACATCACACACGGTCCAGATTCGTTGAATGCCATGCGAGCGCCAAAGTGCGGAGATCGCAGCATGGCCAGCTTCGGCTGCGAGTCCGTGCCCCCAGAAGCGCTCACCGATTCCATAGTGAATTTCGATTCTGTGCGCCTCTGGAATCGCGACAAACACACCGATGGGTTCATCGTCGTCTCGCGTCGCGATGACCCACGAGAATGGCGCACCAGCCTCATCCCAGAATGCGTCGCACCACGTGTCGAGCATGGTGGCGGTACGAGCGATGTCTTGATGCACGCTACGCTGCAGGAAGCGCGAGCAGCTATGCACCCCCGTGTAGTTTTCGAACAGCACTGGAGCATCACCCTGGCGCGCGCGACGCAGCCGCAGGCGCTTTGTCAATAATTCAACCCGATCTTCCATTCCGAATCCCCATAGGTACTCGCTCGTTACAGCCCGATCGTTGCGAATCCCTCCGACCATGTCGCGAGGATATCGTGGGCGCAAGGACGTCGAAATACCCCTTCAGCCCGACTTCGCCACCAACGCTGCAGTCCGGCGTAGCCAGTCGGCGGGGTCCCCACGATGATAGATGTGCTCCGACGGTTCGATATTGTCGATGAACCGCTGATAGATCACTGCGCGTCTCGCCGTGGCGATCGGTGCAAGGAGGTCGATGGCGCGTGCAGGGTCACAGCCGGGCACCCTGGCCAGCCATTCGTGATTCCAGTGCGCCTTGATGGTCTCTACGTTTTCCGGCGCAACCGCATCGAGAAAGGCCGGTTGATCGAGCAACGGGTGGCCGATGCCGCTGTCGCCCCAATCAAGGAGTGTGAGGTTCGACGGTGTTCCGCGAAAATTGCCGGGATGGCAGTCGCCGTGGACAAGCGTATTCGGCAAGCCGCAGGCATCGGCTTCGGCAAATCGAGCTGAGAGATCTGTCACAAAGCGATCGAGCAGGGCACGTTCGTCATGAGACAGCTCGTCGCTAGTCCGCTGCACGACGTCGGCGATCTGCAGAGACAAACTCGGACCACGCCAATCGGGCAACTGCATCGCCCGCAATTCCTCGACGCGATCGATCCACGAAGCCTGTATGTCGACCAGCAGCGTCACCATGTCGACAAGCAGTGGCAGCGCAGCCTCGTACAGGTCATCGCCAGGAATTTCCGCAAGCAGAATACGCCCGCACTCATCACTACCCAGCAGGGTTGGAACTTGTCGGCCGGTCAACGCTGCAATAACGCGGCCTTCATGCCCGAGGAACGGCGGCACGACTTTCAGCCACGCTGACTGTTCGCCGAGCGGTACGCGCCAGACGCTGGAGAGATTCCAGGTGCGAATCTGGACGGGTTTGACGGTAGGTACCAGGCCGTGTCCGGCAAGTACCTGCGCCGCCCACGCGAGATCGGCGGCGGGACCACCGGGCTGGGCGTAACGTTGGCGCAGCGAATCGGCCTCCAACCTCCCAGTCCAGCGTTCTGCCGCTACAGGTTGCGCAATCTCGGCCAGATACGTGACTTCCCCGCCAGGCGCCCGCTCGAGATCTGCTTCGAGCAGGCGCAGGATCGTCACATCTATTCCATAGCGTTCGCGGGCTGCGCGCACAACAGACTCCATTTCCTGCCACCAGGGAATCTCGACAGGAATCGGCGGCAAGCAGCCGACCACCGCACCATCAGGCGTTACCAACACGAGCCGCGCTGTACGCTGCTGCATTGCCGTTTGCTCTTTGCTCTCCATCTTTTGTGTGCCTCTCGTCTTTAACCTATCTCGCGCTTACCCGTTTCTCTGCCGCGACCCGAGCGCGCACGTGTCCACTCATTCTGCCTCACGCAACCCGCCACCAAACCTGCGATCCACATACCGCGGAATATTCGCCGGAGTCACCACCACCACAGACGAAACATCGCCGATCGCCGACACCGGCAGCAGCTTATGAAAATGCATGATCTGATGACATGCGTTGCGCAGATCCAGCCGAAGATCATGATGCAACACCGCGCTAATACTGCCGTCGCGCAGCAGCCGGATGTTATCCCTGTCGAGGTCATGCGCAATGAAGCATCGTGGCGCTTTCCCCATGGCATGCAGGGCACGCAGTATCGCGACATTACCGGCTCCCATCGAATACACCGCCGCGATGGCTCTTTTTCTACCGACTGCTTTCCGCACATGCTCCTCGGTCTGATCATTCAACCCGTGGCCGCCGCTAGCGTCGACCAAAGTCAGTTTCGGATAGCGCCTGCGTAGTTCATCGCGAAAGCTGTCCTTGCGCTCCTCCTCGCCTCTGAAGCTGTCATCGCTCATCGTGACAAGGACGTTCCCTTGCGATTGTGCAAGCCACTGGCCGACCAGATAGGCGGCGGTCGCGCCCGCCACGTGATTGTCGAGACCCGCGTAGGCGATTCGCGCCGATTGCGGTATGTCGGTGAAGATCGTCACGACAGGAATGCCGCGTTGGTGTAGCAGGGAAATCGCCCCCGCGATCTCGGGCACGTCACGGGCCTTGAGCAAGACGCCATGGCTGCCGCGGCGGCCTATCGCGTCCAGGGCGTCGACAACCTGTGCAGTCGTCATGGTGTCCTGCATCGTGAAGCGAGGCCTGAATACAGCCGGTCGAAGTGCGGGAAGCTCCGATTCGAACGCCTCGCGTATCTCGTCGCAGAATCGGCCCGGCGCTTCCACGAGAACGTCGACGACAAGCTTTCTACCGGTCACCGCCAGTTGAAACTGCTGTTTCTCCAGTTCCTTGATCGCCTGCTGAACCCGCTGACGGCTACGCTCGTGCACGTTGAGACGGCCATTCAGCACACGGTCGACCGTGGCCAGCCCCACACCTGCCTGCAGGGCGATTTCTTTCATTAGAAAGCGATGAGCCATGGGGTGCCGATTGAGGTGTTTTTGATGTGTTTATGGTAACGCAGCGCGATGCAACGGCAGTATCGTTAGCAAAATCAATCGGGAGACGACATGGACCAGCAACGCGCACGCCAGGAGCCCGGGCGGAGAAAACCGTACCGCGAGCAGGACTGTACGGTGGACGATTTTCTTGCCGTACTGCACGACGGTCGCGATGCAGTGCAAATCAAATACGCAGACGAGCTGGTTGAGGACGTGCCGGTTTACGATTGCATTCCGCTGAATCGGTTACTCAAGGATGCGACGCTTCGCGCGGAGCTGCAAACCGAGTGGGCAGGCGTTCTCGAGCATGGTGCCGGTGTTTTCGTACTAAAGCGGGCTTTTCCCGATCCCGCGCCGATCGACGATGCCACCGGGATCTTCGACACCATCATTCGCGACGAGCGGGAAGCAGGCAGCGCGGCAGCCGATCATTTTGCAAAGGCAGGCGCCAACGACAGGATATGGAACGCGCAGCAAAAGCTTTGCTTGCGTGCTCCGTCGGTGTTCGCACATTACTACGCAAATCCGCTGCTGGTTGCCGCGGCAGAAGCATGGCTAGGTCCGTGTTTTCAGGTGACTTCGCAGGTGAATGTCGTGCGCCCCGGTGGCGCTGCGCAGCAGGCGCACCGTGACTACCACCTGGGGTTCCAGACCGTCGAGCAGGCCGAACGCTATCCGGCGCACGTCCACACCATGTCTGCTTTCCTGACGCTACAAGGTGCCGTCGCACACAGTGATATGCCCGTGGAAAGCGGGCCTACCAAGCTGCTTCCGTTCTCGCAGCGGTACGCGGAAGGCTACGTTGCCTGGCGACGGCAGGATTTCCGCAACTACTTCGAGGCCAATTACATTCAGTTGCCCCTCGAAAAAGGCGACGTGATTTTCTTCAACCCCGCGCTCTTCCATGCCGCGGGAGCGAACCGGACGGCAGGCGTTCAACGCATGGCGAATCTGCTGCAGATTTCGTCGGCCTACGGCCGTGCAATGGAGTCGCTGGATCGCACGTCGATGTGCGAAGCGCTGTACCCGGTTTTGCTCGATCAGCTCGCGAATCGCCGGTTATCCGAGGCTGAAATCGATGCGGTGATTGCATCGAGCGCGGACGGCTATCCGTTTCCAACCAACCTCGATAACGACCCGCCTGTTGGCGGCCTCGCGCCGGAGAGCCAGCAGATGTTGTTCGCGAGAGCGCTTCGGGAGTGGTGGACAGTCGAAGCGTTTACCGCCGCCGTTCGTCGGCAAGCGGCGCAACGGGAAGCCTGAAATCGATGACGCATTCGCGTAGGTCCGGTCAGCGTACGTCCGGTCAGATTGAACCTCGCGAGTTCGTCTTTACACCAACTGCGCTAACCAGACGCCCGCGATTTTTTGCGCAAGTAAAAGAACACGATGGCCGGGATGCCACAGAAAAACAGAGCGAACAGCGCTAGAGCAAGCGGACCGATCCACAGCCAGATCGACTCGATTTCGGCGTGCCCCGGATTGTTGGGATCGTAGAGAACGGGAATCGCGTCTCCGTCGGCGTACGGCTGATCGGTGGAACCGCTCCTGGAAGTGGCCTTAAAGGTGCGACCGTCTGGCGTAGTGAATTGAGCCTGCGGATACAGAAACGACCCGCCATGATTGCCACCGGACTTCGCAACGGCGCCCACGAAGGCTCCTTCGGTTCGGGTTGCGTGAACGACGAAGCTCAGCGTCTGCGTGAACGTCACCGCGAATGCGACCAGACAGATCAGGCCGATGATGAATGGCGGCAGGACAAAGAAGGTAGAACGGCGCTGGGGCATGGCAATTCCCGTTGACGTTTGCAGATCAGATCACTGTTCCTGGCAACACGGTATGCGCTCAAGCCGTCTTGCATGCCGGGACAACGCAAGCATACGCCCCGTTCCTGCCCGCTTCACGTTCGATCTTCAGGTACCTGTCGACGTGTACTTCCGCACGCCCAACCGCCACGCGGCAAAGCTAAGCGCAAGGAACAGGAATCCGACTACCGGCGTTAGAGGCAACAACCACTGGGGCGCACCCAGCGGGTCCGCTTTGTGCAGGATGGCCAGCACTGGAAAGTACGCGACGCAGGCAATCGGCACCACGAAGATCAGGAAATTACGGAACCAGCTCGTATAAAAGGTGAGGGGATACTGTGCAGCCTGCACACCGCCATAGGTGACGACGTTGACCACTTCGAGGCTTTCAACGGTCCAGAATGCGAGCGTTGCCTGCAGGACCAGCACGCCGAAGAACAACGCCACACCGCCCGCGATCGTCCAGATCGTCAAGGCAACCGCACTGACATCCCAGTGAAAATCGAGTGCGCGGGTGGCAACCACGATCACCGCGAGTCCCTGCGCGAAGCGCCCCAGGACCCGCAGCCTGAAATCATGTCCCATGAGCTGCAGCGTTGCGGCGCGCGGGCGCAACAGCACTCTGTCGAAGTCGCCCGTGCGCACGAACTGACTACCGAACACGTCGAAGCCGCGAGTCAAAAAATCGGCGATCGAAAAGCTGATGCTGATCGTGCCGAAGAACATGCAGATATCGCCAAACTGCCAGCCCTGTACGGCGCCGAACCGGTTGAATAACGCCCAGATTCCGGCGAGGTCGATGGCATTGGTCAGGAATGCACCGAAGCTCAACATCAAAGTCGAGGCGGGATATTGCAGTTGTGTACGGATCGATGTGACGAAGTAGCGATGCAACAGATAAAGGGAGTTCATCGCGTCAGCCCCCTTGCACTTCGAGGCGGCTCATCACAACGCTGAGTCCCTTGCGGCCAAGCATGACAAAGATCAGCGTCCAGAACACCTGGAAAACCAACCCCGCCCACGCCGCGCCACCGCTAAGCGCACCGATATAGATTCGCGAAGGAATGTCGAGCATGCCCGCGAACGGTTGAGCGATGAGAGCGGGTTGTAGCCAGTCGGGAAACAGACCGAGTGGGACGAGATTGCCCGAAAACAGGATCACGAAGGACGGTGCGAGTGTATTGATTCCCCGGTCCGTTAGCGTCGCGGTAATGCAGACGTTGATCAGCATGGTGAAAGCCGCGCCTAGCAGGATCATCAGCACTAGAGAGATCGCAAAGAGCCCCGCCTGGACGACGTCGGCCGGCGCTCTCCACGACCAATCGCCGAGGCCTGCGAGTGGCAGCAGAACAGCGGCAGCAGCGAACATCAGCGCGGCGCGCGGCAATGCGCGTGAGGTCATCCATGCCGTTGCCCGGATGAACCACCACGTGTACGTGTCGACCGGTCGCAGGCGGTCGTAGCCCACGGCGCCGGTCCGCACGGCACTCGCGACTTCGGGATCGCCACTCCACGGTTGCAGCGCGAGCAACGCCTGCCCCAGCCACGTATAGGTGATCACCTGTGCCAACGACATCGATGCATGCGCATGCGTCGAATGGCGATAGAACGCGGCGTACACCATAACCTTCAGCCCGCCCCACCAGCACTGGGTAGTGAAACCAGCGAGCGCGGCGGCCCGGTATTGCAGCATGGTCTTGAAGCGGGCGACGAACGCCGCGACGTAGGGACGAAGGACGTTCATCGAATCAGGCTTCCACGGCGCCGTGCAAGTGGTAGAACCGGGCGATGACTTCTTCGATCGCGGGTTGCTCGACGCGAATGTCCTCGACGGCATGTTCGGCCGCAATGCGCGCGATGAGCGCCGGTGCACCGATGACGCGAGGATCGAAAGCGAGTTCCACCGATCGACCTTCACGCCGAAGAAGCTGTGCACCATCGATATCAATAGCGGGCGCTTCGCCGGCGAAATCCACCAGCAGGCGACGATCGACCAGCACGTCGGCGCGTAGGGAATCGAACGATTGATCGGCCAGCACGCGGCCATGACCGATGACGATCACGCGCTCGGCCAGCGCCTCGATGTCGTGCATGTCATGCGTGGTGAGCAGTACCGTGACGCCGCGCTCGTGGTTCAGCTTCTTCACGAACTCGCGTACGGCGAGCTTCGACGGCGCATCGAGGCCGATGGTTGGTTCGTCGAGGAAGAGAATCGGCGGGGTGTGTAGCAGTGCAGCCGCAATCTCGGCGCGCATTCTTTGCCCAAGCGACAGTTGACGCACCGGCTGATCAAGCACGCGTTCGAGTCGCAGTAGCGCGACCAGTTCGTCACGAGTCCGCGCGTAGGCTGCCGGTTCCACGCGATAGATATCGCGCAGCAGATCGAAGCCGTCGATGACAGGCAAGTCCCACCACAACTGGCTGCGCTGCCCGAATACCGCGCCGATACGCGCGACGTGAGCGATGCGGTTATCGAACGGCACGCGACCTTCGATCACGACCTTGCCTGCCGTAGGGCGCAGGATGCCGGAGAGAATCTTGATGGTGGTCGATTTGCCCGCGCCGTTGGGGCCGATGAATCCGAGCAGTTCGCCGCGCTGCAGGCTGAAGCTCACATCCTTGAGGGCTTCGATCTCGCGCCAGCGACGGCGAAACATGCCGAGTACGCCGGGTTGCTTTTCGCCGACGCGATAGGTTTTCGCCAGGCCCTCAACCACGATCTGAGACATGCCATCTCCATTGAGTCGTTCACCGGGCTAACGAGTGTCGTCAGCCGGGTCATGCCAGCGGAAGAGGGCGAGATGTTATCAGAGGTGGAATGTCCCTGGCGATGTCGAAAGAGGTCGCGCAGTCGACACGTTATGGCCCAATGAACTACAACACCACCGTCCGATCCCCATTGATAAACACCCGCCGCTCGACAAACGCCTTCACGGCCCGCGCAAGCGTAATGCATTCGACATCACGCCCAACCGCAAGTAACCGCTCCGGCTTATACGAGTGATCGACGCGCTCGACGACCTGTTCGATGATTGGACCTTCGTCGAGATCGTCGGTGACGAAGTGCGCCGTCGCGCCGATCAACTTGACGCCACGCGTATGCGCCTGGTGGTACGGCCGCGCACCCTTGAAGCCCGGCAGGAACGAATGATGAATATTGATCGCGCGGCCGGCCAGCTTGCGGCTCGTCTCATCCGACAGGATCTGCATGTAACGCGCAAGAATCATCAGTTCGGCACCGGTCGAGGCGAACAGATCGAGCACCTGCTGTTCCTGCTGCGCGCGGTTATCCGCATTCACCGGCAGGTGCCAGAACGGCAGTCCGTGCTGCGCGGCGAGCGGTTCGAAATCCGGATGGTTCGAACCAATACCGACGATATCCATTTTCAGTTCGCCCATGCGCCAGCGGAACAGTAGATCGGCGAGGCAATGTTCGAGCTTCGACACCATGATCAGCACCTTGGGCCGCGCGTCGACATCGTGGATCGCCCACGTCATGTCGAAATCGGCGGCGATCGGGACGAATTCGCGACGTAGCGCGTCGAGGTCGAGCGCCGGGCGGTCCGATGCGTTCTCGCCACTGTCCGCGACACCGTGAAACACGCAGCGCACGAAAAAACGCTCGCTCAGGTCGTCATCGAACACGCTCAGCTCGTCGAGGTAGCAGTGATGGCGATCAAGCAGCGCGACGACGGCGGCGACCTGTCCTGCGGCGCTCGGGCACGACAGCGTCAGGACGTATTGATGGAAACGATCGGTAGCGGGCATGCGGGTCCTCGGCTTTTCATAGGATGGCCCGCATGAAGCCGACGGCGGCACAGGCGGGATGCTGCAGTAGAGCAGCCCAATTTCCCCGTGCATAGAATCGATACGCCGTGCTGCTAGTACCGGCACGCCAGGGCGGCGTGCCGGGTTTGGCGCAACAAAGATGAGCGTCGGGGCGGGGGCGACGTCGACCGCGCCCCGACTGATACCGCGAACTACTTGCGCCGGCGATGCACGTCGTGCGTGACGAAGCCCGCGTCGTTCTGCGGCAACGCAAGCGCATCCGGCACCGAGAGCGTTTTGCGGATGTCGGCGAGACCGGCGGCCCAATGGTCGCGCATCGTTGAAACTCCGAACTGGTAGTCCTTGTACTGATGTTCGTAGTTCTTTCGCTGGTAGATCAGATGCTGGACGTTGTAGCGCTTGCTCGACGACAGCGCTTCGGCTTCCTTGCACCACGGGTCGTCGCGGCGCTGCTTCTCGGGCACCTGGTCGAGCACCTGGCGCAGCAGGTTGCGATAGCGCTGCTCGCGCTGCATCGTGTCGGTCACGAAGCGCGTGCGGCTCGAATACTGCACGTCCTTCGTGCGCTCGGCGACACCCGCCATCGTTTCCGGCACCGGCCCACGCGCACTCCACAAGTCGACCTGAAACGCGAGCGTGTCGCGGCGCGGCGAGCTTTGCAGCACTTTCATCAACGGTGTGTTCGAGACGATGCCACCATCCCAGAAGAATTCGCCATCGATCTCAACCGGCGCGAACGCCGGCGGCAACGCGCCCGATGCCATGAAATGCTCGGGACGCAACTCCATGTGCGTATTGTCGAAGTAGACGAAGTTGCCCGTGCCGACATTGACCGCGCCTACCGAAACCCGCGTACTGCCGTCGTTGATGCGATCGAAATCGCATAGCGCAAGCAGCGTGGCGCGCAACGGCGAGGTGTCGTAATAGCTCACCTTGCCGGGTTCGCCCGGGATGCCGTCGATCGGCGGCGGAAAGCGCGGCACGAAGAAGCCTTTTTGTCCCTGCAGTATCGCGCTCATCGCCTGCGATGCGGTGAAGATCGAGCGCACCGATTCGTGGCTGTTGAACAGCGCAAATTCAAACGCGGCGGGCAGCGCAGGAAAGAACGCCGGCTGGCAGATCGTTTCCCAGAACTCGCGCAGCCGTTCCACACGCCGCTCGGGCGGGTTGCCGGCGATCAGCGCGGTATTGAGCGCGCCGATCGAGATACCGGCAATCCAGTCGAGCGGCATCTCGGCTTCGTGCAGACCTTCGAACACGCCGGCCTGATACGCGCCGAGCGCGCCGCCCCCTTGCAGCACGAGGGCGATGGTCTCGTAGGGCAGCGCGCGCACCGGCGTCGCGCCAACCTCGTTGTGCAGGTCGGTCGGATCGACGGCCTGCTTTTCGGTGCGGGCGCGTGGCTTCATTGCATGTACCAGCCGTGGCTGACCACGAACGACTGACCGGTCAACGCGGCGCTCGGGAAGGCCGACAGGAACAGCACGGTCTGCGCGACGTCCTCGACGGTCGTGAACACGCCGTCCACGGTATCGCCAAGCATGACGTTCTTCACGACATCGGCTTCGCTGATGCCAAGTTCCTTCGCCTGCTCGGGGATCTGCTTGTCGACGAGCGGCGTACGCACGAAACCCGGACACACAACGTGCGAACGCACGTTGTGCTTCGCGCCTTCCTTGGCCAGCACGCGTGCGAGGCCGAGCAGACCGTGCTTGGCCGTCACGTAGGCCGACTTCAGCGGCGATGCTTCATGTGAATGCACCGAACCCATGTAGATCACCACGCCGCCCTGATCGCCCTTGTACATGTACTTGAGTGCGGCCTTGGTCGTAAGAAACGCGCCGTCGACGTGAATCGCCTGCATCTTCTTCCAGTCGGAGAACGCATAGTTCTCGATCGGATTGACGATCTGGATGCCCGCATTCGACACGAGGATGTCGATCGTGCCGAACGCTGCCGCGACCTGATCGATACCGGCATTCACGGCTTCTTCGCTGGTCACGTCCATCGCGATACCGATGGCTTTGCCGCCGGCCGCCTTGATCTCGTTCGCGACTGCGTTGGCGCCATCCAGATTCAGGTCGGCGATCGCGACGGCCGCACCGGCCTTTGCATAGGTCAGCGCGATTTCCTTACCGATGCCGCTGGCCGCGCCAGTGACGACCGCTACTTTTCCGTTCAGATTGCTCATGACTGGGTTCCTGTTCGTTGTTCGTAAGTGAGTGAGAGGCGGCTGCGTTACTGCGCGAGATAGTCGTGCACGACTTCGCCGAGACCGAGCGTCAGGTCGGCGATCAGATGCCGCGCTTCGACGATTTCGAGTACCGGCAGATCGGCCACGGGCGCCAGCGCATGGTGCGCCAGTTCGAGCGATGCAGGGCCGGTCCACGCACCCTTCATCGTAATGTCCTGCAGGTAGTAGCGCACGAGTTCGCACACGCGCGCCGTACCGTCGACGTGCGGGATGATTTTCAGCAGGAAGTTCGGGCCGGCCAGGCGCTGCTGCTCTTTCGCGATGTCGAGCTGGCTGTGCTTGTAGCCCATCGTGCCGGTTGCGACGCGCACCGGACCGTAATCGAGCGTGCCGAGTAGCGTGTCGGTGTGAACCGCAAGCGTCGGCGAGGCGAGTTTTTTCGGGAAGCCCCACAGTTCACGGCCACCGGCGATAGGCGGGTGATCGTCGAGATACATCGCGAGCGTGTAGCCGCCTGCTACGCCGTTGTATTCGACCGGAATGACCTGGCCGCTTTCGGTGTAGTCGCCGAAACCGGTGGAGTCGGCCATGCGGATGAATTCGTAGTGGACGAGCGGCGAGGTGACTTTGAGCGGCTCGGGCACGATCTCGCGCAGACGGTCGATATCGGTGCGGTAGGTGATGATCAGGAATTCGCGACCGACGAAACGGTAAGGGCCCATCGGGAATGCGGGACTGGTAAGCGGCATCGCAAACGCCTTCGAGCGTACCTGGTCTTCTTTCATGCGTACTCCTTTGTCAGTCGTTTCGGTAGAAAGCGGCTCCGTCATCTTATGACGGACTGCGCAGGTTGTGCGACGCCGCAACTGGAAAAGTTCGTTGCGTAAATCGACTAAGTCATCCTATAAATGTTGCACCCGGCGGAACAACGGCGATACGAATGCACGGTGCCCGGCGTAGCATAACCACACCAGATGACATGCGTATGGGGAATTGTATTCGCTGGAGAAGGGCACGGAGCCCTGTGGGACGGTCTGTGTACTCGCGGACACAGGAAAGCCCGGTGATCGATGTTTGTTGGGTAATTGTCAGGATCGGCTGAAACGCGCGTCATGCCGGCGCGAATTCATTGCACCTTGCGACGATGTTGCGGCGCGGTGCTATCCGGTGCGATCTTGTATAAATCGACGCTAAGCGGCCAGCGCCCGGCATTCGTCGAACAGCCAGCGGCGAAACAGCGGCACCGCCGCAGCTTCAGGACGGGCGAGCGGGCAGACGAGGAAGTAGCCGCGCGCGGTGACAACCGGCTGGTTGAGCAGACGCACGAGCTGACCCGTCGCGACGAGTTCGTCGATAAGCGGTGTCCAGCCGAGCGCAACACCCTGGTTCATCAGCGCAGCATGGACCACGAGCGCATAACTGTTAAATGTCATGCCGTGTGCGTTCTCGCCGGATTCGACGCCAAGCGCTGCGAACCAGCTGTGCCAGGCAAGCCAGCGTTCGGGCTCGGTGGGTTGCACGTGCAGCAGCGGTAGATGAGCGAGATCGCCGGCGTGAACGATGTCCGGATGTGCGGCGGCGAACGCGGGCGAGCAGACCGGTGTGACTTCTTCGGGAAAGAGCCGTGTCGACGTGCACGGCGCCCAGTCGCCGTCGCCGAACGCAATCGCGATGTCCGCGTGATCGCGATGCGGATCGAAGCCCTCTTGGGACGTAACGATCTTCACGCTGACGTCGGGCATCGAATGTTTGAGACGCGCGAGGCGCGGCATCAGCCAGTAGGTGGCGAAGCCGAAATCCGTGAGCAGTGTGAGCGCGCCGGTGGCGCTGCGCGCGCGGATGTCGGCGGTCGCGACGCGGATTGCGTCGAGGCTCTGCCGTACCGCACCGAAGAGCCGTTCGCCGTCGGCGGTCAAGGTCACACCGCGGTGTCCGCGCTCGAAAAGCGGTGTACCGAGGTCGGTTTCGAGCTGCACGACGCGCTGGCTGACGGCGGGTTGCGTCGAACCGAGTTCGCGCGCAGCTGCGGTGAAACTCGCGAGCCGCGCGGCCGATTCGAATACCGATAGCGTCTGCATCGGCGGCAGGCGATCTTGTCTCGGCATAACCCCCCCTTATGGACCTATAAGCATTGCGCGCCTTCACAGAGCGTGATTAAGCGGCAATAGTGAGGACGCTTTCGTGCGCGGTGCGATGGTTCTGCCATTTCCGGTGCCGCACGCCACGATGCAGGCTAGACGGGCAACGCGGGCGATGCAGCCAGGTCGTTGCGAACCCGCCGCCGCAAACGAACTCTCGATTCTAATCGACCCCGCCCATGAGCCTTAACACAAAGCAGAATATCCTTATCTTGATGGCCGACCAGATGACGCCGTTTGCGCTGCGTTCATATGGTCATACCGTGTCACTGACGCCGCGCATCGACGCACTGGCACGCGAGGGTGTCGTGTTCGATTCGGCGTACTGTGCGAGCCCGCTGTGCGCGCCCGCGCGTTTCTCGATGATGGCGGGCAAGCTGCCGTCGAAGATTGCCGCCTACGATAACGCCGCCGAATTTCCCGCGCAAACCCTGACGTTCGCTCACTATCTGCGCGCGGCCGGCTACCGGACGATGCTCTCCGGCAAGATGCACTTCTGCGGTCCCGACCAGTTGCACGGTTTCGAAGAACGCCTCACCACCGATATTTACCCCGCCGACTTCGGCTGGGTACCGGACTGGGCGCAGCCGGAAGTGCGGCCGAGCTGGTATCACAACATGAGTTCGGTGCTCGACGCGGGCCCTTGCGTGCGCACCAACCAGCTCGACTTCGACGACGAAGTGACCTTCACCGCGCGCCAGAAGCTGTTCGACATCGCCCGCGAACGGGCTGCCGGCGGCGATGCACGGCCGTTCTGTCTGGTCGCGTCGCTGACGCATCCACACGATCCGTACGCGATTCCCCGCGAATACTGGGACCTGTATTCCGACGAAGAGATCGATATGCCGAAGGTCGAGCTGTCGCGTGAAGCGAGCGATCCGCATTCGCGGCGCCTGCGCGACGTCTATGAAGCCGACGTGACACCGCCCACTGCGCAGCAGGTGCGGGCGGCGCGCCATGCGTACTACGGCGCGCTTTCGTATGTCGATACGCAGTTCGGGCAGATTCTCGACGCGCTCAAGGCAACCGGGATGGCCGACGACACGATCGTGATCGTGACCTCGGACCACGGCGAAATGCTCGGCGAACGCGGGCTCTGGTACAAGATGACCTGCTTCGAAGGCGGCGTGCGCGTGCCGCTGATCGTGCACGCGCCGGGCCGCTTCGATGCGCACCGCGTGGCCGCGTCGGTATCGCACGTCGATCTGCTGCCGACGCTCGTCGAACTCGCAACGGGCGAGCGCCGCAGCGCATGGCCCGACCCTGTCGATGGTCGCAGCCTCGTCCCGCATCTACGCGGCAGTGGCGAAAAAGATCAAGCGGACAACAGCGCTCACGACGAAGCGATCGCCGAGTACCTGGCTGAAGGCGCAATCGCACCGATCGTGATGATCCGGCGCGGCGACTTCAAGTTCATCCACACGCCATGCGATCCCGACCAGCTCTACAACCTCGCCGCCGATCCGTTCGAGCTGCACAACCTCGCCACCGATCCCGCCGCAGCCACTGTACTTGACGCGTTTCGCGCGGAGACGTCGCGCCGCTGGGATCTCCCTGCGCTACACGACGCCGTGCTCGCCAGCCAGCGTCGGCGACGCTTCCACTTCGAGGCGACGACACAGGGGCGCATCCAGTCGTGGGACTGGCAGCCATTCACCGATGCGGGCCAGCGCTACATGCGCAATCACATCGAACTCGACACGCTCGAAGCGATGGCGCGTTTTCCGCGCATCGTTCGCTAGTGCATTCTTTATACGAACGAGAGGCCATGATGAAAAAACGCTACACGTGGTTGTTGTCTCCGCTGCTTTCGCTGCTGCTTGCCGCAGCGGGTGCAGAGATTGGCGCTATCGCCACCGTCACCCCGGCTGCCGCGGCCGAACCGCAAAGCTGCACCCAGGTGCGCATGGCTGACCCCGGCTGGACCGACATCGATGCGACCAACGCGATGGCCGGCGTGCTGCTGAAGGCGCTCGGCTATCAGCAGAACGTGTCGAACCTGTCGGTGCCGATCACCTACCAGGGGCTGAAGAAAGGGCAGATCGACGTGTTTCTCGGCAACTGGATGCCCGCGCAGGGACCGCTCGTGAAGCCATTCGTCGATGAGCATTCGATCGACGTGCTGCACGCGAACCTGACCAACGCGAAGTTCACGCTCGCGGTGCCCGACTACGTCGCCGCGGCCGGCATCCACTCGTTTGCCGATCTCGAGAAACATGCGAGCCAGTTCGACAACAAGATCTACGGTATCGAGCCCGGGGCGCCGGCCAACCAGAACATCAAGAAGATGATCGCCGACAAGGCGTTCGGGCTGGGCGGCTGGTCGATTGTCGAATCGAGCGAAACGGGGATGCTCACGCAGGTCGAACGCGCTGCACGCGACAAGAAATGGATCGTGTTTCTCGCGTGGGAACCGCATCTGATGAACACGAAATTCCACCTCACGTATCTGTCCGGTGGCGACACGTACTTCGGGCCGAACTACGGCGGTGCGACTGTCAACACCGTGACGCGGGCGGGCTTTGCCGGTCAGTGCACGAACCTCGCACGGCTGTTCCAGCAGATGACCTTCAACGTCGACCTCGAGAACCAGATCATCGCGAACGTGCTGCAGAACAAGGTCAATGTGAACACGGCGGCGCTGCACGCGTTGCAGGGCAATCCCGCGCTGGTGTCGGCCTGGCTGAAGGGCGTGACGACCGCCAGCGGCGCGGATGGCCTGCAGGCCGTGCAGACCCAGCTCGGTATCCGCTAAACCCTCAACTTGCGTTGCGTCCGCCGCCTTGGTCTGGGGCGGCGCGTTCGCATTGTCGTTTTCCCCCGGTTGTCGCATTCCGACTAATCGATGTCGCTTCAGATCGTATTGGCCGGAAATTGGATTTGTAATGTCCATCATCGGCGACGGGTTATGCGTGGTGGCACCCGCGACGAGCGTTGCACCGACAGTGCGTCATTCCAGCAAGACAGGCGATTTCGCCCGGTTAGCGGCGGAATCCTCTTTCCATCCAGCCAGGCAAGAGAGAACCACACAATGAAAAGACTGAATGCCGCAGCATTCTCCGGCGCAGCCCTCGTGCTCGCCAGCGTCCCGGCCATTAGCCATGCGCAGAGCAGCGTGACGCTGTACGGCGTCCTCGACGCCGGTATCACCTACGTGAACAACACCGGCGGCTCGCATGTCGTGAAGTTCGACGATGGCATTTCGTATGGCAACCGTTGGGGTTTGAAAGGCGTCGAAGATCTCGGTGGCGGGCTGTCCGCCGTGTTCGTGCTCGAAAGCGGCTTTCACCTCGGCAATGGCCAGCTCGGTTTCGGCGGTTCGGAATTCGGGCGCCAGGCGTATGTCGGCCTGAAGAACCAGTGGGGCACGCTGTCGTTCGGTAACCAGCTCGACATGACCGAAGAGATGGTCTATCTGTACAACATCTCCAGCTGGGGTAGCGGCTACGCGATCCACCAGGGCGACTTCGACCGTTTTAACGGCGACCGTCTGCCGAACTCGGTGAAATTCCTGTCGAATGAATTTGCGGGCTTCATGTTCGGCGGTATGTATTCGTTCGGCAACGTGGCCGGCAACTTCCACCAGAACAGCGCATACAGTCTCGGCGCGCACTATGCGAACGGTCCGTTCACGTTAGGCGCCGCGTACACGCAGTTGAACAACCCGAACGGCATCTACGCGTTCGATCCGTACGCGATGATCGGCACGAGCACCTTCCTCGGCCGTCCGACGGTCAGCGTCAACCAGACGACGGGCGCCATCACCGATCTGTATTCAAGCTCGTCGTTTCCGGTCGACAAGCAGGGCACGTTCGGCGTCGGGTCGAGCTACGCGATCGGCAACGTGACGCTAAATGGCGACTTCACGTACACGACGATCAAGGCGTTCGGCGTGTCGTCGCACATGAAGGTGCTGGAAGGCGGCGCGATCTGGCAGGTCACGCCGGCGTTCAGCACGATCGGCGGCTATCAGTACACGAACTTCGAAGGGCATCACTGGAACCAGGTGTCGGCGGGCTTCCACTATCTGCTCTCCAAGCGCACCGATGTGTACATCTCGGGTGACTACCTGAAGGCGTCGCAAGGGGTCGATGCGGTGATCGGTTATAGCTTTACGCCGTCTACGACGACGACGCAGGCTGATGTGCGGATCGGGATGCGGCATTCGTTCTAAACGCCGCGCGCGCTTGCGGCATGGCGCGCGCGACCTGAAGTGCCAGACATCATCGATGGGTAATGGGTAACGGCCCGCATCGCGAAGTTCGTGCGATGCGGGCCGTGTTGCGTTGTGTCGTGGTTCCAGCCAGCGAAGCTTCGCGATCCTGCTCGCAGAAATGGCTTACTGCGCAGCGACCCGCACCGGACTACGATCACGCCGCGGACTCGCACCAAACTTCGCACGATACGTCCGCGAGAAATGCGACGGCGATTCGAACCCGCACGCAACGCAGATCGACGTAATCGTCATGTCGGTCTGCTGCAACAATTCGCGCGCACGATTGAGCCGTAGCTGCAGATAGAAATGCGTCGGCGTGTCCTTTAGCGACGAGCAGAACAGCCGCTCGAGTTGCCGCCGCGTCACGCCAATCTCCTGCGCGAGCGCGTCGGGTGCGAGCGGTTCTTCCATATGCTGTTCCATCACGCCGATCACCTGGATCAGCTTGCGATTGTGCACGCCATAGCGTGCAGCAATCTCCATGCGTTGATGGTCCGAGCGCTGCCTGATCCGGCTCACGACAAACTGCTCCGACACTGCCGACGCCAACGCCGCGCCGTGACTGCGGCCAATCAGGTCGAGCATCATATCGATCGAAGCGGTGCCGCCCGCACAGGTGATGCGCCGCGCGCCGATCTCGAACAACTCCTGGCTGGCCTGTAGCGCCGGATAGCGCTCGCGGAACGCGGGCAGCGCTTCCCAATGCACGGTCAGGCTATCCGCCGCGCCGAAAAGCCCGGCCTCGGCGAGCACGAAACTCCCCGTATCGATTCCCCCGAGCGTCGCGCCCGCCTGCGCCAGTCGCCGCAGCCAGCCGGCGAGCGCGCGGCTGTAGCACGCAAGCGGATCGAAGCCCGCGACGATGAAAACGGTGTGTGCGTGATCGACCGTATCGAACGCAGCTTCGGCATTCAGCGAGATGCCGTTGCTCGCAGCGACCGGCGCGCCGTCGACGCTGAGAATGTGCCAGCGGTACAGATTCTCGCGAAAGCGGTTCGCGACACGCAGCGGTTCGACGGCCGACATGAAGCCGATCGCCGAGAAGCCCGGTAGCAGCAGGAACGAAATGTCTTCGGGCATCGTGCGGAGCGTGGGGTGCCTGGCGTGGACGGTTGCGGGGGACAGACGGTGGTGATCCGGGCGAGCGTAGCAAGCGGTGCACGCGCCCGCAAGGCCCGTCAATATTGGCGTTCACCGGATCGCGGCGATGTGCGCGGCGGCCATGCTGGTTTTCCCTCATGGTCGCAAGCAAGCAAGAACGGGTCGCAGCCGGTCGCTTTGGCGGGAATATGCGCTAGTACCTTTGCATCACGCCACGCAATACACGGTGTCCGGCCAGTCCGCCTTCCGGCGAATGGCGCCGCGACCCACCCACCAGGTATCAGAGGGGGAACGTCATGAAGCTTCGCGTCAAAGCCTTGTCCGCTGGTTTGCTATGCGCTGCAGCAGCACTGCTGCAACCGGCCTTCGCGCAAGACCCGGCCACCTGCCGCAACGTGCGCTTTGCCGACATCGGCTGGACCGACATTACGTCGACCACGGCGCTGGCGTCGACGGTCTTCGAAGGGCTCGGCTACCAGCCGGTCACGACGGTCGCATCGGTGCCGATCTCGTTCGCGGGTCTGAAGACCAAACAACTCGATGTGTCGCTCGGCTACTGGTGGCCGGTGCAGGAAAAGGCGATCGCGCCGTTCGTCGATGCAAAGACGATCGAGGTGCTGCAGCCGCCCAATCTGTCGGGCGCGAAGGCGACTTTCGCGGTGCCGACCTACGAATACGACGCTGGGCTCAAGACCTTCGCCGACATCGCGAAGCATCGGACGGAGCTGGACGGCAAGATCTACGGCATCGAACCGGGCAGCAGCGCGAACGCCGCGATCAAGAAGATGATCGACACGAACCAGTTCGGTCTGGGTGGCTTCAAGCTGATCGAGTCCAGCGAGGCCGGGATGCTGATCACCGTCGACCGCGCGATCCGCGACAAGAAGTGGGTGTTGTTCCTCGGTTGGGAACCGCATCCGATGAACATCCAGATCGACATGAAATATCTGACCGGCAGCGACGGTGTGTTCGGACCGAACGATGGTGAAGCGCGCGTCTATACGCTGACGGCGCCCGATTTCCTGACGCGTTGTCCGAACGCCGGCAAGCTCGTCAGCAATCTGCGCTTCACGACGCAGCTCGAAAACGTTGTGATGCAGTCGGTGATGAACAAGGAAAAACCGACAGATGCCGCCAAGGCTTATCTGAAGAAGAACCCTCAGGTGCTGGACACTTGGCTTGCCGGTGTGAAGACGTATGACGGCAAGGACGGGCTGCCGGCGGTGAAGGCTTATCTCGGGCTTTAACGTTACGGGCCGGGCGCGCGAGCGGCCGATTCGACATGAACAGACAGGACGACCCCGCATGAACCACGAAGTCATCGTTACCTGCGCCGTGACCGGTGCCGGCGATACGGTCGGCAAACACCCGGCCATCCCCGTCACGCCGAAACAGATCGCCGAGGCCGCGATCGAAGCCGCGAAAGCGGGCGCGACCGTTGCGCACTGTCATGTGCGCGATCCGCAGACCGGCCGCGGCAGCCGCGATCCGAACCTGTACCGCGAGGTGGTCGACCGCATCCGCTCGTCGGGCACCGACGTGATCATCAATCTGACCGCGGGCATGGGTGGCGATCTCGAGATCGGCGCCGGCGAAGATCCGATGCGCTTCGGTGCGGGCACGGATCTAGTGGGTGGTTTGACGCGACTCGCGCACGTCGAGGAATTGCTGCCGGAGATCTGCACACTCGATTGCGGCACGCTCAATTTCGGCGATGGCGACTACATCTATGTGTCGACGCCTGCGCAATTGCGGGCTGGTGCGAAGCGTATTCAGGAACTCGGCGTGAAACCGGAGCTGGAGATTTTCGACACGGGGCACCTGTGGTTTGCGAAGCAGTTGCTGAAGGAAGGGCTGCTCGATGCACCGCCGATGTTCCAGATCTGCCTCGGCATTCCATGGGGCGCGCCCGCCGACACCACGACGATGAAGGCGATGGCCGATAACCTGCCGCCCGGTGCGCAGTGGGCCGGCTTTGGCATCGGCCGGATGCAGATGCCGATGGTTGCGCAGGCGATGCTGCTCGGCGGCCATGTGCGCGTCGGGCTCGAGGACAACATCTGGCTCGACCGCGGTGTGCCGGCGAGCAACGGCACGCTCGTGCAACGTGCGGTCGAAATTATCGAGCGCCTGGGCGGCCGGGCGCTGACGCCGGCCGAAGGGCGTCGCAAGCTGGGCTTGCCGGCGCGCGGTGAACGTCTGCTCGAGCGGCGGCCGGCGGCGCAGTTCGCATAAGCAGTTTGCATAGGTGGTTGGCATGAACGTACTTTTTGCAGGGGATCGTCAGCAATGGCAGTGATCGTCGATATCAAGACATTTGCAGCAATCGGAGCCGGCGTGATCGGCAGCGGCTGGGTCGCGCGAGCACTCGCGAACGGACTCGACGTGGTGGCATGGGACCCCGCACCAGGCGCCGAGCAGCAGTTGCGCGCCAACGTTGCGAACGCGTGGCCCGCATTGGAGCGCGCGGGGTTGAAGGAGGGCGCATCGCAAGATCGGTTGCGCTTCGTCGCGACCATCGAAGCGTGTGTCGCCGACGCGGATTTCATCCAGGAGAGTGCGCCTGAGCGCGAAGAACTGAAGCTTGCGTTGCACGAGCAGATCAGCACGGCGGCGAAGCCCGATGCGATCATCGGTTCGTCGACATCGGGCCTGCTGCCCACTGACTTTTATGCGCGCGCGCTGCATCCCGAGCGCTGTGTGGTCGGTCATCCGTTCAACCCGGTGTACCTGTTGCCGCTCGTCGAGGTGCTCGGCGGTGAACGTACCGCACCCGCGACGATCGACGCCGCACAGCAGATTTACCGTTCACTAGGCATGCGACCATTGCGCGTGCGCAAGGAGGTGCCGGGCTTTATCGCGGACCGTCTGCTCGAAGCGCTATGGCGCGAAGCGCTGCATCTCGTGAACGAAGGCGTCGCGACGACCGGTGAGATCGACGATGCGATCCGCTTCGGCGCAGGTCTGCGCTGGTCGTTCATGGGCACCTTCCTCACGTACACGCTTGCGGGCGGCGATGCGGGGATGCGACACTTCATGCAGCAGTTCGGCCCCGCGCTCGAATTGCCGTGGACCAAGCTGGTCGCGCCGCCACTCACCGACGAACTGATCGATCGTGTGGTGGAAGGCACGGCCGAGCAGGTCGGCCCGCGCTCGATCAAGCAACTGGAACGCTATCGCGACGACTGCATTACGAGCGTGCTGACGGCAATCCGCGAAGCGAAGGCGCGGCACGGTTTGCATCCCGACGAGTAACCGTAGCGTGTAGATCAACCATCACAACGCGAAAGGAGCACGCTGCCCATGCCAGGACTGGAGATCTATCGCGACGAAGTACGCGCAGAGTGGGTCGATTACAACGGCCATCTGCGCGACGCGTTCTATATGCTGATCTTCAGCTTCGCGACCGATGCGCTGATCGAGCACATCGGTCTCGACGATGCCGTGCGCCGCGCGCGCGGCCGCTCGATCTACACGCTCGAAGCGCATATCAACTATCTCCACGAGATCAAGCTCGGCGCCAAAGTGCGCGTGACGGCGCGGTTGCTCGCGCACGATGCGAAGCGTCTGCACCTCTACCTCGAGATGTATGCCGACGCGCTCAGCGAGCCGGTTGCGGCGAGCGAACAGATGTTGTTGCACGTCGATACGAATGGTCCGCGGTCGGTCGCGTTCGATCCGGATGTTGCAGAGCGTGTGCAGGCACTGGGTGCATCGCAGGCCTCACTGCCGCCGGCGCGATATGCAGGGCGTGTGATTGGCCTGCCGCCTGCGCTTCGATAATCGACCACGTCGAACCCACGCGATCATGCTCGAACCTGAAATCGCCGCATTCATTGCGCGGACCGTAGCGATCTATCCCGCACACACGGCGCAGCGCCCGGTTGCTGAGCAGCGGGCCATTTACGACCGCTACGCGGCCGCCTTGACGCCGCCATTACCGCCGGGCGTATCGGTTGAAGATGCGCAGTTCGAATCAGCAGCAGGTCATTCGATCCGGCTGCGTCTCTACCAGTCCACACAGCATCCTGCGCACGGCACCGTGCTGTATTTTCACGGCGGCGGCTTTGTGCTGGGTTCGCTCGACAGCCATCAGATCGTCACGGCACGCATCGCCGCCGACACCGGGCTATCCGTAATCGCCGTCGATTACCGGCTTGCGCCCGATCATCCCGCACCCGCGGCACACGACGACTGCGTCGAGATCACACGGGCTGCGCTTGAAGGACGATTGCCGTTTGCCTCGTGGCAACGAACGTTGCCGGTGCCACTGCAACTCGCTGGCGATAGCGCCGGCGGCAATCTTGCCGCAAGCGTTGCGGTGTACCTGCGCGATTCGGGCGCCGACGGCGCGGCCGGAATTGCAGGAATGGCGCTCGTCTATCCGATGCTCGGTTTCGAGCCGCAACTGCCTGCCCGCGATACCGAGGCTCAAGCGCCCATGCTCACGCTGGCCGACGTCCATGCGTTTCGTCGGTTGTACTGGGGTGACATGCCACTGCCTGGGTGGACCGTACCGCTCGATGCGGGCCGTTTCGACGGTTTGCCACCCGTGCTGGCGATCGGCGTCGAGCACGATCCGCTGCGCGACGACGCGAGCGTGTTCGTCGAACGTATCCGTGCAACGGGTGGTGATGCGCGATTCTGGCTTGGCAAGGGGCTCGTGCACGGTTGCTGGCGTGCGCTTGATGCGAGCCCGGGCGCACAGCGCATGCACGACGAAGTGTGCCGCTTTCTGCGCGATACGGCGGCAGGCAACACCCACGGTATTCACGACGTCCCGGCCGTTTGACCCACACGGCATCGGGCGTTTTCTTCGGGAGACATGAGATGCAGGTTGCCGGATCGATGGTTGAAGACTGGCGCGCGTTTGCAACGAGCGCGACGATTGCCGGGACGACGCTCAGCGACGATGCGGTCGTCGTGCAGTGGAGCGATGCGCGCCGCTCGCCGTATCACTTCGTCTGGTTGCGCGACAATTGCGCGTGCAACCAGTGCGTGCATGCGCTGACTCGCGAGCAGGTCTTCGAGATCGCTGACATACCGGATGACCTGGCCGCCGTCGAGGTATCGATTGACGATGCAGGCGCGATGCAGGTGCGATGGTCGGACGGCCACCGTAGCGTCTACGCACCCGGCTGGCTGCGTGCGCATGCGTACGACGATGCATCGCGTGCAGAACGGCACGGTGGCAATACACGAAAGATCTGGGACGCGTCGGGTGGGTCGACACTTGCCGTCTTCGACTGGCGCGACGTCATGCACGACGAACGCGCGCTGCATGCCTGGCTCGTCGCGCTGCGCGATACCGGGCTCACGCTCGTGCGCGGCGTACCGACGGAGCCCGGCAGCGTCGCCGATATCGCGCGGCGCATTTCGTTTATCCGCGAAAGTAACTTTGGCGTGCTGTTCGACGTGAAATCGAAGGCGGTACCCGACAGCAATGCCTACACGTCGATCAACCTGCCGCCGCATACCGATCTGCCCACCCGCGAGTTGCAACCGGGCCTGCAGTTTCTGCATTGCCTCGTGAACGATGCGCCTGGCGGCGACAACGTGTTCGTCGACGGCTTTGCGCTGGCCGACGCGTTGCGCACGCACTGGCCCGACGATTTCGCGGCACTTACGACCGTGCCGTTTGAGTTCTGGAACAAGAGCGCTTCGAGCGATTACCGTTGCTCGGCGCCCGTGATCGCGCTGGACGGGCGAGGCGAAGTCAGCGAAGTACGGCACGCGAATTTTCTGCGCGGGCCGATCGACGCAGCCGCGCAGACGATGCCCGCGGTGTACCGTGCGTATCGCCGCTTCATCGGGCTCGCGCGCGATGCGCGGTTCCACGTGCAGCGGCGGCTCACAGCCGGCGAGATGTGGGCGTTCGACAACCGCAGAATCCTCCATGCCCGCACCGCGTTCGATCCGCGCGGCGGCGCCCGGCATCTGCAGGGTTGCTATGTGGATCGCGACGAATTGCTGTCGCGGATCAGGATTCTCGAACGATCGCTATAAGAACGGCGGGGCCGCCGCCTATATTTCGTCTGGTGCAATTTGTATTTAATATAAATGCATTCCGGTGTCTGTCCGGATAAGTGAGCGCACTGGAAAATTGACTAGTCAATCTGATAAATAACGGCGCTCGCAGCAACTTCCCGGTAGTTGCGGGTGCAACCAGGTCAATTTTCTTTGCCGGAAGTAACAGCCCGGTCATATTCCATCTTATCGCCCCGCCGACAACTACCCGGGCGCGTCAGTGATTTCCATGCAACTACATTTTCCGGTGGTGAAAATTAAAATTCTTCTTGTACAATTCGTCCAACCTAAGTGACGGCAAACGCAACCAGAGTCACGTCCGCGACAAGATCGTAGCGCCCTGCAGTGCCGACAGGCAGCGCGATGCAAGAACGCGAAGAGCGGACAGCGACTTTGAGGGCGACAGCCAGCGCCATCAGGATTCAAGAAGAAACGGACAGGGAATGCCGCGACGTCAAGCGATATAAACCGCTTGCCGGTGCGGGTGAAAAAAATGAATCGACAAGGGGTTTGACCGGAACGGAACAGGCAGAGATCTCCGCCAGATAGCACCACGTGCTGACAGGCAGGCCACGCATCGCTTTTTGCGAATACGGGCTGCCCCGGGCAGGGGTGTGTGCGCCCTGATAGTTAACGCGATTACGCGAAACGAGAATTATCGAAAGAGGCTCCTGTTGATTCGGGACTTTGGGGAATCGCTCGTGATTTCATCGGTGATTCACATTTGAATTCAGGATCGGAGTGCCGTCGCATGTAGTTGCGGGGGCAACAACCCGGTCGTGCATTAACAGAATTATCAGAAGCCGGTTATTTTGTTTTTTGCATGTTGCGCTTCGTTATGGGGGCGC
Source organism: Paraburkholderia acidicola (assembly GCF_002362315.1). GTDB lineage: Bacteria > Pseudomonadota > Gammaproteobacteria > Burkholderiales > Burkholderiaceae > Paraburkholderia > Paraburkholderia acidicola. The sequence continues at coordinate 312,119 of NZ_MTZV01000006.1, forward strand.
ACGTTTCCAACAAGAAACGAGGATAGAAATGAAGTATCGCGTGCTTGCGTCGTGTGCCGTGGTGGTGTTGGCCGCCTGTGTGCAAAACCCTCAGCAGGGCAATCTCGTCAGGATTTGCGACGACCACGGGTGTTCCGACCGGCCCAAAGATCAAGGGACGTTCGAAGCCGCCAATAATGCGCCCGATGAAAATGCCGACCCGCGTATCACTGCGCTAAAAGCGGCCGCCGAGAAAGAGCCGCGCGCGGCCTACGATCTCGGCCTGCGTTATTTCCGCGGCGACGGCGTACGGCAGGACAGCTATCAGGCGCTGGTCTGGATGCGCAAGGCCGGCGAAGCCGGAAACCTGCAGGCCGAAAAAGCCTTGGGGAGCTTCTATCTGTTCGGTCTCGAAGAGATGGGACCGGACCCGCGTGAAGCAGAGAAGTGGTTGATGCTCGCGGCGAGCCGCGGCGACCAGGAGTCGAAGAAGCTTCTGGTGCAGGCACGAGCCGACAAACTGGCCGACGCGGCCGACTACAAACGACAAAAAGAAGAGCGCGAGCTGTATTACGGCTACTGGTATTCGGGTTACGCGTATCAGGGCTATTGGCGTCAGCAGGCGTGGTACTGGTACTGAGCCCACCTCAGGACGGTACCGACGCGAGATTTGAGGCGGCCATTACGGGGGCTGCTTCATCAGGGGCTTATTTCGGATCGCCAGGACGAATAAGTCGAACATCGAGATCACTTACTACGACCATCAACCTATGAACCTCATTTCGAAATATTCGGGCGTCAAGGACGCCATCGCGATCGCCCTGGTCGGGTCTCTGGCTGCATGCGGGGGCATGGTGACCACGGGCAACCAGAATCTTGGCGTGACAGGCGCGGCGGGCGGTGCCACGAGCGCTGGCGCTGACGAATCGTTGCAGCGTTGTCCGGCGCCCCTCGGGACGATTGCCGTCGACGACGGCCGCAACGCCGACTGGTTCGGTCCGTTCGGCAGCGCCACGCAGGTGACCAGCATCGATCCGCTGCTGCGTCTCGCCGTGCAGGAATCCAACTGCTTCGTCATTACGTCGATCGGTAACCAGAAGACCGACTCGCGCCTGTCGCGCATTACGGACCTGCAGCGCAACTCCGGCGAATACCGCGCCGGCTCGAAGCAGCAGAAAGGCCAGCGCGTCGCGGCTGACTACTATATGGAACCGTCGATCGTCATCAGCAACTCGCCGATTGGCGGGATGGTCGGTGCGCTGGGCGGTCTGATCCCCGGGGGAGGGGCGATAGCGGCGATCGCCGGCAGCGTTCAGACGAAGGCATCGGTCGTGACGTTGACGCTGTTCGACGTGCGCTCGGCGGTGCAGATTGCGGCGGCCGAAGGCAGTTCGACGGCCACGAACTATGGTGCGGCGCTGGGGGCACTCGGTGGCAGCGCCGGCGGTGGCCTGGGCGGCTTCTCGAAGACGCCGGAAGGCAAGGCGACGGTGTCCGCGTTTATCGATGCGTGGAACAAGATGGTCGTCTCATTGCGCAGCTACAAGGCGCAGGACGTGAAGGGCGGCTTGGGCCGGGGTGGTCAGCTCAAGGTGAACTGACGCGTCTGCGGCGCTATATCGAGGCTGCCGTTTGTCGGGGCCCGCTTGCACGGTTCGTGTGAGCGGGCCTTTTGTTTCTGGATCAGGCCTCGGCGGTCAGCCCGCAGAGAATTTCAGCGGAGATCATGGCGGCGGCATTCGACGGTGCAGGGCGTTCAGCCGGTCGGAAGACGGCGTCGCCGCGACGGATCTTGCGGCGCGACACCGCACAGGTGCCCGAGGTGTGCGCAGAACGGCGGCGCCAGCGCTGCTCGCCATAATGACAGCGGCCGGGCTCGACCCAACGGATCACAAGGGTGGTGTCGGAGCGTTCGAGAATCTCGATACGAACGCCATTGGCGCCGGTCAGGGGGATGGACTCTGTGGTCTTCATCATCGGCTCCGGTAGGTGTGGTGTGCCGAATGTAGTCCTGCCGGGGACGGAGTGCCATTGTGCGCCAGTTGAAACACCGTTCTCCAAATAGCAACAATCGAACCCGAGCAATGGCCGACTACCGGGGGACGCGGCTTTGCGGGAACAATGGTTGCGATAGGACGGATTTTTGCAACAGAGTGTTGTACCGGGTGAGACAAGCCGAAGCGGTGTAGGCTGGCTGCAGCGCATCCATTAAGATGGGCGCTCTCGCCGGAATGCGCGGGCGGAGGGCAGTGTACCGCGCCTGTGCAGACCGGCGTCGCCAGCTCCGCAACCCGTATGAGGCTCCATGATCCAGCGTCCGTCGTCGCAAGACCCTCACTCTCCCAATCGCGCGCAGATGCAGCAGATCGCGTCGGCAGTTCTGTACGGCGTGCTGGTCGTGCTCGCGTTATGGGTCGTGCACAACTTCATTCCCGCGGTGGTCTGGGCGGCCGTGATCGCGATTGCGCTGTGGCCGGCGATGCGGGCAATCGAAGGGCATCGGCTGTTCAAGGGACGCACGACGCTGATCTCGATCGTGCTCACGACAGCGGTCGGACTGCTCGTCGTGCTGCCGATCGGTCTGGGGATCACCCAGGCGGCGCGCGAGGCGCACGACCTGATCGTTTGGACGCGCACCATCCAGGATAACGGTGTGCCGTTGCCTGCATTTGTCGAGCATCTGCCGTTCGGCGCGCAGCAGATCAGCACCTGGTGGCAGGCCAATCTCGCGCAGCCGCTGAATGCATCGCCGGCCATGAAAGGGCTGCACAGCGAAGCGGTGGTCACGTTCGGCCGGCATTTCGGCGCGCGTGCCGCGCATGGCTTGCTGGTGTTCGGCTTCACGCTGGTCACGCTGTTCGTGATCTTCCAGGCCGGACCGCGTCTGTCAGGTGCCTTGCTGAAAGGCGCGCGCCGGGCGTTCGGCGCCGACGGTGCGCAGATCCTGCAGCGCATGGCTGGTGCGGTGCGCGGCACCGTGACGGGGCTCGTGGTGGTCGGGCTCGGCGAAGGTGCGCTGCTCGGTGTCGCCTACGCCATTGCCGGTGTGCCGCATGCGGCGCTGCTGGCGCTCGTCACCGCGGTTGCGGCCATGCTGCCGTTTTGCGCGCCGATCGTATTTTGCGGCGCTGCGTTGTGGCTCTTTGCCGTGCAGGGCGCGGTGGCAGGCGCGATCGGTGTGGCGGCATTTGGCGTGGTCGTCGTGTTCGTCGCCGAGCATTTCGTGCGGCCGGTGTTGATCGGCAACTCGACGCGCCTGCCGTTTCTGCTGGTGCTGTTCGGCATCCTGGGCGGCGCCGAGACATTCGGTCTGCTTGGGCTCTTCATCGGTCCGGCGCTGATGACGGTGCTCGTCGTGCTGTGGGCGGACTGGGTGCAGTAGAGGGCGCGCGTCGCTGCCCGAAGCGCCTCGTCAGGCGGGGATGCGTACGCGCGGCGTCAGCACGCGTCCCAGCGGTACCGATGCCTTTGCCACGAGCAGCAGCGCACTGACCGCGACGGCATCGGCCAGCAGACCGAGCGGCACATTCAGATAACCGTCGGTGGCGGTATACAGCAGCGAATCGACGACAAGCGAAATCACCGCCCCCGCGACAAAACACAACAACCCCTTGCGTCCGACCAGGCCGATCCACGGCAACCACTGCGCAAGCTTCTTCGCGAAACCTATGCGGATCAGGTTCGCGACAAGCCACGCGATCGCCAGAAAATTCCCCACCCGTAACCACGACAGGTTCTGCTTGAGGCTACCGTCGGGCAGCGAGCTTTCGATAAAGATCTTGTAATACGCCGCGGCGATAACGATGGCGAGCGCCGCGAGGCTCACGATCCAGCCGAACCGATGTGCGGCGACCCGCTGGTACACCGGCTGGTAGCGCGCGAGTGCGCCGAGTACGAACAGCAGTTGCCAGGCAAACGGATTGAAGTCCCAGTGCGCGTCTTCGACTGTCGGCAGATAGCCTTGCAGCGGTCGCGCGACGGCCCACAGCGCCACGCTGCCCGCGAGCAGCAGCCAGGGCTTGCGGCGTGCGAGCGGCAGGATGGCGGGCGTGGTCAGCGCGAAGAAGGTGTACATCGGCAGTACCGATGCGAGATACGGCTGGCGTCGGAACAGCACGATGTCGCGCAGCCCGGCGAGCGGCGCGGCGATGAATTCGTCGAGGTCGTCGGTGGTCATGTTCGGCGCGTCGATGCTGAGCGCGACCAGTACCGCGCTGACCAGCAGCATCAGGGCCGCGGTGATCAGAAAGGCGCGATAGATTTCGAGCGCGCGCCGCAGGAAACGCTGCCGCGCGATGGCCTCGTTGCGCCGTTCGGCGAGTGCCGCATAGGCGGTCGCCGTTGCAAAGCCACCGAGAAATACGAACACTTCAGCCGCATCGCACAGCGCGTAGGCATGCAGCGTGAAGCGCGACAGAATGCTGCCACCGATGTGATCGACCACGATGATCAGCAGCACGAGCCCACGAAAAAAATCCAGCTCGATCAGACGGGAAGACGACGTTTGCATGCGTGTTGACAAAAGCGGTTCGTTGCCGCGGCGCGCGAAAGCTGGGGGACGCGTCGGCATGAACCTGAATTGGGAAGGCGGACGATATACGCAACGTTGCGAGCGGGCGGGGTCTCGTGCATCGTCCGATGCCGCCGTATCGTGAAAACAAGTGCGCGGCGGCAGCGTCGTAGAAACTGACACGACCCTGGTTCACGAGTTCCACCACGCGAGCGCAGATAGCCGTTCGGAATATTTCGTCGAATTACCCCGACGTCTGACGCACACCATCGAGCCGGCTCCGCGCAACTTGCCATCCAGATATCGCTCGCGCGCGGCAGCGCCCGATCGCGTCAATGCCGCCGATTGACGCACCCGACGTGGGCCTTTCACAACGCTTCATCCATCGGGCGTGAGTCGCTAATAGACGAGAATATTACATTATGTAAGGATTGCGATCGTCGCGCGGGCACAGCCGCCGGCATCAGTGGAGAACGCGACCTGAAACGACAGGCCGTCTCAAAAATAAGTTGTCCGTAGAGTTTGGAGATCGCAATGAAAAAGCAGGTTATCGCGCTGGCGGCATCCGCCGCTTTTACCGCACCCGTCTTCGCACAGAGCAGCGTCACGCTGTATGGCGTGATCGATGAGGGCTTCGTCTACACGAACAATACGAATGCCCAGGGCAAGGCGTCCTATCAGATGCAGAGCGGCTACGCACAGGGCAGCCGTTGGGGGCTGAGGGGGAGCGAAGATCTCGGCGGTGGCCTGAAGGCAGTCTTCACGCTCGAGAACGGGTTCGAACTGAACACCGGCAAGTTGCTGCAGGGCAACCGGATATTCGGGCGGCAGGCGTTCATTGGTCTCGCGGACGATAAGTACGGTACGGTCATGCTCGGTCGTCAATACGATTCGCTCGTTGACTATCTCGCGCAAATGACGGCGAACGGCAACTGGGGCGGTTTCCTGCTATCGCATCCGCTCGATAACGACAACACCGACAACTCGTTTCGCGTGAACAACACGGTGAAGTACGCGAGTCGGACTGTCTCCGGCTTGCAGTTCGGCGGTACGTACAGCTTCAGCAACGGCACGAACTTCGCGAACAATCGACAGTACAGCGTCGGCACGCAATACACGCGCGGACCGCTGCTGCTCGCGGCTGCGTATCTGCAGGCGAACAATCCGGGGGTTGGTGACAGCGGCGCGATCGCGGCCAACGATGCGAACTTCACGTCTGATCGCCTACGTGTTTTCGGCGGCGGTGCGAAGTATACGTTTGGTTCGGCAACCGTCGGCCTCGTCTACACCAACACGAACGTTAAGAATCCGGCGGGCACGGTGTACCTGACGGACGCATCGGGTAACTTCTCGCCGCTGGTCGGCGCGGGCGGCACGCTGAGCGCACTGAAATTCCAGAACTTCGAAGTGAACGGAAAGTATCAGGTCACACCGGGCTTCTTCGTCGGCGCGCAGTATGTCTATACGCTCGTGAATTACGAGGCATCGACGGGCAACCTGAGACCGAAGTTCCACACGCTTGGCCTGATGGCCGACTACAACCTGTCGAAGCGCACCGACTTCTACGTGCAGAGCGCGTATCAGAAGGTTGGTGGCGACAAGACTGGTACCGTGCTCGATCATGCAGCTATTCCGGGCTCGGGTGGGGTTTCGTCGGCGGCGAACCAGTTCGCGGTTCGTGCGGCGGTTCGGCATAAGTTTTGAGGTTTGGGTGGCGCGGCGCTGTGGCGTGGCGTCGCCACAAGCTTGACCTGGTTGGTCGGGTTTTCTTGTTTCAAGCTGATTCGAGTATCGATCCGAGAGGAAGGTGCTGCAACACGCTGGCAAGGTGTTCCAGGGACTATCCACGGAAGCGTTGTCGAGGGCGCTGAAGGCCAGCGTGTTACCGGAGGTTTGTTGTGTCGAGCAAGATCATTGAATCCCTGCGTGACGACCTGGCCGCACTGCATCAAGCGGGTGCGATCAGTAAGGTGACGTTGCGTGAATTCGACGCGATCGCCACCCCGCCTCTACACGCGTACGGCACGCGATTTTCTCGGCCGTGCCGTACGCGCAGTGTCCGGTTCACCCAGCAACTTCGCGACCCAATCGACGAAAATCCGCACCCGCGGCGCCAGATGCCTCCCGTGCGGAAACACTACCGAAAACGGTAGCGGCGGCGCTTTCCATTGCGGCAGCACCTCGACCAGCTCGCCGGTTTGCAGCAGCGTTTCCATCCCGGCGCGCGGTGCCTGGATCAACCCGAGGCCGGCCACGCAGCAAGCCAGATACGCATGCGCGCTGTTGACCGAGATCGCGCTGCGCATCGCAAGGCTACGTGCCTGCCCGTCCTCCTCATACTCCCAATCGAGATCCCGGCCGGTGCGGCTCGAAAAGAAACCGACCGCCTGATGATCGGCGAGATCGTCCGGTGTGCGCGGCAATCCGTAACGTTCGATATAGCCACGCGACGCGCAGTTGATCTGCTCGAACGCACCGAGTCTGCGTGCGACGAGCGTCGTGTCGCGCAGTTCGCCCACCCGCACTGCACAGTCGACGCCATCCGCAATCAGATCGATCATGCGGTCCGTCGCGCTGAGTACGACGCGAATGTCTGGATACTGCGCGAAAAAGTCCGGTAGAGCGGGGATCACGGTTTGCAGCGCAAGTCGCTCGGGCAGATCGACGCGCACTGAGCCACGTGGGCTCGCTGCCGCGTCGGCGAACAGCGACTCGGCGTCGTCGAGATCGGCGAGCACCTGCACGCAGCGCAAGTGGTAGGCCGCGCCTTCGGGCGTCAGCGCGACGCGTCGCGTCGTACGGTGCAATAGTCGCACGCGCAGATGCGTCTCCAGATACTGGATCGCGTTGCTGACTGTCGGCCGCGGCAACTGCAACTGTTCCGCGGCCTTCGAGAAACTGCCGAGCTGCGCGACTCGCGCGAAGACTCGCATCGCCTGCAGGTGATCCATGAGCATGACTCCATGAGCTCGGGTGGGCGCGGCAAGAGCATGTCGGACGTAACGGGCATAGCGGACGTAGTGGTCCTGAAGCACCGCGACTGTTAACACCCGTCGAACAGACTGATCGAACACCGCGTATTTATCGATTGACGCCGCGTACGCAGAATAGCGTTCATGCACATGGGCCGTTCAGCGCGAACCGCATTATCGGTCCGGATGTGCGCCCGTTCGAAAACATTCTGGAGCTGACACCATGAACACCCGCCAACTCGGTCACCAGGGCCCGCACGTTTCTGCCATCGGTCTCGGCTGCATGGGCATGTCCGATTTCTACGGTCCCGCCGATCGCGAAGAAAGCATCGCCACGATACACGCCGCGCTCGACGCCGGCATCACTTTGCTCGATACCGGCGATTTCTACGGCATGGGCGACAACGAAATGCTGATCCGCGATGCATTGCGCGGCCGGCAGCGCGAGAACGTGCAGGTGAGCGTGAAGTTCGGCGCGCTTCGCGATCCATCCAACGGCTGGGCCGGCAACGACACGCGGCCGGTAGCAATCCGCAACTTCCTTGCCTACACGCTGCGCCGCCTCGGCACCGACTATGTCGATGTCTATCGGCCGGCGCGGCTCGATCCGTCGGTTCCAATCGAAGACACGGTCGGCGCCATCGCCGATCTGGTCAAAGAGGGCTACGTACGGCAGATCGGTCTGTCGGAGGTAGGCGCTGCGACGTTGCGGCGTGCCCAGGCCGTCGCACCGATCGGCGATTTACAGATCGAATACTCGCTGATGTCGCGCGGCATCGAAGCGGAGATCCTGCCGACCTGCCGCGAACTCGGCATCGGCGTGACGGCTTACGGTGTGCTGTCGCGTGGACTGCTCGGTGGACAGTGGTCGAAAGCACGCGGCGAGCAGCGCGATTTCCGCAGCGTAAGCCCGCGTTTTCAGGGCGAAAATCTCGACCGCAACCTCGCGCTAGTTGAAACGCTGCGCGCAATCGCAGAGACGCGTCATAGCAATCCGGCACAACTCGCGATCGCATGGGCGCTATCGCGCGGCGACGATATCGTGCCGCTGGTCGGCGCACGTCGCCGGACTCAGTTGACCGATGCACTCGCCGCAGCGAGCCTGCAACTCGACGCCGACGAACTCGCGCGCATCGAAGCAGCCATTCCGCCGCAAGCGGTGGCCGGCGCGCGCTACAACGAAGTGCATCTGTCGCACCTCGATAGCGAGGGCAGTGCGCACTGAATGCACGTCGTGTGCACTCTCCCGGGATCGATCTGGCCGCTGCGTGGTCGTAGTACCCGCATCAACCGTACTATCGGGATGCAGATCCGCTGCGTTCCTTTCCCGGAGAACGACGTTCATGACCAATCGCGCGAACCAGATCCTTCCGCATCATCGCTTTGCCCCGTCGCTTGCTGCACCGCTCGCGTGTATTCAAGGCACGATCAGCCGCGTGTTCACGAGCCCGGAGAACCACCATGGCGCGAACCATCAGCAGTTCATCGTGACGATCGACAAGGTGGTGAAGTTCGACGGCGGTACCCAGAATCTCGTTGGTACCGAAGTTTTCCTCGCGGTGCGTTTCGGCGACAGCGAAGGGCTGGCTCATGAAATTCCTGGTCTGCAGGCGGGGCAGCCCATCGAGGCGCAAGGCGAGTACATCGCCGAGGCCAGCGCCTATCCCACCGAAGACAACGACAACCCGGTGCTGGCCGTGCTGCATTTCACGCATCATCCGGTGGGTTATGTGCTGTATCAGGGGCAGTACTACAGCTGATCTGCGTTTTTCTTTTCCTCCATCAAGTTCGTTCGCCGGGTTGCGCCGTCAGGAAACTGGCGGTGCGCCCGCGTCTGCGTTCGCGCTGAACACCAGACGTAAACATTTGTATCAGTTTGTGTTTCCTGCCCAGGTTTTTGTGACGCGCATTTTACAATGGCGCCCTGAAGGTTGAATGCCAGTCCGACCCCGTTTAGAGACGAACGAGGTGCTTTGCGCGCTTTTGCGTGCCGAAGTCGACTGGATGCATGATCGGGACCGGTTGCGGCTGCCGCGAGGCGGGCTCTCCGCAGGAAGCATCGGTCCCGGCGAATCGAGCAGGAGTCGAACATGTTGGGAAGTCGCTTCGACATCACGAAGATCGGTCTCGCGAGCCTTGGGCTCGCGATCGTAGTGAGTGGGTGTACGAACGTTGCACAGCAGAACCCGCCGACAATGGGCGCTACGCCGGTGGCGTCGGCGTCTACGGCAGTTGCGTCGGGCACCGCGGTGCCGACAGTGGCGGCCAGCCAGCCGGCAGCTACGCCGGCGCCAGCGCAGTTCTACGAGGTCCAGCGCGGCGATACGCTGAGCCGCATTGCGCAAGATCACAATTGCAGCGTGGCCGATCTACAGACGTGGAATGGCCTGAAGCGCGCGGGTCGTCTGAAGGCCGGGCAGACCTTGCGTCTGTCGCCGCCCGATGCGGAGAGCGCCGATGCTTCTTCGCAAACGGCGAAGCCTGCGAACGTACAGCGGGCCTCGAGTGCTGTAACTGCAAGCCCGTCGACCACGCCGAGCACCAATGCAACAGATACGACGCCGGATACCTCCGCCGCCCCCGATCCGGCAGTCAAACGTCAGGTGATGGCACAGACCGCACGTCACGCAAACCGTGTCACGTTGGCGTGGCCTGCGCAGGGCAAGGTCGTCGAGTCGTTCCAGCCTGGCGAAACGCGCGGCATCGAGATCAGCGGCAAGCCTGGCGATCCGATACGCGCGGCTGCGAGCGGCAAGGTCATGTATGCCGGCACCGGGCTCAACGAATACGGCAGCCTGATCATCGTCCAGCACAACAAGGATTTTCTGACGGCTTACTCGCATAACCGCAAGCTGCTCGTGAAGACCGGCGATTTCGTGCAGCAAGGGCAGCAGATCGCGGAGATGGGCGACGAAAACAATTCGCGTGTTGCGTTGCTGTTCGAAGTGCGACGCGACGGCAAGCCGGTCGATCCGATGCCGTATCTGCCGGGGAAGCAAGGTTGAGCTAGATTTCAGCTCCGCATAAAGCACTAACCGCGGCGTTTGAGTCGCCGGGGCTAGTGCTTTTCTACATGCGTGGAATCTAGAACGTATCGCCGGGAACCCGTACCCAGCCTTCCATCAACACGCGCGCGCTGCGGCTCATGATGGCTTTCTTCACGACCCATTCGCCGTCTACCTGGCTGGCCTCGGCACCGACACGCAGCGTGCCCGACGGATGCCCGAAGCGCACCGCCTGGCGTTCACCGCCACCGGCTGCGAGATTCACGAGCGTGCCCGGAATCGCGGCTGCGGTGCCGATGGCCACCGCAGCGGTGCCCATCATCGCGTGATGCAGTTTGCCCATCGACATCGCGCGCACCAGCAAGTCGACATCCGCAGCGGCGACCTGTTTGCCGCTGGAGGCCACATATCCGGCAGGCCGCGCAACGAACGCGACCTTAGGCGTATGCTGCCGCGTCGCGATTTCATCGATATGCTTGATCAGGCCCATGCGCACCGCGCCGTGCGCGCGAATCGTCTCGAACTTCGCCAGCGCCTTGTCGTCGCTATTGATCGCGTCCTGCAGTTCGGTGCCCTTATAACCAATCGCTTCAGCGTCGACGAAAATCGTCGGAATACCTGCGTTGATCATGGTGGCCTTCAACGTACCGACGCCCGGTACATCGAGGTCGTCGATCAGATTGCCGGTGGGGAACATCGAGCCGCCCACGCCGTCTTCTTCGGCGGCGGGATCGAGGAACTCGAGTTGCACTTCGGCGGCGGGGAAGGTCACGCCGTCCAGTTCGAAGCTGCCGGTTTCCTGCACCGCGCCATCGGTGATGGGCACGTGACCGATGATGGTCTTGCCGATATTGGCCTGCCAGATCCGCACGATGGCTACACCGTTGTGCGGAACACGGCTTGGGTCGACGAGCCCGGCGCTGATGGCGAACGGTCCCACCGCGGCGGACAAGTTGCCGCAATTACCGCTCCAGTCGACAAACGCCTTATCGATGGATACCTGGCCGAACAGGTAGTCGACGTCGTGATCGGGCTTGCTGCTCTTCGAAATGATGACGGTCTTGCTCGTGCTAGACGTCGCGCCACCCATGCCGTCGATCTGTTTGCCGTACGGGTCCGGACTACCGATCACACGCAACAGCAACGCATCGCGTGCGGCGCCCGGTGTCCGGGCAGCTTCGGGCAAATCCTGCAGACGGAAAAACACGCCTTTGCTGGTGCCGCCACGCATGTAGGTGGCGGGAATCTTGATCTGCGGTACGTGTGCCATGGCGTAGTTCTGTCCTGTTAAGACGCGGGCGAAGCGTCACCGCATCGCCCGCGTATCAAGCCCGGCGCGCAGCACAACACTGCTGTACGCCGTTGTTTCTCTCCATCAAGCCGCTGCTTTCGACGACTCAAGAAAGTCCTGCGCAAAGCGCTGCAGCACGCCGCCTGCTTCGTAGATCGACACTTCTTCCGCGGTATCGAGACGGCAGGTTACCGGTACTTCGACGCGCTCGCCGTTCTTGCGATGGATCACCAGCGTGAGATCGGTGCGCGGTTTGCGCTCGCCGGTGACATCGAACGTCTCGCTGCCGTCGATGCCGAGCGTCAGACGGTTCACGCCCGGCTTGAACTCCAGCGGCAACACGCCCATGCCGACCAGATTGGTACGGTGGATGCGCTCGAACCCTTCAGCGACGATCGCTTCAGCACCAGCCAGACGTACGCCTTTAGCGGCCCAGTCGCGCGACGAGCCCTGGCCGTAGTCGGCCCCCGCGATCACGATCAGCGGTTGCTTGCGTTCCATGTAGGTTTCGATCGCTTCCCACATGCGCGTGACCTTGCCTTCAGGTTCGATGCGAGCAAGCGAACCGGCCTTCACCTTGCCGTCTTCGAGCACCATCTCGTTCTTCAACGTGGGGTTGGCGAAGGTGGCGCGCTGCGCAGTCAGGTGGTCGCCGCGGTGCGTCGCGTACGAGTTGAAGTCTTCCTCCGGCAAACCCATTTTCGCCAGATACTCGCCCGATGCGCTATCGGGCAGGATCGCGTTGGAAGGCGACAGGTGATCGGTGGTGATGTTGTCGCCGAGCACGGCGAGCGCACGCATGCCCGCGAGCGTGCGCTCGCTGGCGAGCGCACCTTCCCAATACGGCGGGCGGCGGATGTAGGTGCTCATCGGGCGCCAGTCGTACAGCGGATCGGCGCGTTCGCCGGTGTCGGCGGTGACGGCAAACATCGGCTCGTACACCTTGCGGAACTGCTCCGGCTTCACGCTCGAAGCAACGATCGCGTCGATCTCTTCGTCGGATGGCCAGATGTCCTTGAGCATCACCGGATTTCCGGCGGCGTCGGTGCCCAGCACATCTTTCTCGATGTCGAAGCGGATCGTGCCGGCAATCGCATACGCGACTACCAGCGGCGGCGAGGCGAGGAAAGCCTGCCTGGCATACGGATGAATCCGGCCGTCGAAGTTACGGTTGCCGGACAGCACGGCAGTCGCGTACAGATCGCGCTCGACGATTTCTTTCTGGATTACCGGGGCCAGCGCGCCGGACATGCCGTTGCACGACGTGCACGCATAAGCGACCACGCCGAAGCCGAGCTGCTCCAGTTCCGGCAGCAGCTTCGCTTCTTCGAGGTAAAGCGTGACCGCTTTCGATCCCGGCGCAAGCGAACTCTTGACCCACGGCTTGCGCGTCAGACCGCGTTGATTGGCATTGCGCGCGAGCAGTGCCGCGGCAATCATGTTGCGCGGGTTGTTGGTGTTCGTGCAGCTCGTGATTGCTGCAATGATCACTGCGCCGTCGGGCATCAGCCCCGGCTCGTTCTCCACCTTACCGCTGATCCCGCGTGCGGCCAGCTCAGACACCGGCAACCGGCGATGCGGATTCGACGGACCGGCGAGCGTACGAACCACCGTCGATAGATCGAACTTCAACACGCGTTCGTATTGCGCAGTCTTCAGGCTGTCGGCCCACAGGCCGGTTTCCTTCGCGTACGTTTCCACGAGTTTGACGAGTTCGTCGTCGCGGCCCGTGAGCTTGAGGTACTTGATCGTCTGCTCGTCGATGTAGAACATCGCGGCCGTCGCGCCGAATTCGGGCGCCATGTTAGCGATCGTGGCGCGATCGCCGAGCGTGAGGTTTGCCGTGCCTTCGCCGTAAAACTCGAGATACGCACCGACCACTTTTTCCTTACGCAGGAATTCGGTCAGCGACAACACGGTGTCCGTCGCCGTGATTCCTGGACCCGGCTTGCCGGTCAGTTCCACACCGACGATATCCGGCAGACGCATATACGAAGCACGTCCCAGCATCACGCTTTCCGCTTCGAGGCCACCCACGCCGATGGCGATCACGCCGAGCGCATCGACCATCGGTGTATGCGAATCGGTGCCGACCAGCGTATCGGGAAACGCCACGCCGTCTTTCACCTGCACGACCGGGCTCATCCGCTCGAGGTTGATCTGGTGCAGGATGCCGTTGCCCGGCGGAATCACGTCGACGTTCTTGAACGCCTTCTTGGTCCAGTTGATGAAGTCGAAGCGGTCTTCGTTGCGTCGGTCCTCAATAGCGCGGTTCTTGTCGAACGCGTCGGGATCGAAGCCACCGCACTCGACCGCGAGCGAGTGGTCCACCACCAGTTGGGTCGGCACGACCGGGTTGACTCGCGCCGGGTCGCCACCCTGTGCAGCAATCGCATCGCGCAGGCCGGCGAGGTCGACGAGCGCGGTCTGGCCGAGGATGTCGTGGCAGACCACGCGTGCCGGGAACCACGGAAAGTCGAGATCGCGCTTGCGTTCGATGATCTGCCTGAGCGATGCATCGAGCGATGCCGGGTCGCAACGGCGCACGAGGTTTTCGGCGAGTACGCGCGAGGTGTACGGCAGCATGTCGTACGCGCCCGGCTGGAGCGCCTCGACCGCGGCGCGCGTGTCGAAGAAGTCCAGCTTGGCGCCTGGCAGGGGTTTGCGGTTTGCAGTGTTCATACCGTGGGGAATAAGAATGTGGTGCTCAGTGCTCTGCATGGGGGCGTCTTGCCGGACATCGCAGGACGTCAGCGGCAATTATCCCCCTTTCCCGATCAGCGCTTCACATCAACGTTTCGCGCGCGGCACGAATTTCAGGTTCTCCGGGCCGGTGTAATTTGCACTGGGCCGGATGATCTTGTTGTCGATGCGCTGCTCGATGATGTGCGCGCTCCAGCCGGCCGTGCGCGCGATCACGAACAGCGGCGTGAACATCGCCGTCGGCACGCCCATCATGTGGTACGACACCGCGCTGAACCAGTCAAGATTCGGGAACATCTTCTTGACATCCCACATCACGCTCTCGAGCCGCTCCGCGATATCGAACAGCTTCAGGTTCGAGGCTTCCTTCGACAGCTTGCGCGCCACTTCCTTGATCACCTTGTTGCGCGGATCGGAGATCGTGTACACCGGGTGACCGAAGCCGATCACGACTTCCTTGTTCTCGACGCGTTTGCGGATGTCGGCTTCTGCCTCGTCGGGGTTGGTGTAGCGCGATTGAATTTCGAAAGCGACTTCGTTTGCACCGCCGTGCTTCGGCCCGCGCAGCGCACCGATTGCACCGGTAATCGCCGAATACAGGTCCGAACCCGTGCCAGCGATTACGCGGCCGGTGAAGGTCGACGCGTTGAACTCATGCTCCGCGTACAGATTCAGCGACACATGCATCGCATCGACCCACGACTTCGACGGCGCAACGCCGTGCAGCAGATGCAGGAAGTGACCACCGATCGAATCGTCGTCGGTCTCGACCTCGATGCGCTTGCCGTTATGCGAGTAGTGATACCAGTACAGCAGCATCGACCCAAACGACGCCATCAGGCGGTCGGCGATATCGCGTGCGCCAGGCAGGTTGTGGTCGTCCTTCTCGGGCAAGACGGTACCGAGCACCGATGCGCCGGTGCGCATCACGTCCATCGGATGAGCCGAGGCGGGGATCCATTCGAGCGCGGCCTTCAGGTTCGCGGGCAGGCCGCGCAATGCCTTGAGCTTCGTCTTGTAGGCGGCGAGTTCGGCGGTATTCGGCAGCTTCTCGTGTACCAGCAGATAAGCGATTTCCTCGAATTCGCACGCACCGGCGATGTCGAGAATGTCGTAGCCGCGGTAGTGCAAATCGTTGCCCGTACGCCCGACCGTGCACAGAGCCGTGTTTCCTGCCGTTACGCCCGAGAGCGCGACGGATTTCTTCGGTTTGAACGCACCTGCGTTCGGGGTGCTGTTGTCTGCTTCGCTCATCGTATTTCTCCGGCGGCGTTCGTTACAGTGAGATTACTTTTGTGCGGCAAACAGCGCGTCGAGTTTGTCCTCGTACGTGTGATAGCCGAGGTAGCGATAGAGATCGGCGCGTGTCTGCATCGTAGCGACGGCGGCTTTCTGCGTGCCGTCACGCATCACCGTCTCGTAGAAGTTCAGCGCCGCGGCGTTCATCGCGCGGTAGGCGCCGCAGCAGTACAACGCGATGTCGACGTTCGCTTCGCGCAACTCGGTCGTCGTGAAGAACGGTGTCGAACCGAACTCCGTCAGGTTGGCGAGGATCGGTACTTTTACCGCGGCCTTGAAGCGGCGGTAGTCGTCGAGCGTGCGCATCGCTTCCGGGAAAATCATGTCAGCGCCAGCCTCGACATACGCGATGGCGCGCTCGATCGCGGCGTCGATGCCTTCGGCGTCGGCGGCGTCCGTGCGGGCCATGATCACGAAATGATCGTCGGTGCGCGCATCGACGGCCGCCTTCACGCGGTCGACCATCTCCGCAGTCGGCACGCATTCCTTGCCCGGCCGGTGGCCGCAGCGTTTCTGACCGACCTGATCCTCGAGATGCACCGCTGCAACACCTGCCTTGATGAACGAGCGGACCGTGCGCGCGATATTGAAGGCGCCGCCCCAGCCGGTGTCGATGTCGACGAGCAGGGGCAGGTTAGTCGCATCGGTGATGCGGCGCGCGTCGGTCAGGACGTCGTCCATTGTGCTGATGCCGAGATCGGGCACGCCGAGCGAATTCGCCGCTACGCCGCCGCCCGACAGATAAACGGCCTTGAAGCCGACCGCTTCGGCCATTTTCGCTGCGTAGGCCGTGACGGTGCCGACTACCTGCAACGGTTGCCCTGCGGCGACTGCCGCGCGGAACTGCGCGCCGGCGCTGGCCGGAGTTCGATGTGCTGTGCTCATGAAGCCTCCTGATAACAATGGCGTCGTGTTGTGCAAGGACCGGGCCAGCGGGCGTCGGGCCGCCCAAGTGCTTGATTCGTCGCTGGAACCGTCTGTAGTGGTGGGTGCTGGATATTCCATTTATGAAACATGAAATTTCATAAATGGAAGATTGGTTCATAATCGCGGCACGAACGTCGCACCTTTTCCACCATGTTTCCACCATGAACCGTCCTCCCGACACCCGCCCGCGTCCCCGCATCTGGGCCATCGGCATCAGCAAACTGCGCGACCTGTTTCGCGACATCGCCGGCGAATACGACAGCCGCGCCGAACTGCGGCTCGTATCGCGCGGCTACGAAGACGCGGTCACCGAAATCGCTGCGGCCGGCGCGCAGCGCCCGGATATCGTGGTCGCGGCGGGCTCGAACGGCACGTATCTGAAAGCGCGGATCCAGGTGCCGGTCGTGCTCGTTCATCCGACCGGTTTCGACGTGATGCACGCGCTCGCACGAGCCCGCCGCGATGCTTCGCCGGTTGCGCTCGTGACGCACGGTGAGACGCCGGCCGAAGTGCGCCGCTTCGTCGCGGCCTATGGCATCGATGTGGTGTTTGCGTCGTATCAGTCCGCGCAGGACGCGGAGGTCTGCGTGCTCGATCTGCGCGATCGCGGTATTGGCACGATCGTCGGGCCGGGGCTCGTTACGGACCTGGCCGCGCGAGCGGGCATGGCTGCGGTGTTCCTGTATTCGCGTGCGTCGGTGCGCGCGGCGTTCGATACCGCACTCGACGTCGCTCAAGCCACATCGAGCGAAGCGCTGCGCCGCCAGCGCCTCGACAACGTGTTGCAGCACCTGCGCGACGGCGTCGTCGCGCTCGATGCGCAGGGCCGCGTCGAAGCGATCAACCAGCAGCTTGCGCTCGCACTTGGCATCGATGCGGCGACGGCCGTCGGCCAGTCGCTGCTCGCGGTCGCGCCGGATCTGGCCGGCGCGATTCCCGATGCGGATGGTGAAACGCTGCAGACCGTGCGGGGTGTCGGCTACGTCGTGCATCGCGGGCCGCTCGTCGCTGCGGGACCGGACACGGCGACTGGCAGCGTGCTGACGTTTCACGAATCGCGCGCAGTCGAGCGGCTCGATCGCACGTTGCGTTCGCGGCAGCGCACGCAGCAATTCGTCGCGCGTTACCGTCTCGACGATCTGGTCGGCGAGTGCGCGGCGATCGAACGCGTGCGGCAACTCGCGCAGCGCTACGCGAAATCCGAGGCGACCGTGCTGATACTTGGCGAGAGCGGAACGGGCAAGGAGATGGTCGCGCAGGGTATCCACCGGATCAGCGCGCGTCGCGATTTTCCGTTCGTGGCGATTAACTGTGGCGCGTTTCCTGAGGCATTGCTCGAGAGCGAGTTGTTCGGCTACGAAGAGGGCGCTTTCACCGGTGCGCGGCGCGGCGGCAAGGCGGGACTCATCGAGGCGGCGCATCGCGGCACGCTGTTTCTCGATGAAATCGGCGAGATGCCGCTGCCGCTGCAGAGCCGGTTGCTGCGCGTGCTGCAGGAGCGTGAAGTCGTGCGGCTCGGCTCCACCGAGCCGACGCGCATCGATATCCGGGTTGTCGCGGCCACACATCGTGCGTTGATAGCTGCCGTCGATGCCGGCGTGTTCCGCGCCGATCTTTACTACCGGCTCAATATCCTGAACCTCGTGTTGCCGCCATTGCGCGAACGTGTGTCCGATGTGATGCCGCTTGCCGCCGAGTTGCTGCGCCAGGCTGCACGCCGCGAGCCACGACTCACCGCACGTATCCGCACACGCGAGGATGCCGCACGCGTGCTCGCGCTAGTCGGCGAACCGCTGCGGCAACATGCGTGGCCGGGCAATGTGCGGGAACTGCAGAATGTGATCGAGCGGATTGCGGTCGAACTCGCCGATAGCGACCCGGCTCGCGACGACGCTGCGAGCGTGCCGGAACTGACGCGCGACGTGCTTCATTCGATTGCGCCCGAGGTGTTTGGGCACGCGCAGCAGGTCGCGGCCGCACTGACGCTGCGTCAGCGCAGCCGGCGCGTCGAGGCGGAGCAGGTACAGGCGGCACTCGATGCGTGCGGTGGAGATCGCGACGAGGCATGTCGGGCGCTGGGTATCAGCAAGACGACGCTGTGGCGCAAGCTGAATGGCGGGCGGTGACGCGCTGGGCCGGGTCAGTTTGCGGGTGAGTCACGAAGCGTGCCAAAGATCAGGACACAAGCCGCGCCACAGATCAGCCCGCAAGAAAATCAAGCACAGCCGCGACGATCGCTTCAGGCGCATCTTCCTGCATCAGATGACCGGCGTGCGCCACCGGTGCGAAGCGTGCGCCAGGCACGATACCGGCCAGATGACGGCCGCGTTCGATGGGAATCCACTGATCGTCCTCGCCCCAGAGAATCTGCGTGCGGCAGCGTATCTGCGCGTAGCGGCTTTCGATCTCGTCGGTATAGCGCTGATCCATCTGCGCGATCTGCCGGTAGAACGCAGCCTGGCCCATATCGCCGAGCCACGGTGAGACGTACGGCGCGAGTTCGCTGTCCGCTATGTCGCGTGCAATTGCACCGCGCACATACGCATTGACGATGGCCTCGTGAATATACGGCGGCAGTCCCTCGAATGCGGCACTGTGTTCGCGCACGTGGCGCACGAACGGCGAACCCCATGGCGCGACCGCCACCGGATCGATCAGCGTGAGGCTGCGATATTCACAGCCGTCGAGCAGATGAGCGCGCAACGCGGTCGCGCCACCGAAGTCGTGCGCGACGACATCGGGTCTATCGAGCTGCCAGTGCGCGAGCAGTTCCGCCAGCAGTGCGTTCTGCACCCCCAGCGAGACGTCCTGTTCCTGCCGTTTTTCCGACTGGCCATAACCGAGCAGATCGTAAAGATGGACAGTCCGCACCCTTGCGAGATGCGGCGCGATGCGATGCCAGACATACGACGAGAACGGCGTGCCGTGTATCAGGACGAGCGGGGGACCGCTGCCTTCCACCCGAAAACGCACGGCCTGATTGCGAAACACGTAGTGCTGATCGAGCGGCCAGGGTTTCATTGGGCGTGATTGCGGTAAAGGGCGATCTGCTGACGTTAGCAGGGCCCGGTATCGCGTCTCAATCGGGGATTGCGCGAGGCGCCGAACGGGCTTTCATAATTGAAAGTTAAATGTAATGTGCCAAACTTTTTAAGGCGGCGTCAAATAAAGTTTGACGGGTAAATTTTTTCCCTGATATCTTCTGCACCCAACAGGAAACCGAAAGCTATATTACGTCGGACCGTTGTTCAGCCTACGATACCCCGTCTTTTATTACCTACGATTTCATGCAATTGCATGACGAGGGCGGCGCTTTGGGTGCGGTCGGGACAAGTTTTAGATGGGAAATAGGTACTAACCCGAATCAGTCGGAGTTAATGGCCAGAATAAGAGCCAGGGTTTCGCAACGTGTTAATCGGCAAGCCGGGCAAAACCACGATTTCAGTCAGTGCAATAAGCATAACGAAAAATTAGAGTGCGAATCTTTTCAAGCAGATTAGGTATACGAATCAAATAGTAACGCGGTGATGAATGCACCGCCCGGCAGTGAATACGAGGTGTCGCAAGCAGAGTGGATGGCGGTCGCGCCAGCACCTGCAACAGGTGGGTCAGGTAGTGGGCTTCAGGGCACGAGAAAGGATGCGGCGTTGCAACGCCGTGCATAGCGCGCCGACGGACGGTGTCGCGGCGCGAAACCGGTTGGATCTTACCGACGAGTGAGAGGGGAATAATGAAACAAAGAGCATTGGCCGTAGCGATCAGACGCATCGTTTGGGCCGAACTGGCATTTGCAGCGACGCTGGCCACACCGGCCTTTGCGCAGAGCCAGCCGGTGGCTGGCCCGGCATCGGCAGCCGATACGCTGGCGCAGGCCCCGGTGATCGTCGCGCAAGCGAACACCCCTTCGACTGCTCAGGGCACCAAGTCCCACACAACCCCGGGCGCGTCGGCCACCACACCCGCTACTCCTGCCACTTCCGCTACCTCCACGACACCCAATACGATCACGCAGGGCAAGGACGGCGTCGCGCAGCTCAAGCGCTTCGAGGTGACGGGCTCGCTGATCCGCAGTTCCGACAAGGTCGGCTTCAATCAGGTTCAGACGGTCACCGCGAAGGACATCGAGAACAGCGGTCAGAACAGCGTCGCCGACTTCCTGCGCAGTACCTCGGCGAACTCGGCGAGCAGCTGGGCGGAAGGCACGACGAACAGCTTCGCGCCTGGCGGCGCCGGCATCGCACTGCGTGGCCTGAGCGAGAAGTACACGCTGGTGCTGATCGACGGTCTGCGGGTGGCGCCGTATGCGTTCGCGACGAACGTCACCGATCAGTTCTTCGACCTGAACACGCTGCCGCTGAACATCATCGACCGGATCGAAATCGTCAAGACGGGCGCGGTGTCGCAGTACGGCTCCGACGCGATCGCGGGCGTGGTCAACATCATCACGAAGAAGAACTTCCAGGGCTTGCAGCTCGACGGTAGCTACGGCGGCGCGACGCAGGATGGCGGCGGCGCGGGCACGACCAAGTTGAGCGTGCTGGGCGGCTTCGGCGATCTGAACTCGGACCGCTTCAACGTCACGGCAGCCCTCAGCATGTATCGCTTCAACGGCGTGTCGGCCGCGGATCGCGATACCACGCAGAATCAGAATTTCTCGAACTTCCCCGGCGGCCTGTACAACCAGTCGACGTCGTACTGGCGGGATCCGACAGGCGCGAGGGTGCCGCTCAGCCCCTGTCCTTATAACGGCTCGCCGATCTCGGGCACGGCTACTGCACGGATTAACGGCGCGGGCACGGTGTGCCAGAACAACACGGCATACGCAACCTCATTGTCGCCGTGGACCGAGCGCCTGAGCGCGAAGGTGCACGCAGACTTCAAGATCAGCGACTCGATGCAGGCATTCGCCGATCTGTGGGAAAGCAACAACCGGACGAACACGAACAACTTCGTCGGTGGTCTCGGCAACAACACGCAGGCGTACGATCCGGCGACCGGCGGCCTGCACGTGATCTCCAACGTGGTGCCAGCGAGCAACCCGTACAACCCATACGGCGTGCCATCCAGGCTTGTCTATTCGTTCCCGAATACGCAATCGGTGCTTACCACAGCAAACTTCTGGCGTGCAGCTACTGGGTTGAAGGGCACGATCTCGACGCCGTACGTCGGAGACCTGGACTGGGCCGCGTCGTACTCGCATTCGCAGGACACGGTTTCGAACGAATTCACGAACCGGCTCAGCGCGAGCGCACTGCAGAACATCGTCCAGAACGGTGTGTTCAACTTCGAGAATCCTTCGGCGACGCCGAACGGTCTTGCAGGCCTGTACCAGAGCACCAACACGCAGGCGATCACGAAGCTCGATGCATTGGACGCGACGCTGTCGACGCCGACGCTGTTCAAGCTGCCCACGGGTAACGTCGGGCTGGGTCTCGGGGCGCAGTTCATGCACCAGAGCCAGTATGTCGGCGAAGGTCTGGGCTGGGCGGACGGTTCGCTGGTGACGCCGGCGCTGCAGTCGGTCACCGGCCAGCGCAATGTCGCGGCGGTCTACTACCAGATCGATATCCCAATCCTGCAGAACCTGACGTTCAGCCAGTCGGGCCGCTACGACCACTACAGCGACTTCGGCGGCGCATTCTCGCCGCGCTTCGCATTGCGTTACCAGCCGGTTCGCGAGCTGACGATGTACGGCTCGTATAACCGTGGCTTCCGTGCGCCGACGCTGATCGAGAACACCTCGTCGAAGAGCTTCAGTGCGCAGGCTGCGGTCGACCAGCACGATCCGAACAATCCGGGCGCGTTTGGTCTCATCGAGGAAGTCCAGGCCGGCAACCGCAGCCTGCAACCGGAACGCACGAAGAACTACAACGTGGGCTTCCAGTTGTCGCCGGCCCGCAACACCGATATCGGTTTCGACTGGTACAAAATTCACATCGACAACGTGATCGGCACGCAGGACATCCAGGCGACGGTCGACGCGAACGATCCGACGCAGGTGGTCCGCAATACGAACGGTTCGATTGCCTATGTGTTGATGCCGTTCCAGAACCTGGCGTCGCTCGACACCGACGGTTTCGAGACCACGTTCCGTCAGTCGCTGCCGACGAAGATCGGTACCTTCACGCTGTCCGGCGACTGGGCGTACGTGTGGCACTTCAAGATGCCGGTGGGTGGCGTATCGACCGACTTCGCGGGTAACAACGGTTCGCTGAACCAGCCGTTCGGCGGCAGCTTCCCGCGCTGGAAGGGCAATACGAACCTGAACTGGAACTACCAGAGCAAGTGGAACGCCACGCTGACCTGGCAATACACGGGTCCGTACACGCAGGCGATCCTCCAGCCGGGTCAGTATCCGAACCTGCAAAGCAGCGTGGCGTCGTATAGCCAGTTCAATCTGTTCTTCAGCTATACGGGTATCAAGCACTGGACGCTGTACGCGGGTATCGACAACATCTTCAACCGCGCGCCGCCGTTCGATCCGGTCTACATGAACTCGAGCTACCAGACCGGTTACGATTCGTCGCTGTACACCTACATCGGTCGCTTTGCACAAATCGGCGCAACGTATAAGTTCTGATGTAGCCTCGCGTCTATCGGGCATTTGACGGGCCGTTCCAGTCTCCGAACATCGGCGGGAACGGCCCGCTTCATTTACCCGACACCCTGCCGGGTTCGATGCGCAGTGAATATGTCAAGCCCGGTGGCATCGTACCGATTCAACGTCGGCCGCGTGCCGACGTATTCATGTATCCACGTATTCACGACCGGACGGATGATGAAATTTGCAACATCGCGTGCGAAGCAGATCACGCGGGCAGCCGCCGCGCTGCTAGTGGCGCTCACGGCATATGTGATGGCGCCGGATGCGGCGCAGGCCGTCACCGGGCTCGCGCAGTACGGCCAGCCGAAATACCCGCCCGGTTTCACGCATTTCGACTATGCGGACCCTGACGCGCCGGCCAACGGCACCCTGAATTACGAAAACTACGGTCCCGCGCAGAGCTACGATTCGCTGAATCCGTTCCTCTTGCGCGGTTCCCCCGCGCCCGACATCCAGATTCTGATGTTCGACACGCTGCTGCAGCGCAGCTGGGACGAACTGGCATCGTCGTACGCGCTGATCGCCGACGACGTCGAGGTAGCGCCGGACGGCCTGTCGGCAACCTTTCATGTGAACCCGGCCGCACGCTTCTCGAACGGGGATCCAATCACTGCCGCCGACGTCAAGTATTCGTTCGACACGCTGACGAGCCCGCAAGCGTCGCCGATCGTCAGTGCGCAGTTCTCGATCATCAAGCGGGCGACGGTCGTCGACCGGCAGACTGTCCGCTTCGACTTTGTCCGCGCCGATCGCAGCGCGCCGCTGATCGCTGGCGACCTGCCGGTGTTCTCGCCGAAGTGGGGGATGGACGCTAACGGCAAGCGCCCGCCGTTCGACCAGATCGCGACCGTGCCGCCCATCGCGAGCGGCGCGTACCTGATCGATCGGCGTCAGAACGACAAGCAGATCTCGTATGTCCGCATTCCGAACTACTGGGCGGCGAACCTGCCGACCCGGCGCGGGATGTTCCGCTTCCAGCGCGTCCTGTTCAAGCTCTATCTGGATCACTACACACAGCTCGAGGCGTTCAAGGCGGGCGATACAGATGCGCGGATGGAGTACAGCTCGAGCACATGGGCGCGCAAGTACGTCGGCAAGAATTTTCGCAACGGGATGCTGAAGAGGGCCACTTTCCCGGATGGTCCCGCGCAGATGCAGGGCCTGCTGATCAATATGCGCAAACCGATGTTCAAGGATGTGCGCGTGCGCCACGCACTGACACTTGCGTTCGACTACGACTGGATGAACCGGATGATGTTCTCGGACCAGTACCGGCGCACCAACAGCTTCTGGGAGGCGAGTCCGTTCAAGGCGACCGGCGTGCCGACCAGCAAGGAACTCGCATTGCTCGAGCCGTTTCGCGCCGAGCTGCCTGCCGAGGTGTTCGGGCCGATGACCCAGCAGCCGTCGACGCTGCCGCCGCGCTCGCAGCGCGCGAACCTGCTCGAGGCGCGTGATCTGCTCGCGCAGGCCGGCTGGCACTATCGCGATGGCGCACTGCGCGATGCGAACGGCACGGCGATGACGATCGAGATCATGGATGACCAGCCCGGGATGGACCGGATCATCCTGCCGTACACGCAGGCGCTCGCGATGCTCGGCATCCAGGCTCATCTGCGGGAGATCGATAGCGCGCTGTATCAGAAGCGGCTCGACAACTTCGAATACGACATGACGACGCTGATCTACAACCCGGTGACGATTCCGGGCGCGGAACTGACACGTCGGTTCGGCAGCGCGGCGGCGTTGCAACCGGGCTCGGAGAATTACCCCGGAGTGCGCTCGAAGGCCGTCGATGCGCTGATCGCCGCGGCGCTCAACGCGCAGTCGCTCGACGACCTCGAAACGGCGATCCATGCACTCGATCGGGTGCTGATCAATATGTACATCCTCGTCCCGGAGTACTACCTGCCGAACGCACGGATCGCGTACAAGAGCACGCACGATCATCCGAAGATCGTGCCGGATTCCTATCAATACGAAGACTGGATCATTAACTACTGGTACCAGAAACAGCCGGCGTCGTCCGGTGCAGTGCACTAGCGAGGACGAAACGATGCTCACCTACATACTCAGACGTTTGTTGCTAATGGTGCCCACGCTGCTAGGCGTCGTCACACTGACCTTTGTCGTCACGCAGTTCGTGCCGGGTGGGCCGGTCGAACAGGTGATGATGCAACTCCGCCACGGCA
Organism: Paraburkholderia acidicola; assembly: GCF_002362315.1. Taxonomy (GTDB): domain Bacteria; phylum Pseudomonadota; class Gammaproteobacteria; order Burkholderiales; family Burkholderiaceae; genus Paraburkholderia; species Paraburkholderia acidicola. The sequence goes on from NZ_MTZV01000006.1 coordinate 337,601, forward strand.
CCAGCCGTGGCGGAGAGGCGGGGTCGGGCGGTGGCGGCTATCACGGCAGCCAGGGCGTCGACCCGCAGCAGATCGAACAGATCAAGAAGGAGTTCGGTTTCGACAAGCCGCCACTCACGCGTTACGTGCTGATGCTGAAGAACTACGCGACCTTCAACCTCGGTCAGTCCTACTACCAGCACGACAGCGTGTGGGACGTAATCCGCTCGAAGCTGCCGGTATCGATCACGCTCGGGTTATGGACCGTGCTGCTCACGTACCTGATATCGGTGCCACTGGGGATCGCGAAGGCGGTACGCAACGGCTCGCGCTTCGACACGGTGACGAGCGTACTGGTGCTCGCCGGTTACGCGATACCGGGCTTCGTGCTCGGCGTGCTGCTGATCATGCTGTTCGGTGGCGGCACGTTCTGGCAGGTGTTCCCGATGCGCGGCATCACTTCCGACAACTTCAGCGATCTCAGCGTCGCGGGCAAGATCCTCGACTATCTGTGGCACATCGCATTGCCGGTTACTGCATCGGTGGTCGGCAACTTCGCGATCGTCACGATCCTCACCAAGAACACCTTCCTCGAGGAGATCGGCCGGCAATATGTGCTGACCGCGCGTGCCAAGGGGGCCGCCGAGCGTGACGTGCTGTGGAAGCACGTGCTGCGCAACGCGGCCATTCCGCTGCTGACCGGTCTGCCGGCCGCCTTCGTCGGTGCCTTCCTGAACGGCAACCTGCTCATCGAAACGCTCTTCTCGCTCAACGGTATGGGTCAGCTGTCCTACGACTCCGTGATCCGCCGCGACTATCCCGTGGTGCTCGGCTCGCTGTTTCTGTTCACGCTGATCGGCCTCGTAACCAAACTTATTGCTGACGTCTGCTATGTCCTCGTCGACCCCCGCATCCAGTTCAACCGCATGGACCACTGAGTCCGCGGTCGTCACCCAGGCACCGTCACCTTCTCCGTGGCGGCGCACGTGGTGGCGCTTCAGACAGCAGCGGCTCGGTTACTGGAGCCTCATCATCTTCGGTGCGCTGTTTGTCATCAGCCTCTTTGGCGAGCTGCTGGCGAACGATCGTCCGCTCGTCGTGCGCTACGAGGGCCATTACTACTTTCCGATCGTGAAGGACTATTCGGAGCTGGTGTTCGGCGGCGACTTCCCGGCGCGTGCGAACTACCTCGATCCGTATATCCGCTCACGGCTCGAATCGAAGGGTAACTTCGCGATCTATCCGCCGAACCACTACCACTACGACACCATCGATTACTTCGCCGCGCACCCGTTTCCGGCACCGCCGTCGGCGACTAACTGGCTCGGTACGGACCAGTTCGGGCGGGACGTACTGTCGCGCCTGCTGTACGGGTTCCGGCTGTCGGTGCTGATGGCGCTTGCGCTGACGGTATCGGGTGTCCTGCTCGGGGTGCTGACAGGGGCCGTGCAGGGCTTCTACGGAGGACGCACCGACCTGATCGGCCAGCGCCTGATCGAGATCTGGAGTTCGATGCCGGATCTGTACCTGCTGATCATCTTCGCCTCGATCTTCGAGCCGACGCTGTGGCTGCTGTTTATCCTGCTGTCGATGTTCGGCTGGCTGGTCCTGTCCGACTACGTGCGCGCCGAATTCCTGCGCAACCGCTCCCTCGATTACGTGAAGGCCGCCCGTACCATGGGTCTCACGAACTGGCAGATCATGTGGCGCCACGTACTGCCCAACAGCCTGACGCCGGTCATCACGTTCCTGCCGTTCCGCATGAGTGCCGCAATCCTCTCGCTGACCAGTCTCGACTTCCTCGGTCTCGGCGTCCCACCGCCCACCCCAAGCCTCGGCGAGCTGCTGCAGGAGGGCAAGAACAACCTCGATGCGTGGTGGATCTCGATCTCGGCGTTCTCGGCGCTGGTGATTACGCTGCTGCTGCTGACCTTCATGGGCGATGCACTGCGTAACGCGCTCGACACGCGCATGCGCGGTTCGGCATTCGGCGGAGGCAAGTGATGGCCCAACCTCTACTGGAAATCGACCGCTTCTCGGTGCGCTTTGGCGACAAGGTTGCGGTGCAGGAACTAAGCCTGTCGATCGGGCGCGGCGAACGCGTCGCACTCGTCGGTGAATCGGGCTCGGGCAAGAGTGTCACCGCACTGTCCATCCTGCGGCTTGTCGCGCAGGCGGAACTGAGCGGACGCATCCTGCTCGACGGTGATGACCTGCTGCAGAAGACCGAGCAGCAGATGCGTGGCATTCGCGGTGCCGATGTGGCGATGGTGTTTCAGGAGCCGATGACCGCGCTCAACCCGCTCTATACGATCGGCAAGCAGATTGCGGAGAGCCTGCGGTTGCACGAGGGCTTAAGACCCAATGCGGCCCGTCAGCGCGGTATCGAACTGCTCAAACGCACCGGCATTCCCGAGCCGGAACGGCGGATCGACAGCTTTCCGCACCAGTTGTCGGGCGGCCAGCGCCAGCGCGCGATGATCGCGATGGCGCTCGCGTGCCGGCCACGCCTGCTGCTCGCCGACGAGCCGACCACCGCGCTCGACGTGACCGTGCGCCAGCAGATCGTCGACCTGCTGATCGGCCTGCAGGAGCAGGAAGCGGCAGACCGCGGCATGGCCGTGCTGCTGATCACGCACGACCTGAACCTGGTAAAACGCTTCGCGCAGCGCGTGGCGGTGATGGAGAAGGGCGTGCTGGTGGAAACCAACACCACCGAAGAACTGTTCTCGAACCCGCAGCACCCGTACACGAAGCGGCTGCTCGACAGCGAGCCGCAGCGCGCAATCGATGCGATCGAACCGGATGCGCGCACACTGCTCGACGTGGAGGGACTCGCGATCGATTACCGGATTCCGGCCAAGGGCTGGCGTTCGATGTTCGGCCGCGCGACGTTCCGCGCTGTACACGAACTCGATCTGAACCTCAAACGTGGAGAAACGCTGGGTATCGTTGGCGAGTCGGGCTCCGGGAAATCGACGCTGGCGGCGACCGTGCTGGGGCTGCAGCGACCTGCGACCGGTGAGATCAGGATCGACGGCATACCGTTGCCGAAGTCAGGACAGAGCCGCGAGCGTCGCGAACTCTGCGCACGCATGCAGGTGGTGTTTCAGGACCCGTTCGGCTCGCTCTCGCCGCGCATGACCGTCGAACAGATCATCGGCGAAGGGCTCGCGGTACACCATGCGCATATCGATCCCAAGGACCGGCGCGGACGGGTTGCAGCGCTACTCGAGGAAGTCGGCATGCCGGCCGAATCGATGGTGCGCTATCCGCATGAATTCTCGGGTGGCCAGCGGCAGCGGATCGCAATTGCACGCGCACTCGCGGTCGAACCGGAACTGCTCGTGCTCGACGAGCCGACCAGCGCGCTCGACGTGTCGATCCAGAAGCAGGTGCTGAACCTGCTGACGAAACTGCAGAAGAAATACCAGCTGAGCTATCTGTTCATCACGCACGATCTGGCGGTGATGCGCGCGATGGCGCATCGGGTGATCGTGATGAAGTCAGGGCGCATTGTGGAATCCGGTGATACGCTCGATGTGCTGCGCACGCCGTCGCATCCTTATACCCAGTCGTTGCTGGCGTCGTCGATTGGCAATCTGTCGTGAAGCGTGATGAGGTTGCTGCTTGACGATCTGAGTCTGGTGATGGAGTGCTCGCCGCCGATCACGATCAAGGTGAGCACTTCCAGGAGGGCGCTGCGTTTCATGATCGAAGCGCAGCCCCCAGCGTCAATGCATCATCGTCATTCAAGCCCACGCAGCACCTGCGCGACCCGACCATGCTCATGCAGCACCGCCGGGCTCGCCTGCAGCAACGGCAGATAGCGCTCAAGAAACGCGTTATTCGGTGTATCCGCCGAAAAGAGCGCACCCACCGACTGCGCGGCGGCAATACGATCCTCCGCAGTCGCCTTATCGTCGTCGAGCACTTCATCGACATTCGCAATCGTCGTCGACAGCGCCGACAACCAGCGAAACCCCGACCCATTGATCAGCACCTGCAGGAACGCAGCCGGCGTAGCGGGACCGAACTCCTGCTCATACGCTGCGCGCTCGTGATCGAGAATCGACTTGTGCAGCGCGAGCAGCGGCTTGCGCACGTCCGACAGAAACTGGATGGCTTGTGCTTCGTTCATGGTTCGGCTCCGTGCGGATAGATCGAAATGGTTTAGCGGCGAATCGTGGGCTCGCTCTATATATGGTTCCAGTCGCCGCCACTACAACTGCAATATCCATCGACGCCGCTTTTCCCGCAGCGCTACAATCATCGCACCTCTTCTGCACGGGCAGTCTACCGGGCAGTGCGCTCTTCAACGGCGGGATCGCTTCACTGTATCAGGGTCTATTGGCGTCTCTTGCAGAATAGATTGAGCGAGTCGCCGCATTTTAGTGTCGTGCCGGCATACAAACCGGCCAGCAAGACAGTCGACCCACCCTCGACTCACGATCAATAAACAACAACCCCACAACCGGAGCAGCCCATGACAACGCTCACCATCAACGGTCAGACCCACACCGTCGACGCGCCTCCCGACATGCCTCTGCTATGGGTGCTGCGCGATCTGATCGGTCTGACCGGCACCAAGTTCGGCTGCGGTATTGCGCAGTGCGGCGCCTGTACGGTCCATCTCGACGGCGTGGCGGTCCGGTCGTGCGTGCTGCCCGCAGCAGCCGTCGGCGACCGCAAGATCACGACGATCGAAGCGGTTGGCGACACGCCCGCCGGCAAGAAAGTCCAGCAGGCATGGCGGCAGCTCGACGTGGTGCAGTGCGGCTACTGTCAGTCCGGGCAGGTCATGTCGGCGGCGTCGCTGCTCGCACAGAACGCCAGTCCTTCCGATGCGGACATCGATGCGGCAATGGCAGGCAACATCTGCCGCTGCGGCACCTACAACCGCATCCGCGCAGCGATCAAGCACGCTGCGAAGGAGGCGTGACATGTCCCAAGGACTGCTCGATGCGCAAAACGGCGCATCACGCGCGACCGACGGGTCGCGCATCACACGTCGCACGTTCCTCAAATTCGGTGTGACGGTTGGCGTAGCGACCGGCGGTGGCCTGTTGCTCGGTTTCAGCCTGCCGGCGGCTAGCCAGGGCGGTACCGCCGCACTTCGCAAAACGGTGATCGGTGGCGATGGAAATGAAACCGCGCAGAACGGTGTGTTCGCGCCGAACGCGTTCATCCAGATCGATACCGCGGGCAAGGTCACGCTCGTGATCCCGAAGGTCGAGATGGGTCAAGGCGTGTACACGTCGATTCCGATGCTGATCGCGGAAGAACTCGAAGTGCCGCTCGACAGCGTCACGATCGATCACGCGCCGCCCGACGAAAAGCTCTTCATGGATCCGCTGCTCGGCGGACAGCTGACCGGCGGCTCGACGTCGATCCGCTATGCATGGGAACCGATGCGCCGTGCCGGTGCGACTGCCCGTGTGCTGCTGATCGGCGCTGCTGCGCAGCAATGGCAGGTCGATCCGGCGTCGTGTCACGCGGAGAGCGGTCAGGTGATCCATGCGGCGAGCAAGCGCAGTGCTGGCTACGGTCAGCTCGTCGGCGCGGCTGCGAAACTGCCGGTACCGAAGGACGTCCCGCTCAAGAAACCCGCCGATTTCAAGCTGATCGGCACGCCGGCCAAACGGCTCGATTCGCCGGAGAAGGTCGACGGCACCGCGGTGTTCGGGCTCGACGTGCGGCTGCCGGACATGGTCTATGCCGCGATCGCGAATTGCCCGGTGTTTGGCGGCACGCTCGAAAGCGTCGACGATACGAACGCGAAGAAGATCCCCGGTGTGCGCCAGGTGGTGAAGATCGACAACGCGGTAGCGGTGATCGGCGACCATACGTGGGCCGCCAAACGTGGCGTGATGGCGCTCGACATCAAGTGGAACGAAGGCGAGGGCGCGAACCTGTCGATGAAGCAGATCGTTGCCGATCTCGCCCAGGCGTCGCAGCGCAACGGCGCGGTCGCACGCAAGGAAGGCGATGTCGGCAACGCGTTCTCGAATGCGAAGACGCGCATCGACGCGGTCTACCAGCAACCGTTCCTTGCGCACGCAACGATGGAGCCGATCAACTGCACGGTGCACGTGCGGTCCGACGGCTGCGATATCTGGGTCGGCACACAGGTACCGACGCGCGCAGTCGATGCCGGCGTGAAGGTGACCGGGCTGCCAGCGGAGAAAATCGTCGTGCACAACTATCTGCTCGGCGGCGGTTTCGGGCGGCGGCTCGAAACCGATGCGATCACGCAGGCGCTGAAGGTCGGCAAGCAGCTCGGTGTGCCGGTCAAGGTGGTGTGGACGCGCGAGGAAGACATCCAGCACGACATGTATCGCCCGTACTACTACGATGCGATTTCGGCGGGGCTCGATGCGAATGGCAAGCCGGTCGCGTGGCAGCACCGGATCGTCGGCTCGTCGATCATGGCGCGCTTCGCGCCGCCTGCGTTCAAGAACGGTCTCGATCCGGACGCGGTCGAGGTCGCCGCCGATCTTCCCTACGATCTGCCCAACCAGCTCGTCGACTACGTGCGCCAGGAGCCGCACGCGGTGCCAACCGCGTTCTGGCGCGGTGTGGGGCCGACGCGCGGCACGTTTGTCGTCGAGAGTTTTATCGATGAACTGGCGGCGCAGGCCAAGGTCGATCCGGTCAAGTACCGGCGCGATCTGCTCGGCAAATCGCCGCGCGCGCTTAACGTGCTCGATGTCGCCACCAACGCGGCCAACTGGGGCAAGACGACCGTGCCGAAGGGGCAGGGACGTGGCGTGTCGGTGATGCATGCGTTCGGCAGCTTCTTCTCGATGGTCGCGGACGTGACTGTCGATCAGGGCGAGGTGACGGTGAACCGCATCGTGTGCGCAGTCGATTGCGGCATGGTTGTCAATCCGAACACGATCGAGGCGCAGGTGCAGGGCGGCATCATCTTCGGGATCACGGCGGCGCTCTACAGCGAGATCACGATCGAAGAAGGCCGTGTCCAGCAGAACAACTTCACCGACTACCGCATGTTGCGTATCGATCAGGCGCCGGAGATCGAAGTGCATATCGTGAAGAGCGCGGAAGCGCCCGGAGGCATCGGCGAGCCCGGCACGTCCGCGCTCGCGCCGGCGGTTGCAAACGCAATCTACGCGGCGACGGGCAAGCGGCTGCGGCAATTGCCGGTTGGCACGCAGCTCAAGACCGCATAACGGGAGACAGACATGAATCGCACACTCAAGCTTGTGAGCGCGGCTGTCTTCGCTACGTATGCGGTGCTGCCGTCGCTGGTCCAGGCTCAAGGATCAACACCGGCCGCGACAGCCACTGCCGACGATACGTTAGTGCAGCGTGGCGCCTATCTCGCGAAGGTCGGCGACTGCATCGCCTGCCATTCGGCGCCGCGCGGCAAGCCATTCGCCGGCGGCCTGCCGATGACGACGCCGATGGGCGCGATCTACACGACCAACATCACGCCCGACCCGGAGACCGGTATCGGCAACTACACGGAGGAAGATTTCTCGCGCGCGCTGCGCGAGGGCGTCGCGAAGGACGGCCACAACCTGTACCCGGCGATGCCTTATCCGTCGTACGCCAAGGTCAACGACGACGATACGCGCGCGCTCTATGCGTACTTCATGCACGGCGTCGCACCGGTGAAGCAGGCGAACCGCGAATCGGATATCAAGTGGCCGCTCAACATGCGCTGGCCGCTCATGTTCTGGAACATGGTGTTCCTCGACAAGGGCGTCTACCAGGACAAGACCGGCAAGGACGTTGCATGGAACCGCGGGGCCTACCTGATTCAGGGGCTCGGCCATTGCGGTTCGTGCCATACGCCGCGCGGTGTTGCATTCCAGGAGAAGGCGCTCGACGAAACCGGCAGCGCGTATCTGAGCGGTGGCGTACTCGACGGCTGGTTCGCGGCGAACCTGACCGGCGAGCATAACGTCGGACTCGGCCGATGGTCGGAACAGGACGTCGCGCAGTTCCTGAAGACGGGCGCGAACCAGCACGCGTCGGCGTTCGGTTCGATGACGAGCGTGATCAACAACAGCACGCAGGCGATGACCGATCCCGACGTCACCGCGATGGCGCGCTATCTGAAGTCATTGCCGCCGGTGGGCGGCAACGGTGCCGCGCCGTATACGTATGACGCACAGGCGACGAAGGCGTCGCTCGCGCGACCCGCGAACGATGCCGGCGCACGCGTGTACACCGCGTACTGCATGCATTGCCACGGCGTGGACGGGCGCGCCTTCGCACCGCTGCTCGCGCCGCTGGCGGGCAATCCGAACGTGCTGGAGGCGGATGCGTCGTCGCTCGTCAACGTCACGCTGAACGGCACCGGCGATCTGGTGATTCAGGGGATTCCGGCGGCGTATCCGATGCCGAAGTTTGCACCGGTGCTCAGCGATCAGCAGATCGCGGATGTGCTGACTTTTGTGCGCGCGGGGTGGAACAATCATGCGCCGGGTGTCACGGCTGCAGAGGTGGCGAAGCTGCGTAAGTCGACGCAGGCTGCTGCGCGATAGGGGCTTGTGCGACCGGCCGCCGGTTTGCGTGGCGGCCGGTTGTTCGTTGCCGGTTCCGTTGCAATCGTGTCCGATGATTGCCGGTGTGATGACGCGCTTTAAGGGCTTTGACTGCGCTGCCATCACGTGCGTTGACGTCGGGTTCCGGCGTCGCATCCGCAATGGTCGGTTCTGGTCGCGACATAGCCCTCGATAACACCTCTGCTTCGGATCTGCCGGTATTTCTTCGCATTGTTGCCGAGGGTGAGGACTCGACGTTCGTATGATCGACGGTGGATTGCTGTGCTGACACCGAGGAGCGTCATGAATCATCCCGCAAGAGTAACCGGCGACGCCCATCGCTATTGGGGAGATCCTCTTAAAGAGACCGGTTCTGTGTCTGTGTCCGGGCGCGCATCGCCGCAATCACCCATTCACGCAGGGCGGTTTGATTTGCCGCAGGCACCGAAGGCGCTGCTATTGACACGGACAGGGTCGCCGGGCGCGCCGCCGCTACCACCGAAGGAGTTGCCGGACCCGGATACTTCGGGCGGTGTGCCGCCGCAACCGCAGAGGGCAACATCGCCGGCTCAGCCACCTCCGCCGTACGAACCCGAGGCGAGGGATGCACCGCTGATTCCGCCGAGCGGATCGTCGTATCGGCCGCCGGTGCCACCGAAGCCGTGGTTGAGCCCGAAGGCTGCGGACAACGAACAGGCGCAGCGGCCGGGGGTAGCGTTGCTGGCCCAACCCTCTCCGCCGTACGAACTTGACGCAGGGTATGTACCGCTGAGTCTGCTGAGCGGGTCGTCATACCGGCCGCCGGTGCCACCGAAGCCGTGGTTGAAGCCGAAGACTCCGGATTGTGTGCAGCCACAACCGCAGAGATCAGCATCGTCGGCTCAGTCACTTCCTCCAACGTATGAACTTGAGGCGGAGTATGTACCGCTGACTCCGCGGAGCGCGTGGTCGGACGGGCCGCCGGTGCCACCGATGCCGTGGTTGGATCCAACCGCTTCGGGCGGCGCACAATCGCGACTGCCCGGATCATCACCACCCGTTCAACAACCTGTGCGCTATGAACTCGAGGCGGTGCCCGCCTCGATGGGGCAGCAGTGGACACCGCCAATGCAGACGTCCGGCCCTGACGCGTATCGGCGTGACGGACCGTTCGGCGAAACGTCGTTGGGTATGCCGGTAGGCCACGAGGGCGCACGTCCGCCGTATCGCGCTCAGACGATGCTCCCCGGACGGCGGGTATCCACCGTAGAGCAGTACCCGGTGGACATTGATTTTGAGCCGCAGGAACGGAAAAAGGAACTCGGCCCTGTGTTCTCGCCGGGGCTCGAGGCCTTCGGTGACCACTACCTTGGGAGTAGCCGGCCGCATCGATTGACAGCGCCCGGCAGGCTCCGAGGTGCGATGCGTTCTCTAAGGTCGGGCTTCAGGAAGCTCTTCTTTCCGTTCTCGCCGGGGAATCCAGATCGCCTGAAAAAGTACGAGTAACCGCTCTTCCACCTTGCTAGCCGCCGCGAAGGAGACCCGGTAGCGTCCAGGACGTGGTCGTTCTTCTGAACGCTACCGGTGCTGCCCGACCTTCTGGCGCTTCTCAAGCACCCGGGCGTACCACGTCAACGGAAAGCACATCGCGAAGTACAGCACCGCGACCATGCCGTAGATGGGAAACGGACGGAACGCGGCGTTAGTAATCATCGTGCCGGTTTTCGTGAGTTCGGTGAAACCGATGATCGACGTGAGCGCCGTGCTTTTCACCACCTGCACGAGAAAGCCCACAGTGGGCGCGACGGCAATTTTTCGCGCCTGCGGCCACACGATGTAGCGCAACTGCTGGCCGAACGTCATGCCGAGACTCGCGCCCGCGGCCCACTGGCCGCGCGGGACCGCTTCGACGCAGCCGCGCCAGATATCGACGAGATACGCGCTCGTGTAGAGCGTGAGCGTAACGGTCGCCGCGACCCACGGCGATACCTCGATGCCTATCAGCGGCAGACCGAAGAAGGCAAGGAACAACTGCATCAGCAGCGGGGTGCCCTGGAACAGCTCCACATACAGCACGACCACGCGTCGTAGCCACGGGAACGGCGACACACGCGCCGCGAGCAGCGCAAGACCGACGGCGCCGCCACCGACGAATGCGATCAGCGAGAGCAGGATGGTCCAGCGTGCGGCGAGCAACAGGTTGCGGGCGATGTCCCACAGCGTAAATTCGATCATCGGGCACGCTCCGTCGGCAGGGCGCGAGACGCGTGAGCGCGGCTGCTGCGCCACCTGAACCACGTATGCAGACGAACCGTTGCACCGGAGGTAGTGCGTGGCGCGCGCCCGGCAAAGAGGCCACCGCCGAGTCGGCTCAGCACCTGCCGCAACACGATTGACAGCGCCAGATAGACCACGGTGATGATCACGTAGCTCTCGAACGAGCGGAAATTGCGCGACTGGATGAAGTTGGCCGCATAGGTCAGATCGGGGACAGAGATCTGCGACACGACCGCCGAACCGAGCATCACGATCAGCACCTGACTCAGCAGCGCCGGGAACACATTGGCGAGCGCCTGCGGCAGCACGACATGGCGAAACACCTGCCGGCCATGCAGCCCGAGCGCATGCGCGGCCTGCACCTGGCCACGCGGAATCGATTCGATACCGGCACGGACAATTTCGATCGCGTAGGCGCCCAGATTCACAGTCATCGCGAGGATGGCGGCCTGGATTTCGTCGATGTGAATGCCGAGGCTCGGCAGGCCGAAGAACACGAAGAACAGTTGCACGAGAAACGGCGTGTTGCGGATCGCCTCGACATACGCTGAGATCAGCGTGCGAGCCCAACGCGGCCCGGACACCGCGACGCTTGCGCCCGCCACGCCGACAATTCCACCCAGCACCGTCGATACCGCAGTCAGGCCGAGCGTGACCCCCGCGCCGCGTACGAGCATGCCGGCATACAGGCCAAAGCCGCTGAAATCGAATGCATAGGTCATCGTGAAGTCTTCGTCGTGAGGCGAGCCACTGTACTCGACCAGAAAGATTTGCAGAAATAGCGTCGCCGGGATGGTCGAAGCGCCTGGTCGGGATAGCGATCGATCAAAAATCTCTCATTTGGGAGTTTGTTGACTTCCATTTGAGAAGTTTCTAGAATGGGAGTTACAAAATGACCAGATGAGAAGGGCCTCCATGACTGTGCTATCACACTCAGCGCTTGCTTCGGCAAAGCACGCAGCGTCCAGTGCCCGCAAGGCATTGGTCGGCTCGGGTGCGCTCGGCTCGCAGCCGCACGACTTCGAGACCTTCAGGAAAATGGATCCGCTGGAGCAACGTCTTACGATCCGGGAGGGCATGGACGCCATCATCGTCGAGCGGATTGCAAAGGAACTGCTCCATATCCCGTTGCAGACGGTACTCGCCGGCCTTGGACTGCCGAGCTCGACAATCCTGCGGAAGATTTCGAAGGAAGAGCGGCTGTCCGGCGCCGAATCGGATCGGGTCGCGCGGGTGCTTTACGTGCTCGAAGAAGCGACGCAGGTGTTCGAGGACGATGCGCTGGCTGCCGAGTGGTTGCAGCGGCCGCATGCCGAGCTAGGTGGGCTGAGGCCGCTCGAAGTACTCGATTCGCAACCGGGCTACGACCGGGTGCGCGATCTGTTGATGCGTATCACCTTCGGTGTCTCTGCATGAGGGTGTACCGGCTCGCGAAGGAGCGTCCCGGGCGCTATCTTGCGGACGATGTCAGCGGCAATGGCGCGGCACTGGCCGGCGGGCGCTGGAATCCGCGTGGGATGCGCGTGCTGTACACCTGTTGTCACGCTTCAACCTCGCTGCTCGAGGCGCTCGTCCACCTGGCGGGCCTTCTGCCTGCCGGTGGCTATTTCCTCGTCACGCTCGAGGTTCCGGACAGCGCGTACGATAACGCGTACGTCCCCGAGTTACCGCAGGATTGGGCCGAACTTACACGCGATCCGCTGTCGACAGTGGAGATCGGTCGGCGCTGGCTCGAGGCCGGGACCGATCTTGCGATGCGGGTGCCGTCGGTGGTGTGCCCGACTGATTTCAATCTTCTGCTGAACCCGATGCATGCCGATATGAAGGGGGTTCGCGTCATCAGCAAGGAGCTGTTTTCGCTGGATCCTCGTCTGTTTGGTTGATATGACGAAGATCGTTGCTGCATGATTTTTCCTGACCCGTGATGCATTCCCCGTCCATGCGCCGACTCCCCCCACTCAACGCACTGCAGATCTTCGAAACGGTCGCACGCCACCGCAGCTTCACGCGCGCCGCGGAGCATCTGTGTCTGACGCAGGGGGCCGTCAGCCGGCAGATTCTTGCGCTCGAGGAGTACTACGGTTTCCCGCTCTTCAAGCGCCACGCCAAGGGACTCACGCTGACCGCAGAAGGCGAACTGCTGCTACCGGCGGTCAAGGAGAGTTTTGCGCGCATCGAAGAAATCTCGTTGCGTCTCACGCGGCAGCGCACCGATCTCGCGCTGAAGATGCCGACCTGCGTGATGCGCTGGATGCTGCCGAAGATCACGCAGTTCCAGGCCGAGTATCCCGACCTGCATGTGCAGATCACGACGACATGGCAGCACGACATCGACTTTCAGGCAGAGCCGTTCGATGCGGCGATCATCTACGGGACGTCGCCAGGTGTCGACGTGCAGGCCGTGCCGTTATTTGAGGAACGCCTGACGCCGGTGTGCGCGCCCGAGCTGTTACGCGACCGGCCGCTCGCCGTGCTTGCCGATCTCGCACGCCACACACTGCTGCATCCGACGCGCGATCACCGCGACTGGAAAATGTGGCTCGACCATGTGGATGCGCGCGACATCGATGCGGCGCTCGGACCGAGCTTCGACACGCTCGATCTCGCGACCAACGCCGCCTTGCAGGGCTTCGGCGTGGCGATCAGCGATCTCGCGTTGATCGAAGAGGACGTCGCGGCGAAACGCCTGCTGCGACCATTCGATGCGGTGCTGACAACCGGCGCCCGTTATTACTTCGTGTATCCGGACGCCGTCGCGCATCAGCAGAAAGTGAAGCTCTTTCACGACTGGATCGCGGCGCACTGGGCGGAGTAGGCGCGCAGCGCGCGGGCTCGCTCGCGCGTGTCGCTAGGGCGCAACCGATAGAAACAGATATGCCGCGAACAGCGACAGATGCACCGCACCCTGCAGGATATTGGTACGCCCGGTGCTGAGCGTGAAGGTGCTGATCAGCAGCGTGAGAAACAGCAGCACCGTTTCCTTCCCACCGAGGCCAAGCGCGAGCGGCTGGCCGGTCCACAAGAACACGACCGCCACCGTCGGAATGGTCAACCCGATACTGGCAAGCGCGGAGCCGAGCGCAAGGTTGAGGCTGGTCTGCAGTCGGTCAGCACGCGCTGCGCGCACGGCGGCGAGCCCTTCGGGCAACAGAACCAGCGCGGCGATTACGATGCCGACCACAGCCTCCGGTGCGCCCGCCCCGAGCACGGCACGCTCGACCACCGGCGACAGCAGCTTGGCGAGCAGCACCACGGCGACGAGACAGACCAGCAGCAGCGCGCCGCTCAGCGCGGCGACGCCGCCGCTCGGTGGCGCGGCGTGAATGTTTTCGTCGGCGACGTTGGTGCTGTCCGCGAGGAAGTAGTCGCGATGGCGCACGGTCTGCACGAACACGAAGACGCCATACAGCACCAGCGACGAGATACCCGCGAAGGCCAGCCCCGAGGGGCTCAGCACCGGGCCGAGTTCGGTGCTCGTATAGTTGGGCATGACGAGCGTCAGCACCGACAGCGATGCGAGTACGGCAAGCGCCGCATTCGCGCCACGAATCTGGAAGTCCTGCTCGCGATGCCGTAGACCACCCACCAGCAGACAGATCCCGACGATGCCATTGCAGACGATCATCACAGCCGCGAACACGGTGTCGCGCGCGAGCCCGGCTTTTTCCGGGCCTGCGCTCAGCATCACCGATACGATCAGCGCGACCTCGATCACGGTGACGGCGATCGCGAGGACGAGCGTGCCGAACGGCTCGCCCACCCGATGCGCGACGACTTCGGCGTGATGCACGGCCGCGAAGACCGACCCCGCGAGCGCGACGCCGATGAGCACGAGCAGCCAGCCGCTGCCGGGCGCGGCAAGCGACGCCGCAAGGACGATCCATGCGGCGATCGGCACGCCGATCGTCCAGCGGGGCAGCATGGTGGAGGTCGTTGTCATGCGAAGTGTCCTGGTCGGTAAGCGAGAATGCGGGGACAGCTTGCCGTACGCGGTGCACGGGAACGCGGCGGCCAATGCTCAACCATTATGTCAAGAAAGTTGCGTATCGTATTAAAATAAAACAGATATTTCGTTTTAATCCTCGTGTTTGCGTACCCCTTAAAGCAGGTTCTGAAGGAGCCATTGTGATTCGTAGCCAGGAAACATTGAACCTGCTGCTCGACAGCATCGCGCGTTTCGTCCGGGAGCGGTTAGTGCCGAACGAGGAACTGGTTGCCGAAACCGACCAGATTCCCGCCGCACTACTCGATGAAATGCGCGAACTCGGCCTGTTTGGCCTGTGTCTGCCGGAAGAATACGGCGGGCTCGGCCTGACGATGGAAGAAGAAGTACTCGCCGCGATCGAACTGGGCCGGACGTCACCGGCGTTCCGTTCGGCAATCGGCAGCAACAACGGGATCGGCTCGACGGGCATCGTGCTCGACGGTACGCCCGAGCAAAAAGAGCGCTACCTGCCGCGGCTCGCGTCCGGCGAACTGATCGGCTCGTTCTGCCTGACCGAGCCAGAGGCCGGCTCCGACGCGGCATCGCTGCGCACCACAGCCGTGCGCGACGGCGACCACTACGTGTTGAACGGCACGAAACGTTTCATCACGAATGCGCCGGAGGCCGGCATCTTCACCGTGATGGCACGCACCGATCCGGCGGGCAAGGGGGCGGACGCGATCTCGGCGTTCGTCGTCGAGGCGGGCACACCTGGCCTGACACTTGGCAAGATCGATCGCAAGATGGGTCAGAAGGGCGCGCATACCTGCGATGTGATCTTCGATAACTGTCGGGTGCCGGCTGCGAACCTGATCGGCGAAAAGGAAGGTGTCGGTTTCAAGACGGCGATGAAGACGCTCGACAAAGGGCGCCTGCATATTGCCGCTGTCGCGACAGGTGCCGCGGAACGCATGCTGGCCGACGCGGTGCGCTACGCGACCGAGCGCAAGCAGTTCGGCAAGCCGATCGCCGAATTTCAGCTGATTCAGGCGATGCTCGCGGACAGCCAGGCGGAAATCTACGCGTCGCGCTGCATGATTGTCGACGCGGCGAGACGCCGCGATGCGGGCGAGCGCGTGACGAGCGAAGCCTCGTGCGCCAAGATGTTCGCGACCGAGATGTGTGGCCGGGTGGCCGATCGCGCGGTGCAGATTTTCGGCGGTGCAGGGTATATGAGCGAGTACGGGATCGAACGCTTCTATCGCGACGTGCGGCTCTTCCGTATTTACGAAGGCACGACGCAGATCCAGCAGATCGTGATTGCGCGCGAGTTGTTGCGCACGTTTAGCGGCTAACTGTTGCTGCGCACTGTCAAACGCCGCCCTTCATGACGAAGGGCGGCTGCCGCCATCGTATGGCGGGTTCTACTGCTTACTGACCTTCCGGACGGATCGACAGTGCGTTCTTCACCGAGGTCACGCCGGCCACACCCTGGGCGGTCTGCGTGGCCGTGTCGCTCTGTGCCTGCTCGGGTACCGAGCCTTGCAGGACGACGTCGCCGCCGCGTGCGCGCACCGTGATGTTTGCCATCGAGATGCCGCCTGCCTTGGTGAGTGCATTACGCACCTTGCGTTGCAGTGCGCGGTTGGCGGTTCTGACTGCTTTCTTCTCGGCCTTCGTTGCGCCGGGTGCGGCCGTCGTAGCCGGTGCGGCCATCGTGCCCGCCGGGGCGGTCGCGTCGCTCGATTGTGCGTACACATTGAGCGAAGCCAGAACGACGAGTGCGCTGCCGACGATCTTGATTGCCTGGGTTGCCTTCATTTGCTCTCTCCTGTTGTCATGCATGGCGATGGCCCCCGTTCGGGCCGGTGCACTACACTGCTGGAACACTGCGGATCAAACCGTTGACGGGACTCTACTGCGGGTCCTGCGATGATGCGCTGCGGATACTCACGCGGCGCGGTGCGCCTGCGTGCCGGTCGGGCTGTATCTTATCGTTTGCCGACGACGGCTGGGAGTAAAGATACTCCAATTGATGCAACGATGAGTTGAAGTTGCGCGCCACTACGCGTTTCGGCAAACCGACGCCGCGTTACCTTCGTCTGCCTATTCATTCCACTCTTGTCACGTTCCGTATGACTGTTGCTGCGCTTCCTGTCCGTGCGCTAACCCGCGACGACCTGCCTGTCGATACCGTCGAACTCGCCCGCTTCATGGTCGGCAAGTACCTCGTGCACGATCTGCCCGAGGGTCGACTGAGCGGGCGGATCGTCGAGACCGAGGCGTACCCGCTCGGCGATTCGACCAGTCACGCGTTTGCGGGCCGTCGCCCGCACAACGGGTCGATGTTTCTGGCGCGCGGCCATGCGTATGTGCGACTCACCTACGGGCTCTCGTACATGCTGAATATGTCCAGCGAGCAGGAAGACGTGGGCGCCGGCATTCTGATTCGCGCGGTCGAACCGCTCGAAGGAATCGCCGCGATGCAGGCGCGTCGTCCCGGCATCAAGCTGCTCGATCTGGCGCGCGGCCCAGGCCGTCTGACGATGGCGTTCGCGGTTGGTCCGTCGTTCGATGGTGTTGATCTGTGCACGGGCCGCGGGCTCTGGATCGGCAAGATGCGGACAGGCAAGGTGCAGGAACACGAGGTCGCGGCGACGAAACGGATCGGGTTGTCGCGGGAAATGCACCGGCTGCTGCGTTTTTACGAAGCGGGTAGCCCGTTTGTCAGCGGGCCGCGCAAGCTGTTGACGGGGCTCGTTCCGGGCGACGACGCGCGCAGCTGACCTCGTTTTTCAATCCCCCTGCAATTATTACGGAACACAGTCTACCGATCGGACTGAATTACGCATGCGCCAAGCATTCTTCCAGATTCTGCAACTATGTTTCTTCCAATTAAGGGTTTTCCCTTGATGATGAGCCTCCTACACTGAACTCACTGGCTTCACACATCGTGTGGGGAGCGCAGCAAAAAAACATCTGGAGGTAATCATCATGAAGACGTTCATCAAGGCAGCACTCATCGCCAGCGTTCTCGCCGTACCGGTCGCTTCGTTCGCCCAGGAAGTCGATGCGCCGGTGTCGCGCTCGCAGGTCCGCGCCGAACTGCTGCAACTGGAACAGAATGGCTACAACCCGGCGCAATCGAGCGACGCCCAGTACCCCGCCAACATTCAGGCTGCCGAACACCGCATCGCTGAAGCGAACGGCACGGCGCAGGCAGGTGCGAACGTGGCCGATACAAGCGGCTACGGCGCGTCGACCAACGGCTCGTCGCAATCCGGCGCCGTACAGCCGATGACATCGCAACGCTCGATCTACTTCGGTAACTGATCGACGTAGCAGAATTAGAGGCGGTTAAAGGCGCTCAAAGGCAATACCCGCCGGCAGGCGAGGCACCGGATAACCGGTGCCTCAAACGGCGGGGCGACACGCGACGCATGCGCGCCAACCCGACATGCGACGTAGCGGACAGGTTCGCAATAACGAACGAATCCACTACCGATACAAGCTCAAGAACCTCCGCTGCCGCAAGGTAGCTTCGCCCAACCTCACGGCTTGGGCTTTTTTTGCAGCATGTCGCGCAGGCAAGCGAGGGCGAGGGTGCGCTCAGGTGTGTTCGCCTGATATGTACTGCTCGAGCTGCTGGATCGTGAAGCGCTGGTCGGCGATGATGTTCTTCACCAGGTCGCCGATCGACACCATACCCACCAGTTTCTCCTGATCGATGACCGGCAGATGGCGCATGCGGTGATCGGTCATCAATGCCATGCATTCGTCGGTGGTCTGGTCGAGACGCACGAAGCGGACCGCTTTGCTCATGATCTCGCGCACCAGCGTTTCCTTCGACGAGCGCTCCATCAGCACGACCTTGCGGGCGTAATCGCGCTCCGTGACGATGCCGGCGATCGCGTCGCCGTCGGTGACGACCAGCGCGCCGATCTGCTTGTCCGCCATCAGTTTGATGGCGTTGTAGACGGAATCCGACGCGGAGATCGTGAAGACGCTATTGTCCTGCTTCGACTTGAGTACCTGGGCAACGCTAGACATGGGGCGGCTCCGTTTCGCAGTGCAGCACGCCAGCGTGTGACGCGCCGTTGTGAGGGACAGACAGATCCAGTATAAGCGGGAGCGGCGCGCGCGTCGCGCGCCATCCGATGCGTGATGCCGATTAGCGGTAAACTCCACTTCCCAACTTTATCCCCGGTGGTTCACGGGTTCATGTCAGTACCACAGCACAACGCCATGCCCACGTCTCACACACCGCCGCCCGTCGACTGCCCAGACGGCGAATGCGTCGTTCTCGACGCTACCGCCACGCTTCCCACGCGCTACGGCACGTTCCGGTCGTATGTGTTTCGCGTCAAGGATAGCGGCGAGGAACATCTCGCGCTTGTCATGGGCGACGTCGAGAACCAGCAGTCGGTGCTGACGCGCCTGCATTCGGAATGCCTGACCGGCGACGTGCTCGGCTCGTATCGCTGCGACTGCGGCGAACAGCTCGATCTCGCGCTGCGCTATATCGCCGCCGAGGGCCGCGGCGTGCTGCTCTACCTGCGTGGTCACGAAGGGCGCGGCATTGGTCTGAGCAACAAGATCCGCGCGTATGCGCTGCAGGAGCAGGGGCGCGATACCGTCGAGGCAAATCTCGATCTCGGTCTGCCCGACGATTCTCGCGAATATGACTCCGCCGCCGGCATCCTGCGTCTGCTGAAAGTGACGTCAGTGCGTTTGATGAGCAATAACCCGAAGAAATTCGATTCGCTGTCGGCGCACGGTATTCCCGTCTGCGAACGGGTCGCGCTCGCGATCCCGATGCGCGAGGAAAACGAGCGGTATATCCGGACGAAGCAGGCGAAGTTTGGGCATTACTTCGACGAGAACGAGTAGCATGGTTCGTCTGCTGTTGTGGGGCACACGCTATGTGCTGGTGGTGCGAGGAGCGGGGGCCTGCGGCATGACTGCCGCGAAGACCTGCGCAAGTTCAGTCGTACCGAAGCGCTGTTCGCCCACGCCTGCTTCGACATCGATGTGCCCTGCATTGTGCGCGTCGTACAGATCGACGATCAGTTGCGCATGCCCTTCGCTCAGTCCCGCACGCAGCAGGGTGGCGGTCCATGCGTCG
This sequence comes from Paraburkholderia acidicola, assembly GCF_002362315.1. GTDB lineage: Bacteria > Pseudomonadota > Gammaproteobacteria > Burkholderiales > Burkholderiaceae > Paraburkholderia > Paraburkholderia acidicola. The sequence continues at coordinate 357,402 of NZ_MTZV01000006.1, forward strand.
CGCGGTAGTTCGCGTGCCGCAACCGGCCGGCCGCTAACATCGCTCAACACGCCCGCAACACCGTGCGCATCGACGCGTCGCGGACCTTCCACGCTCACGATGCGCAGCGGTGCTGTTGCTGCGTCGTCCATCAGCAGTTTCGCGGCGAGCGTCCCGACATCCTGGGCAGCGACGGTCGGAAAGCGCTTGTCGAGCGGATGATGCAGGCTCGGCAACTGGCCGGTCGCCAGCGCAGCAGGCATCACACGATTCCAGTTATGCATGTGCTCCGCTGCACGCAGCAGGATGAGTTGCGTCCTCGATCCGGCGAGTGGTTTCAGTTGCGTCTCGAGGTAGTGAAACAGCATCGTGATGCCAGTGCCTTGCTCGATCTGCGCGCCGTAGTCGGATAGCGCGAGCAGAACCGCCGGTGGCTGCGCACGCAATGCGATGGTTGCTGCGTCGATCATGCTGCGCATCGTGTGTTCGGGATGAGGGTCGCCCTGCGGTACCGGGCACAGCATCTGTACCGCCGTTGCTCCTTCCAGTGCCTGCTCAATCGATGCGCTGTCAGCAAGGTCCGCAAGCACGACACTGCAGCCGAGTTGCGCGAACGGTTCGCCTTGCTGCGCGTGACGCACGACAGCTCGAACCGGTTTGCCTGCGCGCCGCAGCGCTGCGATGCTGGCACGTCCCACATTGCCCGATGCTCCAAAGATCACATACACGGTTTGCTCCTTGTCTGTCTGACGATGAAGCGATCGTAGACGCGACAGGCATGCACCGCGCGCAGACGCGGATCGCGATGCGCAGATCCGGATGACGATTTTCGCGGGAGCCGGTCACGCCATCCGGCGGCGTCATGCAAAACGACTCGAAACGCAGCACAATGGTCGCTGACCTGCCTCCTGTGTAAGGACCCGCGATGCCTTCCGCCACACCAGACAAGCTGCCGTATTCAAACCCACAGGCGAGCCTGCGATCCAGTTCCGGTCGTGGCTGGAAAGGCTTCGGCGCGGAACTGGTTGCGGTTCCAGCCGGCCTGCACCGGGTTCCGCCGAGCTTGCATCATCGCGTGGGCGTACATGTCGGCGCGCCGGTCAAGGCGCGTTGCAGGTGCGACGGCCGGCGCTCGTCGCGCATCCAGGCACATGGCGATGCCGACGTGATTCCGGCCGGACTCGACGGCGAGTGGACCGATGAAGCCGATTGCACGATTCTGCGCATCTGGATCGGCAGCGAGTTCGCGCGCACGACGTTCGAACAGCTCGGTGTGTCCGCGTCGAGCGCGCAGATCGAGCCACGTTTCCAGATGCGCGATCCGCGCTTCCAGCATCTTGCGTGGGCGTTGCGTGCGGAACTCGAAGCCGACGACAGCTCCGACCCGCTGTACGCGGAAAGCCTTTGCACGGCGATGCTCGTGCGTTTGACGCAGGGCGCGCCGGCACTCGTCGAGCGACGCCGCACGCTGGCGCCGCGCACGGCAGCGCGGCTGATCGACTACATCGAAAGTCATCTCGATCAGCGCCTCACCTTGACCGAACTGGCTGCGCTTGCAGAACTCAGCGTGCCGCATTTCAAGGTGCTGTTTCGCGAAACACTCGGCATGCCGGTGCATCGTTATGTCGTGCAACGGCGTGTCGAACGGGCTCGCATGCTGCTGTTGCAAGGCAAGTTGTCTGCAAGCCAGGTCGCGCTCGAAACCGGCTTCGCGCATCAGAGCCACATGGCGCACTGGATGATGCGCCTGCTCAACGTGACACCGCGCGAGCTCGTCAAATCGACGAAGCATGCGATGCGCATTGCAGAACCTTCGAACGACGGCAACCGCGCCGCACCGACGTCTTTGCTGCAGTCGCGTTAAGCAGTTTGCGTGCGGGGCAGCGCGAACTGACGTGGAGTGCGCGCACTATTGATCATGTGATGGCTTCGAGTGCTAAATACGCCGACTTTGCACCGGAGACCGTCATATGACGAAATCAAAAGGTTCTCGTGTCGCTGCCTGGGCGCTGGCTGTCGCGCTGGGCAATGCATCGCTCGTCGCGCTACTCACGCTCGGTATTCCCGCGAGCATCGCTCCAGCCGTTGCCGCTACCTCGGCTGCCACCGATAACTACGCCGCTACCCGCTATCCGATCGTGCTCGTGCACGGTCTCGCCGGCACCGATAAATTCGCCGATGTGGTCGACTACTGGTACGGCATGCAGGCCGATCTCGAACAGCACGGCGCGACCGTTTATGTCGCGAACCTGTCGGGCTTTCAAAGCGATGTCGGACCCAACGGTCGCGGCGAGCAGTTGCTGGCATACGTGAAGCAGGTGCTCGCCGCGACCGGCGCAACCAAGGTCAATCTGATCGGTCATAGCCAGGGCGGCCTCACGTCACGCTATGTCGCAGCCGTTGCGCCCGAACTCGTGGCATCCGTCACGACAATCGGCACACCACATCGCGGCTCCGAGTTCGCAGACTTCGTGCAGAACGCATTGCAGAGCGATCCAACCGGGCTGTCTACGCCGATCATCGCAACCTTTGCGAACATTTTCGGTGCGCTCACGAGCAGCACGCACAACACGAACCAGGACGCGATCGCGGCGTTGAATGCGCTGACCACGGCAAGTACCGCGAACTACAACACGCTTTATCCGAGCGCGGGGCTCGGTGCACCTGGCTCGTGTCAGACGGGCGCTTCGAGTGAAACGGTGAACGGCAATACGCACCTGCTGTACTCGTGGGCCGGCAGCGCGATCCAGCCCGTGACGGTACTCGGTGTGACCGGTGCCGTTGATACGAGCGTCAGTGCGGCCGATAGTGCCGAGGTGCTCGATATCTCGACGCCCGCGCTGTACGCGACCGGCACCGTGATGATCGGTCGTCAGTCCGGTCCGAACGACGGGCTCGTGTCGGTATGCAGTGCGCTCTATGGCCAGGTGATCAGCACGACCTACAAGTGGAATCATCTCGACGAGATCAATCAGTTGCTCGGTGTGCTTGGCGCCAATGCCGCCGATCCGGTCGCGGTGCTGCGTGCCCATGCAAACCGGTTGATGCTGCAAGGTGTCTGACCGATGGCGCTCGCGCATGAGCGACGCATTCGTGTACGCAGGACGTGGCTCGTTGCTGGTGCGCTTGCGGCATCGGCTGCTGCGGCGTTCTGGCTCGATGCGGCAACCCATCGCGGGCATCGCGCGAGCGACGCGGCGCTTGCGGACCAGTCTCGTGCGGCGCAATTCGCCGCTTTCCATCCGGCCGGCGCGTCCGCTGCGAACGCGGCGCAGTCGCCGTTAAATGCACTACCGGATTCGCTGCAGGGATCGTCGCCGCCGCCTTTGCCGCTCGAAGCCGGTGGGCATCTTGCACGCACGCGCGCGGTCCGCGACTTCTTCGATTATTTTCTGACCGCGAGTAGCGAGCGTTCCACGCAGGCGCTCGATCTACTCGTGCGCCGCTACATCAAGATCCAGCTGGACGGCACACCTGCTGCCGATGAGGCTGTGGACGCGTGGCAGCGCTACACGGCATACCGCACGGAGCTAGATCAACTGCCACAACCGGCGGCCTCGCCTGGTGGCAAACCGGATCTCAACGCGATGCAGCTCGTACTCGACGAACGCTCGCTGCTTGCCTCACGTGTCATGGGCGAATGGAGCGTGCCGTTCTTCGGTACCGAGCTGCAGCGGCAGCGCAACGATCTTGCGCGGCTGCGCATCGCATCGGACTCGTCGCTGAGCGCTGCCGATAAAGCCGCGCGGCTCGCCGCGCTCGACGCCGCGTTGCCGCCGGCCGAGCGCGCCTTGCGTGAGCGTGTGCAGCAACAGCAGGCATCGATCGATACGATCGCGCAGATGCAGAAGCAGGGCGCGTCACTCGATGCGATGCGCGCGCAGGTCACACAGACGCTTGGCCCGCAGGCCGCCGCACGCGTCGTGCAGATGGAGCAGGACGAGCAGGCATGGCAGGCGCGCTACGCCGACTATGCCGCGCAGCGGGCGCAGATCGATCAGAGGGGGCTCGCCCCGCAGGATCGCGATGCGCAGGTCACGCAGCTGCGGCAGCGTTTTTTTACGCGACCTGGTGATGCGTTGCGTGCTGCGTCGCTGGATCGGGGCGCCGGTGGTTGAGCGATAGCCGTTCGGCTCTTCGCGATAGCCCAACTCCAATCTGCCGGAAACGCGCCCGGAGATTCGCCGTGGTCCCAATTCCCCCGCTTTAACCATCGATTTTCAGGTCACACCTCTTCCCAATCCAGAGTCACCAACGGTTTCAAAATCCAATTCACGCCCCACAACGGGTCATCCCCCCGAGTTTTAACTTTCCTTAACAATCAAAAAGCCGAAATTTAACAATCCATGACAGTAGTTTTTCCGAGATATCTCGAAAATACATTCATACGCTGCGGTACCGAATAACGTGTGTGGCAATCGTCGATTTAACACACGGAGCGGCGTCGATTCAGCAGTACCAGCAACGGACAATCGCTACGGGGCGAAAGCTGACGCTCGCAAGAGAAGTCGGCGCTCGGGGAGAACAAGAGCGGATCTGAAGTTCGCCATGTTTCTGGGGAGGCGGGACGGCTGTGTAAAAGATCCCGATTGCGGCGACGGCGACGACGGCAGGTGCGTGGTCGGCGGGCATGAGCAACGTCCGGGCGGACGTCATAGTCGATGGGGTGCGCGTGATCTACGAGGGGAGATCATGCAGCGTCACCGTCCAGCTCAGCCAAGACGACAATGCGCAGGCACGCGTTGGGCGCGACACCGGAAATCCGGATGCGACGCCCGATGCAGCGAAAGTGTCTGACAGGTTGTCGCCGTCGCGTTTTTGCCTGGAGCAGTTGCGAGCAGCATCACAGAATACCGAGGACGAGGCGGCGGGGCCATCCGGCGGGCAGACCGGCACGAAGCAAGGAAAGAGGCGCCCGCGCAAGCGGGCGCACAATCAACGCGGCGCGCTCCATCGCGCGCCCCGCGGCGGGACCGCGCGAAGAGACCAACCAGACAGTACCCGCACGACAGGGATCCGGCGTAGCGACATCGAACTCGATGCCGCTACGTCGATGCCTATGCGCAGGTTTAACCCGTCATCTAACAATCCTTAAACGATTTAATCCAGGACCCTTCTTATACTCGTCGATTGTTAAAAGTCTTCACGATTGCCCGCATATCGCTTTGACGACGGCACGCGAAACTTGCAATCGACGCAGGAAACGACAGGAAAAAAGAATGTTGTCCTTACGCAGGGAAAGGGATGCTTTTTAGACCTGGCACTACGCGTCTTCCATTTGGGGCGAGCGAGCGACCGCGCAAGAGCAACCGCCGTCTGCAGCGCGTCGAACTGGATCCATCAACCGATGCCCACGCGCGTGCGGCAATCGAGGCGTATGCGGATTCGTGTTCGAGCGACATGCCGTGGCTGGCGGAACTGCTGCGTGCATCGGCGGTGCCTGAAGCGGGCGCACTGACACATTGCGCGGCGACCACGCAGCGCGTTTTCGCGCTTGCGCAGCAATGGGCCGCGCAGCAACCGGACTACGCGCATGCCGCGTGGGAACACGTGCGCATTCATCTGGACGCGGCGCTACAGGTCAGGACACCCGCTAACGATGTACCGGGTTCGACGGCCACGTCTGGCGCCTCCGGCACGGACCCGCGCCCGCAGCTTGAAAGAGAGAGCCCGGCAAAGCCCGGGCCGGAACCTGAGAGAGAGTAGGTGGCTCGCCCGCGAGCCGGAAAACAGGATGCGGATATAGCGCATCCGTAAGGGGATGGCTGTTTTTCGATTATGATGAAAGCCCCGATCGCAAACGCAGGGCGACATGGCCGACATGTCGCCCTGCGCGCACGATGGATCGGATACCTTGCTGCACGGAATCATCTTGAGGTGTCCGGCGCTTTGTCGATGATCGATCAATAGCGTTGTCGCTGGTGCATATCGCATTAGCTGGCAGCGAAGCTATCCAGATCCGACGAACGTTGTTGCGTTGCGGGGTTTTATGAGAATTGCAGTTCTGGATGATGATCCGGCTCAGGCCGATTTTGTGTGTGCGACGCTGTCGGCGGCGGGACACATTTGCCATGCGTTCGCCGAAGGGCGGGCGCTCGTGAAGCAGTTGCGCCGCCAGACTTTCGACTTGCTGGTGCTCGACTGGAACGTGCCCGACATGTCCGGCGACGAAGTGTTGCGCTGGGTCCGGCAAAGCCTGTCGGAGCGCTTGCCGGTGCTGTTCATGACGAGCCGCAGCCGCGAGACCGACATCACGTCGATGCTCAACACGGGTGCCGACGATTACGTCGTGAAGCCGGTGCCCGCAGGTGTGCTGCTTGCACGTGTCGGCTCGCTGCTGCGACGGGCGTATCACCTGAACTCGGTGGCGGCCAAAGAGGTGTTCGGCGAGTTCGAGTTCGATGTGAGCGCGAAGCAGGTGCAGGTGAAGGGCACGTCGGTCGCGCTGACGGCGAAAGAGTTCGATCTTGCGCTGCTGCTGTTCCAGCATCTAAGTCGACCGCTGTCGCGTGCGCACATTCTCGACGTGATCTGGAAGCAGGCCACCGAGATTCCGTCGCGTACGATGGACACCCACGTGTCGATGCTGCGCGCCAAGCTCGGGTTGCGTCCGGAGAATGGCTATCGGCTCACGCCGATTTACGGTTATGGTTACCGCCTGGAGCGGATAGAGAAGGGGGATGCGTGATTAGTGCGTTAGCCGTGACTTCAATCACACCGGTAGCACCGCGGTTGCGGCTGCGCCGGCGGGCGTTGCCGCTTGCGCTCGCGTGTTTGGTTGCCACGTCCGGGCTGTTCTCGGGCCCCGCCAGCGCACAAAAGCCGAAGCCTTCTGCGGCACAGGCTACGACCCCTTACGTCACGAAAGCCGGCGATACGCTGTATGAAATCGCCGTGCGCTATCTCCGCGATCCAGGCGACTGGAAAGCCCTGACCCGCCTGAACCACGTCCCTGCGCCGCGTCGTTTGCCGGCGGGGATGCAGTTGCGTCTGCCGGTCGCATTGCTCAAGCAGGAGCGCATGTCGGCCCGGGTGATCGCGACGAGCGGTCCCGCCGAGCACGCGTCCGGTAACAGCCCCTACACGCCGCTTGCCACCGACATGACGCTCGGCGAAGGCGATCATCTGCGCACCGGCCCGAACGGTTTCGCCACGCTCGAACTGGCCGACGGCTCGCATCTGTCGGTCCCGCAGAACAGCCAGATTGATATCGGCTCGCTGCGCCAGACCGTGTTGACCGGCGTCAACGATCGTGTGATCGATCTGAAGCATGGTGAAGTCGACAGCGAGGTCACGCATGCGGTCAAGAAGGACGATCGCTTCCAGATCCGCTCGCCGTCGGTGGTGGCGGGTGTTCGCGGGACCGTGTTTCGCGTGAGTTACGATCGCGCCGATCAGTCGACGGCGGTCGAAGTACTCGACGGTGCTGTTGGCGTCGATTCGGCGGCAACGGCACCACGCGCGCCTGGCGTTCCGCTCAACGCCTCCTCGCAACTCGTGCCCGCCCACTTCGGTAGCGTCACGCACGCGAGTGGCGCCGTAGGCGGTCCGGTCGAGTTGCTGCCGCCACCGGCCGTCGCCGATCCGGGCAAGATCCAGGACGCCAAAGACGTCGTGTTCGACGTCGTGCCGTCGGCCAGCGCCCGCGGCTATCGCGTGCAGATTGCGCGAGATGCCGATCTGCTCGACATGATCCGCGACCAGCGCGTCGCCGAACCGAAGGCATCGTTTGGCGACATGCCGGACGGCACGTACTTCGTGCGCGTATCGAGCATCGACGTCAACGGTCTGCAGGGCCTGCCGCAGGTCTACGCGTTCGAGCGCCGTCAGCTCGGCCTGACCGCTTCCGCCGCGCAGCGCGCCGGCACGCACGATTACGAATTCCGCTGGTTCGTCGGCCGCCAGGGTGTGCCGACCCGGTTCCGCTTCGTGCTTGCCGGTTCCGCCGATCTGCACGATCCGATCATCGACCGCACTGATCTGACGAACGGCCAGATCGTCGTCAGCGACTTGCCAAAGGGCGTCTACTACTGGACCGTAGTCGCCGAGCAGTTCGAGAACGGCAAGTTCTATGCAAAGGGCAGCTCGGTGCGCTCGTTCACACTCGCCCGCTGATGCGGGCACTGGAGGCTCGCGCATGAGTCTCGATCCGCGGGCGCGCCTCGGGCGTCCGGTTGGGCGCCGGTTCCTGTTCGAATGGGCGGGCATCGGCTGCTTCGGTCTCATCGTGATTCTGCTCGGCGCGCTGGGGCGCCTCACCACCGGCGTTGACCATCTGGTCTACGACCGACTGCTGGCCTTTCATCCGGTACCGGTGCTCGACAAGCTGGTCGTCGTCGAGATCGACAATGCGAGCATCGCGCAAATTGGCCGCTGGCCGTGGTCGCGTAACGTTCACGCGCAACTGCTGGTACGGCTCGCCCAGGCGCAACCGGCTGCCGTTGTCTACGACGTGCTCTTCACCGAGGCATCATCCGACGATAGTTCGTTTGCCCGCGCAATCGCCGCCAACCGGACCTATCTGCCGGTGCTGCTGAGCCCGGAAGGGGCCGACGGCAAGCGCGATGTCGTCAAGCCGGTCGACCCGCTCGCGCAAGCTGCCGCGGGCCTTGGTCACATCAATCTCGAAGTAGACGGCGACGGAATTGTGCGCAGTGTCGCGCTGTTCGAAGGCGATGCGCGCTCGCACTGGCCGCAGCTCACGGTGCCGTTGTGGCGTGCGATTGCTGCAGGCAAGGTGCCGCTCACGCCGCCGTCGGGTGGCGCGTGGCATGTGCCCGGTGCGCAGTTCGACGGTAGTAGCGAGTCGCGCTTTCTCATCCCTTTCAGTCCACTCGCCGAAAGCTATCGCAAGGTGTCGTTCGCCAGCGTGCTGAACGGCGAGGTGTCGCCCGACGTCCTGCGTGGGCACATCGTCCTGATCGGCGCGACTGCATCGGGCCTCTACGATCGTTTTGCCACGCCGGTGTCGGGTGAGCTTGGTCTGCTGCCGGGTGTCTACATTCACGCAAACGTGCTCGACGCACTGCTCACCGGTCGCACGATCGAGCCCACCCAGGGCTGGCAGGTCTTCATCGTCTCGCTGGTGCCGCTCGCGGTGCTGCTGGCCGGGTTCCTCGTGCTGTCGCCGTGGCGCTCGTTGCTGCTCACAGCCGGCCTGTGCGCGGCGATGATCGCAGGTAGCGCCGCGCTGCTATACGGCGCGCGGATCTGGATGTCGCCGATGCCGGCGATCGTCGGATTGATCGCGGTCTACCCGATCTGGAACTGGCGCCGGCTCGAAATGACGATGTCGTATCTGCGCAGGGAACTGCAGCATCTTGCCGAAGAACCCTATCTGTTGCCCGGTGCGCCGCGCCAGCGTGCCGATTTCGGCGGCGATGCGCTCGAAAAAAATATGGCGCTGATGGCGCAGGCAGCGCAGCGCGTGCAGGACATGAAGCGCTTCGTGTGGGACAGTCTCGACAGCGTGCCTGAACCGATTCTCGTGAGCGACGTTCACGGCGTGGTGCTGATCGCGAACCAGGCGGCGAAGGCGCACTTCGCGCGGCTCGGCGCACCGACACCGGAAGGTAAACCGATCCGCGAAGTGTTCGGTGATCTGACGTACGTGAAATCGATCGATGAGAACCCGGACGCCGACGGTTTTGCGCGCACGCACTGGCCCGCGGTGCTTGATCCGGCGCGCTCGGAGTTCGCGGCGCTGATGGAGCGGGGCATCGAAGTGCAGGATCGCGACGCGCGCGATCATCTGCTGCGCTATGCGAAGTGCGCGAATGCGCAAGGCGAGGCGACCGGGTGGATCGCGGGTCTCGTCGATGTGACTGCGCTGCATGAGGCCGAGCGGCATCGCGAAGATGCTTTGCGGCTGTTGTCGCACGACATGCGCTCGCCGCAGGCGTCGATTCTCGCGCTGGTCGAGATCGAGCGCTCGCGTATCGAATCGGGTCGCATGCACGAGCTGCTCGAACGGATCGAACGCTATGCGCAGCGCGCGCTGACGCTGGCCGACGACTTCGTTCAACTGGCCCGCGCGGAATCGCAGACCTATGTGCTGGAGCCGGTCAATTTCGCCGAACTACTGATCGATGCCAGCGACGAGGTCTGGCCGCAGGCCCATGCGAAGCAGATTCGTCTCGAAACACCGCTGCCTGGCGCAGATGCCGACGCAGGCGATAACGGCGACGCTGCAACCGCCAGCGAAGACGACACCTACTGGATCTGCGCGGACCGCTCGCTGATCACGCGTGCGCTCGTCAACATCCTGAACAACGCGGTCAAATATAGCCCGCCCGACACGCGCATCGTCTGTACGATTGCGCGCGTCCAGGGCACGCCGGCCCATGTGCAATGTACGATTCGGGACGAGGGCTACGGCATTCCGACCGAGCAGCAGGCGAAACTGTTCGAACGTTTCCGGCGTTTTCACGAGTCGGAGCGACCCGAAGTGGGCGGCGCCGGGCTCGGCATGGCGTTCGTCAAGACCGTGGTGACGCGGCATGGCGGCGACGTCCACGTCGACAGCGAACCGGGCAAGGGCACGGCGTTCACGGTGTCGTTGCCGGCACTCGACGAAACCGCCGCACAGCCGTTCGAGGTGGACTGATGAACACGGACACAGGTACGGACCGCACTCTTATCGGAGCATGAACATGATGAAACTGAGGTCGATCTGCACCGCGCTCGCTGCGGCGAGTTGCGCGGTAGCGCTGGCGGGATGCGCCGGCGTGAAGACCGACGTGCATGCGTCGGCGCCGGCGGCTCCGCTGCAAGGCAAGACCTATACGGTCACGCGTCTGCCGTCGCAGGATTCGAATCCTGCCTATGCGCAGTACGAGACGCTTGTACAGAGCGAGCTTGCAAAGTATGGCTTCAGCGCAGCAAACGATGGTCACACGCGCTATCTGCTTTCGCTAGCTTATGAAACGCGTCCGGCGACGGTCGGTGTTGCGACGGGGGACTGCGCAGCAGCAGCGAGCGCCGCCACTGCGGACTGCCGCAACGCGGGCGAAACCTCCGCGTCTTTCTTCGGCCGTCGCGCGTATCGCCATACGCTGACGCTGCGCTTCCTGGAACGTGCTTCCGGCGAGGAGGCTTACAAGGTCAGCGCGACGAGCCGCGATCACGACGCCGACCCGCTGCATGCGATTCCGTATCTGGTGAAAAGTGCGCTCGCGCAGTTTCCGTACTCAGGGCATACGGACTGGCAGGTGAAGCTGCAAGCGAAGGACGAGACCAGTGCGCCGGATGTCGTATCGGTTAAACCGGTCGTGCCCTGATCCGGTTCCTGTGTGAGTGGTTCTTGCGGTGCGGGGACCATGCACTCGTGCATCGTGAACGTGCCCTAGCTCGACGACGGTTCGTCCTCAGGCCAGCCGTTCTCAAACACACAGCCAGTAAGGGGCATACGCGTCGCCCAACCTTCCTTTTCGAGCATCGGTTCGTCGTAGAACTGCGCGACATGACCGATGCACAGGATCGCCACCGGCCTGGCGCCGGCGGGCATATGCAGCAGCGCGGCGACTTCGTCGACGTCGAAGATCGACACCCAGCCCAACCCCAACCCCTCCGCGCGCGCGGCGAGCCACATGTTCTGGATCGCGCATGCCACCGATGCCAGATCCATCTCCGGCAGCGTGCGTCGTCCGAACACATGCTTCTCGCGACCGTCCATCAATCCGACGACCAGCAACTCGGCGCAGTCGAGCATGCCCTCGACCTTCAGCTTCATGAACTCGTCGCGCCGTTTGCCGAGCGCATCGGCGGTTTTCACGCGTTCGCGTTCGACCGTGGCGTGCAGCGCGTGACGCAGTGCGTCATCGGTAACGCGCGTGATGCGCCACGGCTGCATGTAGCCGACGCTCGGTGCATGGTGTGCAGCATCGAGCAGGCGTTGCAGTGTGGCCGGATCGACCGGATCGCGCACGAAATGGCGCATGTCGCGCCGCTCATAGATCGCGCGATAGACGGCTGCGCGTTCGCTGTCGTTAAAGGGTTGCGCCATGGAACAGGGCGGCCGTGAAAGCCGGATTGGACGGCCAGTAGCCGTGCATATAGGTCGCGACGATCGAACCCGAGCGGTACACGGACTCGCCGCCCGCAGCCGGCCCCGCGGCGTGCGGCCGGGTGGCGGTCAGTACGGGATCGAGTGGGGTGGTCATCTGCGTATAGTGGAACGTATGGCCTCTCAGTGTGCCGTGTCGCCCGTTCAGCTGCTGCATGCCGAGCGCCGCGAGTCGCGCCTGCATCGTTGCGTGGCCGGGTAGCAGGCCGAGCATCGGTGTCTGCGTACCGTCGATATCCGTCAGGCTGTCGAGCAGGTACAGCATACCGCCGCATTCCGCGACGATGGTCTTTTTCGCTGCTGCATGTGCGTGAATCGAAGCTGCCGTGCGAGTGCTGCGTGCGAGCGTGGCGGCGTGCAGCTCCGGGTAACCACCTGGCAGGTAGAGCGCGTGAGCATCGATTGGGACGGCTTCGTCGGCGAGCGGCGAGAAGAACGCGATCGTGGCACCCAGCGTTTCGAGTAGCGCGAGATTCGCCGGATAGATGAAGGAGAACGCGGCATCGCGTGCGATGGCAATCCGCATTCCGTCGAGCAGGCGCGGCAGCGGGGCGTTTTCATGCACACCGGATGCGGACGTGAAACCGACGGTGGGCGGCAGCGCGGCAAGCGCAGTTGCGGCGAGCGCATCCGCTACGCGATCGAGCCGCGCGTCGAGATCGTCGATTTCGTCGGCTTGCCGCAAGCCCAGGTGGCGGTCGGGGAGTTCGATGGCGGCATCGCTCGCCATGTGGCCGGTCCACGCGATGTCCGGCGGCAAGGCTTCCTGCAACAGTTGCGCATGACGCGCCGAGCCCACGCGGTTGGCGAACACGCCATGAAACGGCACCTGCGGATGAAACTTCACGAGTCCGAAGGCGATCGCGCCGAACGTCTGCGCCATCGCTTTCGCCGAAATAACCGCGACGACCGGTACGCCGAACGTCGTGGCGAGATCGGCACTGCTCGGCGTGCCGTCGAAAAGACCCATCACGCCTTCAATCAAGATCAGATCGACCTGCGTCGCGGCCTCGGCAAGCAGATCGCGGCACGCGTCTTCACCGACCATCCACAGATCGAGCGATTCGACGGGCGCGCCACTTGCCCGCTCGAGGATAGTCGGGTCGAGAAAGTCAGGTCCGGTCTTGAAGACGCGCACCCGCCGTCCCCGCCGCCGATGGTAACGGGCAAGCCCCGCGGTGATCGTCGTCTTGCCCTGACCCGACGCAGGCGCGCTGATGAACAACGCAGGACATGCCGGCATCGTCAGAACTCCACGCCGCGTTGTGCCTTTACATGCTGCTCGCGATACGGATGCTTGACGAGGCGCATTTCGGTGACGAGATCGGCGGCTTCGATCAGCGCATCGGGTGCGTGGCGGCCGGTCACGACGACGTGCAGCGCCGCGGGCCGGGCGTTTAACACGGCGAGCACTTCGTCGAGCGGCAGGTATTCGTATTTCAGCACCGTGTTGAGTTCGTCGAGGATCACCATCTGGTAGTCGCCGCTGTCGATCATGCGGCGCGCCTCGTCCCAGCCTTTGCGCGCGGTGGCGATGTCGGCGTCGCGATCCTGCGTGTTCCACGTATAACCGTCGCCCATCGTGACGAAATCGCAGTGCGCCTGGGCGCCGAGAAAATCGCGCTCCGAGGTATGCAACGCACCCTTGATGAACTGCACGACGCCGAGCCGCATGCCGTGGCCGAGTATGCGCACGGCCATGCCGAACGCGGCCGTGCTCTTGCCTTTGCCGTTGCCCGTGTTGACGATCAGCAGGCCCTTTTCGACGGTGGCCGTGGACTGCTTCTTTTCGTGTCCTTCGCGACGCCGTTGCGTCATGCGTTGATGCGATTCGGGATCGGTTTTCATCGGTCGAGGTCCTGGTCGGTGGAAGGGGATGGAGTGGAGCTAATGATTGGGTCGGCAACGAGCGCGACGGTGACGCCGTTATGCACCGTCTTGCCGACGATCAACTGGCCATAAGGTGCCGCGAGCCGCGCGCAGGGTTCGCACACACCGTCGATGCCTAGATGCGCTCGCACAGTGGTTGAGCGCATATGCGGCGCAAGCGGTACGGCAGCGATCTGCGTGGATGTGAAAAGGCGCAACGGCAAAGCATGACGTGCGCAAAATTCGAGCAGGCCGGGTTCGTTCGCTTTCGTCTCGACGGTGGCGATTTCCCGGATCTCGGCGAGCGAGCGCGTACCGAGCACGGCATGCAGCGCGGCATCGATCTGATCCGCCGACACATTGCGTCGACAGCCGATGCCGGCGATCAGAGTCTTCGTCATGGATGGATTTCGGATCGGGCGATGTGTGTCGGCAGAGCTCGACAGCGCAATAGCGATCGCTTGTTATCTTGGCGCCGTGTGTCTGTCCCCCGCAGACCCAGCGTTCGGCGCCGTCCTCGTCGCGTTCGACGTGGACGTACGCCCCCTCGTCTGGCCGGTATCCGGGCTGGCGGCCTCATGTCGTTGCCTTCCCATCCGCGCGGCGGACAGTGGCTTCGAACGACAGGTGCGGCTCAAAGGCCGCGGGCCGTTTACCGTTGCGGGGACAGCACAGGTTGAGCGCAATGCGCGCTTTCTGTTTCCCGTTTAACTGCACGCGCGAGCGCGCGTGCGGGCACCAAACGAGCGCATACGATATCACAGGGTGCGCGTGTTACACGGGGCGCATTCCTTGACGCAGCAAGGCCGGCGGCCTACACTCGCACGCACTCTGGTGCTCGCGTGCGCGCCTCCCGCGCACGCAGTTAAACGGGAAACAGGGCGTCCTCCCACCGCGGAACGGACCAACCTGTGCTGCCCCCGCAACGGTAAGCGAAAGCAGCGCGCAAGCGCTGCAAGACCGGCTTCGCTGCATGCACATCAACCCTGCATGCAATCGACCACTGCGCGACATGAGCGTCGCGTGGGAAGGTGAAGCGGTTCATTCGTTAGCCCGGATACCGGCCAGACAAAATGGGTTCGCGCCGCGGGGATGCGGCGTGTCGTCCACGATTTCCTTGTGTTTCCATTAGCGCCGGACTCTGCGTCATCGTCCCCGCGTTTCGTCTTCTACTCGCCTGTCACGGCGGCGTTCTGTCATATGGACGAGCAGTTGAACGACGTATCGCGAAGCACGTAGCGGAGCCCTCCGGTGGCGTGGACACACGCGGGTTGTCGGCGAATCCCTCACCGCCACCACGGAGCAGCGATGCAGACACAGATGCGCAAGATTCCCGCCACGATCGTCACGGGCTTTCTCGGTAGCGGCAAGACGACACTGCTGCGACACATTCTTCAACATGCAGGCGGCCTGCGCATTGCGGTGATCGTCAACGAGTTCGGCGAACTCGGCATTGACGGCGAGATTCTCAGGGGCTGCGGTATCGGTTGCGATGAGGACGGGCGCGAAACGGGGGGCCAGGTCTACGAGCTGGCGAACGGATGCCTGTGCTGTACGGTGCAGGAAGAATTTTTCCCGGTCATGGAGCAGCTTCTCGAACGGCGCGAGCAGATCGATCATGTGCTGATCGAAACCTCAGGGCTCGCGTTGCCGAAACCGCTCGTGCAGGCGTTCAACTGGCCGACGATCAAGAACAACTTCACGGTAGACGCCGTCGTCACCGTGGTTGATGGACCCGCTGCCGCGAGCGGTCAGTTCGCGGACAACCCCGTCGCCGTCGACGCACAACGCAAGGCCGATCCGAATCTCGACCATGAATCGCCGCTGCACGAACTGTTCGAAGACCAGCTTGCTTCCGCCGATCTGGTGATTCTCAACAAGACCGATCTGCTCGACGACGCGCAGCAGGCCGCTGTCGAAGCACTGATCCGTGAGGAGATTCCACCGCAGGTGAAGGTCGTCCGCGCGCAGAACGGTCAGCTCGACCTGCATGCGTTGCTCGGGCTCGAAGCGGCGTCGGAAACCACGATTCATCTGCGGCACGATCATCATGGTTCTGCAGACGATCCCGATCATCACCACGACGACTTCGATTCGGTGGTGGTCGAATGTACGGCGCTATCGCATGAGGCGACGATCGCCGCGTTGCAGCGGCTTGTCGAAACACACACCATCTATCGTGTGAAAGGTTTCGCGGCGCTGCCTGGCGCACCGATGCGGCTCGTCGTGCAGGGTGTGGGGCGCCGCTTCGACAGTTACTTCGATCGGCGCTGGTGCGCGGACGAACAAGCGAACGAGTCGCAGAAGAGCCGCTTCGTGCTGATCGGCGAAGATCTCGACCAGGTCGCACTGCAACGTGCGTTCGATGCTGCGCTGAACCCCGCGGTAAACGCGGAAGCACAGCGGGCCTGACGCGCCATGCATCTGCTGCGCACTACGCCGGGCGGTTTTGTCGACGATACAGCGGGCGTTGTCCGGATCGACCAGCGGCCCGCGGACATCGTGGTACTCAGCTCCGCCGATACCACGCTGTCGCTACTTGCAAGCGTAGTAACGCGGCTCGGCCCGGATTTCCCGAGCGTACGGCTCGCCAACGTGACCTACCTGCGCCAGCCCGCATCGGTGGATTTCTATGTCGACGACGTGCTGCAACATGCGCGCGTTGTCGTGGTCGACCATCTGGGCGGCGAAGCGTACTGGCCGTACGGCATCGAACAGGTAGTGGCGCTTGCCGGGAGGCGTGGGCAACTGCTGGCGATGTTTTCCGGCGATCTCCAGGAAGACCCGAACCTCGTCGCCAAAAGCACCGCCGATGCCGCGCTATGCGAACGGCTGTGGCGCTATCTGCGCGAAGGCGGTCCGCAGAATGCTGAGGCGTTTCTGCGCTGCATCGCCTGGCAGGCGTTTAGCTGGGGCAGTGAGCCCGCGTTGCCGCGATCGCTGCCAGCCGCCACGCTCTATCACCCGCAGCACGACCTGCCGACCATCGAAGCGTGGCAAACGCGTTGGCAGACTCACAGTGCAGCCGATCACGCGCCGGTAGTCGCGATCCTGTTCTACCGCGCGCATCTGCAGGCGGCCAATACGGCGGTTTTCGATGCGCTGATCGAAGCGCTCGAAGCACGCGGGTTGAATCCACTGCCGATCGCCATCACCTCGCTGAAAGACACCGTGAGTCGCGATGTGATCCAGCAACTGTGTGCGCGCCACAACGTCGCGCTCGTGCTGAACACGACCGCATTCGCCGCGAGCGCAATCGACGATCCCGAGCCGCTCGCGCTAGCCGGCGACGCCCCGGTGATGCAGGTGATCCTGAGCGGCGGCAATCGCGACGACTGGGTGAAGGACAACCAGGGTCTCAATTCGCGCGACATCGCGATGCACGTTGCGCTGCCCGAAGTGGACGGACGAATCATCACGCGGGCGATCAGTTTCAAGGGGCTCGCGTATCGCTGTCCGCATACCGAAGTGGATGTGGTGCGTTATCAACCGGATGCCGAGCGCGTCGCGTTCGTCGCCGAGTTGAGCCGGCGCTGGTGCCGGCTGCGTCAGTTGCGTAACGACGAGAAACGGCTTGCGCTGATTCTCGCCAACTATCCGCAGAGCGAAGGGCGTATCGGTAACGGTGTCGGTCTGGATACGCCGGCTTCAGTGGTCGGCATACTCGCGATGCTGCGCGACGAAGGCTATCGTGTGAGCGACCTTCCAGCCGATGGCGCCGCGTTGATGCAGCAGCTCACCCAGGGCGTCACCAACGATCCGGCCGTGCGCGACCTGCGACCTGCGCTGCAGAGTCTCGCGCTCGCCGACTATCTCGCGCATTTCGCACAACTGCCCGAGGAAGTGCGCCATGCATTGAATGCTCGCTGGGGACCGCCTGAGAACGATCCGACGCTGCGCCGCGGGCGCTTCATGATCGCCGGCTGGCGTTGCGGGAATGTGTTCGTCGGTATTCAGCCGTCGCGTTCGCGCGGCGAAGGCGACTATGCGAGCTATCACGATGCGGACCTCGTGCCACCGCACGCGTATCTCGCTTTTTACGTCTGGCTGCGTGAGCATTTCGGCATCGATGCAGTCGTGCATGTCGGCAAGCACGGCAACCTCGAATGGCTGCCCGGCAAGAGCGTCGCGTTGAGCGATACCTGCTGGCCCGACCTGGTGCTCGGACCGCTGCCGCATCTGTATCCGTTCATCGTGAACGATCCGGGCGAGGGCAGCCAAGCGAAGCGGCGCGCGCAGGCGGTGATCATCGATCATCTGATGCCGCCGCTCACGCGCGCAGAAAACTATGGGCCACTTCAGGATCTCGAGCGACAGGTCGACGAGTACTACGATGCGCTGATGGTCGATGCGCGCCGCGCCAAACTCCTGCGGCGCACGATCCTCGCGACCATCGTCGAGCATCGGCTGCATGAGGAACTGAGCCTCGCGGAGCCGGTCGGGCAGGATGCGGAAGATGCGGTGCTGACGCGCGTCGATGCATGGCTGTGCGAGTTGAAGGAAGCGCAGATTCGCGATGGTCTGCACACGTTCGGGCAATCGCCGGAGGGGGTGCAACGTCGTGACACGCTGCTCGCACTTGGCCGCTTTCCGGTTGGCGACGGACAGGGTGCGAACGCTGGTCTGATCGATGCGCTTGCGCGTGACCTGCAGATCGATCATCTGTTCGATCCGCTAACGGCGGACTGGTCCGCACCGTGGAGCGGGCCGCGTCCGGCGCTGCTCGAACAGGTGAGTGATGCGCCGTGGCGGCATAACGGCGATGCGCGTGAGCGGCTTGAGGGGCTGGCTGCTGCGTTGTTAGTGGCGTTGTGCGACGGTACGGGCGTGGATGTGGATGGAAGTGCAGACGTAGGCGCAAATGCAAGCACAGACGCAAGCGCGAACGCAGACACAAAGGTAGATGCAACTGCACACGCAGTCGTACCGTCCTGGCTACCGGCACCGGGCGAGTTGCCGCACGCCGAGCGCGTACTCACGCGCTTACGCAACAGCGTGCTACCCAGCCTCGACGCGTGCGGCGAACAGGAAATGCGTCATCTGCGGCGCGGCCTCGAAGGCCGCTTCGTGCCGCCAGGCCCGAGTGGTTCGCCATCACGTGGACGCCCCGACGTGCTGCCGACGGGCCGCAACTTCTATTCGGTCGATACGCGCGCAGTGCCGACCCAGGCCGCGTGGTCGCTCGGACTCAAGTCCGCACAGCAACTGATCGAACGTCATCTGCAGGAACACGGCGACTATCCGCGCGCGATCGGTCTGTCCGTATGGGGCACGGCGACGATGCGGACCGGCGGCGACGACATCGCCCAGGCCATGGCGCTGATCGGCGTGCGGCCGAAGTGGGCAGCAGGCAGCCATCGCGTGACCGATTTCGAAATCATGCCGATCGAAGCTTTCGACCGGCCGCGCATCGACGTCACGTTGCGCGTGTCGGGATTCTTCCGCGATGCGTTCGCGAACGTGATGCATCTGTTCGACGCCGCCGTGCAGGCGGTGGCCGAACTGGACGAACCACCCGAACTGAACCCGATCCGCGCGCGCGTGATGGCCGAACGCGACAGCTGGATTGCCCGCGGACTCGATCCGGCAGCGGCGCGTCAGCGGGCCGGCTGGCGTGTATTCAGCTCGCGGCCCGGTGCATACGGCGCAGGTTTGCAGCAGATGATCGACTCGCGCCAATGGCAAACGGACGCGGATCTCGCCAATGCTTACCAGGCATGGGGCGGCTACGCGTACGCGCAGAAGAGTGCCGGCGCTGAAGCGCGCGACGTTTTCGGCACGCGCCTCGCCGCACTCGATGTCGTACTGCAGAACCAGGACAACCGCGAACACGACGTGCTCGATTCGAACGACTACTACCAGTTCCAGGGCGGCATGACCGCAGCGGTGCGCCACCTTGCCGGCGCGCAGCCCCATGTCTATCACGCCGATCACAGCAACCCGGCGGCACCTCGCGTGCGCACACTGCATGAAGAGATCGCACGCGTGATCCGTTCCCGCGTCGTCAACCCGAAGTGGCTGGACGGCGTGAAGCGGCACGGCTACAAGGGCGCAGCAGAAATTGCCGCGACCGTCGACTATCTGTACGGCTACGACGCAACGGCTCGCGTCGTCGCGGACCATCAGTACGCGCTCGTTGCCGATGCCTATCTGAACGACGCCGACACGCGCGCATTTCTCGAACAGCACAATCCACATGCCTTGCATGCGATCTGCGAGCGACTGCTCGAAGCGATGCAGCGCGGCTTGTGGCAACAGCCCGGCGCGTATCGTGCGCAGCTTGAAGAGCATCTGCTGGCGAGCGAGCAACATATCGAAGGAACACGGTCATGAATGGGTCACTGCCTGCTTTTCCGTTCGCCGCGCTGATCGATCAGCAACCGCTGCAACAGGCGCTGCTGATCGCAGCCGTCGATCCCGGCATCGGTGGCGTGCTGGTTAGCGGTCCGCGCGGGACGGCGAAATCGACTGCTGCGCGCGCGCTTGCCGAGCTGCTGCCTGAAGGTCAACTGGTCACGCTGCCGCTCGGTGCGAGCGAAGAGCGTCTGATCGGCACGCTCGATCTCGAAGCGGTGTTGCGCGATGGCGCTGTGAAATTTTCGCCCGGGTTACTCGCGCAGGCGCATCGCGGCGTGCTGTACGTCGACGAAATCAACCTGCTACCCGATACGCTCGTCGATGCGTTGCTCGATGCAGCCGCGAGTGGTGTGAACACCGTCGAACGTGATGGTGTGTCGCATAGTCACGACGCGCGCTTCGTGCTGGTGGGCACGATGAATCCGGAAGAGGGCGAATTGCGGCCGCAACTGCTCGATCGTTTTGGCCTGATGGTGGAGCTGGAGAACTGTTTCGATCCGCAGGTGCGACAGCGGATCGTCAAGGCAAGATTGGCCTTCGATCTCGATCCGCACGGGTTTCGCCGTGCTTATGCAGCGCAGCGGTCGGACATCGTGCAACAGGTTAGCGCGGCGCGTAACGCATTGCCGGAGCTGTCCTTCGACGATGCGGTACACGAGCACGTGAGCCGGTTGTGCATCGACGCGGCCGTCGATGGTTTGCGCGCCGATCTCGTGATGCTGCGAGCAGCGCGTGCGCTTGCGGCGCTCGACGGTGCGGAGGCGGTGACCGTGGCGCATGTCGAGCAGGTCGCGACATCGGTGTTACTGCATCGACGACATGCGGGGGATGTGCGATCGGAGGTCGACGCAGCATCGCAGGAAACGGCTACTAGAAGCACCGATAAGCAAACGGAGAGCGGACAACCGGATTCATCGAACGCGAAGCCCGATGGATCTACTGGCGACTGGGGTTATCTGCCACCGGAGCCCGCAGGCATCGCGAACGTCAAAAGCGTCATCCCGCTCGCCCCAAAAAAACGCTAGGCCATCGGAACGGTGTCGCCGCTGATCAGCCCAGCGGTTTCCGGTGGTTGCAAGGCACGCGCAGCCGCACACGTACCCGCACGGTCGATGGTGTACCGGGTACGCGCATCGCATGGCCCGCGACGCTCGCCGCGAAACGTCACGCGCTGCTACGTGCCGATCATCTGCGTTTCGTGCGCGAGGCATCGCGAAGCGGTGAACTGCATTGCTTCGCGCTCGACTGCTCCGCTTCGATGCTCGCCGGTGCGCAACTTGCGCTTGCGAAGGGGCTACTGGTTGCGCTGTTCGACCGCGCCGCGCGCGAACGTGCGGAAGCGGCGCTGATCTGTTTCGGTGGTTCACGCGCTGATCTGCGGTTCGGGCCAGCCGTGCCGCGCTGGTGGAACGAGCGCTGGTTGAGGCCGATTGGCGGTGCTGGTGGCACGCCGCTCGCGCTGGGTGTGCAGCGCGCGGCGCATCTGCTCGAACGTGCGGCTCGCCGCAGGCCTGCGCAGCAGCGCTGGCTCTGGGTGTTGTCCGATGGCCGCAGCCGCGACTGGCCGGTGCGACCGGCCGCTGCGGATCGGATCGTATTCGTGGACTTCGAACGTGCGGGAGTGAACCTCGGACGATGTGCGCAACTCGCGCAGGCCTGGGGCGCGTTATGTTGCGTGCCCAAAGATTTGATCGAGCGCTGAGGTTTCGGCGTGGCTTATACGCGGCTCGATTTGGGGCGAGTGCGGCTCTAGTGTCGCTCAAGCATGGCGCAGGCGGGGCTCAAGCCAGACTCAGGCTCGGTTCGAGTCCAGCCCAAACACGGATCGAGCATGGTTCAAGCACGGCTGATTCCCGACTCAAACACACAGCGAAGTCACCCATACCACCGCGGCGTATAAACCCACTCACGCTCCCCATCACGAGCAAAACCCCGCGTCGTCGACGATCCGACGATCACCATCGTGCGCATATCCACATCCGATGCCCGCAACTGCCCGAGCGTGGTAGTAGTCAGCGCACCACCCGGTCTGCCGATATCGCGCCCAAGCACCACACGCGTCGCCGGCGCACGATAGGCACGCACGATATCGAGCGCCCGGTCGAGTTGCCAGGGTCGCGCATGCGAGATCGGGTTATAGAACGCCATCACGAGATCGGCCTCGGCTGCATGCCGCAGACGTGCCTCGATGATCGGCCACGGTTTCAGGTTGTCCGATAGCGAGAGCATGCAGAAGTCGTGACCGAGCGGCGCACCTGCCTGCGCGGCGGTCGCCATCGCGGCCGACACACCGGGGACGATGCTGAGTTCGACTGCGGCCCAGCGTGAGTTACCGGAAATTTCGAGTGCTTCGAGCACCGCAGCCGCCATCGCAAACACGCCCGGGTCACCGGACGAAACGACGACGGCCGAACGGCCCGTGCTCGCAAGTTCGAATGCATGGCGGGCGCGCTGCAATTCCTCGCGATTGTCGCTGCGATGTACCTGCTGATCGTCGCGAAACGGACCCGCCATTTTCACGTAGGTTGCATAACCGAGGATATCGGTGGCTTCGGCCAGCGCGTCGCGTGCCGCGGGAACCATCAGTTCGGCACAGCCGGGGCCGATGCCGATCACCGTGAGCCGGCCGCGTGCCTGACCGACGCGGGTGGGATCGAGCGGTGCGGCGGCGACCGCGAGTGCAATCGACGAACCGGAGCGGTGCAGCACATCGTGTGGAACAGGCAACGCCGCAGCGAGCAGGCGATGATGGATTTCATTGCTTTCGCCAACGAACCCGTCGGTGCCTGATTCAGCGAATCGCAGCGACACATCGAGCGTACGTGCTGCATGAGTAAGCGCAGCATCGCCGATACGATCGAGCGGTGCAAGCAACATGGCGAGCGACGAACGGGCAAGCTTGTGTACATCGAGCGCATCAACAATATGTTCTGCGATCGTGGCACCGTCGACAACCTCGCGCCCAGCACCGATCGCAGCAACGACACTGCGAGGATGAATCAACAAATCATCAGACTCGCCCACACCAGCGAACGGCGTCACTCGAATCGCAAGACGCGCCGACGGCGCGCGCGGCAACGACGCATCGTCGAACCAAGGCGCATCGCCTTCGATGCGTGTCGACTCACCCGCCAGCAGATCGGAGACGAAACGCTTGCCCTGAGCAAGGTCTGCAAGCGCGTAGCCCGGCGGTGGATTCAGTACGCATGTACCGAAGCGCAACTCGCCGCTGGTCGTGATGGCGGGCGAAACCGCAAGCATTGCGGCTATTTCGCGCGCCATCGTATTGACACCAACCAGCCCGCCGAGCAACGGAACGACAGCACTGCCGTCTTCTGCCAATGCGAGCACGGGCGGTTCCGCACCCTTGTTCAAGAGCAGCGGCGCGACGCAGCGGATGACGATGCCAGCCGCGCACAACGCGACGATCGGCGTACCACGCGCATACAGTTCACGCAGATGCGTACCTAGCTCGGTATAGCGCACATCGGCGTCAACACGTTCCGCAAGGCCATGTACCTGCGAGCCCGGATAACAGGCCTGCACGCGCCGCGCAAGTGCGAGCGCGCTCGCACCGAGTATCACGATGGCCGGTGGCGTCATGCTTGCCATTTCTTCCCCGGCACGACGAGCAGCGAAAAATACGGCGATGCCATCGGGTCGACGTCGGCGAGCGGCACGATCCGCTGGTTCGCCATCGTCGCGCGCTCGACATACAGCGCGCGCTGCGCGAGCCCGAGTTCGTCGAGAACACGCCGCACCTTGTCGAAATTGCGACCGAGCTTCATGACGACGGCTGCGTCCGCATCCGCGAGCCGCCTCCGCAATTCGTGTTCGGGCAACACACCCGACAGCACCGCCAGCGTCTGGTTGCGATAGACGAGCGGTGCGCCGAGCACGGCGGCACCACCGAGCATCGAGCAGACACCGGGCACGACTTCAGTCTCGAAGCGTGTAGCGAGCCGGTCGTGCAGATACATATACGAGCCATAAAAGAATGGATCGCCTTCGCAGATCACCGCCACGTCGCGCCCCGACTGCAGATGCGTAGCGACCACACCGGCCGCCGTGTCGTAGAAGTCCGCAATGATCGCTTCGTACGACTGCGGTGGCTCGAGCGCTTCGGTCGTAACCGGATAGACGAGCGGCAGATGCAGTTGCGTATCGTCGAGATGCGCTTCGACGATTCCGTAGGCGTTGCCTTTCTTGCCCTTGGCGACGAAGTACGCGACCACCGGCGCGGCCTGCAGCAGACGCACTGCTTTCAGCGTCAATAGTTCGGGGTCGCCGGGACCGACGCCGATGCCGAAGAGACGTCCTGCCTGGGTCATTTATTCGTCCTCCGAGGCGAGTGCGTTAACGGCGGCAGCGGCCATCGCGCTGCCGCCACGTCGACCTGCGACGATCACCCATGGCACATCGTTGTCACGCGCCGCAAGCGCCGCTTTCGATTCAGCGGCGCCGACAAAGCCGACCGGAAAACCAAGAATCAGCGCGGGGCGCGGGGCGCCTGCGTCGAGCATGTCGAGCAGATGGAACAGCGCGGTCGGCGCGTTGCCGATCACGACGACGCTGCCCGCCAGGTGCGGGCGCCACAATTCGAGCGCAGCCGCCGAGCGCGTATTGCCGAGTTGTCGCGCGAGTTCGGGTACGGCGTCGTCGCCGAGTGTGCAGAGCACGGGGTTACGCGCAGGCAACCGTGCGCGTGTGATGCCTTCGGCAACCATGCGTGCGTCGCACAGTATCGTGGCGCCGGCGACGAGCGCCGCACGACCGGCGTGGCCCGCGCCTGCGGAGAATTGCAGGTCGTCGACGATATCGGTCATCCCGCATGCGTGGATCACACGCACGGCGAGTTTTTCGAGGTCCGCGGGGATGTGCGACAGGTCGGCTTCCGCGCGGATCGTCGCAAACGACTGGCGGTAGATCTGTTGACCGTCGCGAAGGTAGTCATGCATCGGGTGGTGTCCGGGCTGGGCGATTCAGTTGAGCGGCGGCTTGTTCGATGCTCAGGTGGCGCGCGATGCACACGCCGAAGCGGCTTTCGTCGGGTGAGTCGACGCGCTGGTAGAGGTCGTAGCGACCGGTTGCGACTGCGAGCAGCGTATGCGGCGCGCAATGTGCGGCCGCGCAGGATCGCGTGCAGCCGGTCAGATGAACGCCGGACGAAGTGGGTCTGTCGTGAGTCAGTAATGAAGCGAGCTGTTGAGCATCCGCTTTAGTGTCGGCGGCGCTTTTCATACAGCCTGTCGAACCAGCACACGCGACGATTGCCGCATACGGATGCGACGGATCGCAGGCGAAGCCGAGCGCACGCAAACTCTCCAGCACTGCGTTAACTGAGTTCGTGGCGAGGTCCGGTAGCAGCACGCTTTGCCACGGTGTGATGCGCAGTGAGCCATCGCCATATCGTGAAGACAACGCGCCGAGATCACGCAGCGTTGCGGCATCGATTCTTCCGGCGAGCGGCTGGCCGCCTGCGTACCATCGTTGCGGATCGCGTTGCCGATGTGCGCCGAGCCGCAAGGTTGCATCGGTGGGAGTGCGGCGCCACGCGTCGACCTGTGAGCCACGTTGCAGTGCGATGCCTGCGCGATCGGCGGCACGTTGCAGCAGCGTGTGCGCGTCGTGGATAGCGAGCAGGTCGCGCATGCGCGTGTCGTCGGGACCGGCGAGATCCAGGAAGGTGTGCAGCAGAGCATCCAGCAACGCCAGCGCGTCGGTGTGGGTGACGGTAGCGAGTGCGCTGCCTGCGTCGAGCGACGGGCATCCCGCGAAACCGATCGCAAAGCGCGGCTCGTTCTTGTCGACCGGCATGGCGGAGAGCCAGATGTCGTGCGGATGATCGGTCGCCATCAACCGCTCGCCGCCATCGAGCAGCAGCGCGAATTTCGGCGACAGCGCCGCGAAACGCGGCTCGCCTTGCAGCAACACGAGAATCTGCGTGGCCAGCGCGCAGGTGTCGCAAAGCGCATGCGGATCGCGACCCGCGAGCGGGCTGATCATCACGTTTCGGATACCGTCGATAGCCTCGATGGTGTCGGGCGTGCTGTCCGATGTTTGCGGCCCGAGCCCCGCTTGCAGAAGCCGTGCGGTCAGCGCGGCTTCGTGTCCCGCCTTCACACCACGCAACTGCAGGTTCGCGCGATTGGTCAGTTCGATCACGCCCGATGCATACCGCGTGGCGGCTTCGGCAATCGCGGCCGCTTCGTGCGCATGCAGCACGCCGCCGGGCAACCTGATCCGGCACAATCCGCCGTCGCGCGCATCAACGATACGCGCAAGCGCCGGACACGCCGACGCGCGACGTAGCACCGGCGACGCAGGCGCGCCAGACGAATCAATAGACAAAGCAGCGGACGGAACGTGGTTCAAGCGATTACCGGGTTGGCGTCGCGCGACGGCCCGGTTTGTTCCTCGAGGAGGCAAACGCGGCATCGGTACACCCCGCCCGATGATGGCTGGCGCGAACAGTCTGGCCGGCAGGTCTCCTGGCTAGCAGGTCGTCGTCCGCACCAGCCTTCCCGGTTGAACCAGTGGCGTGTGGAGCGCGGACTCGCTGCATACAGTTGCGGGGGCAGCCACAGTGTCACTGTGTTCCCTGTTCGGCCCCGAAGGGCACCGGCGAGGCTGTATTATGCCTTCTTTCCATAGCGCCATGACCGGGGGCCCTTATGCGGCGCGCCATGGCGAGCAATCGAGAGAACGACGATGAGGATGGTGGGATGCCTGCCTGGCTGACCGTAGTGGGCATCGGCGAAGAAGGCTTCGCCGGTCTGGGACGCGCGGCGCGGCGCGCGCTCATCGATGCGTCGGTGGTGGTGGGCGGCGAGCGTCATCTTGCGATGTTGCCAGCGCGTCTGCGCGCGCGTCGCGAGTCCTGGCCGCGGCCCTTCGATCTCGCGCCGCTGCTCGCGCATCGGCACACGCCGGTATGCGTGCTGGCGAGCGGTGACCCGATGCTGTTCGGTGTCGGCGCGACGCTCGCCCGTGAGCTTCCCGCCGACGAACTGCGCGTGCTGCCCGCGCCGTCGTCGTTGTCGCTGGCTGCGGCGCGCGTTGGCTGGCCATTGCAGGACGTGACGGTGCTGTCGCTGGTTGGCCGGCCGCTTGCCGCGTTGCATGCGCATCTGCACGATGGCGCGCGTCTGCTGGTGTTGAGCAGCGACGGCGCGTCGCCGGCGGCGCTCGCAGCGCTACTCGAGGCACGTGGTTTCGGCGCAACCCGGATGATCGTGCTCGAACGTCTGGGCGGCCCGCTCGAACGCCGTATCGATGCACGCGCCGATGCCTGGCAAGCAGGCGAGGTCGCGGCACTGAATCTCGTTGCACTCGAATGCCGCGCGAGCGGCGACGCATCCGCATGGCCACTTACGCCAGGTTTGCCCGACGATGCCTACCTCAACGACGGTCAACTGACCAAGCGCGACATCCGCGCGCTCGCGCTGGCGCATCTTGCGCCCGTGCCTGGCGAACTGCTGTGGGATGTCGGTGCGGGGGCGGGTTCGATCGGGATCGAATGGATGCGCGCGCATCCATCGTGCCGCGCGATCGCTATTGAGGCCGATCCACAGCGGCAGACTTTCATCGCGCACAACCGCGATGCGCTTGGGGTGCCTGGCCTGCAGCTCGTCGCGGGTAGTGCACCTGCTGCACTGGCGGGGCTGCCTGCGCCGGACGCGATTTTCATCGGCGGCGGTGTCACGACGGCGGGCGTGCTCGATGCGTGCTGGGCTCATCTGCGGCCCGGTGGCCGGCTGGTGGCGAACGCGGTGACGGTGCAGGGCGAAGCGATGCTGGTCGAGTGGCGCGACGCGCATGGCGGCACGCTGACGCGCATCGCACTCGCGCATGTGCAGCCACTGGGCGGTTTCGATGCGTGGCGGCCGACGTTACCGGTCACGCTGCTCGATAGCCGCAAGCCACTCGATGAACCGGCGGTGTCGACTGCTGCGGCGGTTGTCAGTCCCGCACCACCTCAATGACGCGCATCCTGCTGCTCGGCGGCACCGGCGATGCGTTGCGAATCGCGCGCGCGTTACCTTCGACCAATGAACCTGATCGCCCCCACGTCTATAGCCTCGCTGGCCTCGGCAAGGTACCCGACGATCTCGCCTGTGCAGTGCGCGTCGGCGGCTTTGGCGGCGCGGCCGGACTTGCGCGCTATCTGCTGGACGAACGGATCGGGTTAGTAGTCGATGCGACCCATCCGTACGCCGCGCAGATCAGCGCGAATGCAGCGGCAGCAAGCCGCTCGGCGAACCTGCGTTACTGGGCGCTGCGGCGCGCAGGCTGGCAGCAGCAAACCGGCGACGACTGGCGCTGGTGCGATGACTGGGACGGCATCGTCGGTTTGCTCGCACCGTTTGCGCGGCCACTCTTCACACTGGGCCGCGAACCGCTTGCGCATCTCGACGCGATCCCCGTGCACCAGCAGTGGACCATCCGCTGTCTCGACGCCCATCCGGTCAATGCCCGCGCGCGCGTGCTCGATGCTCGCGGCCCGTTTACGCATGCAGGCGAACGCGCCTTGTTCGATAGACATGCATTCGACGTCGTAATCAGCAAGAATAGCGGGGGCAGTGCGACCTCGGCAAAACTCGACGTCGCACGCGAACGGAGCGTGCCGGTCATCATCCTGCGGCGCCCCACGTTGCCCGCGGCCGATCGCGAGTTCGACGATCCGGCCGACCTGCTGCACGCACTGCGGAACCTACCCTGATACGACGTGCGTGCGACACCTCGCAGCGCTCACAGCGTTTGACGAGCGCTGCCTCATCGCAGCTTCCTATTCATTCATTCTTTCTGATCACGGAGTGTGGCATGACGGTGTTTTTTATCGGCGCAGGGCCGGGCGATCCCGAACTGATCACCGTAAAGGGGCAGCGTCTCGTGCGCACCTGCCCGGTGATTCTGTATGCAGGCTCGCTGGTGCCGTCTGCCGTGCTCGACGGGCACGCGGCGGAGCGCGTCGTGAACACCGCCGATCTCGATCTCGACACGATCGTCGCGCTGCTGGTCGATGCCCACGACAAAGGCCAGGACGTGGCGCGCGTGCATTCCGGCGACCCGTCGCTGTATGGCGCGATCGGCGAGCAGATCCGGCGTCTGCGCGAACGGGGTGTGCCTTACGAGATCGTGCCGGGCGTCACCGCGGTCGCTGCGGTCGCGGCGGCACTGGGTTGCGAACTGACACTGCCGGACGTGTCGCAGACCGTGATCCTGACGCGCTTCGCCAGTAAAACGACGATGCCGCCCGGCGAACAGCTGGGCGATCTCGCGCGACATCGCGCGACGATGGCGATCCATCTTGGTGTGCGTCATCTGGCGAACATCGTCGATGAACTGATGCCGCATTACGGCGCGACGTGTCCCGTGGCCGTGGTGTATCGCGCGAGCTGGCCCGATGAGGAACGTGTGTCGGGCACGCTCGCCGATATCGTCGCGAAGGTGAAAGCGACCGACATCGAGCGAACCGCGCTGATTCTGGTCGGTCGGGTGCTGACGGCGGAGAAGTTTTCGGATTCGACGCTGTATGCGAAGGATGCGGGACGGCCGGCGGGTTGAGTGCCCGGGTGCGATGTGCAATGAGCCGCACGCCGTGTTCACGGCATGCGGCTCATTGCGCTAACAACGCTCAGTTACCAACGGCTCACGACGAACCGCTCACTAAGCCCGCGTCTGCGCAGCAGTTTCCCCAGACTGCACCCGCGGCTGCGTTAGCGCGCTCACCACGACGAACACGATGATGTTCAACGCGAGCGCGATGAAACCGATGTTCACGTCCTTCAGCGTGTCCGGGAGGAACGGCAGCAACTGGCCGACGCTCAGATGCATCAACGTCGTCACCGCCACCACCGCCACACCGGTGACGATCCCGCAGAACGCACCTTGCTTCGTCGCGCGGTTGCGCGGCGCAAGGCTGCAGATCAGCGCCGGGAACAGCTGCGTGACGAAGCTGTAGCCCATCAGCAGCAACGCCACGATCGTCTCTCCGCCGTGCAGCGTGAACGCCACCGCGACCAGCGCAACGGCCGGCACGAGTACGCGTGCAATCCGCGTCACGGTCGCGTCGGATGCATCGCGCCGTAGCCCGCCGCGGTACACGTCGTTGGCGAGCAGGGTCGACGCGGTCGTCAGGATCATCGAGCCCGGCACGAGTGCGGTCAGCACGCCGGCGGCACCAACCACACCGACGAACCACGGGTCGAAGGTCTGGATCGTCAGGCGGAACAGCGACAGGTCGATGTCGCCGCCCTTGAGGCCCGGTATTTTCAGCGTCGCCGCGAAGCCGACGAAGAACACGAACAGCAGGATCAACTGATAGAGCGGCAGGACAGCCGCGTTGCGGCGGAAGATGCGCTCGTCTTTCGCGGTGAAGACCGAGCCGAACGTATGCGGCCACATGAAGAAGCCAAGCGAGGTGAGCAGCACGGTCGACTGGAACCAGATCACGCTCGAACCCTTCGCGGGGAAGCTCAGGAAACCGGGCCGCGCGGTATCGATTGCATGGAACATGTCGCCGAGGCCACCGTAATAGTGGATCGGCAGATAGATGCCGAGAAACAGCACGACGCCGAGGATCAGTGTGTCCTTGACCACCGAATTCCACGCGGAGCCGCGCACGCCCGAGACGATCACATAGGCGGTGACGATGAGCGCGCCGATCCACACCGCGGCGCTCGAGGAAATCGCGCCATACGATGTGATCGCAACGATGATGCCGAGCCCCTTCAACTGCAGCACCAGATACGGAATCAGCGCCGCGACGCCGACAAGCGCCACAAGGACCCCGAGAGCGGGGCTCGCGTATTTGCGCGTGAAGAAGTGCGGCTGCGACACGAGCCGGTTCGCTTTGGCATAGCGCCAGACGGGCGGCAGCATCCAGTACGACAGGATGTACGCGAGCGTCGCGTACGCGAGGATGTAGTAGACCGGCGCGCCCTTGCCGTAGGCGAAGCCGCTGCCGCCAAGGAACGTGAAGGTCGTGTAGATCTCGCCGGCCATCAGCAGGAACACGAAGGCCGTGCCGAAGCTGCGACCGCCCACGGTCCACTGTTCGAGATTCATGTCGTGCCCGCGCCGGGCCCGCACACCGAGATACAGCGCGAACAGCGTGACGGCCGCGATGATGACGAGCGCGCTGCTCATGAACGGACCTCGGCGGCTGCGTCGGCGGGCTGCCGGTTGACGGGATCGAAACGGTAGACGATGGCCATGATGACCGCACTCAGCACGACCCAGAGTACGATCCAGGCGAGCACGAGCGGCATGCCGAACACCAGCGGCTCGACGCGGTTGACGAACGGAACGCCGAGCAGGATACCGATGAACGGCAGCGCGGCGAGCAGACGAAGGAACATAGGGACAACTCCTCGAACCGGGTTGAGCATCGCGTGAACAAGCGGGGCTTCGGCCCCGACTGTATGCCGGATGGTTCTGCGCCGTAAAGGTTGTCAAAAATGTGAAGGGGGGTTGAAAGACGTTGCACCGCCGGCCGCGGCCGTTTATAGACCGTGTTGCAGAATGCTGCGGACGATTTGTTGCGGTTACACTGAGCGGCCGGGCGCATCGTGCATCGGGCAGCAGCATGTTGCGACGCAAGAAAAAAACGACTGGCCGGCATCCTGACGATAGCGACGATGCGGGCCAGCGGTCAGCCGATGTGGACTCGACACCGACATGATCAATAGCCTTATTCCAGACATTCTGTTCGGCTTCACCGGACTCATCAGCATCATCAATCCGGTGGGCGTGGCTTTCGTCTTTCTCGATCGCGCCGAATCGCTCAGCAGCGTAGAGCGGACCGCACTCGCGCGGCGCGTGGCGATCAACTCGTTCTTCGTGCTGCTGGTGGCGTTCTTCGTCGGCACGCCGATCCTGCATTTCTTCGGTATTTCGATGGAGGCGCTGCGCATCGGCGGCGGTCTGGCGGTGGCGGTGAGCGGCTGGAAGATGCTTAACGCGCCCGACCGGCGTCCGGACGAAGCAGCGGTCCAGCAACTGAGCGCGGACGACGTGAAATCGAAGGCCTTCTTTCCG
Source organism: Paraburkholderia acidicola (assembly GCF_002362315.1). GTDB lineage: Bacteria > Pseudomonadota > Gammaproteobacteria > Burkholderiales > Burkholderiaceae > Paraburkholderia > Paraburkholderia acidicola. The sequence continues at coordinate 389,713 of NZ_MTZV01000006.1, forward strand.
CTCACCATGCCGCTCACTACCGGGCCCGGCACCATTGCCACCGCGATCGCGCTGAACGCCAACCGTACGCACAAGCTCTCGGAGTTCGTCATGTCGGCGGTGGCGTCGGTGTCGATCAGCGTGCTGGTGATGTTCGCGATCTACCTGACCTACAGCCGCGCGGAAGTGTTCGCGCGCTACCTCGGCGTCGACGGGACGAAGGTCGCGCTGCGCGTGTCGGCGTTTCTGCTGCTGTGCATTGGCGTGCAGATCATTCTGACCGGGGTTTCGGAATTTCTCGCACCGCTTGCCGGCGTGCGCGGAGCCAACTGAGAGGAGACCGACCATGTGTCGCTGGCTTGCCTACACGGGGAACCCGATCCAGCTCGAAACGGTGCTGTTCCGGGCGCAGCATTCGCTGATCGACCAGAGCCTGCATGCACGCCTCGGCGCGACCACGACCAACGGCGACGGCTTCGGGGTCGGCTGGTACGGACATCCAACCGACATCCCGTTTCGCTATCGTTGCGTGCAGCCCGCGTGGAGCGACCGCAACCTGCGTGAGGCTGCACGCGCGGTGCGTGCCGGACGTTTCGTCGCGCACATTCGCGCGGCAACCGACACACCAGTGCAGGAAACCAACTGCCATCCGTTCCGTCACGGGCGCTGGCTCTTCGTGCACAACGGCTCGATCCGCAATTTCCCTGCGGTGCGACGCGACCTGATACTGGCGGTCGCGCCCGAGTTGTTCATGGGCATGGAAGGCTCGACGGATTCGGAACTGATGTTCTTTCTCGCGCTGACGTTCGGGCTCGAACATGAACCGGTCAGTGCGCTCGAACGGATGGTGGGGTTCGTCGAGGAAACCGGCAGACGGCACGGTGTCGAGCATCCGATCACCATGACCGTGTGTGCGATGGACGGCGAGCGGATTATCGCGGTGCGCTATTCGAGCGAGACCGACTCAAGGTCGCTGTTTCATAGTACGTCGTTCAGGCATCTGCACGAGCTGTACCCGGAGGACCCGCGCATCAAGGCGGTGGGCGACGATGCGTACCTCGTGTTGTCCGAACCGCTCGTCGATCTGCCGGGTGTGTGGGAAGAGGTGCCGGAAGCGACGGCGATCGTCGCGCACGGCGAGGATATCCAGCAGCGCGTATTTCGGCCTCAGGCGGGTTAGGCGGGCGGGCGCCGCTTTCTACGCACGTCAATCGATGTATCCGTGAATGGGTGAACGCATGACACAGGACTTCGGAAAGACACTCCAGGGGGAGACGCCCGGACGTCGATCGATACCTGTTAGCGCGGCGCTTGTCGTGGTGATACTCGCGGGTGTGCTCGGCTTTGAGGTCTACACATGGCACGCAGCGTGGAGCGACCCAGGGAGGACGACGCACACTGTCGGCGCTCACCTCTACGGCGAGTTACAGGCCGCGGAATCCGATGTTCTTTCGGGCAAGATCAAGGACGCGAATGATCCACGACTGGCCGCGATCGGGGACGAAATTTCAACGTACGAGAATACCCGTCAGGACCGGAGTTTCGAGGACACGGTGTTGTTCGAAGGGCTGCATGAATACGCGGTGGAGTTAGGCGCGATCGCAGGGCTCGATGTGAGCCGATTGCCGCCGATGGTTCGTGAAGACGATCTGATGCCGCTCAAGCAGCGTAAGGCGGAGATCGAGAAATACGTGAATTGAGCTAAACCTTTTAAAAACAGGAACGTCATGAAAATGCGCGCGGGTCTCGTTGTCGAACTGGTGTGCAATCTGCTCCTGCCGTGGCTCGCGTACCGCACGGCGCTACCGCTTTGGGGGCCCGTCGGGGCGCTCTATGCATCGGCTGTCCCGCCTGTCGTGTGGAGCGTGATCCAGTTCGCGCAATCGCGCCGGGTCGATGCGTTGAGTGCGCTGGTCGTGCTCGGTATTGTCCTGTCGCTGCTGATGATGGCGTTGGGTGGCAGTCCGAGTCTGCTGCTGATACGCGAATCGTTGGTAACCGGCGCGATAGGCGCGGTATTCCTGTTGTCGCTGATGTTCAGCAAGCCGGCAATTTTCTACCTCGCCCGTGCAACGGTGGCACGGAAACGCGAGAACGGCGAGGCAGATTTTGAGGCCAGGTGGAGCAAATGGCCGGAGATGCGCGCGTCGATCCGCCTGATGACATGGGTGTGGGGCATCGGACTCGTAGGGGAGTGCGCGTTGCGCTGCTGGCTCGTATGGCAATGGTCTGTCGAGCGCTATCTGGTGGTGTCGCCGGTCATCGGCTATGGCATCTTCGGTGGTTTGACGTTGTGGACCATGTGGTACGCACGAAAGATGCGGGAGCGAGCGAGTCTGGCCTCGGCTGGCTAGTTGGTTAGCCGGAACAGGACGAACGATGCTGAGCGGCAAGCGGGTTTCGATGGTCGCGGCCATGGGCCGGAACCGGGTGATCGGAATGGGCAACGACATTCCGTGGAAGATTCCCGGCGAACAGCGGCGTTTTCGTCACTTGACCGAGGGACAACTGGTCGTGATGGGTCGACGGACCTATGAATCGATCGGGCGACCGCTGCCGAATCGCGACGTGCTCGTGATCGGCTCGGTGCCCATCGTCGCGCCACGTGTGACAACGTGTGCCTCCATGGAGCAGGCGACAGCCGTGATTGCCCGCGACGCTCGCGACGAAGTATTCATCGCGGGTGGCGAGCAGATCTACCGGCTGTTTCTTCCGTATGCGGATCGGGTCTATCTCACCGAAGTAGACCTGGCGCCAGAAGGCGACGCGCGGTTTCCGGAATTGCCTGCTGGTTTTGTGTGCCTCGACGAAGTGATGGTCGAGGGTCCAGTCGGCTATGTGCACCGGACCCTGGCAATCAAGGCGTCCACCGATGCACGATGATGCTCGCGTTGTTGTAGTTATCTTTCGTGATCACATACTGCCCGGTCGACTGCAGGTACGCTCTGAGGCCATACATCGAATCGACGTCGTTACCGACACTCACACTGCTTGAGTTGGCGTTGATCAGTGTGGTGTCGAGCTTGCCGGTGGTCAGATTGAACACATCGATGTTGGGCACGGTGTGAACGTATCCGGCGAACAGATAGTTGCCGGCTGCCGTGATCGACTTGGGATTGCTGACAGTGAACACCGGGTTGGGGTTAGTCATATTGCCCGCGGCCCAGCCGTGATACACCTCGATCCGCGTTCCGATCGACGTCCAGTCCGCGCTGCCGATAATGCCTTGCGCGAGGATCATCGTGTCGCTCTCCGCGAGGTAGAGGATGCGCGTCAGTGGCTGGACGCTGGCCGGAATGGGCAGTGGAATGGCCGGGCCCCATGACGGCTTGCCGCTGGCGTCGAACCCCGTCAACGGATAGTGATAGATCTGGTTCGTCTGGTCGAGACCGGCCCAGATGTCTCCCTTGCTATCGAGAGAAAATCCCGCCGTGACCGCTGCGGTCGTGTTGAACGCCGTACCCGGAAGCGAGGCATCTGGTATCGCGATGTAGCCGTTCGCCGCGTTGAAATGGAACAGGTAGAAGACCGCGGGGTTCTGTCCGGACGCGACCAGAATCCGGTTGCCGCCTACCGAGACGAGCTGGCCGAAGTGTTCGTCGCGCTGCGTGTCGTTGATGTTGAGGCGCGGATCAGACGGATAGGTGAACGGATCGACGGTGTTCGCGACAAAGGTTCCGCCCGAGGTGCCGCTATAGACGTTAGTGCCGCTATAGAAGTAAGCCCCGTCCGTCCCCGGGTCCGGCGCGGCGACGCCCTCGAAGTTCAGTGATTGCAACTTCCACTGCGGGTTGCCCTGACTGTCGTAAGCGTGAAGGTCGGTGCCGCCGTTGCGACCGAGATCCCAGCCGCCGCCCCATGGGTTGTTGAGCACATACAGGTTGCCTGCGGCGTCTTTGCCGATGCCCGCGACGCGCGTGAAGCGCTTGTCGCCGACCTGACCTTTGGTGCCCGCCGTGCTGTCGAGATATCCGCCCTGAATACCAAATGTGCTGGCCAGCAAGGGTGTGCCTGCCAGCTTGTACACCTTGATGTTCATGTCGGGCCCTTCGTCGCCGACCATCAGCAACCCCGTCGACGCATCGAAATACAACGCCGACGGTTGCGAGCCAGTGGGCATCTGGATGGTATTCAACTGCGTGCCAGTCGAACTGAATTCGGCGATCGTGCCCGCACTCTTCTGCGCGATCCAGAGATTGCCGGAGCCGTCGATGGTGAGCGCGCCAGGGCCTGCGATGTTGATGTCCTGTTGCCAGACGCCGTCGGTGGTGTAGACGCGGACCCGATTGCCAGGAAGGTCGCTTGCATAAAGTTGTGAGCCCGATGTCGCGAGTCCGGTGATCACATCGGCCCGTTTCTCGGTGGTGTCGGCGCTGACGTTGATGAGCACATCGCGCTTTTGCGTGGTGCGGTTGTAGCGTCCCACCGCGCCGCTTCCGTACACCCGGCTCGCCTGCAAGGCGACGAAGATCGAGGTGGCGTTGCCGGTAATGGCGCTGCCCTGAAACTCGTTGTGCAGGCCCATTGCCCCGATGCTTTTGCCACTCTGGTAGAGCGCGACGCCGCCCTCGTTTTCATCCCAGAACGAAGCCGTGTAAATGACCCCTTCGGGCGCGACCCAGATGGAACGCGCGGCGCTACCCACGTAGGTGGTGCTGGTTCCAAACGTGTTGGCGATCCACTCGGTGGTGTACTGCTGCGCCTGACATGTCGGCGCAATCGTGGCGATCGTAGCGATCAGCACTGCAGCAAATGATGCGGAACAGATGCGTTGCGTGATCATCATCGATGCTCTCCTGACTGTAGCCGGGCGATGGCGCGTGCTCAGTATCGGAGAAAAAAATATTCGTCTGACAATAAAAAAATTCGCGCCCGTGACAAACCGGTACGCGAATGGGTATTCGAAAAACGATCGCTTCAGGAACGTGGATTGCTACTCGCTGCCAGCCATTGTCGAAGTCAACTCGTTGGCGCGGCGCCTCGCGTGCTTCGCTCGGTCAGCGCTTTGCCAAGAATCATCGATGGGCGTTCTATCAGGTGGTACGTGACAGCCGCCACTGGAATGACCAGCGCAGCGGCGAGAGCGAGCGCTACCCATGCGGTATCGGCTGATGGCATCAGATGGATGATCGAGAGCAGCACCACCGTATGCGTGAGATAGAGGCTGTACGAGAGCGAGCCTAAATACATCACGGGCTTAAGCTCGAGCAGCGACGTGATGCGGCTTGATGCGATCGATGTGCACAGGATCCCGGCAGCGCCTGCCGCGCATCCCCAATCGAACAGAAAATCTCCGACGCCATTGGGCGCGATACCGGGAATCGCTCTCGACATAAAGTAAAGCGCTAGCGATACCGCGAGGACCGCCATCTTGCGACCGCGACTGGACAACCATGCCTGCCAGCGTGCGCGGTGAATGGCAAGCACGGCACCGACGATGAAGATGGCGGCGTAATGCGCGGTCAAGGTCCAGTCGACGCGCAAATTGGCGTTCGCCGGTTCGCCGTTCCTCGTGACGAGGAGCACATACGCACCGGCGGATATCAGCATGGCCATCGCAAGCGAACCGCGGGGCTGCGCGCGTGCGGCTACGTACACCACCAGCGGAAAGAACAGCGAGATGCGCATTTCATAGATCAACGTCCAGATCACCGGGATGACATGATCGGCGTGGTATTTGCCGATGAACGTGACATGGCTCACGACGTCATCTTTTGAGAACGAACCGTCCCAGGCACTATTGGCCCACCCGCCTGCCCAGGGAACGGGGCCGTGAAATACCACGCTGATCACACCGTACGTAAACACCAGCACAACGACGTACGGCAGGTAGATCCGACAGATCCGCTTGATCAGGTATTGACTAAAGGTGGGGCCTCGCCGCGAAGTCAGTTGAAGCGTCAGAACGAAGCCGCTGATGATAAAGAACAGAATGACAGCGTCGTGACCGGTCAAAAGAAAACGCAATGGTGTGTTCCAGACCCAATGAAGCGGAGTGAGGATCGAGAGATGATTGAACACGATGGTTAGCGCGGCGATGCCGCGTAACGCGTCGAGTTGCTTGAAGTATGAGCTTCTGGGCCGGGTACCGTTGTTCATCGAGAAATCAACCACTCGAACAACTGCAGTGACATGCCGGCCAGGCGGATAGGGTCGATTTGAAGTAATGCACCAAAAGAATTTTCACCGGAACGAGGAGGGACCCTGAGGGGCGACACGGGGGGACGTCAGCAAGACTCGTTCCTCGAATGTCTCATCGTTCGGTGATAGCGTGAAAGACGGTTACGCGCACGTCCTTCAATGAAGGTCGATGCGCGAGACTTCACCGACCTGCGGATCTTTCGTTCATGCGATGTAGATTCTGCCAGCCGCTATAGCGCGTTTTACCGGGCTTTCGGTGCACGCCGATGGTGCGCGATAGCGCTGGCCAACGGCGTGCGATGAGTTTTATTGCGTTATTGCGCGTGTGAAGAAGTCGTGGCAGTTGCGCCGCTCGCTGCGGACGTGCCCGATGCGCTCGATGCTGCAGCAGCAGCCCGCGGCGGCGCATTTTTCACATAGCGGTCGAACCAGCGCTCCATTTCATACACGAGTTGCTCGTTCGATTCGAGCGCCGAATACCAGTGCGGTTCGTGCGGCAGCATCACCAGCCGTGTCGTCCCGCCGTTGCCACGCAGTGCTTCGTACAGCAGCGTGGACTGCAGCGGCGTAGTGCCCGGATTGGCATCATCCATGCCGTGCACGATCAGCAGCGGCGTCTTCAACTGATCGGCGTAGAAGAACGGCGACACCTTCAGATAAACGTCTTGCGCCTGCCATACCGAGCGTCGTTCGTTCTGGAAGCCGAACGGCGTGAGCGTCTTGTTGTACGAGCCGCTCGTTGCCACACCGGCACGGAACAGATTCGAATGCGCCAGCAGATTGGCAGTCATTAGCGCGCCGTGGCTATGACCTGTCACGCCGATGCGGTCCGGATCGACGACGCCAAGCCGCACGGCCTCGTCGACCGCCGCCTGGGCGTCGGCGACGAGCTGCTCGTTGTAGGTGTCGTAGGCGTGCTTCGGGTCGCCGATGACCGGGAACGACACGTTATCGATAATCGCGTAACCGGCCAGCAGCATCAGCCGGTAGTTCTTCAGGCGCGTGAACGTCTGCTCGGACCCGCTCACCTGGCCGGCTGTTGCCGCATCGGCATAGTCGAGCGGATAGGCGTACAGGATCGCCGGAACGCGCGTGCCTTCGCGATAACCGGGCGGCGTGTACAGCGTGAACGACAGATCGAGCCCATCGGCGCGCTTGTACTTGACCAGACGCTTCTTGATCTGGCGCACCACCGGCGTCGGATCGACGAGATGCGTGAGGGCGGTCGTGCTCGACGCGTAGCGTGCTTCACCTGCGGGCGCGTCGACCGGGGCGCCGAGTGTGCGCTGGAACAGGTTCGGCGGATCGATCGGCGTCTGGCGCCAGGTCAGGAACGACTGCGTGCCCTGACCGGTGAACGCGACAAAATACTCGAGGGCAGTCTTGTCGCTGCGGAACAGGCGTTCTGTTTTAAGTGTCGCGAGGTCGAGCCGGTCGAGGAACGGCCGGTTGCCCACGGGCGATGCGCCTTGTCCATCGAGAAAGATCGCGCCGTCGTCGACACGGATCACGCGAAAGCCATTCGGTTGCATCCGTGTGACCGGTGTACCGGGATTTGCATATTGCTCGTCGCTCGACAGATCCCACAGCACACGTTGCGTGATCTGCGGAGCGTCGACGTCGACCATGAACGTGCGCTGCCAGTGACGGTTGTTGTCGTACTCGGAGAGCAGCGCGAGATTGGGTTGCGAGGTCCAGCCGAAGCCCGCATAGCGTTGATGCAGACGCGTCAGCTCACGCGGCGCGCCATCGAACGGCGCCTTCAGCATCATGACCTTGTCGCGCTCGGGCACATCGACGTTCCAGTCGCCACCGTCCAGCGCCTCGGCCCACACCAGCGTAGCGGGGTCGGTCGGCCGCCACGAGAAGTCACGCGGCCCGAGCGGCACGCCGGAGATCGGCACACGGTCGGCGAGCGGGCGCGACACGATCAGGTGAGTCGCGATCTGTGTGCGGTTCGCAATGTCCCAGACCGTGTAATGGTGCGGAAAGCGCTCGGCAGTCGTCACGTACGAATACGGCCGGCGGATCGTGGACACCAGCAGGTGCCGCCCGTCCGGCGCCGGTGCGATGTCATCAAGCAATGCGGGCGACCCGAGCGGCGTGACAGCGGCCGTGCGTGTGTCGACCAGTGCGAGCTGCGAGGTGGCGTAGTAATCGAACAGCGCTTCGTCGTGGACGTTCCTGAGCGTGTCGCGTGCCTCGTACGTGCTGCTCTGGCCGCGCCGTCCGTCGGATTCCTGGATGCCTGGGCCAACCGATTCATCGCTGGCAACCGGTGGCGGGCCCTGGTGCGTGGGAATCATCTTGACGAGCAGCGAGGTCTGATCGGGCATCCACGTCAGATCGTCACCGAACATCGGATTCAACTGCACGCCGGGAAGGCGGCGCACTGCGCCTGTCTCCCCGTCGCCGACCCACAGGTCGACCGAATGCGCGGTTACGTTTTCGAAGGCGAAGCGCTTGCCGTCGACGCTCCAACGAGGGCGCGTCGCGCAGACGCCGGGAGGTAGCGCTATCGGCCGCGTGGCGCCGGTTGCGAACGGCACCAGTTCGAAACGGGTCGCGCACGCGGGGATGCCGTAGCCGCCCGGGGTGTCGTGGCGGCTGCGGTTGGCGGGTTCGACGCGCACGCCGGCAAGCCGCAGGAACGGTGTCGCCACTCGTCCGATGGACGGATATTCCTGAGCAGTGACGAGCAACGCGCGGTCGGTGTTCGGGCTGACGACTGGTGCCGGCAGCGGTGGCGCAAGCATTACATCGAGAATGGCTTTCGATGGCTGGTTATAAGCGGAGGCGGCGGACCTGGCCGGGGCTGTCGTCGACGTTGGGGTTGCCTGGGCGAATGCAGTTTGGGCCGTGAGCGACACTATGAACGCGGCAACAGCGAGACGGGATGTAACGAAGTGAGAGGTCATCGTATGCGTGGCAGATTGTGCGGACATCAAGTCTTGGGGCGATGTAACACCGCGCAGTATTGCATGTGGCTGGCGCGATGCCTTCAGCACATGTCAAATTCGAAGTCCGGTCGTAGGGGACCGGGCAGAGTGCGCAATATGCCCGGAAAACCGGACCTCGTGTTTGCTCGAGGCGATTTTCAGTGTTCGGGAGAGGGATAAAGATAGACGGCGTCAGCAGCGAATCGACGCGTGGCGGTTGCAGTACGGAGCCGCAGACGATGTCGAGGCTCGATGCGATAGATAGACAGCGCAGGCGCCTATTCGAATGCCCCTACGGATGTCTTTGGCACATTCTGCGTGTCGATATCAGGCGAGTGAACAGACGTCGCGCTCGCGATAAGCACATGGGCTTCAGATCGATTGTGCGGATTCGTCGTGATGTGGTTGAACGACCGGCCGCGCGACATCGCGCGCATGAGCGTTAGTGCGCGCCTCGATCGCCGTCAGTACCGCCGCCATATCGGCCCCCCCGTGCCCGAGTGCCTGCGTTTCGCGGTACAGCGCGTGACAGACATCCAGCAGCGGTGACGCGATACCGGCATCGCGTGCGGCTTCGGCGATCAACCGGTTGTTCTCCAGCACGTTCGAGATCGCAGCCTGAACCGCAAAATCGCGACCGATAAGCTTCGGTCCTTTTACACGAGACACATCGCTGGCCATCGGACCGGCGTCGAGAATGGCGACGAGCTGCGCCGTGTCGAGCCTGTTACGATCGGCGAAATGCACGGCTTCGGCGAGACCGGTCACCATCGAGATCAGATACAGATTGACCGCGAGCTTCATCAGCAGCGCGTTCGGCACGCTGCCGCAGAGCATCGTTTCGCGGCACATCGGTGCGAGCACCGGACGCACGCGCGCGGTCGTGCCGGTGTCGCCAGCGAGCATCGCGACGAGCTGACCCGCTTCGGCGGGCTTGCGCGAACCTGACACCGGTGCCTCCGCATAATGGCCGCCCACTGCGCGGATATCGGCTTCGAGCCCGCGCGAAAAACTGGGCGAAGTCGTGCCCATGTGAACGACGATCCGGTCTTTGACACGCGACGCGAAGTTCGGACCATGACGGTCGAGCACCGCATCGACTGCATCGCCGTCGACCAGCATCAGGAACACGATGTCCGCACGCGCAAATACATCGGCGGCGCTGTCTGCGACTTGCGCGCCGGCCGCGGCGAGCGGCGCCGTTTTCTCCAGCGAACGGTTCCACACCAGCAGCGGCGTGCCGGCCTTCGCGAGATTCAGCGCCATCGGCTCGCCCATTGCGCCAAGCCCGATGAAGCCGATCGGTCGTGCGGCGTCACTCATCTGTTTACTCCGTGTGTGTGGTTCAGGTCGAATCAAGGATCCGCGCCGCACGCAGCGAATCGCTGCACGGTTCATGCGCGAGCCGGTGCGGCGGGTAAGCGCGGCGCGTGCGCGGTGGTGTCGTCGATGGGGAAGTGCAGCAGCGCGGCGAACAGTCCGGCGAGTGCGGTGGCGCCCCACACCAGCGAATACGAGCCGGTCGTATCGAACACGAAGCCACCCGACCACGCACCGAGGAACGAACCCACCTGATGGCTCAGGAAACACACACCGAACAGCGTGCCGAGATGGCGTGTGCCGAACACCTTGGCGACGAGGCCGCTCGTCAGCGGCACGGTGCCGAGCCACGTGAGACCCATCACGGCCGCGAAGATCACGACCGAGAGCGATGTTTTCGGCAGCAGAAAGAACGCACCGATCGTGGCGCCGCGAATCAGATACAGCCACCCCAGCACGTACTGCTGGCGGAAGCGCCCACCGAGCCATCCGCAGGCCCAGCTACCCACCATGTTGAACAGACCGATCAGCATCAACGCTGTCGCGCCGAGTCCGACCGGCATGTGGCAGAGGAACAGATAGCCGGGCAGGTAAGTAGCAATGAACGCGAGCTGGAAGCCGCATGTGAAGAAGCCGAGTGTCAGCAGACGGAAACCGCGGTGTCTGCATGCCTGCGCCAGAACCTGGCGCAAAGGGGCAGCGGGCGGTTCGACGCGTGTGGCGTCGGCGGCTGAACGGCGATCGAGGACGATGCCGAGTGGTGCCGCGGCGAGCATCAGCAGCGCGAGCACGAGCAGCGATAGGGCGATGCCCGAGCTTTGCCGGACGCTTTGCGCGAGCGGGATCATCAGGACCTGGCCGAGCGATCCGCCGGCGCTGGCGAGACCCATGGCCAGACTGCGCTTTTCCGCCGAGGCAGCGCGACCAACCGCCGTCAGCACGACACCGAAGCTCGTACAACTGATGCCGATGCCGACCAGCAAACCGATACCGATCACCAGCATCGCACCCGACGGTACGAGTGCCGCGAGCGTGAGGCCGGCTGCGAAGACCGCCGCGCCGAACGCGACGACGCGCGCGCAGCCATAGCGGTCGGCGGCTGCACCGGCGAACGGTTGCGCGAAGCCCCAGACCAGGTTGTGCAAGGCGATCGCGAGCGCAATCTGCGTGACGGGAATACCGCGGTCATAAGAGAACGGGCCGACGAACAACCCGAAGGTCTGCCGGATCCCCATCGCAGCACTGAGAACGAGCGCCGCGGAGATCACGACGAGTGTCACCTGGTATTTCGCGGGTATTGCCGGGATAAGGTGTCCTTTCCTCACTGTTGCCATCGCCCCTTCCTCCTCCGGCCATAGTGGCAGCGGGCGAGCGGGGCGGCAAAGGAAAAGATTTTGATGACAGGTGAGGGATATTCACCTGTGAGACGCGCGAGTAGCTAACGGGTTACTGCGGGGTTACCGCGTTGTCACCGCGCGTGAAACGGCTGCCGTATCGTTTCCGAGCGGATCGTTCTCGAAGCGCTCCGCTTCAGCCAGTAGCCATTGCCGGAAATCGAGCAGATCGGGCCGCCGGTCCGCGTGCTCGGCGCTGACAAGCCAATAGACCGTACCTGCGGCAATCGTCAGTGGGCTGGCTTCGACCAGCGTGCCGGCCGCGAGATCGCGATCGGCGAGCGGCCGCCGGCCCAGCGTGACGCCGAGACCCATGATTGCTGCCTCGGTGGCCAACTGGATCGTGTCGACGCGCAGGCCAGCGGTCGGCTCGATGCCCTCTGTGACGGTGCGCTCGAGCCACGCCTGCCAGTCCTCGCTTGCGGTGCTCACGTGAATCAGCGTCGCGCGGCGTAGGTCGACGTTGCCGTGTTCATCGACGAGGCTGTCGCGATAGGCCGGGCTGCACACCGGCACCAGTTGCTCGCCGAACAGCCGGGTCCACGCGGCGCCCGCCACCGGCACCCGGCTCAGGCGGATGGCGAAATCGAAACCATCGACGGGGAAGCCGACCTGGCGATGTGATGTATCGACGGTGACATCGATATCGGGCCAGCGGCTGCGAAAGTGCGGCAGTCTCGGTAACAGCCAGCGAGACGCAAGGGTCGGCGCACAGCTGACGGCGATCGCGCGATGCGTCCCGCGCGTGGGCAACCGTTGCGTGCCGGTCGCAATCAGCGAGAACGCTTCCGACACATAAGACAGATAGTCGGCGCCCGCCGGTGTCAACGACAACCCGCGTGCTTCGCGCACGAACAACTCGACGCCGAGCGCCTCTTCCAGCCCGACAATGCCGTGGCTCACCGCGCTCGGCGTCACGTTCAACTCCGCTGCGGCGAGCTTGAAACTTTGATGCCGTCCGGCCGCTTCGAAGAAGCGCAGCGACGACAGTGGCGGAAGACGAAGCGGCATCACGCATCTCCGGCAGTGTGCGCAGCGTGGGTCGCGGCGCGGCTGCCTCGCAGATCAAAAAGCGACGCCGTTAGAGGGCGCCATCGGTAAGGACGAAGGGCTGGTCGCGGTCGACCGGCGCACGGCTGGAGCATACCCGATCGCCTGTGTGCCATATCATGTATCATTTGGAGTTATATGAATCGCGACAGCCGACTTTCCTCGATCCTCCACGTTCTGCTCCATATGGCGCACAGCGATCGCCCGCTGACGTCGGACGAATTGGCCGCCTTTCTCGACACGCATTCCGCGTTTGTGCGGCGCGAGCTGGCGGGGCTGCGCGAGCTCGGCTACGTGCGCTCGGAGAAGGGGCATGGCGGCGGCTGGACGATATCGTGCGACCTGTCGCGCGTGTCGCTGCGCGACATCTTCGATGCGCTCGGCACACCGCAGATCTTCGCCATCGGCGATCGCAACGAGACGCCCACGTGTCTCGTCGAGCAGGCGGTCAACAACGTGCTCGGTGACGCATTGCGCGAAGCCGAAGCGCTGCTGATGGAGCGTCTGGGCCAGGTGATGGTGGCCGATCTCGCCGCCGAATTCACGCGCCGTCTGAATACGACGCCTCATTGCTCGAACAGGAATCTCCACGATGAAGACTGAAACCTACGATGCGGTGATCGTCGGTGGTAGCTATGCGGGCATGTCCGCGGCGCTGCCGCTTGCGCGAGCGCGCCGCCGCATTCTGGTGATCGACGGTGGCAAGCGTCGCAACCGTTTCGTCGAAGCGTCGCATGGGTTCCTCGGCCAGGACGGCCGGCATCCCGCCGATATCGCCGCGGACGCGCGCAAGCAGTTGCTGCGTTATGCAACCGTGCGATGGATCGAGGGCGATGCTGTGCGTGCGTCGGGCGAGTTCGACGCGTTTCAGGTCGCACTCGAAGACGGTACATCGTATGCGGCGCGCCGGCTGATTCTCGCGACCGGCGTGACCGACGAACTGCCCGACATCGCCGGGCTGGCCGAGCGCTGGGGCAAGAGCGTTTTCATCTGCCCGTACTGCGACGGCTATGAGTTGAACGAAGGGCGCATCGGCGTTATCGCGACCGGCCCGATGGGCGTGCATCAGGCGTTGCTGTTGCCGGACTGGGGCACGACGACCCTGTTTATGAACGGTCACGCGATGCCGGAGCAGGCCGAACGCGATCACCTGGCGGCGCGCGGCGTGCGGATCGAAACGGGCGTGGTGCGTCAGATCGACGAACGCGCGACGATCGTGCTGGAAGACGGGCGCCGTTTCGAACAGGACGGTATTTTCACAGGGCCGCGCATCCGTCTTTCAAGCACGCTCGCGGCGCAGCTTGGCTGCGATATCGATGAGAGTGCGTTCGGTGAAATGATTCGCACCGACGGGATGAAGACGACCAGCGTCAAGGGCGTCTATGCATGCGGTGACGCTACGCAGGGAGCAAAAAGCGTAGCGATCGCGGTGGGCGACGGTTATATGACCGGTGCGGTGGCGCATCGGTCGTTGATCTTTGAGTGATCGATGGGGCGTGCTTGCAGCCGCATGTTGCGCCGCGCTCATGCAGTATTCCGGTGAACGGGATCGTGATGCCGCGTTCACCGGGCGCGCGTTGTCGTGCTCCGGTCAGACCTTCTGCTCGGTCAATTCGACGCGGTCTGCATAGAACGCGAGATGTCCTTCAATTGCCGCGACGGCTTCGTACGGCGTTTCGTAGGTCCATACCGCATTGACGCCGCGCTCGCCGATAGCGGCGAGGCTGTAGTACGAGCAGTCGCCCTTGTACGGGCAATAGGTGAGGTGCTCGGTGCGCACGAGCTGCGACATGTCGACGTCCTTGCGCGGAATGTATTGCACGCCCGGGTAGCTCGCTTCACGCAGCGTCAGCGCGTTCTGCGTATCGGCGATCACGCGGCCGGCCACCGATACCACGACGCGGGCCGGATTGGGCTCGATCGTAATCGGGTGATCGGGGCCGGGCTGCTTGACTGGCTTGTTCATGGACGAACTCCTTCGTGTTGCGAGCGTGTTGCTGGGGTGGTGGGTGGCCCGGTGCATTCTTGCTGCCGATGGATTGCCGCAGCGGCATCACGTCATGTCCGATGTCGTGCGGCGGGCTTCGCTCGGGTCTGAGCAAAGTTTGACAGGTCTGCCGGGATCTCGCTGCGAGTGGCGCATAGGAGCGCCGCGCTGTGTCGTTGGCGTGTTTGCGGCACTCAAGGGATGAGCATTCACACCTGTATGAAGCCACGAGAAGTCTGGTCGCGCAGTTTCCTCACCATCGTTTCATTGCATTGGACGGTGTCGTCACTTGATGGATCGGCGGCAAACCCTGTCTGGTCGATAGAATTATTCCGTACTCGTGTCGTTCTCATATTTGAATATGCCGGGATGGCTTCGCGGCCTTAGCTATTATTCTGTAATGAAACTGTAGGAATTAACCGTCGGGCCGGATATCAGGGAAGCAGATAATCGTCGCGTGCGGTGGTCGGAAAGGCCGTATTGAGCGCTACCGGCCATTGTGGACGGGCTTGCTGCCCGATCCCGACACAGCAGCGGTTTCTTGGCTGATATCACAGAGGGTGATTTCGGGGTTAATAGATTTAACATTCCCTTAGATTTTATCTGTTACGAAACGATGACTGACAGGTAGAATTACAGGATACGAGCGGAAAATAAAGTCAGAGGCGGCATGGATACCCAGAACATAATCGGGGCAATCAGGGGCGGTCTTTCACAGCAGGACCGCCTGCTTAAACTGGATACGCCGGCAGGCAATAATGTCCTGCTGCCGCAGCGGGCCATTGGGCGCTCGCGGATCGGTCGTGACTTCACGTGGACCATCGATGTCGTGTCCACGTCCGGCGATGTCCAGTTGAAGACGCTGATCGCCCAACCGGTCACGCTCTGGATCCAGCAGGCGGATCACTCGTACCGCCCCCATCACGCTTATGTGCATACGGCGCGGCGCCTCGGCGCAGACGGCGGGCTGACTTCCTATCAGCTTGGCTGCGCTTCATGGATGCATTTCCTGCGCTTTCGTCGCGACCAGAAATACTGGCAGGACCAGCCAGCCGACCAGATCATCGCGGACGTTTTCAACCAGCATCCACAGGCACAGGGGATGTATCGCTTTGCGCTGTCGCAGCCGCTGCCGTCGCGCTCGTACTGCCGTCAGGATGAGACTGACTGGAACTTCGTGCATCGATTGCTCGAGTCCGAAGGACTGTACGGTTTCTGGCAGCAGGCCGACGACGGCAAGTCGCATACGCTGGTAATCACCGATCGTCTGCAGACACTCCCGGCGCTGACACCGGAACAGGTGAAGTTCTATCGCGCGGGAACCGGCAGCGAAACGGATGCGCTCACGCAATGGTCGGGTACGCGCACGCTGCAGTCCGCATTGCTGACGACGCGCACGTTCGACTACAAGAGCCCGTCGACACCGTTTAATCCAAAGGCAACGAACATCCCGACGATGGCGAACCAGGGTTCGCTACCGTCGCAGATGGAGGTGTACGAATACACGGGCGGCTATACCTATCCGGAGCAGGCGCGCGGCGACCATCTTTCGAAGATCCGCATGGAAGAGTGGGAGTCGCGGGCCAAACGCTTCGAAGGGGAAGGCGGGCTTCGCGCGATCGATGCGGGGATGCGCTTCACGATTACCGATCACCCGGAGCACGATCAGGATGCTTCCGGTGAGCGGGAGTTTGCCGCCATTGAGGTGACGTGGACGATCCTGAACAACCTGCCGCTGTCGGGGCATGAAACGGGTTTTCCGCACAGCCTGTCGAGTGAGGTGAAAGAGGCGCAGGCCGCTGATGCTCAGGGTGCTTCGAGCGTGCCTCACGCGGATGGTTCGACAGGGTTCTACCGGGTAGCCATCGAAGCACAACGCACGACGGTGCCGTTCCGCAGCCCGTTCGAACATCCCAAGCCGGATGCAAGGCTGGAAACGGCGATCGTGGTCGGACCGAGTGGAGCCGAGGCATACACCGACGAACTGAACCGCATCAAGGTGATGTTCGTGTGGGACCGGATTAACCAGGGCGATGAACGCGCGTCATGCTGGGTGCGTGTGGCGCAATCGGATACTGGTGATGGTTACGGCTCGGTGCACATGCCGCGTGCCGGCGAAGAACTGCTGATCGGTTACGTTGGCAATGATATCGATAGACCGATTGCACTTCATCGCGTCTATAACGGCGCGGCTAAACCGCAGTGGCATTCGAACAGCCTGCTCTCGGGTTTCCGCTCGAAGGAGTTTTCGGGCGACGGATTTAACCAGATGGTCATGGACGATGCGACGGGCCAGAACCGTGTGCATCTCTACTCAAGCAGTGCGAATGCGCAGCTTCACCTCGGGTATCTGATCAATCAGAGCGGTAATAGTCGGGGCAACTTCCTTGGTAGCGGCTTCGACCTGAGTTCGGATGCGTATGGCGCGTTGCGCGCGGGTCGCGGGCTGTATGTGTCGACGCATCCTGTCGGCAGTCAACCGCTCGATGCACGTCAGGCGAGTAACCAGCTAGTCGGTTCAGAGGGCGTGCTTGAAGCATCGTCGCAGGCGAGCGAAGCCTCGCAGGCCGAAAGCCTGAAGGACGGGCACGATGCGCTCAAGAGTTTCACCGATGCGACACAGCACAGTACGTCAGGAACAACGGGCGGAGGCGGCGTCACGGCCGGCGGCGGCACAGGCAACGCAAACGCATTCTCACAGCCGGTGATGCTGTTCGCCGCACCGGCGGGTATCGCACTGTCGACGCAGAAGTCGGCCCACATCGGGACCGACCAGCATATCAACCTGGTCAGTGGCCAGAGTACGCACATCGCGACGGGCAAGTCGCTGATCGCGAGCATCACGAACCGGTTGAGCCTGTTCGTGCAGAACGCGGGCATGAAGCTGTTTGCGGCGAAGGGCAAGATTCAGGTGCAGGCGCATGCAGACAATGTCGAGGTGACTGCGCAGAAGTCGCTGCTGCTCACCTCGGCGACGGAGAAGGTCATGGCGGCCGCACAACAGGAAATTCTGCTGACCTCTGGAGGCGCGTACATCCGCATCAAGGACGGCAACATCGAGATCCACGCACCGGGGAAGATTGACTTCAAGGGCGCGGACCACGCGTTTAGCGGGCCGACGCGCATGGATGTCACGAACCCTGCCTTCAAGGACATGCCGACGCGGAAGCTGATGTTGAACACCTTCGCGTCACCGTCTGCGACCAGTGTTGTTCCTGTGGGCATGCCGTA
This sequence comes from Paraburkholderia acidicola, assembly GCF_002362315.1. Taxonomy (GTDB): domain Bacteria; phylum Pseudomonadota; class Gammaproteobacteria; order Burkholderiales; family Burkholderiaceae; genus Paraburkholderia; species Paraburkholderia acidicola. The sequence goes on from NZ_MTZV01000006.1 coordinate 407,754, forward strand.
CAAGCTGTTCGCGGACGGTGCGCTGGTGAAGCAGGGCATATTCGACAAGACGGGCCAGTTGCCGATCGATCATCACGCGACGACACAGAAGTACACGCTACAGATGGCTAACGGCGACACGCATGAAATTCCGGTACCGGGAGAATACAAGGACCCGGTCAACGGGGCGCTCGCGAATCAAGGGTTCCAGTTTCATGAAGGGCAATCCAGCGGGGACGCTGCGGTGCCCGATCGGGCCGTGCACCGAAAGACCTATAGTGACTTGCTTAATCCATCTTCGGAAACATAAGTCATGGCAACATCAAATAACACAAGCACCACGCCGCTGGCGTTGAACTGTACCAACAACGCGAATATCTCGTTTCGGTGGTTTGTACAGAACACCGAATACAATCCGGATCAAGGGACGTTTGCCCCTCTGGTGAATGGTGAGGAAGCGTTCGGTGCGGTGTATGACGCGATACTGCATGCCCAGCACACAATCGACATCGTCTGCTGGGGTTTTCAACCATCGATGTATTTCAAGCGTGGCCACGACGCTGGCGGAATGATCGGCGAGCTTCTTGCAATGCAGGGAGCCAATAACCGAAAGGTTCGACTGCTGTGCTGGCAGGACGATCTCCATGTCGCCGAATTGAGTGAAAACATGGCACCCGGCAACAACAAGGCCAGTGCGATTAAGCCCCATATCTGGGATTGGGTCTACGGGTTACCAGTCGTGCGCGACTATGCGGCCAAAGACCCTCAGGCAGATTACGAACTCGAGGTCGATTTTGCATGGTACGCCAGGGCGAACCTGAACAACGTCACGAAGCGCAACAAGAAGGTCGAACTGGCCAAAGGGGCTGCCCTGGAAGTCGTAAAGCCGCTGATAGTTCAAGCTTACGATGGCGCCAAGTACATCCACGATAGGTTTAACCCACCTCAGCCGTTCCAGGGTATCGAATTTGCAACGCGGGACTTCGGCATGGACAACCGCGAAGAAATTGCTCATCGGGTGAAGCTCCACAACCTGGCTGTAAAGAACGGGACCGGTACCGGCTCCGTGAGCACTTTGGCGATGACATCCGAACCCACACATCACCAGAAAATGGTGCTGATCGACTATGAATATCCCGAACTAGCGGTTGGCTTCGTGATGGGACATAACATGCTCGATACATACTGGGACACCAGTGACCACAGCACCGTGCGCATGCACCCGCGGATGGGGCGTAACGGATTTCATCCCCGACAGGACATTTCGAGCCGTGTAAGTGGGCCGATCCTCAAGAATCTCAATGATAATTTCTGTCAGGCTTGGGACGACGCGACAGGCCAGAGTCTGACCAAAGCAAGGGCGCACGTCGACGCGTGCAACCTGAAGCTGCGCGATGACAAGGACAACGTAAAGGTCATGGCCCAGGTGTTGCGCACACAGTCACAAAAGGGAAAGCGGGACATTGCGGCGATGTATATGCAGGCGATCAACAATGTCACGCAGTTCATCTACATAGAGAATCAATATTTCCGGTGGCCAGATCTGGCTACAAAGATCACGGATGTCGTAAACAATCTCGTTAATGCGCACCGCCCTGTTGACCAGCCGGTTTATCTATTCGTTGTCACTAATTCCAACGACGAGGGAATCGGTCAAGGGACGGTCAATACGTATCAGATGCTCAACGCGCTGGGGAGTGCGGATCAGATTCCGGCGGTGGCGAAAGGGGAGCGGGCGGACACATTAGGCCCGGAACTGAAGACTGCGGAAGCAGAAGCAAAGCCACCGCAAGGGTCGGCAGGTAGTTACCAGGAGGCGTACGGTCGCGCGGTCTATCAACAGCAAGCGCAGGCTCATCTGGCAGACGTGCAGCGGCAAGTCTGGGAGAACAACCATTCACCCATACCGCACATTGACATTCCGGGATTGAAAGTACATATCTGTACACTCGTTGCCCCAGACTCAAATCCAGCGGCCTGGGAATATTGCTATGTACATGCGAAGCTGATGGTCGTCGACGACGTGTTCATGACGCTCGGATCGGCAAACATCAATTTCCGGAGCATGGCAGTCGATAGTGAGTTGAACATCTGCCACGATCATGCCGGCGTCACCGCTCCATTGCGCAAAAAACTATGGGGCATCCATACCAAAGGCGCGGGAGCTCAGGATGACCCGAAGGATGCTTTCAAGCAATGGGATCGGATAATTAGAGCGAATTCCGCCAATCAGAAAGCACACTCAGCTCCCATCGCGTCTCTGGTGGGTTTCTCATATACGTCAGACAAGCGCACCACGAACGACTGATCGATGAACAAGACGACATTGATCCTTACTTGCGCTCTCATTGCAAGTGGCTGCTCGAATAAGGAGGATTCCTTGCCATCCCAGCCCAATATGAATGCCGTGCGCTCCAATCTTGCTTTTACATGCGTACACGAAGCAGACCATCTGCCGCCGCTCTCCCCTGATGCCGACCAGCTATTTAAATATGGCCGTTACCTCGAAACGAAGGACGGCCCGAAGGATCTCAACGAGGTTGCGCGTTTTTATCGGATTGCCGCAGCGAACGGACATTACAAGGCGAATAACAACCTGCAGCAGCTGATTTCCCGAGGCTCTGCGGTCTCACCTGACGCCCCTATGGAGACAATCGCTCTGGTAGAGCAATTGATAAAGCAGGGTGTGCCGGGGGGCTATTACGACATGGGCCACTATCTTGAGCTCGGCTACGGGGTAAAGCAGGACTCCGAGAAAGCCTTGCGATATTTCCGCAAGGCGGCTGATCTTGGTAATCCGGAAGGGCAGTTTTATGTCGCGGAGAAATTGTCGCCTGTTGATGCGGCGCCAGAGATAGCGAAGCAGATGTATCAATGCGCAGTCGATCAAGGATTAGGGGAGGCGGCAGAAAACTTCGGTGTGTTTTTGCAGACGGCCAAGCTTTATCCAGAGGCTGTGAAAGTTTTCCAGAAGGGTGTTGCTGCTGGAAACACGCTCACGGCGTCTTCTTTGGAGGAAGCATTCAAGGGCCCCTCGCCATCGGATCGGCTGAACTATCTTGGGTTATCGAACGATCCGGAGCGCTCCCGCAGATATCACCTCATAGGAGCGCTCATCGACGCTAACGAAAGCCGCAACCCAAAGATCCCGGACATCGACAAGATCGTGCCGTTGCCACCCGCAAAACTGCCGCCTTGGGACGGTACCTTCCAGTGGCAGAAGGAACGGAACGCAGCGGTGCCGCCGCAGAAACCCTCGGACGAACTCATCGACCAGCTTGCGAAGGCGAAGAACCTCGACCCGTCGACCGGCCTGCCGCTAGCTGGTAGTTCCAGCAAGACATCGTCAGTGGATCAACCCGTAACCGTCGCCGCCCGCCTGCCAATCGGCACGCTCGCCACGACAGGCGAACCCTGTCCTGAAGACGGTGTCTGGTGCGCAAAGCTCAGCAAAGGCCAGACAGGCGACGCACAGCGGCGCTTCCTGAAGGGCGACGTATTGCCCTCGCTTATCGTGCATGAACCACGCAAAGTGGCTGTGCTGGATCAGCTAATGGGACTCCGCCAGCAGATGGCGAAGGTGCAATGGGAACTGGTCGGATACATCGACCAGGCGTGATCTCCATGAAAGAACGGAACGAGCCACAGCCATGACCCGCTACATCATCCAGACCGGTGACAAGACCACAGCGAGCGGCATCGTGCTCGCACACTCGACCACCCTTGGGCTCAACGAGCGAAACATCGCGCACGAAAACGACGATGTGGCGTGTCCCGCTTGCCAGTCGACCGGCAAGATCCTGTGCGATGGCCCACGCGTCCCGATGACAGGGCCGGACGGACGACGCGTGGCATTGAGCGACGACCTCTGCATCTGCAAATGCGTTCCACCGCCGAAGCTGATCGCCTCGCAGCAGGCAATGTCGGTTGACGTGTGATGTCTGGGCATCGCAAACGCGCAGATGACTGCGTGCCATTTATGGACGATGTCCGCCAGCCAGAATCTTGAACTGCATTCTCCCGGACGATAAATGGAAGTGTGTTCATCGTGGGACAGTGCAGGAATTCGATTCATGAATGAACCTGTTGAACAGAAATCGCGACTTACGTGACCGTATACCATTTTTTCCCGATGCGGGCAGCGCTATTCATGACTTCACCGGTACCTGATTCGCTGAGTACATCATCGGCAAAGGAACGAAGACATACAAATGAAAGCGGCTCGTGCCATCTGTTTACTCGTGCTGACGCTGACATCGGGAATCTGTCTGGCGGATGTGGGCGGTCTTGGCGGAGCCGCGGAGTTTGTTTTTTACCTTCTGCTCTTTGCAGTTCTCTGGCTGTTGCTCACGGCACTGCTCGTCCGGATCCTGCGGAAATTATCTTTCCCGAAGCGATTCGGCCTTAGTTTTCTTTTTTTCGTCTCACCACTGTTTTTCCTGATCGGCTGGAGTGCGCTGGATCAGTTTCTCGGCACGGCCGGCAAGCGCGTCGACGGCGTTGCCCTAAGCCCGGTTGTCGTAGAAGGCGTGTCGTTCCCCGCAGGCAGTCGGGTAACGTATGAGCAGATGGGTGGGGGGTTCTGGCACGCGCGCCCTATCGGTGCGAAGACACATAAGACCGTGATGCTGGGGTCACTCGAAATCAACGAGCTTGAACAGGTGGAGGGATCCGCCGACGAGTTTTACGCCGTACTAGCCCGAGTTCAGACGATAGAAGGGTGGTCGTGCAGTGAGTACTCAACAGTCGACATGAAGATGACAGGCACGCAACTGCGCTTCGAGAGCTGCGAACTTGCCGCACCTAAAACGATCAATAACGTGACGTGGCCATCGTTGACCACTGTCACTCGAAAGGATGATGGTGGTTGGGCGCTGTCGCGGAGTAATGGTACCGAGGACCACTCGCCTGCGCAGGCTTTTGGAATGAAGTTTCGAGTCATGGACGCAACTTACAGCTCCGCACTGGTACTGACGCAGTGGTCCGCCCAGGCTTTCTTCGAAGACACAACGCTCGGGGACTATACGTTTTCGAGTGGAAGGTGGAACACCCTGCATCTGACAGATGGAGGCGATATCAGCATAGATGGCGGCGCCAAAAACATCAAAACGGGTGAAGAAATCGACTGCGTGCTGATTCAAAGTCAGGGACACCAGGTGGCACCCTGCAAGCCGCATGATGGCTGATTCGCTAGCGCCGGGTCCGGCAATGAACGCTTACAGGTTCCCGAAGGCTGGCCAGTACAATCCGTCACCGAAGCCAACCACTTCACGGAATTCGACGCTCATCGAGGCATGACTCTGGCAGACGGGCTGTGCATTAGCTCCACAGACCGACACCGAACAGATCCGTCCGCTTGCCCCCAATCAATTTCGCTAGACTGCCGATATCCGCCGCACCGCACACCAGCCAGCCCCCCATGACCAACAACGCCCTCAAGTCTCCGCATTTCAACGCCGCCCTAACCGCACTCACCGCCGCGGCCCTGTTCGGCGCCGCGACCCCGCTAGCCAAGATCCTCCTCGGCTCTATCTCCCCATTCATGGTAGCGGGCCTGTTCTACCTCGGCAGCGGCCTGGGCCTGGCCCTCTGCATCCTGATCCGCAGAACAACCCGCACCGCAGACGAACACGCCAACGTCAGCCGCATCGCACCGGCAGAAGTCCCCTGGCTATTCGGCGCGATCATCGCCGGTGGCATAGCCGGCCCGGCGCTGCTAATGCTAGGACTCACAAAAACCCCAGCGTCAACGAGTTCGTTACTACTAAACCTGGAAGGCGTATTAACAGCAGTAATCGCATGGGTAGCCTTCCGCGAAAACGTCGATCTTCAGGTATTCCTAGGCATGGTGGTCATCGTCGCAGGCGGCCTGCTGCTGTCCTGGCAACCAGGCTCCGCAAGCATTCCGCTGGGCGCATTGCTGATCGTCGGCGCGTGCCTGTGCTGGGCCATCGATAACAACCTCACCCGCAAGGTGTCCGCGAACGACGCAATGGTGCTAGCGTGCATCAAAGGTCTGGTGGCCGGTTCCGCAAACCTGTCGATCGCGCTGCTGTTCGGCGCGTCCCTGCCGTCGGCACTGAAGGTGCTGGCCGCAATGGCGACCGGTTTCGCCGGCTATGGCGTGAGCCTCGTGATGTTCGTCGTCGCGCTGCGCAATCTTGGCACGGCGCGAACCGGCGCCTATTTCTCGGTGGCACCGCTATTCGGCGTGGCGCTTTCGCTCGCAATCTGGCCGGGCATGCCGTCGGCGCTGTTCTGGATCGCGGCCGCGCTGATGGCAGTGGGTATCTGGCTTCACGTTCGCGAGCGTCACGAGCATCCGCACACGCACGAGGCGCTCGAACACAATCACGCGCACCGGCACGACGAACATCATCAGCATGAGCACGCTTTTGCTTACGACGGGCAGGAGCCGCACACGCACGCGCATCGCCACGCGTCGATCACGCACGCACATGCGCATTACCCGGACATCCATCATCGTCACAGGCATTAATTAGTGACCAGAAACAGCCGAGGATTCCTGTCATCCCGTGATCCCGTGGCGGGCAAGCCGATTTCACGCCCACCCCACACCCATCGAGTTCATAATGACCCCCGATGCGCGTACCGCGTCGACAGAGCAATCGGCCGCCAATAGAATCTGTCACAGACCTCACTGTCCCGATGCGCATGCCGCACACAGCATGCACACCGGCCAGCTTCAACCGGCAACGGATGCGGGGCTCCCCGTTGCGCTGACTGCCGCCGGCCCGCGAGACACACGACTCCGGGCGCACGCGGCTGTGGAGACGACAATGCATGTCGATGCACTGTTGCTGTCGAGGTTCCAGTTCGCGTGGGTCATCGCGCTGCACATTCTCCTGCCGGCGTTCACAGTCGGTCTTGCCTGCTTCATCGCGACGCTCGAGGTCCTCTGGTGGGCCACGAAGAAAGACGTCTATGGCCGGCTCTCCACGTTCTGGATCAAGATCTTCGCCGTGTCCTTCGGCATGGGTGTGGTGTCGGGGATCGTGATGCCGTTCCAGTTCGGGACCAACTGGAGCCGCTTTTCTTCGGCAACGTCGAACGTGATCGGCGGGCTGATGACTTACGAGGTGCTGACCGCCTTTTTCCTCGAGTCGGCGTTTCTCGGTGTGCTGCTGTTCGGGCGCAAGCGGGTGCCGCAGTGGGCGCATGCGCTGTCGGCGGTATTCGTCGCGCTTGGCACGCTCATGTCGTCGTTCTGGATACTCGCGGTCAATAGCTGGATGCAGACGCCGGTCGGCTACACGATCGCCGATGGCCGCTTTTATCCAGCAAGCATGCTGTCGATCATCTTCAATCCCTCGTTTCCTTACCGGCTCGCGCATACGGTCACCGCATTCGTCGTGACGACGGCGTTCGTTATCCTCGGTACCGGTGCGTACTATCTGCTCAACGGGCGCGCTCGCGAAGAGGCGCAGGTGATGGTGCGCATGTCGCTGTTCTTCCTGACGATCATGGTGCCGGTGCAGATGGTGATCGGCGACGCACACGGTCTGAACACGCTCAAGTATCAACCGCTCAAGGTCGCGGCGATGGAAGGGCTGTGGGAAACCGGTACACGGGTGCCCGCCAATCTCTTTTCGATTCCCGACGACGAGGCTGAAACCAATCATTTCGAAATCTCGGTGCCGGTACTCGGCAGTCTCTATCTGACTCACGATCCAAACGGGCTCGTGCACGGCATCAAGGACTGGCCGAAGCGCGACCGGCCCGTGGTGCCGCTCGTGTTTTTCGCCTTTCACATCATGGTCGGTGTCGCGCTACTGATGCTGTTGATCATCGTCTGGGGGCTCGTGCTGTGGCGCGGCCGCCGGCTCTACGACAATCGCAAGTGGCTGCGCGTCTGCCTGTGCGCGATGCCGGTCGGCTTCATCGCCGTGCTGGCCGGCTGGACCACCACGGAGACCGGGCGGCAGCCGTGGACGGTCTACGGTCTGATGCGCACCGCCGATTCCGTCACGCCGTCGCTGACAACGTTCGACGTCGGGTTGTCGCTGGCGATGTACGTCGTCAGCTATGTGGTGATCTTCGGTTCGGGCTTCGTGCTGCTGCGCCGGCTGGTTCGCGTCGGGCCGGCGGAAGCCGTGCAGGCCGTTGCCGCCAGCGGACCGGGGGGACCTGGTGGACGGGCGGCGCGGCCGTTGTCCGCGGTGGGCTCGGCTCACAACCCCGGCACCAACCCAGACAACGGAGGCAATCATGGCGCTTGACCTCGTCCCTGTCTGGGCCGGCCTGCTCGCGCTTGCCGTGCTGATGTACGTGCTGCTCGATGGTTTCGACCTCGGCGTCGGCATCATCTTTCTGCAGCGCACCGACGATCGCGAGCGCGACCTCATGATCAGTTCGGTCGCCCCTGTGTGGGACTTCAACGAGACGTGGCTCGTGTTCGGCGGCACCGCGCTGATGGGGGTATTTCCGGTGGCCTTCGCGGTGATCATCCCCGCGGTCTATTTCCCGATCCTGCTGATGCTGCTGGGCCTGCTGTTTCGCGGCGTCGCGTTCGAGTTTCGCGAGGTAGTCGGCGCGCGCAAGCAGCTATGGAACCGCGCCTTCTTCGGCGGTTCGCTGCTCGCCACCTTTGCGCAGGGCATCGTGCTCGGCACGTTTATCCACGGTTTTCCGGTCAAGGACGGGCAGTTTGTCGGGACGAGCTGGGACTGGTTTGCGCCGTTTCCGCTCATGACCGGCGTCGGGCTGGTATTCGGCTACACGCTGCAGGGTTCGACATGGCTCGTGATGAAAACCGAGGGCGAACTGCAGCGCTGGGCCCGTATGATCGCGCGCCGCACGCTGGCGGGCGTGGTGCTGTTCATCGTGGCCGTGAGCATCTGGACGCCGCTGGTCGATCCGCGCATCGCGGCCCGCTGGTTCAGCCTGCCTAACCTGATTTTCTTCTCGCCGGTGCCGCTTCTGACCGCGGTGCTGGCCTGGCAACTGCTGCGCAGCCTGCAGCGCGACCACGAAGTCGTGCCGTTTCTATGCTCGATCGGCCTGTTTCTGCTGGCGTTCAGCGGTCTGATCATCAGTCTCTGGCCGTATGTCGCGCCGCCCACTCTGACGCTCCATGCAGCCGCTGCCTCACCACTGTCACATGAATTTCTCATGATCGGGACGGCCTTTATCCTGCCTGTGCTGTTGATGTACGTGTTCTGGTCTTACTGGGTCTTTCGCGGCAAGGTCAGGCACGATACCGGCTACCACTGACCGGCGCCGTGTAGCCTGCGGTATTGCCGTTGTGCCTGACCAGGCTGTTCTCATGGACACCACATGACCGCTGATTCCGCACGCGACAAACCCACCTCCATCTCCTGCATCATCTGTGCATATAACGAAGCGCCGCGCATCGGCGCGGTACTGGCCGTAGCGTCTTCCCACTCCCTGCTGGGCGAAGTCATCGTCGTGGACGACGGCTCCACAGATGGCACCGCGGACGTCGTCAGGCAGTTTCCCTCAGTGCGTCTGATCGTCCGCGAGGCCAACGGCGGCAAGAGCGCTGCGGTGGCGACCGGCATCGCGGCCGCGCAGGGCGACCTGCTGATGCTGCTCGATGCCGACCTGAAGGGCCTCACCGCCGATAACCTCACCAAGCTCGCCGCGCCCGTGCTGCGGGGCAGCGCGCAGGTCAGTCTCAGCTTGCGGCAGAACAGCCTGCCGATCTTTCGCCTGATCGGCCTCGATTTCGTCTCCGGCGAGCGGGTCGTCAGAAAGGCGTTGCTCGACGAGGTGCTCAAGGAAATCCACGGTTTGCCGCGCTTCGGGATCGAGGTGTTCATGAATCGCCGGATCATCGAGCGGCGCCTGCCGCTGGCCGTGACGCGTTGGCCTCATGTAACGCAGGCGCGCAAGACTGAAAAGCTCGGCTACTGGCGGGGTATGCGCGCTGAGTGGCGCATGATCGCCGATCTGCTGAAAGTGGTTTATCCGCTGGCGCTCGTCACACAGACCCTGCAGATGTCGCTGCTGCGCGTCGGTCACGCACGGGCATCGTTCGCGCTGTGGATGAGACGGGCGCGCAACAACCTGCGTTAACCTGCGCTAGCCTGCGCGCGGTCTTTGATTCGCACCACGCGCCTATTGCGCCGTCATCCGCACGCACAAGCGCCGCGAAGCCAGCGCGATAAAACTGGCCGCGCCAAACGCAAGCGGGCAAAGCAGCGTAGCGAAGCGCCACAAGATCAGCGCAGTAGCGATCGCAGCGCGCGGTACCCATTCGCCGAATGCCGCGGCCAGCCCGAGGTCGCCGCCACCGCCGCCCGCGGGAATGCCCGTCCACAACGCGGCATGCAGCACCAGTACCTGCACGGCGACGACGAACCCGGCCGGCAACCGGTAGCCGAGTTCGCGCAGGATGAACCAGAGCGCGCCATAGCGCAGCAGCCATTGCGTCGTAGTGAGCAGCAGGAGCGCGGCGACCTGCCAACGCGGGCCGGTCATCAGTTGCATCCATTGTCGGCGGACGTTGCCGAAGAACCCGCTCAGACGCGCGCGCCGCTCGCTGCGGCCACGAAAGCGGTGTACCGCAACCTCGAAGGCCGCGGCGATGCGGCGCCGGCTACGCCACACCACGCCTGCGATGAGCGCCACGCCGAGCAGGACCGCGGCGAGCACGGGCAGGCTGACGGCGGGCACCAGTTGCGCGAGCGGGCCGAGACCCGAGAGCAGGGCGATCGGCAAGGCCACGGCAAAGAACGTCATGTCGAGCGCCTGATCGGAGCCGACGATCGTGGTCGCCTGCGCCCACGAAGCGCCCGCACGCTGCAACAGCCCGATGTTGACGCCGTACCCGGCCGCACCGAAAGGCGAGACGAGGAAGGCCGAATCGGTGGCGAACGTGATCGCGAGCGTGCGCCTGAAGCGGATTCGCACACCGAGCGCGGTCTGCATCAGATGCAGCTTGCCCGCTTTGGCCACTGCGCTTGCGGCCGCGCTCGCAGCGAGCGCGGCGATCAGTTGCCAGGAGACGGTGCGTAGCCCGGCCAGGGCCGAGTGAAAACTCACGACGAACGGCGCACCGATCGCCAGACCGATACCGAGAATCGACAGCAGGATCGCCAAGCTGAGTGCGAGAGGTTTAGCCAAGGCTGATGTTCCGATGGTCGGTGTGGAGTGTCTGCGTTCAGCTTTGCTGTCGGCGCATCAACGCGCGCGCCGCTACGGCCGCCTGCGGCCGGCCCATGTCGGCGGCCACGAAATGCGCGATCTGCCGATCGGTGAGGCCCACCGTGACGTAGTCGTTAGGGGCCTTGCTGGTCGGGCCATCCGATGCCGAGTGATATTCGATGCGAAGCTGCGTCGCCGTGACGACGAGCCGCAGGTAGCCGTAGTTGGTGTCGTCGTAATTCTCGAGCACGACGAGATCGGTCGTTGCGGACTTCGCCTGCAGCACCTGCGGCGCGCGAATCGCAGCCGCACCGCGCGCCGCGAGCTTGATCAGACCATGTCCGCCGTTGCCGCAGATGATGTACGGAATCTGCGTACCGTCGGCGTTACGCGTGCGCGTGAAGCGCTGGTAGTTGTGCGCGTGGCCGGACAGGAACGCATGCGGCCATACGCCGTTGGCGCTGCACACCTGGTCGATCTGCGCCAGCATCGCGGAACTCGAACCATGACCGCCCGCGCAATACGGCGGATGATGATCGGCGATCAGCAATGCGCCAGTAAATTTCTCGGCCTTCACGCGCTTTAACGCGGCGTCGAGAAACGCGAGCTGGCTATCGCCGATGTGCGGATCCGAAATCACGCCGGGGTCTTCGAGCGTATTGCTATAGATCACCAGCACGCGCACGAACGGTGCTTCGAACGTGAAGAACACACCGGGCTGGATCTGCGCGGTGCGCGACAGTCCGCCGGCTTCGGGCGTCACGGTGAAAGTCTGCGCGCAGAAGTTGCGCAGGTATGCCGCGAGACTGGTGGCGTGCGCCTCGGGCGACACCATGCCGTCGTGGTTGCCCGCGCAGGCGAGGATCGGCGCCGGATAGTCGCGATACGGTTCGTAAAACTGGTCGTAGTAGTACTTGCCTTCGCCAAAGCTATAGACGACGTCGCCAAGCATCAACGCGAACTGCGGGACTTCGGCGGGATTGGACTCGTTGAAGTCGGCGGTCAGCTTATCGGCGACTTCGTTCTGGGTTGCCGGGCCTGTGGTATTGCCGCAATCGCCGAGCGCATGAAACACGAGCTGGCCGCCGGCCGTGATCCTGTCGATTGCCGCGGTGTTGCCGCCCAGCACGCTCGCCAGCGACAACTGCGGCTCAACGCCGCCGCGTGGTGCGGGGAACGGCAGCGGAAACAGCTTGTGCTCGGCGTTGAGTTTGTCGATTTCCTTGTACGCCGCATCGTCCGATGGATGGACGACGCGGAACACGGTGGGGTCGGCGGTCGGTTGGGGTTGGGCAAATACCGGCTTGTCGAGTACCCGTGCAGTGGGGGTGGCCGTGGCGGCGTGATCGACGGGTCGCACAGCTGCCGGTGCCTTTTTGCGGGCGGCGGCTTTGGTGCTGGAAGCGGGTTTTTTACGGTCTACTTTCTTGTCGCTTTCTTTCGGCTTGACCTTCGGGTTCCGCGGTTTCGATTCGGACTTTGCCGGCATCAGCGTCTCCTTGGGGAATCAATCGGGCAGCGGGCCAACCCGCACCCTGTCGTCATGGTTTCTTCGCAATTTCTTCGCAATCGACGAACGTTACGACAATCGCGTGGCGAAAAAGTGTCGCTGCAACCGAGGGTGCCTGCTAATCGATGCGACTTATGCGCAATGAAGGCGGCACGACAGGGCGTTACCTTTCCTCGTGTAAACGAGGCCGCGTCAGGTTTCTTGCAAGCTGGTCCGCATGCTGTCGCAGTTCGGGCACCGCAATCGCTTCCCAATACCGCGCCTTCAACATCGGGCCGATATAGAACAGACCCGGAATGGCTTCGTCGTGCGCACCGATTACCTGATAGTCACCGTCGACGAGCAAGCCGAGTTTCAGTCGATCCTGCTGTATCAAGCCCGTTTCTCGAAGCTGGGTGACGAGCGGCAAGGAGAGGGCGGACAGATCGTAGTTCGGCCCGGTGCAGTTGACGATTGCGCCGATGTCGAGACTCTTCGTGTCGGTGTGATGCCGCTCCTTGATCTGGACACGCAGATTCGTGCCATGCAGATCGAGTCCGGCGACTTGCCCCGCGATACGCTCCACCTGTCCCGATTCAAGCAGCCTCTCGAGGCGACGGGTCGCCACAGGCGCCAGTCGATGCCGATGAATATCCCAGTACGCCGCGATACCCCGCAACGAACGGCGCTGTTCGGATTCCGGCAGCCCCTGCCACAGACGCGCGGCATGCGGCCGAAGCTCATTGATGACATCGCGCCAGTTGCCTCCGTCGGCTTCCCTTCGCGCCGACTCCCGCCGCAGCGCTCGCGTGTAGGCGCGGATCGTGGGCGGCAGTCCGGCGAGATACGCCGGATAGTCCGAGGTGCAGGGAGGAGAGGGATTGAAGCGATGACCGTGTGGCAACAGGCCACGGCGCGATAGCAAAACGACCTTGCGGGTGGCGTTGCAGCTTGTCAGTCTGAATAGCGCATCGATGGCCGTGTGCCCGGTTCCCAGTATCACCACAGGCCTGGCGGGATCGAGGCTATCGAGCCTGGTGAAGTCCCATGGGTCGACGATGTGTCGATAGAGTGCTTCGGGTACGGCGGCCGGTGGTCGTGGTGGAAAGTGTCCCAACGCCAGGACGACTTGCGTCGCTTTTAACGACGATCCGCTTGCGAGTGCGACGCGAAACGTGTTGTCGGAAGCATCGGGAGCGACTGCGATCGCCTCGTCCGTGATTTTCTCGAGGATGCCAGGATGCTGCGTTTCGGCGCTTTCTAGCGTGCTCTGCAGGTACTCGCCATACAATCGGCGGGAAATAAACGATCCGGCATTGAGCGCAGGATCGATATGCTGGCACCAGGACACGAAGTGATCGGGTTCATCGACGAGCGCGCTCATATTGCCGGCTGGCACATTCAGCAGGTGGTTGTCGTCGCGCGAACGATACGCAAGGCCGCGTGCGTGGACGGGAGCCTGTTCGATGAGCACGACACGCAGATCGTGCGATTGACGGGTGCGAAGAATATTGACCGCGGTCAGTGTGCCGCTGAACCCAGCCCCGATGATTGCGATCGTGCGTTTTTCTGAAGACGTGCGGTGCATGGGTAGAAGGTTCGAGGGCGATAGCCGGATTTTGCACATCATACGGTGCCGATATTACGGCTGCGAAAAGGACACGACATACGCCACAGAGGCGTCAGGAGATGTCACATGAGTGAGAACCTGCTTGAGGATGTCTACGTCGAGACCGTACTTGGACGCATCCGTCTGCGTGTCGGCGGCGACGGGCCTGCGATTCTTTTCTGGCCCAGCCTGCTCATGGACGGCAGCATGTGGCTCGACATCGCGCGACGCTTGCAACCTCATTACAAGGTCGTGCTGATCGATCCGCCCGGTCACGGTGCAAGTTCGCCACTCAAAAGCGGTTTCGATTTCGCGTCATGCGCGATCTGCCTGCGAGAAATCGTCGATGCGCTGCAACTGGCCCGCGTGCATTACGTCGGCAATTCGTGGGGGGCAATGATCGGTGGGACTTTTGCCGCGCTGTATCCGGATCGTGTGGGCAAGCTCGTGCTGATGAACGGCACCGCTTCGCCGTGCGGCGCCTGGCAGCGCATCGAATACAGCCTGTTGATTCGCATGGGCCTGCTATTGGGCGGCATTCGCGGTCCGCTACGCGGAAGTGCCGAGAAGGCGTTTCTTGGGCCGACGACCCGGGCGACTCGCCCGGCGGTGGTGACGGCGGTGCGCGAGGCGCTGTCGCGGGTCGATTTCCGCTCGGTAAGGTGGGCCGTGGAGAGTGTCGTGCCCCGCCGGCCTGATCAACGGATGGTGTATACGGCCGTGCGGGCGCCGGTACTTGTCGTTGCCGGCGAGGAAGACGCGACCTTTCCCATCGATGAAACGCGCATGGCGGCGAACGCTATTCCTGGTGCGTCGTTTGTTGTGTTGAAAGGCGTTGCGCATCTGGCGGGCTTTGAGAGTCCGGGTGAAGTGAGTGAACTGATCGATGGATTCATTCGAGCGAATGGATGAATCAAATGCGGTGGATATTAGGAACGCTTGATATCAATGAACTCAAAATTTGGGCTATTGGCTCGCACACAGATTCATTGAATGGAGCGCTATCGTTCCCGGCAGGTTCTCGCTGGGAATAAGGCTGAAGGCGCGCCAATCCGCTTCATTCACGTAGACTACTCCATCCTTACAAAGCATCTGTGCCTGCCTTGGTTGCTTTTTGCACTGTGCAGTACCGATCAGACACCGCTGCCATTGAGGAATCGTTCGCATCGGTTCGACTGGACCAGAATCACTGTCGGTATAGCCTCGTACGGCCCGCGTTGCGATGGTCATATGTAGAAACGCAAGATTGGGTTTGACCGGCCGTGCCGCTTCCGCTTCATCGTAGTGTCCGTGCAGTTTCCAAACGTAAAGCCCGCCCGCCGGAAGCAACATGAGCAAGCACAATACGGTGCTGACAACTAACACCGTTCCGGCCGTAACACGACGCTTTCGGGTTGCGAGGTGGCCAGCCAGGACGAACCCAAAGGCGCCGCCGACTGTGGCAAGAAAAAATATTCCAAATGCCCGGTTCTCGCATTCGTACCCACATCTCGGAGAAAATGCGAGGAATAATCCGGAGGCTAGCCAGCCCGCGGCCAGCCCAACGGCGGCAAAGAAAACGAGTGCCAGAAATCTTTTCACTTCATTTCCCAGAACAAGATTTGTTTTGACTGTCCGAGATCGGAAAAGCCGAACGGGTATTCCGCGAAAAACGAATCCATACCCAGCATTCGACCCATCGTCGCAAACGAGTTGGCTGGGCTACTGATGGTTAGTCGGGATCCGTTCCAGAGGTCGATATGGCCGCCGCTTGCATCTTCCGGTTTTTCGCGCTCGCGGGACCAGTACCGCAAAAAAGCAATGATGCCGGTTCTGTCTTTGACTCTGGACGACCAGTCTGGTCCAGTAATGTTCTCCGCCGGACGAAGCCCAGCGATCGGTCGCAATTGTAGCCACTCGGCCAACTCGTCAGCACGCGTAGCAGTGGCCTTACCGCCGAGCAGAATGCGGCCGATACTCGCCTTGCCTGGGGCGGGCTTGACCACTTTTTGCGAGAACGACTTCATTTCGATACCGACACGATGGAAGGTCACACTCATGCGGATCGCACATTGATTGCCGTGCTGTCCATCCGGGTCGTCGTACGGATTACCCGTCGCATAGTTGTCCCACAACTCCCGGAAGGTCAGAACATTCAGATGGACTTCCTTGACAGAGTTCGGTGTCGAGTTTGTTTTGACTACAGTTTTCCTGTTCGGCATGGTCGGGATCCGTCCCAATTGATAAGCATGTGCAGCACACGGGCCGGAGAAACAGATACACCATGAAATGACTCGGAATTGATAACATTTGTCACCCGGTCACAATATTTGGCCATTGTTCACAATGCGTGTCGTTATTCGTGCCCGAAACATGGATTCGTTAAGAACTTTTCACTGACAGACGTCAAACCGACAAGCGTGTCAGACGCGGTAACTTCGGAACATCTATGCTCGACTCGACGGTAGTGTGGCTCGCATACGGTTCAGCATTTGCGTTCGCGCTCTTGATGACACTGGTCTGGCGCGTCGTACACGAGCGGCGGGTCTGGCGCGCCGGCTCGACGATGCAGATCGCGAAGATTTCAGCCTACAAGATGGCGCTGATCAGTGGCGGCGTGTCGCGGGTTGCGCTGACGGGTGTCGTGCGGCTGATCGGCCGCAAGATCCTGGTGCCTGGTGTGGCCGGCGTCCTCACCGCGAACCGCACCTCCGACGATGAACTCGACGACGTCGAACGCCAGACGCTGGAAGCCGCTAAGACGCCGTCCATGCTTAACGAACTGCTGATACGACTGGAGTCGCTGCTCAAGCGCAAAAAGCTGATTGCGCAGATGCGCAGCGAACTGATCGCAGTCGGTTACATGCGATTGTTGGGATCGCGGACATGGTGGCTGAATTACCTCGCAAACATGTTGCCGTTTGCGCTGTTACTGGCGGCGGAGGTTGGCGGCGTCGCGTATCTCGCACGGTCGATGACGATCGAGACCGGTGGTGTCGCGGGTCTTGCGATGGCAGCAGATGCGCAGGATCTGTTGCAGGAATTTATCGCATGGTCTTTCGTCACCATGCTCGTCGTCGCGCTGCCGGGTCGCGTCACGCCCCTGGGGCGATACATCGTGTGGTCGGCGACGCAGCATCACCCGGACTTCAAGACCGCGCGTGCCGATCAAGGCGACGCCATCGACATCAAGATGCTCGGTCAGTCGGTTGCGTTGTACGGACAGGATGCGCTGGCGGGTAGCGACATGGCATGGATTCCGGCGCTGATGGCGCAGACCAATAATTCCGATTGAACGCACGGGCGTGCAATGGCGCCGGCAATTGCTCCAGCAATCGTTCCAGGATGAGGACACACATGGCAGCTACGTATCGCGCGATCATGCTGACAAAAGCGGGCAGCCCCGAGTCTCTACAACCGGTCGAACTGCCCGTCGAGGCACCCGCCCAGGGACAGTTGCGCGTGCGCATTCGTGCGGCTGGCGTCGGCTCGACCGACCTGATCATGCTGGCGGGCCAGTATCTCTATGCGCCACCGTTTCCCTTCGTGCCGGGCTATGAAATGGCAGGTGTCGTCGATGCGATCGGCGACGGTGTGACCGGTTTCGCGATCGGTCAACGGGTTGCGGCGTTGACGGTGCACGGCGGTTTCGGCGAAATGCTGGTTCGCGACGCAGTCGATTTCGTGCCGATTCCCGTCGGCGTCTCCGATGTCGACGCGGCCGCGGTGATACTCAACTACGTGACGGCCTGGCAAATGATTCATCGCGTGGCGCACGTGCAGGCCGGTCAGACTGCGTTGGTGACGGGCGCAGCAGGGGGTGTCGGCAGTGCGTTGCTGCAGTTGCTGCGGTTGGCTGGAGTGAAGATCTATGGCGCTGCATCGGTGAGCAAGCATGAGACGGTGAGCGCGCTTGGCGCGATCCCCGTCGATTACCGTGCGGGGCCGCTCGATCGCCTTGTTCGTGCGCTCGAACCCGCTGGGGTCGATCACGTGTTCGATGCGGTGGGTGGCACCAGCATCGGACCATGCATCGGCGCCGCGCGGCGCGGCGGAACTGTCGTTGGCTTCGGATTCATGGCCGTCAGCGGCAAGCTCGCCACTGCGCGCATGTTCATCAATCTCTTCGTGGGCTCGCGATTGCGAGGACGGCGCGGCACGTTCTACGGCATCACCGCGCTGTATCGCAAGAACCGTAAACCGTTCCACGAAGATCTGCCGAAGATCTTCGCGTTACTCGCCACCCGACAGATCGATCCGCTGATCAGCGCGACGTTTCCGCTGCTCGACGCGAGACGGGCGATCGAGTTGCTGGCAACCGGTACCGTGCAGGGCAAGCTCGTTCTGACTAACCCTTAACGTCCGCTATTCCTCCGCTTCCTGCTGACCGCTTTCCCAATACACGTTGAGCCCCATCAGCGACGTCAGCGTTTGCGCCGCCTCTTTCATCCGCGTGCCGACTTCCGCCATCGCGGGCACCGGCGCGTTGTCGATGCGTTCGATATACGGCGTAGTCAGCGCTGCGATCGCATGGCCGTGGCGGCCGAACACCGGATACGCAAGATTGCGCACGCCCTTGACCTGACGGCTCTGCATCCGCGCGAAGCCGCGCTGGCGGATCTGCGCGAGATCGTGTGCGAGGGTCTTTTCGTCGATGGTCTGCTCGCCATCCACGGGTACGTGCAGCCTGAGCATCTCTCGGCGTTCGGCTTCTTCCTGGAACGCCATTAGCACCTGACCCGACGCGGTATCGGTCATGCCGATCAGCGTGCCGACCTTTAACGAAAACCCCCAGCGCTCCGGGCTCTCGACACCCGCGACGATCAGCACGCGTCCCGCCTGATAGACGCATAGATGGAACGACTGCCTGACCTCGCCAGCGAGCTGGGTCATCAACGGCAGCGCGGTCGACACCAGCGAGCGCACCGGTTGATGCCGATGCGCGAGCTGGAACAGCAGCAGCGACAGCGCGTAGCGCTCGCCGGTCGCCACCAGATAGCCGCGCGTTTGCAGCGTGACGACCATGCGGAAAATTTCCGCGGTCGTGCGGCCGAGCGCGCGGCCCAGGTCGACGAGCGACAGCCCCTCCGGATGACCGGCAAGCAGTTCGATGATGTCGAGGCCCTTTTCGAGCGCAGGGGCCGAATAACGCGTGGTGTCCAACGTGACTCCCTTCAATGGCATGGCTGCGGCGGCGGCAGCCGCGATGACGTGATTGTAGAGCGCGTTTCGTGCCGGTTACCGGTGCCGGCACGCTGGGGAAAACACCGAGCATAATTTCAAATATAAAATCTAGTTTTACGAATAAAATGATCGGCGTGACTCGATGAGCATGATCTGGCGCGGCTGAAGCCCGGTTTCGCTCACGCGATATAACGCGAACACAGAAGGAGGAGACGCCGGATGGCCGAGGTTGCATTCGAGCAGGTGCAGAAGTCTTTCGGTGCCGTCCAGGTGCTCAAGCAGATCGACCTGACCGTACGTGACGGGGAGTTCCTCGTGCTGGTGGGCCCAAGCGGTTGCGGCAAGTCGACGCTGCTGCGCGCGCTGGCCGGGCTCGAAGGGGTGACGCATGGGCGCATCCTGATCGATGGCCGGGTGGTGAACAATCTGCCGCCGAAAGATCGCGACATCGCGATGGTGTTCCAGAACTACGCGTTGTATCCGCACATGAGTGTGCTCGAAAACCTGACGTTCGCACTGAAGCTGCGCGAGCTGAAACCCGCCGAGATCGACTCGCGGGCGCGCGAGGCGGCGTCGATCCTTGGTCTGGAGGGGCTGCTCGACCGTTATCCGCGGCATCTGTCGGGCGGCCAGCGGCAGCGTGTCGCGATGGGCCGCGCGATTGTGCGCGACCCGAAGGTATTTCTGTTCGACGAGCCGCTGTCGAACCTCGATGCGAAGCTGCGCGTGCAGATGCGCGCCGAAATCCGTGCGTTGCATCAGCGGCTGAAGGCCACCACTGTCTACGTGACGCACGACCAGATCGAAGCGATGACGATGGCCGATCGCATTGTCGTGCTGAACGGCGGCACGATCGAGCAGGTCGGTGCGCCGCTCGACCTGTACGACGATCCCGACAATCTGTTCGTCGCGAGCTTTATCGGCTCGCCGGCGATGAACCTGTTCACCGGTCACTACGCGAGTACCGCGGACGGTGCGCGCGTGCGCATCGGCGACGTCATGCTGCCCGCTCCGCGCGTGCATGCTGCCGACGGTCAGTCCGTCACGATCGGCATGCGGCCCGAGCATCTCGAGTTGAGCGACGCCGACGGCTTCGCTTTCACCGTGAACGTCGTCGAACCGACAGGCGCGGCCACCGAACTGTTCGGCACGGTCGCCGGCGCACCGTGTTGCGTGACGGTCAACGGGAGATCCGGGCTGCGGCCAGGTGCGCTCGCGCAGTTGCGCGCGACGCCTGGTCATGTGTTTCTGTTCGACCCGGACAGCGGGCGCCGGCTGCGGTAACGCACGCACATCGACAGCACCAGAACGAGCACGACGAACCGACGTTCATATAACGACATCAGGAGACACGCCATGCGCGACACCACGAAAGCAAAGACAGGCAGGAGCGGCGCGATCGTACGCGTCGCAGTTTCGGTGCTCGCTCTGGCGGGTATCGTGTCGGCTGGCGTCGCACGCGCCGACAACGAGTACAAGGGTTACACGCTGCGCGTCAAACTGATCGGCGGCGTGCAGTACGAAGCGCTGTACACGCGCATTCCACTGTGGGAAAAGCAGAGTGGCGCGAAGGTCGAGATCGTGTCGCGCAAGAGTCACTTCGAACTCGACCGCGAGTTGAAGCAGGACATCGCATCGAATCACATCGGCTACTGCGTGTCGTCGAACCATACGAACTTTGCCGCGCAGTATCCGATCTTCCGCGACCTGAAAGGGCTGTTCCCGGCGGATTATCTGGCGCAGTTTGCGCCGAACCTGCTGAAGCAGTCGGAAGTGAAGGGGCATCTGGTGCAGATTCCGCGTTCGACCGATGTCGAGGCGCTGTACTACAACAAGGTCGCATTCGATGATCCGGCTAACCAGGCCGCGTATCGCAAGCAGTTCGGTAAGGCGCTCGCACCGCCCACCAACTACGCCGAATTCACCCAGCAGGCGAAGTTCTTCACCAAGGCGCCGAACTTCTACGGCACGCAGTTTCCGGGCAAGGACGAAGCGCTGACCGGGACGTTCTACTCGCTGCTGGTAGCAAACGGCGGCCAGTTGCTCGACGCGAAGATGCACCCGGTTTTCAATTCGGCGATCGGTGTGAAAACGCTCGACTGGTTCGTCAATCTGTACAAGGACGGTGTGGTGCCGAAGGGCGCGCCGAGCTATGTGTGGGACGACCTCGGCAACAACTTCGCCGCAGGCAAGGTGGCGCTCGATATGGACTGGCCGGGCTTTGCGTCGTTCTACAACGACCCGAAAACATCGAAGCTCGCGGGCCAGGTCGGCGTCGTGCGCGCGCCGCTTGGCGCAGGCAATCGCCGGCCGGGCTGGTCGGGTTCGCACAGCTTCTCGATTACGAAAACCTGCGACCGGCCTGAAGTCGCCGCAAGCTTCATTCAGTTCCTGACGAGCCACGATTCGCAGATGGTCGAAGCACGCCTCGGCACAATCCCCTCGCGGCTCGATGCGCAGCGCGACGCAGCGAAGGAGTTCGACGCGAAACACGATGCGTTCATGGCGAACGCGATTGCCGTGTTCAGTACCGCTGCGAAGGAAGATTCGTTCACACCGCCGCGGATTGCGCAATGGAACGAGATCTCGAACGCGCTGTGGCCTGAACTGCAGAAGGCGATCATCGGTGACAAGACTTCGGCGCAGGCGCTCAACGATGCCGCGAAGCGTGTGTCCGACATCATGCAGGACGCGGCTGATAATGACTGACCGCGAGTGATGATGAACGTCGAACCTCGTAGCGGCGAAGACTTGCCGACTCATTCGCAACGTGTATCAGGTACCGCAGGCGGCCTGCGCGCATTCGGCAGCCGTCTGTCGCTGCCGGCCAGGCTGCTGCTGCCCGCGTTTGTGTCGGTGGCGATCGTGGTGGTACTGCCGCTGCTGTTCTCGCTATACACGAGCTTCACGTCGTACCGGCTTACCGATCCCGAAACGCTGTGGCATGTAATCGGCCTGCGCAATTATCTGCGAGCGTTTTCGAATGCCGATTTCTGGGCGGCATTCGGGCGCACCGTGCTGTTTCTGACCGTCGCGCTCAACCTGGAACTGCTGTTCGGCCTCGGCATCGCGCTGCTGCTGAACCGTGTCACGACCGGGCAGCGCGCACTGCGCACGGTGATGATGTTCCCGATGATGTTTTCGCCGGTGCTGGTCGGCTTCCAGTTCAAGTTCATGCTCAACGACAGCACGGGCGTGATCAACAGCCTGTTGCAATCGGTGTTCGGCGTAAAGAGCGCGATTCCGTTTCTCGTCGATGAACATACGGCGCTCGCATCGCTGATTGCAGCCGAAGTGTGGAACTCGACGCCAGTGTTCGCGGTGATTCTGCTCGCGGGGCTGATGGCGCTACCGAAAGATCCGATCGAGGCATCGAAGGTAGACGGCTGCTCGCCGTGGCAGACGTTTCGCTACGTGACGTTGCCGTACCTGATGCCGTTCATCTACATCGCGATGACGATCCGCTCGCTCGACGTCGGCCGTGCGTACGACATCGTGCGGATCATGACCAACGGCGGTCCGGGTGGGCGCACCGAACTGCTGTGGACGATGGTCGGGCGTATCGCCTACGACGATTCGCACATGGGCTATGCCAACGCGATCGCCTACGTGTCGGTACTGGTGTCGATCCTCTTCACGCTGTACTTCTTCCGCAAACTGAACGCCGCGCGCCGGCACATGGGGCCGGCCTGACATCATGAGCGATCTCTCTTTGCGCGCAGCAGAGCTACACGATGAACGGGCGCCGCGCCAGTGGCTAAAAACCTTCGGGTTGTGGTTCGGCGTGTTCGTCGTGATGGCGATCATCTGTCTGCCAGGTCTGTGGGTCGTGTTGAACGCGTTCCGCTCGAACGTCGCGATCCTGTCGAACCAGTCGCCGTTCGCGGCCAGCAGCTACACGCTCGACAACTTCCGCAGCATGTTCGGCTTCGGGCAGATGGCCTCGCTGCCTGTGCGCCAGTACTTCGTCAACTCGGTGATCATCTCGTGCGTGAGCACGGCGGCTGCGCTCGTCGTCGGTGTGCTGGGCGGCTATGCGTTCGCGCGCTTCGAGTTTCGCCGCAAGAACGTGTTCTTCGTGCTGCTGATGCTGACGCGCGCAATTCCCGGCATCGCGCTGTCGCTACCGGTTTTCATGCTGTGGGCGTGGACCGGTCTGCTCGACACGCGCATCGGCGTGATCATCGTGTATCTCGCGATGAATGTGCCGTTCACCGTGTGGCTGATCGACGGATTCTTTCGCGAAGTACCGATCGAGCTGTCGCAGGCGGCGCAGATCGACGGCTGCAACCGGTGGCAGGCGTTCTGGCGCATCGAGTTGCCGCTTGCGCGCTCGGGCATCGCATCGGCCGGCATCTTCGCGTTTCTGACGAGCTGGAACGAATTCGCACTCGCGACGCAGTTGTGCCGCAGCCCCGATACCAAGACCTTGCCAGTCGGCCTGATGGACTTCACCGCGCAGTTCTCGGTCGACTGGGCCGGCATGTGCGCGATGGCCGTTGTCATCATCGTGCCGGCCATCATCCTGACATTCATCGTGCAAAAGCATCTGATCGCCGGGCTGACGCTCGGCGGTGTGAAGGGCTAGGCGCAGCGCAAAAGAAGAGGGCACTCATGACGACAATCGATGCGGTCGAGATCCGCCAGATCAACCTGCAGCCGAAAGTGAAACGCACCGACGCGATCCAGTCGTTCGTCGTGCAGGAAACCGTGCTGGTGACTGTGCGTTGCAGCGACGGCAGTACCGGCACCGGTTATACGTACACGATCGGCACCGGCGGTTCGTCGATCGTTGCGCTGCTGCGCGACCATCTCGCGCCGCAACTGATCGGGCGTCGCCCTGCGGAATACGAGGCGATCTGGCGCGACCTGTTCTTTCACACGCATGCAACAGCCGTGGGGGCGATCACGAGCCTCGCACTCGCGGCGATCGATACCGCGCTGTGGGATCGCAATACACGCGTCGCGGGATTGCCTCTGTGGATTGCGGCGGGCGGTGCGAAGCAGCGCATTCGCACCTACACGACTGAGGGCGGCTGGTTGCATCTGTCGGAGCAGGAACTGGTCGAACAGACGCTGCAGGCGCAGGCCGATGGCTTTCGTGGCGCGAAGCTGAAGGTAGGGCGCCCGCATCTGTCCGAAGATGTGCGCAGGCTCGAAGCAGTGCGTGCGGCCGTCGGCGATGGCTTCGAACTGATGACCGATGCGAACCAGGGCTTCACGTTTGCAGAAGCGTTGCGTCGGGCCCGCGCGTTCGAGCCGCTGCGTCTCGCGTGGCTCGAAGAACCGATGCCCGCAGAAAATCTCGATGCACACCGGCGCCTGTGCCTGTCCACGTCGGTGCCGGTTGCGATCGGTGAATCGCTGTATCACGCAGGGCAGTTCGGCGAGTACCTGAAGGCCGATGCCTGCGCGATCGTGCAGGCCGATGTGGCACGCGTCGGCGGCATTACGCCGTGGCTGAAGGTTGCGCATGTCGCAGAGGCGCTGAACGTCGACATCTGCCCGCATTTCCTGATGGAGCTGCACGTGAGTCTGTGCGCCGCGGTGCCGAATGCGACGTGGGTCGAGTACATCCCGCAGCTCGACACGCTGACGGGCCGGCGTGTGCAGATCGAAGACGGCTTCGCGGTCGCGCCGCAGGAGCCGGGGCTTGGCATCGACTGGGACTGGGATGCGATCGGTGCGACTCAGCACGTGCATCTGTTCGTCGATCACCAGGCCGCCGCATGACATGACGCGAAAGGAGAACACCATGCTGCGTCATTGCCTGACGCTGGATCTGCGCGACGATCCCGCTTCGATCGCCGCGTACGATCGCTACCATCGCGCAGTGTGGCCCGAGGTGCTCGACCATCTACGGCTATCCGGCATTCATGACATGACGATCTGGCGACGCGGCAATCGTCTGACCATGCTGATCGAAACCGCCCCGTCGTTCGACCTCGCACAACTCGTCGTGACCGCGAGCAGTCATCCGCGCGTGAAGGAGTGGGAGCAGTTGATGGCGACATTCCAGCAGCCGCTCGCCGATGCGCAGGGCGCAGGTCTCTGGCAACCGATGGATGAAGTATTCAACCTGCACGCCCAGTCTGCAGGCGAGAACGGAGAATGAGCGGTTGCCACTACCGGCCTGCCGGTCATTCGATCAGCGGATCGGGCAACGAGGACATTTGCGCGCGCTGCGCACGGTGGGCGCGATCGGCGGCAAGCGCGGCCTGGCCCGTCCGCGTGAAGCGCACGAGCGCGAGCGAGATCAACGCCGCGGCGATCACATAGAACGCGGGCACGAAACGACTGCCGGTCTGTTGCGTGAGCAACGTCACCGTGAGCGGCGCCATGCCGCCGAACAGCGTCACGGCGAGGTTGTACGAGAGCGCCACACCGGTCGTGCGTGCATGGGCCGGAAACAGGGTGGCGAGCATGCCCGGATGGCCTGCCGCAATGGCGACCTGAAACAGCGCCGCGATGATCTGCGCGCTCAGCAGTCTGCCAGCCGACGGCGCCGATACGATGAACCAGAACAACGGCAGCGTACACACGGCCCACGTAATCACGACCGGGTAGAACAGACGATACGCACCGAAGCGGTCCACGAGTTTGCCTGCAAACGGAAACAGCACGAAGTTCATGCTGCTCGCGACGAACGTGCCGAACAACGCCCACTTCATTGGCAGATGCAACTGGCGCTCGACGTACACCGGCATATACGCGTTCCACAGATAGCTCGACGCCGTGCCGATCACCATCACGCCGATCGCGCACAATGCGGCGTCCCCCTGTTTGTCGATGAAGTTGCGCGCGGCGCTCAGTCCCACCGCTTTTTCACGTGGCAGTTTGCGTAGCGCATTGAACTCGGGCGATTCACTGACCCGGTGGCGAATATAGAAGCCGAGTGGCCCGACGAGCGCACCGATCAGGAACGGGACGCGCCAGCCCCAGCTGGTCAGCGCAGTGGCACTGAGATGGTCGGTCAGCAGATAGCTGAGCCCCGCCGACAGCAGCGTCGCGAGCGCCTGCGCCGACATGTTGAAGCTGCCGTAGAACATCTTCTTGCCGGGCGGTGCGCTCTCCACCACGATGACCGCCGACATGCTGAACTGGCCGCCAATCGCGAGACCCTGTATCAATCGCGCGAGCACGACCAGCAGAGGCGCGGCGACGCCGATCGTCGCGTAGCCCGGCGCGAGTCCGAGCAATAGCGTGCCGGTGGCCATCATCAGCATCAGCAGCGAGAACGCGCGGGCGCGACCGACACGATCCGCGTAAATGCCTAGCAGCACGCCGCCGAACGGCCTGACGACGAAGCCGAGCGCGAACGTTGCGAGTGCAAGCGATAACGAAGCAACGCTGTTGCCACCGGGGAAAAATACCTGACCGATGACTTTCGCAAAGTACGCGTAGGCGAGAAAGTCGAACCATTCGAAGCCGTTGCCGAGCACCGACGTGACGATCGCACGGCGCATCTCGCGAGGCGAGAGCGATCGCGGGGACGGGGAGGGTGTGCCTGCAACGGGATCGATATTCATCGGTTGTCTCCTCTTGCGCCTCGTGTGCCTCGTGCGGCTGGCATATCGTTGCTAGCGCACCGTCTGCGCACGTCGCGCACGCAACGTTTTCGCGAAGAATTCCTGCACCGTTTCGACGGCCTGCATCCCGTTGTGCGCGACGTTGGGCAACTCGTCGAACTGCACCTTGACGCCTGCGGCTTCGAACGTTTTCTGCAGCGTTTTCAGCCGCTCGGGACGCGTTGCGCCCGCATCGTTCGCACCTGGCATGTAGTTCCCGATGCCTTCCTGAAAGGTGATCTCCCACGTTTCCAGATCGGCCTTGCCCACCACCATCTGAACCGGCACACGGCGCAATGCATCGAGATCGAAGCGCTTGCCGAAGCGCTGCTCGAAACCACGCAGTCCGACCCACCAGTCGCGCCCTGCGTCGAGCAGTGTGACGGAGCCCGGTGCGCCGATCGACGCCGCCCACAGGCGCTCCGGATGCAGATAGGCAAAACGGTTGACGAACTGTCCGCCGCCGGAGAAACCGAACAGCGCAAAACTGTCGAAGGTCTTGCCGTAGCGGCTACCCACCTCGTCGATCATGTCGAGCAGCACGCGGTCGTAACGGATGTCGCCTTCAATCAAATGCTTGTAGCCGCTGCGGTTGCCGTCGCCGAGCACGCCGACCGGAAACAGCGGGCACAGCACCACGCAGTTGTTCCAGCGGCCGAATGCCGCGAACGCGTCGCGATAGCCGATGAACTGGCGCCCGGTGCCATGCATCGCGACGACGAGTTCGACGTTGTTCGACGGGTCCTGGAGGGCGGGCGGCACGTACAGCGTGTAGGCGAAGCGCGGGTCGTTGCGGTGGGCAAAGACGGTGGTCGAGCCGTAGTCGTAGAGCGCCTGTGCGCGGGTGTTGGCGTCGCCTGGGGTTGCGCCGGCGGTTTCGTGCGAGGAAGTGGACATGATGGGCAGTCAGTAGTGAACGTCGTGCCAACATTGTGGATTCGCCCATTCAAAAACACTAATTGATTTATCTTTACCAAAGATAAAATAACTCTTTATCTTTGAGAGGCCGGCGCCCGCCGCTTTCCCATGAGCACGATCCGTTTTCTGCGTACTTTCCTCGCCGTCGAAAAGCACGGCTCGCTAGCCGCGGCCGCCGACCGCGTCGCACTGACCCAGGCCGCTGTGGGACAGCAGATGCGCGCGCTCGAAGACGAACTGCGGCGTCCGCTGTTCGACCGCTCGCGCCGCGTCGTCACACTGACGCCGGCCGGTCGCGCGCTGATACCGCATGCGCGCAAGATCGTCGCCGCTTACGAAGCGATGCTCGCCGACACCGATGCCGCAGAGGAAATCGCCGGCACGATCACGGTCGGTGCGATCGTTTCGGCGATGGGCTTTCTGACCGAGAGTCTGGTGGCGCTGAAGGCGCGCCATCCGGCGCTCGAGGTCAAGCTCGTGCTCGGCTACTCGGGGGCGCTCGCGGAGCAGGCCGAGGCGGGCGAACTCGATGCGGCGCTCGTCGTCGAGCCGCAGCACGACATTCCGGTGCGCGTGCAATGGACACCGCTCTACGAAGAACCGCTGATGCTGCTCGCCAGCACGCGGATCGCGTCGGCCCACGCGGACGTCGGGGCGCTGCTCAAAAGCCAGCCGTTTCTGCGCTTCGACCGGGCCTCGGACACGGGGGCGAAAGTCGAGCAGACGTTGCGCAGGATGCGCGTGAAGCCGAACGAAGTGCTGGAGGTCAACTCGGTGGCGGCAATCATCGATCTCGTCCGGCAGAACGTCGGGATCTCGATCGTGCCGCTCCTCAAGCATGTCGCGTGGGCACGCGACCGATCGGTGGTGGCGTTGCCGCTGCCGTTCCGTCCGGCCGCGCGGGTGATCGGCATGCTCGAAAGCGGGCGCCATCCGGGCATTACGGCGGCGGTCCGGCAGCAGCTACTGCAGGCGCTTGGCTAGGCTGGTCATGGGTTTCGGTGAGTCATAGGTTTTTGCAATGAATTGAATGAAATCAATCAATTTTTACAAATTAAGCGCCACCTTCATACTGCGTCCACGTTCTCACCCCTTCCCATAAAGGACCCAGTAATGCCGATCATCAACAGCCAGATCAAGCCCTTCAAGGCAACCGCATATCACCACGGCGAATTCGTGCCGGTCACCGAAGAAAGCCTGAAAGGCAAGTGGTCGGTCGTCGTGTTCTATCCCGCCGACTTCACGTTCGTGTGCCCGACCGAACTCGGCGACCTGGCTGACCGTTACGCCGAATTCCAGAAGCTCGGCGTCGAAATCTACGGTGTATCGACCGATACGCATTTCACGCACAAGGCATGGCACGACACGTCGGACACGATCGGCAAGATCCGTTACCCGATGATCGGCGATCCGACGTTGACGCTGTCGCGCAACTTCGACGTGCTGATCGAAGAAGAAGGCATGGCGCTGCGTGGCACGTTCGTGATCAACCCGCATGGCGAGATCAAGCTGTGCGAGATCCACGACAACGGCATCGGCCGCGACGCTAGCGAACTGCTGCGCAAGGTGCAGGCCGCGCAATACATCGCCGCGCATCCGGGCGAAGTGTGCCCCGCGAAGTGGACCCCGGGCGCTGAAACGCTGACGCCTTCGCTCGATCTGATCGGCAAGATCTAAGCGCGTTAGCGCTTCCTGCGGGCGCGTCGTTTAGCGGCGCCGCCCGCAAGCGGCCCGTCGGCCTCGCTGCCGTCGGTTCGCCGCGGATTCACACGCTTTCCCTACTGCATTGCGCGGCGCTGACGCCGCGCTGTCCCTCATCGTCACGGAATCGAAATCGCCATGCTGGATGCCAATCTCAAGACTCAGTTAAAGACGTACCTGGAAAAGCTCACCCGGCCGATCGAACTGGTGGCTTCGGTCGATGACAGCGCGAAATCGCAGGAACTGCTCGCGTTGCTGAACGATATCGCGTCGCTGTCGGCACGTGTGACGGTCATCGAGCGTCGCGGCGACGCAGAACGCAAGCCGTCGTTCTCGATCGGCGAGCCAGGCAAGGACACGGGTATCCGCTTTGCCGGTATTCCGATGGGCCATGAGTTCACGTCGCTGGTACTCGCGCTGCT
Organism: Paraburkholderia acidicola; assembly: GCF_002362315.1. GTDB lineage: Bacteria > Pseudomonadota > Gammaproteobacteria > Burkholderiales > Burkholderiaceae > Paraburkholderia > Paraburkholderia acidicola. Next base: position 437,733 of record NZ_MTZV01000006.1, read on the forward strand.
GCAAGTGGGTGGTCATCCGGTCAAGCTCGACGATGCCGTGATCGAGCAGATTCGCGAACTCGATGGCGACTATCGTTTCGAAACCTATATTTCGCTGTCGTGCCAGAACTGCCCGGAAGTCGTGCAGGCGCTGAACGTGATGGCGTTGATCAACCCGCGCATCCGTCAGGTCACGATCGATGGCGCGCTGTTTCAGGACGAGGTCGACGCGCGCCAGATTATGGCGGTACCGACGGTCTACATGAATGGCGAGGTGTTCGGCCAGGGTCGCAGCGGCGTGAAGGAAATTCTCGCGAAGCTCGATAGCGGCGCCGGTGCGCGCGCAGCCAAAGCGTTGCAGGACAAACCGGTGTTCGACACGCTGATCGTCGGCGGTGGTCCAGCCGGTGCGGCAGCCGCGATCTATTCGGCACGCAAGGGTATTGCGACCGGTGTGGTGGCCGAGCGCTTCGGCGGCCAGGTACTCGATACGCTTGCCATCGAAAACTTTGTCTCAGTGCAGGAAACCGAAGGGCCGAAGTTCGCAACGGCGCTCGAACAGCACGTGAAAAGCTACGAAGTCGACATCATGGATGTGCAGCGCGCCGAAGCGCTGATTCCGGGTCGCATTCACGAGGTGCATCTGGCGAGCGGCGCGGTGCTGCGTGCGAAGACGATCGTGCTCGCGACCGGCGCGCGCTGGCGCGAAATCGGTGTGCCGGGCGAGCGCGAGTATCGCAATCATGGTGTCGCGTATTGCCCGCATTGCGATGGTCCGTTGTTCAAGGGCAAGCGCGTGGCGGTGATCGGTGGAGGTAACTCCGGTGTCGAGGCAGCCATCGATCTGGCCGGCATCGTGAACCATGTGACGCTGTTCGAATACAACGCGCAACTGCGCGCCGATGAGGTGCTGCAACGCAAGCTGCGCAGTCTCGCGAACGTGACGATCATTACGCAGGCGCAGACCGTCGAGATTACCGGCGACAGCCGTAAGGTCAACGGTATCGTCTATCGGGAACGGGTATCGGGTGAGACGAAGCACATCGAACTCGAAGGCGTGTTCGTGCAAATCGGTCTCGTGCCGAATACCGAGTGGTTGAAGGGTACCGTCGATCTGTCGAAGCACGGCGAGATCGTCGTCGATGCGAAGGGCGCGACCTCGGTGCCCGGCGTCTTCGCCGCCGGTGATGTGACGACGGTGCCGTTCAAGCAGATCGTGATCGCCGTGGGGGAAGGGGCCAAGGCCGCACTCGGCGCATTCGATCATCTGATCCGCAGCTCGGTCGAAGAAGAAAGCCCGCGCGACGAGGCGCTGGCCGAAGCCTGATCGCAGCAGTCAGTTGGATATCGCCCGCGTCCTTCGCAAAAGGGGCGCGGGCGATTTATTTTTTTCCGCTGCATGTCGTTGTACGTCGCACTCTGCTCTGCAGAGACCACTCTTCTGCTGGGCATAAACGCGTTAAACCGCTGAGACAAAACGACTTTCAAATCCCCGCCATTTCTGCTGCCAACGCCTACCACCGAGATGTGACAAACGCTCACAAACCCTGTGCTATCGTCACGCTCAATTCAGCACGACCCATCGTTCACCCGGCGATCTCCCGCAAGGCGAGACGGATAGTCAGACTGTCATGGCACTCCGGTCGCGACCAGTAAAAGCAGCTTAGTTAAAGCAGCTTAGTTAGACCTATTGAATATACAGAGACACCGCTGTGCGGAGGCTCCTGCACGTCGGTGCGGATCAGTCTGCGCCAGCGCGCTGGATAAACACGGCACTCTCACGAGGAGGAAAAGAAGCGATGCAAGGCACCCACGAATCACCCTATCTCCCGCTCCGACGCGTCACGCAGATTGGTCTTGGCGTCACGGCATTAACACTCGCGCTTGCGCTGTCCGGTTGCGGCGGCGATGTCGGCACCGCAGCCGATCAGCCGACCGTCGACAACACCGCCTATTCCGGCAAGGCCGGCGATGGATTGAACGCGGCGCAGGCCAATGAACAGGTCGCTGTCGCGAATCATCAATGGACCGATGGCAGCGGCAAGAACATCGCGTACACGACGACGACAGGCCACCTGACTGCAACCAGTCCGTCGGGGCAACCTGAAGCGTCGATGTCATACGTGGCCTACACGGCGCCTAGCCAGGATGGCTCGAACCGCCCGGTGACGTTCTTCTATAACGGCGGACCAGGATCGGCGTCGATCTGGTTGCGTCTCGGCTCGTTCGCGCCGACCCGTGTAGCGACGCCCGATCCCTACATGGGCAACTGGCCGAACTACCCGGAAGTGCCGAACAAGGAAAGCCTGATCGCCACCACCGACATGGTGTTTATCGATCCGCCCGGCACCGGTCTATCTGAAGCGATTCTGCCGAACACCAACAAGACGTTCTGGGGCGCTGACCCGGACGTCAACGTGATGCGCGACTTTATCAAGCGCTATATCGCGGCCAATCATCGCGGCGGTTCGCCGACCTATCTGTACGGGGAATCGTATGGCGGCCCGCGCACCGCGATGCTGTCGCTTGCGCTCGAAACAGCTGGCGTGCATCTGACCGGCGTCGTGCTGCAATCGCCGATCCTGAATTACTTCTCGGGCATGCCGAACCTCGCGCAGAGCTTCGGTGACAACAACTCGGCGCTCAAATACAGCACCGATTCGATGGCGGGTCTGTTCCCGTCGTTTGCGCAAGTCGCAGCGTTCTTTGGCCAGGTCAGCCCGGCGCCGTCGAGCCCGCTTGCTTACGCGCCGGAACTAAGCAGCTTCGTCACGACCCAGTACACCACGCTTGCGAAGTACGGACCGACATTCGAATTTGCAGGTTCACCGCTGGTACCGAATCCGCTCTTTCCCGATTCGCCCACTTACGCGCAGTGGAACAGCTTGACCGGCATGTCGGTGTCCGCGCTGAATGCGTATTTCGGTAACGCGTTCTATGGCACGTCGCTGGTGCCGGGTTCGACGATCGGCCGGTATGACGGACGCGTGTCGCTGCCGAATTCGGACCCGAGACTCGCAAGCGATTCCGATCCGTCGGACATCCTGATCTCGACGCCGTTCACGAATGCGCTCGCGACGCAGATGCCGAACGTGCTCAAGTACAAGGCGCCGAATGCGACGTATCTCCCGTTGAACAACGATGTCATCGCCGCATGGGACTTCTCGCATGGCGGACAGGTGCTGCCCGACACGGTGCCGGACCTGCTCGCCGCGATCAAGCTGAACCCGGCGCTGAAGGTGCTGACGCTGCACGGCTGGCACGATCTCGCCACACCGTACGTCAACACCGAACATGAACTGGCCCGCCTGAAGACAGTGCCGAACTTGCAGGCTGATGTGCAGATCAAGGAGTACACGGGCGGCCACATGATTTACCTGGACGACGGCTCACGTCAGCAATTGCTGCCTGACCTGGTGCAGTACTACCAGAGCGGCGCGGTCAAGGGCGCGACGACGCTTGCCGGGTTGGGTAACGCATGGCCCGACGCGACACCTGCGGGTACGCCGGCTGCCACGAATGTGGCGACGGTGTCGAGCGCAGTGAAAGCCGCTGCAAACTAAATCATGGCGAATACACAGCATACGCAGCGACGTTCTGCGCTGCGGGACTGCGTAGCTGTGTAGCTGTGTATTCGCGCCTAACAGGAGAAACACAATGACGATGCGTATGACAGTGCGAATCTGCCTGATCGCGGGTTTGCTCGGCGTCGTGTCGGGCGCGTATGCGGCCGGCGACACGCAGGCAGTTGCAGCGGCGAATGCCAGCGGACATGGCGGTGTAGATGGCCCGTTTTTCCCGACGCGCCTACCGACGCTCAAGCAGACGCCGTCCACCGGGGCAACCCTCGACCAGCAGGCGGATGCGCGGCTCGACGCGAGCCTCAAAGCCACGGCACTGGGGCAGGGCGCGATGACACAGGCTCAGGCACAGCAAGCCGGTCTTGGTTATGTGGCCAATAATTTCAAGGCCATCGACCGCAATGGCACCGGCAAGGTGACGGCCGACGACGTGAAGCGTTATCTGGAGTCGTCGAAGTAGACGTCGGCCGGTGGTGACGCATCTCGCGTAAGGCGTGGATGCGTCGCGCTGGTCGCGTGTTGAAAGTTGAATGAAGCAATGAGACGGCCGCCTGCCTGCGCATGCGGCCGTTTTGTTTCTGGTGTTGCTGACGTGGCTCATCCTCCGGCGTGCGTCGACCTGAATTGACGATTTCCCCCGTATCGGTGACTATTTTTGCCTACTCCACCGAGCACCGCGGGCCACCAACATGCCACTTCCTTCCGTTGTCGTTGATCGAACGTTATCTGTCATCGTGCGGTCAGCCATCAGAAAGCAACCGTTGATCGCGCTATTCATGGCCGTCTGGCTTGCAGGCGGACTATTGGGCGGTGCACCGTCTGCTAACGCAACTTCCCAGCACGACCTGCTCAATGCACCGGTCAAGGCAGTCGCGAATCAGCGCTTGCCTGTCGATACACCGCAGGGCAGCGCGGTGCTACCGGTCTACGCCGATCGCGCAATCGATGCCGTTGCACCCGATGTGAAGCGGGTATTCATCGTCGTGCACGGCACGCTCAGAAATGCCGACGTCTACTACGCGACCGGGCAGAAGATCCTTGAAAAGGCAGGCGCCTCCGCAGAAGGGACGATGGTCGTTGCCCCGCAGTTTTTGACGGAAGCCGATGCGCATGCATTCGCGCTGCCCACGACCACCCTGGCCTGGACGCAGGAAGGATGGAAAGGCGGCGAACCGGCACGCCAGCCTGGCGCAATCAGCTCCTTCACGGCTTTCGATGCGTTGCTCGCGCATTTTGCCGATCGGCGCCTCTATCCCGCGCTGTCGACGGTGGTCGTGCTCGGTCATTCAGCGGGTGCACAGTTCGTGCAGCGGTATGCGGTGGTGGGACGTGAAGGCGAGGCGCTGGTTCGCGCGGGCATTGCGGTCCGCTATGTCGTCGCCAATTCATCGAACTACCTGTATTTCGACGACGAACGGCCGGTCAGTCTGGCCGAAGCCTGTCCTCGCGCGACTGAGTGGCGATATGGCCTGAAATCCGCGCCGACCTATGTTTCTTCGCAGAACCCGCAGGATCTTGAATCGCGGTACGTCGCGCGCAATGTCGTGTACCTGCTCGGCGGAGCCGATACGGATCCTTACACGCATTTCATCGATCGCTCCTGTGCGGCCATGGCACAAGGTCCTTATCGTCTCGCACGCGGGCTCGCGTACTTCGATTATCTGAAACGGCGCCATCCGTCCGGTCTCGAGCAGAAAGTCGTCGAAGTCCCGGGCATCGGGCACGACAACCTCGGTATGTTCACGTCGGATTGCGGCATGGCGGTGCTGTTCGATCGTGCGGTACCGTCGTCGTGTCCGGTTGTCGCTGGAACGCCATCGCAGTAATGGCGCGACGGATGTCCGATGCGGGTCAACCTGCCTGAGTAATCTAAAGCGCCGGTGTATCGTTACGCTGGCTGCTCACCCTATCTCTGCATTGCGGTATCGAAACCCGATACTCAAAAGTTAAATTCCTCCTCATCATCCCAGAAAAGATACGATTGATGACGCTACATAGCAGACCTGGCACGTCTCAAGCGATCAAAAACCCGAAGTGGACCGATTAGTATCAATTGCACGTTCTGCAAAGTCGCTCAGAAGATCCCGTGCGCATAAAAAGACGTGTCGAGTGAAAGCCGTGACCAGCTTGATCGTCTTGTTGTATGTGCCGGCCGCCGCCGGTTCGTACCAGGGCCAATGACGACAGCCGCGCATGCGATGCACCAAAAAGGGAAAAGCGATGTTCGAGAATCCGTTCAGCAGGCGACGTAGTATGCGAACCGACTCTGCCGATGCGAGCAAGGCCGCAGCGGTGCGACAGACGCTGTCAGCTGGCCCGGCTTCGTCCGGGGCCGCCAGAGTGCCGGCCATTGGGACACAGCGGACCTGTGCGTCGATGGCCGGCGTGAAAGCCGCCAGCAAGGAGATTTCGCGTACGCTGATGAAGCTGCTCAAGAGCCGGCAGGGCGTCCCGGTAGAGACGCTCTTTGGTGTGCTCGGTTCGCTTGCCGGTTTTTCCTGCCAGATGGGCATACGCGACGAATACTCGCGGCGCGCGAATGCATTGCCACCCTTGCACGTCGTCAGAACGCTCGATGGGCGGGTCTTCTATTTTGGCGATGCGCTCAACGAGATGCTGGCCGAGAGCCAGTATTCGGTCTGGTCGCTGAGCGCCAGCCACGCGCGCAAACTGGGCGGCACGCCCCCCGATCTGTCCGCGATCTTCGCGCATGTCAGCCGGACCTGCGGCGGCACCGATTTCGGCGTGCCACGCTTTCCCGAGGGCAGGCCGGTCAAGGACTTGCCCGTCGACTACGTGAGGACGTTCTGGTCGCTGATCCAGCCCGCCGTGCAGAAGCATTGCAACGGTCCGTCCGAGTGGCACATCGCCTACGGCCTCGCGATACAGGCCGCAATGGATGTGTCGAAAGCGGTCATCGATCCGGGCGCCGCGCTCGAGATCGTCATGGAGTGCGCGGTACCGATGTCCAAGCTCGACCCGAGGGAGGTCGGTCTTTGATGCGTGCCATGATTCGTGATCGCCTGACGTCCGTTTCCCTACGCGTCCGCGGGCAATCCTTTTGATGACATTTGAGTGGCTATGGCAAGGTCGACAGAAACAGCGGTGTTCAATATCAAGCGCTGGGTACTGGATCAGTGTCACCCTGATGTGAGTGCGTCGCTCGCAGCCGACATCGATCGCTATTCCCGCCTCTACACTGCCTGCGATGCGCTCGAAACCTTTGCGGGGTTTCGGCCGGACGACGACGAAGACGACGAAGATCTCTTCGCCGAGCTGGCCGACCGCCGGCGTCTGCTCGCAGACAGGCTCGCTGCTGCCAATCTCGATCGCTATCTGGACGATGCGCCGGCCGGTCTTTACCTGGCGATTCCCTACCTCGACCGGTGTTCGGACCTGCAGGCGCTCTGGCTGGTCAACAAGACCGCGGAACCTGTCGATTTCCTCGGCCGAAGCACGAGCGGCCTCGCCGCCTTCGAGAGCTCGCTGTGTTGCGGCGACGGTGAGCTGCTCATGCTTCCTCCGGAACCGGAGTGCAACGACGACACGCAACTCGAACCGGGAGAGCGCATTGTCATCGGCGAGTATTCGATCTCGTTCGATGGCGATTCTGCTACGACGCATCGACTGACTATTGCGACTGATGGTTACGCGCAGGAGTGGGTGAGTGTCGTACCACGCCTCGCCGGTTATCTGTCGCAACGCCCGGCGCACGGTATCCATTCGCTGCAACGCAGCGATAGAGGTGCGTTGATGTAATCCGTCGACGTCGCCTGTATTGGCGTCTCGCATGCTGCTTCCCAGCGCGATCGGCACACTGTGCCCGTCGCGTGTCTGTGTCCACACCGATCCCCCATCCGCACCACACGCACCGCTCATCGCGCGCTTAAGGTTCCCTTAAGCAGGCAGCGCCGATAGTAGCGGCGATCTATGCCTCGTCTCCCGACGGCTACGCGCCGCAAGGAAGCGACCGCTGCGCCGTCCGGGTGCCCACACGGGCACGAACCCGATCAAAACCGGCGCTCAAAGCACGATGTCACCCTCATGACCATTCACGAAGATTTGCAGAACGTCGGGCTGCGCGCCACACGTCCGCGCGTTCTGGTACTCGACCTGTTTCGCACGCACGGGCATATCCATCTGAGCGCCGAGCAGATCTATCGCCGCGTGACCGAAGAGGTCCGTCAGATGAGTCTGCCCACGGTCTATCGCGTGCTGGGGCAACTGGTCGGCGTTGGACTGCTTGCCAGCGTGACGTTTGGCGATGGCCGTACCGTGTACGAGTTGAGCGACGGCAAGCACCACGATCACCTGATCTGCACCGGTTGTGGCCGCGTTCAGGAGTTTTTCGATCCCGTGATCGATGCACGTCAGGCTGCTGTCGCGAGCGATCTGGATTTTCAGGTAGCCAATCGTCAGCTCGTCCTGTTCGGTCTGTGCGCGACATGTAGAAGACACGCGAGCTAGTCAGACTGCGTGTCACGTCCTTAAGGTTTCCTTCAGCTTTGCGCCGTACCATTCGCGCCATTGCCCGCAGCCTGCGGGGCAGCCATTTACGAGGCGCCGACAACCCTGGCGGCGCCTGTCAAGGTTGGCCGGAGCATTCATGAAAACGCTGTTTTTGCAGGCACCGTCATACGACGGTTTCGACGGCGGCGCGGGTTCGCGCTATCAGGCGAAGCGCGAGATCCGTTCGTTCTGGTACCCGACGTGGCTCGCACAGCCCGCGGCGCTCGTGCCCGGTAGCCGCGTGCTCGACGCACCGGCCGACGAGCTGTCCGTCAACGCGACACTCGATATCGCGCAAGACTACGAGCTGGTCGTGATCCACACGAGCACGCCGTCCTTTCCCACCGATGCCCTGTTTGCCGAAGACCTCAAGAAACGTCGCCCGGACGTGCTGATTGGCATGGTCGGCGCGAAGGTCGCGGTCGACCCGCATAACTCGCTGACTGCATCGGAAGCCATCGATTTCGTCTGTCGCGAAGAGTTCGACTTCACCTGCCAGGAAGTCGCAGAAGGCAAACCGTTCGCGCAGATTCTCGGCCTGAGCTATCGCGCAGCCGATGGCTCGATCGAACACAACGGCGCACGTCCGATTCTCGAGAACATGGACGAGCTGCCGTTCGTCGCGCCGGTCTACAAGCGCGATCTGAAGATCGACAACTACTTCATCGGCTATCTGAAGCATCCGTATGTCTCGATCTACACGGGACGTGGCTGCCGTTCGAAGTGCACGTTCTGCCTGTGGCCGCAGACGGTCGGCGGACATCGCTATCGCACGCGTTCGGTGGAGAACGTGCTGGAAGAAGTGAAGTGGATCCGCGACAACATGCCCGAAGTGAAGGAGATCATGTTCGACGACGACACGTTCACCGACTTCAAGCCGCGTGTGGAAGAGATCGCACGTGGGTTGGGCAAGCTCGGCGTGACATGGTCATGCAACGCGAAGGCAAACGTCCCGTACGCGACGCTGAAGATCATGAAGGAGAACGGCCTGCGGTTGCTGCTCGTAGGCTACGAGTCAGGCGATGACCAGATCCTGCTGAACATCAAGAAGGGGCTGCGCACGGACATCGCGCGACGCTTCAGCGAAGACTGCCGCAAGCTCGGCATCAAGATTCACGGCACGTTTATCCTGGGGCTGCCGGGCGAGACGCAGGAAACGATCGTCAAGACGATCGAGTACGCGAAGGAAATCAATCCGCACACAATCCAGGTCTCGCTGGCGGCGCCATACCCGGGCACGACGCTGTATAACCAGGCGGTCGAGAACGGCTGGCTCGAAGAGAACAAGGTGATCAACCTGGTGAGCCGCTCGGGTGTGCAACTGGCCGCAATCGGCTACCCGCATCTGTCACGCGACGAGATCTATCACCAGCTGGAACGCTTCTACCGGCAGTTCTATTTCCGGCCGTCGAAGATCTGGGAGATCGTGCGCGAGATGCTGACGAGCTGGGAGATGATGAAGCGGCGTCTGCGTGAAGGCGTCGAGTTCTTCCGCTTCCTGCGTGCGCACGAGGCGTGATTACCGCGCACCTGATCGCCCTCATGCTCGCTTATGCGTGCAGCGTGGGGGCGGTGCTTGGCATCGTCTACACGGTGCTCGCAGCGTTCCTGATCGGCCGTTTTTTTGCGCGGCCAGTGTCTGAACCGACGAGCTTTCCACCCGTCACTGTCGTCAAACCGCTGCATGGTAACGAGTGGGCACTGCTCGCGAATCTGCAGAGCTTTTGCCAGCAGGACTATCCCGGCCAGGTGCAATTCCTGTTTGGTGTGCACGATTCGAATGACCCTGCGCTGCACGCCGTCGACGAGATTCGACGTCTGCATCCCGACGCACACATAACGGTCGTCGCCGATGCGCGCCTGTACGGTCCGAACCGCAAGATCAGCAATATCCTCAACATGCTGCCGCAGGCACAGCACGACGTGCTTGTGTTCGCCGACAGCGACGTGAGTGTGCCACCTGAGTATCTGCGCCACCTGGTCGGTGAACTGCAGAACCCCGGCGTCGGTCTTGTCACGTGTGCCTATCGCGGGCAGCCCGATCCGGGCTTCTGGCCGCGACTATCGGCCAAGGCGATCAACTATCACTTTCTCCCGGGTGTCGTGACCGGACTGACGCTGGGACTTGCGCGTCCGTGCTTCGGCCAGACGATTGCGATGCGCCGCGACACGTTCGAGAAGATCGGCGGATTCGCGCCTTTCGTGCACCATCTCGCCGAAGATCACGCGATCGGCGAAGCGGTCCGCATGATCGGAGAGAAGGTCGTGGTTCCGCCGTTTGCGATTGCGCATGCCTGTGTCGAAAACAGTGCACGCCAGTTGATCTCGCATGAACTGCGCTGGAGTCGCACGATCCGCAGCATCGATCCACTCGGCCATGTCGGCTCAGCACTGATGCATCCGCTAGCGTTTGCCCTGCTCGCCGTGCTGCTGTCCGGCACGATGACGTGGTCGTGGTTGTTGCCGATGGTGGCCATCTGCGCGCGCTTCGCGCTGAAGCTGTCGTCGGACCGTGCGTTGCGGCAGGCGCATGGCGGTCTGTGGTTACTGCCGTTCTGGGACCTTGTTTCGTTCGCGATTTTCGTCGTCAGCTTCCGCTCGTCGCGCGTGATGTGGCGTGGCTTCCGTTTCGACGTCGACGGTGACGGGCTGCTGACCGCGGTGCAGGAAGAGCGACCGGTGGGCAACGGATGATGCGCGGACTTTCCGGTGGGCGCGGTGAGGGCGAAAACCCGATGGACAGCGCAGGTTCGATGAAGCACCTGGGCCGCGCAACTGCGCTTGCGGGGTTACTGGTCTCGCTGTGGCTCGTGTGGAGCAGCCATCCGGCGGCGGTGTTCGGACTGTTGCGGACCGCAGGCGCAGGCGTGCTGCTTGCCGCAATCGCCCACGTGCTGCCGATGCTCGCCAACGCCTGCGACTGGCGTTCGCTGATGCGCGGCGCAAACCGGCCATCGCTCGCAGCGATGCTGCATCTGGTGTGGATTCGTGAGTCGGTGAATAGCATGCTGCCGGTCGCGCGTATCGGTGGCGAGGTCGTATCGTTCCGGATGCTCAGACGTCGCGGTGTGCGGCCGTCGACAGCGGCAGGTGGTCTGATCGTCGATATGCAGTTGACCGTGCTCAGCCAGTTGCTGTTCACGCTGGCCGGCATCGGCTATCTGTTCGCGCATGCGCAGTCGGATACGTTGCGTCTGGCCGGACAGCTCGCATGGGGTGTCGTCGCACTGACGCCGCTGCTCGTGCTGTTCGCGCTGGTCCAGCATGCGAGTCCGTTCGAGCGGGCGACGCGGGTTCTGAACCGCATGACGAGCGGTAAACTGGCCGCGCTCGTCGGGCAGTCCGCGCAGATCGATCAGACGATCAAGCTGATCTGGCGCAGGCGGGCGGTCGTGCTGCGCTATCTGTTTTTCTGGCAGCCGCTGCAATGCGTGCTGACCGCTGTCGAAATCTGGCTTGCGCTGCATTTTCTCGGCGCACACGTGACGCTGATTGAAGCGGTCGTGATCGAATCGCTGATTCAGGCGGTAAGCAGCGCTGCGTTCTTCGTGCCCGGTGGGCTCGGCGTACAGGAGGGCGGTTTCATTCTGATCGGCGGTGCGTTCGGTCTCGATCCGGCGACCTGTCTCGCGCTCGCCGGTGCACGCCGGGTTCGCGACCTGCTGATCTTCGTTCCCGGTTTGTTCGCGTGGCAATTCGCTGAATCGTCGGCGCGCTTGGGCGAAGCGGCGCCTGGGCGTCAGCGCGCGGCGACGTAGGCGGGAAACGACACATCGACGGCGAGCCCGTGCCCGTCGATACCGACACCGAGATGCAGGTTCGCATCGAAGTGTTCGGCGATACGGGCGACGATCGACAGGCCTAATCCGCTGCCTGTCGCATGCGTGCCGGTGGCACGAAAGAACCGGCTCGTGAGATGCGCGAGATCGCCGGTCGCGACACCCGGGCCATCGTCACGCACGCTCACGGTTACCCGGCCAGCCTCTTCGCGTACGTCGACTTCGATATGGCCGCCGGGATGCCCGTACTTGATCGCGTTGTCGATGAGGTTGTCGAGCAGGATGCCAATCAGCACCGGTTCGGCGGCGATCTGTGCGTCGAGACTGCCGAGCAACACGACGGACATATGCGCCTGCTGCGCGTGGCTCTCGTTCGCCAGTATCGCGTCTTGTGCCGCTACAGCGGGCTTGAGCGCTGCACCCGGTATCTTCTCGTGTTCGTCGAGTCGCGCGAGCAGCAACAACTGATCGGCGAGCCGCGCGCTGCGATCCACACCCTGCACGACACGCTGCATGGCGAGCCGCTGCAGGGATGGGTCCGGTTCGCGCAACGCGACCTGCGCCTGCACCTTGATTGCGGCAAGCGGTGTCTTCAGTTCGTGCGCTGCGTTGGCCGTGAAGGCACGTTCGCGTTCAAGCGATTGCCGCAGACGCGACAGCACGAGATTGATCGCATCGACGAGCGGCCGCACCTCGGTAGGCGCGCGGCCGATGTCGACGGACTCGAGACGGTTGACATCGCGGGCACGAATCGCACTCGATAGCGTGCGCAGCGGCGCCAGACTCCAGCCGATACCGAACCACACCAGCAGCGCCAGCACTGGCAACGCGATGACGATCGGCCGGGCGATCCGCAACGCGACACCGCTCACCAGATCGCTGCGCGTGTTGGCGGGCTCGAACACGCGCACGGTGTGGCCGAAAGGGGCTTCGCGCAGCGTGAAGGTGTGCCATGCGGCGTTGCCGAGCACGATGGTCTGCGCGCCGCTGAACGGCGGTAACGACAAGTCCCATGCATGCAGCACATGCAGTTGCGGACTGCCTGCGAGCGCGCGGCCCTGCGCGTCGCGCACCTGGAACAGCGCGTCACGCGGTAGCGTGTCGTCATCGTCTTCATCGCTCGCGCCGGGGTCGCCGCCTTTCTCTTCTTCGCGTACATCGATCCGCGCGTTGGCCAGCGTGACCAGATCCGCCTGAGTGAGTTGCGCGAGGATCTGCGCCAGCTCGGCGAGGCGTGCGTCTTCCCACTCCGCGACTTCGCGTGTCGCCTGCCGGTAACTCGACACCAGCGCGATACCCCAGATCAGTGCAAGGCCCGCGAGGATCAGCAGCATCAGGCGGCGACGGATCGACGACCACATCATGGGCGTTCGACCACGTAGCCAATACCGCGCACCGTACGGATCAGCGCGGCGCCGAGTTTTTTGCGCAGATTGGACACATGCACTTCAATCGCATTGCTCTCGATTTCTTCCTGCCAGCCATACAGGCTCTCTTCGAGCTGCGAGCGCGATTGAGGAATGCCGCGGTGGGTCAGCAACTGGATCAGGATCGCCCATTCGCGCGACGTCAATGTGACACGAGCGTCGCGGAGCATGGCGGTTTGCGTGGCAGGATTGACGCTCAGATCGCCGTGCCGGATCAATTCGACGCTGCGTCCCTGCGAGCGGCGCAACAGGGCGCGGCAGCGCGCGAGCAGTTCGACGAGATCGAACGGTTTGCCGAGATAGTCGTCGGCACCGGCCTCGAGCCCGTCGACGCGATCGAGCACGGTGCCCTTCGCCGTGAGAACGAGCACGGGAACATCGTTGCCGGCCTCGCGCAGTTGCCTCAGCAACGTCATGCCCGGAATTTTCGGCAGACCGAGATCGAGTATGACCAGTGCATACGTGGTGGTGGAAAGCGCGAGATCGGCTTTGCGGCCATCGCGTGCCCAGTCGACGGCAAAGCCCGCCTGGCGCAGACCCGCTTCGATTCCGCAACCGATCAGATCGTCGTCTTCAACGAGTAACACTCGCATGAGATAGTTCCTTTCAGAACCTTATCGGCTGTTATGCGGCGTAACGGTAAGCGTGCGTGGCAGAGCGTTCACGTCGTCATCCTTAAGGTCGTCTTCAGCTTGAATCGATATGATCGGCTGCATGTCGATCAGGGCATCTCGCGATGCAAACAGCACGATGCAGTGCTGTGAGCGTGTCGAAACGGAAATGAAAGCGCGGCGTCGTTCCTGTCGTGCGTCACATCAGGTCATGCCATGAAGCTCGTCATTGTCGACATGTTGCGAGTCCATCTGATGGCTGCGTGCTTCGCGGCGATGGGCATACAGGTCGTCGCGCTGCTGGCCCTGCTCGTGTCGCCGCTGTCCGAACAAACGTTTGATTCCACCGCATTCCGCATCTGTGCAATCGTGATGATCGGCATCGCTGTTATCGGCGCACGCCGTTTCGCGCAACTCGCCTACGATGCCGCCGTGCAAAGTGCGCACGCGACCGTGCAAACCCACCGCGCCCGTCCGGTCGCGGTGTCGCACGACTGCCCGCGACGCGAACTGGTCGTGCTGCATCTGCGTTTTACCGGCCGGCCGTTCGTGCTTGCCAAATCCTGACGCTTCCTGACGCTTCCCAGCGGTTCGACGTTCCAGCGTGCGTTGGCACGCATCGTCACGTCGCCGCATCGCAACATCCAACGATTCTGCCGGTCACGTCCTTAAGCAACGCTTAAGGACGCGTTAAGCTGTAAGCCTCGACAATGCGGGCACACAGAACCGGACAGGAACGACAATGCGACTGCTACTGGTCGAAGACGACGAGATGATCGCCGAAACCGTACTCGAATCGATGCGCCGCGCCGGCTACGCCATCGACTGGGCCCAGGACGGCCGCGCCGCCGAGCTGTCGCTCGGCAACGACGTGTACGATCTCGTGCTGCTGGACCTGAGCTTGCCGAAGAAAGACGGCATCGACGTGCTCGGCGCCTATCGCAAGGCGGGCGGTGTCGCGCCCGTGATCATCCTGACGGCGCGCGATGCCGTGGATGACCGCATTCGCGGCCTCGATACCGGCGCCGACGATTACCTGATCAAACCATTCGATCTCGACGAACTTGCCGCGCGGGTACGCGCACTATTGCGCCGACGCACCGGCCAGAAACAGCCGGTCTACGCACATGGAGACCTCACGCTCGATCCTGCCGCACACGAAGTGACGAAGAGCGGCGAACAACTCCCGCTGGTGCCGCGCGAGTTCGCGTTGCTCCAGGCATTGATCGAAGAGCCGACGCGGGTCTTCACGAAAACGGAACTCGAGGAAAAACTGTATGGATGGGGCGAGGAAGTGGGCAGCAACACGATCGAAGTCCACGTACATAGCCTGCGACGCAAGATCGGCGCGGAGGAGGTCGTGACGGTGCGCGGCGTGGGCTACCGGTTGAAGAGAATCTGATGGCGTCGATTCGCCGCTGGCTGCTGGGCTGGCTGATTTTTGGCCTCGCGGCCGCGTCGGCTATCGCGGGCTTCGGCATCTTTCATACCGCGCGTCAGGAAGCGAGCGAACTCTTCGACTACGAACTGCGCACGGTGGCCGTGTCGTTGCCCGCGACTATCGAATCCGCCGGCAATGATGCGAACCGCAGCCCGGATCTCGGCGACCTTGCCGACGATCGCATCATCATCGAGATCTGGGACCTCGACGGCAAGCTGGTTTACCACTCACACCAGGCACCTGTGCTGGAGCAGCAGCCCGCAGGTTTTCATTCGATCGAACGCGCCGAATATCACTGGCGTACGTTCGGCGTGCAACAGTCGCAGCGTTTCATTCAGGTGGCGCAGCCGTTCTCGGTGCGCGAAGATCTTGCGTTGCGTCTCGCGCTGCATACGCTGTGGCCGCTCGGTGTGCTGGTGCCGGTGACGATCGTGCTCGTGCTGCTGGTGGTGGCGCGCGGGCTTGCGCCGATCGGCGGATTGTCGCGTGCGCTGTCGACCCGCTCGATCGAATCGCTCGACGCGTTGCAACTGGATGGCCCCGTGCCGGTCGAGATCCGGCCACTCGTCGAAGCCGTGAACGATCTGCTGCGGCGGCTCAGCGTGGCGTCGCAGACACAACGCACGTTTATCGCCGATGCCGCGCACGAACTGCGCTCGCCGCTGGCGGCGCTGAAGCTGCAACTGCAGGCGGCGTCGCGCGACGGCACGTTGCAATGCGAGGGACCGGTGCTGGAACGCATCGAAGGACGGCTCAATCGCATCATCCATCTCGTGCAGCAACTCTTGACGCTCGCTCGTGAAGATGCGCAACCCGCGGCACAGATGGTGCCGGTCAGCCTGCGGCGCATCGGTGAGCAGACGGTGGGCGATTTCTCGCTGCTCGCGGAAGCGAAGCAGATCGATCTCGGTCTCGAGTGCGAAGCCGCCACCGGACCCAATGATCCCTACGCGGTGAAGGCCGAGTCGCACGGGTTGAGCGCGCTGCTCGGCAATCTGGTCGACAACGCGATCCGGCATACACCCGCGGGCGGTAAGGTCGATGTGATCCTGCAGCGCACGCAGCACGGTATCGGCTTCGCAGTCGTGGACACCGGGCCTGGCATTCCCGAGGCGGAGCTCGAACGCGTGCTCGATCGGTTTTATCGTGGCGAGGGTGCGCAGGGGCAGGGCAGCGGACTCGGACTCGCGATCGCCGCACGTGTCGCGCAACGGCATCAGGTGACGCTTACATTGCGCAACCGCGAGAGCGGTGGATTGGTGGTGAGCGTGATGGGGTTCTGATTTGGCCTTACGCTCGTTGCCTTGACAAGGCTATCCGCTCTGCATCACCCTAGACACTCGTCACCCCGGCAGATTACGTGAGTAATCTCGCAGCCGGCGACTGTTCCAACAGCTCAACATCGACGATCCAGCCACGACAGGATCGTCGACTGACGCATCGTAAGTGCGTCAATTCACTTCCTTACCCGGGCCTATGGACGGACTTCAAAACGACGCGCTCGCTCTCCTCAGAGAGAAATTTGCGACGTTGAGCCCTCGATGGCGATTGAGAGCCGATAGCAACGCACTCGAGCTGAGCCCGATTACCGGACCGGCAGTCGAGTCCGTCATGCTCACCGACGAACAGGCTGAGAAAATCCGCGCACTGACTGGCGTGACGTCAACGCTTTCGATCGACGTCACGCTCGCCGGCCATACAATGCGCCTGTATCTTGTCGGTCGCAAACTCGACCGCACTGCGTGGGGCGGCACAGGATCGCCCAGCACCAACAGCGAAGCAGTGGCAAACGATCTCGCGCGCGGGCTGTCGTTCGCCGAGACCGTGTTGTCCGAAGTGAACTCGCTGGTGGTTATCGTGAACCGCGAAGGGAGCATTCAACGGTTTAACCGGCTTGCGGAAGAATACGCGGGGCTGCGGGAAACCGACGTCATCGGCAAGAACGTGTGGGACCTGTTCATGTCCGCGGAGGAGGGCAGTGCCTCGCGACAAAACATCGATGGTTTTTTTAACCGGGGGGAGGCCTACGCGGTCGAACGTACGGTGAAAACCGTCAGAGGGCCGCGGCTCTTTCAGTTTCGCAACAAGTTTGTGCGCACCGGTAGTCGCGAAGACGATATTTATCTGGTGTGCTCGGGCATCGACATTACCGAAGAGCGCGACGCCCGCGAACGCCTCGCCAAACTGGCCAACACCGACACGCTGACCGGTTTGCGCAATCGCAACTATCTGACGCAACGCCTTCAGGACCGGATGTCGAAACCGGAGAGCATCGGTACGCTGGCCATTCTGCTTATCGATCTCGACAACTTCAAACGGATCAACGACTCGCTTGGGCACAGCGACGGCGATCAACTGCTGAAGATGGTCGCGCAGCGGCTGCATCGCGTCGCGGGCGAACATCACGAGGTGACCCGCATAGGCGGCGATGAGTTTGTGATTCTCGTCGAGGGCGAGGCTGCCCCAGGTCGCGCAAGCGAGTTGACCGAGCGGATCGTCGAAGACTTTCAGATGGCTTATGTGCTGCGGGCGATCAGCTACCGGATGCGCGCCAGCGTCGGTATGGCCGTGCATGAGCGGGTGGAAGACACGGAGTTCGATCTGCTCACACATGCCGATCTCGCGATGTACGCAGCGAAAGCCGTCGGTAAGGGCAAGGACATCAGCGCGTTTTGTCAGTACACGCGTGAGCTGTCCGAGCGTGCGGAGCGCGGGCTCGAGTTCTATCAATCGATCCAGTACGGATTCATTCGCAAGGAATTCGTCTTGCAGTTCCAGCGTATGGTTCGCGCCGACGCAGCGCCGTGCGGCGTACATGCTTCCGTGTGCTGGAATCGGCTGGGCGTGGGTGCGGTCAGCGAAAACGAACTGCTGCCGATGGCCGAATCGTCCGGCTTCGGTGTGCAGCTTGGCGAATTTCAGTTGCGGGAAGTGTGCGCGGAAATTCGCGCGAGACGCGACGCAGGGTACGACACGCCGTGTGTCACCGTGACGATCCCATCGACGCAACTGAGCGATGGCGACCTGCTCGGTTGTGTCACCGACAACCTGCGTGAGTACGGGCTGGAACCCGGGGCGCTGCGGCTCGTCATTCGCGGGCGGCTCGATCAGCTTGCGCATGGCGTGATCGACAAGCTCGCAGCGATCCGGACGGCCGGCGTGAAGGTGCTCGCCACGATCTCGTCGAGTTCGTCCTTTTCGAATGTGACGATCGCTTCTGTCGATGGCCTGTTCGTCGGACCGGATCTGATGGAAGCGATACCCGGTGATCCGGTGGCGTGCGCGGTGGTGAGGGGGCTGGTTGGCTTGTGCGAAGAGCTGGGTCTCGACGTGCTCATCGCAGAAGCCGGGCGGCAGGATCAGATCGACTGGCTGGCAAAGCTTCGCGGCGTAGAGCGGAGAAGCGGGTCTTTCCATGAGGCTTTTCCTGAATGAGGAACAGCCCTCGATGTAAGGAAGCGTAATGCACGCCGGTGTGTCTCAGACGATCCAGCCAGGAAAGCTCTACGAAGGCGAATGCGAGGTGTTCAAGGAACACGTTCGCCTGTGCCTCGCGCTCGACGCGTCGGGCTTCGTCATCGAGCGCGAGTTGCGGCAGCGCGATGGCACGATCTTCAACCAGGTCGTGCCTGTCGACCGTGAGGCGGATCTTTTCGACTTCTCCGCGGCCGATCCCTACGAACCCAAGCTGCAGCGCATCTATGAAGCGCTGCGTCGGCACTACGTCGAAGCCAGCGCACTCGAATTGCCACCGGTGGACCACGGCGACCCGATACACGCCATCGGCGAACTGGCCGCGTGCCGCTCGGAAGGCCAGTTGCTGTTCAAGGCCCGCGCGATCGTCGCGGCGCTGGGCGGCACGCAGTTCGTCTATCAATGGCTTCGCTTCGACGGCGATAGCACCGCCAGCGGCGATGCGATGGAAACCCGCTACCTGGCGGGTTGCCGGCCGGCGTGGCTGCAGCAGTACCTTGCCCGGCTCTGGTACATGAACGATGCGTGGATCGTCTACGCGCGCAACAACATCGCGCCTGCCGTCACGTCCCAGATCAACCTGCACCGGGAAGACCACTGGTTGAGGACCGAGGCGAAAAGCCACGGTTTTGTCAGCGGCATCGTGTTGCCGGCGCATATCAATCGCGGGCTGATCGGTGTGCTCCAGGTCAGCAACGACATCGCGGCGCCGGCCGGCGAGCAGACGCTGTGGGAGAACCGCGTGCTCCTGCGCGCGCTCTCTGCCGCGTTGCTCGACTGGCAGGTGAGCCACGTACGCAAAACCGCCGAGTTCGCGTATCACCTCACCGCGGACGAAACCATCGTCCTCAAGACCTTGCGATATGGCGGCGATGCCGGCAACGTGGCCGAGCAGTTCGGCATCTCCATTCACACGGTGTACAAGTCGATCTATCAGCGCATCAATCGAAAAATCGGCGTGTCGCGGATCAACGAAGCGGTTGAGAAAGCAACCATCGCTGGGTTGCTCGATTAGGTTCGGTTTCTTACGCGAACCCTGCGGGGTGTGGGATCAGATCAGGCGATCCGTGCCGTTGGGAAGATCGATGGTGGATCGCTTACGAATTGCGACTCTTGCATTCGCCACGAGCGTTCCGGGATACTGCGAGGACGAGGAACAGGTTGCATGCCCACTCAGCATAGTTATTGATCGCGCGAGATTTCATGGTCAGGTGTTTTTCAGAGACGCGTTCGTCGCAGCCGTATCAGGTCGAATCATCAAGCGATCGTCGCTGGAAAGAACGCGCGGGTGACGGTTCTGCTTTGCGCGGCCAGCGCTGGGCGCGCACCGATGCAACCCTCGATCTGCGCGGCACGACGGACCCTCAAAACACGAACGGACGCCCGGCGATTTCAACCTGGGCAACGCTCGAAAACGACCGCCTGTACTGGGCAGACCGGGTTGCCTGGATCATCTTGCTGCTCTCGGTGACTGCCTGCGTCGTCCTGCTCGTCTACGTCGTCTATGACAGCCGCGCGGACCACGATCTAACGACACCGTTTGCGGAAGCAACGGCGCGGACAACCGCGGAGATCGACTCCGCGGAGCTGTCGGATCATGACCTCTCCGATCTCTCTGACCTCGAAGGGATGAAGCATCCGATGGCCGGATGCTCCGGTGCTAACGCTGCGGCAGGTGCGCGCCTGCCAGGCAACAATGACTGCACGACAACGGTGGCGGCGCGGGTTGACAGTGCGCCTAGTGAGGGGCAGTGAAGGTTAATCAAGTAAAGCCGAAAACGCAGCGGGTGACCGATCCGCCGATCACTGTGGCGCTTGCTGCTTCTGCAGATACGCCCGCACGTCGCTCATCGACACCCGCCCCGTATGACCGGTATCAATTGCGTCGAAGTGTTCGGCGACATAGCCAAGACCGCTGCTTTGCGCCTGCGCTTTCGTGATCGATGCGCCGTTACTGAGCGCCGTGTTGGCGCCGAGCTGCGCTTCGACTCGCTGCTGCGCCTGCTGTTGCAGCGACGCACCGGTGGACGGGAGCACGGCCGGCACACGATTCTGCGGGAAGAACGGGCCGTCGACACCCCCTCGTCCCTGAGGCAGCGTCACAGGCTCCACCGCTTGAGGCGGTAGCGCATGGGCGCAACCGATAACCGTGCCAAGCACGATCAACGGCGAGAACCGTCGTAACAATCCAGCACGAGACATGATCACTCCCATCGAATGGGTGAAGTGGGGCGCATAAGAGCCAGTATCCCACCATCGCTCAGGGTGCGGCTGCCTGGGTCGTCGGCGTGCTGCCGGTCGGTGTGCTGGCCGCGGCCTCGTCTTGCCATGCGTGAGGCAGAGTCCACAGCGTCAGCGCGCCCGGAACCGGCCGGCCGCGATAGAAACGCGTGAGATCCGCTTTCATCTGCGGACGGGCTGCGTCATCCAGATAGGTCATATGTCCGCCCGGGAAGAAGCTGACCTGCAGGTTCGGATTCAGGCCCGGCACGGTCTGCAACCGCGCCAGCTGCTTCTCGGTGTTGAAGAACGGCGCGGCCAGATCATAGAAACCGTTTTCCGAGAACACCGCAAGCTGCGGATTCAGCGTCAGCGCGCCGAGCAGATCGGGGATCGTGTCGGCTAAGGCCTGTCCGGCGTGCGAGTAGTTCCAGCTGAAAATGATGTTGGTGTTAAACGGTACGTAGGTCGCGTTCGGCGCTGTATAGCCGAGGTAGTCAGGCATCTCGGTGGCCAGTGCGTTCGCGAATGGCTGCTCGACCAGAATATCCGATGGGTCGGAATCGCTCTTCAGCCGCGGATCGGAAGTCGGCAGCGACACGCGTCCGTCGTACCGGCCAATTTTCGAGCCTGGTATCAGACCGGTCGAGTAAGGCGTCGCGCTGAAGTAGCCTTGCAGCGCCTGCATCGTCAGGCTGGACGGCAATGCCCACGACTGCAGCGTCTGCGTAGAGGGCAGCACCGGCGTACCGAGGGCGTTGGGTGCGCCAATCTGGCTGAGCGTCCACGACTGTGAATAGCTCTGGAACGCATGGTATTGCGCCGTGGTGAACAGCTCCATCTGCAGGGCATAGAAGCCCTGATTGATCGGTGCCGGCGAGACCTGGTCGTAGTACGCCGCGACTTCCGCGTAACTCGGCAGGTAGCCGGCCAGGGTGTCCGTCGCGAGCGCGAGGCCGGCGGGGAAGTCCTCGATGGCAGCGTCCGTCGCATCGGCGAACAGATTCAGGATCGAGGATTGCAGCACGATACCTGTCAGATGCACGCCGGCGGATTCGAGCGCGAGTGCCAGCGTGTCGGTACGCGCCGTGCCGTACGACTCGCCGTAGAGGTACAGCGGCGACGCGCTGCGATGGTTGACCGCGATATAGCGCTCGATAAAGTCGCGCATCACGTTGACGTCCGAATCGAAAGTCCAGAACGTTTTGTTCGTGTTCGGCAGTACCGCTTCGGAGAGCCCCGTTCCCGGCGGATCGATGTACACCAGGTCTGTCGTCGCGATCAGACTGTCCGCATTGTCGACGCGCGGGTAGTTCGGCCAGTTGCCGAACAGCGGGTCGGGGGTGGCGACCCGCGTCGGCGCGAATGAACCGAGATGCAGCCAGATCGCCGACGACCCCGGGCCGCCGCTATAGATGAAGGTCACCGGTCGCGGGGCGCCGTTCGTGCCCGGCGCGGTGTACGCGAAATAAGACATCGATGCTTCGGCGTTGCCATTCGAATCCACTGCGCTCAGATGGCCCGCAGTGGTCGTGTAGTTGACCGTGGTCTTGCCGGACGTCCACTGGTGTTGCATCACGGCAGCGTTCTCGGTGACCTGCGACGCGGCGAGGCCGTCGGTTGCGCCCATCGAATAGGCCACCGGATCGACATACGGTTGATTGCCAGCCGCCGGACCGGCTTGCGAGTTAGCGGTCTGCTTCAGGTTCGCTGCGTTGCCGGACGATGAGTCTCCATCCCCTCCGCCACATCCCGCGAGTACCAGGACGGCGATCGTCATCGCACCCAGTACGGCCAGGCGGCTGTGCTGGCGATGACTGCTGTCAATACCCCTGCTGTTTCGTTTCATCTTGATGTATTCGGAATGTAGAGTTGATAATGTAAAACGCATTAAATGCAGATTTGAGTGCATCGGGAAAATAGGCCAGGCAGTGAGATTCTGTCAAATCACTCGAATAACAGGAAATATGCAGGTGAAATGATCTAGCACGGAGACTGGAGTCCAGTGTCGACTGATAAAGGCTCAATTACAGCGGTCAGAGGGATTCTCGGGGAGCCACATTTCCGATTTATTATCGAGCCATAGATTCATGTAGATTAATTTTCTTTCAATGTGCTTTCGTCAAATTTATGGGCTCGTAAAATTCGAAAGAACTGAAGATTGGATACTCATTAATTATTCAGCGGACATAATCCGGCACACGATGTAATTCCGGTTGTCGACCCATAGAAGGGAAGCGCAGTCAGGCTTCGGATGCGATCGATATAACGATTGATCGCTTTGGCGCCGATGCGTCCGTTGCTACGATGGCCCGTTGATTCGTGAGGCAACGACGCCAATGACCAAGGTCCGCAACCCATCTCCCGCTATACCCACTTCACGCAGCCGCCGCCGTTTGCTGGGCGGGCTTGCCGCAGGCGGACTGATCGCCGCGCGCCGCGCCGGTGCCGCAAACTCGACGCTCCAGCCACTCGACGTCGCCCCGTGGAGCCGCACGCCCGGCGCACCGATACACGAGCACCCGTACGGATTACCGTCATCGCACGAGTCCGACGTCGTGCGTCGCAGCGCGCGCACGTGGCCACTACCGGGGTCCGCTTCATCGATGACGCCGCTAGCGGACCTGTACGGCACGATCACGCCGAATGGCCTCGTCTACGAGCGGCATCACGGCGGCGTGCCCGATATCGATCCCGATCAGCACCGCCTCGTGCTTCACGGCCTGGTGCGCGAACCGAAGCTGTTCACGATGGATGATCTGGTCCGGCTTCCGTCCGAATCGCGCATTCACTTCATCGAATGCTCGGGCAATACCGGCAGCGAATGGAATGGACCGAGCGGCCAGCCGGTGCAACTCACACACGGTTTGCTGTCGTGCTGCGAATGGACAGGGGTACGTCTGTCGACCTTGCTGGAAGAGGTGGGCGGCCTGTCGACGTCGAACGGTGGCCGCGGCGGCTGGATGCTCGCCGAGGGCGCGGATGCCGCGGCGATGACGCGCAGCCTGCCGCTGGAACGTATTCTCGATCGGGCGCTGGTCGTCTATGCGCAGAACGGCGAGCGCCTGCGTCCGGAAAACGGTTATCCGTTGCGCCTGATCGTGCCGGGTTTCGAAGGCAACACGAACGTCAAATGGTTGCGTCGTCTGAAGTTCGTCGATGCACCGCTGCAGACTCGCGAGGAAACCTCGAAGTACACGAGCCTGATGGCGAACGGCACCGCGCGTCAGTTTGCGTTCGAGATGGATGCGAAGTCGGTGATCACGAAACCGTCTCCGGGGCATCGCCTGACCACACAGGGCTATTACCCGATTACCGGTCTCGCATGGTCGGGGCGCGGGGCGATTCGCAAGGTGGAGGTATCGACGGATGCGGGTGCGACGTGGCAACTGGCGCGCCTCGATGGGACGCCGCGCGATCGCGCGTTGACACGCTTTTCGGCGGACTGGCTCTGGCAGGGTGCGCCTGCCGTGATCCTGTCGCGTGCTACCGATTCGACCGGTTATGTGCAGCCCACGCGAGAAGCGCTGGTCGCCGCGCGCGGGCTGAATTCGCAGTATCACTACAACGCGATCCAGCAGTGGCGTATCGACGCGAGTGGCGAGGTGCGCAATGCGTAGTTTCCTGCGGCGCGGACTTGTCGTAGCGGGTCTTCTCGTCGTCGGTGGATCGTTTGTGCCGGGCGCATATGCAGCACACGACATCGGCACACCGTTATCGGAGCAGGACATCGCGCCATGGAACATCGACGTCGCGCCCGATGGTCGCGGCTTGCCCGCTGGTAGTGGCGACGTCGCGGCAGGCGCGCACGTGTTCGCGGCTCAGTGCGCTGCGTGCCACGGTGCGCAAGGACAAGGTTTGATCGGAGACGCGCTGGTGGGCGGGCAGGGCACGCTCGCGAGTGCGAAACCGAAGCGTACGGTCGGTAGTTACTGGCCGTATGCCACGACACTGTTCGACTATATCCGCCGCGCGATGCCGTACAACGCACCCGAGTCGCTGTCCGCCGACGAGGTGTACGCCGTTTGCGCTTTCCTGCTCAATCAGAACGGTATCGTTCCCGCCGATACACGCCTCGATGCGCAGTCGCTACCGGCAGTGAAGATGCCAAACCGCGGCGGATTCGTCGTCGATCCGCGACCGGGGCGCTTGTGATGATTAGTGCTGCAGGCCCCAACGACGCACGGTCACCCGCTCGAGCGTATCGAACACCAGATGCTCGATCAGCAGACCGATGACGATAACCGCCGCGAGCCCCGCGAAAACCCGATCCGTATACAGCTCATTGCGGTTCTCAAAGATGTACCAGCCGAGACCGCCGCTGCCGGAACTCGCGCCGAACACGAGTTCGGCGGCGATCAGCGTGCGCCAGGCAAAAGCCCAGCCGACGCGCAAGCCGGAGAGTATCGACGGCAGCGCGGCCGGCACGAGAATCGACAGGACGTGACGCAAGCCCGTTAGCCCGTAGTTACGACCCGTCATGCGCAACGTCGCCGGCACTGCCTGGAAGCCTGCATACGTATTGAGCGCAAGCGGCCACAGCACGGCGTGAACCAGCACGAACAGCAGGCTGCCGGTCCCGAGACCAAACCACAACAGCGCGAGCGGTAGCAGGGCGATCGACGGTAACGGGTTGAACATCGCGGTCAGCATGGTGAGCAGATCGCGACCGATGCGGGTCGACGCCGCCAGCGAAGTCAGCACGAACGCGAACGCCACGCCGAGGAGATAGCCGCGCAGCAGTACCGACATCGAGTTAGCGGTTTTTTGCAGCAACTCGCCGGACAGGATGCCCTGCACGAATGCACTGAGTGTCGCTGTGAAGGTCGGCAGCAACAGATCGTTATCGACGGCACGCGCCGCGAATTCCCATATGACCACCAGCACGAGCGCAATCAACGTTTTGCGCAGCCAGGCTTGCGCAAAAATCCGCTTGCCCAGCGGCAACGGTGCTTCGATCGCGATATCGCCGAGCGGCTCGAGCGGGCGTTCGTATTCTTCGCGAACGGGCGGCAGCAGACTGGCAGGCAAGTTCATTGAGCAGACTCCGTCGGTTCGAACAGCAGGCGATGAATGCGTTCGGCGCTGCGCTGAAAATCGCTGCGCCCAGTACTGTCCTGCGTGTATTGATGGCTGTTGAGTTCGGCGCGCACCCGGCCCGGATGCGGCGACAGCAGCAGAATCCGGTTGCCGACGATCAACGCTTCTTCGATCGAGTGTGTGACGAACAGCAGCGTGAAGTTCACTTCTTCCCACAGACGCAGCAGTTCTTCCTGCATCTTGCGACGCGTTAGCGCATCGAGCGCCGCGAACGGTTCATCCATCAATAGAACGCGCGGCTGCATCGCGAGTGCACGTGCAATCGCCACACGCTGTTTCATCCCGCCCGACAAGGTGTGCGGATACGCTTTCGCAAACGATGCAAGCCCGACCTTGTCGAGGTAGTGCAGGGCACGCTCAGTGGCTTCGGCGCGTGAGAGTTTTTTAGCCACGCGCAAGGGAAACACGACGTTTTGCAGCACCGTCTTCCATGGCGGCAACTGGTCGAACTCCTGGAACACCACGATCCGGTCGGGGCCTGGCCCGTGCACCGGTTGTCCATCCAGCGAGATGGAGCCGGAGGTCGGTTCGATAAAACCGGCGACCGCTTTGAGCAGCGTCGATTTACCGCAACCCGACGGGCCGAGCAGCACGAAACGATCGCCCCCGTAGACGTCGAAACTGACCTGATGGGTTGCACGTACGATTCGTTCGCGGGTGCGGTATTCGAGGTTCACCCGGTCGACGACGAGGAGTTTGTCGCTGGTTTGCGGACTCGCTGCGATCGCAGCAGGAAATAAAAGCGTGGGATTGGCCACCATCAGATCGATCCAGGTGAATAGGTCATGCCGACATGCAAGCGCAGTGTCAGCTTCCTGCGGCCGTGGCAGGGTCATCGAAGAAGTAGTCCTTCCATGACTTCGGTTCGTTTTTGATCGCGCTGACCCGGTACATAAATTGCGCCAGTGCGAACGTATTCTGCGGTGCGACCTTGAACTGCACCTGCGGATTCCTGATCACCTTCAACAACAGGTTGCGATCGATCTTCGACTGGTTCACGCGGATATAGATGTCGGCAGCGGCCTCCGGATTGGCCGTGACAAAGCGCGCTGCATCGGCGAGTGCATCGACGAACGCGCGATACGTCTTCGGATTGGCGTCGCGGAATTTCTCGGTCGCGTACAGCACGGTCGCCGAACTAGGTCCACCGAGCACATCGTAGGAACTCAGCACGATGTGCGCCTTCGGATTGCCCGCGAGTTCCTGCTCCTGAAACGGCGGATTACCAAAATGCCCGGTGATCTCCGTGCCGCCAGCGATGATCGCGGCAGCCGCATCGGGATGCGGAATCGCCTGCGTAAACTTGTCGAGGCGGTTGTAGTCCTTGTCGCCCCACTGCTTCGCCGCAGCAAACTGCAATACCCGCGATTGCACCGACACGTTGACCGCCGGGACCGCGATCCGGTCTTTCTCCGTGAAGTCGGCAATCGTTTTCACGTTCGGGTTGTTCGACACGAGGTAGTAGGGCAGATTGCCGAGCGAAGCGACGCCCTTAACGTTCTGCCTGCCGTGGGTGCGATCCCAGATCGTCAGCAACGGGCCGACGCCTGCGCCCGCGATATCGATGGCGCCGGAAAGCAGCGCGTCGTTGACCGCTGCGCCACCCGACAGCCTGATCCAGTCCACCTTGATATCGAGTCCCTGCTTGCGTCCCTCGCTCTCGATGAATTTCTGGTCGCGCGCGACGTTCAGCAGCAGATAGACGACGCCGAACTGCTCGGCGATGCGGATCTGTCCTTCGGCACGCGCGGGTGCCGCGGCGATGAGGCTGGCCGTGGTTCCGATTGAAAGTGTGAGCAGGGTTGCGACAACGCGACGCGCGAAAGACGACGCAACCGCGGTCGGGAGAAAAGTGAACTGCATCGGTACTCCGGTCAGCATGTGAATGAATCGAGGCGAGCTTGCCGTCCGAACGGCATGTCACCTGTCTTCGTTCAGTCGGAGCGTAGACGCCAGACCGTAGGTCGTGGCGCGATGCGCCAAATCTACCGGCGCACAGGGGAGAGAGCAACGAAGCAAATCGGATACGTTTATCTGTTGCAGTGATAAACCGGATGCTGCCCTGGAGATAACGCGATCTCGCCAGCGGGCAACCCGCGGATAAAAACAAGCCGTCTACCGTGCATCGTCGTCCTTCGATCGATCTGGTATAATTAGCGCCCAAACGCGGTTGACGCCGGACAGGCGTCTCAAAATCAGACAGACGGGGACAGGATGTAATGGACAAGCACCGCATCGCAGTGCTGGATGACGACCCCGAGGTGCGTCACTGGCTGCAAGGTTTGCTGGAGGAAGCCGGGTTCGCGGTTTCCGCGGTCGAGAACTCGTCAAGTATGCAGGCGCGATTGCAGGCGGCGCCGCATTCGCTCGTCATCCTCGATCTGAAACTGCGTGGCGAGGACGGCCTGACAGTCGCCCGGGAGCTGCGCCGCAAATCGGATATGCCGATCATCATGATCAGCGGTCTCGGCGACGAGACCGACCGGGTATTGGGCCTCGAAACAGCCGCCGACGATTTCGTCACCAAGCCGTTCTCCGGGCGCGAACTGCTGGCCCGCGTACGCGCGCAGTTGCGGCGTACGACCGAGCTGTCGATACCGCGTCCATCCGGCGCGATGGCGAGTGGGCCGCGGTTCTCGTTCGGCGGCTGGTTGCTCGACCTGGCGGCCCGTACGCTGACCCACAATGGCGACGAATGCACGCTCACCCAGGGCGAATTCGCGTTGCTTGCGGCGATGGTGCAGCAGCCGTCGCGGATCTGGTCGCGCGACCAGTTGCTCGAACACACCCGGGGTGTCGATATCGATGTCTACGACCGGACCATCGACGTGCTGATCCTGCGCCTGCGCCGCAAGATCGAGCCGAATCCTGGCCAGCCGGTGTATATCCGGACGCAACGTGGCGTCGGGTATATGTTCTCCGCCACCGTGACCCGGTTGTAGTCCGATGTGGGCTGCGATGTGGGCCGCTCTCAAGACGCACGCGCTGCCCGTCAGCGTGCGTGCCAAGCTGGTTGCGACGTTTCTCGTCCTGTTCGGCATCACGCTTGCCGTGGTCGGTGTCGGCGTGCTCGGGATGCGCGCGAATCAGGACGCACTCGACGAATACGAGGCCAACGTCGTGCCGGAGATTGCACGGGCGCTCGAACTCTCCGACAAGGTCGCCCAGCTTGCCGCGGTTGCGCCAGGCATGACGCTCACCGATTCGGCCGATCTGCTGCATAACGATACCGAGTTGCTGAGCGGGCTGCTCGGCGACATCCGGCGGCTCTCGCCTGGCCAGTCGAAGCAGGCAGCCGACAATCTCGCCGTCACCGACGAACTCGATGCCATTGATCAGGATCTCGCGCGCCTGCTGGTCGTCTCCGCCCGCCAGCGGCGGCTGCGCGAAGAACTCGCTGACCTGCGCTCGACCACCGATCAGATCGGCGACGCGATCATGCGCAGGAAAAGCGTGTTCGCGCAAAGCGCACCGACCTTGCTCGAAGTCTGGGCCCGCACGACGAGCGCGCTGCAGGCCGCCAATGCAGCCGAACTCGGCGCGGCCGAGGGTGACAACGAGGCATTGTGGTTGCAGGTGCAAGCGCGCGGCGAGGATGCGCGCCAGCCAGAGCTCGCCGAGGCGCTCGCGCAGGTCGACAACGGCCCGCGCAACGCGTTCGCGGTGCGGCGCGAGTTCCTGTCGAGCGAGGCGCAGACCGGTTATCTCGTGACGCTGCTGCGCGGACACTCCGATCACCTGAGCGGCAAGGCGGCCCGCTACGTCGAGCATTTGCGGCAGATCGCGCGGGAGCGCAGCGACGAGGTGCGCAAGGTGGCGCTATCGAGCCTGTCCGGTCTCCTGCTGCTCGCGATCGCGGGCGTGGCGGTCGCGCTCGTCGGGGTGGCCTATGTGAACCGGATTCTGCAGAAACTGCAGGCGATGACGCGCGTGATGGGGCGGCTGGCGGCTGGCGATACGTCTGGCCAGATGCCTTCCACGCACCGGCCCGATGAAGTCGGAGAACTGGCGCGCGCGTTCGAGATCTTCCGCACGAACCTGCTCGACAAGCAGCGTCTCACGCAAGGCATGGAGGCGCAGCACCGGCTGCAGGAGTCGGTACTGAATTCGATGAACGACGGTGTGTCCGTACATGACGGTTACGGACGGCTGATCGCGTGGAACCCGACCTTTGCGATCCTGCTGGGATGTGCGCCCGGCGTGCTCCATGCGGGCATGCCGCTGAATATGCTGCGTCGCCGGGTGGACCGGCCCGCGCGCTGGCGACAGGTATCGCACAAGAGCGCCACCTATACCGTGGATGGCGCGCGGATTGCCGCATCGGCGGAGTTTCATATCCAGAACCAGCGGATTCTGGAGTTTCACAGCCAGCCGCTACCGGATGGCGGCTGGGTCGCCGTGTGCCGCGATGTGACGAGCCGGCGCGCGGTGGAAGCGGAGTTGCGGCAGGCCCAGAAGATGGACGTACTCGGCCAGTTGACCGGTGGCGTGGCCCACGATTTCAATAATTTCCTGGTGGCGATACTCGGCAATCTCGAACTGTTGCTGCCGCGTTTGCAGACTCAGCCCGAAGCACTCGTGATGACCGAGCGCGCGCGTCGCGCCGCAGAACGGGCATCGCGGCTGACGCGCCGGCTCCTCGCGTTCGCGAGGCGCCAGCCGTTGCAGGCGGAGCGCATCTCGGCCGAGACGATGCTGCTCGAAATGCTCGACCTCGTCGAATACTCGGCGGGGGTGCAGGTGAGCGTCACGCTCGATCTGCCGGGTGAACCGTTATGGGTCAACGTCGACCGCGGGCAACTGGAGAATGCGGTGCTCAATCTCGCGCTCAACAGCGCGGCTGCGATGCCGCATGGAGGCACGCTCACGCTGTCCGCGTATCGCGCGGCGCCCGCGAGCGGCATCGACGGTGTGGCGCACACGGTCGTGCTGGCGATAGACGATACCGGCTGCGGCATTGCGCCGTTGCTGCTCGACAAGGTGATCGAACCGTTCTTCACCACCCGGGCGGCGGGCGAGGGCAGTGGCCTCGGTCTCAGCAGCGTGTATGGCTTCGTGCGACAGAGCGGCGGCGATCTGCGGATCCACAGTACGCTCGGCCAGGGAACGCGCGTCGAACTGTGGCTACCCGCGAGCGATGCGCCTTCCCACGTCGCAGCGGTGCTGACCGAAGCGCCGCGAGCGCTATCGCAGGCGATGGATGCGCACGTGCTGGTGGTAGAGGACGACGCTGACGTGCGGGAGACCGCGCTGGCCCAGTTCGCCGCACTGGGCGCGCGCGCCAATGCCGTGGCGACCGGTGCGGACGCACTGCATTGGCTCGACACGCACGGCCCGGTGACGTTGGTGCTGTCCGATATTTCGCTCGGTGCGAGCGGCAGCGGGATCGAGTTTGCCGCCGAGCTGGCGCGGCGCTGGCCGCTCCAGCAGATTGCCTTGACGTCGGGGCTGCCGCCTGAAATGCATCAGACGCACCCGGACTGGAACCCCGATCTGCCGTTCATCGCGAAGCCGTTCAATCTTGACACGCTCGCGGCCTTGCTGCGCCAGGGGGCTCGCACTGGATCCCGCGTCGCCGTCACCACCCGTCGTGACCTCGCCTGACATTATGGCATCGCCCGATTGTTTCGATTGTTAACAGCGCGACCCTCTCTCGAAATTTTCGATTAACCCAGCTCGTGTCTGATACACCCACGCGACAGACAGCCTTGCACCCACGGTGCCGCAGCGGTCGCAGAAGAAACAAACAAAACATGGAGACACGGATGATGACGATCAGGACAGGTCTGCTGACAACGGCACTGACACTAGCGCTGGCGCTCAGCGTCGGCCCGGTGGCTGCGGCGACGTTGCGCATCGCTTGCGGCTCGGCGGGCGTAGACCAGGATATCTGCCAGGTATCGGCGAAGCACTGGGCGGAGAAGACCGGCAACCAGGTCGAGTTCATCAACATGCCGAACAGCTCCAGCGAAACCCTCGCGCTCTATCAGCAGCTTCTCGGCAGCGGCTCCGACAAGATCGATGTGATGCAGATCGATACGGTCTGGCCGGGCATCCTCGCGAATCATCTGATTGACCTCAAGCCGTACAGCAACGGCCAGGAGAACCAGTCGTTCCCGAGCGTGGTCGCGAACGATACCGTGAACGGCAAGCTGGTCGCGATGCCGTGGTTCATCGATACAGGACTGCTGTACTACCGCACCGACCTGCTCGAAAAACATCACCTGAAAGTACCCGCCACCTGGGAAGAACTGGACGCCACCGCGCGCAAGATCCAGAGCGCCGAGCGGGCTGCGGGCAACGAGAAAATGTGGGGCTATGTCTGGCAGGGTCGGGCGTATGAAGGGCTCACCTGCAATGCGCTCGAATGGGTGAGCAGCCACAACGGCGGCGACGTGATCGACGGCGAGGGCCGCGTGACAATCGACAATCCCGCCGCCGCGCGGGCACTCGATCTTGCTGCAAAGTGGGTCGGTACGATCAGCCCGCGCGCGGTACTGAACTACGGCGAGGAAGAGGCACGCGGCGTGTTCCAGTCGGGCAACGCGCTGTTCATGCGCAACTGGCCGTACGCGTGGTCGATCGCTAACAGGAGCAACAGCCCGATCAAGGGCAAGGTCGGTGTCGCGCCGTTGCCGAAGGGTGGTGCGGACGGCCGGTCGAGCGCAACGCTTGGCGGCTGGCAGCTCGCCGTGTCGCGCTATTCACCGAACCAGAAACTGGCCGCCGATCTGGTGATGTACCTGTCGAGCGCAGAAGTGCAGAAGATGCGCGCGGTTCAAGCCTCGTTCAATCCCACCATTCCCGCGCTCTATTCGGACAAGGACGTACTTCAGGCCAACCCGTTCATGGCGGAACTGCTGCCAACCTTCAACACGGCTGTGGCGCGTCCATCGACCGTGACGGGATCGAAGTACAACCAGGTCAGCAACCAGTTCTGGAACGCTGCGCACGACGTGCTGGCGGGCACCGACAATGCGTCGGGCGCACTTACGAAGCTCGCGGCTTCGCTCAAACGACTGGCTCCGAACGGCGCCTGGCGCTGACATGGCGCGGACGGCTCGCGGCAGTTGAGCGCCCCGAGCCTGAGCGCCCAGGCGGTTCCCACATTCCCAAGACAGGCAGGGCCTGGTGACGCCTCGCGCGCCAGGCCGACTGGAGGAAACCGATGAGTAGCGGAAGTCTTTCTATTCACACGCCCACGTATAAAAACGCTTCGGCCAGACCCGCCGGATCGGGTCTCGCACGTGCGCGGCGCCGCCAGGCGTGGCTCCTGATGTTGCCCGCGCTGCTGATGCTGGCAGCAATCGCAGGCTGGCCGCTCGCCCGTACGATCTGGTTCAGCTTGACCGACACACAGTTGTCCGATCTGTCGACGCACCGGTTCGTCGGGCTCGCCAACTACATCGGCGAGGGCGGCGTGCTGCGTGATCCGTCGTGGTGGCAGGCTGTCGCGAACACGCTGGTTTTCTCGATCGTCTCGGTTGTCCTTGAAACGTTCGCCGGCCTTGGCGTCGCGATGCTGCTCGACACGCCATCGCGCATCCGTACCTTGCTACGCGCGGCGGTGCTCGTGCCGTGGGCCATTCCTACCGTCGTGTCCGCGAAGATCTGGAGCTGGATGTTGAACGACCAGTTCGGCGTGATCAACGCGATCCTGATGAATCTCCATCTGATCAGCGAGCCACTCGCCTTCACCGCAGATCCCCAACTCGTGTTCCCGACGATCGTCTTCGTCGACGTGTGGAAAACCACACCGTTCATGGCGCTCCTGATGCTGGCCGCGCTGCAGACAGTGCCGCGCGACTGCTACGAGGCAGCACGTGTCGATGGAGTACCGCGCTGGCGTGTGTTCGTGCGCGTGACCTTGCCGCTCATCATGCCTGGCGTGCTGGTCGCAATGATCTTCCGTTCGCTCGACGCGCTGCGCATATTCGATCTGATCTACGTGATGACGTCGAACAGCCGGCTGACCAAAAGCATGTCGGTGTACGTACGCGAACAACTGATCGATTTCCAGCAGGTGGGCTTCGGCTCAGCGGCGGCCACGCTGCTCTTTCTGATCGTCGTGCTCTTCACGTCTGCCTACATGCTGATAGGCCGTAACCGCATGCGGGGGCTATGACATGAGAAAGCACCCTCTGGAAGTCAGCGCGTATTACCTGTTGTCCAGTCTCGTGCTGATCGTGTCGCTGTTCCCGTTTGTCTACATGGTCAGTAGTTCGCTCAGACACGGCAATGCGCTCTTCGACGCGTCACTGTGGCCCACGGCGCTTTCGCTTGATAACTATGCGGAACTGTTCCGCGATCAGCCGTTCGGCGCGTACCTGTTCAATTCGGCGCTGGTGGCGGGTGGTGTGGTGGCGTTGTCGCTGGGCGTGTCGGTACTGGCCGCGTATGCGCTTGGCCGTGTGTCTTTTCGTGGCCGCGGCGTGCTGATGATGTGCATCCTCGGCGTATCGATGTTCCCGCAGGTCGCCATCCTCTCCGGACTCTTCGAGCTGATCCGCGCACTCGGTCTCTACGATCATCTGCTGGCGCTGATCATCTCCGATCTGATTTTCACGTTGCCGTTCACGGTCTGGGTGCTCGTCACCTTCATGCGCGAACTGCCTCGCGAACTGGAGGAAGCGGCGCTCGTCGACGGTGTCGGTGTGCTGACGCTGATCTTCCGCATCTTCATGCCGCTGCTGCGCCCCGCGCTTGCGGCTACTTCGCTGCTCGCGTTCGTCGCGGCGTGGAACGAGTTCCTGTTCGCGCTGACGTTCACGATCTCGTCGGGGCAACGCACGGTACCCGTCGCCATCACGATGATCACCGGGTCGAGCAGCTACGAGCTGCCGTGGGGAACCATCATGGCCGCGTCCGTCATCGTCACCGTACCGCTCGTGATGCTCGTGCTGCTGTTCCAGCGGCACATTGTGTCCGGACTGACTGCGGGCGCGATCAAAGGGTAAACCGGTCGCACGGCGATCACATTGGAGCCCAGGCTCCTGAGGAAAGCACTATGAGCGAGATCAGGTTGACCGGTCTGCAAAAGAAGTTCGGCGCGACACCGGTACTGGCCGACGTCGATCTTTGTGTCGAAGCGGGCGAGTTCTGTGTGTTCATCGGTCCGTCGGGCTGCGGTAAATCGACGCTGCTGCGCCTCGTCGCGGGGCTGGAAGAGCCGTGCGCGGGCGACATCTGGATCGACGGGCGACGCGTGAATGAATTGCCACCGGCGAAGCGCGACATCGCCATGGTGTTTCAAAGCTATGCGCTCTATCCGCACATGACCGTGTACGAAAACATGGCATTCGGCCTACGGCATCTGCGTCTACCAAAAGATGAACTGGCGCGGCGTGTCCAGGCCGCTTCGCAAGCGCTGCACCTCGATGAACTGCTTGAGCGCAGGCCTGCCGCGCTGTCGGGTGGACAGCGGCAACGCGTCGCGATCGGACGCGCGATCGTGCGCAAGCCGAAAGTGTTTCTATTCGACGAGCCGCTGTCGAACCTCGATGCATCGCTGCGCGTGAAGACGCGCGTCGAGATCGCCAGGCTGCATCGCAACCTCGATAGCGCCAGCATGATCTATGTGACGCACGACCAGGTCGAGGCGATGACGCTTGCCGACAAGATCGTGTTGCTGCGTCCGCTCGAAGGGCGCAGCGACGTGGTGAGCATCGCTCAGGTCGGCTCGCCGCTCGATCTCTATCACCGGCCCGCGAACCAGTTCGTTGCGGGGTTCATCGGCTCGCCGTCGATGAATTTCATTCCGGCGACGTTCGTCGGCGCCGATGCGTCGGTGACGCGCGTGTCGGTCCGCGGCATAGGGCTCGACGCCCATGTGTCTGCGGACGGTCTCGTACCCGGCGCGGGCGTGACGCTGGGCGTGCGTCCCGAACATATCCAGGTGGGTGGTGGCCCGTTGAACGGCGAAGTCGCGCACGTCGAGCAGATGGGCGAACACGCGTACGTGTATCTCGACACAGGCTTGTCCGCACATCCACTGGTTGCGAAGTCCGCGCGAGGCGATATCCATATCGGTCAACGCCTGCCGTTTGCTATCGCGCCCGACGCACTGCATCTGTTTCATCCAGACGGACGGGCGGCAACGCGCGCGGCGCATGAACAGGACGCGAGCTCGCTGGCCCTCGCGTGATGGTGCGCCCGGCCGGTGCGGTAGGTGAGGCCGGCCGGGTGTTCAGCAGTTTCAGGCGGCTCGGGCCTGCAGCCGCCGTCGAAGAATTGGCAAATTGATTTCAAACAAGGACCAGGTATGTTCAATAAAAAGCTATCAGTCATCGTGTGGAACGAATTCGAGCACGAACGGGAAGAACCAGAGATACGCGCGATCTATCCGGACGGCATCCACGCGACGATCGCCGATGCGTTGCGCGAGATACCCGCCCTGGGACACGGCACGCAACCACTCGAGATCAGCACGGCCACGCTCGATCAACCGGAACACGGCTTGAGCGAAGCGCGTCTCGCGACCTGCGACGTGCTGGTGTGGTGGGGGCACAAGGCGCACTCGAAGGTTGACGATGAAATCGTCGACCGGGTGCAGCGTCGCGTTCTCGAAGGCATGGGGTTGATCGTGTTGCACTCGGGACACTTCTCGAAGATCTTCCGGCGCCTGATGGGCACCAATTGTTCGCTGAAGTGGCGCGAAGCCGCCGAGAAGGAACGTGTGTGGGTCGTCGAACGCTCGCACCCGATCGCCGCGGGTCTAGGCGAGTACTTCGAGTTGCCGAACGAGGAAATGTACGGCGAGCGCTTCGACATTCCGCAGCCCGATCAGACCATTTTCATCTCATGGTTTGAAGGCGGCGAGGTGTTCCGTTCCGGTTGCTGCTGGGAACGCGGACACGGCCGGATCTTCTACTTCCGCCCGGGCCATGAGGCCTATCCGACCTATCACAACCGCGACGTTCAGCAGGTGCTCGCCAATGCCGTGCAGTGGGCGGCGCCGCGTGTGAATTTTGTCGACCATTGCCCACAGTCCGCCCCGCTCGAAACGCTGAGCGACAACGGCAACGCATTCGCGAAGGTGGGGATCCGGCAATCTACGGGAGACATCGCGTGAACGACGATTACAAGGTGGAATTACCAGAAGCCGCCGTCACGCTGCGCGACCGGCGCCTGCGAGTCGGTGTGATCGGGCTGGGCGTCGGCCTCAAGCATATCGAGGGCTGGCGTGAGCATCCGGATGTCGACGTCGTGGCGATTGCCGATCCCGATGCAAAACGTCTCGCGAAGGTCGGTGACGAATTCTCGATCGACGCGCGTTATGCAGACGCGCAAGCGATGCTCAAGGCAGAGCGGCTCGACGTGGTGAGCATCTGCACGCCAAACAAGTATCACAAGGAGTTGACACTCGACGCGCTCCACGCCGGTTGTCACGTGCTGTGCGAAAAGCCGATGGCGATGAATGCGGAGGAGGGGCGCACCATGCTCGCCGCCGCACAGCGGGCCGGCAAGCGGTTGATGATCAATTTCTCGTACCGCTTCAGCGCACAATCGCGGGCGCTTAAAAGCCAGGTCGACGCGGGTGTCTTCGGCGACATCTATTTCGGCCGCACGGTGTGGCATCGCCGGCGCGGCATGCCTGGCTTCGGCGGCTGGTTCGGCACGAAGGCGCTCGCGGGCGGCGGCCCGCTGATCGATCTCGGTGTGCATCGGCTCGACCTCGCGTTGTGGCTGATGGGTTATCCGAAGCCGGTCTGGGTGATGGGCTGCGCTTACGATCCGATCGCGCGCGAGCTGGCCGAGCAATCGGGCAAGACCTTCGACGTCGAGGATCTGGCCGCGGCGCTGATCCGCTTCGACAATGGCGCGACGCTCGCGCTCGAGGCATCGTGGGCAACCAACATCCAGGAAGCCGAGCTGATGGAAACCCGCCTGCTGGGTACCAAAGCGGGGCTGCTGCAGAAAAACCTGAACGAAGGCTATACGTTCGACGCGCATATCTTCAAGGAACAAAACGGCGCGCAGTTCGACATGCGCCTGAACCCCTCCGGAACGATCGCGCACTCGGCAATGTACGACTACGCCGAGGCGATCCTGAGCGACACGCCGCATCCCGCGCCAGGCGAAGAAGGGCTCGTCGTGATGGAGATTCTCGATGCGATCTATGCGAGCGCCGCATCGGGTCAACCGGTTCGCGTTCAACCACGGGCAGCGGGACGCACGTCGTTCGAAGCACCCGCGCTCGAAATCGACGTAGCCGGGTAGCGATGCCGGCGGGCTCACGCACATCAAGTTCGTAGTCGACCCATCGTACCCAGCATTGAGGCAGGCATGCCGGCACAACGCCGGCATGCCGGTCTTCGTGCGCGCCAAAAACGGGTGCGTTTAATCAAAAGAAAAAGGCGCGCGCATAGCACGCACGCCAGAAAAAGGTTTGGAGACAACCATGATCAATTCAGCTCGAAAGAGGGCGCCCGGCGTCAGGCGGTTTGCCGTGGCGATATCGGTGACGACATGTTCGACGGTCCTGCATGCCGCGCCCGTTGCGACTGGCGCGACGACGCCTACCGATTCGACCACCGCGCCACGCGCTCTGGTGATGACCCTCGCGGATGCAGACAACGCAGAACCAGCCGGCATGAGTCAGTCGACAGGCGTGGTGCAAACCGACACCAGTCCGACCGGCACCGTGACACCGACACCGTCGTCGGCATGGAACCAGCTCACGCCGTGGACGGTATTCCATGGCTACTTTCGGGCAGGCGTCGGCGCGAGCGATGGCCACTCGCAAGCCTGCTACCAGTTGGCGGGCGCGTTGAGCAAATACCGGCTCGGTAACGAATGTCAGGTGTACGGCGAACTGGAAATCGACCAGACGTTGTACAAATTCTCGAATGGCATGCAGCTGTCGGCAGTGGGGATGGCGAGTCTCGTCAACTCGCTCGATCGTGTGCCGACCTTTCATACGAGCAACGGCAACCAGGGCAACATCCGCCTGCCGCAGTCGTATGTGCAGTTGACCGATATCCCTGGACTCGACGCCGCGCGCATCTGGTTCGGCCGGATCTACTATCGGCGCAACGACGTCTACGCGAATGATTTCTTCTACTGGAATCCGAGCGGCCTTGGCGCGGGCATCGAGAACCTGTCGATCGGCGGCGGCCTCAAGTTGAGTTACGGGCTGTTTCGCAAGGAA
The DNA here is from genome assembly GCF_002362315.1 of Paraburkholderia acidicola. Classification (GTDB taxonomy): domain Bacteria; phylum Pseudomonadota; class Gammaproteobacteria; order Burkholderiales; family Burkholderiaceae; genus Paraburkholderia; species Paraburkholderia acidicola. Next base: position 477,004 of record NZ_MTZV01000006.1, read on the forward strand.
ACGGTCAACGCGCCGTATTACGCGACCCGCCACGACCTGCAATTATCCGGTGTGCATCCGAACCCGAACGGCGAGTTGCAGTTCGGGCTGTCGTATATTCCGGCGCGCGCGCCTTTGAGTGGCTCGAACGGCTCGATGCAGGATGCGCACAGTGGCTGGTCGATTACCGTGCAGCATGTCCAGTCCAATCTGCTCGGCGGCAAGAACAAGCTCGCGTTCCAGTACGGCACCGGCCCCGGTACTGGTCTCAGCTACACCGGTACGCTCAGCAACGATCGCCGCTACAAGCGCCTGCGTGTGCTCGACGCATTCGACTGGCAGGCGACGCGTGACTTCGGCGGCCAGGTCGTCGGTATCTATCAGCGCGACATCGCACCGTCGGGCGGATCGCAAACCTGGGTGTCGGTGGGTGTGCACCCGGTTTATGCATTCACGCAACACATCAAGCTGCAGGGCGATCTCGGCCATGACCTCGTGACGCCATCAAGTGGCCCGACCCGCAAGCTGCTCAAGGCGAGCGTCGCGTTGACACTGGCGATGGATCGGTCGTTCTGGTCGCGGCCCGAGCTGCGCGTCTTCTACACCTACGCGCACTGGAACCAGGCGGCGCAGGCCGCAGCCGCGCCGGGTGATCCGCTGTCGACGACGGGGATCTTCGGTATGTCGCGTACCGGGTCGACCGTGGGCACGCAGATGGAGTGGTGGTGGTAAGTCGTAGAGGCTGAGCAATCTGCGCGGCTTTGTACGGTTCCGGCGCGGATGTCATCCTCATCCGCGCCGGAGCGCTTGCGTAGCCCTCGCAAGGTCTCTGGAAGGCGGCAGACCGAACAGGCGGGCATATTCCCGGCTGAACTGGTTCGGGCTTTCGTAGCCGACGCCGAATGCGATCGACGTTGCGCTTCCCTGGCCGGAGATCAATTGCGACCGTGCGTGCAACAACCGGATACGCTTCTGATACTGCAAGGGGCTCAACGCCGTCACCGCCTTGAAATGGCGATGGAATGCCGACACGCTCAACGCCGCCATCCCGGCCAGCGTTTCCACCCTGATCGGTTCGGTGAAGTTGCCGCGTATCCAGTTGATTGCGACGCCGACACGCGAAAGCGCCGTATCCGGCGAGGCAATGTCTCGCAGCATCCAGCCGAGTGGCCCCTGAAACACCCGGAACAAGATCTCCCGCTCGTAAACGGGGGAGAGCACCGCGATCTCGTCCGGCCGTTCCATCAACCGGAGCATTCGAATCCAGGCGTCGAGAAGCTCGTTATTGACTGGCGCCACCGAGAATCCCGAACCGGACAACGTACTGGAGACCTGTGGCGGCAGGTCGCGGATAAGCGCGGCGACGATAGCGGCGTCGAGCGTCAGGCTGACGGCAAGATACGGTTTGCCTGTCGCGGCCGGATGGACGGAGCCGACGGCCGGGAGATCCACTGACATGACAAAGTAGGTCGCCGGGTCATAGCGAAAGGTCCGGTCGCCGACCGTCATCGTCTTGGATCCCGTCAGGATCAGGTTGATCATGGGATCGTAGACAGCGGCGAGCTGGTGCTCCGGGATTTCGCCCTGGACCATGGCAACACGCGGGATGCCGGTTTCTGTGCGCCTGTTCCCGGCCCTGGAGGCCAGGGCTCTCAGTTCCTGCAGTTGCTTTTCCATGATCCGACCGTAACAGAGGCGTTCCGGGCGTACAAGGCGAAAGCAGAAACAGGCAAGTTTTGAGGAGGATCGGGTGAGTGTGCGGTGGTCGATAATCGTAGACTCTTCACACGCCAAATAGAGGAGAGCGCACCATGCTCGACCACGTTTTCCTATCCGTCAGCGATATCGACCGCTCGATTGCCTTCTACGAGGAGACGCTCGCTCCGCTTGGCATCGCCCATGCGCTCGACTACGACGGCAGGCAAGGTCCCCCCGGCCACCCCGATCTCAAGGGTTTCGGCAAGGACGGTCGCGTGTTCTTCTGGCTGCGCGAAGGTACGGTCGAAGGCCACGCTGCCCATGTCGGTTTTGTCGCGGATGGCAAGAGCGAGGTCGATGCGGCCTTCGCGGCTGCGATAGCGGCAGGTGCCACTGAAATCCATCCGCCCGGGCCGCAGCTTCACTACGACCCACGCTACTACGCGGCTCAGGTTCGCGATCCCGACGGCTACAGCCTTGAATTCGTCTACAAGGAATGGCAGCACTGATATGAAGAAGCTTGTCGAAACATTCATCCAGACCACCAACGCCTTCGATGTCGACGGCGCGTTGGCCCTCTTCGCATCCGATGCAGTCATCGACGACGTCTCGGTTGGCGACGCCTTTGTCGGCACCGAAGGTATTCGCCTTTATCTCGAGCAGTTTTTCGTTGGTTATAAAACTGCCAGCAAGCTTTTGTCTCTTGAGCAACCGGACAAATTCAATGCCGTCGCTCGCCTCGATTTCACGGGTAACTTTGGCCACGAGATCGGGACGCTGAAGATCGCAATCAACGCTGCGGGTCTTATCGAACGCATCGACGCGGATCTCGAATGAGCATCGCAGGGCACAACGATTGATGAGCGATGCGGGCTGATCGGGGCGAAACCGGCGTGCCTGTATCGACACGCCGGTTCCGCCCACTTCGAACGAAAACCGCTTACTGCTGTTGCAGTTGCTGCTTCTGAATATACGTCCGCACATCGGCCATCGACACGCGCCCGGTGTGCGCACTGTCGATTGCATCGAAGTGCTTCGAGACGTACCCCAGACCGCTGCTTTGCGCCTGCGCCTTCGTCACAGAAGCGCCGTTGCTGAGCACCGTGTTAGCACCGAGCCGGGCTTCAACACGTTGCTGCGCCTGCTGCTGCAGGGTCACACCAGTGGAGGGCAGCACAGCCGCCACGCGATTCTGCGGAAAGAACGGACCGTCGACACCTCGACTGCCATGCGGCAGCGTCACAGGCGCCACCGCCTGAGGCGGCAACGCATGCGCGCTACTCATAACAGCACCGAGCATGATCAACGGGGAAATACGTCGCATCAAATTGATAAGAGACATGATCACTCGCATTGAATGGGTGAACAGAGGGTTCCCTGTAAAGGAGTATCCCGCCATCGATCAGGGTGCCTTCGCATCGGTAGTCGCTGCGCTGGCAGTTGGCGTGCTGGCCGCGGCTTCGTCTGCCCAAGGTGCCGGCAACGTCTTGAGCGTGAGCGCGCCCGGAATCGCCGCGTTCTGATAGAAGAGCGCCAGGTCCGACTTCATCTGCGGACGGGCAACGTCATCCAGATAGATCATGTGACCGCCCTGGAAGAAGCTGACCTGCAGATTCGGATTCAAACCCGATACGGTCTGGAGCCGCGCGAGCTGTTTCTCGGTATTGAAGAACGGCGTAGCCAGATCGTGATAGCCGTTCTCCGAGAACACAGCGAGTTGCGGATTGAGCTGCAGCGCGCCGAGCAGATCGGGGATCGTGTCCGGCAAAGCTTGCCCATCGTGCGAAAAGTCCCAGCTACCGATGATGCTGTCGTTCAACGGCACGTAGGTCGCATTCGGCGCCGTATAACCGAGGTAGTTCGGCATCTGTGTCGCGAGGGCGTTCGTGAACGGCTGCGAAATCAGGATGTCCGACGGATCGCCATCGCTTTGCAGCCGCGAGTCCGAATTCGGCAGCGACACGCGTCCATCGTACCGGCCGATCGTCGTGCCCGATATCAGACTGCCCGAGAACGGATTCGCATTGAAGTAACCCTTCAGTGCCTGCAGCGTCAGACTAGACGGCTGCTCCCACGACGTGAGCGTCTTCGACGAAGGGAATACCGGCCTGCCCAGCGCATTGGGGTCGCCGATCTGGCTCAGCACCCACGACTGCGAATAGCTCTTGAAAGCGCTGTACTCGGTCGTGACGAACTGCGCCATCTGCGTCGCGTAGGCGCTCTGGCTAGCCGGTGCCGGCGATACCTGGTTGTAGTACGCCGCCACCTCCGCGTAACCGGGCATGTAGCCGGCGACGGTGTCGGTAGCGAGGGCGAGACCGGCGGTCGAATTCTCGACGGCAACGGCTTCCGTCGCATCTGCGAAGTAATTGAGGATCGCGGACTGCAGCGTGATCCCGGTCAGGTGTACGCCAGCTGTTTCGAGCGACAGCGCGAGCATGTCGGTCCGCGGCGTGCCGTAGGACTCGCCGTAAAGATAGATCGGCGAGCTGCTGCGACTATTGACCGCCAGATAGCGCTCGATGAAATCGCGCATCACGGTGACGTCCGGATCCGAACCCCAGAACGTCTGGTTCGTGTTCGGCGACACGGCCTCGGAGAGCCCGGTTCCCGGCGGATCGATGAAGACCAGGTCCGTCGTATCGATCAGGCTTTCCGCGTTGTTGACGAGCGGATAGTTGGGCCAGTTGGTACCGAACAGCGGGTCGGGCGTGGCGACGCGGGTCGGTGCAAACGAACCGAGACGCAGCCAGATCGACGACGATCCTGGACCGCCGTTGTAGACGAAGGTCACCGGCCGCGGCGCACCGTTCGTGCTGGGCGCGGTGTACGCGACATAGGACATCGACGCTTCGGGATTGCCACTTGAGTCAGATGCAGTCAGGTGGCCCGTGGTGGTCGTGTAATTGACCGTGGTACTGCCCGAAGTCCATGTGTAGTTCATCACCGCCGCCTTCTCGGCAACCTGCGATGCGTCGAGACTGTCGTTCGCATTCATCGAATAGGCGACCGGATCGACGTAGGTCTGATTGGCAGCGGTTGCTTGCTGAGCTGCTTTCGCGCTGGCGGCCTGCTTCAGGCTTGCGGCACTGCTCGAAGAACCGTCTCCGCTACCGCATGCGGCGAGCGCCATGACGCCGATCACCATCGCTGCAATGATCGTGATCTTGCCCGGCGCAACCAACCGGCCCTGGTGGCCACGGCGATTGCTGGCACATCTCCTGTCTGGTTTCATCTTTATCCCTGGTGGTGGGTTCAGATACCGTTTCACAAAGACCGTTGGCACCGACTGGACGCGTCGGAACCAGCAGTCGGGATTGAACTGCTTTCTGAATTTAAAACCACGAATCTAAAGTGCATAAACCTGTAGACCGACTGGTGAAATTATTCTGTCTTTTGTTGTGGTTTAAGGTGAAGGGATTTTTAATGGTGAAGCCATGGGGAAAATAGGCGGGGGTGCTGGGTCTTGTCAAGGATCATTCGGACGACAGCAATACGTATGTGAGATTTTGACACGTTGCGTGAGTATCGGAAGAAGTGTTGTTGCGTTGGCATATTGAAAGTGTTTCTTGAGCTGTGTTGCCTGAATGTTCTACTTTTGTACACCGTGTGTTCTGCCGAAACCAGGAAGAGCCTTGTTCTTCTGGCAATAAGGCTTTTTGAAAGCAATCTTTCATATTTCTGATTGAATCAATGATTTATATAAATCAATCGCTTCCATAAAAAATTTTACCGTATCCGGTGAGGCAGATAATTTGAGGAATTTTGAAAATTATCTGAATTGTCGTTTCTGGATTTTCGCAAAATACCGATCTTTTACTCAACGGACATAGTGCTCTACGACGCCGCTCCGGGTCGCTGTGTTTCTGACGACTTCCCGCATGGTCAATCATTCTGAAGATCGATTATGGTTATCGACTGGTCGTGATCAACAAGACGCGCTATTGGACAGGCAATGGTATCGAGCTGCAGCGTCCGCAAGCGCTGTGGCGACGATGTACTCCCGTCGACCGGTCTCTGGCGGGAATTAAGGCCTATAATCTGGACAACTGTCCGGAATAAAATATCTCATCCTCTATGCCCATTCGCCCGCCCAAACATCGTGCTGCCGCACAGGCTCGCCGAACCACACTTCTGGAAGCCGCCATCGATGTCATTGCCGAAAAAGGCATCGACGGGGCCACACACCGTGCCATCGCTGCGCGTGCCGAGATGCCCTTGTCGACCACCAGCTATTTCTTCGCGTCGATCGACGAACTCGTCGCCGAGGCGATGCAGACGATTGCCGCACGGCTGATCGGGCAGGTCGAAGATTTGATTTCAGGTTTCGTTAGTGTCGATGGGGACGTAGAAGGGTCGATTGAGCGATTGGTGGAGTTGCTGACAGCCTCCCGCCCAGCCGAGATTGCCGCCGAATTTGAAATCTATTTGCAGTGCCGCCAGCGGCCCGAACTGCAAGCCACTGCGCACCATATGATGGCCAGCTTCGAGCAGACCACCGAAGCGGCGTTACGCGCCATGGGAGTCAACCAGCCCGGGGAGGCCGCCCGGGTCATGATCGCGCTTCTTGACGGCTTCGCGTTGCATCGATTGGCGTGGCCGCGCGGCGACGCGGATCGGCGCGTACTGCTGGGTGGAATCCGCGCCCTGATGCGTGCCTACCTTCCCGACGACCGGTAGCCCACCCGGCACTCGGCGGCGGCGGTGTCCCGCATCGCGACAATATAGATATCTGGACAAATGTCCGATAATTATCTAACCTCCGCTCCAGAGGTCGAATCTGGATGTCTCAGGTCGACCGCGTTGAGTGAACTCGATCTGAGGGCCATCGATGGATACGGAGCACAAGTCATTGCTGGATCACGTCGCACGCCTTGTGCTGAGGGTGGTCGGCATACTGCCAACATGGTTGCAGCGATGGTTGGGCGGCAAACCGGTCCGTATCGATGGGCAGGTGCTACACCCTGAGGTTCAGCTTGCGTTGCGGTTGCTCAATCTGGTGCCGGGCTCATCGTTTGAGACCTTGCCGCTCGCCGAAGCGCGCGCAGTTCTCGTCAAGGAGGCGCAGCTGTTTGGCAATCCAGTCCCGATCGAAACCGTCAGGGATATCTCCATTCCAGGCGAAGGAGGCCCGATCCCGGCGCGTTTATATAGACCGGCCAATCTAACGGGACCATCGGCTTTACTCGTGTACTTTCACGGAGGCGGCTGGGTGCTGGGTGACCTTCGTGTCGCGGACAGTGCATGCCGGGTCCTCGCGATCGAGGCGAAATTATCGGTGCTATCTATCGACTATCGCCTTGCCCCCGAGCATCCGTTCCCCGCTGGTCTGAACGACGCACTCACTGCGTTTAAATATGCGGTCGACAACGCCGCGACACTTGGCGTCGATCCGGCCGCGATCGGTATCGGAGGGGAGAGCGCCGGTGGCAACCTTACCGCTGTCGTCTCGCAGATCACTACGGCAGGCAACGGCCCCAAGCCCGCGTTTCAGCTGATGTTTTTCCCCGTTACCGATCTATCCACGAAGCACGCTTCATATGCGTTGTTTGCCGACGGGTTCTTCCTGACGGCGACCCAGATGGACTGGTACCGCAATCACTACCTGACAAACGAAGCTGAGGCGCTCGACTCACGAGTATCGCCGTTGCTCGCGAAGGATCTCGCTGGACTACCGCCGGCCTATGTCGCCGTTGCGGGTTTCGATCCTTTGCGCGATGAAGGTCTGGCGTACGCTCGTCGCCTGAGCGAAGCGGGTGTCCCTGTCACATTGCGTCTCCATGACGGTCTGATTCACGGGATCATTAATGCGCTTGGCGTAGGCCATACAGGACGTGACGCATTGATCGAAGCTGCAGGCGTGTTGCGTGCGGGGCTGACGTCTCTCGCGGATGTTCGGGCGACGGGTCCGAAAGGATCCCGATGACACCCGGCGCGCTGGAAATCGCGGCCGGCCGTGCAGCCGAGCTGGCCGACATGAGAGACGAAGAAGTTTTCGACGCGGCCATCGACTTGATTGGTGGCGAAACGCTCAGTCGGTTCATATCCGCGGTCCGACCTGATGGAGCCGTTCTCGTGGTCGGTAATGCTTCCGGTCAGAAGACGCAGTTTGACACCGCCGATCTGGTTTTCCGGCTGACATGCACTCCATATAAACCTCTTGGTGGACTGAACTGTCCGGCTTAGTATATGAGTGATCTTTCAGATTCCGGAGGCGAATCTCTCTGACCGTGACAGCCAGTGATCAAAGAATATCATTTCAAAGGAGAATTGTCGTGGCACGCTCCATTGTCTTGATCTCTATATTCTTATCGTTGCTCGCTTCGCCGTCACTCGCCAGTCAATCGCCAGAGGCGGAGGCAATGCAGAAGAAGATGGCGGCAATGGCCATCGCTGGCAAGAAGCAGGTGGCTGCGGCTCAGGCATACGCTACAGCGTTGGAAGCTTACGAGACTCAACGAGCCAACACCCCCGAGGGCTCCGAGAATACGCTGTTTCAGAGTTATCATGATCTTGTCGTTAAATACACTTTGGCCATGACGAACTTCTGGCTTCGACAGGACGGCGATAAAAATCTTCCGTTACCAGTTCTTGGAGCTGCCACGGGCACCGTGACGCTGGACAAAGTCAAGAATGACTACAAAGTTGCTATTCAAGAATATATCGCTGGTCTCAATATCTACGATCAAAATCTTGCCTTCAATTTACCGACAGATCCCCCGCCAATTCCGCCGATGAATCGTGGCGATAGAGATTTCGCAAATTATGTGCAAACAGAGAAGGAAGCAGGCGCCTTGAGACAGGCAAGCATCAATAAATTGTTGTCGGCGAGGGCCAAGTTGATCGCTTCAATGCCTATATATGCCAACCCGGGCGGCGGCTCCGGACAATCTTCCAATGATGACAAGCCAGGGCTCGGAGGTTGCCCTCCGGGAGAGACTCCCTTCACTGGTGTAAACGTCACTACTATTACGTGCGCACCGTACTAGCGCCTCCTGATCGGAAAATCTGCTGTTGAAGCGGAGTAACGATTAGGTGCGGAGAAATTCGCGCTTACCCCGGTTCCTACTGCGAAAAATCTGCCCGCGAACCTTGATCAACCATTGTTTGGACGCCAATAGGCAACACCTCCAAACATACCGGCGTTGGAGATGATCGCATTCGTATGCGATATTTCGAATTCATATTTTACATAACATAAATTAGCGAACTTTTTGTTGTAGCAGCAATATGCGAAAGTCCGATTCTCACTATGTACATCGCGAAAAATACCAGTCGAGCGCGAAGCTCAAAGCGCACCGGCAATTCCGCGCAGGCACCGCTTGCCCGTCGCAAACGAAGCCTTCCACGAACCACGCGCCCGGCACCAGCTTCCGTTACCGGGTTTCGCCGGTTGAATCCGCCCATCCCCAATGAAAAAGCCCCGTTGCGGGGCTTTCAGCGTGCTCACCGACACCCATACGCCACACTCACTGCGCAGCTCGGATAGCGCGAATCCTGCCCCATACGGCAAAGACGATGAACCCTATGACCACAGCAAAAACCAGCCAGATCAGGAGGAAAAGCAGAAACGTAGTCATATCCTCGATATCCAACGCATCCGCGCTGTAACCTGGCGAAAACAGATGAATGCAGGAACGGATCGCGTGCACCAGCCATAGGGGTATCTCCGCCGACATGTGCGCCAGAAGCAACTGAGTCACCGGCATCGCTGCGGAATATCCCAGGACGATCGCAACGACAAGGCGAACGATGATAGAGAGCCACTTCATCGCACGGACACCGTTCCGTATGCCTTTAAATCGCTCCCAGGCACGGACATCGTTGGTCCGCCTGAGCGGATATAACGCTGAAGGCTTTCAAACTGGCTTCCGTTCTTGACAGTAATGCAACCGTCACTCAGGTGCATGGGTCCCTCAGGATGGAGGCGAAAATTCCCACGATGAACACCGTTAATGACGGTCGTGTCTCCGCCCACTGCGTTCCACAGCATGAACCATTTTTCGCGGTCCGTACTGCCAAAATGGGAGGCAACGAAGTTATGCAGCGATCCAAGTACCCCACCCGACTGACGATCAATGATGTAGTACGTGCCAGGCGGGATAGGCCCGATATCTACAACCGCCGCAGCTTTCGAATTGTCACGCCCCGCGTCATGGCCTGAGTACGCCTCAACCCCACCAAAGCCCGAACAAACGAGCGTCGAAGTCGTCTTGCCATTTAAAAGAAAAGTGCACTGAACGGGCATCGCCATTTCTCCAAGGTCACGTCGGCCGGAATCATTTTAGTCTACAGACATCTGTATTACCGCAGATCCTGTCAGATCAAAGCAAAACTTGACGCAGGACTCTATCGCCCACCCGTCAGCGCAATTCAATCAATCTTGAGCTGAATCGAGTTGTACCCGAGGATATTTCCGCTCTTATACCAGACGATAATCTGGCCGTTTCTATCGTTCGCCAGATTCGCTTGCGTATAGCCGGCGTTCGCTTTTTGCGTCACCAGGCCCGTACCGGAAACGCCTAGATTCCAGTCGGTCACCGCAGAGTAATGCATCGACGGATCTGCGGTTACATCGATTTTCTGCCCATTAGTCGAGACCAGTTCGACCTTCAACTGCACACTCCCCCCATGTGGAACATGAAGAATATTCTGGTTGATGAACTGCGTCGCGGCGGCCGCGGCGGAGGCGCCAGTTGCGTCCCACTCTGCCTCGCCCTTGTACACAGCCCCATTTACACTCACTTCAAGCAGCACGTTGGGTACGTCTTGTGCCGAGGCGCGGTAAGGCAGCATGGCCACCACACACCCGGTAAAAAGAAATGCAATGAGCCGCATTGACTTCATCCTTCACTCTTCGGTTGAAAAAACATCGGGCTGTCGACAGACCATAGTCCAATCGCTCGCGCCTGCACCCGCTACTCGGTCAGGCGGGCCGCGCTGAGCCGTGCGATAACCGCCACCACTCCGCAGACCCGCCGCAACCGTCCATCGGTCCGGCAACGTGCCGGACACTCCTGACGCTAGTCGCAGTATTTCAAGAAAAATCCGCTTCTCTACCGCAACTGCACGTCACGTCATCGCCCGTTAATGTCAAAGGAGATCGGCAGAACATACGAAGCGCGGGCGGGCTTACCTCCCACGGTCAGGGGATCGCACGATGTGTATTTCAACGACTCAATTGCAGCCTCATCGAGACGAGGATATCCACTACTCTGAACGATCGCACTTTTCTCAAACTTGCCGTCTGGATCAAGGAAAATTCTCACTCTGACGACTCCCCGCTCGCCCGCCTCCATGGATGCCTTTGGGTAGGCCGGTGCGGCCATGCGACAGCTGCGACGACCGGCTGCAATTCCATGTAAAGGTCTGACAGCCATCTGAGACTCCTGGTCCGGTGAAGCCGGTTTCGTGTCGGACACATCCACTTTGAACGACTGCGGCAATTGCGCTTTAGTCATCGACTGTGGCCCCGAGGAGCATGCGCTCACCACGAGAGCAGCCAGCGCCGTCACAATGCGATATCTCATAACTGATCTTCCGGCCGTTTTTTTACGAAACCAGCACACTACCCGAACAAACACCGTCTTTTGGCACAACTGGCATCAGATCTTCTGGACCTGCAGCACCAGCACGACCTCGGTGCGCCCTCTCAACGTCGCATGTCCTGCGAGGAACGCAGGTAGAAAGCGCTCACGGCTGTTCGATGCGGTATCCGAATCCTGTATCAGGCCACCGAGTACCACGACCTCACCGTCGCGCAGGTTCGCCACCGTCTGCAACGAACGCGTGTTTTTTGTCGGCGAGCCACTGACGCCCGTTGTCGTGCTGACAAAGCTCGAAATCTCCTCATCCACGCTCAACTGAATGACGTCCTGCATCACCAGTGGCGTGACGTTGAAAATCACGCCCGCATCCTGATACTCAATCGACTGCACAGGCGTGCCGCTCACTCCCTGATAGCTCACGCTCGATACGGTCGGCACCTGTTGCCCGACGTTAAGCCTGACCTGTTGACCGGAGACACAGCGCACGTTCGGCGATGAGACTTGCTTGAATCGCGAATCAGCGTTCAACGCAGAGATAGCGAAACTCAACCGGCCGGCACCAAACTGCAACGCGCTCGAGTCAGCCACTGTCGACCCTTCACCGACCTTTACGCCGACGCCGAGCAGCCTTGACGCGACGCTGAACCCTGAATTGGTGTTGTCGGTGTCGCTGACCTCATAGGCCCAACCACGCACCACCACCTCACCGGCCACTGTATAGAGAGGCACCAACACGAACAACCATGCCGCGCTGGAGGAGCACTACACCTGCATACGTTGTAATGCAGCGTTCGCCCGCATCATGACAGGCGAGCTTCGAAAGCAGATATGGATACTTTTGAACGCGGGTCAACATTGACTCGCGCCAGGCAGCGGTAGCCGAAATGACTAAGCTGCAAAGCGCCACCGCCGGTTTGCACAACCCGGTCTAGCAGTTCAGGGGGCGTTGACCTCAATCACCCGCTCCGTCGAAACCAGTCTGGCGCCCACCATACCGCCCCCACCAAGCCGCAGCTTCAAGGTGGATGGTGCATTGACGTCCAAACCAGAAAAATATTCCAAACCGCGAATATTCTGCTTTTCGTGGAAGTGAATAAACCACGTCGAGCAGTAGTCTGTTGTTACAACCCGGCATTGCACCTGGATATCGAGGCGTTGCGCAACAAAGGGATACTCTTCAGGCTCCACGAAACCAATATCGAAACGTTTTGTGATATTGACGGGAACAACAGCGCATCTTAAATATACGTGATCCACCCAGAATGTCTTGTCCAATGAACTCAGATTTTCCTTGGTATACGTAACAATTGTGAGGCCATTCTCGCCTCGTTCTTGAATGTCATACCGAGTGACATCAACGGCCTTACAGCCCATGACCGTAAGGATTAATGCACAACCAGTCAAACGCAGTAAGGCACGCATTTTCCCTCCAATCAAGATCCGAGAACAACCCAGTACATCCAGGCACGATGGAAGCTGACGTTACTTATACAGTCTCACATCTATGGATGTGGCAACCACCATCGTCAGCACTATCCAGATTGGGGCAAGCGCGGCGAAGAATTTCACTCTCCCGACAGTATTCACCCAGCTGTATCGTGGAACAAATGCTACCCCAATCTGATATTTAATGATTTTCTCGGCACCATTGTAGAAAAAAGCCCAAAATGTAAACCCGATGGCTGAGCAAAACTGGACACCGTACCAGGTCAATACGTATGGATTGTGATCCTGGGGCCGAAAATAATACGAAAAATTTGGTGTTCCGCCTAGTATCGTCGCAATCCCCATAATGATCCAGGGATGCGCATGAAAGACAGCGAACCAGCGACGAAGTGATTTTGCTTCATCGCTCGTGCGTAAACTCATCGCTCCTGATCGTGCCGCGGTTCGCTCCTGAGCGATATACCTCCATCCGTTTTCAATGATGGCTAGCAACCAGAAATAACGGCTAAGTATGTCAAATACCATCGTCAATGAATGCTCCTGATTGTGGCCCGTGGCTACCCTTCTCACCCAGATCACAAGCGAACAATCGATAAATTACCACCTTTTAAGAGGTTTTGTTCATACGTTCAGCCCGGTAAAATGTTGACAACGCGCTGCTTCAACGACATTATCGGTTTATCTCAAAGTACAAGTTGTCCGTTATTTTCGCGCAGGGCGGAGACTATGGCAAAGAAAGACAAGATCATGGCAGGCATTCTCACTGTCCATGGAGTATCGGGCGTCGTGTGGACTCTATCGGTCGCTTCGACTACCCCTCATTTGCCACTCTTTTTCCAAATACCGCTCTTTGTGCCGAGTAATCTGGCATTGGCGGCCGCAGGTATAACTGCTGGTTTTGGTTGTTTCAAGAAAAGGCGGTGGGCGGCCTCCTTGGGGCTGTGCTACTGGGCAATTCAGGTACTTCACTTCGAGATACCAACCCCTCATATTTATTTTTCTTTCGCTCTCGGTTTTGCCATCACGCTGTCCCAGCGTCTGTCCGATTCAGGTTGGATAGGCGTGAATGTATTTGCGCTCGCAATGTTGATCTGGCTCGCCATAAGAATCGGCACAGCCGGCAGTCCGTTCTATCGACCGGGCACAGCAACTGCATGATATTTTCCCAATGTCCGCAGACCTACCCACAGCGCAACCGCACGTCGACCGCCAGCCCACCACCATCGCGCAGACGCAGTTCGACACTGCCGCCATGCTGCCGCGCGATCCGCTCGGCGATCGCGAGCCCGAGGCCGGTGCCTTTTTCGTCCGTCGAACTGCCGCGCTTGAACGGCTGCTTCAGCAGCGGCAGCAACGAAGCCGGCACGCCCGGGCCACGATCTTCAACCGTCACGATGACCCATCCGTTCTCGCAACGCGTGACGACGGAAAGACCTGTGCGACCGTAGACTACTGCGTTCTGCATCAGGTTCATCAGCAGCCGCTGCATGCTCACCGGACGAAACGACAGCGGCGGCAGCCGTTCGAGCGCAAGTTCGAATGGCCGCCCAAGTCCCGCGTAGTCGGCGGCCAGTTGCTCGATGAGCGCGTTGAGATCGCCCTCGACCGGTGTCTCACCTTCGCCGCCGCGCGCGAAATCGGCGAACTGCTGGACGATCGCGTCGATCTCTTCGACGAAGCGTTCGGCACTGGCGATCGGCGCATCGAACGATTCGGGGGCAGCAAGCGCCATGCGCAGTTTGGTCAACGGCGTGCGAATGTCGTGCGAGATACCGGCCAGCATCTCCGCCCGCGTCGACTCCATTGCCGCGAGCGAGGCCACCATGCCGTTGAAAGCATCGGCGACTGTCGTGAGTTCGAACGGCCCTTTGACCGACACCGCCTCCGGCCACACGCCGCGGCCTACGCTGGCCGCGGCGCGCGAGAGCCGCGTCAACGGACCTTCGATGCGCCGATGGATCACATACGCGCCGAGCGCCGGCGCCGGTACGACCATCAGCAGCAGCGCGATCAGACTCCACTCCAGCGTATGAGCGATGCCGGAAACGGCGGGCAGCACAATCCAGCGATTCCCGTCGTCGAACGGCAGCCCTACCCAGATGCGGCGTTCGGGGCCGGGGTCCCAGCGCACCTCCACACCCGGTGGAAGCCGCTCCTGCAAACGCTCGAAAAAGAGTTGCATGGCGTAGCCCGACGGCGGACGCCAGGTCCGCACATTCGGCGGCAATGCGTCATCGCGCACGCCGTTCAGGTCGGCCAGCACCTTGTGCCGCTGCCCCGGCGGCAGCGCGACCAGCAGCCGTTCGATCAGCACGATCTGCGCAGCCTCCACCGCCGCGGCATCGTCGATGCGCGGTCGCTGAACGAACAGCACGTAGATTGCGATCGTGCAAAGCTCACTCGCGACGATCAACGCGAACAGCAGCAGCATGCTGCGTCCGAATAACGAGCGCGGCCAGACGCGCATCACGTTTCGATCTCCGCAATCAGCATGTAGCCGATGCCCCACACCGTACGGATATGGCGGGGCGCTGAAGCGTCGTCCTCGATGAGTTGTCTCAACCGCAGCACCTGCACGTCGACGCTGCGCGAATTCGCTTCGTAGCCGCGCCCGCGCGCGCGTTCAATCAGGTTGAGGCGGCTCACCGGGCGATTCGGCGTACTTGCGAGCGCACACAGCAGCCGCAGTTCAGCGAAACCCAACGGCACCCGCTCGCCGTCGCGAAACAGCTCCTCCCGGCGCAGATCGAGCCGGAACGTGCCGAACCGCAACGCGCCCGTGTCGGTTTCGGCGAGCAGTTCGCCGCGCAACGTCCGTTCGTGCAGAAGGAAGCGCTGCCGACGCAGCATCGCGCGAATCCGCGCCGCCAGTTCGCTCGGGACGAACGGCTTGGCGAGATAGTCGTCGGCGCCCATTTCGAGGCCGACGATCCGGTCGACCGGATCGCCGCGCGCGGTCAGCATCAGGATCGGAATCGTGTGGCCCTGCGCACGCAGCCGCTGGCAGATCGACAAGCCGTCTTCACCGGGCATCATCACGTCGAGCACAAGCAGATCGAACGAATGGCGTTCGAGACTGGATTCGAGTTGCGCGGCATCGCAGACCGCCCTGACTTCGAAACCCTGCGCCGTGAGAAAACGCTGCAGCATCCCGCGGATCTCGGCTTCGTCATCGAGCACGAGCAGTCGCCCGGGACGGGTATCGCGCGGCGAAACAGACGCGGAGGAAGTCGACATGATTGCGAGCCGGACAGTAACGGACAGAGTGAGTGAAACGGACAACGCGGACAGCGCCAACAGCGACCGCCCGTCCCCTGACTCAGCTTAGCGCATGTGCTGCGCGGCGAACTGCTCGACCTGCTCAAGCGTCACATAGCCGAGATGCGCACTGTCGATCTCGTCGAAATGCTGCGCGACGCGCGGCATGCCGGCCTGCGCTTCGGCACGGGTCAGCTTGCCGTCGTGATCGACGTCGGCTGCGGCGAAACGCGTTTCGAGCTTCTGCTGCATGGTGGACTGCGCGAAGGCAGGCGACGCGACGAGCAACGCTGTCACGATGATACAAAAACGCTTCATTGAATCTCTCCTGTAGGACGAACCGTCGATTAACCGACGCGGCGCCAGTCTAGGTGAGCGCCTCGCGCGATGCGTTTCGGGCCGGTAACAATCGATGTCAATTTATTTCACAACGGCCCCCGAGGTCCGCGCGGCGCGGCTCGTGCGGCGCTGAAACGAGTCGACATATCTTTCCAACAGATTCCCGCGGCGCATCCTTCTACAGTGCGGGTCATCGCCACACGGCATCCCGCCCGGTGCGGCGGACTCATGGAAGGACATCCGATGAAACGTCATCCGCTAATCAAGCTCGCCGCCGCGGCCGCACTCGTCTGTGCGACCGTGCCCGCATTCGCCGGCGTCACCGTGGGCATCGGTATCGCGGCGCCCTTCGCCGTGGTACCGGCCGCACCCGTCTACGTGGCGCCGCCGCCAGCGGTCTACGTCGCGGCACCCGTCGTTGCCGTACCGGTCATTGCGGCGCCCGTCGTCGTCAGCCGGCCTGTCTACGTCGCGCCGCCGCCCGCTACCGTCGTCTGGCGCGCGGGCTACTGGGCACCGGCGGTACGCGGTGCGGTCGTCATCCGTTGAAACGGCCGAAGCGGCTGACACCTTTCTCCCTTCCCTCTTCCTTCGTTCCTGCGATGAAATCTCCTTTTCCGTGGATCGCGGCATCCCGCTGCCTCGCGATCGCCGCCTGCGCAGCAGCATGCCTGTGCGGCAGCGGCCCAGCATTCGCCGGCTGGGCTGAACGCGGTGCGGTCTTCACGCCGCACGGCGTCTACCGTGGTGCTGGCGTCGGCGCGTGCGGTGGCGGCAGTTGTTCTCGCGCGGGTGGTGTCGTCGGGCCGTATGGCGGTCTCACCACGCATACCGGTTCGGTCACCCGCACCGGCCCCGGCCAGTTCACGAACTCGGGCACCACCACCGGCCCCTCCGGACGCTCGTTTCAAAACAGCGGCACCACGAACTGCGCAAGCGGCACGTGCTCGCATACCGGTACCGTGACCGGCCCGAGCGGCAACACGCTCTCGACAAGCGGCAACGTCACGCGCACGGCGCCCGGTCAGTACACGTCGTCCGGCTCTGTCACCGGGCCGAACGGCCATACGGTGACCCATAGCGCTTCCACGAACTGCAGCGGCGCGACGTGCAGTCGCACGGCGAGCCTGACGGGTCCGAACGGGACCGTCAGCACGTCGGGCAGCGCGACGCGCATCGCACCTGGCGTTGTCGCGACATCGGGCAGCGTGACCGGTGTGCATGGGACGAGCGTCACGGTGTCGGGTGGGGTTGTGGCCGGTGTGGCGGTAGGTGTTCCCGCGACGCCCGTCGCTGTCGGCACCGCCGCGGTCGTCGCACCGGGCCCGGTCGTCGTTGTGCCTTCACCGTCACCGTCGACGTCGGTTGCCGTTGCGGTCGGCCCCGTGCCCGCGCCGCCTCCGGTCGTTGTCGCAACGCTGCCGTCTGTCGCTGTTGCAGTCGCACCGCCCCCTGCTCCGCCGATCGCGTACGTCGCGCCGGCCGCCGCCGCAGTGGTCGTGCAGCCCCCTGTCGTGTGGGCCGTGCCGGTCGCGCCACGCGTGTGGGTGCCCGGCCACTGGATCGGCGGTGTCTGGGTCCATGCTCACTGGTCGTAACCGTCGATGCGCTTTTTCCCGAATCCACTCCGACTGTCCGCCAATCGATCTGCTAGCGCGAAGATCCGTGATACCGCACCGTCCAGCCCACACACCGACTTCACCTCACGTTCACGCCGCAAGCGCATCACGCTCGCGCTGTCGATCGCTGCCGCGACGCTCGCGGACGCGGGCTGCGTAGCGACCGTGCCCCCTCCTCCGTCGCCACCGATCGACGCAGTGCCGTTCGCGACTGCGGAACTGCCGCCGCAGTGCGTCGTCAGCTATGCCGCATTGCTCGACCTCGCCGAACTGGCGCGACGCTACGGACGCGCGTCGAGCGTGTTCCTCGATGCGCTGGGCGACCTGTCGGATCAACTGAACAACTGCCTCAGGCAAGCGGACGATGTGCGAACGCCGGGCCGCCTGCCGGAATCGCTGATGCTTCATGCGATCGCGGTACCTCTACCCGGTTTCGCGCGTTGACGCCAACCGCGAATGAAAAAGCCCCGCATCGCGGGGCCATCTCATCTACGACACATTCATAATCACTTGCACTCAATGCGCACAATCGAATTGCCTGACGAGTCAGCACTCGCCGGCGGATTCGGACACGGCGATACCCCGTCCGGCGAGAAGTTGACCGGCACCCGCAGACGGTAACGGTCCGCGCTCACCGTCGCTGGTACTACGCACTCCGATTTCTGGATTGCTTCAACCGCTGACGCATCGAGTCGAGCTTATACTGCATAGCCATCAAGCATCCCACGCCCCACTCTGCCCTCCATGACCGAACCGCGACTTATCGAAATCACGCCCGCCACACATGGCGTCGACATCGATCTCGTCTATGCCACCGCGCGCAACCTGACCGGCAAAGCCATCTACAAAGCGGCCCGCTGCCTGCTGCTCGAACCCGCTGAGGTCGCGTTGCGCAAGGCAGTAGAAATTGCCCGCGACGCCCGCCTGACACTACGGATTTTCGACGCCTACCGTCCGCGCGAGGCGCAACAGGTGCTCTGGGATTTCCTGCCCGATCCCACCTACATCGCCGAGCCTGGTCGTGGTTCGAACCACAGCCGCGGCACAGCGATCGATCTGACTTTGCTCGATGCAAGCGGCAGCGAACTCGACATGGGCACGGGTTTCGACGCGATGACGATCGAGTCCGAACACTTTCATCCGGGTCTGCCCGAACACGTGCAGCGCAATCGCCTGTTACTGCTCGGCATCATGCATGCCGCGGGCTTCATGCACATCAAGAGCGAATGGTGGCATTACGAGTTGCCCGGTTCCCGTACGCTGCCTCTGATCGACGACACCGAAAGCGGCCTATTGCATCTCATGTAATGGCGTGGTTCCCTGACAGACTCTCCCCCATCCCTTATGGAGCGAGTATGAAACTGGTATTGCGCAATGCACTGGCGGCTGCAGCGATCGCCTCCGCCTTGACCTTGTCATTCACCGCGGTCAGCCCCGCCGCTGCGGCGACACCGAAAGACATGTTCGTCATGGCGACGTTCCTCGATGAATTCACCACGCTCGATCCCGGTGAGATCTACGAACTGGTGCCCGAAGAATATGTGGCCAATACCTATGACCGGCTCGTGCGCGTCGATCTGAAAGACCCGTCGAAGTTCAACGGCGATGTCGCGCAATCATGGTCCGTCAGTTCCGATGGCCTGACTTTCACGTTCAAGATCCGCCCCGGTCTCAAGTTCCACTCGGGTAATCCGTTGACTGCCGATGACGTCGCGTGGTCGATCCAGCGCACGGTCCTGCTCGACAAGGGGGCGGCCGCCGTGCTGCAAGGCATCGGTCTGACCAAAGACAATGCGCTGACTAACGTCAGGAAGATCGACGACACCACCGTCAGTGTGACGACCGACCAGAAATACGCCCCGACCTTCGTCCTGAACGTGCTCGGCGCGTGGCCTGCCTCGGTGGTCGACAAGCAGTTGTTGCTCTCGCACCAGAAAGGCAATGACTTCGGCAACGACTGGCTGCGCACCAACGAGGCCGGTTCCGGCGCCTATAAGCTCGTCAAGTGGACGGCCAACGACAGCATCGTGCTGCAGCGCTTCGACGGTTATCGCTTGCCGCTCGCGATGAAGCGCATTGTGCTGCGTCACGTGCCGGAAGCATCGAGCCAGCGCTTGCTGCTCGAGAACGGCGACGTCGATGTGGCGCGCAATCTGAGCCCGGACGATCTGACCGCGCTGACAAAATCCGGCAAGGCGTATACCACCGCCGTGCCGCAGGCAACGCTCCTGTATCTCGGCCTCAACGTCAAAAATCCGAACCTCGCGAAGCCGGAAGTCCAGCAAGCCATGAAATGGCTGATCGACTATAACGGCATCCAGAGCAATGTCGCGAAGACCACCTACAAGGTGCACGAAACGTTTCTTCCGGAAGGTTTTCTCGGCGCGCTGAACACGAATCCGTACCAGCAGAACGTCGCCAAGGCCAAGGCATTGCTCGTCAAAGCCGGACTGCCGAATGGTTTTTCCGTCACGATGGACGTGCGTAACGGCTATCCATACGGTGAAATCGCCGAGGCCGTACAGGCCAATCTCGCCCAGGGCGGTATCAAGGTGCAACTCATCCCGGGCGACAACAAGCAGACGCTGGCGAAGTATCGTTCGCGCTCGCACGACATCTATATCGGCGAATGGTCGGCGGACTACATCGATCCGCACAGCAACGCGCAGGGCTTCACCTGGAATCCGGACAATTCCGAGAAGTCCGCCTACAAGATGCTCGCGTGGCGCAACTCGTGGGATATTCCCGATCTGACGAAGGAGACCAACGCGGCGCTTGCGGAATCATCAACGGCGAAGCGCGCCGAGATGTACCAGACGATGCAGAAGCAGATGCTCGCCAACTCGCCCTTCGTGATCATGTTCCAGCAGGTCTCGCAGGTGGCTGCGCGACCGGGCGTGACGGGGCTCGAGGTGGGTCCGATCAATGACCTCGTGTCGTATCGCGATCTGAAGAAGCAGTAACGTATGCGTCGAAGGCGCCGCTTTCCTGGCTTCGCCTTCGACCGGGGAACCCATCATGTCGACGCCCCTCACGACGTTCGAACGCATCCGTGTGCTCTCAGCCGAACGCGCCAGTGTGCGCTGGACCTTGCGCCTCGTGCGCTGGATCATCACGCTCGCGATCACCTTCACCGGCTTGCTGGCGGTGACCTTCGTGATTGGTCGCAAGATACCGATCGACCCGGTGCTGGCGATTCTCGGCGATCGCGCGTCGGCGACGGCGTACGCGGCGGCCCGTCTGCAGCTCGGGCTCGACAAGCCGCTCGCTGTGCAGTTCCTGATCTACGCGCGCGATGTGCTGCACGGCAACTTCGGCATGTCGCTGCTGACGGCGCACCCTGTCATCGAAGACATCCAGCGCGTGTTCCCCGCGACACTCGAACTCGCGACGCTGTCGACCCTCATCGGCATCCTGATCGGTGTGCCGTTAGGCGTGATCGCCGCCGTGCGTCACAACCGCTGGATCGATCACGTTGCACGCTTTGTCGGCCTCGTCGGCAGTTCGGTGCCGGTGTTCTGGCTAGGGCTGATGGGACTGCTGCTGTTCTATGCGAAGCTGCACTGGGTAGCGGGCCCGGGGCGCATCGATCCCGTCTTTGACGGCATGGTCGATACGCATACAGGCAGCCTGCTCGTCGATTCGCTGATCGCGGGCGAATGGGACGTGTTCTTCAATGCGTTCTCGCATATCGCGCTGCCTGCGGCCATCCTCGGCTACTACTCGGTTGCCTATCTGAGCCGGATGACGCGTTCGTTCATGCTCGATCAGATGAGCCAGGAGTACATCATCACGGCACGCGCGAAAGGCTTGCCCGAGCGCCGGGTGATCTGGCGTCACGCCTTCGGCAATATCGCCGTGCCGCTGCTGACCGTCATCGCCCTCACCTACAGCTATCTGCTCGAAGGCTCCGTGCTGACCGAAATCGTCTTCGCCTGGCCCGGTATCGGTTCGTACCTGACGGGCGCGCTGCTGAATGCAGATATGAACGCGGTGCTGGGCAGCACGCTCGTGATCGGTGTCACGTTCATCGCACTCAATCTGCTGACCGACGCGCTTTATCGCGTGTTCGATCCGCGCGCCCGCTGATGTTGCAGAAACTTCTCACGTGCGTCCTCCGTCCGATCACTCAATGCAAACGCAGGACTGGCCGATGAATGCCGCGCCCCGACGATGGAAAGACTGGCTGCTAAGCGACACGCCCGCGTCACGCAAACAGGCCGCGCTCGGGCTTGCGTATCGGCGCTGGCAACGCTTCGCGAGTAATCCGTTATCTGTGTTTGGTCTGGTCATTCTTGCCTTGCTGATCATCGTCTCGGCAATCGGACCGCTAGTCGCGCCGCACGATCCGCTGCAGCAAGTACTCTCCGACCGCCTTCTGCCGCCCGGTTCGCCGTCGCACTGGTTCGGCACCGACCAGCTGGGTCGCGACATCTTTTCGCGGTTGATCTACGGTTCGCGGCTCACGCTTTCGATTGCGATACTCGTCGTGGTGATCGTGGTGCCCGTTGGCCTGATGATCGGCACCACCGCCGGTTTCTTTGGTGGCTGGGTCGATAACGTGCTGATGCGGATCACCGACGTGGCGCTCGCGTTTCCGAAGATCGTGCTTGCGCTCGCGTTTGCCGCAGCACTGGGACCGGGTGTCATCAACGCGGTGATCGCGATTTCGATTACTGCGTGGCCCGCCTACGCACGTCTCGCAAGAGCGGAGACCCTGCGGCTCGTGCAGGCCGATTTCATTCACGTCGCGCGGTTGCAGGGCGCGTCGCGGCTGCGCATCCTGTTGCGCTATATCGTGCCGCTGTGTTCGTCGTCGGTGATCGTGCGCGCGACGCTGGATATGGCCGGCGTCATTCTCACCGTCGCGGGTCTCGGCTTTCTGGGCCTCGGCACGCAACCGCCGAGCCCCGAGTGGGGTTACATGGTCGCCTCGGGCCGCAACGTGCTGCTCGACGCGTGGTGGGTGGCCACCATTCCGGGCTGCGCGATTCTGCTGGTGAGCCTCGCCTTCAACCTGCTCGGCGACGGTCTGCGCGACGTCTTCGATCCGCGCCAGGGAGGTTGATCATGTCCGTCGATACGACCAAACCGTTGTGTGAAATCGATAACCTGCGAATAGGTTTTCGCGGTCACGACGGTGTATTGACGGAAGCCGTACGTGGCCTGTCGCTGACACTGAATCGCGGCGAGCGACTGGGTATCGTCGGTGAATCCGGTTCCGGCAAATCGCTGACTGGACGCGCGCTGCTCGGCCTGCTGCCGCCTGATGCGCAATTCGATGCGAAGGCGATGAAGTTCGATGGTCAGGATCTGCTGGCGATGTCGGCACGCAAGCGCCGGCAACTGTGCGGCCAGCAGATGGGCATGATCCTGCAGGATCCGAAGTATTCGCTGAACCCGGTGATGACCGTCGCGCAGCAGATGCGCGAAGCGTTCGATCTGCATGGTCCGAAGCTCGGACGTCGCGAGATGCGCGAGAAGATCGTCGCCGCGCTGGCAGCGGTGCACATCCGCGATCCGGAACGTGTCGTTGATGCTTACCCTCACGAGTTATCGGGCGGCATGGGACAACGCGTGATGATCGCCATGATGGTGTCGTCGGGCCCGCGACTGCTCATCGCCGACGAGCCGACCAGTGCGCTCGACGTGCTCGTTTCGATGCAGGTACTCAGTGTGCTCGACGAGATGATCGACAAGCACGACACGGGCCTCATTTTTATCAGCCATGACCTGCCGCTCGTGATGTCGTTCTGCGACCGCGTCGTCGTGATGTACGCGGGGCGCGAAGTGGAAACCTGCGCGGCACGCGATCTCGTCCACGCCCAGCATCCTTATACGCGCGGCCTGCTTGCAGCCAATCCGCCGCTCGTCAATCCGCCCGATGAACTGCCGGTGCTTGAGCGGGATGCCGCGTGGCTTACGCAAGCGCAACCGCATCCGGCAGGAGCGTCAACATGATCGACGTCAACGCCCTCACGGTCCGCTTCAGGACGAAAACCGGCTATGTAGACGCGGTGCGCGAAGCGAGCTTTCATGTCGACGAAGGCGAAGTGTTCGGACTGGTCGGCGAATCCGGATCCGGCAAGTCGACGATCCTGCGCGCATTGACCGGCCTTGCGCCGATCGCCGGCGGTCATATCAAGGTCGGTTCGCACGTGCCCGGAGAAAAGCGCGACCGCTCGTTTCGACGCGACGTACAGATGGTGTTTCAGGACCCTTATGGTTCGCTCCATCCGCGCTTCACCGTCGATCAAACCCTGCGCGAACCGCTCACCATCAACCGTATCGATCGGCAGGATGAACGCATCGTCGATGCGCTGCGCGAAGTCGGCCTCGCGCCGGCATATCGCTTTCGCTATCCGCATCAGTTGTCGGGGGGCCAGCGGCAACGCGTTGCAATCGCGCGGGCGCTGATTGTCGAACCGCGCGTACTGCTGCTCGATGAGCCGACGTCCGCACTCGATGTGTCCGTGCAGGCCGAGATTCTCAACCTGCTACGACGGCTGCATCGCGAGCGCCGGCTGACCATGGTGCTGGTCAGCCACAATTTCGCCGTGGTCGGTTTTCTTTGCCAGCGCGTCGCCGTCATGCGCAATGGCGAAATCGTCGAGCAGCGCGATATCGCGTCGATTCGCGCGCAGCAGGTCGAGCATGAATACACGCGCAGCCTGTTGCTCGCGACCTCCGGATATCGGCGCGAGCCGGTTCAGCTAATTAGCGCGGATGAGCGCGGTTAAGCATGCGTTAACCTTTCATCGACTAGATTCGTCGGTTATGCAATCAACCTTGTCGGCGCGGCGCGCAGAACCTTGCGCCGACAACGCCTGACGAATCTTCGATAGAAAGGGAGTACGAGATGAATGGAAGTAGTGTGAACTTCGCGAGACAAGCCGTCAGCAAGGTTCCCGAAGTGACGCTCGGCTTCTGGGTGATCAAGGTGGCCGCCACGACACTGGGCGAAACCGGCGGTGACTGGGTATCGATGTCGCTGAACCTTGGGTACCTGGTGGGATCGGCGATTTTCCTCGTGTTGTTCATTGGCCTCGTTTCCGCGCAGGTGAAGGCACGCGATTTCCATCGCTTCCTCTACTGGGCAACGATTGTCGCCACGACGACGCTCGGCACGACCCTGGCGGATTTCGCCGATCGGTCGCTGGGTGTCGGTTATCCCGGAGGCACTGCCATCGTCGTTGCCTTGCTGATCGTGAGCCTGGCGATGTGGTATCGGTCGGAGGGAACGGTCTCGGTCGAGAGCATCGTTACCACCAGAGCCGAATGGTTCTACTGGATCACCATCCTGTACTCGCAGACGCTCGGTACCGCACTTGGAGACTGGGTGGCGGGCGACGATCGCGGCGGTCTGGGGATTGGATACGAATACGGTGCGTTACTCTTTGGCGCCGGTCTGGTGGTGGTTGCCGTGCTTTATTTCTCGACACGCGTATCGCGCACGGCGCTGTTCTGGGCGGCGTTCATTTTGACGCGGCCACTCGGTGCGACGTTGGGCGACTTCCTCGATAAACCGGTGGCACAGGGTGGGCTGCACATCAGCAGATTGTTTGCCTCCGCAATCCTGCTTGCTTTCATCGTGGCTTGTATCGTGCTGATACCGCAGCGTTCCGCGAAGCCGCAGCAGGCGGTGTGATCGTGTGAGCACGCGAAGAACCGACGAAGCCCGTCGTGCGTGCCAGCGAGATTGCACCCTTCGCACAGTTTGATGGCGCAATTGTCGCGACCCTGCTAGATTTCGACTCAGCCGAATCGTTGCCCCGGAGAGATCGATGGCAGACAAACCGACTTCCAGCGGATCCCCACTCCGTTCGCTGGTCCTGATTGCCGTTATCGTGGTTGCGCTCGTCGCAGCCTTTGCCTATACGGGAGGCTGGCTTACTCCGAATCGCCTGACCCCTGCCAAGATCGTTGACGCGCTGGCGCCGCCCGGTGGCCCTGCCCCCGGCTACCGGCGCAATCACGCTAAAGGCATCTGCTTCACCGGTAGCTTCGAATCGAATGGCGCGGCGGCGAGTCTGTCCAAAGCGCCGATGCTCGCGTCGGGCTCATACCCGGTCACAGGACGCTTTAACCTCGCGACACCGGTGCCCACCGCGCCGGACGGTACGGTTCGGGTACGCGGCCTCAGTCTGCGTATCGTTGCTGGCGATGGAAGCGAGTGGCGCACGGCGATGATCGATGCGCCCTTCTTCGCGGTGTCCACACCACAGGCCTTCTATGGTCTGCTTAAGGCAGTGGGCGACAAGAGCAACCCAGACGCGATGAAGAACTTCATCGGCGCGCATCCGGAATTCGGCAATTTTGCGAAGTGGGCGGGCAGTGCGCCGTGGACGGGTTCTTTCGCAGAAGAGCAATACAACAGCCTCAATAGCTTCATCCTCACCAATGCCGCTGGCGAACAGCAAGCCGTGCGCTGGTCTTTCGTGCCGGCCGCACAACCGGAGGCCGTCTCGCCCGATCAGTTGAAGGCACGCGGCGCCGACTTCCTCGATGCGGATATCACGCAACGCGTGCACAGCGCACCGCAACGATGGACACTGGTCTTCACGCTCGCCAACCCCGGTGACCCGACCGCCGATCCCACCAAGGCCTGGCCCGACGATCGGCGCAAGGTTGAAGCGGGAACGCTCGTGGTCAACACCATCGTGCCCGAAGCTGACGGACCGTGTCGCGATCTCAACTTCGATCCGACCGTCCTGCCATCCGGCATGCATGTTTCAGACGATCCGTTTCCCGCCGCGCGCTCTGCCGCCTACGCCGTATCGTTCGACCGGCGCACGGCGGAGGAGAAGAGCTATCCGCGGCATTCAGCGGCAGGAGACACGCCATGAGTCCGACACTCAATCGCTTCACACCGCTGCAGCGCGCGCTTCACTGGATCATGGCGATCTGCATCCTGGCGATGCTGTTTATCGGCGTCGGGATGGTGTCGACCGTGCGCCCTACCTATCTTTCGCTGGTATCGATTCATAAGCCGCTCGGCATCGCGATACTGGTGCTCGCGCTGATTCGTGTTGTGGTCAGGTTGACGCGAGGCGCACCGCCGTTGCCAGCATCGATGCCGGAACCGATGAAACTTGCCGCGCACCTGTCGCACCTCGCGTTCTACATCCTGATGATTGCGCTGCCGCTGATCGGTTGGGGCATGCTGTCGGCGGCTGATTATCCGGTCGTGGTGTTCGGCATTCATCTCCCCGCCTTCCTGCCGCATAGCGACAGCTTGCACACGCTGCTGTGGAACGCGCACAGAGTGCTCGCGTTGTGCTTCTTTGCGCTCATCGTGCTGCATCTCGCGGCAGCACTTTTGCATGCGCTGGTCAGACGCGATGGTGTCTTCCAGACGATGGCGTCCTGGCGATAAGACGGCGGGGCCTACCTCCGCTAGTGAATGGCAGTGGGATGTCGCCGCCTCGCGTGAGCTTTTGCTTATCGCGGCGGCGCGCTGCAACATGCGGTAATCCATCCCCCAACTAACCCCGATTGCAAATCTCCGCACGGCTCCGATGGAGTCGCTGCGCGTCTTTCTCCTCCCCGTTCGTGCTGCAGCGCAATCGCCTGCGAATCGTCTGCATATCGCAGCGCACAGCCATCCTTGCCGTCCCACGCCGGATTTACCGTCGCTTCGGCGCCGCGCGCCATGTTGCGGCACATCAAGGCCCACCTGACATCCATTCACGACACCTTATGCAAATCATAAAAATGTTTAACTTTTGTAGTAACGCGAATCCCCCCACCATGCCTGAACGTCATTGCTGCAAGGTCCATCACCGCTTCTGTCGCCGGTGACACAAGAGCCGCGCAGTGACCCGCAGCAGGCGAAGTCATGAACGGAGACGAAGAATTGGCACAGCCAGACAACGCAGTAGCCGGCGCGTATACCGCGCGACGGCATAGTCGCTGGGTGCAGCTCACCATTGGTGTGATCTGCATGGGCCTCGTGGCCAATCTCCAATACGCATGGACCCTGTTTGTCGAGCCGATGA
Source organism: Paraburkholderia acidicola (assembly GCF_002362315.1). Classification (GTDB taxonomy): domain Bacteria; phylum Pseudomonadota; class Gammaproteobacteria; order Burkholderiales; family Burkholderiaceae; genus Paraburkholderia; species Paraburkholderia acidicola. The sequence continues at coordinate 504,889 of NZ_MTZV01000006.1, forward strand.
ATGCGCAGCATCACTGGGGGCTCGCTGCGATCCAGACCGCGTTCTCTATCTTCATCGTGACCGAAACGTGGCTCGTGCCGATCGAAGGCTGGCTCGTCGATCGCTTCGGTCCGCGTCCGGTCGTGATCGGCGGGGCGATCTGCGCCGGGCTCGGCTGGGTGCTCGATGCGTACGCACCGAATCTGCCGGTCCTCTACCTCGCGGCGGTGATCTCAGGCGTGGGTGCCGGCTGCGTCTACGGCACCTGCGTCGGCAACGCGCTGAAGTGGTTTCCGGACCGGCGCGGTCTTGCAGCCGGTCTGACGGCGGCCGGCTTCGGCGCCGGTGCCGCGCTCACCGCGATCCCCATCGGCAACATGATCCAGCACGCGGGCTACCAGCACGCGTTCGTCTTCTTCGGCCTGTTCCAGGGCACCGCGATCCTGTTGCTCGCCACCCTGCTCGTCACGCCGAACCCGCCTGCCTTCGCGCGCGGCATCAAGCGCGTCGTCGCGACGAAGATCGACTACACGACCGGCGAAATGATTCGCTCGCCCGTGTTCTGGGTGATGTACGCAATGTTCGTCTGCGTGGCGACTGGCGGCATCATCGCCACCGCGCAGATCGGACCGATCGCGAAGGAATACGGCTTCGCTTCGATGCCGATGTCGTTCTTCGCCGTGACGCTGCCGCTACTGACGATGACGCTATCGGTCAACAACCTCTGCAATGGCTTCACCCGTCCGCTGTGCGGTGCGATCTCCGATCGCATCGGCCGCGAGAACACGATGTTTCTCACGTTCCTCGGTGAAGGACTCGCGCTGCTCGGCCTGATGCACTTCGGCCACCACCCGACACTGTTCGTCGTGTTCTCCGGGCTGATCTTCCTGTTCTACGGTGACATCTTCTCGAATTTCCCGGCCACCTGCGCCGATACGTTCGGCAGCAAGTACGCGGCGGGCAATGCCGGCACGCTGTACACCGCGAAGGGCACAGCCGCGATGCTGGTGCCGGTGGCTTCGCTACTGTCCGTGCACGGCGGCTGGAATGTCGTGTTTATCGCGGCGGCGTGTATCGCGATCGCTGGCAGCGTGTCCGCGAAATTCGTGCTCGCACCGATGCGCCGCCGCTGGATCGAGAACTCGGCGAAAGAAAGCGAACAGATCGCATTCACCGGCGCATTCCGGCCGGCGCCACTGGGTTCGAACGAGTGATGGCCGCTCGAACCTGCAAAACAACCGACCATCAGAACCGCTCGCACAGCCACGAGCAAACCATCGGTGTGAAGTGACTCCACGCGACACCCGAACAGCCAACAACGAAACGGAGAGGAAGTCATGTCCACTGCCGAAATCGCCCGCCCTGAAATCACGGCCGACGAACCCCACCACGCTCCCGCTACGACGGATGGTTTTCATCTCGTCATCGACGCCCTCAAGCTCAACGATATCGATACGATTTTCGGTCTCGTCGGGATTCCGATCACCGACCTCGCGCGTCTTGCCCAGGCCGAAGGCATGCGCTTCATCGGCTTTCGCCACGAGCAGAATGCGGGCAACGCCGCCGCGATCTCGGGCTACATGACGAAGAAACCGGGGATCTGCCTGACCGTCTCCGCACCGGGCTTCCTGAACGGTCTCACCGCCCTTGCGAACGCGACGACCAACTGCTTCCCGATGATTCTGATCAGCGGATCGAGCGAGCGCGAGATCGTCGACCTGCAGCAGGGCGACTACGAAGAGATGGATCAGTTGAACGCGGCGAAGCCGTACGCGAAAGCGGCCTACCGCGTGCTGCACGCGGAGGACATCGGTGTCGGCATCGCGCGCGCGATTCGCGCCGCGGTGTCGGGTCGTCCGGGCGGCGTGTACCTCGATCTGCCGGCGAAGCTGCTCGCACAGACCATCGATGCCGTGAAGGCACAGCAATCGCTGATCAAGGTCGTCGATGCCGCGCCGAGTCAGCTGCCCTCGCCCGATTCGGTTGCGCGCGCACTCGATGTGATCCGTCGTGCAAAGCGTCCATTGATCCTGCTCGGCAAGGGCGCGGCCTATGCGCAGGCCGACGCGCAGATTCGCGCACTGGTCGAAAAGAGCGGCATCCCGTATCTGCCGATGTCGATGGCGAAGGGGCTGCTGCCCGACACGCACGCGCAGTGCGCGTCCGCGGCGCGCTCGTTCGTGCTGCAGGAGGCCGACTGCGTCGTGCTGATCGGCGCGCGGCTGAACTGGCTGCTCGCGCACGGCAAGGGCAAGACGTGGGGCACGGCGCCGAAGCAGTTCGTGCAGATCGACATCTCGCCGACCGAGATCGACAGCAACGTCGCGATCGCGGCGCCGGTGATCGGCGACATCGGTTCGTGCGTGTCGGCGCTCGTCGCCGGTATCGGTGCGGGCTTCCCGAAGCCGTCTACCGAATGGACCGGCGCAGTCGATGACCGCAAGAACAAGAACCTCGAAAAGATGGCCGCGACGCTCGCGAAGAATCCCTCGCCGATGGGCTTTCATAGCGCACTGCGCGCGATCCGCGACGTACTGAAGACCCGCCCCGACATCAACGTCGTCAACGAAGGCGCGAACACACTCGACTACGCCCGCTCGATCATCGATATGGCCCAGCCGCGCAAACGCTTCGATTCCGGCACGTGGGGAATCATGGGCATCGGCATGGGCTTCGCGATCGGTGCCGCGGTGACGAGCGGCACGCAGGTCGTCGCGATCGAAGGCGACAGCGCGTTCGGCTTCAGCGGCATGGAAATCGAAACCATCTGCCGCTATGACCTGCCGGTCTGCACGATCGTGTTCAACAACAACGGCGTGTATCGCGGCACCGACGTGAACCCGACTGGCGGAAAAGACGTCGCGCCGACCGTGTTCGTGAAGAACGCGCGCTACGACAGGATGATCGAGGCCTTCGGCGGAATCGGTTTCCACGCAACCACACCCGAGGAACTCACGCACGCGCTCGAAGAGGCGATCCGCTCGGGCAAACCGACGCTGATCAACGCCGTCATCGACGAAGCGGCCGGTACTGAAAGCGGCCGCCTGACGAATCTGAATCCGCAAAGCGCGGCCATGAAAAAGTAAGCGTAAAGAAGTACGCGAAAGACTAGCCACCCAGGAGAAATACCGTGAGCAAGAAACCACTCGAAGGCATCCGGATCATCGACTTCACGCACGTCCAGGCCGGCCCTGCGTGCACGCAGCTGCTGGCGTGGTTCGGCGCCGACGTGATCAAGGTCGAGCGACCGGGTTCGGGCGACGTCACGCGCAACCAGCTGCGCGATATTCCCGACGCCGATGCGCTCTACTTCACGATGCTCAACAGCAACAAGCGTTCGTTGACGCTCGACACGAAGAAGCCCGAAGGCAAGGAGGTGCTCGAAAAGCTGATCAAGGAATCGGACGTGCTGGTCGAAAACTTCGGCCCTGGCGCACTCGACCGGATGGGCTTCTCGTGGGACGTGATCCGCGATCTGAATCCGAAGATGATCGTCGCATCCGTGAAAGGCTTCAGCGATGGCCACCACTACGACGACCTGAAGGTCTACGAGAACGTCGCGCAATGCGCAGGCGGCGCCGCGTCGACCACCGGCTTCTGGGACGGCCCGCCGACGGTCAGCGCCGCCGCGCTCGGCGACAGCAACACCGGTATGCATCTCGCCATCGGTATCCTGACTGCGATCATCGGGCGGCAACAGACGGGCAAGGGGCAACGCGTGGCCGTGTCGATGCAGGACAGCGTGCTGAACCTGTGCCGCGTGAAGTTGCGCGACCAGCAGCGGCTCGACCGCCTTGGCTTCCTCGAGGAATATCCGCAGTACCCGCACGGTACGTTCAGCGACGTCGTGCCGCGCGGCGGCAATGCGGGCGGCGGTGGTCAACCTGGCTGGGTGCTCAAGTGCAAGGGCTGGGAAACTGATCCGAACGCGTACATCTACTTCACGATCCAGGGCCACGCGTGGGCGCCGATCTGCCGCGCGATCGGCAAGCCGGAGTGGATCGACGATCCGCAATACAACACGCCGAAAGCACGTCAACCGCACATCACCGCTATCTTCGACACGATCGAAGTGTGGCTCGCGGACAAGACCAAGTTCGAAGCGGTCGATATTCTGCGCAAGTTCGACATTCCGTGCGCGCCAGTGCTGACGATGAAAGAACTCGCCAACGACGAGTCGCTGCGCGCGAGCGGGACGATCGTCGAGGTGCAACACAAGGTGCGCGGGACGTATCTGACGGTCGGCAGCCCGATCAAGTTCTCCGACCTGAAACCGGAGATCACCGGGTCGCCGCTGCTCGGCGAACACACCGACGAAGTCCTGACGCAGCTCGGCTACACTCGCGAGCAGATCGCGCACATGCACGAAGGACAGGCGGTGTGACGCGCGCCTGAACCTGTCGATGTAGCCTTTCTCCGCCGCCCGCTCGTCTAGCGGGCGGCGGTGCTTCGATCACCGGCATCCCCCACCCGGACACTCCACCATGGCCATACCCATCGATTTCGAACAACTCGTGAACGCGATCGGCGACGCCGTCGTGATCTCCGACGCGCACGGCGCGATCACGCTGTGGAATCCCGCGGCGGAACGCATGTTCGGTTTCACCGAGGACGAAGCACTCGGCCAGTCGCTGGATCTGATCATTCCCGAACGATTACGCGGTCGCCATTGGGACGGCTACAACAAGACCATGGCAACCGGCGAAACGCGCTACGGCCACGACCTGCTGAAAGTGCCCGCGGTCGACAAGAGCGGCCGCACGATGTCGATCGCGTTCACAGTGGCACTGTTGCGTTCACCGCACGGCGATGTAACGGGCATCGTCGCTGTGATTCGCGACGAAACGAGCCGTTTTAACGAAGACCGTGCGCTGCGCAAGCGTGTTGCGGAACTCGAAGCGAAGGTCGTCGTGTGAGACTCGTCGCGGCATGCCACAATCGATAAGGTCGAGTACAACCTTACGAGAGCTTCGGGATGCGCGAACGTTTTCTCATCCACTCACGTCGGCACAAGACACTTGCCTCATGGCTGACTATCGCACTTTCCGCCTGCCTTACCGCCTGCGCGCCGTTACAGGTCTCGCAGGTACCGACGGCGAACGTCGACACCGGTGCAGCGGCGACCACGTCAATTGCGATTCACGCCGACGGCTCGTTGCCGCTCCCATCCAACCTGGTCCCGCTGACGCAGCCAGCCGGTCAGCAACGCCTGCTCTCGACGACCGACAACCAGTCTTACTGGCCGTTGTCCGAGTACTTCGAGACGCAGAAAAACGAGGCGTACTGTTCTGTCGCAACGTCGGTAATGGTGCTGAATGCGCTGGGGATTGCCCGGCCAAAAACGTCGCTGTACCCCGGGTTCCCCTATTTCACGCAGGACGACTTCTTTCTCTCCATCGATCCCACGCTGGCTGATCCGGTCAGAGTCTCGCACGAAGGCATGACGCTGGACCAGCTCAGCGCCGTGCTCGCCCGCTTCCCCGTCTCCGTGCATCCATTCCACGCCAGCGATCTCACCCTGGAGCAGTTTCGCGACCTTATACGCGATACCACCCGGCGAAGCGACCAATTCGCTTTGCTGAACTTCCGCCGTACGCAGATTGGCGAAACCGGTGGCGGGCATTGGTCGCCGCTAGCCGCCTTTGACCCCGCGAGCGATAGCGCCCTTCTGCTCGACGTCGCGCGTTACAAGTACCCAGCGGTGTGGGTGCCGGTTCCCCAGTTGTATCGGGCTGCGCTTGCGGTTGACTCCGTCAGCGGTCTTGCGCGTGGTGTCGTGGTGGTGAGTCGACCGTGACGCTTGAAGCCGCGTCTCGATCGTTGCTCACGCAATCCGCTCACTACGTCACTACTCCGGACGCTTGATCAAACAGGTCGCCGACGCATGCGCCACGATCTTGCCGTCCGGCGTTTTCAGCGACCCTTCTGCCACACCCAGGCTCTTTGAAAGATGGATAACGCGACCTTCTGCCACCAGGTCCACATCACGCGGCACAGGACGTAGCATCTTGACGTGCAGATCGATGGTGCCGTAGCTCACTCCCGCTTCAAGCATCGTATGCACGGCGCAGCCCGTCACAGAATCGAGCACCGTCGCGGCGAAGCCACCATGCACACCACCCAGCGGGTTGATATGCCGGTTATCGGCGCGAGCGGTCATCTTGATGTAGCCGCTCTCGACTTCATCGAGTTCCATCGGGATCGTTTCCGAAATGGACGCGCGCGGCAGATCGCCAGCGGCTCCGGCGCGCAGCAATTCAAGGCCCGACATGGAAAAGGGATTCATCTGAAGGCTCCTGGTATTGACATGGGTGCAGTACGAATCGAGCGCGCGAATCGAGTGCGTTCTAAATTGGAACTGATTGTCTGCATCGATACTTCCGATGTCAATGCAAAAGCTCCCAATAGATTCGAGAGCCAGTTCTATAATGGAACGCACTATTTGTATCGATGATCAAGGAAACTGTCCATGAAATGGAGCGATGTAGGTTCGATGCCCTGTTCGGTGGCGCGCACACTTGCGGTGATCGGGGATCGCTGGACCCTGTTGATACTGCGCAATGCGTTCCTTGGCATGCGCCGCTTCGACGAGTTTCAGTCGCAACTGGGGCTCACGCGCCATGTGCTTGCCGAACGGCTGGCGCGTCTGGTCGATGAAGGTATCGTGGTGAAAAGCTCGTATCAGGAGCGACCGGTGCGCTTCGAATACCGTCTGACGGAAAAGGGCCTTGATCTGTATCCGGTGCTCCTCGCGCTCACCGCATGGGGGGATCGCTGGAAGGACGACGGGAACGGACCGCCCATGCTGCTAAAACACCGGACGTGTGACCACGTGTTTCGGCCGGTGACAGTCTGTTCCGAATGCGGCGAACCGCTTGATCCACGCGACGTCAAGCCGATGCCCGGGCCGGGATGGAGAGTTCAAGAAAGCGAAGCTACAGCGCACGACGCTGAATAAGGACAATCTGCATGGCAATCGATGTCTTGTCTCTCTGGACGCGTTTATCTTCCAGACCTGCTGGCAAGTGGCTTTTTTCGCGCCTGGTGTGCCTGAGAGCACCGTACTTCGCCAGTATCAGTCCGACCATTACGGAGCTTCGTCCCGGTTATTGCCGTGTGCAGATACGCAAACATCGATCCGTGCTTAATCACATCGGCTCCGTACACGCGATTGCCATGTGCAACATGGCCGAAGTTGCCGGCGGCATGTTGACCGAAGTGTCGGTGCCGCGGACGCACCGCTGGATTCCGAAAGGGATGACGGTTCAATACCTGAAAAAAGCGAGCACCGATCTTGTCGCAATCGCCGAGCCTGTCACCACCGCACAGTGGCCAGACGCCGGCGAGTTTGAAGTCAATGTCAGGGTCGAGGACCGCGCGGGGGAAGCCGTATTCAACGCGGTCATCACCATGTGGGTTTCGTTGAAGAAGGCAACCTGAAGCTACCGTCGAACACTACGCGGTCGAAACGCTTCGTCACTGCCCTTCTTGAGCCCGAGCCGCATCGCGAGCCGTTGATTCCAGCGTCCGATGATGCGCCGTTGCCACCGCCTCTCAGCCGCAAGCGCCGTGGATTCGCTGTCGCTCCATGCATCGTGAAGCAGAAATTTTCCGGCAGCCAGCGCGTCGGGAGATCGCTGCGCCCACACCGCGATCTGTGCCGCTGCAGCTGCAAGCGGATCGTCTTCGACCCTGCTCGCGAGTCCGAGCTGGACCGCTTCCGCGCCCGATACAACACGTCCGCTCAACACCAGTTCTTTCGCGACATCGATTGACATCAGCTCACGCAGGAGCGTCGGGCCGCCCATGTCGGGCACCAATCCCCACTTCACCTCCATCAATGACATCTTCGCGTCCGCTGCGACAATCCGCTGATCGGCACCGAGCGCGAGCTGCATCCCGGCCCCATAGCAATGCCCATGAACGACGGCGATCACTGGAAATGGAAGATCGCGCCAACCCATGCTCCAGCGCTGAAAGATATTCCTGCGCGGTGAATACAGGGAGAGCACCGAGCGCAACAGCGTGCGCTTCGAAGAGAACACGCTTTTGAAATCCAGACCCGCGCAGAACGATGGCCCTTCCCCGTGGATGATCGCACCACGCACGGCTTTCTCTCGACGAAGTCGCCGCTGCACAGCGGCAATCTCGTCCAGCATCGCGAAGTCCACCGCATTGTGCTGCGCCGGACGCGAGAGTGCTACCCATGCGACGCCATTCGCATCGATCGTCATTTGCACGCGCTGATCTTGCACTGTCACCTCTCTTGTTCATTGAGGGATTCAATGTATCAGCCCGCGTACCGTATGGGGTGGATTCCCAGTGTGTCCGGCCAGCGGAGGTTCATCAAAGTCCCTCGTACCCTGAGGCGACATGGGTCTCTGCGTTGCTCGCGCAACGCGCATTTTCAGCTGCAGGAGTGCGGAACGGCCGGTCCCAGGCGTTCAATAACGCATGGTGAGCGAAGCAAACGCAGCACGGCCCGCTTGAGGCGAATGAAGCGTCTGCACACCGTCATACCAGACGTACTCGTTGTAACGGTTCAGCAGATTGGTGAGTTGCACGTCGAATGTCACCGCTTTCGAAACCCGGTACGACGCACTCGCATTGAACCGCACCGAGGAACCGAACTTGCCCGTCGAGTTGGTCGGTTCGAGGTAGTACGCGCTTTGCGCGTTGGCCCATGTCGACAGGCGCAGGTCCGCCGTGGCCTGGTAATCGGCACCCGCGGACACCAGGTGGTTCGGCACATGGTCGACCTGCTTGCCCGCGCTCCCCAGATTGGTGGGACCAGGATCGACGACGCGGGCCATCTGGTACGTATACGCAAACCACAGGCTAAGGTCACGTGCGAGCAGCAGATTGGCCTGCACGTCGAACCCCTTGCGTTTCGTCTTGCCGAGGTTGTCGAAGTCACCGGTAGGATCATTTGCCTTGCGACGCACCTCGTTGGAAGCGAGTTGCTCCCAGTACGCTACGCGCCCATCCAGCCGCTCGAGTGGGCTGAACTTGAGACCCACCTCCCAGCCGTCGTTGATGGACGGTGCGAGATCCGTCACGCGCGGCGGAATCTTGTAGGCGCCTGCGCCGACACCGATCTGAAACGTCCGCCCGTAGTTTCCGTAGAAGCTGTAGCCAGACCACGGCGTGTAGACCGCGCTGAACTTCGGTTGCTGGATCACACCGTAGTCGTTCATGTCGTAGCGTTGGCCTGACAGATGGTTCGTCAGATGACCGCTGGCCATGTCGACGCGATAGGCCGGAATCAGCTTGAGCGTGTCGAACGGCTTGAAGGTGGCCTGAACATAGGCGCCGGTGGTGTCGTACGAAAACGTCTGGTCGCGGGTTTGCGACGTGCGCACCTGGTCTCGCGTCAGCCAGCGCTGGCTGCGATTGTTTTGCCACTCTCCGCTGACGCCGGCTTCCAATGCGAGATCCTTGATCCATGGCATCCCCGTCGTGCGGGGGCGGTAAGTGAGGGAACTAAGAAAGCCAAACTGCTGTTCGTCTGAGAAACGCTCCTGCTGGCTGACCGACGCGGAGAACCGGACCCAGCGACGATCCCTGAACGTATTGACATACGCTTTCGTCGACGAGGACAAGCGGTCAGTTAGATCGACGTCGAAATACGCGGCGTATTGACCGGTTTCGCGCGTGGCCTGATCGGTGTTGTTGAATGCGTAAGAGCCGGTCGGATTGCTATGCGCGTCGCGCTCTGTCAGATAGCCCGGCTCGTCGGCCGCGGTTCGGCCGTAGCGTGCAGAGAGGCCCAGTCGCACAGCCGCGCTCGGGCTGTAGAACCACTTGCCCGCGACGCCTACCTTGTCCATATCCGAATGATCCCGATAGCCTTGCGAGCGACGATAGCCGAACGCGTAGTTTTGCGAGAACGTGTCGCTCTCGTGGCCGGCAACCACTTCGGCGTTGTACGTGCCGTAGCTTCCGTAACCGATGCGGCCCCGGGCGTAGTCGCCGCCGGTGAGCGTCGTGATCGTCGCGTTACCGGCAATGTTGTGCAGACCATAGCGGGGGTCGTTCGTGCCGCGTACGGTTTCCAGCGATTCGATCTCAAGCGGAAACACCGCATCCATGAACGGCATGCTGCCATCGTTGCTATTGGATGGAACACCGTCGATCAGCAGTTTGACCGCATTGATCTCGCTCTCGCCGTTGAAACCGCGAAACGAAATCTTGCCCGAGGTCGTGCCTTGATTGAAGTCGGTCAGCAGAACGCCTGGCATCTGGCCAAAGAGTTCCCATGGGCTGCGCACGTTCTGGTTCTCGATGTGGCTCGCGTCGACGCGATCGACGGAGGTCAGGATGTTGCGCGTCGATAGCGGCCCTGTGCGCACTGCGCTCACCTCGATGGCGCCTAGTACGAACGTCGAGTCATCGGTGGTTTCAGGTGGGGTTCGATTCGATCGGGTGGTAACGGACTTCTCCCGCTCGCTAGAGGTGGCTTCGTCCGTATCGGACTCGGTGTCTTGCCGGTTTAGCGGCTCGGCCTGTGCCGTGAGCGCAATGGCGAAGCAGGCTGGGACCAGCCATTTCTCTTTGTGCTTTCGAATCTTCATTGTCGATACTTGAGGATGTGCCGCGCCAGATCGATGTCGTGGAGAACGAGCAAGGCGCAGCAGGGAAAAAACTCTTGGGCAGACCGCTGCGACTCGCAAGCCGTGCGGCACTCTTCGATGGACGTTGATGGTTTTTCTCAACCGCGAACTTTATCGAACTTGTAGTCGCGTTAATACGTCGTGCTGCGCGACAAATTGTCGCCAGAAATTGAGATGCCAGCCATCGACACCCCGGGAATTCCCTGGAACACGAAGCTTGATTTTTATCCGCTTGGGAACATACTCTACTAACTCGCGTTAGATAGGGCATTCTGGCGATGTTTGAAGCACCGGTGGCTGGCAGCAGCCATTTTTTCGAACCCGCTGCTAACGCGTGTTAGCCAACCCGAAAGATCAGACCAAAAACCGATGAAGCGTGTAACCAGCCACCAGGTCGCCACCCTTGCCAGCGTGTCCCGCACCACCGTCTCGTTCGTGCTCAACAACGTCCCAGGTATGGGGATCAGCGACGAAACACGGGAACGCGTTCTCGCAGCCGCGCGGCAGCTCGACTATGTGCCGAATGCGATGGCGATGTCGCTCGCAAGCGGTGCCACCCAGACCATCGGCCTGCTCATGCCGCACGACGATCAGATACACGCCAACGTCGACGCCTATATTCCGCGCTTTCTGACCGGCGTCACGCTGACGTGCCAGGCGAGCGGCTACAAGGTGCTATTCGAACCGCTCAATCACGCCGCGCCGGCTGGCGCGTGCCTGAGCCTCGTCGATAGTGGACGGATCGACGGGCTGATTGCGTTGAATCCACGCCAGGCCGATTTCAGCTATCTGAACGATGCGGCCGGCAACGGCTTCCCGCTGATCGTCTTCGGATCGAATCTCACCGGGCACCACAACGTTCACAGCATCGATGCGGACAATCGCGACGCCGCGCGCCGGGCCACCGAACATCTGCTTGCGCTCGGTCATCGCCGCATCGCGCACATCGCGTTCGCCCACCACGACTATCCGATCGTGCGCGAACGTCTGCTCGGTTTTCACGACGCGATGCAGGCGGCGAACCTCGACGTCGATCCTGCGTGGATTTCATACGGGAACTACAGCGCCGAAAGCGGCGCCGAGGCGATGCGCGCGATTCTCGAACGCAGCTCGGGCGTAACGGCGCTGTTCGCGGGCAACGACACGATCGCGTTCGGTGCGATGGCTGCGCTGCGCGATGCAGGGCTAAGCATTCCGGACGACATGGCGATCGTCGGTTACGACGACATTCCGCTCGCCGCATACGCCGCACCGCCGCTGACGACGATGCGCACGGAGCCCTTCACCGAAGGCAGCGAAGCAGCCGCGATGCTGCTACGAATCATGGCCGGCGAATCGTCGGCAAGGGCACATGTGAAAGCGATTGTGCCGTTGGTGGTCAGGCGCTCCTGCGGTGCAAGCCCGACCTGAAAGAAAGCGTGTACCGCAGAACGAAGCGGTGGCGGTTGGTGAGCATGCAGGTTCGCCGGTAACCGCGCCGCTATCGCAGTCGATCAGAACGACATCCCCCGGAGGAGACAAGACTCATGAACAGCATCTCACGTGCAGGTTCGTCGAAACGCCGTCTACGCGTTGGCGCCATGGCTACAATCGCCCTCTTCGCCTCGCTTGCCGCCACACCTGGCGCAAGAGCCGCGACAACGCCGGTACTGCAATTCAACGATCAAGGTTTCGAGCAGGCCGGATCGGGCTACACATGTTCGTCCTGGTGGGTTGTTACTTCGGGCGCCGGATGTGCGACCAACAATCCGCACTCGGGCGCGCATCTGGCCTTTCTCGATCAGGGCGACGGCTATTCGGTCTCGCAATCGATTCAATCCACTGTGACCGGCTCCTACGATTTCTCCGCATGGATCGGGGCCTTGCCCAACGGAACAGGCGGAACGTTCTCGATCAGAAGCGGAAACGCACCGGCGCAAACGATCACCCTGCCCGCCTCGCTCGCCACCGGCGTGTACATCAAGTACACGCTGCCGCGCATCGCCGTCACAGCTGGCGACACCGTCACGATCACGTTCGCTTCGTCGAGCGGACGCGGCTGGATCAATATCGACGATATCGAAGTCGTACCGTCCGCGCCCAACGACCCGCAGATCACGTCGTCGAATCCGACCGTCGTCGCAATGTTCGACTGGGCGAAGGTGAAAGCCAATTCGTGGGTACGGCAAACCGGCACCACCGGTGTCGTCAACATGGATGAGAACAACCGCAATGGCAGTGGCACCGGTGTCTACACACCGTCGTACTGGGCAGGCTATCCGTTCCGCTCGTATTACTACTCGCGCGATTTCGCCCATCAGTTCCTTGGCGCACACATGCTCGGACTGGATGTGCAGAACAAGACGATGCTCGAAGGCTTTGCTACGTCGGCCACCGCGAGCCGTGGCTATTTCCCGCTGTGGGCCATCAACTTCGACGGCTCGACCGGTACTACCGACTACAAGAGTGACACCAACTTCGTCCGCGAGCTGCCCGCTCCGTTCGACCTCGCGCAGCGCATGAACGACGGCTACCGCTGGACCGGCGACGCCGACTACGCGACCAGCCCGGCTTTGACCGGTTTCGTCGCCAACACCGTGAGCGCGTTCATCGCGGCGCACACCGGGCTCATTCCCGACGGCAAGGTCCATGGCCGGCAGATCAATCTCGCGCAGGCGAACGGCGGCAACATCTTCCTCGGTGTGGCGAGCTACAACGAAAGCGCCGGAGACGATCCCGTCGAAGCCGCCGATGCCGTATCGACCCAATATCAGGCCTATCTCTCGATGTCCGCGCTCTCCGCGGCGCGGCGCGACTTTGCAGCGGCCAGAACCTACGCTGAAAAAGCCGCCGATCTTTACACCTACTACAACACGACGTGGAGCGTGCCCCCGTCGAACCCGCTCGCGGTGATCCGCAGCTACAACATCGACTCGGTGGGATCGACCGCGTGGGGCTCCGAAATGAGCTGGTTCGCGCCGATGAAGGGCATCATGGCGCCTGGCAATCGCCGCGACCAGTACATGTCGTGGCTCAACACAACGGCCCTCACCTCCACACCGCCGAACCTCGAAGCCGTCACCTATCTGCCCGATGCGTTCTTCACCGTCAACGACGGTACGACCGCGTGGGCCTGGATGCAGTACGTCTATAACCGCATCAACGACTTGCACTCTGGCGGGTTTCTCAATGGCGACTATCCGGAGACTTCCTTCACGCTCGTGAGCCAGGTGATTGATGGATTGCTGGGCGTGCAGCCCGATGCGGCGCAGCGTGCAGTGACCACGGTCTCGCAGTTGCCGTCCGATATCGGCTGGCTGCAGGTGGCGAGCATTCCGGTCGGCAACGGTTCGATCACCTTGCGGCAGGACGGCAAGACCCGCAGCACGCTGACAAACACGAGCCAGACCCGCGCGGCGCCTTATCTGTGGCACGCCGGATTCCCGGGCGCCTATCTGTGCCTGACGGTTCGTGGACAGCACCGCATTGGCCGGATCGTGCAACCCGAAGGCCGCCAGGGTCCGACGTTCACCTACGCAGACCTGACCGTGCAGCCTGGCGAAACTGTTGTCGTCGATGCGCCGTCCAGTTGTCATCTGAAAACGAACGACGTGAATGCGTCGGCCACCCCGACCACCACGGCCTCCACGCCGCAATGAAGCCGAACCAGACCTGCAAGGCGGAGTGATTCATGGCAAGTATTGCGCTCAAGGGCGTTGGCAAATCGTATGGTCCCGTTGGGCGTCATGCGGCGGTCGTGCGTAACGTTGATCTGGACATCGCGCCCGGCGAATTCTGCGTGTTCGTCGGTGCATCGGGCTGTGGAAAGTCGACGCTGCTGCGCATGATCGCCGGACTCGAAACGATGACGACGGGTGATCTGTTCGTCGGCGGCCGGCGCATGAACGATGTGCCGGCCGCGAAGCGCGGCATCGCGATGGTGTTCCAGAGCTATGCGCTGTTTCCGCACATGACCGTGTATGAAAATCTCTCGTTCGGTCTGACGCTGATGAAACTGAAGAAGAGCGTCATCGACGAGAAGGTCAATGCGACAGCGCGGGCGCTGCAACTCGAACACCTGCTCGATCGTCTGCCCAAGGCGCTGTCGGGCGGGCAACGGCAGCGTGTTGCGATCGGTCGGGCACTCGTGCGCGAGCCAGGCGTGTTTCTGTTCGACGAACCGTTGTCCAATCTCGACGCTTCGCTGCGACTGCAGACACGTCATGAAATCGCCCGCATCCATCGCGGCATCGAAGGCGCGTCCAGCATCTACGTCACGCACGATCAGGTCGAAGCGATGACGCTTGCCGATCGCATCGTGCTGCTCAATGCCGGCGCCGCAGTCGAACAGGAAGGCAGCATCGCGCAATGCGGGCCGCCGCTCGAGCTGTATCACCGGCCGCGCAATCGCTTCGTCGCAGGCTTCATCGGGTCGCCGAAGATGAACTTCATCGCCGCGCGGCTGGTGTCCGCCAGCGAACAGCGCGCACAGGTCCGACTCGACACCGGTGAAACGTTGACCGCGTCGGTCGACGCGCGGCGCCTGCAACCAGGCGTTGCCCTGACGCTCGGCATCCGGCCGGAGCACGCCGGCGCAAGCACCGGCAATGGCACCGATGCGCAGCATCTGGTGCGCGAGGTCCGGTGGCAAGAGCGGCTCGGCGAAAGCACCTACGTCTATCTCGACAGCGGCGATCCGCTCACGCCCTGGGTCGTCAAGCTACCCGGCAACGCCAGCGCCCACGCGGGCCAGCGACTGCCGATATCCATCCCCGCGACATCGCTGCATGTTTTCGATGCGCGTGGCGACGCACTGACACGCTGTACCGAAGATCAGGCACTTCCAATGGCACTGACCATCTGACACGCAACTGGAGGAGACACAATGAAAATGGCAAAAACCGCGCTGACCGGCGCTGCATCGCTACTGCTCGCAGCAGTGATGTCGTGTGCCCAGGCCGGCACACTCGTAATCAATTCGAACGCAGCGGATACCTCGGTGAGAACCGCATTCGATGCGGTCGTAAAGGGTTTCTCAGCGGAGAACCCCGACGTGGACGTGAAGGTTAATACGTTCGACACCGAGGGTTACAAGACCTCGATTCGCAACTTTCTTTCTGCGGAACCACCCGACGTCGTGACGTGGTACGCAGGCCACCGGATGGCGCCGTTCGTCGACGCGGGTCTGTTCGAGGACGTGTCCGACATCTGGGCTAAAAACGGCCTGGACCAGAGTCTGAAAAGCGCAGCACCGGCGATGACCCTCAACGGCAAGAAGTGGGGCATCCCCTACACGTACTACGCGTGGGGCATCTACTACCGGAAGGATCTCTTCGCGAAGCTCGGTATCGAGCCGCCCACCACCTGGAAGGCGCTGCTCGATGCGTGCGCGAAACTCAAGGCCAACGGCATCACACCGTTCGCCATCGGCACGAAACAGACGTGGACCACGGCGAGCTGGTTCGACTATCTGGACATGCGCGTGAACGGCTTCGCGTTCCACATGGATCTGACGAGCGGCAAGATCCCGTACACGGACAAGCGCGTCGAAGCCGTGTTCGATCGCTGGGATGAGCTGACCAAGCCCGGCTATTTCCTTGCCAACCACGCTTCATACACGTGGCAGGAAGCCGTACCGGCGCTTGTGAAGGGCGAAGCAGCCATGTACCTGATGGGCACCTTCGCGGTCGCGCCGATGAAAGAGGCGGGACTCGGTGAAGACCGCCTCGGCTTCATGCCGTTCCCCGCGATTACACCGAACCTGCCACGCGCGGAGGAAGCGCCGATCGAGACCGTCCATATTCCGTCGAAGGCAAAGAACAAGGTCGACGCGCGACGCTTCCTGACGTATATGTCACGCGCCGATGTGCAGGCAAAGTTCGGTGCGATGACGGAAGAACTACCGGTTAGCCGCAACGCACCCGCCCCCACCGACCCGTATCTGAAAGCCGGTGCAGCGATGCTGGCCGACGCAGCCGGGCTGTCGCAGTTCTACGATCGCGATGCCCCCGCGGAAATGGCCAAGGCAGGTATGGACGGCTTCCAGCACTACATGCTGCAGCCCGATGCACGCGACGCGGTGCTGACGCGTCTCGAGCAGGTACGTCAGCGGGTCTACAAATGACCGGACGGCATTCGGGGGCTCGCGCGTACCCGAAGTACCCGAGCGGGCCTTCATCCGCGGAGTCCACACCCCGGCACAACATCGCGGCGTTCTGGGAGCGCCACCAGCGCTCGCTGGCGCCGTGGCTCTTCCTGGCACCGGCACTGATCGCATTCACGATGTATGTGATCGTGCCGGTCATCGAGTCGCTCGCGCTGAGCCTGTACAACTGGGACGGACTCGGCAAGGCGAGCTTTATCGGTATCGCGAACTATGTCGAGCTGTATCACGATCCCGATTTCTGGGGCGCGTTGAGAAACAATCTGATCTGGCTGATCGGCTTCATGCTCGCCATTCCGGCTGGCCTCTTCATGGCGCTGTTTCTCAACCAGCAGGTGTTTGGCATCCGCCTCGTCAAATCACTGTTCTTCTTTCCGTTCGTGATTTCGCAGGCGGTCATCGGGCTCGTGTTCAGCTGGTTCTACGATCCCACCAATGGCCTGCTCGCTCATCTCCTGCAACTGCTCGGCCTGCATGGCATCGCCGTGCTTTCCGAGGGCCGCTACGCGACCTACGGCATCGTCGTTGCGGGCCTTTATCCGCAGATCGCCTACTGCATGATTCTCTATCTGACAGGCCTCAACAACGTGCGCGCCGATCTGATCGAAGCAGCGCGGCTCGAGGGCGCAAAGGGCTGGACGATGCTCACGCGCATCGTGTTGCCGCAACTGCGCCCGGCGACCTTCGTGGCGGTGGTCGTGACTGTGGTCGGTGCACTGCGCAGCTTCGACATGATCTCGATCATGACGCAAGGCGGCCCGTATGGATCTTCCCGCGTGCTGGCGTACTACATGTACGAACAGGCACTGAGCGAGTACGGCTTCCGGATGGGCTACGGTTCAGCTATCGCGACCGTACTGTTCCTGATCATGCTGCTCTATATCGCCTTCGTGCTGGTGCGCATCTACCGGCAGGAAAAGGAGCACGGCTGATGTTCCCCACACCCATCGCGCAAGCCAGCAAACCGGTGCAAGGGCTCTACCGCATCGCCCTTCCGGTGTTGCTCGTCATCTGGCTGCTGCCGCTCATCGCCATCGCGCTGACTTCGCTGCGTGGTCCCGCCGATATCTTCGCGGGCAACTACTGGGGCATCCCCACGCAATGGCAAGTGGCGTCGAACTATCTCGCCATCTTTCAGGGCACACCGCTCGCGCGCTATCTGCTCAACAGTTTTCTGATCACCGTCCCTGCTGTGATCGGTGCGGTCGCGTTGAGCTGTCTGTCCGGTTTCGCGCTCGGCGTCTACCGGTTTCGCATGAACCTGCCGGTGTTCTTTCTGTTCGTTGCGGGCAATTTCGTACCGTTCCAGATTCTCATGGTGCCGGTTCGCACGCTGAGTCTGCACCTCGGTCTGTACGACTCGGTGCTGGGACTCGTGCTGTTTCATACCGCGTTTCAAAGCGGTTTCTGCACGTTCTTCATGCGCAATTTCATTCTGGAACTGCCGCGCGAACTCATCGACGCCGCGCGCATGGATGGCGCCACCGAGTTCCAGATTTTTCGCCGGGTGGTCTTGCCGCTCGTGCGACCGGCCATTGCGGCGGTATCGATCCTCATCTTCACGTTCGTCTGGAACGACTATTTCTGGGCCACGGTACTGATCCAGGGCGATCACGCGATGCCGGTCACGGCCGGCCTCAGGGCACTGAACGGGCAATGGGTCGCGCAGTGGCACCTGGTGGCGGCGGGCTCGCTCGTGGCCGCCCTGCCGCCCGTTGCCATTTTCTTTCTCAAGCAAAGGGATTTCATCACCGGCTTGACCATGGGCGCCACCAAGGGATAAACGCATGCACGCAACACGCCTCATTCATCTGACTGGCGATGCCATCAGCCTCGTTCTCGAACCCAACGGCGGTGTGCCCGTGTGGCGGCATTTCGGCGCGCCTGTCGACGCGCTTGCCGATGCATGGCCCGCTGCGGCTGCGCGACCGCTGCCGCCCACGATACTGGCCAACGATCCACCGCTTACGCTGTTGCCTATCCACGGGCTCGGATGGTTCAACCAGCCGGCGCTCGCGGGCAGCCGGCCCACAAGCGGCGGCGATCTCGACTGGGTACAGGATTTTCGCGAAGATGATTTGAGCTGGGACGAGCACGCGTTGCGGATCGCGTTGAGCGACGACGTCGCAGGTCTTGAGTTGACGCTGAGCTATACGCTGGACCCGGAGTCCGGCGTCGTCAGTACATGGGCCGAAATCGAGAATCGCGCCGACACGCCGTTTAGGCTCGACTGGCTCGCAGCGGCCTGCGTTCCGCTGGCACCTGGCATGGATCAGGTGCTGGGATTTACTGGCCGGTGGACACTCGAGTTCCAGGAAAACCGCGAACACCTGGGCGTTGCCACCTGGCGGCGAGACAACCGCCGTGGACGTACCTCGCACGATAGTTTTCCCGGCGTCATTGCGGGCGCGACGCTCGCCGATGACGACGGTCCGGTGCTCGGCGCTCATCTCGGCTGGAGCGGCAATCACACGATCCTGATCGAGCCGCTCGCCGACGGACGGCGGCAACTGCAGATCGGCGAATGGCTCGCACCCGGTGAAGTCGTGCTCGAAAAAGGTGAACGTTACCGGACACCGACTGCGTATCTGTCGTTCAGCATGCAGGGGCTCAACGGACTGAGCGCCGGGTTCCACCGGTTCGTGCGCCAACATGTCCTTGCATGGCCAGGCGGCACGATGACACCTCGCCCGGTGCATCTGAACACGTGGGAAGCCGTGTATTGCGAGCACGATCCGGAGGATCTGAAATCGCTCGCGAGCGCGGCCGCGCAACTCGGCGTCGAGCGCTTCGTCCTCGATGACGGCTGGTTCCATCGACGTGACAACGACCGCGCGGCACTCGGCGACTGGTGGCCCGACGCGCGCAAGTATCCGCAGGGGCTTGCGCCGCTCGTCGATCATGTACGAGCGCTTGGTATGCAGTTCGGCTTATGGGTCGAGCCGGAGATGGTCAATCCGGATAGCGATCTGTATCGCGGGCATCCTGAGTGGGCGATGCAGCTCGGGGGGCGTCCGTTGATCACCGGGCGCAATCAGCTCGTGCTGGATCTGGCCAACCCGGCCGTGGCGGACTACCTGTTCACGGCGCTCGGTGGATTGTTGCGCGAGTACCCGATTGCCTACTTCAAGTGGGATATGAATCGCGATCTCGCTTCGGCTGGACATCGCGGGCGAGCCGCATATCGCCGTCAAACTGAAGCGTATTACCAGTTGCTGAAGCGCCTGCGTGACGCTTTCCCTGCGCTCGAGATCGAAAGCTGCGCATCGGGCGGCGGTCGTGCCGACTTCGGTGCGCTGAGGCACACGCATCGCATCTGGACCAGCGATTCCAACGACGCACTCACCCGTATCGGCATTCAACGCGGATTCACGCGATTCTTCCCACCCGAGGTGATGGGGGCGCATATCGGCCCTGCGGTTTCGCATACAACCGGGCGTCGGCATAACATGGCCTTTCGCGCGGCGGTGTCGTTGTCGGGCCACCTCGGTCTGGAAATGGATGTGCGTCTGCTCGAAGCCGACGAACGGGCCGAACTGATTCGCTGGATTGCGCTCTTCAAGGCGTGGCGCGGCGTCGCGCATAGCGGCACGCTTCGGCAGGGAGATATCGATGCATCGCTGGCGTGGGTGCAGATCGTTGCTCGCGATCTCGGTGCGGCACTCGTCACGGTGTATCGGCGGTTCGAAAGCGCGAACCGCTATATCGCACCGCTTCTCGTGCGAGGACTCGATCCTGAGCGCAGCTATCGCGTGAAGATCCTGGACATGCCCGTGGCGCCGCATTTTGCAAAGCCTTCGGGGCTTCTCGCTTCGCTGGCCGATGAGGGTGTCGTGCTGTCCGGCGCGACATTGCGCGATCTCGGCTTGCCGGTGCCGCCGCTGCCGCCGGAATCGGCGGTTGTGTTCAGTTGTGCGGCGGTGGGCGATTGAGTGGTGGCGATACCGGTTGCGACGTCGCCCACCAGACAAACGCCGCCACTACCGACAGCACGACTACGATGCCGAGCACCACGTTCATCGCCGACTGAAACACGTGAACGGTCGAGATGAACGTGCCGACAATCGCGACGCCCAACGCAGAGCCGCTTTGCCGGGCCGAATTCAGCACGGCCGCCGCCACGCCCGCCCGGCTCTTCTCGACGGTGCCGAGCGCAGGGGACGTTGCGGCCGGCGAGATGAAGCCCGATGCCATGCCGATCGCGAGCATCGGCAACACGGCAAGCCAGTAAGGCGAACTGGCCGTCGAAAGTATCATCCCGAGTGCGCCCGCTGCATAGAAACCGAACGCGATGCACATCGACTGCCGCGCGCCCATAAGCTTGACGAACCGGCTCGACAGCAGGCCGCCGAGCGCCACCATACCGGTCATCGGCAGGAACGCGAGGCCGGTATCGAGGGCGGAATAGCCACGCACCTGCTGGTAGTAGAGGCTGAACGTGAACAGCATGCCGTAGAAGATGAACGCCGATGCCATCGACACCACGGTCGACCCCGCGAACAACGCATTGCGGAAGAACTGCAACGGCAGCATCGGATTGCGCGTATGGGTTTCGATGAAAAAGAACGCTGCCCACGCGACTAAACTCGTCGCAATACCCAAGCGTATCGGCATGGATTGCCATCCAAGCACAGGCCCCTCGATCAGCAGGCCGATCAACGTGCCTAATGCGACGACTACGGCCACCTGCCCGGCCAGATCGACATGCCGCGTTCTCGATGCGGCCGCTTGATCCACCGAGAGCGTCAGCCAGAGCCCCAGGATCCCGATCGGCACGTTCACAAAGAAGATGCCGCGCCAGCCGAACAGATGGATCAACAGCCCGCCCACCAGTGGCCCCGAAGCCATCGCGACACCACCGCAGCCCATCCAGACGCTTACCGCCGCGGCTCGTTCGGACGGTACAGGATAGGCATCGCTGATGAGCGCGAGCGAGCACGGCACGAGCATCGCGCTACCGATGCCCTGCAATGCGCGTGCAAACGCTAGCGTCGTGAGGTTCGGCGCGAGCCCGCACAGCGCCGATGCGAGCACGAATATCGCAAGCCCGGCAAGGTAGATGTTGCGTGCGCCGAGGCGGTCGCCTAGCGTGCCGCCTGTCATCAGCAGACTCGCAAACGTCAGTGTGTAGGCGTTGACGATCCATTGCAGACCCGCAATGTCGCTGCGCAACGTGTGGCGAATTGCCGCAAGGGCAACATTGACGATGGATGCATCGAGCAATACGACCATGTAGCTGATGCTGGTCGCGGCCAGAACGCGCTGTGCCGTACTGCGGCCGGAAACGAGTTCGGCCATGATCAGCGCTCGCTATCAGTATGTGTGGTCATGGGTCGATCAATCGCGCAGGAAGTGGCCTCCAGCTTATGTGCGTTGTTCTGCTGGATGCTTCGACGCGGATCGAAGGATAACGAAGCCTGTCGCTACCGATTCTTTGTGACACCCATTTGAAACCCCCACTCAAATGAGCATTTGTGACAGAAACATCATCCTGAGATCACGTTGAAGATTCGTCTGCAAGCCACACTGAAGTCACTCGGAGTCAATCACGGCACCGACCTTAAAGGAGGCTCAAATGAAAGTTCGAAACGTACTTGGGATTGGCCTGCTCGCCGCCTTCCTCTCGCCGCTGGCTTCCGCAGAAGTCGACCAGCACAAGTCCGCCCCGCATTCCCACGCGCACACCAGCGCCACCGACACGCACAAGAAGGTCAAGCCGAAGCATCACGGCAAGACCCGCGCTGAGGTCCGTCAGGAACTGATCGAGGCGCAACGAAACGGTATCGTGCCGACCAACGACGTGAACTATCCGCCGAACGAACGCACCATCGAACGCAACAAGGCGCGCTATGCAGCGTTCGAGCGCCACAACGCCAGCAAGTAACTGACTTAGCTCTTGTGAGCGCTCTACTACTTAATCGGGAAGATGCATCAGGAGATGCATGCCTGTCCCACAGATAACTGGAGTCGTACATGAAATCGATTACCACCCTCATCCTCGCTTCGGCCCTGCTCCTTTCTGCTGCTGCCGCGCAAGCCCAGGGGCTGACGCGTGCTGAAGTGCGACAGCAACTCATCGAAGCCCAGGCCAACGGGCTCGGCTACGTAACCGATGCGTCCTATCCGGCGGTGCATCCGATCTACGAGCAGAGGGTTAAGGCACAAGCAGCACAAGCGGCAAAGAGTGGCTATGGCGGCGTGTCTGCCGGATCGCAGCAAGCGGGCGAGAAGCCGCACGGTCTACCGATGCCGCATGGCAACCCGCACTGCGTCGGGCCGGTTAGCTTCTGCAATATCTACTTCGGTTCGTAAATGCGGCTTGATCGGCACGGCGACGAGAACGAAAGCCGGATGAGAAATGCACTTGTCACACTCATCCGGCGCTGTGGAACTCCGTTCGCTGTGCCGTTTCTCTTGCTGGCTGAATCGAAGGTCGCTTGAAACTCAGAACGAACGCAGTGCGCACGCCAGGCTCGCTCGTCACCGCGCACTCACCGTCGTGTTCGTCCATGATCGAACTGACAATCGCCAGTCCCAGCCCCGAACCCAACGCCGACTCATGGCGCGACGGATCGACCCGGTAAAAGCGATCGAAAATGCGCCCGAGGTGCTCAGGCCCGATACCCGGTCCGGTATCGACGACGGCGACTTCCGATACCGCGTCGCGCTCCGTACATTGCACGAGGATTTCGCTGCCCACCGGCGCATGCGCAAGCGCATTCGATATCAGATTGCTCAACGCACGCTGCACGAGTAGCTGATTACCATCTATTTGCGCCTTCCCCGTCACGCGGATAGCGACGCCCTTTTCGCTGGCGAGCGTCTCGTAGTAACCGGCAACCCGCTCAGCTTCCTCCTGCGCATCTATCCTCCTGAAGTTCACGCGATCCGCGCGGTTTTCCGATCGGGCGAGGAACAGCATGTCATCGATCATCCGTGACAGGCGCTGCGTTTCGTCAATGCCCGATTCGATCACAGCACGGTACTCGTCTGACTCCCGTGGCCTCGACAACGCCACCTGGGACTCGGCGAGCAGGTTCGTCAACGGCGTGCGCATGTCGTGGGCGAGATCGGAGGAAAAGCGCGACAGACGCGCGAAGGAATCATCGAGGCGCTGCAGCATCCGGTTGAACGCCTGGTTCAGTGCGAGCATCTCATCCGACATCGAAATGTCCGGCAACGGTTGTATTAACTTGCTGCACGACACCTGATCGGCCCGCGCGGCAAGCAACTTCAGCGGCCGCAGACCAAACTTCGCGAGCGCATACGCGATCAGCGCAGAAGCGATCGCACCAAGCAGCGTGACCAGCATAACGTTGATTGAATAGCTACGAAGCAACGCCTGCTGGCGACTACCGTCGTACTGAACCACCACACGAACTGCACTGCCGTCGGAACCCGCGCCCGCTAAAGGCACCGACTCGCTCACATAGCGAAAGACGCCATAGGTCCGGTCGACAGCTCTGGGGCGATCGCTACCAGAACCGACGAGAATGCCCTCGCGCAACCTGAAGCGAGCGGTGCGCACGAGTTCGTGCCCGTCCGCGGCGAAGATTGCCATTTCGATGTTGTCGTGCGCATGGAATGGATCGAACCACGCGGGACCATGACTCGCGACAGACTCCTCGTTGCTCTGCGTGATGAGGTGCGAGCGCGTAGCAGACAACGTCATATAGATCTGCTGCGCAGCGTCGGCGGTGATGTTCTGCTTGAGAGCGGCGTACAGACACAGCCCGTTGACAGCGAGCAGAATCGAACTCGCCAGCGCGAACAGGATAGCCAGTCGAACACTCAGCGTGCGCGGCAGAAACCAGTAAGTCATCCGTTTCACTCGCGACACTCCAGCACGTATCCCATGCCCCGCACCGTGTGGATCAGCTTGGTCGGATACAGATCATCGATCTTTGCGCGAACCCGTCTCACGGCAGAATCGACGACGTTGGTGTCGCTGCTGAAGTTGATGTCCCAGACCTGCGACGCAATGGTCGAGCGCGGCAGGACCTCGCCTTCGCGACGCATGAGCAGCCACAGCAGGGTGAATTCTTTCGCGGTAAGAAGAATCGTATCGCCCTGCCGTGTCGCCTTGCGTCGTGTGATATCGAGTTCGAGATCGGCCACCTGCAGAACCGATGGATCACGGCCCTTCCCTCTGCGCAGGATCGTGCGAATGCGTGCGAGCAGCTCGACGAAATCGAAGGGCTTGACGACGTAATCGTCGGCGCCCATCTCGAGACCCTTGACCTTGTCGCTGGTGTCGCCGCGGGCCGTCAGCAGCAGCACCGGCGTCATATGTGTGCGTCTCAACGCGGACAGTACCGACCATCCGTCGAGACCCGGAAGCATGACATCGAGTACGACGAGGTCATAAGCCTCGGTTGTCGCCTGGTGCAGGCCGGTCACGCCGTCGTGTACCCAGTCCGTAACAAAACCCGCTTCGTTTAGGCCCTTCTGCAGATACGCCCCTGTTTTAACCTCGTCCTCAACAATCAGAATTCGCATTTCTATTTTTTCCATTGCAGGTATTGCACAGCGCGTTAGCACATGACGAATTTCTCATCTGGCGGTCATGCAAGCGCACTGGGTCATCGCTAGATTAGGTCACTGAAGTCTCGATGAATGCGCTCTGATTAGCGGATACATCGTCTGGATTCAGCCCTGTTGTCCCGCCGGCAAGCGGAGCGATGAAGGCAAATTGTAATAAAAGTCCAATGCAACAGACACCCATCCGACCGTGTAGTTCCGCGCAAGCGGACAACACATCACTGGAGCACCCAATGAACCGCACGAAACGCATGCTGCTGGAAAACATCGCATGGGCCACCGAATCGGCGCACGGCGATCCGGCATTTTTCGAAGGTCTGGCACTCGGTCAGAGTCCCAAGGCACTCTGGATCGGCTGTTCGGATAGTCGCGTGCCCGCGGAGATCGTCACGAACTGCTCGCCCGGTGATCTGTTCGTTCACCGCAACATCGCGAACCTGTTTTCACCTGCCGACGACAACGCCATGAGCGTGCTTGAGTACGCAGTCAAAGTCCTGAAGGTGCCCGACATCATCGTTTGCGGGCACTACGGCTGTGGCGGCGTCAAGGCCGCGCTGCTGCCCGTTCCGTCCGATCTGCCGCATGTCGCACGACGTATCGCACCGCTGTGTTCGCTCGCTCATACGCATGGCGACGAGCTGGACGAATTCGCGGGTATCGATGAGCGGGTCAACCGTCTGGCGGAACTCAACGTGATGGCACAGGTGCGTGCGATCCGCGCAACTTCGATCGTGCATGACGCAGACCATGCACCGCGCGTGCACGGCTGGATTTTCGGGTTGCACGACGGTCGTATCAAAGTGCTGATGTCCGGGGATCCTCACCTGCCGCATGGTGCGACAAGTAGCCGCATGGTTTCGGTACGCGAGTATCTGCATGCCGTGGAGACAATGGCCAGCTGACAGCGCGATATCCCGATCGCATGCCGGGCACCGACCTTTTATCTCCTGCAAAGAAATCTCTGGAATTCAAACCCTATGACCCTACGCGAACAGTTTGCATCGTTTCCACGCGACATGTTTGCCGGCACCGTCGTCTTTCTCGTTGCGTTGCCGTTGTGCCTCGGCATCGCCAACGCGTCGGGCGTTGAGCCGTTCGCCGGTCTTCTGGCCGGCATTATCGGCGGGCTCGTCGTCGCCCTGCTTAGCGGTTCACATCTGAGCGTCAGCGGGCCTGCTGCCGGGCTCGTGGTGATCGTCGTCGACGGAATCGCGAGGCTCGGCAGTTTCTCTTCGTTCCTGATGGCGGTGCTGCTCGCGGGCGCCATTCAGTTCGGCTTCGGTATGCTGAAAACCGGGCGCTTCGCCGCGTATGTGCCTTCTTCGGTCATCAAGGGCATGCTGGCCGCAATTGGTCTGCTGCTGATCATCAAGCAGTTGCCGCTCGCGGCCGGTCTTGCCAATGGCAATGCGGGCGCACTGAATGCGGCGGCTGGCACCATCGACACACCGCTCGGCGCGCTGTCGCTGTCTGCCTGCGCGGTTGCGTTGCTGTCAATCGCGATCCTCGCAAGCTGGGACACCAAAGGCATGCGACGCTTCGCGCTGGTGCGCGCCGTGCCTGCGCCGCTCGCAGTGGTCGCGCTTGGCATTGGCGTGACGTTGTTGCTGGACCTCGCTGCACCGGGCTTTGCGCCGCCGGCCGAGTACCGGGTGTCGTTGCCGTCGCTGGCTTCGTTTGCGGCACTGGAGCAGGCGTTCAACTGGCCCGCGCTCACGCAATTGATGAACCCCGATGTGTGGCGCCTCGCAGTCACCATCGCAATCGTCGCGAGTCTGGAAACACTGCTTAGTCTCGAGGCGGTCGAACAGATCGATCCGAAGAAGCGCGCCGCGCAACCGGACCGCGAGTTGAAAGCGCAGGGTATCGGCAACATGGTGGCAGGTGTGCTCGGTGCGCTGCCCATCACTTCCGTGATCGTGCGCAGCTCGGCCAATGTTCACGCGGGTGCGCAGAGCCGCTGGTCGGCGGTCGTGCATGGCGTACTGTTGCTCGTCAGCGTGTTCGCATTGACTGCCGTGATCAACCTGATTCCGCTCGCCTGTCTCGCCGCCATCCTGATCTTCACCGGATTGAAGCTCGCCAAACCGTCGATGTTCGCGGATGTCGCGAAGCGAGGTAGCGCGCGTTTCGTACCGTTTATCGTGACGATCGTTGGTGTGCTGCTGACCGACCTGCTGATCGGTATCGTGCTTGGCATCGTGTGCAGCATCATCCTTGCCGTTCGCGCTCACATGCAACGCCCGATCACGATGGCACGGCACGACGATCACTTCCTGCTGTCGTTCCGCAAGGACGTGTCGTTTCTCGCGAAGGTGAGTCTGAAAGCGCATTTGAAGTCGGTTCCCGATCACGCTACGGTTGTCGTGGACGGTAGCCGCGCGGACTTTATCGATCCCGATGTGCGCGAGCTGATCGACGAGTTCGTGCGCGAGGCCCCGGCGCGCGGCATTCATGTCGAGTGCCGGCAGCTTGAACCGACCGTTCAGGAAGCCGCGCCGTATTCCGGGTTCCGGATGTTTCAGCGCAGCAGGTAAGTTGAGAAGCGCACTGTCACGCGTTGTGCATGACAGTGCGTCAGTGAAGTGAATTCGTCTACGCCGCTTGACGCTGTTCTGGTCAAGCGGCGCGTGCTTTCGATCTGTCGTTCTTCCCAGTTCGTCGTCATACACCGCTGCGTCCTTTGAAGCCGATTGCTCCCCGTGGCTGACGCTTGCGCCTGATGGCCGACTTTGGGACACCTTCCCCATCTGTCGTGCGGCACTACCGATTTACACCAGTGTTGGTGGCGCACGGTTCAAGAAGATTGCCCGCTATTCCCTCCTGCTCTACCTGTTCAATGTCCTTTGATCCCTGCCAGACTCAGGCAAACGGGCGTTGCTGTGATGCGCATTCCAGGCGTCTATGTTTTGCAAAGTGACATTAGATTTCTTCGTCTCGCATCGACGCATCCACGCATCCACATTCACTCGTACCCACTCATCACACTTCGCCCCGTTACCCGGGCTTCAGACAAAAAAGAGGGAGGCACCCTCACGGGCACCTCCCTCGTCTATCAACCTCGCGTAGCTACGTGTCAGAACCGGTGACGCAGGCCCACTGTCGCAGCGGTCTGATCGCGTGAACTCGACGATACAGCGAGCGGGTTGCCGCTATAGATCGACGCACCCGCGTTCGGACCATCACCCGTTGCGCGCTGGTAGACCACCTGCGTGTACACATCGGTACGCTTCGTGAGCGAGTAGTCAGCCTGCGCGCCGAACTGGTGGAAGCGATTCTTGCCGTCGTTGCTGAACGCCGAATCGCGCATGTCCGAGAACGTGTACGCCACGCCGAGGCCGAGCGCCGGCGTCAGATTGTACTTACCGTTGACCTCATAGTTGTTCACCCGGAATGAGCCGCCTGTGGGCAGGTTGTCGGCTCGCGCCTGCGTCCACGCGACACCAACTTCCGCCGGGCCATACGTATAGCCTGCGCCGACACCAAACTGACGCTGCCGGCCGAGTAAACCAAAGTCCGAAGCACCGCCGTTGCTGACACCCGCGACGTTAGTTGCACCTGCATTGTTCTGCTGTGCATACGCTGCGGCGACACGCAGCCCGCTGTTCTTATAAGCCGCCCCCACGCTGTATTCGCGATTGTTCGCGAAAGCACCTGCCTGATTCGAGAAGCCGTAGGTACCGCCGAACGTAAGACCCGAGTAATTCGCGCTCGTGAACTTCACCGAATTGTTCACCGACGAACCGCCGTTCGTGTTCAGGTTGTCCAGGTTGCCGACGTGCGCGAAGTAGGTGCCGCCCCAGCTGCCCGTAGCAGTGAGCGGTGCCAGGTAGTCCTGCACTGCGTCGTACTGACGGCCCAGTGTCACGGTACCGAATTCTCCCGAGAGACCAACGAACGCCTGGCGATTAAACAAGCCGCTGTTATTCGCAACGCGACCGTTGCCCAGATCGAAACCGCTTTCGAGCGTGAAGATCGCCTTCAGACCACCACCGAGGTCTTCAGCACCGCGCAGACCCCAGCGGCTCTGGTTGATACTGCCGCTCTTCTGTTCCCACTTGGCATTGCCGCCGACATTGCTCGTGTAGGTGAGGCCAGCATCGATCAGGCCATACAGCGTGACGCTGCTTTGTGCATGTGCAGTGCCTGCAAACGAGGCGGCAACTGCAGCAAATATCAGCGTTCTTTTCATGAGGGAGATTCCTTGTAAAAGCAGGCCTTGCGACCTGGGTGGGACAGTGGGGCCTCATGGCCACCAGTAGAGGGTTGTGTGCCTTGCGAGCCCAAACCTTTCAAAGTGAAAGTCTAGTTGATGGCCTTACGATTTGCATACGGAGTGCGAAGAAACAACGCTTGTTCGATGCGACAACTCGTCACGGAATACGCTGCGATCGTTATCAGTTGGCTCTCCCAAGCAGTTGCCTGTCGTATCTCACTAAAGACCTGCGTAGAAGATGACGGGAATGTCATCTAGCGATCATGTCAGCGCATCTTTCGCGTCGCAGAATCTGCTTTCTCACGTGAAGCGGTGGCCTGCACAGGTGCGTTTCAAGATAAGGAAACGGCATGCGACCGCGCCCCCCCAACGATGCACGTGCATACCGCCATGAGGTCGCTTCTCAGATCATTTCTTGCGCTATGCGTGGTGCGGATTCGTCGCACAGATCGGACCTTGAAAAACGATCCAGAAACGCCGCGCCGCGATTACCGTTTGCCGTTCGTCTGATGGGCGAAGGTTTGATGGATATCGGTCAACTGAGGGCCTGTTGCACTGACGCACGACGCGTGTCCCCATGCGCCAGTCACAAAAGAAAAAACGCCAGCCCGGAGAATCCGGACTGGCCAAGCGGAATGACCTTTCTGACTCGGAGTGCGTCAGAACTCGCGACGGCCATCCGTCCATCGTCGCTACCCTTGAGACCCCTTCGACGCCGGAGACAGGCGTCGTCGGTGAATATATTCTGCAGAGCGAACACTTTGCGAACATGACGGCATCGTGATTTTTCTGTCATTTCAGGGTGGCTCGCGCAAGCCACTTTTTCTTGTGTGATCGCCTAGGCACAACGATTGATCTACGGCTCAGCCGGAGTTCCGGCCTGGAATCTAAACGACGTGAAGTCGACAGCGGTGCTCGCGATTTATTTTTTCTCAAACCATCCGTTTTCGCATTGCGCACCGCATTAGAAACTGTAAGGTTAACTAGGCTTAAAAGCGTTAACCCACTGAGCCGAAAAGACTTTCAAATCCGGCACCGTTCGGCCCGCTCGATGTACCAGTGAAATGTGACAAAGCGTCGCAAACGCTGTGATATTGTCTCGCTCCATTCGGCACGACCCCCGAATTCTCTACGTTATTGCCCGCCTCGCGTAACAGACTGTCGCTGCACTCCGGTTGCGACAGGTAGAGCCTGTTTAATCAGCTTGACTAAAAAAATATAAGAAACCGCCGCGTGGAGACTCCCGCGTAGCGGTGCGTATTGACTTGCGCCAACGTGCTGGGCAGACACGGCACTCTCACGAGGAGGAAAAGAAGCGATGCAGGGCACCCACGATTCACACTACCCGTCACTCACGGGCTCGTCGAAGCCGCGCCAGACGCGGCGCCATCCACGCAGGCTCGTTACGCACATCGGCCTTGGCGTAGCCGCGCTGACTGCGGCGCTCGCGCTGACCGGCTGTAACGACGACATCACCACCCCGGCCGACCAGCCGCTGGTCGACAACACCGCCTACTCGACGAAGGCCGGCGATGGCCTTCCTGCCGCACAGGTCAACGAACATGCGGCCGTCATGCATCACCAGTGGTCGGCCAACGGCACGACCGTCAACTACACGACGACGACGGGCCACCTGACCGCATCCGATCCGGGCGGCAACGCGGAAGCGAGCATGTCCTACGTCGCGTACACCGCGCCGAGTACGGATGGTTCGCCGCGCCCCGTTACGTTCATCTATAACGGTGGCCCCGGCTCGTCATCGGTCTGGCTGCGCCTCGGCTCGTTTGCGCCGACCCGCGTTGCGACACCCGATCCGCTCTTGACCGGCTGGCCCAATTTCCCGATCGTCGACAACCAGGAAAGCCTGATCGCGACGACCGACCTGGTGTACATCGACCCGCCGGGCACCGGTTTCTCCGAGGCGATCCAGCCGAACACCAACAAGACGTTCTGGGGCAGCGATCCGGACGTCAGCGTGATGCGCGATTTCATCCGCCGCTATCTGACGGCCAACAACCGCTCGAGTTCGCCGATCTATCTGTACGGTGAATCGTACGGTACGCCGCGCACGGACATGCTCGCGCTGTCGCTGGAATCCGCTGGCGTTCACCTGACCGGGATCGTGCTGCAGTCGTCGATCCTGAACTACATGGCCTCGACTGGCGACACGTCTGCCGGCACGATCCCGTCTTACGCTGCAGTGGCTGCGTATTTCAACCAGGTCTCGCCGTCGCCGACCAATCTCGGCGCGTACACCCAGCAGATCCAGAGCTTCGTGACCGGGCAATACGCCCAGATCGTGCAGTACTCGACGGCGAATCCGCAGGTGGTGATCGATAGCGCGACGCTTGCTGCGTGGTCGGGACAGACGGGCTTGACGAACGCGGCGCTGAGCGGCTACTTCGCGTACTACTACGACACGGAAGCATCGCCGGGTCAGACGGTGCTCGTGCCCGGTTCGACGATCGGCCGGTACGATGGCCGCGTCGTCCTGCCGAACAGCGATCCGCGTCTCGCAAGCGACAACGATCCGTCGGACATCCTGATCAACACGCCATTCACGAACGCGCTCGCCGCGCAGATGCCGGGCTACCTCGGGTATCAGGCACCCAATGCGAAGTTCTCTCTGCTGAACGACGACATCATCGGTGTGTGGAATTTCAGCCACGGGGGCCAGCCCAACCCGGACACGATCCCGGACCTGCTCGCCGCGCTAACGCTTAATCCGCAACTGAAGGTGCTGTCGTTAAACGGTTATCACGATCTCGCGACGCCGTACTACGAAACGGAAAAGGAACTGGCACGGTTGCAGACCGTTCCGGGACTCAACCCGAACATCCAGCTGACGTTCTATCAGGGCGGCCACATGATCTATCTGGACAACGTCGCGCGGCCGAAGATGCAGGCTGACCTCGTGTCGTACTACCAGAACAAGCCGCTTGCAGCTTCGCTGTCACTGGCGCAACTGTCGGCGCCTTGGACCGATGAGCATCCTGCGAACACGGCCGCTGTGGTGAAAACCGCCGTGAAAGCCAGCGCCGCCCGTTGATGACGCCAGGGTTCGCGTG
This sequence comes from Paraburkholderia acidicola, assembly GCF_002362315.1. Taxonomy (GTDB): domain Bacteria; phylum Pseudomonadota; class Gammaproteobacteria; order Burkholderiales; family Burkholderiaceae; genus Paraburkholderia; species Paraburkholderia acidicola. The sequence continues at coordinate 537,448 of NZ_MTZV01000006.1, forward strand.
CAGCTGGTCGCACGCGTCCGCGACTCCTCTTTAGATGAGAAACACCATGTCGAAGCATAAATTTTTGTCCACCAGTCTTTCGTTCCTCGCGCTCGCGGCCGTTGCGGGCAGCGCGTTCGCCGTGCCGCTGCAAGCCGTGTCGTCGGCGACCCCGCCGAAGGGCGGCGGCGTCGACGGTCCGTTCTTCCCGCGCGTTGCGGTCGCCGCGCCCGCTTCCGAGACGACCGGCGCCGATCTCCAGCGTCAGGCGCAGATGCGCCTCTCCGCGAGTCTCGCTTCGAACGGAGCGCTCGCCAACGGCGCCACGCTCACAAAAGCACAGGCGCAGGCCAGCGGCCTTGACTACGTCGCGAAGAACTTCTCGCAGATCGACGCCACGGGAAGCGGCAAGGTCTCGTTGAAGGACGTTCAGCAGTATCTGAACCGGCAATAAAAGAGGGCTTCGGACCGGCCCACCCGGTCCCGGTTCCGCCGTCGATAACCCCAGGAATTTTGCGGGAATCGACACCGGTAAGATCACGTTCGACAACGTGACGTGTTGTGTGAAATCGTATGGCCGCCTGTTTGCAGGCGGCCATTTTTTTGTCTATCGCTGTCGCCTTGTGACAAAACAAACCCACCGCTACCGGCAATCACACTCCGCTTTCAACAAAACATTACAAATCGCGACAAACAACATCGGTGCGTGCGATTAGGCTCCGTATCTGGCCACATCTGGTGTTCTGGATAGGGCACACGGGGACCTGTTTCCAGTTGCGCAAAGCGTGGCCCGAAAATGGTCAGAACAGAAACAAATGACCGGTTCACGGTATTACGGTGTGCATAAACAATGAAGCGATCATTTGAATCTTTTTCCCGCCCCATACCCGTACTGACTTACCACCATGTCTCTCCAGCGGGCGGCCCGCTGTCTATTTCGACGGCGTGTCTCGACTCGCAGATGAAATGGCTGGCAAGTAACGGTTACGTCACGCTCACAGCCGACGAGTTCGCCCGCTATCTGCACGGCGAGCGCATGCCCGACAAGTCGATCCTGCTGACATTCGACGACGGGTATCTCGACAACTATCTGCACGCTCACCCGATTCTCAACCGGTACGGGCACAACGCGTTGATGTTTCTAGTGACCGAGCGCATCCACGATGGTCCAGCCCGCTCGCTCGCGGAGCGCCATACGCAGACCACGCCTACACACGAAAAATGCGAACAGCTCGTCAAAGCCGGCCGCGCCGATGACATAACCGTGCGCTGGAGCGAGATCGAGGCGATGCGCGCGGCCGGCACATTCGAGTTCCATAGCCATACGCACAGCCATCGTCGCTGGGATCTGTCGTGCAAGGACGCAAGTAGCAAGCGCGCCATGATCGGCGCCGACATCGCTACCGCGAAATCGATCCTGAGCAAGCGCCTGGGGACCGAGTCGAAGCATCTGTGCTGGCCCGAAGGCTACTACGACGCCGACTACATCGGCGCCGCCATCGACGCCGGATACGAGTACCTCTACACGACCCGCAACCTGCGCCTCAACGCGCCCGGTAGCGACCGCCATCAGATACAGCGCTTGGTGGACAACGGCAAGGGCGACGAGTGGCTGGCAAGCAAGCTCTGGCGCTATCGCCACCCGGTGTGGGGGCCGGCGTACTACGGCATCAAGCAGATCAAGAGTGCGGTACGTAGCGCGGTGGGCGCATGAAAATTCTCTACACAAACTTTCATAGCGGGGATGGCGGCGGTCATACGACCTACATCCTCAATCTGGTTCGCGTGCTGAGCCGTCGTCATCAGGTGGCCGTTGCGGCGCCGCGCTCAAGCCGGCTGTATCAGAGTGCGCGCAATATGCCCGGGGTCGACGCCTTCGATTTCTCATTTCGCAACACGCTCGGCTGCATGACCGGGACCGCGCTCGCCTTGCGTCGTCTGGTCGAAGCGAATGGCTACGATGTCGTGCACGTGAATGGCTCGGCCGATCACCGTATCGCCGGACTGGCGACGCTCGGCATGTCCAGAAACCGCCCGCGCATCGTCTTTACGAAACACAATGACCTGCCCGCCAGCGGCCTTGGCACATGGCTCAAGGGAACCCTGGGGACGGACTCCGTCATTTGTGTTTCCGAGTACACGCGCCGCTTTTTGACGCAAACGGTGTATAGCCGCAAGGTCATGCGCGTGGTCCATCACGGGGTCGACCTGTCCCGCTTCATTCCTGTCCGAGCCTCCGCCGTCGAGCGGAGCCGGCAATTCTGGTTTCCCGAGCTTCCCGACGATACGCTGGTCGTAGGCAGCACCGCGGGCATGGACGACAACAAAAGCTGGCTCGATATGGTCGCCGCGGTTGCGTTGCTGCCCGAGGCGCAACGCAAGCGCATCCGCATCGCGCTGGCCGGTCATCTGCCCAATGAACGGCAACGCGCACGAGTCGCCGAACTCGGCATGACCGATCAGGTGATTTACGCCGGCCTGCTACGTGATGTGCGCTCGCTCGTCACTGCGTTCGATATCGGTTTTGTCCTCTCGCAACGCGAAACACTGTCGTTCGCGTGCCGGGAGATGATGGCCATGGGCAAACCGATGATCGTCTCGGACGCCGGTGGTTTGCCGGAGAACATCAGCGCCGGTGTCGACGGATGGATCGTTCCGCCGCGCGGACATGCACATCTGGCACAACTGCTGGCGCACCTGCTGGACAACCGGCCGGAGGTTGCGCGCGCAGGCGCGGCCGCGCGGACTAAAAGCGAACAGCAGTTTTCGATGGAAACTTTTGCGGAGCGGACCGAAGCGGTCTATCAGGAGTGTCTGCGGCGCGCGGGAAGCACAGTAGCCAGCCAGAGCCGCGCACGGACGAGCACACTGCGGCGTGCTATCCGTGCGGCGTTTACTTCGCTTCCGCCCATCTGAGTGGCTGTGTCCAGGACGGCGGTGAGTTCGTCACCGCCATTCCTGGATCGGGATGTACGCACTTTCCGGCGACATCGACGGTCCTAGCACTTACCGAACGTGCTAACCGGGCTCGTTACCGCGAGCGCTCGCTCGTTGAAGATCACCGGCACGCCGCCCAATCCCAGCTTCGAATTCACACGATCGAGCTTCCAGCCATCGACGCGCAGCCCCGCGCCCGACACCGGTTTGCCTTTCGCGTGCGGCACATCGATGACGATCTGCGTCGATGCACCGGGCAACAGGTTCAGATAGTTGTCGCTGAAGAAGGCCGGCAGGATGCGCTGGCCGCTCGACGAATCGAACAGTTGCAGATGCGTCATCAGCGCTATTGCAGTGCCGATGTTCTGCACGTTCGCCGTGATACGCGTAGTGACATCGTCGAGTTCTGCCGCCGATGCGCTGATCGCGATAGCCGCCGCCTTCATCGTGTCGAGCGACGTGTAGTCCGTGTCCTGCCCGTTCTTCTCACACCAGTAGAGATTGTCCGCCACAGTCGCACCGCTCGCGTCACGCAACGTGAGCGTGACGATGCAGACATCGGATGTCGCGGCCGCGATCTGCGTGCCGGGATTCGCGACAACCTGATACGACGTCGGCGCAACGCTCGCGATGTTCTTCGTAACCCGACCGGCAAGCGTGCTGTCCAGGTTGTAGACGCGCATCTCGACGCTACCGGATACCGTCTTCGCCGTATGGTTGGCAATCGTCACGTCAAAGGTACTTGCATCGAGAATCGCGTTGATGCGGCGGCAGCCGTGCTGGACCGCGAAAAACGACGCATGCTGCTCGAGATCGTGGCTGTACATCTGCCAGACGAAGCTCGGTTGCGCAGGGTTTGTCATCCACATGATCACGCCGGTCGCGGGCGACGTGATCGTGCCCGTCGCCGGTCCGATCATCACGGCGGCATTCGCTTCGTAGAGCGACCGGATGCACTCGTAGTTCATCATCTGCGCCTTGCGGACGAAGTCGGCGAGATTGGCGATCGCGCCGTAACGCGCGCCGGTCATCGCGATGTAGCCCGCACCGCCCTGCTGTCCCGCCAGATACGCCCCGTTACCGTTCATATCGCGATCCGCCCAGAAATCATCGGGACATTCCCACGATGACGACGGCAGCATCGCCTCGACGAACTCCAGCGTCGGAATCGAATGCGAACCGACTTCATTGTGGAAGGCGGTACTCGACGTACCGTAGCCGCGGCTGAACGCGGCTGACGGCGCCTCCCAGTTGTACGGACCACCCGACGAATAGCCGTTCACCGCCCCGGCCCCCGTGTCGCCCGCGGAACTCGTCAGACACAGGCGCTTCGGATCGAGCGTCTTGACGAGCGAGTCCAGCCCGCTGACGAGCGCAGCAGGCGGCGAGCCCTCGTTGCCGCCGCACCAGAGCAGCACCGACGGATGATTGCGGTAATGGACGATGACATCGCGAATGTTGTCGAGATCGCGCGTGACGTTGACGGGCGCGGGCCCCTCTGTCGAATAGAAAAAGTCCTGCCAGACGAGAATGCCGTACGTATCGCAGGCATCGAAAAAGTCGCGGCTCGTACTCTGTCCGTTCCAGTTGCGGATCAGGTTCAGGTTCGCGTCACGATGCAGTCTGACCTGATTGAAGAGGCGCTCGCGCGGAATCCGCTTGAGCGCCTCGTCGAGCCCCCAGTTGCCGCCCATGATCAGAATGGGCAGCTTGTTGACGGTGATGCTCAATTGCGGGCCGAAGCCGATGTTGCGCGAGTATTCGATACGCCGCAGACCGATGTTGACGGTCCGCGTATCGGACACCTGTCCCTGCAGTGCAATCGATACCTCAACTGCATACAGATTCGGCTCACCGTAACCATTCGGCCACCACAGCTTCGGATTCGCCAGGGACAGTTGCGGCACGTCGGCCGATGTCAGCGTGATGGTCGTCGGCTGGTCAGCGGCGGGGATCGTGATCGCGTGACTAAACGTGATGTCCGCGCCGATTTTTCCGGTCACCGTGGCGGCGAGGCTCGTGCCCGAGCGATTGTCGAGTGAGAGATCGAGTTGCAGCGCGGCGCTGCCCAGGTCATCCGATAGCGTGCTGTCGACGCGCAGATCCGCGATGCGCACCGCGCCCGTCGTGAACCACGACACCGGTTGCCAGATACCGAGGTCGCGATCGGGTATCGTCGGCAGCCAGTCCCATCCGGCGGTGCAGAAGAACGTCGGGCCGTTCTTTAGCGTGACGCCGGTCGGGCCGCCATTGCGGCCACCGCGCGTGACGCCGCTCGCATAACTCGGCTTGAGCGGCCCTTCCGAGAAGTCGAGTTTGATCGCGCTGACCGCGAGATACGCAATCCCGCCTGTCGCCGCGACGAGCTTCGTCACGTCGAAGTAGCCGTGCTTGAAAGCGCCTTCGAGCGTGCCCACCAGCGCGCCATTGAGCCATACGCTGGCCATGTAGTTGACGCCGTCGAAGCGCAGCCACAGGCGCTGGCCGGGCCGCAATGGCGGCGTCGCGAAGGTTGTCCGGTACCAGTAGTTCGTGTCCTTCAACGTGTCGGGAATCGTGTCGGTGACGATCTTGCCGTAGAACGGATCGGGATATTTGCCGTTCGCGATCATGCTCGTGAGCGCGGTGCCTGGCACCGTCGCGGCCGACATCCCGGGAGCACCGGCGGCGCTCGCCAGTTGCGCACCGGTGAGCGCCGGGCGTTCCGATGCGGCGATGAACGTCCAGTGCCCGGTGATTTCGCTCGATGCCGCAAGGTTCGCGGGCGGCGATGCCGGCACGACGCCCGGTGTCAGCGGTGTCGCGGGTACTGCGGGGGTCGCGCCGGCTCCCGCTTCGTCCAGTGCCTTACCCGCGCTCTGGATACCGTCGCCACATGCGGCCAGCCAGCCGCTTCCGGCCAACGTCGTGCTGTACACCAGGAATCTACGGCGCTGCTTCGATTGCATGCTGTCTTCTCCATTTATATTTTGTTTATTTATTGTGCTAAACAGATTCAATAGAACAATGTTTAGTCGACTGCGTAAACATTGATTTCGACACTCATATATCGTCAATACGTTACCGAGTTTAGATGGCTCGATTTATACAAGTCAAGGATGTTTGAATTAATAGATATTTTTGAATCGACGCGGATATTTGACAAAGTTTTAGTGATTTTAATAAACACCGGATTTCTGCTGCTCAAATCCTGGCATGCAGAAGGCATGCGGCCATACCAAAGCTTCCATAAGAATCTCACAAGCATAAGTTGAGAATTATTGAGAATTCGACAGAATGTGCCAATGTTTAAAAAGGGTTAACCATTACAGGAATTCCATCATTAGTGATGTAATTTCTTTTCACGCCAAAAGCGTTTTTCTTTTCATGCCCTGATATCCCGCAGGTCAAAGATCGCGCGAACCCTTCCACACCCCTCACCCGCATTAGAGATTGCCCGTTTCCGTTTTGATTGCATGCATGCGCTTCGCAAGCTGTGCCGATACGTCAACACCATCTCAACCCCATCTTCTGGAGTGCGAACATGAGGCATCCTGGCGTTCTTTGCGCCGTCGCTGTATTGCTGACCACCTGCGCCCCGTTCGGATCGAGCAGCGCGGCTGCGGCGTCACCGCAAGAAACAACATCGTTAAAAAGCATCGCAGCGGCGCTCGATGACAGCGCCGCGATCAGGGCGGCAAAAGCAGGCGCTGGCTCGGACGCCAACGCCCCGTCGTTGCTTCCGGTCCCGGTGTTTGAACACGCTCTGCCGACTGGCAGCTTCACCCTCTCCGCGGACACCCGCATCATCACCAGCGGAAGCGCCGATCTGAGCGCCGCCGTTTCCTATCTGCGCGGCATCGTCGGACAATCGACCGGATTCACGTTGCCGACGGCCGATATCTTTCACGCCGCGCGCCACGAGAACTTCATCGTGCTCGACGTGGACTCGAGCCGGCTGGGCGCGCTCGGACAGGAAGGCTATACGCTGATCTCCGGAAAACTCGGCGTGGTGATCCGGGGCGCGACGGCACACGGCGTGTACATGGGCATCCAGACGCTCCTCCAGTTGCTGCCGAACGCCGTCTATAGCACGAGCCAGCAAGCCGGCGTGTGGTCAGCGCCGGGCGTGGTGATCGCCGACTGGCCGCGGTTCGCCTATCGCGGCGCGATGCTCGACGTCTCGCGACGCTTCTTCACCGTCGATCAGGTCAAGCACTACATCGACGAAATCACACTGCTGAAGATCAACACGCTGCACCTGCACCTGGCGGACGATCAGGGCTGGCGTATCGCGATCTCGGCACTCCCGTCCCTGACGGCGATCGGCGCGAGCACGCAAAGCGGCAGCACGCTCAGCAGCTTCCCGACGGTGCCCGCGCGGCCCTGGTATTACACCGCCGACGACTACCGCGGCATCGTGCGCTACGCCGCCGATCGCTCGATTACCGTCGTGCCGGAAATCGATGGCCCGAGCCACGTCAGTGCGGCCCAGGCTTCGCTTGCCAACCTGAACTGCAGTAACACGGCGCTTCAGCCGTACTCCGGTTTCGATGGTCCTGGGCTGAGCCTGTTGTGCCTGACGGATCCGGCTCATCTGGCCAACATGCGCAGCTATCTGAGCACGGTATTGAGCAGTCTGGCCGGTATGACGGCGGGACCGTACGTGCATGTCGGTGGCGACGAAACCCCGACGGGCATCACGCCAGCCGAGTACGGCGACTATGTGAGCGCCGCAACCGGCACGGTCACCGCGGCCGGGAAGACGCCGATCGGTTGGCATCAGATCGGCTCCGCGAAGATTCCCGCCGGGACGCTGCTCGAATACTGGGGCGACGATACGGACCGCGCGTCGATCGGTACCGCGACACAGTCGGCGGATGTTCAGGACGCGGTATCGGGAATCGCGCAAGGCGCAAAGTTTATTTTCTCGCCCGCCGACCACGCGTACCTCGACATGAAGTACAGCCAGCTCACACCATGGGGCTTACTGTGGGAAGGGTACGTCAGCATCCAGAAATCCTATTCATGGGATCCGACTACTGAACTGTCGTCGACAGATGGTTCGATCAACCTGTTGCCCGCCCAGCAGATAGCCGGCCTCGAGGCGCCGCTCTGGAGCGACCGGACCTACGTCGGCTCGACCGCCCTGCCCGATAACAACACGGTGTGGGCGACGCAGAAGACCTATGCCGACTACATGGCGTTCCCGCGCATGGCGTCGATGGCGGAGATCGGCTGGTCGCGACTGTCGTCGCACGACTGGACGGGCTTCCAGCAACGACTCGTCACTCAAGGTCAACGCTGGGATGCCTTCGGTGTGGGCTATTACAAGTCGCCGGAAATTCCGTGGAAGTAAAGCCGATGAGTTGACATAGTGCCGCACGGGGGTGCCCTCAAGAAATCGAGGGGCACCCCCGCTTTTTGCAACGCTGCGTCACGTGCGCGCTGAACCGATATTGGCTGACTGTTCAATGCTTCGTGAAGCGCGTTGTCGTCCGATCTGCAGCATGGCGATGCTGGCGAGGATCAATGCGACGGCAGCGATCTCCAGCATGTCGACTCGTTCGCCAGCCAACCATCCGATCAGCACAGCGACCGTGGGCGTGATGTAGGTCGCGCCTGAGGCCGCCACTGCACCGAGTTCCTGCAATAGATAGTAGTAGAGGAGAAACGCCATACCGGTGCCAAGGAAACCGAGTCCCACGACAACGCCCGCGGCCGCTCGCCAGTCCTGCATCAGCCGGCCCATTCCCGAGTAATCCGTGAGCGCAGCAAGTATCGCGAGAGCCAGTCCCATCTGCCATGTCACCATCGCGAGAGGCGGCAGATTGAGCGGCGAGAGAAAGCGGCGGACATACACGTACGATAATCCGAGGATGATCGCGGCGCCGAGCATCCACGCCACGCCCGTCAGATCGTTGGCATTGTTCTCGCCTTCCCATGGCCTCGCGATCAGCACAATCCCCGCGAATCCCGCGATCACCCCAAACCCCATTAATGCGTTGAGTTTCTCCGTCCTCAGAAATAGAACCGAGGCAATCGCCGTAAAGATCGCAATCGATCCCCCCAGAACCCCCGCGACACCCGACGGTAGCAACGCCGTGCCCTTTACGATGGCGACATAGTAGAAAGCCGTCGCCACAGCAGCCATGACGAAAAAGTGCGGGATATGTTTCACCTGACCGCGATTGATCACGCCTTTGTACGAGGCGACAACGGCAAGCGGTAAAAAACCAAAGAGCACGCGCAAGAATGCGATCTGCATTGGGCTGATAAGCACCGCGGCCCATTTCATGTAGATGAAATTCGACCCCCAGCACAGGCCCAGAAACACAAATGAAGCTTTGGTCAGTCGCATGATGGGCGTCTCACGGTGACATTCTCAGAAAATGCTGCAAGCAATTACCCCGACTCGAGGACCGGCCTGTGCAAAGAATATCGTAATCTTCCCGCAACCTTCGACGAGTACCATGCGCCGATAAGCAAACTCATCGCGGCGCGGTCTTCCGCAACCCTGATCCACGATTTCAATACACGACTCATGTTCCCATCTGCGCGTGTCACCCCAAACCAGCCCACCGCTTTCTTGCGAAATCCTGGTTTCTTTACAGAACATTGCGGCAGGCTGCTGTCGTAACGGCCTGCAACGTCTGGAAGACAACGGGTATCAACACGCGACGTGCGATTCGCTAGACTCTCTCGTCAAGCGCCTGATGAGTTAGCGATCTTGCATGACAATTAAACGCCCGGCATCGGGTCCTTTCGAAGCGGCTGCTCTTATTTGTCTGCGGCAATCACTCTTTACTGAGGTTCTATGAGCGAGGTCGGGTCCAACCAACCAAGGCAGCGCCGGCACTACGGGCGCATCGTGCTCGTGCTGGTATTGCTGATCGTGATCGCGCTGGTGCTCGTCCACGTATTGCGCGGGAAGAAACCCAAGGTTGCCACACCGGCGCAGGTCGTCACCGTGGCCCCGGCGACGCTGGGCGACATGCCCGAAGTACTGAGCGAACTGGGCACCGTGACGCCGGTTGCGACCGTCACCGTGCTGCCCCAGTTAAGCGGCTACCTCACACAGGTCGCCTATCACGAAGGCGAGGATGTGGCGAAAGGCCAGTTCCTCGTACAGATCGATCCGCGCCAGTACGAAATCAACAAGCAGCAGGCCGAAGCGCAACTGGCGAAGGATCTCGCGAGCCTCGCCCAGGCCCGCTCCGATCTCGCGCGCTATACGCAGTTGAACCAGCAGAAATCGATCGCAGAACAAACCTATGTGGACCAGCAGTTCACGGTTCAGCAGGACGAAGCCGCGGTCAAAGCGGATCGGGCCAACATCGCGCAGTACGAGCTCGACCTGATCTATTGCCACATCACTGCGCCGGTGGCCGGCCGCGTGGGCCTGCGTCTCGTCGATCCGGGCAACTACGTGACCGCGTCGAGCACCACCGGCGTCGTGGTCATCACCACGATGAAGCCGACCACCGTCGAATTCACCGTGCCGCAGAACTCGCTCGCCTCGGTGCTGGCGCGCTTCAATTCCGGCGCGAAACTGCCGGTCACCGCGTACACGAGCGACACCAGCAAGGAAATCGCGACCGGCACGCTGTATGCCATCAGCAACCAGATGGCGACGAGCACCGGCACCGTAACCTTACGGGCGACTTACGCAAACGATAACGAAGCGCTCTTCCCCAACGAGTTCGTCAACGTCAAGTTGCAGGTCGATACGCTGCAGAACGCGGTGCTGGTACCGACGCCCGCCGTGCAGAGCGGTGCACCCGGCAACTATGTATTCCTCGTCAATGCCGACAACACGGTCTCCGTGCACAAGGTGACACTCGGCCCGAGCGACGGCAAGAACACCGTCATCCTGACCGGCCTCTCCGCCGGCAACCGCGTGGTGACCGACGGCATGGACCGCCTGAGCGACGGCGCGAAGATCAGGGTAGCCGGTGCGAAGCCGGCAGGACCGGCGAGCGACGCCGCCGGCGCATCCGCAGCCCGCGCGCAACACGCCGCGCATCGCCAGGCAGGCGCCGATGCATCGCAAGCTTCGTAACCACGGACCCGCGCGCCGATGAATATTTCCCGCGTGTTCGTGCTGAGGCCGGTGGCGACCTTGCTGCTGGTGATCGCCCTCGTGATGGTGGGTCTGGTCGCCGTGCGCTTTCTGCCGGTGTCCGCACTGCCCGACGTCGACTACCCGACGATCCAGGTCCAGACCTTCTATCCCGGCGCCAGTCCCGATGTGATGGCGACCACGGTCACCGCGCCGCTCGAGGTACAGCTCGGCGAAATTCCCGGCTTGCAGCAGATGACCTCGTTCAGCTCGGACGGGTCGTCGGTGATCACGCTGCAGTTCGATCTCGCGCTGAACCTCGATATCGCGGAACAGGACGTCCAGCAGGCGATCAACGCGGCGAACAGCTATCTGCCGAGCGGCCTGCCCGCGCCGCCGACCTACGCCAAGGTGAATCCGGCCGACCAGCCGATCCTGACGCTCGCCGTCACGTCCACGTCGATGTCGCTGACGCAGTTGCAGGATGCCGCCAACAACCGCCTCGCGATGAAAATCTCCCAGGTGAGCGGCGTCGGTGTGGTTACGACTTCAGGCGGTAACGTGCCCGCTATCCGGGTCGAGGCGGACCCGCAAAAACTGGCCGCCTATGGCCTGAGTCTCGACGATCTGCGCACGCTGCTCGGCAACGTCAACGTGAGCCAGCCTAAGGGCAACTTCGACGGCCCGGAGCTGGACTACACGATCAACGCCAACGACCAGATCGACGATCCCCAACAGTATCTGGACACGGTCATCGCGTATCAGAACGGCGCGCCGGTGTACATGCGCGATGTCGCGCGCGTCAGCACGGCCGCGCAGGACACCGCACAAGGCGCGTGGTTCAACCACTCACCCGCCATCATTCTCAACGTGCAGCGTCAGCCGGGCGCGAACGTGATCGCCACCGTCGACCAGATCACGAAGCAGTTGTCCACGCTCGAAGCGTCGTTGCCCGCAGGCGTAAAAGTCACGGTCGTCGCCGACAGTACCAAAGCGATCCGCTCCTCGGTCTCCGACGCCGCGTTCGAACTGGCACTCGCGATCGGGCTCGTGGTGATGGTGATCTTCGTGTTCCTGCGCAATGTGCCGGCAACGTTGATTCCGAGTATTTCCGTGCCGGTCTCGCTGATCGCCACGCTGGCGATGATGTACGAACTGCACTACTCGATCGACAATCTGTCGCTGATGGCGCTGATCATCGCCACCGGCTTCGTGGTCGACGATTCGATCGTGATGATCGAGAACATCGTGCGCTATCTCGAGGAAGGCAAGACGCCGCTCGAAGCCGCGCTCGAAGGCGCCGGGCAGATCGGCTTCACGATCCTCTCGCTGACCGTTTCGCTGATCGCCGTGCTGATCCCGCTGCTGTTCATGGGCGGCGTGATCGGGCGGCTGTTTAGCGAGTTCGCAGTCACGCTCGCGGTGACGATCGTCATCTCGGCGGTGATTTCGCTGACGCTCGTGCCGATGCTCTGCGCGCGCATTCTGCGGGCCCAGGCACAACGGCATCCGAGCCGCTTCGAGCGCGTGAGCGAAAACCTCTTCAACAAGACGCTGAACGCCTACGAGCGCGGTTTGCGCTGGGTGCTGGATCACCAGAAGCTGACGCTGACGGTGGCTGTGCTCACGCTCGCGCTGACCGGGATTCTGTACGTCGTGATTCCGAAGGGGCTGTTCCCGGTCCAGGACGTCGGGGTGATCGAGGGCCTCAGTGTGGCCGACAACACGGTGTCCTACCAGGCAATGGCAACCAGGCAGTCGGCGCTGGCCGAGGCGATCCTGAAGGACCCGGATGTGACCTCGGTGACGTCGTACGTGGGCATCGACGGCACGAATACCACGCTAAACAACGGTCGCTTCCTGATCAACCTGAAGCAAAAGGACGACCGCTCGCTGAGCGCGGTCGAGATCGCGCGGCGGCTGCAGCAGGAAGTGGCCGATGTCCCTGGCATCAAGCTGTTCCTGCAGCCCGAGCAGGACCTGACGCTCGACACCACGGTGTCGCCGAACCAGTACAAGTTCGTGTTGCGCGGACCGAGCCAGCAGGCGTTCCAGAAATACGTCCCCGAACTGATCGCGCGGATGCAGAAGATATCCTCGATCACCGACGTGACGAGCGACATGAACAACGACGGCCTGAGCATCAACGTGGAGGTCAACCGGCAACTGGCCGCGCGCTACGGCATCACGCCCGCCACCATCGATAACGCGCTCTACGACGCGCTCGGTCAGCGCATCGTGTCGACGATCTTCCAGCAATCGGACCAGTACCGCGTGATCCTGGTCGCCAAGCCCGAGTCGATCCCGACCGTGCAGTCGCTCGGCAATCTGTATCTGCCGAGCCAGACCAGCAGCAGCGGCCAGGTACCGCTCAACGGCATCGCGACGATCAAGGTCGTCAAGTCGCCGCTCGTGATCAGTCACCTGGCCCAGTTCCCTGCCGTGACGGTGTCGTTCAACCTCGCGCCGGGCGCATCGCTGAGTACGGCCGTGGACGAAATCAAGCGCGCCCAGCAGGCCGTGAACCTGCCGCCGTCGATCACCTCCGCGTTCCAGGGCGCCGCGCAGGCGTTCCAGGACTCGCTGTCGAGCGAGGTCTATCTGCTGGTCGCCGCACTCGTGGCCGTGTATATCGTGCTCGGCGTGCTGTACGAAAGCTTCGTCCATCCGGTGACGATTCTGTCGACGCTGCCATCGGCGGGCATCGGCGCGTTGCTCGCGCTGATGATCGCGGGTAGCGACCTCGACGTGATCGGCATCATCGGTATCGTGCTGCTGATCGGTATCGTCAAGAAGAACGCGATCATGATCGTGGACTTCGCGCTCGACGCCGAGCGCAACCACGGCAAGTCGCCGCGCGACGCGATTTTCGAAGCCTCGCTGCTGCGCTTCCGGCCGATCCTGATGACCACGCTCGCCGCCATGCTCGGCGCCCTGCCGCTGCTGCTCGGCACGGGTACGGGGTCCGAGCTGCGCCGGCCGCTGGGTCTGGCGATTATCGGTGGGCTGACGCTGAGCCAGTTGCTGACGCTGTTCACGACACCGGTCATCTATCTGTTCTTCGACCGGCTCGCCGAGCGCGTGCGCCGCAGGCGCAAGTCCCAGCCCGGTATCGCTGAGGGTGCGCAGTGAACATCACGGCGCTCTTTATCGGCAGACCGGTCGCCACGACCTTGCTGGCGATCGCGATCGCGCTGTCCGGCTTGCTGGCGTATTTCCGGCTGCCGGTCGCGCCGCTGCCGAACATCGCGTTTCCGGTCATCGTCGTGCAGGCGAGCATGGCCGGCGCGAGCCCCGACATCATGGCCTCCACCGTTGCGGAGCCGCTCGAACGCCGGCTCGGGACGATCGCCGACGTCGCCGAGCTGACGTCGACGAGTTCGGTCGGCTCGTCGCTGATCGTGGTGATGTTCGGCTTGAACCGCGACATCAACGGCGCCGCGCGCGACGTCGAAGCCGCGATCCAGGCCGCCCGCGCCGACCTGCCGAGTACGCTGCGCAGCAACCCGATCTACCGCGAATACAATCCGGCCGATTCGCCGATCATGGTGCTCGCGCTCACCTCGAAGACGCTGACGCTCGCGCAGCTCTACGATTCCACCGATTCGGTCATCCAGCAGCAGTTGTCGCAGGTCACCGGCGTGGGCCAGATTACGCTGGGCGGCGGCGCACTGCCGTCGGTACGCGTCGAACTGGATCCGGGCAAGCTCAGCAGCTATGGCGTCGGCCTCGAGGATGTGCGGGCGGCCATCAGTGCCGCCAACGCCAACAGCGCGAAAGGCCACCTCGATCTGGACGGCCAGCGTTATCAGGTCACGTCCAACGATCAGGCCACCAAGGCGAAGGATTACCTCGACCTGGTCATCGCCTATCGGAACGGCGCGCCGCTGATGTTGCGCGACGTCGCCCAGGTGATCGATTCAAACGAAAACATCCGCAACGCGGGGCTCTACAACGGCAAGTCCGCCGTGCTGGCGATCATCTATCCGACGCCGGGCAGCAACGTGGTCAACACGGTCAAGCAGATCAACGCGGTGCTGCCGTCTATCGAAGCCACGCTGCCGAAGGACGTGCACGTCGAAGTCGCAATCGATGCGTCGCAATCGGTCAATGCCTCGGTACAGGATACGTTGCGCACGCTGTTCATCGCTGTGCTGCTGGTGATCGGCGTGGTGTTCGTGTTCCTGCGCTCGCCGCGCGCGGTGCTCGTGCCGGCGGTCGCGTTGCCGCTGTCCATCATCGGGACGTTCGGGCCGATGTACCTGCTCGGCTACAGCATCGACAACCTCTCGCTGATGGCGTTGACCATCAGCACCGGCTTCGTGGTCGACGACGCCGTAGTGGTACTGGAGAACGCGACACGCTACCTCGAGGCGGGTCTCAGTCCACGCGAGGCCGCCTTGCGCGGCAGTCAGGAAGTGAGCTTCACCGTGGTCTCGATGAGCCTGTCGCTGATCGCGGTGTTTCTGCCGATCCTGTTGATGCCCGGCATCCTGGGCCTGCTGTTCCACGAATTCTCGGTGACGCTGTCGATTGCGATCCTGATTTCGCTGGTGGTCTCGCTCACCGTCACGCCGACCATGTGTGCGTTTGTGCTGACCCGCAAAAACGCGGGGCATTCCAGTGCGGGCTGGGGGCGCTGGGTGGAAAACCAGTTCGAGCGCTTCAAGGAAGCCTATTCGCGCTCGCTCGACGCCGTGCTCGATCATGCGCTGATCTGCATCCTGACGCTGATCGGTCTGCTCGTGCTCAACGTCGTCCTGCTCCGCTTCGTGCCGGGCACGTTCTTTCCGGAGCAGGACAACGGCATCCTGATCGGCCAGATCATCGCGGACCAGAGCATTTCGTTCACGGCGATGGAAAAGAAACTCGCGCAGTTGCAGGCGATCGTGCAGACCGATCCGGCCGTCGCATCGGTTGCTGGCTTTACCGGCGGCCGCGCGCTCAACACGGCCATGGTCTTTATCGAGTTGAAGCCGCTCGCCCAGCGCCACGCGTCGGCGACCGAGATCGTCAACCGTCTGCGTCCGCGGTTAAGCCAGGTGTCCGGTGCGCAACTGTTCCTGCAGGCCGCGCAGGACCTGCGCATTGGCGGCCGGCAGTCGGCGGCCGAGTATCAGTACACGTTGACCAGCGACGACGCCGCGGCATTGTTCAAATGGACACCGCTACTCGTCGCCGAACTCAACAAACACCGCGCGCAGATTCAGGATGTGAACTCGGACCTGCAGCAACACGGCTTGCAGACGCTGATTAACATCAATCGCGCGACCGCGATGCGCTACAGCTTTCAACCCAACCAGATCGACAACGTGCTGTACGACGCATTTGGCCAGCGCACGGTGTCGACGATCTATAACGCGGTCAACCAGTACTTCGTCGTGATGGAAGTCGCGCCGAAATACTGGCAATACCCGCAGACGCTCAACCAGATCTTCATGAGCACCGCCGCGGGCAACGCTAACGGCACGCAGCAGACGCAGATGCCGGGCGGCACGGTCAGCGCGGTCAGCACTACGCAGAGCACGGCCGCTGGAACCAACTCGCTCAACTCGAACGCCGAAGCGAACCAGACCACCAATAGCATCGCCAACAGCAAGGGCGGCAGTTCGAGCGGCAGCGCGGACAGTACCTCTGCCGAAACGATGGTGCCGCTGCCGGCGTTCGCGACCTACAGCAACAGTCAAACGGCGACCCAGGTGAGCCACCAGAGCGGCCTCGTCGCCGCGACCGTGTCGTTCAACCTGCCGCTCGGCGGCTCGCTCAGCTCAGCTTCCGCGATACTCGACCAGGCCTCACGCGACATCGGTATGCCCGCCTCGATTCACGGCTCGTTTGCCGGCGCGGCGCAGGCCTATTCGCAATCGGCGGGGACCATTCCGCTGCTGATCCTCGCCGCGCTCTTCGTGGTCTATCTCGTGCTCGGCATTCTCTACGAGAGCGCGATCCATCCGATCACGATCCTCTCGACCCTGCCGTCTGCCCTGATCGGTGCGACGCTCGCGATGCTCGTGTTCGGCAGTTCGTTCTCCGCGATCGCCTTTATCGGCATCATGCTGCTGATCGGTATCGTCAAGAAAAACGGCATCATGATGGTCGACGTGGCGATCCACCTGCAACGCACCGAAGGACAGAACGCGCGCGAGGCCATGCATAACGCGGCCGTCGTGCGGCTGCGCCCGATCATGATGACGACCTTTGCCGCCGTGCTCGGTGCCGTGCCGCTCGCGATCGGCATCGGCCAGGGCGCGTCGCTGCGCCAGCCGCTCGGCATTACGGTGATGGGCGGTCTGATCGTCAGCCAGGCCTTTACGCTGTACACGACGCCGGTGATCTATCTGTACCTCGATCGCCTGCGTGCGAGGCTGGCCCGGTGGTCTGCGCGCATGCCGTGGAGCAGACAGCAGGAAAACCCGCCTACACCCGATACCCCGGCTACACCGGAAACCAAGGCATGAAGATGAAGACTCCCCGTCTGCCGCTGGTCGCCGCGCTCGCGTTGATGCTCGGCGGTTGCATGGTCGGCCCGGATTATCGCCGGCCCCCCGTGCCCGTCGCCGCGACCTACAAGGAATTGCCCGGCTGGACCCAGGCCGAGCCCGCTGCCACCGAGCCGAAAGGCGACTGGTGGACCGGCTTCAACGATCCACTGATCGATCAGCTCGAACCGCTCGTGTCGGTGTCGAACCAGACCGTGCGCCAGGATTACGCGAACTATCAGCAGGCGCTTGCTGAAGTGCGCGTGGCGCGTGCCTCGCTGTTCCCGACAATTGGCGTCACGGGTTCGGGGACGCGTGCGCGCAGCGCTAGCGGCTCCGTCGGCGCGAATCTGCCGCCAGTCAATTCCGGCACGCTCGAAGGCACGGCGAGCTGGACGCCCGATCTGTGGGGCCAGGTGCGCCGTACGATCGAGCAGAACGCGGCAACCGCCCAGGTCGACGAAGCGACGCTCGCCAACGCGACGCTCTCCGAACAGATATCGCTCGCGAGCGACATCATCCAGTTGCGCGTCAGCGATGCGAACATCGATCTGCTGCAGAAGACCGTCGAGGCTTATCAGCACTATCTGCGTGTCGTCGCCGATCAGGATCGCGCCGGCACCGTGCCGCCGTCGAACCTCATCACAGCGCGCGAGCAGCTTGAAAGTGCGCAGGCGAGCCTGATTTCACTCGGTGTCGCGCGGGCGCAGTATGCGCACGCGATTGCGATACTGGTCGGCAAGAACCCGGAAGACCTGGACATTCCGCATAGCACGGCGTTGCCGACGTTGCCGTCTATTCCTGTGGGCGTGCCGTCGACGCTGCTCGAACGCAGACCCGATATCGCCGCGGCCGAACGCACGATGGCAGCCCAGAACGCCGCAATCGGCGTGGCTGTGGCGGCCTACTATCCGACCATTTCGCTGTCCGCGCTGGACGGGTTCTCGCAGGCGCCGCTGTCCGGTTTGCTGCATGCGGCCAACCGTGTGTGGTCGCTCGGCGGAAACGCCACCGAGACGCTGTTCGATGCCGGCGAGCGCCACGCGGAAGTCGACGCTGCGAAGGCCGCGTACGACGCGGCTGTGGCCAGCTATCGCGGCACCGTGTTGACAGCATTCGCCAACGTCGAAAACGACCTGTCCGGTCTGCGCATTCTCGCGCAGCAAGCCGATGCACTGGATAGCGCCGTGCGCGATGCAACCGAGGGCGCGAAGATCGCGTTCAACGAATACCAGGCGGGTACGGTCGACTACACCACGGTGGCGACTGCGCTCGCCACGCAGTTAAGCGATCAGCAGACTGCGTTGAACGTGCAGGAACAGCGTCTGCTCGATGCGGCTTCGTTATTCGGCGATCTGGGTGGTGGCTGGTCGGCCAGCAAGCTGTGCGATCCGCGGCATGCGCAGTGCGCGAAAACTTCCGAGCAAGCGGCCAAGTAGTAATTGCAGCGGGCGGTTCGTCGTGGGGAGCTCGACTCGTCCGCTCTGAACATCTGATTCGGGCGGGCCTGCGCCGTACACACCGGCGCAGCCCGCCCGTCTACATCGCGTGTCAGATCCGCATGCGAATCGTCACTGCGCGAAGTCCGGCGTTTTCTGGATGAACGCATTCAGTTTCGAAATATCGATGCTGCCGAAACCGGTCGTTGCATCCCACCCTGCTTTCGCGTTGTAGCCATAGCCGCCGCTACCGTTATTTCCCGACGTCACGTCGTGAACCACCGACGCATTCGACGGGAAATAGTTGTAGATGCTGCTGGCAGGGAAGCCAAGGTTGTTGCCGTTCGCCGATTCGAGCCGCGCCCAGATGCCCGTGAAAATCGGCGCGGCAAGGCTCGTGCCGCCTTCGTTGTTCAGATACCCCGAACCCCACAACGTATCCGACGTCTTGCCGGATACCACGAGGATCGCCCCGGTCCGCAGATCGGCGTCAAAACCGACATCCGGCAGCGCACGTTTGGTCGATCCCGTCAGGCTCGACGACTGCCACGACGGCGCACTCTCGTACGCACTGACGCCGCCGCCTGTCGACCACACGGTGCCCGGGTCCCAGCTCGGATCGTTCCACACGATCTCACTGTTGTAGGTCCCGGTGTTCGATGCCTGCGTGAAGAGCGTCGTACCGCCCACGGCAATCACGTACGGCGAGGTGGCGGGTTCGCTGACCGTGTAGGTCGAGCGGGACGGGCTTCCGCCTGCGCACTCATACGCGCCGTGATCCCCGGCCGACACCGAGAAGGTCTGGCCTTGCGCCACGGCCTGCTTGAAGATCGTATCGTCGGTTGCCTGCGAACCCCCGCTATGCGCGGACGATTCGCATACGCCGAGTGACACGTTGATCACCTTCGCCACGTTGTCCGTTACGACCCGGTTGTAGGCCGCCGTGATGGCCGACAGTGTCATCGACGGCGCATCGTAGAACACGACTTTCTGCACGCTGCCGCCCGCTGCGCCGACGATCGCCTGGCTATCCATATTCCACTCGACCGTACCGCTCGTGTCGGTATACGAGCTGCCGGACGAACCGGTTTTCACCACCGAGCTGCTGATCGTCCCGAGACCGTTGTTCGCGGCAAAGGTGTTGAGGTCGGACACGGTTTGCGTCAGATTGCCTTCGGAAATAATCCCGACGGTGGTTTGCGACGCGGTCGGCGTGGTGCCGGCGTCGTAGATCGACGAGAACTCGGTCGAGTTGTGCGGCACGGCGGCAGCCCCTGCCGGAATCGTCAGGTTGCTGGTATCGCCTTCCGGCTGGCTCGCACCCGTGTGCATCAGTTCGACGTTCTGCAGCCCCAGCACCGAACCGACGATGCTGCCCAGCGCGTTCGGCACCTGCGCGGCATCCGTGTTGGCGTAGACGTGGCGGCCGTTCTTGGTGAAGCCTTTAAGCCCCGTGCGGAACGCCGTTTTGACCGTGGCTGCCGTACCCGATGCCGAGACCAGCAGACGGTTCGGCGCCACCACGATGTCGATGAAACCGGCCTTGCGCAGATGCGCGACGACGGCAGCGACCTGCTGCTCGGTCGGCGCGTACTGCGCGGCGAATTGTTCCGTCGTGACGAAGCGATGGTATTGCGGCGAACCCGGCGTGTGCAGATCGCGCAGGAACGTGTCGAGCTGCGTTTCGTTGCGCAGATTCAAGCCGAGCAACACGTCGATCGTCTCACCTGGCGCCAGCTCGACTGCGCTAGCCGCCGCCGAAGCGACGTCTGTCGAGGCTGCCGTGGCGGCCTGTTGCTGCACCAGCGGCAGGAAGCCTTTGGTCTTCGTTTCGGTCCATCCGCTATCGGCGGCGTGCGCGGTGGCGACGCCGAATGCCGCGCCCATCGCGATGGCGATGGCCATCGTTAATCGGGCGTTGCGTTGTTTCGTTTTGACTGAAATCTGATTCATTTGACATTACCCCTCGGTTAGCAATTCAAAGTAACAGACAACAACTTGCCCCCATGCGTCGGCATGACGCACGGCGGTTCCCACGAAACCCGATGAGACACCGGGCCGTCTCAAACCAGCCCGACCCGGTCAGGAAAGAAGGCGTTACGGAAACACAAACGAAAAGATGCTGTTTGAGTTTTGATTCGTTCTGCTTGTGATTTGTCTGATTTCTGATGAACTGAAGTATCGGAGATAAAAATCGGGCGTCAAACTTTTTTTGATGGAATTTGTAATTTATTGAAGTTTAATAGGCAGGAAATTGAAAATGCTTTGTAATAAATAGAATATGCAAAATGCACCCTGCGATCATCATCTGTCGCGCGCCGCGCGGATGACGACATATCGCAGCACGTTAGCTTCCATTTTGCTGACAAACAAAGCTCTGCCGCGATGCGCTGCGTTGTGAGATGATGCTTTTTCATTCAACACAGGGAGGGAGTGCCATGGGAATCCTGGACACGGTTGGCGAAATCGCCGGTGCTGTTGCTGCAGTCGAGGCAGCAGAGAAAGTCGACCCGGATGCGGGTCTGCTGACAAAGGGCATTGCAGCGGTTGCGGGTTTCGAAGGTGCGGGCAAGCTGGAATCGCTCCTCGGCAAGAAAGAGGAAGCACCGGCCACGGACGCGACCAACGCAACTGACGATACTGCGCCGCAAGCCTGATCGTTTTGCTAGAGACGTGATGTACACAGGCCAGCCGCCTTAAAAGCGGCTGGCCTGTTCTTTTTGATCTGTTCTATTTCAACGTTGCGACATATCTTGAGACGTCTTGCACATCCGTTGCGCTAATGACGGTGGGAAACAGCGTGGGCATCGCCCCCGAAGGCGAGCGAACCTGCGCCTCGATTGCCGTTAGGCCCATCCGTACGCCGACGCCGCGCAGACTGGGTGCAAAGGCTCCGCCGCCCTCCACTCCGTGGCACGAAGCGCAGTGGGCTGCGAAGACGGTTTGCCCATGCGTCAAATCCGCGGCTGAAGTACTTGCCGCTCCGGTCGTCGTCGCAGTAATCGTGCCCTCGGTCGCTTTTAGATCACTCGCATCCGCCGCAAGCAACGCGATGCCGGCGGGCGAACGCGGCTCAGGCAGCGAGGCCAGATACGCGTGAATGCGTGAGAGATCGTCGTCCGAAAGTATCTTTTCGCTGTAAGGCGGCATCAGCCTTTTTGGCGCACGCACATAGGCGCGCATCGCGTCGAGCGAGGGCGTATTCGGGGCGAGTGACGGCCCGGTCATCAGGCTGCCCTGCGCCGCGTAGCCGTGACACTCGAAACACCCTTTGCTGACGAAAAGCGCCCTTCCAGCGTTATCGTCGACCCCGGCCGCCTGCGCGATCGAAACGGCAGACACCACCAGCGCGATCGCCATCATTGCATCCGCGAGCACGCTTCGCCCGTTCACCTGGTCTCTTCGAGATTGAGTCATGCGGAGTGTCCTCACCGGGGCTGCGTCAACACATCGACCATTGCAGGCTTGCCCGCACGGACCTGTTTCATCGCGCGTGCAAGCGCCGGTCCTAGCTGGGCCGGGTCGGATATCGGCCCCTCGGCCCACATGCCCATGCTGCGAGCGAGCGCTGCATAGTCGATAGGAGGATCGTTGATCACCGTGCCGACGCGGCCGTTTTCCGGATTCCGGTCTCGCCAGCTCGCCATTCGCTGGACGTGCATCGATTCCTGATGCCAGGCGCGGTTGTTATGCATGACCGTGAGGAGCGGCACGCTGTGATGGGCAGCGGTCCACAGCGCACCGGGCGCGACCATCAGGTCGCCATCCGTCTGAATATTCACGGCAATGCGGCCGGCGTCCCGGTGCGCGAGCGCCGCGCCCACTGATGCAGGCATGTTGTAGCCCACGCCATAGCCACCTTCACCTCCGATGTAGTGATACGGCCTCGTCATATCCCACAGACGGTGCGGCCAGCGGCTAATAAAGAGCGTATGCGAGACCAGCCCCCAGTTATCGTGGCGCACCGCGTTCCAGACTTCCTGCGATAGCCGTGCGGTGCTGATCGGGCTCGCGTCCCAGCCGAGCGCTGCGTCGCGCAGCGACACTTCGCGCATCGCGGCAAAGGCTGCGTGCATAGCCGGCGTGCGGCCGGCTATCGTCGCCCGTTGGGTCGTCGTCAAGGCAGCGCGCACGGCGTCGAGCAACGGCTGCATGGACGTTTCGGCGTCCGCTCCCACCGCGATCGTCGCAGCCGAGTAGCGCTCCGCGTCCTGCATGTTCGACTTGCCGTACAGATAGCCCGACGAAATGTGAATGACCTGGGCATCTTCACGGGCGATGCGGACAGACGGCCGACCGACGACATCGCGAACGGTTCCCGTCACGCCCCACAGATCGCCCACGTCGAGCGCGAGTATCACGTCGGCTTGCGGGATGAGCTGCGACTGCAACCATGTCTGGTTCAGATAGTGATTCGTCGGAAAATTCATTCGTGCGAGCAGATCAATCACGGGGGCATTGAGCGTCTCGGCGAGCTGGACGAGTGCGTTCATGCCCGCTTCGGTGCGTACCGCGCGGTCCACCACGATGACGGGATGTGCCGCCCCGGCGAGACGACGTGCGATGTCGGCGAGCACTGCGTCGCTAGCCGCGGGCGGCGATACCGGGCTTAGAGCCGGCACGGTGATGTCGCGTGGATTGGCGATCGGCGTTTCCTGCAGGTCGGCATCGGCGACGAGCAACACCGGCTCCATCGGCGGTGTGGTTGCCATCGTCACGGCACGCATGAATGACTCTGCGTAGCCTTGAAGCGACACGGGAGCGTCGTCGAATTTCGTGTAATCGCGCACGAGTGCCCCGAGATCCTGCGCAGTGTGATTCCACTCAATACCGGGCCGCCGTTTCGGGCCGTCCGCGATATTGCCAGCGAGGACGATCATGGGCGCGCGATCACACCACGCGTTGTAGATGCCCATCGACGCGTGCTGCAAACCGACCGTGCTATGGACGAGGCACGCCATCGGCTTGCCCGCAACCTTGGCGTAACCGTGGGCGATAGCCGCCGAGATTTCCTCGTGCGTGCAGACAATCAGTTCCGGCTTGCGATTGCTCGCGTAATTGACGATCGATTCCTGAATCCCGCGAAACGTCGACCCCGGCATCGCCGCCACGTACTCGACGTTTGCGATGCGCAGCAGGTCGACCATAAAATCCGAACCGGGATTGCCGACGTGCTGTGCATCGGTGGCAGGTGCTTCGGTGAGCGACGGCGCGAGTGTTTCACGTGCGGCGAGTGCGCTCGATGGGCGCTCGACTGAACCCGGGGCCACCGCTGGCGATGTCTGGGCTGCAACGCTCACACCGGGCTTCACTAGCGCCGCTGCCGCGCTGGTGGCGAGCGCCTCTTTCAGGAATTTACGACGGTCTGTCATCGGGTGTGTGCTCCGTTATTGAATCAGTAGCGTCCAGCGGAGCGCCGCGCTTCGTTGCCTGGCTCCCGGCTTATCCCGGCAAGCATCGCGACTTCACTGTCATGCGCCGCGATGACTGCGCCACCGGTTCGCGCAAGTGCCGCCTTCATTGCATCGCGATCAAGCTCCTTCTCCCAGGCGGCAATCACAATCGTGGCCACGCAGTTCCCCATCGTATTGGTCAGCGCCCGGCACTCGGACATGAAGCGCTCGACGCCCAGTATCAGCACGATCGACGACACCGGCACGATGGGTATCACTGAGAGGCTCGCGGCCAGCGTAATGATCGCCGCCCCGCTCACGCCCGTCGCGCCTTTGGACGTCAGCATCGTCACCGCCAGCACGGTGATCTCCTGAACCATCGTCAGATGGGTGTTGGTGGCCTGGGCGAGAAACAGCACCACGAGTGTCATGTAGATGCTGTTGCCATCCAGATTGAACGAGTAACCGGTCGGCACGACGAGTCCGACAACGCCGCGCGAGCAGCCTAGCCGCTCGAGCTTCTCCATCAGTTGTGGCAGCGCTGCTTCCGAGGACGACGTACCGAGCACGATGAGCAGTTCGTCCTTGATGTACACGACGAAACGCCACAGGCTGAAACCGCATGCTCTTGCGATCAGGCCCAGTCCACACGAAATGAACAGGAACGCGACCAGGTAGAACGTGGCGACCAGTTTCATCATCGGCAGCAGGGAGGCGATTCCGTATCTGCCGATCGTGAACGCAATCGCGCCGAACGCACCGATTGGTGCAAGGCCGCTGATGATCCGCAACATCCGGAACAGCGGTTTCGACAGCAGTTCGATGAGGTCGATCAACGGTCGGGCAGATTCGCCCATCATCGCGAGTGCCGATCCAAACAGGATGGCGATCAGCAGCACCGGCAAGATATCGCCTTGCGTGAATGCGCCAACGAAGGTATCCGGAATCACGTGCATGAAGAAGCCGGCGACCCCATCGCCATGCGCGGCTTGTGCAGCATAGGAAGAGACGGCACTTGCGTCGAGCGTGGCCGGGTTGACGTTAAAGCCGGCACCGGGTTTCAACACATGCGCGGCCAGCAAACCGATTGCTAACCCAAGCGTCGAAACCACTTCGAAATACAGCAACGCCTTGCCGCCGACGCGGCCGACCTTGCGAATGTCGCTCATGCCCGCAATGCCCGTTACAACCGTGCAAAAAATCACGGGCGCGATCATCATGCGCACGAGCTTGATGAAGGCGTCGCCGAGCGGTTTCATCGCTATGGCGACGTCGGGCAGAAAATGCCCCACTGCCACGCCAATCACGATTGCGACGATTACCTGAAAGTAAAGCACTTTGTACAACGGCTTGTGCCCGGGCTTGTGTCTCGGCTTGTGCGTCATGTCTCCTCCGTTCCTTGCAGGCAAAACTCGCCTTCCTGTGTTGCCGGCCGGTCATACCTCGACGGGCCGGCAGTGCGGAATCGGGTCATTCGATTGATGTAGTTTCAGGTACGGGCGTGACGGCTTACGGCACTTCAAAACCGCTGTGGGTCCGGGCCGCTGCGGATAACTCGCCAGTCAATGCGGCCACCAGCTTCATCGCACTGGGGATATCCGCCGCGTTCGCGTTCACCGCTGCCGAATAGGTCGTCACCAGTTTGTGCTCAGGCGGCAGCGGGCCGACCAACATGATGTCCGGCGTGTACCTGATTTCCGTTGTCTGGGTAATGCCAATTGCACCGGCGCTTGCCTCTTCCGACAAAACCCGCATTGCGGTCTCGCCATTTGGAAACGCCTTGATCCGCTGTTCGACACTGAGCGCTATGCCAAGCGCTTTCAGCACACTCATGACATGAATGCCGGCAGTCGATTTATATGGATCGGGTATATAGATCGCGGTAGCGTCGAGCAGTGTGTCGCGCAGAGCGGCACTGCTCGACACATCAGGCGGAGGATGCTCCGCCGGGACAGCGACGGCCGTGCGGACGTTGCCGATCACCTTGACCGATTGCGCAAGAACCCGGCCCGCTTCGGCCAGCAGCTGAAGTTGACGCGCGGTGAGAATCAATACATCGCAAGGTTCGCCGTCTATGAATTTCTGATGAATCGCGCCGACGGCACTGAAAAAGCCTTGCACCGTCAGCCCATTCGCACGTTCAAAGTCAGGCAGAATTCCGGCGGCCAGCCCCTTTGCGGCGCCGGCACTGAGAAGCGTCAACGACATCTCTAATCCCTTCAAAAAAACTGGCGATGTTTCAAGCGGCGGCTTGCGTGCCATGCATCGGGGTGCTGGATCAGGTAGGCAGGCGCCTATTCGCCGACCCGGTTGACCAATACGCCAACGTTCTCGATCTCGATGCGGATCACGTCGCCGGGCTGGAGAAATCTCGGCGGTGTGAAACCGATTCCGACGCCAGCCGGAGTGCCAGTTGCAATGATGTCGCCGGGCTGAAGTTCGATCCCCGCAGACAATGTTTCGATCAAGGTCGGGATGTCGAAAATCAACTGACTCGTGTTCGAGTTCTGACGCAGTTCGTCATTGACCCAGCATTTGATATCGATGTTCTGCCCATCCACCTCATCCGCTGTGACGAGGTACGGACCCATCGGGCAAAAGCCGTCGAGAGACTTGCCGATGAACCACTGACGATGCAGTTTCTGGAGATCGCGCGCAGTGAAATCGTTGATCACCGTGTATCCGAATACATGGTCCATTGCGTCGGCCTTCCTGATTCCCCGGCCACCTTTCCCAATCACGACACCGAGTTCCGCCTCATAGTCGAGCTGGTTTGTCACGTTGGCGTGACGCGGGATAACAGCACCCGGTCCAATCACTGTCGAAGCCGGCTTGGTGAACACAACCGGCGCTTCCGGTGCGTGCTCGCCATTCTTTGCGCTGTGATCGAAACCTGAGTTCTGAAATTCGGCCGCGTGCTCGTGGTAGTTCTTGCCTACGCAGAAAATATTGCGCCGGGGCTGGTCGATCGGCGCGAGCAGAACAGCGCTATCCACGCGCGTTCCGCCTGTCTCCACGTCGAGTTTGTCCTTGATCGTATCGAATTGTTGTACCAATTCGACCATGTCTCCGGTAAAGTCTGGGACCAGGCGGTTCACGGGCCAATAGTGGGAACCGTCAGTGGAAACGACCGACACCGTTCTGTAGCCGTCCTTGAGGATGTTTGCGAGACGCATTGGGCGTGATTCCAAAATGGTTAAATTGGACTTGCGGCAGGGAAATACTATAACCACTTTGGTTCTTTTGCAATTTATTTTTTACTTATTAAAGTACCAATTGGTACTACAATGTCGTTATCGCAGCGACGGCGCAGGAGATACACCCAATGAGTGAAAAAGATCTGGGCATGAGGGCGGCAGGAGCCAAGGCGCTGGCGGCTTATCTGCTGCAAGAGATGTCGAGCGGCAGACTGTCTGAAGGCATGAAGCTGCCGCCCGAGCGAAAACTCAGTGAGACGTTCGGCGCTTCGCGCGGCACGGTGCGGCGTGTGCTGCAGGATTTCAAGGCCAGAGGGCTGATCGCGCAAGCCGTGGGGAGCGGCACCTTTGTCCAGGCGGGTGTGCAGGCAATGGTGGAGGCGGCCGCCATCGATGATCCCGCTCCGGCGGTCGAAACAAGTCCCGCCGAGTTGATGGAGGCGCGGCTTCTGATCGAACCGCTGATGCCTCTGCTTATTGCCAGCCACGCTACGGCTTCCGACTTTTCCAGAATGGATGAATGCCTTGTTCGTGCCGAAAGTGCCGAAACCATCGAGGAATTCGAGCACTGGGATGCGGAGCTGCATAAGTCATTTGCCGCGGCAACGCACAACTCATTCTTTTTGCAGATTCTGGATCTCATCAACGATGTCCGCGAACGCGGGGAATGGGGACGCCTGAAGCAGCAATCGATGACCCCCGAGCGAAGGAAGGACTATGAGGCGCAACACCGCGCACTTGTCGCCTCGCTTCGCGACCGCGACGCGGCTGCGGCGTCGGCCGCCATGCAGGTCCATCTTCGGCAGATCCAGCAGAATCTGTTCGGTGTGTGAGAGGCCTCTAGCTTCAGACATGCTGGCGGCACGCACGAACGCAGCGGCGAAATGAACTGCGGCCAACCCGCTAGCCCGCCTGCGCCACGTCCCGCATCAACTGTCTGAACCACATCAGCGCGGGATCACGCTCCTGAAACTTGTTGTACTGAACGACTTCGACAAGCTTCGGAATCGGATACGGGCAAGGCAGCACGCGTAGCGACGGCGAGTCGCGCTGCAGCCGCAATGCAAGACGGGTCTGCAAGGTGGCAATCCGGCGCGTGCCGATCAGAAAGTACGGCACAACGTTGAACGTCTCCACGGTCACTTCCGCCTGGCGCTCATATCCCAACGCTGCCGCAGCACGGCTGTCCGATGTGACGATGGCGCCCCCTGCCCACTCCATGATCACGTGCCCGGACTCGAGGTACTGGGCCAACGTCAGCGTCTCGCCAATCCGGTCGTTGTCCGCGCACACAACACATGACCAGGAATCCTCGAATAATGGCTCGATGGGCTGGGTGGGCCCGGCGCGGAAGTCCGGTGTAATGAGCAGGTCGATCTCGGCGCTCTCCAGATGCGCGACACCGAGCGTGGCTGCGGTACGCACACGGAATTTCATGAGCGGTGCCTCGATGGAGGCGCGCCGGAGTACCTCGCCCAGAAACACGCTAGTCACGTAGTCGGACGTTTCCACCACGATCTTTCGGTCCGATGTGGTGGGGTCGAACACGGGGTTGTCGTTGGTGATGCCCTGAATCTGCAGCAACACCTCGCGCACCGGATGTCTCAGGCTCTCGGCCCTTGGCGTCAACACCATCGCCTTGCCGACCTGTACCAGTAACTCGTCCTTGAAGAACTCGCGCAGGCGGGCCATCGCACAACTGGTGGCGGACTGGCTCAGGAATAGCCGCCTGGCCGCTTTCGTCACGCTGCATTCATCGAGTAACGCGTCGAGCACCACCAGTTGATTCAAATCGAGCTTGTTGAAGCGCATCGCGTCTGCCTCATGAATGGCATCAATACATGCAGCGTGGAGGATCAATTATACAAATCCCATGCTTCAAGGCATTGTTTGCGCATCAACAGAAGGAAACTATCCGTGTCGATCTCCAGACTCATCCGATTTGCCGCAGGGTTCCTTGCGGCAGCAATGCTCAGCCTCTCAGCCAGCGACGTGCAGGCAGCCGACGTCTCATACAAATACTCGACTGTCGATGGCATCAAGATCTTCTACCGGGAGGCCGGCGACAAATCGAAGCCGACTCTATTGCTGCTGCACGGCTTTCCGTCGTCGTCGCACGAATTCAGGGATCTGATTCCGCTGATCGAGCAGAACTTCCACATCGTGGCGCCCGACTATCCGGGCATGGGCTATAGCGACGCACCGCCGGCAGACCGGTTCGCGCCGACGTTCGACAACGTCACGGCGGTAATCGAAAAATTTGTCGCGAGTCTCGGCGATCCGCATCTGATCGTGTACATGACCGACTTTGGCGGTCCAGTCGGGATGCGCCTGGCGGTGCATCATCCGGACTGGATCTCCGGACTGATTTTCCAGAACGCGATCGTCTCCGAAGCAGGCGTCGATCCCGCCCGACGTCAGCGCGACGACGCGATCTCGGGCGAGATCACACCGGCAAAGCGGGCATTGGCCGAAAGCCACGTATCGCTTGCGACTGCGTTGTTGCTCTATCAGCATGGCGCACGCAATCCCGCGGCGCTGAACCCCGATGCGTGGACCAACGACGCAGTCGCGCTTGCGAACCCCGATAGCCGCCGCATCATGACCGACCTGCAGCTCGACATTCCACAGAACGTCGCGGCGTTTCCAGCATGGCAGGCTTATTTGCGTACGTACCAGCCGCGCACACTCGTGGTGTGGGGCAAGAACGATCCGATTTTCCTGCCCGCAGGCGCCGCAGCTGTCAAACAACTGGTCCCTGACGCGTCGGTCCGCTACTACGATACGGGTCACTTCGCGCTGGAAGAGGACCATGTCGATATCGCCGCACAGATCAACGCGTTCTTTGCATCAACGCATGTTCGAGGTCAGATCGAATCGGTGCAAGGCCGTACGCTCACGGTGTTGACGCGCGAAGGCACACAGGTGCAGCTGACGCTACCTGAGTGGGCACGGTTCGCCGCGGTCAAGCCGTTTGATCCGGCGCTCATCAAACCCGGCAGCTATGTCGGTGCGGCCGGGATAACGAAGGCGAAGGCGAAGGCGAACGGCGTCGAAGCGCTCGAAGTGATGGTGTACCGGGAGGAACGGCGCGGCACCGGAGAAGGACATTACGACTGGGATCTGGCGCCGGGAAGCACGATGACGGGTGCCACGGTCACATCGGTTACAGAGAAACCCGACGGCCGCGATCTCAGCCTCGGTTACGGCGACAAGACGCTCACTGTCTCCGTGCCGAAACAGACGCCGGTCGTCACCTTCGCGCCAGCGACTTTTGACGATCTCAAACCGGGCGCCGCTATTTTTGCCGTTGCCGTCCCCAGCAGTCACGGACAAACGAGTGCAACCAGCGTGCTGGTCGAAAAAAACGGCGTCAAACCGCCGCTGTAAATTGCGAGCGGATTGAATATGAAACTCGACTAACGCTCGTTACGCTTTAAGGTGATACGATGATTTACCGTTATTCGTTAATCAAACCTTATGCGAAATACGTCCTGCTGGCTCCTCGCTGCCGCCCTTGCTTTACCGCTCCCCGCCATGGCATTCGGCACCAACCCCCAATACGATCAATGCATGCTGCTATCCCTGCGGGACAGTCAGGGCAGCGCGGCGGCAAGCACGATCAAAAGCTCATGCCAGGCGCTTTATCAAAACGGCAACATGCTGCTCCCTCGCGAAGTGGGCTTTCACCAGTGCATCTTGCAGAACGTGCCAGGCGTGAGAGACAATTTTTCGGTGCAACAGATCCGCAAGACTTGCCGGAATCTGAACCCGATGTAACTGTCAGTCGCGCGAAGCTCACTACGATTTCGCGCGGTTTCGTCAGATGCCGTCAGCAACGGACACCTCCATATTCGACGTATTCAACGTCTCGCTGATGACCTTGCCCAACACGTCCGCGTGAATCTTGACGATGGTTTCATGATTCCCCGGAACCGGGATGACCACGATGTTCGACGGCGCGAGCACCGCCTGCCAGCCAAGATCGGGCGGTAGTTCTGCGTACCCCTCGAGCGGCGTGATGGCTGCGTCCTGCGCCGAAAACACGTGCAGCTTCTGCGCAAGCGGCGTCGGCCGCCACGCGCTCATTGCATTCCCGTGCGCGACCAGCCGTTCGAGAAAGAGCCGGTTCTCTTCGGCCGATTCGTAAGCGAGGTGCCACAGCGGATTGCCTTCGCGCTTTCTGCGCTCGATTTGCTGCACGATGCGATCGATCAATGCGTCCAGGTCTTGCGCGCCCTCGATATCGAGCGTCTGCGGATCGAAGTCCTCGAAGTTATTGGCGACAAACGAGTACAGCGTGATCAGGCTTGCGTAGTGCGCATCCACGTCCGGCATATGACAAGGCAACGTCGTGTCGAACACACCGAGGAATTCGATCTCGTCGTGCTGCGCAATCAACTGGGTGGCCATTTCATACGCGATCAATCCGCCGAAGGACCAGCCCGCAATCCGGTACGGTCCAACCGGTTGAATCGATTTGATGATCCTGACGAAGCGTGCCGCTATAGTCTCCAGCGTCCGTGGTTGCGGCATGTCCAGCGGCAACGGCGGCAAACCGTAGACAGGAATGGACGAATCGATATGTGCCGCCAGATGTTCGAAGTACCACGAGTAGCCCTGCAGCGTATGCGTGAGAAACAGCGGTCGTTGTGTGCCCGATGTGTTGAACGCTGCGAATTCCGCGGTAGGTTCGCTTTTGCGCACGTCTCGTGACGACGCAGGATGCAGCGCGGACTCAACGAGCCGCGCGAGTTTATGCACGCTGCGCGTATCGAAGATGCTGCGCACCGTCAGCTTCACGCCAAGCTTCTCGCTAACCCGCACGGCAACCTGCGACGCCATCAGCGAATGCCCGCCCAGTGCAAAGAAATTATCGTGGCGCCCCACTCGATCCATACCGAGCGCGTGACTCCAGATCTGCGCAATCGTCGTTTCGAGCGCGCCTTGCGGGGCCTCCCAGGTCGCCGTATCGACAGTGTCGGCACCGAGTTCGAGCGCCGCCAGCGCAAGCCGGTCGAGCTTGCCATTGGGCAACGCCGGCAACGCATCGAGTGCGACGAAGCGGCTTGGCACCATGTGACCGGGCAGTCGCTCGGACAGCCACGCGTGGATCGCATTGCGATCCGGTCGCGCATTCGGAGCCGGTACGTAGAAAGCGATCAGTTGAACGGTTTCCGTGCCCGCGTTGCGACCCACGGCCGCCGCCCTGGCAATGTCGGGATGCGCCGTCAGCGCGAGTTCGACGGCGGGCAGCTCGACGCGCTGGCCGCGCACCTTGATCTGGAAATCTTCGCGACCGAGATGCAGCAGTTGCCCATCGGGCAGCCATTGCCCGATGTCGCCGGTGCGCAGCAGGCGTGCGCCCGATGGATGCTGCACGAAGCGCTCCGCCGTGAGGTCCGGCCGGTTCCAGTAGCCTGGTCCGACGCTCGCACCCTCGATGAACAGAGAGCCGACTGTACCGACCGGCACCGGCTGTAACGCATCGTCGAGCACGTGCACGCGGCAATTGGTGATCGGACGTCCTGCGGCGACAACCGCATGGCGACCATCCAGTCCTGCACCTTCGCAATAGCTGATGTCGTTCAACTCGCTACAACCATAGTTGTTATGCAGCCTTGCGTGCGGCAGCAGTTCGGCAAAACGCTCACTGACGCGGCGATGCAGCGGTTCGCCGGCCGTTGTGACGTGACGCAGCGATCCGAGATCGGCGGCGTGGTCGAGCAGGACGGCGAGATGCGAAGGCACGAGGTTCAGGCGCGTGATCTGATGCTCGCGCAACGCCGCGGCGAAAAGCGGCGCGTCCTTCACGACGTGGTCGGCAAAGATCACCTGCGGCACGCCTGCCAGCAGACCCGATAGCATCTCCTTGATCGAAGGCACGAATGACATCGACGTTTTCTGCCCGACCACTTCGTCAGCGGCAAACGGTGTGCGCTCCCACAGCGCGTGCAGGCAGTTCAAAACCTGCCGGTGTTCGACCAGCACGCCTTTCGGCTGGCCCGTCGAGCCGGAGGTATAGGCGATATAGGCCAGATCTTCGGGGCGCGATTGCACTGCATCGAACGGCACCGACGCATCCGCGTCGAGATCGAGATCGCGGTCGAGCCGCAACACCATCGGCCCCGTCTCCGTCTCCGCCAGCGATGCCGCAAGCCCCAACGCACTGACAACCACACCCGGCTGGGCGTCGTCGAGCGTGCGGCGCACATAGGCCACCGGATAGGCGGGATCGACCGGCACGTACGGACAGCCGAGCTTGAATGCCGCCAGTATCGCGCTCAGAAAATCGATCGAACGCGGGTGATACAGCGCGATCCGCATACCGGGTTCGATACCGCGGCGACGCAACGCATGCGCGATTCGATCGCTGCGCCGGTCGAGCTCCGCATACGTTGCCGTTTCGTTTTCGAAACGGCAGGCGAGCGCATCAGGTTGCCGCATCCGCTGCCGTGCAAAAAGTTCGGCCAGCGTGGTCGCTTCGAAAGCACGATCGGTGTCGTTGACCCGTGCGATCAAGGCCCGCTCGACGGCTGTCGGTTCGAGGAACGCCGTCAACCGCGCTTCGGGTTCGTCGACGAGACGCGTCAATATCTCCTGCATGACGTCGAGCATCAGATCGATCTGCTGCACACCGAAGCGCGCGCTGTCGAAGTTCGCCACGATCTCCAGTCCGCGCGCATCTCCGAAAATTTCCAGATCGAGATCCGACTGGGCCGGACGCGTGATGCTTTCGGGCCAGAGGTCGACGGTCAGTCCCTCGCCCCAGCCGGCCATGTCGATGGGAGGAATCGTTTGATGGCGAAGCATCACCGGCACCGGCGAACGTCCGTCGGCCTGGCGCAGCGCCGGCTGCGCGGCGATCATCTGTTCGAACGGCAACGCCTGATGATCGAGCGCGTCGAGCAGAACCTGGCGCGCCTGATCGAGCAGGTCCGCGGCACCCGGATTACCCGCGAGGTTCATGCGCAACGGCAGGATGTTGACGAAGAAGCCGATCAGCGGTTCGAGCAGCGGATCGTCCCGGCCGGCCGTCGTCGTGCCGATACACAGATCGTCGCGACCGCTCTGCCGGTGACACAGCACATTCAGTGCGACGAGGAAAATCGTGAACAGGCTTGTGCCGCGTTGCTGGCTGAGGTGTCCGAGCGCCGCCGCGAGAGTGTCCGGTAGCTTCCTGCGCGCGATGCAGAGCGGTCCGTGCCCGGCGCCTGACGGTGTGCCGGGCACGGCAAGATCGACCGGCTCGCGATAGCCATCCAGCGCGTTCGTCCAGTAAGCGACATGCTCTTGCAGGTCCTGCTGCCGTTGCCAGTGCGCGTGATCGGCATACTGGATCGTGAGCGGCGCAAGCGCGGTAATGACGTCGTGCCCGTGCAGATGCGCGACATACAGCGCGCGCAGATCGCGCACGAAGATGCCAAGCGACCAGCCGTCCGAGACGATGTGATGCATGACGATCGAGACGACATGCTGTTGCGGTGTCAACCGCAACAGCCGCACGTGCAGCAGCGGGCCGTGCTGCAGATCGAACTCGGCCGTTGCGTGTGCATCGAGCGCGGTCGTCAGATCGTCCAGCGTGACGTTATGCAGCTGGATATCGATGGCATGGGGCGCATCGATAAACTGCGACGGCACATCGGCATCGGCGGCAAAGTCGAAACGTGTGCGCAGCGGCTCGTGCCGCGCCACCAGCGAATCGAATGCCTGCTGTAGCGCCGGCAGTGACAACGTTCCGTCCAGCACCAGCGTGCCGTTCATGTTGTAAGCGCGACCGCCGTCGCGCTGCTGGATCAGCCACAGGCGCTCCTGGGCATACGACAGCGGCAACGTTGCGCTGCGCTCCTGTCGTTCGATCGGCAGTCGTACCGGACTGCTGCGAGTAGTCGGTTCGCGACTGTCCAGCAGGACAGCAAGCTCAGCGAGACTCTGTGTGTCGAACAAGGCCCGCAGCGTCGCGCCTTCGCCAAACCGCTGCCGCAAGCGGCCGATAACCCGCACCGCAAGCAGCGAATGGCCACCGAGTTCGAAGAAGTTATCGTGCCGCCCGACGCGTTCGATATTGAGCAAGAGCGACCAGACCTGCGCCAGCGCCTGCTCTGTGTCACCCTGCGGCGCTTCGTAGGCGCGCCGGCCAAATGAGGTGAGGTCCGGTGCCGGCAACGCTTTGCGATCCAGCTTGCCGTTCAACGTGAGCGGCATGCGCTCCAACGCGACATACGCCGCGGGCACCATGTAGTCCGGGAGGCTTTCCCGCAACGACGCGCGCACCGCCTCGATATCGACGGATTTGCCCGTGTAATACGCTACCAACCGCTGATCCCCCGGTGTGTCTTCTCTCACGACCACCACCGCTTCACGCACACCGGCTACACGCGACAACCTGGCTTCGATCTCGCCAGGTTCGATCCGGAAGCCTCGCACCTTGACCTGGAAATCGTTGCGCCCGAGGTACTCGATCGTGCCATCCGCGCGCCATTTTCCGAGGTCCCCCGTTTTGTACAGACGTCCACCCGTCACAAACGGGTCCGCAATGAAGCGCTCGCGCGTGAGTTCCGGCCGGTTGAGATAACCCCGTGCGACCTGAGTCCCGCCTATGTACAGTTCGCCCGACACACCCAGTGGCACAGGTTGCAGCCTGTCATCGAGAATGTAGACGCGCGTATTGGCCACGGGCCGGCCAATCGGGATCGTATCGCTGGCGGCGCTGGGTACGCAGTGCCACGCCGTGGCATCGATCGTGGTCTCGGTCGGTCCGTACAGATTCACCAGTCCTTGCGTGGTCATTGTGCGGATGTATTGCGCAAGCGGACCATCCAGAGGCTCGCCGCCGCTAAAGATATATCGACAGTCAACGCGCAGATCTTCGCGCTGCATCAGCATCCGCAACAGGCTGGGCACAAACTGCGCGACGGTGACCCGATGGTGCCGCATCGTAGCGACGATCCTGTCGATATCCTTCGACGCATCGGCGGGCAGCAGAACGAGGCGCGCACCGATTGCCAGCGGCGTCCAGATCTCCCACGCCGATGCATCGAACGAGATCGAGGTGCGCTGCAGTATCGAATCTTCGCGCGTGAAGCCGAACGTGGACGATTGCCAGTAGATATGGTTGAGCAACGAGCGATGCTCGACCATGACGCCTTTAGGCTGGCCCGTGGAACCCGACGTATAGATCACATACGCCAGATTGTCAGGTCCTTCGCCTGGTGCCGGAGCGGGATCGTGTGACGGCAGGCTGGCGATATCGTCGGCCGTGATATCGATCGCCGGTATCGTCGTTTTGCCGATCGCAGCGCGCGTATTGGTCTCAACGAGTACCGCTGCCGGCATGCTGTCAGCCAGTACAAAGGTCAGCCGTTCGACTGGATACTGCGGATCGAGCGGGACATAGCCGGCCCCCGCTTTCAGAATGCCCAGCAATCCGGCAACCATCGCCGTGCTGCGCTCCATGCAGATCGCCACGCGATCGTCGGGGCGGATGCCCAGCTTCAGCAGGTAATGCGCAACCCGGTTCGCCTGGGCATTCAACTCGCCGTAAGTCAGAGATTGCTCGCCGATCACCACGGCCTGCGCATCGGGCGACGACTGCGCCTGTCTCTCGATCACGCGATGCAGCGTCTGGTCGCGCGGATAGTCCACGTCCGTCGCGTTCCATTCGCTCAATAGCTGTTGCTGTTCTTGCTGCGGCAATACCGTCAGATCCCGAACCGCGGATGGCGACCCGGACGTCAACGCTACGCTCAAACTCTCCAGCGCAGTGTGCATGTACCCGCACACGCGCTCGGCGTCGATGCCCGGCACCGCTTGCACGGTCAGTGCGAAATCCTCGCCCAGATCGTCCACTGCCATCGTCAGGGGATAGTTGGTGCGTTCCGTGCCGCTCACGAACTTCATATCCAGACCGGGGCGCGCGACGTCCGCACCCTGCCCGGCAACGGCGCTGTACCGGTAGTTCAGCAGGGAAGTGAACAGCGGCGTACGCGTGGGTACCGCGCTGCAGCGTTGCGCCAGCGCCAGAGGCGCATGTTCGTGGCGCAGCAGTTGCAGCAGCAGGTTATGCGCCTGTTTCAGGCTGTCTTCCGCGCATTCGTCGTCCACATCGATGCGCACGGGCAACGTATTGATGAATAGCCCGAGCGCCCGGTCCGACTCCGATCCGCCTTGCATGCGGCCGAACAGCACGGTGCCGAACACCACGCTGTGCCGCCCGGTCGTCTTCGCCAGCACCAGCGCCCACGCCAGATGCATCAGGCTTGCAGGCGTCACACCCCGCGCACGCGATCCTTTGCGGATGGTGTTGGCCAGCTCGGACGGCAAGGTTCGATGTGCCTCGCCGACGTCGGCGCCGTCGCCGGTGACGTCCATCACGCCGAATGGCGCGGTCGATTCGTCGATATCGCCGAGCATCCGCTGGAAAAACGCTTCGTGCTCACGCTCGCTGGTTCCCAACCGGGTGCGCGCGATGAAGTGACGGAACGGTACCGGTGCCGGAAGTTGATGTCCCGAACCTTGTTCGATGGCAGCGGCTTCGGCCAGCATGAGATCGAGCGTGGTGTGATCCACCGCCAGATGATGAAAGACGATGTGCAGTAACCAGCGCTGGCCAGTTTCGTCCTGTGTGACGCTGCAATTCAGCAGCGGCGGACAACTCACATCCATGCGGTATTGTCCGGTTCGCTCCGAATCAACGTGTGCGTCCCCAGACGACACTTCCGTCTCGCTTCGTCCATCGACGGGTTCGATAAACGCCACCGGAAGCGTCGCGCGCCGATGCACGATCTGCACCGGTTGTTCCAAGCCGCGCCACACGAAGCCAGTCCGCAAGATGTCGTGACGGTCGATCACCTGCTGCAGCGCCGTCAGAAACCGCTCCAGACGCACACGGGTCTTGAATTCGAGCACGCCATTCAGGACATACGGATCGCGCTCCTGTTCGATCAGATGGTGATACAGCATCCCTTCCTGCAGCGGCGCAAGCGGATAGATATCCTGCACATTGGCGCCGCCGCCCGGCACCGTTGCAACGATCGCATCGATCTCGTGCTGATCGAGTGTCACGAGATTCAGCATCGACGACGTGATGCGCTCGGCGTCGACTGGAATCAGATTGGGCGGCACCTGAACTTCGTGCTGCTCGTGGTTCACCTGCGCAGCGAGTTCGGCCAGCGTAGGCGCGGTGAACAAAGCCCGGATGTCCGTATTCAGTCCCACCTGGCGCATCCGTTCGATCAGGCTGATCATCAGCAGCGAATGGCCGCCCAGCTCGAAGAAATTGTCGTGACGGCTGACGCGTTCCACCTTCAGAAGCTGCATCCAGATCGCCGCGAGCGTGCTTTCGATCTCGCTTTGCGGCGCCTCGTACTCGCCGCGCGTGTAGGCGTCGCCACCCGGTGCGGGCAAGGCCTTGCGGTCCAGCTTGCCGTTCGGCGTCAGCGGTAACGCCTGCACCGGCATATACGCGGCCGGGATCATGAATGCCGGCAGGCTCCCGAGCAGATGTGAGCGCAAGGTATCGGCGGGTTGCGCTTCACCGGTGTAGTACGCGACGAGCCGCCGATCCCCCGGGGTGTCTTCACGCGCGATCACCACCGCTTCGCCGACACCGTCCCGCTCCAGAAGCCGCGCCTCGATCTCGCCCAGCTCGATCCGGAAACCGCGGATCTTGACCTGGTCGTCATTGCGGCCCAGATACTCGATGTTGCCGTCCGCGAGCCAGCGGCCGACGTCACCAGTGCGGTAGATCCGCGCGTCCGGTGCGCTCGAGAACGGGTCCTTCACAAACCGCTGAGCCGTCAGCTCAGGCCGGTTCAGATACCCTCGCGCAAGCCCCGCTCCGCCGACATAAAGCTCTCCCGCCACGCCGATCGGAACCGGTTGCCGCTCCGCGTCGAGCACGTAAATCCGCAGGTCCGGAATGCACCTGCCAACCGACGACGCATCGCGCCGCTCGCGATCCCCGGCGTCGTGCGCATCGAGTGCGCGATACGTCACGTGAACGGTGGTCTCGGTAATACCATACATGTTGACGAGCTGCGTCCGCGCGTTGTCCGCACGCCCAAACCACGGCTTGAGCATGGCGGGCTCCAGCGCCTCGCCACCGAAGATTACCTGCCGCAGCCGGTGCTGCCGATCGCTCTCGCCCTGCGCCGCCATCAGTTGACGGAACGCACTCGGTGTCTGATTCAGCACCGTTACGCCGGCGTCGCACAACAGGGCGTAGCAGGCCTGCGGCGAGCGGCTGGTCAGATACGGCACGACACACAACTGTCCGCCGTGCAGCAGCGCGCCCCAGATCTCCCAGACCGAGAAATCGAATGCGAACGAGTGAAACAGCGCCCATACATCGTCGGGACCGAAGTGAAACCATGCGGCCGTGGCGGGAAACAACCGCGCCACATTCCGGTGCTCGACCATCACGCCCTTGGGTTGCCCAGTCGAACCCGATGTGTAGATCACATAGGCGAGGTGATGCGCGTCCAGTCCTGTGACTACCGGGTTGGATGCGTCTGGCGCGTCTGGCGCGGTTGACACACACCAGCGCGCATCGTCCAGATCGATCTGCGGTACACCGGCGGTCTCCAGCACACCGCCTGTTCGCGCGTGCACCAGCACCGCCACCGGCGCACTGTCGGCCAGCATGTAAGCGAGCCGCTCGGCCGGATACCCCGGGTCCAGCGGTACATACCCCGCACCCGCTTTCAGGATGCCGAGCAGTCCTACTACCATCTCCAGGCTGCGTTCCACGCAGATCGCGACGCGATCGTCCGGCCGCACCCCCAGGTCGATCAGGTGGTGTGCGACCCGGTTCGCCCGCGTATTCAGTTCGCCGTACGTCAACGACTGCGCCTCATACGTTACCGCGATCGCTTGCGGATTCTGCGCGGCCTGTGCCTCGAACAACGCATGCACCGTACGATCCTGCGGCCAGCTAGTCTGTGCCGCGTTGAACGTGTCGAGTACCTGCTGACGTTCTTCCTGTGGCAGTACTCTCAGTGCGCGGATTTCGGTTTGCGGTGCGTTTTCCAGCGCGTCGACCAGACTTTCCAGTGCCGTGCGCATGTGACCACCTACGCGCTGCGCGTCGATCCCCGACGCCGCCTGCACAGTCAAGCCGAAGCCCACGCCGAAATCATCCACCGACAGCACCAGCGGATAGTTGGTCCGCTCGTGCGCCTCCAGCATCTCGATGCCCTGCCACGTCTGCTTCCCCGCAACCAGCGACTCGTGTCCGTCGCCGTGGCGATAGTTGAGCAGTGCGCTGAAGAGCGGTGCTGGTGCGGCCACACCGCTGCAACGCTGCGCCAGCGCCAGCGATGCATGTTCATGTTCGAGCAACGCAGCCAGCCGGGCACCGGTTTCCTTCACGGCGGCTCGAACGCTCAGTGCTCCCGCGCTCACCCGCAGCGGCAGCGTGTTGATGAAAAGCCCCAACGCCCGGTCCGTGCCCGATGTGCCCTGGAAGCGGCCCAGCAGCACGGTACCGAACACCACGTCTTCGCGCCCCGACACCACCGAAAGCACGCGCCCCCATGCAAGATGGCACAGGCTCGCCGCGCTCACGCCCAGTTGTCGTGCCTGCGCACGCAGCCGCCAGGCCAGTTCCGTCGAAAGCGCTTCGCTGCGCTCGGTGATATCGTCGCCATCGTCGCGTACCTCGCTACAGCCGAACGGCAAGGTCGGTTCGTCGATGGCCTGCAACATCTCGTGGAAGAACGCTGTCTGCGCCTCGCGCTTCGTACCGCGCGTGGCCTGCGCAATGTAGGTGCGATACGGCATCGGCTCAGGCAAAGGTGCCGCGTCGTCCTGTAGATAGGCCTCCACTTCCTGCTGGACGACACCGAGCGCCGCGTGATCGAGCGCCATGTGATGGAACCGCAGCATCGCGACCCAACGGTCGTGCTTCGCGTCCTGCGCATAGGAGAGGCGCATCAGCGGCGCCTGCCGCACATCCAGCCGGGTTTCGCGCGTATCGAAACGCTTCTGCAACTGCTGCGCGATGTCGCCGTCGTCAGGGTTCAGCGCGAGTTCGTCGAGACCCAGCGATGCTTCGCGCCACACCACCTGCACCGGCTCGTCGAGCCCTTCC
Organism: Paraburkholderia acidicola; assembly: GCF_002362315.1. Lineage (GTDB taxonomy): Bacteria > Pseudomonadota > Gammaproteobacteria > Burkholderiales > Burkholderiaceae > Paraburkholderia > Paraburkholderia acidicola. Next base: position 579,005 of record NZ_MTZV01000006.1, read on the forward strand.
CACACGATCGCCGTTCTCAGGATGTCGTGCCGCGCGATCACGCGTTGCAGCGCGCGTGCGAAGCCATCCAGATGCGCACGGCTGGCGAACCCGAACAGTCCGTGCAACACATACGGATCGCCCCGCACTGTCGAACGATGGTGATACAGAATCCCTTCCTGCAGCGCTGCGAGCGGATAGATATCCTGCACGTTGGCCGCACCACCTGGCACCGTGGCGACGATCGTATCGATCTCGTGCTGTTTCAGTGTGACCAGGTTCAGCAACGCCGGCGTGATGTGCCGGGTTCCCTGCGGAATCAGGTTAGGCGGAATCTCGACTTCAACCGCTGCCGCACCGGCACCGGTGTCCCCATCGGCATGCGCATCCGCATACGCGGCAAGTTCGCTCAGCGTCGGCGCAGAAAACAGCACGCGGATATCGGCGCGCAGTCCTGCCGCGCGCATACGTTCGATCAGGCTCACCATTAGCAGCGAGTGGCCGCCCAGTTCGAAGAAATTGTCGTGACGGCCGATGCGCTCCACTTTCAGGACCTGCGACCAGATCGCCGCAATCGTCTGCTCGGTGCCGGCTCGCGGCGCTTCGTATTCGCGTCGGACATACGCGTCGCTGTCCGGCGCGGGCAGCGCCTTGCGATTCAGTTTTCCGTTCGGTGTGAGAGGCAGATGCTCCAGATACACGTAGGCTGCCGGCACCATGTATTCCGGCAAGGTCTCCGTGAGATGGGCACGCAGTTGTTCCGCGTTGACGGGTTCGCACGTCTCGCTCGGCGTTGGCGTTGCGGCTAACGTGTAATACGCGACCAGTCGCCGGTCCCCTGTACCGTCTTCGCGCGCCATCACCACTGCTTCACCGACGCCCGCGTGCTGCGCCAGTCTCGCCTCGATCTCGCCGAGTTCGATGCGGAATCCGCGGATCTTGACCTGGTCGTCGTTGCGCCCCAGGTACTCGATGTTGCCGTCCGGCAGATACCGCGCGAGATCGCCGGTCTTGTACATCCGTGCGCCAGGCACATCGCTGAACGGATCGTCGACGAATCTCTCCGCGGTCAGTTCGGGCCGGTTCAGGTAGCCGCGCGCGACCTGGACACCTGCGATATGCAGCTCTCCGGGCACGCCGATCGGTACCGGTTGGCCCGTGGCGTCCAGCAGATAGATCTGCGTGTTCGCAATCGGTTTGCCAATCGATGACACGGGCGCCTGGTCGTCGCACTCCCAGGCGGTCACGTCGACCGCAGCTTCGGTTGGACCGTACAGATTGAGCAACGGTGTCGTATGGAGTTGCGTCTTGAACCGGCGAATCAGCGCAACAGGCAGTGCCTCGCCGCTACAGAACACGCGCCTCAAACTATCGCACTGCCCGGCGTCGCCCTGAGCCAGGAACACTTCCAGCATCGACGGGACGAAGTGCAACGTAGTGATGCGTTGCGCCTGAATCAACGACTTCAGATAGGCCGGGTCTTTGTGTCCCTGTGGGCTCGCCATCACGAGCCGCGCGCCTGCAAGCAGCGGCCAGAAAAACTCCCACACCGATACGTCGAAACTGAATGGGGTTTTCTGCAACACGACATCGTCGGTAGCGAGACCGTAGGTCTGCTGCATCCACTGCAGACGATTGAGCACGGCACCGTGTTCGTTCATCACGCCTTTGGGGCGGCCGGTGGAGCCCGACGTGTAGATCACGTAAGCCAGATGCTGTCGGTTCAATCCGGTTTGCGCGGCCGGTAGATTGTGTGTCGGCTGCTGCTCCCACGGACGGTCCGGGCCGTCGAGTTCCAGCACGGGCACACTCGCCTGTGCGTCCAGCAGCGTGCCCAGGCGCTCGTGCACGGCGCGCTGCGTGAGCACCGCAGCCGGTGCCGCGTCTTCCAGCATGAAACTCAAGCGGTCTTCGGGGTAGTCCGCATCCAGCGGTACGTATGCCCCTCCGGCCTTGAGTACCGCCAGCAGCGCGACCATCATTTCGACGCTGCGCTCGACACAGATCGCCACGCGTGTGTCGGGTCCGATCCCCAGGGTTCGAAGATGACGCGCGAGGCGATTCGCGCGTTCGTTCAACTCCTGATAACTGAGGTGCTGCTGTTCGACGACCAGCGCGACCGCATCGGGTTGACTGGCGACCTGCGCTTCGAACAGTTCGTGGATGCAGGCATCCTGCGAATACGACACGTCGGTGTCGTTCCATGCCAGCAGCACCTGATTGCGCTCCGCTTCGGACAGGAAATCGCCTGCACTGCAATCGGCCTGTTCATCGGCGGCAATCGCGTCGAGAACCGCGGCGTAGTAGCCAAGAATCCGGGTTCCCTGCGCAGCGGACAGACGTGCCGTATCGAGCTTGATCTCCAGTAAGAGTTCGCTCGATGTATCGGCGAAATTCACCGAAAGCGCGAAATTGGTGGCCTCGAAACCGCTGCCACCGTGCGCTGCAAAACCCGCATCCTTTTCGAGCGCCTCGTACACGTGGAAGTTGATGTAGTTAAACGCAACTTCGTAGAGAGGCGCCCGATCGTTATCGAGTTGCAGCTGGAAATACGGGTAATGCCGGTACTGGATCACTGCCAGTTCGCTCTTGAACGTCTGCTGGATCAAACCGGCCCAGCTGACCGGTTCCAGCACCTGACGCAAGGGCAGCGTGTTGAGAAACAGACCCAGCACCTTCTCGCCGTCGGCCTGCTCCTGGCGGACATTGGAGACAAGGCCGGTGGTGACGTCGGTTTTTCCCGACAGCATGGAGAGCACCCGCAAATGCGCGCTCAGCAGCACGCTGCGCATCGGCACGCCCAGCGTGTGCGCCACGTCTCTCAGCCTGGTACGGACTTTTTCCTCTATGGCAACACGCAGGTTCGGTCGCGTGACCGCGTGACTGGTTTGAGCGTCGTTGGGCGGTAGCGCACTGAACGAATGGCCTTCCAGGTAATCGCGCCAGAAGTCCCGATGTTCCTGCGAGGCCAGCGCGCTTCGCTCGGATTCGACGGCAACTCTGGGGCTGCGGGCGAGCGGTGCCAGGGTCACGCTCGTCTGCTCGCTCGCGAGCAATTTGAGGTACGTCTGGAACAGCTCGGTATTGAGTGAGGCGACACTCCAGCCATCGAGGATCGCATGATGAAAACTCAACGTGTACTGGATATCGCCGGTGCCGCGCAGATGGATGAACACGCGTAGCAGCGGCGCGACGTCCAGCGTAAACGCGGTTTTCCGTTCTGCCTCCACACACTCCGCGAGTAGACGTTCTTGCTCTGCGTCGCCATGCATCGACAGATCGATGACGGTCAACGGTACGTGGCCATCGGCGTGTACCAGCTGCAACGGTTCGTCGAAACGCTGAAAATCGAACGATGTGCGCAGCACCGGATGCTTACGAGCCAACGCATCGAGTACGATGCGCAGCTTCGCTTCGTTCCATTCCGGAACGCTAAAGCGATAGCTGAACACGTCGTGGTACAGCGCGGCATCCTCGGCGGCCTGCTGGTTGTGATAGACCATCCCTGTTTGCAGGGACGTCAGCGGATAGGCTTCTTCGATACCCTCGGGCAACCTGGCCGCATCGGCAGGACTGAGCTGCAGGAGCGACGTTTGCGGCGCTACGGCGATTTCGTCGCGCGACAGCGCCTGCGCCAGGTCCGCGATAGTCGGGTGAGCAAACAGATCGACCAGTGCGAATTCGAGGCCCTGTTCTTTCGCCTTCGACAACACCGACACCGCGCGAATCGAATCGCCGCCCGACGCGAAAAAATTGTCGTGCACGCCCACTCTGTCGAGCCGCAGTATCTGCGCCCAGATCGCGGCCAGTCGCTCCTCGATGGTGTTGCGCGGCGCGACGTAGTGCTGTTGATTCAACGATTGCGCCGGACGAGGCAACGCCCTCTGGTCGACCTTGCCGTTGGCGGTGAGCGGGAGGCGCTCCATCGGTACAAATTGAGCCGGTAGCATGAAGTCCGGCAAGGTCCGCGCAAGCGCGGCACGCAGTTCGGTGCCGTCCGGTTCCGCCTGATCCCTGTCGAAGACAAGGTAGGCAACGAGGCGCTTCTCGCCCGGCTCGTCCTCGCGGGCCAGTACGAGCGCCTGACGCACGCTGGGCAAAGTCGACAGCGCCGCTTCGATCTCGCCGAGTTCGATTCGAAAACCGCGAATCTTGACCTGCGAGTCGATCCGTCCGAGATATTCAAGCTTGCCGTCAGGCAGGAATCTGGCGAGATCGCCGGTTCGGTAGAGGCGCGCGTCGTGCTGCGTGCTGAACGGATTCTCGATGAAGCGTTTCGCCGTCAGTTCGGGTTGATTCAGATAGCCGCGTGCGAGACCCGCACCGCCGATGCACAACTCGCCCGGCACGCCGACGGGCATCGGGTTCAGATGTTCATCGACGACATAGGCCGAGAGATCGGGAATGGGCTGCCCGATGCACAACGGCGTTCCCACCGGGCCGTTCAACGGCCAGTACGTCACATGCACCGTCGTCTCGGTGATGCCGTACATATTGACGAGCTGTGTGTCCTGATTGCGCGGGTCCTCGTACCACGGCCTGAGCATGCCGACTTCGAGTGCTTCGCCTCCAAAGATGACGTGCCGGAACCGATGCGCATCACCGCTTTCGGCCTGTGCCGCGATCAGTTGACGGAACGCGCCCGGCGTCTGGTTCAGCACCGTCACGCCCGTCTCACACAACAACGCGTAGCACTCGTGCGGCGAACGGCTCATGAGTTTGGGCACCACGACCAGTCGACCGCCGTGCAGCAGCGCCCCCCAGATCTCCCACACCGAGAAGTCGAATGCAAACGAATGGAACAAGGCCCACACATCTTTTTCACCGAATCCAAACCATGCATCGGTCGCAGCGAACAACCGCGTCACGTTGCGGTGTTCGATCATCACGCCCTTCGGTTGCCCCGTCGAACCCGACGTGTAGATCACGTAGGCGAGGTGTCGTGCGCTCAGACCGGCTACCACCGGGTTATGCGTCGGCTGATCCGTCGACGTGCCCGCGCCCAGTTCGATCACCGGCATCGACAGCTCGCCGAGCACGCTCCGGGTATCCGCCTGCACCAGCACCGCGAGCGGCGCGCTGTCCCGCAGCGTGTAGGCGAGCCGCTCGACCGGATACGCGGGATCCAGCGGGACGTACCCTGCTCCTGCTTTAAGGATACCCAGCAGTCCCACGATCATGTCGAGGCCGCGTTCCACGCAGATGGCCACCCGGTCGTCGGGTTTCACACCGTGTGCAATCAACCGATGCGCGAGCCGGTTGGCTCGCGCGTTCAGTCCGGCGTACGTCAGGCGCTGCCCTTCGTACTCCACCGCGATCGCATCGGGCGCTTCCTCCACACGCGCTTCGAACAGACGATGAATCGGCTCGTCGCGTTCGTACGTCGCACCGTTCGCGTTCCATTGCATCAGCTGGGCGGCTTCGGCCGGTGTCGGTAACGCGAGCCGCGCCACCGGGATGGCGACGTCGTCGAGCACCTGTTTCAGCAAGTGCTCGAACCGCTGGCTCATGGCGGCGACTTCGTCGTGCTCGAAGTACGCGCGGTTGTACATGAAATGCACCCACACCTTCTCATCAAACCGGTTCTCGCGGATATGCAACGCTAGCGGCAACTGTTCGTGGCCGTTCGAGCACATATTGATCTGCGCGACGCCGTCGCCGAATCCCAGGTCGTAGTCGTCGCGCTCGTACGACACCGTCACGTCGAACACCTGCGCCCGCTGCGATTGCCACAATCCGAGCGCCCGGTTCAGCTCGCTCACGGGAAACCGCTGGTGCCGGTAGTCCTGCTTGAGCACCTGTCCGAGCGAGCGGAGCAGTTCGTCGAAACGCAGCGTGCTGTCGAACTGCAGGCGCACGGCGCTGACGCCCGCGAACATCCCTGCCGTCGATTTCATCCGCGCATTCGAGCGGTTCAGGATCGGCAGACCGATAGCGATGTCTTTGCGCTGCGCCGTCCGCGAAAAGTACACATACAGCAGCCCGAGCATGACGTGGAACGGCGTCGAGCCACATCCCTGCGCGAGCGCGACGATGCGCTCATAGAACATGCGCGACAGGCACAATGCGTGATGCCCGCTCGGCGCAATCGAAGTACCGAAGCGCTCGCGATAGCGCGGCGCGAACAGCGGATCGGGCACCGAGCGATATTTGTCGAGCCAGTACGCACGCTGCCGCTCGAACTGCGGCGAGTCGCGGAATGCACGGTCCTGATCGATGAACTCGATATAGGACGGCGCGTCCAGCGCCGGTTCCTCATTTGCTTCGAGCGCGCTATAGAGCTTTCCGAGCGAGTCGACGAGCATCCCGATCGCCCAGCCGTCGACAATCAGGTGATGGAAATTCAGCGTGAAGTAAAAGCGCGTGTCGTTCAGCTTCAGCAGTTCGAAGCGAAACAGCGGCTCGCCGTCGAGCGGAAATGGCGTGGCCAGTTGCTGCAGCGCCCACGCGAGCGCTGCGGCTGCCGGATCGTCGGTAGCGGAGAAATCGCGCAGCGGCACCTGTACGTTCAGCGCCTTCGCGATGGCCTGATGCGGCATACCGTCTTCGTCATTGCCAGGCACCAGCACGATGCGCAGCGCGTCGTGCTTCTGCACGAGCAGATTCACCGCATGCTCGAAGCGGACCGGATCGACCGCACCGGCAATCTGCGTGTATCCACCGATCTTGTAGATCGGCGCGTTTTCTCCATGCACGGCCTGGTCGAGCCAGATCTCTCGTTGCGCGGCGGTGAGCGGATGAATCTCGCCCAACAGGACAGTCTGGTTCAAAACAGTATCTCCTTGACGCAACCTGGCCCGGGACGTGGGCAGTCGACCGGGCCGGATGGCGGAATTCATCTCGTGGACAGCGCGCGAAACGCAGACGCGTTGCTATTCCGTCGGCACGCTCACGTGCGACCGGGATGTCAGCGCGGCAGGATCGACCCGGTGCGGACGCACATCTGGCGCTTCCGGTGCGGGCGGTGCATGCAGTTTTCCAGCCGCCAGCCGCTCGACCGCTTCGACCACGCCGCGCGCCTTCACGATCGTCTCGTCGAACTCCTCGACCGGGTCCGATAGCGCGGTAATCGCACCGCCCACGCCGAGTTGCGCGCGCCCTTTATCGATCAGCACCGAGCGAATAACGATGTTGAAGTCGCAGGCGCCCGACAGACCGAACCAGCCGAGCGCGCCCGAGTAGATGCCGCGCGGCCCTTCTTCGAGCCGATCGATGATGTCCATCGTGCGTTTCTTCGGCGCGCCCGTCATCGAGCCGCCCGGGAACGCCGCACGGATACAGTCGACCGTCGATACGCCCGGCTTCAACGTGCCGCGTATCGTCGATACCAGTTGATGCACATGCGAATACGTTTCGACGTCGAACAGCTTCGGCACGTGCACCGAACCGATCGTGCAGACCTGTCCGAGATCGTTGCGTAACAGGTCGACGATCATCAGGTTTTCCGCGCGGTCTTTTTCACTGGAACGCAGGTCTTCGATCAATGCCGCATCCTCGTCGGGTGTGCGGCCGCGCGGCCGCGTCCCCTTGATCGGCTTCGCCTCCGCGCAACCGTGACGATCGACGCTCAGGAACCGCTCCGGCGACGAACCGACCAGCGCGAAATCGCCGATGCTGAAATACGCCGCGTGCGGTGCCGGTGAAAGCTCGCGCATGGCACAGTAGAGATCGAACGGCGAGCGCTCGAACGGGAACGAGATCATGTTGGTCAGACAGATTTCATAGCTCTCGCCGTTGACGATTTCCGTCAACGCTTCGCGGATCTTCCCGATATAGGTTTGCCGGTCGTGCCGCAGATGCGCGTTGCGCGCGATCCATGCCTCGACTTCCTGCAACGACAGCTTCTTTCGTGCCGGTGCAGCCTCGCGGATATCGATCGATCGCAACGTGTCCGCCTGCGCACGCAAGCCACGCTCGACCGTATCGAACCACGCCGCGGCCTGTTCGCGCTGCGCGTCGTCCTGTGTCAGGTACAGCAGATAAGTTTTGCGTTCGACGTGATCGAGCGCGATGAGCCGGGTGGCGAATATGAACGCGGCGTCATGCGCGCTCGATTGATACACCCTCTCGCCGGTCGTTTCGCACTTCAACTCATAGCCGAACACACCCGCATAGCCGAGATCGAAACCGAACGGCAAACCAGCCGGCGACTCGATCCTGCGTGCTTCGAGGTTTGTCTTCAGCAGATCGAACAGGCTCGACACGCGCAACGTTTCGCTTCTACCGTCGCGCTCGACGGTGGCCTGCTGCATGCGCAGGTCGTAGGTGATGCTTTCGCCCGATGGCCCATACGCGTCGCCCATGAACGAGAAGCGCGAGAAACCCTCGATGACCACGCTGCTTTCCAGCAGGAACCGGCTGCTCGAACGGGAGAACACCTGCCGGAATGTCGCCAGGGCATCGGGACAATCCTCCAGTACCTTGCACTGGACCTGAAAAACGCTCATCGCCTGATCCTTTCGAAATTCCTGTCGTCGAAGGGGACTGTCGTCACGCTGCACGCTGGCTTTTATGCACCATCGCGAGGTCGCGAAAATTCCGGAACAGATCCTTGCCGGCTTCCGTGCAGATCGACTCCGGATGAAACTGCACGCCATGCAACGGCCGCGTTCTGTGCCTGATGCCGTGGACGACACCGGCGTCGTCCCACGCGGTCAACTCGAACGGCGCCTTGACCTCTTTCACCACCAGCGAGTGGTAACGAACCACCGAAAGCGCTGCCGGCAATCCCTGAAACACACCGCGCCCGTCGTGCTGGATCACGCTGACCCTGCCGTGCATCGGCTCGGGCGCAAGCACGACTTCCATGTCATGCAGATGCGCCATGCATTGCTGGCCGAGGCACACACCGAGCAGCGGAACACGCGTTTCGTGAATCGCTCTCGCGCTGATCCCGACATCGGTCGCGCACGCGGGCGTACCCGGCCCTGGCGAGACGATGATGCAGTCGTAGCGGTCGAGATCGATTGCGTCGAAATCCGCGGTATTGAGCACCACGGTCGGCTCTTCTCCACACACCTCGCCCATGTTCTGCAGGATGTTGTAGGTGAACGAGTCGAAGTTATCGATGATGAGCGTCTTGCACATGGCTGAACGATTCGAGAAAACCTGCTTGTAGAAGTAACAACGTCGCGAAGAGGTGGCTTTCGTCACACCTCTGTCACACTTACATCTATCTTTATGTGACAACGACAAAACAAGCGCGTATGTCAGCGCCGCAATCCGCCATTCCTTTTTTCATATCATTAATAAATGATTAATAAAATTCGACCTTTCGATTGAATTACTTTCTATTCAGCATATTCTTCAGGCAGCACGTTTTCCCCTTATACAAGGACTCAATTGACAACCACGTGCTGGATGAAAACCGTGATTCCGCATAATTCGTATTGCATGCCCTATTCTGTTAATCGAATATGAAATTCCACTAGAATAGGCGGTCGCTGCGCAGGTGGGCAATTGCACACCGCACGATCAAAAATGTCAACTCGCTAAAAATAAAGATTGTTTCAAGGTGCGACTGGTTACAGTTGTTATGAAAATGAAAGTAAATGCCGCCAATCTGGTAGCGCTAATCGAATTGCATAAAAGAACCCAGCACCATGCGTAAAACCCGTCTGTTTGCCAACGTCGACAAAAGCGCCGATGCTGTGCATCCCCGCTCTCCGAATCTGCTTGCATGACGACCTGCGACGAAACCACAGGCCCCGCCAGGCGCCGCGCCGCATTCGGTTTTATCTTCGCCACTGCGCTGATGAACGCAGTGTCGTTCGGCATCGTCCTTCCGGTCCTGCCGAACCTGATCAAGGCGTTTGCCGGCGGCGACACAGCGAGCGCAACCGAATGGAGCACGCTGATCAGCGTGGTGTGGGGCGTCATGCAACTGATCTGCGGCCCGGCGCTCGGCGTGCTCTCGGACCGCATCGGTCGCCGGCCCGTACTGCTGATTTCGTTGTTCGGCCTTGCTGTGGACTTTTTCATCATGGCGCTCGCACCCACGATGGTCTGGCTGATCGTCGGCCGGGTACTGAACGGAATGACCGCGGCCAGTTTCTCAACCGCGAATGCGTACGTCGCAGACGTCACGCCGCCTGAGCAGCGGGCCCGTGCGTTCGGCTGGATCGGTTCGGCCTTGAGCCTCGGGTTTCTCGGTGGCCCGGTGCTGGGTGGTTTGCTCGCCGGCATCGATCTGCGGCTGCCTTTCTATGTCGCGGGCGGCTTGACCGCGCTCAACTGGGTCTATGGTTTTGCCGTGCTGCCAGAATCGCTCGCGCCGGCACAACGCGCGACGCATTTCGATCTGCGCAAGGCCAATCCATTCGGTGCGCTGCTGTTTCTCAAGGAGCGCGCGAATCTGCTCGCCCTGTCGCTGCTCTCGCTTGTTTTTTCGCTGGCGTGGATGGTCGGACCGGCGATCTTCGTCCTCTATGGCGGCTATCGCTACGGCTGGACGCCGGTCACGATCGGTCTGGTCATGATGGTGAGCGGCGCGCTCGCTTCGGTGGTGCAGATGGCGCTGGTCGGGCCCGTCGTTGCGCGAGTCGGCGAACGCGGTGCCATGCTGATCGGTGCGACCGCCGGCGCTATCGGCTACGCGTGCTTCGGGCTCGCCACGACGGGAACGGGCTATCTGATCGCCATCCCCGTCTATGCACTCATGAATCTGTTCATGCCAGCGCTACAGGGACTCGCAACGCGTCGCCTCTCGCCCGCCGAACAGGGACAGCTTCAAGGTGTCGTTCAGGGGATGCAGGGACTCGCATCGGTTTTTGGGCCGCTTCTGTTCGGGCTCAGCTTTGCGTGGTCGATCCGTCCTGGTGCGGCCTGGCATGTGCCGGGACTCGCGTTCTTTATCGCGTCGACGTTGATGGTGGTGGCGCTGTTGTCGGCGTTGCGCAACGCGAAGGCCGATGCGGAGGTTGTCGCCTGAAGGACGTGAATTCTCTTGCTTGCTGGTTTGCTTGCCGGAACGATGGTCAATTGTCGCCTGGTGTCGCTCAATCCCGCTTCATCACATCCGCAAGCGCCGCTCTCACCTCGTCGATCAACGCAGGCCGGCCGCCGGGCCCTTGCCGGAACAGATACATGTCCTTGGGATACCAGGCCGACTGATTGCCGCTCCTGTGCCAGCGCCAGTCCGTACCCACACCGGGCAGCATCAACCAGCACGCGACGCCCAACGCACCCGCCACATGCGCGACCGCCGTATCGACACAGATCACGAGATTGAGCTGCGCGACGATTGCAGCGGTGTCGCCGAAATCGCGTATTTCCTTTCCCAGGCGGACAATCGGCTGCTGCGTATTCGTGCCGTCAGTCTCTGTTTCTACCTCCGCCTGGCCAACCTGCAAGCTCACAAAGCGAATTCCGCCGACCGACCACAGCGGCAGCAGTTCGGAGAAGTGACGCAGCGATCGTTCGGCGTCGTTGTCGTGGTCGGGATTGCCCTTCCACACGAGTCCGACGCGCACGCCGTCGGCTGGCAAACGTGCGCGCCACGCTTCGAGCCGGCTCGCGAATACGCCGACATAGGGAATCTTCGCGGGAATCGTTTCGGGCGTCGTGCCGAGCCGGCAACCGAGACTCATGATCGAATCCCAGTAGTCATGCATGCGCAACGCGCCGGGGTCCGTTACGAACTCATCGACACCCTCGATGGTTTGCAGTAGCGGCGCAATGTCCGGCTTGCACAACATGGTCAGTGTCTTGACGCCGCGCGCCTTCAAAAGCGGCGCGTAACGCGCGAACTGGATCGTGTCGCCGTAGCCCTGTTCCGGCAGCAGCAGCAGGCTCTTGCCGGTCAGATCCTCGCCGTTCCATTGCGGAAACGGCAACGTGCCATGCTCGGCGAAAACCTGGGCACGCGCCTCGTAATACACCCAGCCTTCGGCGTAGCGTCCGGCCGATAGCAGCAGTAACCCGAGATCGAAGCGCGCCTCAACGAAATCGGGGCGAAGTGCAAGCGCCCGGCGATACTCGATCTCGGCCGTGTCGTATTCGCGAAGATCTTCGAGCACACCGGCCAGATTGCTGCGGATTTCCGCCGAGGCAGGCATCTGCACCAGCGCGCGTTCGTAGTGCTGCTTCGCTTCGCTGCGGCGGCCCGATTGCCGCAAGAGGTTGGCCAGATTGTTGTGGGCAATGCCGTTGTGCTCGTCTTGTTCGAGCACACGACGACAGAGCGCTTCTGCCTGCTTCATGTCACCCTGCCGGTAGGCGGCGAGCGCCGCCTGCAGCAGTGAGTGACTGGCATTTCCCGCAGCGGCGAGTGTCCTGGGTTTCATTCGATAGGTAGAAATCGATCGCCACGCCTGTGACCAGGCGTGGCTGTATTACGCGTTGTCCGACCCGTTGTGAGTCAATGATTTCGTCAATTCTCCCGCTTTCAACGAACTCATCAAGGACATCAGCGTAGTCAGTGCGTTGCCGTCGTTGCCGCCGCCAAGCTGAATTTGCGGTACGAGCGGCACCTTCGACGTTTCGAGCGCTTCAGCGAGCCGCAACATCACGGTCTGCATCAACTGCTTGTCGGCGCCTTCGCCTTCGAGTGCTTCGGACTTCGCCTTGATCGCTGCCGCCTCGGCCTCGCCCACCGCCTTCACTGCGGAAGCACGCCCAGAGCCTTCCATCTCCTGACGGAATTTCTCGGCCTGCGCGAGCGCCTCGATTTCCTGACGACGCTTTTCAGCCGCTTTAACGCTAGCTGCGCCCTGGTTCTCCTTGATCGAAATATCGACCAGCGATCCCGTCAATTCCTTCTGCTTCGCAGCACGCTGTTCGGCTTCGTTAAGCTCGCGTTGCTTGTCGGCGGCGATCTGCTTCTGCGCAAACGTCTCGACCTGTTCGCGCGCAATCTGCCGGTCGCGCAACTGCGCCATGATGTTCTCGATCTGCGTGTCGCCCACCTGCGGCTTCGGCGTGCCGATCAGCACTTCTTCGAACTCCAGCGAATAGGCCTGGAAACGCTCGCGCATATCGTGCGATGCGTTGCCTTGCAACTCGCTGCGCGACTGAATCAGCTCGATGAAGGTCCGCGTTTGCGACACGTTCTTGAAGTACGACGACACCATCGGGTCGAGCGTCTGCTCGACGAGTTGCTCGACATTGCCGAAACGTTGCACCACCATCGGCGCCTTGCGGTAGTCGATATGAACCACGACCGACAGCGGCAACTGCGGCTCGAACGCATCCTTCGTGATCAGCGTGATCTCGCGCAGATTCGAATCGAAGCTCGAACCGCTTTCGCCTGCTTTCCACATCAAGACGAAGTTCGTGGTCGGGACCAGTTCGATCTTGCCGGCGTAGGTGTTGAACGCATACTTGCCCGGCATCAGCGGATCGCGCCACACACCGCGGCAACCGCTCTCGACGAGTTCGCCGTGGCTGTATTCGGTGCCCGACAGGTCTTCGCCGCGGCGCCCCGTGTACGAGACGACCACACCCACAAAGCCGACCGGGATCACCGTCTTCTTGATGAACTCGACAGTCGCAAAGAGACGGTTGATGTAGTACGTGCCTTCGACCAGGCTGCGCTCCTGACGCCCACGCCGACCACCGGCCGCGAGAAACTTCTCGGGCTCCTGAAACGCGTTGTGCACGTCGCCGACATCGGGTGCGAGCAGTTCGTCTTTCTGCAGTCCTGGACCGTCCTGCACGGTAACGATGGCAAGCTGATCGGAGTCATGCGCGCCGGCCATTTCCTTGATGACCACCGGCTTGAATGCAGCGCGTTCATCGAGCAGATCGCGCATCTTGCCGTAATAGCCCTTCTCCTGCGCATCGAGCGACAGCGAATACGTCGCTTCTTCGGTCATCACAACGAACAGCGCGGGATTCAGAATGTGCGTACCTTCGCGCAGCACTTTACGTTGCGGACCTTTCTGGCCGCCGTGTTCGAGGAACCCGCGGACATCGCGGAAGTCATCGACGGTTCCATTGCTCGCAAGCGTCTGGCTCGCGGGCAAATCGACGCCGTCGCGTGCGAAGACATAACCGATCTTGCCCTGCGTCACCGACACCATCGGGCGGATATGCACACGATACTGAAACGGTGCAAAGAAATGGAACCCGCCGCGTCGCAGATCGGGTTGAAAACCGGCTTCCCCATGCAGCGCCAGCAGACCGATCTTTACCGAACCACTTGAACTCCATAGTTTTTCGACGACAGCGATGCTGTCATTGGGCACGTAGCGGACAATACCCGCCGCCCGAAAAATCATCCCCAGGACTACCAGCACCAGAACGACGACAAGTGCGCTCCAGAGCCATACTGCATGCGGAAACTCGATCATTTTTTTCGCCTTTAAGTTCTAGTTATCGCATGCGCATTTTACTCCTTTGATTTTCGCAGCGTAGGTCGACGATCGAATCTGGAAGGGTGCTTCTACAACGCGTTATAGCCTTGCGAAAATCAGGGCATGGTGTAGTCGTTGCAAGCGGATCGCGGTTAGTGTCGGAAACGTGACGCCCGCTAGTGACGTTCGTTCGTAATGTCCGTTAGTAACGCACATCAATTACAACCGAGTCTGTATAAGTCCCAACCGGAGGAATCTCTTGATCCGCGTAGATGGCCGCACGAAATGGAAACTGCTGTGCTGATAAGCCATCTGCAGAACTCACGCTGCGGACACGATTCGTGTCTTCCCCCCAGACCGTGGCACCACGACCGTTGAAGATGTCATATTGCAGGCGACCACCGCCACTACTCGCCATCTGCCGACGGCCATTTGCGGCGGGGAAACTGCCACTACTCACCCCCACGGTATAGGTAAGACCCTTTGTGCACGTCACACCGATGCCACCTGTCACCGGAGAGAAACTGGCAGGATCTGGCGCGGCTCCAAAGCTTATGTCTCGCGCGGCGATTGTGCAGTCGTTGGTTACGACCAATGTCAGCAAGAAGGCAGAGGCTCCGGACCCCCTATCGAAACGTGAGCACGAAACGCCGGGTAAAGAACTTCTTGTGCAATAACGCCAGTTCCAGTTAATAGTAATTGTGTCGGTGTAGGTCCCAGCCGCGACATTCGCTCCCGGCGTGGTCCGAAAATATAATGGGGGTGACAGCGACGCCCCGCCAAAAAGACTGAGCGTGCTACGAAGGGGATCGGTCGCCCAGTTTACAGCTCTCCCAGAATTGACTGGAGTTCTTGCGTTCGCGTCGGCAAAGATCCGATAGGGTATGGTGTCACCCGTAGAACTCCTGACGCTCTCAGCATTCTGTGATGACAAGGTCATATTGATTTCATTTGTGGATAAAAGAGGCGCCGCAACACCCGTACCATCACAGGTTAAACCGCTGTTAATCGTTGAGCCGGACTGCTGCGCAGTTCTCACGGTAAAGGACGTCGGCGTTCCGAATGAAGCATCAGTGGGGGTTACGACAGAACACTGAGCCTGCGCATCAAACGAGTGAAAGCAGAGAAACAGACTCGTAGTTCCTGCCGTGATGCAGCACTTCAAGCGTCGACTAAACGTATTCATCTCTCTCTCCCTCATTCGCTGCAAACCAGCGGACCCACACGACTCATCTCGGCAGCATCCCTATCCACCTGGAACGCAGCGCGACATTCGCGACCATCCGTCGTCGTGACGCGCAGATGATTCAACGTCGACAGGTTCGCGAAATAAGTCTCACCATTCCACCCGACCAGCGAGGTCTGGTTACTCTCTTCATGCACGACACGCGCGCCCACCTTCAATGGCTTGCCCGTACTGTCAACCAGCATGATTCGCGCAGAAATAATCTTCTCTATCGGAAACGTGACAAGCGCGCCGCTACGGTTACGCACCGCGACACGTCGTTCGACGACCGGCACCTGCATATTGCCCGGCAAGCCGAGAGGATCGATCTCATACTTGGCCGCATAGAAAGATGGCGCCCACGGCACCAGCAGATGCCCCGTGCGATCCGTCGTGCCTACGAGCTGGTTCTCGTAGCGCACGGGGATATCTCTCTGGCCCTGCGTACTGACGAGCACGAACGCGTCGTCCACGCGGTTCGCGGGCAACACCCTGCCGTCCATCATGACGAGCGAACCTTGTACCTCAGCCCAGCGCGTATACGACTGGCCTGCACGTACGCCGTACGCACCGCCTTGCGCCTGGAAGTAGCGATTGCGCCACGTCGCGTCCGCCTGCTGGTAGTGGGAACTGCCCCCCGCGTAGGCAAGATTCCAGCCGAACCCGCCATCGCTCGGGACGTTGCGGCTGTATTGCACACGCTCGCTCCATCGACGGTTCTCATCGCGTGCAAGGCCGGCCGTGACCGCACCTTGATTGCCGAGTGGCAAGATCAGTTGTGCCTGCGCGGCGATACCCTGATTGCCGATCGTCCTGTTGACCGATGCGTACAACGTCGCCCGGCCCAGGATCGGCCGCGAGTGCGACAGGTTCACGATCCGCGTGCGCGCGCCATGGGCGCCACGCACATCGAAGTAGCCTGAACCGAGCGTGCCGCCGACTGCACCGAGATTCAGTGCGCCGGTCGCCTGCGTGCTCTGGCGCACGAGCCCGTACGTTGTGTTCGACGGCAGATCGTAGACCGACAGATCGCCGTAGCCCGCGGTGCGCAGGACCCGTTGCAGCGCGACGCTGAAGTACTGCGACGCGTAGCTGTAGCCGAGCGCGTACTGCTGGCCCGACGAACCATCGAGACTGCTTTGCGTCGCGGCGACGTTGAATACGCCAAACAACCCGACACCGAGATCGAAGCCGAGCCCGCCAAGCGCAAACCGCTCGCCGCCTTCTGCATGTCCATCGACGGTCAGATAGTCGGTCAGACCGTAGCGTGCCGTCCCCGACGCAGCGAATTTGCCGTACGAGAACGACTGCATGCCGTAACCGCGGCGCACTGCACCGACGGATAGCGAGTAGTCCGACAGCCCCTTCTGCAACAGCGTATTGGCCACGTAAAACTGCACCGTGGTGGCGACCTGGCGGCCGAGCGCATCGGTCGTGACGACACTCGCTTCGCCCGCGCCGTTGATAAACGGTACGTTGTTCAGCGTGAATGGCCCCGGATTGACCTGGCCCGAGGTCGCCTTGCTCCCGTTGATAAACAGGTCCACCGCAGTCGGCACCGCCGCCTGTCCGGAGAACTGCGGCAGCGGATAGGTGACGATGTCGGGGCGCACCGTGAAGTCGCGTTCCACCGACACACCACCCAACCGCACCGCGCTGCTCCACGACAGCGCTCCGGTAATCAGGTCGCCCGCCGTATAGGAGAGCATGCGGTCCTGATCCGAGTAGCGCCAGAAGGTGTCGTAGCGCAGATAGCGATTGCTCGTCGAGCCATCATGAGCGCCAGAATCGCGCCGGTAGACACCGGTGTTGACGAGCGTTCCCCACCGGTCGAACAGCCGCTGCTCGGTCCATGCGGAGGTGGAGCTCGGGCCGAGTGTCGGCGACGCGGCATAGACGTCATAGTTGAACAACATGCCGAGACTGACCGCAGCGGGCGTACGATCGTACAGCCGTCCCTGACCGACCGACTGTTGCGGCAACCAGTCGGGCGGTACGGTCAGCTTCAAACGCTGCCCGATGCTGTCGTACTCCACCTCTACGCCGTCGAGGTTGCTCAGGTCGACCAGTTCGTCCGGGGCTGAACCCGTGCGAACCGACACCGCTGCGAGATCGCGCGAGTACGCCTGGTAAACACCGTCCCGATAGCGCACCGGTACCACATGCCCGGTCGACAATTCGTTGACGACGAGCTCCAGGTAGAGCGTGCCGCTCTTTATCGGGTTGTTCGCAGACGGCGGTGCTTCTTCCAGGCGACTGACAGGCATCGTCGATTCGGCCGCGTGTGCGCTACCCGCGGCGGCAAACACCATCTTCATCGACCATATCGCCGCACACCGGGGTAGCTTCCATCGGGCTTGCTGGTCGTTGTATCGCATCTGGAACCCTCCCGTCGCCATATAGTTTGATGAGGCTTACTGGTTTGTATTGACGGGAGCCGGTTCTATCTCGACGTCGGCCTTGCCGTTGACCGTCAGAATCAATTTCGGCTTCGTCTCTAGCCTGACGGTGTCGGGTAGCGGCCAACGCATCTGCGCACCGGCAAGCACATAGCCCAGCAGTCCGTTGGCGAATTCGACACGTGAACCGTTTGTATCGAAGGCCACCTGCGTGATTCGCGCGTGCACGGGGCCGTGGTTCGACAGCACCAGCCAGCGCTTGCTGCCTTCACTCACGACATGCCAGTGCAGTAGCGGCCGCCCCGCCGTGGCGGCATCGCGGCGCTTCCTGGAATCTTCCTTGAGCCACAAACCGTCGCCGTAGACGAACAGCGGTATCGAGTAGTGCATCTGGAACTTCACGCCCAGCGACGCCACGGTGGATGGCGTCGCCGCGTCTTCATCCGGTTGTGGAATTTCATCGATGAGCACGCGATAGGCTTCTTCGGTACCGGGCGCGACGTCCGCAAGACGGGTCAAACGAATCAACTGACGCTTGCCCGGCGGCACCGTTGCCATCGGCGGGCTGCCGGCAACACGATCCTGGTCCTCGTCATAGATCTCCTTGCCGTCCGCTTCGCGCCAGCCGAGCACCCGCACCTGCAGCGTGACCGGCTTGTTGTCGCGGTTTTCGAGCCATAGCGCGGCCGCACGTTGATCGCTTTCGATAACGGGATCGATCGGCCAGATCATCACGGACGTCGCCGCACACACGTGCAGGCTGGTGAACGATACGATTGCCGTTGCGAGTGCCAGCCATGCGCTGCGCCTCGCACGCGTGCGGCACAACGAAACGCTCATTGTTATGGGTGAATTCATGCTGGATTCCTGAGCGTTTTAGTAACTCAAAGTGATTTGCACGGTGTCCGTGTAGGTACCTGCAGGCACGGCGCCACCAGGCAGCGTCAGCGCACCGAATACCTGCCCTCGCGGTACCGGCTGCCCGATCCCGATCGCCTGCGTGCGAGCGGCGTCGGAAAAAAGCTGGTACGCGATTCGCGCGCCGCCGTTCGCCAGATTGCGTTGTGTGTTGCGCGCATCGGGATTGGCTCCGCCGTCGATCCGCATCGTCACTGGCAGGCCCCTCGTGCATGCGATCTGGACCTCACTACCATTGAACAGGGCCGTTACCCGTTCTCTTGAGACCGCGGGATGGGTGCCGAAATTGAACCTGCCGAAGTCAATGTTATTGGTCGGGCCTCCTCCCACCACGCTACAACCCGGGACGATCTCGGCGCTTACCGTCAAGTTATGGGTTGTCTGTGCGTGACCCGAGGCAGGCAGCACGGCAATGCCCAGCAGAAATGCCCCACAGCGAATGATTTTCATGAAGATCACGAGCAGAGGTTGGTCCTGCGGCTCACAAGCCAGCCGCAGGACCGAACCGGTTAAAAGCGGCTTGTGCTTACCAGCCGAGCGTGACGCCCAGCACGTCGGTATAGGTGCCCGCAGCAAGCGCTGAGGAACTCGTTTTGCTCGCCACACCAAACACCGGTATCGGGAATGCGCTGCCCGGAGTCGGAACCCTGACAGCCTGCTCCGCGCCCACCTGGTACTGCCGTGAATTCAGGTTGTCCGCGTACACCTCATAGGGGACAAAGTTCGTGCCGTTTGTGAGTGCGCGCGACCCGTTGCCGATACCCGCTCCCGCGCCGCCGTTCTGCCCCGCATCGACCGTTACGTTCACGGTCGTAATATCCGGCGAGCAGGTCACCTGAGTGGAATTCGGCCCTCTACCTGTCGTGGCATTCAGCGAGCCGGTGAAACCACTTGGCTGCGTGCCGAAATCGAGCGTGCCCCAGTTGGTCTCGCCGACCGAACCGCGGCCCGAGTCGATCGCACATCCGCTCGTCAGCACGAGCGTCGAGTTGATTACGCCCCTGAGGGGATTGGTCTGCGCGTGCACACCTGCGCAGAGCGACGCGCAGGCGAAAGCCGCCCACACTTTCCTGTGAGTTTTCATGGTTACTTCCTTCTTGAGTAATAAAAGAAACGACCTGCCGTACTTACCTGCTTCACCAGTCGAGAGTGATGCCGAGTAAATCCTGATAATCCCCCGCCGGTATCGCCTCGTTGCGGCTGTTGACGACGCCGTACAACGGCAAGGTCACGCCGCGACCACGCCCGTCGATGACGAAGGTCTGCGGCAAAAGCGGTACGTACGGTTCGCTGCGCGCCGCATCGCGGTAGACGTTGTAGGGAATCTGGCCGACCAGGTGACCGAGTTCGTCGCGCTTGATGAGATAACGGGTTGACTGGTTGCCATTGCGGCCGCTATCAACTGACACCCTGAAGCCACTGACTTCCGGACTACAGATGATGTGCATGGCACCGTTAGATGTCGCCCTGCTGTCGGCGGTGAGGTAGTCCGACCAGAGCGGCCCTTGTGTGCCGAAGTCCAGCCGGCCGACATTCGCGCTGCCGACCAGGCCTGCGATTGCGCAGCCACGGTTGACCTGCAGACTCACCTGCATCGCGCCGGTCACCTGGCCTGATGGCATGGCCGTGAAAGGCCACGCGATCGCCACTCCCCCAATCATCTGCATGAATCGCTTACGCATGCTATTTCCCGTTGTGTTCGATGAACCCGCAACCTTCATCGGTTCGGGCACATGTCCGTGTGATTTTCTGGAAACCTGATAGATGTATAGGTAGGCGAATTGCAGGCGATGTGAAGAAATGTCACTTACGATGTTTTATTTTTATCGTGACAGCGCGAGGTGCCGCTCATGCTCTGGAAGCCAGGCGGACCTCAGGATGAGCTCAATGAAATGAAGGCAAGCGGTAGCGCGCTCGCCAGGCCGCTCGTGAGTATCACGAGGGCAAGACTGAAACCGGGAATCAGCTAGAAGCGAAACAACGCAGCGGGCGTCTCGACCAGCACTTGCCGCCGCTCCTCGGCATCGGGTAGCAACTGCTCCATGTAGGCGTAAGCAAGATCGTAATTGATCGACGACTCATAGCCGGTATGCGGCCAGTCGCTACCCCACAGCAACCGGCGCGCGCCGAAGGTTTCGCGCAGCGCCTGCATCAACTGCAAGCCGGTTGCCTGCCAGCGCCCGGCTGTATCGTTGCGATAGGCGCCCGAAATCTTGACCCACACGCGCCCACTACCCGCCGTGGTGAGCAGATAGCGAAAGCCGGGATCCGCGGCGCCGAGCTTTGGATCGGGACGCCCGAAATGATCGATCGATACGTCGATACCTTCAGCTATTAATGGCGGTAACAAAGCCGGTAGCCGCCGCGCTTCCGCATGCAGTTCGATCTGCCAGCCCTGCTCGCGCAACCGCGGAAACAACGCCCGCCATGTCTGCGTCGAGAAATCGGGATCGGGATGATCGATCAGGTTCAGACGAATCCCGCACGTGCCCGCTTGCGACCATTCGGCGATCCGGTCGATATCGGTTGCCGGATCGAGCACGATAATGCCGCGCAGGCGCTGCGGATACTGCCTGAGCGCGGCCAGCAGATAGGTGTTGTCGGTACCGAGAAAGCTCGGTTGAATGAGCACACCGTTCGACACCCGGTGTGCATCGAGCATTGCAACGTAGCGCTCGAGCGGCGCATCGTAGCTGATCGAATAGCGGTGTCCCGCAACCATCGGCAGATTCTTCAGGAACACGTGAGCATGGGTATCGACGCCCGTGATGCGGCGCACCTCACCACCCTCCGTCGATGCACACCCTGCCAGGATCTGCGACGCAGCCAGACCGGCCAGCGCACCGTTGAACGACCGCCTTGAAACCATCGTTGTCTCCGTTTTTTATGAGGCGGCGCAGTTCAGCACGTCGTCGGCACGCATGATGCGTGAGGCGCTCAGTCAGGCCGCGGTGCCCTCGCTGTGCCCTGCTACTCGCCCTTGTCCGCATAAAGCGCGTCAAGCCGGTCGAACCCAGGTTTGTCGACGAGCCGCTGACGCTCACCAAACGGCACGACCAGCGCGGGGTCCTCGTTCAGTTGCCCGTTATCGCGCAGTGCAGTCAGTGCGGTCTGCATACCCCTTACCGCGCCTTGCAAGGCGGCGTTCGCATACAGCACCACGCCATAACCCAACTGCTGCAACGCATCGCGCGAGAGCGTCGGCGTCTTTCCGCCGATCACGATATTGACCAGCTGCGGCGTAGCGAACAACCGCGGCAAACGTTCGACATCGGCCAGTGTTTCGGTCGCTTCGATAAAGAGAATATCGGCGCCCGCTTCGACAAAACGATGCGCGCGTTCGATTGCTGCATCGATACCGTGCACCGCGGCTGCGTCGGTACGCGCGATGATCTGCAGATTCTCATCGGTGCGCGCGTCGACCGCTGCGCGAATCTTGCCGACCATCTCTCCCGTCGAGATCACTTCTTTCCCCGAGAAATGTCCGCACTTCTTCGGCATCACCTGGTCTTCGAACTGGATCGCATCGGCACCCGATCGTTCAAGCGTACGCACCGTATGTCGCACGTTCAGCGCATTGCCAAAGCCCGTATCGGCATCGACGATGATCGGCAGCGACACCGCATCGCGCACCCACGCGGTGTGCTCGGCGATCTCGCGCAAGCCCACGAAGCCCAGGTCGGGCAGACCGAGCGACATGTTGGTCACGCCGGCGCCGGTCAGATAGATGGCCTCGAAACCGAGATCGGCGATGATCCGCGCACTCAGCGCGTTGAACGCACCTGCGACGAGCAGTGCTTCGCGGGCAGCGACCTTGCGGCGAAACGCCGCGCGACGTACAGCGGTGGTATCGGACATATCAGTGACTCATCGGTTGACACGGGAAAGGGGAAGCCGCTCCGGCAGGAAGCGCGGATGCGGTCGATTCGGGCCGGACCTGATTCGAGCGGTGCACTGCCTGCCGATATTATGAACGAACAGGATAAACATCTACTATGGTTGAGATACTTATTCATACGGAGACGTTATGGACGTTCGGTCGACGTGTTTCGTCTAAACTGATCGCGCGCAAAAACGTATTCTGTCGCCACCGACACCGAACCACGGCTACCACCGCAACCCGACCAACCTATGCAAAGCGGCATCCATTTCGATCTGAAAGCACTCGAGGTCTTCGTGGTGGTCGTCGAATCCGGCGGCATGACGGCAGCCGGGCAGCGGCTCGGTATCACGCAGTCTTCGGTTTCGCAGACGCTGTCGAACCTCGAACAGGCGCTCAACCTGCAATTGCTCGACCGCTCGCAACGCCCGCCGATGCTCACACCAGGCGGGCGCCAGTTTTACAACCGCGCACGCACACTGCTCGGCGAAGCGCGCGATCTGAGCCAGGAGTTCTGCAAACCGCGCGGCGAACCGATCAAGCACATCCGCATCGCGCTCGTCGATTCACTCGCGACCAGCATCGGCGCCGGGTTGCTTGCGGCGATCCGGCTGCGTACGACGAACTGGTCGATGGTGACGGGACAGTCGCACCAGCACGCCGACGCGTTGCTGTCGCGACGCGTCGACATCATCGTGTCCGACGATCCGGTCGAAAAAAGCCCGCTGCTCTACCGCCAGCGCATTCTGCGCGAGCCGTTCGTGCTGGTGCTGCCGAGCAACTTCAAGGGATCGGTTCATTCGCTGCGCAATCTGCTCGTGGGCGGCGATTTCATTCGTTACAGCAACACGACCGTGATCGGCCGCAGTATCGAAACGCAACTGGAGAAATGGGGCATTCAGCCGCCGTTGCGCCTGCAACTCGATAACACGTTCGCGATCATGTCGCTGATCATGGCGAATGCCGGATGGACCATTACGACACCGCTATGCCTGCTGCAATCGGGGTTGACCGAAGACAAGAAATTCTCGGAGGCGTTTCGCCTGTTCCCGATTCCGGGCGAGGAATTCTTCCGCGAACTGACGATGGTGGCGCGCGTCGACGACTTGGGGCTTTTGCCGCAACAGCTGGCTGAAGACAGCATGCAGTTGCTGAAAACCAGCTTCCTGCCGATCATCGAAGCGAATGTGCCGTGGCTGTTGCCGTCGATCGTGCTGGGTTGAACAATCAATACTCAAACCGGAGAACAACATGGAAATCCCCAACATCCATCAAGCCCTGCAGATCTACTTCGACGTCATGTACGAATGCGATCTTGAGAAGTTCGATCAGATTTTTCATCCGACCAGTTCGCTGTTCGGAATGGAAGACGGCAATTTCAGCCTGCGGCCGTTTGCTCAATATCGCGCGGAGATTGCCGTGCGCAAACCGCCCAAAAGCGTGGCGCAGCCTCGTATCGATAGCGTCTTGCAGATCAGCGTGTTGTCACCCGAGATGGCGTTCGCGCAGGTGCGTGTGCGGATCTTCGAGAAGATCTTTATCGATAACCTCAACCTGCTGAAGTTCGATGGCAAGTGGATGATCGTGGCGAAGATCTTTCACCATGCCGAGACGGTTGCAATGTAGAACTCACAGCAACACGACACCCGGCCGCAACTTCTCATAGCGCAACTGCCGCAGGTCGGCGATGTTGATCCCTGAGGCGGCTACCATCAGAATCTCGTCGGCGAGCGCGGCGAAGTCCGCGCGAAAATGCACCGAGCTTTTCAACACGAGAATGCGGTAATCGGCGGGATTCGCGCCGACATGGCGGAACATCGCCTGATCGGCGGCCTGCTGTTTGCGGCTCGACACCACGATATCGATGCCTTCCGGCCCACCGCAACGCACGCGCACCATCGGTCCAAGGTCCATCTGGCAGCCCAGATAGAACGGTCCTGTGCCGATAAAGCGACCGTTGCCGAGCCCTAGCACCTCGAAGGGTCCTTGCAGCGGCGGCGCATCGGTTTCCGCGCTTGAGCTACTGTTCGAACCGCCTAGCGACACATCGATAACCGCACCGATACCCGCCCTCGTTGCCACTTCGGCGAACACCGGATCGCACAGCACGCCCGCACACACCCGCTGCGCGTTTTGCCGCAACAGTTCGTGCAGCAGATCGGTAGTATTGCCTGCACCTCCGCCGCCCGGATTGTCGTGTGTGTCGGCAAGGATCACGCGGCCCGTGCCAGGTTGCCGCGTATGCGCGAGCGCATGTTCAACCGCTGCGGCAGGTGCATGCAGACGTCCGCCAAACGCCGCCTGGCTCGCGAGCACCGCTTCGGTCAGACGCTCAACTGCAATATCGAGCGCAGCCGGATCGCTGCCATACGCAATCACGCTCGGACCGCTGTAGTAGATATCGGCGAGCGGGAAGCCGGGTACAAAATCGATCGTCGATACGTGCGCGGATTCAAGCGATTCGCTCAGCGCGACGAGGCCACGCATCGGCTCGCTCAACGTGCTTTGCCATGGCATCGGAATCAGAAACGGCAATTGACGATAACGCTTGCAAAGCACCTCCCCCTGCAGCAACCGGTTGAGCAGCACACATGCGCGCCGCCCGGTCTGCGCCATGTCGACATGCGGATAGGTGCGGTAGGCAACGAAGCCGCTTGCGTGCTCGATCATCGTTGGCGTGATGTTTGCGTGAAAGTCGAGCGCAGCGACAATCGGCAGCGTGTCGCCCACGCGTTGCCGCAAACGCCGCAGCAACTCGCCCTCGCCGTCCTGCAGATGCTCGCTCACCATCGCGCCGTGCAGATCGAGAAAGAGCGCATCCAGCGGCCCGGCATCGCGGATCATCCGGTCGAGCATGAAGGCGATCGCTTCGAACGCGTCGTCGGTGACGACGCCGCACGGGTTCGCCGAGGCCCACAGCAGTGGGACCAGCTCATGAGCCCTGCGCGCTGCCTCGATGAAACCATCGATCGCCAGATTCACGCCCGCCACCGCATCGAACATCTCGTCGCCGACCAGCAATCCTGGCCAGGCGTCGGCTTCGACAAACGTACTAAAGCGTGCGCGACTCGACGCGAAGGTATTCGTCTCGTGCAAGAAGCCCGCGATCCCGATCCTTGCCACACGATCTCCCGATAAACACCCTATCCAAGACCACCCAAGTCACAGCGATCCGTTCACTGCCGCGACGAAAATCTGGCTGTACTCGTCGGCGGTGAACTGGATCGGATTCGTACCAGACGAACCGTCAGCTACCGCCATTGCGCCGACCTTCGCCGCCTGGCTCGCATCGATGCCGATCTCCTGCAGCGTGTGCGGAATCTCGAGCGTGTCGCGCATCGACAGCACCCAGTCGAGGAACGTGCCGAACGATGGCGAAGCGAGTTCGAGGTAGCGCGCGAGCAATTCGATGCGCTCGGCGATCACGGACTCGTTGGCCTTCAGCACGTAAGGCATGAGGATCGCGTTCAGCAGACCGTGGTGCGCGTCATACAACGCGCCGAGCGGATGCGCGAGCGCATGCATGCCACCGAGCCCACGTTGAAACGCCGTAGCCCCCATGCTCGAGGCGACCAGCATCTGCAGACGCGCCTCGATATCGTGGCCGTCCCGGACCGCGCGCGGCAGGAACTGCTTGATCAGCCGGATGCCTTCGACGGCGATGCCTGCCGCCATCGGGTGATAGAACGGCGAGCAATACGCTTCGAGGTTGTGCGACAGCGCATCCATACCGGTCGCTGCGGTCAGCTTCGCGGGCAGACCGACGGTCAGCTCAGGATCGAGAATCACGACCGCCGGCAGCATGCGCGCGTGGAAGATGATGCGCTTAACGTGCGCGCTGTCGTCGGTGATCACCGAGGCGCGGCCCACTTCCGAACCGGTCCCGGCCGTCGTCGGAACCGCGACCACCGGGGCCATGCCAGCCACGTTCACGCGCAGATAGTTATCGCCGACGTCTTCGAAGTCCCATAGCGGACGATCCTGCCCAACCATCAATGCGACAGCCTTGGCCGCATCCAGTGCCGAACCGCCACCGAATGCAATCACGCCATCATGGCCACCGGCCTTGTAGGCCGCCACACCGTCGTCGACGTTCTTGCCGGTCGGATTGCCCTTGATCTGGTGAAACAGTCCGCTTTCAAGACCATCGGCGCGGCACTGTTGCAGCACGTCATTGATGAGCGGTAGCGACGCGAGCCCCGGATCGGTGATCAGCAGCGGCTTGCGCATGCCGAGGCTCTTGCACCATTGCGACAGTTCGCGGACACGGCCCGCGCCGACCTTGACCGCGGTCGGGTAATTCCAGTTTGCTGACGGAAGTGACATGGTGATTCCTTCAATGGCGCTCAGAGTGGCGCTTTAGATACGTGTTTTCAGATGAAACGACTTGGGCCGCGTCAGATGTTCGTAGCCGATCGCCGACAGCGTCGCGCCGCGCCCGGTTTGCTTCACACCGGTCCACGCGAGCGCAGGGTCGAGGTAGTCGCAGCGGTTCATGAAGAAGGTGCCGGTTTCCACGCGACGGCCGATTGATAGTGCAGCGTCTTCATCGGTGGTGAACACAGCGGCGGTTAAGCCGTAAGGGCTGTCGTTCATCAGTTCGATCGCGTGCTCGTCGCCCGATACCGGCATGATGCCGACCACCGGCCCGAAGCATTCGTCGTTCATCAGCTTCATGCCGTGGTTCACATCGACGAACACGCCCGGCGCCACATACGGTGTACCGGCTCGCGACAAACCGAACTGCGCTTCATCGATCAGATTGCGCGCGCCTTTCGCCAGCGCTTCACCGACGATCGTTCGAACCTCGTCGGCTGCGGCCGTGCGCACCACCGGGCCGAGCGTGGTGTCCGCATCGAGCGGATTGCCGAGCACGTACTGCTTCGTCAGCGCCACCGCGCGCTCGACGAAATCGTCGTACAACGCCTGCGCAACGTAGATGCGCTGAATGCCGCAGCACGACTGCCCCGAGTTGAAGAACGCGCCGTCCACCAGCGTCTCCACCGCGTGATCAAGCTGTGCATCGGCACGCACGTAAGCCGGATCGTTGCCGCCCAGCTCCAGTCCGACGCCGATAAAGCGCCCCGCCGATGCTTCCTCGACCGACCGGCCGCCACGCACCGAACCGGTAAAGGCGACGAAGCCGATCTCGTCCGCGCGAATCAGTCTTTGCACGCGCTCATGGTCGAGATGCAGAAACTGGAACACACCTTCGGGCACACCCGCCGCGACGAAGGCCTGATAGATCAGTTCGGCGCACAGCGGTGTCTGGTCCGAGTGCTTGAGAATCACCGTATTGCCTGCCAGCAGCGCCGGTACGATGCTGTTCACGGCCGTCAGCAGCGGGTAGTTCCATGGCGCGATCGTCAGCACGACGCCGACCGGATCGCGTGCGATAAAGCGCGTAAACCCGTCTTGCGGCGCGACCTGCACCGGTTTCAACGACTCTTCGGCAATCGCGATCATGTGCCGCGCACGCGCCGCGAAACCGTCGACTTCGCCGGGCGTATACCGCAACGGCCGTCCCATCTGTCGCGTGATCGCCTCGGCAATCACGGCCTTGTTCGCGACGAAATGCTCGACCGCGCTACCGATCACCGCCATCCGTTCCTTCAACGGCACATCGCGCCACGCCTTCTGTGCTGATTGCGCACGTTGCAGTGTCTGCGCGATCTGCGACTCGCTCGCATACGGACGACGCACGTATTCGCTGCCGTCGATCGGGCTAAGAGTAATGAGTTCCTGTTTCATGAGTAGAGTCGCTTCAGATGATTTCGAAGTAGCGGGCCAGTTCCCAATCGGTCACGTGCCGGCGGAATTGACGATCTTCCCATTCGCGGGTGGCCGCGAAATGTTCGACGAACGCTTCACCGAACAAGGTCTGCGCCGCCTGCGACTGGCGCAGCCGCTGCGCCGATTCCCACAGCGTGCACGGCAGCTTCAGATGATCGGGAAATGTCTGTGTATACGCGTTGCCTGTGACGATCGTGTCGGGCTCGAGCGCCTGTTCGATGCCGTACAGACCTGCGCCTAGCGCGGCGGCCAGTGCGATGTATGGATTGGCATCGGCGGAACCGATGCGCACTTCGATACGCTGCGACTTCTCCGAGCCCGGAATCAACCGCAAGGCCGTGGTCCGGTTCTCGACGCCCCAGGTGGCATCGAGCGGCGCCCAGTAGCCAGGTACCAGCCGCGAATAGCTGTTCACCGTTTGCGCGTACATCGCCATGAATTCGGGCAGATAACGCTGCACACCCGCCATGAACGAGCCCTGCCGGACGCTCATGTTGTAGGGACGGCTGTCGTCGTGGAACACGGACTCGCCGGTGCGTGCGTCGCGCAACGACAGATGGATATGGCCGCTTTGCCCGGGATATTCGTGCGACCACTTCGCCATGAAGGTCGCCATCAGCTTGTTCTTCTGCGCGAGTGCCTTCGTGAAGGTCTTGAACAGCATTGCTTTGTCAGCGGCATCGGCGGCGTTATCGACGGCGATCGCCGCTTCGAGAACGCCCGGGCCGGTTTCGGTGTGCAGCCCTTCGATCGCCATGTCCATCTGCTCGCACATGTCGAGCAACTGGCGGTAGAAATCGCCTTCGACCGTGCTGCGCAAAACCGAGTAGCCGAAATTGCCCGGCGTCCAGGTCTTCAGGTTGCGGTAGTTTTTCTCGCGTATCGAGTGCGGTGTTTCCTCGAACATGAAGAACTCGTATTCGAGTGCGGCGAACGCGTCGAAGCCCATGTCCGCGGCACGCTTTAACACGCGATGCAGCAGCCGGCGCGGACACACCGGTTCGGCGTCGCCGGTGAATTCGGCCAGGAAGAACAGCATGTCTTCACCATCGCCGGGCTCGAGCGGCAAACGCCGGCAGCTCTCCGGGACGATGCGCACCATCGCGTCCGGATAGGCCGTGTGCCAGCCGGTGTAGCGCGTGTTGTCGTACATCTGATCGTCCAGATCCCAGCCCAGCACGACGTTGCAGAAGCCGAAGCCGGCCTTCAGCGCACCGAGAAACTTGTCCTTACGCAGATACTTGCCGCGCAAAACGCCGTCGATATCCGACATGCCGACCTTGATATGCGTCAGACGGCTTGCTTCCACCAGGCGTATGGCGTCCTCCGCCGTCTTGATCGCCCGCTCGGGCCTCGCGTGCTCATTCGCGTGCTGATTCATGAACAGTCTCCGGATAGTTGATTTCTTGTCGAATGTGGGTGCTGCATGGCCGGCGAGGGCTCATCGTAGAAACGGGCCTTATCCGCTTCAACAACAATCAGTATCGGTTATGGAGAGGATCGCATTGCGTAATACTCGTAGTCCGACCCCGCCTTGAGCCCCATCCGAACCTTGTATCCCCCTGGCCGAACGACGGCACGCGGCTCCCATTCACGGAAAATGACGGGTCGTACCGCAGCGGCTGCAACTGGCACGACATTACGCTCGACACCTGACAGGAGGGAGACATGGCAAACAGCCAGACTGGACAAAAACGCATCCCGTTCGCCTTTATGGCGGTTGGCATCATGTTCTCGGTCATCGGTGTGGTGCTGCTCGGCGCGGCCATCTGGACCTTCCGGCATCAATACAAGCCGTCGACACCTCTCATGATCCTCGTAGGGTTCAGTTGGGCGCTGTTCGCGATGGTGATCTCGATGGTGCTGGCGCTGCCCGGCGCGAACGCCAGCGGCCGAACGCGGCGGCGCACCGGCACCGTATCCACCTCGGATCCCTCGCCGCTACCCGGTCAGATGCGCCCCGGCGTGACGGGGCCTGGTGTCGAGATCGAAAGCGAAGCGACGATCACGGCAGGCAGCCCCCTGCCCGCACTCTGGCTCGGCGTCGCATCGATCGGGCTGGCCGCGACCTCGGTGCTGTTTTATGTGGACGGTCGGGCAACGGGCCTCGGCACCCTGATCGGCCTGATCCTCGCGTTCTTCATCATGAGCTGGGCGACGAAAGCGTGGCCACGCGCCCGCTCTGAGACACCGGAATGAGCGTGGCAGGTATTTCATCGCGTTGTTTGCGATTACGGTTTCCTTACCGATAGAGCAGTTTACCTGGCGGGCGACGGCTCCCATCCTTGATCTCATCGCCCCGGCCCGTGCCCGAACACTGTGCGGCAGGCACCGTTGAGGCGCACACGGAACACTCGCACAACGTGCAATATAAATTTGCGAATCCGCTATATCCACGTTAATACATCGTGAAAAATTCATGCAAATTCAATTGAATTGAAAATCATAATTCTCCGAAATTTTCTTATTCGAACTGAAAATGATTCATTCGGTAAATTCAAACGCCCGCCGTCTCCTCGAACCCCTCGCCTGCGCCGCCAGGCCTGGCCGAGACGAACAGATAGCCGACCAACACCTGGCCCGCGTGCAGCACGTCCGTTCAGTGGTAAGCGTTGAGAACAGCAGTCGCCTGAATGCGCCCGACGCCGCCTCGACAAACATCGCATCGCGCGCACACTGGTTGCACGAATCTGCATATTAGCTATAGCTGGTGCGGCTCTCCGCAGATTGCCCGCTTCATCCTGTTACGGCCCACGCACGGCAATCGGCCTGTCACGATCACGTTACAGGCACATGTACACCGCTCAGACCAGGTGAAAGCTGTGGCGAAAATGCTCGCTCAGCCCGCATCGGATGCACCTTCCTGTCGCGGCCAGACGCCCTGCATTAGTGCTGGACATGGGTCATCGAGTCACTTTGATTAAATTTATGCATCTTGTTTAATTTCTCGACGAATACCCATGTCCGGATGGATTTTATTTACTTTTATCTTGCGTTTACCCATTTCGCGAGACTATATTCACATCAACAGCATTGCACTGCACAATGCAAGCGATTAGTTCAGCTTTTAAATGCGGTGCGCATTGCTCTCCCTGATGTCGCCGCTTGAGGTCGCGCGTTCTGGCGTGACGGTGAATCGTTTTGTCTTCCCGAATGTGGAGATGGACATGCCTGTCGAAAAAGTAGCCGTTCGCCTCGCGAATTCTTTCCATGTGCATGTCGAGCGGCATATCTTCCATGCCGATCGCGACAGCGTGATTCTGATCAACGGCGCACTGGCGACGACTGCGTCGTTCGGGCAGACGATCAAGTACATGAGCGCGCAGCACAACGTTCTGTGCTTCGATCTACCGTATGCCGGCCAGTCGCGGCAACACAACAAGCGCTCGTTTCTGCTCAGCAAGGATGATGAGGTCGACATCCTGCTCGAGTTGATTCACCGCTACAAACCAGGTTATCTCTGTTCGGTCTCGTGGGGCGGCCTGGCGGCGCTGCTTGCGCTCTCACGCGGCGCGAGCAGCATTCGCCGGGCTGCGATCTGTTCGTTTTCACCGTATCTGAACGACGCGATGGTCCGCTACATCACCACGGCGCGCGACCTGCTGTCGCGTGGTGAAAACAAGGCGGCGGCGCACCTGCTCAACGACACGGTCGGGCGCAACCTGCCACGCATCGTCAAGCTGCTGAACTACCGTTACCTGACCAGCCTGCCGAAGGAAGAACAGGACCAGGTCGCGTTCCACGTCGACCAGATTCTCGCGTTGCAACCGGACGTGTACCTGCCGCAGCTGTCGAACATCCGCTGCCAGGTGAAGTTCATCAACGGCATGCTCGACGAACATACGACGGCACGCGATATCCGGCAGATCTCGTCCTATGTGAAAGACGCGCAATTTGCCGCGATCCCGGACGCCGGACACTTTCTGGACCTCGAGGGACGGCCCCAGGCCGCAGCGGTGCGCGACGAGATTCTCGGCTTTTACGGCGCACCGGTTCAGACCGCAGTCCCGCTCGTCGCCGCCCACACATCGCAAGAGCAAACGTTTGCGCCTCTTGAACTGAACACCTCGTTCGGAGCGTAAGCATGTCTTTCGCGCACGTTGCAGTCCGCGCGATCTTGTGGCCGGTCCCGGTTGCGCATTGGACTCACGCGCTGTCGGGAGCCCGGCAGACCGTCCGGGCACTCCAGCCGAACCTGTACTGAGCGCACTCATGGCACAGATCGTCATTACGGCCATCGGCTCCGCCGGCGACGTTCATCCGTTCCTCGCGATCGGCCGCACGCTCATGCAGCGCGGACACCGGGTCGTGTTCTGCACGCATCCGCCGTTCGCTCCGCTTGTCGAAGCCGAGGGTTTTGCCTTCGTGCCGATTGGTACCGCGCAGGAATATGAAGAGGCGCTCGCGAATCCGGCGTTGTGGAATCCGCGGACTTCGTTTCGCGTGCTCTGGAAAGTCATCGCGCCATCCATCCGTCCGCATGTCGACGCGCTCTCGTCGCTGCTCACCGACGACACCGTGATGCTCGGCTCGCTCTGGGCGTTCGCTGCGCGCATCGTGCAGGAGGTGCACGGCACGCCCTATGTGTCGGTGCAGGTATCGCCTTCGACACTGCTCTCCGGACACTCGCCGCCTACTCACAAGCGCTTCACCGTACCGATGTGGCTGCCACTGCAGGTTCGGATCGCATCGATGCGGCTGATCGAAAAAGCTGTGCTCGACCCCGCGCTCGGACCCGCGCTGAACGGTGTGCGCACCGAGATCGGTCTCGCGCCCGCGCGGCGGATTCTCGGCAAGTGGCTGCATTCGCCCGACGGCGTGCTGTGCCTGTTTCCCGACTGGTTTGCGAAGCCGCAGCCGGACTGGCCCGCCAACCGTTTTCTGTGCGGCTTTCCATTGCCGGTCGAGCCCAGCGCCACGCCGCTTGATGACGATCTCGCCGACTTCCTGTCATCCGGTGCACCGCCGGTCGTGTTCACTGCCGGCTCGACCTTGATCGACGAAGCCGCGTACTTCGGCGCCGTCGAAGAAACGCTGCGACTGACCGGCGCGCGCGCCATCGTGCTGACACGCAGCCAGCCCGCTTCGCTCCTCGCTAATCCTGGTGTGCGCGTGCGGCCGTTCGTGCCAATGCATACGCTGCTGCCGCGCTGTGCGGCGATCGTTCATCACGGCGGCATCGGTACCGCTGCGCTCGCTTTTGCGAGCGGCATCCCGCAGGTCGTCACGCCGTTTGCCCACGACCAGTTCGATAACGCGGCGCGCATCGAGAAGACCGGTTGCGGCGGGCGGATCGACGGACCTGTGAACGGGCGGGCCATTGCCACAGCGCTACGGCACGTAACGCGCGATACCGGCGTCGCCGCCCAGTGCGTCATAGCCCGGCAGCGCATCGTCGCCGAGCCGAATGCGTGTGTCGCCGCCTCGCAGTACATCGAACGTTTCGTGCCGTCTGTGCCCGCTGTGGCCGAGCTGGAATCGTCTGCATGACGGGCGCGTTGCAGGACTCCGTACCAGGTCAGGGTCCAGGCGCGGGACCAGGCGCGGGACCAGGTTCACGCGCACCCGCCGGCGACGGCGGCGCACCGCCGTTGCTGCGCGGCGCGCGACTCGCGCTGTTGACGTTCGCGCTGTCGCTGGCGACCTTCATCGAAATGCTTGATTCGACGGTGACCAACGTCGCGGTGCCGTCGATAGCGGGCAGTTTAGGTGTCGCGAATTCGCAGGCGACCTGGGTGATCAGTTCGTATTCGGTATCGGCCGCGATCGCAGTGCCGCTCACAGGCTGGCTGTCGGCGCGGGTCGGCGAATCGCGGCTCTTTATCATCTCGGTGCTGCTGTTCACGCTGACGTCGATCCTGTGCGCGGTTGCGCCGAACCTCGAACTGCTGGTGTTTTTCCGCTCGCTGCAGGGCCTCAGTTCGGGCCCGATGGTGCCGTTGTCGCAAACCATTCTGCTGCGCGCCTTCCCGCCGCAAAAGCGGGTTTTCGCGCTTGCCCTGTGGGCGATGACGGTATTGCTCGCACCGATTCTCGGGCCGGTGTTCGGCGGCTGGATCATCGATCGTTTCTCATGGCCATGGATCTTCTTCATCAACCTGCCTATCGGTATCTTCGCGTTCGCCGTGTGCGTATCGCTGCTGCGGCGCGAGCGCGCGCCGGCACGCCGGCCGCGCATCGACGTGCCGGGCATCGTGCTGCTGGTGGTCGGCGTCGGATCGTTGCAGGCCGTGCTCGATCTGGGTCGCGAATACAGCTGGTTCGATTCGTCGCTGATCGTGACGCTCGCGGTCGTCGCGGCGTTGTCACTGTCGGCGCTGCTGATCTGGGAATCCGCCGAAACGCAGCCGGTC
The DNA here is from genome assembly GCF_002362315.1 of Paraburkholderia acidicola. GTDB lineage: Bacteria > Pseudomonadota > Gammaproteobacteria > Burkholderiales > Burkholderiaceae > Paraburkholderia > Paraburkholderia acidicola. The sequence continues at coordinate 613,846 of NZ_MTZV01000006.1, forward strand.
ATCGACCTGTCCTTGTTTCGCGACCGGACCTTCACGTTCGGCGTCGTGATCACCTCGCTCGGCATGATGGCGTTCTCGGTGATCGGCGTGATCTTTCCGCTCTGGCTGCAGACAGTGATGGGCTACACCGCGATGCAGGCGGGCATGGCGTCGGCGCCACTCGGCATTCTCGCCTTCGTGTTCTCGTTGCTGATCGGCATCTACCTCAAGAAACTCGATGCACGGATGGTCACGACGTTTGGCTTTCTCGTCTTCGCCGCCGTGCTCTGGTGGAACGCGCACTTCACGCTGACGATGACGTTCTGGCAAATCGTCACGCCGCGGTTGATCCAGGGCATCGGGCTGCCGTGCTTCTTCATTCCATTGACGGCAGCCATCGTCTCGCGCGTGCCCGATCACAAGCTCGCTGCGGCATCGGGTCTGTCGAATTTCCTGCGCACAGTGTCGGCGGCGTTCGGGACAGCATTGAGCATCACCTGGTGGGACAGTCGCGCCGCGTTTCACTACGGCACGCTGCGCCAGTCGGTGACCTCGGCTTCCGACGGGACCAACCTCTTCGTGCAATCCGTCCACGACGCGGGGCTCGCGACCGGGCCGCTGCCGGTGATCCGCGAAGTCGTCCAGCAACAGTCGTACATGATGGCGACCAACGATCTCTTCTATATGGCCAGCATCGTCTGTGTCGGGCTCGCCGCGACGATGTGGCTGACCCGGCCCGCACGCGTGTCGGGCGTCAATGCGGGGCACTGACCACATGAAGCTCACTCCGATCCCGTACCAGGACACACTGAGCGGCCGCCCGATGCAACGGCGCGCGAGCCATGCGGACACTCATGCGGCAACGCAACCGCCCTCCGGCCACGACGTCGATGCGAGCACGCTCGGCGCGCTCGTCGTGCTCTATCGTCCGACGGACCAGCAACTGCTGCGTGTCGCCGGTCTGCGTGCGCATTGTGCGTCGTTGCTTGCAGTAGACAATTCGCCGGACGCGCGCCCCGAAATCCCCGTGATGCTGAACAGCGTCGGCATCGACTATCTGCACAATGCGAACCACGGCGGCATCGCGGGCGCCTACAACCGGGGGCTGGCACGGCTCTTCGCCCAGGGGGCGACGGCGGTGGCACTCTTCGATCAGGACTCGCGCGCCAGCGACGATTTTTTCCCGATCATGCAGGCATCGTGCGCGCGGCTCGGCACGCAGGCCTTTGCCATCGGGCCGCAAATCTACGACGAGAACGCCCAGCGCTTTCTGCCACAGATGTACAGCAACGGCTTTACGGTCCGCACGCTCGACGTGCAGGGCAACGGCCCGCTGCAGCGCTGTTCGTTTCTGCTGTCATCGGGGGCGGTGATCTCGCGACTCGCGTACGAACAGCTCGGCGCGTTCACCGAGGCACTCTTCATCGATCACGTCGACACCGAGTATTCGTTGCGCGCATTGAAACGCGGTGTGCCGTTCTATCTCGACCCGAATCTCGTGCTACGCCACCGGATCGGCGAAAAACGCACGCACCGGTTCGCGTTCTGGCGCATCACATCGATGAACCATCCCGCGTTTCGCCGCTACTACATGGCGCGCAACGCGATGTATCTGTGTCGCCAGTATCTGCGCTCGTTTCCGGTCGCCATGGTGCCGAATCTGATTACGTTGTGGCAGGTCGTGCAGGTTGCGTTATTCGAGCAGGACAAGCTGACGAAACTGCTGGGCATCGGGTGTGGCATCGTCGACGGGATGCGCGGCAGACTCGGTCCAGTCGACCAGGCGCGACCGCGTCTTGCCGCCCGCTTCGGACGCTCCCAACGATGAAACCGCGCTCTCCAAACCTGCCCGGCGCACGCACCGCGCTCGCGTCGATCCTGCTCGTAGCGATGCTCGCCGCGTGTGTCGATGACGGCACTGCGCGCCATACGGTGACGATGCGCACACCGGCCGCTGATGCCCTGACGAAAACGCTCGGCACAGTAACACCGGCTGCCCAGGCATGGCCGTCGGCGGACTGGATCGCCGCATTCGGTGACCCGCAACTGATTGCGCTCGTCAACGAAACCGTGGCGAACAGCCCCGACATCGATGTCGCCAACTCGCGGGTCGCCAGCGCCCAGGCCCAGCTCGAAACCTTCGGCTCGACCTCGGGGCTCTCGGCCACGGCGACGGCATCGGCGCTGAAAGCGCGCCTGCCGAAGGTCGATGGCGCTACCAACGTCGATTTCGCCGGCAACAGCATCCCGATCAACCTGTTCACCGACCCGTGGGTCTCACCGGCCAGCGTGACGGGTGTGGCGCACTATGATCTCGACCTGTGGGGCCGCAATCGCGCGGTGAACCGCTCGCTCGTCTCGGCACGCGATGCCGCGCGCGTCGACGCACAGCAGGCCCGTCTGTCGCTGGTCACCTCGGTCGTCACGCTGTACGGCCAGCTCGATACCGACTATGCGCTGCGCGATCTGGTCGCGCAGAAACAGCAGGACGAACAGCGTCGCGACACGATCATGCAAACGCGCATGAACCGCGGTCTCGACACGGGCTACGATGCGCAGGACGCGCATATTCGTTTGGTCAAGCTCGCCTTGCAGCTACAGCAGGCCGACGACACCATCACGCAAACCCGTCTGCAGATCGGCGTGCTAACTGGCAATGGTCCGGAGCGCGGCCTGACGTTGACGCGTCCGAAGCTCGCGTCATCGGGCGAAACCGTATTGCCGCTGCCGGCGAACCTGCCGCTGCAACTGCTCGGCAGGCGGCCCGATATCGTGGCCGCGCGCCTGCGCGTCGATGCATCGGAAGGCCGGATCGACGCGGCCCGTGCGCAGTTCTATCCGAACATCGACCTGCTTGCCACGGCCGGCCTGTCGACGCTGAATATCGGTTCGCTGTTTTCCAGTTCGTCGGCGCTGTTCGCGATCGGGCCAGCCGTGTCGCTGCCGATCTTCGAACGGCCGCGGCTGCGGGCGCAACTGCATACGGAACAGGCGAATGCCGACACGATGATCGCGCTCTACAATCAGACGCTGAATACGGCGCTCGGTGAAGTCGCACGCTCGATCGCGACGGTGCGCGGCGCCGACGCACAGATCGCCGAGCAGGAGCAGGTGGTCGCCGCGCGCAACCGCATCGTGTGGATTTCCGACGAACGGCACAAGCGCGGTCTTCTGCCCGAAGAGACGCTACTCTCGGCGCGAATCTCGCTCGCCGACGACCAGATTCAGCTCGTTTCCTTGCGCACGCAACGGCGTGACGCGAAAATCGCCTTGATCCGCGCACTGGGCGGCGGCTTCGACTACGACATCAAAGAGAATCACGGGCATGCATAGAGACAATCTGGTCGAAGCGGACGTTGTTCCAGTGGTCCGCGACCCGCGCAAGGTCCGCCGACGCAACGTGATGTTCGCGGTGCTGGCGGCCTTCGTGCTGCTCGCGGCGCTTGCTGCGGGGATCGACTGGCTGCTCTGGGCGCGCTATTCGGAGAGCACCGATAACGCGTACGTGACGGGCAATATCGTGCGAATTGCGGCTCGCGCGCCAGGCGTCGTGCGCGACGTCGCGGTGATCGACACCGAATGCGTGAAGGCCGGACAGACGCTCGTGCAGCTCGATCCAACCGACTCGCAGATCGCACTCGAACGCGCGAAGGCCAATCTCGTGCAGGCGGTCCGGCAAAACCGTCAAAGCGGGTTCACGAATGCGATGAACGAAGATGCGGTTCGTGCGCGCACCGTCGATCTCGATCTTGCGAAGCAGGCGCTGAAGGCGCGTTCGAATGCGCCCGCGGATATCGTATCGGGTGAGGAATTTGCGAAGGCTCAAGCCAATGTGTCGCTGGCGCAGGCCAACCTTGCGGCTGCGCAAAACCAGTTGGCTGCGGGGCGTGCGCTGGTGGGTGGAGCTGGTGGCGGCGGTGCTGCTGGTGGTGGAGATAGCCAGGGCGGTGCCCGGTCAGGCGCGGAGGCCAGCCCGGCCGTCGCCGACGCTGCGCAGCAGTTCCGGCTTGCCTACGTGAACCTCGCACACACGACGATCGCGGCACCGGTTGCCGGCTGTGTCACGCAGCGCTCGGTGCAGATCGGTCAACCCGTTGCCTCGGGCGCGCAGCTTATGGCGGTCGTACCGCCCGCGCAATTGTGGATCGAGGCGAATTTCAAGGAGGCGCAGATTCGCCACGTACGCATCGGTCAACCCGTGGAGATGACTTCCGATCTGTACGGATCGGACGTGGTCTTTCATGGACGGGTCGATGGGCTTGCGCCGGGCACGGGTAGCGTGTTCTCGATGCTGCCGCCGCAGAACGCGGCGGGCAACTGGATCAAGGTGGTTCAGCGGCTGCCGGTGACGATCTCGCTCGACCCGGCTGAAACGGCCGTGCATCCGTTACCGCTTGGCGTGTCGATGAACGTGTCGATCGATACCCACGACCGCAACGGCAACATCGCGACAGCGGCCACGCGACAACGCGTGGGTAGCTCGCCGGTGGCCACCGACGCGGCGATGCAGCAGGCGGATGCAGCGGTCGAAGCGGTGCTGAGCGGGCAGTAAAGGTCACGGTTGGATGGCGCCTTCGAGGAATCGCGGCAAAAAAAATTGCAGCATCCCTTAGGGACAGCGGTGCGACGAGAACGCATCGTCGCCATTCGCCCAAGCCCCAAGGAAATAATCGCCAGCATCCCGTCAGGACGGCGGTGCGACGAACGACGCACCGCCGTCACTCACCCGATCCATCAATCAGGAAATTCCAGCCTCTCGTGGACCCAGGTCGACACGACAATGCGTGCGACCTCGTCCGCCTGACTGTCCGGCAACCCGCGCCTGTCGTGTAGCCAGGTTGCAGTGACTTGACGTGCAGGCCCGAGCGCCGCGATCGCACGCTCTCTGTCAGCACGCGGCCAGACCTTGTCATCGGACCATTTGCGAATGTCCTGTGCAGGATCGCCGCCTGCCGCCTTGCGCTGCGCCGGCGCCAGGAATTCCAGCGGCGTCAGCGTCGCGCGCAATTCGAGCACCGCCCAGTCCGTGTAGCTGGCAAACCGGATCGTCCCCGCCGTAGCGTCAGCCGCCGACAACATCGGTTTAAATGCCGCACCGAGTTGCTTCCATGCAGGCTGGTCGAACAGCCCCGCTGTCGGCTCACACAGCGGCGCACTGCCATCACGTGTCGAGCCATAGAGCGAACCCATCGCCGTGTATGCGTCCTCGCCCTGCCGCTCGAACACGAAGCAATGGACGTATGGCCGCCCATCGGCATACGCACGCTCGATCTGCATCCGCAGCAGGGTCAGCACGAATCTGCCGCGGCTTACCTTCGGATCTTTCTGCAGATCGTGAATGATCGAATGCATATAGTCGTCGTCGGTCAGCGCGGCAATGGCCATGCGTTCACGCGTCTTTGCCTGTGCGGCCGTTACGCCACTCGTCGGTTCGAACTGATGCAGATAGACCAGCCACGCCGACGCCAGACCGCCCTTGTAGGCGGCGAGTTGCGCAGCAGCCTGCGCTGGACTGGACGGAATGCCCGCGACGATGCGATCGAACGCAATGTCGGCCTGGTGTTGCTGGGTAGTTAGAGCCGCGGCGCGTCCGGTCATGCTGTTGCGCAGACACGCCGCAATCGGCGTACTGCCGCCCGCACACGCATTGCGCTGCGCGAGCCACTTGCGCTGGTCGGTTTGCAACGCGGGTTGCGCCGCGTCGGGCAACGCGACCTGCGTGTCTTTATAAGTTTCAGCAAGCTGGCTGTCGAGATCGCCCAACGAAGCATCCGCGCAGATCGCCTGCTCGACGTGAGTAGCGGCCAGCTTGCAATCGAATGAGGTTGCATGTGCCGACGTCGACCACACCGCCGAGGCAACGCAAACCGCGAGCGCAAGCGCCGCGCAGCTAACGGGACTTCCGGTCATCTTCTGCATCATGTCGCAATCCTCTTGTGGCTTTTCGCTTTCAATGCGATTGCCTTCCTGATCAAGATGGCATCCCGAAAAATTATCGCATGCCGACCTGGCACGCTAGTCCCGCTAGCCTACTATCTCCGAATAAACCTGAACGGCAACGTCTAGATTGCCGGTGAATTTTCGATAGCAAAACACCAATTCAAGATAACTAAACGTATACGATTCACAGTTCACAAAACGTGACAAGTTCCATAAAAAGATAGCGGGAACTCATGTTACTTATTGCCGCGGGGGGCGACGATACATCCACATGTTCCGTTCGGAACTCACTGTGTCGATCGCCGGAGTTTCAGGCACACCACAAGAAATATTCAGCCAATATCATGCACATCTTGCTAGTTGAAGATGACCCGGCTCATGCCGAAGCGGCGATGCGCTCGCTGCGGTCGCTCGATCTTCCGATCAACCACGTCAACGACGGCCAGAAAGCAGTGATCTTTCTGAAAACGCATCTGGCGGATCTCATCATCATCGACTGGCAATTGCCCGGCATAGACGGTCTCGAGTTGCTGCAGTGGGTACGCGTGAACCTGGGTAATCAACCCACTGTGCTGTTTCTGACCAGCCGTGTCCTCGAGGTCGACATCGTGCGTGCGCTGCGTGCCGGGGCCGACGACTACATCGCCAAACCGTTTCGCCTCGATGAACTCGCAGCGAGAGTCGAGGCGCTCTTGCGTCGCCATCAACGAGGGATGAAATCCGCGGATGTCCTGCGCATCGGCAAGTACGTGCTGGACTCGAATCACCGTTGCATCTCGCTACACGGCAAACGGATCGAGCTGACCGGCAGGGAATTCGACGTTGCCGCGTTCCTGCTTCGCAACACCGGCCGCGTCGTGTCTCGCGATCTGCTCGCGAAACTCGCGTGGGGACGCGAGATCGACAGCACGTCGAGAACCATCGATACCCATATCTACCGGATTCGTCAGAAGCTGTTCGCCGATCCGGATAATGGTCTTCGTCTACGCACCATCTATACGCACGGCTACCGGCTCGACGAAGGCGAATGATCTAACGGGGCGGTGTGCCCCTACGTCATCTCAGGCGAAACCCCAATTCCCGCAGTCACCGTTCCTCTCTAATCTCGCACAACCCATAAATAGAATGTCGTTCTATTAGACAGAACGACATCCGATAAGCGAGACCTGGAGGATTTCCATGGCAAGCCTGCCGTTCGATGCGCCCGATCCGTCGTCGCCCACGTCCCCGCCCAGGCCCGGGATCAACGCACGTATCGACCGCCTGCCCGCGACCCGGACCGTCTGGATGCTTGTGTTCCTGCTGTCGATCGGCGGCTGGTTCGAATTCTACGATCTGTTCTTCACCGCCTATGTCGGCCCTGGGCTCGTCAAGAGCGGCGTCTATGCGACGACGACCGCCTCGTTCTTCGGCTTCTCGGGGCTCGGCGCATTCGTTGCAGCTTCGTTCGCGGGGCTTTTTATCGGCACCTTCGTCGTGGCCGGTACGGCGGACCGCTTCGGACGCAAGAGCATCTTCACGGTGTCGCTGCTGTGGTACTCGATCGCCACGTTAATCATGGCGTTCCAGAGCACGGCACCGATGATCAACCTGTGGCGCCTGATCGCCGGCATCGGCGTCGGCGTCGAACTGGTCACCATCGATACCTACGTCAGCGAGTTGATGCCCAAGCATCTGCGCGGCCGCGCGTTTGCGTTCGTGCATCTGGTGCAGTACAGCGCGGTGCCGTCGGTGGCGTTTCTCGCGTGGTGGCTGGTGCCGCAGGCGCCCTTCGGCCTCGATGGCTGGCGCTGGGTCGTGATCATCGGTGCGCTGGGTGCGATCGTCGTCTGGGCGATTCGCCGGCGTCTGCCGGAAAGCCCGCGCTGGCTTGCGCAGCAGGGGCGTACGGCGGAGGCGTCGGCGGTGCTCGATGCGATCGAAGCCAGGGTCGCCGCGCAATATGGCCAGCCCCTGCCACCGCCCGTCGCAGCCGTCGAACCGGCTACCACTAAAGCGTCGTTTCGCGAAATCTGGCAACCGCCCTATCGCCGCCGCGCGATCACGATGCTCGTTTTCAACCTGTTCCAGGCGATCGGCTTCTACGGTTTCGCGTCGTGGGTGCCCACGCTGCTGGTCGCGAAGGGCGTGACGATCACGCACAGCCTGCTGTACTCGTTCGTGATCGCGATCTCGAACCCGTTCGGTCCGCTGCTCGGTATGGCGATCGCCGATCGCATCGAACGCAAGACGTTAATCGTGCTGTCGGCGCTCGGCATTGCTGTGTTCGGCAGTCTGTTTGCCACGCAGACCTCGCCCGCCATGCTGATGCTGCTCGGCGTATTGATCACGTTGTCCGGCACGCTGCTGTCGGTCGGCTACCACGCGTACCAGACCGAGTTGTTCCCGACGCGCATCCGGGCCCGCGCGGTCGGCTTCGTCTACTCGATGTCGCGGCTCTCCGCGATGTTCTCCGGCTTCATGATTGCGTTCGCGCTGCGCCACTTCGAAACAACCGGGGTGTTTGCGTTGATCAGCGCGTCGATGGTGATGGTGATGGTATCGATCGGTCTGTTCGGGCCGCGTACCAATCAGTTGAGCCTCGACGAAATCTCGCATTGACCTGCGAAACCCGAGGAATCTGCGAACAATCCGCAATCAACACAACAAGGTGTGACATGACGCTTCCGTTGACCGGCATCCGCGTACTCGATCTATCGAATGTACTGGCCGGCCCGTTCTGTGCGTATCAACTGGCGTTGCTCGGCGCCGAAGTCATCAAGATCGAGCATCCGGATGGCGGCGATCTCGCGCGGCGGCTCGGTGCTGACAAGGATGCGTCGGCGCGCAACATGGGCACATCGTTTGTCGCGGTGAATGCGGGCAAGCAGTCGGTGACGCTGAATCTGAAAGATCCGCGCGGCAAGGCGATCCTGCTCGACCTCGTGAAAACCGCCGACGTGCTCGTCGAAAATTTCCGGCCGGGCGTGATGGCCCGACTTGGGCTCGATCATGCGGCGCTCAGCGAAGTGAACCCTAAGCTGGTTTATTGCGCGATCTCCGGTTTCGGACAGGACGGCGAGTTGTCGGCGCGGCCGGCCTACGACCAGATCATTCAAGGTATCGCGGGCGTGATGAGCGTGACCGGCGACGCCGACAGCGCCCCGCTGCGAGTCGGCTATCCGGTGTCCGATACGGTCGGTGGTCTGACGGCGGCGCTTGCCATCTGCGGCGCGCTTGTCGAAGCACGCGCGAGCGGTCGCGGCCGGATGCTCGATGTATCGATGCTTGAGTCGACGCTTGCGACGATGGGCTGGGTCGTGTCGAACTACCTGAACGCCGGTGTCGTTCCCACTCCGATGGGCAACGAAAATTTCACCGCGGCGCCATCGGGTACGTTCAAGACCGGCGACGGTCTGCTCAACATCGCAGCCAACGAAACAAAGCAGTTCGTCAATTTGTGTGCGTTGCTTGGCCGCGCTGATCTGCCCGGTGACGCACGCTTCTCGGAACGCCATGCCCGCAAGGTCAATCGCGCGGCACTTAAAGCAGAACTCGAAGCCGCGCTCGCCAATGACAGCGCCACAAACTGGGAAACGAAACTGATCGCGGCCGGTGTGCCCGCGGGGCGTGTGCTGTCGGTGCCGGAAATTCTCGCGCATCCTCATCTGGCGTCGCGGCATTTCGTGCGCGAACTGATCGACGAACCGGGCGGCACGACCCAGCGTGTAACGCGCGCGGGGTTCCGTCTTTCCGATGCGGATGCCGCGCCGGCCACTGCGGCACCGGCCCTCTCCGCGCATACCAAAACCCATCTAAGTGCGCTCGGCTACGACGCATCGCAGATCGACGCACTGCACGCCGAAGGAGTGATCTGACCATGACCCAACCGCTCGATACGGCCACGCTCGCCGCCGACTACTGGAGCACGTCGATCATCGACATCCATCCAGGCTCGATCAATGTGCGCGGCTTCCCGATTCAGGAGCTGATCGGCGCCGTCAGTTTTCCGCAGATGATCTGGCTGATGCTACGCGGCGAACCGCCCGAAGCGCCGAAGGCACAGCTGTTCGAAGCGGCGCTGGTCGCATCGGTCGATCACGGACCGCAGGCGCCGTCGATCGCGATCTCACGGATGGCCACGAGTTGCGGCTTGCCGTTGAACGGCGCGATGGCCTCCGCGATCAACGCGCTCGATGACGTGCATGGCGGCGCCGGCCAGCAGTCGGTTGAACTCTATGAGACGGTGCGCACTCGCATCGCGCAAGGTGTCGCGCTCGACACCGCAGTCGAACAGGCCGTCGACGCCTTCATCGACACGCACGGCAAATATCTACCGGGCTTTGGACATCGCTTTCATCCCGTCGATCCGCGCGCCGTGAAACTGCTCGCCCTGGTCGATGCGGCGGTGGTGAATGGAACGGTATCCGGGGAATATGCAGCGATCGCGCGTGGCATCGAAGCGTTGCTGCAGCGGCGCAAGAACAAGGCGGTGCCGATGAATATCGACGGTGCTACCGCGGTGATCTATGCAGAACTCGGCTTTGCGCCGGAACTCGCGCGTGGTGTGTTCTGCCTGTCACGGGCGGTCGGCATTCTCGCGCACGCATGGGAACAACGCGCGCGCAACGAACGCAACAAGGGGCCGATGCCGCGCCAGATGGCGTATCGCTATACCGGTCAGCCCGAACGTCACCTGGACTGACGATCGAGCATGCGGCGCCACGCGGTGCGCAGCCCGCGCGAATCGCCACCGAGCGCATCGGTTGCACGCGAGGCGCAGTCGAACAGCGCACCAAGATGGCCATCGATAAACGCGCTGTCGATCCGCGAGGCGGGCCCCGCTAGCGTGAGCACGCCGCGCAATGCATCGCGTACGCCGAACACGGGCGCAGACATGCCGGCCGTTTCGCGATCGCGTTCGCCCACCGACACGCAGTAAAAGTCTTCGCGAATCTGTTCATACGGCTCGCCCACCGCGCCGCCGAACGCCAGCAGCGCACGCCCACCCGAACCAGTTTCTAGCGGCAACACATCGCCCTCGCGCACATGAAAGCGCACCGCATGCGTCGAATCGACACGATGCAGACACACCCGCACCGCCTCGTCGCGCACGTAGAACGACACGCTCTCCCCGCTCGCCTGGGCAAGCTCCTGCATGAGCGGTACGAGAATATCGCCGAGCTTCAGACTGCGCTGGTAGAGCGCGCCGAGCATGAAGGTGGCGGGCCCGAGCTGATAGCGGCCGTCTTCGAGACGCAGCAGCAACCGATGCTGGATCAGCGAACCGGCAAGACGCAGCAGCGTGCTTTTGTAGAGGCCCGTGCGTGCGGCCAGTTCGGCGAGCGTGAGCGGTGCGTCGTCGGGACCGAATGCGAACAGGATCGAGCAGGCCCGGTCGAGCACCGCGACGCCTTCGCTTTCCTTTGGGCCGGGCTTGTCCTGAGGCATGGGCATGAACAGTCGGATCGTCGAGTCGAAGCGCAAATTTTACGCGATGCGGCAGATGACCGATACCGCCGATACCGCTGCCCTGCGACCGACATGACAAAACCGGAGTGTCATGCCGACACTCCGGTTTCGCTTACCCCGTATGCAACCGGTCACCGCCGCGTTCGTGGATAGTCAGCCGCAGTCCGCCTGGCTGTACCGCACGATACAGGCTGCAAGCGGCTCTATTGCTGCTGCTGCAACTGCTGCTTCTGAATATACGTCCGCACATCGGCCATCGATACGCGCCCGGTATGGGCACTGTCGATTGCGTCGAAGTGCTTCGAGACATACCCCAGACCGCTGCTTTGCGCCTGCGCCTTCGTCACCGAAGCGCCGTTGCTGAGCACGGTATTGGCACCGAGCCGGGCGTCGACGCGTTGCTGCGCCTGCTGCTGCAGGGTCGCACCGGTAGACGGCACAACGGCTGCCACACGGTTCTGCGGAAAGAACGGGCCGTCGACACCCCGGCTGCCATGCGGCAGCGTCACAGGCGCCACCGCCTGCGGCGGCAGTGCGTGAGCGCTACTCATGACGGCACCGAGGACGATCAACGGGGAAATACGTCGCATCAAGTTGATTAGAGACATGATCACTCGCATTGAATAGATGAACAGAGGCTTCCCTGTAACAAGGCGTCCATCGCTCAGGGGGCCGTTGCCGTTGCCGTTGCCGTTGTCGTTGCCGTCGCGGTCGGCGTGCTGCCGGTCGGCGTACCGGGCGCCGCCTCGTCACGCCATGCCAGCGGCAGCGTCGTCAGCGTCAGTGCACCGGGGATCGCCCGCGCGCCATAGAAAAGTGCGAGATCCGCTTTCATCTGCGGGCGCGCCACGTCGTCCAGGTAAATCATGTGACCGCCCTGGAAGAAGCTGACCTGCAGGTTCGGATTGAAGCCCGGCACGGTCTGCAACCGCGCCAGCTGTTTCTCGGTGTTGAAGAACGGCGTCACCAGGTCGTGGTAGCCGTTTTCCGAGAACACTTCAAGTCGCGGGTTGAGTTGCAGCGCACCGAGCAGATCGGGGATCGTGTCCGGCATCGGTTGCCCGTCGTGCGAGAAATCCCACACATTGATGATGTCGTCGTTCAGCGGGACGTAGGCCGAGTTCGGCGCCGTATAGCCGAGGTAGTTCGGCAACTGCGTCGCGAGGGCGTTGACGAACGGCTGCGTCAGCAGGATGTCCGACGGGTCGCCATCGCTCTGCAGCCGCGGGTCCGAGTTCGGCAACGACACGCGTCCGTCATACCCGCCGATCGTCGTACCCGGGATCAGGGCGGTTTCGAGCGGACTCGAGTTGAAGAAGCCTTGCAGCGCCTGCAGTGTCAGGCCAGACGGAATGACCCACGACTGGAGCGTGCGTGTCGACGGGTACACCGGCGTACCGAAGAAGCCCGGTGCGCCATCCTGGCTGAGCGCCCACGTTTGCGCGAATTGCCCAAAGTGGTTGTACTGCCCCGTGCCGAATTGCTCGACCTGCGCCGCGAGCGCCGCCTGACTGACCGGTGCCGGCGACGCCAGGTTGTAGTACGCCGCCACTTCCGCGAAACCGGGCAGGTAACCCTCGACGGTATCGGTCGCGAGTTGCAGGCCGGCCTGGGACTGCGTGATCGCAACGGCCTCGGTCGCATCCGCGAAGTAATTCAGGATCGCGGACTGCAACGTGATCCCGGTCAGGTGTACCCCAGCCGATTCGAGCGCCAGCGCCAGCATGTCGGTACGCGGCGTGCCGTACGACTCCCCGTACAGATACAGCGGCGATTTGCTGCGATTGTTAACCGCGATATAACGCTCGACGAAATCGCGGATCACATTGACGTCGGGATCGGAACCCCAGAACGTCTGGTTCGTGTTCGGCAGCACGGCTTCGGAGAGCCCGGTTCCCGGCGGATCGATGAAGACCAGGTCGGTCGTATCGATCAGGCTTTCGGTGTTGTTGACGAGCGGATAGTTCGGCCAGTTGGTACCGAACAACGGATCAGGCGTCGCGACACGCGTCGGCGCAAACGAGCCGAGGCGCAGCCAGATCGACGACGAACCCGGGCCGCCGTTGTAGACGAAGGTCACCGGCCGCGGCGCACCGTTCGTACTCGGCGCGGTGTACGCGACGTAGGACATCGACGCTTCGGGGTTGCCCTTCGCATCCGCCGCGGTCAGGTGGCCCGTGGTCGTCGTGTAGTTGATCGTGGTGCTGCCCGAGGTCCACGTGTAGTTCATCACGGCCGCTTTTTCGGCGACCTGCGATGCGGCGAGGCCGTCGGTGGCATTCATCGAGTAGGCCACCGGGTCGACGTAAGGCTGATTAGCCGTCGTCGGGCTGGCCTGCGCGTTGGCGGTCTGCTTCAGGCTCGCAGCGCCGCTCGCGGACGAACCGCCATCGCTGCCGCCGCATCCGGCGAGAACCATGACGCCGATCGCAATTGCACCAATTGCACCTGGTGCGGCGAACCGACCTTGCTGGCGATGCTCGCTGCCAGTACCGCTTCTGTCTGGTTTCATCTCAATCCTTGGTGGTGGGTTTCGAAACCGTTTCACAAAGGCCGCTGCAGCCGGGGCGTGAAGCATCGGGGCGCGGATAACCCGCGCGACACTCGCGGGCCCGCAGCGGTCGGAATTAAATTTCTTTTGCAGATCCAGATTTAAAGATATTTCTTCTACGCATTTAACAATGCCAACCGGGCAGCTAAAGTGGTGCGCACTTTGCCATCCTCATTTGGGGTGAGCCGATATGAACATATCGACAGCATCGCAAAAATAAGTGGTCCGCCAAGGCTCTGTCAAGGATTATGAGGACGTAAAAATAATCGCCACGGCAGTGCCAGGCGCCTCATGAATTTTGAAAAAAATCCTATTACTCAGACGTATCGCGAAGCTAGCACAAAAAAACTCACCAAAATTTCCCTACAGAAGGAGTGAAAACCCTCATCTGTAGCGTTGGCGGGGTTTGATACGGCACCAATGTTGGCTTTCTGAAAGTTTCTTTCCGGCTCTGTTATTTCTCCGCAAATCAAATAAGTTAATACGGTGCCGCGGGGATTCGATAATCTCATTCATCCATGACAATCGGATCGATCTCCGATAAAACGGAGAAGCCCGTCGGGAAATATTCAGGTGGATACGCAGAACACAGCATTAAAACGAACGGGCTCGAAGAAAATCAAACCAACAGCGCTTTCACAACTCTCAACAAAACAAAACCGGAGTGCCACACGGACACTCCGGTTTCGTTCAATGGTCTGCCCATGACTGGGCGCTGACCGTTTACTCCTGCTGTTGTTGCTGTTGCTTCTGGATATACGTCCGCACATCGCTCATCGACACGCGTCCGGTATGGGCACTGTCGATTTCGTCAAAATGCTTCGAGACATACCCCAGACCGCTGCTTTGCGCCTGCGCCTTCGTTACCGACGCGCCGTTGCTCAGCACGGTGTTGGCACCGAGCCGGGCTTCGACGCGTTGCTGCGCCTGTTGCTGCAGGGTCGCACCGGTAGACGGCAGGACGGCCGCCACACGGTTTTGAGGAAAGAACGGACCGTCGACACCCCGGCTGCCATGCGGCAGCGTCACAGGCGCCACCGCTTGAGGCGGCAGTGCATGGGCGCTGCTCATCACTGCACCGAGCACGATCAACGGGGAAATGCGCCGCAATAAATTAGCTAGAGACATGATCACTCGCATTGAATGGGTGAACAGAGGGTTTCCTGTAGGAAGGCGATCCCGTCATCGATCAGGGCGCCGCAGCCTGGGTGGTCGGAATGCTACCGGTCGGCGAACTGGCGGGGTTCTCGTCCTGCCACGGCGGCGGCAGTTCCCGCAACGTCAGCGCGGTCGGAATCCGCCGGTTCGCATAGAACGTCTTGAGATCGCGCTTCATCTGCGGACGAGCCACGTCATCCAGATAAATCATATGGCCACCCTGGAAGAAGCCAACCTGCACCTTCGCGTTCAGACCCGGCACGGTCTGCAGTCGCGCCAGTTCCTTCTCGGTACTGAAGAACGGTGTCGCCAGATCGTGGTAGCCGTTTTCCGAGAACACCGCGAGCCGCGGGTTGAGCTGCAACGCGCCGAGCAGATCGGGAATCGTGTCGGGCATCGGTTGACCATCGTGCGTAAAGTCCCACACCCCGATGATGTTGTCGTTCAACGGCAAGTAGGTCGCGTTCGGCGCCGTATAGCCGAGATAGTCCGGCAACTGCGTTGCGAGTGCGTTCGTGAACGGCTGCGAGATCAGGATGTCCGACGGGTCCCCATCGCTCTGCAACCGCGGATCCGCATTCGGCAACGACACGCGTCCGTCGTACCGGCCTATCGTCGTCCCCGGCAGCAGGCTGGCCGAATACGGATTCGCGTTGAAGTAGCCTTGCAGCGCCTGCAGCGTCAGGCTCGTTGGCCACGTCCACGACTTAAGCGTTGCATTGCTGGGGAAGACCGGTGTACCCAGTGCGTCCGGTATACCGAGCTGGCTCAGTACCCACGATTGCGAGTACTGCTGGAGCTGGTTGTACGCGAGCGTGGTGAACACTTCCATCTGCAGCGCGTACAAGCCCTGGTTGATCGGAGCCGGCGATGCCTGGTTGTAGTACGCCGCGACCTCCGCATACCCCGGCAGATAGCCCGCCACGGTATCCGTATCGAGCAGCAGACCCTCCGTCGACTGCGTGATCGCGACGGCCTCTGTCGCATCCGCGAAGTAATTCAGGATCGCGGACTGCAGCGTGATCCCGGTCAGGTGCACCCCAGCCGATTCGAGCGCTAGCGCCAGCATGTCGGTACGCGGCGTGCCATACGATTCTCCGTACAGATACAGCGGCGACTTGCTGCGATTGTTGACCGCGACATAGCGCTCGATGAAGTCGCGCATGATGTTGACGTCCGGGTCGCTGCCCCAGTACACCTGGTTCGTGTTCGGCAGGACTGCTTCGGAGAGCCCGGTTCCCGGCGGATCGATGAAGACCAGGTCGGTCGTGTCGATCAGGCTTTCCTTGTTATCGACGAGCGGATAGTTCGGCCAGTTGCTGCCGAACAGCGGGTCAGGCGTCGCAACACGCGTCGGCGCAAACGAACCGAGACGCAGCCAGATCGACGACGAGCCCGGGCCGCCGTTGTAGACGAAGGTCACCGGCCGCGGCGCGCCGTTCGTACCCGGCGCGGTGTACGCGACATAGGACATCGACGCCTCGGGGTTGCCCTTCGCGTCCATCGCGGTCAAATGGCCCGTGGTCGTCGTGTAGTTGACGGTCGTGCCGCCGGACTTCCACTGGTAGTGCATGATCGCGGCTTTTTCGCTGACCTGCGATGCGGTCAGCCCGTCGGTGGCATTCATCGAATAGGCCACCGGATCGACATACGGTTGATTCGCCGCCGCGCTTTTCGCGTCCTGCGCCGGGCTGGCCTGTGCGTTGGCCTGTGCGTCGGCGGTCTGCTTGAGGTTCGCTGCGCTGGAGGATGAGCCGCTGTCTCCTCCGCCGCATCCTGCGAGAACCATGAGCCCTATCGTCAGGGCACCTAACCCGGCTAACCGGCCGTGGCGGCCGTAGCTGTTGCCGGTACAGCTCCTGTCTGGCTTCATCTCTATCCTTGGTGGGTGGGTTTCGATACCGCTTCACAAAGGCCGCTTTCGCCGGCGAGACGCGCAGGAACTCCGACAACTCGCGCTGCACTCGGGGCACACAGCGGTTGGGATTCAACTTCTTTTAAGAGCCTGAATTAAAACTGGTTATGACATGCGTCGAGTATCACTCACTGCTGACGGGAATTATCCTTATCGCTCCGTTTTGATATCCGGAGCAGTGAGATCGCAAATCGGCGACACAGCAAAAATAGGTGCTGCGCCGAGACCTTGTCAAGGATTAAGCGGGCATTAAAAGAGCGACTAATATATGCGGATTGGGCAGTGTCTGGTTTTCGAAAGAAAACCGGCCTGCCGTGTTATTTACGAGGTTTGTATGAACAAACTTCCGGAATCTTTCGTTTCGAGAAACGTAACGCCGTGGCCCTTGAGGAGGCGGGTCGTGCGGGAGCACCTTTCAATTTACCGGAAATTTTCTTTCATTTTCATTATTTTCCGGTGAAGCCGTTATTCTCAATAAAACTCAAATCCTGATGTCTCGTGGTTGTTTGTTTCCGCTATATAGCGACTCCGTCCATTGAACCGGTCCGGGCATCCATAAAATACCGAATCTTTATTTTCGACACATCGGGTGGCATTATTTACACGAACCATCGCATCGAATAAAGCGGCGTATCCGGTTAGCCGCTATGCCGACGGATGATCCCTGAGCCATGCGTTAATCGCATCCTGCGCGAGCGCCGCAGTATCGGCACGGCCTTGTGCGACTGCGCCTCTCATGTCCGGCGCGCCGTTGACGTCATGAAAAATCGACCACTTCCATTCGATACCGCTCACCGTCGTCGTCCGGCTCGGGCCCGGTTGCAGCATGCAGAAATACGACTGGTATCGGGCATGGAGCGTGTCGAACTGGCCGATGGTGTATTGCATGGAATCTCCATAGTCGAGGGTCGCCGCGCCCGGCGGGCGTCTGTCGAGAAGGATTGTAGCCGGGCCGGCGCGCGAGGACGAGTGGCGGATTGAACCCTGGCGGGCTGCTCCCGCGGGTCACCACGATCGCTAGCCCTGACTCTGACTCTGGCTTTGCCCCTGCGCCGGCAGGACCGTGATCTCGACGGTCAGCGCCTCGTTACTCTGTCCCGTACGGATGCCCGACACCGGCATCGCGTCGCCGTAGTCAAAGCCCGTGGCGATCCGCACGTAGTGGTCATCGGGGCAGCGGTTGTTGGCGGCGTCGAAGCCGACCCAGCCGAGCCCATCGATATAAGCCTCCGCCCACGCATGGCTCGCCGCCTGCTCGTCGACGCCCTCCATCAGCAGATAACCGGACACGTAGCGCGCGGGCATGCGCAGCTGCCGTGCGACGGCGATAAAGACATGCGCATGGTCCTGGCAGACACCCTGTCCGGCAAGCAATGCCGTCTCAGCGTCGGTTTTGACTTCGGTTGTGCCAGGCCGATAAGCGATCCGCTCATGAACGGTACCCATCAGATCGTGCAGAACCTGCAACTGCGCCGTTTCCGAGCGTAAAGGTTCGGCCAGCGCCTTGATCGATGCGCCGGCGCGGGTAAGCGGTGTCTCCCGTTCGAAGATCCACGGTGGAGCGATCCCGTCCAGCATGCCGAGCACACCGGCGCGGTCTTCGGTGATGACGGTGCCCGCGGCAACGATGACGATCTCGCTCATATTGCGCTTGTGACGCACGAAATCGACGCGGTTGCCGAGGCCGTCGGTGTAGGTCACCGTCGGCTCGATATTGTCGACGGTGACGCGCCAGTCGACGACCGTCTGCCCGGCGCCCGTCTGCGGACGCAGGCGCAGCCGCTGCAGGGCGTACGGCACCGGCTGGTCATACTCGTAACGCGAAGTGTGGCGAATGGCGATGCGCATGGCCGGACTCAATCGAAGTTGTAGGTTTCGGCGATTTCAAAACCGAGGCGGTTGTTCTGCGCGATGAAGCCGGTCAGGAATTCGTGCAGACCGCCCGCGAAGATCCGCTTGACCGTGTTGTCCCGCAGCGTCGCCAGTGTCGTGTGGGCCGTCTGCTGACAGGGATGGGTCACGCCGTAGTCGCGCGCCAGATACCCCAGGTTCTCGACGATGTTCACGTAGCAGAAGTTCAGCGAGCGCGGCATGCGCCCGTTGAGGATCAGGTAGTCCGCGATGTTGACCGGCTTGTACTGCACGTCGTAGACCCAGCGGTAGGAACGGTGTGCATCGACGGAACGCAGGATCGACTCCCACTGGTAGTTGTCGAGCGTCGTGCCGACATAGGAGATGGCCGGCAGCAACAGGTGATATTTGACGTCGAGAATCCGCGCCGTGTTGTCCGCGCGTTCGATGAAGGTGCCGATGCGCGAGAAATCGAAAATCTCATTGCGCAGCATCGTGCCGTGGAACGTGCCGCGAATCAGCGCGGCTTCGCGCTTGATCTGCACCAGCACGACCGGCAGCTCGCTGGCCCGGATTGGCTGTGCCAGCACGCGCCGGATCACCATCCACGCTTCGTTGATGCTCTCCCACGCTTCGCGCGTCAGCGCGGTGCGCACCATGCGGGCATTCGAGCGGGCGGCCTCGATGCTCGACAGCACGCTCGACGGATTGTCGAGATCGCGCAGCAGATAGTCGGATACGGTGTCGGCCGTGTAGGCGTCGTGTTTCGTCCGGAACCCCTCTTCCGTGCCGGACGTCACCACCACGGACAACCATGTCGCCGGTGCGTCGGAGGTTCTGGTCAGCGCCATGCGCAACCCGGCATCGACGACGCGCGCGATGTTCTCCGCGCGTTCGATATAGCGGTGCATCCAGTAGAGCCCGCTTGCAGTGCGACCAAGAAGCATGTCCTGTCAAACTCCCGTTGCTGTTTTGCACGGTCCCGGCCTGTAGATGGCCGGGTCTCTGCGAATCTTTGTCTTTGGCAACCGTTGCGTACGGCGTTGCGTTGAGCGCAGTTCAGTCGGCTGCCAGCACCCACGTATCCTTCGTACCGCCGCCCTGGCTCGAATTGACCACCAGCGAGCCTTCCTTCAACGCCACCCGCGTCAACCCGCCCGGCGTGATGCGAATGCGGTCCGACATCAGCACGAACGGCCGCAAGTCCACGTGGCGCGGCGCAAGACCTTGCGCGGTCAGGATGGGCGTGGTGGACAGGGCAAGCGTAGGTTGCGCGATATAGCTGTGCGGGCGCGCCTTCAGCTTCAACGCAAAGTCCTCGCATTCCTGCTTCGAGGCAGCCGGCCCGACCAGCATGCCGTAGCCGCCGGACCCATGCACTTCCTTCACGACGAGTTCATCGAGATGGGCGAGCACGTATTTCAGACTGTCCGGCTCCGCGCAGCGCCAGGTCGGCACGTTCTCGAGGATCGACTGGCGGCCCGTGTAGAACTCGACGATTTCCGGCATGTACGAATAGATCGCCTTGTCGTCGGCGATACCGGTGCCGGGCGCATTCGCGATCGTGATGTTGCCCGCGCGGTAGACGTCCATGATGCCGGCTACGCCAAGCACCGAGTCGTGCCGGAAAGTCATCGGGTCGAGGTACGCATCGTCGAGCCGGCGATACAGCACGTCGATCGCACGGAAACCTTCGGTGGTGCGCATCGCCACCCGCCCGTCGACCACCTGCAGGTCGCTGCCCTCGACCAGATGCACGCCCATCTGGTCAGCCAGAAACGCATGCTCGTAGTAGGCAGAATTGTGGATGCCAGGTGTCAGCACTGCGATGGTCGGATTCGACGTGTTGCCGCCCGGCGGGCACACCGCCGCCAGCGACTCGCGCAGCAGCTGCGGATACACCTCGACCGGCCGCACCTTGACCTTCTGAAACAGCTCGGGAAAGAGCTGCATCATCGTCTCGCGGTTTTCGAGCATGTAGGACACACCGGACGGCGTGCGCGCGTTGTCTTCCAGCACATAGAACTGGTTTTCCGCCGTGCGCACGATATCGACGCCGATGATGTGCGTATAGACATTACCCGGCGGCCGAAAACCGATCATCTCCGGCAGAAACGCTTCGTTCTGCGTGATCAGCTCACGCGGGATGCGCCCTGCCCGCACGATCTCCTGACGATGATAGATATCATCGAGAAACGCATTGAGCGCCATCACGCGTTGCTCGATGCCTTGCGACAGACGGTCCCACTCGCGTGCGGAAATGATGCGCGGAATGATGTCGAACGGGATCAACCGCTCGGCGGCTTCCTCTTCGCCGTACACCGCGAACGTAATGCCGGTCTTGCGGAACACGCCTTCTGCATCGGTTGCTTTTTGCGCAAGATTCGCGGGGTCCTGCGTATCGAGCCATTGCTTGAGCAGCTCATAGGGCGCACGCACTGCATCGCCGGACGTCAGCATCTCGTCGAATGGCTTCACTTCGGTTCTCCGTAGTGGGGTACAGCAAACGGGTACAGCACACAGGTTCAGCGGGTATTACGGGTGCGGCGGCGGGTCCTCGAGCACGCTCTGCGTCAGCACCACCGACGGAATGGTCGGCCTCAGCATCGTGCCTGCGCGGCGACGTACGCCGTACCAGCCGGCCACCAGCAGCACCGCGACGACCGGAATCGACGCCACGGTCCACGTGCCGTTCGGGTAATCAAAAGCCATCAGCACCAGCACGCCGAGCAGAAACGCGAGCGTCAACCACGATGTTACTGGCGCGCCGGGCATCCTGAAACTAACCGGTTCGGCTTCACCGCGCGCCACCGCGCCCCGGAACTTCATCTGGCAGACCACGATAAAGCCCCAGGTGCTCAGAATACCGAGCGATGCGATATTAAGCACGATTTCGAACACGCTCGACGGAACCAGATAGTTCAGCACCACGCCGATGACGTAAATCGCCACGGTCACCAGAATGCCAGCATACGGCACCGATTGGGAACTCATGCGGGAAAGGAAGTTCGGCGCGGAACCGCCCATCGACAGTGCGCGCAGTACGCGGCCGGTCGAATATAGCCCTGAGTTCAGGCTCGACAGCGCCGCCGACAACACCACGATATTCATCACCGATCCCACGCCCGGCACGCCAAGCGCAGCGAAGAACGTGACGAACGGGCTCTGCCCCGCCTTGTACGCGCTCCATGGCAGCAGGCAGACCAGCAGTACCACGGCTCCCACATAGAACAGCGCAATACGCCAGATCACACTGTTGATCGCTCGCGGCAGCACCTTGCGCGCGTCCTTGCATTCGCCGGCCGCCGTGCCGACCAGTTCGACCCCGGCGAACGCAAAGACCACACCCTGCACCAGCACCAGCGCGGGCAACAGGCCGTGCGGGAACAGGCCGCCGTTCTGGCTGATCAGGTGTATGCCGGTCGTGTTGCCGCCTACATGGATGCCGGTGCCAAGAATAACCGTGCCGATCACCAGAAACAGCGAGATCGCCGCGACCTTGATCAGCGCAAACCAGAACTCCATTTCGGCGAACCATTTCACGCCGATCAGGTTCATCGCCGCGACGATGCACAGCGCGATCAACGCGAACACCCACTGCGGCACGCCACCGAATGCCCCCCAGTAGTGCATGTACAGCGCGACCGCGGTGATGTCGACGATGCCGGTCATCGCCCAGTTCAGGAAGTACATCCAGCCCGCGACATACGAGGCCTTTTCGCCGAGGAACTCGCGTGCGTACGACACGAAGCTGCCGCTGCTGGGCCGGTGCATCACGAGTTCGCCGAGCGCGCGCAGGATCAGGAACGAGAACAGACCGCACACGAGATAGACGATGGCGAGCGACGGACCGGCCACCTGCAGACGTGCGCCCGCACCAAGAAAGAGCCCGGTGCCGATTGCACCGCCGATGGCGATCATCTGGACCTGACGATTACCCAACGTCTTGTGATAACCGGCCTCATGCGATTCGAGCCAGGCTTTCGTATCCATTGGGGCGGCTGGCGCCGGGGGAGCTTGCGTATCGAGGGCAGTCATATCGATTCCATCCTTTCACAGGGGCGCGTGACTTCGCTTGACTTCAAAAACCGAGGGGAGATACCGTAAGACGCGTACGCAATCGCGTACGGACAAGCTCAGGATCGACCACAGAGGCCGTATGACGATGGTTGATGAACCGCCAGGCTTCTTGCCGGGCCACTGCTTCGTATGACAAGGGTATGCAGCCAAAAGGTATGTAGCCCAATTTATCGAGGCAATGCTCATGCATATTTCGACTAACCCTTCGCGAAAAACGCATCGGATGGCTCGAATTATTCGTATTGCGTAGCGGCAGGCTGTGTTGCCGGCATCGTGCGTCGCGGGCCGGACGCGCGTGCCGGAAGTCGATTGATCCAATACAAGTGAGCACTATGGAAGCAAAGTGGTTGGAAGACTTTCTGAGTCTCTCGGAGATGAAGAGTTTTTCGCGCGCGGCTCGTAGCCGGCATCTGACCCAGTCCGCTTTCAGCAGGCGAATCGTGGCGCTCGAAACATGGATGGGGACGAAGCTCGTCGACCGTAGCGTTAACCCTGTCACGTTGACGCCGGCCGGACGTATGTTCCGCAGCCTGGCCGCGGACATCCTGCGCAGCATGCATGCGGCGCGCAGTCTCGTGGGCGGCTATGAACAGTTCGCTGAAAACGATCACGTGGTGCACTTTGCAGTCGCCCACACGTTGGTGTTCACGCTGTTTCCCGACTGGCTGAAGCGCCTGACCAACGAGTTCGGCGACATCATGGCGCGGGTGCAGGCCGTCAATGTGCCGGAGGGCGTGCAGCACCTCGTAGCGGGCGACTGCGATCTGCTGATCGGCTACCACCACCCGCAACTGCCGATCGCGCTCGATCCCAATCACTTTCCGTTTATGACGCTCGGAGTCGAGCGGATTTTGCCGGTGTCGGCGGCGGACAGCGATGGCCGGCCGCTATTCGAGCTGCCGGGCAAAAGCGGTCGGCCGCTGCCGTTGCTGGCTTACTCGTCGGGGGCGTTTCTCGGCAACGTCGTCGAGATGCTGCTGATGAATGCCGCCGAACCGTACGCGCTATATCGCTGCTTCGAAACGCATATGTCGGAGGCGTTGAAAGGCATGGTGGTGGCAGGACATGGGATTGGCTGGCTGCCCGAAAGCTGTATCGCCAAAGAGGTGAGTGAAGGCACGCTGGTTCATGCCGGCCCGGATGCCTGGGCAACCGAGCTGGAGATTCGCCTGTATCGGCCCGTCAAGCAGCGCGGCGCGGCGGCTGAGCAACTGTGGGCGTATATCAGCAATCAGTCGATTGAGCCGGCGGTTGAAGCGATCCCGGAAGTTCTGGTCGAGCGATGAGCAGTGGGGGAAACGGCGGGGGGCGTTGAAGATGCACTTGAAGACAAGCGCCGCTACGTAGCGGCGTGCAATGACCGCACCGTGACGACACATCGGTGCCGTCACGGTCGATTGCCTGCGCGGCAATCATGCGATAACCGTCGTGCTTACGACTTCGACGGACGTCCCGTCTTGACCGTTTCGACTGCGGCGATCGTCTCGAGCAGACGCTTCGTCGGCACGGATTCGAGCAACGCGAGACCCGCTCGCAGCAGTTCGCTCTTCTTCACCGCCACGCCTTCCTCGACGCACTTCTGCTTCAGTGCGGCGATTTTTTCGTAATCGGACTTCGGCATCGTGAAGCTGTCGCGGACGACTTTTTCCTTCTTCGCGCGCTTCGTCTTTGCCTCGACGCTGACGGGTGCGACTGCCTCGGGTGCGACGACCTTCGGCTTCGCTACCTTGACCGCCTTCGGCGTTTTCACGGCCTTGGTTTCCTTGACCGCTTTCACGGGTTTGGCGACCGGCTTGGTGGTTTTCGCTTTTTTGGCGACCGTGGCGGTTTTCGCAACCTTCACGACCTTCGCAGTTTTTGCAACCTTCGCCGTTTTCGCAACCTTGGCGGTTTTTGCCGGGGTTGCTGCGCGCGGCGTCTTCACGACTTCGACGGCCTGCGCGGTAGCCCGTTTGGCGCTCGCTGCCGTGCGCCCCCGGGTGGGTGCCGGTCGACGAACAGCTTTTTTCGCAGCACCAGCGGTGCGGGGTTCACTCATCACTACCTCCTGATCGATAAACAATATAAACAGTATATATCGTTTAAGAACAATGACGGAACCGCACAGGCCGGCGCAATACCGCAGTACGTAGGCTGGTGGCTCGATCCGGCGGATTTTAGCCCGGATTCAGGGCCATGGCGTTATCAGGGTGTCTACCGATGCGGCTGGCTGGTCATCGGCGGCAATTTGAGCCTGTGTCGAGCTCGTCCTGAGGTGGACCGGCGCACGGGTGGACGTGCCGACCAGATGCCGGCAGAGCCTTGCTGGCTGGGCCTCAGCCGGGAGATGCTCCGTCACAGGTGTAAGTCACCGAGTACTGATAAAGCGGCGCTGAATGCTGGTCGACGCCCTGCGTGACCGGAATCGTCATTCTGGAGTTGACGGTGCGCAACCGGGCATCGCCGGCGCAGGCACGCCGCGCCATCTCAATGCAGGGCTCATCGCCTCGTGATGTGTCGAGCGTGCATCCCACAGTCACCTGCTGGGGCGGCGGTGTCGCGGAACGCTCGCTATGACTAACCGGCGCACACGCTGCCAGGGTCAACAGAATGCTGCTGCACACTCCCGCGAGCCACACTGGTTTCCACATCTCGCACTTCATTGCCATCCCCTCGTCGTCAATCGTTGCTGCTACATCGTTCTGCAAAGAGCCTTACCCGTCGCTCATGGCGCGGTCGCCGGTGTGCCTGAGGCTGGGTCGGCGGTTGCGGTCATTTGTAGTCGTACGCGTAGCGGTTGGCGCATGTCGGCGGGTGGCGGTTCGGCGATCGGGTGAGCAGTCAGCATCTGTCGCAGCGTTGCGTCTGCTTTCGCGTCGCCCAGCGTGTCGAATTCAACCCGTGTCACCGCGCCGTTCGCCCCGATCCACGCGCGGACCACGATGGCCGGCGGCGGCGTGTCACCTTTCGCGTTGAGTATCCTGTCTTCGAGAAACTGGTGCAGCTGGTTCGCGGCATCGTTATCGGTTTCCAGCGACGCCTGAAACTGGCGTCCTACCTGATGCGCATAGTCGATCCATGGTTGCGGCACGTCGAGCGTTTGCGAGCCGGCGGTCACACTTCCGGTCATCGTCAGCAGCGCGACAAGCATGCCGAACCAGGTGTTGCGGTTAGGCTGATTACCCCGGTTACTTCGCCCTCTTGCGTTCATGCGCCTGCCTTTGCTGTTCCGATGCCACGCGAGATTGCGCGGTGTTATCGAGCGCGCTCAACTACAGCCGCTCACCCCAGATCGATCGGCACATAAAGCCGCTCCGTACCGCGTTGAACCAGCAGCGCGACCTGGTCATGCGCATCCTTGAGTTCGCTGATGAGCCCTTCGATCGTCACCACCGGCGTCTCGTTGACCGACAGCACCACATCGCCTGTCCGCAGGCCCATGTTCGCGGCCCGGCCGCTGACCTGCTCGACCAGCAGACCGTGGTCGACGCCGAGCTTTTGCTGTTCCGCAGGTGCGAGCGGCCGCAGAGACAGGCCCAGCCGCGCCGGTGTCTGCACGTTCGTCGGTGTGTCGGCCGCGCTGTCGAGCGCACCGACCGTCACCTTGATGTGGTTCGACTGCCCCGAGCGCCACACCAGCAAGTCCGCCTGCCGGCCCGGTTTGATCTTCGCCACGGTGCTGAGCAGATCGACGGAATCGGCGATGTCGCTGCCGTTGACCGCCAGCACCACATCACCGGCCTGCAAGCCCGCCTGCGCACCGGCGCCGCCTGTCGCCACAGAGCTGATCAACGCGCCATCCGGCTTCGCAAGCCCGAACGAGCGCGCGAGCGCCTGACTCACCTCCTGAACCGCCACGCCGAGTTGCCCACGGCTCACCTTGCCGGTGCGCAGCAGTTGATCCTTGACGTCCAGCGCCACGTCGATTGGAATCGCAAAGGCCAGCCCCTGATATCCCCCGGTCTTCGAGTAGATCATCGAGTTGATGGCGATCACGTGACCGCTCAGATCGAACAGCGGACCGCCCGAGTTCCCCGGATTGATCGGCACATCGGTCTGGATAAACGGAATGTAGGCGGCCCCCGGCAACGATCGCGCTTTTGCACTGACGATGCCCTGTGTCACCGTGTTCGCAAATCCATACGGCGAGCCGATCGCCATCACCCAGTCGCCTACCTCGGTGCGGGCCGGATTACCCGCCACCACCACCGGCAGGTTCTGCGCATCGATGCGGATCACCGCGACGTCCGACAACGCATCGCTGCCGATCACCTTGCCCTTGAATTCACGCTTGTCGGTCAGTTTCACATCGACTGTGCTGGCGTCTCCCACCACGTGACGGTTCGTCAGGATGACGCCGTCCGCACTCACGATAAAGCCCGAACCGAGGTTCACTTCCTCGCGATTGCCGATCACCCGACGGGCAAAGAACGGCGCAAGCGGACTGCCCGGTGCGATGCCAGGCGGCAACTGGATACCCATCTGCGTCACTTCGCGCGTGACGCTGATGTTCACCACCGCCGGGCCATAGCGTTTGACGAGCATCGCGAAGTTCGGCATGGCGGGTGTAGGCATGGCCGGTGCATCCTGGGCAGCCGCTGGCGCGACCATGCCGACACTAATCAGCGTCAACGCACACCATGCCGCGACCCTGCGCAGCGCGCGCCTGGGTTTCGCCTGTACGACTTCTCGTGCCCGTTGTGCCACTCGCATCTGTCCTGTCCGTTCGATCCTGGCCACCACGCGTTCCCTCGTCATCCCGCAGCCCGCTCATCAGGGCGGCACAGCAACCGACGGCGGCGGCCGTTGCGGCGTCACCGATTTGCCCCAGTTCGAGCCAAACCGGTTCCGCTCGGCGGACAGGTTGAACGTTCCGACGCGGTTCGAAGGACCGTTTGCAAGCGCCTCGGCGGCGGTCTGGGAGGCGGCCACACCTGTCGCAGCTGGCGTGCCCTTCGGCGCAAGCTGTGCGCTCAGACAGCCGTAGGACAGCGCCCGTTGCCCATCGACCTCCGCATCGATGCACACCGGTTTCGTGCCGGACGACGCGCTCGGCATGGCAACGCCGGGCGCCGTTGCGTTGCTGCCCTGCGCATACGAGGCACCCACGAGGCCAATCTGTATGACGCTCGCCAGCACCAACGTTACGGCTTGCCTGAATAGCATTTCGCCCCTCGCTTCACAGACGATTTCACAGCCCGCTTCACACAACCCAACGTGCCCAACCCACCCCACGATTCTCAGTTCCTGTGTGAGCGCGCGACAAAGCGCCCAAACGCCGCCCGGTCAGCCGCATGCAATTCAGGCGCAGGCCCAGCCACCCGATCCGTCCACGGCATCTGCAACATATCGACCCGCAACCCACCGATCACGTCAGCGCCGGTCGGAAATGGCGTACTCTCCGGCTCCCGGTATTCCACGCGAAAGAGCCCAGGCGCGCTTGCGCGCGTGGTCCACAGATCGCCCACATCGCGCACGCTCGCATCGAACCAGAACCGCACCCAGCTAACCGATTCCGGCGCACCCTTCCCGCCGGAATCGGCGACCCGCATAAAGCCCGAAAGCACGAGCAGCACACTCGCCAGATCTTCGTCACGCAGGTTCGGGTACGACCACAGATTCAGCACATCCGCGCAGGCCAGCACCGTTGCAAACCGCTTCATCGTGAACGATGGCCAGAGCTGCTGCACCGCTGCATAGTGAAACTCCCAGCGCCGGACGAAACGCATCCGGTGCGCGAATCCCACTGCGACGTCATAGGCTTTTCTGACGACCAGTTCATCCGGTTGATACGTCCGGGTTGTCAGCACGCAGCGCGCATCATGAAGCGCACTCCTGTGACGCACGAACTCGGGTATCCCGAGCACTGGCACGACCTCACCCAGACAAAGCGGACAGCGCGACAGCGACGGCCGCCCCACGCCGTCTGCTGCGAGCCACGGCCGCGCATCGATCATCGGCTCGCGTTCGGGTTTGACAACAGCGGGCTCGACGACGGGACGCTCGACCTGTCGTCCATTGACTGCACGCGCGGTATGTTCCATGACCGCTCTCCTTGCACTTACTGTGCGGCAGCCAGCGCCTTCTTGAGCGCATCCTCGTTGATTGGTGCAGCCGCGCTGAGCTTCGCCAGATAGGCTTGCGCGTTTTGCTGCGTGCGCTGCTCGCGCAGCGTCGCGCGAATCTGTTCCTTCACATCCGTCAGAGGCCGCAGGCCGGCAGCGCGCGTATCGATGAGCTTCACCACATGGAACCCGGTCGGTGTGCGCAGCGGCGCCGAGATCTGGCCGGGCTTGAGCGCATCGGCGGCCTGGCGAATCGCGGGCAGCAACACCGTTTCGGGCACGTAACCCATGTCACCGCCGTTCGCCGCACTGCCCTGGTCCTGCGAGTTCGCTTTCGCGAGCGCGGCAAAGTCGCCGCTACGTGCCTGGCTAGCCAGATCCTCGGCCTGCTTGCGGGCTTTTTCGAACGTCGCTGCATCGGCACTGGCCGGCACCGCGATATAGATCTGTGCGAGATGCAGCGCACGCGGTGTCGCGAACGCGTTGTGATTCTGGTCGTATGCGGCCTGGATCTCATCATCCGACGGATAGCCCGCGGGCGGTGCGCTGACCGATCCGAGGTAGCTGCGTATGACGATGTCGCGCTGCGCCTGATCGATGGCGGCCTGTACTTGCGGCTGCTTGTCCCAGCCTTTTGACTTCGCTTCGGCAAGCGCGGTCTTCTGCGCCAGCGTCAAGCGCACGATCTGGTCCAGCGCAGCCGGGTCGGCTGCGAGCCGCGTGCGACTGTCTGCATTCAACGACTTGATCAGCGTATCGATATCCGTCTGCGTAACCGACGCCTGAGCCGTACTCGCGATCACGTCGCCTTGAGCATGTCCCGCAACCGGCTGAATCAGAATCAGTACCAAACCACTCACTACACTTGCCAGCTTCTTCACCCTTGCCCCCATCGTTTGCATTCACAGGCGGTACTCGCAGGCGCCGTTTATCTGCACACGCAGATCGGCTCCTGCGAGCCCGTCCTGTCAGCCTGCGTTATTGCGTCGTCGTTCCCGCGTTGTGCACCTGAAATCCACTTTCGCTACCCGTGTCGACCGCCGCAGCATCGGCAGCTGCCATCGCCGGACGGTTACGCAGATGCAGCAGGAATTCCTGCAGCAAGCGGTCCCACAGCTCGATCATCGAACGCAGGTGTGCCGTGGCAACGCCGCCCGCGACCACCACGTCCAGTTCCAGCACGAGGAACTGCGCGTGCGCCGCGAGACGCGCAAAACGCTTCGTACGATTCCAGCTCGGCACCAGATCCGCCGGCAGATCGCCCTGCACCTGCAGCGCGCAACTGAGCGTGTAGTCCAGATAGGCCGGCGCATCGCCGGTGGTCTGAACCGTACCCGGTGTGGCCACATTGCCAAAGCGCACAACGAAACCGACGCCCTGGCTCGCGCTCATCAGTTGCACTACGCCATTCTGTTCAGCGGCTGTGACGCGATAACCCGACGCCTTGAAAATTTCTGCGAGTTGTTCGGCGGTGATTGCGTCGAACACAGAGTCGACTGCAGCAAGACCCGCGTTGCTCGTGCCGGCTTCGATGCCGTTGGAATGGATTGCTTCGTTGCTCATCATGGTCTCCGCTTCGGTGGTGTACTCGATGAAGGTCATTTCTGCGCCGCTGACGTACCCGCCGCACCAGCAGCCGAAGCTGCGGTTGCGGCCGTCGCGGCGGTGGCCGGCCGCGCCGCCGGATCGAACCTGCCGTCATACAGCTGGTCGCCGTAGCGCTGCGCGATGTCATCGTACTTCACACGTGCACTTTGTGCGAACGGTTCCCGCGATGAGAGCAAAGTGCCGAATCCCACGTGTTCGTATGCATTCAGAATATCGTGCCCGACCTGATACAACTGGCTATTCTTGGCCTGACACGTTTGCAGTTGTGTGTCACGCGTCTTCAGGTCGGTTTGCGCCTGAGTGCGCTCGGCATCGCGCGTGCGCGACACCGCGAGTAACTCCTCGTAAGAGGACTTGTATTTCGCGAGCTGCTGCGTGTCCTGCGCGTGGCTCGCCTTTTCGGCGGACAGCGCGCTCTGGGCCGCCGCTTCGCCGCTCGACTTGCCCTGCGTCGCCGCTAGCTGCAACTGCGCCTGCTTCAGATCGGCGAGCGCCTTGTCGCGCTGCTGCTCCGCGCTCGTCTTGTCGGCCTGCAACTGCGCCTGCGTGTCTTCGATCTGCCGCAACTGCTCGGTGGTCGTGCGCAGTGCGGCGCGCAGTTTTTCCTCGATGCTCTGCGCCGAAGCCGGTCCTGCCGCGCCGAGCAAGCCGCACAGCAGGCCGGTCGTAACGACGATGAGATGACGTGTCTTCATCGATGGCCTCATCAGAAGCGTGCGTTCAGTTCAAGCTGCAGCACGTCGATCGATACCGGCGGTCCGTACACTTCCTTCGCGCTCAGATAGCGCGCCGAGAGCCACGTATCGCGTGCAACCGCATACGATGCGCCGAGAATATAACCGCGCGCATTGGTGCCGCCCAGGTGGAAGTCGGGATCGTTGAACGCGTCGAGCGTCGCATCGGGTTGCAGATACTTGTATGCAATCGTGAAGTTCCACTGGCCTTTGCTCGACGGATCCGGCTCGCCGATCGTGACCTTCGCGAGGAAACCGTTCGGCCCGCTGCGATAGTCGCCCTGGTTCACATTCGGCGAGGTCGAATCGTAGTTGTTGACCGGCAGCGACGCTGCGCTGAACGCCTTGTTCGTGTTGTACGCAAGGTTGCGCACGAACTCGCCATCGAGCCGCACCTTCACGCGGTCAGCCAGCACCGTGTCCCACTGCGCCTTGATATCGAGCAAGCGGTAGTTGTAGGCGAGACCAAACAGCTGCGACTCCGGTGTCAGGCCCGGTGCGAGATTCGGGTTCTGCACGATATTGCGCAGTGCGATCAGCGTATTGCCGCCGAACATGTCGGCCGGCACCCAGGCCTCGTTGTCGGTGCCGCAGCTCGTCGCGCCGAGATAGATCGCGCACGGCGACGACAGCGTGCCGCGCATGTTCTGGAAGTCGTAGTAGGCGACGGCACCCTTCAGCCGGTTCTGCTCGTTGATCTTCCACTCCGCACCGAACTGGCCGCCGAACATCCAGCGCGTATCGGTACCGACCTTGTCGGTGCTGTTGTTCGGGAAGCCGTTGGACGAGTACTGGATCGGGAAAATACCCAACGTGCCGAACAGCCTGACGTCGTGATTCGCGGGCAGATCGTGGCTGAAGGTGAACGCGAGGCCGTCCATCTCGAGATCGTTCGAGAACAGCAGATCGGACGTGAAGAACGGATTGTCGAAACGACCGGCCACGACGTTGAGCCAGCTCGTCGGCTTGTACGCAAAGAAGGCCTTGTTCAGCCAGATGTTCTGCTTGCCGAAGTTGTTGCCCGCGTAGGCCGTGGTCGTCACCGGTGCGTTGTCGTTGCCGGTAGCGAGCTGGATGCCTGCGCTCAACTGGTCGGTCAGCGTCGCCGTCAAGCCGAAGCGCGCACGATAACGCTCGAGGTTGTTGCGGTTCTGTGTCGTGTTCTGCGTCGGAAACTGCGTGTTGTTCGTGTTTCCGTTGATATCGAATCCGCCGGCCTGATTGATCGCGGAGAAGTTCGTGATGTTGTTCGCATTACCACTGCCGTAGAAGTGGTATTCGTCACGCACACGCAGGTCGCCGTCGAGCTTGATGCGCGATACCCAGTCCGGGAATGTGTTCGGTTGTGCCCAGTTCTCCGCCTTCGCCTGCGCGACGACTTCCTGTTTGACCTGATCGCGGATCTGGTCGCGCACGATCTGCGGCACATAGGGCACGGCCACGTCACCGGGTTGGGTCGGTCCATTCACTACCGCCACGCCGCCACGCGCAGACGATGCGTTCGCCGACTTCGCCTGCGCCGCTTCGCTCTTTGCCTCGCTGATCAGATCGTTGGCATTGGCCTGTGTCAGCACCCCGCGCTTGACGAGCAGATTGATCAGGTTGATCACCACGCTCTCGGTGGGCGCGGCCTTGGCGTTCCCCGCCTGCGTCTCCAGCGACTGTGCATGCGCAACGGCGGCGCATCCCATGCCGAGTGTGAAGACCGCTACGCTGATGCGCGAGCGGCGAAAGGGCTTACCTCCACCGCGTGTTCCTTCACCCCGAAAGCTCATCTTGCCAATCATTCTGATTCTCCGCATAACCGCTGTTTTTTTACCGGCACTGTCCCGTTGTGATTGGGACTGCCCCTGTGTTCGAAATCTGTGGATCTGCTTTGTATCGATGTCGTTTCAACCCGGCTTGCGCCCCAGCAACTTCACGAGCACCGGGTAGGTCGTCGCGGGTGGCGGTGGTTCGTCTACCTGGCCGAGCGCTTCAACTGCGGCCACCACGGCTGCGTCGATCTTGGCGTCGCCGGTCGATTGCGCGACCGTCACCCGCGTAATGCGGCCCGAAGGTTCCATCCATAGATTCAGGTTGCCCGCGAAGCGTGTCCCGCCCGCGTCCTGTACGCCCTTGTCCTGCTCGATCGCGCGCTGCAGCGTGTAGACCATGTATTGCGCGTAGCTCGCGTTGCCAAACCGTCCGCCGCCACCACCACCCGCCATCCCTGAGCCATCGCCCGCAGCAATGCCAAAGTTGTCCGTACCGGCCTGCGCAGACGTGTTCATCGTCATCTGCTTCGGCTGGTTGTCCGACGGCTTGGGCGCCTCGGACGGTTTCGGTGCAACCGTCGGCTTGTCCACCGGCGTCTTCACGTCGTCGATTTTTTCAGGCGGCTTCTGCTTCGGTGGCGGAGGGGGCGGCGGTGGCGGCAGCGGGATGACGGTCGTCACCTGCGGTGCTTCGGCGCGCTTTACCCCTGCCGTGTCGCTGGCGAAGTGCCAGACGAGCGCCCCCAGGCCGATCACGATCAGCGCGATCACTACCGGCTTGATGAAGCGGCCAGGGCCGTCGCCGGGACCGCCGTCGGGGTAGGTCATTTCCATCGCGTGTCCCCTAGCCGCCCGCACCCGAACCGGCCTGCGCCTTGCCGGTCACGAGTCCCACCTGCGACAGATCGAGTCGACGCAACAGGTCGAGTACGTCCATGACCTTCTGGTACGCCACGGTCGAGTCGCCTTTGAGCACGATCGGAAATTCCGGATTCGTCGCCTTCTCGGTGCGCAGGCGGTTCTCGAGTTCGTCCATCGTCACGGGGTACGCGTCGAGGAAAATCTGCCCCGAATCGGAGACCGTGATCGCCTTGGTCTTCGGCTTCGCGAGACTCGCTGCCGAACTCGCCTTGGGCAGGTCCACCTTGATGCCCTGCACCGACGCGGTCGTCATGATGATGAAGATGATCAGCAGCACATACGCGAGATCGAGCATCGGTGTGATGTTGATGTCGTCATACGGCTTGTCGTCGTCCTGAACCTGCATGGTGAAACTCTCCCGTGTGTTCAGTCGCCGGCCAGTGCGTGATCGGGGCTACGATGCGCTTCCGCGAGACGCGTGACGAATTCATCGACGAACACCTGCATGTTCGCGGTCACGTTCTTGTTGCGGATCAGCAGATAGTTGTAGCCAAAGAGCGCGGGAATCGCGACGAACAGACCGGTCACCGTGGCCAGCAACGCGGCCGCGATACCCGGCGCGATCGCGTTGACGTTCACGTCGCCCGCTGCGGCAATCGCAGCGAACGTGATCATCACGCCGACCACGGTGCCGAGCAGGCCAAGGAACGGGCCGCCCGAGATCGCGATGGTCAGCAGCACCATCGATT
Organism: Paraburkholderia acidicola; assembly: GCF_002362315.1. Taxonomy (GTDB): domain Bacteria; phylum Pseudomonadota; class Gammaproteobacteria; order Burkholderiales; family Burkholderiaceae; genus Paraburkholderia; species Paraburkholderia acidicola. Next base: position 648,524 of record NZ_MTZV01000006.1, read on the forward strand.
TCGACAGACGCTGGTTTTCGCGCACGAGCGTGGCATCCATCGACGCGCGAATCGCTTCGATCGATTCCGTCGTGATGACCGTACGGCCGTTGCCGTCTACCCGGCTGTGAATTTCATGAACGCCCGCCTTGTACAGCCGATACAGCGACGACTGATACAGGCGCTTGCCTTCATTGCTCTTCTCGTCGACATGCGCGAGCCCTACCAGATGCCGGCCCGCGACTTCACGGAAGCGCTGCACGAAGTAGTTATTCGCCTTGTCGACGGTGCCGACATACGACGCCTTGTTCCACATCACGACCCACGAGATCGCCGCCATCGCCAGCAAGATGCCGATGACCACCCACGCGTCGACCGTCACCGACTTGACGATCACGCCGAAGTAGCCAAAGCCGAAGCCAGACTGCTTCTCGTCGGCACCGTAGTTCACGAGCTTCGATTCCGAGCCCTGGGAAAACGAATCGAGTGAAATCAGCGCAGCGGAGCGCGCGACTTTCGACAGACGCAATTCATCGAGCGTGCCGTTGAAGCCGGCGAAGCCTGCGGTCGAGCCCGCTACGTCGCCGGCCACCGTGGCGGCACTGGTCAGCGCGGGCAACGTTGCGGCAACCTGTGCAACCTGCTTGCCGTTCGCATAGACGGTCAGGTTCTTGCCGTCGGCGGTCACTGCGAGGTAGGTCCACTGGCTTGCAGGCACCGGCTGCGCAGCGGGCGTCCGCACCGGCGCCGTGCTACCTGGGGCACCATCGATCTCCGCGAACGGCGCACCGTTATCGAGCCCGATCAGCAGCGCATTCGCGCCATCGCGGCGACCATAGATCAGTGTGTTCGGTGCCAGCGCAGCAGGCTTCACCCATGCACTGAACGTAAAGCTCCCACCTGCGCTCACAGCAAGCGAAGGACTGGCTGGCAGGTTCAGCGGCGTGGTGCCGTCAAACTTCGCCGCCTTGCCGATGATGCCGTCCTCGACGGTTTTCGCCGGTGCGTTCTGCGCGTTGTTGCCGTACGCGGTCACGTCTTTCGCCGGCGTACCCGCTGCGCCATTGAAGTGATACACGAGCGTGTAGTCCGGATCGAATGTTTCGGCAGCCTTGGCGCCGTCCGGCGCTTTCTTGTTGCCGTAGTACATCCAGATGTTCTCGGTGGCGCCCGCGGGCATCTGCGGCACGTCTACCCAGATCAATGCCACACCGAGCACCGCGTCGTACTGTTCGATGTGATAGTTCAGCGGCGTCTTATCGTCAGTGGCGACGAAGCGGATATCCGCGCCGTTCTCCTCGAGCCCGTCGAACTGGAAATTGCCGGAATGCAGACGGATCAGCAACGGCACGCGACCCGCCGATTCCGCGAGGTTCGCCCCCTTCGGGCTCGTGTCGATCGTGATGGCCTTACGGTACGACCAGTCGTTTTGCCACCACGCGTTGGCGACGCCCGGCACGCAGCCCAGCAGCACCGTGACGGCCGACAGAAAGAGAAATAACGCTCGCTTCACAATCCACTCCCCGGAATAAGCCGGCCCGTGCTCCGGGCGCTGGCACAACAGATTTGAAAATCGTTCAAGGTCATCAGAGTCATTGCGTATCAGAAGCCCAGCCGGACATAGAAATCGAAGCGCGGGCTGTATTGCTTCGTGTAGACACCGGCTTTCAGCGGCCAGCCTGCTTCGAAATCGGCGCTCGCGTATTTGAGTAGCTGCAACCGCGTACCCACGCCGACGCTCAGCAGGTTGAAGCTCGAGGTCTGTTCAGGTAGCGGGCTCAGAAGCCACAAATGCGCCGCATCGATAAAGGCGTGGAAGCGCCACTCGTTGATCTGGCTTCCCACAGCCCCGCCGAGATACTTCGTCAGTGACGGGCTGCGCAGTTCGAGCGAACCGATCACGCCGCTGTCTGCGGTGTCTTCGGCTTGCATGTAGCCGCGCACGCTGTTCATACCGCCCGCGGCGAACTGTTCGCTCGACACCAGCGGCGCACTGGCGAGCTGCGCGCTCACATGGGCGTTGGCCTGGATGTCGTGGTTGAAGAGCTGCGTGTGATTGATGTCGAACTTGCCGTACACAAAGTCCGGTGTCGCGTTGTAGCGCTTGTTGTCCCACGCGGCGCCATCGCTGCCGATACCGCGAATCGTCGTCGTGAGCGACGCCGAGAATGCGGTCTGCGAGTTTTTCAGGCTCAGTTGCGAGTTGTACGAAATCGTCACCGGCACGTAAGTTAGCGGTGCTGTCGAGGTCGACCCCGGCAACGAGTCGACTTCGTCGTAGTGCTTGCGGTCGATTTCAACGCTGACCGACTGCGCATAGGTGTCGGAGCCCGGCAACGTGTAGATCGCCGTGAATCCATAAGTCGTGCCCTTGCCGAGCACACTCACGTTGCCGAGCGACGCAACGTTGCTGTCCGAGTGGATGACGGTAGCGAGAAAGCTCCAGTGCGAGTCTTTCAGCGGCGCCAGATAGGAGAACGAGTACACGCGCGCATCGTTGGGATGCTGAGGCGCGATCAGATAGGTCCCCGACAGAACGTGGCCAAGCTGCCAGAGATTCGAATAGCTGAGCGTGGCGCTAGTCCGTAGCGATGAGGTGCCCGGACTGTTGTCGTTGTTCATGTCGAGCGTACCGTGCAACGGGCTGTGATCGTCGACCTTCAGGTCGACGTCGACGGTCTGCGGCAATGCGCCGGGCTTCAGCACCGGAATCACCTGGCGGTCGGCCGAGCGGTTCAGGTCTGTGAGTTGCTGCTGCGCCTGCGTAAAGTCGGGCACATTGCCTTCGGCGAGCGCCGGCACCGCGTCGCGGATGTTTTGCGGCGAGTTGTACCGCGCACCTTCCACACGCAGCCGCCCCACCTTCGCCTCGACGACCTGTAGCACGATCACTCCGTCCTTGACCTGTTGCTGAGGAAGCTCCACTACGACCGACTGATAGCCTTTGTCCTGATACGTCTTCTGCAATGCATCGCGTGCCGCGTTCACATCGTCGATCGTCTTGCCCGGTCCCTCGAACGGATACACGGCCTTTTCGATATCGACGCTTTGCAGCTTCGTGTTGCCGCGCACGATGAATTCATTCAGATCGAACGTTCTCGGCGCATTCGATGCTTGCTGTGCAACCGGCGCCGCACCGGCGGCCTGCTGCGCACGAACGCCAACCGTAAGACTCAACCCGCTAATCAGCACCACACCCGCAAGACACTGGTGCCTCGCAGGGCGCCTGTGTTCGTGTGGTTCCCCGTCTGCTCTTGGCGGCATGCGCCACTCCCCTTTTCTGATCCAGATCATTGCTGCCACGGGCACATCTAACGACGGCGCCCCGTTAACACAATTTCGTTACAGACCAGTGACATATAATTCGCCATCCTCAACAAGAAGGTGGCGATGAGGTTCATCAAGATCACTAGCGCCGCTATTCGTTGCAGTCAGTCGATGACACAACACCCCGCGCGTCAAAAACTGAATCCATCAACGTCCCACATCCTGTTTTCGCGGCTCGTCGAATCCGCTATCAAGGCTCTTATCGTTAAGGACGAATCGAATCCGCATAACCCGCATATTTTTAAACGCATTCGATACCTGGTTTTGCTGACAGAACGATTCCGCTAAATGCCGGGCATCGCACGAGTCGATCGGCGACCGCGAAAGCGCAAAGCGAGAATGATTCCGTGCCGATCTCCGGGAAGCAGGCAACTCTGGACGAGAAGATAGATGGGGAAAAAGACGATGTGCCATCGAGACAGGTTTCCATGGCAGCCGATAGCACCCAACGGCATCCATTACGAAACCTGACGACGTATCCTAGAAATGAAATGTGACGCTTGCATGACTCCGTAGCGAGACATGCCTCAGGAAAACGGCACACACCACGTTGCGATCCGACTGTGCGGCATACGCGTCGTCTAAACGTCTTAATAAGTAAGTACACGAACGAAGCGGACGGAGAGCAGGCCCATGTTGATCATTACGATGCTGTTGCGACGAATCGCTGGAAGGTTGAGCGCCGTGCCCACGGCCTCCGGCCGCTTGCCGCGCGACAGTTCCCCCACCAATCATGTACCGGCGCCGCTGTACTGGCGCACGCCATGGCTGCGCTGGCATCTGCTGTCGTGGGTCGCGCTGACGCTGCTCGCGCCACCGTTCTGGGCAATCGGCACCCTGCTGACGATCAACCCCCATAGCGATCAACCGTGGTTCTGGCCCGCCACCATGGCCGTCGTGCCGCTCGCCAACGGCCTCGCGATCCTGCTCACCAACCAGCGCCATCACCGCGCGCGCTTCACCAGCCGACGCGACGTCACCCTCTATTACTTTGCCGTCAGCATGCCGATGTGCTGTGCGCTGTTCACACTCGTACTCTGGGGAACCAACGCCATCACCGGCCTGGTCGGTCCGCTGGCGGTCGGGACACACGGCACCCCGTCGACAGTCATCGCGTTGTGGGCTGCCGGTCTCATTGCGGGTGTCGGCATATCGTCATCTGCGCATGCCAGCATCCTGCACGCATGGCTCGCCTTCGAAGCCTGAGATCAATCACTCCATTCCCGCGGGATCCGTTAAATGCACGAGGGCCTATCCCGCCGCACGGCAAGAAGGACGACGACAAGGACGGTAGCGGCGCGGCGCGAGCGCGGTATCGCCATCGTGGCCGTACTCCTGATCGTTGCGCTCGCCGCCGTGCTTGCCGCGAGCGTGATGTGGCGTCAGCAGGTCGCCACGCGCGACGTGGAAAACCAGCGCCTCGCCGTCGAAACGATGTGGGCCGAGCGCGCGGCCGTGGAATGGGCACGCGCCGTATTGCGCGCGCAAACGATTACCTCGAACGTGACGTACAACGGACAACCATGGTCGGCCCCGGCCACCGAGGTACAACTGGCCGACTTCATGCCGCCCGCCGCGACCGCGGTCAATGCGGAACTGTCGCGTGCGAAGATCTCCGGTGAGGTAGAAGACGCGCAGATGAAGTTCAATCTGATGAACCTGGTGTCGCGCATTGCGCCTGGTAAGCCCTGGCAGACCAATAGCGACGGTTTGCTTGCCTATCGCAGGTTGCTTGGAGAACTGTCCGTCGATCCGGCGCTCGCGAAGCAAACCGCCGATTACATCCTCAGCTCCCTGCGCGAGTCGAATAGCGCGGGCGACTGGCCGTTGCAACTCGTTTCAACGGTCGATCTCGCCCGTGTGCCGGGCTACGATGCACACACGATAGAAACGCTCACGCCATTCGTCACGATCCTGCCGGACTTCACTACGGTCAACGCGAATACCGCAGCGGCGCCGGTTCTGATGGCCGCGATTCCCACGTTATCGAGCAGCCAGGCACGTAGACTCGTCGAGCGCCGCAATACGGCCTACTTCGTCAGCACCGGCGATATTGCTGAAGCGCTCGTGCCAGGCGAAGGGGGCGCCGCGCTCCCCGATGGATCGATAGTCGGTGTGAACAGCGGGTACTTCATCGTTCACTGCCGCATTCATTCTGCGCGGATCAACGTTCGTATCGACACGTTGATCGCGCGCTACGGCATCGGCAATTACAGCTGGACCGCCGTCATCTGGGCCCACCGTCTCGTCGATTAGGCTGGCTTATCAGTTCAGCGAAGGCTCGCTGAACGAAGCCGACCCCGTCATCTGCGCAAACGCCGCGTAGTCGAGCGAAAGCCGGTCGAGACTCGATTCACGCACTTCGCCCAGCAGACGATTCCAGTTATCGATCGAAACAAGCAGCCCGATGGGCCGGTTGTATTTCGTGACCATCACCAGCGCTTCGCCTGCATGTCGCAACGCCTTGGACGGATTGCTGCTGAAATCGCGCGTCGCCATCGCGATGGTGGGCAGACGGAACGGACCCAGTGCGTCGAGTTCCATGTCGCCATGCAGAAGCCGCTCGACAGTCCCCGCGCGCAACCGTGCCTGCGATTTCGCCGACAGCTTGTTGTCCTGCCTTCTTCTGCGCTCGCTGCGCGGGTCGATGTGCACGGCGAGACGCCGCACGATCTGGCCAAGTTCCGCGGCAGGCAGTTGATCGTAGCGCCGCCAGTTTTCAGGCGGCAGCGCGATCATCATGCCGCCGTAGGCCGCTTCGATGCCGCTGGCGATATGTAACGGCAGCCCTTCGAGATCGTGGGCATCCAGCCCGAGCGTGCTTCGCACCGCATCCAGCATCACGCTGAGCACGTTGTACGCCACCGCGACGATGCTGCTCGCTAGCGCCATCGCACGCGGCGGTACGGCGGCAGCCAATGCGCAGTCGAACACCGCATCCATCGGTAGCGGTAGTGAATCACTCCAGCGCCGGCAGGACAGACGGACGATCTGCAGCGCGTCGAGCTGCGATGCCGGTACGTTGGTCAGAATGCGGATGGTTGCGTCCGCATCGTTAGCGGTAGCGGCGCCGCTACGACGCCATTCGATCCGCCTGAAAACCAGCGATGCGCCGCACCCGTCGTCGATGCCAACCGTCTGCTCGAACACCGGAGCATCATCGAGCAACCCCGTTTCACGCAGCGCATCCAGTTCGCGATACGCAGCAGCGCAGCCATGTTCCTGCACGATAAACGCGCTACCACGGCGCGGCCAGCCCGAAAGTATTGCGTTCGTATTGAAGCGACCGTCGACGATCCACAAGTCGCCAGGCTGCAGCGACTCCAGGTACGCCCCGAGAAACGCACGCTCATGGATATGACCGCGTTCATAGGGAACGAGATCGACGATCATCCCGAGGTCCGGATCGTAGACGGGCAACATGCGCGGCTGCGGCGTTGCATCGTGTGCGACATCGTTACCCGCGACGACATGCGTACAACCCTCGGGCCCAGGCGTGCATTGCATGCCGAGCGGCATGCGCCGACCGTCCAGTACCCTGAGCCGATAACCGGCCACGGTCGCCGGCGACTGATCCGCGCGCGGCCAGGCGGCGGGCACCAGCAAAGCGGCGCTTTCTTTAACGAGCCCCCGGCTCCATCCGCTCTGCAGACGGCTCATCCTGTCGTGCAGCGAGGTGACGAGCGCGCCGAACTCAGTGGAGGTACCGGCAGGCAAGTGATGCGCCCGCTGCCCCGGCGTCGCGATCGCGACCATCGCCTTCGCCGTCATCGAGAACAGCTGCTCGCGCGTCGCCTCGCAGTCCTGCTCCTCGCCTCTTTCAAACGAATCGTCCAGCCATTCTGCGTGCAGCCCGCATTGCATGACGAGTCTCGCCATGACTGCCATCGGGCTATGCTCGACAAACCGTTCCATAATTGTGCGTATCACGTGATTGCCTCGTCGCTGTTTGGCAAAGCGTTTCCACGGATCCCCCAGGTTACGCCGCTTTGCGGCAGAATCGCCGCGACTATCCCTGCCCCGCTTGTGTTTTGCCTGTACGTCACCCGTCCTCGCCTTTATGTCGTCACGCTGCTCATTTTGGTGCGTGCTATCCTCGCCCCAGCCAGTTCGAGCCCACTGAGGACCCTGCATGTTCGTAGATGCACGCGTGGCCCACGGCCGCGCCAGGTTCGACCTGAACCGGTCTCCCCGGATGTTTTCTGAAGAGCGTCGCGGCGAAGTCAGCGCGATCATCACGACGTGTCTCGACAACTTCACCGGCACGCGCAACCGGCGCAATCTGCTGCGGTTGCTCGAACGGCAGGTTGCGCCCAAGCTCGCGCGGCTCGGCATCGATCCCTATGTGGGCGTACTCGGTCAGATCGAAGGTTTGTTTGTGAACTTTTCGACGATGAGCGCCGAGCACGGACTGCGCGAATTCCAGTTGCAGGTCACCGTGCCGGAACTCGTGTTGCGCAGCTTCGCGTGCAGCGTGATCAAACCGCACGCCGTCGCGCGATGCATGCAGCGCAATGGCGTGATGTCGGTCGATGAGATCGGGACCGAAACCAGCGTGGCTTTCGTGCTGGCCCGCGTAATGCGCCCGCTCGCGCTGGCCGAGAAATGGCAACAGGTTGGCGTGCCGGGCATCAATGGATTGTTCGTCGGCGTCATGACCGATAACGACGACATCTGCATGAACACCTACCTCAAGCCGGCGAGCAACGACCGCGCCTCGCGCTGGAGCGGCTTTGCCGGACTCTTCGCCGCGATGCCCAGCTGGAGCGCAGAGCAGATCCGGCAAGGAAGCGATTTGCTGCAATGGACGGTCAACCATATCGTTGCCTTGCGAAAAACCGCATCTTTCGTCGAGCGTTTTCCGTTTCTGCTCGAGCCCTACCACAGTACCGATGATCCGCTTGACACGACCTGGAACGCTGCCCGCGCGAGTGCGCGGACGGAATCCGGCTCCTGATAGCACCGGCTTAAAAGTGCCGGACACTACGACGATCCGGCTCCCAGGCTACGTCACTTAAATTCGTCTCACATAAACTAGGTCGTACCGACTACGCTTAACCCGCATATTTTCTTTTGATGAGTTAGCGCATCGGCGCATCGCCCGTTCAATACGAGCGCACCCGGCCCTCGCGTAGCGAGCGCGAACAGACACGGGGTTCTTTGTCGGTAAGTGGATGTGAATGGGTGCGGGCAGATCTGTCGCTACGTGCGTTGCGCTCGTTGCGGGCGAGCAACCCGAGCATCCGCCAGACCCATGCAACTTCGTGTGCGGCCCGCGCATGCTCCGCGCTTTGCGTTCGCCATGTCCGAAACGCCTTGAAGTCGGCCTCGCCCGCGTTGCCTGAACGCAGCCAGAGCAGCCAGCGGATAGCGCTCTCGCGAATCTCCTCGCGTGTTTCCGCGCGGATGTCCTCGACGGTCGATTGCGCGTCGAAGCAGGCCGGCCCGGGCCGTGAAGCTTTCGTCGTCATTACGCCTCCGTCTGGAGCAACGGACGCCCTCGCATCCCGTATCGAATCCACGACGTCGCCACGTTTTGCATTGCCGTGACATATGCGAACGTGGCGTATGCCGGCCGCATATCGTAGCGGCTACATCGTCGGCTCTCGTATACAAGTCGTATGGAGCGGGCGTAACCCGCAGATATAACGGACGCAGCGGCTGCAAGTGCAGCGCTCGGCGGAGCCTTTGCCGTTGCGCGGATCGGATGAAACGCTGGTGGGTAAGGCGGCGAGTATGCGGCTGGTATAACGCCGCCGTCACCGCCATTGAAAACGAATTAGCTCAGCAAGACGATCTTGCCGGGCAACTTCGTCACATGCGCGCCGTAGAGCCGGCCGAGCATGTCGATCACATCGTCGAGCCGCGTGATCGGGAACTGCGCCTGCAGACGATTCTCGCCCAGCGCCGCGTTTCGAAGGATGACCTTCCCCGACCGATAGCGATTGATTTCGTCGACGACTTCGGAAACCGGCACGCCGTTGAAAACGAGCACACCGCGACGCCACGCGATCACGGCACCAGGATCGACACGCGACACGGGACGCACCGCGCGATCGTCGTAGACCACCTGCTCGTCAGCGGCGAGCATCACGCGTCCGCGCGGATGATCGAGTGCAACCGAACCCGAAATGCAGGTGACGCACACCTCGTCGCCCGTGCGTCGCACGTTGAAGCGCGCGACCTGCGCCTGCATCCGGCCCGGCCCCGCTACGACAGTGACCAGTCGCGCGGGCTCGGCCCGCGTCGGCGACGCCGCGACCGCATTGATTTCCGCTTCGCCAGCCAGCAGTTCTACGCCGCGCGTGGCCGTGCTCACGGGCAGCACATCGAGTCGCGTCTGCGTGTTCATCTCGACCGTCACGCGCTCCGACAGCGTCACGCGACGCTGCTCGCCCGTGCCGGTCCGGTAATCCGACGAGAGATCGGTCACCGCGGGCCACAGGTTCATCGGCGGACGAAGCGCGAGCCACGAAGCGCCGGCTGCCACAGCAAAACCGACGAATGCACGTCGGCCAGTGCGGATCGCGACGGTGCGGTCTGGCTCGCCTGTCCACGCGGTGCCGGCCGCCCGCTCTTCGCGTGCCACTTCCGCCGCCGCGGTGCCGAGTGCGCCCCATGTATCGCGCAGCAAACCCGCCGCCTGCGGATGCTCGACACACCATTGCTGGAAGGCCGCGGCATCCGCAGGGCTCACGTTCTTTTCCGAGCGCAAGCGCAACAGCCACGCGCTCCCTTCATCGAGCGCGTGGCTAGCTGCAGAATCGACCTCGGCTTTCCTCATCATCAGATGCTCAAAATTTGCGTGGTCCGCTTCTCGAATCCGGGAGCGACTCACCCGGGTCCTGCATACGCTGTAGACAATACTTCATCGCAGCACTGAGCTCGCTTTCCACGAGACGCAGCGAAATGCCGAAACGCTCGGCAATCTCGCGATTCAACTGCCCGTCCACGCGCGCCGCAAGCAGAATCGCCCGGCGGCGCGGCGTCAGGCCACGCAGCACTTCCTTCAGATCGTCCACCTTGCGTCGCGCGGCGACGATGCGCTCGGGGTCGGCCAGCTCGTCATGCTGTTCGAACTGCGGGTCGGCGTCGTCTTCGTGTGTATGACGACGTTCGCGGCGATGCTGATCGATGGCGACGTTGTTCGCCATGCCGAGAATATACGCGTCGGCGTTCGCCACCTGCGTGGAAACGTTCGCACTTTCCAGACGCAGCCACGTTTCGTGCAGCGCATCGGCGGCGCCGTCCTTCGACCCGGTCACGCGTTCGAGCCGCCTGACCAGGTACGTGTAGCGCGACGCCAGGATATGCCTGAGCTGGGAACGACTGGTATCGGACATGACCGGCTAGTTCCCCGCGCCGGTTTGTGGACAACGGATATGCACGCGGCTATCCACGGGCCGCAGCCAGATCGTGACGGGCTGCGGCAAGTCGCGCGGCGGCGCCGAATCGAGTTTCAGCGCGCGCATGGCACGCACGATTACAGCGTCGCGAGACGCAAGGCCACTCGATGCCACCATATTGACCGCCACCACCGCCCCCCTGTTGTCAATACGTAGCTGTGCAATGAGCCGATAGTTGCCCGGCACAGCCGCTGGCTGCGCGCACAACGCATCGGTTAGACGCGCCTGCAGCAGTCCCGCGTAATTCCGTTGTTCCTCGTTCGCACCGATCCCATCGTCCGGTTGCACAGCGCTCGTCGCCGCGCTGTCGGCGACGGGTGCTGCCGGTTCGGCTGGCTGCATCGCGATGATCGCCTCGTCCGGACCCATGAATTCCGCGTGCAGTCCCGTGCTCACCAGCATCTGCTCCAGCGCATCGCGCGGTGCGAAGTCGCCGGTCACCGCTGCACTCGTGCGCCCTTCCAGCAGCGGAGCGGGTGCGAGCACAACCAGTTCCGTCAGGTGCGCGAAAGCCTGCAATGCCTGAGCCAGAGGTTGGGCGGGCAGATCGAAATGCACCGCGGACGGATGACTGTCCGGCTTCCCTTCCTGTGCTTCGGCGCAGCGTGTGGTCAAGACGGTAAACAACAGGCATGCGATTAGCGCCAGGACGCCGTTCGGCGTCCATGAACGTCTCATGAGTCAATCGTCGGATAGTGAGGCTGCGAGGCTACGCCCTGCCGGATGGCACCGCCCCGGTGAAATGGCGCCAGTCAGAAGCGAACGTCCAACAATAGGAAAAGACTGTGACAGCCTAGTGACGTAGAGGCGAGGAGGTGCTTTAAAAAACGGTAGATGCTGCTGGCGCTTGCGCTGTGTTATGGCGTTCGTACGATGAAATTACCGATGCCTGTGCCGACTACGAGCACTTGTGTTGAACCCGACGACAGCGCGATCGTGACCGGTACCTCCATGCTCTCGGTGCCGAGCACCACGCGTGAGACCGCTGCGCCGTCCGTGTAGCGGATCGATACGGCCGTTACTTCGGCGCCCCAGCGATGCGGTTTAAAAAGGTCGTCGGTCATCGGTTGCCATTTGCCGTCTTCGGCGCGCTGGGCGAAACGATAACCGCCGCCCATCGGTTGCCAGGAAACCGGCGCGGAGCGGACCTGGGCTTCGTCGCCGGCCGATTCGAGCAGGCTGGCGAGGCGCTGTGCTTCCTCGGTGAGATCGGTGCGGCGGTTTCTCGACGGCATCAGCGTGACGACGGCGATGAGCATTCCGACGATCAGGAGCACCACCATCATTTCCAGTAGCGTGAAGCCGGATTGCTGGTTGCGGCGGGTCCTCTCGCTTGTGGGCGTTGGGTTTTGCATCACTGAACCATGCTGTTGAGTTCGATGATCGGCATCATCACTGCCAGCACGATGACTAGCACGACGCCGCCCATCGCCAGGATGAGGAGCGGCTCTAGCAGGCTCGTGAGGAACATCGTGCGGCGTTCGAGTTCGCGTGATTCGCCGTCGGAGGCGCGGTCGAGCATCGTCGTTACGTCGCCGGTTGCTTCGCCTGAGCGGATCAGGTGGACGAGTACCGGCGGAAACGTTTTCGTGTGGCCGAGTGCGCGGGAGAGCGATGTGCCTTCGCGGACTCGTACGATTGCGTCGTCGATGTTGCCGCTCATTGCGCGGTTGCTTAGCGTCTCGCCTGCGGCTTGCAACGCGCGCAGGATCGGCACGCCCGCTGCCGTCAGGATGCCGAGTGTGCTGGCGAAGCGCACGGTGTTGTAGCCGCGGACGATCTTGCCTGCGAGCGGTGCGGTGAGCAGCCATTGATCGAACGCTAGCCGTGGGCGTGGTTGTGACAGTATCTTGCGCACCACCCATGCTGTCACCGCGACGCCTGCGAGTGCGGCCCACCACCAGTGCCGTACAAAGCCTGACAGCGCAAGCATCATCACTGTGAGGAGCGGTAGTTGCTGTTTGGTACTCGAAAACACGTTCGCCACCTGCGGCACCACATAGCTGAGCAGGAACGTGACGATGCCGAACGCGATCATCGTGACGACCGCGGGATAGGTGAACGCGAGCAGGATCTTCTGCCTCAGTGCGTTGCTCTGTTCGATGTAGTCCGCGAGCCGCGACAGCACGAGACCCAGCTTGCCAGTGTGCTCGCCTGCTGCGACGAGCGCGCGGTAGATGTCGGGGAAATCGCGTGGATGCTGTGCGAGTGCGTTCGCAAACGAATGGCCGCCCACTACTTCGGCGCGAATCGATGCCATCAGCTCGCGGACGTAGTCGCGCTCCGCCTGGTCGCTGAGGACCGAAAGCGCTTCGTCTAGCGGTAGACCTGCGATCAGCAGACTCGCGAGCTGTCGCGTGACGATGGCCTGTTCACGCTGCGAGAGTTTCTTGCCGAGCGCCAGACGCTGGCTGCGCTCGCCGTGCAGACGCGATGCGGCTAGCTCGACGACGATCGGCGTCAATCCTTGCGCGCGCAACTGACCGCGGCCGGCTCGCGCACTGTCGGCCTCAAGTACGCCTCGCAGCATCTTGCCCGTGGGGTTGACTGCTTCGTAGCGAAACGCCGACATCTCTTTAGCCTCCCGTCACGTGGGTCACTTACGTTTTAGCGTTCTAGCGGTGGGCCAAGACTAAGCAGCGAAGTGGATCAGAATTGTGACGAATGTTGAGCAACATTTTTTGCGGGCGTTCAGTAAATCGAAAATTGGGCTTGCTTTATTCAATAAGATGCAACGCTCGTATATTTAAACATCTGCATATCGACATTCTCAATTTGCTAATCGATCCCATTTCTTGAGAACAGATCGGTTAATTCAAGAATGATTACGATTATCACAGTTCGATAGAAATGGTCCGTAACATTTGCCATCAAATTGACTCTGAAACGAAGTTCTGAAAACCTTGTACGTAGTCGATTTTAGCTACCTTCCTTGCTGGTGGCGGCTCTCACCTGTGCGCGATTTACCCCTCTTTCATTTTGAAATTTATCAACCTGCAACGATTACCGCCACTGAACACTGATTCAAATCGAAGCACCAAAATGTTCCGATTTATTGCTATTAAAAATTCATAATCCCTTTCCAAATCTCACCTAGAGTAATTCAGCGGTTAAGCCGGCATCCGGTCGCCGCGCTACAGGTAACAGAATTCCCATTTATCTTCGTTTAAGGACATTCACATGAAATCCAGCAAGCGCAAGATCTGTCAGGTTCTGGCTCTTACTATTTCGAGTATTGGTGCGACGGCCGCGATGGCTGCCGGGCCGCTCGTGCAAGGTGGTGGTTCGTCGCTGGTTGCGCCGACGATTGGTGCCGTTGGCAAGACCGGTACCGAAATCGGCCTGTTCGGCACCAGCGAAGCAACGTTTACGTATTACTCGGTCGGTTCGGGTGCCGGCCAGAACGCGTTCCTCAGCAACGCGCCGTCGTTCTTCGGTACGGGTGTCACGGGTACGGTCGATTTCGCGAACAGCGATGCCGCACTGACCACGGCGCAAGTCACGAACTACAACAACACTGGCCTCGGCTCCACACAGGGTCCGCTGATCGAGATTCCGTACATCGTCACGGCGATCACGATTCCGGTGATCAACGCACCGGCTGTCACGAGCACGACCACGCCGCAAACGACGCCGGGTCAGACTCACAGCATCTCGCTGAACGACAACGACCTCTGCGGCATCTTCTCGGGCAAGATCACGAACTGGGACGCCGTCATCAATCCCGAAACCAACTCGGTCTACACCACGACGAGCAAGCCGATTACGGTGGTCTACCGGGCTGATAGCAGCGGCACGAGCGAACTGCTGACGCGCCATCTGCACGCTGTCTGCACGACGGCAAACACGGCAACTGGCGTTACGTTCATCGATTCGCTGACGTTCGCCAATACGACCGCATTCCCGTCGGGCGTACCGGCAAACTTCGTGGGCGCAACCGGTAGCGGTGGCGTCCGCACGACTCTGCTTGCACTGCAAAGCTCGTCAGGTGCTCCGGCGGCAGCGGCCTACCTGAGCCCGGACTATGCGAACACGTTACTCGCACCGTCGAGCTCGTCCGCGTCGCCGGCACTCGCCGTGGCCAGCCTGCGTAACACGACCGATGGCAAGTACTACGCGCCGATCTACCAGAACGCCACGACCGCACTGGGTACGGTTAGCGCGCCGTCCAGCAGCACCACGGCCGCCGATCCGACCCAATGGGTACCCGTTTCGGGAGCTTTGGGCTCGCCTTACGCGAAACTCGCCAACCCGGCGGCCGGCTACCCTGTTTCTGGTACGAGCCAGATCATCGTCAGCCAGTGCTACCTGAGCTCGACAGTTTCGAAGGCCGTTGTCGACTTCCTGACCGACCACTACACGAACGCCAGCTTCGCATCCATCTTGCATGGCAACGGCTTCGATACCGTTCCGTCGAGCTTCAAGACGGCGATTATCGCGGACTTCCTGAGCAACACGAGCGGTTTCAACCTCAACATCGGCAACGCGACCGTCTGTGGTGGTGCAGGCCGCTAATCTGTCTCAATCGTAGACCGCATATCTGTAACACCGCGACCTGGAGAACCGGGTCGCGGTTTTTTTTGGGGAATGTTGAGCAACATTCATTACGGGTGTACTACACATCGAAAATTACGCACCTTTTATTAAATTTAGTTTGCGCTCGCATAAAAATATCTACATATCGATATCCAAACAGCACAGCCGATCCGATTCCGCTTATTGGGAGCGAGCCGCTTAATGGCAGAACCGATTGATACTGTCAGGTCATGACAAGGATGGTCCGTAACATTCGCCATCAAATTGACGCAGAAATGGTGTGAGGATCTTACGAGGTACTACAGCTTTTGTTGCCCACGTGGTTCGTCACAGTGCCTGAGGCGTCCTGACACGAGAGGAGCCTGGTACCGTCCTCCTTTCGCACCGATATCGCTTACATGCAGTGGTTGTCATTCCAACATGTGAGCTTAAATCAAAGAAAAAATGTTCCGTAGCATTCGCTATGAAAAATTCATAATTCCTTTCCAGATCTCACTTAGAGTAATCCGGCGGTCAACCCGGTATCTGGTCGCCGCTACAGGTAACAGATTTCCCTTTTATCTTCGTTTAAGGACATTCTAATGAAATCCAGCAAGCGCAAGATCTGCCAGGTTCTGGCTCTCGCCATCTCGAGTATCAGTGCATCGGCCGCCATGGCTGCCGGCCCCCTCGTGCAAGGCGGCGGTTCGTCGCTCGTCGCACCGACGCTCGGCAACATCAGCAACACGGCCACCGAAATCGGCCTGTTCGGTACAGGCGAAGCGACGTTCACGTACTTCTCGGTCGGTTCGGGTGCCGGCCAGAACGCGTTCCTGAGCAATGCACCGTCGTTCTTCGGTACGGGCGTCACGGGCACGGTCGACTTCGCGAACAGCGATGCCGCACTGACTACGGCACAAGTCACGAACTACAACAACACCGGTCTGGGCTCCACCCAGGGTCCGCTGATCCAGATTCCGTACATCGTCACGGCGATCACGATTCCGGTGATCAACGCACCGGCTGTCACGAGCACGATCACGCCGCAAACGACACCGAGCCAGACTCACAGCATCTCGCTGAACGATGACGACCTGTGCGGCATCTTCTCGGGCAAGATCACGAACTGGAACGCCGTAATCAACCCCGAAACTACCTCGGTCTACACCACGACGAGCAAGCCGATTACGGTGGTCTACCGGGCTGATAGCAGCGGCACGAGCGAACTGTTGACGCGCCATCTGCACGCTGTCTGCACGACAGCAAACACGGCAACCGGTGTCACGTTCGTCGATTCACTGACGTTCGCCAACACGACCGCATTCCCGTCGGGCGTACCGGCAAACTTCGTGGGCGCAACCGGTAGCGGCGGTGTCCGCACGGCTCTGCTTGCACTGCAAAGCTCGTCGGGTGCTCCGGCGGCAGCGGCCTACCTGAGCCCGGACTATGCGAACACGTTGCTCGCACCGTCGAGCTCGTCCGCGTCGCCGGCACTCGCCGTGGCCAGCCTGCGTAACAAGAACGATAACAAGTACTACGCGCCGATCTACCAGAACGCCACGACCGCGCTGGGCACGGTTAGCGCGCCGTCCGGCGGCGTCGCTGCCGCCGATCCGACCCAATGGGTACCGGTTTCGGGCGTTGCGGGCTCGCCTTACGCAAAACTCGCCGACCCGGCCTCTGGCTATCCTGTATCTGGTACGAGCCAGATCATCGTCAGCCAGTGCTACCTGAGCTCGGCAGTTTCGAAGGCGGTTGTCGATTTCCTGACCGACCACTATACGACCGCCAGCTTCGCGTCGATCGTGCGCGGCAACGGCTTCGACACCGTCCCGACGGGCTTCCAGACGGCGATCGTCGCAGACTTCCTGAGCAACTCGAGTGGCTTCGGTCTCGACATCGGCGATGCAGGCGTTTGTGGTGGCGCCGGCCGCTAATCTGTCTCAATCGTAGACCGCACATCTGTAGCGCCGCGACCTGGAGAATCGGGTCGCGGCTTTTTTTGCATCGACGTAACTGCTAGGGACACACCGAATACTGCTCTACTTGCGATTAGATCTTGCCCAGCCGCTCACGCTCGCCGCTACTCAAAACGGCTTGCCGATTCGGCGCTACTTGACCGAAACCCAGAATGGACACCGCACTGGACGAATCGTAGCCAACCTGCTCACGCTTGCGTTTCTTCGCGTTATCGTCGTTCGTGTCGCCGAAACCTTCCACCTGCACGGAGATTGTCCAGCGCCGTTGGCCCACTCCCGACGCGCTGTTCTTCACGATGTCCTGCGCCATCTGGCTCGCTGCCGACGCGGCCGAACTCGCTGCCGTCAGCGCCCCTGTGTTCACTGCCTGCACTACCGGAACACCTGTCGACGCACCCTGGACCTGAATGTTGTCGACGTTCGCCACATGCAACGCGGCTACATTGAGGTTGCCCGATACGCGAATACCTGCATCCCCTGCATCCACCGTGCCGCGCGGCGCAATCAGGTTCGCGTTGCCCGGCGGCGTGCCTGGCACCGACTGCAACGTCGCTATGCCGGCGCCTGTCACCTCCCCTCGCGCATCCACTGTGCAGTAGTGGTTTGCATCGCACACGTACTGCGGTGCCGGCGTATCGGCGGACGTCTTGGCACCCTTGCCCGCGTTGATGTCGCCGTTCGAGCTCCAGATCGTCAGGTTGCCGCCCTGCTCGGTAAAGATCCGGCTCTGTGCAAGCTGCACGCTCTGGTCGGTGAAGATGTTGATGTTGCCCTGCTCGAGCGTCAGGATGCCCATCGAACTGGGGCCGGCTATAACCTTGCCGGTGCTATCGACAACCTGCGGCGGCGCTGTGGTGCTACCCACGAGTGCCTCGCCCCCAGGGCCGAGGATAGAAATGTTGCCGCCCTGCTGCGTCTGGATCGTTGTGCTGCGCATGTCGAGGTTGCCGGTGCTGACCGGTTTGTTCGCGCCATTGCTACCCCCGCCCAGGTTGTTCGCCGTGTAGCCGAGCGAAGCAGGGAACAGCGTGTTGATTGCGTCGTACCCGCGAGCATATTGCTGGTAGTACTTGCTGGCCTGGTTGTTGTAGTCCTCGCCGACCTGTGTCAATACGCTGAACAACACCTGTTCCGCAAAGCGCTGCTGCACGTATTGTGGCAACGCCTTGAACTTCGACCATGCGTCGGCCGCCGTGAGCGGCTGGACGGTTGGCTGACCGTTGGTGAGGCCCGTGTCGACTGTCTGGCCAGCCTCATACTGCTGCATGAATGTGATCAGCGCCGGCGTCGTGCTCGACACCCCGGTAACCGAACTGGCCGGATCGATATAGGTCGAGACGAACGCCGCGACGTCGACACCAGGTCCCACGCCGAACAGCACATTGATGTCCGCACTCTCGTGCGGCAGGTTGGGATTATTCGCGTTACCGACTGCGTCTATACCCGATGGAGCACCGCTGGCCTGCGCGGCGGTTGTCAGCGGACCGATGTTCCTGCCAGCCTCGATATCGAAGGTACCGGGACCACCCAAGGTCAGCACGGGCACAACCGAGACCCCACTAGTCGCCTGATAGCTCGCGTCATAAATATCGCGACCCGCGACGATACGCGTAACGTCCGACTTGCGCAGATTCTGTCCCTGGAACACCAGATTGACGATGTCCTGTCCGGCTTGAATCAACGCCGGCTTGTCAACGGCAACTGGTACAAGATTGTTGTAGAAGCCTGCGCTACTGCCGGTGGTTTGCAGGATTCCGTCGATGATGCTGCCGTTCAGGCTGTAAATGCGTACCGGCGTCGCGTCGTCCGCATGCAGGGCGCTCGTGTCATGGACGGCCAAAGTTTTTTCAGTAGCACGGGGAACATTGGCATGAGGATTGGTTGGCGACGGCATCGCCGAAGGGTCCTCATCGAGCATTCCGAACACGGGCGCTGAACCGGCTGAAGCACTGGTCGCAAACCCGTTGAGACTCGAGAAATTGATCGATTGATCTGCGATCAGGTTCAGGTTGCCAGATGCCGAAGGGTAGAGCTCGCCACTGGACGCTACCGTGATGCCCCCTGTAAACGCCGTCACGTTAACCGTTGCCGGCAGGATAGATGACAGATCGAGGAGCCCCGCCGACGCAACGGTGGCACCACCACCAATCAGCTCGCTATTGATTGAGCCGAGCGAGCCAAGAATCACATCACCGGTTGTCGATAAAACATTCACCGCGGAAGTCTGCGAATATCCTTGCCCATCGGCATACTGGTTGTAGTGGAACAACAGCGCATTGCCTTGCACGTACGACAGGTCGACCACGCCAGCGATATTTGCGCCCTGACGGGCATTGACATTCAGGACCCCGTCCTGCGTCGCCAGCAACGCAGCCACCGTAATCGGCGGCTGCGAGGATTGAGTGGGCACGCTGATATCCGAGCCAATCTGGCCACCTGCCGTAATCGTTCCGGTTCCCCTCGCAACAAAGTAGTCGCCGCTCAGGATGTCTCCGCCAGCCCGCACGGTCAGATTGCCGCCGCCGACCGTGACCGGGTTGCCATTACTGTCCAGGTACCATGTGGTCGGCGATGAGGCGCCCAGATCGGAAATATTGCCACCCGCGCTGATCGACACGTTACCGCCGACGCTCATGATGCCCTGATCGAAGGCACCGAAATCTATCGACGAACGGGAAAGCGGCACAAAAGCACCACTATTGTTGGTTGGACTCGCAGTGACCTGCATCCACTGCCACCAGAACTGGCTTGTATTGCTTCCCGCCTGCCCCGTCAGCACACCATTGGTATCCGTTGTGTACTCAAGCCCCGTGATGTCTTTCTGCGCGTGAACCGTCACGTCGCCCGCCGAGTCCGGATTTACGCTCGGCGTTACGAGTATGTCTGCGTAACCCGATCCTCCACTCGCGACCGCGGTTGCCAGCCCCAGTGCTGGCGAACCTTTCGCAGGCGCCCCACCGGCATAAATGACACCGGGCACGTTCGGATCCGTCGCATCGCTGCCTATGCTGTTGCCGTACAGCGCGATGTCGACCGCGGACGCAACGTCGATGGACCCCGTACCGGTGCGAATCGTCACAGGCTGGACGAGCGTCCGCCCATTGGAATCGATATACGAGGTGTGTCCGCTCAGCGTAACGCTGCCGCCGGGACCCGTGGCAGGGCTCGTATCGTTGAAGGCCGCTACCGGCTCGAGCGTCAGGGGGTTGGCGCTCCCAAGGTCTGCACCTGACACGATCCGGTACGACGAACTCTGTCCGCCCAGCAGAGCCGCATAAGCGATTGGCAACGGGTTATTCGCCGTTGCAACGTTGGCAACCGTATTCCCCGGCAGTACGCCGATGTTGACTGCGCCCGTATCTGGAACCGAAGCGGGTGCGGTGGGCGCCCAGGAAACGTTGTATGCGCCTCTAGGGTTAGAGCGAAAGCTACTGGCAACACCGAGGTAGTTGTTGAGATACACCTGCACATAGTCAGAGAGGTAGCTGGTGTAATCGGACAAGTAAGCGGCGTAAGTATCTGCGTCGCTGTGGGCCGGTGGAGCCGGCGGAGCATCCATCGCTGTCGGCGTGCCAAAAGTTGTCACGGACGTGTTCGAATAGCCAGAGAGATAGGCCGAATATTTTGCGAGGTAGTCCGAGTACGACGAAGAACCAGAGGCAACGGGGGCGGTTGTGTTCGACGGCCCGACCTTCAGGAGATGTCCGATCTTGGACTGGCTTGCCAAAGCCAGCACGTCCTGTTGCCACGCAGTGGTGTAGGAAAGGTAAGCGGTGTAGTAGCTGGCACTCTGCCCCATCAACGGGGCACTTAGTATCGTGTTCGGGTCGAGCGATGCAAGCGTCTGAGTGCTGCCGTTTGTGAAGATCAGATTGATTTGCGTAGGATCGTTGAGCGAAGCGAATTGCACGAACTGCTGTTCGGCCGCTGCGTACGTTCCCGTGGATGTGCCCGTGCCCACTGCGCCCAGAATCGTCGCAACCTGGTTCTGGTAGAACCCGTCTGTGATACTCGCGTAGGCGACGAAGTTGTTCGCCGCACGGAACGTCAGCGTGGGCGCAATCGCGGACAGATAGCGGAAGTCCGGCGTGACCGTGCCGATATTGTTCGGCGCTCCCGCACCGAGGTTCCAGTTGGACAGCAGCGAGATATTGCCGCTGTTGATCGACGTGGACGGATTGTCTAGCTCGATCCCGGGTACAACGCTGAAGCTCGCCAGCTTTACGCCGGAGAACTGATTCGTGACACCACTCAAGCCTTGCTGCACGAATCCCATCAGCGTCCCGGGCGCATTCGTCGTCGTACCGTCCTGATATCCGTAGAACGTAATGTGATCGCTGTTCGGCGTGGTCGCGACGAAATAGTCGCCCGTCAGACCCGCAAAATTGAAGCTGGAAATCCCGTTCTTGAGCTGGCTCTCCGACGTCACGGTCACGGAAACGCCGGTCGTATTCGTCAACGTCCCGATGCCGTTAGCGGTCACACCCGGGGTGTAGGTAAACGTCGCCGGCGTACTGCCCGGCACAGTGAAGGTCCCCGCGAGCAGATGGCCGCTGGCGTCATACCAGCCCGCCGGATCAATCGACCCGTCGAAGTGCTGCGCACCGCCCGTTGCATCGGTCGTGCTCCAGACCGCGTACGCTTCCACCGTAGTCGAGCGGGAACCGTTGACGCCCGCCCCTGGTGCCAACACAACATTAACGGTTCCGTCCTGCAGCAGCGGTGCCCGGAAGTTCACGGTGCCGCCCAGCGCTGCGTCCGCGGTACCGCCCGACACGTTGATCACCGCATTGGCGCCCAGCAGGATCTTGCCCGAGTTCCCCTCGCCAATATTCTCGTAACCGTATGTCGGGTTGTACGGACTGGACACGCCCGGATCGAACACCGCGCTCGTGCCGATGTCGATCTTGCCACCCCGTTGGTTCGAACCCGTCGCCGTCGCCAGCAGCGTTCCTTCGACATCCACGCCGCTCCGGCCGTACAGGTCGATCTCACCGCCGGCCGTGCCCGACGCGTTGACCGTACCGAGAATATTGACGTTGCCGTTGGCCGTGTCCGACGCATTGCCCACGCCACCATCGGCGGTCAACGACACTGTCTGCGCCGTCAGCGTATTGCCCGCCGACAGCGTCAGATTGCCCGACTTCGTATGCACGGTGACCGACTGATTCACACCACTCGACGCGAGCGTCTGTGCGAGGCTATCCAGATTCGCCGCGCCGCCGGTATTGAGCGAGAACGAGCCACCCGCATTGCCGCTCGCCGCTCCGCCCTTGAGCGTGCCGTTCAGGTTCACCACCTGCTGCGGTGCCGACAGCGTCAGGCTACCCGCCGCTCCACCACCCGTTGCTCCCGAGAAATTCAGTGTCGAACCCGTCTGCACGTCAACCGAGCCCGCGTCCGCAGTCAACGTGATTGCCCCAGCCGGTGCGTATTGCGTTGTGTCGAAGAACTGTTTCGACACGCCTGCCGAACTCACCGTCGAACCACTCCCGATCGTCAGGTTCCCGGTCGTCGCTTCCATGCCGACGTTGCCGGCTGGCGCGGCAATTGTCGCGCCGTTATCCGCAATCGTGCCGCCGATAAAGCTCCACGCCCCGCCTGCCGGCGTGCGAGTCAGCGCCGTGCCCGCAACGTTGTTCAAGCTCAGCAGACCCGTTGTCTTCACCGTCGATGCCGAACTCGTATCGGCGAGATACAGCGGTGCGTTGAGCGTGACCGGCAATGCCCCGAAGTCAAACGTCCCGGTGTTCTGCCCGACGATGCCGCCCGTCGCATTCATCGTCACCGAGCCGAATCCGCTCAGGTTCTTGTTGCCCGCGCCGAAGTCGATTTCCTTCCCATTGACCGTCAACGTGCCTGCGCCAGGTGTCGCAGTTGCCGACGTCGCACCGGTCTCGTTCGTGAAGGCGATCTGCTGCGCGTTGAGCACCGCCGTGCCGCCGTTGCTTGCAAACGTGCCCGCACTGAGATCGACGCTGTTGCCGAACGTCGCGTTCACATTGCCGATAAAGTTAATCGCACCCGCGCTGCGCAGGATGACCTGTTGCGCGTTCGCCAGTTGCGCAACCCCGGCCGCATCGAGCACGAAACCTGGCAGATTCGCTGCCGCTGCGCCCGTGTCGCCGGTGAAGGTGATCGCCGAGCCGTCCACAGTAATTGCCTTCGCGGACAGCACCGCCGTCGGATCGACCGTCAGGTTGCCCGACGAATCGAGCGTCAATGCCTGGCCGCCCGTCAGCGTTGCGCCAGCACCCACTGCAAGCAACCCGGTACCGCTCGCGCCGGTGCGCGTCACCGTCGTCATCGCGCCGTTCGATACGCGCAACAGTGCGCCGTCGCCCGCTATCGCGATAGGCTCGTCCTTTGCCGCCGGGTAGCTGCCGCTTGCCGTGATCGCCGCGCCAGCATCGACTTGCAGGCCGTTGGCCGCGTTCGGGTCGGTGCTGTTCTGAACCGTTTTCGTCACCAGCAGGATCTCGGGTCCGGTCAGTGCGCTGCCCGTGTTGTTGGATACCACTACGCTGTCGGCAATCGGTGCGATCGTGATGCCGCTGGTCGTTGCCGTGCGCGTGCCACCGATCAACAGGCTGCCTGCGTTCAGCGAATCGAGATCGCTCGCAGCGATCTGCAGATACCCCGGCAGCGCCGCACTGCCGTTGCCGGTGATCTGGATGTCCTGCGACGCGATATCGACCTCGGCCGGTGCGCCACCTGCGCCTGCCGTCGTGTTCAGCGTTGCGCCGAGCGTCAGCGCCTTCGTCGCCGCGAGCACTAGCTGCCCACCATCGACGGGCAGCGGTGGCGTTACGTTACCGCCGCCAGCCGCGAGCGTCGGGAAGAAGCTGTTGGCGCTCGTCAACGTGTACGTCGAATACTGTTGCCAGACTTTCGACGACTGCACGTTGAACAGTGTCGGCGTCGCACTGCGGCTACCCGTGAGCGCATTCGCAAAGTAGCCCGCCGTCACTACCGTACCGTCGGCTAGCACCTGGCTCGCACCCGGCGCCGCAGTGCCCGTCGTGCCCGATACCGTCACGCGGTATGCGTTGGGTAACGTCGCGTACTTGCCAGGCAGCAGCGTGTAGTAGCCCGCTGCCAGCCCCGGCACACCCGACAGATACACCGACTGCCCGATCGCACTGCCGGTGCCGGCCTGGCCAATGCCGAGGCTCGTGGTCTGCGTAGCGACCGTGGCATTCGCGCTAGTGGACGGCTGCAGCGTCTGCGCGAACATCGGGTCGTATGCGGCCACCGGCGACTGCGCGCCAGGCAGGATCGCATAGACGTTCGTCGCACCCACGTTCACCGGCACAGCCACACCTGCCGCGTTGCTCGCGTAGCTCACGTTGTACTGCGACAGCACATCGCGCGTGCCCCCGGTGCCCGGTACCCACTCGGCCGCCCGCAGATCGCCACCGCCGGACAGGTCGATCGTCGCGCCCTTGTTGAGCGCAACGCTGCTTCCGTTCACGCCGATGTACTTCGACGGCGGCGCGGTCACATCGGGAAGCGTAGTACCCGCCACCGGGTTGAACTGCCACTCGACGCCGTCAACCGTCGTGCCATACGGAATGATCGTATTGCCGTTCGATACCGACGTGACGCTGCCGTCAGCAAACGTCACCGAACTGGTCGAGACGAGCGGTAACCCATTGAACTGTGTCTGCGTAGCGGTGCTGGTCGAATCTCCGACACCGAACACTAACGTACCCGACGGTGCTCGCACCGTGCCGCCCTGCGTGATGGTCGATGCATCGACGAGCAGCGTGCCGCCCGCCGACAGCGGTACGCCGGATGCGCCGTTCGAAGCGAACGTGATCGTGGTCGGGCTCGGGTTGCCCGTGGTCGGGTCCGTCGGTCCAACTGCGTCGAGGATAAACGTGCTGCCAGTCGACGGATACAGGTCCGCGGCCCGGAACGTCAGGTTACCCGGTGTGTAAAGTTCGCCGGGCTGCAGCCCGACGGCGCCGCTGCCGGGACTCGTCGAACTCAGGCGGATATCGCCGCTGCTGGTGAAATTCGCTTGCCCGAAGTTGTTTAGCTGGAACTGGTTCTCGAGATCGATGAACGACGCGTTCACGTTCAGCGCCGCATCCGCAGCCGCTGCAACCGTGCCAAGCTTTACCACGCTGGTCTGCGTGGGCGCGACGACTGCCACATAAGGCGCATCGATGCTTACCGTCGAACCGATCGTCGTGGACGGCAGCTGTCCGTTAGTCTGCGGCGTCACCTCGCTGGTGAGCAGCGTGCCGATCGTCGGAACCGAGTAACTGCCTTGACTGCCGGTCCCTTTCGTCAACTGGCCGAGCTGACTGCTATTGAGTGCCACGATCTGGTTTGTGTAGATCTGCACAGCTCTCGACGTGGCGATGTTGACGTCGCCGGCAAACGCGACCGGCACAGGCGTGAACGAGGTGCTGTCACCGAGCACCAGCGTCGCGATGCCGGAGCCGGTCAGGCGATCCGCGGCAAACTGGAGCACGCCGGTCGGCTCCATGTAATCGCTGGTCGCACCCGAGGGGAGCGGCACGCTGACCGGCGCCCCGGTCGCCGCAATGATGTCCTGCCCGGGCGCGAGTCCGGCGGGTACGAAATTCCCGCTCTGTTGCAGGACGAGCGAGGTTGCCGCCGGCACCGTGAGGGTTGGGCCGTTCACCTGTTGCAGCTGTATTGTTCCAGTCTGCGGAATCAGGGTAAGCGTGCCTCCCTGCGCACCACTTGCACCCGCCTGGGCGCTCAGGGTGCCATCGAAGAGCAGGCCGTAGGAAGCCGCCAGCGTAATGGAACCCGCGTCGCTCCATACCGGCTGTGACGCATACGTGCCGTTGGCCTGCAACTGGTCGAAGCTGGCCGACGCGCCCGATACGTTGATCTTCGAACCCGCTTGCGCAACCACATAGCCCGCATCGTCGGCAATCGTCACCGACCCGCCCGGCAGTACTTTCCCTGTGGTTGGCGCAAAGGTCGTCGACCCGCTCTTGACCGGTGCCGCCAGCGGATTGGTCAGAGCCACGCCGGACACATCCAGTACCGCATTCGAGCCTAGCCAGACTGACTTGCTGGTGCTCGTATAGTCGCCACTGATGGTGACCTGACCGGGAACGGTGTAGCGCGCGCCAATCGCCCCTTCCGCGCTCAACATGATCGAGCCACCTGGCGCAATGAGCGAGCCCAGTACCGTGACCTGTACCGGCGAACCGAGGCCGATGCTCGCGCCCGCGTCCCCTACAATCGATGCGCCCTGCCCGACGCTGACCGTCCCGACCGCGCCGTCATTCGGCGGTACCTGAACGTTCACCTCTGGTTGATTCTGGTCCTTGCGAGTGACAGCAATGTTCAGATACCCACCGCCCGTCATGGCCAGTCCAGTCGGCTGCCGGTGATAAGCGTCGAGCGTGCCGATGCTGGTCAGGCCAGCCGCTGTCAGGTCTGCACCGCTCGCTGCCTGTTGCAGCGCCACCGCATCCGGTATCAGGTTCTGCTGCGTGAGCGACACGGTCGTGCCGGGCGCAACGGTGGTGTCGTACAGTGCATTGAGTACGTAGTTGCCGAAGCCCTGCTGCGCGAAGAAGTCAGCCGGCAGCACCACGTCCCAGGCTGGTGCCGTGGCCGCGTCGCCGCCGATCTGGAATCCCGCCGCGCCCAGCGTAAGCGTGCCGCCCCCCGAGAAGCCGAAACTTCTGATCGTGCCGTTCATCGACAGGAACGGATCGGACGGGAGTTGTGCGAGGGAGTTGTCGGAGGTCACGAGCGACACGCTGCCACCCTTGCCGACGGGGATGTTGTTACTCATCAGCAACTGGCCGTTCGCCTGCATCTCTCCGCCACCCGACACATCGAGCACGCTACCGCCCTGCAGGTCGATGTGCCCTTGCGCGGCGAGGCTGATGCTACCGCCGTTGATGTACTCGCTATTACCCGGCGTCGTGCCCGGTGCGGCATCGACGTCGTTATTCACCCACTGGCCGGCCACGTTGATCTGCCCCGTCGGTGTGACCGTGATGTTGCCGCCGCTCGAAATCGTCACCTTGCCCGATGGAACGACCACGTCGCCGGCAACCGTCGCGTTACCGCCATAAGCAGCAGAAAGCGTCACCGACCCGCCCGGCTGCAAATTCAGCTTCGTGCCTTGCGCGACGACGAAACCCTTGCCATTCGTTTTGTCGCCGGTGACATTGAGCGTCGCAAAACCACCCGAGTTAAGCGTATCGACCGGCACCACCATCGTGGCCAGCACGTTGTCCGGATCGGTCGCCGGTAGCGCATTCAGTGCGGTCGTGTTGAACGGGGTATCGATGGAAAAACCCGCTATCAGATCGTCGAGTTGCGGCGCCGTGTCTTGCAGGACCACCAGATTCAATTCGCCCGATGGCGGACCGGCAGGGCTATTTTGTGTCAGGTTAATCAGCGTCCCGGCTGCCAGCTTCGGATCGGAACCCAGGTTGAAGGTCCCTCCTGTCGGCAGGCTGTTGCCCTGTACCTGCTTCGAACCACCAAACGCCTCGGCCGTAATGGTGCCGTCGAGTACCAGCGACTGTGTCGCGTACAGATCGAGCGTCCCCGCGTTGCCACCGACAATGTAATCCGGCTGATAGACGCCGCCCGTCGTCAGCGGGTTGTACCAGGTCTTCGTGACCTGCCAGCGCGGATGACTCTCCACGAACTCACCCGCAACCCCGACATACGTGTCGTACGGACTCGCCTGGCCGATCGGCACGATCGCGCCATTCGCATCGACGAGACGCGTCGTGTTGACCATCCCGCCGTCGTAGTGGACGTATCCGCCATTGAGGTTCATCGACGAACCGCTAGCGGTCATCACCTCGTTGCCAGACAGTATGATCGTGCCGCCGTTGACCAGCAGTTGATCGACACTACGTGGTATCAGGCTCACATACCCCGACAGGTTCAGGATCGGGCTGCCCACCCACTGCAAACCGTTGCTGTTCGTCCCCGTGAGCGTGCTGTCGACCACGACATTCTTCAGGCCGAATAGAAAGCCGCTGCGCAGCAGCGGCGAATCGGCAAGCTCGTTCTGGCCGATGAGCGGAATCGTGACCAGCGTCTGCGCGATCGGCAGTTCGGTGTTCGCAATGCCGGACACATCGATGATCGCCCCATCGTCCACGTAGATGCGCCCGGGCACCGCAGTTTGTCCCACAGGGGTCGCATAGCCGGCCAACGACTGTGTCAACGCGTTAACGGACACAGTCGAGCCCGGCGCCTCGATGAGCGACCCGCCCTGGAACCAGACCGAGGCCGCCGTCATCGTGATGCCACCGGGTGTGAAAACCGTGCCTGGTGTCGACGTTGCCGTCTGGCCGTTGTTGTCGGGCATCACGGTGGTCACGGAGCCGGGTCCGAAGGTCAGGAGACCAGCACGGTGCGCGTTGGTCGCAACACCCGGTCCGTTCCCTACGACGGTGGAGAAACCTGGGTAGGTCTTCTGCAGCGGATTATTCGAGTCGTACTCGTCGACAGTCGAGATATTGATCGTGCCCGGTGTATTGACGCTCGTCGTCACGCCGACCACGCCGTTCTGCGCCACCCGACTGCCCAGCAGGTTCACGTTGCCGCGTGCGGCCTGGACAATACCGGTGTTGGTCAGCGTCCCTGCGGGCGTGATGTCGACGTTCGAACCGTTCTGTACCTTGATAACCTGCCCGCTCAGTTCGGGCAGCAGCACCTGCGGATTGTTCGTCCCACCTTTATTCGGCGTGACACTCACGCCGACACCCGCCGCGAGCACAACCTGACCTGCTGTGGCAGTAATGCTGCCGCCGTTGGTCACGTTGGGTGCAGCGACCATCACAAAGCCGCCGTCGCTGGCGTTACCGTTCGTGTGAGTGGTAATCGACGCACCCGGCTGGATCGTGATATCGCCGGGAGCCTGATACGTACCCAGTGGGATGGTTTGGGCACCGAGACCCAGAATCTCATTCGGCACACCAGACGCCGACGGTATATTGCTCGAACTCCCCGCCTCCGGATTAGCCAACCCTCCCGATACCCCTGGCAGCACATTCAAAAACAGCTGGTTGCTGGCAACAATGCCCGCCGCGCTCTGTGGTCCCGGCTCATTCTTCGTATCGAGCAAACTGAGCGACGACGCCACCAGCGAATGCACATTGATCTGCGACCCCGCACCGAACAGAATCCCGTTGCGGTTGATCACATAAACCGCGCCCTGCGCAGTCATGTTACCGAGAATCTGGCTCGGCTTGCCGCTCGGATCGTTGATGCGGTTGAGCACGGCCCAGTTATTCGCACCGTTCGTCTGCGTGCCCGCCGACTGGTCGAAATTGAGCGTCGTCTGCCGGCCGACGTTCATCGTCTGCCACGTCAGTACCGCGTTCTGGGCGGTCTGCGTGACATTCACGTTGACATGCCCGTTACTCGCGACGGTCTGCGTAGGCCCATTCGCGTTGACCCAGACCAACGGATTTGTAGTGTCCGTGTTTTGGCTCACCGGATTGCCGTTCTTGTCCGCGACGAACGTAATCCCCGGCGCCACCTGCAACCCGCCGGGCGTCAACCCATTCGGCACATTCGACGCCGTCGCCGCAGCAGCGGCCGCAGCACTCTGTTGCGCGGCAATCTGCGAAGCAATCGCCTGCGCCGCGGTACCGAGATTACGAATCGACGGCTGGCTAGCCTGCAGCGCCTGCTGCGGCGTCACACCGAGGTTCGGCACACCCGCACCGACACCACCCGAGCCGCCCGAGATGCTACGCGCAGTAGCCTGCCCGAGATTCACGATCCCAGCCGCATGCGCATGCGTCGTAAACCCCACCGCAAGTATCCAGGCAACCGCGCGGCACAGCGGCCGCAGGTCCGATCTCAGGACAGACTGCGAACCATGGGGATCTTGTTGTCGTACTGCGCGCGCGCGTGCTGCCATTCTCCACCCCGAAGCCTTAGAAGTTGGCGGCCCCGCCGTTCGCGCCTGACATGGCGCTCACGCGGAGCCGCGAATACTGCTTACCCGCGATTTCCCGGATTCCCGATTAGCGACCATCGCTGCCATCTGCGGCGGCCTATCTGAATCAGAAGAAAATACGCACCGCCGATGGCAGTGCGATGGCGGGTGCTACGGACCATTCCCGACGCCCGAAAAGGTCCGTATCTTTTTTGACAAAATCCACGGGCTCACGCGGAATACCCGTGCGCCTGCGCCGTGTCGATCAACGCGTCTCGCACTCGCCCGACCACATCGGGCCAATCGCCCGGTCGTGTCTGCCGGAACAGTCGCGCGCTGGGGTACCACGGGCTGTCTTCACGCTCGAGCAACCAGCGCCAGTCCGGCGCACGCGGCAACAACACCCACACGGGCCGACCGGTCGCGCCTGCCAGATGCACCACCGACGTATCCACCGAAATGACCAGATCGAGCGCCTCGACGAGCGCCGCCGTGTCCGCGAAATCGGCGAGCGCGTCGCCGAAGCTCACCACGCCGCTCGCAGCGAGCGCTTCCCGATCACGCTCCCGCACCTGCGGCTGCAGACACACAAACGTCGCATCGAGCGCAAGCAGCGGCGCCAGCGCGGCAAACGGCAGCGAGCGGTTCTCGTCGTTGTTGTGCCGCGGATTACCCGACCATGCGAGCCCGACCTTCAACCGTTGCGGTTTCGCAATGGCCTCGACGCGCTGCGCCCATATTTCGCGCCGCTGAGCATCCGCAAGTAGATACGGCGTTTCCGCCGGCACCGTGTCGAGCGTTGTGCGAAAGGCAAGCGGCAGGCTCATCAACGGACATTGCAGATCGAAAGCAGGCGTCGCATCCGCTTCGCTGACGATCCGGCTCACACCACGCAACGAACCGAGCAGCGGCGCAAGCCCTGCCGGTACTTCGAGAATCACCGTCGCGCCTTGAGCCTGCACGAGGCTCGCGTAGCGGCAGAACTGCAGCGTGTCGCCGTAACCTTGCTCTGCGTGAAGCAGCATCGTCTTGCCCGCGACGGGCTCTGCGCCGAGCCACAACGGGCGGTCGGCGTGGCGACGGTTCATTAATACGTCGGTCGCGTTCCAGCGCGACTCGTGCTGCTTCCAGCCCTTCTCGAAATCGCCCATCACGAGCCGGCAGTACGCTTCCGAGCGACGCGCCGCGCCATGATGAGGATCTCGCTCGCAAGCACGCTCGTAGTCACGCAACGCAGCTTCGTGCTCGCCCAGTTGCTGCAACGCCACCGCTCGCGTATAGAGGCTTTGGGCGGTTTCTGCCGGTGCGTGTGCGGCTTCTGCGTGGCTCGTTAGCGCTTCGTCGTAGCGTCCAAGTTGTTGCAGCGTGACCGCGTGGTTGTACAGCAACTCGGGATTCACACCTGCAACTGAAAGCGCGTGCTCGTAATGTTCGAGCGCCTCTTCGAAGCGGCCGAGCGAGCGCAATGCGGCCGCGCAGTTGCGCGACGCATCGATGTGCTCGGGAGTGTGCGTCAACGCTTCGCTGTAGGCTTGCGCCGCTTCCGCGTGGCGATCCAGTCCAAGCAACGCATTGCCGCGCGCGACCCATGCGGCTGTGCTACTGCGATCAAGTGCGAGCAAGCGATCGGCGCGTTGTAGTAGTTCATCGCGCAGATGAAGTTGATCGAGTGCTACGCAGCTTGCGTAGAGCAGTTTTTTGTCGTGAGGCGCGAGTTTGAGACCTTCGTCGAGCACGGCGAGCGCTTCGGTGGCGCGGCCCATTTCGGTCAAGACGACGCCCGAGTCGTGCAGCAACGCGGGCGTCTTTCCACATACAACCGTTGCCAGCTGGTAGTGATGCAATGCCTCGTCACGCCGCTCAAGCGCACGCAGTGTGTGACCGCGTTCGATGTGGGTAGTGGGATCGTTCGAGTCGATCTTCAGTGCGCGGTCGAGGCTGATCAATGCATCGGCGGGTCGGCCCAGCGAACGCAGTGCAGCGCCGCGGCGGCTCCACGCTGCCGGTTGACCGGGCGCACGTTGTAACGCGGCGTCGTAGGCAGCGATTGCCTCGTCGAACCGTTCGAGCCCGAGCAGCGCGTCGCCGCGCGCGGCGTTGACAGCAGGATGCACGGCGTCGAGTTTCAGCGCTGTGTCGGTCACCGCAAGCGCGTCATGATGACGGCCCACACCGACAAGTGCCGCCGCGTGGTTGGCGAAATTCCACGGCTGACGCAGCCCGAGCTGCATCGAGCGCGCCATCAGCGGTTCCGCGCGCACTGCATCGCCCTGGCGCAGGCAGACGAGCCCGCACAGATGCAGCGCTTCGATGTTATCGGGTGCCATCGTGAGCACGCCTTCGTAGAGACGCCGTGCGCTCACGAGGTCGTTCTGTTCTAGCCGTGTGCGTGCGTTGCGCAGTGCATCGTCGACAGCCGCTCGCATCGCGCTGCCACCGCTACCGGCTGTGAAGGGAAACGCGGTCGATTGCGATTGCGATTGCGATTGCGCCTTAGTCTGTGTGCGTACCAGCGGATCGCTCATTGGGCTTCTCCGTTCACGAGCACTGGCAGTTGCGCCTTCAGCCGCTCCACGACCGGCGTCCACTTGCCAGCCTCGTTCTGTCGAAACAACCGAGCGTTCGGATACCACGGGCTATCGTCACGCTCAAGCAACCAGCGGAAATCGGGCGTATGCGGCAGCAACACCGCAAGCGGCCGACCGAGTGCACCAGCCAGATGGGCCACCGACGTATCGACACTCACCACGTAATCCATCAGCTCGATAAGCGCCGCTGTATCGGCGAAGTCGCCAATCTGCGCGCTCACGTCGCGAATCGAACTTGCCGCAAGCGCAGGCTGATCCTCGTCGCGCACCACTTTCTGCAAGCTCACCCATTCGAACGCGTCATCGAGCAACGGCAACAGCTCCGTCAACCCCATCGAGCGGTTACGGTCGTTCAGATGCAGCGCGTTGCCCGACCACACCAGCCCGATACGCGGCCGCTGTGAAGTCCCGAGCCGTTCGCGCCAGCGTTCGACCGTCGTGGCGTCGGCCCGCACGTACGGCACATTCGACGGAATCGTCGCGAAGTCGGTACGGAATTCGAGCGGCAGGCTCAGCAGCGGGCAATGCAGATCGAACGGCGGCAGCGGGCCACCGCGCACGACGAGCGCATCGACGCCATCGAGCGTCACAAGCAACCCCATCAGATCGCTCGGCACTTCGAGTATCACCTTCGCACCGAGCGCCTTCGCAAGCGGCGCATAGCGACAGAACTGCAGCGTGTCGCCAAGCCCCTGCTCCGCATACAACAGCAGCGTCTTGCCTTCCAGCGACATGCCATGCGTCCACCGCGGCTGCGCGAATTCGCGCCGGCTCGGGTCGAGTTGCTTGTCGCGCCAGCGCCATTCGTACTCGCTCCAGCCCGCCTCGAAGTCACCAAGCGACAGGCACAGGAACGAGCGCATGCAATGCGCCTCGGCATAGTCGGGATCGATCTCGATGGCCTGTGCGTACGCGTCGTTAGCTTCCTCGTGACGTCGCAGCGCGCGCAGCGAGTTGCCGCGATGAAAATGCGCAAGCTTGTCGCGGGGTGTGGTGGCGATCACCTTCGCGAAATCCTCAAGCGATTCGTCGTAGCGATGTATTTCCAGAAACAGCCGGCCGCGCGTGAACCATGCGGGAAGAAAGTCAGGATCGAGCGCGATGGCACGCTCGCAGGCCTGCTGCGAATCGTTGTAGCGGGTGATGTGCATCAACGCGTTGGCGTAATTGCACAACACGCCCGTGCTGTCCGGCTCCACCTCGAGCGAGCTTGCGTAGTTCATGGCCGCGTCGCCGTTGCGGCCGAGATTGCGCGACGCATTCCCGCGGTTGGCCAGCGCTTTCGCATGCTGCGGTTCGACCGCAAGCACCCGGTCACAACGTGCGATCGCTTCCTCGTGCCGCTCAAGCTGTTCGAGTGCGATCGAGCTGTTATAGATCGCATCGACGAAACCCGGGCTCGTCGCAATCGCCATGTTGAAGTCGGCAAGCGCGGGTTCTGGTTCGCCGAGATCGAGAAACGTCACGCCACGCAGAAACATCACTTCGACGCTACCGGGCACAGCGGTCAGCGCATGGCTGTAGCTGTCCGCGGCTTCGCGATAGCGTTCGAGTGCGCGTAATACGAGTCCGCGCTCTTTCGAGCCTTCGAACGTGCGCCCAGTCAGTGCAAGCAAACGGTTGCAACAAACCAGCGCTTCATCGAAGCGCGAAAGTGCACGCAATGTCTCGCTGCGCTTCAGAAGCGCTTCGACGGCACCAGGATTGATCTCGAGCACCCTGTCATACGAGACCAGCGCCTCATCATGGCGCCCGAATTGCGCGAGCAAACCACCACGCTGAAAAAGCGCACGTAGATGCGCCGGATTAATCGCGAGCGCTTCATCAAGACGCGTAAGCGCTTCATGTTCGCGACCAAGACTTGCCAGTACCGCCGCATGATTCGCAAGCGGAAGCGCAGCAGGATGACGCTCGATCGAGCGACGCATCAACGCTTCGGCGTCGGCAAATCGTCCTCGCTGAAAACGGATCGCCCCGAGCAGATGCAGCGCATCGGCATGCTCCGGATCTAGCGCAAGTAATTCGCCATACGCCTGCTCCGCTTTCCCAAGCGCGCCTTCCTGATGCGCGTTACGCGCCCTCAACAACAACCGATCGAGCTGTGCGGGATCGGGCTTCGGGACACCAGGCGGCCGCGTTGCAACCGGCTGTTTCGCGAGCGTCGCCTCTTCCCCGTTAAAAGTCATTCTGTAGCCCTCTGTTGTTCGACGACGATATTCAATCTGGCGGCCTCTAAAGACCTAACGACCCAGCAGGCCAAGATCCGCCCGTACCGCTTCGATGACGGTTGTCCAATCCCCCTGCACAGACTGGCGGAACAACCGTGCGCCGGGATACCACGGGCTGTCGTCCCGATCGCGCAGCCAGCGCCATTCGGGCGGATTCGGCAGCAGGACCCACACGGGGCGGCCGAGCGCACCGGCCAGATGCGCAACCGCTGTATCGACTGCGATCACCAGATCGAGCGACTGCATCAGCGCGGCGGTGTCCGCGAAGTCACCGAGTTCATCGTCGAAACGATGAATGCGCGCATCGCCAAGGAACGCTTCGTCCTGCTCCCGCACCACCTTCTGCAAACTGATCCATTCGATACCGAGTTCGAGCAACGGCGCGAGCAACGTCGGATCAATCGACCGGTTATGGTCGTTGCGATGTTCGGGATTACCGGACCACGCGAGCCCGACGCGCGGACGCCGCTTGTCGCCGAGCCGTTCGGCCCATTCCCGGATTCGCTGCGGATCTGCGTGCAGATAAGGGGTTTGCTGCGGAATGCTGGCCAGGTCCGTATGTAATGCAAACGGCAGACTGAGCAACGGGCATTGATAGTCGAACGCAGGCAACGGCTCGCCTCGTGCGAGCACCTGCGCCGGTCCTTGTAGCGACGCCATCAACGTACGCAGCGAAGGCGGCACTTCGAGCACCACCTGTGCGCCGAGCGCTGCAAGCTGCGGCGCATAGCGACAGAACTGCAACGTGTCGCCAAAGCCCTGCTCCGCGTGAATCAGGATTGTCTTGCCGTCGAGCGGTTCAGTACCTCGCCACAACGGTTGCACGAACGGGCGGTAATACCGTGCCAGCGATGGATCGCGCAGACGCCATTCGTATTCCGCCCATCCCCTCGCGAAGTCGCCCTGTAGCAGGTACAGGGAACCGCGTGCGAAATGAACATCCGCGTAGTCGGCATCGAGTTCGATCGCGCGATCGTAGGCGGCCAGCGCCGCATCCGTGCGACCCAGCTCGTAGTACACGTTGCCGCGGTTGAACCAGTTCGTCGCATGTTCCGGCCGGATTTCCATCGCCCGGTCGAGTGACGTCATCGCTTCGTCGTAGCGATGCAGGTCCTGCAGCACGCTGCTGCGGTTGGTCCATGCTTCTGCAAAGCGCGGATTGTGTGCAAGCGCGGCGTCGTAGCTGACTAGCGCTTCTTCATAGCGCCTCAGGTAACGCAGTGCGGTACCCTGATTGCAGAGGAATTCGGATGCATCGGGTTTGATTGCAAGTGCAAGCTCATAGCTCGACAGCGCCGCTTCATAGCGCTTCAACTGCAGCAACGCGTTACCCCGGCAAGCAAGCGCCGGTGCATGCTGCGGTTCCAGTGCGAGCACCCGGTCGCAGCGCCCGATCGCTTCTTCAGCGCGACCCAGCCGCTCAAGCGCCACCGCGCTGTTATAGATCGCCTCGACCATGTCGGGTTGAATCGCGATCGTTTCGTTGAACGCAGTGAGCGCTTCGCCAAGCCGTCCGAGGTCAACCAGCGTCTGACCGCGTACCGACAGCATCGCCGCAATGCCAGGTTTGATCTCAATGGCCCGTTCGAAACACTGCAGCGCTTCGAGCGGACGTTGCAAATCGCGCAGAACCAACCCGCGGTTGAACCACGATTCGAACGAGCGCGGATCGACCATCAGCGCGCGCTCGTAGGTGTCGACCGCTTCCTGGAGCCGGCCGAGCGCACGTAACGCGCTACCGCGATTGCAGAGCGCGTCGAGAACCAGCGGTGAAACGGCGAGCGCCCGGTCGAACACTTCGAGGGCTGGCCCGTAGCGGCGCAACCCGAGCAACGTATTGCCATGGCGCACCAGCGTCTGCACGTCGCGCGGATCGATGCGCAACGCGGCGTTGAACTGCGTCAGCGCCTCGTCGGTCCGGCCGCTGTCGGCAAGGATCGCGCCGAGATCCGAATGCGCGCGCGGATGGGGTTCGACTGAAATCGACCGGCGTAGGAACGACTCCGCTTCCGTCGCCGCGCCGCGCTGATACTGCAGCACACCGTAAAGATGCAACGCCTGCGCGTGCTCCGGCTCATCGGCGAGCACCGCCTCGTATTCACGCGCCGCGTCGTCGAAACGCCCGGCGCCATGCCAGTCCCTTGCACGCGAGAGCTTCGCCGCCGATCGCTGCCTGACCGCCGCAGCAGTAACGGTTGCGCCTGCGCTGGCGTCCTGCGGGTACTCGACCTCCATGTTCGCTCCCTCGTCGTATTGCGGCACCGGGCACCAAAGGATCGGCTGAACCGATGTCGTGCAACGGTCTGCTCCCGGGGTCAGAGTAGCGAACGAGCGATAACAGGCGTGTGACGGAAGTTACGGACCATTTACTCTAACTATGCAGTCCGCATGGAAATTGCACGGCACTTACGTCGCGACGTGTGCCAAACAGGCGGCGGTGATTACTGCCCGATCGGAATCGTGCGGACGAATTCGGAAGGTGGAGTGCCCATTGTGAC
Organism: Paraburkholderia acidicola; assembly: GCF_002362315.1. Lineage (GTDB taxonomy): Bacteria > Pseudomonadota > Gammaproteobacteria > Burkholderiales > Burkholderiaceae > Paraburkholderia > Paraburkholderia acidicola. The sequence goes on from NZ_MTZV01000006.1 coordinate 685,966, forward strand.
GGCAAAGCGGACGCCGCGCGGCAGCGGCATTCCGAGCGAAGTGATACTGCTCACGCCGTGCTGCGAGAGAAACCCGGCATAGGTGGCTTCGACTTCGGACTGGCTCGAAGTCCAGCCGCCCGGGGAAATCCACACCGCCAGTTGCATCGAGCGCGCGGTATTGCTCACCACCACGCTCGCGAACTGGTCCATGTGATGCAAGGCATCTTCGAGTTCGGCAAGCGAGCCGAGCGGCTGCGAAGCGCTGCGTACCAGTTGACGCCCTTTCAGCTGATAACGCACGACCTGCACCTGGGTCGGCCCGCCGCCGACGCCAAGATGCCTGACCAGCACCAGTTCGTTGGGCCGCATACGTAGCGGCGGCCCGAATACCTCGTCGGCCGTGACCAGATTCAGCAGGTCGTACTGCAACTGCGAAAAACACCGACCAATCAATCGAGTCTGACCGAGCGCTGTCACGATGTCGTCACGACCGCGGATCGTCGCATCGAGCCCGCGCCACGACAGCAACGCGATTACGGCGAGCAGCGCGATCGCGACCAGCATCTCGATCAGCGTGAAGCCGCGCGTGCGCTCCGGCCGGCGGGCTTTAGTGGCGTGCTTCATCCTGCACCACCGTCACGACTTCGGCGAGCACCGTACTGCTGGACGCCGACGGGTAAACGCTCACCGCGACCTGGCGCACGAGCGGACTGCCTAGCGCCGTGACGATCTGCCGGCAAACGAAGCGGTACTGCCCCTGTGGGCAAGCAAACATGCTGCGCCCGACCGGCGGCCAGCTCGCCGAAATGCGCACATCGCTCAGCGCGTTGTCGGCGCTCCAGAGCGCGAGTAGCCGCGCGCGCGCACTTTCGGTATCCGCGGCAAGTGAGCCGATCGCGCGCAATACAGCGCCCAGCGCGACGGCAACGATCGCGAGCGCGATCAGTACTTCGATCAGGGTGAAGCCTCGTGTAGTGCGGGGTGGGGACCACCGTCTGTAATCTGTCGGCCGGGTCGAGGCACCCCGCTGTTGACGATCCATCTTGCGTGCCACTCAATGGGGCAGCGTGCGTTTCACGACCCGTCTGCCATCCTGCAGATCGATGCCATGCATCTGCAGTTGCCGGACATACGTGTTCCACACCTCGAACGATACGAGCACGGCAACCGGTTCGCCTTGCGTGCAAATCGCCACCACGGTCTGCGCGGCCTGATCCAGCACGCCTTCTGGATTACGTTCCAGTTCTTCGACCGTTACCGTCACGGTCGGCTCAGCTGACTGAATGTTCATCTGGTCTTCCGCACAGAAACCGGTGGATGTCGGGCGAGACTAACCGGCGCCTGTTGCAGCCACATGTCGGATGGTACGGAACATTTGTCAGGTGTCCGGCGTCCCCGCCCCGGCGATCAACTGCCGCGCAATATCCCACGCAAGCATCGCCGAGTCCGGCCGCCCCGAGATCTGCGCCGTCACGGTCGCGCCGTCGATCAGGATCAGAAACTGGTCGGCAAGCCGGGCCGCGACCTCAGGAGCGAACATCTCGCCGAGCAATGTGCCGAGCAACGCCGTGACCTGCCGCTTCTGCGAGGCGGACGCGCAATGGATCGCGTCGCTCCGATCGGGAAACTCAGAAGCGGCGTTGATGAACATGCACCCGCAGAAGGTCTGCTCGCTAAACCACGCTTCGTGCCACAGAAAAATCGCCTTCAGACGTTCGAGCGGCACGACATAGCGATCGACGAATTCGCGCAGCGATACCGCGGCGCTCTCTTCACGCTGTCGCAACACTTCGAGTACGAGTTCGGATTTCGACGGAAAGTGGTTGTAGAGCGTCATCTTCGCGACGCCCGACTCCGCGATGATCCGGTCGATGCCGACCGCGCGATAGCCGTTCTGCGAAAACAGCGCTGTGGCCGTATCGATGAGTACCTGCCGTTTGTGCCGCTTGTGCCGTTTATCGGCGCCGGTTTTCTGCGTAATGGGCATTGTGGTTCGAGACTAGGAAGACGCCATGTTGCAAGCCCGTGGACTGGTATCGATTTCATCGCGCGACGAGCACATCCCTCACCCGATGCTCGCACCGCTACCTGAACGATATCCGGCACGCGGGGTACCTGATTCAACCTCTTACTCGCCGTTGACCTCCGCAACGGCCGCCACGACCGGCGCACCGGCCGTTTGCACGGCCGGAACCCAAGGCGTCGGCGCATTCTATACAGAAGGATTTACGTCCGCGATGGGGTCCAGGCAGTATTTCATTGAATTATTTTTGACAGTGATTTACGAAATGCTTACGACTACAACTAATCGCTGCCGTAGTCGGAAAAACTGCCCGAAACAGCGCTCGATACGCGGTTCGGGCAGCCCTTTCAATGCAAGGACGGCGCGCTTTCAAACGATTTTCAAAAGCTTCGCGTGCAACTGGTCGTAGTAGTCGGCGCAGGTGTTCAACCGCCACTGCGCGCCCATATAGATGTCGTCCATCTTCGCCGGAAAACTGCGCGCGAGCGGCACGATCACATTCGCGAGCCAGCCCTCCGCATGCACCACATCGATACTCACGTGTTCGTCGTAGTAGTCCAGTTCGCCATTCGCGCCGAAACCGATGCGCCGGCAACCGCGCGTGAGCTTTTCATACTGCGACGGGTCGAGCAGCTCCGTGACGGCCATCACACCCAGCGAACGGAAACCGTGGCTGCGGTTTAAGCCTGTCATCATGAACACGTTGTAACCGGCGAGGCCCTGCCATTCGAGCAACGACGCGTGATCGTCGGCGGCATGCTCGATGCCTGCTGTGAGCAACAGGTTGCGAAACAGCGTGACGTGGCTGCGTCGCGCATCGCCCTTGCCCGCTTCGTCCCAGAAGTTCTGCGCCAGTTCGCCGCGCACCGATGGGTCCGAGCCGAGCAACGCCAGCACGATCAGATCGAAGAAACGGACATTGAGCGCACTGTCGCTGCGGAAAAATGCCGCGAGTTGCGCACGCGTCGCATCGTGCTCGAGAAAATCGAACAACGGATGATGCGACGCGCGATGCCCCGCCGACACCGCGCGAATCGCCTCGACAAGCCCCTCCGCCGAGCGCGCAGCAGCATCGAGCGGCGCGGTGCGTTGCAGCTCGCACGCAAACCAGCGTCGCTCGATCGCGTTGCGCAGCCGGATCAGATACGGGTTGAACTGATTCGCGCAGCGCTCGCTCGCCGCCGGCGCAACGTGCAGTTCATACAGCGCGAAGAGCACGCCGTGCACATCGGCGCGTGCCTCCTCGTCGCCACGCGTGAACGCGGCATCGAGCGCTTCGTCGAGTTGCTGCGACACGGCCTCGAACTCCCACGCGCAGGCATCGAAGCGCGCTTCGAGTTCGCGATCGTCGATCAACAAACCCAGCATCGTGGTGACCGCTCCGGCGGCGGGTCTATCCGCCCGCTGGCCGGCGGTGGAAAACGGATGTGACGGATCGCGGTGCGGCGACTCGGTCGCGTCCTCCGCCCAGGTTTGAACACTGCTCATCGGATACCCCGTTTTCTGAATGTAGTGTCTGCATCCGTCCACATCGGAACGATGCGAACGGCCCGGCGCAAGGTAGATCCGCCCTCGCGTGCGGCAAGCGTCGGTGCGCGCAGATTGTCTGGTTTGCGTATTTCGCCTGCATTTCGTCTGCATGTCGGAACGACCCTGCGCGGCTGGCCGCCCGCTCGATTTACGGCTTGAGCAACGGCGCAGCCGACATCTTCTCCGACCTGAAAACCCGCCAATAATATCTTGGCCGCCCACGCCTCAACACTTCGCTCGCGGGTGGTTTCCGGGTGGCATTTACGGCCAGGTGGCCGCCGTACCTAGGGTCAACCCTGCCGTTTCGCTGGCCGGATCGGACCCATCTAACGGCCGCGTTCACCCTTGGTCGCACGCGGGCCCGCCGCTATTCTCGTTTCCCAGTAGCAGACCGCTTACGCAATCAGCATTCGCGGACCGCGGATCTCCACGCGCAACCGACGCACCCCAAGACCACCGAGACAGCCCATGAACGGCACCCCTGATTCCCGTCCTGCCGATCTTCTGGAACACGACTACCCGTACTACCGCGACGCGCTCGCGGGGCACAGGTTGCCCGCCGCGTTCATCGACCTCGATCACTTCCGCATCAACCTCGAACGGCTACGGGTCCGCGCGGCCGGCATGCCGATCCGTCTCGTCACCAAGTCCGTTCGTTCGGTAGCGATGATTCGCCTGGCGCTCGCTACCGGCAATTTCATCCGCGGCCTGCTGTGCTACTCGCCGGCGGAAGCGGCCTGGCTCGCGAGCCAGGGACTCGACGATCTCGTCGTGGCGTACCCATCGGTGGAGCGCGAGGATCTGCGCGCCGTCGCCGCGCAGTTGCGCAACGGGCGGTCGATCACGCTGATGGTCGACAGCATGGCGCAGGTCGAACAGATCGATGCGCTGGCGCGCGCCGAAGGCGTCGTCTTCCCGCTATCGATCGATCTCGACATGTCGTCGGCGTTTCCGGGCATCTACTTCGGCGTCTACCGGTCTCCGGTTCACGACGTCGCCACCGCGGTTGCTCTCGCAAACGGCATTGCGGCCTGTTCCGGCGTGCGGCTCGAAGGGTTGATGGGCTACGAAGGGCAGATCGCCGGCTTGATGGACGTCGTGCCGGGACAGGGACTCAAGAACGCGGTCGTGCGCTCGCTCAAGCGCCGCTCGATCCACGAAACCAATACGCGTCGCCGCAACGTCGTGCAGGCGCTCGAAGCTGCGGGGCATTCGTTGCGCTTCGTCAACGGCGGTGGCACCGGTAGCGTCGAAAGCACCAAAAGCGATCCGTCGGTCACCGAGGTCGCCGCGGGCTCGGGACTCTATACCCCCGCGCTGTTCGACCACTACGCGTCGTTCCAGGCGTTGCCGTCGGCAGGTTTCGCGCTGCCCGTTACGCGCCTGCCTAAAGACGGCATCTTCACCTGCTCCGGCGGCGGCTATATCGCGTCCGGTCCGATCGGCAAGAACCGTCTGCCGCAACCGTGGTTGCCCGCCGGTTGCTCGCTGATCGACAACGAAGGCGCCGGCGAGGTCCAGACACCGTTGCGGCATCCCGCCTCGGTTGCGCTGAAGATCGGCGAGCCGATGCTGTTTCGCCACGCCAAAGCCGGCGAACTATGCGAACGCTTTAACGAACTTCTGCTGATCACCGGCGGGCGCGTCGTCGACCAGGTCACGACCTATCGCGGCGACAGCAAGTGTTTTTTCTGAGCGGGATTCTGGAAGCAATATAGGGAGGCGGGGGATTATGTGGCGTAACTGGTCGGGGTACGTAAGCAGCCCGAAGGCAACGGTCAAGACACCTGGATCGCGGGACGAACTGGTCGGCGTGCTGCGCAGCGCGGCTGGTTCGCAAGCGCCGGTGCGTGTGGTGGGAGCCGGACATTCGTTTTCGCCGCTGGCGCAGACCGATGGTGTGATCCTGTCGCTCGACCAGCTGCAGGGTTTGATTCACATCGACGAAACGCGCCGCGTCGCGCGTGTGCATGCCGGCACGCGGCTCTATACGCTCGGCGCAGCGCTGGCCGAGCACGGCTTCGCGATGGAAAACCTCGGCGACATCAATGTGCAGTCGATCGCAGGCGCCACGAGCACGGGAACTCATGGCACCGGCATTACGCTCGGCAATCTCGCGACGCAGATCGCAGCGCTTCGCTTCACGACGCCCGATGGCAACGAAGTGGTCGCCTCGCCTGACGAAAACGCGGACCTGTTCGAAGGTGGCCGGATCGGACTCGGTGTACTCGGCGTGCTTACCGAGATCGATCTGAATCTGGTGCCGTCGTTCAAACTCAAGTTGCAGCGCGCGAAGATGGACCTCGAGGAATGTCTCGCGCAAACCGATTCGTTGATTGCGAATAACCGTTCGTTCGAACTCTACTGGTTGCCGCACACCGACACAGTGCTGACCAAAGCATGGAACGTGACGGACGAGCCCGTCGATCAGATGCACTGGAAGCGCTACGTCAACGAGGAACTGCTCGAGAACACGGCGTTCGGTCTGCTGTGCGGACTGGGCAAAACGGTGCCCTCGCTATGCCCGTCGATCAGCCGGTTTTGCGCATCGCTAGTCTCACCGGGGCAGCAGGTCGACCCAAGCCATTCGTCGCTGTCGACTGTGCGGCGCGTGCGCTTTAATGAAATGGAATGGTCGGTACCCGCGCATCGCGGCGCCGACGCACTGCGCGAGATTAAAGCGTTCATCGCGCGCAAATCGTTCCCGCTGATGTTTCCGCTCGAATACCGCTGGGTGCGCGGCGACGATATCTGGTTGAGTCCCGACTATGGTCGCGACAGCGTTCGCATTTCCGTGCACCAGTACGTCGGTATGCCTTATGAAGCGTATTTTTCGGGTGTACAGGCGATCTGCATGAATCATGGCGGACGGCCGCATTGGGGCAAGGTGCACGCGCTGACTGCACAGGATTTTTCGAAGCTTTATCCGCGCTGGGATGACTTCCTCGCCTTGCGCGAACGCATGGATCCGCAGGGACGGTTTCTCACGCCGTATCTGCGCGACCTGTTCGGCTTGTCACGTGTGAGCACGCCGCAGCAGCTTACGGAAAGCTATCGAAATTGATCATCTGCACCGTGCCTGAAAAATAAGACCTGTCGTCGCCCACGCGACCCTTTGACTTCGACAATAAGGACGACTCGATGAACTCGCCAGTCTCCATTGCTCCCGCGGCACTCCGTGCCGAGTTGCCTAAAAGCTCAGTCGCACGTCTGTCGCTCGCCTACGCGGTCGCTACGAACGGGATGATCCTCACGCCGTTTCTTGTCGCGGCCGTCATGCTGCGGTTTCACCTCTCCGAAGGCATTGCAACCCAGGTGGCGGGCGTCGAGATTCTCGGTGTAGCACTGAGTTGCGCCCTGCTGCCGCGCTGGATTTCGCGTGCTGCGGGGTTCTTCACGATCGCCGGCGTGCTGGGCACGATTGCAGGACAGGTGCTCAGCATCGTCGCACCAACCGTGCTGCTGATCGGCATCGTGCGCGGTGTGACCGGCATCTTCGAAGGCGTGCTGTTTGTCGTCGTCGCGTCGGGCATCTCGCAGCGTGCCTCCGCGGACCGGCTGTGGGGGCAGATAAATGTCATCGCGGGGATTATCAACGGCGGCATTCTCGTCGTGATTTCGTACCTGCCTTCTGCGTGGCTCGGGCAAGGCGTGTTCATGTTGCTGGTCGGCGTGTGCATCGTGATGGCGCCCGCCATTCACGGTATCGGTGAATTTGCGCGGCATGTGACGCAGGCGCGTTCGCGCAACAAGCTGCCGCTCAAACTCGTGCTGACCATCTGGGCCGTCACGGTGCTGATCTACGGCGTGCAGGCCTCGCAATGGGCGGTCGCCGGAATCGTCGGCGCGCATGCGGGTCTGTCGACCTGGACCGTCGGCATCCTGCTCTCGCTGTCGTCGCTGCTCGGCTTCGCCGGTGCGGTGATCCCGTCGCAACGGTCAAGCCGCCAACATCGGCTCGCGATCATCTTTGTGGCGCAGATGGTGATGATCGGCTCGCTGGTCTGGTTCTTCGGTTCGACCGGCAACAAGTCCTACTTCCTGAGCCAGCTCGCATTGAACTGTGCGTTCTTCGCGATCATTCCGTTCCTGACCGGGCTGCTGTCCGAAGTCGACCCGGATGGTTCGCTGGTTGCGCGGACGGTCGTGGTGACGTTTGTCGGCGGCGGCGTCGGGACAGCGGTAGCTGGTGATCTGTTCACGCAGTACGGCGGCATGCACTTCGCGTATGTGTTGTGCATCGGCGTGGCGGCCGCGGTGCCGTTCGTCTGGCTCGCGCTACGCGGCGCAACCGCGCACAACATGCAGACCGGCGGACATCAGCTGTCCTGATCGCGCGGCCCGTGGTTCGCAGTTCGCTTTGCGCGATCTCCAGGCCGCTGCGCTTTCGCTAATCATCGAAGGCGCTTAAATGCAAGCGATGTGCGTGAAAACCACACTCACGCCGTTCGCGGTCATGGTGCAATCTAATGCAACACATTGAAGCCGCACTACGTGTGACGGTTTCAGGTTCGCGGACACACGATGGCCGGAATGAACCATGCGAATGGCCACTTTAGCCCCGGCGCATTGAAATTTGACTCCTTAGATTCTGGTTGAGGAGAATGGTGTTGTTGAGTGCCTGGCCAGCCGGACAAGATCGATGTGGCCAGATTCGACACTGCGCGTTGCCGCCATTAATGCGCTTCGCATAACGATCACCCGCAGCAGGTTGCAGAAGCAATCGCTAGAAAAAAGCTCTACGAAACACGCGGAAAACGGAGTGCCCTGGTCGCGTCGACGTGCCCTTGCAGGCGGCACGACCAGCCGGTCCGCCATGTAGTCGATAACCAGGGAGACGATCGTCAAATGAAAAAGCAGACCTTGTTGTGTATGGCTCTTCCGCTCTGCTGCAGTGCAGCCTGGGCGCAAAGCAGCGTCACGCTCTACGGCGTCGTCGACGCCGGGCTACGCTACCAGACCCACGGTGTGAGTTATGGCCCGGACGGCGCACCCGTCTCGACCGGCAAACAGTTTTCGACAACCACCGGCGGCGGTCTCACGGAAAGCTACTGGGGCTTGAAAGGCCAGGAAGATCTGGGCGGTGGGATGCAGGCGTCATTCGATCTGGAAAGCCACTTCGATCCAAGCAGCGGCGGCATCGCGCCGGCAGGTTCGCAGAACTTCTTCCAGATTTCGTACGTGGCGCTGCTGTCGCCCACACTCGGTCAGATTTCGCTTGGTCGGCAATACAACGTGGCGTTTGAAGGCACGACGATCGCCTTCGGTTCGAACCTGTGGTTAGGTCCTCAGGATCCCTACTCCAATCTGTTCAAACCTGAACAGACGATGCTCGCCGCTGGCCGCACGAGCAACATGATCCAGTACGGTGCGCAGCTCGGCAGTGTGATCTTCCTCGCGGAATACGCGCCCGGCGGCCAGGCCGGCGGCGGCGGCCTCGGCAGTCAGCTCGGCGCCTCGGTTGCGTACGCACCGGACAAAGGCCCGTTCAAGGCTTCCGCATCTTTCATGCGCACCCGCGACGACGTCACAAACGCGAAGTTCGATATCTATGGCGGCGGCGGCTCGTACAGCCTCGGTAATTTCACCGTCAATGCGGGCTACATCGAGAACGCGCGCGACAACGCCTTCACGAATTTCGGCAATGGCCCGTTCAACTCGATCGACCTCGCCGCACTCGGGATCATTTCGCCGGCGCAGGTCGTCGACCCCAACATCCCGGGCGGCTTCGACAAGCGCAAGATGATTCTCGCGGGCCTCACCTACCGCTTCTCGTCGGCAGTGACCGTTGCGGTGAACGGCTGGTGGACCAAACAGACCGGCTACACCGCCGACTACAACGGCTGGGCGCATCAGTACCAGGTCGTGGGAGGCTACAACCTGTCGAAGCGCACCATGCTGTACGCCGAAGCCGATTACTCGATGTATCGAGGCGGCATGGTCGGTGCGCAGTTCGTTGGGGTCAACGGTCAGTCGCCGACGGTCAGCACCACGCAGCTCGGTGTGATGGCTGGCTTGCGTCACTACTTCTGATCCCGCCTGCGGGCGCCGCAACATGAATTCTGGCTCTCCGCAGGTTGGGAAGTGTCGCCGGACGCAGAAGACCGCAGGTGTCGCGCAGCGGGAAAAAAGAAGGTATAAAGCGACGATGGACGCGACCGGCCAATATACGATTGCCAACCTGCAGGTCTACATGTTGCGGTTCATCGCCGGTATGAGCGAGGATCTCGGCATCGACCCGACGCGCCTGTGTATGGGGCTCGGGTTCGAAGTGGCGGACCTCTCGAACCCGGAGTGCCGGCTGTCGTTCCGGCAGGCGAGCGCGATGATCCGTCGCGCGATCGAGCTGTCTCCAGAACAGGGCCTCGGGCTGCGTATCGGCAGCGCCGAAACCATTGCATCGATAGGACTGGTTGGCTATGCGATGCTGACCTCCCCGACCTTCGGCGATGCGATCTCGCTCGGCATGAAGATGCAGAACTATACGGGCGCACTGCTCGATTTCGATGCCGAAGTGGATAAAAACGGCCTCACGCTCCACGCAATCTGCCGCTTCCACGAACCCGACATCGAAATGTTTCTGGTCGAAGAGGCGTTCGGTAGTTTCCCTAAGGTCGCTCAGGCGTTGGTCGGCGAAGACTTCCGGTTCAACTCGGTCGAGTTGAGCTATCCGCGGCCCGCGTACGCGGACCAGTACGAGCAGTACTTCAAATGCCCGGTGCGGTTCGGGCAAAAGCGCAATGCAGTGACCTGCGATATGTCGTGGCTCGCACGACCGCTCGCGACCTACGATCCGCTCAGCAACCGGCAGGCACTCGAAGTCCTGCAGATGACGGTGTCGCAGGAGGACACCGGCGCTGAATTTATCGAATCGATCGAACGCATCGTGCGGCGCGATCTTCGCAATCCGCCGACGCTCGGCCAGGTCGCTTCGCAACTCTGCATGAGCGATCGCACATTGCGGCGCCGGCTGGCCGACAGCGGCGTGTCGTATCAGGCCGTGCTCGACAACATCCGTCATGCGCGTGCGCTGGCGCTGTTGAGCACACCACGCCTGTCGATCGAGGAAATCGCCTACGAGGTCGGCTTTAGCGATTCCCACAACTTCCGGCGTGCCTTCAAGCGATGGACCGGCCACGGTCCGCGCGAAGCGCGTTAGGCGGCTTGACGGCGGTTTTTGCGTTGCAGACGGACCGGCCGAATCACCGCATTGCGCATTGCATCTTCATCCCGGTTATGGCTAACCGACAAAACCCATCGTCCCAAAGCTTGTAGAATCAGAGCTATTGCTCGCTTTTGCACGGACGAAATCTTGACGGCGAAAAGACGCCCCTCCCTGAAACCGCGAAAGGTCCCGCAGCAATCGCGTGCTGAAAACACGGTCACCGCAATACTGGAAGCTGCGGCCAGTATTCTGGAAATTCGTGGAATGGAGGGGCTCAATACCAATCTGGTGGCCCAGCGCGCGGGAGTAAGCGTCGGTACGCTTTATCAATACTTCCCGAACAAGGATGCGCTGATCGTTGCGCTCAGTCTGCAGGCGCAAGCGGCGTTCTTCGCCGAGGCCGAAGATGCGCTCGATCAGCCAACGGGGCAAGCCGCGCTGGAATACCTGATATCCGTATCGGTTCGCCAGCAACTGCGCCGCCCGGCGCTCGCACGCGCACTCGATTTCGAGGAAGGACGTCCTGCCATCGCGAAAGAACTGGCAAGCTCCCAAGCTGCCTTTCACGGATTGATGCAGGAGATCCTGTCCCGTAGCGATATCCCGCCGCAGGACAACATCGAGATCGCAACGGACGATGTGCTCGCCATACTGCGCGCCCTCACCGATGCCGCGGGAGAACGCGGCGAAGTACGCCGTAGTCCACTAGAACACCGTGTGAGCCGCGCGCTGTCCGGCTACCTCGGGATTATCGACACGCCACCTGTTGAATCTTCGCGAGCGCGATCGAGGCGTTCGCGCGCTAGCTGACGGCGGCTGTCCAGCCCCACAACGTTTGATTCCAGTCTGTGCGGTACGGAACCTCCATTCCGTGCCGTTTCCTCGCGACCTCAAAATGCGAGTAAGTATTCGTCTTCACACTCGACTCAGCCCGCAAACCCGCGCCAATGCTGGATCTCAAGCCGGTTGAAAAAGCGAAACTAAAGCGAGTTTTAAAATCGAGCAATTACTCGCAAAATTCGCGTCATGGTGCAGCGTCTGAAAAGCACCGCCGGATAGAACAGAACCGGCGAGCGCGCCTGCACAGTAACCGACATCCTGTGAGGTCCACCATGAATCTTCGTCAGCAAGCCAGGCTTAATCACCTGAGTTTTCCCACCGCCAACGCAGCCGAAACCGCCGCGTTCTTCGAACAGTACCTCGGCTGCGAGATCGTCGCGGCCGGTCAGCACTGCCTGCTCAAGCGCAATGGTTTCGACATCGTGCTCGAACAGGTCGATGGCAAGGAAGTACCCGTCTGGCCGCACAACTTCCACTTCGGCCTTGAAGTCGACACGCTGGAAAACGTTCAAACGCTGTATCAGGAATTCCTCGAAGGCGGTGTACAGATGGAAACGGCTGTCTTCAACAACTCACGCGGCTCGCGATTTTTCTGTCGCGCACCGGGTGGCGTGCTGATCGAGATCAACACGCGTGAAGACATGCAGCAGGACAAATGGCAAAAGCTCTTTCAGGAAGACACGCAATGAACCAGGCTATTCGCACCGCCATCGTGACGGGGGCATCCAGAGGCATCGGCGCTGCGATCGCGAGGCGGCTCGCTGCAGATGGCTTCGCGACCATCGTCAACTATGCGACGAGTTCGACGGAGGCTGACGAGGTTGTCGCGTCGATCCGCTCGGCCGGTGGAGTCGCGATCGCAGTCCACGCCGACGTATCCGATGCCGCAGCGATGCGCGCCCTCTTCGACGTGGCCGAAAACGAGTTCGGACCCGTGGACGTGCTCGTCAACAACGCCGGCATCAGCAAGGTTTCGCCGCTAGCTGAAGTCAGCGACGAGGATTACCAGCGCCAGATTGCGGTCAATCTCACGGGGAGTTTCAACGGCATGCGCGAAGGCGCAAAGCGCGTGCGCAACGGTGGCCGCATCATCAATATGTCGACGAGCATCATCGGTGCGTATTTGCCCAATGTGGCCATCTACGCGGCGACCAAGGCCGCGGTGGAAGCGATGACGCACGTGCTCGCCAAAGAACTCGGCACTCGTGACGTCACGGTGAATGCAGTCGCACCCGGGCCGGTTGCCACGGAGCTGTTTCTAACCGGTCGATCCGAGGACGTGATCCGGCGCGCAATCGCTGATATTCCCCTCGGCCGCCTGGGCCAGCCCGACGATATCGCGCAGATCGTCTCGTTCCTTGCGAGCGCAGGGAGCGGCTGGGTCAATGGACAGGTCGTGAAGGCGAATGGTGGGCGGAACTAGATGGGAAGGCCGGCCGCGATGGACGAAGCGGCCGGCTCAAGGTGCGTTCCCTATAAACGAGAATGATGGCCGCCGGCCGATGCAGAAAGAATAGGCACCGCAGCGAGCCACCCACCGTTGTCAGGTACCCGTCTGCGATTCGCTGGTTTCGGCAGTCTCGGGTTTGCTGCTAGCCACTTCGGTTTCTTGAGCCGCTTCCTGATTCACGTCTTGAGCGGCTTCTTTACTTTCCGTGGCGTCTTTAGGATCCTTGCGTGCCGGTCGGGCAGCGCGCCCGTTCTTCAACGCCAGCGCACGCACGGCGTCGGAGCGCGTCACCTGCCCGGCTTCCTTGCCTTCGAGATCCACCCGCATCGTGCCTTCGACCATGCACGCCCAGTAGCGGCTGCCGCGGCACCACGTCCTGAGCGCGTCGCGCAAGCCTGTTTCGTCCACTGAGAGTTCCTGCGCATGCGCCAGCAGATCCTCGAAAATGCCGACCTTCAGCGGTACCTTCGGTGCGGGATTCTTCGGGAACGCGAGCGGGAAACGCTTTTGCAACCGGGCGAACGTCAACACCACCGGATCGACCGGTTTGGACTTCGCGGCCGGCGCCGGGCGCGGCGCGCGCTGCGGTTTCGCCGACGACCGGGCTGAGGGTTCGGAGGACGGTTTCGCCGACGGCCGCGCTGACATCTCAGCCGACGACTCAGTGGACCGCTCAGTTGCCCTCTCGGTTGTCCTTTTACCCGACGGCTTGGACGACGGCTTCGCCGACCGTTGTGCCGCCTTTTGCGCTGACTTTTCTGCCGACTTTTCTGCCGCCTGTTTCGTCAGTTGCGCCTTCAGCGCAGCCAGTTGTTCAAAGCCCATAACGCCCTGCCAATCTATAAAAGCCTCAATTGTACTCGCGACGCGCACCACGCCGTGCGATACGCACCATGCGGCCGGGACCGGTACGCGCCGGCATCGATACGCTGCATGCCGCATGCATGGTTCGCTCACGCTTCGGGCATCGCGGCGAGCCGGTTGGCCGACTCCTGCAGACCGCCGAGAATACGGTCCGCCACTCTCTGCGGAAAGCTTTCAGGAAGCGCTGACGCGACGCTTTCGATCACCGCCGGCGTCGCTTCGATCAGACGCTCGATGACCGGCTCCGCGCTCGGGCCGTAATAGCAGAGCGGCGCCATCGCGTTGAAATGGCGCCGCATCACGTTGCGCATCAGGTAATGCCGGTTCTTGCCGGCGACCGCCATCGCGAGCTTCGCCTTATGCCAGGACCACTGGTTCGCGCCGTTGCCTTCGACGGGCCAGATCGACATCACATCGTAGAGCGGCGTCATCCGGAAGCGGCCGCCGGGCAGCAGATGAAGGCTGAAATTCTTCGCGTGGCCGTCCGGTGCTGCCAGCATCCAGAAGAGAATCTGCGCGACGAGCAAGGTCTCGATGTCGGTGCGGGCCTCAGTCGACTGCCGCAAGATGGCGGCGATATCACGCATACCAGGCCCGCCGTCCGCTTCGTACTTCAGATGCGGCGCAATGCCGAGCACCTGACAGAAATCCTCCTGCGGCAGCCGCAGCAGACGTTGCCTGCGCGGATGCATGATGCGATCGAAACGCGTCACCGACAGTACCTTGTGCACCCCGAACTGCAGGATCTCGCTGTCCGGCACGGGCAGCCCGTAAGCGCGCAGGATCGCCAGACACAGCCACTCGTTTTCAACCGACGTACTCAGATCGGCCCGCTTGTTGCCGACCAGACCGAGCGGCAGCTTGAGAATATGCGTGGTGGGCGTCGCGCCATGCGGGCGCATCCACCGGCCCTTGTGAAACAGCAGCGCGGTCTTTTCCTGCGCGCCCGCAATCGAGATGCGAAAGTCATCATCGTCGCCCGCACCGATAGCCGGGCCAGTCGTTTCGTCGAGCAGACGGGCGACGTCCGCGTCCGACAACGGCGTGCCTTCGATGCGCTCGACATTCTCGGGCGCCTGGTCTTCGTCCAGCAACTGCACCGCGCCGACACAGTCGCGACCGATTGCCTGCAGCAGATCGAACGCTTCAACGGTTTCGGTTTTGAAACGCGCGGCGAGCCTGCGGCGAATGGCCTGGCTGTCGGGCAACAGATTGTCGAAGTAGTTGCGCACCCGGTCGCCCTTCAGCGGTGTGTCGCCAAGACCGAATGGCAACGACAGCGAAAGCGGCCGCCCCTCGGCGGAAACTTTCCACGCCGCTTCGTAGTGCAACTCCATGTCGCCGCGCGTCGGGATACGCCACGTGCCGACATGCTGGCCGTTGGCCCAGATCGATAGCGCGCGTGAGCGGGATTTGCGGCCCATGATCACCACTCCGCCTGGGTACTGCCGGCGCTTCCCTCGTCCTTCGACTGCACGCACAACTCGAGGTCGTAGAGCGCCGTCAGCGCGAGCATCTGGCTCAGCGTAATCGTGGCCGTACTGGTGGTTTCGAGCAGCGAAAGCCGCGGTTGCCCCATGCCGAGCCGCGATGCCGCTTCGGCCTGGGTGAGCCCCAGCGCCTTTCTTGCCGACGAAAGGATTTCACCCAGTTGTGCGGGCGTGCTGACGATGAGTTTCATGGCCGATATTCCGGTAACGAATATCGGCACTATATTCTCATTAGGAATAAAATCCAAATATTCTTTTTAGGAATAATTTGCGAATATTCGTCTGAGACATATTTTACCGAAATGTTGCAGCGTGTTATCGGTAGCCGGAATCGCGACGCTTCGGCGATCGAACCCTGCCGAAGCGCTCACCCTGCAACCGGTTACCTCAGCTTAACCGTCGCGGAAAATAAAGCTATACGCACTCAATGCCGGCACACCGCCAAGATGCGCATACAACACCTTCGATCCCTCCGGAAATTCGCCGCGACGCACCTTGTCGATCATCCCGTGCATCGACTTTCCTTCATAGACAGGGTCGGTCAACACGCCTTCGAAGCGCGCGCAAAGCCGGATCGCCTCGAGCGTCCCTTCGCTCGGCAAGCCATACTCAGGGCCACCGTAACGCACATCGAGCACCACATCCTGGGCGACGATGTCGCGACCCAGATCGACCTGCTCCGCGGTCTTGCGCGCGATACGCAGAATCTGCTCGCGTGTCTGCTCGGGTTTCGCGGAGGCGTCGATACCGATCACGCGATCCGCGCGTCCATCCGCGGCAAAGCCGACCACCATGCCGGCTTGCGTGCTGCCCGTCACCGAGCACACGACGATGTAGTCGAAGCGGAACCCCAGTTCCGCCTCCTGCTGCCGCACCTCTTCGGCAAAACCAACGAAACCAAGGCCGCCCAGCGGATGATCCGAGCAACCGGCCGGAATCGCATACGGCTTGCCGCCTGCATCGCGCACGCTCTGCAGCGCTTCTTCCCAGCTCTTGCGAAACCCGATGTCGAAACCGTCCGGCACAAGCCGCACGTCGGCACCCATGATGCGCGACATCTGGATGTTGCCGACCCGGTCATACACCGCGTCCGAATAGTTGACCCAGTTCTCCTGCACGAGCACGCACTTCATCCCGAGATGCGCGGCGACTGCGGCGACCTGGCGGGTCTGGTTCGACTGAATTCCGCCGATCGACACCAGTGTGTCGCATCCCTGCGCCAGCGCTTCCGGAATCAGGTATTCGAGCTTGCGCGTCTTGTTGCCACCGAACGCGAGGCCGCTGTTGCAATCCTCGCGCTTCGCATAGAGCTGTACTTTCCCGCCCAGGTGTTCGGATAGCCGGGGCAGCGGCTGGATCGGTGTCGGGCCGAAAGTCAGCGGATAGCGGGAGAAGCGTTGCAGGTTCATTGAAAGCCTCAGGTTCGTCGATGGGCGCGGCATCCGTGCGTCATCCGGGTATTGCCGCGATCGATACATGGTAGAAAATTGCTGGCAAAATGAGCTTGCGAATTTAATGCATCGAACCGATTTTTTCGGTCTTGATTAGTTGTTATTGTTTTTATAATTTTTCCAAAGACACCATGAGCGCAACAAAATTTCGTCGCCTGCCTGAACGCGCCGCTCAAGCCCAGCCGGCGCTCGACCGCATCGACCGCGCGATTCTCAAGCAGTTGCAGCAGGATGCATCGATCTCGAACGTGAGCCTCGCCGCGCGCGTCAAGCTGAGCGCCCCTGCATGCCTGCGGCGCGTCGAACGGCTGAAGGAAGCGGGACTGATACGCCGGGTCGTCGCGCTGCTCGATCCGGAGGGACTCGGTGCGGGGATGCTGGTGGTGATCGGCTTCGTGCTCGATCGCTCGACGCCGGAATCATTTGCCGCATTCGAGAAAGCGGCGCGCAAGGTCGTGGGGTGCATGGAATGCCACGTCGTGACCGGCGAATTCGATTACTTCATGCTGGTCCGCACGCGCGATAGCGACAGCTTCAACCGGTTGCATGCCGAACAACTGCTGTATCTGCCTGGCGTGCGGCAGATCCGCAGCTTCATGGTGCTCAAGGAAATTCTCTCGACGACAGAAATTCCGCTATAAAACCGGCACCAAAAGAAGCGGGGCCGACACCCGTGCATCGCACCGGTCCCGGCCCCGCGTTCAACTCATGGCCTGCATCACGTCATGCGGGCCATGCAGACGTCTCGTTTACTCCGTCTTCTGACGCAGCTTGAGCTGCCCCTGGTAGCGGATCATCGGACGTTGTTGCGGCTGCACCGACTCCACCTCTACGTGCTGCACCGGCTTGAACTGCTGACGCATCACGGCAAGCGCGGCCGGGTTGATCGAACCGATGCTCGTTGCCCGCGACGGCGCGGCGAGACCCGACTTCACGAGCAGTGCGGCTTCCATCTGCAGGTTGGTCAGCAGCACCGGGTCCTGCAATGCGCTGCCTTGAGTCATCAACTGGCTCCACGCGTTGTCGCCGTAGTTCGTCACGTAGTAGTCGAGCCCGCTCGGATCGGCCAGCACCGCGGAACAACCATCGAGCCGCACCTGCATCTGCGTATCCTTCAGCGCGACCGTCTTGCGGTTCGTGAGGCCATTACCGTAGGCGAGCGTCAACGGAACGGTCCACTGCGTACCCGGATACTGGTTCTGGTTCGGATACGGCGACTGCTTCAGCGTCACGACCGTCTGGTTCTTCGTCAGGTCGCATTGCGTGTCGAGCGACACGAGCGGTACGCCGGTTTGCCGCACGAAGCTGTCGCCGATCGGGCCCATCTGCTGACCGCTTGCACCCGACAGTTCGTCCCACAGACGCTTCGGCGTGCCGTTGCCGAGCTGATAATCCGCCAGGTACTGCTGCAAGCCTTTACGCAACACATCTTCGCCGAGGTAGTTCTCGAGCATCTTCAGTACGTGACCGCCCTTGCTATACGTGAACGTACTCGCATTCAGCACGAAGTCGTTCGACGCCCACGCATTGAAGTTCGGCTGCACCGGGAACGCCGACGAACTCAGGTCCGCGGAGATCACGTCGTACTTGTCCTGCACTTCGCTGACCCAGTTGAAGCGGTCCGGGAAGAAGCGGATCTTGGTCTTGGTCTCGAAGAACGTCGCAAACGATTCGTTGAGCCACACGTCGTCCCACCAGTCGAGCGTCACGAGATCGCCGAACCACTGATGCGATGCTTCGTGCGTCAACACAACCAGGCCGTAGCGGGACATCGGCTTGCCGGGTGGCGGCAGGATGTCGTCAGCGAACTCGAGAATCGCCCCCCAGTTCTCCATCCCGCCGAAGTTCAGATCCTTCTGTGCCTTGAACGCATCGTTTGCGGCGATCGTGTCGAACTTCTTGAGCGGCAACGGAATACCGGTGTAGCGATAGTAGTAGTCGAGCGCCTGCTTGGTTTCCGTCATCGCGGGCTTCGCCCAGTCCTTCATGCCGGGCGGCGTGAAGAAGCGCAGATGCAGACCCTTGCCGTCAGGCAACGGGCTCGTGAAATCGTCCTCGAGCACATCGAACTGACCGCCGCCGAAGAACAGCAGATACGACGGCATCGGCGGCGTCTTCTCGAACGATACGAGCTTGTAGCCGCTGTCGACGTTCACCGCCGGCAGTTCCGCTGCGTTCGACACCACGCGCCAGTTCTGCGGCACTTCCGCGCTGACCTCGTAGGTCGGGCGGAACGCGGGTTCGTCCCAGCCCGGGAACCATTGCCGCGCGAGGTCGGTTTCGCCTTGCGTGAGGATCGCGCCGCTCGTGGTGCCATCGGTGGATTTCAGATCGACGCGGAACACGCCTTCAGCCGCCGAGCAACCCGGATAGTGATCGTCGCCGCAGCTACCGCCGGTCTTCGCCACCGGATCGTCGTAGCTCTTGAAGTTGATGATCCCGGACCATTCCATATGCAGCGAATACGTGCCCGCCGCAATCTGCCCGGTGACCGGTCGCAACTGGTAGTGGTCACCATCGTCCTGCGGCGTTGCGATCAGATCCACATTGCCCGGTTGCAGCGTGATCTTGCCGTTGACGAACTTGACCCGGTGCCCCGCGATCACGATCGCATTGACCGGCTTGAGCACCTTGATCTCGACATCCGCGCGGCCGTCGAACGAAGACAGCGCCGGATTCGGGCGGAACCACAGCTTGTAGTTGAGCGGCGTCACCGTGTCCGGCAACTCGACCGGCGACACCGTCCTGGTGATCGACGGATTGGCCACGGCCGGAGCGGCCGGCGGCACGACCGCGGCTTCGGGCGCACCGGCTTGCGCCTTGCTTGAGAGCGACGGCGAGGTGTCCGAACCACCGCAGCCGTTCAACACCAGTATCCCGGCTAATGCCAGGCACTGTATCTGCAACCGGAAATTTATACGCATCTTGATCCTCGATCGACAAATGACTGGAAAATGTGCGGTTATTAACTGGTATTTATTTATTCACTTTTGGCACAGCAAATGGTCTCCCACACGAGTAACCTGGAGTTCTCGACAAACAGACGTGCGTTACCCTCAGCGCGATTAGCTGATTTCTCGCATGTGTATTTCCTGGCTAGAAAATCGTATGAAGGAAGCCGTTTTGTCGTGGCTTTACCCTCGCGGCGATCGCGATCCGTTCGAACGGCCCGGGCCCGCTCCAGGAGTGGAGTCCAGTCGGGTTGAATGATCGGCGATGGGGGGAAGATTAATTTGGCAAACGATACCTTGTCAACTTCCTTTCAAGAAATTTCCACTGCGGAAGGAAATTGAAAAGAATTGTTGAGGATTAGTTTCTTGACTTGTCCTGCCACAACAATTAATAGCCGGATCGTCGATTAACTTCATTAACCAGTTATTTCCCTACGGGATATCGCTTGGCGGTGCGCGGGTGATCGTGATATAAATCGAAGCGTTACCGTTCCGCGGTAACCGTAAGCGTTCAACGTCAATCAACGCGCAACAGCGAATGACCGGTCATCGTGTCCCGGCCTTCGCGCCTTGCGCTTTGGCCCGACGTTGGATGGCATCGATGCCGCAGCCAGAGCGCTCCCTACGTGGAGATGTTTATGACGCTTCGGCCTGAAACCCCCAGCGGCCTCAATCACCTTGTCCTGAACGTTCGCGACCTCGATCGCGCTCACGACTTCTGGACCAATTATCTCGGCTTTTGCTGCACCGGCGCCTGGCAAAAAACCGCACCCGATGGCAAACCTTCTGGTCGCATGCGGTTTTACAGCGGCGTGTCGGAAGGGAAACTGCGCCATCACGACGTCGGCCTGATTGAAGCGCCCTCACTGCCCGACGTTCCGCTTCGTCCTCAGGTTCTGCATCACGTCGCGATCACCTACCCCTCGCGCGAGTCGTGGAAGCGGCAGATTGAATTCCTCGTGAGCCAGGGCGTTGTGCCGTTTCGCCAGGTTGTCCGCGGCGCGGCGCATAGCGCGCATTTGCATGATTGGGACGGCAACGAAATCGAACTGGTCTATGAGCACCCGCGCGCCGAATGGGAACACGATATCAACGCGGCGTTGAATCACGCGGTGGCTGAGCCGGTTGGGCAGTGAGCTAGCGGATGGATGCCGGCTCGTTTAGCCGCTTTGCCACTTTGCCTCCGACAACAGCCACGCCCGGAAAGCCGCGACGTTAGGACGATCTAGCGCTGCGGCTGGATAGACGAGCCAGTAGCTGTAGTCGTTGGGGATTGCGATGTCGAATGGCTGTACGAGCCGGCCTCTGCGCAGATCGTCGGCCGCCAGCATGAGGCGGCCTAGCGCGACGCCCTGGCCGTCCGCTGCCGCCTGCAACGAGAGACTCGCATCGTTGAACGACGGGCCTGTATTCACGTCCAGGCCCTCTAGCGCTGCTGCTTCACACCAGCGGCGCCACCCTTGTTTCGGTGTGTCGTGCAGCAAGCGCGCATGGCGCAAATCGGCGGGAACGCGAATGGGGGGCGGCCCGTCGGCGAGCGCGGGTGAGCAAACGGGGCTCAGTGTTTCGTGAGCGATCAAATCGGCCTTCAGGCCCGTCCATTTCCCGAGTCCCGAGCGAATGCCAAGATCGAAGCGCTCGGTGGCAAACGCCCAGATATCCGCCGAACTATCGACGCGCACATCGATATCCGGATGCAACGCACGAAACCCTTCGAGACGCGGAACCAGCCATCGTGAAGCGAACGACGGCAGAACCGTGATGTGCAACGGTCGCGTGTCCGGCTCCATTACGCGCAGCGTGGCCGCTGCGATGCGATCGAGCGCGCCGGCCAGTTCCGGAAGATAGGCCTCACCTTTTGCGGTGAGCGTCAACGCATGCCCTCGACGTTCAAACAGACGGATACCCAGCCAATCCTCGAGCTGACGGATCTGATGACTGATGGCCGCCTGCGTTACACACAGCTCGGCGGCGGCACGGGTGAAGCTCAGGTGCTTGGCCGCCGCCTCGAAGGCGCGCAGCGCACCTAGCGGAGGCAGGCGTCGCATGGATCGTTCGATTAGTTTGTTTTATCGAGTGCATGAAGATAACCCGTTTGTGGCGGACGGGGAAGGCGCCTCTAATCACACACTTTCTGAGTTTTTACTGATACGAGGCCAATCGATGATTGCATGGAGCATCTGGATTCTGTTTCTTGGCTATACCGTACCGATGGTTGTGAGTCCCGGGCCTGGGAACACCGTTCTTGCGACTACGGGCGGTCGATATGGCGTGGCCGGTTCAGTGCCGTTCTGGGTGGGCTTCGAGATCGCAAATATTGTGCTGTGTGTGATCTATGGAATGGGGTTGGGTAAAGCGTTGCATGGGCACCCTGAGATACAGATAGCGTTGAAGTGGGCGGGGACTGCTTATCTGCTGTATCTCGCGTGGGGATTTTTTCGCGCGACGGTCAAATCTGCTGACGGTAACGATACGGACAGTTCGCGTCTGCAGACCAGGGACGGTTTTCTATCCGTGATGCTCAACCCCAAGATTCATTCGATGATTCTCGTCATGTTTTCGCAGTTTCTCGACCCCGCGAAACCGCTGCCGATGCAGGTCGGTCAATTTACAGTGGCGTTCTTTTTCGTATGTATCGTCTGCCACTTTCCGTGGATATACGGAGGGCAACTGATTCTTCGCCGGTTTAAATCGGCGCGTGCGCTGCAAATTCAGGGTTGGGTGTTTGGTGTTTGCATGATTCTGGTGGCGGGTTATGTTGCGTTTGGGTGAAGCTCTAATCGCGTTAGATCGGTCGGCTATCGGTTGATGCCAGGGACTTCCGGATAAATTGCTCGACCGTTGTTGCTATCTGTTCGGGCGATCCGTCGCTCCTGAACCGCTCGCAATTCAGCCTCATGAATACGGGGAATCGATCGCGGATCTTGCGAAGCTCATCCGCCTCGTTGGCCTTCAGATACGGCCTTGATAGTTGTCGGGCGACGATCAGGTTCGAACAACTTTCGAGGTCGAATGTGGGTAGTAAAAGCGCGGTGAGCACGTCCGCTTCGATGTAGTCGCGAATCGACGGATAGCGCGGCGTGATATCCAGCGGATACGTCATGAAACCCGACGAAACGGCGCAGATCGTGGGCTCGGTTACTTCGCGTTTGAGTTGCTCGTAGAGCTGGACGTTGTGTCTTGCGTATTCAACGTATCCGTTACGCTCGATGAATTCGGCGATGTTTCCGAGCGACGACAAAAAGCACTGGTCCATGTCGACGAAACGCCAGTTCAATCGATCGGCAAGAATGGAGCCGATGGTCGTCTTGCCGGCGCCGCCTGGCCCGATGAGGTGTGCAAGAGGCAGATTGAATTCCTCGCGCGTCGGGGCGTTGTTATGTCTCTTCCGGAGACGGGCGTGCTGCACGCGCACGATGCGTGCGCTCGAACTGAGACGGGTCCAACGACAATTCTCCAGTAACGATCTGTTCGGCAAGCTGAAATGCCGGCCGCTGTGATTCGAGGTTGGCTTCATCCATTCCCACATCAAGATAGAGTTGCCGCCACGAGGCATGCACAGTTGCAGCCATCCCACGCAGCACGTCCCACGCCTCGGCGACTGCGTACGAGAACGATGCGACATCCTTCACAAGCGACTCAGGCGTAGCCACGCGCGTGCCCTCACGGTTCACGGCCATCGCCTGAACCTCCCGACGGCGTGGAATCGCAACAACGTCGTAGGCTGGTGAAAGCATCCACGTACCGGCCCGACAGAGCAGTCCGTGGTTACGTGGATGATCGTCGTAGTTGCCAACAAGCGCATTGAAGGTCATCCGGCGCCACAGTTCGCGCTGCTGCTCGACGTATCCCTGAGTGCGGTCGCCGCACCAGCGCCGTAGCTCGTAAGCCAGCTTGACGTAAGAGCGGTCCGGATCTTCAGGCGTTGAGTCACCCCGCAGCCGAAGCACGGTTGCTGCGCTCGCGAAAAGAGCCCGTTCCACCCCAGCGTCCGTAACCTTGCGATCAAAGCGCCTTACCAGAACGACTTCATGCGGACCAACCCGCTCGTAGCGGACCTCGGCGACGTCGATGCCGCATCGAGCGGCCAGTGTCATCGCGACGTACTCGCGCGCTGGAAGATACGGCGCCCCTTCGCGCTCCTGAAGTTTGGCGATCCACCACTGCGTGGCGCCGTCGACCTCGCGAGAAACCGTTAGTTTGGGTTTCTCTCCACCAAGACTTGTGCTGTCGTCCACGCCCGACAGCTGCCGCACTACACGCCGCGGCGAATAGCCCTCTTCGGTCTCAGCAAGAATGCTTTTCAGGTCACCTTCGGTCGGCGGCACGAAGGCCACCTTCCGCTCGATCTGTTCGGTGTGACAAACCTCGATCGCGCCAACGCCGTCACCAGGCGCGAGATCCATCCGCTCGACCTCGTCGAGCGTTTCCTTCGCGTGTCTCGCGAGCAACATGTCGAGGCCGAAGCCTTCAGGAGCTGCGTCGCGCAGCACGCCGAAGACGCCGTTCATACTGGACGTCGTGTTCGGCTTCTGCGAGCGCGTAAATGGAAGATTGATCGGGTCGAGCGGAAGCGCGCCGTCATGCTTCCTGTAATCCTCGCCGTACAAGAAACGACCAAGGCCCGGTGACCATTCGAATGTGCCGCACCGGACAGGTGCGACGCTCCCCGGCAGCCAGACCCACACAGGTCGCACTTGATCAGCCACGGGAACCTCGCTTCGATCGCGTCAACCGACTCAATGCTTCCTGCTGGATTACCGGGTCCAGGTCAGTGCGGGCAGCTTCCCGGAGAGGACCCAGACTATCGAGCGTCCACAACGCCATCACGACCTGGCCAAAGGCCACAGATGGCGATCCCTTTTCGAGGTTGACGATCATGTTGATACCCACACCCATCTTTGCGGCGAGATCGCTCTGCGTCCAGCCGCGAGCACGGCGCGCGAGCTGGATTTTCTTGCCGATGGCGACTACCACCTCCTCGGCCTCGAAAGGTAGCAGGTCCAGATGCTGGGCAATTTTCACTATAAACTCAAAATAAATGCTGATAATTTTTAGTTTATAGGTAATTTTGTGAAAATCAAGTTATCGATAGGCCTCGACCACGATCACCAGCCAGCTCAGCTATCCGCAGTCTCCGGCAGCTTCGCAATCACCTTGATCTCAAACCCAAAGCCATACAGCCACGTCACGCCGACCGCGGTCAAAGTCGGATGTGGCGCCTTGCCCCAATACTCCGGCACGACTTTCCAGATCCGCTCGAACGTCGATTCGGGATCCACGATAAAAACCGTTGCATCGATCACGTCGTCGAACGTGCAACCTGCGGCTGCGAGGATCGCGTTCAGATTGTCGAACGCGCGTCGGACTTGCTTCTCCAGGTCTGGCTCGGGCGAACCGTCCTCACGGCTGCCGACCTGCCCGGAAACAAACAACAAGCCATTGGACCGAACCGCTGGCGAATAGCGATTGCGTTCATAGAGCGCCTGGCGCCCGGCCGGAAACACCACGTCACGCTGTGCCATAGATTCTCTCCATCAATGGGTCGAGACGACCCGGTGTTAACGATGAAGGGAGTTTAGGGAGGCGTAGCGGGCAGATAAACGAGTCAACGCCATCATCAGTTGTCGGGGAATCCAAACAATTCCCGAACTATCTGGATCATGGAATTCGCA
The DNA here is from genome assembly GCF_002362315.1 of Paraburkholderia acidicola. Lineage (GTDB taxonomy): Bacteria > Pseudomonadota > Gammaproteobacteria > Burkholderiales > Burkholderiaceae > Paraburkholderia > Paraburkholderia acidicola. The sequence goes on from NZ_MTZV01000006.1 coordinate 711,387, forward strand.
GACGTTCGCGCAGAACCGGCCGCGTAGCGGAATCGCCGACGCGCGAATCGCGTGTCCCCGCTCCACCGCCCGGCCACGATGGACGCACCACGTTCGATGTGTTCGGTGCATTCGTTTTTTCACTCGCCCGCGGATCGATCCGGAACGCCGCGAGTTCATCCGGCGCGCACTGCGCAATCAGACCGGTTTCCCACGCGAGATACGCACGCGCCGCATCGAGATTGCCGTCGTGACGATCGTGCACGAAGAACAGATAGTCGATGCGCGCATCGTCGGTCGGACTGTCCGGCGACGCTTCGAGTGGCAACCCCGCGTCGCGCCATGTGTCGATGCCATCCGCCGCAACGGCCAGCGCCGTGTACCCCGCTTCTCTCAGGTCCAGCGCGGCGAGTTCCGCCACTGCGGGTGTGTCGGCGAACAGAACAAACGTATCGCGTGCATTCGCGCCGATGGCGGCAAGCGTCTGCGGCAGATGCGGCCGAATGGTCCAGTGGGCGCCCGCTGCGTGCTCGCGACGATATGCAGCGCTGCTGCGCAGATCGAGCAGATAGAGCGGCCGTTTGTTGTCGTCTGCGACGAACCGGCGCAACGCATCGCGATCTAGCGTCTCGATTTTTGGCACGGGCACAGAGTGCGCGTTGTCGGCGCCGAAGTTCAGCGCAGCGGCATCGCGCGAATCGATCAGTGCAACCTCGATACCGAGTTGCCACAGCCAAGTCGCGATCACCTGGGCGCGTACGCCGTCGTGGTCGATCAGCAGCACGCGCGCGCCGCGAACGCCGATAGTCTGATCGGTGGCCTGCAGAAGCTGGCCGCCTGGCGCGTGGACCATGCCGCGCAGACCGTCGTGCGCAAACTCCTTCGCGGTACGTACATCGATTGCGTAGGTCGTGCGTGTCGTATCGTCGAGCCATGCCTGCGCCGTGCGTACATCAAGCGCGGCAATCGCAAAGCGCCGCGCTAGCGCAGCGGCGCGCTCTCGTGCAACCGCCGACGCATGCGCCAGGTTTGTCACCGCATCGTGCCGCACGCTGCCGTGCTCCAGCGCATGGCCCGCTAGCGCCCAACCTTGCGTGCCGTTTTCGAGCGCAATGACCGGGTTCGTCACACCGAAACTGCGCAACACTTCTGCGCCGATGATGCTGCGCGTCCGCCCCGCGCAATGAATCACGATTGGCGTCGTGGCGTCGTTCACGAATGTATCGATACGCAACGGCAGCTCGCCGTTCGGGCAACTGAGCGCACCCGGGATCGTCATCTTCGTATGCTCTTCGACCGTGCGGCCATCGAGCAACGCAAACGCGCGCCCTTCGCGCTGCCAGCGCGCAAGCTCATCGGCCGACAGATGCGGTGTCGCGTACGCATGCTCGACCAGTTCACCGAAGGTTTTCGACGGCACGTTGATGCCTTTGAACAGCGTATAGCCCGCCGCTTGCCAGCCGGCCGTGCCACCATCGATCACCGACACATTCGTATAGCCGAGCGCCACGAGTCGTCTGGCGGCACGTTCCGCCAGCGCGTCCGGCTCGCCGCTATCGATCAACACGACGCGCACCGTACGCCGCGGCGCGAGACGCGGGGCGTCGAGCTCGAGCCGGCTATACGGCAGCGGCACCGCGAAGAACGCATGCGCTTCGCCGAACTGCCCGGCTTCGCGCACGTCGAAGAACGCAACTTCGTCCGCGTCGTTCAGCCACGCGCGTGCCGTTCCCGCGGAAATGGCTCTGAAGCCGGTAGCGGTCGCTGCGGTCGTTGCGGTAAAGATATCGGTCGTCATGTCGTGCGCTGAAAAGAAAGATCAAAGAGAAGATGCCGTGCCGTTAGCGCAGGACACGCCGGAACGCCTGATCGAGGTCGGCGATCAGGTCGTCGGGCGATTCGAGACCGACATGCAGCCGCACGACCGGTTCTGCACCGCGCCAGTAGTGCTGTTCGCGCAAACGCGATGGCGGGGCGATCAGCGCGAGGCTTTCGTAGCCGCCCCACGACGCGCCGATGGCGAACAGCCGCAGTGCATCGACGAAGGCCACCGCCTGCGCGTGGTCGCCACGCAACGCGAACGACACAAGTCCATTCGAGCCGCTGAAATCGCGCTGCCATAACGCATGCCCGGGATCGCCGGGCCGTGCCGGATGAAACACCCGCTCGACTGTGGGTTCTGCGGCCAGATAACCGGCCACCGCAAGCGCATTGCGCGCGTGCTGCGCAAGACGCACCGGCAGCGTGCGGATGCCGCGTAGCGCGAGATACGCATCGTCGGCGCTTACGCTCAAGCCGAGCCCATCGTACGTATCGCGCAACCGCCGGGCGAGGTCCGCATCACGTGTCGCTACGGCGCCCTGCATCAGATCGGAATGACCGCCCGCGTATTTCGTTGTCGCCTGGATCGACACGTTGGCGCCCAGCGTTAACGGTCGATGCAGCAGCCCCGCGCTCCAGGTGTTGTCGGCGGCGAGCAGCACGCCGTGTTCATCTGCGAAACGCGCGAACGCCGGCAGATCGATGACCTCGTAGACATACGATCCCGGTGACTCCACATAGATGAGCCGCGTGTTGTCACGCAGTTGCGCGAGCGGCGGTCCCTGCGATGCGTCGAAGTAATCGAACGACACCTGCAGACGCGACAACAACGGTTCGACTTTCTCGCGCACCGGACCGTACACGCTGTCCTGCACCAGCACGTGATCGCCAGGCGACAGCAGCGCGAGAAACACGAGTGAGATTGCGGCGAGACCCGATGGGACGAGCAGTACGTCGTTTGCATCTTCCAGCTCAGCAAGCGCCGCTTCGAGCGCGCGATGCGTCGTCGTGCCATGACGGCCGTACGTGGCCAGAGGTTCGCCATCGCGTCGACGCTGGGCAGCTGTTTCGCGATCTGCGTGACGCTCAAAACGTACCGTGCTGGTTCTAACCACCGGCACGTTCACCGGTGCGAGACCGTCGTCGAACGGTGGCGAGCCCGCACGCAACAACCGTGTTTCGATGCGGTCCGGTTGCGCTGTCATCAGCCGACCGCCTGCGTCGAGCGCTGCATATGTGTTGCGTTGTAACGCACGACGCGGCCGGTGTCCGGCTCGAAGCCGAGACGACCTGTCAACGTTTCGAGCGGCCGGCCGTATAGATGGAAATGTAGCGTCGGTGTCGACCCGTCGACGTGGATGCTGTGAATATCGTCGGGCAGGAACGCGATCGGCACACCGGGGCGCACGACCAGTTCGCGATCGAATTCGAGCGTTGCGCGCTCGGCGTCGGTGCGGTCGTCGGTGCGACGGTAGAGACGATTCAGCTCCGCGCCATCGATTGCCGCGATCACAGCCCACGTATCGTGGTTGTGCGGGATCGTCGTCTTGCCCGGCAACAGCGAGTTCAGATAGAGCGCGAAGCCGTCCTCACCGGGATTCAGGCGATAGCGTGTCGAGGTGTTGCCACTGTCGCCCGCAGGCGGCGGAAAGTCGGCGGCTGGAAACAGATCGCTGTGCGTCGCGAGTTCGAGTAGCCGTTCGCTGATTGCATCGAGCGCGGCGCGCGTCACGCCGAGCCCATCGATAGTGCGGCGCGCGTCATCGAGCAGCTCAGTCACTGCATCACGGCGAGCTTCGGCGATATCGGTGGAGGTGGAGGTGGAGGGTTCGGTGGTGGACATGAGAATTGAAATGAGTAGTAGTCGAATAACGGCCGATACTTCAACCCACCGCGCGACGCCGCACGCTGTGCCGGTCTTCGCCGCGTGCGCGTTGCAGAAAGAGCCGCGTGCGCTCGTTGGCTGGATCGCTGAACACCTGGCGCGCGGGCCCGTGCTCGAGGATCACGCCGCCTTCCGTGAAAAACACTTCGTCGCTGACGTCTTCGGCAAAACGCATTTCGTGCGTGACCAGTACGCAGGTCTGCCCTTCGTCCGCCAGTTCGCCGATCACGTTCAGCACTTCACCCACGGTCTCCGGATCGAGCGCGGAGGTCACTTCGTCGAACAGGATCAGGTCGGGCCGCATGGCCAGTGCGCGCGCAATCGCGACACGCTGCTGCTGGCCACCGGACAATGCGCCGGGATACGCGCGCGCCTTGTCTGCGAGCCGCACCTTTGCAAGCAGCGCGTGTGCATCGTGCTCGGCCTCGGCGCGACTGCGACCGAGCACACTGGTCGGCGCAAGCGTCAGGTTGTCGAGCACGTTCAGATGCGGAAACAGGTTGTACTGCTGGAACACGAAGCCGATTCGCTTGCGTAGCGCGATCTTCTGCGCGTCGGTGGTTTGCGCGCGAACGTCGATACCGTCGACGTATATGTCACCGTACTGCGGTGTCAGCAGCCCGTTGATACAGCGCAGGATCGTCGATTTACCCGACCCCGATGGCCCGATGATCGACACCGCGTGACCACGCCGCACTGACAGATCGATACCGTTCAGCACCGGCGTGGCGCCGTACGAAAGATGCACATTGCGCAGCGAGAGCAGCGTGTTCGAAGGCGCCACGTCCGAAAGGGGCCCGGTTGTCGCCTGAAACTCACGCACGTCGTGGCGCGCCGCACCCAGTGCTTCGCGCGCAACGAGCCCCTCTACACCGAGCACGTTCGATACATCGAACGCTGCGCGGCTCATGCACTCACCCGCAACAGGAAGCACGGAAAGCGAAACGACCGTGTGTTGCGTGGAGAAAAAAGCGGTTTCATTAGACGTGTTATCCAGATCAGGTGAACGGCCCATTCTAGAAACCCATACGTCATAGCGTAACCAACGAATCGTCGGAACGTTATGCAGCGATCTGCTATCCGCGCGTCGGACCTTGCATTGCAGCAGCGGATCGCGACGCTCCTTCGTCGCGCTGCTTTGCTTAGCAGATTCGCTTGGTTTGCGGTGCTGCGCGCTTTGCCTAAAGTGCGAGACTGCGCATCAATCGATACACCATTTGCCATGACTCATCCGCTCTCCCGTTGCAGCAATCTTCTCAGTCCTTCGCTCCGTGCCGCGCTGGCCGCATCGATCGTGTTCTGCGTGTCGAGCGCCGCACACGCCGATGCGACACTCGACCGGATCGCCTCACGCCACGAAATCGCGGTGGGTGTACTCATCGGCGGTAGCCCGTTCGGTTCGCTCGATCCGCAGACGCAGCAACCGCGCGGTGTCAACGTCGATCTCGCCAACGATATCGGTCGCCGGCTCGGCGTGAAGGTCACGCGGGTTTCCGTGCAACCGTCGACGCGCGTGCAGTTCCTGCAGCAAGGCAAGGTCGACATCCTGATCGCGAACATGGAATACAACGCACAGCGCGGCGAACTGCTCGACTACGTGCCGACACCCTACTACCGCGTCGGCGGCACCGCGATCACGCTGAAGACGAGCGGCATCGAACGCTGGGAAGATCTGCGCGGCAAACCCGTGTGCATCTCGCAGGGCAGCAGCTATATCCGGCCGCTCGTCGAGCGCTACGGCGCCGTACCGCGCGCGTTCCAGGGTTCGTCGCAGTCGCTGCTCGCGCTGCGCGGCGGCAGTTGCGTGGCAGCCGTGCATGACGCTGCACCGCTGCTTTATCCGTTGCAGCAGCGCGACCCCGAATGGCGCGATTACCGGACGCTGCAACCCGAACTCGAACCCGCGCCTTCGGTGATCTGGGTACGTAAGGGCGAAAAGGACACGGCGGCCAAACTTGATGCGATCGTGAAGGACTGGCATCGCAGCGGCTGGCTGATCGAGGACGAGGCGAAGAACGGTCTCACGCCGCCCTCGCCTGCGCTTGCTGAATGGCACCGGCAGTTACCGATCGTCCAATGAGTTCGACGAACGCCATCGACACCGCCTTGCAGGCCACACTCGATGCGGCCGCGCGGGTCGGCCTCGACTACCGCTTCCTGCTCGACGCGTACGATCGCACACCGTTCCTGACCGGCATGCTGACGAGCCTCGAGATCGTCGCGTCGACGCTCGCAGGCAGTGTTGTCGCCGGATTCGCGCTACTGCTCCTGCTGCGAGCACGTAATCGCGCAGTAGCCGGCACTACGCGCGCATTCGTCGAACTCGTGCGTAATACGCCGACCATCGTGCAGCTTTACTGCGCGTTCCTCGTGCTGAACATGTTGCTGTCGCAATGGCTGCATCAGCAGCATCTCGACAATCCGTTCAAGCCATTCTTCTGGGTCGTTCTGGTGCTGTCGTTGCACAAAGGCGCGTTCCATGCGGAAGCGCTGCGCGCCGGTTTCGATGCGGTACCTGCACAGACGCTCGAAGGCGCCGAATCGCTGGGACTCAGCCGTTGGGTGAGGTTGCGCCGCGTCGAGTTGCCGCTCGCCATCCGTACCGCGCTGCCCGCACTCGTCAACAACATGGTCGAACTCGTCAAGGCATCGTCGCTTGCATCGGCCATCGCAGTGGGCGACATCACGTATCAATCGATCATGATCTGGACGCAGCGCGATAACGTACTCGCGTTGATGATCGTGATCCTGCTGTTCTTCGGTGCGCTGACGTGGCTCGTGAGCCGCGCAGGACGCTGGCTCGAACGTCGTCTGTGGGTGCCCGGTTATGGCAACTAGAACGCCGTTCATCGGCACACCGGAGCGCTACGGCGCCGTCCCGATCGTGTTCGCCGTGCTGGCGGCACTGGGTATCGCATTGGAAATCGAACTGGCGCACGGCGGCTGGCGTAACGAAACGCTTGTGCATCTCGTGGAATGGGCGCCTGCGCTCGCGCGCGGCTTTGCGATGAACGTCGCGATCAGTCTCGGTGCGATCGCGATCGGTTCAGTGGTCGGTTTTGCGGTTGGTGCGCTTGCGCTGACGCGCGGGTTGGCGGGTCGACTTGCGCGCTTTTGGGTGCAGGCGTTTCGCAATGCACCGTGGCTCGTGCTGATCTACTTCACGACCTACGTGTTTCCGTTCGAGTTCACGTGGTTCGGCCATACGCTGCCGTTTCCCGACTGGCTCAAGGTGACGCTGGCGCTCGCGTTGCCGGCAAGCGCGAACGTCGCCGAAGTGTTCCGCGGCGCGGTCGCATCGATTCCGACAACGCAGTGGGACGCGGCGGAATCGCTGGCGCTGTCGCGTGCGCAGATTTTGCGGCTCGTCGTTGTGCCGCAATGCGTGCGACGGATGCTGCCGCCGTGGATGAACGTCTACGCGATCATCACGATGGGTACTGCCCTTTCATCGCTGGTCGGTATTCATGATCTGCTCGATACCGCGCAGATCGCGAGCAGCACCGTTGCACGGTCGAGCTTCACTGTGCTTACCTACCTCGCAACACTCGCGATATTCTTTGCGTGGTGTTACCCGGTTTCGCGTGCGACGCGCTGGCTAGAGCAGCGGTTCGCGTAAATCAATGCGCGCGCACGAGCAGTTCGAACGTGGCATCGAGCGCCGCCGTCGATTCCCGGCCGCGCCCCCAACCGATCGAGCGACGATAGCCGCCCATCAACGCGCGAGTTGCTTCCGCGTCGAGCGCATCGGATGCAGCAAGCCCTTCGGTTTGCGGCGCGACGAACAACGCGTCTTCCGGGCAATACAGCTCGCACATGAAGCAGGTCTGGCAATCGTCCTGACGCGCGATGCGCGGCACACCGCCTTCCACCGCTTCGAACACGTTGGTCGGACAGGCGCGCACGCAGATATTGCAGCCCGTGCAGCGTGCTTCATCGACAATCTCGATCATGCGGCGACTCCTGCGTGCGATGCAGACGGTGTCAATGCGAGCCGTTCGACCCATACTTCGTCGAGCCCGCCGCTAAGCAACCGATGATGCTGATGCGGATCAAGTGCCGCATGTTCCTGGCGCCGGTGCATGCCGCGCGTTTCGGTACGCTGCTGCGCGCTGCGATACATCCAGCGCGCGGTCGCGAGCATCGCGGTGGCCTCGCGTGTGCGCACTGCATCGCTTGCGCTTTTTGCGGGCGCCGCGTGACGCACGCGTTGCCACAGCGTATCGAGCCGCTCCAGTGAATCGTCGAGCAGATCGCCGCGCCGCGCCCAGTTGCGCTCGTAGGGAAACACTTCGGCCTGCACGGCCTGGATCAGGTCGGCACTATCCACCGGCGTTACGTCGCCACCATCGTGCAGCCCTACGCCGCCCGCATGCCGCAGCGAACGGTGTCGCGCCGCCGGCCCCGCATCACGCGCGTAATCGGCGGCGCCCGCGCCGGACCACAATCCCGACGACATCGCCCACGCCGCGTTGTGGCTGCCACCGCCCGTAAAGCCGCCGCAGATCAGCTCGCGCGTCGCCGCATCGCCGGCCGCATACAGTCCTTGCACCGACGTCGCACACGTTTCGTCGACCAGATGCAGGCCGCCCGTGCCACGCACCGTGCCTTCGAGCCGCAGCGTCACCGGAAAGCGCTGCGTAAACGGATCGAGACCAAGCCGGTCGAACGGCACGAAGAAATTCGGTTGCGCGGTGCGCATCCACGCGCGGATCTGCATATCGGCTCGATCGAGACACGCGTACACCGGCTGGGTCTGTAGCGTCTTCGCGATCACACCGCGGCCGCGCGCGGAACCCGCCCCTTCGATCGGCGTGCCGTCCTCGTAGTAGAACGTCGCCCACGTATAGAACAACGACTTCGTCACCGACGAAAACGCCGGCCCGAGCCCATAGGCATTCGAAAACTCCATGCCCGATAGCTGCGCGCCTGCTTCGGCGGCCATGAGTTGACCATCGCCGGTCAGCACATTGCAACCGAGCGCCTTGCTGAGAAACGCGCAACCGCCGGTCGCGATCACCACCGCCTGCGCACGCGCAATCCATGCGTCGCCGGTCTGACGATTCACGCCCGCGGCACCGGACACCACACCGTGTTCGTCGACGAGCAGTTCGAGCGCAGGACTGTGATCGAGGATTCGTGCACCTGCTTCTTTCACGCGACGTCGCATCAGCCGCATATATTCCGGGCCCTGTAACGACGTCAGACGCGGCTCGCCGTCGGCATCGGTGGGAAACGGATAGCCCCATTCGGCGAGTTGCTGCGAATTACGCCACGTTTGCTCGAGCACGCGATCCATCCACGTCTGATCCGCCAGCTCGCCACCGAGCGCAAAACGACTCGCCTTCGCGCGCTCGCGTGCATCTCCGTCCGGCGGTACGTACCAGACCGCGGTACCGGCTGGTGCCGTGGCACCCGAGGTGCCGCAAAACCCCTTGTCCGCGAGCAGCACCGTCGCGCCGCGCGCCGCCGCACCGACCGCCGCCCACGTGCCCGCGGGGCCACCGCCGAGCACCAGCACGTCGACGTCGTGCGTTGTAGACGTGACGTTTCTAGCGGTGTTTGCGTACGCTATCTGTCCGCTCATGCGGCGCTCCTGGTGCAAGGTGGGAGGTTTGCGGCGTGCGTGCCGCACCGTCAATCAATCGAGTGCTGCCGCAACAGGCTCTTGCGTACCCGTCAGTTCCGCAGGCGTATGCGCGAGACTGAAGCGCTCGCCCGGCGGTGTGCCGTTCAGATGGAAATTGCCTACTGCGCTTTCACGCTGGATCGCCGGGTTGTGCGACGCGATCACGCGCGCATTGCGCCAGTGACGATCGAGCCGCCGTGCCTCGCTCGTCGCCGACGCGCCACCCACTTCGAACACCAGTGTCGCTGCTTCGAGTACCTGCTCGATCACGATCTGCTGCGCCTGGTACGCTTCGATGTCGAGTGCGATGTAGGTGTCGGTGGTCGCGCGGCCGGCCAGTCGTTCCTGCCACGCTTTTTCGAGCGCGCCCGACACCGAACCGACAAGACTTTCGGCGGAATACACGAGGCTTGCGAGCCGACCCACCACACGATGCACGAGCGGGTTGTCCCGCGGGCTAGAACGGCCCGGCACGCCAAAGGTCCGCGTGCGGCCGCGCACGAATTCGACACCGTCGCGCAGCACCGCGCGTGCGATACCCGCAAGCGTCGCAAGATGCACGGTCTGATAGAACGCGGTCAGCGATGTATTACGGCGCGGCTCCGAACCACGGTAGCGCACGAGAATCTGCTCGTCGCTCACATGAACGGCCTCGAAGCGCGTCGTACCGCTCGCCGTCAGCCGCTGGCCGAAGCCATCCCAGTCGTCGATGCGCGTCACGCCCGGCGCGTCGCCGCGCACCAGCACGCGCACATCGTCGTCGCCATCATGCGATGCCACATCGATCCAGTCCGCGTACAACGTACCCGTGCTGTAGTACTTCTCGCCATTCAGCGTCCAGCCGTCGCCGTTCACGTTGCGCGCGAGCGTAACCGAGTTGTGCGTCGCGCCGGTGCGTTCGGAAATCGCCGCACCGATCGTTTCGCCCGCAACGATCGGCTTGAACCAGCGCTCGCGCAGCGTTTCATCCTCGCCCTCAAGGCGCCCTTCGATAAAGCCGAAATGCACACGCAGAATTTGCGGCAGGTTCGAATCCGCTTCGGCGAGCCGGGTCAGTAAGCGGAAGAACTGCGGCAGCGTCGCGCCGAGGCCGCCGTAGCGGCGTGGCACGCGCAGCGCGGCGAAGCCCGCTTCCTTGAGCCAGCGCACGGGTTCGTAGGCCAGTTCGCGGCGTTGTTCGCGTTCGATGTTGCCTTCGGCGATGCGCGCAAAGACAGGCGCAAAGCGGGCGTCGAGTTCGGCGTCGTCGGGCGGGGTTTGCGGGTCCCTTTCTGTGCCCGGAAACGGGGCGGGGATCGTCGTCATCATGTGCTCCGGTAGGTCTGCAACGAGCCAGAATAGATTTCGCCCACCGTCGTACGCAACCAAGAAAAGCCGATAACGATATGTGTGAATGTGCGCGACGGCCGGCATGCGGAGTCAAACGCGCCAGGCACGCCGCACAATCACGTCCTTCTAGGCGCGACCTCCGCCCGCCTTGAACGTGCGGATGGTTTCGATATGCGCACCGTGGGTGCGGTTCGCATCGAGCACGCGTGCGTCGCCGTCATGGCCGACATCGAGTGCAATACCGAAGAGCCCTTCGCCGCGCGTATCGAGCTGGCGCCGCAGCGCGCTGTCCGACGACGCGCTCGCGGCCGCCTCGAACAGCACGAGCGCAGTCGCACCGACACGGAACGTCGTGGCCCGTGCGCCAAAGCCCGCTAGTGGCGCCGATAACACGGGGGTGTCGATACCCAGCAGCGCAGCGTAGCGCCGCGTGCTCACGTCAAGATCGCGCACGGCGACCGCGAGGCTCGCGATACCGCGCACGCCATTCGCATGGCGCCGCACCTCGCCTTCCGGCACGCGTAGCCGGCGCGGTGTGATATCGCCACACAGGAACGGCAGATCGGCGGTAGCGGGCCGGCCGGTCTGCCACGCGAGCCGCTCGCCGTCGGGCCGCATGCGGCCGCCGTCCTGCGGTCCGTCGTAGGACAGTCCACGCACGCGGGCCGCCTCGATCGTCGCGGCCACGCTGCCGGGCCCGGGCAGCAGCGCGAAATCGACAAAGCCATCGCCGTGCTGTTCGCCGATCGACCACCAGCGCCGCTGCGGCGCGGGCCGCAGGAAGGCGATCAGTTCGATGTAGCTGCCGTCCGCGAAACCGATCAACGCGTTGTGCGTCACGCCGTCGGCGTGCATACCGCCCTGCTGTACCGTGAAGCCGAGCGCGCTCAGATCGTCGACGGTTGCGTCGAGATCGCGAACGCGAATCACCAGATGGTCCACCGTTAGTGCAGATTGCGTCATCCCGCGGGCTCCGTTTAATTCAATGCAACAGCAGCGGCAGCGCCGACCGGCGTGCCCTGCAATGAGACCGAGCGCGTACCGTCCGGACCGACCGGCACGTCGCCGACCAGCGTCGTGCGGTACAGCTGGCGATCGAATTCGAGGTCGAAGATATCGGTCGGCGCGAGATGCGCTGTGGTGCGGTTGTCCCAGAACGCGACGCTACCCGCTTCCCATTTAAAGCGCACCGTAAATTCAGGGCGCGTCACGTGTTCCCACAGCAGTTCGAGCAACGCCTGGTTTTCGCGCGGTGTCAGCCCGACGATCTGCTTCAGAAAACCAGGGCTCACGTACAGTGCGCGTTCGCCGGTTTCCGGATGCACACGCACGAGCGGATGTTCGGTGACGAGCGTGTTCTGCTCGACCGCGGCATTGAATGCGTCCGTGCCTTGCGCGCCGCTGGGTGGCGCGAAGCGATGCACGCCGCGCAGGCCATCGACGAATCCTCGCAACGGCGCCGACAGCTTGCTGTAAGCAGCGACGAGATTGGTCCATTGCGTATCGCCGCCATACGGCGGAATCGTCACACCGCGCAGGATCGACGCATACGGCGGGTTGATCGCGGCGGTCACGTCGGTATGCCAGCCCGTCCACGGACGCTGCAGCGCCGGCCCTTCGAAGCGCGTCGCCTTGCGGAACTTCGAGATCGAGTAAATGGCCGGGTGGCCCTCGACGTGCCCGAACACCGGGTGCCCCACCGTCAATTCGCCGAACTGCGCGGAGAACGCAACGTGTTGCTCGTGGGTCAGAAACTGCTCGCGAAAAAACACGACGCGCCATGCGAGCAACGCCGCGCGTATCTCCGCGATCTGTTGCGGGGACAGCGGCTTTGTCAGATCGACGCCGTGAATTTCCGCACCGATATGCGCGGACAGCGGTGAGATCTGGATCGACTGCGGTTGCAATGTGGATTCAGATGCAGAAGACAGCGGAGAGGCCACGGCGTTCATCGGATGCTCCTGAAGAAAGGTGTGCGCGCTCCGCACGCACGGTGTTGCATCATGCGTGGCGGCGAATGCAACGGTCAACGTCCGGCTTCGAGTTTTTTCTGCTATCGATTCCGCTCCGGCGCATGACGTTACGCCGCAAAAAAACGGTTCGCCGGCCGCGGCAGCCCCAGATGCTCACGCAACGTCGAGCCTTCGTACTCACGACGGAAAATGCCACGCCGTTGCAGTTCGGGCACCACCTGATCGACGAAATCATCGAGACCGCCGGGCAGGAACGGAAACATCACGTTGAAGCCGTCCGAGCCCTCTTCCACGAGCCACTGCTCCATCTGATCCGCAATCGATACCGGCGTACCGACCATCTCCAGCCCCGAATAGCCACCGATGCGCTGCGCGAGCTGGCGCACCGTCAGCCCTTCTTCTCGCGCCCAATCGACGACACGCTGCCGTGCGCTGCGGCTCGCATTGCTCTCCGGAATCTCCGGCAGCGGGCCGTCCGGATCGAGATGCGACACGTCGTGACCGAGCGCAATCGATAGCGACGCGAGGCCGCTGTCGTAGTGCACGTAGCGGTCGAGCTGGGCCCGTTTCTCGCGCGCTTCGTCAAGCGACGATCCGACCACGACGAACGCGCCCGGCAGGATCTTCAGATGATCGCGCGCGCGGCCTAGCGGTTCGAGTCGTGCTTTGACGTCGGCGTAGAAGCGTTTGCCCTCGGCGAGATTGGGTTGCGCGGTGAAGACCGCATCGGCGGTTTCGGCGGCCAGTTGGCGCCCCGCCTCCGACGATCCCGCCTGCACGACGACCGGCCAGCCCTGCACCGGCCGCGCGATATTCAGCGGACCACGCACCGACAGATGCTCGCCCTTGTGATCGAGCACATGCAGTTTCTCCGGCTCGAAATACACACCGCGCTCGACGTCGCGGACGAAAGCATCGTCGGCCCAGCTGTCCCACAGCCCTGTCACGACGTCATAGAACTCGCGCGCCCGGTGGTAACGCTCACCATGCTCGACGTGTTCGTCGAGACCGAAGTTGCGGGCCGCCTCGGGGTTCGACGTGGTCACGAGATTCCAGCCGGCACGGCCACCGCTCAGATGATCGAGTGACGCGAAACGCCGTGCGACGTGGTACGGCTCGTCGAAGGTCGTCGACGATGTCGCGATCAGGCCGAGGCGCTCGGTGACCGCGGCGAGCGCGGACAACAACGTCATGGGTTCAAATGATGTAACGGTATGGCTGCGTTTTAACGTATCGATCGGCATGTTGAGCACCGCGAGGTGATCGGCCATGAAGAATGCGTCGAAGCGCGCGGCTTCGAGCCGCTGCGCGAAACGTTTGAGCAGAGCGAAGTTGAAGTTCGCATCGGGCGCGGCGCCCGGAAAGCGCCATGCGCCGGTATGAAGACTGACGGGGCGCATGAACGCGCCGAGATGCAATTGACGGGAGCGGGTCATGGTGTGGGGGACGATGTTAGAGGCGGTGTTAGATAAGTTCGATTCAGCCATTGAACAGAACGGTCACCATACGCCAACCACAAGAAACTGGCAGGACCCGCACGGCAGAAGGGTTTTTACGTGATGCAGTCAAGGCGCGCACGCGTCCGCTATGACAGAACCGCGCGCAAATGCCATACACCGATAACCTTGTGCGAATCCGTTATTGGAGTACGCGACGGCACGTTTCTATACTCGGGCTTCGGTCAGCACTCGCCAGTGAAGAGTGCCAATTCATCGATACAGGAAAGCAGATGAGCCTACGTCCGTTACACGATCGCGTGATCGTCAAGCGCCTCGATCAGGAAACCAGAACCGCATCGGGCATCGTGATTCCCGACAGCGCCGCGGAAAAACCCGACCAGGGCGAAGTCCTCGCAGTCGGCCCGGGCAAGCGCGACAACGACGGCAAACGCATCGAGCCCGACCTGAAAGTCGGTGAGCGCGTGCTGTTCGGCAAGTACGCGGGTCAGGCCGTCAAGGTCGACGGCAACGAACTGCTGGTACTGCACGAAGACGACATCGTCGCCGTCGTGAACGCGCGCTGATCGCGTCGCCTCATTCATAAAGGAATCGAAACATGGCAGCCAAGGAAATCGTTTTCAGCGACAACGCGCGCACCAAACTCGTCGAAGGGGTGAATCTGCTCGCGAATGCAGTAAAGGTGACGCTCGGGCCTAAAGGCCGCAACGTCGTGCTCGAACGCAGTTTCGGTGCACCGGTGGTGACGAAGGATGGTGTGTCGGTAGCGAAAGAGATCGAGCTTGCCGACCGCCTGCAGAACATCGGCGCGCAGCTCGTGAAAGAAGTCGCATCGAAGACGAGCGACACCGCTGGCGACGGCACGACGACGGCGACGGTGCTCGCCCAGGCGATCGTTCGCGAAGGTCAGAAGTATGTCGCTGCGGGACTGAATCCGCTCGATCTGAAGCGCGGCATCGACAAGGCCGTCGCCGCGGGCATCGAAGAGCTGAAGAAGATCAGCAAGCCAACCACCACCAGCAAGGAAATCGCCCAGGTTGCGACGATCTCGGCGAACGGCGAGGAATCGATTGGTCAGCGCATCGCTGAAGCGATCGACCGGGTTGGCAAGGAAGGCGTCATCACCGTCGAAGACGGCAAGTCGCTCGCCGACGAACTCGACGTGGTCGAAGGACTGCAGTTCGATCGCGGCTACCTGTCGCCGTATTTCATCAACAACCAGGATCGCCAGGTCGCGGTGCTCGAAACGCCGTACATCCTGCTGCACGACAAGAAAATCTCGAACATCCGCGATCTGCTGCCGGTGCTCGAACAGGTTGCGAAGGCAGGACGGCCGCTGTTGATCATCGCGGAAGACGTCGAAGGCGAAGCGCTCGCGACGCTCGTCGTGAACAATATTCGCGGCATCCTGAAGACAGTCGCTGTGAAAGCGCCGGGTTTCGGCGACCGTCGCAAGGCGTTACTCGAAGACATCGCGATTCTGACCGGCGGCCAGGTCATCGCCGAAGAAACCGGCCTCACACTCGAAAAGGCAACGCTGGCCGAACTGGGCCAGGCGAAGCGCATCGAGGTGGCCAAGGAAAACACGATCGTGATCGACGGTGCTGGCGACAAAGCCAACATCGAGGCACGTGTGAAGCAGATCCGCGTGCAGATCAACGAAGCCACTTCCGACTACGACCGCGAGAAACTGCAGGAGCGTGTTGCGAAACTGGCGGGCGGCGTTGCGGTGATCAAGGTAGGCGGTGCCACCGAAATCGAAGTGAAAGAAAAGAAGGACCGCGTCGACGATGCGCTGCACGCGACGCGCGCTGCCGTCGAGGAAGGCATCGTGCCGGGCGGCGGCGTCGCGTTGATTCGCGTCAAGCAGGCAATCGCCGGACTGACGGGCGCGAACCGGGACCAGGACGCGGGCATCAACATCGTGCGTCGTGCCCTCGAAGAACCGCTGCGGCAGATCGTCACGAATGCCGGCGAAGAAGCGAGCGTCGTCGTCGCGAAGGTCGCGGAAGGCAGCGGCAACTTCGGCTACAACGCGGCAACCGGTGAGTATGGCGATCTGGTGGAATCGGGTGTGCTCGATCCGACCAAGGTCACGCGTACGGCGTTGCAAAACGCGGCGTCGATTGCGAGCTTGCTGTTGACCACGGATGCCACCGTGTATGAGGCGCCGAAAGATAGCGCGCCTGCTGCGGCGCCGGGTGGTCCGGGTGCGGGGGGGCCGGGCTTCGACTACTAGGCTGAAGCAACAAACCGGGCTAGCGTCGTCGCTCTGGCGATGGCCCGGTTCCGATTTCTAGTGGCGAGGCGCGATGAACGCCGATAGCAAGGCGGCCACTTCGTGAGGCTTCTCGATTGGCGGCAGATGCCCGCAATCAGGAATCGCATGCAGTTTCGATTCCGGCACGAGACTCTGGATCTCGTAGGACAGACGAACCGGCGTGACCCGGTCCTCCTGACCCACCACCACGATGGTTGGAATGTCGATCGTCGACAGGACCGGCCGCAAATCGGAACGGGCAATGACCGCCCGATTTTGCCGTACGTAAGCTTGCGGGCCGACCCGGACACTCATTTCAACCAGTTCGCCGCGCACGTCTTCCGGAGTCGACGGATGCACAAGCGATCTGAGGCTACGCTGCGCCGTCCGCTGAAAGTCGCTGCTCACGCCGACGTATAAATTGGCGAGACGACGATATACCCCTCGCCCAAAACTGTCAGGCCGTGCGCTGGTGTCGATCAACGCCAGGTGTGTAACCCGTCGGGCGGCGATTCTCATGATCTCCAACGCCACCATTCCCCCCATCGATAAACCCGCGAGCGCAAAGCGATCCGGGGCCTGGGCTAGAACGCGACGCGCCATGCCCTCGAGCGTTACGTCGCTGAGCGTATCGCCAACGAGACAGTCGATCCTCCCGTCCAGCGCAGCAATTGTTCGGCGCCAGACGGCAGCATCGCTGCAGAGGCCCGGTATCATCAAAAGTGTTTCCATTGGATCGGTGCATCCTGGGTTGAAGAATCAGGATGCTGCAGCTTCCACCTACTTGAAGGTCAAGCTCATGCGCATCGGGCTACTTGCATCGCAAACGGGGATCAGCGCGACTCGAATTCGCTTTTACGAGGCTCGCGGGCTACTTCCACCGCCCGGGCGGTCGTTGAACGGATATCGAGAATATGACGCGCGGGCGATGGAGATTTTGCGGTTCATCGATCGGGCCCGCCGTCTTGGTTTTTCTCTAACCGAGGTGGAGTCGCATCTCTCGTCCCCGCACGACGAAGGTCGAAAGGCTCGACTGTTGGCGATCGTCGAATCAAAGCTTCGCGCCCTCGAAGCACAAGCGGCCCAGATCGAGAATCAAAGAACCGAGCTCAGGGCGCTGGCTACGGAATTGCGAACCATCCAGCCGGCAGCTTGAACGGACACCGTCCCAGGCATCGATTACCTAGCGTACCTGTTCAAGATCGGCGATCAGTCCTGGCCCTTTGGGCTGCCATGCCAGTCGTTCCTGCGTAAGCGCGCTGGAAGCGGACATGTCGGCTCCGACGAATGCACTGAGCCAGCCGAAGTGCGCGGGTGCATCCGCAGCGGTAACGCTCTTTACCGGTACATTCAGATTGCGACCAATGACTTCAGCAATCGTGCGCAGTGCTATGCCCTCTTCGGCAACCGCATGATATCGGCTACCCGTCGCGCGTTTCTCTAACGCCAGAAGGTATAGACGGGCCGCGTCCGAGAGGTGCACAGCAGCCCAGCGGCTAAGCCCGTCGTCGACATAGGCGGACACGCCCTTTTCTCGAGCCAGTTTAATCAGGTAGCTGATGAGCCCCAGCTTGACGGGATTGTGGACTTGCGGAAGACGCACGACCGATACCCTGACGCCTTGCTGTGCTAGTGCATCAACGGTCAATTCCGACACCTTGCGGGGGTTCCGTTGATCAGGATTGAAGTTGTCTTCAGTTGCGGGCTTACCGTACGCAGACGCACCCAGTGCTGCAACAGAGGTAATGATCAACGGGCGGTCCGATCCGTGCAGCGCGGCCCCCATTGCCTCGACGGCCTGCCGGTCTGCTTCACAGTTCGCCAGCATCGTCGAAAAATCGTGATTGAAGGCCGTGTGGATGACTCCGTCAGCCGAGCTTGCCCCGCGGCTCAGGCTGTCGAGGTCGTCAATATCACCACGGTGCGCTTCGGCTCCGACGGAGGTGAGCGACCGGACACCCGCCTCCGACCGCGTCAGTCCAAGCACCTGATGGCCTGCGTTGATAAGCTCGTGAACAATGGTTGCGCCAATAAAACCCGTGGCGCCCGTTACAAAAATACGCATGATGAATTCGCCTTTAGGTAGATTCAGGGCTGCAGTCGCAGTCCAGCGATACCTAATTTAGGCTGTGTTCGCGATACGAACAATGTCGTATAGTCCGCATCTTTGGATCAATCGTCCAGGAATTGTATGGATCCACTCTCAGACTTGTTGTCTTTGCTGAAACCCAGGAGCGTTGTATCGGGCGGCCTTGGGATCAACCGCAACTCGGCGATTCAGTGGCAGCGACATGACGGCATCAAATGCTATGCCGTGGTCTCCGGTCAATGCTGGTTATCGGTGAATGGCGTTAGCGATCCGGTGCTTCTCACCGCGGGCGACTGCTACTTATTGCCACCAGGGCCCCCTTTCTGCCTTGCCACCGACCTGTCGATAAAACCGGTCGACTTCAGTCTGCCACTGGTAGCAGGGGGATCGGGTACCGGCATCTCCAGCTACGACGAAGAGGGTTGTTATCTCGTCGGCGGTTACTTTCTGCTCACCGGTGACCACGCCAACATGCTGTTGGGCTCGTTGCCCCCTATCGTGCATATCCGCAAGGATTCGGACAAGGCGGCGATGCGCTGGTCGCTGGAGCGCATGACTCAGGAGATACGCGATCCGCAGCCGGGCGGATCTTTGATCGCGCAGCAACTCGCCTTCATGATGCTGGTTCAAGCATTGCGCCTGCACCTGAACGACAGGGCGAGCGCAGGCGTTGGCTGGCTCTTCGCATTGGCGGATAAACAGCTGAGCGCAGCCCTCGCCTGCATGCACGATGACCCAGGGCATCCGTGGACGTTACAGACGCTGGCCGTGCGCATCGGCATGTCGCGCTCGACCTTTGCACTGCGCTTCAAGGAGACAGTTGGATCATCCCCGATGGAGTACCTGACACGATGGCGAATGCTGTTGGCGTGCGATCGATTGAAAAATTCGGGTGACTCAATTCCCCGTATTGCCACATCGCTGGGCTACGAGTCCGAAAGCGCGTTCGGCAAGGCTTTCAAACGCGTCATAGGCTGTTCACCGAGACAGCACAGTCGGCAAAGCGTGACCGGCGACTCGCCGCCGGATCGGCGTGCCGCATAAATCAGAATGGTGAGTTGATCGCAAAGCCTGACTGCCGGACATGTCGCGACGGCAGTCACCGCGCAGGCGGCGTCCAGATGCGAATATCAGTCGCCTTCAATGTCGCCGGAATCAACCCTGCTGCACGATACGTATCGGCGATTCGCTGCTGCTCACCGAGCTGATCGCGTTGCACCGGCACGATTGCATAGCTGCGCCGGCTGTTCGCTAGCTCAACGGTCGGTGCGGGCAGATTGCCCCACAGCGGCGCGAGAATCTGCGCGGCTTCCTGCGGATGTGCCTTCACCCACTGGCCCGTCTCCTTCAGTTCGTCGAACACTGCACGCAGCACGTCAGGATGGCGCTCGGCGAATGAAGTCGTCGCCGTGTAGAAGCGGTTGTACTGCGCAAGTCCGTCGGAACCATCCGCGACCACATGCACATGCGCTTCACGCTGCTGGGCGGCCAGGAACGGATCCCAGATCACCCACGCGTCGACATTGCCGCCGCGAAATGCGGCGAGTGCATCGGGTGCTTCGAGGTAACGGACCTGGATGTCGTTGATCGTCAGGCCCGCTTTCGCGAGCGCGGCCAGCAGCAGAAAATTGCAGCCCGAACCCTTCGACACCGCGACGCGTTTGCCCTTCAGGTCGGACACCGTACGGATCGACGAATCGGGCGGCACGATGATTGCCTGCGCGGATGGCGCGGACGTTTCCTCCGCGTAATACGTCAGCGGCGCATTCGCCGCCTGGGTGAACAGCGCAAACGCGTCGGCGACGTCCGCGTGCAGATCGACGCTGCCCGCGTTCAGCGATTGCAGCAGTCCCGTCGAGAACTCGTGCCAGCTCACGTCGTAGCCTAGTGCGCCGAGTTTCTTCTCCAGTTCTCCGGTGCGCTTCAGCAGGATGAACAGCGTCGACGAACGCTGGTAGCTGATCGACACGGTTTCGCGCGCACTCGCTGCGCTAGGTAGGCATAGCGCGCTCGCCAGTACGCCGGTGACGAGCAGAGCCACTGTGGCAGTTCGCAAGCGAGGAAGTCGGGTGAAAAAAGCGCGCATCGATCAGCATCCGGTTAACGAAGGAACCGGTCACTATATAAAGAATGTGCGGCGCATCAAATGCCGATTTCATCGATCGATAGCCGCAGAAGTTGGAACGTTCGCGCGCCGCGACAGGCATCATGTCTGCCAGTTTTTGCGGAGTGTTTTCTTTCATGTCGACCTTCCCCGCCCGCTTCGGCATCTGGGCACTCGTACACGGCAGCCGCGCAGCGTTGCAAGACCCTGACGAACCGTATGACGCGTCATGGGCGCGCAACCGCGCGCTCGTGCTCGATGCGGAACGGCTCGGCTACGACTCGGTGCTCATCGCGCAGCACACGATCAATCCGCACGACTCCAACCTCGATCAGCTCGAAGCGTGGACCGCATCGGCGGCACTCGCGGCACTGACGTCGCGCATCGAGATCATCGCGGCGATCAAGCCGTACCTGTACCACCCGGTCGTGCTCGCGAAGATGGCGCAGCAGATCGAGCACATCAGCGGCGGGCGCTTCGCGCTGAATCTCGTCAATGCGTGGAATCGCCCGGAACTGGAGCGCGCGGGCATCGGTTTCGCCGAGCACGATGCGCGCTATGCGTATGGACGCGAATGGATTACGGTCGTCGAAAAGTTGCTGCGCGGCGAACGCACGTCGTTTACTGGCGAACACTTTCACATCGACGATTACCAGCTGCGCCCCGCCGATCCGTTTCGCGCACGGCCACGCATCTATGTGGGTGGTGAATCGGAGCCGGCGCGTGCGCTCGTCGCCGATGCGGGTGATGTGTGGTTTATCAACGGTCAGCCGCTCGACGAAGTTACTGCGCTGATTGCCGACGTAGCGCGCCGGCCGCGCCCTCACGCGGCATCGCCACTACGCTTCGGGCTCTCGGCGTTCGCGATCGCACGCGAAACCGACGCGCTTGCCGCCGACCATCTTGCGCATCTATTCGCGCTCGCCGCAAAAGATGCGCCGCTGCGCGCGCAGCAAAAACAGAATATCGACCCGAAGGCCGTGATGTTCCAGACGTTCGCGCAAACGCCGCGCGTCGGCTCGAACGGCGGCACCGCGGCGGGATTAGTCGGCAGCTACGATGCGGTCGCTGAACGGATCGTAGCGTTTCGCCGCGCGGGCATCGAACTCTTCATGCTGCAGTTCCAGCCGTTCGAAGCCGATATGAAGCGCTTCGCCGAAGAAGTTATTCCGCGCGTGCGTGCACTTGAAAACGCGACGACTTAACTCACGGCACTAGACGTGCTTACTGCGGCGTTACACCATTCACACCGATCTTCGCAACGGCGCTCGACTGCAGCCCCCACTTCACGACGATCGCGTGGTACGTGCCATTGGCGACCAGCCGGTTCAACGCGCCGAGCACCGCATCACGCAGCTTCGGATTCGACTTCGCGAACGCGATGCCTTCGGGCGACGTCGCGAACGGCTCGCCGATCGGCTTGTAGGTATTCGGTTCGAGCTTCATCGCGTACGGCAGCGTTTCGCTGCCCTGCACGCCCGCCGCGATGCGCGTCTGCTTGAGCTGCATGCGCGCCGACGATGTGTCTTCGGTACCGACCACGGTGATCGCCGGTTTGCCGGTCGCGACGCAGTGCTGTGCGCTCCATTCGGCGGTATCGGCGGGGAACGATGTGCTACGGCTCGTACCGACCGACTTGCCGCATAGATCGGTGGCATTGCGGATCTCGCCCGCGCGGGAAGCCAGGATGTAGAACTGCGCGCCCGAATTCATATAGTCGAGAAAATCGACGCTATCGCGGCGCTTCGGCAGATCACTCATGCCGCTCAGAATCATGTCGACGCGTCCGGTCGCGAGCGACGGCAGCAACTGCTCGAATGCCGATTCCTGCCATTCGAGCTTCACGCCCAGCTCTTTTGCAATCGCGTTGCCGAGATCGATGTCGAAGCCGGTCAGCTCGCCGCTGTCCGGGTCCTTGTATTCCATCGGCGGATAGATCGAATTGACCGCGACCTTGATCGTTTTCGATTTCGCGATCGCGTCGGGCAGTGCCTGCGCGTGTGCGGCACCGATGCCACACAGCGTCGACAGGCAGAACACCAGCAATCCAGAGGCAGCGCGTAGCGGAGTGAGATTCATCGATGACGTCCTTTTGTTTTGAAGAGTCTTTGAGGCGTGTTTGCGCGTGTCAATGCAACGGTGTGCGTGCGTCGGCGTGACCGGTGAGCCACGGCAACAGTGTGCGTACGTCTGTAATGCGATCGAGACCGAGTACGGAATCGGCCAGCGCGGCAAGCGGTGCTTCATCGAGCACGACACCGGCAAGTGAGCGGTACTTCGCGAGCAACGCATCATCCGATAGCGGATTGCGTGGGTCGCCCAGTGGCACCGGTACCTGCAGCGAACGCGACGGCGTATCGCGCAGCGCGAGCGTGACGAACGGTTCGTCCAGATCCGACATCGTCGGGTCCACTTCGAGCACGATGCGTGACATCGCAGCACTAATGCGCGGATCGCGCCGTTGCGCGTCGGCATACGCGTCGAGCCCCGCGTGACCGTACACCAGCGCGGCGGCAAGCGCATACGGCAAGCTCATCTGCGCGGATGCAAGCGGATGCAGATCGCGGCCGCCGCACATCCTTTCGACGAACGCGCTGAGCCGTACGTGCACACTTTCCAGCCGGTCGAGATCGCAGGCACGGCCGCCCAGTAGTTCGAGCGTCGCATCGACGGCCGCATGCGTGCTGCGGCACGACGCGTGCGGTTTGATCGAGCAACGCATCAGTTTCCACTGCGTACCGAGGTCGGCGAGCAGCGCAGCGGGCTCTTGCGTCTCGGGCGCGAATGCGTTGAAGAAGCCCCCCCATACGTCGGCAAAGACCTGGCTGGGTCCGCTCACGCCTTCGCGTGCGAGCAGCGCGGCCAGCAGACCGCCCTCGGCCGCGCGGCCTGTGTGCATCCGCTTGGTCTGCGAGGCGTCGTGAATAAAGCCCCACAAGCCGCCGGCGAAACTGCCCGCGTGACCAAGTGCTGCACCGGTCTGCGCCGCATCGAGGCCGAGCAGACGCGCGGACGCAGCGGCAGCGCCGAACACGCCGCAGGTCATCGTCGAATGCCAGCCGCGGCCGTTGTGCGGCGAGTAGCCGCCGCACGCTTCGAGCACGCGACGCCCGACGTCGTAGCCGAGTACGACCGCTGCGATAAACGCACGACCCGACACAGGTCGCTCGCTGCACGCGAGCGCGGCAAACGCGGCCGGCAGCACCACCGCCCCCGAATGATCGCAGCCACCCGAATCGTCGAGTTCGAGCGCATGCGCAGCCACGCCGTTGACGAACGCCGCATCGCGAGGACCGAACGCGAGCGTGGTACCCCATGCACCCACCGCACCGGAGCCGCCCGCTTGTACCGGCTGCATGATCGCGCGGGTGCTGCGTGCTTCGAGCGCAGCCGAACCCGCCAGCGCCGCACCAAGCGTATCGAGAATATGCCGCTTCGCCCGCTCGACAACCGGTTCGGGAATCGCATCATCAGGCAAGCCCGCGACGAACCCCGCCAGTTGCTCCGACAAGGACCGATCGCGCGCGCTCATGCGACCGCCTGCCGGTATTGCTCGAACACGTCGACCGGATGACCGGGCTCGTTACGCGCGACGGTCGCGCGCCACCACTCCGCGACTTCGGCGCCCGTCGCAAACCACACGTCGCCGCGCATTTTCATCTCGGCGAGCAGTTCGCGCAACACGTCGATGCGTCCGGCGGTACCGATGATCTCCGGATGTAACCGCAACACGAAGCACAGGCCAAAGCGATGGAACGCAGCGAAGTCCTGCTTCAGGTTGGACAGCACCTCGCGGTACGACGGGATGCGCGGCTGTCCAACCGGCACTGCCGGTGAAAGGTTGTACGCGAAGTACGGCTCGTCTTCGAGTTCGTAGTGCAGCGGTAGCTCGACGAGCGGCACGGGTGTACTCGACGTGTCGACCTGCGTCGGGAGTTCGGTGGGATGGAAATACGGCAGATCGTCACCGCGCCACGACGACGACCACGTCACGCCTTCGTCGCGGATGAAGTCCGCGAAACCCGGCGCCCAGTTGCCGTAGAACGAGCGAAACCCTTGGGCACGGTGCCCGGTGAGTGCCGCAAGCGCATCCTGTCCCGTGAGAAAAGCACGCCGTTGCTCAGCGAGCGTCAACGTATCGAAGTTTTCGCAACGATCGCCGGATGTGCCCAGTTCGTGACCGCACGCAGCGATCTCGCTGACGAGTCCGGCATGCGTCTTCACGACCTGACCGGGCACGAACCAGCTCGAACGCACGCTGGCTTCGTCGAGTGCGTCAAGCACGCGGTCGACGCCGCGCTTCGCGCCATAACGCCACACCGACAGCGATTTCTCGCGACCCGCGATGCGCGGCTCCTGCGTCAGGATGCCGAGGTCATCGTTGAAATCGACCGTGACGACGACCGCACAGCGTGCGCGCTGCGGCCAGATTGTTTTGCTTCCGTTCGGGTTATTCATGAGCGAAATTCCTGCGCCGGGGTAGCCACGGCGTTGACCACATACGTATCACGCCACCATTGCGCAACATCGCGACACGCGGCGAACCACACCCCGTCCTGCTCGCGCATATGATCGATCAGCCGCTCAAGCAACGGAATGCGTCCAGGCTTACCCGATACCTTCGGATGAAACAGCGTCGTCAGACACAGCCCGTCGCGATGCGAACCATCGAACTCGCGCCGCCAGTTATCGAACGTCGTGTCGTAACTCGCAATGCGATCGAGGCTCGCCGGAAAATCCGGGTTGCGGTGATACGCGAGCGACGCGTAATCGTCCAGTTCCCAGCGGCCCGGAATCTCGACCATCGGCTCAGCGATACCTTCTGCGTGCATCAGGTACGGCCGGTCGTCGCCGCGCATCGAACTCGAATAGCGCACACCGGCTTCGGCCAGCACGCGGATCGTGTCCGGTCCCCAGTCGCCGGAAGGCGTGCGAAAACCCACCGGGCGAATGCCCAGATGCCGTTCGAAAACCTCCGCCGAACGCTCCATCACCGCACGCTGGCCATCGCGATCGAGCGTCCAGAACGCTTCGTGCCGATAGCCGTGATACGCAATCTCATGGCCGCCTTCGACGATCGCCGCACATTGCTGCGGCCAGTGCTCGACGACCCAGGCGGGGACGAAGAAGGTCGCGGGCACCGCACGTTCACGCAGCATGTCGAGCAGGCGCCGCAACGCGCGCCACGGCCCATAGCTGCCGAGCGTAAAGTAAGCGGGGTTACGCCAGATCGAACCATCGAGCATCGCATCGCCGGTCGGACCGTCGAGATCGAAGGCGAGCGCGACACACGAGCGTCGTCCGTGCGGCCAGCGCGGCGCAGTCCGTGTGTCGTTAGCGGTTTCCGTGCGTGCGCCAGCGCGTGTGCGCAGCGGCCGGTCAGTTATCGGCATTGAGCACCGCCTTCTGCACCGCATGGTCCTGCAGCCCCCACTTCGCGAGCAGCTTCTGATAGGTGCCGTCCGCGATCAGCTGGTTCAGAGCCGACGTCAAGCCGGCGGTCATCGCCGTGTTGCTCTTCGCGATGCCGATGCCCGTGTACTGCGACAGGAACGGCTTGCCGATCGGCGCGTACGCGTTCTGTTCGATCGAGTTCTGGTACGGCAACGTTTCGCCGCCCTGCACGGCTGCGTCGAGTCGCGCCTGGCGCAACTGCATGCGCGCATCGGACGAACCATCGGTGCCGACCACATTGATCGGTTTTTTACCGGCCTTCACACAGTTTGCGTTGCTCCAGTTCGCGGTGTCGCTGGGGAACGACGTGCGTCGGCTCGAACCGACAGTCTTGCCGCACAGCGCAGTCATGTCGGGAAACTCACCGGCGCGTGTCTTGAGCGTATAAAACTGCGGGCCCGTCGTGATGTAGTCGAGAAAATCGACGGCGCTACGGCGTGCCGGCAGATCGGTCATGCCCGACAGGATCACGTCGACACGATGCGTCGTGAGCGCGCTCATCATCTGCTCGAAACCGGTCTCCTGCCATTGCAACGTCACACCGAGCTTCGCCGCGAGCGCTTCGCCGAGATCGACGTCGAAGCCCATCAGCTTGTCGGTCGCCGGGTCCTTGTATTCGAATGGCGGATAGTTGGGGACGATGGCTGCGATCAGCATGCTCTTGCCGATCGACGGTACGGTTCCGGCGTGCGCCGATGGCACGCACAGCGCCCCCGTAGCGGCTACGAGCGCAACAGCGAGCGTGACCCGCCCGCGCAAACGAAAGAATGCGTTCATGAACACTCGCTTGAAGTAAAGGTTGTCCGTGCGCGGCACGGCGTGAGATGGGTTATGTGGTTCGACAGTCGGTACTCAGGACAGCACGGCCGACACGAAGTCCTGGGTACGGCGGTGCTGCGGATGCGACAGCACCTGGTCCGGCGGGCCACTCTCGACCACCTGCCCCTGGTCCATAAACGCCACACGGCTTGCCACTTCTCGTGCAAAGCCGAGTTCGTGCGTGACGACGATCATCGTCATGCCGCTCTGCGCGAGATCACGCATCACGGCGAGCACTTCGCCGACCAGTTCCGGATCGAGTGCCGACGTCGGTTCGTCGAACAGCATCAACTGCGGATGCATCGCCAGTGCACGCGCGATCGCGACGCGCTGCTGCTGGCCACCCGATAGTTCGACCGGAAACGCATTGCATTTGTGGCCAAGCCCGACGCGCTCGAGTAGCGCGCGCGCCTCTTCGATGGCTTCCGCGCGACGCCGCTTAAGCAC
The DNA here is from genome assembly GCF_002362315.1 of Paraburkholderia acidicola. Taxonomy (GTDB): domain Bacteria; phylum Pseudomonadota; class Gammaproteobacteria; order Burkholderiales; family Burkholderiaceae; genus Paraburkholderia; species Paraburkholderia acidicola. The sequence goes on from NZ_MTZV01000006.1 coordinate 738,633, forward strand.
CTGCACCGGCCCTTCGATCACGTTTTCCAGCGCCGTCTTGTGCGGAAACAGATTGAAGCGCTGGAACACCATGCCGGTCGCGAGCCGTTGCCGCGCCATCTGCTTTTCCGACAACGGATAAAGCCGGTCGCCGACGCGCCGGTAGCCGACCAGTTCGCCGTTAACCCACAGCGCGCCGTCGTTGATCGCTTCAAGCTGGTTGATACAGCGCAGGAACGTGCTCTTGCCCGAGCCCGACGGCCCGATCACGCACAGCACTTCGCCTTTCGCCACGTCGAGCGTGATGCCTTGCAGCGCCTTGAAGTCGCCGTAGGACTTGCGTACGTCGACGGCGCGAACGATTGGATTCATGTTGTCTTGCTCCCCGCGGGGTCCGCATATTTCGCCGGCATGATTGAGCGATTCACTGGCGACCCGACTTGCGGCCTGCGCCACGCGCATACCGCCGCTCCACCTGCGTCTGCAACAGCGATAGCACCGTCACGACGGCCAGATACCAGATGGCCGCGACGATCAGCAGCTCCATCACGCGAGCATTCGCGTAGTAGATGTTTTGCGCGTTGTGCAGCATTTCCGCGTACTGGATCACGCTCGCGAGCGATGTCAGCTTGACCATACCGACCAGTTCGTTACCGATCGGCGGTACGATCACGCGCATCGCCTGCGGCAGGATCACGCGGCGCAATGCCTGCAGCCGCGGCATGCCGATCGACTTCGCGGCCTCATACTGGCCGGTGTCGACGGACAGCATGCCCGCCCGTACCACCTCCGATGTATACGCACCCTGATTGATACCGAGGCCGAGCAACGCGGCGAGAAACGGCGTCATCACATCGACGGTGCGGAACTCGAACAGTCCCGGAATGCCGAGTGTCGGAAACACCAGCGCGAGGTTGAACCACAGCAGCAGTTGCAGGATCACCGGCGTGCCGCGAAACAGCCACACGTAGCCGCGCGCGACCGTTTGCACGACCGGATTGCTGGACAGCCGCATGACCGCAGTCATCACGCCGAGCACGATGCCGAGCGCCATCGCGAGGATCGTCATCACGACGGTGTTCGCGAGGCCGGTCAGGATCGAACGCGCCGTGAGAAAACGCGCAACGTAGCTCCATTCGATCTGCCCGTGCGCGAATGCAACGACCACGTAGCCGATGATCGCGACGATGATCGCCGTCGACAGATAACGCCCCCAGTGCCGCCGACGCACGTGGACTAGCTGCGAGATGTCGGTGAACTCGTGCGTTACACCAGCTTCTTCCGCGGAGCCGCCCGCAGCGAGCAAACCCGGTTGTCCGTCTCTCGATGCGCTCAACATGTCGGTCCCCCGTACGAAGTGGCCCACGCAAGCTGCGCGGCCAGCGCGCCTTGCAAACGCTCGATCTGTTCGCGAACCCGCACGGGCGCCGTGCCGCCGTAACCGCTGCGCGCCGCAACCGCGGCATCGAGCGTGACATGCGCAAGCACGGCCGGTTCGAGCCGCGCATCGACCTGCGCAAGCGTCGCCACCGACACCTCCGACAACTCGATCCCCTGCTCTTCGCACACCCGCACCAGCGCACCGGTGATCTCATGCGCTTCGCTGAACGGCACGCCACGCAGTGCGAGCCAGTCCGCGACTTCAGTGGCGAGCGTGAAACCGAGCGGCGCCTGGCGACGCATTTCGTCGACGTTCACGCGCATCGTGCGGATCATGCCGGCCATCGCGGGCAGCACGAGTTCGAGCGTGTCGATGCAATCGAACGCAGCGATCTTGTCTTCGGCGAGATCGCGGTTGTACGCGAGCGGCAGCGACTTGAGCGTTGCCAGCAGGCCGCTCAGGTTGCCGATCAGCCGGCCCGCCTTGCCGCGCGTCAATTCCGCGATGTCGGAGTTTTTTTTCTGCGGCATGATCGAGCTGCCGGTCGCGTAGCCGTCGTCGAGCACGACCCAGCCGAACTGCCGCGAGGTCCACAGAATCACTTCTTCCGACAGCCGCGACAGGTTCACCGCCAGCATGCTCGTCACGAACACGAACTCCGCGACGTGATCGCGCGACGCCACGGCATCGATCGAGTTCTCGCACGGACCGTCGTAACCGAGTTCCACTGCCGACAGTTCCGGGCGCCGGCAGATCGCCGATCCCGCCAGCGCGGCGGCGCCGAGCGGCGAACGCGCGCTGCGACGATCCCAGTCGAGCAGACGGTCGATGTCGCGGTAGATCGACTGCGCATGGGCCAGCAGATGGTGCGCGAACACGACCGGCTGCGCCGGCTGCAGGTGCGTAAAGCCCGCGGACACGCTGCCGATGTGCGCATTCGCCTGCTCGATTAATGCATTCTGCAGATCGATCACCGCTTGGGTCAGCGTACGCGCCTTGTCCCGCAGAAAGAGCCTTAAGTCGTTCGCTGCCTGATCGTTGCGCGAGCGCCCGGCGCGCAGTTTGCCGCCGGTTGCGCCGAGCCGCTGCGTCAGTTCGCGCTCCAGAAACGTATGCACGTCCTCGTCCTGCAGCAACGGGCCGACCTCACCGGCTCGGAACTGCGCGTCGAGCCGGTCCATTTCGTCGAGTAGCTGCTGCAACTCGGCCGCGCTCAGGATTTCCGCCCGCCGCAGCTCCTGCGCATGCGCGCGCGAACCGGCGAGATCGTACGGTGCGAGACGAAAGAAGCTCGGGTCCGAGCGCGACAGCGCGGTCAGCGCGGGCGCCGGGCCGGTCTTGAAACGTCCGCCCCATAGCCGGTCGGTGTGCTGGGTCATGCGAAAACTCCGTGGATGGATTGAGCGGATGCCTGAGTGGAGATGAAGCGCCGCCGGGCAAGGTTGAGGCGATTTTATGAACGCCAATTTCCACGGGGCAAACGGTAAAATCTCATGGTTCCCATGCACAACTCGCATAAATGAAGATCGAACGCTATCCACCGTTCAACGTGCTGCAGACACTGCTGGTCGTCGCCCGTTGCGGAAATTTCACGGCTGCCGCGCAGCAGCTGTTTCTGAGCCAGAGCGCCGTGAGCCGCCATATCCAGCAGATCGAGGAGTATTTCGGCTGCGCGCTGTTCGTGCGGCATACCCGGATGGTGGTGCCGACCGTCGAATGCCAGCGGCTCGTGCCGATCGTCGAAGAACTGCTCGCCACCGCACGACGCTCGATGCACATCCCGAGCATGGGCGGCCAGACCGTGACGCTGCGCGTCACGCCGACGCTGGCCGCGCGCTGGCTGCTGCCGCGCCTGCCCGACTTCTATGCCGAAGCGCCGGGCACCCAGTTGAACATCGACACCGCGTGGTTCCTGCCGACCAACTTCGGCGAAGGCACGCTCGATGCGGCGATCCTGTTCGGCACCGGCCGCTGGGATGGGCTCGAAGCCACACCGCTGATGCGCGAACGTCTCACGCCCGTGTGCTCGCCGCAGATGGCCGAGGGCCTGTCAGGCATGCCGCCGCTCGTCGAGCCGGCAGATCTGAAGCAGCACACGCTGCTGCATTCGAGCTTTGGCCGGCGCGGCTGGATGTTATGGCTGCAAAAAGAAAGCGGCGAACTGGCCGCGCATACCTACCGCGAGCAGGTGTTCGACACACTCGACCTCGCGTTCAACGCGGCGGTACGTGGGCTGGGCGTGGCGCTCGGCGATCTGAACCTGCTGCAGGAGAGTCTTGCGAGCGGTGCGCTCGTCAGGCCGTTCCAGCGCGTGCTGGAAACGGGCGCGGGCTATTACCTCGTGCATCCGCCGCGCAATGAGTATCGCGAGAAGCTCAAGCCGCTTTTGGTGTGGCTGCAGGCGCAGACACACGATTGACGTGGGCCGGCGGATCGCACCGGTCAATAAGGCTCGCGGGCGCGCCGCCAGTCCTGCACCGCCTGCCACATGCGCCGCCACGGCGGATCGGCGAACAGGATGAATGCGCCCACGGCCAGCAAACCACAGACGAGAAACGTCCCGCGATAGCCAAGCCCCGCCACCAGCAACCCCGACAGCACGCCCGACAGAATCGAGCCCACCCGCGCCGAGTTGAAGAACAGCGCGGTCGCCTGGCCGGGCGAACGCGGCATCAGGTCCTGCACATAGGTCATTCCAAGGCACGAGGTAACCGCGACGACGAAGGCGTTCAACGCCTGCATCGGGATCAGGATCGGGATCGAGCCCGCCGAGGCGAGCGCAATGAAGTACACGACATGCACCGCCGCGCAGGCAGCGAGCCAGCGCAGCTTGTTCAGCGTGGCACCGCGTGCGCCGAGCGCAAGCATCATCGGGATTTCGAGGAATGCACCGAGACCGAGCATGATCGACACGTCGATGCGCGCGCCGCCCAGACCATGCACAACGTACAGCGGCAACACGATCATCGTCGCGTTGGCCGCGAGGCCGATCAGCGTCAGCGCGATCACCGTGCGCCAGATCACCCGCGACGACGCCACCGGATGGACGAAATCGGGTTTGACCGGCGGCTCCGGCTCGGTGACGGTAGTCACTTCGAGCAACGTCGCCGGATCGCCGGCCACGTGTGCCGGCGTGCTGTGCAGCGCGCCGCCGGACGCTTCGGGCATGCGCCAGACGATCACGGCGCAGCCGGCAAAGCACGCCGCGGCGAACAGGAAGAGCCCGTAAAAGTCGGCGGCGGCCAGCACCAGTGCGCCCACCGACGGCCCGAACACCCACGCCACCGACAGCACCGTGCGCAAGGTCGCCGTCGCGAACGTACGCTCGGCCTCGTCGCGCACCTGCAACGCCGCCCGGCCGAACGAAAAGACCATCGACATCGCCGAGCCGCCTGCACCGAGAAACGCGACACCGATCACGAGCAATGCGCGGTAGTCGCGCACGAAGCACAGTGAAACAAAGCCGAGCGCCGCCGCGATCAGCGCCCCGAGCAGCAGCGCGCGGTGGTGCCCGTGGCGGTCCGACCATTTACCGGCCCACGCGCTCGCCGCCACGCCGCTCGCCGCGATCAACGTCATGAAGAGGCCGAGCCGCAGCGGCGTCATGCCGGCGTGCTCGACGCTGAACAGCGACAGGTACGGCGCGGTGAAAGACATCGCGACGCCGAGCATCAGGGTCGCGCCTGCCAGTGGCACAAAGGACGGGATGCGCGTCAGGTCGGCGAATCGGGAGTTCATCGGGGGCGGGTGTGGGAACCGTGCGCACGCCGCGCAACGGAGCGCAGCGCGGCCAAACCGCAGATGTTAAGCCTTTCGTCGCACGGATGGGGGCGACTCAGGCAGATTCTCGTCCGGCAGATCCGGGTAATGCTCGAAAGTCCGCTTGATCAGTTGCCGCAGCCAGATGTTCGCCCGGTCATCGTGAAAGCGCGGATGCCAGTGCTGCCGCAGGCCGAACGGCGGCAACGCGACCGGCGGCGGCAGGATGCGCACGGTGCCGAGCTTCGCGAACACGTTGCCGAGTTCGAGCGGCACCGTGGCGATCAGGTCGGGATGCTGGTCGATCAGCAACGGTACGACGAGGAAGTGTGGTGTCGATAGATAGACGTTGCGGCGAATGCCGTATTCGTCGAAGGCGCTGTCGTAGGTGGCGCCGCCCGGACCTTCCAGCGTCACGACGATATGGCGCATCGTTTCGAACTGCTCGCGCGTGATCGTCGCGCCGACCGCCGTGTTGCGCACGCTCACCATCGTCACGAACGAATGCATGAAGAGTTGCTGCTGGAACAGTTCGTCGGGCGCCCCGCGGTACGAACCCAGCGCGAGATCGGCCTCGCCTGTTGCGAGCGTGCCGGCAATCTGTCCGAACGGTACCTGCAGGCTGCGCAGCGTGCAGTCAGGCGCCTCCCTGCGCAACTGGCGAATGAGCGGTGGCAGGAACACCAGTTCGCCCATGTCCGTCATGCATAACGTAAAACTGCGCCGCGCGGTGGCCGGATGAAACTGCGCCTGCGGCACGACGTCCTCGCGCAGCGTCGTCATCATGCCGACGATCGACGGGCCGAGCATCGCCGCCTTCGGTGTCGGCGTCATGCCGGCGGCCGTCTTCACGAACAACGGGTCTTCGAAGAATGCGCGCAGCCGGTTCAGCGCGTGGCTCATCGCTCCCTGCGACAGACCAACCTCCGTCGCGGCCCGCGTCACGCTGCGCTCGCGCAGCAGCGCATCGAACACCACCAGCAGGTTCAGGTCGAGATCACGAATATGCATGATGTGCATTCCAGTCATTACGGCCATTGTCTTGACGCATGATGGTGGCGAACCTATCGTGCGGTCAAGCGCCCCGCAGCCGGGCGCGGCGGCAACGTGGCAATGCCATCGACAACATGACTGGAGACAGCACGATGTTTATTCAAAACACGTGGTACGTGGCCGCGTGGTCACACGAAATCGGCGCGGACGATTTCTTCGCCCGGACGATTACCGGCATTCCGGTCCTGATGTATCGCAGCGCCGACGGCACGGTGGTCGCGCTCGAAGATCGCTGCTGTCATCGCGGCGCACCGCTATCGCTCGGCCGGCGCGAAGGTGACGATGTGCGCTGCCTGTATCACGGTCTGAAGTTCGACTGCAGCGGCACCTGCATCGAAGCGCCCGCCCAGGATCGTGTGCCGCCTCAAGCGCGGGTGCGCAGCTTCGCGGTGGTCGAGCGGCATCGATGGGTATGGATCTGGATGGGCGACGCGGCGCTCGCCGATCCAGATGCGATTCCCGACACGCACTGGCTCGACGACCCCGACTGGCGCAGTCTGCCCGGCTACATTCACTACGACGTGAATTACCTGCTGATCTGCGACAACCTGCTCGACTTCTCGCATCTGCCGTTCGTGCATCCGACCACGCTCGGCGGTCCGGAAAGCTACGCGAAGATCCGGCCGTCGGTCGAGCGGCTCGACAATGGCGTACGTGTCACGCGCTGGACCATGGACACCGATGTGCCACCGTTCGCCGCCGCCGTGAAGGCGTGGCCGGGCAAGGTCGATCGCTGGAACATCTACGATTTCACGATCCCCGGCATCCTGCGGATGGACTCGGGTATGGCACCGGTGGGCACGGGCGCACAGGACGGCCTGCGTGTAGATGCCGCCGAATTTCGCGGCTGCCAGGCGTTGACGCCGGAAACCGCAACCTCGACGCATTACTTCTTCGGGCATCCGCACAACTTCGCAATCGATCAGCCCGAAGTGACGCGTGCGATTCACCAGTCGATCGTCGAAGCATTCGATGAGGATCGCGCGATCATCACCGCGCAGCAACGCAATCTCGCCCTCGATCCCTCGTTCAACATGATGGCCTTCGCAATGGACTCGGCGCTCGTGCAGTTTCGCCGTATCGTCGAACGGTATCTCGACGCGGAGCGTCAGGGCCTGGCTCGAAGCGCTGTTTAACGCACCCCGATCCGCGCCACCACCCGCCCCAACGTCGGCGACGGCTCGATCGTCATCTCGCCGCCCGAGCGTGTGCACAGATGGTTGACGAGCCGCAGCCCGAAGCCGGCGTCGGTCGCGCGATTAAAGGTCGACGGAAAACCACAGCCCTCGTTCTCGACGACGATGCTCACGTGTTCCGGTGTGCGCTGCACGCTGACCGAGATATCGCCGGTGCCGTACTTGATCGCGTTCGTCACGAGCTCGGTGACGATCGATCCCAGCGACATCAACCCATCGTCGCTCACCGTGAATGGCTCGCTCGACAGCAACTCGATGCGGCGCGCGTCGAGCGGCGATAGCAGCGCATCGTGCAGATCGCGGGTGAGATTTTCCAGGTATGGCAAGGCATCGCGGGTACGTTGCTGATCGTGCCCATACAGATGCCCGTGAATGCGCGCGAGGCTTTCGATCCGGTCGACCGCGATCGACAGTGCGCGGCGCACTTCTTCACTGTCCGATTGCCGTGCCTGCAACTGCAGCGTGCACGAGATCAGGTTCAGGCTGTTGCGCACCCGGTGATGGACTTCGCGCATCTGCAGGACGTGCAGCGTGGCCTCGTCGTTCGGCGCAGCAGCTTCGGCGCCCGCATGAGCCGGGATGTTTTCGTCTGTGGATAGGCTTCTTTTCATGGCGTGTTGAGGGCAAACAGACCGGACGCACTAGCGGGCAACGTGACGGCCTGAGGTGGAGTACATCGGAAGGTGTCGCCACCTTGGGTTCGCAGCGGCTGACAACGCTTGCAGGGTTCAGACATGCCTAACGCCTGCGACGGCCTGCGACGCGCCGGAATGGATGCGAATGTAGCGCCGCGCGGCACCGCCAGCCAGATCGCTCAGGACTAGATCGTCTGGTACTTCTGTACCGGGTCGGCGAGCGCTGTGCCGCCGCCCGCACACCGATTCCGTCAGCGCAACGGAACGCGGCTTCACCTCTTCGCTGCGACGACAAACGAATACGTCACCGGCGATATGCATAGCTCAAATACTTCCTTGTCCTGCCCCGTACCGTCGACAAGAATGTTTGTTCCCGTTCGACGCAGACCGCGCGCGCAGTCAATCTCACGCCGCGTTCCGTTATGTGTGGTTCGCCCGCGCCCTTACCTCTTGCCCTGCACTTTCACTCGAACCTCATGCGCTATCCCCGCTTCCTGAAACTCCTGCTCGTGCTGGCGACACTGTCCGTCGCCGCGGTCAACGCTTATGCCGACAAGCCATCGACGATCCGCATCGGCGTCGCCGATCAAGGCACCGGCGATCCACCGACCTTCGGCGGTTCGCCCGCGGCAACCGTGCAACAGCAACAACTGCTGGAAAAGGAATTCACCGCCGACGGCATCAAGGTCGAATGGCTGTTCTTCAAGGGCGCCGGTCCGGCAGTCAACGAAGCAATCGCCAACCAGTCGCTCGACTTCGCGTTTCAAGGCGATCTGCCCGCGGTGCTCGCGCGCGCCAACGGCCTGAAGACCCGCATCCTGCTCGAATCGGGCGTACGCGTCGGTATCAAGATCGCCGTGCCGCCCGACTCCGATATCCACTCGGTCAAGGACCTCAAAGGCCGCCGTGTGTCGATCTTTCGCGGCACCAACCTGCAACTCGTCGCCGACAACGTGCTGGCCGCGAACCATCTCGACGAGCGCGATCTGCGTGTGCTCAATCTAGACACAGCCAGCTCGCTCGCGGCGCTGGCTTCGAAGGGCATCGATGCATCGGTCAACGACTATCACCTTTACAAGCTGCGCGACCAGGGGCTCGCGAAGATCATCTACGAGTCGCAGACCGATGGCCCGCAGTTCACGCGGCAATCGCATCTGCTCGTCACCGAAGACTTCGAACATGCGCATCCGGAGGTCGTCCAGCGCGTGGTGAATGCGTTTGTCAAAGGCGCGCAATGGTCATCGGATGAGGCAAATCGTGATGCGCTATTCACGCAGTGGGCTAAGAGCGGTGTAGGCGTTGCGTCGTGGAAGGCCGAGTTTGCGAACCGCACGCTGAAGGAGCGTAATTCGCCGCTGATCGATCCGTTTATCGTCGGGCGCTATAAGGCCGTGGCGCAGGCAGCGTTGCAGCTCAAGCTGATCCGTCAGCCGGTCGAGGTCGACGGCTGGTTCGAGCCGCGTTACCTCGACAACGCGCTGCGCACACTGAAACTCGAGCACTACTGGACGCCCTATGACGCGGCGGGCAAACCGCTCGCCTGAGCGATAACCCTCGCCCCACCCGACGGAGCGCGACGATGAGCGAAACCGCAATCCCCCTGCATGCTGCTCCCGGCGATACACGCGTCAGCGCCGGTTCGTCGGGTCGCCGCACGCGCCACGTGCTGCATACGCTCGCATGGCATCTCGCGCCGTGGCTGTTGCCGGCGGCGTTGTTTGCGCTGTGGAGCATCGGTTGCGAGCGCGGCTGGATTGCCCCGCAGATCCTGCCGCCGCCCGAACGCGTCTATGACACCTTCATCGAACTCGCACGCAGCGGCGACCTTGCGAGCAATACGCTGATCAGTCTGCAACGTGTGTTGCTCGGCTTCGGTGCGGGCACGCTGGTGGGCTTCGCGATCGGCGCCGCGCTCGGACTGTCGCGCACGCTCGAAGCGTACGTGCTGCCCTCGTTCAATGCGATCGTGCAGATTCCGGTGCTGGGCTGGTTGCCGTTTCTGCTGTTGCTGGTTGGCGTCGGCGAGCCGCTCAAGTACATCCTGATCGCACACGCCGCTCTGGTGCCGGTCACGCTCAGTACGCTGCAAGGTTTCCGGCAGACGCCGGCCGCGCTCGACGAGGTCGCGCGGGTCTTCAAATACAACCGCTGGCAACGCATCGTTTATCTCGTGCTGCCCGCGGCCGTGCCGACGCTCGCTACCGGCATCCGGCTCGCGTTCACCAAGGCGTGGCTTGCGCTTGTCGTGGTTGAGCTGGTCGCTTCGTCCGAGGGGCTCGGCTATCTGATCGTCTACGGCCGGCAGCTGTTTCAACTCGATCTCGTGATGGCATCGGTCGTCATGGTCGGTGCGATCGGCCTCGCGATGAACCGGTTGCTCGATGCGCTCGAAGCGCGTCTGCGGCGTGGGCAGCCTTCCGCTTTTCGCGAATAACTCATGCATCACCGCTTGCGTAGAAGGAGCACACGATGGCGTCGAACCGAATTCCCGCAGCGCTTCGTCTACGTCGTAGCAACCGGCGTGAAGGGCCGCCGTCGTGTGGCTGCGACGTGGTGGAGCAGAGCGCGTTGTCAGCCGCCGATAGCAAACCGACATCGCGTCGTGTCGACTGGCGGGGCCTTGTCTTGCCGCTCGTGGTTTTCTCGCTGTGGTGGGCTGTGAGCACCGCGCATCTGGTCAAAAGCGGCCTGCTGGTCAGTCCCGCCGACGTCGCGCATACCGCATGGGAACAGATCGTCAGCGGGGCACTGGTGCGTGCGCTGTCGGCATCGCTGGCGCGCGAGGCTAGCGGGTTTGCGATCGGGAGCATTGCCGGGTTGTTGCTCGGCAGTGCGCTCGGTTTGTCGCGCATCGCGACGCGACTGATCGCGCCAAGCTTCGACACGTTCAAGCAGATCTCGCTGTTCGCGTGGATTCCGCTGATTTCCGTCTGGTTCGGTCTCGGCGATGCCGCGAAGGTCGTGTTTCTATCGCTTGCGGCGTTGCTGCCCGTCGCCGCACATACGTGTGACGGCATCCATTCCGTACCGCGTACGTATATCGAAGTCGCGCGCGCGTTCCGCTATTCACGTCTGCAACTGATCCGCCATGTGATCCTGCCCGCCGCACTGCCGTCGATCTTCACCGGCATCTATCTCGCGTTGATCTACTCGTGGCTCGCCACGCTGGGCGCGGAGTATCTGCTGGTGGCGGGCCGCGGCATCGGTAATACGTTGATCGACGGCAGCGAGCAGTTCCGGATGGACCTGGTGCTGTTCGGGATCATCGTCGTCGGTTTGACGGGTTGGGCGTTGAATGCGCTTGCGCGTGCAATCGAGCGCGCGGTGTTTGCGCGCCGACCCGATGCTGTATCCGCCTGAGTTGCTTTGCCCGAAGATCGCCCTACTCGCACAGGACCGTTCATGACGACCGCACCACTTTCCTCCGACGGCATCGACATCGTTCACGTCAGCAAACACTACGCGCAACGCGGTGCACCGCTTGCCGTGCTCGACGACATCACCCTACGCGTGCGGCCTGGCGAATTCGTCAGCGTCGTCGGTGCGAGCGGGTGCGGCAAGTCGACGCTGCTGCGTCTTATCGCGGGGCTAGATGCAGACTATCGCGGCACGATCCGCGTGGCGGGCGAACCGGTGCGCGACACATCGTTAGAACGCGGGATCGTGTTTCAGGACCATCGGCTGTTTCCGTGGCTCACGGCGTCGCAGAACATTCACGCGGCATTGCGCAACGCGCCGCTGTCGGCGAAAGAAAAGCGCGATGCCGTCGCTGAGCACATCGCGCTCGTCGGGTTGAACGGTTTTGAGAACGCGTATCCGCATGAGCTGTCGGGCGGGATGGCACAGCGCGTCGCGATTGCCCGCGGACTCGTGAACCGGCCACGCGTGCTGCTGCTCGACGAACCGTTCGGCGCGCTCGATGCGCTCACACGAGGCCGCCTGCAGAACGAGCTGCAACGCATCTGGGAACACGAACGCATCACGATGATTCTCGTCACGCATGACGTCGATGAAGCGCTCTATCTGGGCGATCGCGTCGTCACGATGGCGCCGCGACCGGGTCGCATCGAACGCATCGTCGACGTTGCATTGCCACGTCCGCGCGAGCGCAGCGATCCGCGTTTCATTCGTTTGCGTGATGCGGTGCTGGCTGATTTCGCGGAACCTGGTCTCGCTTCAGCAGAACGTGACGAGCCGCCGCACGGTGGGCTACCGGCGCGGCCTGCGCAACAGCCGGTCACCGCATGGCGGCTTGCCCGGTAACGCTGTTCACAGCCGGCACATCGCCAACACTATCGAGATCCGCGGTCTCTATCTGCGGATTGCCGGCGCACGCGGACATCAGTAGATGATCCGCACGCCGCAAAGCATCGCCAACCCGTTGTAGCAGTGGTTTGAAGAAGAAGGCGCGGCAACCCAGCCGCTCCATTCGCATAATCAAACCTGCAAGACCAACCTCACGCCGTCTGCCACCGAGCGTCAACAACTTCGATCTTGCGGGGAATCAGCTTCAGGTTCGTGAACGCATCGGCGATCTGCTGCTGATACGCAAGCGTCGCGCTGTCTATCGGCTGCACGCCGTAGCCCGCGCGCTTAAGCGCGAGTTCGAGCGTTGCAGTATCGAGACCGGTAAGCGGCGACAGCTGCGCTGCAACCTCCGGAATATGATCGCGTGCCCACTCGTCGACCTTCGCGGTTTCATCGAGTAGTGCGTGGACCAGTTGCGGCTGCGCAGCGGCGAACTTGCGGCTCGCGACGTAATACTGCGTGTTGCGCACGAGACCTTCGCCATCGACGATCACACGCGCACCGGTCTGACGCTGGGCCGCCGCGTAGTACGGATCCCAGATCACCCACGCGTCGACGCCGCGCTGTACAAATGCCGCGCGAGCATCGGCGGGTGCGAGGTAAGCCGGCACGATCTCCTTGTAGTCGACCTGTGCGCTCTGCAGCGCCTTGACCAGCAGATAGTGAACATTCGAGCCGCGGTTGAGCGCGACCTTCTTGCCGCGCAGATCGGCGACCGTCTTGATCGGCGAATCGGCCGGCACGATGATCGCTTCGCCCTTCGGCGCCGGCGGTTCACTGCCCACGTAGACGAGATCGACGCCGCCGGCCTGAGCGAAGATCGGCGGCGTTTCGCCGACTGTGCCGACATCGACCGCACCGGCGTTCAAACCTTCGAGCAGTTGCGGTCCGCCCGGAAATTCCAGCCACTGCACCGTGACGCCCTCGGCGGCGAGGCGCTTTTCGAGCGTACCGCGCGCCTTGAGCACGATGAAGTTGCCGTACTTCTGATAGCCGATGCGCAGCGTCTTGCCGTTGCCTTGTGCGTGAACCGCCCCGCTTGCAGCGAATGCCGCGGCACCGCCCCACAGCGTCGTGCTGCGTGCGGCGACCAGCGTAGCCGCGCCCGCGGCCTTCAACAGCGTGCGACGTGCGCCGTCATGCGTGCCAGTGCCGATGTCTTTTTTCGATGTCATATGCGTGAGTCTCTTCGTGTCCGTCTGCGTGTTTGCCGATGCGTCGATGTGCCGATGCGCGATCCGCACCGCGGCTATGCATCATGCGTGGACCGATCCGCACGGGTCAATGCGCTGCTTCGAGTTTTTTATGCTATCGATTCCGCCGGCCGGAATTTGCACGCGTGACACCGTAGAATCGCAGGACTCCCCGACCACCACCCAAGGCGACCGCCAATGTCCGGTAAAACACCGCAGTCCGACGCATTCTGGGGCGCCTACGCGTCGCACGCCGGTATCGCGTCGGCTATCTATGAAGTGGTCAGTTTCGGCGACAGCCCGGAGATGGCGAACGAGCTGGCCGAACTCGTTGTCGCCGGACCTAAGCGGGCGACGGCATCGCTCGCACGCTACTACACGCAGGCCCCCGACACCCTGCCGAAGCCTGGCGACTACGTGGTGCTGGTCGACGGCGCCGGCGTGCCGTGCGCGATCTGGCGTACCACCGAGGTCACCGTGAAGCCGCTCATCGCCGTCGACGACCGCTTTGCATGGGACGAAGGCGAAGGCGACCGTAGCCGCGCCTTCTGGCTCGACGCGCACCGGGCATTCTTCAGTGCCCAGGCCGCCGAGGACGGATTCGACATGCACGACCAGATCGAGACGGTGTTCGAACGCTTCGAGATCGTCTGGCCGCTGGCAATTGCCGATGTGCGTCCATTGCCTTGATTCCGGTGACGGTTAGCTTTCAAGACACCTTCCTGTAATAAATTGAAACTATCTTCGCGGCTAGCTTGCGCCCCGGCGCGGCCACAGAGGATGCTTGAGCATTCCCCTATTTCCCTTATCTCCTGATCTTTCCCGGAGCAATTCATGCAGATGCCGGCATTTCGGCTTTTGGCACTGATCGGCCTGTTGGGCGCGACAACGCTCATCGGTGCGTGCGGTGCGGACATCGACCCGCCCAAGGCAGCATGCGGCAACACCACGCTCGCCAATACGAAGATGAGCTGTCCGCCGGGCTTTGTCCCACCCGCATCCTGACCACCGAATCCAGCCTGGAACCCCGCGCATGAACCGCCCCATGAACCCCCGCATGAACCCCAAAACCCGCCGCGATTTCTTGAAGCTGTCAGCCGGCGTGGCTGGCGCGACCGTCGCCTCCGCCCTGTTTCCCGAGTCGATCCGCAAGGCGCTCGCCATCGAGCCGAATTCGGTCACGGGCACGATTCAGGACGTCGAGCACATCGTCGTCTTCATGCAGGAGAACCGCTCGTTCGATCACTATCTCGGTCACCTGAGCGGCGTGCGCGGCTATAACGACCGCTTCCCCGTCACGCTGCCGAACGGCCAGCCCGTGTGGTTCCAGCCGCGCCAGGAAGACCAGACCAAAGTGATCGCGCCGTTTCGCTACGACACGACGAATCCGGGCGTCAACGCGCAGTGTATCGGCGGGTTGCCTCATACGTGGAGCACGACGCACGGCGCGATAGACGGTGGCCGCGGCGACAAATGGGCCGTGCAGAAGACCAACATGACGATGGGCTACCACGTACGTGCGGACATTCCGTTCCACTACGCGCTCGCCGATGCGTTCACGGTGTGCGACCACTATTTCTGTTCGATCCCGGGCAATACCCATCCGAACCGGATGTACCTGATGACCGGCATGGTCGATCCGAAGGCAACCGGCGGTGGTCCGCTGCTCGACAACACCGATTACATCGACAACCAGTTCGACAGCATCAAGCTGGCGCCCTTCAACTGGACCACCTACCCCGAGCGGCTCGAAACAGCCGGTATCTCGTGGCAGATCTACCAGCAAGGCACGGGCTTCGATAATTTCACGGGAAACTACGGCACGAACATGCTGGCCTGTTTCCAGAACTTCGTGAATGCGCCGGCTGGCTCGTCGCTGCAGAATCGCGGCATGAGCACACGCACGCTCACGCAACTGAAGGCCGATGTCGAAGCCAATGCGCTGCCGCAGGTCTCGTGGCTGCTGCCGCCCGCGGCGTATTCGGAACATCCGAAGTTCACGCCGCTCTATGGCGCCAACTACATCTCGACGATTCTCGATGCGCTGACGTCGAACCCCGATGTATGGAGCAAGACCGTCCTGTTCATCATGTACGACGAGAACGATGGGCTGTTCGATCATATGGTGCCGCCGCAGGCGCCGACGCTGCCGGGCTCGGGCCTGAGCACCGTCGACATTTCGCTCGAACGCCACGACGTCGTCACCGCAACACAAACTACCTATACCGCCGATAACCTGCCCTACGGCCTTGGCCCTCGCGTGCCGATGACGGTCGTGTCGCCGTGGTCGAAGGGTGGCTTCGTCTGCTCGCAGGTGTTCGATCACACGTCGGTGCTGCAATTCATCGAGAAGCGTTTCGGCGTGACGGAAACCAATATCTCGCCGTGGCGCCGCGCGATCTGCGGCGATCTGACCTCGGCACTCGATTTCTCGAAGTCGGACCCCGCCGTCCCGACGTTGCCGAGTACCCAGACGTATATCGCCCAGTCCGACCAGCAGTGCGCGCGTCCCACCGCGCAGACCGCGCCCGCCAGCACGGCACAGCAGGTGGTCACGGCGCAGGAACCCGGCACGCGGCCCGCACGCGCGCTGCCCTACGAATTGCATGTGAATGGTCAGTTGCAGGCGCAGGGATACACGCTCACGTTTGCCAACACCGGTAAGCAAGGGGCGCATTTCTGGGTGTATACCGGCGACCCGACTGCGATGCCGCGCCGCTACACCGTCGAAGCAGGCAAGCAGTTGAGCGATGTCTGGGCCCTCGATGCGAAGGGCAACTACCTCGTGAACGTCTACGGACCCAACGGTTATTTCCGGCGCTTCGCGGGTTCTGCCAGTGCGGATGCGGTGGCGAAACCCGATGTCGTGACCTGCTACGACATCGCGAACGGCAACGTTTATCTGTCGCTGGCGAACGCGGGAACCACAGCGCTCACTGTCACCGCCACCGATCTCGCGTACGGCCAGCCGCCGCGCACGCTGAGCGTGCCGCCCGGCAAGAGCATCGAGGCACACTGGGATCTGTCGTGCAGTAACCAGTGGTACGACCTGCAATTGACGGTCGCGGGAAACGCGGGCTGGTTGCGGCGTATCGCGGGGCACGTCGAGACGGGCAAGACCAGCATCACCGATCCGGCGGCGATTGCGCCGGTGACGACGGCGATTTAGGGCGGGCGCTTTGAGCCTGCACTTCCGGGTCTTCGTTGACCTGGCGAAAAGCACGCGTTAGCATGCCACTCATGCTTACCCGCCTCTTCTCCCGCCCCAGTCTCGCGCATGCAGTTGCATGCTGTTGCTGCCTGCCTGGGGGAGTTCGCGTCTAGCGCATCGCTTCGCTTCACATCCGCTTCCCCAAGGCCACCCGTTGAAAAACCGGTGGCCTTTGTGTTTTTAAAGCCGCCTTGCCATACGGAACACCCCGATGCCTCTTGCCCTATACGACACCTGGTCGCGCACCGTGCGCCCTTTTACGCCACTACAGCCCGACCATGTCGGCCTGTACTGCTGCGGGCCTACGGTCTACGACCACGCGCATATCGGCAACTTGCGGACGTATGTGTTCGAGGACGTGCTGCGTCGTGCCTTGACGTTGAACGGCTATCACGTGCGGCACGTGGTCAATATCACCGACGTCGGGCATCTCACTTCGGATGCCGACGAAGGCGAAGACAAGATGGAAAAAGGCAGTCGCCGCACCGGGCAATCGGCATGGGACATCGCGGAGCGCTATACCGCGGCTTTTATCGCCGACTGGCATGCGCTCAATCTGCTGGAGCCAACCTTGTGGTGCCGCGCAACCGACCATATCGCCGAGCAGATCACCTTCATCACCGCACTCGAAGCCAACGGCTACACATATCGCACCACCGACGGCGTCTACTTCGACACCAGCAAGCAGGACGACTACGGCTTTCTCGCGCGCCTCGACCGTGACGGCCTGCAGGCAGGCAAGCGCGTTGCGCTCGGCGAGAAGCGCAGCATCACCGATTTCGCGCTATGGAAATTCAGTCCCGCCGATTCCACCCGCCAGATGGAATGGGACAGCCCGTGGGGGCGCGGTTTTCCTGGCTGGCATATCGAATGCTCGGCGATGTCGGCGAAGTATCTTGGTCCGTGGTTCGATATTCATTGTGGCGGCGAGGATCATATCGCCGTGCATCACAGCAACGAGATTGCGCAGACGCAGGCGTGCCACGGTACGCGGCTCGCGAACTTCTGGATGCATGGTCACTTTCTGATGCTGGACGCCGCGAAGATGTCGAAGTCGAGCGGCGATTTTCTGCGTATCCAGACGCTGGTCGAGCGCGGTTTCGATCCGTTGGCCTATCGGTACCTTTGCCTGACAGCCCACTACCGGAGCACGCTGCGGTTCACGCAAGAGGCGCTCGAGGGCGCGCAGGTCGCGCTGGACCGACTGCGCAAAACTTATGCGAGCTGGCCCTTGGGTGGCGCCGTGGATGAAGACTTCGTGGCCCGCTTCGATGCCGAGGTCAATCAGGATCTGAATCTGCCGCGTGCGCTCGCCGTGCTATGGGAACTGGTCAAGAGCGATTTACCAGTCGAAACGCGTCGCGCGACCGTCGATCGTTTCGATACGGTGCTTGGATTGAATCTCGCCGGATGGCAGGCAGACAGCTTCGACATTCCCGCGGATGTCGCGGTACTCGTCGCGGAGCGTGAGAAGGCTCGCGCCGATCGGAACTGGGTAGAAGCCGACCGTTTGCGCGACGCATTGCAGGCGATGGGCTGGCAAGTCCAGGACAGTGCGGATGGGCAACGGTTGAGCCCGAACGATAAGGGATAAGGTGACACCGTGATTCACGTCAGATCCAGCAGACGGTAATGGGCCGTTTGAGTCCGGGCAATGGTAGCGACATAGCTTCGGCCTCGACGGTCTCTCGCTCCAAAGGCGAGAAGCGGCGCCAGACCTCAACCGTTATCTCGCCCCCCAATCGACGCCACACACCGGCAATCTCTCCCTCCACGAGCAATGCGCCCGGCCATACACGCGAAGTCCACAGTTCGGCCTGACGCCTCGCGTCGGGCACGAGGAGCGCTCGATCGGCTCCCCACAGGAGGTAATACGTATCCCCGCTCGGAAGCAGCCGCACGGGCGCGGCAGATTTCGAGCGAACGCGAAACGCGGGCTCGTCGTCGGCGAGTATCCAGGCGTCGCCGACCGGCGTATGTACCGGCGCCAGCGACTCGCGGAGCGCTTCGAACGTCGCGTGTGCTTCCGGTGGTCGAATCCCGGCCCATTTCGCGAATGATGCGGCCGTTGCAGGGCCGAAGACATGTAGATAGCGGCGCGCGAGTTCGAGTCGTGCGTGCCCCGGATCGAGGCCCGGCGCCGGCACGGTCCAGATAACCGGCTGGCGTGCGCCTTCCCAGCGCAGGACAACCGTGCCCGTTGGAGCAGCGTAGCGCAGGCTGTTTGGATGCACGCCCATCGCATGGCCTGCCTCGCCGAACCCCATCCTCCTGCCATCGAGGAAAGCGTGGAGCCGGGACGCGGTGTCGTGTGCCCGTGCGCGCCCCTGTGCGTCCTCCGGTAACCGGCCGAGCGAAAACACCGGCAGGTCTTCTGCAGCCACGACGTAAGCGCTGAATCGCGGACCCCAAAGCTGCACGAAGGACGCGTGCTCCCACGTCGCCGGACCGGCGCCGGCGACCCGTGCATGGATCGACAGTAGAGCCGCGCGTGGCATGGAGTCCTGCAATCCACACCACGCCGCCTGGCGAAGCGACGCTTCGCCCATAGGCAGGCGTTCATCGAGAAAACCGGCGCAACGCCTGAAACTCAGGATGTGCGATCGCGAAAGCTCAAGCCGGGAATGTGCCACACCACACCCTCATAGACCGTTGACGCGCGGACTTCCGGTTAGCAAAGCGAGTTCAGATCACCCCGATGCGGGCCGCGCGTGCGTCGCGCTTGCGGCGCTTTCGCATCGTACCGCTGTCAACGTCGCGCGTCGCCACCTCGATCACAGCTTGACGACATCGAGCAACTGCTTCTTGCCGTCCTTATACGTGTACAGCGAAATCGCACCATGCTGCAGATCGCCCTTCGCGTCGAAGCTCGTTTCACCGATCACTCCGCGATAGTGAGTCGCGGGCATCGCTGCGAGCGCTTTCGCCGGATCGGTGGATTGCGCGCGCTGCATCGCATCGACGATGATGAACACCGCGTCGTAGGCAAACGGCGCATACACCTGCAACGGCTGATGAAAGCGGTTCTGGTAGCGGGCCGCGAACGCCGCGCCGCCCGGCATCCGGTCGAGCGCCATGCCCGCTTCCGAGCACACGACGTTGTCCGCCGCCGTGCCGGCGAGATTCGGCAGATCGCCGGAACATACGCCATCCCCGGCCAGCACCCGGGCGCGCACACCGAGTTGCCGCGCCTGCTTCGCGAACGGGCCGCCCGTCGCGTCCATACCGCCGTACATGATCGCGTCCGGGTTTTCGCCCTTGATTCTGGTCACGATGGCGCGGAAGTCGATGGCTTTGTCGTTGGTTGCATCGTGCGAGACAACCCGGATGCCGAGCGCTTTCGCGGTCTTCTCGAATTCGTTGGCAAGGCCCTGGCCGTAGGCGGTCGCGTCGTCGACGATCGCTACCGTCTTCACGTGCAGCGACTGTGCCGCGTAAGTGGCGAGCGCGGGGCCTTGTTGCGCGTCGGTGGCGACTACGCGGTAGGTGGTCTTGAAGCCCTGCTGCGTGTACGCGGGATTGGTTGCTGCCTGGGAAATCTGCACGATCCCCGCGTCCCTGTAGATGCGCGATGCCGGGATCGACGTGCCCGAATTCAGATGACCGACCACGCCAACCACCTTGTCGTCGACGAGCTTCTGCGCAGCCTGCGTGGCGGTGCGCGGATCGCCCGCGTCATCCTGCGAGTCCAGTTGCAGCGTGACGCGCTGACCGCCGATCACGAGCCCTTTCGCATTGATCTCCTCGACCGCGAGCCGCGCGCCGTTCTCGCTGTCCTTGCCGAGATGCGCGATCGCGCCGGTCAACGGCGCGGAGTGGCCGATCTTTACGATCTGATCGGCGTGTGCCGCGATGGCCTGTGTGCAGGTTACGGCGGCGATTGCTAGCGCCAACAAGCGGTGGCTGGAACTGCCCTTCATGGTTGTCTCCTCCCTATCTTGAGCGCCGATGGGTGGCGCGTTTGTACTGACGCTTCAGAGCGCCAGCGTCGCGGCGCGTGCATGCGGTGGGTTGCCTGGTAGCGCACGCTTCGGTTCGTCCTTTAGTTCGCCAGCGGATTCGCGCGATGGTTGCGGCGCTTGTGCGTGGGCTCGTGCACCGGTTTGCACCGAGCCTGACGCGAGCACATGGAACAGATCTTTCGGATCGGCCGGTTCCGGAATCAGATCGAGCAATGCACCGATGCTGCGTTCCTGCGTGACATCGTTCAGATAACGCAGCGCCGAGAAATCCTCGAGCGCAAAACCAACCGAGTCGAACACCGTGATCTGCGCATCGAACTCACGTCCTTGCTCCACGTGCGACAGCACGCGATGAAATTCGATAACCGGGTGATCGCGCGGCAGTTGCTGGATGTCGCCTTCGATGCGCGTCTGCGGTTCGAATTCGACGGTCACGCGCGCGGCGCGCAGCACATCGGGATGCAGTTCGGTCTTGCCCGGGCAGTCGCCGCCGACCGCATTGATGTGCATGCCGGGCTCGATCATGTCGGGCGTCAGGATGGTTGCGTTGGTCTTGTCGGCGGTGACGGTCGTCACGATGTCGGCGCCGCGTACCGCCTCGGCGGCGGTTTGCGCACGCACCACGCGCAAGCCGCGGAACGGGGCGAGATTGCGAATCAGCTTGTCGGTGGCCGCGGGGTCGGTGTCGTAGGCTCGGATCTCATCGATACCGAGCATCGTGTGGAACGCGATCGCCTGGAATTCGCTTTGCGCGCCGTTGCCGATCAGCGCCATTGACCGTGCCTCGTTGCGTGCCAGATACCGCGCGACCAGCGCGGAGGTGGCCGCCGTGCGGATCGCAGTGGTGAGCGTCATCTCGCTGAACAGCAGCGGATAGCCGTTGTCGACATCCGCGAGCACACCGAACGCCATCACAGTAAGCATATCGACACGCGTGTTCTTCGGATGCCCGTTGACATACTTGAACGCGTACAGCTTCGCATCGGCGGTCGGCATCAGTTCGATGACGCCGTCAGGCGAATGGCTCGCAATGCGCGCCGTTTTTTCAAACGTGTCCCAGCGCCGGTAGTCCTGCTCGATGTAAGACGCCATCGATGCGATGACTTTGCCGACGCCCACTTCGTTCACGAGTTGGGCGACATGGTTGACATCGATATATCGAGTCATGATCACTTTCCTCTATTGATAAAACCTTTTTGCGCCCTGTAGTCGAGCGCCACGATGAACGCACCGTCACGCGGCGCGGCCTTCGAATCCCAGCAGCACGTTCACGGCATTCGTGCCGATCTCGTCGACCATATAGCCGCCCTCCATCACGAACAGCGTCGGCAGGCCGAGACGCGCGATCGCTTCGCCAAGGCGAATGAAGTCGCTGCTTGTCAGCGCGAAGTGACTGATCGGATCACCTTCGAACGTATCGACACCGAGCGACACGACCAGCACGTCCGGCGCATACGCCGTCAAACGCTTGCCGGCATCGCCGAGCGCATCGCTGTAGCGCGGCCAGTCGGTCCCTTCGGGCAGCGGATAGTTAGCGTTGAAACCGAGCCCGGCGCCGCGCCCTTCTTCATCGGCGAAACCCGAGAAATACGGAAACGACACGCGCGGGTCGCCGTGCAGCGAGACAAACAGCGCATCGGCGCGCTCGTAGAAAATGTCCTGCGTGCCGTTACCGTGATGGAAATCGACGTCGAGTACGGCGACCCGTCGCGCGCCGTGGGCGAGGCATCGTTGTGCCGCGATCGCTGCGTTGTTCAGGTAGCAGTAGCCGCCCATGTATTCGCGCGCCGCGTGATGTCCTGGTGGCCTGCACAACGCAAACGCCGCGCGTGCGCCGGCCAGTACGACATCGGCGCCGGTCAGCGCGACGTTTGCGCTACTGCACACGGCTTCCCATGTATGCGCGCCGATAGGCGAACCGGCGTCCATGGCGTAGTAACCGAGCTTGCCGTCGATAAACGAAGGCTCGATATCGTCGCGCAACGTGCGCACCGGCCATACGAGTGGCAGCGCATCGTGATTGCGGCCCGTTGCGGACCATTCGGCCCACGCCGTTTCGAGAAAATGCACGTAGCGGTCGCTGTGCGCGCCGACGTAGTGCGAGCGGTCGTAGTGCGTCTCGCCGATCACCTCGCCGAGTCCTGCTGCGCGCACGCGTGCGACCACGGTATCGGCGCGCTGCGGGTTTTCGAAGGATCGGGCAATCAGGCCATCTTTCAGCTCGATGCCGTAGTGCAAACGATGGGACTCGCTGAATACAGTAAGCATGACGGGTTGGGTCCATACAGGGTATAGCGAACAGTGTATCGGGCCTGTCGGGCACTTAATTTGCTTTTCGATCTACTGGAACCTACACTTCCCGCACAAACAGACTACTGAACTCGACTTATGAGAACAAATCGCCCTCAACCCGAACTCGATGCGACCGATCGCGCGATGTTGCGTCTATTGCAGGAGGATGGCGGGCTGTCGAACGCCGCCTTGAGCGAGCGTCTCGCGCTGAGCGTGACGCCGTGCTGGAGAAGACGGAAGCGTCTCGAAGACGAAGGCGTGATTCGCGACTATCAGGCGAATCTGGACCGGCGCCGGCTCGGGTTCGACGTGCTTGCGTTCGTGTTCGTGCGCTTCCTGTCGCATGGCGACAATGCGCCGGATCGCTTCGAGAAAGCGGTCGCGAAACTGCCGGAGGTGCTGTCGTGCCACAAGGTCACCGGCGACGCCGATTATCTGCTGCAGGTGCTGGCCAGTGACCTCGATAGCTATGGCGATTTCGTCGAGCGCGTGTTGCGCAAGCAGCCCGGCGTCGCGTCGATACAGTCGAGTCTCGCGCTGCGCGAGGTGAAGTCGACGAGTCATATTCCGGTGCCGGAGGATCTGGAGCAGGCGGTGAAGCGGCGCTGACGAGTGGGTGGTAACAGGTTCTTGACGGCAGATTGTGTCCGCACTGCGGAGACCATTCGGCCAGGTTTCTCCTTCTGCCATCCCTCGGTAAGGTGGTCCTTTCTCCATGGACCGTGCGACCAGGCACGCTGGCTTTGGCAAGATAACCGATCTTTTTCCTTCCTCCCTGCTCGACGATGTGCGGCACCTCATTAACACCGCGCGATCGCGGGCCGCTGCGGCGGTCAACGCGGAACTGTCGCTGCTCTACTGGCAGATCGGCCACCGGGTGCGCGTCAACATTCTGCGGAATGCGCGCGCCGGCTATGGCGACGCAACCGTGGCCGGGCTCGCTGAACGCCTGACAGCCGAGTACGGCCGCGGCTGGAGCGAACGCCAGTTGCGGCACTGCCTTCGCGTGGCCGAGGTGTTTCCGGATGAACAGATTGTCTCCGCACTGCGGAGACAATTGAGCTGGACCCATCTGAAAACGTTGATTTACATCGACGATCCGCTGAAACGGGACTTTTACATCGAGTTGTGTCGTGCCGAGCGCTGGTCGTCGCGCCAGCTACTGGAACGTGTCAACTCGTTGCTGTTCGAGCGCAGCGCGCTGTCGCGCAAGCCGGAAGACACGATCCGGCACGAGCTTTCGCTGTTGCGCAGTGAACAGCCCACCCCGCCCGACGTCGTGTTGAAAGATCCCTACGTACTCGATTTTCTCGGGCTGAGCGACCGCTTCCTCGAAGGCGATCTCGAAGACGCCATCCTGCGCGAAATGGAGCAGTTCCTGCTGGAACTCGGTGCGGGCTTTACGTTCGTCGCCCGCCAGAAACGCCTGCAGATCGATAACGACGATTTCCATATCGACCTGCTGTTCTATAACCGCAAGTTGAAACGGCTCGTTGCCGTCGAGTTGAAGCTCGCCGCCTTCAAGGCTGAATACAAGAGCCAGATGGAACTCTACCTGCGCTGGCTCGCCCGCCACGAGCAGGAGCCGGACGAACTTCCACCGATCGGCATCATCCTCTGCGCAGGAAAGAAGCAGGAGCAGATCGAACTTCTGGAGCTGGGTAAGAGCGGAATCCACGTCGCGGAATACTTGACCGTACTGCCGTCCCGCGAAATCTTGCAGGAAAAGCTGCATCAGTCGATCGCAACTGCGCGTGCTCGGCTCGGGAGCAAGGGAGAAACGTGAAGGTTCTTTCATCCGCAGCCGGCGAGGCGGCGCTAATAAGACGGTCTAATCTGACTAGAAACCGCTCTTCGATAAAAAGTAGCCGAGCAATGTCGATTTAGCCCGACCTCGGACGTCGACCAGGTATGCGCCGTGTTGTGTATCCGGCACCTAACGAAACATCAAACAAAGGAGACATCGGCATGCAAACTTCACTACTCCCCGTTATCACCGCCTTCGAACGATCGCCCGATCGCGGCAAGGGACTCGCGCGTGACATGCGGGTTCGCTGGGTGCTTGAAGAAGCGGGCCAGCCTTACGAGGTTCGTCTGGTTTCGTTCAGCGCAATGAAGGAACCCGCGCATCGAGCGATTCATCCCTTTGGACAGATTCCGACCTATGAAGAAG
This sequence comes from Paraburkholderia acidicola, assembly GCF_002362315.1. Classification (GTDB taxonomy): domain Bacteria; phylum Pseudomonadota; class Gammaproteobacteria; order Burkholderiales; family Burkholderiaceae; genus Paraburkholderia; species Paraburkholderia acidicola. The sequence continues at coordinate 763,775 of NZ_MTZV01000006.1, forward strand.
GCGCGCTTGCGCTGTTCGAGTCCGGGGCAATCGTGCTCCATATTGCAGAGTCCCATGCCGGCCTGCTACCCGACGATGCACATGCCCGGGCACGCGCCATCACATGGATGTTTGCCGCGCTCAACACGGTTGAACCGCCGATCCTCGATCTCCAGACCGTCAAGTTTCTGGAGCGCGACAAGCCGTGGTACGAGGAGCGCCTGCTGATGGTTGTGGATCGCATCCGTGGCCGGCTAGGTGAGCTTTCCGATCGTCTTGGCAACGCCGACTGGCTCGATGGCGCGTTCAGTGTGGGCGACCTGATGATGATCGCGGTGCTACTCCGGTTGAAACCATCGGGCCTGCTCGACGAATTTCCGAAGCTCTCCGCCTATGTCGCCCGCGGCGAAGCGCGCCCCGCGTACCAGCGCGCTTTCGCCGCTCAACTGGCGGTTTTCAACGCCCAGTTACCGGCCGGTTGATGTAGCGACGCAACGCGATCTGCCGGATTCGTGGTGGTCGTCCATATTTATACCCGGATTTAATTGACAATATTTTCACCCGGGTATAAATTAACCAATCGCTACCTGGCCCGAGGACAGGTGCGATCACGCAATCGCGCCCGCTTTTGGCACTGGTGACGATGTGTGCCCTACGACGCCCGGATAGAAGGACTACCAACATGACCACACTCGACTTGAATTCCGGCGCCGCAGCGGCCGTGCCCGATGAAGTCGATCTTGTCGATCTTCCCGTCACAGGAGCGATTCCGCAGGATCTCGACGGTGTACTGCTACGCAACGGACCCAACCCTCTGCGGGGCCGCTTCAAGGGAAACGACGTGCTGGACTGGTGGCCCGAAGATGCCATGCTGCATGGCATCTCGTTGCACGGCGGCCGCGCAATGAATTATAGAAATCGCTGGGCTCGTACAAAACGGTGGGCTGACGTGTACAACCCCGATGCCTCATCCACCCTGCTCGATACGAATCCGAACGTGAATGTGCTCTTCCACGCGGGCGAAATACTGGCATTGTCTGAGGGCGGCCCTCCACTTGCCATGACAGCCGAACTCGAAACACTCGGCGCAACCCGTTGTCATCCGGGGCTGGCAAACGGCATGACGGCTCATCCAAAAATCGACCCGGAAACGGGCGAGCTGATGAGCTTTCGCGCTGACTGGAAGAAGCCGTTTTTGCGCTATGCCGTGACGGACGCGAGCGGTATGCCGGGTGTCGACATCGAGATTGAAATGTTATCGCCCTCGATGATGCACGACATGGCAATCACCGCTACCCGCAGTATCTTTCTTGATCTTAATGTCGGGTACGACTTCTCGATGCTATCGAGAGGATATCGAATGCCATTGCGCTGGCGCGATGACCATCAGGCGAGGCTCGGGATCATGCCTCGCCATGGCGGTGAGCTACGCTGGTTTGACATAGCGCCGTGTTTTATCCAGCACGTGGTGAATGCGTACGACGCCGACGAAGCGACCGTGGTGCTGGATGTGATCCGATATCCCCGATATTTTCGTCTTGCTGATGGAGCGTCGACGTTCGAGACCGCTCCATTGGGCATTCCGTGGCGCTACGTCATCGACCTCGACGAAGGAGCCGTGGCGGAAAAACAAATCGCGGATATCCGTATCGAACTGCCTCGCATCAACGAAGGACGAACCGGCCGTCCCTATCGATTTTTCTATGCCGCGGAACAACCGACCAATACCGAATTTCGCGGTGTCGTTCGCTATGAATTCGAGTCCGGTTCACTACAGCGATATTGCGTTCCCGAAGGTGACCAGAACAGCGAACCGGTCTTCGTGGCGCGCCCCGGCGCCTCTGTCGAAGACGATGGATGGCTGCTCGTGTGTGTCTATCGCCAGGCAACGGATACCAGCGATCTGGTCATTCTCGACGGCAAAAATATAGAAAACGCTCCGATCGCAACGGTACATCTGCCCAGGCGAATTCCCGCTGGATTTCATGGGGCCTGGTTACCCAGGGATTGCCAGGTCACTGCGCCCCGTCGAACGAATTCCGCCGTCCTTCGGTAGTGACGAAGCACGGTCAGTTCACAGCATCGGCGTCGGCGCATGCGCGCCAGACCTGCGCCACGATCGGGTCTGCCGGATTCGTGGTGGTGGCGTCGAGGAACAGGTTCGATGGCTGCAGTTGTGCAGCGGACCATGTCTGTCCGACGGCGAAGCGCTTCGCAATACGGCGTGCCTTGCGGGCAAACGTCACCCGTTCGAGCCAGCCCGCATCGAGCGCGTGGCGCGCAAGCCAGATGCGCGCGGATTCGACCAGTTGCGTATCCGTTGACGGTGCGTCGTGAAGTACGACGGCCGCCAGCTCGCTCACGGCCAGATAGCACAGCAAGGCTGCTGTGGAATGGGCGTTGAGTTCATCGGCGGACGGTAGCTTGCCGGGTTCATTTGCATCCACAGTCACGAACACGCGCTCAGACCTGCAGGACACGGCCGTCCGGGCCGATCTTGCGAGGCAGCATGGGGATGGCGGGCACACCGTGCTTCTTCGACGACTGCGCCAACGCCTGCGCGGACGTCGACGCGGACTCGCCGGGCAGCGTGGGCTCGGTCACCCGTTTGGCCAGACGCGGCACCGACGCACTGGCATGCGACCGCGTACTGCGAGAAACACGCGGCACAGGCGGATGTGCACGCGCCTCCGGCGGATTCCAGATTTCGATGTAGGTCTCCGCATGAGCGACCGAAGCCGCGCCGAAGAGTAGCGTTGTCAGCGCGATAGTGCGGACATACATGATTCGCTCTCCATTACCTTGTGTCGTTCAATTCCTGCTGACCTGGATCAGTACCGGAAAGTAGCCGTTTGCCGTTCTGGTTTTCGGTGTAGGATACTGTACATATATACAGTGATTTTTGCAATCAGCCGATGCCCTCTTCTCCGTCCGCGCTCGCATCTCATCCGGAAGACCTGCATCCGTCGCTCTGGCGGGCGTCGCAGCTCGCGCGTCACCATGCGCGCACACTCGACACCGGCTACGCCGCGCTCTCCGCGGAACTGCCCGGCGGCGGCTGGCCGGTCGGCGCGCTCATCGACCTGCTGGTCCAGCAGGCGGGCGTCGGTGAAATGCGGCTGCTGGCGCCGGCGCTCGGCGCGACCGGTGGCACCCTCGACAAGCGGCCCATTGCCCTGGTCCGGCCGCCGCACGTTCCGAACGGCCCCGGGCTCGGCTATATCGGCGTGCCGCTCAACCGGCTGATGCTGGTCAAAACGACGAAAACCGTCGACGCGCTCTGGGCCGCCGAACAGATCCTGCGCGCCGGCAGTTGCGGCGCGCTGCTGCTCTGGGGGCAGCACGTGCAGACGTCGTCGCTGCGGCGGCTGCATCTCGCCGCGCAGTCGTCGGACACACTCTTCGTGATGATCCGGCCGCTGGCGGCCGCGAAAGATGCCTCGCCCGCGTTGCTGCGACTGGCCCTGCGCGCTTGCGGCGACGGCCTGAGCGTCGACATCGTCAAGCGACGAGGTCCGTTGCGCACCGAACCTCTGTCGCTTCCCCTTCAACCCACACCGGTACTGTTTTCCCGCCATGCGCGTACTGCTCGCCGTCCACTTGCCCCGGTTGCAGCTCGAGGTCTTCAGGCCGAAGTGGCTGCCTGAGCCAGCGCACGGCTGCGCGGTACTGGAGCAGGACCGGGTACTGGTCGCCAGCCGCACGGCCCGCGCGGCCGGTATCCGTCCCGGCATGAAGCGCGGCGGCGTACTCACGCTCGCGCCCGGCGTCGAGATGTTCGAGCGCGACGTGGCGCGTGAACTCGACGCGCAGCGCGCCGTCGCGGTCACACTGATGCAGTTCTCGCCGGAGGTCGCGCTGGTCGAAGAAGCCACGGTCATCGTCGATATCAGCGCCAGCCTGCGGCTCTTTGGCGGCGTGCTGAATCTGTGCCGCGCAGCGAAGGCGTTGCTGGCCACGCTCGGCTTCAGCGCGCGCGTGAGTCTCGCGCCAACCGGCCAGGGCGCGTGGCTGCTCGCGAAGCGCGGCAACCGGCGCCTGCTGAAGATGCGCTCGCTTGAACGGCACCTCGCCACCGTGCCGCTCTGGTCGGTGGTCGAAGTGCGACCGTTCGTCGACTGGTTTGCCGGCCTCGGCTGCGAAACGATTGCCGACGTGCGGCGACTGCCGCGTGCGGGCCTGCAGCGCCGCTGCGGCGAGCACCTGCTCGATTCGCTCGATCGCGCATTCGGCACCGCCCCCGAACTATTCGACTGGCTCGATTTGCCGCCCACTTTTTCCGCCCGCATCGAGTTGCCCGATCGCCTCGAACATACCGAAGGTGCGCTCTTTGCCGCGCATCGGCTGGTCGTGCAGTTGTGCGGCTGGCTGTGCGCGAAGCAGCTCGCGGTGACCGGCGTGCAGTTGCTGCTGGAACACGAGCGCGGCCGGCTCGCCATCGCCCCCACTGTGATCGAGATCGCGCTCGGCGAACCGGCATGGCGTGAAGACCATCTGCTCCGCCTAATCCGCGAACGGCTCGCACGCCTCACGCTCGATGCACCGGTCATCGCGCTGCAGCTCGATGCGGTCCAGGTCCAGGCCGCCGAACCGCCTTCCGGCACGCTCTTTCAGGAACCGGGTGGTTCGGCGGAAGATCACGCGCGGCTCATCGAACTGCTGGTGGCGCGCCTCGGCAACGAGAACGTACTGCGCTCCGTGCCGGGTGCCGATCATCGGCCGGAAGTCGCCAACCGCTGGGTGCCGCTTGGCCAGTCGGGCCAGTCGGGCCAGTCGGGCCAGTCGGGCCAGTCGGGCCAGCCTGGTCAGGCGGGTCGGACTGCCCCGCTACCCGCCGGACTACCGCGCCCCACATGGCTGCTCGAAACACCGGTGCAACTGCTGATGCGCAACAATCGGCCGTTCTACGGTTCACCGCTGAAAATGGCCTCGACCGGCGAACGCATCGAAGCCGGCTGGTTCGACGGACAACTCATCAAGCGCGACTACTTCGTCGCCCAGGCCGACGACCAGTCGTGCTACTGGATCTATCGCGAACTCATCAGCAGCCGCGACGAAAACGATCCGCACTGGTTCCTGCACGGACTCTTCGGATGACGTGCGATGAGCCCAACTGCCCGTACCCTGCCGGCCTATGCCGAGCTGTTCTGCCTGTCGAATTTCTCGTTCCTCCATGGTGCATCGCATGCCGAGGAACTCGTTACTCGTGCCGTGCAACTCGGTTATGCGGGACTCGCCATCACCGACGAATGCTCGCTGGCCGGTGCCGTGCGCGCGCACGTCGCCGCGAAGACCGCGGAGTTCCCGCTCGTCATCGGTTCGTATTTCCGGCTCGTCCATGCCGACGGTTCGCCAGCATTCGGACTGATCCTGCTGGCGCAGAACCGCGAGGGCTACGGCAACCTGTCTGAGCTGATCACGCTCGCGCGCACCCGTGCGCCGAAGGGCCAATACCGGCTGACACCGCAAGACCTGTCGCGCCCTGATCCGCAGTACGGCCACCTGCGCGGCATGCCCGATTGCCTCGCCATCCTCGTGCCGGAATTTCCCGCCCAGGAAGACCGGCTGGATGTGCAAATCGAATGGCTCGACGAGACGTTTCCTGGTCGCGCGTGGTGCGGGCTGATCCTGCATCAGCGCGCCATGGACGACATCCATCGCGGCGCGCTCGAATATGTTTCGCAACGGCATGGCGTGCCGGTCGTCGCACTCGGTCATGTCGTGATGCACGTGCGTTCGCGCAAACCGTTGCAGGACACCTTGACGGCGATTCGCGTGGGACGCCCGGTGCACGAATGCGGCTACGATCTCGCACCGAATGCCGAACAGCATCTGCGCGCGCGTCTGCGCCTCGCGCTGCTGTACCCCGAGGCCGCACTCGAACAGACGCTGGCGATCATGGCGCGCTGCACGTTCTCGCTCACCGAGGTGCGCTACGAATATCCGGATGAACTGATCCCCGACGGCTTCACACCGGCCTCGTGGCTGCGCCAGGAAACCTATGTCGGCGCACATGCACGTTTCCCGTCGGGCATCCCCTACGACGTGCAGGAGAAACTCGAATACGAACTCGATCTGATCACCAGTCTTGAGTACGAGCCGTTCTTCATCACGGTCTACGACATCGTCCTGTATGCGCGCAGCCAGAACATCCTGTGCCAGGGGCGCGGCTCCGCGGCGAACTCGCTGGTCTGCTTCTGTCTTGGCATCACCGAGGTCGACCCGAACCGCAGCAGCATGCTGTTCGAGCGCTTCATCAGCAGGGAGCGCGGCGAGCCGCCCGACATCGACGTCGACTTCGAACACCAGCGGCGCGAAGAAGTCATCCAGTACATCTACAACAAGTACGGCCGCGATCGCGCGGCCATCGCGGCGGCCGTGTCGACCTATCGCCCGCGCGGCGCGCTGCGCGAAACTGGCAAGGCGCTTGGCGTCGATCCGCAGATCGTCGATGCGGTCGCGAAGACGCATCACTGGTTCGATAGCGGCACCGAGTTGCTGAAGCGCTTCGAAGAGTCCGGGCTCGATCCGGACGCGCCGATCATTCAGTCGTGGGCCTCGCTTGCCGCGCAGCTGGTGGGGTTTCCGCGCCATCTGTCGCAGCATTCGGGCGGCTTCGTGATCAGCCGCGGCAAGCTCACACGGCTCGTACCGGTCGAGAATGCCGCGATGCCCGAGCGCAGTGTGATCCAGTGGGACAAGGACGATCTCGAAGCGCTGGGCTTGCTGAAAGTCGACGTGCTGGCGCTCGGCATGCTGTCGGTGATCCGGCGCGCACTCGATTTCGTCTCGGAGCAGCGCGGCGAACGCATCCAGATGCGCGACATCCCTGACGGCGACAAACCGACTTTCGAAATGATCTGCCGCGCCGATACGATGGGCGTGTTCCAGATCGAATCGCGCGCGCAGATGTCGATGCTGCCGCGATTGAAGCCCGAAACGTACTACGACCTCGTGATCGAAGTGGCGATCGTGCGGCCTGGGCCGATCCAGGGCGGCGCGGTGCATCCGTATCTGCGGCGGCGCCAGAAGCTGGAACCCGAGTCCTACCCGAAAGACGACCTGAAGGCCGCGTTGGAACGCACGCTCGGCGTACCGATCTTCCAGGAGCAGGTGATGCAGGTCGCGATCATCGCAGCCGGCTTCACACCTGGCGAAGCCGACGAACTACGTCGCGCGATGGCCGCCTGGAAACGCAAGGGCAACCTGCAGAAGTATTACGACCGCATCGTCACTGGCATGCTCGCGCGCGGCTACGAACGTACGTTCGCCGATGCGATCTTCGAGCAGATCAAGGGCTTCGGCGAATACGGTTTTCCCGAGAGTCATGCGGCAAGTTTCGCGCTGCTCGTCTACACGAGTAGCTGGCTCAAATGCCACGAGCCCGAAGCGTTCCTCGCCGCGCTGCTGAACAGCATGCCGATGGGGTTCTACTCGCCGTCGCAACTCGTGCAGGATGCGCAGCGACATGGCGTCAAGGTGTTGCCGGCCGATGTGACGATCAGCGGCTGGGATGCCTCGCTTGAAGCGCACGGTTCGGGCTTGAGGCCGGCGGTGCGGCTCGGACTGTCGCTGGTGCGCGGGATGCGCGACGGCGCAGCCGAGCGTATCGAGAATGCGCGTGCGGTACGGCCGTTCACGAGCGTGATCGATCTCGCCCGGCGCGCGCAGCTCGATCGCCACGACCTGCACGTGCTGGCCGATGCGAACGCGCTCGCCTCGCTGGCCGGCAACCGGCGCGAAGCACTGTGGCAATCGGCCGTTGCTGTGCCGGATCGCGACATGCTGGCCGCGGCGCGTACCGAGGACGAGACGCCGCAACTGGGTACGCCGACGGAGGCAGAAACGGTTGTCGGCGATTACCGCTCGGTAGGGCTCACGCTCGAGCGCCATCCGCTTGAACTGCTGCGGCCAACCCTGCACGCGCAACGACTGATGCCGGCCGAGACGCTGCGCACCTATCGCAACGGCCAGGTGGCGCGCGCCTGCGGCATCGTGACGGGGCGACAGCGACCGGGCACGGCCAAGGGCGTGATCTTCATGACGATCGAAGACGAAACCGGCAACGTCAACGTGATCATCTGGCCCAAGCTGCTCGAAAGGCAGCGCAAGGAAACCTTGAATGCGTCGCTGCTGGCTGTCTATGGCACATGGCAATGCGAGGGCGAAGTGCGGCACCTGATCGCAAAACGGCTCGTCGATCTGTCGCATCTGCTTGGCGGACTGGCCACGGTCAGCCGCAATTTTCACTAACAGACTGCGTCTGCCGCTGGGTACCGAGGCGCCTCCTTCCTATGTCTTCGCCGTGCAACTCGCGGCCGCTAACCCGAGATATGGCATCAAGGACGGCCCGAATCCTGGCAAGGTCGTGTTTAGATGTCCGCCCGGCTATGTCGTAAACTCGACGGCAACGTTGTCGCCAACGTCTGGGGAAAATTCCTGCATGGCCGCGCCCGGTCCAACCAGCCCTTCTGTCAAAAAATGATCCAGCACGACGATACGCAGCGACCCACCAGCATCCTGGTTGCATCGCCGGTCTACAACGACCAGTGTTACGGCTCCTATACCCACTCGTTGCTGCAGTTGCAGGCTGCGCTGTATCAACGCGGTATAGGCTTCGAGTATGCATGGACGAAGAGTTCGAGCGTCATCACCATCGCCCGCAATCTGCTGAGCAACTGGTTCCTCAAACGAACCCAATGCACTCATCTGCTGTTTATCGATGCCGATATGGTCTTCCGCAGCGACGACGTGCTTGCGCTGCTCGACGCCGATCTGGATGTGATCGCTGCGATGTGTCCGCGTAAGGAAATCAACTGGCTGAACGTTGCGTCAGCGGCGCGTACCTGGCCGGACATGGCGCCGGGTGAACTGGCCAAAGTGGCAGGTTCGTACGGGACGTATCAGCTTAAACAACCCGGACAGGGATTCAGTGTCGAGAAGCCCGTCGAGGTCGAGGGAATCGGCACAGGAATCATGCTGATCAAGCGCCATGTCTTCCTGGCGATGGCCGATGCCCACCCCGACGAAGTCATGACGTCGCCGGATCGAGCCGGTGGTAACGAAACCATCCATACGTTCTTCGATATCGGCAAAAACGAGCGTGGCGAAATGCTGTCGGAAGATCTGTTCTTTTGTAAGCGGTGGCGGGACATGGGCGGGGCTGTGTACGGTGCGCCGTGGTTTGAAGTTGGTCACATCGGCAGTTATGAGTTTCGCGGCAGCCTGTCGGATATCGCGGCTGTGCAGGGGACTGCCTAGAGCGGTTCAGACCGAAGTGCCTGATACGCTCCAGCAACGCCCCAGCACGCTCCAGCGCGTATCAGGCACGGGCATCAGCTATCGAACGGCTTGATCTCGAGAATCGAGGCGACGCGATGCAGGATGCCCGCGCGCCGCCACACAATGTACTTCGCGTAGCAGGTCTGCTGCGGTGGGAAATGTGCCGGCAACCGGTGCCATTTCTCACCGCTCTGGTGTACCCAGAGAATCGCATCGAGGATCTGACGGGCGTCGCGACGCGGACGACCGCGCGCTGACGCGGGTTCAGGAGTGTCGAAAAGAGGTTTGACGCGTATCCAGTTCGCGTCCGACATAGGGATTTCAATCACGGTGCTTATGGGAGCTTATCGGGATTCAACGCTGCGGCATCGCGAGTGATGCCCGCGATGCAAACAGTCAATGTACCGGCGCTAGCCGGCGATCAATCGAGCAGTAGTACCGCTCATCGCGCCGCCGATCAACGCAGCGAACACGATGAAGTTGCTCATGAGGTAGTACAGGTCAATGCTTTTCGCGAACGGGCGTCGCGTCGGGAATGCCAGGGCAATGAGCAGTCATTGAAGGTCACGATGAATTACACGGGGGTCATTGCAACGGAAATTGCGTGCGTAGTTTACCGAGAAACAGATCGGGCACGCGGTAACACACAGACGCAGCAGCGCCATATGGATCAAGCGATCTTCAGTACCTGCGCTTTACAAGGTGGGGGAGAGAAGAGCCGCTGGCTCACCCCGGGCCAGAACGGTCGATTCAAACAGATAGCCATATGCGAATCCTGTCTTATTGATGTCAGGTCATGCGCTGCGCCGTCGACCAAGCAGCATCCATGCCAATCGCTCGCCAATCTTCTGTCAGAAACGTGCACGCATTCCCAGGGTACGCATGATCTATGCGTTTTAGGTTGATATTGTTGCGCCGATTCGCGTCGCAGGATCTCGCAAAGCTCGTCAGAAAAAACGCGCCCGTTACGTAACGCCCTGCCGTAACAGGTCGGAACAAAGCCGGAACAGGACTGGAACAACCCGCGCGCAACCGATGCAAACGCACGTCATCCACACCGGGCCGCAACGCGCAAAACCGTAGCCACACGCCTGCACGCCACGAGCGCAACCCGCTCACCCTCACCCGCACCTATGGCATGAAACATGCTGATTCCCGTAGGGGTAATGCGACCTCGCGCGATCTGAACGAGTGACCATGAAAAAAAGCGCGCATGCAAATCGACACGGCAAAAGACGGGGACCTCGGGTGCAAATCGAACACATACAACAGGTAGTCGAAGTCGACACGCCGGTGCGCAACCGTCTCGGTCAGCGCATTCAGCAGGGCTTGAGCGCGGGCGAATTTCATCTCGTGTTTCAGGGCATCTATCGCTCGCGCACACGCGAACTCGAGCGGATCGAAGCGCTGATCCGCTGGAACCATCCCGACTATGGTCTGCTGTTGCCGGACACCTTTGTCCCCGCGCTTCACGACGACCTCGAGGTCGCCGTCGACGTCACTCACTTCGTGATCGATCGCGCCTGCGCGCAACTCGCTGCCTGTCTGCGCGCGGGACAAATGGCGCATCCGCTCGCGCTCAACGTGCCGCCCTCGGTTGCCGCACAGGAAAACTTCGCCGCCGAAGTCGAAGCGATCGCGCGCATGCACGGCGTCGCGCCCGAGCTGCTCGAAATCGAACTGGTGGAAACGGAAGACACCGCGAAGATCCTCGCGACGAGAACGCTGACCCGGCCATTACGCGAGGCCGGCATCCACATCTCGATGGACGACTTCGGCACCGGTTACTCGTCGCTTGCGCTCCTCAGCGCAATGGACGTCGACACGGTGAAGCTCGCGCGCGAACTGCTGGCTTTCGTGCCGACGCGTCAGCGGGCGAGCGCGGTGATCGCCGGCATCCTGGCGTTGCTCGAAGAACTCGAGATCCGCGTCGTCGTGGAAGGCGTGGAAACCGCCGATCAGGCGCACTGGCTGGAACAGTGGCCCAACGTGCTGGTCCAGGGCTATTACTTCTCGCTGCCCACCGGCGATCTGTCGGCCGTCCTCGACGGACTCGACACGACACGGCGGAGCACGAGCACGGCCGCGAGGACCCTTGGGCTGCGCTGAATCCCTGCTGACACGCGCAGGAACAACGACAGATCTGTAAAACAGCTTGTAGGAAGATGGAAAATTGTCTGACCTTTTTACTTTATTCAGACAAATTGCCAACAAACAGCAAAATTCTTCTAACCAGTCGGGAAAAGCCACCTACATTGAATATTCAACCATGCATGGTTTTGGCATAATTCAATGTACCTACTAGTTAACGAAGTTTGCTGTATGACAACTGTCCCCCTGACAGACGACGCGTGGCTGCGTGTCTGTCATCTATTCGAGGAACCGGCGGCAGGGCCAACGAACGTCGGCCGGCCGCGCAGACAGTCGCGCGATGTGCTCAACGGCGTGCTGTGGGTTCTGTTGAATCACGAGAAGTGGCATCACCTGCCGTCCACCTTTCCGCCGTCGCAGACCTGCTACGCCCGCTGGCTGCAATGGAAACGGACCGGCCTGATCGATACGGTCATCGCCGAGCTGGAAAAAGGCGACGACGCCCCGCCGGACAGCGGCGGCGCGCCATAAAGCGGCCTTGCGTCCGCTGCATCTCCGGTCTGTGCAACGGGAACGATAGGTCGAACCCGCCTATACGAGCGCGTCTTCGTGTGCGTCGTCCAGCGCGTCGTCGACCACGCGCGGGACATCTGCCTGCATAGCACCGAAACGCGCGATGACGTGATCGACGAACGTCCGCACCTTCGCCGGCAGATGGCGGCGGCTCGGATACGCGACGCTGTACTCGATATGCGGCAGGGTGTAGTCGTCGAGCAGCCGCACCAGACGACCACTGGCAAGATCCTCGTCGACCAGATAGGCCGGCAGGATCGCGATGCCCATGCCCAGCAGCGCGCAGCGGCGCAGCATTTCCGTGTTGTTGGCGACGACCGCACCGGACGGACTCACGCGCACGTTGCCGTCGCTATTCATGAAGGTCTGTGCAGCCGCCCAGGAATCGGACGACTGGCCGAGCCATGCATGGTCGTTCAGTTGCTCGGGCTGCCGCGGCACGCCGTGCTTCGCGAGATAGGCCGGCGCCGCGCATGCGATCAGATAGGTCGTCGTGAAACGACGCGCCACGATGCTGCCGGCCCGCACCTGCGACGACACCAGCACGCCGACGTCGAAGCCCTCTTCGACCAGATCGACGGGCCGGTCGACCAGCGTCACATCGGGTGTCACTTTCGGGTAGCGCTCGGTGTAGGTCTGCAGCACCGAGCCGAGGTTGTGCATGCCGAATTCGACAGGAGCTACGATGCGCAGCGTACCGATCGGCTGATGATTGCGCGACAGCACCATCTGTTCGACGTCTTCAAGTTCGCCGAGCACCTGGCGGGCGCGCTCCAGATAAAGCTGCCCGGCTTCGGTCAACGACAGGCTGCGCGTCGTGCGGTTCAGCAGGCGCGCGCCGAGCCGCCCTTCGAGACCGGCCACGTGGCGGGTCACGACGGCGCCGGACACATCGAGGGCCTGCGCCGCGCGCACAAAGCTGCCGAGATCCGCAACGCGAACGAAAATCCGCATCGATTCCAGATGATCCATGAAACGACTCCAGTGGCTCGTGCATCGGACCGGCGGGGGCCAGTCCCAGTGAACCGTCGCAGCGAAGACAAGCGCGACGGGTACCTCGGTATGGGCACAGTCTAGGCGGGAGGTGCTGTCGGAACACTGGCTGGAAAATGACCGTTTGGTCATCTGGCGGTCAGGCGGGAGGGTGGGATGGCCGCGCGTGTGGGCCACTCGTTGCGGGGAGGCGCGCCCGGGTGAACCGGGCCGGCCCCGGGCGGAACAAAGACGAAACGGGGCGAAGCCCCGTCCGGCCTACGCGCGATTACGCCGGCGCGAAGCGGGAAACAGCAGCGCCGCTTCCGGCACCCGCAGGGGCCGCCGCGCGTCACTGACCGGCCGCTCATCAGGCGCGGTATGGGCACTTGCAGCGGCCACCGAAAAACCAAACGTATTGACGCCATCCTCGCAGCTCACGAAGACGCTGCCACCATGCATCTCGGCCACCGCCTTGACAATGGCCAGGCCGAGCCCATGGTTCTCGCCGCTATTCGAGCGCGACTCGTCGAGCCGGTAGAAGCGCTCGAAGATGTTCATCCGCAGTTCCGGCGCGATCGGTGTGCCCGCATTCGATACCGCCACGAACACCAGGTCGCCGCGCTGCTCAGCGGTGACCGATACGGTGCCGCCCGGCTCCGAATGCTGGATCGCATTGGTCAGCAGGTTGGTGAGCGCCCGGCCCACCAGCGATGGATCCACCGACGCACGCGCATTGCCGCTCAGTTCGACCCGCAACTTCGCCTCGTCGAAGGCGATGTCCATGAAGTCGAGCATGCGGGTGATCTCGTCGGCCATCCATACGTCGGTGAGGTTGATCGCGCGTTCGCCGCGATCGCGGCGCGACAGGAACAGCATGTCGTTGACGATCACGCGCAGCCGTTCGAGTTCTTCGAGGTTCGATTGCAACGTCTGCTGCAACTGGCCAATCGAGCGGTCGCGGGTCAGCGCGACTTCGGTCTGGCCGATCAGGATGCTCACCGGTGTGCGCAGTTCGTGCGCGACGTCCGCGTTGAACGACTCGAGTCGACCATACGCGCCATCGAGCCGCTCGAGCGCACCGTTGAACGATGTCGCGAGATCGTGCAGTTCGCCGGGCAATTCATCGGTGCGCAACCGCTGCCCGCGGTTGCCCGCGCTCACCTGCCCCGCTTCGTCCGAGAGCCGCGCGAGCGGGCGCAAGCCGAAGCGCGTCACGACACTGCTCAGCAGCAGCACGGTCGCACACGCCAGCGCGATCAGCGCGGCCAGGGTGACCGCGAGGTGGTGCAGCGTGCGTTCGCTCGCGGTACAGTCGCCGGCCACCACGACGTCGACGGCCGGACGCACGCCCGCAGCCGGTACTGTGAACTCCGTCGTCACCATGTCGGCGTTCAGACCGGCGACACGGATCACGCGATAGCGGCCGTCGCTGGAGAGCTGCTTTTCAGCGGTAAACGGCGTGCCGAAACGAAACCGCGCATCGGGACTCTGGATGAAGAACAGCGGCCGCCCCGCCGGCGACAGATCGCTCAGATGCTCGGTGACGAAATGCCATTTTTCCGGGGTGCTCACGCGCGCAATCACCGAGCGGGCGATCTCGGCGCGTGCGTCGAGCGTCGCGCGGACATCGCCGCTCAACTGACGCTCCATCACCACGAAGAGCCCCACGCCGACGAGCGTGAACACCAGCAGCGAGACCATCGCGAACATGATCGAGAGCCGGCGCGAGATCGACAGGTTCATCATGATCAGACTCCCTCGCGCTCTTCGAGCACGTAGCCCATCCCGCGAATGGTATGCAGCAGGCGGTTCGTAAACGGTCCGTCGAGCTTCGCGCGCAGCCGCTTGATCGCCGTCTCGACGATGTTCGTGTCACTTTCGAAGTTGACGTCCCACACCAGTTCGGTGATCTGCGTTTTCGACAGGATTTCGCCGTGCCGGCGCGCCAGTACGCTGAGCAACTGGAATTCCTTCGCGGTCAGTTCAAGCCGTGTGCCGTCGCGGCTTGCGCGCCGGCTGATCAGATCGACCCGCAGGTCGCCCACGCAGATCAGCGTCGATTCCTGGGTGCGTGCGCGGCGCGTCAGCGCATGCAGCCGCTCGACGAGTTCGAGAAACGAGAATGGCTTGATCAGGTAATCGTCGGCACCGCTGCGCAGCCCCTGCACGCGATCGTCGACGCGGTCGCGCGCGGTCAGCATGATGACCGGCGTCTGCTTCTGCGCGCGGATTCGCTTCAATACGCTGAAGCCGTCGAGCTTCGGTAGCATCACGTCGAGAATCACCACATCGAAGTCGTATTCCATCGCCATGAATGCGCCGTCCTCGCCGTCGGTGGCGACGTCGACCACCCAGCCTTGTTCGGAGAGGCCGTTGCGCAGGTATTCGACGACCTTCGGTTCGTCTTCGATCAGCAGTACTTTCATCACATCCTCGGATTGTCCGGGCTAGCTGCTGCGGGTGTTACAGGTGCTGCGGGCGTTGCTTGCGCAGTTTGCCCCACACCGCCACTCTGCCGCGCCGCATCAGGCCGCCAGCCGCCGCCGAGCGCCTTTGCCAGCTGCACGACAAGGGCAGCCTGATCCCCTGCAATCTGCACCTCGGTACGCTGTGCGGTCAATAGCTGCTGTTCGGCGTCGAGCACGTTGATGAAGGCGGTCAGGCCGCCTGCATAGCGGTCGTTGGCGAGGCTCAGCAGGTGCTGCGCATCGACGACGCCCTCGTGCGCACGGGCATGCGCGTCGTCGAGCACCGCCAGACCGGTCACCGCGCGCTGCACCTGCTGTAACGCGTCGAGCACTGTTTGCCGGTAGTTTGCCTCAGCCGCGACATAGCCGGCGCGCGCGAACGCCACGCCGGCCGCGCGCTTGCCCCCATCGAACAGCACCTCGCCCGCCGATGCCCCAATCGACCACGCCAGCGCCGGCGCGCCGAACAGGCTCGCGAAACGGGTACTTTCCCAGCCGAGCTGCGGCGACAGCGTCAGATCGGGGAAGTATGCCGCACGTGCGACGCCGATGCTCGCGTTGGCCGCCGCCATCGCGCGTTCGGCGGAAGCGATGTCGGGGCGGCGTTGCAGCAGGTCGCTCGGCATGCCGGTGGGCAGCACCGGGATCGGCGGCAGTTCGACGGCTGGGGCAATCGTAAATTGCGGCGCCGGCACGCCGATCAGCGCGGCGATCGCCGTGTCGAACTGCGCGCGCTGGTTCACCAGCAGTTGCCGCTGCGTCCGGGTCGCGTCGAGTTCCGATTGCTGCTGCAACACGTCGAGCCCCGACACCGCCCCGCTGTCGTGCTGCGCAGTGACGAACGCAAGCGCCTTCTGCTGCAGTACCGTCGAACGATCGAGCACGTCGATTTCCGCATCGAGCTCGCGCAGCGCGAAATACGCGGTGGCGAGATCGGTGGTGACGACGAGGCGCGCGTTGGCGAGATCGTCGCTGGCCTGTTCCGCCGATGCCGTCGACGCCTCAACTTCGCGGCGAATCCGGCCGAACAGATCGATGTCGTAGCTCGCGCCGATGCCCGTCGATACATCGTTCTGTACGGTCGATGAGTTCGGCGTTCCGTAGCTCGTCTGTGGCCGGTCGGCGGAAATTTTCTGGCGCGCGAGACCGCCGTTCAGATCGACCTGCGGCGCCTGCGTCGAGGCAACCGAGGCAAGCGTCGCCTGAGCCTGCTCGTAATGCGCACTCGCGGCGCGCAGCGTCTGGTTACTGTCGAGCGCCTGCTGTTCGAGATCGTCGAGCCGCGCGATGCCGAACGTGCGCCACCAGTCGGGCTGAAGCGGCGCGTGACCGGGCTCGGCCACGCGCCAGCCTGGGTCGGGCGTCGTGCGCCACGCCTGCGGCGCATCGACGTTCGGGCGCACGTAGTCGGGTCCGACTGTGCAGGCCGCGAGCCACAGCATGGCCAGCGCGCCAGCGGGCCAGCGCGCGCGGTACGTCCAGCGCGTCCAGCGAGTCCGGTGGCTCTGCCCGATGCGCAATACCCTCATGCCGCCGCTCCTGCTGCGGGCTTGCCACCCTGCCCGCTGTTGCCATCGCTTTTGCCATCGCTTTTGCCATGATTACCCGCCGCCCCCGCACCCGCGGCCGGCGCGATCGTCACCGGATCCCCATCCGCAATCGAATCAGCCGGGTTAAGGACAACGCGATCGGTGGGTCCGACACCGTTCGCGATTTCCAGCGTCAATCCGAAGTCGCGCGCAATCACCACCGAGCGCAGCTTCACCCGGTTATCCGCGCCGACCACCGCAACCTGCGGCCCTTGCGCGCGAAACAGCAGCGTGTTGCCCGGCAGGATCAGCTTGCCCTGTACCGCGCCGGGAAAGCTCACCTGCACATACGCGCCCGGTATCAGCACGCCGTCGGGATTCGGCAGCCGCACCTCGACCTGCAGCGAACGCGTGCCGACATCGATTGCGCCGGAGACATCCGAAATCACGCCGTCGAACACCTTGTCCGGCAATTCGGTCTGACGGATCGCAACGTGCTGCCCGGCCGCAACGGTATTCGAATACGACTGCGGAACCTGCACGAACACGCGCAGCGGATCGGACTGCGCAACCGCGAACAGCGCGCGAGCCGACGTGCCGCTGCCCGCATCGATCAGGTCGCCTGTGTCGATGTTGCGCTGGGTGATCACGCCGCTAAACGGCGCAACGATGCGCTTGAACGATTCGAGCTGGTTCAGGCGTCGCAGGTTCGCTTCGGCAGCCGACATGTTGGCGACGTCCTGGTTGTACGCACCCTGGCGATCGTCGAGTTCCTGTTGCGACACCGCGTCGCGTTGCCGCAATTGCAACGCGCGAGCCAGCGATACCTTGGCGAGCGCCAGCGTCGACTCAGCCTGTTGCCGTTGCGCGCTGGCCTGCGATTGCTCCTGATCCACCTCGGGCGTATCGAGTTCTGCGAGCAACTGGCCCTGCTGCACATGCGTGCCGATATCGACATACCAGCGCCGCACATAACCGGTTGCGCGCGCATACACCGGCGACTCCGAATAGCCGCGCAGTGTGCCCGGCAGCGTCACGTTGGCCTCGGCGGCGGTGGCCGCATCGGCGGGTGTCGGCGTCACGATGTTCACGTACTGCCGAGCGTTCTGTTCGACGGACGACGATAGCGCATGGTCGTTGCTGACGTTCGCGAGGATCGTGCGGATCGATCCGGCCGCGAGTATCAGCGCAACGCCGTAGGCCGCATAGCGCGCGCGTCGACGCACCGTCGCGCGTGACGGCAGGTCCATGCCGCGGTCCGGATCGTCCGCGTGAATCGCAAGGGATTCGTGATGTTTGTCGTTCATGTCGGTCGGTGTCGCTTCAGGAAAGAGAATCGGTGCCTGCTGCACGCGCGGCCTGGCGTCGCGCGAGGCGGCTATGCACCCCCGCGAACACGAGCGGCACGAACAGCAGCGTAGAGACCGTCGCGAACAGCAGCCCGCCAATCACCGCACGGCCGAGCGGCGCGTTCTGCTCGGCGCCCTCGCCGAGACCGAGCGCCATCGGCACCATACCGATGATCATCGCGGCCGCGGTCATCAGCACCGGACGAATCCGCGTCGCTCCAGCTTCGAGCGCCGCGACGAGCGGCATCGCGCCGTCGTGCAGCCGCTGCCGTGCGAACGACACCACGAGAATGCTGTTGGCTGTCGCGACGCCAACGGTCATGATCGCGCCGGTCAGCGCGGGCACACTCAGGTGTGTACTAGTCAGGAACAGCATCCACGCGATGCCGGCAATCGCCGCGGGCAACGCGCTGATGATGATCAGCGGATCGACCCACGACTGGAAGTTGATCACCATCAGCAGGTAGACGAGCACGATTGCCATCGCGACACCCACGCCGAGCCCGACATACGACGAACGCATCGTCTCGACCTGGCCGCGCACGACGATATCAGTGCCGCGCGGCAGCGACGCGCGCGCTTTCGTCACGAGCGTATCGATATGCGATGCAACCGACCCGAGGTCGCTACCATCGACGCTCACATACAGATCCACCGCAGGCCGGATGTTGTAGTGCGTGACGACGACCGGCTGCACGCCGGGCTGCACCGATGCGAGATTGCCGAGTAGTTGCAGGTTGTTGCCGGGAGCGCCGGCGGGCACGTTGGGAATGGGGGCAACCCCGGGGCCAGCCCCCGCCGTGGGCTGCGCCACCGGAATACGCAGCACGTCATCGAGCGATTCGATCTGATACTGCGGCGTCTGCACAGTCAGCGGATACTCGACGCCGTTCTGCCGGTTCAGCCAGAACGCGGGCGCCGTCTGCGAACTGCCTGACAACGACACCAGCAAATTCTGCGCGACGTTACTCGCGACGAGGCTCACCTGCTGCAACCGTGTGCGGTCCATCTGCATGGTCAGCGTGGGACTGTCGTTGCGCTGCTCGACGTGGACATCGACGGTGCCGGGCACCTGGCGCACGTCTTTCATCAGGCGGCTTGCCACCGTCATGTCGGAGGTGAGATTGCTGCCCGTCACCTGCACGTCGATGGCGGCGGGTTGCCCGAAGTTCAGGATCTGCGTCACGATATCGGCGGGTTGAAAGAAGAACTCGACGCCCGGGAAGCGCTGCGGCAACAGTGCGCGCAACTGGCGCATATACGTTTCGGTCGGCTTGTGGTCGGGTTTCAGCGCCACCTGGATTTCGCCATCGAGCGTACCGATCGTGCCCGCGTTGCTATACGACAGGTTGATCCCGCTATACGGCAGGCCGAGATTGTCGAGGATCGTTTCGAGTTCGCTGGCGGGCACGACTTCGCGCACGACGTGTTCGACCTGGTCGGCGAGCCGCGCCGTTTCCTCGATCCGGTAGCCGCTCGGCGCGCGCATGTGCAGACGGATGTCGCCGGCATCGACAGTCGGGAAGAAATCGCGGCCAAGCACGAGCACGAGTCCCGTCGATACAACGCAGAAACCGACGAAAGCAAGCGCATAGAAACGCCGCCGCGACAGCAGCATGCTGAGCAACACGATGTAGTTCGCGCGGACCCGCTCGAAGGCGCCGTCGAATGACCGGTGAATCCGCATGAACGGCCCCGGCTTCGCTGTCGCCGCGTGCGCAGGTGCGGCGCGATGGTTCATCATCAGCAGCGCGAGGGTCGGCACCAGTGTGCGCGACAGGATGTACGACGCGATCATCGCGAACACGACCGCTTCCGCGAGCGGCACGAACAGATAGCGCGCAACGCCCGTCAGAAAGAACATCGGTACGAAGACGATACAGATACACAGCGTCGAAACGAGCGCGGGGGTTGCGATCTCGCCGGCGCCGTTGAGAATCGCCAGTTCGAGGCCGGAGCCGAGATGCAGATGCCGCTCGATGTTCTCGATCGTCACCGTTGCATCGTCGACGAGAATCCCGACCGCGAGCGCGAGCCCGCCGAGCGTCATGATGTTCAGCGTCTCGCCGAGCGCGTGCAGCATCAGCAGCGACGAGAGGATCGACAGCGGAATCGATACAGCGATGATCACCGTGCTGCGCCAGTTGCCGAGAAACAGCAGGATCATCGCGGCCGTGAGCGCCGCGGCAATTCCCGCTTCGCGAATCACACCGCTGATCGCCGCGCGCACGAACACCGACTGGTCGAAGAGCGGCGCGATCTTCAGGTCCGGCGGTAACGTGTCGCGTGCATGCGGCAGCAGCGCTTTCAGCGTATCGACGATCTGCAGCGTCGACGCGTCGCCGCTCTTCAGGATCGACAGCAGCACGCCGCGGTGACCGTCCTGGCGCACGACGTTGGTCTGCGGCGTGTAGCCGTCGCGCACATGCGCGACTTCGCGCAGATACACCGTCGATCCACCGGACGTGCGCACCGGAATATCGTTGAGTGCAGCGATGGTGTCCGGCGAACCGTTCATGCCGATCGTGTATTCGGTCTGTCCGAGCTTCGCCGTGCCGGTTGGCAGGATCAGGTTCTGTGCGTTGACCGCGTTGACGATATCGGCCGGCGCAAGACCGCGGGCGATCAGCGCACGCGAATCGAGATCGACGGAAATCACGCGCGTCTTGCCGCCGTAGGGAAACGGCACCTGGGCACCCGGAATCGTGATCAGCTGTGGGCGCAGAAAATTCAGCGCGATGTCAGCGACGGCCTGCTCACTCATCGTCGGGCTCGACAGACCCAGCTGAATGACCGGAATGCTCGACGCTGAGTAAGTAATGACGAGCGGCGGTGTCGCACCAGGCGGCATCTGCCGCAACTGCGCCTGCTCCGATGCGACAGTCTGTGCGATCGCGGTCTGCAGGCTCGCGCCCGGTTGCAGGAACAGCTTGATGATCGCGATCCCCGACAGCGACTCCGATTCGATGTGCTGGATGTTATTGACGGTCGTCGTGATACCGCGCTCGTTGACCGACGTGATGCGATCCGCGACGTCGCGCGCGGACAGACCGGTGTAATTCCAGATGACGCTGATCACCGGGATATCGATCGACGGAAAGATGTCGGTCGGCATCGTCAGCAACACGAAGGGCGTGGCAAGCAGGATACCGATCGCGAGAACGATGAAGGTATAGGGCCGCTTGAGCGCCAGATTGACGATCCACATGGGGGCAACCCGGAGTCATGGAAAAAAGGTGGCCGCCGCGGCACAGATCCGGACAGGCGGATAACGAAATACCCGGGATGCTAGGGGACGGGCCGGGCGCCATAATGACGTGAACATGGCGCGGCTGTCAGTATCGCGACGGGAAGCGGGACGGCGCAGGGCGCAATGAGCAACAAGCGCGCGGACGAAGGGCGACGCACGCGGTGCGTCGCCCGTTTGCGTCAGTCGCCCTTGTAGACCGTGTTGTTCAGTTGCTGGATCTGACCGTCGCGCTCGGCGTTGATCAGTTGCTGACGCACGGCCTGACGCGACAGTCCCATCGAACCGCCCGACGCACCCGAGCCGGCATACGATCCGCCTACATCGGCCGCACCGGCGTTCGTCGAACCGGGCTGCGCGGTGGCGGACTGGTCGGGTGCGGTGTTAGCGGTGGGAGCATCCTGGGCGCTGGCTACGCCAGCAAAGGCGACGAGCGAGACGAATGAGGCGGCGGCGATAAGCTTGTTCATGGTGCGGCTCCTTGATGTGGGGGACAACGGGAGAATCGTGCAGCGGCTGCGCGCGAAGGCTGGGCAAAATCCGCTGAACGTGAACGCAGTCTATGTGGCACGCCGTGGCCCTTTGCTGGCTACAGGATGGCGTGGCTGCCATTGTTTGCTCCCGCTGCCTCCCTCAAGGCCGGTTTCTTTCATTGCTTTCATTTACCGGCGCGCCGCCGCGATATGCGGCCTGAAATGCCGCTTAATCGACAAATTGACGCGCGCTCACCCCGGGTACACTCCCTCGTTACACGACGTGGGTCGCGCGTCCGCCAGCGACCAGTCAGCCTCGCAATGCGAATGCGGAGTTGCAATTTGCGAAATCTGACCTACAGTTTTGTCTTACAAAAGGTCGATATTCAGTCGATCAAATTACAAAATTACGGGGGCAACAACCATGATTACGTTCATCGATCACGAAATCGCGCACATAGCCAGAGTGATGCGTCCGTCACTGCTCGGCGACCTGGGTGGACCGATTCTTCCAGCCACTTACTGGCGCAAACGCCTGCATCAACTGCTCAACGGCAACCACCTGACCAAGGGCCAGTTGTGCTCGGTCGATAGCCTGTTGCTCGAACTCGACGACTACGACCGCATCTCGGTTCCGCCCGTCGATCTTCCCCCGCGCGTCCATCACGTCTGACCCGCCGCTGGCACGATAGCGCGCAGCGGCGCACGTCGCTGCGCGAACGGGCATGCCTGCGCGTCTGTCTGCGCGTTTGCCTCGCATCTACCCGGAAACTGCCGCGTTTGATTGCGCTTCTGCAACGCCCAATGCGCACAGGATGTTACCGGCACGTTACGTTTCATTCCCGACCGCAAGCACCGCGCGTGCCGCTGATGCGTGTCCGGGCCAGACCCCGCGCCCTCGCACCGTCATTACGCCAACACCCAAAACGTTAACGGCGTAACGCCGCGAAAAATTCATCCTGCCCCTCGTAATTGAGTTGCCACGCCGGCTGGCATAGCGTTCAGCCATGGCGGAGAGCGCCCGTTCCGCTCCCGTTGTTCGTCGTGGAGATCCGTGTGAAAAAACTCAATGTTGTACTCGGGCTGTCGGCCGCTCTCGTCATCTGCGCGAGCGGAACGGCACAGGCCGCACGTGTTGGCGTGTATATCGGCGGCGGTGGTTATTACTACCCCTGGGCGCCGTACTACTACCCGCCGCCGGTGGTCGTGCCGGTACCGGTGCCGGCTCCTGAACCGCAGGAGTATGTCCAGCAGGGACAGGTCGATGCCGGACCCGCGCAGTCGGCCAATACCTGGTACTACTGCGACGCGTCGAAAACCTACTACCCGTACGCGAAGGAATGCCGCACCGGATGGCGTCCGGTGCCGGCCCAGCCTTCGGGTCCGGGAAACTGAACATGCCGCTGAAGACGATCTATCGCAAAGAGAAGCACATGAAACATTCCAGGTTCGCTCTCGTGACAGCGCTTGCCTCGCTCGGAATACTGAGCGCCTGCGCGATCGTGCCGACCGGTCCCAGCGTGATGGCGCTGCCCGGCACCGGCAAATCGTTTGACCAGTTCCGCGCGGACGACGGCTCTTGCCGCCAATGGGCCTTCGAACAGACCGGCGGCGTATCGACCAACCAGGCCGCCACCGCAAGTGCGCTGGGTAGCGCGGCCATCGGTACCGCGCTTGGTGCGGCAGCCGGTGCTGCGTTCGGCGGCGGCCGGGGGGCCGCGATCGGTGCGGGCGCCGGGTTGCTAACCGGCAGCGCGGTCGGTGCGGGTGCGGCGCAAGGCTCGGCTTATGACGTGCAGCGTCGCTACGACTATGCCTACATGCAATGCATGTACGCCGCCGGAGACCGGATTCCGGTGTCGGCGGGCAGTATGGGCGCGGCTCAGTCGTCGGCTGGTTACGGTTACGCGCCACCTCCGCCGCCGGGCTCGCCACCGCCGCCTCCACCTGGCGCGTACTGATCGTATCGCTGGACGTTTCGTTTCGACGCGGCTGCCGTTCCCAACGGTAGCCGCGTTTTATTTGCGCGACGGCAAAGCTGTCACGAACAGCAACGCTGCTTTCGTCGCAACGCGTAACTCGCGACGCGCGATGACAGGCCGCGAGGTTCACCACTCAAACCGCCCCCGCCCACTGCTCATGTGTAGCGATTTTTTAAACCATGACGCTGCATCACGCGTTTCGCAAAAAATATTTTCCCCAGCGATACCGCCCGTCGAACAGCCGTTTGCTTAAACGCCTTTTTCGGGCTCGACACCCCGGCCCGCACCGCCGGCCGGTCCAGTGATTTTTTTTCTCAAACGCGTCAAGCGGTGCGTTTGACGCAATCGTCCTCGCAAACGATTGCGTCACGACCCTCGTGCTCCCTAAAGTTTTCCGCTGCCGTTCCGTAGACGCATTCACGCCACCTCTGCAACGCGATTGAAACAGCGAACGAGCGGCCGGGGTGAGCGTGCTCCGTTTATCGTCCGTGCCGGCCTTCCGGCAGGCGCGGACGTTCTCACCTCGAGGGAACGCACTTGAAACCGATGCTTCATACACGCATTGCCGGCGCGATGCTAGGGGCGACCTTTGCGCTCTCCTTGCCGGCCTACGCAACGCTCGGCGGAAACATCAGCAGCGTCGGCAACGACCAGATCCGCATGCATGCGTTGACGTACACATCCGCAGCCGCGGCCTCCGCTGCCTACACCGTGCACACGATCACGCTGCCTTCGGGCACCGTCGTCCGCGAATACGTCGCGGCCGATGGCATCGTCTTCGGTGTCGCGTGGGACGGCCCGACGTTGCCCGATCTGAAGGCAACGCTCGGCGCGGCCTTCGATCGCTATGTCGCCGCGAACGCCACACGCCGGGCCACACCGCTCGCGGTGTCGGCCGACGA
Organism: Paraburkholderia acidicola; assembly: GCF_002362315.1. Classification (GTDB taxonomy): domain Bacteria; phylum Pseudomonadota; class Gammaproteobacteria; order Burkholderiales; family Burkholderiaceae; genus Paraburkholderia; species Paraburkholderia acidicola. The sequence continues at coordinate 788,625 of NZ_MTZV01000006.1, forward strand.
CCTGGTCGTGTACTCGGCGGGGCATCTGCGCGCGTTCTCGGGCTACGCCTATCTGCCGCAGGCCGTACCGGCCGGCGTCGATGTCAGCGTCATTCAATAACGGAGCGGTCATGAGTTATCAACGGTCGTTCCTCTTGCGTGTCTTCGCGATCCTGATCTCGCTGTTCCTCGCCGCATGCGGCGGTGGCGGCGGAGGAGGCAGCACGCCTACCAGCACGAGCAACAGCTCCAGTTCCTCGACCTCGACACCCACACCGACGACGAACACAGCGCCCGCTCCGCAGATACCGGTCGCCAACGCCGCGGCCGTGACCATCGATGCAGGCGTGAGCGGTGTGCCGAACATGCCGTTCGTCAGCGTAACGGTGTGCACGCCGGGCACGACGCAATGCCAGACCATCGATCACGTGCTGGTCGATACCGGTTCGTGGGGACTGCGCGTCTTCGCCTCGCAGTTGCCTGCATCGGTCGCGCTGCCGCAGGAAACCACGGCCACGGGCGGCGCGCTCGCCGAATGCATGCAGTTCTTCGATGGCTACACGTGGGGTTCGGTGCGGCTGGCGGATGTGCAGATCAGCGGCGAGAAAGCGGCGTCGCTGCCGATCCAGGTGATCGATCCCAACTACAGCGCGATCCCGCAGGATTGCAAGAACGTCGGCGCGGCACGCAATACGCCGTCGACGCTCGCTGCGAATGGCATCCTCGGTATCGGTGTGTTCAAGCACGATTGCGGCTTCAACTGCGTGCAGCAGGCCATCCCGGCCACCTACTACACCTGCGCCGGTACGACCTGCGCATCGACGGCACTCGCCGAGGCATTGCAGGTCGCGAACCCGGTGCCGTACTTCGCCACCGACAACAACGGCTCGCTGCTAGTCCTGCCCGCGATCGGAGCGGGTGGCGCGAAAACGGTGAGCGGCCAGCTGGTGTTCGGCATTGGTACGCAGAGCAATAACGCGTTGGGCAGTGCACAGGTGATCGCCGTGAGTCCGTCGAACGGGACCTTCACGACTGTGCAGAACGGCACCACGTATTCGAAAAGTATCATCGACAGCGGCTCGACCGGTCTGTTCTTCCAGACCAGTGCGCTGCCCGTGTGTGCGAGTCCGAACAACGCGTACTACTGCCCGACCTCGACGCAACAGTTGAGCGCGCTGATCCAGGGTGTGAACGGCGTGAACAGTTCGGTCACGTTCAATGTAGGCAATGCGGTTGCGCTGTCGCAGACATATAGCGGCGACTCGGCGATGCCGCTGTTTGCAGGTCCGGCGTTCGTGACGTCGGCGGTATTCGACTGGGGGCTGCCGTTCTTCTACGGTCGCACCGTCTACGCTGCGGTCGAACAGCAGGTGACACCGGTAGGACTCGGGCCTTACCTCGCGTACTAGGCGCGATTGAGCGCATCGTACACATTGCGGCCGCGACCTTCGACAGGTCGCGGCCGCAGTGCTATTCGTACGCGCGCTGACGCATCCACTTGGTCATGATCCACTTCTCGCCGGACTGCACCGGGGCGCCGCCGTGCAGCGTCAGCGGATCGAGTTCGCCGAGGCTGTTCATGTAGGAGAAGTAGACCGCGCCACCCTGCTTCGCGACCACCGATAGCCCCGCTTCCGGGAAGATCGTCTCGCCGCCGCCGGCCACATCGTTTAGATAGATGATCAGTGTGGCCACGCGCTGCCCGCCATGCGCCATGTGTTTCGCACTGCCTGCCTGATCGGGCGGGAAATAGTCGAAGTGCGGACGGTATTCGCCGCCGCCGTTGTAGTGCAGGATCTGGAAGCCTTCGCCACGGTTCATCGGCCAGTTCATCAGTTCGGCAATGCGCTCGTCGAGCGTGGTGATGAACGGGTCCTCGCAGCGCTGGAACCAGATGCCTTCGCTGGTGCGGTTCTGGATCACGTCCTCACTGCCGTCCTGTTCGTTGACGGTCGTCGAGCGCTTCAGGCGATGGCGCGAGCGCTCCATCAACTCGTGGCACTCATCCGCGCTCAACACGTCGCCGAACACGATCACCTGGGGCCGCTCGCAACGCATCAATACCTTCACGTCGCGACCGCCGGCTCGCACGACGTTACCGGCCGGCACCGGACACGTTTCGTAGTGGTAGCCGTTGGAGGCGGTAATGCTGGAGGTGGTGGCGACTGCGGATGCCACAGCAGGCGGTGTGGTTTGCCCCAGCGCTACGGGCTTGCCGAGGACGATCTGCTTCACCGCCTCGCGCGCCGTGCCGTGATCGAAACCGGAGGCGATCATCGCGTCGATCATCGATTCCGCGCTACAGCCTCGTTCCACATTGGTGGTCAGCCAGTCGCGCCAGGCCTTGTCTAGTATTGGCATGTTTGTCTCGTTCTGATGGTCTTGAAATCGGGTCGTACACAGGCCGGCTCGCTCCGGCCACCCGACTAGGGACATGCACATCCCGTGCCATCGGCAACCGGCGGCATCCTGCCATGTCCGCCCACCCTCATCCATCTGCGGCAGCGCCTTGCCATAAGGCTTTACTGCAAGACCCCGGCGCGGTTCCTGCATGCTACGCGCATCGCCGGTTTCGTAACACGTTACGTATCGCGCTGCGGACGTTACGCGAAACAACAGCCGGAGCATCACCGTTCGAGCGAACGGGTGCGCCTCAGTTCGGGAAAGAGCCTCATCCACAGTAGCGCAACCCCAATCGTCGCACAGCCGCCCACCAGCACTGCGGCCCGCGCGCCCCACCAGCCCGCGGTGAGCCCCGATTCGAATTCGCCGAGCTGGTTCGACGTGCCGATGAAGAGCGAATTGACAGCGCTGACGCGACCCAGCATCTCTTCGGGTGTGCGCAACTGCACGAGCGACAGCCGCACGACGACACTGATCACGTCCGCGGCCCCCATCGCGGCGAGCGCCGCCAGCGACAGCAGAAAGTGATGCGACAGACCGAACAGGACCGTCACGATGCCGAACGCGATCACGCCGCCGAACATCGCGACACCGGGCCGGCGCCGCAACGGAAAGTGCGCGAGCCAGATGGTGCCCGCGAGCGCGCCGAGTGCCGGAGCCGAGCGTAGTACGCCAAGGCCCCACGGTCCGGTATGCAGGATGTCGCGCGCGAAGATCGGCAGCAATGCGGTCGCGCCGCCGAACAGCACCGCGAACAGATCGAGCGAGAGTGCACCGAGCACCACCGGTTCACGGCGAATAAACGCAATGCCCGAGAAGATCGATTTGAGTGTGGCCGGTGGACGCGCGGGCTGCTTTGTGCGCAGCGTGATGGTACTGACCATCGCCGATGCCGCGGCAAACGCGATTGCGGAAGCGATGTACACCGCGATCGGCCCAACACCGTAGAGCAGTCCACCCAGCGCCGGCCCGACGATCTGCGCGGCCTGGTTCGCCGAGGTGGCCCACGCGGTCGCACGCGGCAATTCTTCGCGCAGCACGATGCTCGGCAACAGCGATGAAATGGACGGCGACTCGAACGCGCGCGCGGTGCCGATCGACGCGGCCAGTAAATAGATGAACGGCGCCGTCAGCCAGCCGCCGAGCGTACCGATCAGAAACACACAGGCCGCCAGCGCTTCGAGCAGCTGACAAATCGCGGCGACCCGTCGACGGTCGTAACGATCGGCAACGTGTCCGACGACGAGAGTCAGCGCGAACATCGGGACGAACTGCGCAAGGCCGACAAGACCGAGCGCGTATGCGCTGTGCGTCAACGCATAAATGTGCCAGCCGATTGCAACGGCCAGCATCTGGAACGACACCGACGACAACACGCGTGCACACCAGAAGCGCTGGAAACCGGGGTGGCGGATCGGACTGGTACTTGTGGTGGTACCTGTGCTGGCGTCGGGAGGTTCGGGTTCGGGGGGCATCGATCGATTGGGTGGGCGCTATCGGGGTGACGCGTCGGCTAACGACGCGTAATCGCGTGACAGCGCAGGTTCGGAAGAAAGTCGCTCAGTCTAGTGTCGTCGGCGGGATCTGTCATGCGAAAGCAGAGCGTAAGGCGCGGTGCTGAGCCGATAACCGCAGCGAAAGAATCATTTTCACGACGATGGAATAAAAGCGGAAAGCGTCGTGTTTGCCCGGGTATGGAAGCCAGATACAACGCGCACCAGTTCTTTCATATGCAGACAACGTTCATTAGTTAGTCCTGCGCTATTTCTTCAATAGATAACGGAGTTCAAAGTGAAAATGCTTCCTCTCGCCGCTGCGGTATTGTCCGTGTCCGCTTCCCTGCTCGCTTCGACGGGCGCCATGGCGCAGGACGCCAAACCGGCAACTACGCCAGCAAAAAACATCGTGCTGGTCCACGGTGCGTGGGTTGACGGATCGGGCTGGAAGCCGGTCTACGACATCCTGAAGAAGGATGGCTATAACGTGTCCATCGTGCAGGAACCGTTGAGCTCTCTGGAAGACGACGTGGCTGCGACGAAGCGTGTGCTCGCGCTGCAGAACGGCCCGACCATTCTTGTCGCGCACAGCTATGGCGGCTCGGTCATCACGGAAGCCGGTGTGGCGCCGAACGTCGTCGGACTGGTGTACGTCGCCGCTCACGCGCCCGCTGTAGGCGAAGACGAGAGCACGCTCGGCAAGGGCATGCCGAGCTACACATCGAAACAGCCGGGCGCGATCGTCAAGACCGACGACGGCTACACCTATCTCAACCCCGCCGACTTCCCGAAAGACTTCGCCGCCGATCTGCCGCACAACGAGGCCGAGTTCGAAGCGCACTCGCAGATTCTCACGGCCGCGAAAGTCTTCTCGACACCGATGACGGTTGCCGCATGGCAGACCAAACCGAGCTGGGGAATCGTCGCCGCGGACGACCTGATCATCAACCCGGATCTCGAACGCTGGTACTACGCACGCGCGCATAGCCACACGACGGTACTCAAGGGCGCCAGTCACTCGGTCTACGAAACGCGTCCGAAGGAAGTGGCTGCAGTGATTGAAGACGCTGCGAAGCACGCGCAGGGTTGATCGTTGCACGGAGACGAGCCGCGGACCCGGGCTTCTTCGTCGGGTAACAGTTTCACGCTATGCTCTTCGCGGACAGAGATGAGCGAAGCAACGCTCAACGCCACCGCTTCCATGGAGACAGCAGCATGACTACCGCCACCCGGTTCTGGATGGTTCAAGGTGCACCGACCCCGGTCGGTCCTTTTTCTCACGCCACCGAATCGGATGGTTGGGTTTTCGTGACCGGCCAGATGCCGACCTCGCCGGACGACGACAACGCGCCGCTACCCGACGGCGTCGCGGCCCAGATGACACGCGTGATGGACAACCTGAAGCTCGTGCTCGGCGGGATTGGCCTCGGTCTCGAACACGTCGTCTCCGTGCGCATTTTCCTGACCGAGTTCAAGCGCGACTACGCAACGATGAATGCGACCTACGCGGCCTGCTTCCCGCCGGGGCAGTTGCCGGCGCGTACGTGTATCGGTGTAACGGGACTCGCGCGCGATGCGCTGGTCGAGATCGATTTCATTGCGCGAAGGCCCGCGTGAGCCGGTTCGAACGGATAGCGATGATCCGGACACTGCGCGGATCGTCGAGACAATCGCGCCGGTAAAACCCGCGGCCCCGGATCGACGTTCCCCTCCTGCGTCGCGTGACGCGTAAAACTTCCCTTCATCTGCCGTCCGGCTTCGGTTCGCCGGACGCGCCTCCGTTCCTGCCCGGCAGACCCAACGGTCCCGCTTTCGGTCCATCCTGCTCGCGCGGAACGGGGGTAGACAGACCTGTCATCTACCCGGCAGATCGCGCAGCTACCCCCATGAAGCAGCCTGGGATGGATACAGGAAAAACCCAAAAATCAATCGCATGCCACTCACAGACATTTCAATGCGATTTTTTTACTCCTATGCTTCCTCGGACCATGAGCGAGCAATGCCGGTTATCGTCGCAACCGGGGGCGCCATAAAAGGAACGGCAAATGACCGATGTTGTACCGCTGATCGAGGCCCTGACCGCCGTATTCGGCACCAGGGCGGTACTGACCGCCGAGTCCGATCTCGAAGGCTTTGTCGAGGACTGGCGCGGCCGCTACAAGGGGCGCGCAGCATGCGTAGTACTTCCATCCTGTACCGAGCATGTCGCCGCCATCGTGCGTCTGTGCGCAGCGCACGGCGTCCCGGTACTGCCGCAAGGCGGCAATACCAGCCTGTGCGGCGGCGCGGTGCCGGCCGACATCGGTATCCCGCCCGTCATCGTTAGCCTGTCGCGGATGCGGCAGATTCGCCGGATCGATGCGGCCAACGGCTCGATGGAAGTCGAAGCCGGCTGCGTGCTGCAAACCGTGCAGGAAGCCGCCGCCGAACAACAGCGCCTGTATCCGGTCAGTCTCGGCGCCGAGGGCTCGTGCCAGATCGGCGGGACGCTGTCGACGAACGCCGGCGGCACCAGCGTGCTGCGCTATGGCAATACCCGCGACAACGTCCTCGGCCTCGAAGTCGTGCTGGCCGACGGCACGATCTGGAACGGGCTGCGTGCGTTGCGCAAAGACAATACCGGGCTCGATCTGAAGCATCTGTTCATCGGCACGGAAGGCACGCTCGGCATCATCACTGCCGCCACGTTGAAGCTGCATCCGTTGCCCACGCATCACGCGCTCGCCTGGTTCGCACCGGTCGATCCCGCTGCGGCACTACAGGTACTCGGTCTCTTCCAGGCTGCATGCGGCGCACGGCTCAACGCATTCGAAATGATCAACCGCCGCCAGCTCGAACTCGTGATCGAACATGTGCCCGAGCGCCGCAATCCGCTCGGCGAGTGGCATCCGTGGCATGTGCTCGTCGAACTCGCCGATACCGGTGGCGGCGACGAAATGGCGGACCTGCTGCAGCGTACGCTCGAAGCCGCGACGCAAGCCGGTCTCATCGTCGATGCGGTGGTTGCCAGCAACGAGGCCCAGCGCGACGCTCTCTGGACGATTCGCCACAGCGTGTCGGAGGCGAACAAGAAAGGCGGCGTGGGCCTGACCACCGACTGTGCGGTGCCAGTCTCGGCGGTACCGGCCTTCATCGAACAGGCGACCCGCGCGGTGCATGCGCTCATCGACGGGCTCGACGTGCTGGTCGTCGCGCACCTGGGCGACGGCAACGCGCATTTCATCCCGTTCTTCAGCTTCGATGCATGGCACGCACTCGCGAACCCGACTGCGACCGCCAGTGCGCTGCGCCGCGCGGTCAACGATATCGCGCATGAACTGCACGGCACGTTCAGCGCGGAGCACGGCATCGGGCAAACCGGACTCGGCGAAATGGCCCATTACAAATCCGCCGCCGAACTCCGGCTGATGCACGCGGTCAAGCAGGCACTCGACCCGCACGACCTCCTCAACCCCGGTCGTCTGCTGCCCTGACCTGGCAGCGAGATTTTCGTTTCTCTCCTGGAGTCTTCATGAACAAGCCGTCCGCACGCGATCAGATAGCACAACCGGGCCGACGCTCGGCCATCAAGACGGCTCTAGCCGGCGCTGCCGTGGCGGCATTCCCGTTCATCTCGACGCCGTCTCGGGCGGCAAACAAGCGCATCGTCGTGCGCGACGACGGCGGCATCTACACGAAGGCCTACGGCGCGGTGTTCTACCGGCCGTTCACGGAGAAGACGGGCATCGAAGTGGTCGGCGTGCAGGCCAATGCCGAACCGACCGCGCAGATCAGGAGCATGGTCGAGACCGGCAGCTACACGTGGGACATGGCGAAGATCAGCCAGCCGGCAATCCTGCTGCTCACCGGCGGCGGCAAGGAGTATCTGGAGAAGCACGGGCTCGAAGCGGACCCGCTGATCGCGAAAATTCCAGCGCAGTATATGTCGCCGTACGGCGTCGGGACCAACATCTATACGACGGTACTCGCGTATCGCACCGACGCGTTCAAGGGACGCAAGGCGCCCGTTTCGTGGGCCGACATGTGGAACGTGAAGGACTTCCCGGGCCGCCGCGGGTTGCGCAAGTACCCGTTCGACACGCTCGAAGAAGCACTGATGGCCGACGGTGTACCGACATCGCAGGTCTATCCGTGCAATCTCGATCGCGGCTTCGCGAGTCTCGACAAGATCTCGAAGCACGTCGACGTCTGGTGGACCACCGGCGCCCAGGTCGAGCAGATGCTCGACTCCGGCGAAGTCGCGATGGTCAGCACGTGGGTCTCGCGTGCGCAGTCGGCGATCGCGAACGGCGCACCGGTTGGCATCGTGTGGGATCAGAACGTCTGGGGCTGCGACAACTGGTCGATCCTCAAAGGCACGCCGAACGCCGATGCATGCCGCGAGTTCATCAAGTTCGCCTCCGATCCGAAACGCCAGGCCGCACTCACCGAGCATTTCCCGGCCGGTGTCACGCAACCGGAAGCGTTTGACTTCATCAAACCCGAGATCGCGAAGAATTGCCCGACGTATCCGGCGAACATCAAGAGCGGCCTGCATATCGATGCGAAATACTGGCAAGCCAATCAGAGCGTCGCGCTCGAGCGCTTTAACCGCTGGATTCTGAGCTGAGCGCGCTGTCACCTTCACGGAACCCGATGCCCATGTCCGCCTCGAACCTGCAAATCTCGGGACTCAGCAAGCGCTACGGCGATTTCGTCGCGCTCGCCCCGCTCGATCTCAACGTCGCTCAAGGCGAGTTCCTGACCTTGCTCGGACCGAGCGGTTCGGGCAAGACGACGCTGCTTAGCCTGATCGCCGGACTTGCACAGCCTGACGCAGGACAGGTTCTGATCAACGGTATCGACGTGACCTATGGTGCGCCGTATGAGCGCGACATCGGCATGGTGTTCCAGAACTACGCGCTGTTTCCGCACATGACGGTCGCGGAAAACATCGCGTTTCCACTGCAGATGCGCAAGGTCGACGCCAAAACCGCGCGCGCCCAGGTCATGCAGGCGCTGGAGATGGTGCATCTACCGCACGTCGCGGCGCGTTATCCGCGCGAGCTGTCGGGTGGCCAGCAGCAACGCATCGCGCTTGCGCGCTGCATGGTTTACCGGCCGTCGATCATCCTGATGGACGAACCGCTCGGCGCGCTCGACAAGAAGCTGCGCGACCAGATGCAGCTTGAAATCAAACGGATTCATCGCGAGCTTGGCACGACGATCGTCTACGTCACGCACGATCAGGAAGAAGCGATGACGATGTCCGATCGCATCTGCCTGATGAACGGCGGCGCGATCGCCCAGCTCGGCGCCCCTGCCGACCTCTACTTCCGGCCGAAGAGCGTATTTGTCGCGGACTTTCTCGGCGAATCGAACCTGCTCGACGCAGTCGTGACCGAACGTGCCGGCAACCAGGTACGCGTGAGCATGCAGGGCATCGCGAAAGGCAGCGCGATGGCCTACGACTCGCTGATCGGCAACGGCAAGCAGGTCAAGCTGATGCTGCGCCCGCAGAACCTGCGGGTACACGACAGCGCGTTCGCGGATACGGCGGGCGGCTGCACACTGTCGGCGAAGCTCACCGACATCATGGTGACCGGCAGCATGACGCGGCTCTATCTGCAACCGCCGGCACCCGACGCCGCGCCGCTCGTCGCCGCGTTTCCCACCCAGCGGCTCGGCGCTCCGTATGAGATCGGCCAGACGCTCGGGCTGTCGTGGCTGACCGCCGACGCGGTCGCGATCGCGGGCTAAGCGATGAATCCCTCCGCCCTGACCGCACAGCCAGTACGTCCTACGCCCGCTGCGGCTGCGCGGCGCGCTCGCTGGCGCGCGTGGCTGCGGCCCGGCGCGATGGCCACGCCGATCGTCGCGCTGCTGCTCGTGATGCTGGTCTATCCGGTTGGTCAGTTGCTGCTGCTGAGTGTTCACAACGACGCCGGCTTCACGCTGATCGAATACCGGCGGCTGTTTGCTTCACCGGTCTATGTGGACGTGCTGCTGATCACGCTGAAGGTATCGCTATGGACGACCTTCTTCTCGGTGCTCACGGGCTATCCGATCGCCTACCTGATCTCGTCGCTCACGCGCGAGCGCAAGAACCGCTTGCTGTTCTGGGTACTGCTGTCGTTCTGGACCAGCTTTCTCGTGCGTACGTTCGCGTGGGTCGTGCTGCTCGGGCGCAACGGCGTGATCAATCAGGCGCTGCTTAGCCTCGGCCTGATCGACGAGCCTTTGAGCCTGCTGTATCACTTCTCGAGTGTGATCGTCGGCATGGTGCACGCGCTGATGCCGCTCGCCGTGCTCACGATGCTCTCGGTGATGGAGAACATCGACCGGCGTCTGACCGGTGCCGCCGCGACGCTCGGTGCGCGGCCTGGCATGGTGTTCTGGAAGGTGTATTTTCCGCTGTCGCTACCTGGCGTCGCCGCAGGCGCATTGATGGTGTTCGTCACGGCGATCGGTTTCTTCATCACGCCGACGCTGCTGGGCGGCCGCCATCAAACGATGATCACGCAACTGATCATCGACCAGGTCATGCAGGCGTTGAACTGGGGCTTTGCAGGCGCGATCTCAGTGCTGCTGCTCACGGTGGTACTGATCGTGTTTCTGGTCTACGACCGCCTCGTGGGACTGTCGACCATGGCGGGCGGCAGCAGCGCTGCCCCGCGTGCGACATCCGGCGGCAGATGGAGCCGAGCACTCGGCAACGCAGTGCTGAGCGCCCTCGGTCACGCCACCGATGCGCTGCTCGGCGTGCTGCCGAAACGCCGCTCCCGGCGCGGACGCGCAGGCGGCGGCGAAAGCCTGACGCTGCGCATGGTCGTGATCCTGCTGCTCGTGTTTCTCAGCGCACCAGCGTTCCTGATGATCCCGCTATCGTTCGATTCGGGCTCGGGCCTGTCGTGGCCGCCGCACGGTTTCTCGCTGCAGTGGTATCGCGAGATCGTCGATTCGCCGCTGTGGATGCAGGCGATCACACGGTCGATGCTGGTTGGCATCGGCAGCGGCATCCTGTCGATGCTGATCGGCACACCTGCTGCATTCCTGCTGGTACGCGGCGGCATGCGCGGCAAGACCGCGATGCTCGCGTTCGTACTCGCGCCGATCGTCGTGCCGCGCATGATCATCGCGGTCGGTGTGTTTTATTTCTTCGCGAAAATCGGTCTGGTCGGCTCGTCGTTTGGACTCGTGCTCGCGCACACCACGGTAGCCGTGCCGTATGTGGTGATCACGATGGCCGCGGTATTGCGCCACTACGACACACGCCTAGATCTCGCCGCCTACAGCATGGGCGCCCGCCCGTGGGCCACGCTGCGCCGCGTCACCTTTCCGATACTCGGCGCGGGCCTGATGTCGTCGTTTCTCTTTGCATTCGCGACCTCGTTCGACGAACTGACGATCGCGCTGTTCACGTCCGGCGGCTTGAGCACGACCTTGCCCAAGCAGTTCTGGGACGAAATCACGATGCAGATTTCACCGGTCATCGCCGCGGTCTCGACCTGCCTGTTCGTCTTCGTCGCCGCGCTGATCTGGCTTGCTGACCGGTTGCGCCGCCGCAGCCTGACTCCCTGATCTTCCCTGCTTCTCCCTGTTCCCCGAGACCTGCCATGCTTTCAGCCCAACAACTACAAGGCGTCCTGCCGGCGATTCCCACCCCGGTCCATGCCGACGACACCATCGATGCCGACGCCGCACGCGCGCTGATCCGCTATCTGTTGAAGCAAGGGGTGGACGGCATCGTGCCGCTCGGCGGTACGGGTGAATATGGCGCACTCGCGCGCACCGAACGCGTCCGTATGGCCGAGCTGACCGCAGGCGAATGCGCGGGCAAGGTGCCGGTCATCGCGGGCGTGCTGGACCCGGGGTATCACGATGCGCTGCAGGCCGGCCGCGAATTTGCGGCGGCCGGTGCGGACGCGCTGCTGGTGCTGACGCCGTACTACACGAATCCGACGCAGCAAGGCATTCGCGATTACTACATGCGCTATGCAGACGAAGCGCCGGCGCCGATCCTGATCTACGAGATCCCGTACCGCACGCGCATCGCGATCACGCCCGAGGTTCTGCACGAACTGTCGCAGCACGAACGGATCATCGGTATGAAGGCGTGCAACACGGACATGTGGCACTTCCTGCGGACGGTGGCGGGCGTCGACGCGTCGTTCTCGGTGCTGAGCGGCGAAGACACGCTGTTTCCGCTGCATGTCGCGGCGGGCGCGCGTGGTGGCATCGTCGTGACGGCGAGCTTGCTGCCCACGGCGTGGCGCACGATGTACCGGCTCGCGGTAGGCGGTAACACGCAGGATGCTCTTGCACTGCATCGCACGCTGATCCCGCTGATGAACATGGCGTTCGCGGAGACCAACCCCGGTCCGATCAAGTCGGTGATGGATCTGATCGGCGTGCACGCGCCCGCGATGCTGGCGCCGCTGGTTCGGGCCGCGCCGGCGCTGTCGGCGAGCCTGCGGACCGAACTCGAGCGACAGCTCAATGCCTTCGAGCGCCGCTTCTGAGCGTTCAGCGCGGATACCCCGCGAGCCGCGCCTTCGAGATCGACGTCGCGGCAACCTGCACGTGCTGCGCGAGTTCGGCTTCCACGCGTTCGCGCGACCAGCGCGAGGTCGGCACCGAGATATTGATCGCTGCAACGCCGATGCCGCCATGATCCGTAACCGGTGCAGCCACCGAAATATCGCCGAGCACGGTTTCGTTTTCGATCACCGCGTAGCCGCGACGCGCGACCTTGCGCACGCGTTCGAGCAGCTTGTCCGGATCGGTTTCGGTGTAGTGCGTGAGCGGGTCCAGCGGGGTCTGCGCGAGTACTTCGCGCACGCTTTCGTCGGACAGTCGCGACAGGATCGCGGTGCCTGCCGCCGTGAAGAGCGCCGGCAGGCGCGCGCCGACCACGATGTCGATATTCACCAGATGCTGACCGGGGAAACGCGCGACAAATACGATGTCCGGGCCGTCGAGTTCCAGCAGGTTGGTGGTTTCACCAAGCCGCCGGCTGATGTCGAGCAGATACGGCGAGGCCTTGTCGATGAGTTCGTTCGCGCGCACGTAGTTGTACGAGAACTGCAGCACCTTGGTGGTGAGCCCGTAGTTGCGCGTTTCCGGAATCCGCTCGAGGTAGCCGAGCGCTTCGAGCGTATGCACGAGCCGCTGCGTCGCACTGCGGTCGAGGCCGGAGGTGCGCGCGATGTCGATCAGCGTCAGGTGACGGTTCGGACCGTCGAAGGCGTGCAGCACCTGGAATGCTTTTTCCGTCGAACCGACGAAAAGCGATGAGCGCGGCGCGTCGGGATCGCGCGGCTTGCGGGACTTGGCGATGGCGTGTTCGGGCATGAGGGCGGCCGGTTGATGTATCGAACTACACTTGTAGCGATTGTAATGCAATCGAATCGATAAATTAAAAACGATTCGTTTTACGTGGAGTGCCCATGCTTTCCTGTGTTGCCGACTACCGCCTCGCCGCCCGCCGGCGCCTGCCGCGCCTCGCTTTCGACTACCTCGACGGCGGCGCCGAAGATGGCGACGCGTTGCAGCGCAATCGCGATGCGTACCGGCAGTGGTGTTTCAGTCCGCGCGTGCTGACCGACATTTCGCATTGCTCCACTGCGACGCAGTTTTTTGGGCGCGCGGCGGCCGCACCGATGGTCGTCGGTCCTACCGGGCTCAACGGGCTGTTCTGGCCGCGTGCCGACGAGCTGCTGGCCCAGGCTGCAAGCCGGGCAGGCCTGCCGTTCGTGCTGTCGACGGCTTCGACGTCGCTGCTCGAAGACGTGCGCGCCCACGCGCCGGACGGCGATCTATGGATGCAACTCTATGTGCAGCAGGACCGGCGCATCGCCGAGGACGTGATGCGTCGCGCGGGCGCGGCCGGTTATTCGACGCTGGTTCTGACCGTCGATACACCGGTGCACGGCAAACGCGACTATGAGATTCGCAACGGCTTCCGGTTGCCGCTGCGGTTATCGCCGAAACTGCTCGCCGACTGCGTGACGCGACCGCACTGGTGCTGGCAGATGCTGCGCCACGGCACGCCGCAATTGCAGAACATCGCGAGAAGCCTCGGCGAGCGCGCGGATCTGTCGCGCCATGCTGCGATGCTGAGCCGGCAGATGGATCTGACGCTCGGCTGGCACGATCTGGATTGGGTGAGGCAGCACTGGAGCGGCAAGGTGATCGTCAAGGGCATCCAGACCGTGCGCAGCGCGCTACTGGCCGCGGCCCACGATGCTGACGCGATCGTTGTGTCGAATCATGGCGGCCGGCAACTGGGCGGCGCACCGGCCTCGCTCGATGTATTGCCGGAAATCGTCGCTGCCGTCGGTGACAGGCTCGACGTTTTTGTCGACGGCGGTGTGCGGCGCGGCAGCGATGTCGTCAAGGCGCTGGCGCTTGGCGCACGCGGTGTATTGCTTGGCAGAGCGCCGCTCTATGGCGTTGCGTCCCGCGGAGAGGCCGGTGCTAACGAAGTGCTCGCCCTGCTAGCCGCCGAAATGCTGACTACCCTGCAACTGCTGGGATGCCCGGAGGTTGTCGGGCTCGATCGGTCGTTTCTGCGGCGTGCGTAGTCACGTCTTATCACGCACCGGCACCGCCCTCCGGGCCGAAGAAAATGACCCAGGTTCGGAAATCGTCGCTGAAGCGTTCGAAGCGGTGTTCGACGTGTGCCGGGACGAACAGCAGATCGCCGGCCTTGAATTCGCACACCTGATCCGCCCGGCGAAACGTCCCCGATCCCGCCGCGACGATGTACAACTCGTCGCGTGTGTGGGGCGACTGCGTGTCGATTCCGCGAGGCGCGAACAATTCGACGGATACGTCGGCGCGCTCGAAGAGTACGGCGAACGGCAGCGGTAACGTGGCTAGCAATCGGAACGCGTCTGCTTCATCGATGTGAAGCACGTCGTGTGGAATGGTTGTCATGCTGGAGTCCCCTGTTACTGCTCGTGGCTTTGTCCGTGGGTCATTTTGCGTGACTTCCAGACGCATCGGACAGACACGATTTCAGTGGAACGGACAAGGCCAGTTCGGGCTGCATCGGGGACCGAAAGTCGGGGCGCCGCTCGCCCCGACTCACAGCAGCTCCTGCAGATCAACCGCAGGACGCCCCCGCCTTCTTGCACGCATCCGCCAGCTGCGGCGGCGGATCTTTCTTGAACACCGTCTTGTAAGACTCGAGCACATTCGACTGCACGACCGGCAGCGACTGAACCCCGATCCAGGCCGGCGGCGTCTGTCCGATCAGCGACTTCATCATCGCGAGTGCTTCGGCGACGCCCTGATCATATGGACGTTGTGAACCGGTTGCCTTCAGCGGTCCGCCTTTGGCAATTTCGATCGCGGATTCGAGGCCCAGGTCGACGGTCGTGACCGGGATATTCAAACCCTGTGCGCGCATCGAGGTCAGCGTATCGAGTGCCGGTTGATCCCACACCGCGAACACGCCCTTCACATCGGGATTCGCCGTGAGGAAGTCGCCGGCAATCTGTCCGACCTTCGACGGGTCCGTGAAGTCGACCTGCTTGATCTTGATGTCGGGCCGGTTCTTCTTCATCCAGTCGTTGACGGCCTTGGTGCGCTCCTTCGTGCTGAAGTAGTCGACACCGAAGTTGACGAGCCCGACCGTGCCGCCCTGCGGAATGCACGACGCGAGCACTTTCGCAGCGATCTGGCCGTTGCCTTCGCTGTCGGCGGACACCATCGCCGAGTATTGCTCCGGATGACGCAGTCCGCCCGGCACGTTATCCATGAACACCAGCTTGATGCCGGCCGCGGACACCTTCTTGTAGGTCGCGGCCGTCGCCATGCCGTCGACCGGAATCGAAATAATCCCGTCCGGATGCCGCTGGATGGTGTTCTCGATATCGGCGATCTGCTTGTCGACCTGATACTCGGCCGACGCGGTGCCGATCACTTCGACGCCGTATTTCTTCAGCGTATCGGTGATGCCCTGCACCTGCAGCTGCGACCAGTCGAGGTTCATCGTCTGCATCGAAATGCCGACCTTGAATTTGCCCGCTTTCACCTTGGCGGCTTCGGCGGCGCTCAGCTGTACGCTATCTACCGAGGCGGCTTTTTCGCCGTTCGGTCCTTGCCCGACGATCGTCTTCGGCCCGATCGTCGCCGGCGACAATCCCTTCATGCAGGTCTGCGCACTGGCGCTGGAAGAAGCGAAGACCGCCATGCTTGCCGCGGCGATCACGCTGGCCCACACCATCCTCGAGACACGACGTTGTTTCATGATTCCCCTCCGTTGGTCTTCATGTATTGAGTCTCCTGACTTTCTCGACTACCGCGAACTGTCCATACCCCACGTCACTTCTTCGTAAACGCCACCGCCGCAACGATGATCGCCCCCTTGATGACAAGCTGCAGCGAAGAGCTGACGCCGAGCAGCACGAGGCCATTGTTGAGCGTTCCGATGATCAGGCTACCGAGCAACGTCCCCAGCACGAACCCGCGCCCGCCGAACAGACTGCAGCCGCCGAGCGTCACCGACGCGATCACGTCGAGTTCGAGCCCCTGCACCACGTCGGGCCGCGCCGCATGCGAGCGCGCCGACAGCACGAGCGCCGCAACTCCCGCGAGCATGCCGGTCAGCACGAACGCGAGCGTGGTGACGCGCCGGATGTTGATGCCCGAGTACAGCGCCGCGGTCGGGTTGCCGCCCGCCGCGTAAACCTGGCGGCCGAACACGCTGTAGTGCAGCAGCAAGATGCCGCCGATCACCGCGAGACCGGTCCAGATGATCGGCACCGGTACGCCGGCGATATCGCCTTCGCCGAAGATCGAGATGAATGAATCGTTGGTGATGATGACAGGCCGCGTTGTCGTGAGCAGCAGCGCGAGCCCGCGTGCCGCGCTGAGTGTGCCGAGCGTGACGAGAAACGAAGGAATGTTGAGCCGCGTCGTGATCACGCCGTTGATCAACCCCACCACGGCACCCGTGCCGATGCCCGCCAGCGCGCCGACGAACCAGCTGTCGCCGACGTACGCCATCGCCAGTGCCGCGGACATGCCCGACAACGCGAGCGTCGAACCCACCGACAGATCGATTTGCCGCGCGATGATCACGAACGTCATGCCGATCGCGATGATCGACACGAGTGCCGTCTGTCGGCCGATGTTCAGAAAGTTGTCGATGGACAGGAACCACGGCGACGCGAGGCTGAACACGACGAGCAGGATCGCGAATGCGAAATAAAGCGCATACGGCCGGTCGCCCTGCAGCAGCAGTCGGGCGAGCCGTCGTGCGCGGCTCTGTTGCGGCGATTGGGCGACCTGCTGGTCAGTTGCCAGCGACGGGACGGAATCGTTCATGTTGCAAGCTCGTTCGTGGATCGCGAAACCTGGATCAGGTGATGAAGCTCTTCGGCGTTGGCAAGCGTGGCGCGCTCGACGGTATCGACAATGCAGCCGTCGACCACGATGGAAATGCGATCGCACAGGCGCAGCAGTTCGTCGAGATCCGACGACACGACGAGCACGCCGGTTCCGGCCAGCGCCGCATCGTACACAACGCCGTAGATTTCTTCGCGCGCGCCGACATCGACGCCGACGGTCGGTTCATCGAGCAACAGCACATTCGGTCGCGGATGATTCCACTTGGCGAAGACAACCTTCTGCTGATTGCCGCCCGACAGAAACTTGACGTCGGTGGACGCACCCGGTGCTTTAACGGCCAGCTTTTTCATTGCGCCTTGCGCTTGCTGAAGCGCCGCGCCGCTACGCAGCCAGCCCCAGCGCGAGAAATGAGGCAGTCGCGGCAAGGTCAGATTGCGTTCGATCGAATGATCGAGCACGAGCCCCTGGAGATGGCGGTCTTCCGGTACTAGCGCGATGCCGAGTTTGATCGCGTCCGCAGCCGTATGGCGGGTGATCGGGCGACCGTCGATCACGATCTCGCCGCTATCGGCGGAACGCAGGCCGAACACCGTTTGCAGAATCTCAGTGCGGCCACTGCCGATCAATCCCGCAAGCCCATGAATCTCGCCTTTGTGCAGCGTGAGGCTCACATCGTGCAGCCGGTCGTTGCTGACACCGGACAGCGTGAGAACCGGTGTTCCCGCGGCTGTGGTCTGGTCATTCGCAGCAACACCGCGACGCTGCTCGCGCATCTGCACCGCGGCATGCCCCGGACCGACGATTGCTGCGACGAGCTGCTTCATGTCGGTATCGGCGGTGGCGAACATGCCTGCGTTCCTGCCGTCGCGGAATACGGTCACGCGCTGCGAAATACGAAACACCTCGTTCAACCGATGCGTGACATAGATCACGCCCACGCCACGATCGGTCACGGCGCGAATCGCGTCGAACAGGATCTGCTCTTCGCCGCCGGTCAGCGCCGACGTTGGTTCATCGAGGATTAGCACGCGCACGTCGCCCATCAACGCCTTGCAGATCTCGGTCATCTGCCGGTAGGCGAACGGCAATGAACCGACCGGCACACGCGGATCGAGCGGAATGCCGTGCTCGTGCAGAAAATCGCTGACTTGCGCCATCAATGCGCGCTTCTTCACGAAACCGAGCCGGGTGCGCGGCTCGCGCCCCAGCATCAGGTTGGCCGCCACAGAAAGCGACTCGACGAGACTCAGATCCTGGTAGACGACGGCGATACCGGCATCGCGTGAGCGGGCGGGCGAATCGAATGCGACTTTCTGGCCGGCGATCTCGATAGAGCCTTCGTCATAGGCATGTACGCCACTCAGGATCTTGATCAGCGTGGATTTGCCGGCGCCGTTTTCGCCGAGCAGCGCATGGACTTCGCCGGGCAAGACTTCGAGGTCGACGCCGCGCAGCGCCTGCACGCCGCCAAACCGCTTGGTGACGCCCGCCACACGGACCAACGGCGCCTGAGACGGCACCTGAACTGTTCGCTCGGGCGATGAACTGGCCGCGGCCGGAACCGGCGCACTCATCTCGTCTGTCTCCTTCGTCGGCGCGACGAAATTTTTATGTAGCGCGATCGGGTGTCGCGAAATCGATTGTTATCTTGTCATCATCGAAATGATGCGTCAATAACATTTATGGCCGGTTTGGCGTGCCATCAGCATATCAAACCCCGACAATCGATCCATAAATGTAACGATCGTAACAACATGACGACGCGCATCGTTCTGGGACGGAAGCCCAAAAGAAACGCCCTCGGAGCACGTCACGAGGGCGTTTCAGAAACACCGTGACCACATCGGTTCAGCGCTTCTCCACACGATGTACATCGCGATAGCGCAACATGGCGCCCAGTTGCTGTTCCTTTTCAGTATCGAATCCGCAGACGCCATCCCACGCAGGCGGATTCTCATAGGTGCCGAACATCATGTCCCACCAGGTGATGTCGCCGTAGTTGTTCTTGTGATGCGCGTACTCGTGATGGATGCGATGCATCTCCGGGCGCTGAAAGACGTATCCGACCCAACGCGGCGTCCGGCAATTCGTGTGATAGAAGAATTCCCCGACGGCCGTGCACAGCGTATAAATGGCACCCGCCTCGGGCGACATCCCGAGCAACGTGTAAACCAGCACACTGCCGATCACCGAATTGACGACCATCTCGCCGGGATGCTTGTAGAACGAGGTGATCACTTCGAGCCGCTGCGCGCTGTGATGAATCTGGTGGAACACGCGCCAGAGCAAGTCGTATTCGTGGCGCCAGCGATGCCACCAGTAAAACACGAAGGTCGCAATGAAATACGCCAGCAGGCCGGCAGCCACCGGCGGCAGATGCGCCGACAAATGGAACAGCGATCGCGCCGAAAACCATTGCTGCCACGTGAGCCCCGCTGCGACCACCACGCCCAGCTGAACGCCGTTGAGCAGCAGCACGCGCACACCCCACGTGCGCACAGGGGGGAGCGTCCAGCCCGGATTCATCCGCTCCAGTGCGAAGCAGAAACCGAACAGAAGAAAGACGATGATCAGCATGGGCGTGCCTCCTGTTCTATCGAAGTTTCACCGCCGATATCGCACACCACACGAAGATGTGGACTATCCAGCACGCTTGCCGGTGTAACGGTAACGCGCCGCCATGGAATGCGGCCAAAGTACCAAAACCGCCAGAAACCAAGCCTCGGATCGGGATTGCGTTCGAGCAAGGTCGAGAAGGTCTCAGTCTCGCCGAGCCGGATGCCCGTCGCTTCTTTGATGACTTCGCGCACGAAGCGCGAACAGAACTGGCGCCGCGAATGCAGGTTGAAGCCGGTGTCGTAGAACGTGCCCAAGCGACGCGTCGCCGCCGCGATCAACGTGTTGCGGCGCCGATCGTCGAGCGGTATCGAGAGTCTCGCGACTGCGTAGCGCCCGTTTTCGGAGCGCTGTAGAAAACGCGTCATGCGCGTGGTGCGTGCGAACGGGAAGGTGCTTTCCGCGATCAACGGATCGTCGCCACGCGTGTCGACGACGATGCCAACATGATTCGTCCACGAAAGCGTGGCATAAGCCACTTCGAGGAACGGACGTGCCGTGACGCGGATAAAAACGAGGTCCCCGACTTGCAGGTCACGTACCTGCGACACATCGAACACCTTCGCCGCGCGCAAGGCAGGACGGGACCCCGCACGCGCGTGGTTCTCTCCACTTACATCGGTTATCCGGGTGCCGGTGGTCATACTGGTCTCCATGAGCTAACAACGGAGCCCAGCATGCCGCGTGGTCGCACAGTGTGCACTCTCGATGTTTTTATTTGACTAGAATCGTACTCACGGTATCGGATATCGATACGTTCATCGCCCCCACGCACCCACTTCATCAGAACCCGGCCATGACCGAGATTACCCAGATCATCGCGACCATCAAGCGACGCCTCAAGGCCGAAGGCATGACCTATCGTGACGTCGCCCAGGCGCTGCAGTTGTCGGAGCCCAGCGTGAAACGCCTGCTCGCCGGAGGACGCCTGACCATCGATCGTCTCGCGCAGTTCTGCGACCTGTTCGGCCTGACCATGGCGGAGCTGCTGCAGGAAGCGGAACTGGCGGTGCCGCGCCTGCACGTGCTCACACGCGACCAGGAAACGCAGCTCGTGTCGAACGAAAAGCTCTTGCTGGTGGCCGTCTGCGCGCTGAATTACTGGTCGCTCGAAGACATGGTGTCGGGGTATCAACTGTCCAAAGCTGAGTGCATCAAGCATCTGCTCGTACTGGACCGCATGGGCTTCGCGAACCTCAAGCCCGGCAACCGCATCCGGTTGCTGGTCGCACGAGACTTCGACTGGCTGCCGGATGGGCCGATCCGCCAGTACTTCCTGCAGCAGGGGTTGCCCGATTTCATGGAAAGCCGGTTCGACATGCCGGAAGAATCGATGGATTTCGTGCATGGCATGCTGACGACATCCGCCTATGCGCAGTTGCAGGCCGAATTGCGCAAGCTGCGCCGCAAATTCACGTCGTTACACGATGAATCGGCGGCAGCGGCCTTGAGCGAGCGGCACGGCACCGCGCTTTTGCTGGCGATGCGCGTGTGGGAACCGGATGGGTTCAGAAAGCTCAAGCGGCCGCCGGATGCGGGAGAAATGCGATACTGACCTGCCCATCGCCAGTGGCATCCCACTCATGCGCACCCACCACCCCGCTCTCACCGCCCTCACCGTCTTCACCGGCCGTACCGCCGATCGCAACGAGCGCGGCATGGCCGGCTCGCTCGTTGTCGGTCTTGCGCTCGCTCGGCGGCTTGGGCTCGAACCGGTCCGCATCGGCGAACCGGAAGCACCCTTCACCGGTGGATGGCGTGAGCAACTGGCCGCGGCTACACCGTGGCTGCAGTGTTTATCCGCGCACTACGACGCATTGCTGAGAGACGGCAACACACCGCTGCTGACCACGATGGGTCGCTGTGCCAGCGCGCTCGCGACGCTGCCGCTCGTCGCGCGCCACCGGCCGGATGCGGCAATCGTCTGGTTCGACGCGCACGGTGACTGCAATACGCCGTCGACCTCTTCATCCGGCTATCTGGGCGGCCTGGTGCTCACGGGCGCGGCCGGCCGCTGGGAAGCTGACTGGAAAGACAATACCGGCCTCGGCGGCGACCTCGATCTGGCGAACGTGATCCTCGTCGGCGCCCGCGATCTCGATCCCGCCGAGCGCGCCCTGATCGATGCCGGCACGATCGCGCTGGTGCCAGCCGGCGACGACCTGCCCGAACGTCTGCGCCGCGCAATCGCCGGTCGCGAGGTGTATGTGCATCTCGACTGCGACGTGCTCAATCCTGGCATCGTGCCGACTGAGTACGCGGTCGACGGCGGGCTGTCGCTGGACGACCTGTCCGCTGCGGCGCAAGTGCTCGCGGATTGCGGCCTGATCGGGCTCGAGATCGCGGAATTCGAAGTCGGCTGGAGCGGGGTTTGGGCCGACCGGAAGCGGCTTGAGGGGAGCCCGGATACCTGCTCGCCGGACGCCTTGCTCGATGCGCTGGCGCCGCTGTTCGCGTAGGTGGATCGGGTCTGAAGCGGCGACCTGACGCCGGAAACCCGAAGCCCCCCAACCCACCGCCCCACTGTCACGTAGCCGCAACGTAGCGTCGGTATGTTCTGGCATCCCCACACACAACCGGGATGCCATGACAACCCCGTTGCAGGAACGAACGTCGTCGACGAGCGCGACGTCGAAGGTGCTCGTCGCAAGCATCGTGCTGAATCTGCTGTTGATGGCGCTACAGGTGACGGTGGGCCTGTCCGCCCATTCGTCCGGGATGCTGGCGGATGCGTTGCACTCGTTCGTCGACATGCTCGCTGACGCGCTCGTCCTGCTCGCCTGCGCCCTCGATGCCCGCGCCGCGGCCGCCGATCCGACCCGCCGGTATCCGAAGTACGAACCGCTCGCGCTGCTCGCGCTCGGCGCGCTGCTTGGCGCAACGGGGCTCCAGATGGTGTGGCAATCGTGGGAGTCGGCGGTACGGTCCGGTGTGAATCCGGACAGCCACTTCGATATCGTGACACTCGGTGTCGCTGTACTCGCGCTCGCCAGCAAGGAAACGCTGTTCCGCTGGATGGCGCGCGAAGCCAAACGCAGCCGTTCGACGCTGCTGCTCGCCAATGCATGGCATGTGCGCGCCGATGCGCTGTCGTCGCTGGTCGTGACGGTGGCGATCGGCGGGAGTCTTGCCGGGCTTACACGGCTCGACGACCTGGCCGCCGCGCTGATCGGCCTGATGATCGTCAAGACCGGCTATAGCTTCGGTTCGCGCGGACTGCGGGATCTGAAGCAACGCCGGCACACTACTGCGCAGCGGCCGGCCGCCACGGCGCCTGCCCGGATGCACGTCGTGCGCACTGACGCGCTGACGATGCCGCTCGATGCACGCGTGCTGCCGCTGCAGCCTTCGCACGATCGCACTCCCACTCGTCTCATTCCCGTCGATCAGGACGCGCCGGTGCTGGAAAGCCGCAGCGCCGCGTAAGCGATACGCGGCGGCGCTCGTGGTAGGGACAGGTGCGGCTCCCTCCTGCTGCCAAACCGCACACCCGCCGTAACGCCCGAAATACCCGAACATCTCGCCCGCAGGCACCAAGCCTAGATAAGCCGATGCCCGCCATCGATATGCATCGTCTCGCCCGTCGTCAGCTCGCTCTCCATCAGATAGACGTAGGCAGCAGCCACCTGCGCCGGCGTCGCGATCCTGCCCGCCGGCAAGCGGGCGGCCATCTCCGCGAAGTAGCCGCTTTTGGCCTCGCCGACCATCTCATCCCACATCGGCGTATCGACCCAACCCGGTGACACGACATTGACGCGCGTCGGCGCCAGTTCCAGCGCGAGTGCGTGCGCGAAATAACCGAACGAGCCGGCAATGGCCGCCACGACCGCGCCGCCGGGAACGGGTGGCCGATCCTTGTTGATGCCCGACGTGAAGGTCATCGATCCGCCCTTTCTGAGCGTCGGCACAGCATGTTTGGCGAGCGTGACGGCACTGATCAGTTTGCTGTCGAAAAAGCGTCGCACGACATCGATGTCGATCCGCTCGATCGGATCGCCGGGCGGCGGCGTTCCGGCTGTCGACACGAGGTGATCGAACGCGCCGACTTCGTCGAAGGCGCGGGCGACTTCCGGCTCTTTTGTGATATCGACGGCCAGGCTTTTCACGCGATGACCGGAGCCAAGCGCCCGCTCCGCTGCCCGCAGCTTGTCCAACGATCGTCCGACGATCACCACGTCCGCGCCATGCGCAAGCGCAGCGGCCGCGACGCCCAGACCAATCCCCGAACTACCGCCTACGACGACAATCTTTTGTCCCTTGAGCGATGCCATGTCAGTCTCCGTTTTCGCTGATGAGCGCGGGCGCGTTACGTACGTGCGCACTTACGCATTGCCCGCATACGCGGCTTCGATGTCGGCGACGATGATCTTTGACATTTTGTACATCGCGTACCGCACCCGGTCGGCTTTCTCGCGGTCTGGATCAGCAAGCAGCCGCAGCATGATTTCCGGCACGACCTGCCAGTGGACGCCGTAGCGGTCCGTCAACCAGCCGCACTGTTTCTCGACGCCACCGCCTGCCGTGAGCGCATGCCAGTAGTAATCAGTTTCGCTCTGGTCTTTCGTCTCGATGTAGAGCGAAACCCTTTCGTTAAAACGCGGCGCCGATCCTGCGTTGAGCGCGGTCAAGCGCAATCCTTCGAGTTCGAAATCATAAACAGCCATCTGCGCCGTCTTGTTGTTAGCGGAGACCCGGTCGCTGAACTCCGTTGAATCCAGCGCCTTGCTGTTCCTGAACACCGACAGATAGAAATCGCGTGCCTCTTGCGCATCGGTCTCGAACCAGAGAAATGGGTGGATGGTGGCCATGCCGTTCTCCTGAGGGGTAGTCATGTAGGGCATTCTGGTCAGCGGCGGGTTGACAGACAAACCATTATTTGGCATCAATCTGTGACTAACACTCACTAATCACCATGCCCCGCAAACTACCGCCACTCAATTCATTGCCGAGCTTTGAAGCGGCTGCCCGGCATCTGAGCTTCTCCCGGGCGGCCGAGGAGCTCAACGTCACGCACGGCGCGATCAGCCGGGCGATCAAGCACCTCGAAGACCAGCTCGACGTTCGGCTGTTCGAGCGCGCGACCCGTTCCGTGCGCCTCACCGCCGTCGGCGAACCCTACGCGCGGGCGGTTCGCGAAGCGCTGGACCGGCTGTCGAGCGCGACCGCAACGGCCACGACGCGGCACTCCAACTCGACGTTGAACGTCAGCACATCCGATGGTTTTGCGGGCAAATGGCTGGTGCCGAGGCTCTATCGTTTTCATCGCGAGCACAGTGAGATCGACGTGCGGATTTCGACGACGGGTCAACTGAGCAGCTTTCTCGGCGACGGGATCGACATTGCGATCCGCTATGGCGGCGGGAATTACCCGGGGCTGACGGCGGAATTTCTCACCGAAGAGGAAGTGTTTCCGGTGTGCAGTCCCCGGCTCGTCGAAGGCAAGCGCGCGTTGCGCAAGCCCGCGGACCTGAAACATCACACGCTGATCCACGACGCCTTTCCCATCGACTGGGCGACCTGGCTCGCTAGTGCGGGTGTCGAAGGTGTCGATCCGCAGAGCGGGATTACGTTCGATTCCGCCACGTTCGCCGTTGAGGCCGCGGTGCAAGGCGAAGGCGTCGTCCTCGGCCGGACCATGCTGGTGGCCGCCGACCTCGCCACCGGGCGACTGGTCCGGCCGTTCGAACACGCACTGAAATCGACGTCGAGCTTTTACGTCGTCTACCCGCCGGGCGCGATCCGTCAGCGCAAGGTCAAGGCGTTTCGCGACTGGCTGCTAGCGGAGCTGGCACCGCCCAGCGAGTCGTAGCAGAAGGGAGAAGAATCTTCAGAAATCGTCGGGAAAAGCCAGCTCCCAGCTGACATCGGTGCCGACATTCACACGCCGCCCCGCCCCGCCGACGACAATCGCATTCTGTCCAAACGTCAGGCCACCGTCCACGCGCGGATTGGCGCGCCAGCCCATCATCGTATCGAGCGGTTCGGTCGGCCACTGCGGATCGGGGCGCCCCGCGAGCTGATCCACCGTCGTGATCGGACAACGCGCGCACGGCTTGACGAAGCGCAGCACGATGCCGTCGTCTGCGCCGATCGACAGCGTTTCGACGAAGTCCTCTTCGAATGCGTCGACGCCGCTCAGTACGATGTTCGGCCGGAAGCGGTTCATCGGCACTGACGGAGCGCCTTTCGCGCGCAGGCGCTGGTTCAGTTCGTCAAGCGACGCTTCAGTCGTGACGAGCAGCGGGAAGCCGTCGGCGAACTTCGTTGGCGCGTCGGTGCCTGTGGTCCACATCTTGTTGGCCAGCCGCGTCACCTCACGATCGAATCGCGCGAGCCGCACCGGCACACCGAGTACCTCCGAAAACCAGCGCGCCGGCCCATCGCCCTCATCGAGCGCGTGCAGGCTGTCGCGCCAGATCGTCACTGGCACGCGCGCCGCCTCGCGCGGCGCTTCCAGAGGCAGGCGCAGCACGCCGGCTGCGCCCGGTGCCGACAGTTCCAGCGAATCGGGTGTGAATACCGGCCGGATCAGCGCCATCGCCGGGTACTCGCGTTGCGATATGAAGCGCCCATTGCGATCGATGAGCATCCAGTGCCGGTCCCATTCGAGCCCGTGCGGCTCGAGCAGCGCATGGTCGAGCGCGATCGCGCCGCACGATTTCACGGGATAAATAAACAACGCACTGACGGATGGCATGGGGTGGGAACCGGCAACGGGGAAATAAGGCGCGCGGGAAAGACGCACCGGATGCAGCGGAGAGCGGCGCGCACCTTGCAGCAGACGCAACAGCGCGATTTTCGCCCGCCATTTCGTCTGCTGCAAGGTGCGCTCGCCGTGGTCAGCGGACGGCGCCCGAACCACGCGGAACGGCGCTTCGCCTCGTTTTTCCCGCGTCGCAAGGCAGTTGGGTTGCCCTGACATCCGGCTCAACTTTGCCTCACATACAAATGAGAATCATTTGCAATTGTCCAAAATTTGCTCCATGATTCGGCATGTCTCAAAACTCTCGATCCTTCCGTCCATGAATTCACCTCTGCCTGTCGAATCCGCCGAACGTACCGCCCACGATGCCGCGCCGGACCGCGCGCAGGTCGTGCTGCAATCGCTGCTGTCGCGCCAGTCGTACTGGCCGCTGACGAGCCCCGGACCGAACGACACCGAACTCGCCTCGATCTTCGACGTCGCGTTGCGCGCGCCCGATCACGGCAACCTGCGCCCGTGGCGCTTTGTCCTCGTGCGCGGCGCGGCACGCGAAGCGCTCGGCGAGGTGCTGGTCGACATCGCGAGCGCGCGTACCCCCGACGAGCCGCGTTCCGCCCATCAGCATCGCAGCAGGAAAGCGCAGGCGGCGCCGGTCATCATCGCGATCGCCGCGGCGGTCGACAGCGGTTCGACCGTCCCTGAAGTGGAACAACTGTTGTCGGTCGGCGCAGCCACGATGAACATGCTGAACGCGATCCATGTGCTCGGCTACGGCGGTTTCTGGGCCACGGGCGCCGATTCGTACGACGTGCGCATGCATGCCGCGCTCGGCTTCGAACCGTCGGAACAGTTGCTCGGCTTCCTGTTCGTCGGTACGCCGGCGTCGGCGCAACGCGATGCCGTTCGTCCTGAGCGCACGGCCCACGTGCGCGAATGGACCGGTCCGTCATCGCGTTAAACATCCAGAAGACTGGAGGTTGCATGCACTTTCATAGCCCACCCGCGAGGCAGCATTCGTTACTCGATGACTCCCTCGCCGAGCATCCCGACATCGCCGAACAAACCGTGGTCAGCGCGGTGCGCACCTGGCTGCGTCCGCAGTGCGACGCGGTACGGATGCGCAACAGCTGGCGCGAAGTCCTGTCGGAAGCCGGCATGACCGCCGACGGCCTGACCTACTTCGACATGCTGATGCGTGGGCTGATGCGCACCACGTGCCGCCGGCTCGATACGCGTTGCCGGTGCGCCAGCGATCTCGCGAAAGACGAAGCCTCGTTGCTGCAGACCATCGCGCTGCTGCAGAAAACTCATAGCCACGCTGCCATGCAACTGCTGAACGACTGGCTGCCGCAGCCGGCCGTGAGCGGCATGCTGAAGATCGCACGCTGGTTCGCGATCTCGCTGCTCGACGCGGGCATCGTGATCCGCGTGCGCGTGCGTCGTGTCACGTACATGCATTGAAAGGCAGCTGGATTTGCCACGAATCACTTTCGTCTCTGCCCGCACGCCGCACGGCAACCACGTCACGCAAGCCGCACAGGGCACGGGCGGCCGCCGCGAAACACCGCGTCACGCGATCTATCGCGTTCCCGATCTGGCGTTCTTGCCGCAACGACTCGCCTGGCGTCGCCCGGACGGCGACCCGCTGCCGCCTGCCGGCGAATTGCTGCTCTGGCGCGTGCGGCCTGAGTGGCAGGTCGTATCGAAAGAAGCGGCGTATATGCGGCTGTCGAAAGCCGAACTTGCGCGCGTGAAGAATCATCCGAATCCGGCGCTCGGCAAGCGCTTCGCGGTGGGCCGCGCGGTACTGCGCGGTGTGCTCGCGGAGATGCTCGACTGCGCGCCAACCGATGTCGCGCTCACCGATCACCCGCACGGCCAGCCAGTGCTCGCCGACGTTCATCGTGCGGGCATCGAGATGCAGGTCGCCTATGCGGGGGTGTGGATCATGATCGGCATCAGCGCGAACCCGTTCGGACTCGGCACCCGCCTGCCGTTGCCCACCGATGAAATCGACACCAGCGACGGTACGTTCACAGCGGCGCTCAAGGAACGCACGGCGATCGATCACTCGATCACACTGCGCAGCCACGTGCGCCACGCAAGCCTCCTGGCCGCCACCGGCAAACCGCTACTCGACGCCGATGCAAACGTGCTGCGTCAGGAGAGCGCTGCGTTCTTCGTCGATACCGGCGATGCGGGCCGCTGGCATGTGCTCGATGTACCGATGCCCGGCGCGATCTGCGCGGCCGTGGCGGCTGCGCAACCGGTCACGCGCGTGCATGCGTTCGGTTGGGCGGGACCTGACGGCCGCGCCGACGAGCGTTGACGGTCCTGCTTATGCGCTTGCCGTACGGTCCTGAGCCAGCGCGTTCAGATCGGCAGGTTCGAGGACGGCGCCCGGCGCGCCATGCCGCGCGACCGCAAGCATCGCGCGTCCGAGGCTTTCCGTGGTTTGCACCTGCGCGGGAAAGAGTCGCCGGGCCGTCGACAGCAGCGGCGCAAGCAGCACATAGAACACGTGATACAGCCGGGTCTTCGAACGCACACCATGAAGCGGTTGAATCACACCAGGCCTGAACAGATACACCGCCTTGAACGGCAGCCGGCGCAACGCATTCTCGGTACGCCCTTTGACACGCGCCCACATCACTCGGCCCTGTTCGCTGCTGTCGGTGCCCGAGCCGGACACGTAGACGAACGTCATCGCCGGATTGAGCCGCGCAAGCACACTGGCCGCGGCGAGCGTCAGGTCGTAGGTGATGCGCGAATAGTCGCCTTCCTTCATCCCCACCGACGAAACCCCGAGACAAAAGAAGCACGCATCGTAGCCCGACAGTTCATCGTCGAGACCCGCGTATTGCGTGAGGTCGCTGCGCACCAGCTCATGAAGGCGCGGATCGAGTTGCCCCGTCGCCGCACGCCCGATGGTGAGCACCTTCGTCACATCGGCATCGCGTAGACATTCACGCAACACGCCCTGCCCGACCATTCCCGTCGCACCGAAAATCACTACCTTCACGTCGTTGCCTCCTCGGGCCATTGCACACCGGCCAACGGACCGGAAACGTCCCACAGACGCGCGGCGAGTACCTTATCGCGCGCCTTGTCACCAATGATTGCGTCGCCGACTCGCCCCTTCAGCTCGAAGCGCCCTTGCGGCCCATAGTATCCCGCGGGCTTTGCATCGAGAGAGGTCGCGGCAAACAGCGTCGGTAGCGCACCAGCCGCCGCCGACTGAGCCACGTACGGCCCGAGTGCAGCCGACAGACGTTCCATCAGCGGGCGTCGCCCGTTGCTTCCGAGCCCTGGGCCCGCGCTTTGCAGGCCGGTCAGCGCATAGCCCGGATGACACGCGTTGCAGGTGAGCCCCCAGCCGTGTGCATCGCTGCGGCGTTGCAGTTCGAGGGCGAATAGCAACATCGCGAGTTTCGATTGCGCATACGCACCCCACGGACGATAACGCCGTTCCCACTGCAGATCGTCGAAATGAATGTCCGCCTGGATTCGATGCGCCCCGCTGCTCACGTTGACGACGCGCACGTCGCGCCCCGCGCGCAGCAACGGCAACAAACGCGCGGTCAACGCATAGTGGCCGAGATAGTTGGTGCCGAACTGCAACTCGAAACCATCCTGAGTCGTATGGCGCGTGGGCGGTGTCATCACGCCCGCGTTGTTCACGAGCAGATCCAGCGTTTGATGCCGGCTCGCGAAACCGTCGACGAACGCGCGAACCGATGCGAGGCTCGCGAGGTCGAGGTGGGCATAGCGAATATTCGCGCCCGGATGAATCGTCCGGATGCGATTGAGCGCAACGCCGCCTTTCGCATCGTCGCGGCCGGTCAGGACGACTTCCGCACCGGCCCCCGCCAGCGCGAGGGCAGCTTCATAGCCGATGCCGCCGGTTGCGCCAGTCACGAGCACGAGCCGGCCATCCTGGCGCGGCATATCCTGTGTGGTCCAGGCCTTCACGATCGGCATCCTAACGGTCAGGGAAAGCGGGAATCGGACCCTGCGCGGTGACGTCGGTCGACAGGCTGACGTCCTTCCACGCACCGGCCGCGCGAATCCGCTCCGCATCGGTCTCGCCGAAGTAATGCAGCGCGTCGCTACCGAGCAGCAGATGCTGCGGCGGATTCTCGTGATCAGCGATACCCAGTACCACTTGCGCGACACGTCCCGGGTCGCCCGCCTGGCTGCCGCTATGCGTCTTCAGCAACTGCAGCAACGCGCCGACGCTCGGCTCGTAGTCGGGCAGGATCTGCGGAATCTGGCTGGACGCCACGCTTGCCCAGTCGGTTCGCATACCGCCCGGCTCCAGCGCCACGACCTTGATGCCGAGCGGCGTAACTTCGCGTGCAATCGATTCGGTGAAGCCACCCACGGCCCACTTCGCCGCCTGATAGGCGCTCAGTCCCTGAGTGCCGATACGCCCGCCCACCGACGAAATGTTGATGATATGACCAGCGCGCTGCGCACGCATGACCGGCAGCACAGCGCGCGTGAGATTCACGACGCCGTAAAAATTCGTATCGATCTGCGCGCGGAAATCTTCATCGCTGGTTTGCTCGAACGGAGCAATGTGGCCGTAGCCCGCGTTGTTGACGAGCACGTCGATCGATCCGAATGTATCGACGGCGAGTTGCACGGCCGCGCGTGCCGCAGCTGCGTCGGTCACGTCGAGTGCGGCTGTGCGCAGGCGTTCGCCGTAACGCGCCTGCAGATCGGCAAGCCGGCCAGGATCGCGCGCCGCTGCGACCACGCGATGTCCGGCTTCGAGCACGGCTTCGAGAATATGACGGCCGAGGCCGCGGGCACTACCGGTAATCAACCATACTTTGGACATTGCGCACTCCTGCTGGTGTGAATGAAGAAAAACAAATCGATACTATTAATTGAGTGAATACGCGCTCATTACGACGCTAAAAAAAATGCCTCACGCACCTGCTATCACGCTCCAGAACGCCTGGAATCCCGCGGCTTTGTAGCGCTTGGCCTGCTTCGGTTCGCGTTCGATAAACTCCATCGTTGCTTCCGCGATCGCATTCATCATCGCCGCGACGAACAGCGGTGACTGGTCCTTCAGCGGACCGTTCGACGAGATCTGATGAACCATCGCGTTGATCTCGCCGAACGCGGCCATGCCTGCGTCCCGGCTGTGTTCGGTGATGCGCTCGGAAATCGACAACTGGCTCATCGCCTTACGCTTGAACGGATAGGCGACGCCCCAGTCGATAAAGCGGTCCCACACGTGACGGCCCTGCTCCGCAACCGATCCGGCCGCTGGATAGCCACGCGTCATCTCGCCACGCAGATCGTGCTTGAGTTCCAGATACAGCTCGTTGAACAGCACGTCCTTACTGTCGAAGTAGGTAAACAACGTCCCTTCCGCGACGCCTGCCCCTTTGGCGATCTTCGCGGTCGTTGCTTCGACGCCGAGCGTCGCGACAACCCGGGTAGCCGCGGACAGGATGGCGTTGCGCTTGTCTTCGCTGCGGGGACGTGCCACGAATCGTTCCGTTAAATGAGTGAGTGCTCAATAATAGACGGAGTGCGTGTTTTCTGCAAGCGGGATCAGAACAGCCCCCAGACGACCCGATAGCGAACCCGCCGCTTATAGCTGCGATACGCGTCGTCTTTCGACAATAGCCGTTCCTCGCGCACGATGCGGATGCCCTGCAACGCCCAATGCAGCAGGATGATCAGCAGATTTTGTAACCCGAAGTTGGGCAGCAGAAAGCCGAGATCGCGGATGAAATATCCGGTGTACATCGGATGGCGTACGTAGCGATAGGCACCGCCCGTCACCAGCCCACGATGTGCTGGCAGCAGACCGAACGAGCGGCGCAGCGACAGCTTCGCGACGATCGTCACGAGAAAGCCGACAATTTGTACAGCCGCCGCGAATTTTTCGGAAACCAGATGCACGCCCGGTGCAAGATTGAACGCAAGAAAATAGTACGTGGCGCAAAACGAAACCACCACACTCACCGGGTGCCAGTCACGCTCAGTCGGCACGCGCGCAAACAGCACGAACACCAGCGTGATCGCCTCGCCAATCGCAAAGACAAGCAACGTGATGCGCGTCGGATCATGCAGGTAGCGATGCGTGACGGCGATGAAGAACGGCAGCAGCAGCACGGCTGTGCCGGCGCGCAGCAGGATCTCGGTGACGATCTGTCTTTCGGTCAGGCGCTTAGCGTGACTAACCGGAGCGTCTTGTGCGCTGTTGCCCTCTTCGCTGCCGGTGTCGATGGGACGAATGCCCGCCTTTGCGTGGGATCTCGTCTCGGGATTCGATGCAACAGGATCATTCATATTGATGCGTTTTGTCTGTTTGATCATGTGGTTGCCGCTTTGGCACAACCAGCGCCTGGCCAGGGCGCCGAATCATGTTACGCCTGCATGGTAGGTCGAAGCGCGGCGTCCGTATAGCGGCAAATCCGCCGCGTCGCCGCAACCCGGTCAATGCGTACCACTCGCCCGGTTCGCCACCACCTGTCGTGCCAGCAGAGCCGCATTGATCGCGCGCGGGAAGCCCGCGTACACCGCGATCTGTGTCACCACCTCGACCATCTGTTCCTTCGTTCCACCCACATTCAGGAAGCCGTGCATGTGCACCTCCAGTTGGGGCGCCGCCGATCCCATTGCCGAAAGTGCGGCCACGGTAATCAGTTCACGCGACACGAGATCGAGCGTTGGTCGTGCATACACGTCGCCGAACGCGAACTCGACGATGAAGCGCGCGAGGTCCGGTGCGATATCGCGCAACGATTCGATCACGCGTTCCCCTGCGCTACCGTCGATTGCGCGCAAACCCGCCACGCCATCGTCGTACCGATTGCCTCCCGGTGGCACGAGTGCGGGGTCCGCCGCCACGCCTCGCTCGTCGAACACGATACGCGCCGCCGCCACGCCGTTCAGCGCAGCCGGGAAACCCGCATAGACGGCGAGATGGATCATCAGTTCGACGATCTCGCGCGGCGTGCAGCCGACATTCAGCGCACCGGCAATATGAAAGCGCAGTTGCGGCTCCGCACCGCCCATGGCGGCCAGCGCGGCGACCGTCGCGAACTGTCGCTGGCGCAGGTCGAGTGCCGGTCGCGAATAGATTTCACCGTACGCGAAGCTGATCGTCATGCGCGCGAGGTCGGGGGCGATGTCCTTTAGCGCATCGATGATCATCGGTTGCGGGCTTCCTTCGATCATTTCGAGGTAGCGGCGGCCCAGCGTAAAACTAGCTTGCGTGTCGTGCATGGTGTTCTCTCTCAATCTCAATCGGCCGCACGGATTGGCGGCCCTCGACACGAAACTTAGCGATACCCACAGCGCCGCGCCATTTCCTTTCGCGTGATACTGTGCAGGTATCAGATCCCCGACCCATCGCCGCACACATGCAGACCCGCATCGAACTCTGGCAGCTCCGTTATTTCGTGGCCGTGGCCGACGAACTCAATTTCCGGCGCGCAGCGGAACGGCTGTCGATCACCCAGCCCCCGTTAACGCGGCAGATCCAGGCACTGGAAGAAACCGTCGGAGCGCAACTGTTCGATCGGGACCGCGGTCGCGTGCGGCTCACATCGGTGGGACAGTTGCTGCTCGAAGAAGCGCAGCGGCTGCTCGGCGATGCCGATGCGCTGGTCGAGCGCGTGACCGCACGGGCCGCCGCGCAGCGCCCCGAATTGCGGCTCGGCATCACGACTGTGCTCGACCCTGAGCTGTTCGCATGGCTCGAACCTGCGCTGCATGCACGCGAGCCCACTTTGCGCATCGTGCGCAAGCGGCAGTACTCGCAGCAGTCGGTGGCGGATCTGCGGCGGGGCGCGCTCGATGCCGCGTTGATCGGCCTGCCCAGCGAAACCGGCGAACTGACGGTCGAGCGCCTGTTCGTCGACCCGCTCGTGGCCGCCCTGCCCGCCGGCCACGCACTGCGCAACCGGCGGCGCATCTCTTTGCTCGAACTCGCGGACGACACCTTGTTCTGGCCGCTGCGCCGCGTCAATCCCGCCTACTTCGATCACTATCAGCAGCAATTTCGCGCGCTCGGTTTCGAGCCGCAACGTCTGCCCGAACCCGCCGATCATCATGTACTGCTCGGCCTGATTGCAGCCGGCGAAGGCGTCGCGCTGATTCCGGCCTCATTGAAATCGATCGCTCGTAATGGTGTGATCTACCGCGAGTTGCGCGAGCAGGCGGATCTGCACATCGAAGTCGCGCTCGCCAGCATGCCAGGCGCGGACGATACGGCGCTCACGCTGCTGCGCGACACACTGCGGCGGTACTACGGCAAACCCCGAGCGTAAGCGGCTTGCAGCGATCCGCCTGGCGATCCCCTGCGCGCATTGCTATGCTTAAGCCGATTTCCCTTCGAGGAGCGACCTTGGCCAATCACGACGTTCGCGACATTGGCGACGCGCTCGATCCGCCGAACGTGCAGCGCGCCGCTCACGTCGTGGGCGCGCAGACGAGCCCTTGCGACGCGCTGGTCATCCGCACCCAGCCGCCCGCCGAGGGCCGGCCATCCCGGCACAAACGCCTCGCGCTCGCCGCGACGATCCTTGGATCGAGCATGGCGTTCATCGACGGTTCGGTTGTCAATGTCGCGCTGTCGTCGATCCAGAACGAACTCGCGGCGAGCGTCGCGGCCATGCAGTGGGTCGTCAACGCCTATCTGCTGCTGCTCGGTTCGCTCGTGCTGGTAGGCGGCGCCGCCGGCGACAGGCTCGGGCGGCGCACGGTATTCGTCGCCGGAATTGCGCTGTTTACGCTGGCATCGATTGCATGCGGTTTCGCGCCGGGCGTCGGCACGCTGATCGCCGCGCGCGCCGTGCAGGGCATCGGCGCGGCACTGCTCGTACCCAGCAGCCTCGCGATCATCGGCGCCGTGTTCGACGAGCACGAGCGCGGCCGGGCGATCGGCACATGGGCGGGTGTCGCTGCGATCACGGGTGCGTTCGGGCCGGTCCTGGGCGGCTGGCTGGTCGATACGTGGTCGTGGCGCGCGATCTTCTTTCTCAACATTCCGCTTGCGTGCGTAACGATCGCGCTGGCGTTTGCATCGATACCCGACAGCCGCAGCCCCGATGCGCAAGGCAAACTCGACTGGCCAGGCGCACTGGCCGCTGCCGCGGGTCTCGGCGCACTCACTTACGGCCTGACTGCGGCTCCGGTGCATGGCTTCGCGGCGCCGGTCGTGCTGGGTCCGGTGGTAGTGGGTATCGCGCTGCTGGTGGTGTTTCTGATCATCGAACGCACAAGCGCACAACCGATGATGCCGCTCGACGTATTCCGCTCACGCGACTTCGTCGGTGCGAATCTCGTCACGCTGCTGCTGTATTTCGGCGTGGGCGGCGCGATGTTCTTTCTGCCATACGCACTGATCCGCGCACACGGCTACACGGCCACCGAAGCAGGCGCCGCGCTGTTGCCTGCGCCTCTCGTCATCGGTCTGCTGTCGCGCTTCACCGGTGGCCTGATGGCACGTTGCGGCGCACGCGCGCTGCTCACGGTGGGGCCGATCGTCGCGGGCATCGGGTTCGCTATGCTCGCGCTGCCGGGCGGCCGCTACTGGAACGTCTTCTTCCCGGCACTCGTCGTGCTCGGGCTCGGTATGACGATCACCGTCGCCCCACTGACCACTACCGTGATGGCCGCCGTGCCGCCCGAACGCACGGGCGTTGCGTCGGGGATCAACAATGCGGTGGCGCGTGTTGCGAGCCTGCTGGCAATCGCCGTGCTCGGCATCGTGTTCGTGTGGTCGCACGACGCGGTGTTGTCGGCGCGGCTCGACCGGCTGGATCTGACGCCGGCCGTGCGCCAGTCGCTGCGCACACTGGAACCCGGTGCGAGCGCGAATGCGCAGGTCGCCGCAGACGTCGCAGGACCGGTTGCCGCCGCCCAGGCCGAGGCGATCGACCGCGCGCTCGCCGCCGTGGCACTCGTGTGCGCCGCGTGCGCGCTGGCCGGCGCCGCGTGTGCCGCGGTGACCATCACGCGTACGCGCCGTTGAGTCTGCAGGAACTTGTACTGTCAGGCGCGGGTCGGTTGCTTATCATCCTGTGCATCGCGGCACGCATCGTGCGGTACCGTGTCAGCTTCCACTCATGTCGTCCTGTTCGTCAACCATGCGCAAACTCCTGACCGCTTCGCTTGTTGTTCTGTTCGCACTCATGGCACTGCCTGGGTTCGTTGCACCGACTCAGGCCGCCACCGCCCTCGCGGCATCGGCTCCGCTCGTCACGCTGACGCCGGACCAGGCGCGTCAGGCACTCGACGTGCTGAACAACCCGGCGCGTCGTGCCCAGATCGAAGATACGTTGCGCGCAATCGCCGCAGCGGGCGCGCTCAGCGCACCCGCCCCGGCAACGACATCAGCAACCGCGCCCGCGGCAAGCGGAACGGCGGCCGCGAGCCCGGCAAGCGGCGCATCGTCAGTGTCCGCGCTGCAGACCAACGGTCTCGCCTCGCAACTCGCCCGGCAGGGTGCGCACTGGGGCCTGCACGTGGTAACGGTGCTGCGCACTTCGCTGGCTGCGCTGCTCGATGTGTCGTCATTGCGTGCATGGTGGAGCGACGAACTGACGAACCCGCAGCATCGCGCGATACTCGGCCGTGTGCTCGGTACGTTGCTTGCAGCGTTGTTGCCGGCGCTGGTGCTCGAATGGCTCGCGCGCCGTTTGCTGCGTCGTGCAAGTAGCGCGCTCGCTGCGCGTCAGCGGGATGCGGCGGATCTGCCTGAATCGGCTTCGGCTTCGGCTTCGGCTTCGGCTTCGGCTTCCGCTGCGAACGCGACCCACGCCACAAGCACCATCGATCCCCCACGCACAGCACCCAGCAAACAGCATGCTGAACTCCACTGGTCCCTGTTGCGGCGCCTGCCGCATGCGCTGCTTCGGTTGATCATCAAGGCGCTACCGCTCGTCGTCTTCGTCGCCGCCGCGAGCGCCGCCATGTCGCTGCTCACCGACGACGGCACGCCTCAGGACGAGGCGATCGGCGCGCTGATCGACATCTATGTGATCTGCCGCGTGATCGTCATCGCGGCGGGCTTCTTCACGCAACCCGATGCGCCCGGTCTGCGCCTGCTGCGGCTCGGCGATACCTGGGCTGCGTGGCTGCAACGCTGGATCGTACGCAGCGTCACGCTGATCGGCGCCGGCTCGGCCATCGTCGAAACGGCTGCCGCGCTTGGCCTGAACGATACGGCACACGTTGCGCTGACCAAAGCGGTCGCCCTGATCGGCCACGTGCTGCTCTCGCTGATGATCCTGCAATGCCGCCAGCCCGTCGCCGAATGGATTCGCACACACACGTCGCGCAACCGCCCAGCATCGCTGGTCGGCAAAGGCTTCGCCGACGCATGGGCCGCGATCGCCATCTTCCTCGTGATGGCGCTCTGGTTCATCTGGGCGCTCGATGTGGAAAACGGTTATCACGCGCTGCTGCATGTAGGCGGCATCACGATCGCGATTCTGGTCGGCGCGCGGGTTGCATCGATCGTGCTGCTCGGCGCGCTTGCGCGGTTCTTTCATGTGGAAGGCGATGCAGAGGTATCGCTGGTTCATCAGCATGCATACCGGTACTACCCGCTACTGCGCAGAATAGTCTCCGTACTCATCGTTATCTTCACGATGTTCCTGTTGCTGCTCGCATGGGGCGTCGATCTGCGTCAGTTCTTCAGCAGTGGCTCGATCGGACACCGGCTTGCTTCCGCGCTCGTGACGATCGCCATCGCAGCAGCGATTGCGCTCTTCGTGTGGGAAGCCGTCAATGTGGCGGTGGAGCGCCGCCTCGACCAGTGGACCGCGCGCGGCGACTTCGCGCAGGCGGCACGTCTGCGCACACTGGTGCCGATGCTGCGCGCCGCGCTGTTCGTCGTGATCGCGCTGGTAGTCATACTGACGGGCTTGAGCGAACTCGGTGTGAATACCGCACCGCTGCTCGCGGGCGCGAGCATCTTCGGTGTCGCACTCGGCTTCGGCTCGCAAAAGCTCGTGCAGGACTTCATCACCGGTATCTTTTTGCTAATGGAAAACGCAATGCAGGTCGGCGACTCGGTCACGGTTGCGAGCGTGTCGGGTACCGTCGAATATCTGTCGATCCGCACCGTCCGGCTGCGTGCCAGTGACGGCTCGCTGTTTACCGTGCCGTTCAGTTCGGTCACGACCGTGAACAACACGAATCGCGGGCTTGGCAATGCAGCCGTCAGGGTCAGCATCGCGTACGGGCAGGACATCGATCTGGCCGTTGCGACGCTCAAGGAAATCGGCACGTCGCTGCGCAACGATGAGGCATTCAAGGCCGGCATTCTGTCCGACTTCAGCTACTGGGGCATCGATCAGGTGGACGGCGCGGCGATGGTCCTGGCGGGCCAGGTGCAATGCCGCGATACCGCACGCTGGGGGGTGCAGCGCGAATTCAACCGGAGAATCGCCGAGCAGTTTCTCGCGCGTGGTATCCAGATCGCGAATCCGCAGCGTAGTGTGTGGGTGCGCGAGGGCGGCGAGGAGCGTGATGCAACGGCATCGAAGGCGGATGTGCCTCGCGCAGGTTCGTAGAAAGTCGTTTCCAGCTCACCCGGCACGCACAATGCATCGGGCCGGCACACTGGCCGGCCCGGCTCCTGCACAACGTCGTCTCCCTACACGCCCTGCTCTCCCTGATCGCCTGTCGCGTCACACCTGGCGACGCATCTCCGCCGGCGGCACCTTCATCAGATGCCGGTACTTCGCCACGGTACGTCGCGCGACCAGCACGCCCTGATCGGCCAGCATCTTCGCGAGCGTCACGTCGGACAGCGGATCCTGAACGTTCTCGGCGGCGATCATTTCCTTCAGCAACGCACGCACCGCCGCCGCCGAACACGTCCCGCCGCTTTCGGTACCGAGTTCGCGCGGAAAGAAGTGTTTGAATTCGAAGATGCCGCGCGGCGTAGCCATGTACTTGTTGCCCGTTGCACGTGAAATCGTCGATTCGTGCAGGCCGAGTTCTTCGGCGACGTCGCGCAGCACGAGCGGCTTGAGCGCGATTTCACCGTACTGAAAGAACGCCTTCTGGTGCGCCACGATGCACTCGGCCACGCGCTGGATCGTATCGAAGCGCTGCTGCGCGTTGCGGATCAGCCAGCGCGCTTCCTGCAGTTGCTGCGCAAGCGGCGAGCGGCTCGCGCCCGCCGACTGCGCAAACAGCTCCGCATACATCCGGTGAATACGCGCGCGTGGCAACACAGCCGGATTGACAGTCACGGTCCACTTGTTGCGTAGCGGCCGCACGATCACGTCGGGCACCACGTAGTTGTCTTCGGTGCGGCCATAGTAGTTGCCGGGCTTCGGATCGAGCTTGCGCACGAGTGCGCAGGCGTCGCGCAGCGTGTCGGCGTCGCAGCCCGTCTGCTTCTGCAGTTCGGCATGCTCGCGCCGTGCGAGCCGTTCGAGATGATGCACGACGATCTCGCGTGCAACGGCGCGCGCAGGCGTGTCTTCGGGCAGTGCGTCGATCTGCAGCATCAGGCATTCGGACAGCGAACGCGCGGCGATCCCCGGACGGTCGAACGATTGCACGAGCCGCAACGCAACCAGCAGTTCGTCTTCGGCCAGCGCCGGCTCGAAATCGACCAGCGTCACGAGATCGGCAAATGACTGGCGCAAGTAACCGTCGTCGTCGAGCGCTTCGATGATGAGGCGCGCCGCTTCGCGGTCGCGTTCGTCGAGACGATACAGGCAGAGCGTGCCGTGCAACTGTTCGTGCAAGGTGGGTTGTACGCGTGCCCACGCTGCCGGGTCTGCATCGCCGTCTCCGCTGCTGTTACTGCTGTTGCGCGATGAGCCGCGGCTATAGGGATCGCCGGGGAAATCGTTCGCGTGATCGTCGTGAGCAGAGTCGTCGCGGCCGTCGTTTGCATCGCGCGCATCGCTCATCTCGGCCGGCGCCGTATCCGACGCGCCTGCGCGCTCGGCTTGCATCGATTCGTCGCCACTCGCTGCATCGGTCGATGCGGATGTCGAGGTTTCGAGCGCGACATCGTCGGTCTGCGAGGCGTCGTATTCGAGGAACGGGTTGGTATCGAGTGCGGTACGCAGCTCCTGCTGGAACTCGAGCGAAGACAGTTGCAACAGGCGCACCGATTGCTGCAGACGCGGTGTCAGCGTCAGCGATTGTCTTGCACGTAATTCGAGTGAATGCGACATGGTCAGGGAGTCCTGTGAAGTTGATGACAGGGCGGCATCGCGACGCCATGCGGAAAGTCACACCTGTCATACGTTCCGATCACTACAACGCAACTCCCGTGCCACTTTCTCCAACCTCCTGTTTTATCGAAGTTTTGTTCTTCTCGCGAGGCCGGTAGCGCAAGTTTCATGCGCCATTTTTACAAGTAGCCGGAAAAATGCGGACGCTCGCGAACCGCGCTCAATTCAATGCCCACGCGCCGCGCAAACAGCGTCGGCGACGCATCGCAGCATGGCTCGGACGTGTATCGATCGATCGCGGGCCATGCGGTAGATCAAGCGCAATTTTCCCGGGCATACCGCTTGCGCTCCCGATACGCGTGGACGGATGCCCTCGCTTCAACGAACCCGGTCACGTCGACCGCAGCAAGGCACTGACAACCGCCGCATTCATCAACAACCGGAAGGAGAAACCATGAAAACTATTCAGTTCCTCAAGGCTGCTGGCAGCATCGCATGCGTCGCGTTTGCACTCAACGCTACCGCGCAGACGAGCGCTTCCGCACCGCCCGCATCGTCGGAAACGGTCGGTCAGCATATCGACGACGGCACGATCACGACGAAGGTCAAGGCCGATCTGCTCGGCGCAAAGAATGTGAAGTCGACACACATTCACGTGAAGACGCGCAAGGGCATCGTGTGGCTGTCGGGTACGGTGCCGTCGGCTGAAGACAAGTCGGCTGCGCAGGACGTCGTGCAGAACGTCGACGGCGTGAAGGGTGTGAAGAACCATCTGAAGGTCGCAGCGGAATAAGTGCGCTGGCGTCTGGAGTGGCACCGAAGCGTGTCGTTCTGGATGCCAGGATGTAAGAAGGCCGCCTGTGAATTCAGGCGGCCTTTCTTTCTACACACCGGCATGTACCAGAGACCTGACGCTATACCGTCGCAAGTCCCCAGTGCGCTACGTACTCATCTACGACTTCATCGCCGCATACTGATCGCGTAGATCGCGAATGCGATCGTGGGTCTGCAACACGCCCTGGAACTGGCGCTCGACCACGGTACGCACATCCGCCGGCAACTCGCTTTCAAGCGCATCGCTGTACTGCTTCTTCGCGACGTCTTCGCCCTTCTCGCAGTCGGCAAGTATCGCGTGATCGCTGCGCCCGCCCACCGCCGATTTCACATCGACCCATCCACGGCGCAGCGCGCCGCCGATGCTCCCGCCGCTTTCCGGCTTTCCGCCCAGCTTGAGCACGACGTCCTGCAGTTCGCGCGCGCCGCTTGCACAGTCATCGGCACGATCGACAAAGAGCGTCTTGAGCTGCGCATCGTGCGCGTCCTCAGCGGCCTTGCGGAAACCACGTTCACCGTCTTTCGATGTTTCGACCAGATCGTTGAGCACTTCCACTATGTTCGTTGCCATTTGATTCTCCCGATTACGGTTGTCCTCATCCATATCCGCTGCAATCAGCGGGGCCCGTCAACCGGATCGCACGCTGTGTGCCCGGTCGCGTGTCACTCGCGTGTGCGGGCGGGATTGACCTGGGCGCGTAGAAATTGCAGACATCGTGTGAAGCGAAAGGGTCCGCGAATGCGCGCATACGCCGGTAAAGCAGCGCGTTTCGCCAATGGCATGGACCTTGGCGCGCCGGGAACGCACAGCAGTCCACCGCGGCAGTCAGAGGAAACGAGCTTGCAACACGAAAAACCGCAGACGAACCGCGCGTTGCGCGGTTGTGGGTTTAAGCGCACGGCGGTCGCAGTGACGGACCGCCGCCTTTTTGGCGCAACAGCCTTAGTGACGATCCACTACGCGGACCGGTGCTGCAGTCCTTCGCTGGATGCGTCGGTGGCCCCATCGACAGGAACAGGTGTGCGGGTCGGATCGAAATCGGCCCACCGCCCCTGCTGCCAGCGGCCATTCGCACGTTCGACTTCAACGCCGCCTGCTTCGCGCAACACACGCGCCGCAACAGGCTGGGTATCGGGCGACGCGTGCACGGCAAGCAGCACACCCGAGCCACGCGCTTCCCGACGAACGACCTCGCGATGCCCAGGCTTGCCGCCCCCACGCGTATGCGACATCGCGCCGATCAACGAACCGACATAAGCGCCGACACCCGCAGCAATCAGCGACACGAGCAGCGGAACCGCAAAAGCGGCAAAAATCCCGACGCCGACGACTGCGCCCACCACCGAGCCGATCGTGACGCCTTTGCCCGCGCCTTTCGGTGCCTCGGTGGAGGCGGGATCATTGTCCCTATCGCCACCGATCGGGAAACGTGCATGCTGCCCGCGGGGATTGACGAAAAACAGGGTGACGTCTTCTTCGACGAACCCGCTGTCGAACAGCCGTTGTGCGGCATCCTCGGCAACCGGAAACGTCGTGAAGCGTGCTGCGACGATCAGTGACATATCAACCTCCTCCATTCGATCTGACGTTCGAAAACGAGGTTTGCAACGCTGGGGCGCGTTCGGCTTCAGCGCGTCCCCATTCCACGAATGTTAGACACTGATTCGCCCGCCGACAGTAAAAAGTGCGGAAAACAGGCAAAAAAGCAACCTGACGGCGCTCGCGGGGAGCGCGCGTCGGTCCATTGCAAAACTTGCCGGCGAGCCACCGCCGCGCATCGATCCAATCATCGATCCAAAAACAACAACCACACGACAACCC
This sequence comes from Paraburkholderia acidicola, assembly GCF_002362315.1. Classification (GTDB taxonomy): domain Bacteria; phylum Pseudomonadota; class Gammaproteobacteria; order Burkholderiales; family Burkholderiaceae; genus Paraburkholderia; species Paraburkholderia acidicola. The sequence continues at coordinate 832,005 of NZ_MTZV01000006.1, forward strand.
CGGCGCCGCGAAAACCCCCAGCGCCGGGCTGCCGGACCTGCGCTTCGCGTTACTGGCTTGCGCCCGACGCGGCAGCCGGCGCACTTGCGCCCGCATCGGCCGGTGCGCTGGCCGCGCTCGTGTCGGAAGAAGCACCCGCCGACGGCGCGCTCATGGCACCGCTACTGCCGCCACCCGCACTACTGTCACCGCCGTTGTCCGAGCGTTTGCAACCCGCCGCGCCGAACGCCAGCAGCACGATCGAGGCAGCAACCAGAATGTTCTTCCTTACCTGTGTCGAGTTCAGATTCATTGTGAGCCCTCCTGGCTTCGTGACAACCCACCTGAGGGCAGCAAGCGCCGTGCCGCACCCCGGGCTTTCGCCCCGATCGCCTTCGCTGCGCTGCGGCACACAGATGCAACATGGAAAGCGCACGATACGATCTGTCATCGCACCATTTCTGCAGATCCTATTTGCAATCCGCACCCGCAAATCATGTAACGTTGCGTCTTTCCACGGAGAACATCATGCGTATCGAAACGTCCTTCCTGTTCGATCTCGACGGCACCCTTGTCGACAGCGTCTATCAGCACGTGCTCGCCTGGAAGGAAGCGCTCGACCAGGAAGGCATCGAACTGTCGGTGTGGCGCATTCATCGCAAGATCGGCATGAGCGGCGGTCTCTTCACCAACCAGTTGCTGCGTGAAACCGGTGGCGACATCAGCGGCGAGCGGGTCGAGCGGCTGCGCCGCGCGCACGCCGAGGCTTACACGCGAATGCGCGCGCAAGTGTGCCCGCTGCCTGGCGCGAAGGAATTGCTCGCAGCATTGACCGAGGCGGGAACGCGCTGGGCCATTGCCACGAGCGGCCGGATGGAAACCGCGCGCGTCAATCTCGAAGCGCTCGGCGTCGATCCGGACAAGGCAGTCGTCGTCACACGCGATGACGTCAAATACGCGAAGCCCGATCCCGATCTGTTCGTGGCCGCCGCCCATCGGCTCGGTGTGCCGATCGAACACTCGGTGGTGGTCGGCGACAGCATCTGGGACATGCTTGCGTCGCGCCGCTGCCGGGCGCTCGGTGTCGGCCTGCTGTCGGGCGGCTATGGGATGGAAGAACTCGAGCGCTCAGGCGCATTGCGCGTCTACGAAGATCCCGCCGACCTGCTGGATCATCTCGACGAGGTTGCGGCGCGGCCTTGATGCGCAACGCTACATAGCGTTGGTCGAATGTGCGCGAACCGATGGATCCTGGAAAAGCTCACCTACCTGGAAAAGCTCACCGCAGGACCGTTGTATCTCCTGGAAAGACTCACCGGTCGCGCTGCATTCGCAACCCGCTCTCTATTCACCCAGCTTCTGCTGACGCCGGTAGCGTCCCGGCGTAATGCCAGTGCTCTGCTGGAACGCCTTGCCGAATGCCGCTTCCGATTGATACCCGACCGCCATGCCGATATCCGCGGCACTACGCTGCGTGCGCAGCAACAGATCGCTGGCGATCGCCATGCGCAGATGCGTGAGGAAATCCATCACGGTGACGCCGGCCCGCTCGTTGAAATGCCGCGCGTACGTTGCGCGCGACATCGCGGCCACGTCGCCGAGCGAGGCGATCGTCCATGCGCGTTCGGGCTCGTTCATCATCGCCTCGACGGAAGCACGCAGGCGCGCATCGGATAGCAGCGCGAGCACGCCCGGCGTTGCCGCTGGATTCGCACTGTTGCTATCGCCGCTGTGCGCACGCAATGCAAGCGCAAGCAGCGCGTGACTGAGCGCCGTGACAATCGCGAGTGCGCCGGGCTCACGCCGTTCGGCTTCGCCACGCATCATCGCGATCAATGTGTGCAGCGTGTCTTGCGCGTGCGCCCCCGGCAACGACACGTGCAGCGGATCGGGCAACGAGCCAAGCAACAGCGCGGCCGGCCCGTGCGCGTAAACGAAACGGCCGCATAGCAGGTCGAGTTCGGCGGCGTCTTGCGATGCACCGTTATGCCTGAGCGGCAGCACACCGTCGTGCGACAGCGTGAATGGTGCCGCGTCGTGCAACGGCGCGGCTACGCGGTCGCGCAAACGATGCGCCCCACCGCGCGGAAACAGCAAAAAATCGCCGCGACGTAGATGTAGCGGTTCCTGGTTCTGCGCCGTTTCGACCACACATTCACCGTCGAGCACCAGATGAAACGGCGCAATGCCAGGCGCCTCGGGTTCGTGCTCGACCGAGAACGGGCCGGCGAACAGACAACGCAGATCGAGGCTGGCTTGCGGACGGGCCAGGTCGATCAGGCGGCTCAGCGTATCCATGAGACGATCCCGCTAAAAGTCGAGTCGAACGAGTATTCAGGAGATCGCGGCGACGCGCAATACTGGTGTCAACGCGTGGGCATCGGGCTCGCGCACTCTCGACAAGGAGCGTCATCATGCTGGACTGGATCGACTACCGCAAAGAACTGATGGGCCGTATCGGTGAAATCGCGAAGCTCTCGCCGGAGACGGTGAAGGCGTATCAGATGTTGTCGTCGGCGGGACAGAAAACCGGTCAGTTCGACGCCAAAACGCGTGAACTGATTGCGCTCGCGGTTGCCGTGACGCTGCGCTGCGACGGCTGTATCACGGTACATAGCGATGCAGCGCTGAAGCACGGCGCCACACGCGAAGAAATCGCCGAGGCGCTGGGCGTGGCGATTTCGGTGAATGCAGGTGCTGCGTTGGTGTATTCGGCTCGCACGATGGATGCAGTGGCGGCATACCAGGGCGCTTGATTACGTGCAGCGGCAGGCGGAGCAGCGCGTTGAGTCACGCGCTGCTTTTTCTGTGCTCACGTTGTTTTAGCGTCCTGAGTCGCGATGCCCAGGACAAGCCAGTTATCAGAGCGACTGCAGGAACGCCAGCAACGCCTGACGATCCGTTGTAGACAGCGCCAGAAAGCGTTCTCGCGAGCGCGCGGCCTCGCCGTCATGCCACATCACCGCCTCGGTTAGCGTGCGGGCACGTCCGTCGTGCAGATAGCCGACACTGCCCGCGCTGCCCATCACCCGCTCCGTGTAGCCGATGCCCCACAGCGGCGGCGTGCGCCACATGTTGCCGCTCGCGAGGCCCTCAGCATAGTTGTCGGCGAGACCCGGACCCATATCGTGCAGCAGCAGATCGGTGTAGGGCTTGATCGTCTGGTCGCGCAACTCCTGGAACTCGTCGCCGGAACCCGTCTTCATCTGCGCGACGTGACAACTGGCGCAGCGCAACGTCTGAAACACAGTGGCACCGGCAGCGATCTTGACCGGATCGACGTCGAGGTACGGCAACGGCGATACGCCCTTCGGAAAACCGCTCTTGATACTGCGCTGTGCCGGCACGGCGACGAGCGCGAGGTAACGCGAGATCGACAGCAGATCCGCGTCGATGAGGCCTTTGTCGGCCGGCGCGGACTTGCATGTAGCAGGTCCAGTCAGACAGTCGCGGCTCGGATAGACCGTCGTGGTGACCGACATGTCTTCGAGCAGCGCAGAAGCGGCTTGATGGCGCAGGCTGAACTTGCCTGCCTTCCAGCCGAAACGGCCGAGGCGAACGACGCCGGTATCCGGATCGAACACGAAGTTCGCCTGGCCTTTCACGCCGTCCGCGTCGGGTGTGGTTCGCACGCGCGCCAGGATGTCGGCTTCGGGGATGGCTTCGAGCAAACCCATGCCGATAATCGGTTGGGCTGCGCGCAGCGAAACGACTTGCGGTACCGGGCCATCGAAAGACAACCTGGGCTTGCGCAGTTCGACCGGTGTCCCGTCGGCCAGATACACGGTGTGCGTATCGAAGCCCGCAACACGCACGCTGTGACCGAGGTCCACAGGCTTGCCATTGGCGCCGTTGCCGTTCATCTGCACTGTCACGCCGTAGTACGGATCAGGCAACTGCTGCCCCTGTGCATCGATCGTCGCGGCACGGACAGCCATCTGGTCCAGCCGCTGGCTCAGCAGTGCCGGCGCCGGACTACGCCCGTTGTTCACGTGACAGGCAAAGCACGAGGACTGGTTGAAACTCGGCCCCTGCAGCCCCACGACCGCTGTATCACGATCGTTGCCCGGTTCGTTGTGTTCGCCGGTGGTCATGTTGCTATGGAGCAGACGGCGCCCTTCGACAAAGCGCTGCATGTCCTGCATACCGATGTCGTTTTGCTGCTGCTGGAAGATAAACGCGCTGCCGTCGCTGTAGTCGTACGACACCGAGCCGGTGCCGCCCTGCAATGTCTCGTCCGGCAGGGGCGCATTGTTCAGCCGTGGCTGCACGCCGTACCACGGGCGCAGGCCGGTTCCGACCACGTAGGTGAGTTCGGTGGTGTAGTAGTGATAGGCCCCGTCGTCGCCCGCGGCGAGCATCGCTTCCGGTGTCGAAAAGAAGGCTTGCGTGACCTCGACGGAATCGCCGATCTTCAGCGGGCGTCCGGGCACATTCCGGCTGGCGACAGGCACACCGGTCACACCGTTCGTCACCGCGTAATCGTAGAACTGCGTGGCGCCGGAAACGCTCTTGCTGGCTGCAAGCACGCCATTGGCGTCGTAGCTGAGCGCGTCGTGGCCAGGAAAGCCATCCACCGTTGCGCTGCAACCATCGTTGAGAACGGTATCGGGATGGAGAAGCGCCCCATTGGGCGGTTTTGGTACGACCGGGCAGTTAGCGGCATCGACGCCATACAGCGATTGATCTTTCAGCTTCCCCGGCGACATCCAGCCGAAACCCGTGACGTTGGCACTGTCGAAGCGATGGAAGAATGAACGGCCGCCCGCGCGCTGCGCCTCCTGGAAGTAGTTGTTGATAAGCAAGGTCGGACGGAGCACGCCGGCCACGTGGCTGTTGTCGATGATCTCGACGCCCCACGTGCGGTTCTTGAAATAGTTCTTCACGAAGTCCAGATAGTGGCCGGGTCCCTTGTCGACGGGATTGCCTTTGGCATCGACCGTATCGTTTGGCCCATAGCCGATTTCGTTCCACGTCTCGCCGCGCTCGCGCGCGTGGCGATTGCGGCCGACCAGACCGAAGCGGGTCACGAGCGTACCGTCCGGCAACGTGAACTGGGTCGATTCGATCGGCTCCTGCGATGCGGGCCACAACGGCACCAGACCTGCGCCGTCATGCGGAAATGGAAACGGCGAGGTTGTGAGCACGGGGAGCGGTGCAGCTGATCCTGTCGATGGCGACACGACCGGCGTCTGGACGAATGCAGCGGATACCTCTGGAGGTGTATCGGCATTCACCGAGGCCTCATGGGCAGACGCGGCCACAACTGGCCGCGCACCTTCGCTGTGAGAAACAGCACTGTCAGAACTGGATTCGCCGCCGCACGCAGTCAGCATCGCAGCACCCGCGAGCAGCGTTAAGGCACCAGCGGCCAGACGGAATGGCGGTAGCCGATCAGGAAAATTTCGCTTCAAGATGCGCTCCTTGGTCTCGTTGATATTGAGCAACCAAATATTGGGATTTTATTTAATGAGGCGAATCAATTTTTTAGTAAAAGGCGATCGTGGCGCATGATGATTAACGGCCACTTCCTGTGTACTTTCTAGGTAACAGGAAATGCTCGACCGATTCTCCAGGTTATGTCGGCTATCGCCATGCCCGCTGGATAAATCGATTGATTTTTATATGCTGGTCGATTTCGGAAAGACTTATACCGCTTTTTGATGATCTTTTACAATGTCTCTAAGGGGTACCGTATTTTAGAAGCGTCGCTATTGTGCGATTACGCATATTTATGCGCTCACGTTCCTCACAAACGAATGTGAAGTGCGTGTTAATGGCTGAACTGGGGCAACACTGAAAGCACCATCCTGCGTTGACAGGCTCACGTGGTTAACGCGTGGGCCTGTCCCGACACGACCATTGCAAAAGCCGGGTGTTCTGTCGCGTCACTCCGGATGCCGCACCTTTGCAAGCTGCTCGCGCCGCGCGTCGCCCTGGCGCGCGAGCATCCATCCGGGGTACTCGGCGGGTAGCGTGCTGACCGCGTCGAGTCTGGCGAGATCGTCGGCGCTCAGTTCGACCTGGGTGGCCGCGATGTTGTCGTCGAGCTGCTCGACCTTCTTCGCCCCGACGATCACCGTCGTCACCACCCGCTGATGCAGCAGCCAGGCCAGTGCGATCTGCGCAACCGACACCTGCTTCGCATCGGCGATGACACGCATCGCATCGATACAGTCGTAGGCGCGTTCGCGCTGGACCGGCGGAAAATCGAACGTCGTGCGGCGGCTACCCGCCTCGCCCTGCTGCTCGCGGCCGTACTTGCCGCTCAACAAACCGCCCGCCAGCGGACTCCACACCATCAAGCCGAGACTTTCGCTGCGCAGCATCGGCACCAGTTCGCGTTCGAGATCGCGGCCTGCGAGCGTGTAGTACGCCTGTAACGTTTCGAAGCGCGCAAGACCGTGCCGTTCTGCAATACCGAGCGCCTTCACGATCTGCCAGGCGGCCCAGTTTGACACACCAACGTAACGCACGTGACCTTGCTGAACGAGTGTGTCGAGCGCCCGTACCGTTTCTTCGATCGGTGTTGCGGGATCGAAGCCGTGAATCTGGTACAGATCGACGTGATCGAGTTGCAGGCGCTTCAAACTCGCCTTCACGCCATCGATGATGTGATAGCGCGACGCCCCGCGCGTATTCGGAGCATCCCCCGTCGGACCGAACACCTTGGTCGCGACTACGACGCGCTCACGCGGCACCTTCAGGTTCTTCAGTGCCTGCCCGGTAATCTGCTCGGATAGACCTTGCGCGTAGACGTCGGCGGTATCGATGAAATTAATGCCCGCATCGAGCGACCGGCCGACGAGCCGTTCAGCCTCGTCCTGCTGCAACTTGCCAATGTGCTGATAGATGCCCTCGCCACCGCCGAACGTCATGGTGCCGAGGCACAGTTCCGAAACGAATACCCCTGTACGGCCAAGCTGGTTGTATCGCATTGCCAGAACCCCTATCGTCGAAGAGTCGAAGAAAACCCGGGGTTCAGCATAGCGCAGCCATGAGAATCCTTCCGCGAACCGGGCAGCAGGCATTCCCCAACACCCGTGAGTAGTGGTATAACCCGCTCATTCTGGTGCACGTCGTCTTATTCCCCTCCCCCAAGGACAATAACGATGAAGAAGTCACTCGGAATTGGCGTGGGCGGATTCATGCTCTTGTCGAAAGCATGGATTCCCGCAGCAATGGCGGCATGCAGCAGCAACGCACCCGGCACAGGAACGACCGTCACCTGCAACGGCACGGTCACGCAGCCGGTGACCGCGGCGACCGGCAGTACGAACGTCACGATCAATGCCGACGCGACGACCTCGGGTAGTTTCGTGCGCAGCGCGACGGCCACCGTCTTCAGTGTCGACACCGGCAGTCAGGTCACGAATAGCGGCACGCTGTCGCTGACCGGAGGCGGCAGCTCGGGCACCGTGCGCGGCGCAGTGCTGCTCGGGGTCAATAACAACAATACGTTGACCAATGCCGCGGGTGCGACGATCAGAACAAGCGGTGCATTCAACGACGGCATGGCTGCCAACGGCAGTGGCAACACACTCGCCAATCACGGCACTATCACGACGGCCGGGCCGAATGCGTATGGGATGAGCGCCGCCTGGGGCCAGACGAATACCGGCCAGTCGAACAACACGCTGATCAACACCGGCTCTGTCTCGACCACCGGCAGTAACGCGCGTGCCGCGTCGATTCTCGGCGGCAGCGGCTCGATCACGAACAGCGGCACGCTGAGCACCACAGGTACGTCGAGCACCGCCGCCTACATGCAGGGCAACAACGACACGCTGATCAACAGCGGCACGATCAGCGCAGCCGGCGCGGGTGCCGATGCGGTGTTCTCGAACACCGTAGGGTCGAGTTTCACGGCGACGATCCAGAACGAGGCAGGCGGCCAGATCATCAGCCAGAACGCGTCTGCGGTCCGCACGCTGAACGGCAACAGCACCATCATCAATGCCGGGTTGCTGCAAAGCGGCGTGGGCACCGCGATCTCGATGGGTAACGGCAACAATTCGCTGATCCTGCAAACCGGTTCGGTGATCGACGGTGCGGCCGACGGCGGCAACGGCTCGAACACAGTGTTCCTGCAAGGCACCGGCACGGCATCGAATGCATTCACGAATTTCCAGACCCTGCAAATGCAGGGCACGCTGTGGAACTGGACCGGCAGCGGCACCTTCACGCTCGCGCACGTGCAGACCGGCACGCTCGACCTGACCGGTACGCTCGGCGCGTCGGCTGCGGCACTGGTCGACGCGGGCGCGACGCTGCAGGCCAATGCGCAGAATCTGCCGCAGAACGTCACCGACAACGGCCTCGTGCGCTTCGCTCAGGACACGGCCGGCACGTATGCAGGGATGATCTCTGGCACCGGTGCGCTCGACAAGACCGGCTCGGGTACGCTGACGCTCGCCCCGGCGGCGAGCGGCGGCAACACATACTCCGGCGGCACGACGATCGACGAGGGCACGCTTGCGACCGGCGCGGACAACGCGCTCGGTGCGGCAACCGGCGGCCTCACCTTCAATGGCGGCACGCTGCAACTGACACAGAGTTTCGATCTGTCGGCGAGCCGCCCGGTTGCGCTCGCCGCGGGCGGCGGCACGATCGATACGCAGTCATTTGCGTCGACGCTCGCACAGCCGGTCACCGGCACCGGCGCCTTGACTAAAGCCGGCACCGGCAACCTGCTGCTGACCGGCATCAGCACCTACACCGGCGCAACGACGGTGTCGGCCGGCACGCTCGCCGTCGGTGACGCGGCACACACGAATGCCGCACTCGCCGGTAACGGCGGCGCAACGGTTGCCGCGGGCGCGACGCTCGGCGGCTACGGCAGCGTAAGCGGCCCGGTGATGAACAACGGCACGATCGCCGTTGCGAATGCACTTGCCACGCTCGCAACCATTCCGTCGTTTAGCGGCGCGGCGAACGGCAGCTTCACGATCAACGGAGCCTTGACCAATGCATCGCTCGTACAGATCGGCGGCTCGGGGGTCGGCAATCAGTTGATCGTGAACGGCAACTACACCGGCCAGAACGGCACGATCGGCCTGAACACCGTCGTTGCGGGCGACGGCGCCGCGTCCGACAAACTGGTGATCAACGGCGGCACCGGCAGCGGCACGACCGGCCTGAAGGTGACGAATGTCGGCGGCGGCGGCGCGCAAACGGTCGCGGATGGCATCGAAGTCGTGCAGGCCACCAACGGCGCGACGACCACCCCTACCGCGTTCACGCTCGCCGAGCCGGTGAAGGCCGGCGCGTTCAGCTACTACCTCGCCAAAGGCGGTGTGACGACCGGTACCGGAAACGACTGGTATCTGCGCAATACCGTCGCGCCGCAACCTGAACCGCCCACAACCGGCGAACCCGAGCCCGAGACGCCGACGCCGGCCATCGGCACGCCGCCGCTGCCGGAGCCGCCGCCACCCGGTGCCGATCCGGTACCGCTCTACCGGGTTGAAGTGCCGGTGTATGCGGCAATTCCCGGTGTGGCGAGGCAGCTCGGTCTGCTGCAGATCGATACGTTCCATGATCGCCAGGGCGACCAGTCGCTGCTCGACGAAAGCGGCACCGTACCGGCCGCGTGGGCACGCGCATGGGGCGGCCACGATGTACTCAGCGAGAGCGGCACCGTGAACCCACAGTTCGACGGTTCGATCTACGGTGCCCAGGCCGGCCAGGACCTGTACGCCGACCGGAGCGCGAGCGGCCATCGCAATCACTACGGCCTCTTCGTCGGCTTCGCGCGGGCGACCGGCGACGTGGACGGCTTCGCGCTCGGCACACCGAATCTCGACGCCGGCCATCTGTCGATCAACACCTATAGCCTCGGCGGCTACTGGACGCATATCGGGCCTGGCGGCTGGTACACGGACACCGTGCTGATGGGTAGCACGCTAACCATCGATCCGCGCTCGCGCGACAACATCGGCGCCACGACGCACGGTACGTCGGTCAGCGGATCGATTGAAGCCGGTCTGCCGGTTCCGCTCAACGCAACGCTGACGATCGAGCCGCAGGCACAGATCACGTGGCAGCATCTGTCGATCAACGATCTGAACGACGGGGTGTCGAGTGTCACGTTCAGCGACGGCAACACCTTCGTCGGCCGGTTCGGCGTGCGTCTGAAGGGCCACTTCGATCATGCCGGGATCGACTGGCAGCCCTACGCGCGGATCAGCGTGCTGCGCTCGTTTGGTGCCAGCGATAGCGCTACGTTTGGCGGCGCAACCGCAATCGGCACGCAGGTCGGTCAGACCGCCGGACAGATCGGTGCGGGCGTCGTCGCGAAGATGGGTAAATCGGCGAGCGTGTATGCGACCGTGAACTGGCAGACGAATCTTGGGGGTTCGCATCAGCGCACGGTGCTCGGAGATGCGGGTGTGCGCTGGGCGTGGTAATCGGCGAGACCGGTGTGAGCGGTGTGAGCGGCGACTGCGGGATCGACCCGCAGCCCACGTCTGACTACCGGTTACCGTGCAGCGAAGATATCGCGGTAACTGCCGTACATCGTCAGCACGGCCAGCGCGGCGACCAGCGGCGTCACGAGCACACCGCGCACGAGCGGCGGCACGACCGGTGCGAGCAGGACTTCGGCGGCGATCGCGAGCACGTACACCGCAGCCACGCGCCAGTTGCGCAACACGGCATGCAGGCTCTCGATCATCGCGTTCAGCGGTGACAGGTTGCGCAACACGACGAGCGCCGGTGCAAACCAGACCACCGCAGCAGCGACGATAAGGGTCGGCACGGTCACGAGCGGCTCGAGGATGTTCGCCGCGCCGTAATTCACGCCATAGGCGATCGACAGATTGTGCACACCGTTCTCCGCCATCGAAGTCGCAACCGTCGTGTGGAATGCGGCCACCGAGATCAGATGTCCGATACCGACTACTACCATGCCGCACAGCCCGATCGTGAAGAGCGCGCTGCGATGCCCGTTGACCGCTTCGAGCGTTTCGCCGATCGACCAGGGCCGCGCGTTGTACGAACGCTCCTGCATCAGCACGAGCGCCCCGACAATCACCGGCACGACGAGCGCCGCGAGCAGGCGCAGCGGCGGCACGAGCTCAAGCAATGTCGCGAGGTCGGCGCAGCCGAGGATCGCCGCGATCCACAGCAACGGCCGTGCGCGGACAAGGCCGAATCCTTCTACGAGCCAGTCGACGATGCGCGACGGGTGGACGCCGCGGTTGCCTGAGAAAGAGAACCCCGTGGAGCGTTGGGGACGTACTGCGTTGACCGTGCTGCTGGTGGAATGCGTGTTCATGACCGTTTCCTTTTTCATCGCAAGGGGGATACAGACATCAGTGAGTGATGCGTGGCTCGCTTCAGGTAGATTGCCCTTCGTCGAGCCGCGCCGTAATGAGGTCGAGCTGACGGCGTACGTAGCGGACCAGACCCCGCCACGTGATGCGCGTCAACCACATGCACAGCCATAGTCCGACGACGCCGGCAACGAGCATCCCGAACCCATAAACCATCGCACCAATACCGGAGCCATGCGGGCCGACGATGACGACGTTGTCGCCGTCGCTCTTGATCGCGACGCGATCGTTGTCGATCACCACCGAATCCGAACCGCTCCGCAACGACAGGTGGGCTTTTTCTCCAGTCGCGCCCTCTACGAAGGACACATGGTCGTCGCCGTTCGAGATGCTCCACGCCATCGACTTCGAATCGGACCCGGTGCGCGCAATCGACACACGCGTATCGTCATCGTCGTTCTTCATGTTGAAGGCGATGACGTCTTTGCGGGCAATCGACCACGTGCCGTCCGGCTTCACGATGAACAGATCACGCACGCCGCCGACCGTATCGATCTTGAGCTTGCCGTCTTCGTCCTTCAATTCGAGCGGACCGACGGGCGTGACCACCGACAGTCGCGTGCCCGGGCGCGGTTGCACCACGAAGCGATCGCCGGCAACCGTGAAGCCCTTGAGGTTGCCAATCGCATAACGCAGGTCGCCCTTCGAATCGCTGTTGTCGTTATCGCTGTCGTCATCCTCATCGTCGCTGTCCTTGCTCTTCGCCTGCTGAGCGGCGTTCTTTTCTATGCTCACGCTGCCCGCCGGCTGGCTCACATGCGAGCTGCCGCTGCTGAAGCTGAACGGGAGCGAATCGAACGACGGCCAGCCAAACAGATGATGGCTACCGAGCGCAACGACCGTTACCAGCCCCGCCACCATCAACGCGGCCGATGCCATATAGCCGACCGTCAGGATGAACAGATAGATCATGAACGGAATGAGCAGCAGCAGTTGCAGCAGCCCGAGACCCGCAATCGACATGACCACGCGGATCAGGTTGCCGAACGAGCGGCGCGTTTCCCATTGACGGAACGTGGCCTGCGCCTTCAGTTCGCGTGCGAGCTTGACCGGGTCACCGAGCGCGGCAACGACTTCGGCTTCGCTGCGGCCCGCGGCAAGCGCGTCGCTGAAGTACTCGCGATAGTCGGCGATGATTTCATCGACGGCCTGCTTCGGAAAATTCCCCAGTTCATGCCGTAGCTTCTGGATGAATTCGTCCTGCGTCATTGCGTTTCCCCTGTTCCCGTTGACACGCCCGGCAATCCGAGCACACCGTTGACTTCATCGACAAAGCTGCGCCATTCCTCTTCCATCTCGGTCAGGCTCTTGCGCCCCACCGACGTCAGCGAGTAGTACTTGCGCGGCGGCCCCGAGCTGGATTCGACGAAGTACGTCGATACCCACGCCTCTGCCTGGAGCCGGCGCATCAGCGGGTAGATCGTGCCTTCGCTGATTTCCATGGTTTCGGAGAGCGTCGACACGAGCTCGTACGCGTAGCTGTCACCACGGGCGAGGACGGCAAGCACGCACATGTCGAGCGTTCCTTTCTTGAGCTGGGTTTTCATTCATTTCCATTACACTAATGTGCACCGCCCAGTACCTTGCTATGCACAATGACCGAATGCAGTAAGGCCCGCGGCGTCATGTCCGTACTGTAGCAGCAGCTACTGTTTTATACAAGGTACCTTTTTATGCACGCACGGATTGGTGTGCAAAGCGGCGGGTGCGGCGGTCAGCCTGGGAGCGGCTCCTGCGCTCGCCACAGCATCGCCCGCTGCGCTATAGCGCAGCAAAATTCGGAAATCTGCTGCATTACAAGCTATCAAATACTCGATAAATGCTTGCCTATAAGCTATCATGTTGACATCTTTAGTTAGCCCATAGGCAAGCAAATGAACGCCCAGATGAACCAGCTCCGGCTTGAACAGGTCCAGACATCGGTCGAAGCGTATGCCGATCTGGCGAAGCGCCGCGCGCCGCCTCGAGGCTGGTTGAAGCTCATTCGAGAGTCGCTGGGCCTGACCGAGCGACAGCAGGCCGCGCGCCTCGGTATCTCGGCCCCGACGTTGCACAAGTCAGAGCAAGCGGAAGCGGATGAGCGAATCTCGCTTGGGCAATTGCGCAAGCTGGCAGAGGGACTGGACTGCGAGCTGGTCTATGCTCTGGTGCCCCGAAAGCCATTCACGCAAGTGGTCGAGGAGCAGGCGCGCACCATTGCGCTGCAAGAAGTCGGCGGGGTAGCACACACCATGAGTCTGGAGGACCAGCGCCCCGACACAGCGCGCCTTCGGAAACAGGTTGAGCAGCGCACGGAAGAACTGCTTCGGGGTCGATGGTCGGCACTATGGCGATAGATTTCGACGAGCAGGAAGGACAAACCCCTCTCGACCCCGACGAACTCGCCGACCTCATACCCACGCACCTGAGCACGAAGGGTGAGCTTAATGACTGGGAGCAGGAGAACATCCTGGCGGCGGTGTCGTGGCTTCGCCGCGCCCGCCTGCCAGACGTGACCAGTGAGAACTTCTGCCGCGCCCTGCACAAAAGGATGTTCGACAAGACTTGGGCCTGGGCCGGTACGTTCCGGAAGTCCGACAAGAACATCGGATGTGACTGGACGCAGGTCAGTGTCAAGCTGCGAGATCTTTTCGACAATGTGCGCTACTGGATTGAGAATGAAACCTTCCCGCCGGATGAAATTGCGGCGCGATTCCACCGTGACCTGGTCTGGATTCACCCGTTTCCAAACGGCAATGGCCGACACTCACGGATGATGACTGACGCGCTTTTACGCAGCATGAAAGCGCCTCCTTTTCCGTGGGGTGGCGCAAGCACGCTCGTCAATGCCGACAACGCCCGCACGCTCTATCTGGCCGCGCTGCGTGCCGCGGACAAAGGTGACTACACGTTGCTGCTTGCCTTCGTTCGTAGCACCGCTTGAGTTCAACTCCAGATTCACCAGATACGACAGCGACGTTGTCAGCATCGCTCAACGCGCTTCGCCATCCCCTCGCCACCGGGCATCTGAATCACGAATACATCGTCGCGATTCATCTGCATCTCCAGTAACGAGGGTGACCTGACTGAGACTCAAGAAACCAGCTTCGCGCCACGCGTCTCAGGCAATGTCAACGCAGCCAGAATGACCACACCGTACGCCGCAGCGGCGAACGTTCCAATCGCGATACCCAGCGGCATTTTCTGCGCCACGTAACCGATCAGGAACGGAAAGGTCGCCCCAACCGCGCGGCCGAAGTTGTAGCAAAAGCCCTGCCCCGAGCCGCGGATGCGGGTGGGAAACAGCTCGGTCATGAACGCACCCATGCCGGAAAATATCCCCGATGCAAAGAAACCGAGTGGGAAACCCAGCAGCAGAAGCAACGTGTTGCTCATCGGTACGCGCGTATAGACGAGCGCGATGGTCATCGAAGCCAGCGAATACAGCATGAACGTGAGCTTCCTCCCAATCCGGTCGCTCAGAAATGCGCCATACAGGTAGCCCGCATACGATCCCACGATCACAACCGCAAGATAGCCGCCTGTGCCGACCACACTCAGGTGCTGCTCGGTCTTCAGGTAGGTCGGCAGCCACGTGGTAATGGCGTAGTACCCGCCCTGCGTACCAGTCGCAAGAATCGCTGTGCGCAGCGTGGTCGACCAGACACCGGGGCCGAAGATTTCGAGGAACGAGCTGCGTCCGCCGGTTTCAAGCTCGCGCTGCTTCTGTTGCTTGTGGACTTCGGGTTCGTCGACAAGACGCCGGATCAGGATCACGAACGGCGCGGGCACGATGCCGATGGCAAACAGCACACGCCACGCCATATCGGCAGGAACGAAGGAAAACACCAGCGTATAGAGCCCGGCCGCGACTGCCCAACCAATCGCCCATCCCGCCTGCACCATGCCGACTGCCTTGCCGCGATCGCGCGGCCGGATCACTTCGCCGATCAGCACCGCGCCCGCCGTCCACTCGCCGCCAAAACCGAAGCCCATCAGACCGCGTGCGATCAGCAACTGCGAGTAGTTCTGCGCAAATGCACAGAGCAGCGTAAAGAAGGCGAACCAGACGATGGTGATCTGCAGTGTCTTCACACGACCGATACGGTCCGACAGGATGCCGGCCACCCAACCGCCGAGCGCCGACGTCAGCAGCGTGACGGTACCGATCAACCCCGCCTCGCCCTTCGTCAGTCCCCACGTTGCGATCAGCGTCGGGATCACGAAGCTGAGAAACTGCGTGTCCATGGCGTCGAGCCCGTAGCCGAGCTTGCAGCTCCAGAACGCACGTCGTTCGTTTGTCGTCGTGTGCCGGTACCAGCCGAACATGCCGCTGCTCTCAGGTTCGCTCGATTGCGCTTCAGCTTGCGTGCCCGCAAAGTGTGCTTCGGTATTCATGGCTGATCTCCAGGTGGCTTGAGCGAGCGCTCAGAGCACAGCAAGCGATGAGTTGGGGATATCGGTCATCAACATATGACCGGGTCGGTGCGCAATCGCGAACGGCAGACGTGCACTTTCGATGGCGCTTTGCGGCGTCACACCGCATGCCCAGAACACCGGGATTTCATGCTCGTGGATCGACACACAGTCGCCGTAATGCGGCTGCATCAAGTCTTCGATACCGAGCGCGGCCGGACTGCCCAGATGCACGGGCGCACCGTGCACCGAAGGGAACCGGCTTGTGATCTGAATGGCGCGGATCGCGTCCGCACCGCTCATCGGGCGCATCGACACGACCAGTTGGCCACCGAACGGACCTGCCATCTGGTTGGCGATGTTCGTGCGGTACATGGGCACGTTGACGCCCTCGTCGATATGGCGCAACGGGATGCGTTCGCGCGCCATCATCTGCTCGAATGAAAACGAACAGCCGATCGCGAAGACCACCAGGTCGTCACGCCAGAGATCGACGATATCGTCGGGCTGTTCGCACAGCACGCCTTCGCGATACACGTTGTAGCCGGGCACATCGGTGCAGACGTCGAGGTCGCGGCCGAGCGCCGGCACGTTCCATTGTCCTGGCTCACCCACGCCGAGCAATGGGCAGGCCTTCGGGTTACGCACGCAAAAACGCAGGAAGTCCTCGGCGTAGAGACCCGGAATGATCGCGAGGTTGGCTTGCGCGAACTCGCCACATTGACCAGCGGTCGGACCGGTAAAACGCTTGCTGCGGACCTGCTGGCGGAAATGATGTGGCATGACGTCGGGCCCCTCGCACGTTCGATGGGTTGAAGAGTAGAGTCGCAATAAAGGCGACGCCAGCGAGTTATTTCGCTCGCCCGTGTTAGGTTTTTCTTAACAGAATCGTGCGGGTTTTTACCAATGCAACGGCGTCGTATGGTTGGCTCGGTAACTGTGAAAACAAGCTATACAGCCTTGTACAAAGGGGTTTTCTACGCAGCCGGTCACGCGCAAGAACATCCAGATTGCTCACCGACAAGCCTCAAAAAGATTCAATCAGGTAAACGCTCTTTTTTGGCGGCGTCAATAATTCCTCCTTGTGTCGATTCGCTCTCCACAAAGGTTGAAGCCCACATGAATACCCGCTTCCTCGAAACCTTCGTCAAGCTCGCCGAACTGGAAAGTTTCCGGGCAACAGCGCGCGTCCTGCACTCCACGCCCGCGACTATTTCGCTGCGCATCAAGTCGCTCGAAGACGAACTGAAGACCGAGCTGATCGACCGCAGCTCGCAGGCATTTCGCTTGACCACGTCGGGACAGAGCCTGCTCGGGCCGGCGCGAAACGTCGTGGAGGCGGCGCGTGCGTTGCGCGAGGCTGCTGGTCAGGAAGTCGTCGTCGGTGGCAAGCTGCGGCTCGGTGTGATCGAAACGGTGGTCCATAGCTGGCTCTCGGTTTACATCACGTATCTGAATGCGAACTACCCCAAGCTCGATGTCGATCTCACTGTCGATTCAAGCTCGGTATTGCAACGGCGTCTGCTGAGCGGCGAACTCGATCTGGTCATTCGTGTGGAAGGGATCGACAGCAGCAAGATTGCCTCGAGTGCGATCGCCAGTTACCCGGTCCGCTGGATCGCACGACGCGGACTGTTGCCGCGCCGCGCCGCGGGACTCGCGCTCAATGTCCTGCAACGCCCGATCGTCACGTTTGGCCGCGGCACTGCCCCACAGATCGCACTGGAGAGCATCGTGCACACGCTGGCGCGCCAGGAAAACATGCGCCCGGAACAGACGCGGATTACGTGCTCGCCGTCGGTCGCCGCGATCGTTCAACTGGTGCGCGATGGCTATGGCGTAGCGGGAATTCCGGGCCTCTTCGTGGCCAAAGAACTCCAGAGCGGGGAATTCGTCGAGTTGCCGCTCAAACCCGTCCCACCGCCGATCATCGTGTCGCTATGCAAGCCCGTCGATGCCAGCGTGATGGTCGACGCAGCAGCGAACGCTGCTCGGATTGCCTGTACGACGTACACCAAATCGATCAAGAAGGAGTTTCTGGAAGGGCTCTAGCAATCTGTCGGTATGCGAACAGCGGAATCGCCGTATCAGTGAAAAACACGTAATTTGACGGGACATCCACCACGAAAACTACGAGATTGCCTTCGATAAACCGCATGCGATGCTAGTAGCATGGCCGCTCACGAAGACGCAATCAGGTGCGATGAACGACACGGACGAAGAAGGCACGCGGTTCATCACGTTCAGCGACGCCGACCTGAACGGTCGCGCCGGCACGGCTCCCGAACCAGGTGACCGTCTGCTCGGCCAGCTCGCGCAGCATCTTGCCGCAGCCCCCGACAGCGCCACGCGTCAGCAGTTGGTACGCACCGCCTTGCGCGCAGCGGGCTTCGATTCGCTGTGCTATTGCCGCGTGCTGCGCATCGGTGAATTCATCAGTCGCTGCGCGTGGTTCGATACCTACTCGCCACCCGGCTGGCCAGCGCGCTATGCGCAGGAAGACTTCTTCCAGATCGATCCGCGGCCGGGCATTACAGCCTGCATCGAATGGCCTGCCGCATGGGACCTCGATACGTTATTCAGCGGCACCCTCGCCCCGCGCTGCGAGACGTTCGCGCGACGCTTCGTGACGGTCGCCCAGCAGCACGGCCTGAACAGCGGCGTGAGCTTCGGCGTCGCGACCGCTCATCCGCTCGAACACAGCATCGTGATGCTGTCGAGTGCGCAGCACGGCCGCGGATGGATCGTCGACACGACCCTCGGTGCGGCCTACGCGATCGGCACGGCGATTCACGCGTTCATCGAGGCACGTGCGCGGCATCTGCTGCCCGTACCGTCCGGTGAGCGCCTGAGCGAAGCGCAGCGCGCGATCCTGCGCTTCGTCACGCAAGGCATCAGCGACCGTGAGATGGCCGAGAAGCTCACGATGTCGCCGCACAACGTGCGCTATCACCTGCGCCAGCTCAAGAAGATCTACAACGCACAGAACCGTGTGCAGCTCGCGTACATTGCCGGTCGTTTGCTCGACGATTGAGCGCGCCAGTTGACCAGGCACCGCTCATCCGACTTCACCGCCACTCGCCCAGCGCAGCGCATCCGCAACCTCGCGAAAGAGGCCGCGGTCGATGTAAAGCCCTAGCGGAATCTGCTCGTACAGTTTTTCAGCAAGCCCGGTATTAGCCACGGCCGGCCGCAACAGTTCCTGCGCGATCGTGCGGATCCGCTCGGCGGCTTCGCCCTCGCCGCGCGCGATGACCCGCGGCAACGTCGGCTCGCCAGCATAGTGCAGCGCCACCGCCACACGCGCCGAATAGATCACCACCGACGCCCCACGCAATACATCCTGCATCGAAGCGAACTG
Source organism: Paraburkholderia acidicola (assembly GCF_002362315.1). Taxonomy (GTDB): domain Bacteria; phylum Pseudomonadota; class Gammaproteobacteria; order Burkholderiales; family Burkholderiaceae; genus Paraburkholderia; species Paraburkholderia acidicola. The sequence continues at coordinate 851,076 of NZ_MTZV01000006.1, forward strand.
CGCCTCGCGCGCGAGCTGCGAACGCCGCGACGAAACCATCGGATCACCCTCCATCTCGCGATGTTCACGCCGCAGCTCTTCGGTACTCATCCGGTGATTGCGCGCGAACTCCCAGCGCTGATGCACGAAATCGAGCCCCGCGATGATCGCGTAGATGACCGCCGCCCAGCCGAACAGCAAGGACAGCAGCCGCCCCATCAGCGCGAAAATCTGCGCGGGCGTAGTGAAGCCGGCCTCGACCGCCGCGCCGATCGAACCGCGAATCACTGCATACAGGATCAAGCCGATCGCCAGCGTCTTGCCGATGGCCTTCGCGAGATCGATCAGCGCGCGCATCGATACGATGCGCTTCAGTCCGGCCGCCGGATTCAGCCGCGATATCTGTGGCGTGAGCCGTGCCCATGCGACGATGCCGCCTACCTGCACGATGCCCGCAATCACCCCCGCGAGCAGTACCGCACCGCTCAACGACAACACGCTGAGCAGCAGCACATGGCGCACCGCGACCAGCAGCACCGCAAGCCTCGTGTCCGGGTCGCGCGCGGCGATCACCTGCTGGGCGACGTCCATCAGCCCATGCAACAGACCGATGCCAATCGGTGCTACACCAGCGATCAACGCGAGCAGCACGATGAACTGCACCGTCGTGATGACGTCGGCACTGCGCGCGACCTCGCCCTTGCGGCGCGCTTCGCGCAGCCGGCGTGCAGTCGCTGGATGATTCTTTTCGGCCATCGCCGGAACTCCCTTGAAACACGCCGCGATCCCGCACGTTGAAGCAAAAAACTACAGCGTGGCCCGCAGCAGCGCGAACAACGGCCCGTCTGGCCCGAGATACGCGTGCAGCGAGCCGTACACGAAGTAAAGAAACAACGCCATCATCAGCAGCGCGATCACACCTTTTACCGGTTGCGAAATCAGGAACACGTTCAGTTGCGTGACCGAACGCCCGATCAGGCTCAAACCCAGTTCGACGAGCACCAACACGATGATCACGGGCGCCGCGAGCTTCACGCTCGCCTGCATGATCGAATCGGTCGCACGCAGCGCGAACTCCTCCATCATCCGCTGCGAATCGGGCAGTAACGACGCGACCGGCCACAGGCGATACGACTGGAACAGCATGTCGAGCATCACGTGCAAACCCCCGCCGGTGACGAACAGCGTGCACGCGAGCAGATTCAGAAACACCGCTGTCGGTCCGCTCTGATCGCCCGCCACCGGATCGAAGAACGCGAAATTGCCCGAGCCGGTCTGAAAGTCGATCAGATGCCCCACGTTGCCGATCGCCCAGAGCATCGCGCTGAACGCGAAGCCGAGCAGCACGCCGATCAGCATCTCCTTCACGCACAACACGAGCCACATCCCGTACGGCACGGCGGCCATCGTCGAGTAGTCGATCAGCGGCGCGGTGAACGTGGCGAGCACGACGATCAAACCGTTGCGCGCGAGCGGCGTCATGATCTGCGCGTTGAACACGGGCATGATCAGCATCATCGGCAGCAGGCGCGGCATCACCAGCAGCACCGGATGCACCGCGGCCTGCAATGCCGCGATGTCGTCATGACCGATTGCCATCGCGCCTCTGCGAAACTGCACTGGCGGCGTGCCGCGTGGTCGATTCGTCTGCCGAGCCTGCAGTGTGACTCCGGCCACGCAGCGCAGCGGCATCCGCCTCGTCGTCCTCGCGTGCGTCGGCGCGTCGCTGCGCCGCGCGGCCCACTTCTCCGGCCACCCGGTCGATCTTGTCGAGGTTGGCCTGCGCGCGGCCCAGTTGCTGACGCAGTTCGTCGAGCGTCGCTTCCTCGCGGCGGTGTACTTCGCCGGCGCGCATCACGTCTAGTCGTGCAAGACCGGCTGCGCGCGTGCGCGACATGTCCTCGAAGAAGGTGTCCGCGAGCGAACGCGGCGTGACAGCGCTGCTGCCCGAATCGCGATCGATACGCTGCGCCAGCGCAAGACGCGCCGCGATTTCGCGCATCATCCGCGTCTGCGCATCGGCAACATCCTGCGCGGTGCGCGCGGCCACCCGCTCCTGGCGCACCTTTTCGATGGCCGCCTTGCGTTGCCGCGCGTCGCGCACCCGACGCAACGCGTCAAGCGTTCGCGTGATGGTTGAGTCCATGACGTCGTGCCAGTTCGATCAGCGCGTTCACGCTCGCGTCGAAGGGTTCGAGCGCGTGCGACGGCTGCGTAAAAAATGTATCGAGCTCGGGTTTTGCCGCGAGCGCGGCATCGGCAAGCGGATCCGCGCCGGCGCGGTATTCACCGATCTGCACCAGCAGTTCGATGTCCTGGTAGCGCGACAGCAGCGAGCGCACCTGTGCCGCCGCCGCGCGATGAGGCTCGGCCACGACCTGTGACATCACACGCGACAGGCTCGCCAGCACGTCGATCGCAGGATAGCGATTGGCGCTCGCGACCTTGCGCGACAGCACGATATGACCATCGACAATCGAGCGGACTTCTTCGGCGATCGGATCGGTCTCTTCGTCACCTTCGACGAGTACCGTGTAGAACGCTGTGATCGAGCCACGCTCACCCTGCCCCGCGCGTTCGAGCAGTTGCGGCAGTATCGAGAACGTCGAGGGTGGAAAGCTGCGGCGCGTCGGCGGTTCGCCGGACGCGAGGCCTACTTCGCGCTGCGCGCGGGCAAAGCGCGTCAGCGAATCGATCAGCAGCAGCACCGATAGTCCCTGATCGCGGAAGTATTCGGCGATCGCGGTCGCTACGTGCGCGGATTTGACGCGTTCCATCGCGGGTCGGTCGGACGTCGATGCGACGATGACCGTTTTCTCGCGCGCCTCGGGTGACAGGTTGTGCTCGATGAATTCGCGCACTTCGCGACCGCGCTCACCGACCAGACCGATCACGATCACATCGCAGGGCGTGCCGCGCGCAATCATGCCGAGCAACGTGCTTTTTCCCACGCCCGATGGCGCAAACACGCCGATCCGCTGACCGACACCGACCGTCAGCAGCGTGTCGATCACGCGCACACCAGTTGCGAGCGACGTATCGATCGTGCGACGGCGCAGCGGATTGACCGGCTCGTTGTGAGCCGGCACAAATACCGCGCCAGGCACCTCGCCGCGTTCGTCGAGCGGTGCACCGAGCCCGTTCAGCACGCGCGAGCGCAACGCGTTGCCGACCGCAAAGCGATGGCCACGTCCCGAGGGAATGACTTCCGTCGATGGCGATAACCCGCTCGTCGCACCAAGCGGTGTCAGCAGTGTGGTCTGTCGTGCGAATCCGACGACTTCGGCGAGCATGGAGGGCTCGCCCGGCGTACGCAGCTCGCAGATCTCGCCGAGCTTGGCATGCAGCCCGGTCGCGTTGACGAGCAGCCCCACGGCATGACTCACGCGACCACGCATCCGCACCGGGTTGAACACATCGACGCCATGTTCCAGCTCGTCGGCAAGCGCGCGTTGCGCGGCATCGCTGTCGAAGCTGTCCGCGAGCTGGCCGAACTCGCCCGCGAAGCGTTCGAGGCGACCGGCGAGGTCGTCGGCGCTGCTCATGATCCGCGCTGCCGGATCGCGGCGGCGAGCGCATCGAGCTGCGCGTCGAGCCCGGCATCGATGCTGCCCGACGCAGTTTCGATCACACACTGGTCGGCCTGCAGCGTGTCGTCGGGCACCACCCGCACCGCATGCGACGCCGCCCGTTCCGGCCACGCCCGCGCGAGCGCCGCATCAGCCGCTTCGCGTTGCTCCGGCGGCACGCGCAGTACCAGCATCGGTTCCTCGCGCACGAGCGCGTCGATGCGCCGTAGCGACTGTTCGAGCACGGTGCGCGGATCGACGGGTCCGATCATCTGCCGCACGGCCTTGACGACGATCTTCGCCATCGTCTCGCGCAACGCATCGAGCGTGCGCGCTGCATCGAGCGCCGCGCCGCAGGCTTTTTGCGCGTATTCCTGACGCCCCTCCTCGAGCCCGAGCGCGTGCCCTTCGCTGCGCTTCTGTTCGAATACCTTCTCGGCGTCCTCGAGAATCCGCGCGCGCTCGGCCTGCGCGGTCGAGACGAGCGAACCCGCATCGAGCAGCGCGGAATACTCGTGCTGTCTGAGCACCTTGCGCTCCGAGAGGATCTGCAGGTTTTCGCTCGTGATCAGAAAAGCCAGTCCCATTGCGCGAATCTCTCCGGTATCAGGCACAGAAAAATCAGCTCCGCCAGATGCTGCCGGTGCTGCGTGTTCAATCCGTATGTCGGCTGGCTCGACAGCGTGCGGGGAAACTTGAGGGCGAGACGCGACGCAACCTGTGCGTGCTCGGCCACGATGAAGTCGAACAGCAACCGGCAGCCGCGCCGCCGGATAACTTCGACTGCTTCGTGCGGCGCACGGCGATACGGTTCGAGCGTTTCGCGGATTGCATCGAATGGCGGTGCGCGGTTCAGCACGAACGGCATCGCGCTATGCCCGAACGCGTCGACCAGCGCCGGGTGCGTGCGCCAGTTCGCCGCATCGCGCAACCACGCACGATGCAGCATCAGCCCGCAGTACGCGCCAAGCGTCGCGAGCGCGGCGCGATCGAGCAGCGCGAGACGCGCGGTCCGGCTACCGAACGCGAACACCGATGGCGCACCCGGCCCAAGCCGCGCAAGCAGCGCCGTGGCCAGCACCGCGCGGCCGCGCGCGCCGAATACCGTGAGATCGCGATAACGCGCCGGCCATTCGTCGGGCAACCAGTCCACGCCGATATAGCAGTCGGGACGCAGATTGAATTCGACAGCAAGCCGATGCATCCGCGCTTCGTGCATGTCAGTTGCCTCGCGACGGTCCACCGCCCTGTGCTGCGAAATCCGCACTGCCGCTACCGCCGTTGCCACCGCCACTGCCGCGATCGCCACCAAACGCCCCCGCGATCCGTGAGCCGAACACACCGCGCCGTGCACCGAGCAACGCGACGACACACAACGTCAGCGCGAGCAGCACGGCCATCAACCACGCAAACGGACTGCGCATCAACAGCAGGCCAGGCAACATGCCGCCGCTGCCCTGGTTCGTGGGCTGCGCACTGGGCGACTCGGCCTGCAGGAACAGCGACACATTGTCGTACGAAAGCCCTTCGATGCTATGCGTCACGAGTTCCTTCACCATCGGCGCCATCACCTGCAGATCGACGCCGGGACGGTACTTGATATACACCGACGCCGACGACGGCTTGACCTTGTCCGACAGCGGATCGTTCTCCGGAATCACGACCTGCACATGCGCGACCACCACGCCGTCCACGTCGTCGAGCGTGCGCGCGAGTTCCTGCTGCACACCGTAGATGTAGCGCACGCGCTCCTCCGACGGCGTCGCGACGAGCCCCTGCTGCTGAAAAATCTGCCCGAGGCTTTCCAGCTGCTGATGCGGCAAGCCGTGCGCGCGCAGCACCTTGAGCGCGTCGCCCACTTCGCCGCTATCGACGTCGACCTGCCAGCTCGATCCGCCGTCGCGGGTTTCGACGTTTTCTTTCGACGCATTGATGCCCGCATCCGAGAGCACCGAAATCATCTGGTTCGCGTCGCGCTCTTCGAGCCCGGAATACAACTCCTGGCTACACCCGGCGACGCACGCCAGCAGCACGGCCGCGCCGGTCCATCTGGCCAATCTCGTCATTGCCACTCCCTGCCGGTTCCGGTCGCGGCGAGTGCGGCGAGCGCCGCGTCCCTCCCGGCGCTCACCGCCGCGACTTCTCGCCTAGCCCTTGTCCGGCGATAGCACCGAACGCGAGCAGTTATTGGCTGCCTGCGCCGCCGAAAGCGCGAACTCGCAACCGTTGGCTGTCATCGACAGATCCCAGTTGTATTCCATCATCCGCGCCATATCCATGCCCCAGTCGCCGGTCGGCTTCAACGCCTGATGCCGCATCGACGAAAGCTTCGTGAAGCGTTGGCCGAGATCGTCGAGATAGCCGAACATGTTCGTGAACGACTCGCTCGCGCCGCTCGCCGCACCCACTCCACCGTTCGCCGTACCGCTGAGATTGCCGGCGAGCTGCTGCGCGAATAGCTGCGCGTCGTCGCCGGAGGGCGCGGCAGCCGGTGGTGAACCGGCCCCGACCCACTGAGCGGTGGGCGCCTGCTGTGCCGGCGCATTCGCCAGCACCGCGTTGGCGCCAACCGCCGCCACGGGTGTTCCAGTCATGATTCGTCCTCCCCAAAACCGTTGCGGGATACCGCGATTGAGTGTGGTGCGGCGGCAGGCCGAGCGGAGCCACACGCGCCAGTGCGCGTGAGAACCGCCGCGAGAACACTCAGGAACCCAGACGTCCCGCGGAAGAGTTTGCGCCTGCCTCCGAACTGCTCATGTTGTTCAGCACGCTGATCGTCTGGGCGTGCGACTGACCGACCATACCGATCGACTGCATCTGCATCTGCTGCTGGAACAACTGCTCTTCGAAAGCCTGCATCTGCGCCGTGTTGTCTGGAAGACTTGTCACCGGATTGCTGCCTGCCATGATTCACTCCTTTGATCGGATTGCTGTCATCCAAAAACTGCCGCTCACCGCGGCTGCCTTGCCGCCCCGGCGCGCCACGTTGCCGCGCGCCCGGCCAACACCGTTATGAATGCGGCGCCGCGCCCGTGCCGGGCGGGTTGCCTGCCGCATTCTTCATGTTTGTTGCTGTTGTCTGGTTCGGTGCGTTCGGTGCGGTATCGACTGTCAACGCGCCAACGTTTTGCGCACCGCTCGCCGCGGGGCTGCTTGCCGCGGCTGCGCCACTGCTTGCGGCTGCACTGCCCGCCACCGCACCGCTTGCAGACTCGCCGCTTGCGGCCGCCGCTGACGCCGCTGCCTGAGCCTCGGGCGCAGCCGCTGCCGACGACGCGTTACCAAGCTTCACGATGTACTGCGCCCCATTGCGCTCGAACACCACGCGGTTCGTTTCGATCGACGCGATCATCAGACCGTTCGGCAGCGTCGCGCCTTCGAAAAAATGCCGGCCATCGCGCGTCACGATGTAGCGCGTGCCGCTGTCGTCGCCATACATGCCCGCGATATCCGCCGGCACCGCACCGCCCGTCGACGCGATGAATTCGCCCGCCGCGTTGTCGTCGTAGTTCACGTGATCGACGACCTCGATCGCCGGCTTCGCATCACGCGCGAAATTCTGCACGCGCTGCGCGACCGCACGGCTCGCGACACCGGTCAGCACGATGCGCCCGCGTCCCGCGTACTGCGCATTCACCGCGGTGTCCGACAACGTCTGGCGCGTCGCGCCGAGCAACTGATCCACCACATAGACGGTACCGACCTGCACGTTTGCAAAGCTCGCTGCGATCGTCCCGACGCGAGTCCGTTCATCGGCGTTGCGCAGATAACCCGAGATCACGATCTGCTCGCCTTCGCCTGGCGCGACGGTGAGTTCGGGATAGGCACTCAACGCGGCTTCGACTTCGCGCACGCGTTCGTAACGGCTCTCGTGCGACCACCAGAACTGCCCATGCGTTGCAACCGCGACGTAGCTGCCGGCGGCGAGCGCGAACGCGCTCCATAGCGCGAGCAGCATCAGCAGCAGACGACGCGCACCGAGCGCCGCGAGCCACGCGGGCGCGTGCATCGTCAGCCACGAGTGTTCACGCGCATTGCCACGCGCAGCCAGCGCGCCACCCGCGCCCGCCGCGAGCGGCAGCGCGCCTGCCACGTGCTCGACGCCGAACTTGATCGAGCCCACCGTCATCGTGTCGCCCGGTGCGAGCGCGCGGCGCATCTCCGCCAGCGGCGCGCCGTTCAGCGTCACCGGTGCGCCGCCCAGGTTCTGCACCGACGCCGCGATCGCACCGACCTGCAGGCACAGCTGCCGCGCCGCGATGTCGCGGTCCGGCAAAATCACCTCGCAGTCCGCACCGGTGCCGACCCAGTTCTCGCCGGGTGTCAGCCACAGCGTGCGGCCCGACATCGGGCCGCTCAGGAAGCACAGGCTCCAGCCTGAGCCGTCGTGACTACTGGCTGCCACCCTGACCTCCGGGAGCGCCGGTCGGCGCAATCTGCGTCGCCGGCGCGGGTTGGGTTTGGGATATCGGCGGCGCGATGGGCGTCGTCTGTACGCCGGGTTGCGGTGCGGGTGCGGTCGCTGCGCCGTTCGGCGACTGCGGCGGCGGCGGTGGCACGAGCGGCTGCGCCTGCTTGATCAGCGCGTTGTTATCGGGCGGCCGCACGACACCTTCCATCAACGGCGACGTGAAGTTCTCCGCCGAGCCATCCGACGCATACACGGCCGCCGGCGTCACCACGCGCGGTGTGATCAGGTAGAAGCGCTCCATGTGCGAACCGGTGTTGTTCGTGTACTTGAACAGGTTGCCGATCAGCGGAATGTCGGAGATGAACGGAATACCGCTCTTGTTGAGATTCAGCTGGTCGTCGTTGAAACCGGCGATCAACAGGCTGCGGCCTTCGTCGATCATCGTCTTCGTAACGATGTTGCGCTGCTGGATCACTGGTACGTTCGACACCGTCGAGTTCGTCACCTCGCCGTCCTGGATGTCGAGCGACATCATCACGCGCTGCACGCTGTCGTCGTCGATGATCATCGGCGTTACGCGCACGCTCTGGCCGGTGGTGATGCCGTACAGCGACGCGTCCTGGAAGCCCGCCACCTGCACATAGAACTCCGTCAGGTTCTCCAGCACCGCTTCGCTGTTGTCCATCGTCAGCACTTTCGGCTTCGAATACAGCTTCGCGTTGCCGGCCGTCGCGAGCGCGCTGATGCGCGTGAGCAGATAGTCGCGCAGCGATCCGCCAATCGATGCCGTCAGCGCAATCCCGTTCGGCACGGTGGTGCCCGTTTGCCCCGATTCGGTCGAACCCACCGCGAAGGTCAGCGGCGGATTCGCGCCGTTGCCGAACTGGAAGTCGCCGTGCGGTGTGTGCAGCCGCCAGTCGATGCCGAGTTGATCGAGCGAATTGAGGTTGATGTCCATGATCGTTACGCTGATCTCGACGAGGCGCGGACGCGCATCGAGCTGCTGGATCAGCGGCGCATAGCGCCCCATGTTCTCGGGCAGATCGCGGATCAGCACGGCGTTGATCGACGGATCGGGGACGATCTGCGGCAACTGGGTGCCGCCTCCCCCCGTCGATCCCGAGCCGTTGGCATAGGCACCGAGACCCGGCGTGCTGCCGGTGTAGCCGCCGACGCCAGGGCCACCGCTGATCGACAGGCTGCTGCCCACATCACCCGACAGCGGGATATCGATGCGCGGCACGTTGATCGAGTCGCCGGAGCTGAGCTTCACTTCGCGAGTTGGCCCGCCGAGTCGCAACGCGTTGCTGCCCGGGCCCATCGTCGGTGACTGCTGGCCGTACAGCTGCCGCAGGATCGTCGCGACACCGGGCAACGTCACGTCCTTGCCGGAGCGATTGATCGTGACGTCGGCGGCCCAGTTGTAGCGCAGCGGAAACGCGCGGATCACGGCGCTTTCCGTCGATCCACCACCGTTGGTCACCGAATCGGCCGCCTCGCGCACCATCTCGACATAACGCACCGGGCCCGATACATAGACCGTGTTGTCGCGGTCGCTGATGTTGAGCGCGAAGCGCTTGTCGGGCACCTGCATCGACTGCAGCAACTGCGTGAGACGCGACGCCGAACCCTGCGGAATGCGCAGCATTTGCGTCTGGGTATCCGAAGCTCGTTCGATGTAGAGGAACGAACCGTCGTAGAACCACGTGAGGCCGTAGGTCGTGCATACGCTATTGAGCGTCTGCACCGGCGTGCCGCCGAAACGCCCGCTGATACTGCCGGTCACTTTCGGATCGATGATGGCCGTGGTGCCCTGCGATGCCGCGAGTTCGCGCAGGAAGTCCGGCAACGCGCGACCGTTCGCGACGATTTCGTACGAGCGTCCGCGCCATTGCAATTCCGCGGCGCGTGGCCGCGTTGCATGACCGGACAGGCATAACGCGGCCAGCATCAGCAGCAACTGACGCGAGCGTAGTGCGAGGATCGACTGGATTATTGTTCTCAAGGTCGCATTCCGTGACATGGTTCGATCAAAAGAGACCGGGCGCGATCCCGAACACGCGTTCGAGCGCCTGCCGGCCAAATACCATCAACTGCCTTGCCCCCCAACCCGACAGCACAATCACCGTCACCATCACGACGATCATCCGCACCGACAGGCCGATGCTCGAGTCCTGCACCTGCGTCACCGCCTGCACGATCGCCACCGTCACCGCCGCGATGGTCGCGACCGCCACGACCGGCAGCGACAGCATCAACACCAGCAGCAACGCTTCGCGCGTAATGTCCAGAATCGCTGCGTCGGCCACGTATGTCTCTCCCATGTGAAGCGCCACGGCGCTCCGGTTTCCCCTGGCTCGGCCAGCGGCTCACGCCGGGTTCTTGACCCAGCCGATGGTCTGCAACCGCACGTCTTCCTCGATCTCCTGATACGACAGCACCGGCAGTTCCGGCAGCACGGGCTCGAGGATCGATTTCACATAGAAGCGCACCGCCATCGGCACCAGCACCGCCACGCGCGTACTGCGCTCCCTGCCGCGCAGCGACTCGATCACCGCGCGGGTCTGCTCGCAGACGTTGTCCTTCACATCGCGTGCGAGGCCGAGAAAAACGCCTTGCTGGGTGCGCTGGATCGACGACTGCACGCGGTCCTGCAAGCTCTGCTCGAAGAGAATCGCTTCGAGCGTGCGCAGGCCGCCGCAATAGCGATCGGTAATCATGCGTTTGAGGTCGACACGCACCTGCTCGACGAGCGTGATCGTGTCGTCGGGTTCTTTCGGTGCCCACGTAATCAGGCTTTCGAAAATCACCCGCAGATTACGGATTGGAATGTGTTCGAGCAGCAGCCGACGCAGCACTTCGGTAATGCGCTGCAGCGGCACGATGCGTGTCAGTTCCGCGATCAGCTCGGGATGGTCACGGCGCGCAAGATGCACGAGCGCCTGGGTTTCCTGAATGCCGATCAGCGCTGACGGATTGGCGCGCACGACCGCTTCGAGATGCTGTGCGAGCACCTGTTCGAGGCTCAGATTGCCGACCAGCGCGCGCCCGGTCGCGCCCGACGGCGCCAGCCAGACCGGTTGCGTGAACGGCCCGAACGGCTCGCCGGCTTCGCGTTCGAGCGTGTCGGGCAGCGCCGACACGCCATCCCACAGGAAGCGCCCAGGCCGCAGATAGCCGCGCGACGCCAGCACGTCCTGCAGCAGCACCCGATACGTATGCGCCGACGCCAGCGGATCGAAGCGCAGATTCATGCGCGGAAACACCGGCCCGAGATCGACGTCGACGCGCGCCTTCGCATCGCTCAGCGCCGCCTGCAACTGCACCAGATTCAGATGCGCGCGCAGGTCCTGCGCAAACACGATGGCGAGCAGCGCCGTCATGCCGAGCGGATGCACCTGCGAACCGGACGCGGCGATGCTCGCGTCGGCTTCCGTAGGGGTATCCGCGAGCGTGATCAGATTCAGCGTGGGGATGGTTTTCCGGCGCCGCATCAGCAGGATGCCGCCGCCTATCAGCAGCACCGAGAGCAGCAGGAACGACCACTTCGGAAAACCCGGCACGAACACGAACGCCAGCACGATCGTGCCCGCGATCAGCACCGCGCGCGGATGATTGGTGATCTGCGTGCCGATCTGTTCGCCGAGGTGGCGCTGCTGCGCGTCGCGTGACGCGACTCTCGTCGTCACCACACCGGCCGCGATCGACACCAGCAGCGACGGAATCTGCGAGGCCATGCCGTCGCCGACTGTCAGCACCGCGTAGCGATGCAGCGCCTCCGACACGCTCATACCGTGCATCAGCGTGCCGACCGCAATACCGGCGAGGATATTGATGAACGCGATGATGATCCCAGCGATGGCATCGCCCTTCACGAACTTCATCGCGCCATCCATTGCGCCGTGCAGCTGCGATTCCTGTTCGAGCCATTCGCGGCGGCGCTTCGCTTCATCGGAGGTGATGATGCCGGCCCGCAGATCCGCGTCGATGCTCATCTGCTTGCCTGGCATCGCATCCAGCGAGAACCGCGCGCCCACTTCCGCGACCCGCTCCGAGCCCTTCGCGATGACGATGAACTGCACGATCGCAATCACGAGGAACACCACACCGCCGACGACGAAATTGTTACCGACGATCAGTCGTCCAAAGGTATCAATGACATGACCCGCATTGGCCTGCAGCAGGATCAGCTTGCACGACGCGATGTTCAGCGCGAGGCGCAACAACGTCGTGAAGAGCAGCAACGCAGGGAACGACGAGAACGCAACGGCCGATGGCAGATAGGTCGACACCGTCAGCAGCAGGATCGACAGCGACAGGTTCAGCGAGATCAGCCCGTCGAGCAGCATCGTCGGCAGCGGCAGCACGAACAGCGCGACGATCGCCGCGATGAACAGCGCGAGCAGCAGGTCGTACTGCCGCGTCAGCGCGAACTGCGGCACACGGCTACGCCAGTGCTCGCCGAGGCCGTGCTGCCAGAACCGGTTGACGTTGTCGAAAGGCATGCGATACGTGACCTGCGAAGGTGCAGCGGGACAGCTAGAGGCGCACGCACCTCTAGCCACCCACTGGTTGAAGATCGTGCAACCAGTGTAGATAAACCGCTTCGTAGGGACGCGCACCAGATTCGTGGGATTTCGTCGTTGCACGCGCGATTCTTCGACTCTTCACTACGGAACGCGGTAGTGCCCCGCGCGTGCGCTCGCCGCTACAGTGCAGAGGACGCTCATCACACAAGGAGGACGGGTTGAAAGCGCGCGACGGCGTCGAGCAGACTTTCGTCATGCTGGACTATTGCCCGATCGGCCTCGGCGTCGCCCCGCCAGGACGCGGCGCGACACCGCGCTCGGCAATCGCCGACGAGCTCAGCGACGCACGCACGCCGGCGCAGCGCAGCCTGCTAATTCGCACGCTGCTGGGAGCGATCGGTTTCGACTGGCTGTGCTACTGGCGTCTGAACTGTGTGAGTGACACGATCACGCGTGCGTGGTACGTGCGCGACTACACGGCCCCCGGCTGGCCTGAACGCTATATCGATCAGCGCTATCTGGAGGTGGACCCGCGCATCGCGTTCGCATGCCGCCGCGAATGGCCGCTGATCTGGGATCTGGCGACGCTGTCGGTGACGCAACCGTCGCGCGATGACACCCCACACACAACGCGCTCCGACGAGACCGACACACGCCTTAAAAGCCTGTTGTCGGACGCGCACGAAGCGGGCCTGCGTAGCGGCATTACATTCAGCCTCGCAAGCCCGTCGAGCCCGCAACAAAGCGTGCTGTCGCTGAGCTGCGCAAACCTGTCGCGGCACTGGATCAGTGACCGCATCGTCGGCCAGGCGTACGCGCTCGGGCTTGCGCTGCACGAATACCTGATCGACTACGCGGGGCCGCTCATCGCCCGCGGCGAGCCATCGCCGCACAAGTCGATCTCCAAGATCCAGCGGCACATTCTCGATGCACTCGTGCGCGGGCTCAGCGACCGGCAGATTGCCGAATCGCTGCACATGTCGACACACAACGTCGATTACCATCTGCGCCTGCTGAAGAAGCGCTGCGGCGCGGCGAACCGTGTGCATCTCGCCTATCTGGCAGGTCAGGGTGAACTGCGATGAACGGCCCCTTTCCGGAACGTAGTGCGCTCGCGGCGGACGACACGCTACCGCTGCCGCATCTGTCGGCGCCGGCGGCGCAGGCAGCAAGCCGCGCCTACGCATGGCGCCGCACCTTCGAGTTCGACGCCGGCGGCGCGCGTCGCACGCTGCGTTGGGATTACACCGCGCAGCTCGCGCGAGGCACCCCGCGACGCTACCGCTTCCGCTTCGGTCCCGCGGCCGGCTGGCTGTTGCTGGAAGCGCGTGCCGAGCAGGCGCTGATCGGCGACGCCGCCGACGACACCGTTCCCGATGAAATCCGCTGCGCTCTGCTCGCCGATGCGCTCGCACCGCTCACCGCGACGCTCGAGCAGGCCACCCGGCAATCGATCAGCCTCAGCGTGCCGGAGCACACCCAGGGGCCGGTTGCACGCGATGAAAACGAATCACCCGAAGCCAGCGCGGCCGCGCACACAGACGGCGGCGTCTCGCCGTTGCGTTTCGTGTTCGGCGTGCCGGACGGCTCGTGGCACGCGCATGGCGCGCTGCTGTTCGACGATCCGCGCTATCTCGTGCTGGCCTGTCCGACTACGCCGCCAGCGCCGACGCTCGAACCACACGACTTCGACGACTTACCCGTACCGCTCGCGTTTCGCATCGGCTCGACGCTGCTGACGCAGCGCGAGCTGGCCGCCTTGCAACACGGCGACATCATCGCGATCGAGCAATGGAAATCGGCAGGCGCGGGGCTCGTGTGCCGCGCGGCGACGCCGGGCGCGCGCGGCTTGCAGTTAAACGCGCGCGTGCTCGGCGCAAAGATCACGATCGACGAGATCCAGACGAGAGAGGCCTCCAGCATGAATACGTCTTCCCCACCCGACCCGGCAGCCGATGGCGGCGGTAGCGCCTCCGGCACGGGCGCACCTGGCGTGCTCGATGCGCTCGAAGTGCATGCCTGCTTCGAACTCGAACGGCGCACGCTGACGCTTGCACAGTTGAAGGCGATGCAACCGGGCTTCGTGATCGAACTCGATCAGCCGCTGAACCAGAGCGTGATCCGGATTCTCGCGAACGGCATGCAGGTCGGCACCGGCCACCTGATCGCAGTCGGCAACAAGCTCGGTGTGCGCATCTCGACGCTCGGCGCCGCCGCCGAGCCGCAACCGGAACGCGACGATGGGTAATCTGCCCAATCCCGCCGCGATGGTGGCGGTGATCGCGGCACTCGGCATTGCGCCGTTTGCCGCGTTGATGGTGACGAGCTACACCAAGCTCGTCGTCGTGTTCGGGTTGCTGCGCAGCGCGCTGGGCATCCAGCAGGTGCCGCCCAATATCGTGCTCAACGGCATCGCGCTGATCCTGTCCGTGTACATCATGGCGCCGGTCGGCATGAGCATCATGGACAACCTGAAGACAACCAACTTTACGCTCGGCAACGACATGTCGATGCAGGACATTACGCAGTTGATGGACGCTGCGGCGCCGCCTCTAAAGAACTTCATGATGCAGCACACCCCCGAGCGCGAACGCAACTTCTTCGTGCGCTCGGCAACCACCATGTGGCCGCCGGAGCGCGCCAAAAACCTGCAACAGGACGATCTGATCGTGCTGGTGCCGAGTTTCACGCTGTCCGAACTGATGAAAGCGTTCGAGATCGGCTTCGTGCTGTACCTCGTGTTCCTCGTCGTCGATCTGGTGGTGGCGAACGTGCTGCTCGCGCTCGGCATGCAGATGATCTCGCCGACTGTGATCTCGGTGCCGTTCAAGCTGCTGCTGTTCGTGATGCTCGACGGCTGGTCGGTGCTGGTTCACGGGTTGGTGTTGTCGTACCGGTAGAGGCTGACGATGGCGAATGGGTTTTTTCGCTTTCTGTGTTCTCTTCGCTCATCGCTCACAGGTGTGCGTTGTGCGCCGGTTGTGGCGCTCGTGGTGGATGCGTTTTCGGTGGTTGCAGTGGCTGCGCTCGCGTCGCTGCGCCCCATCGTCGTGCGCGCCGACGAACCGCCGCCATCCGCCAGCTTCACCGCGCTCGCGCGGGTCTGCGCACCGCATGTCGACGTGACGACGCTTGCCGCGCTGGTGCGCGTCGAATCGGGTTTCAATCCGTATGCGATCGGCGTGGTCGGCAACCATCTGCAGTATCAACCGACGAGCTACGCACAAGCCCTTGCAACCGCGCAGACGCTCGTCGCGCGTGGCTACAATTTCAGCGTCGGACTCGGCCAGGTGAATGTGCACAACCTCACGCGCGTCGGCGAAAATCTTTCGACCATTTTCGATCCGTGCCGCAATCTGCGCGCGAGTAGCCAGATCCTGCAGCAATGCTTCGTGCGTGCAAGTGCGCATTCGGGCGACACTCAGGGGGCGTTGCGCGATGCGTTGTCGTGCTACTACAGTGGGAATTTTCTCACCGGCTATCGGCAGGGTTATGTGGCGAAGATTATCGCTGGGGCGTATGCGAACTGGCGCGTCGCTAATGGCTTCGAACGGCGCTCTGACAATCGCACTGACAAAGTGCGTGCTAGCGCTGCGCCGCAGGTGAAGAATGTCTCGGTAAGCACGTCATCTCACTGTGACGCGAACATCACGCAGAGCGTCACGGTGCGCTGTTCGCACGACTCGCATCGCTGGTGCACGCGTTGTATTTCGACGAGTACGGCCGCAGCACGTGATGGACTTGTCGTGACGCGCTGAACGTTGCGTGCGCGTGCCGCATCACGGAAGCACACGGTCCCATACTTTCAGCACAGCACAGCGCGCCGGGCAACCTTGACCCGACGCGCTGCGATGCGTTCAACGGCTCGGCGGATCCGGATTCAACACCACCGTCTGGCCCGCGAAAATCAGATCGGGGTTCGCGTCGAAGCCGGGGTTCAACTGCAGTAGCTGTTCGAGTGCTGTCTCCACCTCGGCGTTGTGCCCTTGCGCTTCTGCGGTTGCGACCTGCCCGGCTGACAGGATTTCGCGTAGATGATCGTCGCTGATCGTCCACAGCGAATCGTCGCGTTGCACGGTGTAGGTGAGCGGGCTTGCACCGTTTGGGTTGGTCGAGCCGACATGCGAGCCGGTACCTCCGTTTGGGGTCGATCCATTGCCGGTCTTCTGGCCGCCGGGCGAAGCCGTTGGCGACGGGTTGCTCGACGAAGCGCCCGGTGATGGAGAACTCGTCGGTGAAGCACCCGTTGGTGAAGCACCCGTCGGTGAAGCACCCGTCGGTGAAGCACCCGCTGGCGACGAACCCGTCGGTGAAGCGCCAGTCGTCGGTGAAACAGGACTCGTCGGCGAACCACCCGGCGTCCCCGTGCCACCCGAACCAGGCGGCGTCGGCCGATGCTTCGCGTCCTTCTTCGCCTGGGCGAGAATCAGCCCGGCCACACCAAGCCCGATGAGCCCGAACGATGCGCCAACCGTGAGCTTCGGAATGACGCGCGGCGCTTCGACCACACCGCTCTCTTCCGATCGCGGTCCGGCCAACTCGACACGCATCGCGACGCGTGAAATCCGAACCGTCGCATACGAGACACCGAACGCGGCCGCCGCCATCGCGCCTTCCGCGATTTTCAGCCCCAGGGTCGGCGCGGTCACACCGAGGAATACCGACTGCGCGGTCAGCATCGTGTTACCCGCCGCGATTGCCGGCCAGCCCACGAGGTTCATCGTCTTGCGCACGAACGTGAGTTCGGTGAAGTTCTTGCGCGCGAGCCCGCTGATACCGCCCACCAGTTGATACGCAGTGAACAGCGTATTGCCGACCAGCAGCAGCGGCATCGACCACGTGAGCCCGCCGTGGATCGAGTTGAGCACGCCCTCGCTGTACGCGAACGCCGTCGCAAGCGACAACACCGCGCCGGTACGCGTCGCGAAGTTGGTCGGCTCGAGCGTGCCGCTCGATACCCCCGTCTGCTGATCGACGCGCGGCGACATGCTCGATGCTTCGCCCATCACGAACGTCTGCCGCGCAGCCGCGTCTTCGCCGTTGTCGACGTTCACCGGCATCAGTTGCCCCATCGCCGCCGAAGCGCGGACCTCGCCGAGCACCTGCACCGCTCCCTCCGCGCGCGCAGGATCGAGACCTGCGCTCGCGATGTTGCGTGTGAGCCGCTTCTGCTGAAGCGTCATCAGCCCACGCGACCAGCGGCCGAGCAACGACTGCTCCTGAACCACCTCGGTAGTCTTGCGGTTGAGCTGCGTGCTCGCCACTTTCAGATCCGACGCCAGCGCGCGTACGAGCAACGCGCCCGCCGTGGCGGCGGGCGTAATCAGGTCGAAGCGCAACGCGGTGATACCGAGCGCCACGATGGCGGCCGCGCTCGCGCCAAGGCTGACGACGATCGCGATGTTGCGCCGCTCGCTGGTCTCGCGTACCGAGGCACCGTTCTCGGCCTGAACACGGTCGACCCGATCGATGTCCGCCATCTTGATCAGCTGATAGGCAAGCGTCCGGCCGCCGGCCAGCGCAATGTCGTGTCCAGCCTGCATTGCGCCTTCGGTCAGCGGCGCATGGCCATGGTCTGTGCGCCACGTCTGCAGGAGCTCGAGTTCCGTCTTGTTGAACGGTCGGCCGTTGAGCATCTGCGTCGCAGCCTCGCGGCTGGTCTGCAACAGGGCTGCGTTGTGCGTGTAGACGTCATTCAGATAGCTGCCAGGCGCACCCGGCCCGCTCGTCGCGGGATCGGGTATCGCGGCACCGGTGACCGTGGGGTCCGGCGTGCTTGCCGATGGAATCCCCTGCTTGCTATCGATCATCGCAGCCAGCTTGCTGTGATCGAACGCGTCGGCGATCTCGCCATCGGTCACCGAGCCGTCGAGTACGGCCGGCGCGAGCAGACGAATCGTCTCAGGTCCTTCGTTGGCGGGATCTGCCGGCGACACGCCCGCTGCGCGCGCCTGGGTGATGATGTCCTTGCCATTCCACACGTCGGTGGGTGGGTCTCCATCAGGATGCACACCCGGATGGGCCTGCTCGTAGGCCGCCTTCCACTTCCCGAGTTGTTCCTGACGATCTTTGGGCAGCGAATCGTAATAGGCTCGCACCGCCGGATCCTGACTCGCGATCGACTGGTAACGGAACCACGCCCAGCCTCCCACGCTGCGCTCGACCACGTCATGCGCAATGCCACCTGCGTACCGGTTCAGCGTAAGCGGGTCGTTGGCCGAGAGATCGCGCAGCAATCCTTGCTCGTAGCCCCACGGTGCGCTCGCCTGGATCAGCGACTGCGAATTCACCTGGTCGCCGCCATACATGGTCCGGTGCTGCTGCAGGATGCGCATCAACGCCTCCCGCATTTGCGGGTCGAGGTGCGTGCCCTGCTTGACCGGATACCACGAGTCGTCGCTCAGTACGTGGTTCAGCAGCGGATTGCGCAGAATCCATTCGATGTCGGCGAAGTGGTTCAGTGACGGTTCCGACCAGTTGCCGAGGCCAAACATATGCGCGTGCTGGATGCTCGCCGGTTGCTGCGACGGTGCGTGATTGACGATGTCCCGGATCACGTCGTCGGTCATGACGAAGTCGGGGTCATTGAAATGCTCGAGGTAGCCGGACAGGTCGTACGGACCCGCCTGCATGAACGAGAGCATCAGCTTGTGGAAGTTCTGGCCTGCCTCCCTGCCGCGAATCGGCAGACCATCGCGGCCATGCTGGATCCAGCCCTTGTCGGCATGCACGACCATGTGCAGCCCCGACACGCGTGCTGCCTCGATGATCTCCGCACGCGCCGCCGCGACCCGCGCCACGTCCGTGCCCATCTCTCCATAGCCGACCGGATGGATCTGCTGAGGCAGCGGACGGCCACGCAACGCGGTCATCATCTCCTTCATGTCGACGTTCACTTCGCCGATCATGACCCGGTCGATCTCCGGGTAGCCGAGCGCAAGCATCGCGAGATGCGCCTGTGGCGATACGCGGTGCCCGTGGAACCGTATGTCGTTGAGCGCCATGTTTTCGACGCCGACGATGCAGGGAATGAAACGCCGTTGCTCTTCGGGTGTGAGCTTGTCGCGGTAGTTGTCGAACAGGCGGAAATCGCCGTGCAGCGACGACGCGATTTCCGCCACGCCGTGCCCCGTGTAAGGCAGCCAGTTGCCGGCGTTCCCGCGGGTCGAGTACGGCAGCGACATCAGCGTGAAGACCGGTTGCATTCCGTCGCCGAGGTCTGCCATCTGCGGACCAAGACGCATGCGGCGGGAGAATGCCCGGGCACCTGCACTACGCGGCTTGGCGAACGTCGTGAAGTGGTTGTGCACGTCGTACCAGTAGATCCGCCCGGTCGCCGGATCGAACATCGGCACCTGTGCGCGACCGAGGTTCACCATCAGATGCTTGCTCGCGAAATAGCCCGGGCCGGTTTCACCGGCATCGGCGTAGCGCTTGCCGATGGCGATCGGCGCCCGCAATGCCGCGGCGTTCACGTTGCTGTCGGGATTGTCACGGTTGCCATGTGCACGATCTTTCCATGTGGCGCCGTCGGGCAGCGGCAACTCATGTACGTTCTTGTACCAGTGCGTGGCATCGAAGGTCTCGCCTGCCTTCAGCTGATCCGGCGTCGCTTTTGTGAGCACCACGGCGTGCGCCTTGCCCTTCGGTGCTTCGCCAAGCAGTTCGTCGCGACTGCGCGCATCGGCGACATCCTTCGGACGACCGGACTGCCATTCGATGTGATTCGTGCCTGCGTGAATGATGCCGTACGCCTGCACCGATTTGAGATCGACCGTGAGCGGATTGCCCACCTTCTTCTGGTCGACGTGCAACGCATACACCCAGGTATCCTCGGGCTCGCGCAGCATCCCGTATTCGTACATCGGCAGCGCGGCCCACAAGGTCTGGTGACCGAGCACCACGTGGTCAGCGCCGGCGGCCGCACGCGGGCTGCCCGCGTTGCGCCAGACGTCTTCCTGCGCCTGCCCGCCGGGGCGCGCTTCAGGTTGCAACGCGGGCATGTCCGGACTGACCGTCTGCCGTTCGCCATTGCGGTCGCCGTATAGAGCAGCGGCGTCATGCGGATGGACTCGCGCGGGGTTGTCCGGAGCGAAGCCGAATGACGCGAAACGCGCTCGCGTGTTGGCGCGCAACGCCGCGGTTTCGTCGAACGGCTCACCCGCCGCGTTGGCAGCCTGGCGGGCCGCTTCGGTGTCTTCTCGCGCGAACAGGATCGCCAGCGAACGCAACTGATCAGCGGGCACCGGCGACGTGATGCCGAAACGCGCGGCCAGCGCCTCGTCGAGCGAAGCGTTCGCATGTTGAGTCATCGCATCGGTTGCACGTGCGCGCACCGAGATCGCCCGCAGGCGCGGCTCGGCGAGCACCGGTGCGATCGTGTCGATGAAGTGTCCGGCATGCTTCTTCTGATAGCGAGCGAGCTCATCGAGGACGCGCTCGCGCATGTGATCGCCAGCGACACTCATAATCACATTGCCATGTTCCGTGTGTGCCGAGCGCGGTCCGAGCACCTCGACACCTTCGACAGCCGGCCACGTGGCGGGATCATCGACGAACTTCTCGACCAGATAACGCGTCACCTCAGGCACGAAGCGCGGCTTCACGCCGATGTAGATCTGATCGGTCACGCTTGCGGCTGTCGGGCGCACCGCGCGATCGCGCAGGAACTGGTAGGTCGCCGTATGGGCGCTCTTGTCGCCCACGGCTCGCGCGTCGAGCGGCGCATCGGTATCCATGCGTACGCTGTCGCTGCCCTTCGCACTGCGGCTCGCGGCGAGCGCCACAAGCTTGTCCAGATACGTCTTCGGGCTGCCGATGCGCGCGCCTTTGGCGCCTAGTGCGCCGGACAGCGGACCCGCGCTGTCGCGAATCGCGGCGTCGATTGCATCGAGCGAGTTCGCATCGGTCGCCAGTACCTGGTCGAGAGCGGCATCGAGCGATGCGTTGGCTTGTTGCGCGCGCTGTGCATCGGGAATGGCGCTGCCTGGTGAGGCGGGTGAGACGGTTGCCTGCGCACTGGCGGCTTTGGCAGCGGGTGCCCGCGCACTCGGTGCGTTGGCTGCTGGTGCCTGCGCACTGGCAGTTTTGGCTGCGGGTGCTTGCGTGTGCGCGGCGTTGGCGGCCGGTGCCTGCTCCTCGGCAGCTCCCGTCGCGTTGCCACGGTTATTCGCAGCGAACCAATGCCCGACCGAAGCCGCGCCGCGGCGCCAGCGATTTCCACGTGCCGCGGCAGCTTCGACCGTACCGCGCGTGCCGTTACGCACTTCGTCGAGCAGACGCGAGGTGAGCCGCGCAGCCTCTGCTTCTGCTTGCGCTTCGTTTGCGGTGGTGGTCTGCGCAGGGCTCGAATCGTGATCGCTCGCAGCGGTTGCCGCGGTCTTTTCCGTCGTGCCGTCAGCTTGCGGCGTCGCGGGTGAGGTATCGGGTGACGTATCGAGCGCGGCGCGATCGCCCACGCCGTCCGGTTCCGTGCGACTCGCGACGAAATTGCGCAGATCGATCAGGCTCGGCGGCGAATTCCGGTAGACGTCGAACATCGCCTCTTCGTATGCGGCGAGTGCATCGGAGTCGGCCTGGAAGTACGCGAGCGCCGCGGTGTGCTCACCGATCTTCTCAACAACAACCTCGTTGGCCGCGCCATCGAGCGGATAAAGAATCGCAGCGTAACCCTGTCGATAGCTCTCGTACACGTGCTGTTCGAACGACACGTCACCGCCATCGGGCGCGCTCGCGCCGCCTGCGAGCCTGACGTTGAATAGCTCGGTCAAGCCCTCGTGCGTATCGATACCGAACCAGCCGTTCGCGCGCACCTGCTCATCCGCATTGAGCCGTGCGTTCAGATCGCGCGACCACGCAACGAACTCCGGGCTCTGCGCAAAGTGCAGCATGTCGTGCATCAGTGGCGACGAAGCGCCGACGTTCTCCGGCGCGACGGCTGCAGGCAACACGACGCGCACCTCGCGTCCGCCGATCGTCATCGTGCCGTCGACCACGGTGAAACCGGTGACCGTCTCGTCGAAAGAACCGCGGCCTTCGCTTGCCGCTTGTTCCCGTGCAGCGGCGAATGCCTGCGCGTCGAGCAACGCCACCTGGTCTTCGTTCGGCACCCGCGACGGCAGGATCAGATCACGGAAGCGCGCGTTGATTACGCGGATCGCATTCATCACGTCGTAACGCGTGATGGTCTGGCCGGCCGCGACGCCGGTCGTAGACGTGTGCGACGGTGAAGCGGTACTTTCTTTGACAGCGTCGCTGGATGCGGTATCGGAGGATTGGGCCGTTTGCGGCGCGCGCTGCGAGTCGGGAACCTGATCCGCGTCGGCACGTGTCACCGCCGACGAATCTTGCGCAGATACAACCGTCTGTTTTGCTGGCGCCTGCCGTATGCCCTGCTCCTGCTGCTCCTGCTCTTCCTGTCTGGCCCCGCCGCCTGTTCCGCGTGACTCTTCTTCGCTGTTCACGCTCTGCACACGCACAGTGCCCACAGCATTCGAACGCACGTTCTCGTCGTTGCTCTGTTCGAGAAGCGCGCGGGCACGCTGCTGACGCTCGCGCTGCTCGCCCGCATTCTGTTCGCCGACCACATCGATCGGCGCGAGCGAATCCGCATCGATGCCGCCCGTACGTTGTCCGTTTGCCGCGAGCGTGTCCTGCGTGTTCGTGAACACTGTCACGCGCGCCTGCGCCGCTTGCTCCGGTGTGGCCGGACCGGCTGCATCGCCGCGCCCGCGCGCAGCATCCGCCGCGCCCGCGCCACCCTGCTCCGCGAAATCGAGCAGCAGCTCGCGCGCGGCGGCGATGCGCGACGTATGCACGGACTCGTTATCCACGCTTGAGGTGCTTGAGGCACCGGCGCGGGTTGCACGCCAGTCCGCCGGCACGCGCGCCTGCATCGACGTGACGATGTGATCGGCGATCGCCCCGAGCAACAGATTTTCGTGCTGAGCGACGGGTTCTTCGAAGTGATTGCCCATCTGGGCAAGATACGCGTCGTGAAACTGCACGACCTGGTCGAACTGCGCCTGGGTACTCGAATACTGGCTCGGGTCATACAGCAACGTCGCAGCAGACGCCGGAACACCCGTGTTGTGGTTACCGGAAACAGCGGCTGCGCGCGGGTCGAACCTCAGGTCGCTCAGATCCTTCACGACCACATCGAGCACATGACCGCTCGCGCTGACAACGACGTCGACGTTCTGCTCGTGCAGCATCGGATGCACGTGCAGATCCATGATCATGCGCAGCAGCGTGTCGCCGATTTTCGGTGCGAGTTCCTGAGTGAGCCATTGTTGCTGCGGGGTGAGGCGGCTGTCGCTGACGTCAGTGCCGAAGAAGCGCGTGCCGAGCGGTGTATTCGCGAACTTGTCCGAAGTGAAAACATGCAGCGGCGCGACGAAGTCGCCGGCCTGGTAACCGCGTTCCGCGACCGGCATCGTGCGCCATAGCTGCGTGACAGGCCGGTTCTGGTCGCCGAGATCCAGCGACAGGCCCGCCGGTTCGCCGGCGATATCGGGGAAATCACGCGCCGCGTCCGATGCCTGCACGGCCGCTGCCACCTTGTCCGGTGCGAGTGTCTTGTCGCCGTCCGAGTAGCCGAAGATAGACCCGTCGGGCATCGAGAATTTCATTAGCTGCCAGCCGTTCTGCGTTTCAATCTGCACCGTGCGCAGCGAACTCGTCATGATGGCGGGCTCAGTGTCCGTTGGCGGACCGAATGCGTCTGTCATGCGCTTCAGGTCCGCCTCTTCCGAGTAGTGCAGCCGCACACGCACATTGCCCTCTGCGGTGCGGAACGGGCTGTCGTCTGCGTTGCCGAACACGTCGAGGCGGGCACCCTGTGCAGCAATCTGCTCGTCGCTCAGGTCCCAGTACGGCACGTCGCCGCGCCGTATCAGACGCTGAAACCAGGCCTCATTCCGGTTGGTACTCGTGATGCCAAATTCGTTCGTATCACGCGAGCCGTTGAAGCGCTGCTCGTACAGCGCGCGCTGGATTGCATAGCCGTCCCGCCGGTTCACCTCCCCGTTCAGCACGCGCAGCATGTCGCGCGCATCGAGCCTGGCAGCATCGAGCAGCCCGCTCGCCGCGCGGCTCGTGCGATCGAGACCCTCCATGTGCTGCTGACTCAATGAATCTGCCGACCCGCCGAATACGGAGTTCTGCAGGAGGGCCGGATTCGGCAGCTTCCATTCGCCGGGCAGCTCGGACCACGCCGCCTGGGCCGCCGCGGTCCCGGTTTCATCGGGCCATGTGTTGGGGCGCACACCGTCGTTCTGCTGCGCCTGTTTCGTCGCGTTCTCCACATGCTGCCAGAATGCCTGCAGCGTATCGATGTGCGGAAACATCGCCTCGTAGGTAGCTGCGTCCACCGGCGTGTCCGTCAGCGCAACGCGCGCCGGCAGTCCGCCGTCGGGAGACCCACTCAGCTCGCGCAGTGCGGCAACGAGCGCAGCATTCTGCGCAACGGTCTCGCGTCCCTTCGCGGCTCCAAGTATCAGATCGCCCGAACCGGCGATCGAAATGCCGGACGGTAGCCCCTTGTTCAGCGTCGCCACCTGTTCTACCGTGAGCGGTTCGTCGAAGCCGCTCGAGGCAGCCTCGTCACCCGCGCGCGGCAACCAGTAATGATCGCGCAGCGCGGTGATGGTCTGGCTCACACCCGCAATCGACTTCCTCCCGGTCAGCAGCGCAATCCGCACCTCGTCGTCATGACTGAGGTCGCCCAGCCGCGACAACGTAACCGCCACGTCGCCCGAATCGAGCAGACGTACGCCTGCGGGCATCCTCTCGTTGACCGCCTGCACGCGCGCCGCCCCCACGTCCGGATCGCCCGCGCGGATCCGTTCGAGCCCAATGCCCGATGCCATCAGCCCCGCCGAGCTCAGCAGGTTCAACCAGTCCTGTGTGCTTGCCTGGCCGGGTGTCGTCAGCAACTGGTAACCTTGCACGCCCATCGACGCCAGGTTCGTACCCATCGCGCCGAGCCCCGTCAACCGGAATAGCGCGGACTCCTGCATCGCGTGCAGCGCACGGGTTGTATCTACGGTTTCCAGCAGCCTGCCGTTTTGCACCAGACGATTCGTCAACAAGCGCGCGAGTCGCGAATCATCGAAGCCGCGCACAGCCCGCGTGCCCAATAGTTGCGCGTCGACCTTCGCACGCGCGAATTCGAGTGGCGTTGCATCGCGCGATACCGTCACCACCCGCGAGGCGTCGACGAACGCGCCGGAACCCACCGCGGCACGGTCCATGATCGTGCCGGTACGCGCCAGCACACCGAGTCCGCTCGCCGCACCGCCAAACGCGTTCGCGGCGAGGCTCAACCAGTTGGTCCACTTGTGCGTGCCGCCGGGCGCGCTCAACTGTTTCAGCGCGCTCACAGTGCCCATCGCGGCAGTCACCGCGAAGTACGCATCGGCGGCTTCGGACAGCGCTACCAGCCACAGCGCCGAGCCTTCCGGCACGGCGATCATGGCGACGATACCGGCGACGATCATGCCGCCCATTTCGAGGTCGTTCTTCAGGTTGTCCCAGTCGTACCAGTGCTCGTAGGGCTTGTAGTCGACGAAGTACGCGCTGCCCATCTGCACGACACCATTGGCGTCGGTGACCCAGTGCGGCTGCACGAGCATGTAGCCCTTGTCGAAACCGGTATTGGATTGCCAGTTCGAATAGCCGGTGCGCACCGTCGTGTCGGCAGGACCGACGTCGATCAACTGACCGCTGCCTGAGATGCCTTCGAGCAGTGTGAAATCGGCGGTCGCCGCCTGGTTCTCGCCCGGCGTGCGCGTGTTCCACCATTCGCCTGAGAGCGACGCGATCGTCAACGGTGCATCGCCGGAGGGGGTCATCACGCCTTCGCCGTGCATCAGGCTATCTGCGACCTGGCCGAGCGTGGTGACGCGATGGTTCTGGTCGAACACCTTGTCGTCCGGGTTGTACAGCGCGAAGTTGCCGAGTGCGAGCGCCTGCTCGTCGGCAAGCGTGTTGGGCGAATAGTCGGTCTGGAGGTTGTTGGCTTCGCCAAGCTGATTGAGGAATGCGTTGTAGCTCGTGACGACTTGCATACCGTCCTGCCACTGCAGACCGGCAAGATGATTGCCTGGCGTGACGACCGGACTACGGTCGGACGCGCTAGCCGCAGCCGCAGCGGGCGCAGCCGTGCCCGCTGCGCGCACGCTGACCGGCGTGGCCGGTTTGCCGAGATTCGAGAAGCCCGTTTCGCGTGCGATTTCGACACCGAGGTCGCTGTTCGGGTCGTCGTCGAGCATGTCCTGCGCGAGCTGCATCTGCACGCCGTGCTTCTTCAGGTCGCCGAGCCCCAGATCCTCGCCCCACACGACCGCACCGCCCTGGTCGACGATGGTCTGTGTGTTGAGCCGCGAGCTGTAGCCGACCTTGCCGAAGTTCTCGTCGCCCGTGACCATCGATTCGAGCGCCTGGCGCAATGTCGTCATGTCGGCGTTCGGTGCGCCGCCCGCTGCGACGTAGATACGCGAGACCGGCGCCAGGTCGTTTGCACTCTTCGTCCACGCGACGAGTTGCGCCGGGTCGAACGATGCGCCCTTGCCGCCCGGCGTGAACATCTGATGGATCAACATGGCGGCAAGATCCGGGCTCGTACCTTCGACGATACCGGCCAGCGTCTTCAGTTTGTCTTCGTCGCTCTTCTGGCCGAATACCGACGCGTGAATCTCCGAGAACAACTTCTGCGTGGTGGGATCGTTCGCGACACCATCGAGCAACTGCTTGTACAGCATCGTGCCCGAGTAAGCCTGCAGCCGTGTGCCTTCAGCATGCAGGCGCGCAGTCACGCTCGGGTCGCCGTCGTTGTTGACGGTACACGCCATCGGCGCGGCGGCGGCGTCCGTCACGGATTTCAGCGCCGAGGCCTGCAGACTCTGGATCGCCGGGTCGCCCATCACCTGCACATAGAGCGGATCGTTTGCAGTGAGACCGTAGATATTGCTGGTGAGCGTCTGCGCGGCCGCGACGTCGCCCGCCGTAGGGTCCGTGTCGCTGCCGGGCGCACTCTGTTGCGCGTGTT
Organism: Paraburkholderia acidicola; assembly: GCF_002362315.1. Taxonomy (GTDB): domain Bacteria; phylum Pseudomonadota; class Gammaproteobacteria; order Burkholderiales; family Burkholderiaceae; genus Paraburkholderia; species Paraburkholderia acidicola. The sequence goes on from NZ_MTZV01000006.1 coordinate 878,613, forward strand.
GTACCTGGGCGATGACCTGCAGCGCGTCGAGGCCGTTCTGCCACTGCGTGAAATCGGCCTGCAGCGCGGTGTATTCCGGCGAATCCTTGCCCGCGTCGGCGGCGGCCTGGAGTTGCGACGAAAGCGCGGTCATTTCCAGCGTGTTCTGCGCCTGCCACATCGTGTCCACGTAGAGCGGATTCGATTGCCAGCTGCTGTCGTCGGGTGCGTGCCCCGCGGCTGCATTGAGCGCGGCGGACAGCGCCGCGTGATACTGCTGCAACGCCGTGGCCGCAGCCTGGTTCTGCGCGGGCGTACTGTCTTTCTGACCGGCTGACTTCTGCGCCGCTACCCACGCGCTATACGCGGTGTTCACCTTGTCGATCAGCCCCGGATCGTGGCGTGCGCCCGACAGCGCATGCATGTCCGGCGTGACCTGCTGCACCATGCCGATCACGCCGGGCCCGCCGTTCGCCGCGAGATCGATGGTCGCTGGATCGATCACGTTCAACTTCTTCAACTGCGGCACAGCGTTCGCGATCGGGTCCCCGCTGGTTGGATCCTGGTAGTACGCGGACAGATTCTGTGCACCCTGCGCGGTCAGCGCCGCCTGCGCGAGCGTCACTTCGGAACTCGATGAACCACCCAGAAACGCCCGCGTCAGCACGATCGCCTCGGGCATCGTCATGCCGTCGGCGATGAGCCCCTGCAGATACTGCGCTGCGTTCGGCTGACCGGTCTGGTCCGCCATCGCCATCTTCGGCTGCAGACCACCATCGGCAATCTGACCACTTTGCAGCGCACCGGTAGCCGAGTTCATCGTGTCGGCATCAAACACCTGATCCGCGGTGACTTCACCCGACGCCTGCGCGATCAGATCCGCCGGCGCCTTCGCGGTGCCGGCATTGATGGCGCGCGCATCGGCCTGGGCCTGCACGGCAATCGCTGCCTCGGCCCACGTCTTGTCGCTGATCGGTGGATTTTTCGGGTCTGCTGCCCACGCCTTCTGTGCCGCTGCCAGCGCCTTCTGCATCGCCGCCGCATCCGGCTGCGGCCCGGAAGACGGCAACTGCGTCGCGAGAGCGGCCTGCGCAGTCGCGAGCGTGCCGGCGGCGTCGGCGGCCGGCTTGAGCACCGCCGGCTGCGCCTTGAGCCCGACGTACTGCATGAGTGTCTTGCCGAGCGCGCTGTTCGGATCCTGGTTGATGAGCGCCTGATACAGCGCAGTCGGATCGTTCAGTTGCGGGTTGTTCAGATAGGCGAGCGGCTGGAACGGATTCTGGGTCGACAGCAGACCCGCGTTCTGCTCGCGCGTCATCTGCGTCTGCCGTTGCTGCAAGGTCGTCTTCAGCGCGCTCACGACGGGCTGTGCAGCCGCGCTCTGCGGGCCACCCGCGTCATCGACGATGCGCGCAAGCGGACCGTAGTACGAGTCCATCTGCTGCAGCGTTTCCATACCGGCGAAGATGTACTGCGGCCCCTCGTTGACCAGCGAGACGATCTTGCCCTGCAGCTTCGCGTACAACGCCTGCGCGAGTTCCGGCGACGCTTTCGCGAGCGGGTCGAGCAGATTCGCGATATCGGTGAGCTGGCCCGGCGTGCCGACGGCCTCGAGATTGTGCTGCGTCGCCGACGATGCCAGCACCGCTTTCGACAGTTCCGGAAACAGCGCCGTGTTGCGATAGCTGGAGAGCGCATTGCCTTCGGCGACGAGCGTGTTCTGCGGATTGTCGCCGTGCGCGCCGGTGACGTCGGCAAGCGCGGCCTGCTGCAGCGAGACCGTGCGCGCGTCGCCCATCGCCTGCTGGTACAGCGCGCTGGTCGGCGCGGCGCCGTGCAGCAGTTGCGTCAGTGTCTGCGCCGCCTTGAGATTCGCGGCTGCGTTCGGCGTGCCGGCGCCGCGTGCGGCGTCGACCGTATCGACGATCTGCGCAGCGCGCAGCGACGTGAGGACGTCGCTGGTGGTCGGCGCGCCGGTCAGACCGGTCGCCGTGTTCGCTGCCACCACGGCCTGCTCGGCCTGCCAGCGCAGGTCGCTCTTCGACGGATCGCTCAGCCACGTCTGCGCGCCGCCCACCGGCTGGTTCGCGGCGTGGTCGAGTTCCGTCGTGAGCGACTGATCGTAGGCCTGCTGGTCCTGGGCGAGCTGTGCAGCGCTCGCGTGCGCGGCCTTGTCTTTCTGCAGCGTGGCCCACGCCGAATCCGCGAGTTTCGCGTCGCCCGCGGGCACGCCTGGCTGCTTCGACGTGACGGTTAACGCGGCGAGCGCGGCCTTGTCGTTTGCGCCGGCGAACAGATGCAGCCCGGCCACCTGCTGCGCGGCATCGTTCAACTCATTGCCGCTCGCGCCATCGGGACCGCTCTCGAGCTGGTCGCCCTTGATGGTCAGCGCCGCTTCGTCGAGCACCGTTTCGTTCTGCGCCTGACCAACGAACTGCACGCGCGCGGCGTTGACGGCTTCCTGCCAGCTCAGGCCCGCATCGAGACCGGACTGGATCGAATTGCGCGCGTCGGTGAGCGAGACGGGCGGCGCGTTCGATGTACCGGCGGCTGCGGTCGCGAGCGGACTGTTCGACAGCGCGTTCGCTGCAGCATCGAGCGTCGGGTTATCGAACTGATGCGTGAGCGCGACCTGACTCTCGGCCTCCTTGACCGGATCGACCGCGGGATTCTGCACCTGGTGATGGCTCGCGTCGTACTGCTCCTGCACCAGGATCGCGGCGCGCGCGAGCGCTTCCTGGGTCAGTTGGGCGTTTTCCTGCTGGATCTTCTGGATGGCGGCTTTGAGCGCCGCGCTGTCGTCGGGCGCGTTGTTGCCTAGTTGCTTTTGCAGTGCCTGCTTTGCCGTCGACACATCGTTCGCCGTCGGAGGTGGCGGCGGAGGCGGCGGCGTGTAGTGCATCGGCACACTTTGTCCATCCGGTCCGATCAGCATACGTCTTCTCCTGGCGGGTTCTCGGCCATCAAGAGATCAGGCTATGGGAAGCCGAATCGAGCGTCCAGACGCCAGTTTCGTAGTTTCGCGCCGCAGACCTGAGCACGCGCCGAAACGCTACGGATTTCGGCAGGACGGATGGGCGATGCGCGTCGGTCGTGCGCTCACAGCGCCGCTAGCGACGCGTTCGGGATGTCGGTCATCAGCATGTGCCCCGGACGATGCGCGATCGCAAACGGCAGCTTCGCGCTTTCCAGTGCGCTTTGCGGTGTCACGCCGCACGCCCAGAACACCGGCACCTCGTGCTCGTGGATCGACACGGCGTCGCCGTAGTCGGGACGCGACAGATCGCGAATGCCGAGCGCCGCCGGACTGCCGATATGGATCGGCGCGCCATGTACCGCCGGGAAGCGACTCGTGATCTGCACCGCGCGCACCGCGTGCGCACCGCTCATCGGCCGCATCGACACGACGAGCTTGCCGCCGAAGCGTCCCGCGCGCTGGTTGTCGATCGACGTGCGGTACATCGGCACGTTGACGCCTTCGTCGACGTGCCGCAACGGAATGTGCTCCTGCGCGAGCATCTGCTCGAACGAGAACGAACAGCCGATCGCGAACGTGACGAGATCGTCGCGCCACAATTCGCGCAGATCGACCGGTTGCTCGCACAGTTCGCCGTGGCGATAGACGTTGTAGCCGGGCACATCCGTGCGCACGTCGAGGTCCTGGCCGAGCGCGGGAATGTTCCACTGCCCCGCTTCGGTCACGCCGAGCAGCGGGCACGCGCGCGGGTTGCTCACACAGAAGCGCAGGAAGTCGCCGGCGAATTCCGCGGGAACGATCGCGAGGTTGGCTTGCGCGTAGCCGCCGCAATGGCCGGCGGTTGGGCCGGTGAAGGTTCGGGTGCGCACGCGCTGGCGAAAATCGTGTGACTCCTGTGATTGTTGTGGCTCGTGAAGCATCGGAGCGTCTCCGGGAGTGTTATTGCAGGTGCAAGGTGTTGACGGTGTTGAGCGTGTTGAGGGTCGCCATCGGACTTGAAGCCCAGCAGGCTATTTCACGCGAACGCGCGTCACGAAGTCAGCAACTGTCCCGCGAGAAACGCGAGCTGCGTCCGGCTGCTGACATTGCACTTCTGCCTGAGACGGCGCAGGTGATAGTCGACGTTGTGCGACGTCGTCTGCATCCGCAATGCGATTTCCTTGTCGGACAGGCCGGCCGCGAGAAAGCCGAGAATCCGCATCTGCACGTCCGACAGATCCTTCGCGGCGTCGCCGCGATCGAGCGCGCGCACCGTCGCCGAGCAGCGCTGATGGACCGACAGGCCAAGCACGAGCGCCTGCGCGATCACGCCATCCGTGATCCAGTCCGCGTGCAGCGTGGGCGATGCGAAGCTGACGATCGCGCGTAGCGACGTCTGCGGCACCTGGATGCCGAACATCAACCCGCAGCACGCGCCGCAGTCGCGCAACGCGTCGAATGCCGGACGGAACGATGACGGCGAGCCCGCATGCCGCCACGCATCGGTGATCGAGTGCAGGTCCCACACGAACGGCGCATTGCTCGTGAGTGCGGCTTTGAGCCGGACGTCGCGGCGATGAAACCCGGCCTCGAACCAGCCAGGTTCGAGATGCGCAGAACGATAACCATTCGCAAAGAACAGCCGGTCGATTTCTCCGTGTGCGTCGCGCCGCACCGTGACATAGGCAAGCTCGCTGAAACCAACGAGGCTTAGCATGCCGCGCACGAGCCGCGCACGTTCGTCGGCGCCCCGTGCTGAGGCGAGGTCGCCGGCAAGATGCATCTGACCGTCAGCGCCGACGTCATGGCGATCACTGCGCGCGCGCTGATCGCTGTCGTCGAAATGACGGACGTCGAGTCGCGCAGGGTCGGGCTCGGGCAACCCCGGCTCGTCGCCATCACGGCTCGCGCACATGACTGCCGTTCGCATTGCAGAATTCATTGCGTACATCGCAGACGCTCCGTTGGTTGCCATTTGCAGTTAGGGCGTATTCAGGTTATGTCCGCAACAGGCAGCGCGCCAGCAAGTAATTGCGCGCACAGGTGTCAAGTTTTTCTTAACGACGCGGCGCACATAGAGCGCACTGAAGTGCGCACGACCGATTGCGACTGTCGTTGCCCTGGCGCTTCGCGGTCCTGGTGGTCTTTGCGGTCTTCGTGGTCGATGAAAACCCTGAGGACGGTTCAGCAGATCGACCGCGGTTTAGCACCGCCGCCCCTCTAAGCAAAGACGTCGCCGCGCGTAAGCGTTTTAAGGCTGGCTCGATCCTCAGGCAAAACCGTCCACCCAGGTGAGCACTGAAGTGCTGACCCGGGTATCAAGCAAAGCAATCGAGCTGAGTTAACGCTTTAACTGCAAACGAGAATGAGTACCACGGCACTTACTCCCATCTCACGCAAGATGTATGTCGATATGAGCGAGCGATTTAACGCTTGCTCCGATCTCGTGCAATATGTTTGCGCGCGCAACCGTTATGAGGCCGCGCGTCCACGCAGTCTGCGCAGCGCGCCATGAAACCGGTACTGCAGGTGATGCAAATTCGATCGAGTGTAGCGGTGCCTTACATCGCAACAAGGCAGATACCTCGTAGCGATTCATGTGCTTTGATAGGTAGAGGCACGATCCACTACGAAACACATGGCACGCTCCGGCACCGCGCAAAACTTCACGCGCGCACGCGTCGCGCAGCCAGATAAGCAAGCTGTGCGCGGTTGTGTACGTTAAACGTGCGTTCGAGTCGATGGATGTGATAACTGACCTTGTGCAGCGACAGATTCAACGCATCGGCGATCTCCTGGTCGGACAAACCTTGCACCAACCTTTCGAGCACGGCTTCCTGTTCGTGTTCGAGTGTGATCGCGCGGCGAGCGCGTACGCGTGCCTCGAGAAACGGCTGCACGAAGCGATGCACGCTCAGGCTGACTGCGAGCGCCGCGCCCGTCACGCGGTCGTCGATCCAGTCGGAGTCGTGCATCTCCGACGTAAGCCCGACGCCGATGCGCAGTTCGAGTTGCGGCGCCGACAGGCTAAAGATCACGCCGCTGTTCATTGCATGCGCGCGCAACGATGCGGCAAGCGCACGCGTGCGGCGGTCGCCGCTTCGCTGCGCCTCCTCCTCGATAGAGTCGAGCCGCCATGCCACTGGAAAGCCGCTTTGCAGCACATTGGCGAAGCGCGGGTCGGCTTCGTGCCACGCGCCTTCGAAGTACGGCTGGACCGACGACACCGGCACGAGATCCCGCAGCAGATGCGCGTGCAGCAGCCGCTGGCCAATCATTTCGTACGCGCCGTAGTTGAGCGTATTGAAGCCCGCGCGTCGCATCTGCGCGCGACAGTCGTCGAGATCGAATTCGAACAGGTCGGATTTGCCGACGTTGTCGCGCCATGCGGTAAGAACAGCAGTGTCCCCGCGTGCAGGCACGGGTTCATCCAGAACGTGGGACGCGGGGCGAACGCGCTGCGCGAGCACATCGGTGTGCGAAAACCAGTCGAGTACAGGTGTGCCTTCACACAGGGGCATCAGGGGTCCTTTGTTCTGCCAGGCGATTCTTTTTGAGCCCCGATATGCTCTGGTCCGTTAGTGTTCTTCTTCTTTTTCTTCGCGAGTCCGCTTGAGTTAGCTCGCGTTTTGATATTACGATATGTTACTTGAGTGGTCCGTGACATGTACACCGTCCGCCGCTCGAATGTTTCTTCGCAATTTCTCCAATTGCTTCTTTTTTGTCGTTGCGTATTCGCGCGTGAGGGCCTGGTTCAGCAGCCTGTTGCCATCGTCCGTCTGTGCGAAATCCTGCGATGTTGAGTCAAGGACCGTCTCCATGCCCGACCTCGCTTTGTGCGAAAGCCCGTCTGCCGATCAAATCTTCGACGACACGCCGAATACGTTCGCCGTGCACGGCGACGCAACGCATACGCGCCAGATTCCCGTCGTGCGTTTCAACGACGCGAAGCAGGTTTTCATCGAACAGAAAGATTCGCCGCGGCTCGGCGTCGCCGAGATGCTCGCGAGCGCGCAGAGCGAAGCGGAACGCGCACGTATCGTGGCGAGTCTGGTTCGCTTGACCGGCTTTTCGACGTTCGCGTACTTCGCGCTCGAGTACACGCACGAGTGTGTGCAACGACTCTTCGTCCACGATACGTTCGCGCCAGCCAATTATCGCGGCGAGTACGTCGAGCGCCGCTACTTCGACGTCGACCCGCGTACGTTCGGCGCGCGCATGTGCAACGTGCCGATGGTGTGGGACCTGCGCAAATTGCGGCAACAGCATGGCGACCGCGATACGGTGTCGGCCGCCGACCGCGAAGCGCTCGACGACTTCCTGCAAACCATGCGCAGCGATGGCATGTGCAGCGGCATCATGTATTCGATGGGGATTCCGGGCACGCGTCTGCATGCTTTCATGAGCTTTACTGCGCCACGCCTGAACCGCGACTGGATCACACCCACTACGGTCGAACAGGCGTTATCGATCGGACTGTCGGTGCACAAGTTCAGCTCGCCGAAACTGATCGCCAGCGCGCGCGAGCACTCGGTCAACGGGCTCACCGCGTTCGAGCAGAGACTGCTGACCGGCATTGCCGAAGGCGCGTCCGACAAGGAAATCGGCAAGCGGCTCGACACCAGTCCACACAACGTCGACTATCACCTGCGCAAACTGCGCAAGCGTTTCGGCGTATCGAACCGGATCGAGCTGACCTATCTGACGTCGAAGCTGGAACTGATCTGACGGTTGGTGGTTTGGGGCACGCGCGCGGCGTGCCCCTTCTTCCCTCGCCGGCACGCAAAGTGCGCCGGCATCCTGCCATCAACCCGCCGGCAAACCGCGTTTGCGTAACATCGGCGCGGCTTGCGGATCGCGACCGCGAAACGCGCGGAATGCGGCGCGCTGTTCACGACTGTCGCCAGCGCTGTAGATATAGCGTTGCAGTTTGTCGGCCAGCACCGGATCGAATGCGTCGCCGGCTTCTTCGAACGCATCGAATGCTTCTGCCTCCAGCACTTCCGCCCACATATAGACGTAGTAACCAGCCGCATAACTGTCGCCGCTAAAAATATGAGCGAAGTGCGGCAGGCGGTGACGCAGACCCACTTCGCGCGGCACTTGCAGACGCTCGCGCTCCTGCGCTTCGAAACTCGCGATGTCGATAGCGGCCGGGTCGTCGTGCGAATGCAGCGCCATGTCGATCAGCGCCGACGACGTATAGGCGACTGTCTCGAAGCCCAGATTGAAGGTTTGCGACGCGCGAATACGTTCGATCAACGCCGCGGGAATCGGCTCGCCGGTCGTGACGTGGCGCGCATGCTTTGCCAGCACGTCGGGCACGGTGGCCCAGTTCTCCATCAATTGCGACGGCAGTTCCACATAGTCTTGCGGCACCCAGGTACCGGACAGACGGGAGTAGCTCACGCTGGACAGCAATCCATGCAGGCCGTGACCGAATTCGTGGAACAGCGTACGCACATCATCGAAGCTGAGCAGCGTCGGCCCATCGCCGCCGCGCGCGAAGTTGTTGTTGTTCACCACGATCGGTGTCGCCGCACCGCCGTTGCGCGTCTGCTTGCGATACACGCTCATCCACGCGCCACCCTTCTTGTTGGGCCGCGCGAAGTTGTCGGCGAGGAACACGCCCACCTGCTCGTCGCCGCGCTGCACTTCCCACAGCCGGACATCCGGGTGATACAGCGGGATGCCGGTTTGCTCGACGAAACGCACACCGAACAGACGCCCGGCGCAATCGAACATCGCCCCGATCATCGCGTCCAGACTGAAGTACGGTTTGACCTCGGCATCGTCGAGCGTGTAGCGCGCCATGCGCACTTTCTCGGCGAGGAAGTACCAGTCCCACGGTTCGATATCGGTCGGTTCGCCCAGTGCCGCGGCTTGCGCGACCAGCGCCTGCCGCTCCTGCTCGGCACTCGCTTTGGCGGGCTCCCACACCTGACTGAACAGGTCGTGCACGGCCGCGGGCTTGCCGGCCATGCGGTCAGCAAGCGCGTAATCGGCGAAGCTGTCGTAGCCGAGCAGGCGTGCCTGCTCCTGGCGCAACATCAGGATCTCGCGGGCCAGCGGCCGGTTGTCGCGCCCTGGCGTTTCGCCACGGCTCGTCCATGCACGCCATGCGGTCTCGCGCAAATCACGGCGCGTCGAGCGTGTGAGAAACGGCACCACCAGCGAGCGCGACAACGTAATCACGTAGCCATCTACACCGCGCTCTTGCGCTGCATTCCGCGCCGCGGCGCGCAGAAAGTCGGGTAGCCCGGCCAGATCGGCTTCGGTTTTCAACGGCAACTGGTAGCTCGATTCGTCGGCCAGCACGTTCTGCGAGAACTGCGTGTAGAGATCGGCGAGCCGCTCCGCGATCGCCGCAAAACGCGCGCGCGGCGCGCCTTGCAACGTAGCGCCGGTGCGCACGAAATCGGTATGCAGACGTTGCAGCAGGCGCTGCTGTTCTTCGTTCAGTTCAAGCTGCGACGCCTGACCGTGAACCGCATCGAGTCGCGCGAAGAAAGCGGCATGCATCGAGACCTTGCTGTCATGCGCGGCCAGCAGCGGCGCCATTTCGCGTTCCACCGCCTGCAGCGCGGGCGGCGACTCGGACAAGCAGAGGTTTTCGAAAGCGAGGCGCACACGGGCAAGCCGCGCACCCGCAGCGTCGAACGCGGCCACGGTGTTCTCAAACGTGGGTGCTTCCGGATGTGCGGCCAGTGCATCGATTTCGGCCAGATGTTCGGCGAACAATGTGACAAAAGCCGGGGCAAAATGTTCAGGCTTGATCTGCGCGAACGGCGGCAACTGGTAAGGCGTTTGCCAGTCCTGTAACAGCGGGTTGCTGTGCTCGGTCATCTCGATCTGCCTTGTGGGCGTCAGGGTGGAGGGAACGCACATGATAAGGCACGGCGGTCGCGCGCCCTGGGAGCCATGTCGCAGAGCCAGTGGCGCTTTACCCCGCTTGACCGGATCGGCCATAGAATGTGAGCGGGTGCTTCTACCCACACCTATTCGCACCTAACCGGAGAAAACTCATGACACGTACGATGATCGCCGTGCTGCTCGTTCTGACCGCTGGCCTCGCGGCCTGCAACACGATTGCCGGTGCCGGTCAGGATCTCTCCAGCGGTGGCCAGGCTATTTCCAACGCGGCGGACAAGGCGAAGTAACCCATCAGGCCAGCGTGCCCCGCAGTACTCACTCAGGCAGAACCGGCTCATGACTTCCGCGCTGCCCCCAGCCAGCGTACTCGCCGATTTTCATCCGGCGGTCGCTGGCTGGTTTCTCAAGACGTTCGCGGCGCCGACCGATGCGCAGGTTGCGGCGTGGCCGTCGATCCGCAGCGGCCGCTCGACGCTGGTCGCCGCGCCAACCGGTTCCGGCAAGACACTGACCGCCTTTCTGTCGGCGCTCGACGAACTGGTCCGCGACGGCCTCGCGCACGGCGGCACGTTGCCCGACGAAACGCTGGTGGTCTATGTGTCGCCGCTCAAGGCACTATCGAACGACATTCGTTTGAATCTGCAGATACCGCTCGAAGGCATCGCCGCCGAACTCGCGCAACGCGGGCTACCGGCGCTAGACATCCGTACCGCCGTGCGCACCGGCGACACCACGCAACAGGAGCGCACCGCCCTGCGCAAACGCGCGCCGCACATCCTCGTGACGACGCCCGAATCGCTCTACGTGTTGCTTGGTTCCGCGTCGGGACGTCGGATGCTCGCGAGCACGCGCACGGTGATCGTCGATGAAATCCACGCGATTGCGGGCACCAAACGCGGTAGTCATCTTGCGCTCAGCCTCGAGCGGCTCGACGCGCTGTGCGGTCGGCGTCTGCCGCGTATCGGCCTGTCGGCCACACAGAAACCAATCGGACTGGTGGCGCGGTTTCTGGTCGGCGGTGCGAGTCTCGACAGCGACGCAGCACCCGATTGCGCGATCGTAGACGTCGGTCATGCACGCAAGCGCGATCTCGCGCTCGAACTTCCGCCGGTCCCGCTCGAAGCGGTGATGGCCAACGAGGTATGGGAGCGCGTCTACGACCGGCTCGCCGAACTCGTGGCGCAGCATCGCACGACGCTCGTCTTCGTCAACACGCGAAGGATGGCCGAACGTGCGGCGCGGTATCTGACCGAACGCCTCGGCAAGGATGCCGTAGCCGCTCACCACGGCAGCCTCGCGAAAGAACTGCGCTTCGACGCCGAACAGCGTTTGAAACGCGGCGACTTGCGGGTATTGATCGCGACGGCGTCGCTGGAACTCGGCATCGATATCGGCGATGTCGATCTGGTCTGTCAGCTCGGTTCGCCGCGCGCCATTGCTCCATTCCTGCAACGTGTCGGGCGCTCAGGGCACCAGGTCGGCGGGATGCCGAAGGGGCGACTGTTTCCGACCTCGCGCGACGATCTGCTCGAATGTGCGGCGCTGCTCGATTGCGTGCGGCGCGGTGAGCTCGACGCCTTGCAGATTCCGCGTGCGCCGCTCGATGTACTCGCGCAGCAGATCGTCGCCGAAGTATCGAATGACGAGTGGCGCGAGGATGCGCTGTTCGATCTCATTCGCAGCGCTGCGCCATATGCGGACCTCGCGCGCGACCAGTACGATGCCGTGCTGCGCATGCTCGCCGAAGGTTATACGAGCCGCCACGGGCCGCGTGCTGCCTACCTGCATCGCGATGCGGTGAACGGCACCCTGCGCGGACGGCGCGGTGGCAAGCTGGTCGCCGTGACATCGGGCGGCACGATACCCGAGAACGCCGACTACGCGGTCTTGCTCGAACCGCAGGGCGTGAACATCGGCACAGTCAACGAAGACTTCGCGGTGGAAAGTCTCGCCGGCGACGTGTTTCAGCTCGGCAATGCGTCGTACCGGATCCTGCGTGTCGAGACTGGCCGGGTGCGCGTCGTCGATGCTGAAGGGCAACCGCCGAATATTCCGTTCTGGCTCGGTGAAGCACCGGGGCGCAGCGACGAACTATCGCTCGGCGTCGCGCGGCTGCGGGCGCAGATCGATACGCTGCTGGGCGGCGGCAGCGGCGACAACGGCACGGTGCGCGAGGACGCAACGAATAACGTCAACCGCGCCATCGCCTGGCTGACCGACGAGCTGAACCTGTCCGAACCTGCCGCGCGGCAAATCGCCGAATACCTCGCGCGCGCCCGCGCCGCCCTCACCGTATTACCGACGCAGAACACGCTCGTGATGGAGCGCTTCTTCGACGAATCGGGCGGCACGCAGCTTGTCATTCACGCACCGTTCGGCAGCCGGCTCAATCGCGCGTGGGGTCTCGCCCTGCGCAAGCGCTTCTGCCGCACGTTCAACTTCGAACTACAGGCCGCCGCCACCGAAGACGCGATCATCCTGTCGCTGACCGGCAGCCACAGCTTCGCCCTCGACGAAGTGTGGCGCTACCTGCATTCGAATACCGCGCAACACATCCTGATTCAGGCGCTGCTCGATGCGCCGCTCTTCGGTGTGCGCTGGCGCTGGAATGCAACGACCGCGCTCGCGTTGCCGCGCTATACCGGTGGCCGCAAGACCGCACCGCAACTGCAACGTATGCGCAGCGAAGATCTGCTCGCGACGGTGTTTCCGGATCAGGTGGCGTGCCTTGAGAACATCGTCGGCGAGCGCGAGTTGCCGGTTCATCCGCTCGTCGATCAAACCGTCGACGACTGCCTGCACGAAGCAATGGATACCGACGGCTGGCTGCATCTGCTGCGCAGGATCGAGCGCGGTGAAGTCACGCTTGTCACACGCGAACTGCCTGCACCGTCGCCGCTCGCCGCCGAAATTCTCAGCGCGAAACCGTATGCGTTCCTTGACGATGCACCGATCGAGGAACGTCGCACGCAAGCCGTACTGAACCGCCGCTGGACCGACCCGGAATCCGCCGACGATCTCGGCGCACTCGACGCCGATGCGATTGCGAGCGTGTGCGAGGAAGCGTGGCCGCAAGCACGCGATGCCGACGAAATGCACGAAGCACTGACCGGTCTCGCCTGTATAACAGACGCAGAAGCCGAAGCGCAGCGCAACGACGGCTGGCCGCAATGGCTCGACGCACTGGCCAAAGCAGGCCGCGCGACGCGCATGCAGATCGCGCAGCACGACACGTTATGGGTCGCGGCTGAACGCCTCGCGTGTCTGCGCGCGATCTACCCGGTCGCGCCGATCGAGCCCGTCATCGAACCGCCGAAAGGCTACGCCGACCCGTGGACCGAAGACGATGCGATCGTCGACGTCGTGCGCGCGAGGCTCACCGGCTTCGGTCCGCTCTCCGTACCCGCGATCGCGCGGCCGTTGGCACTGCCTGCATCGGCGGTCGCGCTCGCACTGACGCGGCTCGAGTCCGAAGGCTACGTGATGCGCGGCCGCTTTACGCCCGGCACACGTGAAGAGGAATGGTGCGAACGACATCTGCTTGCGCGCATTCATCGCTACACAGTGCGCCGGTTGCGGCGCGAAATCGAACCGGTCGAGCGACACGACTTCATGCGCTTCCTGTTCGAATGGCAGCACGTGAGCCCGTCCACACGCGGCGAAGGCCGCGATGCGCTTGCCGCGATACTCGACCAGCTCGAAGGCTTTCAGGCAGCGGCCGGTGCATGGGAAGACGACATCCTGCCCGCGCGGTTGAAGGACTATTCGATCACGTCACTCGACGAACTGTGCCGCTCGGGCAAGATCGTCTGGACCCGGCTCACCGAGCGCTCGCGTGCGGCCGCCGGGCCAGTGCGCAGCACGCCGATCGTGCTGTTGCCGCGACGCGACGTGGCTGTATGGAGTGCGCTGCTCGATCTGTCCAAGCCCATCGATTTGTCGCCGCGTGCGCAGCACGTTCACGATGCGCTGGCACGACATGGCGCGATGTTCTTCGACGAACTGCTGGCCGATGTGCACGGGCTGCGGATCGAACTCGAAAACGCGCTCGGCGAACTCGTCGCGGCCGGCCTCGTGAACTCGGACAGCTTCGCGGGATTGCGCGCGCTGCTCAAGCCGGTGGCGAAACGCAATGCGTACTACGGTAGTCGACGTGGCCGGGTTGGCGCGCTGATTGGTGGAATGGACGACGCGGGACGCTGGGCGCTGCTGCGGCGGCCCGTGACCGACTCAACCGCAAACGCAAACGCGGACGCAGACTCTGCAGCAACGCCGAACACGCGCCGCCCGCGGATCGCACCCGAGGTGCTCGAACACATCGCGATGGCACTGCTACGCCGCTACGGTGTCGTGTTCTGGCGCCTGCTCGAACGCGAAGCGGACTGGCTACCGCCGTGGCGCGATCTGCTGCGTGTGTTCCAGCGGCTCGAAGCGCGCGGCCAGGTGCGCGGCGGCCGCTTCGTCAACGGCCCGTCGGGCGAACAGTTCGCGTTACCCGAAGCGATTCCGCTGCTGCGCGAAATGCGCCATCACGCGAACGACGGACACTACGTGTGCGTCGCCGCAACCGATCCATTGAACCTGCTGGGCACCATGCTGCCCGGCGACAAGGTGCCGGCCGTCGCCGGCAACCGCGTGCTGTTTCGCGACGGTGTGCCGGTCGCGACGCTGGTCGCCAGCGAATTCATCTGGCTGCACGATCCGGACAGCGCCGCGAAGAGCGAGATGCGCACGCAGCTGACGCGGCGCTATTGAGGCATTGCTATGCGCGCCGCATGCCTCGATCACAACGACGTCGAGGTCAGCACCGACCAACCGATGGTTGCGACCACAAGTACTTCCCCCAGGTACTTGCCACGAAGTTGTTGCGCTGAGGTTGCGCGCTGAGTAGCCGACGTTAAATATTCGCCTGTCCGACAACTAATGCACAACGAAACTTAAATTGTTCTTACAAGAGCGTAAGGAATAACGAAGGTGCGCGCCGGCAAAGGCTTTCAATCACGATCGGTCGAACTGACCGTAAGTTTCGCAGGGTTCGAGAAAACTACCGCATTCGCATAACGGGGAGAAATTACCCCTAAATCCGCGCCAACGATCCACTACGCACAAGTGCCGGCGTTAGCTATGCGATTGCGCATACTCCTGTTGTGTCCACAACCAGGTCCGCTGAAACAAATCGTTACATACCTGAAACATCTGGCGCTCTACTGTCGGATCACTCGCAACGAACTCGCATAGGTCCGCAGTTCGCTTCGCGTCAAGGTCCGCATCCGACAGGGACCACCCGGAGGAAAAATAATGAAGCTTGCAGTCATGACCCGGAACACGAGTCTGTTCAGGTTGATCTGCCGGTGTTTCGAGGCCGATGGTGCGGTATGCAGCCGGTTCGCGGACGACGTGGCGCTCGCGCGTGCCGTCTATCGGGAAGACTTCACTGCGATACTCGTCGATGCCGAAACCGGTGTGAGCCCGTTGCGTCCCGTCCTCGCACGACGGACGTGCTATGCGGACCGCCGCGCACCGCTGATCGTGGTCGGCGCAGTCCACGACCGCGCAAGCATCACGGATACGCTGGATGCAGGCGCCGACGATGTCGTGCTCGCACCGATCGATTCGCGCGAACTCGTGCTGCGTGTACATCTTGCGCTGCGACGTTTTCAAACGGCTCCGGGCACGCCTCACGATGACGACCTCGAATGCGGTGCCTACCGGCTCGACCGCGGCTCGTGCACGGTGCAGATCGAAGGCGATTCGATCCGCCTCACGTCGCGCGAATTCGCGATTGCGTGGCTGCTGTTTTCACGCCCCGGTGAATATGTGAGCCGCCGGCAGATTGCCGGTGCGGTGTGGAGCAGTTCGGAAGATATCGTCGGACGCACGCTCGAACAACACATCTACAAGCTGCGCAAGAAGCTCAATCTGAACGGTGCGCATGGTGTTCATTTGCGTACGATGTACGCGCACGGTTACCGGATTGAACGGGTCGATGTGCCGCTGGCCGAAGCGGTTGCACCGAGTCTGACATACCCGCAGGTGCCGATCGTGACCCCGCTCGATGCAGGCGCAGGCTTGCACGAATCCGCGGTAGCGATCGCGCATGTGCCGCTCGTCGATACAGTTGCCGCCGAACCGCGTCGCCTCGACGCACTTACTCCGCTCACGGCACACGCTGTGCACCGGCAACCATCCGAAGGCGTTGGCCAGGAAGCACTCGCACGACGCGTCGTCGCACAACACGCGGAGATTCATCCGCTGGTTAGCGCCACCGCGTGCGACGTGCGTCCTTAACGCAGCAATGAGTTCGTTCTACGGAGTAAGCTCACTTCGTACCGGTGTACTTTACTTCGGCCGGTCGTCGTAACCGGCCCATGTCAGTTCCCATAATAGAGTTCAGATAGAAGTATTTCTGACCTCCTGGGAGTCTCGACATGACGCGCGCTAACGCTCCATCAATGCGACCGGTTGTACCGGTTACCCAAACGCCCGATGGGGACCTCCGAACCGACACTGGCAGGCAAGGCAGGGGAATGCCTTCTCATAGCGCGCCACGTGGGGCGCTGGCCTTTCTTCCCGCCAATGACCGGATTCAAGGGATCAGACGCCCGGTCGCGACAGCGCCCACAAGATCTCCAATTCTGGAGATGACAACATCCCCGATCCTGGGGATGGCGAGGTCCGCTCAGCGCGTGAAAGTAGCAACGCGTCAAGACATCCTTGATACGGGAAAGTCTATCCACGATATGCCCGACGGCGACGCAAAAGCTGCTCGTCAGGGCCATTTCTACCAGGCCTTAAAGCAGAGCGTTTCCCAGATCGGATCGCAAGCGACGCATCGAACGCCAGACGAAGCATACGCAGACGCGGCGCGCGCATTCAGTCTTCCAGAGGAATCATTGCCCGCCGCGTACAAAGCACAGTTATTGCATTCATTTGTCGATCGGATCAGCGTGTTGAGCGCTCCTGCGCAGGTGCCCGTCTTCGAGTCACTTTGCCATGTCATCCGGGATCTGGAGCCTCGTGAATTGCAGATCGAGCCGTTGAGGGCACTTATCGAACAGATCACGCTGCCCGCAATCTACGGGCAAGCGCAGCAGGCCATCGATCGCGTTGCGGTCATAGCGCGGAACTTGCCGGAAGACTATCACTTCGATATGGCATTCAGGCTGACCAACGCGATCGGATCGACCGACAACCCTGACAAAGAAGCGCTCTGTGCACACGTAAGGGGGGCAATCCCCACCGATACCATGTTCGCGTATTGACCTTCCGCCTCTTTCGCCGGCAGCGCTTGTGAACAGGGCAGGCAACCGGCCGATCATTAGCCAGTCGGAAGGGTCCGTCCGGCCGAAGGTAACAGACCATCACAAATGCGCGTCAACGTCGCGCCTCGATGAAAAGATGCACTCACAGGTTCAGCACTTCGCTGCTACCAGCTCTCACGAGTGCCTTTTGAGTCAGGAGCGACACCATGTTCTCGACAGTCTACTTTGCAGCTTCCTCGGTCCTCGCCTGCGACGGCGTTCCTGCCGCGCTCGCGGCCCGCGTCCTCGATGGCCAGCTCAATGAAGCCGTCCACCTGGCCGCGAGCCTCGCCGACAGCGATCACGCGCACGACGAATACACAGCCCTGCAGATCCACGCCGACCTCGAACTCGCCCTCGGACGCCACGAGGAAGCCGAGGAGACCTATCGCAAGACGCAAAAGGCCGTGCGCCACTCGCGCGACGCCATGCGCGTCGTCTCGGTGCGCAACGCGGGCTGGCAAGCGTGCTTCCGCAACCAGTTTCACGTCGCGCTGACCTGCTTCCGCCGCGTCGCCGAAGAACGCTGCGCGACGGCCGCACAGCAGCTCGACAGCCTCATCGGTGCGACGCTCGTGCTGTTTCATCTGGGTTGTGTGCAGGCCGCCTGCGACCGGCTCGCTGAGCTTGCCCCGCTCGCCGCCGCACATCCGGACACGCGCTGGACCTACCTCGTCGAGATGCTGCGCCGCGACCTGCTTGCCCAGCACGAACTGCACGACGCCGAGCCGCTTGGCGACCACATCTACTGGCGCTCGGTGGTCACCGGTTCGCAAACCGCGCTCGGTGCGCCCGCCGTGCTCGCTGCTGGCCTCTCGATGCCGTTGCTCGACGAGCGCCTCGCTTATCTGGGGCATCTGAAGTCTTTTGCTGCCGGCCATACGCAAGAACGTTCGGCACTGAAGACGTATGCCAGCTGGAGCCGCAAGGCCGGTCTCGCCGACTACCATCGCAGCCTGTGCCTCGAGATGGCGCTCGGCGCGATCGCCGCCCATGCGACCGCAGTGGCTGAAGAACTGCTCGAACAATCCGGCGCCGCCGCGCTGCACGGCAGCCAGAACGCGCGCTGGTACCTCGACTATCTGTATTGCCGCGCCAAGATCATGCAGCAACAGATGCGCACCCAGGAGTTCGCGACCCTCTACGGCCGTTATGCGCTCGCCTCGATCCAGCACGTGCGCGCCGACAGCGTATCGTTGCCCGCCGCCGCACCGGAAGCCGCGCAGTCGCGCAGCACGCCGCGCGCCGATGACGTCAGTGCGCGTCTGCCCGCGAAGTATCGCCGCGCGTATCGCTACCTGATGGATCACCTCGATCAGAAGGACCTGTCGGTTCGTGAAGTCGCGTCGCAGATCGGTGTCACCGAGCGCGCGATGCAAGGCGCCTTCCGCAAGCATCTGGGTCTTTCGCCGAGCGAGTTGATCCGCCGTCAACGCATGGAGCGCATTCGCGACGAACTGCTCGACGACGATGCACCGGTCGCACGCGTACTCGATGTCGCGAAGAAGTGGGGCGTGCAGCATCGTTCGACGCTCATCAACGGCTATCGCAGCGTGTTTAACGAAGCCCCTTCGCAAACCATGGGCCGCTGATCGTTCGCTACCCGTCCTCTTTGCTTCGGGCACGACATCATGCAGATCTCACACCGCATCATTTATTCGCTGGCGGGGCTGGTCTCATTCGGCCTCTGTCCGTTCGCTGTGCAGGCACAGGCTCAAGCGCAGGTGCAAACACAGACCGACTGTTTTACCGCTGCGGCGCAATACCAGCACGTCAGTCCGTTGGTGCTGCGCGCGATCGCGTGGCAGGAATCGCACGCCAACGCGCGTGCGATCCACCACAACGCGAACGGTTCGACCGACTACGGAATGATGCAGATCAACTCGATCCATTTGCCGGCGCTATCGCGCTACGGCATCTCGGTGAACGACCTGATCGTGCCGTGCAAGAACGTCTTTATCGCCGCCTGGTATCTGCACCGTATGACCGCCAAGTACGGCAACACGTGGACCGCGATCGGTGCGTACCACTCGGAAACACCGGCCGAACGCGACCGTTACGCGCATTCGATCGAAATGCTCGTCACGCGTTTCCTGCGGGTCGAGCCGAACGACGATCCGTCGTAGATGCGAGCCCCGGCAACATGACGAAACCCCTTCGCTCCGCAGTCGTTTCGTTCGCATCGGGTGAATCGGACCGTCAGCAGATGCGACACACTAATCCTGTCGGCCTTACTGACAGCACGGGCCGAGGAAGACGCGGCTGAACGGATGGAGCGAGATGTCACGGTCTTTATATGCAACTCCCACACAGGTGACGAAATCGTGAATGACACAGGATGCAGGGACGACGTGGCGGGCGGCCTCACCAAGGTGCTGTGGACCGCGTCGCAACTCGATGATCTATCCGACTTCGAAGATCTGCTCGACGCGATCCGCGTGCTGCGACCGCGCTGGACTGGCGCCGGCACCGTGGTTGCATGGCGCCATCTGCGCCGTCAGTCCTGGATCGACGCGTTGCGCGTGCTCGAAGACGACGATCAGGACGCGAAGCGCACGGCACTGCATGCGGCGCTGATGGCGGTGTGCCTGTTCGGGATGCAGGACCCGCTGTGGCAGAGCTATGCGCGCACGGCGGCGGAGCAGCGCGAACATCGCGAAGCGGCGAGTATCGGTAGCAAGTTGCTGGAGCGGGCTGCGAAGATGAGTGGTGGCGGCATGCATGCGGCGGAATCTGCGGCTGCGGAGCCGGTGGCAGCTGAGCCTGCGACCGCGTCGGCACGGCCGGCGACGTCGGCGGAGTCGATGATGCTCATGCAGGCGAGCTGGATGCGGGCTTGAGGTCGCGATCGATCCGGCGGCATGCTTCGCAAAACAGACTGGGGATTCGCATCTGTGCCGAACCGCTCCGTGTATTGACGTAGAGTTTTTCATATAGAGGCAGTCCGGTACGTTCCGAAGACGTGCCTTACTTTTCCAGGGCGATTTTTCGCCGTCTTTGGGAGATTCACTATGGCTAACCCACTTGCTGTCACAAGTATTGTTCAGACCGGCGTCGACGTAGCCAAGACCGGGCTTGACGTAGCCAAGGATCTCCTTGGAAAAGCCAAGAGTCAAAAACCGTCTCCAGCCGATGCTGCCTCACCTCAGTCGCGTTCCCGCGAGGAAGGCACATTCGGAGGGTTGTCAAACATGATGGTCAAACCGGGCGGTTTGGGCCAAAACCTCAAGATGCGACTGGGGGCGTTGCCGAAGCTGGATACCAGTGCTGCAACACTGGCCCGAGGAGACAGTCCCGGCTCGTCGGCAGGTAGTAAGTCGGAGAGTGTATTCAGTCGCTTTGGCAGTGCGGCATCGAGCGCAATGACCGCGATGAGCCCAGTGGTTGCCGGGGCAGAGGGTCTCGCTGGCACGGTAGCGGGCGCAGCTGGCGCTGTATCCCAACATACCAACTCGACTTCGACGCTAGGTCAAGGAGGCAGATTGGCAGAATCGGTGATGAATAACAACGGCACTGCTGGCATAGCGCAACTGGGTGCGGACAGTGGCATGAGCACGGCCTGGAAAATGGCGAAGATCGAGAACGATCGGCAAACGAATGACATGCTGATAAACCAGTCGAAAGAAGAGACGAAGAGTATTGCCGATGCCGCACGGCCCGCTACATGATGCGCAGACCGCACCGATGAAGTGATAGATAGTGGTCGGTACGAAGCGGGGCCCGACATGCGATGCATCAACGCAACGGGCACCGCCACTCCCCTTTCCTCCATCGTTGCCTGGATTCTCCGTTGGCGTGAGCCCTATCGCATTGACGCGAGAAGTGAAGCCCAAGCTCACGCTGCCGCTCCTTGCCATCGCAAAGCAGTACCCGAACCGGCATGTCACACGCACGTCGTCCCGGTTCGCGGTTACCGACAGAACTTCCGATCACCCCTCCCCAAACACGCAGACAATCGTACGCTTGCAAGTACGTGTACATTGACCACGCGGAAAAGCTGGAATCCTCCGTAATCGTTACTCGACGATTCGACATATCCACGGATACATTCCTTGTCTCGGTGCTATTTTTCCATCAGGACCCACCATGCGTTTCGCTTACGCCGGCTTCGATCGCTATAACACCGTGTTCGACACCTTCGTACAATCGGGCTGGGAGCCGGTGGCAATGTTCACCATGCCCGTCGATAACCAGACCGATTTCAACAACGAGACCACCGCGCGCGCGGAGCTTCACCGCGTGCCCATCAAGCTCTCGCGCATCCGCGAAGACGATCTGTCGATGCTGCGCGCGCTGCGCTGCGACGCGCTCGTTGTAGCAGGCTACAAGTGGAAAATTCCCGACTGGACCCACGACCTCGCACACGCAATCAATTTTCATCCATCGCCGTTACCCGAAGGACGCGGTCCGTACCCGCTGCTACAGGCCCTGCTCGAGCAGCGTCCGCAATGGGGCGTGACCTGTCATCGCATCGCGGCGGAATTCGATACCGGCGACATCCTCGATGCAGAACACTTTCCGATGCCCGCCGACGAATCGCACGAAACGCTGCAACTGAAACTGCGCATGGCCATGCAGCGACTTGCGGCGCGTGTCGCGATCGACTTCCATCGTCTGTGGGACGAACGCCGGCCGCAGGCGCCCGGCAGCTACTGGCCGCGTCTCGACGACGAACGCCGCACGCTCGACTTCAATCAACCGGTCGCCGACGTGATGCGTGTCGTACGCGCGTGCGGACTGTTCGAATGCTTCGCGCCGCTGCGCGACACGAAGGTCTCGGTCAAGCGCGCCGAGGGCTGGACGGAAGCACACCGTTATCAGCCAGGCGAAGTCGTCCACGAGTATCGCCGCTCGATCGTGATCGCGGCACTCGACGGTTTCATCGCGTTGATCGAATGGAGCCCGCTGCCGCTGGCCATTCGCGCGCAGATGGGGCCTTGAGACGTTCCGCTTCGCATCGCTGGACATAATTTCCTGGTCGACGTCGAACACAAGGCGCGCGAATTCTATATTGATCGAACGAGCGGCACATCGGGTGCGTGACCGCACGCTTCTCAACGCCGGCCATACACGGAGAAAGTCATGTCAAGCGCAGCAGTGCAAGGCTACTCGACCAACCCGATGGACTATCTCCACAGCTATAGTTCCGGCTCGTCGGATATCACGGGTGGATCGGACGGGATCTATGGACTGAACGGCAACACCTCCGGCAACGGGTTGAACCAGCAGCAAATTCTGCAGATCATCGAAGAACTGCTGCAGATGCTTCAGCAGGTGCTGCAAAATTCGGACGGAGACGACTCGGGAGGCGGTGCGCCGCCGGTCGGCAGTGGGTCGTCATCGGGCGGCAACAGCAACCCTTTCCCTCAGGACTACAGTTCTGCTCCGCCAGTGGGTAGCGGAGGCAATGCACCTCCGTTGGCTAGCAGCCAACCGCCCGCAACGAACGGCGCGCCTCCGGTAACTACCAACGCGCCGCCGGTAAACAACGGTGGCGGCAACAACGGCGCCCCTCCTGCTGGCAACAGCACGCAAACAACGAACAACCCACCGCCGCCGGCCAGCAACGGCTCAAGCTCGAACTCCGGTCCAACGATGTTCGGCCTCAGCACGGCTCCGCAGACCACGGCCCTCTCGCAGTCGCAGGGCCAACAGGTCGCGAATCAGTACGTCAACAACCTGATGAGCGACTTCGGTCTGACGAAGCCACAGGCGCAAGGCATCGTCGCCAACCTGTGGCTCGAAAGCGGCGGGATGAATTCCGGCATCAACCAGGGTGGTCAGATCGGTGCGCCAACCGGCAACAACGCCGACGACAACGCCAACGGTTACGGCATCGCGCAATGGGGCGGCCCGCGCAAGCAAGGTCTGGAAGCGTATGCGAAGCAGAACGGTCTCGACCCATCGAGTGAAGCAGCGAACTATGGCTACCTGAAGCAGGAGCTGCAAACAACGCAATCGGGTGCGATCTCGGCGGTCAAGGGCACCAGCACTGCGCAAGACGCAACTGCGGCGTTCATGAACACGTTCGAAAAACCCAGCGATCCCCATTTCCAGTCGCGTCTGGACGATCTGGCGCTGATCCAGGCTTGATCCGACCACCCGTACCGGATGCTGATCCGGCGCAACCCGATGCCCGCCGAACACAACAATATGACCGCACCTGAGCGCCCGGATCACGAAGCACAATGCGACCTGCTCTGTCACCTCGTCGTCAGGCAGCTCGTCGAGCATGCCGCGAGCCACACGTGGTTACGCACGGTACACGTCGCCGAATCGATCCGGCTCTGGCACGGTGCGCATCGCACCCACACGACGCGCCTCGACCAGGTGCGGCTGGCACGCATGGCCGCGACCCTCGCAGCAGTGTTCGAAAAACAGCAGACCTACCGGAACGCGGTATTACTCGCGGAACTGTCGTTCGATATCTGGCGCCTGAATTTCCGCTCGCCTCTGCTGCATACGATCCGTGCAGCCTGCGCGAAGCGTCTCACTCACACCGCGGCGGCCACACGATCCACCGTGGAAGACGGTCTCGAAGCGCATGCACTCACGCTGACCGTGCTGGTTATCCGCAAGGCACAAGGCAAGAAGAATCCGCACGAGGTGTCGGTGCGTTCGCCCGAATGGCATGCCATCAATCAGGATTTTCTGCGTGATGTGCTGCTCGCGCAGCGCAGTCCGCTTGATACCGGTGCGGATGGTGCTGCGTAGAGCAACATCGTCCGGAAGGTAACAGAGCGTCACAAACACATACGGGTGTCACACGCGGATTAAAAGATGCACTTACAGGTTCAGCACTTCGCTGCTACCGGCTAGCACGAGCATCTCTTCACTACGATCTGCGCCATGTCATCGACTGTTCGTTTCTCTCGCCGCACTGCATCCGACGATGCGATCGAACTGCGTGACATGCGCCCACCGGTCGCGCAACCTGACGGTGTTGCCGCGAACAGCGAAAGTACCCCTACACCGCCGGTCGAAGCGAAACAGAACACGCTGATCGATGGTCTCAAGTCAGCCGGGGAATTCATGCGACCGGCGCCCGGCAAGCTCAAGGCACTACGCGCGAACTTTCGGGGACGCCCGATGACGGTGGGCAGCCGGATACTGGGAGCCGGCAAAAGCCGTTCAAACGACACGCCGAACTCCGTGTTACTGGCAACACCGTCTTTGGAGCCGGGCATCGGTCCCGTTCCCGATGCCGATGTGTTGACGCAAGCACACGATCTCGCCCAGCGAGTCGACGCGATACTCGATACGACCCTGCTGGAATTGCCTGAAACGAACAAGCGGCCACAGCGATCGCTCGGGATGCGCACCCTCGCTGCAATTCCAGGTCTTGGGCGCTCCATCAAGCCCAAAAACGCGCGTGAGCTGATGGCCAGCGATCCCGCGTACAAGACGACATCCGGGGACGCAAAGCAAAGCAAAGGCGATCAAAGTAACGACGCAGCGCAGACACGGGCCCGCCAGGTCCACATGCTCGAGCAACTCAACGCGCACCACGCCGCCTACGAGCAGTCGATCGAAAACCTGCGAGATGCGCAGAGCAGGCTGGAAAACGCCAGACAACAGGCATCCGGACCGGCAACCTCGAGCGCGACAGCGGACCTCGTGAAAACGGGCGAACAATCGCTCATGGAAGCACGCGACAAGCTCGCGCGTGCCGCGGCAGACCTTCGGGCAAGTTCATCCGTCGCCTCGTTGCTCGAGATCGGCGCACAGGTTCTCTCGATGGATCTCGTCAATCAGAAGGTCAAGTTCGTCGACACACAGATCACCCATTTACGCAGCGAGTTAGGTAACCACGATGAACATGTCACGAGGATCGTCGGCGAACTGACGAGACTCAAAACACAGATCGTCAGCAAGCGTGAATCGAGTCTGCAAGACCTTGCCAATGCGCAAAAACTGCATGACGAAACGGTTACGCTCGTGGAAGAACTGGAGCAACTGGAGAATCAACTCAGTGAAGTTCAGGCCGGGCTACGGCTCACGCCCGAATCGACAGCGCAGGCCGCGCGAGCCACGCAGGAACGAATCGTTCGAGGCACATTGAAAGACTCTACAGGTCGAGTCCTCAAAGCTCGACAGGAAGAAGCCCATGACGCGCAGCGGGCACTGACCGAGTTCGTCCCTTACCTGGACGAAGAAATCGGCCGCATGAGCCCATTGCAAAGCCGACTCGACGCGGCCAGCCGCAGACTCGATAGACCCGCGGAAGCTGTCGGCGACAAGCAGAGAACCACCCAGGCGCAACTGGATGAGAGTCGGCACCTCGAGAGCCAGCTAAATTTACTCGGCACGACCGCTATCGCATCGACCGCACCAGGATTCGATTCCATCGAGCTTGCTGGCGCTGACGGTCAAGCTTTCGTCGCCCGACTTCGGAAACTCGCCGACGACCTGCCGCCCGACGATACCGAGGCCGAGCGAGCGTTGCCTCGTGCCGCGGCGATGGAAATGATTTCCCGCGGGCTCGCCGTCACGACGAACGGCAATCTGCAGGATGCCGGCCAACTCCTCGATGATTTGACCGCGCATCCGCTCAATCACTGGATCGAACCTCCGGATACCGACAACCCCTCAATCGGGTACACCGCCCCGAGCGTCCAGATGGAACGCCTGCTGGAGCTCATGACACACATCCCTCGCGGCACCGAGGTACTCGATCTCGTAGCGACCGCGCCTTCGACCGATCGACTCGAGCGAGCGCAGATGGATGCCGTGCAAGCTTACTGGATGGCCCATCGAGCTCAAAAGGACGAGTCCGACGACGTCAAGGCGTGGTTGGGCAAAGCGATGCATGTCGCAGCGCACGTGGTACGCAATCGCAAAGAGGAACCGGTGTTCGATCTGGCTGGGCTTCCGCTCAGGGAGAAAGCAGCGTTCAACGCGGTCCGCAACGGCTTCCTGTCGAACGCAAAGGGATCGGATTACGATCTCAACAACCGGAATCTGCTGAATACAACCGACTCGTTCCAGTATCTCGAGGACACGCGTCCCGCTCACCTGCGCTGGTTGCCGAACACGGCGCATCCTGCGGACCAGGCTTCGCCATTCAATCGGAAAGCGCTGAGATTTGGCCAGAAGCAAATGGAAGCGCAGGGCATGCAGACGACCAAAACAGTGGCCGAAGCCAGTGTCATAAGCGCGTTCGAACAACTCGGCAAAGACGCCCGAGGCCGTTTTCGCGAACTGTCGGCACAACGCAACGGCGCTCCGGCACGTGCCGCTCAACCTTCCGGCGCTCATGCAGAACCTGGAGCAGAACGTGAAGCGGACCGCCTGCTCAGCGCCACAATCATCGCGTTGAGCGACTACGTAGGCAATGAGAAGCGCAGCCCGACAATAGTGAGTCGCCTCGCTACGCCGATCAGCCCGCCGAGTTTCAGGCACACGAAACGCATCTACGATGCCCACCTCGGCGCAGACGAAAAAACCCGGATACGCCGGGCCGTTCACGCGCTGCTGGTTCCGCCCAGGCCGACATCCGGCCCGCGCAAATTGACCAAACCGAATCCGTACCACGTCGCCACCTTGCCACCGGCGCTCGAACAGCTCTTCGAGAATGAGCGTGTGTCGGTCATCGATGTGCTGAAAACGCTGGAACAAACGCTAGGATCGAGTCCCGCTGCGACCCAGGCGGCGATGGCCTCGTCTATCGCGGCACTCCAGGAGGACTTTGCCGCAAGCCCCGACAGCAGCCCCAAAATAGACAAAGAAGTTCGCCTCGCGAAAATGCGTGTCGGTTCCAGAGATGACTTCAGGGAGTACATCTGGCCGATGATCAAAAAAATGAAGTTGCGCGACCAGATCACGTTCACGAGCGGTGGTGTTCTCGGTGGCGGTATTCCGCTGTTGCCAGCGGTGCCCAAGTTTCCGATGAGCGCGACGTTCGGTGTGCATGCGAAACGCACGGAGTCCTACATCCAGATCAAGAACCCGACGTTCGCGGCGGAAATCCAGGTCGGCACGATCGATTCGACCTTGCGCGATGCAAAAGTCACCCTGGGACACAGGATGGAGGTGGGCATCGCCACCCTGACCGCGCCGTCCGGCAGCGTCAAATTCGAAATGGCTCGCCCGACCACCCAATCCACGACCTTCCGGATCCTGCGCGGCAAAGACGAGCGTGGCGTGCGCAAGGAGCAGGAGGCGATCGACGACACCATCAAGCTGCTGGATGTCATGCTGGATTGGGACAAGCAGATGGCGGACGACGACGCTCCGTTCTCCGACCCGCTGGAGGCGATCTTCGCGCTGTGTCCCGATACGCTCATCGCGTCAGGAGAGCGAAAAGCGCAGACGAATCAGCTCTCGCTGGAAGCCGGTGCGATTGCGCGTGTGCGCACGCCGGGGGATTTCTTTTCGGCGGGCGTGACGGTAACGCCGCTTTCTTTAAAGGCCGAGCGAACCACCGAGAAAGGAACCGAACAAACCGGCTATCCGCATCAAACGGTCTATGACGCGAGTAGCCAGGCCCGGCAACGCGCCAATATGTCGGCGAGTATGGGCTTCATGGCCACGCCGTTCAAGGAACCCATCGGCACGATCGGCGCAGACGGCAAGGGAACCGGCCAGGCCCATATCAACCTCACCAGTAACCTCATCGAAGTGTCGCGGGAACTTGCATCGAACTTTGAGAAGAATGGCGCGACACGATTTCCGATCGGGGACCAGACAGGCGGCGCCGTGGATCGCAGCTACGGAACCCCCAAAGACCTGCTGGTCGAGATCGAGGAGAATCCCGAAGACTGGCTGCGCCGTTGTCTGGATGTCCTCCCGCGCGAGAAGACCGAGGACGTCGATACGCCTGAACGTCGCGACGTCGCCGCCGGCATTCTCGCGCAATTCAAAATAGATCTGGAGGCAGCGGGCTCGAATTCGAGCTTCCAGTTCAACATCAAATACGAAATGAACCCGCGGATGAGCGGCCTGATCGACGGACTACGCGGCGTCGAGGCGCTGGCGCTGCAACAAGGCGACGAGACGACCGCAGCCGAGGCTCGCGGTGCGATGAACCAGATCCTGTCGTACCGCGCGTGCTGGTCCGCGAAGAACATGGCGATACGCAGCAAGGGCAAGACCTCCGAAGACATGGGTATCGACTTCTTTTTACGGTGGCAGAAAACCGCTTCGGCCGAGAGCAGCCGTGCCCGCTCGGTGTTTCCTGTCTAAAGCCTGCCTGTTGCTTGCCGGTCATCCCGCCGCGCCGAACCCACCCTTCACTCCACATCGCCCCCAAACGGCTCGATCTCCGGCGCAGCCAGCAACGCAAGCGCCGTCTTCGTCGCGAGCGCATTGTCCGACTGATACGCCGCCGCATACGCATACGTGCGCCACGTCGGGTCCTTCAGCGCAAACAGACACACCGCCATCAACGCAGTACCGAGCGACGACAGCGCACCGCTGCGCTCGGTGCGGCGCAACTCAACCAGTGCGTCCGACCACGCCCGCGCACGCACATGCCACCACGCCAGCGCGACACGATCCTCGTCCATCTCCGGTTGCATCACACCGATTGCATCGAGCAGATCTTCCAGCACCCGCAGATCTCCTGGCAGATCGAGTTGCGCCCCTGCCCACAACACGCCAAGCATGCCTTCAACGATATCGCCTGTGTCGCGTGGACCACGGTTCAAGCCGCGGTTCTGCTTATTGGTCACCCTTTTCATCGTTACCCCGTGAGTTGCACAAAATCGCTCCCTGCGTCGTACGGTTTGCTCAATTGCCATGTGCGATCGCGCGCGATTCCGCCGCGATGTTGTTGAGCGACAGCTGGCCGCGCACCTCATCGATGAAGACGCTCGCCAGCAGCGCCAGCATCAGCACCGTCAGCGCGCCCTTGACCGGCTGCCCCAGCGAACTCAGGTTCAGCTTCGACGACACCTTGCCGGTAAAGCCGAAACCGATATCGATCAACAACAGCAACAGCATCAGCGGAGTTGCCAGCTTGGCAACCGTTTCCATCAGGGAATCGGTTTTGTGCATCACGAAGGCTTCGATGATTCGACCGCCCACCGGCGCGAGATTCTCGAGTGGCCACCATTGATACGATTCGTACACTGCGCCGAGCAGCGACATCATGCCGCCCAGCACCCAGAACGCCGCGATCGCGAACTGGCTGAGCAGCGTCGAGGTCAGCGAGGTCTGCTGTCCCGAACTCGGGTTGGACATCTGGATGTTGTTGAAGCCGGTCAGATCGTCGACATAGGTCCCGACGCTCTCCGCGGCCCAGAACACCGTCGACGCCGCAAAGCCGAGGCCCACGCCGATCAGCGCTTCCTTCAGGCCGACACCGACCAGAAACAACCCGCTCTGCTGCTCGAGCGCGCCGTGTTGACCATACGCGACGAAGCTACCCCACAGCAGAGATAATGCGGTGCGAAGACGACCCTGCACGACGCTGTCGCTGGTGGGCGGGAAGATGATCATCAGCACGATCAGACGCTCGCTGCACAGCGCCAGCGTCATCATGTAGCGGACAAACTGGTGACTGGTTTCGATCGCGTCGTAGCTGAGGCTGCTCATGGTGGTGTCTTGAGTAAGGTGAGGACGTGGGTCCTGTCAGAACGGTCGCGGTCCTGGTCGCCGGCTCTCGGAGGCTTCCTCGTCCTGGGCGTCCTCGATGGCGGTGTTGATGGCCTGGCACAACTTGTCGCGCCGTTCGCCGTAGATATCGATGCGCGCGCGGTTCTGCACGATCTTCGCGCGGCTCTGGTCGATTTCCGCCTGCTTGCTTTCGACCTGCGCGACGGCACGCGCCGTTTCGCTCTGCAGCTGCGCATGACGATCGCCCATCGCAACCTGGTGTTCACGCAAACGCAGATACGCATCAGGGCTAAACGACTGGCCCATCATCTCGTCGAGCTTGCGGTCCTGTTCGGCCACCACCTCGGCCTGTTGATCGGCTGCATTGCGACACTCGGCAACCGCACCTTCGAGCGCCTGACGCTCGCCGCGCAACGCGAGCAACGCGTCGTTCAGCTTGCGGTCGAGCGTCTTGCGGCGCGACAGCACGCGTTCGAGCGAGACAACCCGGCGATCCTTCATGATGCGTCGCGCCTCCTCACGCCTGGACGATCTGATGCAGGAAATCGACTGTGACGGCCGGATCGACGAGTTCGTCGGTCTCCTGGGCGAGGAACGCGCGAATCACCTCGATCTTGCGAATCGCTTCGTCGGCGAGCGGATCGCTGCCGCTCTGGTATTCGCCGACCTGCAGCAGCAGTTCGACTTCCTTGTGCCGCGCCATCAGGCGACGGATATGACCGGCCGCGGCGACGTGATCGCGCGGCACGACCTGGGTCATCACGCGCGACAGGCTGCCCAGCACGTCGATGGCTGGATAGCGGTTTTGCGCGGCGATTTCGCGCGACAGGATCATGTGGCCGTCGAGAATCCCGCGTACTTCCTCCGCGATCGGATCGCCACCCGATTCGTCTTCGGCCAGCACCGTGTAGAGCGCGGTAATCGAGCCGCGTACGCCAAGACCCGCGCGTTCGAGCAGACGCGGCAGCTCGGCGAAGATCGACGGCGGGAACCCGCGGCGTGTCGGCGGCTCGCCCATCGCCAGACCGATCTCGCGCTGGGCGCGGGCAAAACGTGTGAGCGAGTCCATCATCAGCAGTACGCGCAGGCCGCGATCGCGGAAGTATTCGGCCACCGCGGTCGCCGCGTAAGCGGCTTTCGCGCGCTCGATCGAGGAACGATCGGAAGTCGCACACACCACCACCGAGCGCGCCATCCCTTCCGGGCCGAGAATGTGTTCGACGAATTCGCGGACTTCGCGGCCGCGTTCGCCGATCAGTGCGATCACGTTGATGTCGCACTGCGCGCCGCGCGCGAACATACCCATCAACGTGCTCTTGCCTGCACCGGCTGGCGCGAAGATGCCCATCCGTTGACCTTCGGCAAGCGTCATCATGCCGTCCACTGCGCGCACGCCGGTTGGCATCGGCCGGTCGATCACCGGGCGGCTCATCGGCGATGGCGGGTCCGCGAACACCGGCTGGAATTCGTGGCAATCGAGTTCGCCTTTACCATCGATAGGCTGACCGAGACTGTCGATCACCCGCCCCAGCAACCCATCGCCGATGCGGATCGCAAGCGGCCGCTTCAGTCCGACCACACGCGTTTCGCGCGAGATGCTGCCAAGGCGGCCGAACGGCGACAGCAACGCGATATCGCGCGAGAAGCCGACTACTTCGGCGCTTTGCAGCAACTGTCCTTGCGGCGAACGCAACTCGCACAGTTCACCAAGCGTCGCATCGAGCCCACTGACTTTCAGCAACGTACCGATCACTTCCTGGACCTTGCCGGCCGCCGTGGGACGCACCCGCGCGCGCAGTTCGCGTTCGATTGCATTGGCCATGAAATCGAAGCGGTCATCGCTGGCGAGCCCCGTGTCCGGTTGATCGTCGGTGGCGAAAGTCTTCATGTGGAAGTGTCCCTGGGCAAGCGTGGCAGTACGGCGTTAAGCGACATCGCGTTCTGCGGTTTCGAATTCGGCGCCGATGTCGGCGGTGGGGGCGTGCGTATGCTCGACATCGGCGACGGCGTCGGCAAAGAGGTTTTGTTCTTCGGCGTCTTCGGGATTTCCGGCTTCGTTCGGGTCTGCTGCGCGCGGTTCGGTGTCGTTCGCCATCTGGGTGTACTCATCTTCACCGGCACCTTGCGCTGCGACGAAGTCCTGCTCATCGACGTCGCCTTCGTACTGCTGTGCCGGTTCGGTTTCGTCTTCGTCCGGTGGCAAGCCGTCGATCGCACGCGACAGCGCGTCGCGAATCGCCGCCAGTTGCTGCGGCAGGCTCGCATCGACCGCACCGAGATCGGTCTCGCAGATGCAGTAGCCGCGCTCCAGTTGCGCGTCGGCACTCACCTGCAGATTCACGACGCGCCCGACCTCGCGCCAATCGCGCGCCACCGCGCTGAACGCAGCCGTCGCTGCCGCGAGATCGTGCGGATGGACGCGCACCTTGACCGGGCTGCCGTCGGCCACGATGCATTCGACCGTCGACGCAGCCTGTCTGAACAGCGCAATCGGATCGGCGGTCGCGACGATCTGCTCGACCGCGAGCGCCACCAGTTGCGCGAGCCGGTCGCGCTGCCGCTGTCCGATCGAAGGCATCTCGGCCAGCATGCGCAGGCTGCGTTCGTGCCAGTCGGCGAGACCCTGCTCCCAGCCCGCTTCGTAGCCCTGTCTGGCCGAGGCCTCATAGGTCGCCTGCGCCTGCGCAAGCAGTTCGTCCGCTTGTGCCTGCGCTGCGTCGAGAATGGCCTGAGCCTGCGCGCGCGTTTCCTCGAATAGCGCGGCACAGCGCCGGTTCAGATCTTCATACGCGTCGTCGATCTCGACCAACGCGCCAAAATGTTCGGCGCGGACCACGTCGTCGGTGATACCGACACCGTGGCCCATGCCATCCCTCAGCGCATCCGGGTTGCGTAACCAGATCACCATGATCGTGTCGGGAAAAAGTCGGCCAGTTGAGAAACCAGCGTGAGGCTGGCTTTACTCACTTTCGCATGACCTGGCGTGTCCGGTAGACGCGCGGGCGCAGTCTCGTCCGGCAATGCGAACTGCAGCAGCATCATGGGATGGTCGGCGCTCCAGCGACAGTCGCGCTCGAACAGACGAAAGCCCTGCAGCGCAAGCGAATCTGCGGAGGGTTCGCCGCGCAGTGGTTGGCCCGCCGTCAGGCCGCCGCGTTGGGCGAGCAGCATGCGCGTCAGATGCGGACCGAGCCATTCGTCGAGCAGCACTCGGCGCGGCCGGTCGATCCACAGGCGTAGTTCGTAGACGTGCTCGACCAGCACGCGCATGCGGAATATTTTCAGGCAGTCCTCGAGCGGCAGGCGCATCAGCGCGACGCTCGCTTCGCCGAATGCGAGCAGCGGCGCTGGAGCAAAGCCGACGCTGTCGAGAAACGCTTCAGCCAGTTGCGCGCCGCGGCGGGCGTCGAGCCCGGGTAGGCACGCCGCATACGCAAACGAGGCGACGCGGGCTGGATGCATCCATTCGAACAGTGTGCGACGGCGCTCGTGGTATTCGGCCAGGTTCGCCGCGATCGCGCGCGAAAGCTTCACCGCTGGATCGACGGGGGTTTCCGGCGGTGCAGCGTCGGATGCGTTGGACGCGTCCGCTACGTCCGAGGCTTGCGGCGCATCGAGCGCATCCGGCGCATCCAGCGTGAACTGCTCCGCCGCATCGATTGCCGCGCTGAAGTCGTCGGCAAATACGCTGTCGTCGATAGTCTGAGCATCGCTCATCTCACTCCCGGTACCCGCTCAGAGGTCGAATCTCAGGCCGCCGCTCAGGCCGCTGTTTTGGATGCCTTCGGCGCACGCGCGCCACGTTTCGCCAGCACGCCCGACAGCTGGCCCTGCATCAGGCCGGCGAACCGGTCGCGCCAGCGCAGGAACGCGCCCGCGAGACCAATCAGCACGACACCGAACGCGAGCGCCACGTAACCGAGCGTGCCGCCCCCGCTCTGCACATACGCCGTCGGCACCGTAAGCGGATCGGCAGGGACCGAGATCACGCTGACCTGGTCGTAGGTCAACCCTTCGATGCTATGCACGACGAGATTCTTGATCGCGGGTGTCAGTGTTTCGACGTTCGCATCCGAGCGGTATTTGATGAACACCGAGGCCGACGACGGACGGGCCGATTCCGCGAGCGGATCGTTGTTCGGCAGCACGATCTGCACACGCGCTTCGACCACGCCATCGATCTTCGTCAACGTGTCGTCGAGTTCCTGCGACAGGCCGTAGATGAAACGCACGCGCTCTTCGGTCGGCGTGGAGACAAGGCCGTCTTTCTTGAAGAGGCCGCCCAGGTCGTCGAATTTCTTCGACGGGATGCCGCGCGCACGCAGAATTTCCATCGCGCGCACGAGCTGCTTTTCTTCGACGCTGACCGACCACGTCTTGCCACCGTCGGGTGTGCTCTTCTCGGCATCGACGCCGTACTGGACCAGCGCAGCGACGATTTCATTACAGTCGCGCTCGTTCAACTGGCCGTACAGCTCCTTGTGGCAGGCGCTCAGCACGAAGACGAGGGCCGCGCAGGACAACAGTTTGCATCCGCGGGTGACAGTGCGTGAGAGAGGGGTCATGTTATTGGTTCTTCATCAGAGTCTGAACGGCGTCTTTCGACGACGAAACAGCGGCCATCTTCACCTGCAGATCGGCATTGAGGCTGGCAATTTCGAGCTGGACCGTCATGTTCGCGGCGGCCATGCGTTCCATCGACAGCGAACTCATGTGCTGCGTCAGATACATCACGTCGTTCGGCGCCTGCTGGTAGTAGGTCGCCTGCTCCGCGACCGCCTTCGCCACGATGTTGTGGTCCGGATGCTCGGGCACACTCTGCACCGGCGGAGCCGGCACGCCCTCGTTCATCAACGCCTGAAACCGGTCCGCCTGTTGCGGCGAAACCGTAGCATCGACGCCGGTGCTCGACGATGTCGATGCGATCTGCTGCTGAAACTGCGCAATCATCGCCATGTCCACGTCGGTTCTCCTGCGGAGGTCGGTGCGCCCGGATGGCGCTCCTGCCAGATGCGGTGCTAGAACTAGATACGGATGTACTGCATCGACATCAGCATGTCGTCGGCTGTCAGCGTGCGGACCGCGCTCGGCTGTGACTCCTGCGCGGCCTTCTCCTGTTCGAGTTCGCGCGTCGATTCGGGCGCTACGAACTGCCCCGTGCGCCGCGCTGCGGCATAGGCATGCTGCAGATCGTCGTTCGCGATCAGCGTCTTCGCGAGGCGCGTCACGTCGTCGTTGCTGCACTCTTCGATCACCTTGCGCGCTTCGTCCTGCCAGCCGAACGTATGGGTCGCCTTCATGCATTGAAGCAACATGCCGCGGCTAGCCGGCATACATACCGAGCACTCGATCAGGCGGCGATACACCGACTCCGCTTCGGCCCACTCCTTGCGGAGCATGTACAGCCAGCCGTCGAAGAACTCGAACTCGACACACGTGGGCCGCAGCACATGCAGGGCCTCGACCAGTTGCTCGATGTCATCCACGTCGACTTTCGTCATCAGCCCATCGCACCCGGCAAACGCCGCACCGACCAGATCGGCGAGGCCGCCTAGCACCGCCGGCGCACATGTCGCGTGTTCCCTCTGATCACTCATTCCTTTTCCCCAAGAAAATCAAAGATTGCGGAAAGCCCCTCTTCTGCCCGACATATTTCTGCCGACCATGATCGAGACATTACGTGGCGACAGCTTCGCGCCAGGCGTCGGGCACGAAGTCGCACACCGATATGCGAAGCAATCCGCAAACAGACCTGCCGGGCGTCGTTACAGGATATTTCCGCGCGCTTTCCCGTCTGGTCCCTGGTATCTGCCCCGTTGCGGTGAATCGCTTCGTACGCGCCGCCCGCACTTCGCATCGGGCGGCCGTTGCGAAGAGCCGAACAGATAACGTATGTCTACGGCGGCGCCTCACCCGGTTGCCGCTCCCAGCCAGCCAGTCACCACGGTGCGTAGAGAACGATGGCCGACGATAAAACCGAAGAACCCACCGAGCAGAAGCTGCGCAAGGCGCGCGAAAAAGGCGAAGTCGCGAAGAGCACCGACGTCGTCGAAGTCGCAGCGCTCGGCAGCATGCTGCTCGTGCTGCAGGCGGGTCAGCACTACATGG
Organism: Paraburkholderia acidicola; assembly: GCF_002362315.1. Taxonomy (GTDB): domain Bacteria; phylum Pseudomonadota; class Gammaproteobacteria; order Burkholderiales; family Burkholderiaceae; genus Paraburkholderia; species Paraburkholderia acidicola. The sequence continues at coordinate 914,388 of NZ_MTZV01000006.1, forward strand.
TCGACTCATTCCGCGCGGTGATCAAAACCGCGCTCGATTTCATGAGCGGGCCCCGCTCGCTCGATGCGCTCTACGTCGCGTTCGCCGACATGGCGGGCCACACGCTCGGCATGGTGTGCGGCGTCGCCGCGATCGGCCTGTTCGCGGCCGTCCTCGCGTTGATGCCGCAAACCGGCCTGCAGTTTTCGTTCGAAGCGATGAGCCCGAAGTTCGACGCGGTCAATCCGGCCGCCGGGCTGCAGAAGATCTTTTCGGCGAACTCGATGCTCGATCTGGCGAAGATGACCGTCAAGGGCCTCCTGATCCTCGCCGTGATGAAGACGACCATCGTCTCGGTCATGCCAGTCGTCGCGAGCGCGCTGGACCAGCCGCTCGCGCAGTTGATTCACACGTTGTGGTCGGTCGTGATGAAGGTGTTCGCCACGGCGCTCGGCGTGTTCGTCGTCATCGCCGCGGTGGATTACAAACTGCAGACCATGATGTTCATCAAGAAACACAAGATGAGCAAGGACGAGGTCAAGCGCGAATTCAAGGACAGCGAGGGCAACCAGGAGGTCAAGGGCGAACGCAAGAAGCTCGCACGCGAACTCGTGAACGAAGGCCCGACAAGCGGCCTCAAGCGGGCTAACGTCGTGGTCGTCAATCCCGTTCACTACGCGGTCGCGCTGCGCTACGACCCAAGCGAATTTCCGCTGCCGGTGGTGATTGCCAAAGGGCTCGACGTGGACGCGCTGCTGCTGCGCCGTCGCGCCGCCGACATGGGCATCCCGATCGTCGCCAACCCGCCGGTCGCGCGCCAGTTGTACAAAATCCCGGAAAACCAGCCGATTCCTGAGGAGTTGTTCGAAGTCGTCGCAGCGATTCTTCGCTGGGTCAGTGGTATCGGCACCAAAGTCGCGCTCACGGAGTAGTCCACATGTTCAAGAACTTCAAGATTCCCGGGTTTGGCGAGGCCGGCATCGCGCTTCTGCTGGTCGCGATCATCTCGTTGATGATCCTGCCGCTGCCGACCATCGTGATCGACGTCCTGCTGTCGATCAACATCACGATCAGCGTGACGCTGCTGATGGTGACCATGTACGTGGGCAGCATCACCTCGCTGTCGTCGTTCCCGTCGATGCTGCTGTTCACGACGCTGTTCCGGCTCTCGCTGAACATCGCGTCGACCAAGTCGATCCTGCTACACGCGGATGCCGGCGACATCATCGAAAGCTTCGGCGAACTGGTGGTGGGCGGCAACCTCGTGGTCGGGCTCGTGGTGTTCATGATCATCGCGGTGGTGCAGTTCATCGTGATCGCGAAAGGCTCCGAGCGGGTCGCGGAAGTCGGCGCGCGCTTCACGCTCGACGCGATGCCGGGCAAGCAGATGAGTATCGACGCCGACCTGCGCGCCAACCTGCTGACCGCCGATGAAGCGCGCAAGAAACGCGCGATGCTCGCGATGGAAAGCCAGTTGCACGGCGGTATGGACGGTGCGATGAAGTTCGTCAAAGGCGATGCGATCGCCGGCCTGATGATCACGATGATCAACATCGTCGCCGGCATCGCGGTCGGCGTCGCGTACCACGGCATGACGGCGGGCGATGCAGCCAACCGCTTCTCGGTGCTGTCGATCGGCGACGCGATGGTGTCGCAGATTCCGTCACTGCTGATCTCGGTGGCGGCCGGCGTGATGATCACGCGGGTCGGTGACGACTCGCACGGCGAGGAGCGCTCGCTCGGCGAAGACATCACCCGCCAGTTCGGCGGCAGCTCGCGCGCGCTCTACTTCGCTGCCTTGATGCTGCTCGGCTTTGCCGCGGTGCCGGGCTTTCCGGCGCCGCTGTTCCTGCTGCTGTCGTTCCTGCTCGCTTTCGTCGGCTACCGTCTGCAAAAGAAATCGGGCCGCTCGAACGGCAGTACAGGCAAGCCGGTCGTTTCGCTGCAACGCGCCGGTGCGAAAGGCGAAGCCCCGTCGATCCTCTCACGAGCACCGCAGTTCACCTGCCCGATCGGCGTGCGCATGTCGAAGGATCTGAGCGCCCGCCTGTCCGGCGACGCGCTCGACAAGGCCTTCGACACCCAGCGTGCGAAGTTGCAGGCCGAAGTCGGTCTTCCCTTCCCCGGCATCATGATGTGGGCCGACGAAACCCTGCCTGACGATACCTATGAAGTGGTGATCTTCGACGTGCCGCATGCGCGCGCGAATCTCAGCGCCGCCGTGGTGGAACTGCCCGCGCCGGATGCAACGGTCGCGGCCATGGTCACGGAAGAGGATGGCGCAGTCGTGCCTGCCGAAACAGCCACAGCCGTCGACAACACGCCGCGCAAAGCCGAAATCGTCATCGCGCAACACACCATCGCGCTGTTGCGCGGCAGCGCGCATCTGTTCCTCGGCATCCAGGAAACGCAATGGATGCTCGATCAGCTCGAAACCGACTACCCAGGTCTCGTCGCCGAAGTGCAAAAGGCGCTGCCGCTGCAGAAGATGGCCGACGTCCTGCGCCGCTTGCTCGAAGAACAGGTACCGATCCGCAATATCCGCAGCATCACGGAAAGCCTGATTACGTGGGGTCCGAAAGAGAAAGACATGTTGATGCTCACCGAGTACATCCGTGTCGACCTCGGCAAGATGATCGCCTACCGCGCAACCGGTGGCCCGCGCGATCTGCCAGCGGTGCTCGTCGACGTACAGGTCGAGCAGCATATCCGCCAGTCGATCAAGCAGACGCCGACCGGCAACTTCCTCGCTCTGCCGCCCGATGAGATCGGCCATCTCGTCGACAACCTCGTCGAGCTGGTCGGCGAGTCGCCACGCGGGCCTCTGGCGCTGATTGCATCGATGGATATTCGCCGCTACGTGAAACGGATGATCGAAGCGCGTCTTGGCTGGTTGCCGGTGTATTCGTACCAGGAACTGGGCGCGCATATCGACCTGCAGCCGATCGGCCGGCTGATGAACTAGGCCCGGAGGATAGACCGTGCACACTTCAGGAACGCATCGCGCGCATGTTATTGCGGGGCCGGCGCCGGAACATGAGCCGTCACACACTGTCACGCCGCAGATGCGGCGTATGGCTTCGCTCTTCAACACGTATCGCGACGCCGCGCTGCAAAGCGGCGAGTTGACGGATGATGTTCAGCAGCGGGAGCACAAACCTGCGCAGACGCACGACGCCGAATCCGCGCCGGATAGCACATTCGGCGCGTACAGCGAATCCGATCCGCCGAACCCGCCCCTCACCCTCGCCGAGGGGGAACAGAAGCAGCACGGCGGAAGCCAGCAGGACACCGACGGCGGCGATGGTCACGGCAAAGGCGACAACGACAGCGGCAATCGTGCACAGCCCGTCGTACATGCCACAAAGCCTGCAAGCGCAGGATCAACCGCGGCGCTCGCGTCCGCGTTGTTCCGCGCGTCGAACGCGTCATGCGTGGCGGCCGCATCGACTGCCGTTGCCTCCGCAACGAACAGCCCCGCATCGCCAGCTCCGCACTTCACGCCGACGGCCGCCCTCCCCACGCCCGGCACAATTCCCGCTGCTCCGCTGCAAGCGGTCCACGCCCGTGTCGAAGCGACCACCGGCACGCACGCCGTCGGCGCGCTGACCAACGCACAACAGGCGAATCCACTGGTCGACTCGATCGTCTCGAGCGTCGCGGATTTCTGCGCCAGCCCGGCCGTGCATTCGTGCAATCCCTGGCATATCACGTTACCGCTCGACCCCGATGTGCTGCCCGACTGCCAGTTGAGCCTGATGCTTTCGCATTTCGACCTGACGCTTCGCTTCACCACCGCAGACCCGGCCTCCCAGCAATTAGTCTTGCAACATGCAGATGCGTTACGGGAGCGGCTTGAAGCGCTACCGGGTCTTCATGAAGAGAACCGCCGAAAGATCGACATCATCGTTGCCTAAACACCGCGCCAAAAACACAACAACACCATGGTCCATACCGATTCGCGACTAGCCGATACCGCTGCCTCTGATGCCGTCCCGCCGACGGGCAGCCGGACACCTGTCGCGCTCGACTTCGGGTTGTTGCCAGCGGTCATGCGCAGCACCGCGCGCCAGCAACGGCTCGCCGTCGACGAACGGTTCGGCGCGATGCTGTTCCATACGCTCGGCATCACGGACTGGAGCGCGGGCAACCGCAATCCAGTCGATCCCGCGCGTACGGCAACGTTGCGTCTGCGCTGGGGCGCACGTAACGCTACGGTGTTGATCGATCTGACGCAACCTGCCGGTCTCGCGAGCGTGCTGCGCGCCGATGCACCGGAGCAAGACGATGCGCAGGAAGACGCGAATCTGCGCGCGACCGTTTCCGCGATCCTACTCGAACCGCTGTTGAAGGGTTTCGCCCAACTCGGCATGCAAGGCGTCGAAGTGATTTCGCTCGAGCGGAACATCGAGCCGGTAGAGCGCCCTGTCGAATGTTGCGCGATCTCGTTCAGCATCGGCGATGTGCGCTACGACGCCGTACTCGATCACATCGACGACGGCTGGCTCGACGCTTTCGAGCGGCGGCTTGCCGATCACTGCATACCACTCGCGACGCACATCAGCGAAATCGAAGTGCGCGGCCGGCTGCTGCTCGGCGAGAAGTCCATCAGCCTCACGACGCTCGACTCGCTGCAACCCGGCGACATCATCCTGCGCGCGCTGCCCGATGCAGTGCGCGCGTTTTTCATGAAAGAAACTGCTTCGGTAAGGTTGCCGATTGTCTGGGGCCATCACGGCACCCGGCAGCTGCATGCGATGGCCGACGTAGCCGACAACGTACTTACCCTGACCGGAAACCCCACCATGAGCCACGACACGCGCTTTAACACGCCCTTGACCGATTCCAGCGATACGCTCGTCGAGATCGACCATCTCGACCTGCCGTTGAAGCTTGAAATCGATACCGTGTCGCTGCCGGTCGCCCAGCTCTCCGCGCTGCGGGCCGGCTACGTGCTCGAACTGCCGACCGCCCTGCACGACACCCGCATCCGCCTCGTGACCTACGGCCAGACGATCGGCTTCGGCGAACTCGTCACCGTCGGCGATCACCTCGGCGTACGCGTCGTCCAGCTGTCATAGATCATGGTTCAATTCAACGACCTCACCGGGTTACTGATTGCGGTAGTCGTAATCAGCCTGATCCCGTTCGTCGCGATGGTGGCCACGTCGTACGCCAAGATCGTCGTCGTGCTCGGGTTGCTGCGCAACGCGCTCGGCGTGCAGCAAGTGCCGCCGAACATGGTGCTCAACGGCATCGCGATTCTCGTCACTGCCTACATCATGGCGCCGATCGGCATGCAGGCGATGCAGAACATGCAGAACATGCCGCACCGCCAGGGTGATTCTTCGGCGCTGATGCTCGATGCGTTCGATGCGGGTAAGGAACCATTCCGCGCATTCCTCAAGGCCCATGCGCATGAACGCGAAAAGCGCTTCTTCGTGCGCTCCGCCTCGGCGATCTGGCCGAAGGACATGGCCGCGAAACTACACGATGACGATCTGATCGTGCTGGCGCCCGCCTTCACGCTGACCGAAATGACCGACGCGTTCAAGATCGGCTTCCTGCTCTACATCGCCTTCGTGGTCGTGGACATCGTGATCGCCAACGTGCTGATGGCGATGGGCCTGAACCAGGTGCAACCGACCAACGTCGCGATCCCGTTCAAGCTGCTGCTGTTCGTCGTGATGAATGGCTGGTCGACGCTGATTCACGGTCTCGTACTGACTTACCGCTAATACCGCTAACTACCGCTAAACGGACACGCGATGGAAACCGACACGCTGGTTCGCATCACCACCCAGGGCCTGCTGCTCTGCCTGTCGATCTCGCTGCCGGTCGTGATCGTCGCGGCCGTCTCCGGCCTCGCAATCTCGTTCATTCAGGCGATCACCTCGATGCAGGATCAGAGCATCTCGTATGCGGTGAAACTGGTTGCCGTGGTGGCGACCGTGCTGATCATGGGAACGTGGGGGGCCTCGGCGGTGCTGCGCTTCGCGAATGAAATTGTCGTGCTGGCGGTGCCGTCATGAGTAGCCGGCGCGTCGACAACTCGTCTCAGCAGCCGCAGATCGCCCATCACGAAGAGCAGCAGGAATTCGGGCTCCATACAAAGCAGCTGTTCAAGATACGGAAGCTTCGAAGTCAGAAGGCCCGAAATGGAGAGATTCAAGGCGAGAAGGCGGAAGTTGCACACTGGAGGGGCGTCAAGTATGCGGAAAGCCGTAACAAGCGGGCGCTGAGCGCGGCTGCGCAAAAGCGTATGGCTCCGCTCGGCACGCCACCGCAACGCGGAACCCAGGGAGGCAAGCAGGCCCGCCTGCGCGAACGCGACAAAGCGCTCGGTAAGGAAATCAAGGATCCGGACCGCGACAAAGAGGTCGACAAGGAGCATCTCGAGAAGGACCATCCGCGCGAACACGATCAGCAGCCCCTGAAGGAAAGAGAACGCGAGCGCGAGAAAGAAAAGGACAAGGAGCGGCAGCAGCAACAGCAGTCGGGCAAGGATCAGCAAAAGGACTCCGGGTCACAGCAACAACAACAGCAGCAACACCAGGGCCGGGAGCAACGGCAGAACGGCGATGGCCAGCCGCAGCAACAGCAGGGGCAGCAGCAGAAACGCGAAGGCAAGGACGAAAACAGTGCCGCAAAGTTCGCTGTCACGCGCAAGAAGGTCAGCACGGCCGTGAAGGTACTGGAGAACTTTCAGGTGCTCGGTGCGAAGCTGAAGGACGCGCCACCAGCCGAAAGAAACCGCGTGCTGCTGCAAACCTTCGCCAAGGTCGCGTTGCGCCTTTTTGCGCAGCTCGATCACGGTTTTGCGCTCGCGCCGCTAGCGGCGCTCAATGCCACGTCGCCAGCCGCGATGCGGCGCTCGCCGGGACGAATGCAGGCGCAGATCGCGGCCGCGACGTTCAACTTCAACTCGCGCGCAGTAAACGGCCCACCGGCGACCAAAACGTCCGCATCGGTCGGCCTGCTCAGCCACACCTACGATATGTCGCGCACGCGGCAGATCTTCGGTGTCGAGTACCCGATGGAAGAGCAAAACATGCTGTCGATCCGGCAGATCATGATCGATGCCAAGGCCACCATGCCCACGCTGGTGGCGTCACATGGCGTGCCAACCGGTTCGGATAATCCGCCCGAACTTCGCGTTGCGCCCGCGCCCCCTGCTGCCGGCTCATAAACTGAAGTCATCGAATCCAGGTAACGCCTAACGGGACTAACGAGCATGAAAGCGCTGAGAGTACTAACCGGCACACACGCCGGCGCGCAAATCCGCTTGACGGTCGGCACCTACCTTCTGAGCGCCGGTGCCGATGCGGACATCTGCATCAGCGACTGGCAAGTCGACGCGCTCTCGCTGACGCTCGGTGAAGATGGGGTGACACGGGTACGGCTCGACGGCGCGGAAGAAGTCCTGATCGCGGATTTCATCGCCGTGCCTTATGGCGACGTGGTGTTCTGCGTCGGCCCCGACGATGCGCACTGGCCGCGCGATCTGGATCTGCTCGCAGGATTGTGGAAAACCGCGGAGCCGGACCTGCCGGAAGAAGAAGCTGTCGCGGCAGGAACCGACGACGACGCAGAGACGCCCATGTCGACTGCGGCATCGCGCACCAAAGCGCTGCGCACCGCCGGCGTCGCACTGGCCTGCACGGCATTGATTGGCGGTCTGTTGACGGCCGGCGTGATGATGGCGGGCGCGCAATCCACCGAGGCCGCGACAGTCCGGTTCGATGCAGCCGAACTGTCGAAGCAGATGACCGAAGCATTGCATCGCGCGGGATTGAAGGAACTGACGGCCACGCCGCGCGGCACCAACGTCGTCGTGAGCGGCATCGTTACTAATTCGGACGGCAGCGACACGGCGCGCAGGATCATGGACACGCTCGCGCGCGGCAAGACACTGCGCGAATACGATGTCGCGCAGCAGGACATCGACAACATCCAGCAGTCGCTCGGTAATGCGGGCGCGCGGGTGGAGTACAAGGGCAACGGCGTGTTTCGCGTCAGCGGAACGGTGCAGTCGCTCAAGAAGTTTCAGCAGCTGCTCGCCAACGTCAAACCGGATCTGGATGAGAACGTCAAACGGCTCGACGTCGACGTGAAGGAAACGCGCTCACCGGTGCCGGATATCCGGTATGCCGAAGTGGTTTCGGTGGGCAGCGTGCACTACATCGAAACACCGGACGGCACCAAGCATCTGCTGGATACCACCAGCACCGGCAAAGAAAGCGAATGAACTCAAAAGGAACCGACATGTACGACGCATTGCTCCCTGTTGCGCAAGACCTCAATACCCTCGATGCGACGCTCAATGCGCCGGATAGTCAGCAGCGCGTCGCACGGATTGTCGGGGCGTTCGAAGAGACGGCCCGGCGTATCAGCTCGGCGACGCAGGCGGCGCGAAGCGACCACGAGCGACTCGAGCTGCAAAAGCTGTATCGCGGCATGATCGCGGCGCAGCGCATCGTCCTCACGCTTCACGAACGTCACACTGAGCGCAGCGTGGCGGTGTGAGGTTCGCGGAGCGCCGGATCATCAGGGCCGGCTGTCGCGCTCCGGGATTGTTGCAGTAGCAGTTGTGACCTTCGACCTTGGCAGCGGTTTTGGTAAACCTCATCTTTAATCTGGAGAATCATCATGAGCGGCGGACTTCAGTCATCCGGTGTAAATCAGGCAACGCAGAGCAACCAGGACTCAGTGGCCGAAATGCAGAAAATGGCCAACGAAAACAACGCGATGACGATGGCAAGCATGCAGATCAACATGCAGCAGCAGATGACCAGCGCGATCGCATCGGTGGGCAACAACGGCGCGAAGAACGTCGCCGACGCTGCGAAGGGGCAGTAAGCGCAAGCAACGTGCGACGCGGTACCTGGGGGTTGCGGGACTGGAAAGAGTTGGGTGGTATCCGGTTCCGTAGCCTTTTTTCTTTTGTCTTTCAGCTACAGCAACTGCATTCATGAGCCGGGAACGATACGAGGAACTGGTCCGCGACATCTGCCAGGTGGTGGACCTGCCGGATGCGGACTACGTACTCGAAACGAAGACGATCGAAATCGAAGGGTTCGAGGTCAGACTCGAGAATTACGAAAACGACCCGGGCTCGCTGTACGTCAATTTTCACTACGGCGCGATTTCGCCTGGGCGGACGCTGGTCGTTTTCCGGTTGATGCTCGAGGCGAACCTGCTGATCTATGCGCAGGATCAGGCGCAGTTATGTCTCGATGCCGATACGGGCAGTATCGTGCTGCTCGTGCATGTGCCGCTTACCGATGACCTTACCGGCGAGTATCTTGCCGAGCTGTTTGCGCATTATGCCGAGCATGGGCGGTACTGGCAGACCAATATTATCGAGTCGTCGGATGAGATGTTTGAGGGCATCGTTTCGGGGAATTATTTGTGGTTGAGGGCTTGAGGTAGAGGCTCAATACACCAGGTTGATAGCCCATCCGCTCATCAACGGTGTATTGATGATGTGCGTCGTACCTGTTCCAGCAGGGCAATAGTTGGAGAACCATGGTAATCCGTTCTGGCCGTCACCCTGGAATACGCCCCAGTTTGTCTTGATCCGGATCGTGTAAATACCGGGTGCAAGCACCTTGTTCAGCGTCACCGTGACGCCCGCAGACCCATCAAGAATGTTGGGCGACTGCATTTCCGAATGCGCATACGACGTGGTGCGGCCGGTATCCATGATGTCGAGGTATTGCGTCAACTGCGCCAGCCAGTTCGTATGATCACACTGTGCGTGATTCATGTGCGCATACGAGGTCACGTTGATCGTGCCAGTGCGCACAAGCTCCACGTCCTGATAGACGTAGTTATTCTTTGTCCGCGTCACGTCGTCCCATTGGTTCTGGCCGGCATCGGGTGCGGAACAATCGAGGTAATCTATCGCCGTATTATCCGCAGGCGGATAGATGATCTGGCAACCGTTATTCCACTTGCCGGCGGTCATGGAGGCCGTGCTTGTCCAGACATATGCCCCGCTAACCTGCTGACAGGACAGTACCTCGCCGTCTGATTTAACGCCGAGTTGCACAGGGTTTGGCACATCGGGTTGGGCTTTACCGTCAAGGCCTAACCCACATGGTTGCCCCTCTGTAACGAACGTCGGAAAATTCACCGCACCGTTGTTGTCGACCGCAGATGGCACCCACTTCTTCCCAGTCCATGTGTAAGGCAACTGGGTGTCCATCGTTACTCGAGTCTCGCCGGGTACCTGCCCTGCCATACCTGCCAAAGCCGTGCCGTCCTGGACGGGCTCGCGCCAAGGCATTGGCGTCCACAGTCCGCCGATGCATGACAGCAAGTGATTACTCGTATCGGCGGCGAAGAAGCTCGCCGTCGTAACCGCGGGATTGGAGCAGGCATCCCCAGCCTTTGCGTAGGTCAAACCAATCGGCACATTCATGACATTCAGTTCGGGGTGTCCCGGCACAGCGTTACGATACAAAAAGTCAGTCGACTGATTGCCCGGCCCCATCATGAACAGTTGACTGGCAAGATGCCCCGCCTGAAGGGTGCAGGGCGACTTGTCCCACGAGCTGGCCGGCGCGCTCCAACCACCATAAGCGCCAACAGCCTTGATTGACGTGGACGTATCAATCAGCCCTCCACCAATGCCGGCATTCGCAGCAATATAGCCAAGATCAGCCTTAGGAATCGCCGTACCATTCGTGCTGACGAGTAGCGCGTCGATCTGCCCGATGACCGGCTGCTGAAATAGCAGGCAGACCGATTGCCGGAAGGCATTCGTGGTGCCGCGGTAACTTTCCGGAATGTACTTGTAATTGATCATATCGTCGAGCAACCACGCGGTAGTGGTTCCGTCGGCCGGAATGGACCCCAGAAGCGTCGCATAGTTCTGCTTGATCGCCTCATTCACAGCCGTAGCAATCTGCCGCTGATACTGCGCAACTTCCTGATCGCGCGTGTCGTTCAGCGATGTGTTGATCATCATGGTGACACCGACAATCATCAGCGCGCCGATAAACAACGCTGCTAACGCCTCAAGCAAGGTTACGCCGCGCTGGCGGCCGGGCAGGCGCCTGATCTGGCGACGCTTCAGAATACTTGTGCGATCCATACTGGCGTTCCGTCAGTGAGAGGAGGCATGCCGACCGGCAACACGACGTTGCCGCCGGTATTCTGCGGATTGACGATCTGTTTGTTTAGAACAGAACCGGCTTCCACGGAATATCCAGCCTGCTGAAGCAAGGCGCCCAGAAAACCGGCGGGCAATGGCGGCCCGCCCGCCGCGGGATAGACAACGACGATTCCGTTGTTGACGTAGTTTTGCCAGCGCGTCGATGTGTAATTCCAGTTGCCGATATGAGCGAAGTCGCTCTGCGGCACCGCGCCACCTGCCGTGTGGTGGCTGAACACGTAGTTCTCAAGCTGCTCGCGATAAGACGCCATGTCGCCCGCCAGCGCGGCCGGCATATCGGGTGGCACCGCATTCACATTGGAATTCGGCAACAACGCATAAAAGGAAATCAGCGCCGCAGCAACAACGGCGATCCACAGTGCCCACATACTGCATGCTCCTCAAGCTTGTGATAGCCCGATACGACGTGTGTCAGGCCGCAATGTGCGGAATCAACAGAACGAAACGCTGCGGCGCATTCGGATCGGTCTGCCCCGGCGTCGGCGCCGCGATCACCAGGCACTCTCCCGGCGCGAGATTCGCTGTCACGATCTGTTCGTGTCCAGGCGAACCTCCAGCCTGTGTATCCGCGCGGCCAAGATCGACACGCAACGCAACACGTTGAAATGCCGCTTCGCCATCGAGTGTCGGCTTGACCGATAGCCACAGATTGTCCGCGCTATCGGGCACATCCCCTTCGCGTAGCGCGAGCCGCGCTTCGTGCCGGTCGATCACAGCAGGCGATCCATCGAGCGTGAGCATCGTGCGCGACACTTCGGTATGCGCACGCTGTGCCTGCTCCAATGCGTGTAGCTGTACAACCAGATCGTGTCCGCCATCCGCGGCGGTTGCAAAACTGGGTGTACCGCTACTGCCCGCGCCGGTATCGCCAGTTGTTGCAGGAAGCGGCAACGCAGCCCCCAGTTCAGCCAGCGCATCACGATTAACATCGACCACCCACGCTTCAACCGACACCAGCTTTGGCCGCGTATCGAGATCGGTAACCAGCACTGCGTCGCCGTCGATCCGCTCCGGCTTGTCACGGATCAGCACGGAATTGGTCGAGGCATCCGCCTCGACAATCGGCAACGCTGCAGCGAACTCAACGGGTTGCACGGCGTTCTGATTCGCATCGGTACCGAGTCGACCATGCATGAAGCGTTGCTGCAATAAAGTCGCCACGCCCTGCACGATCACATCACGCCCGCCGATCGAGCGCACCTGATCCGCAGCAAGTGCCGACTGGAGACGGACTACCTTCACCGTGGTCCGCGTGCGCGCTTGCGCATCGAGTTCAAGACGCCCCGCCGCGCGGCTCAACTGCGCGATATAAGCAGCGGGTCCCTTGACGACGACCGTGTGATGCACCGGATCGAATTGCAACGGAAAGCGCGCATCGGTCACGCCCGACTTCGCGAGACCCGCAGCTAGCGCCTCGGGTGTCAGATAGTTCAGCCGGATCGCAAGCGTTTGTTCGTCACTGATGGGTGATATCTGGATCGCCGTGCCGTCGTAGTACCAGTCCAGATCGAACCGCGCACAAATGGTGTCGAGAAACTGCCGCGGCGGCATCACGAAGTGCCCGTGCACGGTGCCTTGAATAGTGCCGCTCATACGAATCGGCACGTTCTGTCCGGTGGAGAACGCGTTCAACGTATCGACAAGACTGCTACCGTTGGTGTCGTACACGAAGCGGCTGCCTTGCCAGTTAACGCTGGGCGCACCCAGCGCACCCATGCTGCCGGTCGCAGCAGCAAGTACGCCAGCGAACATCACACCGCGCAACAGAGTTCGAATCGACATGAGTTATTTCCGCGCAGCGAGCGAATCAGGTGGAGCATCGGTGGGACTGCTATCGGGCCGCAGCGTGAGTCGATAGCCGGTTGCGTACACCGACTGCACTGTCCAGTCGACACCCGCCGACTTCAGGTTATTCCGCACCCTGCTCACATACATATCCACCGAGCGGCTCTGCACCGCCGCGTCCCACCCCCACACCACGCTCATCAAATCCTGGCGCAGCACCACCGCACCGAGATGCGACGCGAGATGCCAGAGAATGTCGAATTCCTTCGTGCCAAGCCGATGTGCTTCGCCACCCGGTGTCACGAGCGAACGCGCCTGCTGGTCGAGCACGCTGTCTTCGATCATCATCTTGCGGCCCTGCACGTTCGATGAACCGAAGCGTCGCAGCAACGCGCGCACACGCGCCAGCAACACCTCACGATCGAACGGCTTGACAAGGTAATCGTCCGCACCGGCATCGAGTATGCGCACGATGTCCGTCTCTGCGGAATGTACGGTCTGGAACAGCACCGGCATCGTCGACTGCGAACGGCCGCGAATCTTCTGCAACAACTTGTCGCCCGATACACCCGGAATATCCCAATCGAGAATCGCGAGATCGGCCCAGTTGTCGGTTAGATGCTGCTGCGCTTCGAGACCGTTGTGAAACGCATTGACCTGATAACCCTCGGTTTTCAGCCATGAAAGCATCAACGCGTGATGCGCTGGATCGTCTTCGACCAGCAGCACGCGCACCGGTCTGCCTGACATTAGTTTCATCGTCGAACCTCATTCATGGTAAGCATGCGTGCGTCATTTGCGCGACGCATGCAGTGCCCGATCCGCATCGACCAGCGACGATCCGCCCGACGAACGTACCGAACTCGAATTCAGACAAGGCAGTTGCAGCACGAACGTCGTGCCGCCCTCCTCGTTCAGTTCCGCGTACAGCGTACCGGCATGCAACTCGACGATCTGCACGGCAAGCTTCAGGCCGAGGCCGAAACCCGTTGCGCTTTTCTTGCCGACTGCTTCGAAGCTGGTCAACCGTCCGCCTGCTTCCCGCAGACCCGGCAAGCCGCCTGCGCGATCAGTGACCGTCACTTCGACAAGGCGCTCCCGATAGCGCAGCGAGACCGTTACCGCATCGCCGCGCGACGACGCGCGCACCGCGTTGTCGATCACGTTCTGGATCGCGCGCGCGACGAAATTACGCATGCCGTTCACCCACGCCGGTGAACCGTTCGGCAACCACAACTGCAGCGGAACGCCGTAGTACGTCGCCGTGACCTCGAGTTGCGAAATGATCTGCCGCACCGTGGTCCGCAGATCGAAACGCTTGAAGTCGCGAGCATGCAGATGCTCGGTCACCGAACTAAAAATGTATTGCTCGCCAAGCGCCAGTACGTACTGCGCCAGTTGCGTGATCTGCTGCATGCCCCCGCAACGCTCGAACGCCTCGGGGTCGCTCGAATCGAGTTGCGTCAACGCGTTGATCGAATTGAGCGGCGAACGCAGGTCGTGCAGCAGGAAACGCAATGACATGGCCCGCTCGTCGATCGAGCGGCTGAACTCCGTCACGTCGGTCACCGTGACGACCATGCCGACCGCGTCGTTTGCGCTGGCATTCGCCTGAAGCCAGAGCGTCGCGTCTTCGACGTGCAGATCGAAACCGCGCTCGAAGTCTTCGCGGCGCAGCACTTCGGAAGTCGCGAACTGGTCACCCAGCATGGTGGCGAAGTCGCCGCCCGCGGGCAACGACATGTTCAATAGCTTCGTTGCACGTTCGCTTGCGTCGAGCACCACACCGCTGCTATCGAGCGCGACCACACCGCACGGCATGCCGTCCAGCACGGCGCGCATGCGCCGCGTCTGCTCTGCGGATTGTCGGGTCTCTTCGTCCACGCTCGGTTACCTCGTGACTACGGCGTGATGACACGCGGCGACAACAGGAACAGCTGCTCCATATGCTTCTTGTTCGTGTTATCGGTGCGGAACAATGCGCCGAGCAGCGGAATCTTCGACAGGAGCGGCACGCCGGATCTGCCGAAGGTGTCCTCGTTCTTGTGATAACCAGCGATCAGCAGCGCCTGGCCTTCGTTGATGAACGCCTGCGTCGTGATGTTGCTGGTCTGGATCACGGGCAGCGTCCCCACGTTCGTCCCGGTCAGCTCGCCGTCTTCAATCGCGACGTCGAGCTTGATACGCGTCTGTCCGTCTTCCTCCACGACCATTGGCAACACGCGCAGCGAAACCCCCGTCGAAATGCTGTACAGATCGCCCGCCGTGTAGCCCTGCACCTGGACGAAGAATTTCGTCTTGTTGTCCATCACCGCTTCGATGTTGTTTAACGTCACGACCTTCGGGCTCGCGTCGATCTTCGCAAGGTCGGTCTGCTGCAACGCCGAGACGCGTGCCATCAGATAGCGACCGGCATCGCCGAGTACCGCCGCCATCGAAAGACCGGCCGGCGACGCCAATGCCGTGACGTTGCCCTGCAACGTGGTGTTGCCGAAACTTTGTGTCAGGTTGCCGTTGTAGCCGTTCTGCGTATTCGTGCCCGAGCCGGTCTGGATGTCGATGTGACTGTTGTGCGCGGTCCAGTCGACACCGAGTTCGCTCAGCGCGTTATCGTCGATCTCGATGATGTGGGCTTCGATTTCGATCAGTTGCGGCTTGATGTCGAGGCGCTGGATCAGCGTGTCGTATTGCGACATGTGGTCGCCGGTATCGCGGATCACGACCGAGTTGGTGCGCTGGTCGGCGACGATCACCGGCAAGGAACCGTCGCTACCTGGCGATGCCACCTGGGTGGGCAACGGCGGCGGCGATGTCCCGATGGCCGCCTGGAGCTGCGGCGACGGTTCGCCGGTCAGCCCCGAGAGCATGCCCTTGCTGGCACCGCCGGACGGCAGCGGCGGCGGAATATACGGACCGTTGTAAGTCTGGCCGTTGACGTCGGTCACCGGTTCATTGCGCGTGACCCCCGACGACTGCCCGCTGCTACGCCCCTCGCCACCCTTACCCTTGTCCTTCTCCTTGCCCGAGTCGGGATGGTAAAGATTGTTGAGCACCGTCGCCACACCCTCGAGCTTGACCTTGTCGCCTTCGATCATCACCGTACGATCCTGCGCCCAGCCGTGATACAGCGGGAACACACGCACCATCGTGCCGCTGCGACGCGACGCATTGCCGTCGACTCGCGCCGCAATCTGCGTGACGAGCTGCACATAGCGCGGCGGCCCGCTGACGATTGCGGTGCCCTGCGTGGCATCGTAGTTAATCGGAAAGCGGTCGTCGGACACCTGCATCTTGTTGAGCGTTTCGCGCAACGATTCGGTGCTGGCGTTATCGAGCTTGATCAGCGAGCTTTGCAGATCGGAGGATGCGACCACATCGAGCACCTGGCCATCGAAGTACCATGCGAAACCGAACGATGCAGCAAGCGTGTCGAGGAACTTGCGCGGCGACAGATGGAATTTGCCGCTCACCGTGCCGGTCACGCCGGGCGCGATATTCGTCGCGATGCCCTGGCTCGCGCCGAAGTCGCGCAGCACGTCCTTGATGTCCTTGCCGTCGGCCGCATAGTCGACCACCGACGAGCGCAACCGGAGCGGCGCCGCGTGTGCAGTGGGCGCAATCGTGGCGAGTGCGAGCGCAGCGCACATCGCGGCGGTATTCAGCTTTCTGCTCCACTTCTTCATTGCCATTGCTTGCCTGATCCGGTTAATTGCTAAAACAGGGCGATCGGTTCGGTACGTCGAAGGCGATTTCATGTGAGAATTTCCCATCCGTCCTTATTCGGCAGACCACGACCATGAACATCCCCCACCACGACCGGCGCGATCTCACCCGCGAGATTCTCGACCTGATCGATCTGCGTCAGGTCTTCACCGACATCCATATCGAGCAGGACCGGCCGATCATGATCAAGACGCCGCGCGGCTGGCTCGCGGTCGGCGAAGAGCCGGTACTGCTCGAGGAAATGGTGCCTACGCTCGAATCGATCGAGTCCGATTGGGAAAATTTTCTGCAGCACGGCGCGATCGATCGTCCGTTCGTGCTGACGCGTTGCCGGCTGCGTTGCAATATCTATCGCACCTACGGCGGCCGTAAGCTGGTGATCTCGATTCGTCGGCTGCCGTTGCAACCGCTCGCGCTCGACAAGCTTGGTCTGCCCGCTTACGTGCGCACGATGATCGAAAGTCCGAAGGGTCTGGTGCTGGTCACCGGTCCGACCGGTTCGGGCAAGACGACAACGATTGCGTCGATGCTCGATTACATCAACCACACGCGCAACGGTCATATCGTCACGATCGAGGAGCCGATCGAATACGAACTCGAAAGCCATACGTCGATCGTGTCGCAACGCGAAGTGCCGACCGATGCGCCGAGTTTTACGGCGGGTCTGCGTGAGGCGTTGCGACAGAAAGCCGACGTCATCATGGTTGGCGAGATCCGCGATCCGGATACCGCTGAGACTGCGTTGCAGGCCAGCGAGTCCGGTCACCTGGTGCTCGCGACGATGCACACCGGTAGCGCGGTTGGTACGCTCACGCGGTTGTTGTCGTTCTTTCCGCCCGAGCATCGTGAGCGATATGCGACGTCGCTGGCTAATTCGTTGATTGGTGTGGTCTGTCAGTGTCTCGTGCCGACTGTGGATGGCGAGAACTTCGTGCTCGCCAGCGAGCTGCTGTTTAACAACAATCAGCAGATCAGTCCCATGCTCGTCGACCCGACCAAGGTGCCGCTGATTGGCGACCTGCTCAAGCGCAAGCATGACAACATGTCGCGGTTGCTCAACGAGCATCTGGCCAGTCTTGTCGCGAAGAACATCTGTACCGCGCGTGATGTGATGCGGTCGACTTATAACCGGATGGAGCTGCACGATATGTTGCAGGCTATTGTGCCGCGGTGAGTGGCAGGTGCTGTGCGGCGAGTGCTGCGCGCTAACGCGCGCAGCACCTGCATCGTCGAGTAACAGGTCGCGCGTTTCCTCACAGCAGCAATGATGTTGCTGATGCGAAGAGCTGTTCCGGAGAACACTGAAACTCGCGACGATACCTGACGATGCGTTCATAGTGGACTCAGCGAGCGGTTAGTTCGAAGTCCACGTGATGGTGTTGTTGTCGCCAGGGCAGGCGGTTTCCGCGTTCGTGAGGCTGGGCGGAAGGGGGAGTATCGATGCAGTGGTGTTCGTCCCGATCGCCGCCCAGCTTCCGCCGGCAGTTACAGCACTGATGCACACAGCCTTCGGGACATTCGCAAATGCGATCGTGAACTGGGACGGGCTAGCGGTGGACACGACGACTGTCACCGCTCCGCCCCAGCTATTCGTTGCATTGCCGCTCGTGGCGTCGACCGCAAGATCGCCCGGAAATACACCTGCTTTCGAAAGAATCTGGTCCGAGACACCGGTATAGCCATTCCCTTGCGCCATATACAGCTTCTTCACCCCCGTCTGAATCGAATTCACCTGCTCTGCCACCGCATTCGACCCCGCACTGGTAAACGCCCCATTCAGCAGCGCCACCGCCCCAATCACAACAATCGCCGCAATACCCAGGTACGCAATCGCCTCCAGCAGCGACGCCCCCCGTTGTCCTTGCTGCGACACACGAGCGGCACGTGTACCGAACCGCGAAGCCAGTTTCATCGTTTGTTGCATGATGCTCTCCTCGATAAACACAAATAACCGTTGCCAGCGGGTGCCCCGCCCATCCGGCTTCCATGCAGCAACGCTGCATGGCGATTGATTACCGCGCTCAATGCATCGAGCGAGACATGGCGGCAATTTCCTGCTGAATCCCGAAGAAGCCGGTAATCAGCCATGACAGAACCAGTGCCAGCGTGATGATCGCCACGCCGTTCACGACACGCATCTGCGCCTCGATGATCGTGACGCCTTCCTGCATCCATTCGTCTGCGAGCGACTGCAGCGCTTCAGCAAACCCCTTGTATTCCGCATACACACACAGGTCGTCGACAATCTCTTCCGACGGAAAACCGTACCCGGTGTTCTTCATCGCTTCGCCGACGTTCAACCCTGACTTGACGCCAAACAGCACGTCGTCGATGCGCTGGCGCAACCACGGTTTCGCGTTGGCCGCGAGACGCGTCAGCGATTTTTCGACGGTGAAGCCCGCAGCCTGCAACGAAGAAAACGCCACCAGAAAGCCGCAGCCAACAATCAACCGGTACACCGAATACGGCGGAAACCGATCGAGCACGACCCGCGCGTTGCTGGCCCAGCGCGGCATCGAATAGAACAGCGCGACCAACGCCAGCACCACCGCAATGACGCAATAGATCATCCCGCTCTGCACGAAACGCGACATCGTGTAGAGCGAATGCGCGACGCCATGCCAGCGGTCCGGACTGACGATCGATGCAAAACGCGGAATCACCAGCTTGCCGAACAGAAACAGATAGCCGAGCGTCATGACGAAAATCACGGTCGGATAAATCAGTCCGCCGATAATCGCAAAGCGAATCTTGCGTCCCGACATCACGACACCGGACACCATCTGCAACGCGACCTCGAGGCGACCCGACTGTTCGCCAGCCATCACGATCATCTGTTCGGTGTGCGGCACCCACCACTCCATCGCTTCCGACAACATGCCGCCGTTCTGCACCACGCGCCGCCAGTCGGTGAGCGTCACCGCATCGGGCTCGTTTGGCTTGCGGCCCTCGTGCGATGCGCGAAATTCGAGTTCCTCGAGCACCTTGAGCAACGGCAGACCGTTGCTGATCATCTTGGCGATCTTGCGATAGAGCCGCAGCCGCACCTGGGTCGTGAACTGCAGGCGCGCCCAGGTCCGATAAACATCAACCGCCATGACCTTCCCCGCCTGCAACAAAGAGCCCACGCTCGGCGTCCGATGCCGGCGGCAACGGCCCGACCACACGCTCGGCCATGCGTGGATCGACGAGCCCTGCCGCGACCTTCTCGACCGCATGCTGCGCAACTGTCTGACCGCCCATTTCACGGAGCCAGTATTCGTGCGCGGCGTTCTTGCGACCTTCGCGCAGCAGTTCGCTAAACGTCGTATCGGTACGGATCACTTCCGCAACCACAGTCCGGCCCACCGTGCCGTGGCCGCAGTGCGGACAACCTGAACCCGCCACCCGCACCTGATCGAAACGCGCACCGACCGCACGCTTCACGCGTCCGACCAGTGCCGGATCGAGCGTATGCATCACGTCGGCGAACGGCTGCGAACAGTGCTGGCACAGCAGCTTGACGAGACGCTGGCTGATGAGGCCGGTAATCAACGTTTCATCGGTCACCATCGAAAGCGGCAAGCCCAGATCGGTCAACCGGTCCGCAATCGCAATCGCGCTGTTGGCATGCACGGTGGTCCACACCTGGTGGCCTGTCATCGACGCGCGCAACGCGCTCTGTGCCGATGCACGATCGCGCATTTCGCCGATCATGATGGTGTCGGGATCGAGCCGCATCGCGTTGGCGATCGCCGCGGAAAACGCAGTAGAGCGTGCCTCTTCGCTGTTCGCATTGACGACCGGCGTCTGCACCGCACCGGTGATCGGATACTCGACCGGATCTTCAACCGTGATCACATGGATCGAACCCGCCATGTCGCGAATCTGGCTCGCCAGCACACGTTGCAACGTCGTCGACTTACCCGAACCAGTCGGCCCGCTGATGATGTTCATCCCATGCGGCTGCTGCTTGAGCAGTTCGATCATCTCCGCCTGCCGCGCGGTAAACCCGAGATCCTCGAGCGCGATGGTTTCGCCTGCGTCGTTGTAGAGCAGCCGCATCACCATCACACTGCCGAGGCTGGTCGGCGCCGTTGCAATCCGCACGCCGAACAGCCGTTCAGGCAGCTTGTCGCGATCGCCAATGCTCGCGTCCTGGCGCTCGTTCGGCTTGTAGGTGTTATCCGATACGCTGGCCATCGCCGAATACAACGTGGCCAGCAGCCGTTCACCGTACTCGCGCGTCTGTTCGCTGATACGCGTGAGTTCGTTGTGAATGCGGAACAGGATCTCTGTGCTAAAGCGATTCACGCGAATGTGAATGTCCGACGCGCGCTCCGTGCAAGCCCGCGCGATCAGATTCTTCGCGACCACCTGCATCTGCGTGTGATCGACCCGCTCGCCGGTGCCATCGCGGCGCTTGCCCTGATACGAGCGCCGCACGGTATCGAGACTGGCGAGCCGCGTCGAGTAGCGATAGTTGAGCCGCTCAAGCCGCGCGCAGTACGACAGCACGAACGGATTCATGTCGTGCCCTTCGGCCACCAGCAGCGTGCCGTCGTCGAGCAGGCAGAGGAACTTGCGCTCCTCGGCGCTCGCCGCATACTCGCCGGCGTCCGACAACGGCCGGGCGGCCGGCCGCGGCACTGCCTCTGCGCGCGGTTGAGCCGTTGCCTGCACGGTGGTGTCTACTGCGATCGGTTCGGGTAACGCAACCGGCAACTGGGCGAGCAGATCCTCAGGTGGTGGCTGCGTAGTCGACACCGGCGGCTTGAGCAACTCGCTGCCATCCGGTTTCTGCACCTTTGCAACGGCCGGCGACAACAGCGGCGTCACGACAGACGACGGCGACGGCGATGGCGAAGCCGACGCAGCAGCCGCTCCCGGCGACACGACATGTTTCTTCGACGAACCGGAGGAATACAGCGGAGTAGCCATGATGCTTATCTCCCTGGCATGGGGATGGTCGGAATCGGTGACATGCCATTACGCATGCCGCTCGTTGCGACCATATGCGACTGCGTCCCCGAGGACGAGGACGAGACCGTCAGCGTATTGCGCATGCCGTGACTGTCGATCACCACCACGCCCGGACGGATCGACACGACCCGCATCCCGTTCGACAGCGTGTCGCCGGCATGCACGTCGACCTCGCTGCTGTTGTTCACATTGAGCGTCGCCATCATCATGCGTCCCAGACCCTGGGTTGCGATCACGGCCACTTCATCGTTCGTGACGGCACGGCCCATCTTGCTGAGCGCTTCCTGGCGCTCGGCAACCTGCGTCTGCACGTCGAGTTTCTTCAGTTGTGCGTTCAGGATGACGGTGTCCTCCTGCAGACCCATCAACTCCTGTGCGGCCGCGAGCGCGGCCGGCGACGGCGCGCTATCGGTTACCGCAGGCGCCGCGGAGGTTGCCCCGACCGCCACCGTCCCCGACGCGGCGCGCGGATTCGCCGGCTTGATCGTGGCCGGTGCGGGCGCGGTCTGCGCACTGGCGAGCGCGGGCCACGCGAGACAGCAGACGAGCGCCCAGTTACGGAGCGAACGGTCGTTATTGTTCATATACCACTCCTTCAACAGTCCATTGCCCCGGTCGGTACGACAGCGTGTCCACCCGCACACCAGGCTCGTCCAGATAACTCATCACATTGCGCGGAGACAGTTCGCCGAGCTGCGCGGAAAATCGCCACGTCTGCCACGGCGGCAGATCCGCCGATGCCTGCCCGTTCACGATCGGCCGCTCCGACGCAAAACGTAGCGGGACGCCCAGCAACTGGAACGCGGATAGCAAACGAATCCGCACACCGTGTACGCCGACAATCGATTCGTCTCCGGCGGGCGGCAACGAGACCGGTGTGACGAGCGACGCGTGGTCGCCGTTAACATCGGTTACCGCACGCGGTTCGGCCGCGAGCAGGATCGCCACGTTCGAATCGCTGCGTGACCAGCTATACGACACGCTGCCCGGACTGCAGTTGTAGCTGTCGAGCTGCCAGCCACCGGGGCCGACCATCGCGAAGTGGTCGAGGCAGTAACGTGCGAACGTCGAAGGCAGCGGAGCACTCGCCCACGGATGCACGAGCGGCGGTTTGCTGAGCGCGGTCGATGGATGCGTCAGCAACTGCCGCTGCGCGAATTCGAAGGCACGCTCGCGCGCAATGTTCTGCCGGTACGCGCGATACAGCAGCCCCGCATACAGCAGCCCGATGATCAGCACACCGGCGCCGGCGACGAGCGCGATCCTGCGCCGCTGCACCTTGTGCGATACCGGTACGAGATTGAGCCAGCCCGGCAGACGCGGCTTGCCGCCGCGCCGCGGAATCATGTCCTCGATGCGGCGCGGATAGAAGTTGTGGAAGCCTTGCGACTCGATGCTCGGGTCGCCGATCACAACGTTCCAGCCACCGAGGCTGTAGTCGCCATGCAGCCGCTCGAACACTTCGTCGCTGGTGCCGACCCAGTCGCCGTTCGGCAGAAACGCGCCGTCACGTACCGCGAAATACGCCCAGCGGCCATCCGGCAGGCTGAACGCACCAAGCCAGTTCGGCGCGGGTTGCTGGCGCCCTTCGTAGAACGCGCCTTCGGTCGCGATCGCTTTCGACACCATCGCGCCAAGCGACGGCAAACCGAACTGCGCGCCTTCGCGTGTGCTCGCAAAACCGGCACCCGCGAAGCTGCGATCGATGCGCAGCACCATCGCATCGAAGTTCAGCCGGGTCGCGAGTTCGATCGCCTCGGTGCGCAGTTCGTGCCGCCGCGATAGCGATTGCCAGAACAGACCGCAGACAAAGCGATAGCGGTCGATCTGGATGATTTGCGTCGCCATGATGGAGGTACCGTTCCGTGCCGGGTCAGGCGCCGTTCGTCGTGACCGGCGTGATCAGGATCACGATCACCTCGCGCGAACGCTGTGCGTTATAACCGCCACCGAGCAGGAAGTTCGAGGGCGTGAGCGTGCCGTTCTGGCTACCGTTGTCGACCACGCCTTCGTAGCCGCCGATCACCAGCGTCTGGCCTGACTTCATCGACACGCGTTGCAGGAAATTGCGCGTGTCGACGGTGGGCAGCTGGATTGACTGCGCGTTGGCGCCGGAGCCGCTGCTGACGGTTACCAATGGCTGCAGTGTCGAAATGTTCGTATAGAACTGCATCATCACCGTGCCGTCGTCGAGGATGTGCGGCAGCAGCGTGAGGTTGAAGCCGGTCGTCACGGTGCCCGGCGTGAGCGAGGTCTGGCTACCGACATTCGCCGTGTTGGTGGTCGATACCGATGCCAGATAGGTTGTCATGGTCGCAACCTGCACAGGCACCGGCTGGTCGTTGAGCGTCGTCACCGATGCCGACGTCTTGCGTCGCACGGTGCCCTGGTCGGACAACGCAGTGATCATCGCGCTGGTCGCGTTCGCACGGCTGTTCGGCGAGATAACCGTAGCCGACAACTGTGAGTTCGCAGCCGACGGCTTGCTGCCGCTCAGCCCCTGGAACACGTTGTTGCCGAACGTGAACCTCGTGCCAAGCGCCTCGTACACCGCGTTCCAGTTGATGCCGTAGCTGTCGCTGGCAGACAGCGCAACCGACAGCACCGTAACGTTGACGAGTATCTGCCGGGACAGCACGCGGTTCTGCTGGTCCATGAACTCGCCCACCCGGGCTAGCACGTCCGGTGTATCGGTCACCGTGATCGAGCCGGTGCCTGGTGACGTCACGACCGAACCAGATGGCGACAACATCGTCTTGATCGTCGCCTGCAGGCCGGTGTACACCGACAACAGCGCGTTCATCGTGGTATTGGCCGTGTTATCGGAGGAGACCGACGGTGTCGAACCCGATCCGCCGCTGCTGCCGCCACCCCCGCCTGCACTGCCGCTTCCGCCAGATCCGCCGCCGCTCCCGCCACCCGAGCCGCTGCTGCTCGCACCGCTGACTACATTCGCATCGAGCTTCGAATCGCCAGGAATCGCCGACACCTGATACACACGCGTTTCGGTATAGAAGAATTCGATCGCGCCGTCCGCGTACTTCCAGAACACACCGAAGCGTGCGCTGGCCGCATCGAGCAGACCGCGCAAATCGCCATGCGGGTAGACGATATGGACCGACGACAGATCCGACGCCATCGCAGCACCGCGTGCGCCGCCCGTCGACGAACCCTGCATCATCCCGGCCGGCAGCGGCGGCAAGCCCGGGTAGGCGCCCGTTCCACCGCCTGTCGACGAACCGCCCTGGATGCCTTGCGCCACCGCACTCTCGGTGCCCGGTGCGACCTTCGCCGGGATGTTCGTCATGCGCGTGATGCGGTCAGCGAACGCACGCAGTGAATCGACGGTGCCGTCGAAGCTGGCCGGTTCGTTGAACACGCCGGGCAGCGTCGTCGACGCGGAGAGTTTGAGCGTATTGCCCGACAGCCACAGCCCATCGTTCGTGACAACCGAATCGGTATCGTGCTCGCGGTTATCACCATGCTGGATGCCATCGAGCAGACGCTGCTGATGCGTCGCATCTATCTGGGCGTCGTGGTGGATGCCCTGGATCAGACCCGTACACCCGGCCAGCATGCAAAGCGATGCGCCGATAACGGCGGCTTGACGGAGTACGCGCATCAACCTGCTCCCTTCGCGGTAACACGCAGCACGTGATTACCCTTGTACAAGATTGCCTGGATCGGTACCTCCGAATGACTCAGCGCCTCGACGACTGAATTCAATGCCTGTTCGAAGGTGCCCTGGATAGTCGCGGCTGCATCGATCGAGAAGTCGGTCGGCACCGCCCAGATGAATTGCCACCCTGCCTCGCGTGACCAGCGCGCGAGCGCGTTACGTACCGAGCCGTCGGATTGCCGCAGGTCCCAGGTCATGAGGCCGGTATCACTCGTCGGGCTCACCGTG
Organism: Paraburkholderia acidicola; assembly: GCF_002362315.1. Lineage (GTDB taxonomy): Bacteria > Pseudomonadota > Gammaproteobacteria > Burkholderiales > Burkholderiaceae > Paraburkholderia > Paraburkholderia acidicola. The sequence continues at coordinate 939,926 of NZ_MTZV01000006.1, forward strand.
CCCTGCGTTGGGATGCTGGTGGGAGCGAGCAGTTGCGTAGCCGCAGGCGCGATCGTGGGTGCCATGCCTGTCGTCGAATTCGATACGGCGACGTTCAGCGGCATTGCTTGCGGCGAAGGGGGAAGTGAAGACGCAGGCGTAGATGCAACGATACGCATCGGCGCCGGCGCAGGCGCCGCAACGGGCAGTTGCCGTGCGCGCGGCGCGGGCGCCAGTGCCGCCATATAAACCGGGTTTGCCGGCGTACTGGTTGCAACAGGATGGGCAACCGGAATCGCAACGAGTGCGGCCGCAGAATCATCGGCACGCGGCGCCGTGTTGCTCGTGCTATCGGCGCGCGGCGGAACCGGCAGCGGCGCCGCACTGGCCGTAGCGAGCGTTTGAGCCGCGGGCAATGTCTGCCCCGGCATCGGTGCAACCGCAGTCACCGTCACCAGATGAAGATCGGTGTTGACGTGTGCCTGCAGTGAAGGATTGCCCGCGAGTATTTCGTTCAGCGCCGCCACGAACGATTCACCGCCGTGCCAGCTCACGGGCACATCGGCCCACGCACCGGCGTTTGGCACATTGACGCCATAGCTGGACGGCACGATACGCTCGAGTGCACGCAACAGCGGCACACCATGACCGCCCGCCTTGACCGTATCGCCGCCCGAATACCGGCTGCCATCGACAATCACCTGCGGGTCCGACGCAACCGCATCAACGCTCGCGGTCGAGGCACAGCAGAAAGAGAGCCCCACCCACACACCTGCCGTTAGCTTTCGCATACCGTCTTCGCCTTCTCTATTGCTTTCATCGTCGTGCGAGTTCTGCGAACACAGGTCTCCCTGGCCGCCCAATCGCCATGCGCTCTCTCATGTATGTTCTTGACGCGCCCCGTCGTGCGGAACTGCGCCGGTTTCATTCCGCAAGGAAGCCGCTATGCGGAATGAATATTGATGAATTTCCACGCCCCGTCCGGCTTCATTCGATGCCACGCCGCCAGACGTCGACGCTTCGGCAACACACTCACCACCCAGACATCAGGTTCGCAAATGCATGCCCTGCGTCAAAGATCCCCGCTTGCTGACACTTTGAAAGCTAAAACCAGAGGCCAGATTGGCATCTTCGCCGAGTTTACGACAAGTCAGTAAGATTCTTTAATAAAAATATTAATGGTTTACGAGCGAGCCACACGAATATTAGTCATAAAAATATGCTGAACCCATAGTTTGAGACCAGGTCCGCGTCGCCAGGGTCTCACTTCTCACGTCGATGCACGGCCGGAGGACTGCTTGCGACGACACAATTGCTGCCGAAATCCGCGCTCCATCCACGCCGGTAAATCGAATAAAAAAGCAGAAGTAACCGCAGGTAAGGACATACAGCCACGTACCTTTACGTCGCGTCGGACATCACGACGTTCACCGTCTTGCTGGTATCCCCTGCGAGTCCCATCGAGGCCGCGTCGTCGGTCGGATACTGGTAGGCATGGATCGCATCGCCGTCGCCCGCCGTGCGGCCATCGGACAACGTCACCGTCATGTTCTCCGCGTTGCCGGCAAAATCCTTGTTGCCATCGACCTTGCTGATGTCGGGATTCCCGGCGCCCGCTGCCTGTCCGTTTCCGGCACCGCCGTCCTCGTAGAGCACTTCGTCCGGATGCGTATTGCCGTTCGCGTCCGACGGCGAAATGCGCACGCCGATATCGCCCGAGCCCGCGGTGAAGGTTCCGGTCTGACCGGGTGCGAGCGTCATCGTCGCCTTGTTCGCACCCTGCACGGAGTAGGTGAACGACTCGGTGCGGTTCGTGTTGTTGGTTACGTTGAAGGTCTTGTCGTTGCCGGTGCCGGTGTTCATCGTTTGCGTCGATGCCGAACTGACGCCGTTCACCGCGCCGGCCTGCGCAACACCGCCGGCATTGTTCGTCAGCCCCGGTGCGGAGCTGGGCGATCCGCCTGGCGGATTCGACGCGGGCGGCGGCGGGTTGCTGGAGCCGGACGGAGCTCCACTGGGCGACCCGCCTGGAGGATTCGACGGCGGCGGCGGGTTGCTGGAGCCTGATGGAGCACCACCAGGCGCACCACCAGGCGCGGACTGCGCGGACTGCGGATTGGTATTGAAGTTGGACGGCGATCCACCACCTCCTCCACCAACACCCTGTGGCGACGACATGCTGCCATCGTCCGACCCCGGCAAGATATTCTGAAACGCCGCGATCAGCTCCTGAATGATCTGCTCGATCTGCTGCATGCTGAGACCGCCGGTCGAACCGTTGCCCGATGCTGGATCGATCGAGTTAGCCGGGGACGTATTGAAGTTCGACGGAGCGCTGCTGGACCCTGTACCCTGCGCGGGTGAAATGTCATTGCTGTCCGATGCGGACAGCAGACTCTGACACGCCGCGAGCAGCTCTTCGATGATCTGCTCGATCTGCTGCGTGCTCAGACCGCCATTCGAACTGCCGCCCGTCACCGAATCGAGCGGGTTGAGCGCGTAGTTATTCTGAATGCTCAGGCCTGTCATGATCACTCCCATCCGTCTGTAAGTATCGAGGTGTCCGGTCTGCACGACACACCTGGTACGTTCAAATGTACGGTGGGAAATGTTCGCGCATACGACTCGACGCGAAACCACGACGCGCTGCGCGAAGACTCGAACATTGCGATGAATCGGCTACCCGATGCGGTGCTTCGCATTTCGGCGTCTGCTTTCGCAATGTAATGAACCTTGCCGGTGCATTGCCACTACATTGAATACGGGATCGACGATTGGCAGGTTCCCACTCACGCTTCCCGCACCTTCTTCGGGAAATGACTTCTCACCTCGATCAAGAGGAACACGAAATGAGCATCTTAGGAAAAATTGGTGGGGCCCTTGAACACGCCGTTTCGAGCACGGTCGGCGAGATCGGTAAAGATATCGGCGGTGTTTTCAACGGTGTCAAAAAAGTTGCGTCGGGTGTCGGCGATCTCGCAAAAGGTGCGTTGACGCTGAACCCCAAAGAGATGAAAGACGGCGCGGTCAATGTCGGCAAAGGCGCCTTTGGAACCGTGACGAGCGGCCTGTCGCTGACACCCGAAGCGCTCGCGTCCAGTGCAGGGCTCAACCTTCTGAAAGGCGGGGTGGACGAGCTCAAGGGTCACGACGGCAACAGCGCAAACGGCTGAGCGACGACATGGATATCGCCGAAACACACCGCGCAACCGATGCGGCTTCGATGGGCCAGGTTGTCGCCGACTCCATCATCGAAAACCGGCTCGACGAAGCGGAAGCGCTCCTTCAGGAGCTGAACGAGGCCTATCCGGAGACGCGCAACAAGCTGGTTTTTCCGGTGATGATCGCGATTCAGCGTGGGCTCGCTACCGAGGCATGGCAACTCGTCAACGGATTGCCAGACGATCAGTGCGCAGAACTGAAAGCACTGTGTCTGCGGCAGATGAACGACCCGAGCTGGTATGGCTATGCGGAATCGTGTGTGGATCACTCCGATCCGAACATACGCAGCGCCATGCGCAATCTGCTCGACCGCTCCGAAGCTGATGACATTCACCCGTTTTACCGCTGAACCACAGGCGGCTAGTCGCACTATCCGGAGCGCCGCGATACGCGATTAGCCTGCCTCACGCCTTCATACCTCAATCGCTCATCGCAATCGATGACGCGCCGCAAAATAAATAAAAAATTCTCTGCTTCCCTTTCTCCAATATGCCACCTGAATGCACGGTGTCATTGCCCGCCTTATCCGTTACCGCCGATTAAAAGTCGCTATCCCGACAATGTCTAAATCCGATTGGTAAGTGGGCATTGCGTTCAATAGGATCTGCTGGGTCATCCGCCGCCCCCCACAATCAGCAGGAGACGATCATGGCTACATCAGCCAGGCACCCACTCAGGTATCTTCCGGCAGCACTCATCGTTGCATTCACATCGACTTCGTTCGCAGCCAACCTCACACGTGACAATGGCTCGCCCGTTGGCGACAACCAGAATTCACAGACCGCCGGACCCGCTGGTCCGGTTGTGCTGCAAGACTCGCAACTGATCGAAAAGCTGCAACGCTTCGATCGCGAACGCATCCCCGAACGTGTCGTACACGCGCGCGGCACCGGCGCCTTCGGCGAGTTCGTCGCCGACACCGACATCTCCGATCTGACGAAGGCGCAAGTGTTCACGCCCGGTGCGCACACGCCTGTTTTCGTGCGCTTTTCCACGGTGATGGGCTATCGCGGATCACCGGAGCAGGCACGCGATCCGCGTGGTTTCGCGACCAAGTTCTATACGCAGCAAGGCAACTGGGATCTGGTTGGTATCAACTGGCCGATCTTCTTCATTCGCGATGCAATCAAGTTCCCTGACTTCGTTCACGCGAACAAACCGAGCGCCGTCACCGGTGTCCAGGACGCGAACCTTGCATTCGATTTCTTCGCGCATACGCCCGAAGCGACCAGCATGCTCACCCATCTGTACACCGTTCAGGGCATGCCCGATTCGTACCGGCACATGGATGGTTTTGGCGTTCATGCGTTCAAGTTCGTGAATGCAAAAGGCGAAGTCCATTACGTGAAATTCCACTGGAAAAGCGTCCAGGGCATTCACGGAATCCGGCCTCAGGACATTCCGACATCCATTGGAAAAGACTGGAATCTGATGTCGAACGATCTGTATACGGCATTGAAAAACGGCGATTATCCGAAATGGGATTTGACGATCCAGGTGCTGAAGCCCGACGAACTCGCGCAGTTCGACTATGACGCGCTCGACGATACGAAGATCTGGTCGACGGTACCCGAGCGCAAGATCGGCACGCTGACGCTGAACCGCGTGCCGGACAACTACTTCCAGACCACCGAGGAATCGGCATTCGCGCCATCGCGCATGGTGCCGGGCATCGAGCCGTCGGAAGACCGCATGCTGCAGGGGCGGCTCTTTTCGTATGCGGACACGCAGATCTACCGGATCGGCACGAACTACAACGAACTGCCGATCAACCGTCCGCTCGCCACGGTCACGAACAACAATCAGGACGGTCTGATGAACTTCGGTGACCGCAAAGGCGATGTGAACTACGAGCCGTCCGGCATCGCCGAACTCGCGCAAGATCCGCAGTACAAGTACGTGCAAACGCCGCTTGCCGGCACGACGCAACAGCAGGCGATCCACAAGACGCTGAATTTCCGTCAGGCCGGCGAGTACTACCGGTCGCTGTCCGCGCAAGACAAGGGCGACCTGGTCACGGCGCTCTCCACCGATCTGAACCATGTGACGAACGAGACCAACAAGTACACGATGCTCTCGTACTTCTACAAGGCGGATGTGGACTATGGGACACGCCTGGCGGCCGCTACGCACGCCGATGTTTCGCGTGTCGCGGCGCAGGCTGCGAAGCTGAGCGACTGACGCACCGTTTCCTGCGATCGTCGTAACCGTTGTTGAGTGGTTGAGTTGTTATCCCAGCGGGCCGGCGCCGTTCGATTGATCGGGCGTCAGGCGCCGGCCCGCGGCATTTTGCAAGAGAGCGTTGCCATGCAACCCCACACCCGACTCAAGCTCGCGGCGGCCTGCGCTGTCGCGTGTATCGCCTTCGCGGCCGGTTGCCGCTCGACACCGGAACTCGTCGCGCCACCGCAAGGCACGCCGATAGCGAATCTTCACCAGTACGACGAACAATGGTTCGCTGCGGCACGCCTCGGCAGGATCGATATTCTTAAGGCGTTGCTCGACGCGGGCTATCCGATCGACAGCACGACCGACGCCGGCTATACCGCGTTGATCCTCTCCGCATACGACGCCCAGCCGGCCGCGCTCGACTTCCTGATTCAGGCCGGCGCGAACCCGTGTCTCGGCGACAAGCACGGCAACACCGCGCTGATGGGCGCACTCTTCAAAGGCGAACAGCCAATCGCCCAGCGCCTGATGGCAACGCATTGCGATATCGATCAGACCAACAACGCAGGCGAGACCGCCCTATCGTTTGCAGCACTGTTCGGACGTCTGACGCTGCTGCCCGAACTGGTATCGCGCGGTGCGAATCCAGATCACACCGATGCACACGGTGGTACCGCACTACAGATGGCCGAGGCGCAAGGCAATCGCGCGGCCGCTAACGCATTGAGAAAAGTCGGCGCCAGCCACTGATTACGACAATCAGGTTAAAAAAAACCATTCTGCATCTGCAGCAGTTGCGGCGCAGCAAACGATGCGTTGTACGCGATCGCGCGGCCCACAATGTCCGCGCACACGACCCTGCAAACGCATCGACATATCGCCTGAAATTCGGCCTGAAATTCGTTTTGGCACATCATCGTCCCGACTGAGGACACCCTCCTTGCTCATCCGGCCGCGAGGCAATAAGCTTGCGGCTACTTATTCTCTGGAAACCGGTCCGCCGGCTTCACTCACATTCGTCGCAACGCGGCGTTGGCGCACCTGTCGCGCGCCGCGAGGGCCGTCACCCCGGCCCGTCCACACCAGGCTGGAGACCCTCGATGTCGTTACCGCGACCGACAGGGCCGGTAATCGCGTTCGGCCGCTACCGGCTATTGCAGAACCCTGTGCGCCTCGTCGCTGACGAAGCGCCTGTCGATATGAGCGGCCGTGCGCTCGAACTGCTGCTCGCGCTCGTCGAAGCAAAGGGGCGATCGGTTCCACTGCCCGAACTCGCGCAACGCGCATGGTCGCGCGGTGCGGTCGATACGAACACTGTGCAGGCCCAAGTGTCGGCGCTGCGCCGGGCGCTGGGTGCAGACCGCGATCTGATCGTCACCGTGCCCGGTTATGGATATCGTTTCGCCGGTACGCCGCAATTTCTCGATCACGCTGACTCCGCAATTCGCACGAGTCCTGGTGCGAATGCGAGTACGCATGTCAGTGTGACCACGCCGAAACTGTCCCCGCCTCCACTCTTGCTGCGCATGCCCGTTCGCACTACACCGTTTATCGGTCGTCATGCGGAACTGTCGGAGCTGCTTGGGTTGGTGTCGCTGGCGCGTGTCGTGACACTCGCCGGCGAACCCGGTCTCGGCAAGCGCCGTCTCGCATACGAAGTCGCGCGGCGGCTTGCGGCGCACGTGCCCGACGGCATGGTCGCCGTCGCGTTCACGCCGCAACTGCAGGCCGATAGCCTCGCCGATACGCTCGCGATGGCATTGCGCGTGCCGGACGAAATCGGCGCGACAACCCACGAACGTCTGCTGTCGGCGATCAGCGACCGGCGCCTGCTGCTGATCGTCGATTGCTGCGAGGCGCTGCGCAAACCGGCTGGCTATCTGCTCAGTACGCTCGTCGAGGTAGCGCCGAATCTGCGCGTGATCGCGACGGCGAACGCGCCGCTCTCCATCGATGGCGAACATGTCGTGCCGCTCGGACCGCTGCGCATACCGAGGCACACACGGCTCAATGCAAGCGAAGCGCCGGAGTTCGACGCACTGCGGCTGCTGTTCGCGCGGCTGACCGTGTTGCTGACGGCGCTGCCTGCTGCGCTCTCGGCAGTTCTACCTGCTGTGATACCCGACATGTCGGGCCGTACGTCGTCATCGCGTGGCAGGGCCGATGCGGACCCGCTCGCCATGTTCGATGCGGGTCGCCTCGCACCGGACACGCTTGCCGCCGCCGCGTTGATCGCGCGCCGGCTCGACGGTGTACCGCTCGCGCTGGAACTCGCCGCCGCAGCGATCGCCCGGCGCATTCCGGCCCACACGCCGCTCGATCCCGCGATGCACTCGTTTGCGCGCGATCTCGATCGCCTGATGACGCAGCGCACGGCTGGCGCCAACCTGTTGCTGCTGCGCTCGACACCGCTCGCCGCCGTGCTCGATCTGCAGATGACGGCACTCGATGACGCGACGCGCACGCAGTTCAGACGCCTCGGCATTTTTCCGGGCGAGTTCACTCGCGCTTCGGCGGCACGGGTGCTCGTGGAATTCGCTGCGTTGCAGACCGCGGGGCAGCGTGGTGTTGTGAGCGAAACGTCGAGCGAAACGTCGAGCGATTCGGCGCCTGACACGCAGATCGATACGCTGCTCGATGCAGGGCTCATCGAGCGCATTGAAGGCGATGGCGAAACGACGTTCTGTCTGCGCGGCCCGGTGCGTCAACTCGCACGCAATATTCTGTGGCAGCACGGCGAACTGGAATGTGCGGCTGCGGCGCATGCGCAGACGCTCGTACCGCGGCTCGCGGCGAGCAGTTCGCGACGCGCGCGCGTGCCTGGCGACGCAGTCGATCGCAACGACCTCGGCGATCTACGCGCGGCACTCGATTGGGCCGTGAGCAACGACCGCTTCGAGATCGCGATTGCGCTGCTCGACGGCTCGGAACCGTTGTGGCGCACGCTCACGCTTGCACAGGAATATCTGCGTGCGATTCGTGCGGCGCTCGCGCGCGTCGATACGAGTGCAACGCGCCGGATGCGCGACGAAATGCGTTTGCGTATTACGCTTGCACGCGCCTTGCCGCTCGCGCATGCACCGCTCGACGAGATTTCCGCAGCGTGGCAAGAAGCCTACGATCTCGCCAATGCATGTGCGGATAGCGCCTACCGGCAGCACGCGCTGACCGGCCTGATCGCGTCGCTCGCGAAGGCGGGAGAAAGCGGGCCCGCGACCGGCGAGCCGACACGCGATGATCAGACTGCCCAGGCGAGCGGGCCTGAAGAGTCACGTCGAGCTCGTCGCGACGCGTAAGCGGTCATCCCGCTCACGCGTCGCACGATCATTTCGCGTGGTCCATCAATCCCGATGCCTGAGCGCCGAATACGCTTTGCATGGTGTTCCCATACGCGCCAGTGGTACCCGTCGCAACGTTGGATGCGACATCTCGTCCCAACGTATTGTGGCCCCAGCTTGCAGCCGGGCCACCCGATGCGAGCGCCTCGGCCTGTGGGCCACTGATCTCGCCATTCTTGACCCCGGTTTCCAGGAAGCCCTCGACATTTTTCATCTCGTCGGAACCGGCATTGCCAGCCTGCACCGCGCTGGCAAATTGCTGTGCAGCGCCCGGATCCTTGGCGGCCCATTGATTGAATGCAGACTTGAATTGCGGCGACATCTGGGCAGAACTGCCGAACGCCTGCGTAGCGGCATCCGCCCCATTCGTCCCATTCGTGCCATTCACTCCGTTCGCCCCATTCGCTCCATTCGTACCGCCATTGAAATTGGTGGGTGCGTTGCCGCCTGGGCTGGAACTACCGCCGAAGTTGGTTGGTGCGTTGCCACCCGGACTGGAACTACCGCCCATCGATTGCTGCAGCATCTGTTCGATTTCTCCAAGTAGCTTCAGCAGTACTTGTTGCACGCCCTGGTTGCCACCCTGCGGTGTACCCTGCGTGCCGTTTTGTACCACGCCGAAGTCGACGTTGCCTGGCAGATTGACGCTCACTTGTGCGTTCATGGTGTTTTCTCGCTGAAAGGGTTCAATGAAATGTTCATCTCGCATGTAGCCATTTCAGCTACCTTTCAAGACTAGTTGTTTATCCCCCTTGCAGCATCGCGCGTGCGAAGTTCGGCACGGTTTGGCGAACCTCAATGCAGCTCACGCGACCACGTCTCCACCTGCTGCGCCGGCACACCCACCGCCGCGGCTGCCGCACAGATCTGCTGCCACGTCGCCGGATCGACGGGCACACCATGCGCTTCGCGTTCTGCACGCGTCGCACGTTCCGGTTCGCCCGGCGCGAGAATCCGCTCGACGCCGTCGGCCAGCGGCGATGCCTTCACCCACTCGATAAACGCATCCGCTTCGGCCTCGGCGTTCGGCGCATCAAATGCCGTGGGATCGATGATTACCGACATCATGCAGTTGATAATTGCGCGACTGTGGTCGACCGTATCGGCATGCGTGGTGTAACCGCCGCTCAGCGCACCAGCGAAGATCTCGCACATCGCCGCGAGGCCGAAACCCTTGTGGCCGCCAAACGGCGTGAGCGATCCGAACGGCGCCTCGAGCATCACTTTCGGTTCGCGTGTTGCGTGTCCCTGATGGTCGATCAACGCACCGGCAGGCACCTGCTTGCCCATGTTGTACGCAACGCGCGCCTTGCCGTAGGCGACCGTGCTGGTCGCGAAGTCGAGGACGAGCGGTGGCCGCCCGGCACGCGGGAACGCCGCGCAAAACGGATTCGTGCCGATACGCCTGTCGGCACCACCGAACGGCGCGACGAGCGGATCGCCCGCGACGTTGACGAAGTGAAACGACGCGAGCCCCGCCCGCGCGCACTGCTCGGCCCAGTGTCCGATGCGGCCGATGTGATGCGCGCCGCGCAGCGCGACTGCGCATACGCCGAGTTTCTGTGCGCGTTCGATACCGCGCTCCATCGCCTCGTAGGCCACGACCTGGCCAAAGCCCTTCACGCCATCGATCGTCAGCACCGCCCCCGCATCGCGCACAACCTGGGCGTGCAGGTTCAGTTGCAGTTTCCCTCCGTGCAACGACTCGACGTAGCGCGGAATCATGCCGACGCCGTGTGAATCGTGGCCGCTCAGGTTCGCGGCCAGCAGATGGTCCGCAACCAGTTCCGCTTCGCGCGGTGCGCTGCCAGCCTGCTCCCAGATCGCGCGCACGATTGCATGCAGTCGATCGACAGGGATGCGTACGGCGGGAGCGGGAGGAGCGGGAGGAGCGGGAGGAGCGGGAGGAATGGCAGAGGTAGTGCGGGTGTCGTGGGTTGGGTTCATTCGGCGCAGTCGAGCGAATAGAGGAAGAAACCAGCAGAAGAAACGGTGCGGTGAACGTCGCCCTGCCACCGGGACATCGACGCATCCGGCGCGGGGCATTGCACCGCGGCGCCGGATTGACCTGACTAACTGAACATGAGGGACATGACGAACATGACGCCGGGTCGGCAGGATCCGGCGGTCATCACTGCGCCGCGGCAATCACTTCGGCAACGGCAGCGGTCAGCTTCCTGCCGTACGGCACATGCAGGAATTCGTTCGGCCCATGCGCGTTCGACTTCGGACCGAGCACACCACACACCATGAACTGCGATTGCGGGAAGCCTTCCTTGAGCACGTTCATCAACGGAATCGTGCCGCCCTGGCCCATGTATGCGACGTCCGCGCCGTAATGCTCGCGCGATGCATCGTTGAGCGCGGTTGCGAGCCACGGCGCAACGTCTGGCGCGCTCCAGCCGGTCGCCGCACCGGCGTCGGCCTTGAACGTGACTTTCGCGTTGTACGGCGGATCGAATTCGAGCAGCGCTTTCAGTTCGGCGACCGCCTTTGCGGCGTCGACGAGCGGCGGCAGCCGCAGCGACAGTTTGAACGCGGTGCGCGGACGCAGCACATTGCCCGCATCGGCCAATGCGGGCAGACCCGCTGCACCGGTCACCGACAGCGACGGACGCCACGTGGAATTGATCAGCGCCTCTTGCGGATCGGTCGTGGTGGGTAGCACGGGCCGGCCGTCCTGGCCGCACGCCCACGGCACGCTCTTCCACACGCTGTCGCCAAGAATCTGCGCGGTCGCCTCGGCTTCGCGCAGACGCTGCGGCGGGATCGCACAGTGGAAATCTTTCGGCAGCAGGTTGCCGTTCGATGCATCTTCGAGACGCTCGAACAGTTGTCGCATGATGCGGAAGCTCGATGGTGCAATACCGCCGTAGCCGCCCGAATGGATACCTTCGTCGAGCACCTCGACTTCGAGATCGCCGGCAACGAGACCGCGCAGCGAGGTGGTCAGCCACAACTGGTCGTAATTGCCCGCACCGGAATCGAGACACACCACAAGCCCGACCTTGCCGAGCCGCTCGCGCAGCGCATCGACATACGGCAGCAGATCGTAGCTGCCCGATTCCTCGCAGGTTTCGATCAACCCGACGCAGCGCGGCCGCTCGATGCCTTGCGCGTCGAGCGCCGCGAGAGCGGTCAGGCTCGCGTAGATCGCGTAACCATCGTCGGCACCGCCGCGACCGTAGAGCTTGCCGTCTTCGAACTTCGGCGTCCACGGGCCGAGGTCGTTACGCCAGCCGGAAAACTCCGGCTGCTTGTCGAGGTGGCCGTACAGCACGATCGTGTCGGTGCTGCCCGAACGCGTGGCCGGCGTTTCGAAGAAGATCACCGGCGTGCGGCCCGGCAGGCGCACGATTTCGAGCTTCAGTCCGCGCACCGGTTGCTGTTCGGCCCACGTAGCCGCATCGGTGACGACGCGCTCGATAAAACCGTTGCGCACCCAGTCGGGATCGAAAGCGGGACTCTTGGCGGGCACGGCGATGTAGTCGGTCAGCGCCGGCACGATCTCGTCGTTCCATTTACGGTCGACGAATGCGCGCAGCGCATCGTGATCGACCTGGCGGTTCTGCTGGGTGGTGTCGTCGGAAATCATGGGGGCGGTCCGGAGCGTTCAAAACGAACATGATAGTCCCGTTGATGGCGGCGTTAAATACCACGCTGCCTGGCGCACCGCTCACGTATCGCATCGAACGTCGCTACAGCACGCGCCTCACACCGTGAAAGCCGAACGAAACCCACCGACAGCGATTCGACAATCGCGCCGCAATCGCGCGACAATCGTGCAATCGTAGATTCCGCCGGAGCGCGTTCATGGGCAGTAACCTCATCGTTCAGATCGTGCTGGCAATCTGCGCGCTCGCGCTGTACTTCCTGCCGTCGATCCTCGCCGACCGGCGCCAGCGCCACGACGTGCTGACCATTGCGCTCTTCAACGCCTGTGTCGGATGGACCGTGCTAGGCTGGCTGCTCGCGCTCTACTGGGCGTGGCAGCCGAATCCGCCGGTCAATCTGGCGGGCGATATTGTGAAGACCCGGCGCGTCGTGAGAATGCGCGCGTTTTCCAAGTCGTTGCTCGATCATGTGCAGACGCGGGTGTCGCGCTCACGGCCGCCGAAATAAACGCCGATGAACACATACGCGACTGCGGAGACCCACCGATGCAAGCCACGCCGTTCCAGATTTCGATTCCCGATTCCGAACTCGATGCACTCGCCCAACGCCTGCGTCACACGCGCTGGCCCGATCAATACACCGGTGATGCGTGGGCGCTCGGCACCGACGCGACATGGCTGCGCGAACTGGTGCACTACTGGGCAACGACCTTCGACTGGCGCGCCGCCGAACGCAGGCTGAACCAGCAGCCGCAGTTCACCGCGCGCATCAACGGGCTGCGCATTCACTATGTGCACCGGCGCGGGAATGGTCCGCAGCCCTATCCGCTCATCCTCACGCATGGCTGGCCCGGATCGTTCATCGAGTTCCTGCCGCTGATCGACCTGTTGTGCGATCCCGCGTCGACGGGTGGAGACCCCGCCGATGCCTTCGACGTCGTCGTGCCGTCACTACCGGGTTTCGGTTTTTCGGAGCGACCCGCGGAGCCGGGCACGGCAGCCGCGCAGACCGCCGACATGTGGGCTGAACTGATGCGCTGCCTCGGCTATGCGCACTTCGGCGCACAGGGTGGCGACTTCGGCGCGTTTGTGTCGGCGGAACTTGCGCGTCGGCATCCGCAGCAGGTTGACGGGGTTCATCTGAACTACCTGCCGGGGTCGTACGAACCATCGCTCGATTCGCCCGCGCCGCCGCTCACCGATGACGAACGCGCGTTCCTCGACGCGAAGAACGCATGGGCCGCACTCGAAGCCGGTTACTCGCATCTGCACGCCACGAAGCCGCAGACCGCGGCGTATGCGCTCAACGATTCGCCGGCTGGTCTCGCTGCCTGGATCGTCGAGAAATTCCGTTCGTGGAGCGACTGCGATGGCGACGTCGAGCGCGTGTTCTCGAAGGACGAACTGCTGACCAACCTGTCGCTCTACTGGCACACGCAGACGATCAGTTCGTCGATGCGCTTCTATTGGGAAAACCGTCTGCAGCCGATGCGCTTCGCCGCCGGCGAGCGCGTGAAGCCGCCGCTCGGCTTCGCGCGTTTTCCGAGGGAGATCAGCCGGCCGCCGCAATCGTGGGTCGGCCGCGTATTCGATATCGCGCAGTGGGCCGACATGCCACGCGGCGGTCACTTCGCGGCGCTCGAGCAGCCCGCGCTGCTCGCGGAAGAGATCCGGCGGTTCTTCAGGCCGCTGCGTCAGCGGTGACGCCGTGCGTTGCCACCTCTACCGGTAGCAGTTCAACGCCTCAGGCCGCCAGCGCATCGCCCAGTTGATCGACCATCGTCTCCAGCACGACGTCCTTGAACTTGGCGAGCGCCGGTTCCAGCGTGCGATGTCGCGTATGCAGACACGCCCTGAGCGGCCCGCTCACGATGGGTGGCAAACCGCTGGCCTCATTCCACACACGCAATCGATCGGGTAGTCCCAACGGCGTACGCACCGTCACGCCGAGACCGGCTTCGATGGCCGCCCATAAGCCATGCAGGCTCGGGCTAGTAAATGCGATACGCCACGCGATTCCCGCCTGATCCAGCGAGTCGAGCGCCCGCTTGCGGAAGAAACAGGGCGCCTCGAAAGCGACAATCGGAATAGGCTCGCCCGGCTCCCAGACCGGGGTCGACGAGGCAGGACCGATCCAGACAAACGGCAGCGCAGCGACGACTTCCGCGTCCTTGCGGCTATCGTTGCCGAGCGCCAGAACGAGGTCCAGTTCCTCCCCGTCGAGACGCTCGAGTAGCCGCCGGTTCGCGTCGACCACAACGTCGATCAGGACCGACGGATGCGCCCGCTTGAAACGCCCCAGCGCCGCCGGCAACCAGGCTTCCGCAAAATCGGGCGGCAGGCCGAAGCGCACGCGACCGGCCACGGCCCGCCCGCGAATCGTCGCTACGACCTCGTCATTCAGATCGAGCATGCGCCGCGCGTACGACAGCATGACGTCGCCCGCTTCGGTCGGCACGAGCCCGCGGCCCTGCTTGACGAACAGCGGCACCCCCACCTGCTCCTCCAGCTTGTGAATCTGCTGGCTGACCGCCGATTGCGAGCGCCCGATGTGTTCCGCGGCTCTGTTGAAGCTACCGAGCCGATGGGCGATGACGACGGTCCGCAGAACGTCCATGTCCAGATTGGTATGGCCCATAGTTCAGTTATTCCGATATATATGAACCGAATAATTGTATTTTATTATTTGTTCGTCTGGCGTAATTTTCTGGGCATGGCCTGACGCCCAGATCATTTACAGGATTCCTCACCATGAAAAACCGTGCCTTTTCCTTTTCCTGGATCCGTTGTACTGCTGCCCAGGTATCGCTGCTCGGGCTGGCATCGCTCATGATCGCGACGACACCTGCCCGTGCGGAAATGAGTACGCTCAGCCTTCCCCTTGTCGGCACCTGGACGCTGGTCAGCGCCGACGTGCAGCACACAGACGGCACGCGCACGCACGACTACGGCCCGATGCCGAGAGGCATGCTCTTCATCGATGCACAGGGACACTATTCGCTGCAGATCTTCAACAGCGAACGCAAGCCGTTCGCATCCGGCGACAGGGATACCGCGACGCCGGACGAATACAAAGCTGCCGCGCTCGGCCTCAGTTCGCATTTCGGCATGCTCAGTGACGACCGTTCGCGCATGGCGCTGACCTTTCATATCCACAAGGCCTCGTATCCGAACTGGGAAGGCACCGAACAGGTCCGCATCTACGAGTTGAAGGACGGTGAACTGAGCTATCGCGTGCCGGCGCGCGCCAATGGCGACGTTCCGATATCCGTCTGGCGTCATCTGAACTGAAGCGCTACGTCCTTCAATGACTCAACGCATCGCCACCGTTATGAATGCACCGCTCGCCCCCGCTTTGCTGGCACCTGGCCTTGGCGCCCGGATTCGCACGCGTCGAAGGATCATCAACCATACGCTGGAGCAGACTGCGACAGCCGCGGGTATGTCGACCTCGTTTCTCTCTCAGGTCGAGCGGGATCTGACGACGCCCTCAGTGAGGTCGCTCGCGAAAATCGCTGAAGCGCTGGATATGCCGATGCAGTACTTCATCGACACCGCGGACGCCTGCGTATCCCGTTCGCAGCAGCGGCAATGCTTCGGACTCGATGGCTCGGCCTGTTCGTTCGCGCATCTGACAGCGCCACTACCGCATGGGCAGTTGCAGAGCATCCTCGTGCGGATGCCGGCGGGTGCGCAACAGCCCGCCATCACGACTCATGCTCTTGAGGAATCCCTGTTTGTGACCGCCGGCGAACTCACGCTTTCGCTGGAAAGCGAAACCCTCGTGCTGCACGCCGGGGATGCGGCGTACTACCGGTCGAACCAGGTGCATCACTGGTCGAACGGCAGCGCCGTGGAAACTACCGTAGTCTGGACAGGCAGCCCTCGGCTCCTGTAGCGCCATGCCGCGCCGCTGCGAGCCTTGCGGCCGCAGCGGGAATCGAACGCGGTTCGGGCTGGACCCGATCGCGCTCGAACATCTCCTGACGCAGTTCGCCATGCGCATCGAACCACTGGCAGATCAGCCATTCGCCCGGTGCCGGCGCGACCGCACCCGCGTAGGTCACCGTCATACGCGGGCCGCCGGTTTTGAGCGTGACGACATCGCCCACCTTGAAGGCGAGCGATACGTCGATTGCGTTAGGAGCGGCGGTAAGCATTGAAATCCCCGTTACTGGAGCGTTGCGCGAGGCGCGTTATACCAGACACGCCACGTCGTTTAAATCACCCTTTGCCGAAGACGTTCGACCGGCATGGATTTTTAAAGATTGGCGAAGACTAACAAACCAGATTTCCGTTCGGCAAGTGCTTTTTATTAATATCGTTTCCATGGCCGGGAAGTTTGAAACGGTGTATCCCGACCCCGGTTCATTTTCGGCCGAATCGTTACCCATAAAGGATAACCGACCGGTCGGCGTATATCTTGCCCCCTCGATTCGAACGCGGCAGAATTTACTTTCCCTCAATGTTCCCCAGCGCAAAACATGCCGATCATATTCCTCGTTTATGCCAATATGATGTAAATCAAGAATTAACGGTTTTTTTAGATCAATAGCATTATTGGGTATTTACCCTTAATGCTCCGGCACGGTGCCGCTTTGCAACCTATGGGGTCATTCAGCCCGCAACCGGTGCGCTTCGCTGCAACGCGATGCGCTGATGGCGCACGAGCAACGTGCTCAGCCCGATGCAGATCGCCATCATCACGGCGTTGATCGCGAGGCTCGACTGGAATGCGTGCGCGTAGCCCTCCGGTGTCGAGCGACCGGCAAGCACGCCAAAGAACGCGCCGCTGATCGCCGCGGTACCGAATGCCGAACCGATCTGCAAGGTCGACGACACGACACCCGATGCGAGCCCCGCCTTGGCAGGCTCGACTTCGGCGAGCACGATGCGCACGATCGACGGGAACACCAGGCCGTGGCCGATACCCGCGAACACGAGACCGGCATAGAACAACAGGTCGGGCGCTTCGGCCTGCATCGAGGCCCATCCCGTGACGGCGAAACCGCCCGCCAGCAGCGTGAAGCCGAGTGTCAGCACATGACTGCCGATATACCGCACCACCGCGGGCGAGGTCAGCGGTCCGAGCACGAAGCCGATCGCGAACGGCATGATGGCGATGCCGGAGGCGAGCGATGTCCAGTGCAGGCCGGTTTGCAGATAGATGCCGTAGGTCAGGAAGAACGCGCTGTTGCAATAGAACAGGAACGCGAGCACCAGCCCCAGCGAAAACGCCGGATTGCGGAACAGCAGCAGATCGACCAGCGGATGACCGCCGGCTCGCTCGACGCGTTTTTCCGTCGCGACAAACCATGCGAACGCGGGCACCGCGAGCGCAAACATCGCGAAGGTCCACAACGGCCAGCCGGCTTCGCGTCCATGTGTCATCGGGTAGATGACGAGCAGCAGCAACAGCGACAACAGCGCCACACCTTTCAGATCGACACCGGTACTCGTCGCCGGACGATTCTCGGGCACGAACTTCCACGTACCGAGGAACGCCAGAATGCCGATCGGCACGTTGAGCAGAAAAATGATCCGCCAGTCGAGACCGAACGGCCGATAGGTGATCAACGCGCCGCCGCCGAGCTGCCCAACAATCGACGACAGACCGAACACGAAACCGTAGATGCTCATCACCTTCGTTTGCCGGTGCGCCGGTACGACAGCACGGATGGTCGCGAGCACCTGCGGCGCCATCACCGCGGCCGCAATGCCCTGCACGATCCGCGCGAGCACCAGCATGTGGCCGCTCGTCGCAAAGCCGCACATCGCGGACGAAATCACGAAGCCGGCCATCCCCGTGAGAAACACCTTGCGCCGGCCGAACAGATCGCCGAGCCGGCCGCCGGTGATCAGCAGCACGGCGTACGCCGATGCGTATGCGGAGACGATCAGTTGCAATTGCGCATCGGTGGCGCCGAGGCCGGTATGGATCGCCGGCAGCGCGAGATTGACGATGAAGTAATCGAGCGGCGCGAGGAATGCGCCGATGAACAGTACGCCGAGCGCGAGCTTGCTGAGTTCGGTTGGCGCGGCGTGCACTGGCGCGCTTGTGCCGCGCACGGCAACGCCATTCGGCGTCGATTTGACGCATTCGCTATTCATGACTATCCGTTCAAGAATTAGTGAAAAAAATTCAGACGAGCGCGCGCATTGCAATGTCCACGACGGCTCCGAGCTCGCGCTCATCGCTTTTGACCTTGCCGAGAACGCGCAGCCCCTGCGTAATGCACAACAGAAAATCCGCCACCGATTTTTCATCGAGCCGGGAGTTGAATACGCCGCTCGCCTGGCCGCGAATCACGGCCCCGGCGAGTAGCGTCGCAATGCGCCGCTGGATCGATTCGATTCGTTCGCGCACCTCCGCGTCCTCGATCGACATTTCCAGTGTGGCATTCGTGATGAAGCAGCTCCGTAATCCCGTCAACGACGACGCCACCCGCGTGTGGTGCAGCAAGGCCTGGCGCAATGCCTCGTCCGGCGGCAGGTTGGCATTCAGGCGCTCGCACAGCCGCGCGATCGAACCGTCGGCGTAGTGATCGAGCGCGGCGAGCATGATGCCGCGCTTGTCGCCGAATACGCCATACAGGCTGCCGCGCAGTACGCCGGTCGCCTTGCAGAGATCGTCGATCGAGGTTGCGTGGTAGCCGTGACGCCAGAACGTGTGGCTCGCTTCGGTCAGCACGCTGTCCGTGTCGAACTCGCGCGGACGGCCGCGCACGCAGACATCGGATGGCTTTTTCGGGGAGGTGGCTTGACTCATGAGCCGAAGTTTATGACTGCACGTTCAAGAATTCAAGCCAAACGGTGATCAACCCTGCTCTCAGTAGGCCATCGGTGCGTCGGAGCGTTGAAACGCCGCGGTCTGCCCGTTACGGCGCGGGCCAGGTGCGCGCCGCCGTCGCAAACAGCTCGTTGACCTGCTGGTTATTCGCCGCTTCGGCCGAATAACCGAACGTGCCGTGATCGCGTATCTCGTGCGCGGCGCGCATGAACGCGCCAAGCGCCGCACGGGCCAGTGAGCCGCCCACGCTGACCCGCTTTACACCGAGTGCGGCCAGTTCGTCGAGACTGAAGAGGCTGCCTTGCAGTCCCATCAACACATTGACCGGCCGCTCGAGTGCCGCGGTGACCGCCGCGATGTCGTCGCGGGTTTTCAGTCCCGGTGCGTACAGCACGTCGGCGCCGGCTTCCTGATACGCATGCAGACGACGGATCGTGTCGTCGAGATTGGGCCGGCCGACCAGGTAGTTTTCAGCGCGCGCCGTCAGCGTGAACGGAAACGGCAGACTGCGCGCCGCTTCGACGGCGGCGCGCACGCGCTCGACCGCAAGATCGTGCGCGTACAGCGGGTCGTCGGGACGGCCGATCGAATCCTCGATCGATCCACCCACCACGCCCGCGGCCGCCGCACGGTGAATCGTTTCGGCGGCATCTTCGGGGCGGTCGCCGAAACCGTTCTCGAGATCCGCGCTGACCGGCAGGTCAGTGGCCGCGACGATCTCGGCGAGATGCACCATCATCTGGTCGCGGCCGACCGCGTTGTCCGGCAAACCGCGTGAAAACGCGTAGCCGGCGCTGCTGGTCGCGAGCGCCTTGAAGCCGGCAAGGGCGAGCAACCGCGCGCTGCCGATGTCCCATGGGTTCGGAATGACGAATGCGCCAGCGGCCTGATGAAGGGCCGCGAAGTCCTGCGCCTTTTCTGCCTGCGATTTCATCTGGAGTCCGTGATCGAGGGGTTGGTTGATCGAGTGAGCGCGGTTGTGCGGTTGGGCACGCATCGCCATCGCCGCCGCTGAAAACAGGCGAGCACCGTGCCCGCCTGCGATGTAGAACGCCGCGTCAGGTTTCGAGCTTCGCATCCATCGTGATGGTCGCCTTCAGCACTTTCGATACCGGGCAACCAGCCTTGGCATCGGCGGTCGCTTTCTCGAACGCAGCCTGGTCGCCGCCCGGAATCTTCACCGCGACATCGAGATGCACCGCGGTAATCGCGAAGCCGCCGTCGACCTTATCGAGCGTAAGCGTCGCAGTCGTGCCGATGCGCTCGGGCTTGATACCGGCCTTGCCCAGTTCCGCCGACAGCGCCATCGAAAAGCACCCTGCGTGGGCCGCTGCAATCAGTTCCTCGGGGTTGGTGCCGATGCCGTTCTCGAAGCGAGTCGCAAACGAATACTGGGTGTCCTTGAGGACGCCGCTATCGGTGGAAATTGCTCCCTTGCCGTCCTGCAGGCCGCCTTGCCAGACCGCCGATGCCTTGCGCTTCATCTCACTCTCCAATAGGAACCGTGTCTGCACAACGACGCGTTTGAATCGATGCCTGCCGCAGCGGCCGCGCCCTGATTCCGCGGACCGGCATCGATCGCGTGACGCTGCGCACGACATGGCGCGGGCGTGGACCGAACTTCATCATAGGCGGTTCTCAATGCAGCGTTGTGACCGCCGCGCGGATACACGGACCGGCCATTGATGCAATTCCCGCAAGAATCTATATCCGGATCTCGGCTTTTTGCGGCTTGCCTTACGAAATACACTCGCCGCAACAGATCAGGCAACGGTGTGACGTCATTCGAGCCGGTCTGATCAACAATCGATCATCGGAGGTCACCATGAAGTCGCTTATTTCTGCAGTTGTCGTCGCCGCTGCGCTGGCAGTGCCTGCTGTGTCGTTCGCGCAGCAATCCGATAGCACGGTTACGCGCGCGCAGGTTCGCGCCGAACTCGTGTCAGCGCAACAGGCGGGTCTGCTGAGCCAGCCTGATCCGGTCTATCCGCGTAACGCCGCGAACGTTCAGACAGTTGCTTCGGTTACGCCGCAAGGGGAGACGGCAGTTGGCAGCGCGGCAGTGAGCCGGTCGCAATGGGGCGTGCGTACGGCGCCTGATCAAGGGATCTTTGCGACGTATCGTGGGCAGTGAGCCGCGGCTGTAGCGGCAGCCAGCAACATGCACATGAACAAGGGGATGCAACGGAACACGTTGCATCCCCTCTTCACATCCGCACAGGCGAAGGCGTGAGTACATAAACTCGCCGCGATCACCCCGCAGCAGTTTCGACGTGCACAGGATGCCCCGCAGCGCGCGCCATTTCGTCCTCGTGATGCATGAGGTTCATCGCCGTGTGGACGAGCGCCACATGCGAGAACGCCTGCGGAAAATTACCGACGAGCCGGCCCGCCACCGGATCGTATTCTTCAGCAAGCAAGCCGAGATCGTTCGACAGCGACAGCAAACGCCCGAACAGCCGATGCGCATCGTCGATGCGACCGAGCAACGCGAGATTGTCGACGAGCCAGAAGCTGCAGGCGAGGAACGTGCCTTCTCCAGGCGGCAGCCCGTCGTCGTATTCGGTCGTCCGGTAGCGCAGCACGAGGCCATCGTGCAGCAGCTCGCGCTCGATCGCCGCAACGGTGCCCGCGATGCGCGGATCCGACGGCGGCAGGAAGCCGACGATCGGCAGCATCAGGATGCTCGCGTCGAGTTCATCGCTGCCATAGCTCTGCGTAAACGCCTGCTTCGCCGGATTCCATCCCTTCTCGCACACATCCGCGTGAATCTCGTCGCGCAACGCGCGCCAGCGTTCGAGCGGTCCGGGCAGGCCGAACTTCTCGGCGGACTTCAGCGCGCAGTCGAACGCGACCCACGCCATCACCTTCGAGAACGTGAAATGGCGGCGACCGCCGCGCGTCTCCCAGATCCCTTCGTCCGGTTCGCGCCAGATCGTTTCGAGGTGCGCGAGTAGCGAGCACTCCACCGACCAGACCGTATCGTCGGCCTGCAATCCGCCGACGCGCGCAACGTGCAGCGCACCCATCACCTCGCCGAACACGTCGAGCTGCAGCTGGTTCGCGGCTCCATTGCCGACCCGCACCGGCTTCGATTCCTCGTAACCCGGTAGCCAGTCGAGTTCGATCTCGGGCAACCGACGCTCGCCCGCGATGCCGTACATGATCTGGATCTGCTCGGGCGAGCCCGCCATGACACGACCGAGCCAGCTACGCCACGCGCGCGCCTCGTCGTAGTGGCCGCCGCGCATCAGCGCGAGCAGCGTGATCGTCGCGTCGCGCAGCCAGCAGTAACGGTAGTCCCAGTTGCGCGTACCGCCGATGTGTTCGGGCAGCGACGTGGTCGGCGCGGCGACGATGCCGCCTGTCGGTTCGTACGTGAGCGCCTTCAACGTGATCAACGAACGCCGTACCGCGGATGCGTAACGACCCTGCACCTGGCAGCGCTCCGACCATTCGAGCCAGTAGTTCTCAGTGAGCGCGAGCAACGACAGCGGATCGCGCGCAGGCGGCACGCGCAGATGCGACGCCGAGTAGGCGAGCGCGAACGGCACACGCTCATCCGCGTGGACCGTGAACTCCGCAACGGTCGCACGCAGGTGTTCGCCGGAGAGCGGCACCGGCGTGCGCAGCACCACAGTATCGGGACCCGCAGTCGCCTTCATCCCCGTTTCATGCGACAGCTGCGTCACCCACGGGATCGAGCAGCCGTAGTCGAAGCGCAGTACAAGCTCCGTGCGCATCTTCATCGCGCCGCGTCTGCCAACGAGGATCCGCACCAGTTCCGACCAGCCGTTATCGGGCGGCATGAAGTCGATCACCGTGACCGCTCCGTCGGCGCTTTCATAGTCGGTTTCGAGAATCAGCGTGTCGCCGCGGTAGCGACGCGTGGTCGCTGTGACGTTGGCGTCGTCGGCAGGCGCGAGTAGCCAGCGGCCGTGCTCGGGCGTACCGACAAGTGCGGCAAAACAGGCGCCGGAATCGAAACGAGGCCAGCACAACCAGTCGACGGAACCGTCGCGCGAAATCAGCGCTGCGGTGTGTCCGTCGCCGACGAGCGCGTAGTCTTCGATGAAGTTAGCCATGGATGTATTCTTTTGTAGCCCGGAAGACGCGAACGATCACAACCGCGCATAGCGGCGCAATATCTCGCCGACGACACTAAATGCGTTGGAAATGGCCGGAATATCGTGATTGAAAAACAGGAACCCGTGAGGCAAACCGGGCAATCGCTGCACCAGTGTTTCGACGCCCGCGGCCGCCAGTTGCAGCGCATAAGCTTCGCCGTCATCGCGCAGAGAGTCGTATTCCGCGGTCAGTACGATCGCCGGCGCGAGCGACCGATGGGATTCCGCCAGAGCAGGCGAAACATCCGGATTAGCGATGTCTGCCGCTTCGAGCCCATATTGGGCGCACATGAACTGAGCGCTCTCGAGCGTAATGTCCGGCCACTTCGCTTCGCGTATCAGAGGCGAAGTCAGACGCATGTCGGTGGGGGGATAGATCAGGCATTGAAACAGCGGCTGCGACTCGTTTCTCGCCGCGCGGCGCAAAACGACCGCTGCAGCCAGGTTGGCGCCAGCGCTCTCCCCGCCCAACGCGATCAACGCCGGGTCGCACCCAAGTTCCTGCGCATGGCTGATTGCCCAGGAAAAGGCCGTGTCGCAATCATCCAGTCCAGCCGGAAAACGATGCTCCGGCGCGAGCCGGTAACCCACCGCCAGTACCGGGTAGCCCGATTTCTTCGAGACCCACGCGCACATCGCATCATGTGTATCGAGATCGCCCTGGAACCAGCCGCCTCCGTGGATAAAGACGAGCAGATGGTTGCTCAGCGCATGGTCCGGACGATAAAGACGGACAGGTACGTTCCCGGCGTGAAAGTCTTGCGTCGCAACCCCGTCAGGACGAAGAAAGGTATCTCCCAGCGCGCGCATCCAGGCACGAACCTGGGGTATGACTTCAGGGGTTAGCGGTACGGGCGGTGTTGCATCGAGCAACGCCGCCAGGTCGGGATCTAAGGGCATTCCGTCTCCTAGCTCATGTTCTAGATCGATATTTCGTATGAAATGTTATCGATGTCATTTCTGGAAGTCAAGGCCGGAACAACGATTCGCCAGCATCAGTGATGCTTCGATAGACTCCCTGTTTCCCGCTATTGTCAAACGAAGCAAAGCATGGTCTGATGCCTGCACTCGAATTTACCGAGCATCCAGTGATGAGAATTGATATCGATGTCATACACCACATCCGATGGTAAAAACCTGCAGCCGCCAGCACTTGCCGGCTGGGTCAGCGAGGAAGCGCAAGCGCACTTTGCGACGCATGTTGCCGGGATCGTCACTCCGCCGGGCGACATTGCCGCCATTCGCGCGCACTACGACGCGATCAATCACGCTCGTGTCGAAATCGCAAAGCAGCTCTACCCCACTCGCGTGGAACGACAGGTGCTGAACAGTGTGCCCGTCGATGTCGTGTCACCTCTCGGGCAACCCGATAACGGGCGTCGCCTGATCTGCCTGCATGGCGGAGCGTTTATGTGGGGCAGCGGCGCTGGCGCGCTGGTGGAAGCCATACCGGTCGCCGCGGTATCCGGTTGTACTGTCATCGCAGTGGACTATCGACTGGCTCCCGAGTACCTGTTTCCCGCCGCAACGGACAATGTCGTCGCGTGCTACCAAGCCCTTCTGGAAGACCGGCCTGCGACCCGTATCGCCCTTTATGGCAGTTCGGCAGGCGCGATGCTGAGCGCTCAGGTGGTCGCGCGACTCATTGCGGACGGTACGCCCGTGCCCGGCGCGGTCGCCATGCTGCATGGGGCCGGGCTGGACCTGGACGGAGACTCAATGGCCGTCGCCGGCTATCTGAACGGGATGGCGGCGCAGGGCATCCCTGCACCCCGCCCCGTACTGCCCTACCTGGCAGGCACGCATCCTGGCGACCCGCTTGTCACTCCCGGCGACCGTCAGGCTGTACTCGAGCACTTCCCGCCAAGTCTGCTCGTGACCGGTACGCGCGATTTTGCGGCGAGTTCGGTGTTCACGATGCATCGTCGATTGCACACGGCGGGCGTGCCTGCAGAGCTGGTGGTATTCGACGGCCTGTGGCATACGCATCACGTCGATACCGCGTTGCCGGAGTCACGCGAGGTGTTTGAACTGCTTGGGCGCTTCTTTGCCATGCACCTGACGTAGTCCTGCTATCCGATCGTTGAGGACCGGACGACCAGGTCGACCGGCAGCGGCCCCGGAACCTCGGACTCGCGATTGTTGATAAGGCTCAACACGACTTCGACCAACGCACGTCCGGCAAGGGCCCAGTCCTGCCGGACCGAAGTGAGCGGCGGAACATTGCTCAAGGCAATCGAGCTGTCGTCGTAGCCGACGACGGCGACAGCGCCGGGGATCGCGACGCCACGTGCAGACAATGCGTCACAGGCGCCGGCAGCGATCTGGTCGCTCGCCGCGATGACCGCATCGAACTGCACGCCGTCGTCCAGCAGGTCCGCTATCACACGCTGGCCCGCCGGACGCGAAAAATCACATGCGGACGCCTTGACGAGCATCGCTGAACTCTCGGCCAGCACGCCACGCACCCCATCGAGACGACTCGCGACTTCTGGATGCTTTGGATTGCCCAGAAAAACAAAGCGCTTGCGCCCGATCTCCAGCAGATGACTCGCGGCCAGTTCGCCCCCTTTCCGGTTGTCGCTGCCCACTACCGCCAGCCCCGTGTCTCCGGCATGCCCCCATATGACGGTAGGCAGTCCGCACGCGGCGACTTCGGCGGCGCGTCCGCCGCGCTCGCCCTGACCCAGCATGATGACGCCATCGGCGGACACGTTGTTTGACGCCAGAAAGAGGTCGCTCGTTGTTACCAGCATGACGTGATCGATCGCCGCCAGCGATTCCAGCAGGCTACCCAACACCAGCAGCAGGATGGGGTCGGTGGCCGGCCGGTCGCCGTCGACGAGCTTCTCGATCACGACCGCGATGGTGTGCGTGCGCTGCGTGCGCAGGCTGCGCGCTGTCGTATTGAGGCGGTACCCAATCTCACGCGCCACTTCGGCGATCCGCTCACGAACCTCTGGACGAACGAGATCGCTATCCCGCAGCGCGCGGGACACGGTGATTTTCGACACGCCAGCCAGCTCGGCGACCATTTCCATGGTTGGCCGTTGATGAGCCACATCGCTGACTTTAGGGGCGGCCAAAACGTACTTGCGTTTCGACATAGGGAGAGAGATCGCTGTATATCAAGTAGTGGGTGTAGGACGGCTGGCTGACTGCGCACCTGCTTGCCCGCCGTCATGGTCCCGATATCATAGCACCCTGATATTGTTAGACCAAATGGCGTCCCGGCGAGTCGTCAATCCCGCCCATGACGCCGCACCAACCTCCATATTGACGCCAGACTGGCGCGAACTCATCTCACAAGGGCAAACCCGTAGAGCCAATTTCGATGTATCTCGATAGACTATGTTATCGATGTCATTTGCAGTACAAACACGACGCAGGAGACAATCATGGCGGCCACCATCCCGGACCCGCAACAGATGACCCACACAACTTCACTCCCCGGTGACCGGGTAGCGGGAAGACAGCTTGCAACAGGTGTTTCGCTGCTCTATCTGGCGCTGTACTTCCATTTCGGCTTCTTCGCCTGGATGCCCGTATGGCTCAAGGATGCGGGCTCCTCCGCGACCGAGATCGGCACGCTGATTTCGATCCCATTGATCCTGCGCATCCTGACCGTTGCGCCGTTCGCCGCGTGGTGTGGGCGGCACGGCCGGGTTCGCAATGGCATTGCGCTGACGGTATTGAGCGCCGCGGTCATCCTCGTATTTTTCCCGCAAGCAACGACACACTGGAGCCGGCTCGCGTTGTTCCTCGTCTTCTCGATCATCTGGGATCAGATACCGGTGCTCATGGACGCGTACGCGATTCTGACCGTGCGCAGTCGAAAGCTGGATTTTGGTCGCCTGCGTGTCTGGGGTTCCATCGCGGTAATTGCCTCGAGCGGCCTTGCAGGTTGGGTCATCGAAAAACTGGGCATCAAATCGCTTCCGTGGGCAATCGCTGTCCTGCTGCTGTTCCCATTGGCGATTTTGCCCTTGCTGCCACGCGATAGCGCGCTCGTACACGCATCGCCGAATGGCGGTGGCAGCTGGCGTGAAATCTTTCGCGACCGGACGCTGATGTCCGTCCTCGTCACCGCTTCGCTCTTGATGGGTAGCAGCGGCGTGATCACCGGCTTCGGATCGATTCAATGGAAAAGTGCGGGCATTCATGAAAGCACGATCGGCATTCTCAATGCGATTTCCGTGTCGTCCGAAATCGTTATTTTCACGTTCGGGGCAAAGCTACTCGGGAAACGCGACCCGCGAATCATGATGGTGATTGGCGCCCTGTTTAGCGCCTTGCGCTGGGCGATCATGGCAACCTCCCCGGCTCTGCCGATGCTCGTTTTTGCACAGATTCTGCAGTGCTTCCTCGTCGCGGGCGCACTCCTCGCTCCGGTCCTGATGATCGCCAGCCGGGTCGAGGACATCCTGGTCCCCAGTGCGCAAGGACTGTATGCCGTTTTGCTTGGCGCGACGCTCGCAGCGGTGATCGCAGGCTCGGGATGGCTATGGCAGCTCGGACCGGCAAAAGCCTATCTGGCTATGGCTGTCCTCGCGTTGCTGTCGCTACCGGTTCTCGCATCGTCGTGGCGCCGCGCCGCGGCTTAAGGGTGAATTCGAATACCAGTTTCGTCGCGAGCGAATCATTCGCGAATACATGAAGTGAACGCCTCTTGAATCGGGCTTAATTTCCAGAATAGGTGGGGGGAGACTTGAATAAATTAACGTGCGCTCGCATGGTGCCTACGCTTGCACTGACGCTTTGTTCGCTGGCCAATTCGAATAACGCCGCAGCGCAGGCGGCACAAGATTGTCAGCAGTATGACCAGTTTGTTCCTCGCGGCGGCGTCGACCCCATTCCGTCTCCGTGTCAAACGGTAGATCCGGAACTGGGTGGTTTGCGCAAGGCACTGGCCGCAAATGGGATCGGAATTTCCGTTTCTCTTGCCGGTCTCGTGACTTACAACCTGAGAGGCGACGGCGGAACACCTCAACAGCTTTATTCGGGACAAAAGCCGACCTACAACAGCACGTTCTTGCCGATGTTTACCTACGATCTCGGCAGACTCGGTCTCAATCAAGGCTCCCAGTTCACGTTCAAGCCGGTATTCAACTACAACTCATTTCGCGGTAATGGACAGACTGGTTTTTCAGCCAACCAGCTCTCCGTCTACCTGCCCTTTTTCGACAATAACGTAATCGTTCAGGCCGGGTTCTATTACGCTGCTTCCGTTTTTTATGGAACCAATATTGGCGACATTGCCGGAGCTGCAATTTTAGGTCCGAGCAGCACACTGCCGTTTGCGACAGGCATTCAGGGCTGGCTGCCAACCCCGGCCCTGGACATCACGACATACTTTGGCGACAAGCATTTCTACAATCACTTCGGCGTCACGCGGAGTGCAGATCCCGTTGATCCACTATACGAATGGAACAACAACCGGTCCGGACTTAACCCCTACGTCAAAGGCGGTCGACCAGCCTTTATCGACGAAGTGGGCTACAAGGTAAATCCGGCTCCCGGGCAGAGCAAGGTGTGGTTCCGTGCCGGCGCGATTTACAACACGTCGGGATTCCCGACGGTGAATTCGATTCATACCCAGCCTTATCTATCGGGAAGCTATACGAATCGAAACTATGGGTTCTACGGGATTCTCGACTATCAACTTACCCAGCCCAATGCGGGCCTTCCGTTTCAGGGGTGGTACGTCAACGTCAAGGCCGATTACGGCTCTCAATTAGTCAATGTTTTCTCGTCCGATGTTGGATTGACCCTCTACAAAATTGGGACCTTTGCCTCAAGACCGTTTGACCTGTTTTCGCTTTCGGTGGGCCGGAACTTCATCAGTAGTGACTTCGTCGACTTCGCCGATTCAGCGGGAATCGGCGCAACACGGGGTATCACGACCGCGTCGGTGAGCTACGCGTTCCTGGTCAAACGCGGTATCTACTGGAACAACGCGTTTCTTTACTCGAGCACACCGACGGTTGCGCCGCAGCGCAAAGCGGCGCTCAGCATACTCAGCTCGGTGACGCTCGAGTTTTGATGGAGGTAGAACAGGACGCGCTAGCGCGCCTGCCTTGAAGGCTACGAACGCCCCGGTCGATGCAATCGACCGGGGCTTTTTCGTTGCACGTTGCGGCCGCGGGTAATTGAGCCCCCAGGGTCGCTTCGACAATCACCGTGGCAAGCCGCTAACGCTACTCCGCGAACGGCAAAGACACCTGCCCTTGCGCACGCATATCGAACACATTCAGCGTCATCGCCACCAGCGCGTAATAGCCGAGCAGCGCAACCAGATTGATCGTTACCGAGTGACCGAAGCGCTCGACCGTTTGCGCGTAGGTCGCATCGGACACGCGCTTCGTGTCATAGAGTTCGCTGACGAACGCGTAGATCAACGCGTCGTCGGCATCCGCGAACGCCGGACGCGTCCCCGCCAGCAACGCCTGTGCATCCTCTTCCCGCACACCGGCCTGCAGCGCGATCGGATAGTGGATGTACCACTCGGCCTGCGCCTGCCAGCGCACGGCTGTCACGAGGATCGCGAGTTCCGACAGGCGCAGCGGCAGCCCCGTGTGATACCGGCAGAATGCGCCGAGGCGCTGTGCATGCTGCGCGAGTTCCGGGCTATGAATCCAGCCGAGAAACGGACCGTTCAGATTGCCGCGCGGCCCGGACAGGATTTCATCGAGCACGGCTTTCTGTTCGGGTGTTGCAGCGGCGGCGTCGAAGTGCGGAAGACGATCGGTCATAGCAGGGCTCATGAGGAAGGTTCAGGACGCAGGCAACGCAGCATCGATCGCGTCGGTCAGGCGTTCGACGATCGT
Source organism: Paraburkholderia acidicola (assembly GCF_002362315.1). Classification (GTDB taxonomy): domain Bacteria; phylum Pseudomonadota; class Gammaproteobacteria; order Burkholderiales; family Burkholderiaceae; genus Paraburkholderia; species Paraburkholderia acidicola. The sequence goes on from NZ_MTZV01000006.1 coordinate 969,992, forward strand.
ATCGATGTCGCGTGCCGTACAGATGAACGGCGGTGCAAGCAGCACATGATCGCCGATCTTGCCATCTACGGTGCCGCCCATCGGATACACCATCAGCCCGCGATTGAACGACTCGTTGCGAATCGCCGCATGCAGTTTCAGCGCGGGATCGAACGGCACTTTCGTCGCCCGATCCCGCACCAGCTCGACGCCGACGAACAGTCCGCGACCGCGCACGTCACCGATATGCGGATGCTGCGCATAGTGCGTGCGGAGTTGCGCGCGCAATTGCTCGCCGCGCGCCCGCACGTTCGCGAGCAGGTTGTCTTCGGCGATCACGTTCTGCACTTCGAGCGCCGCCGCGCACGCGGTCGCGTGACCGATATATGTGTGGCCATGCTGGAAGAACCCGCTGCCACCGACAATCGCGTCATAGATCTTCGCGCTCACGAGCGTCGCACCGATCGGTTGATAACCCGCGCCGAGCCCCTTCGCAATGGTCAGCAGATCGGGCGCGACGCCGTCTTCGTCGCACGCATAGAGATGGCCGGTGCGGCCCATACCCGACATGATTTCGTCGAGGATCAGCAGCACGCCGTAGCGGTCGCACACCGCGCGGACCTTGTGGAAATAATCGCGCACCGGCGGCACTGCGCCAGCGGTCGCGCCGACCACGGTCTCCGCGATGAAGGCGGCCACTGTGTCGGGACCGAGCGTGAGGATCTTCTGTTCGAGTTCGTCGGCGAGGCGTTGCGCATAGGCTGCGTCGGTCTCGTCTGCGTGCCGTTCGCGGTATGCGTAGCAGGGGCTCACATGGTGTGTCTCGATCAGCAGCGGCAGAAACGGTTCGCGCCGCCACGCATTACCACCGATCGCGAGTGCGCCGAGCGTATTGCCGTGATAGCTCTGCCGACGCGCGATGAAATGGCGTCGCTGCGTCTGTCCAGTCTCGACGAAGTACTGACGCGCGAGCTTCAACGCGGCTTCGATGGCCTCCGAACCGCCGGACACGAAGTACACATGCTCAAGCCCTTGCGGCGCCGCGGCGACCAGGCGGTCCGCCAGCGCCTCAGCCGGTTCAGTCGTGAAGAACGATGTGTGTGCGTACGGCAATTGCTGCGATTGCCGCCTGATCGCCTCGATCACACGCGCATTGCTATGCCCGAGGCACGACACGGCAGCACCGCCGCATGCGTCGATATAACGCTTGCCAGCGGCATCGACGATCTCGATGCCGTCGCCAGCCACGGCGACCGGCAGCGTTTTCTTCGGCATACGGTGAAATACGGTGGACATGGCGCTCCTCTTCTTAAATCACCACACGATGCATATTTATACATTCGCACAACGTTTGTTGTCAAATAGAACGCCACTATCCGCTGCAGATCACTCCACGCGAATAGCTTCAGGAAAGATAAGCGCCCTTCGAATGAAACGCGTGCTCGGCCTTTTCGATCTGCTCCACGGCACGCGCGCCTTCGAGTGCCAGCAGATGCGCAACCAGCGATTCCGCAATCGCCGTTGCTGCCACCAGTGAAGGGAAAAACGACGGGCTGTCGTGTGAAAAGATCAGCACCTTGTCGGCATGCAGTGCGATTGGCGACACCGCGCTGTCGGTGATCGCGATCAGCCGCCCGCCCTTCTCCTGCACGGCCTCGGCCACGCGTGCCGCTTCGGCGGAATAAGGCGCGAAACTGATGACGATCGTCGCGCTGTCGCGCTGGACACCATGCAATTGCAATTCGAGCGTGCCCGCTTCGCCGTTGAGCAGCGACACCGATGGGTGAAACAGCCGGTACCCATATACCAGCCCGAATGCAACCGAATAGCATGAACGAAAACCGGCCACATGGACATGCGATGCGCGCCGCAACAGACGCGCCGCTTCGACCGTTGCGCGCGCGTTGTGCGCGGCCGTCAGTTCGAGATTGTGCTGCTGGGCGATAAGCAGATCGTGTGCGAGCGCATCTTTCGCACTGGTCTTGACGAGCGAGCGCGCCTTGCTGGTGAGACGCTCAGGCCGCGTGCGCACGCGCGCGACGAACAACTCACGCAACTCGTTCCAGCCCGGAAAACCCAGTTGCTGCGACAGCCGAACGAGTGATGCAGGCTGCACCTGCGCCCGCTCGGCCACCTTACGCATTGACGACACCGCGACTTCATCCGGATGATCGAGCAGGAACGCCGCACCCATCTGAAACTGCGGACTCAGTTCGGCAAAACGTGTGCGGATCAAAACGGCAAGCTCGTCGAAGCTGTCTGGCATGCGGTGTACCGGTGGTGGTGGACGACAACAAATGTTACCACCGGCGCCCGTGCGGGCTTGTGCACCCGGCAAACGTCTTCGCCGCAGCAGGCAGCGTATTTACAGCAACGCAACGACCCGCACATCCCCCTGTTCCGCCGACGCGACCACCTTCCCCGCCACCCGCCGGAACGTGATCGTCACCGACGCATCGCCCACCCGCAGATCGCCGACTTCGAGCCAGTCGATGCCATCGGGCAGCATCGGCTGTTCGATCAGGACCTCGCGCTTCGCGGCATCGATCGTCATGCCGAGGCATGCTTCGAGCATCATGAACGGCGAGCCCGCCGCCCACGCCTGCGGCAAGCAGGCGACCGGGTAGGCCGTAGGCGGTTCGCCGCGCCGGCGCGGGAAACCGCAGAACAGCTCGGGCAAACGCATGTCGAAATTCACCGCGGCCTGAAACAGCGCCTGCAATAGACGCACCGCGGCCGCCTTGCCGCCGTAGCGCGCCGCGCCGCGCGCACATAGCGCGTTATCGTGCGGCCAGACCGAACCGTTGTGATACGCCATCGGGTTGAAGTGCGGTTGCCCCGCGGCCAGCGTGCGCACACCCCAGCCGGTATGGAACAGCGTCGACTCGAGCGCACGCGCCACCGCTTCGCCGCGGCTGCGTTCGGGCAAGCCGAACGCCAGCAGGTGCCCCGCATTCGACGCGAGCACGCGACACAGTTCGCCGTGACCATCGAGTGCAATGCCGTAGAAGCCTGCGTCTTCCATCCAGTACTTATCCTCGACGCACGCGCGAATCGCTTTCGCGCGTTGAGCGTAGTCGGCGGCATCGCCGGTCAGGCCGCGCAGCGTCGAGAAATGCGCCATCGTGTCGAAAGCGGCGCTCGCGTACGCCTGCACTTCGACGAGCGCAATCGGCCCATCGGGAAAACGGCCGTCTGCATGGAACACCGAATCGTGACTGTCCTTCCAGCCCTGGTTAGCCAGTCCGCCATCCGATTCGCGCTGATAGTCGAGCAGCCCGTAACGGTTTTTGTCGCACACGCCCTTCACCCAGCCAGCCGCGCGATCAAGCGCGGGCCACAGTTCGTCGATCAGTGCGAGATCGCCGGTACGTGCTGCGTAGGCGCCCGCCAGCACGATAAAGAGCGGGGTCGTGTCGACGCCGCCGTAGTACTGCGCGAACGGGACTTCACCGGTCGCCGCCATCTCGCTCTTGCGCATCTCGTGGATGATCTTGCCGACCGCCGCGTCGCGGAACGCCGAGTTCTCGCGCGCCTGGTGCTCGGCCTGAAAGCGCAGCACACCGGCCGCGAGCGACGGCTGCAGCCAGAGCGTTTGCAACGACGTAATCACCGCATCGCGGCCAAACGGTGTCGAAAACCACGGGATGCCAGCATACGGATAGGGACCGGACGCGAGATCGGTAGTCAGCAAGCCGAGGTCAGCCTGCGAGCGGTCGATCCACGCGTTGAACAGCGGATTGCTCGAATGAATACGCGCAGACGCGCGGCGCCGCTCGCGCATCACCAGGTGCGCATCGACGAGTCCCGCGCGCACGGCGGCCCGGCCCACGCGCGGACGCGCCGCATCGATCTGCGACAGATGCGCACCGCTCAGGTAGTGAAGCGGCTGCTGGACACCGGCGCTCGGCGCGTTGGCCTGCGCTTGCGTCAACGCCCTGACCTGCACCGACACCGACAGATAGATCGATACGCAGGCTTGCGCAGGCAGGCTTACCGTGTAATCGGCACGTCCCGCAAGCAGGTTGTCCGGCGTCGGCGAGAACGCGATCTGCACGCGACGTTCTACATTGTCGAGCCCGATGTAGTTAAGCAGTACCTCGCCATTCTCGACGCGCGCCGGCTCGTAGGTGCCATGCTTGTCGCGCTTCAGGCCGCGCACTTCGAACATGTCGCGGAAGTCGCTGGCGAACGAAATGGACAACGGCACTACGGCGTCGCTCGTGCCGTAGTTGGTGAGTTCGATCGCTTCGTTGAGCACCGTACCCGACAGCACGCGCACGCGCTCGACGTGAATCACGCCTTCCGGGGTACTGGTACCGCCGAGCAGCGGCAGCGGCCGGTTGGTCAGATGCGCGGTAAAGGCTGCGTTATCACTGCTCACGCTGCCCGACAGCAGCGACGGTGCGCGGCCGCCAAAAGTAAGCCGCAATTGCGACAGCACGCGCGTGTCGTTGACGAACAATCCGTCGTCGCGACCGGTGATGTCGCCTAGCGCATCGTTGACGATGAAGGTGTCGCCGGATTTCAGCACGTACTGTGCCGGGCTCGCGACGTTCTGGTTTTCGGGTGCGATGAATGCGTCAGGTGCGGGTGTCGCTGCGGCCGGTGTTGCGCCGCCCGAGTGCGTCAGTCCGCCGAGTGCTTCTGGATCCTGCATCAGCTTGCTCCTGTGCTGTTGGCCTTGTTGCGATTGTAGAGGGTATGAGGCCAGCAGAGGAGTTTCGTTCCTTATGCACACGAATGCACACGAGATGCCGTAAACGAAACTGCCGCGCAGCAGCGCGGCAGTCGAACCACAACGGTCACACGAGGCCACCCACTCGCCTCGTGCAGGCAAAACTCCTAGCGCTGCGCGATCGGCTTCGCTTCGCGCGACGTTTCGCCGACGAACAATTGCCGCGGACGGCCAATCTTCTGTTCCGGATCGGCAATCATCTCGTTCCATTGCGCGATCCAGCCCACCGTGCGCGCCATCGCGAAGATGCAGGTAAACATCGACGTCGGAATGCCGAGCGCACGTTGCACGATACCCGAGTAAAAGTCGACATTCGGATACAGCTTGCGCGACACGAAATAGTCATCTTCGAGCGCGATCTTTTCCAGCGCCATCGCGAGCTTGAAGAGCGGGTCGTCATGCAGGCCCAGTTCTTCCAGCACTTCGTAGCACGTCTCGCGCATCAGCTTCGCGCGCGGATCGTAGTTCTTGTACACCCGGTGACCGAAGCCCATCAGCTTCACGCCTGAATTCTTGTCCTTCACCTGCTTGATGAACTCGGGGATCTTGTCGACCGAACCGATTTCTTCGAGCATGTTCAGCGCCGCTTCATTCGCGCCACCGTGTGCCGGACCCCACAGGCAAGCAATCCCCGCTGCGATACAGGCAAACGGATTCGCACCCGACGAACCCGCGAGCCGCACCGTCGATGTCGACGCGTTCTGTTCGTGGTCTGCATGCAGGATCAGGATGCGGTCGAGTGCACGCACCAGCACGTCGTTGACCTTGTACTCTTCGGCGGGCGTCGAGAACATCATCTGCATGAAGTTCGCGCTGTACGACAGATCGTTCTGCGGATACACGAACGGCTGGCCGATGCTGTACTTGTAGGCCATCGCAACGAGCGTCGGCAGCTTGGCGATCATGCGCGTTGCCGAAATCTCGCGATGCCGCGGGTTATTGATGTCGAGCGAGTCGTGATAGAACGCCGACAACGCACCGACCGCGGCAACCAGAATCGCCATCGGATGTGCATCGCGCCGGAAGCCGCGGAAGAAGATGTGCATCTGTTCGTGCACCATCGTGTGCTTCGTGACGGTCTCGACGAATTCATCCTTTTGCTGCTGGTTCGGCAGTTCGCCCGTCAGCAGCAGGAAGCAGGTTTCGAGAAAGTCCGCGTTCTGCGCGAGGTTATCGATCGGGTAGCCGCGGTACAGCAGTTCGCCCTTGTCCCCATCGATATACGTAATCGCCGAGTTGCACGACGCCGTCGACATGAAGCCCGGGTCGTACGTGAACTTGCCGGTCTGGCCGTACAGTTTGCGGATGTCGATCACGTCCGGGCCGAGCGTGCCCTTGTAGATCGGCAGATCGATGGCGTCGCTACCATCGGAAAACGTGAGCGTTGCGTGTGTCGTCGAATCGTTCATCTGCGTTCCTTTATTTGTTGCACCGGTTTTGTCGCACCGACCGGTCACATCGATGATTACGGCGCATGCGGGCCGGGACCGACCCGCGTTGGCAATGCATTCTACGGCGCGCGCGTCCGGTTATTGGATCGATCGCGCACAACAAACCATCTCGCCCGACGCAACACTCGTTGCCGAAGATGTCCTGGGGGTGTCCAGGACATGTCGGGAAAATGAAACCTGCACGCTGCGTGCAACAGTGTTTTGCCGGCCGCGACCTGCACAGGCGCGTCCGCTCTGACATACTGAAGTCGTGTTTTGCTTCCCCTCGCAAGCACATTGTCGTTTCAGCCCGCCGTTCTGCGGCGGGCTTTTTTTACCGGCCAATATCAAGTGAAATCCGAGTTGAGACTCAAGTCGAAATTCGAGTCGAAGCTCAAATCGAAACGTCAGCTGAAATAACAGGATGGACCCGATGAATCTCACCGTCGAAACATTGTTCCCGGAAAGCGAACAGGAAGACGAAAGCATCGTCACCGCGCTGACCCATCAGGATATCGTTGTCGCGCTGTCGGCGGCACTGGCGCCAAAAAAGGTTGCAGTACTGCACATGCTGTATCCGCGCACCGATGCGCGCACGCACAGCAGCCTCGACTCGCTCGTTGCAGCGCTGCACGGCCACGGGTTGCATCAGGTCGCGCACCTCGTCGCACAGGAAGCGCACTACCTGCTGTTCAAAGACCCGGTGAAGGCCTGGAGAGCGTTTCAGGAAATCCGCAACGACTCGCTCGCGATCGGTGTGCATCTGTATTACAACGGCCTTGTCGGCCAGGCCGCCGAGCAGGTGCTCGACGTCGACGCGCATCGCAAAGGCTGAAGCGTTGAAACGTGCGCGCGCCAGCCAGCACTGCCACCGGGTTTAGCGGTCGGCGGCAGTGACGGCGGGCGCGCTGCCCACCTCGCGAATGAAGGTATCGATGTAGCGGTTGAACGCGGCCGGGTGCGCCAGGTTCATGCCGTGCGACGCGCCGCGTACCGTCTCGCGGCGCGCGTTGGGACACCACGCGGCCAGCGCCGTCGCAGTACGGCGAAACATGTCGGGGCTCTTTTCCCCGTCAATGAGTAGCAGCGGACAGCGTATTTCAGCGGCATCCTCCGGCGTGTAGGCCGGCAACGGATCGCGAAACTGGCGTGCAAGCGTATGGGCGTTATCGGTCGCCATCGTGCGAAACGCCGTCGTGCTTTTCGCCCAGAAACCCGGCCGGCTCACCGAGTCGACGAATAGCTGCAATCCCGCATCCACCTCACCCGTTTCGATCAGCTGGGCTGCCCGTGCGCGCAGTGCATTGGCCGTTTCTGGCAGCTTCGCGGGCGGACGGTCTGCAATCTGTAGCGGGCCGCCTGGGTCAGCCAGCGTCAGCGTACGCAGCCACTGCGGATGGCGTTTCGCGAAATGAAACGCCACACAGCCGCCACGCGAATGACCAACCACATGCGCCGGCCCGGCGCCGAATCGTTCGATGAATTCGGCCAGCTCGTCGGCATGATCGCTCCAGCTGAACGGTATGTCGGCGGGCGTATCGATGACGGGCCAGTAGTGCGTGAGGCTCACGGCGACACACCGGTAACGGCCTGACAGCCCGCCAAGCTGCGGTTGCCAGTAGCGGTAGTCGCAGAGCGAACCGTGTACGAAGAGCAGGAGTTCGCCGTCGCCGGCCTCGACGTACGGCATGCGCAGGTGGTTCTGCAGTGAAACGAACGATGGCGAAGAGGCAGGAACGGGCTGATTCACGGACACGGGCGGCCAGAGCCGGCAACGAAAAGAGCACCCATTGTCACACAGGCCACTTATCGGACCGCCCTGCCGAACTGCCGACCTGTGCCTGCGCCGGTAATCGCTCAATACCGCGGCGCCCGCTCAATCGAACGCAAACGCATCCACCATGCCGAGCGCCGCGCCCGCTCCGCGGACGGCGCACGTCAGCGGTTCATCGGCCACCCGCACGGCAACGCCGAGCTGCTCGCTCAGACAGCGATCCAGATGGCCGAGCAACGCGCCGCCGCCAGTCAGCACGATGCCACTGCCGGCGATATCGGTGATCAGTTCGGGCGGTGCGCTTTCGAGCCCGGTTTTCACCGCGCCGATCACCTGCCGCAGCGGCGCGACGATCGCCTCGGCGATGTCATGGTTGCTCAGTTGAACCGTACGCGGCAGGCCGTCCTCGACGCTGCGCCCGGTCGCGTTCATCCGCTCGATCGGTACGTCGCGCAACGCCGAGCCAATGGTTTTCTTCACGTATTCGGCCGTCTGCTCGCCGAGCAGCACGCCATACACGCTGCGCACATGATTGACGATCGCCTGGTCGAACTGGTCGCCGCCGACGCGGATCGACCCGCTGTACACGGCGCCGCCCAGTGCGATTACGCCGACCTCGGTGGTGCCGCCGCCGATGTCGACCACCATCGACCCAGTCGCCGATGCCACCGGCAGCCCCGCACCGACCGCCGACGCCAGCGATTCGCCGATCAGGCTCACCTTCCACGCCCCCGCAGACACCGCCGCTTCCTTGATCGCGCGCCGCTCGACCTGGGTCGCGCCGGCCGGCACGCAGATCGTAAACGTCGCGCGACGGCCGAACAGCTGGCGCGGCCGCGCCATCGCCACGAACTGACGGATCATGTGTTCGGCGGCGGAAAAGTCTGCGATGACGCCGTGCCGCATCGGCCGGACCGCTTCGAGATTGCCGGGCGCGCGGCCGAGCATCTGCTTCGCTTCGTTGCCGACGGCTGCGACGATCGGATTAGCGCCGGCCGTGACACGCTCGCGGCCCGCGTCGGCCGGCTTCTGGAAACACACGACGGACGGCTGGTTGAGCACGATGCCACCATCGTCGGTATAGATCAGCGTATTCGCGGTGCCGAGGTCGACCGCCACGTTGTGACGGAACAGACGGCTGAACAGCGGTGGATGCGACGTCGATCGGGCCATAGCTTGGCTCTGCGTGTATGGCCGCCCGTTGCCTGCGGCGGCGCGAATAATCGGCCCCGGCTGCGCGTTGACGGCTGTCCGGCCTGGTCCAGGCCCGCGTGTCGGGTGCTTTTTTCGTGCTTTTCTTGCTTTTCTTGCGCTTCGTGTTGATAACTTCTAACGGCAGCACCGGCGAGAAACTTTAGGCGCCTGTGCGAACCGGTATGACGACTGTCTGCATTGCCCGTTTTGCCTTAACCCCGCACGTCCGATCCACCCAGCGCCTTCACCAGCGCATCGCGTCCGAGCGCCGCGCCATCGGCGGAAATCGTGTGGCCGACGCCCTGCAGCGCGTATGCATCGACCGGGTAGCCCGCATCCTCGAGCGCGGTAGCCGCATGTTCGAGTTCGCGAACCGGAATGACGTCGTCGTCGGTGCCGTGAATCAGCGTGACCGGCGTGCCGCTATGTGCGCTAACCGGCGACGAAAGACGCCCCGAATAGGCGACCACTGCGGCCGCCCCATCCGGATTGGACGCGACATGATGCAACGACATAATTGAGCCCTGCGAAAAACCGACCAGCGCAAGCTTTTCGTAAGTAACACCCCAGTGCGCGAGTTCGGCGGTCAGCGTGTGTAGCAACGCCGGGTACGCCTGCGCGACACGCTCCACGCGGTTCGCTGCGTCGATCTCGCGCAGGCTAAACCATTGACGCCCGCCGAAGCCACCGTCGAACGGCTCACTGCCATCCAGCGACACGAACGCCGTGTCCGGCAGCACGCCACGCCAGAAATCGGCGAGCGGCATCAGGTCTCGCGCGTTGCTGCCCACGCCGTGTAACAGCACGACCAGTGACTTCGCCGGCAGGTCCACCGGCGCGAGCCGCCAGCCATGTTCGAATTGCTCCCAGGCCATCCTGAATCCCGTCGATGAGTTCGCGCAACGCGAACCCCGCTGCGCACAGCCGCGAGAATACTTCACCACTATGTTTTGCGGCAGCTTGTATACCCTGAAGCGCCCCGCCCCTGTTGAGTTCGGCGCCGCGATCCCGCGAATGAAGGTATCCTTTTCCACGCCTTACAGCCCTTATAGTCCCAAGCCCGGAGTTCCGTTTGAGTCAGCCTGCCGCCGCCCCTGCACCAGCCTCGCCACCCCCGCTTAAAGGTGGCCAGCTCGTGCTCGCAACCATTGCGGTCGCGCTCGCCACCTTCATGACCGTGCTCGACTCGTCGATCGCCAACGTCGCGATCCCGACGATCTCGGGCAATCTCGGCGCATCGGTCGATCAGGGCACGTGGGTCATCACCGTGTTCGCCGCGGCCAACGCCGTTTCGATTCCGCTCACGGGATGGCTCACGCAGCGCATCGGCCAGATCAAGCTGTTCGTCGGCGCGATCCTCGCGTTCGTGGTTGCCTCGTGGTTGTGCGGCATCGCACCGACCCTGCCGATCCTGCTGTTCGCGCGCGTGCTGCAGGGCGCGGTGGCCGGCCCGTTGATCCCGCTGTCGCAGGCCATCCTGCTCGGCTCGTATCCAAAGAACAAGTCGTCGACCGCGCTCGCCTTATGGGCGATGACCGCGACGGTCGGGCCGATTGCCGGGCCATTGCTCGGCGGCTGGATCACCGACAGCTACAGCTGGGCGTGGATCTTCTTCGTCAATATTCCGGTGGGCATCTTTGCGGCCGGTGTCACGTGGAGCATCTACCGCCATCGTGAAACGGCGACGAAGCGCCTGCCGATCGACGTCGTCGGTCTCGGGCTGCTCATCGCGTGGGTCGCGTCGCTGCAAATCATGCTCGACAAAGGCAAGGACCTCGACTGGTTCAATTCGCCGACGATCGTCATTCTTGGCTTATCGGCGGTGATCAGTTTCGCGTTCTTCCTCGTCTGGGAGCTGACCGCTGAGAACCCGATCATCGATATCCGGCTCTTCGGGCAACGCAATTTTCTGGGCGGCACCGTGGCGATTTCGATTGCCTATGGCGTGTTCTTCGGCAACTTCGTACTGCTGCCGCAATGGATGCAGGAGTACCTCAACTATCGTTCCGTCGATGCCGGGCTCGTCACCGCGCCGCTCGGCGTGTTCGCGGTGATCCTCGCGCCGATCATGGGCCGCGTGCTGCCGCGCTCCGACGCACGCATCATCGCCACCTTCGCATTTATCGGCTTCGCGATCGTGTTCTACATGCGCTCGAAGTACCTGATCGAGATCGACACGTGGCATCTCGTGCTGCCTACCTTGCTGCAAGGTATCCCGATGGCGATGTTCTTCGTGCCGCTCACCGCCATTATTCTGTCGGGGCAACCGCCGCACCGCATTCCGGCGGCCGCGGGGCTGTCGAATTTCGTGCGGGTGTTTTGCGGCGCGGTCGGTACCTCGCTGGCGGGCAATGCATGGAACAACCGCACGGTGCTGCATCATGCGCGGCTTACCGAGCAGGCCAGCATCGATAATCCGCTCTTCAACCAGCAGATCGCTTCCACACAATCGTTGCTGCAACTGAATACGCAGTCGTCGCATGCGCTGTTCGATTTCACTGTGAACACCCAGGCGGCGATGATGGGGCTGAACGATATTTTCTATGTGTCAGCGATCATCTTTCTGCTGATCATTCCACTGATCTGGATTACGCGGCCGGCGAAGGGTGGTGGTGGGGCGGATGCGGCAGGCGCGCATTGAGGGTTGAATGCGGCGGGCGCGGATGCATAAGGTCGATCATTGAGCGTTGAGCGCCGCGGGCGCGGATGCATAAGGTCGATCATTGAGCGTTGAGCGCCGCGGGCGCGAATGCATAAGGTCGATCACTGAGCGTTTAGCGCAGCGGGCGCGAATGCATCGCTCGATGCCTCAGCGCCCGTCCTGCCGGAAGTAACGCGCCGGAGTCTCGCCAAGTAAATCCTTGAATACGGCGATGAACGACGACACGTCGCTGTAACCGACTTCGAGTGCGACCTCCGTCACGCTCGCGCCGGTGTCGAGCCGTTCGAGCGCGACCAGTAGCCGCAACTGCTGGCGCCACTGCCCGAAGGTCTGGCCGGTTTCCTTGACGAAGAGGCGCGCCGCCGTGCGCGCGGTCACGCCCGCTGCGAGCGCATGGTCGTCGAGCACAGTGGGATCGGCGGGATGGGTGGTCAGCGTTCCGGCGATGCGCTGGATGCGCGGGTCGCGCGGATACGCCAGCGCGAGCGGCACCGCGGCGAGCTGCGGCAGACGATCGAGCAGCACACGCATCAGCCGCGCGTCGGGCCCATCGGCCGTATAGTCGGCGCCGAACCTGGCCGCGGCGCGCAGCAGTGCATCGGCGAGCCGGTCGATCGCCACGACGCGGCCCGGCAACGCGTCCGGCAGCGACGGCCATTCATCCGCGTCCACGTACAGCGTGTGCCACGCGAGCGGCCGCGACGACGACAACCGGAACAGCAGCCCCGGCGCGATCCATAGCGCGTGCTGCGGCGGGACCACCCACAGACCGCTCTCCGTGCGCACGGTCAGCACGCCGTCACACGCATGCAGTAGCTGCAGGCGACGGGATGCGTGCCAGGGTTCGTCGAGTGTCTCCGTGTGTTGCGCAACGACGAACGCCGCGCAATCGGTGCCATCCGGATCGGTTACTTCCATGAGGCTTTCGTTTCGCCCTACGGGTATTCAAAACGAATCAGACTAGCACGACGCCCCATCTCTGTGCACCGTGCAGTGCGGTAGCGGCGGCTCGGCCAGCAAGGGTTGGGACGGCTGCGACTACGCACTCGCCGGCCGTCGTCGTGGGCCATTACAATCGCGGCTGCATGCCCCGCATGATGCGTTGGCCCCGCGCTCAACCAGTCTCCTCCATGAACTATCCCGCGATCCTCGAACAGATTCACCGCGACATCCAGCCCTACCTCGGTACGGGCCGCGTCGCCGACTACATTCCCGAGCTGGCGAAGATCCCCGCCGATCGCTTCGGCATGGCGGTCGTCACTGCTACGGGCGACGTCCATCGCATCGGCGACGCCGACGAGCGCTTCTCGGTCCAGAGTATTTCGAAACTGTTCGCGTGCACGCTGGCGTTTCAACTGATCGACGACGAACTGTGGTCGCGGGTCGGACGCGAACCGTCCGGCACCGCGTTCAACTCGCTCGTCCAGCTCGAAACGGAACAGGGCAAGCCGCGCAATCCGTTCATCAATGCAGGCGCGCTGGTAGTCACCGATGTGCTGTGCCGCCGCTTCGTGAGCGCCGAAACCGCGCTGGTGGAATTCATGCGCCGGCTGACCGGCGAGCGCACCGTCGACTACGACCTGCGTGTCGCGCAATCGGAGCTGGCGAACGCACACCGCAACCGCGCGATGGCGCATTTCATCGCGAGCTTCGGCAATCTCGAGATGCCGGCCGAAGTGGTCGTCGATGCCTATTGCCGGCAGTGCGCGATCTCGATGAGCTGCGTCGAGCTTGCGCGCGCAGCGCTGTTTCTATGCAACGGCGGCGTGGTGCCGGCAACCGGTGAGCGGATTCTCGATAGCAGCTCGACGAAGCGGCTCTCCGCGCTGATGCTGACCTGCGGGACTTACGATGCCGCCGGGGACTTTGTCTTTCGAGTGGGCTTGCCGGCGAAAAGCGGCGTGGGCGGCGGCATCGTCGCGGTGCTGCCGGGTGAGATGGCGGTGTGCGTGTGGTCGCCGGGGCTCGATAGTAATGGGAATTCACTGGCGGGGACGCTGGCGCTTGAGTGGTTGACTACGCATACGGGGCAGTCGATTTTTTGAGGGGCTTCAGGGTGCGCTGCGGAAGTGGCTTGCATCGCAAGCATGCGCCTGACCCGGCCTGCTCCATTCAAAACTTGATCGCCTCGATCGGGTTCGGGCCCGGCAACGGGAAATGCGCGTCTTCGTATTGTTCCACCAAGATCGACAGGATCTCAAGACGATCTCCATCGGGCGTGCCGGGCTCCGGATCGGCGTCAATGAGTTCCGACACCACTGCGAGCGCGGCCTCGTAATCTTCCCCGGTGTGTAGCGGGCAAATATCCATGTGTCTTACTCCATCTCCACCGTTTCGGCATTGACCTGTCGAACGCGGCGTATGCGCCTGCAAATTTCACCGGAACCACGTCGATCCAACCCCCGCCGGCCATTGTGCCTGCCACGCCTAGCCCCAAAAACAAATTTGACAAACACTCTTAAGATATATATCTTACGACACATCTTATGACACATCAGGAGTGTCGCGATGCACCGTAACTCTCATCACACCCATCATTCACATCATTCCCGCCGCCACGCGTCCGACCGCGACGGCCTGAGCTTCCCCGAACGTTTCCGGGACTTCCCCTTCCATGCGCTGTGGCACGCTATCGGCCGTCATCGCGGCGGTGGTGGAGGCGGCGGCGGTCGTGGTGGCGCCTTCGGCGGCGGCACTGGCGACGGCGGCTTCCCCGGTGGTTTTGGCGGCCGCGGCGGTTTCGGCGACGGCGACGGTTTTCCGCGCGGCCGGACCTTCACCTCCGCCGATCTGCAACTGCTGTTGCTGGCACTGCTCGATAAAGAACCCAGCCACGGCTACGAACTGATCAAGGCGCTCGAAGCGCGTTCGAACGGCTTCTATAGCCCGAGCCCCGGCATGGTCTATCCGTCGCTGACGTATCTCGAAGAGCTAGGCTTCGTCACCGTCGAAGTGGAAGGCAACCGCAAGCGCTATGCGCTCGCCGAGCCGGGCGGCGCGCACCTCGCTGTGAACCGCGAACGCGCCGACATGATGCTGGCGAAGCTCTCGCACATCGCCCGCAAGATGGACTCGGTACGGCGCGCGTTTGCTGGCGAAGACCCGTCCGACGCAGCAGAAGGCGGCTGGGTGCCGGAGTTGATCCAGGCACGCCGCGCGTTGAAAACCCTGCTGTTTAGCCTTGACGACGTCCCCGCCGCCGAACAGCGCCGCATCGCTGCGATCCTGCAGCGGGCGACGCAGGAAATCGAAGACGGCCGCAAGCAGGACGACGCCAAACAGGACGGCAGCAACCCCTAACCGGCGCACCGTGCGCTCGCGCGAGCCGCGCGGGCACGTCTGCCGCCCTCCGAAATTCAGAAACAGGAACACCATGCAAGAGCAAACCGATCTGACGGTCGTCCGCGTGCGCCATCCGCTGAAGTTCCGTCTGCTGCGCGTGGCACGCATCGAATCCGTCACACCGCATCTGCTGAGCGTCACCTTGACCGGCGACGACCTGCACGACTTCGCCTCGGCGTCGTTCGACGATCACGTGAAGGTCTTTTTCCCTGCCCCCGGCGAAGACAAGCCGGCGTTGCCCACGGCCGGTCCGAACGGCCCGGTGTTCGCTGAAGGCACCCGGCCGGTCGCACGCGATTTCACGCCACGGCGCTTCAATTGCGAAGCACGCGAGCTCGATCTCGAGTTCGCGCTGCACGAAGCGGGTCCGGCCGCCGAATGGGCCGCGCAGGCGCAGGTCGGGCAGTACCTGGGTATCGGCGGCCCGCGCGGTTCACTGGTCATCCCGACCGGGTTCGACTGGCATCTGCTGATCGGTGACGACACTGCGTTGCCCGCCATCGCGCGGCGCCTCGAAGAACTGCCCGCGAACACGCGTGTCGCGGCCGTGGTCGAAGTCGCCGATCCGTCGGCGCGTATCGAGTTCGAGACCGCAGCGAACCTGCATATTGTCTGGCGCTATCGCAGCGACTCGCCGTACCGAGGCGATGCCTTGCTGCAGGCGGTGCGCGACACCTACCTGCCCGAAGGCGAGGGTTACGTATGGGCCGCCGGCGAATCGGCAACCATGCGCGCGGTCCGCTATCACCTGTGCACGGAGCGCGGCGTAGACAAGTCGCGCATCCGCGCCGCCAGCTACTGGAAACAAGGTGCGCAGGCCGTCCACGAAAACCTCGACGACTGATACCACGCGCCCTTTCTCTTTACTGCGGCCCGCTCGGCCGCAAGGACAATACATGTACTCATTGAGTGCACCACGCGAACGCCAGCTACTCTGGCTGCTCGCGCTGACGCAGTTCACCGTCATCATGGACTTCATGGTGATGATGCCGCTCGGACCGCAGATCATGCACGCGTTCCAGATCACGCCGGCCGCGTTTGCCGCGGCCGTCTCGGCGTATTCCTGGTGTTCGGGCCTGTCGGGTCTGTTCGCTGCCACCTACATCGACCGCTTCGACCGACGCAAGCTGCTGCTCACCGTGTACGCGTTGTTTGCCGTGTCGAACCTCGCCTGCGCGTTTGCCAGCAGCTATCCGTTGCTGCTCGCTGCACGCGCGTTCGCGGGCCTGACCGGCGGCATCCTCGGCTCGATCATCATGGCGATCGTCGGCGACCTGATTCCGGTTGCACGGCGCGGTGCGGCAAGCGGCACGATCATGACCGCGTTCTCGATCGCGGCGATTGCCGGCGTGCCGGCCGGTGTGATGCTCGGTGCGCATTTCAGCTGGGCCGCGCCGTTCGTGCTGCTGGTCGTGCTGTCGGTGCTGGTCTGGTTCGGCTGCTCGCGCATCCTGCCGTCGCTCGACCAGCATCTGTCGCAGCGGCCCGCTCCGCTCTCGCAGGTTCTGCCGGAGCTGTACCGGCTGTTTGCCAACCGGCGACACCTGAACGCGTTCGCGCTGACCTTCATGGTGATGGTGTCGCACATGCTGGTGATTCCGTTCATCTCGCCGACGCTCGTGGCCAATCACGGTATCGCACCGGCCCAGTTGTCGTGGCTGTATATGGCGGGTGGCGCGGCAACGTTCTTCACGTCGCGCGCAGTGGGCAAACTGTCGGATCGCTACGGCAAGCATCGGGTGTTTCGCATCGTCGTACTGCTGTCGATGCTGCCTGTCCTGTTCGTCACGCATCTTCCCGACGTGTCGCTTGCCGTGATGCTGGTGTTCTTCCCGATCTTCATGGTCGCGATGTCCGGGCGCTTCGTGCCGATGCAGGCGCTGCTGACGACCGTGCCGCAACCGCAACAGCGCGGCGCGTTCCTCAGCGCGAACAGTGCGTTGCAGGCACTCGGTATGGGTTGTGGCGCGTGGATCGGTGGGTTGATGCTGTCGACAGGTCCTGCCGGACAGATCGAAGGCTATGGCATCGTCGGTTGGGTCGCCGTGGCGATCGCACTGTGCGCGATCGTGTGGATTGGCCGCGTCACGTCGGCGGGGGATCATCCGGCTGCGCGGCCGCCGCTCGGTGGCGAAGCAATGGGCGAGATGTAATCGGGTAATCGAAGCAGCATGCTGAACGGTATGTCGGCCGGTGCGGAGCACCGGCCTCGTTCAGCACAGCGTTGATCTCACGACGCGTCGCCTTCGCGGCGCGCCGACAGGTCCGGAAAATCCTCTTCCCAATACTCGCCTGGCAATCGGGCCGGTTCCGCTTCGCGTTCCAGTTCCCGGCGCCGCAATTCGACACGGCGGATCTTGCCGGAGATGGTTTTCGGCAGCTCGCTGAATTGCAACCGACGAATCCGCTTGTACGGCGACAGCTTTTCCCGTGAAAACGCGAACACGCTGCGTGCGAGTTCGGGTCCCGCTTCGAAGCCATGACGCACGGTGACAAACGCTTTCGGCACCGACAGACGTAGCGGGTCGGCGCTCGGCACAACTGCCGCCTCGGCGATCGCCTCATGTTCGATCAATACGCTTTCGAGTTCGAACGGGCTTAGCCGGTAGTCGGACGACTTGAACACATCGTCAGCGCGGCCGACGTACACGTAGTAACCGTCCTCACGACGCAACGCGACATCCGACGTGTGGTAATAGCCGTTGCGCATCGCGTGCGCAGTCGCGTCCGGGTTGTTTGCATAGCCGGTCATCAAGGCGACCGGACGGTGCGCGAGCGACAGCGCGATCTCGCCTTCAGTAGCCGGTTGATCGTCGGCATCGACGAGTTCGATCGTATAGCCCGGCAACGGCCGACCCATCGATCCTGGCACGACCGGCTGCCCCGGCGAATTGCCGATCTGGCAGGTCGTTTCAGTCTGGCCGAAACCATCGCGTATCGTCACGTTCCAGGCGTGACGCACGCGCTCGATCACTTCCGGGTTCAATGGCTCGCCTGCTCCGACGATCTCGCGCAGTTGCACCGGATACGACGCAAGCGGCTCCTGCACGAGCATGCGCCAGACGGTCGGCGGTGCGCACAGCGTGGTCACGCGGAAATTCACCAATACATCGAGCGTGTCCTTCGGCACGAAGCGTGCGTAATTGAAAACGAACACGCAGGCCTGCGCATTCCACGGCGCGAAGAAGCAGCTCCACGCATGCTTCGCCCAGCCCGGCGAGCTGATGTTCCAGTGGATGTCGCCTGGTTGCAGACCGATCCAGTACATCGTCGACAGATGGCCAACCGGATAGCTCTCGTGCGTATGCTCGACGAGCTTCGGCTTCGAGGTCGTGCCGGATGTGAAGTACAGCAGCATCGGATCGCTCGCGCGGGTCGGCGCGTCGGGAACGAACGACGCCGACGCATCGTAGGCTGCAGCGAGATCGGTCCAGCCGGCACGCGGCGTGCCGACCGAAATGCGCTTGAGGTTCGCATCGAGCGTATCGAATTTGCCCAGCTCGGCACTATCCACGACGACGTAATTCGCACCGCCGATCTGCACGCGATCGCGCACATCATCCGCCGACAACTGGGTCGTAGCGGGCAACACGATCGCACCGAGCTTCATCGCGGCGAGCATCACGTCCCACAGTTCGACGCGATTGGGCAGCATCAGCAGCAGACGGTCGCCGCGGCGCACGCCGAGCCCGCGCAGAAAATTCGCCATGCGCGCGGAGCGTTCCGACATCTGTGCAAACGAGAGCTTGAGCCCAGGGCTTGCCGGATCGTCGACGATCCACAACGCGGGGTTGTCGTTGCCGCGCGCCATGACATCGAAATAGTCGAGTGCCCAGTTGAATTCGCCGAGCACCGGCCACGCGAATTCGCGGTACGCGCTCGCGTAGTCGCTGCGATGCCGCAACAGCAGATCGCGCGCATCGACAAAAGCCTGCGCGCCGGTGGCGCTGGTAGTCCCGCTCATGGTTGTCTCCTCACTGGCGCGGCTGCGCTCTCTGACGGATTATTCTGCGCTCAAACCTGGCGCGCGATCACCATTCTCTGTACTTCACTGGTGCCTTCATAGATCTGTGTGATGCGCGCATCGCGGTAGTGACGCTCGACCGCGTAGTCCTGCAGATAACCGTAGCCGCCGTGGATCTGGATCGCGTTCGAGCAGACCTCTTCGGCCATTTCCGATGCAAACAGTTTTGCCTGCGATGCCTCGGACAGACACGGCAGTCCCGCACTGCGCAGACGCGCCGCGTGATGCACGAGCAGCCGTGCAGCATTCAGCTGTGTCGTCATGTCG
This sequence comes from Paraburkholderia acidicola, assembly GCF_002362315.1. Taxonomy (GTDB): domain Bacteria; phylum Pseudomonadota; class Gammaproteobacteria; order Burkholderiales; family Burkholderiaceae; genus Paraburkholderia; species Paraburkholderia acidicola. The sequence goes on from NZ_MTZV01000006.1 coordinate 989,402, forward strand.
GCGAGCAGGTTGGCGATGGACTGATGTTCCTTGATGGCCTTGCCGAACTGCACGCGCTCGTTCGCATACGCGCGCGCCGCTTCGAATGCCGCGCGCGCGATGCCGACCGCCTGGGCCGCGATACCGATCCGGCCGCCTTCGAGATTCGACAGCGCGATGCGCAGGCCGTCGCCTCGCGCGCCGAGCAGATTCGCTTCGGGTACCGCGCACTGATCGAATGAGATCGGGCAGGTATCCGACGCGCGGATGCCGAGCTTTTTTTCGGGTGGCCCGACGTTGAACCCCGGCGTATCGGTAGGCACGATGAAGGCCGACAGACCGCGCTTGCCGAGTTCCGGATCGGTGACCGCGAAGACGATCGCGAGATCCGCGCGCGAGCCGTTCGTGACGAACTGCTTGCTGCCTTCCAGCACCCACTGGCCATCGCGCAGCGTCGCGCGGGTGTGCAGGTTGCTGGCTTCGGAACCCGCGTGTGGCTCGGTCAGACAGAACGCGCCGAGCTTACGGCCGGTCGCGAGGTCGCGCAGATAGCGCGCTTTCTGGTCCTCAGTGCCGAAGCTCAGGATCGGCCCGCAGCCGACCGAGTTATGCACGCTCATCAACGTTGCGCAGGAAGCGCAACCCACGGCCACCTCTTCGAGCGCAAGCGCATAGGCAATGTAGTCGGTGTACGAGCCGTCCCACTCCGACGGCACGATCATGCCGAGCAGTCCAAGCGCGCCCATCTCGGTCACGACTTCCGGCGGCAGCCGGCTCTCGCGATCCCACTGCGCCGCGTTCGGCGCGAGCCGCCCGGTTGAGAAATCGCGCGCTGCGTCGCGGATCATCCGTTGATCTTCGGTATAGAAATCGTTCATTGCGTCCACCTTTCGTGCCTGTTCATAGCGACTTTATCGCCGTTGCGACAAAGCGTGCCCCGGCCCAGTGTAGGCAACCTGCTGGACAGGTTCGATGCCGGGGCCGATCATTCTGGATGAGCGCATTTGCCATACTGACGTTTGCGCTTGCAGCAATTGTGGCCTGCCGATCTGTGCGGAAGGCCACAAACACGCCCCCTAACTGAGCGATTTTGCCAGCTTTCGCACCACCGCCCAACCCTCACTTACCAGCACGATGCCCGATGAAAAGCGACAAGGGAACCATCTCCGTTAGTCTCGTCGAGGAAACCCTGGCGCTCGCGCGCGCTCGCGGCCTTGACGTGGGGCCGCTCATCGAGGCCGCCGCCATTGCGCCGCCGATGCTCGCGTCGCCGAAAGGACGCGTCTCGCCGGAGCAGTACGGCGCGCTGTGGGCCGGCATCGCTCGCGCGCTCGACGACGAGTTCTTCGGCCAGGATTCGCATCCGATGCGCAGCGGCAGCTTCATCGCGATGACCCAGGCCGCGCTCGGCGCGCGGGATGGTGCGCATGCGCTCTCGCGTGCAGTCGGCTTCATGCGGCTGATTCTCGACGATCTGCGCGTGGAGATCGACACCAACGCGACCCGCGTGCGCCTGGTGTTCACGCATAGCGAAGGCACCCCACTACCGACGATGTTCGCGTATGCGACGTACTTCATTCTGGTCTACGGTCTGGTCTGCTGGCTCGTGGGACGGCGCATTCCGCTGCAGCGGGCGCACTTTCGCTGCGCGGAGCCGCCGGCCGCGCACGAATACCGCTTGATGTTCTGCGACGACATGGCGTTCGGGCAGCCCGCGTCGTATGTCGATCTCGCACCCGAGTTCATGAGCCTGCCGGTCGTGCAGACCACGCGCTCCGTCAAGCCGTTTCTGCGCGATGCGCCGGGCAGCTTCGTCGTCAAGTACCGCAATCCCGGTTCGTTTGCCGCGCGCGTGCGCAAAACGCTGCGCGCGCTCTCGATGTCGGCATGGCCCGCCGCCGACCAGATGGCCGCGTCGCTGCACGTCGCGGAAGCAACCATGCGCCGACGCCTGAAACAGGAAGGCCATACGTACCAGTCGATCAAGGACGACCTGCGCCGCGATATCGCGATTGCCGAGTTGCAGGACACCGACCGGACGATCGCGGACATCGCACAGGCGGTCGGTTTCGCGGAACCGAGCGCGTTTCATCGGGCGTTCCGTAAGTGGACCGGCATGCGGCCTACGGATTACCGCGCGACGCGCGCCGCAATGCACCATCCACACCGCACGCGGCAATCTGTCACCTGAAGCCCGATCCTGATTACAATTCAGCCTGCGCATACCCGGCCCCGGCCGCACTCATGCAGACGGCCGCCGCACCTCACCCTTCGATCCCCTCACATAACAAGAGATCCGGCTCATGAACTCCGTCAAACAGTATTTCGGCTTCGACGAAGCGGGCACGAACCTGCGCACGGAAGTGCTCGCGGGCCTCACCACCTTCCTGACGATGGCCTACATCGTCTTCGTCAATCCGTCGATTCTCGGTGACGCCGGCATGCCGAAAGACGCCGTGTTCGTCGCCACCTGTCTCGTCGCGGCGCTCGCCTCGCTGATCATGGGGCTGTACGCGAATTACCCGATCGCCTGCGCACCCGGCATGGGGCTCAACGCGTACTTCGCGTACACGGTCGTCAAGGGTATGGGGTTCACCTGGCAGGCGGCGCTCGGCGCGGTGTTCATCTCGGGGTGTCTGTTTCTCATCGTGACGCTGTTTCGCGTGCGCGAGGTGATCGTCAACGGTATTCCACATTCGATCCGCATTGCGATTACCGGCGGCATCGGGCTGTTCCTCGCGATCATTTCGCTGAAATCGGCCGGCGTCGTAGTCGGCAATCCGGCCACGCTCGTCACGCTCGGTAACCTGCACGATCCGCACGTCGTGCTCGCGATCATCGGCTTCTTTACCATCGTCACGCTCGACTTCCTGCGCGTGCGTGGTGCGATCCTGATCGGTATTGTCGGTGTGACGGTGCTTAGCTTCTTTTTCGGCGGCAACCAGTTTCATGGTGTCGTCTCGGCGCCGCCGTCGATCGACACGACGCTGTTTCATCTCGACATCCGCGGTGCGCTGTCCGCCGGTGTGCTGAACGTGATCCTCGTGTTCTTCCTCGTCGAGCTGTTCGATGCGACCGGTACGCTGATGGGTGTCGCGAACCGCGCGGGGCTGCTGGTCGAAGGCAAGATGCACCGGTTGAACAAGGCGCTGCTCGCCGACAGTACCGCCATCCTTGCGGGCTCCCTGCTCGGCACGTCGTCGACAACCGCGTATATCGAAAGCGCCTCGGGCGTGCAGGCTGGCGGGCGCACCGGCATGACGGCGATCACCGTAGCCGTGCTGTTTCTCGCCTGCCTGTTCTTCGCGCCGCTCGCGGGCGTTGTGCCCGCTTACGCGACCGCACCGGCGCTGCTGTACGTGTCGTGCCTGATGCTGCGCGAAATGGCCGAACTGCCGTGGGACGATGCAACCGAAGTCGTGCCGGCCGCGCTCACCGCACTGCTGATGCCGTTCACGTATTCGATCGCAAACGGCGTCGCGTTCGGCTTCATTTCATACGCGGGGCTCAAACTACTGACCGGACAGGCGCGCAAGGTGAAGCTCGTCGTCTGGGTCATCGCGGCGGTCTTCCTGTTCCGGTTCTTCTATCTCGGCGCGGAATAGCCGCTGTTACAGACCCTGTTCGCACGCCCAGGCCGGTTACCGGAGCAGCCCATATGCATTCCCGTTCGTCCGCCGACCGCTACTCGCGGCCGGCCATCTTCTTTCACTGGGCGATCGTACTGCTGATCGCACTCGCCTATCTGGCCATCGAGATTCGCGGCCCGAAAGGCAGCGACAGCCGTGTGTTCTGGACCGCGCTGCATCTGTGGGCCGGCACGCTCGTGCTCACGCTCGCGGTTCTGCGGCTGCTATGGCGCCTGTGGCGCCCCGCGCCGCCGGAGGTCAATACGAATGCGCTGCTCGCGTTTCTCGCCCGGCTCGTGCATCTCGCGCTCTATGTGTTCATTTTTGCGCAGCCGCTGCTGGGCATGCTGATGGTCAATACCGGCGGGCATCCGGTCACGCTGGCCGGATTGAATCTGAACATCACGCTGGTCGACGCGGACCCCGCTGCCCGTACAGCGCTTAAAACCCTACACGTGCTGCTCGGCAACGCGTTCTACTGGGTGATCGGCGTGCATGCGCTCGCCGCGATCGGGCATCAGGTTATTTTCCGCGACCGGACGTTGCAGCGGATGCTGTGACCGCTTTCGGTCGTTCTTCCGGTCATGCGAATACCGCGCGCGGGCATGGAGCCGGCGCGCGGAAGCATGGGATAAGAGGGAATCAGTTGCGCCAGTTCGCGTTGTAGAAGCGGACATAGCCGCTGCGCAGCACGAGACACTGCGCGCGCGTTTCCGACAGCAGACGACGGGTGGCTGCCTCGATCCGCTCACGATGCGTATCGAATGCGCCGACCATATCTTCGAGCCGCGTCGATGCCGCCCCGAAGTGATCTTCCAGCGCCTCGGCGGTGATCATGCATTCCACCCTCTCGCCATCGACCAGGGCCGGAAAGGCCAGAGTCAACTCGGGCCCCGAATAAGCCGGGGTTTCGTACGGGAAATTGATCTGCATGGGATTCACCTTCGATTGACCAACCGTCTCGGGGCCGCGCCTGCTTCTATCGAGCCTGCCTCCCTGTGATCTCACGCGCGGGCTGCCCAGCCAGGTGGCGGAGGGAACACCCGCTTTCTCCGGCTGATCTTATTCACTTTAGACGACTTCCAGCGCGCCGCAAGTTTTACTGAGCCTGCCTGCCCTGTCGCGCTTCGGCGCGGCGTGAAGGGCACGCCGCCGGCGTGGGTTTCGTGCGCTACGATCCTGTACCATGGCCGTTCGGCCGCGCTGCATCCGTGCCAGCAGTACGCGGATAGCAGCGCGCCAACGGTATTTGCTGCAGTGCACGCAGTTCGCCGCGCAAGGCAACGCACCTTGCGACGCCACCGATATGACCGGAGACAAGCAGTGACCCATCGTCCCGCCACGCCCTCGACGGCCGGTCGGCCCGACGTGATCGCGCAGGCTCACGCGCGTTCGCTGCAGGTCGGACTGCGAGCGTCCGAAATACCCGATTTCCAGCCCCTCGCGCGTTCCATGCTGCGCGGCGTGATCGAGCGTAACCAGTCGCTCTATACGCACGCGTTACCGGTGATGGAAACGCTGCATGCGCAGATCGTCGATACGCAAAGCATGGTGGTGCTCACCGACAGCAACGGCGTGATCCTGCATAGTCTCGGCGACAGCGACTTCATCGAAAAGGCCAACCGCGTGGCGCTGTGCCCCGGCGTGTCGTGGGCCGAAAGCGACCGCGGCACGAATGCGATCGGCACCGCACTGGTCGACGGCCAGCCGACCGTCGTGCATGCCGGCGAACACTTCCTGCAAGCGAACCACATCCTCACCTGCTCGTGTGCGCCGATTGTCGATCCGTTCGGCAACACGATCGGCGCACTCGACGTGAGCGGCGACACGCGCGGCTTTCACAAACACACGCTCGCGCTCGTGCGGATGTCCGCACAGATGATCGAGAACCACCTGTTCTCGAACCAGTTCGCCGATGCCGTGCGGATTCATTTTCATGCGCGTGCTGAGTTCATCGGTACGCTGTTTGAAGGGCTCGCTGCGTTCACGCCCGATGGTTTCTTTCTGTCGGCGAATCGCAGTGCGCTGTTTCAGCTTGGACGACCGCTCGGTGGAATGCGGCGGCAGCCGTTCGAAGCACTGTTCGGTTGCAGCTTTCCCGCGCTGTTGCAGCAGGTCGCACGCGCGCCCGGCGAAGCAATGACGCTGACGCTGCCAAGTGGTGTGCGCGTCGTCGCGCGCGGCGAGTTCAATGCGCCACGTGAGCGGATGGTGACCACGCTGACGAAGCTTATCGAGCGCCACGATCTGCCCACCGCACGCCTCGCCCCGCAGGCTGCCGACACCATCACGCTCGCCGCGCTCGATACCGGCGACGCGCAGATTGCCGCGATCCTGCGCCGCGTCGAGAAGGTGCACGGACGCGATATTCCGATTCTGGTGCTCGGCAAAACCGGTACCGGCAAGGAATGGCTCGCCCGCGCGATCCATCAGGATTCGCCGCGCCGCGACGCGCCGTTTGTCGCGGTGAATTGCGCGTCGCTGCCAGACACGTTGATCGAAGCCGAACTGTTCGGCTACGAAGACGGCGCATTCACAGGCGCGAAAAAGCGCGGCAGCGCGGGCAAGATCGTGCAGGCAGACGGCGGCACGCTGTTTCTCGACGAGATCGGCGATATGCCGCCCGCGCAGCAGGTTCGATTGATGCGCGTGTTGCAGGAACGCACCGTCGTGCCGCTCGGTGGCACGCGGGCGGCGCCGGTCGATTTGCGGATCGTCTGTGCGACCCACCGCAACCTGCGCGCGATGATCGAAGCGGGCACGTTCCGCGAAGACCTGTACTACCGGATCAACGGGCTCGTCGTCACGTTGCCTGCACTCGCCGAGCGTACCGATCTCGCCGCGCTGGTCAGCCGGATACTCAAACAGCAACGCGACAGCGAGCGGATTCCGCTGCGCGTGTCGGCGGCCGTGCTCGAGCGTTTTGCGCGCTGCCGCTGGCCCGGCAACCTGCGGCAACTGGCGAACGTGCTGCGTACGGCCGGCATCATGGCCGAAGGCGCGGCGCAGATCGACGTCGAACATCTGCCCGATGATTTTCTGCAGGACTGCATTACCGATGCTGCTAGTGTCGACAGCGGCCTTACCGCATCGGCGCCGGAATCGGCAACCGCCGATGCCCTGGCGATGCAACGCCCAGCGTCTGCGCACCGGATGGAAGACTGGCAAACCACCTTGATCGAGCAGACACTCGCGCGACATCGCGGCAACATATCGGCGGCAGCGCGCGAGTTGGGGTTGGCACGCAATACCGTGTATCGCTTCCTGCGGCGGCGCGACGCGCACTGATTAGCACGTCACTCGCGGCACAACCGGGCACCGTTCGCTGCAAATGGGCGAACGCGCCGCCTGCCATCCCACGCACGTGCCAGGGTAAGCTTCGAGCGTACCGAATGCAGACTCGTACGCTAATCCGACATGCCTTCCCGACACGATCTCAAACGCTTTCGCACCAACCTCGCCGACGAACTCGATAGCGCAACGCTCTACGAGACGCTGGCGCGCATCGAAAAAGACCCCGCGCGCAGCAAGCTATACGGCCAGCTGGCCGCTTCCGAGCGAGAGCACGCCCGCGTATGGCACAACAAGCTGAGCGCGAACGGCATACGCGTGCGGCCGCATCGGCGCAGCCTCAAGACCCATCTGATGCGCGTGCTGATCCATACGTTGGGACCATCGTTCGTACTGCCGTCGCTCGCTGCCGCCGAATACGCGGACCGTGACAAGTACGCAAACCAGCCCGACGCCGCACACCTTTCCGCCGACGAGCATCGTCACGCAACCGCCGTCCAGGCAGTCGCCACCGAGGACAAGCAAAAACGCACGTCGGTAGGCGCGCAGATCGCGGATGCGGAGACATGGCACAAGGGCGTGACATCGGGCAACGATCTGCGCGCCGCGGTACTCGGCGCGAACGACGGCCTCGTGTCGAACTTCTGCCTGATCATGGGCGTGGCCGGCGCGGGTACCGGCAACAAGGCGATCCTGCTGACCGGACTCGCCGGATTGATCGCGGGTGCATGCTCGATGGCGCTCGGCGAATGGCTATCGGTCACCAACGCACGCGAACTGGCGCGTACGCAGATCGCGAAGGAAGCCGATGAAATCGAACACACACCCGACGCCGAACGCAACGAACTCACGCTGATCTATCAGGCGAAGGGCATCGATCCAGAAGAAGCGCGTCGCGTTGCCGACCAGATCATGCGCGACAAGCAGAAGGCACTCGACACACTCACGCGCGAGGAGCTAGGCATCGATCCCGCCGAACTGGGTGGCAACCCGTGGTCGGCGGCGGGTGTGTCGTTCTGCCTGTTTTCGCTAGGCGCGATTTTTCCGGCGATGCCGTTCCTGTGGGCACACGGTCTCACCGCCATCTATCAGTGCATCGGTTTGAGTGCGTTCGGCCTTGCCGCGGTCGGTGTGTTCACGTCGCTCTTCAATGGGCGCAGCGCCGCGTTTTCAGCGTTTCGCCAGATCGCGATCGGGCTCGTCGCCGCGGCCTTCACGTACGGCGCGGGACGGTTGCTCGGCGTGTCGATCTCATGAGGACCGCATGAGCGAGCGTGTGTTCTCAGTGCGTGTCGAACCGCTTGGACAGACGTTCGAAGCGCCCGATTCGCTCACGGTCCTCGAAGCTGCGGGCTTTGCGAACTTGCGGCTGCCGCGGATGTGCCGCAACGGCACGTGCCGGACCTGTCTATGCCGGGTGACCAGCGGCGAGGTGCGCTATCTGATCGAATGGCCCGGCGTATCGCGCGAGGAAAAGGCAGAGGGTTTTATCCTGCCTTGTGTGGCGGTGGCGCAGTCGGATCTGGTGATCGAGGTGCCGGACGCGACCATGGAGTGACGACTTGGGTCGATCCAGGATCGGTCCGGCCTCGCGAACGGCAACGCATTCGCTAGTGGGGCTTCACAGCCAGCAATTGATGAATCTCGTCCTTGTGCGCCTCGTAGAACGCCATGTTGGCCGCGCTCACGTCCTTCGGCGGACCGAGTTTCTTCGCCAGGTCCGGACTCCGGGTCAACTGCATGTCGCGCAATCTGGCGCTCCCCAGAACGAAAGTGCCGAGCACAGCCTGCCGTGCCGTCAAACCATGCCGCTTCAAGATATCCATTTCGCCGGGATTCTGTTCTATGGCGACGGTGAACGTATCGAGCGTGGGCGTTTTACCCGAGGTTTGCTTCTGGATTTGACCCGGGTGTGTACCGACACCTTTTGCCTGAACCTCCTGATTGGCGGCCCCAAAGCGTTGCACAAAATCTTCTGTCAACGTGAAATTCTGGACTTCATCCTGTTCCGTCGGCGTGAGCGCGTGAGCCGCCGGCGAGCCCAACACCGTCATGCACAACAGGAACGCTGACACTGCAAATCTGGCGCTTCTGATATGTCCGCTCAATCGTTCGAATCCCTTGCTCATGCCATTACCTCCGGATAGGTGCATAAATGCGCGCTTCGTTGCGGAAATCGCACGAAGACGCTCGTAGACGAATGCGCGCAATTTCAACGCGCAGCACATGTCAAACGATGCAATCCGTTTTTTTTGTAAGGGATGAGGTTCTACTTGCGCACACTACTTCGGCATGCCGAGAGTTGTGTGTCGCCGGGATGTTTTCGGCGACTGCATAAGCAGATCTGGAAATCAGACTAGAGGAAGATGACCGGATTGACGCCAAAGCGCTCGGAGACTGCCCGGATTTGCCTCACGTTGAGCCCGCGCTTTCCGCTCAGAATCTCAGACACAACACCCTGGCTTCCGATTTCCGGCAAGTCGGCCTGGCGCACGCCGTTCTCGAGCATCAGATACTTCAAGACGTCCCCTGCCGACACGTTTGGCAACGGGTGGTGTGCGTCGTCATACTCACCGATGAACTCACCCAACGCGTCCACTAGTGCCGCCAGCCTATGATTTTCGTCAGCAGCGCCAGCATCGAGCAATCCATTCAGCGCACGCACTGCAAAATCGTAGTCCTCATCCGAAGTGATGGGACGCAGCGGAACCTTGTGCAAAATAGCTTCGAAGTGCCCTGCCAGATCCTCGATGTCAGTACGCGAGAATTTCAGCGCTTCCATTTGTCGTACTCCTTGTGCGTAAAGACGTGCCGCACGTACAGCTTCTGCACATTGAAATGCACGGCAGCAATCAGTCTGAACTTGTTGCCACCAATATTAAAAACGTAGAGATCGCCAACCTTGTCAACGGCGTTGAAAGCCCGCTTCAGACCGGCAAAATTCGTGAAAAAAACAGCTTCAACGGTCTTTCGCCAAATTTGAAGTGGAATGCCCGCATCCGGATGCTTCACTGAAAAATCGACCAGCGCCTTGTTGGAGATCACTCGCATGAACATGAAAAAGATAGTATCTCAACTTGAGATTAACTGCAAACATCATTCAACCAGCGGTCTGCCGGTCGGCCTCGAACTGCCGACGAAGCATGACTTCCAGCCCGGGCCTTGTCCCCTCGGCCTAACGGGCTACGCTCAAGAAAACAATATTCAATCGATCAACGCAAACCGCGCGACCAGCTTCCCCTCGTGCTCAACCTGCTCGAAGAACACCGAAGCCGGACGCGTCCAGATCGTTCCGTTGTGCGCGCGGTACACCACCATCGTCACGCCCGGATCGGACTCGAGCGTAGCCTCGCAGACGAGTTCGTACAGGCCGCCCTTGTAGTGCCGGTAGCGCACGGTTTTCTGTTCTTCGGAGGAAGTAGTAGAACGGGTATCGCGATCGATACCTTCAGGCTTCGCAGGCGACGTCAACTCGTACTCTCCTTCATCAGCTTCAGATGTTTGTAGACCGTGGCGCGCCCCATACCGAGCACGCTCGCGACGTAGTCCGCCGAGCTGCGGCCGCGAAACGCGCCTTCCGCATACAGCGCCTCGACCAGTTCCCGCCGATGTTCGCGCGTGAGGCCGTTCAGACCAAGCTGCCGTTCGCGCAACCAGCCATGCAAAAACGTGTTGATGCGTTCCTGCCAGTCATCGCGAAACAGTTCGTCGGGCTGCGCCACGATACCGGCACCCTTGATGAAGAGATCGAGCGTCGAGCGCACATCTTCGAACACGGCGATGTTGAAGTTGATGCACATCATGCCGGCCGGCTGACCAAGATCGTCGAACAGGACGTTACTCACGCAGCGCATCCGCCGGCCGTCCCAGTTCAGTTTTTCATACGGACCGATAACGCGTTCGCGCGCGGAACGACCGATCTCTTCGAGCGCGGATTCGTCGCCGATCTCGCGCTTCGACAGGTTGTTCGAGAGATACAGCACCGTCTGGTCGTGCAGGTCGTGAATCACGACCTCGGCGTACGGAAAAAAAAGCGCGGCGATGCTGTCCGCGATCGGCGCGTAGCGTGTCAGCAGCAGGTCCTTCACAGGAGAGGCTTTTTTCTTGCGCATCGAAATCGCTACCTTCAGTGGATCGGCGTCGCGCTGCCTGGGCAGAGCGAAAGCGGCCGGGATGAATCCAGTCTTCTTGAGCGGGCCAGACGCCCGCCTCGCATTGTAGCCATACCGACCGGCACGTTTCGCACGACATCGAAACACCCGGAAAGCCGAGCGACGCAAACCACCGCACACGACACCACCGCGAATTTTGTCCGCCTGCACAGGTCTTTTTGACATGCGATAACAGGAGCAACCCTTTACCGGAGCAACCCGATGGCCACGCTCGAAGCGTTCCGGGCCGTGCTCGACGACGAACGCACGCCCGAGATCATCCGCAATCACATCATCGATTCGCTGCAGTACACGCTGCGCAATCACGGTCAGGTCTTCACTGCGAAGGAAGTCGAATGGCTTGCCGTGTGGGACGACGCACGGATTCCACTCGCCGCATCCCGGGAACTGAAAAAGCGGGTCGTCGAACCCGGTTGAAAACCGGCCCGATACCCCAGGCTCCCCTGTCTACAGGCGGCTCCGCCCACGGCGGAAGCCCGCGTATTCCGGTCGTCCAGCGGACCACCGGAACATTCCACTATCCAAAAAGCTGCATTTAGGGCATCATGCGAGGATAGTTGTAGCCCGCAGTGTGCTGTACCAGTCGGCTGTACCGACCGGCATTTCCGCAACACCCCCGACTGCTCGAGACCGCCGCCCGCCGGCGGTCCCGTCATTTCGGCAATGCGCTGCACGCATTCGCCGTCGCGAGTTGCACAGCTTTTCATGCGCCCGGCATCCGCGCGATGCCAGCGTGTTTCTTCTCCATCGAATCCGCGCGTTCGCGGCTGCGTTCAAGCCCTCGTTTGGGCCTGAGCCAGGCTTTTTCCATTGCGGCGCGCCCTCGTGCGCGGCGCCGCTGAGCTGCCGTGGCCGCGCCCTGCGCGAAAACTGCGGCAACGTACTACACAGGACATGTTTATGACTCAAGCTGTAAAGACCTACAAAGGTTACGAAATTCATCCGCTGATCTATCCGCGCCGCCCGGCGGACGGCCAGCCGAGCCGCCGGCCCGATGCGGGCTACGAGGCATCGGTGCGGATTTGCCGGGTCGGTGCGAATCCGGCCGCAGACGGCCGCGTATTCCGCCTGCCTTACCTCTGGCCGTTCGAGGCCTCGGGCAAGGCCCGGCTTGCGTGCATGGCGCACGCGGAACAATTGATCGACGGCCGTGTTGACGGCCAGTCGGTCGCCGATCTTTGATTCATCGCCGAGGAGCTATGCATGGCAAAAGAAGAACTGCTTGAACTGGACGGTATCGTCGACGAAGTACTTCCGGATAGCCGCTATCGCGTCACGCTCGACAACGGCGTGGTGGTAGGTGCCTATGCGTCCGGACGCATGCGCAAGAATCACATCCGTATTCTCGCGGGCGACCGCGTCACGCTCGAACTGTCGGTCTACGATCTGACCAAAGGCCGGATCAATTTCCGCCACAAGGACGAGCGTGCTGGCGGTGGCGGTGGTGGTGGCGGCAACCGGAACGCAGCAGCACAGCGTCGCCGCTAATACAGCTGGCTGCAGCCATCGCGGCTGCAACCTGCTGGCATCACGTTTGAAGTTCCTCGTCGCTCCGGTTCGCATTGGCGAACCGCGTCGCGCGCCTGCATCGGCCCAGTCCGGCCGGTGAGGCGTGCAACGGCGGTGAGGTGTTGTATCGGGACACGCTCCGTCATCCCGCCCGCTTGCGTAGCCGCATCGGCGCCGCATGGCACAGCGCACGCGGCGCATCGTCCTGCGCCGCTTGCCGCGCACACCAACTCCCTTCGCTTCGCATCTACTCCGCACGTGAGTGTTCGGGCCATGCGCATCGACCATGCCGTTCATGCACGACGGTACACGGCGATCGCCTTGCCGCTCGCCACCGCAACTCATCGTTGCGCCACATCTGTGCAGCATCGCGGAAGGCGCACAGGCGCGGTGCGCCATGCGCGAGCATCGCTCGCCATAACACGCTCCAGCGCCCGGAAATCACCGCGAAACACCAGATGGCATACAGGTTGCTTAATACGTTGCAGCGCTTGCAACGATGCAAGACAGCATGAATCTGGTCGCGCCGCGCAACGTACCTGCCGCAGCCGGTCAATCCAGTCGGGCAACGACGTTCGACGTTTGTCGCATCCGCCGCATCGCGTAGCGGAGCGCTCCAACGACGGATCATCATGACTCAACCCCGACTCGTCGTCATCGGCAACGGCATGGCCGGTATCCGCACGCTCGAGGAGCTGCTGGCGATCGCCCCTGGCCACTACGACATCACCGTGTTCGGCGCGGAACCGCATCCGAACTACAACCGCATCCTGCTGTCGCCGGTACTCGCGGGCGAGCAGACCTTCAACGACATCGTGCTCAATCCGCTCGCGTGGTACGAGGAGCACGGCATCCGTCTGCATGTCGGCAAGACGGTCGAGCGCATCGACCGCGTACGCCGCACCGTCACCGCCAGCGACGGCACCGAAGCGCCCTACGACCGCCTGCTGATCGCCACCGGCTCGGTACCGTTCATCCTGCCGGTGCCAGGCAACACGCTGAAAGGCGTGATCACGTATCGCGACATTCACGACACGCAATCGATGATCGATGCGGCCACGGTGAAACGCCGGGCCATCGTGATCGGCGGTGGGCTGCTCGGTCTCGAAGCGGCCAACGGCCTGAAGCTGCGCGGCATGGACGTCACCGTCGTGCATCTGGCCGACACGCTGCTCGAGCGTCAACTCGACGCGACCGCGGGCAAGCTGCTGCAACGCTCGCTCGAAGCGCGCGGCCTGCAGTTCCTGCTGAACCGGCAAACCGCCGCGATCACCGGCAACGAAGCCGGTGAAGTGACCGGCGTCAGCTTCAAGGACGGCGAGAGCCTCCCCGCCGATCTCGTCGTAATGGCCGCCGGCATTCGCCCGAACACGGCGCTGGCGGAATCGGCGGGTCTTTACTGCAATCGCGGCATCGTCGTCAGCGACGCGCTGCAGACTTACGATCCGCGCGTCTACGCCGTCGGCGAATGTGTGAGCCATCGCGGCGTCGCGTATGGTCTCGTGGCACCGCTGTTCGAACAGGCGAAGGTCTGTGCGAACCATCTCGCGCTGATGGGCATCGGCAGCTACAAGGGCTCGGTGCTGTCGACCAAGCTCAAGGTCACCGGCATCGATCTGTTTTCGGCGGGCAACTTCTACGGCGGCGACCACACCGAAGAAATCGTGTTGTCGGACCCCGCGGGCGGCGTCTACAAGAAGCTCGTGATCAAGGACGATCAACTGGTGGGCGCGTGCCTCTACGGCGACACCACCGACGGCGCGTGGTACTTCAAGCTGCTGCGCGAAGGCCGCAAGCTCGGTGAGTTGCGCGACCACATCATGTTCGGCGAATCGAGCGTCGGCGATGCGGGCGTGCAAGGTCAAAGCCGCGCGGCCGCGATGGCCGACAGCGACGAAGTGTGCGGCTGCAACGGCGTCTGCAAAGGCACCATCGTCAAGGCAATCACCGAAAAAGGGCTCTTCACGCTCGACGACGTGAAGAAGCACACGAAGGCATCGAGTTCCTGCGGCTCGTGTACGGGTCTCGTTGAGCAGATCCTGATGAGTACGGTCGGCTCCAGCTTCCAGGAAACGCCGAAAACAAAAGCGGTATGCAGCTGTACCGATCGCAACCACGACGAAGTGCGCAAGGCGATCCGCGAACATCATCTGCTGACGCATCGCGCGGTCTACGACTTCCTCGAATGGCGCACACCGAACGGCTGCGCGACCTGCCGCCCGGCGATCAACTACTACCTGCTGTCCACCTGGCCGCGCGAAGCCATCGACGATCCGCAAAGCCGTTTCGTCAACGAACGCGTGCACGCGAACATCCAGAAGGACAACACGTTCTCGGTGATCCCGCAGATGAAGGGCGGCGTAACGACCGCGGCGGAACTGCGCCGCATCGCGGACGTTGCGGACAAATACCACGTACCGATGGTGAAGGTAACGGGCGGCCAGCGTATCGATCTGCTTGGCATCCGCAAGGAAGACCTGCCGCACGTCTGGCGGGATCTCGGCATGAAATCCGGCCACGCGTACGGCAAATCGATCCGTACCGTGAAGACCTGTGTAGGCAGCGAGTTCTGCCGCTTCGGCACGCAGAACAGCACGCAGATGGGCATCGACCTGGAGACGATGCTCGCGAACATGTGGTCGCCGCACAAGGTGAAGCTCGCGGTATCCGGTTGTCCGCGCAACTGTGCCGAAGGGGGTATCAAGGACGTTGGCGTGATCGCGGTGGATAGCGGCTGGGAACTGTACGTGGGCGGCAACGGCGGCATCAAGACCGAGGTCGCGCAGTTCCTCGTCAAGGTAAAAACCGCCGACGAAGTGAAGGAATACAGCGGCGCATTCCTGCAGCTGTATCGCGAGGAAGCGTACTACCTGGATCGCACCGTGCACTACATCGCGCGAGTCGGGCTCGACTACGTGAAGCGGAAAGTGGTCGACGATGCGGTCAACCGCAAGGCGCTCTACGAACGGCTGCTGTATTCGCTTGAAGGATTGCCTGATCCGTGGGAAGCGCGTATTGGCGGTGCGCAGAAGCAGGAATACATCCCGCTGAAAATCGTCGCATGAAGGATGCACCTATGGATATGCAAGTCACCTACTCATGGACGCGCGTGTGCGACGTGAACGACATTCCGCTGCTCGGTAGCCGTGTGCTCGAACGCGCCGATGGCAATGTCGCGATTTTCCGCACCGCACAGAATGCGATCTTCGCGCTGCTCGATCATTGCCCGCATAAGGGCGGTGCATTGTCGCAAGGCATCGTGCACGGCGAGAGCGTCACGTGTCCGCTGCATGCCTGGAACATCGACCTTGCGTCGGGTGAGGCGAAGGCGCCTGACGAAGGTTGTGCGCGTCATTTTCCGGTGCGCGTGGACGATGACGGCTCGGTGTTTGTCAGCCTCGTCTGAACCGCGTAAACGCACAATGAGCACACGATGAACGCCGCCCCCATCCGCCCGGAGATCCGATGAAGACTGTCACCCGCTCCACCTGCTGCTATTGCGGCGTCGGCTGCGGCGTACTGATCGAAGCGGAGGATGGGCGTATTACGGGCGTGGCGGGGGACCCTGAGCATCCGGCGAATTTCGGCAAGCTGTGCAGCAAGGGCATGGCGCTCGCATCGACGGCGCAGAGCGACACCGGTCGCGCGCTGCAACCCGAACTGCGCACGACACGCAACGCGGCGCGCGTGCCCGTCACGTGGGACACCGCGCTCGATACGGTTGCACAGCGCTTCACCGATATCGTCGCGCAGCACGGCCCGGATGCGGTCGCGTTCTACGTCTCCGGCCAGTTGCTCACCGAAGACTATTACGTCTTCAACAAGCTCGCGAAAGGGTTGATCGGCACCAACAACATCGATACCAATTCGCGGCTCTGCATGTCGAGCGCGGTCGTTGCGTACAAGATGGCGCTCGGCGCCGATGGCCCGCCGACCTGTTACGAAGATCTCGAACACGCGCAGACCGTGTTGTTCGCCGGCAGCAACATGGCGTGGGCGCACCCTGTCCTGTACCGTCGACTCGAAGAAGCGAAGGCGGCCAACCCCGATGTGCGCTGGATCGTCGTCGATCCGCGCCGCACCGACACCGCCGCGATGGCCGACCTGCACCTCGCGATCCAGCCCGGCACCGATGTCGCGCTGTTCAACGGCATGCTGCATCACCTGATCTGGGAAGGACTGATCGACCGTGAGTTTATCGCTCAACATACGTCGGGCTTCGATGCGCTGAAGACGCTCGTGCGCGATTTCACACCGCGTGTCGCGGCTGAGTTATGCGGCATCGCCGAGCGCGACCTGATGCAGGCGGCCGAATGGTTCGGTGCGAGCGACGCCGCGTTGTCGCTGTATTGCATGGGCCTGAACCAGTCGAGCCATGGCACCGACAAGAACCTCGCATTGATCAACCTGCATCTCGCGACGCGTCAGATCGGTCGTCCCGGTGCAGGTCCGTTCTCGCTGACTGGTCAGCCGAATGCGATGGGCGGCCGCGAAGTAGGCGGCATGGCGACGATGCTCGCCGCTCATCGCGACATCGGTAACCCTGCGCATCGCAGCGAAGTCGAGGCATTGTGGGGTCTCGACGGCATCCGCACGTTGTCGGATCGACCGGGGCTGCCAGCCGTCGAACTGTTCGATGCGGTGCGCAGCGGCAAGGTCAAGGCAGTCTGGATCGCGTGTACGAACCCGGTTCATTCGATGCCCGACATCGCGCGTGTACGCGAAGCGCTTTCCAGCGCCGAATTCGTCGTCGTGCAGGAAGCCTTCATGCAGACCGACACGGTGCCGTACGCCGACGTCGTGTTGCCCGCTGCCACCTGGGGCGAGAAGTCCGGCACCGTAACCAATTCGGAGCGGCGCATCTCGCGCGTGCGCGCAGCCGTGGCGCCGGCCGGCGATGCGCGCGCGGACTGGTGGATCGCCGCCCAGGTCGCACAACGCATCGAACGGCTGGTCGGCAGCCCGGTGAAACTGTTCGAGCATGCATCGCCGGAAGCGATCTTCGACGAGCATCGTGTGTTGACGAAGGGTCGCGATCTCGACATTGGCGGCCTTGGCTATGCGACGCTCGAAGCACGTGGTCCTCAACAGTGGCCGTTCCCGGACGGCGCACAAACTGGCGCCGCGCGCCGCTACACCGACGCCGTGTTCGCCACCGCCGACGGCCGTGCCCGCTTCCATGCGACGCGTTATCTACCGGTCGCCGATCCGGTCAACGCGCGCTATCCGTTCCGTCTGCTGACCGGACGCCTGCGCGACCAGTGGCATGGCATGAGCCGCAGCGGACGCATCGCGAAGCTGTTCACGCACGCCAGCGCGCCCGCATTGAGCATGGCGCGCGGCGACGCAGTCCGACGTGGCCTGCGCGAAGGCGAACTGGTGCGCGTCGCCAGCCGGCGCGGCAGTCTCGTGCTGCCGCTACAACTGTCCGACGAACTGCAATCGGGTACCGTCTACGCGCCGATGCACTGGAGCGCGCAGTTTCTGGCGAGCGGCGGCATCAACGAAACGACGGTTCCCGCCGTCGACCCGCTGTCGGCGCAGCCCGAATTGAAACACTCGGCGGTGCGCATCGAAGCGGTCGATCTGCCGTGGCGCGCCGTCGCCGTGCGGCGCGGCGAAATGCTCGCGATGCAAGCGGCCCTGCAACCGTTGCTGGCCGAATGCGCCTACGCAGCGCTCGCCGTCGAAGCCGACGACCTGATCGTGCTGCGCGCCGCCGACGTCGCGGCCCCGCCAGGCTGGCTCGAGCGGCTGTACGCGGCGCTCGACCTCGCCACCGGCGACGACACGCTCGAATACCGCGACGCGCGGCGCGGCCTTGACAAGCGCGTCGTATGGCGCGACAACATGATCGACGGTTTCGTTATGGCCGGCGATACAACGAACGCCGACGCGTTGCTCGCCGATCTGCGCGAACGCAAGCCCTGGGTCGGCCCGCGTTTCACGGTATTCGCGGCGCGACGTGGCAACACTGCGCCGCGCGAACGCACGATATGCAGTTGCAAGCAGGTCGGCGAAACGCAGATCAACGCGGCCATCGCACGCGGTGCGGACGTGGCCGAACTGAAGGCGACGCTCGGCTGCGGCACGGTGTGCGGCTCATGCGTACCGGAACTGAAGCGGCTATGCGACGCAGCCGCCCTCGCTCACTAGTTCTTTATCGACAACGACCCACCCTCGATGCTCCGCGTACTGCTCGTCACCGATACCGACAAGCCCATTGGCGATCTGCGCGACGCGCTCGCGCGGCTCGGCTACGACATGCTCGCCGGCACCGCGACACCGCAGGCGCTGCATCGTGTAGTGGAAAGCGAACGGCCCGATGTGATCATCATCGATACCGAATCGCCGTCGCGTGACACGCTCGAACAGCTTGCCGTGATGAACGAAACCGCACCGCGCCCGGTGCTGATGTTCAGCAACGATTCGAACCAGCAGTTGATCCGCGATGCAGTCAGTGCGGGCGTAAC
Organism: Paraburkholderia acidicola; assembly: GCF_002362315.1. Taxonomy (GTDB): domain Bacteria; phylum Pseudomonadota; class Gammaproteobacteria; order Burkholderiales; family Burkholderiaceae; genus Paraburkholderia; species Paraburkholderia acidicola. Next base: position 1,008,455 of record NZ_MTZV01000006.1, read on the forward strand.
GGCCTATCTGGTCGAAGGACTCGCCACCGAACGCCTCGCGCCCATACTCGAAGTCGCACTCGCCCGCTTTGCCCAGGAAGCGCAACTGCGGCAGCGGCTCGCACAGGCCGAGAATGAACTCGCCGAACGCAAGCTGATCGATCGCGCGAAACGTCTACTGATGGATAGCCAGAAGCTCACCGAACCCGCCGCCTACGCCGCACTGCGCAGACTCGCGATGAACCAGGGCATGAAGCTCGCGGAAGTCGCGCGGCAGATCGTCGCCGCGTCCGAGTCGCCCCAATGATGCCCCGCCCATGAACCCATCCACTCCCCTCGCCCCCACCTCCGCCGCGGGCCGGCTCGAGAAAACGCATCTGCGGCTCGGCTTCGTCGCGCTCTCCGATGCCGCCCCGCTCGTCGCCGCGAAGCTGCTCGAATTCGGCCATGCGCACGGCCTCACGCTCGAACTGCAGCGCCAGCCTTCGTGGGCCGCCGTGCGCGACAAACTGCTGTCCGGCGATCTCGATGCAGCGCATACGCTGTATGGGCTCGTCTATGGTGTCGAGCTGGGCCTTGGTGGTCCGCAAACGGATATGGCCGTGCTGATGGTGCTCAACCGCAACGGCCAGGCAATCACACTATCGAGCCGCCTCGCCGCCGCACTCGCCGAACACGGCACACTGCCACAGGCGCTCGCGTCGCTCGGTCGCGCTCCGGTGTTCGCCCATACCTTTCCGACCGGCACGCACGCGATGTGGCTGTACTACTGGCTCGCGGCACAGGGCGTGCATCCGTTGCGCGAGGTCGACAGCGTCGCGATTCCGCCGCCGCAGATGGTCGCCGCGCTCGCCGAAGAAAAGCTCGACGGATTCTGCGTCGGCGAGCCGTGGAATACGCTCGCGCAGACGCGCGAACTCGGCACGACGAACCTCTATACGAGCGAGATCTGGCCGGATCATCCGGAGAAGGTACTCGCGTGCCGGCGCGATTTCGTGCGGCGCTATCCGAACACCGCGCGCGCGCTCGTGCAAACGATGCTCGAAGCATGTCGCTGGCTCGACGACGCCGGGCATCGGCGGGAGATTGCGGACTGGCTCGCGCGGCCCGAGTTTGTCGGCATCGGCGCAGGAACGATCGCCGCGCGGTTGATCGAGAACGCGCAGGGTGAGCGACGCTTGCCGATGCGCTTCTTCGACGGTGGCACAGTGAATTACCCGCGGCCGTCCGAAGGTGTCTGGTTTCTCACGCAGTACCAGCGCTGGGGCATGATCGACGCGGGTCACGATTTTGCCGCGATCGCGTCGGCGATCAATCAGACTGCGCTGTATCGCGAAGCGGCGGCGGGTGTGGGCATCGCGGTTCCCGACGAACGTGCGGCACCCGTGATGCTCGACGGACGTGTGTGGGATGCGCGCGATGCGGATGCCTATGCCACCTATACGGCGAGTTTCGACATCCGCGCGTAGCAGTAGCGAGCGGGCGTGCCTGCGCTTACGCTTCTTGCGAGGCCGCCCGGTTAAAGAATCGCCTCAGGTCGCCAGAGCCGGCGGCCGCAGATTCCATTGACGTATCGCACGGTTTTCGTGATCGAAACCGAGCACGCTGACGGACGCCGTATCGAGCACAAGATGTGCTCCCAACACAGCCGAATCCCCCATCCAGCACCCCGCCAGCACACGCAGAAAATGCGCATGTGAGAACAGCGCAATACGTCCATGCATCGTCAGAAGACGCCCAACCAGCGATAGCGCCCGCGCCTGAATCTGCTCCAGACTTTCGCCTTCGGGAATCGGCGAATTCCATACCGCCCAATCCGTTTGCTTCTCGCGAATCTCTTTGGTCGTGCGACCCTCGTAGACGCCGTAGTCCCACTCGAGCAGAGCGGATTCGCGCTGCATCTGTGCGCCCAGTCCGGCCAGATTGCAGGTTTCAACCGCGCGCGACAGCGGACTGGACAGCACCGTGTCGAAATGTTGTGCCGCGACCACCGGTACCAGCGCACGCGCCTGTTCGCGCCCGTGGTCGGTCAACGGAATGTCGGTGCGGCCCGTGTGCTGGCCGGACAGGCTCCATTCGGTTTCGCCGTGGCGGATCAACCAGATTTCGGGTGGGTCGTGTGCGGCTACAGCAGCGTTCATCGAAGCGCTCCGTGAAGAGACGCCGCACCGGACGAACGGCGCGACGACATCGGGGGTGGATTCCTGCAGGGGTGGATTTTACGACGGCAGCGTGAATGTCGTATGCAAGCCGCAATCTACCGCATCACTGCGTTTCGGGAAGATCGGGCGACAATACCGGTACACTTGTTGCATTGGACGCAAAGAGCCCGGATCAGAAGCGCCTCTGTCCGGTGTTGGGTTTTGAAAAGGGAAATACTCATGGCCAATGACAGGATGCTTGCGCAAGTTCGTGAAAAACAAGGCTTTATCGCTGCCCTCGACCAGAGCGGCGGCTCGACGCCAGGTGCGTTGAAACAGTACGGCATTCCGGAGAGCGCTTACAGCGGCGACGCCGAAATGTTCAAGCTGATGCATGAAATGCGCGTGCGCATCATCACCGCGCCGGCCTTCACCGGCGAGAAGATCATCGGCGCCATCCTGTTCGAAGCCACCATGGACGGACAGGTCCGCGGCAAACCCACCCCCGCCTTCCTGTGGGAAGACCGCGGCGTGGTGCCATTCCTGAAGGTCGACAAGGGGCTCGAAGCCGAAGCCGACGGCGTGCGTCTGATGAAGCCGAATCCCGGGCTCGATGCGCTGCTCGACCGGGCGGCGAAGCTCGGCGTGTTCGGCACCAAGATGCGTTCGGTGGTCGGCAAGGCCTCACCGGACGGTATCGCTGCAATCGCCGCGCAACAGTTCGAAGTAGGCGCGCAAATCAATGCGCACGGCCTCGTACCGATCCTCGAACCCGAAGTGACGATCAACATTCCCGACAAGAAGGAAGCGGAAGCGATTCTGATGGCGGAGTTGCTCAAGGGTCTCGATGCGTTGCCAGCTGACCGCCAGGTGATGCTCAAGGTGACGATTCCCGAAGTTGCTGATTTCTATCGTCCGCTGATCGAGCACCCGCGCGTTGCACGGGTCGTCGCGCTGTCGGGCGGCTATACGCGTACCGACGCGTGCAAGCGCCTTGCCCACAATCACGGGATGATCGCCAGTTTCTCGCGGGCCCTGATCAACGAACTCAGGGAACCGATGAGCGACAGCGAGTTCGATGCGACGCTGGGAGAAGCCGTCGATGAGATTTATCAGGGGTCGGTGGTGAAGGTTTAGTGAAAATCGGTTGAAGATCTAGCGCGCATTTCCCCAGGACGGGCCCGGCAAGCGGGCCCGTTCTGTCACTGCACTTGCATGAAGCAGTCGCTTCATGTAACGTTCGCTTCATGCAACGCAAAGACGAACTCTGCGACAAGGCGCTCGAGTATTTCCTTGAACATGGGCTGGCGGATCTGTCGCTGCGCCCGCTCGCCGCCGAGATCGGCAGTAGCTCGCGGCTGCTCATCTACCACTTCGAATCCAAGGAAGGGCTGATCACCACGGTGATGGACGAAGCGCGCCTGCGCATCCAGCAGTCGCTTGCGGCGTTGATGAGCGAAAGCGATCAGACCGATGGTTTGACGACGGTCTGGCAGTGGGCAACGCATCCGCAAAACAGTCCTTATCTGCGCCTGTTCTTCGAAGTGCAGATGCTCGCGTTGCAAAATCCCACCGACTACGCGCGTCATGCCGAACGTAGCTCTTCCAGCTGGCTAGATCTGATCGAAAGCGCGCTTCCCCCGTCAGCCGATCGCCGTGCGAAGGCCACGCTATGCGGCGCGGTGATCGACGGTTTGATACTGGAATATCTGAGTAGCGGCGATCTCGATCGTACGACCGAGGCGCTCGATATTTTTAGGCGAATGCTGAAGGCGTCGAAGCCCGACAAACGTAAATCCTGACAGCACATTCATCCACTCGACAACGGGACGGCCGCATATGGAAACTGCTGCACTCACAAAACATCGTTCGGTTACATGGTCACGTTTCAAGGCCATCTGGATGGGGCGAAATGGTTTGCGCGCGGGTTGGGCCGCTCTGCTGTTCGTGATTATTTGCGTCGCGTTCGTGGTGGGTGTCCTTCATGTCGCGTACGTGTTGCATCATCCTTTGCAACATCGGGGTGAACTTACGCCGGGGCGTCAGATTGTCCTCGATACCGTGCTGATTTGTGCGGTGTTGGTCGCAACCAAAGTCTTGAGTCTGATCGACAGAAAGTCGTGGCTCGATTACGGTTTGCGGGCGCCGCATCGTGCAGCGCATTTTGTACAAGGGCTTTTCTGGGGCGTGGTGCTTGTGTCGGGCACGATGGCGGTGTTGATGCTCTCTGGCGGCGCGAAGATCGAATTCTCCGGGCTCGATTTTCGCTCGCTGATCTCGGCGGCTGCGCTCTGGGCCTTGGTCTTCCTGCTCGTCGCCATCGCCGAAGAACTGTTGTGCCGCGGTTACCTGTTCTTCAAGCTTGCGGCAGGAACGAATCCGTTTGTCGCAGCCATTCTCACGTCCTTGCTGTTCGGGACAGCACACCTGGGCAACCACGGTGAAAGCATCAGAGGAGTGGTACTCGCCATCCTGTTCGGACTGGTCGCCTGCGTTGCCGTGTGGCGCACAGGTTCGCTCTGGTGGGCGATCGGTGTGCATGCGGCATGGGACTGGAGCCAATCCTTCTTGTTCGATACGGCGAACAGCGGCGGACTCTTCACTGGCGATCACTTTCTGACTACCCGCGCGATCGGCCCCGACTGGCTGAGCGGCGGTTCCGTCGGTCCCGAAGGAAGTCTGTTGATGCTTCCCGTGATGGGCCTGCTGGCGTTCATCGCTCTGCGCACCTTACCTTCACGCCACCAGCAAACGACAGGCTAAAAACCGCGCAGGATTCGTGACCTCGAAGACTCAAGCGTTTCGCCCGCGTCGCAATCCTCATCCAAAATAACCTCCAGCCCATCACCGACACGTATCGCACCCACGATGTGCGCAGCCGTACAGATGCGCTCACACCCCGCGCGTTAAATCTCGGTCATGCCCGTCATACACGGCCTGCAATGCACTGCGCCGACCGTATGACTGGAGGAGACCAGAGCGAACTTCGACGAACCTGCAGTCTCGCGAAGCCATCGCACGAAAATGACAACCGGGTCCTGTCGTTATCGACAGTCGCCATGCTCGCTCGTCCTGTATCCGACGATCGAGCACGGCGCCGTCGATGAACTTGAAGTTCGGGTTCCGTGCGCAAGCGGCACGCAAAACGGCAAGGTTCCGATGGAGGAGCATGTCGATGAGCATCCGCCCGCCGCTCGACCGGATCAACCGGCGCGCGTGGAATTCACGCGATGCATTGCGCGAATTCACCCGCAGCAAAACGTGGACCGACCCGGGCGAACAAGCCGCCTTCGCCCGGGTTGCAGTGGAGTGTCGCGATCAACCCCTGCTCGACATCGGTATTGGTGCGGGCCGCACCATTCCGCTGATGATGCAGATCTCGTCCGACTACACCGGCATCGACTACACAGCAAAGCTGCTCGAACAATCGCGCGCCCGCTTCCCGGACGCCAGGCTGTACCACATGGACGCGCGCGATATGTCGACGCTGCCGTCCAGTCACTACGCGCTGACGACCTTCAGCTGGAACGGCATCGACTGCGTAACCGGCGAAGACCGTGTACTGATCCTGCGGGAAATGTCGCGTGTGACACGGCCCGGCGGTCTGATTCTGTTCTCGAGCCATAACCGCGACGGCCCCGGATTTCGCCAGAACATCTGGCAACTGATGCCGCGCTTCACGCTGAACCCGCTGCGCTACGGCTGGCGGATTCTGCGCACGCTACGAACCTTTCCGCCGGCAAGCTACAACTACCTGCGACACGTGCGCTTTCACCGCGACTACCCGGGGTATTCGATCAGAACGGCAGCCGCACATGACTTCGGCATTCTGATTGTCTACACGACGCTCGCTGAGCAACGACGTCAGTTGGCGTCGCTTGGTCTGATCGTCGAAGCCGTGTTCGGCAGTCGCGACGATCAGCCCATCGTTGACGACACATCCACCCGCGATGTGTGGTGGTTTCATTTCATCGCGCGCAAACCACACGGCTCACCTCCACAGCCTGAATCGAAGTAATTCAATCGAGCACCATTCAAGCGCTACCGCGCTGCCGCGCTCCCAGCGCAAAAAAAATGATTGAGTTAGCATCACTCGTCCTGTTTGTGATGCGACGTCCGCTGCACGATTTCCGTCGTTTGTGTACATTCGCGCTTCGCGTCGCCACGCCGTTGTCTCCCTTGATGCGAACGATTGCAAAAGGCTTCTGATGTCGTAAAACCGTAAGATCCAAGAAAGAATTCGCGCGGACCTGCGTGCGGCTGAACCTGCGTACGAAACCACTAACGGCAACCTGACAACCCTGCGGAGTCCGGAGCAAAAACGGACACCGGGTCAGTCTTGCCAGAGCGGAAACGATCTCATGCGGCCACCCACCCTCGCCTTCAATCCCGCCCTGACCAGCATGAGTGACATCTCGCGCTAACCAGTGCGAAAGACCGCTTCGATCGACTCCAAGCTCTGGAATTCCAATGCTCGCCCTAGTACGTATCGCCCTGTCCCGACCGTACACGTTTGTGGTCCTGGCGATCTTCATTCTGATCATCGGTGTGCTTTCCGCCCTGGGAACACCGACCGACATCTTCCCCGATATCCGCATTCCGGTGATCAGCGTCGTGTGGCAATACACGGGGCTGCCGCCGGACCAGATGGCCGGGCGGATCACGTCGCCGTACGAACGCGTGCTCACGACCACCGTGAACGACATCCAGCACATCGAAGCGGAATCGGTGAACGGCTTCGGCATCGTCAAGATCTTCTTTCAGCCCGGCGTGAACATCAGTACCGCGAACGCGCAGGTGACCGCCGTGTCGCAAACGATCCTGCGCCAGTTGCCGCCCGGCAGCACGCCGCCGCTAATCCTGAACTACAACGCGTCGACCGTGCCGATCATCCAGCTTGCGCTGTCGGGTGCAGGGCTCTCCGAGCAGAATCTCGGCGACCTCGGGTTGAATTCGCTGCGGCCGCAACTCGTCACGGTAGCCGGGGCCGCGATTCCTTACCCGTTCGGCGGCAAGACGCGTCAAGTGCAAATCGATGTCGACCCGGCGGCTCTGCAGGCGCACGGCCTGTCCGCACAGGACGTCGCGAACGCGCTGGCCGGACAGAACCTGATTACACCTGTCGGCACAGAGAAGATCGGCGATCACGAATACGTACTGCAACTGAACAACGCGCCGTCCGCGATCAAGGCGCTCGGCGACCTGCCGATCAAAACCGTCAACGGCACCGTCGTGTATATCCGCGACGTCGCGAGCGTGCTGGACGGCAGCCCGCCGCAGACCAACATCGTCCATGTGAACGGTCACCGCTCGGTGCTGATGTCCGTGTTGAAAAACGGCTCGGCGTCCACGCTCGGGATCATTTCCGGCATCAAGGACCGCCTCGGGATCGCAAAGCAGTCGCTCCCCGATAACCTGCGGATCGATCCGATCGGCGACCAGTCGCTGTTCGTGCGGGCAGCTATCAGCGGCGTAGCACGCGAAGGTGTCATTGCCGCCGCGTTGACAAGCCTGATGATCCTGCTGTTTCTCGGCAGCTGGCGCTCGACGGTCATCATCGCCACCTCGATCCCGCTTGCCATTCTCGGTTCGATTGCAACGCTGTCGGCGCTCGGTGAAACGCTCAACATCATGACGCTCGGCGGGCTCGCGCTCGCGGTCGGGATTCTCGTCGACGATGCAACCGTTACGATCGAGAACATCAACTGGCACCTCGAACAGGGCAAGGCAGTCGAGCCCGCGATTCTCGACGGCGGTGCGCAGATCGTCACGCCAGCTTTTGTGTCGCTGCTGTGCATCTGCATCGTGTTCGTACCGATGTTCTTCCTGAATGGCGTAGCACGTTTCCTGTTCGTGCCGATGGCGCAGGCGGTGATCTTCGCGATGGTGTCGTCGTTCATCCTGTCGCGCACGCTGGTGCCGACGATGGCGAAGTTCCTGCTGCATCCACATAATCTCGATGAAGACGCCCACGAGGCAAAACGCCCCGGCCCGCTCGCCCGCTTTCAGCGTGGCTTCGAAGCACGCTTCGAGAAAGTCCGCGACGGCTATCACGGCTTCCTCGCACTCGCGCTGCGCCACCGTCAGCCGTTCGTCAGTTGCTTCCTTGGTTTCGTGCTGCTGTCGTTTGCGCTGGTGCCGTTTCTCGGGCGCAACTTCTTTCCATCGGTCGACGCGGGACAGATTCTTCTGCACGTGCGTGCACCAGTCGGTGTCCGCGTAGAAAAGACCGCCGAAATCTTTGCGGACGTCGAAGCATCGATTCGTCAGATCATCCCGCCGTCGGAACTCGGCACGGTGGTCGATAACGTCGGGCTGCCGGTCAGCGGGATCAATCTTGCGTACAACAACACCGGCACGATCGGCTCGCAGGACGGCGACATCCAGATTGCGCTGAAAGAAGACCACCGGCCAACCGCCGACTACGTGCGCGACATGCGCGCGAGACTGCCGCGCGAATTTCCGGGCGTCACGTTCTCGTTCCCACCGGCGGACATCATCAGCCAGATCCTGAACTTCGGTTCTCCCGCGCCGGTCGATCTGCAGATTCGCGGCAATAACCTCGCCGGTAACTTCACCTACGCGAACCGGGTGCTGCGCGAGATTCGCCGGGTACCGGGCGTGGTCGACGCGCGTATTCAGCAATCGCAAGGCAGCCCGACCTTTAACGTCGATGTCGACCGTACCCGCGCGCAATTGCTCGGCATCGCCGAGCGCGATGTCACCAATAGCCTCGTGGTGAATCTCGCAGGTTCGAGTCAGGTCGCGCCGACGTTCTGGCTGAATAACGACAACGGCGTGTCGTACCCGATCGTGATGCAGACGCCGCAATACAGCCTCGATTCGCTCTCGTCGCTGCAAAACCTGCCGATCACCGCGGGCTCCCAGGGGACACCGCAAATTCTCGGCGGCCTTGCAACCGTCCAGCGCACGGTCAGTAACGCGGTGGTCAGCCAGTACAACATCCAGCCCATGGTGGAAATCTTCGCGACCACCCAGGACCGCGATCTGGGCGCGGTGGCAGCCGACATCCAGCGCATCGTGGCGCAGAACGCTCAGGTGTTACCGAAGGGTTCGTCGATCGCTCTGCTCGGTCAGGTACAGACGATGAACAGCGCGTTCGGCGGCATGTTGTTTGGTCTGCTGGGTGCGGTCGTACTGATCTACCTGATCATCGTGGTCAACTTCCAGTCGTGGGCCGATCCGTTCGTGATTGTTACGGCGTTGCCGGCGGCGCTTGCGGGCATCATCTGGATGCTGTTCGCTACCCACACCACGCTCTCGGTGCCTGCGCTGACCGGCGCGATCATGTGTATGGGTGTCGCGACGGCCAATTCGATTCTTGTCGTCAGCTTCTGTCGCGAGCGTTTTGCCGTTCATGGCGACGCTTTTCGGGCCGCGCTCGAAGCCGGTTTCACGCGCTTCCGTCCGGTGCTCATGACCGCTCTGTCGATGATCATTGGTATGGCGCCGATGGCCCTCGCCCTCGGCGAAGGCGGCGAACAGAATGCGCCGCTTGGCCGCGCTGTGATCGGCGGTTTGATTTTTGCCACCACCGCATCGCTGTTCCTGGTTCCGGTGATCTTCTGCATCATCCATTCGCGCCCTGGGCGCGCAACTGCTACCCCGGCAATTGCTACGGGAGGTCCTTCACATGCCGTCTGAACCCGTTATTGCCCAACCCGTGTCGCGACGCACGATACGCCTGATTGCCGTGACCGGTATCGCGGTCGCTGTGATCGTGGTCGTGTCGGGTGTCGCAGTACGCGCCGTCGGCGCCCGTGACCTGAGAGCCTGGACCAGCGAGCAAACGGTTCCGACCGTCAATCTGGTCCAGCCCAAAGCTGCATCGAGCGGCTCGACACTCGATCTGCCGTCGCGCCTCGAAGCGTTTTCGCGGGCGCCGATCTTTGCGCGCGTCAGCGGTTATCTGAAGTCGTGGAACGTCGACATCGGCGGTCAGGTGAAAGCTGGGCAGTTGCTCGCGGTGATCGAGTCGCCTGAACTCGACCAGCAACTGATCCAGGCCCGCGCCGATCTTGCCACCGCCCAAGCCAATGCCGCGCTGGCCGCGACAACAGCGAAACGCTGGCAGGCGCTGCTCGGTACCGACTCGGTGGCCAAACAGGACGTCGACGATCGTACCGGCGACTACGCCGCGAAAAAAGCAGTCGTCGCCGCAGCGCAGGCCAACGTCGAGCGACTGATGGCAACCAAAGGCTTTGAACGGATCATCGCGCCGTTCGACGGCACCGTGACCTCACGCGACACCGATATCGGCGCGTTGATCAACGCCGGCAGTGGCGGCGTCGGACAGGAGTTGTTTACCGTCTCCGATGTGAAGCAGCTGCGCGTGTATGTGCAGGTTCCGCAGAACTATGCGCCCATCGTCCAGGTTGGCACGGTGGCTACGCTGAGCGTGCCCGAGTACCCGGGGCAGCACTTCACAGCGCGGGTGATTGCATCGGCCAATGCCGTGAACGCAAGCTCGGGCACCACGCTGGTCCAGTTGCTGGTCGACAACAGCAACGGCAAGCTGATGCCCGGCGGCTTCGCGAGCCTGCAATTCAAGCTGCCCGTGCAAGCCGATGCAGTACGGATTCCAGCGAGCGCGCTGGTCTTCGACGCGCGCGGCCTCCGGGTCGCGACCGTCGATGCGAACGATCACGTCGCGTTCAAAACTGTCACGATCAGCCGAGACTTCGGCGATGCGGTCGAGATCGGTTCGGGGCTCACTGCTGCCGATCGCGTGATCGATACGCCGCCTGACGGGTTGATCGACGGTGACAGCGTCAAGGTGGCCGTGGCGGCCGCCACGAGCAAGGCGGCAAAAAATGGCTAGGCCGCCGCGTGCGACAACGAGCGTAGCGGCCCTGCTCGCCGGATCGCTTACGCTCGCGCTAGCGGCCTGCTCGCTCGCGCCGGAGTACAAGGTGCCGCCCTCGCCTGTCGCCGCGCAATACAAGACCGTCGGCCCGTGGATCAGCGCGCAGCCCGCCGATCAGTTGAGCCGCACCGGCTGGTGGAAGATTTACGGCGATGCGCAGCTCGACGATCTCGAACAACGCCTGCTCGAAAACAATACAGACCTCGCCGCCGCGCTCTCGCACTACCAGCAGGCGCAGGCGTTCGTTGAACAGGTGTCGTCGGCGCTTTATCCGAAGCTCAGCGCGAGTGCCGTTCCGCAGCGCGACCGTCAGTCGGATAATCGGCCGTTGCGCTCGGGTGGTCCGAATGACTACAACTCGGTCACGCTGGGTGGCGAAATCGATTACGACCTCGATCTGTGGGGACGTGTGCGCGATTCGGTGGCGGCGGGCAAGGATGAAGCGCAGGCATCGAAGGCCGATCTGGCATCGGTTCAGTTGAGCTTGCAGGTGCAGCTCGCGGACAACTTCATCCGGATCCGCGGTCTCGACCAGCAGACTGCATTGCTGACCGAAACCGTGAAGGCTTTCGCACAAGCGCTGCAACTCACGCAAACGCGGCACAGTGGTGGGATCTCGTCAGGCCTCGATGTATCGCGTGCGCAGACGCAGTTGTCATCGGCGAAATCGCAGTTGTCGCAGAACCTGGCACAGCGTGCGCTGATTGAACATGCGATTGCCGTGCTGGTCGGTGCGTCGGCTTCCGAGTTCACGCTCGCCGAGCAGACGACACCGATCCAGTTGCCGGTGATCCCCGCAGGCGTGCCTTCTACGTTGCTGCAGCGCAGACCCGATATCGCCGCTGCGGAACGCCGCGTCGCTGAAGCCAATGCAAAGATCGGCGTTGCGCGCGCCGCTTACTTCCCTTCGATCACTTTGAGCGCACAGGGCGGCGTGCAGAGTTCCCAGTACGCGCAGTTGCTTACCGCGCCGAATTTTCTGTGGGCAATCGGTCCGCAGCTGGTGCAGTATGTTTTCGACGGCGGTTTGCGGAAGGCGCAGTTGAAAGAAGCGAAAGAAGCGACCGCCGAAGCCGGGGCGCGATATCGCGGTGTCGTGTTGTCGGCGTTCCAGCAGATCGAGGACAATCTTTCGCTGCTCGCGGATCTAGGCACGGCGCTTGGGCAGCAACGCGATGCCGCCGATGCCGCGCAGCATTCGGTAGATCTCGCGTTGAATCTGTACAAGCAGGGAGCGGTGGGATATCTCGACGTCGTGCAGGCGCAGACCGCTGCGCTCGATGCGCAAAGAAGCATACTCGATGTGCAGACGCGCCAGTTAAGCGCGAACGTACAGTTGATTCATGCGCTGGGTGGTGGATGGTCTAGCGAGGAGCTGGCTAGCTCCAATGCAGCGCCCGAGCTGGTGAATGTCGGCGGAGGCGAAGCGAAGACGAATTGAGGGTGTCTTCGCTTCGCCTCCGTCGGCGGTGTGCTCACGTTGTCGCACCGAGGTGAGCTCAGGCACCTCGGCTCACGCTTCTCACACTTCTTACGCTTCACCTTGCGGAAAATCCGCGCCTACCGTCGTCGCTTCCCACGTATCGAAGTCGTGACGCAGCAGATCGAGTTTCTTGCGCGCCAGTTCGAGCGCCATCTTGCCGAGCAGCAGGCGCAACGGCGGCGTATCGGAGAGCGCCGCATCGATGATCGCCTGCGCGGCACGCACCGGATCGCCAGGTTGATTGCCGCTACGCGCTTCGGTCTGCTTGCGGCGTTCGCCAGCGGTCGCGCTGTAATCGGCGATTTGCGTCGCCGACTGCTTGATCGACGGTCCCGCCCAGTTGGTACGAAACGCGCTGGGTTCGACGATCAGCACATCGATACCGAGCGGCTTCACTTCCTGTGCAAGCGATTCGGAGATGCCTTCCACCGCGTACTTGGTGCCGTGGTAGTAACCGGTCGCGGCGAAACTCGTCAGACCGCCAATCGACGAAACGTTGACGATGATGCCGCTCTTCTGCGCGCGCATCGTCGGCAGGACGGCTTTCGTCATGTCGACGAGACCGAACACATTGGCCTCGAACATGTCGCGCACCGCATCGTCTTCGCCTTCTTCGATCGCGGCGAGATAGCCGTAACCGGCGTTGTTGACGAGCGCGTCGATACGGCCAAAGCGGGCGATAGTCTGTGCGACGGCGTGGTCGATCTGGTCGCGTTTCGTCACGTCGAGCGGTAAGACGAGCGCCTGGTCCTCATACCCACGGACGATGTCCTGCACCTTCGATTCATCGCGCGCCGTCACCACTGCGCGCCAGCCGCGTGCGAGCACGAGTCTGGCGAGTTCGCGACCAAAGCCGGTCGAGCAGCCTGTGATCAGCCAGACGGGATTGTTTCGGTTCATCATGAGGAAGACTCCTGTTCGGGTGACGGCGACGCTGGGTCGCGGGTCGGATCAGTCGAGCGGTGGGCGTCGGGTGAAACATGCCGGACGCTCGGGAGGTGCTGTGGCCGCTTGTGGCCAGACGCATATCCTAGGCCGCGAGGAGCCCGCAGGGAATACCCGATTGTCTTGAAGGTTTGCCGGATTCTCGCGAACGAAGCTGGGTTCGGCCCGCTATACGGCGAACGGCGACGACCGGTGTCATATTGGATTTTTCCGGCTTGAGACGATGTGCCTCATGCCGTTCCGGTTGTCGTCGTTTTCCTGAAGGGCCGCTCAACAGGGTGAGCGGCCCGCAACTACTAATGCAGCGGCACCGTCAGCGTCGACGGATCGCCCTGCGGCGAGCTGAACGACACGACACCGCCCGCCTGAGTCACCCCGGCATAGCGAAAATCGACCGCACCGATCACGAGCACCAGCTGATTACCGGCCGGAATATTCCAGCTATTCGCTTCGAGACGAACATCGAGCGGCACGGCGAGGTTCGGCGTGGCGTTACGCAGCGTGTACGGTTTGTAGGAAACCAGTTGCCCGTTGCCGAATCCGTCGACGCTGTACAGGTACGCATAGAGCGACGTGTTCGCCTGGCTCGGTGTGATGGTCATGTGCAGCATCGACATGCCGTCAAGACGTTGCGCAGTGGCGAGCCTGGGACCGGCCCACACACCCGCACCCAGACGCGATACCAGCGGAATCAGTGCGGCCGGCGGTTGACCCAGCGACTGCAGAAAGCCGGACACCTCGACGATGCCTGACGACGCAACCGTCGGAAGCGCGGTAAAGATCGACGAATTCCAGCCGGTGCTCGCCGACGCAGCCAGTTGCCCGGTCGGGAGCAACAGCCCTTTCGGTCCGCTGAGATAGTAGTGCGTTGCACCGGCCTGTACCGCAGACCAATCGGCATAGCCGTGCCAGACGTTGTCCTGCGAACGCAACTTCACCACCGGTTCTTTCTCGACACCGTTCTGCACACCCTTCAGATAATGATCGAACCAGCGCCCAACCGCCGTATAGACGTCGTTGGGCAAACCGAGCGCACCGGGCACTTCCGCGGTCGCATGATCGCCCTGGCTGAACATCATCTGCTTCGGGGTCTTGATGTTCTGGAAGAGGTCCACCAGTTGTCCCGGCGGAAACAGCCCGTCGTCGAACGAGTTCGCGACCAGCACTGCGGCGCCGTTCGCGTTGAGCTTCGATACATCGGATGCCGGGCTACGTATCGCGTTGGCCGGCGTCATCGAGGTCACGATCGCATCGTAATTGCCGGCCAGCAGGTCGGCATCGACCGACGCCAGTAGCGGTCCCGCGCGCCCTGTCACCGCACCGCCCAGACCCAGCACAGCAAGGGCCTGCGCGCTCGGTGTCCGGTTGGCATCGAGCGCGGCAAGCAGATCGGCCCAGGCGCTGAGCGAAGCTACGGCCTTGATGCGGGGGTCGCGTTCGGCGGCCAGCAGGCCGAGGCCCGCTCCGTACGAGATGCCCGACACGCCGATCGCTTGCGGGTTCGCTGGCGTATTGACCAGCGCCCAGTCGATCACCGCGCTGACATCCTTGACCGTGTCCGGCCCGGCAATATCGATCGACCCTTGCGAATCAAAAAAACCGCGCGACGTGTAACTCACGACGACATAGCCGTTAGCGGCCATTTCCGCGCCACGTCCCACGTATTCCAGATTCGGCGCGCCCCAGCTTGCCGGCATGACCACCAGCGGAAACGGACCGCTACCCTGCCCCTGCGGAAGCAACACAACCGCCCCTAACTGCGTTCCATCCCAACTCGCAATACGTTGATACGTCGCTGAAAAAGTTGCGGCCCAGACCGGCGACGCAAACAACAGCGCCGCCATCCAGGCCGCCAGATACCTCGTGAATTTACGCATGTCTCGCTCCGTGTTTCAGATCGTTAATCGATGCTACGGGCTATGATTTTTATGGCACTGCTGTCTGTTGCACAAATGCGGCACAAATGCGGATACGCGGCTCGCCCGCATTCAAGATGCGGCGTTCGAGCCATTCCCCGACCTCCCTGAGCCTGGGTCCTGCGCGCTATTCGATTTTTTCGAGTTTTTATCGGCCGGTTTTTCCGGTCTGATTGTTCGAGTCTTGTTGTTGATGTTTTAACCGGGTATCAGCGCGATCACTTGGTGTGACGAAGCTCGCGCCGCAGAATCTTGCCTACCGTCGATTTAGGAAGCGCCTCTACGAAGGTGACGAACTTGGGAATCTTGTACGCGGCGAGTTCCGTCCGGCAATAGTCGATCACCTGTTCCTCGGTCAATGCACCGCCGGGGGACCTGACGACAAAGAGCCGCACCGCTTCACCTGTTTTCTCGTTCGGCTCGCCGACACACGCACATTCCGCGACACCGGGGCATGCGGCAGCGACCGCCTCGACCTCGTTCGGATAAACGTTGAATCCGGACACAATGATCATGTCCTTCACGCGATCGACAATCTTGAGAAAGCCCTGCTGATCGAACACACCGATGTCGCCGGTGCGGAAGTAACCATCGGCGGTGAATGCCGTGCGGTTCGCCTCCGGCTGATTCCAGTAGCCGCTCATCACCTGCGGCCCCTTCGCACAGATTTCTCCCGATTCGCCGATTGCAGCTTCGCTACCGTCGGCGCGCAACAACTTGATATCGGTGGAAGGCAGCGGCAAACCGGCGGTGCCGTTGAATGATTCGATGAAGACCGGATTGAAAGACAGCACCGGGCTGGTTTCCGACAGCCCATAGCCTTCGCGGATAAAGCTCCCCGTGACCTCCTGCCAGCGTGCCGAGGTGGTGGCGATGATCGCGGCTCCACCGCCGCCCGACAAACGCAACTGGGAGAAATCGATGTCCTTGAGACCGGGATGCATCACGAGCGCGTTGTACAGCGTATTGACGCCCATGATGCAGGTCATTCTGGAGTCACGCAGTGCGCCGATCAACTCGTTCGGATCGCGCGGATTGGCCACCAGCCAGTTGTCCGCGCCGATCGAGAAGAAGGTGATGAAATTCACCATCAGCGCGAAGATGTGATACAGCGGCAACGCGGTGACGATCACTTCCTGCCCCGGACGCATTGCACCCGGCATGAAGACCTTGAACTGTTCGGTATTCGCGACGAGGTTGCGGTGCGTCAGCGCAGCGCCTTTCGATAGCCCCGTCGTTCCGCCCGTGTACTGGAGGAACAGCAGGTCGTCGCCGGTTACATCGACGGGCTTGAACGGCAGCGCGGCACCTGCGGCAAGCGCGTCGCGAAACGCGATGGTCGTGTCGAGTCGCGCATCGACGGCAGGCGTGGGCAGATTGACGGAGGTACCATCACCCGGGCCGACGGTCACGATCGTCTTGAGGCCGACCTTGTCCTTGACCTCGGCGATGACACCGGTGCTTCCCGTGAAGACGACGATCGTTTCGACGCCCGCGTCCTTCAACTGATGCTCGAGTTCTCGCGGCGTATAGAGCGGATTGACATTCACCTGCACGGCGCCCGCGCGAATGATGCCGAGAAACGCGATCGGAAAGGCGAGCAGGTTTGGCGTCATGACGGCGACGCGATCGCCCTTTTTGATGCCTAGTGTGCCTTGCAGATACGCGGCGAAATCGCGCGACAGCCGGTCGATGTCGGCGTAAGTCAGCGTGTTGCCGAACGAGCGGAAGGCCGGCAGATCCGCAAACGTGCGCATCGCGCCTTCCAGCATATGCGTGACCGACGGATAAGCGTCGGCGTCGATTTCAGATGGAATATCGCCGTAACTGGCCACCCAGTGTCTGCTGTTCAAACGCTGCTCCCTTCTTTTCTCGGTATAAAGACCGGACGGCAACGGTGTGCCGGTGTCCAGCCGTACTGATCAGCCATGCTGGCTGACAGGATCACACGCCCCGTTGCCGTCGGCCCTGCGGACGCAAACAGCATATCGTCGAGCGGTGCGAGAGCGCTCCTGACCTGTCTCCAGCATTGTTTGATTCGATATTTCAGGCGGCGGGTTCAAGTCCTTACCTGCGCCTGTTAGCAGACCGATGCTAGGGTCGATGGCGCGCTTCCCCTATATCCATTCTTGCCAATTTATTGACAGAATCTGCCAACTTCAGCGTGGACGCAAATTCATTTGGCACATGACGTGTGACGTCAAGTACGGATCGGGTGGCCGTTGGGTTGACCGTTCTCGCCAGGTGCGGGCTTGCATGGACCGCTTACGCGCGCTATTGAATCTTTCGATAAGCTTGCGGCGTACTGCCGGTCCAGCTGCGAAACGCGCGATGAAATGCGGTCGAATCGTCGAACCCGATGTCGTCAGCGATGGCCGCGATCGTGTCGTCGGTGCGTGTCAGCCGTTGAATCGCGATGTCGCGTCGCAGCTCGTTCTTGATCGCCTGAAACGTGGTGCCCTCGTCGGTCAGCCGGCGGCACAGCGTGCGGACTGAATGATTGAGCGCCTGCGCGGTGGCCTCGATGGTCGCCACGGCTGGCAAACAACTGCCGATGTAGTGACGAACGCGATGACACATCATCTGTTCCGCAAACGACACGAAGATCCAGTCTTCCGGTGCACGAGCCAGAAAATCCTGCAGATCGGCCTTGTGGCGGCGGATCGGCATGTCCAGATAGGCTGCGTCGAAGGACATGCAGATCTGCTCCGCGTCGAAACGCACCGGCCCCGGGAACAGATACGGATAGTCGCCGACATACGACGGCTTGGGGAAACTGAACTCGATAGCAAGCAACGGAATTTTCTGCCCGACCAGCCACGAGGCGATGCCATGTGCGCACTTCAACAGCAGTTCGCAACCGAGCGCGTTGGTCACGTACCCGCTCTTCATCGGAACGAGCGTCACGCGACCCCGCGTTTCGTCACGTTCGCATTCGACCTTGAAGTCCTCCAGGATCAGATGCAGAAACTGACTGAACCGGTGCATCGATACCTCGAGCCGCGGTGCATCGAGCAGGCTCAGGCACAGGTATTTCAAGGTCCCGCTGCGAAACGGTCGACTGAAAATACCGGGCATCTCATCATCGAGTTCGTTGGCGAGCAAGCGGTAGAGCGTCGAAAACTGTTCCTGTGTGACGCGCGCGCCGGGCTCGTGCAACAACGCTCGCGAAATCCCCGAACGCTCGGCAAGCCGCTCGACCACCTTCTGATCGGCGCCAACCAGGAAGCGCTTGACGAGAGAGATCGGTACGGTCGCGGAGAGTAGATTGGCCAATTTCTAAACGAGGCAATCAGGAGGGAGGTGTGCGAGATCGTCGCACAGTTTCTGCGGCATCGACAAGGATGGTCGGTCGCAGCGGCGTCTGCCGGTTCAGCGATCGAATGATCGCGCAACAGTTCAATCGTTGCTGCTCGACCGCGCACGGGCGCTGCGTAATCCGGAAGGCAAACCCGCCTCGCGCGCGGAATAGCGTGCTACGGCGACCTTGACGAGGCGCCGAAACTTCGGACACTCCATATGGCTCGGCGCAGGACACGCCGCCGCGTGACGCAGACCATCGCGCAACGCGCCAAGCCGCCGGATGATCAGATCGAGTTCGTCGGCCTTTGCGGACAACTGTTCGCGACGGATATCGGGCTGGCCGCCGGGCGTGAGCATCCCGGCGATCTCATCGAGTGAAAATCCCGCCGTGCGCCCGACCGCAATAAGCGCAAGGGTCTGTAGCACCGAGGCATCGAACAGACGGCGCAAACCACGGCGCCCGCTGGACGCGATCAGTCCTCGTTCTTCATAGAACCGCAACGTCGAGGCGGGTACCCCTGACTGCTGGACGACTTCTGCAATATCGAGGTTCATGGCTTTTAGCCTCAAATCGAACTGAGTGCTTATAGTGATCAAATCGATCGCCGAAGACAAGCAGAGGTCATATGTGCGAGACCATGCGACATCGATCGGAAAGATCATCGAGTCAGATCTCCTTGACGGGCCCCTCTCCGTAACGTATCGTTTTGACACGTTACTAGAGGCTACCCAGCTAACCGCTCATGCACTCGCGCTTCGATCGATTCCGGACCACAGCACTTGGGCAACAGCTCGAAACGCTGATAAACACGCCTGAGCGCTATATCGAGTTCGCGGCGCTATCGCGTGCCGGCGTCGCAGCGATTGCCGCGGTCAAGGACGAAATCGCCGAGAAATTTCCCGAGATCGAAGACGATACGACGGCCCGACAGTTTTGCGGCGCGATGACTGCAGACGTGATGCGACGCTACGGACACGAGGTCGTGCAATCGCGTGGACGGGTCGGCGGTGCGCTGTTCAGTTATGGCGCCGTCTTCAGTCCGCTGCCGATTCTGCTGCCCTTCGCCGAGGTGATCGGCGCGCTTGCGACAATGCCGACGAAGCTGACTGAAGCGGTGTCGCGCATACCTGCTGTCCAATGGTTGCAACGGCCCACGGGTACGGGTTTTGCACTCGTCGAACACGCCTGCCACCTGCGCGATCTGGATGCGGTCTTCGCAGCGCGGATTCGCGCCGTGCGCTCGTCGTCGCTTCCGCTACTCGAGTCGGTCGACGGAACCGTATGGGCCGCCGAGCGGCATTACCTGCGTCAGGATCTAAATGAGGCTGTGACGGCATTCGAGCAGTCGCGCCAACACCTGTGCGCGGAACTGAAGCGATTGAAGCCCGCACAACTCAAGCGCTGCGGGTTGCGCGACGGCGTGCGACGGATGACGCTAGAAGACCTCGTGCGCGAAATGCTCGATCACGACCGGACGCATTGCCTCGAACTCGATGAGCTTTGCACGGAACTCCTTCAGTCCACTGCACGTTCGTCGCGGCGAAAGGCCAGCGTATGAGCGGTTACGCTCCGGTTGTCTTCATGCGCCACTGCGCCGCTACGATCGCATGATGCCTCGGTGACGAAACCACGCTCAAGGAAACCCACGATGTCTAGCCTCTCCACCCTCGCGCTCTTCGCCGGTGCATGCGTCGCACTGACGATGACACCCGGTCCCGACATGCTGCTAATCGCCTCGCGCAGTGTCAGCCAGGGGCGCGCCGCCGGCTTTGCGTCGCTTGCGGGCATTCAGGTAGGGACGTACTGCCACGCGATGGCTGCGGCATTCGGCCTGTCCCAGCTGTTTCTCGCCGTGCCCGTTGCGTATGACATCGTTCGCTTTGCTGGCGCGGCTTATCTGCTGTATCTGGCGTGGAAAACCATTCGTTCGCGTGACGTCGCGATGTCGCCTGCAAGCGGACGCGATCGTCACTCGTTAGCGACGATCTTCCGCCAGGGGTTACTGACCAACCTGTTGAATCCGAAAATGGCGCTGTTCGTTCTTGCGTTGTTTCCGCAGTTCGTCCGGCCTGAGGATGATGCGGTCGCCGTGCAGATATTGATCCTGGCGACGATCCTCAATCTGATCGGTCTGGTGGTCAACGGTGCGGTAATCGTGTCCGCCAGCAAGCTCAGCCGGCATTGGAGCCAACGCCGGCGCCCGACCCGTCTGCCGCAGATTCTGCTTGGCTCCGTATTCGCAGGGCTCGCGTTGCGACTAGCAGTAACAAGTCGCAACTGATATGAGTCCGGTCGTCATCGCACTCGCGCTCGGCGCAGCTGTCCTGCACGCGAGCTGGAACGCCGCACTGCGGACTGGCGCCGATCGACTCTGGTCGGTCACCGTAATGAGCTTCGCCGCGACGGCCGTAGCGATTCCGGTTGCGGCAATACTCCCGCTCCCCGCTCCCGCAAGCTGGCCGTATCTAATCCTCTCGTCGTGTCTGCAGATCGCCTATAGCCTTTTCCTCGTTCAAGCCTATCGACGCGGTGAACTCGGACAGATCTATCCGATCGTGCGTGGCAGTGTGCCGCTGCTCGTCACGCTCGGCGCGTTCCTGCTGACCGGCAAGCACCCCGCTCCGCTATCGCTAGCCGGTGTCGCGCTCGTTGCGGGCGGAATCCTCAGTCTTTCTCTCGGCAATCAGCGGGCTCATACGGAATCGATTGTGATGGCGCTCGTCACCGGGTTGATGATCGCCGCCTACACGACCACCGATGCGCTAGGTGTCCGCCACACCGGCAATCCGCAGTCATACGTTGCGTGGATTTTTCTGCTCTATGGCGTGTTGATGCCGATAACCTTCGTCGCGTTACGCGGCAAGCCGACGCTAAATTTAAGAGCGCCGGAAACGCTCAAGGCATTAGCGGGCGGCGTCGCTTCGCTCGTCGCGTATGGCGCGGTCGTGACGGCATTCACACTCGGCCCGGTTGGACCGATCGCTGCGTTACGTGAAACCAGCATCGTGTTCGCGGCATTGATCGGGCGAATGTTTCTCGGCGAGACCTTGACGGTGCGTCGCATCACCGCGTGTGTGATCGTTACCCTGGGTGCGCTCTGTCTCGGATATCAGGCGTAATTACGCGGTAGACCAAAGCGGCGCCGGCTCGTCGCTCGACGGGTAGTACGTCTTTAGCCTGTCCCAGGGAAATCCATGAATCCAGATCCCCTTTCCCTTCAGTTTTCCTCGCAAATCAGCCTCGCTCAGGCGATCGAATGACATTACAATTAGCTTTCTTTCGATAAAACTTCCGTCCAGAAGGAGGACGAACTGATCGTCTATTCGGCGTCGATCAACACCGGTTTGCCGGCCCACCTCGACCCGTCGAAGCGTTCGAAATTTCCGCAATAACGGCAGCTAGCGTCGACGCTAGTGCACCGATACACCCACCCAG
Source organism: Paraburkholderia acidicola (assembly GCF_002362315.1). Taxonomy (GTDB): domain Bacteria; phylum Pseudomonadota; class Gammaproteobacteria; order Burkholderiales; family Burkholderiaceae; genus Paraburkholderia; species Paraburkholderia acidicola. Next base: position 1,030,545 of record NZ_MTZV01000006.1, read on the forward strand.
TTCATTCCATTCGATATGCGGCCACTGTGCTGCAGGGGAACACTCATGCTTCCAGTTTGCACAACCGACCTCCGCAAGCAACGCATCGCCATCGTTCCCATGCGGCCCGAATCCGGGCGCGCAAGCTACTGTGCTGCGCGCGATGGACCAACACCGCGGTCGCGTTTCCGGCAAACCAATACCGGGCCATCACGCAGGTGAACTGACGAATTCGCAGCAATGAAATGAAGGGAGAGAAAACAATGAAACGGCGTATTGCAAAACTGGCGCTGGGCGTATCGTGCATCGATCTCGCTGGAGCAGCACACGCACAATCGAGCGTGACGCTGTACGGCATCGTCGACGCGGGTATTGAATACCTGAACCATACCGGCGGGGGCCGCGGCACAGCACATTTCGTCCCGGGCGCCAAGAACGTATCACGCTGGGGCGTGCGCGGTGTCGAGGATCTGGGCGGCGGTCTGAAGGCGGTTTTCCAGCTGGAGAATGGCTTCGACATCGCGAACGGCGCCTTCGACGGCGGCGAGGGTGTGCTCTTCGACCGGCGTGCCACGATCGGTGTGAAGAACCGCTTCGGCCAGTTGATCCTCGGCCGCACCTTCACGGTCACCTTCGACTACATGCTGCCATTCGATCCGATGGGCTATGCAGGGAACTACTCGTGGGGGATTTCGACCACCGCACCACGCGGCCGCAGGGACGGCCTGCTCGCGCGCTCGTCCAATGCCGTGCGTTATGACGGCGAGTTCGCGGGGGTCAAGATTGGGGGGCTGTATGGTTTCGGCAATGTGCCGGGCAGCGTGAAGACCAGTTCGAGATACAACATCGCGCTGGGCTACGGCAAGGGACCGTTCGCCACGATCGTCACCTTCGACCGCCAGAACGGTGCCCGCAACAGCGTGACGCCCGCCGATAGCATCCACTACATCCAGGGCATCCACGCGGGTCTGAGCTACGACTTCGGCGCGGCCAAGGTCATGGCCGGCTACCGCAACCATAGGCGCTCCGTCACCACGGCCGCCGCAGCGTTGCGCAGCGCCACTTACTGGTTTGGCGGATCCTGTGATGTCACGCCGATCCTCTCGCTGATCGGCGCTGTCTATCACCAGAACATCAAAGGCGGTAGCAACGCCGATCCGACCTTGTTCTCACTGCGCGGCCAGTACGCGTTGTCCAAGCAAACGCTTCTGTATCTGGCAGGCGGCTATGTGATGGCGAAACACGGCCAGCAAATCAGCCTGTCGCGCGATCTGACGGCAGCGGCCGATAACCAGGCGGGCGTGACGGCCGGCGTTCAGCACCGCTTCTAGTCGTAGAGACGCGCGGGGCGCGCGACAGACAACCCGGTCTGTCGCACGCCCCACTTGCCGCAAATCATCAGTACCCGTCAATGCGCAGCCAGATACGCCTTCACCGCGGGCAACCCAGCCTTGCCATCCAGTGTCGTCACTCCCGCTAACCACTGATCCAGCACCTGCGGGTTCGCCTTCAGCCAGTCGGTTGCCGCCTTGTTCGCGTCGGTCTTGTTCATGATCGGCACCATCACGTGGTTTTCGATTGCCGTCGTGAAATGCAGATTCGATACGAGCTTCGCGGCATTCGGACAACGCGCCGCGTAATCGGGCGGTGTCGCGGTAAAGACCTTCGCCTCGCCGTAGTTCGGACCGAAGACGTCGTCGCCACCGCTCAGATAATCGATCTTCATCGTCACGTTCATCGGATGCGGTTCCCAACCGAGGAACACAATCCACTGTTTCTCGCGAATCGCGCGGCCCACTTCGACGAGCATGCCCGCCTCGCTCGACTCGACCATCTTGAACTTGCCGAGCCCGAACTGGTTGCCATCGATCATCTTCTTGATCAACGCATTGCCGTCGTTGCCGGGCTCGATCCCGTAGATCTTGCCGTTCAGCTTGTCCGCATACTTCTGGATATCGGCAAACGATTTCAGGCCGCCGTTATAGACGTAGTCCGGCACCGCCAGCGTGTATTTCGCGCCGGTCAGGTTCGCCGGTTGCAGCACCTTGATCGTGCCGGCCTTGACGAACGGCGTGATGATCGGGTCCATCGTCGGCGCCCAGTAGCCGAGAAACACGTCGATCTGCTTGCTCTTGATACCGGCGAATGTAATCGGCACCGATGCGATCGTTTTCGTCGGATGGTAGCCGAGCCCTTCGAACACGGTCGATGCAAGACCGGTCGTCGCAGCGATATCGGTCCATCCAACATCGGCAAAACGCACGTCACGACAGACCGCGGGGTCGGCTGCATAAGCGGTTGTATAAGCGGATGCGGCGGCCAGACCCAGTACACAGGCTGCGGCCATTAGCGGGTATTTCATGGTTTCTCCTCAACGGTTTTTTATAGCTAGTGGGGTTGGCGCCGCTCGATGCTAGGTGCGTGACCGAACTGCGCGCGATAGGCCTTGCTGAAATGACACGGGGAATGAAACCCGCACACGGCCGTCACGCGTGCAATCGACGCGTCGGTCGTACGCAGCAGATCGCGCGCGCGACGCAGACGCAGCGACAGGTAGTAATGCGTCGGCGATACGCTCAGGTAGACCTTGAACATCCGCTGCAGATGTCGCTGCGAAAGCTGCACGAGGCGCGCCAGTTCTTCAAGCGACAGCGGCTCTTCGATGTTGGCTTCCATCAGCCGCACCACTTCGATCAGTTCCGCGCGCGAGAAGCCGACGCGCGCATCGACCGGAATCGGCTGCGGATCGCTTGCACCGCGAATCCGTTCGAGGATGAACTGCTCCGATACCTGTGCCGCGAGATTCTGTCCGAGCCGGTTGCCGACCAGATGCAACATCAGATCGAGCGGTGCGGTGCCGCCGGTGCAGGTCAGACGATCGCGATCGATCACGAAAAGTTCGTCGGCGAAATGCACGTGCGGAAATTCCTTGTGCAGCGCCGACAGATCTTCCCAATGCGCGGTGCAGCGGTAATCGTCGAGTAGCCCTGCCGACATCAACGCATACGCACCTGTGCAAATACCGCCGAGCGGCACGCCCTGGCGCGCCACGTCGCCGAGCAAGGTCTTGATGGTCGTATCGACCGCACTGCGGATCTGCGTCCCGCCACACACGATCAGCACATCGGGCATGCCCGCTTCTTCGATCGTGCGGGTCGGCTTGATCGCCATGCCGTTGCTCGCCCGGACCGGCGCGCCATCCGGTGTGAGAATCGACCACCGGTAGTGCTGCGCGCGTCCGACGTAGTTCGCCATGCGCAGCACTTCGACCGCGCTCGTGAACGCGATCATCGAAAAACTCGGCAGCGTGAGAAACCCGAAATGCGCAAGACCTGACAACGGCGATTCAGTCGTGGCGGACGTCACGTCGCTCTCCATGATGCACAGGCTGTGGTTGTCGCGAGAACGACGGGCTCTCGCGATACGTGAACATACAAAAAAGCAGCGCTCCTGGTGAGGAGCGCTGCGGTGTCGATCAGCTCTGCGTGGCCGGTTCTGCGCGGCGCACACGCATCACGTTGCGCAGCCCAGCAAAGCGCGGCGCATTCGCGGTACCGGGCGTGCGACCGAAGCTCTCGGTGATGCGATCGAGAATGATCGCCAGCAGCACCACCGACAAACCGCTTTCGAAACCCAGTCCAATATCGAGCCGCTGGATGCTTGCAAGCACATCGTTGCCAAGACCGCCCGCACCGACCATCGATGCAATGATCACCATCGACAGCGCCATCATGATGGTCTGGTTCACGCCCTGCATGATCGACGGCAGCGCATTCGGAAACTGCACCTTGTAGAGCAGCTGCCACGGTGTGCAGCCGAACGCCTGGCCCGCTTCGACGATCTCGCGGTTCACGTGGCGAATGCCGAGACTCGTCAGACGTACGGCTGGCGGCATCGCGAAGATCACCGTCGACAGAATGCCCGGCACACGGCCGAGACCAAACAGCATCGCAGCAGGAATCAGATAGACGAAGGCCGGCATCGTCTGCATCAGATCGAGAATGGGCCGCACGATCATCGCAACGTGTTTGTTTTTCGCGGTCCAGATGCCGAGCGGAATACCGAACACGAGGCTGATCAAGGTCGACGACAACGTAAGACCGAGCGTGATTACCGTTTCGTCCCAGAAGCCGGTCGCGTAGATCAAGAGCAGCGATAAGGTCGCGAAGATCGCGAAACGCCAACCCACACGCCACAGCCCGATGCCGATGAAGAACGCCATCAGCGCCCACATCGGAATCGCCTGCAAGCCGTGTTCGATCAGTGCGGCGAAGCTCTCGATTGCCTTGCCGATCGCATCGAACGTGTTGGCGTCGTGATCGAGCAGGTAGTGAACCGAATCGTCGACCCAACGGCCAAGCGGGATGATCTCAGACATGGGAACCTCGACTGCGCGTAAGGACCTTGAGGACAACGGCGCGATCGACCGAGCCGCAATAGCAGCCGTCGTCGTCGACGACCGGCACAGCCGTCGTGGTCGCGCAGACGCGCGACACGACGTGATCGAGCGACGCCGCGTGCGAAATGCACTCGACCTTGCGCAGATCCGGGCTCGCGTTGCCGATCGCGTCACGCGTCACAAAACCGCGAATGCGGTGCTCAGCATCGAGCACAAACGCATACTCAGCGCTGCCGTTCAGCGATGTCTCGATGCTCGACGCGTCGAGATTGCGCAGCAGCGGCACCTCGTTGGTCTGCATCATGTCGCCGGCCGTCAGATAGCGGCTCGTATCGATACCTTCGAAAAACGCGCGGACGTAGTCGTCGGCGGGATTGGCGATGATGTCCTGCGGCGTGCCGATCTGCACCACACGGCCGCCTTCCATGATCGCGATGCGGTTGCCGATGCGCAGCGCTTCCTCGAGATCGTGGGACACAAACATGATCGTGCGACGCTGGTTCTTCTGCAGTTCCAGCAGCACGTTCTGCATTTCCTTGCGCTTGAGCGGATCGAGCGCGGAGAACGCTTCGTCCATGATCATCAGCGACGGATTCACTGCGAGCGCACGGGCGAGGCCGACGCGTTGTTGCATGCCGCCCGAGAGTTCGGCGGGCAGTTTCTGTGCGAAGGGCGCGAGACCGACCTGCTCGAGCACCTCAAGTGCGCGCTTCTCGCGCACCTTGCGGCCCATGCCGGCCACTTCGAGACCGAATGCCGCGTTCGACAGCACCGTGCGTTGCGGCATCAGTGCAAACGACTGGAACACCATGCTCATGTCGGTGCGGCGCAACGCGGTCAGCTCGGAGCGACGTACAGCGGCTACATCGCGACCATCGATCAACACCTTGCCGGCGGTCGGCTCGACGAGCCGGTTGATCAGGCGGATCAGCGTGGATTTGCCGGAACCCGACAAGCCCATCAGTACGAAAATCTCGCCTTCCTGCACCTCGAAGGACACGTCGTGGACGCCGACCACGTGACCGGTCTTTGCAAACACCTCGTCCTTGGTGGAGCCACCCGCCAGCATGTCGAGCGCGAGCCGGGGATTGGCTCCAAACACCTTACATAATCCTTCGACCACGACCTTAGGGGAATTCATTGACTCCATCTCCTCGTGGTGCAGGCGCCGGCCCGCACAGTGTGCATACATGGTTGCCAGAAAAAACCCCGACTAGCCGACTAATTCCGACAGACGCTTGCGGAAATGCGACACGGGGAGAAAAGCACAAACCTTAGAAGCAGGCGCTGTGCCTTGATGCGTAAGCGATTGCGCCGATGGTGCGTCGCACGATGGCAAACGGCTCGTGTCGTTTATGGAATGATCGGCGTCCGATTGGGCTGATCGGGGTGCAGAAGGGGCGTTGCTGCGCTTGTTTATGAAGGAAAACCCGTAGGGTTTTGATGTCTGGAAGTCACCGGGTCGCCGTTTCTTTTCATTTCTGCTGGCTGACGAGCGGTTGAGGGGCTGTCAGTTGACCACCGCCCGCATCGAGAATGACATCGAGCAACGCCATTGCATCGATGCCCTCCGGCAGACTGTGGCCTATCGTGTTCAGACGACCGTCGATCTTCAGCATCGCGAATCCATGGACCAGTGCCCACGCGGCAACGACCCGCGCGGCGCCGAAGGTGGGCAACATCGCGTCCGGCTCCTGTGGCACCCCCACTGCCGCGCGCAGCACCGACGACGCGCCGCTCATCGCCTCACGCAAGCCCGGGCGTTCGAGGTCGAGCCGCTCGCTGCGAAACATCAGCATGAAAAGACCCGGGAACTGCGTCGCAAACTCAACGTAGGCACGGCCTAGAGCGGGAAGGCGCGTCTCGGGTACATCGGGCGTATCCGCTGCGTCTGACGCGGCCACCGCGGCCGCCGCATCGAGAAGACGTCGCTCGAAGCGTTGAAAACCGACGATAGCCAGATCGCTAAGCAGCCCGGTCAGGTTCTCGAAGTGGTTCTTGGGCGCGGCGTGAGAAGCGCCGGCTTCGCGTGCCGCGGCGCGTAGCGTGAGCCCCTCGATGCCTTCGCGATTGAGAATGCGCTCTGCCGCCTCCAGCATTGCCTCGCGCAATGCGCCATGGTGATAGGGACGCCTGGCCTTGCCGGTAGAGGTGTGTTTGCTCATCGGTTCGCTGGTTATCCACCCATATATTGACGCTGTCAATTTTATCTTGACCAAGCGGAAACCGTCATCTAATTTGGATGTTGTCGATGTCAACATCAGGTCGGATTTATGCTCATCTTGATTGCCGGTCTCGTGATCTTCCTTGGAATCCATTCCATCTCGATCGTCGCGCCTCGCTGGCGCGACGCGCAGGTTGCACGCATGGGCGCGAACCCGTGGCGAGGACTGTATTCGCTGGTGTCGATCGTGAGTCTGGCTGCGGTCATCTACGGTTATGGCATCGCGCGACGCGCACCGGTCATGCTCTATGTGCCGCCGGTTGCGTTACAGCACCTGACGCTGCTGCTCATGCTTCCCGTGTTTCCTCTGCTGATCGCGACTTACGTGCCGGGCCGCGTGAAACGTATTGCCCGCCATCCGATGCTGCTTGCCGTAATCCTGTGGGCGGCGGCGCATTTGCTCGCCAACGGTACGTTGAACGATGTGTTGCTGTTCGGTGCGTTCCTTGTCTGGGCAGTAGCGGATCTGATTTCAGCCGGCCGGCGCCCCAACGTTCGTGCAGTGCCGTCGGTGCCGGCTTCGGCGGTCAATGACGTGATCGTTGTCGTTGCGGGGTTGGGGTTGTATGCGTTCACCGTGATGTCGGCGCATGTGCATGTGATCGGCGTCGCGCCGCTCGGGTGAATGCCCGCGCGTAGACCGGTCTATAAAGCAGAGGTGCCGTGTTCGTCACCGACAGGCTCACTCCAGTCGATGCAATCGAAAATGGCTTTAAGTTTTGCCCCGCGCGCGCTGTTCAGCATGGTGACGTGCGCGATGTGCCCCGCAAGCGACGCGCGAAAGTCCCTGTGCGCAGATCTATTTTGCGACGCGACGCCGTGTTTCACGCAATTGTTGAGTGTCGCCTTGAGCGTGTCGAACTTGTCGCGTGAAAAATTCGGATGCTGGTTCACGACTATGCCTGCGAGCTGTTGCCGTACACCGCGCGGCATCACACGCGTTTTGCGCGGCTGTACGGAGAATCCTTCTTCGATGGCGATCGCCGCTACTTTGACTGGCAGCCGGTCAGCTACGCTCATGAGCTGTGCGCCACCAGAGAAAGCGAGATCGTCGGCATAGCGTGTGTAATTCGCATTCAAGGAACGGGCGAGCGCCGCGAGCCGCGTATCGAGACGGAACGCACACAGGTTGGCGAGCGCGGGCGAAGTCGATGCGCCTTGCGGCAGATGTCTCGTACGAAACCGCTGTTGTTCAAGCCAGTCGAATTTCCCCTTCAGATCAGGCGCAAGCAACTGGGCACTGGGAACACGGTTGGTGACCATTGCTGTCATCGCGCGCGCTACTGCGCTCGTGTAGCCAAGCGTCCGGAATACTGAGTGGACGCGCGCCTCGGTCACAGAGACAAAGAAATCGGCAAGATCGAGACGGATGACGAGTGGCTGGCCCACGTGAGGTGCCGCGAATGAGACGATGTTTCGCCCCTTGCGGAAGCCATGTGCTGCCTCATGGGGTGGTACGCGATCGAGCAGGCCATGCAGAAGTTTGTGCTGTGCCGCGCGCAGCAACGACTTGGGACGCTCGATCAGGCGGTATCGACCACCGCGTTTCTCACATACCCGGTATGAATAGTGATGCAGCGGCGACGGGCCGTCGCGTGCCCCGACTCGCCAGCGATTCGCCAGCCACCCCAGATCGGCCGGGCTCAGCTCGAGCCAGTCAGCCAGATCGCCGAGTGCTGGCAACTGGGGGATTTCAATCTGAGCGAGGGGCGGCGGCAAGCGCCGCTGAACGGGCGCGCGTCGAAGTATGCGGATGACGCTGAGCCGCTCCTCACTCATCCATGAGGAAACGAAACCGGGCAAGTCAGCGATGAAAGGTGCCACCTCATCCGGTTGCGTGTCATCCCAACGATGACCGAATCGGTGTACCGCATCGTCTGCAGCCTCGCTTAGCCACGGCAGCTGCGCTCCGAGAATCGACGCTGCCCGGGCAGCAACGCTGTCCCTGTAGGGCTCTCCCGCCAGCATGGCCTCTGCGATCGCGATGACGGTTTGATGCAGACTTAATTGCATAGATGGAGGCGGAGCGATGAATCAACGCGCTAGTTCTGCGAGAGCTATCTTGCGCAGCGCGCAACGCTGGCTCTTGCGACGTAATGCAAACTGGAAATCAGCCACGGGGTAACCCCGTAGTCCAGGAACATCGGTTGCCTGCTCCCGGGGTGTGCTTGACTCACCGCACCGCGCAAGCACAATAGGGTTCGCGGTTGCCGTTGTCAATTCAATCTCCATACACCGCGCCGCGTACTTCCAGCGTCAATGCACCCGACATCCCTTCATAGGCTGTGTTGGTGAGCAGCAGCACTGTCAGTCCACGCGCCGCATCGATGAACCAGCTGTGGCCGTACACGCCGCCCCATTGCAGCGTGCCGGCGCTTTGCGGCGATCCGGCGAGCAGCGGATCGTTCAGCACTGCCGCGCCATAGCCGAAACCCCATCCGGGCCCTCTTGTCTCGGTGCCTGGCGGCGTGTGGTCCACATACATCGCGGCTCGAAGCGCATCGGGCAGAAACGTCTTGCCGTCGCGCACGGCTTCCAGCACGCGCAGAACGTCATCTGCGCTACCGTACATACCGGCCCCGCCCGACGGATAAGCTGCCGGCTCGAACACCCTCGATGGAGCAAACCGTACCGCCACGCCATGCCCCTCCGGTAGCGGAACGGAAACGTTCTCCGTCATTTTCACGGGCTCCGGCACACCGTCCGCGTACGGTACGGCAAAGCGTGCAGGCTCGTCTGACACGAACCCGGTATCGCGCATTCCCAGCGGGCCAGTAACGAGTTGAGCAATCGCCTCCGCGAGCGGGGCGCCGGTCGCACGTTCGATCACGGCGCCCAGTACGTCGAGCGCAAGCGAGTACCGCCACGCGCTACCGGGTGCAAACACCAGTGGCGCGCTAGCAAGGCGCCGCAGATTTTCTTCCAGGCTGAAATCGACACGATCAATCCCATCGGAAATGCCGAGCCGATCGTATTCGCTACCCGGCCCTTCCAGCAGGCCATAGCTCAACCCGGCCGTGTGCGTGAGTAGCTGATGTAGCGTCAGCGGCGGCTGACTGCCATCGGGTAATCGGGGCGTGAAATCCGGCAGCCAGCGCGACACGTGATCGTCGAGTTGCAGCTTGCCATCGGCAGCGAGGCGCAATACCGCTAACGTCGCGATCGGCTTTGTCACCGATGCGAGCCGGAACAACGTATCTTCATGCATCGGCCGTTGCGTTTCGCGTTCGGCCCAACCGTGCGCCCGTCGGTAAATCACCTTGCCGTGCGACGCAACCACGGCGACTGCGCCGACGATCCGGCGTTCTCGCAATGCGGTCGTGAAAACGGCATCGAGTCTGTCCGCCAGCGTCGATGCGTGGTGTCCTGCAACGGTCCCGGGTTCTGGTTGTGTAGTCATGGCTGCCTTCGTCGTGGGTTCGAAGGCTCACTATAGGCCAGGACCGTGATGAGCGATTCCAATGGAAAGCGCGTTTGAGGGAATGCACATGCTAGCCGGACATCGGTTTTGCGTGTGCATTCCATGCTGCCTCGCTGCATCGACTAGCAGCGTATCGAATCAATCAGACGACGCAGGGACGTCACCCTCAGTGCGTCCTGGTATGCGCCGTTGTCACTTACGGCTGGACGATACGAATGGCTTGATCCACGCCCACGGTGTCGGGACCCGTACATCCGCGGCCTTTAGCTGTGCGTTCGTCCACTGCTGAACGGCAGGGGCCGGGGCCGCTTTCGGTTCGCGTGCGACCTGTGCCTGCTTTTGCTGGTGTTGCCCGGCTGCCCGCGCCAGGCTCAGGGCAACCTGCGCCGGTGCTTTCTCCGGCTGCCGGGCGGCCTGTACCTGTGGTACAGCGGACGTCACACGTTGGCCCGCGCCACTATTAGAGGACACGGTCGGACTCGGAGCCACAGTTCCGGACGGTTGCGGCGATGCCAGGGTGGGCTGCGGCGTCACGTTTTCGCTCGCGCCACTATTGGAGGACGCGGTCGGAATCGGAGCAACAGTTGCAGACGGTTGCGGCAACACCGGGGGAAGCGACGGCGTTGCGCTCTGGTCCACACTATTGTCTGCGACGAGCGGCGCCGCTACGTCTTGCAGCACCGGTTTTACATCCTCGTCGATTCGCCCTTCATTGCGCGTTCCACCCGTGACGTCGATCTTGGCTGTGCTGGTGATGACCCCCAGTGCCGAGTTTGACAAGCCGCCGGTCACTGAGATAACACCACTCCGTATCGTCCCCTGATTCGTGATACCCCCCGTCACATCGAGGGCATCAATTGCCGTCACCTTGCTCTCGACACCGAGATTCTTGAGACTGCCCGACGCCAACACACTGTTACCGCTGACCGCCCCTTCATTGACGAGTCCACCCGACACATCGAGGACACCGATTGCCGTCGCCTTACTCTCGACACCGAGATTCCTGAGACCACCCGACACCAACACACCGTTGCCGCTGATCGTCCCTTCATTGACGAGTCCACCCGACACATCGAGGACATCAGTTGCCGTCGCCTTGCTCTCGACACCGAGATTCCTGAGACCGCCCGACACCGACACACCGTTGCCGCTGATTGTCCCTTCATTGACGAGTCCACCCGTCACATCGAGAACATCAATTGCCGTCACCTTGCTCTCGACGCCGAGATTCTTGAGACCGGCCGACACCGACACACCGTTACCGCTGATCGTCCCTTCATTGACGAGTCCACCTCGCACATCAAGAGCATCCTTCGCAATCACTTTGCCCAGGACATTAACGCCAACCCCCGCCGACCTGGCCACCATCCGGATCGAACCCGCCTGCAGACTACCGAGTTTCGACACGTCGATTGCAACGGCAGGCCGCTCCAGTCCGCCGTCGATGTCGGCCGTCGAGACGTTAGATATCGAGATTGCCCCTGTAACAGGGTCCACGAACGTCATGAACTTTGTCACACCCTCCTGGAGTTCTAGTACATCTCCCTCGAGTGTCGTCCTGCCTTTATTCGCCACGACGTTCAGCTTTGTCGCGCGAATCTCCGCGTTCACCTGCAAGCTGCCGGCAATGAGATCCAGCTGTTGAGTCCCACTGGCGTCGATCCCGCTGCCCTCGACGGCCAGGCGGCCGTTGTCTGTGCTGAAGCCCGAGACATTGCCATCTTCACCAAGGACCGGATGACCCGCGACGAGTGTTGCCCGGGTCGCGTTGATGAACCCGACGCCATCGGCCGTAATGCCGTTCGGATTCGCTACGATCAGGTGTGCTGCCTGGCCAGCAATCTCGGTGGTACCACCCAGCCTCGATGCGTTACCGCCCGTCACTTCGTTCAGGATCACACGCGCGGGCGCGCTGCCGAGTTGCGCGTTGCCGCTAATCAACCCGCCAAGCTGGGTTTGCACGGACGTGTTGCTGTTGTTCAGGATCAGGCCAGCTGCACCGACGTTGTAGTCCGTGAACTTGTTGTGCGATACGCCGGCGCCGTTCGGCGCGACGATATCGATGACCGGCACGCCATTTGCAGCAGCGCCGATGGCCGCTTGATTCACTGCGGCCGGATCGATTGCTAGGGTGGTCTGGGCGTGGATCACCTGGATCGACAGCAACGGCATCACAATTGCCATTTTCGCAATCAATCTGGTATGCGAAATTACGTTGCTGCTACGATTTTTTTGTTTGATTACGCGTTTCATATTTTTCCCGAATCTTGTGTGGAAATGGATTTTCGGCGTCAACCGCCTCAACTGACGTGAGCATCCAGAATCATCTGTGTCGTCACGCTATATATGACCTCCCTGATTAAAGTGAATGAATGGGTCGTAGTCACTCGAAGCACATCCGTCGATACGACGAGCCAGACTCAGAACCGGTAAGTCATCTGGACATTCAGTGACGGCGTTCCGGTCTGGATCGTGTCCGGGCGCAGCAACGGCACACCGACAGAAACGTCATAGCCGAGCCCGCGGTAACTGCCGCGGATGCCAAACGCGCTGCCGATCAACGTGCGCCCGCCCGCCGCTGCGAGGTCGCCCGATACCTGCCCTGCATCGAGTGCGACATAGGTCTCGCTTCCCGCGAACAGGCCCGTTGCAAGTTCGTTGCGCCATGTCCATCCGCTTTGCGCCGCGAGGGACCGGTTGCCGTCAAAACCGCGCACCGAATAGCGTCCGCCGATCTGCAGGTATTCCGTGAATGGAGTGGGCTGAAGTGCGTGCTGGAGAAAGAACGTGCCGCGATAGCCGAATGCCCGTGAATCGATCCGGAACGGCACGTTTAGTGAGGCGCTCGTGGTAAGAATCTGGTAGCGACCGCTCCAGTTCGACTGCCCGTAGACGAAACCAGGGGTCTGACTTAGCCCAGCCAGGCTGCCGCGCAATCCAATCGCCGCATGTAACGACGCATCCGAGAACATTTCCAGGTGGCTCGCGCGAATCTCATAGCTGGTGATATCGCGTTTCTGCACACCGATTTCTTCGCCACCGAGCGAGGCCTGGTCCTGTCGACGCACGAGGTTGAGCTGGAGCGAACCCTTGTTGTGACTTGTGCGGTAAGGGACGTAGGTCAAGCCCGCCTCGAAGCGGCGGGTTCGGGCGGTGTACAGAATGTCCGCGCCGACAACCGGCAAAGCCTGTTTCGACGACCACTCGCTAAAACCCAGCGAAAACGATGCATACCCGATCGGCACATTCCACGCGATGCTCTTCGAACGCGACCCGGCTCTGTCGTTGCCAAGCCCGGCGTCGTTGTTGACGGTGGCGATCAACTGGTCGTAGAGGTGGAGCGGTGAATCGATTGCAACGATGGCACCCAACTGGTTGCGGCCGGTCGCGTCGATGCCGGAGTTGTCTGCGGTGAGCACGAACCGCACTCGCCGTGTGTTTTGCGGGTGCCGGATGACGATGTCGGTTTCGCCGAGGTCCGCGCCCGGCACGAGATCGAATGCTGTAACGCCCTGCCCCGGCAACCTGCGGATGTTTTCGAGCGCCTGGTCCAGATCGCGGATATTCAGCAGCGCATGAGACCGCTCGGGAAAGACTATGCGCGACCAGCCGACGCTGGTGCCCTCGTCGCGGATGGCTCCAACGCGACCTGGAACGATCTCGATGACCAGATGACCAGTGGTGAAATCCTGCTCCGGAATAAAAACCTGCGTCGTGATATAGCCGTCCGCAATCAGCTGACGCGCGACCCATTGGCTCAATATGTCGCGGCCCTGCGCGCCAATGCATGCGCCTTCGACCGGCACTCGCCCGGGTAACCACGGAAAATGTTCGGCGCCGCGCCATTCGACTTCCGCGACGGTGACGCATGGCGTTTCGACGGGGAAATCAGGGAGTTCTGACTTTTGCCGCACTACCGGCGTGAGAACCTCCGGAGGCGCAAATGCCTGCTCCTTGACGACCTGAAGTTGCTGCTCCTGATAGCGCTGCGTGTCCTGGGACGGAAGACGGTCCGGATTGCCTGCCTGCGCGTCGGCATTCGAAGCGGCTGTAAAAAACCGCGCGACAATCGCCGCGCATATCGAATATTTTATATTTCTCAATTTACGTACTGCGAACAATATTAATCATTATTTAATTTCCAATCTGCGCAGACAATTTCTACGATTTCTATCGCACTTCTTAATTTAATCAATCTCAAATTGACGGAGTAACGTACGCATGACTCTACCCGCATGATTTATTAGGAAAATAGGACTGCTCTTAAAACGACGCGGCGTCGTATGGCCGGTGCGCAAAAGGAAGAGATGAGTGCGTGGACGAGTGTCACGCGATGCAATGCCGAGCCACCTGCGCAGGCACAACCAGACCGGCAGGATATCGACCCGCTTCGACGCGATGAGCGCGGTCCTTCGGGGCGAAGCACCAGGGCGCGCGGTGAATTGCGGTGAACCTCCTGCGAAAGCAGGTCGGTAGAAGACGTCCGCGGCGTGAAGCAGACATGCTCGCGTTGCAAACGAAAAAAAGCCCCGTGCATCAGCGATGCCGGGGCCTAATCCCATGTCAAGGAGATGTCATGGAGGAGACGATTCGATCATAGCGGCGACACCATCTGCGACCCAACAAATCCTTTCCGATAAGCTTATCCATGAATGTTCGCTGTACCCAACCGCCCCAATGAGATAACCCTGCTCGCGTATATCGTTATCAGAATATGTCGGTTCTCGCTGCTACCATCGGTCACTAAGATGACGGTTTGAATAGCGGTCCCCGCGGTGGAGACCGTCCGTGCCCGCCGCGCGCAGCACCTTGCGCGGCCGCCGGCAGCCGCTCACGAAGGAGCATTCCGTTGACCAGTTTCGATCATCATCGCCGGCCGCTCGTCATTGGCATCGGCGGTACGACGCGCGCAGCTTCGTCGACCGAGCGTGCGCTCGGTTTCGCGCTGCGCGGCGCCCAGGATGCAGGCGCGCGCACGCGTCTGTTCGGCGGCGAGTTTCTGCATAGCCTGCCGCACTACGCCCCCGAAAACCCGCAGCGCACCGCCGAACAGCTCGAACTGATCGAAGCCGTGCGCACCGCCGACGCCCTCATCATCGCGACGCCCGGCTATCACGGCGGTGTGTCGGGTCTCGTGAAGAACGCACTCGATACGCTCGAAGAACTGCGCGCCGACGAACGTCCGTATCTCGACGGCCGCGCGGTGGGCTGCATCGTCACCGCCTATGGCTGGCAAGCCGCGGGCTCGGTGCTGACTTCCCTGCGCTCGATCGTGCATGCGCTGCGCGGCTGGCCCACGCCGTTCGGTGCCGGCATCAATACGCTGGAAACCCGCTTCGACAGCGTCGATACGTGTTCCGATCCGAAGGTCGTCGAGCAACTTGCGACAGTGGGCCGCCAGGCCGCTGACTTTGCGCTCGCGTTCAATGCGCATCGGCAGCCGGTGCGTCTTGGTGCCGACACGGTGACGGAGTCGCGTACGGCGAAAGTGCTGTCGCTGGCCAGTTAGCTATCGAGACTAGTTCCGCCCAGGGTGCACCGCGCGCCCTGGCGCACTGCAAACACACATTACGCAGCAATCACCGTTTCACCTTCCCAGCCCGCTCCCACCTGCTCCGCTTCTACGCCCAGTACCTGCACGGAAGAAGCGCACCGCGTGCGCCAGCCAACAGACCGTTCGCAGTCCGCGACGGATAGTCGACACCAGTTTCTCGCTTGCGATACCACGCGATCCGTGAAGACCGTTCCCGGCTCCCGCTGATTTGCTTGCGACGAAAGATTGGTTCACCGGGCGCACGGCACACCCTACGCTTGTGCCAGCCCGTTCACTTTCCGATCGTCGACATGCGTACTCTTACGCAACGCGGGCACGATCATCGCGACGACCATGAATCGACA
This sequence comes from Paraburkholderia acidicola, assembly GCF_002362315.1. Classification (GTDB taxonomy): domain Bacteria; phylum Pseudomonadota; class Gammaproteobacteria; order Burkholderiales; family Burkholderiaceae; genus Paraburkholderia; species Paraburkholderia acidicola. The sequence continues at coordinate 1,046,466 of NZ_MTZV01000006.1, forward strand.
CATTCATTACAAGGGTTACGAAGTCGCACCGGTAGCACAGCGGCTTCCCAACGGCCTCTTCGCGGCCAATCTCACCATCGAGAAAGCCGTGGCAAACCAGAGCCGCGCGTACTCGTTCGATGCGCTCGACTACTTCTTCGATGAAGAGCATGCGCTCGCCTATGCGTTCCGCTGGGGACGCATGTGGATCGACAACCGGCAGTAGCATTTACCCCGGCCACAGGTAAAAAACACCAGCGGTGCTGCGGCACCGACCGGCCACGGCTGGTGTCGTCGTCGGGAGCGGCCGGGTTGTGCCAGAATACGCAACATCCTCGCTTCGCCCATTTCCCCCACCATGTCTGACACGCTGACGCATGCTGCCGGAGATCGCACGATCTGGGCGAAGCTCGTCCGCGATCGCGTCGCGTTTGTCGAAAGCATCGCTGCCGATGGCGTTATACCGAAGCGCATGCCCCTTGCGCTGCGCTTCATGAAGCCGTCATTCCAGGAACCTGCCAGATGGCCCTGACCGTCGACGAACAGCTCGCTCTGAGCGCCACCGAAGCGGTCGCGGCAATCCATGCCGGCCGCCTCAAGGCCACCGACTACGTCGCTACGCTACTGGCCCGCGCAGCCGCGCTCGCGCGCCTGAACGCACTGACCGTGCTGGCGATGGAAGAAGCACTCGCCGCCGCGCAGCGCATCGACGCACTGCCACCGGACGTGCGCGCGCAGTTGCCTCTCGCCGGACTGCCGATCGTCGTGAAGGACAACATCAATACGCGCGACCTGCCGACGTCGGCCGGTACGCCCTCGCTGGAAGGCTTCGTACCCGATAGCAACGCGCCGTCGGTGCAGCGGCTGCTCGATGCCGGCGCGATCGTGCTCGGCAAGGCCAACATGCACGAACTCGCGTTGGGCATCACCAGCACGAATCTCGCGCCGCACGCAGGGCCTGTGCGCAATCCCTACGATCCGAGCCTGATTCCCGGTGGATCGTCGGGCGGCACGGCCGCCGCCATCGCCGCACGCATCGTGCCGGCCGGCCTCGGCACCGATACCGGCGGATCGACGCGGATTCCCGCCGCGCTCACCGGCACCGTCGGGTTTCGTCCGTCGGTCGGCGACGGTAAGGCACAACGCCGCTATCACGATCCGAACGCCGTCGTACCGATTGCGCACACGCGCGACACGGTGGGCCCGATGGCGCGCACGGTTGCGGATATCGCGCTGCTCGACGGCGTGATCACCGGCGATCACACGCTGCCCACGGTCGACCTGGCGCATCTGCGGATCGGCTTGCCCGCGCCGCTGTGGGAAGGGCTCGCGAAATCGGTGGAAAACGTCGCGCGCGATGCGCTCGAGCGGCTCGAAGCGGCCGGTGTGACGTTCGTTCCGGTCGAGATGCCCGACCTGTTGTCGTTGAACGCGCGGGTCGGCAGCGCCATCGCCCTGCACGAACCGCGCGAAGACGTGCCCGCGTGGCTCGTCGCGAACCGTGCGCCGGTCCAGACCGTCGAGGCCGTCGCAGCGCGCATCGCCAGCCCGGACGTGCGTGCTGCGTACGACGCGATTCTCGCCGACCGGTTCGGTGGCGACTATTACGAGGCACTGACGGTCTGGCGTCCGCAACTCCAGCGGCACTACGCGGACACCTTCGTCGCCCACCAACTCGACGCGCTGCTGTTCCCGACCACCCGCCTCGCAGCGGTACCGCTCGACGAGATCAACGGGTCGTCGAAGGTATCGATCGACGGCGCCGAACCGATCGACGAAATGAGCGCATACCTGCGCAATACCGATCCGGCTAGCGCCGCCGGTATCCCCGGGCTGTCGCTGGCTGCGGGCATGACGAAGGAGCGTCTGCCGGTCGGCATCGAGATCGATGGTCTGATCGGTAGCGACCGTCGCCTGCTGGCTATCGGTATCGCGCTTGAGCAGGTGCTCGGTCAGCTGCCTGCTCCGGTGCTCTGAGCGATGCTGCACACGATCTCCGCACGTCCGGCGCTACGTTTCGTCTTCGCGGCCCTGCTCGCCTGTGCGGTAGCCAGCTGCGCAAAGCTCGCCGCAGTCGACCACGATGCCCTGTGGAAAATCGTCTATCTGCAATGCGTGCCAGCCGCCGAGGCCGGTAGCCACAATTACGGCCAGTGCACGACCGTCGACCTGCAACGCCGCTACGCGATTCTCAAGGACATCGCCGGCCGCGCGCAGCATCTGCTGATTCCAACCGATCGCGTGACGGGCATCGAAAGTCCGCAGATTCTCGTGCCCGGTGCGCCGTCGTACTGGGCCGACGCATGGACGTCGCGTCGCTATGTCGATGCGTCGCTCGGGAAGTCGCTCAAGCAGCCGCTCGCGGACAACCAGATCGGCATCGAGATCAACTCCGAGTACCGGCGCTCGCAGGACCAGTTGCATATTCACATCGACTGTATGCGCGCCGATGTGACAGACGCGCTCGCGCGCCATCGCGACGATGCGCCAGGCGAGTGGCGCTGGGATACGGTCGACGGCAAACGCTACCGGATCATGCGGATCACCGCTTTAACCGATGCCAGCGATCCATTCCGCCTCGTCGCCCGCGATCAGATCGGACCGCAGGCGATGGCCCTGCAGACCATCCTCGTCACCGGCGCGGGCCCATCCGCCCCCACCGATGGCTGGCTCGTCCTGAACAGCGACCTCGACATGACTGGCGGCACCGGCACCGCCGAGGGCCTGCTCGACCATGTGTGCCGGATCGCGAGTCACGGCTAGCCGCCTGCCACCCGCACACGGTTCTATCCTCGCTGCATGGCGCCACGTAGCCCGCACGCGCTATGCAGCTTCCCGCACAAGCTTTGCGCAACAAATTGGTTCTGTGCCGCAACCCCAGCCGATAGCATCGGCCCTGTTGCGTGTCCGGGCGCCTGCTGCGTCCGCGTCTTCCTGAACCGCCTGTAGTCTCCGCCGCCACGCTTCCGGCATCCAGGCCCGACCGATCCTGCCGATGGCGATCTACCTCGACGATACGCAACGCAACGCCCTGGCGCGTCTTAGCACCGGCTGGACCTGGCGCACCCAGTGGCCCACGTGGTTGTTGATCGTCGTGATCTATGGCGGATGGTTCGGCGTTGCACTGCATGCACGCACGCTTGGCTTGCCGCTGGCGGTCGCATTGCTTGCGGTATTGAGCGCATGGTATCTGTCGCTGCAGCACGAACTGCTGCATGGTCATCCGACTCGCTCACGGGTCTTCAACAGTCTGTTCGGTCTCGCGCCGCTGGCCGTGTGGTTTCCGTACGGCATCTATCGCAATTCACATCTGCGGCATCACGACGATACGCAACTGACGCATCCCGAACTCGATCCCGAAAGCTATTTCGTCGACGCCCCCGCATGGCAACAGACCGGTACCGTGCTACGCGGGCTGCTGACCGCGCGCAACACGTTTGTCGGGCGCCTCTTGCTCGGCCCCGCTTTCTCGATCGCCGCGACCGCGACGCATGCGGTGCGCAAGGTGGTCTCCGGCGACTGGCGCGATGTGCCGACATGGCTTGCGCACGGTGCCGCGCTCGCTGCGTTGACGCTGTGGCTCGATCGCGTCTGCGGTATTCCGGCGTGGTGCTTCATCATCGGCGCCGGTTATCCGTCGCTCGCGATTGCATCGATCCGCTCGTTCCACGAACACCGGGTTGCCGACGCACACGAACACCGCACGGTGATCAACGAGGCCGCGTTGTTCTGGCGTCTTCTGTTCCTCAACAACAACTACCACCTCGTGCACCACGACCTGCCGCATGTGCCGTGGTTTGCACTTCGGCAAGTCTATGAAGCGTCACGCCAGCAATACGTGGAACGCTCGGGAGGATTTCTCGTACGCGGTTACAACGAATGGTTGCGCCGCTATGCATTCGCACCGGTTGCGAGTCCGGTTCATGGCGATCTATTCGCCTCGACCCGGAGCAATTCGCCTGCTCGCCAGGCCGTAAAGCAAGCCCGATAAGCTCCGTAGTCATCTGCTGGAGAGATGTCGCGCTGCTGCGTCGTGCATGATTTCGTAGACGAGCGGATCATTGGTCACCCGGATTCTGCCGCTCTGAACCATCTTTCCGTCGACAAGCGTCGTCCCATAGACAAACTGACAACCGTCGTAGCAGGTCAAGGTTCCGTTGCTGGCGCCGTCCTGATAGCGAACGACCGGCTCACTGTCGTGCGTACCGTCGTCCCAGACAAGAACGAACGATTCATCGGTTGAGTCGTTCGTTGGAATCTTCGCGTATTCGAACGCGGTTCCTCTTCTCGCGACATAGTAGTGATCGGGTTCCGCTTCCTTTGCCGCGAGCGTTGACCGTTTGGACGCCGGCTCTCTACGTGCATCGGCGAAGCATAGCGCGAGCAAAACGACCAGCAAAAGTCCGGTAGCAATGGCTATCCCGTATCGCTGCGCGCGACCGCGCATAGTAGTGCCCCCTCGCTAAACCGAAAAAGCCCCCGACTACTGCTTCGCTACGGGCGCCGCGCTCTCCCCGAGCATTTTCGCGTTGAGGTCAATGTTTTGCGCCTTCAGAAAGGCTGCCTTCGTAGTCCACTTCACCGTGCCATCCGGCAAGCCGAATGCGAGTTCGTTGTCGTCGGGTTGATCAGTGGTAGAGGGAGCTTCGACAAAGCGCTTGCGTCGCCATGCCAGCGCGACAAGCGTTCTCTTTCCTGCAGGAGATACCTTGAACACGCGTATCCATGCCGGGCGGTCGCCGAGATCTGAGGCGTCGCTATCGTCATCGTCCTGAGCCGACTGGCGTGCCCAACCGATCGCAATGACCTTGATCGTTCGCCCAGACCGGTCTAACTGCTCCTGGCGCTGCACGTGTCGACCTAACAGGCGAAATCGTGCGACGGGTACGTGAGACCCCGCCTTGAAATACTCGGCTATGACCCAATCGCCTCCGGAAGACACAATGGGGACATCTCGTCGACGGTCGTATCGATAGATTCGGGCGAGGTTGTGAACCACCTCCTGCGGAACAACGGTATTCGGGAAAGCGTACCTCGCGGATTTGAAATCACCCGTTTCAGACGCTATCGAGTTTTCCGCATTCATGTCCAGCGCCAGCAACTTCGGCGGCAGGGAGATCGAGATCAGCGTATCGCCAGAAATCCTGGCGATATACGGTGGACGCGACGACTGGATCGTCTTGACGGGAAGTTCTGCTCGCGATGACGCAAACGCGCCTGGTGAAATCATCAGACTGGCAAGCGCGCTCACCACAAAAAAAGCTTTCTGGCGGAAATTCATGAGAGGTGCGATGAGGTAGCTGAAAAAGCGACAAACAACCCGCTGTCACGTCGAGTAGTCGGCATTGATGCGGATGTATTCAGCCGACAGGTCGCAACCCCACACGGTGGCGTGACCCTTACCACAGCCCAGATCGATCGCGACGCGCACATACTCGCCGCGCATCACTTCGGACAAGCGGTCGAGATCGGCGACCGATAGCTGCTTCGGATAGACCTCGCTATCGCCGAACGCGATGCGAACGTTTTCCGGATTGATGTCCGTGTCCTGCTCGCATTTGCCAATCGCCATGGCGACACGACCCCAGTTTGGATCTGCGCCGTGAATTGCCGTCTTGACCAGCGGCGAGTTAACGACCGCTTTCGCGACCCGCTTGGCCTGCGCGTCGTCTCGCGCGCCCTCGACGCTGACTTCCAGGAGCTTCGTCGCCCCTTCGCCATCACGCGCGATTTTCTTTACCAGCTCGATCGCCACTTCATGTAACCGCGCTTCGAATTCGGTTTCCGGGACGTCGCCCGCCATGCCGTTCGCAAAAATCGCGGCCGAGTCGCTCGTCGACGTGTCCGTGTCGATGCTCAGGCAGTTGAACGTCGCATTCACGACCTTGCGGAAGATGCGGTCCAGCGTGGGCTGAGGCACCAGGGCGTCGGTGAAAAAGAACGTCAGCATCGTCGCCATGTTGGGCTCGATCATGCCGACGCCTTTTGCCACGCCGACAATCGTCGCGTTGCCCACACGCGTATGGACGTATTTCGACACCGTATCGGTTGTCATCATCGCGCGCGCGATGCCGGCGAAGTCACAGCCTGCGGATTCCGGATCGAGGTCGTCGATGAACGCACGCACCTTCTCCATCGGATACCGGCGCCCGATGATGCCCGTCGATGCGACGAGCACGTCTTGGGCATCGATCTGCAGCTTGCCCCCAACCCGCCCGGTCAACTCGATCGCGTTGGCAAGTCCTTCCTCGCCGGTCGCGACGTTGGCGTTTTTCGACACGACAACGACGGCACGCGGATGCCCTTCAGCCAGGTGAAGGCGGCTCACTTTTACGCTCGGACCCGCGAACAGATTTTGACTGAACATACCCGACACCGTGCACGGCACGGTCGAGTACACACAGGCGAAGTCGTCCGTAGCGTCCTTGATGCCGATATTGCCTACTAGGGTTTTGAAGCCTACGGGTTGCGGGTGTTTATCATTTAAGTCCACGTTGTAAGCTCCAGAATTGGAAGATAACTGTCGGCGCGGAACGATAGCATACGTACGTTGAAAATTTATGCGCATTGCGTTTTGATGCGACGCCGCCCCCTAAGAATGATCCTCAGAATTTCTTGCCAGGCGAAAACCAATGTTCGGGTCCACAGTCCGTGACGAATGAAAGTCACAAGAATATAAATTCTCCTGGGGTGACGATGAAAAATTCTCGCCGCAATAGAAGTACATATCGCTGCTCCCTGAAGGAGCATCGAGATTCATCGGCGTACTCGTCCATTCCGAGACATTTCCGGACATGTCATAGATCAGCAGCTGATTCGGTTTTTTATTCTTGACCCGCCAGGTGTGTCCATCGGAGTTGGCTTCGGTCCACGCGACATCATTGGGATTGTCGCTGCCAGAATGACGATAGCCATACGTTCCATCCTTTAAAGCTTGCGCTCCACCACGCGCTGCTATCTCCCACTCCACGACGCTGGGTAGACGGAATCCGTCAGCGCTTGAGTCAATGTCGACTACGCCCTGAGGCGCAGCGTTATAGTCCCGCAAAACGGAGTTTTTATATCGATAGACAGGCTTATGGCCATTGATTTCGCTAAGCGCATTGGCGAAAATGACTGCATCGATCCATGTCACTCCGCTAGCAGGCTGTTTAGGACTGTCTTTATCGTCTACTCGACAATCTCCCCGATCACTTCCAGAACAAACGTTTTCCATGTTGTAGCCGTATCGCGGGGCCCGTTGCGCAACTGTGTGATACAGGGCGACGGTTACCTCCGAATCCATGATGAAAAATTCCTTAACGCTCGTATTGACGTGATCCTTATAATTCTGGGTGCCAAAAACATTCCCGACATAGTATTTCCCGGCGATTATTTTAACTTCATCTATTTTAATAGGCTCAATTTTCCCAGACCCGGAGAATTTCACGACTAAAATAAGTGCAATCATACCCAACATCAGTAATATTTTCGTACGTGCCTTCAACACAATCTCCCTTCATTTGTCTACCTCTCCTGCCACCTCGAAACCCACGTTTACCGCGGCCGTATCCCTCTGGCGCGAAAGTAGCAAACATGGCAGGCAAGACGACCATTCATCTAGATACCGAACCAAACCCAAATCTGGAGCATCGCGCTCGAAGCGCATATTTAGCTTCTTCTATTCCTTGTGCTCCCGCAGCACAATACCAGTACTCCGCCTTGCAGTAATTTGGCGTGACTCCGTCGCCACGTGCATACATATACCCAGTAATGAACGTAGCCTCTACGTCACCGCGAGCGGCGGCTGTTTCGAAGTGGTGCAACGCTCTAGTGGGATCTCTTCGGCCATTTTTCCCTCGAAAATCTGCGACGCCAAGGGAAAACGGATCGGAACCCGGAGTATTAGCATCGCTTCTGAGCGAGATCATCGTCTCGACATCCTGCGATGTCCCTATCGAACGTAACAACTTCGCGTCCGACGCACATGAATGCGTGGAACTCTCTTTTGCCTGACAGAGGTTATAAGCGCCGATCGAAAAAACCAACATTGCCCAAACAAACACTCTGCCGACATTCTTGTGCATATAAGTATTTCTGAAGTATGAAAATCCGGTCGAATTTCTCCGCATCTTCGGGACACATTGGCGAACCGGTTTTTCGCTCGAGTTTCCGACGCAGTAAGCAGCGATCTGGGGAGCGTTGAAGGAAGTCCATTCGGCATTGGGTCGCCCGTATTCGAGCGGCGGCCGATGGCTATTGTCAGTTTGACTATTGATTCGCGCCCTGGCTTTGATAACGATGTACCAGGCATAAATCGGGGCAAGAGGTAGATCGCGGTAAAGCAATGTTGTGTTCTCCATCGCGTGATCTTACCCGACCCTCCCGGCTACGCGATAGTGACTATTTCTCGACACGTCCCAGTGTGCGCGAATGGCTCATTTCACGCGACTTTCTGAGCACGACAACGTTGAGCCCAATGACAACAGAAAAGAGGCCGATAATTTGCCTTTCTGTAATCGCCTCACCGAGAAATAGTGCGGCCAATGCACTGGCAAATGCCGGGATCAGGCAGTTGAATTGAGCCCCTGTTACTCTCCCAACGCGCTCAATACCTCGGTCATAAAGCGCATAAGCCACCACTGAAGCCGGAATACCCAGATATAGAAGCTGGGCACCGCTGCGCAGAGTCGGTACGGAGGTACCGCCAACCGCTACGTCGTAAAGGAAGAACGGTAGCAACACAGCCGACGATACGAATGCCATACAGAACATCGTGGTCATCGGCGATAGCCCCTCGCAGCGCGTGACACGCATCGAGTAGAACGACCAGCACAGCATCGCCGCGACGGCTGCGGCGATACCCGCCCAGGACAAAGCGTCGCGCGACGCTGCGGGACCATTTCCGTGGCAGACCAGCCAGACGCCCACGAGCCCGAGCGCAATTCCCAGCATGACCGTCGGCGCGGGCCATGCGCGACGCAGGAACGCTTCCGCCACCGTCACGGTGACGGGCGTCATACCGATGATCACCGCGACCTCGCTCGCCGGCATCCTTGCGAGCGCGTAGTACTGCAGCAAGTGGTAGCCCGCCATCCCGCAGATGCCACCCATCACAAGCCGGCTTATGTTGCGCCGGACGTACTTCAGTTCCGCGCCGATTTCCTTGAAGTTGATGAGGTAGAAGCAGATGCACGCCATACACCAACGATAGAACGTGAGCTGGAGCGGGTCGTACAGGTGGCGAAGATCGCGACCGATGACCGCGTTGCCCGCCCATGCCAATGTTGCCAGCACGAGGCCCGCGCACGGCAACAGCAAATGGCGCGTTGCCGGCGCAAACGCGGCATTCGAAATGCGATGGTCAGACATAGTCTCGTGCTTGCTTATGGGTTTTGCTTGCCTGGATATTGCAGCCAGGGCGCTTGAATACGTCTACCCCGAACCAGCCATTGCGGGAAATACGCTTTGGCTCACAAGATGTCGCCGCGATGGGCCTCACTCGTTTCAGGCACAGACTACAACGAGTGGGCCATCGCGGCGACACGCAAGGGACCCGTTATTGCACAGCGACCGCGTCCTCGTACTTGGTTCCGAGCACACGCGCAAAGTGACGCTGCGCACTGCGATCGGAGAAGGAAGCCCTGTGGACAGCCTTCGATCTGTCGGCGGATTCATACAGCAGGTCGACCAGACCTTGTCCGACAGCCGCTTTCGTCGATTTGTAGGAAGCACGCGGGTACGACGCCAGTTGACGCGCAATGGCTATCGCACGCGTGAGCAGCTGGTCCGGCTCGACGATCTCGTTGATGAAACCGTAGTCCTGCGCCCGTGCGGCGGAGATACCGTCGCACTCGTAGATGATTTTCTGCATCGTACTGAAGCCAAGAACGTAGTTCAAAATCGTGCCGCCCATCGAACAACCGATGCCATGTCTGAGTTCCGGCATACGGAACTCAGCCTGCGACGACGCGACACGCCAGTCAAACATGAGCGCAAACTGAAAGCCCATGCCAATTGCGTAGTTGTCCACCGCGGCAACGGTCGGCTTCGACACGCGCAGCGCCGACGCATAGAGGTCAGTCACGCGATCGATCCATCGATCGACATCGGCACCGCCCGACAGGTTCTTGACCTCGTTGAAGTCACCGCCCGCGCTAAACGAGCGGCCCTCGCCACCCGTCACGACGATCGCCGCCACGCTAGGATCCGCGTCCGCTTCGCGCAGCGCCTGCTTGATGTCATCTTCAAGCGCGGCACTGAATGGGTTGTTGCGGCTCTCGTGGTTCAGCGTGATGACGCGAATGCCGTCGTCGTTCACAATCTTCACTAGCTTTTGCTCACTCATTTCAGACTTCCTCCTGGCGTAGCGTGACCATTCAAGTAGGACATGTACTTCTCGTAGCAATAAATCGTTTTCTGCTTGTAGTCCTTGACGTCCGCACCAATGTGGTCGGCAAAGATGGCATTCACCGATGAGCCCTCGTGGATGCCGATCTTCTTGCGCCAGACGATGCTGGCCGGCAACAGATCGCATTCCTCCGCGCACTCGCGCAAAGCGATCTTCACGTCGCGATCGGACAACTTCAGTTGCGGCGCGAGACTCGCAGCAAAGCCGATGACAGCGGGCCGCCAGAACGGGTGCTGCACATCGAGCCCGAACGCCGCAGCCCCGAACGGCGAGAATTCACCAGTCCAGCGGGTGCGATAAATCTGCGACCAGAGCCGTGCATTGATGCTTTCGAAAGCGTCGTGTCGATCGAGTACGCCGCCAAACAGCAGATCGGAACCGTAGCCGGTAACGACTCGCGCCTGCTCCGTACCGACGCTGCGGTAGAAACACATCAAGGTTGACTGGATCTCGGCGGACAACCCGTCGAAGATCTCATTGTGAAAAATCGCCTGATCGATGCCGTCGATGATCTCCTGCGACGAGAAGTCGATCTCTCTGTGCTGGGTATTCAGGTGATCCGCGACGATGCGTGCGAACGGGAATTCGTTGCTACGGCCCGTTCCGAGCGCGAACGTTTCGATATCCGTCCGTTTTCTCGATGCAAGCGACGTCACCATGCTCGAATCCAGCCCACCGGAAAGCGGTACGAAGATCCGGCTATCGGTATCGACTGAAGACTGGACCGTCGCTGTCAGCAGCTCTGCCATCCAGCGTTTGGCTTCAGCCGGCGGGAGATCCTGCGCGATGGTGAGGCGGGGAACGTGGTAGGTGCTCGTGTTCGTCGTTGCGTGACCTGCGCCGTCCTGAGAGAGTCTCATGGACGAACCTGGCTTGAGACGCACGGCGTTATCGATGGGCAGATAGTCGTCGGGCCGGTTGTCCGATTCGACGACGGCCTGCACCGGACGGAAGCGGAACACGCCCGGTTCGATCTGACCGATGTGCTTCAACTCCGACGTGAGCCAGAGGTGACGCCCGTACACGACATGAAGCGGCTGCATGCCTAGCGCGTCGTTGGCGGCAAAGACGGTGTCTTCGGTGAACTCGAGATAATTGAACGGGCCTTCGACGAGCGCAAACGCCGCCGTGCCGAGTGCTGTGTACAAGATCCGGAACACCTGCGCGAGGGAGGCCGTTACGGCATCGCTGTTGAACACCGTCGCCACTGAACGCAGCGTGGTCAGGTTCGTCGGCGAACCGAGGACGACACATACGCGTCGATCAACAACATCGACCCGGCCTTCGGACGATACGCCAGGTAACGAGCGCACCAGTATTTCCCAGCCTCTGGCGTCGATGACCTGCCAGCCCTGACTGCCGATCTGGTCGCGAGCCACCACACTTCCAGCAACCTGCCGACGTGCAATGATGGAATAGGTCACAATCGATAGTCCTCTTCAAGTTAGGCGTTAATAATTGTTGGTGTGCGGTCCACTGCTGTCTCCGGCATGATCCAGGTGCCGAGCCGCTCTCCGTCGACGATGCGTTGAAGTTTGCGGGGAGCGTAGTTCGTGATGACAGTGACGGCGCCATGTTCAGCCGCGATCTGTGCGGCGAGTATCTTCGACTTCATGCCGCCGGTACCGGTGGCGGTGGGAATGTCGGACGCGGCTGCAAGCAATTGCTCGTCCCATGCGCCGATCGTCTCGAAGAGGCGTGCCTGAGGATGAACGCGCGGATCGGCTTCGTACACGCCCGGGCGGTCCGTAAAGATCACCAGCTTCGACACGTTAAGCAGCGCCGCGAGCGCTGCGCTGAGTTCATCGTTGCTCGGGAACCCGCGTCCCCCGGACGTCACATCGTTTTCGTTGATCAACACAATCGCGTCGCTGCAGGACAGCGATGTGATCGTGCCGATAAGCTGGGCACGCGTGTGCTGACACAGGAAGTCTTCGTGCTTCAGAAGTATCTGTGCCAACGAGTAGCTGTGCGACGAAAGACAATCGGCGAATGCACTCATCAAGCGAATCTGCCCCACCGCGGCGAAACCTTCGCGGGTAGCCGACACGCAGCAGTCGGTGCGACGAACCGGCACACCGAGTTGCACTGCGCCGGACGTGACCACGATCGGGTACTGGCCGCGTTCGCGCAGCTGTTTTAGTTCGTCGCAAAGCGCGGCAATCACAGCGCGGTTCGGGTGACCTCCGCTCGTTAGCGTGCTCGACCCGAGTTTGATGACGATACTCGGAGCTTCCTGTGCTTTATTTGACACCGTTGCCCTCTGTATACTTTTGTTTCAGCACGAAATGGTGCCAATCGCGTTGGTACACGCGCACGTGTGTTAACAGGGTGTTTCCGCGGCATGCTTCTGGAACGAAGCGGATATGACGACCCACTGAATCGCCATGCCGTCACTGATACGACGTTGACACCTCGCTCTGAAAAGCAAGCTGCGCATTCTGCAAAGCCGATTGAATCAACCACTCGTTTTTCTGGTCGGAGACTGGCAACAGCCCGGGCGCAGGAGCGATCCGCAACAACGAATCGCCCGGCACCCCGGCTTTGCTACGGCATCCTCACTCAACCCAGGCCGATGTCCTTCACCGGGCCGCCCGTCGCCGTGTCGGCAGTCTGGCCACGCCAAAGGGTTCTCTCAATCGCCGCGTCGTTGAACTCTTCACGCTCGTGAATGCTCCGACGGTTGTCCGATATGAGCAGGTCACCTTCACGCCAGTAATGCGTGTACGTATAGCGCGGATTCTTGAAAAACTGCGACAGCTCGCGGAAGAATTTCTTGGTTTCGAACGGCGTGAAACCCACAATTCTGGACTCCCAACTGGCCGGCTGATCATCATCGAACGGAAAATAAACCAGCATTTTCCTGACCCATCCCAGATCGGTGAATACCGGTACCTTGAACCATCCGTCCGGAGAGACATTCGCGTAGTAACCGCGCTCAGTCACCCGCACTTCGAACGTTTCCTGTTCGAGCACATCGCGCAGATGGCTGGGCATCTCCTCAATGGCCAGCACATGGTCTGTCATCAAGGTGGCGCCGCGGAAACGCATGTTCTTGATGCTGGCGCCATAGAGGAACACGATGTCTACCTGACTGAGCAGCAATCCCCCGTCCGCGTGAAATGGCAGTTGACCTCGACCGGTTACGATCTTGCGTTTGTCGCCGTCGAGTTCCAGTGTGTCCCGATAGCCATAACCCACCTTCTCCCGGTCATTGACGTAGGCGACGATATGCCCAAACTGGGAATACATCTTCAGAAAATCCTGCTTGCTCAGCTCGAGGCCTCTGACCAATGCGAATCCCTTCTGCTTGAGGATTTCCTTGATTTCCTCGGGTTCCGTATTGAGAAACACGTCACGATTCAGATGGGTTCCGAATCCAGAAGCAAGAAAGGACTCTTTCTCGAACAAATTTACTCGCTTATCCATTCACATCTCCGTTCAGGGTCGCGTGGTACCTGATGGTAGCCACCGCACACAATCACACCGGGTTGGTCGCTTGTCTTTCTATTCAGAAAACGTTATTGCGTGGATTCCGCTGCTGCGAGTCGGGCTGACATTTGCACACAAAGGACGGGGCAGTTCCGTTGTTAATCGCCCGCTGCATTGCAGCGCAAGCTTCTTTCATCATCTGACTACGATTTTCTAATTCACCTTGTGCACCCTTGGTCAAAGCATATAACGGGCACCCCCGGTAAATCCTTAGATTACTTGCATGCTTAAGCGATGCATTGCTAGTTGATATGGTTATATAGAACCGAGTAATCCGTACGTCTGCGCCGCCCCTGCGCTCACGCGAATATGGCCGCAGCCCATTTTTACGTTGATTTGACGGAACAGCCGGTAAGCTTCACGCTCGGTAATACTGAGTTCATGTGCAACATGGGCCGCGCTGCCGCCGCGACGGATCACACGAAGCGCTACAACCTCAGGCGTGCTCAGGGGAAATTGCTGTGCCGCTGTCTGCCGAAGTTGCATCACTCTCCACTCGAGCAGTTCGGCTGCCAGACCACGCAGGTTCTGACGGTTCTGCCAGATCAGATCTTCGCCTTCAGGCGATGGCATATGCGAACTGACGTGAAGCAAACCAAACATCGGATCGCGACGGCGATGCGCAGGAAAGAACACATTACTGTTCAACCCGTAGACACCTGCTTTCTGTGCCAACCAGTGTTCGTCGCGATACGGTTTGATATCCGAGCCACGCAGCGGCGCTGTTTCGTGCCTCGCATAATCGACAGCCGGGTCGTTTAGCACCCAGTGGTTATGGACATAGGATTGCGTCCACGCGGGATGGCAGTGGGCAAGGATGACGTGGCTCTCGATCACCATATCCTGCTCACCAACGGTGATCCAGCGATACAGACACTCCATTCCACCGTTGCTGGCGCAGATGCTGCGCATCAGGGCTAGCACTTCCAGTTCGTCCCGGCATTCGGAGACATGCGCCGGAAGAGCCGCAACCGGCACAGACGGTTGGCCAACCGAGCGGATCGTGGTGAGTACGCGGTTGTAGCTGTCGCGGAGCAGATCGATGTAGGGGTCGCTCTGCAGGAACGCCATGAGCTGGATCTCATTGCCCGCATCGAGCCGCTGGATAGTTCGCGCGCCGTCCCGGTCGATGAACACGCGTTCGAGCAGAAGGCCGTTGTCCTCGCAATCGATCAGACACAGTGCCACCCGGCCATCGTTCACCAACACTTCGCGAGTTTGCACCAGGCGCCGGTCCGACTCGCTTTCCGGCCAGACATCAAGTTTCATGCCCGCGCACTCCGGGCAGCACGCCCAGTCCGGCACGCAAAGGCACCCGAACTGGCATGTTCGGGGACGCGGTAACGCAATGAAGCAGCGGATATCCGGCGAAAAAATGGACGATGCGTAGTACCGTCGCGAGCACGTGGAAAATGTCCGGCACCCAACGCGACCGGTCCGACCTGGCGGATGAGTGCGGCCAGCACTCACCCGCGTGCGCGAGCTTCGACGTTTCCTTGATCATCGATATTGGGGTATTTACCTGGGGCAGTAGTGTCGACACGGACTGTGTCTGAGTCGTGCTTTCTACAATCCCACTATTCAGGTGTGCGATATAATTATGACAACGCAAATCAAGCTCAAGACCCAAGCTTCAACCGCCGCGCAACCGATACCTATCGAGCGCACTGTTGTGCCATCGCCGGTACCGTAATCATGAATTCGTCTTCACCCAATCGGCCGGGGCCGTGTGAAAACCCAAACGTATTAGGTTTTCGGATCTCGCCTTGCCCTTCTCGAGTTACCGCCGGGCCAACGGGCTAAAACGCCCATCTCCCGAAAATGAAAATCGTTCCGGCCTAATTGTTATGTTTGCGATGTTATCCGGCGTATATTCCGCCTCTGGATTTATTGCGATCGATCGGTTATTTTCTATGCAAATTGAATAACATGCTTAGACTCTAATTTATGAGAGACGCATAGCTCGCAAAAATTATAATGCTGTTTGAAGCCAGTGTAAATCACAAATTTAACGATCCTTATTGGAATGAATGAAGTCACGAAATCCCGTAGTTGTTTCCAAATGTAATAATGCTGAATGAGTAATTAGAACGCTTTGATTTGAAATATATGTCGTGGGGATATTGGGAATCATATGGCCGGCACCGGCTCGACGCACATGAGCAGGTGCTGTGCAGTTGACCTGCATTTGAACAACGGTGTGGTGGCGCTCAGCGAAGATGCTGATCGTGTGCTGTATCAGAGGCAGTGGCTGAAGAAATCATTAGCCGTCGCCGGGCTGCGAGAACAGATTCACGCCGCCCGGCACTACCCATCCTTCGTCTGCTTACGGAACAAGCTGGCAATACGATGCCGCAAGTTGCGCGATCGTCAGCATCGGCGCGTGCGCATTGACGGCGGGCACCTCAGGTATCACCGACGCATCCACGACACGCAAACCCTCAACGCCCCACACGCGAAAATGCGAGTCGACGACGCTCATGGCCGGGTCGCGGCCCGCCGCGCAGGTACCGGCGTAATGCATCCCCGGCGCCGCGTTCGCAGTGATGAACGCGAGCTTGTCAGCGCGACTGCGCAGCGGGACATCCGGAACAAGGCTGCCGTAGAACTCATGCATGCCGCTACCGATATCGATCGAGCGCTCAACGCCTGCAATCACGTTATCGCGGTCGACCGCTTCCTCGAGGTAACGCGGATCGATGGCGAGCGGCGCAAGCGGATCGGCGCTCGTGAGCGATATGGCGCCACGGCTACGGGGCTTCACCAGGAACGGCTTGACGGTATAACCGGCACCCGCCGGCACATCGGTGCCATACGGATACTGCATGCCGATCACCTGAATGTCGGGCGCGTATTGCTGTCCGCTCATGCCGTAAAAAGCCATCGTCGAGAAGCCGTTCGACACCGGGGGCGGCACGGCAGTCTTCGCCTTGAACACGAAGCGCAGCAGCAGGTGGTCGTGCAGATTGCGGCCGACAGCCGGCAACGCCTGCCGCACCTGAATATTGTGTGGCGCCAGCTGGTCGATCGGCCCGATCCCGGACAGCATCAAAATCCTCGGCGATTCGCAGGCACCGGCGCACACGATCGTCTCGCGATTGGCGTTGCAGGTCACGCGCTCACCATCCACGACAAGCTCCACGCCGTGGCAGTGCGTACCTCGCATCACGAGTCGAGTGACGAGCGCCCCTGTGATGACGTCGAGATTCGGCCGCACGAGCGCCGGTGCGAGCATGGCCTCTGCCGGCGCCGATCGGTGGCCATCCGGCGTCGCATTGACATACGAAACACCGACGCCGTCGAGCGCCAGCCCGGCGCTCAGGTCGATCGCGCGCAAGCCCGTTTGCATGCTCGCCGCAAGGAAGGCCCCGGTCAACGGATGCGCATCGGCATAGCGACCGACCGTGAGGCGGCCAGCCACAGCGTCGCCCGCGTGTCCCGCTGGCTGCACGACGTCGAGATAAGCGCGGTTGAGCGCTTCGGGGCGCCAGGGGTCACCGACCAGACGATGCCACTGAAGATAATCGCGCGGGTCGGCGCGCTGCCAGATCATTCCGTTGATGCTCCCCGAACCTCCCCAGACCTTGCCCGCCGACAGCGTCTCCGCGCGGTTTGCGAACCCCGGCTGCGGCACGCTTTTGCGCGCCCAGTCGGTATCGCTGCCAAGATTCTGGGCCCAGTCGGCGACCTGTGAGATTTTCGGTTTTTCAATCAGATTGCTACCGGCTTCGATGAGCAGCACAGAAGCCCCCGTCGCCGAGAGACGGTCGGCGAGCAGGCAGCCCGCGGACCCCGCACCGACGATCACGTAGTCGTGGCTATCGGCGATGGGCGCACGCTGGCTGGCCTGTGCGGCGGCCGCATAGGTCGCTGACAGACCAGGACCGGCTGCACTCGCGCCGAGTGCGATGAGCTTCGCCAGAAAATCGCGTCTTCCGCGGGGGAGCGTCTGCCTCTTCATGTTTTGATCCGTAAGTGAATTGACCCGCAAACGAAGGCGATTGCAACGCCAGCCCATGTCATGAGATGAATTGCGCAGGGAGCGTCGCGAACGAATAGAGCGTGTTGTTCAGGATCATCGTGGGCTCACCGACACGAATCTCTTTGACGCGTGCAAGGATTGCGTTCAGGAGGCTGCTCATTTCCAGCTCGGCGAGGTGCACCCCGATACACATATGAATGCCGCGGCCAAAGCTCAGGTGCCGCCTGGGCGGCCGTGTGACATCGAAGCGGTCGGGATCGGGAAACACGCGAGCGTCCCGGTTCGCCGATGCGAACACCATCATCACGCGCGCATTCTCCGGAATCGTGATGCCGTCGACTTCGACGGCGCGCGAGGTGTGCCGTGCGAGCGACCGCGCCGGTGTGCCGATCCGCATGGCCTCGTTAACTGCGCCGCGCACCAGCTCCGGTTTTTGCTGCAGCAGCGCCCATTGATCAGGATTCTTGCCCAGCCGGTAAACGAGCTGGCCAATCGCCGAGATCGTTGTCTCCAGGCTCGGGGTCACGTAGTTGCGAATCGCGACCAGTGTGTCCTCCGGCGGAAGCTTGCCTTGCTCGACCATATCGAAGATGCGTCGCGACCAGCTACCCGGGATCAGATTCTCCGGACGGATTTCGTTCATCAGGAATTGCCGCATCTCGGCGAACACCTCGACGGCGGCGCTGCCTCGCGCGTTCTGCACACCGACCAGGTCGAACGCCGCACTCGCCCAGCGCAACATGTTGTCTCTGCCGAAATCCGGAAATCCGACCAGTTTCGTCACGATCGATAGCGGCATGTACGACGCGAATTTCTCCATCAGATTGAATTCGCCCTTGTCGACGAATGCGTCGACGAGTTCGTCGGCCGCTGATTCGATGCTGGCGCGTACGTCCTCGAGTGCGCGCGGCAGCAGCGGCTCGGACGTGACCGAGCGAATCAGCGCGTGACGCTCTCCGTCGGACGCTGCACCGTTACGGATGCCGAGCGTCAGTTCGTTTCCTCTGGCATCGGCGGCGATGCCCTTGCCGCTAATGAACGTCTCGTGATCGCGCAACGCCGATTCGAGCGCTTCGTACCGCGTCAGCGCGTAATTTTCGTGCTGCGGCATCCAGACCACCGATCCCAGTTCGCGCATCCGTTCATAGTGTGGCCAGGGGTTCCGAATGAATTCGTCCGAATAGAAATCGGCGTCATACGACGGGGCTGCGATAGTCATGTCATCGTCTCCGCTAGGATTCGCAGGTTTATAGGTTGAGCAGGGAATGACGCATCGTGCGCCCGGTCAGATCATCGCCACGGGCCAGATGTGCGCCACTACGAATTTCAGCGACACGCTGGTCGTTCTGCATGAACACCACGGCCTGCCGGTCATCGTCAGTCAGTACGTCGAACATCTGTCTCGGATCGGTATAGCTCAGGAAATCTGCGTCGAGTCCCAGGTGCCCCGCATCCGGATGCATCGCCCCGCTAACGGACAGTGCGATATCGATCAAGGTCAGTGCCGGAACGTGATCGACGCGTTTGCCATCGGACAGCCGGTCACTCTCCGATGGGAAATAGCGGTAATGGCCGTCGGCAACGGTCGACAGATCAGACACTTCGCGGTTGATAGCGATGTCGGCGTAATCGGCAAATTTCCTTGTCCGCCGCACGAACGACACGAGTGACGGCGGCAGCACGTTAAACAGCATCTCGACGCGGCGGCTTTCTGCAGCGTGTTTAACGACCAGCGTCGATCTGAATGTCGTAACCCGCGCTTCCCGGTTAGTCGTCAGTTCAGCGTGCCAGCTGACGTGATAGCCCTCGACCGGATCGATCGGTGTTGTCGCGCTCTCGATGGACTTGATGGCAAGCGACGCTTCTCGCTGGATCGCGTACTTGTGACGACCGATCGACACAGCGAGTCGATGACCGATCGCCAGTTCGTTGAGTATCGGCGCCGGCGAGCGAAATTCTGCGGTCTGCGGGTCCCGAATGGCAGCCGGAACCTGGAATTCGAACCCGTTATCCGTTTCGGCACAGGCGAGAAGTTCCTGTCCTCCGTAACACGACTTCATCAGATCGGCGATCGTTTCGTTTGCGTACATTGACACTCCACACGGAATCGGCAGGACGGATTGGGACGCCCCTCATCCGGGGACGCCCATGACAGGATCAGGTCGCTTTCAATGCCTCATGCAGATCCCGCTTCCTGATCGCCTTGCGATCGATCTTTCCGAAGCTCGTCAACGGAATCTCGCGCGTCAGTTCGACGAGTTGCGGCACCTTGTACCAGGACAGATGGCGGCGGACATGTTCCTGGATCACGCCGAGCAGATCATCCGCGTCGACGTCCTGACTGGCCGGCACGATCAGCGCCTTGAGCAACGGCTGGCCGTCGGGCTGCACGCTCGAATACACAACTGCGTTTCGCACCTGCGGCAGACTGAGCAGCATCGATTCAATCTCCGCTGGATGCACGTTCTGAGCGCCGACAATCTCGATGTCGTCGATGCGACCTGAAATATGGACGAACCCCTCTGTATCGATCACGGCCGCGTCTCCGGTTCGATACCAGCCGGTCGACGGAACGCGTACCGGGGCTCCCGTACCGTGCTCGACGCCGAGCGCGATCGTGGTGCCGGACACTTCAAGCCGCCCTTCCCGGCCCGCCGGTACGGCCTCGCCCGCTTCGTCCACCACACGCACGTCATACGGCGCCAGCACGCGGCCCGATGCGCCCTCGAGTTGATGCCCCGGACCGTTGACCACCATCGCGTGGCCGATCTCCGAGCTGCCGAAGATGTTGACCAGTCGATCATCGAGGCAGGACCTTAGCCTGCGTTCGAGTACGACCGGCAGCGTCGCGCCGCCGCAGGCCGCGAGGCGCAGCGTACATAACCGGTCTCCCAGGCCATCGGCGAGGATCTGCCCATAGAAACTGGGCGGTCCGTAAAGGAGGGTTGCGCGATGTTTTTCGATCAGTGAACACGCCAGCTTCGGCGTCAGACGCTCACGGCTCAACACAGCGGCGCTCCCGCGCAGCAGCGGAAAGAAAAACGAGTTGCCGAGACCCGCGGCAAAACACATACGCGCGGCGGACACGCTCGTGTCGCCAGGACCCAGGCCGAGATGGGAGGCGAATGCCGACGTGAACACCAGCGGGTCGCCATGGCTATGGAAGATGATTTTTGGCAGCCCAGTCGTACCCGATGAGAACACACCGTACGCAATCTCGTCGTGCGTGCGATGTGCGATCGTGACGACTTCTGCAGATTGCGGCGCGGGAACGAGCAGATCCTCGGGGGCAACCGATACCTCACCCGCCATCGCAACCGCCGACACGACGAGTCTTGTATTCGAGCGCTCAATCAGCGCCGCTCGCTCGTCGACGTGAACCTCGGGATTCAACGGGATCGGCACAGCGCCGATGCGAAGCGTGCCGAGAAACGTCACAACGAAATGCCACGAGTCGGGCAAAGCGATCAGCAAACGGTCACCGCTGCGAATGCCGAGCGCAGTCAGAGCGGCAGCGACGTTTGCGCTACCCGCGAATACATCGGCAAACGTATACGTTTCAGCGCCCTCATGAAACACGGCGCGCTCACGCCAGCGGAATTGCTCCACTCTCTGCTCGATTACGCGAAGCAGGTTGTCGTTGCCGCGCGTCGTTTCCGGACAGCCTGGGGTTTTCTCGATCTCGATAGCCATGTCTTACTCATTCCTGTCGGGAAAAGCGGGTTCGTCGGATGCCGCGTTGCAAAGCTGCATGACCTGCTGTCCCAGTTCCGCGTCGATCGAACGAACGACCAGCCCCTTGAACAGATGAGACCGGACGCCATGCCGATGGTGAGCGACGACGATCGCCGCATCGATCCCGCTGTGCGTCAACCAGTAGGTGATCAGCGCAATGACCGGAGCGACTGCGTGTTCTGGTGACATCGTCAGGGCCAGCGTCGGTCCGCGAATACCTTGCTGAAGCGCTGGAAGGCCAACAACGATACTGGGACTCGCACCAGCGAAACGCAGCGGCGACAGCTTTCCCTGCACCGCCGTCGCGGCAAGCTCGCGCACGGTATCGAGACTGCAGTCGTCACTCACCACGATCATTCCTGTCTCAGACGGTTGGATTTCACCCGCCTCATCGATCAGCGTCTGCACAAAGTCACTGGTCGCCCATGCAAGCGGTGTGGCAAACAACGACGGCTTGTTATGCGAGCGGATGTCTTCGCATAACGTCGATCTCACGTTCATGGGTTTAGCCTCCGTACTCACGGGCGCAAGTCATCGCGCCAGTCCACGCGCAACGAGAGCCGTGTTGAACCCGCCGAAACCCAGCGTGACACTGACACCGTACGGGCTGCCGAGCACACGCCCTTGTGGATCTGGAAAGCGGGGAGCGAGATGGCCGACCGGGTCGGTCAGCCCAACCGTCGGCGGCGTACGCCGACGGTTCAGCATCTGCAGAAGCAGGATGAACTCGACCACGCCACACGCGCCGAGCGAGTGCCCCAACGCACCCTTGGTGGCAACGATCGCGAGATCGTCGTGATCCGCGAAAACCTCCTCGATGACTTTCGCCTCGATCGCGTCGTTCAATTGCGTGGCCGTGCCGTGCGCGAAATAGAGCGAGAGATCGCTATAGCCGAGCCGAGCGGCCTGCAACGCGCGATCGAGCGCGTAACGCACCGACACGCCAGAAGGATCGGGGGCCGTCACGCCGAACGCATCGTTCGCGGCGCCCACGCCGATCAGTTCGCCTTCATGTTCCGCCAGGTCAGCGCTTCTCATCAGCACAACCGCGGCCGCTGCTTCGCCGAGCAACATGCCGCTTCGAGCGGTATCGAAGGGTTTGTGCTCGCCCGTCGTCATGGTTCCCAGACTCGAATGCGCAATGCGCTTCGCCGCCGTGACGATATCGACCGCCACGACGATCGCGACGTCCACCGCCCCGGTGTCCAGCATCGCGGCTGCGACACCGAGTGCATCGGAGCCCGACGAGCAGCCGGCCCCGACCACGATCGGTTCGAGATCCAGTTCGAGGATTCGAGCGCTATCGCGCGCCCACGTCGACATCGTGTCGTCGCCGGTATCGTCGATCAGATGCCCGTAACTCGTTGCAAAGATAAGTGCGCAACGATGCTGTGCGCTTCGAACATCGAACGCGGTTCGACGCAAGGCGCGGCCAGCGACACGCGTCGCGAGATGACGCTGCCATGCGCGATCGGATTGCGCGCAATCCGGCCGATCCGCAATCACCGCGGCAAGCGGGTTGCGCAGCGGCCACGGCGACACCTGCGGCGTAAAAGCCGAGCGGCCTTCGAACAATGCATCGAGCGTAGCCTCGTCCTCCCCGAACGGGGTTGTCATGGACCATGCGGCAACGGCGAGTGGTTTCATGTCGATCTTTTTCAGTGTTCCGCCCAGCGCACGCAGGATCGGACCCAGCGAACGGTTCGATACCTCAGTGACTGACCTGACGGGAGAACTCCTCGATGCACGACGCGACTTCACGCGCCTGGTCGAAGATGAAATAGTGCTGCCCTTCGAGCCACTGCACCGACACGAAGTCGGACGTGTAGTTTTGCCATTCGGCGAGCGCGGCTGCATTCGTCATCCCGTCATCGCGGCCGGCCAGCGCCAGGATCGGTACGCTGATTTTCGTCTCGCCCGGATCGTAATCGCGTGACATCGCCTGATCGTGGCGGATGACGATCAAGAACTGCCGCGACATGGCGAAATTGAGCCCGCGCGGCACACCACCCACTTCCTTTAACGCGTAGAAGAACTGCTCGTCGTCGAGCCCCGCCACCTGCTGCGACCAGTTCGTCCTGTATTTCGGTGCATTGCGGCCCGATGACACCATGAAGCGTGGTAGCCGCCGTCCACGCGCCTCAAGCAACTTGATCACCTCGAAAGCGAGTAACGCGCCCATGCAATGACCGTGGAGGATGTAGTCCTCCTCCACCGACTCCAGTTGATCGACCGTGACTGCCGCGCACTCCGGAATCGAGGTGGCGAAATTCTCATGCGATCGCTTGCCTCGCCCAGGAATCTCGACGGGAACGACAACGCCAACGTGCTCTGGAAAGTCGGCAACATAAGGGCGGTAGCCCGACACACTGCCGCCGGCGTAAGGAAGCAAGAATATGTTCTTCATCGCTGGATACCTTGCGTGGAAAGTTGACTCATACACATTTCGACTGGCACGTCAGGCCTCGCTTCTAGTCTCGCTCCTGGCCTGCACGACACGGACCCCTGAGTTCAACGCGAAAATCCGGCTCATATCGTCGTCACTCAATTCGAAGTCGAAAATCTCGAGATTCTGCATCAGGCTCGCCGTCGACGACGCCTTCGGAATCGCCCCCACGCCTTCCTGCTGCACGAGCCAGCGCAAGCCGATCTGGGCTGCGGTCCGGCGATATCGCTCACCGATTTCGTTGAGCAAAGGCTCATTGCATAAACGCCCCTGGGCGAGCGGACTGTGCGCGACGGTAACCAGCGAATCGTTGCTTGCCCGCTCAAGCGCGTCGCGCTGATCAAGCAACGCGTGATACTCGATCTGACTGCAGGCGAGCGGAATGCCGTGAATCTGCGTGATTTCCTGAATCTGCTGCGCACTGAAATTGCTGACACCAATCGCACGCGCGTGGCCGCGCGTGAGCAGGCTCGAAAGTGCCTCGAGCGTCTCAGCTAAAGGCACCTTTTCACTAGGCCAATGCAGCAAGATAAGGTCGACATAGTCACATCGCAGTTTGCGCAGAGAGCTCTCGGCAGCAAGCTGAACGAATTTTTTTCTGAAGTGCGTCGGCCATATCTTTGTCGTGACAAAAAGCGCGTCGCGATCTATCTGCGCATCACGGATCGCGTCACCGACTTCAGTTTCGTTGTCGTAAGCCTCTGCGGTATCGATATGTCGATAGCCGATCCCAAGTGCGTCGCGGATCACCTCGTAGCCCGCGCGACCCTCGAGCCGGTAGGTTCCCAACCCCAAAGCCGGCATGGCTCCGCCATCGCGAAGATGCAAATACTTCATCTGGTTCCCCTGACCGCGCGCGGATCTATTCGGTGTCGGTCAGCAGCGGAAATGACCCGTCGGCATCGTGATCCTCGCGACCGGTCAAGGGAGGGTTGAAGACGCTGATCGCACGGAACGCCGTTTTCGTTCGGACGATATGACGATCATGCTGGTCCAGCAGATACATATCGCCTGACTTGATCGTGAACGTCTCGCCCGTTTTCTTGTTGGTCAGCTCGCACTCACCCTCGAGGCAGATGACCGCCTCGATATGATTCTTGTAGCAAAGCTCCACTTCGATCCCGGCCTTGACCGTCGTCATGTTCATCGAAAAACCCGCTCCGTCTTTCGCGAGGATGAAGCGCCGGCTTCGCCAGTCGCCCGTCTCTGCTACCACGTCTCGCTCCGTGCCCTCAATGCTTTCCAATGACCTGACTATCATGGTGTCGTTCCGATTTTCGATTGACGGTTATTTATGGAAGTCGTCCGGCTGCTTCTGGATGAGCTGATCCGGAACCTCATGCAGTCGCAGTGACGCCTTCATGAATTTCCTGATCTCATCGAGATCGAGTGCCTTGTTGTCTCTCGCCCAGACCAACGTCACGAGCGAACTCGCCTCGCCCTCGACCGTGCGCGAAAACTCGATGTCCGGATGTTGCCGGGCCACCTGATCCACACTTCGCACGTTGATCTTTTCGCCCTTGATGATCAACACATCCGACTTGCGCGCCACGTAACGCAGATAGCCGTTTGCGTCCTGAGTGAACAGGTCGCCGGTTTCGAGGAAACCGTCGTCCGTGACTGGCTGACGCGAAATATTTCCACCGACCTTGCGGCGGCACATCGACGGTGTCTTGACCAGCAACTGGCCGACACCATCGGCATTGGGCGCATCGATCCGTGTTTCGACGCCACTAAAGGCCAACCCGACGGAGTCGTGGGTTTCCGGAAGCGACTTGTGTGCTGGCAACACGGACACGCGCGGTCCCGCTTCCGTCAAGCCATAGGTCACGTAGAGTTCGTTGATGAAAGGCTTGCTCAGAAGCGCCCCTACCTCGTCTCGCGTCATGCGATCGCCGCCAATGCTCAGTGAACGCAAAGGTGGGAGAACGGCGTCTCTTTCGAGCAGATCGCGCGCTATGGTCGGCGTAATGCCGCTTACCGTAATGCGCTCGTCGCGAATGATCTCTGCATAGCGTTTCGCATTGAACGGCGGACCATCGATCTTGAGTTCGCAACCGCTGATCATCGCCCCGATACTTTGCGTGATCAGCCCGTAGGAGTGATACATCGGCAGTACGACAAGCTGCCTGTCGGCGGCGCCGATGTTGAGCGTCCGATTGGTCATGCCCGCGTTGCACGCGAGCGTATCGACACTATGGACACAGGCCGTCTGCGATCCTGAGGTACCTGTCGTGAGAATGAGCACATCGAACGCCTCGTACGCCGGCGGAACGCGTTGCACGACCACGGCGCCGAACGTACCGATCCTGCTGCTGTCCTTCGACTGATAACGTGCGGCATCCACTTGTGGCCCGACGACGGCCGAGATACTCAACGACTCACAAAGCCGCTGGATGAACGCGCTTTTCGTCGACGGCGCAATCGCGCATGGCACGAGACCATTGGCGAGAATGGCGATCCAGTGAAACAGAAACTCAGCGCTATTGGGGGCGAGTATCACGACCGCGGACCCCGGCTGTAACTTCAGATCCGCATATCCCTGGAATAACAGCTCGTACTTCGGCGTACTGTTACCGAAATCAGAAATACGACGCGTGAGATCACCCACGCCGTCAATGATCATGCTGGCGGCTTCACTCATTCCATTTTCCTGTGACTGGAAGAACTACGCGAAGAAGAGACTGGTCGGTATAGAACCTTGTATTGTGGTCTGGGGCTCTGCAATAGCAGAATTTATTTGCGCGCCCATCTTAGTCTGCGAAAATGTCGAGAGTCAAGAAGGTTGTCGCGTATTCAAGTTAAATTCATAAATGCTTCATGGCACACACCCGATGTTCGATCAAATGAAACGACACCCGGCTTAAGAAACGTACGGTAGACTATAGAAATAGAGTGCGAGTCGGTGCGATAGTCGGAAATCAATTCCATTTGCCGCCGGAGGGGCAGTTGTTGCGAGGATTTTTTGCCGGTCATCGTCAGCCGACCAGGAGGCTGGAACAGCTTCGATCACCGCCTGAAGCAGGATTCACGGGGTTTCAGCGTGACGCCAACCCATGTCGTCCAGAAATTGACAAGGTCTGTACGTTGCCCTATAACTGCTCGCGAAGTCGCATCGAGCAGCCGTGTTCAAACGCAATAGCAATCTTCAAACGAAAATCAAATCGTGGTTTACCTCGATCACTATGAACCCGTAATACCTCATCAATCATGATCTGAAAAAACGCATCTTTCCATGCGGTACGCATAATGCATTGATCAATCTGGGCGCATCCGGTTTCCGGATATGCCAGGGAATTGTATTTCCGGACGTAAAACCTTCACACATCAGGAGAAACACTATGGAAAATATCCAAAGCCGCCTCAAAGATATTCTGGTCGAAGAACTTTATGTCGAAGTCGAAAAAGACAAGATTCTCGACACCCATTCTCTTCGCCAGGACCTCGGCGTCGATTCGCTGGGCTTTGTCGAACTGAAAGACCAGATCGAAAAGCACTTTCAGGTTAGTGTCGACGACGACCAGTTCACGCCAGAAAACTTTGCGACGATTGATTCCTTAACCAGCCTGATCGTCAGCCTGAGCCACGTCAAGGCACAGTAATGTCGATTGCGTGACGCTCGCTTGCGCGCACCGGCTGCGAGCGTGCGAAAACTGGCCATAGCTGCTCATGGGATACAACTGATGACCCCCGAGGAAAGAAAAAGGCTGGTTCTGATCATCCTTCTGGTCGTACTGAGCCAGATGACGATCGACATTTACCTGCCGTCGGCTCCGGAGATGGTGCATGTCTTTTCCGCGACCCAGCAGGAAATCCAGTTCAGCATCGCGATTTTTCTGTTCGGATACGGCGGGTCGCAAATCATCTACGGCCCGCTCTCTGACTATCATGGACGAAGGCCGGTCCTGCTGTTCGGGCTCGTGCTGTTCCTGCTGTCGACCATCGGCATCGTACTGTCGACCAATGTCACCGTGCTCCAGATACTGCGCGCAACCCAGGGCATCGCACTGGGCGCCACCAGCGTCTGCGCCCGCGCCATCATGCGCGACAGCTTTCAGGCGGCGAAGCTGCCGATCGCGTCCTCGTCTCTCGCCATGGCCTGGGCACTCGTGCCGATTCTGGCACCGACGGTTGGCGGGTATCTGCAGGCCTATTTCGGATGGCGTGCGTCGTTCTGTCTGCTGATCGTATTCGGCTTCGTGCTTGCGCTGTTTATTTACCTTCGCATGCCGGAAACCTTGCCGCGCCCCCGTCAGGACATCCGCCTGCTCTCGCTCTACCGTGCCTACGGAACGCTTTTCGAGAATCCCGCATTCCGTTCGAACGTGATTCTGCTTGCGCTGCTGTTCGGTATTTTCAGTCTCGTCAACGTGGCCTGTCCGTTCGTCCTTCAGGTGAAGTATCAGCTCGCGGTGACGGACTACGGCTGGGCCATGCTGTTCATTTCATGCGGCTACCTGATTGGCTCGACCACCAATAACCGAATCGCGAGAAAGCGCGACCCGGTCACGATCATCGGTTATGGCATGGGTATCCTGATCGTCGCCGTGACCGCCAACCAGTTGCTTTCCGAATTCGGCCGCGACGATCTCCTCACGCTCATCCTCACTTTGTTCTTCATCTACATGTCACTCGGGATGATCTTCCCGAGTAGCCTGTCGTCCTGCCTCAGACCGTTCGTTCAGAATGCGGGTACTGCAAGCGCGATGTACGGCCTGATCGTGTTCTGTGCCGGCTTCGCCATCAGCAGCCTCTATGTCTACGGGTTCGTCGTGAGTCGTCAATCGCTCGACTGGGTACTGATGATCAGCGCGTTCCTGATGCTGGCCTGCTTCCTGTTCTACGTTCGTCCGGCGCGCAGACTCTCCTGATTCCGCGGTTTGTGCGATGCCCCGCCGGCGTGCCACACACGCCGGCGGAGTCTCAACACTCAACGCTTAGCGGATGCCATCTCCATCATGCGTTTGCAGCTCGCGTGCCAACCGCGGCAATCGCGACACGCGGAGCAATCAGATAACGAACGCCATCGATCGACTTGACCGTCAGCTCGCGCACGAGCAATGCGTCCGCCACATCGTTCGTATCCGTATCGCGGCGCAGTTCTGTCAGATCGTCATCGGTGAGCCGGAAATACGGCGACATCAGATTGTCGAGCGTGCGCGTGGAAAGCCCTTCCAGCTCGACGATCCTCTGCAGGCGATCGAGCGCGAATAGTTCGATCAGATAGTCGTAGAACCTGCCTCGCGCGTCGAGCTCGTCGCAGGTTGCGTCGAGCTGCATCACGAACGGGTCGTAGATCAGATGCTCGGACACGTCGACGAAACCCGCGCCGTCGAGCAGGCCGGCAAGCTCGTTGCGCTCGAAGTGCCGGTACTCATGGCCGCAGCTGCGAAACTGATGAATACATTCCGCGTACCAGTCGGCTGTCGGACTGCCTTCGATAAAGTCCTGCAGCACAAAGGTCCCGCCCGCCTTGATCCGTCGCCCGGCTGCCGCGGCGAACGCCCGGCGCTCTTCGGGCGGCACATGGTGTGTCCCATACGACGACACACCGTAATCCGCAAACGCTTCCCGTACGAGCGGCGTACGCAGATCGCTGTAGAAGACCAGGCGGTTGTCGCCGTGCGCCTGCCGCACCATCGTAATCGACACGTCGTTGCCGACATATCTGGGCCGCTCATCGACGAGACCTTGCATGACGCGATCGAACGTGCCATTGCCCGCCAGCACATCGAACAGAACGTGGTCGCGCTGCCAGCGATGGCTACGTTGCAGCAGGCGAGCGAGCGCGAGATAGCCGTGACGCCGCGACAGCACCTTGCCCACATTCAACTGCTGGCGTCCGTAGTGGCCGCCCACGCTCTCGTGAGAAAAACCGCCCGCGTCAATCTTGCGCAGGTCGTCGTGTACCGCCACGAGATCCATGCTGCGGATTCTGTCGAGATCCAGATATCGCGATGACTCTGGAAACCGGTCCGTCATCTCCGTGAGGAGGTTGGAGTACGAATCGTCGGTGTGGCGAATTTCTGTTGAGCCGGATCTCTCGTTCGCCATCAAAGCAGTAAGCGTCATGCGTATTCTCCGAATGGTCATGCAAGACCAGTTATGTGTGGGGCCTGCGAATTGCAAATCAAAGAAGCCATGTCGACCGTTCTTCTGGTCGGGCATGTGCGTATCGGCACGCGAGCCGGGACGGTGAGGCGTGGCTTGCCGCCCTTCACGTGGAGCAGGCGTGAATCATCCCGGCGGCTACCGTGTGGTGCGACACCTCGTCGATCAGCACGAATGCACCGGTGCCCTGATGCGTCGCGTACGTGTCGCAAACGAGAGACTGCTGAAGCGTCACCGTCACGCGGCCGATGTCGTTCATCGCGAGATCGTGGCGGTCGACTGCGTGCGACAGCGTATGCACGTCGAGCACTTCACGGACTGCGCCGATCCGTGCGAACACCGTGTTGGTGGTGTGCTTCAGCAGGTACTTGTGTTGTGTCGACAGCGGCACTTCGTCGAACCAGCACAGGTCCGCTTCGAGCTTCTTTGTCGACTCAACCGATTGCCCGGCCGCCACAAACGTATCGCCGCGCGACACATCGACATCCTCCGCGAGGCGGATCGTCACCGTCTGTCCGGCAAACGCGCGATCCACCTGTGCCGTACCACCCGGCACCGGCGCGATGATTTCGCTCACCGTCGCTTCACGGTTCGCGGGCAGCACGACGATCGTATCGCCGAGCTTCACTTCGCCAGATTCGACACGGCCCATATAGCCGCGGAAATCGTCAGCCTGGCTGCCGTCCTGGCGCGCCACCCACTGCACCGGGAAACGTAGCGCCTGGCCGGTCGGCTGTTCGACGGGCAACGCTTCGAGCACGTCGAGCAGCGGCTCGCCCGCGTACCACGGCATACGCTCGCTGGCTGTGACGATGTTGTCGCCCTTCAGCGCCGACACCGGCACGAAACGCACATCGGCAAGCCCCAGATGACGCGCGAGTTCGACATACGCATCGCGGATCTCGTTGAACCGCGCTTCGCTGTAGTCGACCAGATCCATCTTGTTGATCGCGACGATCGCGTGCTGCAGACCGAGCAGCTTGACGAGCGCGCTGTGACGCTTGGTCTGCGGCAGCAGTTGCGCGACGCCGTTCTCGAATGTGACGCGCGTCGCGTCGACGAGAATGATCGCCGCATGCGCGGTCGAGGCACCCGTCACCATGTTGCGCGTGTACTGCTCGTGACCCGGCGTATCGGCGATGATGAACTTGCGTTTCGCGGTCGCGAAGTAGCGATACGCGACATCGATCGTGATGCCCTGCTCGCGCTCGGCTTCGAGGCCGTCGGTCAGCAGCGACAGGTCGATTTCGTCGCCGACGGTGCGCTTGTTCTTCGCACGCGACAGCGCCGACAGTTGATCCGACAACACGGCCTTGCTGTCGTACAGCAGGCGGCCGATCAGTGTGCTCTTGCCGTCGTCGACGCTGCCCGCCGTGATGAAGCGCAGCACGCCGAGGTCTTCTGGTTGATGAATGCTCATGATTAGCGAATGCCTTAGAAATAACCCTGCTTCTTGCGCTGTTCCATCGCGGCTTCCGACGTCTGGTCGTCCATCCGCGTCGCGCCGCGCTCCGTGATTTCCGTCACGGCCGTTTCGGCGATGATCTTCTCGAGATCGTCGGCATCGCTTTCCACCGGGCACGTGCAGCTGATATCGCCAACCGTACGGAAACGCACCAGCGCGGTTTCGCTGGTCTCACCCGCGCGAATCGGCGTCAGCGGCGTAACCGGCACTAGCAGACCATTACGGCGCACGATCTCGCGCTGATGCGCGTAATAGATCGACGGCAGTTCGAGCTGTTCGCGCGCGATGTATTGCCACACATCGAGTTCGGTCCAGTTCGAAATCGGGAACACGCGCAGGTGTTCGCCTTGATGCAGCCGCGCGTTGAAGAGGCTCCACAGTTCGGGGCGCTGTGCCTTCGGATCCCACTGGCCGAATTCGTCGCGGAACGAGAAGATGCGTTCTTTCGCCCGCGCCTTTTCTTCGTCGCGGCGCGCGCCGCCGATCATCGCGGTATAGCCGTGCTGCGCGATCGTCTCGAGTAGCGTGACAGCCTGCGCGGCATTGCGCGAATCGGTCTCGCGGCGCAGACGCACGGTGCCGCGTTTGATCGAATCCTCAACGTGACCCACCACCAGTTCCGCGCCGATTTCCTGCGCGCGGCGATCGCGGAAGTCGATCACTTCAGCGTAGTTGTGACCGGTGTCGATATGCACGAGCGGAAACGGCAGCGACGTCTTGCGGTTCGCACCGAGACCAAAGGCCTTCAACGCGAGATGCAGCACGACCACCGAATCCTTGCCGCCCGAAAACAGCAGCGCGGGCTTGCTGCATTCAGCGACCAGTTCACGCAGGATGTGAATCGACTCGGCTTCGAGCCAGTCGAGGTGATCCATCCGGTGGTCGATGCCAGCAGATCCAGCAAAAGTGGATCGATCGAGCATCGTGCTCATTGTCCAGGTCCCTGGCTCTGAAGGCGAGTCGGGTTGCCCGACGCGGGACTATCGCCATATAGTCCGGAACGCGTGGCTCCTGGGTACGTGACGACCAGATCTGCCGCGAGATGCTCGACGTCCTCGGCAAACGTGCCGCGAAAATCGTCGTCATCGTAGTAGGCCAACGCCTGCCGGAACATCTTGTCACGGCTTTCCCAGCGGTTCTCCATCGGGTACTGCGATACGCGCGCGTGGTCGTCGTGCGAAATATGCAGCGCGTGGCCGTCGATATGTCGCGCGAGCCCTGCCCCAAGAGTCAATCGCGAGACCATGTCCTGGTCCTCCCAACCCCAACCGTGCAGACGCCCGTTGTAGCCGTTCACCGACAGGAAGTCCTGCTTCCTGACGAACAGCAACCCGGGCGCCTGGCGCGTGCCGTCCTGCGCGTCTTCCTCGTTGTCGAGAATCGTGAGTTCGCGACCATTGCGGATCCTGACGTCGAGGCGATAACCGAAACGCACCACGTTCTTCGCCTGCCGCGAGTTCTGTTCTGTCTCGCGCACGCCTTTCAGCGTCGCGAACCGGCCTGGTGTGGCAACCAGCTCGCGCACCAGTGAGGCGATTGCGTCTGGATCGACGATGATGTCGCAGTCGCAAAAGAACAGCACATCGTGACGCGCCGAGTGCGCGCCGAGGTTCTGTGCCTTTGTCTTGTGGAAATACGGTTGTTCGCCGAGTTCGACGACCTGAACCGCGTGCTCATGACCCTCGATCTGTCGAGCCAGCACGCCAGCGTCGCCACCGAAGTTCACGATCACGACTTCGCCGTTCAGGCGGTTCGCGGTCTCAACGAGTCCGGGCAGCGCGCCGGCCAGTTCGTTGCGGTTGCGCCACGTCACGATGATGGAAAGCATGGTCAGTCTCCTCTGGGTTGCGCTCGCGTCGATGCAATGGGCGCCACGGTTACGGCGCGTTGCACGACGTCGTGCCGGTCATGCATACCGGACCGCGAACTCGTTGATGAATGTGGTCAAGCGCTTCACCGCCTGTTCCGACACGGCGTTGTACAGCGACGCACGCATGCCGCCGAGCGAACGGTGGCCGCCCAGGCCAGACAAGCCGGCTTCGGTGGATTTCTCCTTGAACAGCGTGTCGAGCCGCGCATCCTTGAAGCGGAACGCGATGTTCATCATCGAGCGCGCCGCTTTCTCCGCATGACAATCGACCACCTCGCGCAACCCGTCGAGCGTCGCGTAGAGCGCGGCGGCCTTACGCGAGTTGATGTCGCGCATCGCGTCGAGACCACCGATTTCGTCGCGGATCCAGTGCAGCACCTTCGCCATCACATAGATCGCAAACACCGGCGGCGTGTTGTAGTTCGAGCGATGCTTGATGTGCGTCCGGTAGTCGAGCATCGGTGGCAGGGTGTCGGGGGTGCGTTCGAGCAGCGCGTTGCGGATCAGCGTCACCGTCACACCGGCCGGTCCCAGGTTTTTTTGCGCGTGCGCGTAGACCATCCCATAGGCCCGCACATCGAACGGCTTCGACATGAAGTCCGAGGACATGTCCGCGATCAGCGGACTACCCGGCAGATCGGTGACCGCCGGAAACTGCAGCCCCTCGACGGTTTCGTTAGACACGTAATGGCGAAACGACGCGCGCGTGTCCCAGTCGAGCGCATCGAGCGACGGTAGCGCGCGGTAACCGCTGGCTGCGCCGTCCCAGATCACCCGCATCGCCCCGACGCGCGATGCCTCCTCCAGCACCTTGCGGCTCCAGTAGCCGGTTGTGACGTACTCCGCTGCGGCAGCGCCCGGCACCGAGAAATTCATCGGGATCATCGAGAACTGCAGGCTGCTGCCGCCTTGCAGGAACGCCACGCTGTAGTCATCCGGAACCTGCAGCAACGCACGCAGGTCCGCTTCCGTCTGCGCGAGCAGGTCCACGAACCAGCTGGACCGGTGGCTCATCCCGAGCACAGAGAGACCGGTTTCCGGCAACTCGACAACGGCTTGCTGAGCCTGCTGCAACACGGAGTCGGGTAGCGCGCCGGGGCCACCCGAAAAATTCAACTGATTACGATGCATCTGATGACGCTCCCGAAACAAGATGACGGCAGGAATCGATTACTTTTGCTGATAGCTGGGCGATGGGCGCGCGACACCGCGCCTGAGCCCGCGGTTGAGCGGTTCCGAGTAGTACTTGAAAATGACCTGCGCAACCACCGCCGACACGCCGAGGAAAAAAATGAACCACAGCGGCTTCGCATCAATACCGACGTTCTCCCGTGTGATGTATTCACGCAGGATGCCCAGCACGACGATGTGAAAGAGATACAGCTCGTAACTGCGCTGCCCGAACCAGCGGATGAAGCGCGACACCCAGGGGGACGCCGCCGCCTCGCGTGGCGCGGCATTCTTGATGCTATACAG
Source organism: Paraburkholderia acidicola (assembly GCF_002362315.1). Lineage (GTDB taxonomy): Bacteria > Pseudomonadota > Gammaproteobacteria > Burkholderiales > Burkholderiaceae > Paraburkholderia > Paraburkholderia acidicola. The sequence continues at coordinate 1,081,412 of NZ_MTZV01000006.1, forward strand.
CAGCACCGCCGTGCAGAGTGCGACGACCGAGACGCCCCAGACCACGTGCTGCATGATCGGGCCGGACAGGTAGGTCACCGCGATCGCGGCACCGGCAACCAGCTGGATCGCCCGACTCAGACCGCGCGAAAGCGTACGCGCGGGCAGCAGCGCGACGCAGCTCCCCATCGCTATCGCGTCGAAGCACGACAGATAGCCATAGAGCGCCACGATCTCGTCGTCGGCGTGCAGGCTGCGGTAGATCGGCCCGACGATAATCGGCACGCACAGGAACAGGAGGATGTAGCGATGGCGCCGCAACAGGAGGCAAATAATCGGGAACGACAGGTAGAACACCTCCTCGACCGACAGGGACCAGAGAATATTCATGCTGTAGTTGAAGTAGCCCACCTTGGCCATCAGCACGTTGTGCCAGAAGGTCAGCACGGACAGCACCGAGACGAGCACGCTCGCGGTGTCAGGCTTGTTGACGAACGAGCGCATGCCGAGCGAACCCAGAGCGACGATCACGATCAGCACGAGCACGAGGCACGGCAGGATCCGTGAGGCACGGAACCGGTAGAACGCGGCAGGCCGGATTTCACCGAGCGAGCCGAAGCGCTTGACCGACGTCGACGTGATCAGGTAGCCCGATACCGCGAAGAACATCGTCACACCGTAATTGCCGTTGCGCGCGACCGCCTTGATCGCATCGGACAGCCAGGGTGCATCGAACGGCGTGATGTTCAACCGGTACGTCAGGTGAAAATGCAGGATCAACACCAGCAGGATTGCGATCCCGCGTAAAAGGTCGACACCGTCGCTGCGTTTCTTCAAATCCATCTTCCATTCCTGTTTCAGAGTTCGTGTTTCAGAGTTCATGTTTCGCGCCGAACGGCTCGCCGCCTGTCCGCGATCGGCCGCTTATGCCGCTTATGCCGCACAACGTTGTAATCGCGCCTTCGTGTGGATCATCTGTTGCGCGATATCTTCGATTTCGTCGATACCGTAGGACCGTGGCAGCGCTGTTGCACCCTTACCGGCTACCTGGTCCGACGTGATGCGCACCATCCCGTGCGCATCGACCGTGACGCCTTCCTCCTGTCCCCACTCGCGATTGCTCGCCACGGCCTCGTCGCGCGTCACGCCAGGCGGCAGGTCCAGCTGAAGCTGGCCATCGACAAACACCACGGGGTAGCCGCCAGGCAGACCGAGTGGGCCGGGCGCGTGCCCCGCATACCGCTCGATACGACCGAGCGCTGCGCCAATCAATTGTGCGCCGGTTGCCCCGGTGATCAGGTTCAACGCCGGACCGGCCGGCAACCGCACGTCGGGCAACGCATCGGGCCTGCTTTCGGCCGCATCGCCGATCCACACGCGCGGCGGATGTCGTCGACCCTGCCCGGCGATTGCCGCGGTGATCTGCCAGTGATGCGCGAGCATACGGAGTCGCGCCGGCGCATCGAGATTCAAGCCGAGATGCCCCGCATACGTTGCCGTCAGCGTCGCGACATTGCCGATGCCGCACAGCACATCGTGACCGAGACGCATCAGGATCTCGTTCGACGCATCCGGATAGCACGCGTTGATCAACCGGCTCGACGGCGCGTGTGTGCCGATTGCGCGCGCGACACGCAGCGCCAGCGCGACCTGCAACGGCAAGGTCGCGCCGTAGCCGCTCGCACGGATCCCGGCGGCCCAGGCGTCGTTGCCACCTGCGATTTCCCACATTGATTGCAGCGACGCCGCATGAAACACCAGCTTCGGCGCGCACGCCTCGAGCAACCTCGCGAGATCGTCGGGCGCATCCCAGTCGAGTGCACGGTGCGCGACGCGATGGCGCATATCGAGCGCACACGCCCGCGCATTCGCGGCTTGCGACAGCCACGTGAGCCGGGACACGTTGCGCCCTGCCAGCATGATCGACATCGGCCCGGTACCCGTGGGCATCGCCATCAGATCAAACAGCACAGCTTCCGCGAGCGAGCCGGTGCCCGTCACCAGCAGATCGACCGGCACGCTCACGTGCCCCGTCCGAGATCGGCCGCAATCCGCCCGGCGATATCGGCGCCCGACAGGTGATACCGCCGCAGCAGTTCAGCGGTCGAACCCACGTCGCCACTCCAGTTCGCGGGCCAGCTGAACACCGGTTCGCGAATCGCGTAACCGTTAGAGCGAAGCAGATCGGCGAGACCGCCAAAGCGCGTATGGTCATCGACGATCCAGATTCCGTCGACACCATTCAGCAGCGCATCGAAGGCCGACGTGGGGAACGGTGCCAGCCGCGTCAGATGGATCACACCGGCATCGATGTCGAGCGCACGCAGTCGCTCGGCTGCGTCATCGGCTACGTGAGTGAACAACCCGCAGCTCACCAGCGCGAACCGGTGACGCTGACCGATCCAGCGACACTCGGCGGGTTCGCCAGGCAGTTCGCCCCACGGTTCGCGCGGATAGCGGATATAGGCGGGCCGGTTCGTCTTCATCACCTCGTCGACGACGAAGCGCGTGTCGGCGTCGCTGCCCGGCGCCCAGATATCGAGGTTCGGCAGCGACGCCATCACCGCGATATCGTTCAACGCCTGGTGGCTCTTGCCATTCGGCCCGCCACATCCGCCGCTGTGCGAACCGACGAGCGTCACGGGCATGCCGGTCTGCGCGAGACCCACACGTATCTGGTCATACGCGCGAAAGCACAGGAACGCCGCGAACGAGAATACCCACGGCCGCAACCCGCACGCGGCCATCCCGGCCGCCGTCGACACCATCGACTGCTCGGCGATCCCCGCCATCAGAAACCGCTCCGGGTGCGTGGACGCGAAGCGATCTGCGCCATACGAATCAGCGAGATCGCCGTCCAGCACCCAGATCCGCGGGTCGTGCCCAGCCCGTTCGACGAGCGTCTGTGCGCAATGTGCAGCGGGCCTCATACCACACCCTCCGCGACGGCCACGGCTTCCCTGAACTGATCGTCGGTCAGCGATGTGCAGTGCGACAGCCCGGGATCGAACTCGAATGCGGGAATGCCGCGTCCCTTCACGGTCCTCGCGAGCAGGACGCTCGGCCGGCCGCGCCGCACCGTCATGGCGTGCAATGCGGTCTCGAGCTGAACGAGATCGTGCCCGGGCGCCTCGTGGACATGCCAGCCAAACGCGGCCCACTTGCGTGCCGCATCGGGCAATGGATCGGGCACCACCCCGTCGATGCCGTGCCAGCCCATCTCCTGGAAACCGTTCAGGTCGACCACCGCGTGCAGGTTGTCGACGCCGTAGCGCGACGCGAACTGAGCCGCCTCCCACACCTGGCCTTCCTGGCATTCGCCGTCACCGAGAACGACCCAGACTCGCGCACCGGTTCCCCGCAACGCGAACGCCATCCCCAGGCCAACGGATAACCCCTGGCCGAGCGACCCCGTCGAGAAATCGACTGCGTCGAGCAGCGTCATGTCCGGATGGCACGGCAGGCGGCCGCCGCCCTTGCCGTAGGTTGCAAGCTCCTCTTCCGGCAGTGCACCGACCGATGCAAGCACCGCATACAGCGCAACCGATGCATGACCTTTTGACAGGATCAACCGGTCGTTGAGTCCATCGGCGAGACGTCCCGCGTCGCGCCGGAGCACACGGTGATACAGCACCACGAGCGTGTCCAGCACGCTCATCGCGCCGCCGAAATGACCGCCGTCCGCGCCGTGCAGCATCGTCAGCACGCGCTTGCGATTTTCCAGCACCTGATTGTCGAGATTCATCGAAATTCCCGTTCGGAAGAAAAGGTCAGCGCAGTTGCGACAGACCGTGCAGGTTCAGGAGCCGCTCGGGCCGGATCTCGCGCCAGCACGCCTCGAATGCAGCGAGCGCGCCGGCATCGTCGACCCGGGCCGCGAGCGACGCGCGTGACAGGTTCGAGCCTTCCTGCGCGTCGGTGCCAAGCGCCTGTTCGATCGCGGCGCGGTACGTGTCGAGATCGGTACGCGCGGGCAGGATGCGCTGTAGCGCACCTACCGGGTCTGCGAGCAGGTCTTCGTACCAGACGAGCGTGGGATCGACACTCGCCGCGTGCATCCGGTCAAATGCCTCGACCGACGCCTTCAACAGGTCAGCGAGCGCTTCGCCGCTGTCGCCAAAGGCACGCGAATTGGATCGCACCCAGTCATCCCGGTTGCGGCACATGAAGACATAGTGCGCAGCGGGCATCGCGTTCAGGAATACATCGACTGCGCGGTTGCAGCGCGCCCGCAGTTTGATGATCGGCTTGCGCCCGCACGCGGGCTCGAACGCCGCGACGCAGTTCTGCACGATCCGCTCGCGCGCGCCATCGGCCGCCGCACGCTCGGCGTCATCGTCGAAGTGCGCGACGTTCGTCAATACGTCGGGCTCCGACACGGCCTGCTCGCCCACCGCGGCCAGCAGCCGCGACAGCAGCGTCGAGCCGCAGCGGCCCACCGAAAAAATGAAGGTCGGTGCCATGTGCGTCGCGCGGCCGGACGTGTCGAGATGCTCGAACGGCACCTCGAGCAACCACCGTGCGGTGCGCCGCTGGCGCTGGTACAGGAACGGCACATCGGTCATCGCACAGTCGTCGTCCCAGCGGCTGTACAACAGCCGCGCCTCGCGCCAGTCGACGCACAACGGCACATAGCGCTGCCAGTCGTCGACCTCGCGCGGGCTTGCCGCCTGCGCGACCGCCTCGGTCACGAAATCGCCCGGCCGGAGCATCCGCGTCGAATCCACGTGCTGCGATGCCAGGACGCGTAGCACACGCACCGGCCGGGCCGGATGGGAGGTCAACCGGTTCATCGTCGTCTCATGGGCCCGGTCATGCGGCATCGGTACATCACGCGCGCCGCTCACCACAGCGAGCCGAGCAGAATCTGCGCGTCCTCGGTAAACCCTTCGCCGCCGTTCGTTCCGCCCGCGTACTCGCCGAACACCGGTCCCTTGTCCGAATCGAAGAGATCGACCCGCACGTGCTCGATGCCCGTCCAGTTCCGGTAGTACTCCGCGAGATGCTCGGCGAGCGCAATCACCATCGGGAAATGCACGGGGCGGGCAATGCCGCGCTCGACCGGTTGTGCGCTGTGATACAGCGCAACGCGATTCCAGTCCCGGTCGTAGTCGTAGGCGATGCAGCCGAGGTCGTAGCCGACGCTCACGTAGTGGATATATTCGACCCGCCCGTGGAAGGTCAGACACTTGAATTGCGACACGCACGGTGAACCATCGCGATTCTCGATCATCTCTTCGATCAGCACGTCGTTGTTCAGCCCGCGATAGCACCACTGCTGCTCGAAGAACGCGCGGATCTGCGCATTGTCAACCGGCCTGCCGGTCTTCAGATCGACCCCGTGATCCATCAGCATCAGCACACCGGTCTGGCACCGCGGCTTGATCACGTAACGCGCCGGCAGCTTCGCGAAATCGATGTCGGCGGGGTTGCCCTCGAAGTACAGCTTCGGCAGATATTCCGCATACGCCTGCAGGTGGCTGCGACACGTCAGCTTGCAATCGAGCTGGGTCTCGCTAGCCACACGCCGCATCTCGTCCTGCGTGGCGCCTCGCCGGAAGACGCCGCGCCGGTCGTCGTAATGCGGCCACCTTGCCTGCACTTTCTCTCTGAATGTATTCACCTTGGTCTCCATTCGCACACTATTCGAACCTCATTTGAACCTTACGCACGGCTGCCGCGTGCCACCCAGCTCTCGCGATTGCCGCGCCGATAATCTTCCAGCTCGCTCCAGTCGTCGACACCCTGCGCACGCCAGTCGACCCGTTCGTGCGTGAGCCCGAAGTGGTCGAACAGCATCTCGACGAGCGAGCAGTTAGCCCAGCCCATCAGGCCGCTCTGACGCGCGGTCGCGCCAGGCGCCGCGGCATCCTCGTAAAGGAACACGAGGTTGCCGGTGCGGCTGCGTGGACCCGGCACGACGTCGTTCAACCAACTCTGTACGCGACCGCGCAGAGAAGCGTTGGCGAGTCCGCCCTGCTGGGTACGCCGGACAAACGAGTTGACGCGATGGTTGCGCAACCGCTCCCAGAGGTTCCAGCGCTCGAGCGCAACCCATGTGTCGAGGATGAAGGCACCGGGCGCGATGCGACCGATCTCGCGCATGACGTCGACGTGTTCGATCAGATGGCTCAACACGCCGAAGCAGAGAATCGTGTCGAACCCACCGGGTTCCACCGACTTCAGATACTCGACCAGATCCGCGGACACCACCTCATAGCGGTCCCGGCTATGTCCGCCTTGCGCAAGATTGGCCCGCGCGCTGTCGATGTGATCGGCACGCACCTCGACCCCGACGACGCTCGTCGCACCGTGCGCGAGCGCCGCGTGCATGAAGCGCCCGTCGTGACTCGCGAGGTCGAGCACGCGCTTGCCGTTGAAATCGTTCGCATAGCCGCTGACCAGCACTTTCGAGCGCCAGTTCAGACGGTGTGCATTCGCACGCACGTTGCTCGATGCGAGAAATGCGCTGCCGGAAAAATCGACGTTCGACTGGATTAACTGATTTGACATGGGGACACTCGCGCTAGATTGAGGAAGCGGCCGTGGCCACGCTGCGGCGATCAGCGCCAACTGGGGCTGCTGCTGCGGCCGTCGCGGCCGCAGGTGCGCACTCGCCGACGCCGTAGGGCACATCTCCACGCACGCAGACACGTTGGGCGAAGCGCCGCCCCGTTCCGTAATCGTCGACCGCCGTGTGCATCGTGCAGCGGTTGTCCCAGAGGGCAACGTCGCCATTCGACCAGTGCCAGCGCACCGTGTACTGCGGCTTCTCCATCTCCGCATACAGGTAGTTCAGGATCGTCGCGCTCTCTGCCGAGTGGAAGCCTGTGATGTGGGACGTCATGAACGGATCGATGAACAGACACTTGCGCCCCGTCTCCGGATGCACCCGCACGACCGGATGCTCGGCACTGAACACCTTCGACAGATCGATGTCGGAACGGCCTTGCGTCTGGAACGCACCCGGCCGCTCCGCATACTGCTGGCTCATCATGTCGTGTACGGCGCGTTGCCCTTCGAGGAACGTCTGCATGCCCGGAGACAGCGCAGCGTAAGCGGCCTCGAGATCGGCCCACATCGTGTCGCCGCCGCTTTCCGGTGTCTCCTTCACGCACAGAATCCCCATCGCGGTCGGTGCTTTGGCGATACTCAGGTCGGTGTGCCAGATCGATGCGCGGCCGCTCGGTACGTTGGCGTCGAATACGGTGATCTCAGGCTGCCCTTCGGGCTTTGCAGAAAACGAAGGAAAGTTCGTTTCGATTTCACCGAACAGCTTGCCAAATGCGATCTGCGTTTCAGCGCTCAGATCAGGCTGGTTCGTGAAGAACAACACCTTGTAGCGCAGCAGCGCCTGACGGATCTCGTCGACATGTCCACTCTCGACGATGCCTGCGAGCGTGCGATTGCGCACCTCCGCACCAATGGTCCCGCTCAACCTGCGGATGTCCAGTGTTTCCATGTCGTCAGCTCCCGATAGTTTGAATGGCTGGATCCGCAGCGCGCTCGCTGTACGCGGCAGCAGACTCAAAATGTGCTGTGGCAAACCGGTACAGTTCGATATCGAACCGGTTCTTTTCCTCGACATACGCACGGCACGCATCGCTGAGCGTCATATCTCGCGCATAGGCGCCTTCGTTGCGGCGCTCCTGCGCTGGCAGCGGCCAGCCGAACGCTCGCGAAAAGCGCTGCATCGACACGTCGAACTGTTCGGTGAGGCCGAAGGCCGCGAACCGTTCAAGCAGATTGCGCTTCGCCAGTTCGAGATGCGCCTCGGTCACACGCTCGCGCGACGATGCAAATGTCGCGCCCGAAATCGCGCGCACCTGGCTGTTGTCGAGGTCGATACTCGCGTCGCTCATCAGGAAGCGCTCCAGTCCGATGCGGCGCTGGAACAGATACGTATGCAGGTAATGGGTCCGTTCCTTCAACGCGTAGAAGTAGTACGACACGAGGCGTGCAACAGGCTCGCGCAGCAACGTCAGATAGCGGCAGCCACTTTCGCCGTCGTCGAAGCCGTACACGAAATGACCGCGCAACAACTCGAACGACGCCTTTTCGTCAGCATCGAGTTCGCGAAACGCGTCGACCTTCGCGTTGACGACCGGATGCAACTCGTCCGCGTAAAATTTCGCCGCCTTCCGGCCCGCGTACAGGCCGTCGAGGTACACACCGAACGTCGTGCCGGCCGTTCTCGGGATGTGTACGAATGCGATGCGATGGTCGTTGGTTGTCATGCCGTCACACCTTTGCAGGACACGTGTTCCCATACGCTGCCGACTGCGCGCGCAATCGCCTCGGGGCAATCGCGCAGCAGGTAGTGGCCGATGCCCGCGTACTCGACGAGCTGCACCGGCCGCCCAATGTGCGACCAGTCCTGGAAGCGCACCGGGTAGTTCGGCACGAGTGGATCCTCGCTGCCGACGAGGCACCAGACCGGGATGTCCACGACCTCGAGCGCACCGCGGCTCATCAGGTCCACCAGATGGTTGTAGTAGACATCCGCGAGCCAGCCGTCGTAACGGAAGTCGTGCAGGAAGAAGGCCTGCTCGTCGGGCTGGGCTGGCAGCGTCGAGCCGGCCTTGCCGAGGAAGGCCAGGATCTCGTCGTCGGTGCGCGTGTCGCGCTTGCCCGTGACCGTACGCATCAGCGCGCCGCCGATGCACAGCGCCCGCACGTCGGCTGAACGCCGGACCAGCTCGCGCGTAATGGCAAGCGCCAGCGCCGAGCCGTTGCACTGCGCGAATACGATGGCCGGTAGGTCGGTGGCCGCGAGCAGATCGTCGCAGACCGCGTTCGACAACCGCCTCACTTCCTCGAGCATCGCCCCATCGCTGTCGACTTCAGTACGCGGCAACTTGACCCCGAACATCGCAACATCGCTTGCCTGCTCCGGCATCGCGCGGCTCATGTCGACGAAGTTGACCGGGCCGCCCGCCGCATTCGCGACGCAGACGACGACCGCCTTCGCCGTCGCAGGGTCGCCGGCCATCAGCACGATCGAGCTCGACTCTTCCGATGCGTGTTCCAGATGCTCGGCGAGTGCTTCGATGGTCGGGTGATCGTAAATGTCGGTCACTTCTAGCGGCGGGCCATACTTGGCCGCGATCCGGATTGCCTTGAACGAATCGCCACCGAGGTCGAAGAAGTCATCGCGAATGCCGAACGCTGCATGGCCCAGTACGCCGCGGAATATCTCCGTCAGACGTTCCTCGACCGGCGTGCGTGGCGCAACCGCAGTCGGGCACGGCACGTCGAGCTGGAACTGCTCGCGCAAGCGGTTGCGGTCCACCTTGCCACTCGGCAACTGCGGCAGCTCTGTCTCGAAGCGGAACACGGACGGCACCATGTAGGGCGGCAGCTTTGCCTTCAACGCGTTGACGATCGCGTCGCGCTCGTCAGCGTGCGGCACGACGTAGGCGCACAGAAACGCCTCGCGGTTCTCGGGCTGGATGACCAGCACCGCCGCCTGCCGGACCGTCGGAATCGCGCGCAGGCTCGCCTCGACCTCCTCCAGCTCGATCCGCATGCCGCGCACTTTCACCTGCCGGTCCTTGCGGCCATGGAACATCAGTACGCCGTCCTCGCGCATCGCGCCAAGGTCGCCGGTACGGTACAGACGTCCTTTGTAGCGATCGGGAAAGGGGCTCTTCACGAACGCCTGTGCGGTGACACCAGCCATGCCCACATAGCCGCGTCCGACACCGACACCGGTCACCACGATCTCGCCGCGGGTGCCGATCGGCACCGGGCGCAACTCGTCGTCGACGATGTAGATGTCGAAATTGGCCAGCGCGCGGCCGATCGGGACCGGATTCACGATCTCGTCGCCAGGCGACATGATGTGATGCGTAATGTCGTCGGATGCCTCGGTCGGGCCGTAAGCGTTGATGACCTTCGACGCCGGGCACAGCGCGAACCAGCGCTTGAGCAGCGCCGCATCGACGGTCTCGCCGTTCACCATCATGAAGGTCAGCGCAGCCGGCCGCGGGCAATCCGGATGCTCTTCCATATATTCGACGAGGGCCTGCAGATAGGTCGGCACGACCTCGAGAATCGTCAGGCTGTCGGTGTGCATCCGCTGGATCAACCCGGCGATGTCGTTGACCACGCGGTCGTCGTAGACAAACGTCGTGCCGCCTTTGGTCAGCGCGATAAACATCTGCCAGACCGAGACGTCGAAGCTCATCGACGCGTTCTGTGCGACGCGGCTGTCTTCGTCCATCGCGAGGTCGAGCGCCTTGTTCGCGATGTTGTTCAGCATGCCGATGTGCTCGATCATCGCGCCCTTCGGCTTGCCGGTGGAGCCCGATGTGAACAGCACATAGCTGAGATCGTTGCCCGACAGATGGACCTCGGGATTGTCCTCGAGCAGCGGGTCGTCCATCACGAGATCGTCGAACACGATGCGCGGCATACCGGCAACCGCCGGCTCTGCAGCCGCCACGGACGCATCGACGATCAGGGCTTTCGCGCCCGCCAGATCGAGCATGTCGTGCATGCGTTGCGCGGGCAGCACGGGGTCGATCGGAATATAGGCCGCGCCGATCTTCCAGATCGCGAGAACCGTCAGAGCCAGCCGGTCGCTGCGCGCGATCCGCACACCAACCAGTGAGTCCGTGCCCAGCTCCGGGAACGCCTGCATCAGCCGGTTCGCGATCCGGTTCGCGGCGCGATTCAACTGGTCGTAGCTGTACGCGCGATCGTTGTAGACCAGCGCGCGGCGTTCAGGCGTCGCCGCTGCGTGATCTTCGAACAGGTGCGGCACCAGATGGCGGCCGAGTCTCAGATCGCCCTGCCGGGTGACGCAGCTGAGCGGTATGCCGCCGTCGCCGTGCGCATAAGAAGAGGCACCAACGGACGCGTTACCCACACCACCGCGCAGTTCGCCGACCGCGTGCTCGAGGTGCTCGGGAATACGGTTCAGCATTGCTTTCAGGTTGTCTGCCATGATTTCGATATCCTCGATGTGGTATCTCGATCGATCAAAAGCGATTTCGAAGCACAAACGCGGCCCCGGTTTGGCCGATACGGTCAGGCCGTAGTGCGTGTCCTCCGCATAGCCGTGATCGCGCAGGCCGAGGATGCGTTGCCCATCCTGCTCGGCCAGCGGATAGTTCTCGACGATGAGCAGGCTGTCGAACAACGCCTGCCCGCCGCGCAGCCCGCTTTCGCGCTGAATGTCGATCAGATCCAGCTGCGCGTGTGTTTCCCGTTCGACGTGACGCTCGTGCACCCTGCGCAACCAGTCGCGCAGCGGCATCGACGGTTCGATATCGACGCGGACCGGCACGGTAGCGATCAGCGGGCCGACAATCGTCTCGATACCGTGTACGTCGATCGCGCGCCCCGATGTCGTCACGCCGAACACCGGTGAGCTTTCACCGCTATAGCGCCCGAGCACGAGTGCCCAGGATGCCTGCAGCGCGATCGCGAGCGTGGTCTGGACGGCGCGGACGACTTCCACGAGACGCTGTGTCGCCGCTTCGTCCAGCGCCCGCGTGACGACGTGCGGTGCATCGCTCTCCACCGCCCGTTCTGGTTGTTCGATGTGCAGCATCGTGCGTTGTGTTCGGGTGCCGATCTCTTCTTTCCAGTACCGGCGATCGGCGTCCAGCGACCGGTATTGCCGCCACGCCACGACCTCGCGGAACTGCGCCGCAGCCGGCAACGAGGGCGAGTGCCCTTGCGTCATTGCTGCGTAGGCGCTCAGCAGGTCGGACCAGATGAGCTGCACGCTCCATCCGTCGAGCACCGCGTGGTGATACGTCCAGATGAAGCGATACGTCGTATCGTCCTCGCGCACCAGATGAAAGCGCATCAGCGGCGCGCTGCCGAAATCGAACGGCGTCGTCTTGTCCTGCGCAAGCAGTGCATCGAACGCGGCCACGCGTGCATCGGGTGAGAGCCCGCGATGGTCGAGGTTGCGCCACGGGGACGCGGCCTGCGAAAGCACGATCTGCAACGGCTGCTCGCGCTCGAATCCGACGAAGGCCGTGCGCAGCACAGCGTGGCGCTCGACCAGCGACTCCCACGCTCGCTGGAAGCGCGCAGCGTCAAACCCGCCGCCGACGGTCGCGTAGATCTGGTTCGTATAGGCGCTCGCTTCGCCCGGCAGGAGGCTGTGGAACACCATCCCCCACTGGATCGCCGTCGCGGGGTACAGCGTTTCGAGCATGGGGTAACCCGTATGCCAGCCGGCCAGTTCGTCGCGCGTTACCGTGGTCAGCGGAAAGTCCTCTGGCGTCGGGCACCATGCGACGCACGTCTTGCAATGCGCGACGATCTCGCGAAGCGCATCCATGAAGTGCGTGCCGAGCGCTGCGATCGTTGCGGCATCGAACGCGTGTACCGCGTAGTCGATCTCGAACGCAAGACACCCGTCCTTGATCTCGCCGTTGATACCCAGCGTGTGCTCGCGTGGACGTGCCGCAGTGATGTCCTCGCGCGACGACGTGTCGAGCACGGCGATGCCGGTCGCTTCGTCGTCGGCAACATCGAACTGGCCGAGATAGTTGAAGACGATCTCCGGCGTGTGGTCCGCTTCTGCGGCGGCCAGTTCCGTGTCGCTGGCTACGTGACGCAGGATTCCGTAGCCCAGACCGTGGTGTGGCGTCGCGCGGTACTGCGCCTTCACCGCCATGATCGCCGTGACCACCGCGGTCGTCGTGGCCACCAGGTCCGACGTCGCGGCGACATCGCCCGCCAGCGTCAGCAGTTGCGGGTAGTAGCTCGTGAACCAGCCCACCGTCTCGCCGATGTCGGGTAGTGCACCTTCTACCCCATACTGCGCCAGCACTTCCGCTTCGCGCCCGTGCCCCTCGAGCGCAATGCGCAGCGTGTCGTGACCGCGCCACCGGTGGGTGGCAAGCAGCAGCCCGGCCAGCAGGAGTTCGATGAGATGGGTCCGGTACGCGTGATGCGTCTCCGCAAGCAGTGCGCGCGTATCGGCCGCGTCGAGGCCGAACGACTGGACGCGCGTCGCGCGTCGCGTCGGGTCGGCGCACTCGTCGTCAAGGTCAGGGCGCAGACGCGGCACCGGCGCACGCAGCACGCCTAGCCAGTGGTCGCGTTCAGCACGCAATGCCGGGCTGTCGCTTGCGGCAGCCACTGCTCGCGCCCAGGCCAGATAGCCGTCGCCCCCGGGTTCTGGCGTCACGGTGCGCCCTGCTGTCCACTGCGCAAGCGCCTGCCGGAAATCGTCGAGGATCACGCGCCACGACACGCCATCAACCACGGCGTGATGACCAACCAGCAGCAGACGACTGCGTCCCCGCACATCGCCCTCGGCCAACGCCGCGATGAACAGCGGACCGTCGGTCAGAGATACGCTGTGTCGCGCCGCCGAGAAGAAAGCATCAGCAGTCGCATCGGGCGCGTGCGCCGCATCGCCCCCACGCACCATCAGGCGCACCGTCCCGTCCCACGCATCCGGCTCAGTGAAGTGCGCGCGCCAGCCCGCGTCCGAACGCTCGAAGCGTAGCCGCAACGCGTCGTGGCGAACGACGAGCGCCTGCAGCCACGCTTCCATGAAACTCGCGTCAACGCTCGCGGGAACGTCGAGCAGCCGCGACTGGTGGTAATGATCGACGTGCGTCGAATCAATCGCAAAGAACCAGCGATGAATCGGCAGTAGCGGCATGTCGCCGCGGCTCACCTGCCGCTGCTCCTGCGGTCCCTGGCGACGCACGTTCGACGCGAGCCGCTCGATGGTTTGATAGCGGAACAGATCGCGCGCCGAAAACGCGATGCCGCGCTGACGGGCGCGTGCCGCCACCTGGATCGACAGGATCGAATCGCCGCCGATCGCGAAGAAGTTGTCGGTCACGCCGAGTTCCGGCACGCGCAGCACGGACCGCCAGATCTCCCACAGCGAACGCTCGGTATCGTCGCGCGGTGCCACCGCACCCGACGCGTCATGCCGGACCGGCTCGTCGAACGGAATCTCCTCGAGGGCCTTCCGGTTCAGTTTCCCCGTGATGCCTTTCGGCAGCGAGGCAATGAACACATAAGTAGAAGGCACCATGTAGTCGGGCAAGCGCCGTCCGAGCGCGCTGACCAGCGCGTGACGGATCTGCGCTGCATCGTCGGGAGCAGCCGTGCGCGTCAGGCCGCCCGCCGGCACGACGTAGGCGACAAGCTGTACAGCGCCGTCCCCGCTCCGCTTCACATGTACCGCAGCTTCATCGACGAGCGGATGCGTGCTCAATGCGCTCGTCACCTCATCGAGTTCAATGCGGTAACCGCGAATCTTGATCTGCTGATCGGTCCGTCCGAGGAATTCGATCGTCCCGTCGCGGGTCCAGCGCGCGAGATCTCCCGTCATGTAGATGCTGCCGCCCGGCGTGAACGGGTCCGGCAAGAACCGTTGTGCGGTCAGCTCGTCGCGATTCAGGTAACCGCGCGCGACCCCGTTGCCGGCGATATAAAGATCGCCGGGCATGCCGACGGGCATCGGTCGCATGCGTTCGTCGAGCACGTAGACGCGCACATTGCCGAGCCCGCGTCCGATCGGCACCTTGCCGTTCGCGATCGGTGCAGCGTACGAGTACCCGGTGGCAAACACCGTTGCCTCGGTCGGCCCATACAGGTTCTCGATCGCGGCGGGCCGCAACGCGCTCAGCGCGTCGTCTGCCAGTGTCCTCGTCAGCTCCTCGCCCGCAACGAACACATACCGGAGCCGGTGCGCGCGGGCGAAACGCGCGTCGGCAGCGGTTTCCGGCACGAACTGACGCAGCATCGACGGCGTGAAGTTCACGTGCGTGACGCCGTGACGCAGCAACGCGTCGATGATCAGATCCGGCGAGCCCTCGGCCTGCGGCGGCAAAATCGCGAGCGAACCGTGGCCAATGAACCAGCCGAACAGCTCGGGCACCGAGACGTCGAACGCGTAGTTGGTTTTCAGCAGATAGCAGTCCAGCGCCTCCAGCGGATAGCGCGCCTGCAAGGTGTCGAGCAGATTCGTTACGTTCGCATGCGTGACGACGACCCCTTTCGGCATGCCGGTCGATCCCGACGTGTAGAGCACGTAAGCGATCGCCTGCTCGCTGATCACCGGCATCACTGCGCGCGCAGAAGCCGTGCCCCGCAGTGCGCGCTCATCGATGCACAGGGTCTCGATACGGTGCGCAGCAAACCGTTCATCGCGGATCGACGCAACCGTCACCAGCAATGCCGCCGCGCTGTCGTCCAGCATGAAATCGATCCGCTCAGCCGGCAACCGCGGGTCGAGCGGGACATAGGCACAGCCGGCCTTCAGTATTGCGAGAACCGCAATCACCATCTCAAACGAGCGCTCGAGACAAATCGCAATGCGCTTCGGTTCGCCACCGGTTCGCTCAACTAGCTGGCCAGCCAGTGCATCGACGCGTTCGCCGAGCTGCGCGAACGTCATCGACGCGTTGTCGAACCACACGGCCGTCGCCCCCGGACACGAACGCAGGCGCGCATCGAAGCGCTCGTGGATCAGCGGCGATCCGGCCGGCTCGAACGCGTTCCCGTTCCAGGCGCGCGTGACGTTGTCCAGTTCGCGAGCGGGTAGGCACGAAAGCGCCGCGACCGGTGCATCGGGCATGGCAGCGATCTGCTCGAGCAGCACTTCGTACTGCGCCAGCATGCCGTCGACCGAGCTACGCGCGAACAGCGCCGTCGCATATTCGATCGCGCAGGCGAGACCGTCGTGACGGTGGGCAATCTCGAGGCTCAGGTCGTACTTGGCGGCGCCGACGTCATGCGGCACGGTGAGCACCGGTTCGGTCGATTCATTCGATTCTTTCGATGCAGCCTTCGCAGGCTGCCGTTCATTGTGGAACTCGAACATCACCTGGAACAGCGGTGTGTGGCTCGGGTTACGGCTGGCGCCTGCCACCTGGATCATTTCGCGCAGCGGCAGCGTCTTGTGCTCGTATCCGTCGAGCGTTACCTGCGCCACGCGTGCGAGCAGCGCACTGAACGGTTCCTCCGCGTACAGCCTGGCGCGTATGACCACGGTATTGACGAAATAGCCGACGGTCGACTCAAACGCGCCGACATCGCGTGTCGACATCGGTGTTCCGATGGCGAATTCATCCTGCCTGCTGTAGCGCCACAGCAGGATTTGCCAGGCGGCCATCAACGTCATGAATAACGATGCACCGTGTTTTGCACCGACGGCGGCAAGACGCTCGGCGAGCGCGGGCGGCAGCATGCGCATCGAGGTGGCGCCTGCACCGTCGCGCACGGACGGTCGCGTGAAATCGGTCGGCAGATCGAGCACCTGCGGAACGCCGGTCAGCTGCGTGCGCCAGTATTCGCGCAGGCGGGCGGTCCGCTCCGGCGTCAGCGCGGCGTGCTGGCTGTGCGCAAACGCCTCTGCGGGCACCGCATCCGCTTGCCATACGATCTCCCGGCCGGCCTGCAGCGCGCGGTACGCATCGACGATGTCGCGCGACACGATTAACCGTGACCATGCGTCGAACACAATATGGTGGACGACGAACTGCAGCACGTCGTGATCCGCTCCCACGCGGTACAGGCAGACGCGAAAAAGCGGTCCTGCCTGCAGGTCGAAACGCTGCTGCGCGAATTGCGTCAAGGCGTCGCGCAAATCAGCTTCGTCCGTTGCGGGCAGCGTGGATTCGGTCCAGTCGACCTCGACTCCGGCATGCACGTACTGCCGCAAGCCGTCGGTGTCGTGCAGGAATGTCGTTCGCAGCGAGAGATGACGCGCGGTCACCTCGGCTAGTGCGCGCTTCAGGAGCTCGCTGTCCACGGGTGCGTCGAAGCGCAGCGCCAGCGAAAGATGATAGGCCGCGCCTTCCTCCTGGACCTGCGCGGCCAGCCAGAGATCCTGCTGCGCGGGGGAAGCAGGCGTGTCGGTAACCTGCGCGTCGAATCGATGCGATGCCGGATGTGATTCCGCCTGCACGACGACCCTTCCGATGTCCGCCTCGCGCGACACGCCGCCCGTGCGCTCGACCAGCGCCGCCAGCTCACGGAGCGTCGCGCACGCGAGCACGTCGATACGTGTCACATTCGTTGCGCCGCACGCGCGGACAACATCGACGAGCGCCTCCAGCGGCAGCGCATCGTCGACGTGATCGACCAGAGGATCGTCGACATCGATGGTACTGACGTCAAGATACGCTGCGAACCCGGCTCGCAGCCGCTTCGCCAGCGCATCGTTGATCGTTTCATATGAGTTCGTCATATGTAGTCCTGGTTGACGACTTTTTTATCCGGGGACATGCCATTCGAATGCTTTGCGGCTCGTCGGGCTAGATCAGCAATCCTTCACGGCGTGGCACGAGCAGCGTGTCGGCAAGCCGCTTCACGTACTGCCGCAGTTCGGGGACCGCCGTCGCCTCCCAGTCGCGCGACTGCAGCAGTGGCCCAACGTAGTACAGCCATGCCGACGGCGAGCCGTCGCGGCCACGCACCGCACCGTCTTCGCCGATCTCGAACCCCATGCCGATCGCATCCGGCACCAGCAGGCCTTCCGCATACAGATTGCCGAGCAGCGAACCGGCGTGCGCGCTGAAGTCGGGCGCAGGTCCTGTGCAATTGACAACCGCGCCGACCTCAACGCATTCGACCGCTGCCGCACCGCGTCGCCGCACCGCCACGTTCACGCTGCGCTCCTGTTCCGTATAGGCCGCCACACGTCCCGCCATGACGATGACGCCGCGCCGCTCGAACTCCGCCTGCAGACATGCCGCCGGCTCCGGCGCGCACCGGTGACGATGTACGTCCCAGTACGGCCGCACGTGACGCAGGAACTGTCGACGCTGATCGCCCGGCAACTGGCGCCACAACGCGGGCGTCGCCGCGCGCAGCGAGCCGATAACGTCCCGCCAGTCGACACCGGAACGGCTCGCCTCGCGCACCGCGTCGCGTACCGCCCGTACGTAGTGCCGCACGCTCGCGTGCGCGAGCATGCGGTTCGCAAGCCGGTCGTCGTAGTGCGGCGGACCATCCATCCTGCGATGCGCCTGCGGCAGCAGGCCGTGGCGCGATACCGCAAAGATCGGCGCCGTATGGCCACGCTCGCGCAAATCGAGTGCGACGTCGACCATCGTGAGGCCGGTACCCACCAGCAGGACCGGCATCGTCAGATCGATGTCGCGCAGCACTCCAGGAAGCCATGGGTCGCGCACGTAGAAGCGGCTGTCATAGAAACCCCGTTGCGATTCGGCAATGCCCGGATCGCGGCGCATTTCGTTGCCGCTACTCAGCACCACGCGGTCGGCATGGATGAGCTCGCCGTTGTCGAGCGTAATCACGCCCCGCGTGCCGTCGTCGAGCGGCGCGATCCTGACCGCACTCCCCACTACACTGCGAAATTCGATGCCGGGCACGGCCCGCTCGACCGCCTCGGTGAGGCGCGTCTCGAGGTAGTCGCCATACAGGCGACGCGGCACGAAACTGCTGCGCGTGATCTGCGAATCACGGCCATGGGCATACCGGTAGAAATCGTCATCGTCGCCTGCCACCGCGCTCATCCGCCCGGCCGGCACGTTGAGCAGATGGCTGAACACTCGCGTGCCGTAAGCCACGCCGCGCGCCATCGCGCCGGACCGGTTGATCAGCAGTACCCGCATCGGCGTCGTCGGAGGATGCCGCAGCAGATGCGTGGCCAGCGTGGCTCCGCAAAATCCCGCACCGATAATTGCAACCGTGGTTGTACTCATCGATTTCCTGTCCATTCCGATGGTTGTGGTGCCACGCCGCCCGCGACTGACTCGTTTGCCGCCACCGCGGGGTCACGCCAGCCTCCGCCGAGCGCGCGCGCAAGGAACACCACCGAGCCGGCCTGCCTGCCGCGAATCTGCGCCAGCGCTCGCTCGTTCTTCAGCATCTGTCTTTGCGCGTCGATCACGTCGAGGTACGTCACCATGCCGTCGCGATAGCGATAGGTCGCAAGCGCCAGCAACCGCTGCGCGTCGTCGACGGCCTCGCGTGACTCGCTCGCCGCGGCATTGAGAACATCGAGGTTGGTCACGCCGTCCTGTACTTCCTGAAATGCGCTCAACGCAGCCGCCCGGTAGCGCGCTTGCGCCGCTACATAGCCCGCACTCTCGAAGCGCACCTGCGCCGCCCTGCGGCCACCGTCGAACACCGCCTGACTAACCGACGCGCCAATCGACCAGACGAGGCTCGGCACGGTCGCGAGCGACGCGAACTGCGCGCTCTGCCAGCCGATCTCCGGCGACAAGGTCAGGCTCGGGAAGTACGCCGCACGCGCCACGCCGATACGCGCGTTGGCGGCGGCCATCGTCCGTTCCGCCGCCGCGACGTCCGGGCGTCGCTGCAGCAGTTCGCTGGGCAGGCCCGTCGGCAGAACGGGCAACGTATAGGCACTGCGATTCGGCGCGAGCGTGAACTGCGGCGCGGGCTCACCGATCATCGTCGCGATCGCATGCTCGTACTGCGCGCGCTGCGTCATCAACAGGCGCAGCTGGACGCGCGTCGTATCGAGTTCCGTGCGCTGCTGGAGGACGCCCAGTTGCGACACCTGACCGAACCGCTCTTGCGCGCTCACGAAATCGAGCGCCTTCTGTTGCCAGCTGACCGAGCGCTCAAGAACATCGCGCTCGTCGTCGATCGCGCGCAGCGCGAAATAGGCCGACGCCAGTTGCGCGGTCAGCGCGAGACGCGCGTTCGCGAAATCGTCGGCCGATTGCTCCGCGCTTGCCCGCGCTGCTTCGACCGAGCGCCTGACGCGGCCGAACAGGTCGATCTCCCAGGATGCCCAGGCGTTCGCCTTGAAATCGTTCTGCACCGTCTCGTAGTTCGGTGTGCCGTATTCCGTCAGCGGACGGTTCGCGGAAATCCGGCCACGACTCGCTTCTGCGCCGACTCCCAACTCGGGCAACTGCTTCGACGACACGGCCTCAAGCACGGCGCGCGCCTGATCGTAGTGTGCAGCCGCCTCGTGCAGCGTCGGGTTGTTATCGAGCGCGCGCTGTTCGAGCGCGTTCAGTTCGTCGATGCCGAACGCGCGCCACCATGCGTCGTCGAGTTGCGCGTGCGTGGGTTCGGCGGGACGCCAGTTCGCATACTCGGGGTCGAGCTGCCACGTTTGCGGCACCGGCACGGCCGGCCGTTGATAGTCAGGGCCGACTGCGCAGGCGGCCAGCAGCGTCGGCAGCAATACCGTTGCCACGCGCCACCTCGCGCGGTACAGCGTGGGCCACCGACCGCGCCACGCCGTCATGTTCAATTCGTCTGCCATTGCCGATCTGCGTGTCATGGTTGCGACGCCCCGCTATCCACGTCGCGGCCGCTCATCTCTTGCGCCGGCAACGGCAGCCACGGCGCCAGCACGACCGATGCCGCCATCAACAACCCCGATACCGCGAATGCCGTGTTGATCGAACTGCGCGTCGCAGCGATGCCCCAAAGGTAGGTGCCGATCGCAAGTCCGCCAACGATGCACGAGTGAAACAGCGACAGCGATCGTCCTGCCACCCAGGCGGGCGACGCTGTTTGGATCGTCAGGTTGTATGTCGAGACGACGGCAACCCAGCTCCCGCCTGCAATCGCAAGACCGAGCATGGCGACGGCCTGAACCGGACTCCATGCGGTGAGCAGTACGCCTGCGGCGAACGTCAACGTGCATAGCCGGATCAGCGTCTCGCGGCCGAGCCAGGTGCGAAACGCCGCACCGCCCAGCGCGCCTGATGCCGCGCCCGCGCCGAACGACGCAAGCAGAACGCCGTAGGTGCGCGCCTCGCCACCAAACTGCGTCTTCGCGAACAGCGGCAGCAGCGCCCACACGGGACTACCGAGGAAGCCGAACAGACTGCTGCGGATCAGCGTGCCGCGAATGCCTGGGGTCTCGAAGCAGTAGCGGACGCCTTCGGCCAGCATCTTCATCAGAGGCTCGCGTGCAGGCTTTCGCGTGGTGGCGCCGCGAATCTGGCGCGCCAGGACAACCACAAGCCCGGCGTACGACAGACTGCTGAGGAGGAATCCCGCTCTCGCCGAGACAGACGCCACAATCAGGCCGCCCAGTGCAGGGCCTGCGGTGCGCGCAAAATTCAACGAGAAGCTGTCCAGCGCGATGGCCGCCGACAGCTCGCGCGCGGGCACCTGCTCCGTGACAGCGGACTGCCATGCGGGCTGGAACATCGCTGTCGCGCATCCGCCGATGAACATGCAGAGCAGCAGCCACGCCGGTGTCATCACACCGGCGGTCGCAAGCGCAGTGAGGCACAACGCCACGACGAACATCAGCGACTGCGACACCAGCATTACCGAGCGTCGATCCCACGCGTCGGCGGCCACGCCCGACATCAGCGCGAACAGCGCGATCGGCAGCGTAGAGGCCGTCTGCACCAGCGAGACCATCGTGGGCGACGGCGCCATCGACGTCATCAGCCACGCGGCCGAGACGGTCTGAACCGATCCACCGAGGTTGCCGATCAGGCTCGCGACCCAGATCGATGCGAACGTGCGATAGGCAAACGGACCGCTCAAGGTCGCGAACCAGGAGGCACGCGTGCGTTGCGGCGCCTGTCCGATGCGGTCCTGCGCGCTATCGGTCATGCCGGCCTCGCTGGATCGCCCGATCGTGTCCGCATGGCGCGGGAAGGTAGCGTGTCATCGCGAGGCCAGCAGGTGGCTCGCCAGCGACTCGACCGTCGGATGACGGAACAGGTCACCCAGTTGTGCGTCGAGTTCGAGGTCATGCCTGACGCGCGAAAGCAACCTGGCACCAAGCAATGAATCGCCGCCGAGTTCGAAGAAATTTTCATCGATACCGACACTGTCACGCCGCAACACATCGGCCCAGCAGGCAGCCAGCACGTGATGCAGCGGCGTACGCGGGCGCTTGCATGCCCCAGCCGGTGCGGCGATCTGCGACGGTGCGGGCAGCGCCCGGCGATTCAGCTTGCCGTTCGGCAGCAGCGGGATCGCGTCGAGACGAATGACTGCGCGCGGCACCATGTGGGCCGGCAAGCGGCCCGCGATGTAGGCGCGCAAGGCCGCCACGTCGATCGTCGAGGCATCGCGCAGCACGACGTACGCGATGATTGTCTGCTGTTGCGTGACGTCGTCGAGATGCGGCAGCGCGACCGCCTGCAACACGTCGCCGTGTCCGCAAAGGGCCGCCTCGATCTCACCGAGTTCGACGCGCATGCCACGGATCTTGATCTGATCGTCGACCCGCGTCAGGTGCTCGTAGCATCCGTCTGCGTTCATTCGCAACAGGTCGCCCGTGCGATACCGGCGAGCCCCGTCCGCGCGCGCCGTCGCACCGAAGCGCTCGGCACTCAGCTCGGGACGTCCCCAGTAGCCGAGCGCGACGAAGGGGCTAACGATCGCCAGCTCGCCCTCAGTCGCGCTGACTTCGCCGGCCGCATCGAGCAGCATGATCTCGACGCCCGGTACCGGTCGACCGACCGGCAGACGTGGAGCGTTCGCGTCAGCAACGGGATCGGCGACATACTGCAACGCCGTGGTGCACTCGGTCGGTCCGAGGCCGTTGAGCAAGCGACATTGCGGACCGCCTTGACGCGCTGCCAGCACCGCGTCGTTGCCTGTCGCCGCTTCGCCGCCCAGCACGACCCAGCGCAGCGCCGCAGGCTGCGCAAAGATCGGGAAGGCCGCGCGCAGCACGCTCGGCGTCGAATGCCAGATCGTGATGCGTTCGCGTGTAAGCCATTCGCCGATACCCTCGACACCCCGCTCGCGCACGTCCCAGATATGAAGGCTCGCGCCCGTCAGCAACGTGGCGAAGATATCCATCACCGATGCGTCGAAACCGTAGTACGGCAACAGCGTCATCCGGTCATCGACGCCGAGCCCGATCGAGGACGCATAGCACGCGGCATGGTGCAGGACATTGCGGTCGCATTGCATCACGCCCTTCGGTACACCGGTCGTACCCGATGTGAACAGCAGGTACGAGACCGCGTCGCCCGGGCGCGTGTCCAGCGCACGATCCACATCCGGCAAGGACGCATCGTCGATGATGCGAACCTCGACGCCTAGCTGCGTCGCCGTGTCCACGAGCGCCGGCGCGGCCAGTACGATGCGGCAACCACACTCGCGCACCACGGACTGCAGATGCGGTAGGGGATGATCGGCAATCAGCGGAACGTAGAATTTTCCGGCGCCCAGCACGCCGAGCATGGCGGCGATCATCGGCGCCCCATGCGGATAGAGCAAGGCGACCGGCTCGTTAGCGGATCCGCCCGCGGCGCTGATCGCCGCGGCAATCCGCCCGGCGTGCGCGGCGAGCTGGCCGTAGGTCCAGTGTTCGTCGCCACACACCAGCGCGGTCGCATCGCGACGGCGCGCCGCCACTTCGGTGAATCGTGCTGTCAGCGAATCGGCGGTAGCGATCCCGGCTGCGACCGCGGTCGCGAAACGTCGGCCGAATCGATCCACCCGCACCGGTTGCTCGGGTAGATCGACACGCACGGCGGGTAAGCGTGCGTCGATATAGTGGTCGCGCAACATCTTCACGGCATCCTCGACTTCGTGTGTCGTCGTGTCGATGCGCAGCTGCGGATTCAGCGGCGGTTCGTAGCTGGAATGGATGCCGGTGAAGGACGTGACCAACCCCGCGCGTGCGCGCCGATACAGTCCTTTCGGGTCTCTTGCTTCGGCGATCGCGGGTGGCGTATCGACGAACACTTCGACGAACCGCTCCGCGCCGATGATCGTGCGCGCCGATTCGCGGAACGCGCGTTTCGGCGAAATCAGCGAAACGATGACGAGGTGTCCGATGTCGGCCATCAACGCCGCGACCTCGGCGACGCGGCGGACGTTCTCGGCACGATGCGCATCGGAGAAGCCCAGATCCGCGTTGAGACCGCTCCGCAGTGCATCGCCATCGAGCACGACCGTGGGCCATCCGTCTGCCTCGGCGTGCTCCTTGAAGCGCGTCGCGATAGCCGTCTTGCCGGCGCCCGATATCCCGGTCAACCAGAAGACCAGCGGCGCGGGTGCGCCCGTCACGCGCGCGGCGGATGCGAGCCTGGGCGCAGTCTCGCTGCCATCGAACGGTACGGCTGTGGCCATGCTGGCAACGGACACGGTGAGCGCTTCGCCCACCTCGAGATCGCGGCGCGCGTCGAGCCAGCTGCACCCCTGAATCCGCTTGATCACAATGCCGTCGTGTATCAGCTCCTGCGTCCACATCACGCCGTCGGCGCGGCCGCTTTGCGTGGCGGTTAGCGTGACATCGAGCGGCGCTACCGCGCCGCTCGCTTGACGATCGCCGGGATGGCAGGTCAGAAACGGCACGGACGGACCGAGCGCGCGCATGGCGTCGGAACCCACTGCGTCGTGAGATGCAGCTGCTGCGCCGAGATGTTCCAGGATTGGGTCGAAGGCGATGCCGTAGCGCGACTCGAGGGCACGCTTGCGTGTCTCGACATCCGACTCGAGCAGCCCGGCATCGCCCCACTCGACGAGCTGCGCGCTGTAGCGCACGCCGTTGGGCACGACGGCGACATTCGCCGTACCGAACCGGCGGGCGTAGTCGTCCAGACGGAAACCGTAGTCCAGATCGATCCCTGGCTGGCCAGTCGACGTCAGCCCCAGCACGACGTCGAATCGCCCTTCCCGATCTGCCAGCGTCTGCGCCCGGTCGTCATCCAGAAACGACATCCTTGCATCGAGGCCGCTCTCTTGCGCGTCGACCTGCGGCATCGTTTCCGCGGTCAGCGCGACGACCCGCCCGGCACCGTAGTGCAGCGCCAGCAATCCGGCACCGCCCCGTCCGCACGTGTCGAGTACCCGATGCGCAGGTGCAATGGAACGCCGCAGGCTGTTCACAGCCGCGATTGAAAAATCCGACGCCCGAAGGAAATCATGACAGGACCGCACGAAAGCAATGCCGCGTCTACGTTCATTCATGGACGTTCGTGATTAATTGTTTCGACATGCGCACGCATATATAAGCGCGCGCCCTCGGAATGTATCTTTTTGAACTTCCCCGCACTACGGATGCATTTAACCTGTCGCAGCCAATCTCAGGAAGCGCATTTTTAACACGACTTATTCCGCGCATGCAAGAGCTTATTCCTGTCATTCACAAGAGAATCTTCTGGAATCAGGCGCCAATGGCCCACTCCTCGATCAATATCGATCCGCATAACATGCGCAGCGCATATTTCAGATTCTTTTATGTAAATTACATAGATGAAAGGTCGGCCGCAGGAAAACTTCTTTCTGGCCTCCGTTATATTGACAAAAATGCCAAGGTCCTGTTGAATTGCGAAACGCGAGGGTAGCGGAAGTAAAATTTCAAGCAGGTTAAATGACTGGAGTCCCGCTTTCCATAAGGCTAAGGACGAAAAAAACGTAATCCCCGGCCTGGTTTCAATACCGCAGAGCGATGCATGAAATTCGATGGGCGTCACCAGCCCGCGGAGGCGCTTTGGCCGAAATCGGCCATTGCGTGTGGCCACATTCTCACAGTAGAAAGGCGTGACATGAATTCCGAGGTTCATCGACGTCCAGACGCTGCTTGCCTCAAGGTGATTCTGCTCCCCCCGGAGACCTTGAAACCGACCGAAGAGACCGTTCCGGCCCGCCTGCGCGAGGTGAGCGACAGTCTGCTTGCTACCGGGATCTGGCACACGCCGATTCTCGTCGAGCGTTCGTCACTGGTTGTTATGGATGGCCATCATCGGCACGCTTTTGCACTCGCCCATGGTTTTGCGCGGGTGCCCTGCTTATTGTTGTCCTACTCCGATGTTCGGCTGGAAAGCCGGCATAAAGACCAGTTAGTGACACCGGCAGAAGTTATTACTCGTGGCCTGGAAGGCCGGTTATATCCGGCAAAATCTACCCGCCACATTGCACAGCCATGGGCAGAAACTACCTGCAGTTATTCACTTGAAGAACTTCGAATGACATAAGTGTGTCTTTTAGAGCGTCACGCCAGGTAAATTGAAACCGGTTTGAAATTTCATCGATGCATGTCGAATATTTTTGCTCAACTTATTTGAGAGTTATTTTAAAGTTCGTGTCCTATGGCGGGCCAGCATGAAATTCAACTCAATCGAACAGATTGTCAACGATAATATATTCCTGTCGCTCGACGCATTCGCTCGCGGCAGGAACATTTATCTGAAACTGGAAGGCTTCAATCCTGGGGGGTCGATTAAGATCAAAACCGCCCTGGCACTGATAAGGGACGCCGAACAGCGTCGCGATCTGTGCCAAAAGAAGAAAATGATCGAATCGAGTTCTGGAAACCTTGGGCTCTCGTTGAGTATGATCGCGGCCGCCCGGGGATACCGGTTTACCTGCGTGGTCGATGCGAACACGAGTAAACAGATGATCAGCACGATGCAGGCGCTCGGCACGAACGTCATCGTCATCGATCGCCGGGACGAACAGGGCGGGTATCTCGGCAACCGTCTCGGTTACATCCGCGATGCGCTGGAACGCGATCCCGAGCTGATCTGGCTCAACCAGTACCAGAATCCGGCCAATCCGGCCGTGCACAGTGAAATGACGGCACAGTCGATCTATGACGAATTCGATCACGTCGACTACCTGTTTGTCGGTGCCGGCACGACCGGCACGCTGATGGGCTGCGCCGCCTTCTTTCGCGAGCATTCGCCGGACACGAAACTGATCGCCGTCGATTCCATCGGCTCGATCACCTTCGGCACGCCCGGTGGACGTCGTTACCTGCCTGGGCTTGGCTCGAGCGTGATGCCGTCGTTTTTCGACCGCGGCCCGCTGGACCTGCTGGTGCAGATATCGGAAGCCGAGACCGTCGCGGCATGCCGCGACCTCGCGCACCGCTATGGCAGTCTCTGCGGCGCATCCACCGGCACGGTCCTCGCCGCCGTCAGACGGCTCGCCGGCGACCTGCCCCGTGACGCGACGATCGTAGCGATCTCGCCGGATCTCGGCGGCGCCTATATCGATACCCTTTATAACGACGCGTGGTGCGACAGCACATACGGCAATGCCTGGCGCGACGTTCTCGAACACACCACGGAGACTCTGGCGTATGTCTAGCCCCCCCTCGTTCAGCGTGATTGGCGGAAGCTACATCAGCGATCTACTCGCGAAATCGAGAGTCGACATCATCGATATCGTCGAACATTGCTATCGGCTGCACCACCTCGGCGGCACTCACAATCCGGACAGCTACTTCCTGCGTTTCGACGACAAGCCCGAAGCCCGCATCATCGCCTTGCCAGCCGCGATCCGCGATGTCGATCGCAAGGCGTTCGTGTCGGGTATCAAATGGATCAGCAGCTACCCGCGCAATATCGAATCGAATCTTCAGCGCGCGTCCGCTGTCATCGTGCTCAACGATTACGAAACCGGCTACCCGTTCGCCTGTCTCGAAGCCTCGCAGATCAGCGCGGCGCGCACCGCGGCCTCGGCCGTGCTCGCGGCCACGCGGCTTGGGCCGCAGGGGCGGCAGGCCGGGCGCCTCGCCGTGATCGGCGGTGGCGTGATCGCCGGCACGATACTCAGCTACTTCAAGGCAAGCGGCTGGCAGTTTGAAGACGTCTGCGTGTACGACACATCGCCCGGGAACGCCGATGCGTTCGCGCGCAATCTCAGCGCGCGCGATATTTATGCCGTGCGAACAGGCACCTGCGACGAGGCCCTCGCGGCAGATGTCGTTGTGCTCGCCACGACCGCGGGCACCCCGTGGATCCCGGTCTCGCATCGCTTCGCCTCATCGCAGCTCATTCTGAACATTTCGTTGCGCGATCTGCCGCCTGAATCGCTATTGAGCGCGAACAACATCCTCGACGATGTCGAACACTGCATGAAAGCCAATACGTCGCCGCACCTCGCGGAGCAGCGCTACGGCCAACGCGACTTCATCACGGGCACGATCGGGCAGGTCATCCTGGGCGACGTGCATCTCGATTCCGGCAAGCCGATCATTTTTTCGCCGTTCGGTCTTGGCGTACTCGATCTGGCGGTGTCGATGTTTATTCTCGAACGGGCACAGGCTGACGGCGCCCGCCAGGCGATCCCCGGCTTCTTCGCCGCAACCGAACGGTGGACCATGTAGAACACGGCACGCCCGCTTGAACGCGAACTCACCTCCATTCGATCACCCGATGCCGGCAGCGCACTGCGCTGCCGGCTGGACTTATTGGCCTATCCATCCGCATGCCCACGTCTTCCCCCGATCGCCGTAAAACTGTCGCTCTCGCACTGGTGTCGCTCGTTGCGGTCGTGCTGCTCGTGTGGATCGTCGACCGTACGACGGCCGCGCGTCCGGCTAGCGCCAGCCAGACAGACCCAGCGATTCCCGTCACGGCCAGCACGGTCGGCACGATGAATCTGCCGCTCTATCTGACCGGGGTGGGCGCCGTGGCGCCGCTGTACGACGTGACCGTGAAGAGCCAGGTCGACGGGCAGATCGTCAAGGTGAATTTCAGGGAAGGTCAGTACGTTCATAGCGGTGATGTGCTCGTCGAAATCGATCGCAGGGCGTTGCAGGCGACCGTCGATCAGGCCAGCGCGAAACTCGACCAGGACCGGGCTACGCTCGCGAATGCCCGACTCGAACTCACGCGCCATCAGCAACTCGCGCAGGTCAATGCGACCTCGACACAGGCGCTCGAGGCACAGCAAGCCCTCGTGAACGAGCTGAACGCGCAGATTCGCGGCGACCAGGCGGCCCTCCAGAACGCGCGCGTATCGGTCGACTACACGACGATCCGCGCGCCGATCTCGGGACGCATCGGCTTCCGGCTCGTCGATCAGGGCAATCTCGTCAGGGCGAACGAAACGACGCTCCTCACGCTGGTCACGACTTCGCCTATCACGGTGATCTACTCCGCGTCTCAGGACGCGCTACCGGCCATTCAGAAAGCATTGCATCGCGGACCGGTCGACGCGATCGCGCTGACGACCGACGGCAACACGGTGCTTTCGCGAGGTCATCTGGAGGTGATCGAGAATCGCGTCGACGCGGCAACCGGCGTGATCCGGTTGAAGGCGCTGTTCGCGAACGGCGACGGCGCGCTCTGGCCCGGGCAATCGATCATGATGCGAACGAGGGTCGACGTGCTGCCGAATGTGACGGTGGTACCCGAGGATGCGATCCAGCAGGGTGCCGATGGGGCTTTCGTGTTTGTCGTCGAGGTAGATGACAAGGTGGTCGTGCAGCCGGTCAAGGTGTCGAACCGTTCGCTCGGCTACGCCGCTATCGCAAGCGGTCTGAAGGTCGGTCAACGTGTGGTCGTGCAAGGCCAGTACCGGCTGCAGGGCGGCGCACACGTGGCAGCGACGATGATGCCCGCGGCGCACGCGCTCGACGACGCAGTGGCCAGCGCCACCGTCGCAACGGATGCGCACTGATCATGAGCAAGAATGTATTCGCGGTGTTCATCCGCTACCCCGTCGCCACCTGCCTGATGACGGTGGGCATTCTGTTCGCCGGCGTGGCCGCGTACTTCCATCTGCCCGTCGCGCCGCTGCCGCAAGTCGAATTTCCCACCATCCAGGTCTCGGCGGTATTGCCTGGTGCCGACCCCGTTTCGGTGGCCTCGACACTGGCCCAGCCGCTCGAAACGCAGTTCTCCAAAATCCCCTACGTCACGCAGATGACGTCGCAGAGCACGCTGAGCTCGACGTCGATCGTGCTGCAGTTCAGCCTTGATCGAAGCATCGATGCGGCGGCCAACGACGTGCAGTCGGCCATCGACGCAGCCGCCGCGCAACTGCCAAACGACCTGCCCTCGCCGCCGACGTTCCAGAAGGTCAACCCCGCCGATGCGCCGATCATGCTGCTGAGCGCAACGTCCGCGACGCTCCCGCTCACGACGATCGATGACTATGTCGAGACGAGGCTCACGAAAAGTCTGAGCCAGATCGACGGCGTGGGCAGCGTGTCGATCGGCGGACAGCAGAAGCCGTCGATCCGCATCCAGCTCGATCCGCTCAAACTGTCGGCGCGCGGCCTCTCGTTCGAAGAGGTCCGTCATGCACTGACGGGACTCTCGGGCGTCAATCCGAAAGGCGTGCTCAACGGCACGATGCGGTCGTACACGATCTACACGAACGGACAGATGACCGAGCCGGCGCAGTGGAACAACGCGATCGTCGCCTATCGCGACGGTGCGCCGGTGCGTGTCAGCGACATCGGACGCGCGGTGCTCGGCCCCGAAGACAACACGCTCGCGGCATGGATCGACGGCAAGCGCGCGATTTCAGTCGGGATCTACAAGAAGCCCGGTGCCAACACGGTCGCCACCGTCGACCAGATCCGCGCGAGGCTGCCCGAGCTGGAGGCCTCGCTGCCGCCCTCGCTAAAAGTCACCGTGCTCGCCGATCGCACCCAGACGATCCGCGCATCGCTGCTCGACATCGAACTGACACTGCTTCTGAACGTCGTGCTGGTGGTGCTCGTCATCTATGCGTTCCTCGGCAGTGCGCGCACGACCCTCATCCCGGCCATCACGGTGCCCGTGTCGCTGTTCGGCGCGTGCGCGCTGATGTGGGCGTTCGGCTACAGCCTCGACAACATCTCGCTGATGGCCATGACCATTGCGGTGGGCTTCGTGGTCGACGATGCGATCGTGATGGTCGAAAACATCGCGCGGCACGTGGAGCGCGGCGAGCCACCCTTGCAGGCTGCACTGAAAGGGCTCAGTGAAACCAGCTTCACGATCGCGTCGATCAGCATCTCGCTCGTCGCCGTCCTGTTGCCGCTACTGCTGATGGCCGGCATCATCGGCCGGATGTTCCGCGAGTTCGCGGTCACGCTATCCATGACGATCCTGGTGTCGGCCTTCGTCTCGTTGACGCTGACACCGATGATGGCGGCCTACCTGCTGCGAGCGCGTCGGCCGGGACACGAGCACAAGGCGCCGCGGCCCGGGTTGTTCGAGCGGGGCTTCGCCCGCATGGCCGCCACCTACGAGCGCTACCTCGACCTCGCGCTCAAGCACCGCTTTATCACCCTGTGCGTGTTCTTCGCGTCGGTTGCCGCATCGGTGGTTCTGTACGCAGGGATTCCCAAGGGCTTTTTCCCGCAGCAGGACACGGGTGTGATCTCCGGCGTTTCCGAGGCCGCGCAAAACATTTCCGTCGAAGACATGGCGCGCCGCTCAATGGCGCTGCAGGCCATCATCCGCGCCGATCCGGCCGTCGAGCACTGCCAGATGGCAGTCGGCGGCAGCGCCTATGCGGGTACCACCGTCAACAACGGCCGCTGGTACATCACACTGAAACCGCGCGATCAGCGCGACGTGTCCGCCGACGAGGTCATCCGCCGCCTGCGCCCGCAGTTCGCGCAGGTGCCCGGCGTGCGCATGTACCTGCAGGCTGCGCAGGACGTGATCATCGGTGCGCGGCTGGCTCGCACGCAGTATCAGCTGACACTGCAAAGCCCGGACGTCGGCGCGTTGACGTCGTGGTCGCCGCGCCTGCTCGCGAAGCTCTCCGCGCTGCCCCAGCTGCGCGACGTTGCAAGCGACCAGCAGGTGAACGGTTCGGCGCTCAGTGTCTCGATCGACCGCGATCAGGCGGCCCGCTACGGCCTAACACCCGAGCAGATCGACGGCACGTTATACGACGCGTTCGGCTCGCGGCAGATCGCGCAGTACTTCACGCAGCTGTCGACCTACAAGGTTGTCATGGAGGCACCACCTGCCCTGCAGCGCGACCCCACGACGCTCGACAGGATCTATATGAAAGCGCCGTCGGGCGACCAGGTGCCGCTGTCGTCGGTTGCGAGATGGACCACCGACTCGGTTCAACCGCTGTCGGTCAATCACCAGGCGCACTTCCCGTCGGTCACGATCAGCTTCAATCTCGCGCCCCATGCGTCGCTCGGCGAGGCCACCGCTGCCGTCGAGGCCGCGCAGGCGCAACTGGACATGCCGCCCACGATCGTCAGCTCGTTCCAGGGCACGGCGCAGGCGTTCCAGAGCACGCTCGCGACGATGCCGATCCTGATCGGAGCGGCACTGGTCGTCGCCTACCTGGTGCTCGGCGCGCTGTACGGCAGCTTCATCCATCCGTGGACGATCCTGTCGACGCTTCCATCGGCAGGCGTCGGCGCGATTGCGACCCTGTGGCTGTTCAAGTACGACTTCAACCTGATCGCGCTGATCGGCGTCATCCTGCTGATCGGTATCGTCAAGAAGAACGGGATCATGATGGTCGACTTCGCGATCGCCGCGACGCGCGAGCAGCACATGAGCTCGTTCGACGCGATCCGCAGTGCCTGCCTGCTGCGCTTCCGGCCGATCATGATGACGACGATGACTGCCCTGTTCGGCGCGCTGCCGCTGCTGTTCGCGTCGGGGATGGGCTCCGAGTTACGCCGCCCGCTCGGCTATGCGATGGTCGGCGGCCTGCTGGTCAGCCAGATGCTCACGCTGTTCACCACACCCGTGATCTACCTCTACCTGGACACGCTATCCAACCGGCTCAAGGTATGGTTCCAGCCACACGATGGCGACATGGCGCCTGAGCCCGCCGCCGAAGATGCGGTGCAGGAATGAGCGGATTCGATCACCCAGGAAACCAGGCAACCAGGAACAACATCCGATGAACAAGCGCTTCAACGCGAACATCCTGCGCGCGGCCCTGTGCATGGTCTGCGCAGCCGTCGCGCCAGCGCATACGGCCCTCGGCGCAACGGCCGCTACGGCCGCGATCGTCGCGCCGCACGACGCGTTGCAAAAGACCCTCGACCGGTTCGCCAGCGCTGCGAGACCCGGTACGCTCGGCGTTGCCGTGCTCGATATGCAAGGCTCAACCGGGTGGCAGGTCAACGGCAACCAGGCCTTCCCGATGATGAGCGTCTTCAAGGCGCCGCTTGGCGCCGCCGTGCTCGATCGCGTCGACAAGGGCGAGCTCAAGCTGAACCAGCGTGTCACGATCACGCGCGACGAGTTGCGCCCCGGGCGAAGCGCCATTCGCGGCGCATTCCAGGGCGATCGCATGTCGTTCCCGCTCGCCGACCTGTTGCACGCCGCCATCAGCGAGAGCGACAACACGGGCGCCGATGCGCTGCTCAGGCTGATCGGCGGACCGCAGGCTGTCACCGCCTATCTGCGTGCGCACGGCATCCACGGTATGACCGTCGACATGGGCGAAGGGCAGGTCGCCGACGTGTTTCGCAATCTCGGCGGTGCCGCGTCGCCGCCCGCCGGAGAAACCGCCCCACAGAGACAGCAACGGCTTCAGGGTGGCCTGCAGGCGTATCTATCCGATCCGCGCAATCGCACGACACCGGCGGCAGCGGCGGATTTCCTGCGCAAACTGTCGACGGGCGCCCTGCTATCCCCAACGTCGACGCAGTATCTGATGACGCTGCTGAACGAGCAGGTGACCCCGCGCAGGCTGCGCGTGGGATTACCGGCGGGCGTCACGTTCGCGGACAAGTGCGGCACGTCGCTCACCGTGAACGGCGTGACAGCCGCCTTCAACGATATCGGCATCATCACCTGGCCAGACGGGCACCGTGTCATCGTCGCAGCGTTCCTGATGGCGTCGCACGCGAGTCGCGAGGAGCGCGACAGGCTGTTCGCCGATCTCGCCAGAGCGATCGTGGCAGCCCGGCATCCGTGACACATGGAGATCG
This sequence comes from Paraburkholderia acidicola, assembly GCF_002362315.1. Taxonomy (GTDB): domain Bacteria; phylum Pseudomonadota; class Gammaproteobacteria; order Burkholderiales; family Burkholderiaceae; genus Paraburkholderia; species Paraburkholderia acidicola. Next base: position 1,114,923 of record NZ_MTZV01000006.1, read on the forward strand.
CCCGCCAGTGTCTGCGCAGCCGCCCATGAGTCGGGCGCGCGCTGCTCATGGCGACTTTGCGTTTACAGCCCTGCGCGTCGCGACGCTCGCGCTGGACTACGCGAAAGGCTTCCTGCTGCCGCTGATCGTCTACCAGCAAAGCGACGGCAGCACCCTCGCGGTCGGACTCGCCTATTTCGTCGAGTTCATGCCGCGCGCGCTGCTGTCACCGCTCTTCGGTTCGATCGTCGATCGCAGCATCGGCAAACGGCTGGCCTTCACCGTCGAGGGCTCGCGGTTTTTCTTCATGCTGGTGTGGGTCCTGCTCGGCAGGACCCATCACGCATGGATGCTGTCGAGCGTGGTGTCGCTGCTGTCGGGCATGTCGCTCGTGTACTACGAGGCCACCGCGGCACAACGGCTCGCGCCGGCAGGCTTGCAGCGGTTCCAGACCCGCTCGCAACTGCTGGAGCCCCTCGCCCGGCTCGCGGGTCCGGGCGCCGCCGCCCTGGCGTTTTCCGGGCTGTCGCCGCGCTCCGCGATCGGCATGCTCGCGCTTGGCTACGGCGCACTGCTCGTGGCGTCGATCGCGTGGCGCGCCAGCACGACACGGCACTGCGTCACCACCTTCGAGCGCTGGACCCTCAGGGCTGAATGTGCGAATTTCGCGGCGCTGGCGACCAACGCGAAGCTGCTGGCGCTCACCTTCGCCAGCGGCTTCCTGAACGTATTCTTCGGGGTTTTTCAATCGCTGATCGCACCGACGATGATCGGACTGTACGGACTGCCGGTCGCCTACAGCGCCATGCCCAACATCGCCGGCGGTGCGATTTCGTTCGCGCTGTGCTTCCTGATTCCCCGCTTCCTCACGAACCTGAGCCCTGCCGGCTTCGGGACACTCGGCACGCTGTGCCTCGCGCTCGCTGCGGTCCTGTCCGCCGTGAACCTGGGAGCCGGGTTCTTCTGTCTGGCATTCGGCATGCTGATTGTCGGCAGCGCGCTCTTCGGCATTTTCTTTCGGCACAAGCGCTATGAGCTGATTCCCGCGAACCAGCTTGCGCAAGGTATCGGCGCGACCACGTCGGTCGTGACGGCCTTCCTGCCAGTCGCCGGACTGGTGACGGCCGCAACGAATGCGTTTGCGTCCGTGACCGTCATCGGCGCGGTGGGTTGCGTCGTCGCTGCGGCGCTGTACGCTGCGATCCGGTTCATCGGCAACGATGAGCGGAACGCGGCGCAGCGCCTCGCGGTCATGGACGACTAGCTACCTTCACTCACGTCGCATGGCCGAGGGGCCCGCGTGTCAGAACGCCCCTCTTAACGTCGCGAACAGATTGTAGGAACGACGCTGCGCGTTGCCGATATCCATTTGCATGGCCAGCTTGCCGCGCCACGCTTGCGTCGGATCGATGCTTAGCGCCAGCGACACGCGCCCATAGGTCGAACTCACGCCATCGACATCGGTGGAAATCGGCAGGTTCGGCGCATAACGCTGGGCCGTGACGAGTGTCCGGTTGTCGAAGCCGTCGTGGCGCAGCGTCGCCTCGGCACTCAATTGCGTAGCCCGCAGCCCAAGGCCGTCGAGCGCCGTGACGAATCGCACGCCCGCCCCGCCGCTCACGCCCTTCAACCGCTGCGCGTCGACGTTCTGCTCCAGAATGGGATCGCCGTCCTCCGCATAGCCGCGCGTGACCAGTTGCGAATAGCCGACATCGGCGACAGGTCCGAGCTGCACACCATCGAACGAAAACAGATACCCGGCTTTCACGAGCCCGTCGAAGTCGAAACCGTCGGTATCGGCGCTGATCGACGGAGCCAGCACCGCGCTGCGGTTCAAGCGATATTCGTCCCAGCCAGCCCCGACATACGAGCGCACGAACAGGCCACCCTGATCGAATGCGTGATACAGCCCGAGCCGATACGAGTGCACACCGTTATCGCCCTGCCCGTCGGCAACCGAGCCGCTCGCATTGGCGCTCGACAGAATTGCGCCGATCCTCGAGCGCGCAGACAGCTTGTACTCCGCGCCGATCGACAGAAGCTCGACGGCACTGTCGAACGCATCGACGCCGCTCGACGCGCCATGGAAGTTTCGCGTGTAGCCGAGGTTCGTGAACAACGCCAGCCGGTCGGACACCTGGACGCGGCCAGGGTCGAACGAGCCGCTGTCCGCGCTATCCAGCGCCGACAGCGCACTGGCGCGCGCCACGTCGAGCCCCATCAGCGGCGCGGTCGCAATGGCCGCGGGCGCATTCAGCTGATTGGCGAGATAGCGCGCGATGTAGAGATGCACGCTGGTCATCACATGCGTACCGTCCGCCGTCAGATAGGTGTTCTGCAGCGCCACGGACCCGGTGTTGCACGCGGGCACCGCCTTGCACTGAACCTCGGGTGTGTCGTTCAGGCCGTACGCGGCGGGATTGCTGCGCATCTGGTTCAGCAGCCCCGCCACGTCGAACAGATGAACGTTTGCGCCTTGCCGCGAGAACTGCACGAGATCGCCCGGAAGCTTGCTGTTGTAGTCGACGTAGCCGGGTCGCGACCCGTTGTCGTCGTTCAGGTTGAAGACGACGAACTGGTGTCCGCCGATCCCGATCAAGCGCTGCAGCTGGCTGTTGACGTTCGACAGCGTGTACGCGGCGACCTGATCGTTAGTGGTGGGCCGCGGCACGCCGAGAAACGGTTCGATACCGTTCAGGCTGGCCTTGGTCAGGTCCTGATCGTTGGTCCCGATCCAGATCCCGACCACGTCACTGGATTGCAGGCGCGGGTGACTCGCAATCAGCTCGTCGACCTCATCGATGAGCCCGGGCAGCGAGCGCCAGGTCGGCCGGTTCGGGACGATGTTGAGATAGCCGCCGTGACCGCTAAGCGCGCCGTTGATCGCATAGTCGTTGTCGGGAACAAACTGCGCGCCGATCAGGCCCGGCAGGTATTCGGCCCACACCGGACCGTCCGACGAGCGGCCGTTGCGGAAAATCGTCGAGGTGGCGTTCGGCAGGATGCCGGTCAGTCTCACGACCCGGCCATTGTCGGTCAGGCTGTCGCCCAGGGCGTAGAACTCGAAGGCGGATGCCGCGCTGGGCAGCGCCAGCGCCAGGCTTGCTGCGATTGGCCCGATCAGGGACGTCCTCTTGGAAGGGTTTGGCATGTCTCGGAACACGGTCTCTCGTTATTTTCGAATGGGTCGATCGGCGTTGCGCCGAGATCGAGTGCGTTGCTCAGAAGCGGAAATTCGGATGAAGGTCGCGAGCATCCGGCGATGCTCGTGTCAACGCGGCTCAGTCGTCGAAGGTCGCCTTGAAGCGCGCAGCGAACGACTCGACGTCAGCCTCGGGAAGATGATTGATGCCTGCGGCAAGCTTGCGTCCGCCGCCGGACGCAAACAACCGGCAGAAATCGTCAGCGCCAACCGCGTTGTTCGAAGGCACACGAACACTGACGACATAGCCGCCGTCGAGCCTGGGGCTCAGGATCGCGAGTGCACGATCCGCACACTCCTGTTTCATCTCGTTCGCGAGCGTGCCACTCACGCGGCGCGACCACTTCTGCGCCGGCAGCACGAACATCACCGCGCCAGTCGTTTCGAATTCCGGATCGATCGACCGCGCGCGGCGAAGATCGTCGCGATAGCCTTCGGCGAGCACCGGTACGACGTCGGTCTGATCGATGAAGTCGAGCGGATGCGCGTACGGCAGCATCGCTTCTGCCAGCGCCGCGGGTGAGAAGTGCAGATCGTCGAGATCCTCCCCGTACGCGTTGTAGTTCAGATAGCGGCCAAGCTGGGCGAGTGACTCGACGGCATCGGGTGCAATGCCGTGCTCTTGTGCCAGCATGCGGCCGAGGTCCGGCAACGCATCGCCAAACGCGGCGACTACGGCCCAGCCTGCATGGCGTCCCTGCAGATAGCGGTTGACGAGCGCACTCGTGCAAACCTCCGCCGAGGTATCGATGTACGCGTAAAAGCAGGGGTGATCCGGCAGCGCGCCAGCATAGTGGTGGTCAAAATAACGCAGCGTCGCGCCGGCTGCGAGAATTCTGGCGACATCCTCACGATTCTGGTCATGAGACAGATCGAGCGCCGTGACCTGTCCGCCGGGGACGGCCGTCACATGCATCAACAGCTGGATGTCACGCTTGACGCCAGTGATCAGCGTACCGCCAGCGCCCTCACAGAGTCGCAATTGCTGTAACGCGCACAAGCCGTCTGCATCACCATTGAACACGTATGTCCTCGCCGGATCATGCACTGCCTGTTTCGCGCCTGCATCATCCGGGCGCGACGTTTGCACGTCTCGAAGCGCCGGCGCAAAAATATCGTCGTCCACGTTTTCCTCTCACAAACATAGATGAATCGTTACCGCACGCCCGCTTGATTTATCACGAAGCTTTTCGTGTGGGCGCCATAGTGCTGGGTAACTTCGGCTGCAGTCATCAATCGGGATGATTTCAGAATCGGACTCACCACCCGATACATTCGATCTGGATCTGGGCCATACATATATAAATAGCCGTCGTTGCCGTCAAGGTGCGTTTCCGTTTCACCGAGTTCGCCCACTCCCGCACGCTTGATCGCGCTGTCCAGGCGATGTTCCAGAGCGCGAATTCGCGCACGGTCCTTGAGGTAATAATCGAAATGGACCTCTATTGCCGGTCCCGGTGGTCTTTGTGGTTGTTCCGAGGCTGCGCTGCCTGCGAAGAAAGCGGCGCATAAAAATGCGCCACCTCTCAACATGGCCACGATATTGCTCTTACCCATTTATCATGCTCTCTCGGTCTTTCTGTGCAGATAGCGCGGAAGCAACGGCAATCACACGAATCACTATTGCTGGCGTATTTTGTCGTCGCTTTCGCCAGCGGCTGCCTGCGGCGCAATGGAACCGAGGCGCGCCTTCAGCGATTGCGGCCGGCCTTCAAACAATGCCGCGTAGTAGACGGTGTTGGAAAGAACGTTTTTCACGTAGTCGCGGGTTTCCTGAAACGGGATCGCTTCCGCGAAAATCGCGCCTTCCACCGGATGCCGCAGCGACTCGCGCCACCTGCGCGGACGGCCAGGACCTGCGTCATAGCCCGCTGTCGCCAGCACGTCGGATCGATCGAACTGACTGTAGACCATCGACAGGTAGTTGGTGCCGAGCAGGATGTTGGTGTTGATGTCGTTCATCTGCGCACGCGAAATCGTGCCGAGGCCAATCTTCTTCGCGACCAGTTGAGCGGTGTCGGGCATCAGTTGCATCAGCCCGCTCGCACCGACTCCCGAGCGTGCGCTCATAACGAAACGCGATTCCTGACGAATCAGCCCGTACGCCCATTCGACGTCGAGACCGGTCGACTGCGCATCGCGCTCGACAACATCGCGAAACGGCGACAGATAACGCAGCGAGAAATCGTGTTCGGTTTTCGTGCGATCAGCCGTGTTCACCGCGCGGTCGTACAGTTCGATACGGCGCGCGTATTCGGCAACGGCAAGCAGTTGCCGGTCGGTCATGTTGCGCAGCGGCCAGCTCCACTCGCGGTTGCCTTCGAGCCGCAGGTTCAGGTTATAGAAACGCTGCGCGAGATCGAAGCCCGGCGTACCTGCGGCTTGCTGCACTTCCGCATCCGTAACCGTCGTCTTTGGCGGGATGGTAATTTTCTGGCCGAGTTCTTCGGAAGCAAGCTGGCCGTAGAAGTTGAAACCCTGCGAAATCTGCTCGAAGTCCTGGTTGGCCTGCACGGTATCGCCGGCCTGCTTCAGCGCACGACCATGCCAGTAAACCCACGCCGGCTGGCTGCGTAGCGACGCCGGCATCTGCTCGATCGACCAGCGCACCATCGTCCAGTCGCCGGCCAGCAGCGCGGTACGGGTACGCCATTCATACGCGGGGTTGGACAGCGGCGCGTTCGCCGACAGCCGGTACCAGTCGACTGCGCCCGGCATCTGCTTCGCCGCCGCCTGATAACCGATCGTGCCCCAGCCGATGGCGCGCTCCTGCGTGCTCAGCGAAGGCGCTACCGATGCGAAAGTCGCTGCCGCCGTGGCTGGATCGTTGCGCGCCATCCGCGTGATCGCGAGCAATGCCAGTTGATGCGACTGCGAGTCGGGACCGACACCGCGCGCGAGCAGCAGCGGTGGTGTGCTCGCCGCCTGATTGAACAGCACTGGATCGGGCCGCTGGTTGCCGAGTGCATCGAGCAGCTTGCTGCTGGTCGTGGTCTGGTTCTGTTCGTACGCGAGACGGATCTGCTGCCAGACATCGTCGCTGCTGAACTGCTGGTTGATCGACAGCGCGGTGATCAGGTCGACACAGCCGTCGCCGTAATTGCGCGGGTCGACGAGCAATACGCGTGCCGCATCGGCGACGTTCTCGCCGCGCGACGCACGCGATTCGAGTGCGTAGCACTTCACCTGCGTATCGTCGTTCAGCACGAAGCGCGCGTATTGCTGGTCGAAGTTGCGCCAGTCATGTCGTGCACCGAGCACGACGAGGTAGTCGTTGCGCAGCCGGTCGGCGATCGCCTGGCCATCGTATTTTTTCAGGAACGACAGCACTGGCGCATCGGGGGCATCGACGCGTGCGTGCCCCTGGGTGTCGAACAGTTGCGGCTTGATCTGGAAGTACTTGAGATACGACGGCGCCGGATAATCCGGAATCATTGCCGCCAGTTGTGCAGCGCGCACCGGGTCGTTATTGCGTGCGGCTTCGCGAAGCTGGACGAAAATCTGGTCGTCGTTCGTCAGTTGGGAAGGCGCAACCGGTTTGACCGCGAAGGCCGTGCTGCACGCAACAAGCGTCGCAGTGGCAAGCATCAACCTTGTCGCGCCATATACTCGATGGAAGACTTTAGACATCGTTATTGCGAAAGCTCGAAGTGAAGTAGATTGAAGCGGTGAACCCGCGGAAGTACGGTCAAAATCTACGGCTTACTCCAGATAAACGACGGTGGGTATCGGTATGCGTGTACAGGTGCGGCAGGCATGACGGCATCCTGCAGACACGCAATATGACCAGGTAGCGAGAAGATGACAAGCGAGAAGATTTTCCGACATGCTAAAGAAAATCTTCTACCTTTACCGTCATGATTATCATCAGCTTCGCATCGATGCATGGTGCATTGCCAGTCCGGTGAATTGAGCCGGATTAGACGATGGAAGGGTGAAATCGTTTCATTACAGTTAGCGCTTTTCTGCTCACATTATCGTCGTGGAGCCGATGGGTATTTTCGCTGTCAGGTTTGTGTCACAACTATTAATCGCTCGTTGCGATGACATCTGATACATCGCGACCTGCCGCATGTGCGATGGTGTGCACTTCGGCGAGCCGATCAAGCGTTACACCGGTTGCCAGTCCGGTGCACGGGGATCTGATCGACTAGAGCGAGGCGTGCTGCTTGACGAGCGGCAGGAGTACCAGCGACAGCTCCTCGAGCGCTGCGACTTCCTTCGGACTGAAATCGTCATGATCGACGTTTCGTAGCAGAAGAACGATCAGCTGCGAATCGGGTGCTCGCATCACAGCGAGGCACCGATGTGCAGGTGGCAACAAATCGGATGACCCACCTATATCCAATTGCAAGCGGACCAATGATGGACCCTCAGGATCAACGAGTTGCGCGACCAGCGACTCGGGCAGACAGTCGCGGATATTCTCGTCGACCAGCTTCGAGCCATACAGCGGAACACCATCGACAAAGCGGCGCCCATGTGCGTCAACCGCCCACACCGAGATGTGCATGCTGTCGATCTCAACTGTGTTGTCGACCAGTTGCAGTATCGCGAGAAAGAACCCCGCAGTACCGATCCTGGAAATCACGCTCCCGATTTCCACCGCCAGGTTCGGCGCGATGGCTGGCAACGCCTCACTACTCATGTCCGTCGAGATCCCCTTGCTCTCGCCGGCCTTAAGGGTGTCCTCGTCCGTCGTGTTCGTTGGTGTTTGAACGGATGAGGATGGTGTTGGTTTTTTCACTCGCACTCCACGACGTCTCTCTCACTTTATGGTTTGGTTCCGCGCGTTGTCGATGCACCGACTGAGGTTGACCGAACACTTACGGCTGTGGAGCGCTTTCTTACAAAGACGGGCCACAATTGTCAACGAAGGCAGCGGGATCTCGCCCGACCTGAACAGTACGATTGCTCAAGAATTCACGCAACATCTAAAAATAAAGAGACGCGTCGCATCGATATGATTGTCAAGGGTTTTTGTATTTTTTTGACTTGACGATTCCATTTGTGTGCGCTCGATCAACGAAGCGGATTTTCCGACATTTGAACGGGTGTTTTTTCGGCTTACTGGGCGCTTCGATCGGTATCGAAATCGATAGCGCTCGCAACGTCCGGCATGATCTGCTTCATTTTCATCGCCTGGCTCGATTTCTGTGCTGACGATCACCCACGTAGACGGACGATCGCGAGATGGGTTGCCAGCGACATCGTCAGTTCGTCAACCGGGGTTTTTCCTGGTCGCCGGTTGCGGAGTTGCGGAAAGTAACGGCGCATGGTCGTCGGTCGATTGAAAACGGTTGTTGGGTCCGCGACAGCTTCCTCAAGCTGGATGCGCGTGGCGGCGCCGAAGCGGCTTCCTGCGGCAAGCGGCGCAGCGGTCGGGCGACAGGAACGGATATGCCACAATCGCGGCCATGACCTGGATCGCCTCCCTCCCGATGTACAACGTGACCCCCGCGCTCGCCGCCTTGTGGCGCGAGTTGCTCGACGACGCGCTGCGCGCGGTCACGCCCGACGTCGCCATCATCGATGCTGGCGACGACTTGCATGCACTGTGGCGCCGCGACGATCTGCTGCTTGCGCAGACCTGCGGCTATCCGCTGATGCACGGTCTGCAGGATCGCGTGCAGCTTGTCGCGACACCGGAGTTCAATGCGCCCGGTTGCGATGGCACCGATTATTCGAGTGCACTGGTCACGCGTGCGAGCGCGCCGCTGGCTACGCTCGAAGCGTGCCGCGGTGCACGTGCAGCCTTCAATCAGGACGATTCGAACAGTGGAATGAATGTGTTGCGGCACGCGGTCGCGCCGCTGGCGCGCGATGGGCGATTTTTCAGCGAGGTAGTGCGCACGGGCTCGCATCTGGGCTCGCTGCGTGCGCTGGCGGAAGATCGCGCGGATATCGCGGCAATTGATTGCGTGACGATGGCGTATGTGCGCGACGCGCTGCCCGAGCTGGCGCAGCAGGTTCGGCAGATTGGCTGGAGCGCCGCATCTCCGGGATTGCCGTTGATTGCGGTGAACACGGTCGCACCGGAAACCGTCGCCGCACTACGGCACGCATTGAACGCAGCAAACGATGCGCAGCCGCAACGCGCGGCACAACTGCGGCTCAAGCGCTTCACCGCACTTACGTTTGCGGACTACGCGCGGATCGGCCAACTCGAAGACGAAGCGATTGCAGCCGGTTATCCGCGCCTCGCCTGAACGACGCAGCCCACGTCGTCACTCCACTTTTAGCGTCAGCAACTGCGCTCCGTCGGCGACCTGATCGCCGACTGCGTACAGCACTTCCTCGACGACACCGGCGCTCGGTGCGCCGATCGTGTGTTCCATCTTCATCGCTTCCATCACGATGAGCGGCGTGCCCTTTTCGACGGTAGCGCCCGCTTCGACCAGCACGGCGATGATCTTGCCCGGCATCGGCGCAGTGAGCCGGCCTTCGCCGTGCTCGACATCCGCAGCATGCGCAAGCACGTTCTGCCATTCGAACGCGAGTGCGGCACCGCGGCAGAACACATGGAACGTATCGCCGTCGGCAAAGACACGGCCCGTTACGTGTGCATCGCCGAGCGTCGCGCCGAATTCGTGTGCATTCGACCCACGCCACCACGTAAAGGCTTCGACGGTGCCCTCGTGAGCGAGCGTTTGCGTGCCGGCACCCAGGCTGTCGCGCGCGAACGTCACGTCGAATGTGCTGTCGTTGTCGACGTCGCGCCATGCCAGCGTCTGCGTATAGCCGCCGTTCAGGCGCCAGTGCGACAACGCATCCCACGGCGATGCCGATTGCGCCGCGCCGCCTTCGCGCGTGAGCAGCGCCGCACAGGCAAGCGCCAGCGCTTCGCGGAACGGCTTCTTTGCCGGTGCGAACAGCGCATCGTGATGACGCTCGATCAAACCGGTGTCGAGATCGCCAGTCGAGAACGGTTCGCTCGTGACGATGCGTTGCAGGAATTCGACATTGGTATGCGGCCCGACCACCTCGCAGCCTTGCAACGCGCGATGCATCCGCGCGAGCGCTTCATCGCGCGTGCTGCCCCAGACGATCAGCTTCGCGATCATCGGATCGTAGTACGGCGTGATCGTATCGCCTTCGCGCACACCGCTATCGATCCGCACTGCCGCGCGCTCACCCCCTTCGCCGACGATGAACTCGACACCGTCAGGCATCCGCAGATGCCGCAGCGTACCGGTGGATGGCAGGAAGCCACGCGCCGGATGCTCGGCGTAAATGCGCGCTTCGATTGCGTGGCCGGCCAGTGTGAGCTGCTCTTGTGCAAGCGGCAGCGGTTCACTGGCCGCGACGCGCAACTGCCACTCGACGAGGTCGAGCCCCGTCACCATCTCGGTGACCGGATGCTCGACCTGCAGGCGCGTGTTCATTTCCATGAAGTAGAAATCGCCGCCGGTCATGATGAACTCGACGGTTCCTGCGCCGACGTAATTCACCGCGCGCGCTGCAGCGACTGCCGCTTCGCCCATCGCGCGACGTAGCTCCGCCGGCAACCCGGGCGCGGGCGCTTCTTCGAGCACTTTCTGGTGACGACGCTGCACCGAGCAGTCACGATCGAACAGATAGACCGCGCCACCATGACGATCGGCGAACACCTGCACTTCGACGTGACGCGGGCGCGTCAGATACTTTTCGATCAACACGCGATCATTGCCGAAACTGCTGGCCGCCTCGCGCTTGCACGACGCAAGCGCCGCGGCGAAATCGGCACTGCGCTCGACGACGCGCATACCCTTGCCGCCGCCACCCGCGCTTGCCTTCAGCAGCACGGGATAGCCGATGGCGTCGGCTTCGCGTTGCAGCAACTGTGCGTCCTGATCGTCGCCGTGATAACCCGGCACGAGCGGCACCGCGGCCGCATGCATCAATGCCTTCGCGGCGGCCTTCGAACCCATTGCCGCAATCGCCTCGACCGGCGGTCCGATGAAGACGATGCCGGCCTGCTCGCACGCACGCGCAAAATCTTCGTTTTCCGACAGGAAGCCGTAGCCCGGATGCACAGCCTGGGCACCGCTCGCACACGCCGCTTCGACGATGCGTTCCGCGCGCAGATAGCTTTCCGCCGCGGTGGCGCCGCCGATATGCACCGCTTCGTCGCAGGCGGCGACGTGTTTCGCGCCGGCATCCGCGTCCGAATACACGGCAACGCTCGTAATGCCGAGCCGCCGGCACGTGGCTGCGACGCGGCACGCAATCTCGCCCCGGTTCGCAATCAGGATCTTGTTGAACATGGAGGTGTCTCGCCGATGGTGGGTTGCCGTAGGAACATCGCGTGCGCGGACGCTATGCGGGGTCGCCGCGCCATGCCGGCGAGCGTTTTTCAAGGAACGATGCCACGCCTTCGCGACCTTCGGCACCGGCGCGTACGCGTGCGATGCGCTCCGCGGTGTCTTCGATCAGCGCGGTATCGAGCGTGCGGCCCGCGATATCCTGCACAAGCGCCTTGCATTCGCGTACCGCTGAGGGACCGTTCGCGCACAACGTCGCGGCAAGCTGTTGCACGGTTGTATCGAGTTGCGTGTCGCTCACTGCTTCGCTGACGAGTCCGAGCCGCAACGCGGTTGCGCTGTCGAACTGTTCGGCTGTGGCGAAGTAGCGGCGTGATGCCTGCTCGCCCAGTGCGCGGATCACATACGGTGCGATGGTCGCGGGAATCAGACCGAGGCGTGCTTCGGACAGACAGAAACGCGCGGTGTCGACGGCGACGACGATATCGCACGCCGAAATCAGGCCCATGCCGCCCGCGTACACATCGCCGTTCACGCGCGCGATCACCGGTTTGCGGCAACGATAGATCGCCGACAGCATCGCGGCGAGGCGCAGCGCATCGGCGCGGTTCTCGGCATCGGAGAAACCGGCCATCTTCTTCATCCAGTTCAGGTCGGCGCCGGCGCAGAATGCCTTGCCGTTCGCTGCCAGCACGACCGCGCGAACCTCGTCGTTCGTATCGAGCGCGGTGAAAACAGCGGTCAGCTCCGCGATCATCGTTTCGTTGAACGCGTTGCGCACGTCGGGGCGATTCAGCGTGACTGTCGCCACCTGGCTTGCGCCTTGACCTGAGAATGCGAGGTTCAGGGTTTCGTATTGCATGTCCGTTCGCTCCTTCGGCGGTACCAGGTCTTGCGCTTTACATCCGGAACACGCCGAAGCGCGTGTCTTCGATCGGCGCGTTCATCGCTGCGGATAGCCCGAGGCCGAGCACGTCGCGCGTCTGCGCGGGATCGATCACGCCGTCGTCCCACAGCCGCGCGCTCGCATAGTACGGATGCCCCTGGTGTTCGTACTGCTCGCGGATCGGTTGCTTGAAGGCTTCTTCCTGCTCCGCAGTCCACGTGCCGCCCTTCCCTTCGATACCGTCGCGCTTGACCGTCGCGAGCACCGACGCGGCCTGCTCGCCACCCATCACCGAGATGCGCGCATTCGGCCACATCCACAGGAAGCGCGGCGAGTACGCACGCCCGCACATGCCGTAATTGCCAGCACCAAACGACCCGCCGATGATCACCGTGAACTTCGGCACCTTCGCCGTCGCGACCGCGGTTACCATCTTTGCACCATTACGCGCGATCCCTTCGTTCTCGTACTTGCGGCCAACCATGAAGCCGGTGATGTTCTGCAGGAACACGAGCGGAATCTTGCGCTGGCTGCACAGCTCGATGAAGTGCGCGCCCTTGAGCGCCGACTCAGAAAACAGGATGCCGTTGTTGGCGATGATGCCGACCGGATGTCCCCAGATATGCGCGAAACCGGTGACGAGCGTCGTGCCGTAGCGGGCCTTGAATTCGTCGAAGGCGGAATCGTCGACGATGCGCGCGATCACCTCGCGAATGTCGAACGGCTTGCGCGTATCGACGGGAATCACGCCGTAGAGGCTCTTCACGTCGTAGCGCGGCGGCACGACCGGTTGCAGCGCGACCGGCACGTCCTTACGGCGATTCAGATTACCCACGATGCTGCGCGCGATAGCCAGCGCATGCGCATCGTTCTGCGCGAGATGATCGACCACGCCGGAGAGCCGCGTATGCACGTCGCCGCCACCGAGGTCTTCGGCGCTCACTTCCTCGCCGGTGGCCGCTTTCACGAGCGGCGGGCCGCCCAGAAAAATCGTCCCCTGGTTCTTCACGATGATCGACTCGTCGCTCATCGCCGGTACGTAGGCGCCGCCTGCGGTGCACGAGCCCATCACGACCGCGATCTGCGGAATGCCCACTGCGGAAAGATTCGCCTGGTTGTAGAAGATGCGACCGAAGTGATCGCGATCGGGAAACACGTCGTCCTGATTCGGCAGGTTGGCGCCACCCGAATCGACGAGGTAGACGCAGGGCAGATGGTTCTCTGCCGCGATTTCCTGCGCGCGCACGTGCTTCTTGACGGTGACCGGGTAGTAGGTGCCGCCCTTCACGGTCGCATCGTTACAGACGATCACGCATTCCTGCCCCGCGATGCGGCCGATGCCCGTAATCACGCCCGCGCCGGGCGCATCGTCGTTGTACATGCCGTACGCCGCGAGTTGCGACAGCTCGAGAAACGGCGTACCCGGATCGAGCAGTTGTGCGATCCGGTCGCGCGGCAACAGCTTGCCGCGCGAGACATGCTTGTCGCGTGCCGCCGCGCCGCCGCCCAGCGCGAGCTTGTCGACTTTCGCACGCAGGTCCGCGACCAGCGCTTCGAGCGCGGCAGCATTGGCGCGGAAATCGTCCGAGCGCGGGTTCAGCCTGGTTTCGATGATCGGCATGGCGGGAAACTCCTGTTCTACGCGCGGTGTGCTTATCGTTAGCTGAGGTTCGTTGCGGATTGCTGCGGATCGGTTACAGCGTTTCGGCGAAGAGTTCGCGGCCGATCAGCATGCGGCGGATTTCGCTTGTGCCCGCGCCGATTTCATACAGCTTCGCATCGCGCCACAGGCGGCCGACAGGGTATTCGTTGATATAGCCGTTGCCACCGAGAATCTGGATCGCCTCGCCGGCCATCCACGTTGCTTTTTCGGCGGTGTAGAGGATCACGCCTGCGCAGTCCTTGCGTACCTGGCGCACGTGATCCGTGCCGATCGTGTCGAGTTGCCGGCCCACTGCGTACAGATACGCGCGGCATGCCTGCAGCGTCGTGTAGAGATCCGCGACCTTGCCCTGGATCAACTGGAATTCGCCGATTGCCTGGCCGAACTGCTTGCGGTCGTGGATGTACGGCACGACCGCATCCATCACCGCGACCATGATGCCGGTCGGGCCGCCCGCGAGCACGGCGCGCTCGTAGTCGAGGCCGCTCATCAGCACCTTCACGCCGCCGTTCAGTTGACCAAGGATATTTTCTTCCGGTACCTCGACGTCCTGGAACACCAGTTCGCCCGTGTGCGAGCCGCGCATGCCGAGCTTGTCGAGCTTCTGCGCAACCGAAAAGCCCTTCATGCCTTTCTCGACGATGAATGCGGTAATGCCACGTGAATTCGCTTCGGGATCGGTCTTCGCGTACACGACCAGCGTGTCGCAGTCGGGGCCGTTGGTGATCCACATCTTCGTGCCGTTCAGCACGTAGTGGTCGCCTTTCTTTTCTGCGCGCAGCTTCATGCTGACCACGTCGGACCCGGCGTTCGGCTCGCTCATGGCAAGCGCACCGACGTGTTCACCGGAGACGAGCTTCGGCAGGTACTTCTGTTTCTGCGCCGCCGTGCCGTTGCGGTGAATCTGGTTCACGCACAGGTTGGAGTGCGCGCCATACGACAAACCGACCGATGCCGACGCCCGCGAAATCTCTTCCATCGCCACCATGTGCGCGGTGTAACCCATGTTCGCGCCGCCGTATTCTTCCGCGACCGTCATGCCGAGCACACCGAGATCGCCGAACTTGCGCCACAGGTCCATCGGGAACTGGTCGGTGCGATCGATCTCGCCGGCGCGCGGCGCAATTTCCTTCGCCGCAAACGACGCGACCGTGTCGCGCAGCATTTCGATCTCTTCACCAAGCGGGAATTGCAAACCGGGCAGATTGCTCATCTGTGTCTCCATGATTCGGGATTCGGACCGTGTGCCGTGCCTGTTGCCGCACCGCTGTCCGTGCAACGCGAATTTCACGCTAGATTTACGTAAGCGTCAATAGATTTTTTGGAATTTTTGAGTAATACTCAGATATTCACGAAGCGGCTGAAAGCGCTGTAATCTGGCGCTCAAGCCCGTTTCTTACGGCTTTTTCTGGCACCGGAAACTGACTAATACTCATACGATGACCACACCGAAAACGGCCCCGGCGCTCAGCCGGCGCTCCACCCCACCTGCTGCCGCGCGCCCCGAACTGCCCGCGGCACGGCGCCAGCCTGCCGGCCGCAAGTCGCAGCAGCGCGTGAAGGAAATCCTGCAGGCCGGTCGGGACGTGTTTTCGGAAAAAGGCTACGAGCGCGCCACCACCGCGGAAATCGCGCAGCGGCTCGGTGTATCCGAGGCGACGGTATTCAGTTATTTCCGCGGCAAGCGCGAGCTGTGCGCGCATGTGATCGGCGACTGGTACGACGAAATCATCGGTGCAATCGAAGCCGGTCTGCCGCAAGACGGCACCGTGCGGCAGCAGTTCGCTTTCATCGTGCGTATGCATTTGCGCTTGATGCTGGTGAACGGCACCGGGCTATGCGCGCTCGTGCTCTCCGAGGGCCGCGCGCAGCATCACGACCTGAGCGTTGCGCTCACCGACCATCAGCGGCGCTACACGGCCCCGTTGATGGCCGTGCTCGCACGCGGCCAGGAAAGCGGCCAGGTGCGCGCCGACATGCCGCTGCGGCTGCTGCGTTCGCTGGTGTTCGGACCGATGGAGCACGTGCTGTGGGACGCGACGCTCGGCCAGCGGCCCACCGACATCGAAGCGACCGCCGATCAGTTGATCGATGTGCTGTGGTCAGCATTGCAACCGCCCGATGCGCCGCATGCGGCGTTGCGGCAATTCCGTCATGAGGTGGGGGAAGCGATGAACCGGCTCGAACAGGCGGAAGCGGCGCTGGCGGTACCTGAGGCGACAGCGTCTGCAACCGCGTCGAAAGGGACTGCGAAAGCGGCGCCACGCGGCAAGGCGACAACCGACGCACCCGCACGCCGAACCTGAATCATCTCCCTGTCAGATCAATCCTGAAGCGGCGTCGTGGCCGTCGACGGCGAGCGAAAGCGGCCGGCTTGGTGCAGCCGCGTTAGCGACCGAACAGCGCCGCGAGCCCCGCGGGAGAGGTGAACATTCCCGCGCCGTCGTGAGCTATGCCCGGCACTTCGAACAAGCAATGGTTCAGTTCTCCGGGATGACGCATACGCATATAGCGCGCATACGCGCGGCCGCGCTCCAGTCGGTGCGCACCCTGCGCGCGCGCCGCGCAGGAAGTGTCAAGTGCCGGATGCGCCGGGTCGTTATCGTCGCCACCGAGCAGCAGCACGACATCGCGACGCGCATACGCGGCTTCGAGTGTGGTTGCGGAACCACTGCGCATCGTCTCGAGTGCATACGCCGGTAGCCGGTCCAGGCCGTATTTCCAGTCGTTGAAACCGGGGCAGCGCGTGTCGTCGAACGCCGTGAACGCGGTGCCGTCCGCACCCGGCCGCAGCGTGTCGAAATACACATACGACGAAGGATTCGCAATCACATAGCGCACGGCGACACCACCGTCCGTGAGCTGCGTCTCACCGCACGTCACAACCGCATAGCGCTGCGCCACCTGGCCGCCGCCCGAATGACCGGCGATCACAACCGTCTCCAGCGCGGGAAAACAATCGCGCTGTGCGAGGCGATGCAGGATTGCATCGAGCACGTCGAACGAGCTGACCGGTGCCGAGCCCACCGCCGCGCCGCCGCCCATCCAGCCGGTCCAGTCCCAGTGCAGCGTGGTGGGTGCGAGACGATGAGCATCCACGTCGGCGGTAGCGAGGAATTGCGGCACGATCAACAGCGTGTCGGATGCCTCCTGGCCCGCTGCCTCGCGTGCCTGCTGCACGAGGCGGAAGTACGTATCGGCGTTGCGCAGGCGGCCGTGCATCATGATCACGACGTGTCGCACACTCGATTGCGGTGCGTCCCATGCATCGGTCGCGAAGAGCGGCACGACGCCCTCGCCCGCCGCGGTCTTCACCGCAATACGTTGTGGTGCAACAACCGTCACCGGGCGCTCGTTCGGTGCGCGTTCGTCGTCGGGATGAAAAATCTGGGTCATGCGGAAATACTCATAAGGATGACGACCGGGCGCTTCAGTGCGCATCGGCTGAAGCGGACGAAACTCCCGGTTCGCGTCCGGACTTCGTGAAATACACCATCGCTAGCGAAACCAGACCGGCGAAGATCAGATAGAACGCCGGCGTAAGACTGCTGCCCGATAGATGCGTGAGCCAGGTGATCGTCAGCGGTGCAAGGCCGCCGAACAGCGTCACCGCGATGTTGTACGACAGCGCAACGCCGGTCGAGCGGTTGCGCACCGGGAAAAGCGTTGCAAGCATGCCGGGATGCGCACCGGACATCGCCGCGAGAAACACGGTCGCGATCATCTGCGCGATGAACAGATGCAGCGGTGTGGGCTGCGTGATCACGAAATGAAACAGCGGGTACGCGCAGAGCACCCACGCGATCACGACTGGATAGAAGCAGCGGTACGGTCCGTAACGATCGGCAAGCTTGCCCGACAACGGGAACAGAAAGAGATTCAGCGCGCCCGATACGAACGCACCGAGCAGCGCAGTCGACAGCGGCAGATGCAGTTGCCGCTCGACGTACAGCGACAGGTACGAATGCCAGACATAGTTGGTCGCCGCACCGACGATGATCACACCCATCGCGCAGATCACGGCATCGCTGTTGGCGCGGAAGAATTCACGCACCGACTGGCGCTGCGGGGCATCGCCGGTGTGGCCACGCAACGCTTCGAACTCCGGCGATTCAGCCACGCGATGGCGGATGTAGAAACCCATCGGTCCCGCCAGCGAACCCATCAGAAACGGCAACCGCCAACCCCACGACACGAGCTGCGCGTGCGAGAGTTGGGTCGTCAGCAGCCAGCCCACACCGGAGGACAGCAACAGCGCAAACGCCTGCGCCGACATGTTGAAACTGCCGTAGAACATCTTCTTGCCGGGCGGCGCATATTCGACCAGCATCGCCGACGCGGTCGCAAACTGACCGCCCACCGATAAACCCTGCAACAACCGCGCAAGCACGATGAGCAACGGTGCAGCGATACCGATCGTCGCGTACGACGGCGTCAGGCCCATCAGCAGCGTGCTCGCTGCCATCGACACGATCAGCAGCGACAGCGCACGGCGACGCCCCACGCGATCCGCATAGAGGCCAAGCAGGATGCCACCGAGCGGACGCACCAGGAAGCCGACAGCGAACGTCGCGAGCGTCAATGCGATCGATACGAACGCGTTGTCACCCGGAAAGAACACCTGCGCGATGATCTTCGAGAAGTAGCCGTAGATCAGAAAATCGAACCACTCGAGCCCGTTGCCGAGCACCGAAGCGAAGATCGCGCGCCGGACCATCGCGCGGCTCAGCGTCGGCTGCGCAACGGTTTCATCTTGCTTACGGTCTTGCGGATGGATAGACAGGTCGTTCATGGCGTGCATTGTCCCGTTCCGAACATCGCCGCGAGTGCGCACGGCGAAGTCAGCATCCGCGCGCCGTTGTGGCCGACACCGGGTACGACGTGGAAGTGCTGGTTCAGCCCGTCCCGATGACGGGCCTGCATATAGGCGAAGTATGCCGTGGCGCGTACGACGCGTTGCGAACCCTGTGCTTCGGCAGCGCAGCTTTTGTCGAGCGCGGGATGGGCCGGATCGTCGTCCTGGCCGCCGACCAGGTAATCGACGTGACGCTTCGCGTAGGCCGCTTCGAGCGCCTCGGGCGTGCGGTCGTTCACATACGAAGGCCGTTCCTGCATGCCGTATTTCCATGCATCGAACGACGGACAGGTAGCGGCATCGAAAGGCTCGAACGTGCCTTGTGCGGTCGGGCGCCGGGCATCGAAATACGCATACGACGACGGGCTCGATACGACGTAGCGCACGTCGATGTCTTCGTCGGCCAGCGCCTGCAGATCGTGTGCGGCGACCGCGTAGCGTTGCACGACCTGTGCACCGCCCGAGTGTCCGGCGAACACGACGTACTTCAGGTTTGGAAACAGATGCCGGTCCGCGAGCCGCGCGACGATCGCATCGAGTACCGCGTACGAACTGAGGGGCACACTACCGTCGGCTGCCTCGCCACCCATCCATGCGTTGTCTTTCCAGCGCAGCAGATCGGCGGGCAGCGAGCGGACCTGCGTGTCGACCGTCGCGAGAAACTGCGGCGCGATGAGCAGCGTGTTAGCGGCGTCGGTGCCCGAGCGCTCGCGGGCTTTCTCCGCGGTGTGGAAGTACACGTCCGCATTGCGCAGCTTGCCGTGAATCACAACTACGGCGCGCTCGATCTGCGGTTGCGGCACGTTCCAGTCCGCCGACAGGTACAGCGGGAACTGTGCGTGCCCTTGTGGCGTGTCGATCGCGAGGCGCGCGTCCGCGATGGTTCCAACCGGATGCAGGTTCGGCCGGTACTCGTGCTGTGCGAATGCGGGCGCGACTGCGATCGCCATTGCGATGGACTGCGCCGCTGCGAAGCGACGCATCTTTCGCCATCCATTGCTACTCATCCTGTCTGCTCCTGTCTGCCGCGTTGTGCTCAGAATCGATGGCGAATACCTAGCGTCACGCCGGTCTGGTTCGAGGCAAACGCGGTTTCGTCGGTCACACCGACCGGCGTATAGCTGCCGTTCGCATAGCGTGTCGCCGCCGCGTACGCAACTGTCGCGTACAGATCGGTGCGCTTGGACAGCAGGTAGTCCGCACTCAGCACACCCATCCACGAGTTCGATACGTTGTGCGTCTTGTTCGACTGATAGTAGGTTGCAGCGGTCAGCCGAAACACCGGTGCAAACAGATAGCGCACACCGCCGAACCACAACGCAGCGGACACCGTCGCGCCCTTCGTCGGATTCAGCAGATAGTGCTCGTAGCCGCCCATCACCGAGAGCGCGCCGTTCACGTCGTCGCGAAACGACGCGCTCCAGTTGCGCGTCTTCGACCACAAGCCAGTCGAATTGATCGCGCCGTTGCGGTAGTCGTAGGCCAGCGCCGCCGAGAACCCACCGATGTCGTATTCGAGGCCACCGCCGTACGCCGCGCTGCTCTGGAACGACGTCGCATCGCCGCCGAAGCTGTAGTCCGCAATTGTCGTCAAACCACCGAAGTGCCCGACGTATTTGACCGAATTGTTCAACCGTGCCTTGTACGTGAGATCGTCCGACGAACCGGTGGTCGGAAACCACGTGTACTGCGGCGCATAGCCCATCGGGTCGTAACGCTCGAGTACGTCGTACATCGCGGTGTACTGCAGACCCGCCGACAGCGACCCAAACGCATTCGACAAGCCCACTGCCGCGGTCCGGTTGAACAGCGTGCCGGCTGTCGCATTGGTGCCGTCGTTGCTGTTGATCCCCGCTTCGAGCACGAAGAACGCATGGTTGCCGCCGCCCAGGTCCTCGACGCCGCGAAACCCGAAGCGCGAATTGCTGAGGCCGCCCGAGTTCTCGCGGACCAGGCTGCCGCCATTCGCGCCCGCATGGTTGAGAAACTCGATGTTGGTGTCGATCACCCCGTACAGCGTGACCGACGACTGCGCGTGAGCCGGTATGCAGGCCACCCCGGTAACCGCCGCGACACTCGCGGCAAGGCAGTGCTTCTTCATTGTGCTGTCTCCTGTCGATTGTTTTTGTGCGCATCGGCTGGTACAGCGATGCGTTGGGCACGATCGTAGGAGGGGCCGTGGTAAATGTAAAATACATAATCAATGCCATATCTATACATATAAAATATGGCAAGCAATCGGTCACTGAGGAGCCGCCAACATGGAACTGCGTCACCTGCGTTACTTTCTGGCCGTCGCCGAAGAAGGCCAGTTCACCCGCGCCGCCGAACGCCTCGCGATGCAGCAGCCGCCGCTGTCGCAGCAGGTCCGCCTGCTCGAAGAGGAACTGGGTTTCGATCTGTTCATGCGCCTGCCGCGCGGCGTCGTGCTGACACCGGCGGGCGAGGCGTTTGCGCAGGACGCGCAGCGTCTCATCGAAGGTCTGCAACAGGCCGCCGAACGCGCGAAGCGCATCGCGCGCGGCGAGATCGGCACGGTGGCAATCGGCCTGACCAGTTCGGCGGGTTTTCATCCGCTCACAACCGAAGCGATCCGCGAATTCCGGCGTCTGCATCCCGATGTCGCCGTCGACCTCACCGATCTCAATGCCGCCGAAGTCAACGAGCGGCTTATCACCGGTCTCGTCCACGTCGCGTTTCTGCGCAAACCGGTCGAACGGCCTGCCGGACTATCGTTCGCGATGCTCGACGAAGAACCGATGGTCGTCGTGCTGCCGGACGGTCATCCGCTGCTCAAGCGTCGGCGCGCCACGCCGCCCGAGGTCGCACTCGACACGCTCGCCAACGAGGATTTCATTCTGGTTCGCCGCCCCGGTGCACCAGGCATGTACGCCGACATCCTCACGGCATGCCGGCAAGCGGGCTTCTCGCCGAATATCGCCCGCGAGGTGCCGCGCATGTTGCTGGGCATCCGGCTCGTGGCCGCGGGACTCGGCGTGACGCTGGTGCCCGCGTCGATGCAGCGCTACAGCCAGGTCGGTGTCGTGTATTGCCGGTTGAAGAAACCCCCTGCGCTGACTGCCCCGCTGCACTTCGGTTATCCCGACGCACTTCAGAACGGCACGGCCAGCAATGGTGCGGCGAGCCGCTTTGTCGACTTCGTGCTGGAGCATTACCGGACACGCGGCGCACGCTGAATGCAGCGACGATTCCAGGCGCGCGCTGTCACATCGTGCGTTTTCCGCTACATTGAATGCCGATACGACTACCCGTTCACGGAGCAACGATGGCAGCAGATCAACCCTACTCGCAGACCGCCCCCACACGCGCCGAAGTCGATGCCTTTACCGGCGTGGTGGTGCTCGATTTCGGCACCGACTGGTGCGGCTATTGCCAGGGCGCGCGACCGCTGATCGAAGAAGGTCTGGCGCGCCATCCGGTCGCGCGACATCTGAAGATCGAAGACGGTCCCGGCCGGCCGCTCGGCCGCTCGTTCAAGGTCAAGCTATGGCCGACGCTGATCTTTCTGCGCGACGGCCGCGAAGTTGCGCGCGTCGTGCGCCCGACCGACAGCACATCGATCGAGGATGCCTTCGCCGCGCTGGAGTGATGCCCAGCGAGCGTTGCAGCCGACCGCGTGTTATTGGTTAAGAGGCCGCTTCGATCCCCCATCCGCCGGCTTGTGGAACATCGTCTTGCAGCCCGGGCTCAGCTCGTCGTAATGCGTCTTCATGCACGCGGTGATTTTCTGTTTGTTCGGTATGTCCGACGCGCAGAAATGTAGTGCATCGGCCTTGCAGGCTTTGGTCTGCTCGTCGCGCGACGCGGCATACGCAGCATGTGCGGCCGTCGCCATGACGAGCACGGCGAGCAATGAAGGAATCAGCTTGTAACGCATGATCGGCACCGGAAGTGATGGATGCCACTGCTTCAGCAATTTCCGATCCCGAGGCAACGAACGCCGCACGTCGTCCGCTGGCGCGGCGCCCGTTTTCCGCACCTTTCCCACATGTTCGTAACGCCTGTCGGGGTCCACTGCAGACCCAACAAACCTGACCTATAGTGTGTGCCGGGTTCAAACGCCGGCGCAGCTCGATGCGCCCACATAGTGAGCATTCGCCCTGCGAAGCGACTCACGGCGCGCATGGCATCGGCATTCGATCCCCAACGTAGCCTCTCGATAGACAAACAACCTTGAGCCGGTGCGGACGCGGTCGGTCCGCTACATCACACGGAGAAAAAGATGAGAAAGAGGAAGACAGCGCTGATGGCTGCATTGCTGGCCACAGCGGCGGGTGCCCAGGCGCAGAGCAGCGTCACCTTGTATGGGCGCGTGGATGCAGGTGTGGAATACATGTCAGGCGCACCGACCGGTGCGGGTCCGAACAGCCGCGCGACCGGCAGCGCCAGCCGCTTCCGCGCCGAAAGCGGCGACTGGGGCACGAGCCTGTGGGGCATGAAAGGCACCGAAGATCTGGGCGGCGGTTATGCAGCGGTATTCCATCTGGAAGGCGCGTTCAACACGATGAACGGCCAGGGCAGCAGCGACGGTCTGTTCGATCGCTATGCGACGGTCGGTATCGCGAGTAGTCAGTTCGGTACGTTGCTGCTCGGACGTGAACTGTTCATCTCGAACGGTGTGTGGGACTTCGATCCGTTCGGGCAATCGAACTGGTCGTCGGCGTCGCTGGTACGCGGACGCAACTGGCTGCACTCGAGCAACAACATTTCGTACCAGTCGCCGACTATCGATGGGTTCGACGCGTTCGGACAGTACGCGTTGTCGAATTCGACAAGCTGGAACGGCAATGGCACGACGCCGCAGGGACGCTGGGCCGGGTTGCAGCTTACTTATACGTCACCGCTCTTCCAGGTACGCGGTATCTACGACGAAATCCGCAATTCGCAGAACGGTCAGCTAACCGATCCGTTCACCGCATCGCGCGAATACACGGCGGCCGTTAACGTGTTCCTTGGCAAGTTCAAGATCCAGGGTGCGTACCAGGCGATCCGCACGTCGGGCGGCGACGCAACGGCAGGCGTCGCGCCGACCACGCTCGATCACGAATGGGGTGGCGTGACGTGGCAGGCAACACCAGCTGCGTCACTGATCGCCGCCGTGTATCACGTCAACGCGAACAAGAATGCGGGCAACGCGACGATCTATACGATCGGCGGCACCTACAACCTGTCCAAGCGGACGCTGCTCGACATGCAGATCGCGACGGTGCAGAACAGCAAGTCGGCGAACTTCGGCCTGAATGCGAATGCCGCCGGCGATACGGTGTCGACCGATAACCCGATCGTCGGTCATAGCCAGTCGGGTGTGTATGCTGGTATTCAGCATCTGTTCTGATTGGGTCTGATAGAGGTATCAGTGCGGCCGCTGCGGGTTTTGCGTGGCGGCCGCACCGTTTTTCGAGCTGCTATTTTTTCGCCATCGACAGAAAGCCCTCAGTGAGAAAGCGGATCAGCCGCTCGCACTGCTTCGGGTCGCCCCATGTCGCACCGTGCTTCGACAGCCGTTCGACGCGCCGGTCGGCCACCAGCATCAACAACGCGCCCAGCGCGAACTCATAGCCCCACACCACGGTGTCCCGCTTCGTGCCCGGCAATGCCTTACACATCACATCGATGAAGAGCGTCGCGAGCGGATCGTAATACTCCTGCTGGATCGCGCTCGCCTCCTCGCCGGGCTCCCACATGGTTCGCGCCACCAGCACGGAAAAAGACTCGCCATCCTCATCGGTGCGCAACGCGACCACCGGTTCCGCCCACGCGCGCACGATGTCCTCCACCGCCTGCGGATTGTCGCGCGATGTGTCCACCTCCCGCATGCGCGCCATCCGCTCAGTGATATAGGCCTTGCGATGCTCGAACATCGTTTTGAGCAGTTCGTTTTTCTTGCCGAAGTAATAGCCGACGAGCGCAAATGGCACACCAGCGTGCGCGGCGATGTCCCGCACCGACACGGCGTGATAGCCGTGCTGCGCGATCAGGATTTCCGCGCTGCGCAGAATCTCGGCACGCCGGTCCGGGCGTGACGCCTCTTCCGCAGGGATGACGGACCGATGAGGCCGGGTGCCCGCAGACGGTTTGCGGGCCGACGGCTTACGCCGCGTCGCGGTGTCGGGTTGGAGTCGAGGTCTATTTGCCATGAATCGATCGGGGTTCAGTGACGCGCATGTGGATTCACACACGTACAAATAAAATATTGTACACTCGTGCAAACTTCACTCATACAAGCAATATCGGGTGTTCGGAATCAGGAGACATTGTATGGCCATCTGCTGGAACGCCAACGTGCTGCTGCGTGATAAGCAACGTCCATCCCGGCGTGACCTCGCTCGCGGAGACCGAGCATGCGCATGAACAGCCGCTGGGTCGCGCTCGCGATCATCTTCGTGTCGTTTTTGCAGTTCACGCTCAACTGGTTCAACCTCGTGCCGGCGTTCGGCGGCCTGATTGCGGACCTGCATCTCTCGCTGCCGCAAGTGGGTGTTGTGATCGGCATGTTTATCGCTGGTTACGGGCTCGCGCATATTCCAGGCGGGATGCTCGCCGAAGCGTACGGCATGCGCTTCGCGATGCTCTTCGGTATCGCGGTCGAAACAGCCGGCACCGTTCTGTCAGCCGCGGCGCATAGCTATGACGTGCTGCTGGTCGGGCGGTTTATCTGCGGTGTGGGTGGCTCGGTTTATATCGGCAGTGCGATCGGTCTGACGACCGCCTGGTTCCGCGACCACGAGCTCGCAACAGCCAACGGGCTCATCACCGGTGTCGCGTTTACGGTCGGTGCGTCGCTCGGGTTGTATCTGTGGACCGATATCGTCGCGGCGCTCGGCTGGCGCGCAGCGTTGCTGCTCGGTGCCACCGTGGGAGCGATTACGTTCGTCGCGCTCCTCTGGCTGTTCCCCGTGCCGCTCGATGCACGCGACAGCGCGCGCGGCGTCGCCGGCAATCATCTCAACCTCGCTGCGTTGCGACGCACGTTTGGTAATCGCAACCTGTGGTTGCTCGGGTTGAGTTTTCTGGGCGCTTACGGCAGCTATTTCACCGCTGCCCAACTGCTGCCCGCCTATGGCGTCACGCATCTGCAACTCGAACCCGCCGCAGCGAATTCGCTCGGCGTCGTACTGCTGACAGCGGGCGCCGTCGGCGGCGCAGTGGGTGGCTGGCTCGCGGACAAAGTGTTCGGCGTGATACCGACGATGGTCGGCGCATTGATCATCGAATCCGTCGCGCTCATCCTCATCCCGCATCTTGGCGCCACCGGTCTGCTGATTGCCGCTGCCGCGATCGGCGGAATGGGCATTCTCGCGTTCGTCCCGTGGATCGCCATGCCGGGGCTGTATCGCGACGAGATCGAGTTGTCCGACATACCGACTGCGTGCGGATTGATGCTGACGATCGTCGCAGTTGGCGGCGTAACGCTGCCCGCTCTCTACGGCTGGGTTGCTACCCGCTACGGGTACACAAACGCCTGGACCGCACTTGCCGCGGCATCGTTTGTTTCGATGATGTTCTGTTTTCTGGTGCGCCGGCCCGACACCGCGCACAACGGCAACGCACATGCCGAAGCCGCATTCAAATGACCCGTAAATCACGGACATACGCGCGTCTCGCGTCGTCTTATCATTGTTACTGGAGGTCCCTCGCATCATGATCGAACTCGACGCCACACACGACCCAAAACGGACGAGCTGGGTCGATAGCGCCAACGCGCCCGATACCGATTTCCCGATCCAGAATCTGCCGTTCGGCATCTTTAGCAGCGACCTGGTCACGCCTGCCGTATCGCGCCACTTCGGCATTGCGATCGGCGCGAGCGTGTTCGACGTGACGCGTGCGAAGCAGCTTGGACTGCTCGAAGGACTGGCCGCGAAAGCCGCCGATCTCGCGAGCACCGGTACGCTGAACGCCCTTTTCGCACAAGGCCGGGCGCCATCGCGTGAATTGCGCAAACAGGTTTCGGCGCTGCTCGACGATAAGAGCGCCGAAGGCGCACGCGCCCGTGCGCTGCACGAGCAATTGCTGTATCCCGCTTCCGCCTGCCAGTTGCATTTGCCGACTGCGATCGGTAATTACACCGACTTTTACTCAGGCATTCATCACGCGATCGCGGCCGGCTCGCTACTGACACCTGAGAACCCGCTGCCCGCGAACTACAAGTGGGTACCGATTGCGTATCACGGCCGTGCTTCATCGGTGCGTCCGTCCGGTACGCAGATCCGTCGACCGCATGGTCAGCAAGGCGGCGCAGCCGATCGCGCACCGACCTTCGGCCCGTCGCAGCGGCTCGATTTCGAACTCGAAATGGGCTTCTATGTCGGCGCAGGTAATGTGCTCGGCGAGCCGGTTCCTATAGCGCGAGCCGGCGACCACATCGTTGGCTTCAGCCTGCTCAATGACTGGTCGGCACGCGACGTGCAGCGGTGGGAGATGTTTCCCCTCGGCCCGTTCCTCAGCAAGAATTTCGGCACGTCCGTCTCGCCGTGGGTCGTGACCGCCGATGCACTCGCGCCGTTCCGCGTGCCCGCAATGACACGCCCTGCCTCTGACCCGCAGCCGCTCCCCTATCTGCACGACGCGGTCGATCAGCGCCACGGTGGTATCGATGTCGATCTCAGCGTGCAGTTGTCGACCGATGCGATGCGCGCAGCAGGCTTACCGGCGACCCAGATCATCCATTCGAACGCGCAATACCTGTACTGGACGCCTGCGCAAATGCTCGCGCATCACACTTCGGGCGGCTGCGATCTGCTGCCAGGCGATCTGATCGGTACCGGGACGATTTCCGGGCCGACCCGCGACCAGTTGAGCAGCCTGCTTGAACTGACGTTCGGCGGTACCCAGCCGGTCACGCTGCCCAACGGCGAACAGCGCGCGTTCCTGCAGGACGGCGACGAAATCACTTTTCACGGACGCTGCCAGCGCGCCGGATTCGTCACGATCGGCTTCGGTTCGTGCGTCGGCCGGATTGTCGCGTGACACTTATCGCACCTCCCCCCATATGGAGCACACCATGACGAGACTGATCGACATTTCCATTGCCCTCGATAACGACACGCTTTCCGACCCGCCGTTCATGCGACCTTCGATCGGCTACACGACACACGAAGCCTCGGCCGTCGATCTGATCGCGTCGTTTCCCGGCATGACCGTCGATCAGTTGCCGGACCGGATGGGCTGGGCTGTCGAAACGGTCACGCTATCGACACATAACGGCACGCATATCGACGCGCCCTGGCACTACCACCCGACGATGGACGGCGGCGCGCGCGCCATCGCCATCGACGAAGTCCCGCTCGAATGGTTCATGCAGCCCGGCGTGAAGCTCGATTTCCGCCATCTGCCCGATGGTCATGTTGTGACGCCTGCGGAAATCGATGCCGAGCTGGCGCGTATCGGTCACACGCTGAAGCCGCTTGAAATCGTCGTCGTCAACACGCGCGCCGGCGAACGCTACGGCGAAGCCGACTACATCCATAGTGGTTGCGGCATGGGCCGCGACGCGACGCTGCATCTCACGTCGTTTGGTGTGCGGGTGGTCGGTACCGATGGATGGAGCTGGGACGCGCCGTTTTCTCACACCGCGCGGCGCTATGCAGAAACGGGCGACGCCAGTTTGATCTGGGAAGGCCACAAGGCCGGGCGCGAGGCGGGCTACTGTCAGATCGAGAAGTTGCACAACCTGGAAAGTCTGCCGGCGGATGGTTTTACTGTGGTCTGCTTTCCGGCGAAGATTCGGAACGCCAGTGCGGGGTGGACGCGGGCGGTGGCGATTTTGGCGGATTGAGTGAAGCATTAACACACATATGCCAAATGCATATTTGATTAAATCTGAAGACCGATAAACCCATCCCCCCCGAAATATCAGACCTATCATATTTTTACCGAAGCGATTCGGCACGCTGCTCCAGCAGGTGGAGATGCGCACTTTACGTTCGATCACAGGAGAACGATATGAGTGGCTATCAACGGTGCTACACGGGAGCTCGATGGGTTTTGGGGGTTTCACTACTCATCAGCGGTTCGGTTCTTGCACAAACTTCAACAAGGAACGCTCCATTATCTTCAGGTCAGGAAGTGGGCAATAGTGAAATCGTCACGCTCGATCCTGTTACCCATAAATTGCGGCCCGCTACAGCGGACGAAATCAATCAACTCAAGACATCGGTCGCGCAATCCAGAACGTTTGTAAACGGCGCACCGCTGCCGCGCAATGAAGCCGAGGCGCTGACCACCCTGCGCCCGCTACCGCACGGTGGCTACATCATGCGCATGCCTGAATCGCTAGTCAGCCCGCTGGGAGAACAGCCATGAGCATGCAAAGAAATGGTCTTGCCGCGTTGATCCTGCTAGCGCTAGCCGGCGCGGTTCAAGCCACCCAGATGGTCATCGTCAATGTGGATCAGGCAGGTCTAGGCCTTAACGATCCCACCGTCGTCCAACCGGTAGGCGGCAATCCCGGCACGACGCTGGGTCAACAACGAACGATCGCTTACCAGTACGCCGCGGATGCGTGGGGAAGCGTGATAAACAGCACCGTCCCGATCAAGGTTCAGGCCAGTTTTGCAGCGCTGGCATGCACTGCGACCACCGCCGTATTGGGTTCAGCGCGTAGCGCCTATGTTCTCTATAACTTCAATGCCAGCGCGACCCCCAACACCTGGTATCCCGCAGCGTTGGCCAATGCGGTAAACGGCGCAGATCTGCTTAGCGGCGGTGCGGCTATCGTCAGTAGCTTCAATGCCAATATCGGGCAACCCAATTGCCTCGCCGGCACGACCTGGTATTACGGGCTCGACGACAACGCGCCAGCAGGCACCACCGATTTCATCGACACCGTCATGCACGAAATTGCCCACGGCCTGGGCTTCGCGAGCACGACCAACGTCAGCACAGGTGCATTGCTGAACAATATGAGCGACGTCTTTTCAACGCCGATCTTCGATCACGTTTCCGGTCTGAACTGGAATGCGATGACGACAGCTCAGCGCAAGGCGTCGATCGTCGGTCAGGGGCTGGTGTACGGTGGGCCTACCGTGACGCAGGAAATTCCGCTGGTGCTGTTGAACCGGTTGTCGCTCAACGCGAGGATGGGCGCGTCGACCACGAGCTATTCGATCGGCATGGCGAACTTCGGACCTCCGGCCACCGCCAGTAATTTTGTCGGCCAGGTCTCGGTGGTCAGCGACGGCAGCGCCAACCCGTCGCAAGGCTGTGGGACGTTGATCAATACCGGCAACGGTGGTGATGGCGGCCCGCTTGCAGGCTTGATTGCACTCGCCGTTGCAGGTGGGTGTAACAGCGGCACCAAGGCCTTTCAGGCCCAGCTCGCGGGTGCCAGCGGCATCATCATCGTGAGTAACCAGCCAGGGCCCGCGCCCTACCTCACGGATGGCTACACCAACAATGCGATCCCAACGGTCAGCCTCGCCCAGGCCGACGGTACGAAACTGCAGGGGAGTATTCCAGGCGTCAGTGTGACGCTGGCGACCGTAGCAGGCATGTACCAAGGGGCCGACAACCAGGGCCGAGGCATGATGTACGCACCGCCAGCCTTACAACCGGGCTCGAGCCTGTCGCACTGGGATCTGACGATGCAGCCGCATACGCTGATGGAACCCGTGGCCCAGAGCGGTCAGATGGCGAACCTGAAGCTGGACCTCACTCCCGCGGCGTTGAAAGACATCGGCTGGACGCGCAATACCGCTAACGGTGTGCTGGGTGGTGGACTGCTTTCGGGAGGATTGCTGCCGGCGTGTGACACCGGCGTACCTGCCGTTGCCGCCGGTGGAGCAATCACCGGCGCCAGCATCGTGGCAAGAGCCAATGTCTGTCGGCTCAATCCCGGCCTGCTGGGGACGGAATACATGTCCTGCGTGAATAACTACGCGAGTACGCTGGCTGCACAACACCTGATCACGATGGCCCAGCAACTGCAGGTAGGCGTGTGCGCCACGACAACAGGCATACCGCCGCTCGCAACGAAGACCAAGTAAGTCCATCACATCGGGGTACGCGGCACTTGCATTCTCCACTCATTGTGTGCAACATGCATATATGCATGTTGCACACAATGAGGTGCCCCGATGACCCAGCGCACAGAAAATCTGCTCGGCGTACTGGCCGTGCTGGTCACAGACGAGATGAACGGGCAGGACACGCCGCCCGCACTGGCCGGCGCCACCGCGCGCGCCATGCTGAACGCAATCGGCCAGTACCCGGATTCGTCGATCGAAGTGCTGCGCGAAGCAGTCGACCTGTCTCATCCGGCCGCGGTTCGTGCGGTCGCGGGGCTCGTCGAGGCGGGTCTCGTCGAAAAGAAAACCGGCGACGACCGGCGCTCAGTCGCCCTCGTGCTCACCGCGGCCGGCAAGCGCGAGATGAATCGCGTGCGGTCGGCTCGCGATCGTATGTTGAAGCGCATCGTCGGGCGTCTCGACAATCATGAACGCGTTGCGTTCGAAGACCTGCTGATCAAGATCCTCTGGGAAGAAACCCGCAATCCGGCACACGCTATGCAGTTGTGCCGCTTCTGTGACGACGGCCCTTGTTTAAAGGCCGGTTGTCCGGTCGAGTGTCGCGAGCAAGGGCTGCCGATGCCGCCCCTGAGCGCTTCATGAATGTCCACGCCATGACTGCGGTGAACTGGCGCTCAGTCGCCGCGCTGAACGCGGTGTCGACGTTCGCGCAGATCGCGCAGGCAGGGCTCGGCTTCATGGTGCTGCCGATCTGGCTCGCACATCAAGGACTCGATGCGCCGCGTGCCGGGCAGTTTTCGAGCGCGCAATGTGCGGGCATGCTGGTGGGTCTGCTAGTTGCGCCAACGTTGCTCACTCGCATCGGCGCCAAACAAACGGTGATGCTCGGCCTCGCGGCGACATTCGTTGCGTTTGCCGCGATGGGGTTCGTGAGCTGGCCGCTATGGATCGTGCCTGGCACACTGATCGGCGTCGGTCTGGGCCTGCGCTGGATCGGTAACGAAACCTGGCTGTACGGGCTCGTTCCACCTGAATCGAGCGGCCGCGTAGTCGGTGTACATGAAGCGCTGATCGCGACCTCGGGCGTTATCGCTCCAGCGCTTGCGACGTGGTCCGATGTGGACGGGCGCATCACGTTCGCGGCCGGCGCAGGCTTCACCTTGCTCGCGGCACTGCCTCTGTGGTTCACACCCTATGACAGACGCCGTCACGTTACGCCGCGACGCACGTCGCAGCGCCAATCCGTACCCTCGCGGCGTACGTTGCATACTCTACGATCGTGGCACGTCGAGCCAATCGACGTCATGGTGTGTCTCGGCATGGTCGTCGCTGCGGTCGGCGGCCTCAGCGACGGTGCGCTCTTCGGGCTGCTGCCGCTCTTCGCTGCAGGTCACGGCATGAGCGGTGCGCAAACCGCGACCCTGCTAACCATCCTGGGTGTCGGCTCGATTGCGCTGCAGTTTCCGGTGGGCTGGTTTGCCGATCGCGCAGGGCTAACCGCCGCCGTAGTCAGCGCCGCGGCCGCGAATACGTTGGCCGCACTCGGATTCGTACTTGCGGAATCTTCGTCATGGCAAACGGCGGCAAGCGCGCTGCTGCTGGGTGGTTCGAACAGCGCATTCCTGACGCTTGGCATGGTGGCTGCAGCTTCCGCAGGCGCTGCACAGCCCGGCCGCAGCATGCGCCTGATATCGATGTCGTTCGGCCTTGGGGCGATCGTCGGACCACTCATCGCGGGCTACGCGATGAAGGCATTCGGCAGCGATATGCTGATGTGGCTGCTCGCGCTGCTCAGCGGCGCGCTGACCTTATACGCGCTCGGTGTACGGGAAGGCTCACGGCGCTCAGGTCGAATGTCGTCGCCTGGTTGAGCCTTATTGGTTGCTGGTGTCCGAGGAGCCGGTATGAGCCGCCGCGAGTCGTTCGATCGCGGCGGCTCTACATCGCTAGGGTTTCGTGCGCTGTGTTAGCGTCAACCGTCAGTTAACGGGCGCCAACTTTCTGCTGCCGCCACAGGCACAACACATCGCAAGCAATATGCGCAGCCGCAAGCGCGGTGATCTCGCTCTGATCGTACGCAGGCGCGACCTCGACAACATCGGCCCCGACCAGATTCAGCGCCCCCAGTCCACGCACGATCGCCAGCCCCTGCGCCGACGACAAGCCACCCGCCACCGGCGTACCGGTACCCGGCGCAAAAGCCGGATCGAGACAATCGATATCGAACGTCAGATACGCCGGCCGCGCCCCGACGATCGACACAATGCGCTCCACCGCGGCGCGTACACCATGCTCATGCACCCACGCGGCATCGAGAATATTGATGCCCATGAAATCGTCGTTCCACGTGCGGATACCGACCTGTACCGATGTAGCCGGATCGATCAGTCCGTCCTTGACCGCCTTGTAGAACATCGACCCGTGGTTGAGGCTATCGGGACTGTCGTCGGCCCACGTGTCGCAGTGCGCGTCGAAGTGAATCAGCGACAACGGCTTACCGTACTTCTCCGCATGCGCAATCAGCAGCGGATAGGTGATGTAGTGATCACCGCCGAACGTCAGCATCTTCGCGTTCGAACGCAAGATCGTACGCGCGTGTTCGACGATGGCAGGTTTGATCGTCAGCGGGTTGTGCGCGTCGAACCAGCAATCGCCATAGTCGGTCACGGCGAGATCATCGAACGGATTGAAGCCCCACGGGTACGGATGCAGCTCCGAGAGTTGCACGCTCGCCGCGCGCACAGCGGCAGGCCCGAGACGTGCGCCCGATCTGAAGGTCGTAGCAAGGTCGAGCGGCACGCCCGACACAACGACATCGACACCGTCGAGTTCGCGCGTATAGCGTCGTCGCATGAACGACAGCACGCCCGCATAAGTGTTTTCGATCGAGGAGCCGTAAAGGGACGGACGGCGTATTGCGCCGTCGCCATAGAGCAGTTCGGTCATGGAGTGAACCTGCAGGAACAGGCCGGCGGTATGCGTTACGTCGTAGTGAGCATCGCCGCCGGCGACGGATTCATTGGGAACGCGAATCCTTTAGCGCAACCTGACGAGCGTGGATTTCAGCTCGGTGTACTTCTCCAGTGCGTGCAACGACTTGTCGCGGCCGTTGCCCGATTGTTTGTAACCGCCGAACGGGAAATTCATGTCGCCCCCTTCGTCGTAGCAGTTGACCCATACCGTTCCGGCTCGCAAGCTGCGCGCGACTTCGTGTGCAGTAGTCAGATTGGCGGTCCACACAGCGGCGGCAAGACCGTAGTCGCTGTCATTCGCAATCTGTACCGCTTCTTCCACGCTATCGAACGTAATCACCGACAGCACCGGCCCGAAAATTTCTTCACGTGCGATCTTCGCGTCGGGCTTCACATCGAACACAGTCGGCTCGATATAAAAGCCACCGCTCTCCTGCTTCACAGGCGAACCACCCAGCAGCAATTTCGCTTCCGCGCGACCGGCCTCGATATAACCGAGCACACGATCGAGCTGCACCTGATCGACGATTGCGCCCATCGACGTCTGCGGATCGAGCGGATTGCCCGGTGTATACCCACGTGCAGCCACCGCGAGCCGTTCAAGAAACGCATCCTTGATGTCACGATGCACGAGCAGACGCGAACCCGCCGTACACATCTCGCCCATGTTGTAGAAAATCGCACCTGCCGCAGCGTTAGCCGCGCGATCGAGATCTGGACAATCGGGCAACACGATGTTCGGCGACTTGCCGCCCAGTTCGAGCCACACGCGTTTCAGATTCGATTGCCCGGCGTACTGCATGATCAGCTTGCCGACATTCGTCGATCCGGTGAACGCGAGGCAATCGACATCCGCATGCAGCGCGAGCAGCTTGCCCGGCTCGCCGCCGCCCGGCACGACGTTGAAGACACCGGCCGGAATGCCCGCGTCGAGCGCGAGCTGGGCGACGCGGATCGCGGTGAGCGGCGATTTCTCCGACGGTTTGAGCACGACACTGTTGCCCGCTGCAAGCGCTGGACCGAATTTCCACGCGGCCATTAGCAGCGGAAAATTCCACGGTACGACCGCTGCCACGACACCAATCGGCTCGCGCGTGACGAGACCGACCAGATGATGATCGGACGGCACCACCTCGCCGCCCACCTTATCGATCGCTTCGGCATACCACTCGACGCAATACGCCGCGCCCGGCACGTCGACGCTCGTCGTGTCGGCGATCGGCTTGCCAGCATCGAGCGTTTCGAGCAGCGACAGTTCGTCGCGATGCTCGCGCATCAGCTTGGCCCAGCGCAGCAGCACCGACTTGCGCTTACGCGGATTGAGACCGGACCACACGCGTGCATCGAACGCACGGCGCGCGGCGGCGACTGCGGCATCGACATCCGCGGCGCCGCTATCGGCCACCTTCGCGAGCAGCTTGCCGTCGATCGGGCTCACGCAGTCGAACGTACGCCCATCGTGCGCATCGCGATACGCACCATCGATAAACGCGCGGCCTTCGATCGAAAGCGTAGCGGCCTTGTCCTGCCAGTAAGCCAGTGATTTCGTGTCCATCGGGATGCCTCAATGTTGTGAGTACAGCGAACGCGTTGGCGCGGCCTAGAAGGTTGGTGGCGAATTGGCCGACACGACTTCGCAGACCTGCTCCGCGCTGGGATTGCGAAAACGGTGTGGAAAACGGCTCTCGAAGTAATAGCTGTCACCGGGATCAAGCAGCCATGTCGTTTCGTTGACGGTCAGCTCGAGCTGACCGCTCACCACGATGCCGCCCTCATGCCCTGCGTGCTGCAGCATCTCCGGGCCGGTATCGGAAAGCGGCTGATACACCTCGCGCATGATGCACATGTTGCGGTCCTTCATGCCGGAACCCGCGAGGTAGAACTCGATCGATTCATTGCCGAGATTCGGCATATCCACGCGGCGCGACACAACACCACGACTCGCCTCCACTTCGAACGTGAAGAATTCGGCGAGGCTCATCGGAATCGACTCGAGCAGTTTCTTCAGCGAACCCACCGACGGGCTCACGCGATTCTGCTCGATCAGCGAGATCGTGCCGTTCGTCACGCCCGCGCGTTTGGCCAGCTCGCGCTGCGACAGACCATGCTTCTTGCGGATGTACTGCAGGCGGGTCGCTACTTCGATGGACATCGATACGCTCGTAGAACAAAGGGGCGGGCGCGAAATGCGGCACGCGAGTGTTGAATATTCTAATCACTTTATTGCATGCGCTGCCTGGGAAAACCCCGAAAGCCAAGCGAAATAATCGCTTCCGCAAGCGCCATTCCCATCCTGCATAGTCAGGTAGAATGCCTCGGGTAAGCCCTGATGAAGGTTTCGCAAAAAGCATTTGACGGCATTTTTGACTCGTATATCCTGAACTACAGGTCGTCGTCATGCGGTCGTCAGCGCCTCCCTGCAAAGCTTTTGCGGTGCAGCGAAACTGCCGGGCCGCACCATGAACGACAAGACCGGCGTCACGTTTCTTTAAACGCCCTGTGCGTTGTATCGAGCGAGACGTTCAACACTGTCAACGCCAAGTCGAGTGTAATCGTGAGAGTCCGAGGCCCTTTGGTAAGGTGGGATCGTAGTCAGCCGGCGAGAAGTCTTCGCGCTGACCGCACCATCGCCGACGGCAGCAGCGGCAGGCTTGCGTTTCGCCGGTTTCTGTCCGTCTTCACGATCCTTTCCCGCCGTTCCGTTCGCCGTCACAACGCTATTTCTGCGCGCGCGTTTATCGCTGTGCGCACCGACGAAGTCGCGTCGCTGCTGCCGTAGCGCCTTTCTTTTTTAGCCGTTCGCTTCGTTCGTCTGCGTCAGCGCGCTGTGCGTTTTTTACGCCGGTGTTAGCACGCGGTTACGTGCCGCCTGTGCAGTCTGTGCGGCGCACTCGAACGAAGCGAACGGCTCATCTGTTTATCACGCGCGGCACGGTCCGCTGACGACCTCCGCCCGCCTCTTCCGGTGGCCTGGCGCTCTGCGCACGGCAGCGGAATCGTGCCGCGCATACGGTGCAGCGCAAGCCGCACCGCGTTCAATCCAGATACTGCAACGCGCCATGCAAACCAGACCAGTCGTCGGTATCAGCGCCGACAGAAACATGATGGGTGTGCACCCGTCGCACATGACCGGCGAAAAGTACATCGCCGCGATCGTCGACGGATCGCAGGCCCTTGCGCTGCTGCTGCCCGCGCTCGGCGACCGGCAGGCCAGCGCCGACATCCTGCAGGCGGTCGACGGGCTGCTGTTTACCGGCAGCTATTCGAACGTCGAGCCGCAGCGTTACGGCGGTCATGCAAGCGCACCCGGCACGTTGCACGATCCCGCCCGCGACGCAACGACGCTGCCGCTGATGCGCGCGGCCATCGCTGCGGGTGTACCGGTACTCGCGATTTGCAGGGGGTTTCAGGAAATGAACGTGGTATTCGGCGGCACGCTGCATCAAAGCGTCCACACGGTGGAAGGTCTCGACGACCACCGTGAAAACAAGGAGGACACGCTGGACACGCAGTACGGACCGTCCCATTCGCTGCAGTTGACGCCAGGCGGCGTGCTGCAGCAGCTCGCAGCGGGTGCCGCGCAGGTGCGCGTCAATTCGCTGCATGGCCAGGGTATCGAGCGGCTTGGCGCCGGTCTCGTGACCGAAGCCGTAGCGCCGGACGGTCTGATTGAAGCGGTGAGCGTCGAGGGCGCGCGCGCCTTTACGCTCGGTGTGCAGTGGCATCCGGAATGGAAGTTTGCTGCCGACCCGCTTTCCACAGCGATATTCCGCGCGTTCGGCGATGCTTGCCGGGCTCGAATACGGAACAGGGCCGGAGCCCTGAGCGCAGGCTGAGTGCGGCATCCGCTGCTGCCAGCCTTGCGGTCAACCGGCCCGAGAAAACCTAGAGAGATAAATCATGCATGAGATCGACGAATTCCTGAAGAAGCATCGCATCACCGAGATCGAAGCGATCATCCCCGACATGGCGGGTATCGCGCGCGGCAAGATCATTCCGCGCAGCAAGTTCGAATCCGGAGAATCGATGCGCCTGCCCCAGGCCGTGATGATCCAGACCGTTACCGGCGACTACCCGGAAGACGGTACGCTCACCGGCGTCACCGATCCCGACATGGTGTGCGTCCCCGATCCATCCACGATCCGCATCATCCCGTGGGCCGTCGACCCAACCGCGCAGGTCATCCACGATTGCGTCCACTTCGACGGTACGCCGGTCGAAATCTCGCCGCGCCGCGTGTTGCGCCGCGTGCTCGAGCTGTACAAGGCGAAGGGCTGGAAGCCGGTCGTCGCGCCGGAACTCGAGTTCTACCTGGTCGACATGAACAAGGACCCCGACCTGCCGCTGCAACCGCCGATCGGCCGTACCGGTCGTCCGGAAACCGGGCGTCAGGCGTATTCGATCGAAGCGGTCAACGAGTTCGATCCGCTCTTCGAAGACATCTACGAGTACTGCGACGTCCAGGAACTGGAAGTCGACACGCTGATCCACGAAGTCGGCGCGGCGCAGATGGAAATCAACTTCATGCACGGCGATCCGCTCAATCTCGCCGACCGCGTGTTCCTGTTCAAGCGCACGGTACGCGAGGCTGCGCTGCGGCATCACATGTACGCGACGTTCATGGCAAAGCCGATGGAAAACGAACCCGGCTCGGCCATGCACATCCACCAGAGCCTCATCGACGAGGAAAGCGGTCAGAGCGTCTTCACTGGCCCGGACGGCAAGCCGACCGAGCTGTTCCACAGCTACATCGCCGGGCTGCAGAAATACACCCCCGCGCTGATGCCGATCTTCGCGCCGTACATCAACTCGTATCGCCGGTTGTCGCGCTTCATGGCTGCACCGATCAACGTGCAGTGGGGCTACGACAACCGCACGGTCGGCTTCCGTATTCCGCATTCGGGACCGGCCGCGCGCCGCGTCGAAAACCGCATTCCGGGCGTGGACTGCAACCCGTACCTCGCGATCGCCGCGACGCTGGCGGCCGGTTATCTCGGCATGACCCAGAAGCTCAAGCCCACCGAACCGCTCACCACCGACGGCTACGAACAGCCCTATCAGTTGCCGCGCAATCTCGAAGAGGGACTGACCTTGATGGGCGCCTGCGAACCGATGGCCGGCATTCTCGGCGAACCGTTCGTGAAGGCGTACCTCGCCTTGAAGGAAACCGAATATGGCGCGTTCTTCCGCGTGATCAGTTCGTGGGAACGCCGGCATCTGCTGCTGCACGTCTGATCGACCGGCGTATGGCGCTCAAAGAAATGGAGGCAACATGAGTTACAGAATCGAAGATTCCGCGTATATCCTGCCCGCGCAACCCGCGGGCGGCCAGACACTGCCCTCGCGCAGCACCGCCGAATACCGCGCGCTCGATGCCGCGCACCACATCCACCCGTTCTCCGACATGGGTGCGCTGAACCGCGCAGGCAGCCGTGTGATCGTCAAGGCGAAGGGCGTGTACCTGTGGGATTCGGACGGCAACAAGATCATCGACGGCATGGCCGGCCTGTGGTGCGTGAACGTCGGCTACGGCCGCAAGGAACTCGCCGAAGCCGCATACGGGCAGATGATGGAACTGCCGTTCTACAACACGTTCTTCAAGACTACGCATCCGCCGGTCATCGAACTGTCGGCGCTGCTCGCCGAACTGACACCCGAGCCGTTCAATCACTTCTTCTATTGCAACAGCGGGTCGGAAGGCAACGACACGGTCCTGCGCATCGTCCATCAATACTGGTTCACGCAAGGCAAGCAGTCGAAGAAGTATGTGATCTCGCGGCGCAACGGCTATCACGGCTCGACGATCGCGGGCGGCACGCTCGGCGGCATGGGTTACATGCACGAGCAGATGCCGTCGAAGGTCGAGCACATCGTGCATATCGACCAGCCGTATTTCTTCGGCGAAGCCGAGGGCAATCTCACGCCGGAAGAGTTTGGCCTCGCTCGTGCGCAGCAGCTCGAAGCGAAGATCCTCGAACTCGGCGCGGAGAACGTCGCCGCGTTTATCGGTGAGCCTTTCCAGGGGGCGGGCGGCGTGATCTTCCCACCGTCTACCTACTGGCCGGAAATCCAGCGCATCTGCCGCAAGTACGACATCCTGCTCGTCGCCGATGAGGTGATCGGCGGGTTCGGGCGCACCGGCGAATGGTTCTCGCATCAGCACTTCGGCTTCGAACCCGACCTGATCACGCTGGCAAAAGGGCTGACCAGTGGCTACGTGCCAATGGGCGCAGTCGGCCTGCACGATCGCATCGCGAAGGCGATCATCGAGCACGGCGAGTTCAACCACGGCCTCACCTACTCCGGGCACCCGGTCGCGGCTGCGGTTGCGGTCGCCAACCTGAGGCTGCTGCGCGACGAGAAGATCGTCGAGCGCGTGAAGACCGACACCGGTCCTTACTTCCAGAAGCTGCTGCGCGACACCTTCGCGCAACATCCGATCGTCGGCGACATTGCCGGTGTCGGACTCGTCGCGGGTCTGCAACTCGCGCAGGAACCGAAGACGAGAAAGCGTTTTGCCAACGGCGGCGAGGTCGGCACGATCTGCCGCGACTTCTGCTTCAACGGCAACCTCATCATGCGCGCGACCGGCGACCGGATGCTGCTGTCGCCGCCGCTCGTCATCACGAAGCAGGAAATCGACGAGATCGTGTCGAAGGCGAAGAAGGCTCTCGACTCAACCGCACAGCAAGTAGGTGTTTCGTAACGGCAGTCCATCCCGGCATGCGCGCGCCACACCCCACACGCGACACGCGCTCTGCCGGGTCCTTACCTTCAAAGGAAAAACCATGAGCGCTAGTCAATCTGGACGTCCTCCTCGTCTTGCGGTCGCGGGGGCCGCGCTGGCTGTTATTGCCGGGCTTTGCACCGTGCTGCCGCCACCGGCCCGCGCCGCCGATACCGAACTGAACGTCTACAACTGGTCCGACTACATCGCGAAGGACACGATTCCGAACTTCGAAAAAGAGACCGGCATCCATGTGAAGTACGACAACTACGACAGCGACGACACGCTGCAGGCAAAACTTCTGGCAGGGAGTTCCGGCTACGACATCGTGGTGCCGACGTCGAACTACATGGCCAAGCAGATTCAGGCGGGCGTCTATCAGAAGCTCGACAAGGCGCAGATGCCGAACCTGAAGAATCTCGATCCCGTCCTGATGAAGATGATTGCCGATGCCGACCCCGGCAATCAGTACGGCGTGCCGTGGGCATACGGCACCGATGGCGTCGGCTATAACGTCCAGGCCGTGCAGAAAGCGCTCGGCGCGAATGCACCGGTGGATAGCTGGGCACTGGTGCTCGATCCAGCCAACCTCTCCAAGCTAAAGAGCTGCGGCGTTTCGTTCCTCGACCAGGCGGTCGACGTGTTTGCCGCGACACTCCAGTACATGCATAAAGACCCG
This sequence comes from Paraburkholderia acidicola, assembly GCF_002362315.1. Classification (GTDB taxonomy): domain Bacteria; phylum Pseudomonadota; class Gammaproteobacteria; order Burkholderiales; family Burkholderiaceae; genus Paraburkholderia; species Paraburkholderia acidicola. The sequence continues at coordinate 1,156,119 of NZ_MTZV01000006.1, forward strand.
AACAGCACGAACCCCGCCGACTACCAGGCCGCGTTCGAAGTGCTGAAGAAAGTCCGCCCCTACATCACGCAATTCAACTCGTCGGGCTATATCAACGACCTCGCAAACAATGACGTCTGCGTCGCGCTCGGCTGGTCCGGCGACGTCGGGATCGCGCGCCGCCGCACTCAGGAAGCGAAGCGCTCGTATGAAATCAAGTTCTCGAACGCGAAGGAAGGCGGCCTGCTGTGGTTCGACGTGATGGTCGTGCCGAAGGATGCACCGCACGCGGAAGCCGCGATGAAGTGGATCAACTACATCGAGGACCCGAAGGTCAACGCCGCGATCACCAACGAAGTGTTTTATCCGACCGCCAACAAGGCTGCGCGTCAGTTCGTGACGCCGGGTGTATCGGGGGACACCACCGTCTATCCGGGCGACGAAGTGCTGAGCAAGATGACCTTGATGCGGCCGATGCCGACGGACATCCTGCGGCTGCAGAACCGCCTGTGGGCGCAATTGAAAACTGGCCACTGAGAGAGCGGTGGTCAACGGTTTTTCCACGAACGTGCTTGAACGCTGACGATAACCGCGACACAGGGGTCGCTCGATCCCTGTGTCGCCCGAAACAGGCAACAGGCAGTTAGCCTGCGCGACCCACGCGCAGTCCCATGTTTTCCAGGTCGTAGGCATCTTTATGGCACCTGGCGAGCCGCGGTTGCGTCTCGCGCAGGGGGAGTCGCGCCCACGATCCGCAACGAATGGTTACACCATGATATCGACGCCTCCTATTCAAGCCGCCAAGGCGGCCGGTCAACCGGTTGCGACAAAAACGAAATCGGATGAGTTTGTCCGGATCGAAAACGTCGTGAAGAAGTTCGGCGACAGTATTGCTGTCGACAATGTCAATTTGAGCATCGCGAAGAATGAGCTGTTTGCGTTGCTTGGTAGTTCGGGATGCGGGAAATCCACGCTGCTGCGAATGCTCGCAGGACTGGAAACAGCTACCTCGGGACGCATCTTCGTCGACGGTGAAGATCTCGCTGCGCTGCCGCCCTATCGCCGGCCTGTGAACATGATGTTCCAGTCGTATGCGCTTTTTCCGCATATGAGCGTCGAAGCGAATGTCGCATTCGGTCTGAAGCAGGAAGGTACGCCGAAGAACGAGATTAAAGAGCGCGTCGCAGACGTTCTGAACCTCGTGCAGATGAGCAAGTACACGCAGCGCAAACCGCATCAACTGTCGGGCGGCCAGCAGCAGCGTGTGGCGCTCGCGCGCTCGCTGGTGAAGCGGCCCAAGCTGCTGCTGCTCGACGAGCCGATGTCCGCGCTCGATAAAAAAATCCGCCAGAAGACCCAGCTCGAACTCGTCAACATCATCGAGAAAGTCGACGTGACCTGTGTGATGGTGACGCACGACCAGGAAGAAGCGATGACGATGGCTGGGCGGCTGGCCGTGATGAGCGAAGGCCGCATCGTGCAGATCGGCTCGCCGACACAGGTTTACGAATTTCCGAACAGCCGCTTTTCGGCGGAATTTATCGGCACGACGAATATGTTCGAGGGCCACGTCGTCGAGGACGAACCGGATCATATCTTCGTCGAGAGCGAAGACCTCGAAACGCGCATGTACGTGAGCCACGGGATTACCGGGCCGCTCGGCATGCCGGTCGGTATTTCGGTGCGGCCGGAACGCATCAAGGTCTCGCGCGAGCGGCCGTCCTCGCCGCATAACTGGGCGCGCGGTGTGGTGTCCGACGTGGCCTACATGGGCAGCTACTCGCTGTATCACGTGCGTCTGCCGAGCGGCAAGATCGTCGTGTCGAACCTGTCGAGTTCGCATCTGATGAACGAAGGCGCGCCGGACTATAACGACGACGTTTTCGTTTACTGGTCGCCTAATAGCGGCGTAGTGCTCACTCAATGAGAACGACCGTGAAAACGACCGCCCCCTCCTCCGCTACCGTGCTCGCCGCAGGCGCGCACGCTTCGTCCACGTCGCTCGGTGCCTGGTTCCGCCGTCTGGTGCCATCGGGCCGCACCACCGTGATCGGCGTGCCGTTCATCTGGCTCACACTGTTCTTCGCGCTGCCGTTCGTGCTGGTTCTGAAGATCAGCTTTGCCGACCTGCGCCTCGGTATTCCGCCGTACACCGAACTCGTCACGATGAAAGACGGCATCGTGCACTTCTCGCTGCAGTTGGGGCATTACCTGTTCCTGCTGCAGGACGACCTATATGTGGCGACCTACATCAGCTCGCTAAAAATGGCCGGTGTGTCGACAATTTGTTGCCTGCTGATCGGCTATCCGATCGCCTACTACATCGCGCGTGCCGAGCCTGCCACGCGCAACATATTGATGATGGGCGTGATGCTGCCGTTCTGGACGTCGTTCCTGATTCGCGTGTATGCGTGGATCGGCATCCTGAAGGACGACGGCCTGCTCAATCACACGCTGATGGCGCTCGGCGTCATTCACTCGCCGTTCCGCCTCTATCACACCGACATCGGTGTCTACATCGGTATGGTGTATTCGTACCTGCCGTTCATGGTGATGCCGCTCTACGCACACCTCGTGAAGATGGACCTGACGTTGCTCGAAGCCGCCTACGATCTCGGCGCCAAACCGTGGACCGCGTTCACGCGCATCACGCTGCCGCTGTCGAAGAACGGCATCATCGCGGGCAGCCTGCTGGTGTTCATTCCGGCGGTGGGCGAGTACGTGATTCCGGAGCTGCTCGGCGGTGCCGATACGCTGATGATCGGTCGCGTGATGTGGGATGAGTTCTTCAACAACATGGACTGGCCGATGGCATCCGCCGTCACGGTCGCGATGGTCTTGCTGTTACTCGTGCCGATGGCCGTGTTCCAGTACTACCAGGTCAAGGAACTGGAGGGCGCGCAATGATCCGGCCGAACAAATCCCTGTCTGCCGGCGTGCTGACGCTCGGCTTCCTGTTTCTCTACATTCCGATCATCAGCCTCGTCGTGTTCTCGTTCAACGAGTCGAAGCTCGTCACGGTGTGGTCCGGTTTTTCGTTCAAGTGGTACGGCGCGCTGTTGCAGGACGACGAGTTGCTGACCGCGGCGTGGCTCTCGCTGAAGATCGGTCTGTTGACCGCGTGTGCATCGGTGGTGATCGGGACGTGGGCGGGCTTCGTGCTCGCGCGCTTCGGGCGGTTTCGCGGTTTCACGCTGTTCGCCGGGATGATCAACGCGCCGCTCGTGATTCCCGAGGTGATTCAGGGCATCTCGCTGCTGCTGCTCTTCGTTGCGCTCGAACAGATGCTCGGCTGGCCGAAGGGCCGCGGCATCTTCACGATCTGGATCGGTCACGTGATGCTATGCGTGTCGTATGTCGCGATCATCGTGCAGTCGCGCGTGAAGGAGCTGAACAAATCGCTTGAGGAAGCTGCACTCGATCTTGGCGCAACGCCGCTCAAGGTGTTCTTCCTGATCACGCTGCCGCTGATCTCGCAAGCGTTGATGGCGGGCTGGTTGTTGTCATTCACGCTCTCCATCGACGACCTCGTGCTGTCCGCGTTCCTCTCCGGTCCTGGTTCGACGACGCTGCCGCTCGTGGTGTTCTCGCGCGTGCGGCTAGGTCTGAATCCGGAAATGAACGCCCTCGCAACGATCTTCATCACGATCGTCACGATCGGTGTGATCGTTGCCAACCAGTGGATCCTCGCGCGCGATCGCAAGCGCACCCGCGACACACAGATGGCGTTCGCCGCCGCCATGGCCAGCGACACCGACGCTCACGTTCCTCAACCCGCCGCCGTCAGGAAACCGCTCGACACGGCCCGCGCATAAGCAGCAGTGCCTTGCAATACGACTAACAAGGAGAAAATAGATGAAGAAGAAACTTATCTGTCTGCTGGTCGCGGGGGCCTTGCCGGGCATCGCGCTGGCGGACTCGACCAGCGATCAGATCAAGGCGATGCAGGCCGAGTTGCATGCGCTGCAAAAAGAGGTCAAGGACCTGCGTGCACAGGTCGCGGGGAAGAAGGCTGCTCCGGGTACGCCTGCGGTCGCAACGGGAGGCGCAGCCGCTGCGCCCGCGGTGGCGACTGCACCGGTCGACATCTCGTCGCCGGATTACGGCAAGGCACGCGCGACGTTGACCAACGACGAAGTCGGCACGATGAAGCAGCAGATCGCCAACCAGCAGTTGAAAGTGGATTCGCTGGTCGATGCGGCCAATACCGGACCGCTGGCAGGTCTGTCGGTCACCGGCTACATCGATCCGACCTACATCTATAACCGCGCGGCAAGCAGCTCGTCGTTCCTGTTCGCGAACCACGAAAGCAGCTACAACTACTTCAACAGCACGTTCGGCGATCTGTACCTCGACATCAAGAAGACCTTCGGTGTCGGGCCGATGGCGCCGTCCGCCGAAATTACCTTGATGCCGAACCGCGGCAACGGCATCACGCTGCTGCAGAACGAGCATGGCAACATCGGCAACAACCTGCTGAATACCGCCGTCATTACCGTGCCGGTCACAGCGACGACGACCGTCGTGGCAGGTTTGATGCCGAGCTTCGGTGGCTATGAAGTGCAGCAGTCGAACCAGATGCTGACGCTCACGCACAACCTGCTGTACGACTTCTCCGACCCAGGCAGCTATATCGGCGTTGGCCTGAACTACACCGGCGACGGCAGCCCGTGGGCATGGAAGTTCATGCTCGGCAACGAACAGTACCGGACCTATGGCTCGGTCGTGCAGACCGGCACCAACGCGCTCGGCGACCCGATCACCAGCAGCAACAAGATTCCGACCTTCACGGCACGCGTCGACTACACGTGGTCGAGCGCGCTCGATATCGGTGGGTCGTTCAATATCGGTCGTCAGACGCTGGCATCGGCGCAGGCAACTGACGCCACCGGTGCTCCGGTTCCTGGCTCGTTCGTCTATGGTGTCGGCGGGCAGTCGCGTAATGCATTCGGCGCGTTCTTCTTCGGTGAAGCCGACGCGACCTATACGCAGGCCGACGTGCAGTACAACGCCGAACTCGATTACGGCCAGCAGCAGAACGCGGCCTACAACGGTGGCCAGGCACAGTGGTACGGCATCTCGCTGCTCGCCCACCGCAAGTTCTCGATGCCGGTGGTGGGACGGATGGGCGTGACCGCGCGCTATGACGCACTCGTCGACAGCAAGAACGGCGGCGGTGGCGGTGGTGTCGCGCTGAACGCGAACGGGATGGATACGGCGGATGGCTTCGGCATCGGCGCGGATTGCCTGGCCAGTTCGAAGGCCGGTGGTGGCCTCGGCTTCGAGTGCAAGGGCGCCATCCATCAGGACGTCGCACTCGATCTGCTGTTCTATCCGACTCAACAGCTCACGGTGAAGGTCGAATACCGGCACGACTGGGCCAACAAGCAGGTATTCCTGCGCAACGACGGCTCGTATGCGAAGTCCAACGATCTGCTCGGCACGCAGTTGATCTACGCGTTCTAATGGTTCGGGCCGAGGCGCGATGTGGCGCACGTGATGCGTGATTTCGCCACAGCGCGTTTCGGCTTCTTTGGTTTTTCTTGCCTATGACTGGTTTTTCGCAGCAACCCCACGTCGCGTCGTACTACGCGGCGACCGTTAACGACACGACCCGCCATGCGCCGCTCGACAGCACGATTGCCGTCGATGTCTGCGTGATCGGTGGTGGCTTGACCGGTATCTCCACCGCACTGAATCTCGCTGAGCGCGGCCATTCGGTCGCGGTGCTCGAAGCGTCGAAAGTAGGCTGGGCGGCAAGTGGACGCAACGGCGGACAGTTGATCGCAGGTTTCGCATGCGGTATCGATGCGTTCTCGCAGTACCTGCCCGAAGATGACGTGAAGCGCATCTGGGCGATGGGCCAGGAGACGCTCGATATCGTTCGCATGCGGGTCGAGAAGCACGGCATCGAGTGCGATCTCACCTCGGGTTACCTCACCGCCGCGAACAAGCCGCGCGATGTCGACGAATTGCGCCGCGCACGCGACGATGCCGCAACGCGCTTCGGCTACGACCGGCTGCGTTACGTCGAACGCGATGCGCTTGGGCAATACGTGCAGTCGTCGCGCTACCTGGGCGGGCTGTTCGATCCGGATAGCGGCCATCTGCATCCGCTCAACTACACGCTCGGTCTCGCGCGTGCCGCGAGTGCTGCAGGGGCGCGTATTTTCGAAGATAGCTGCGTCACCGCGCTGCGCCGCGAAAACGGCCACCACGTTGTGCAGACCGAGCGCGGCGCCGTGCACGCACAGTTCGTCGTGCTCGCCTGCAACACCTACCTGAATACGCTTGCACCGGCCGTCGCACGCAAGATCATGCCGGTCGGCACCTACGTGGTTGCAACCGAACCGCTCGGTGAGGCGCGAGCACAGGCATTGATGCCCGCGCAGGCTGCGATATGCGATACCCGCTTCGTGCTCGACTACTTCCGCCCTTCTCCCGATGGCCGTGTGTTGTGGGGCGGCAAGGTCAGCTACTCGACACGCGCGCCGCGCGATCTCGCCGAAGCGATGCGCCGCGACATGCTGAAGACGTTTCCGCAACTCGCCGACGTGAGGATCGATTACGCATGGGGCGGTCTCGTCGACATCACGATGAATCGTGCGCCGCACTTCGGCCGCATTGAACCCACCGTCTATTTTGCGCAAGGCTTCTCGGGGCACGGCGTCAATACGACGGGGCTGGCCGGCAAGCTGATCGCCGAAGCGATCGACGGTCAGGCATCGCGCTTCGATCTGTTCGGCAAGATTCGCCACCGCGATTTTCCGGGCGGCGCTACACTGCGCACCCCAGCTCTCGTGCTCGCGATGGCCTGGTATCGAATGAAGGATCTGCTTTGATGGCTGACAGTCTCGATCTGCGTGCGGATGCGTTGATCCGCAACTCCTGGTATGAAGCCAGCGCGCCGCGCCCCGCTACCGACGATCCATCGTTACAAGGCACGCACGAAGCCGATGTGTGTGTGATCGGTGCGGGCTATGCGGGTTTGTCGGTGGCGCTCGAATGTCGCGCGCGCGGGCTGTCGGTCATCGTGCTCGATGCGCATCGGCCGGGCTGGGGTGCGTCGGGGCGTAACGGTGGCCAGACGCTGGTCGGTTTTGCCAAGGACGAAGTGCTCGAGCGGCAGTTGGGGCTCGATGGTGCGCGCGCCGCGTGGGCGTTGTCGGTTGAAGGCGTGCGGCTGGTGCGCGAGCGCATCGCGCGCTACGGCATCGATTGCGATTTCACGCCCGGTTATCTGACCGTTGCGACGCGGCCCAAGCGTGTGCCGGATCTGCGCGCGTGGATGGAGGCTGCCACGCAGCGTTGGGGTTATACGCAGCTCAGCTGGCTCGATACCGATGCGATCCGCACGCGGGTGGCATCGCAGCGCTATCTGGCCGGTGTCTACGATCCGCTCTCAGGGCATCTGCATCCGCTCAAATATTGCCTTGGTCTTGCCGATGCCGCACGGCGCGAAGGCGCTCAGCTGTTTGCGCATTCACCGGTGCTTGAGGTCGTGCGTGGTGCGCAACCGCGCGTGCGTACGGCCGCTGGCGAAGTGCGCTGCCGCTTCGTCGCGGCTTGCGGTAATGCGACGATCGGAGGCGTGCTGCCAGCCGCGGTCGCTGCGCGCATCGCACCGATCGCGTCGTATATCGTCGCCACCGAACCGCTTGGCCAAGCGCGTGCGAATGCGTTGATCGCCGGTCGCGAAGCGATCTGCGACAACAATTTCTTTCTCGATTACTTTCGGTTGTCCGCCGATCACCGGGTGCTGTTTGGCGGTCGTGCGAGTTCGACTGGCGCGTCGCCGGTGCAACTCACCGAGGCGATCCGTCAACGGATGCTCGCCGTCTTTCCACAACTGGCCGATGTGCGTACGGCCTACGCGTGGGGCGGTTTCGTCGATGTCACGCGCAACCGTGCGCCCGACTTCGGCATGATCGATCCGAATTACTTCTATGTGCAGGGGTTTTCAGGGCACGGTGTGGCGCTGACCGGCATCGCGGGGCGCGTCGTTGCTCAGGCGATTGCGGGTGATAGAGGGGCGTTTGATCTGTTCGCGGCGCTCAGGCATGCGCGTTTTCCAGGCGGGCCCGCGTTGCGAGGACCGGCGCTCGAGATTGGGATGTTGTATCACCGGGTGCGGGAGCTTTTTTAGGCTCACGCACCTCGGAGCTACTCAAACCACTTGCGGTTTACCGGTAGCCCACGCACCAACCACCTCCTCAATCGCCCGCGCCGCCGACAGCAATGCCGCCTCCCCGCGCACCTTCCCCACAATCTGAATCCCCACCGGCAATCCGCTCGCGCTCATCCCGCACGGAATCGCGATGACCGGCATGCCGGTCAGCGTGACCGCGTAGCTGATCGCGAGCCAGTCGATATACGTATCGAAGTGCTTGCCGGCCGCGTCGCGGATATCGCGCGCTTCGACCGGAAACGGCAGCACGATCGAAGCCGGACAGATCAACACATCGTAGTGCTGCAGCAACGCGTTCATCTTGTGGAACAGCTCGCCGCGCGTGCGGTGTGCCGAGACCATTGCGCGGTTATCCACCTGCAGACCGAACTCGATGTTCCAGATTACGTTGGGGTTCAGCACATCGCGATGCCCGGCGAGCACGTCCTCGTAATTCGCCGCGTAGGCGACGCCGCGCAGTGCATGAAACGCCTGAGTCGCCGCGCTCAGATCGATGTCGCTCTGCTCGACGCCGATACCTGCGTTGGTCAATCGGTCCATCGTTTGACGACAGATCGAGAGAATCTCCGGCTCGGCGGTCGCAATTCCTAGTCCTTCGCTGAAGGCCACGCGCGCTGGGCGTTGTGGTCGACGCGCATGCTCGAGAAACGAGGTGGTCGGCTCACTCAACGACAACGGCGCCGAGGTCACTTCGCCACACATCGCGTCGAGCAGCAACGCCGCATCCGTAACGTTGCGCGCCATCGGTCCGTGAATACCGAGCGTGTCGAAAGGATTGGGGGATGGGCCGTATGAGACGCGCCCCGCGGTCGGACGCAGGCCCACCACACCGCAAAACGAAGAAGGCGTGCGCAGCGAGCCCGCCAGATCCGAGCCCTGCGCCACCCAGGCCGTACCCGATGCCAGCGCAGCCGCTGCCCCACCGGACGAACCGCCCGCCGAGCGCGACAAGTCCCACGGATTACGCGTAATACCGAACACGCTGTTATAGGTATGTCCGCCCGATCCGAACTCCGGTGTGTTGGACTTTGCATAGACCACGCCGCCACGCGCTTCGAGCAGCGTCACACCGGCATCCGATGTCTCCGGAATGCGGTCGCGATAGACCAGCGAGCCACGTGTAGTGCGCACACCGGCAACGTCGGTCAAATCCTTGATCGGCACCGGCAACCCGCATAACAAACCGCGCTCGCTAACCGGCTTCTTGAGCAGCGCATCGGCATGCGCGTGCGCGCGCTCGAAACATAGCGTGGGTAGCGCATTGACCTGCGGCTCGACGCGCGCAATCCGCGCGGCCAGTGTATCGAGCAGGTCGTGCGGACTCACCGCTTCTTCGCGCAACAGATCGACGACTTCGCACGCGCTTCGCTCAATGAGACTCAGATCGACGGACATGGTGGCTATCGGTTTAGTGGTGGGAGTGAGCGGTAGTTTCGCATGGTGTATCGATGGGTGCAGTCAACCCGGCAAGCGTCTTCGTGATTCAACGGTTCACCGGTTCAGCCGCCCTGACGATCACGACGCTTCGCACGCGGCAGCCCGATCGATGCAAGCAGTTTCCTGCCGATTACCGCCGGCGTGATCTTCGCGCGCGCCTCCACGGCAGGTGGTACGTACGTCCAGTAATCGTGGCCCAGCAGTTCGATCAACCGTCGATGGATGATCGATAGGCGCTCGTGTGCAGCCGCCGCCTGCCGGGCGAGTTCGTCGGTCGCGAACGCGTAGCCCGCCAGCACCGCTTCATCGTCCTCCCAGTTCCACTCGATCACGTAAGTCATCGGGCCACGCGAGACGATACGCACCGCCCATCCCTGGTCCAGGTCGTCCCAGACCTCCCGCGGTGCGCCCTGATCGAAGTCCGCCAGCGCCTTCAAAACCTCGGCGGTCTCTGCAACCCAATCGATCCAGAGGAAGTTCGTCAGGTCCTGTCCCGCGGAAACAAACGCGGGCTTGACCGCGAAGTACGGAAACCCGCCGGACTGCATCTCTTGCGTGCTTCCACGTGCACCGGCAATCGCGATCAGTTGCTCGTAATACCGCGCGAGATGCGTTTCGCGATCCAGCAGATCGCGCGTCGGTAGATGGGTGCGCGCCAGCTGCGGCAGACCGAGTTCGCGCAGCGGCTCGCTCAGACGCTCCCGCTCCTCGTCGGACAGATCGCCGCCGGTGCCGATCGAGTGGCCGTCGTTGATCAGAAACACCGCATCGCACGAAAAATCGCGGACGTGAGTCGCCGTCGGAATCCAGTCGTCGCCATAGCCATCTTCGATCGACATCCCCTCTCCTTGTGCATTTCACCGGCCTTCCCGGAAGCGCTTACCGATCCTTACTCCAACCACTGTGACATTGTCATGTCGCCAAAATCTGTGTTGTTTTTGTGCATTTTGTGGTGATTTGTTGCAGTGGATGTGTATGTTTCCACTTGTCCTGGTTCTCGCGCCGGGGCGATCCATCACCGGCGAACAACGTATCGGAGCGTTTGATGTCCCGGCACTTACAAAAAGTTTTTATCTGGATCACCGCGAGTTTAGGGCCGCTGTCATGCGCTGTCCTGCTCAGCGGTTGTGGTGGAGACATCGGTGCATCGGCGCCGTCAGGTCAGGTCGGCCAGACCGCGCCCGGCGGCGCATCGACGACGACACCGCCAGCAGGCGGTACGACCTCGCAACCCACCGGTCAGGCTCGCCAGAAGGCGCTCGTGATCGGCGTATCGGGCGTGCAGTACAGCGCGCTGCAACAGACGGTTGCCCAGCACCAGGCGCCCAATCTCGCGCAGATGGCCATCGTGCCGGCGCTCGCCGGCGGTATCGCGGGAACGCCTACGCAACAGGCCACGCTGGCGGGGCCCGGCTGGGCCACCGTGTTGACTGGCACGTGGGCCAACCGGCACGGCGTGCGGCAAGACGATGCGACGCAGACCATCGCCACCGATACCGTCTTCAAGCTCGCGAAGCTGGCCAACGCGCAAGGTACCGCTGAAATCTCGAGCTGGAGCACGCTCGATGCGCTGCTATCCGGCGATGCCGACGCATCGGTCAATTGCGCGGGGGTCGATAGCTGCGTGGTCAAGGCCGCGACTGCGGCGATTTCGACCGGCAACGACGATCTGATTTTCGCCAATCTGAGTGGACCGGCAGCCGCAGCGCAGAGCGCCGGTCTACAGGCTGGCTATCTGAGCGCGCTTGCCACAGCGGATCAGGAAATCGGCCAGCTACAGACGGCGATCGCCGCGCGTCAGAAGCAGAACGGCGTCAACGAAAACTGGCTCGTCATCGTGACAACCGATGAAGGGCTCGACGCCACCGGCTCCGAAAGCGGCCTTCCGCTGCTGTCGAACGAGACGGCCTTCATCGCGTCGAATCAGCCGCTCACAGTCGGCTCGACCACTGCGTCGACCGGAACGATAGCCGCCAAGCCGACGCTCGCGCAACTGCAGGCAGGCGCGACGCAGGCCGATATCACGCCGACCGTACTGAGCTGGTTCGGCGCGGTGGCAAACCCAACGCTCTACGCAATCGATGGCACGTCGCTTATCGGCAAGATCGGTCCTCGCCTGCTGCAGGCAACACCGGGCAGCGACAAGGCGAGCCTGAATCTGTCGTGGGCCCTGCCACCCACCACACCCTCGCAACTTCTGCTGTACCGCGATGGCACGCTGCTCGCGACGCTGCCAGGAAACACGCAGTCGTATGCCGACACCCAGCTCGGCAAAACGACCAGTGGCGCTTACTCGTTCAACTACACGCTGGTCGCAAACGGTGCGGCAGTATCCACGCTCGCGCAGATCAACTACGTTCAGTCGGTCGTACTGGATCCGACGCTCGGTTCTGGCCTGATCCACTTCTTCTCGTTCGACAAGGGGCTTACGGATGCGATCACCCCGGGTGTGGCGCTCGCGCAGTTCAACGCGACGTCGACGACGACTGCGTCGTTCGTTCCCGACAGCTTCGGCTTCAACGCATTGCAGGTTGCATCGCTGATCAGCACGCCGAACGCAGAGAACGGCATGAAGCTCACCGACGACGTCAGCAACAAACCGCAGTTTTCGTTTGGTTTCTGGTTCTATTCCGACGACGGCCAGAGCGACTCGCCGGTGATCAGCAACAAGAACTGGGAGTCGGGCGGCAACCCCGGCTTCAACATTGCAGAAGAAAGCGGCAGCCAGCTGAAATTCAATATCTCCGACGGCAAGAGCCGCTCGGACGCGGCAATCAATTTCACGAAGAACGCGTGGGTCTACGTTGCCATGACCATCGATACGAGCGTGCAAACCGCAGTGGGCTACATCTACGACCCGACGTACGGCATGCAGTCCGCCACGCTCAGCATGAGTGGCTTCGACATGAGCAAGATTGCCGGCATCTATTCGACCATCGGTTTTAACGAGGACGCGACGGGCAACTACTACGCACGCGGCTACGGCAACCTCGGCACGATGACCTTCAATGACATCGCGATGTGGAACAAGGTGCTGACCTCGGCACAGGTTCTATCGCTCGGCGCTTCGACACATTCGCTGTCGACGCTCGTACCCGGATCCGGAGGGAACTGATGAACGCTTTCTATTCAATGGCTATTACGCGTGCGCGCTCTGCTGTTTTGCTGGGAGCGATGCTCTGTATGTCGGCGGTGCTGCTCAGCGCGTGCGGCGGCGATTCGAAGTCGCCGTCCGGCGGCTCCGGACCAGGATCGTCGGCGCAGACACCGCCCGCTCAGGGCGCATCGACGCCGGCTGGAGCATCGGCTCCTGCGGGTGCATCGACACCGGCCAATACGAAGGCGGTCCTTCACTGCGCGCCGTAAGCCATAAGCCGCGAGTCGAGAACTGGACAGCCCAGAGCAATTCGTAATACCCGAACCCCACAGGTGCTCCGATGGTTTCGAATCCAAGACGTAACTTTCTGAAGTTCGCCGCAGGCTCGCTCGGCGCGACCGCCGCGGCCTCGATGATGCCTGCCGTGATCCGCGATGCGCTGGCGACACCGGCCTCGAACACGACCGGCACGCTTAACGACGTACAGCACATCATCGTGTTCATGCAGGAAAACCGTGCGTTCGATCACTACTACGGCATGTTGCGTGGTGTGCGCGGCTTCAACGACCGGATGGCAATCACGCTGCCGAACGGCGACCCGGTGTGGAAGCAGCCGACGAGCAACGGCGGCTATATCCTGCCGTTTCACGTGGACACGCTGACGACCAGCGCAACGTGCGAAGTGTCCGCTGCGATGGACTATCCGACCGACATCGCGATGTGGAACCACGGGCTCTACAACGCGTGGAATTCCGCCCGTGCTCCCAGCATGGGGATGAGCTACTACACGCGCGCCGATCTGCCGTTCTACTATTCGCTCGCCGATGCGTTCACGATCTGCGACCAGTATCACTGTTCGACGTTCACGCAGACCAATCCGAATCGCCTGCATCTATTTAGTGGCAGCAACGGGTTGTCCGTTGGTCAAAGACCGACGCTCGATAACACCGAGCCGACACCGGGCTTCAGCTGGCCCACGGTTGCCGAAACACTCGAGGCGGCGAACATCAGCTGGAAGGTGTATCAGCAGTCGGACAACTTCGACGATAACGGTTTTGCGTGGTTTCAGACCTTCAAGACGGCGCCGACCACGAGCCCGCTGTACCAGAAGGGCATTGCCGTCGTGAACGATCTTGCTCAGGCACTCGCCGCAGACGTCGCAGCAGGCACGCTGCCGCAGGTGTCGTGGATCGTTGCGCCGGCCGCCCTGTCAGAGCATCCCGACTATCATCCCGCAGCCGGCGAAGATCTCACCGCGCGCCTGCTCACTGCGCTTGTCTCCAACCCGGACGTGTGGTCGAAAACCGTCTTCCTGCTGAACTACGATGAACAGGGTGGCTTCTTCGACCACGACCCGCCGCCCACGCCACCCGCATCGCCTGCGCAGGCGACGATGTCCACGACGGGCGAACTCTATGCCGGACAGCCGATCGGCCTCGGCTTCCGCGTGCCGATGATGATGATCTCGCCATGGTCGAAAGGCGGGTACGTTTGCTCGCAGGTATTCGATCACACCTCGGTGATCCAGTTTATCGAGCAGCGTTTTGGCGTTCACTGTCCCAACATCAGCCCGTGGCGTCGTGCGATATGCGGCGATCTGACCTCGGCCTTCAACTTCAAGAATCCGGATGCTGTGTGGCCCAAAGCAGCGATACCGGATACCAGCGACTACGTCGCGCAAGCCAACAATCAGTGCAGTACGCTACCGGCCCCGACCGTGCCCGCCATCCAGTCGATGCCCAGACAGGAATCGGGCACACGTCCTTCGCGCGCGTTGCCGTATGAGTTCCACGCGAGCGCACGTGTCGACCCGGCGACTTCGACGTTCTGGTTGATCGTCGCCAACGGCGGCAGCGTTGGCGCGGCGTTCTCGGCATACGACCTCGCGACAGCGACCAATCCGCCGCGCCGCTATGCAGTCGATGCCGGCGCGCAGCTTTCCGATAGCTGGAGCGGCACCGCGCTGACTGGCACGAAGTACGCCATCGCGTTGCACGGCGCGAACGGTTTCCTGCGTGCGTTTGCCGGCGATGTAGCGGCGACTGCCGCGGTGAACGCGGCGAACCCCGAGGTACGCGTCTGCTACGACGTGGCCAATAGCGCGGTGTATCTGACGCTGATGAATAGCGGACAGGGACCGTGCACGTTCACGGTTACATCGAACGCGTATCGCACGGATGGGCCGTGGACCTTCACCGTAGCTGCCGGCAGCACCGCGGATACCAACTGGCCCGTATCGGCAAGCGCCAACTGGTACGACTTCAGCGTCACAGTCGCCGCACAGCCAGCGTTCGTGCGACGCTTTGCCGGACGACTGGAAAGTGGCAGCGATCTGACCAGCGATCCGGCTGCCGCGTAGCGCATCGGCGGCTGCCGGTGTGTCCCACCGGCAGCAACGACACCTCTTACCTGACGACAGCGATGACCTCTAAAGACAGACGCAATTTCCTTCGCCTCGGTGCCGCCACGCTGGGCTCGGTTGCAGCGGGTTCGTTCTGGCCTCGACTGATTGAAAATGCTTTGGCGGTACCGGCCAGCAATCCGACTGGAATACCGGGTCTCGCCGACATCGAGCACGTCGTTATCTTCATGCAGGAAAACCGCTCGTTCGATCACTACTACGGCGCGATGAAAGGCGTGCGTGGATATGGCGATCCGCGGCCCACCGCGATTCCGAGCGGCAACTACGTGTGGTACCAGGCGGAAGGCACCAATCCGGGCTCGCGGTCGTTCTCCGCTCATATCGATGTGTCGCTGTGGACAACACCTTCGGGCTGGTATCAGACCAACCGGACCATCCAGTCCAGCGAATATGTATTGCCGTTCGCGTTGAACAAGACCGGCAACGTCGCGTTCCAGTACATGAGCGACCTGAATCACAGCTGGAAGCAATCGCAGGACACGTGGAAGAACTGGGACACGTGGGTACCGACGAAAAGCCGGCAATCGATGGGCTTTCTGACCGCCAACGAGCTGCCGTTTTACTACCCGCTCGCCAATGCGTTTTCCATTTTCGACGACTACCATTGCTCGGTATTTTCCGCGACGGACCCGAACCGGTTTTATCTGTGGTCGGGCACGTGTCCGCCGCCGATGAACTTTCCGGACAGCTACAACATCGAGAGCGGTGGATACTTCGCCGACATCGCCGACGATAACAACAGCAAGATCACGCCCGCCATGTATGGACAGAGCCCCGCCGCGCGAGCGACCGCGGTGGCCGCGGGCGTGGCGGACTGGCAAACCTATGCCGAGACACTGTCGGACAGCGGCATCACCTGGAAGCTCTATCAGGAAGACGACAACTACGGGGACAACTATCTCCAGTACTTCAAGAACTTCCGGATCGATAACACCGGGACCACGATCGACAAATCAAAAGATCCCTATTTCCAGACGCTTTATCAACGCGGACGCGTTTTCGCGGCACCGACGGCTAATGTTGGCGATGCGCTGGTTGCAGAGTTTGCGCGCGACGTTGCGGCAGGTATGGAGCCTGATAACCCGGCTCCTGGCACGATCAAACCGGGGCTGCCGCGCGTTTCGTGGATCGTGGCACCCGTCAAATTCTGCGAGCATCCAAGCGCATCACCCGGCGACGGCGAGTCGCTCACGGCACGGCTGCTGAACATCCTCGTGAACGAAAATCCGGACGTCTTCTCGAAGACGGCGTTCATATTGACGTACGACGAGAACGACGGTTACTTCGATCACGTCCCGCCCCCCGTTCCGCCGATCAGCGCGCACTACGGCCAGATGACGCTGGCGGATGCGGGCGCGGCCGAGAACATGTCTTCGGTGCCGGTCGGTCTTGGGCCGCGCGTGCCGATGCTGATCATCTCGCCGTGGACGAAGGGCGGCAAGGTCAGCTCGCAGACTTCCGATCACAGCTCGGTGCTGCGCTTTCTCGAGCAATGGTTGACGGCGAAGGGACTGGCATCCGCGGATGCCAGCAAGTGCGCGTTGATCTCGGACTGGCGTCGCGCTGTGTGCGGCGATCTGACCGAGGCATTCGACTTCAGTCAATCGGCTGCGACGGGCACGCTCAATACCACGACGACGTTCAAGAACGGCACCGTGAGCGCCGCCGTGCCAGTGCCGCAGACCTTCCCCGCGCTGCCTGGACCGCCGACGCGGACCGCGTGCCGACTCGGCTACGAATTCTTCGTACACGCGCAGGTGGCGAGCGGACAGTTCTCGATGACCTTCGCCAATACCGGATCGGTCGGCGCCGCGTTCATCGCTTACTGGATGCCGATGGCGGATGCGCAAACCACCTATCACTACACGATCGAAGCCGGCAAGTCGCTCAACGCTACGCCGGTGGCGATCGGCAGCGACGGTGTGTACGACTGGGCCGTGCATGGTCCGAACGGTTTTCTGCGCGAGTTCCGCGGCAACGTCAACAACGTGAGGCAACTGGCGCAGGCGCCGGAAGTCGCGGTGTGTTATGACGTCGCGGGTGCCAATCTGCAGATCACGCTCGATAACCGCAACAGCACCGTGGCGTGTGTCTTCCAGTTGACGGACAACGCCTATTACCAGAACAAGCCGGTCGCGATAACGGTCGCTGCAGGGGCTGAACAATCGGTGACGTGGCTCGGTTCGTCGGACACGCTCAATGGCAGCACGATCTGTTCAGGCTGGTATGACGTGAGCATTCGCATAGCCGGCGACACTGCGTGGTTGAGGCGCGTCGCTGGCGGTGTGCAAGCGCAATCGGGTGGACTCTTGACCGATCCTGCCAACGGCAACCCGACGTTGTTCAAACCATCGTTTGCGCTGCAGCCTGTCGCAGCCGGCACGCTCCGGGTGGACTACGTCACGCCGCCGTGGAATCACCGGCCGTTGAACTGGTTCGGTGTGTTCAAGGCAACCGATACACCGGGTGCCGGCAACGAACTGCTGCGTACGAACGCTCCACGCGGTGTGGGTTCAGCCGTGCTGTTGACCGCAGGTCTGCCGTCCGGGCAGTACAACGTGTTCTATTTCTTCGACAACGGCTATACGGTGCTCGCGGGTCCGACTGCGTTTTCGGTTTAGCGTTTGATAGGTTGATCGTTCGATAGCGGGCTTGCGGGTGCTGGTGCTGGTGCGAATCATCAAGTTGTGGTTTCGAAGAGAAATATCATGGTCAAGCATCTGCATTTGATTTCCGGTTTGCCGCGTTCGGGCTCGACGCTGTTATGCGCGCTTCTGCGGCAGAACCCGCGCTATACAGCGGCAATGACAAGCCCGGTGGCCATGCTGTGCGGCGCGATGCATCAAAAGATGTGCGACCCAGAGTTCGGTACCTTCTTCGACGACGAAAAACGCGCCCGCATGCTGCGCGGCGTGTTCGATACCTACTACGCTGACAGCCCGTCAGAACAGGTCGTGTTCGACACCAATCGTACCTGGACCGGTCGCCTGCCATTGCTGGGTGAACTGTATCCGCAGTCGCGTGTGATCTGCTGCGTGCGCGACGTGGCCTGGATTATCGACAGCATCGAACAGATGCTGGCGAAAAATCCGCTGCAACTATCGCGGATATTCCGGCTTCAACCTGGCGCCTCGGTCTATGCGCGCTCGGACACGTTGATGAATCCGGATAACGGTCTGATCGGTCTTGCATGGAGCAATCTGCGCGAGGCGTGGTTCGGTAACGATGCGAAGCGGCTGATCGTCGTGCCGTATGAGCATCTGTCGCGCGAGCCCGGTAGAACCATGCAACGCCTCTATGAAGCACTCGGCGAACCGGACTTCCCGCACGATTTCGACAACGTCGTCTACGACGAGCCCGATTACGACGCGCTACTTGGCATGCCTGGCATGCACAAAGTCCGGCAGAAGGTCGCGCATCAAGACCGGCCGCCTTGCATTCCGCCCGATCTGTACACGAAAGTATCGGGTGCGAACTTCTGGCTCAAGCGGGAGATGAATCCGCGCGGTGTAGTGATCGTTTAGGCATCGCGTTCTCCTTGCACGCCATGGAGATTGCGAGGGCCGTTTGGCACAACAGGCCTGGTTGATATGCAACGTTGCTACGTCAGCATCGCAACGGAATCGGTGTTAACGCGAGATCCGTCGATACGAGCCCGTTCGACAATAGCAATAACGACACTCGCCCTTGCGATCTGGATTTAACAAACTCACCTGCTTTTCTGATATTCATTTCAGCGATTTCGCATTAATTACAAAATGCTTTCCATTTAATGCACATCAAACTTCAATAAATTACAAATTACATCAAAAAAAGTTTGACAGTAAGTTTCTCGCCTTATATCTTTTAATCACTCAATTTCATCGGTCATCCGTTTATCAATCGCCGCGCTTGCTGGCGAGGCTTGCACACAGAACAATGCATCAAGCATCGCCATCGGATAGACAGTATTCGGGAAAGCTTTTCGCATTGGCTTGATTATCCATCAAGTCCATCATTACGCATATGCAAAGCTGGATTCGATAAACAGAAACGAGTTGATATAAGAAGTAGTGAATTGCTTTTCGTCGTCCTGACAGTCAGAGGATTTATCTTTTAACTGGCAACCGATATTCAACAGGAGAGAACACCTATGTCGAGTTGAGGCGCCGGGTATTTGTCGTTGCTATTCCTGAGATTGAGTAATTCCTATGCCCTTTATGCGCGTTACGTCACCGTAGCGGTGTATCGGCACGTCGATTCTTCGTCAACCATCCTGGAGTTGAAACAATGAAGAAAGCTGTGCGTATCAATAGTGCATTTTCCGGAAATTTCGCCAAGGCGCTGCTGCCCCTCGCTATTGCGGCAACGCTGGTGCCGATGTCTGCGCACGCAGCGGATAGCTGGGTGGCGACCCGGACCGGTGCCTTCCTGTTGCCCGCGGCACATCCGGCCGGCGCGGTAGCACAATCGGAAGCGCGTTCTACCTCTGCGGCCACCGGTTATGCACTCGGCGATGCAGCGAATGAACTCACCAATACCCTGGTGACGCCGCTCGAAATCAGCCAGCCCCTGCACGTGACCGTCGTCCTGAAGGGTCGTAATGACGCCCAGCTCGATACGTTCCTGCGCGAGGTCAATCAACCCGGTAGCCCGAATTACCAGCAGTATCTGACGCCGGAGCAATTCAAGGCTCGTTTCGCACCGACCGATGCGCAGGTCCAGGCCGTCGTCGAACACCTGAAAGCGAGCGGTTTCTCGAACATCTCGGTGTCCGAGAATAACAAGCTGATCTCTGCGGACGGCAACGCCAATAACGCACAGAGCGGTTTTCACACGAATCTGAAGCGCTTTAACTACCGCGGCAAGCAGGTTTTCGCCAACGATTCGGCGGCACTGGTTCCGGCCTCGCTGAGTTCAAGCGTGGAGTCGGTGCTCGGCTTGCAGAACGCAGGCGTGCCGCATCGCCTGATTCGCCGTTTTGTGCCGGCCAATGCTGCGCTGGCGACCGCAAATGCTGAGGTGAATACCGAAGCCAAAGCGGCTGCAGGCAGCCAGGTCGCCCACCAGCCGACTGACTTCGCCAAGATCTACGATGCGGCCGGTCTGCCCGCTGCGACCAACACCACGGTCGGCATCATTACCTGGGGCGATCTGACCCAGACGATCGCCGATCTGAAGACCTTTACGACGAATGCGAAGCTGGCGACCGTCAACACCAAGGTGGTCGCAGGTGGCAAAGGCACGCTGGCCGACGACGGAGACCCGGCTGAATGGGATCTGGACAGCCAGGACATCATCGGGACATCGGGCGGTGTCAAACAGCTGATCTTCTATTCGGCGATCAACGGCGACAGCCAGGATAGCGGCCTGACCGATGCGACCTTGACGGACGCTTACAACAAAGCGGTCACCGACAATCTCGCCAAGGTGATCAACGTCTCGCTCGGGCTCGACGAAGCGTCGGCGAATTCGGACGGCTCGCTTGCCGCCGACGATGCGGTCTTCAAGCAGGCTGTCGCTCAAGGTCAGACCTTCTCGGTGTCGTCGGGAGATGCGGGTGTGTATCAATGGTCGACTTCGCCGCAAGGGGCGCCTGGCGTCATCGGTACCAGCAGCGATGGCAGCACGGTGAAAACGACCATCAATCTGTCGAAATACAGCGTGTCGTCGCCGGCGAGTTCGCCGTACGTCGTTGCGGTAGGCGGCACGACGCTGTCGACCACGAACAAGACCACGTGGGCCGGCGAAACCGTGTGGAACGAAGGCTGGGCATTTGCCGATACCGATGCGTTCGGCGACCCGGTGGACGACTCCGTACGGATCTGGGCGACGGGCGGCGGTGTGAGCCAGTATGAAGCGGCGCCGACGTGGCAAACCACGGCATTAGGCAAGACGGTCACCAAGCGCGTGGTGCCGGACGTCGCGTTCGATGCGGCTTCTGGAACGGGGGCCTTGATCGTCATCAACGGCCAGGCCGGACAACAGGTTGGCGGTACGAGCCTGGCTTCACCGATTTTCGTCGGTGGATGGGCGCGTGTTGAATCGGCTCACAAAAACAGCCTGGGCTTGCCTACGTCGGGTTTCTATCAAACCTTCGTGAAGGACGCGTCGAACACTCATGACGTGACCTCCGGTAACAACGGTTACGGTGGCAAGGGCTATGCCGCGAAGGCTGGTTGGGATGACGACACGGGCTTCGGTAGCCTGGACTTTACGAAGCTGAGCGCGACGTACAAGTGATGGCTCGGCTGTGCTGTCTGTCTTGCTGGTGTGGGGCGGACGGTTGAAGTACTGAAGGATGCTTGTGGTATTGAACACCCCTTTTCGAAGGGGTGTTTCTATTTACGGATCATGGCTACAACAACGCGCTAATTCCTGCGCAGCGGATGATGCCCTGCGTCAGTGATCTCCGTCCATCCCTGTACGACAATATCCGACTCACGAGGCAGTGCGAACATATTGAAGGACGCCAGGTTGCCATAGATGTTCTCGTCCTCGCCAAGGAAACTCTGCGGATTGAATAGCGGGCATATGTGCCACCACAACCGGTATCCTTGCGCCCATAACCATTCGATCAGTTCTTGCGATCTCTCTACGCGATCGTTTTCGAGGTACAGCGTCGGCCGGGAGCGCTTCAATATCTGACATGCGCCCTGCAGCGCTGCCAGTTCAAAACCTTCGACATCGAGCTTGATCAAGGAAACATGCCTATCGCCGAGCACGTCATCGAGTCGAACGCACGGAACTGATATGAGATCGGGCGATGTTGCTTCGGACTGCATCGACACACCGCCGAAGTTGCCTGGCTGCGTGTAAGTCGGGCTCGGGAACCAGACTGTGCCGGGTTCGAGGCCGCAGGCGACCGGCCACGCGCGAACATTGCCGATACTGTTCAATGCCAGGTTTGCGCACAGATTCTGGAAGACAAACGGCTGAGGTTCAAATGCAATCACCTCGGCGCCGGCGGCCGCGGCGAGTTTTGCCAGCGGGACCGTGTGCGCTCCGATGTTCGCGCCGACTTCGACAACGACACCCGCATCTCTAACCATCTGCGACAGAAATTGAGTCTCGATCTCGCCATATTCGCCGTAGCGGATCAGCGCCTGGCCGATGTAAATGTCGTTGCGGTTCGCCAGCATGAACCCGTGGCGCGATCGCACCAGTGCATAGGGCGGCGCGACATCGATCACCAGGTTCGGCTCGCAAGCGGGGGCAATTGAACTAATCGGCGGATTGTTCATTGGTGCGTGGACCGTGGCTGCAAATTTAATCGGTTCATCGTCGCTGACCTGCTCCGTGGAGCGAACGCCATTCATTCCAGTTTTTGCGCATCCGGGAGCAGGAACTGACTCCTGTCTTCCCCGCTGATCCAGAGCGGAGCTCGCCCGCGACCGGACCAGGTTGCCCCCGTCTTGGGGTTCCAGTATTTCGGTGCCACGCGGGTTCCTTTACGTCGTGCGCGTCGCGGGGCGTCGGTGTTGGTGTCGATGGTAATGCCATACTCCGCCAGCAAAGCCAGGACACGCTCAGCAATTAACCTTGCCTCCCGCTCTCGCGCCAGATCTATTTCAGACTCGAGTTTTTTCAACTCGAGCTTCAGTCCGCTCAGTTTTTCCATCATTCGCTCCGGCTATTTCGATACGTGCGTACATGACTCACCTAGCTCATGTACGCAGTGCCACTTACCACTGATAGGAAGCGCCCGCTCCGTACACGCTACCTGCTGCGCTCGAACTCACGCCCCCTCTCACGTTAATGTTGCCCGTGACGCGAGCAGTAAATCCGATGGCAAGCGCGGCGTAGCCCTGGTAGACGCCGGTCCCGACTCCCACAGACACCGTCTTACCTGGATCTACGCCTGGAATCATCGCCAGTGCAGTCGCGGCGGCGACACCCGAATACGCTTTACGTGTGACGCTGCTCACCTGGTCCTGCACGGCATTCAACTGCCCCATGTTGACGGCATCGGTTCGATTGATGCCAGGCGCAACGTTCGTGATCCGCCGCTCGTTGCCGGGCGCCCCCACCGAGACGGTATTGGCTTGATCGGCAACCGAACCACTTCCCAACGCGACAGCGTTTGGTGCTGTCACGGAGGCGTTTGCGCCGAGCGCGGTTCCGTCGTTGGCTGATACGGACGAATTCTGACCAATCGCCGTGCTGTTAGCCCCGGTTGCTTTTGCGCTTTCACCGAGTGCCGTGCTATTGGGCGCCGATGCAACGGAGTTCTTCCCGAGCGTGCTGCTGTTTTCTCCTGTTGAGTTGCCGAACTTTTCATTGTTGTTGGCAAGCGCATTCGACAGCGCGGCGACATCGTTGTTGGTGTTATTCAGGCCAGTCGACAGGGAGTCGAGTCCTGCCGACGTCGAGGTGGACAGCGAAGCGATATCGTTGTTGGCGGCGTCCAGACCTGTCGACAGCGACGCTACGTTGCTGCTGGTTGTCGACAGTTCGGTTGACAACGCATCGACATCATTTTGTACCTTACTGATACCTGTGGATGTCGAGGTAGACAGCGATGCCATATTGTTGTTCGTGCTGTCCAGGCTGGTCGACAGTGAACCGAGGCCCGTCGACGTCGAGGTGGAAAGTGCAGCGACATTGCTGTTGGTTGTGTCCAGGCTTGTCGACAGCGATGCTACGTTGTTGTTGGTCGTGTTCAGACCGGTCGACAGTGAACCTAGTCCGGTCGAGGTTGTGGTGGACAACGATGCGACGTTGTTGTTGGTGGTATCCAGACCTGTCGAGAGTGATGCGACGTTGCTGTTGGTTGTGTCCAGACCCGTCGACAGTGAGCTGAGGCCGGTCGAGGTTGTTGTCGACAGCGAAGCCACGTTGCTGTTGGTCGTGTCCAGCCCGGTCGACAGTGAGCTGAGGCCGGTCGAGGTCGTCGTCGACAACGATGCGACATTGCTGTTAGTCGTGTCCAGCCCCGTCGATAGCGAGCTGAGGCCGGTCGAGGTCGTTGTCGACAGCGAAGCAACATTGCTGTTGGTCGTGTCCAGACCCGTTGACAGCGAGTTCAAGCCGGTCGAGGTCGTCGTCGACAGCGAAGCAACATTGCCGTTGGTCGTGTCCAGACCCGTTGACAGCGAGTTCAAGCCGGTCGAGGTCGTCGTCGACAGCAAAGCGACATTGCTGTTGGTCGTGTCCAAACCCGTCGACAGCGAACTGAGGCCGGTCGACGTCGTCGTCGACAGCGAAGCCACATTGCTGTTGGTCGTGTCCAGACCCGTCGACAGCGAGCTGAGGCCAGTCGAGGTCGTTGTCGACAGCGAAGCTACGTTGCTGTTAGTCGTGTCCAGACCCGTCGACAGTGAGTTGAGACCAGTCGAGGTCGTCGTCGACAGCGAAGCCACATTGCTGTTGGTCGTGTCCAGTCCCGTCGACAGTGAGTTAAGACCAGTCGAGGTCGTCGTCGACAGCGATGCGACATTGCTGTTGGTTGTATCCAGTCCGGTCGACAGTGAGCTGAGTCCAGTCGACAGCGAGTTGACACCGCTTTGTGCGGTGCTGATACCGGTAGAAGCCGAGGTCGATAGCGACGTCAATTGCTGATAGTTAACCGCATCAGTTGCATTGACGCCATCGGCCACATTGGTCACGACCACAGGTGTAGTGGAACTGGTGCCACCCAATGTAACCTTGGTATGGTCTGCGTCGTCATACTGGACGGAGTTGGCTACACCCGTCGACAGCGAGGCGACATTGCTGTTGATGGTGTCCAGACCCGTTGATAGTGAGCTAAGCCCCGTTGTCGAGTTGGCAACGCCGGTCGACAGCGAAGCGAGATTGCTATTGGTCTCCGACAGTCCGGTCGACAGTGAGTTGACACCGCTTTGCGCGGTGCTGATACCGGTGGAAGCCGAGGTCGACAGCGATGCGACATTGTCGTTGGTGGCGTTCAGTCCGGTCGAAAGCGAGTTGAGTCCGGTCGACGTCGTCGTCGACAACGAAGCAACATTGCTATTGGTTGCGTTCAGACCCGTCGACAATGAGCCGATCCCTGCCAACGTCGAGGTAGACAGTGACGCGACATTGCTGTTGGTCTCCGACAGTCCGGTCGACAGTGAGTTGACGCCACTTTGCGCGGTGCTGATACCTGTAGAAGCCGAGGTCGACAACGAGCTGAGACCAGCCGAAGTCGTCGTCGACAACGAAGCGACATTACTGTTGGTCGTGTCCAGACCCGTCGACAACGAGCCGAGGCCGGTCGACAACGAATTGACACCGCTTTGGACGGTACTGATACCGGTGGAAGCTGAGGTCGACAGCGAGCCAAGACCGGTCGACGTCGTCGTCGACAACGAAGCGACATTACTGTTGGTCGTGTCCAGGCCCGTCGACAGCGAGCGGAGTCCGGTCGACAACGAGTTGACACCGCTTTGTGCGGTGCTGATACCGGTGGAAGCCGAGGTCGACAGCGAGCCAAGACCAGTCGACAGTGAGCCGAGCCCTGCCAGCGTCGAAGTAGACAGTGAAGCAACATTGCTATTGGTCGCCGACAGTCCAGTCGACAGCGAGTTGACACCGCTTTGCGCGGTGCTGATACCTGTAGAAGTTGACGTCGACAGCGAAGCCACGTTGCTGTTGGTCGTGTCCAGGCCGGTCGACAGCGAGTTGACCGCCGTATTGGTCGCAAATAGCTGCGAGCCATTGATCGCATCGGTGCTGCTTGCCGTGATTCGGCCCGCGGCTACGTTTGTGATCTGGCGTTCGAGGCCCGCAGCGCCCACCGATACCACTCCCGTAGGGGTGCTTCCAGCGAACTGGTAGCGCTGCCCTCCGACCACTCCCTCCGAAATGGCGCTGAACTCCGCCGTGCGCGAACCGTTTCCGAGCGCTACGGAGTTGCGCTCCTCGGCGACCGCGTCGGCGCCCAATGCCACCGAGGATGCAGCGGTGGCCGCTGCAGCAAATCCGAGGGCAACAGAGGATTCTCCTAACGCTTGCGCCCCAGCGCCAAGCGCAGCAGAGGTTGTGGACGCTATCGACGAAAACCCGATAGCGGTAGCGAATGTTCCGGATGCTGTCGCGTTGTTTCCATGAGCGCTTGCCCAAGATGCGGACGCTGTCGCCGAATCGCCAAGGGCACTGGCACCCTTTGCTAACGCCTCAGCCCCATTGCCCAGTGCAACCGAATTAGCTCCGGACGCTATCGCACTGCGTCCAAGAGCCGTCGATGCAAATCCGGAAGCTCTCGCACTGTTTCCAAGGGCAGTCGAAGCACTTTGAGACGCGGTAGCGTTGGCTCCAAGGGCGGCCGAGGCAATTCCGGACGCAATCGCATTGCCTCCAAGGGCGGCCGAACCACTTTGAGACGCAATCGCGTTGACTCCAAGGGCAGTCGAGAAGTCTTCGGACGCTATCGCCTTATTTCCAATGGCAGTCGACCGGGTTCCGGACGCGGTCGCCTCGCTCCCGAAGGCAATCGAGGCATCTTGGGACGCTACCGCCAGCTGTCCAACGGCAGTCGACCAGGTTCCGGACGCGGTCGCCTCGCTCCCGAGGGCAGTCGAGAAATCTTTGGACGCTACCGCCTGTCGCCCAAGAGCAGTCGACCGATTTCCGGATGCTGCCGCTATGGGGCCAACGGCAACTGAGCTTGCGTTGGTCGCTGCCGCGAAAGTCCCAAGGGCGAGCGAGGAGTTTGCGGACGCAATTGCGCTAGCCCCAAAGGCAGCTGAGTTAGCTCCGGACGCTGTCGTGTTGCTTCCGAGGGCAGCCGAGAATTCTGCGGACGCTGTCGCCTGGCTTCCAAAGGCAAACGAACCACCTTGAGATGCTGTCGTCTTATATCCAACGGCAATCGCGGAAACTCCAGCCGCAGTCGCGGATTTCCCAAGGCCAATCGACTGAACCCCAGACGCTGTCACCTCGTCTCCAAGGGCAGTCGAGAAACCTCCGGACGCTGTCGTCTCGTTTCCGAGCGCAGTCGACCGCGTTCCGAGCGCTTTCGCGAGATTCCCAAGGGCGGTCGAGTTCGCTACTGACGCTGTCGCGCCGGCTCCAAGGGCAGTCGACTGAGTGGCGAGTGCTCTCGCGGCGCTCCCAAGAGCAGTCGCGGCACCTCCGGACGCTGTCGCTAGATTTCCAATGGCGGTCGCCGCCACTCCGGACGCTGACGAACCAGCTCCAATCGCAACCGCATTAGTCGCACTAATCGGCGCAAGCCCTCCCCCCGCAAGGTATTGAGCCTCTGCAGTACCCGCATACCCCCCAACAATCAACACCGCAGCCGTCACAGCCTGAACAATCGCAGACTTATTCGGCTTGCCTCTCGCCGAAGCAATTTCCGACACGGCAGTCCAGGCGCCAAGCGATTCATTCCATACGCTTCGATATGCTCGATTCATTTCCACTCCTAGATGGTGAATATCCTTTCGGGCGCCCAGATCGCGCGTCAATCTATCGATCTAAAATCGCAATACCCTTGGCGCGGTCTTTTCCTTCTCGTCGCATCGTGTCCAGTCGTAGCACCCAACAGGCTGCTGAAGTACGCTTCACGTGCGGCCCAGCAGATCTTGTGTTGACGGAGCGCGCTCTACGCCTTTGCTCTTGCGAAGCAACCACGATGGGTGATCGAGCGGTGTACGTCGTCGTTACTTCGTTTCTTTGGCACGAAGCGCTTGTGATCGGCGCATGCCTGAATCAGCGCGCCATTCACACTTAAATTCATCCAGCAGGGAATCCAGCTAACGAATCGCCCGGGTCGTATTTCGTTACCACCGGACTGACACAACAGCGGAGCGGCACCGATCTCATCCAGCCGCAAGCAGAAATTTACCGATCACCGCTCATGCCGGAAATAAGACCACTCCCAAAAGTGAGAGGGCAGTGTTAGAAACTGCAAGATCTGGCGGGATCGGTACCGGTCGACCATCAGAGGTCACGGTCGTGAACCGGGATTGCAAGGACGTTGCAACTGATGGCGCGAGATCACATACGCATTGAGGGCGATGCTCACGTGATGCGGAGCCTCACGATGCTCGCGCTATACAGGCTCTAATTGGCCCTGGAGTCAATCACATGCTTCACAAAATCATGAGCAGACATCCGGGCAGACAATGCATTCCCCTGTCCCACCCGGCATCCCAATCGACGCAGCGAGGTCACGCAACCTTCGCTCTCGATTCCTTCCGCTACGATGCCCACATCCAGAAGCCGCGCAAGATCGATCGCAGCCGCCACGATCCCCCGGCACGTAACGAGACTTTCAATGCCGCGCACAAATGAGGCGTCGATCTTGATCTCGTCGAATGGCATCCTGGCAACCCGTTCGAGAGCAGCAGGCCTCACTCCGAAACCGCTCAACGACACGATGAACCCACACGCACGCAGCGTATTCAGAACCGTCGACAGGGTAAGGTCATCGACGGTATGCGTGTCCTCGGTCAATTCGATCTTCAGCAAACCGGGCGACAGGTTCGCGCCATGCATGCTGCTGGTCAGCCGCTGCACAAATTCGGGCGTACAGATTGCCTGCGACGAGATACCGACGGCCATAGGCACCTCGGCACGCCGGGCACGTAACTCATTGAGCACGCTGATCACGCGGTTTCTCATAAAACCGAACAGCAGCAAATCCAGGCCAAGGCGACGAACAACCGGGAGAAGCTGTGTAGAAGGGATATCGCCCAACGTAGGGTGCTGCCAGCTTGCGAGCACTTCGGCCCCGACAATGTCACGTGTTTGCAGGTCGTGCTGCGGCTGGAACTCCACATACAGACCATCACCGGATATCACCGCCCTGACGACTTCTTCGTCAGTTAGCGATTCGATATCGATGCAATTGTCGGCCTTGACCGTGTGCTGTCGGGTCAACGCAGTGAGCGCATCGTGCAGGCCCAATGGACCACCGCTACGGGTAATCTCGATCTGCAAACCCGCGCTCCTTGCGAGGCTGGCATGGCACTCCAGGGCGCTCAGATTGACACCCCCTACGCGAGCAAACTCCCGGTCGTTGACCACCGTGTTTCGTCCAAGCCAGGCACTTCGACGTGGCCGCGCAGCGGCAGGCGAGTATTCGCCCCACCACAGGACCCGCGGGCGCTGGAGCACAGGAAGGGTGGTGTTTGTCCTGAGCGTCTCAGGCAGGAGCAACGCACCCTGATCATCCGAGTCAAGGTCGGCCACGATGATGTCGAACGTCGACTCACTCAAGCGAGAAATTGCATCCGCCAGCGACAACGCATTTTCAAAGCGTTCGAAGCCCATGTTCCGCAGCATCAAAAACAGTTTTTGCGCGCGAACCGGGTCGGATACCAAAGTCATGACGCTAAGGGCGGAGAATTCGGGCATTGATGTCGCTGGTTGGTCAGTCATGTCCGTTTTCCAATTTTGACGAAAGCGAAAGTCTATCTGCGCGCTTAAGACCGCCCTATCGGATCAGGACTAAAAGCTATATGCCGATGCGCTCCGGTACACCGGCGAGACGGGATCGAACGACTTCAGTAACGTGCCGGAACGGGCCGAAGCTGCGAGCGCCGAATTGATGACGCTCGGGAGAATTACGCAACGCGTCTTTGCTCAATCGCATTGCAGAACGCTCCTGCATCGTGGGGTTTTATGGCCCGCTCGCGTGAAAGCACGGACAGACTGACGACGGAGAGGGTTCTGGGTAATGCCTTGATCCATCATGACGTCGATCGGCAAATCATTGATCCAGAACTCGGAAAGCTGCTCGACGGCCCGGAGTCCCGGCTTGAATTCCCCCTCCCCAAAAACATATTCTTTTTGTTTTAGAATTTTTAATTCCACTGAAAATGATGCGTAACGACATATTGTCGCTACGCATCATGACACCCCAACTACATATAATATCTCATCGAATAATTAATTCGGTTATTGCAGATACGATGAATTCATCTATTAATTGAAGATTCGACCTAAAAGCCTCAACAATGGGTTCTCCGACGGTGCGGCACCACTTGGCGCGCTCGACAGGAGGGGCGCACCTGGCGATGGGGCCTGAACCGGAGGCTGGGCCTGAACCGGAGGCTGGGCCTGAACCGGAGGCTGGGGTTGAACCGGCTGGGGTTGAACCGGAGCCGGGACCGGGGGCTGGGGCAGGACAGTAGCTGGAGCCGGAACCGCGGGTCTGGGAGCAACCGGAGCCGGAGCCGTTACCGCGGGTCTGGGAGCAACCGGAGCCGGGGCCGAGGACCTGAACTGGACTTGAGGCGGCGGCGGAGGCGGTGGCATTCTGCAGGTGCCATGCAGCCAGGCGTGCTCCCCTGTACCACCGAACTTCCTGGGCCCCGTCCAGGTACCACCCTGTGCCTGACAGTTCCATACCAGCTGTTGATTCGCGAACGGGCGCGCAAAGGTAGGCTTCGTGATCGGCCCCCACCATGCGTAAGAAGCAGTGTGGTAGGACGCCAGGAGCGCCCCAATCAAGACGAATGTATCCTTCTTTTTCATATAAAACCCCAGCCTTTCATTCATGTGATGCATCTAATTTCATCATTCATCATCAATACAAGAATAATGAATATGAAATCAAAAATTCACGCAGATAAATTAAAATTCAACAACATTTATTTTCAAGGAAAAAGTCTAAATATTTCCATTAATCCCCTTGTTTAATTTGAACCTCACAGTAATGAAAAACGAAAACAAATCAGCCTCATCACAATGCCGCGCAACAACCAGCTTTGCGCCAGATTCAGAAACCCCGATGCTATGCAGACGCGCTTTACCGGCCCCAAACAGACCGGTGACGTATGCTAGCCACACGATGAGCCCCCTTCTATAGGACTGCTCCGATAGATGAAGAAGACATCGATTAATTGGCTACACTCACATCCGGCATCGTCGCCCGCGCGCATTGCGGCAGCGAGCGCAAGACCGGACAACTCAGGAGACCGTCATGGCATCACCCGCTCAACCGCACTCCGCCGCGCCTCCCATCGACCCCGGCACCATCTCCGCGCGCCTCGACCGCCTGCCCGCTACGCGTTCGATCTGGAAGCTCGTCGTGCTGCTAAGCCTCGGGTTCTTTTTCGAACTGTATGACCTGCTCTATACCGGCTATGTCGCACCAGGCCTCGTGAAGAGCGGCCTGCTCACCTCGACCACGCAAGGCCTGTTCGGCACCACCGGTGTAGCGAGTTTTATCGCGGCGTTGTTTGCGGGACTGTTCATCGGCACCATCGCCTGCGGTTTTCTCGCCGACCGCTTCGGCCGACGCGCGATCTTCACGTATTCACTGCTGTGGTACACCATCGCGAATGTCGTGATGGCATTTCAGGAGACCGCGACCGGTCTTAACTTCTGGCGCTTCGTTGCGGGCGTCGGGATCGGCGTCGAACTCGTCACGATCGGCACTTACATTTCCGAGCTGGTGCCCAAGCACATTCGCGGCCGCGCGTTTGCCTGTGAGCAGGCCGTCGGTTTCCTGTCGGTACCGGTGGTCGCGTTTCTCTCTTATCTGCTGGTGCCGCATGCGCCGTTCGGAATCGACGGCTGGCGCTGGGTCGTGTTGATCGGCGCGCATGGCGCGCTGTTCGTCTGGTGGATTCGCCGGGCGTTACCGGAAAGCCCGCGCTGGCTTGCGCAACAGGGGCGGCTAGATGAAGCGGACCGCGTGATGTGTGCGTTAGAAGCGAAGGTGGAGGCGGAATCGGGGCGTCCGCTGCCGCCGCCCGCGGCCGCCGTGCCGGTACTCGCGCAGGGACGCTTCGCGGATATGTGGGTACCGCCGTACCGCAGCCGCACGCTGATGCTAGTGATCTTCAATGTCTTCCAGACCGTCGGGTTCTACGGCTTCGCCAACTGGGTGCCGACGCTACTGATCAAGCAGGGCATCACGGTCACGACGAGCCTGATGTACTCGACACTGATCGCGCTCGCCGCACCGGTCGGGCCGTTGATCGGCCTTTTCATCGCCGATCGTCTCGAGCGCAAGACGGTGATCGTGTTAATGGCCGCGGCGAATATCGTGTGCGGTCTGTGGTTTAGTCAGGTGGCGAATGCAGTGCTGCTCGTGAGCCTTGGCATCTGTCTGACGCTCGCGAACAACATCATGTCGTACAGCTTCCACGCGTATCAGTCGGAGCTTTTCCCGACCAGTATTCGTGCGCGTGCAGTTGGCTTCGTGTACTCGTGGAGTCGCTTCTCGGCAATCTTCACGGCCTTTCTGATCGCGGGAGTGCTGCGGGAGTTTGGGACAGTTGGCGTGTTTGTGTTTATCGCCGGGGCGATGACGATGGTGATGCTGGCCATCGGCTTGATGGGACCGCGTACCCGCGGTATCGCGCTCGAGGAGATTTCTCACTAACGCCGGTGTGCGTGCCCTGTGACACTCAGGTCGACGGGCACGCAGATGGCCAGCACGACGCGCTACGCTTCTAGCGCAAGCGTCGCAAACGTAGCCAGCCAGTGCTCGCCCATGTAGTCGCCGGCGACGTGCGCGAGTGCGCTGTCCAGATGCCGCTCCGCCGCATCGAGGAGCGGTGCGCGACGAGCGTCGTCGGCAGGCAGTGCGCGGGCCAGCGAACGCTGGCACCATGCCCGACTCAGGTTCAACCCATCCAGATGAGCGATCTTGCCGTCGCTGCGATCGGTCACGGTAACGGGCGTGAACAGCGTGACCGGTTGACTTTGCGCAAGGTCGGGCAAAAAGCGCGTGAACCAGTCCGTGAATTGCGCTGTCGGTAGTACGCGCCGCATCAACTCAGCTTCCATCAGCGACGGCGACAGAAACTCGTCGCCTGCAGGCTCCCATGCCTGACATGCCACATCGTTCAGATACCAGCGCTTCGCGGTCTCGACGATCAGCGCAGCGAGTGCATCGCGCGATGTCTGCCGCGCGAAATCGAGTGTCAACGCCAATGCAAACGCCATGTTGAAATGCGTGCCGACGCGCAATGGATACGTCGCCTTCGGCAGAAATTCCTCGAAGCGTTCGACGAAGGCATCGGTCAGCGGTGCGAACGTGGTTGCCCATCGTTCGGCATGCGGATGCTTCGAGGTGTGCAGTTGACCAGCAAGCGCGAGCAACCAGGCCCAGCCATACGGCCGCTCGAAACCGCGGTTGTGCGGCAGGTCGAGATACGCGCGTTCACCAGCCACGTTCTCCGCTGTGAGATGTTCGTCGACGACGGCAACCACTCGCGCCGCTTCCGGCAGATCCGGAAAACGTTCCAGCAGATGCAGCACAAGCCAGTAGCCGTGCACGCACGAATGCCAGTCGTAGCTGCCGTAGAAGATCGGATGCAGCGCGCGCGGCCCTTGCACATCCTGCGGACCCGCTAGCGCATGGGTGAGTTTGTTTGGATATTCGCGCGTCAGATGGTCGAGCGCGAGCGTCGCGAATTTCGATGCAATAGCAGAGGTGAGTTGAGCGGTCATCGATGTCTCTTCGGAAAGCCAGCAGAAGTGAGGACAGGCGAAGCAGGAACGCATTGTGCCTCGATTGTGCTGCCGCTGCCATGTATGCCGAGACGCACCGCCGCCGCACGCGCCATGTAGCGCGGCTTAGCGAAGCAACCTCTTACTACTGAACCGGCAACACCGATCTGCTCGTCGGAGCGACTGAAACGAGCAGCGCTGCGCAGAGCGATAGTCCGGACACTATGAGCAGACCCGCTACTGTCCAGCCACAGTGTTCTTTAAGCGCGCCGAAAACGTAAGCGACAAGCGGTACCGGTAGATAGAAACTGCTGAAAAAGAGACCAATTGCCCAGCTTTCCCGAGACGGTGCAAGGGATTCGCTCATCCACGTCAGCAGATTGACGTAGGCGCCCGCACCGATGACAACGCCGAACACAGCTGACATCATGATATGGAAGGTCGGCGATCCACTCAAACCACCGAACAGTGCGCCACCTACGATGGCCGCTGCCACAAAGCCACCGATTAACGTTCTGCGCGACCCGTACGTGTGGCCAAGCCAACCGCCGTGTAAGGCAAACAATGTACCAAACCCATAGGCACCGACTGCCACATTGGCCAGGCTTGGCGGGAACCGTTGGCTTTCTTCCAGGTAAGGCACGTACTGCAGCAGATAACCGTACACTGCGAAGCTAAGCAAGATCACCGCTGCGGTAGGTAACAACAGATGTGTGAACCGGCGAACTTGTGTAGTCCTATGGCGCGTGTCGCCTGGTGACTTGAACGCGTCACCTCTGTTCTTTTCGGCAAAGGCCGGCTTGACGAGCCATACAACAAGAAAAGTGGCAGGCAACGCTGTCAAACCAAGCATCGTATGGAGGACCCTCCAGCCGTACGCATGGAAAACAACGCCTCCTAAATTGGGTCCAAGAGCGGCACCGATCCCAAAGGTGAATGTAAACGCACCGGCCACCAGCGCGCGATTTTTTGGAAAATTGGCCATCCCGATGGCAAGGACGGCCACCAGGTGTACGCCAATCCCGATTCCGGTCAGAAATCTCAGTGCAATATATTGCGGTACGTTTTGCACGTAGGCCACCAGACCCGTTCCGATAGAAAACAGGACTAGTCCAACGATCGCGAGATGTTTCCGGGGCACGCGATCTGCCAGCCACGCAGTGGGAAGCGCCGAGATACCTGCGCCGAAATATAAGGCCACATACGACGTACTGAGTTGCTGGGCTGACATGGCGAGTGCCAGTCCGACGCTCGGGATTACGACGGAGAACACTTGCCTGTCTAACACGCTAATC
The DNA here is from genome assembly GCF_002362315.1 of Paraburkholderia acidicola. Lineage (GTDB taxonomy): Bacteria > Pseudomonadota > Gammaproteobacteria > Burkholderiales > Burkholderiaceae > Paraburkholderia > Paraburkholderia acidicola. The sequence goes on from NZ_MTZV01000006.1 coordinate 1,190,873, forward strand.
AGGCAGGTTAACATCAAGACAACGAACATTCCGTGCGATCCGGTATTGTCCTCTGGGTAACGTGTACGACGCATCGCCTCGATCATTTTTCGTGCTGTCCCGCCGGATCAGGCCACACCAGCGATTGCAAGAGACATCGCCTCAAGAATGAAATACCCGCACTTCCTTACTGTCCGCGCGGTCGACTTCGCGCCAACAGCGCACGAACTCGCGTAGCACGCTGGCGGAGAATTCCTCGTCGTCGGAATACTCCCCGGTGCGCAGCAAGTGGTCCAGCTGTTCGCCCATCTCCGCCATTTGCTCCCAACCGAGCGTCAGCGCTGCGCCATGTATGCGATGCGCCGCGCGAGCAGCGAGATCGACCTCGCCGAGCACGATTGCCTCAAGCAGTGCCGTTACATCAGCCCCCATCAAGCGACGAATTTTCTCTGCGTCGAAATCAGTGTGATCGGGTTGCGTTTCAGGAAAGGGGGTGGCTTCGACACCGCACCAGAGCGAAATCACGTCCTCGAGTTTCGCAAGACGGATTGGCTTGCTCAACACGCCGTCCATTCCTGCCGCGAAACAACGCTCCGTGTGCGCGCTCCCCGTTGACGCAGAGATAGCGACGATCGGGCAACGTTCGCGTTTCCTTTCTGTTTCCAGGTTGCGCATGGCGGCCGCCAGCGTATAGCCGTCCATATCCTGTAGATGGCAATCCATCAGGATCAGGTCGAATGTGTGAGTGGTAAACTCGGCCATTGCTGTTGCACCATCCTGTGCGACGGTGGCTTTGCAGCCCAGCCGTGTAACCTGAGCCGCCAGCACTTCCTGATTCGCTGGCGTATCTTCGACGATTAGAACGTGTGCAGAAGGATTCGCGGTTGATGACGCGTGCGCCGAAACTTGGGGCGCGGGCGTTTTCGCTTGCGCAGCGGACAATTGATCGAGCTCAACCGCAATCGCGGCGCGTAGCGAAACGGTGACCGTCGTACCTCTTCCGACAGCGCTGTGCATCGCGACGGTACCGTGCATCAAGGTCACCAACTCGCGGCAGATAACCAGACCCAGGCCAGTACCTCCCGATGTCCTGTATGACTGATCCGCCTGGGAATAAGGTTTGAACAAGGTAGCTTGCACGGCTTCGGAAATTCCTCCACCGGTATCGATCACCTTAATTTCCAGATGTTTGTGCTTTCCGTCGTCGCTATCGGTTGCGGAGACTGTTATCTTCACTTCGCCAGTCGACGTGAATTTAATAGCGTTCGATACCAGGTTATGCAGAACCTGGGCCAGGCGAGACTCGTCCAGCATCAACACACCAATTGCCGGTTGAATCTCTGTTGTCAACGCGATGCCCTTCTCGCTCGCGCGCAACTGATGCAGATCCGCGACGTCGTTCACGAGCGTTTGAACATCGACGGGACCTGGCATCAACTTGAGTTGCCCCGCCTCCAGCCTGGTGATGTCCAGCACGTTATCGAGGAGCCGTAGCAGCATGTTCGCGCCCGCGTTGGCAAGATCGACGAAATGCTGCTGGCGCAGGTCGAGCCTCGTGTAGCGCAGCAGTTCTACGGCTGCGAGGACGGAATTCATCGGTGAGCGGATTTCATGACTCATGACCGCGAGGAACATCGTCTTCTCACGCTCGCTGCGGATCGCCTGCTTATGTAGCCGGTTTGCCTGCCAGGTCAGACCGATTAAAAGCACAATGGCGAGGCTGATCAGTGCGAGTTCGTGCGCGTAGTAGCCAGCGACGACACTTAGGGAAAGCGCACCATGTTCGGTGGTGGCAAGCCAGCTGGTTCTTATATCGTTTGCCTGAGATGCCGTAATCGCCGCCAGCGATTTTTGCAGGATCGAGTAGAGAACCGGCTGGTCACTACTTACCGCCATCGAAATATTCGACATCAGCCCAGTTGCAACACCCGATATTTGCAGCATGTCGAGATACTGATGCTGCAGATACGGTATCAGAGAGGCTTCGCTACCGAGGGTGACATCGGCGGTGCCATCGGCGACCATTTCCAGCGCTTCTTCGGTCGAGCGGCCGGTGACAACCTGACTTTGTGGGGCCCGACGATGGATGATCGCACTTAGCGCACTCGCGGACGATAACGCAATGACCTTGCCATTCAGATCCTCAATATCGAAGACAACGGGTTCCTTGCTTCGCGTCACGATGATCGTGGCGCCCGAGTAATAAGGCGTCGTATAGGAAACCCCGTCGGCCTGAGGCAATGTGCCGGCACTTCGCACCGACGATATGAGATCAACCTGATTCTGTCTGAGCAGGTTAGTCCGCTGCTCGGCCGTTTCCGTTTCGACGTAGACGAACTTCAATCCCGTTTTAAGGGAAATGGTGGCGAGATATTCGGCTGACAGGCCATGCAAGGTTCCACCTTGTATGTACTCGATTGGCACCGAGTAGGCGCCAACCGCGACTCGCAATACAGGGTGATGGTGAATCCAGGCCTGCTCTTCGGCATTCAGTTTGAGCGGGTTTGCGTCGGGTGCTGCGGAGGCCCATGGATTGACGAGCCCCAGCAATATCCACAACACCCAGAAACGAAACACCCTCATGACGACTGCGCCGTGTGCTTGATCTTGAAGAGCTCGTTGTTCGACGTGACGCCCAGTTTGCGAAATGCCGCTGTTTTCTGGGTACTGATCGTTTTGAGGCTGCGATTGAATTTCTGGGCGATCTCAGTGATGGTCATGCCGTCGAGATAGCATCGAATCACCTCACGCTCCCTCGCGGACAAACCGGCGCCGGACAGAATATCGGTCCCGGCTTCTGGATCGTACGACGTGCTGGTGTCGGCGATGCGATAAGACATATCCGTGTCGAGATAGATGACCCCGGTCGCGACCGAGCGTATCGCCTTGACGAGTTCGCTCATATCAGCGCCTTTCCCCACGAATCCCCGGGCGCCGACCCGCAGGGCCAGAGCGACCGTACCGGGGTCATGGTGTGTGGACAGGATCAGGATCCGGCAATCGGGAGCCTTGACACGTACGGCCCGGATCAGCGACGCGCCGTCCAGTTCGTCCGCGCTCAGCGAGTAGTCGAGCAGCAGCACGTCGATCGGCGTAGCGCGCAATCCGGCCATGAGTTCGCGGCTGGTGGCGTAGACCCCCACTATGTCGAGATCGGGTTCGGCACCGAGGCAGCTGACCAGGCCGTGACGGACGATGGCGTGGTCATCGAGTACCGCAACGCGTAGTCGTTTCATGAAAAGAGCTCACACATATGGCTATCCCTTCCTTTCATTAGTCATTCGATTTCGCGTGGACAGTAATTGTCAAAAAAACCGACGTACTAAAGTAATGTAGCAAGAATCCACCGGAAAACAACGAGCGGGAGCGCGATAGGAGTGCGATGGGCGACCGGCCTGCGAGGTTACCCGGCATGCCTGTTGTGGCAGCGAGAAAAGAAACGCTGTGATCGACCTTATGGGGCGTCGGTGTCAGTTCATTTTGAAATCACAGCTACTTTTCGATCGACAATTCGAAGGGGAATATTTTCATTCCTGCAGATAATCTGAAAAAAGCAGATAATATTAACAATTCCTCTTAAAAAATTAATATGCTCAATCAAAAATATCGTGGATATTTATAATAAAACCGTCACCAACAAAACCGGCAGACCCTGCACTCTATTGACAACACACCCCTCGAAAAATAGGACTATTCCTATTTCCTTCATTACGTTTGTTAAGGAATGTCAATTGGAGGGCACCTGTGATTCGACGCCGACGCCGCCAGCCATCGCTTCATCCTCCTGACCTCAGCCACTTCGCCACCTGGCGGCACGACCCCATTGCTGCGGTGTTAGCGTTGAGTTTTCTTCGAGCGAATCGCTCCGGCAAGCCCGGGCAACAACGTCAATCCGCCACCGCCTTTTCCACCACGTCGTTCAGCCAGTCGTTGATGCTTACATCGGCCAGTTCCGCACGAATAGCGATCTTCTGGCGCAATTCGTCCGATCTGGGGCGAAAAGTCATTTTCCCCTTCCACGTTTTCTCAGGCTGGATTCCATTCTCAGCACAGTACGCCAGATATTCATCAACGACCGCCCGGAAACTAAGATCGAGTTCAGCACCGTCTTTTCCGGCAAACGACAACACCGTTTTGGCTCCAAGTACCGAACCATAAAGCATATGGTCATCCGCGTCATATTCGACCTTGCCGATAAATCCTTTGTATTCGACAGCATTCTTCACAATCCACTCCTTCTATCAAGAACACTTGCATCCATACATTGCCGGAGGATGTCCGGCTATCTGCAAGTGAGTCCTCAAGTCATGCACCGCACCTTTGTCCATTAACGGCTTGGGGTGCGGCCGATGCGAGATCCAGATAACGCCATTGCCAAAGTCGCTCCTCATACCGCTTTTCGTGCGGTGAACCTTCGACCCCAACATCGTCAACAACCGCTCGACATCGTTCCAGTCGACGTTTGGTGAGGCAGGGATCTTGACGACTTCACACAAGATTTTGCAAAGCTTCGAGTTCAGCGGCATCCGGTTTCTTCATGGTGTCATAACTTGCCACCACAAGCAAGCCTTGTGAAATGCTCGTGGCTGACGTGTGGTGCGCTGCCCAGCGACAGGGCATAGGGTTCCTGGATCATCCCCGAAGGGGTCGCCCAGCGCCCCTCTAACGAACGGCCAAGGATCACAGTCTTCTCCCGATTTACCCGAATCGGTCGCCTAGAATGCTGCATCACACCATTCAATGTCTCGCTTGTTCCTGTTGATCCACCTACAAAATCACACCTCCCAATTTTTCGCGACGCATCAATGGCACTTTCTTGACACGCACTACCGGCACTGCTGTACTAAATAAACTCAAGTGATTTAATCGACACCGCCCGCGGCACGCAGAACCGCAAGCGGTCAGTCGTCAACGAGAGGCGCAACGAACGCCCATCTATCTCTGATCGACGTCGTCAACTACCGGAGGAGCAACCCATGAATCAGCATTCCCGCAAGCACCCTGTCGCACAGCGACTCGTTTCGATATGCGTGGCCGCATCCGCGGTCTGGTGTGCGAGCGCAACACTCGCCGCCGACCAGCCGATCGTCGGCCTCATCACGAAGACCGACACGAACCCGTACTTCGTGAAGATGAAACAGGGTGCCGAAGGCGCGGCGCAAAAGAGCGGTGCCAAGCTGCTCACCGCGGCGGGCAAGTTCGACGGCGACAACGCAAGCCAGGTCACCGCCATCGAGAACATGGTGACCGCCGGCGCAAAAGCCATCCTGATCACGCCGAGCGATACGAAGGCGATCGTGCCGAGCATCCAGAAGGCACGTGCCGCAGGCACGATGGTGATCGCACTCGATACGGCGACCGAGCCGCAAACTGCCACCGACGCCCTCTTCGCCACCGACAACTTCAAGGCCGGCGTCCTGATCGGCCAATACGCGAAGGCTGCGCTCGGCAACAAGCCAGCGAAGATCGCGACACTCGATCTCGCGCCCGGCATCTCGGTCGGTGTGCAGCGGCATAACGGCTTCCTGCAGGGCTTCGGCGTGAAGGAAGGCGACGCGGCTATCGTCTGCAGCCAGGATACGCGTGGCGACCAGGCGAAGGGACAAACGGCGATGGAAAATTGCCTGCAGAAATCGCCGGATATCAACGTCGTGTACACGATCAACGAACCGGCCGCGGCCGGCGCGTATCGCGCGTTGAAGTCGGCGGGCAAGGACAAGAGCGTGATGATCGTATCGATCGACGGCGGCTGCGAAGGCGTGCGCAACGTCAAGGCCGGCGAGATCGCGGCGACCTCGCAGCAGTATCCGTTGAAGATGGCCGAACTCGGCGTGGAAGCCGGCGTCGAGTACGCGAAGACCGGCAAGAAGGTCGCCGGCTATCGCGACACCGGTGTCACGCTGATCACCGACAAGCCGATGTCCGGTGTCGACAGCAAGGACACGAAGTTCGGTCTCGACAACTGCTGGGGCAACAAGTAACGCGCGGATAGCGGGACGCGCTCAGGCCCGTCCCGCTCGAGCATCGAAGGCAGCGCGCGGCCGCCGCCGTGCATCGTCACGCATCGCTTCAAATGCCCCACGCACCGCGCGCTACGCCATTGCATCGAGGAAATCATCATGTCGACTCCCACTGCGTCCGCGTCCTCATCGCGCCGCCTCGCCGACCGTCTGCCGTCGCTTGCGGAAATCGGTCCGCTCATCGCGCTGTTGCTCGCAGGGCTGTTCTTCGTCTCGCAGAGTGATCGCTTTCTGTCGTTCCAGAATCTCTCGCTGATCCTGCAACAAACGATGGTTGTCGCCGTCATCGCGATCGGCCAGACCCTGATCGTGCTGACGGGCGGCATCGATCTGTCGTGCGGCATGGTGATGGCCTTCGGCTCGATCATCATGACCAAGTTCGCAGTCGTACTCGGCGTGCCGCCGGTGCTGGCGATCTTCTGCGGGATCGCGGCGAGCATGTTGTTCGGCGCGCTCAACGGCGTGTTGATCACGCGGATCAAGCTGCCACCGTTCATCGTCACGCTCGGCACGTTGAACATCGCGTTCGCGATTACTCAGATCTATTCGAACGCGGAGAGCGTGTCCAGCCTGCCCGACGCGATCATGTTCTTCGGCAACACGTTCCGGGTCGGTCCCGCAGAGATCACTTACGGCACCGTGCTCGCGCTGCTGATGTATCTCGTCGCCTGGTTCGTGCTGCGCGATACGGTGCCGGGGCGCCATCTGTATGCGCTCGGTAACAACGCGGAAGCCGCGCGCCTGATGGGACTGTCGTCGCAACGCATCCTGCTCACGGTATATACGCTCGCTGGCGCAATCTACGGGATCGCTGCGTTGCTGTCGGTTTCGCGCACCGGAGTCGGCGATCCGCAGGCAGGACAGACAGAGAACCTCGACAGCATTACGGCCGTGGTGCTCGGCGGAACGAGTCTGTTTGGCGGGCGTGGTTCGGTGGTGGGCACGTTGCTCGGCGCGCTGATCGTCGGCGTGTTCCGCAATGGGCTTACGTTGATCGGCGTGTCGTCGGTGTACCAGGTGCTGATCACCGGGATGCTGGTGATCCTCGCCGTCGCCGCCGACAAACTTTCGCACCGTCGCGCGTAAGCGCCAGGACACAGGAGATCGACATGTCGACACCTCAATCCACTGCCGCTGCGTCCGGCACAGTCACGCCGGTGCTGCAGGCCCGCGGCCTCGTCAAACGCTATGGCCAGGTCACCGCACTCGATGGCTGCGATTTCGAAGTCCTGCCTGGCGAAATCCTCGCCGTGATCGGCGACAACGGCGCAGGCAAGTCATCGCTAATCAAGGCGTTGTCGGGCGCGACTGTGCCCGACGAAGGCGAGATCCTGCTCGACGGCAAGCCGGTGAAATTCCGCAGCCCGCTCGACGCGCGCGAGCAAGGTATCGAAACCGTCTATCAGGAGCTCGCGGTTGCGCCCGCGATGAGCATCGCGGAAAACCTGTTCCTTGCGCGCGAAATCGTCAAGCGCGGCTGGCGCGGCTCGATTCTCAAGATGATCGACAAGCGCCGCATGCTGGAGGAAGCGACAGCACACATGAAGGATCTGCAGATCGGCATTCGCTCGATGCGGCAGGCCGTCGAAACGCTATCGGGCGGTCAGCGCCAGGGCGTCGCCGTCGCGCGCAGCGCAGCCTTTGCGCGACATGTGGTCATTCTCGACGAACCGACAGCCGCGCTCGGCGTGAAGGAAGGCAACATGGTGCTGGAATTGATTCGCCGCGTACGCGATCGCGGCCTGCCGGTCATCCTGATCAGCCACAACATGCCACATGTGTTCGAAGTCGCCGATCGTATCCACATCCAGCGTCTCGGCCGACGCGCGGCCGTCGTCAACACGAAGGACATCCATATGTCCGAGGCGGTGGCAATCATGACCGGTGCGAAAGAAGCGGACGTCAAGGCGATCGCATGATCTTTCTGCGCGACTTCGCGCGCCACTGACAGGCACGCTCATGAATACCGCTACCCGTTCGCCCCCCAGACGCACGGTCGGCTCGAACCAGGTCGGCATGCGCCAGTTCAACGAGCGGATCGTGCTACAGGCCATCCGTCTGCACGGCCCGTTGCCGAAGGCCGATGTCGGTCGGCTCACGCGGCTGTCCATGCAGACCGTATCGATGATCGTCGAGCGGCTGATTAGCGACGGACTGCTCGCCAAGCAACCGCGTGTGCGTGGTCGCATCGGTCAACCGTCGGTGCCAATCGCGCTGCGGCCCGACGGTGCGTTCACGATAGGTATCAAGGTTGGGCGCCGCAGTCTCGACGTACTCGCGATGGATTTCACCGGCAAGGTCTGCTGCCGCGAGGTGCTCGACTATGCGTATCCCGACCCGCGCATGCTGTTTCCCGCACTCGAAAGCAAGCTTGCGCGCGTGAACGATGCGCTCGGCGCGCGGGCCGCGAAAGTAGTCGGCGTTGGTGTGGCCGCGCCGCTATGGCTCGGCGGCTGGCGCGACTTTCTCGGCGCGCCGCAAGAGGCGCTCGATGCGTGGCACGACATCGACATCCGCAGTCGCATCGAAGCGATGACCGGCCTGCCCGTCGAATTCGCGAAAGACACTACCGCCGCGTGTGCCGCCGAACTCGTGATGGGCCAGGGGCGTGGCATTCACAACTTTCTGTATCTGTTTGTCGGTACGTTTATCGGCGGTGGGCTCGTGATCGACGGACGTCTGCATGGCGGCCCGCACGACAATGCGGGCGCGGTTGGATCGATCCCGCTGCAAGGCGCTACGCGTCAGGGCACGTCACCACCTGCGCGGCAACTGTTGCACGCAGCCTCCGGCTTCGTACTCGAGCAGGCAATCAGCGCAGCGGGCGCGCCGCCCGCTGCTGCACACGATCACCGTGCGCTGTCGGCCGACCTGTGGCGCCACACCGAACAGTGGCTCGACACCGCCTCTCCAGCGATTGCCGGCGCATTGACGAACGCCGCAGCGCTGCTCGATCTCGATGCAGTGGTAATCGACGGTGAACTCGACCGGCAGCTCGTGCGCGAAATCATCCGGCGCACGGAGCGTGTGCTTGATGGTTTCGAATGGGAGGGGATGGTGCGGCCGCAACTGCTCGAAGGCACCATCGGTGCGGACGCGCGTGCGATGGGCGGCGCGATCTTGCCGCTGTATGCGCATTTCGCACCGGTACACGAGCTGTTTTTGAAGCCAGCCGCTGAGGCTGATCAATGAGATCACGCTCAGTCCAAGTACGTCACACCATCGCGATGACTGAGATGTTGTAGTACCGGATCTTCCGTGTGGACCGCGACGAGATTCATGCCAGCAGAGAAACAGCGATATCCCAACTCTTCGACCAATCCTCTGATCGCGGCCTCGTCAGATTTGAAAATCTCGATCAAAAGTATGGGTTTGATATTTTGCAGTGTCTTACGCGCTCCGCGCAGTACCTCAATCTCCATACTTTCGACATCGAGCTTGATGAGATCGACACGCTGAAGATCAAGCGAATCGATACTCACCATCGGCACCGCTACGCCACGCGATGGGTCGTACGAAATGCTCTGACCGATATCTTCGGTGTTCTCTTTCTGACGCAATTCGAAACTGCCAAAGCTGGCGTGTGCGAAATAATCTGGCTGGGGAATAATCAATTCTCCGCAGTGCTCACCCAATGCAGCAAGCCTCGCACGTGCGTTCAGGCAATTATTGATCGCGATGTTGCCTGCCAGCGCATAGTAGAGGATTTCCTGCGCCTCGAAGCCAAGCACCCGCCCCCAGCCATGCATGTGGCGACCCCATTCGATCGTATGCACGCCGATATTGGCACCGCCGTCGATAGCAAAAACGCCATCGCCGAAATAGTGGCGGCGCTTGGTGAGCAGTGCAAGCACGAAGCTCACTTCACCCGCGCTAAAACTCGACGTTTGCAGAATATCCTGTCCTACACCGTAGACGTCCCCAGAGCTTTTAACGTTGTAGTCGTTACGATTGACAATCATCGTGCCGTGATTCGAGGCCGCGAGTATGAAGGCAATGGGACGAGCGGGAAATGACATGGAGTAGGTGCCCCTGTGAAGATTCTTTCACTACCAGAGTAGCGCACCCGTATCGCGAAGGAAAGACAGATGAGGGTACGGCTCTTCGGTTTCCTCATCTGCTGGAAGCGAACGAAAGCAGGTTGTCCGGACCTTCGTTATCCCGGGGACGCGCTCATTGCGTAGTCAGCCACGTTGCAGCATCTTGCACGACCGAATCCCAGTCGCCTTCATGCGTCTGCCGCAACACGGTTGCGCCTTCGATCCACGGCGTAGTCGTTCCCCGTGTACCCCAACGCCAGTCTCCGGACGTATTGACCGGTACACATGTCGGCTTGCCCATCATGGTCGCGAGATTGGCCACCGCCGAATCCACCGCGAGCACCGCATCCAGCTCTCCAACGCAGGCCGCCGTATCGTCGAAATGGAAGATGCCTGGCAGGTAGCGGCTGACGTCACCAGCGGGCGTGCCGGCTTGAGCTTCAACCAGCGGATGGTGCAGATTGACGAAATGCACGCGCCCGGTCACGGCGGGATTCGTTGTAATCCGGTTGAGCATCTCGAGCGGCAGGCTGCGACGTGCCGCCCAGCAACGCGCGATGCTGCCCAGCTCGGGCATATGCCGCTGACGGCAGTCCCAGAACAGACCGACAAGCTTCTTTCCCGGATGTTGCACGCGCAACTGCTGCGCCCATTCCTTCGCAATCTGCTGCTTCTCCGACGGAGCCCGCAGATACGCCTGAAAACGATATCCGGACACCGCCTGGCTGGCCTTAAGCAACGGCAAACAAAGCAGCGTCGCGTGCAGATCCGGTGCGAACGCCTGCACGCTCGCCTGCACGGCTTCAGGCAATGGTGCGTACGATTGCATCGGACTCGGCACACTGACGACTTCGCAATCGGGCAGCGATGCCTGCATCAGTTGATGGATCTGCGGAGCGCAAGTGATCATCACGCTCGCACCCGCTGCCCGCCAGTCGGCCACGCATGCGGCCAGCAGGAAGTTGTCGCCGAAGCCGAGCTGGTGCGTGACCAGCACGCGCCGCCCGTGCAGGTCGGGTTCGCCGGTCCACTCGGGAATGTCTGCCGGACGATAACTGTAGGCGTCGCCAGAATGGCTGCGCATGAGCCAGTGTGCGAAGCCGCGCGGATCGCCTGCCTTGAGCAGCGCCTGGCCCAGCAGGGACTCCGCCTCCGCGCGAACGTGCGTGCTGTCCGCGATCTGCCGCACCTCGTCCAGCAGCGGAATCGCCTTTGCGAGATCGCCGGCCATCATCAGGCTGTAGCCGAGCCTCAACTGGTAAATCGCTGACTCGCCGGATGTCGACAGATCATGTGCCAGCATGTCGGCCGCTTCAGCATGTCGTCCCACCAGGTTGAGCGCGGAAGCACGCATCGCCCGAAAATCAGCGTGATGGGGATCGAGCGCCAGCGCCCGCTCCGCCCAGGGAAGCATCTGGTCCTCGCGCGTGAGGGCGCTCAATATTTCGCATGCCTCCCAGATGATCGATAGATCGTGCGGGTTATGCGTATGGCGTTCGGCCACAGACTGTAGTCGCTGTTCCAACTCGATGGTCACGTTATCCGCCGAATTTTGCATCGCCACATTGACTAACCTTCCGTAGAGCTTATGTATTGCAAGATAGCTTCGTCCAGCAGGTCTCACTCCGGACCGGGGAATCGCAAACCGGTAGTGGTCGCGGACGGAATTTCCGTTAGAGGCGTGTCGAAGCAACGACTGCGAAGATTTTATCCGATGATTCGATATCGCAAATATGACGACGCGAGTCGACGAGTTCGACCGGCAATGCGTGCGTGAAATCGCGTTTCCCGCGCTTTCCCCGCATTTTGCTGATAGCCTGCGCATTCATCGAGATCCGCGGGCAAGCTCGCTACTTTCATGCAAAGTTTCTACGAAGCAACAGTCGCGCGGCCGGAACGGCCGCCGCTTGCCGGTAAGCACAACGCGTCGGTGTGTATCGTCGGCGGCGGGCTTGCCGGGCTATCGACAGCACTCGGGCTCGTCGAGCGCGGCATGCGCGACGTGGTCGTGCTCGAAGCGCAACAGGTTGGCTTCGGCGCGTCGGGCCGCAACGGCGGTTTTGTGTTCGGCGGCTACAGCCTCGACTGTGCAGACCTGCTGCGTACGCTGGGACCGGTCCACGCAAAGGCGCTCTACACACTCACCACCGATGCAGTCGAATTGATGCGCGAACGCATCCGCCGCTACGACATCGATTGCGATGCGACCCACGCCGGTGTGATCCTCGCCAACTGGTTCGACGAACCGGCTCGCCTCGAATCTCAGCGTCGTCTGATGAAGGACGCGTTCGACGTCGACTGGGAACCGGTGAGCCGCACCGACCTCGCCACACAACTGCGAACCAGCCGCTATTACGGCGGCCTGCTGGAACGCAACGCGTTCCACTTTCATCCGTTGAAGTACGTGCTGGGTATTGCCGCCGCAGCAGCGGCTGCGGGTGCGCGCATTCACGAGCATTCGCCGGTTGTGCGGCTCGAACGGCAGCCGGGCGGCGGCTTTCTGGTGCATACCGCGGGCGGCACGATCGAAGCCCAGCACGTCGTCATGGCAGGCGGTGGCTACGCACGCAACGTCTATCGCCCGGTCGAGCGCGCAGTACTGCCGATCGCCACCTACGTCGTCGCAACCGAGCCGCTCGGCGAGCGCCTGAAAGATGCGATCGACTGCGCGTCAGCGGTCTACGACACGCGCTTCGCCTTCGACTACTACCGTCCGTTAGCCGACACGCGCATCCTGTGGGGCGGCCGCATCTCGGTGCTGGAGCGTTCGCCGGACAGCATCGCGCGATTGCTTCGCCGCGATCTGCTGCGGGTGTACCCGCAACTCCACGATGTACGTATCGACTACGCGTGGGGCGGGCTGATGAGCTACGCGCGGCACAAGATGCCGCAGATCGGCCGCAGTGCAGACGGTGTCTGGTACGGCGTCGGCTTCGGTGGACACGGGATGGCACCCACTACGGTCTCCGGCGAATTATTGGCGGCGGCGATCTCCGGCGAACGGCCGGTGCCGGACGCGTTCGCTGCGTTCGGGCTCACCCGTACCTTCGGCGTGGCGGGTCTCGCAGCCGCCCAGCTCACGTACACCACGATGCAGACACGCGACGCCATCGCGGGGCGTCGGCGAGGTTCATCGTAAGCATGCCGAAACCCAACTGAGCCCAACTGAGCCCAACTTCGGAAAAACAAAAAAGAACCGCAAAAAACAGGCTTAAAACGACCGGTTCGGCGACCGGAGCAGCGATATTGACATGCTAGAATGCGCGCTCATCGCCGCTTAAAACGCACTATGAAACAGGCAAGCCAGGCTGCCCCGCCCGATTACGACGGCCCCCCTTCCGAAAGCCGGCGTAAGTACGATCCCGAACAGACGAAACGCAATATCCTCGACGTCGCCACCCAGGAATTCTCTGCCATGGGACTGGCAGGCGCGCGTGTCGATGCGATCGCCGAACGCACGAATACCACGAAGCGCATGCTGTATTACTACTTCCGCAGCAAGGAAGGGTTATACGAAGCTGTGCTGGAAAAGGTGTACAGCGACATCCGCGCGCTCGAACAGGATCTGCACATCGGCGCACTGACGCCCCTCGAAGGCTTGTGCACGCTGGTCGAATTCACGTTCGACTATCACGACAAACACCGCGATTTCGTGCGTCTTGTCACGATCGAGAATATCCACGGTGCAAAGTACGCCGAGCAGTTGACGTCGTTCAAGTCGCTCAATGCCAGCGCAATCCAGACCATCCATGACCTGCTCGCGCGCGGCGTCGCCGCCGGCGATTTTCGCGTCGACATCGATGCGATCGATCTGCATCTGTTGATCAGTTCGCTGTGCTTTCACCGGGTCAGCAACCGGCACACGTTCGGCACTGCGTTTGGCCGCGACCTGTCGCATCCGCGGCTGCGCGAGCAACATCGAGCGATGATCGTCGACGCGACGCTGCGCTTTGTGAAGCGTTAACGCTTGCTAATGCTCGCTAATGCGCGTTAGCGCACTGAGGCAGCCTGAAGCACGATCCGGCGAATATCGCCCACCACGAAGAGATACGACGCCGCACCGGCCAGCGCAATCGCGCCGATAAGCGCGAGCGCCCACACGAACGATCCGGTCGCCGCGACGATGAAGCCCACGGCGAGCGGTGTCACGATGCCCGCCAGATTCGCGGCGAAATTGAAGATTCCACCGGTTACGCCGAGCAATCCCTCCGGTGCGATGTCCGACACGAGTGTCCAGCCGAGCGCTGCCATCCCCTGCGCGAAGAACGCAACCGACAGGATCGCGATCACCGCCACATTGCTCTCTACGTAGTTCGCCAGCACGATCGTCGAAGCCAGCAGTAAGCCAGCGATAATCGGCAGCTTGCGCGCGACGTTCGCCGATCGACCGCGTCGCAGCAGCCAGTCAGAAAGCGTTCCACCGAACATCACGCCGAGCGACGCCGCAATGAACGGCATGATCGCGAAGAAACCGATCTTGAGCCAGCCCATGTGGCGCTCGGTGGCGAGGTAGGTCGGAAACCAGGTGAGAAAGAAGACGAGCGTCGCATTGCCCGCGAACTGGCCGAGGCAGATACCCGTCAGCTGACGATGCTTGAGCAGACGTCCGATCGTGCGCCACTCGAAGCCGCTCTTCTGCGGCCCTGTCGGATCCACCGGCAATGACTGCGTGAGACCGCCGCCGACCTCGATGTATTCGAGTTCCGCGGCATTCGCGGCCGGATGGTCGCGCGGCTCGCGATAGCACCGCCACCACACGATACCGAACGCCACACCCACCCCGCCCACTACATAAAACAACGCACGCCAGCCGAAAGCACCCATCAGCGCGAACAGGAACGGACTAAAGAACGCGAGGCCGATATATTCGCCGACCGTGTAGGTGCCGGTCGCCATCGCACGTTCGCTTTGCGGAAACCATGTCGCGACGACGCGGCTATTGACCGGAAAACACGGCGCCTCGGTGACACCAAGTCCAAGCCGGCACGCGAACAACGCGCCCGCACTGCCAACGAACCCTTGCGCGAGTGTGAAGAGCGACCAGAGCGTCATCGACAGAAAGTACGTGACCTTGCTGCCGAAACGATCGAGAAACAGACCGCCCGGTATCTGCGACGCGACATAGCTCCACGAGAACGCCGAGAACATCACGCCCATCAGTGCGGCGTTGATGCCGAGTTGCTTCGTCAATTGGGGTGCGGCGATGCCGAGCACCGTTCGGTCGAGATAATTGATCATCGTGCCGACCGCCAGCAGCGCGAGCATCCGGTAGCGGGCGTTCGAGCGGCGCATAGCCGGTTGCGTCGCGCTGCGCGATGCGGTCGTCCTATTGGCGAGGTCGGACGGTTTGGCGGGAGTAGATGGCGGCATCGGCTTAATTCAGTTGTCTCCTGGATGACGGGATGCGCGGCATCAGCGGTGCAGCAACGTCTGTAGATGCGCGAACATCCGCTCTGCATCGGGTTCATGGCCCGTGAAGAGACGTAACGCATCGGCTGCCTGATACGCAGCCATCCCACCGCCCGCGAGCGTGCGGCAGCCCACGGCTTCCGCCGCTTCGAGCAGCGCGGTGCGGATCGGGAAGTAGACGATGTCCGCAACCCATAGGTCACGATGCAGCAACTCGGCAGGTAGCGGCATACCGGGCAGCTTCACCATACCGGTCGGCGTAGCGTGGATCAGGCCCTGCGCCTGCGCCATCGCGCGTTCGAGCGATCCACAGGCCACCACCGACGCAGCCGGAAAACGCACTTGCAGTTCGCTCGCGAGCGCATCGGCACGCGCGGCATCGACGTCGAATAGCGTAAGTGCGCGCGTGCCGAGCGTCAGCGCCGCATGCGCGACCGCCGCTCCCGCGCCACCGGCGCCGAGTTGCACGACGCGCTCAAGCGGCGCATCCGGCAAGCCACGACGAAACGCCTGCGCAAAGCCCGACCAGTCGGTGTTATGGCCAATGCGCTTGCCGTCCTTCAGCAACACGGTATTGACCGCGCCGAGGGCTCGCGCGTCGTCGGACAGCGCATCGAGCAGCGGAACGATCTGCTGCTTGCATGGATAGGTAATGTTCAACCCGTCGAAACCCATGCGCTCGGCGGCAACCAGCAACTCCGGCAGTGCCGCGGTATCGAGTTGCAGCACATCCAGATCGATCCGCCGATACACATACTGCAAGCCGAGCCGCCTGCCCTCTTCTTCGTGCATCGCCGGGCTCAGCGAAGCGCCAATCCCACTACCGATCAATCCCACCAGGAACGATTGCTTCATCCGGCATTGCTCCGCTGCATAAGATCCGGCCCATTCGGAACCGGCGGTGCCACAACACCGACTACGTAATTGTTTGACAACTTTATCAAAAAATTCGTGTATGTTTGACAAAAATCCGGAACACGATTCCGGAAACGATTTCATAACGTCGCATCAGCGGCTTGAGCGATACAGGTTAAGGAGACAGGTATGGAGATGACGCAACCCCGTCGCCGGTTGAGAAAGATGCTGTTCGCGGCCGGCGCCACGCTCGTGGCCAGCCCGGCATTGGCACAGAGCAGCGTGACGCTGTACGGCATCGCCGATAACTCCATCGCTTACGCCAACAACCAGAAAGGCCATTCGAACTGGTATCTGCGCCAGGGCAACCTGTATGCATCGAAGTTCGGCTTACGTGGCAACGAGGATCTGGGTGGCGGCACTAGCGCGATCTTCGATCTGCAGGCGGGCTACGATCTGAACTCCGGCGCGGCGTCGGCGAGCGGCTTGCTGTTCAACCGTCAGGCGTTCGTCGGCCTGCAAAACAGGACTTACGGCACGTTCACGATGGGCCGCCAGTACACGCCGTATTTCCTGCTGGTCGGCCCGCTCGCATCGAGCAACTGGCTGACGGGCGCGACCGGCGCGCATCCCGGCGATATCGACGGGCTCGACACGACGATCCGCATCAACAATGCGCTGGTCTACACGTCACCGACCTGGTACGGACTGCAGGCAAGCGCGATGTACGCGTTAGGTGGCATCGCGGGCAGCACCGGCAAAGGCCAGACGCTGAGCGGCGCGCTGCATTATTCGAACGGGCCGATCGGTCTCGCCGCCGGTTATCTGCGCATCGATAACGCTGGCTCGACGACCGGTTTCGACCCGGCGTCGACGGGGAGTTTCGGCACATCGGCGTTGAACCAGGGCTACATCTCGGCACGCGCGATCCAGCACATTGCCGTAGCCGGCGACTACACGATCGGAAGTCTGATGCTCGGCCTCACGTACACGAATGTCGAGTACATGGCGGGCGGGCGGTCGATCTTCGCGGACACCGCCGTCTTCAACACCTACGGCGCGCTCGGCGTGTACCGCTTCACGCCTGCATTCGATATCGCCGGTGCTTTCTCGTACACGCTGGCTTCGAAGGCGAATGGCATATCGAGCGCGGCACGCTACCAGCAGTATTCGCTGAAACAGTCTTACCACCTGTCGAAGCGCACGACGCTGTACGCGCTCGAAGCGTGGCAGCACGCCACCGGACAGACGCTCGGCGCGCAGGGTGCGGGCGATATCGTCAACGCCGCTCCGGTGGTCGGCGACTCGCAGAACTCGACGCCGTCGTCGACGAGTTCGCAGTTCGTCGGCATGCTCGGTATCGCGGTCGCGTTTTAGTGCTCTGGATATGCATCGTTTCGCTACTTTGCTGACGGCTTGCCCCGCTGGCGGCGCCAGGTGTCATATCCACAGGTCGATATAATGCGCGTTTGGGCCCGCGGCACGTGAAGCGTCGTCGCACCATAGATGTAATGCGCCGCTACACACTGTCCGCATCGATCGAAAGCCAAGGAGAAATATGAGGAAGCTTGCGATTACCCTGTCAGTCCCGCTGCTGCTCGCCGCCTGTGGGCAGTTCCAGAACCCCGATGCCGGCGACCCGGTCGCCGATACGTTGACCCGGCGCCCCGTCGATGACGTCATCCAGTGTCTGACCCAGGAAGCCGCGAAACACAACACGAGCTTCCAGACGAGCGCGATCCCGCAAGGCAAGATGCTCGATTTCGGCGACTCGAACATCGTCAAGGTACGCAGCGACAACGGCGGAACGACGTACCGTTTCTATGCAGGCAAGCGCCACATGTCAAACCTCTGGCTCGAGAGCGCGGGCAAAACCTGCGCATCGTAATGTGCATGGGCGCTGCGGGGTAACCGTCAGTAATGGTCGGCGGATGATAAAAGCCGCGGAATCACGGCGATCTTAAGAATGGTTTAAGTCTTGGTCCGCATCATCCGTCGAACAGACTTGCACGAGGTGCGCCCATGAAGACTAGAGACATCCCCGCGGACGCTGCGCCGGCCGCCCCGAAGAAGCCGACCATCCTGCGCCGCCTGCTGAGCCATCACGAACTGGCTACGCTGTTGTTGCTGCTGAACGCGCCGATCCAGGCATTCGCCAAACCGGAATTCCCGATGCTTCAGGAAGCCGGTCTGGTTGAGACGGTCGCGTCCGATGCTGGCGTGCCGCAAATCCGTCTGACACCGGAAGGCAACGCGGTCCTGCGCGGCCTGGGCATCAGATAACAAGAACACGTAACAAGAAGTAAGCGACCCGGCGCCGAACTCCAGCTTCCTATCGCCGCGCAGCATCAGCACCTGTTTGCACCCGTCACGCCTGCCACACCCCATAACCCGCTTCACGCAGCCCGATCCCCAGTTCGACTTCCATGTCCCGTGCGCCATCGTACGGTAGCGGATTGAACACCTCGTAGAGTTCGGGCATCAGACGCACACCATAGTCGCGCACGTAGCGATTCGCCTGTATGTCGGCCTTGTGACGGTCGAAGCGCAGATCGGGATCGAGCCCGGTCATTCCCACATAGACACATGGCTTGCCGAACCGGTATTCCGGATTCGCCCGGCGAAAACGCGCCTCGTTCCAGACCGTATCCGCGAGCAAGACGACATACACGTAATAGCGCAGGCGGGGTGTGCGAGCGGCCATGTCGGTTGTGCTCAGCCGCGTGCGTGGCCGTGCAGCAGCGTGCGGTACTCGCTCGGTGTCACGCCGACGGTGGCCTTGAACTGTCGCGTGAATGCGCTGTGATCGGTGTAGCCGCACAGCGCGGCAACGTCGGTGACCTTGTCGTGCGACATCAGCAGCGCGGTGGCTGCGTCGAGCCGCGTCTTCAACAGCACCTGGCGCGGCGTCAGATGAAACACCTTGTGGAAGTAACGCTCGAGCTGCGCCACCGACATGTCCGCCATCGCCGCCAGTTGCTTCAGATTCAGCGGCTGCACGTAGTTGTCCTGGATGTACTGGACGACCGCGGCAAGCCGGCTATACGCGGGATGGCTGCCTTCGTCGGCTCGCAGGTCGCGCGAGATACCGGCGAGACCGACCACATGGCCGGCTGCATCGCGTAGCGGCTGCTTGCAGGTCAGGCACCAGCCCGGCTGGCGTCCCGCGTAGAGATGCAACTCCAGTTGATCGACCATCTCGTTGCCGACGTCGATCACCGCCTTGTCCTGCGCGGTATAGATGCGGCCGAAACGGCGCGGAAAGACATCTTCAGCGGTCTTGCCGAGCAATGCCTGCTTGTCCTTCTGGCCGCAGCGCGATGCGAGCGTTCGGTTGACGAGCGCATAGCGCGCATGCGCGTCTTTCACGAAGAACACGACGTCGGGCATTGCATCGAAGATCGGTTCGAGCAGCGTGAAGTGCGCGAGCATGCCGCTTAGCGTTGCGTCCGCTGCGTACGGTGGCAACAGTAGCGAATCGAGCGGTGCTGGCGAATCGGGCGGGGGAACCGGTAGGGTCATCGTGCGGAGCGCGTGTATCGAGCGCAAAGAGCGGCTGTGCGGCCGATTATAGGGCCGTGTGGCGGGCGAAAGAATCCGTAGGTGATCGGGATGGAGATGCAGGGTTGGGCGCGTGCGGTGATTGCGCGCGCGGCGGCTTGCTGGTGTCTCAGTTGATGCCTCGGTTAATGCGCCGATTCGTGCACTGATTCGTCCGCTGGCCCATACGCCGCTTCACACGCGAGTGGCTGCGTCACCTCGTTCCGCAACCGGCGCCCCGTCTGCAGCCATCAGCGTCCCGATCCGCGTCGCGCCGAACGGCGGACGCCACTGCGCCACATCCCAACCGAACAGCGTCTGCACCGCCGTTCCGCAGACACGCCCCTGGCACGCGCCCATCCCGCAACGCGTATGCAGGCGCGCCGCACGCCAGTCCGGCTGCGCGCGAACCTCGCCGCAGGTTACGTCTTCGCAGCGGCACAACAGCGTGTCGTCGGGTGGCGTTGCCAGTGCGGCTTCGCCGAGTGCGAACGTCGTATGCAGCCGTGCGGCGAAGCGCTGCCAGCGCACACGCTGTGTGCGCAACCGCGCTGCGTCGTGCGTGCTGCTGCCCGCACCGCCGCCCGCTGCCCAGCCCGCAATCGCCCCTTCGACACACGCCAGCTCCACCCCGCCGATGCCCGTACATTCGCCGGCCGCATACACGCCGTCTACGGATGTGCGCTGCGCGTCGTCAACCGCAATGCTGCCATCGGCGCGGATCGCACAACCGAGCGCCCGCGCAACCTCAACATTCGGCGTGAGCCCGTAACCACACGCAACGCGATCACATGCAAGCGTCACGGCACGGCCGTCGGCACGACGGATCTCGACCGCTTCGACACGTTCCGCACCGCGCGCTGCACGCACCACGCTGCCGCTCCAATAGCGTGAACCGACGAAACCGTGCGTCAACTGAAATGCCTGCCACAGCTTGGATGGCGTAACGGCAAGCGACACGCCGAAGCGCACAAGTGCAGCCTGCGGCGCCTGCTCGACAACAGCCAGTACCTGCGCGCCCGCATCGCGCGCAGTCGCGAATGCGGCGAGTAGCAACGGCCCGCTACCCGCTATCACGATGCGCTCGCCGCGCACCGGCATGCCGCCTTTGATGAGCGCCTGCAAGCCCCCCGCTCCGGTCACGCCCGGCAGCGTCCAGCCGGCAAACGGCAACAGCCGTTCGCGCGCACCGGTTGCGAGAATCAGCCGGTCGTAGGTGATCGTCGCACCGCCCCGCTCCGCCGATTCCACCAGCAGACCACGCGCGTCGAGCGGCGCAACGATGCGGGTCGACGGCCACAGCGTTATCTGCGATGCGTAGTCGGCAAGCGCAGCGAGCCGCTCGCGCAACGCATCCCGCGGCGGATGCGCCGGCCCCTGACGCCACACCTGTCCGCCTGCGTGCGGATTGTCATCGAGCACCGCGATGCGTGCGCCCGAGCGCGCAGCCGCGCGCGCCGCGCTGAGCCCAGCCGGCCCCGCGCCGACAATGACGATGTCGTAGTGCTCATTCATCGCGCGACACCGTCGTTTCGACTACCAGCCCATTGCGACACACAGTCTGACAGCCCAGCACATGCGCGCGACCATCGATCGTCACGCGACATTCCTGGCACACGCCCATCCCGCACACGGCCGCCCTCGGCTGACCGCTCACCGACGTACGCGTACCGCGAACACCTTCGATTGCAAGAGCGGCTGCAACGCTTATACCCGCAGGCACCACAACCACGCGACCATCGATCGTTACCTGCACCCGTGCGCCATTCATTGCAGCGTCTCCAGCCCGTCACGCACGGAAGCAAAGCGCTGCGGCAAATAAGGTTCGACAGGGATCGGGGGGGCAGTACGCAGGATCTGCGCGGCGAGCAGCTTCGCCGTAGCAAGCGACGTCGTGACACCGAGCCCCTCGTGGCCAACCGCGAGCCACACACCCGGCGCGGCATCGCTGGCTGGACCGATCAACGGTAAACCGTCCGGCGACGCGGCCCGCAACCCGGTCCATGCACGCAACCCGTTAAGCGTTGGCAACTCGGGCAAATAGCGCGCCGCACGGCGCAGCATCTGCGCGAGCACCGGCATCTCGACGGCGGGATCGATCGTATCGAACTGGCGCGACGAGCCGAGCAACAACTGACCGGTCGGCCGCGGCTGCGCATTGAACGCCACCGACGTCCCCACCGCGTGATGCGCGCTCTTGATGTAGCCGAGTTCGAGCAGTTGATGCCGGATCAGCCCTGGGTAGCGATCGGTAATCAGCAGATGACCCTTCTTCGGCCGCAACGGTAGCGACGGCACGAGACGCTGCGCGCTGCTACCGTTCGCGACGATCACGCGCGCGCCTCGCACGTGCTCACCGTTGGCCAATGTGACGCCGTCGGCATCGATGGCTACGACTTCGGCGCCGGTCCGAACACGGATCTTCGCTGCGGCCGGCGACGCTTCGAGCAGCCACTGTGCGGCGGTCGGTGCGTAGACGATGCTGTCATCGGTAATGCGCAAGCCGCCGGCCATGCCGTGCGCTAACGCTGGCTCACACGCTCGCAGCGCGGCGGTATCGAGCAACTCGCCCGCCACACCCTGCGCTGCGAACGCCTCATGCATGGCGAGGGCCGCGGTCCATTCTTCATCGTCGGCGGCAACCCACAGCGTGCCGCAACGCGCGAACGCGTCGCGCGCGCGCAGCTCGGGTGCGAGCGCGAGCCACAACGCGCGCGCATAGCGGGTCAAGGCGAACTCGGCAGGCGAATCGTTCATTACGACCAGATGCCCCATGCCCGCGGCAGTCGCTCCCCCACCGATCCCCTGCGCATCGATCACGTCGACCCGCAGCCCGCGCGCCGCCAGTTCCGCCGCGCACGCCGCGCCAACGATCCCCGCGCCAACGACGATCGCATCCGCGATAGTGTGTGAGCCCATCCCTGCGCTCATGCGGTATGCACGCCCCATGCGAACGGATCGTGCTCATCGAAGCACAAACGTCCTTCCGCCATGACGTACGCACGACCGGTAATAGTCGGCACCACGGTGCGCCCGTCGCCACTGTGCCGGTAACTCGCCTCGAACACACTGCCGATGATGCTCTCCTGACGCCACACGTTATCTTCGGCCAGCTTCCCGTCTGCCGCGAGACACGCGACTTTCGCGCTCGTGCCAGTGCCACATGGCGAGCGATCGTACGCGCTACCTGGACACAGCACGAAGCTGCGACTATCGATGCCTTCACGAGAACCCGGACCAAACAGTTCGATGTGATCGATCATCGCGCCGTCCGCACCAGTAATTCCCTGCGCGATGAGCGCGTCGCGCATCGCATCGCTGAATGCAGTCAACTCGCCGATGTTCGACGGCACGAGCGCACGACCGTGATCCGCGACAAGAAAGAACCAGTTGCCACCCCAGCCGATATCACCGGTGAAAGTACCGTATGCAGGCACGTCGAGGCTCACGTCCTTGCGGAAACGCCACGCGGGCACGTTGCGCAGCGCGACGCTACCGTCATCGTTGAGCGTCGCTTCGACGACGCCGACCGGCGTTTCGATGCGATGCCGTCCTGGCCCGATGCGGCCCATATGTGCAAGCGACGCGACAAGTCCGATCGTGCCGTGCCCGCACATGCCGAGGTAGCCGACGTTGTTGAAAAAGATCACGCCTGCCGCGCATTCCGGGTCGTTCGGTTCGCACAGCAACGCGCCGACCATCACGTCCGAGCCGCGCGGCTCGGTAACGATGCCGGCGCGCCACGCATCGAAGTGCGAGCGAAACCGGTCGAGCCGTTCAGCGAGCGTGCCGTCGCCGAGATCCGGGCCGCCCGAGACGACGAGACGGGTCGGCTCGCCGCCGGTGTGAGAGTCGATGATGTTCAGGGTTTTCATGCCGCCATGGTAGAAACCCGGCGGCGGCGAGTCTTGGCGCCGTTGCGCAGCGATTGTGACGATTTCGGCATAACGTGAGAATCGGGCTGGCTACGGCTTGCATGACACACAGCAGCAACACGCGGGTTGTGCCGAAATCGTCACGCCGCACGCGCGAATCGCGCAAGACGCATTGTTTTTCCGTGCTTACACTGCGACTCACTCAATACCACCCAAACATTCAGGAGAGTAGTCGTGGCGCATATCTGGGAAGGCGTATGGCCTGCAGTCACCACCAAGTTCAACGCGGATTTCAGCATAGACCGCCAGTGGACCGGGAAGAACATCGACGCGCAGATCGAGGCGGGCGTCGACGGCATCATCGTGTGTGGATCGTTGGGCGAAGCGTCGACGCTCTCTCTCGATGAGAAGCTCGAGGTACTCGATATCGCGGTGGACGCATCACATGGCCGCGTGCCGGTGCTGCTGACGATTGCCGAAAACAGCACACTCGATGGTTGCCGCCAGGCCGAAGCCGGTGCGAAGCATGGCGCAAGCGGCTACATGGTCTTGCCGGGCCTGCGCTATCTGTCGGACCGACGCGAGACGCTGCATCATTTCCGCTCGGTGGCGAGCGCGAGCGCGCTGCCGCTGATGATCTACAACAATCCGCTCGCGTACGGCGTCGACATGACGCCCGACATGTTCGCTGAGATCGCCGATGAAAAGAAAATCGTCGCGATCAAGGAATCGTGCGGCGATGTGCGCCGCGTGACCGATCTGATCAACGCGGTCGGCGACCGCTTCGCGATTCTCTGCGGCGTCGACAACCTCGCGATGGAAGCCTTGCTAATGGGCGCGCACGGCTGGGTAGCCGGTCTCGTCTGCGCGTTTCCGCACGAGACGGTCGCGATCTACAAGCTGCTGAAAGCGGGCCGCCTCGAAGAAGCACGCGCGATCTACCGCTGGTTCGCGCCGCTGCTCGCACTCGATGTTTCCGCCAAGCTCGTGCAGAACATCAAGCTCGCGGAAACGATCGTCGGCCTCGGCACTGAGCCCGTGCGTCCGCCACGCCTGCCGCTCGTCGGTGACGAACGCAAGGCCGTCGAAGCGTTGATCCGTCACGCGATCGAAGCGCGCCCGACGCTACCGTCGCTGTAAAACAGCACCGCTTTCGCAGTTGCCCTAGTTTCAGCAGTTGCACTACCACGGCTGTCGACGCAACGCCGACGGCGCCGCACATCGTGCGCGCCGTCGCGCATCCATAACGGGGGAGATCACAGTGAAGCTCAAGGTACGGCATTTTGGAGTCGCATCGCTTGCGACGGTGGCGGCGGTGGCGGCGCTTGGAGGCGGCGTCGCCCATGCGGCGTCGGGGGATATCGTCAAGATCGGTTTTGCGGCGCCGCTCACCGGCCCGCAGTCGAACTACGGCATCGACATGCAGAAAGGCGCGCAACTCGCAGTCGACGATTTCAACGCGACGAATCCGACCATCGGTGGCAAGCCGGTCAAGTTCGTGCTCGAAGCCGAAGACGATCAGGCCGATCCGCGCACCGGTACGACAGTCGCGCAGCAACTGATCGACGAGAACGTGCGCGGCATCATCGGTCACTTCAATTCGGGCACCAGTATTCCTGCTTCGGATCTTTACGACCACGCGGGCTTACCGCAGATTTCGATGGCGACCTCGCCGCAATACACGGCGCGCGGCTACAAGACAACGTACCGCCTGCTCACGAGCGACTCGCAGGCCGGCAGCATCATGGGTACGTATGTCGTGAAGACGCTGAAGTACCGGCGCATTGCGATCATCGATGACCGCACTGCCTACGGCCAGGGCATCGCCGACGAGTTCGCGAACGCCGTGCAGGCCGCGGGCGGCACCGTGATCAAACGCGATTTCACCAACGACAAGGCACTAGACTTCGCGGCGATCCTGACCAACCTCAAGGGTATGAACCCGGATGCGATCTTCTACGGCGGAGGCGACGCACAATCGTCGCCGATGATTCGCAAGATGCGGCAGCTCGGCATCGGGTCGGCGTTTATCACTGGCGAGATGTCGAAGTCGCCGACGTTCCTGAAGGTGGGCGGCAGCGCGGCCGAAGGCGCGATCGTCTACATGGGCGGTTTGCCGAATCAGCGGATGCCGGGCTTCAAGGGCTTCGAGACGCGCTATGAAGCGCGCTTCCACGAGAGCCCCGTCACCTACGCACCGTATTCCTACGACGGCACGATCGCGCTGCTCACCGCAATGAAAAACGCGAACTCCACCGATCCGAAGATCTACACACCGTTCTTGCAGAAGACCGATTTGAAGGGCGTGACGTCGAGCGACATCGCCTACGATTCGAAGGGTGATCTGAAAGATGCACCGGTGACGATCTACAAGGTGCAGCAAGGCGCGTTCCAGCCAATCGATACGATCGGCGGCAGGAGCTAGATGGTGTTGGTCGTTCGCCTTTGATGAGGCGCTACACCACGGCGGCATTCCCACGCCGCTGTGGTGTGCAACTGCAAAAAGAACAAACCCCGTTAAAGAACCGAAAAATCAGTTCCGCTTGCGGATCTCCTGCCCCTTCTCCGTAATGATCGAATCAAAGTCATCGATCTGCGAAAACCTCACTGCCTTCAACACACCAAACTTGCTCGTATCCACGACGAGATGCCGCTCCACCGCGCTCGCCATCGCCGCCTGCTTCAACGC
This sequence comes from Paraburkholderia acidicola, assembly GCF_002362315.1. Taxonomy (GTDB): domain Bacteria; phylum Pseudomonadota; class Gammaproteobacteria; order Burkholderiales; family Burkholderiaceae; genus Paraburkholderia; species Paraburkholderia acidicola. The sequence continues at coordinate 1,217,280 of NZ_MTZV01000006.1, forward strand.
CACCTCGTGAAAATTCCAGCACGTCACGCCGCGCTCCACATCGACGCCGCCCGCCGAAATGAATGCCTTGTTGATCCCCATGCGCCGCAAGGTCTCGAGACTCTCATCGCCTGCAAATGAATCCGACGACGGAACATACACGCCGCCCAGCAAGATCATCCGCACGTTCGGCTTGCGCCGCAAAATCTCCGCCACGTTCAGCGAATAACACACCACCGTTACGTGCCGCTCTGCGGGAATCAAGCGCGCCAGCGTCGTCAACGTCGTACCGCAATCGATAAACAACGTCTCGTTGTCACCAATCAGTTTCGCCGCATACGCCGATGCATCCGCCTTCGCCTGCGCGAAATGATCCTTCTCCTGCTCCAATGAATAACCCGCCGTGTTCGGCACATCGGTCGCACTGACGATGTAACCGCCCAGGTACGTGAAATGCCCGGGGCTTGCTGCAATGTCGCGGCGCACCGTCATCTCCGATACCCCAAGCAAGGTGGCGGCATCGCGCAGACGCATCACGTTCTGTCTCGCCAGTGCGTCGGCGAGCGCGCGCAGGCGTTCGGATTTCAGCATGGTGGTCCCGGTGATAACGCGTCACGACGCGTCAGGTTGTGAGGTGTGAGCGCGTTAGATTTCGCTCGATTTCATGAAAAGATTATAACAAGCAGATGCATGCGCGGGTCACGTGTTTTTAGGAGATTTTCACGGCTTTTCGACCCGGGGGCCGCATGGCACGGGCGTTCGCGGCATACGGTTTCGCTTGGAAAAGGTGGGTAATCCACATATGCTGACGTCAGCGCCCGGGAACTGCCGCAGCGCTTCCCGGTCTTCTGCTTAATTCATTACAGGAGCCCCCCTCATGACGCGTCCCGTCGATTCCGGCGTAATCTTCATTGCACGCCTTGCTCTCGCTGTGTTGTTCCTGTGGGGCGGCGTGACGAAACTGCTCGGATATGCGGGCTTTGTCAGCTACATGCAATCGAAGGGTGTGCCGGTCGTGCAGATCGCGGCGCCGATCGCCGTTGCGGTCGAAACGCTCGGCGGTCTGTTCCTCGTACTCGGCTTCAAGATCCGTCCGCTCGGCTTCATCATGGCCGTCTATACGATCGCGACCGCGGTCCTCGGTCACGACTTCTGGAATATCACCGACCCCGTCATGCAGCACGACATGCTGATCCATTTCCTGAAGAACGTGGGTATCGCTGGCGGGTTCCTGTTGCTGTGCACGACGGGGGCGGGACGTATCAGCATCGACGGTGCGCGTACGCCGCGTAGCGGACTCGGCAGGTGACCAGTCAGCCGCACGCAATGTTTGCGAATTCAGTTCCGAATAGGGAGTGAGGCAATGATTCAGAGTTTTGAGCAGACGATCGGCGGCGAGGTGAAGGCATTCTGCGCGAGCCTTGGCGAAGGGCCGACGTCGCACCATCGCGTGATCATCAGTGAGGCCGATTCGGCGCTGACGCTCGTCGTATTCGATGCATCCGGTTTTTTCGGCGCGTTGAAGGCCGAGATCGAGCAACCGGCACAACTGATTGCAGATGCGATCAGCAAGGCAAAGAGTGAAGGGTTGATTGAGCGCGCACTGAGTTCGGGCGAAATCCAGCAGGCCACGCTGTAGTTTCATTTGTCATTTGTCACGGCACCCACGATGCATACGCATCGTGGGTGTTTGTTTTTGTGCGCGACTACGATTCCATCTATGCCTTCGCAGGACGTGCTTCCGTCTCCGTCACGCCTCGCGCATGCGGCTCAGGATGCACGAGGCACCCAAGCACCGCGGCGATCAGCAGCAGCCCCGCCGAGACCGCGGTCGCAGCCTGTACTCCAAACACAATATGCGCAACACCCGCACCGCTTGCGAGTGCACCGAAGGTCGCAACGCCCACCGCGCCGCCGGCCTGGCGCGCGGTATTGAGAATGGCCGATGCGGTGCCGGCGCGTTGCGGTTCGACGCTCGCGAGCACAGCGGTGGTCATCGCAGGAACCGCCAGGCCCATGCCCGAGGGGATCAACAGGAACGGCACGATTAACCCGATCAGCGATGTATCGGCATTCACACGATGCAGCAACCCGTAGCCGAGCGCGGCAGTCAACGCACCGACGATCATTGGCACACGCACGCCATAGCGCGCGACCACCCAACCACTCGCCACGTTCGAAATCAGAAACCCGCCGGTAAGCGGCAAAAACGCGAGACCGGCCTGCAACGGTGTATCGCCGCGCACGCGCTGCAGATACAGGCTCAGCACGAACACGACGCCGTAGTAGGTCAGGTTCACGCAAATACCGAACAGCACTGAAGCACTGAAGGTGCGGTTGCCGAACAGCGGCAGCGGCATCATCGGGGCGCGCACCCGGCGTTCGACCGCGATGAACAGACTCCCGGCCACCAGTGCGAGCAGGAAGCCACCTGCCACGACAGGATGCGTGAGACCCAGCGGACGCCATTCGATCACCGCAGCGGTGAACGCGGTCAGCGTAACGACTGCGAGACACTGACCAGGAAGGTCGAGACCGCGCGGTGGCTGTGTCGCACCGCTGTGCGCGGTGGTCGAACGCGCTGGACCTGGCACCCACGCGAAGGTGGCAATGAAGCCGATCACACAGAGCGGCAGATTAACGAGAAAGATGCTGCGCCAGCCGAACGCCGCGATCAGCAGCCCGCCGATCACCGGACCAGCGGCGATCGAAATGGCCCCGGCCGCTGTCCACAACCCGACCGCACGGGCGCGCAGTTTCGGATCGTGTCGACATGCCTGATTGAGCAGCGCGAGCGAATTCGGCAGCATTGCCGCCGCACCGATGCCTTGCAACGCGCGCGCGGCGACTAGCGTCGTGGCGTTCGTCGCGAGCCCACAAGCGAGCGACGCGAGCGCAAACAACGCGATGCCAGCCGCGAAGGTCCGACGCGCGCCGAGCCGGTCGCCGAGCACACCGGCTGACAGCATCAGCACCGCGAACGACAACGTGTATGCATCGACGATCCATTGCAGACCGGCGACATTCGCCTGCAGATCCGTGCCGATCCGCGCAAGCGCAATGTTGACGATAGTCACGTCGAGCTGCGTGACAACGAAGGCCACGCTGACCGTCGCAAGGATGCGCGCGAGCGCAGGCGTGAACGGGGCGTGAGGAGAATGAGGAGCGGCGGGAGTGGAGGTCGTGTTCATGAGAGACATGGTATAGCCATGCCGCCGCCGATGTTTCGGCGTCATCTGAACTGTCGATGCACCCCACCCGCCGTCCCACGTGGTCGCCCGACCGCGAGCACGTAGTGCGAGTGGGATGAATGACTGCCTGGTCACTACCGCACAATGTGCGAGGGACGATCTCGTCTCGGACCACTACGGTTTCAGCGCGAGGACGACACTTAGGCGCGGGCCACGAAGGCAGCACACGGAAAGGACCCGCTATCGTATCGAGCGGCTTTCTTTGCTTCCTTTCTTTGCCGCCGCAAAGAAAGGAAGTGCCGCCCCGCACAGGGGCAACGCCAGCGCCGCGAGGCGCTAACAGAGAGCCACCGGCCCAGGCAAACAAACAGCCGCCTGCACAGGCAAAAACCCAAAAAAAATCGCTGACCGACGGCCGAGGGACCATCAACCAGCGAGAGAGAAATCAACAACTGAGAGAAAAAGAGAGGACAGCAAAAACAAAACGAAAATACCCAGAAAAATCTGAAGCAAAAAATCACCTCCGCTGAAAAGCAAACATCGTCCCGGCAATCAGGATGAACGCCCCGACAATCACCTTCTGCCAGGTACTCGGTACCCCCACCAGTATCAACACGCTGTTAATCAGCGTCACCAGCACCACCCCAAGCAAGGTCCCCGCAACCGTCCCGGTGCCGCCCGTAATCCGCGCCCCACCCAAAATCACCGCCGCGATCACGTCGAGTTCAGAGCCGACCAGATCGAACGGATTAGCGAGGCGATTATTCGACACATGCAAAATGCCCGCGATACCCGCCAGCATCCCCGTATAACCAAACACGAAAAGATGAATCGCCCGCAGGTTGTAGCCGAGCCGCTCGGCAATCGCGAGACTGCCGCCCATCGCATACACGCCGCGGCCCATCATCGTGCGGTTCAAAAGCCACCACGTCACCCCTGCCGCGAGAAACAGCGCCACCACGGAAACCGGCAGCACCGCGCGCAAACTATCAGCGGTGTGATAGAAAAACAGCGGCACGCGGCCGAACCGGTCCATGCTGTGCGGGATGTTCATGAAGAACGTCGTCCCGACAAAAGTCAGCAGGATGCCGCGGTACAGATACTGTGTGCCGATCGTCACGATCAGCGAAGGCGCCTTCAGCCGGTGTACCAGCAACCCATTGATCACGCCAAGCACGACACCACCCAGCGCACCCAGCAACAGGATCAGCGCGAACGGCGCGTCGGGCCACCACGCAAACACAGCCTTGGTGATCGAATACATCGTCAGCGCGCCGATCGCGGTGAACGACACGTCGATGCCGCCCGATGCGAGCACCACGAGCGTCCCCAGCGCAAACAGCGACATCGTGGTCGCCGAATGCAGCAGATCGAACAGCGTCGCGAGCTGGAAGAAGCGCGGATTGATCGCGCCGACAATGGCGCAGATCACAACGATCAGCGCCATCGTGAACCATTCGGGATTGCGCCTCAGCCTCGTGCCCAGGCTGGGCGGCTTGACTCGCGGCGCAACGTCGATGACGGGCGGCGGCCTCATGCTCGGGTCGGTACGCGAATTCATGCTGGATAACATCCTCGATTATGCTGCGTCCGACAGCAACGCACGGTACAGCCCCGCCTCGTCCAGCTCGTCCGCGCGGTACTCGTTTGCCACGCGTCCTTTCTTCATCAACAGAATGCGATCGCAGTTCTGCAGCAGCTCAGGCAGATCGTCACTAATCAGGATGATGCCGATGCCGCGCTTCGACAGTTGCTGCATGATCCGGTAGATGATGTCCTTCGACCCCACGTCGACACCGACCGTCGGCCCATGCAGGATCAGCACGTGTGGATCGATCGCAAGCCAGCGGCCGATCAGCACGCGCTGCTGGTTGCCGCCGGACAGCGACTGCACCGGCTTGTCGACACCCGGTGTCGCAATCTGCAGATCGCTCACCGTCTGCTCGGCAAGTGCCTGCGCGCGCTTGCGATCGACCTGGCCGAAGCGGTCACGCAGGTTCGTGATCAGCGCGGTAATCACGTTGTCGCGAATCGATTTGTTGAGAAACAGCCCTTCGTTCAGGCGGTCTTCCGGTACGTAGCCGATCCGCTGCAGGCGCGCATCCGCCGGTGTACGCAATCTGACCGGCCGGCCTTCGAGCACGACCGTCCCGGTCTGTGCGGGCGCCACACCGGCAAGCGCGCGCGCAAGTTCGTTGCGACCCGAATCGAGCAACCCGGTCACACCGACGATCTCGCCGCGATGCAGCGCGAACGTCACGTCGCTGAACTGCCCCGCACGCGACAGGCCGCGCACGTCGAGCACAATGTCCTGACCCAGGCCGCCTTCCCGATAGCGTTCGGTCGACAGATGACGCCCCGTCATCAGTTCGCTGATCTGCGCCTTCGTGTAGTTCGCAATCGGCCCCTGCGCCATCTTCTGGCCATCGCGCAGCACGATGACCTCACCGCCGATCGCATAACACTCGTCGAGCTTGTGACTGACGAACAGCACCGTGACACCCTGCGCGCGCAGATTCGCGAGCACGGCGATCAGGTTGTCCACTTCCTTTTGCGTGAGCGAGGTGGTCGGTTCATCCATGATGACGAAGCGCGCTTCGCTCGCAATCGCACGTGCGATCGCCACCAGTTGGCGCGTCGCGAGCGGCAGTTGTTCGATCAGCGTGCCGAGAAACGCGACATCGCTGGGCAGACCGACCGACTGCAGTGCGCGCGCCGCCGTGCGAGCCAGTGCACGACGATCGAAGGTTCGCGCGAGACGTCCGCCGTGCTCCGCGAGTTCCGACGTCAGCCCGACGTTTTCGGCGACGCTCATGTTCGGCAGCAGCGACAGGTCCTGATAGACCGTTTCGATGCCGGCCGCGAGTGCTTCGAGCGCGCTCAATCTCGCGTGCCGCACACCTTCGACGATCAGTTCGCCTTCATCAGGCGGCTGTGCACCGGAGATGATCTTGATCAGCGTGCTCTTGCCGCAGCCGTTCTCGCCGAGCAGGTGATAGATCTGCCCGCGCTCGAACGACAGGCTCACGCCGCGCAGCGCATGCACGCCGGTAAACCGCTTGTGTACGCCGACTACCTGCAGGAACGGCGTGGATGTGACCGCTTGATTCGTCATGACGGACCGCGAAATGATGCACCGGCGTGGCGGCCGGTGCGCCGTGAGTCTGATCGATACGTGCGATCAGAACGGATACTGCTTGTAGTTCGACTTGTCGACGTTCACCCAGCCCTGGCCGCGCACGATGATGCCCTTGCCCGGTCCCTTCGCGACGGTCACCTTGTTGTAGCCCGGAATGCCGAGATCGGCGCCGTTCTCGACAGTCTTGCCATCGATCAACAGCTTCGCGATCTTGTTCATTGCGAGGCCGGCGAGCTTCGGATCCCAGAACGCGATGCCGTTCACCGCACCGCTTTCGAGGAACTTGCCCGCTTCGGTCGGCAGGCCCGTGCCGTACACGCAGATCTTGCCTTGCAGGCCGGCTTCTTCGACCGCACGGCCGATACCGATGATGTCGAGCGACGACGAACCCTGGAAGCCCTTCAGGTCCGGATGCTTGCGCAGCACTTCTTTCGCGACTTCGTAGGCGCGCTCGCCATCGTTATTGGTTTCGAGTTTCGGTTCGACGAGATCCATCTTCGGATACTTCGCCTTCGCATTGCCGATCCCGCCGTCGGCCCACTGCACCTGCGAGCGGCTGCCCAGCGAGCCGACCAGCACCGCCCATTTGCCTTCGTCGTGCATGCACGATGCGAGCCGTTCGTTGAGACCAGCGCCGTACGCCGTGTTATCGAATGCCTCGATGTCGACCATCGTGTTCTTCTCGTTATCGGCCTCGTGCGTAACGACCTTGATGCCGCGGTCCATCGCTTTCTTCAGCGCGGGTTCGAGTGTGGGCGGATCGTAGGGCACCACCGCGATCGCGTTGACTTTCTTCGCGATCAGATCTTCGATGATCTTCAGTTGCTGGGCCGCATCGGCGCGGCCTGGGCCGGTCTGGTACGCGGTCACGCCCGGCGTGTCCTTCGCGAATTCCTTCACGCCGTCATCCATCCGGTTGAACCAGCTGATGCCCGTCACCTTGACGACCGTGACGATCGTCTCGTTGGTTGCCGCCTGCGCAGCGACGATCACGCCTGCTGCGAGAGTCCCCGCTGCCACGGTGGCAGCCAGTCGAGTCAGTTTCATGCGTTGTCTCCTTGTTTTGTGGTCCGTCGATTTGTCGATCAATACTGTGCCAGCCTGGTCCGCTAGCGCTTGTGTCAAATGCCCGGCAATCTCAACCTCGAAGCCGCCTCGTTGATATCGCTCTGGCAGCGGGGCGACACGGAAAGGGGCACCTCGAGGACCATGTAGGTCAGATGCTCGAGGGCCAGTCCGAATTCGCGATGTTCCAGATAATCCCGTACGATCTTTCCACCGTCGGTCAGGCCGAGGGACGTGGGCACGCCGTGCTCACGCGCACTCGAAAGCTGGTCCGGCAACGAGGCCTCTACCTCGCCAAGCACCCTCAAAATAAGCTTGGTCACACGATCGCTAATCATCTTTGCTCCGTCATCCCGCCCGCTCGATTGCACTCGTCTAAGACTTCGTCTGTGCGCCGTCGGAGCGCGCGAAGCCGAAGATCGCGCGCACCCGCTCGCCGCCCGCAAACGCGAGCGACAGCAGCAACAGAAAACCCCACGTGCAGTCGCCGAAGAACTGCGACACGCCGAGTAGATTGAACAGGCTCGATAGAAATTGCAGCACGGTCGCTGCAAAGAACACACAGATAATGCGTCCGTAGCCGCCGGACGGATTCACGCCGCCCATCACGGCGATCAGAATCGCGATCAACAGATACGAATTGCCGTAGTCCCACTTCGCGCTCGACGTATGCGACGTGCTGATCAAGCCCGCCAGCGACGCGAGCACGCCGCACATCGTATAGGTGAGCACGAGCATGCGTGTGCGCGGAATGCCCGCGTAAAACGCGGCCTTCGGATTGGTGCCCATCAGATACAGGCGCAGACCGAACGGACTGCGCCTGAGCAGCCAGCCCAGCACGACGATTGCCGCGATGAAAATGACGAACGAAATCGGTATCTGAAACACGGTGCCGTTGCCGATGTCCGACAGCGGATCGACATAGTCGACATGCACCGACGCGCCGTTGCTGAGCACCACCGCGAAACCCGTGAACAGCAACTGCGTGCCAAGCGTACAGAGAATCGGTGTGAGTTGCAGCCGCGCGATCACGATGCCGTTCAGCAGCCCGCCGAGCAATCCCATCGCGACTACGATCACACAAAAGAGCGACGTGTAGAGCACGGGCGAATCGTCACCGCTCACGAAGTGCGGCACGATCAGCGCGGCGACTATCCCTGACAGGTTCGCCAGTCCGACACCCGACAGGTCGATGCCGCCGTTGCCGGAGATCATCGATAGCATGATGCCGAGCGCGAGCAAGCCGAGTTCGGGTAGCTGACTCCCCATCGACTGCAGATTGTCGATCCCGACAAAGAGACCATGCGACAGCACCGTCGCGACCAGCACGACCAGTACGTTGACGATGAGTAGAAAATTCAGTTGCCGGTCGGCGAACAGCTTCCCGGCGGCAGGCAAGGACTTCATGATGACAACCCGCTCCTTCAGACTGCGTGACTGCCTGTAACCTGTATGACGCAATGGTTCACGCGACGACAGTGCGGAAGTCCTACCGACTCCCGACGCGCGCTGCGTCGCTCAACACCTGATTCACTTCGTTCAACGTCGGCATCGACGGCGCGGTGCCCGGCCGCGTAACGGAGATACCCGCCAGCGCACAGCCGAAGCGCATCGCTTCGACCGGATCGGCGCCGCGCGCGAGCGCTGCCGCGAAACCGCCTGTAAAGCCATCGCCCGCGCCCGCGGTTTCGACTACCTTGCCGCAGCGAAATGCCGGCACCAGCACCGACTGCTGCGCCGAATGCAGCAGCGCGCCCGCTTCGCCGAGCGTAATGATGGCTGTGCCGACGCCCTTCTCGAGCAGTAGCTCAGCCGCGCGGCGTGCGTCGTCGACCGATTCGATCGGCACGCCGGTCAGCGCCTCGGCTTCCGTTTCGTTCGGTGTGATGTAGTCGCACAGCGGATAGAGATCGTCAGGTAGCGACATCGCCGGCGCCGGATTGAACACGGTGATCACACCATGCCGTCGTGCGACTTCAAGGCCACGCCGTGCAGCCGGTAGCGGCTGCTCCAGCTGCGTGACGAATACGCGCGCCGCAGCGATGTCGGCTTCGATCGCATCGACATCGGCGGCGCTCATCGTGCCGGCCGCACCGGCTGCGACGATGATCGCGTTCATACCGGTCGTGTCGTCGACGAAGATATGCGCGGCACCCGTCGACAGACTGTCGACCGTCGTGGCACGCGCAGTGATGCCTTCGGTCGTCCATGTCGCGCGTGCGATCTCGCCGAACGCATCGTTGCCGATGCGCGTGCAGAACACCACATCGGCGCCTGCCCGCGCAGCCGCAACCGCCTGATTCGAACCCTTACCACCCGGCCCCATCGCGAACGCGGTACCGGCAATCGTTTCGCCGATCAGCGGCATGCGCGCGGCGCGAAACGTCAGATCGGTTACGTAGATGCCGAGGATGACAACCCGGCCGCCGCGTTCGGGCTGCGTGCTCATGCGTCGTTCCTTGCGGGGTCGCGTGGCGCGTCAGGTGCAAGCAATACGCCCTTACTGAAAACGAAGCAGCCGTAGCCACGCTGTTCGCCGGTCGCGATCACGCAATAAGCCTTGCGGGCACGCTCGTAAAACGCAAACCGTTCGATCGAGGCAAGCGGCACGCTGCGACCTTCAGCTGCATCGATTTCAGCCTGCACTTCACGCTGCACGGCAGGAATCGTGTTCGGCTCGCCGACCACTTCCATGCGCAGCGCCGGATGTTCGACGAACGTATCGAGCGGCATCACCGACAGCACGGCACGAATCGCGCGCGCCGAATCGACGCCGTCGAGGCGCAGCACCTTACCGAGCACCGTCGCACGCGCGACGGAATCGCCGGGGAAATTCGCGTCGCAGATCACCAGTTCGTCGCCGTGTCCCATTGCGCGCAGCGCATGCAGGATATCGGCGTTCAATAGCGGGTCCAGATTCTTCAGCACATCGTCTCCTTCGTGTCGGTTGCGCGGATCGCACGCGTTACGTGCCTGCGCGCCTGCGGATATCGCCGGACGCTCAGTCGCCGTACGGTATCCAGATATTTTTCACTTGTATAGCTTCACGCAGCCACACGGGCCCTTCGCTCGACGGGTCGAACCAGTCGAACTGGCGGCCGTAATCGACGAAGGTGCGTTTCAGGTTGCCAATCGACTCGCGTTCGACCAGCGCCGAGTGCGCTTCGCTACCAAAGCACCACAGCGCGTCGACATCGTCGTGCTTCGCGAGCGCGCCGAGCAGCGCGTCGCGTTCGCCGGTGACGATGTTCAGTGCGCCGTCGGGCACGTCCGATGTTTCGACGACCTGGTAGAAATCGGTTGCTGTGAGCGGACATGTCGTACTTGGCAGCACGACCACGCGGTTGCCGAGCGCAAGCGCCGGTGCCACCAGCGAAATAAACGACAGCAGCGGCGCTTCATCCGGACACGCGATGCCGATCACGCCGAGCGGCTCGTGCATCGCCAGCGCGACGCCGCGCAGCGGCGGTGTATGCACCGCGCCATCGAACTTGTCGGCCCATGCTGCGTACGTGAACAGACGCGCCACCGACGCATCGACTTCCGCGCGCGCAACTGCTTCGCCGGTACCGGTGCGCACCATCAACAGCCGCGCAAATTCCGTCGCGCGTACCGCGAGATTTTCGGCGAGGAAGTACAGCACCTGTGCGCGGTTATGTGCAGTCGTCTGCGACCACTTCTGCGCGCTGCGCGCGGCGGCTACGGCGTTGCGAATGTCCTTGCGGTTGCCGCTACCGACTTCGCCGGCCAGCGTACCGTCGTGCGCATACACCGGTAGCACGTAGCCGCTGTCGGGCCGTACCTGCTTGCCGCCGATAAAAAGCTTCGCGGTGCGATCGACGGTCTGAAGGAGCGCTGTGCTGGCGGCGAAGTCAGATTCGGTTTCCTCGTGCGCGGCCACTTGCGGCGCCGGACGGCGCATCGCAAGATCGAGCCAGGCCAGCGGCTGCAGATATTCGTAGAGACCTTCGCGGCCGCCCTCGCGTCCATAGCCCGACTCGCGATAACCGCCGAATCCCACCGCCGCATCGAACAGATTGGTCGCGTTGACCCACACGACACCGGCCGCGAGTTGCGGCGCGATGTCCAGCGCGCGGCCAATGGTTTCGCTCCACACGCTGGCGGCAAGGCCATAGCGCGTATTGTTCGCGAGCGCGACGGCTTCGTCGGGTGTGCGAAAACTCATCGCCACGAGCACCGGGCCGAAGATTTCTTCCTGAGCCAGCGTCGATGCGGGAGCAACACCGGTGATGAGCGTCGGCGGATAGAAGCAGCCGCCCGACGGCAGACCGGCTTCGGGCGCCTGCCATACGTTGCAGCCCTCACGCCGGCCGGTTTCGACGAGACCGCGAATGCGTTCGAGCTGCACCGGATCGACAATCGCGCCGATATCGATGCTCTTGTCGAGCGACGGACCGACGCGCAGCGTCTGCATGCGGCGCTTCAGCTTGTCGATGAAGCGCGCCTCGACGCCTTCCTGCACGAGCAGCCGCGAACCCGCGCAGCACACCTGCCCCTGGTTGAACCAGATCGCGTCGACTACACCCTCGACGGCACCGTCGAGATCCGCATCGTCGAACACGATAAACGGCGACTTGCCGCCGAGTTCCAGCGTGAGCGACTTGCCCGAGCCCGCGGTGCGCGAGCGGATCAACCGCCCCACTTCCGTCGACCCGGTAAACGCAATCTTGTCGACCTGCGGATGATCAACGAGCGCAGCGCCTGTGCTGCCATCGCCGGTCACGACGTTCAGCACACCAGCCGGCAGTCCCGCGCGCTGCGCGAGTTCGGCGAACAGCAGCGCGGTGAGCGGCGTGTATTCGGCGGGCTTCAGTACGACGCAGTTACCGGTGGCGAGCGCCGGTGCGATCTTCCACGCGAGCATCAGCAGCGGGAAATTCCACGGCACGATCTGGCCGATCACGCCGAGCGGCGCCCAGCCCGGGAATTCGCTGTCCTGCAGTTGCGCCCAGCCCGCGTGGTACAGGAAATGCCGCGCAACCAGCGGCACGTCGATGTCGCGCGTTTCGCGGATCGGCTTGCCGTTGTCGAGCGCTTCGAGCACGGCGAAGAGCCGGCTGTGCCGCTGCACCATGCGCGCGAGCGCGTACAGATGCCGGGCGCGCCCTGCACCACCGAGTGCGCGCCATGCGGGCTGCGCTTTACGCGCGGCGAGCACCGCCGCGTTCACATCGGCGGCATCGCCCTGGGCGACGTGTGCAAGCAGTTCACCGCTCGCAGGCGCGTGCGATTCGAAACGCTGGCCAGCGGCCGGCGCACGCCAGGCACCGTCGATGAAATGCCCGAACGTCGACTCGTGCTGCGCGAGCCACGCGCGCACAGGCTGATCGTCCTCGGGGGCGGGACCGTACTCCATCGAAGAAAAATACTCGGCTACGCTCATGAGATCGGTCTGTTCAGGCAACGGGGTGACGATTGAAGGCGGAGTAACGACCGCTCGCGTAGTGCTCGAGCTGGCGTTCGATGTCGGCAAGCAGGCTCGATGCGCCGATCCGGAACAGCTCCGGCTCGAGCCACGCGCGACCGAGTTCTTCCTTCATCAGGATCTGGTACGAGAGCACGGACTTCGCGCTGGAAACGCCGCCCGCCGGCTTGAAACCGATCAGCACGCCGGTGCGCGCGTGATATTCGCGGATCATCCGCACCATCACGAGTGCGACGTCGAGCGTCGCGTTGACGCCTTCCTTGCCGGTCGACGTCTTGATGAAATCGGCGCCGGCCATCATGCATACCATCGATGCGCGTGCAACGTTCGACAGCGTGCGGATGTCGCCGGTAGCGAGAATCGCCTTCAGATGCGCGGGACCGCACGCGGCGCGGAATTCGCGCACTTCGTCGTAGAGCGCCTGCCAGTTGCCGGTGAGCACGTGTTCGCGTGTGATGACGATGTCGATTTCGGCTGCGCCGTCCGCCACTGACGCTTCAATTTCCTTCAGCTTCAGCGGATGCGGAATCAGTCCGGCCGGAAAGCCCGTCGATACCGCCGCGACCGGAATGCCGCTGCCTTGCAGCGCATCGACTGCCGCGGCAACGAAGCGATGGTAGACACACACCGCCCCCGTCGTGATGGCGTGCGGCGCGATGCCGAGCGCGTCGAGCAGATCGGCCCGCACCGGCTGGCGCGCCTTGGCACACAGGCGCCGGACGCGGCCTTCGGTGTCGTCGCCGCTCAACGTGGTGAGATCGATACAGGTGATCGCCTTTAGCAGCCATGCCGCCTGGGCGTCTTTCTTGACCGTGCGCCGCGTGGCGAGTGTGGCCGTGCGCCGTTCGACCGCCGACTGATTGACGCGCAGGCCGTCCAGCCAGCCGGCATCGAACGGCATGCCGGGATTGCGCAGCGGCTGAACGGCGGTGCCGCGGTGCAATGCGACGACCGGTTGGGATAGCGTGGACAGCGTGGGAGCTTCAAACATGAGACATCCGTGTGTTTCGTGCAGCGCACATCAACCGATGATGGTTGATGGTGGGTTGTTCCCATATATGCTACATCGATTGAGAGGATCATAACAAGCTTCGTTACGATCATTTCCATCTGTGTTTTCCCGGATATCTTGTTCCTGCACTCCAAAAAACCGGATATTTGTCCGACGATTCAGACGAGCCGGTTAGGCGGCAATAGGCACCGCCCTTTGAATCTTCTCGAGTTCGTCGGCAAGTTCCTCCTTTGCCATCGCCGTGTCGTGGTCCAGTTGCAGACCGGTCCAGAATTCGTCACTTGTGCCGAAGTAACGGGACAGCCGTAGCCCGGTGTCGACGGTAATCGCCCGCGTACCCGCGATGATTTCGCCGATACGGCGCTGCTGAACCCCAATGTCTTTTGCCAGACGATAGGCGGTGATACCCATCGGACGAAGAAACTCTTCCTGCAGGATTTCGCCCGGGGTCGGGTACACGACTGCGCGTGTCATGATGATTCTCCAGTTAGTGGTAGTCGACGATCTCGACGTCAAGCGCGTTGCCATTCTCGAAGAAAAAACACACGCGCCACTGGTCGTTGATGCGAATGCTGTACTGCCCCTTCCGGTCCCCCTTGAGTGCTTCGAACCGGTTGTTCGGTGGGATACGCAGGTCATTCACGTTCGCCGCGCGGTTGAGCATGGCGAGCTTGCGCATCGCGACAGTCTCGATATTCACGAATCGCGCCACGCGCTCGCCTGAAAACATCGTTGCGGTGTCGGGACATTTGAAGTTCGAGATCATGTGAAATAGTATTGTTGCGCGATAGTATTGTCAAACGATAGTATCGAGCTGCGACCCCATCCATACGGACAACGGCACGAAGCGTCGAGTTACCCTCACCGGCGGTGCAGCTTACGTACCCCTCAGCACGCAGACCATAAGGACATCCGTCGTGACCCGCAATATCCCGATCAGGCAACTCGGCCCCGCCGATCTCGACGCCTATTTCCAGTTGCGGCTGCGCGGCCTGGCCGAGCATCCCGAAGCATTCGGCCAGAGCCACGCCGAAGCGCTCGCGAAGGGCGCGGCGCAACATGAAGCGATGCTTGAGGGCAAAGCCGCTGGCGAGGGCAATTTCATCCTTGGCGCGTCGTTGTCGGCAGAGGGTCCGCTGGTCGGCACGATCGCCATGGTGCGTTCACCGGGGGAGCGCAAACGGCACAGGGCATCGGTGGTTGGCATGTACGTCACACCGGAGGCAAGCCGACAGGGCGTGGGCCGCGCGTTGCTCGAAGCGGTGCTTGCGCGCGCCGCGCGGATCGATGGTGTGCGTCAGCTGGAGCTGGGCGTGACGAGCACGAATGTCGCAGCACGCAGGCTGTACGAATCGCTGGGCTTTGTCGTGTGTGGCCGCGAGATCGACGCGTTACGTGTGGGCAGCGAGTACCACGACGCCGACGTGATGGTGTGTTTCATCGTGCCGCGCGTGCCTTCGAATTAGAGAGCAAGACTCGGCGCGCCATGTGACGCCTGCCTCCGTACACTGACTCCATCGCGAATGTTCAGAGGAGCAGGCCATGCCCGGTCATTTCATGTTGCAGGACACGTTGCCCGGCGTCGAGCCTCGGGACTTGATCAACGTCGATGTCGACGTCGACGCAAGCACCTCAAGCAAGGTAAGCGACGCGCACAACGATGCCGTCGCGCACGATCGACCTTCGATCGCCTCCCTCACATCGATCGCGCCCCGCGTCGACACCGCCGACTGGCCACGCATCGCCCGTGAACTCGACCAGTACGGCTGCGCGGTACTGCCCGGCCTGCTGGACGCACGCGAATGCGGCGCACTGGCCGCGCTGTACCCGCGCGACGATCTCTATCGCAGCCGCGTCGTCATGGCGCGCCACGGCTTCGGCCGCGGCGAGTATCGCTACTTCGACTATCCGTTACCGGATGTCGTCGGCGGTTTGCGCACGACGCTGTATCCGCATCTCGTCCCGGTGGCAAACCGCTGGAACGAGACGATGGGCATCGAGGTCCGCTACCCCGCCACGCACACAGCGTTTCTGCGCCGCTGTCATGACGCGGGCCAGTTGCGCCCGACCCCGTTGATCCTGCAATACGGCAAGGATGACTACAACTGCCTGCATCAGGACCTGTACGGCGAGCACGTGTTTCCGTTGCAGGCGGCGATCCTGCTATCCGAACCGGGCGTTGACTTTAGCGGCGGCGAATTCGTGATGACCGAACAGCGTCCGCGGATGCAGTCGCGCGTAGAGGTTGTACCGCTGCACAAGGGCGATGCAGTGATCTTCGCCGTGCATCACCGGCCGGTGCAGGGCACGCGCGGAGCGTATCGCGTCAATCTGCGGCACGGCGTGAGCCGTTTGCGTTCGGGGCATCGACATACGCTGGGCGTGATCTTTCACGACGCGCTGTGAGATCCGGCCCGGTGCATCGACCTCGCGCCCTCGATGTCGAACACCGGGCCCAGCGAACCCACTGCCAGACGCTATCCATTCCCCTGCATTTGTAACAACGCTTGCACCATCTTGCGGCATCCGTACTTGTCCCTATTTGCGCCTTACAGGTGCCGCCAAATTCGCATTTTTTACCGTTTCATTTGAATTCATTCTTTTCAATTAGCCGACAGATTTGTCATTTCAGCTAATTCTCGAAAACCCCATCCAGCCGAAAAGCGCTCCCGTTAAACGCTTGTGTAGCAACGCTCTTCATCGATCCATCCCCGCCCGCAAAGGCCTCAAAGCCGCTTTCCAAAATTGCATTACAAGCAGATGAAAAACTTACCGAAATTCAACCTCACTTTTTCGGGTATTTTTTTGAAAAGGTATTGATTTCCTGAAATCCCCTTCATACAATTCGCTCCAAGGTGTTACGAGTTGTAACACCTTGTATCAACTGGTCACTCCTTGTATCAAAGAGGGGGACCGATCGCCAGGCGGCAAGGTCGTCGGCGGGGGGTTACAAGAGCATAAACGGCAGGAAATGCCGACGGGTAATACGGGGCTTCGGAAACATAACTAAATGGACCGTAGCAGCGAGACGCTGGAGTCAATCCGCGAAATCAATTTGTCGTACATCATGCTCGCGCAGCGCATGCTGCGCGAGGACAAGCCTGTCGGGATGTTCCGGCTGGGACTGTCATCGGAGCTGGCCGATCTGCTTGCTGGACTGTCGCTCGCACAGATCGTCAAGCTGGCCGCCTCCGATCAGCTTTTATGTTTTTTCCGCTTCAACGACCATGCCATGTTGTCGGCGTTGACGCAGACCACGAAACACGCAGAAGTAGCGCCGACTCACGCGGCTATCCTGCTCGCAGGCCAGCCGGCCGAGCAGTTTGCCTGACGAGGAACCGCAACCATGACTGCGATGCTCAAGCGAAGCCTGACCGAAGACGCTCAAGACGTCTTTCGTGCCATCGCACTGATTGAACTCGGCGCGCGCATGCAGGTGCTGGAAAGCGAGCTCACGTTGTCGCGCGACCGGATGATCCGCCTGTATCGGGAGGTCAAAGGCGTGTCGCCGCCAAAGGGCATGCTGCCGTTCTCCGCCGACTGGTACATGACGTGGCTGGCTAACATTCACGCGTCGCTTTTCTATAATACGTATCTGTTCCTGAAGAACGAGGCACGTTGCTCGCATCTCGACGCGCTGACCAAGGGCTACAGGCTGTACCTCGAACACTGCCGGCACAGCGAAACCGAGCCGGTGCTCGATTTGACCCGTGCCTGGACGCTCGTGCGTTTTTTCGACGCCGACATCCTGCAACTGACACCGTGCTGCCGTTGTGGCGGCAAGTTCGTTGCGCACAAGCATGATTTGCAGCAAAACGTCGTGTGCGGGGCCTGTCAGCCACCGTCACGCGCCGGTAAAACAAAAAAGGCGGCCGCCGCCGCGAAACAGGAAGTGCCGACGATTGCAGAAGCGGCCTGATAGGGGGTGAAATAAAGCGGCTCGCAAGAAGCCGTTTTCGGAGTGCGGCGGGTAAAAAGCCTCATGAAGCCGTGTCACGTGGCCACGTGACACGGCTCGTTTTTTTAGAACACCACAAAAACCTTCATCCGATCCAGCCGAACGTCTGCACCGCGAGCCACAGGTTCGCCACGCTGATCGCCACGAACAGGAACCACGCCAGCACGCGGGTGGGCAACCGGTTCGCGAATGCGCCCATCAGCGTGCGGTCGTCGGTCATCCGGATCAGCGGATAGAGTGCGAAAGGTAGTTGCAGGCTCAGTACCACCTGGCTTGCGACCAGCAATTTGCCTACCGCGTCGTTACCGAGCATCGACACGCCGATCAAAGCCGGAATCAATGCCAGCGCGCGCGTGATAAAGCGGCGCTGCCAGCACGGAATCTTCATCTTGAGGAAGCCTTCCATGATCACCTGGCCGGCAATCGTCCCGGTGAAGGTCGAGCTTTGCCCGGACGCAAGCAGCGTGATCGCGAACAGCACGGCGGCAAAACCGGTTCCGACGATCGGCGCGAGCAACTTGTAGGCGTCCTCGATTTCGGTCACCTGGTTGTGGCCCGTCGCGTTGAATGCGGCGGCCGCGAGAATCAGGATCGCTGCGTTAATCAGCAGCGCGAGCGTCAGCGACACGAGCGTGTCGATGCGCGACAGGCCGATCGCCGACGCGATGCTGCGCGCGTCGCGCTTCACCGCGCGCGTCTGCACGATCGATGAATGCAGATACAGGTTGTGCGGCATCACGGTTGCGCCAAGGATGCCGATCGCGAGATACAACGGCTCGCGCTCGCTGACCGCCGACCACGACGGCACCATCCCCTGCAGCACCGAAGGCCAGTGCGGCTGAACGAGTGCGAGTTCGATCACGTAGCCGAGACCGATCGTGGCAACAAGGCCGAGCATGATCGCTTCGAGATCGCGGAAGTTCTTGCCCTTCAGGCCGAGCACGATCAGCGTATCGAACGCGGTGAGCAGCACGCCGACCGTCAGCGAGCACTTGAACAGCAGATGGAACGCAAGCGCACCACCCAGCACTTCGGCGAGATCGCAGGCGACGATAGACAGCTCCGCGAGCAGCCATTGCCCGCGTGCAACCATCGGCGAATAGCGGCTACTCGAAAGTTGTGCGAGATCCTGGCCGGTGACGATGCCGAGCCGCATGCTTAGGCATTGCAGCACCATCGCCGCGAGGCTCGACAGCACGACGACGAATAGCAGGCTATAGCCGTAGCGCGAACCGGCTTCGATATCGGTGGCCCAGTTGCCCGGGTCCATATAGCCGATCGATATCAGCAGGCCGGGGCCGGCGAACTGCAGGAGTTTCTTCCAGAACGGCGCGGACGGAGAAACCGCGACGGTGCCCTGTACTTCAGATGGACAGAACGGCGCGGTGGCGGTAGTCGGGAGTTTGAACTGCAAGCCGGTTTCCTCGCGGTGAAGAATGCCGCGAGGCCTCGTCGGCGGGTGCGGCGAACGGCCTCAAGTGTACAGAGAAACTTCCGGCAATGTCCCGCTCAGCGCGTAGCGACCGACGTCGCGCACGCGGTAGTCGAGCGGGTCGTGCAGCGTGTGTACACGCGCGTTGCGCCAGAAGCGGTCGAGTGCAAGCGGTGCGCCGGTTGCGCGAGCGCCACAGGCATCGAAGAGGTTTTCACTGACATCGAGCGCGGCGCGATGCGCGACGATCTTCGCTTCCGATGTCGCTAGTGCGACGTGGGCGCGTTCGTCGGCGGTTAGAGCAGCGCCCTTTTGCCATGCGTCGTCGAGTGCCTGAGCGGCGCGCGTGGCAAGCGCCTCGGCGCTCACCGTCTGCAGACGCATTTCGCCGAAGCGCTGGATCACGTAGGGATCGTCGGTGGCCGTGGCAACGCCTGACGTGATCCACGGGCGGCCGTGCTGCGTGACGTAGCGGCGCGCTTCTTCGAGCGCGCCTTGCGCAATACCGACGAACAGGTTGGTCAGCACCAGTTGCGACACGAGCGTGCGCAGCGTCGCGCGCGGTGTCGGCGGGACTTCGGAACGGTGCAGCACCTCGTCGGGTGCGAGCGTCACGTGCTCGAACGACACGCTGCCGCTATCGGTCTGGCGTTGACCGATCGGATTCCAGTCGTCGTGTACCGTGATACCTGCACGTGTAGTCGGTACGACGCCGAAGACAGGCTTGCCGGTCGCGGGATCGTGTGCGGACACCGTCATCATCTGTGAGCCGCGCGTGCCCGAGCAAAAACCCTTCGTGCCATCGATGCGATAGCCACCATCCGCCGTCGCGGTCGCAATGAGCCGCGTGTCGAGCGGATTGACGGCATTGCCCCACCACCACCGCGCGTCGACGGTGCCGCGCAGATAGCGTGCGCGCTGCGTGTCGTTGCCCCACACATCGACACTGACCACCTGCAGACACTGGAACCCGAGCAGATGCGCGAGCGCACTGTCGACTGTCGCGATTGCGCGGATGGTCCGGTAGATGTCGGTCCAGCGCGCACCCGCGCCGCCAAATTCGCGCGGGACGGCGAGCGTTAGCAAACCCGCATCGGCGATCCATTGTTTTTCTTCGGCGGCGTGACCGCCGTCGCGATCGCGCTGTGCTGCGCTCGCGCGCAACGCGTCGAGCAGGTTGTCGAGATCACGTGCGCTTTGGGTTGTGACCGGGACAGGTTCGCGTAGATCGTTCATGCGGCCGCCTCCGCGCAGACAACTCGGGCAATCAACGCACGCTGATTAAAAAATCCCGCCACGTGAAGTCGCAACAGAGTGAATGTCTTCTGCGTCATATCGCTGTTCCCTGAAAACCCGCGACGCTCACGCGCGCCGCGCGAGACGCCGTACAAAGCGGTCGCCGACGAATTGCACCACCGTCACGATGACGATAAGCAGCACGATCACTGTGACCATCACCGTTGTATCGAAGCGCTGGTAGCCGTAGCGGATCGCAAGATCGCCGAGCCCGCCTGCGCCGACCGCGCCCGCCATCGCCGACGAGCCGATCATCGCGACGACCGTGATCGTGAAGCCACCGAGAATACCCGGCAGCGCTTCGGGCAGCAACACGTGCCAGACGATGTGGCGACGTTGCGCGCCCATCGCCTGCGCGGCTTCGATCAGACCGCGATCGACCTCGCGCAGGCTCACTTCCGCCACGCGCGCAAAAAACGGAATCGCGGCGATGCTGAGCGGCACGATCGCGGCCCAGACGCCGATCGTCGTTCCGACCAGCAAACGCGTGAGCGGTAGCAGCGCGACGAGCAGGATGATGAACGGTGTCGAGCGAAACGCATTGACCAGCGCGCCGAGCGTCGTGTTCACCGCGCGGCGTTCGAAGATGCCACCGCGCGTCGTCGTCACCAGGATCAATGCCAGTGGAATACCGATCAACGCCGCAATCACCGCCGATACACCAACCATCACGATAGTGTCGCGAATCGCGTCGGCCAGTTCCGATAGCCAGATATCAGACATAGCCGAGCACCTCCACACGGTTCGCGTAACGTTTTGCCTGCGCGACCAAGGCGGCAACCTGGGTCCGTAATACTTCGTGCGTAGCGTCGGCATGCGCGCCGGTCAATTGCGCAGCGACGATCAATCGCCCTTGCGCATGTCCCTGAATCCGGTCGATGCCACCATGCACGAAGCTGACTCGACCGCCGCCGCCCGCGCCAAGCGCACTGACCAGGCCGCCCAGATCGGGCTCGCGCGCATCGGCACCGGTGAAGCGCACATCGAGTAGCACCTGGGCCGAGTCGGGCGGTGCTTCGTCCAGCGGCTTCACGCGCGCAGCGAGATCGGCGGGCAGATCGTGCACCAGCGTGCGCAGCAACGCACGCGTCGCGTCGTGCTGCGGATCGCCGAACACGCGCCACACGGGACCCGTCTCGACAACTTCACCGCGCTCGAGCACCGCGACCGTATCGCACACTTCGCGGATCACTTCCATTTCGTGCGTGATCAGTACGATCGTCAGACCGAGTCGGCGGTTGATATCGCGCAGCAGCGTGAGGATGGCCTGCGTTGTTTCCGGATCGAGTGCGGATGTCGCTTCGTCGCACAACAGGATGTCGGGATCGTGCACCAGCGCGCGTGCAATGCCGACCCGCTGCTTCTGGCCGCCCGAGAGGCTGGCTGGCCACGCGTCGCGTTTCGCCGAGAGCCCGACCAGTTCGAGCAGCGCATCGACCTTCTCATCGATTGCAGCTTTCGGCACGCCGGCTATCTTCAGCGGCAGCGCGATGTTGCCGTGCACGGTTTTCGCGGACAGCAGGTTGAAATGCTGGAACACCATACCGGTGCGGCGCCGCAGGCCGATCAGCCCGCGCTCGTCGAGATCGCCGACGCTCACGCCGTTCACGCGCACGGCGCCGGACGTCGGTTTTTCCAGTCCGTTGACGAGGCGCAGCAGCGTCGACTTACCCGCCCCACTACGACCGATGATGCCAAATACTTCACCGCGCGCCACCGAGAGATCGACGTTCGCCAAAGCAATCGCATTCGTGCCACGCGGTCCGGCAAAGGATTTGCCGATGCCATCGAACTGCACGGCAGGTAGCGCGGCATCGTGCGCCGTATGGTCCGCGGCTCGCGCAGGCGCATCCTCGATAAAACCGGGTCGATCGAAAAGCGACGTCATGCTTCAACCGACGTATTCACACGCCGTCGATGCTGCGCACCCACGTGCACATCGGGCAACCGCGCACGGCCCGCGCCGAACAGCTTCTCGCGCAGCGTCGGCGCGACGTCATAGTCTTCCTTGTAGACGCCGCGATTCTGCAACTCAGGCACGACGAGATCGACGAAGTCGACGAACGACTCAGGCATCACGGTACGCGTCAGATTGAATCCATCGACGCCCGCCTCTTCGATCCACGACACCAGTTCGTCGGCAATCTGTTGCGGCGAACCGATCACCGGCTTCGCACGACCGCCGAGTGTCATCTGTTCGAGCACCTTGCGCTTGGTCCACACGCCGGTGGTACTTTTCTTCGAAATCGCCTCCACCGCCGATTGCATCGACTCGGTCTTCACATACGAAATCGGTTCGTCGAGTTCGTACTGCGAGAAGTCGATGCCAGTCGAACTGGAGAAGTGCGCGATGCCACCTTCGGCACTCGCATAGCGGCGGTACTCTTCGAATTTTTCTTGCGCAGCGCGCTCGGTTTCACCGACCACGACCGTGATGCCGGCAAAGATCTTGATGTCGTCAGGCGCACGACCAAAGCGCACGGCGCGAGCGCGAATGTCGTCGACGATTGAGCGCGTCAGTTGCTTGTTCTGCCCACCGACGAACACACACTCCGCATGACGCGCAGCGAAATCGACACCGCGCTGCGACGATCCCGCCTGATACAACACCGGCGTACGCTGCAACGACGGCTCGCTCAGGTGGATCGCATCGATCGAATAGTACGGACCATCGTGCTTCACGCGATGCACCTTGTCCGGATGCGAGAACACGCGCGCCGCGCGGTCGCGCACCACCGCGCCGTCTTCCCAGCTCTGTTCCCACAGCTTGTACACGACGTCCATGTAATCGTCGGCGCGATCGTAGCGGTCGTCGTGCGCGATCTGCTGCGTGAGTCCCATACCGCGCGCCGCGCTGTCCAGATAGCCGGTCACGATATTCCAGCCGACACGTCCCCTGGTCAGATGATCGAGCGTCGACATACGCCGGGCGAACAGATAGGGCGGCTCATACGTGAGATTCGCCGTCACGCCGAAGCCGAGATGTTTCGTCACCGCGGCCATCGCGGGCACGATCAGCGTGGGGTCGTTGATCGGAATCTGCACCGATTCGCGCAGCGGCGTATCGGGTCCGCCCTGATAGATGTCGTACACACCGACAATATCGGCCAGAAAAATACCGTCGAACTTGCCGCGCTCCAGCGTGCGCGCGAGATCGGTCCAGTAGTCGAGATCGGTGTAGTGCGCCGAACGGTCACGCGGATGCGTCCACAAACCGTGGTTGATGTGGCCGACCGCATTCATGTTGAACGCATTCAGCAGGATTTTCTTCTTCGTCATTGCATGGCTCCGTCGTGCTCGCTGTGTTGCGTCGCCGTCACCACGCGACCGCGTAGAGATTGCCGAACGCCTTGTCGAGCGCGGTGCGCACCGCCGGCGAATGCTGGTAGATCGAGATGAATTTGCGGATGCGCGGATCGTTCACGCTGTCGGGCCGCACTACCCACTGGATTGCGAAGATCTTGTTCTCGGTGCCGTCGAAGAGCAGCGCACTGTTCGGATCGGTCGTGCCGGCGAGCTTGATGAAGCTCGGATAGCCTTGCGCCAGATCGACGTCATCCAGCGAACGAGCGAGTTGCGACGCTTCAAGCTGCACGATCTTCAGATGTTTCGGGTTGTCGACGATGTCGAGCGTGGTCGCGCGGTAATCGATGCCCGGTTTCAGCTTGATCAGCCCGGCACGTTGCAGCAACAGCAGCCCGCGACCGCCGTTCACCGGATCGTTGGCGATCGCGACAGTCGCGCCGTCTTTCAACTCGTCGAAGCGCTTCACCTTCTTCGAGTACAAACCGATCTTCATGATCGTGCCCGGTGCGATCGCAACAAAGTTGTAACCGCCCTGCTTCTTCGCGTTCTCGAGAAACGGAATGTGCTGGAAATAGTTGACGTCGATGTCCTTGTTCGCCAGCGCCGCATTCGGCGTATTCCAGTCGGTGAACTCGATGATCTTCACGTCGAGGCCCTGATCTTTCGCTTCGCGCGCTGCGATTTTCAGCGCTTCGATCTGCGGGCTCGTCGCGATGCCGATCTTCAACGTGGGTAGATCGGCGGCCACAGCGACAGACGCGGATGCCGCAAACACGAGTGCGCTACCGAGCGCGAGCATGGGCAAGCGCCCCGCCACGCGGAAGAAGCGCCGCACGCTGGACAGGAAAAATTTCATGGTGAACTCAATCGACGAGGTTGGTCGGGGCGTGCCGCTTCCGGCCTGACGGCGCAGATCGGCGCCACTGGTGTCGGGTGCGCCCGTGGGCGGCTTGGGACGTTTGATGCGCGATACGTAGACGAGCTAGCGGCTCAGCGCGGACAGCGGAAATGCGGGCAGGTCATCGCCTCTCTCCAGATGAGGTGCAGACGATGATAGGGCTGGCTAGGAGCGCGGTCTACGAACGGATTTTCGAATGGAAATCGCGAAATGCGATATGGATGCGCGGAAACGGGCAGTCGAGCTACCGTTCTGGCCGCGAAATAAAAAAAGCTGGCGAACCGGATGCACCGGATCGCCAGCTAACACAAGGCACCAACAAGGAACCTGCGTGGGAGCCACTAGCGCATGACGCGCCCAATCAACTTAACGCTTCGCGATCTGCTGTTGCGCATTGCTGTTTGCTACATCGGCCGCGGCCGTAACGGGCATGCCATCCCAACCGCCGCCAAGCGCACGGATCAGGTTGACAGTCGACACCGCCTGAGTACCGGTCAAACGGCTCGCCTGCAATTGCGACACCAGCACCGAACGCTCGCTGTCGATCACGTTCAGATAGCTCACCTGCCCTTCCTCGTACTGCGTCTGCGACAGATGTGCCGCGCGCTGCGACGCGACCACCGCGTCGCTTTGCGCGCTGATCTGATCGTCGAGCAGACGCAGATCGGCGAGGTTGTCCTCGACTTCGCGGAACGCGACGAGCACCTGCTGACGATACTGCGCCACATCCTCGTCATATTTCGCACGGGCCTGGTCGAGACCGGCACGGCGGCGACCACCATCGAAAAGCGGCAGCGTCAGTGCCGTGCCGGCCAAAGGCCCAAGCAGGAAGGTTCGGCTCGACCACATGAACAGACTGCCCAACGTCGCCGATTCATACCCAAACGCACCGGTGATATCGAGCTTCGGGAAGAACGCCGACTTCGCCAGACCGACGCGCGCATTGGCCGCAGCCATCGCCCGCTCGGCCGCCGAGATATCCGGACGACGTTCGAGCAACGCGGACGGCAAACCTGCCGGCACACGCGCAACGACCGGCACCAGCGGCGTTTCCGCGAACGAGAAATCGGCGGGCGCCTTGCCGAGCAGGATGGCGAGACTGTGCTCCGATGCCGCGCGCTGACGTGCTACGCCGACCGCGTCGGCGCGTGCCGATGCAAGTTCGTTGCGAGCCTGCGCGACGTCGAGTTCGCTGATATCGCCTTCCTTGAAACGACGTTCGGTCAACTTCAGCGAGTCCTCACGCAATTTGACGGTCTGGCGGTACAGCCCCTGATCGGTGTCGAACTGACGCAACTGGAAATAGTTCTGCGCGACATCCGCCTGCAGCGCGAGCTGCACCGAGCGGAACAGCGCTTCGCTCTGCTGTGCATCGGCACGTGCCGCATTGACGTTCGATCCGACCCGCCCGAACAGATCCGCTTCGTATGAAACGGTGCCCTGCGCGCGCCACAGCGTCGTGGTTGACGAACCATTGCTCTGCGGCAGGAACTGCGATGCCGATGACGCCGTTTCACGCGTCGGACCAAAGCCCGCATCGAGCGACGGGAACCACGCGGAGCGAGCCGCCTGGGTCAGCGCACGTGCCTGCTGCACACGTGCAGCCGCCGCCTTCAGATCCTGGTTCGCCGATGCAGCCTGTTGCTCCAGATCGTTCAGCGTCGAATCGCCGAACACCGTCCACCATTCGCCGCGATGCTCGGCATCGGCCGGTTGTGCGGGCTTCCACGTGCCCGCATCCTGCGCACTGATCGCAGGCGCTTCCTTGAAGGCGGCCGGTGTCGGTGCATCGGGCCGCTTGTACGTCGGCTCTACAGAGCAGGCTGCGAGCAGCATCAGCAGCAAGCCGCTCGCGGCCGCCCGGCTCCAGCCGGGCAAAGATTCAAGCCTTTTCATTATTGGTTTCTCCTCAGGCGTGCGTCGCCGGCAACGCTTGATGCGGCGAATCCTTCTGCGCCACATGAATCTTGCCGCCCGCGAGCGTACGCAGTACCACATAGAACACCGGTGTCAGCATCAGGCCGAACAGCGTCACGCCGAGCATGCCGAAGAACACCGCGATACCCATTGCATGGCGCATTTCCGAACCCGCGCCGGTCGACAGCACGAGCGGTACCACGCCCATGATGAAAGCGATCGACGTCATCAGGATCGGGCGCAGACGCATGCGGCTCGCCTCGATGGCCGCCGACAGCGGCGAATGGCCATCGTGTTCGAGCTCGCGCGCGAACTCGACGATCAGGATGGCGTTTTTCGACGCCAGCCCCACCAGCACCATCAAGCCGATCTGCGTGAAGATGTTGTTGTCGCCCTGTGTGAGCCACACACCGGTCAACGCGGACAGCAGGCTCATCGGCACGATCAGGATCACCGCGAGCGGCAACGACAGGCTTTCATACAACGCAGCGAGCACGAGGAACACGAGCAGCACGCTGATCGGGAACACCCACATGCCGGCATTGCCCGCCAGCATCTGCTGGTACGTCAGGTCGGTCCATTCGAGCTTCACGCCACGCGGCAAGGTTTCCGCCGCGATGCGTTCGGCCGCAGCCTGCGCCTGGTTCGTCGAGTAGCCCGGCGCCGGACCGCTGTTGATGTCCGCAGCGGTGTAGCCGTTGTAGCGCACCACCATTTCCGGACCATACGTCGGCGTCACCGTGACGAGCGACGACAGCGGCACCATATCGCCGGCGGCATTGCGCGTCTTCAGTTGCAGGATGTCGTCCGCGCGCTGCCGGAACGGCGCATCGGCCTGCACCCGCACCTGGTACACGCGACCGAAGCGGTTGAAGTCGTTCACATACAACGAGCCGAGGTAGATCTGCATCGTGTTGAACACATCGGTAACCGGCACACCGAGCTGTTTCGCCTTCACACGGTCCAGATCGACGTTGAGCTGCGGCACGTTAATCTGATAGCTGGAGAAAGTCGGCCCGAGTTCAGGCGTCGTCGATGCCTTCTTGATGAACGCCTGGCTTGCGTTATTCAACTCCGCATAACCGACCGCGCCGTGGTCTTCCAGCTGCAGCTTGAAGCCACCAAGCGTACCGAGACCGAGCACCGGCGGCGGCGGAAACACCGCCACGAACGAATCCTTGATCGCGCCATATTGCTGATTCAGCGCACCGGCAATCGCACCCGCCGACAACGTCTTGCTACCGCGCTCCTTAAACGGCTTCAGCGTCACGAACACAATGCCCGCGCTGGAACTGTTCGTGAAGCCATTCACCGACAGACCCGGGAACGCCACCGCACTTTCGACACCCGGCTGCTTCAGCGCAATCGCGCTCATGTCGCGAATCACCTTCTCCGTGCGATCGAGCGACGCACCGTTCGGCAGTTGCGCAAAGGCGATCAGGTATTCCTTGTCCTGCGCCGGCACGAAGCCGCCGGGCACGACGTGCGTGATCAGCACGGTCGCGCCGAGCAGCACTGCATACACGACAAGCATCGCGCCCTTGCGCTTGAGCGCACCGTTCACGCCTCGGCCGTACGCGGTCGAACCACGCCGGAACACCTTGTTGAAGCCCGCGAAGAAACGGCCGAGCACACGGTCCATCACGCGCGTCAGCACGTCTGGCTTCGCACCGTGGTCGCGCAGCAGCAACGATGCAAGTGCCGGCGACAGCGTCAGCGAGTTGAACGCCGAGATCACCGTCGAGATCGCGATGGTCATCGCGAACTGCTTGTAGAACTGACCGGTCAGGCCCGTCATGAACGCGAGCGGCACGAACACGGCAACCAGCGTGAGCGCAATAGCGATAATTGGCCCGCTCACTTCCTGCATCGCCTTATAGGTCGCATCACGCGCACTAAGCCCGCTTTCGATGTTCCGCTCGACGTTCTCCACCACCACGATCGCATCGTCGACGACGATCCCGATGGCGAGCACCATCCCGAACAGCGACAACGCGTTGATCGAGAAACCGAACGCCAGCAGCAGCGAGAACGTTCCGATGATCGACACCGGTACCGCGATCAACGGAATGATCGACGCGCGCCACGTTTGCAGGAACACGATCACCACGATCACGACGAGCGCGATGGCTTCGAGCAGCGTGTGCACGACCGCCTCGATACTCGAGCGCACGAACTGCGTCGGGTCATAGACGATCTTGTAGTCGACACCAGCCGGGAAGTCCTGCTGCAATTCCTTCATGGTTGCCCGGACTTCGTCGGAAATCTGCAGCGAGTTCGCGCCCGGCGACTGGTTGATCGCGAGTGCGACGGCCGGCTTGTTGTCGAGCAACGAACGCAGACCGTATTCCGATGCAGCAAGCTCGATGCGTCCGAGATCGCGCAGATACGTGACCGCGCCATCGGGCGCAGTCTTGACGACGATGTCGCCGAATTCACTTTCTGTACGCAGACGGCCGCGTGCATTCACCGACAACTGCAACGGCGTGCCCGGCACCGACGGCGATGCGCCGATCGTCCCGGCCGCCACCTGGATGTTCTGCTCGCGAATCGCATTGACGACATCGGTAGCGGTCAGGTCGCGCTGTGCAACCTTCTGCGGATCGAGCCAGATACGCATCGAATAGTCACCGGCTCCCCACAGCTGCACCTGGCCGACGCCCTTGATCCGTTCGAGCCGGTCCTTGACGTTGAGCAGCGCATAGTTGCGCAGGTACGTCATGTCGTACTGGTTGTTCGGCGAGATCAGGTGGACCACCATCGTCAACGTCGGCGAACTCTTGATCGTCGTCACACCGAGCCGCTGCACGTCATCCGGTAGACGCGGCAACGCCTGGTTCACGCGGTTCTGCACGAGCTGCGTGGCGAGATCCGGGTTGGTGCCGAGCTTGAACGTCACGGTGAGCGTCAGGTTGCCGTCGCTATTGGCCTGCGACTGCATGTACAGCATGTTCTCGACGCCGTTGATCTGCTCTTCGAGCGGCGACGCGACCGCTTCTGCGATCACCTTCGGATTCGCACCGGGATACTGCGCGTGAACCACCACCGAAGGCGGCACCACTTCCGGATATTCGGAGATCGGCAGCTGGAACAGCGAAATCACGCCTCCCAGCAGGATCAGGACCGACAGCACACCCGCAAAGATCGGCCGGTCGATAAAAAATTTGGATATGTTCATTGGAGGCTCTTGATGTTGGAGCGCTTGCGCGTGTCGAACGGTGCGAGCTCGTGGCTCGCGCGGTTCAGCCTGGACGACAGATCACGTCCGCGGTTCACGAATTCTTCTCCGCCTTCGCTTGCGTCTGTGCGGGGGCTTGTGCGTCCGCCTGGGCCGGTGCCGGCTTCGCTGCAGGTGTTTTCGTCTGGGCGACCGGTGCTGCATTCGGATCGACGTCGGCGTTCATCGGCACCATGTGCGCGCGCACCTGATCGCCCGGCCGCACACGCTGCGTACCGTTCACGACGATGCGATCGCCGGCCGCAAGACCGCTCTTGATGACACGCAGACCTTCCTGTTGCGCACCGAGCGACACTTCGCGATACGCAACGTGGTCATCCTTGTCGACGACGAACACAAACTTCTTGTCCTGATCGGTATTGACCGCCGCGTCGTCGATCATCACCGCCGGATGCGGCACGCTACCGCTGACCTTCACACGCGCGTACAGCCCTGGCACGAGCACACCGTCCGCGTTATCGAAACGCGCGCGAACGCGGATCGTGCCCGACGATGTATCAAGCCGGTTGTCCACCGATTCGATCGTGCCGCTGCGCGAGTAGCCCGTTTCGTCGGCGAGACCGAGTTCGACCGGTACCTTGCCGTCCTTCACGCGGCTGATGTACTGCAGATAGGTTTGTTCGTCGGCATCGAACGATGCGTAGATCGGCGAGACGGAAACGAGCGTCGTGAGCGGCGCAGCGCTGGCGCCCGCCGACACGACGTTGCCGAGCGTGATTTCCGCACGCGATACGCGACCCGACACCGGCGCGACGATCTTCGTGTAGCCGAGGTTGATGCGCGCGGTTTCGAGCGCGGCTTCAGCGGCCTTCTGGTTTGCATTGGCTTCGCGCGACGCGTTCTGCTTCTCGTCGTAGTCGCGTTTCGCGATTGCGTTGTCGCTGAGCAGACGCTGCGCGCGTTCCCAGTCGCTCTGCGCATAACCGCTACGTGCCTGCGTGGCAGCGAGCTGCGCCGCCGCACGATCGACTTCAGCCTGATACGGACGCGGGTCGATGACGAACAGCGTGTCGCCCTTTTTCACGAGCGCGCCGTCCTTGAAATTCACCGAGACGATCGTGCCCGATACCAGCGGGCGCACGTCGACCTTCTCGATGGCTTCGAGGCGGCCCGAATAGCTTTGCCAGTCGGTGATCGTCTTCTGGATGACCGTCGCCACATCGACTTCGGGAACGATCGCCGACGCAGACTGCGCCGGCGCGCGTGCATCGACGCGGATCGCGCCCAGCGTACCGAGCCCGGCTACGACGAGGACTGCGACCGTGGCGATTGCCAGGCGGGGGCGGGAGAGCGGAAGAATGGACATGTTGGCTCCAAGGTGGTTTCTGTGATCAATCAAGTTGTTTGTTTGGCTGCGCGCGCGTCCCGGACCTCGCGGGCCTCACGGGCCTCGCGACTGTCGCGGACATCGCGGGTGTCGCGCATCGCGAAGCGGCACTGGAAGAAGCGCACGGCTTCCTCGAGAGCGGCCGGATGTTCGGCAACGGCGGCATGCGACACGCTCGGGTAGCGGACCACCTGGGTCAGCACGCCCGCGTCGATCAGGCTGCTCGCGTACTTCTCGGCCTCGACGTGCAGCACATCGTTTTGTGCGGTGATGACCAGCGTGGCCGGCAGACCTGCAAGCCGCGCCGATTCGAGGGGCGCAGCATACGGATGCATGCGCTGCGACGCCTGCGGCAAATACGCGCGGTAGCAGGCTGCGCATTCGCTCGCGGTGATGTCCGAACTCAGTCGACGCTCGTCGCCGAGCCGCGTGAGGCTTGGATCGAGCATTGGACCGAACAGCGCCTGCGCATCGATGCGCACGTCGCCGCGGTCGCGCCCGATGAACGCGAGACAGTTGGCCAGTTGCCCACCGGCGTCATGGCCCGCCACACCCAGACGCCGCGTATTGCCGCCGAACGTGCGTGCGTTGGTCTGCGCCCAGAGCGCGGCGAGGTGCGCGTCTTCGGGCGCGGCGGGAAACGGAAAGCGCGGCGCGAGCGAATAACCGACCGACACTACGAGAGCCGGTAAGCGCTCTGCTAAATAGCGTGCGGCGGTGTCGGCGGCATCGATCGAGCCGCGTACGAAGCCGCCGCCGTGGAAGTACAGCAGCACCGGTAGCCCTGACTTGCCGGCGAGCCGGTAAAGACGCAGCGTGATCGGCTGTGCGTAACCCTCGATCTGTACATCGGTGAGTTCCAGCGAGGTGCCGTCCTCCACGAGGCCCGGGGCCGAGGGAGTGAAGGAGTACGGCGGTTTGAATGCATCCATGTCGAGCAGCGCAATGCGCACAGAAAGGCGATGGTGCGAATTGTGGGTTCAGCAGACTCGCAAATAAATGCCTATAATCCGGCAACACAATTCGGTGCACCTGAACAATCGCCTCGCTTATCGGCTGGGCGGCTTTCCTCCAGATGCACCTGCCCTTTCGGAGGTTTGCAATGGACCGGCTTCAGGCCATGCAAGTGTTCACCCGGGTCGTCGACACCAACAGTTTCACGCGCGCAGCGGAAACGCTCGACATGCCGCGCGCGTCGGTCACGACCATCATCCAGAATCTCGAAGCGTTTCTTGGCGTACGCCTGATGCACCGGACCACCCGACGCCTCTCGCTGACGCCCGATGGCGCTGCCTACTACGAGCGTTGCGTGCGGATTCTCGCGGATGTCGAGGAAACCGAAGCAAGCTTCCAGAGCGGCAACAAGAAGCCGCACGGCAAGCTGCGCATCGACATGCCGGGCTCGATCGGCCGGTTGATCGTGATTCCTTCCCTGTGCGAATTCCACACTCGCTACCCGGATATTGATCTGCAGCTCGGCTTGACGGACCGGCCGGTGGATTTGCTGCAAGAGGGTGTCGATTGCGTGGTGCGCGTGGGCGCGCTGCAGGATTCGTCGCTGGTGGCGCGACGCATCGGGTTATTCGAAGGCGTGTCGTGTGCGGCGCCCGATTACCTCGCAAAGTTTGGCACACCGCAGACATTCGAAGATCTCGAGCAGCACAAGGCCGTGAATTACTTTTCGAACCGCACGGGGCGCGTGATCGACTGGGCGTTTCTGGTGGACGGCAAGGAAGTCGAGGCGAAGATGAAGGGCATCGTATCGGTTAACGATGCGGATGCTTACGTCACCTGCGGGCTGGAGGGATTCGGTTTGATCCAGCCGGCGCGCTTTATGGTGCTGCCGCATTTGCAGTCGGGGCAACTGGTGGAGGTGCTGCCGCATCTGAAGCCGCTGCCGATGCCGATTTCGGCGGTGTATCCGCATAGCCGGCATCTGTCGTCGAAGGTGCGGGTGTTTGTCGACTGGATTGCCGAGGTGTTCGATCGGTGTCCGCTGTTGAGTGGGCGGGCGAGTCTTGATAAGACTTGTACCATGCGGACGCCTGAGCAACGCGAGGCGGCTTCTGCGCTGGATACGCCGGTTATGACGGAGTGGGTAGCGTAGGGTTGCTTTTTCTGCCTGTGCAGGCGGCTTGCTTTTTGTGCCTCGCGGCTGGTTTTTTGTTTGCCTGGGCCGGCGGCTTTTCGTTAGTGCCTCGCGGCTGGTTCTCGTTTGCCTCGGCCGGCGGCTCTTCGTTAGCGCCTCGCGGCGCAGGCGTTGCCCCTGTGCGGGGCGGCACCTTCTTTCTTTGCCGCGGCAAAGAAAGAAGGCAAAGAAAGCCGCTCGACACGATAGCGGGTCCTTTCCATGTGCAGCCTTCGTGGCCCGCGCCTAAGTGTCGTCCTCGCACTGACACGGTAGTGGTCCGAGACGAGATCACACCTCGTGCCTTCAATGGTAGTGACCAGGCGGTCATCCGTTCCGGCGAGCTTCGCCGCCGATGGGCATAGCCCCCTTCGTCTTCGTTTAGCGCACCCTCGTCTTCGACTTCAGTCTTCCTCGTTGCTCTTCAACGCGCCTCCTTAACTTCGTCGCCAGCTTGCCGTTCAGGCTTGTGCTTCGAACTACCTCAACGTTCGCATTGGGCTTTGACGCCCCCCGGGCCGGATTTCCGTTGTGGTCACCCATCCGCGAGCACGTAGTGCGAGTGGGATGAATGACGGCTTGGTCACTACCGCTGAATGCGCGAGAGATGGTCTCGTCTCGGACCACTGTGGTGTCAGTGCGAGGACGACACTTAGGTGCGGGCCACTCTGGCTACACACGGAAAGGACTCGCTATCGTGTCGAGCGGCTTTCTTTGCCTTCTTTCTTTGCCGCGGCAAAGAAAGAAGGTGCCGCCCCGCACAGGGGCAACGCCTGCGCCGCGAGGCGCCAAATCGCAGCCGCCTGCACAGGCAAACCAGCCGCGAGGCGCTAACTAAAGCCGCCGGCACAGGCAGAAAACCCCATTGTTCCATTCCGACGACAATTCATTTCACAAAAGCATGATTTATCGCACGAGCACGAAGGCCTACATTTCACCCTGTCGCAACGCAGATTAATAACCGTTGCAAACGAATCACAGGAGTGAACGATGAAACACCAATTGATCGCAGGTCTTCTGCTGTCGCTCGCTGCCAGCACGGCAGCATTCGCCGACGGCGGCATCGGCCGGGCAGGCACCTACAACGACTACACGTGGGCCAATAGCAGTAACAACCAGGCACCGAAAACCCGCGCAGAAGTCCGCGCAGAACTCGTGCAGGCCTATCGCGACGGCTCGCTGCCAGCCCTGAGCCGCAATGCGTATCCAGACAAAAGCCTGGTGGCCAGCACACAGGCCGAACGTATCGCCGCCCAGGAACGCAATGCCGACAACGCCACCCGTGTCGCGCGCAGCCAGTAACACTGCGCTCACGTCACGTGCAACGTAGATCCAGTGTCCGGCACAAGCACGAACACCGAATACTGGACACACCCATCATTCGAAGGAGTCCATCATGAACCCATCCGAACTCGACGACTGGTCAACCGATACGCCCGTGTGGACGCCGTACCGCGCGCATTGAATCACCACACGGGCAGTGTGCCTTACCGATGCGGCACGCCGTCGCGCCACTCGCCCCAGTGCGTTGCAATGTCCTGCACCAGCGGATTGCCCGCGTTATACAGGTTGTCGACCGCAATCGAGAAACCGCCCTGCGCCGCGTAGTTCAACAGATTGTCCGCACTCGTCTGGCCCGCATACGGCCGGTCGAAATCGGACCCTGAACGCAGCACCGCAACGCGGCTCAGGTCCACACGCTTCACCGTGGCCGCACGTGTCAGCGCTTCATAGGTGGAGTTGTCTTCCTGTTGCGTCGTGCAATACACGCCCTTGCCGTCGGTCAGGATGTTCGTCCAGTCGCGCGCACGCTGACCGATGTCAGTGCCCGACCACCATGTGTCGCCGGCCAGCGTGTCGCACTGGATCACGCTCGGCGGCTGGTTCGCAGGCGCATAGCTGAACTTCGCGCGCGCAGCCTGGGCCTGGGCGTTGTCTTCGAGCGTCACGTTACGCGACAGGGCGAATGCGGCATCCGCGAGCTGCGTATTGAGCTGGAACACTTCGGTCTTGTAGTCGAGCGGCGGTTTTTGCGTCGGGCCTGTCGTGTTGATGCCGAGATAACCCGTGGTCCAGCCCGGCGGAATTTCTCGTCCGTCGATTTCCCACTGGATCCCGAAGTCGACCAGGTATTTGGCCCACGCCGCGGAACCCACTGTGCCGCGCAGCGGATCGATACCGGCAATGCCCGCCACCATGAAGTACGTATGCCGCAAATCGAATTTCGGCGAGAACGCCAACGCCATCGTCGATGCGGTAGCGTTCGCGTGACCCATGCCGGTCGTCATCACGCAGACTTCCTGTTTGTTGCAATGCACGGTCGGATAGTCCGGCGACAATCCGGCCACCGTGATCTCCTGCCACGGGCCGAGATGGTCGAGCCAGACCTGGCCTTCCGGCGCGAACATGGAGATGATCATCACCTTCACATGGCGTGCCTGCGAGCTCGAGTCGTTTTGTGCGAAGCTGTTGCTGTCATCGGCATTCGCCGCGAGCGGCGACACAGCACACGCCGCCAGCATCAAGGCTGGAATGGCACCAAAAGTACGGATCAACATAGGAGGTCCTTCCTTTGTTCTATGTGGCGTTGGGAGGAATAACTTGCCTGTATTGCAGATGCGGCAGGATGCCGGATATATCCGGCGCCTCCTGCGAGGGGTGACGTAAAGCGGAATCAAGTATACGTGGCCGCATTTCTTTTGCCATCACGCATTTTTTACGCAATCCGCGTCGTCATCACGTCCCGTTCAGTAATTTATGCGGATCGGTTCGCCAGTCGTGGCGCGCCGCATCCTGTAGTCGAACGCTTGCCTGGTTCGTTCCCAAACCTTCCGACAGGAGCAACACGATGGACTATGTCAAACTCGGCCGCACCGGCATCGACGTCTCACGTCTGTGTCTCGGCTGCATGAGCTACGGCGCCCCCGATCGCGGCGCGCACGCGTGGTCGCTCGACGAAGCGCAGGCGCGTCCGTTCATCAAGCAGGCGCTCGATCACGGCATCAACTTCTTCGATACCGCCAACGTCTACTCGCTCGGCACGAGCGAGGAAATCGTCGGGCGTGCACTGAAGGATCTCGCGCGTCGCGACGAAATCGTACTCGCCACCAAGGTCTTCAACCGGATGCGTCCAGGGCCGAATGGCGCCGGCCTGTCGCGCAAGGCGATCATGACCGAGATCGACGCCAGTCTGCGTCGGCTCGGTACCGACTACGTCGATCTCTATCAAATTCATCGGTGGGACTATCACACGCCGATCGAAGAAACCATGGAAGCGCTCCATGACGTCGTCAAAGCCGGCAAGGCGCGTTATATCGGCGCGTCGTCGATGTACGCGTGGCAGTTCTCGAAGGCACTGCATGTCGCCGAGCAGCACGGCTGGACCCGCTTCGTCACCATGCAGAATTACGTGAATCTGCTGTACCGCGAAGAAGAACGCGAGATGCTGCCGCTGTGCGAAAGCGAAGGCATCGGTGTGATTCCGTGGAGCCCGCTTGCCCGGGGTCGCCTGACGCGCGAATGGAATACGAGTAGCGCGCGTTCGGAAACCGATGAATTCGGCCGTACGCTCTACGCGCATACCGAAGAGGCGGATCGCAAGGTCGTTGAGCGGGTCGGCGAAATCGCAGCCGCCCGCGGTGTGCCGCGCGCGCAGGTTGCACTTGCGTGGGTGCTACAGAAGAAACCGATCACAGCGCCGATTGTCGGTGCAACGAAGCTGCATCATCTGGACGATGCTGTGGCCGCACTGTCGCTCGAACTAAGCGGCGACGAGATCGCAAAACTCGAAGAGCTTTACGTGCCGCACGCGGTGGCCGGGTTCAAATAGGAATCGACGCGGAAATAC
The DNA here is from genome assembly GCF_002362315.1 of Paraburkholderia acidicola. Classification (GTDB taxonomy): domain Bacteria; phylum Pseudomonadota; class Gammaproteobacteria; order Burkholderiales; family Burkholderiaceae; genus Paraburkholderia; species Paraburkholderia acidicola. Next base: position 1,254,459 of record NZ_MTZV01000006.1, read on the forward strand.
TCGCGCACGCGGAATCGAACGCTCTCGGCGGATTCCGCGTTTTCGTCCACCTTGCTAAAGCGCGCAGCTTCGCCGCGACAGCGGTCGCGCCCAATGTGACCGCTATCGAGCCGCTTACGGCTCGCCCCTACACTCGCTATTCGCTCCTCACGCCCTAGCCTCAGCCGCAGCGGCTTGAGGAGACATACGTCATTGAACGTGGCGTGGCGCTTCCGCATTCAATCTCGCGACCTGAACAGCAAAACTGTACAGCTAAACTGTACATATGCTATATTCCGCCCATGGTCAAACAAGCACACACATCTGAAGCCTCCCAGCTCGCCGCTCTAGCGGGAGAACTGCGCATTTCCCTGAGCAAGCTGATTCGCCGGGTGCGTGAGCAAGCCTCCGCTGGCGATTTCACTTCGTCGCAGCAGTCGGTGCTGCTACGTCTCGAGCGCGACGGTCCCGCCACCGTCTCCGCCCTCGCCCGTGCCGAAAGCGTGCGCCCGCAGTCCATGCGCATCACAGTGGCTAGCCTCGAAGCCATGGGCGCTATCAGTGGCGAACCCGATCCGGAAGATGGCCGGCAAACCCTGATCGCGCTGACTCCCAGTCTACGAAAAACCGTCAAGGCCAGCCGCGCCGCGAAAGAAGACTGGCTGGTCCGTGCGTTGCAAGCACAACTGTCCTCGCAGGAACAGGAGCAACTCGCCGTCGCAGTGAAACTGCTGCAGCGGCTTGCCGACTTCTGAGTCCTCGCCAACCTTCGCAGGAAACACATGGCCCTCACCACGCTCGATCCCGACACCGCCCTCATCGTCGTCGATCTGCAAAAAGGGATCGTCAGCCTCCCGCTCGCTCACTCCATCGGCGCCGTCGTAGAACGATCGCGCGCGCTACTCGATGCGTTTCGCGAACACGGTTTGCCGGTCGTACTGGTCAATGTTGCAGGCGGAGCACCGGGCCGCGTCGAACGACCACGCCAGGGCGCGCCCTTCTCGCCCGACTGGACCGATCTCATTGCCGACCTCGATCAGCAGCCTGGCGACATCGCCGTGACGAAGCGAACCTGGGGTGCCTTCGCCAGCACCGATCTCGAACACAAGCTGAAGGCGTTGGGCGTGACCCAGGTCGTCGTCGCCGGAGTAGCGACCGGAACCGGTGTCGAATCGACGGCTCGCCAGGCTTATGAACTGGGATTCAACGTGACCCTGGCGCTCGACGCGATGACCGACTCGCGCCCCGAAGCACACGACTACAGCATCAAGAACGTCTTTCCGCGGCTCGGCGAAACCGGCACGGCCCAGGACATCATCGATCTGCTCAAGACAAGGAGTGTCTGAAAATGAACTGGCATCATCTCGTGTCATGGTTTTTCGGCGGCGCGGTTCTTGCAAACGCCGTGCCGCATCTGGTTAGCGGCTTGATGGGAAAACCGTTTCAAAGCCCCTTTGCCACGCCTCGAGGAGAAGGATTTTCGTCATCGACGGTGAACGCGTTGTGGGGTTTTCTCAACCTGATCATCGGCTATCTGCTCGTCTGTCGTGTCGGCGATTTCAATCTGGGCAGCACCGTTGATGTGATCGCGCTCGGGCTCGGCATCCTGGGCATGAGCCTGTTCGCCGCGCGGCATTTTGGGCGCTTTAACGGCGGCAATACGCCGGAGCATTCGTGAGCATTCCTGCAACGGGTGTCTTCCGTTCGCTGAAGAGCTTCAACTATCGGGTCTGGGCAGCCGGCGCACTGGTGTCCAATGTAGGCACATGGATGCAGCGCACGGCGCAGGACTGGCTGGTGCTGACTCAGCTCACGCATCACAACGCTTCAGCGGTGGGTACGGTCATGGCGCTGCAGTTCGGACCACAGCTTCTGCTGCTGCCCTGGACCGGCTATGCCGCCGATCACTACAACCAGCGCAAACTGCTGATCGCCACCCAGGCAACAATGGGCGCGCTGGCACTCGCGCTCGGATTACTCACGGTAACCGGCATCGTCCAGCTCTGGCATGTGTACGTGTTCGCGTTTCTATTCGGTTGCGCGGCAGCGTTCGACGCGCCCGTGCGCCAGACCTTCGTCACCGAACTGGTCGGCGATGCGGATCTGCCGAACGCCGTGGCGCTCAACTCGACCTCGTTCAACGCTGCAAGGATGATCGGACCGGCCGCGTCGGGAATCGTCATCGCATCGGTCGGTACCGGTTGGGCATTTCTGATCAACGGTGCCAGTTTCGTTGCGGTGCTCGCTTCGTTGTCGTTGTTCCGCGCGTCCGAACTGCGCCCCAACGTGAGGGCACGCCGTACGCCAGGCGGTTTCACTGAAGGGTTCCGCTACGTGTGGTCGCGTCCGGACCTGCTGGCCATCCTCGTCATGCTGTTCCTGATCGGCACGTTCGGACTGAACTTCCCGATCTTCATCTCGACGATGGCCGTCGGCGTCTTTCACGCCGATGCGCGAGGCTATGGTCTGCTGTCGTCGATGATGGCTATCGGCACGGTCTCGGGTGCGCTGCTGGCCGCGGGTCGTGACAAACCAAGGTTCTCGTCGTTGATCATCGGCGCCGCGATGTTCGGGGTCGGCTGTACGCTGGCCGCTATCGCTCCGAGCTACTGGCTGTTCGGCAGCGCGCTGGTTGTGATCGGTGTCGCCGCCTTGACCTTCACCAACACGACCAACAGCCTGATGCAGTTGTCGACCGCGCCCGCCATGCGCGGACGGGTGATGGCGATGCGAATTGGCATTGCACTCGGAGGCACGCCGATCGGTGCGCCGATCGTCGGCTGGGTAGCAGACCATCCGGGCCCGCGCTGGTCGCTCGGCGTGGGTGCGGCTTCGGGTTTTGCGGCGGCGCTGGTGGGCATCTATGCCTTGACGCAGAAGATCCATCGGCCACGTGAAAACAGCTAGCTAAACCGCGATCCTCGAACCGCGTACGCGGGTACCTAGCCGCACGGGCGCAATCACGACGTTCGACAGCAGTCGCAAATCGAACGGCATGCTGCGGCGGCGGATATCGGCAAGCCAGGGGGAGATGGCGGTGACGTGGGAGGCTAGTGGCAATCAGGTGTATCCACCAACTCGCTGTCATCCTGACTCGCCCGGCATCAAAGCTACCGGGTCCGCACTTTCAGTTTCACTTGAAGCAACGTCAGCGCACCGAGCGCAAACACGGCAAAGGTCCACGTACCGTCGTGATGCAGCAACACCGAGGCAGTCGCAGCAATACCCGCCAGCCCTTGCTGCAGGAAACCGCACAAAGCCATTGCGTGGGCGCCGTAGTCCTGGGCATCGCTGACGGCAGTCGCCATGCTGTTCGGAAACAGCACCGCCTGACCAAAAATCGTCAGGCAGTACAGCGCGATGAAAATCCACAGCCCGACGAAATGATTCAGCAGGCCACTCAATGAAGACACGAGCATCAGTGTGGTCGCAAGCGCGATCAGCGCCGCGCCAGCGTGCATCAGTCGCACACCCCCGAGCCGCTTCACCAGGCGATTGACCAGCATCGCACCACTGAAGTACGCGACGCCGATCAGCAAGCCGATACTGCCGAACCCCGTCACGGCCACGCCGAAATGCTCCTGAAACACGAAAGGACTCACTTCCTGCAACGTCACGGTCGTGGCGAATCCTAACCCTCCCGCGCACGCGGGCCAGAGGAAACCGGAGCGCTGCAGTACGATCCAGTACGTGCCTGCCATACCCGACTTGACTGCCGTGGGGTGCCCCGTCTTCAAAGGCAGGGAATACGACGCGCCGATCGCCACCGCGGCGGTAACGGCCATCAGCACAAAACCCGCTTGCCAATGGCTGTACTGACCGATCAACCCGCCGATAAACTGCCCTCCGCCCAGTGCAGCAATGAAGGCGATCGATAGTACGGAAAGTCGTCGCGCCAGTTCGTCGCAACGCCAGTTATCCCGCACGATAATTCTGGCGATGATCGCTGCACCGCCGCCGGCAACACCCTGCAGGGCGCGCAACACCAGCAGTTCCAGCGCAGAAGTACAGCTTGCGAGCAGTAGGCTCGTGGTCGCAAACAGCAGCAGGGAAATCAGCAAAGGACCGCGTCTTCCCCAGCGCTCCGCAGCGGCGCCCCAAAACAGGACTGGCAACGCTGCGCCGATGACATAGGCGGAGATCGATAGCTCGACACTCGCCTGCGTCATCTTCAGGTCGCGCATGACGACGGGTAAAGACGGTAGATAAACCGTTGTCGCCATCTGTGCCATAAAGACGATCAGGCATGTCATGGCAATCACGCGAAAAGCCGATCGGGCGTTTTCCAGCGGAGTATCGGCGGCAAGAGCAGGTTTGTTACTCACGGCCGACCTTGAACCAGTTCAGGTTTTGGGCGAAGGAGATCGTATTGTTCCCGGATTCCATGCGGCAAGCCTAACTTTTCCTCCCGAAGAAGCTAAGCAACTTTTCGACATAACGATATATCTCTATGAATGCGTCAGCATCGCAATGACCAACGAGTCAATTGCACGCTATGCCGGCAGCAAACCCGCCACGCGATACCCCTCGATTAACGCGTCATAGAGTGCGATATCCGAGCGACTCCGCGCCATCAACTGAGCGCCTGCGATCGCCGCGAAAATCGCGCGAGCCCGTGGCTCTGCCTCTTTAGAATCGACTACACCAGCAGCGGACAAAACCTTGCTCAGCCATGCGATATTCACATCGGCAAAGGTCTGAACCTCTTGCATCACCACATCCGGCAGGTCATCGTGCTCGGCGGCCATGAAGCTGCAGAGGCACATCCGGTTATCACGCTCAAGCGCCTTACGAAACGTCTCGGGATACTGGCGCAGGCAGCGGAGCGGATCTGCGGATTCGGCCAGCATTGCATCCAGCGCAGCCGCTGAATCCTCCCAATAACGCCTCGCTACCGCCGCGCCAAGATCGGCCTTGCTTGGGAAGTGGTGATAGATGCTCGCGGCCTTGATACCCACATCGTCCGCAAGGTCGCGAAAATTCAATCCGCTGTAGCCGTGCGCCTGCGCAATCGCTCTCGCGGCCGCGAGAATGCTCTCGCTGGTGTTTGAGTTCGCTTCGTTTCTCATTGCTGCCGACCTCGAGAGTCAAATTGGTTGTTGACGTGGGTCATTGTAGCTCCTATAGTCAGCCTACCAACTGTTAGGTAGACAAGAGCAACCATGAATTCCACTATCGATTTCGATGCAACCACATCCGCTGTAATGAAGATCCACGATTGGCCCACCGGCCCTTATCCGGCTCGCGTCCGTATAGCGCTGGCCGAGAAAAACCTGCGATCACGCGTTCAGTTTGTGACGGTCAATCTTCCGCAGGGCGAGCACAAGAAGCCCGAGTTCCTGCTCAAGAACTACTCAGGCACGCTGCCGGTACTCGAACTGGAGGACGGGACGTTCGTTGCCGAGTGCACGGCGATTACCGAATACCTCGATGCACTCGATGGCACGCCGACGCTGACCGGCAGAACACCGCGCGAGAGAGGTTTAATCCACATGATGAGTAAGCGCGCCGAACTGGAGTTGCTCGATGCGATTAGCGTTTATTTCCATCACGCAACACCGGGGCTTGGACCCGACGTGGAGATTTATCAGAACGCCGAGTGGGGGTTCCGTCAGCGCGACAAGGCGCTGAGGGGTATGCACTATTTCGATAGCGTTCTGAGAAGGCAACCGTTTGTCGCCGGTGAGGTTTTCTCGATGGCCGATATCACGGTCATCGGCGGTCTGATCTTTGCGGGGCTCGTGGAACTGCCGGTACCCGACGAATGCGAAGCGCTTCAAGCCTGGTACGCGAGAATGCAGGAGCGACCCAGCGTAAAGAACCGTGTGACGATGTCCGAGCCGGTTCAGGCATCCGCCTGAAGTCGCTGGCCCCAACAACTGCCTATTGCACCCGCGGCCGCGGCACATCAGGCTCAAAAAACACCCACTTCGCCTGCGGAAACACCGCCTGCAGATCCGCTTCGATCACATTGATCGCATCGACCATCGCGCGGCCGCTCGTGTAATCGATCATCTCGGCCTGCACCGCGACGACGATATGCCGGCCCCATTGCAGCGTGATCAGATTGATGATGCTGCGAATTTCACTGCGCGCCCGCAGATGCGCCTCGATCGCGCGCCGCACTTCCGGGCTCGCCGATTCGCCCATCATCATCGACTTCACTTCACGCGCTACAAGCCATGCGATCACCATCAGCAGCACACCAACGCCGATCGAACCAAGCGCGTCGTACATCGGATTGCCGGTCACCATCGTGAGCAGCACGGCGACGAATGCGATGGCAAGCCCCGCCAGCGCAGCAATGTCTTCACCCGCCACAACCAACAGATCCGACTCGCGTGTCTCGCGAAACCATCGCCACATCGATTTGTCCGGATGCTGCTTGCGAATCTCGCGGATCGCGCCCATTAGCGAGAAGGTTTCGAGCACAACCGAAATACCCAGCACAGCGAGCGCGACGAACGCATGCGACAGCGGCTCATGCTCCATCAACCGGTGAATCCCCTCATACACCGAGAACGCACCGCCAACGAAAAACAGCAGCAACGCGACGATCAACGAATAGAAATAGATGGCGCGGCCGGCGCCCAGCGGATGCAGCACGGTCGCGGGCCGACGCGCCTGGCGCAGCCCGAACAGCAGCAGCAACTGGTTGCCGCAATCGGCGGTGGAGTGGATCGCTTCGGCAAACATCGAGCCGGAGCCGGTGAACGCCGCGGCAGCAAACTTGCAGACCGCAATGCCGAGGTTAGCGGCGAGCGCGTAGAAAATGGCTTTCGGCGATTCTTCTGTCATCGTCGGGGGAGGCGGGTTGTGGTGCGATCAAGGGAACCGCCTTTTTAACACAACCGCCCGCCCCCGCCACCACACTGTCAGGCGCGCTCGAGTACCGCCATGTCGCGCACGACGACGAGCAGCATCGACAGACTCGCGCCGCCGGTTGCGCGCAGGTCGGTGAGTAGCCGTCCATATCGCTCCAGCGCAGTCGCGCGTCGCTCGCACCAGGTTTCGACGAGCGCGTCAGGCGATTCCACATTTTCATGCGCATTGTCTTGCTGCCCGAGCACACTCACCGTCAACGCGCGTTTGAGCCGCGCCAGTTCCGCGAGCGCCGCGGCACGCGCGAGCAGGTCCCAGTGCGTGGGCGTCGGGAGTGCCGCTGCGCGCTCACCAATCCAGCCGTAGTTCAACTGCGTACCCAGCGCGAAGTACACCCCCGCAACGAGTTCAAGGCTACGCCCGGCAGTCGCCGCGACTTCGGCAATATCGAGCAACGCCGCCGAAATCTCGCCACTCGCGACCCGCACCGCAAGTTCGCTATCCACACCCGCATCGACCAGCTCGCATTGCCGCGCCGAAAGCGCATCGAGATCGTCTTGCGGCAGCAGCGCCGGCCATTGCGGCGCGAGCCGCTGCGCCGCATCGCGACAACGCGCAAGCAGCCCTGCCATGCCGCCGTCCTGCACCGCGCCCAGTTGCAACTGACGCAGGAACCATAGCGCTGCACGTTCGAGCAGCCGCGCGACTTCAACGAACATGCGCGCCTGCACGTCGTCGGCGACGCGGTTGTCGAGCGCATCGATATCGCGCCACACGCGGTCCAGATCGAACACGTCGCGCGCCATCAGGCAAGCACGCACGATATCGCCAGGCTGCGCGTCAGTCTCCTCCATCAACCGGTGCACGAACGCACAACCGACGCGATTGATCAGCGCGTTCGTCAGATATGTCGCGAGAATCTCGCGACGCAGCGGATGGTGCTGCATCGGTTCGCTGAAACGCTGCCGCAACGGCTTCGGAAAATAGTCGACCAGCATGCCGGCCGCGAGCGCATCCTCGGGAAGATCGGAGTCGAGCAATGCGTCGTACAGCCACATCTTGCTGTACGCGAGCAGCACCGCGCGTTCAGGTGACGTCAGGCCGAGCTTCGCAGCCTGACGTTCGGCGATTTCTTCGTCGGAGGGTAGAAACTCGATGGAGCGGTTAAGGCGCCCCGCGCGCTCGAGCCAGCGCATCGTGCGTGTTTCCGCATCGAGCAGTTCGACGCTGTAGCGGCCCGCAATCGACAGCGCCTGCGTCTGGTAGTAGTTGTCCTGCAGGACGAGCAACCCAACTTCATCGGTCATTTCCGCGAGCAGCGTATTGCGCTGCTTGCCGGTCATCTCGCCGTCCGCGACCACGAGGCCGAGCAGGATCTTGATGTTGACCTCGTGATCCGAACAATCGACACCCGCCGAATTGTCGATGGCATCGGTATTGATCCGGCCGCCATGCTGTGCGAACTCGATGCGCCCCAGTTGCGTGAGGCCGAGATTGCCGCCTTCCGCGACCACCTTGCAGCGCAACTCCGCGCCGTTCACGCGCACGGCATCGCTGCTGCGGTCGCCCACCTGCGCGTGCGTTTCGCGGCTCGCCTTCACGTAAGTGCCGATGCCGCCGTTGTACAGCAGGTCGACCGGTGCGAGCAGCAGCGCGCGGATCAGATCGTTGGGCGCCAGCGCAGCCGTATTGATGCCGAGCACAACCTGCATCGCCGTTGACACCGGGATCGTCTTCGCACTACGCGGAAACACCCCACCACCCGCCGAGATCAGTGCCGGATCGTAGTCGGCCCAGCTCGAACGTTCGAGCGCGAAGAGCCGGCTGCGCTCCGCGAGACTCGCGGCGGCATCGGGATTCGGGTCGAGGAAGACATGCCGGTGATCGAACGCAGCGACCAGACGGATATGCGGCGATAACAGCATGCCGTTGCCGAACACGTCGCCGGACATGTCGCCGATGCCGACTACCGTGAAGTCGGTGGCCTGCGTGTCGACACCCATCTCACGAAAGTGCCGCTTCACCGATTCCCACGCACCGCGCGCGGTGATCGCCATCTTCTTGTGGTCGTAGCCCACCGAGCCACCCGAAGCAAACGCGTCGTCGAGCCAGAAGCCGTAGTGCTGCGAGATCGCGTTTGCATAGTCGGAGAAGGTTGCCGTGCCTTTATCGGCGGCGACGACGAGGTACGGGTCGTCGGGATCGTGCCGCACGACATCGACAGGCGGCACGATCGCACCTGATACACGGTTGTCGGTCAGATCGAGCAGCCCGCGCAGGAACGTCTGATAGCACGCGACACCTTCCCGCAACCACGCTTCGCGATCGCCGGGCGGCGGTGGGTTCTTCACAACGAAGCCGCCCTTCGAGCCGACCGGCACGATCACGACGTTCTTCACCATCTGTGCTTTCATCAAGCCGAGCACTTCCGTGCGGAAATCCTCGCGTCGATCGGACCAGCGCAAGCCACCGCGCGCGACGCGCCCGCCACGCAGATGCACGCCCTCGACACGCGGCGAATACACCCAGATCTCGAACATCGGTTTCGGTTCAGGCAAGCCCGGTACCTGCGACGGATCGAACTTGAACGACAGATATGGCTTCGGTTTGCCTTCCGCGTCGCGCTGATAGTAGTTGGTACGCTGCGTCGCGCCGATCACACCGAGAAACTGCCTCAGGATGCGGTCTTCGTCGAGATTCGGCACCTTGTCGAGCGCGGCTTCAATGCCCTTTCTCAATTGCGCCGTTCGGTTTTCGCGCACCTCTGGCATTTCGCCTGCTGCCGGATCGAAACGCGCGATAAAAAGTTCGACAAACCCGCGCGCAATTGCCGGATTACCGGTCAGCGCGCGTTCGATATACGCGTCGCTGAACGTGGAACCAACCTGCCTCAGATACTTCGCATACGCGCGCAGGATCGTCACCTCGCGCGCACTCAGATGTGCACGCAGCACAAGCCGGTTGAAGTCGTCGTTCTCGATCTCGCCGGTCCACACCTGTTCGAACGCGTTCTCGAACAGGTCCTTGACACGCTCGATGTCGAACTCCGCGTCGTCGGCCAGTTCGAGGCCGAAGTCGTGCACCCATGCAGGTGTGGCGTGCGGCGTTTCGATCAGATAGGGCCGCTCTTCGTCGACACGCACGCCAAGGTGTTCGAGCATCGGCAGGCTGCGCGACAGTGCGATCGGTTGGCCAGCACGATAAACCTTGAAGCGAAACGCGCGCGGCCCCGCTTCGATCGGGCGATACAGGTTCATTGCAAGCCGTTCGCTGCCCTGCACACGCTCGATCAGTTCGATATCGCGCACCGCCGTGCGCGCCGGATAGTCGTCGCGATAGCCTGCCGGAAATGAATCCGCATAGCGTTGCAACAACCGGTTGCCCTGCTCTTCACCCGATGCGTCGAGCAACGCGTCGGCCAGATCGTCCTGCCAGCGCCGCGTTACCTGCACGAGCCGCGTTTCGAGTTCGTGCGTATCGACCTCTGGCATCGCACCGGACTGCGCATGCACGACGAAGTGAATCCGCGCGAGCGTCGACTCGGATAGCAGCGGCGTGAATTCGACGGTTGCACCATTGAACGCGTCGGTCAGCAGCAACGCGATGCGACGCCGCAGATCGGTGTTGTACTTGTCGCGTGCAACGAACACAAGACACGACACGAACCGGTCAAAGCGGTCGCGCCGCACGAAGATCCGCGTGCGCTGATGTTCCTGCAACCGCAGCACGCCGAGCGCGATGTCATAGAGTTCGTTCTCGTCGGCCTGGAACAATTCGTCCCGCGGATAGGTTTCGAGCACCGTGACGAGCGACTTGCCGAGATGACCCTTCGGCAGAAAGCCCGCGCGCTTCACGATGTTCGCGCACTTGCGCCGCACGATCGGAATCTCCGCGCTCGACACCCTATACGCGGTCGTCGTGTACAAGCCTATAAAACGCCGTTCGCCCTTCACGTTACCGTCGCCATCGACGAGCTTCACGCCGACATAGTCGAGGTAACCGGGCCGATGCACGGTCGCGCGCGAATTCGCCTTGGTCAGAAAGATCGGCGATGCACCGCGGATGATTTCCGCGGCGGCCGGCGGCAATGGTGTGACATCGGCGGTGCCGGGTTCGCGCAGTGCATCGCGCAGGATACCGAGCCCCGATCCAGGCACGCCGCGCAGACCGAAACCGTCGCCGTGCGCGACCAGTTCGTAGTCGCGCTGGCCGAGAAACGTGAAATGATTGGCCGCCATCCATTCGAGAAACGCGCGCGCTTCGATGCCTTCCGCGCCCTTCTCGCGAGTCTTCATGTCCTTGATGGTGGCGTGTGCAATCTCGACGATCTTCGGCCAGTCTTCGACAGCCGCGCGCACATCGCCGAGCACGTGTTCGATATCGTCGGACAGCGCCGCGAGCCGCGCCGCATCGCCGCAGCGATCCACTTCGAAGTGAATGAACGACGTGAGTTGAGAGTGCAGCTTCGCCGCCGCGTCGCCGGCATCGTTGACGTCTTCGCCGCCTTCCGCAGCACGCGCAATCGCACCATCACTGCCGCGCCAGATGCGAAACACCGGATGCACAACCGAATGCAGCGCGAGCCCAAGCCGGTTCACCGCCATCGATACCGAATCGACGAGAAACGGCATGTCGTCATTGACGATCTCGATCACCGTATGGTCCGAGTGCCAGCCGTGCTGTTCGAGTATCGGATTATAGACGCGCAGGCGTTCGGTACCAGGGACGAAGCGCTGCGCGGTTTGCCAGTGCGCCATCGCCGCGCCGTACAGATCGGCGACGCCTCGGCTATGCAGGTCGTCGGCATCGACGAAGTCGTAGTAATGCCGCAGAAAGGGTTCGACGATGGCGAAGGCCGGTTCGGGTAACCGGCCGCGGGCGAACTCGACGATATCGTTGAACAGGTGCGCGACGGCTTCTTCGTTCTTCGCTTGCATGACGTCCTCCGCAACGGGCGACTATCGACTGCATCGTCGGGAAGGGAATTATGCGCCAGGCCAGTGCAAAAGCGATGTGCAGTCGCACATCGTTTTGCACTGGCGCGTCAGGACATCTCCGGATGCTGTGCGAGCCACGTAGCGATCGTCTCGGCAGTCCACGCTGCATCGTCATGCGGCAGATCGTGTCCGGCCCATGCGTGTCGAATGTGCGGCACGTCCCACGCGGCCGCGAGTTTTTCTGAGCACACCGGGTTAACCAGCCGATCGCCAGCGGACGACAGCACGAGCGTCGCGCAACGCGGCGCAAGATCATCCGCCCGAAAACGCGCAGCAGCCCACAACTGGCGCAACGCATTCATCCGCGATACCGGCGCATGTTCGCGTATCGCGATCCAGTCGGCGAGATCGCTATCGAGTGTGTCGTGACGGTTGCATGTCAGGCGATGAATCGCCGCTTCCGCAGCAGGCGCGTCGCGCCAGTGCGCGGCGATCCGCAGCACCTCGTTCCACACCTGCGGACGCAGCCGCTCGACCGCGCGACTGAACGGCCGCATGCTCGTATTGATCAGCACCAGCCGTTCGATCTCGTGCGGATGCTGCTGCGCCCACGCCGTCGCCACCATGCCGCCGAGCGACATCGCAAGCACCCGGTACGGCGCCGGCGCACCGCTCTGCAAGACGGCGAGACGCACGAAGCCCACGGTGCTTGCGACGTTCGCCGGCGAGCGCAATCGCGCGAAATCGCCGTTGCCTGGCAGATCGATCAACAGCGGATCGCCGGCGTCGGTTCGCTCGCGCAATACAGCGGGCAATGCGCCCCAGTGCCGCGTCTCGCGCGTCAGGCCACGCAGCAACACCCACGTGCTCATGCGCCAGCCTTGCGATACCAGTGGTCGATTGCACGTTGCTGCAACTGCTGGCGCTGCGCGCCTTCGGGCAGCCAGCGCTGCGAGGCGTACGCGGCGCGCGTCAGGAAATCGAGCAGGTTCGCGTGACGTCGCAGCACACGCGCCGTGCGATGTGCCTTCACCGGATTGAACATGCCCTGGCGCGAAAAGATCTGCCGCGGATTCTTCTTGATCCACAGCCATGAGCCGAGTTCGAGCGTCATCGGCAGGAACACGTTTTGCGCGGGCGCCCGGTCGTAGGCGCAGTCCCACAGGTCGCCGTGCAGCAGGTATTGATGACTCTGCGGCTCGAACATATAGCCATGATGCGGATGCGCGCGCTCGAACATCGTCTTCAGCGCGTACATCTCCGGTAGATGCGACATCGTGCGGCGGGTACGCGCATACGGAAACCAGATGCTGTCGCGCCAGCCGTAACCGGAGTGACAATCGAGCGCAAGACTGAGCGGGCGCGCGGCCAGATCGCGCTGCACGACATCGAGCAATGCCGCGGCTTCGCATTCCATCGGCGCACCGCGCCGCCCGCGATACCACGGCAACCACGCGCCGAGCCGCTGGCCGCCCGCGAGCAGCGGGACGCGCGCATCGGCATCCTGGGGCGCATTGCGCATCAGGTCGACACCGTTTGGATTCGCGCGCGTCGCAGCCCACATGCCGCCCGGATTGATGATCGGCATGAAGATCAGACGAATCGACTGCAGTTGCTGCACCAGCAGTTCGTCCCATTCGAGGCGCGCGAGCAACGCACGCATGTATTCGAGCACGAGTTGCGACCCGATGCGCTCGAGGCCGTGAATCCCGCCGAAAAACCCGATTGCCGGCGCCTGCGGATCGCGCGAGCCAATGCTTGCCGTATGGACCGCAAACGTTCTGCCATGCACACGTGTTTCGCAGGCCGTGCCGATATCGAAGATCGCACTGCCGTCGTCGAGGATCGATTTGAGATCCTCGTACTCCGCGAAACTATCGGGAAGAAAGCTCAAGGCCTGCATGGCAACGCTGTATACGAAGTGCAAGGTTATTGGGGACGGCTTGTGCCGATACCCGCAATATAGCCCGGTCGACGCAAACAATGCATGACATGTCATGGACGATCGCTGTCATCTGTCACGGCTGCGTCATATTGACAACCGCATGACGTCCCAGGAGATATAGTCATCTAGACGTTACGAACCCTTCACTCAATAGTCATAGTCGCTTCCTAGAATGGGCCGCATCGCTCCGGTATCGACCGGATGCAATGGCGAGGCATCTATGGAAGCAATCCTTATCGAGCGTCTGAGCAAGACGTTCAGCAACGGTCGCAAGGCGCTCGACGAAATCGGCCTGCGTATCGAGCCCGGCGAAATGGTCGCGTTGATCGGCGCCTCGGGCTCAGGCAAGTCGACACTGCTGCGGCACATTGCGGGGTTCGCTGTCTCCGATGCGCAACCGTCGCGGATTTCGATTCTCGGCCGGCCGATCCAGCATGACGGGAAACTGGTTCGCGAAGTACGCAGCATTCGCCGCGATATCGGCTTTGTCTTCCAGCAGTTCAATCTCGTGAACCGGCTGTCGGTGCAGACCAATGTGCTAATCGGCGCACTCGCGCGGCTGTCGTTCTGGCGCCGTCTTACCGGTACGTTTCCGCGCAGCGAACGCGCGCTCGCGATGACCGCGCTCGCCGAAGTCGGCATCGCCGGGCATGCAACCGAACGTGCGGCGAACCTGTCGGGTGGACAGCAGCAGCGTGCGGCACTCGCGCGGGCACTCGTGCAGCGGGCGCGCATCATTCTCGCGGACGAACCGATTGCATCGCTCGATCCGGAATCGTCGCGCCGCGTGATGGAAATGCTGCGCGCACTCAATGCCAACCATCAGTTGACTGTGCTGGTGTCGCTGCATCAGGTCGACATCGCGATGCAGTTCTGCCCGCGCACGATTGCGCTGCGACAGGGTAAGGTCGTCTACGACGGACCGTCTGCGGCACTCTCGCCGGCCCTGCTGCAAAAGCTGTACGGCGAGGCGGCACGCGAACTGTTCGACGAACCGGCCACCGCGACCACCGACGAAGGCCGCGCCGCCACGACACCGAGCGCGCCAGCCACCGCGTCGCCCTACGCGTTCGCACTCGATCCCGCGCATTCCACCTGATTCACCACACACAATCTCATTCGCTACATAAGCTTCACCACAGGAACAACCCGATGAAATTTCTCCGTACCCTGATCGCAGGCGTCGCCGCGTTCGCGTGCCTCGCCGCGCATGCCGAGGATCTGAACCTCGGCATCATCTCGACCGATTCGTCCGCTGTGCTCAAGCAGCGCTGGCAACCGCTGATCGACGACCTGAACCGGCAAACCGGTCTCAGCGTCAAAGCGTTCTTCGCCACCGACTATTCGGGGATCATCGAAGGAATGCGTTTCAACAAGGTGCAGATCGGCTATTTCGGCAATGCTTCGGCGATGGAAGCGGTGGACCGCTCGAACGGCGAAGTGTTTGCGAAGATCGTCTATGCGAACGGCGACGCCGGTTACTACTCGGTGCTGATCACCAATGTGAACAGCCGTTTCAAGACGCTCGACGATGTGTTCAAGAATACGAAGGACGTGACGCTGGGTTATGGCGATCCGAACTCGACGTCGGGCTCGCTGATTCCCGGCTACTACCTGTTTGCGCAACACAACGCGCCAGTCAACACGTCGTTCAAGACCGTGCTGCCGTCGAGCCACGAAGCGAACCTGCTGGCCGTCGTGAACAACAAGATCGACATCGCGACGAACAACACCGAGATGCTCGACACGCTGAAGAAGCTGCATCCGGACAAGTTCGCGCAGGTGCGTGTGCTGTGGACGTCGCCGCTCATTCCATCAGATCCGCTAGTCTGGCGCCGCGATCTGCCGCAACCGACCAAGGACAAGTTGCGCAAGTTCTTCCTGAACTACGCGAAGACCGATGCGCATGAGAAACAGGTGATGGCGGGCATCACCGGGTATGGCGGTTTCGCGGCATCGTCGGATGCGCAGTTGCTGCCGATCCGCCAAGTCGCCCTGTTCCAGCAGAAGCAGAAGCTCGAAAGCGATACGCATCTGTCCGACGGTGACCGCAAGACGCAGATTGCCGCGCTCGATGCAAAACTCGCCGCGCTCGACGCGGCCGCGCCGAAGCAATGAACGCCGCCGAACTGGCCGCGAGCCGGACGCCGCGCGACACGGCGCTTGCGGACTCATCCAACGCACCTGGCGCCGCGCCGGCCAAGCGCGGCTGGCTGTCGCTGCTCGGCTGGATCGTCGCGTTTGCGGTGCTGGGCGCCGCGTGGCGCGGCGCCGACATGCGCCCGCTCGATCTGCTGTCCGACTCGGGCAACATGGGCCAGTTCGCGAAAGACTTCTTTCCACCCGATTTCGGCGACTGGCGCATTTACGTTCAGGAATTGCTCGTGACGCTCGCGGTCGCCGTGTGGGGTACGGTGCTCGCGGTCGTCTGCGCGATTCCGTGCGGTCTGCTGTCGGCGCGCAACATGGCGCCGGTGTGGGTCGTGCAGCCGGTGCGCCGGGTCATGGATGCGTGCCGCGCGATCAACGAAATGGTGTTCGCGATGCTGTTCATCGTCGCCGTCGGTCTGGGTCCGTTCGCCGGGGTGCTTGCGCTGTGGGTGCATACCACCGGCGTGCTGGCGAAGCTCTTCGCCGAAGCCGTCGAAGCCATCGATCCGCGCCCCGCCGAAGGTGTGCGCGCGACCGGCGCGACCGGGCTCGACGAGATCATCTATGCCGTGTTGCCGCAGGTGCTGCCGCTGTGGATTTCGTACGTGCTATATCGCTTCGAGTCGAACGTGCGCTCGGCGATGGTGGTCGGCATGGTGGGCGCGGGCGGCATCGGCGTCGTGCTGTACGAGGCAATCCGCTCGTTCAACTATGCGCAGACCGCCGCGGTGATGATCATGGTGATCGTGGTCGTCACCGCGATCGACCTGGTGTCTGCGTGGTTGCGGGAGCGTGTCATATGAGCGCGTGATATGAACGCGTGCCCCCTCACTGCGGCGACGCGGCCGGTCTTTGCGGTGCGGTCGCCGCACTCGCGCTCGCACTGTCGTTGGCGAGATTCGCGCCACTCAATGCGCGGGCAGTGAGCGAAAAGAATTCGTCGTAAGCAGACGGCTTGATCACGGTCTTCGTTTTCGAATCGCCGTTGCTGTCATACACCGTGCTGTCGAAGCGCGCCCGCACCACGACACCGCGGCCGTGTTCGGCAGGCCGCACGCTGACGAGCGCGGTCGTGTATTCATGATCGGGCCTCGCGGGCAACAATCCGAACCTTGACTTGACCACGCCACGCAGCACCTCGCGCCACTTCGGGATCAGCGTCTCGCTGTGCCCGCCCTGGGCAATCCCGGTATCCGCTTCCGAGCTGACTGGCGCGTACCCGCCGGCCTTCAGCGCGGCGACGACGGCCCCCAATGCCTGAGGAGCGGTCGCATCGGGATAGGCGCGATCCCGTATCTTGTCGAGCGCGTTGCGCTCGTCCGCGGTCAGGTCGACGGTCACCTGGCGCGAGCTGTAGCGAACCGCCTTGCCGGCCGAGCCGGTGACGCGTTCGTTCGGGTTCGGGTCCGCGCAGGCGCCAAGCACGAGTAACGCCCCGACGGCAGCCGCCACGGACGCCCCGCGCGACATCGTTCGAAGACAATAGAAAAACTCGGATTTGTAACTTGAAGCAATCCGCATGAGAACCTGGCTATTCAAGGGGAGAATGCCATGCTACGGGCGATTCCCCACTTTCGCCAATTGAATAATTCTGCTAGAAATAAAAGCAATACTTGGATATGAGAGGCGCCGATGCGTCGTTTGCCCCCGCTGAACGCCCTGCGCAGTTTCGAAGCCGCTGGTCGCCTGAAAAGCCTCTCCAAGGCCGCCGAAGAACTGTGCGTCACGCATAGCGCGATCACCCAGCAGATTCGCGTGCTCGAAGATTATCTGGGGCAGAAGCTGTTCGAGCGCACCGGCCGCACGCTGCAGATGACACCGCGCGCGCGCCACTATCTCGCCGATGTCGCCAGTTGCCTCGGCCGGCTCACCGAAGCGACCGCGCAAATGAGCGGCGAAGAAGCAACTCGTGTGATCCGCATCAACACGTCGATGTCGTTTGCACACGGCTGGCTGATTCCGCGGCTCACCGCCTTTCAGGAGATGCACGCGGGCATCGACGTGCAGATCACCGTCTCGACGGAACTCGGCATCGAGCAGGTCGACGAATCGAACGATGCGGTTGTGCGCCGCTACGAACCCGACTTCCGGCGCTATGGCTATGCGTCCCGGCCGCTGGTCGCCAACCGCGCGATCGCGATCTGCTCGCCGCGACTACCCGAACTGGCCCGACTGCAGGAACCCGCGGATCTGCGCAGCGCGCGGCTGCTGCACTACACCGACATCTCCGATGCGTGGCAATACTGGTTCAATAGTGCTGGCGTGGCGACCGGCGAAACGCTCGGCGGGCGCTACTTCGACCAGTTCTTCCTGCTGGTACAGGCCGCGGCGTGCGGGCTCGGCATTGGGCTCGCGCCGCAGGCCATCGTCGAGGACGATATCCAGCAGGGACGGCTCGTCCAGCTGTTTCCCGAGGTGCACCTCGAAGGCGCGCCGTTTCATTGCCTGTACCGCGACGCGCCGCACGACCGCGAATTGAATATGTTTATCGACTGGCTGTTCGCGAGCGCTGCGAGCGTCGCGTGATGCTGTCTCATGCCAGCTGGCCGAGGGTTTCGTCGACGGCATCGGCGAGCATGTTGAAGGCCGGTGCGATCTCGTCGTCCGGCACGCACGCGTAGCCGAGCAGTAAACCCGATGGTGCGCGAGCCGGCTCCGCGTAATAGCCGGACAAGGCCCGCACGACGATGTTGCGCTTGAGCGCGGCGGCAGCGGCCGCGCGGTCGTCGGCGCCGTCCGGCAATTGCATCACCAGATGCAGGCCAGCATCGCCACCCACCGCCGAAAACGCACTGCCATAGCGTTGCGCGGCCGCGTCGAGCAGCGTTTGCCGGCGCTGGCCGTACAGCGTGCGCATCTTGCGGATATGCGACGTGAAATGCCCTTCGGCGATGAACTCGGCGAGCACCGCCTGCTGCAACAACTGCCCCTCGCGATACAACTCCGCACTCGCAGTCGCGAAGCTCTCGGCGAACGCTTCGGGCACCACGATATAGCCGACCCGCAAGCCAGGAAACAGCGTCTTGCCGAAGCTGCCGACGTAGATCACCTGCCCCGCCGTGTCGAGCCCTTGCAACGACGCGAGCGGCCGGCTGCCGTAGCGGTATTCGCTGTCGTAGTCGTCCTCGATGATCCAGCACTGGTTCTGGCGCGCGTACTCGAGCAGCATGCGGCGGCGCGCCAGACTCATCACCATGCCGAGCGGGTACTGGTGCGACGGCGTAACGAGCATCAGCTTGGGCGGCTCTCCGAGATCGGCGGGCGACGGGTTGATGCCTTCGTCGTCGACGGGGATCGGTCGGGTTTGCAAACCCGATACGTGCAGCACACTGCGCACGCCCCAGTAGCACGGATCTTCGGTCCAGATCAGGTCGCCCGGATCAGAGAGCAGCCGCACCGCGAGATCGACGGACTGGTGAATGCCGGTCGTGACGATGATCTGCCCCGGTGTGCAGCGCACCGAGCGCGATGTATGCAGGTAGTCGGCCAGCACGTGGCGCAGCAGCGCAAGGCCGCCGCCCGGCGCATAGGTCAGCAGGTCGGGACGCGGGCGTCGCCAGTACTTCGTGTGCAGGCGGCTCCAGACGCGCGCTGGAAACCGCGACACGTCCGGCACGCCCGGCATGAACGCGCCGCCCTGCCGTTTCGACACCCCCGCACCGGCGATCAGCCGTGTGCCGCGCACCGACAGCGCGGGTTCGGCGGCCGTTGCAGCGGGCGCGGACGATACCTGTTCAAGCGCGGCATCGAACGAGCCGACGATCTCGTCCGGCGCGCTTTCCGCGACAAACGTGCCGCGCCCGGTTGCCGACGTCACATAGCCTTCGAGCACCAGTTGCTCGAACACCTGGGTCACCGTATTGCGCGCAATGCCCAGCTCGGCGGCGAGCAGCCGTGACGACGGCACCTTCGTGCCAGCGGGCAGTTCGCGCGACAGGATCGCCTGCTGCAGCAGCCGGTGCAGCTGCCGGTAGATCGGCTGGCCGTTGCCCCGGTCGAGCCGCTGCGCCAGCCAGTCGGACAAAACACTCGCGCGCATGAAATTGGCTCCTACATTTTTATTGAAATGGCTCTGAAAGTAAGAGCCAAATCTGATTATAGTCGCAGCATGTGGCGACCCTCGCGGAGCGTCGGAGCATCGATGCAACGCGTGCGGCACAAGCCATCCGACCCAAACCCGACCCACCGGCCCCGACCGGACATGAAGGAGATCGACGTGAAGAATGCCGAACTGAAAGCCCGCAAAGATGCCGCCACCCCGCGCGGCGTCGGCGTGATGTGCGATTTCTACGCGGAGCGCGCTGAGAACTCGGAACTGTGGGACATCGAAGGTCGCCGTTATATCGACTTCGCCGCCGGCATCGCGGTGAACAACACCGGCCATCGCCACCCGAAGATCGTCGCAGCAATCCGCGAGCAACTCGATCATTTCACGCACACCGCGTATCAGATCGTGCCGTACGCGTCGTATGTCGAACTGGCCGAGAAGATCAACCGCCGTGCGCCCGGCGATCATCCGAAGAAGACCGCGTTCTTCACGACCGGCGCCGAAGCCGTCGAAAACGCGATCAAGATTGCGCGCGCGGCGACCGGCCGGCCCGGTGTGATCGCTTTCACGG
Organism: Paraburkholderia acidicola; assembly: GCF_002362315.1. GTDB lineage: Bacteria > Pseudomonadota > Gammaproteobacteria > Burkholderiales > Burkholderiaceae > Paraburkholderia > Paraburkholderia acidicola. The sequence continues at coordinate 1,274,912 of NZ_MTZV01000006.1, forward strand.
GCGGCTTCCACGGCCGCACGATGATGGGCATGGCGCTGACCGGCAAGGTCGCGCCGTACAAGCTCGGCTTCGGTCCGTTCCCGTCGGACGTGTTCCACGCACCGTTCCCGAATGCACTGCATGGTGTCTCGGTCGAAGATTCGCTGAAGGCCATCGAATTCCTGTTCAAGGCCGATATCGACCCGAAGCGCGTTGCAGCGATCATCTTCGAACCGGTGCAAGGCGAAGGCGGCTTCTATCAGGCACCGGTCGAATTCGTCCGCGCGCTGCGCAAGCTGTGCAACGAGCACGGCATCCTGCTGATCGCCGATGAAGTGCAGACCGGCTTCGCGCGCACCGGCAAGCTGTTCGCGATGCATCACTACGACGTCGTGCCCGACCTGATGACGATGGCGAAGAGCCTCGCCGGCGGCATGCCGCTGTCGGGCGTGGTCGGACGCGCGGAGATCATGGACGCGGCGGCGCCGGGCGGACTCGGCGGTACGTATGCGGGCAACCCGCTCGCGGTCGCGTCGGCGCACGCGGTGCTCGACATCATCGATGAAGAAAAACTGTGCGAGCGCGCCGTCAAGCTCGGTGACCGCGTGAAGGCGACGCTCAACGCGCTACAACACGACGTGCCGCAGATCGCCGAAGTGCGCGGCCCGGGCGCGATGATCGCCGTCGAATTCTGCAAGCCGGGCGGCCACGAGCCGGATGCGGAGTTCACGAAGCGCGTGCAGACGCGTGCGCTCGAACGCGGCTTGCTGCTGCTCGTGTGCGGCGTGTATTCGAATGTCGTGCGCTTCCTGTTCCCGCTGACCATCCAGGACAACGTATTCGACGAAGCACTCACGATCCTCCAGGAAGTGCTGAAGGAAAGCATCGTCGCAACGGCCTGACACCTGCCTTTTATGGCAGCGCGATGCGCGTCATCGCGCTGCCGTATCCCCGTTTTTCTCCCGCCCCCGCTGCGAGACGACCATGACCTCATTCAAACTGAACGACCCCGCACTGCTGCGGAACAAAGCCTATGTGGCTGGCCAATGGCTATCGTCGGACGATGAAAAAACGTTCGACGTGAATAACCCCGCCACCGGCGAAACGATCGGCGCCGTGCCGAAGATGGGCCAGCAGGAAACCCGCCGCGCCATCGAAGCGGCAAACGCCGCATGGCCCGCGTGGCGCGCCAAAACCGCGAAGGAACGCGGCAAGATCCTGCGCACGTGGAGCGACCTGATGCTCCAGCACGCCGACGATCTCGCGCTGATCCTGACCATCGAGCAAGGCAAGCCACTCGCCGAAGCAAAAGGCGAGATCCAGTACGCCGCATCGTTTTTCGAATGGTTCGGCGAGGAAGGCAAGCGCGTAAACGGCGACACGATTCCGTCACCGGCCAATGACCGCCGTATCGTCGTCACGAAAGAACCGATCGGTGTATGCGCCGCGATCACGCCGTGGAATTTCCCGGCCGCGATGATCACCCGCAAGGTCGGCCCCGCGCTGGCCGCCGGTTGTCCGATCGTCGTCAAGCCCGCCGAGGCAACGCCATTCTCCGCGCTCGCGCTTGCGGTGCTCGCCGAACGCGCGGGTGTACCCGCCGGTGTGTTCAGCGTCATCACCGGCGATCCGCGTGCGATCGGTGCCGAGATGACCAGCAACCCGATCGTGCGCAAGCTGTCGTTCACCGGTTCGACGCCGGTGGGCCGTCTGCTGATGGAACAGTGCGCACCGACCGTCAAGAAGGTCTCGCTCGAACTCGGTGGCAATGCGCCGTTTATCGTGTTCGACGATGCCGATCTCGATGCGGCGGTGGCCGGCGCGATCGCATCGAAGTATCGCAACAGCGGCCAGACCTGTGTGTGCACGAACCGCTTCTATGTGCACGACAAGGTCTACGACGCGTTCGCCGCGAAACTGCGCGATGCAGTGGGCCAGTTGAAGGTCGGTGACGGGACCGATGCAGGTGTCACGCAAGGTCCGTTGATTAACGAAGCCGCCGTGCTCAAGGTTGAATCGCACATCGAAGACGCGCTCGCGAAAGGCGCGCGTATCGTCACCGGCGGCAAACGTCATGCGCTCGGTCACGGCTTCTTCGAGCCGACCGTGCTCGCCGACGTCACGTCTGCAATGAAGGTCGCGCGCGACGAAACCTTCGGCCCGCTCGCACCGCTGTTCCGCTTCTCGTCGGACGAAGAAGTGATCCAGCTCGCCAACGACACCGAGTTCGGCCTTGCGGCGTACTTCTATAGTCGTGACATCGGCCGTGTGTGGCGCGTCGCCGAAGCGCTCGAATACGGCATGGTCGGCATCAACACCGGGCTGATCTCGAACGAAGTCGCGCCGTTCGGCGGCGTCAAGCAGTCGGGGCTCGGCCGTGAAGGATCGCACTACGGCATCGACGACTATGTCGTGATCAAGTATCTGTGCATGGGCGGCATTTGAGTGCGTTTCGCTTCACATTCCCGCGTCAGCCCGCTCGCGCGGGAATGTGCCGCCGCACGAGTGCAAGTGCGATCATCACAACCGCCATCGCCGCACCGAGCATCGCGAGGTACGAGAACGCGCCGCCCGTGGTAATGACTGCGGCGCCCGCAAACGCACTCGTGATCGCACCCAGTCGACCAAACGCGAGCGCCGACGCGGTGCCGGTTGCGCGCATGCCGGTCGGGTACACGTAGGCGCACAACGCGTACATCGTCGATTGCACGGCGTTGACGAACAGGCCGTGCACGCCGAGGCCGAAGATCAGCAAGGTGGTGCTGTTCTTCGCATCGAGACCGAGCATCAGCGCCGCGCTCAATGCAGCGCCCAGGGCGCAAATCAGTAACGGCCAGCGCGACCCGTAGCGCGCGATCGCCACGGCACACGCCAGCGCGCCGACCACGCCGCCGAGGTTGTATGCCGTCAGCCCCGAGCCGGCGACGGAGAGCGACAAACCCTGCGCACTCAGCATCGTCGGCAACCAGCTGAATGCGCTGTACACCGCGACCAGGCACATGAAGAACGCGATCCAGATGGCCATCGTGTCGCGTGCGCGCCCTTGCATGAAAAGCGCTCTCACGCCGCGATGCTGTTCGGCGGCCTGCTCGCGGACATCGGTAAATACGGCATCCGTGGGAACCTGGCGCGACATGCGATTGAGCAAGCGACCCAGCTCGTTCCAGCGCGCCGGACGGCGTGCGAGAAAGCGCGGCGACTCCGGCAGCGCAAACAGCAGCAGCACGCTGAGCACGATCGGCAACACCCCGCCGATCAGAAACAGACCTCGCCAGCCATACGCCGGCAGCACGACATGCGCGAACAACCCCGCCAGCATTCCGCCGAGCGGCACGCAAACGATCGTTGCCGTCACCGCCAGCGTTCTGCGGCGCGCCGGCGTGAATTCGGCGGTCATCGTCGTCGAGCTGGGTAGCGCGCCGCCGATGCCGAGTCCCGCCACGAAGCGCAACACGGCAATCGCCACGATATCCGGTGCAAAGCCGATGCAGCAGGTCGCCACGCCGAACAAAAACACGCTGCCAATCACGGCCCAGCGACGACCGAAGCGATCCGCGAAAATCCCCGCGCACGCACTGCCGATACCCATTCCGAACAGCCCCGCCGCGACCACCGGTGCGAACGCGCTGCGGGCGAGATTCCATTCCTTGAGCAGCACGGGAATCGCGAAGCCGATCAGCTGACCGTCGAATCCGTCGACGACAATCGACAGCGCCGCCAGCAGCACCACCGCTTTCTGCAGCGCCGTGTAGGGGCCGTCGTCGAGCGTGCTGCCGATGTCGATCGCGCGTCGATCGGCTTCGGAAACACCAGCTCTGGCCGCACCGGCGGCATCGGGTGCGCTGCCTGGCGAGCCGGCGAACTCCGTCGGCGGAACGTAGCTGTTCATCTTCGTGTCTCCATGTGTGGCGCGTATCGGTCGACGCAGGCTCACCTGGTGCCTGCGTCCGCGCTTTTTATCGTCGATCGAGTATGGGTACCGCTGAACTGCTTTTCGAACTACGGATGTGCGCTCAGAACGGATAGTGCCGCGGCGTAGTCTGCACCGTGATCCAGCGTAGATCGGTGAATTCAGCAATCCCGGCCCGCCCGCCGAAGCGCCCGAATCCACTGCTCTTCACGCCACCGAATGGCATCTGCGCTTCGTCGTGCACAGTCGGTCCGTTCACGTGACAGATGCCCGATTCGATGCGTCGCGCGAGGTTCATCGCACGCGCGATATCGCGGCTGAATACCGCCGCCGACAAGCCATATTCGTTGTCGTTCGCACAGGCAAGCGCCGCTTCTTCACCGTCCACGCGCACGATGCCCTTCACCGGACCAAACGATTCCTCGGTGTAGATCTTCATCTCGCGCGTCACATGATCGAGCAATGTGGCGGGCATCAACGTGCTGTCGGCCTTGCCGCCGCACACGAGCGTCGCGCCTTTCGCGAGCGCATCGTCGATCAACGCATTGCATCGCTCGACGGTCCGCCTATCCACCACCGAGCCGAGCACGACCGGCCCCTGACGCGGATCGCCGAGCGGCAAACTACGCGCTTTCGCCGCAAGCCGGTCGACGAACGCATCGGCGATGCGCCGGTCGACGATGATCCGCTCGGTCGACATGCAGATCTGGCCTGAATTGGCGAACGCACCGAACGCGGCCGCGGCGACGGCGGCGTCGAGGTCCGCATCGTCGAGCACGACGAGCGGTGCCTTGCCGCCGAGTTCGAGTACAGCCGGTTTCAGATGACGCGCGCAGCTCGCCGCGATGATCCTGCCGACGTGGGTCGAGCCCGTGAAGTTCACGCGCCGCACTTTCGGATGCGCGATCATCGCTTCGACTACCGCGGCCGCATCGGTCGGTGCGTTCGTTACGAAGTTCACCACGCCGGGCGGCAAGCCTGCTTCCTGTAGCGACTCTACGATCAATCCGTGTGTGGCGGGACACACCTCCGAGCCTTTCAGCACGACCGTGTTGCCGCATGCGAGCGGCAACGCGATCGCGCGCACCGCGAGAATCACCGGTGCATTCCACGGCGCCATACCGAGTACGACACCGGCTGGCTGACGCACACCCATCGCGAGGCTGCCGGGCACATCGGAGGGAATCAGCTCGCCGGCGATCTGCGTCGTCAGCGCGGCGGCTTCGATCAGCCCGCCTACGGCGAGGTGCACATTGAAGCCGGCCCAGATACCGGATGCGCCGGTCTCGGCTGCCATCGCGGCGGCGAATGCGTCGCTGCGCGCTTCGATCGCATGCGCGGCCTTCATCAGCAGCGCGCGTCGCTCGCTCGGACCGCAGGCGGACCATGCAGGGAATGCGGCTGCGGCGGCATCGACTGCGGCGAGTGCGTCGTCGACGGTAGCCGCCGGCGCACGTGTAGCGATTTCGCCATCGAGTGGATTGCGGCGTTCGAAGGTCGCGCCGTTACGAGCCTGCACGCGCTCGCCGTTGATCAGCATCGAGATGTTTTGCATCGTGTGTCTCCTGTCATTTTTTTCTGCGAAACCTTTGCTTGCTCAGTCGCGCTACGCGACGACCACTTCGACGAGCCGCGGTGCACGTGCGTCCAGTGCCTCGCGCAACACGTCACGCAACGTCTCTGCATCGCTTGCTCGCACGCCAGGACAACCCATGCCCGCGGCCAGCGCGACGAAATCGATGCCGGGAAGTTCGGTGCCCTGTACTGGATCGGTTGCCGCGAAGCCGAACACCGGCGCGAACTCCTGAAGCGCGGCATAGCGTGCGTTGTTCAGAATCACGAACGTGACCGGCAGATTCAGTTGCACGGCACTGTACAACGCCTGGATCGAATACATGCTGGAGCCGTCGCCGATCAGTGCGATGACACGTGTGCCCGGTTTCGCGAGTGCGACGCCGACGGCGGCCGGCATGCCGTAGCCAAGGCCGCCGCTGTCCATCGTGAAGAACGTGCCGCTGCGTGTGATCGGTAGATAGCGTTGCATCGTCGAACGCGAACTGGGCGCTTCTTCCACGACGATGTCGGCGGCGTCGCGCAGTTCAGCGAGCGTCTGCAACGCGAACGCCACCGACATTCGCACCGACTGTGCCGACGGCATCGGTGGCACCGCTCGCGGCGGTACCTCGCGCGGCGCGGGCAACGCGCGCAGCTTCGGCGCAGGACGCGCCAGCAGATCGACCACACCGAGCCGGATATTGCCGACCACCGCGGTGCCGACCGGCGTCCACGCGGCGACACCCGGATCGTCGATCAGTTGATAAAGCGAAGCGCCGTCCGGCACGTGCGGTCCGTGGCCTTCGACGTGATAGACGAACGCCGGCGCGCCGATCACGAAGATCAGATCGTGACCACCGAGCCGTTCGACGATCTGTTCGCGCATGGCCGGCAGGAAACCGGCAAACAACCGGTGATCTTCGGGAAAGCCGCAGCGCCCGGACATCGGCGCCACGTAGACGCGCGCCCGATGACGCTCCGCCAGACGCACGACGTCATCCCATGCGCCGGCGCGATCGACAGCGCCACCGATCACGAACGCAGGACGATCGCATGCATCGAGCGCCGCGCCGATCTGCTCGAGCAATTGCGGCTCAGGTCGCGTCGCGGTACTGACCGTGCGCGGCGGTACGGGTTCGGCGAGCCGATCCCAGTCGTCGACGGGAATCGATACGAGCACCGGGCCGCGCGGCTCCTGCATCGCGACGTGATACGCACGCGCGATCGCAAGCGGCACGTCTTCGGCGCGCGCCGGTTCGATGCTCCATTTCACATAGGGCTTCGGCAGTTCGGTGGCTTGCGTCGAGGCGAGAAACGGATCGAACGGCAAGATCGAGCGCGCCTGCTGGCCCGCGGTGATCACCATCGGCGTGCGGTTACGAAAGGCCGTGAAGATGTTGCCCATGGCATTGCCAACACCCGCCGCCGAATGCAGATTGACGAACGACGCGTTCGCACTGGCTTGAGCAAAACCGTCGGCCATGCCGACCACGACCGCTTCCTGCAAGCCCAGCACGTAGCGGAAATCGGCGGGGAAATCGCGAAACAGCGGCAGTTCGGTCGAACCCGGGTTGGCAAAGATCGATGTCATGCCGAATCGGCGCAGCAGATCGATCACGGCGTCGCGCACCGTGAATGGGGCGTCGCGGCGAGTGTCCGGGAGATCGGGATGGGGCGCGCTGCGGGTCATGCGGGAAGCTCCTGTGGTCCGGTGGATAAGCGGTGTCGGTTTGATCGAGCCATTATCTGGGCCGGTTGCCTGACTGGAAATTGCCTTTTTGACAAAAAGGCATTACTTTTTGGCATGACTTTTCCCCGATTCGAAGTGGACCCGCGATGAACTTCAGTTTTCCGCAGCTTCAGGCGTTCACGACAATCATTTCGAGCGGCAGCCTCGGCCGTGCCGCGGACGCGCTTCACATCACGCAACCCGCCCTCAGTCGCACGATCAAAAAGCTCGAAACGGAACTCGGTGCGGCGCTATTCGAGCGCCATTCGAAAGGCATGCGCTTGACGGCGATCGGCGAGGCGCTGCTGCCACACGCAACGTTGCTGCTGCGGGAAGCCGAAAGCGCTCACGAGGAAATCGACGCGATGCGCGGCCTCGCGAAGGGGACGATCCGCGTCGGCGCAGTGGCCAGCATCGCCACACTCGTGCTGCCGCTCGCGGTGAGCAGCGTACTCGCGCGCTGGCCGAATCTGCGCGTGGAGATTGTCGAAGCGGTATGGGACCGGCTCGCCGACAGCCTGATGAAGCACGAAATCGATCTCGTACTCAGCATGGCCGTGCCCGACACCAGTGAGATCGTCGCGATCCCCAGTTGCCGCTGGGAGGACATGAGCTATGTGGTCGCCGCGCTCGATCATCCGTTGCGCCGCAAAGCGAATTTATGTCTCGCCGATACGCTCGATCAGCAATGGTGTGTGCCGCCGCGCGGGACTGGTCCGTTCGAACATATGCAGCAGGTGTTCGCCGAACATGGACTGGGCATGCCCGATATCGCCGTCGAAACCCGTTCGATCACGGTGTTGAAGAGTCTCGTCACGCGTGCCGGTTTTCTGAGCTGGATGGCCGCGCCGATGTACGACACGGAAAGCGCCGCGGGTGTGTTCGATACGTTGCCGGTTCCGGGACTGGTGGGACGACGCACGTTGACCGCGTTTCGCAGACGTCAGGGGATTTTGCCGAGCCCGGCGTTGAAGTTGCTCGAACAGCTCAATACGATCGTGCCGGAATACAACCAGCCGTAGTGACGGGCACGGAGAAGGGGCGCTGCGAAAATCGCGTCACGCGAAGCATGCGCAACGCCCCGTTGAGGGACCGTACGAACTCAGCCCGCCAGATCCGCCGGCAACTTGCCGCCGTTTGCTGCCAGCGCCTGCATCACCTGTTTGTGCAACCAGATGTTCATGCTGGCTGAATCGTTGGTGTCGCCGTCGTACTTAAGTTCCTGGGCCAGCTGCTTGCGGTGTTCGAGGCTGCTGTCGACACCGAGCGCCTTCATCGTATCGACGATCGATGTGCGCCAGTTCAGCGTTTGACCGCTATCCGCAACAGCCTTGTCCATCACGGCTGCGACGTCGACGTCAGCCAGCGGTGCGGGAGCCGGTGCGGCATCCGGGGCGGCAGCTTGCGCTGCGGCTGGGTCCGGAGTGGGTTCGGTGGCCGGTGCCGGTTGATCCGGCTTCGCCTTGCCAAACAGCTTGCTCACGATTTCGCCAAAGATGCTCATTTTTCATCTCCCAAGGGTTGGTGATTCGCAGAAGCATTCAATCGCTCGCGGCGTGCGAGCTTGTCTATGCTACGCGATCTGTGTGTCAGGAAATGGGATGGGGGGTTTACTTGCTGGTGGCGCCCGGTTTTCTTCTAGTAGATAGGCAATTGAGAGGTCGCCTTCACTTCCTGCAGCGAGAGATTTGAATGCAGCGTCGCAATTCCCGGCAAGTCCGAGAAAATGCTGGTGAAGAATCGGCCATATTCGTCGAGATCCTTGGCGACAATCTGGACAAGATAGTCGGCATCGCCGGAAACCTTGTGGCAACTAAGAACATTCTGATGAGCCGCAAGATGCATCTCGATTTTAGTCAACACTGATTCGGAGTGCTCTGCGACACTTAGACGGACGAAAGCGAGGACCCCGAGTCCCAGTTTTTTCCGACTCACTATCGCCTGATAACCCTCGATATACCCGTCCGCTTCAAGCCGCTTCTGGCGCCGCCAACTAGGCGATTCGCTTAGCGCGAGCTTCTCTGCAAGTTTGCCCCCTGTCATACGTCCATCTGCCTGCAGCAGACGAAGCATGTCCTGATCGATACGGTCCAGTTCCAGCACGGGGAAATCCCCCTCTTATCGTAAAAATTGCGCGGAAATTCTCCGAAATATTAGCGTCAACCTATGTGAGCTTGCAAAGTAATTTCAGCGACCCGTCGTTAAGCTTGAGTCGTTCACAACACACCTATGACGATCACGAATGCTCACGATATACAGCGAGGCTCATTCATCTATTGCTCGCTAGACCACGTTCGCATTCGCAAGACCAGAAAATATGATTCACGAAAAACTCATTCGTACACATCTTGAAGCAAATGGCTTCGCTCACTATCAACCGACGATCAAATACAACGACAGCGATCGCGACATTCTCCACGCCGAGTTCCGCTCACTCGAACCGGACGAATTCGCTCCGCCCGGAGTTCGCCGCTTTCGTCGCTATGGAAACGGCATCATCATTCCATGGGCCGAGAAGGAGGAAGTTTTCTGGATTCCACCGGTGACCAATGGAAACGTATGCCGTGCAGGTTACGATCAGGGCGGCAACAATCCCGATCATCAGAACATCCGTTACTTCAACGCATTGAGCGACTTGTGCAAGGCAAGCCGTATTCTTCAACAGCTCGTTCTCGACGATTTCTCGCATACGTTCTGGCAGCATTCGGGGCAGGAGTTTCCAATCTATTTCGGCGTGCACTTCGTAAAAATCGAGGCACACGGCCGCGATGACCTCGGTATCAGCTCCCCGAACTGCTTTCACCAGGACGGCGAACCGTTCACGTTTGCTCATCTGGTTCATCGATCCAGCTCAACCGATGGCGGCGTCAACTACATTGGCAGGCCATCGGTTCGCAATCTGCCACTCGAGGAGGTTCAGCACAGCGACCTCGTTGCGCAATTTGTCCTGAGGGATTTCCTGGAAAGCTTCGCAGTCTTCGACCCGGCTGTTTGTCACTACGTTGACCCGGTGCGCAAAACCATTGGCGACGATGCCGTAGCCGAACGTTGCATCATCCTCATCGATTTCTCCCAGACAAGGCAGAACATCTGATGCAAACGCTAGCCATGGCGGTTCTTCCGATACTCCTCGCTCTGGTGGCGGGCTATATCACCGGTCGGTTTATCAACTCGGGAATACGGAGCCGCCTGATCCAGTTGATCACACCGTTCGTGTGGCTCCTCCTGCTTTCGATTGGATATCAGTTCGGCGATGTGCTTGGACGTGCAACGGAGGTGACGCACGCTATAGCAGTTGCGCTCCTGCTTGCCACGCTGACGACGGCTTTCCCGTGGCTCTTCATCGTGCTGGCACACCGTCCCGACGAAACAACCCCGCAGTTTTCCAGTCCTGCCGGTGTGACGTTCAACGCTGTTCTGAAACCGCTTAAGGAATGCACGATAGCGCTTCTCATGGTGGCGGCGGGCGTTTTTCTCAGCTTCGTAAAAATGCCCGCGTACCTGTCGGGCGTGCCTCTCCCGTCGACCGATCAGCTTCTGTATGCATTGATCTGGCTGGTAGGCGTCGATCTCACAGGTCTCTCTGTCAACCGTAAATGGCTCTCCCCACGAGTGCTCTCGATCCCCGTTCTTGTGATACTCGGTTCGCTGACCGGTGGCGCGATCGCTTCAGCAGTGGGCGGTCCACCACTGGCGGTAGCGCTCGGACTCTCAAGCGGCTTCGGATGGTTCACGCTGTCCGGCGTGCTGATAGCCGGTTATCTCGGGAACACGTACGGCACGATAGCGTTACTCACCGACCTGTTCCGGGAGCTGCTTGCAATCGTGCTTCTGTACAGCCTGGGAGCACGATTTTCAAAGCCGTGTATTGGAGCGAGTGGTGCGACAGCGCTGGATTCGACACTGCCCATCATCAAGCAGACGTGTGAGGCCGCAGAGATCCCTACGGCGCTAGTCAGCGGTCTTATCCTGACCTTGATTGCGCCGTTTCTGATCACCCTGTTTCTAATGTGATGACCGACGCATGGCGTTGAGCACATCGGCAGTATCTGCACCGCAAGCCACACAATCTCTCGCGACCAGGAGCAGGAAGCTCTCCCTCAGATAACCGCCGACAACTTCGAACTATACTGGGCGACCTGGAGGTTTCAATGACCGATCACGAAAGACTGCATCCCCTGCGCCCGTTCCTGAAAAACTGGGTCTGGGAGCATGGCCGGGTTGGGACGCGCTATCTGGACTGCCTCGATGGCCAGATCAAGTTCGACGAAGGCAAGAAATCGCATTTCGCAGCCGAGCAATATACCTACGTGCCGCTTGGCAAGGTCGCCGAAGACGATCGCTCTACAGAGGGACCTGCCATCCAGGAAGCGGGCCTCGCCCGCTTTTTGCGGGCTGCGCAACTCGGCAAGCCAGAGGAAGCCGGTTCAGTCGCCGAGGTTCAGCGCGCCGTGCAGGATTGCATCGAACTCGGCCTCTTCAGCGCGTATCAACTGGACGCTCAACAGGCATTGGCCCGCTATGCTGAAGAGCCCATGTTCGACGACGAGATCCGGGCCGCCGTTGTCGAAGATATCCGGCGTGTTTATGTCGCCATGCGCGAACAACTGGCGCTCTACGATTTCAGTGTGCTGTACGGCTTGCCCGCGCCGCTGCTGATCAGCGAAATGCCCTTCATCGACTGGCGCGTGCAGGCCCGTCCTGCCCTGCCGTTTGTCTCGCTTCCGCTGGGGCCTTATTGCCTGCTCGTCGGTGCGCCGTCAGGCAGGAAAAGCAAGACCGCGCCCGTGGTCTGGAAGGCCGCCGCCGCAATGGGTCCGTTGAAGGACCATAACCGCTGGATCTCGGAGCACGCGCGTCTGTGGCTCGTAGCAACCACAGACGATCAACTCGTCGCGGCACAAGCCCGCTTCGCTCCCGCTAGCGACGACGTGAAGCAGGAGGATGCGAAGTCCTGACTGAAGTCGGTACAGCAACGCGCGGCCGCACTTTCAAGCAGCACGTCATTGCTGCACCGCCCGACCCACCGATCACGCCCCCGGCGCAGGCATGTTGTGAATCATCAAGGTCTGCGGATTCGACAGCGGAATTTCCGCGGCGCGCAGCGCCTTCAGGATTTCGAACAGCAGCTCGCTCTTCGTCGAACCTGAAATGCGCGGGCTGATCACGTAGCCGGTCACGCTGAGTGTGATCCCATCCGGTGTCAGCTGGCTAAATGTCACCGATGGCGCGGGTTTGTCGAGAATAGCCGGATGCGCCTCGTACGCACCAAGCAGAATGTCGCGGATCTGCTCGGGGTCCGTGTTGAGCGGGAACGTCAGCATCAGCGTCGCCACCCCTTGCGTGCTGTTGCCCATCGTCACGTTGCGCAGGTTCTGCGAGATCAGCTGTGAATTCGGCACGATCACGGTGGACCGGTCGCTCAACTGGATTTCCGTGGCACGCACATTGATGCGCCGGATATCACCCTCCACGCCGCTGATGCTGATCATGTCGCCGACTTTCACCGGGCGCTCAGTCAGCAGGATCAACCCGGACACAAAATTCTTCACGATCTCCTGCAGACCGAAACCGATCCCCACCGACAACGCACTGACAATCCACGCGAGGTTGCTCCACTGGACACCCAGTAACGCGAGGATCAGCAGCACAAGGACCACGTAGCCAAGGTTACTGAACAGCGTAACGAGCGAGATGCGCATGCCCGGCTCGACGCCGCTCTTTGGCAGCAACTCGGCATCGAGCCAGCGGCGAACGGTGCGCAACAGATACACGCCCACGATCAACGCAATCAGCGCGTTCAGAATATGCGCGGGGACGATGTTCAATCGCTGTAGTCGATCCGCGCCAAATGCGTTGAGCAGGCTGTTGAGCAGATCGCCCGGCGTCGTGCCGAAACCGCCGGTGAACAATGCGAACACGGCGAGCAGCATCAACAGGCTCGAACCGCCGCCCGCGAGGATCGTCGACACCTGATCGAGGTGCATGTCCTGCAGACCGAAGAGATGCTTGATCGCCTTGCCGGTCGCATGATGCGGCGAGAAAAGGCTTTCGCAGAGATCTTTCGTCAGCTGCATGAGCAGGTACATGCTGCACAGCACGATGTCGAACCATACGAGTTCGTAGGTCAGAAACCGTGCGATCGAGATGTAGCCAGTCAGCAGCGCGAACAGCGATACCACCACCGTCAATGTGACGGCGCCGTGGATCAAACCGGCAAACGTCGAGCGTGCTTCGGGTGGCTCACCCGCGGCGGCAAGTGCCGTGCGCACGCGGTTGGCCCGTATCAGCGATGCGCCGATGGTCAGCACCACGACGAGCGATACCAGTCCGCGTCCGAAGAGCGTGACCTGCAGGCTCGTATCGACGGTCCGGTTCAATTGTTCGAGCGCACCTGACAGCAGCAGCAACCCTGCCAGCGCTGTCGGGAACGGTTTCATCGCGAGCGCGACCGGATCGGCGATGGCCGGCAGACGCCACGATGGGTGACGCGTACACAGCAACGCACGACCGAGACCGGCGATCAGCGCACAGATCCACGCGAGCTTCGCGAGTTCGTCGGCAAAGTCCTGCAGCGGCGGTGTGAGTTCCGCGTGGCGCGTCAACGCGAGGTACACGAACTGCACGGCGACGCCCGTCGCGAGCAAGGTGCCCAGCGTCACCGACAGCGCCAGTGCGCTGCGCCGCAGGCGGCCTTCCGGCAAATGGTTAAAGCACACATACGCCATGCCGCGATCGAGCAGACGACGGCCAACCGTCCATACCACTACGGCGAGCAGCAGCAGAAGGAGCGTGCCGGCTTTTTGCCCAGGCTGCCATGCCGCTTCGAGCACCGGTGCAACCTCCGCGCCGAAGCCGCTGAGGCGCTGCAGGTCGTCGGGATTCGATTTGAACAGCGGCGACCAGAACTGCGTGCCGAGGATGCTCCCGGAACGAAACGCCAGCTGGTTCTTCAGCAACCCGTGCTGTAGCCGCGCGATCTGCGCAATCAGGTTGACGAGCGCAGTCTTTGTATCGGCGGCCTGCTTGAGTTGGGCATCGAGTTGCACCTTGCGCTTGTCGAGCCCGGCGCGCTGCTGCGCGACGGCGGGCGCTTCGGTCGTGGCGCCCGCGGCGGGGGGCGGGCCGAGCACGTCGATCTGCGTCTGCAGTTGCGTACGCACGGGCTGCAACTCTGCAATCAGCTTGTCGGTGTCGCTCACGAGCTGTTGCGCCGCGTCGTCGAATCCGGACAGCTGCTTGAAGCTCGTCGCGCTGCCAGCCTGCTGCTTGATGCGGTCCTGCGCGCCCTGCAGCCGTTTTAGTTCGGTCTGCGCGGCCTCGGGCGTGATTGCGACAGCAGTGGGCGCTTCGAGGCCCGGCGCGCTGGCGGCGACGACAGCGGCCGTATTCACGGCGACCGTATTTGTGTTGCCCGTCCCGGCAGCATCCGCAGACGGCAATGCCCCGGCACTCAGCATGAGCGCGGCGACCACAGCGATGTATGAAACGAACTTTAGCGACATATTCAGGTTGGATTGCGATGCATGGCGTAAGCGAGGCGTGGCGAAAAACGCATCCGGCGTTCGCCATAGCTTGCCACAATCGCCCCACCTATCCCGAATTGCGCTGTTCCAGCCGCCTGGCCGCTACCCGCTGGCCAGGCTTCTTCCCTTAAATGGGCACGAAGTGTGAAGTCAAGGCACCCTCAAAATGAGATTGCCCGGCGGAGATCATGATTGACGATGTAAGTGCGGCGCTCAAGCTGGCTTTGGATCAACTGGCACCGCTGCTGCATGGGAAGGAGACTCTGCCGTGGAAGTCCGCTTTTTACCTCTACTGCACCGAGCCATTCTCCGCTGCCCACGTCCGGACCGTGCCCTTCTCCATCTGAAATATCGAAGTAGTTCTTGTCCAGGTATGAAAACCATTCCTGCGTGCATGGCTGAGCCGTCGGCGCCCGCGGCACACGGGTTGTCGCGATGATCCACGCAAGAATGATAAATACACCGATGCCAGTGAAAATCTTGAGACTTTTGATAACCATTCCTTACCTGCGATTGCTTGCGGGTTTCGTCGCTGTTTCAACAGACTTGCCCTGTACGTGCAAGCACGGCCGGCAGACGTTACCGCGTTATTGAGAAACATGCTAAATCGAGATGGCAGTCCGTCTCCTCCTTGCGTGACAAAACTGCATGAGCCTATCTAGTACTACGAAGATTGGCAATGCGACGAGTGGACGAGACCGGGTACGCGTACAGAGAAGTCGTAAAAAAAGCGCAGCCCGGTGTATCGGGCTGCGCTTCTTGCAAATCGACTCCCCAGCGGGGAGCCGGTCGATTACGGCTGCGACTGCAGATAACGCTTCACATCGTCGAAGGTGACCTTACCGGTCTTGTTGACGTCGATCTGGCTGAAGTTGTTGGCGATATAACCCAATCGACTCTTCTGCGCCTGTTGCTGGGTCAACGAACCGTTGCCGGTAGCAGCGGCGGCATCGAAATTCGTTTTCAGACGCGCCATTGCCTGCCCCTGCAACGCGTCGCCGGTCGACGCCACCGGTGCCGGTGTGAGGGGTCTGTTAGCAGGAAAGAACGGGCCATCCACACCGTGTTTGACCACGCGGGTAGAGGGCTGGGTCACATCGCTGGCCTGGGCCGCACCAGCGATTGCACCGAGTGCAAATACCATCAGATAAAGTGCCTTTTTCATCGCAGTTCCTTTGTGCCTTCCTTGATCATAGTCGTTCCGTGCGTCATCGACGCCGGTTCCACAAACAGCAGCCAGCGCTTAAGGCGTGCCGGCAGGAGGCTGGTCAGACCAGGGTTTCGGCAACTGGTGGAAACGCATCGCGCCTTCGATCGGGAAGCCATAGTAGTAACTCACCAGATCGCGCTTCATGTGCGGTCGTGAAGTGTCTTCCAGGTAAATCATGTGACCGCCGGCATAGTGCGTAACCTGGATATCCGGATGGATGCCCTTCACACTCTTCAACCGCCCCAGATCTTTTTCCGTCATGAAAAATGGCGTGACCAGATCGTGGTAGCCGTTTTCAACCAGCACCTTGAGATGCGGATTCAGCGTCAACGCGGCCAGCAGATCGGGGATCGTGTCCGGCTCCGCCAGGCCACCATGGCTGAAATCCCAGTTCTCGTTGGCGGTGTCGCTCAAGGTCACGTAGGTCGTGTTCGGCGCGGTGTATTTCAGGTAGTTGGGGAGTTGCTGGTTCAGGATCAGCGGGAACGGTGTGGACATCAGTGCGTCGGACGGATCGGAATCGCTGGCGATAATCGGGCTGTTATTCGCCGCCGACACGCGACCATCGTAACCGCCGATGGTGTAGCCAGGTATCAGTGCCGTATTCAGCGGATTCGGTCCGAGGTAAGCGGTCAGCGCACTGACGTTGACGGTGCTTTCCGCCGAGAGTTGCGAGTACACCGCCGGCGTCGGGAATACCGGTGGATTCGCCAGACCGAGGAAGGTCGGACCGTACGGCAGGAATTGCGCGTAATCGCGGGTCGAAAAGTCGCGCATCATCTGCGCGAAGTTACGCAGCCACGGTAGCGGCGGTGTCACCTGCACACCAAACGGCGGTGGTGGCGTGACCAGTCCGAAGAATGCAGCCACTTCGGCGTAGCCCGGCAACAGCGACACCGTGTAGTCGGTAGCACGCTGCAAATCCGACGTACTCGGGTACTGGTCGTTGTAGTCGAGAATGCATGACTGCAGGACAATCCCGGTTAGCTTTACCCCCGCCTGTTGCAGCAAGGGCGCGAGCACATCGGTACGCGGTGTGCCGTACGATTCGCCGTACAGATAGATCGGCGAATTGGGCCGCGGGTTGACCGCCAGATAGCGCAGGATGAAATCGCGCATCACGCCGGCATCCTGATCGACACCCCAGAAATTCTGATTGGTGTTGGGCAACACCGCTTCGGAGAATCCGGTGCCGGGAGGATCGATGAAGACCATGTCGGTGGTATCGATCAGACTCTCTTCGTTATCCACCAGTGGGAAGTTCGGCCAGCCGGTCGTGTACGGATCGGGCGTTGCCACTCTGCTTGGCGCAAACGAACCCAGCCGCAACCAGATCGATGAAGATCCCGGACCGCCGTTGTAGAAAAACGTGACCGGACGCGGGAACGGTCCTCTGTTCTTCGCGACATAGGCAACGTAGAACATCGACGCTTCAGGATTACCGTTCGCATCGGTTGCAGTCAGATGCCCGGTCGTGGTGGTGTAGTCGACCCGCCTGCCGCTCTGCTTGTAGGTCAACTGGTGATAAGCCACAGCGGCTTTTTCGCTCACGGTCGATGCCGCGAGACCATCGGTGGCACCAAATGCATAGGCCGTGTTATCCACGTACGGCTGATCGGGCGGAAAAGCATAGGCCGCGGGCGGCGCGAGAACGATCCCGCACACACCGACGGCTAGCGTCAGCGCGGGCGCTACCGTGCGTATGAATCGTCGAAGTATTGGCGGAGCAAAGCTGACATTCGAATGACGATCTGCTTTCATCTTGTTGTCCTTTCTTGTGAATGGCATGCCACCGCACTCGTGTCGACACGGGCCCGCTACATTGCGGACCTGCCGCCACACCCAGCATGACCCGTTGCTGGGCGCCAACCGGCAATCTCACGACCGGAATGGCCTGTGCCGTGGTGCGTGCCACGGTTTCAGTTCAGAACAGACTTCTGCGACGCCTACCGGAATGCATGACACGTCCCCATGTAATCTGGAATCCTGCCCGATACGCCGACAGCACAGGCATAACGAAAGCTATCTGTGACGCGACGATGTCTTGCGAGGAAATATGGGGGATACAGATTGCGGGTGGCCAACGTCACCGCCCTGAAGGGCGCGGGCATATCACTTCACCCTGCGCTTAGGTACGTCTCTGGTTTTTCTGAAGAATTACATGCGCAATATTAGGCCGGCGATCTGGAACGTCAAGAAGATCTTATGCTGCGGCAATACTCAAATGCGGCGTCGGTGTGCTGCACCGCATTAGCAGATTCTTTGCACGCGACTATGGCAGTTTTACGGCTTCTTGACGTGGCGTGTGCTGAAATGAGTGTGTGGTGATGGATCGGATGATCTGATACGGAGTGCTGGATGCGGTGCGCGAGGGTTTCGACAACCGCGTACCTGTTGCGCTCCAATGCCATAACAAACAGACGGGGCCGCCAACACGATGACAAACCGCGATATCGATGCATTGATCGAGGTACTCCAGCTTTACGCAGAACATCGCCTGAGCGATGTGGCACGCGGTGCCGATACGCCAGCGCTCGCAGCGCTGATGGTCGAGAAGTTCGGCGAAGGGATTGCGCGGGCAACGCGTGTACTCGGCGTCGAAGGCTCCGACGAACTGCGACGGGAAATCGATCGGCTGGTGCGTGAAGTCGATCCGCACTATCCCACTCATCTCCAGTACCGTTTTGAAGCGCGACCGGCAGGACTGGCGATCAACGGTGCGGCACACTGAACCATCGAGCAAGGATGTGGCTATGGCATTCAAACAAACGAAGGGAAACATGACCGTCGAGGTCTGTGCTCTCCCGGCTCCAGGCCAGATGTTCAAGGGCGCAGTGCGGGTAACGACCACGCGCCAGGACAAAACGATTCAGCGAGTCACCGGACGCGGTTGTGGGCGCCCGATGCGTAGTGTCGATGCCGCCCTGGCATTGGCCGAAGTCGAGGCCCGGCGCATGCTCGGCCTTTGAGGGTATGTCTGGACACTGTATTCGACCGCTTTTCCAGTCGCGTTTGCCGGTGGTGAGCGCGACTGGAAAAGCGGTTGGTACATATAACGTGCTCCATCGATGAACCGGCTTGCAACGCTACCCAGTGCAAGGTCGAGCGCGATTTTTACTCCACCTTAATGCCGGTTTGTGTAGCCTGACAGTATGTAATCGAAACCGGTGGTGATATGACACGCCCGATGACAGGCATGCGGACCTTCCTCGGAACCCGCAAAACCCCGCTTCAACCGCAAGCGCGTCCCCCGGCAAGCCGTAACGTGATCATTCATGTGACGCTCGACGAGCAGCATGCAACGCCATTACGTCAGGCACTGATCCGCGACTGCGCCGATCAGCCGTGGACCATCCGCATCGCACCGTTGCCTGGAACGGGCCGCGTGCGGCTCTCGCTCTATCTGCCGAAAACTGCGGTGAGCGGCGCACTGCAGCGCGTGGCGCACCTGGCTCCAGCCGCCGAACTGGGACAACTGCTGGAAGTGCCCGACACACCGACGAGCGTCTGGCGCGGCCTCATGCATGCCGAGGCGCCACGCGACGACACCCCCGTTCAGCCCATCGATAGCACCGCGAGCAACGAAAAGGGCGGGGACACACTCGCGCAATTGATCACCCAGGACCATGTGCTGCTTGGACTGCAAGCAGCCGACAGGCAAGCGCTCTTCGTCGAACTGGGCCGTTTCTTCGAGCAGCACCACGGGCTGTCGGCGGCAGCGGTGACAACGGGTCTCCAGACGCGTGAGGCACTGGGCTCGACGGGACTGGGTCAGGGTGTGGCGGTGCCACACGGGCAGATCAAGGGGCTGCGCCATGCGTTAGCGTTGTACGTGCGCCCCGCCACGCCGATTTCCTTCGACGCACCGGACGGTCACCCTGTGACCGATATGGTCGTGCTGCTGGTGCCGCAATGGGCGAACAGCGCGCATCTGCGTTTACTGGCCGATGTTGCGCGGCACTTCTGCGATCATCATTTCCGCGAACAGCTGCATGCCTGTGTCGACACGCGAGCCGTGTGTCAGCTTTTCACCGGTTATTGCGTGCTCGACGATGCTGCGAACGGTGTAGCCGGCCGATAAATCCGTACGTAATCATGTTCCCGGTATGTCGCGCAGGAATGGGTGTTATGCCCCACGCCTGCCTACCGCCCGTTTCATCCATCTCCGATCATGCAGTCATGCCGAACTGCACAGTCACCCAAGCGCCGCAACCGAAAACCGGTTCGCTGGCGGACTCCCTCTTCGAGTGACGGCTGGCAGTAGCGGACATCTACCCCAGACTTCATCGGAGAACACCATGTCACTTCAGGACAAACTCGACGCTTTCAAGGCTGACTTCAAGGCAGGCAAGCCGCCGTATAACGCACCAGCGGACATCCATCCGATCATGGAACGCGCAACCGCCGAACTCATTGCAACCGGCCAGGCGAGCCGCGCCGTGAAAGCCGGCGATCGCGCTCCGAACTTCAGCTTGAGAGACCAGGAGGACAACGAGGTTTCATTGGCCGGGTTACTCGAGAAAGGCCCGCTTGTCGTGACGTTCTATCGTGGCGTCTGGTGTCCATATTGCAACCTCGAACTCAAGGCGCTTAACGAAGCGCTGCCTGAACTGCAACGCTACGGGGCTAACGTGGTGGCGATTTCGCCGCAGTTGCAAGTCAACAGCCGCAAGGCGGTGCGCGTCAACGAACTGCGTTTCCCGGTGCTGAGCGATACACATAACGATACGGCAGCCGCGTTTGGGCTGCGCTTTGCAATGCCCGACTATCTGATCGAGCTTTACACGAAGCTCAAAAACGATTTGCCTGCGATCAATGGCGATCCGGGCTGGACACTGCCGATGCCCGCGCGCTACGTCATCGGAACGGATGGCATCGTTGCCTACTCCGAGGTGAACCCGGACTACACCCATCGTCCCGATCCGTCCGAGATGTTGCCGATTCTGAAAAAGCTCACGCAGATGGCGTGAACTGATCTCGTTCTCCACGAGCCGCACCATCGCACTTCCAGTGCGCCGCAGGCCGACGATCACGCAATATCGGTTTCAGCTTGCGGCGCACCGGACAACACGCTTTCGACGAAAGCAACAAATGCACGTGCCTTCGATGTGACGCGCCGTCCCGAAGGAAACACAGCCCATAGGTCTATAGGCGGCAATTGCCAGTCTGTCAGCACCGCGCGCACGGTGCCGTCGGCCAGCTCGGGTTCGAACATCCACTGCGAAGCGATGGCGATGCCCATGTCGGACAGCACGGCGGTGCGGATACCTTCCGCCGCGCTCACGCGCACCCTGCCCGACACCACCACAGCGACTTCCTTGCCACTCTGGCTGAACGACCACGACTCGCCACCACCGCGCTGCGAATACACAATGGCTTGATGCCCGCTCAGGTCGGCCGGTGTCGCCGGCATGCCCGCTTCGGCGAAATAGGCCGGCGTACCGACGACGAACCTGGGGCTGCGGGCGATGCGTCGCGCCGTCATCGCGGAGTCGTCAAGCGCGCCCATGCGCAGCGCCACGTCCATGCCCTCTTCGAACAGATCGATGTTGCGATCGTCGAGCACGATGTCGATCTCGAGTTGCGGATGCTCATCGAGAAAGCGCTTCAGCGCGGGCAAAATATGCAGGCGCGAGAACGTCACGGCCGCCGACACACGCAACCGTCCCGACAGGCTTTCCGACGATTGCCTTGCCGCGTGCTCCGCTTCTTCCGCTTCGTCGATCGCAACCTTGGCATGTTCGTAGAAGCGCTGGCCCGCATCTGTTGTGTTAAGCCCGCGTGTTGAACGCAACAGCAATCGCGCACCGACCCGTTCCTCGAGCTGCGCAATCGACTTGGATACGGCCGGCTGCCCCACATCGAGCCGTCGCGCCGCGGCCGAGAACGAGCCCGCCTCGACGACGGCAATAAACGTTTCCATGGCTGTCATGCGGTCCATATCCGGGCCTCGTTGCTGAATGAAGGCTCAACGGTAGCATTGAAAATCGCGGTGGTGATCGCGACCTTCGTCCACGCGGAGTTCGACGGGAGTAGCGCCCAAGGTGCCGGAGAAGCTGCGACAGTTGATCGTGTTTCAGCGACATCCGATGAACAGGCGTTTCGAGTACGCACTTTACGAACGTCACACGTACATGCCAGGATGTTCGCCTCGTTGCGCACCGAGCGGCTTTTTTCTGCCGTTTAAGCTATATTCGGTCGAACCCCGCACCCCCATTCCCACGTCCCCACGTTCCCACGCGATGAACAACACCCCGGCATCTGGAACCTCCTCTGCGCCTCAAGCTGTCTCCGTGCCCATCACGCGAAGCGCGATCTTCATCGTGGCGACCCTTGCGCCTGATACCGACAGTCATCAGACTGTCCGCGACTGGTGCGCGGACGTCGCGGCGCTGGTCAGGGCCGTAGGCAAACGCGTCCCGGGAGGCGGCTTGTCGTGTGTGTGCGGCTTCGGCTCGACCGCATGGGACACGCTGTTCGGCGCACCGCGCCCGGCGGGCCTTCATCCGTTCCGCGAATTCGGCTCGGGCGACCGCGTAGCCGTGTCGACGCCTGGCGATCTCCTGCTGCACATCCGCGCGGACCGCATGGACCTGTGCTTCGAACTGGCCACGCAACTGCTGGGGCGTCTCGGCACCGCAGTGACGACGGTCGACGAAGTGCACGGGTTCCGCAATTTCGACATGCGTAGCATGGTCGGTTTCGTCGATGGAACTGAAAATCCCGAGGGCGATGAAGCCGTCGCGTTCACCGTGATCGGCGACGAAGACGCGGAGTTTGCCGGCGGCAGCTATGTCATCGTGCAGAAATATCTGCACGATATGGATGGCTGGAACGCACTGCCGGTCGAAGCGCAGGAACGCATCATCGGGCGCACGAAACTCTCCGACATTGAACTCGACGATTCGATCAAACCGACCTCGTCGCACAGCTCGCTCACCACGCTCAACGAGAACGGTGAAGAGGTCAAGATCCTGCGCGACAACATGCCGTTCGGCAGGCCCGGTTCCCGCGAGTTCGGCACGTATTTCATCGGCTATGCACGTTCGCCGCAGCCGATCGAACAGATGATGGAAAACATGTTCGTCGGACGCCCGCCCGGCAACTACGACCGTCTGCTCGACTTTAGCCGCGCGGTGACTGGTGGTCTGTTCTTCGTGCCGTCGCAAGCGCTGTTCGAAGCGCTCGCGGAGCGCGGGCAACCCGCTGCAACCTCCGCGCCCGACAGCGCTAATCCCGCCTCGCCATCCGTGCAGAACGACAACGGATCGCTCAACATCGGTTCTCTCAAAGGAATATCCGGTCATGAATAATCTGCATCGCGAGCTAGCCCCTATCTCCGCCGAGGCGTGGGAACAGATCGAAGAGGAAGTGGCCAGAACCTTCAGGCGCTCGGTTGCGGGCCGGCGTGTGGTCGATTTCAAGGGCCCTGGCGGCTCGACGCTCGCGGCGGTCGGCACCGGCCATCAGATCAATATCGCCGCGCCGCTGCAAGGCATGACCGCGCGGCAACGCGAGGTCAAGGCCGTCGTCGAACTGCGCGTGCCGTTCGAGTTGCGGCGCGAAGCAGTCGATGACGTCGAGCGCGGCGCGAACGATTCCGACTGGCAACCGGCGAAAGACGCCGCAACGCAACTCGCCTATTCCGAAGACCAGGCGATTTTCGACGGCTACAAGGCCGCGGGCATCGTGGGGATTCGTGAAGGCTCGTCGAATCCGCTCCTGACGCTGCCCGCCGAAGTCAGCGACTACCCGGCGGCCATTGCGAAGGCGCTCGAGCAATTGCGTCTTGCCGGTGTCGACGGTCCTTACTCGGTATTGCTCGGTGCGGACGCCTACACGGCGCTTGGCGAAGCCAGCGATCAAGGCTACCCGGTACTCGCGCATATCCGCAGGCTCGTTGACGGCGAAGTGATCTGGGCGCCCGCCATCGCTGGCGGCAGTGTGCTGTCCACACGCGGTGGCGACTTCGAACTGCATATCGGCCAGGACCTGTCGATCGGCTATCTCAGCCACACCGAAGAAACCGTGCGTTTGTACCTGCAGGAAACGTTCACGTTCCTGCTGCTGACGTCCGAAGCATCGGTGGCCATCGTCCGCACCTGATCGCAATAATCGCGTGGCATAATCGGCGCACTTCGTTGTCCCTTCGTGCCGCGAGCCGCATGTCACGCATCCGCCTTCTGAAACTCGGCAGCCTGCTCGGATTGCTTGCAATCCTGATGAGCACGTTTGCGCCGACCATTTCGCAAGCGCTCGCGGCACACGACAGACTGGGGCAGGCGCTCGCCACCTATTGCTCGGCGGACACGAGCGCCAGTGCGTCGCCACAAGGCAACCCTCCCGCGCACGGTGCCGCACTACACTGGCAGGCCTGTGCGTATTGCGGTTTGCTCGCGCATCTGCCGGTGCTGCCTGGAACGACCACCTCGTTTGCAGCGAGCCGCTCGGTAGCACCAGCGCTCGTGCGGGTGGTTCAAAACGAAGTCCGCCCGCTTCTCGCCTACACCGCGGCCCAGCCCAGGGCCCCTCCGGCTTTCTCCTGATCCCGTCTTGTCGTACTTACTCGCCGCATTGCACACGCAATAGCGGCCCGTCGTTCTGCGCATGCGGAACGACACCTCAGGACAACAGGAGAAACCCCTTCATGCGCACGCTTTTCAAGCGGCACATCACACCTGCGCGCACGGCATTGATGATGGCCGGCACAGCGGCTTACCTCGTCACCGCACCGGCAGCATCCGCGCACGCGGTAGTCGGCGACCGCGTCTTTCCCGCTACGCTCACAGTGGACGATCCCGGCGTCGGTGACGAATTCGACACGCAGTTCGGTCACATCAAATCAACCGACGACAACGGCAACACGATCAACGTCAATACCGTCTCGTACGAGTGGGACAAGCTGATCACGAAGAACCTCGCGTTCAGCGTCGCCAGCAACTACGTGACCCAGAACGCACCGGACGGTGGCTCGGTAAAAGGCTGGGACAACGTGACGCTGGGCGTCAAATACATGGTGTATGCAAATGCGGCGCACGAATTCATGGCGTCGATCGGGCTCGAATCGGAGATTGGTGGGACCGGTGCAAGGTCGATTGCGAATTCGTATTCGACCTTCACGCCCACGGCCTATTTCGGCAAGGGCTTTGGCGACCTGCCGGCGAGTCTCGGTTATCTGCGGCCGTTTGCAATCACCGGGCAGATCGGTCCGAACCTGACGACGGCGTCGTCGGATAACGGGCCGAATTCGCTCGGTTGGGGCGTGACACTGCAATACAGCATCCCTTACTTGCAATCGCAGGTGAAAGATCTCGGGCTGCCGCAACCGTTGAGCAACCTGATTCCCGTCGTCGAATTCCCGATGAGCACCTGCACGGCCGGTGCATGCGCGGGCCACACCACCGGCACGATCAACCCCGGTGTGTTGTGGCTCAACCGTTACGGCCAGTTCGGCATCGAAGCGCAGATTCCCGCCAATCGCGCGAGCGGGAATCATGTCGGCGTGCTGCTCGAGGCTCACCTGTACTTCGACGACATCTTCCCTAACTCACTCGGCAAACCACTCTTCTGATCATGAAAACTCTCTATTCAAACCTGACCACCGCGCGCTCCCTCGTCGCTGCATTGCTGCTGGGCGCCGCGCAACTGGCCCACGCGCACGCGTATCCGACCCACCAGGTGCCCGGCGCGGGCGCAACCGTATCGAGTACGCAGAAAGATATCGCGATCGATTTCGACGATGGCCTCGAACCGGCATTCAGTTCGATCACCGTCACGGATGCGCAAGGTAAGGCGGTCACGAATGGCAAAGCGACCGTCGATCCATCGAACCAGAAACACATGTCGGTGGGTCTGAACGCATTGACGCCTGGCGTCTATACAGTCGCATGGGTCGCAGTCGCCGCGGATGGACATCGCACCCAGGGGCACTACACGTTCACGGTGAAGTAGCCGACACGCCTCTCATGTGCACGGCAGCCGCAGTCGGACCCTATCGATAGAAAACATAATCGGCAAGATAGGGCGAGCTGCCTGCCTGGTGCTCAGTGGAACAGGCAGCCGTCGGCATCAATCCGCCGACGGTCTTCACACGCTGCACATAACGCACGTCCGACAGCGTGCCGCTGCTCGACGTGCTATGCGTTTCGAGCAGCAGTTGCGGCACGCTCGCTGGCGTATCGCTAGCCCGTTGCGCCATCACGTGCCCAACGATACGGCTACCATCTTCCGCTTCCCACGATGGCCCCGCGCCATGCCGGACCGCCGCGTGGCCGCTCGCATCGAACAGCGTGGCCTGCGGGCTTTTGAACACCCATCCCAAACGATGCTGCGCATCGTATTCGCACGAATAGATCTGCACACCTGATGCCACCAGCGTCATCGCATGCACGGCCTGCGCCGGCGGATCGATCGAAGGCGCGGCCGCCGTCGAAGTAGCCGGCATCGTTGTACACGCACTCAACACCGACATACCGACGACGGTTGCGACACCCAACACCAGACTGTTCCTGAACATGACTATCACCTTGATATGAACCACATGGCACGCGGGATTGTGTTCCTCCTGCATAACAGCCGGGACACCGCAACTATTCCATCGCCGATCGACTATTTCAACACGCAGAAAACCGCGCACTCCAAAACAAAAATTCATCGAAAACATCCCTGCGATAAACGCGGAATAAACCGCTTCGCCGCACGTTTTGCACAGGACGACCGAGTAATCGCAGCACAAGCCGCCGATCACTCGGATCGTTGCGACCCATAGCGTTGGCTCATCTCTCCGATAGCGACTCAGAGACATCGCTTCAGAGCAACCGCGTAACTATCCATTCACTGGGAATTCACCATGAAACTGCATCGAAACGCAGTACTCGTCACACTGTGCACGATCACGGCAGCCACGCTCGCCGCGTGCGGCAGCAGCGACAACCGCTCGACGCCGACCATGCCGGCGCAATTCAAGGCCACGACGCTCGTGTCCGACGGCAGCGTTGCCGCAGCGAACATCGATCCGAATCTGAAAAACGGCTGGGGCATTGCGTTCAATCCGACCGGTGTGGTGTGGGTGTCCGACAACAACACGAAGAAGTCGACCCTGTATGACGGCAACGGCGTCGTGCAGTCGCTCGTCGTGACGATCGCACCGAATGCCGCGGGCCAGGCAGCGGGACCCACGGGCATCGTGTTCAACAAGAGCACCGACTTCGCGATCAGCGCGAACGGCGGCGCTGCAGCGAATGCCGTGTTCCTGTGGGCTACCGACGCCGGCACGATCGCGGCATGGTCGCCGAAGGTCCTGCCCACACAAGCCGTCAACGCCTACGACGACGGTGCGGGCGCAGCGGTCTACAAGGGCCTTGCGATCGGCGCGAACGCGGGGGCGAACCTGCTCTACGCGACCGACTTCCACAACAAGAAAGTCGACGTGTTCGACAAGTCCTTCACCAAGGTTCAACTAACCGGCAAGTTCGTCGATCCGCAACTGCCTGCGGGCCTGTCACCGTTCGGCATCGCTGCGATCGGCAGCACGGTGTACGTCAGCTACGCGTTGCTCGGTCCCGATGGACACACGCAGGTGAACGGTGCGGGTAACGGTGTCGTCGATGCCTTCGATACCGCCGGCAACTTCGTCAAACGCATCGCCACCGCAAGTACGCTCAATTCGCCTTGGGGACTCGTGATCGCGCCGGCCAATTTCGGCGCGGCGAGCAATGACCTGCTCGTCGGCAACTTCGGTGACGGCACGATCGATGCATTCGATCCGAACTCCGGCAAGTTCCTCGGTGCGCTGACCAGCACCAGCGGCTCGACGTTCAGGCAACCGGGCATCTGGGGTATGGCGTTCGGCAACAACGTCGACAACCAGCCGCTCAACACGCTTTTCTTCGCTGCGGGTCCGACGCCGACAACCGGTGTGTACGGTCGCCTGGACGTGACACCGTAACACTCCACAAAAAACAGGCAGACCGACAGCCCACTGTCGGCTTCATGAAAGCAACACGACGCAGGCCACACAGTCACCCGCTGCTCCGGCCTGCGTCGTATCCGCAAAAAAGGCATCACTACGCCCATCCCTCTTCGGATCCCTCCAGACAGATGCCGCCCGCGCGTCGCCCCGGCGCCAGGCAAGAACACGGGTCTCACGTTAAACTCGCGAATCGACGTCATGCCGGCAAAAGCGCACGCACTTGCACAAGACCGGATGACGGCGCATCAGGCCCCCTGGAGAGACACGTCGATGACCGGTGCAGATTTACCCAGCATGCTTCCCGAGATGCTGCCGCGGCTGTGGGCGTTCGCGCTACGCATTGCCGGCGACCAGCACGATGCGGAAGATCTGGTGCAGCGCGCCTGCGTGCGGGCACTCGAGCGGGCGCATCAGTTGCAGCCCGATACCGCACCGCTCAGCTGGATGTTCTCGATCGTTCACACCACCTGGATCAACGAGTTGCGCGCCCGTAGCGTGCGCAAGCGTTCCAGCATGGAATGGGACGACGACTTCCTCGAAAACATTGCCGATCCGAGCGGACAAACGCCGGAAACGCAGGCTATGAACGCGCAGATCATCGATGCCGTGGCGCGTCTGCCCGAAGCGCAGCGCGTCGTGATGCTGCTCGTGGCCGTGGAAGGTCTGAGCTATCAGGAAGCCGCCGATGCACTCGAAGTCCCGATCGGCACGGTGATGAGCCGGCTGTCGCGGGCTCGCCAGGCAATCGGTGCGCAATTCGCCACGCGCGATGATGTACCGCGCGGCGCGACCCAACGTAAGGACTCGATCGCATGACAATCGACGAAACCTTACTGCTGGCTTATGTCGACGGTGAACTGTCGGGGACGCAGCGTGCCGAAGTGGAAACGCTCGTCGCCGGTTCGGATGAAGCCGCTGAATTCGTCAGGATGTTGCGCGCATCGCAGTTCGACTATCGGGCCGCGTTCGCCGCGCAGAAACTGCCGCCGGTTCCTGAATCGCTCACGCAGAACATCGACGCGCTGGTCCAGCAACACCGGGCCACGCATGGGGCTGCGAACGCCGATCGGACCACCAATGTGTCGCCTACGGCTACGACCGCCCCCGTCCGCTCGCGTTTGCGCAGCGTACCGGTATGGCTCGCCGCAGCGTGCGTGGCCGGCGCGTTCTGTGCCGGCCTGCTGCTGCGCACGGGCCCGCTGATCGGGACAAGCGGCGACGGCATGTCGCCATGGGTGGCCGCCGCGGCGGGCTACCAGCGCCTCTATACGCGCGACACCGTGGCTTATACACCGGTCGATCCGCAACGTACGGCACGCGTCATCGACGAGATCCGCGCGAAGGACCATCTCGCGCTGAGCGTCCCCGACCTGAGCAGCGCCGGTTTGCAGTTCAAGGCGATCCAGCGGCTCAACTTCAACAACAAACCGCTCGTGCAGATCGTCTACCTGCCGCTCAAGGGGCCACCGGTCTCGCTGTGCGTGATCGGCGATCCGAAGCCCGATGCCGTGGTGGCAGCAAGGACGGTCGATTCGATGCATGTGATAACGTGGCGCCAGGCACAGGTGGGCTACGCGCTGCTCGGTAACGTCAGCGGCGTCGACCTCGAATCGATCGGCAGGCAGATTGCGGGGCACGGCACCCACCCGTTGTTCGGCGCAACGACCGGACCGACAGCCGGGTCCTGGACATCGCCGGACGCCTGAACATCGCCCTTCGAAAATAACCACGGCGCGCTGGAACAAATCCGCGCGCCGAAGTGTTTTCAGTTCGTAAGGAACCATCGATCAGACCATCGATGCCAAGAGCGAAGCATTGAATCCATCCGCACAGAGAAATAGCGCCGTCTTATGAAACCGGACGAAATCCAGCTGCTGGCTTATGTGAACGGCGAATTGCCGGCGCACGAGCGCGCGGAAATCGAACAGGCGCTGCGGTCGTCACCCGATGTCGCGCAGCAGGTTGCCTTGCTGCGCGCTTCGCAATTGCCGTATCGCGAAGCGTTTGCCCAGCAAAAACTGCCACCGGTGCCGGCCGGGCTCGCGCAAAAAATCGACGACATGGCGCGTGCAGCGACCAGGCAAGACGATACGCTCCAGCCGGGCGCCAACGACCCTGTCATGCCGCAGGTTCCCGGCAGCACAACCGCTACACCGGTACGTTCGCGGTTGCGCTTCGCGCCCGCGTGGCTCGCCGTTGCGTTTGTCGCCGGTGCGTTCGTGTGCGGCGCGGTGCTTCGGCTTGGGCCTGGCGCGGTAGCAGGCTTCCAGTCGGCATCGGTGGGGAGTGCAGGTAATGCGCGCTCCTGGGTCGTCGCAGCGGCCGGCTACCAGCAGCTCTATTCGCGCGAAACGCTCGAATATGTCGACGGTAACGCCGATCTGTCGAAGAAAACGCTCGACGAGATTCGCAGCGAGGATGGCCTCGCCGTCAACATTCCCGACCTGCGCGCCGCGGGCCTTACGTTCAAACGTGTACAACGGCTACGTTTCGGCGACAAGGCGCTCGTGCAGATCGTCTACCTGCCGCAGCAAGGTGCGCCCGTGGCGCTGTGCGTGATGAAGGAGACGAAGCCGGACCAGGCCGTCGCCGAACGACGTATCGACAGCATGAACGTCGTCACCTGGCGGCAAGCCGAACTCGGTTATGCGTTGATCGGCAAATCCGATCAGGTTGATCTCGCGACGCTCGCGAAGCGCATCTCAGGAAATCAGGTCGACACCCTGTTCGGCGACGCTGACCTGCCCGGTCTCGTGCCGCACGCGGGCTAACACGAAGCATGCATCGCCCCGACGTCGTGTCACAAAGAAAAGCGACGCTTGATGGAATAACGCCTGTTTAACGCCCGTTATCGAATCGGACGGCAGAACACTAGCCGAACGAGAAATTCCTTCATCGACATCGACCACGGAAGAAATCATGAAACTGATCCATAGCATTCCCCTGCTCGCACTGACGCTCGGTCTCGGCTCACCGCTCATCGCGCTTGCCGATACGGTCAACCTGCACGCGGACCTGACGGCTGCATCCGAAGTGCCCGCCAAGACCAGCGACGGTCACGGCCAGTTGACTGGCACCTACGACACGTCGTCGAAAGACTTGCAGTGGCATGTCGTCTATTCGGATCTGACCGGCCCCGCGACGATGGCTCACTTCCACGGTCCCGCACCGGTCGGCAAGAACGCGGGTGTCGTGATCCCGATCGCTGCGAAAGATCTGCCGAGCCCGATCGACGGTCATGCCACGCTGACCGATGCGCAGGAAAAAGACCTGCTCGCAGGCAACTGGTATTTCAACGTCCACACCGCGAAGAATCCTGGCGGTGAAATTCGCGGTCAGGTCGAATCGGCGAAGTAACGCGCACACGGGCGCCGTGCGGTCGGCGCCCTCCAATCATCACCCATCAGCACGTCAGTACGCTCTAGCTGCGTCGCCGGATTGCGCGCCTGCGCGGCCGCACCACCGAAGCGAACGCCACCTGAATCCCCACGGATTGGCACACGCCTTCGCGCGTAACGCTCAGCGACGCTTATTAAAGGCCCGAAAACCATGTAATCTTCCGTATTTTCTTCGGGCTTGACACAGCAGATGGTTCAACGGTCGGCGCACATAACCGCAGAGATGTCGCTTGACGAAGCGACGCGTGAAGCAACTGCCCGTCTCGCTCACTCGCGCCGATACGCGCGGGGAGCGGCGGCCCGCAGGGTGCTGGCTGCCTCGATTGCGTTCGGCTCTATCGCTTTTGCCCAGCGCGCGCTGGCCGACGACAACGCCTGCCACGCCACCGCAGGCGACCCGAACCGGCCGTCGGTCGGCCTCGTGCTATCAGGCGGCGGCGCACGCGGCTACGCCCACCTCGGCGTGCTGAAAGTGCTGGAAGAAAATCGCATTCCCGTCGACTGCATCGCCGCCACCAGCATGGGTGCGGTAGTGGGCGGCCTGTATGCGAGCGGCATGACCGCGAAGGAAATGCAGGACCGCCTCGCGTCGGTCAATCTCGCGGACATCGCATTCGATGTCATCGCCCGGGCCGATCTGCCGCAGGCACGGCGCGAAGACGAGCGCCTGTATGTGAACAGCCTGTCGTTCGGTTTCGGCCTCAATGGCTTCAGGCTGCCGGCCGGGCTCGTGCAGGGCAACCGTCTGCAGGCGTTGCTGCAGGACTGGACCGCGACGGTGCCGGCCAACCAGCCGTTCGACAAACTGCCGATCCCCTACCGCGCGATCGCCACCGATCTGCGCACCGGCCAGATGGTCACGCTCGATCAAGGCTCGCTGCCACTCGCGATCCGCGCGAGCATGGCGCTGCCGGGTCTGTTCGCACCCGCCGATGTGAACGGGCGCACGCTCGTCGATGGTGGACTCGTCAGCAACCTGCCGATCCAGACCGCGCACGATATGGGCGCGAAAGTCGTGATTGCTGTGGACATCGGTTCGCCGCTGCGTCCACTCGATGCACTTGCCTCGCCCGCCGACGTCGCGCAGCAGATGATCGGCATCCTGATCCATCAGAACGTCGCGCTGCAGCGCAAGCAACTGGGTCCGCAGGATGTGCTCGTCGAACCGCAGCTCGGTGCGCTGAGCTTTACCGACTTCGCGAACGCGAGCCAGGCGATCGCTGCGGGCGAAGCTGCCGCGCGTGCCGCGCTGCCGGCGCTCCAGCATCTTGCGCTGTCGCCGCAGCAATACGCGGAGTACCGCGCGGCGCACAACGCTCACCCAGCGGGGCCGATCTACATTACCCAGATCGAGATTGCATCGCCGGGTCGGGTTCCGGAGAAACGCATCCGTGACGCGCTGCATGTGCAACCCGGCGATGTCTACGATCCAGCGGCATTGAACAAGAATCTGCTCAAGCTCACGACCGCCGGCGACTTCGAGAGCGTGTCGCAGCAGATGATCACCGATGGCGATCAACACACACTCATCGTCGATGCCAAAGAAAAATCGTGGGGACCGAATTTCCTGCTGTTCGGCCTCGGGCTGTCGAGCAGCTCCACCGACGAAGGCGGCTTCCGCATGCACGTCGGTTACCGCCGGCCGTGGATCACATCATCGGGGCTCGAAGGGCGGGTCGATGCAACGGTGGGCAGCGATCTGATCAATCTCCACGGGGAAGTGCGCCAGCCGCTGTCGGACAAGTTCGGGTACTACATTGCGCCCTACGTGGGCTTTGAGCGCCGGTACATCAATGTGTACGATACGGACATCAATTTCAGGCTCACCCAGTATCACCAGCAGACGGAACGCGCCGGCCTCGATCTGGGCGTACCGTTGTCGACCTTCGGCGACTTCCGGGTCGGTGTTGAGTACGCGCACGGTTATGGATCTTCCGTCTACAACATCCCGACCGGCGACCCCACGCAACCGGTTTTCTTCTCCAGCTACTACGGGCGGCAGATCAACGCTCACGCACGGCTTGTGGTCGACCAGCTCGACGATCCGCTCTTTCCCCGCAAGGGATACTTCTTCGAAGTGCGTGTAGAACGGTCGCTGCTCGGGGGAAGCAACAACGAGATTACGGACGACAACGACAACCTTGCGTACAGCCGCGCCAACTACACCGAGGTCTACGGTAAGGGACTGGTTGCCGCCAGTTTCGGCCGGCACAGTTTCAGTGGGAGCATCGAAGCCGGCAGCGATTTCGGTGGCCCCAACCAGGTCAATCCGTTCGGCTTTAGCCTGGGCGGCTTCCAGCATCTATCCGCCTACGCGGCCGATCAGCTCGCCGGCAGCACGATGTACTACGGCCAGGTTACCTATATGAATCAGCTCGCAACGTTTAACACGTCGGTGATTCGCGGGCTCTTCGCGGGTGTCAGCCTCGAAGCGGGCAATGTCTGGAATAACAATGCATCGAGCAACAGTCTGGTCGGCGCGGGTAAAGGGCCGCTCAAGCTCGGCGCCACATTCTTTACCAGCCTGACCAGTTCGTTCGGCCCGCTCTACTTTGGTGTCGCAGTGGCGCCAGGTGGGCGATACAACCTCTACTTCCAGCTGGGTCACATCTACTAGGCCAGGCGCGGCGAGTCGCCGCGCCTGGCTTCAGACACTCCCCGCCGGCCAGCTCATTTCGAAGCGCGCACCGGACAACGTAAGCGGATCGGTCACCACAATGCGCCCACGATGCGCGCGCAGCACCTGATGCGTGATCGCGAGCCCGAGACCATAACCGCCGGTCTGTCGATCAAGCCGCACGAACGCGTCGAAGATGCGTTCGCGCTCCTCCTGGGGGATGCCAGCACCATCGTCCTCGACGAAGATCTCGACGTTGCCATGCCGCAGCGCAAGACCGACGATGATCCGCGAACGCGCGTACTTGCTCGCGTTGCGCAGCAGATTGCGCATCGCATACGACATCAGACGCTTGTCCATCGTGACGCGCAGCAGGCGATCGATCTCGACCTGCGCGACGATTTCGCGCCCCGTATAGAGCAGCGTCGCATCGTTGATCTGGCTGTCGAACCAGGCGGCGAGCACCGTCGGTTCGAGATTCGATTGCAGCGAACTGTATTCGAGCCGTGCGTACGTGAGGCTCATGTCGATCAGCTCGTCGAGTTCGGTGACGTCCTGGCCGATGCTCGCCAGCGCGCTTTCGTATTCCGCGGCTGATGCCGGTTCGCGCAGCACTTCCAGCGCAAAACGCACGCGGGCAAGCGGCGTGCGAAGTTCGTGCGAGATGCCGTTGGTGAGTTCGCGCTGCGCGGCGATCAGCCGCTCCATGCGCATGGCGAGCGCGTTCAGCGTACGGGCGAGCGGCCCGATGATCACGCTATGCGATTCGCGTGCACGCGTGTTGAAACGGCCACCGGTGAAATCGATGGCGCGTTCGCGAACCATCACGAGATCGACCCAGACCGGCCGCATCCAGCCGTAGGCGGCAAGCGCCGGCGCACCGAACACGACCAGCGCGACGAGCGTCTCACCGCCGGGCAGCGCGCGCAGCGCATGCCATACAACGTCTACGCCGAGTTCGCGCAGCAGCGCCAGCAGCGGCACGGCGAGCACCAGCAGCCCAAGCAGGAGCAGCCGCGTATAGACGCGGACATAGAGACGCGACCAGCTCGGGACGCGGTCGGCGCGCGTGTCGGTCCACGAGCGGCGAAAGCGCAGCCAGCGCCATTTGCAATATCGGTAGGCAGAGAGTTTTCGCTCGGCGGCAGTCATGGTCACGGACGGCGGGGGTGGCTCGGTGTCGGCGAGCGGACCTGCAACCGCCGGCAACTCCGGCCAGTCACCGCCCGCGCGGCTCACGCTAGCATACCCCCGCGCCGCACGAAATCGACGGTGCGGGCAGCGACAGTGTCGCGCTCGTTGTCGAGCGTGATCATGTGGTAGCTATCGGTGAGGCGCACGAACGTGACGTCGCGTGTGCCAAGATGGTCGCGAACGAATTCGGCGGAGCGGATGCTCGTCACTTCGTCTTCTTCCGAATGCACGACCAGCGTCTCGCATTCGACACGATGCAACGCGCGCCTGACTGCGAAACGCAGCCAGTCCACCTGGGCGATGGCCGCGAGCGGCACGTACGGATAGTGCACGCCGCTGCCCTTCTTCATGTGACGACGGATCAGGTTGCGGATGCGGGTGTTCTTGATGCCGAACGGTTCGTTCTCCGGCACGCGGATCAGGTTGCGCAGACCCGGCACGCAGTACAGCAGATAGCGCAACCACTGCACCGGCGACGCGCTCCAGCCGTCGAGAAAAAGCGGCGGCGACAGCAGGATCAGACGGCCACGTGTGATGCGTTCGCGGGCACACAGCATCAGCGCGAGCAGCGCACCCATCGAGATGCCTGCGACGTCGACGCGTTCATAGCGCGTCGACAGTTCACGGTAGGTCTGGCTCAGCAGCCGCATGTAGTCGCCGAGACTCACGTCGTTCAGCTTGTCCGGCGACGAGCCGTGACCCGGCAGTGACGGCAGGTAAACGTCGCTGCCGGCTTCTTCGAGCTTCCTGTCGAGCGAACCGAAGTCGTGACGCGTACCGCCAAGGCCGTGAATCATCAGGACGGCGTGACGGGAACCAGGAGTGGCGGAGGCGGACATGACACGGGCTTGTAGAGCAATGAAGCCCGGATAGTAGAGAGTCCTCGCGCGCGTGACTGTCGAATTGAGGGGGACTGTGTCGAGTTTTGTCGGGCAGATATTGCGGCGGCGGTCGCCACTACTCCCACGCGATCTTGCTGAACTGATACCCCTTGCTGCGGATCGTCTTGATGCGCTGTGGATTGCTCGCGTCGTCGTGCAGCTTACGGCGCAGTTTGGAAATGCCGCCGTCGATCGTCCGGTCGAGCCCGTCGAATTCGACACCGCGCAGCGCGCGCATCAGGTCATCGCGGCTAACCACTTCGCCGGCATGGCGCGCGAGCACCCACAGCAGGTCGAATTCCGCGGAGGTCAGATCGGGCGTGCTGCCATCCGGCAGCATCACTGAGCGGCTCGCGCGGTTGATCACGAACTTGCCGAACGTGTAGCTATCCGGCTGATTCACAACCTCGGCGGTGCGGCCCGACACGCGGCGCAGTTGCGCCTTGATCCGCGCGAGCAGGATGCGCGGCTCGACCGGCTTGTGCACGTAGTCGTCGGCACCGAATTCGAGGCCCAGCAGTTCGTCGAACTGCTCGTCGCGGGCGGTCACCATGATGATGACGCCGTCGTAGTGTTCGCGCGCCTCGCGGCAGATCTGGAAGCCGTCCTTGCCCGGCAGGTTCACGTCGAGGATCACGAGATCGGGCTGGCGCTTCAGGATGGCAGGCACGGCGTCGTTGCCGTGCAGCACGACGTCGACCTCGTAGCCGTGCTTGCTGAGATAGCCGGCGACGAGTGCGGACAGTCGGTTGTCGTCTTCGACGAGCAGGATCCGGAAAGACATGGGCGAATCGTTCAAGGCTGACTGGGTTCGGAGGCCGGCATGGTTCGCGCTGCCTGGTACCACGGCGCTTATCCGCCACTGCCGCTGCGCGGCGCGAAAACGCGCAGTCGGCGTACATGATACCGGGCCAGACCGGTTGCCGGTTGCCCCGAGTCGGGCGCGACAGCTTAGCGGAGGCTTCTTGCCTGCGCGGCGCACCCCCACAAAACTCGACAATTCTGCGCTCAATTCGACAGCCGCAGGGGGCACGCGTCGCTAGCATCCAGCCCATCGCTACCCCGGGAGGACCACGCGTGACGCCATTTCTGGTCGCAAAACTTGCCGCGTGCTCGCTCTGGATCGGCGATTTCCTGCGTTCGTTCTCGATGATCCGGCACGCCGGGCACAAGCTCTATCCGGACGCCACGCTGTTTCATCGCTGGCGCCGCGTGCGGCTGTGGCTGCGTTCACTCCTCTGGTGGAACGCGACGACGGTCTGGCTCAAGCGTTGCTCGATTTCGCCATTGCGCGAACTCGTCGTCCGTCATCCGGGCGCGCTCGAACGGCCGCACCGGCCGTTCCTGCATGGCGGCTTCAATTCCCGCGAACGGCTCGCCGCGAGCCTCGATCACCAGACGCTAACGTTACAACGCGTGCCGCATCTCGCGCAGCGGATTGCTCGCGAAGGCCACACGGCTATCGCCAGTTTTTCGGTCGGCGCGGAGCGCTGGCACATCACGCTGGAATCGCTCGAGCAGTTCCAGAGGGAAGGCGACTGGACACTCTGTATTCGCGATGCCACTGGAAGGCGTGCCGTGTCGTGCACCTTCAGCCTCGCGTACCTCGGCGGCAAAATGCGGCGAGCGCGCCTGTGCGTCGGCTCGGTACAGGGACCGGACGCCTCGGTGAACGGTCGTGAACTGTTTCGCGCGTTGACGAAGCGCTGGTACGGACTGCGTCCGAAGGTCTTCATCGTCTACCTCGCGCAATGCGTCGCCGCGGGACTGGGGACCGGCGGGACCTTCATCGTCTCGAAGCAGGCGCATATCTATGGCAGCTGGCGCTACGTCCTGCGCAAGCGCCGCGTGGCGGCCGACTACGACGGCCTGTCGCGCGAATGCGGTGCAGTGGCTAGCTGGAACGGCTGGTTCGTGCTCGCGCCGCCGTCCCGCTATGCCTCGCGAACCGACAGTGCGACGGCCGGCAACACGTTGCGGCGCAAGCGCCAGTCGCTACGGGAAGATGTCGCGCGGCAGATTCAGCGCAGCCTGGCGGGCTGAATCCCGCAACACCCTGTACGCAAACAAGCACGCCCCTCGAACCTTACGAAACTTTTTCGATAATTACGTAAAGTTTCATGAAAGGGCACCGTAAACCATAAAAGAGGGTCGGCATCCGGCTTCAATCTACGGATACCGCCCGGAGATCTCGCCGCACACGCACGGAGCTTTGCATGGCCAGCACAACCCCGACTTCCACCGATACCAGCAACCTGCTCGCCCAGGCTGCGCAATCCATCATCAGCGGATCGACCAATTCGTCGCTCGATGTCGACAACCTCGTCAAGGCGCTCGTCACGGCAAAGATCGCCGGCCGCAACGCCCAGATCACCAACAAGCAGACACTCGACAGCACCCAGTTGTCGGCAATCGGCAAGCTGAAGTCGGCGCTGTCCGCCCTGCAAAGCGCGGTCAGCGGCCTCGCCGACGGCTCGGCACTGGCGAAATTCTCGGCGACCGCGAGCGGGAATGGGCTCACCGCGACGACCTCGACCAAGGCAACCGGCGGCAACTATGCGCTCGACATCTCGACGGTTGCGACCGCGCAAAAGCTGTCGTCGAATGCATTTGCCAATGGCACGACGTTCGGCACCGGCACGTTGACGGTGGCCGTGGGTGGCAAGTCGATGGACGTCACGCTCGATGCGTCGAACCATACGCTCGCGGGCGTGGCCGCGGCGATCAACGGTGCATCGAACAATCCCGGGGTAACGGCGACGGTCGTCAATGCCGCCGATGGGCAGCACCTCGTCGTCAGCTCGAAAGCGACGGGTGCGGCGAATACCGTCTCGCTCACGGCAGGCAGCGGTGTGGATGCACGGCTGAATTCGTCGGGTTTCAGGGAAGTGAGCCCGGCACAGGACGCGCAGTTGACGATCGACGGCAACCCGGTCAAAAGCGCGACCAACACCATTTCGGATGCGCTGCCCGGTATGACGATTACGCTCGCGCCCGGTGCGGCCAACACGAAGCAGACCCTGACGGTCGCCGCCGACGACGCCGCGAGCACCACCGCGCTGACCAACTTCGTCACGGCGTACAACGCGTATGTATCGACCGCGCATTCGCTGTCGAGCTATACGCCCAACGCCGCCGCGGGATCGCAGGCGGGCCCGTTGCTTGGCGACGCGATGCTACGCGACGTCACCAATGGTCTCGCGGACACAGTGAGCCGCGGCGTCGCATCGGGTGGCAAGACACATAGCCTGTCGGCGATCGGCATCGATCTGCAGCATGACGGCACGCTCAAACTCGACAACGCGAAGCTGCAAACCGCACTGACCTCGCACGATGGATCGATGGCTGGGTTGTTCAATACGTCGAACGGCATCGGCGCGTCGCTGAACAAGTTCGCGACGAACTACGTGCAGACGAGCGGTCTCATCGACACACGCACACAAGCGCTCAACGCCGATCTCTCCACCCTGCAGGATCAGGCGAAGCAGTTGCAGACCTATTCGACTACGCTGACCTCGCAGTACAACGCGCAGTTCACCGCGCTAAACAAGCTGATGACGACGATGAATAACAACAAGAACTATCTGACGCAGTTGTTTGGCGGCAATAACAATGCGGGTGCGCTTGCGCGGAATAAGTGATGCGCTCGGTTCGCCGGTGTCTTCGCGTTTTTCGATTGATCAGTTTTAGCGCGAGATGATGGCAACGGTCATGGCGGTGTGCGATGTACCGCGCACATCGCCATGACTCTGGTCGAGCTTCTTCAGATCCGCTCGATGGCGAGCGCAATGCCCTGCCCTACGCCGATGCACATCGTGCACAACGCGAAACGTCCGCGCGTGCGCTGCAACTGATACAGCGCGGTCGTGACCAGACGCGCACCGCTCATCCCGAGCGGATGGCCGAGCGCAATCGCGCCGCCATTTGGATTGACGCGAGGATCGTCGTCCGCAACACCGAGCATGCGCAACACCGCGAGTCCTTGCGAGGCGAAGGCTTCGTTGAGTTCGATCACGTCGAACTGATCGATGGTCATGTTCAGGCGCGCGAGCAGTTTCTGCGTCGCGGGTGCCGGGCCGATGCCCATCACGCGCGGTGCAACGCCTGCAGTCGCGAGGCCCAGCACGCGTGCACGCGGCGTGAGGCCGAAGCGTTTCGCGCTCTCCTCGTTGGCGAGCAGCAATGCCGCCGCGCCGTCGTTGACACCCGATGCATTGCCGGCCGTCACCGTGCCGTCGGGACGCACGACGCCCTTCAGCTTCGCGAGCGCCTCGAGACTGGTTTCACGCGGATGCTCGTCTTGTGACACGACTAGCGAATCGCCCTTCTTTTGCGCGATCGTCACCGCGACGATTTCCTGCGCGAGCGTACCGTCGCGCTGCGCACGCGCAGCCTTCTGCTGACTGCGCAACGCAAACGCATCCTGATCGGCCCGGCTCACGCCGTATTCCTGCGCGACGTTTTCGCCGGTTTCGGGCATCGAATCGACGCCGTATTGCTGCTTCATCAGCGGGTTGATGAAACGCCAGCCAATCGTCGTATCGAAGATATTGGCCTCGCGCGAGAACGCGCTGGTCGCCTTGCCCATCACGAACGGCGCGCGGCTCATGCTTTCGACACCGCCTGCGAGCATCAGCGACGTTTCGCCGGACTTGATCGCGCGTGCTGCAATGCCCACCGCGTCCATGCCCGAGCCGCACAGCCGGTTCACCGTCGAGCCCGGCACGGCCTGCGGCAAGCCAGCCAGCAGCAACGACATGCGCGCGACGTTGCGGTTGTCTTCGCCGGCCTGGTTCGCGCAACCGTAGATGACGTCGTCGATGGCGCTCCAGTCGACTTCCTTGTTGCGCTCCATCAGCGCCTTCAACGGCACGGCGCCGAGATCGTCGGGGCGCACCTGCGACAGCGAACCGGCGTAGCGGCCGATCGGCGTACGAATCGCGTCGCACAGAAAAGCTTCGGTCATGAGATGTCTCCAGTTGATGGGCGGCGCACGTCGTCATGCGTTGCCGCGATGAGCGCATGTGAGGCAGCGGCCATGCACGAGTCGCCATGGGCGATAGCGCGTATCGGACGAGGCACGAGCTTAGCGCAAGGCGTTGATAAACAGGTTCAATGTCGATGCAAAAAATGTTCTATATAAGAACATCAAGATCGACTGACGAACATTTAACCCGATGATAGGCGCGGGCAGGAAAGCCTGTCAACCATAGGTACCCGATACCCGAAGCAACCATTCCGCAGAGGAGATGGACCGGAAACACCGAGCCTGACCGGCACGGCGCATTGAGGAATCAGCGGATCTGAATATGCTCGTCGGCTATGTAGGCGCGAATCACGTCGGCGAACGTGCGGTCGCCGGTCAGGCCGAGCCGTTCCGCACGCGCTGTGTCCCACCGCCCAGGCCAGCTACCGACGATTTTCTCTGTACGCGCGTCCGGCTCCCAGACGATCCGCTGCGCGACAGCATCGCCGGCTACTTCGCGAAGCGCCGCGACCATCTCGTCGACGCTCACCGAAATACCCGGCAGATTCAGCGCGCGTTGCGTGCCTAACAACGCTGCATCGATTTCGAGTCCGGCAATCAGGCTCTCGATCGCCTTGCGCGGCGACAGCAGCCACACGCGCGTGCTGCCCGCGACCGGACACACCGCGGTCACGCCATTCAGCGGCTCGCGCACGATTCCGCTCGCAAACGACGACGCCGCCGCATTCGGCTTGCCCGGTCGCACGCTGATAGTCGGCAGCCGCAACACGCGACCATCGATAAAGCCGCGTCGCGTGTAATCGTTTAGCAGCAGCTCTGCGATAGCCTTTTGCGCGCCATACGACGACTGCGGATTCAGCGCGGTATCGTTCTGCACGATCTCGGGAAAATCACCGCCGTAGACCGCAACCGAACTCGTGAACACCACGCGCGGCCGATGTCCGCGTTGACGGCACGTCTCGAGCAGCAGGCGCGACGCATCCAGATTGATCCGCATGCCGAGATCGAAGTCCGCTTCAGCCTGGC
Organism: Paraburkholderia acidicola; assembly: GCF_002362315.1. Lineage (GTDB taxonomy): Bacteria > Pseudomonadota > Gammaproteobacteria > Burkholderiales > Burkholderiaceae > Paraburkholderia > Paraburkholderia acidicola. The sequence continues at coordinate 1,316,894 of NZ_MTZV01000006.1, forward strand.
CACTGACGATCGCCGCCAGATGGAAGATCGCCGCAGTGCGGTCGTCGATTGCGCGCTCCAGCACGCTGCGCTCCGCGATATCGCCGACTTCCGTGCGCACGCGGCTGTCGTCGTGATGCGCAGCAGGTACGACGTCGAGCAGAACCAGTTCGGTAATCGTCTGCGGCTTACCGTCCGCGTCCTTCAGCGTGCCGCGCGCCAGCAGTTCGCGTGCAAGGCGCTGACCGAGAAAACCCGCGCCACCGGTAATCAATACTTTCATGATCGAGTTCGTCCTTCAGTCAACATGCGTCCCGCAGATACGCCTTGAGCCAACCTAGCCCCGCCGAAGTCCCTGCGCGCGGCCGGTACTCGCAACCGATGTAGCCGTCGTAGCCGAGCGAGTCGATCAGATCGAGCAGGTACGGATAATTCAGTTCGCCGGTGTCCGGTTCGTGACGCTCGGGCACACCGGCAATCTGAATGTGGCCGATGCCAGCCATATCGCGCTTCAACTTCACCGCGAGATCGCCTTCAACAATCTGGCAGTGGTAACAATCGAACTGCACCTTCAGGTTCGGCGCGCCGACCGCCGCGCACACCGATTGCGCATCGTCCTGGCGATTCAGGAAGAAGCCCGGGAAATCGCGTGTATTGATCGGCTCGATGACGATCGTGATGCCTTCGGCCTGTGCCGCATTTGCCGCATAGGCGAGGTTCTGCAAATAGACCTCTCGATGATGTTCGCGCGATTCACCTGCGCCAATCAGACCGGCCATCACATGCAGCTTGCGGTTACCGAGCACACGCGCGTAGCCGAGCGCGGTGTCGATGCCGCGGCGAAATTCGTCTTCGCGTCCCGGTAGCGCCGCGATGCCGCGTTCGCCTGCGGCCCAGTCGCCGGGCGGTGCATTGAAGAGCGCTTGCGTGAGACCGTTTTCGTCGAGACGGGTCTTCAGTTCGGCGGCGGGGAAGTCGTAGGGAAACAGATACTCGACCGCCTTGAAACCGTCTTTAGCCGCGGCGGCGAAACGGTCGGGAAAGGCGTGCTCGGTGTACATCATGGTGAGGTTTGCAGCGAAGCGAAGCATGGGGGCAGCTCCTTTGAAGCGGTGGTATTCGGCGTGTGCAGGTTCAGCGGTTGATCAGTTCCGGCACGAGATCCTGTAGCTGCGATTTGAACCCGGCCACGCGGTCGTCCAGTGTCTGGATCGCCCGTGCGGTTTCGCGCGCTCCGGCAGCACCGATGAAGAAAAAATGATCGCCGTTCATCTCGATGGACAGACGTTGTGGCGCGCCGCGGACCAGATCGATCAATGCGAGCCAGCGGGCACGCGGCATTGCGTTCAGATCGACTTTGCTGGCTTCGATCGTGGCCTGAATCGACTCGGATGTGATGCCTGTGCCGGTGCTGGCGGGCTGGATTGGGGAGAGTGCGGTGACCGGTATCGTTCCAGCCCAGGCGCTTGCGGTAAAGAGGGCGGGGGCGAGTAGCGCGGCGATCAGTTTGCGGGCTCGTGTCGATCGCTGGTTAGTCGATGATCCGGTGTGCCGTGTGGGAACGCTTGAAGGGTGCATGGTTTCCTCCTGTACGGTGACTACGGACAGATACAGATCGATATCCTCTTTCGTCACTCACCGAGAAAAGGCACACACCTTTGTCAGCACGCTCCTTCTCTTTTGTCTCTGGAATACCTCTTACCAGCTACCGAAAGCGCTGCGTGCCTCTCCTACACAGCAATAACCAGGTCGGTGTACTTCGACAGGTGACCATCCGCAGTCACCAGACGTAACGGTTCCGACAAAGCCTGCGCCACCAGAAGCCGGTCAAACGGATCGCGGTGAATATCGGGCAGATCACGAACCATCGCCGCGTGGACCGCCCGCACTGGCAGTTCCGAAAAACCGCTCGCTTCGATCTCTGACACCAACTGGTTCACATCGACATGGAGCTTACCAAGACCGGCCTTGATCGACGCCTCCCAGATACTCGCGCTACTGATGAAAACTTCGTCGGCATCCAGTATTAGCTTGCGCGCCGCTTTGGTCAGCTTGCGGTCGTCCGAGACCGACCAGAGGAAAACGTGCGTGTCGAGAAGCAGGCGCATTAACGGCCCTCGAATGCCGCGATCACATCATCGGGCAACGGTGCATCGAAGTCTTCCGCAATGCGCACCTTGCCTTTCAAGCCGCCAAACCGACGCGCCACCTTGACCTCCGCCATTGGCACCAGCCGCGCGGCAGGTATGCCGGCCTTGGCAATAATAATTTCTTCCCCGCTGGCTGCCGCATCGACCAGGCGGGAAAACTGGGTCTTCGCTTCGTGAATATTGACCGTCCGCATCGCCGCTCCCAATGAAGTTAGTCCATGTTAGTCCACTTTGATTCATCGGTCAATTTGTGAACCGGCATCTCGTAGAAGCTGCACGAGACTCGGAAACAGACCGCAACATCAAAAGCTATCGCTTTCGTGCAGCCCCTGGGTGTTAACAGCGAAAATCAGCACCGGCTTGACGACCAGGTTTCCCCTCGCTAGGCTTTCACCCCTACAGCGTTGCAAGCCGCTTCCGGGCCCGCGGAAAGGGTTGAACCCACTTGTGTTGATCGAGGACAGCAGCCAGAACCTTTGTGCCGCCGGCATTGCGGGCCTTCGGCGATCTCATGCACGGAGGTTTTCATGCAACTGTTGCCCCAGCATCCCAATCTCGAGCATCTGAAGAAGCAAGCCAAAGAGCTGCTTCGTCTCTACAGAGCCGGCGATAGCGACGCGATCGCGCGGTTCACACGCAGTCTCCCATCCGCCAGAAACCAGCGCCCTGAAGATGCTTCGTCGGCGCCACTGCGTTTGCACGATGCCCAGTCCTGCATTGCGCGCGAATACGGCTTTCTCTCGTGGGCCGGCCTCGCGGATCATGTCGAGGCGCTGCGGTTGCGGCAGGACGCGCCAGCGGTCCGTTTGAGTCGCTGGCTTGCGCTGGTATACGGCGGCGATGTGACGGGCAGCCCCGGTCTCGCCCGGCCTCCCCTCGCCGCCCGCATCCTGCGCGAGCATCCCGATCTCGCAGGCGGCGACCCTTATGTCGCCTGTGCGATCGGGGACGAAGCTCAATTGCACCATGCAACCGCAGCCGATCCGGAATGGGTCAATCGCCCTGGCGGCCCGTTAAAACTGCCGCCGCTCGTCGCGATCACGCATTCCCACCTGGCCCAGTTGCCGGAGTTCCACGACCGGCTGTACCGAAGCGCACAATACCTGTTGCAGGCCGGTGCCGATCCGAACCAGAAAATCGGCAACCGGTACTCACCGGCGTCGCTGGCAACCCCTGACGAAAACGGACCTCTGTCCGCGTTGTACGGCGCCGCTGGGGTCAACCGCGATCCTGCGTTGACAGCACTGTTACTCGATGCCGGTGCCGATCCCAACGATGGCGAGTCGCTATATCACTCGCTGGAGAACCCTGAGTGCACCCGTCTGTTGCTGCTAAACGGCGCCCACGTCACGGGAACCAACGCGCTGCGCCGCTCGCTCGACATGGCGCACGCCGAGGCACTCGAACTCCTGCTCGCCCACGGTGGCGATGCCAACGAGCCCGCCAGCGGCCCACCGACCAGCGACTGGGGAGCACCATTGCTACGCGCCATCGCACTGCGACGCTCGCCTCGGCATATCGAGGCATTGCTGGCCGCCGGCGCCGATCCCTCCGCATGCACACCCAACGGCATCAGCGCATACAGACTCGCGCTGCAAGTCGGCATGCCGGAGGTAGCTGGCGTATTGAGTCGCGCAGGCGCGGCAGAGCCGCTTTCCCTCGATGAGCAGTTCGTCGCCGCCTGCGCGCGCGCCGACGCTGCCGAGGCACGCCGCATCAAGGCGCTACGTCCCGATCTACCCGGCTCGTTGCAAGAGGCACAGTTGCGCCTGCTGCCCGACACCATCGCCTGGGGATCGTCTGAAGCGGCCGTTCGCGTGATGGTCGAGCTTGGCTGGCCGATTGCCACGCCCGGCGGCGACTGGGGAGCATCGGCGTTGAACCAGGCGGTCTTTCACGGCAACGCAGATCTGGCCGGATTCCTGCTAGCCCACGGCGCAAGCTGGCAAGAAAAACATGGTTACGGCGATAACGTAATCGGCACACTGTCCTGGGCGTCGATCAACGAGCCGGACGCGGACGGCGACCTGGCCGCCTGCGCCCGCGCGCTGCTCGCGCATGGCATGCCGGCAGCGCAGCGCGATCCGGGCAATCCCGAGCTTGTGCTGATTGCCGGTCGTAGAGCGCGGTTCTCCGAGGAGATCACGAACATCCTGCTCGAAGCGGGCTGAAGCACCAGGGATCATTCCGGCCGATGATCACGGGCAGGACTGCGTTGAGTCACCGTTCGCATACGCCACGTCGAACGTAGTTCTGCCATCTCCGTGTCGATTTAGCGCATTCCCATTCGTCGTAGCAACAGGAGCACCGAAACTCACAGCAAACCCCCAGCAAAACCCGCACCGCAACCCGACGAACGGAGCGCCCCATGCCCCAGCAACACGACAAACCGCTTTCAACCGATCCGGTCAGCCCTTCGGACGGCCGGTATCGCTGGACCATCGTCGGCGCCGGTGCGGTCATGACGTGCGTCGCGATCGGCGCGATGTTCTCGCTGGCGATCTTCCTGCAACCGATCTCCGCGGATACCGGCTGGTCCCGCGCGGGCATCTCGAGCGGCATGACGCTCAACTTCATCGTGATGGGCGTGAGCGGATTCGGCTGGGGCGCAGCCAGCGACCGCATCGGCGCGCGGCCCGTCGTGCTGACCGGCGCGGTGTTGCTCGGCGTCGCGCTTGCGCTCGCGAGCCGCGCCACCTCGTTGCTCCAGTTCCAGCTCACGTACGGCATCCTCGTCGGGCTCGCGGCCAGCGCCTTCTTCGCACCGATGATGGCGATCACGTCGAAATGGTTCGACCGTCAGCGCAGTCTCGCGGTGTCGCTGGTTTCGGCGGGCATGGGGGTCGCGCCGATGACCGTCTCGCCGTTCGCGCGCTGGCTGGTGTCTGCTTACGACTGGCGGACCGCGATGCTGTCGATTGGCGTGCTCGCGTGCGTGATCCTGATTCCGGCCGCGCTGCTGGTGCGCCAACCGCCTGCCGCCGCCGATGCTGCTGCGGCCACGGCCGACAACAACATGCCCGCCCACCACGCCGACGCCGCAGGAATGCGCGTCTTCGATGCGCTGCGCAGCCGCCAGTTTCTTGCCCTAGGACTCGCCTACTTCGCCTGCTGCGCCGCCCACTCGGGGCCGATCTTCCACATGGTGAGCTACGCGATCCTGTGCGGCATTTCACCGATGGCGGCGGTCAGCATCTACAGTGTGGAGGGACTATCGGGGCTGGGAGGGCGCCTGCTGCTCGGCGTGCTCGCGGACCGGTTCGGCGCGAAACGCGTGCTCGTTGCAGGCCTGCTGATACAGGCGCTGGTGATCAGCGGCTATCTGTTCGCGCATCGTCTCGAGCAGTTCTATTCGCTTGCGCTGGTTTTCGGCGCGGCGTACGGCGGCGTGATGCCGCTCTACGTCGTGCTCGCGCGCGAATATTTCGGCACGCGGATTATCGGCACGGTGCTCGGTGCCGCGACGATGCTATCGAGTCTGGGGATGGCGCTAGGGCCGGTTCTCGGTGGATTAATCTTCGATCTGTCCGGGCGCTATACGTGGCTCTATATTGGATCGTCGATTGTTGGGCTGGGCGCAGTGGGCATTGCGTGCGCGTTTTCGCCGGTGCCGCGACGGCAGGCGCCGGCGTCGCTCGCGTGAGGTTGCAGATTAGTTCGCCGGCGGCACTCGCGCGCTTTCGGTGCGGCACGCGCCCTTCATGGTCGCGTAAAGCTCCTGCGCCGTGATGTGGCTTTGATAGGTCGTATCGATGCCTTCCTGCACGCGCTCCTTGTAGTCATCGGGCGCGCGCATCGGTGTGATCACGGCGTCGAGTCGCGCATGCGCTTCGCTGACAGGAATCCCGTCATCGCGCCAATGCGCCGCGGCCGATGCAGTCTGCGCCACGAGATAGCATTTCTGCTGCTGCGACATCAGCGACAGCGCCGGTCCCATGCTGTCGTATTTCACGGTCGGCCCGGTCGCACACCCCGCCAGAAGCGTGACGCCGATCAGCACCACCTGGTACCCTCTTTTCATTGCAGCTCCCCGAATGTCAGTCGAGCAATTCGATTATGTCCGCTGAATCGATCCGTTGATGATTCAGTTCTCGTGCCTGCGTCGACAAAGCGTAGCACATGGTCAGCGATCGAATCGGCGCAACGTGAAGGGCCGCTCGGGCCACATTCATTGACGAAACGGCAATGCCCTTCAACACAACAAAGTATTTATAATCAACCGCTTGACCGCTGCACGCAGGCCTGTTTCCAGTGAGAACAAGCCAGCTGGAAAGCGCCGCAAGGTTGGCGAAAGATCACTCATAAGCTATCGTCACGGCTTTCGGCTACGTCTTGTACACGGGCGAGCCGCCCTGCACTCACTCTCTCGCGAACGCGATTCCTACAGGCCCATGAGCAAAGCCCTGCCGCCGTCCTCTGCCGTTCCTGTTAGCGCCGAACCGCTCCCCGAAAAACCGGGCGACTCCTACGTGCAGTCGTTTGCGCGCGGCCTCGCCGTGATCCGCGCATTCAATGCGGACCGCCCCGCGCAAACGCTCACCGATGTCGCGTCCGCCACCGGGCTGACACGCGCAGGCGCACGCCGGATTCTCCTCACGTTGCAAACGCTCGGCTATGTCGAAGCCGAAGGACGGCTGTTCCGCCTGACGCCGAAGATTCTCGATCTCGGCTTCGCGTATCTGACATCGATGCCGTTCTGGAATCTCGCCGAGCCGGTCATGGAGAATCTCTCCGCGCAGGTTCACGAGAGCTGTTCGGCGGCCGTGCTCGATCGTACCGAGATCGTCTACGTGCTGCGCGTGCCGACTCACAAGATCATGACGATCAACCTGTCGATCGGCAGCCGGTTGCCCGCGTACTGCACGTCGATGGGACGTGTGTTGCTGGCCGCACTCGACGACGACACGCTCGATGCAACGCTCAGTTCCGCGCCGCTCTATGCGCACACACCGCGCACCGTCATCGACAAGGAGGAGTTGAAGAAGACGATCGTGCAGGTGCGTCGTCAGGGGTGGGCCATCGTCGATCAGGAACTGGAGGTCGGGCTGATCTCGCTGTCCGCGCCGATCCGCAACCGCCAGGGGCGTGTGATCGCTGCGATGAATATCAGTGGCAATGCGCAGCGCAATTCGGCCAAGCAGATGGTGAAAGCATTTCTAGAACCACTGCAACAGGCGGCGCAGAGCGTGTCGGAGATGATCGCACTGCGCAGTTGAATGCAGTCAAGTCAGCTCGAACGCATGCGTCCGAGCCTTGCTTGGTGCGTTGCGGTCAATCCGTAGCAGCCGTCGTGCGCGCCGTTTCGCGCAGCAGCGATATGGCAACCAGCGATATCAGTACGCACGTCGCGACATACCCCGCCGGCGCCAGCGGATTGCCGGTCACGCGGATGAGCCACGTTGCGACCAGTTGCGCCGTTCCGCCGAACACACACACGCTCAACGCATACGAAATCGAAATACCGGTCGCGCGCACATGGCGCGGAAACGACTCGCACATCAGCGCGAATTCCGAGGCCGAACCCATTGCGAAGAACAGCAGCATCAGCCCCGTCAGCGGCATGATCGTGGCCAGCGATGGAAAACGATCGATCAGGATAAACGCCGGAAATAGCAACAGCACGAGTACGCCGCGACCGATCAGCATCGGCCGCTTGCGACTGCCGATACGATCCGACAGCAGGCCGAACAGCGGACACGCGATCAACGTGACGCAACCCGACGTGACGCCGACGAGCATCGATAGCGACATCGGCAGCCCGAGCGTGTGGATCGCATAAGTCGGCATGTAGAACGTCAGGATGTAGGTCGAGACCGTACCGCCCATCACCGTCAACGTGAGCAGCACCAGCGTGCGCAGATGGTCGGTGAACAGCTCGCGCAGTACGCCGCGCTGGATGCCGTGCGCGTCTCCTGCGGTGTCGTCGGCGAGACGACGGCGCAGGTACAACCCGACCGGCGCGATCAGCAGACCGATCACAAACGGCACGCGCCAGCCCCAGCTTTCCAGCGACTCCTTCGACAACACCGCCGACAGCGTCGCCGCAATCCCCGAACCCATCAGCGCGGCACCGCCCTGTGTCGCGAGTTGCCAGCTCGCGCGAAAACCACGCCGCGCGCTATTACCTTGCTCGAGCAGCGTCGAGGTCGCCGCACCAAACTCACCGCCCTGCGAGAAACCCTGCACGAGCCGCGCGAACACGATCAGTATCGGTGCCGCTGCGCCAATCTGCGCATACGTCGGCGTGATCGCGATCAGGCCAGTGCCGAACGCCATTAGCATGATCGTGAGGTTCAGCGCGGCCTTGCGGCCCTTGCGGTCCGCATAGACGCCGAGCAGCACGCTACCGAGCGGTCTTGTGAAGAACCCGGCCGCAAACGTCGCCACCGACAACAGCAGCGACGTCGTCGGATTGGACGACGGAAAATACAGCTTGCCGATGATCACCGCAAAAAAACCGTAGACAGTGAAGTCGAAAAACTCGAGCCAGTTGCCGATCACCGCAGCGGCGATCGCGCTGCGGCTCGTGGGTCGTGATACGTCCAGGGCGTGGGTGGCCGTGTTCATCGGTGGTCGTCCTTGTCGCTGGATAGCGTGTGGTTGTTGTGGGGATGGCGGCGGAGGCACGCTCCTTTAGCGGCAGGTTCAGTGACTCAGATAACGCTCGACGAGTCGCGTCCAGAATGCCGCGCCGATCGGCAGGTTGTGATCGTTGAAGTCGTAGTGCGGGTTGTGCACCATGCAGCCGTCTTCGCCCACGCCGTTGCCGATGCGCAGGAACGTGCCCGGCCGTTTCTGCAGCATGAACGCGAAATCTTCACTGCCCATCAGGATGTCGGTCTGCGCGACGACCTTGTCGTCGCCGACCAGTTCGCGTGCGACGTCGATCGCGAACTGCGTCTCCTCATCCGAATTGACGACGACCGGATAGCCTTCGATGTAATCGACCACCGCTTCGCCGCCATAGCTCTGCGCCTGGCTCTGGGCGATCTCGACGATGCGCTTTTTCAGCAGCGCGCGCACTTCGGGGCTGAACGACCGCACGCTCAGTTCAAGCTTTGCGGTACTCGCGATCACGTTGTTCGCCGTGCCCGCATGCAGCGAGCCGACCGTCACCACCGACGGTTGCGACGGATCGACGTTGCGTGCCACGACGGTCTGCAGCGCCATGACGATGCTCGATGCGATCACCACCGGGTCCACCGTCAGATGCGGCCGCGCCGCGTGGCCGCCCACGCCCTTGACCGTGATGAACACCTTGTCGCCCGCGGACATGAACGGTCCCTTGCGGAACAGCAGCATGCCCGGCTCGGCACCCGGATGGTTGTGCAGGCCGAACACGGCATCGCATGGAAAACGTTCGAAGAGACCATCATCGATCATCTTCTTCGCGCCGCTATCCACGCCGCTTTCTTCGGCGGGCTGGAAGTACAGATGCACGATGCCCGAGAAACGGCGCGTCGCGGCGAGATGTTGTGCGGCGCCGAGCAGCATCGTCGTGTGGCCGTCGTGGCCGCATGCGTGCATCTTGCCGTGCGTCTCGCTCGCATACGGCAGGCCGGTTTCCTCGATGATCGGCAGCGCGTCCATGTCGGCGCGAATGCCGATGCGACGTGTGCCGTCGCCCACCTTCAGCGTACCGACCAGACCGGTGCGGCCCACGCCGCGCGTCACCTGCCAGCCCCACTGTTCGAGTTTCTCCGCGACGAACTTCGCGGTCTCCACTTCCTCGTAGGCGAGTTCCGGATGACGGTGGATGTGATGGCGGATCTCGCGCAGCCCTTCTGCGGCGGGCGCCAGATCGGCGATTTCGGTCAAACCGGCCGCAGAACCTGCGGTAACCGGGGCAGCGGCGTGGGGTGCTTCGCTCATCAGGAACTCCATGGATAGGTTCGGATATCTCGCGTGCCGCGGCCAGCGTAAGGGCCCGGCAAACTCGCCAGCACTATATCGGCGCCGTTTTGTTCGAATAAGATGCTGTTTTTTTCACCGTGATTAACGGTGTTTATCTCGGGGAATACCCTATGAAATTCCAGCACCTGCAGGCGTTCGTCGCGGCCGCCCACCATCGCAGTCTGCGCGCCGCCGCGCGGGAGTTGGGTATCACGCAGCCGGCCGTGACGCATACGATCCGCGAACTGGAAACCACGCTGAACGCGGAACTGATGATCCGCAGCGTGCGCGGCATCGAACTGACCGCATGCGGGCTCGCACTGCTGCCGCGCGCCGAACAGCTGCTCGGCGACATGCAGCGCACTGTCGAAGCGGTCGAGCAGGTGAAGGGTGAACTGGCCGGGAAGGTCAGTCTCGGCACGACACCGTCGATCGCACTGACGATGTTGCCGCAAGCGGTATCGACGTTTCGTCGCGCGATGCCGCTCGTGAGCCTGCATCTGGAGGAAGTGACCTTGCCCGAGGCGCTCGCGAAACTGCGCAACGGCACGCTCGATATCGCGACGACTCACCACGTACAGGCGCTCGATGCGGACCTTGTGCAGACGCCGTTGTTCTCGACGCAGTTCGTGGTGGCGATGCGGACCGGCCATCCGCTTGCTAACGCGCGACGGCTACACGAACTGCTCGATAGCGAATGGATCGTTACCGTCGGTACGGACGACGTGCCGCACAGCGTAGTGCACGCGATGTTCGATGGGCACGGGTTACCCGTGCCGAAGCGTGTGTTGCGTGCGCCGTCGTCGTTCGCCGTGACGCTCGGGCTCATATCGCAGACCGACGTGATTGCCTGCTTCACGCGACCGCTCGCGGCGGCGGTCGCGCCGCTCGGCGTGCGTGTTGTGGAGATCGAAGAGGCGTTGCCGGGTTATGACATCAGCGTGCTGTCACGCCGTGACTTACTGCCTACGCCGGCGGCATTGCAATTCGTGTCGTGTCTGCAGGATGCGGCGCGCGAGCGGATCGGCGGGTTGACCCGCTAAGAACATCAATTCACCGCTACAGAGAAAAACGACTTGCGAAGTCGTTTGGTGATTCGCTAGAAGCGCGATGCCGCTCGATGTGATTCCAGAGCCGCTTCGCGTGATTCAGCATCAGCACGTCAATCCACGCCGTAACCGCATGCGCGCTCAGAGAGGCGCTGTTGATAGACCCCATACCGCTGGTAAGACACGGTAAGGATCCCGATCCTTCCATCTCCTCACATAGAGCCCCGCACGACGTGCGAAGCTTCAATCACCACGCCGTATCGCTCTCTCGCTCATGCGATGGCCCTCCGTAGCCTGGGTGTTGTCGAACGGCAGGCGCTTTCACTGTTGCGTAGCGCAGACGGTTTACCGGGCAAAAAGTTTTTGATGTTGATCAAACAAATTTTGATCAATGTATTGTTGCCGCGTGATGACGAGTCACTCTTAGTAGCAAGCATCCTGGTCATGGACCTAACCGGCGTTGCCCGCTGGAACTCATGGCCTGGTGTTGCTTGACGCGCAATCCAACTTCTCTCGAATGATGCACAAGGTGCCGGCTACGCTTGCGCCGGCCTCGTCACATGTAGTTGAGCTAAAGAGTCATTACAAAAAACATTATTTGGTAATTGATAGAAACGAACCTTAGTAGTCTGTAATAAAAATAAATATTAAACAGAACTGTCGATTCTTTGAGCGTGTACTGGCTTGTACCAGAACACTCGCCAGAACAACGCTTGCCGGGACACGGCGTCGCGATGTTGCGACGCCGTGAATCGCGGAGAGAGGTCCAAAAAATATCTCTCCGCATAACAACGTATGACCTTACTGACAAGTGTGAGGAGCGAGATGAAAAAACGGGCATTGGCAATCACCATTAGAAAGACAATCTGGGCCGAACTGGCACTATCGACAGCGATCGCTGTTCCAGCATTCGCGCAAAGTCAACCTGTTGCGCCTGTCGCTGCGGCTTCGGGCACGGCTGCAGTTGCCGCACCTGCTGCGGCTTCGGACACAGCGGCAACCTCGACGAGCACGAGCAGCGACAAGAACGTCCAGCAGATGAAAACGTTCGAAGTGACAGGCTCGCTGATCCGTCAGGCGGACAAGACCGGCTTCAACCAGGTTCAGGTGATTTCGAACAAGGATATCCAGAACTCGGGGGAGCAGAGCGTGGCCAATTACATGCGCTCGATCTCGGCCAACTCCGCTGATAGTTGGGGGGAAGCGACCTCCAACAGCTTTGCCGCCGGCGGTTCCGGTATCGCACTGCGCGGTCTGAGCGAAAAGTACACGCTGGTGCTTGTCGACGGTCAGCGCGTTGCGCCGTTTGCATTCGCCGTCAACGGCTCGGACCAGTTCTTCGACCTGAATACACTCCCGCTCAGTTCGATCGATCGCATCGAAGTCGTCAAAACGGGGGCGGTGTCGCAATACGGCTCGGACGCGATTGCGGGTGTCGTGAACATCATCACGAAGCATGATTATCAGGGTCTGGAAGTCGACGGCAGCTATGGCGGCGCCACCCAGGGCGGCGCCGGTACCACCAAGTTCAGTGTCCTCGGGGGCTTCGGCAACCTGACGTCCGATCGCTACAACATCACTGCGACCGCCAGTTACTACAAAGACAACGGCTTTACGCTTGCCGATCGCGACACGACTGCGAACCAGAACTTCAGCAACTCGCCGTATGGCGGCAGTGTGCAGACACCGACGTATCTCCTGAACCCCAACACGGGTGTCGCATCGGTGCCAGGCAATTGCGCCGGCGGCTCGGTCGTGCCGTCGTCCAGCAGCCTGATCGCATCGCAAACCGGAGCGATAAACTCCGGTAACGTTTGCCTGAAGAATACGGCTCAAGACTATTCGATTCAGCCGATGACCGAGCGTTTTAACGTCAAGGTTCACGGGGACTTCAAGATCAACGACCAGACGACGGCATATGCCGACTTATGGGAAAGTAACAACACGACGACCACGAACGATGGGCCCACACTCGTCGGTAACGGCCTCGTGTACAACCCGGTCACCAAGACCGTCAGCCCGTATTCGGCCATCGTTCCGGCCAGCAATCCGTACAACACGACGGGCGCCGCGCAAGAGCTTTTTGGCTACCTGCCGACGACGTATAACTCAGTGACCCATTCGAACTTCTATCGTGTGGGAACAGGGGTGAAGGGGACTTTTTCGGTGGGCCAGGAAGACTGGGACTGGAATTTGGGGTACACCCACTCGCAGAGCACGGTCAGCAACACGCTCAACGGTGTGGTCAATCCGACCGCTCTGACCAGCGCGCTCCAGAACGGTACGTATGACTTTGCGAATCCGTCGCTGACACCGAACGGTCTGAACGGTGTGTTGACTACAGCAAGCAACCTCGGCATTTCCAAGCTTGATGCTATCGACGGCACCCTGTCGACACCGAACCTGTTCCACATTCCGACCGGTGATGTCGGCCTGGGTCTGGGTACGCAGTTCCTGCACGAAAGCGAACTGATCGAAGAAGGCGGCAACACGATGAGCGGCGACGTGCTGAACCCCAACCTCCAGCAGGTTTCGGGCGAGCGCAACGTTGCTGCCGTGTACTATCAGATCGATATTCCGCTGATCAACAAGATGCTAACGTTCAGCCAGTCGGGCCGCTATGATCACTACAGCGACTTCGGTGGCGCATTCTCGCCGCGTTTCGCGTTGCGGTTCCAGCCGATCCAGCAGTTGACTACGTACGCTTCGTATAACCGTGGTTTCCGCGCACCGGAATTCCTCGAAAATACGAACTCGTCCAACATCGGCATCATGCCGGTTGGTCCGAATGGTCAGGACGAAAACGTCATCACCGAAGGAAACCCGAGTCTGCAGCCGGAACGTACCAAGAACTACAACATCGGCTTCGAACTGTCGCCGACCCGTACGACCGACGTGGGTGTCGACTGGTACAGGATTCACGTCGACAACGCGATCGGTACTGTGATCAATCCTTCGGCCACGGTCTACAACCCGGATGGTTCGATCGCGTACATGGTCAACCAGTACGAAAACCTGGGGTCGTTCGATACGGATGGCTTCGAAACGACGTTCTCGCAGTCGATACCGACCAGGATCGGTACGTTCAGGTTCTCGGCTGACTGGGCCTATGTGTGGCACTTTACGATGAACGGGATCGGCGGCGTGACGTCGGTCGACGGCGCGGGTAATGATCTGACGCTCGCACAGCCGTTTGGCGGTTCGTTCCCGCGCTGGAAGGGCAACACGGACCTGTCGTGGTCGTACCACAAGTGGACCGCCGATCTGGCATGGCAGTACACGGGTCCGTACTCCGATGCGCTGGGTCTCGACTACTCCACCGCGTCGTATAGCCAGTTCAACCTGAACGTGACGTACGCGGGCTTCAAGCACTGGACGATCTACGGCGGCATCAACAACATCTTCAACAAGGCGCCTCCGTACGATCCGCTGTGGCTCAACCAGACCGACCTGACCGGTTACGATCAGTCGCTGTACACGTACACGGGCCGTTACCTGCAAATCGGCGCAAGGTACAAGTTCTAACGCGCAGCAGCTTCCCCTCTCGCGGTCGCTCCGGTTTGCATGGTCCTGAGCGGCCGCTTTTTTGCGCTTTTTCCTTTTATGTATCGCGGCGCGGGCGAGTTGACCTGAGGTGGAAAGTTCAGCCGGTGCGCTGCACGCGCTCGCTTTCGAGCGCACCGCACAGCACATTCACGAACGCGTCGCCCGCTTCTTCGAGTGCGCCGGAGTTATCGATGGTCGTCACGCGTACGTTGTCCGGTACCGCGAACGGTGCCTGACGCGCGAGGCGCGCCGCGACTTCGTCCGTTGTTTCGCGCGCACGTGCACCGAGTCGTGCGGCAAGAATATGCGGCTCGGCAATCACGTGAACCAGCTGCGTGTGCGGATAACGCGCCAGCGCATGCGGCACATGCTGCCGTGATCCATTGATGACGACCGCGCAGCCGCGCGCCAGCCATGCGTCGAGTTCGACGCCGATGCCGTAGCGCAATGTGTGGCTCGACCACTCGAGCGCGAAGAGACCCAGTGCGGAACGCACGTCGAATTCGTCGGCGGACAACGCAATGTGATTCTCGCCGCTACCGGCGGCCCGCGTGATGTAGCGATGCGCGAACAATATCGATTCGCCTGCAAGACGGCTGCGCGCAAAACCGAGCAGCGCATCCTTGCCCGCACCCGAAGGCCCCATCACATAGATCAAACGACCTTGCATCGATGCTCCGTATTACCTGTCGCGAGTATGAGAAAACGTCAGCCGCTGCCAGAGCACGAATGGCTCGCCAGCCGCGGGCTCGACAAACAGCGCCGCGCCTTCCACGGGTAGCGGCCCCAGATGCGGCGCCCGTCCATGCCACCACGCGAGCAATGCATCGCGCTCACTGGCTAGATCGAGCGAATTCGACAACGTCATATGAAAGCGGAATTCGTCGAACACATACGGATAGCCCCACTCGATCAGCAACGCGCGCTGACGTTCGGTCAATGGGGCTTCGAGGCGGCGCGCGAGATCGGCGGGGGTCGATGCAGCACGTAGCGCAGCGAGCGCGTGCAAGGCGGTGGCGGCGAGGTCGCGCATCTGTTCCTCGGCCGTGGATGTCGCCGGTCGCAACGCCACGAAATCGCCGAGCCGGGCCGCCTCGACAGGCAAGGCAAAACCGCTGCATGTTTGCGCCCAATGACGCGCGCTCGCGAGCACGTCGTGCTGCGTCACACCGTCGGCAAGGCGAAACGGCGCGACGAGCGTACCGTGCCAGCCGTAGCGCCGCGGCGCCTGCGTCAGATCGGCTAGCGGCCGCTGCAGCCCCTCAGGTTGTGGCGCCGCGCACGACACGCCGCTTTCCGCATCGCGCCCCAGCCAGTCGCACCCCGCGTGCCACCAGGCGGAATCACGAGGCGGCGCGTAGTAAAGCGCGAAACGCGCGGTGGCTGGCCAGTCCACATCGACCGCTGCACTCATACGTCGTGTTCCACCATCAGTTGCACGCGGTCCGCGGCAAAGTGCGTAAAGCCATACTTGATCGCGACACCATTGAGGTCGACGTCGACGTTCTCGACCCACAGCACCGGCTGCTGGCGATTGATGTTGAGACGCCGCGCCACCTCTGCGTCGGGCAACACACTACCGATACGGCTCCACTTGCGCAGATAATCCGCGATGCCGTATTCCGCCATCGCCTTCGTCATGCCGCCGGCGCGTTCGAGTACGGCCGGCAGATTCGCGAAGCGCGCAGCCGGAAACCAGTTGCGCGCGTACGTGAGCGGCACACCATCCATTTCGCTGAGCGCCTCGATCCGGTACACAAGTGCCCCGGCGCGCAACCCGAGCGCCTTCGCAACACCCGGTTCTGCTTTCACCCGTACCGCCGACAACATCGTGCCGCCCGCTGCGTGATGCTGCCGGCGCAGGTTCTCGGTGAAGCGGGTACGCCGGCCGATCGAGTAATCGATCGCGCCGGGCTGCACGAAGGTGCCACGCCCCTGCTCGACCGTCACGAGTCCGAGCGCTGCAAGACCGAGCATCGCGCGTCGCACCGTGTGGCGGTTCACGTCGAAACGCTTCGCGAGTTCGCCTTCGCTCGGCAGACGGCCATCTTCGCCAAAACCACTGGCCGCGATCTCGGCCGCGAGTATCTGTTCGATCTGCCGCCACACGGCAACGCCGCCGCCTCGTTCCACCGTCGTGCCCGGCGTTGCGCCGTCATTCGATGTCATGGTGCTGTCATTCCTTTCGGTTCCAATATCACTGGATGCATTGTAGTGCGCAAGCCGTGATGGAATTATGAAATGTCCATCACGCGAGACAGGGTGCATTTTACCTCTAAACGTCTAGACGTTTAGATGAATAAATGGTCAAATGGCGGTACGCTGGATCGACAGGACATCTTCATGAGCGTTGCCTCCCCCTCTTCCGTTTCACCACCTGCATCGGGCGCCGCCCGGCGCGCATGGATGGCGGTGTTCGCCCGCACGCCGCGCGCCGCACTCGAAGCTGCGTTCGAACGCGCGCTGGAAGGTACCCCGGCACCTGCATTCGACTGGCTGCGGCCGCCGGAAATCGGCCTTGCGATGGTGCGCGGGCGCATCGGCGGTAGTGGCGATCCGTTCAATCTCGGCGAGGCCACCGTGACGCGCGCCACGCTGCGTCTGCGCGAACCGGAAGGCCATGCGCCGGTCGGCGTTGCGTGTCATCTCGGTCGTGACCGACGGCGCGCCGAACTGGCTGCGCTGGCCGATGCACTGCTGCAACTGCCCGAACATCATGCGCGGTTGCACGCGCAACTGGTCGCTCCGCTCGCCGCACAACTGGTGGCGGCACGCGCGGCAAAACAGGAAGACGTCGCGTCGACGCGCGTCGAATTTTTCACGATGGTTCGAGGCGACTGATGAACGCTACATCAACCGATGCGCACATTGCACTCTCCACACTGACACCAGGGTTTGCCGATCCGGTGCATGACACGCAAGCGGTATTTCGCACGCTGCTCGATGTGTTGTCGCGTCCCGGCACCGTCGGCACGATCGACCATGTGCTGCCTGCAGCCCGTGCGTCGGGCAGTTCGCACACGCGCGCCGATCTTGCCGCCTTCGCCGCCCTGCTCACACTGTGCGATTACTCGACACCTGTCTGGCTCGCGCAGCCGGATGCGGCGCTCGGTTCTGCACTGCGCTTTCATACCGGCGCCCCGCTTGTCGACGAACCGCACGAAGCGGCGTTCGCCTACGTGCACGATGCGGACGCGCTGCCAGCGCTCGCCAGCTTTGCGCTCGGCGAACCAGAAACACCGGAGCAATCTGTCACGCTGCTGGTGCGTGTCGATGCATTGAGAGGCGGCTCACCCGTGGTGTTGAGCGGCCCCGGCATCAAGACGACCGCGACCATTGCGCCACTCGGTTTACCCGAACGCTTCTGGCAAGAACGCGCGGCGCTTGCCCCGCTCTTTCCGTGCGGTATCGATTGCTATCTGGTGTGCGGCGATGCTGTAATCGGCCTGGCGCGCACGACCCGTGTGGAGGTCAGCCCATGTATGTAGCCGTCAAAGGTGGCGAGCGCGCGATCGAGGCATCGTGGCGTTTGCTCGACAAGGAGCGCCGCGGCGACACGCAGTTTGCCGCGCTGACTGTCACGCAGATCCGCGAACAGTTGCGGCTCGCGGTCGCGCGCGTGATGACCGAGGGCTCGGTGTACGACGAAGAGCTGGCCGCGCTCGCGATCAAGCAGGCCGCCGGCGATCTCGTCGAAGCAATCTTCCTGCTGCGCGCGTATCGCACGACGTTGCCGCGTTTCGGCTATACATGTGCGGTCGAAACGGAGCACATGCAGATTGCACGGCGCATCTCCGCGACCTTCAAGGATGTACCCGGCGGCCAGTTGCTCGGTGCAACCTACGATTACACGCAACGGCTGCTCGATTTCGCATTGCTTGCGGACAGCGACGCGGCATCATCCGACCCGGCAATCGCACCACGCACTTCCGCCCACGCACCATCCGAACCGATGCCGCGCGTCGTCACACTACTCGACCGCGAAGGACTGATCGAACAGGAAACACCGTCGCCCGATGCTCCCGAACCCGGCGATCTATCGCGCGAACCGCTCGCGTTTCCGGCGAGCCGCGCCACGCGCCTGCAAAATCTCGCGCGCGGCGACGAAGGTTTTCTGCTCGCGATGGGTTACGCGACGCAACGCGGCTACGCGCATTCGCACCCGTTCGCGGGCGAAATCCGCTTCGGCACGATCGCAGTCGAAATGGAACTCGACGAACTCGGCGAAGCGGTCGAGATCGGCGAGATCGATGTCACCGAATGCCAGATGATCAATCAGTTCGCCGGTAGTTCGAGTGTGCCGCCCGCGTTCACGCAGGGCTACGGTCTCGCGTTCGGGCATTCTGAGCGCAAGGCAATGGCGATGGCACTCGTCGATCGCGCGCTGCGTGCCGACGAACTCGGCGAAACGCTCGCGTCCCCCACGCAGGACATCGAATTCATGCTTTCGCACAGCGATAACGTCGAAGCGTCGGGTTTTGTGCAGCATCTGAAGCTGCCGCATTACGTGGACTTTCAATCCGAACTCGAACTCGTGCGGCGTCTGCGGGCGCAGCATGAGGCGGACGACAAGCGCGACGAATCGATCAACGAGGACCAAGCCGCATGAACGCGACCGACACCCCGTCTACTGCACACGCTCTCGCTACACCGGCAGCAAGCGACTACGACCGTGCCGCCGAGGGCTACAACTTCGCCTACCTCGACGAACAGACCAAGCGGATGATCCGCCGCGCGCTGCTGAAAGCCGTCGCGGTGCCTGGCTATCAGGTGCCGTTTGCAGCACGCGAAATGCCGCTACCGTTCGGCTGGGGCACCGGCGGCATTCAGGTGACCGCCGCGATCATCGGCCGCACCGACACACTGAAGGTGATCGACCAGGGTTCCGACGAAACGACCAACGCGGTCAACATCCGCCGCTTCTTTGCGCGCACAACGGGCGTCGCGACGACACAGCGCACGGTGGACGCCACCATCGTGCAGACCCGTCACCGGATCCCCGAAGCGCCGCTCACCGACAAGCAGATTCTCGTCTACCAGGTGCCGATGCCCGAGCCGTTGTACAAGCTCGAACCACGCGCCACCGAATGCAAGAAACTGCATGCGCTCGCCGACTACGGTCTGATCAGCGTGAAGCTCTACGAGGACATCGTGCGCCACGGCAGCATCGCGACGACCTACGACTACCCGGTGATCGTCAATGGCCGCTACCTCGCATCGCCATCGCCGATTCCGAAGTTCGACAACCCGAAGATGCATATGAACCCCGCATTGCAACTGTTCGGCGCGGGCCGCGAACGTCGCATCCACGCGATTCCGCCGTACACGCCGGTGCGCAGCCTCGACTTCGACGACCACCCGTTCGAGATACAGCACTGGGACCATGCGTGCGCGCTGTGTGGATCGAAGGAAAGCTTTCTCGACGAGATGATCGTCGACGATGCGGGCACGCGCATGTTCGTCTGCTCCGATAGCGACTACTGCCATCAGCGGCGCGATGCGGAAGCCCCCAACTCCGATGAAGTTCACCACGGAGACACCGCATGAAACCGCTGCTGAGCGCCCGTGGCATCACCAAACAGTTTGGCGGCCGCAACGGTTGCACTAACGTCAGCTTCGATCTGTATCCTGGCGAAGTGTTGTGTATCGTCGGTGAATCGGGTTCGGGCAAGACGACCTTGCTCAACACGCTCGCGCTGCGCACTGAAGCCGACCGCGGCACGCTGCACTACGCGGCCTCGCATGGCGACACGCTCGATCTGTTCGCACTGTCCGAGCCGCGCCGCCGTCTGTTGATGCGCACCGAGTGGGGCTTCGTCCAGCAGAATCCGCGCGACGGATTGCGCGTCGGCGTGTCGGCCGGTGCGAACATCGGCGAGCCGTTGATGGCGGTCGGCGCGCGCCACTACGGCCGGATTCGCGACACCGCAACGCAGTGGATGCAGCGTGTCGAACTCGACGCGACGCGCATCGACGAACTGCCCGCCGCGTTTTCGGGCGGCATGCAACAGCGTCTGCAGATCGCGCGCAACCTGGTGACCGGTCCACGTCTCGTGTTCATGGACGAACCCACGGCCGGGCTCGACGTGTCGGTGCAGGCGCGCCTGCTCGATCTGCTGCGCACGCTGACAGCGACGCTGCATCTGTCGGTGCTGATCGTCACGCACGATATCGGTGTGGCCCGCCTGCTCGCGCACCGGTTGATGGTGATGCAAGGCGGCGAGGTAGTCGAAGCCGGTCTCACCGACCAGGTACTCGACGACCCGCAGCATCCCTATACGCAAACGCTGGTGTCGTCGGTTCTGCCGGTCTGACGTCCGCACTCGAGACAAACCATGTCCTCCATCGAATTTCGCAACCCCACGCGCGCATTCGCTGACAACGCCGCGTTGATGCTGCGCGCCGTCGATCTCGGCAAGACCTTCACGCTGCACGGCCAGGGCGGCGTGCGCATCGATGCGCTAGCGGGTGTATCGCTCGATGTCGAACGCGGCGAATGCGTGGTACTGGTCGGACCATCCGGTGCCGGCAAGAGCACGCTGTTGCGCTGCCTGTACGGCAACTATCTGGCGAGCCGCGGCACGATTGCGATTCGCGACGACTCGCAGGCAGCGCAGCACATCACGATCACCACCGCGGAACCGCACGACGTGCTGCACTTACGGCGCAGCGTAGTCGGCTACGTGAGCCAGTTTCTGCGCGTGATTCCGCGCGTGCCGACGCTCACGCTCGTCGCCGAACCGCTGGTGTCGCGCGGTGTCGAACCCGCCGAAGCCGAGGCGCGCGCCAGCGCATTGCTGGCGCGATTGAATGTGCCGCAGCGACTGTGGCTGCTTGCGCCCGCAACGTTCTCTGGTGGCGAACAGCAGCGCGTGAATATCGCGCGCGGACTGATCGCGGGACATCCGCTGTTGCTGCTCGACGAACCGACTGCATCGCTCGATGCGGAAAACCGCGCTATCGTGGCCGAACTGATCGTTGAAGCGCGTGAACGCGGCGCGGCGATCGTCGGCATTTTCCACGACGAGGACACGCGTGCGCAGGTCGCGACGCGCCGCCTCGAACTGCAGCCGCCGCTGCGCGACGCGGCCGCGCTGCACTGAATACGCTGCATACACTGAACACCACGGAGCCTGTCGATGTTGATCAAGAACGCTCGCATCGTGACGCGAGATGAAGTATTCACCGGCACGGTACGGATCGAGAACGGCACGATCCGCGACCTCGAACGCGGCACGACGTCCGCCCCTGAAGCTGAAGACTGGAACGGCGACTATCTGCTGCCTGGTCTGATCGAGCTGCATACGGACAATCTCGAGAAGCACCTCGCGCCCCGTCCGGGCGTGCAATGGAACACCGACGCCGCGTTCGTGATCCACGACGCGCAGGTCGCCGCGGCCGGTATCACGACGGTGTTCGACGCACTCGTGATTGGCTCGCGCCCAGGTGCCGAAATCCGCGGACGCGATGTGCAGACTCAATGTGCGCAGGCGCTGAGCCGCTTTTCCGGACGCGACCTGCTGCGAGCCGAACACTTCCTGCATCTGCGCTGCGAGATTGCGACTGCCGATGTCGTCGAGGTATTCGAATCGCTGTGCGACCATCCGCTGCTGCGCCTCGCCTCGGTGATGGATCACACGCCGGGCCAGCGCCAGTGGCACAACCGCGACCAGTGGCGCCGCTTCCAGGAACGCGACGGTAAATGGACCGACGAGCAGGCCGCAACGTTGCTCGGCGAACTCGCGAACGACCAGCAACGCTTCGCCGATGCACACCGCCGCGAAATCGTCGCGCGCTGCGCGGCGCTTGGCCTGCCGGTGGCAAGCCATGACGACACCCTCGTCGAGCACGTCGAACAGGCGGCCGCCGAAGGCATCGTGCTCGCCGAATTCCCCACCACGCGCATCGCGGCCGAAGCCGCGCACGCACACGGCATCGCGACGATCATGGGCGCACCGAACATCGTGCGCGGCGGCTCGCACTCGGGCAACGTGTCCGCACTCGAACTCGCGAAGTCGGAACTGCTCGACATCCTGTCGTCTGATTACGTGCCGTCGAGCCTGCTCACCGCAGCCTTCGAACTCGTCGACAAGGCCGGCTGGACCTTGCCGCGCGCCATCGCGACGGTATCCGCGGAACCGGCTCGCACGGCCGGTCTGCACGACCGCGGCATGATCGCACCTGGCCTGCGCGCGGATTTCGTGCGGGTCACGATGCTCGATACGCTGCCGGTGCCGCGCGCGACTTACCGTGCGGGCGCACGCATCGTCTGACGCAACATTCGGGCGAACTGGCAGCGCCCACACCGCACGCAGTGCCTGTGGCCAGGTTACGTTCAGCTTACGGAAAACCGGCTTTCGTTGCGGCGCACCACGCAATTAGAGCCCGATTCCCCCACCATCCGGTGTTTCACCGACTCCAGGCGCATTTTGAACTGGTAAGCTTGGCGCGCGCTGCCGGCCGCCGGTCGGCGGCCTTAAACCAAGCCCGGTCCTCGCGCCGGGCAATGTCGCGCAGCGGCACAAGCGCATGCGCGACCACCTGACCACTCCGAGGAGTAAAAACAGTGAAAAAACTGCTAGCGGCTTTGACGGTTGCCCTGCTCGCCACCGTCTCGATCGGCGCACACGCGAAAGACTGGACCACGATCCGCTTCGGCGTCGACGCCAGCTACCCGCCGTTTGAATCGAAGGGCTCGGACGGCAAGCTCGTCGGTTTCGATATCGATCTCGGCAACGAAATCTGCAAGCGCCTGGCGGCAAAGTGCGTGTGGGTGGAAAACGACTTTGACGGCATGATCCCCGCGCTGAAGGCGAAGAAGTTCGACGGCGTGCTGTCGTCGATGTCGATCACGCCGCAACGCGCCGAACAGATCGGCTTCTCGGCGAAGCTGTTCAACACGCCGACGCGCCTCGTCGCCAAGAAAGGTTCGGGCATCCTGCCGACCGCCGATTCGCTGAAGGGCAAGTCGGTTGGTGTCGAACAGGGCACGATCCAGGAAACGTTTGCGAAGGCTTACTGGGAACCGAAGGGCACGAAGGTCGTGCCGTATCAGAACCAGGATCAGGTCTATGCCGACTTGCTGTCGGGCCGTCTTGACGCCACGCTGCAAGACGCCGTGCAAGCCGACATCGGCTTCCTGAAGACGCCGCGCGGTGCTGGCTTCGAATTCGTCGGCAAGGATCTCGACGATCCGAAGACGCTTGGCACGGGCGCCGGCGTTGGCCTGCGCAAGGAAGACACGGATCTGAAGGCGAAGATGGACAAGGCAATCGCCGACATGATCAAGGACGGTACGTACAAGAAGCTCGAACAGAAGTACTTCACGTTCGACGTGTACGGCAGCTGATCCTTTGACCGGCGCGGTCCTCCGCGCCGTGCAGGCAAACCGGACGGGCTCCGCTACACGCGGGGCCCGTTTCGTTTTGGCGCCGTGATCCGGCGATGTGCAGATCGGTCGCACGCCGTCCATCGGCGGGATCGGCTAAGATCGTTCCGTTCCGCATGCGCGGAACGGCCACCGTGCCGCTGCTTTCCATTTCTGTAACCGCTCATTTGTGCGGCCCGCTGTCAGCGCCGCGCACCCGATACCATGCAAACCCAGAACCATCCGCTGATTTCCCCGACGCTCGGCACCGCACGCCAACTGACGAGCTTCCACTACGGTCCCGGCGGCGGACAGAAGATCTACATCCAGTCGTCGCTGCACGCCGACGAACTGCCTGGCATGCTGGTCTCCTGGGCGCTACGCCGCAAACTCGCCGCGCTCGAAAGCGCCGGCAAACTGCAAGGCGAAGTGATCGTCGTGCCCGTCGCCAATTCGATCGGCCTGAACCAGCATTTCCTCGGGCATATGATGGGTCGCTTCGAATCGAACTCCGCGACGAACTTCAACCGCAACTTCTACGATCTGTCCGCACTGGTGCTGCCGGTCATCGAAGAACGGCTATCCGCCGACATCGACCGCAACCGCACCGCCATCCGTGCCGCGATGCGCGAAGCGCTCGACGCGCAGAAGCCCGTCAACGAACTCGAATCGCAACGCCTCGCGCTGCAGCGCCTGTCGTACGACGCCGACGTCGTGCTCGACCTGCACTGTGACTGGGACGCGGCGATGCACATCTACACCAACCCGGACCTGTGGCCCGAAGTCGAGCCGCTCGCGCGCTACGTCGAGGCGAAGGCGTCGCTGCTGGCGCTGAACTCGGTGGGCAATCCGTTCGATGAGATCCACAGCTTCTGCTGGTCCGATCTGCGCAACCGCTTCGGCAACCGCTTCCCGATTCCGAACGGTTCGATCTCCGTGACCGTGGAACTGCGCGGCCAGGCCGACGTTTCGTACGAGTTCGCCGAACACGATGCGCAGGCGATCATCGAATACCTGACGCATCGCGGGGTCGTCGCCGGAACAGCCGCGCCGCAGCCTGCGCTCGAATTCGCCGCGACGCCGCTTGCGGGCACCGAGCCGATCGTTGCGCCGGTCAGCGGCGTGGTGGTGTTTCGCAGCGAAGTGGGCCGCTGGGTCGAGGCCGGCCAGCCGATCGCCGATATCGTCGATCCGCTCACCGACACCGTCGTCACGCTGCCGTGTACGGTGGCCGGCGTGCTGTACGCGCGGCATCTGTCGCGCTTCGCCACGGCCGGCATGGAAGTGGCCCGCGTTGCGGGAGCCAAGGCGTTTCGCACTGGCTCGCTGCTGTCGCAGTAACTGCAGCGTCAGAACGCCGGCACGATCGCGCCTTTGAACTCCGAATCGATGTAGCGGCGCACCTCATCCGATTCATACGCCGCGACGAGCTTCTTCACCCAGGGCTTGCCGCGGTCTGCGGCGCGCACGGCGATCAGGTTCGCGTACGGGCCCTTCAGGTCCTCGATGGCGATGGCGTCGCGGGTCGGCTGCAGGCCGGCCTTCACGGCATAGTCGGTATTGATCGATGCGGCGTCGAGGTCGTCGAGTGCACGCGGCAACTGCGCGGCATCGAGTTCCACCAGCCGGATCTTCTTCGGATTCTCTGCGACGTCGAGCGGTGTCGCGTTCACGCCGTTCGTACCGGCGCCCGCCTTCAGCTTGATCACACCGTACTTCTGCAGCAGCAATAGCGCTCGGTTGCCGTTCGACGGATCGTTCTGGATGCCCACCTTCGCGCCCTCAGGCAAATCCTTCAGCGACTTGATTTTCTTCGAATAGAAGCCCATCGGCGACGTATAGGTCAGACCGACATTGACGATCTTGTAACCGCGCTGGCGGATCTGGCTGTCGAGAAACGGCTGATGCTGGAAACCGTTCGCATCGAGATCGCCGGCGTCGAGCGCGGCGTTCGGCTGGACGTAGTCGTTGAACTCGATGACCTTCACGTTCAGCCCTTCGCGCGCCGCGACCTTCGTCACGACCGACCAGATCTGCGCGTCCGGACCGCTCATCGTGCCGACTTTCAGGGTTGGGTCGGCGGCATGCGCGGCTGTAACCGCAAAAGAGGCGGTAAGCACCGTGCCCGCGGCGGTAAGAAAAAGACGTCCAAGGATGGTTCTGCGCTGCATGCGGCCCCCGTTATGGCTCGATATGAATGGACGCGCATCGTCGCATGCACCGCGAGCGGGCATAACCAATCGTTTCTGCTACGCATATGGGCACCAGGCTACCAAGCATATGCAGCGGGCGCTTGCGATATTTCCCCGGTTTTCGCCAGACCGATGTCGCGCCCAAACGACACATGGCGCATATAACTTACCTGTCACATTCCTTTCGCTTGTTTTCCCTTACATTTCGGCCAGTCGCCCGACCGGCCACAGAGCCTGGCGTCGCGATCGCATCCTTTCAATCGGAGAAACGCCTTGAACAAGAAAGTATTGACCACCGCTATCCTCGCTACCCTCGCGGGAACCGCGCACGCACAAAGCAGCGTGACGCTCTACGGGCTGATCGACGCGGGTATCAGCTACGTGAACAACGCCAAGGCTGGCAACAGCCACGACAAGCTCGTCAAGTTCGACGACGGCGTCGCCCAGGGCAGCCGTTGGGGCCTGCGCGGCACCGAAGACCTCGGTGGCGGCCTGAAAGCGATCTTCGTGCTCGAAAACGGCTTCAACAGCGGCAACGGCACGCTGGGCCAGGGCGGCGCAATGTTCGGCCGCCAGGCTTACGTCGGGCTGTCGAAGGACGGCGTCGGCTCGCTGACGTTCGGTCGCCAGTACTCGTTCTCGACCGACTACCTCGGCGGCAACTACTCGACCGGCGGTCAGACGGTCGCCGGTAACTACGGTTACCACATCAACGACGTCGACCAGCTCACGTCGAGCCGGATCAACAATGCGGTCAAGTACAGCAGCGCCAACTTCTCGGGCTTCACGTTCGGCGCGTTGTACGGTTTCTCGAACCAGGCAGGCGCTTTCGCCGGCGCACCGGCAAGCGGTACGTCGACGAGCCCGGTTGCAGGTTCGTCGCGCGCATACAGCGTCGGCGCGAACTACGCGAACGGCCCGTTCAGCATCGGCGCTGCGTTCACCGATATCCGCTACCCGAGCCAGTCGGCACCGGCGTTCACGACCGCGATCTCCAACGTCAGCACCGGCACGATTCGCGATCTGCGCACGTACGGCGTCGGCGGCCGTTATCTGATCGGACCGGCAACGCTGTGGGCGTTGTGGACGAACACGCGTCTCGAAGCACTGACGGGCGCGGCAACGTCGTTCAACGCATATGAAGCGGGCGGCAAGTACGCATTCACGCCGGCACTGACGGCAGGTCTCGGCTACACGTACATGCGTCTGTCGAATGCGAACCACGGCCACTTCAACCAGGTCGATGCAAGCGTCGATTACGCGCTCAGCAAGCGCACCGACGTTTACCTGCTCGGTGTCTATCAAGGCGCGTCTGGCAGCAACAAGGGCGTGGACCTGCAGGCGCAGATCGGTTCGAGCCCGACGTCGTACTTCGGTACGTCGGGTAACGGCGCGGACAATCAGGTCGCCGTGCGCGTCGGTATTCGCCACAAGTTCTGATCGTTGCGATGTGCTCATGACGGCAGCGGGCTACGCGCCTGCTGCCGCTGTCGTGAACCGGAAAACGCCCTGCGGGGCGTTTTTTGCGTTTACACGCGCTGCCGGCTTGCATGGTGCCCGGCGCATGGCACTGCGTCGTAGGGCCTCTTCCAGCGCGGGTGCCGCTTCTGTTACGCTGCGGCCTTTACACCGTCTGCATATCCGAATCGATGGAAATTCCGTTCAACGAACGCGGGGTCTCGGTGACGCGCAATGCGCTGTCCGCCGCCGGCCAGGTTTTTCAGCTGCGCGACATCCAGGATGTGCGTGTCGTCACCATCCCCAAGAACAAGGTCGTTCCGATCAGTATTTCCGTGCTGGGTTTGATCGGCGCGATTGTCGGCGGCGTGCTCGGCTCGGGCGGCGGTCTGGTGTGCGGCATCATGGTGACCGTGGTCGGCGGGCTCGCGTGGACGACTCAGGATGTCACGCACCGGTTGATGGTCGACAGCAATGGGCAAACGCGCGAAGTGCTGTCGAGCCTCGAACGCGCATTCGTCGAAAAGGTCGAGCAAACCGTGCGTGCAGCGATGTCCGAGAACGCCGCAGCGCCAAAAGTGCAAAAAGCGTTGTAATACCCACGCGGGAACATCGGGTATGCCGGGTATGCGGGCCGCCGCGTTAACACAATGTTAATACCCCGCCCGTGAGCTTTTGCAGTGGCTTGATACGCGCGGCTATAGAGTGAAGTCATCTCAACAACGCGCCGCCATCCTCGATGCCGACGCTCCCATGATGCTCCACCAGTCAGTCCTCGCTCGAGAGAGCGCCGTCCCGCGCACCTTGCGCATGCCCGATGCACAACCCACCCAGGTTTCTTTCGTCACACTCGACGTCACGGTGCCCGGCACATCGTCGGCAGATGCGCGGCGGGCGTTGCACGCTGCACTCGGCGACGATCTGCGGCTCTTTATCGTGACGATCGACAAACGCAACGAGTACACCACCTTTCGCGTCGAAGTGACCTCGCACACGCTTGACGAGGTGATCGTCGCCCTCACGCGCACGCTGTCGCAGGCGACGCTCGGCCGTGCCGCGGCTTCGGTCGAGCGGCGCCCGGCATTGCACGACGACTGACGTTCCGTACGTGTTAGTCACGCATGAACCCGCGATAAGCCGCCCGCAGCCCACTCAGCTCATGTCGAGCGGCTTCACGTGCCAGATACCGCGCGCGTACTCGCCGATCGTGCGATCCGCGGAGAATTGCCCCATACCCGCCACGTTGGCAATCGCGCTCCGTGTCCACGCATGCGGATCGCGAAAGCGCGCATCGACGTCGTTCTGGGCCTGCGCAAACGCTGCGAAATCGGCCAGCACCATGTACTGATCACCCCAGTCGACGAGCGTGTGGAAGATGTCCGCGAAACGCAGCGGGTCGTCGGGAGAAAAGAAACCGGTGCGGATCTGGTCGAGCGCGACGCGCAGTTCGGGGTTTTCCTCGTACAGCTGGCGCGGACGGTAGCCCGCCGAGCGCAGTGCATCCACTTCATCCGCGGTATGGCCGAAGATGAACATGTTCTCGCGCCCCACCGCATCGCAGATTTCGATGTTCGCACCGTCAAGCGTGCCGATGGTCAGCGCGCCGTTCAGCGCGAGCTTCATGTTGCCGGTGCCCGACGCTTCGGTACCCGCCGTCGAAATCTGTTCGGACAGATCGGCGGCCGGAATGATCAGCTCCGCGACGCTCACGCCATAGTTCGGCACGAACACCACTTTCAGCCGGTCGCCGACGAGCGGATCGTGATTGACCTTCGCGCTCACGTCGCCGATCAGGCGGATGATCGTCTTCGCCATCCGGTACGCTGACGCCGCCTTGCCCGCGAACATTACGACGCGCGGCACCCAGTCCTTCTCCGGTTCTGCACGAATCTGGTTGTAGCGGACGATCACGTGCAGCACGTTCAACAATTGCCGCTTGTACTCGTGAATCCGCTTAACTTGCAGATCGAACAGCGCATCGGGATCGACGGTTACCTTGAGTTGCTGCGCGAGGCGTTGCGTAAGCCGGATCTTGTTCTGCCGCTTGGCTTCGCGGAACGCTTCGGCAAACGAGGCATCGTCGGCCAGATCGCGCAGCTTCGCGAGTTCGAACAGATCGCTGCGCCAGTGCGTGCCGATCCGTTCGTCGATCAGCGCGGAGAGCGGCCGGCTCGCCTGCGCGAGCCAGCGTCGCGGCGTGATGCCGTTCGTCACGTTCGTGAAGCGCTCGGGGAACAGACGCGCGAAGTCGGCGAAGATGTCGCGTGTCATCAGTTGCGAATGCAGCTTCGACACACCGTTCACCTTGTGACTCGCGACAATCGCAAGATGCGCCATGCGCACGCGGCGCTGACCATACTCATCGATCAGCGAGATGCGGCGGATCATTTCCGTGTCGTGGCCCGACTGCTCGCCGACGCGCTTGAGGAACTGCGCATTGATCTCGAAGATGATTTCGAGGTGGCGCGGCAGCAGCCGCGCGAGCATCTCGACGTCCCATGTTTCGAGCGCTTCGGGCATCAGCGTGTGGTTCGTGTACGAGAACATCTGCTCAATGGACTGCCACGCCCGCTCCCACGGCACGTGATGCACATCGACGAGAAGCCGCATCAGTTCGGGAATCGCGAGCACCGGGTGCGTGTCGTTCAGATGCACGGCCACTTTTTCGTGGAAGCGGCCGAACGTGCTGTGCGTGCGCATGTAGCGGCGTATCAGATCCTGCATCGTCGCCGACACGAAGAAGTATTCCTGGCGCAACCGCAGTTCGCGACCGGCCGGTGTCGAGTCGTCGGGATACAGCAGACGTGACACGTTTTCCGACATGTTCTTCGCATCGACGGCGCGGCGGTAGTCGCCCCGATTGAACGCTGACAGATCGAGTTCTTCGGTGGCGCGCGCGGACCATAGCCGCAGCGTGTTCGTTGCGCTCGTCGCGTAGCCGGGAATCACCGTGTCGTAGGCCATCGCGTTGACGTGTTCGGTATCGATCCACTCGACATGTTCGTCGCGCTGCACCGTGCGCCCACCGAAGTGCACGAGATACTGGATCTCCGGCCGCGGAAATTCCCACGGGTTGCCGGCGCGCAGCCAGTAGTCCGGCGTCTCGACCTGTTCGCCCTTGACGATCTGTTGACGAAACATCCCGTACTCATAGCGGATGCCGTAACCGAAACCCGGAATACCAAGCGTCGCCATCGCATCGAGAAAGCACGCAGCAAGCCGTCCCAGACCGCCGTTACCGAGCGCGGCGTCGGGCTCGAGTTCGGTCAGCACGTCCATATCGACGCCGAGACTGGCGAGCGCCTCTTTCATCTGGTCGTGAATACCGAGCGCGAGCAATGCATTCGTGAACGTGCGGCCGATCAGGAATTCCATCGACAGGTAGTACACGCGCTTCACGTCCTGCTCGTATTGCAGGCGCGTGGTCTTCATCCAGCGTGCGACGAGCCGGTCGCGCACCGCAAGGGCCGCTGCATGCAACCAGTCGTGCGGGTGCGCCGTGACAGCGTCCTTACCGACGCCGTACATCATGCGATTGGAAATGGAGCGCCGTAGCGCGTCGACGGTACTGTTGAGCTGGTCGAACTCCAGGTCCACGGTTGTCATCGAAGCCTCCGGGTTGTGCGATGCGACGTGATGTGGCTGTCGACCGCTGATAAATACGCAGGGTAGGACATCTGCTGGCCTCCCGTCCTGAACGCACATACGACACTTGCTGTGCGCCTGTCGGCAATGCAATCGCCCCGCCACTGTACCGCACGATGTCGGTGCGGCCGGGTTCGATCGCGGGTCACCGGTTCCTGATGGACGCGCGGCGACGGTGCAAGGTTCCATGCGTCATCGCGTGAACTACTATGAGAGAGGAACAAGGCAGAGCCGCGACAGCATCCTGTGGCCTGCGCTTTCCCGATGGGCTATCCGCTTCGTCGCGCCGATGGAGGTCGACATGAACGCACAAACCATGCTCGGAATGATGCATGCCCAGGAACTGCTGATGGTGTCGATGATTCGCGCGCTGCCGCCCGAGACCCGGCGCCGCATCTCCGACGAGTTCCAGGATCAGGTGGAACTGGCCGAAGCGCCGCATCTGGGCGCAGGTCACGATCGTGAAACCGCCGAGGCATTCAAGGCGCACATCCGCAAACTGTCAATTTTGCTCGCGACCTGCAGTTGAATCTGGCGGGTTGGCACGGGCCGTACGCGCCATGTCCAGATTACGGACATGGTGCGGTTCGTGACAATCAGGTTACCAGGCGCTCTTCATATTTTTTTAATAACGTCGAAAATCCGCTTTTGCAGGAGCTGTGTGACAAAGTCCCTCGCGAACCAGCGTGGAAAGAAATTAATATAGAGACGCGCTCACGCGTATTGCTGCGCAAGCGCGTCCCTCATCAACAATCCTGAAGGTTTAATTTCGAGGAAATTCCCGGAGCGTGGTTTACTGGGAAATACCTACGACCGTTGTCTGGGCGAACTTGATCAGATTAGCGATCGGTACGGTAGCAGGGCCGCCTTTCGGATTACCCAGCGCGACCCAGAATGTGTACGTGACAGGGGCGATCCACGAGACATTCACCGTGTAATTGTTACCCGGATGTTCGCAATCCACCATATGAGCATTTTGCTCGCCGGCAGCGCTCACCCAAAGGCAGGCATATTCGCCAATCGGTGCCGCGCGAGATTCATCCCACGTCCAGTGTAGTGAGGTACTCCCCGTGCCATTTTTCGGAACACTGACCTGTTGGGGAGAGGCCGATACACTGCCGACCGGCGGGGGACAGTTAAAGAGGCAGAAAGGACCGCCACCCGGGTTCCAGTTGGGCGTTACGCCGCCGTAAGAACCCTTAAAATCCTGCCGTGGATAGGACTCAAGCGCCTGATTAAGCTCGGCTTGCTGTGCCGGATCCAGCTTGAAGTTTCCTTCGGTATTGTTCGCACCTGAAATGCTACTCGCGGCAACATCGCCCCCTTGAGATATCTCGGCCGCGATCGACGAACTGCTGGTTATATTAATACCGCATATCAACATCGAAACAATGAAGGCTGCACGCAGCGATTTCATAAACGATCCTTTTGGTTAAATTTTTTCACCTGAAACTGATCATCCGATCTGATTGTAATCGGACGGAATCTAGTGTACTGATCTTGTAATAAACAGAAAGTGGATATACGTCTATATTTGACAGGACCAGCGTTTATGCTGAATCGCATAAAATAATGTGCCAAATGTGATTTAAAACAATCCGCGTTTTATTCGCTCGGACAATCGCAGCCGGAGTATGTGATAGTTCAAAGCGGGGTAATGCACAATTGAGCCAATAATGAACGAGACTCTCATCGACATCGAACGATTTTCAACGATGGATGTACCAGAGCACGAGCGCTTCAATTTCTGGTCGGACGGTGGACACTGTAGTTATTCGCTGGAAAATCACGCGGGCGTGTCGTTCGACTGGAACTATGCGGGGGCGACAGTCGGTTCGCTCAGCGTGGGCGAACATACCTGGCTTCACGGCATGCATCGCCCCGCATTTACCGCGACACGCGACAGTGCGCGCATCCGGAAGGACGGACTGGATGTCTATCAGCTCACCTTCCACCTGAGCGGTGAACTATCGTTGCAAAGTGCGGCCGGATCCGGTCTCAAGCAAGCTGACGAGCTTTATCTGCTCGATTCCAGTCAGCCGTTCGACGCGAGAATTGTGGCAGGCGATATGCTGTGGCTCGCCATTCCTCGCACAGACCTGCCTTCTGAAGTAGAGAAGTTGCACGGGCGCTCGTTAGTCACGGGCACAGGTCGACTGCTCGCCGACCATATCAGGTCACTGGTTCGTAACCTGCCGCTCCTGACAACCGCCGAAATTCCGGATGTCGCTCAAGCGACCATGCGCCTGGTCAATGCCTGCGTATCTGCAACCCCCGCCGCCTTGATCGAGGCGCGACAGGAAATCGGCACGCTCCTCAGACAGCGGGTCCAATGCTATATCGATGCACACCTCTCATCGTCCGAACTGGCGCCTGGTCGAATTTGCAAAGAGATCGGTATTTCCCGGGCCAAGCTGTATCAACTCTTCGAACACACGGGCGGGATCATGCGTCAGATCCAGCGCAAACGTCTCGAACGCGTGCGAGCCATCCTCGCGAATCCCGACAGGTCGCGGGAATCGATCGCGTCCATTGCCGAGCGTCATGGGTTCGTCGACGTCAAGTATTTCAATCGGGTCTTTAAGGCCGCGTTCGGTCATACGCCAGGCGAGACGCTCGAGGCTCAATTTGATCGGGAAAATGGCTGGACGACGCGGGGATAGCACCCGTTGCGGCGTTGAGCATCGAGTTCTGAAGTTGATTGTTGCGTACCACCATTTGCACCGTCCCACGTATAGCGTCGCTGTGGCATGCTCCGCCGCCTTCTTCTGCAAGCGGGTTTAACTACCCGCCCGTGAAGGTCCGCTGCGCGATGTGTTTGTGGGCGCTTGCCGAGGCAGACAGTTAGTTGCATCTTCAGATCGCATTGCGGACAACACATCGCGCCGCTGCCTGCAGGATTTCTCCGGCTCTGCAACAATCGCGAGGTTCGCCGTGAAGCGGCCCGCGTTGTCAGCGCATCGAAAGCATACGGCCCGAGATATCCCTGCATCTCCTTGCGATTGCCCGGCCCGCTGCGCTTTCGCAACCCCGA
This sequence comes from Paraburkholderia acidicola, assembly GCF_002362315.1. Taxonomy (GTDB): domain Bacteria; phylum Pseudomonadota; class Gammaproteobacteria; order Burkholderiales; family Burkholderiaceae; genus Paraburkholderia; species Paraburkholderia acidicola. The sequence continues at coordinate 1,351,207 of NZ_MTZV01000006.1, forward strand.
TACACCCGCTACGCAACCCCGACGAGTCCCACCTTGTCCGACCCCACCACCGCCTCCGGCAATCCCCGCACCTTCGACGAACCGATGTCCGCGAGCAGTCGTCGCGCGATGGCCGCAATCATGCTCGCCGTCGCCCTCGCGACACTCGATACCGCGATCGCCAATACGGCGCTGCCCACCATCGCCGGCGATCTGCATGCGGCGCCGGCCGCGTCGGTCTGGATCATCAACGCGTATCAACTCGCGATGGTCGCGACGCTGTTGCCGCTTGCGGCACTCGGCGACATCGTCGGACACCGGCGCATTTATATCGCCGGCATCGCACTCTTCACGCTGGCATCGCTCGCGTGTTCGCTTGCGGACACCCTGCCGCTACTCGCCGCCGCGCGCGTGCTGCAAGGACTCGGCGCGAGCGCGATCATGAGCGTCAACACGGCGCTGATCCGTTTTCTCTATCCGCCGCATCGGCTCGGCCGCGGCGTGGGTCTGAATGCGTTGATCGTCGGAGTATCGTTTGCTGTGGGTCCGACTGTGGCATCGCTGATTCTGTCGGTGGCGACATGGCCGTGGCTCTTCGCAGTCAACGTGCCGCTCGGTGTGCTCGCACTCGCCTTCGCGCTGCCCGCGCTGCCGCACACGACGCGCGGCACGCATCATTTCGATCGCGTCGCGGCGCTGCTCAACGTGATCACGTTTGCCGCGTTGATCTTCGCGCTCGGCGAAGCGGCCCAGCGTGCCCCGGCGCATGTCGTGCTGATCGCGGCAGCGGTCGCGATCGTCTTCGGCTTGTTGCTGATGCGTCGCGAAGCCGGTCATCCCGCGCCGATGCTGCCCGTCGATCTGTTCAAGCTGCCTGTGTTCGCGCTATCGGCGGTGACTGCGGTCTGTTCGTTTGCGACGCAAGGTCTCGCGTTCGTCTCGCTGCCGTTCTATTTCGAAGATGTCCTGCATCGCAGCCAGGTGGAAACCGGCTTCCTGATGACGCCGTGGCCAGTCGTCGTGGCGCTGGCCGCGCCCATCGCCGGGCGGCTGTCGGATCGCTATCCGCCGGGTTTGCTCGGTGCAATCGGACTCGCGGTGCTGTGTGGCGGGATGGTGTCGCTGGCATCGCTGCCGCCGCATCCGCATGTGCTCGACATCGCAATACGGATGTCGATCTGCGGCGCGGGTTTTGGTTTCTTCCAGTCGCCGAACCTGAAAGCGTTGATGGCGAGTGCGCCGCCAGAACGTAGCGGCGGCGCTAGCGGCATCATCGCGACAGCGCGTCTGCTTGGGCAAACCACCGGTGCTGCGCTGGTCGCATTGAGCTTCAGCATCGCAGGACGGCATGGTCCGACGCTGGCACTTTCCGCGGGCGCGGTTTTCGCCGGGGCGGCGAGCATCGCGAGCGGCTTGCGGCTGTTTGCGCCGTCGCATCGCGCGGGCACAGTGCCAAAGACATCGCGCAGCTAATTGCGCTGCGCGAACCCCACGTGAAGTACTAAACGTGAAGAAGCATCAGCGCGCGAAGTAGCCTCTGACAGCAGCGACGAACGTATCGATGTCGGCACGCGACACATCCTTATGCGTGACGAAACGCGACGTGTACAGCATCGTCACAAGGATGCCGCGCTCCTTGAGCCACGCCTGGAGCGGTACGCAGTCTTGCTGCGGCAGTTGCACGAACACCATGTTGGTCGCGTGCGACTGCACCTTCACCTGATCGATCTGCGCGAGCCCTGCGGCAAGATGCGCGGCGTTCTCGTGATCTTCCGCAAGCCGTTCGATATTGTGTTCGAGCGCATACAGACACGCCGCGGCCAGCACACCGGCCTGGCGCATTCCACCGCCCAGCACCTTGCGCCAGCGATGCGCACTCTCGAGCAGCGCCTTGCTGCCGACCAGCACCGAGCCCACCGGCGCGCCGAGCCCCTTCGAAAAACAGATCGACACTGAATCGAACGGTGCGCACAACGCGGACACCGGCCGGCCCGATGCGACCGCGGCATTGCAGACCCGCGCCCCGTCGAGGTGCGCGGACAACCCGTGCTGACGCGCGAGCTGCACAGCCTCGTCGACATAACCCGCCAGCAACACCTTCCCACCGATCGTATTTTCGAGGGCGAGCAACCGTGTGCGTGCGAAGTGGTCGTCGATCGGTTTGATCGCGGCGGTGATCTTGTCGAGCGGCAGCGAACCGTCGAGCGCGTTTTCGATCGGCTGCGGCTGGATGCTGCCAAGCACCGCCGCGCCGCCGCCTTCGTATTTGTACGTGTGCGCGGCCTGCCCGCAGATGTACTCGTCGCCGCGCGCGCAATGCGCGATCAGCGCCGCCAGATTGCTCTGCGTGCCGCTCGGGAAGAACAGGCCCGCTTCCTTGCCCGCGCGTTCCGCAACCGCCGCCTGCAGGCGCAGCACGGTCGGATCATCGCCGAGCACGTCGTCGCCGACTTCGGCGGTGGCCATCGCGGCGAGCATCGATTGAGAGGGGCGAGTAACGGTATCGCTGCGCAGGTCGATCATCAGGTGTTCCTGTGGGAGTGGGCGCGCGGCGTGCGCGCATCGTCATGTATCGCGATGCGAGCAGGCCGCTAGGAAGTCGAAAAGAGGCACAAGGGGAAAGTGTATGCGATACGCAAATGCGGCGCCCGACGCTGCGGCGGCGTCGGTGCATGACTTGATGGGCGACGGCGCACTACCGCCGACAGACAGACTCGTTTGCGCCAGTCGTCCACTAGCCACCCGCTAAGCACGCGGCACGTCGATCGGCCACACTGTCCGACCACCGACGGACGGGCTCGTCACCGCCCGTCCACCGCACATCCCGAACATCCGTTAGCCGCCCGCCTTCGGCAGCCACGCCAGCGGATCGACCGGATGACCATCGCGCCGCACTTCGAACTGGATCGACGCGACGCCGCGTGCATCGACGCCAACCTCGCCGATCGGCTGTCCTTGCGTGACCACGTCGCCTTCCTTCACGAGCAGCTGGCTGTTCTGTCCATACGCGGTGATCACGGTCGCATCGTGCTTGATGATGACGAGCGGCCCGTACGCCGGAATCCCGGTGCCCGCATACACCACGCGGCCGCCGGCCGCAGCCTTCACCTGATCACCTGGCTTGCCGCCGATCACGATGCCATTGTTCTTGCCGGCTACGAACGACCGCAGGATCGGGCCGCGCAACGGCCATGAGAGGTGCACGGTCGACGCCTCGGCGGTACCCGAACCCGCCGCTGACCCGGGCGTCGCACCCGGCGCTGCGTACGGCGTGCCATATGCGCCTGGCGCCGGCGGCGCAACCCGCAGCACCTGGCCGACGATCAGCACTGCGTTCGTGGGCAACACGTTCCAGCTGGCGATGTCCTGCGGCCGCTGGCCGAACGCGGAGGCCACGCTCGCCACGGTATCGCCGGAATTGACGCGGTAGTAGCCGGCGGGCACCGCCGCCGTGCTCGACGATGTCGGGCCGCCTGTGGCACCGGGTTCGCTGGGCCAGGGAGTGAGCGTACAGCCGCCGACGGCGGCCGCAATTGAAAGGGCAATCAGGAACTGCGTGCGTGTCTGCAGCGGTTTTCCAGTCATCTTGTGATCCTCGACACGTGGGTCAATCGACGTTCAATCGTCAGTTTTCCAGGGTGTGAAGCAAAAACCGATATGTGTTGCCGTCGTCGTTCGATCGGCATCCGCTCGATGCGTTCCGGGTCAAGCGAACCGAAACGGATCCCGCCGATACCGCCCACCACGACGATTGCGGGTCGTGCACGCCGCGTACTGAAACCCATGCGGCATACGACCTGCCCGGCGCACTGCGGCGTGCCACAAGGGCCTCCCGCCCCTGCAGCCGCCGCCGGCAGCGCGAAAACCAGGCCCTCACCTGGTTGCGCGCTCCCCATTATAGGGCTGCTTTCTTTACAAACCGCGGTGCGAACCGCGCTGGAAGCCGCTCTGCGGGCAACCGGCCAATTTTATCGGAGCATTGATTCCACGAAACGCTCGCCTATACTGGTCCTTGCTGCCATACGTCCAGCAGGCGAGCCTGTCGCCGCGATGTCCCGTCCTTGAGGAGTACGACGATGAACAAAGCTACGTTTCTGGCCGTGCAGCTGAATGTCGAGGACGTCACCGCGTCGCCGGGCCTCGTCGAACTGTTGAATGCCCACCTCGTTTTTTCCGCGGATGTCGCCGAGGCGGCCGATGCGCTGGTCCAGCTGGCCAGTGTGACCCGACTCACGGGCGGCACCGAGGCGACCGTCGAAATATCCGCTCTGGCGATCGAAAAACTCCGCGACGCGCTCGATACGCTGAGCAGCTACGACGAATCGTGGCTGTTCGCGCTCGAACCGAGCCGCGCGCTGTTCAACGACCTCTCGAATCGCCGCCGCACCCTGCACTGATTCGCGCGACAACGAAGACGCGGGCCGCTGCCCGCTGCGCCACGCACCGCATACCGGCTCGATGCCGGGCTTGAACGCCGCCAGGCCAAGAATTTCGAGGGCACGTCACTTAGAGGAACTGCGATGAAAAATCTCCTGAACCGGCGTAGCGGATTGCTCGCCAACGGCACAGCTCACCTGGTCCCGGTCACGCGGGAAGACGCGCCAGTCGCTGCCGATGAAGAGGCCACCGGAGCCACCCGAGCGACCGTGCATCTGCCCGCGACAAGCGAGACCGTCCGGCCCGTGACGACGCTGCGGCCGGTTCCGGTGGTGCCGTCGCAGGTAAATGGCCGCGCGGTGCTGATGGCCGACAGTGCCGAAGTCGAATGGCTCGCTTCCGAAGAAGCGCTCCAGCCGTTCAGGGTGTTTCGCAGCTTCGACTATTCGGTCAGCCTGCTGTTTCATGCGAAAGAGCTGACCTACTACATCGCGCTGTACCAGGACAATTCGCTGTGGCGCGCATTGAAGACCGTCGAACTCGAGACCGCCGAGTCGGTGTTCCATCACTTCGAAGAGCAGGCCGCGCGCCTCGCGGATGGGGAAACGCGGCGGGCCCAGCTCGAAGCGCAGAACGAACAGCTCGCGCGCGCGATCGCGCAGTCGGAGCAGCAGGCGGAGCGGCTGCGCAACGATCTGCAGCGCGGCAGTGCGCAGGAGCAGACCGTGTCGAACCGGCAGCATCAGATACGCAAGGAAGTCGCGCAGCTCGAAGCGCAGCGGGTTGCCGCGCAGGCACAACTGAACAAGGCGCATCGGCAGATCCATCAGCTCAATCTGACGAATAACGAGGTGTTGCCGCATTTGCCCTCTAACCGCTGAGCCACGCTTCCCGGCTATCGCACACGGATATCGGGTATAGCGCAATCAGGCACGCCAGACGCAAAAACGGCGCCGCCCGGTGAGTCCCGGGCGGCGCCGTTTTCGCGTTTGCTGCTTCGTCTCGTCGGCGCTGACCAGTGCATGGCTGCCAGCGCGGGCGTTACGTTTGCTGCCCGATTTCTTTGCTTGCTGCTTCGTCTCGTCGGCGTTGGCCGTTGCATGGCTGCCAGCGCGGGCGTTACGTTTGCTGCTTAATTTCGTGCCTGCTGCTTCGTTTCGTCGGCGCTGGCCATTGCATGGCTGCCAGCGCGGACGTTACGTTTGTTGCCTGAGCGCGGCGCTCGACTGTGATGCGTAAGCGCGCTGCTCAGTGGTCAATTTAGTGACCGAAGTACACCGACGACGGACCAGTAGCCGGAGCCGGAATCACCGAGCGGACACCCGCTTGCGACGAACCGTTGCTCGCAGCACCGTAGCCGCTCGTGTCAGCTTGCGCGACGGCGCTTTGTTCGTCGACGCGGCGTTGTGCTGCCTGGATGTTGTTCGGGTAGTCGGTCTGGTCGCCGACAGGGTTGTAACCTGCCTTTTCCAGTTGGACCAGTTGGGCGCGCACTTCTGCACGGGTCAGCGGTTGGTTCGATTGAGCGAACGATGCAACCGGAGCGGCAAGAAGGGTGGCCACGACGAGAGCGGGGAACAGGGATTTCATGATTAACCTCCAGACTTTAGTTAGTTCGCTTCGACTCGTGTCTTAAGCGATTGATTGCAGTCTAGGCAAATCGAACGCTAGGGAAAACCCCAGATTCATTGATTCTCTGTTCCCCGATTTGCAACAATACGGACGGAATTCGCTATCGGTTGGATAGCTGGCTGCAATAATGCCAGCCGATCAAGCCACCCAATGCGAAACGGCCGGGCGGCGCGTCATGCGCCGCCCGGCCGTCCGGACCTCAGCCGCAAAACCGGTCGCTCAGGACCAGTTTGCGTGGAAGCTACCCGGCTTGTCGGTACGCTCGAACGTATGCGCGCCGAAGAAGTCGCGCTGCGCCTGCACGAGGTTGGCCGGCAAACGTGCGGAACGATAGCCGTCGAAGTACGCCACCGCCGACGAGAACGTCGGCACCGGCACGCCCGCCGCAATCGCCGCGCTCACCACATCGCGCAATGCCGCCTGATAGTTCGAGGCGATATCGCGGAAGTACGGATCGAGCAGCAGGTTCGCGAGTGCCGGGTCTTTTGCATAGGCATCGGTGATCTTTTGCAGGAAGCGCGCCCGGATAATGCAGCCCGCGCGGAAGATCTTCGCGATCGTGCCGAACTGCAAGTCCCACTTGTACTCTTCCGAAGCCGCGCGCAACTGCGCGAAACCTTGTGCGTAAGAGATCACCTTGCTGAAGTACAGCGCGCGGCGCACCGCTTCGATAAACGCCGCCCGGTCACCGCTGAACGGTTTGGTGGCCGGCCCTTCGATCACCTTGCTCGCCGCGACGCGCTCGACCTTTAGCGACGACAGCACGCGCGCGAACACGGATTCGGTAATGAGCGGCAGCGGCACACCGAGATCGAGTGCGTTCTGGCTCGTCCACTTGCCGGTGCCCTTTTGCGCGGCGCGATCGAGGATCACGTCGACAAGATCCTGACCGGTTTCATCGTCCTTCTTCGCGAAGATCTTCGAGGTGATCTCGATCAGATAGCTGTCGAGTTCGCCCTTGTTCCACTCGGTATAGACGGCGCCGAGTTCAGCATTCGACAGACCGACCACCTGCTTGAGCACCGCGTAGCTTTCGGCGATCAGCTGCATGTCGCCGTACTCGATGCCGTTGTGGACCATCTTCACGAAGTGCCCCGCACCGTCCGGCCCCATGTAGGCGACGCATGGCTCGCCGTCCGGCGCTTTCGCTGCGATTTCGGTGAGGATCGGGGCGACCAGATCGTAGGCGTCGCGTTGACCGCCCGGCATGATCGACGGGCCTTTGAGCGCGCCTTCTTCGCCGCCCGACACACCGGTACCGATGAAATGCAGACCGGCTTTGGCCAGTTCCTGGTTGCGGCGGATCGTATCGGTGAAATGCGTGTTGCCGCCGTCGATCAGGATGTCGCCTTTCTCGAGCAATGGCTTGAGCGACGCGATGGTCGCATCGGTCGGCTCGCCGGCCTTCACCATCAACAGGATGCGGCGCGGTTTTTCGAGCGACTCGACAAATTCTTCCAGCGTGTACGCCGGCACCAGCTTGCGATCGGGAAACTCAGCGACCAGTTCTTCGGTCTTCTCGCGGCTGCGGTTGAAGACGGAAACCGCGTGCCCACGGCTCTCGATGTTGAGCGCCAGATTGCGGCCCATGACCGCCAGCCCCACCACGCCGATTGCCTGCTTGCCCATGTGAACTCTCCAGATTCCAGAAAACGGGATGCCCCGTCGCGCATTGCGGTCGCGGGGCGTCGAGGATGAAAGGATAAAAGAAATGACCGGCCGGTGCTTGCTTCCCGGCAGGATCACAAGGCTTTCTGCGGCGAAAGGTCGGGGGTGCTTCGGGCTGAATGACGGCCTGCATCGCGCCGCGGCGGCGCTGGGCCGGTTGCGGACAGGTTCAGCTGCGACGCAATACCAGGCTGAAATTGTTGGCCGGCATCGCCAGCGGTTCGTCGCAGGTGAAGCCTGCTGCAGCGCCGAGCGCCACGACCGCTTCCATGTCGCGCACGCCCCATGCGGGGTCGCGGCTGCGTAGCTGGTGGTCGAACGCTTCGTTGCTGGGCGCCGTGTGCGCGCCGTTGCGCCGGTACGGACCGTACAGATACACGATCGCGTCACGCCCAAGCAGGCGCGAAGCACCGTCGAACAGCGCCTCGGCGGCGCTCCACGGCGAAATATGCAGCATGTTGATACAGACGATCGCGTCCGCACGCTCGATACCCCACGGCACGCGGCGCACATCGAGATCGAGCGGCGGCCGCACGTTTGGCGCACCGGTATGCGCGATCCACGCGGTAATCGACGCACGTGCTGCCGCATCCGCATCGCTCGGCTGCCAGTCGACCTCGGGCAGCGCGGCGGCGAAATGCATCGCGTGTTCGCCGGTGCCGCTCGCGATTTCAAGCACGTGCGCGGTCGGCCTCAACACGTCGCGCAGTACCGCGAGAATCGGTTCGCGGTTGCGTTGTGCCGAAGGAGAGTGTTGTCGTGCGTCCAGGGGCGAGGCAGTCATCGATCACGGTCAGTAATGGGTTGCGCGTACGCGTTCGGGCAGATCGCGGTCGTAGGCGGCGGCGTCGAACGCCGGGTCGCTGAGTCTTCCAAGGATGGCTCCGGTGCTAGGCAGTCGCGAACGCTCCACGTAGTGCGACGGGTCCCACAACTTCGAGCGCACCAGCGCCTTCGAACACTGAAAGTACACGGCGTCGACATCGACCAGCAGCACCGTGCGCGGCAGCTTGCCATCGATTGCAAACGATTCGAGCCACTCAGGATCGTCGGTGATGCGCCCGCGGCCATTCACGCGCAGTGTTTCGCCGACGCCCGGCACCACGAACAGCAGCGCGAGATGCGGCTCGCTGACGATATTACGCAGACTGTCGATGCGGTTGTTGCCAAGGCGATCGGGAAGCGCCAGCGTCCGTTCGTCGACAATGCGCACGAAACCCGGTGCGTCGCCGCGCGGCGAGCAGTCGAGTCCTTCCGGGCCTGCGGTCGCGAGCACGACGAACGGCGCATGGTCGATAAACGCGCGGTAGTCTTCGTTGACGAACGGAATCTCCTTACGCAGGGCGCGTTCGTGAGGCTGGCCGTAGATGGCTTCGAGTTGCTCGAGCGTCGTCAGCATGGGCGGCTCCTGATGCGGGTCGTGAAAGCGCTGGGAAGCATGTGGGCACACGGGTGCGTCATTATCGACGATCCAGTGTGTGAATCTGCCGAACATCGTGCTCGTGTGTCGTGCACAAACTCGCTCGCGCTCACGTCGTAGCAAGCCGCGCGGCAAGCGCCGTCAACGTCGGCGCACACTGCGCCTCGACCTTCAACGCAAGCAGCGGATCGGCACGCGTATGCCCGAGGTTCAGCGCGGCAATCGGCTTGCCCATCTTCTGCGCCCACACGCAGAAGCGATAACCGGAATACACCATCAGCGACGAGCCGACCACCAGCATCGCGTCGGCGGCTTCGAGCGCCGCGCTCGCCGCCTCGACGCGTTCGCGCGGCACGTTCTCGCCGAAGAACACTACCGACGGTTTCAGCAAACCACCGCAGACCGGGCACGGCGGAATCCGGAATCCGTCGAGATCGTGCCACTCGAGATGCGCATCGCCGTCGGCGGCTGGCTCGGCAATCGCATCGAGCAAGCCGGGGTTATCGGAGACGAGCGTGTGCTGGATTGCCGCGCGGTCATGCTGCGCCCCGCAATCGAGACACATCACCCCGTTTATCCCGCCGTGCAGTTCGATCACCGCGTGGCTGCCCGCACGCTGATGCAGGCCGTCGACATTCTGCGTGACGAGCGTCGGCACATACCGCGCCGCTTCGAGCTGTGCGAGTGCGCGATGCGCATCGTTCGGTTGCGCGTCGGCGACGACCGGCCAGCCGACTGTGCTGCGCGCCCAGTAGCGCTGACGCGCGGCGACGGAGCCGAGGAACTCCTGCAGCGTGATCGGCGGTGAGCGTTTCCATGCGCCGTTCTCGTCGCGATAGCCAGGGATGCCGGAGTCGGTGCTGATACCGGCGCCAGTCAACACGAACAAACGCGGATGGCGCTGCACGAAGTCGTACAGATCGGCCAGCATCGGTGCATCGACGAGCGCGAATTGCGATTCGGTCATGGTCTGGAACCGGCAGAAACCGGTGGAAGGGAGGGCAGCGCGTGCATGCTCATCATCGTGCTGCCTTCGCCTGGCGCGCCTGCCATGCGGCAAGTGCCACGCGATAACGCTCGACGGCTTCGTCGTACAGATCGAAGACGCAGGGCTCGCAACCGCTGCGGCAACAGTCGTCCGGTTCGGGACGTCTGGGTGGCTGGGGCGGTGGATCGTCCGCGGACGAATGGTCGGGTGATGGTTTCGGCACGGCGACAAAAACGGCAACGAAGGCGGCGATGAGTGCAGCGGCAACGTACACAGGAAGCCTGCAGTATAAGTCGGGCGGCTACAGCGTGCCTCGCACCGCCACGACCCAGCCCGAACCTCAGCCGCGCCCGACAAACGGCATCTTGCTCGCCATGATCGTCATGAACTGCACATTCGCGGACAGCGGCAGCTCCGCCATATGCAGTACCGCGTCGGCGACATGTTCGACGTCCATCAGCGGTTCGATGGCGATCTCGCCGTTTGCCTGCGGCACACCGCGCGCCATGCGCGCCGCCATCTCGGTGGCTGCATTCCCGATGTCGATCTGACCACACACAATGTCGTACGGCCGGCCATCGAGTGAAACCGATTTCGTGAGCCCGGTGATCGCGTGCTTGGTCGCCGTGTAGGCAATGCTGTACGGGCGAGGTGCGTGCGCCGAAATCGAGCCGTTGTTGATGATCCGGCCACCTTGCGGCGACTGCTTCTTCATCAACCCAAACGCTGCGCGCGTGCACAGGAAGACGCCCGTCAGATTGGTATCGACGACGGCACGCCATTCATCGACAGGAATCTCGTCGATCTCGACCGGCGGGCCGCTACGGCCCGCGTTGTTGAACAGCACATCGAGCCGCCCGTAGCGCTGCCGGATCGTATCGAACAGCGCAGTGACGCTCGCGTCGTCGGTCACGTCGCATGCGACCGCGAGTGCATCCTCGCCACGCTGCCGCGCCGCGTCGGCAACCTCGTCGAGCAGCGCCTGACGGCGGCCGGCCAGTACAACCGTATAACCATGCGCAAGCAGTTTGCGCGCGCACGACAGGCCGATGCCGCTGCTGGCACCGGTCACGAGTGCAATCTTCTTCGTGTTCTTCGCGTTCTTCGAATCGGCAACCTCGGTCACAACATGTCTCCTTGCAGACGTAAGCCATCCGCGTCCCGCGATGCGTGCGACGGTCGATCCGGTCGAGCGGGCGGCCGTTGGGGTTGGCGAACAGCGATTTCGATCCGCCGACAGCGGATCGTTCAGCCGGATTTCGACTGCTTTGCTTTCGCACCATACAACAGCGGCTCGTTCATCACAATTGCCGCCAACCGGCTAACCCGAAACGCCGTGACCTGGTTGCAGATTTTCACGAACCCAATCTTCGAGCCCGCACACGGCAATTCCACGTTGCGCGTTGAAAGTCTGTTTCTTGTCCCACGACACACCGCGCCCTTCGGCGAATACGACCCGGTACTTTCTTATCGCGTCATGCGGGTCCTCGGCAAGCTGGCGCTTCAGTTCCGGCACGCTCCATTCCGTGCGACGGAGGTTCAGACCTAGCAGCGTGTCGACCGTGTCCGCCAGTTGACGATAAGTCACCGTATCGCCCGCGACGCGCACGACCTGGTTCACGATTGCCGGCTCCGCGAGCACGATGGCGGACGTCAAAGCGCCGATGTCCTCTGCGGTCGTCACTGTTACCGCGTTGTCCCAGCTTCCCAGTGCATGCACGACGTTCCCCGCCAGATCCACGACACCAAACGATGGCTCGAACAGAAAGCTCGTAAACATTCCTGTCGAGACGATAATCCATTGCGTCTGCTGTTGCGAGCGGAGCAGATCGCGCACGTCGAGTTGTTCGTCGAACAGGTCCTGCGCGCTTCCTCTGCCGATAACGTCATAGTCCACACCGAATTGCCACGGTACGTAGCGTTTGACTCCCGCATCCAGCACCGCCCGCGTAATCTTGCGTTGTGTATCCCGTCCGCCCGCAAACCCGGTACATGAAATGACGGTGTCGAAACTAGAGAAGACATCGGCGAGTGCAGCCACGGATTGCGTCGCCAGATCACCGGGAATGAGCTTGACGCCCAGCGCCCGCAACGCGGCGACATCTTTCTGTTTGACGGGATCGCTGGAATTGATCGTTGACGGACGAAGCAGCACAGCGACAGACATGCCTGCGTCTAGATCAGGGTGTCGGACGAGATTACGCAGCACGGCCATGCCGAGTTCTCCTGCGCCTAAAACGAGAATTGCATGATGATGCGACATGTGTGCGCCTCTTCGAGGGAAGAAGATCGTTGAGAGAACGTGCACTCCCATCCGGTAGCGATAGCAGTGGAAAGAAGACCCGATGAACGAGCGGGAGTGTAGTGGCGCACACGAGCCGCATTGTTCGCCATGACGGAATACAGATCGCGTGAGCGTCGAACTGCTTCGCTTGATCAGGTTGTCGTACAGACTGGCGGCGACGGGTCTCTGCCGCGTACGGGCGGTAAGATGACGCTCTCGCCGGGCAGGAACCCGGCGCCCCGTCTACCAACGAATCCGCCGCGCGTGCCCCTCATGGACAAACTTCAAGCAATGACGATCTTCGTGCGTGTCGTTGAAGCACAGAGCTTCAGCAAGGCTGCGGAGACCCTGTCGATGCCGCGTTCGTCGGTGACGACGACGATCAAGAATCTGGAGAAGCATCTCGGTACGCCGTTGCTCAGACGAAGCACGCGAACGCTCAGCCTGACCGACACAGGCACGCGCTACCTGGCATCGTGTCGAGCCATTCTGTCCGACATCGCCGAGGCGGAAAGTGGCTTGTCGACGGACGCGAAAAATCCGCGCGGGCGTGTACGAGTGGATATGCCAGGTGTAATCGGTCGCGCGATCGTGTTGCCGCGACTGCTCGAATTCGAAGCACGTTTTCCCGACATCGAACTGGTGCTCGGTCTCAGCGATCGTCCCGCGGACCTGATCTACGACGGCATCGATTGCGTCATTCGCAGTGGCGAACTGATGGACTCGACGCTGGTTGCGCGCCGGCTCGGTCAGTTGAACTGGCTCACCTGTGCGTCGCCGCGCTACCTCAAGCAGCACGGCGAACCCGATTCTGTGAGCGCCTTGCACGCTCACCACATCGTCAATTACCTCGCGAATGCGACAGGCCGTCCGCTCGATTGGCGCTTTAACGTCGAGGGCGAGGATCTCACCATGGCAATGCCAAGCCGGTTTTCGGTCAACGAAACCGAAGCCTATCTGCAATGCGGTGTGGAGGGTTTGGGACTGATCCAGTTGTCGGAGTTCGCCGCCCGCCCCTACCTTCAAAGCGGGCGCTTGAAGGAAGTCCTGGCAGATGCACGGTGCTCACCGGTGCCGGTTTCCATCGTCTATCCGCACGGCCGAAACGCGAGTGCGGCGGTCAAGGTGTTTATCGACTGGATCGTCGAGATCACGGCGGCCGATCTGTTTCGGTAAGCCGAGGTAAGACGGGTTTCAGGACGGTCCCCGGTATCTGACGCAGACTGGATCGATGCGGCTCACACGCAGCCTGACGCGCTCGCCACGACGCGGCATGTTCCCGAGATCGATCAGCTTGCGCACGCGTACAACGATAGACCCGCCCGGTGCATCGAATCGTATCTTCATGGACATGACTGGCATCCGGTTTATCTGGAGACCCGACTGTCTCAGGCTTTCTATGACACCCACGGCATCGTATGCGTCGCGCAGCAAGATGTACCGCAGCACGGTGTGGAGAAACCACAGCACTAATGCAGTGGCGACGGCGTACTCGAAGATCGAAGCCGCGACGTAGCTGATGGCGGACGCGAGGGAGTCGACAGTCGCTGGATCGGGTTCGAACGTCCGCACGATCGCGTCGTATAACCACTGGAATGTCGGACCGCCCGTGCTGCGATCGTAGACCGACAGCAGCATGAAACCCACCCAGAGGATGCCGGAAAGCTTCCAGACGATTCCGGATACTGCGCGAAGCGTCGTCAATGCCCGATTACACAAGACGAGAGTTGTTTTCAGATCGTGCCTCACGCAGCGTGATAACCCGGCGGTCGATGTTTACCGGCCCTTGTTCATCGCTCGATTATATGAAATCGTTTCAACGGGAACAAAGCGTAACTGCCTGGATAAACGCATCCTGTTGCGCGGGGTTCTGAAAAAAAGCTTCAAGACTCACGTGCTCATCATTCGCTACCTGCTGAAAGCAAAGCGTGTTGTTCGCACGAACGCTCGCCGGGGCAATGGCAACAGCCGTGATCAACAACGCGATAGCCACCAGCACAATCGCGGCACCGGCCAGCCATCGAAGGCCTTCTTCCGATAGCCGCGGATGCCTTTGTGAGTCCCGTACAGCCATTGGACTTTGGGTCGCTGTCTCTCTCATTACGGATTCCCATTATGGTTAGCATGACAACCATTTAGGTTAAAAAAACGTCTGCTCAGGACAGTGCATCTCTGATGCTGTGCATGCTGGCGACAGCAGATTCGAACAATTCTGGCCCGACTTTCGCTCGCACTGCTTTCGCAATCTCCGCGCTCACATGATTAATAGGGCCGTCTAGCGCCTTGCCTGCGCGAGTCGGATAGACATACCACTCCCTGCCATCCGACTCACCCTGTCGGCGTTCGACCAACTTCTTCTCGGAGAGGCTATCGATAAGCCGCGTCGCGGTGGGACGGGCAATGGTCAATATGTCAGAAACCTCGCTACTCAGGCAGCCGGGCGATGCGAGCACGACGCGCAGCACAAATCCCTGCGCCGGCGTCAATCCGAAGCGGGCATAAGCGGCTGTCCACTCCCGCTCGACAAGGCGCGCAAGTGCCGCAGAATTAAAGTAGAGACAATGATCAAACATGGGCGCATTAGATCGCGATATGGTTAGCAACGCAACTATTATTTTACGAGCACTCTGGATCTGATCCAGGTCAACGTTTCAGATGCAAGCGGAGTTCGTAGCGCGCGCACTAAACCCTGAAATCAGCTGTCATATCCTCATCGGTACGCGCCTCGAGTTCCCCGCTACGACACGCCTTCACGAACCGGTCATAGTCCCGCTCAACCTGGTCCGCGTAGTCACACGCATAGTCGGTCAGCGCTTCGGCAAACGGGTCGTTGCGTCCCATGTAGGCGCTCAGCTCAATCGCCTGCCCACTCGCTTTCGCATGCGCACGCGCGAGAATCCAGCCGCACAGCCGCGCATAACCCTGCAGCAAACTGCTATCGAACAGTTCGATCGAAGCCGACAGCTTCATGTCACGCAACTGCCGGAAGTAGAAGTGTCGTCCCGCAGGACCCGTGGCCCAACCGAGGAAGATATCGCTCGCCGCCTGCAGCAAACGCTGGCCGTACACGACACGCTCACCTTCGTGCCGCGGTGCAGCCGCCGCGAAATACTGCGCGACAACAGACCGGCGCGCTTCCTTCATCTGTAGAAACAGCGGCTTGTCGTGATGATCGACGCCAAGCAGCACGAGACAACGCGTCCCCACACTGCCAACCCCGACCACCTTAAACACGAGGTCCTGCAGCGTGAACTGGTCGAGCAGTTCGCGACGCTCGTGCGACAGTGTCTTCTGATAGTCGCCATACAACCGCGCAATCAGCTTCTGCCAGCTGCCGACCTTGAGCCAGTCGTCCCCCGCATCGAACAGCGTATTGGCCCCGTGCACATGAAAAAGTCCCGGCGGCGCGTCGCGGATCTGCCACGTGTCGCCGTCGCGCTCGGCCATCTTGTCGAGCATGCTTTCATGCGTGCGGCCCGCCGCTTTCTCCATGCCACGGCGAATCGTGCGTCGACCTTCCGGTGTCAACGCCGATTCGATCATCCGGTCGAAGGTGATCTTTTCATACCAGAGTTCGAGTGCGCCGCACTCCGCGTATTGCGCCATACGATCGCGGTATTCGTTGACCGCGGTCATCACCAGCTCGGCGGCCGTGCCGCGGCTGAAGCGCATGTGTCGCGCGGAGACCACGAGGCTCGCGGCAAGCCGCTTGAGATCCCATTCGAAGGGGCCCAGCGAGACTTCGTCGAAGTCGTTCAGATCGGCGACAAGCTGTCGTTCCGGTGTCGCGAAGCCCCCGAAATTCAGCAGATGCGCGTCACCGCAAATCGGCATCACGAGGCCGGTATGCGTCACCTTGCTGAGATCGTGAGCCTGCAGGATCGCACTGCCGCGAAAGAAGGCGAACGGCGAAGCGGCCATGCGCCCATAGCGCAGTGGGACCAACCGTTCGACGCGGCCCTCGCTGCTCAAACGCAGCAGGTCGAGCGGGTCGCGATGCAGATCGCCGGTGGCACGATGGCTCGAGCGTTTCGAGTGTTCGCGCGCGGCGCGCCCGGCTGCCTGTCGGTTCGCGATGGTACTGGCCTTCATGCTCTGCTCCGTGTTTGAGTCGTCATGAACCGCCTGTGCCGGCGCTTGCGCGGCGCGCCACGAGCCTCCGCGGCACCGCGCTGAATCGTTTTCAGCCGTGGCCCGGCCGGGCAATTGTCCTGGCGGCACCCGCCATGGCAGCCCGTATTAAATCCTGCACTGCACGCCCGCGCAAGTGCGTCGCGGTGTGCCCTGCGAACCCGCATAAAGCGTCGCGGCCGGCATCCTTCGCACGAGCCGCGACGCTACCCGACTAACCTTACTGCGCAGGTTGCCCGAGTGTGGCCGGCGACTTGATCGCACAGTTCGCGGTCACCTTCGACCCATCGTCGAAGCTCAACGTAAGCGGCAACGTCGAACCGATCTTCAGCGCATGCGCTGGTTGTTCGAGCATCACGTGATACCCCTTCGGTGCAAAGCTGATCGACCCATGCGCCGGCACGGGCACCGAATCGACACCGACCATCGTCGACGTGCTGCCGTTGCTTTCCGTACGATGCATCATCGCCATGCCGAACGCCGGCGTCGAGACGTCGGTCAGCGTGTGCGGCGCATCGCTGTCGTTGACCACCACGAAGTAACCCGCCGAAGGCACCGCCGCCGGCATGGCGCGGATCCAGCACTGTTCGGCGTGCACGCCAGCCGCGTGTGCGTTGGCCACGATGCATGCGGCGCCGATGGCCGCACCCCATTGAATGATTCTGTTCGATGTCATGTTCGACTGCTCCGTCACTATGCGCGATACGAAACGGCGTGTGGCATTCGTGTGCACGACCGCCGGTTCGCAAGATTTCGATAAGGGCTGGGCACCACGCGCATGATGCACGGGGTTGCCCGAAACTCGTCATGAAAACCGTGCAATGGCAGGCGGAGCGCGTGGCTGGGCCGGCGTGCGTACCGTTTGCGCACGCGTGACCGCACTCACGCGGACGACAAGATCGGTCGAGAAGGTCGTAGTCTGTGCAGGGGCGGCAACGGCGCCAGGCACGACAGGCAGATGAGAAAGCAGGCTGCAATACCCGCACGCCTGCCAGTGAAACCCCGTCGAATCGGGCGCACTGTGCCCGGTGCCGTCCGCAGGCGTCTGTGCCGAGCAGTAATAGCGCAACGCCGTATCGAGCCGGCCATGCGCTTCGAGCGCCTGCGAAACGGTCGGCGCGAGCGTCGCCAGCAGCATGGCGAATAACGCAAGGAAACTGCCGATCCTCTGAAGACGGCGATGCGGCATGCGGAGAGCGGGTATGAAACACCGGGAAACGCGACCGCGGGATTATGCCACGCGCACAATGTGCCGCCGCGTGATGCTGCGCGATCTACCACACCGTCATCCGGCCCGCATGGACTGACCGGCAACGGGCACGGTACCATCCGCCTCAAACACGCGTCATGTCCCGGCTCTGCTATCGGGCGCGCTCGAAATCTCGTGTGTGGTGTGCGAATCGCAGCAAGACGCGCAACGCGCACATTGTTTTCCCAGTTCGAACCGGCCCGCTACCGTGAAACTGTTTTGCTCCACCCCCTGCCGCATTCTCTGCGCGGTCTCGATGCTGTCGCTGCTGCCGGCCTGCTCGCTGTTCGGCTTCTGGCATCATCGTTCGCACACCGTGCCCGTCACCGGCTCGCTGCATATCGCGCCCGAGCAGGACTTCGTCTACCTGCCGGCGCAGACCACCCATCAGTCGCCTCACCGGATCGAGAACACCGCTGTCAGCGGCATTCTGCTGAAGCAGGAGGTCCGCGCCGCGGTGCGCGATGCGGTCGCCGCGCAACTGCAGCTCGCCGGCTTCGACACGACCGGGCCGAGCAAGGTATTGAGCGGGCAGATCGAGAAATGCTCGGTTGACGATGAGCGGTCGCCCGCGCGATGGACACTGCGCATTCGCTATATCGTCACCGATACGCAAACCGGCCGCGTAGTCTTCTCGTCGGTGAAGACCGTGCGGCACGAGGCGCCGAAATTCACCAGCAACCCGATTGCACTCGAAGACACGGTAAGAGAAAGCGTGAATGCGCTGATCGACGACTCCGCCTTCGCGCAGGCGCTCATCAACTAGCGCTGCGCGGCTACTCGCGACGATCGGCAACCATTGGCTACAATCGCGCTCGGTTCCACCGTTTCCCGCTCAATCCTTTCGCCGCGAGTCACCATGTCCGTTACCGCCTGGTTGTTCTTTCTGCCCGCGTGCTTTGCGATCAACATGGCGCCGGGCCCCAACAACCTGCTGTCGATCAACGTCGCGGCACGGCACGGTTTCATGACCGCGTTCGTGGCGGGCACGGGCCGTCTCGTCTCGTTCGCGTTGATGCTGGTGCTGGCCGCGACGGGCCTCGCGGTCGTCCTGCACGCGTCCGAAGTATTCTTCCTCGCGATCAAGCTGACGGGCGCCGCCTATCTGGTGTGGCTCGCCATTCAGTTGTGGCGCTCCGATGCGAGCCCGATGGACACACCGAAGCAGGACGATGCGTCGCTGTGGCGCATCGCGCGTCAGGAGTGTCTGGTGGCGGCCGGCAATCCGAAGGCGATCCTGGTGTTCACCGCCTTTCTGCCGCAATTCGTCGATATCGCAAAGCCGATGCTGCCGCAGTTCACCGTGCTCGGTGCGACCTTCCTCGTCCTTGAATGTGTCGCGATCGCACTGTATTCGTGGGCTGGTATGCACCTCGGCAAGTGGCTCACGCGCAGCAAGGTGCGGCGCTGGTTCAACCGCTGCTGCGGCACGTTTCTCGGTGTGATCGGCATCAGTTTCCTGCTGGTGCGGCGCGCGTAATGCACACGCTAACGCGGCTTTTAACGCGCTTTTACGGGCATCGCAGCATCGTCAAAATCATAGATCGTCCATAAACGATCGATAATGGTTTTCGCGAGAAACTTTAACTGTCGTCAATCGTAGGCGCCCCCTATTCTGCAACCATGGCCCGCCCCGGTCGCGAGACACGTACGGGCAGGCGAGCGATTTTTAATCGTCAGGGGGCGGCAATCATGAAGATCTGTATCTTCGGAGCAGGAGCGATCGGCGGCATGCTGGGCGTGCAACTCGCGCGTGCGGGAGCCGATGTGAGTTTCGTCGCGCGCGGTGCACATCTCGCCGCGATGCGGGAACATGGCGCGCGGCTGCAGATCGACGGTGAAGAAGTCAGCGCGCGAGTGCGCTGTACATCCGATCCGGCTGAGCTGGGTGTGCAGGACTATGTGATCGTCACACTGAAGGCCCATTCGCTGCCGGGCGTCGTCGATACGATGCAACCGCTGCTCGGCAAACATACCGCGATCGTCACGGGTGTTAACGGCATCCCCTACTGGTACTTCTATCAGCACGGCGGCAAGTTCGCGGGGACGCGTCTGACCAGCATCGATCCGGACGGCGCGCAATGGACAAAGCTCGGTCCTGAACGCGCGATCGGTTGCGTGCTGTACCCGGCGGCCGAAATCGTCGAGCCGGGTCTGATCAAGCATGTGTACGGCAAGAAATTTCCAATCGGCGAACCCAATAACGAACGGACGCCGCGCATCCAGGCGCTGCACGAGATCATGCAGGCGGCCGGTTTCGATGCACCGATCCGCGACAACATCCGCGACGAGATCTGGCTCAAGCTATGGGGCAACCTGTGCTTCAACCCGATCAGCGCACTCACGCATGCCACGCTCGATGTGCTCACCAGCGATCCGGGCACACGCGCCGTATCGCGCACGATGATGACCGAAGCGAAGCGGATCGCCGATCGCTTCGATGTGCATTTTCGCGTGGACATGGAGAAACGTATCGACGGCGCGGGTTCAGTCGGCGCGCACAAGACATCGACGCTCGTCGATCTCGAGAACCGGCGGCCAATGGAGATCGATCCGCTGCTGACCGTTGTGCAGGAAATGGGCCAACTGGTTGGCGAACCGACACCGGCTATCGATGTCGTGCTCGCATTGATCAAGCTGCGCGAGCGCGTTGCGCTGCAGGGCGGTTGATCGCTGCGCGGTATTCATTGCGATTTCGTCTGGAGCGTGACTGCTGGGCATCGAAGCTTCATTCGATGCCCGGCCTGCTTTCACGACACCATGTACGTCACTGATCGAGCGCGAGCCACACCGTTTTCGGTTCGGTGAAATTGTCGATCGCGACATCGCCGTGCTCGCGCCCGAATCCCGAATCGCCAGAGCCGCCCCACGGCAGACGCACGTCGGTGTAGCCATAGGTATTGATCCACACCGTGCCCGCACGCAGTTCGCGCGCGACACGATGCACGCGGCCAATGTCGGCGCTCCACACACCCGCTGCGAGACTGTAGAGCGTGCCGTTAGCGATCCGCACCGCGTCGGCTTCGTCGTCGAAACGGATCACACTCGCTACCGGCCCGAAGATCTCTTCCTGAGAGATACGCATCTCGTGTTCGACGTTGGCGAACACGGTCGGCTGCACGAAGTAACCCTGCTTGCCGATGCGCGCGCCGCCCGCCACCAGCGACGCCCCTTCACTACGGCCGATGTCGACGTAGTCGAGCACCGTCTTCATCTGCGCCGCCGACACGAGCGGCCCCATCGACGTTTCGCGCCGCGACGGATCGCCGACCTTGATCGCATTCGCACGCATGGCAAGCCGCTCGACGACCTCATCGTAGACGTCGCGCTGCGCAAGAATGCGCGAGCCTGCCGAACACACCTGGCCGGTATTGAAGAAGATGCCCGACGCGGCCGCACGCACCGCGTTGTCGAGGTTCGCATCGGCAAAAATCACGTTCGCCGACTTGCCGCCCAGTTCCAGGGTGACGCGCTTGAAGTTGCCGGCGGCTCCCTGCAGGATGCCGCGCCCAACCGAAGGCGAACCGGTGAACGTCACTTTGTCGACACCCGGGTGCGCCACGAGCGCATCGCCGACCACGCGCCCCTTGCCCGTCACGATGTTCAATACGCCCGGCGGCACACCGGCTTCGAGCGCCAGTTCACCGACGCGCAGCGCGCTAAGCGGTGTGATCTCCGCGGGCTTGACGATCAGCGTGCAACCGCAGGCAAGCGCCGGGGCAATCTTCCACATGCCGATCATCAACGGGAAATTCCACGGCACGATGGCCGCAACTACGCCGACTGGTTCGCGCACCGTGTACGTCAGCGCATCGGGGCGTACCGGCACGACCTGCCCCGTGATCTTGTCGCACCAGCCCGCGTAGTACGTAAGCGTATCGATCGCGGCGGGCAGGTCCTGGCGCAGCACACCGGCAATTGGCTTACCGGCGTCGCGGCTTTCCAGCTCGGCCAGTTCGTCCTGATGCGTGCGCATCAGGTCTGCGAGGCGATGGAGAATGCGGCCGCGCTCGGCGGCGCGCATGCCGTTCCACACCTTTAGCGCGGCGCGTGCAGCGAGTACTGCGGTATCGACATCGGCGGCGCTGCCCTGCGCGACTAGCGCGATGGTCTGTTCAGTCGCTGGGTCGATATCGACCGAATATTCCCCGGTGCCAGGCGGCAGCCGTTTGCCGTCGATCAGCAGATCGTGGCGCTTGAGATCGGTTTGCATGTTCATCGTCGTGCCCGGTCATTGAAATTCTGAACGGCAGGCCTGTGAAACGTGCCTCAGGCCGTGCGCAGCGTTGCATCGTCGAGCGGGTTGTCCGCGCTCGTGTGATCGATGTCGGGGTCGGCGCGTCTTACCGGCTCGCTGCAGGCGGCAAACTGCGACCACACGGCCTCGGCATTCGGCCGCAGCGAGCGGTTGCGACGCCGCACCAGCATGGCGGTCAGCGTCGCCTCGGGAAGCAGCGGCCGCGCAACGAGCGTCTGCGCGATCGCTGCGTGCGCGTCGACCGGCAGCACACCGACGCCGAGACCCCGTTCGACCATGCGCAACGCCGCGGCCGCGTGGGCCAGTTCCTGCACGGCACGCGGGCGCACGCCATGGGTCCGCAATGCGCTGTCCACCGCGACGCGAACGCCGGACCCGGCATCCAGCGTGATGAGCGGCAGATGATTCAGCGCTTCCCATTCGATCGATACGCGACGTGCCAACGGATGCGCGACAGGCAACACCGCGCGCAACGGCGTCGCGAACAGCGGCTGCACATGCAGCGTGTCGGGCCCCGGCAAGGTCATCGCGGAGATCACGCCGAAATCGGTCTCACCCTGCTCGACGCTTTCGATCACGGCGTCCTGCGACCAGTCCTTCACGGCCACGACCAGTTCCGGAAACGCGGCTGCGCAACGCGCGAGCGCATCCGGCAACCAGCTCGACGACAGCACCGGGCAGCACGCGATCACGACCACACCGGTATGCCCTTCGTGCGCGGCGCGCTCTTCACGCAGGGTCAGCTCGATCTCGTCGAGTAGCCGGCCGATGCGTCGTTCGAGGCTCGCGCCGGCGCTCGTCAGTTCGACCTGGCGGGTGGTTCGATCGAAGAGCCGCAGGTCGATGGCTTCTTCGAGTTCGCGCACGCAGCGGCTCACCGCCGACTGCGTCAAATCGAATTCGCGCGCCGCGCGGGTAAAACTCCGCTGACGCGCGACAGCGATGAAAACCCGCAACTGCTGCAGCGATACGTTCATCGGATGACCTGTCGGGACTACGGCCGCCATTGATTATTCACCGGTCTGCTCCGGCCAGTGGCTCAGGCGCGAAGGGTTCCCGGCGGCACTGACGACCGCGCCGACAACAGGCGGGTCGCTCGCTTCGATCAGCCGTGTGCGCATCGGCGCCAGGACGAATTTCGCGGCGACGCCCGCGGCGATCGTGATGACCGCCGATGCGATAAACACCGCACTCCATCCGCCGGTCGCTGACAGCACCGACGCGATCGGCACGAGCAGCGCTGCCGTGCCCTTCGCGGTGTACAGCGTGCCCGCGTTCGCTGCCGCATATTTGCTACCGAAAGTGTCCGCACAGGTCGCGGGGAAAATCGAGAAGATCTCGCCCCAGAACAGGAAGATCAGCGCGGCGAATGTCATGAACGCGTACGGGTTCGTGCCGAACTGCATCATGCCGAGCAGCGCGAGCCCTTCGCCGATGAAGATCATGAACATCGTGTTCTCGCGACCGATCTTGTCGGAGATGAACCCGCACAGCGGCCGCGTGAAACCGTTGCAGATGTTGTCGATGGACAGCGTCATCGTGAGGAGCGGCAACGTCATGCCGAAGAGGCTCATCGGAATGCGGGCAAGGCCCCAGTCCTTCGCGATCGGGCCGATCTGCGCGGTCGCCATCAGGCCGCCTGCGGCGACACCGACAAACGATAGATAGAGCACCCAGAACACCGGTGTCTTGATCATCTGCCCGGGCGTGTAGTCGATCTTCGTCACCGCGAAGCGCTTCTTCACGGCCGACACCTTGCGCACTATGGGCTTTTTCAGCAGCAAGGCCAGCACGAAAATGCACACCCCTTGCAGAATGCCGAAGAAGAAGAACGTGTGTTCGTAACCGGAGCGCGTGATCATGTTGGCGATCGGAATGACGGTGACCGCGGCGCCTGCGCCGAAACCGGCCGCGGTCAGCCCCGCGGCGAGACCGCGCCGGTCGGGAAACCATTTCAACGCATTACCGACGCACGTGCCGTAGACCCCGCCCGCCCCAACCCCGGCAATCACCGAAGCGGTGTACAGCTCGGCCAGCGACGTCGCCCTGGAATACATCACCCATGCGATACCGGCACACAGCGCGCCGAATGCGACGACCGGGCGCGGGCCAAATTTGTCGACGAGCCAGCCTTCCACGGGCACGAGCCACGTTTCGGTAAGGATGAACAGGGAGAACGCGAGCTGAATGGAGGCTTCGCCCCAGTGGTGCCGCGTGTTCATCGGTGTGACGAAGAGCGTCCATGCGTACTGCAGATTCGCCACGAGCGCCATGCACAACATGCCGATGACCAGTTGCGACCACCGGTTCGATAGAAATGCTGCAGCCGGGACCGGCTGAGTGTTCGCGTCCATGCGTTGTCTCCGCTATGTATTCAGGGTTGCTGGCGTGATCGCCTTGTTTTTCGCATCCCAACTTATAGTTGTGCCCGCCATCGGCGGCCCCGCTCCTTCAACCGCGCTTGAACCGCTACAAATTCATCGATTCATCCTAGGGTCTATGCTGAATTAACGATAATTAAAGTTTGTTAGTATCAGGATTCACATCTGCTTATACATCGGGCATAACGATGAGAAACGCGACGTTGCGCCAGCTGAAGGTGTTCGAGACCGTGGCTCGTCATCTGAGCTTCTCGCGTGCCGCCGAAGAACTCCATCTCACGCAACCCGCCGTCTCCACCCAGGTGCGTCAGCTCGAAGAGCACGCAGGGCTGCCGCTCTTCGAGCAACTCGGCAAGAAGATCTACCTGACGCCCGCCGGGACCGAGATGCTGCATTACAGCCGCGCGATCATCCAGCAGTTCCACGAAGTGGACGAAGCGATGAGCCAGCTGAAGGGCATCTCCGGTGGCAAGCTGAATGTCGCGGTGATCAGCGCAGGCGACTATTTCTTTCCGCGTCTGCTCGCGGAATTCACGCGGCGCTACTCTGGTGTGGTGCTGAATCTCGCGGTGCACAACCGCGAAGAACTGCTGCATCAACTGGCAAGCAACCAGACCGACCTCGCGGTGATGGTGCGTCCGCCGCACGAAATGGATGCGATCAACGAATCGTTTGCGCCGCATCCGTATGTGATCGTCGCCGCGCCGAATCATCCGCTGGCGCACAAGCGCAACATCAAGATGAGCCAGCTCGCGAACGAAGCGTTCATCGTGCGCGAGCGCGGCTCGGACACGTGGAATTCGATGGAAGAAGGGTTTGCGGGCCGGCTCACCAACCTGAAGATCGCGATGGAGATCAAGAGCACCGAGACGATCAAGCAGGCGGTGATCGCCGGCATGGGCATCGCGTTTCTGTCCGCACATACTATCAGCCTCGAACTGCAGGTGGGACACCTGGTCGTGCTCGATGTCGAAGGCTTCCCGGTGATGCTCAACTGGTATGTCGTACACCGGAAAAACAAGCGGCTGCCGCCGGTCGCCGTTGCGTTCAAGCGCTTCCTGATGGAGGAAGGAGCGAAGCTGATCGAACAGATCACGAGCGTGAAGTCGCTGAGCGAGCATAAGCAATAGGTTATGAAATTCCAATAAAACTTTAACTATTGCAAATCCATCGCGGACCCTATGCTGGAGTCGAGTTCAATCACTCGTCCACAGAGGAGTCCGACCATGAATCACGCTTCGATGGTGTCTCATGTCACCACGCGTACCGCTCGCGTTAGCGCGGACAGTCCCGACGATGCGCATCTCAGCGCCTACAACGCCGCGTTCAGCGACCTCGGTCTGCGCTTTCGCTGGGACCTTGGTACGCTCGATGCGCTCAACGAATTCGCTAGCGAAACGGCGCGTATTACGGCTTATATCGAACGGTTTCATGCGCATCTTCATAAGGCGTATGACGCCGATTTCCTGGCGCAGCTGATTCTGCAGAAAAAGGCCCAGTACTACCGCGAGTTCGTCTCCGGCTTCTGAGCGTCTGCTTATCCGCTCGTCCGCTTGCCTGCGGCGCCCGCTGTTGCACCCTGTGCGGGCGTCGGTTTTTCTGCGCTTTTTCCTGCGCGATTTCTCCCGCTTCAATCAGCGCCGCATCGCGCGATAGCGTTGCCGCTAACGATCGCGACGCGTCGCTTCGCCCCGGCAGACACTGCGCTGGGTCGCGCTGTTTGCAGCGGCGTCCAGTTTCCACGGTTGCATACAGCCGTCGCCGGCGCGCGCATGGGCGTCGACGTCACGCCACTCGAAGCGCAGGCGCAACTGCGCGTGCTGACCGGCTGACGGGCATCGCAGATGAGCACGCGTCGCCAACGCGCGGGCCACTGCCACCCGATGCGCACCCAGCGCAGCGGCAAGCGCGCTCATCGCAAGCAGCGCGGCCAGCGCAGGCATCTGGGTCGGTGCGGTGGCGAATCCATAAGCGAGCCACACGCACAATGCGAGCGCGGCGAAATCGACAAGACCGTCACCGGGCCTGGCGATCGCGTGTGTATCAAACGTGCCGCGCAGTTTGCAAAAAGCAACGACCGAGGCCGCCAGCAACAGCGCGCCGATGAAGATTGCCGTACAGACCGCGGCGCGCTGCAGCGTAGGCGCCGGTGCTTGCGCGAAGTAGCGCGCAAAACCGGCCGCCATCGCAGCGAGCCCCGCCGAGCCGCCGAATAACGCCACGGTCCGCGACCGGCGCATCAGCGTGTCCGCGCTACGTGCCATGGTTCGGCGCATTCAGGCCGGCACCGCGGCCGCGTTTGCCGCGGCGACATCCTGCCCGCTCACGGCGAGCACATTGCTCAACGTCCCGATTCCTTCAATCGATACCGTCACCGTCGCCCCGTCCCTGATCGAGCCGACACCGAGCGACGTACCGCAGGCGATCACATCGCCCGGTTCGAGCGTCAGGTCCTGCGAGATCAGACTCACCTGCTCGGCGGGCGTGAACACCATGTCCGCGAGCGGATAGTTCTGCCGCTCGACGCCGTCGAGCGTCGTCACCACGCGCGCGTCGCGCCACGCGAAACCGGACACGATCGCGGGACCCATGCAGCAGAACGTATCGAAGCCCTTCGCGCGACACCACTGCGGAAAATGCGGGTTCTCGTTGAGGAGATCGGCGGCGGTGACGTCGTTGACGATCGTGTAGCCGAAGATCGCGGCCGCGGCTTCGTCAACGGTCGCATCGCGACAACGCCGCCCGATCACGATGCCCAACTCGCCCTCATAGGCGATCTTTCCGGCGTAGTGCGCGGGCCGACGAATCGCTTCGCCGGAACCGATCACCGAGCCTGGCGGCTTCAGCAGAAAGAGCGGGTGTGACGGCACCGGCTTGTCGAGCTTCGCGGCCAGCGCGTGAAAGTTGTTCCATAGCGCGACGACCTTGCCTGGGGCGCATGGCGCCAGCGGAGTCAGCGTGCGCAGCGATAGCACGGCACCGGTCGGCACCGGCTGATCGAGGCTGTCGTACTCGTGCAGATAACCATTCTCGACGCGACCGAACACGACACCGCCATCGCTCGACATGAAACGCATCCATGTATCCACAGCATTCTCCTTGCGGCGTGGCCGCTCAAATCGCACCGGCCGCGCGCAATGCGCCGATCTGTTCCGTCGAATAGCCGAGTTCGGCCATCACCTCATCCGTGTGTTCGCCGAGCAACGGTGAACGTTTCACGTCGGTTGGACTGTCGGACAGCTTGATCGGATTACCGACCGTCAGATATTTGCCGCGCACCGGATGATCGACCTCGACGATCGTGCCGGTCTTGCGCAGCGAAGGGTCTTCGGCGATCTCCTTCATCGACAGGATCGGACCGCACGGAATGTCGTACCGGTTGAGGATGTCCATCGCCTCGAACTTGGTCTTCGTCATCGTCCAGCGTTCGATCTCGGCGAAGATGTCCTTCAGATGCGGCAGACGCGCGGCAGGCGTCGCGTAGTCGGGATCGGTGGCCCATTCCTCCCTGCCGATCACGTTGCAGATCTTTGCCCACACCGGGGCTTGCGTGATGAAGTAGATGTAGGCATTCGGATCGGCTTCCCAGCCCTTGCACTTCAGGATCCAGCCGGGCTGACCGCCGCCCGAGGCATTGCCCGCGCGCGGCACCGCTTCGCCGAAGGTGCCGTTCGGATATTGCGGGTACTCCTTCATCACACCGGTGCGTTCGAGCCGCTGCTGATCGCGCAACTTCACGCGGCACAGGTTCAGCACACCGTCCTGCATCGCCGCGAGCACCTTCTGCCCACGCCCGGTCTGCACCCGCTGATACAGCGCGGTGACGATGCCGAGCGCGAGATGCAGGCCCGTACCGCTGTCGCCGATCTGCGCGCCGGTGACGACTGGCGGGCCGTCGTCGAAACCGGTCGTCGAGGCCGCACCGCCCGCGCATTGCGCAACGTTCTCGTAGACCTTGCAGTCCTCGTACGGACCGGGACCGAAGCCCTTCACCGAGGCCACGATCATGCGCGGGTTCAGTTCCTGAATGCGCTCCCAGGTGAAGCCCATCCGGTCGAGCGCGCCCGGCGCGAAGTTCTCGACCAGCACGTCGCATTTCTGGATCAGCGTTTCGAGCACCTGCTTGCCTTCGGGGTTCTTCGTATCGATCGTTACCGAACGCTTGTTGTGATTGAGCATCGTGAAGTACAGGCTGTCCGCGTCGGGGATGTCGCGCAACTGTTCGCGCGTGATATCGCCCGCACCGGCCCGCTCCACCTTGATCACGTCGGCGCCGAACCACGCCAGCAATTGCGTGCAGGTCGGGCCTGATTGCACATGCGTGAAATCGAGAATGCGCACACCGTCGAGTGCTTTGCTCATGTCGTCTCCTGGACAATCGGTTGAATCACGGTTGTTGACGGACGTCCCACCTCGGGGACGTCCCGTCGCACGGGCGTCTGGCCTGCCCGAGGTAATACGGAATGTGATATATCACTTGCGTTCAGGCTCGATCTCAGCAACCCGATGTGTCGTTGCAGCTGCCGTCTCTGCCCGTCCTGTCTGGGTTCTGGTGGTGAATCACTAACTGCCGACGACCTGCAACCAAGGGGAAATACCCGGCGTCTTTTCGTATTTGGCATAGTTGATATATCACATACCACATTTCAATCTGCGTCAAGTACAGGCTTTCCCGCATGGCGGGGCGCCGATTGGCTGGGTGAGAAAAGACTGGATACGAGCGAATGCCGAGGGAAGAACGACTGGAGGACTACGGCGTCGAAGCGACGAACGGTCGCGCCACGCAAAGAAAAAGGCCGACGGTAACTTGCCGTCGGCCTTCTGTTCTGATTCGCTGGGACATCCTGCACGGCGCACAGGCCGCTGGTTCTTCAGTCCAGGAAGTCGCAGTTCGCTTCGACGAACACCGCGAGATCGAGCGAATGCTGGCGCACGAGCCGCTCGGCCAGCTCCGTGTCGCGCTGCTCCAGCGCTTCGATGATGCGCAGATGATCGACGATCGAACGCGATGCGCGGTCGCTCTGCGAAATCGTCATGCGGCGGATCGCGCGGACGTGAATGAAGATATTCTTGATCGTGTCGAGAATGATCTGCGACTTCGACAACTCGACGATCGCCTGGTGGAACGCAATGTTCGCATCCGAGTATTCGGCGATATGTTCGGCGGGCGTCGCGTCGCGGAAATTGTCGAACATATGCCGCAGGCGGGCGATTTCCGCGTCGGTGGCATGTAGCGTGGCGAGACGCGCGGCCATGCTTTCGAGCGCGGCCCACATCTGGATCATCTCGACGATTTCGCGCTTGCTCTTGCGCACGATATAGATGCCGCGGCGCGGCACCATCCGCAGAAAACCTTCCTGCTCGAGCAGCGTCATCGCCTCTCGTACCGGCGTGCGGCTCACACCGAGCGTTTCGCTGAGCACGCGTTCGTCGAGGCGGATTTCATCGTGTGACTGATAGATGTCTGCGTCGGCGATGGCTTGCCGCAGCATCACGTAGGCCTGATCGCGCAGGCTGACGCTTGCGTTGATCGGCTGGAGCGAGAGTGTGAGCGGACTCGCCGCGGCTTCAGTTTGAAGTTCTGACGACATTCATCGCCTCTTGTTGAACATGCGCGCGATACGGTGCCACCGCTGCTGCCGGTGTCGCGGCCATTTCGCCAAGGCCGACGAAGCGGCCATGCTCTGCGGCCAGTTCGGCGACGGGCTGCGGAACCCACTTCGTCAACAGAATCGTGGCGGCAGCGCCCAACCCTACAACCGATACCCCAAGCAGCGAAAGAGAAAGCAGATCCATGTGCAGCCCCAGAAGATTGAGTGAACAGATATCTCAATGATATGGTGCATCGCCGCAAAAATCAATATTGCGTATGTAGTATATCAGTGGATGTTGTTTTTCGACAGCGTCGGCTACTGCCTCATCCCTTCATTTAAGAAGCCGCTGCCATCTAGGCCGCGCCCTCGCCAATCACGTCGATGGCATGATATCGGCCTCACGTCCTCATTCCCCAAACCGTCTCCACCATGTCCAATCTGATCGTCCACGGCGGCGCCCCGCTACGCGGGGAAATCACACCATCCGCCAACAAGAACGCTGTCCTGCCGATCCTTTGCGCCACGCTGCTCACCGATCAACCGGTGCGCCTCATCGGCGTACCCGATATCACCGATGTCAGAAAGATCCTCGACATCTTCCGCGCGCTCGGCAGCGCAGTGTCGGTGGATTTTTCGAGCGGCGTGCTCGATCTGCATCACAGCGCGACCACCTTCGATCCCGCCACGCACAGGCTGCCCGAAGAGATGCGCTCATCGATCATGCTGATCCCGCCACTGCTTGCGCGTTTCGGCGTGGCGCGACTCGAGAGCGATGTGAAGGGCTGCACGCTCGGCGTACGCGAGATCGACCCGCACGTCGAGGTGTTCGAACGATTCGGCGCGCGCGTGGAATGCACCGGCGATTCGTTGCTCGTGCATAACGAGCAGCGTATGGCCGCCAACGATCACTGGCTGGACTACGCATCGGTCACCACAACCGAAAACTTCGCGCTGTGTGCGGCAGCCGCCGAAGGAACGTCGACGCTCGTCAACGCAGCATCGGAACCCCACGTGCAGGAGTTTTGCCGCTTTCTCGCAATGCTTGGCGTCGGCATCGAAGGCATCGGTACATCGCGGCTCAGCGTGACGGGCGGCCGACGGTTTGGCGGTGGCGAATTCCGCTTCAGCGAGGACTTCCATGAAATCGCCACTTTTCTCGCGCTCGGTGCGATCACCGGTGGCGACATCGTGGTCAAGAACTCCGCGCCCGAGCAGTTCCCGTTGATCGATAGAACATTCGCGAAGTTCGGTGTCACCGTCGAGCACCGTGACGGCTGGTCGCGTGCGCTGAGCAACGGTCCGCTGCGGGTACGCCGACCGTTCACGCAGAATA
This sequence comes from Paraburkholderia acidicola, assembly GCF_002362315.1. Classification (GTDB taxonomy): domain Bacteria; phylum Pseudomonadota; class Gammaproteobacteria; order Burkholderiales; family Burkholderiaceae; genus Paraburkholderia; species Paraburkholderia acidicola. The sequence continues at coordinate 1,382,501 of NZ_MTZV01000006.1, forward strand.
TTCTCACCAAGGTCGAGGCAGCGCCCTGGCCTTATCTACCGGTCGATCTCTTGCCGATCTTCGTCGCGCTCGGCGTCAAAGCCGAGGGCAGCGCGATGTTCTGGAACAAGGTCTACGACGGAGCGATGGGCTGGACCAGCGAGCTGTCGAAGTTCGGCGCGCATGTGTTTCTGTCCGATCCGCATCGGTTGATCACGTTCGGCGGTCTCGCGTTGGGTCCGGCGCGTGTCGAGAGCCCGTACATTATTCGCGTGGCGATTGCGTTGTTGATGGTCGCAGCGAGTATCGAAGGACGCTCCGAGATCATGAATGCACTGCCGATCCGGCGTGCGCATCCGCGCTTTGTCGAGAACCTGCGCTCGATCGGCGCAAATGTAGAGTGGACCAGCAGCGAGTGATTGCGGTGGAGGCTGCGACGGCATGGGCTAAACATGAACCGGAGACACGCATGCTAAGGAACGTAATAGGGAAGATCGGGAACGTCGAGATCTGTCGGATCCTGGACAGTTGTCTGCTTGGCGAAACCATGCAGTCATGGTTTCCGGACTTCGACCGCGACGCAGTCAGGCCTCACGAACACTGGTTGTGTCCGACGCATTTCGATCCGGAGAGCGGCCACTTTGCGATGCCGGTTCATAGCTGGCTGCTCAAGGTGGGCACCTATAACGTCCTGATCGACACGTGTGTGGGAAATCACAAATCACGGCCTGGCATCGCGGAAATGCACATGCTTGAGAATCGCTATCTCGAGCGCATGGCAGATTGCGGTGTGAGTCCAGACGATATCGACTTCGTACTCTGTACTCATCTTCACGTGGATCACGTCGGCTGGAACACGCGGCTCGCCAACGGTCGGTGGGTACCCACCTTTCCAAACGCGAAGTACGTCTTTTCCCGCACCGAGTTCGAGGCCGCAAAAGAAGAAGCCGCCAATCCAGCCAGTGCCCCGTTTCTCAAGGCGGTATTCGAGGATTCAATCTTCCCGATTGCTGAAGCGGGCAAAGCGCACTTTGTCGACGGCGTGCAGGAATTTGTCGACTGTCTTACCTTACGTCCCGCACCGGGACACTCGCCCGGCCATGTGCGCATCGAGTTGAGTTCTCAAGGCGAGCGCGGCGTGTTCGCCGGCGACATGATGCATTCGCCGGTGCAGGTGCCATTCTGGAACTGGAGCAGCAGAGTGTGCTGGGACAAGGCAATGTCGGCGAAATCACGGCACGAACTGCTTGAGTTCTGTGCGGCCGAGAATGTATTGCTGCTGCCGGGGCACTTTGAAACGCCCTATGTTGGGCGGATCAAACGTGCCGGGGAATTGTTTTCGATCGATTTTGGGTGGTGAGGCGGGCCGTCGCGGTGCTGCGCATGCGCGGCACCGCGACTTCACTTACGACTCCACCCCCACCTTACGCACCGACTGCACCCCACCCCGCCGACGCGTACCAACATGAAACACCCGCCCGACAACCACAAAAAACAGCGGCACCATAAAAACCGCGAGCACCGTCGCCGTCAACACCCCACCGAGCACGCCCGTACCGATCGCAGTCTGCGCGCCCGACGCCGCCCCTGTCGAGAACGCGAGCGGCAATACCCCGACACCGAATGCCAGCGACGTCATGACAATCGGTCGCAACCGCAGACGCGCCGCTTCCAGCGCCGCATCGACGAGCGTCATGCCTTCGCCGTAGAGATCCTTCGCAACTTCGACGATCAGGATCGCGTTCTTCGCCGACAAACCGATCGTCGCGATCAGTCCAACCTTGAAGTAGATGTCGTTCGGCATGCCGCGCAGCGTTACGCCGAGCACCGCCCCGATCACCCCGAGCGGCACGACGAGAATCACCGCAAGCGGAATCGACCAACTTTCATACAGCGCGGCGAGCGCGAGAAACACGATCAGCACCGACAATGCGAACAACGCCGGTGCCTGATCGCCCGACAGCCGCTCTTCGAACGATTGCCCAGACCAGTCGAAGCCGATACCCGCCGGCAACTTGCCCGCGAGTTTCTCCATCACCTGCATCGCTTCGCCGCTGCTGTGTCCATGTGCCGCCGATCCGTTCAGCGTGAACGACGGATAACCGTTGTAGCGCTCGAGCTGCGGCGGCCCGGCACTCCATTGCAACGTGACGAACGCCGACAGCGGCACCATCTCGCCGGCAGCGTTGCGCACGCGCAGCTTGCGCACATCCTCCGGATCCACCCGGTCGCGTCCGTCGGCCTGCACCATCACGCGCCGCACCTGGCTGCCGTGCATGAAATCGCCGACGTAGTCGGAGCCGAACATCACCGCGAGCGTCGTGTTGATTTCGTCCAGCGACACACCCATCGCGGCCGCCTTGTTGCGGTCGATGTCGAGACGGATCTGCGGTGCGTCGGGTTGACCAGCGAACATCAGGTCGGTGATGGCCGCCTCCTTGCCGCCTTCGGCAAGCAACTGCTCGCGCGCTGCGACGAGCGCGGCGTACCCCGCGCCGCCGCGGTCCTGCAGGCGAAAATCGAAGCCACCCGTCGAACCGAGATCCGGCAACGCCGGCGAATTCATCGCGAACACCGTGACGTTCGGCGTACCGGCAAAGCGCTGGTTCACCCGCTCGACGATCGCCTGCACATGCGCCTTCGTGGCCTTGCGGTCCTTCCAGTTCTTGAGCGTCGCGAAGATCATGCCGCTGCTCGTTCCGCTGCCGTACAGGCTAAATCCACCGAGCGCGTACACATACTCGACCGGCTCGTGATCGCGCAGATAACCCTCGATCTCGCCGACGCTCTGCATCGTCTCGACCATCGGCGTGCCCTGTGGGCGCATCACCATGATCATGAAGTTGCCCTGATCCTCGTCGGGCAGAAATGCGGTCGGTAGGCGCATGAACAGCAGCGTCACAGCGGCGGCAATCGCCGCATACAGCACGATCCAGCGCACCGGCTTCTTCAGAATGCGCGTGACCGCAGCGTGATAGCGACCGGTCATGCGCGCGAAGCTGCGGTTGAACCAGCCGAAGAAGCCGCGCTTCTCATGATGATCGCCGGACACCGGCTTGAGCAGCGTCGCGCACAACGCAGGCGTCAAGGAAAGCGCGAGGAACGCCGAGAAACCAATCGACACCGCCAGCGACAACGCAAACTGCCGATAGATATTGCCGACCGCGCCGCTAAAGAACGCCATCGGCACGAACACCGACGTCAGCACCACCGTGATGCCGATAATCGCCCCGCTGATCTGGCGCATCGCCTTGATCGTCGCTTCGTAAGGCGACAGCTGTTCTTCGGCCATGATCCGTTCGACGTTCTCGACGACGACGATCGCATCGTCGACGAGGATGCCGATGGCGAGCACCATGCCGAACATCGTCAGCACGTTGATCGAGAAACCGAACGCGAGCATCGCCGAGAACGTGCCGAGCAGCGCGACCGGCACGACGAGCGTCGGGATCAGTGTGGCGCGCAGGTTCTGCATGAACAGGTACATCACGAGGAAGACGAGCACGCCTGCTTCGATCAGCGTGCTCACCACCTTCTGCATCGAGATCTGCACGAACGATGCCGTCTCGTACGGAATCTGCCAGCCCACGCCGGGCGGGAAATATTTCGCGAGTTGCTCCATCGTCGCTCGCACGCGTTTCGTCGTCGCGACCGCGTTCGAGCCCGGCGCCATCTTGATCGCGAGTCCTGTCGCGGTCTTGCCGTTCACGCGCGACGTAAACGAATAGTCGCTACCGCCGAACTCGACCCGCGCGACATCGCGCAGCACCAGTGCCGAACCGTCGGGACGCGCGCGCAGCACGATGCCGCCGAAATCCTGCGGCGTACGCAGCTCGCCCTCTGCAAGCACGGTTGCGCTGATCGCCGCCGATGCCGGCACCGCCTGGTTACCGACATCGCCGATCGTCACACGTGCGTTGTGGCTGCGGATCGCCGCGACGAGATCCGACGCGGTCAGATTCAGCGACGTCATCCGTATCGGGTCGGGCCAGATACGCATCGCGTATTCGGCACCCCATACCTGCACCTTGCCGACACCCTCGACGCGCCGCAGCGCCTGCAACACATTCGCCGATGCCAGTTCGCCGAGCTGCACTTCGCTCATGCGGCCGTCATCGGAGGTCAGTGTGACGACGAGCTGGATGTTGTCCGCGGCTTTCTCGACCGACACGCCATCGCGGCGCACCGGCTCGGGCAGCCGCGCTTCGACTGTCTTCAGGCGGTTCTGCACTTCGACCGCTGCCAGGTCGGCGTTGGTGCCCTGGCGAAACGTGAGCGAGAGCGAAGCCATTCCGGTGCTGCTGTTCGCCGACGTGTACAACAACCCGGGCGCGCCGTTCATTTCGCGCTCGATCACAGCCGTCACCGATTCCTCGACGACCTGCGCCGAGGCGCCCGGATAGCTCGCCCACACGTTGACGACCGGTGGCGCGATGTCGGGATACTGCGCGACCGGCAGCATACGGATCGCGAACACGCCCGCGAACATGATGAGCAGCGAGATCACCCACGCGAACACGGGGCGATCGATAAAGAAACGAGCCATTGCGATCTCTAGGCGTTCGGTTTGGAAACAGGCGCAGATACAGGTACCGCCGCGGCCCGCTCGTGCGGCGTAACGACCGTTCCCGCCTCGAGCGCCGCGACGTTCTCGACAACCACGCGCTCGCCGCCCTTCAACCCGCCGGTGACAAGCCAGTCGCGACCCTTCATCTGGTTGGCCTGTACGGGCACGACAACCACCTTGCCCGACGCATCGACGACCTTCACGGATGCCTGCTCCGAGGTCCGCATCACGGCGTCGCGCGGCACGGCGATCGCGGCGCGGTCGATTGCGCGATCGAGCCGGATACGCACATACGCGCCCGGCAGCAACGCGCGGCGCGGGTTCGGAAACAGCGCCCGCATCGCGACGGTATCGGTGCCTGGATCGACGGCGAGATCGGTGAACAGCAGCTTGCCGGTCTGCGTGTACTCGCTGCCGTCGGGCAGCGTCAGGCGCACCGCGATATCGCGTTGTGCGACACCCGTAGCACGGCCGCTGTCGATTGCGCGCTGCAATGTCGCAACATCGGCCGCGGGCTGCGAGAAGTTCACGTAGATCGGATCGATCTGCTCGACCGTCGTGAGCGGTGTCGCCGAATCCTGGCCGACGAGTGCGCCTTCGGTCACCATCGCCCGTCGCGCGCGGCCGTCGATCGGCGCAGTCACCGTCGCGTAACCGAGTTGCAGGCGAGCGCGTTCGAGTTCTGCACGCGCCGACATGACCTCGGCCTTCGCCTGGCGCTCGGCGGCTACCGCTTCCGTGTGGTCGCGGTCGCTGACTGCGTGCGCCTTCACCAGCACGGCGTAGCGTTCGCGCTTATCGGTGGCGTTCGCGGCCTGCGCTTCGGCACGTGCAAGCGCGCCCGCCGCCGAATCGGCCGCTGCCTTCAATGGAGCCGGATCGATACGGAACAGCGGCGCGTTCTTGCGCACCTCCTGTCCTTCCTCGTAGAGACGCGCGGTGACGATGCCCGCCACCCGCGCGCGCACTTCCGCCTGCCGGTACGCTTCGAGCCGGCCAGGCAGTTCGATGGTCATCGGGAGCGGCGCGGGATGCACGGTTAGCACCGTGACCTGCAGCGGTTTTGCGGCTGCCTCGCCGGTTTTCGGGTTACCCGGGTTACCTTTGCCGCAACCCATGAGCAACATCGCGACGACGCAAACCGGCGCCAGCGCGCGGAAGGTCTTCATGTGAATCCTTTCTTTGTGTCACCGCGGAGCACGCTGCCCCGCGTAAGGCGATCGATTATAATCAGTCACGTCTGATTAAATAAGTCCGCATTGTAACCATTGTCGCGACAAGACGACAGCAAATTGAAAGGGGAGGATGCGATGGCTCGCAAGACCAAAGAGGAGTCGCAGAACACGCGCAACGGCATCCTCGATGCCGCCGAACTCGTGTTCCTGGAAAAAGGCGTCGCGCAAACGGCGATGGCCGATATCGCCGATGCGGCTGGCGTATCGCGCGGTGCGGTGTACGGTCACTACAAGAACAAGATCGAGGTCTGCCTCGCGATGTGCGACCGCGCGTTCGTGCAGGCCGCCGCAGGTTTCGAACTGGTGGAAGACGGCCCGGTGCTGGAGACGCTGCGCCAGGCGGCGTTGCACTATCTGCGGCAATGCGTCGAATCGGGTTCGGTGCAACGTGTGCTCGAAATCCTCTATATGAAGTGCGAGCAGAGCGAAGAAAATGCGCCGCTACTGCGACGACGCACGCTATATGACAAGCAGACACTGCGCATCACGACCGCGCTGTTGCGGCGCGCGGTCGCGCATGGCGAGCTGCCCGCGACGCTCGACCTGCATCGCGCGAGCGTGTATTTCCAGTCGCTGCTCGAAGGGATATTCGGCTCGATGGTGTGGACCGACCGGCTGCACGGCGCACGCTGGGACGACGTCGATGCGCTGCTGATGGCCGGCATCGATACGCTGCATTACTCTACGCAACTGCGCCGCGACGCAGCGCGACCGGTGGCCTGAACGACGGCACGGCGCGCCTGCTGGAACATCACATCAGGAGACTTCGCAATGCCCATCGCAGCTGGCCCCCAGCCTACGACAGACGCCGGATCGGCAAGCCCTGCCCGCACGCGCAGCGAGGCGCGCAAGGCCGCGCTCGGCAGCTTTGTCGGTGCCGTGGTCGACTGGTATGACTTCCTGCTGTACGGCATCGTCGCCGCGCTCGTGTTCAATACCGAGTTCTTCCCGAAGATCAGCCCCGCGATGGGCACGCTGGCCGCGTTCGCAACGTTCGGCGTCGGCTTTCTGTTTCGCCCGCTAGGTGGCTTCATCTTCGGTCACTACGGCGACCGGCTCGGCCGCAAGCGCATGCTGGTGCTGACGGTCGCGATGATGGGCCTGTCCACCGCCGCGATCGGGCTGTTGCCGTCGTTTGCGAGCATCGGCTGGTGGGCGCCCGTGCTGCTCGTGACATTACGGGCGATCCAGGGTTTTGCCGTCGGCGGCGAATGGGGCGGTGCGGCGCTGATGGCCGTGGAAAGCGCGCCCGAGCGCAACAAGGCGTTCTACAGCAGCGGCGTACAGGTCGGCTACGGCGTGGGGCTCGTGCTGTCGACTGGCCTCGTGTCGCTGATCAGCCGGTCGATGGACAATGCGTCGTTTATCGCGTGGGGCTGGCGTCTGCCGTTTCTGTTCAGTGTGCTGCTCGTGCTGGTCGCACTGTGGATCCGCTCGAGCATGGCGGAGTCGCGCGAGTTCGTCGAGAAAGTTGGCGAGCACGGCGAACGGCGGCTGCGCGCACCGATCGTCGAAGCGCTGCTGCGTCATCCGAAAGCGTTCCTGCTGATCATCGCGCTGCGTCTCGCGGAGCTGTTCACGATGTATATCGTCACCGCGTTCGCGCTGAACTATTCGACGGCGAATCTCGGCATGCCGCGCGAGTTCTTTCTTGGCATCGGGCTGCTGGTGGGCGCGCTTAGTTGTGTGACGATTCCGTGTTTTGCGTGGCTCGCTGACCGCTTTGGTCGTCGGCGCATCTATATGCTCGGCGCGACGCTCGGCGTGCTCGGTGCGGTGCCGTTCTTCGTCGCGCTCGATGCGCGCTCGACGGTCTGGATCGTCGTGTTCGCCGTGCTGCTGGCGAATGTCGCTCACGACATGGTCGTGAGCGTGCAGCAACCGATGTTCACCGAACTGTTCGGCACCGAGTATCGCTATAGCGGCGCGGGCGTCGGTTATCAGGTGGCGAGCGTGGTGGGCGGCGGATTTACGCCGTTCATCGCGGTCGCGCTAGTGAATATGGCAGGCGGCTCGTGGCATCCGGTGGCGGCCTACCTTGGTGTGGGCTGTCTGATTTCGCTGCTTGTGGCCGCCCGGATGAAGACCGGGCGTACCTGAAGGTTGTTCGCGGCGGCGCGGTGCGGTCGAGCAACGACCGCTTGCCGCCATAAACACCGCTCAGGTCTTGAGCCGATAACCCGTCTTGAAGATCCACGCAACAGCCGCCATCAGCACCGCAAGAAACACCACCGTCATACCGAGACTCACGCCGACATGCACATCGGCCAGGCCGTAGAAGCTCCAGCGAAATCCGCTGACCAGATAGACGATCGGATTGAACAGCGTAACGATGCGCCAGAACGGCGGCAACATGTCCACAGAGTAGAAGCTGCCGCCGAGAAACGTCAGCGGCGTGATGATCAGCAGCGGCACCAGCTGCAATTTCTCGAAGCCGTCCGCCCAGATCCCGATGATGAAACCAAACAGGCTGAACGTCACCGCCGTCAGCACGAGAAACAGGATCATCCAGAACGGGTGCAGGATCTGCAGCGGCACGAAGAGGGCTGCCGTCGCGAGAATGATCAGCCCGAGGATGATCGATTTGGTTGCGGCCGCACCGACATAGCTGATGGCAATCTCCACGTACGACACCGGCGCGGACAGCAACTCATAGATGGTGCCGGTGAAGCGCGGAAAGTAGATGCCAAATGATGCGTTCGAAATGCTCTGCGACAGCAGCGACAGCATGACGAGCCCGGGCACGATAAACGACCCATAGCTGATGCCACCCACCTGGCTGATACGCGAACCGATCGCCGAACCGAACACGACGAAATACAGCGACGTCGAGATGACCGGCGCGATGATGCTCTGCATCGCCGTGCGCCAGGTGCGCGCCATTTCGAAGCGGTAAATCGCGCGCATTGCGTGGATGTTCATGATGCACTGCCTTTATCGTTATCGTCCGACGCGTCGCCGCTCGCGCCGTTTGTGCCATTCGTACCATTCGTACCGTTGCGGCCGCCCTTCAGCAGCCCGACGAAGATATCTTCCAGCGAACTCTGCGTCGTCTGCAGATCCTTGAAGCGGATCCCCGCATCGCTCATCGCATTGAGCAGCGCGACGATGCTCGTGCTGCGTTCGGCCGGCCGTCCGTCACCAACCCCGCCGACCTGGCCCGCCTGGGTGGCGTGTTCGTCGTGAGTGTCGTAGGTGTACACGAGTTCGCTGCCGCTGCCCGACAATTCGAGGCGATAGTCGGCGAGCTGTGCGGGCACGGTCGTCAGCGGGCTTTCGAGCTGCACGGTCAGTTGCTTCTTGCCGAGCTTGCGCATCAGTTCGGCTTTGTCCTCGACCAGCATGATCTCGCCACCGTTGATCACACCGATCCGGTCGGCCATCTCTTCGGCTTCGTCGATGTAGTGCGTCGTCAGGATCACGGTCACGCCGCTCGTGCTGAGGCCCCGCACGAGGTTCCACATGTCGCGGCGCAGTTCCACGTCGACGCCCGCGGTCGGCTCGTCGAGAAAGAGAATCTGCGGCTCGTGCGACAACGCCTTGGCAATCAGCACGCGGCGCTTCATGCCGCCCGACAGCGTCATGAGCTTGTTATTGCGCTTGTCCCACAGCGACAGGTCCTTCAACACCTTTTCGATGTACGCGGGGTTCGCGGGCTTGCCGAACAGGCCCCGGCTAAACGACACGGTCGCCCAGACGGTCTCGAACGAATCGGTAGTCAGTTCCTGCGGCACGAGGCCGATCATCGAGCGGGCCGCGCGGTACGACGTATGGATGTCGTGGCCGGCCACCGTGATAGTGCCTTCGGTCGGCCGGACAATACCGCAGATCGTACTGATCAGCGTCGTCTTGCCGGCCCCGTTCGGGCCGAGCAGCGCGAAGATCTCGCCGCGCCGGATCGCGAGGTTGATCTGTTTGAGTGCGTGGAATCCGGACGCGTAGGTTTTCGAGAGATTCGAAACGGATAGGATCGTTTGCATGCCCGCGACGATAGCAGAAAGTCGCCGTTTTCGTGGAGGAGCCCGGCGCAATCGCGCCGCGATGGCTGTCGCGGCGGAATTGGGAGCGCGATGCGGCCGTTCGACGGTGGCTCGGGCCATGGCCTGGCAGGCTGTAAGCGGTCTATTGACCCGCGACGCACAATGTCAACCCGCTGCGTTCCCGCGCCTGCCTCCCGTCTTGCGTCCGCGCTTTGGCGGCGCGCCGTCGGGCGCCGCCAGCCGCTCCCGCGCCACCGCCCGCACCGCGTCGATCAGCGCACGGCCAGCCGGCGATGGCTGCGAGTCCGAGCGCAGGATCAGCCCGACCGGCTCGTCGGTACCGGCGAACGGCAGCGGCAAGCGCACCAGCACGCCGTGCGCCAGTTCGTACTCGACGGCGCCGATCGGGACGAACCAGACGGCGTCGTTGGCGAGCGCCAGCGCGCGCCCGACCGATACCGACAGCACCTCGACAAACGACGACAGCGGCGGCACGCCCCACACCGTCAGCAGGCTTTCCGCGGACTGGCGGATGATCGTGCCGTACGGCGGCAGCACCACCGGGTAGTCGAGCAACGCGGCCGCCGGCATCGCGCTCTTTGCCATCGGATGCCCGGCGCGCACCACGGCGGCCAGCGGCTCGCCATACAGTTGCTCGAAACTCAGGCCGACCATCCGTTCCGGGTCGGCCAACCGCCCGACGGCGAACTCGATGGCGCCTGCTTTCAACTGCTCCAGCAGGTCGCCGTTCGCCGCGGTGGCAAGCTGCACGACCACCTGCGGCCACTGCGCCGCGAAACGCCGCAACACCGGCGGCACCAGCGAAGGCGCAACGGTCGGCAGCATGCCCACTGCGAGCGTTGCCGTGATGGCGCCCTGAGTCCCGGTCAGCAGGTCGACGCCCTGCCGCAGCGCGCTCAGACACGCGCTGGCATGCGGCAGAAACAGCTGCGCTTCGCGGGTCGGCATGGCACCGTGGCGGCCGCGCTCGAACAGCTTCACGTCGAGAATCGACTCGAGTTCGGCCACCGTCTTCGACACGGCGGGCTGCGTCACCGACAGGCTCTCGGCGGCCTTCTGCACGCTGCCGAACTGCGCGACAGCCAGAAAGCACTGCAGGTGGCGGAATTTGACGCGGTTGTCGGCGAGGCTACGTTGCATAACGAATGGTTATACGAAACACTAGAAAACGTCATTTTGCATAACTTCTCGGATTAGATAAAGTCGCGTCATACGCTGCGCCCCCTATACGTCCTTTCACGGAGACACCCGATGGACGATTCCATCCTCACTCCACGCGACTTCGCATCGCACCCCGCCTATATCGAACCCGGCTACCGCTCGTCGGTGAAACGCGGCCCGCTGCGCCCGTTGATCCCGCTGAAGGAGCGGTTGCGCGACCAGCATGTGCCGGTCTACGGCGCGGAAGATCTCGGCGCGCTCGATCACGACCTCACGCGCAACGCCGTTGTGAACGGTGCGCCGCTCGGCGAGCGCATCATCGTGACCGGCCGCGTGCTCGACGAAAACGCACGACCGGTGCGCAACACACTGGTCGAAATCTGGCAGGCGAACGCGACGGGCCGCTACGTGCACAAGTCCGACCAGCACGACGCGCCGCTCGATCCGAACTTTCTCGGCGCAGGCCGCTGCCTGACCGACGACGAAGGCCGCTATCGCTTCCTGACGATCAAACCGGGCGCGTACCCGTGGGGCAATCATCCGAACGCATGGCGGCCGAACCACATCCACTTTTCGCTGTTCGGCGACTACTTCGGCTCGCGCCTCGTCACGCAGATGTATTTCCCCGGCGACCCGCTACTCGCATTCGATCCGATCTACCAGGGCACACCCGCCGATGCACGCGAGCGCCTGATCTCGCGCTTCTCGCTCGATATAACCGAAGAAGGTTTCGCACTCGGCTATGAGTTCGACATCGTGCTGCGCGGTCGCAACGACACACCGATGGAGCGCTGAACATGACGACGCTCAAGCAAACCCCGTCGCAAACAGTCGGCCCGTATTTCGCCTACGGACTGTGCCCGCAGCAATACGATTTCGACTTCAGGAGCCTGTTCACCGCGACGCTCGCCGATCGCGAAGCGAAGGGCGAGCACATCACGATCGTGGGTCAGGTGTTCGATGGCAATGGCGAGGCGATCTTCGATGCGATGCTCGAAATCTCGCAGGTGGATAGCGAAGGCCGTTATCCGGCGTCGCGGGAGAAATGTGCGGCGAGCGGATTTCGCGGCTTTGCGCGCGTAGGTACCGGGACTGATCCGCAGCGGCGTTTTATCGTCGATACCGTGAAGCCGGGCCGCGTGTCAGCCGATGAAGCGCCGCATCTGAATGTGGTTGTGACAATGCGCGGCGTGTTGCTGCACACGTTCACGCGACTCTATTTCGATGACGAGGCCGCGGCCAATGAGCGTGACGCCGTGCTACTGGCGGTACCGGCTGAACGTCGCGCCACACTCATCGCGCGACGTGAATCTGGAGCGGGCAACGCCGTCTATCGCTTCGACATCCATATGCAGGGCGAAAACGAAACCGTGTTTTTCGATCTCTGAAGGCAGCGGCGCTGTATCGACGCACTCGCTTTCACGAGGCTTTCACACGGACGGACTACGATCCTCCGTGCGATGAACTCGCAAAACTCCGGTAACAGTTCGACCCGCTTTATGCGGGTCTTTTTTCGCTTGTATCAACGCGTTGGTTCGTAACAAGCGTCTCCAGATACGCCCACGGGAAAATGCCCTGCGCGTGGCCGTCGCTGAATACGAGCTGCACGCCGTAGCCCATCGGTTGCACGTCGACGATCGCGATATCTTTAGTCGCAGGTACCACTGCGCCCGCGAGACGCACACGTCGGCAGGCCGAACACGGGCATGCTGTTCGTAGCGCCGCATGATCGAGCGTCTGTACGCGTGCAGCGTCCCACTGCAACGTTAGCGTGCGCGCGGCCGCATCGACGGCCATGTGTTGCGGTACGTTCACCGCCCCGCCCCGTCGATCTGCGCGAGCGCAATCCGCGCCGCCTTGCGTACCTCGGGGTCGGCATCGGTTGCGGCTGCTTCAAGCGCGGGCCGCGCCTGCGCGTCACCGAGCTCACCGAGTGCCAGCGCCGCCTCCTTGCGCAGATTGCTGATCGCGTGCGTCAGCAACCCGGCGACCGGTTCAACTGCACGAACGTCGCGCAATCTGCCGAGCGCTCGCACCGCCTGCAAACGCACTTGCCAGTACGCGTCGTCCAGCGCGGCGAGCAGCGCATCGCACGCGTGCGCTGCGGCCAGCTTGCCGAGTGTGGTCGCGGCTGCTTCGCGCACCTGCCATGCGTCGTCGCGCAAAGCACTGAGCAAGGCATCGACCGTTTGTGCATCCGCCGCGCTCGCGAGACCGAGCGCGCCGGTTGCCGCACGGCGCACCTCCGCATGCGAATCGCAGGTGGCGAGCGCGGTAAGCGGTCCGAGCGCGCTGCGGTCCTTCAGCCAACCGAGCACGCTGACAGCTTCGAGACGCACAGCCGCTTCGGGCGCATGCAGCGCGGCAAGCGCCGGTTCGCGCGCGCCTGCATAGCGCAACTCACGCAGGGCACGAAGCACGGCCGCACGCACGAACGGCTCTGCATGCCCGCTCCAGCGCGCGAGAATCGGCCCGGAGCGCGCATCCTTCAACTGCGAGAGACTCAGCGCCGCCGCGTCGCGCACGGCAGCGTCACCATCGACCAACGCGGAACACAGTGCCTCGACCACGTCGTCGCGCTCCCACGCACCGAGCACCTGCGCCGCTTCCGCACGCACCTCAGGTGCAGCGTCGTCGCGCAGCGTCGCAATGATCGGCGGCAATACGGCTTCGTCTTCGAGATCGGCAAGCGCGAGCAGCGCGATGCGTCGCACGGCCGCATCCGGTGAAGCGAGACGCGGCAGCAGTTGCGCTGCTTCGGGGTCGAGCGCGGCGGGATCGAAGGTGAGTGGTAACGAGGAATCGGTCATGTCAGCGCAACAGATAGGGAATCTCGACTTTCACCGCATTCGTCGGGCAGTCCTTCTCGCACGGCATGCAGTACCAGCATTCGTCGAACTTCATGTAGGCCTTGCCTTTGGTCATATCGATCGCGAGCAGATCGAGTGGACATACGTCGACGCAGACCGTGCAACCCTTGTCCGCGATGCAGAGGTCTTCATCGATCGTGACGGGGGCAGCGCTACGCTGAAAGATATCGTGGGGTGTTGTGGACATGGCTAGGATCATCTCAGGCTGGCACAGCTGCGGGTACACCGATGCGCAGGTTGCGATAGGCGTCGCTGTCGCGCGCATCGAGCGGCACGATGTACGGCTCAACCGCGCGCTTCGCACTCGTCATGCGATCGAACTCGTCCTTACGCAAGTGCGTGTGGCAGAACCATTCAGCGTCGTCGCGCTGCGGATAATCGACACGATGGTGGTATAGCCCCCACCGGCTCTCCGTGCGAAACAGCGACGCGTGTGCGGCCATTTCCGCGCAATCGCGGATCGCGCGTACTTCGGCGGCACGCATCAGTTCGTGCGGATTGTCCGCCTTGATTGCATCGATGTCTTCGGCAATCTCCGCAAAGCGCTGCAAACCGATTTCCATCTTGCGCGTCACCTTCGGCGGCTGCAGGTAGTCGTTCACCATGCGTCGCAGCTTGTATTCGACCTGCGCTGGAGCAAGGCCTGTTTCGCGTTCTAGCGGTGCATAGATGCGTGCGCGTTCGGCGGCGATCTGCGCTTCGTCAAGCGGCGCGTGCTCGCGGCCTGCTACATATTCCGCAGCGTTAGTGCCAGCGAACCAGCCATACGTGAACGCGCCGAGCATATAGTTGTGCGGCACCGCGGCCATATCGCCGGCGGCGTAAAGGCCCGGCACCGTCGTCTCCGCACGCGCGTTCACGTACACGCCCGATGCGCTATGCCCGCTGCAGAAACCGATCTCGGAGATATGCATCTCGACCATCTGCTGCCGGTAGTCGGTGCCGCGTCCCGCATGAAAGCGACCACGGCTCGGACGCTCATTGGTGTGCAGGATCTGCTCGATCGTCTGGATGGTTTCTTCGGCAAGATGGTCGAGCTTCAGGAACACAGGGCCGTTACCGCTCTGCAGTTCCTGATAGAACTCCCACATCATCTGACCGCTCCAGTAATCGCATTCGATAAAACGTTCGCCCTTGCCGTTCGCCGTAAAACCACCGAGCGGTCCCGTCACGTACGCGCACGCGGGGCCGTTGTAGTCCTTGATCAGCGGATTGATCTGGAAGCATTCGAGGTTCACGAGCGCAGCGCCTGCGTGATACGCCATTGCGTAACCATCGCCGGCGTTGGTCGGGTTTTCGTAGGTGCCCATCAGATAGCCCGAGGCCGGCAAGCCGAGCCGGCCGGCTGCGCCACAGCAGAGAATCACGGCCTTCGCGCGGATCACATGAAATTCTGCGGTGCGGCAGTCGAAGCCGAGCACGCCGCATACGTTGCCCTGCGCGTCCTTCAGCAGACGCGTTGCGACAACCCGGTTGGTGATTGCAATACGTGCGCGCTTTAGCTGTCGGTACAGCACCTTCTTGATGTCGTGACCTTCGGGCATCGGCAGAACATACGAGCCCATGTGATGCACTTTCTTCACCGCGTAGTCGCCGGTGCCGTCCTTTTCGAACTTCACGCCCCAGCGGTCGAGTTCCTCGATCGTCGCGAAGCTGTGCTGCGCGTAGGCGTGAACGGCGGACTGGTCGACGATGCCATCGTTGGCGATCGTGATTTCTCTCGTGTACTGCTCCGGTGTCGCGTGACCGGGAATCACCGCATTGTTCAGCCCATCCATACCCATCGAAATCGCGCCGCTGCGCTTGACGTTCGCCTTCTCCAGCAGCAGCACCTTCAGCGACGGGTCGCGCTCTTTCGCCTTGATAGCCGCCATCGGGCCAGCCGTGCCGCCGCCCACGACGACCACATCGTATTCACTCACCAGCGTATTCATCGTGCCCCCTTCGCGGTTCGTTTCGGTTTCTGCCGGTCGACGCGGAACCGGTACTGGAACGCATCGCCACGGAAATACAGATGCTCGTAATCGATCGGTACGCCGTCTGCGCCATGCGTCAATCGCTCAATGCGCAACACCGGAGCACCCTCCTCGACCTGCAGCGCGTCGACGAGTTCGTCGTCGGCGAGGATCGCGTCGATCGATACATCCGCATGGCCGAGCGGAATACCGCAATCGTTCTCGATGATCAGAAAAATGTCGCGCGTGATGAGGTCCGCATTGGCAAGACGCTTGCCTAGCTCCTCGGGCACCCACGTCACTTCGAGCGACACGGGTTCACGGTTGAGCAGCCGCACGCGATGAATCTCCGCGACGCGTGCGCCCTCCGGCAACGCGAGCTTCTCCGCGACATGCGCGTTTGCCTGCACGAAGCGCAGCACGCGCAACTGGTTGACGATCTCGTAGCCCATCGACGACATCGCCTCCGCAAAGCCCTGCAATGCGGTGACGTTCTGAAACGCCTTCGGCTTCGAAACGAACGTGCCTTTGCCGTGCAGGCGAAACACCAGGCCCTCCTTCTGCAGATCGCCGAGCGCTTGCCGCACGGTAATACGACTTACATCGAAGCTCGCGCACAGTTCGCTCTCCGACGGCATCTGACTGTGCGGCGGATACGTACCGTCGAGAATGCTCGCGCGCAAAGCCGCCTTGATCTGCTCGTAAAGCGGCGCTGGGGACAGCTGGATCAGGTTTCCCGAAGGTTTCGGCACAGTGGATTCAACTTGTTATAACAAGATGGGTTAGAGTGTAGGGACCGGGCGCGCAGCGGTCAATCAAGTTTTTGTGCTTTCTATTTCTGCGCTCCGGGGATTGACGAAAAGTGGACGTTTTTCCGTGCAATCGACCTGCCCTATAATTTCCGCCTCCGACAGGAATACGGTGATGAACATGCGCGTCACGCGGCCGGTCTTGCTAGCCTTACTGTTCTTGTGCAGCACCGCGGCGCGATCCGCGACGATCGCGAACTCGCCGCATACCGCCGTTCTCCCACTCTCGATCATCGATAACCGTCCGTTTGTCGGCGTAACGGTCGATGCAAAGGGACCATTTCAGTTCATCCTGGACACCGGTTCGTCGAGTTCCACGGTCAGTGCCGCGCTTGCAGACAGTCTGAAGTTACCTGCGGTCAACACCGGCACAGGAACCGGTGCCGGCGAACACGCACTGTCGTTTCCGGTTGTTCATCTAGACGATCTAAGCGTGGGCCCGTTCTCAATCGGCACGCTGGATGCGCCTGCAATGGACACGAGCGCACTAAGCCGGGCGATGGGATTTCAGCGTTTCGAAGGCGTGCTTGGTGTCGAGATTTTCCAGCAACACGTGCTGACCCTCGATGCCGCCCGCCAGCAACTCGTCATCGAGAACGAAGCGCAGTTCAAGCCACCGGCCGGCGCGATCAAGGTGCCGTTCTCACTGGACGAGAACCAGATGCCGTTGATCGAAGCTTCGGTTGCGGGCACAACGGGCCTGTTTCAGATCGATACCGGCGACCGGTTTAGCCTGACGCTGTTCAACGCGTTCTGGCAGGCACATGCGTTAAACGAAAAGATGGGGCGCACGGTCGAGGCCATGACCGGATATGGCGGTGGCGGACCGATTCGCGGCCTGGTCGGGCGACCGACGGTATTTTCTATCGGCGGTCTTGCGTTGCCTGCTCCGGTAACCCGCCTGTCGCTGCAGAAAGCCGGTGCTTTTACGCAGACAGATCGCGCCGGCAACATAGGCATGGGTATTCTCAAGCGGTTTCGCGTGTCGTTCGACTATGGCCACCACGTGATGTGGCTCTCGAAGGGTCCCGAATTCGCTGCATCGGATCGTTACGATCGAAGCGGTATGTGGTTGGGGTTGTCGGCGCAGGGCGGACTTCAGGTGCTTGATGTCGTGGTGGATAGCCCGGCTTCCGCGGCCGGAATTCGCTCAGGTGATTTGATAGAAAAAGTCGGCCCGCTCAGGGCCGACGCTTCCACGTTATCGAAGATCAGGGCTGCGCTTCAGGCGCCCGATGTGCCGAGCGTCGCGGTCGTCTTCAGGCGCGCAGATGGAGTAACGCAAACGCGTGTTGCGCTTGCGGATCTGATTTCGCCCTGATCGCACGAATCAGTAATACAACCAGTTATCGGTCGTGGTCGACGACGATGTGTAATTGCACGCCGGGCTCGTGACGTAGCCGATACCATTCGCGTCAGACGACCACGTGGGAGTGATCACATGGTTGCTGGCGTCATGCGCCGAGATCGACGAGAAGTGCACGCTGCCGTCGGCCGGAAACTGATTGCAGGCGGTCACCCCGTAAGCCTCCAGCACTGCACCGTCGAGCCAGTTGTAGACCTGACCGCTCGAACCCGTGTTATTGCCTCCAGTCGTCAACGTCGTGCTCTGACCGGTGGTCTGATCCGCGCTGACGATGTTCCAGCTCGCGCAACTGCTTGAACCAACCGCGCAGGTTTGCGTCATCGATCCGGCCAGTTGATCGCCCACAGCGACATCGATAGGCGTGCTGTAGTTGATCGTGCCCGAGCCATCGGCGCCACAGCAATTCCAGCTCGAGAACTGCCACGAGTTGTTACCGAACTCGTTCCATTGCAATACCGGCTGCAGAATCGTGCCGGAGTAATTCGATTGCGTGAGACCCGGGAAGAAGAACACGACCTGCCCGTTCTCGACCGTTGGTGCGGACGGCACAGTCCAGTTGGCGGAAAGCTGACGCGTACCGGTGCTGCCGTTCACGTACGTCAATGCCTCGTACCAGCCACCGTCGCTCGCGGGCTTCGTGCCCGATGCAGCGTCGCGATGAATCCCCGCTGCCGTATCGACACGTTGACCCTGCTTCGTGTAGTGCGGCCGCGCACAGATCGCTTCCTGTCGCACCGTCTTGCCATCCGCGCTCAACACGCGCAACTGGCTCAACAGCGTTTCACCTCGCTTGATTTCATGCACACACTCCGACGGGAAAAAACCGTTCGGTGTGACGACGTAATCTCTGGGCACTGTGGTCGGCGCGGTATTGGCCGGCAGATCGCTCACGCGTCGCAACTGCGCAGTGCCCACGTTCGTCGAGCCCGCGTTTGCAGATGCCATCCCTAGCAGACCTACCGAGACTACAGCCACCGCCATCAGTCGTTTCAACAAAAAACTGGAAACGCGATTCATGGTTGATTCTCCATAGAAGAGTTTTTACATGCGCATTCCGGGAAGTGTTGTTCTGCACGGGTGACGACCGATACGCAATCCATCTGGAATACTGATGTAAATGGAATTTCTTTTGCTTCGGTCATTGAATGGCACGCCGGACTGAGCATAGGCGACGTGCACACCGATTCCAATTCAAGGAGAGGAAATTTGAGGATGTCGGCTTGAGGCGAAAATGCTTGATGAATCAATGTCGGCGCGACGTAATCATTGCCCACGATAGCCCGCGCTCACGACTAAATCGCGTGCGATATAATTCGCTCATCATGAGACATCCGTCTGATGCTGACGAGGACGCAAATGAAACGTACCGACGACACAAACCCCACCGCCATCCTGAAGCTGGCCGACTATCTGTGCTTCACGGTTTACTCGACGAATCTGGCCTTCGGCAAGGCATACAAACCGATCCTCGATGAACTGGGCCTCACGTACACGCAATACATCACCATCATTGCGTTATGGGAAGAGGACAACGTGACCGTCGGCAGGCTCGGCGAAAAGCTGTTTCTCGAATCGAACACGCTTACGCCGATCCTCAAGAAGCTTGAAGCGATGGGTTATCTGCATCGGCAGCGAGATCCCGCGGATGAGCGTCAGGTACGCGTCGGTCTGACCAAAAGTGGCCGGCGTCTGCGCGAAAAAGGTCTGGATATGGATCTGATCGAGGCTTGTGGCCTTATGCCCGAGGAATTCCCGAAAGTGCAGAAAGCGATTGCCACGCTGCGCGACAATCTCATCAAGTCGGTGCAGGACCGCGAATGACCATGCATGTGTTTGCGCCAGGTACGCGGACGGCGGCTCACCGCCGTCCACGATGGCATTAACGCAATTTCCTGAATGCAAGTCGAAGGTCATTCGTAAGGGCTTCGGGCTGCTCCCACGCCGCAAAGTGTCCGCCTTTCGCAGGCCGGTTGTAGTAGATCAGATCCGGGAATGCCTCTTTCGCCCAGCTCTCGGGCGCCTGATAAAGCTCGTCCGGAAACGCACTGACCGCGACCGGAATCTTGATGCCCTTCGGTGCGAAGAAGGCGAACTTGTTCTCCCAGTACAGGCGCGCAGAAGACACTGCCGTGTTGGTGAGCCAGTAGAGCGTGACGTTGTCCAGGATGTCATCGCGTGTCAGGCCTTCGCTCTGACCGTCGAACACGCGTGCAATGAGCGCGTAGCTGCGTGCATCGTGATCCAGCATCCAGGACGCGAGACCAATCGGCGAATCTTCGATTCCATACAGCGTTTGCGGCCGGTTCGACATTTCTTCGGCGTAGGCGAGACCATGCTTGTAGAAGAAATCGAGCTGGTCGTAGGCACGCTGCTCGTCAGGCGACAAACCCGATGGCGCCGGACCGCCCGCATGAAGTGCGCGCTCGATTGCGGGCGGCACAGCACCCGGCATGTTCGTGTGAATACCGATCAGCCCAGGCGGCGCCTGCACGGCCATCTGCTCGGTGACGGCATCGCCCCAATCGCCGCCTTGCGCGACATACCGTGTATAACCCAGACGCTTCATCAGCACGGCCCAGGCACGCGCAATACGTGCGGGGTCCCAGCCGAGATCGATCGGCTTTCCAGAGAAGCCGTATCCTGGCAGCGAGGGAATGACCACATCGAACGAGTCGGAGGCATTGCCGCCGTGCGCGGTCGGGTTCGTCAGCGGGTCGATGACTTTGAGCTGCTCGATGATGGAACCGGGCCAGCCATGCGTAATGATGATCGGTAGCACATTCTTGTTTTTCGACCGGACGTGGATGAAATGAATTTCTACGCCATCGATCGTGGTAACGAATTGCGGCAGCGCGTTCAACTTCGCCTCTGTCTTGCGCCAGTCATAGCCGGTCGCCCAATATTGCGCGAGCTTCTGCATGGTTTCGAGCTGCACGCCCTGGGACGCATCGCCGACCAGTTCGCGGCTCGGCCATTTAGTCGCGCGGATCCGGCGGCGAAGATCGGCGAGCGCGGCGTCCGATGCGTGGAAATGAAACGGCCGGATCGATGTGTCGTCGGGGTGCTGCCCCTGTGTGGGGGCGGCTGCGTTGTTGGCCTGCGTCGTAGCGGGTGGCGCGGTTTCGGCTTGAGCGGAGGACATGGAAGGAAAAACCGCCATGCTTCCGAGCAAGGCCGAAGCGGTGATAAGCCGCCTGTACGTGAATGTTTGCAGGTAGGTCATTTGATGCGCGCTCCTGATGGGTGTTGAGATGAACATAGGCTTCGATGGATGGATTCGTGGACATCTATCGTTTGCTACGGCTTTGCGGCCAACTGATACCTCTGCCGCACCAGATCGCCGATACGCATCCGGTCGAGAGTCTTCGTCGGGCGTAGCGGTGGCACTGGTGCTCTTGAAATCGTACACGATTACATCGCATGCGATATAATAGCTCAGCCGACAACGAAGTCAACCTGTTTCCAGGTTGTCGAGATTCGCTTGACGTTGGATTTTGCTCAGAGCGGGCGCCGTGCGGTTGGCAAATCGCACGCGCCCTTGTGTTGTGAGGCCGAAATGTTTTCCTGCCGTCAGAGCGCGAGCGTAAGCGAGCCTTCCACACACGTGACACAAGAACCACCAATACGCACCTTCCCACCCGCATCCACACTCACCTTCACGCGCCCATCCCGCCCGACACAACGCCCTTGCGCAGCCACGTAGTTCGTTCCATCGGATGGCAGCAGACCACGCTCCCACTGGAACACAGCCACGCTACCGTTACCGCTTCCACAAACGGGATCCTCTTCGACGCCGGAGGACGGCGCAAAGGTACGTACCTCTATGGCTGCATCTCCATGCTTGTGCACACCGAACACGGTCAAACCTGTGACGCGGTGTCGCCGTTCGAACTCAGCGAGTCTCGCAAGATCGGGCCGCAGATCGATGACGGAAGCCGCGTCGTTCAGCTGTGTGATAACCCATTTAGGACCGACATTCACGATGGCGGGTACGGTCTTCGCGGTCACGTTGCAACTCAGGATGCGCTCCAGATCCGCAATATCGGCTGCATCTAGTGACGTCATCTTCGAAGGCGGCAAGTCGAACGTCAGCTCGCGATCTTCGCCTTGTCCTTCGACCGTCAATTCGATGAGGCCGATCTCGCATTGCTGAATCAACCGGCCACCCGGACCAGGTAGAATGCGGCCAGCTTCAAGAACCGCGTGTGCACTGCCCAGCGTCGGGTGTCCGGCAAACGGGAGCTCGCTTCGCGGCGTGAAAATCCGCAAGCGATAATCGGCACCGGCTGTCGTAGGCGACAGGACGAAGGTCGTTTCGGAAAGGTTCGTCCAGCGCGCGATGGCCTGCATCGCGTCGGTGGTCAAGTCGTCGGCGTCCAGTATCACGGCCACCGGATTACCGAGAAGCGGTCGCGAGGTAAAGACGTCGACTACCTTATAGGATCGTTTCATAGGGGCTCCGCTCAGAACGCTCCCGTTCACCCGGGAACCGGATTACTTCGTGCCTTTATCTGCCACCACGCCATCGATCTCGGTGTGCGTGATTCCGTACTTCGCCATTCGCGCGCGATGATCGGCCGCACCAAGGTAATCGCGAAGTTGCGCATTCACGGCCTGTAGAAGACTGTGATTGTCCTTGCTAAACGAGAAAGCACCGACAGGCGATCTACCGTCCTTGCTACTTTCGTGCGCAACGGCTTCCAGTTCCTGGTTGGCATCGACAATCACGCGATTGCCAACCGCCGTGGCCGCGAATGCATCGATCTTTCCTGCCAGCAATGCGGCGACCGCCTCGGCCTGCTCCTTGAACATCACGATCTGGCTATCGCTCACGCCGGCCGACTTTGCAGCATCGAACTGCACCTGTCCGGGGATGATCCCCAGTCGTGCGTCGCTGCGTGTCGCCACGGCGTCGTAACTCGTCAGCGCTTTCGGATTACCCCGATGCACGACGAAGCCATCGCCAAGCGTCCAGACCGGCACGCTGAACGCCACGTCCTTTGCGCGTTCGGCCGTGACAAAAATCGGCACGTTCATATCCCAGCGGCCTGCCTGCACACCCGGCAGTAACTCCGGAAACGTGGTCACTTGATAGTCGATGGACGACGCACCGATCGCCCGAAGTATCACTTCGGCTAGTTCGATGTCCGCGCCCTTCACGGAACGATCTTCGCCGGTCCAGTAGAAAGGCGGTTCCTCGATATAGGCGATCCGTACTTTCATGCTTTTACTCCATGCGTTTGGGGGTCGACATCCCGGCCATTTACGTTTCGGCCTTGCGTCTCGACATCATCATGGCTGATACAACGTACTAGCGTCCAGAGCGGACGAAAGCTCCGGCAATGCAGGTCCCAGACGTGAGGGTCGCAGATAACCGAAAGAAAAATCACTGCCCCGCAGACTGCGCCATCACAACCTGTCCGAATTCACCGTTCTGAAACGCCCTGACCCGGTCTTCAAGTTGCTCACGTGTATTCATGACAAACGGCCCGTGCCTCGCAATGGGTTCATCCAGCGCCGGACCGGAGAGCACGACGAAGTGGCTGCCTTCGGCAGAAGCAAACTGAATGGCTGCAATGCTCTGCGCAGCGTCTTCATCGAGCGCCACGCCAATTGCTTCCCCCGCCTTCAACTGCCGCACCTTGCCCCCAACCTCGACCTGTAACGCGCCCGAAACGGCATAGATCATCGCACTCCATCCACGCAGTAACTCATGGCTAAACGCAGATGAGCGCGAAAGAAAAGCATCCAGCAGCGTGAACGGTTCAGGTAGCCGCAACGTGTGATCGGCGCTCACATCATTGCTACTCCCCGAAACCACCCGCACGCGAACACCAGGAGCCACGATCTCGGGAATTTCACCCGGTTCCACATGCACGGCATAAGGCGCATCGAACTTCTTGCTGGCCGGCAGATTCACGAAGATCTGCAGCGCGTGGACGTGCTGCTCGTCGCCCTCGGGCTGTTCGGTATGGACGGCTCCGCGACCAGCGGCAAACCAGTGCAACGCGCCCGGATTGATCGGACCTTGATTGCCGAGCGAATCGTAATTGACATGCGGCCCTGTCGCGTCCTCGAACACGTAGGTCACCGCCGAAATACCGGCATGCGGATGCACCGCAAACGTCGGACGGGTCATGTGGAAATGATCGAGCATGACAACAGGGTCCACCAGTCCGCCGAACGATTCCTCACTGAAGTGCTTCGCGCAAAAAGCCTTGCCGATGGTCATATCGTGACCGGCGACGACAGGCGACACGCGCACGAACTTATCCATGGCGATACTCCTTCTTACTGTAGCGTTAAGCTCAAAACCGTCCGGGCATAGAGGCGCGGACGGCTTCGAGGTTGTCCGGACGAAGACACTACGTGTCCTCGCCGAATTGGATCATGGCGTCAGCGTTAGTTACCTGGCCTTGACGTTCTTGAACTGCCACACCAGGTTCGCAAACGGCATGTCGAGGTCGGAATACACCTGCTGGGCTTTCGGATCGTCGTTGCCGTGGAGCATTTCCACACCGGCCGTCGCGTAGTCAGTCACCGGAATGCCTGCGCCCGCCAGGCGTTGCAATCCAACCGTGCGCTTGGCATCGCTGAACGTGCCGGACGCGTCGAGCACGACACGCGGATCGTAGCCAGCGGCCTTCAGCGACAGCGCCGGGAACGTGGCACAGACCTCCAGCGAAACACCGGCGATCAACACCTGTTTGCGACCGGTCTTCTCGATGGCGGCGCGGACATTCGGATCATCCCAGGCGTTGATCGAGGTCCGGGCAATCACCGGGACACCCGGAAGCGCAGCGGTCAACTCGGGGGTCGTCGGGCCCCACATGCCGTCGGGTACCGTCGCCGTGACGATGATCGGGATACCGAGCGTCTTCGCGGCTTTGGCGAGCGCCACCACGTTGTGCTTGAGTTCACCGACATCGATGTCGCGCACGCCGGTGAAAAGACCGATCTGGTGATCGACCAGTACCAGCACGGTGTTGTCTCGCGACAGCAGCGAATACGGCGCGCCCGACGGTGCGACCGCGCTCGTCACGGGCGCCGCGCTGGCGGTCTGAACCGTCGCAGCGGAGGTAGCGACGATAGCCAGGGGAAGAACGACAGCTTTCAGCAGATTGGAGAGTTTCATGATGTGTTTACCCGTGACATTTGGATGCGGCATCGGCGTATCGACGCTTTGCCGGACTGTCCGGTTCGTATCTGTTCCGGTTGAGATGAATCATATTCAGGCAACGACAAGCGATAAATAGGGTATTTATCAACCTATCGTTGCACACAGGAAACGATAGAATGGATCACCTCAAGGCGACCTGGACGTCGAATGAACTCCACCTCTCTCGATCTGAACGACCTCTACCTGTTTGCTCAGGTCATTGAGCAGCGTGGTTTTACCGCCGCTGGAGAGTTACTCGGCATCAGCAAATCCCACATCTCCCGGCGGGTCACGCATCTGGAAGCCAGTCTCGGCGTTCGGCTACTGCAGCGAACCTCGCGCAGACTGAGCCTGACCGATGCCGGCGAGGAGCTTTACGCGCACTGCCGGGCCATGATTGCCGAGGCGCAGGCGGGCGAAGAAGCCGTCCGGCGCCGGACTGCCGAGCCGACGGGACTCGTGCGGGTCAGCATGTCGGTGGCGATCACCGACATCCTGCTGGCCGGACTGCTGCCCCGCTTCATGCTGCGTTACCCGAAGGTCCGACTCGCGATCGAGGCCAGTAACCGGCAGGTCGATCTCGTCGAAGAACACATCGATGTGGTGGTGCGCGGGTTGAGTTTCGACGTGGAGCTTTCGAGCCTGGTGCAGGCGCCGCTTGGCACAGCGCGCTGGGGGCTCGTGGCGAGCCCTGTGTACCTCGCAGGGATTGGGATGATCGATGAGCCGGACGCGCTGCCTCAAGGCGATCTGCTGATCTACGAATCGATCAACAAACCGGTAACCACGCTGCGCCTGATCGACGCGCACGGCGAGGTGGTCGTACGGACGATTCAACCGCGGCTGCAGAGCGACAATCTCGCGGCGTTGAAGGAAGCTGCGCTAGCGGGAATGGGTATCGCGAGCCTGCCGCTCTATGCGTGCGCGCGTGAGATCGAAACGGGAACCTTATGCGTCGTGTTGCCGGAGTTTCGCTCGAGGGAGGGCCGGCTGGCTGCGCTGTTTCCGACGCGACGCGGAATGATGCCGGCCGTACGAGCCTTCGTCGATTTTCTGAAGGAGGAGTTGCCGCCGTTGCTGGGGTGATGTGGCTACGTTACCCGTACTTGCGAGATGTGGCGGTCGTCTCCTTCAAGACCACGTCTGGATTCTCTGCTTGCGAGCTAGCGAGACTCCGAACCGATGACGCCGCGAAATTCACCCGCACTAACCGGCCTCACCCACCGACGCGCTGTCGAGTATCTTCACGATCTGATCCGCCAGAATCAGCACATTCGCGTTGGATGGACGCGGTCGCCCGGTCGGCCTGAAAATCCGGTCGCCGCGCCGTATCGGCGCACCGGTCAACGCGCACTTGCCGCTACCCCGCGCCACGGTCGCAGCCCATCTCTGCTCGCCGTAGTGACAACGCCCAGGCTCCAGCCAACGCATCCAGACGTCGTCAGCGCCGCGCTCCAGAATCGAGACTTCCGCTTCCAGTCCAAACAAATGATGTCGTACCGTAGTCATGAAAGCTCCTTGCGCTCTGCCGATCAGGCATAGCTGGGTTGAAGCAGAGAGGAATGCATCCGGGCCTTCGCATAGCTGCGCAGTTTCTTTCGCCCAACCGAGGCATCCGGCAGATCGATTAATCCGCGCTCCGTCGCGATGCGTGCGGCCTCGGTCCGGCAACTGGCATCCAGCTTCGACATGATCGATTTGACGTGAGCCTTCACGGTCCCGACTGCGATCTCCAGATCACATGCAATCGACTTGTTGCATTGCCCCATCGTCAGGAGCCGCAGCACCTCGCCCTCGCGACTCGTCAGCATGTCGCGCCCGGAGATCTGTGCCAGTTGCTGCGCCAGTGGCGGGCACAGGTAGGTGCCTCCGTGCCCAAGCGTCCGGACGCCGGCAAGGAGATCGCACACCGGCGAGCTGGTCAGCACGAAACCGTGGATGCCCTGCTCCAGTGCG
Source organism: Paraburkholderia acidicola (assembly GCF_002362315.1). Taxonomy (GTDB): domain Bacteria; phylum Pseudomonadota; class Gammaproteobacteria; order Burkholderiales; family Burkholderiaceae; genus Paraburkholderia; species Paraburkholderia acidicola. Next base: position 1,409,559 of record NZ_MTZV01000006.1, read on the forward strand.
CTTCGTACGGCATGCTCCCGGACCTGATCTGAGAGCACCAGGATGCGGGCCGATTGGAGGCCTGGGCCGTGCGTGAAGTGCCGGCTATCCTGCGCAATCCTCGCCGCTGTCGAGCTTTCTGCCACGACGACATCGACGCTTCGCTCGACAGCAATGTAGCCTTCGCCGAGTACCTCGATATCAAGTGCATCTGCAAGGGATGCGCGAACGCCGGCCTGCAACAACGGTGTGGCGACAGATACAAGTACCGCGATCCGACGCCCGGTTTGATGCTGACTCATTTCGCCCTCCCCTGGTGATGGCAAGTGACTTCGCCGTACCTTTATCTTTAACGACAGAAAAGGCGGGGTCGAGTTATCCGTTGTTAGCTAATTGATAGCAACCGGAAAAACACCCTTCGACTGATGGCCCGCTTCCATCACCAGGATTGAGTAGATCGTCTGGCATAGAGGCGCGATAAGGCCGTGCCCACAGGGGCGGTGTCCGCCCTAACCACACATAACAATCCATAGCGTCGCCTTTGCCCGGATTGGCTCATGATGGCGGCATGTGTTACTGGGCAAATTACGATGCAGCCTGATCAATCCTCGAAAAACTGGCGGGAAATCGCCGATGACGTCGTCGTTTCCTTCGTGGATGCAGTCAACACCTTCGACGCAGACACCCTCACCGGCCTCTTCGCGCAGAACGCGCATGTGAACGACCAGTTACGTGACTTCTGGGGTATCGATGCGATTGGCGACTGGATTCGCAACGAAATTGTCGGCGTGCGTTTCAGCATGGATGTGCTGCAAGCCAGACGGCATTACAGCGATCTGATCCTGCTGGCCAAAGTCTCTGGTGATTTCGACAGCACAGGCTTGCCCGATCCGATGATCCTGAGCTTCAATTTCCTTGTGCACGCGGGAAAGGTGGCTCGATTGATCATCTTGCTGACGCGAACGGACGACGCAGAGCCCGATATTCGGAAGGCGCTTTAACGATCGCTTTTACAAACAGCAGCGAGCAAAAGAAACGCCCCTGGAATGCTGACTTCAGGGGCGTGCATGAACGTAACTGCTGTCGCTCTACTTCACCGACGTAGCAGCCTTCTCGATCAACGCGGCGACATCGGCGGGACGCGACTCGTACACGGCGTGGCTAGCCGACGATTCCGCAATGACCGCACCGATGCGCTGGGCCATCGCGTGCTGGGCCGGCGGCGGAATCATCCGGTCGTGCGTGGTCAGCAGATACCAGCTCGGCTTCGTATGCCACGCAGCCGTGGTGATATCGCCGGCCAGTGCGGCCACACCCCATGGCACCTGAGCATTGGCGAGGAAGCTGGCGCGCTCAGGCGCCACGTCGCCGGCAAACGCCTCGGCGAACTTCGTCTTGTCCAGCATCAGGAAACCGTTGACCGGCGGCAGGATCGGCGGAACCGCGGCACCGGGCGGCGGATTGGCGATCAGCTTTTGCACCGATTCGCCGCTATCCGGAGCAAAGGCTGCGATGTAGACGAGGCGCGCGACCTTGGGATCGTTACCGGCTTCCGTGATGACCGCTCCGCCGTACGAGTGGCCGACCAGCACAACCGGGCCATCTTGCGCCGCGATCACGGCTTTGGTCGTCGCCACGTCGTCGGCGAGCGAGGTCGTCGCGTTCTGCACGATGCTGACGTTATAACCCTTGGCCTTCAGCAGCTTGTACACCGGTTCCCAGCCACCGCCGTCGACGAAGCCCCCGTGCACCAGCACCACGTTCCTGACAGGTCCGGCAGCGGCACTTTGCTCGACGACGCCAAGCGTCCCCAGGCCGACGGTCAGCATGCCGAGAAGGGTATGCCGAAAAGAGAAAGGTTTGAATTGCATGTTGGTCCCCAATCTTAAAGAGAGATGGTCGTGCATGCCCTCATGGATGATTTGCCGTTGAGGTCGCTAGCACATCGATAGTTTGATCGATCGATGCGCTGTATCCATCACCAAGATTGAGTATGTCTTTTGGCATAGGCCGCATGGCGACTGCAGCCTGGGTCGTACTTTCCGCGCCCGCTAGTTAAAGAGGTTTAGCCGAGCAGACTGCGCGCGAGCGAGAGGTCCAGCGAGATTTCATCGCCGGCTTCCGCTATCAATGGATCAAGCAGGCGCTGGGCGTCGTCCTGTCGGCCTGTATCGACCAGATGTTGAGCCAGCGCGACCGCCGCCTCGATCTGACCTGACTTCACCCCTTGCGAACGGGCGAGCTCGATCGCCGCGCGATAGCTTTTCTCGGCTTCAGCAGCCTGCCCCGCGGCTGCAAGACAGTATCCGCGAACGGCCAGTAACTCCGGCATGCGAAGGAAGTCACCACACGTATGGATAAGCGTCTCGACTTCGTCACACATGGCGAGCGCCGCCGAATGCAGCGACATATCGGACAGCCCCTTTGCCAGAACCGATAGCGACACGCTGGTCACCATTCTGTAGCGGCACTCGTGCAGTACGTCCACCGCACCTCGAATCAGTTCGACGCCTTCAGCCGGTTGGCGTCGGGCGATCAGCAACTGTCCACGTGTGATGCGCGCGAACGCAAGATAGGGCGTGAGCGAATGTTGTTTCGCCACGCGCTCGATCGTTGTTGCGATCTCCTCCAGGCGTTCGACATTGCGCGCCCAGATGTACACGGAACCGGCCCAGATAAGCGCGATGCAATAGGTCACCGCATGGCCCGATTCACGCGCCTTCGCGATGGTCTCTTCCGCGATGACGATCGCCCTCGAATAGTGCCCGGTGAGCCACAGACTGCGTGCGAGGCCACACAACGCCCGGATGTGAAAGTCGAAACCGAGCTTCGACGTCGTACTGGACGACGCGCCCGAGCTTTGAGCGAAGCACCGCTCCCAATGGTGCATCGCCTCATTCACATTGCCGACGAGGTGTAGGGCAACGCCCATGAGCGAGTCGACGATGGCGCGCGACTCCAGGTCGTTCAGCTCGGTCAGAAGCGACTGCGCTTTGCGGGCGTTGTCGAGCGCATCGGTATAGCGCCCGTCTCGATGCAGCAGCACCACGTAGCCGTTGAGCAGATGAAGCGTGCTGCGGAAATCCCTCAATTGCTCTGCAAGTTCGATGCTTCGGCGGTATGCCGTTTCGGCTTCACTACCCCCCGTTGAGAACATCAACGATTGACCGAGCGCACCTTGTAGCCGCATTTCGAAGGACGATCCGGACAGTTCGGGTGGCATCTGCGAGAGCGCGGTTTGAGCCCATCGAGCGCATTCAGCGATTTTCGACAGTTGCAGCAACAGCGGACACAGCGAAGCCGCCAGCCTGAAAGCGTCGGACCTATGTTCATCCGCCCGGAAATGCCATTCGAGTGCCGCCCGAAGATTGGACATCTCCAGCACCACGACATCGAGCGCGTCCTTGTCGAGATTCCCGGCCGCATACTGCTGCGCCCAGTTTCTGAAGTAGCCGGCCAGGCGCTGCGAGACCGCGGCGTCTTCGCCGATGTTGCAGAGTTTCTTCCAGCAATAGGACCGTGTCGTGTCCAGCATGCCGTAGCGAAGCGCGGCTTCGCCCGCATCCACGGTAACCAGCGACTTCGACACGAGGCTCGCGATCAACTCGATCGCCACCGACCTGTCGCCATCGAAGCTACAGATTTCGATAGCCGCATCGAGAGAAAACGTTGCGGCAAACACCGAGAGTCGATACAGGAGGCGCTTCTCGTCATCCGACAGAAGCTTGACGCTCCAGTCGAGTGTCGCCCCCAGGGTCTGTTGACGCGGCACGGCGGTGCGCCTGCCGTGCCACATCAACCTGACACTCGCATCGAAGTGCGACGTGATGGCCTGGAGGCCCAACGCCTCGATGCGACCGGCGGCGAGTTCGATGGCGAGCGCAATGCCATCCAGTTCTCGACAGAGCTGCGATGCCAGCGGCGCGTCGCTGTCCTTGAGTTCGAAACTCGAGCAACTGGCGACCGCGCGGTCCACGAACAATCTGACTGCGGGGTAGGCAAGCGCTGCTTCTGCGGTTGTTCCAGCGCCTTCGGGCGGGAAGGCAAGCGGCTGCAGACGATAGACAAGCTCGCCCTCTGCGCGCAGCGGTTCGCGGCTGGTGGCAAGAATATGGACCTTGGGGCAGATGCGGATCAACGCTTCGGCAAGCTCGGCGGCTCCCGCGATGACATGTTCGCAGCAGTCCAGCACGATCAGCGTGTTACGGTCAGCCAGATGCGTGGCGACCGCGGGCAGATCGTCCGAACGGTTCTGCAGTCCGACCGCCGTGGCGACGGACGAGCGCACGAGTTGCGTCTCCGAAATTGCCGACAGGTCGATAAAGTGCACATCGCCGTTGAACTGCCGGGCCACGGTCTGCGCGCACGCAATCGCCACCGTGGTTTTGCCGATGCCGCCGGGTCCTACCACCGAAACAAGGCGCCGCTGCAGCAGGTTCGCGACGAGCGCCTCCACCTCTTCGTCACGCCCGACTACCGGCGTGGCGGGCGCCGGCACCGATTTGAAGGTGCTGGCTATAGCCGCCTGGGCAGGCGCGCCCAACGTCCGACGTTCGACAGAAGCGACGAACGTGTAGCCTTTATTGGTTGTGTTGGTGATATAGCGACTACCGCCTTCTCCCTCGCCGAGCGCCTTGCGAATGGCGACCATATGGAAGCGCAGGCTGCCTTCTTCGACGAGTACGTCGGGCCAGACCCGGGCAATCAGATCCTGCTTGCTAACCGTTTCTCCTGCGGAATCGACCAATGCAATAAGCAGGTCGAGCGCACGGCCACCGAGCCGCACGGGTACACCGTCTCGCTCCAGCAGACGCTCTGAGGGAGACAAGGTAAACGGTCCAAAGGAAGCACGCCATTCTGTATGACGTCTAGGCTCTTGAGGCATGGCGGCGGAAGCGATGGCACTAAGCGACGGGGACCAGGCGATGGGCACGTCTCGTTGCGGTCGATGCAAACTATATCATGTGCGAGCGTGCATACAATGCAGTCATAAATAGACTTCACGCAAGTGTCATGGAGCGCGGAATCGTGCCATCGCGCCGGATTCCGCAACATGCCCTCAGTTTTAGCGAGGTGCCCGGGACCCAGGTGGACGCCCGTCGCGCCCTGCTTCGGAAGGAATCAAATACGGCTCGAGTTCGATCAGGACTTCATGAAGCCTGATACGCAGATCCCGAGGCACTTGCGCCATTAGCTCGGCATAGGCGTCGGTGGTGACCTGGCGCATGGCTTCGATTCTTTTCAGGCCATCGGGTGTGAGTTCGACGCATTTCTGCCTGCGGTCTTCAGCCGATTCCCGACGATCCACCACGCCCTCCCGGTACAACCCGTCGACCATACGGCTCGCCGCGGCCTGGCTCAAGCCAGTCACTCCGGCGATTTCCGCAATGGTTTGCGTCTCGTGAAACTGGAGATGAAACAGGGAGATGATGCGCGCGAAGGTCACATCGCCGTTCAACATCGTCGACGCGTGGTGAAACACCCGCGAGGCGACCAACCCGAACAGCAGTTCGAGTTTCATTCCAATGCTGATTGCCCTTCCTTTCATGCTTCCACCTATTTCTGACAAGTCATTGCGCCGGCACTACCCGTTCCGGGTGGATTTTCGCAGATATTCGCACCTAAAACATTCACACCTAAAACGTAGACTGAGTACACGTCGACATGACCTGACGATTCAACCTGCCCGCACCTAGTATTCGATCTCGACCCGCTTCGTGCGAGCACGTTTGACGAGCGTGAGGAACGCCTGCAAAACCGCCGATGAATCTCCGCGCCGATACAGGCAGTTCAATTCGATCTGCTTGAGCACCGGCGACTTCAAAGGCTTGTAGACGACACCAGGAAGACGCAGGTTTGCAGCCGACTCGGTGGTGATGCATATGCCGAACCGGCTGGCCACCAGCGCGATACAGGTCACGACGTCCTCGACCTCCTGCTCGATGCGCAGGCTATACCCCTCTTCACGGAACGCGGCCGCTACTTGCTGGGCGAGCCCGTAGACGGGAGCGTTCGGATAGACAATCATCGGCTGGTCATGCATGTCCTTGAGCGTGATGAATTTCCTGGAACACAGCGGATGCCCCTCATAGAGCGCGACGAGGAACGGTTCTCGCTGTACCCAATCCACTTCGATATCGGGCTCGTCCGGTACGAGCCGGTTGAAGCCGATCGTGATACGCCGTTCCCGAAGCGCCACGATCTGTTCGGTCTTCGACATATTGTGCAAACCGATCTTGATGTTCGGGCGCTGGGTGTGAAATTCGGCCAGCAACCTCGGGATGACGTTCAACACACCCGAACTGAAGATGCCGACGTCGAGCCTCCCCGTCAGTCCTTGCCCCGCCAGTTTGGCCAGCTCGGCAGCGCGCTTCGACAGCCCGAGTATGTTGGGTACCTCTGCCAGCAGCGCCTTGCCAGCCTCGGTCAATTCCGTGCCCTTTGACGAGCGCACGAAGAGCTGCGCCCCAAGTTCCTCTTCGAGCGCGTGAATGTTGCGCGTGAGCGGGGGCTGCGTGATGTGAAGACGCTCGGCGGCGCGGCCGAAATTGAGTTCTTCGGCCAGCGCAAGGAAGTAGCGCATCTGTTTCAGTTCCATCTGTTTGCTCCTCCATGCTTCACAACTTCACAGTCATGCGGAATGATTAGCTCATACCGAATCGGTATCGATTTTCCAAAATATAGCATTGGACGGGTTGCTTTCATTTGCCCAATATTCACTCAACGACGACGTCCACGACCGGATGCCAACAGGAGGCAGAGCGTGATCATCAACAACCAGCAGGAAGTGACGGACGCGGTACTTGCGGAACTCGCCCGTGCAACCGACCCTCGCTTTCGCGACATCATGTCGGCCGCTGTGCGGCACTTGCACGGGTTCGCTCGCGAGACACGACTCACCGAAGTGGAGTTTCACCAGGCTTGCGCGGTGATCGCCCGACTCGGTCAGTTGAGCACCGCATCGCACAACGAAGTCGTCCTGATTGCGGGTTCGCTCGGCCTGTCTTCGCTGGTTTGCCTGCTCAACAACGGCGACAGTGGGCAGACCGACACGACCGCCAACCTGATGGGCCCGTTCTGGCGCATGGACTCGCCGAACACACTCAACGGCGGATCGATCGTGCGTAGCCCGACACCCGGCGCACCGATCTTCGTGAATGCCTGGGTGCGCGACCGGCACGGACACCCGGTTCAGGACGCGGAAGTCGACGTGTGGCACACCTCCGCCGACGGCTTTTATGAAAATCAGGACCCCGAGCAGGCCGATATGAACCTGCGCGGCAAGTTCACGACCGATGCGCACGGCCACATCGCCTTTCGCAGCGTGAAGCCGGCGGGCTATCCGATTCCGGTATCGGGCCCTGTGGGTGATCTGCTGCGTGTGCAGGGGCGTCACAACATGCGACCGGCGCATATCCACTTCATGATCTACAAGCCTGGTTTCAAGACCCAGTTCTCCCAGGTGTATTCAAGCGACGACCCGAATCTGGAAACCGATGTGCAGTTCGGTGTGACGCGTGCGCTGGTCGGGCAATACGTGTTGCACGACGGCGAGAAGGCACCGGCCGATGACATCAAAGGGCCCTGGTACTCGCTCGATCACTACTTCGTGATCGAGGCCGGTGAAGCGACGTTGCCCAGGCCACCCATTACCGGCAAGGCGCATGGTGCGCGCCCTGACCAGACCATCCTCGCGCGAAGCGCCTGATATCGATCGGGTATCGACCGATACCCAGTCTCATCAATCTATACCCGGAGAAGATTCAAGCCATGCCTATCGTACACATTGCACTCGTTGAAGGACGCGACGACGAAACCGTTAAAGCCTGCGTCAAGGCTGTTGCCCGAACCGTTCACGAAACACTCGGTGCCCCGCTTGCCACGATTCGCGTGTATGCGACATCGACACCGGCTACCCATTGGGCGGTCGGCGAGCAAACCAAAGACGAACTGACCGACGTCCGGCAGTCGGAAAAGCGGGAGTAACAGCAATGACGCCCCAACAGATCGAACAGGCGGCTCGCGCGCTTGCCGATGCCGAGCAAAGCGGCATCTATATCGCGCCGCCTCGCGAAACCTACGACGACATCAGCATTGAAGACGCCTATGCGATTCAGCGGAGCAACACCGAACGCCGGATCGAATCGGGTCGCCGTCTGGTCGGTTGCAAGATCGGGCTGACGTCGGTGGCGGTGCAGAAGCAGCTCGGTGTCGATCAACCCGACTTCGGCATGCTGTTCGACGACATGGGCTATGGCGACGGCGAATCGATTCCGGTGGCGCGACTCACGCAGCCGAAGATCGAAGCAGAAATCGCGTTCGTAATCGGTCGCGATCTGACGGCGCCGAATGCGACGCTGCACGAAGTCATGAACGCGATCGACTATGCGCTGCCTGCGCTCGAGATCGTCGGTAGCCGGATCGCGAACTGGAATATCCGCATCGCGGACACGATTGCCGACAACGCATCGTCATCGGCCTACGTGCTCGGCACTTCGCCGCGCAAGCTGACGGAATTCGACGTGCGGTTGTGCGGCATGGTGATGGAACGGCGCGGCGAACCGGTCTCGGTGGGGGCGGGTGCGGCCTGCCTCGGCAATCCGCTGAATGCGGTCGTCTGGCTCGTACGCAAGATGGTCGAGATCGGTACGCCGTTGCACGCGGGCGACCTCGTGCTGTCGGGTGCACTCGGTCCGATGGTCGCGGTGGCAGCGGGCGACGTTTTCCAGGCGCGTATCGATGGTTTGGGATCGGTGCGGGCGGTGTTCGAACCGGACGCATCAGACGTATCAGATAGCAAAGGGGCACGCTCATGAGTCATCTCACCGAATACGCGACCTTGCTCGACGATGCCGCGAGCCACGCACACAACGTCACGCAGTTCGATCCCGAAGGCCGGTTGTCACTCGACGATGCCTACGCCATCCAGTCGCAGTCGATCCAGCGACGCCTCGCACGCGGCGAACATCGCGTCGGCGTGAAGATGGGTTTCACGAGTCGCGCAAAGATGATCCAGATGGGTCTCTCGGACGTGATATGGGGCCGCCTGACGAGCAACATGCAGATCGAGGAAGGCAGCTCAGTCGAGTTCTCGCGTTTCGTCCGCCCACGCGTTGAACCGGAAATCGCGTTTGTGCTGAAGCGTCCGTTGAGCGGCAACGTGACCGGTCCGGAAGCGCTCGCCGCCGTGGAAGCGATCGCGCCGGCGCTCGAGATCATCGATTCGCGCTACCGCGATTTCAGGTTCTCGCTGCCCGAAGTGATTGCGGACAACGCATCGTCGAGCGGCTTCGTGATCGGCGCATGGCAACGCCCGTCGCTCGATTTCAGCAATCTCGGTCTGACGCTCAACCTCGACGGGCGCGTGGTTCAGGTGGGCTCGACCGCCGCGCTCTTAGGTCATCCGTTGCGTTCGCTGGTTGCGGCAGCGCGCCTGTCGGCCGCTGCGGGAGAGCCACTCCAGGCAGGCTGGATCGTGATGGCGGGCGGCGCCACTTCCGCCGAGTGGATCGCACCCGGGCAATACGTCTCGGTTGAGATGGATCAACTCGGCAGCGCCGGTTTTCACGTAAAGGGGTGACGCGATGCCGATCTGCATGATCAAGATTCTCGAAGGCCGCAGCGTGGAGAAGAAGCGCAGGTTGATCGAAAGCGTATCGCACGCGATGGCCGACAGTCTCGAGATGCCGGTTGATCGCGTGCGGGTCGTCATCGAGGAAATCCCACTGGAATGCTGGGGGCGCGGCGGAAAGACAGTTGCCGATCGTGTCGCCGAGGGCAGCGCCGCGCTGCCGAAACCCTGATCGAATGAGCCTGGAGGCGAAATGAGTACCAAGGTAAAAGTAGCGATCATCGGGCCGGGCAACATCGGCACCGACCTGATGATCAAGGTGCTGCGCAACAGCCGGCATCTCGAGATGGGCGCGATGGTCGGTGTCGATCCGCAGTCCGAGGGTCTGGCACGTGCGCAACGTATGGGTGTGGCGACGACGTCCGATGGTATCGATGGACTGCTCAAGCTCGATGTGTTCAAGGACATCGATATCGTGTTCGACGCGACGTCGGCGGGCGCGCATCGCAAGCATAACGACATCCTGCAGCAGCACGGCATTCAGGTGATCGACCTGACGCCGGCCGCCATCGGGCCGTATGTGATTCCCGCGATCAATCTCGAGGAAGAGAACGCGCCGAACATGAATATGGTGACCTGTGGCGGTCAGGCGACGATTCCGATGGTGGCTGCGGTATCGCGGGTTGCGCAGGTTCACTACGCCGAGATCGTGGCATCGATCAGCAGCAAGTCGGCCGGACCGGGAACGCGCGCCAACATCGACGAGTTCACCGAGACCACGCGCAGCGCGATCGAACAACTGGGCGGTGCGACGCGCGGCAAAGCGATCATCGTCCTGAACCCCGCTGAGCCACCGCTCATCATGCGCGATACCGTCTTCGTCCTGTCGGACGAGGTCGACACCGACAAGGTCGAAGCCAGCATCGCCGCCATGGTGCGCAGCGTGCAGGCCTACGTGCCCGGATATCGTCTGAAGCAGAAGGTGCAGTTCGATCTGATCCCCGCGGACAAACCGCTCAACGTTCCAGGACTCGGACCGAAGCATGGTTTAAAGACGTCCGTGTTTCTGGAGGTCGAAGGCGCGGCGCATTACTTGCCGTCGTATGCGGGCAATCTGGACATCATGACGTCGGCCGCGCTGGCGTGCGGCGACATGATGGCGCGACGCAGAGTCGCTGCGGGCATTGCCCGCGGTCATAAGGAGGCGGTGTGATGAATCCCGGCGACAAGAAACTCTATATCTCCGATGTAACGTTGCGCGACGGCAGTCATGCGGTGCGTCACCAGTACAGCATCGAGAACGTGAAGGCGATCGCCAGCGCACTCGACCAGGCGGGTGTGGACAGCATGGAAGTCGCGCACGGCGATGGACTCGAAGGCTCCAGCTTCAACTACGGCTTTGGTGCGCATTCGGACGTTGCATGGATCGAAGCGGCCAGACAAAGCGTCAAGCACGCAAAAATCGCCACGCTCCTGATTCCCGGAATCGGCACGATCCACGACTTGCGCAACGCGTTCGATGCGGGCGCAACGGTGGTGCGAGTCGCCACGCACTGCACCGAGGCCGATGTCTCGCGCCAGCATCTGGAATATGCACGCAACATCGGTATGGACGCAGTGGGCTTTCTGATGATGAGCCACATGACCACACCGCAGCAGCTCGCCGCGCAAGCGAAGCTGATGGAGAGTTATGGCGCGAGCTGCGTGTACGTTGTCGATTCGGGCGGTGCGCTGGGTATGAACGACGTGCGCGACCGGTTCCGTGCCTTCAAGGATGTGCTCAAGGCCGACACGCAAACCGGTATTCACGCGCATCACAACCTGAGCCTCGGTGTCGCCAATTCCATCGTCGCCGTCGAAGAAGGTTGCGACCGCATCGATGCCAGTCTTGCCGGAATGGGCGCGGGTGCCGGTAACGCGCCGCTCGAGGTGTTCATCGCGGCGGCGGAGCGCCTCGGCTGGCATCACGGCTGCGATCTGTATCAGTTGATGGATGCCGCCGACGACCTCGTCAGGCCGTTGCAGGATCGCCCCGTGCGCGTCGATCGCGAGACGCTTGCGCTCGGTTATGCGGGTGTCTATTCGAGTTTCCTGCGCCACGCGGAAATCGCGGCGAACAAGTATGGCCTGAAGACCGTCGACATTCTCGTCGAGCTAGGCCGTCGGAAAATGGTCGGCGGGCAGGAAGACATGATCGTCGATGTCGCGCTCGATCTGCTCCAGCACGCTCTGCATGACCGGGCTCATGCAGAGCCGGTGGCCAGCAGCGCTGGACGTTGAAACCACACACATCGACTCACCTAACAAAACCTGGTAGGAGAAACGTGAAATGAGCACTATCGATATGTTGATCGGCGGCCGTAAAGTCCAGGCCGCGGACGGCGCCACCTTCGAGCGACGCAATCCGCTGGACGGCGAAGTCGCCACGCGAGCACCGGCCGCCAAAGCCGCCGATGCCCGCGCAGCCGCCGACGCTGCCGCCGCGGCCTTCCCGGTGTGGTCTGCCTTCGGCCCCAGCGAGCGCCGTGCGCTGCTGCTCAAGGCCGCCCAGGCACTCGAAGCCAAAGCGCCGGCGCTGATCGACGCGATGGCTCGCGAAACCGGCGCCTCATCCGTGTGGGCCGAATTCAACGCGCACCTGGGCGTCAGCTTGCTCGTCGAAGCGGCTGCGCTCACGAGCCAGATCAACGGCGAAGTGATTCCCTCCGATATCCCTGGCAACCTGGCGCTGGCCGTGCGCGTGCCCGCCGGTGTGGTGCTCGGCATCGCGCCGTGGAATGCCCCCGTCATCCTCGCGTTGCGTGCGATTACCACGCCGCTCGCCTGCGGCAATACCGTGATCCTGAAGGGTGCCGAGATGAGCCCGCATACCCAGGGTCTGGTGATCGAGGCATTGCAGGAAGCCGGCCTGCCCCCGGGCGTAGTCAACTTCATCACCAACGCACCGGAAGATGCCGGCGAAGTGGTCGAAGCCATCGTGTCTCACCCTGCCGTCAAGCGCGTCAACTTCACCGGCTCCACGCGCGTCGGCCAGATCATCGCCCAGACCTGCGCACGGTACCTCAAGCCGGTCATTCTGGAACTGGGTGGCAAGGCCCCCGTGCTGGTGCTCGACGACGCCGATCTGGACGTGGCTGTCGACGGTGTCGCCTTCGGCGCCTTCGTCAACTCGGGTCAGGTCTGCATGTCGACCGAGCGCATCGTCGTGGACGAGAAGATCGCCAACGACTTCGTCGATCGTCTCGTCGCTAAAGCCAGCAGCTTGCCGTTAGGCGATCCGCGCAACGGGCCGGTGGTACTGGGCTCGGTGGTAGACAGTCGCACCGTGCAACACACCAACGAACTGATCGAAGACGCACTGGCCAAGGGCGCCAAGCTGCTGTGCGGCGGCAAGTCCGGGAACACACTCATGGCCGCCACGCTGCTGGACCATGTAACGCCCGAGATGCGCATCTACCGCGAAGAGAGTTTCGCGCCGGTCAAAGGCATCGTGCGCGTGAAGGGCGACGAGGAAGCGATCGCCGTCGCCAACGACAACGAATTCGGTTTGTCGTCAGCGGTTTTCAGCCGCGACACTGCGCGCGCCTGGAACGTAGCCCTGCGCATCGAATCGGGCATTTGCCATATCAACGGCCCGACCGTGCATGACGAAGCGCCGATGCCGTTTGGTGGCGTCAAGCACTCGGGCTTCGGTCATTTTGGCGGCCGTGCGGGTATCGATTTCTTCACCCAGTTGCGATGGATCACGATCCAGACCACACCGCGCAAGTACCCGTTCTGATGCAAGACGCAAGCGTCTATGCCAAAAGACCTACTTACTCTGGGCGATGACTGAAACGCTTCGATCGACCAAACTGTGCCCGCGTGCCATTGCCTTCGATCAACGGAATCACCTTTTACAGACGAGGAATCAAATGCTGAACATCATGCGTTCGAAAATCTTCTCCCGCATCGCGCTGAGCCTGGCGCTTGGCACGGCACTGGTTACGCTGCCACCGCTCGCCCACGCCAAGCAGCGGGTCGAACTCACCGACTATCAAAAGCAGTGGGGCTTCTCGCCGCTCGTCGTCACCAAGGGTGGCGAGATCATCTGGCTTGGCGGACACACGACCACGACCGACGATAACGGCAAGGACATCTCATACGACTTCAAGGCGCAGGTCCGCCAGATCTTCAAGAATATCGATGCTGATCTGCAACGCGTAGGCGGCAACGTGTCAGATCTCGTCTCGATCACGGTCTACGTCAACGACCCGCGGATGAATCAGACAGAGGCGGAAGTCATCAAGGAGGTTTTCAAGGACGGCCCATACCCCGGTTCAGCGCTTCTGACGATCTCCAACTTTGCTCGCCCAGGTATCGTTGTTGAGGTTCAGGGGATTGCGGTCATCAAGGATGAACTGAACCGGCCGCCTGCGAAATTGCCGGCGCAACCGAAAAGCGAATGAAGGCAAGCCCACACCCGATCCGCGCTTAAGCCTTTGCCACCGACAAGCGTGCGAAATACCACACACATGCACACATGGAGATTCCTATGCCGTCGAGTTCAGCGTTTCTCGCTAACCAGAAAGATGCTTTATTGCTGCTGTCCCGTATCCTGCTCGTCATCCTGTTCGTGCTGTTCGGATGGGAGAAACTGCTGGACTACTCCGGCACCGTGAAACTCATGAATATGGAAGGCGCGCCGTTGCCGGCCATCTCCGCACTGGTTGCGATCGTGCTGGAGTTTTTTGTCGGCATCGCCTTGCTGATCGGTTTTCAGACCCGACCGCTCGCGCTTGTGCTCGCGCTCTATACGATCGGCACTGCGATTATTGGTCACCACTACTGGTCGGTGCCGCCCGCCGATCACATGAACATGATGATTCACTTCTACAAGAACCTGTCGATCGCCGGTGGCCTGGTTGCGCTCGGTGCGGCTGGGCCGGGGCGTTATTCGGTCGATCGCGGTTGAAACAGAGTCTGTCGCGCCCGCTCCCAGCTTTCCTTGTCCGGTGCGCAGATCAATCCCCCTGTCAGATGATCGGGCCGATAAGCGCTCCCATCAAAATGCGCGCTATAGCCACCCGCTTCACGATGCAGCAACCAGCCGGCGGCGTGGTCCCACGGCATCAGCTTGTTGTAGAACAGCAGATCGCAATGTCCCGCGGCGACCAGTCTGTATTCGTGGGCGGCACAGCGAAGCCAGGAACTCATCCCTAGTCGGGAGAGGTTTCCGTTGACCGTGGTTCGCAGCGGTTCGGGAAGAAAGTTGGTGCCGATGATGGCGTTCATCTCGGACACGGGCACGGCAGGTGCAACGTGGAGTTCGATGCGAGGCCGACCATCGGCTTCAAGCCATGCGCCTTCGCCACGCACTGCCAGTGCGGTATCGCCACAGACGGGATCGTGGATCGCGGCCAGGACGATTTCTCCGCGGATAGTCGCCGCGACCATGATGCCGAACAGCGGCAACCCTGACACGAAGTTCTTCGTACCGTCGATCGGATCGACGATAAAAGCGAGTTCCGCCGATGCAAACCCTTCGAGTACGGTGGCATCGCGTGCTGCTTTCTCTTCGCCGATAATCGCGGCACCTGGAAAAAGCTGACTAAGCGACTCCGATATCGCGCGCTCTGCTGCCAGGTCCGCGTCGGTCACCACGTCGAAACTCGAAGTCTTTTCGCGAACTTCGAGTTCACGCACCTTGCGGAACCGGGGCATCACTTCGCGCTGCGCGACATCGGCAAGCATTTCGGCAATGGTGATGGCGTCCTTGGACGAAAACGTCATGGTCTGCTATCCGTATGGGGTTGCGCAGCCAGTCGAAAAATCCGACTGAGTGACGGACATACTATCCCCTACCCTCGCCTGTCGCCACCAACGCACGCGCTAACCCTTCGTCGCCCCAAACGTCAGCCCAGCCACAAAATGCCGCTGCATCGCGAAGAACATCATCACCGACGGCAGCGCAGCGAGTATCGACCCAGCCGACACCAGATTCCACGCCGTCACCCACTGCCCTTTGAGCGCGGCCACGCCGACCGTAATCGGCGCGGCATCGTCACCGGTCGTCAGACACAGTGCCCAGAAGTAGTCGTTCCACACGAAAGTAAAGACGAGGATCGCGAGCGCGGCGAGCGCAGGCCGGATCAGCGGCAGCACAATGCGAAAGAACACCGTCCATTCGTTCGCACCTTCGATGCGCGCCGCCTCGACCAGCTCAAACGGCAGTTGCTTGATGAAGTTCCGCAGAAACAACGCGCAAAAACCAGTCTGAAACGCAACGTGAAACAGGATCAGCGCACCAACCGTATTGAAGATACCCAGCTCCAGCGACAGATTACGCACCGGAATCATCAGGATCTGGATCGGCACGAAATTGCCCGCAACGAACGTCGCGAACAGCGTCGTGTTACCGCGGAACGAATAGATCGCGAGCGCAAAACCCGCCATCGATGCCAGCACGATCGACCCCACCACCGCGGGTATCGTGATCAACACGCTGTTCCAGAAGTAATGCAGCATCGGCGACGTGGTAAGCGCATCGCTGTAGTTGGCAAGCAGCGAAAAGTGCTTCGGCCAACCCCAGTAGTTGCCTTCGACAAGCTCGTCGGACGAGCGGATCGACGTCACCATCACTGCGAGCAACGGCAGCAGCCAGATGACAAGCGCAACAGGTAACGACAGCTTGTACAGCGTCCGGTTGACGGGCTTCCATCTGGCAATCGGTGTCGGAAACATCGCGCGCTCCTTTATGACTCGGTGCGCAGCATGCGGCGCAGGTGATAGACGATGTACACCATCATGATCGCGAACAGCACCACGGCAATCGCTGCGGAATAGCCGATGCGGTAGTACTTGATCGCCTGGTCGTACATGTAATACGCCAGCACGGTCGAGCTTTCGAACGGACCGCCGCCGCTCATCACGGCGATCAGATCGAAACTGCGCAACGCACCGATGATCGTCACGACGATCGCCATGAAGGTCGTTGGCCGCAGTTGCGGCAGCACGACGTGTCGCAGCATCGCCCAGCCTTTCGCGCCCTCCATCCGTGCGGCTTCGATCTGTTCGGCGTTCAACGTGGTGAGCCCGGTGAGGTACAGGATCATGCAATAGGCAGTCTGCGGCCACAGTGCGGCGAAGATGATGCCGAAGCTCACGTAGCGCGGATCGCCGAGCACGGGTATGCCGTGCCCAAGAATCAGCTTGAGGAGACCGAAGGTCGGATCGTAGAACCAGCTGAACATCAATCCAACTACTACGCCCGACAGCACGAACGGCGCAAAGAACAACGACTTCACCACACGGATGCCGCTGACCGCCTGGTTCAGATACAACGCGACCGCGAGCCCCATCGGCGGGGCGAGGAGGAACATGACGAGCCATAGCAGGTTGTTCTTGAGCGCGGTGTAGAACGTCGGCGCATGAAACAGCTCCACGTAGTTGGCGAGACCGACAAAGGTTTTCTCCGTCATCCCGTCCCAGCTGTAAAAGCTGAGCGCAATGCTCGACAGGATCGGCCACACCACGTAGATCGCCACCATCGCGCAGGCCGGCGCGAGAAACAGAAACGCGGCGACACGCTGCTGGCGCGCCGTAGCCGACAGTTTCCTGCGACGCTTCGCGCGAGCGACCGGCGCGCGGAGGGTTTCGGACATCGTGCTCTCCTCATCGGTTATGCGGCTCGCCGGCGTGGCGAGCCGCATAACGCGTCACTTCTTGTAGATGCGCTTGCGCGTCGCTTCGAGCTGCGCGAGTACGTCGTCGAGCTTCGACGGATCGGAGACGAACTGCTGCATCCCCTTCATGCCTTCGTCGGCCATTTCCTTCGTCATGTCGCGATCATAGAACTGCGCGATGCCGCCCGTCGTCTGCGAGAGGATCTGGAAGCCTGTCTTCGAAATCGCATCGTCCGGTTCCGGCGACTGACTGTTGGTCGGCAACGAGCCCATCCCCTTCGCGAGTTGCGCGCTGATCGCAGGCGTCTCGGCAAATGCGAGGAACGTGTGCGCATCGGCCTTGTTCTTCGCTTTCGTAGGAATATGCAGCGACTCCACCGGGCCATCTTCGGCAGTCGGCACCTTGCTGTCGATGATCGGGAACTGGAAGAAACCCATCTGCGGCTTGATGTTCTCCGGGAAACCCGCCGTAATGAACGTGCCCATCAGCATCATCGCCGCCTTGCCCTGGAACAGGAACGGCTGCACGGCGTCGAGATCGTAGGACAGCGAGTTGTCGATGAATATCTTGTCGTCGATCAGCTGCTTCCACGCGGTGTACACCTTCTTCACGCGTGCATCGGTATACGGTACGTCGCCCGCCATCAGTTGCTGGTGGAACGCATTGCCGTTGATACGCAGATCAAGATAGTCGAACCAGCCCGCCAGCGTCCATGCATCGCGGCCCGCCACCGCGACCGGCACGATGCCCGCGGCCTTCAGCTTCTTGCAGGCGTCGAGAAATTCCGGCCACGTCTTCGGTTCGGCTGCAATGCCAGCCTTCTGGAACAGATCCTTGCGATAGAACATGCCCCACGCGTAGTACACGGTCGGCGCGGAATACTGCTTGCCGTTGTACGTCGACGACTGCTTCGTCGACGCGTACATCGCATTCCAGTTGTTGCGGTTCCAGTCGGGTGTGAGGTCTTCGAGCAGGCCGCGCTTCGCGTAGTACGCCATGCGCTCGCCGTTGTGCCAGTTGATGATGTCGGGCGGGGCGGTCGTGAGCCAGCCAGGCAGTTGCACCTTGTAGGCTTCCTCGTCGACGAACGAAACCTTCACGTCGATGTCCGGATGCGCCTTGTGGAACGCATCGAAGGTCTGCTGCCAGACCGCGCGCTGGCTCGCGCCCTTGAAGGCGATGTTGGCGGTGAGCGTACCGGCCTGCGCGGCGCCCGTCGCAGCAAAAGCAACGGCCAGCGCGACACCGGTTAACGCTAAGCGAATCGAAGTTTTCATGCGCGTCTCCTCATGGATGAGTGTTGTGTACTTCGCTTGCTGCCTTCAACTGCGATAGATCGCGACGCCCTGCGGCTCGACCTTCTGCCGCCCGACGACAAAGCTGCCGGGTGCCTCGATCCGGTACGGCGCATCGCCGTAATTGAACACGTAGGTCAGCGCACCGCGCCGGCTGATGCGCACGCCATCCGGCAGCGCCTGCGCGGGCAGCCCTGCCTGCCGCGCAACGTCGCCGAGCAGGGTCCGCGTCAGCGTTTCATCGAAGGGCGCCGCCAGATAGCGGACCGACCCATGACGCACGATGGCCGGATGACCGTCCGCGAAGCGCGCATCGATCTGCACGCCTTCGCCTGCTTCCAGAAAATCGCGCCAGTGGTACGCATCGCCGGTGACCGCTCCGTTGACCTTCACCGCAATGCCCGGCCGCATCGATTCGACGCGCCACACGCGAATCGGCATGATGCTCGCGAGATCGGCGCCCGGCGGCAACGTGCCGGGAATCGTCAGGCTTTCGGTTTTCGAGCCGCTTCGCGGCCCGAGCACCACCTGTGCGCCGCTCGCGGCCAGCTTCGCGGCGAAGCCTGTCGGTACCACCGGCAGCGGCGGCACAACGATCATGCTGTAGCCATCAAGCGGCGCACTCGACGGAATCACATCGACGTCGAGCCCGAGGCTACGCAGCGCGCTGTAGTACTCGAACGCGAAGCGTGGATAGTGAAAGTCCGCGCCCTGCGGATGAATCTCGAACAGCCATTTCGCTTCGTAATCCCAGATCAGTGCGACCTTCGCGACGACCGGCATGACGCCATCGGCCTTGAGCACCGCATCGATTTCCTGCGCGACCGTCGACGCTTCCAGCCCACCGATGTCGAGCCGGTTGTCCGGCGTGTTCAATCCCGCATGCATCTGTTCCTGCGCAAACGGCGCCTGGCGCCAGCGGAAATACGACACGCAACCGGCACCGTGTGCGAACGCTTCCCAGCTCCAGAGCCGCACCATCCCCGGCAATGGCGCCGGATTCCATTGCGCCCAGTTCACCGGTCCCGGTTGCTGCTCCATCACCCAGAACGGTAGCGCCGACATGCCGCGATAAACATCGTGATTGAACGATGCAAAATCCGGATGCCCGGTGCGCAACCACTTCGCCTTGATGTCCGGCGCGAACCACTGCTCTTCGAGCGCGCCGAGCGGATAGCTGTCCCACGCGGCAATCTCGAGATCGGCCGCGACCTTGTAGTGATCGAACTCAGTGAAGAGCTGCATGAAGTTGTGCGCAACCGGCCGCCCCGGCGAATGCGCGCGAATGATGTCGACCTGCATGCGGTTAAAGCGGACGACTTCGTCGGAGGCGAAGCGTCGATAGTCGAGCCGGTGCGACGGATGCGCTTCCGTCACCGTGCCGATGGGCGGATCGATTTCTTCGAAGCTGCGGTATTCCATGCTCCAGAAGACCGTGCCCCATGCGGTATTGAGTGCGTCGATGTTGCCGTAGCGCTCTCTTAGCCAGCTGCGAAAACGTGATGCTGCCGCAGGCGAATAGCTGACCACCGTATGGTGGCAACCAAATTCGTTGTCGGTTTGCCAGAACGCGACCGCTGGGTGCCGGCCATAGCGCGTGGCGACGGCCCTGCAGATCGTGCGCGCGGCTTCGAAGTACGAGGGCGACGAAAAATCGTAGTGCCGCCGCGAACCGAAGCCGCGTACACGGCCGTCCGCACCGACCGGCAGGATGTCGGGAAAACGATCGATCAGCCACTTCGGCGGCGTCGCTGTCGGCGTGCACATGACCACCTTCAGGCCAGCGTCGCCGAGTACGCCGACCGCACGATCGAGCCAGTCCCATTGATATTCGCCCGGCGACGGTTCGATACGGCTCCACGCAAACTCCGCGATCCGCACGTAATCGATGCCGAGCGCTCTCATGCGCGCGGCGTCGTCCTTCCACATCGTCTCCGGCCAGTGCTCCGGGTAATAGCAGACTCCAAGACGCATACAGTGCGCTCCTACGCTAGTGATGGATAGCCGCCGGTGGGACGGCGAAACCGTCTTCGGTAAACAGATGGCATGACGCCGGCGGCACGTTGAATGCGACGGTTTCGCCGCTGCCGGGCGTGTGGTCGCCTGGTGCTTTGGCGATCAGCGCCGCATGCGATGTCGTGCTGTCAGGTTGATCGAGATGCAGATAGCTGTGCTCGCCGAGACGCTCGACGAGCGACACCTTGCGGCGAATCTGTTGAACGGCGCTGTCCGCGGCGGCGGGTTCGAGATGCTCGGGACGAATGCCGAGTGTGACATTCTGGTTGGGCTGCAGAGCGGTACCGTCGAGCAGCGTATCGAGACGTTCGCCGGTTCCATCGAGTGCGATCTGCACGCTACCGGCACCGCACGAAACAACGCGTGCGGGCAGAAAATTCATTCTCGGCGAACCGATAAAGCCCGCGACGAAGCGACTCTTAGGGCGGTGATACAACTCGAGCGGCGCGCCGATCTGCGCGATGCTGCCGTACTTCGCCGTGTCCGCGCCCGCATGCAGCAGCACGATCTTGTCGGCAAGCGTCATCGCTTCGATCTGATCGTGCGTGACATAGACAACGCTCGCCTTGTCGAACTGCTTATGCAGACGCGCAATCTCAACACGCGTCTGGCCACGCAGCGTTGCGTCGAGATTGGACAGTGGTTCGTCGAACAGGAACACGCCCGGGCTACGCACGATCGCGCGACCGATCGCCACACGCTGCCGCTGCCCACCCGACAGTGCCTTCGGACGCCGCTCTAGCAGCGCCTCGAGTTGCAGCACACGCGCGGCTTCGCGAACCTTGCGATCGATCACATCTTTCGGCGTCTTTGCAAGCGTCAGGCCGAACGCCATGTTCTCGTACACGGTCATGTGCGGAAACAGCGCATAGCTCTGAAACACCATCGCCACACCGCGTTGCGCGGCAGGCACATCGTTGACGAGCTTGCCGTCGATCAACAGATCGCCATCGGTGATGTCTTCGAGGCCGGCGATCATGCGCAGCAGCGTCGACTTGCCACAACCCGACGGACCGAGAAACACGCAGAACTCGTGCTCGCCGATCTCGAGATCGACGTCGCGAATGACCGCTGCATGGTCGCCATATGCCTTCTGAACCGATCGTAACGAGATGCTCGCCATGCCCGACGTCTCCGTATTTTCCCTCGGAGACACGAAGAGGTTAAGCGCTTAACCTCGTGCCGTAGAAAAAACGATCCGAGTCTGGATCGCTGCTGTCCGGCTGTCTCCGTCGTGGTGTTCTCACTGCGTTGAAACGAAATCTAGCGAGGTCCGGGCAATCATGCAAATACCGGGAAGTTATCCCGGAATGTGGGCACCCCTGCTGAAACTTGCAGCTCGACGGCATGCTTGCGACAGTGGCGCCGACCTTGATTCACCAACGTATTCATCCCCACCCGACCTAAAGCATCGATGACCACCCTGACGGAAGTCGCGCAACGCGCCGGCGTCACACCGGCCACCGTATCGAACGTGCTGCGCCAGCGCGGCAAGGTCGGAGCGGCCACGCGTGAACGTGTGCTGGAAGCGGTCGCGGCGCTCGACTATCGTCCGCATCTGACTGCACGCGCGCTGGCGGAAGGCAGCACACCGACACTCGCGCTGATGGTCTCGAGCATCGCGAATCCGTTTTATCCGGAGTTTGCGCTCGCCGCCGAACGCGCCGCGCGACGCAGCGGGCGCTTCCTGATTGTGTGCAATACCAACGAAGACCCCGTGATGCTGCGCGCGTACCTCGACCAGATTGCGGGGACGCTGTCCGAAGGCATGCTGGTGATGAACGCGAAAGTCGATTTCGAGGTGCTGCGCAAGACCCAGGCGCGCGGCACACCGGTCGTGCTGTGTTTGTGGGAGCGGCCGGAAACACCGCCCGGCATCCCGTGTATCGCCGTCGATTTCGCCGCAGCCGGTGCGCTGGCTGCGCGCCATCTGCTGGAGCTGGGGCATCGGCGGATCGGTGCGATTCTCGCTGGCGGACTCGACGGCGTGCAGGCGCCGCGCTATGAAGGTTTTTGTGCAACGTTGAAGTTGGAGAACGTCGCACATCCCGATAGCGAAGTGCGTTTCACCACCGACTCCGTGCAAGGCGGTTATCAGGCTGCCGTGCAACTGCTCGACGAACACCCGGATCTCACCGCCATCTTCGCGACCAACGACCTGCCCGCACTCGGCGCAATGCATGCCGCTGCAGATCGCGGACTACGCATTCCCGAAGACATCTCCGTGATCGGCATTACCGATATTCAGCTGGCACGTGAATCGCGGCCGGGGTTATCGACGGTTGCGGTGCCGACTGAAGCTGCTGCGACGCTTGCGGTTGAGTTGCTGGAGGCGTTGATCGATGGCAAGGCTGGCGGTGACGCGCCGATGCAGATCGCACCGGCGCCCGTGCTGGTTGTGCGCGCATCGACCGGGCCGGTGCGGCGGAAAAAGCGTAGCCGTCAGACCGCCGTGCGCTCGCGCGCAAAGCGTTGAAACGCCGCGCTATAAGCGCTCAATCCGCCGCGGGAATCCACGCCGCCTGCGCCGCATCGCTTGTGCGGAACGCCGGAAATTTCGCACCGAGTTCGGCGATCGTGTGGATGTCGTTCTTCACGAGATCATCGCGGGTAATCAGCGCAGGCCGCACGGCGATATGGGCACCCGGATTCTGCCCCGCGACCAGCAACGCCGCCGCCCGCACCGATACCGCGCCGACTACGGCCGGATTGGTCGCCGCCGTCGCAACCCAGGCGCTACCCGGCGCGCGAATCGCTTCGATATCGGCGGTGGAAATATCGGCGCTGTAGATGCGGATTTTCGTCGACAGTTTGGCTTCGTCAGCGGCGAGTTTTGCGCCGCGCGCGAACTCGTCATACGGTGCGAACACGACGCGGATATCGGGGTGTGCGCGATACGCAGCCGCGGCCTGATTCGCCACCGACTGCGCAATCGGATTATCGACCGTGCCCCAGCGCGCTTTCTCCTGCACCTTCGGATGCGCGTCCTTGAAGCTGCGCCACACCGCATCGCGCCGGTCCAGCGGCGCAAAACCCGCCACATAGACGTAGCCCGCAGCAAAGGCATCGCCATTGTCCTTGACCGCCTGATCGAGCAACAGCGTCGCCAGGTCACGATCGCTCTGTTCGATCTGCGGCACCTTCGGATTGTTCAGATCGACGTCGAATGCAACGACCTTGATGCCTTTATCGAGTGCACGCTGCACGACGTCCTTTAGCGATTCCGGCAAGCCGTGATTGACGATGATCGCCGATACGCCAAGGCTGATCGCCTGTTGAATCTGCTCGCGCTGTTCGGCCGCATCCTGGCGCCCTTCGTAGATACGCAGATCAATGCCGAGTGCTTTGGCCTGTTTTTGTGCGCCCGCTTCATAGGCCTGGAAGAAATCGCCGGTCGACAGATAGTTGACCAGGGCGATCTTTACACCGCCTTTGTTGAACGGTGCAGGTGCGCCTTTCAGTGGTTCGGCATTCGCAACATTCGCCGCGACCGTTACCGCGAACGCCGTCAATACAGTCAACGCGGCGGCAATGCGCCGCGAGGCACGCGCACGGCGTGCAACCTGAACAAGCGATTTCA
Source organism: Paraburkholderia acidicola (assembly GCF_002362315.1). Lineage (GTDB taxonomy): Bacteria > Pseudomonadota > Gammaproteobacteria > Burkholderiales > Burkholderiaceae > Paraburkholderia > Paraburkholderia acidicola. The sequence goes on from NZ_MTZV01000006.1 coordinate 1,433,665, forward strand.
TCGAAAGTCCTTTTCTATTGTCTGGCCGATGCAAACGGCCTGTGAAGTTCATCTAGATGAACGAGCGAAGCGATGAAAATCTTCATTCATGTGCCGCATGCGCCGCACGATAGCTCGCGCCCGGATGCGGCCCGCTAAGCCGCGCGCCGCCGCCGTGCAGTTTTTCACGCAGCGTCCCCTCTGCATAGTCGGTCTTGTAAACGCCACGCCGTTGCAATTCCGGCACCACCAGATCGACGAAATCGCTGAATGTTTCGTGCGTCAGCGCATACGCAAGATTGAAACCGTCGACGTCCGTCTCGTCAACCCACGATTGCAGCTCATCGGCGATTTCGCGCGGATCGCCCACCGACAGCGGCCCCAATCCGCCTATACCGCCCCACTTCGCAATCTCGCGTACGGTCCACACACGCGTCGGGTCAGCGCTCGACAGCGCCTCCACCGCCGACTGCACCGCATTGCTTTCGATATGCCGCAGCGGCTCGTCGAGCCCATACTTCGACAGATCAATACCGGTCCAGCCGGACATCAACGCAAGCGCGCCTTCGTCGCTTGCATAACGGCGATAGTCGGCATGCTTCGCGTGTGCTTCAGCCGCGGTGTTGCCGGTAATCACCGTATGCAGATTGAAGATCAGCACATCATGCGGATCGCGACCGAACGACTTCACGCGCGCACGAATATCGGCGACGAAATTCTTCAGGATCGTGCGTGACGGCGCGGCGATGAAGATGCATTCCGCGTGCTGTGCCGCGAAGTCTTTACCGCGTTTCGATGCACCGGCCTGATAGAGAACCGGTGTGCGCTGCGGCGACGGTTCGCATAGATGGATGCCGGGCACGTCGAAGTACGTGCCGCGATGAGCGATCGGATGCACCTTAGATGGCTCGGTGAATACATGCCGAGCCGCATCGCGCACCACCGCATCGTCTTCCCACGACGATTCCCACAGCTTGTAGCAGACCTCCAGATACTCTTCGGCGAGTGCATAGCGTTCGTCGTGATTCGCCTGGCTCGGCAAACCGACATTGCGCGCCGCGCTGTCCAGATACGACGTGACGATGTTCCAGCCGACCCGCCCGTTGGTCAGGTGATCGAGCGTCGACATGCGTCGCGCGAAGGGATAAGGATGTTCGTACGAAAGCGAACACGTCACGCCAAAGCCAAGGTGTTCGGTCACGTTCGCCATCGCAGAGACAAGCAGCACCGGATCGTTGACGGGCACCTGCGCGGCCTGGCGGATCGCTGCCCCGCCGTTGCCCTGGTACACGTCGTAGATACCGAGCACGTCGGCGATAAACAACCCATCGAACTTGCCGCGCTCGAGCAGCTTCGCGAGGTCGGTCCAGTAGTCGAGGTGCTTATAGCGCCACGACGTATCGCGTGGATGCGCCCACAAGCCCGGCGATTGATGCCCGACGCAGTTCATGTCGAATGCGTTGAGGCGGATCTGTCTCGTCATCGTCGAAATCCTGGAGTAAAGCAAACAAAATGCGGAACGAAAATGCAGCGCGTTACAACGCGCCGTGACGTGGCGGCAGCACGTCGTTCAGATAGTAGTTACCGACCGCGATGTATTTCCAGCGCACCGGATCGTGCAGCGTATGTGTGCGCGCGTTGCGCCAGTGACGATCGAGGTTGTGTTCGCGCAACGTCGATTGTGTGCCGGCCAGTTCGAGCAGTCGCGTCGAAGCCTGCAGCGCGATCTCGGTGGTCGCGGCGCGCGCCTTGGCCACCGCAATCGATGCAGCCGCCACCGTGCGCTCATTGGACTGTGCGGCCGCTGCATCGACGCTGCGGCCCGCGCGTTCGAGCAGCGCATCCGCTGCATCCAGTTGCAGCGCGAGCTTGCCGAATAGTTCGAGCGTCAGCGGGTCATCGCTAGCGCGCTCTACACCGCTGTCGACCCACGGTCGAGAGCGCTCGCGCACGAAGCGCCGCGCGTCGGCCAACGCCGCGCGGGCGATGCCGAGATCGACGGCCGCATGGATCAACTGTCCGAGCGGGCCGACCGTGGTCGGACGCGCATCGAACGCGGCGCTGTACGGCACCACCGCCGCGGCATCCACGTACACATCGTCGAGCACCGTCGAGCCGCTGCCCGTGGTGCGCTGTCCGAAGCTCGACCAGTCGTCGATAACCGTCAGGCCCGGTGTGTCTGCTGCCGTGAACGCGACGTACAGCGTATCGTCGGCCGCTTTCGCGACCACTGGAATCCACTGCGCAAACAGCGCACCGGTCGAGTAGAACTTCGTGCCGTTAAGCCGGAAACCTGCACCATCCGGCGTGAGCGTGGTTCGATAGTCGCGCACCGTCTTCGTGCCGCGTTCGGACAACGCATTGCCGAACCGGTCGCCCGCCAGCGCACGTTCGAAGTAGAACGCCTGCTGCTCGCGTGTGCCGTTCACACGCAGCACGTCGAGCATGAAGAAATGGTTCTGCGGAATCTGACCGAGCGCGGGGTCGGCGGCGGAGATGATCGCCGTGACTTCCGCGAGCGTTGCATACGATACCTGCGCGCCGCCGAATTCGCGCGGCACCGTGATGCCCCACAACCCGCTCGCCGAATACGCTTCGATTTCATCGAACGGCAACCGGCGATCGCGATCGCGTTCGGCCGCACCTTCGGCGAATGCGGGCGCGAGCGCATGGGCGATATCGAGCGCCTGCTGGTCGCTCTCGATGCGCGTCGCAACGCGTCTAACGGACGACACCGAATCTGGCAATGCACTCATGACGTCAATTCCACGGATGACGCGCCGGTTTGACGCCGTTCAGATAGTAGTTGCCGACGAGGTGATACTTCCAGCGCACCGGGTCATGCAGCGTATGCGTGCGCGCATTGCGCCAGTGACGGTCGAGATTGTGTTCGCTCAACGTCGATTGCGTGCCGGCCAGTTCGAACAGCTTTTCGCTCGCAAGCAAGGCGATCTCGGTGGTCAGCACCTTCGCTTCGCCGACCGCCACCGAAGCGCGCGCGACGTCGTCTTCGCTGACCTCGGGTTGCGCGGCAATCGCATCGAGCGTACGCGCGGCGCGTTCGAGCAATGCATCGGCCGCATGAAGCTGGATGTGCAGATGGCCGATTTCGCGCACGGTCAGCGGGTCGTCGGCTGCGCGTTCCACGCCGCTGTCGATCCACGGCCGCGAGCGCGTGCGCACGAATGTCAGCGTGTCTTCGATCGCAGCGTGTGCAATGCCGGCATCGATCGCCGCCTGGATGATCTGCGAGATCGGCCCGTTCAGCGTCGGAAAGTCCGACACGCGATGTGCGGGAAACACGTTCGAAGCGGGCACACGCACGCTATCGAGCACGACCGTGCCGCTTGCCGTAGTGCGCTGGCCGAAGCCCGTCCAGTCGTCGATCACGATCAACCCCGGCGTACCCTTCGGAATGTAAGCGAGCCAGCCCTTACGATCGTCGTCGAGTCCGAGCACCGGCACGTAATGCGCAAACAGCGCACCGGTCGAATAGAACTTCGTCCCGTCCACCACGTAGTCGTCGCCGTCACGCCGCACACGGGTCTTCAGATCGAGCACGTGCTTCGTGCCCTTCTCCGAGAAGCCGTTGCCGAAGCGCTTACCGCTCAGGATCTCACCGAAGAAATAGCGTTTCTGCTCGTCGGTGCCCGTCAACGAAATCACGTCGACCAGCCCATAGTGATTCTGCGGCAACTGTCCGAGCGACGGATCGGCTGCTGCAATGATCTTCACGACTTCGGTCAGCGTCACAAACGACACGCCCGCACCGCCATATGCCTTCGGCACGGTGATCGCCCACAACCCCGATTGCGAAAACCATTCGATTTCTTCGTGCGGCAACCGACGTTCGCGGTCGCGCACGGCAGCTTCTTTGGCGAGTCGCTGCGCTAACGCGTGCGCCGCTGCTATAGCGTCGGCATCGTCTGCAATCACACGCGCCGTGTGTTGCGTATCGGCTTGCGCCGGTTGCGACAAAGCCGTTGGGTCGAGCTCGGCCATACAAATCTCCGCTGTAGTGACTGTGCGCACAATCTATCAGCGGGGCTGTCGCGCGCAAACCGAGGGTTTCGGCAATGAATATTCCTTCGGCTGGCAAGCAGATCCACGCGGCATCAATGACTACGCCGCGGCCGTCATATCGATAGTCCGAATCGATGTTTCAGCAGCGATGTGAGTTGCATTAGAGTCGGCGAGGCTGGCAGCTTCCGCTGCCTTTCTCCTTTCCCTTTTTCCGGGTTCCGACGCGCGTTGCGTTCGACCGCCTTTCGTTTCTTTCGACATGACACGCTCGCACATTCCCCTTGCCTCGCTTGCTGCTGCCGCTCTGTTTGCTTTTTTCACCGCCGTCGCGCCACATGCCGTTCAGGCACAAGGCAGCGATGCTGCGATCCCGTCGCTAAAGGGAAAACGCATTGGCATCACCGTGGCCGGTACCGATCACTACTGGGATCTGAAGGCGTATCAAGGCGCAGTGGATGAAGTGAAACGACTCGGCGGTACACCGATCGCACTCGACGCCGGCCGCAACGACAACCGGCAGATCGCGCAGATCCAGACGCTGATCGCACAGAAGCCGGATGCGATCGTCGAGCAGCTCGGCACCGCATCGGTACTCGAACCGTGGCTGCAGAAAATCCGCCAGGCCGGCATCCCGCTCTTCACCATCGATACCGCGTCGCCGTCCAGCCTGAACGTCACGACCTCGGACAATTTCTTCATCGGTGAGCAACTTGCGCTGAAGCTCGTCAATGACATTCACGGCGAAGGCAATATCCTCGTCTTCAACGGTTTCTATGGCGTGCCGGTCTGCGCGATCCGCTATGACCAGTTGAAGGAAGTGCTGAAGTTTTATCCGAAGGTGCATATCCTCCAGCCCGAACTGCGCGATGTGATTCCGAACACCGTGCAAAGCGCCTATGCGCAGGTCAGCCAGTTGCTCGCCAAATATCCGAAAGGACAGATCGCCGCGATCTGGGCCGCATGGGATGTGCCGCAGGTCGGCGCAACCCAGGCCGTTGACGCCGCCAATCGCAGCGAGATCAAGACCTATGCGGTGGATGGCAGTCCCGACGTCGTGACGCTCGTGAAGGACCCGAAGTCGAGCGCGGCGGCAGTCGTCGCACAGCAGCCAGCGCTGATCGGCAAAACCGCCATCGATAACGTCGCGCGCTATCTGGCCGGCGACCACACGCTGGCGCCGTACACGTACGTACCGTCGCTGCTCGTCACCAAGGACAACGCGAGCACCGCGCAGCAAACGCTCGGCCAGCTCGGCGCGAAGTAAATGACGGACACGCATCATCCGCCCGCGCTTGCCCTGCGCGATATCGTCAAACACTTCGACGGTGTGCCTGCGTTACGCGGTGCATCGCTCGAAGTCGCGCGCGGCACCGTGCACGGACTGATCGGTCAGAACGGCGCGGGCAAGTCGACGTTGATCAAGATTCTTGCAGGCATACACACCGCCGATTCGGGCACGCTTTCTATCGATGGCATCGAGCAACCGGCGGCGACGACTCACCGCGATCGTCACGCGGCGCTCGGCTTCATTCATCAGGAGCGCTTGCTGCCGCCGACCTTCACGGTCGCCGAAGCATTGCTGCTCGGTGATGAACGCGCGATCGGGCCGCGTGCCGCAGGCACACTGCGCCTGCTCGTGCCGCGCCGGATGCGGCGCGATGCACGTGCTGCGCTGCTTGCGCACTTCGGTGTCGAGATCGACCCACGCCGGTTGATCGGTGACTTGAGTGTCGCGGAACAGCAGATCGTGCAGATCACGCGTGCGCTAATCCGCGAGCCGCGCATTCTGGTATTCGACGAACCGACCGCGGCGCTCGTCAGTCGAGAAGTCGACCGGCTGCTCGACACGATTCGCCGTCTGCGCGACCGCGGCCTGACGATCCTGTACGTGTCGCACTATCTGAACGAGATCACCTCGGTTTGCGATCGCGTCACCGTGCTGCGCGATGGCGTCGACGTCGAGCACGTCGATGCGCGCACTACCCCCGCCGATGCACTGGTCGCCGCGATGATCGGTACGCTGCCCTCGGCGCGCGCTGCAACCACGACTCGTCCACCCGGCGATGTCGTGCTGCGCGTGCGCGGTCTCGCCGCACCGCAACGCTTCGACGATGTGTCATTCGACCTGCGGCGTGGCGAGATCGTCGGTGTGACTGGTTTGCTTGGCTCGGGCGGCAAGAACGTCGTGCGCAGTCTGTTCGGTCTGGAGCGCGGTGTGCGCGGCAGCATCGAGATCGACGGTCGTGAGGTGCGGCTGCGACGGCCGCTCGATGCGGTGCGCGCGGGCATTGCCTTCGTTCCGGAAGACCGTCGCGCACATGGCGTCGCGCCGGCGCTCTCGGTGCGCGAAAACACAACCCTCGCGAGCCTCGCGCGGTTTAGCCGGTTCGGCTGGCTCGCGCGGCGTCGTGAAACGCAGGCGGTGCAGCAACTGATCGAAACGCTTGCAGTGCGCACGTCGGGCATCGAGGCGCCGGTACGCACGCTGTCGGGTGGTAATCAGCAGAAGGTTGCGCTCGCGAAGTGGCTCAGCCGCGGCTCGACACGTGCGTCTGTCGTGTATCTGCTCGACGAACCGACAGTCGGTGTCGACGTCGGTGCGAAGGCAGAAATCTACCGGCTGCTCGATCGGCTTGCACGCGAAGGCGCGGCTGTCCTGCTGTTTTCCAGCGATCTGATCGAACTACTCGATATCACCGACCGCGTGCTCGTGATGGCGCGCGGCCAGCTTGTGCGCGAACTGGTCTCGCGCGATGCCGATAGCCGCCAGGTGCTCGCGTGGGCTGCGGGCGCGCGGACCACATCGACTGACGAGGAGCTTGCCGCATGAGCAAGGTGCTCGATGCCGCGGGTACGCGCGAACGTTTGCCCGCATCCTCGATCCGTTTCGGCGATCCGCAATGGTGGTTGCGCAGCGGCGCGGCGCTCGCGTTCGCCGCGGTGTTCGCCGGTTTCGCACTGAGTTCGCCGCTGTTTCTAACGCTCGCCAATCTGGCCAATGTGTTCCAGCAGTCGGCCGTGGTCGGAATACTCGCGCTTGGCTTGACGGTCGTGCTGATCGGCGGTGGAGCGGACCCGATCCGCGGTGGGCTCGATCTGTCGGTGGCGGCCAATCTTGGTTTATGTGCCGCGGTCTATGCGGTCGCGCTGCGCGACGGTGCGAGCCCCGTTGCGGCGTTACTGCTCACATTCGCCGCCGGCGCGAGCGTTGGCGCACTCAATGCATTCGCGGTAGTGGTACTGCGGATCTATCCGCTGCTCGCGACGCTAACCACGATGAACCTCTGCGCCGGCTTCGAGCTGGTGTTGACGCAGAACACGTCCGTGCCTGCAGCAAGCCCGCTGCTCGAGTTCCTCCTCGATAACGGCCCGTTCGATATTCCGCTTGTCGCCTACGCACTCGTCGTCATCTCAGCGGTGTTCACGGTGCTGATCCACTACACACCGTTCGGTTTGCGGCTGCATGCAACCGGCGCTCATCGCGACGCCGCGCGCGCCGCGGGTCTACGCACGAACGGTTATGTCGCGGCCAGCTATGTATTGGGCGGTCTCGCGGCGGCCCTTGCCGCACTGGTTTCATCGTCGCTGCTGAGTGGCAGCGCGCCCGGCGCAGGTGAGAATCTGCTTGCCGTCGTCGCCGCAGCGTTGCTCGGTGCCGTGTTCTCACGACGACTCGTGCCGACTATTCCTGGCACGCTGCTGGCGGTGCTGTTCATCGGCATGATCGGCAACGGCTTTCAACTCGACAACGTGTCGAGCTATTGGGTCAACGGCGTCGAAGGCGCGCTGATCCTGTTCGTCGTCGCAACCACTGCACTCGTGCGGCGGCGTCATGCCGGGAGCGATGCACATGATTGACACACTCGCGCGTCTGCAGCGTTTTGCGCTGGTCGGCGCACTCGCCGCCGTGATCGTCTTCTTCGCAATCTATGCGCCCGGTTTCGCGCGTGTCGACAATCTCGCTGATGTGCTGCTGAACAACTTCGCGCTGCTCGCCATCGCCGCGCTCGGCATGACGCTCGCGTTGTCGCTCGGTGCGATCGATCTGTCGCTGGGTACATCGATCGATGTCGCGAGTCTGGTGTTCGTGCTGCTCAGCGCGCATCACGTCGGCGTGCTGCCGGCTGCGCTCGGTGGTCTCGGCGCGGCGTTGCTGGTCGGCGCGTTCAACGGCGTGCTGATCGCGCGGCTTGGCATCGCGCCGTTTCTTGCGACGCTGGGTACGCTGTTCATCGGACAGACCGTGCAGCAACTCGCCACCGATGGCGGTCAGCCCGTCTATCTGCTGAACATCGCGCTGCCGCCGCTGTTTAGCGTGCTCGCGCATGGCACGTTCGCTGGTTTGCCGGTGCCGCTGTGGATCGTGATCGTCCTAGCACTCGCGGTGCATGTCACGCTCGCGCATTCGGTGTTCGGCCGGCAGATCGTGGCGCTCGGCTCGCAACCGGGCGTCGCGCGCTATTCCGGCCTGCCAGTAGCGGCGTTAGGTGGCGCGATCTTTGTTGCGAGTGCGTTGATCTATGGTGTGGTTGGGTTGCTGCTGTCGTCGACGGTGAAGGCGTATGTGCCGCAAGCGGGCAACGCCTATCTACTGAATGCGATCGGTGCGACCTTCATCGGTACGACGCTGTCGCCGACGCGCCGTCCGGGTGTCGCCGGTACGCTGCTCGGCGTGTTGCTGCTGAGTCTCGTCGCGAACGGGCTGCTGTTGATCGGCTGGAATTTTTACTGGCAGCAGGTTGCGACTGGTGCGCTGATTTTCGCGGTGCTCGCGGTGAGTTTTGCGCAGCGGCATGGGCGATATGCATGATGCCTACGTCCGCTGCGTCGTATCGCGCCCCACGCTAAACGTGAAAGCCAGCGCCCCAACCAGCAACACACCTTTGATGAAATCCTGCATGTAGTACGGCGCATTCAGCATCGTCAAGCCGTTTAGCAGCACACCGACGAATACCGCGCCGACCACCGTACCAAACACATTGGGCCGTTTCGCACCCCAAACAGCGTAGCCGACCAGCGCTGCCGCCACGGCATCGAGCAACATCGAATGACCGGCGCTCACGTCGCCGCGCCCCACGCGTGCCGCAATCAGCACACCGCCAAGCGACGCGATCACGCCCGATGCGACATACGCCGCGATCCGGTAGCGCGCAGTCGGCGCACCTGCAAGCCGCGCCGCCGTTTCATTGCCACCGATCGCATAGATCACGCGGCCCCAGCGCGTCGTCTCCATCACGATGCACGCAATCACCGTCAACACGGCGAGCAACACAACCGGCACTGGCACCACGTCGAACAGACGCAGCCGGCCGAGCGCGAGAAACGCGTCGGGGAATGTGCCGGTCGTTTCGGTGCCATCCGGCAGCACCGTGCCGGTCGCTAGCGAACGACCGCCGGTCGGAATCAGTTGCAGTCCAGCGAGCAGGAACAGCGTGCCGAGCGTTGCAAGCTGATCGGGTACGCGCAGGCGCGTGATCAACAATCCATTGAAGAGACCCGCGGCCGCGCCGAGCACCACGCACGCGACGACCGCCGCCAGCGCGTTGCCGTGCCAGACGATCAGCACATAGCTCGCCGCCATCTGCGCAGACGCCGCCACGCTGCCCACCGACAGATCGAAACCGCCCGCAGCCAGCGTAATCGTCACGCCGATACCGAGCAGCGCAACGATCGACACGGCCTGCAGAATGCTGAACAGGTTGTCGACATTGAGGAAGGCGGGCTCCTTCACGGTGAACACGACGACCAGTAGCGCGAGCACGATCAACATGCCGCTGCGTTCGAGGTATTCACGCCACGCGAGCTTCGATCGCGCTACAGGAATCTGCGCAGGAACAGCATCGACCGGAACGGAGTCGTGGTCCGAATGCGTTTCAGAAACGCGTGGTAAGCCGGTCTTCATGACAATGGGGAAAGTTCGGGTTCGAAAGAAGAGATGTGGTCGATCGTGCCGCGATCGAAGCGCACGACGCGATCCGCAATCTCGAACGCTTCTTCGAGATCGCTGACGAAGACGAGGGTCGCACGCTCGTTAGCCTGCGCGCGCAACGTATCGACGATATCGGCCCGTGCACCCGCATCGACGCCCTGGAACGGCTCATCGAGCAACAGTAGCCGCGCAGGCTGTGCGTGCCAGCGTGCGAGCACGACTTTCTGCTGGTTACCGCCGGAGAGCTTCGTCAGGCGATCGTCGGGACCGGTGCAGCGAATGCCGAAGCGTTCGATCGCGTCGGAGGCGGCACGCGCTTCGACTGCACGTTGCACGCGACCGCGCGGAAACCAGCGCGGTAGAAACGGAAAGCTGATCGTGCCTGCTATCGATGCAAACGACACGCTGTCCGCGAACAGCGACGTACGCCAGCGGTCCTCGCCGGCGAGAAACACGCCCGCACGAATTGCGTCGGCGGGCGAGCGCGGTTGCCACGGCGCACCGTCGAGCGACATGCGGCCCGCGACCAGCCGGCTCGCTCCGAAGATCGCACGTGCCAACCGCGATTTGCCGCCACCCACAGGCCCCGCAATCGCGACGATCTCACCGCGGCGCACGTCGAGATCGAAGGGAATCGAATGCTGCGTCAGTTGCACACGCTCCGCGTGAAAGCCCGCTGACCCCGCACGTGCCGCATCGATTGCGCGTGGCGACGTATCGACGGAATCGGACCCCCGCACAAGATGGCTGCGCAACGGCCGACCGATCATCGTCTCGACCGCTGCATCGAAATCGATCGGCGGCCGCAGATCGGCAACGATGCGACCATCGCGAACGATCGCCACACGATCGGCAAGTCGACGCAGATCGCCAAGCCGGTGCGACACGAGCAGGATTGCAACGCCTTCCGCGCGCAACGTGTCGAGCAACGCGAACAACCTCTCTGCTTCCGGCGCGGAGAGGCTTGCAGTCGGTTCATCGAGAATCAGTAACGCGGGCTGCGCGGCAAGCGCGCGAGCGAGCGTCACGAGTTGCTGGGCAGCGAGCGGCAACGTCGCAAGTGGTGCAGCCAGATCGACGTCCAACCCGACGCGCGCGGCCAGCGGCGCGGCACTACGCCGACGCGCAGCAGGCGTAGCGCGCCACGGCCCAGCGCCATCGCACAGGCGATCGAGCAGCAGATTGTCCGCAATCGACAGCGACGGCACGACCGCATCGGCAATCGACTGATGCACGGTCGCAACACCAAGCCGCTTCGCAGCCTGCGTAGATTCAGGCGCAAACGGATGCCCCGCGAGCGACAACGTGCCCACGTCGGCACGATATACACCGCTCAATATCTTCACGAGCGTCGACTTGCCCGCGCCGTTCGCGCCCATTAGCGCGACGATCTCGCCGGCACCGATCGACAGATCGACGTGTTCGAGCGCGACCGTCGCGCCGAAGCGCTTCGATACGGCGGAAACAGTGAGAACGGGAGAAGGCATCGGAAGCTAGCACGGTCGGAAGACGACCAATCATGCTAGCCGTGCGCGTCGGCCAGGTCAACGAAGCGCTATTCACATGGTTATCAGGCAGAAATCCCGCGGAAGCGGATACAACGGTTCAGTATCCGCGCTCGCGATCCACCACATGCCGCAACGCGCCGCCGCTCAACAGCTGCTGCACGTTATACGCGACCTGTTCACCGATACATTCGAAGCTCGCCACTGACGCCATATGCGGCGTCACAATCAGATTCGGCGCGCGCCAGTAAGCGTCGTCGGGCGGCAGCGGTTCGGTGTCGAACACATCGACGATTGCGCCGCCGAGTTGCCCGCTCTCGAGTGCAGCCAGAAGGTCCCCGCGCACTACATGTTCGCCGCGGCCTGCGTGGATCAACCGTGCGCCGCGCGGCAACGCATCGAAGGTCGCGCGCCCTAGGATGCCGCGCGTTTGTTCTGTAAGCGGCAGCAGACACACCGCGAGGTCCAGGTCCGAGCAAAACTCGGTGAATTGATCCGCACCGAACGTCGTGATGCCAGGCAAGTTCTTGCGTTCGCGCGACCAGCCTCGAACATCGAATCCGAAGCGATGCAACTCGGTAGCCACGCGCGCGCCGAGCGTACCGAGCCCCATCACACCGATCCGGCGTCGCGCCGCGTCGATCTGTCTCGGGCGCCGCCAGATTGCCTTCGACTGGTTCGCCAGCACCGCGTCGAAGTGCCGGTGAAAATGCAGCGCGCCCCACATCACGAACTCGGTCATGCCCTGCGCGTGCGCGGGATCGACGACACGGCACAGCGGGACGTCGGGCAAGGTCGGATCGCTGAGGATGTTGTCGACGCCCGCCGCGATGCTGTGCACGAGCCGCAGTTGCGGCAGCGTCGCGAGCGCGCCGGCGGGTGGGTTCCAGCACACTGCGATTTCTGCCGCGTCCGCGCCGGGATCGCCGGGCAGGCAGATGCGCAGGTTCGGCGCGTGTGGCTGAAGCCGCTCGGTCAGTGGACCGGTGAGCGGCGACATGTCGAAGTTGTCGGCGAGTAACAGGAGGTGCGTCATCGGTGGTGCGAGGTCATCGTCAAGGACAGAGATCGAAGATGTGCGGTTCAACTGCGATAGTCAGAACTGGAATCATCGATCAACCGCAACGCCGCTTCCCACGCAAGATCGATGATGCCGTCCGCCTTGTCACTATGGAACTGCGCAGCGGTCAGCTTGCGCACCGCCTCCGGTACCGGATTCAGTTCCGCGCCGCCCGCCAGCGCCTGCACCTGGATCTGGCAGGCACGCTCGAGAAAATAGATCTCGTGAAACGCCGTGCCCGCCGATGCACCACCGGCCAGCAACCCATGATTGCGCAGGATCATCGCGTTGTGCGTGCCAAGGTCCGCGATCAACCGTTCGCGTTCGCCAAGATCGAGCGCGATGCCTTCGTAGTCGTGATAGGCAAGGTGCCCATAGAACTTCAGCGCGTGCTGGCTGATCGGCAGCAAGCCCTGCTTCTGCGCGGACACGGCCGAACCGGCCGACGTATGCGTGTGCACGACGAAGTGCAGGTCCTCGCGTGCCATATGCACGGCAGAGTGAATCGTGAAGCCCGCGGCATTGACGCGATAGCGCGCGGCGTTTTGCTCGTCGTCCGCATCGGGTTCGACGACGCGCCCGGTGCTGTCGATCTTCACCAGATCCGACGCACGCATTTCATGGAACAGCACGCCGTAACGATTGATCAGGAAATGATGCTCGGGGCCGGGCACGCGCGCCGTGATGTGCGTGTCGATCAGATCGGTCATCCGGAAATGCGCGACAAGCCGGTATAACGCGGCCAGATCGCAGCGAACAGCCCATTCTTCGCTGCTGTAGCGATGTGCGGCGGAGGCCGCGAGCGTGGCGCTCATGAACGATGTCTCCATGGATGGTGTTTCAACGTGGAACGTGACAGGCACATATCCGTAATCTGGTGCGCTTCATGCCTGAGCTTGAGGCTGAGTCTGAGCCGGGGCCTGGGAAGCGACGTCGCCGAGCAAAGCGGTCCTCTGCTGATATCGCGCCAACCCGATGATGCCACCGAGCGAGACCAGCGACAGCAGCGAAAAAAATAAGGCGAGCGGCAGCCATTGCCCCTGGAAGCGGTGCGCAAGCATCGTACCGATCAGCGGTGTCGTGCCAGCCGCCACCGTCGCACATAACTGGTATGCGATTGAAATGCCCGAGTAGCGTAGGCGCGTCGGAAACGCCGCCGTCATGAAACCGGCAATCACCGCATACACCGCCGATAGCACGACGACCGCCAGCGAAATACCGGCGACGATCGCCACCGGCTGCTGCGTGTTCACCAGCAGGAACATCGGGTACGGCGTGAAAATCGACACGCTCGCAGCGAGCGCCAGAAAACGCGCATCGCCGACGCGGCTCGCCAGCCACGCGGACACCGGCTGCGACAACAGCTGAATGATCGTCACGACGAACAGGCAATCGAGGATCGTCGTCTTCGGTATCGACAGCCACGTCGTTACGTACGAGATCATGAATGTGTTGGTGAAGAAGAAGCCGGCCGCGCCGATCGTCGTTGCTGCAGCCGCAAGCAGGATCGGCCGCAGATGCGTTCGCAGCACTTCGCTCACCGGCGCCACCGCGAGCTGGCCCGCGGCCCGCGCGCGCTCGAACTCGGGCGACTCCTCGACGCCGAAGCGGATCGCGAGGCCGATCAGCAGCAGCACAAAGCTCGCGAGAAACGGCAGGCGCCAGCCCCACGACACGAAGCTCGCGTGATCGAGCGACGTGACGAGGCGGAATGCAATCAGCGTCAGCAGCAAACCGGCTGGGCTGCCCATCTGCGGGAACGATGCGAAGAATGTCTTGCGGCCCTGCGGCGCATGCTCGCTCGACATCAATACTGCTCCGCCCCATTCGCCCCCTGCTGCAATGCCCTGCACGATGCGTAGCGTAACGAGCATGACGGGCGCCCAGACGCCGATCGATGCGTAGGTCGGCAGCAAGCCGATGCCGGTCGTTGCGCCGCCCATCAGGAACATCGTCAGTAGCAGCATTTTCTTGCGGCCGAGCCGGTCGCCGAGGTGGCCGAAGACCATCCCGGACAACGGCCGCGCGACAAATCCCGCGAAGAACGTCGCAAACGACGCCAGCGTGCTAGCAAAGCGGTTGGTACCTGGAAAGAAGATTTCGCCGAGCACGAGCGCGGCGGCGGTCGCATAGGCGTAGAAATCGTAGAACTCGACGGTGGTGCCGATGAACGCAGCAGCGGCCGCGCGGACCGGCTGGCGGGTGTGGACCGGATGACTCATGGCACCTCTCGATGGGTGGATAAACTGCGGGGAACGGTGCAGTTATCAGGAGCCAATATTAGTCCGTAAAATGGCGTTTTTTTATGAGCGGTATTACTGGGGCTAATGGCGTGCGAACGCTTGCCGGACGGGCTGTAGCGGGGAATTCGAGGTCGCCCGGTCAATGAGGGCGACGTAGTGCGGCGCGTTATTGCATCGATGAACCCGACAGATCAGCCCGGCACGACGCCCGCGCCGCTCAGCATCGAAAGTGTTCGATGTCCTGCCCTGCATTGATCGCCCGTCGGAGCCAGTCGGGCCGCTCGCCCTGACCGTCCCAGCGGTTACCAAACGCATCGCGATATTTCGGCCTGGCGGCTTCGGCGATAAGCGCCGCTTCCAGGACCTCCATCGTGATGTCGAACTCCTCCATGCGATTCCGGATCCACGTGATCAGCCGCTCGCGCGCCTGTCCGTCGAAATCCAGTACCTGTTGTTCCGCTTGTTGTTTCATGACGTACCGGTTTTTCGCAATAGTCAGCCGAAATCGGCCGATTGCGCGCTCGAATAAACAAAGGCAAAAACAAAGGCCTCGCGATTGCCGGCGAAACCTTTACCTGAAATGTGGCTGGCAGGACGAATGAATCCCTTGCGTGCTTCCCCGAACAGGAAACCGCGTGCGACCGACTGATGGGTTACGAAACACACGTCCGCTGTACGGTCCGTGCTTTCGCTAGTGAAACCCTTATGCAAGGGATGCATCTCCGATATAGCGCGGATTTTATCACCCATTCTTTTTGGTTTCTCAACCCATAGCGCCCGCTTTTCAAAAATAACCGTGCGTCCGGTATCTGGACACACGCCGGCGAGGCGCTAGACCTGCGGAAGATCGTCGATGGATTTTTCGATGTGACCGTCGGGGATGTCGGTGTCGATGCCGTCGTTGCCGTCCGTATGCGAAACGGTCTTGATCTTCGGCCCAAGAAAATTCATACCGCCGAGCTTGAACAGCGACCAGACGAGATTGCCCGCGCGAATGGCCCTGACGACTTCGGCCACCTCGACGATGTCGTGCGGCGATAGCCACTCATTCGTCTTCGGGTTGACGAGCGCCCAGCGCACATGCGTAATGCGGCCGGTAACAGGGTTGATGCGAACGCCATCGATAGCATACGTCGCCATATCAGCCTCCCTCATCCTGCTCATGCTGGTCACGGAATCGTAACACTCCTCCGAAAGTGCCCGGCCACAAAAATATTTTCTGAAAATTCCTTGATTATCTACTGACCAGTAGATAGACTGCTGTTCATGGAAACGCCAACCGTCCGCGAACAGCTTCTGCAACACGCCCAGACCTTGCTGATGACCCGAGGCTACAACGGTTTCAGCTACCGGGATCTCGCCGATCTCGTGGGTGTGAAAACATCGAGCATTCACTATTACTTCCCTACCAAGGAAGACCTCGCGCTTGAAGCAGTCGATGCATACAGCAACGAGGTGCTGAGCACGATCCGCGGAATCGACGCTTCACTCGCACCGGAGAAAAAGCTCGAGCGCTATGCGAAGCAGTTTGGTCTCGTGCTCGGTAATGGCGATCAGATCTGTCTGTGCGGCATGCTGGCAGCGGACATCGAATCGCTGCCCGAGAACGTGCGGCAGGCAGTGCAGGCTTTTTTCAAGGCCAACGAAAGCTGGCTGGCCAAAATACTGGCCGAAGGCGAAGCACGCGGCACACTGCGCGTGAACGGCAAGATAGAAAGCGCGGCGCGTGCACTGTATGCGTCGTTTCAAGGCAGCGTCCTCGCTAGCCGGTTGTTTCACTCGAAAGCCCGGCTCGAAGACGTCGTCAATTCAGTACGGATTGGATAACCCGGGCGCGATCGACTCGATCGGCCGTGCCAGGCAAGCAGGAAGCAGGTCGTTTTTTTATAGCCGGTCGTCTACCTATTAGTAGATACCCATCATTCGCAATCTTTTGAACTGGAGTTACATCATGTCGATCGAAAAAGTTTTGTACCGTGCTCATGCCCGCGCTAACGGTGGCCGCGATGGCCGTGCAGTCTCGTCGGATAACGTGCTCGACGTCGCCCTCACGACGCCGCGTGAACTGGGCGGTGCTGGCGGCGTTGGCACGAATCCCGAACAACTGTTTGCCGCGGGCTATTCCGCATGTTTCCTCGGCGCGATGAAGTTCGTCGCGGCCCGCGACAAGATCGCGTTGCCCGCCAGCACGACCGTGGATGGCAGTGTCGGTATCGGCCAGATCGCGACCGGTTTCGGCATCGAAGTCGAACTGCGCATCACGTTGCCGGGTATCGAACGCTCCCAGGCCGAACGCATCGTTGAAGCGGCGCATATCGTGTGCCCTTACTCGAATGCGACGCGCGGCAACATCGACGTCAAGCTGGTTCTGCAGTAACAACACCGCAAGCGCCACAGCCAATGCTCATGGCGTTTTATTTTCCCCGGTTATCTATCTATATGTAGATAGCTATACGCGTGACTGGTGCAGCCGGCATGTGCTGCCGACTGCACACCGATCTCACTGGAAGGAGCAGGATCATGAAGTTTGCGAAGAAGCTGATCGTCGCCGCGGCGACCGGAACCACGCTCGCGTCGGGTGTCCACGCTGCACCGGTACTCGAACCCGTCACCCAGGCCTTCATCGATAGTCTCGCTGCACATGGCGGCCCGCCGATCTACACGCTCTCGCCCGCCGATGCACGCAACGTGCTGGCCGGCGCGCAAGCGCAACCGGTGGCAAAACTGCCGGCGCAGATCGAAGACCGTGTGCTGCCCGTTGGTCCGACGGGCAAGATTGCCGTGCGTATCGTGAAGCCTGAAGGCGCGACCGGCACGTTGCCCGCAGTGATGTATTTCCACGGCGGTGGCTGGGTGCTTGGTGACAGGAACACACATGACCGGTTGATCCGCGAAATTGCCAATGGTGCGCATGCGGCGGTGATTTTCGTCGACTATGACCGCTCGCCGGAAGCGAAATACCCGGTGCCGATCGAACAGGCCTATGCCGCGACGACCTACGTTGCCGCGCATCCGAAGGAGTTTGGCATCGACGCGAACCGCATCGCAGTGGCGGGCGACAGCGTCGGCGGCAATATGACGGCAGCTGTCACGCTGCTCGCCAAAGAGCGCAGCGGTCCGACGTTCCGCCACCAGGTGCTGTTCTATCCGGTCACCGATGCGAACTTCGACGACGGCTCATATAACGAATTTGCGAACGGCCCGTGGCTGACCAAACCCGCGATGAAGTGGTTCTGGGACGCGTATGCGCCGAACGTGGCGGACCGCGCGAAGATCACCGCATCGCCGTTGCGCGCGACGCTCGATCAGTTGAAAGGCCTGCCGCCCGCCCTCGTGATCACCGACGAGAACGATGTCCTGCGCGATGAGGGCGAAGCGTATGCGCGCAAGCTGTCGCAAGCCGGTGTGCGGGTAACCGCAGTGCGCTATGAAGGCACGATCCACGACTTCGTGATGCTCAACGCGCTGACCGACACGCCGGCGACACGTGCGGCGATCGCTCAGGCCAACGCTGTGCTGCGTGAGGCGTTGGCGAAGTAATCGTGTAGCGGCAAACCTGAATGACGAACGACCCGCCTAAACGGGTCGTTTCGTCACTTTCGTCATTTCATTGCAGTTCGAAGTCAGTGCAGCAGATCACACACTCCCATCCATTCTCACCGCAGCCCCTTGTAGCGGCGTATCGGCCATAACGACGCTCTCCTTCGGCAGCGCCCATTGCAGCCAGCGCGTGCGATGCAGCACGACGAGTGCGAACGCCAGCGCGGACAGCACACCGAACGTAGCAAAACCCATCTGGTAGCTGCCCGTGCTTTCCTTCGCGATACCCATGATCACGGGCAAATAGAACCCGCCGATCCCGCCAGCGGCACCGACAATGCCCGACATCAAGCCAGTCTTGCCCTTCCAGCGTTGCGGCACGAGCTGGAACGTCGCACCGTTGCCGAGCCCGAAGCACAGATACGTGACAACCAGCAGCGCAATCCCGGCCGGCAGCGGCGGCATCCACGCGGCAAATGCGAAGTCGCAGATCGAGATGGCCGCGAGCAGCAGCACCAATGCGCGCACACCGGAAATCCGGTCCGCAACGAAGCCGCCGATCGGCCGCACCAGCGCACCGATAAACGCCAGCAGCGACATGAAGAGCCCCGCTTCGATACGCGGCATCTGATACAGCGAGATCAGCAGCGTCGTGACATACGAAGACATGCCGACAAAACCACCGAACGTGATGCTGTACACCAGCATCACGACCCACGTATCGCCTTCGACCAGCACGGAGCGATAGTGCTTCGGCAGCACGGCGATGGCGAGCAGCGCACCGAGTACCGGCAGCAGCAACACCCCCGTCTTGCCTGCACCGAATAGCCCGGCGTGCACAGCCAGTACGAGCGCCAGCAGCCCCACGAGTGTGATGCAGAAACTGCCCAACGCCTTCGGTGCGCTGCCAGTCTTCGGGCTCAGATCCTTGGCCCAGAAGAACAGCGCAACGGCGGCGAGCGCCAGTAACGGCAACGCGGCACCGGTCGCACGCGCCCAGCCGAAACTATCGGCAAGCGATGGGAACAGAAACCCGTCGAGCACCGCACCGATGTTGCCGGCCGCCGCAAGTCCGAGCACGAGCCCCTGCACTTTCGGCGGATAGTTGCTGCCTGCCATCGGCAGGGCGACCGCGAAGCTCGCGCCACCGATACCGAGGAACACACCGAGCACCAGCAGCAGCGTGTACGACGGCGTGCCCGGCATCAACAGCAGCACCGCCGACGGAATCGCCGACAGCGCCACCCCGAGCAGCGCAACGCGGCGGCCATCGTAGGCCTGATAGAGATTGCCGAGCGTCACGCGCAAAATCGCGGCGCCGAGTACCGGTACCGCGACCAGAAAGCCCAGTTCGGCGGGCGACATCGTGATGTCTTTGTGGATGAACGGCGCGAGCGGGCCGAACATCACCCACACCGTAAAGCCCGTGTCGAAATACAGAAAGCACGCGAGTAACGCGCGCCAGTTACCGCTCTTTAGCGAATTCAGCAGGTTTCTCATGGGTCTCTCTCACAGGGCGATGGCGATGACTCTTGCTGCGGACCCGGTCATGCGACCGGCGAAAAAAAAGGCGCCCCGAACCGCGCGAGCCGACCGATTGCTCGATCCGCTTCTGCGATCCGGGACGCCGTTGTCCCTAAAGCCGCTCCATCGAGCGGCCAGTCGATATCCGATACATCGAGGTCTCCGTTGACCTCGGAACGGACAAATGCAATAGCTGTGCCACGCTTTGAATGGGACCCTTCGTGCGCTTCCGCCGATGCCGCAGAGCCCTGCTGCGGACGAGCGCATAGCGTTGCGCGATGGGCCAATCGGGCCGATGAGGATGACGCGGGCAGCCGTAAATGAGCCGCCTGCGATATGCGCCGCGATTCGGCATGCGACATCGCAGGCATTTCTTCGAAGCGCCTGAATGTCTCCTTACGAATAGATTTGGTGCAGTCCGGTCGTGCATCGCACCATCGCCGTGCGCAGCGCAACCGCGCATAACCCTACTGCGGGGTCTTCGCAGGCGGTCGGGCAAAGCGATGGATGTATCATTGAGCGATCGTAAGCCGTGCTTTAAATCATGCCGTCACGACCCATATCCCGAGTCAAAAACACACCGCCCGCCGCATGGCCGGAACGCCTGCGAGCAGCCGGCCTGCGTTCGACCGCGCTGACGCTCGCCGTCCTGCAGCGGCTCGAAACGGCCAGCCAGCCCTACTCCCACGAAGACCTCGCGCAGGAACTCGCCGAGGATAGCGCGAGCGGCAAAGTAGACCGCGTCACGCTATACCGCATCCTGGATCGGCTCACCCTGGTCGAGTTGATTGCGAAGATTCAGGGCTCGGATCGCGTCGCACGCTACACGCTCACGCATGCATCGGCGGCCGGGTACTTCGAGTGCGATCAATGCCACTCGGTCACCGCACTGCCGAGCGACCCCGCGCTCACCGACGTACTCGCGCGGCTCGGACGACGCATCAACCGCAGTGGCGCGCACAGCACGAAGGCTTCACTGACCCTGCACGGCACCTGCAAGAACTGCGTTCATCCGGACCGCTAGCGTGCGCAAACAGCGTTGGCGTTACGCTTCGTCCGAGTCTTCGGACGTCTCGCGCCATACCGGGAACGGGTCCGGAAATTTCATCCATTCGGACGGCCCCGCGTACATTTCAGCGTCGCTCAGCAGGCACGCATCGAGCCTCGCGCGCAATGCCGCTTCATCCATGTCGATGCCGATCAGCACCAGCTCCTGGCGCGCATCGCCGACATGCGGGTCCCACTTCGCGTCGATTGCACTCAACGCTTCCGGGTCTTCCGGCCAGTAAGCCTTCGGCACCGCGGCCCACCACATTCCCGCGGCTCCGTGCCGGCACACGCCGCCGGCCTGCGACCACGTACCGGCATAAGTCGGCCGGCTTGCGAGCCAGAAAAAGCCTTTCGAGCGCACGACTCCCGCCCACTCGCTATCGACCAGCGCCCAGAAACGCAACGGATGAAACGGCCGCCGCGCCCGGTAGACGAAGTTCGCGATGCCGTATTCCTCAGTCTCCGGCGTGTGTTCGCCGCGCAGTTCCTTGAGCCAGCCCGGCGCCTTCGACGCCTCATCGAAATCGAACAGCTTCGTATCGAGCACCTTGTCGAGCGTCAGCTTGCCGAACTCGGCAATCTCGATGCGCGCCCGCGGATTGAGCCGGTGCAGGATGGCGATCAGCCGTTCGCGATCCGCGTCGTCGATCAGGTCGACCTTGTTCAGCACGAGCACATCGCAGAACTCGATCTGCTCGATCAGCAGATCGACGACGGTCCGCTTGTCTTCCTCGCCAAGCGACTCGCCGCGCGCCTGCAGGCTGTCGTGCGAGCTGTAGTCGCGCAGAAAATTGAACGCGTCGACCACGGTCACCATCGTGTCGAGACGGGCGACGTCGGACAGGCTTTGCCCCTTCTCGTCGGCAAACGTAAACGTTTCCGCGACCGGTAGTGGCTCTGAAATCCCCGTCGATTCGATGACCAGTTGATCGAAACGCCCGTCCTTAGCCAGACGGTTGACCTCCAGCAGCAGATCCTCGCGCAACGTGCAGCAAATACAGCCGTTGCTCATCTCGACCAGTTTCTCGTCGGTGCGCGACAGTTCGGCGCCGCCGTCGCGCACGAGCGCGGCATCGATATTCACCTCGCTCATATCGTTCACGATGACAGCGACCCGCCGCCCCTCGCGATTGTTCAGGATGTGGTTGAGCAAGGTCGTCTTGCCTGCACCGAGAAAACCGGACAGCACCGTGACGGGCAGTCGTGCATTCATAAAGCGCTCCGTGGTTTGCCAAATCGCAACTGGATTGCATTATAACCATAACGCAACATAGTAGCGTTTGTAGAAGACAAACTCTGGCGCGGTACCCAACCTGTCGCTAGAGCATGGACGGGCATTTCCCGGCATCCGATATCATGGGCGCTCCGTTCCGCACCCACTTGCCATGCTTGCCCCTTTACTCCATTCGTTCTACGAAGCCGCCCGCCAAGGCAGTGTGACCGTGGCGGCGAAGGTACTCGGGCTCAGCCAGCCGACGGTGACGGCCCACATCCGGCAACTGGAAACGATGTACAAGGTGGAGCTGTTTCATCGCCGGGGCGGGCGCATCGAGTTGACCGAAGCGGGCGCGGGACTGATGCCGCAGGTGCAGCGCCTGTTGCAGAACGAGCGCGATATCGACTTCGCCCTGCGCAACGCCAGCCGGCTCGCGGGCACGCTGTGGGTCGGCGCGACGGGGCCGTACTACATCCTTCCGGGCATCGCCGCATTCCGGCAGCGCTATCCCGCGACGGAAATCCGTGTCGTGATCGGCAATTCGCGCGAGATGCTCGACGCGCTGATCGATAGCCGCATCGATATCGCCGTGTCGTCGCAGCGCGACGACGATCCCCGCCTCGTCCGTCAGACGCTTGCGTGCGACTCGCTCGTGATGGTCGTGCATCGCGACCATCCGCTGACGCGCGTGGGCAAAGCGAGCCTCGCCGATCTGAAGACGCAGACGCTGCTGCTGCGCGAGCCTGGTTCGATGACGCGCGAAATCACCGAGTCCGCACTGCGCGACGCCGACGTGCGCCCCGCCACGACGATCGAGATCGGCAGCCGCGAAGCGATCCACGAGGCGATCCGCCACGACATGGGCTGCAGCCTGATGCCGGTCGGTGAAGTGCCAGCCAGCCCGGATCTGCGAGTCCTGCCGCTCGAAGGCGACGTACCCTCCTCGCTCGAATACGTTTACTACCTGGGCGCGCGTTCAGGAGCCCTGTTGATCGATACGTTCATTGCACTGCTCGCCGACTCGCGCGCGAGCCGCACATAAAAAGTCTGATAGGCGCATCCGTCTATTTGCGCCAAACGACATTCCCCAGTCACCCGCCTTACCTAATCTTGCCGCTGCACGCTGCCTGTGTGGCGTTCCGTTCAATGTAGCGGCAAGGGGAGAAGACGATGGCGAAGTTCATCGGTCGATGGGCGCTGGGCGTCACAATCGGCGTGGTGCTGGTCGGTGCACTGGGTGCATGCGGGGGAGGCGGTGGCGCCAATACGGGGGCCACACGGACGGCGGCAGCGGCTCCTGGCGGCACCGCGTCGGCACCGGTACCCGCTTCCGGCTCGCAGCCGGCGGCGGCCGCGGTCAACAAGACACTGGTCGTCGAATTCGATGGGCTCACCTGGCGTGCGCTGACACAAGGTATCGCCAACGGCACGCTGCCGAATCTGGCCAGACTCTCGGTCGCGCCGGCGTACAGCGGCGGCGTCATCAATACGCTGAGCCAGCAGGCGAATCTCGATACGCCCGGTTGGGCCAGCCTGCTCACCGGCACATGGGCGAATCGCCACCAGGTCAATTCGGATGCGCCGAACCAGGCGTTGCATGCCGACACGCTGTTCAAAACCCTGCGCGCGGCGAACGGCGGCAAGGCAGGTGTCGCGGCCGGTTCGAGCGGCCTCGTTGCGCTGCTCGCACCCGAGCGCAATGCGGGCTACGTCGATAGCGTGGTGAATTGTGCGAGTGTAGACAGCTGCGTTACGCAGAATGCGCTCGGCCTGATCGACAACGGCTACACGCTGGTCGTCGCGCAGTACCACTCCGCGCAGGACGCCGCGCTCAACAGCGGCTTCTCAACCGACTACACGAACACGATCGCCCAGCTCGATGCCGCGCTCGGCGCGTTGCTCGCAGAAACGGCGAAACGCAGCGGCGAAAACTGGCTGGTCATCGTGACAGCGAGCCATGGGCTGAACGCAGCCGGCGGCGCCGATGGCTTGCCACTCCTCAACGAGGCAACGAGTTTTGTCGCGCTGAACCAGACCGCTAATGGCCTGCTCGGCGACAACAGCACACCGGCGACGCTCGCCGCGCTCTACCAGCGGGCGAACATCGCCGATCTCGCGCCGACCGTGCTCGCGTACCAAGGCGCACTGCCTGCGCCCGCGAGCTACACGATGGATGGCGGCGCCCTGGTCGGTACGACACCGGTGTCGCAACTACTCGGCGTGACGGGCGCCGATCACACGAGCGTGGTCCTGACGTGGAGCGCACCCGCAAGCGGCGCGATCACCGTGCTACGCAACGGCACGACGATCGCCAGCCTGCCTGCCGGCACGGCAACCTACACCGACAGCCAGCTCGGAGTGACGACGAGCGGCGCCTATCAGTTCAACTATGCTGTCGTGGCGGGCGGCGCGCCAGTTTCGACGATCGCCCAGGCGAACTATGTCGCACCACCCCCGCCTCCGCCGCCCCCACCGCCGCTCGCCACCACACTGACGAACAGCCTGTCGTCCTACTACCCGTTCGGCACGCTGCCGCCCACCGACCGCCTGAACGCCAGCACGATGGGCCCGTGGCCAAGCGCCGCCGACGGCGGCGCGCTGACCACCGGCGCCGATCCGTTCGGCGGCAAGGGGCTGCAGGTCGATACAAGCATCGTCGATACGAACGGCTTCGACGGCTACAAGCTCACGCAAAACAACGACGTCACGACGCACGCGCAGTTCACGCTCGGCCTCTGGTTCATGACGTCCTGCACGAACGCAACCGGTAACGGCACACCGATCCTCTCGAACAAGAACTACTACACGGGCGGAAACGCAGGGATCGCGATCGGGCTGTTCCCCGGTTCGGGCGGCAGCTGCAACGTGCGCTTCAACATCGGTGACGGTTCGGTGCGCAACGACATCAACAGCCTGAACGTAACCGCAAACCGCTGGACCTATCTCGCGCTCAGCATCGACACCGCAGCAAAGACGATGAACGCCTACGTCTTCGATCCAGTGCTCGGTGAGCAGAAGAGCGTGGGTGTCGCAGTCACGATCAATGTGGCGAAGCTGCCCGGCCTCGGTGTGTTCGGTCTCAACGAGGACGGTACGGGCCGCTACTTCATTAACTCGTGCAAGGACACGCCGCCTTATCACGCGGGTCAGTGTGGCGCGTCGCCGCCCGACGTGCAGTCGTTCGCCGACCTCGCGCTGTGGACCCGTGTGCTCACCGAAACGGAACTGCAGTCGGTCTTCGGTTCGGGCAAACCTCTTTCCACACTGATCCATTGATGGAGATCGCCATGCGCCCGTTTTCTCTTTCCACACTCGCCGGCGCGGCGATTGCGTTGACGCTGTGCGTCGCGCTCGCCGCATGCGGTGATGGCAACTCCATCAACGCGACACCCACGCGAGGCAGCGATGCGGCAGTCGGCGCGGGCGGCAGCAGCGAGCCGCAACCGATCGTCGCCGTGCCGGCCTCTGCGCCGTGTGCCGCGTCCGGCGCACCCGCGAGCCAGCCGGTCAGCAACACGCAGTTGCGCTGCGCACCGTGATCCGTCCCATTCGAGCGAACCGACTCCCGACATGACTTCATTGACCCGTCGTAATTTCCTGCGCGCGGCCGCGGCCAGCGCTGCGGTTTCGGTGTTCCCGCCGGCCATCCGCCGTGCGCTGGCGATTCCCGCCAATAACGCAACCGGCACGATCAACGATGTACAGCACGTCGTGATCCTGATGCAAGAAAACCGCTCATTCGATCACTACTTCGGCACGCTGCCCGGCGTGCGCGGCTATGGCGATCGACTGACGATTCCGCAACCGGGCGGCGTCCCTGTATGGAACCAGAGCGACGGCACACGAACGGTCCTGCCGTTCTATCTCGACAGCACGAAGGGCAATGCGTTGCTCGCGGGCGGCGCGCATTCGTGGAGCGACGCGCACGCGGCCTGGAACAACGGCCGGATGACGAACTGGCCGCAGTACAAGGGCGATGTATCGATGGGGTATCTGCAGCAGAGCGATCTCTCGTTCCAGTTCGCGCTCGCGAATGCATTTACGATCTGCGATGCCTATCATTGCTCGCTGCACGGCGGCACCAACTCGAACCGGATCTTCCTCTGGAGCGGCACGAATGGGCCGACGGGCGCGGGCCTGTCGGTCGTCAACAACGATGGTTGGGACAGCCTCGGCGCGTCGAGTACGGGCCTCACGTGGACCACCTACCCGGAGCGTCTGCAGGCGGCCGGCGTGACGTGGAAGGTCTACGAGAACATGCCGGACAACTACACCGACAATCCGCTCGCCGGTTTCAAGACCTTCCGCAAGGTTAACGAAACGGTGCCTGGGTCGCCGAACGCACCCTACACGCCGCAGCTCGATGCGACCGCGCCGCTCTATAAGGGCATCGGCAACACGATGCCTGATGGTGGGTTTCTGCAGGCATTCAGCGACGATATCGCTGCGGGTCAGTTGCCGCAGGTCAGCTGGATCGTGTCACCGACCGCTTATTGCGAGCACCCCGGTGTATCGACGCCGGGACAAGGGGCGTGGTACATCCAGCAGTTGCTCGATGCGCTCACGGCCAACCCGGACGTGTGGAGCAAGACCGTGCTTTTCGTCAACTTCGACGAGAACGATTGCTTCTTCGATCACGTGCCACCGCCCGCCGCGCCGACACGCAACACGGACGGAACGTACGCAGGCAAATCGACCGTCGATACGCGCTACGAATACTTCGACTTCCCCACGCCACCCGGCAACGACGGCAGCGAGAAACCAGACGGTCTTGCATATGGTCCTGGTCCACGTGTACCGATGTACGTGGTGTCCCCTTGGAGCCGCGGCGGCTGGGTCAACTCGCAGGTCTCCGATCACACGTCGGTACTGCGCTTTCTCGAACAGCGGTTCGGCGTGACCGAATCCAATATCAGCCCATGGCGCCGCGCCGTGTGCGGCGATCTAACGTCGGCGTTCAACTTCAGCAATCCAAATGGCAGTGCGGTTCCGTCGATCGCCGCGCCGACCAAAAGCCAGGCCGACCAGCAGGCGATCCAGCAGAGCACGCAGGGCGCTGTGCCGGTACCCTCGGTGGGCGCACAACAGGTGCCGAAGCAAACGCCGTTTGCCCGGCCATCGCGGGCGCTGCCGTACGAGTTGCATGTCAGTGCGAACGCAGATGTCGCGGGCGGCAACCTCTGGCTGATTTTCAGCAACACCGGCAACGCGGGCGCGGTGTATCACGTGTACGACCGGTTGCATCTTGATCGGACGCCACGCCGCTATACCGTCGAAGCAGGCAAGGAAATCTCCGATTCGTGGGCCGCTGTGAGCGACAACGGCGGTGCGTACGACCTGTGGGTGCTCGGCCCGAACGGCTTTCATCGAGCGTTTCAGGGTAACGTCGCGACGCTGGCTAGCGGCGCGAATCCGGAAATCCGCGTGTGCTACGACATCAATAACGATGCGGTGTATCTGACGTTGATGAATACCGGTAGCGCGAATGCGAGCTTCACGGTGACTGCGAACGCGTATCGCACCGATGGACCGTGGACCTATGCCGTACCGCCGCAGATGCAGGTCGAGCCGTCGTGGAATCTGGGCAGTGTCGGCGGATGGTACGACTTCACCGTTGCGGCGGCAGGCGGTTTCGTGCGTCGTTTTGCCGGACGCGTTGAAACCGGTCACGACAGTACGAGCGATCCGGCTGCGTAAGCCGGTGAGCGGTGTCGAAAGATCGTGCGCAGCTAGCTGTGCGTGCCCGGGCTAACCTAGCTCCCCGCACGCTGCCGGAATTCGCGCGGTGACATACCGAAGCACGCGCGAAAGCGCCGGCTGAAATGCGCGGGATCGTTGAAGCCGTTCCGATACGCGATGCGTTCGATCGACTGCGCGTGCCAGAACGGATTCGCGAGATCGGCGCGTGCGCAAGCAAGACGCTGTTGCAGCACATAACGGCCATACTGCGTGCCCATCGATTCGAACAGCTTGTGCACGTAGCGAGTCGATACGCCCAACGCATGCGCGCACGACTCGACGTTCAGCTCCGGATCGCGCAGCGTTGCATCGATGTAGGCGGTGAGTTGTGACCAGCGCAACGGATTACGTGTGGCGGCGGCGTGCCTTGTGTCCGTCGCATCCGCTCGGTATGTCGACGCCTCGAGGTACGCTGCCGCGAGCAACGCGATCAGCGATTCTTCGGCTGCGGGGATCGCAGCGGCGCTCATCCGCGCGAATCCCGGCAGCGCCGACTCGATAAAACTGTGAATCGTCCTGACGATGCCCGAGCCCGCATCCGCGCGGCCGGGCAGGAAAGCCGGATGACCCGGCAACGCATCGCGTAGCAGACGCGCGATCGGCAGGCGCAGCATCACGAGGCTGGCGGGTTCGTCGACTCTCGCGACGGACGGCATGCGTGCGCGGCGAAACGTGATATCGCCCTTGCCGAACGGCAGCGTGCGCCCTTGCTGCGAAACAACACCCTTGCCGTCGAGCGCGATCAGCACGATCGCGTCGTCGCCACTCAGGTCGCGCAGATGCGCGCTGTCGTGCCGGACTTCCTGGTGACCAAGCTGTGCTGTGGCGAGCACGCCGCCACCTGTCAGACGGCATGCGCGCAACGATCCAGTGGTCGCATTGCGTTCGGCAAAGATTTCGCCGGGTATGACGAGATCGTCCAGTGAGTGCGTCAACTGGTCGATGCCGCATGCCGGCATGTCCCGCAGCGCAGGCGCATAGGGCAGATTCAAACGGATGCTGTCGTGCATGGCGGCTCCCTGGTGCAGCGTCGTCGTGCGATGTAATCACCGCCGTGCGCTGCTGGAACGATGCTCGTGGGCCGCCGGCGTGCAGTCGACGCGAGCGGTTGCGATCGCCCATTATGTCGCAGAGAAAATTCGCCGGCTCCCTGCTTCAATGCGTTGCAGGTTTACAGAACCGCGTCAGGTTCGTGCGGATCAGCGCTATTTGCGGCAATTCTTTGGCGCGTACCTTCATCGAGCACACTGCGCATCAGTGCGAATAACGGATCTGCGCTGGTGTGCTTCTGACCATAGGTCAGGTTGAACTCATAGTCGAAGTCAGGCGGATTGATCCCCTGGTTGTGTTGCAGGATCGTTTCCAGCTTATCAAGGGCTTTGACGGCTTTCGCCTCAGGCGACGCGGCATCCTCATATTCCTGCCACAGTGCCAGGATGCCTGCCCTCTGCGGCTCATCGAGGGAGCGGGTGAGGTGCAGGAGATCCGCCTTTTCCTGCTCGCTTTTGTCGGGATGGCGGTTTTTCTCGACCGCGGGGATGTCGCCGTGAATGGCTTCGCCCAGGTCGTGGACGATGCACATCCTCAAAATCTTGAGCATATCCATTCCGGCCAGTTCGTCCTCGAAAATCATGGCCATCAAACATAGACGCCACGTGTGTTCGGCGGTGCTTTCTGGCCTGCCGGTCGAGGTGTGCGCGCTTCGGAGCACGCTCTTGAGCCGCTCCGCTTCCTGCAGAAAGGTCAGCCGCCCTTTGATGTTCTCGATATTCATGTCCGGCATGGTAAACCGGTTCGATGAACGGATGAAAACAGAGCCTAGAACAGCACCTCCGGCTCGCGCCGGATCACGCGCCGCGCGAACAGCGCAAAGCTCGCCTTGACGATGCTCGGTTGCAGCAGGAAATCGTGTGATTCCTTTGCGCGTGCGTCATCGATGCGACGAATCTCGCCGGCTGACCGCGCGATCAACTGGCTGCGTGCTGCCCGCTCGATCAGCACCGCGAGGTAGGCCGATTCCTCCAGCGAACCCGTCGCCGCGAGAAACCCGTGATTCGCGAGCAGGATGGTGCGTTTCGTGCCGAGCGCTGCCGAAATGATCTCGCCTTCGCTGTCGCCGATCGGCAAACCGGGCCATTCGCGCAGGAACGCGCAGTCGTCGAAGAACGGTGTCGCATCCATGTGCGCGACTTCGAGCGGCGTGCCGGTCATCGACAGCGCGTTGATGTACGGCGGATGCGTATGCACGATGCAGTTCACGTCAGGCCTGCGCCGGTAGATCCACAGGTGAAAACGGATCGCGGGATTCGCCATGCCGCGGCCTTCGATCACGCGCATCGCGTCGTCGATCCGGATCACGTTGTTGCGCGTCATCTCGTCGAAGCCGATTGCTAGCGCCGTAGTCAGAAACGTGCCGTCGGGTTGACGGACTGTCACCTGTCCCGCGAGTGTTTCAGAGTGCCCTTCGTGTGCCAGCATGCGGCACACAAGCGCGAGTTTCTGGCGGTTGTCCCACGTGCCCACTTCGAGTTTCTGGTCCATCTGTGCGGTGACGCTCCGATTCAGATCGTCGCGCTCGTCCTGCTCGTCGTTACTCATTGCTGTTTCTCCACTGGAAATCACACCTGACTGCCCGGTACCGCCTGCGGCTCCGCACCGGTTGACTGTGCCGCTGTCCGCTTCGGCGTCCACGCGACAAAACACGCCGCGAGCAATGCACTGCCCGTGATGTACCACGCTACACCGTACGGATCGCCGCCGCGTTGCGCGAGCAGCGAAGAGTAGATCACCGGGTTGATACCGCCACCGATAACCGCCCCGATCGCACCGATCGATACACCGGAAAAGCGCACGCGCGCGTCGAACATATCGGCGAAGAAGCCGCCTTGTGGGCCGTACATCAACGGATGCACGACACCGAGTGCGACGACGATCGCGAGTGTGATGAGCCGCGGGTCGCGCGTATTCAGCAGACTGAAGTACGGCCACACGTACAGCGCGCAGACGAGCAGGCCGAACAGATACAGTGGCTTGCGTCCAATACGGTCCGACAGTGCGGCAAACAGCGGCACCGTGAACACGCCGACCGCAGCGCCGGACATCAGCGCACCAAGAATCACCGACCGCGGCAGTTTGAGCTGCACGGTCACATAGGCGACGGTGAAAAGCAGCACGAACACCGACCAGGTAATCTCGCCGAACCGCGCCATAAAGACGATCAATACCAGACGCGGCTGATCGCGCAGCAGGTCGCGCAACGGAAAGCGCGCCACGCTACGGGTCGCCTGCAACTGTTTGAACTCGGGTGTTTCTGGCAGCTTCGTCCGCCCGACGAGGCCGATCACCACGAGTACCGCGCTGAACAGGAACGGCACGCGCCATCCCCAGGACAGAAACGCCGGCTCGGGCAACAAGGACGTGAGCAGCAATGCACCCGTCGACAGCAACGCACCCCCATAGCTGCCCGAATTGCTCCAGCTGCCATACAGTCCGCGCCGATGCGCCGGAGCGCTTTCGACGCCGAGCACGATCGCGCCGCTTTGCTCGCCGCCGATCGCGAAACCCTGCAACACACGTAGCGTAGTCAGAAGAACCGGCGCCCAGAGGCCGATCATTGCGTAGGTGGGCAGGAAACCGACAGCGGTCGATGCAACGCCCATCACCAGCAGCGTCGCAAGCAGCAACTTCTTGCGGCCGATGCGATCGCCGAAGTGACCGCAGATCAACGCGCCCGCGCCGCGAGCAAAGTAGCCCGCCGCATAAGTACCGAGCGATGCGATGGTGCCCGCGAGCGGGTCCAGATTCGGAAAGAAGATCTTGCTGAAAACCAGCGCCGATGCGGTGCCGTATAGCAGGAAATCGTACTGTTCGATCGCGGTGCCAAGAAACGCCGAGACGAACACATAGGGCCATCGGGATCGCGAAGGAGCGGGCACGGCTGACATGGCGGCCTCGGTGTGGGGAGTACGGCCAGTATCAATTTTGTCCAGACCGCGCACTTGTCCCTGTGCGAACCGATGTCTTGCCTCGAAGCGAAGTAGCCGGCTTCCTCGCGTGAACCGGCGGATGGTGCGACTACAGTCCCGTCGAAGGCGCTTGCCCGTACCAGTAGCCGCACTGGTGCGCGGTGTACGCATCGTAGGTATTCGAAACCGGGTAGCCGAAGTCGAGCGTCTGACGCGTTTGCGCCGTGTAGAGCGGCCAGTTCGCCACCGTACTCCCCGTGTTCGGATTGCCCGAATGCGCGAATGCCGCGAGCGCTGCTGTCATCGCATCCGAGAGTGTCGCCTGGCTGGCCGTGGGCGTCGGAATCAGTTGCCACCAGTAGTCGAGATCCGACGAATGGAACGCGCCATAGTCGAGGTTGACCGGCGGCAGCGACGAGATCAACGAGTTCACGCTATACGGCGCGGGATCGGAAAAGCGGTACATGTACACGGCCGGCGAGTACTTCGCGAGATTGTCGCCGTCCTGCAGTTCGCCGCAGACGAACAGACGGTCACCAGCGATCGTCGCGAGTGCCGCACTGGGTGACGCGTACTGACCGACCGGATACAGCGCGGCAGTGTCTGTTCCGGAGACGCCGAGAAAGCCCTGAATGGCTGCTGCATAACCACTCGCTGTAACGGGGTTACCCTGTGCGTCGAATGCGGCTGAAACGAAGAAGGTGCCCTCGTTCTGGGTAAAGCCCGACATCACCGGCACACGGTTGTACTGACCGTTCGCGAACGCAACGCTCGTCGACACGGGCAACACCTTGCCGTCGATCGTCGCATACCACGCAGAAGGATTACCTTGCAGCAATGCGGCCGCCGGCAGACTGCGCAGGCACGCGGCGCTCGTCGTGTCCGTGCAGCCCCAGGTCTTTGCATAGTTCACGCCATCTGCTTCGGCCTGTTGCAGCGATTCCTGCTGACGGCTAAAACCACCGCTTTGCGGAACGGCTCGCGCGAACAATCCCGCCGATCCCGGCGACGCGAGATGCACATAGACGGAATGACCGCCCGCCGAATCGCCGAAGATCGTCACGCTCGCCGGGTCGCCCCCGAATGCCGCGATGTTTTTCTGCACCCAGCTCATCGCAGCGGCCTGGTCCATGATGCCGTAGTCGCCGGTGGCGCCGTTCGGGTCTTCTGCGGCGAGCGCGGGATGCGCGAGAAAGCCTAGCGCGTTCAATCGATAGTTGACCGTTACGACGATCGAGTTTGCTTTTTGTGCGAGCGCGGCACCATCGGTTGCATTGCCCGATCCGAGAATGAAACCACCACCGTGTATCCAGAACAACACTGGAAGCGCTGTGCTCGTGCCCGTACTCGTGCTTGTCGTGTCGGGTACGTACACGTTCAGATACAGACAATCCTCGCTACCCGATGGAGCAGTTGCCGTTCCCTGTATGCACTCGGAAGCAAGATGCGACGCGTCGTAGGGACTCGCCGTGTAGGCAGCCGGCGGTGCGGGCGCTTTCCAGCGCAAGGCGCCCGTTGGCGGTGCCGCGTAGGGCAGGCAGAGAAACTCGCGCACGTTGTTCACGGCGATGCCTTTTGCACGTCCTTGCTGGGTCTGCACCACAGTCGGGTCTGCGGGCGCTGTCACGTCGTCGTTACACGCGCTTAGCATCAGAAGGCACGTTGCTGCGATCGCTGTTCGGGCGCGGGTTTGCCTGGACCTTTCCATGGTTGCGTTGTCTCCGGTGTTGATATCTGGCAGATGGCGATGCATCGTCGCGGCCAGTATCGTCGGTCGCCTGCCGTTGTTCCATTCAGCAAATCGCGTTTATTGATTTGCTGGCGATATCAATGCGGAAACGGCGGCCGATATGCTGGACGCCTCCGGGAAAACCGTATGGAGAGGTAGAGACCGGATCGGGCGCGTTTGCCCGACCGGCAAAATGGAAACGAGCGTTGAATGCGGTGAAGATCAGGCGGGCAGCTTCCGCACATAAGTCTGATCGTGTCCGACCGGCGACCCATCGTCACGCATCAGCGGCACCTTTCGCAACGCGCGGCCGCTCGCACGATCGACCAGCACCGAATGTTTTTCCCCGCGCCGGTACAGGTTCGCTTCGCCCCATTGGCGCAACATCACGATCACGGGAAACAGCGCCTCGCCGCGCTCGGTCAGCAGGTACTCCTGATACGCGGAGCCATCGGAAGCGGGACCAAGCACGAGTACGCGCTGCTCCACGAGCTTGCGCAAGCGCTCGGTCAGCACGTTGCGCGCGATGCCGAGGCTCGCCTCGAATTCGCCGAAGCGGCGAATGCCGTCGAACGCATCTCTTACGATCAGCATCGACCACTGATCGCCGACGATGTCCAGCGCCCTCGCCACAGGGCACGTCGAGTCTGCCAGGCTTTTTCGCTTCGCCATTCCGTCCACCATTTCAATCGTGAGTCACAACACCCTATATGCCGGTTGCGTACGATGCGCACCGTCCCGGCTATTGGTTGCATATTAAAACAACCCTTGCGACAACCCAATGAGTTTCAGAATACAACCCTCACAGGAAAATCGGGTTTATCGCCGCACGCAGCCGATAACCTTCTAGGTGCTCTCGCGCACGATCACCTGGAAATCGACGGCACGCCGCTGTGTTTGCGCAGGTACACCGTGTTTGCGCGCATCGGCGGCGGCCAGCAGCATCTCGCCCGCAATCCGGCCGATCGCCAGTGGATCGACCGATACCGTCGATATACGCGGGAAGCAGTGCCGCGACACTTCGAAGTCTCCAAACCCGGCCACTGCCATGCGCGAAGGCACCGCGATGCCACGACGATGGCACTCCATCAGCACGCCGAACGCCGACATGTCGCTCACACACATCACCGCATCGGTGTCGGGCCACGCAGCGAGCAACTGTGTGAATGCCTCGCCGCCATGGCTCATCGTGATCGGCGAGTCGCCGTATTCGATTACGCGCGGCGCACCGAGGCCGAGTTTTTGCAAACCCTCGCGATACCCCTTCTGCCGGTCGAGCCCGCGACGATCGAGCCGCGTCGCCCCGCCGACAAAGCCGATCCGTCGATACCCGCGCTCGTACAGATGACGCATCATCGCGAACGCCGCTTCCACATTCGAAAAACCGACCGCCTGCTGGATCGGTGTGCGCGGCAGATCCCAGGTTTCGACCACGGGCACTTTGGCGCGATCGAGCATCGTGCGCGTGCCGGTCGTGTGGTACGAACCGGTCAGCATCACGCCTTCGGGGCGATGTGCGAGCATCACGCGCAGCAGCCGCTCTTCCTGGTCGGGGCTGTAGTCGGTATCGCCAAGCAGCAGTTGCAGACCGTGCGTGTTGACGGCAGCATTCAGGCCGTGAATGGTGTCGGAGAAATTGGAACTCGACATCGACGGCACCAGTGCGACGATGAACGGCGAGCGTCCCGACGACAACGAACCCGCCGATGCGTCGGGTACATAGCCCATCTGTTCGATCACCGCGAGCACGCGGGCGCGCGTCGTCGCAGCGACATCGCGGCCAGCGAGCACACGCGACACGGTCATCTTCGATACGCCGGCTTGCTTCGCGACGTCAGCCATGGTCGGCATGGGATCAGACATAGGTCCGTCAGGATATCGTTGCAGAACGATCGATATCATACAGGCGGGCCGTTTCGCCGCAGCACGCTATGTGGCGCTACGTAGCGCTCGCTCCCTTGCCCACCGCATCGCCGAGCAGCGTCAGATCGCGTTCGCGCGTTTCAGTCGAGAGGAACGTACCGATCAGCGTCAGAGCGCACAGCACGGCCATGTAGACACCCATTACCCAGAACGCACCGCCCGCGCGACCGATCAGGTACACGCCCAGCAACGGCGCAATGCCGCCTGAAAGCACCGCACCCAGTTCGCGCGAGAGCGCCACACCCGAGTACCGGTAGCGGTTGCCGAACAACTCGGTGAAATGCGCGCATTGCGCGCCGAGCATGCTGTTCGCGCCAAATGCGAGACCGCCGATCATCGCCACGCTCACCCAGACCGGGTCGCCGGTGCTGATCATCCACCACGACGGCAGCGACCACAGCAGCAGAAAGATCGCGCCGCCGCGATACACCGTCAGACGCCCGACACGATCCGAGAGCGCGCCAAACAGCGGCGTGGTGACGATGCTCAACAAACTCGCCGCCAGCGCACCGGTCGTACCGACCGCGGCGAGTTGCGCATGCGGAGCGCCGGTGCGGGCCGCGACGAAGCTGCCGAGAAACGCGATCACGACCGTGTTGTAAATGGTCGAGCCGCCCTGCTCCGCGAAACGCATCAACGTCGCGGCCAGCACCGGACGACGTGCCGTGGTGAGCACCGCTTTCATCGGCGCATGAATCACTTCGCGCGATGCTTCGAGTTGCGCAAACACCGGGCTTTCGCGCAAACGCAGACGAATCCAGATAGCGACGCCGATCAGCACGACGCTTGCGAGAAACGGAATGCGCCAGCCCCACGACTGCATCGCTGGTTCGCTCAACAATCGCTGCATGACGCTGAACGTGAACGTCGCGAGCCCAAGCCCTGCAAAGATGCCGACGAAGGGCAATGCGGCGAAGAAACCGCGGTGCCTGAGCGGCGCGACTTCGGCCATCAACGTCGATGCACCAGCCTGTTCCGCACCAGCACCAAAGCCCTGTACGAGCCGCAACAACACGAGCAACACAGCTCCCCACGAACCCGCAGGCAGACAGCCGATCAACGTCGTCGATGCGCCCATCAACGCGATCGTGACAAGCAGGACGAACTTGCGCCCCTTGCGGTCGCCGATCGAGCCGAAGAACAGCCCGCCGAACGGCCGCGCGAGAAAGCCCGCACCGTAGGTCGCGAAACTCGCCATCAGTCCCGCGGTCGTGCCGAGCGAGGGAAAGAACAGATGACCGAACACGAGCGCCGAGGCGAGTCCGTAGATTGCGAAGTCGTAGTACTCGAGTGCGCTGCCTACGGCTCCTGTGAGCGTCGCGCGCTGCAACTGGCGTGCGGAGACGCGGGGCGAGGCGGCGGGTTCCGAACCGGTCGATAAAGCAGAGGGCTGAGCATTCACTTGCGTCTCCATTCAGGCAGTGCCTGCGCCTGTCGACGACCACGCGTCATATATCGCACGGTTCGTTCGGGTCTTCTTCTACTTCTGGACAAGCTGCAACCGGTTTGATAATGTTACCGGTAACAGTCAAATTCAATTTAGCATGGGGAGACGTCATGCGCAATCAGGGCTTACGGACCTTATCGATCGTCAGGCGATACGCCGCCGGTGACGACGACATGCGTGCTGCAATCGCTACGCGCGTGCGCGACAATCCCCATGAGCTCTTCAGCGATCTGCCGCTGCCGGCAGCATCCGGACAACACCGATCCTGCGGCCCTTGATAATCTGCAACAACGCCCCCTCGTCCCCGACAACAAGCTGACCGCCATGACGACACCCACCGACCGCGATTCCTCCAACCCTCACGACACCACACCCCGGTTGCGCAGTCGCCGCTGGTTCGACGATCCCTCCGATCCCGGCATGACCGCGCTGTATCTCGAGCGCTACATGAACTACGGCATCACCCGCGAAGAGTTGCAGTCGGGCAAGCCGATCATCGGCATTGCGCAGACCGGCTCCGATCTCGCGCCGTGCAACCGCCATCATCTGGAACTCGCGCAGCGCGTACGCGACGGGATTCGCGACGCCGGCGGCATCCCGCTCGAATTCCCCGTGCATCCGATCCAGGAAACCGGCAAGCGCCCGACCGCGGCACTCGATCGCAATCTCGCATACCTGGGGCTGGTGGAAATCCTGCACGGCTATCCGATCGATGGTGTTGTGTTGACCACCGGTTGCGACAAGACCACGCCTGCATGCCTGATGGCTGCCGCGACCGTCAACATTCCAGCGATCGTGCTGTCGGGCGGCCCGATGCTCGACGGCTGGTACCACGGCAAGCTCGCCGGTTCCGGCACCGTAATCTGGGACGCACGCAAGCGGCTCGCGGCAGGCGAGATCGATTACCCGGCGTTTATGGACATGGTTGCGTCGTCGGCACCGTCGGTCGGGCACTGCAACACGATGGGCACCGCACTGTCGATGAACTCGCTCGCCGAAGCACTCGGCATGTCGCTGCCAGGCTGCGCGGCGATTCCCGGGCCGCATCGCGAGCGTGGCTGGATGGCGCATCGCACCGGCGTGCGCATCGTCGAAATGGTCAGCGAAAATCTGCGTCCGTCCGACATCATGACTAAAGCCGCCTTCGAGAACGCGGTGGTTGCAGCGGCAGCGCTCGGTGCATCGTCGAACTGTCCGATTCACATGGTCGCGATTGCGCGGCACATGGGCGTCGATCACACGCTCGACGACTGGCAGCGCCTCGGCCCCGATGTGCCGCTGCTGGTCGACTGCCAGCCGGCCGGCCGGTTTCTCGGCGAAGCATTTCATCGCGCGGGCGGCGTGCCCGCCGTGATGAAGGAACTGCTCGGCGCAGGACGTTTGAATGGCGCCGCACGCACCGTCACCGGCCGCACGCTCTCGGAAGATCTGACCACCGTCGAAACGCCCGACCGCGAAGTGATCCGCGCCTACGATCAACCGTTGAAAGCCGCCGCGGGCTACGTGGTGATGTCCGGCAACCTGTTCGACAGCGCGGTGATGAAGACGAGCGTGATCGACGCAGCGTTTCGCAAACGCTTCCTGTCGGATCCCGACAAGCCGGACGTGTTCGACGGCAAGGCGATCGTGTTCGAAGGACCGGAGGATTATCACGCGCGGATCGAAGACCCTTCGCTCGGCATCGACGAACACTCGATTCTCGTGATCCGCAACTGCGGTCCGGTCGGTTATCCCGGTGGCGCGGAAGTCGTGAACATGCAACCGCCGGCCGCGCTACTCAAGCGCGGTATCGATACGCTGCCGACTATTGGCGATGGCCGTCAGAGCGGTACATCCGCGAGCCCGTCGATCCTCAACGTCTCGCCCGAAGCAGCGGTTGGCGGCGGTCTCGCGCTGCTGCAAACCGGCGACATCATCCGCATCGATCTGAAGCATCGCAAGGTCGATCTGCTGATCCCCGACGACGAACTCGCGAAGCGACGTGCCGCATGGAAGCCACCCGTGTTGCAGCACAAGACACCGTGGGAAGAGATCTACCGCAGCATGGTCGGACAGCAGGCGAGCGGCGCGTGCCTCGAGCCGGCCACGCTGTATCTAAACATCATCGAAACACGCGGCGAGTCGCGCCACAATCATTGATGCCTGTGGGACGGTGGTGCGGCAGTGCCGTACTGCGCCACCGTCCCACGCCTGCGTGCCCGCCTGGAGACACACCTCATGCCCACACCTTCCGTTCTCGCCCATCTGCCTGCCGACCTCGACGACGCGTTACTGATCGGCCGCGTGTGGCGACCCGCGCCCGTCGATGGGCCGTCGGTCATCGTCGTACGGCACGGCGAAGCGTTCGACATCACGCACATCGCACCGACTACCGCCGATCTATTCGAACGCACCGATGCAGCCGCTGTCGCGCGTCATGCAACCGGCGAATCGCTGGGATCGGCCGAAGCACTGCTGCACGCAACACTCGATGCCTCCGCTGCAGGCGCATCGGAAAACGCGTTACATCTGCTCGCCCCATGCGACGTGCAAGCCATCAAGGCGTGCGGTGTCACGTTTGCCGTCAGTCTGCTCGAACGCGTGATCGAGGAACATGCAGGCGGCGATGCAGGCAAGGCCGAAGAAACCCGCGCGATGATCAACCAGTTGATCGGCGCCGATCTGTCGCAGATCGAACCGGGCTCGCCGTCCGCGATGAAACTCAAGGACGAATTGCAACGTCGTGGCGCGTGGTCGCAATACATGGAAGTCGGCATCGGCCCCGATGCCGAAGTGTTTTCGAAGGCACAGCCGATGTCGTCGGTGGGTTTCGGTGCGAACGTCGGCCTGTATCCGACTTCGCAATGGAACAACCCCGAGCCGGAAATCGTGCTCGCGGTGAATAGCCGCGGCGAGATCGTCGGGGCCGCGCTCGGTAACGATGTGAACCTGCGCGATATCGAAGGCCGCTCGGCGTTGCTGCTCGGCAAGGCGAAGGACAACAACGGCTCGTGTGCGATCGGGCCATTCGTGCGGCTGTTCGACGGCACGTTCACGCTCGATTCGGTGCGTGCGGCGAGTGTGTCGCTGCGCATCGATGGTATCGACGACGGCTTCGTGCTGGACGGTGTGAGCCATATGAGCGAGATCAGCCGCGATCCCGAAGATCTCGTGCGCCAGACCTGCGGCGCGCATCACCAGTATCCGGATGGCTTCATGCTGTTTCTCGGCACGATGTTCTCGCCGATCAAGGATCGCGACACGGCGGGCGGCGGCTTCACGCATCACCTCGGCGATGTGGTGACGATCTCGACGCCGTCGCTCGGCGCGCTCGTGAACACGGTGCGACTGTCGACGCAAATCGAGCCGTGGACGTTCGGCGTGCGGGCGTTGTATCGCAATCTGGCGCGGCGGGGGATAGCTACGGACGTTTGATTCGGATCGTGAGAAGGTGCAGCACCTCCGAACCGGACATTTCATGTGCTCCTAACACATCCGCACGAGTTTCGAGCCGGAATGGCCTGAACCCGTGTATGATAATCATTCTCATTA
This sequence comes from Paraburkholderia acidicola, assembly GCF_002362315.1. Classification (GTDB taxonomy): domain Bacteria; phylum Pseudomonadota; class Gammaproteobacteria; order Burkholderiales; family Burkholderiaceae; genus Paraburkholderia; species Paraburkholderia acidicola. The sequence goes on from NZ_MTZV01000006.1 coordinate 1,474,068, forward strand.
AGATCTCATTTGGATGTTAGCCGCCCTCGACGCTTCCGCGTCCGCTGGATCATGAAAGACCTGTTCATCGTCGCATCGGCACTCGCCGGTGCGTTGTTGTTTTATCTGAGCGCCCCCGGGCAACGCTGGTTTAGCCAACCGTGGCGCGCCCGCCCAAGCCGGATCGGAGCCGCCGCCTGCACGATCGCAGCGTTCTCGACCGGCGCCGATGCCATGCATCCCGCGACATCGCTTTCGCTCGTGATCACGACGATCATGGCGACCCTCGTCGCGTGTCCGCTGCTCGGGGCCGTATTCGAACGCCGTCGTCTGCCGGGACCCGCGCGGTGACGCGCGGTTCGATTGAACGGGACTGGTTGACCAAAACGCTGGCCGGTACCGTAGGGGGCTTCGGGCTCGGGATCGCCGCGAGCGCGCTGCTCGCCGGTCTTGCGCCCGGCGGCCTCGCAATCCCCAACAAGTTTCAGGTTGCGATGTGGCTCGTCCCGCCCGTGTGGATCGGCGTGATCGCGGCCAGCTTCATGTTTCGCAGCGGTATGCGCGCAAGCGCCTGGCTCGGCGGTGCGAACCTCGCGGCGTTCGCGCTCGTTGCGGCCTGCCAGCATTTTCTTTTCTGATTTCTCTGAACGGACCGACTGGACATGCGCAGCGACGTTCTTCGCGTCTATAAAACCGTGCACACGTGGACCGGCATTGTTGCCGGTCTGCTGCTTTTCATCGCGTTCTATGCCGGCGCGGTCACGATGTTCAAGGACTCGCTGACCGAGTGGGTCACGCCGCCTGAAACCGGCACGCACGCCGTCCCGCTCGAGCGCGCCGACACGCTGATCGAACAGACCCTCGCGGCCTACCCTGCCGCGCGCCGGCAATTCACGCTCGCGCTCGGCGACGACGACGGTACCGCGCGTCTCACGTGGCAACCCACAGCGGGCCAGCGCTGGAGCACGTCGTTCGACGAACGCGGACAACTTGTTGCGAAGCAAAGCCGGCCGTCGGATGCCGCGCGTTTCATCGATGTGCTGCACATGACTGCCGGCGTGCCCGGCAGCTACGCGGTCGGGATGGGCGTGATGGGCGTCGTATCGATGCTGTACGGTCTCGCACTGGTATCCGGTGTAATCGTGTTGCTGCCGACGCTGGTCAAGGACCTCTTCGCCCTGCGTATCGGCAAGAACCTGAAGCGCATGTGGCTCGACGCGCACAACACGATCGGGATTCTCAGTCTGCCGTTTCATGTCGTGATGGCGCTGTCGGTGGTGGCGTTCGGTCTCAAGGACAACATCTACGACGTGCAGGACGCGGTCATCTACCGCGGCACACTGCAACCAATGATGACCGCGCAGAATCCGTTCTTCGCCAAAGCGCCTGCTGCACCGGGTGCGTCCGCCACGCCGCCTCTCGTTCCAGTCAGCCAGTTGCTGGCAACCGTGCACGAACGTGCGCCGTATTTCGTCCCGACATCGCTGAGCTATCGCCGCGCGGGCGAGCCGGGCGCAACAGTCTTTATCGCTGGCGACGATCCGCGTTTTCTGGCGCGCTCGGGCGGCTTCGCGCTGATGGACCCGGCAAGCGGCCGCTTCCTGAATACCGAGTTTCTGCCAGGTGTTGGCAACGGCAATGCGTGGTCGGCGGCGACGAGCGCGTTCTACGCGCTGCACTTCGGCAGCTATGGCGGCAGCCCGGTGCGCTGGGGCTACTTCCTGCTCGGCATCGCCGGTGCGTTCCTGTTTTATTCGGGCAACCTGCTGTGGATCGAGAGCCGTCGCAAGGCCGCGCGACGCGATGGTCTGCCGGTTACGCAACGGCGCGCGACGTTCGCGATGGCTGCGCTTACCGTCGGTGTGTCGCTGGGCTGTATCGGCGGCATCTCGCTCACGCTCGTGGCCGGCAAGCTGCTGAGCGGTCGCGTTGCCGACCTGCACGCGTGGCACATCGGCATCTACTACACGGTGTTTCTCGCGAGCATCGTGTGGGCGTTCGTGCGCGGCGCGGCACGCGGATCGGTCGAGCTGCTGGGTCTCGCGACCTGCGCAACGGCGGCGATTCCACTCGCGAGCGTACTGGGATGGCTGGTCCCGTCGAGCAGGCTGTGGGGTTCCTCAACCGTCGACACGATCGGCATCGATATCGGTGCAGCAGTCGGCGCGCTGTGCTTTGCATGGATGTGGCGCAAGACCGCGCAACGTGTTGCAACGGGACGCACGGATAGCGTGTGGTCGCGGCGCCGCGACGAAGCGCCGGGGCAGCCAGTCGCCGCGGCCGATCAGACGGATGCTCGTGGAATGTCGTGAGACTTCGGTGCTCGCCAGCGTCGTTGCATCGCATGCGGAACAGCACTTCTGCATCGGGTCGAGTACAGGAACCGCTGCGTAACGCGCGGAAACGAACCCGTTACACGGGCAAAGGACACGTGCCCTAGACTTGATCAACCGTCTCACCCGTCTGAGTTCGCCCGGGCGACGAATGCGCTCACGCGAGCGCAGGCCGGTGAGTAACCGCTCATGCTCGCTCCGGCGGGCTGGCGAAGTTGATCAGGATTGACCGTGAACGACGTGTTGACACTGGATGTAGTGGAGAAAGAGGGCGAAGTCGCGCTGCGTTTTCGAATCGCGGAGCAAACTTCCGTGCTGAAGACAGACGACATCGACTCGCTCATTCGTCGCCTGATTCTGCTGCGCTCACAGATGCAACCACCGCCCGAAGTTCAACCGGCGGTTTCGAACGACTACCCGCTTGAAATGGATCCTTGCTGGCACGTCGATTATTCGCCGATGCTCGGGCCCGTGCTCATGCTGCGGCATAGCGGCATTGGCTGGATCGCGTACGCGTTGCCTGCCGGGAGCATCGAGCGTCTGACTCGCGCACTGACCGTGAAACCACCCGTCACTGCCAGCACGAGTCTTCTGTGGAACTGAGTTCTTTCTGATCCTCATCGAATCCCGCTGCGCGCGCAAATGCCTTTCACGGTCTTAACTCGCATAACACTGCGCCTGCGCTCATTTGCACCCATAGGCTAGCGAAAACATCGCCTCTCCCTCGACGGCAAAGCGTTGCGCGCGATCACGCCCTGCATTCATCGTCCCGTCGATATTTCAGAAGAAGCCGAGCCGAAACAATCCGTAAATTTGGCGTTGCCGCAGCACCACAGCCGTAGCCATCCGATCGTTTCTAATCGCTCTCCAGCGGCAGACAGATATCAGCAGCCGTTGCATCAGGGCGAAGTGGGACATGTGTTCAAGGTCGAAGTGCACTTGCCCGCACGCCCCATTTCTTTTGGGCGTATTGGAGATTCGGAGAATCGGATGAAAAAGTCGTTGATCACACTGGGCGCAACCAGTGCACTCGCGTTCGCAGCCACCGCTCACGCGCAAAGCAGCGTCACACTCTACGGGCTCATCGATGCGGGCCTCACCTACACCAACAATCAGGGCGGCAGCAGCAACTTTCAGGAAACGAGCGGATCGGTGAACGGAAGCCGCTTCGGTCTGCGCGGCACAGAAGATCTGGGCGGCGGACTCAGCGCGATCTTCACCCTCGAGAACGGCTTCAACATCGCTAACGGCAAACTCGGGCAGAACGGTCTGGAGTTTGGTCGGCAAGCTTTTGTAGGTCTGTCGAGCCAGCAATATGGTGCCGTCACGCTCGGCCGGCAGTACGACTCCGTCGTCGATTATCTTGCGCCGCTTGCACTTACCGGGACACGTTATGGCGGTACTGGGGCAGCCCATCCGTTTGACAACGACAACCTCGACAACTCGTTCCGTATCAACAATTCGATCAAGTACTCGAGCGTCGCCTATGGTGGTCTGAAGTTCGGCGGCCTGTACGGTTTTTCCAACAGCGCAGGTGCGTTCGCCACGAACCGCGCCTACAGCGTGGGCACGTCGTATAGCTACGGACCGTTCAATGCGGCGGCCGGCTACCTGCAGTTGAATAACAGCGGCACCGATCTGAACTCCGGTGGCGCGGTGACCAACGACGCGACCTTCACCGCCAGCACGCAACGCACATGGGGCGCTGGTGCGAATTACACGTTTGCTGGCGCTACGGTTGGACTCGTCTTCACGCAGACGGTGCTCGATAACCTGACCGGCATCGGTGCTTCCGCATCGGGTACGTCAAGCGGTCTTTCCCTTGGGGCCGATAGCGCACGCTTCACGAACTACGAGCTGAATGGCCGGTATCAGCTCACCCCTGCTGTCTCGATCTCAGGCGCCTATACGTTCACGGACAGCCACATCGATGGCGTTGCGCCGAAGTGGAACCAGTTCACGCTGCAGACCGACTACGCGTTGTCCAAGCGCACCGACGTCTATCTACAAGGCGTCTATCAACACGTGAGCGACACCGGTAACAGCGGAATCCACGCGGTCATCAACGGGCTATCGATGTCAAACTCGAACGAGCAGATCGCGGTGACGGCGGGCCTGCGCGTGCGCTTCTAACCGATGACGTCTGATTCCAGCGCGCTCACTCTGTGCTGATCGACCTGGCGACACAGTCCTCAGGCCAGCCGGCCCGGATGGGCCGGCAAGGTCAGAAGTCCGTTGTCATCGACAGCAAGAAGGTACGCGGCTCACCCTGCGTCAGATACGTGCCGATCGTCGACGACCAGTACGCCTTGTTCGCGACATTGCGCACGGTGGCACGGAATGTCGTCGGTCGACCGAATATCGACGTTGCATAGCGCGCACCAAGATCGAAGCGATCCCACGAAGGAATCGACGCCGTATTCGCCGCGTCCAGATACTGCGAGCCGGTGTGAATCCAGCGCGCAGTCAACGTAAGGCCGCTCACCATCGGCACGTCGTATTCGGCACCAAGATTGAACAGGTAGCTCGGCACGCCGATCGGCCGGTTGCCGTCCGTCGTGCCGCCGTTGGTGTCGAGCAGCTTCGCGTTGATCAGCGACATGCCGGCCAGCAACCGTACGCCCTTGTACGGCTCGCCGTGCACTTCCGCTTCGAGCCCACGGTGCCGCTGCGTGCCGTTCGTTCCGTAGATTCTCGTCGTGCTGTCGGTGTAAGCGGACGGTTGCTCGATCTGATAAGCCGCAAGCGATGCACCCAGCCGCTGCGTATCGTATTTCACGCCCACCTCGTACTGCTTCGTACGATACGGTGCGAGGAGCTGGCCGAAGTTGACCGCGGTATTCGGCGCCTGGCCGCCCTGAGCCAGCGCTTCGCTGCGGTTCGCAAAGAACGCGACGTTTTCCCACGGCTTGACGACGAGCCCGAACAGCGGCGTCGTCAAACTCTGGTCGTAGTTGTTGGTCTGCACGCCCTTGTAGTTGAAGCCGTTCGAATGGATCGACTGATGGCGCGCGCCGATCGTGAACAGCACACGATCGTTCAGGAAGCCAAGCGTATCCGACACTGCGACGCTGCGCATCAGCGTAAGCGCGGTCGTGCCCGGATCGGCCAGATTGCCGCCGGTGAATTTGTCGCCGGGGCGCGGCAGTACGGGCGTGTCGTACAGACTGGTCGGCACCGTACCCGACAACGTATAAGCCGACTGGCCGTCGATACGTACCACCGATCCACTTGCCGTCACCATGTGCGTGACCGGCCCGGTCGTGAAATGGCCGCGCACGCCGGCTTCGCCGGACAACGTGTCTTCCTTGTGCGGCACACCGAGCCGCGAGGTCGTCGTCACGCCCGTCGCGCCGTTGTAGGTCGGCGACGCGTAATCGCCGTGCTCGTTCGTATGACGCGCGCCGCCGGCGACATACGCAGTCCACGCCGGCAGGAAATCGTACTCGGCACGCACGATGCCAACCGTGTCTTCAAGATTGCTGAACGACCACGGCTGCGCGTAGTTATGAGTCGCTGACGGGGGCTCCGGAATCTGGCTACCGGTCACGTAGACGATGGGACGTCCGTCGTCGATCTTCTGCCGCTGATACACGAAATCGCCGTACAGGCGCAGCTTGTCGCCGCGCCAGTCGAGCGAGACAGCCGTCGTATTGTTGAGGCGATGTTCGCCATCGATGCTGGTTTCGCCGCCGCGATTCATCTGGTTCACGCGAATACCGAACTGTCCTTCGCTGCCGAAGCGGCGACCCACGTCGATATGTTCGCCGAATTCACCCGAGCCGCTGGTTTCGAGCGTGACGCGGGTGAGCGGTTTGTCGTCGGCGCGTTTGAGCTGCAGGTTCACACCGCCGCCAATCGCCGTGCCGCCCGGCGACGCGCCGTTCAGAAACGCATTCGCGCCCTTGAACACGTCGACGCGTTCGAGCGCGCTGGTCGACACGAGCTGCCGCGGCGTCACACCGTAGAGGCCGTTCAACGAGATGTCATCGCCATTGAGCGGAAAACCGCGGATCACGAAGACCTGCGAGAAATTGCCGAACCCGGAACTCACACGAACCGCCGGGTCGTTATCGAGCACGTCACCGAGCGTCAACGCCTGCTGGTCTGCGATCAGCTTCGCCGTATACGTCGTCATGCTGAACGGCATATCGATCATCTTCTGCTTGCCGAGCACGCCGAAATCGGTGCCCCGCGCGACCTGGCCGCCGGCATAAGTCGGCGAGAGATCGCCCGGCAGCACCGGCACCGAGGCCTCAACCTTGACAGCGGGCAACACCGAACCGGGCGCAGCATCGGTCCCCGCCGACTGCGCAAAGGCAGGTGCAGCAACGCCAAAAGCCATGGAAATTGCGGTGCTGATTGCGAGACGTCCAGCAAGAAGCTTCGCCGGCTGGACCGGCGCAAGGGAAAGGCGGGAAGCAGACATGAATGGAAAAAGCGTAGTGGTCCGAGTTTCCGTCCCAGGGCGTGCTCGGAATCTGGGCGGCATGTTTCTGTGATTCGCTCGCCACGCATCCACATTACAGAACGCGAACGGGAATCTTGTATAAGACCGACGATTATAACGCAAATGAGAATTATTACTATGTAGAAAAATGAGATCTCCGCGTCGGCAACGCGCCCTTTCCCCGTTTGATCCTCGTCCTGTCTGCCCAGGTGCCAGGCTGGATACGACAAGGCCGCCTCGCGGCGGCCTTTCGTTTCGTCCAGCAAGCTTACTTTTCGATATCAGGCAGCGACCGCCTCGACGGTAGCGGACAGCAACACGGGGATCGATTTCGACGTCGGCGTACCGGCACCATCGGCCACTGACTCCAGCGGCACGAGCGGATTCGTCTCCGGGTAATAGGCGCCGAGGCAACCGCGCGGAATGTCGTATTCGACGAGCAGGAAACTGTCGACGCGCCGCTCCACACCGTCGTCCCACACGCTCGTGATATCGACGCGCTGCCCGGCGACAAAACCGAGCATCGCGAGATCGTCGCGGTTCGCGAACAGCACGCGCCGCTGGCCAAACACGCCGCGATAGCGATCGTCGAGACCGTAGATCGTCGTGTTGTACTGATCGTGCGAACGTGTCGTCATCAGCGTCATCAGACGCTCGCCGAGACGCTCGCGGGCGCGATGAATCGGCGTGTCGACTGCGATCGCATGAACGAGAAACTGCGCCTTGCCGCTCGGCGTCTTCCAGATCCGCTCGCGCGATGCGACACCGAGATGGAAGCCGCCCGGATGCTTGAGCCGTTCGTTGTAGTTCTCGAAACCGTCGATCACCTGCGCGATGCCATTGCGAATCAACGCGTAATCGTTCGCGTGCGCAAGCCAGTCGACCTTCGCGCTACCGAGCGTCGCGTGCGCCATCCGCGCGACGATCGCAATCTCCGACAGCAGGTTCGGTGAGGCCGGCCGGTTCATCCCGTACGAGATGTGCACCATGCTCATCGAATCCTCGACGCTCACGCCCTGCGCGATACCGTTCTGCAGATCGATCTCGGTGCGGCCGAGTGTCGGCAGGATCAGCGCGTCGCGGCCATGTATCAGATGGCTACGGTTCAGCTTGGTCGTGATGTGCACGGTCAGGTCGCACGAGCGCATCGCGTCCCACGTACGCGGCGTATCGGGCGTCGCGATCGAGAAGTTACCGCCGAGCCCGATGAACACTTTCACCTTGCGCTCGAGCATCGCCTGAATCGTGCTGACGACATCGAGGCCATGTTCGCGCGGCGGCTCGAAACGGTACACAGCGCCGAGCCGGTCGAGAAATTCGTGGGTCGGTTGTTCCTCGATACCGACAGTGCGATCGCCCTGCACGTTCGAGTGGCCGCGCACCGGGCACAGCCCCGCACCGCGCCGGCCGATATTGCCGCGCATCATCATCAGGTTCGACAGCAACTGCACGGTCGGCACCGAGTTCTTGTGCTGCGTGAGGCCCATGCCCCACGTCGAGATCACCGCGCGCCCCTTCGCGTAGATGTCGGCGAGCTTCAACACGTCGTCGAACGGCACACCCGATTCCGCGACGATCGTGTCCCAGCTTTCGGCGCGCAGATCGTCGGCGAACGCGTCGAAGCCGACCGTATGCGCCGCGATGAAATCGACGTCGAGCACGCGTTCGAGACCGGACACAAGCGCTTCATCGTCGAGTTCGACGACACGTTTAGCAACACCCTTGATCAGCGCAAAGTCGCCACCGACCTTCGGCCGGATAAACACCGAACTGATCTTCGTGCTACCAAGCGTCAGCATTTCCACCGGATGCTGCGGGCTCGCAAAGCGTTCGAGGCCGCGCTCCTTCAGCGGATTGATCGACACGATCGTCGCACCGCGCTTCGCGCATTCGCGCAGTTCGCCGAGCATGCGCGGGTGGTTGGTCGCGGGGTTCTGCCCAAACAGTAGCAGCGTGTCGGCGTGTTCGAAGTCGTCGAGTGTGACCGTACCTTTGCCCACACCGACCGTGTGCGGCAAGCCGCGGCTCGTCGCTTCGTGACACATATTCGAGCAGTCGGGGAAATTGTTGGTGCCGTACATCCGCACGAACAGCTGGTACAGGAACGCGGCTTCGTTGCTCGCGCGTCCCGACGTATAGAAAGCCGCGCGATCGGGATCGTCGAGACCGTTTAGATGCTGTGCAATCAGCGCAAACGCATCGTCCCAACTGATCGGCACGTAGCGATCGCGTGCGGCATCGTAGACGAGCGGGTCGGTGAGCCGGCCGTGCTGCTCGAGTTCGAAGTCGGACTGCGCCATCAGCGCGGTCACGGTGTGTTCCTCGAAGAACGCCGGCGTCACGCGCTTACCGGTCGCCTCGGCGGCCACCGCCTTGACACCGTTCTCGCAGAACTCGAAGGTCGACGCATGTTCGCGGTCAGGCCACGCGCAGCCCGGACAGTCGAAGCCGTTCGGCTGGTTCTGCGCCAGCAGCGTGCGGTAGTTGCCGCCCGCCACCTTCTCCTTGATCAGGTTGATGGCGACGTACTTCAGCGCGCCCCAGCCCGCGGCGGGGTGCGTGTACGGTTCGATGCGGGCTTCGGGTTTCTTCATGATCGGATGGCCGGATACAGACCAGTTAACAAGTTGCACTGCGAAGGCGCACTGCGCCGATGTATGCAGCGTACTGTGTTCCAAAACTGTCACGGCACACAGAAAACATGAAACCCGAGGGATACAGTTGCGCGAATCTGGCCTACACTCGCGTCGTTACCCTCATCGCCCGCCACCGTGACGCTCTACGAACAACTCGCCGACGAAATCGAGGCCGCTGTGCGGCGCGGCGTGTTCGCGGCCGGTGAACGGATTCCGTCGGTGCGCCAGGCCAGCCAGCAGCACGGCGTGAGCATCAAGACGGTGTTGCACGCGTATGGCTTGCTCGAAAGCCGTGGTGTCGTCGAGACGCGACCGCAGTCTGGCTACTTCGTGCGCGATGCAGCCGTACGAGCCCGCACCGCGCCCGGCCGTGCAACGCAAACACAAGTCGTCGCCGCGGAAGTCGACGTGAGCCGGCTCGTGCTGTCCACGCTGCGCAGCATCCGCAGTGAGGATGCGATGCCGCTCGGCTCGCCGTATCCGGACCCGTCGCTGTTCCCGTGGCGGCGCATCAACCAGTATGCGAACGCGATCGCGCGACGTCATGCGAGCTGGAATCTGATCGACGATCTGCCGCCGGGCAACCCCGAGCTGATCCGCCAGATCGCGCGGCGTTACGCCGAAAACGGCATTGCGATCGATCCCGACGAAATCATCATCACGGTCGGCGCCACCGAAGCGATCAACCTGAGCCTGCAGGCGGTCGCCAGACCCGGCGATACGGTCGCCGTCGAATCGCCGACCTACTACGCGATGCTGCACGCGATCGAACGTCTCGGCATGCGCGCAATCGAGGTCCCGACCCACCCGGTGCACGGCATCGATATCGACGTGCTTGCGCAGATTATCGGTAGACAGAAAATCGCTGCGTGCATGGTGATGCCCAATTTCCAGAATCCGCTCGGCTTCCGGATGCCCGACGAGCGCAAGCAACAACTCGTCGATCTGCTCGCCGCGCACGACATTCCAGCCATCGAAAACGACGTCTACCAGGAACTGTATTTCGGCGACACACGCCCCTCGACGCTGAAGAGTTTCGACACGCGTGGCCTCGTGCTGCATTGCGCGTCGTTCTCGAAGAGCCTGAGCGCGTCGTACCGCATCGGCTGGGCGATGCCGGGCCGGTATCGCGCGCAGGTCGAGAAGCTCAAGTTCCTCAATACGCTGACCACACCGTCGGTGCCGCAGATCGCGATCGCGGACTATCTGCGGCACGACGGTTACGACCGGCATCTGCGGCAGGTGCGTAAGTTCTATCGTCAGCAGGCGCGACTCATGATCGCGATGGTGCTGCGGTTTTTCCCCGCCGGCACGCGCACCTCGTCGCCGCAAGGCGGCTATGTGCTGTGGGTCGAACTGCCGCCACGCGTCGATTCGATGCGGCTCTATCAGGCGGCGCTCGTGCGCAGCATCACGATCGGTCCTGGCTATATGTTTTCGACGCGCAACGACTTCAGCCACTTCATCCGGCTGAACTACAGCTACCCCTGGAACGCGCAAACCGAGCACGCGCTCAAGACGCTCGGCGAACTTGCCGCGAGCATGGTCTGACGAGGAGACACGCTATGAACGATGCCATCGACCCCGCCCTCGTCGCCGTGCTCGCGCAGTTATGGCGCGCGGAACAGGAAACGCCGGGCCATGCATGGTCGCTGGCAAAACTGGCCAAGCAGACCGGCCTGCCGATGAGCGGCTTGCGCCGTCAACTGACGGCACTCGTCGACAGCGACATCGTCGAGACGACGTTCACCGAGGAAGGCACGGGTACCGCGCGCCTGAGCGAAGCCGGCCGGTCGCTATGCGCTGAGGTATTCGGCAGTCCGGATGCTTGAGAGGCTGCGCGGCCGCGTTCGCGGGTTGCACTTGTTATAGTTCCTCGGGCATGGTGCTTGCACTTACTTACCGTCGTCACTGCTGTCACGCTTCCGACCACAAGGACCACCATGGACACACTCTCTTCAGAAAAACTCCAGACGGTGGCCCGCAAGCAGGCGTCGTGGGCCATCGGTGCGCTCAGGCAATTCTCAGCGAACCGCTGTGCGGCGATGGCCGCGGGCATCGCGTTCTATGCGGCATTCTCGCTGGCACCGACGCTCGTGATGGTGATCGCGATCGCCGGCTGGTTCTTCGGTGCCGAGGCGGCGCGTGGGGAACTGTTCCGCGAAGTGCACGGCGTGCTTGGCAACGAAGCGGCCGCCGGTATCACGACGATCGTCGAGAACGCGCACCGTAGCGGCAACGCGGGCGGCATCGCTGCGATCATCTCGTTCGCGGCGCTGGCGATCGGTGCGTCGGCAACTTTCTCGTCGCTGAACAGTGCGCTCAACATGGTGTGGCCGCCCACGGGGGCGCGCTCGTCGAGCGTGGTCGCCCTCGTGCGCGTTCGTCTGATCTCGTTCAGCCTCGTGCTCGGTGTTGCGTTCCTCCTGATCGTGTCGCTGGTGCTCGACACCGCGATTACGTTCGTCGGCCAGTGGCTGTGGGGCAATTCGCCCTATGTGGTGATCGGCAACGTGCTGCAGTTGATCGTCGGCCTGCTCGTCCTCGCATTCGCCTTTGCCGCACTGCTCAAGTTCTTGCCCGATGCAATCGTGCGCTGGCAAGACGCGATGGTCGGTGGACTCATCGCCGCTGTCCTGTTTTCCGCGGGCAAGAAGCTGTTCGCGCTGTACCTCGCGCATGCGGGTATGGCGAATTCGTTCGGCGCAGCGGGCTCGCTGGCCGTGCTGTTGATGTGGCTGTATTTCTCGGCGGCCGTGCTGTTGCTCGGCGCCGAATTCTCCGCGGCCCGCGGCCGGTTGCACGATCCGCGCGGTGCATGGGGCCTGCAGGACAGCGAACCGCCGCCGGGCAGTCGCGCCAAACTGGCGTCGGTGATCGCGGCTTCGACGGTCGCGTCCGGGGCACAGCGCCGGCTCGATCTGCAGGATGCGCTCGCGGCCGACGCTGCGTCAGTGTCTTCGCTTCCGCAAACCACCGATGTGGACGCGGATGAGGACACGCCGCCCAAAACACCCGCGACCAACGGTGCAGTGCGTTTCGGCCGTACGGTGGTGCGCGTCGAAAACCAGGCTACGCGGGCCGCCGCTGCAACGCTGGTGCAGGCCGGCCGTAGCGCCGTCGCCGCCGATCGCTACGTGAAGCGGCATCCGTGGGGCTCGCTGCTGCTGGCTGCGGGCGCGGCGCTCGTCGTCACCGCGGTCGCGGGTCGCCGCAACGGCGACAGCGAAGCACCAGAGACCGCCAACGACGACCGTTGATCCCGCCCAGCGCCATCTCGCGAGCGCCTAGTCTCCCTGGGACGATCTGTCCATCTTTGTCTGCCGTTTACCCCGCGAATCGCATAAAAAAGATGCTAACAATCAGCTGACGAATATCAATCGAGACGCCGCATTTATTACGTATAGCCTTCAAAATGATATCTAAATTGTAAATAGCTCCACCCGCACTCTCAACAAAACAACAATAATGCGATATCAGAGAGATAATATTGTCAAATTTGGAACAGTCGGCGAAAGGCTTTATATACAAGGCTTTGAGCGACATGTCACATTTTGGAGACAGTGATTTTTTTTCAGTTCTTGCGCATAGACACACTGCGCTATTCTCCTTTCCGCAACAACGAAACTAATCATCTGCGTGGAGAAATGGATGAAACGAATCGCACTATCTACCCTCTCGCTGGCCCTTCTGGGTGCCGCTGGCGCAGCCCACGCTCAAAGCAGCGTGACCCTGTACGGCGTGCTGGACGACGCTTTCCAGTACGTGCATAACGCCAATACGAATAACAAGAGCTTCGTCGGCCTGGTCGGCGGCAACATGCAGGGCAATCGCTGGGGCCTGAAAGGCACCGAAGATCTGGGTGGCGGTCTCAAGGCCATCTTCCAGTTGGAAAACGGTTTTGATCCGAATACCGGCAAGCTTGGTCAAGGCGGCAAGGAATTCGGACGTCAAGCCTACGTCGGCCTGACGAGCGACCAGTACGGTACGGTCACCCTCGGCCGTCAGTACGATCCGGTCGTCGACCTGGTCCAGCCGATCACGGCAGACAACTACTGGGGCTCCACGTTCACCACGCCTAGCGACGTCGACAACAACGACAACAGCTCGCGTACGAACAGCGCCGTCAAGTACACGTCACCGGTGTTCGGTGGCCTCCAGTTCGAAGGCATGTACGCATTCGGCGGCGTCGCAGGTGCGATCAGCGCAGGCCAGACATGGTCCGGCGCGGTCAGCTACGCAACGGGTCCGTTCAGCCTCGCAGCAGGCTACATCCGCATGACCAACGCCAACACGGCAGCAGCCCGTGCCGGTAGCTGGAACGCGACGTCGGACGCTACGTTCAACTCGATCAACCTGCCGTTCGCATCGGCCAAGTCGATCGGTATCGCGTCGATCGCTGGTCAGTATGTCATCGGGCCGATCACGGCTGGCATCCGCTACAGCAACGCGCAGTACAAGCCGGACTCGCTGTCCTCGTTCGGCGCGACGGAGCGTTACAACGTCGGTGCAGGTTTCGTGAACTACCAGTTGACGCCGGCAGCGCTGCTCGGTCTGGGCTACACCTTTACGCACGCTTCGGGCAACGGCCCGTCGGCGTCGTATAACCAGATTTCGCTGGGTGCGGACTACAACCTGTCGAAGCGTACGGACGTCTATGCGCTCGGCGCGTACCAACGTGCAAGCGGTACGGGTGCAACGGCAACCGTGGCCGACTACGACTACCCGTCGGACTCGACGGCGCAGGAAATCTTCACGATCGGTATCCGTCACAAGTTCTAAGCATGACGTGATGCACAGCTGAAGTTCCAGCTGTCATGAGCCAGCCTGAGGCGCCAAGCCGAAGGCTGGCTTTTTTATTGGCGGAGGCCTGCGTGGATGGTGTGGTGGCAGTTAGCGTTGTAGTGGCCGCGGCAGGGCTCAGGCAGCGGCCACGGCACCGTACCGCTCAGTGCCGCGCCTGCTCTTTTGCTGCCTGCGCGAGGGTCTGCTCGGGCATCGCGTCGGCGGCATTGGCGGCCTCGGGCCCGCGATAGGTCACCGACGCACGCTCGCGCTGCGCGAGCGGCACGTTGGCGGTCTCCAGCCAGTCCGGATCGGGAATTTCACCGAACACCTGGCGCAGCCGTTCGCCCCAGGTGCGGTGGATCATCTGGTAGTACGCGTTGTCCTGATCGATCGAGACGAAACGCGTCACATGCAGCGCGTCGGTTTCGTACACCAGCAGATCGAGCGGCAGGCCCACGGAGAGATTCGAGCGCAGCGTCGAATCCATGGAAATAAGCGCGCATTTTGCCGCTTCGTCGAGCGGCGTGGCAGGCGTCAGCACGCGGTCGATGATCGGCTTGCCGTACTTCGACTCGCCGATCTGGAAGTACGGGCACACCGTCGATGCCTCAATGAAATTGCCCGCCGCGTAAATCATGAAAAGCCGCGGCGTCTGCGGCTTGCCGTCGATACCGATCTGGCCGCCGAGAATAAAGCTGCAATTGAAGTCGACGCCAAATTCCTGCAGCGCCGGCGCCTCGCGCTGATGCACCGCGCGCACCGCATCCCCGACGACCCGCGCCGCGTCCGTCATCGTCCCGACCGTCCACAACGTGGGGCGCCCGTCGTCCGACGGTTCGCTCAGCACGTGTAGCACCGCCTGAGTCAGAGACAGGTTGCCCGCGCCCAGCAACACGAGCACCCGTTCGCCGGGCTGCTCGAATACCGACATCTTGCGCGCGGTGCTGATGTGATCGACGCCCGCATTGGTCCGGGTGTCCGACAGGAACACGAGACCGTCGTCGACGCACATCGCGACACAGTAAGTCATGGATAGATCCGCAAGAAAAAGACCCGCTATTGTAATACTGCGCGGCGCAACCCCGTTTGTGATGCAGTCGGGCACGTGCTGGCACGTCGGTTCATCGTTGCACTACCCGAATACGCAACGCCCATGAAAAATCCCCACGGACGTGAGCCCGTGGGGATCGTGTACTGCCTGTCTGCGGAAAACGCCGCGGCCCCGAAAGGCATCGACGTGTCTCGCGAGATCAGCTCGCTGCTGCGTCCTTCAGCTTCTTCAGCGCACGTGCCTTGATGCGCACGCTTGCCGGCTTGGCCGGGAACCAGCGCTCTTCACCCGTGAACGGATCCTTGCCGAAGCGCTTCTTCTTCGCCGGCACTTGCTGCGCGACGATCTTCAGCAGACCCGACAACGTGAATTCGCCAGCACCCTTCTTGTGCACCGAGCCGAGGATCGTGTCTTCGAGTGCAGCCAGAACAGCCTTGGCAGCCTTCGGTTCAACACCAGCACGTTCTGCGACATGAGCAGCCAGCGAGGCCTTCGTGAAGGTGTCCTTGATCGGCGACGGAGCGCCGGACGCCTTCACGGCGACCTTCTTAGCTGCAGCTTTTTGCGCAGGCACTTTCTTCGCAGCAACCTTTTTGGCAGCTGCCGGTGCGGCCTTCTTGGCCACCTTTTTTGCGGAAGTCGGCATGTTTCTCCTACCTGTTGTGGTCAGTGAATGCACGAAGTACACGCGGTATGCGTGCACTTCAACGCCGGATTCTACAAGCGCTATAGCGTTTCGCGCGAATCTTTTGTGCATCACAGGTGGGGTTTGTTGCGTGGCGCTGACTCCCGGGTGCATTTTGAGGCTTGTTTCAAGGGGTAAACGTGAGTCTCGCGTGACCTTCGCGTGAGCCTCATGTGAACTTCGCGTTGACTTCACGTCCACCGCGCATGAACTCGCACCGCGTTTTTAGACGACCCGTACCCCCTTCCCAGCATCGAAACCGCGGTTATGGCGACCAGTGGCACGTCGCTGGACGCGCGACCTGCGTCGTAATGCCCCGCAATATTCCGCCATAGCCGACACGCAACCGGCTCAACGCGCCAGTTTCGGCATCAGCCGCGCGAGCTTCGTCAGCGCCTCGTCGATGTGATCGGCACCAATACCCCCGTAACCAAAGATCAATCCCGGCTGCGGCCGGGTCCGTACATAGAACGGCGCGAGTCCGTACAGGCCGATCGATGCATCGCGTGCCGCGGCGATCAGCGTCGCTTCGGAGAGCGCCCCCTTCAGATGCGCGGCAAGGTGAATGCCGGCAATCGGTGCCGTCGGCTCGAACCATTCGCTGAGCGGGCCACGCAGATGCGACAGCAGACACATTCGGCGCGTCACGTAGATCTTGTGCATGCGGCGTAGATGCTTCGCGAAATCGCCATTGAGCATGAACGCCGCGAGCGCGGTCTGCGTCAGTGTGCAGCCATGCCAGTCGCCGAGCTGACGTGCCTTGCGCAACGGCCCGCCCAACGACACCGGCGGCACCACGTAACCGACCCGCAGTTCGGGGAAAAGCGTCTTCGAGAAGGTGCCGACGTAGGCGACGAGACCGGCGCGATCGAGGGTTTTCAGCGGTTCGATGGCGCGACCGTCGAAGCGGAATTCGCAGTCGTAGTCGTCCTCGATGATCAACGCGTCGCGCTGTTCCGCCCATTCGAGCAATGCGACGCGCCGCTCGAGCGACATCGGCATGCCGAGCGGAAACTGGTGCGACGGCGTCACGTAAACGAGCCGCGCGTTCTTCGGCAGCTTCGCGACGATGAGCCCTTCCGCGTCGACCGGGACCGGCACGACCTTCGCGCCGAGCGCCGCGAAACATTCGCGCGCCGGCGGGTAACCGGGATCCTCGACCACCGCGACATCGCCGGGGCGCAATGTGATGCGCGCCAGCAGATCGAGCGCATGCTGTGCGCCCTGGGTGACGAACACGTCCTCCCAGTTACTGTTCAACGCGCGGCTGAAAGCCAGATAACGCGACACCGCGAGCCGCAGGTCCTGTTCGCCCGCAGATTCGCGATACATCCCGCGACCACGTGCCTGTACCCGCAGCGCGTGGTTCACGCAGCGCCGCCAGACGTCGAACGGAAACAGCGCCTTGTCCGTCATGCCACCAACAAAGTCGTACGGCGATCCGGTGATCGGCCGCGGCAGCATCGATGCATCCCGCAGTTGTTCCCAGACAGGTCGTGCCCGCACGCGCGCCTTCGTCTGCGTGCGGGCGGCTTCGACTTCGCGGATCTGCGCGGAGCGTCCGGCGGGTAGTCGCTGCAGGCCGTCCGCGACGAAGGTGCCGGAGCCCGCGCGCGCACTCAGATAGCCTTCGGCGAGCAGCCGCTCGAATACATCGAGCGTCGTCTTGCGCGACACGCCGAGCTGGATGGCGAGATCGCGCGTGGAGGGCAAACGTGTGCCGCCGGCTAGCCGACCTTCGATAATCCCCTCCCTGAGCTGCCGGTAGATCTGCCCCGCCAGGTCGTGCCGACCTTCGACCGCGATGTGGATGTCCATGGGAAGTGGTTACCTGAGATATTCCAGAAATGGCTATTTTGCCTGACCACAATGCGATTTAAGCTTGATCCATGGCCCCAATCGCGGGCACATTCAACTGGAGCACATCATGCAATCACGTCTCGACTTCTATAAAACCAACCCGCATGGCACGAAGGCAATGCTGGCGCTGGAAGAACAGGTCAGCAAAAGCAGCATCGAGAAACCGCTCGCCGAACTGGTGCGGCTGCGCGCCTCGCAGCTGAACGGCTGCGCTTTCTGCGTCGACATGCACACGACGGACGCGCGCAAGGGCGGCGAAACGGAACGCCGCCTCGCCACCGTCACCGTGTGGCGCGAAACGCCGTTCTTCACCGATCGCGAACGCGCCGCGCTGGAATGGACCGAAGCGCTCACGCTCATTTCGCAGACGCATGTGCCCGACGCCGTGTGGGAAGCAGTCAAGCCGCATTTCACCGACGTGGAAATCGGCGACCTCACGATGCTGATCATCGCGATCAATGGCTGGAACCGCATCGCCGTGTCGTTCCGCAAGATCCCGGATTGAACGGGCGCCGGCGCCGGTGCCGCCCTGCAGCGCACTGCAGGCGCGGGCGGTAACCGGCCGGGGCGACGTCGACCGCGCGCCCTGCGCGGTCGACGCCCTCATTTCCCTCTGAACCCTTCGTTCGAACCTCCCCCCTCGCAGCGCCGTCCCCGGTTCACGCTTGCGGCCCACGCCGCCTCGCCTTATCCGGCGATTTCCCTCTCTGCTACCCCGCTCCACCGAAAATGCCGCCCATACAAGCGGACAGGTGTAATATTTTCGGTGCCTTTATGCGCGAAAACGTTAAATCATGATCGAAGCAGAAGACCGCGACACCGCCGTGCAGAGCTTCATCGAGCCGTCGGAGTTAATACGGGTTACCGCATTCGAACGCTTTAAAAGTGAACCGTGCACACGTACCGTCCTTTCAACGTGGCGTGCCGTGGCAGACCGGCTGGTATGCCGCAGCGAGCCTGTATGGACGCCGCTGCGAACCCAATGCACAAAACAATCGAAAAAATACCAGGAAAAGCGTCTTAATATGGCGCACGGCAACACGCGCCTGGAAATGTTTCAGAGGCAACCCGCCACAGCACGACCGATTAAGACACTGGCTCAGACAGTCACACCGTTTTCTTTTTGCTTTGCCTCTTTTAACGATTGATTCAAGCTTCACCATTCAGTCCGTATAAACGTCACAGGGGTAGCGCGTATGTCCAAAGATATGACGACCGGCAATTCAGGCACGAATCAGAGCAAGGTCAAGCTCATCAAGTGGGGGATCATCGGCCTCGGCATCATTGTCGTCGCCCCGCTCGTGGTGCTGCTGGTCAAGGGGCTGATCGGCCTCATCGCGGCCGCGGTCATCGGGCTCGCGGCGATCAACTTCGCGCCGGTCATCGCGATGAAGTTCGCGAACCAGAAGGTCAAGATGATGGTCAACGAGGCGGGCACCAACCCGATCGAGACGCTCTATAACCAGCTGGCGGAAAAGGAACAGGCCGCGCAGAAGTTCAAGGACAGCATTACCGGCTTCCGCACGGAAGTCGCGAACTTCGCGACCAAGACCGCGCAGTTCAAGAAGCAGTATCCCGACGACGCCGAGCGCTTCGAAGCGCAACTGGCCACGATGAACAAGCTGCTGACCTTCCGCGAGCAACGCTACAAACAGGTTCAGTCGGAGCTGCAGAATTTCTCGAACGCGATCGATCGCGCGAAAGCACTGTGGGACATGTCGCAATCCGCGCAGCGCATGAACAAGATTGCCGGCATGCAAACCAGCAACACGTTCGAGCAGATCAAGACCGACGCCGCCATCGACGCCGTCACCAATTCGGTGAACAAGGCCTTCTCCGAGATGGAAACCTCGCTGATGGACAACCCGGAAGTTCAGCAGGCTCAACAGGCGGCGAACGCAAGCCTTCTGACAGCGGGATCGGGGGCGTCACCCACACCGATCGCATCGCCGCAGATCGCTTCGAAACAGTAAGCATCGAAACAGCACACTCGACACGTCCAACTACCGAACAGACACAATGAAAAAAATACTAGGCTCGGCAATCTTTCTGGTCATCCTCGTTGCGGGATGGTTGATCTATCAGGGCGGTCTGGTGCAACGCCTCGCGTCGCCTTCTTCGTCATCGCCGTCGTCGACGCAGACCAGTTCCAGCGATAACTCGAATTCCAGCGGCAACAGCAGCAGCAATAACAACAGCAGTAGTAACAACGCCAGCACGAACGTCGTGCAATCGGTCGCGGTGGACGGCTTCGTGCCGAACAAGAACACGCTGAAATCGATCGTCACCAACGGCGTGGCGCGGATCAGCGTAGAAAATCCCTCGCGCCCGTTCTACTCGGAAGACGGCGGCAAACCGCAGGGCTTCAACGTCGATTTCGCGAAGCTGCTGTTCGCGCAGAAGGAATTCACCTCGGGCGATCACAGCACGATCAAGGTCGATACCGGTCACGGCGTAGACACCTATCCGGCCGTTCCCGCGCAGCTCACGCAGACCGACAAGGACGGCAACGCCACCGTCGACATCGCGATGGACGGCCTGACGTTCTCCGACGACACGCCCAACG
Source organism: Paraburkholderia acidicola (assembly GCF_002362315.1). Taxonomy (GTDB): domain Bacteria; phylum Pseudomonadota; class Gammaproteobacteria; order Burkholderiales; family Burkholderiaceae; genus Paraburkholderia; species Paraburkholderia acidicola. The sequence goes on from NZ_MTZV01000006.1 coordinate 1,494,416, forward strand.
GCGTGGTCTACACGGTGCCCTACATCGACGACTTCGGTTACGCGCTGATCGTACGCAAAGGCTCGTCGATCCATTCGACCGCCGACCTGGCTGGCAAGAAGATCGGCATCCTGCAGGGCGACCCCGACGTCAAGGCGTTTGTGACGAAGGCGTTCCCGAACAACCAGGTGGTCGAGTTGTCCGATGCCAGCATCAACGGCGAACGCTCGTGGATGGCGCACTTCCTGAACAACGGACAAGTCGACGCCATCGTCTATGACTACCCGTTCGGCGTGGCGGAGATTGAAGGCACCGACCTGACTTTCGCGGTCAGCAAGCTGGAAGGCTCGAACCTCGCGTACAAGATCGGCGTACGCAAGAGCGATAGCGACCTGCTGGTGTATCTGAATTCGGCGATCGCCAAGGTCAGGCAATCGCCCGAGTATCTCGATCTGCTGCGCAAATACTTCATCAGCAACCAGATCGCGACGACCGCCGCACAGGGCAGCGAAAAGACCTACGTCGTGAAGTCGGGCGATACGCTGAATCTGATCGCCTCGAGCCAGCTGGGGAGTGCCGCGCGCTATGTCGAGATCCAGCGGCGCAACAACCTGCCGAACCCGAACCTGATCCTGGTCGGGCAGCGGCTGGTGATTCCGCGCGGTTAAGCGGGAAACGCGCAGCTCAGCGCGAACGCACCCGGTATAGACAAAGCGGCCCCGGCATCGTCTGCCGGGGCCGCCTCTTTTTGATGCGTTGATGCGCGTGTTTTGCACACGCACAACATGCGCCCGTCGATCAATACAACCGCATCGCCATGACCATCATTGCGCCGCAGCGGCCAGCGTAGCCGAATCGCGTTGCGCGTTTTCGCGCGCTTCGTCGGTACAGCGCTGATGTTCGCGCGACAGGCGGCGCATCAGCGGCAGCAGAAGCACGGCCACCACTACACCCGCGGCGGCAAGCCAGCCGAGCCCGGTGAAGAGCTTCGTGTACAGCGGCAGCGACTGCACCGCCGTGAGATCGCCGGAAGGCATCTGTGCAAAATTCGCGACCACGCTGCCGAGATACTGCGACACACCGGTCGCCACGAAGTACGCACCCATCATGAAACCGCTCATGCGGACCGGCACGTAACGCGCGATCATCGCGAGGCCGAGGCCGCTGACGAGCAGTTCTCCGAGCGAGTACAGCCCATAGCCGCCGACCATGAACCACGACGACACGCGACCGTCCACCGCATAGCGGCCGCTCAGCGCATAGACGAAAAACCCCGCCGACACCACCGCAAAACCCAGCGCATATTTCACGGCGACCGGCACGTCCCTGCCGCTGCGCGCGAGCCGCGTGTACAGCAGCGCGAGAATCGGGCTCAGCAGCATGATCCAGATCGGGTTGAGCGCCTGGAATTGCGCCGCGCTCCACGAGAACAGCGACACGCCGAACAGCGAGAACTGCGGGTCGACGTTGCGCAGCGCGAACAGCGTGAGCGATGTCGACATCTGTTGATAGAACACAAAGAACAGAATGACCTGCAGCGTAAGGATCAGCGCGGCGACGAGCCCTGCGCGCTCCGAGCGTTCGCAGCGCGTCAGCATGTAACCGAAAATACCGAGAATCGCGACGCCGGCCGCATACACGCAGGCCACGGCGATGCTCTTGTGCTGCAGCACGTAGGTCGTCGCGACGGCAAGCGCGATCGCGCCCAGCACCAGCGCGCCGACGGCTTTCCAGCGGACCGGTTCGGCATCCGGGGCGGAACCGATATGCGCGAGCGAGCGATATAGAACCAGGAAATTCAGCACACCGAGCAGCATGCCCGCACAGCACACGCCGAACGCCGCGTGCCAGCCCCAGTGATCTTTAATCCACGGCGTGGCGAGCATCGAGCAGGTCGAACCGATGTTCACCGCCATGTAGTAGATCGTGAACGCACTATCGATCCGCGCATCGTCGCCTTCGTAAATACGCCGCACGAGGTTCGCCGCGTTCGCCTTGAAAAGCCCGTTGCCGACCACGATCACGCCGAGCGACGCATACATGTGGCCCAGTGCATCGGTGGGCATCGCCAGCATCAGATAGCCGGCGGCCAGCACGAGCGCCCCGCAGATCATCGTGCGACGCGTGCCGAGAATCTTGTCGCCGATCCAGCCGCCAACCGACGGCGCCGCATACACCAGCGCCGTGAACGCGCCCCACGTGAGCGTGGCGTGGCTGTCCGTGAAGCCCAGCCGGTTGACCATGAACAGCACGAGCAGCGCGGCCATGCCGTAGTAACCGAAACGCTCCCACATTTCGATCAGGAAGACCGTCGAAAACGATCGGGTCTGGGAGACGGGTGATTTCATCATGTACCTCGTGTTCAAACACTAACGCCGACGCGCACAGGCCGCGCGCGTCGCAGGAAAACCAGTCTGGAGATCGTCGGATGCCAGCGTGCGCAATGCAGCGCCGGATCGTGCGCACGGACGCCTCTATCGAGCACGTTCATCGGCACGTCGAAACGGAAAAACCAGGGAATAGGAGGGCAGCCGGACACGCAATGAATCGCGTAACATGGCGCCGCGGCTCCGGTTTGCGGAACGGGCGCAATGATAATGCATGACGGGAAAACCGCGCCGCGGTGCCGGCAAAGCGGGCTGGCAGGCGGTAGACGCTGCTGCGCTGTGCGGGCAACGGCCCTGCGCCAGGCAGACGGGAAAGCTCGGAGTAAAAAGTGTGGTCCATTTCGGTCATACGCGGGCGATCCGGGTGGAATCGGTCCGACTTGCAGCCGTTGCAGGATCGCTGCGCACGGGATTGAGTGTCGCAAGCAGACCGAAAAGTTGTGCCGGCCGGCGAGCGCTCGCGATTCTCCCGACGAACGCTCAACGCGTCACTCCGGGAATGCACTGATATCAAAGCGCATCGCCGCCGCCCGTCTTGCTTTGCGGGGCGACCATTGCGACTTCCTTGCCCGCTGCGTAAGGAAGACGTTATGCGGATCGAGTCGAATCCCTTAATCTCCTGACTGACGCAGATTTCAGCGGGGATGCTGCGGGTTCTGCTGCATCTTTCGTGTCGTTCTGCGGTCAGACGTGAGGCTTCTGGCAACATAACGCGTTTTCCCTGCATGTTTCCGACGTCATGCGCCACGGTGCACAACCCCTTGCCCAGTGCGCGCAGGCTATCAAACAAGATTTACTTATATCAAACAAATTTTGACGGGGTGATTTCGTCCTGCTATGGTCTCGACACTCGAAAAGAAGGACCCGGCGGTTGCGCTGGGTAGCAAGATACGCGCACTGCGGCAACGCCTGAAGCGCACCCTCGACGACACGGCAAGCGCGGCCGGCATTTCGAAGCCGTTCCTGTCGCAGGTCGAGCGAGGCCTGGCGTCGCCGTCCATCACGTCGCTGGCGGGCATCGCCCATGCACTCGGCGTGAAGGTGCAGTACTTCGTGGACACGCCCAGCGAAGAACGCTCGGTGTGTCGCGGGGATCAGCTGAAGTTTTTCGGGTTTGCCGACTCGGCCAACCTGTTTGCCCGGATGACCAATCTGTCCGGGGGTCGCCAGCTGGAGGCGATTCTCGTCAAGATGCCGCCCGGGCAGAAGCGTTCGGAAGTCACGACGCACGCGGGCGAAGAGTTTTTGTACGTGATCGCCGGCGAGGTATCGTTGACACTGGAAGGCAAGACGTTCGTCCTGCACGCGGGTGACAGCGCGCATTATGAATCGACGGTGCCGCATAGCTGGGCGAATACGGCCCGTGCGGAATCGACTGTCGTCTGGGTGGGTACGCCGAGACTGTTTTAGATCGCAGGCATTTCAGATCGGCCGGGTCCGACGCATCGAATCGCATGCCTGCGTTACGACTTGTAAGGATTCCTCCATGCTGGACAGACAACAGGGACCGCCCCGGCCCCGCCCAGGCTAATCACCGGGCGCGTGGCCGCGCACGCCAGCAGTGTTCCCCTCACCCTTTCTGCCACCTTACTTATGAAAAAAACGTCCGCCCTCGCGACGGCGCTGACCGCGCTCACCTGCGCGCTCACCTGCGCGCTCACCCTCGCGTTTACCCTCCCCGCTGGCGCCGTCACGGTCCCCGCAGGCGTCTCGCTCTCCCCTAGCCAGGACATCACCCGCCAGGTGCGCGGCGAAGTCGAATCGCTCGACCCCGCGCACATCGAGTCGTGGAACGGCAATACGGTCGGGCTGGACCTGTTCGAAGGCTTGACGCGCATCGACGCGAGCGGGGCGGTGGTACCGGGTGTGGCGCAGTCGTGGACGCGCACCGGGCCGGACACATGGGTATTCAAGCTGCGTCATGACGCGAAATGGAGCAACGGCCAGCCGGTCACGGCAGCGGACTTCGTCTACGCATGGCAGCGCGTCGTCGATCCGAAAACCGGCTCGAAATACACGATCCTCGTCGAGTTCGTGAAAAACGCCAAGGATGTGATCGCGGGCAAGATGCCGCCGTCGGGCCTCGCCGTGCGCGCGGCTGATCCCTACACGCTCGAAGTCACCACCGAAGTACCCGCCGCGTTCTTCCCCGAACTCGTGGCCATGGCGACGATGGCGCCGGTCGATCGCGCGACGGTGACGAAATTCGGCGATGCATGGACGCGCCCCGGCAACCTGGTGGGCAACGGTGCCTATGCGTTGACCGACTGGCAGCCGAACAACCGCATCGTGATGGTGAAGAACACGCACTACTGGAACGCGCCGAAAGTGGTGGTCTCGAAGGTGACGTACCTGCCGATCGAAGACAACGAAACGGCCATGCGCATGTATCAGGCCGGTCAGATGGACTACACCTACTCGATTCCGTCGGGTATCTATGCGCAGGTTTCGAAGCAGTTCGGCGGCGAGCTGCGCACCGGCCTGCAGATCGCGACGTACTACTACAGCCTCGACAACAGCTACCCGGCCTTCAAGGATGTGCGCGTGCGTCAGGCACTGTCGATGGTTCTCGACCGCGACCTGCTGACCTCGAAGCTCACGCAAGCCGGCGAAGAGCCGATGTACGGACTGATCGTGAAGGGCACCAAGGGCGCCGGCGTCTTCACCCCCGACTGGGCCTCGTGGCCGATGGCCAAACGCGTGGACTACGCGCGCAACCTGCTGAAGCAGGCCGGCTATTCGGACGCGAAGCCGCTCACGTTCACGCTGACGTATGACACCAACGACCTGCACAAAAAGGTCGCCCTGTTCGTCACGTCCGAATGGCGCACCAAGCTCGGCGTCACCGCCAAGCTCGAAAACGTCGAGTACAAGGTGCTGCTCAAGGAGCGCCACGACGGCAAGGTCCAGGCCTCGCGTGACGGCTGGTTCGTCGACTACAACGACGCCATGTCGTTCTTCGATCTGATCCGCTGCGGCAGCGTGCAGAACGACCAGCACTATTGCAACCCGAAGGTCGACGCGCTGATCGCCCAGGGTAACCAGCAGACCGACGACGCAAAGCGCACCGCGCTGCTCACCCAGGCGCACGCGCTCTCGATGAACGACTACCCGCTGATTCCGCTGTTCCAGTACTCCGCGGACCGGCTCGTGAAGTCGTATCTGGGCGGCTATCTGCCGACCAACTACATCGACATGCGCTCGTCGCAGGACCTGTACGTGATCAAGCACTGAGCACCGGAGTCCTGTCATGCTGGCGTACACCCTCAGACGCACGCTGTGGGCGATCCCGACGATTCTCGCCGTGATCACCGCGTGCTACCTGCTGCTGCATCTGACTCCCGGCGGGCCGTTCGACACCGACAAGCATCTGTCGGCCGCCGTGATGGCCAACCTCAATGCGAAGTACCACCTCGATCTGCCGCTCTGGCGGCAGTACCTGCTGTACCTGAACTCGCTGCTGCACGGCGACCTCGGGCCGTCGTTCCGCTACGTCGACTGGTCGGTCAACGATCTGGTGTGGCATGCACTGCCGGTGAGCCTAGGCGTAGGCGGTGTGTCGGTGCCGATCGCGCTCGTGATCGGCGTGCTGCTCGGCACGTTCGCCGCGGTCCGGCGCGACAGCATCATCGATCACATCGTGATGGTGCTCGGCAATATCGGCAACGTGATCCCGCCGTTCGTGCTCGGTCCGGTGCTTGTGTGGGTCTTCGCGATCCTGCTGAAAACCTCGAACGGCGACGGGCTGCTGCCCGCCGGCGGCTGGGGCAACGGCGAGTGGCGCTACCGCGTGCTGCCAATCGTGCTGCTCACCATCATCAACGTCGCCGCGATTGCGCGTGTCATGCGCGGCAGCATGATCGAAGTGCTGTCCGGCAACTTCATCCGCACGGCTCGCGCGAAGGGCCTGCCGGGCCGCACGATCATCATGCGTCACGCGATGAAACCGGCGCTGATGCCGGTCGTCTCGCTGCTCGGTTCGATCTGCATCTCGTCGATCACCGCCGCAGTCGTCACCGAGTCGGTGTTCGCCCTGCCCGGGCTCGGACAACTCGTCGTGAACGGCGCGATCAACCGCGATTACACGCTGGTGCTCGGCCTCGTCGTGCTGACCACCGCCGTGGCCGTCCTGTTCAACCTGCTGGTCGACCTCGCGTACGCGTGGCTCGACCCGCGCATCCGCTACTGATCCCATGAGCCGCCTCTCTCCTGCCCTCGACGCGCCGCCGGCCGCGATTGCGCCGCCGCGCTCGCGCAGCCCGTTCGCCACCGCCTGCGCGCGCTTCCTGCGCAATCGCGCGGGGATGGCCGGGCTCGTCATCCTGCTGCTGATCGTGATCGCGTGTTTCGTCGGCCCGTGGCTGCTACCCAACGATCCGATCAACAGCGACTGGGGGGCGATCAGCCTGGCACCGACCTGGCAGAACGCGCACTGGTTCGGTACCGACGAACTCGGTCGCGACCTGCTCGTGCGCACGCTGGTTGGCGGTCGCGTGTCGCTCGAAGTCGGCCTGCTCGGGACGCTCGTGTCGGGTTTGTTCGGTGTCGCGTGGGGTGCGACGGCGGGCTATCTCGGCGGACGGATCGACTCGGCGATGATGCGTATCGTCGACATGATGTACGCGATCCCCTACATGCTGATCGCCATCCTGATGATGACGCTGTTCGGCCGCGCGTTTTATCTGGTGGTGCTGACCATCAGCGCGTTTTCGTGGCTCGACATGGCGCGCGTCGTGCGCGGCCAGACGCTGTCGCTGCGTACGCGCGAATTCGTCGACGCAGCACGCGCGATCGGCATCGGCTCACGGCCGATCATCACGCGTCACATCGTGCCGAACCTGATCGGCGTCGTGGTCGTCTACGCGACCGTCACGGTGCCCAACATCGTGCTGACCGAATCGGTGCTGTCGTTCCTCGGTCTCGGTGTGCAGGAACCGATGACGAGCTGGGGCGTGCTGATCCAGGACGGCGCGCAAAAACTCGAATCGACGCCGTGGCTGCTGCTGTGTCCCGCCTTGATGCTGTGCGCGACGCTCTATTGCGTGAGTTTCGTCGGCGACGGTCTGCGCGACGCGCTCGACCCGAAGGAGCGTTGAGATGGCCCTGCTGGAAGTAAAAGACCTGAGCGTGCGCTTCACGCGCCGCGACCGCCCACCCGTCGATGCGGTGCAGCGCGTGTCGTTCTCGCTCGATGCGGGCCAGACGCTCGGCATCGTCGGCGAATCGGGCTCGGGCAAGAGCCAGACCGTAATGGCGCTGCTCGGCCTGCTGGCCTCGAACGGACATGTATCGGGCGAAGCAAACTATCGCGGCGAAAACCTGCTGGCGATGAAAGAAGGTGCGCTGAACAAGATTCGCGGCGACCGCATCGGCATGGTGTTCCAGGACCCGATGACGTCGCTCAATCCGTTCCTGACAATCGAACGGCAGATGACCGAGACGCTGCAGCTGCATCGCGGCGTCTCGCGCCGTGAAGCACGCCGCCGCGCGATCGAAACGCTCGAAACGGTGCGCATTCCCGACGCGGCACGCCGCATCGGCATGTACCCGCACGAGTTCTCCGGCGGCATGCGCCAGCGCGTGATGATCGCGATGACGCTGCTGCTCGAACCCGAGATCCTGATCGCCGACGAGCCGACCACCGCGCTCGACGTCACCGTCCAGGCGCAGATCATCGAACTGCTGCGCGAGCTGAACCGCGAGCGCGGCACGGCGATCGTATTGATCACACACGACATGGGTGTGGTGGCGGGTCTGTGCGATGACGTGATGGTGATGTACGCCGGTCAGACCGTCGAACAGGCGAGCGCCGCGACGCTGTTCGCCGCGCCGACGCATCCGTACACGATCGGCTTGCTGAACGCACTGCCGCGCCTCACCGACGACGACGCGCTCGACTACGATCGCGACGCGCCGCTGCGCACGATCCCCGGCAATCCGCCGATGCCAGGTCACCTCGGCGCCGGCTGCGCGTTCGCACCGCGCTGCGCGTATGCGCTCGATGTGTGCCGCACGACACCGCCGACGCTCGCCTCGACGACGACCCCGCCGGTTGGTCCAGGCAAAGCGCCGGGCACTGCACGGCGCGCCTGCCATCGTCCCGTCAATGAAATTGTGGAGGCACTGCCATGACCACTCAGGCTGTGAAACCCGATACCTCGACCGTGCTCTCGGTCAGCGATCTGAAAGTGCATTTCCGCGTCTCGCGCGGCGGCCTGCCGTGGTCAGGCAAGGCGACCTTGCGCGCAGTCGACGGCGTGACGTTCGACGTGCGACGCGGCGAAACGGTCGGACTGGTCGGCGAGTCGGGCTGCGGCAAGTCGACGCTCGCGCGTGCGATCGTCGGTCTCGTGCCGGTCAGTGCGGGCAGCGTGCAGTGGCTCGGTGCGGAAACCGTACATGCGGCAGGTCACGCAACCCGGCGCGACACGACGCAACTGCGCCGCGACGTGCAGATGATCTTCCAGGACCCGTTGGCTTCGCTCGATCCGCGCATGACGATCGAACAGATCGTCGCCGAGCCGCTCACCACGCATCGCCCCGGCGTCGGCCGTGAAGACGTACGCCGTCGCGTGCTCGCGATGCTCGAGCGCGTCGGGCTGAACGCGCAACATCTGCGGCGCTATCCGCATGAGTTTTCCGGCGGTCAGTGCCAGCGTGTAGGCATCGCACGCGCGCTGATCGGCGAACCGCAACTGGTGATCTGCGACGAACCCGTGTCGGCACTCGATGTGTCGATCCAGGCGCAGATCGTCAACCTGCTGCGCGATCTGCAGCGCGAACTGCAACTCTCGATGCTGTTCGTCGCCCACGATCTCGCTGTGGTCAAGGCCATCAGCCAGCGCGTGCTCGTGATGTACCTGGGCCGCGTGATGGAGTTCGGCGACCGTCAGGACGTGTACAAGACGCCGCGTCATCCGTACACGCGCGCGCTGCTGTCCGCCGTGCCGGTACCCGACCCGGCCATCGAAAAGGCCCGCAAGCATCTGCTCCTGCGCGGCGAAATTCCGTCGCCGCTGTCGCCGCCTTCGGGCTGCGCATTCCGCAACCGCTGCCCCGAAGCCATCGATGCCTGCGCAAGCGAAACGCCGTTACCGCTCACGCGCGGCACCGGCACGGCACGCATCGCGTGTATTCGCGTCGGCGCCGACTAGACGCATATCCCCTAACCCTGAAGTAATCCTTTCCCGACAGGGCTGACCCGCCCTGTCGCTGGAGACGCTCGTCCTGCTACCGCAGAACGCGCAAACGCGTGGACTGGCCAACCGTCAGTCGAAGGTTCAACACCATAAAAAAGAGATCTAGATGAAAAGCACCCTTTCTCGACCCGAAACTTCAAGAAACACCTGGCTGATGCTCGGCCTGCCCGCCCTGACTGCGCTCGCAGCGACAGCCGGTGCCTACGCAGACGACGCGATGCCAGCAGCGACCGGCGTTGCCGCGAAAACGGCACCGGCCATCACACTCGCACAGACGGCACCCGTCGGCCCCACGCCGACCGAGAACGTCATCGTCAACGCGGAAGCGGACCAGATCCAATTGCCGCCCGCACCGTTATCAAGTCAGTCGAAAAGCAACGGCTTCATCGCCGATAGCCACCTCGACCTGCAGTTCCGCAATTACTCCGACTATCTGGAGATCAAGGGCGGTCCGCGTCGCCACTCATGGGTACAAGGCGCGCAGGCGAACTACCAGTCGGGCTACACGCAGGGGCTGATCGGCTTCGGCGTCGATGCGTCGTTATTCGGCGCGCTGAAACTCGACGGCGGCCAGGGCGCCGGCAACATGGTGCACGTCGCGCCTGGCGGCGGCTCGAACCAGCTTGCGTGGGCCTACCCCGGTATGTACGACATCAAGGGTCGCATTTCGGAAACCGTCGTCAAGTACGGTCTGCAGACCGTGTCGAATCCGTTCCTCGAACCGCACGACAACCGTGCATTGCCGCCGACCTTCCTCGGCGTGACGCTCGTCAGCAAGGACGTGAAGGACATGTCGCTCGAAGCGGGGAGCTTCACGAAAACCGACGCACGCGGGCAGACGCGGCTGACCTCGCTCAGCACATCGTATGGCGGCGTGAAGTTCGACCGGCTCAGCTATGTGGGCGGCAACTGGAACTACTCGCCGAACGGCACGCTGTCGCTGTATGCGGATCAGGCCGACAACGTATGGCGCCAGTACTTCGCTTCGGTCACACACTCGATCGGCGATCCGTCGACGGTAAAGTGGACCGGCCTCGCCAACATCTACTCGACACACGACACCGGCAACGCGCTGCAAGGTCATATCAACAGCAACGCGTACAGCCTCGCGCTGTCCGCGCAGCACGGCGCGCATTCGCTGTTACTCGGCTACCAGCAGGTGCTCGGCGACCAGTTCTTCGATTATGTGAACGAAACCAACGGCATCTATCTGACCAACTCGATGGACGTCGACTACAACGCACCGCACGAGAAATCGCTGCAGTTGCGCTATTCGGTGGACGGCAAGTACCTCGGCTTCCCGGGCTTCAAGGCGATGCTGTGGGGACTGACGGGCTGGGGCGCGGATGCATCGGCGGAAGCGGCGGCGAACGCATCGGCGTCGAGTCCGTTCCATGATCTGTACTGGAAGAACGGCGAACCGGTGCACGGCCGTCATCACGAGATCGGTTTTATTCCGAGCTATACGCTGCAAAGCGGCCGCTTCAAGGATACGAAGATCACCTTCATCGCGATGTGGCACGTCTCGCAGGCGCACTACTCGGACAGCAACAACATGGAATACCGGCTGGTGGTGAATGTGCCGGTCAAGGTGTTCTAACGAAGGTGTGCACAAGCGCAGTGGAAGCCGCTACGGGCGATGCCCTTCGCAGCTTCCACTCCTGGTGTGGGGAGAGGCGTCATGCTGCCGGAAAGTCGGTTCCCTCCGTCAGATCGCGCCATGCCTCGAAGTTCGTGCGCAACGCATCCAGTCGTTTGAGTGCAACGTCGAGCGCCGATTTGCCGAGCAGCAGGCGTAACGGTGGCACGTCGGATTCCAGCGCGGCGATAACCGCCGCGGCGCCTTTTACCGGGTCCCCCGGCTGATGTCCCGAGACGGATTTTGTCGCCGCCCGGCGCTTACCTGCGGTGTCTGCGTAGTCGTCGATGATCGTCTGTGAGGCTATCATCGAGCGCCCCGCCCATTCGGTGCGAAACGCGCCCGGTTCGACGATCGTGACCGCAATGCCAAGTGGCTTGACTTCATGCGCGAGCGATTCGGACAGTGCTTCGACGGCGAATTTCGTCGCGTGGTAGTAGCCGGTCGCCGCGAACGCAACCAGCCCGCCCAGCGAAGAGAAGTTCACGATATGGCCACTGCGTCGAGCGCGCATGCCAGGCAGCACCGCTCTGGTGAGCGCCAGCAGACCAAAGACGTTGGTCTCGAACTGCGCACGAATGGCATCGTCCTCGCCTTCCTCGATGGCGGCGAGATAGCCGTATCCCGCTGCATTCACCAGCACGTCGATCTGTCCAAATCGTGCCTGCGCGGCTTTCACAGCCGCGGCGACGGAAGCCGGCTCAGTGACATCCAGACGTACCGTCATGGCGGTTTCAGGGTATTGGTTCGCGAGACTCGCCAGTGCCTCGGGTTGTCGTGCCGCCAGTACCACGCGCCAGCCACGGGCGAGCGCCATGCTCGCAATTTCATGGCCTAATCCGGACGAACTGCCGGTAACAAACCATACGGTGTCTTCAGAAAATGCTGTCATCGTTGTGTCCTCTTTTCGCTCGGAAAGTGTGTGCCATGGTGGCTCAGAGGGAACACGACGCGTTAGTCCGTTAATATCAGTGTTTTGCACGATCCTGCCAGAGCGTTCCCCGCGGGCAGCGTGTGCGCCTCACTTCAGAGCGGGTTTTCTTATGCTTGCAGACAACCTGTCGTCGCTGCACCGCCTTGTCCTGCGGCACTGCAATCAGACGCGGCTCGCCACGTCGTTGCCCAACCTCACGCTCTTCAACTGCCCGAATCCGACGCAGCCGGTACGCAGCCTCTATGACCCGCGCTTTTGCGTGGTGCTGCAAGGACGCAAACGCGTGCTGCTCGGACGAACGGTTCATGATGCCGGGGCGTCGCAATGTCTGATCGCCACGACCGATCTACCTGTCACCGCACACGTGACCGAGGCATCGCCGGACAAACCGCACCTTGCGTTGAATCTGACGCTTGACCGCCTCCGCGTCACCGAAGTCTGGTCAACGATGCCGTCACCCCCCACACCGAAGGTGGGCGTATGCGGCCTCTCGGTAGGTGCGCTGGAGGAAGCCCTCATCGACCCGATCACCCGACTGCTAGACATTCTCGATCGGCCAGAGGACGCCATCGTGCTCGCGCCCATGATCGAGCGGGAGATTATTTACCGCCTCCTGCAAGGCGCGTTGGGCCCCATTGTTTCCGCTCTGGTCAATGATCCAGGCCTGAAGCAGATTGATCATGCAATCCGTTGGCTTCGCGACAACTACCACCAACCGCTTCATATCGATGAACTGGCTTCGCTCGTGGGGATGAGCGTCACCTCGCTGCATCGCCATTTCAAGGCGGTCACGGCAATGACGCCGCTCGAATACCGCCGCGAAATAAGAATGGAGGAAGCGCGCCGGCGCATCCTCTCGGGCGTTATGCGCGTGGCTGATGCCGGGATCGAGGTCGGCTACGACAGCGCATCGCAGTTCAGCCGGGAGTATCGCCGGCATTTTGGACGTAATCCGAGTGAGGAGATTGTGCGTCAGCAATGAGACGGGAAGGGTTGTACGCTCACCTGCAACGGAGGGCCGTCAACCGATCCGTTCGCTGACGGCCGCCGCCGCGAGCGCCTGCATCGGGCGGCGTAGCGCGGCATCGAAGGGATTCGTCTGCGGGCCAATCGCATCGGCCTGGCGCCGCAACAGTTCGACGACCATCGGCAGGCGGTCGTCACCGAGCCGCGACGCGAGCGTACCGACGCTGAGCGCCGCCACCGCGATACCGTTGCGATCGAGCACCGGCACCGCCACCCCCGCCATCCCGTCGAGCACACCGCTGCTGCGACCCGCGTAGCCAAGCTGCCGCACGCGCTCGATCTCCGTGCGCAGATAGACCTCGTCCAGCACACCATAGCCGCGAATACGCGGGACATTGAAGCGGATGATTTCTTCGCGTTCCGCTTCCGGCAGAAACGCGAGGATCGCGAGGCTGCCCTGACCGACACCAAGCGCGACCCGTCCGCCGATGTCGCCGGTAAACGAGCGGATCGGGAACGGCCCTTCGCACAGATCGACGCACACCGCGTCGAACCCGTTCTTCGCGAGCAGGAAGATCGTGTCGCCAAGACTCGCGCACAGACGCAGCAGCGCGGGCCGGCAAAGCGTACGCAGGCCGTTGGGGTTGCCAGCCTGCGCCGCGAGCGCGAAGAAGTCGACGCTCAGGCGGTACAGCTTCGATTGCTCGTCCTGCTCGACCATCCCTTCGACGATCAGTGTCTGCAGGATGCGATGCACGGTGCCCTGCGTGAGGCCGACCGTCTTTGCGAGCCGTGTCACGCGTGCGCCATCCTGCTGCATACCCGCGAGCGCGCGCAGTACCGCGAACGCCCGCGCCAGCATGCCGGTGCCTGGCGTGCTGGCGGAACCCGGCGCGGGATCGTCGTCATGAACGGTAGTGATCATCGAGTTTCCTTCAAATTGATTCCATTCAGCGGAAGATTAGCACGGGTTCGATTCGTTATCAGAATGCCTGTCTGCGCCTTTGTATCGGCACAAATTCGTCAATATCAGGGATTACGCGCACATCCTCGAATGGAATCAATTCAACCCCGCATGGCAAATATATTCCATTTAATGGAATTATTTTCGTTTTTATATCGTTTGATGGAATATCAAATTGACGCTGCATAATTTGGCTGGCTAGAGTCGGCTTCATCCGAGCCATCACGGACTCATCGGGTGCGCGCTCACCCAAAGGCCACGCCATGTCGTTCCTCACACTCACGGACCTGACGAAGTCGTTCGGCGATCTGCATGCGGTCGCCGACGTGAACCTGTCGGTCGAAAAGGGCGAGTTCGTGTCGCTGCTCGGGCCATCGGGTTGCGGCAAGACCACGACGCTGCAGATGATCGCGGGGTTCGTCGACGTGACGCGCGGCCGCATCACGCTCGACGGCCGCGACATCACGCAGATGAAGCCGAACCGGCGCGGCCTCGGCGTCGTGTTCCAGAGCTACGCGCTGTTTCCGCATATGAGCGTCGCGGAAAACGTCGGCTTCGGACTCGAGATGCGCGGCATCGACAAGGCCGAACGTAAGGAGCGAATTCGCGAGACGCTCGCGCTCGTGCGGCTCGATACGCTCGCGCATCGCTTTCCGCGCGAACTGTCGGGCGGACAGCGGCAACGTGTAGCGATTGCCCGCGCGATCGTCATCGCGCCGCCGGTGCTGCTGCTCGACGAACCGATGTCGAATCTCGACGCGAAGTTGCGCGAGGACATGCAGTTCGAACTGCGCGCGATCCAGCGCAAGGTCGGCACGACGACGATCATGGTCACACACGATCAGTCCGAAGCGCTGTCGATCAGCGATCGCGTTGTCGTGATGGAAGCAGGACGCATCACACAGATCGATACGCCGTATCACGCATACGAGCGCCCCGAGAATCTGTTCGTGTCGCAGTTCATCGGCAAGGCCAACATGCTGCCGGGCAAGGTCGTGAGCCGCGACGGCGAAGCGATCCGTATCGACCTCGGCCACGATCTCGCCGAAACCGGACGCACGGCGCAACTGCCGCTACGTGAACGCGAGATCGATGTCGGCGATGCCGTCACGCTGTGCATCCGTCCGGAAAAGTTACGGCTGTGCGCACCAGGCACCGGCAGGCTGTCGGCCACCGTGACGAGCCGGTTTTTCCTCGGTAGCCAGTGGCTGTATCGGGTCGACAGCAAGCTTGGCGAAGTGCTCGTGTGTTGTCAGAACGAAGGCACCGAGCCGCTCGCGGAAGGCGCACCGGTCGGCGTCGACTGGAATAGCGAAGCGATCCGTTTTATTCAGCGGGATGCGCATCATGGCTAGCGCACTGCCTGTTACCCGCCGCGCTGCGGCAGCGCGCGCACCGTGGCACGCGTACCTGCCGCTGTGGCTGATGTGCGCGCCGGCCTTCGCGCTGTTTGCGGTGCTCGTCCTCGTGCCGCTCGCGATGACGCTTGTTCTCACCTTCTATCGTTTCGATCCGGCCAGCGGCCCGATCGCCGCGTTCCAGTTCGGCAACTACGCGGAAGTGCTGACGTCGTCGTATTTCCACACAATCTTCGCGCGGACCTTCGGCATCGCCGTGTTGACTACCGCGCTGTGCATCGCGATCGGCACGCCCGAAGCGTACGTGCTGTCGCGCATGCGCGACCCGTGGCGTTCGCTGTTTCTGCTGGTGATTCTCGCGCCACTGCTGGTGTCGGTGGTGGTGCGCGCGTTCGGCTGGAGCATGCTGCTCAACACCGACGGGCTCGTCAATCATGCGCTCGGCGCGTTCGGTCTTGGCCCGTACAAGCTCGAGTACACGACGTTCGCTATCGTCATTGCGCTCGTTCACGTGATGTTGCCGTTCATGGTGATCCCCGTCTGGACCGCGCTGCAAAAGCTCGATCCGCAGACCGAGAACGCCGCGCTGTCGCTGATGGCGTCGCCCGCTACGACCTTGCGCCGCATCGTGCTGCCGCAACTGATGCCCGGCATCCTGTCGGGCAGCCTGATGGTGTTCGGTCTGTCGGCCAGTGCGTTTGCGATTCCGGGTCTGCTCGGCGGGCGTCGCTTGAAGGTTGCAGCAACCGCCGTCTATGACGAATTCCTCAGCTCGCTGAACTGGCCGCTCGGCGCGACGATCGCGCTGTTGCTGCTGGCCGCGAATCTCGTCGTGATGCTGACGTACTACCGCGTACTCGAACGCCGCTACGCGCGCAGTATCGGCTAGGAGCCCACGATGAGAAAGAACGGTCCGCTCGCCCTCGCCTTCCATACGCTCGTCATCCTGTTCGTGCTCGCGCCGCTCGCAATCGTCGTGCTGGTTGCGTTCACGCCCGATGAAACGTTGACGCTGCCCACGCACGGCTTCTCGCTGCGCTGGTTCCGCGCAATTCTCGATTATCCCGACTTCGTCAGTGCGTTTTTTAACAGCCTTAAGCTTGCGTTCGCGTCGGCCACGTTGTCGCTGATCGTTGCGTTGCCTGCGGGGCTGGCCATTGGTCGTGCGCGTTTTCCAGGGCGCAGCTTTCTGAACGGTCTGCTGCTGTCGCCACTGGTCATTCCAGGGCTCGTGCTCGGTATCGCATTGCTGCGGTTCTTTGCACTGGTCGGTGCAACCGGTTCGTTCGCATGGCTCGTACTCGCGCATATGGTGATCATCACGCCATTCGTCATGCGCCTCGTGCTTGCCTCGGTGAGCGGTCTCGATCGCAGCATCGAACATACGGCGCAGTCGCTCGGCGCCGACGCGTGGACGGCTTTCCGCCGCGTCACGCTACCGATGATCCTGCCCGGCATCACCGGCGGCTGGTTGCTCGCGTTTATCAACAGCTTCGACGAGCTGACGATGTCGATCTTCGTGACGTCACCGCAAACGGTCACGTTGCCGGTGCGCATGTACATGTACGCGACGGAATCGATCGATCCGATGATGGCATCCGTCTCGGCGCTCGTGATCTTCATTACCGCAGGCGCGATGCTGTTGCTCGATCGCGTGTACGGACTCAACCGCATTCTGATCGGCCAGCATTGATGTCTTCTTCCGATTCGCATTCATTCGATCCTCAAGCGGCCGGCGCGCAGTTCGTCAGGCTCGCCGAAACGCAGCGCGCGCCGCTTGCGTTCGTGCTCGATGGGCGGCCCGTTGTGGCACTCGCCGGCGATACCGTTCTCACCGCAATCCTCACGCAACAGCGCAGCGTGCGGGCGAGCGAATTCAGCGGCGAACCGCGTGCGGGTTTTTGCCTGATCGGCGCGTGCCAGGATTGCTGGGTCCGTACCGAAGACGGCACACGCATTCGCGCGTGCTCGACGCAGATTGCCGACGGTATGCGTATCGTCACGCGTGCGCTGGCCGGTCTGCCTGGAGCCGACCAATGACGCACGACGACGCTCGCATCGTGATCGTCGGAGCCGGGCCGGCTGGCGTGCGCGCCGCACAGACGCTCGTCGCCGCGGGACTGTCGCCGGTGGTGATCGACGAGAACGCGCGCTGGGGTGGTCAGATCTATCGGCAGCCGCCGGCTGATGCCGCGTTCGTTCGCTCGAAAACCACGCTGTACGGCTTCGAAGCGCGCAAAGCCGACGCGCTGCACACGACGATGGCAGCGCTGTTACCGCAGCTCGACTACCGGCCGGACACGCTCGCATGGTCCTGCGAACCTGGCTACCTCGATACGCTGCACGCAGGCCGCGAAGCACGTGTGCCGTTCTCACATCTGATCATCGCAAGCGGCGCAACTGATCGCGTGCTGCCGGTGCCGGGCTGGACGCTGCCCGGCGTCTATACGCTCGGTGGCGCGCAGGTCGCCTTGAAAGCGCAGGGTTGCGCGATCGGTCGACGTGTCGTGCTCGCGGGTACGGGGCCGCTGCTGTACCTCGTCGCGTATCAATACGCGAAGGCCGGTGCGCAGATCGCCGCCGTGCTCGACACGAGCAGCTGGTCGCAACAGATCGCAGCAGCACCGCGGCTCGCGCGCCTGCCATCGACTTTCGCGAAAGGGCTCTACTACGTCGGTTGGCTGAAGGCGCATGGGGTGCGGATCGAACGCGGTGTGACGCTCGATGGCATTGATGGCGAACGCTTCGTTACGGGTATTGCGTGGCGACGCGACGGGGGTCCTGCCGCTGCTGTTCAGACGCTAGCGTGCGACGCCGTCGGCATCGGCTTCGGCCTGCGGCCCGAGACACAGCTCGCGGATCTCGCCGGTTGCCGCTTCCGCTTCGACACACTCAATCGCTGCTGGCTACCGGAACTCGATGACGCTGGCCGCAGCTCGGTGCGCGGCATCTATCTGGCCGGCGATGGCGCGGGCATTGCCGGTGCCGATGCAGCCGAAGCAGCGGGACGTCGCACGGCACTCGCCCTGCTCGACGATCTTGGCATCGCGCATCCGCGCATTAACGGTCAACCGGATGCCGCACAACTCGCACGCAAGCTGCGACGCATCGCTGTGTTTCGTAGCGGCATCGAGGCTGCGTTCGCGCCGCCCGCAGGCTGCACGTCGCGCTGGCCCGACAGCATGACCGTATGCCGTTGCGAAGAGATCGACGCAGGTACGTTGCGCCAATGCATTCGTGCAGGCGACGCCGTCGAGATCAATCGTCTGAAAGCATTGACGCGTGTCGGCATGGGTCGCTGCCAGGGACGTATGTGCGGTGAAGCTGCTGCCGCGCTGCTCAGCGAGGAAACTGGCTTACCGCTCGAAGCTGTCGGCCGCGTGCGCGGTCAGGCGCCGATCAAGCCGATTCCGATGTCGCCCGCGTTGTACACGGAAGGCGTAACGGCAATCCCCGAAGAGGCCCGCGATGAATGAGTCTCTGCACTACGACGTGGCGATTGCGGGCGGCGGGCTGGTCGGTGCATCGGCAGCGCTCGCGCTTGCGCAACGAGGACTACGCGTCGGGTTGTTCGAGCGGCGCTTTTGCGGCGCGCAGGCAAGCGGTGTCAACTACGGTGGCGTGCGCTGTCAGGGGCGCCCTGCCGAACAGTTGCCGCTCGCGCTGCGCGCACGCCGTGTGTGGGACCGGCTGCCGGAACTGCTCGGCATCGATGGAGAATTTGTCGTGTCCGGGCATCTGCGGCTTGCGCGCAGCGAGGACGATTTCGCCGCGCTCGAAGCCTATGCCACGCTCGCACGCGAGCATGGTCTCGATCTGCAACTGATTGCTGGCGATACCTTTCGCCAGCGCTACCCGTGGCTCGGCCGTGCGGCGCTGGGTGGCTCGCTCTGCGCCACCGACGGCCACGCGAATCCACGGCTCGTATCGCCCGCATTCGCGCGTGCAGCTCGCGCCGCTGGCGCGGACGTCCGCGAACACACCGCACTCGACGACATCGAGCACGATGGCACGCGCTTCCAGCTACGTGCCGGCAACCTGCATGCAAGCGCCGACTGGCTGATCAATTCGGCCGGCGCGTGGGCGAATACGATTGCCGGCCGCTTCGGCGAAACGGTGCCGATGCAACCGATCTACCCGAACATGTGGGTCACCGAGCCACTACCCCCGTTCATCACCCACAACCTCGGCGTGTACGGCGGTGGCATCTACGCGCGCCAGGTTGCACGCGGCAACTGCGTGATCGGCGGTGGCCGCGGACACGGCGACGGCGAATATGGCCAGCCTTCCACCGAAACGACGCGCGCCGTGATGCGCGACGCGTGCGCGCTGCTGCCTGCGCTGCGCGATGCGCTGCTGATCCGCACGTGGAGCGGTGTCGAAGGCTGCACGCCAGATCACAACCCGGTGATCGGTGCGAGCGGTACTGTTCCGCGTCTGCTGCATGCGTTCGGCTTTTCCGGCGGCGGCTTTCTGCTGGCGCCGGGTGTCGGCGAAGTGCTGGCGGACCTGATCGTCGACGGTACGACTGCAACGCCGCTCGATGCGTTTGCGATCAATCGCTTTGCGCCGCCTTCCCTATCGCCCGACGCAGTGAATACCGTGGCGCAGCCTGTTCCGTCTGTCCATCGTCAATGAGGAGACCTTCCATGAAACTGTCTGCAACGATCGCGGCCGCTGCCGCGTTATGTCTGTGCACAGCAGCCGCGCCCGCGTGGTCACAAAGCAAGACGATTTACATCGGCATGAACGGCGGCCCGATGGAAAAGGCTTATACGAGCCAGGTGCTGCCCGACTTCGAGAAAACGAACAACGTCAAGGTCGTGGTGGTGCCGGGTACCTCGTCGGATGTGCTCGCCAAACTACTCGCGAATCGCAACAGCCCGCAGATTCACGTCGCCTTCCTCGACGACGGTGTGATGTCGCGCGCAGTCAGCATGGGCGTGTGCCAGAAGCTCGATGATGCGCCGGTGCTCAAGGAGCTGTATCCGTTCGCGCGCATGAAGGGCGATGTCGGCGCGGGTGTTCAGCTCGGCATGACGGGCATCGCGTACAACAAGAAACTGTTCGCCGAAAAAGGCTGGGCGCCGCCGACGTCATGGATGGACTTCGCCGATCCGAAGTACAAGGGCAAGGTGGTGTTCCAGTCGGCGTCGAGCAGCACGTTCGGGCTGCACGGCTTTCTCGCGATCAACCGTTTGCTTGGCGGTAGCGAGCAGAATGTCGAGCCCGGCTTCACGAAGTGGGCAACGACCGTTGGGCCGAATGTCGTCGAGTACATTCCGAACTCGGCGAAAATTTCGGAAATGGTGCAGACCGGCGAAGCAGGATTGTTCCCGCTCACGCCGACGGCAGTCAGCGACCTGCAGGACAAAGGCATTCCGGTGGCTTACGTGAATCCGAAGGAAGGTCCGGTGTTACTGCTGGTGGATGTGTGCGTCGTCAACCACAACCCGGACCCGCAGCTCGCGCAGAAGCTCGCGCAGTTCCTGCTGTCCGCACCGGCGCAAACCAAAGCCGCCGAAGCGGGCAAGCAGATCCCGACCAACCGCCTCGCGAAGATGCCCGCGCCGATGCAGCAGAGTCTCGGCAATCTCGACGATCTGGTGCGCAAGGTGACGGTGGTGGACTGGGACACGATCAACGCGCATCGCGCGCAGTGGGATACGCGCTGGAATCGCGAGATCGAACGTTGAGGTTCGCGTGCGTGCAGGGTTGGACCTGCACGCACGGTGTTTCTGTCTATGCGCCGCGGGCTTCGCGTGCCGCGTAGGCTTTCAGATGGCTGTATGCGATGCGCAGTAGCGACAATGCATCGCCCTGCTGCGCATCGCCGCCGCGCGCGATCAGGTCGCCGAGAATGTGATCGGCTTCCGTCGGCGCGTGATTCTCGACATCGCGCATCATCGAGGCCGTCATCGGCGAGCCCTCAGTGAACAGCACGGCGTTGGCGCGGCCTTCGAACGCGTCGCCGACCGGATGACCGTTGTGCGCCGACACCGCGCGCGCTTCGGCGAGTATTCCTTCAATCAACTTGCGCCCGTCCGGTGTCGAGAGGATATCGCCGACCGCCGCCCGATATAGACACGTACTGGCTGCGAGCGAAGCGAGGAACACCCACTTTTCCCACATCTGCTGCAACACGTTGTCGGCGGGCTTCGCATCGAAACCGGCGCCTTCCAGTTGCGCGGCGATCGCACGCACGCGTTCGCTCGAGCCACCTGCTAGTTCGCCGAATGTCATCGCGTGCATGTCGTTCAGGTGCACGATCTCGCGTGCGGCGTTCAGCGTCGCAGCAATCACGCACTGGCCGCCGAGTACGCGCGACGCGCCGAATTTCTGTGTGAGCACGTCGATGTGGCGCATGCCGTTTAGCAGCGGCAAAATCGCCGTGTTCGGGCCGACAGCGGGTGCAAACGAAGCGATCGCATCGTCTAGATGGTAGGCCTTGCAACTGAGCAGCACGACATCGAATGGCTCAGTGATGCCGTCGGCGAGTACCGTCTTCACGTCGCGCAACGTTGCATCGCCGCGCGGACTGCGGATCACGAGACCCGCCTCCTTCAGTTGCGCCGCGCGTGCGGGCCGCACAAGAAACGTCACGTCGCGCCCCGCCTGCACCAGACGTCCGCCGAAATACCCACCGACTGCCCCCGCCCCCACTACGAGAATACGCATCGCCCTACCCTCCAGTCTGTCCGGTCAACGGCACGACGCCCCTTGCGTGTGCCGCGAGTACGGTGACTGTAGCAAGGATTGGGGTTTTGCATCGGCAGATGCGCAGGGCTGCGGGAGTGGCACAACGATGCTGGCTTACGGTTATGCAAGCGTCCCGATCACATCGTCGTAACGCAGCGCCCCGCTGTTGATATTCACCTCGCGCCGATACACGATCTGCCGCTCGTCGAATTCGCAGGTCACCGTATCGCGGAACGCGGTCTCGGCGAAAATCCACGTCATCTGCAGGCGCGAGCGGTCGAGCCAGCATGCGCGCGCAACGACCGGACTACCGACAAGGCGGTAGCTGTGATGTAAATCCTGTCCGGGCATCTGGTTGCCGCTCTCGATCCACCGGTCCATGCCTGCCACGATGACATGCTCACCGTCCGCATCGATCAGGCGAAATCTGCACTCCGTCGCGTCGAGGTCGAGTTGCAGCTCGCGAATGCCTTGTGCGTTCGGTTGCATCGTGAACCGTCTCGTACCAACCTTCAATGGATCGTCCGTCGCGCCGCGTGCATGCAAATAAGGCAGCTTCCATGCCACCGGAGCGTCCTCCCTTTGCCACCCGGCGAGCTTCGCAGAGAGTCTTGCATCGGCGGCAGTGGCGGTGCTACCTGCCGCATCGACGGGCAACGCAGCGCCGAATGCCGCAGGAAAGTGCCGCCAGATATGCGGCAGCAGCTTCGAGCTTCCCTTGATAGCACCCGTCACCGCCAGTACCGCATTCTGTTCGGGAAACACGGTCACCATCTGAACGAACACACCGATCGCGCTATATATGCTGTTCTCGTGCACCCACCAGTGGTAGCCGTATCGTCCGGACACATCATGCGCGCGAGTGGCCGCACTCACCCACGATTCCGGCAACACACGTCTGCCTTCCCATACACCGTTCTGCAGATGGAGCATGCCGAGCTTGAGCAGGTCGACCGTTTTAGTACTGAGCCCGTTGCCGCCTGGATTGATATTGTCGGTGCCGATATCCCAGGTTTCGCCTTCGATTCCGAGCGGTTCGAAGAGCCTGGGCTTCAGATAGTCGTGCAACGTCTCGCCGGTCGTGCGACTCAGGATCGCCGACAACATGTAGCTGGCCGCGCTCGTGTACAGAAACACTTCACCCGGGCGCTCCACAATCGGGATCTTGAGAAACTCCGCGATCCAGCTCGTTTCGAGCGTGCGCCATGCGGCACCCGACGTTTCGCTCGCGTGCCCGACGCGCATCGTCAGCAGATCTTCGACGGTCATGGCGGCCAGTCCGTCGCTCACTACATCGGGCAACATCTCGGGGAAGAACGATACGACCTTGTCGTCGAGCCCGAATCGTCCTTCGTCGAGCGCCAGACCGATCGCGCACGCAGTAAAACTCTTCGCGACCGAATGCAGGTTGCGCAGCCGGTCTGCGCGGTACGGCCAGCGCCAGGCTTCGGCCACGACATGACCGTTGCGGTACAGCATCAGCGAATGCAGATCGAGCTGTGCGGCTTCGACGTCGTTCAGAAACGCAATCACCGCATCAGGGTCCACCCCCGCCACCGACGGATAAGCGCGCGTCAGGCCATCGGATTTGATCTCGCGAGCGGCGGAAGGGTCTGGCATGGTCTCTGCACCTGCAATAAGTGGAAAACGAAAACGCGCGCTATGCCGTCAATTGAATGAATCGCGGCTCGGCAACAACATCGTCAGCGACAAACTGAAAGAGGTCTTTCGGGTCCACAGGCTTAGGGATCAGATCGATCTGTCGACCGATGTTGCGCGCGTCCGCGACGTCGCGCAAATAACGTAGCGCCGAAAAATCTTCGAGTGCGAAACCCACCGAATCGAACACAGTGACCTGTGCCGCATATTCGCGGCCGGGTTGCTCGCCGGACAACACGCGCCATAGCTCAACCACCGGGAAATCGGCAGGCAGTTGCTGAATATCGCCTTCGATCCGGGTCTGCGGTTCGAACTCCACGATCACGCGCGCGCCTTTCAGCACGTCCACATGTAGTTCGGTCTTGCCGGGACAGTCGCCGCCGACCGCGTTGATATGCATACCAGGCTCGATCATCTCTGGCGTCAGGATCGTTGCGTTAGCCTTGTCGGCGGTCGCGGTCGTCACGATGTCG
Organism: Paraburkholderia acidicola; assembly: GCF_002362315.1. Classification (GTDB taxonomy): domain Bacteria; phylum Pseudomonadota; class Gammaproteobacteria; order Burkholderiales; family Burkholderiaceae; genus Paraburkholderia; species Paraburkholderia acidicola. Next base: position 1,518,673 of record NZ_MTZV01000006.1, read on the forward strand.
GCGCCGCGCACCGCTTCTGCCGTGCTTGCCGACCTGACAATCCGCAGCCCCTTGAAGCTGGACAGATTGCGGATCAGTTTGTCGGTAGCGGCGGGATCGATATCGAACACACGAACCTCATCGATACCGAGCATGGCCCGAAACGCGAGCACCTGGAACTCGCTTTGCGCGCCGTTGCCGATCAACGCCATCGATCTTGCCTCCGGTCGCGCCAGCACCTTTGCCACGAGCGCGGACGTCGCGGCCGTGCGTAACGCGGTCATGATCGTGAATTCGCTGAGCAGCACCGGAAAGCCCGAATCGACTTCCGCGAGCACGCCGAACGCCATCACGGTCAGCATGTTGACGTGGGTGTTCTTAGGGTGACCGTTCACATACTTGAAACCGTATAGCGTGCGATCCGAGGTCGGCATCAGTTCGATCACACCGCCGGGCACGTGATTGGCGACGCGCGCCGACTTCTCGATCTCGTTCCAGCGCAGATAGTCCGCGCGAATATAGTCGGCCATCGTCGTGATGAACGATTCCGCACCGATCGACGTCACCAGCTTTCGGACATCGCTTACATCGATATATCGGGTCATTTTCCTGAGACTCGCAAACGCAATGAATGCCCGCTATGTTAGGTGTTCACCCGGACGGCCGGAAGCACGCTCGCGGCTATCGTGATCGGAGAATCAGATCACTACGCCCCACAGCCGCTCATGCATCCCTACTTCGCGCGACACCGTGTTGCAAACGCGCATACGAAATCAACATACTCGACAGTTCGTGCGCAACCAGTGTTAACGGCGACGTGCTGCGGCGTATCAGGCTGACATCACGCCGGCTAAAAGTCTCGCGAATCGGGATCTTGATCAGCGACCCCGAAAACAGCTTGTAGCTGGCAAGCACACCAGGGTCCATCGTCAGATAGTCGGTCTCGCACACGAGAAACAGCGACTCCAGCAAGGTCTCGGCAGTAATCACGATTTTTGGTCCATCGAGGCCATGTGCAGCGAACAGGCCCACCAGGCGATTCGCCGCAATGCCGACGATGCCTTCCCGTCTGAAGCCCACCCACTCGCAATCGGCCAGTTCGACGATCGACGTCGCATGCGCCTTTGGATGCCCCGCACGCGCGAGCACCGCGGGCGCTGAGGGATACAACCGGTCGATATGCAGATCCGCATCGACCACCTGCGGCGACAGCGGACACAACGCGAAATCGAGCCGACCGTTGCGAATCCGCTCCATCAGCATCTGCGCCGAACCGCTCGATACATGCACGAGCACGCGCGGAAACGCCGCCATGAAGTTTTTCAGCACCGGAACCAGCAGTTCGGCGAGCGGCTCGGACGTCACGCCGAGCGAAATCCGCCCGACCGGTTCGCCCTCCAGTTCACGCATATCGACATCGATGCGTTCGCAATCCTTGAGGATCGCCGAGGCTCTGACCAGCAGTTTCTCGCCGAACGGTGTGAGGCTGATGCCGAGATGCGAGCGCGTCAGCAGCGTCACGGCGAGTTCGGCTTCGAGACTCTGGATCGCATGGGTCAACGCGCTCTGCGCGATATCGAGTGAGCGCGCGGCCGCGCGAAAACTGCCCTGTTCGACGACTGCGCAAAACGCTCTGAGCTGACTCAATGTCATGAGGTTTCCTTGACGACTCGTAGCCACGCGTAACAGGTCTTCTACACGCTGCAAATACGGGTCTCTATTGTGATCTTTCCATTCGATCGCGATGCCATGGATCGAACTTCCTGGACCCAAAATGACCGCTTAGCCTTCAGCTCAGCTTGCGCCTTTCGCGCGAGTCTCATACCGCAGTCGCATCCGGCTTTGCCGAGGATAATATGATGAAAAAGACCATCCCATCACTCGCTGCATTCACCGCATTCGCTACATTTTCAAACCTCGTGTTCGCCCAGAGCAGCGTCACCCTCTACGGACTCGTCGACACCGGCCTCGAGTTCAACTCGAACTCGAAAGGCACGCATCAATACTCGGCGGCGTCCGGCAACCTGCAAGGCGACCGCTGGGGCATGCGCGGTTCCGAAGATCTCGGTGGCGGGCTCACCGCCATCTTTCGTCTCGAAGGCGGCTTCAACATCGACAACGGCACGCTCGGCCAGGGTGGCGCCCTGTTCGGACGCAAGGTTTACGTCGGCCTCGCGGGCCCGTACGGCACGGTCACCCTGGGCCGCCAGTACGATCCGCTCGGCGACTACGTCGGCGGCTTCGAATCGGCAAACGACGAGACGCTCGTCACCGCCAGCGAATGGGGCAGCATCTACGGCGCGCACCCTGGCGACATGGACAATCTCGACAACTCCTATCGCATCAACAATGCGGTCAAGTACGCGAGCCAGAACTATGGCGGCTTCACGTTCGGCGGCCTCTACAGCTTTGGCGGCAAAGCCGGCGAAGTCACACAGAACCAGTTGTTCGGCTTCGGCGCCGGTTACCGCAACGGCCCGCTCGCACTCGGCGTTGCCTACGAAAAAGCCAAAGACCCGAACTACTCGGTGTTCGGCACGAATCCGAACGCGAACACCTCGGCATCGACCAGCGCACTGAACATGTCGAGCCCGGTGTACAGCGGCTTCGCATCGGCCGGCGCGTGGCAGGTGATCAGCGCGGGCGCTGCCTACAAGATCGGCAATGCGACGATCGGCGGTGTGTACAGCAACGTCGCGTTCCAGAATCTCGGCAGCGAAGCGGGGGCTGGGCTGAACCCCAGCCATCTGCACGGTACCGCGACTTTCAATCTCGGCGAACTGAACTTCACCTACCTCGTCACACCGGCGCTGCAACTCGGTGCGGCTTATACGTACACGCGCGGCAGTTCGGTCGGCAGCATCTCCGGCGCGACGTACAACCAGATCAATCTCGGCGCGAACTACCTGCTCTCCACGCGCACCGATCTGTATCTGGTCGGTATCTACGAACATGCCAGCGGTGAAGACTCGACCGGCAAGAAAGCCGTCGCCGCGATTGCGAACCTGTCGAGTTCGTCGAGCAATTCGCAGACCGCTGTGGTGGTCGGTATTCGGCACAAGTTCTAACGACGTCAAGCGACACCGCATTACTTTGAAAAAGGTGCCACGTGGCACCTTTTCTTTGTCTGCTGCTCACGCACCCGCGAACACCGCGACGCGATGCCCCGCATCTGCCTGCATCACATAGATCATTTGCGGCGCACCACGCTTTGCATCGTCGGGATCGAAATAGACCTCAGCCGCGCGGCGCTGCACCGGCACTTCACGCGATACCACCTTGAAGCCGTCCTGCCGGTTGCCGCGCAACTCGGGCACCGCCTGCAACAAGCGGCGTGTGTACGGATGACAGGGATCGTCGAATACCGCATCGCGTGTGCCTTCTTCAACGATGTGTCCGCGCAGCATCACCAGCACGCGTTGCGCGATCTGTTCGACTACACCCAGGTCGTGCGAGATCAGCAGGCAGGCAAAACCGTAGCGTGCCTGCAGCGATACGAGCATGTCGAGCACCTGCTTCTGCACGGTCACGTCGAGCGCGGACACCGGTTCGTCGGCGATGATCACGGCCGGACGACTCGCTAGCGCACGTGCTATCGCCACTCGCTGACGTTGGCCGCCCGATAGCTCGTGCACGAAGCGCTGTGCGTGATCGGCGAGACCGACGTCCGCCAGCGATTCGCTGACGCGCGTCGCACGCTGCGCGGCATCGAGTGTGCGGTCCACACGCAGACCTTCGGCTACCAACGCACCGACTCGCATACGCGGATCGAGCGATGAGTACGGGTCCTGGAAGACGATCTGGATCGCGCGGCGCGCCATCTGTAGACGCTTCGCGCTGCCGTCGAGAAACGGCTCACCGTTCAGGAGAACTTCTCCTTCTGCTGGCGTGACGAGGCCAAGCACGGCCTTGGTCAAGCTCGTCTTGCCGCTGCCCGACTCGCCGACGATGGCGAGCGTTTCGCCGGCCCGCACGCTGAACGACGTGCGGTGCACCGCACGCACGTTACGCGCACCGCGCAGCCAGTTGCCGATGCCGCCACGCGCGGCAGGATAGTCAATCGCGACGTTGCGCACTTCGAGGACTGGCGGCACAGCTGCGGCTCCACCAGGCATTTCGCCCTGCGCTGACGGAGCCGCATCCAGCGATGTCTCTGTACGACGCGGCAACGCATCGAGCAACGCAAGCGTGTATGGATGCGAAGGCCGCGACAGCACCAGCGCAGCGGGCCCGTTTTCGACGGCGACTCCGGCGCGCATCACCAGAACCTGCTCCGTATACGCAGCAACGAGCGCGAGATTGTGGCTGATAAAGATCAGCGCGGTGCCCTCTTCGCGCGTCAAGGCAGTCATCAGGTCGAGCACCTCTTTCTGCACGACGCAGTCGAGCGCAGTGGTCGGCTCGTCGGCGATCAGCAGTTTTGGGCGCAGCAGCATGACCGCAGCGAGCATGATCCGCTGCCGCATACCACCGGAGAACTCATGCGGATAGCGCTTCATGCACCCTTGCGGATCGCGCACCCGTACGCGTTCGAGCATCGCAACGGCCTGGGCCCATGCCTGCGCCTGCGGCACACCGCGTCGCCGCGTGAGCGCTTCAGTCAATTGCGTACCGATACGAAACGCCGGATTCAGCGACACCATCGGTTCCTGAAACACCATACCGACTCCGACGCCGCGCAGTGCGCGCCATTGCGCCGGCGTCTGGTCGAGTAGCGCGTGGTCCGCGAAGGTCGCGCTGCCACCGAGTATCTGTGCGGAGTCCGGCAGCAAACCGAGCAATGCTTTACCGATCATCGTCTTGCCACTGCCCGATTCTCCGACCACTGCAAGCGACCTTCCGGCATCGAGATCGAAACTCACCTGCTGGACTACAGGTTTCGGATGACCGTCGGCGCCGCGAAATGCGAGCGTGAGATCACGCACGCTCAGCAGCGGTGTGTGCACGGATTGCTGGACCGTCATCGGGTCACTCCCTTCATGCGCGGATCGAGCAGATCGCGTACCGCGTCGCCGAGCATATTGATGCCGAGCAGCGCGAGCGAGATCGACATGCCTGGAAAGATCGCCAGCCAGATCGCACGATCGATAGCGCCGCGGCTATCGGCCAGCATGCCGCCCCAGGTCGGCGCAGGTGGTGGTACGCCGAGCCCGAGGAAGCTCAGCGCGCTTTCGGCAAGCAACGCCGAACCGAATAGCGAAGTCGAGAAGATCAGCAGCGGTGCGACGCAGTTCGGTAACACGTGTCGGCATAACGTCCACCAGCCGCTGTTGCCCATCGCCCGCGACGCGACGACAAAATCGCGGCTGCGCAGCGACAACGTGCCACCGCGCGCGAGCCGCATCACCGAAGGTGTGTAGGCAAGGCCGAGCGCGAGGACCACCGCCCACTTCGACGGCCCCAGCACCGTCATGATGCCGAGCGCGAGCAGCAAGCCCGGGAACGCCATCAACGCATCAATCAACACCAGTGCCAACCGGTCGAGCCAACCACCGACATAACCGCACACAGTGCCTAGCGTCGTCCCCAAGGCGAGCGCAAACAGCACCGAGCCGACGCTAACCGTGACGCTCACCCCAGCGCCCGCCATGATGCGCGACAACACGTCCCGGCCGAACTCATCGGTGCCAAGCCAGTGCTGCAGACTCGGCGCCCCATAGCGGGTGACAAGATCGACGTCGCTGGGATCGTAGGGCGTGTAGAACAGGCCGACCAGTGCGATGAATAGCAGCCACCCGACCAGCACGACGCCGATCGCGAGATTCAACCGCTTGAAGGAGGACAGTTTCATCTAGAGCTTCATGCGCGGATCGAAGACCGGATACAGCAGGTCGACGAGCAGATTGACGAGGACATAGAGCAACGCGATCAGCAGCAGACATCCCTGCACGACCGGATAGTCGCGCGCGTAAATACTGTCGACCAGCAAACGCCCCATGCCGGGCAGCGTGAACACCGTTTCGATTACGGCGCCGCCCGCGAGCAGATGGCCGAGGATCAATCCGACCACGGTTAGTGCCGGTCCGAATGCATTCGGCAGCGCGTGGCGCAGCAGTACGCGCGGTTCGGATAACCCCTTGGCGCGCGCGTGCGAGATGTATTCGAGGCGCAGCACTTCGAGGCTGCTCGCGCGCATCATGCGCGTCAGCACCGCAATTTCGCCGAACGCAACGGCGAGCACCGGCAGCACCAGATACCGCACGCTGCCCCATCCCGCTTCGCTGAAACTCTCGTAGCCGAAGGTCGGCAGCCATTGCAGCTTCACGCCGAACAGCCACATCAGCAGGATGCCGACCCAGAAGCTCGGTAGCGATACCAGCAGGATGCTGCCGAACACGATCGCGGGATCGGCGCGGCGGTTCTGCGACCACGCAGCAAACAGACCCGCCGGAATCGCAATCACACTGGCCAGCAGCGTCGCTGCCAGCACGATCTGCGCAGTCACCGGAAACGTCGTGCGGATCAGTTCGGCCACCGGTTGATGACGCGCAATCGACATGCCGAGATCGCCGTGCAGCAGATGCGTGACCCACACCACGAACTGCTCGGGCACGGAACGATCGAGTCCGAACTGATGGCGCAGTTGCGCGAGCAGTACCGGATCGTTGATATCGCCGAGCATCAACGTCGCCGGGTCGCCGGGAATCGCCCGCATCATGCCGAACACCAGCAGCGTCACGATGACGACCGTGGGCACCGCCATCGCAATCCGTTTGATCATGTAGGAAAGCATCGTGCTCGCTACTCTTTGGTCACGTTGAACAGCCGGATCCGGCGCATCGGCCAGGTCGTCACGCCATGCAGACGGCTGCTGACGAGCAGCAGGTCACGCGTGTAGTAAGTCACCAGCATCGGTGTGTCGGCGATCATCATGCGGTGCAGTTTCTCGAAGGTCTGCTTGCGCACGCTTTCGTCGGTGACGCCCTGCAGGCTGCGCAGCAACGCGCGCGCGGCGGGGTTCTCCCATTGGTATAGCGGCGCCTTCGACTTGTCGCCGATCACCTCGCCATACATCAATGCAGGATCGATACGCGCCGTATAGCCGAACGACATCAACTGGAAATGACCCGAGCGGAAATCGCTGAGTTGCGTGCCCCACTCGACGATGCTCAACTCGGCATGAATACCTGCCTTCGACAACAGCGCCTGCATGTACACCGCCTGCTTGTACATGTCCGTGTAGCGCCGGTTGGTTTCGAGCTTCAGCGTCTGGCCGTGGTAACCCACCTGCGCGAGCAGACGCTTCATCTCCGGTAGGTTCTTCGTATAGCCGGTCGCGTCGACGGGAGAAAACAGCTCGCTGGCATCGGGCACGAACGATGGGTTGTAGTGCGCGCGCCCATCGCTCACCGCATTGACGATGCCCGGCAGATCGAGTGCGAGTGCAATCGCGCGGCGCATGCGCACGTCGGCGAGCAGCGGGTCGCGTGTCTGCATCAGCAGCGCGGCCGGGTCGGCGCTCGGACCATCGATGAGATGCCAGCGCGGATCGGGTGGCAACATATCGTCGCCGTCCACTCCCATCACGTCGATCTGTCCCGCGACCAGTGCCGATTTCTGCGCGGCCGCGTCGGGAATCACGACAAAGCGGACGTCGTCGTGCGCGACCTTGGCACCCGCCATGCCGCTTGGCGCTTCGGTACGCGGCCGGTATTGCGCGAATGGTTTGAGCAACACGTATTGGCCGCGCTTCCATTCGGAGAACACATACGGGCCGGTGGCAACCGGTCTGACCCATGCGCCGGTGCTGTCGACGCTCGACGGGCTCAGCACCGCGAGCGGACAACTCGGATCGACCATGCGTTTGAGGAACAGGGTATCGGGCCGGTCGAGTTCAAAAACTACGGTCGATGGATCGGGCGTGTGGACCGCAAGCACGCGAGCCCCGCGGTCGCCGTTATAGAGAAACCGGCATTGAAACTGCGAGCCCGGCTTCATCAGAAACTCGAAGCTCCATTTGACCTCGGCGGAGGTCACTGGCTTGCCGTCGTGAAACCGCACGCCGTGCCGCAGATGGAACGTATAGGTTCGCTCGTCCGGCGAGATGTCCCAACTGTCCGCGAGCATCGGTCCCACGCTCAGATCGGCGCGCAGCGCCACCAGCGACTCGACGACATTGGCCATGATGTTGTCGGTGGCCGTGTTGCGCGCGACATTGCCGGGCATCGACGTTTGTGTATCGATGCTTTGAGCAAAGCGGATTTCGTGCGTCGGTACCGGCGATATCGTTGCGGCAGCAACCGGACGCGATCCCGCCCATGCGACGCATCCCGTCAACGCGACAAGCACGCACAACCGATGTTGCCAGGCACACAGGCAGCGGGGCATCACAGATGCGGTCTCCAGATATTGTTATTGCGCCGTCGCTATTGCGAACGCCGCGCACTCAGTGTCGTTGCGAAGAAATCGAGCACGACGGCCTCGATGGTCTGCAACGCGTTGTGCGCGATATTCGGCAACTCGTCGAACTGCACGTTGACGCCAGCGGCTTCGAAGGTCTGCTGGAGTGTGCGCAGGCGCTCGGGGCGCGTCGCACCGGCATCGTTGGCACCGGGCATGTAGCTGCCGCGGCCTTCGCGATGGGTGATCTCCCACGTCTCCAGATCGGCCTTGCCGACCACCATCTGGACTGGCACGCGCTGCAACGCGGCGAGATCGAATGGTTTACCGAAGCGCTGTTCGATACCACGTAATCCAACCCACCAGTCGCGGTTCACGTCGAGCAACGTCACGGAGCCCGGCGCGCCGATCGATGCCGCCCACAGCCGCTCCGGATGCAGATAGGCAAAGCGGTTGACGAACTGGCCGCCGCCGGAGAAGCCGAACAACGCGAACGTGTCGAAGGTTTTGCCGTAACGGCTACCCACTTCATCGACCATATCGAGCAGCACGCGGTCGTAGCGGATGTCGCCTTCCAGCAGATGCTTGTAGCCGTCGCGATTGTTGTCGCCGAGCACACCGACCGGGAACAGCGGGCACAGCACCGCGCAGTTGTTCCAGCGGGCAAAGCCTGCGAATGCGTCGCGGTATTTGATGAACCCGCGGTCGGTGCCGTGTACCGCGACGACGAGTTCGACGTTGTTCGACGGCTCCCGGATAGCGGGTGGCACGTACAACGTGTAAGCGAAGCGCGGATCGTTGCGATGCGTGAACACGGTGGTCGAGCCGTAGTCATACATCGCATCGCCCTGGGAGACGGCACCGACGGGAAGGTCTTGAGGGGGCATAGACAGACTTGAAGGGTTATTGGAAATCGTCATATGCGTAGTGTGGATTCGCAAAAACAAAGAAAGTTACGATTTCTTCTTACTTACGATAAACGAAAACTTTAGCTATGCAGCCTTGTGTAAGTCCGCATCGGGATGTGTGACGATCGTAAGCACGCCCCTGCCAGCAAGGAAGTCCGGCCAAAATATCGTGATCTGTTTTTTAGATCACAGTGCGCACGGTCCGCTACGGTTGCAGGATGCCGGCGATCTTCGAGAGCGCGTCGAGTGTATGCCGCAGATGTTCGCGCAGCGCCTCGGACGCCTCGTCGTTACGCTCCTGTTCGAGCAATGCAAGGATCTGCAGGTGCTGTCTGCAATGTTTGACGTAGCGCTTGCGGTCGCGCATCGAGCGGTATGAGAGCAACCGGCGCACCCGGTTCACACGCTTGATCGTATCGATGAAGAATGGGTTTCCGGACGCTTCGACGAGCGCTTCGTGAAACCGCACACCACGATCGTGCAACTGGTCTGCGGTATCGGTTTCGATTCCGCCGTCGAGCAGATGTTGTTCCGCGGCACGGCACCGTTCCAGTACCTTGCGTTCCAGACGAAAACCTGGTTCCAGCAACGCGGCCGGCTCCAGTGCGAGCCGCAGGCGATACGACTGCAACAGGCTGTCCGGTGTCGTCAGCATTGTCGAGAAAATCCAGCCGTAACCGGGTTTGCGCTCGGCCCAGCCCTCGCCCGCAATCCGTCCAAGCACGGCATTCAACTGAGTGTGCGTGAGCCCATAGCGCTCTCGCAGCATCAGTTCGGATGACGTTTCGGGTAACGTGCCTTTTAGCAGGTCGTCGGCAATCTGGAAGTACACGCGAGTGACGATGTCCTGCGCGGCCAGACCGAGCCCGTCGACGACTTCCGCAAGCGGCGCGACGACCGGCTTCGCGAGAAAGAAGCCGCGATTGGGTTCGCGGGTCAAGAGGCCCTTTTCGTGCAGCAGCACGAGTGCTTCGTTGACTGGCGAGCGCGATACGCGCAGCCGGTCGGCCAGTTTCTGTGCGGGCAAATGACTACCGACCTCGATCCCTTCCGTCTGGATCAGTTCGACAATCTGGCTGGCGATGGATGGGTCGGGGGTCATCGGGTGTTTTCAGGTAGGCCGGTTGTTGTGCGGTGTGCTGTCAGCGTTTTCTGCAGGATCAGTGGAATTACGCCGCCTACGCGCAGCAGTTCGATTTCGAGCCTCGTTTCCACTGCGGCGCGTGCTTCGAATGCTTCGATGTTGCCATTCGCTCGATGAATTCGCACCGGGATCGAACCGCGCGGAGCCAGTGCGTCGGCATTCGCATCGATCTCCAGTCTGTCGCGCGGCTGGAGATTCAGCGTCGCGGGATTGATGCCCGCTGGCAGGCACAGCGGCAGGATGCCCATACCGATCAGGTTGGAACGGTGAATCCGCTCGAAGCTGACCGCCAGCACCGCGCGAATACCGAGCAGACGTTGCCCTTTCGCAGCCCAGTCGCGCGACGAACCAGTCCCGTAACGCTCACCCGCTACGAGCACGACCGCGTCACCGTTCGCACGATAGCGGCGCGCGGCTTCGAAGATCGGCAGCACGGCGCCGTCCGGCACATGAAGCGTGTGCGCCACCGGCGCATCAGGCTGCAACAGATTGACCAGCGTCTTGTTGTAGAACGCGGCGCGTACCATCACCTCCCAGTTACCGCGCCGCGATGCGAACACGTTCAGGTCGTTGCGATCGTCGCCGCGCTCCACCAGAAAATCGGCGACGAAGCTGTCCTGCGGAATCGCACTGGCCGGCGAGATGTGGTCCGTCGTCACGTCGTCGCCGACCACAAGCAACGGGTACGCACGGTAATGTCCTAGCAGGCTGCCTTCATCGAGTGCAGCAAACGGCGGACGGCGCAATGCGGTCGATGCGGGATTCCACGGGAAAAGCGGACTACTGGGCGCGTCGAGCCGATGCCAGACCGGGTTCCGCGACGCTTCGGTGAACGCACGTGGATAGTCGTCCGGCGAGGCACCGCGCTCTACGAGCGCGGCAATCTCTTCGCGCGTCGGCCAGATTTGTGCGAGAAAAACCGCTGTGCCGTCAGCCCCAATCTGCAACGGGTCGCGCTCCAGGTTCGCCTGCGCATCGCCTGCAAGCGCGAAGGCGATCACGAGCGGCGGCGACATGATGAAGCCGAGATCCAGATCGGGATGGATGCGGCCGGGGAAATTGCGGTTGCCCGACAGCACCGCGACCGGATGGATCGTGCCGTCGGCAAGCGCGGCCTGCACCGGCGCGGTGAGTGGGCCGGCATTGCCAATGCAGGTCGTACAGCCGTAACCGACGATATCGAAACCGAGCGCCGACAGATCGTCGATCAAGCCGGCGCGCTGTAGATACCGCGCCGCCGCCGGCGAACCCGGTGCCAGCGATGTCTTCACCCAGGCCGGCACGCGCAACCCGAGGCGGCGTGCGTTGCGAGCGACGAGGCCCGCAGCGATGAGTAACGCAGGGTCCGAGGTATTCGTGCAACTGGTGATCGCTGCGATTGCAACCGGGTATTCAGGCAGGTTGGGCGGCGCGTTGCCGGGTGCGAAGGCGAGCTTCGCCAGCGCCGCCGCTGTATCCGCATAGCCGAGCAGATCCTGCGGACGGCGCGGCCCCGCCACATGCATACCGATCGCATTCATATCGATATCGACAATGTGCGTGTAGCGCGGTACGGCATCCGGATCGAACCACAAGCCGGTTCTTTTCGTCAGCGCTTCGACGCGGGCAACGACATCCGCGGGTCTGCCAGTCGTCCGAAGATAATCGAGAGTCCGCTGGTCGACCGGGAAAAAGCCCGTTGTTGCGCCGTATTCGGGCGCCATGTTCGCCACCACGCAGCGCTCGCCCGCGCTCAGCGTGCTCACGCCTCGTCCGAAGAATTCGACGAATGCGCCGGTCACGTCGATCTCGCGCAAGCGCTGGGTGACGGTCAACGCGAGATCGGTAGCGAGTACGCCGGCGCGCAACGCGCCGGTCAGCCGCACGCCCACGACATCGGGCAGCCGCTGCATGACCGGCATACCGAACATCACCGTCTGCGCTTCCAGGCCGCCCACGCCCCACCCGAGCACGCCGATGCCGTTGATCATCGGCGTATGGCTGTCCGTTCCGATCAAGGTATCGGGCACTGCCCAGTGCTCGCCCTCGCGGCTCTCGATCGACACGACCGTAGCAAGCTGCTCCAGGTTGATCGTGTGCATGATCCCCGTGCCCGGCGGATGAATACGCACGCCTTCGAGCGCGTGGGATGCCCAGCGCAGGAAGCGGTAACGCTCCGCATTACGGTGGAGTTCGAGTTGCAGGTTGAGCGACGCCGCGTCGGGTTGCGCAAAGTATTCGACGGCGAGCGAGTGATCGACTGAAACGTCGACGGGCAGCACCGGGTTCAGCACGGTGGGATCGACACCGGCTTCCGCGAGCACATCGCGCATCGCGGCAATGTCGACCAGTGCGGGTGTGCTGGTCGTGTCGTGCATCAGCACGCGGCTCGGATAAAACGCGATCTCCGCGTGGCTCGTACCGTCTGCGAGCCAGTCGAAGATTGCTTCGATCGCGTCGTGCTGTTCGCTTCCCTGCGCATTGCGCCCCACGTTTTCCAGCAGCAGGCGGAGCACGACTGGTAGGCGCAGTAACTCAGCGCCGAACGATGCCTTGAGATCGACGAATCGAAACGAAGCGTCGCCGACGCTTAGCGTCGCTGAAGTGGGAATACGGGTAGTTTGCATCCCCGGCATATTGCATTTTTATATTTACAAATGCAATATGCCGGGAACGTCAATTTCCTGGAGCGCGGCTTAGCCGGTCAGCGCGCCGCCGACGCCACATCGGCACGCGCAGCATCCGGGTCCCAGCCGCCGCCGAGCGACCGGTACAACGCTACTGCCGCAAGCGCATGTTCGCGACGCGCCTGGTTCAGCGACTGCTCGTCGCGCAGATACACCTCCTGTGCATCGAGCACGTCGAGAAAACTCGACGCCCCATTCTTGTACAACGTGCTAGACAGATGCAGCGCCTGGTCCGACGCATCGAGTGCGCCGCCCAGGCGCTCCACTTGTACCGCGCCGCTGACGAGATCGCTGCGCGTGTCCTCGATTTCCTTGAGCGCCTGCAGCATGGTCTGCTGCAAACCGAGCTGCGATTCGCGCATGCGGCTTTCGTTCTCGTCGATGTTCGCCGTGATACGGCCCGCGTTGAAGATCGGACTCGTTGCGCTCAACGCGGCGCTGAACAGGTTGTCGGTCAGCGTCGGCAAGCCGAGATATGACGACGCGAGCAGGCCATCGGTCAGACTCAATCGGAACTGCGGATAACGCTGCGCTCTCGCCGCTCCGACTTCGGCTGCGCGCTGCTCGACACCCGCATACGCGGTACGCACGTCGGGACGGCGCAACAACGCGTCGGAAGGCAGTGTCTGCGGAACGTCGGTGGGCGGAACTGGAATCGCTACTGCTCCAGCCAGAGTGTCGCCGCTCAGCAGACCGTCGACGCTCTCCGGTGCCCGGCCCGAATACACGGCAATCAGGCTCAACTGATGCTGGATCGTCGATTGCGTGCGGGGAATCCGCGCCTGCACATCTTCGAGTTGATTACGCGCACGCGCGACATCGAGCTGCGTCGACAGGCCGTAGTGCAGGCGCTCCTGCGTCAGCTTCAGCGCGCGGCTGCGAATCTGCTCGTTGTCTTGCAGGATCTGCAGATCGGCTTGCGCCCAGCGTAGATCGATATACGCGGAGGCAGCGTTCGCTGCGAGCGCGAGTCGTAGTTCGTTCAGCGCAGCTTCGCGGCCGCTCGTCTGTGCCTGTGCTGCGAGCAACGCAAGACGCTCGCCGCCGAACACATCGGGAGTCCATGTCGCCGCGAGGCCAAAGCCAGCCTGCCGCACATAACCAAGCGGCGGCGGCGCATTCTGGCGTTCATCGGCCGCTTGTGCGTTGGCGTCGAGTTCCGGCAGCAGGACCGCGCCACGCTGCGTCGCGACGGCCTGTGCCTGCTTGACGCGCTCAACTGCGGCCTTCACATCGAGGTTGTTCTCGAGCACCGTTTGCACCAGCCGATGCATGACCGGGTCGCCGAACTGTGCCCACCAGGCGGCGGCGTCCTTCGTGTCGTGCGGCGCATCGACGCTCCATGTTGTGGGCGCAACGGTCTGCACCGTCTGCGGCAGATTCGCATGGCTTTCCGGCTGCACCGCACAGGCCGCGAGATTCGCGATCATCATGGCGGCTAGCGCGCGCTTCATCATTGGGTTCATGTCTGTCGTCTCAGTGTCGGTACAGGAGTTTCAATGCGCATCGGGCGGCGGTGCCCGGTTGCCGAACGGCTTTGAGAACACGACGCTCAGCAGACCGACCACGAAGCAGAGCGCGACCGCGAAAAAAGCATCGGAGAACGTCAGCACCAGTGCTTCGCGCAGCAGCAGCGCATGCAGCGTCCCGAGCCCTGCGTTCGCTGCGTTCAACGCACCGCCGCCCACTGCGGCGAAATGCGCGGTTTGCGAGTGCAAGAGCGACTCGATCACGGGACGTCCCGCGGTGACATGCTCGTCGAGCCGCAGATAGTGCAGATTCAGCCGGTCGTTGAGCATCGTGCTGCTCACCGCAATGCCGATTGCACCGCCGAGATTGCGCATCAGGTTAAACAGGCCGCTCGCCGATTTGAGTCGCGACGGGGGCAGCGAGCCGAGCGCCATCGTGACGATCGGCGGCACCGCGAATTGCTGGCCGATACCGCGCAGCGCCTGGGGAATCAGCAGTTGTTGCCAACCCCATTGGCTCGTCAGCGGTACGTAGAGATAGCAGCCAAGACCGAAGCACACGAGACCGAACACCAGCAGCCAGCGCATGTCGAAGAAACGCGCCAGCTGCGAATACACCACCAGCGCGATCAACTGAAAGCAGCCTACCGACAGCAGCGCAATGCCGATCTGCAGTGAATCGAAGCCGCGCACGCGTGACAGGAACACCGGTGTGAGAAACACCGCACAGAACAGCCCAATGCCGGTGATAAACGACAGCAGACTACCGATGCCGAAATTGCGGACCGCGAGCGCCCGTAGATCGACGATCGGTTCTTTCGCGGTGAACGCATGCACGAGAAAGAGAAAGCAGCAGATCGCCGAAATCCATGTGCAGAACAAGATGGCGTGATCGCCAAACCAGTTTTTGCGCGGGCCTTCTTCGAGCACGTATTCGAGGCAACCCAGAAAACCCGACATCAGCACGATACCGAGGTAGTCGCCCTTCTTCAGCAAGGACAGGTCCACGTCATCGATATGCACGAAGCGCGGCACCAGCAGCGTGACAAACACGCCCGGCACGACGTTCAGGTAGAACAGCCATTGCCACGACCATTGCGAAGTGATCCAGCCACCGATCACGGGGCCGATGGTCGGCGCAAGCGACGCGAGCGCGCCGATCGTCGTCGAGGCGATCAGCCGCTGCTTGCCGGGAAACAGCACGAAGGCTGTCGTGAACACGGTGGGAATCATCGCGGCGCCGAGTGCGCCTTGCAGGCCGCGAAACAGGATCATCGAATTGATGTCCCATGCGAGCCCGCACAGCATGCTGGTCAGTGTGAAGCCGAGTGCGGACGCTGCGAACACCCAGCGCGTCGAGAACACGCGCGTGAGCCAGCCGGACATCGGAATCACGAGAATCTCGGCGATCAGATATGAGGTCTGTACCCACGAGAGTTCGTCCTGACTCGCAGACAGACCACCGCCGATGTCCTTCAGCGATGAGGCGACGATCTGGATATCGAGTGTCGCCATGAAGAAGCCCAGGCACATCAGCGCGAATGCGAAGATTTTTGTGCGGGTGGGCTGGTCGGCGGGATTGGCGGGAGCGCGGGTCTGGGCGCGCGCGGTAAAGGTGGTGGCGTTCATGATGCGTCGGGCCGGTGGATTACGAGCGGTTCGACGCGTTGTCGACGTGTACCTCGACCGTCGCCGACAGACCGGGGCGCAGCACGCCTTGCATGTCGTGCGGCACATTGAGACGAATACGCACCGGTACGCGCTGCACGATCTTCGTGAAGTTGCCGGTGGCGTTTTCGGCGGGCAGCACGCTGAAGGTTGCGCCCGTCGCCGGTGCCAGGCTCTCGACCGTGCCGTGGATCTCGCGATTCGATGCATCGAGCGAGACATCGACTGCATCGCCCGCGCGCATCTTCTTCAACTGGTCTTCCTTGAAATTCGCGTCGATCCACAAACCGCTAGCCGGTACAACCGTCAGCAGCGATACGCCAACGTCGGCGAGCAGCCCGACGCGCGCGGTGCGGTTGCCGACATAACCGTCGATCGGCGAACGGATCGTCGTGTATTCGACGTTCAGTGCGGCGACGCGTTGCGCAGCCTGCGCGGTCGCAACGCGCGCCTGCGCATCGCCGATCTGTGCGTCGAGTACGGTCAGTTGTCGCTGGGCGGCGAGCAGTGCTGCGTTGCTGCGGTCCACTGCTGCATGTGCCTTCGTGAGATCGGCATCGGCACGTTCGACCACCTGGTTCGACACCGCATCGTCCTTCACGAGTTCGCGATAGCGCGTCTGGTCGGCCGCGCTGCGCGTCAGTTCCGCACCCGATGCCTTCACTTCCGCGGACTGCTCGTTGATCGTCGCGAGCTGCAGCGACTTGCGGGCCTGCAGTTCCGTCACCGATGCCTGGGCGCTCGCCACTTCCGCATCGGCCTGGGCAAGCCGCGCATCGTAGTCGCGCGAATCGAGCCGGATCAACACCTGGTTCGCATGCACGTACTGGTTGTCCTTGACGAGCACGTCGGTGACAAAGCCGTTCACCTTCGGTGCCATCACCGTGACGTCGCCACCAACGTACGCATCGTCGGTCGTTTCGATGAAGCGGCCGACGATAAACCAGTACGACACGGCGATGGCCACTACGACAACGACCGTCACGATCGCGAGCAGCATCCAGGGAATACGGCGCGCCGGTTTGGCGATATCGGCCGGCGCGAGAGTCGATGGAGAAGTGGACATGGTTGTATGTGCGTATGCACTGTTTAGCGTTGAAAAAAAGCGCTTAAAAGCGCGCCAGTCTGATGTGTCTACCGAAAATTCGTGAAGCTAGCTGCCAGTCATATCGAGCAGCTCACGGCGCAGCGAAGCCGAACGCTGTATGCCGAAGCGTTGCTCGAACTCGTCCTGCGCGGCGTGCCAGTAAAACCTGGCGGCCTCGAGGCGTTCGATGCCGGTTGCGGTCAAACCCAGCGATAACGCGCGGTGGTCCAGTGTCAGTGCTTCGCTCACTACCAGGCGGTCGCGCTGCAACGGCCGCAACGCGCGCAGCAAAGACGTGCGCTCCATCACCATCTGATCGGCCAGTTGCTTCATCGTGAGTCGCCGGCCACGACTTAAGCGGCACAAGATCGAGAACTGCGTGATGGTCAGACCGACATTCGCGAGATGCCGGTCGTACATCTGCGACGTGTAGCGCGCGGCCTGGCGTACGGCGAAGCAGTCGTCTTCAGGAGAAAATTCCATGGGCTCGTGTCGAACTTAAAGTGTATATGCACACAAAATGCTGAAAAAAATCCCGGAATAACCGCGTGCTGCTCGATGCGGTCGATAACCGGGCGTCGTTCATCCTTCTGCTGTGACGTCGAACAGTTCGCTGCGCAGTGCTTTGGCCCGCGCCTTACCGAACTTGCTTTCGAACTCGTCCTGCGCTTCGCGCCATGCAATGGCGGCCTGACCGAACATCTGCTCGCCGCTTTTCGACAGACTGAACAGATAGGTCCGGCCATCGTGTTCCGATGCCTCAGCGATGACCCACTCATCACGCTGCATCGGCTTGAGCGCGCGCACGAGCGTCGTGCGGTCCATCACCATCGAGTCCGCCAGATCCATCATCGTCAGATTTGGCCTGCGAGCGAGCTTGGCCAGAATCGTGAATTGCGCCGCCGTCACGCCAACCTGCCCCATATGGCGCTCGTAGATTTGCGTGACGAAACGCGCTGCCTGGCGCAGCGCGAAGCAATTGCACTCGTCGTAGGAGAGAGGTCCGTTCATGGCAGGCAGTCTATAAGTGCATACGCACATTGTCAAGGAAAGTTGCACCATGCATGCCGTTGAGGTAACGTCCCGGTCCGGGATAACCGAAGCCCAGCCTCGAAACCCAACTGATCCACGAGGGCGCCGCAAACCGTTTGCCGCGCCGCCACGTATCGGAAGGGATTCATGGACACACGCATCTACTGGCTGGCGGCGACGGTCTTTCTCGCCGGCATCGACGAAAACATCTGCATCGGCATACTGCCCTCCATTGCGGCCAATCTGCACGTCTCGCTTGCATCCGCGGGGCAGCTCACCACGATCTTCTCCTGCGTTTTCGCGCTCACTGCGTTTGGCCTTTCTATGGGGCTCGCGCGATTCGAGCGCAAACGCCTGCTGCTTGTCGCCCTCGGCGTATTTGCGTGCAGCAATCTGCTTGCTGCGCTGAGTCCCGGCTATGCGTCGCTATTCGCCGCGCGCATCGCGATGGCGGCCAGCTGCGCAACCGTGATCCTGCTGGCAACGCGCCTTGCCACCGAACTCGCGCCACCGCGCTTTCACGGCCGCGCGATCGGTATCGTTTTCATGGGGATCAGCGGGTCGCTGGTGCTGGGTGTGCCGGTGGGCATGACGATCGCCGACTGGGCCGGCTGGCGCGCGGTTTTCGTCGCGATCGGGCTCGCGGTCGTGCCGCTCGGTTGTTACCTTGCGTACCGGTTGCCGGTCGCGCCGCCGCGCCCGGCTATCGCGTGGCGCACCTACCGCAACCAGCTTGCGCACCCGAAGACGCTCTGCGGTCAGCTCGTTTCCGTCGCGATGATCGGCGGTCACTTCACGTTGTTCGCGTACCTCAGCCCTTATCTGCAGATGTGGCTCGCGCCGCGTCCGGCCGAACTGACGCTGCTGTATGTCGCATTCGGTGTAGCGGGTGTGACCGGAGCGTGGCTCGGCGGCTGGCTGTCGGATCGCGCCGGTGCATCGCGAGCGTTACTGGTCTGCCCGGCCGCGTTCCTGCTGGCGATGGCCGTGTTGCCGCTCAGCGGACACGCGCTCGCGCTGTTCGTACCCGCGATGATGATCTGGGGCTGCCTTAGCTGGTCGATCTCGCCGATCGTGCAGAACTACCTGATTCGCAGCGCACCCGCGGCCGCCGATGTGAACGTCGGCATCAACGTATCCGCGATGCATCTGGGCGTCGCGTTGGGTTCGGGATTCGGTGGGTTGCTGGTGGAACGCGGCGCGTTACTCGCGACACCATGGGCCGGTAGCGGCCTTGTCGTACTCGCACTGTGTTTTGCGTGGCGCTCGACACGCATGCCCGCACCGCAGCATGCGCGCGCATCCATGAAAGCGGAAGCCGCGGACGCGTAATTACACACCAGGTCCACGGCGCAAGACCGCTACTTCTTCTGCTGCAGGAGCGCCTTCAGTTCCTCGACGTTTTCCTCGACGCGCTTCGCGATCACCGCATACGACTCCGCCTGCGACTTGTAAGCCGCCTGCGCGAGCTGCTGCATGTCGGCAAGCGACTTGTGCAGCGACTGCTGGACGAGTTCGGCGGTCTTCGCCGACGGCGTGACGCCCGCAGCGGACACCTGGGTTGCGAGCGACTGCAGTTCTCCCAGCGTGCTGCGCAGCATCTCGGCCTGCTTCTGTGCCAGCGACTGCATGCCTTGCAGCGCAGTCTGATTGGCCGTCACCAGCGCCTCGACGTCCTTGCGGCGCGCATCCATGATGGCGGGCACATCGAAGCCCGGCAGCTTGAACTGCTCGAGCAGCTTGAAGACGTCTCCAAACGGATTGGCCGGGTTCGGTTGTTCCATGCTCGATGCTCCTTGGCGTGTGCGCATGGCCTGCGCAATGGGCGCCGCTGCCCGGGTGGCAGCGCGCCACACGATCATGCCCGTTACCGTCGTATTACGCCAGCAAACGATATTGGCGTCGTTACGTCATACCAGGAGG
Organism: Paraburkholderia acidicola; assembly: GCF_002362315.1. Lineage (GTDB taxonomy): Bacteria > Pseudomonadota > Gammaproteobacteria > Burkholderiales > Burkholderiaceae > Paraburkholderia > Paraburkholderia acidicola. The sequence continues at coordinate 1,538,889 of NZ_MTZV01000006.1, forward strand.
TCAACCTGAACCCGATAAGCTCGCGAAAGGCAGCGAAGCCATCCATGCATGATCCTGACGAATACCTACCCACGGGCATCGAAGACCGGAATCATTTCGCAGTTTCGATGGCATTCGCCTCGCCTTGCACGCGTGGGCCTTCGCCCGGACGAACCTGCAGCATGGCAAACACGCCCACTGCAGTAGCCACTGACGTGGCAATGAACATCGACGAGTAACCATAGCGCGCCGACAGAATGCCTGCCAGCGTAGGAGCCAGCACCGCAGCAATGTTCGCGATGAAATGCATGATGCCGCTGAAGGTACCGACACGCGAAGGTGCGGTATCGATCACCACCGCCCAGTAGACAGAGTTCGGCAGTGCGTTCAAGGCGTTGCCCAGGGTCATCAACGCGATGATGGTCCACACGCTATGCGCCTGCGACACCGCCAGGAAACACAGCGTTGTCAGCAGCAGCGAGCCCGCGGCAAACCAGCTTCTCGCGATGACCAGCTTGCCCGTGCGCTTGAGCAGCCAGTCGGAAATGCGGCCGCCCAGCAATACCGTAAAGCACGCGCCGACCCACGGAATCATCCCGACATACCAGAGCGAGGAGAGCGTGAAGTTGAACTCGTCGTGCAGGTACTTCGGGGTCCACGTCAGCAACATGAAGTTGACGTAGATGAAGGCGAAGTAGCCGATCGCATTGAACATCAGCGTCCGGCTCTTGAAGAACGCCCACCATGGCAGCGTGGCAACTACGCTCGCCGTCTTGGGCGCTGCATCGCGCTCTGCCCGGATCAGGGCGAGTTCCGCGGCATTGACCTTTGGATGATCTTCGGGACGGTTCGCATACACACGCGAAAACAACGCGATCAGGATCAGGCCCAGCACACCGAGCACCACGTACATGGTGCGCCAGCTACCGGTCAGCAGGATCAGTCCGACGGCCACCGGAGCCGTGAGCAACGCACCCAGCGGCGTGCTCAACAGGCCGATCGACACCGCGAACCCGCGCTCCGACGGCGCTGCCCACGCTGACATGGTCTTGTTGATGATCGAGTAAGCCGGCCCTTCGGAGAAACCGAAGAAGATGCGCACCATGGCGAACCCGCTCAGCGCCGAGCCACCAAAAACCGCAAGGCCAATGTCACCAGCCCAGACCATGCAGATCGCAAACAGCGACCACGCTACGCCCGCGATCATCCAGACGCGCTTGGCGCCGAGCCGGTCTGCGAGCGCGCCGCCAATCAGCGCGCCGAACATATAGCCATAGCCGAAGTAGCCCATTACGGCACCCCAGCCGGCGCGATCGAAACCGTACTCGTCGATGATCTGCCCTGCCGCATACGCAATAGCGCCGCGGTCGATGTAGTTGATCAGAGCAATGACGACGATCAGGAAGAAGATCGTGAAGCGGTATCGACTTGGCGGCGGGACATGCATGAAGCGACTCCGTAACGACTTAAGCGTGTTGAGCGGATTGAAGGAACAGGCTTTGGGTTTGCCTACTGTATATGCACTATATATAATGCACAATGTATACTTTAACGCTACGGGAAAACCATATGACGCGCCCACTGGTTGCGATCGCCTCCCTCGGGGGCACTATCAGCATGACGCCGTCGGATGCCGCTGGCGGCGCCGTCCCCAAGCTGGACGCCGCGCAGCTGGTTGCAGCGGTGCCGGGGCTGGGGGCGCTGGCCGAACTCTCCACGGCGTCGCTCTCCCAGCTGCCGAGCGCTTCGCTTGGCATCGAACAGCTGCTGGCGTGCCTCGCGTGGGCTGTGGAGAAGATCGCTGGAGGCGCGCGGGGCGTCGTCCTGACGCAAGGCACCGACACCATCGAAGAGACCGCGTTTTTCCTCGATCTGTACTGGCCACATCCCGAGCCGCTGATCATCACGGGCGCGATGCGTACGCCGTTGTCCGCGGGGGCCGACGGGCCGGCCAATCTGCTGGCCGCCGTGCAGGTGGCCATCGACGACGAGAGCCGCGGGCGCGGCGTGCTCGTCGTCATGAACGACACCGTGCACAGGGCGCGCTGGGTCTGCAAGTCGGATTCACTGTCGGTCCAGACCTTCGTATCGCCAGACGGCGGGCCAGCGGGACGCGTGGTCGAAGGTCGGCCCGAATATTTCCATGCGCCCGGCCATAGATCGTTGGTACCGCCACCCACGCGCCCCTTTCCAAAGGTAGCCGTCATTCCAGCGCTGCTGGGTGACGATGGCGATCTGGCCGCGGCCGCACTCGATCTGGGCTACGAAGCCATCGTGGTCTCCGCATTTGGCGCCGGGCACGTCTCCTTCGGCTTCGCCGAGCAGATCGAACGCCTCGCGAAAGCGGTGCCCGTGGTGATCGCGAGCCGCACCGGTGCCGGCGCGACAGCCTCCCGGACCTATGGCTTCGCAGGATCCGAAGTCGATCTGGCGCGACGCGGCGCCCTCCTCGCGAAGTGGCTCCATCCGTTGAAGGCACGGCTGCTGCTGGGCGCGCTGCTGGCTGCCGGCACAGCGCGCGAGCAGATCCCGGAGGCGCTCGCCAGGTGGAGTACACTGCCTCGCCACTCGCTCACCCACCCGCAGCCATAACCTTGAAAACTCCGCCGAACGCCCCGCCTAGAGTGCATGCCGCGCCATCACGCCGGCTCACCGCGTACCAGTTCGCGGTGCAGACCTTGCGTGCCGACATTCTGCAAGGCCGGGTGACAGCGGGCGAACGCCTGCGTCAGGACGATCTGGCCCAGCGGCTGGAGATGAGCACGACGCCGGTACGAGAGGCACTGCGTACGCTGATCTCGGAGGGGCTGGTGTTTTTCGACGCGCACCGGGGCGCGGTGGTACGCGGACTGACGCTCGACGATGTGCAGGAAATCTACCGGCTCAGGAAGGTGCTGGAGTCGATGATGGTAGACGAGGCGATGCAGAGCATTACCCCGGAAGATATCGCGCAAGCCGAAGCGCTCCACGAAGAGATGCTGCAGACGCAGGATGTCACGCGCTGGACCGAGTTGAATCTGGAGTTTCATTCGGCGCTCTGGGCATCCCAGGCTCACAGCAGGCTCGCTCACCTGGTCAAGACGCTGCGCGACGCGGCAGCGCCCTATATCTCGCTATCGCTCTATATGAGCCCGGAACACATTGCGCGCAGCAACGCCGAGCACGATGACATCCTGGCCCAGTACAAACAGCGCGATGCCGAAGTGGCCAAAGCACGGACCCTCCTTCATCTGAACGACACGCTCGAAACGATCGTGCGGGCCATCGACAGCTCCGAGGCTGAGGGCAGTGACGGCGCATAGCCGCTCGCGTAACGAACCCTTCGATACGCATCGAAACGTCCGGTACCCTCGCTACGCCACACTAGAAGTTCAACCATGAACCCATGGAGAACTTCCTGTGCTTCCCCAACCCGACGCAGCAACCCGTCATATTTACGAACAGTGGCATAAAGCGGTGGTAGCGCGTGACCTCGAAGGTCTGATCGCGTTATATGCCGACCACGCCATACTCGAAACACCGCTGATCCTGGTCACACTGCCGGACCACAACGAAGGCATCCTGCAGGGCAAACCGGCGATCCGCGCATTTTTCGAAGCGGGCTTACGCAAGTTGCCGGGCAAGCTCGGCCAGTGGTTTCGAACCGACACGTTCTTCTCGAACGACACACGCGTCACGTGGGAATATCCACGCGATACACCGCACGGCGATCAGGTCGATCTCGTCGAAGTGATGGACGTCGCAGACGGATTGATTACCCATCACCGGGTCTACTGGGGATGGGTCGGCTTCAAGTCGCTCGTCGCTGCGATGAAGCAGTCGCACACCTAGCTAGAACGAAGTCCCGATCTGAAACTGGAACTTCTGGTACTGATCGCCGGCGTGCTTCACGATCGGCAGCGCGAAGTCGAGTTTGAGCGGGCCGATTGGCGAGATCCATTCGAGACCTACACCATAGCTGTAACGCAGGCCGTTTGCGCCCACGCTATTGCCTTCGGTACCCCACACATTGCCCGCGTCCGTAAACGTGAACACGCGCAATGTGCGGTCGTAGCCGGTGCCCGGCAACGGGAAGGTCAGTTCGACATTGGCGACCACCATCTTCGAGCCGCCAATCGGGTCGCCGGTCGTGGCATCGCGCGGACCCAGCGAGCCTGGCTCGTAGCCACGCACCGAACCGATCCCACCCGCGAAGTAGTTCTTGAAGATCGGGAACGGTTCGCCGCTGAGGCCGTTGCCGTAACCGCCCTGGAAGTTGAGCCCCAGCACGAAGCCACGCGAGAATGAGTAGTAATACTGCGACTGGAGGTCCGTCTTGTAGTACTTGGTGGTGGCGATCGGTGTGCCGTATTCCGCGTTGAACTGCGTGAAGTACCCCTTGCTCGGCACCAGTGCGCTATCGCGGTTATCGCGCGACCAGCCAATCGTGATCGGCACGTTGTTCGATACGCGGCCGAAACTGTTCACGTAGTCGATATAGCTTTGCGGTGTACTCGAGTCGACGTCCAGCCGGTTCTGCTCGAGCCCCGTGCCGAAGTACACCGTGTCGGATTCCGAGAACGGTACGCCAAACTTCAGGTCGGCGCCCATCGTAACGATGCGAAAGCTCGTGTCGCTGACGTTCGAGTAATAGAGCGGATAGGTCGTACGGTAATAGACGTCGGTAATGCGTTTGATGCCGTCTATCGTGAAGTACGGGTCGACCTGCGTGACGCTCAGCGTGCGCCCGGTCGACGACGTGTTCACGTTGAGCGAGAGCGTCGTGCCCGAGCCGAACACGTTGTCCTGCGTGACACCTGCAGAAATGATCGGCCCTTCGCCGGACCCGTAGCCGAGCCCAAGCGTAATCGAGCCGGTCGGCTTCTCGGTGACCTTCACGTCCACATCGACCTGGTCGGTTGAGCCTTCCACCGGTACCGTCGTCACGTCGACGTCGGTGAAGTAGCCAAGACGGTTGATCCGGTCCTTCGACAGCGCGAGCCGGCCCGAATCGAACCACGCACTCTCGAACTGGCGCATCTCGCGGCGGATGACTTCGTCGCGCGTGCGCGTATTGCCTTCGATATTCACGCGTCGCACATACACCCGCTTGCTCGGATCGACTTGCAGTATCAGCGCGACCTTGTGATGCTCCTGATCGATATCGGGTACCGCGTTCACCGTGGCAAACGCGTAACCGTACTCGCCGAGCTTGTCGACGATCGTCTTCGTTACAGCCTTCAGCTTGTCCGCCGAAAACCGCTCGCCCGGCTTGATCTTGATCAGCTTCGTGAGTTCCGCCTCGCGGTCCAGCAGGTTGCCGCCCAGCTTGATGCTCGAAATCGTGTACGGCTCGCCTTCGTGTATCGTCACCGTCAGGTACATGTCCTTCCTGTCCGGCGAGAGAGACACCTGCGTCGAGTCGATGTTGAACTCGAGATAGCCGCGATTCAGGTAGTACGAGCGAACGTTTTCGAGGTCGCCGGTGAGTTTTTCCTTCGAGTACAGATCGTTCTTCGTGTACCACGAGAACCAGTTCGGCGTGGACAGCTGCATCTCGTCACGCAGCGTGTCCTCGCTGAACACCTTGTTGCCGATGAAGTTGACCTGACGGATCTTTGCGTTCGGCCCTTCAATCACCGAGAACAGCAGCCCGACGCGGTTGCGGTCGATCGGCGTGACCGTCGTCGTGACTTCGGCTGCGTAGTAACCGCGTGTCAGGTACTGGCGCTTCAGCTCCTGCTCGGCCTTGTCGACGAGCGCCTTGTCGTAGTACCGGCCCTGCGACAGACCGACCGAGTGCAGCGCCTTGGTCAGGTTGTCCTTGTCGAATTCGTGGATGCCGGCGAAGTCGATCGTGCCGATGGCCGGACGTTCCTGCACCTGCACGACTACGACGTCGCCTTCCGCCTCGATCTTGACGTCGTTGAAGAAACCCGTCGTGTACAGCGCGCGGATCGCTTCGGAAGCCTTGTCGTCGTTGAATGTGTCGCCCTGCTTGATCGGCAGGTACGAGAATACGGTTCCTGCTTCGAGTCGATGCAGTCCTTCAATACGGATGTCGCGAACGACGAACGGCTCGATGGCGTAAGCCGGCAGCGCGAACGTAGCCGCGCCGATCAAGGTAAATGCCGAGGCGCAGCGCGCCGAAAATTTCTCAAACGTCATGCAGGAGTGTGGAGGAGGTTACAACGCAAACACGAAAGACGAAGGCCGTCCCCGTGGACACTGCGGCTCGCGCCGCGCTTGCACGACGGTGCGCATCGCTACTGCATCCGGACGCCGGCAGGTTTTCGTGGTTGACTCAGGCCCGTGGTCATCGCCAGCACTTCAGTCATGTGCGCGGCCTGCGTGCGGTGCATGCGGAACGACAGTTCGGCACCGCCGGGCAAACGGAACGACAGCACCAGATGCCGGTCGCTGCGCACATCGCCGGCCACCTGCCATGCTTCGCAAGGCATCGCGAACTTCAGGCTCTGCTGGTGCTGGCGAATCCGCTCGGAGCGCGCAATCGCATTGGCCAGTGCGGCCAGCAGTTCATGCATGACCGAGCAATGCAGTGCGATGCAGTCGGGCTGGTTGCTCCTCAACATCAGGTATTGACCGTCTGCGGTAATTTCGAAACCGTTGAGGGAATCGATGGCGAGTGCGACTTGCGATGACATAAGGACACTCCGGGTTCGATGCCGAAATGCGAATGTAGGCAATCGCAGCGTGTCGATGTTTACCTACGGATTACTGATTTTTTCTTTCAACCCGGTGAGGTTTTCATCGCTGCATCGACGGGTCGTTACGGTGCCTTACCGAAGTCGTCGTCATGAGCAGGACGCACATGGCGCAGTTGCCCGGTGGCTAATGTTTCGTCGTGAATCCGTCGAGTAGTTGCAGGAAACAACTGGTAAGAACCTGCGCGATCTGCGCAGGCGGATGACCAACGATCATTGCGAATCTGCTGTGCGCAGCGAACGTTCGTGCTTCGATTCGTGCGTTTTTTCGGTGGTGATGGCGTGTCGCGAACGCGACAGTACGAAGGGAGGTTCCTGCTGCATCGAATGATCGGACACTGAATATCTGCGGTTCGCACGCACAACATCTACCCCCTATTCGCGTATCGGCCCGACGAAAATAAGTTCACGTGCCGCGACCGTGCTTGGCATCGATCCCAAGTACTTGATTCACGACGCCATCGATTGCGCAATCGGCAACGCGGGCGCATCAATTTCAGGCAGTATTATCTAAATTAGCGAATCTCAATAGCCTATGACAGCCGCATGGACCTATCTGCTTGTGTGCCCTGAGGGCAGAACCTATTTGGGTGCAACCTCAAACCTGAAGCGGCGGATACACGGACACAATTCCAAAAATAACTCGGGATGGACGAAGGGCCGCAGATGGTACCTTCTCGCGGCAAAGCGCTTCGAGACTCGTGAAGAGGCCTTTGCATACGAAGCCTTGCTGAAGTCGGATACGAGGCGCCGTAAGCTATGGAAAAGAGAGAGCATTCCAAGGGCAAAGGTCATATTCGCGCGCCATGGGATTGAGTTTGACTTCGAGAAGTGGGGGGCGAGACGTGCTACTCGGGCGCGAGTTAAACCGGAGCCTCGACCGGATTACTGGTCGCGGCGAACGACAAAGTAACGAAAAATGCATGTCGTATGACATCTGCCTTACGCGACTATTGGCGGCGCCCGACAGAATAACGCCCGGAGGCTGCGATACTCACCAGAGAAGTACGGCGGACCATCCCTTAAACATCCAACAGTATTTCTCGGCAGCCGTACGGCTCGCTAACGCGCCGGAGACAGAAACAATTTCAGTTGTCTCGCTCTCTCGATCTGATCTGAATCACAAATGTAGCGCGCCCGGTAACGAGGTTTTCCATCAAACGACCTAACCATGACGTCTCCACTCGCTACGAGTGTTGCAAGGGCGTCCTTATACATTCCTGCTGTCGCGGGCGATCCATTGCACGTTTGAGCAAACACGGTTGAAAAATTGACAGCATGAGGTTGATCGAAGATTCTCACAGCAAGCTGTTCAACCAGTTCCTTGTCGGACCTGTTGCGCGCTACGTCATCGAACTTGAATCCCCCATCGAATTCCTGCATAAATCCCATGGTGTGGGGCGCCAGCATGTTCAACCCTGCACCACCATAGTGGACGAAGTGATTGCTGTGTTGCCAGTGGACCTGCTTCATCACATCCTGTGCACGGTGGTGTTGGGAGAGATGAACGAGCCAGTATTCCCCGTGCCCAGCGCCTGACCCGCGGATGAAGAACGGTGTAAAAAACGCGGCGCCACATTGCTCAACCAACGCCTCATACAGAGCAGCCTGTATGAATCGTCGCCAGTCCGTCTCGTCTGCCTTGATCTGTTCAATGGAACGCGAACCCAGTCGCTTGAAAATGTCGATCTGTAGCGTTGCAGAAATGCGTTGCGCGAACTCGTCGTTCGTGTACGTTGCGAATGACGAAACGTGAAACGTTAGTACGATCTCTGCGTTGGGGCTCGTTTGGAAAATGCGCCGGATCAGCGGTGCCGGCACCTCGGTATATCCATACTGATCGAGAAAGAATAGTGCTGTGCCGGAACGAGGGGTGTGCCGGCGTATGCGCTGCAGGATCTCATCTGCAGCGACGCCGAACTCTGCGTGCAGGAGGTGGATCGAGACGCCGATCGCGTGCTGGTAACCACGGTCACCAAGAACCTTGCGTAGATGCTCAAGTGCGTGCTTGTCTTTGTCGACAAAGACGAACTGCACATCAAGTTCGATTTGTTTGGTTCGATTCGCATTGACGAGGGTGAAAGCGGTATCAACCGCCTCCATCATGCGCAGTGGAGACCCGAGCACGAGTTGGTCCGAGCCTTGAAGGACGTACAGTCCGCCTCCACAAAAACCGTCCACCAGTGTGATCCTGAAGCGCTCTCGCCCTGGCGCATTGAGCGTGCGCTGCTGAAAATAGCGCACGAGATAATCGACGAGCACCTGATGTTTGGTCAGACTGTGTTCTTCAATTTCAGCGAGACCGCTGCTCCAGTCGTAATGGCGTTTGGCCAAGGCTAATACCCCGATTAAGGCGCGACCGTCTATTGTCTGGACACAGGGAATTGGTCCCAATGTTTGCCATCGAGCGCACGTCCAGCTTTCGTTTTACCTATTGCCGCGACCGATACTTCCGAGCCGTCCTGGCGAAGGACCTTCACCGCGGTGTGTTTGGTCATCACATCAGTTACCTGTTCCACCGGCGCCCAGTGACCCCACTGTTTGAAGTGAAACGGCACCCTGGCCTTTGAGCACTGTTTTTGCAGTTGCACTGGCCACATGGGATCCATGGGGCGCGAGCCGGGTCCTGACTCACCACCCGCGATGACCCAGTCAACCCGCGTGCCCCTCTCGCCACGTACAAGAAACCCTGAGAGATCGAGCGGGCCGAGTAACGGCTCGCAGGAGAGGAACCGAACGGACGGAGACGAAAACTCGAGTAGATGCTTGATACGCTTACCCGCGCTCGCCTGATTCTCAACGGTCGTTCCGAGCCACACGTTGCTCGGAAATTCGTATCCCTTTGGTAGCTGCTTTCTGACGAGGTGAATGCGCTTTGTCAGCAACAACCAGTCAAGGTGGGGTGTTTGCGCGATAAGTTCGAGAAGCCTTAAACGCTCGGCGACCAAGTCAGGCCTATTTTCGAAGACATCGGCCATCGACGCGCAGAAAACTCGACGGCGGACCTTGTCAGCCGCGGCTTCCCGATTCCATTTCAGCGGCTCTTTCCAATGCGTATCGCCAAAGAAGCGACGAGGTGTTCCCGGCCCCCAGACGCTTTCACCCAATCTTTTCGCCCATGTTTCTGCGTAGCAATGGTCGCAGGCGGCCGATACCTTGACGCAGCCCCACCATGGGTTAAAAGTGTGGTGAGTCCATTCGATGCGTGAGTCTTTTCCCATGGCGATCAACTATTGTTGGGTGGTACGGCATTGTACGCGTAAGGCCAATCGTAAATAGCCCCGTTTTGAGACGGATGCTGCAGTAGACTTGCTCGACAGATTACGCAGCGCTGTCGCAATACGCGAGGCGTTAGATTCTGGAAACGTTGGAAATCACGTCGTTTGTACTCAAACGATGCCAGCATAAAAATAGGCTGCGAGGGGTGTACTTTGACTGACACGAAACCGGTGGTGCCAGACGAAATAGACGGATTGCCTGCGATGGTAGTAGGTCGTTGGGTGACCGAAGAGAAGCACCGGATCATCAAGAGGTACATTGATGCGTCCTGGGGAGCACGTCAGAGGTTCACCACTCAACGAACATACATCGACCTCTTCGCGGGCACCGGTCGGGTGAAGATCAAGCACACATCAACATTTTCAGACGGTGGCCCGTTAGCCGCCTGGCAAATGGCACAGCAAAGACGGGGAACATTTTCGCACTTTTTCGTCGCAGACACGAACCCCGACTATGTAGCCGCGTGCGACGACCGACTGCGCAAACTGGGGGCCCCGGTCAAATCCGCGGTAGGTCGCGCGGACCAGACCATCGACTGGTTGATCCCGCAACTGGATCGGCGGGGACTTCATCTCGCATTGCTCGATCCATTCAACGCCGGTCATCTCCATTTCACGATAATAGAGAAACTGGCAGCGATGCCGTCAATTGATATCGTTGTTCATCTGAGCACTGGAGACATTCAACGTAATATCGCATCAGGCATCGAAGCAGAACGCTCATCGCTTGACGACTTCGCCCCGGGATGGCGACAGGCGGTTCGCAAACACTCATCGAAGCGGGAAATGCGAAACGGATTTGTTGACCACTGGAAGACACTGGTGAGCAAAACTGGCTTACGCGTGTGCGACACGATGTACCCAGTGCGCAACAGCAAGGGTTCGATCATGTACTGGCTGTGTCTGCTTGCTCGCCACAAGCTCCCGGAGAGTCTATGGCGTGACGCGTGCAAGCTGCAGAACCGCCCCCTCTTTTAACGCCGCGCATTCTTATGTCGTTATTGCGAGAAGTGCGTTTCAACAAGTGCGGCAATCAGCACCACGGCCCGGAAAATTCTGATAGCCCACCGCTCCTGCTCTGCCCCGACATACTCGGAGATTTAAGCCACCGGCAGATTGACCACGTCGGTTAGGCCTGACTCCACAAAACGGCCTCGATGAGCGGCGCCTGATCGTTCACGTACAGATCACGCGAAATCATGGCAGTTCGGGCGCGTCGAAAATGGGAATCTCGAAGTCCAGATCGAAGTCTTCGGGTAGTCCAGGCAGCGGCGCGGATGCTTGTGGCGCCGGTACTCATAGCTCGTTCATCTGTTGCGGGACTCTCCGGCGTGCCTGTACCGCTTCGGTTTTCTGGACGGCCTGCAGCGTTGATGTTCGGTCCTCCCCCAAACCGGACAGTTCATCTTCTCCTAACACGTGCAGAACGACGCTGGCAGATTCGTCGGGCCCCTGATAGAATCCTCGCTCGGGCACTCGTCCCGTTTTGTTTTTCAGCACCACTTTCCAGCTTCAATCACTTCATCTCAACGTTTCAGGGAGGCGTCAAATGCAAATTATGTCTAGCGCTTACCCAAACGTGCCTGCGCGACACCTTTAGGTCGTCGTCCGCCTGGGCGACACACCGCCCGCGCTACTTCCAGACAGTCTGTTTTCCGTTTCACCAGCAAAGCCTGGTCTGTTTCGACTGTCGGTTTCTATTTCTCTTGATGGGATAGCCCCCTGGCGCACCGCGTCACCGGCTATAGAACATGACAAACAAAAAACTCGATCTTGGTGGACAGGCGTTCAAGAACGTCCTGGGTTTCACTTTCCTTCACTGGCGCAGCCAGCCTGCCCGCATCGTCGCAGTCGCCGGGCTCGCCCTGCTGGCAGCGGTCGCCGACGTCCTGACCCCGCTCTTCGCGGGGCGGCTCGTCGACGCGCTGGCCAGCGGCGTATCGAGCAAGGCGCTCGCGTGGCAGGCGGCGATCTCGGCGTTCACCACGCTGGTCGTACTCGGTGTGGCCGGTACCGTGCTGCGCCAGTTCACCTTCCAGAACATCATCGCGTTGACGCTGAAGATGATGAGCGAGATTGCCGCTAACGCGTTTCATCGCGTGCAGCGCTTCTCCACCGACTGGCACGCCAACAGCTTCGCCGGTTCGACCGTGCGCAAGATCACGCGCGGCATGTGGGCGCTCGATCTGCTGAACGACACGCTGCTGGTCGCGCTGTTACCGTCGGTGGTAATGCTGGTCGGCGCAACGGTGTTGCTGGGTGTGCACTGGCCGGTGATGGGCGTCGTCGTCGGTCTCGGCTCCGTGCTGTATATCGCGGTGACGGTTACCCTGTCGGTCGGCTTTGTTGCACCGGCCGCCCGCCTCGGCAACGCGTGGGACACACGCATGGGCGGCGCACTGGCCGATGCGGTGAGCTGCAACGCGGTGGTCAAGGCGTTCGGCGCGGAAACCCGCGAGGAAACGCGGCTCGCCCGTGTAATCGCCAAGTGGAACAAGCGCACGCGGCGTACGTGGATTCGCGGCACGCTCAACGGCGGCGTACAGGGCGCCATGCTGGTGCTGATGCAGGCGGCGATGCTCGGCGCGGCGCTAATGCTGTGGGCCAAAGACAAGGCGAGCGTCGGCGACATCACGTTCGCGCTGACGATGTTCTTCATGCTGCAAGGCTATCTGCGCGAAGTCGGCATGCACGTGCGCAACCTGCAGCGTTCGGTCAACGACATGGAAGAACTCGTGTCGCTAGAGCGCGAACCGCTCGGTATCGAAGACAAGCCTGGCGCGCGCAAGATTGCGATCGACAAAGGCGAAATCCGCTTCGAACACGTCACGTTCCGCTATGGCGCGCAGTCGACGCCGCTCTATGCCGATTTCTCGGTGCGCGTCGCGCCGGGCGAGCGCATCGGGTTGGTCGGCCACTCGGGCTCCGGCAAGACGACGTTCATCAAGCTGATCCAGCGGCTGTACGACATCGACGAAGGCCGCATCACGATCGATGGGCAGAACATCGCCGACGTGCAGCAGGCGTCGTTGCGTGCGCAACTCGCGATCGTCCAGCAGGAACCGGTGCTGTTTCATCGGTCGCTGGCGGAGAACATTGCGTATGCACGGCCGGGCGCGAGCCAGGCGGAGATCGAACGGGCCGCCCGCCAGGCGAGCGCGCACGATTTCATCGCCGCGCTGCCGCAGGGCTACGACACGCTGGTGGGAGAGCGTGGCGTCAAGCTGTCCGGTGGCGAGCGTCAACGGGTTGCGATCGCACGGGCGTTTCTTGCAGACGCGCCGGTGCTGATTCTCGACGAAGCGACATCGAGCCTCGACAGCGAAAGCGAGGTGCTGATCCAGCAGGCGATGGAACGGCTGATGGTGGGCCGCACCACGCTGGTCGTGGCACACCGCCTGTCCACCGTGCGTGCGCTGGACCGGCTGCTGGTGATGGACCGCGGCCGGATCATCGAGGAAGGCAGTCACGACCGGCTGATCCGCATCGAGAACGGGCTGTACCGGCGGCTGTTCGAGCGTCAGGCGCTGGAGCTGACGAAGGGTCTTGTCGATGGAGCCGACGTGTCGGCGCCGAAGCGCACCGCGCGCGAGACAGCGCTCGATTAAACCGGCGACATGGTTCTGCTAACAGGACCATAGGTAGCACGCAGCAAAAAAACAGGGGCGACGCATGCTAATGCGCCGCCCCTGTTCCACATCTACCTCTCTAGCATTACCCCGCCAACGCAACCCTCATCGCCCGCCTCAGAACCTCCACCACAAGCTGCCGATAATCGCGTTGTCATGGTACCCGCCGCCATACTGGCCGCTATACGACAGGCCGAGCGTGACGTTGTGCAGGATGTTCGCATCGATGCCCACTTCGGTCACCGCGGCATCGCGGGCGATCGGCACACCGGCCACCTGGAAGCCCGTCCCGCCACCGACGAACGCGAGGTTCGCGCCCGGCTGCACGCTGCCGATCGCGTGACGCCAGCCAGCCATCACGTGTCCGCTGAACCACTGCTGCGGGCTCGAACCAAACCGCGTCGACAGGCGCAGACCCAACGTCGAGAAGCCGATGTTTTGCGAACTGCCGTTGCTCTGCAGTGCAGCGGCACCACCGCTTTCGCTAAAGCCATCGGTATGCAGGTTCTCGAACGCGATAGCGGCGAACGGTTCGACCGCGATGCGTTCCCACAGCGGGATCTTGTAGCCGACCTCGCCGAACACCTGCGCGAGTCCTGCGTCATAGCTCGAGTGGTCGTGGTCCGTAAAGCCGCTGAAGTTCTGGTAGCGATCCGTCTTGATGTCGTTCCACGAATACGACGTACCGAGCCGCACGCCGAGCGGGCCGTACTCCGCGCCGCCGTACAGCGCGACGTGGTAGCTGTCGATCGACGCGGACGAGCTCAGGCTATTGTCGAGCGAGCTATGCGACACCCCGCCCGCCACACCGACACGCCAGTGGTTGTTGATCGACATGTCCGCACCGCCGATGAAGCCCGTCGTCGTCTGATCGATCCCCGACACGTTGCTGTTGCCGTTCAGCTTGCCATCCGAGCCGAACGCCCGCGCCCACACGACCGGCCGGTACAGACGATTGTCGTAGCAGGCGTCGCGCGTGCCGCGGTGACCCGGATCCGGATCATCGAACTGGTTCTTCGGCAGCACACCTTGCGCGAGACTGCTGTCACACATCGCCTGTCCCATCGATCCGGTCGACGCAAGCGGCCCCTGGGTCGGCGCCAGACTGTCTTGCAGCCGGTCCATCACAGCATCGCGCAGATAGTGACCGTCGAGCAGCAGCGCGGTCTTCGTGCTCGCGTACAGCTCGCCATCGAGCGTGTTGAACGCTTTACGCGCAGTCGGTGCGTCAGACGAGAACAGCGCCTGGAACACCGCGTTGGTCGCTGGCAGAGAGCCGGCCGCGATCGCAACGGCACGCTGGTTCGGTGTCACCGCAACCTGCTGGAACAGCACGCCGTTCGGCACCAGTGAGAGGAACACGGCGGTCGGACTGTAGCTGAGCGTCGGCGTCAGGAACGCGAGGTTCGACGTCACGCCGGCGAAGGTGCCATTCACGCCCTGGTTCGCGCTCAGGATCTGGTACTTGCTCGACGGCGAGTACTGGCCCTGGCCCGCGAGCACCTGCACGTCGCCGCCGCTCAACGTCGCGGTGCCGGTTGCACCCAACGCACCGCTCTGCTGCTGTGCGTTGGCAGGCACGCTGAATATCGAGCCCGACGCAAACGACACGTTGCCCGCGACGTTCAGTGTTTGCCCAGGCGCCGGTGCCGCCGCGGTACCGCCGCTACCCACAGTCAAACTACCGACCGTCCCGGTACCCGTCACCGTCGCGCCGTTCTGCACGGTCACCGCCGAGTTCGCCACCGAGCCGTTCACCGCGAGCGTGCCTGCCGAAACGTTGGTCGGACCGCTGTAGGTGTTCGTACCGCTCAGGGTCAACGTATCGCCGCCCTGCTTGTTCACCGCGCCGGTACCTGCCAGCACCCCGCCGTAGCTACCGCCGTTCACCGTCAGGTTGCCCGAACCGAGGTTCAACGTGCCGCCCGTCGTGCCGTTCAACGAAGGCAGCGTCAGGTTCGTGTTGTTCCCGTTGAGCGTGCCGCCGTTCAACGTCAGACCGCCGGTGCCGAGTGCATTGGCGCTACCGAGCGTTAGCGTGCCGTTGTTGAGCGTGGTACCGCCCGCGAACGTGTTGTTGCCGGTAAGCGTCAGGTCTGCGCCGCCGTTCTTGACGAGACTGCCGTTGCCCGACACCACGCCCGAGAGCGTCAGATCCTGGCTACCGCCGAGCGTCGCCGCCGAGCCCAGGTTCAGCGCGTTGCCGAGGTTCAGCGCAGTCGTCGAATCGAGCGTCGCTGGTGCGCTAACCGTGATGGCACCGCTACCGAGCGACTGGCTGTTGCCGATCACCGTCGTGCCACCCGCGAGCGTCGTCCCTCCCGTGTAAGAGTTCGGTCCAGTCAACGTCTGCGTGCCCGGGCCGCTCTTGATGAGGCCGCCCGTGCCCGCGATCGTGCCGCTAAAGGTGCCGTTCGAACCACCACCCAGCGTCAGCGAATTGCCGCCTAGCGTCACGTTCGTGCCCGCTGCGCCGGTCAGCGAACCGACTGTCGGTGTGCCGGTCGCAGCGGTTATATCGAGCGTCGTGCCCGGGGTCGCGAGGTTCACGTTGGTGCCGGTCGACAGCGTGCCCGCGCCGCTCAGCGCGAGGGTGCCGTTGTTGACCGTCGTCGGTCCGGTGAAGGTGCTCGCGCCGGTCAGCGTCTGCGTGCCCGCACCTTGCTTGACGATGCCGCCCGTACCCGTGATACCACCGCCGAAGGTCTGGTTGGTGCCGTCGCCGAAGGTCAGGTTGTTCGCGCCCAGTGCGACGGTGCCTGCCGTACCGGACAGTGTGCCGAGCGTCGTGCCACCGCCCGTCGCTGCGCTGATATCGAAGGTGCCGGTGCCGCCGAGCGTTACACCGCTGCCCGCTGCAAGACTGCCGCCTGCGCCGATCGCGAGCGTACCGCCGTCGATCGTCGTGCCACCGGTGAACGTATTTGCACCCGTCAGTGTCTGCGTACCAGCGCCGTTCTTGAGGATGCCGCCGGTGCCCGCAATCACGCCGCCGAAGTTGCCGCTTGCGCCGCCACCGAGTGTCAGCGTATTGCCGCCGAGCGTCACGTTAGTCCCTGCGACACCGGACAGCGCGCCGACAGTCGGCGTGCCACTGGTGACACCGCTGATATCGAGGCCTGCGGTCGCGGTCGTGAGATTCACGTTCGTACCGGCGGACAGCGTGCCTGCCCCGGTCAGCGCGAGCGTGCCGCCGTTGACCGTCGTGTTGCCGGTGAAGGTGCTCGCGCCTGTCAGCGTCTGCGTGCCACCGTTGTTCTTCGTGATGCCGCCGGTGCCCGTAATGCTGCCGCCGAAGGTCTGATTCGACCCGTCGCCGAACGCCAGCGTGTTCGCGCCGAGACCGATGGTGCTACCCGCTACGCCGGAGAGCGCGCCGATCGTTTGCGGCGTAGTCGCACCGCCGATGTTAAAGGCACCCGTAGCGCCGATCGTCACCGCACCGCCTGACGTCAGGCTACCGCCCGCGCCGATCGCGAGCGTACCGTCGCCGATCGTCGTACCGCCGGTGAACGTGTTCGCGCCCGTCAGCGTTTCGGTGCCGGTCCCGCTCTTGGTGATGCCACCGCTGCCCGTGATCGCGCCACCGAAGGTCTGGTTGCTACCATCGCCGAAGGTCAACGGGTTCGCGCCGAGTGCCAGCGTACCGGCAGTGCCGGAGAGCGCGCCGATGATCTGCGGGCCGGTTGCCGCGCTGAGGTCGAGCGTGGCGGTTGTGCCAGCGAGCGTCACTGCGCCGCCGACCGCGAGACTGCCGCCGGGGCCGACTGCGAGCGTACCGCTGCCGACCGTCGTGCCACCGGTGTAGGTATTTGCGCCGGTCAGCGTTTCCGTGCCGCTGCCTTGCTTGACGATCCCGCCTGTGCCGTTGATCGAGCCGGCGAACGTGCCGTTCGACGAGCCGCCGAGTGTCAGGTTGTTGGCGCCGAGCGCCACCGTGCTGCCCAGCGCGCCGGTCAGCGTGCCGATCGTCGGCGTGCTGCCAGCGGTGACACCGCTGATATCGAGCGACGTGCCGGCATTCGCGAGATTGACGCCAGTGCCCGCCGACAGCGAACCCGAACCCGACAACGCCAGCGTGCCGGCGTTGACCGTTGCGCCACCGGTGAACGTACTCGTACCCGTCAGCGTTTCCGTACCCGTACCCTGCTTGACGATCCCACCCGTACCCGTGATACCACCACCGAAGGTCTGGTTGGTGCCGTCACCGAAGGTCAGGTTGTTCGCTCCGAGCGCAACGGTACCTGCCGTACCCGACAGCGCGCCGATGATCTGCGGCGTAGTCGCAGCGCTGATATCGAAGCTTGCCCCGGTACCGCCCAGCGTCACCGCACCGGTTGCCGCGAGGCTGCCGCCTGCGCCGATCGCGAGCGTGCCGTTGTTGACTGTCGTGCCACCGGTGTAGGTGTTCGCGCCGGTCAGCGTTTCCTTGCCGCTGCCCTGCATCGTCAGGCCACCTGTGCCCGCGATCGTGCCGCCGAAGATCTGGCTCGTCGCATCGCCGATCGACAGGTTGTTCGCACCCAACGTTACCGTGCCGCCCGTGCCGTTCAGTGCGCCGATGGTCTGGTTGCCCGTCGCTGCGCTGATATCGAAGCCCGTCCCGATGCCGCCGAGCGTTACGCCGCCGGTTGCCGCGAGACTGCCGCCGGCACCGAGCGCGAGCGTGCCACCATTGATCGTCGTGCCGCCGGTATAGGTGTTCGCTCCCGTCAACGTTTCCGTGCCGGTTCCGACCTTGACGAGGCTGCCCGTACCCGCAACCGCGCCGCTAAACGTACCGTTGTTCGCATCGCCGACCTGCAGTGCGTTGGAGCCGAGATTCACCGAGCCGCCACCGGTCAACGTACCGAACACCTGCTGACCGTTGCCGGCCGACAGATCGAAGGTGGCGCCGGTCGCTACGTCGACGATACCGCTCGCCGCCAGACTCGCATTCGCACCGAGCGCGAGGGTGCCCGAGTTGATGTTGGTGCCACCCGTGTAGGTGTTGGTGCCGTTCAAGGTCAGCGTTGCGCTGCCGTCCTTGGTCAGGCTACCGGTACCGGACAGCGAGCCGTTCAACGTCAGGTTGTTGGTGCCCAGAACGGTCAGCCCGGCGTTCAGCAGGATGTCGTTGCCGAGCGTCGTCGCGGTGCTGCTGTCCAGTGTCGAGTTGCCGCCTACTGTCAGCGCGCCGGTACCGAGCGCCGTATTGCTACCGACGATCAGGCCACCCGCGTTCAGCACCGTCCCACCGGTATACGTATTGTTGCCGGTCAGCGTTTCGACGCCACTGCCCTGCTTCACGAGGCCGCCCGAACCGCTGACGTTGCTCGCGAGCGTCTGGTTCGTCGAGTCGCCGAAACTCAGCGACTTCGTACCGAGGTTCACCGTCGAGCCCGCCGCACCCGAGAGCGCGCCGACCGTCTGGTTGCCCGTCGATCCGCTGATGTCGAGACCCGCGCCCGCACCGCCGGCCAGATTCACTGCACTGCCCGCCGCAAGACTGCCGCCACCGCTTATCGCGAGCGTGCCCTGGTTGATCGTCGTAGGACCGGTATAGGTGTTCGCGCCGGTCAATGTCTGCGTGCCGGTGCCGTTCTTGGTAATGCCGCCCGTACCGCCGATCGTGCCGCTAAACAGACCGGCCGACGTGCCACCCATGTTCAGCGTATTCGCGCCGAGCGTCACGATGCTGCCCAGTGCACCGTTCAGCGCGCCGATCGTCGGAGCGGCAGTCGCGCCGCTGATGTCGAGGGTCGCGCCGAGGTTCGCCAGGTTGACGTCGGTGCCTGCGGACAGCGAGCCCGCACCCGACAACGCCAGCGTACCGGCATTGACCGTTGCGCCACCAGTGAACGTGCTGGCGCCGGTCAGCGTTTCGATGCCGGTACCACTCTTGATGATGCCGCCGCTACCGGTGATGCTGCCGCCGAAGGTCTGGTTGGTGCCGTCACCGAAGGTCAGGTTGTTGGCTCCCAGCGCAACGGTACCCGCCGCACCCGACAGCGCGCCGATGATTTGCGGAGTCGTCGCAGCGCTGATGTCGAAGCTCGCGGTCGCGCCGCCCAGCGTCACTGCACCAGTTGCGAGGAGGTTACCGCCTGCGCCGATCGCGAGCGTACCGTCGTTGACCGTCGTGCCACCGGTGTAGGTATTCGGACCGGTCAGCGTTTCCTTGCCGCTGCCCTGCTTCACGAGGCCGCCCGCGCCTGCAATCGTGCCGCCGAATATCTGGCTCGTTGCATCGCCGATCGTCAGGTTGTTTGCACCCAGCGTCACCGTGCCGCCCGTACCACCCAGTGCACCGATGGTCTGGTTGCTGGTCGCTGTGCTGATGTCGAAGCCCGCACCAAGACCGCCGAGCGTCACGCCACCGGTTGCCGCGAGGCTACCACCTGGGCCGATCGCGAGCGTGCCGGCATTGATCGTCGTACCACCAGTGAACGTGTTCGCGCCCGTCAGCGTTTCGGTGCCGGTCCCGACCTTGACGAGACTGCCGGTACCCGCAATGGCACCGCTGAACGTTCCATTGGTCGCGGAGCCTAGCGTCAACGCATTCGCGCCGAGATTCACAGTACCGTTGCCGATTAGCGTGCCGAATACCTGCTGGCCGCTGCCGGCCGACAGGTCAAAGGTCGCGCCGGTCGCCAGGTTCACGATACCGGTCGATGCGAGACTCGCGCTGGCGCCGAGTGCCAGCGTGCCCGAGTTGATGTTGGTGCCGCCCGTGTAGGTATTCGTGCCGTTCAACGTCAGTGCGCCGGTCCCACCCATCGTCAATCCGCCGATGCCGGACAGTGCGCCGTTCAACGTCAGGTTGTTGGTACCCCCAACGGTCAGTCCGGCATTCAGCAGGATGTCATTGCCGAGCGTCGTCGCTGTCGTACTGGCCAGCGTTGCCGCACCGCCTACCGTCAGCAGACCGGTACCGAGCGCCGTGTTGTTGCCGACGATGAGGCCGCCCGCGTTCAGGTTGAAGCCGCCGGTGAACGTATTCGCGCCGCTCAGGGTCTCGATGCCAGCGCCCTGCTTGGTGACACTACCCGCGCCGCCGATGACGCCCCCGAACGCGTTGCTCGCGCCGTCACCGAAGGTCAGGTTGTTCGCGCCGAGCGCGAGGTTACCTGCGGTGCCGGACAGCGCGCCAATCGTCACAGGACCGGTGGCCGCGCTGAGGTCGAACGTTGCGCCCGCGCCTCCCAGACTCACTGCGCCGGTGGCCGCCAGCGAACCGCCCGCGCCGATCGCAAGCGTGCCGTTGCCGATCGTCGTGCCGCCGGTGAACGTGTTCGCGCCGGTCAGCGTTTGCGTCAGCGGTTGTGTGGCGCTGCCATTCAGGTTGAGACCGCCGGTGCCGCTGATCACGCCACCGAAGGTTTCGCTCCCCGAGCCACCGAGGTTCAGCGTATTTGCACCGAGCGTTACAGCAGTGCCTGCGGCGCCGTCCAGCGCGCCGATGGTCGGCGTACCGGTGGCACCGGTGATGTCGAAAGTGGTACCGGGACTCAGAAGATTAACGGTCGTGCCCGCGGACAGCGAGCCCGCACCGGACAGCGCCAGCGTGCCGGCGTTGATCGCTGCGTTGCCCAACGTGCTCGCGCCAGTCAGCGTTTCGGTGCCGGTACCGTTCTTGATGATGGCGCCTGTGCCCGTAAAGCTGCCGCCGAAGGTCTGGTTGGTAGCGTCACCAAAAGTCAGTTCCTTCGCACCCAAAGCAACCGTACCCGCAGTACCCGACAACGCGCCGATGGTCAGACCGCTGAAGTTGCTGCCGCTGATGTCGAGGCTCGCACCCGCTCCGCCCAGGGTCACCGCACCGGTTGCCGCAAGTGCGCCGACTCCACTGAGCGCAAGTGTGCCGTTGTTGATGGTGGTGCCACCGCTAAAGGTATTCGCAGCCGTCAGCGTCAGAGCGCCGGCGCCGTTTTTCACGAGGTTACCCGCACCGCTGATCACGCCGCCCAGGCTCAGCGCATTGCTGCCGCCCAGCGTCAGCGCATTGCCCGGAGCACCGAGGTTGATCGAGTTACCGATCGACAGACCACCGACGTTTGTATCGAGTGTCGCCGAGCCGCCCAGGGTCAGGCCGCCCGTACCGAGCGCCGCATTGCTGCCTAGCGTGAGACCGCCTGCGTTCAGCGTCACACCGCCGCTAAACGTATTGGCACCGTTCAGCGTTTCCGTGCCGGCCCCCTGCTTGACGAGACCACCCGTACCCGCGATCGTGCCGCCGAAGGTCTGGTTCGAGCTGTCGCCGAAGGTCAGGTTGTTCGCACCGAGCGCCACGTTGCCCGCCGCACCGATCAGCGCGCCGATCGTTTGCGGACCCGTCGCTGCGCTAAGGTCGAAGGTTGCGCCCAGGCCGCCGAGATTCACCGAGCCAGTCGCGGCGAGACTGCCGCCCGCGCCGAGCGCGAGCGTACCGCCCGCACCGATCGTCGTACCGCCCGTGAAGGTATTCGCGCCGGTCAGCGTTTGCGTGCCGGTGCCAGTCAGGTTGAGACCGCCGGTACCGCCGATCACGCCGCCGAAAATACCGCCGCCCGCGCTGAGATTCAGCGTGTTCGCGCCCAGCGCGACCGTGGTGCCCGCGAGACCGGAGAGCGCGCCGATGGTCTGCGCGCCCGTCGCCGCGCTGATGTCGAAGCCCGCACCCGCGCCGCTCAGATTCACCGAGCCACCCGCCGCAAGGCTACCGCCTGCGCCGAGCGCGAGTGTGCCGGCGCCGATCGTCAAACCACCGGTGAACGTGTTCGCGCCGGTCAGCGTTTCCGTACCAGTACCGAGCTTGGTGACGCCGCCCGTGCCTGTGATCGCGCCGCCGAAGGACAGATTGCCCGTACCGCCAAAGCTCAGGTTGTTTCCACCAAGTGCCAGCGTACCGCCGATGCCAGACAGCGCACCGATGACTTGCGGGCCGCTCGCAGCGCTCAGGTCGAGCGTCGCACCCACAGCGCCGAGCGTAACCGCGCCGCCCGCGGCAAGACTACCGCCCGCGCCGAGTGCCAGCGTCCCGGCGTTGACCGTCGTGCCGCCGGTGAACGTGTTCGCACCAGTCAACGTTTGCGTGCCGGTGCCCGCCATCACGAGACCGCCGGTACCGCCGATCGTGCCGCCGAAGCTGCTGCTTCCGGTGGTGCCCAGCGTCAGCGAGTTAGCACCTAGCGTTACCGCACCGCCCGTACCGCCCAGTGAGCCGATCGTCTGATTGCCGGTCGCCCCGCTGATATCGAAGCCCGTACCGAGGCCGCCGAGCGTCACGGCGCCGGTTGCCGCGAGGCTGCCTCCGGCACCAAGCGCCAGCGTGCCGGCGCTGATCGTCGTACCGCCGGTGAAGGTATTCGCGCCGGTCAGCGTTTCGATACCGGTGCCCACCTTGAGCAGACCGCCGGTGCCGCCAACCGAGCCGCTGAATGTTCCGTTGAGTGCAGAACCGAGCGTGAGGGAATTGGAGCCCAGGTTCACATTGCCGTTACCGACCAGCGTGCCGAATACCTGCTGACCATTACCTGCAGACAGATCAAAGGTCGCACCGGTTGCGAGGTTCACGGTACCGGTCGCCGCCAGACTCGCGTTGGCGCCGAGCGCCACCGTGCCCGAGTTGATGTTGGTGCCGCCGGTATAGGTGTTCGCACCATTCAGTGTCAGCGCGCCCGTGCCGTTCATGGTCAGTCCACCGATGCCGGACAGTACGCCGTTCAGCGTGACCGCATTGGCACCTGTCACGGTCAGCCCGGCGTTCAGCACCACGTTGTTGGCGAGCGTCGCTGCACCCGTGCTGGACAGTGTCGCCGCGCCGCCAACGGTAAACGTGCCGGTGCCGAGCGCCGCGCTGCCGCCGATCGAGAGACCGCCCGCGTTCAGGTTGAAGCCGCCGCTAAATGTATTTGCGCCGCTCAGCGTCGCCGTACCGGTGCCCTGTTTGGTGAGGCCGCCCGTGCCGCCGATCACGCCCGCGAACGACGTGTTCGTGCTATCCCCGAAGGTCAGGTTGTTCGCGCCAAGCGAGAGAGTGCCGCCTGTGCCGGACAACGAGCCGATGGTCAGCGGGCCGGTCGCTGCACTGACGTCGAAGCCCGCATTCGCGCCCGTCAGATTCACGGCGCCCGTCGCTGCCAGCGAACCGCCTGCGCCGAGCGCGAGCGTGCCATTGCCGCTGATCGTCGTGCCGCCGGTGAAGCTATTTGCGCCGCTCAGCGTGAGCGTACCTGTACCACCCAGGTTGATGCCGCCCGTACCGCCGATTGCACCAGCGAAGATACCGCTCGTCGCGCTACCCAGATTCAGCGTGTTCGCGCCGAGCGCCACTGTGCTGCCCACCACACCGGTCAACGCACCGATCGCCGCAGTGCCGGTGGCACCGCTGATGTTGAGGCCGGTGCCGAGACCCGCCAGATTGACATCGGCGGTCAAGGAGCCCGCGCCCGACAGCGCCAGCGTGCCGACGTTAATCTTCGCAGGCCCGGTGAAGGTGTTCGCGCCCGTGAACGTTTGCGTACCCGTCCCGTTCTTGGTGATGCCGCCAGCACCGGAAATGCTGCCGCCGAAGGTCTGGGCCGTCGCGTCGCCGAAGGTCAGGTTGTTCGCACCGAGCTTCAAGGCGCTGCCTGCGAGGCCGGAAAGCGCGCCGATAGTCTGCGCGCCCGCCGCGGTAAGGTCGAAGACCGCGCCCCCTGCGCCCAGCGTCACCGAGCCGGTCGCGGCGAGGCTGCCACCCGCGCCGATCGCGAGCGTGCCGGCGTTGATCGTCGTGCCGCCGGTGTAGGTGTTCGCGCCGGTCAGCGTTTGCGTATCAGTACCCGCCACCAGGAGACCGCCGGTACCGGAGATCACACCGCCGAAGTTGGCGTTCTCCAAGCCCGACAGCGTCAGGTTGTGCGCGCCAAGCGTCACACTGGTGCCCGCGGCACCAGTCAGCGTACCGATCACCGGGACGCCGGTTGCGCCGCTGACGTCGAGCGTTGCACCCGTGTTACCGAGAACCAGATTGGTGCCGCCTGACAACGTGCCCGCACCGGACAATGCCAGCGTGCCGCCGTTGATCGTTGCGGTGCCGGTAAAGTTGCTTGCTCCGGTGAACGTCTGAACGCCGGTGCCGTTCTTGGTGATACCGCCCGTGCCCGTAATCGCGCCGCCGAAGGTCTGAGCGGTGCCGTCACCGAACGTCAGGTTATTCGCGCCGAGCGTCACCGTGCCACCCACCCCCGACAACTGACCGATGGTTTGCCCGCCAGTCGCGGCGCTGATATCGAAGCCCGCGGTCGCGCCGCCGAGCGTCACGTTGCTACCCGCCAGCAGGCTGCCGGCTGCGCCGAGCGCGAGCGTGCCGGCATTGATCGCGAGACCGCCGCCAAAGGTATTCGCGCCACCCAGCGTCACAGTCGCTGTGCCGATTTTCGTGAGACCACCCGCGCCGCCGATGATGCCGTTCAGACTGAGCGCGTTGCTGCCGCCAAGCGTTAGCGTGTTGCCCGTACCGATGCTGATCCCAGTGCCGACAGACAGACCGGCGACACTCGCATCGAGCGTTGCCGAGCCGGTCACGTTCAATGCGCCGTTGCCCAGTGCTGTGGCCGTACCGAGCAGCAGCGAGCCGCCGCCCAAGGTCGTGCCGCCGGTAAACGTGTTCAGGCCACCTAGTGTGAGACCGCCGGTGACATTCGAGATCAATGCACCGCTGCCGCTCAGCACACCGCCCAGCGTGAAGGCGTTCGTGCCTCCCGCCGTCAAGCCGCCGGCACCCAGCGTGAACGCATTGGCAAGACTAATTCCGGCAAGCGAGGACTGCAGCCCGCCGCCGTTGCTGGTGACCAGTCCGGTGCCAAGCCCCGCGCCGCTGTTGATAATCGCCACACCGCCAAGCGTCGCATTCGACACCGTCGATGCGCCAGTCAACGTCCACGTGCCACCGCTGAGATTCAGGTTCTGGAAATTGAGGAAGTTCGTATTGGTGATCGCGCCGGTCGTCGAGCTGCCGGTGCCCTGCTGCAGGGTGATCGTGTTGTTGGCGCCGCCGCCAGCGTCGACGGTGTTTGTTGCCGCGAAAGACAGCGTACCACCCGTCAGTCCCGTGACCGGGAGCGCGACTCCAGTGCCGGCGGTAGTTGAGAACGTCGAACCTGTATTGGCGATAAACGTGTTGTTGCCGCCCCCGCCGAGCGAGACGCTGCCGTTAAGCGTCCCAGAGTTGGTGAACGTGTTGCCGCCGGCGGAGCCCTGGAAAGCAACACGGCCATTGATGGTGCCGCCTACTGCGTTGTTGAAGGTCACCTGCCCGCCACCGTACACGCCGACTACCGGCGCGTCGCCGGCTCCGAGCGTGGCGCCGAGAATACTCGCCGAATTGATCGTGCCGCTGTTGGTAATGTTCGTTGTGCCGGTAGGCGCGGTCTGCACCACTAGCGCCAACCCGGTCAGACCATTCAGGTTCACGCTGAGCGGACCGGATGTTCCCCTCATCGTGCCGCTGTTAGTGACCGACACATTGGTGGCCGCCGCGTTACCGATAAACGTGCCGCTCGACAGGAAAGAGAGCCCGCCGAGCAGCGACGGATCGATCGTGCCTGCGTTATTCAGCGTGACGTTGTTGCCGGTCAACGATAACGCTGTGCCGCCAATTCCAAGCAGGACCCCGAGGGTACCGGTCGAATCGATGTTGACGGTGACAGGGCTAGTCGTATTCGAATAGCTCGGCGAGAGAATGTTCGCAGCCCCGGTACAGGTAACGATCACGCCCGCAGCCGTACACGCTGCTTCCGCCTCCACGATACCGGCGCCAGACAGCGCCAGAAAGATACACGTGAAAGGGACAATCTTTCGCAGGTCGCGGCTGCGTTTTTGGCCGGTAGTTTTCACTATTTTCTTCCCCCAGAAACCTGAATTGGACATTACTCAAAGACCGCAAATCAGATTAAAACGGCAATATGAAACCCTCACCGTGGTTCAGCTAGAACCGGCGATTCTCTTTCTAGATATCAGGCACAGCCGTAGCCGCGGAGCAGGTGAGCAAACGCAGGGCACAATAAGCCCCAGCGCGTTACTCAACGCACCGAACAGCACAGCCAGCACATTAAAATGAGGCGCGACCCCGCGCGATCAGGACTTGATCATTTATTACATGCCCTCCGGATCATTTTCCGTTTCTCTCAGTCAGTCGTTTTCATTGTTGCCTTGGCGGCACTCATCAGCTTATATCAACCTGACGCTATTGCAAGAAGCAAGCCTTAGGATTTTTGCAGACCAGGCAAAAGGCATGGCAAATTGATTAAAGTATGTCGACTGAATCGGGTATTAGTCGATTTAATGCCGCAAATGACGATGCAGCAGCGGAGGAAATCGCGTGGGGCCGTTCTCGTTCCCCAGGTGGCTTGCTTCCATTTGAAGCGCTTCGTGAAAAAGCCGTGTCAGCGGCTCTGGTTTTTCGCGCGCATCTGCGCGGAAATTTTTGCTGCCTGCTGCTGCGCCAGTTTGGGATCGCCCCAGCCAAGCGCGATGCGGTCGAGTGTGAAGGTCGCGGGATCGCTGGCGTTGTAGCGCAGCGGTAACGTGGCGCTTGGGCGGGTTCGAGACACAAGCGGAAAGGCGCGCTTTCCGTCCCTGCTACTAATATGTATGCCGCTGGTTGCGCCGTTTACCCCAGCCGCAGCAGATCGCCAGGCAGATCATCGAGCGTAGCCCGCGTCGCGAACGGCGCGGGCGCGCCGTCCGGAGCGGACAGACCAACACGGTTGTGCCAGTAAGTCGGCAGCCCAACCAGCGCCGTTCCGAACAGGTCATAAGCCGAGCCGGCGACAAACACTGTGTTCTCGGGGCGCGCACCTAGCTTGTCGAGCGCCAGCAGATAAGGCGCGGGATCGGGCTTATAGAAGCCGGCTTCCTCCGACGTCACCACCACATCGAAAGCAACACCGGGAATCGTCGCCGCGAGATGGCCGAGCGCCACCGAACAGTTCGTGACGACACCAAGCTTGTAGTGCTGCTTCAGATCCGCGAGCACGGCGCCCGCTTCCGGCCACGCCTGCAGTTCACTCCAGCGCCGCTCGAGTTCGGTCGCACACCCTGGGTCGAGGCCAACGCTCGCGGCCGCCTGCGCAACCAGTGACTCATAACGGACATAACGGCCGCATCCATAAGTCAGCTTCAGATAGGCCATGCGCCACTGCCGCCCACGCTCTGCCGAGCCAGCCACCGCATTCCACAGCGTCCACGAATCGAGCACTGCGGTCAGCAGATCGAACAGCACAAACTGAATACGCGGTCGATCCGCAGGCGGTTGCAGAACGCTCATCGTTCAGCCCTCACCGACCGGCGCGCCGACTTCAGCCACCGCGTTGATCTCGATCAGCACGCCGTGATGCAGCGGGCCGACCGGCACGACCGTGCGCGCGGGCCGGTGCTCGCCCATGAACGCGGCATAGACGCGGTTGATCTCCGGCCACAGCTCCACGCTCGTGATAAAGAGCTGCACGCTCACGAGCCCGGCTACCGACGACCCGCCGGCTTCGAGAATCGCCTGCACGTTTTTCAGCGCGCGTGCAGCCTGGTCGGCGATGCCGTCGGGGATCGAGCCGGTGACCGGATCGATGGGCAACTGGCCGGCTACATAAACAAAGCCGCCCGATACGATGCCCTGCGAGTAATGTCCGGCGGGCTTCGGTGCGTGTTCGGTGAAGATGGTTTGCATCAGTACGTCTCCTGTAGATCGGTTCAGATTACCAGCCAGCGATGCGCGGCCAGTATTCGCGCGCGCCAGACTCGTCGAGTACGTGATACCCGGCGTGCTGCGCCGAGGTTGCACAGGCGTGATTCGGCAGGATACGCAGTTGGGTGCCGACCGGCAGGTGCAACGCGTTCGTCGGCCGCGCGTCCGGATCGCGCAGTGCGACGATGCCGTGCTCCTGGTTAGCGGCGATCACGATCAGATCGCCGAGCGGTTTGCCGTTCGCGTCGCACACCACACCGTAGCCCTGATCGACCGCCTGCGCCGCCGTGCCACGGTCGCGCGACAACGCCATCCATCCGGCGTCGACGATCGTCCAGCCCTTTTGCGGCTGATGTCCGATCACGGTGGTCAGCACCAACACCGCGATGTCCGCCTGCGTACATACGCCGAGCCCCGCCATCACGAGATCGAAAAAGATGAACACGCCGGCACGGACTTCGGTCACGCCGGTCAGATCGTCGGCGAATAGTGCGGTCGGCGTCGAACCGACGCTGACGACCGGTGCCGCGAACCCTGCGTCGCGCAACCGCTGCGCGGCAGCGACGACTGCATTGCGCTCTTCGTGCGCGTAGCGGACGATTTCATCGACGGAACGGCTGTCGTAGGAATTCCCTGCGTGCGTCATCACGCCCTGTACGTCGATGCCAGCGGCACGCAACAGTTGCGCGATCTCGACGATCAGCGGCGAGTCCGGCGGCAGACCGGAACGGTGTCCATCGCAGTCGATTTCCAGCAGAACCTCGAACGTCTGGCGATGCGTACGCGCATAGTCAGCAAGCAGCGTCGCGGTTTCCAGACTGTCGAGTACGAGCTTGAGCGACACACCTGCACGGAGTAGATCCGCAGCGGCCTCGAAACGATTCGGCGCGATGGCGACGCCATACAGAATGTCCGTGAAGCCGTGCTCAAAGAAAAACCGTGCTTCGCGCAACGTCGATACGGTAATCGGCCCGACGCCCGTATCGAACAGCCGTCGTGTCGCCTCGATGCATTTGCTGGTTTTCACATGCGGGCGCATCGGTACGCCGAGCCTCGCCAGATGCGTACGCATCCGCGCGATGTTGGCATCCATGCGGGCGCGTTCCAGCAGCAACGCTGGAGTTTCAATCGATGACAGTGAAGCGGGCATGCTCGTCTCCTGAAGAGCATCTAGGATAAACGCGATTGCCTGCCCTACAATTTAGCGCCACTTACTCATAGATTTAGTGGAACTGAAATGAAAGATTCCGCCGATTTGCGCTTTCTGCTCACGATCCGCGCCAGCGAGAACCTGCTCGCCGCCGCCCGCACGCTTGGCCTGACACCATCGGCGGTGACTCAACGGTTGCAGCAGATCGAACGGCGGCTCGATGTCCGGCTCGTCGATCGTTCCGCGCGCCGGCTGCGTTTTACCGAGGAAGGCGAATTGCTCTGCGCGCGTGGCGCCGTGCTGATCGAACAGTTCGATGCACTGCTCGACGATCTCCACGCGCGTCGCGGTGGCATGGTCGGCACGCTGAAGATCAACGCGCCGCTTGGCTTCGGTCGGCGCTACGTGGCGCCCGCAGCGGCGCACTTCCAGGAGTTGCACCCGGAAGTGGATATCGCGCTCACGCTGTCGGACGAGCCGCTCACCGAAGTTGCGGACCGTTTCGATGTCGTCGTGCATATCGGCGAACTGCGTCTGTCGAACCTGATCGGTTACGCGGTCGCGCCGAACGCGCGGTGGGCCTGCGCGTCGCCCGCGTTCGTCAAGCGGCACGGCATGCCCGCTACGCCGGAAGCGCTTGCCGCACTGCCCTGCATCGCCCTGCGCGAAAACAACGAGGACGTGACGCTATGGCATTTCAGCAAAGGCCGCACTACGCGTAGCGTGCGCGTGCCGGGCCGGTTGAGCTGCAACGACGGGGATGTGATCCGCGGCTGGGCGCTCGAAGGACGTGGTGTGATCGTGCGATCGGAATGGGATGTGGACGATGACGTCGCACGCGGCACGCTGGTACGGTTGCTGCCCGCGTGGAAGCTGCCCGATGCGAACGTGATCGCGCTGACGCATCAGCGCGCGGGTCTGCCGATGCGCACGAAGATGTTCATGCGCCATCTGCAGGCGCGGTTTCGGCCGGCTGCGCCGTGGCGTGTGCGGTGAGTTCTGGGCTCGTCTGGGACCTTCGCTCCGCTACTGCGCGCCGATTTCGTGCCGTATCAGGAGCCTGCACGAAAACACGCAAAACTTGACGCGCGCCCAACGATGTGATTTTATGTCGCACCATGTACGCGCCGATTACCTCCCTATCGCTAGACCTACTAGCCCGCTCTACCGGGCCAGGTCTGCTGCTGCGCGCGTACAACATCTGTTTCTGCTGAAGCGCCGCTAAATCCCCAGTTTGCTGACCTTGCCCCGGTTTCCGACCGGAGGCGATGTTTTTTCGTTTGCTCATCCGGTCGACACCCAACCTGTCGAACCCACGGATGACAACGATGAAATCCTCCTACCCCAGCTGTCCCGCCTCCTTCGCCCGAGCTTTTGCGCGAAGCGCCCGCCTACGTCCGCCACATCGCGCGACCTGACCGATTGCCCTCCAGCCTGTCATTCACATTCATTGAGCGAGACCCATCATGTTGAAGAACCCTGCCACCAAGTACCGTCCCTTTACACCCGTCAACTTGCCGGACCGCGCCTGGCCTTCGCGCACCATCACGCGCGCGCCGATCTGGATGAGCACCGACCTGCGCGATGGCAACCAGGCGCTGTTCGAGCCGATGGATGCGCAGCGCAAGATGCGCATGTTCAAGACATTGGTCGCGATCGGTTTCAAGGAAATCGAGGTCGCGTTTCCGTCCGCATCGCAGACCGACTTCAATTTCGTGCGCGAGCTGATCGAAGGCGGCCACATTCCTGACGACGTAACGATCGAAGTCCTTACACAGGCACGCGACGACCTGATCGAGCGCACGTTCGAATCGCTGCGCGGCGTACCGCGTGCGATCGTCCATCTGTATAACGCGACCGCGCCGGAGTTCCGCAAGTGGGTGTTCGGACTGGACCGCGACGGCGTGAAGACCCTGGCGCAGAACGCAGCACGTACGATCAAGCGCTTCGCCGATGCCGCAACGGACACGCATTTCACCCTGCAATACAGCCCCGAAACCTTCACCGGCACCGAACTCGATTTCGCCAAGGAAGTCTGCGACGCCGTCTTCGACATCTGGCAACCGACGCCGCAGCACAAAGCCATCGTCAATCTGCCCGCCACGGTCGAGATCGGTACGCCGAACTTCTACGCGGACCAGATCGAATGGATGCACCGCAATCTCGCACGACGCGATTCGCTGATCCTGTCGGTCCATCCGCATAACGATCGCGGCACCGCCGTCGCTGCTGCGGAACTCGCAGTGATGGCAGGCGCCGATCGTATCGAAGGATGTCTGTTCGGCAATGGCGAGCGCACCGGCAACGTCGACCTCGTGACGCTCGCGTTAAACCTGTACACGCAAGGTGTCGATCCGGGCCTCGATTTCTCGAATATCAACGAAGTTGCACGTACGGCCGAGGAATGCACGCAATTGCCGATTCATCCGCGCCATCCGTATGTCGGCGACCTGGTGTTCACTGCGTTCTCGGGCTCGCATCAGGATGCGATCAAGAAAGGCTTCACGATGCAGAAGCCCGACGCGATCTGGGAAATGCCGTACTTGCCGGTCGATCCGAACGACCTCGGTCGCACTTACGATTCGATCATTCGCGTGAACAGCCAGTCGGGTAAAGGCGGCATCGCCTATCTGCTCGAACAGTCGTACGGGGTCGTGTTGCCGCGCCGGCTGCAGGTCGATTTCAGCGCGGCCGTGCAACGGCTCACCGACGACAGCGGCCACGAAGTCACGCCGCAGCAGATCTTTACGCTGTTCGAACAGGAATACGTCCACAGTCAGGCGCCGCTGCACTATGTCGGCCATAGCCTGAGCGAGCGTGGCGAGCGCGAGCACATCCAGTTGACAGTCGATATTCACGGCAAGCGCACCGTCGTGAGTGGCGAAGGCAACGGTCCGCTCGATGCGTTGATGCATGCGCTGCGTACCCCCGTGCGCATCCAGCACTATGAAGAACGCGCGCTGACGCAGGGTGCCGACGCGCGGGCGATTGCTATTGCGGAGATGGCCGGCGCAGACGTGGTGGGCAATGCGTTCGGCGTCGGGATCGATGCGAATCTGATCACCGCCTCGATTCGTGCCGTGATCAGTGGGATCAATCGTGCGTATGCGCGTTGCGACGATGACGCGCAGCAGCGTTTCTTCGACGCGGTGTTGCGTGAGGCAGATCACGCTGCGGTGTAGAACCGGGTTGCGATAACTTGCTTGAATGAAAGGGGTGTCCGCAGAGGCAGGCGGACATCCCTTTTTTACGCTTCAACGATGTGCCTTTCGTGGACCTGCCACGCCCACACATAGCGCCGGGCCATCATTTATCGGCCGCTACGCAGAAAACTTTAGCCCTGTATCGCAGTTTTTTTGCATTACACAGTGCGCGTAAAAAAAAGCACATCACATCGCGCGATTCACCCACTCCATTAACGATTCTGTCATGCGTCAGCGCTAATTTCGCGGGCACTGCGCTTCTTTTGCTGCTCACGTGCGTGCCGGACACGCACAACACAGCGCTAAAAGCGGCCAGCACTTCCGACTTCCGCGTTGCAACGAGATCCTTCATGGCAAGTATCGAACAGCTATACAGCGCACTGGCTACCGCCAGTTCCGATCAACAGGACGCGACGCAACCGGCGCTCGTCGTACACGCAGGCCAGATCGCCGTCGACACACCCGCTGTCGCGTCGGAGATGAGCAACGCCGATCTGCAGAACTGGTTTCTCGACGCGCCCGACGTCGAAGCCGTTGCGGTGGTCAAGAACGGCGCACCTGTTGCGCTCATCAACCGCAACGTGTTCATGGAGCAGTACGGCCGGCCTTTCAGTCGCGAGGTGTTCGGCAAGCGGAGCTGCCTGTCGTTTGCGAATCAGGAACCGTTGATTGTCGGTGCCGATACGCCGATCGAAGTCGTCGTGCGTAACGCGGTTGAGCCTGAGTCCCGCGTGATGAAAGACGGCTTCATCTGCACGCGAGACGGCCAGTACTTCGGCATCGGCAGCGGTATGGCGCTGATCCGCGCGATGTCGGATATCGAAGCCGCGAAGACTCGACAGCTGCTGTCGAGCATCGAATACGCGTCGGCGATCCAGCAATCGAACCTGCGACATTCGCAGACGGAACTCGCCGCATGCCTGCCGTCCGCACGGCTCGAATGGCTGCCGCGCGATGTCGTCGGTGGTGACTGCTACTTCTTTCGCGCTACTCGCAACGGCATGTTCGGCGCGCTGATCGATTGCACCGGGCATGGCGTACCGGGCGCGTTCATGACACTGATCACGCTGTCGTTCCTCGAGAACCGCGTCGCGACCGGTTGCGAAGAACCCGATCCGGCACAGGTGTTGTCGGAACTGAATCGTTACATCAAGAAGGTGCTCGGTCAGCACGCAACGGGCGGTGAAGCGCACATCGTACGCGAAGGCAAATCTGACGACGGTCTCGATGCCTTCATGTTCGTGCTCACCGGCAACGGCCTCGATCTGCAGTATGCGAGCGCGCGCCTCGAACTGGCCGTACTCGATGCACAGCAGCCCGATGTGCTGCTGCTCGAAGGCGACAGGATGGGGGTCGGCTACAGCGACACGCCCGACGACTTCGCCTTCACAACGCGTCGCCATACGTTGCAGACCGGCTACCGCGCGTTCGTCACAACCGACGGCATCATCGATCAGGTCGGCGGCCCGAAGCAGATCGCGCATGGCCGCAAGCGTCTGTACAAGCTGTTTGCCGATCATCGCGAGGAGCGCCCGCAACAATTCGGCGACACGCTGCTCGCCAGCTTCGCTGAGTGGCAAGGCCAGCAGCATCGACGCGATGACGTGTGCTTCTTCGCTTTCACGAACGAGGCATAACGATGGATTTCCGCGCGTTCGAAAGCTTTCGCGATGCGGCCGGCGACGCCGGCCTCGTGTACTACTACGCTGGCCACTTCGACGAAGAAGTGCGGCGCTCGCTATCGGCGAACCTGAAAAGCAGGCTCGAAATGGAGAGCGTAGGCGGTACCGCCAAGCGCAAGCTGTTCTCCACTTTCATGGAAATGGCGCAGAACGTATTGCACTACGGCGGCTGCGTCGAGACACCCAGCGAAACCGAAGCACGACCCGGCGCCATCGCGGTTGGCCGCGACGCGTCGTCGTACTGGATCGTGTGCGGCAATCTGGTGCCAGTCGAACACGTTGCGCGCATCGCCGGCAAGCTGGACCAGTTGAAGCAGATGTCGCTCGACGAAATCAAGGCGGCGTATCGCGAACAACTCGCCAACGACGACCACGCGAACACCGACACGATCAGCAAAGGCGCCGGTCTCGGCCTGCTGACGATCGCGCGCGACAGCATCCAGCCGGTCGAGTACGCGTTCTATGACGACGAAGCGTCGGTTGGACGCTTCTCGCGTTTTTATATCAAGGCTTTTGTCTAACCCCGAGGCTGCATCATGACGCCGATCAAACTTCCCCGTACCGACTTCACCCCGGAGATCGAGTTTTCCCCCGCCGACCAGCGTCTTTCGGTCGAAGGCGAATGTCATCCGGAGAACCCGAATACTTTCTTCGGCCCGATCATGCAGTTGATCGGCCAGTACTTGCAGACCGCGCAGCCGCCACACTTCGTGATGCGTGTGCGTCTGACGTATATCAACAGCGCGTCGACGAAAGCGATGCGCCAGCTCTTCATGGTGCTGAGCGATGCGTCGAAGCGCGGTTGCAATGTCGACATCGACTGGGAGTTCGATCCCGATGACGACGCGATCCAGGAGCTCGGTCAGGATCTGCTCTACGGAATCGGCGCGACCCACGTGGTGTTCAACGAAGTGCTGATTGAGACGTGACGCGCCGAGGCTCAGGCCTCGTGCGTTAATCGTGCGTTACACCGCGACTGCGCCGACGTAGTTCTCCGCCATCGCGGTAGCCGCGGCGCGCGAGGTCGTCACGTGTTCGAGTTCGGCGATCTGTAGTTGTTGCTCGAACGGCGAGGCGTCGTCGAGGCGGTGCATCATCCGTGTCATCCAGTAGGAGAAGTGCTCCGCGCGCCAGATCCGCTTGAGCGCAGTCGCGCTGTAGGTATCGAGCAGATCGATGCGGCCTTCCTTGTAGAACGAATCGAGCGCGTGCGTCAGCACGCGTACGTCGGCTACCGCAAGGTTCAGCCCTTTCGCGCCAGTTGGCGGCACGATATGCGCGGCGTCGCCGGCGAGGAAGAGCCGGCCGTGCCGCATCGTCGTCGACACGAAGCTGCGCATCCCGACGATATTCTTCTGGAAGATATTCCCCTCCACCACATGCTCGCCTTCGGTCGAATCGACGCGCGCATGCAGCTCGGCCCAGATGCGATCGTCGGACCAGTGATCGACCGTGTCCTTCGGATCGCACTGAAAATACATACGCTGCACGTTCGGCGAGCGCGTGCTGACGAGCGCGAAGCCGCGCTCATGTCGTGCATAGATCAGTTCATGCGATGAAGGCGGCGCCTCGACCAGAATGCCAAACCAGCCGAACGGAAACACGCGCTCGTAATCGCGTCGCAGTGCCCGGGGAATCGCGTTGCGCGATACGCCCTGCGAACCGTCGCAACCGATCACGTAGTCGCACTGCAGTTCGTGCGCTTCGCCTTCGTGGTGAAAGCGAATGAACGGTGTCGTTGTATCGATACCGTGCAGCGAGGTCTGCGAAACGTTGAACAGCAACGCACCGTTTGCTTCGATGCGCGCCGCAACGAGGTCCTTCAGCACCTCGTGCTGGGCATAGACCGTGATGGACTGACCCGTCAGGCCGGTGAGATCGATCCGCCGGCGCTTGCCATCGAACGCGAGTTCGAAGCCGTGATGCTGTGCGCCTTCGGCTTTCATCCGCGTACCGACGCCCGCTTCGGTGAGCAGGTCCGTCGTGCCCTGTTCGAGCACACCGGCGCGTATCGTCGATTCGATCTGTTCGCGGCCGCGCGATTCGAGCACGACCGATTCGATCCCGCGCAGATGAAGCAGATGGGAAAGCAGCAGGCCCGCAGGCCCCGCGCCGATGATGCCAACCTGAGTGCGCACTGGAATGTCTCCTTCCTGTTCGGGGATTCGTTTGCGCAAGTGTGGCGGGGATCGGCGGTATCGCACAACGCGATATGGTGGATATGTACTATCTCTGAATCGAATAGTGATCTGGAAGCGTTGACCGGATCGATGTGCCCTAAAGATTCGGCACCAGCAAAGTCGCGCTTCGCAGGTCAGCTGTCTTCTGGGGCATCCTGGCAATCTGCATGTTTGCGTTTTTTTATCATGTGCAATAACTGCGGTAGTCTTGACGTACCATCGCAAGCAGCATGACAAGAATGAAAATGCGCGGGAATCCTGCTCATTTGTTAACTCTTTCAACCAGGGGTTCTGATCGCTAACGAACCCCTTGCCATGCCAAAACACCGACCGTCAGCTTTTACCGCCCCGGGGAAGTCTCTATGCATCACCTGATTCGCGTGGTATCCGCAGCCCTGATTTTTGCCAGCTCGTATGGCGCCGTCCAGGCCGCCAACACCGCAAAACCCGCCGATTTCCAGCCCAACATCACGATCATCACCGACGACACCGTCTATAACGTCAACGCGGACGGCACCTACACGAAAGACATCAGCGAGAGCTTTCGCATCAATACGGACCAGGGTGTCCAGCAACGCGGCCAGGTATCGCTACGCTACAGCACGTCGCTCGAAGAACTGAGCATCGAGCAGGCGTACACGACCACCCAGGACGGCCGGCGCATCGACGTCACGCCCGACAAGATTCTCGAGCAGCAAAGCGCGGAGGGCGCCCAGGCGCCGATGTTCGACGACAACAAGGTAAAAGTCGTGGTCTTCCCGAGCGTCGCAATCGGCACGACGCTTACGCTGCGCTATAAAAGCACGCAGAAAAAGCCCATGTTTCCGGGGCAATTCTCGACGCTTGAGTACTACGGCGTCGGAACGCCCAGACAGTCGATGCATCTGACGATCCGCGCGCCAGCCGCGATGAAACTGTATGTCGATGCAATCGGTCTCGACGGTGGCCGCGTCGATGCGGACAAACCGGATGTACCGGGTACGCAGCTCTGGAAGTGGTCGCTGACGAATCGTCCGGCGCAGCCGCCCGAACTGGGCTCGGTCAGCAGTGTCGACTACAGCCCGCGTGTGGCAGTGAGCACGTTCCCGAATTTCGCGGCTGCCGGCGTGGCCTATCTCGATCGGGCGGCACCGAAGGCTGCCGTGACGCCGACTGTCCAGGCGCTCGCGGACAAGCTCACCCAGGGCGTCACGGACCCGCGGCAACAAGCCGAGATCCTCTACAACTGGGTTAGCACCAACATTCGCTATGTAGCGATCTACCTCGGCTTCGGCGGTGTCGTGCCTCACGATGCCAGCGCGATTCTCGACGCGGCGTATGGCGACTGCAAGGATCACGTGACCCTGCTCGAAGCGCTACTCGCGGCGAAGGGCATCAAGAGCGCGCCCGTGCTGGTCAACGCGTACGACAGCTACTGGGTTCCGAAAGCGGCCATGCCGGTTGGCGTGTTCAATCACGCGATCACCTACCTGCCCGCCTTCAACCTGTTTGTCGATTCGACTGCGGGGCTCGCGCGTTTCGGCACGTTGCCCGACTCCGAACTCGGTAAGCCCGCCCTGGTGACCGACGATGGCAGCGGCACCGCGCGTCTTGTGACGCTGCCGGTCGCCAACCCGGACAGCGCCCGCGTGAAGGTCACGACGCAACTCACGATCGATCGCGCAGGCAACGTGCTCGGCACCAGTCAGGTCGACAATCAGGGTGCTTTCGATCTGCTCTCGCGGCAACTCTTCTCGTCCATTCGTCCGGGCCTTGAGACGCAGGTTGCGGCACGGGTCCTGACGATGACCGGTCAGGACGGCACCGGCGTCTACACCCACGGCGAGGCACGCGATCTGACAAAGCCCTTCGATTACGCCACGCAGTTTACGTTGCCGGATTACGCACTGTTCCCCGGACCGGGCGCGATCCAGGTGCCGGCGGGGCTCGGCAGCTTCAGCAACATCGGCTCGACGTTCGAGCAGGCCTCTCAGGAAAAGCGTGAATACGCGATGCCCATGGCCGGGCGACATGTGACGGAGACGACGGCCATCACGCTGCCGGACGGCGTCAAGATCCCTGTCTTGCCCAAGCCGGCAAACATCGTCTCGCAATGGGGAACGTATACGTCGGCTTATCGAATCGACGGCCAGACCATCACCGTGACGCGCAATCTGGATATCACCCTGCCCGGTGGACTGATCGAACCCGATCAATATCCAGAGTTCAGGAAGATGGGACGCGCAGTGAAGCGCGATCTGCGAACCCAGCTGGTTTACTACTAGGCAGACCAGCCTTCGCTTAAAGAAAGCAACCATGCCCGGCGAGCGCACCCCGGCTTCGATGAAGCCGGACCTCGCTCGCATCGCCGCCCACGGTAAAGGCGGCGTAACACCCGGGCACAGCTTGTGGCTGTGGCGAACCGCCGCCGCAGGTAAGCGGCCTGCGAAGCGTTTCCGGGCACGGAAGCGTGATGTAAATATACCCAGCTTCCGCCTGTAAGGGCTTCCTGTTTTCCGCCAGACATCGGTGTTTTGCAGAAGCTTCTTCCGGTATCATCGTCATTAAATTGATAATGTTCCGGAGCCCCCATGACCTCGCGTAACCGCCCGCTCGACCCGCAGGATCTCAAGATCATGCGCGAGTTGCAGACCAATGCGCGCGTGAGCAATGCCGATCTCGCCGAGCGCGTCGGCATGTCGACCACCGCGTGCTGGAACCGGACCCGGCAACTGGAAAGCGACGGTTATATCCGCGGTTATGTCGCGCTGCTCGACCACCAGAAGCTCGGGCTCGCCGATATCGTGCTCCTCGAAGTCACGCTAGATCGCCACGATGACAACGCGCTCGCACGCTTCGGCGCGGAGCTGGCCGAGTTACCGGAAGTGCTCGAGGCGTACCTGGTATCGGGGGAATACGACTACCTGGTGAAAGTCGCGGTGGACGGCACCGCGGGCTACGAGCGCTTTCTGCGCGAGAAGCTCTACAAGATCGCCGGTATTCGCCACAGCCGCTCGATGTTCACCCTGCGCTGCATGAAGAGCATCCCGTCGGTGCAGGTTTAAATCCGCTATTGCTGCACAGGTGGCTTCACAAGCGGGCACGCACTTTCGGCAAGCGGCCGAAACGCCTTGTCGGCGGGAATCGTCGCCTTGATGGTGTAGTAATCCCAAGGGTATTTCGACTCAGACGGCTTCTTCACCTGCACGAGGTACATGTCGTGCACCATGCGGCCGTCTTCGCGAATCCGGCCGTTTTTCGCGAAGAAATCGTTGATCGGCAGTTCCTTCATCTTCTTCATCACGGCAGCGGTATCGTCGGTGCCGGCTGCCTTCACCGCGTTCAGATAATGCATCGTCGACGAGTAATCGCCCGCCTCGATCTGCGTCGGCATCTTCTTCGTGCGTGCATAGATCCGCTTGGCCCACGCGCGGGTTTCGTCGTTGCGATCCCAGTAGAACGCCGTTGAAAATTGCAGACCCTGTGCGGTCTGCAAACCGAGCGCGTGAATGTCCGACAGGAACACCAGCAGCCCGGCCAGTTGCTGTTTGCCTCCACGTGTGAGGCCGAATTCATTCGCGCTCTTGACCGCGTTGATGAAATCGCCGCCGGCGTTCGCAAGGCCGATCACTTTCGCGCCCGAGCTCTGCGCCTGCAACATGTACGACGAGAAGTCGGAAGCGTTGAGCGGCGCGCGCACCACACCGATCACCTTGCCGCCGTCGGCCTTGACGGCCTCCGAGGTGTCCTTCACGAGCGCCTGGCCGAACGCGTAGTCGGCGGCGAGAAAGAACCAGCTGTCGCCGCCCTGCTTCGCCATCGCATCGCCGGTTGCATGGCCTAGCGCATACGTGTCGTAGACGTAGTGAATGCTGACCGGCGAACACTTCGCTCCGGTGATGTCCGAACTCGCCGGCCCGGTGGCGATGACAATCCTGTTCTTCTGCTTCGCGATGTCGATGACCGCGAACGCAGCACCCGACGAAGCGAGGTCCGTGATCATGTCGACGTGCTGCACGTCGAACCACTCGCGAGCGCGTGTCGCTGCGATGTCGGCCTTGTTCTGGTGATCGGCGGCGACCACCTCGACCTTGATGCCGGGGTTCGCCTTCATGAAGTCTTCAGCAGCCATGCGCACTGCCTCGACGGCACTCTGTCCGGCCACCGACGCATACACGCTCGACAGATCGGTCAACACGCCGATCTTCACGACACCGTCCGAGAGCTGTGGAGTCTGCGCATGCGCAGGCAACGAAGCAAGCGCCATGACGGCGGCTGCAAGGCCTGCAAGCGCCGCAAGCGGTCGGGCCGTTCGAAGTGTTCTGGCGGTCATGTGCGTGGTCTCCTTGATGGTTTCTATTTATGAATGGTTAGCGGTTCCACGGCGACGTCGCATACGCATCGCGTAGCCGTCGCTTCGCGATCTTGCCGTTGTCGTCGCGCGGCAGATGTGCGACGAACGCGATCTCGCGCGGAATCTTGTAGCCCGCGATCAGCGGACGCAAAAAGTCGATCAACGTCTCCGCTGAAAGACCGTTCGCAGCCGCATCACATTCGATCGCGGCAACGAGCCGCTCGCCGTACTCGGCATCAGGCACGCCGAACACGGCGACATCGCCGATCGCCGGATGCCGCGCAAGTGCGTTCTCGATCTCGGCCGGATAGATGTTGACGCCACCCGAGATGACC
The DNA here is from genome assembly GCF_002362315.1 of Paraburkholderia acidicola. Classification (GTDB taxonomy): domain Bacteria; phylum Pseudomonadota; class Gammaproteobacteria; order Burkholderiales; family Burkholderiaceae; genus Paraburkholderia; species Paraburkholderia acidicola. The sequence continues at coordinate 1,580,048 of NZ_MTZV01000006.1, forward strand.
ATGTCCGACGCGCGGTCGCAGACGTACAGATAGCCGTCAGCGTCGAGATAGCCCATGTCGCCGAGCGTGACGAGTCCGTCGCGCTCGATCCGCTCGCGCGCCGCGTGGTTGTTGCGATAGGTGAAGTCCGGATAGGCGGGCTGGCGCGCATAGATCAGGCCGATCTCGCCGACATCGCACGGTTCGCCCGGTTCTCCCGATTGGCGGCGAATCTGCACCCGCGCCTCGCCGATCGGGCGCCCGGCACTACCAGGGCGCGCAAGCGCATCGTGCGAATCGATCACGGTGACCATACCGACCTCGCTCGACGCATAGGTCTCGTACACGATGGGGCCAAGCCATTCGATCATCGCGCGCTTCACATCCGGCGAGCACGGCGCGCCCGTCGATGCAATGAAACGCAACGACGACAGATCGTGCCGCGCGCGTTCGGCGGCGGACAGCTTGAGTAGACGCACATACATGATCGGCACGAGATAGACCGTGTCGATCCGATGGCGCTCGATCAGCTCCAGGACACGCAACGCATCGAAGCGCGGCATCAGCACCAGCAGCGCAGCGGTTTGCATCGCGCTGCGCGCGAACAGCGTGGGCGCGCTGTGATACAGCGGCGCGGGCAACAGCACGCGACAACCGGGCACGATCCCGAAGGCGCTCGCGAGCACCCTTTGCGACTGCTGATCGCGTGCCTGCAACTGATCGAGCGGCACTGCATCGCGCACGACACCTTTCGGCCGGCCGGTCGTACCCGACGTGTAGACGAGATGTCCGCGCGGCGAGACAGTCGGTCCGTCGTAAGGCGCCTGGTTAGCGAGCCAGCTTTCGTAGCGCAGCGCCGCTTCGACGCGCACCGGTACGTGATGACCGGCGACCGGATTCGCATCGACGGCGAGCAGCACCGTGCCGCGCGGTACCACGTGCAGACACGCGGCAAGCAGCCCGGCATCGGCGATCAATGCCTTCGCCGCGGAATCGGTCAGCAGGTATTCGATCTCCGCGGGCGTGAAATGCCAGTTGATCGGGCAATACATGCAGCCCGCTATGCGGCATGCCTGGATCACATCGAGATATTCGGGGAGATTGCCCATCAGGACCGCGACCGTGTCGCCTTCGCGGATGCCGAGCCGGTACAGGCCGCCCGCCAGACGCTGACCGCGTGCGAGCAGTTCGTCGGCGGGGCGCAGGCGGTCTTCGAAGATCAGATCAGCGGGCATGGGCGATCACCATCGACAGACTGCGGGAGCACAGCGGCGTATGGAACCGGGGTGTCGGCATAGGCGTCTCCATCGTAGATCGTTCGGTCCGGGGGCGGCCCCCGTCACGCGTGTGGACGACTATGCTTGACTATCGGCGTGGCGACAATCCCGTTGATTCCCCTGGTCAGCTGCGTCTAGCTGCTACGCCTGACGCGTCGCCCCATTACGTGCGATTTGCATCGCTTCGAGCAGCGTCGCGTGGTCGCCGATGTGATTCGCCAGCAGCAGGATCAACTGCGCATTCGTCGACTGGCTCTGGGCATCGTCCAGATCGCGATGCATGTCGATTAGCGCTTCGTAGAAATCGTCGGGGCGCGCGAGGTTCGGTTCAGTGTTGAGCGGCATCCTGGTCTCCTTCTTGTGGGCTACTGCGTGCTGTCCTGCATGCAGAGCGCGCGGTCGAGCGCCTGTTCGATACGGCGTGCATCGATATTTCGCCAGCGCGCGCAGACATGCTGGTCGGGCCGCAGCAGATAGAACGTGCCCGCCGTTGCGTTGTAACGCTCGGCTGCGAGCCCTTCGCTATCGATCGCCACAGTTGCGTAAGGCATACGGCGTGCAAGCGTCGTGACAAGATCGCGTGCGTCCGCACTCACGATCAGCACGAACCGTAAAGGCACGGCCGCATGTTTGAGCACCTGCAATACATGCTGCGTATCGTCGTCGATACCGCCCGCACCGCAGAACAGCAACCCGGTGAACTGCTGACCTAGTTGCGGTAACAACCAGCCGGGCTGTCCGTTGTGCTCGAGCGGCGCATCGCAACACGCGGCGCCCGGCACCATCCGGCCATTGAACGCGTCGCTATCCGGCGTGTTGAGTGTGGAATCGTGCAGCACCGCCGGCACCGACAACCGCCCGCTATTGACGAGCTGCCGCGCAAACGCGTGATCTCGCGCGAGCGTCAGCACGGCATCGCGAAACACGCGGCTGACCGCACTCTTCGGCGTGATGAAATCGGTCGAGTGCGTGGAATGGCGGATGTTCTCGTCGGCGGCGTATTCGCGCTCGGTCGCATAGCTGTCGAGCAGCGCATCGGGCGCGCAGCCTGCCACCACCATCGCGAGCTTCCACGCAAGATTCTCCGCGTCCTGCACGCCGCTGTTCGCACCACGCGCGCCGAACGGCGACACACCGTGCGCGGCATCGCCAGCGAACAGCACGTTGCCGTGACGAAAGCGCTCCATCCGCAGACACGAGAACGTGTACACGCTCACCCACTGCAGTTCGAATTTCGCGTCCGCACCGAGCAGTGCGCGCACGCGTGGAATCACGCGCTCGGGGGTTTTCTCGAGCACCGGGTCTGCGTCCCAGCCGAGTTGAAAGTCGATCCGCCACACGTTGTCCGGCTGACGATGCAGCAGCACCGACTGGTTCGGATGAAACGGCGGGTCGAACCAGAACCAGCGCTCGGTTGGAAAATCCGCTTCCATTTTTACGTCAGCGATCAGGAAGCGGTCCTTGAACGTTCGGCCGCGGCTGTCGAGTCCCATCAGCGCACGCAGTGGACTGCGCGAGCCATCGGCTGCGACGACATAGCGGCCGCGTAGCGCATACGGACCATCGGGTGTATCGACCGTCAGCGTCACGCCTGCGCCCGGCGCACCCGCTTGTTGCAAACCGGTCACGCGATTTTTCCAGCGGATCTCAAGGTTCGGCAGTTCGCGCGCGCGCTCGAGCAGATAGCCTTCGACGTAGTACTGCTGGAGGTTCACGAACGCGGGCCGGTGATGACCGCTTTCCGGCAGCAGATTGAACGTGTAGACGAGATCGTCGCGCAGGAACACCTTGCCGACATTCCAGCTAACGCCCTTGTCGACCATGCGCTGGCCGCAGCCGAGCCGGTCGAAAATATCGAGCGTGCGTTTCGCGAAGCAGATTGCGCGCGAACCCGTCGACAGCGTGCAGTCGTCGTCCACCAGTACGACGGGCACGCGTTGCTGCGCGATATCGATGGCGGTCGCGAGGCCCACCGGCCCCGCGCCGACGACGATCACCGGATGCACCACCGCCTCATCCGCGTCGTGCTGCTGCTCGCGGCCCGGCCGGTATTCGAACGATAGCGCCTGGTAGTCGATGCTCATTGCAGTGTCTCCATCCGTCTCCCGCGCGCTTTGTTTAACCTTGTTCAACCATGCGCGTCGCCTAGCTTTGCAGTGCGCTCCACATATCCTTGTCGCGCTCCGCAGTCCAGATGCGCGGATGCTTGATCCCGCTTGCTTCGTCGAACGCACGCGACACATCGAACGGCAGACAGTGTTCGTAGATGAACACCTGGCCGAACTTCGGATCCATAGCCTTGCGCGCATGCGCCATTGCCGCCTTCAGATCGAGCTGTTGTGCAACCGCTTCACGGCCGCTTTGCAGCAATGTCGTGACGAAATCCTTCGTGTAGTCGAGGCCCTTGTGAACGTCCTGCGGCGTCGTCAGCGCGGGGCCGCGGCCGGGCACCAGCTTGTCCGCACCGAGTGCGCGCAGCGCTTCGAGCGTGGCGGGCCACTGTTCGAGGTGTGCGTCACCGCAATAGCACGCAGCGTCGTACTCGACGAGGTCGCCTGAGAACAGCACCTTCTGCGACGGCAGCCACACGATCGTGTCGCCCTTCGTGTGACCCGCGCCCAGGTGCGCGATACGCACTTCGAGCTTGCCGAGAAACAGCGTGATCTCACGCTCGAACACGAGTGTCGGCCACGTCAGGCCCGGCACGGTTTCGACGCCCGCGAACAGACGCGGAAAGCGCTCGATCTCCGACTTCATATCGGCTTCGCCACGCTCGACGATCATCTCGTAGGTACCGCGGCTCGCGATCACCTGCTGCGCGCCCTCGGCGAAGTACGCGGATGCGCCGAGCACGCGCACCGCGTGGTAGTGCGACAGCACGACGTACTTGATCGGTTTATCGGTGACGGTGCGGATCCTGGCGATCAGGTCCTGCGCCATCGCAGGCGTCGCGGTTGTATCGACGATCAGCACGCCGTCGTCGCCGACGATCACGCCGGAATTCGGATCGCCCTCGGCCGTGTAGGCGTAGGCGTTCTCGGACAGTTGCGTGAACGTGATTTTCTTTTCTTCGAGATCGGCCTGCGATGCGAATGCTTTTGCCATGTCTGCCTCCAGTGGGACCGTGACGGGACGAGACGGCCGGTGGATTGGCAGGCAAGCAGCCTGCGGCATGGCGGGGATTGTCTCGCCCCGCATTGATTGTTTGCTGCTCGGATAGCGGGGTGAAGCCATCTTAGGATGTCGCAAGTTTATTTGTCAATAGCGAAATGTATCGCTATATACAAATCCTGAGCGGCGTACGATGAGGGTCGGGAAGCCGGTCGGCTTCGGCTAACATGGGCGTTTTTTCGAACGGCTGGATGGTTGGGCACAGCGGTGGGCACAGCGACGAGACAGATGACGCAACGTACAGAGAAAGCAGACGCTACTGCGCAGAAACCGCAGCGCGGCATACAGAGCGTGGAAGTCGGCGGCCGGTTGCTCGCTGCGCTGGCGCATGCCCGTGCGCCGCTCGCGCTGTCCGATCTCGCCGCGAGCGCGGCGCTCCCGCCGGGCCAGGCGCATGCATACGCGGTCAGCCTCACGCGGCTGGGGCTCATCAAGCGCGATGCCGTGTCGGGGCGCTACGAACCCGGTCCACTGGCGTTGCGGCTCGGTCTGCTGCATCTCGAACGACAACCGGCGTTTCGCGCGGCGGTGCCGCGCGTCGCGGCACTCGCTGAGGCAGTGGGCTTCAGCATCGCAATCTGCATCGCGGGGCCGCAGGGACCGACGATCGTGCGCTACGAGCACGCAGGGTTTCCGCTGCACGTGAATCTGCATGTGGGCACTGTGATGTCGCTCACGACCACATCGACGGGACGCGTGTTCTGCGCCTGGCTGCCACCACCCAAACTACACGCGATGCTGGCAAACCAGACCGGGCTCACCGATTACCCGGTTCCCACTGCAGAACGCGACGCGTTCGACGCAACGCTCGCTGCAATCCGGCGGCGTGGCATCGAGCGCGGCATCGACGCGCCGAGCCCGGGTATCAGCAGCCTGAGCGCGCCCGTGTGCGACGCCGCGGGCGACCTGCACCTTGCGTTGACCGCGATCGGCCCCACCGGCGCGATCGACGTCACATGGAACGGCGCGCTTGCTCGCGCGTTGCTTGGCACTGCACAGGCCATCGCTGCGGATCTCGCCGCGCTATCACGATCGCCGGCGCTGGAGGCGACGCCATGACGACCGAAGCGATCGACGCATCCACCGCCGATACGAAACCGCAACGCGGTATCCAGTCGCTCGACAGCACCGGTGAGCTGCTCGCCGCTTTAGTAGCGGCCGGCGTCCCGCTCACATTGAGGGATCTCGCCGCGGCCGCCGGGATGCCGCCGGCGAAGGCCTTTCCACATCTGGTGAGCTTGCAGAAGATCGGCTTGCTGAGTCGAGACGCCGACGGCTGCTTCGCGGCCGGTCCGCTTGCGCTCGAACTCGGATTGATCGGCCTGCAGCGTCTGTCGCCGACCCGCGAAGCCGAAGCCGAAGTCGTCGAACTCGCGGCATCGACGGACATGAGCGTCGCCATGGCCGTGCTCGGGCCGCTGGGGCCAACCGTCGTGCGGCTCGAAGAATCGCCGCGGCCGTTGCACGTGAGCCTGCGCGTCGGCACCGTGATGTCGCTCGTCAACACGGCGATCGGTCGTGTGTTCGGCGCTTATATCGCCGACGACGTGCGGCGCGATCTGCTCGGACAAGATGGCTTGCGGCTGGCCGGCGCCGAGCCTGCCGAGATCTTCGCGCAACCGGCCGCGCGCAGCGTGGCCGCGGCACGCCTGCAGCCCGGCTATCTGCAACGGCTTGCGCAAATCCGCGCTAGCGGCATCGACACCGCGCTGAACAAACCGATTCCCGGCATCAATACGCTGGCTGCGCCGGTGTTCGATCACACCGGCAGCATCTGCGTAGTGATCGCCGTGATGGGGCCGGCGGGTAGCTTCGATAGCGATACGGCGGGGCACCCTGCGTTGACGCTGCTTGCCGCGACGCAACGTTTGTCGCACCGGTTTGGTTATATGGCGGCGCCGGCCGGTAGCTAGCGGGGCCGAACAAGATAAGACTCTCAACTTCAACGCAGAGACCCACATGAGCGATCAACCCTTCGGACGCAACCGCCGCGACTTCATGCGCCTCGCCGTCACCGCCGGTGCCACGGCATCGTTGCCGTGGATGCAGCAAGCCGACGCGCAAACGCCCGCCGCACCGACAACCGTGTTGTCGTCGAAAGGCACGCAACTGGTCCTGCTCGGTACGAAGGGCGGTCCGACACCGTCCGACCTGCGCGCAGCACCGGCAAACGTGCTTGTGGTCGATGGTCAGCCGTATGTGGTCGACTGCGGCAACGGCGTCGCATTGCAGCTGACCAAGGCCGGTATCAAGCTGCCAAAGCTGCGCGACATTTTCATCACGCATCATCACTCGGATCACAACGCCGATCTCGGCAACCTTGTGTTTCTCGCGTGGGCCACGGGGCTGCATACGCCAGTTCATCTGTACGGACCGCCGCGCATCACGAAGATGATCGACGACTTCGTCGACATGAACGCGATCGATCTCGACGTGCGCATGCGCGAGGAAGGTCGTCCGCCGTTGCGGCCGCTGATCAACATTCACGAGTTCGACGGGCCGCGCCTCGTGATGGAAGACGAGCGCGTACGCGTAACGTCGACGCTCGTCGATCACTACACGATCAAGCCCGCGTTCGCGTACCGCTTCGAAACGCGCGATCGCACGGTCGTGTTCTCCGGCGACACAACCTACTATCCGGCGCTCGCCGAATTCGCAAAAGGTGCGGACGTGCTCGTCCACGAAGTGATGTATCTGCCCGCGCTAGCCAGGCTGATGAAGAGCGTCGACAACGCACCGACGCTGCTCGACCATCTCGTGAAGAGCCACACGTCGACCGAACAGGTCGGCAAGATCGCGGCTGCGGCAGGCGTGAAGACGCTGGTGCTGAGCCATTTCGTGCCGGGTGGCGACCCCGCGATCACCGACGACATGTGGGCCACCGACGCGCGCCGTCACTTCGATGGCGAAGTGATCGTCGGACGCGATCTGCAGATCATCTAGGCACGAGGTCACGTGACTCAGACGATGCAAGCAACGCACGCCGCAGCCGTTCCGGTCACGCTGCTCACCGGCTTTCTCGGTTCCGGTAAAACGACACTGCTCAACCGGTTGTTGCCGCAACCCGTGCTCGGCCGGTGCGCGGTGGTCATCAACGAGCTGGGTGCGATCGGTCTCGATCATCTGCTCGTCGGCGCGACGCGCGACGATACCATTGCGCTACTCGAAAACGGTTGTCTGTGTTGCGGCGTGCGTGACGGTCTTGCCTCGACGGTTGCGGATCTGCTTGAGAAGCGCGCACGCGGCGACATTCCCGCCTTCGAACGCCTGCTGATCGAGACCACCGGCCTCGCGCGGCCGGGGCCCGTCATCTCACTGCTGCTCGGCGACGAGGCGCTGAGCGAACGCGTGCGGCTCGATGGCATCGTCGCAACCGTCGATGCAAAGCACGGCGCGGCGCAACTTGCGAAGCACGAAGAATCGCGTCAGCAGGTTGCCGTCGCCGACCGCCTGCTGCTCACCAAAGCCGATCTCGCCGACACGGCGGCACTCGCTGCGCTCGAGATCGCGCTCGCCGCGCTGAACCCCGGCGCGCCACGTATCGCGGTGCGCAACGGCGAGATCGATGCGACGCAACTGCTCGACATCCTGACGCCGCGCGCGCTGCGACCGTGGTTGCGCACCGAAGCCGCGCCACGCAAGCTGATGCGCGGCGCGGCAGCGCCTCATGCAATCCACGCGGCCCATCCGGACATCGCAAGCTTCTGCCTGAGCTACACGCAGCCGCTACCGATGCACGCACTCGAAAACGCGCTGACCGTGCTGCTCGGCTATCACGGCGAGCGCATTTTGCGCATGAAGGGCATCGGCAATTTCATCGGCGAAACGCGGCCTGTCGTGTTGCATGGCGTGCAGCAGTGGCTACACGAACCACTACAACTCGACCACTGGCCCGACGACGATCGCACGACGCGACTCGTCTTCATCGTGCAGGACCTCGACGCATCGATCGTCGAGGCGACCATCGCACACTTTCTGCGCGAAGCCGGCGTGGAGTGCGTGGCGACCGTCGATTGAATGCCTGTCGTAGGCATGTCGTAGGCGTTTCGCAGCCGCGCAGCCCGGTATCAATCCCCATTGCCGGCAAATCGAGCTTTATCACCCATGACAAAAGCGTGTAAGTTTGCGGTTACGCCGTATTACACGCGGTCGCGCCGACCCGGCGGCGTCTGACGCGAAATTCGCGTTTTCCGCCGTCAACCTTTGGTAAGGGGTGCCGTTATATATTATCGACCCGGTTGTGGAGTCCCGTTCCCGTACACCCGGCGCCACGTGTCGCGGATTCAGCGCGCCAGCGCGCAAATGCAGGAATCCGGACAAGTTGCGAATGATTCGCGATCCACAACCGCTCGCTTCAACCGGCCGTGCGTCACCTCGTCTTTAACCGGACCGGTCAAACAAAAGAATTCTATGCATGTTCAAAACGCCCGACGCTGGGCCCCGCGGGGAACCCGCCCATGGATCGCCGTGGCGGCCGCGGTCGTCATTGCCGCCGTCGTGCGGCTACTGCTCCACCCGCTGATCGGTCCGGTCATGCCCAGCGCCACGTTCGGTGTCGCCGCCGCGCTGATCGAATACTACTTTGGGCTCGCGCCCGCGGCGACCGTGATGGTGCTCGGCCTCGGCATCGCCGATTACCTGTTCGTGCCGCCGTACGCGCAAATCGACGTGTTCGACCGCCGGGACCTGATCCTCGTGATCTCGTACCCGCTCATCACACTGATCATCATCACGCTGATCGAACGCCTGAGACGGGCGCAATTCCGCGCGGAGCTGATCGCATCGGTCGCGCAATCGCGCTACGAAATGCTGCTGCGGCACGACAACGAGCGCGCTATCGCGCGTCGCGCCGTCGATGAAACCCATCGTCTGCTCCGTCATCTCGCGCAGCACAACAAGGCGTTCATCCTGATCCAGGCGCTCGAGCGCAACGGGGCGGTGGCGATCAACGGTGCCAGCCCACCGGCTATGGCAGGAACGTCCGGCTTGCGGCTTGCACTGCCCAGTGAAATCGCGCCGGGGCCGCGCTATGCCGACGTGCATCCCGAAGACATCCAGCGCTTCTGGAACGGTTTGTGGCCCGGTAGCCATCGGGTTCGTATCGCCTCGACCAACGGCCCGTCGAAACTCGTGGATTGCATCTGCGAACGCTTCACGACGCACGCGGGGGATTTCCTCGTGCTGCGCATCGGAGACTGATCATCGACCGGCCTTCTACTATTTTCAACGCGGGCGACCAGCACGCCGTGCTCCTGCTGCACGGCCTGTCGAGCTCGCCGCTCGAACTGCGCTTTCTCGCGCGATTTCTGCATACCGAAGGATTCACGACCTGTGCGCCGGTGCTCGACGGCTATAGCGCGGGCATGCCGGAACAGCAGATGGAGCGCTGGCTCGACGCCGCGATCGCCGAATACGACGCGCTCGCGAGCCGCTATGCGCGCGTATCGATCTGCGGGCTATCGATCGGCTCGACGCTCGCGCTGGCGCTTGCCCGCCGTCGACCGACCGCACAGGCACTCGTGCTGCTGTCGATCACGCTCGCCTACGACGGCTGGTCGATGCCGTGGTATCGCTTTCTGCTCGACTGGGCGTACTTCACGCCGTTGCGCAAACACTGGCGCTATCGCGAAGCGGCGCCGTTCGGGTTGCGCAACGAAGCGCTGCGCGCAAAGATCGCGCGGGCGATGCAGCGCAGCGACTTCAGCGAAGTAGGACCGTCGACGATCTCGCTGCCCGCATTGCACGAAGCGAGCCGGCTGGTGCGTTGGGTGCGCTCGCAACTAAGCGAGATCCGCAACGACTGCCTGATCATTCACGCCATCGACGACGAAACATCGAGCCCGCGCAACGCGCTCCTCGTGGCCGCCGAAATCGATACGAGCTTTCTGCGCACGATCTGGCTCGACGACTCCTATCACATGATCACCTCCGACAACGAACGCGAAGTCGTTGCGCGCGAAACCGCTGCGTTTCTACGCGAGAGCGAAATGGCGAGCACCGGCGACCACACGAAGACGCCCGTCGTCTCGAAGGCGCTGGCGCGACGGCTGCGGCAGTTGTCGGCGCTTAGCAAGGAACACGCATGATGGTTGTACGCGCTACCTTTTTCTCTTTGCTGCTTGCCGGGCTCACGGGGGTCTCCTGTGGCGCGTATGCGGACGAACCGGCAGGTGCTGTAGCGCCTGCGGGCGTTGCGTCCGATACGGCTGCAAGTGCCACCCCGCCGAGCAAATGGAAGATCGCATTCGGCCCGGGTGTAATCGTCTCGCCCGCGTATCCAGGCTCGAGCAAACTGAAGGTCTATCCGTTCCCCGCACTCGATATCTCCTACGACGACCGATTCTTCTCGCAAGGTCCGGATGTGCTCGGTGTGAACGTGCTGCGCGACCCGAATTACCACATAGGCGCGGCGCTGACCCTCGACTTCCAGTCGCGCAGCGAATCCGACGATCCGCGTCTGCGCGGCCTCGGCGGCGTGCACTGGACCCCGAAACTAAAACTGTTCGGCGATTACACGTGGTGGGCATTTACCGGTTCCGTCGCGATGTATCAGGATATCGGCGGCAACCGGCAGGGCAAGACGATCGTGAGCGATCTATACGCATCGCTGCCACTCGACAGCTGGCTTTTCTCAGTCGGTCCCGGCTTCACATGGGCCGATGCGGAGTACACGCGCACCTTCTTCGGTGTGTCGTCGCAGCAAAGCGCGGCTTCGAAACTGCCGACTTTCGATACCGGCTCCGGCATCCGCGACATCCACATGAACTTCTACGTGAGCCACGATTTCTCGAAGCACTGGACGAGTTCGATCACGGTGGTGGCGGGCCGCCTGCAGCACTACGCCGCCGACAGCCCGATTACTTCGCGGCGCTTTGAGCTTAATTCGCTTGCGTCTGTGAACTACCGTTATTGACACGAGCATCCAGCGTCACGCAATCGCGCCGTCACGCCGATGGAAAACGGGCGCGCATGAAATCGACATAGGCCTGGTCGTCGAGCGTGCGGCGCGCCCGGACATAGCCGCGTGCGTCGTCGCCGACCAGATAACGCAAGCGGTCGCTGCCGTCGGTTGCTGCGCCGTAAATCACCGAGGCGACTTCTTCCGCGGTGATCGTACTCGCCGCCGCCAGGCTCGCGAATGCGGTAGCGGTACGTGCCACAAACGCATCGTAGTCCTTCAATGCGTCGCCGTTCGCGTCGCCCACTGCCGCGCTTTCCGCCGACCGTTCGTTAAAACGCGTGCTCGTCACACCACCATGCGGATCGACGAGCTTCACGCCGATGCCCTGCGATGCGAGTTCGTACGACAGCGCTTCCGTGAATCCCTCAAGTGCGAACTTGCTTGCGCAGTAGAGCGAGATCATCGGTAGCGTGAAGATGCCTGCGCCCGAACCGACATTCACGATCAAGCCGCTCTTGCGTTCGCGGAAGTGCGGCAGCACCGCTCGCGTGACATCCATCACGCCAAATACGTTGACGTCGAACTGCGTCTGGATCTGTTCGCGCGACAGCGCCTCGAACAGCCCGTACTGACCGTAGCCGGCGTTGTTCAGCAGCACGTCGATAGCCCCGAAGCGCTCGATTCCCGCCTCCACCGCGTGACGGATACTGTCCGCGTCCTGCACATCCAGCTTCTCGACCAGCACATTGCTGGACGCCAGCGAGGTGTCCGGACGACGCATCGTTGCCACGACGTTCCAGCCCCGGCTCGCAAACAGCGCCAGGCTGGCACGGCCGATCCCCGACGACGCGCCGGTAATCAGGATGGTCTTGCTCATGATTCGCTTCCTTCAATCGTTGATGAACTGCGAGCAAGGTAGCAACGCATCATCGATGCGACAATACACACCGGGCCGCATGGGTTGATGCAGGAAACAGCACAATGAACCGCACAGCGTTATCCGAACTGAGCGCAGTCGCCGCGGTGGCCGCCCATCGCAGCTTTCGCAGCGCCGCGAAGGAACTGGGCATGTCGCCGTCGGCGCTGAGCCATGCAGTTGCCGCGCTTGAGCAACGTATGGGCGTGCGCCTCTTTCACCGCACCACACGTAGCGTGTCGCTGACCGAAGCCGGCGAGCAGTTTCTCGCGCGCGTCAGTCCCGCGTTGCGCGAGATCCCCGCGGCGATGGACGAAGCGAACACGCATCGCGCAACACCGACGGGCACGCTGCGCATCAATGCATCGGAAGGCGCCGCCACGCGGCTGATGAATCCGGTCGGCTACGAATTCCTGTGCCGCTGTCCCGACATGAAGCTCGACATCGTGACGGATGCGCGGATGGTCGACATCGTCGCCGAAGGTTTCGACGCAGGAGTCCGTCAGATCGGCCAGGTCCCTCAGGACATGATCGCGGTGCCATGCAGTCAGGCGGTGCGATTCGTGGTGGTCGGCGCGCCCGCGTACTTCGCGAAACACAAAAAGCCGCGCGTGCCCGACGATCTGCGGGCACACGTATGCATTCGCGCGCGATTGCCGGGCGGCGCGCCGTACAAATGGGAATTCTGCCGCCGCGGCGAACGCGTGCAGATCGAGGTAAACGGCGCACTGACGCTCGACAGTCCGAATCTGATGCTCGACGCCGCGCTGCACGGCGTCGGCCTTGCGTGGATGAGCGAATGGGCCGTGGCCGCGGAAATCGCGGCCGGGCGGCTGGTTCAGGTGCTCGATGCGTGGTCGGAAGAGGCGCCCGGGTTGTGCCTGTACTACCCGGGGCATCGGCATGTGCCCGCTGGGCTGCGGGCATTTATCGAGGTGGTGCGGGAGTTCAGCGCGGAGGATTTGCAGCGCTTGCGCTGATCATCCAGCAGGCCGCGGTAAAACGCACGTCCGCTCCGTGCACATAAGGATCGAAAGCGCGGCGGACAACGTCGACAACCTGCTTGCGAGTTTGCTCGTCCGCATCCTGCAGGACCAGGCCAACGGGGCCCAGCGTGCTGAAGTAATCGACCAACGCGCTCTCGGGCAACGTGCAATCGACATCGACCGGCCGGATCTCAATCGCGGCCCAACCACTTGCTTCGAGAATCGATGCAACGCGGTGCTGGTCCGCGAACGCGAACTGCCCCGGCGCACCAGGGCGACGAGCGGGAAGGTTCGGCAATAGCGGCGCCGCGGCGCGCTCAGCTGTCGTCATGAACGGATTGTCCGCGGCACCGCGCCAGGCGATGCAGTGAAGTCGCGCGTCATCGGTTGCCGCGCGTCGCAGGTTCGTGAAGGCAATGACTGGGTCGTCGAAGAACATCACGCCGAAGCGCGACATGATCGTGTCGAAGCTGGCGGGATCGAAGGTGTGGCGCTGCACGTCGGCGCGAATGAAGCTTGCTTGCGTTGCTTCCCGTTGGGCGCGCGCCCGGGCGGCTGCGATCATCGGCTCCGAGATGTCGGCACCCGTGCACTGAGCTTTCGTACCGAGCAATCGCGCGACCGCGAGCGTGGTGCCGCCCGTCCCGCAACCGACGTCGAGTACCCGCCGCCCCGCTTCTGCACATACCGCGTCAACGAGCAGGTGTTCGAACGGTTTGAGCATCTGGTCGAGCAACCCTTGCGCGTTGACCCAGGCGCATCCGGCGCGGCCGTTCCAGAACGCCGTCTGCTGGTTATCGGTGTGAGGTGTGTCGCTCATGATCGGTTTCCTCGCTGGGCCTCAAGAGGCGGAAACCAGACTGTGCCGGTTCAAGTCGACTTGAAGTCAAGGGGTAAAAACCAAACCGGAAGCAGCCGCTCTTCAGGCCTCACCCCCCGCCGGCTCCGCTTCATGCCCAAGCCGCGCCTTCGCATGCCGCATCTTCTCCAGCGTCTTCGGCCCAAGCCGCAGCGCAACGCCAATTGCAAGCGCATCCATAATGCACAGATGCACAAGCCGCGATACACCCGGCGTATTTGGATCGATCGGGCTCGGCACGCGCAGCAGCAGCGGAATATCGACGAGCCACGCGAGCCGCGAACCGACGTTGGTCAGCGCAATCGTCGTTGCGCCGCGCTCTTTGGCGATCTGGATGCTTTCGTTCACTTCGACACTGCGCCCCGCGTGCGAAATCGCGAACGCCACGTCACCCGGTTCCATCAGCCCCGCGTAAAGGCGCTGCAGATGACTGTCGCTAAACGCACTCGCCGCGATATCGAGGCGCAAAAAACGCAGCGCGGCATCCTGCGCGACCAGCCCGGAACCCGAGCCAACGCCGAAGAAAAACACGCGCCGCGCATGCGAGAGCGCTGTAATCGCGGCATCGACGGCGACCGGATCAAGCTCGCTGCGTGCATGCGTAATGCCGTCGACAGCCGCCTCGCCCACCTTGTCGAGCAGCGTCTGGGTATCGTCGTCGCGTGCAACCGCCGTCGACGCATACGGCATCCCACCCGCCACGCTCTGCGCGAGCTGCATCTTGAAGTCGCGCAAACCGTGCGCACCGATCGCACGGCAGAAGCGCGTCACCGACGGCTCGGACACGTCGGCACGCTGCGCCAGTTCGGTGATGCTTGCGCGCATCGCGAAGTCGACGTCGGACAGCACCATGTCGGCGACCTTGCGCTCGGCAGGCCGCAACGACGTCAGTGCGCCGCGGATGTGGGGAATCAGATTCGGTGCGGACACCCCTGCGTTCCTTATGGGTTGAGGTCTGGAATCCGCGCGCCGGTCACGGCTTCGACCACGGCGGCGTCAGGCGATTCTGCGTCCGCTCTCCGTATCGAACAGATGAAGATTTCCGGCGGGCAGGCCCAGTGTCACGCGTTGCCCAGGCTCGAACGCCGAGCGCAGACGGCTGGTGACACACCACGTATTGCCGCCGATTTTCCCGTACAGATGCGTTTCCGCACCGGTCGGCTCGACGACCTCGATGTCCATCGCCACAGCAGCTACGCCGGCCGAGCCCTGGTTCGCAAGAGTAATGTCGACGTGTTCGGGCCGCACGCCGAGCGTGCATTTCGTGCCCACCGGTGCGCCCGCTCCGGGCAAGCCGATCTCCGCGCC
The DNA here is from genome assembly GCF_002362315.1 of Paraburkholderia acidicola. GTDB lineage: Bacteria > Pseudomonadota > Gammaproteobacteria > Burkholderiales > Burkholderiaceae > Paraburkholderia > Paraburkholderia acidicola. The sequence goes on from NZ_MTZV01000006.1 coordinate 1,595,445, forward strand.
GTCGCCGAGTTTCAATACTGGACCTTGTGCACCGGATGCCACGACGCCTTCAGCGAAATTCATCGAAGGCGAGCCGAGAAAACTCGCAACGAACAGGTTCGCGGGTCGATCATAAAGATCAAGCGGTCGGCCAACCTGCTCGATGCGGCCAGCGTTCATCACGACGATGCGATCGGCCATCGTCATCGCTTCGATCTGGTCGTGCGTCACGTAGATGATCGTGTTCTTCAACCGCTGATGCAGTGCCTTGATTTCCGTGCGCATCTGCACGCGCAGTTTCGCGTCGAGATTCGACAGCGGCTCGTCGAACAGAAACAGCGACGGTTCGCGCACCACCGCGCGCCCCATCGCGACCCGCTGCCGCTGGCCGCCCGATAAAGCACGCGGCAGACGGTCCAGATAGCCGCTCAGGTTCAGCATCTTCGCCGCGGCCTCGATGCGCGGCTTGAAACTCGTCGGCGATTCCTTGCGGATGCGCGGGCCGAACGCGATGTTCTCGTACACCGACAGATGCGGATACAGCGCGTAGCTTTGAAACACCATCGAGATGTTGCGCTGCTGCGGCGGCAGGCTATTCGAACGCGTGCCGCCGATCAACAGATCGCCGCCGCTGATCTCTTCGAGCCCGGCCACCATCCGCATCAACGTGCTCTTGCCGCATCCTGATGGGCCGACCAGCACGACGAATTCGCCGTCATCGATCGCGAGGTCGATGCCGTGCACGACCTGGGTCTCGCCATAGCGCTTGAAGATGCCGCTCAGTTGCACTGCTGCCATGCTGTCCTCATTACGGTTCTTGCATCGAACGCGGTGTGTTCACCGGGCTCAGATCGATTCGAGCGTCAGTTCCTCGGCCATCGGCCGGTTGCCCGCCATCAGGCCACCGTCGACGGGCAGCGCCACGCCGGTAATCACCCGCGCCTGCGGCGAAGCGAGGAACAGTACGGCGTCGGCGATATCGTCCGGGGTCGCGAAGTCGCCCAGCGGATACCACTTCTTCAGGTCCTCGAAAACCTGCGGATGCTTGTCGACACGCGCCTGCCACGCCCTCGTTTTCACCGTGCCCGGGCAAACGATGTTCGCGCGAATACCGTAGCGACCCAGTTCGATAGCGAGCGCCTTCGTGTAACTGATGAGCCCGGCCTTCGCCGCGCTGTACGCCGGGTGGCCGAGCGCCGCCATACCGTTCACCGAGCCGATCAGCACCAGCGCGCCGCGCTGCCGCTCGATCATCGACTTGCGCACCGACTCGACGACGTAATACGTGCCGTTCAGGTTCAGGTTGATGTCGCGCTGCCAGCTTGCGGCGTCGGTGGTCGCGAGGGTGGGTCGCTGCGCGCCGCCTGCGTTCGCGACCAGTACGTCGACCGGACCGCGCACCGCGACCGCCTCGGCCACTGCGGCCTGCACCGCCGCCGCGTCGCCGATGTCGACCGCAACCGGCGTGACGTGCTCGGCGCCCAACGTCGCCGTGAGTTCGCCGAGCGCCGCGGCGTCGATATCGAGCGCCAGCACCGTGTCGCCTTCCGCCACAAAACGCTTGCACAACACGCTGCCGATCCCGCCGCTTGCTCCCGTTACCAGTACGACACGCTTCATGTCCGTCCTCGTCAAATTACCCGTCAAGCTTGTAAATTTCCAACATATGGGTTAGCGGGCGGTGCGCGGGTGCAACCGCCCCAGTCCGCCACTCCAGCCTTGCAGCGCACAAAATCCCCCTGCTTTTACAGTATCTTATGGCAGAAACGGGTTTGAGAAAAAATATCGACAACCCTACGTGACAAGCTTTTTTTCGTCATGTAGGATTTTTACAAACAACAATTCCAACCCAGCGGCCGGTTGCCGGGCGCAGACCACCCCAAGGAGAGTCGAAATGTCGTTGCATGCACGTGCTTCCCTCGTGCTCGGCAGAATTGCCGTAGCACTTGCATTTGCAGGTATCGCCCATGCGGCGCAGGCCGACACGGTCCGCGTCACCGTCGCCCACTACAGCGATGCGACGGCGCCGTACTTCGAAAAGATCGCCCGTAACTTCGAAAAAGCGAATCCCGGCACCACGATCAAGATCGAGGACGTGAACTGGGACACGCTGCAGCAGAAGCTGCAAACGGACATCTCGGGCGGCGCCAACGCCGATCTGGCGATCGTCGGTACCCGCTGGCTGCTCGATTTCGTGAAGGACGACGTGGCTGAGCCGCTCGACGGCTATATGGACCCGACCTTCAAGGCGCGCTTCATCGGTCCGTTCCTGGCCCCGGGTGAAATCAACGGCAAGGTGTACGGCCTGCCCATCGCTGCCTCGGCCCGCGCGCTGTACTACAACAAGGATCTGCTGGCCAAGGCCGGCTTCCCCGATGGTCCGAAGACCTGGGACGACGTGATCACTGCGTCGAAGAAACTGAAGGCACTGGGCATCGCCGGGTTCGGGCTGCAGGGCAAGGAAATCGAAACCGACGTCTACTGGTACTACGCGCTGTGGACCAACGGCGGCGACGTGGTCGGCAAGGACGGCAAGGCTGCGTTCAATTCGCCAGCTGGCGTGAAGGCGGCGACGCTGTACAAGACGCTGATCGACGACGGTTTGACGCAACCTGGTGTGACCGGCTACAGCCGCGAGGACGTGCAGAATCTGTTCAAGCAGGGCCGTGTCGCGATGGTGATCTCGGCACCGTTCCTCGCCAAGCAGATCAAGAAGGAAGCACCTAACCTCAAGTACGGCATCGATCCGATTCCGATGGGCACGACGCACGCCACCTACGCGGTGACGGATTCGATCGTGATGTTCAAGAACTCGAAGGTGAAGAAGAGCGCGTGGAAGTTCCTCGACTATCTGTTCACGAAGGAACCGCGCGTCGAGTTCACGAGCACCGAAGGCTTCCTGCCTACGACGAAAGCTGAAGCCACCGACCCGGCGTTCAACGATCCCGACACGAAGGCTTTCGTCGCACTGCTGCCGACCGCGAAATTCGCCCCGACCATCACCGGCTGGGAAGATACCGCGAAGGCTGTCTCGAACGCGATGCAGTCGGTCTACCTGGGCAAGGCGAAGCCGGCCGATGCATTGAATGGCGCAGCTACGGAGGCTAACAAGGCACTCGGCCACTAAGACGTTCCGCGTAGTCGCTGCGCGTGAGCCACCGCTGTTCGGTGGTTACGCCCAGTGACCACGATAGCGACATTCGCAACACAGCACCCCGCCCTTCCCGTCGCGCCGACCCATGTTTCACCGGGCCGGCGCTTCCTACGATCGAGCACGCATGAGCCGTCCCCGCAGTACGCCCAGCCGTTCCATCACGCAGCGCCTGTCGGCGCCCTGGTTGCTGATCGCGCCGAGTCTGATTCTCGCGCTCTTTATCATCAGCTATCCGATCTACAACATCGTGTTCCAGTCGCTGCACGAGGTATCGCGCTTCGGTGCGATTCGCGGTTTCAGCGGGCTGCAGAATTTCTACAGCGTGTTCTCCGATCCGGTGTTCGCCGATGCGGCACGGCGCACGATCGTCTGGACCGCGTGTGTGGTCGGCGGCACGGTGCTGGTTTCGGTGCCGGTCGCGCTGGTGCTCAATCAGGATTTTTATGGCCGCGGTGTCGCGCGGACCATCGTGATGCTGCCGTGGTCGGTGTCACTGACGATGACCGCCGTGGTCTGGCGCTGGGCGTTCAACGACGACTACGGCATGGTCAACGTTACGCTGCAGCGGTTGGGATTGATCGGCGGACCGATTCACTGGCTTGCTACACCCGAATTTGCTTTTCCCGTCGAGATCGCCGTCGGCATTCTCGTATCGATACCGTTCACGGTAACGATCCTGCTGGGCGGATTGTCGTCAGTACCAGGCGATATCTACGAAGCGGCGCGCATGGATGGCGCGAGCGCATGGCAGCAGTTCCGCAAACTGACGATGCCGCTGCTGCGGCCGTTCATCAACATGGCGATCCTGCTGAACGTGATCTACGTGTTCAATTCGTTTCCGATCATCTGGGTGATGACGCAAGGCGGCCCGGACAACGGCACGCATATCCTCGTCACCTATCTGTACGAACTCGGCTTCCGGCTCGGCCGGCCTGGCGAGGCAGCCGCCGTATCGCTGATCATGCTGGTCATGCTATTCGCGTTTTCGATGGTGTATCTGCGCATGCTGCCGCAAAAAGAAGGGGACGCCGCATGAGCCTGAAAATGAAACGCACACTGTGGTGCTGGCTCGCGCTGGCACCGCTCGTCGTGCTCGTGCTGTTTCCGTTTGCGGTGATGCTGTTCACTGCCTTGAAACCCGCCGATGAAGTGTTCGTCTATCCGGCGCGCTGGCTGCCGGTGCACTGGCACTGGCAGAATTTCGCCGACATGTGGGTCGCAGCGAATTTCGGCATCGCGCTGCGCAACAGCGCGGTGATCAGCGTGCTGTCGACATCGCTGGCACTCGCCGTAAGTCTGCCCGCCGCGTATGCGCTCGCGCGTTTCCCGTTTAGCGGGCGCAGTGCTTACCGGCAGTTCCTGCTCGTCACGCAGATGCTGTCACCGATCCTGCTGGTGGTCGGCCTGTTCCGGCTCGCCGCGATGATCCCGTACGGCGATGGCAACCTGGTCGATTCGAAGATCGGTGTGATCGTCTCGTACGCAGCGTTCAACATTGCGTTCGCAGTGTGGATGCTGTCGTCGTATTTCCAGACTGTGCCGCGCGATCTCGAAGAAGCGGCGTGGCTTGAAGGATGCGGTCGTACGCGTGCGGTGTTCAAGGTGTTCTTGCCACTTGCAGTGCCGGCGATCGTCGTGACCGCGATCTTCACGTTCATCAATGCGTGGAACGAGTTCGCCGTGGTGTACACGCTGATCCGTTCGCCGGAGAACAAGACGCTTACCGTCCAGGTGACCGATATGGTGGCGGGGAAATATACGGTGGAGTGGCACCTCGTGATGGCCGCCACGCTGTGCGCGACGTTGCCGGTTTCGGTTGTGTTCGCGTGGTTGCAGCGATATATGGTGAAGGGGCTGGCGTTGGGGGCGGTGAAGTGAGCATTACCGCTCCTTCCTCTGCGCCTCCACCGTAACGATCCAGCAGATCACCGCACCCGCAGCCCAGGCGCACGCGAACATCAATTCGACATCCAGCAGGCTTTGAAAATTTTCCGCGTTTTCGAAACTGCATGTCTTGTGCGTCTGGAACTGGATGCACCCCGCCTGCATGTCCTGAAAGACCGCAAACAGTTTATACAGACCCCATGCCGTGAATGTCAGGGCAAGGAGAGCGAGCTTCTTCGATTTTTTCATCGCACGTTCCGTAGGTCTGGTCCAGCAAGATAACACTCCGCCGTGTCGAAGCGCTCACGCGCGGTCGAACTTCAACTGGCCAGGAATCGCGTACACGACGGATTTGTACTTCGGTGTCTCGCGACTCTCCACGACAACCCCGCCGAGTGATTCCGCAATGCGTCGGCTCGGGTAGTTGTCTTCGGCCACCGGATAGACAAAGCTCGCGGTACGCAATGTCCGGCTTGCCCATTGCGCCACGAGCGTCACCGCTTCACAGCCGAAGGCTTCCTTATGACGATCTTCGCGAATCCAGACGCCCAGTTCCGGGCTGACATCGCGCAGGCGATGAAGTCCGACCAGTCCAAGGAATCCTCCGTCGTCGCGATGACGGATGGCGAAAACCACCTCGGTGCCTTCATCGATTGATTGCAACCATGCCTGCCAGACACGCTCGAATTCCTCACGGCTAGCGGGCGGATCCCATGCCATGAAACGCGTCAGCGAGGGCGTGATGCACTGAAACGCCGGATCGGCATCGGTGGCCGAGAATGGTCTGATCGAAAGCCGCGGGGACTCGATGTGGATTTCGTGCAGGTGCGGCACCATCTTTTGTTCCTCGATCTATTTGAAGGTCACTGGCAGTGCGGTCTGCACGAAGGCGATCCGCACTGTCAGCTAACCAACCCCTGGCATATTCCCGCTGTTCAAAGCCGAACGATAGACAGGGCAAACTCCAGGGCTACGCTCGTTCAGGTTTTACAGCCCGAGCATCTGTTTCAGTTGCAACATCTCCTGCTGCCACGCCTGCTGCAAATGCGGCTTTTGATGTTTTGGCTTGCGCGCCAGGTCTGCGGCCAACCAGTCTTCCAGTTCGCACAAACGCTGCCATTGCAACTCGGCCTCACTGTCGGTGGATGGCTCGCCAGCGTGAACCGGTGCTGTAGCGGGAGCAACCCCGGACACCGGTACATCATCACGCGCCGTGAACAGATCCTGATACGCCCTCGCCGCATCCGGCCACTCCTGCAACCGACCGTTATTGATCGCCCAAAAGCGATTGCAACTGTGCTCGATCAACTCGCGGTCGTGCGAAACCAGTATAAAACCGCCCGCAAACTCAGCCAGCGCAACGGCCAGTTCATGTTTGCCTTCCATGTCCAGGTGGTTGGTCGGTTCATCGAGCCACCACAAGTGATAACTGGCCATCGATAGCGCGAGAAACAGTAGACGTGCCCGCTCGCCGCCACTAAGCGTCGCCACGGTCTGGCTGTGCCGCGAATAGGCAAACCCCGCGGCGATCAATGCCTGTCGTCGCTCCCTGTCGCCCACCGGAGCAAACTTGTAGAGCGCATCGGGTAGCGTCGCGTTGTCGTCCAGTTGCTGCAACGACTGATCGTAGTACGCAATGCGCGCCGCGGGATGAAAACGCCAGCCGTGGCGCGCTTCACCTTGCTGCACATCGCTCCAGCACTGGCGCAACAACGACGACTTGCCGGTGCCGTTGCTGCCCAGAAGCGCGACCTTGTCACCGGGCCGCAGCCACAAGTGATCGATCTCAAACAACAACGGCTGCCCGGGTTGCGCGCGCACCTGCAAGCCTTCGAATGCGAGCAGACGGTCGGCCGCCAGCGGTCTGCCCTGCAATTTCAGGCGCCAGGGGCTACCGCGGCTGACGAACGTTTGATCGTCTTTCAGCTTATCGACGCGCCGTTGAATGGACTTCGCCTGGCGCAGCAGTTTCTCGTTGTCGTGCTCACGGCCCCATATCGCCAGACGTTTGCTGCTGGCAGCGAGGCGGTCGATTTCCTTTTGCTCGCCGGCATGGCGCGCCTGCGCGGCCACGTCAGCCTCGGCCAGCGCAGTCAATGCCCGGCTACACGGCATATCGAAGCTGTACAACCGCCGATCGCGCAGGATCCAGCTCTTGTCGCTGAGCGTGTCCAGCAGTCGCGGATCGTGGGACACCAGAATGAAACCGCCCTGCCAGCGGCGCAGAAAATCTTCGAGCCACAGTAGCGAAGGCAGATCCAGATGGTTGCTCGGCTCATCGAGTAACAGCAAGTTCGGCTCGAGTAACACAGCGCGCCCCAACAGCAAACGGGTGTGCTGACCACCGCTCAGGCTGGACACCACCGTGTGTGCTTCCGCCGATAACGCCAGTTCGTCCAGCAGGCTATCGACGCGCCAATGCTGCGCCGGTTGTGCGCTAACAACCTGCAGCAATGCATCGCGTGTCGTTAGACCAGCCAGTCCCGGTGGCAGATGCTGCTCGACGTGCTGCAGGCGACACTGCCCCGCGTACTGCACGCTGCCAGCACTGGGCTCGCGACTGCCGGCCAGGATGCCGAGCAAACTGCTCTTGCCACAGCCGTTGTGGCCCAACAGGCCGATGCGGTCACCGAGTTTTACGGTAAAGGAAAGATCGTGAAACAGCGGACCGTGAACGGTGTCCAGCTGCAGGGAAAGTGCGGAAATCAGGGTTGTCATGCTCTTGCTCGCGTTTCATTGGGACGTGCTTGTCCCTGTCAACAGGAGCGCTGGCGACAACGGTAGAGTCGAGAAAGGACTCGGGAGGGTGGAGTGGGCTTTGCTCTGACCGGGTTATCGCAGCGCGATGGAACTCAGGCAAGAGCGGGTAAATGTGCTGGACAGATGTGCCAACCACAGTGGGCGCACGAGCAAAACCATATTTACCTCCTTTTTAAAAAAGAGTGAGAAGTGCGCGGGAGTTTAACCCCGCTCGGGGCCTGCATACAAGTTGCTGGCGCAACCGTACCTGACGCTGCGGGAGTTCCGGCTAGGAAACAACGACCGTAAACTCGACTCCCGATTCGAAGTCCAGGGTCGTGCTGGAAAAACGTGGGTTGTGCTCGAGGTAGTGCTTGTAGGCCTGTACGGCGTCTTCGGCGGTGTACATATTGTCGGCAAGCACGATCGATCCCGGCCGCAGAAGAGGCTCGACTTGCCTGAAGAGACGCAGATACGCATCGGCCCAGATGTCGATAAACACGATGTCGAAGGTTCCGTCCAGTTCCGCGACAGTCTCGAACACATCGCCTTCGCGAAGATCGACATACGACTCGACGCCTGCGGTCCGGATATGTTCGCGAAGCTGGGCACACTTTGCAGCGTCGCGTTCGGTGGCGATGACGGTCCCGCTACCCAGCGTGCGCAACGCCTCGGCGAAATACAGTGTCGACACGCCGCAGGAACTGCCGAGTTCGAGGATTCTCGACGGCCGGTGCGCAAGCACCATGTTGCGCAGGAACTGTCCCATGCCCGCGGATATCGCCAGCAACAGCTCGACGCCTTGCGAGGATTCCGCATCCTCGCTCGATAAACCGTTTTCGCGCAGAAACCTGCCGCGTAGTCGCGGCACAAGCGCACTGTATTGCTCCGCAAGGTCTGCGAGTTCTTCGCTTGATCCGTGGAACTGTGCGCGCGCACGGGCCATCGTTTCAGCGGTGCTCTGTTCGTGAAGTCGATTCAGAAGCGCAGTGCCTGGTGATGGCATGTCCTCTCCCTGTCAGATCGGTGGCGTTGATCGGTTGTCACCGTGAGGACGTCCTGAAACCGCGAATATTGTGGCCGGCCTACTGAAACGCGGCGACAAGATAATCGATGAGCACCCTCACCCGCATCGGCACGCGACGGCCCGCCGCATAGACGAGATGGATGGGTACCCGCTCCGGCTGCGCTTCCGGTAGCAGTACCTGAACCTGGCCGGAACGGATCTCTTCTGCCAGCAGCCAGAACGGCGCCTGAGAAATACCCAGGCCGCACAGTACAGCGGCGCGAATATGCTCGGCGTCGCCGGTCAGCAGCGAACCGTGCGGAACGTAGGAGACGGTTTCGCGCCCGACCTTGAGTGACCAGGGGTAACGTTCACGGCCTTTCGCAAAGACAATGCAGGTGTGCGTGTCCAGATCCGCGATGCGAGCCGGCACACCTTTCGCGGCAAGATACTCAGGGGTGGCCACCAGGACGAAATCGGTCTCGGACAACTTCCTCGCCGTGAGCGAAGAGTCCACCAGTTGCCCGTGGCGAATAGCCAGATCGACACCCTCTCCCACCAGGTCGACCTGGCGCTCCGATACCGACAGTTCGATCGAGACATCCGGATACCGTCGAAAGAACTCGGGAAGTAGCGGCGTAATGCAAAGCCGGCCATGCGCCGGCGCGGTATTGATCCTGATCAGCCCGCGTGGCAATTGCTGGCGCTCGCCAACGGAAGACTCGATCGCGTCGAAATCGTCCACCCATTGCTTGGCCGACTCGTAGAACGTCTGCCCCGCTTCCGTGATCACGACGCGGCGCGAGGTACGCAAAACCAGTTGAGCGCCCAGATGCCGTTCCAGCGCAACGATCTGCTTGCTGACGGCAGGCTGTCCGATCCCCTCCTCGCGCCCCACGGCAGAAAAGCTGCCGCGTTCGACAAGGCGCACAAACAGGCGAATTGCATCCAGTCGGTCCATGTATGGCATCACCATCAATTCCAGAATGGAATCGATGGTATGTCTCGAAGCGACGTTTCGGCAATGGATGAAGTTGCTTATGTTACGGGCTGCGCCATCACGGCGACCTGAACCGACACCGAAACAAAAGGAGCGTATTGATGAAAGCGATTTGCGTCACGCCCAGCCGAGGGCTAGAAGTTCGCGACATCCCGACCCCGGACCAGCCCGCGCCGGGCCATGTCGTCATCGACATGGATGCGTCCGCAATCAACCATGGCGACAAGACTTTCCTGAGAGCACCCAACGCGGCGGGCAGCATACCGGTAAGCGGTCGCCACGATGTGTGGGGTGCTTCGGGATCGGGGCGTGTCGTCGCGCTGGGAGCAGGTGTCCCGCAGGAATATGCGGGCAAGCAGGTGGCGATCTACCGCGCGCTCGCCAGAAGCCCGGAGAACGTCGGACTGTGGTGCGAGAAAGCGCATATGCGTTACACGAGTTGCCTGATCCTGCCCGATCATGTTCGCGCAAGGGACTATTGCGGCTCGCTCGTCAACGTCATGACGGCCTACGCTTTTCTCGAAGAGATCGCTGAAGCGGGTCACAAGGGCGTGATTGTCACGGCCGGGAATTCGGCGACCGGCTATGCGCTCGCTGCGCTCGCACGCAGAAGGAACGTACCCGCGATTTTCCTCGTGCGCACCGAGGCAGCGCGTGAAGCGCTGCGCGGGTCGGGTGTGGAGCATGTCATCGTCACGCGTGAAGGCTTCACCGATACGCTTGCCGCGTTATCCACCGAACTCGAGACGACCGCTGTGTTCGACGGCGTCGGCGGTGACCTGCTCGGGAACATTGCCCCCAGCCTGCCGATGAACGCCACGATCTATTTCTATGGGTTCCTTGGCGGGAGCACACCGGCATCGATCGAGTCCGCACTCTTCATGATGAAGAATCTGACCATGCGGCGTTTCAGCAATTACGACAGCAGGACCGTGAAGGATCAGGACAGGCTCGTTGCTGCACTGAAGGCGCTTGAAGGTGTGATCGACGATCCGATGTTCGCGACCCGAATCGGCCAGGAATTCAGCCACGATCAGATCGAGCTGGCCATGGCGTACAAATCGCTCGACGGGAGTAAAGCTGTCCTGGTTGCATAGATTTCGGCATTTATTGCATTCTTCGTTTTATCGAGTGGATGCCAATCGGATAAATTGCGGAGCGAATAAATTGCGAATTGAATAAATCGATAAAATCATTTAAAAGAATTTGACAACGAGTCACCCGCATGATCCCATCCAGCTATACCCGATCGGCAGACCGATTAATTTCTTTCAATTAGAAATTAATTGAATTTGGCTCGGCATTTACACGGAAACCAGGAAGTTCTGTAGTTACATAATTTGCGCTGATATTTAAGGTTTTCTTTTATAAAGAGAAAACCCTTATCGAATTGCGTGCTCATTATCTGGGTAACGCCGCTCGACGCCTGCTGACTGCGTCTTGTAGAGACGCGTCCAGCCGCAGGCCACACCACAACTATCCGCATACGCGCTTCAAAGAAAGTGCGTGAGTCACTGGGACTGGGCATGTTCTCGCGAATATGCCATCCCAGCAGTTGTTCCCCTATCGCAATCAGGAGATGTTCATGAGAACAGGAATGCTCAAAGGTCTTATAGCGATTCTTTCCGGATGTGCACTGGCGGCATGTGGAGATAGCGGTTCTGGCGGCGTAGCAAGCGTGGCACACCAGGAAAAGGCAGTGGCGGCAGCAGCGGTACCGGGCGGATTTCTATTTAGTCCCTATAAGGACATCACGATCAGCCTGAACTGGAACACAAATGTGATCTCCACCAACGTGACCGGTTCGCTTCAACCGATCCTGAACGTATTGCCGGGCAACCTCAGCACCCTGACGTGGGCCTTTGCCACCGGAGAGTGCGGTAGCGAAAACTGGGGCGGACTGCAGCCGTCGATGGTCGCCAGCGCCAACGTGCAAAACATGGTGAATGCCGGGAAGAAGTACATCCTGTCGACCGGGGGCGCGGCGGGGACGTTTACCTGCGGCACGGATGCCGGATTCCAGAAATTTATCCAGACCTACAACTCGGCCAATCTCGTGGGCGTCGATTTCGACATCGAACAAGGCCAGAGCCAGGACATCATCAACAATCTGGTCCAGCGGGTCATCACCGCGCAGCGCACCTATCCGCAGTTGCGTTTCAGCTTCACGATCGCGACGCTCGGTGGCAATACGCCGCAAAGCCTGGGGGGCGAGGGCGTCATGGTCATGAACGCCATCAAGAGCTATGGGCTGACCAACTACACGGTCAATCTGATGGCGATGGATTACGGCAGTACCAGCGCATCGAACTGCACGATCAGCAACGGGCAGTGCGAGATGGGCCAGTCTGCCGTGCAATCGGCGATCAATCTGCACAGCTACTACGGCGTTCCGTATTCGCAGATCGAACTGACACCGATGATCGGCGGCAATGATACGCAGGGCGAAACGTTCACGCTCGCCGATGTGGCCACGGTCACCTCGTTCGCCCAGCAGAACGGGCTCGCGGGGGTTCATTTCTGGTCATTCGATCGCGATGATGACTGCACCCAAAGTTACTCTTCGCCGACCTGCAACAGCTATGGACAAGCCGGCACGCTGGGCTTCACCAACCGGTTCCTGTCCGCGTTGAATCTCTAACGTCTCTGGACATAGGCGTGCGGAGCAGGCGACGACGCCTGCTCCTGTCGAGAGAAAAATCCTGGTCGACCCCGGCAGGGGTGAGACAGCAAGATAAAAACGGAGAGAAAGAGATGAGACAGCAGCAAGCGAAATTAACGGCTGGCAGGCTCGCAAGAATGCTTTCTACGGCGCTACTGATTGCAGCGGCCGCCAATGTGCTCTATGCGACACCGGGTCAGGCAGCCACGCCGCCGGCATCATCCGCGGGTAGCTACACGATCGTCAACAGCAACACGGTCCGGTTTAACGCCTCAGGTGGGTCGTGGGTCATCTTGCACTACGTCGTGGGTAGCGGATCGCAACTCAACGTCGCCATGACCATGTCTGGAACGAGCGGAACGTATACCGTGCCCAACCTTCCCGCTGGCAGCGTAGTGAACTATTCGTTCACTGTCGGCCAGGCAAACGGCTCCGCGTATGACACGGCATGGAGCCAGCTGACGATGGGCTCGTCGACACCCGCCTCCGGATCGTTCCCGGCCACTGGAACCACGATCAATCTGGTGAACGGCACCAACGGTGCGTACCCGGATAGCCAGGTGTACTGGACGATGGTCGGAATGGACCCAACGAATAACAACGCCTATGTCCACGTCAATTGCTCGGGGGCGCTCGTCCCCATGAGTGCCGGCGACGACTCCGAACAGACCAAGAACGGTATCGGCTACGCGAACTATTCGATTCCGCTGTCGCAATGCAAGTCGATCACGATCCCGCAGATCACGTCCGCGCGGCTCTATCTGAGCGTGGGTAGCACCATGTACCTGCAAGCGGTAGGCAGCCCCGTAACGGGCTATACAGGGCCTAATATCGACAATCCAACCGATCCGAACATCGACGTCACGTTCGACTTCGTCGAGCTGGACGTGAATACCGCGAATTTCTTCGGCAATACCACGCGCGTCGATCAGTTTGGTTTCCCGGTGCAGTTGCGACTGCAAGGTCAAGGCGGGTACGACCAGACGGTCGGCGAGACGGAAACGCGTGCGGCGCTGTTCCAGGAGTTCCAGGCGCAGGTGCCGGGGCCATTTCAGGGACTCGTGCAGTCGCCGTACCGGATCGTTGCACCGGCACACGGCAGCTTCAATACGGGCGGTGCGAACGGGACCTATCTGGATAGCTACATTCAGTCCGTCTGGAATCAGTACACCTCGCAAAGCCTGACCTTCACCGATGCGCAGGGGACCTTCACGGGCCATGTCGTCAATGGACAGTTCCAGTTCACGGATGGCCAGGGCACGTACTACATCAACGCCAAACCAACGACGGCCGAAGTACTGCTTGGCAACGGTGTCCTTAACGATGCATCGAACGCCGCACCCGGTGTACCGACCGCCAAACAGTTGCAGATCCAGGCCCAGCTATGCGCAGCGTTAAACCGCCATGTTGCGGAGAACGCCGCACTCTGGGCCACTTCCGGCAACTTCTATGCGACGCAGCCGACCAACTCGTACTCGCAGTTCTGGCACGCGCACGCGATCAACAACCTGACCTATGGATTCCCCTATGACGATGTGAATGGATTTAGCTCTTCGCTGGTGGGCACCAACCCGACCATTGCAACGATTACGGTGGGCTGGTAACTGCAGGCATTCGTTGGCACGGGCATCGCGCCCGTGCCATTCGCTCCGTGGGACGCCGTTGCGAACCACGGGGCACCTCAAACAAGGCGCAATCCGTTCTCCGGCAACACTTCCTGAATGACGGCGAACCGATGCTCCTTCACTGCATCGTGGAATTTCCGGTAGTCGCTTTGCTCGAACGCCGGAGTCCAGAGCGGCATTGAACCGCCATCGCCCTTAACCTTGATGCCTGTCGCCTTGTGCTTCCAGGAACCGGGTCCTTTAGGGACGTAAGCAACCAGTTCCTCCTTCAAACCCGGGAACGCACCCGCTGCCAACCAGTCGTGGATGACCTCCAGCCGTGCGTTTTCGTCCGTGTTCACATTGGTCGAAAGCAGTTCGCGCAACACACTCTTCGCATCGGCTTTCAGGCCCGGCTGGGTATCCAGATCATCTGCGCCTGCGCAGTACGCCTGCACGGCGCGGCAAGCCATGTCGGCGGCGACGAGGAAGTCGGGGAGATTGTCCCGTACCACGCGATGTCCCTTGCCGTTGATGTAGTGCCATTTCGCCCACGGCTGGTCGGGGTAGTGCAGAGCGGCGCCATGTCCTAGCGGAACGGTACGAGAAAGCACTTCGGCCTCGACATCTTCGACCAGGTGGTCAGTTGCGCGCCGGAGATGTTCAAACCATTGTGCCGGGGTACAGTCTTCGGCTTCGAGGTGGCTGACCTTGTTGTAGTCGGACTCGATGCCGGAGAAACCCTGATGTGCCCAGGTATCGACATACGTGTGCAACGTCACGCCAAGCCGATGCAACGCGTTATCGGTACCTTTCTTCGCAATGGCCTTGAGAATGACGTCACGCGCAACCTTGCTGTCGGGACGGCAGACTGCGCGCTCCTCGAGGGTATCCCCTTCCCCTGCAGGGAGAAAATGAAACGGCGTCCAGACAAGTCGGTTCAACTCGTTGAACAGGTTCTCATAATCGAAAATCTTGTGGGCGCTGGCAATGCGCTCGAAGCGCTCGCCGCCCGCGAAATACAGCAAGCCCGGCGTTGTCGCATCGTCGACGTACTGACACGCGTGTGCCACGGTCGTTGCGTCCGCAACCGGTAGGCCGGCAAGTCTCGATACGACGTAAATGACGCCATAATGGAAATCGATATTCATGACTGGTCTCTCTTTTCTTCGCCTGTTGCGTAGTGGGGTCGCGGGCAGATTGTCTGCAAGTGTGCCCGATTCTTTACGCACGGTTGACGGTTCGCGTTGGCGCTGCCTAAAGAACGAGTGTTACAGGACTTAATTTCAGCTTCAAGTCCGGAAACCCCTCACGGGGTACTTTTCCGGAATGGCGGGGGATATGTCGACTCCGGATGTTGGCCGTGGAGACAGGCGTACGGCCAGCGTTTCGCATTGTGGATGGACCTTTGTGACGAATTCCATTTCTGCGTGATAGGCGCTGTTTCATCGGCTCAACGATGTTGAAGACGCATCCATCCAGGTCGTCAACCGTGCTCATTCGACATGTCTGGCCGAATCGCTGAGAATTCAGGGGACGACTCACTTCAATACCCTGGCCGAACAAAGCGCAACGGCCAGGGTGAATGTCCGACGCCGATAACCCGATCTCCGAAAGAAGAACAAGGCGATAGCCATGCATTCCATAAGACCAGCAACAGTAGAAGACGCGGCACGTATTGCGGTACTTGGCACGCATGTGTGGGTGCATACCTATGCGACGGAGGGTGTGTCTGACCTCTTTGCGCAATACCTCCTGACGTCGTTTGCGCCAGAAAGAATCCGGGCACTCGTGACCGATCCAGGCGTCGTTCTACTGGTTGCCGAAGTAGAAGCGAATCTTGTCGGATATATCGTCATGCGCTTCGGTTCGTACCATGCCGATGTCCCTGTCGAAATCGAAACGCTCTACATCCAGGACTCGTTTTCCGGCCGCGGGATCGGATCGGCGTTGCTGACTCACGCGAGAGGCATTGCAATGGCGAGAACCGGGAATCGTGCGGTCTGGCTGATCGTTAACTCCCGAAATGAGAAGGCGATCGCTTTCTATCGGTCTCACGGAATGACGCAGGATGGGATAGCGTACTTTGAGCTTGGTGGTTTCAAGTATGAGAACAAAGTGATGGTGGCGAGGGATTGACGAGTGTGTGCCTCGCGCCGCTTGTCAGTGAGGTCAACGCACTAAACCGAAACGCGTCAAGCTCAATGCGACGAAACATAAGTTGCATCCGCAAATACCTCCGGGATGGCGAAGCTCTCGCGCATGCGCTTCGCCTCCGCTGCCGGTGTCAAGCCGAACAGACGCTTGAACTCCCGGCTGAACTGCGACGGACTCGTGTAACCCACCGCGTGGCTCGCCACGTCTGCGGTCATGTCATGCCGCACCATCAACAGGCGAGCCTGATGCAAGCGCGTCGACTTCACATACTGCATCGGCGATACCTGCGTCACTGCCTTGAAGTGACTGTGGAAGCTCGGCACGCTCATCCCCGCTTCTTCGGCCAGTTGTGTGACGTCGAGGGGTCCTGCGTAACCAGCATGGATCAGGTGAATTGATCTGCCTATCCGGCCAAACTGTCCTCGCATCGCTAGAGCCTCTCTCATCGAGCTGCCCTGTGCGCCGGAGAGCACACGGAAATACACTTCACGCAGCAACCCTGGACCGAGCACGGCAGCTTCAAGCGGTCGATGCAGTGCCTCGAGAAAACGCAATACGGACGCCTGCATGGCTTCATCCATCGGCGTCGACATCATGCTCTGAGGCGCTTGCACACGCTCCGCTATGCCTTCGCGGTCGATCTGCGCCGCCAGCTCGGCAGCCATTGTGAAATCGAGGTGCAGATACAGTGCGAGCAGCGGGCGCTGCGGCGTTGCATCGGTTTCCATGCTGAACGGCACCGGCACGGACACGGCGAGGTAGTGGCGCTCATCGTAGAGATAGAGCTGGTCCCCAAAGTGACCTCGTTTGCGACCCTGGCAAACGATCACGATGCCGGGATCGTACAGTACCGGCGTGCGCGATAGCGCCCGGTTCGAACGCAGGATGCGCACGCTCGGCAATGCCGTCAGGTTGTAGCCCTCCTCGGGCGCCAACGCGCGCAGCAACGCAACCATGCGTTGCTGGCTTTGAGAAGATAGATCCCCGCGCTGGGTATTGATACGCCTTGTGCTCATAGTTTTGTGCAATAAATTAAGCGGAATTTGGCTTATTTAGCCATGTTCATCAGACTAGTATGCACTCTCCAATCAAGTTTCGGGAGAGGTTTCAATGGCATCCAGCAAAGTTCTGCTCATCACGGGCGTCAGCAGCGGCTTTGGCCGCGCACTTGCAAAAGAAGCGCTGGCGGTGGGTCACAAAGTCGTAGGTACGGTGAGAAGTGCGCAGGCAAAACATGAGTTCGAGTCTTTGCATACGAGCGCTGCCTTTGCGCGTGTACTCGATGTGACCGACTTCGACGCGATCGATCATGTCGTGGCGGAAATCGAGGCAAGCGTGGGACCCGTCGATGTTCTCGTCAACAATGCGGGCTACGGCCATGAAGGCGTCATGGAGGAATCGCCGCTGTCGGAGATGCGCAGACAGTTCGACGTGAACGTATTCGGTGCGGTCGCCATGATGAAGGCCGTGCTGCCGTTCATGCGCGAGCGGCGTCGCGGTCACATTCTGAATATCACGTCGATGGGCGGCTACATCACGATGCCGGGCATCGTTTATTACTGCGGGAGCAAGTTCGCGCTCGAAGGCATCTCCGAGGCACTCGGCAAAGAGGTCAAGCCTTTCGGTATCGCCGTGACTGCGGTGGCGCCGGGTTCGTTTCGTACCGACTGGGCAGGCCGTTCGATGACGAGAACGCCCCGCTCGATTTCAGACTACGACGACATCTTCGAGCCGATTCGCCAAGCGCGAGAAGAGAAAAGCGGCAAGCAATTAGGCGATCCTGCGAAAGCCGCGCGTGCGATGCTTGCTGCAATCGCCTCAGACTACCCGCCCGCGCATCTTTTGCTCGGTAGCGATGCGCTCGGGCTCGTGCGAGACAAGCTGTCAGCGTTAGAGAATGAAATCGGCGCGTGGCAGGCCGTTACGCTCTCGACGGATGGTTGAAAACGGCCGCGGCGGGGACGCTGAACGGGTCCCCGGTTATTCACTCACACGTGCATGCCTGCCCTGCAATGCCAGGGCAAATCGCGCTGAGCAGCCGTCACGAGGAACGCCTGCAGTAGAGTAGTACCGTCTCGTCAATCTCCGCACCGTGCGCGCGCAATGCCGCAATCAGGTCATCCGGTGCGAATACATATACCATCCTGCGATTGCGCTCCCACCTGTCCGCACCCACATCGATAGGTAGCACTCGACACTAAATAGCGCTCCGCTATTCGCGCGCACGCAGCTATCTGTTCGCCACGTTATCAAGGCGACACGTTTCTCCGAAACGATGTTTCGCAATTGCCATCGGTTGATCGCCACTACATCAGTGCGTCATCGAGTCGGTGCTATTCTCCGGAACGATGTTTCGCCAGGACAGGCGTTGAGTTGCTAGAAGATGATGACGTTTTGATGCGATCTGCATCGAAAAGAAAAACGCATACAGGATGTTGATTGAGATCCGGCTGACCAGATATCTGCAACGCATGATTGTCGGAACCGTCGCGCATCAAACGACAATCCTGCCGATGCCTGCGCACATGAATCCTGGCTACGCACTAGCGATGCTGAATTGCTTTCAGTTGATGCACGCGACCAACAAAAAGCACATGATACGTATGGGCAAAACTGATGTGCACGGGCAAAGTTGCACAGCTAGTCGTCACGTCGTTCGACTCATTGATAACATAAACCATGCTGATCATATCGGGATGTCCTCGCCTGTCGGCCCTTACCGCAATACAGTCGTAACAAACCAGTAACGCTATTGCAATACGAAGATTGGCCAAGTGTCCTTTTCATCAACGCCCCGCGATTGAACGAACCGGACGGAGACGAGTACGACACCCGCGAAGAAGGGTGTGTCTCTGCGGCGTTCATTCGTGAAACAGTACAGGCCACTATGCGCGACAGCATCGTACAACTCGGAAGAGTGATTTCTAACGTAGGTACGACCAGGTTCTTTCCAGCCATGAAGCGGTTCATCGGCGACACGGTCGCGATCGATGCCATGCACGTGTCGATCTGGAACAGCGACGAGCAGCGCGGTCGCTTCATCGATGGATTTGCGGTTCATGGCTCCGCGCTGCATGGCGCCGATATGCGCGATCATCTTCCCGAGCCGTTGATGGCGGAGATTCTCGATCTGAACGGCCCGCAGGTCCTCCACGTGCAGCCGCAGGCAGCCAGTGCGACCGATTTGATATCGCCCATGTATCGATGTCTCATGTTGATGCGACGATTCAATTCGCATTTCATCATCGTGCTGCAACGAAACGCGGAACGCGGCGATTTCCGCCCGGATGAACTGACATCGCTCGGCGATCTGTCATTGGTGTTGTTGCCGCTCGTCGAGCAGCACACGTCGCCGCAACCGCCCGCCCCGATCGACGACACGCCCGCGATCACCGCTGCCGACACGTTGTTGCCGGACAGCAGCGTCGCCACGCTTTCACAGACCTTTCTGACGCGCCTCGAGCAGAGGCACATCACGCTGTCTTCACGCGAGCAACAGGTCTGCATCCTGATCCTCTCGGGGCACACGCTGCCCTCGATCTGCGAGGAACTGAACCTCAGGGCGAGCACGGTAGAAACCTATCTAAAACGTGCGCGCATCAAACTTGGACTCAGCGGACGTCACGGCCTGTCGCGCTGGATGATCGAATAGGATCGCGGCACGATCGGTCGTTCTATGACCGATCCCGCCATGCAAAAACGCCATTCGTACTAACAGCAAGGAGACGCGGTGGACTGCCGCGGTCTCTTCGGACTGGCGCGGCTATCGAAATGCATCGGGCATTTCACCAGAGCGGATTTTATGCTCCACCTCGAAGATTAACTAATAATTATCATAGTTTTTCAATGATTAATAATCGGCCAGATTAACTATCTGACGCCAATTGGATGTCGGACCATCTGCGCTGCCACTCCGGATGATTGAATGGATATGCACCCGTCATTACTTCACTCGCGGGGCCGTTATATTCATGACAA
Source organism: Paraburkholderia acidicola (assembly GCF_002362315.1). Classification (GTDB taxonomy): domain Bacteria; phylum Pseudomonadota; class Gammaproteobacteria; order Burkholderiales; family Burkholderiaceae; genus Paraburkholderia; species Paraburkholderia acidicola. The sequence goes on from NZ_MTZV01000006.1 coordinate 1,615,608, forward strand.
AATCCTGTTTTCAGCATATATTACCCACTGATCAGATCCCCCTCTTGCAAGATTTGCCGGCTTCCCGATTCACGGAAGATGCAAAAATTTCTCTGGGTGGTTTGTCGATTTTCATCGAACTTTCGCCCGATACATGGTATGTGCTGAATGTCGATTTCCACAGTTATTATGCACATGGCATTGAATAACACCAGTCAAATCCATTTTGAATTGTCTGAATGATTTTGTAATTTTTCGGAACTTGCGAAATGAATTGTCATTAGGTTATTTATGGTAATCGATTAAGATTTTAAATGAGAAAATATCGAGTCACTTGACGTATCATCACTTCCGGCCAACAAGACTCGTGTTATCGCCGTGTATTCGTCGGTGCTGGATCCGGCAAGGCTTTGCGACTCACCCCGTCGATACCAGCAATCGTTCCTGAAAGCCCTGAACCACAATACGAAACGCCGGAATCGAATCGCCGGCGCGGCATCGCCTTACCCACGTACCCTGATATTCACTGATAGCAATATGAAAGATTCGAAAGCATTTCGATAACTCACTTTCAACGTCCATTAGCGTCGAAACATCGGCGTAAGAGTCAGTGAGCAGCGAGATCATTTTCCCGGTGACAAGCAGGTCGTGTAGATTTCGAGGAGTTCGAATTGAACGGTTTTTTTGCGAAGATGGGACAGGTGATCACCGACAGCGGGACGGATAACTTCGTAGCTGGTGTACACAGACTGATCAACGACTACGTACCGGTCGACGTGACCGAGGCGACGAACTGGATTATCGACAAGACGAACAAAAACGTGGCCACGATTCAGCGCCTGGGCACGTGGGGCGCGGCTGCCAACCAGTTTAGCTTCGACCACGAGTCGCGCCAGTCGTGTGAAGACAGACCCGAATCGTCAATATTGAGCAGAATCGTTAACTCAGAAGATTCTCAGTTGATTCACTTAAAACCGCGCACCGTGTCTCATGACACTCGCGAGAATTCTTCGGGTATCGTTTATCAATGCATTCTCCTCTCTCATCAAGATAATAGACGACACGTCATTTCATTATCCCGGGCAGCGCAACCGCGAGATTTTTCGTTGCAGGAATTATCGGTATTAAAACAACTTTCCGATGCAATTCTGCCGGCAGTCGGATATCACGCTCGCAGAAGAATTCGGGAGCCGAAGCGTGATGGATTAATTGCCGCTGCGACGGGAGCCGCGGAAAACCATGCAATGCAGTTACAGCGAAACTTCGACGAGCGTCTGAATGAGATGGGCGTCGTGCTGTCGAGCCGGGAGTATCAGGTCTGCCTCGCGCATCTACTGGGCAACACGTTGCCGGCTATCGCCCGTCAGCTCAGCGTACAGGAAAGCACCGCGGCGACGTATTTCAAGCGGGCAGGCATCAAGCTGAATCTGAGCGGCCGGCACGGATTTGCGAAGTGGATGCTCGGCACTGCGTCCTAGCGGTGGGAGCAGGCCTGGGGCCGAGGTTCATCGCCGGATAGAGGCCCGTACATCGTCGCCATCCCCCATGTCGTCCCACTCGTTGTAAGTGGCGTCGACCTCGCTATGCCCTTCTGAAATGCCGCAATTGTTGCAGCATTCAATTGTTAAAAAGCCTTCAAGCGACCTTTCAATTTATCCAGAAAGGCTTAATGAAAAAGGCTGCCCGGGCTCTGAAATACTTTTGCTCCGACGACAAACAATTATTCATTCGCGCGCCGCAACAATAATCCGCTGCCTTTACGCGCCGAATCGCGCTACCCGTTTCGGCCGTCAGTACTTCTCGCCACAATGAAAAATGCGCGGGCCGAGAGGAATCAAACGGTCCCGGCAAGCTGCTCACGAGAAAAACTCCCGCCTCGCTGTAATAACCGCCCCTCCAGCTCCGACGAACGGCATGGGAATGCACGATGCAGCCACCCTGGCATCGCCCTCCTGTTTCTTTGCCAATGCCCACGAGGAGCCCCCTGCGCATGAACACCGTACGTTGTCTGTTTCGTCTAGTCGATTCCGCCACACTGGCCAACCGTTGGGGGCTCGCGCGATGGGCGCCGTTGCCATTGCGGCTGATCGTCGGATATGGATTTATTGCGCATGGCTACGCGAAGATCATCAAGGATCCCGAGAGCTTCGCCGCGATTCTGCACGCGCTCGGCGTGCCGGCCGCACACCTGATGGCGTGGGCGACGATTGTCATCGAACTGCTCGGCGGCACGGCCATTCTGGCGGGAGCATTCGTACCGCTCGCGGCTGTGCCGATGATCGTGGTGCTGGCTGTCGCCATCTTCACGGTACATCTGCCGTTCGGGTTCACATCGATCAAGCTGATGGCGGTGACCAGCGCGGGCCCGCAGTTCGGCCGGCCCGGCTATGAAACGGACCTGCTCTATATTGCCTGCCTTGTCGCGCTGGTTTTCGGTGGCTCGGGCCCGTTCTCGGTTGATGGTTGGCTACACGGTCGCAAGGTAACGAGAGGGGAATGAAGCGCCCGCGTGGCGTAACCTGCGCCAGGTCGACCGAAGGTTACGCGCTTACGCCACCTCGCCGCTGCGGCAAACGACCGCCTCGGGCTGCACTTGCGCGAGATGTCGCAGCAGCTTCGTCACCATCCCGACCACGGTCAGCGCGAGAATCACGAAGAACCCCGCGAGCGGCGTCAGCACCTGTATCGACACGAACCCAGCCAGCCCCATCATCGCCGACGACACAAGCAACAGCGCACACCCCAGAATCGCGCTCGTCAGCCCCGCGATATGCGGAAACAGCGAATTGCCCTTGGCCATCAGGGTCGGATACATCGCCCCGGCGCAGAACCCCATCACGAGCACGGGGGTGGCGAGTGTCCAGACACGCAGGCCGACCGTCAGCGCAAGCACCAGCATCGCGATCGACGCCGCGGCCATCACGCGCGCACCGATACGCAGCCGCTGCTCGGCGCTCGGCAGGCGCGCGCTGTGTATGCGATTCGACAGACCGCCCAGGAAGTACATCAAGCCGATGCCGAGCGCGAGATAGGCGAAGAAGGTGGGCGGCTCGTGCAAGGTGTTCTGCACCATGAACGGTCCGACGATGTTGAACACCAGCAGGATGCTGTAGCACAGCCCTTGCGCGAGGAAGCAGCTCTGGAACACCGGGCTCGAGAGCACCTTGCCCGCGTTCGTCAGCAGCGTACGCAGTTCGAGATGCACTGGCCGCGGCAAGGTCTCGCGATAGCGCCAGACCAGCGCCCACATCACCAGCGAATAGACGAGCAGGAAGACCAGGCAGGACTTCCAGCCGAACCACGTTTGCAGATGGGCGCCGATCACCGGCGCGACAATCGGCGCGAGCCCCCATGCAATCGCCATGTACGTGAACGCATGGATCAGCGCCTGCCCGGAGAAGGAATCGGTGATGATCGCCTTCGCGAGCAGGTTGGTGGCGGCAATACCGAAGCCCTGCAAACAACGCGCGAGCAGGAACGTTTCAAGATTCGGCGCGGCAAGCGACAGCACGCAGCCGATCGTGAATATTACGAGGCCGAAAGCCAGCACGGGCTTGCGGCCATATGCGTCGGCTACAGGCCCGAAGACAAGCTGGCCGAGCGCGTAAGCGGCCATATAGCCGGACACGCTCGACTGGATCGCCTGAGGCGATGTCGCAAAGAAACGCGCCATGGCGGGGAGCGCGGGCACGTAAATGTCGATCGCGAGCTGCCCCGCAGAGGCAAACAGACAGATCAGGAATAACAGGAAGCGCGGCGAATTCGGCGCGCGCGCAGGAGTCAGCGCGTGCTCAGGGACAGTGTGGTTCATGACAGCTTGAAGAGGCGGATTCGGGGGACGTGCATGGTTCGCTGCGAGGGACCACAGCGTGTATGTGGCGTCATCTATGCGTATTGTGCCTGTTATCGCGTGATGGCGCGTTCGTCCCGGCAAGTGCTGGGGTTACTGTTCAGACGGTGTCGCTGCGTGCGTGGCTGGTGATTCAGTAGTGGTAGCGGCACGAGATAACGTTGAGTTGCGGGCCGGCGATTTCGTAAACATGATGTTCAAGGCACCGCTCATTTGCCACCTTCCACCAGCTTGCGGGGCTTGACCTTGCTCGCCCGTGCTTGCGCGATAGAGCGCTCCAGATGGGCAACGTTGGCTGGGGAGCGCAGCAGGTGAACAGTTTCCATCAGGCTGTCGTAATGCGATTGCGACATGACGATCGCATTGGGCGCGTCGCGCCGGGTGATGAGCGTAACGCCCATGTCATCGACGACCTGATCAATGACGCTCTTTAAGTTCGCTCGTGCGTCGGTGAACGGAATGGTGCGCATGGGCTCCCCTCGATGGATAACATGTACCGCAGCAGGTACAACTCTATCGCACCGCCATTGACATGCACGGCACATGGTACATGTGTGTCATTCCGTTAGCCCTTGAGCAGGTGTTGCCACGACGCGCTAAACGCACTCGCACGACGACACGTCCATTCGAGCCTTCACTCCGTTCATCAACCTAGAAGCGATCAAGCATGCCGAATTGCACGCCCCGCACCGACGCACCGGGCCACGAAGGCGTCAGTCCCGTGACATTCACGCCGCGCAGCGTGAATTCGCCTTGCCCCCGGTTACGCAGCCAGCCGGCGCTCGCATAGAGCAGCACGCGCTTCGACAGGTCGTACTCGCAGGCCGCGCTGAACTGGTCGGCGTTGTTGTCGCCGCCCGAGCGGTCGCGCATATAGGTATAGCCGAGCGAGGCACGCAAGTGCGCGTCGATGGCATAGCGCGCCGACACCGATATGCCGTCGTCGTGATAGCGCGGCGTGCCGCCGTCGCCATTGAAGAACGACACGAAGCCCGTCACCGGACCGTAACCGTACGAAACGCCACCAAGGTTCGCGCGTAGCGCACCGGCGCCGTGTGTCTGCTGATGCGCATAGGAAATGCGGAACGGGCCGTTGCGATATGCGAAGGTTTCGATGTGGCCCGCGAGGCCGTTGCCGTCGCCATCGCTCGCATCGCGCAACGCGGCCATCAACGTGGTCGAGAAGCCGTGAAATTCGGGCGACAGATACGTGATCGCGTTGCTCACGTAGGGCGTGATCTTCGAGAGGTTGTCGAGACCCGAGGCGATAGTGCCCGCCCCGAATGTATCGAGGCCGCCCTTGAACGGGATGTAGATCGGTGAGTACTGGCGGCCCATGCGCACCGTGCCGTAAAGCGTGCCCACACCGATCCACGCCTGCCGGTTGAAGATCGTATTGCTCACGGCATAGGTGCCATCGGCGGAACTGAAACCGTTTTCGAGTTCGAACAGGATGTCGATGCCGTTGCCGATGTCCTCGGCGCCGCGCAGGCCGATGCGTGAGCCACGATAGGCGCCCGAGTCCATGCGCGCGACGTAGCCTGCGCCGGGATTGGTGATTTCAATGCTGGTGTCGAACGCGCCGTAGAGCGTGACGGAGCTTTGGGCATGCGCGCTCATCGCGTGTGCGGCGAGTGCCGCGAGCGCCGCCTGAGCAACAAACACCGCCAGCGCGCGCGGCGCGCGACGGCGGTGTTGTGCCCAGAAAGCACCGCACGCCGCGCTCGACCGCCCCATTACTGCGGCGGCAGCGCGTAGGCGATCACGTAATCACCGAGTTTGGTGCCGAACGAGCCGTGGCCGCCCGCGGCGATCACGACGTACTGGCGACCGTCGATGGAATAGCTCATCGGCGTGGCCTGGCCGCCCGCGGGCAGACGGGCCTCCCAAACCTGCTCGCCATTGTTCACGTTGAACGCGCGGATGTAGTTGTCCGCCGTCGCGCCAATGAACGCGACACCGCCCGCAGCGACCATCGGACCGCCCAGCATCGGCATACCCATCTTGAACGGCAGGGGAATCGGCGAACTGTCGCGCACGGTGCCAATGCGCTTCTTCCACACGATCTCGTTGGTCTTCAGATTGATCGCAGAGATGTAGCCCCACGCCGGTTGCTTGCACGGCAGACCCAGCGGCGAGAGGAACGGATTAATCGTCACGCCGTACGGCACGCCGTACTGCGGCTGGACGCCCGACTCGGTGCCGCTACCCTTGGCACCCGCCTCCGGTTCCAGCGGGTTGCCCGGCCCACGTGGAATCAGTCGCGAGACGAACGGCAAGCCGATCGGGTTCGCGACGGCGATCTGGCGGTCGGTGTCGACGGCAAGACCACCCCACTCGAACACACCCAGGTTGCCCGGGAACACGAGCGTGCCCTGCAGCGACGGCGGTGTGAACGTGCCCTCGTAACGCAGCTGGTGGAACATCACGCGGCACACGAGCTGGTCGAACATCGTCGCGCCCCACATGTCGGCGTCGGTCAGATTCTTCGACGGACGATACGTGAGCTGTGAGAACGGCTGGGTCGGCGCAAGGTGGTCGCCGGGGGCCGCGCCCTGCGGCACGGGCGTTTCGGGTGCCGGCACGACCGGCACACCGGTGCGGCGGTCGAGCACGAACAGGTTACCGGTCTTGGCCGGCGCGTACACGACCGGCACGGTTTTGCCATCCTTGTCGGTGATGTCGGCGACCGTGGGCTGCGACGGCTGGTCCATGTCCCACAGATCGTGGTGCACGCTCTGGTAGAACCAGGCGAGCTTGCCGGTCGAGGCGTTGAGTGCGAGCAGCCCGGTGGCGTATCGCTCCAGCTCCGGCGTGCGGTCGCCGCCCCAGATATCCGGCGTCTTTACACCCATCGGCAGATAGACAATGTCGAGCTTCGCGTCGTAGGCGGCGGGTGCCCACGAGTTCGGCGAATTCCATGTGTAGTGTTCGCCCGGGCCCGGTATGTGATTCGGGTCCTTCGCGCCCGGATCGAACGCCCAGAGCAATTCGCCCGTGCGTACGTCGAAACCGCGGATGACACCCGACGGCTCGCGGTTCGAGAAGTTGTCCTCCACAGCGCCTGCCACGACGATCACCTTGTTCGTGACGATCGACGGCGAGGTGGGTTCGTACATGCCTGGTGTCGTGACCGGCTGGGCGTGTTGCAGGTCGAGGTCGCCGTTGCTGGCGAAGCCCGCGCAGCGCTCGCCCGTTTGCGCGTCGAGTGCGTAGAGATGGCCGTCGTTGACGGGCAGATAAATGCGACGCGTACAGGCGCCGTTGGCTGAGGGTGCGACTGCCGCCGCTGGTGTCGTTGCTGCGTCACTCGCGGCTGCGGCAGACTGGGCCGGTGCCGCGCTCGCCGATAGATCGACATACGACACACCGCGGCAGGTCACGTGCTGGAACGACGGATCTGCCTTCAGTTTCGGGTCGAACTTCCACTTCAGCGCACCGGTCTTCGCGTCGAGCGCAAACAGGATCTGATGCGGCGAGCACAGATAGAGCAGATCGCCGATCTTGATCGGTGTGACTTCATTGGTGATCTCGCCCGGATCGTTCGGGCCTTTCATGTCACCCGTGCGGAAAGTCCAGGCCACCTGCAGGTTCTTCGCGTTGTCCGGTGTGATCTGCTGCAGCGGCGAATAGCGCGTGCCTTCCTGGGTGCGTCCATAGGCTGGCCAGTCGGCGGGATCGATGCCGTTCGGATTCGCTGCGGGCGTTCCGGTCGCTGTACTGAATGAGCCGTTGACCGTCTGCGGATCGTTGAAGCTCGCGTAGACCAGCACGCCTGCCCAGATCACGAGTGAGGCGACCAGCGAATTCACCGCGAACCTGCGCGGCGCATCGAGCCGCCAGCTCACGAGCAGCAGCAGCCACACACCGAACACGACGAGCACACCGGAGCGCGGCGCGAGCGCCCAGAAGTCGGGACCCGACTCCCACAGTGCCCAGATCGCCGTGCCGACGAGTACCAGTGCATAGAGCGTGAGTGCCGCCGGGCGGCGGCGGTACAGCAGCCAGGTCACGCCGAGTAGCAGGATGCCCGTCACGACGTAATACGCCGACCCACCGAGCGAGAGCAGCCATACGCCGCCTATCAGCAGATACAGCGCCGTTAGCGCGGTGAACAACAGGGTGATGACGCCGATGAAACCCGCGGATGTCGATTGTCTGGGCATGATGATCTCAACCTTCGTTTGAGGACGCCGCTCGCATCGCCTGTTACGCGATGCCCGCAGCACGGGCATACCGGAAATGCGGGAAAAACAGTTGCGTCAGAACACGTGCATCATCCCGACGTATGCGCCGGTCTGCGATTCGCCAGCGATCGGGCTGGTCGGCGAGTTCGAATCGCGCGGCGTCGCGAACACCGAGAAGGTGCCGTTCTTGCTGTTGTTCACGTACGCAACAGTGCCGTACAGGAACGTGCGCGCGCTCAGGTTGTAGGTGGTGCCAAGCGCATAGAGCATAGCGTGGCTGCCCGGATCGTGCGCGGCGTCGCCACCGCCGTCGCCCACGCGGATGTAGAAGCCCGCCGCCGTCACGGCCCAGTGCGGCGTGGCCTGGTAGGTGGCGCCAAGCCAGTAGTGATCGGCGCGGTCGGCCACGCCCGCGGGAGAATCGGGTGCCGCATAGTGTGTGTAGGCGGCCTGTATCTTGAACTTCTGCACGCGTATGTTGGCGCCCGCAAAATACTCACGCGAGGCCGTGAAGATGTTGGACAGGCGACCGTTCGAATCTCGCAGTTCGTCGTAAATGCCGCGCAGATCAAAGAGCGTCGAGTGATAGCTGAGCATGATGCCGTCCGAGCGGCCGAACTCGCCCTGGGCGCCATTGTTGAAGCCGTTCGCCTGGTTACCGAACGCGTATTGCCCCTGCACGTCGACGCCGTGCCAGACGGGGCTGTGATATTCGACGTTGTTGCTGGTCTGTTGCCAGTTGCGCCCGCGTACCAGCGAGGCCGACGAGACCGCCTGTTGCACGAACGGATCGAATTCCCACACGCCGTCGCTGTCGATGAAGAGATTCCGGCCGGCTTGTAACTGGCCCCACGTCTCGTTCTTCAAGCCGACGTAGGCGCGGCGCGAGAACATCCTGCCGCCGCCTGACGTACCGTTCATGATCTGTAGTGCGGTTTCGAGGTCGAATAGCGCGGTGTTGCCGCCGCCCAGGTCCTCGGTGCCCTTGAAGCCGAGCATGCTCGTGCCCCAGTCGCCGCCTTCCGCGCTCCAGCGGCTCGAACTGCCACCCGTACCGTTGGCGATGTGATTCAGGTATTCGATACCGCCGTCGACGCGGCCATAGAGCGTCACGCTCGATTGCGCCAATGCGGCGGTGCTGGTTGCGAGTAGAACGAATGCGCCTAGTTGATATTTCACGTCAACTCCCAGGTGGATTCTTCTTTAGTTCTCCGCATCGCACCGTGCCCTGTCTGGGTTGGTGCAAACGCGGTGATTTATCCAGCATCGCGGGCATGCTCTGCGCGACGCCAGGCGGCAACGCGTAATTCAATGCGGATCGGACGGACGGATGACGCCGGGTAAATATAGCGCGTGATGTGCGCTGTGACTAGGGCGGTGACAATGGCTAGACGGGTCACAGGAAAGAGGTGGTCGGCGCGACGAAGGGAGTGAATCGTGCCGATGACTTGTCGTTCGCTCCTCCGCACCAGCCCCGCAGCATGGTAATTCCGCGGCGACCTTGAGCTAACCGCGCCCGGTGACCGGCAGCAATGCGCCAGTGATCGCGTCGGCATCCGAAGAAAGCAGGAAGGCGATGATCGAGCCGATCTGTTCCGGTTTCACCCATTGTGTGAAATCAGCGTCGGGCATGTCCGCACGATTCCTCGCGGTGTCGATCGTGCTCGGCAGGATGGCGTTGACTGTTACGCCCTTCTGTTTCAGCTCTTCGGCGAGCGCTTCGGTGAGACGTGCCACCCCGGCTTTCGATGCGGAATAAGCACCCATTCCCAGGCCCGCCTTGAGTGCAGCCATGGCACTGATATTGACGATACGTCCCACGCCGTTCTCCAGCAAAAAGGGAATCGCCGCTTCCGACGCCGTCAACACTGTTTTCACGTTCATCTGGTACATCAGATCCCAGGTATCTGCACTTCCTCCGGCGATCAACTCCCAGCGAAACCCACCCGCGATATTGACCAGTGCGTCCAGACGACCAAAACGGGTTTTGATCTCCGCGAATGCCTGCCGGGTTTGCGCAGGGGAAGCCAGATCCACTCCACCGATCGCAATCAGGTTGTTGCCCGATTCTTCCGACAGATGCGGTGCTGCTTCTCGACCCAGCAGCACGACCTGCATGCCACGCGTTGCCAGTACCTTGCCGGCAGTGCTACCCAAGGCACCGAATCCACCGGTTACGGCAACGACTTTTCCGTTCAGGCTATTGTTCATGTTCGAGACACCAAAGAGGGATCGTCCCGCAAGTGTAGGCCAACGCGCGGTCGTCGTCCGTCAGATAGACAAGAAATTGATCCGGGAGAATAAAGTCAGGAGGCGACGATATCGTGGTTCGCGGATTCAGCAGCTGGCGTTGTCACATTGCTGATCAGTTGACGAGACATTAGCAAGAGCGGCGTAGCTCAGCACACGGTCGAAAGATCCCGGGCAGTGCCGGTGAAAAGACGCCACGCCTGGAAGTGCGCGGCGAGTTGCCTGCGATAGAGCGAGGCGCGAAGCAGATGATGTTTGAGAGCGAAGTCCTGGCGAGGTGTGCTAGGCCTGCGTCAAGCCATGACGTAGTTTCACTGCTTCGGCCCCGGACGCAACCATGAATCGAAGTAGCGCCTTCGCAGCATCGGGTTCAGTTGACGAACAACCAATCGCAGCTGAGAAAACCGTGTCCAGTTGAATCTCCGGCGGCAATCCACCCACTACGTCGATGCCCGGCAAGTGGATCAATTCGCTCAATTGCTGGAAACCCAGTGCGACATCTCCACACGCGACCAGATCTCCCACAGGAACGCCGGGCGGCACCTGCACAGTACGTGCGGCAATGATGTCGGCAATGCCCCAGCGCTCGAACAATTGAGTCAAATACCTGCCGCTAGGCCCCGTCGAATAGCCGATGCTGCGCGCACTCAGAATAGCGTCACGAAGCGCCGCTTCGGTAAGCAAGTCCGGACGCGGCTGCCCGGCCGCGATGGCAACGCCGATCCCTGACCTCGCGAAGGCGACACGACTGACCGGATCGACACGGCCACCCGCATGTTTCGCCTTTGTATGTCGGATGTCGGCCAACGCATCGTGATGCCCAAACTGCTCGACCACTTGCGCACGGCCGCGCCGAACGTGCGTATCGATGTCAGTTACCCATCCGAACTGACGGGACACCTGCTCGAGTCAGGCGAAGTCGATCTGGCGATCGGGTTCCTGGCGCAGCTTGAAGCGGGGTATTTTCATCAGAGCCTTTTCAAAGACCGCTTCGTATGCATCATCAACCGGCAGCATCCGCGACTGCGCCGTAGCAAGATCACACTCGAACAATTTCAGTCGGAATCGCATCTGATCGTGGCGACGCAGGGAACGGGGCATTTCGTCGTGGAGCAGACACTTGAGCGCCTGGGAATAAGGCGGAAAATGGGACTTCGCATTCCAAACTTTCTAGGCGTTGTATCGACTATTGCGAGCACCGAGTATCTGGCCATCGTCCCGGAGCGGTTCGCCCGGATCATCGCGAATAGCAATCCAATCAAAGTGGTGGAACTGCCCTTCGATGTCCCGTCGTATCGCGTCATGCAGCACTGGCACGAGCGTTATGCGAAAGACCCCGCCGTGACGTGGATGCGTAACACCATCAGCACTCTGTTTCGGGAATGAACGATAAGGGCCGGTTCAAAAGCGTGGCGTGACTTCCGATCCGGGAAAATAAATTCGCTCGGCGCGAACACCCCACCGCCTCAGACGGATGGCACGCGACTACGCACACCTCTCCGAAACTCTTGCGGCCCCGCCCCTCGCTCGGCTCACCACGTTCATGCTTGTTCATACCGTACGCCTAACACAATCCGGTACCAACACAGGTCATCCGGGAGCCTGTCTCCGACTCAACCCCATTGCACCTATACAGGTCGTACCCCCTGAAAATGTGCACGTTACTCACAGTTCTCCATCGCGATCTGCACACCTTGCAACTCGATCTTTTTGAAATCCTTGATAAACGAAAGACGCAATGCACGCACGCGTTGCCCTGCTATGCATCGTTTGTCGTCGGACTCGAAATGGAACATTGAGACACATTGGCCACTCGGGTACTCGTTCGAAGTTTTCACCATCTCTGCACGATGCTCATTTCCAACAAAGTAGAGATACGTTGATCGATGGTTACTCTTGAACGACGAGAAGTGCTCTGGATGATTTGCCATAAACAAGGCCAATTTCGCCGCTCGATCGCGTCCCGTTTTCTGGGCCGAATTGATCTCCACCACATCGACAATATTGGTCGTAATTTTCATATCGACTGCAGCATAGCGGGAGAACTCCTCTGCAGAAGGATAGCGAGCCCAGAAACCCTCATTCATCATCTTGATTTCTGACGGCACCAGACATTCATCAGCACTTCCTGCAGCAAAACCCGCTGCACTGGTGCCAAGCGTTGCCAGGCAGACAATGACGCCAAATAACAATCTATCGATCGGCATCATGGGTTTTTTGTTTAAACTGGATATGAAATTCTTCGTTCAGGTCGGCAGGCGTAGATGTTTCCAACACGTCGCCTTTATCGATGCTATTTTTTGCATATTTCAAATAGGACGCGGGTACATAAAAACCCTTTAATTCAGATGGCTGCATCATGGCGAAATCAATTGCATCACTTTGATTTCCTCCAAGCAAGATCGGGTCCCCGTGCACAGTTTTCGCATAAACAAACGCGGCGTGTCCGCCCCTCGTATGCTTGTACACTGCGATGGAGCCAAAAATCGCCTTCTCAATTTTTACGAAATTTTTGCTTCTTCGGAAGGATTGCGAATTCGTCGGATTTTCAGTGATCGGGTAGCCAGCCTGCATCACGCACCAGTTAACAAACGATGCACACCATGCATTGCTTGAGCCAACCAGTGATTTAAGCTTCGACCCGACTTCCTTGTGATAGTTAATTTCTTTCGTTATCACCTCCTCTTTCTGCCCGTGCCAGTACCTGGCCTGCTCCAGCGCTCTCTCCATCCACGGAGCCTCTTGAGAAACAGCAGGGATCAACGCCAGCGGATGCCCTTGTCCAAGCTTGCTGCGGTCCAGACTAGTGGCCCGCGACGCCCCCACCTGGGCATCAATCGTTTTCACCGGCGCGCTAGCCTGCATGGCAGGTGTATCGGATCCGGGTTTGTCTGCACCTGAATCTGTCGATGCACGACTAACCTCATCAGACAAATTGCTGTGGATGCCGCCTGATTCTGTTTGCTTTGAGTGATTGCTGGGCAAACCCGTGTTGCCCGCAGGTAATCGCCGTGGCTTAGGCGCTGTGCCATTGATCATCAGGAAGCCTCCCGCGAAAATACGACTCGACTTAAGATGATTGTCGATCTTCAGTTGCTCGGTGGTTGTTGCGAATTTTGTTGCGATGTGGCTGAGCGTATCGCCAGCAATGATCTTGTAGCGGAATGGCGCCTTCTTTTCATCGCGCTTCGGGTTATCGGAGTAATGCGCGGGCGCGATAGCTGTTGCGGAGAAAAAGTCACGGAAAAACACATGTGCTGAGGATGTGGCCTGAGTAGTAATCGCACCGATCTTTCTCAATCCATCCGTTGCATCATCGACGAACAGTTGAATTTCCTGATCAATCTTGTCATAAGGTATCAGTAGTTGACCAAATTGATTACTCGACACCTTGCTTTCCTTGCCATTACTCTTAACGACCAGTGCCTGATTGGGTATCGGTTGTGCGCCATCAGATAGCGTGACCGACACCGTTTTCACCCACTGTTCGTGCCGGGTGTTCATCTTCGCATAGTAACCCTCACGCCTCTCCATGGCGTCCATCATCGCATCGAGTTGATTGTTGCCCATCGAACCGATTTGTTGATCCCGTGAAAACCCCGTGTGATCACAGATGAAATTTATATATGCCTCAGTATCGTTCTCGCTCGGTGGCGCATATATTTTCATTGCAGAGGAGACTGTTTTATTGTTGTATTTTCGTCGAAGCAATGCTTTCTTTTCCGCACGACCAGTGGCGTAATCGGGAAATATAAAAAAATCCCCGCTGGCTGTGCTGCCGATTCCTATTGATGTCCTGATATATTGAGATGGTGGTCGTATATTGCCGGGATTGTTGAATCGCCACGCGATAGTGCCACCGCTTCGCAACAGAATGCCACCATTATCTGCAACGTATTGCACGGTTAGTGTGGGTTTGTTGTGTGTTGCCGATACGAACTTAAGCATGACCGATTAACTCGCGGACAGATACGAAATATTTGAATGCTCAATGCAACGTTCTTTCTGTTTCAGACAGTGCACGTTCGACCGTGTAGTTTTTCTGCTCTGTGTATTCACTCCTGGCGACCGGTACGAAGTAGTATTTCCATTGCACCTCGCCGCCGTGGAAGAGACGATAAGTTTGAGTCGTGATGCTTCCTGGACTGCCATACCCCTGCATGGCTTTTTTGTGCGCTGTCACGAACCATGTGTTTTCCCCTTTCACAACTACCATTGCATCGCTGATGATTTCTCCACCACCATTGAAGGTATTGAAGTGAAGGTCGTAGTCGTGGAGCCTGGTCTCGTCCTTCACGATCGGAATCATGACGAGAGCTTTGTCTGGCTCTTCCAGATAGAGCGAGTAATTGAGGTAGTAGAGGCGTGAGTTGTCGGTCAATACGCCCGCCACCAACATCAGCTTGCCTTCCTTGACCTGCCAGCTGGTTACTCCACTTTGGTATTGCTCAGCATGTGTCAACCCGCCACACACAGAAAATATTGCTGCAACAATCAAGTGAGAATATTGTCGTTTCATGACTCGTTCAGCCTTCACCTTGACTTGCCCGCGCAAGATCGTTTTCTGGAATGACCTTAACCAGATCGTCTTCAGTAATAAATGGCGACGAGACTTCTTCGACGGAGAAAGGGTTGCTGTTGTCGTCTGGTTTAAGTGCATCCGACTCCAACCCGTCGTCAGCATGACTTATCTCAACCTGATGCGCCGTCCATTTATCCTCCCCGATCTTGAGAGTCAGCGTATCGGGCGTATCGAGGATGGTTCGTGGCATGCGTCCGTCTTTGCCAATTTGACCTGCCTGCAAGATCGATCCTGTTGAGTCAACAATCTTGAACGATCTGCCAATCCAACCGAGATCTTGCATGAGCAGGTTTGAGCCAAAGGTTGCAAAACGCAGACTGTACTTTCCACTGAGTTCACTGCGGGGCAAAACTGGGAGAACTGGGTACTGGGATTCCTTACCCTGTTTCTGGACAGTGATGACCTTGTAGAACAGGTCACCTGGGCCGCCGAGCGTGATGTTGCCGTCCTTCAACTGGACGAATGCGCCGCCGCACTCAAGGATAAGCTCCTTCTTCGCGCTGATGCGCACCGTGCCGTTGACACTCGCCACAGTTACATCCCTGTCAGCCAGCAACGACATTGCACCTCCCTGGGCCTGAATCTCGACCGGACCCTTCGCAGCGAACAGCTTGATGCCGAGCTTCTGCGCGAACACCGACACCAGTTCGCCAGTTGCTACCGTGAAGCGCTTCACAACGCTGATATCGAGGTTCCTGCCCGCCGCCGTCGAGATGTTCTCCTGCGTCGTGACCTGCACACCTGCGCCCGACACAATACCAATGGAGGCAGGCGCGCTCGCCAGAATCCCGGGCTGCTTCACGCCGTCCAGTTCATCCTTGACCTGCTTCTGCGCGTCTGTGTCAGCAGGGATGGCCTTCGCCGACATGGCCGATGCCGCCAACGCCCTCGCGATCTCCAGCGCACTCTCAATCTGTGCGATGGTGGCCTGCATGTCTAGCTGCTTCCCGGCAGCGTTGGGCTGATCGTGCGCCGACAGATGCAATCCCCTGCCCGCTCGTAGCGCGCCGTGCCCCGACGTACGCAGCTCAAATCCTTCGCCACGCTGCTCTTTCTTCCCGTCCACCAGATACCCGAGATTCAACTGGCTCTTGCCCGAGTGTTCGGTCGACAGCTTGATGCTCTCCTGCCCTTCCCAGTCCTCCATGCGCAGCTTGTTGTTGCTCTGCGTGCGGATCACGTTGCGCGAGAGCCACCGGTCCTGATTCGTGATCAGGTCGACGGCCTGGCTGTGGTGATGGAACTGCGAAATGTAGGGCTTGTCCGGATCGCCGTCGCGGAACGCCAGCACCGCCTCGTCACCGTCGAGCGCCGGGAAGTGGAAGCCCGTCTGCAATTTGCCGGCGAAGGGTTTCGCCAGCCGCAGCGGCACACTCTCGCCGCCCGGATTCCACTCATCAAAATCGCAGTCGAAGCGGACCGTGTAATAGCCCTGCTGCGTCAGGTACGCGTACTTGTAGTCGCCCGGTGAAGTGACGCGCGCGGAGAGCGTGCCGCTGATCTTCGACCATGTGCTGTCTTCGAGCTTCAGACGAAAGCGCCGGTCCGCGGGAATCGCCCGGTAGGTGTTGCGGTACGCCTCGTCACGCGCGCCTGTGTGCGTGACCTCAATCACGACCTGCCCGTTCGGCGCGTCGGGCAACACCTCGTCCATCTGCAGGACGCGCCCCGGTCGCAGGTCGAACGCATTGCTCTCGCCTTCGTACACGATCTGCCAGGCGATTGCTGCCTCATGGCGCAACTGGGCCTCCCACTTCGCTCCGTCCTGGTCGAGGTGATGCGTGCCATAGATATACGGCTGGCCATACGTCGTCGTGTCCTTGCTTGCGACATTGGCTTCAGCCCTGAAGCGCTCCCACGCCTGGTCGGGGTTGTAATCGGCAACCCGGAACGATGCCGGTACCGTATGCACATGGGTCTGCAACGCAGACACGGCTTCGACGCCCGACTCCATCCCCGCTGTTTCGCGATACCGCACCTTCAGTTCCGGCTGGTAGATGTAGTGATCGATGTCGTCGGCAAACACGACGACATCGCCATGCCTGCCTGGCACGATGTAGCTGTAGATCCCCTCCTGCTCCATCAGGATGTGAATGTACGGCCAGTCGGCAATCTGGTACTGGAAGCGGAACGTGCGCTGGGGATACTGCCGGCGTAGCCTGAAGACGAACTGGTGGCCCTTGAACCCATGACGGCGCAGGATCGCCTCGATGATCTGCGGAGCGGTCTGGTGCTGGTAGATCCGGCTCGTGCGTGTGATGTTCAGACGCACGATGTGCGCCTCAACAACGAACTGATAACTGCTGAAGTCCTTCGTCGTCTTCGTCTTGCTGAAGTGAGTGACGCAGCCCGAGAAGACCCGTGGCGCGCTACCGTCGGCCGGAACAATCGAGAAGGATGCATCCCTTCCGAGATAGTCCGCACGCGAGAGCCTGTCCCGATGCGTCAACTCGATTGTGATCCGGTACGGCTCGCCCATGCGCTCGACTGCCCTGAACGACACGACCGACAGGTCCTTCGTATTCGCGGTGCCCAGCACTTCCAGAAAATACGATTGCCTTCCGGTCAGCGACTTCAGATCCTTCGCGTATGCCGCGACTCCATCAAGCAGATCGGCCATTGCTCTTTCCTATTTGTTGCGTTGCTTCGAATCACTGCACTTCTGATCACTGCGTCGATTATTCATGTCCGCCCAGCGCGAACATTTTTACAGGAAAACTAAACGTTTTTCACGCTTCTGTGAAGCCGTGCTGCGTCGGATTCAGACAAATTTCCACCAACCGACCATCTTTGACAAAAGTTCACGCTCTGTGTATTCCAGAGGATTACTATTGCCTGTTTTTCTCTACACATAACCTTTGTTGTACTGATAGATATCTAATAATTCATTGCAATTCTCAAGAACGTCAAATAGCGAAAAATTAATTTTACGATGAGTAAGAGCTTCCAGAGCGAGGTGTCCAAGGCACGCGTGCGCTCGCGGAGCGCACCAAGGTGGACGTTAGCAAGAACAACTTTAATGTCGTGCTTGGGGGTTCCGGCCAAAGGCAAAAATTGCAGTCGAGAACACGATGCCAGGTGACGGTTCGGGACGCACTCCAAGCCCGATGGACAGACGCAGTCAAGCCGCCGAAAGCCGACCACGATCGCGACTGACGGCACCGCATCACACGGAGAGGGAAAATCGATCATGAAAATGATGGCGGTAAAAGGAAATCGCACCACCACCAACGGCTATGTGCTCGATGGTGACCCAAGCTCACTGGACAACGGGCAACCCATCACCCGTCACATGGATCTCGCCTCGTGTGGCCGCTGCGGCAGGAATGGACCGATTTTCGGGACGGCGAAGACGTTTGGAATAGGCAATGCACGAGGCGTACTCGATGGCGACATCGTCATGTGCGCTTGCCCCCAGGGGACGAACCGTGTGATCGCCCGCTCGACGACGTTCTATCAGGAATAACAGACGACACGCGAGGCCGCGCAAAGTCCATACACGCTCAGTCTGACGCCTGCGCGACTGAGATCCAGGCGTGTCGAGGTACCCATGCTCCATCCAGAACGGAAAACCTGCACGTATGACCACGACTTCCGGAAAGACCTCATCAAAAAATGACGGGCGCGTGCGCGACCACAGAACAACGCTGCTCCGCATTGCCGATGAAACGACGCATGACGTTTCCAGACTGATCCACAGCAGTGGCGGGCTGGCATTTGGCCGAGGGCTGATCACCACTATCATCGCTCTCGTGCTCGGGTTCCTGGGTCTGCTGGGAGTGCCGGTCTTCCACTTTCCCAGTACCTGACACACCAGAATTGCGTCACATGTATTCCGTGGACCCCGATACGTTGAACGAGGCAGATGATAGTCAAGAGACGTAATTGGCGCGAATCCGCAGAATGGGCACCGCCGCAGTCCGGCCTGCAATCTGGTGCGAAGGCGAGCAAGACGACCGCCGAACTGTGTTGCGTCATATCCCTCGTAGACGGCCTGCGTGGTAATGGCAGGAATATTCGGAGCTTCGAGTTCTAGGCAAACCTCCCAGATCCGCGATCAAGGGATCCAGGAGTCTCGCCCTGACGCATTCCATATCGTTGAAAGTTCATGACGGACTTTATTCTCTCGGATCAATCCGGAATTCCGCCGAAACGCCATTCCCATCATTTACTTGACATCTAAACTATCGAAGACTAAATTAACCTCATCACCTACTCGAGGAACGAGCATGCGTATCGTCTGTATCGGGGGCGGCCCGGCGGGGCTGTACTTCGGGCTGTTGATGAAGGGTCGAAATCCGGCTCACGAGGTCACGGTGATCGAACGCAACCGCCCGTACGACACGTTCGGCTGGGGCGTCGTCTTCTCGGACCAGACGCTCGGCAACCTACGCAATGCCGACGCGCCCAGCGCCGACCAGATTCTCGACGCGTTCAACCACTGGGACGACATCGAGATCCATTTCCGCGGCCAGCAGATTCGCTCATCGGGCCATGGTTTTTGTGGCATCGGTCGCAAACGTCTGCTGAATATCCTGCAAGCGCGCTGCGAAGCGCTCGGCGTGAAACTGGTGTTCGAAACCCAGGTCACCGACGACTCCGTCTATCACGCCGATCTGATCGTCGCCTGCGACGGCGCAAACAGCGCGATCCGCCAGAAGTACGCCACCACCTATCGTCCCGACATCGACATGCGCGACTGCCGCTTCGTCTGGCTCGGCACGCGCAAGCTGTTCGATGCGTTCACGTTCGCATTCGAAGAAACCGAATGGGGCTGGTTCCAGGCACACGCGTATCGCTTCGACGACGAGACCTCGACGTTCATCGTCGAAACGCCGGAACATGTCTGGCGCGCAGCCGGTCTCGACAAGATGGAGAAGGAAGAAAGCATCGCGTTCTGCGAGAAACTGTTTGCAAAATATCTCGACGGTGAACCGTTGCTTTCGAATGCCGCGCATCTGCGCGGCTCGTCGCAATGGATTCGTTTCCCGCGCGTCGTCAATCAGGAATGGGTGCACTGGCGCAGCAACGAAGACGGCAGCACCACGCCGGTCGTGCTGATGGGCGACGCGGCGCACACCGCGCATTTTTCGATCGGCTCGGGCACAAAGCTCGCGCTCGAAGATTCGATCGAACTCGCCAATAGCATCCGCGCGCATAGCGACGATCTCGCCGCAGCACTCGCGCACTACACCGAGGTGCGCAGCGTCGATGTGCTGCGCATCCAGAATGCCGCGCGCAATTCCACCGAATGGTTCGAACACGTCAGCCGCTATACGGCACTCGAACCGGAACAGTTCGCGTACTCGCTACTCACGCGCTCGCAGCGCATCTCGCATGAAAATCTGCGCGCACGCGACGCGGGTTATCTGTCCACGTTCGAAGACTGGCTCGCCGCACGCGCCGGTGTCGAACGGCCGCCGGCAAAGCGCTCCGTGCCGCCGATGTTCACCCCATTCACACTGCGCGGCGTCACACTGAAAAACCGTGTCGTCGTGTCACCGATGGCGCAGTACTCAGCGGTCGATGGTGTTGCCGGCGACTATCACCTCATGCATCTCGGCGCCCGCGCCATGGGCGGTGCCGCGCTGGTGATGGCCGAGATGACCTGCGTATCGCCGGAAGCGCGCATCACACCAGGGTGCCCTGGCATGTATGCCTCCGAGCATCTGACCGCATGGAAGCGCATCGTCGATTTCGTGCATAGCCAGACCGACGCGAAGATCGGCATCCAGCTCGGACACGCGGGTGCAAAAGCGTCGACGCGCGTGAGTTGGGAAGGCATCGACCAGCCACTGCACGATGGCAACTGGCCGCTCGTATCGGCGTCGCCGCAGCAATATCTGCGCGGCATCAGCCAGCAGTCGCGTAAAGCGAGCGTCGATGAACTGCGTGCCATTCAGGCGCAGTTCGTGCGCTCGACTGAAATGGCCGCGGCTGCCGGGTTCGACTGGCTCGAACTGCACTGCGCGCATGGCTACTTCCTGTCGAGCTTCCTCTCACCGCTCACCAATCACCGCACCGACGAATACGGCGGCTCGCTGCAAAACCGCCTGCGCTATCCGCTACAGGTCTTCGCTGCAATCCGCGCGGTATGGCCTGCTGACAAGCCAATTTCGATCCGTATTTCCGCACACGACTGGGTCGACGGCGGCACCACGCCCGACGACGCCGTCGAGATCGCGCGTGCATTCAAGGCGGCAGGCGCCGACATGATCGACGTATCGTCGGGTCAGGTCAGCAAGGAAGAGAAGCCCGTCTACGGTCGCATGTTCCAGACGCCGTTCGCCGATCGCATCCGCAACGAAGCCGGCATTGCAACGATCGCGGTCGGTGCGATTTCTGAAGCCGATCACGTGAACAGCATCATCGCAGCCGGTCGCGCGGACCTGTGTGCGGTGGCGCGACCGCATCTCGCGAATCCGTCGTGGACGCTCAACGAAGCCGCCAAGATCGGTTATTTCGACGTTGCATGGCCGAAGCAATACACGGCGGCGAAGTCCCAACTCGAACGGAACTTCGAGCGCGAACGCGCCGTCGCGCTCGCAAACGCGCAACTGTCGCCGCTCGAAATCGCGCAACGCGCGGAAGGCACGGTATGAATACGACAACGTCTACCGCATCGCTCGCGGGACAGCATGTGGTCGTTACTGGCGGCGGCAGCGGTATCGGCGCTGCCACTGCCGCCATGCTGCTGCGTGCCGGTGCACGCGTCACGCTGATGGGCCGCGATGCCGCACGGCTTGCTACGCAGAGCGAGCGACTGGCCGCACCGGACAGGGTCAACAGCGTGAGCGTCGACGTCACGCAGGAGGCGGCAGTCGAAGCGGCGTTCGCAGCTGCTACAGCCCGCTTCGGCCCCGTCGACATCCTCATCAACAACGCAGGGCAGGCACAGGCCGCGCCTTTCGCAGCAACCGATGCCGCGCTATGGCAACGAATGCTCGACGTGAACCTGACCGGCGTGTTCCTGTGCACGCGCGCCGCGTTGCCAGCGATGCTCGAGCGCGGCTTCGGCCGCATCGTCAACATCGCGAGCACGGCTGGCCAGACCGGCTATCCGTACGTCGCTGCTTATTGCGCGGCCAAGCACGGCGTGATCGGCCTCACGCGTTCGCTCGCACGCGAGGTCGCAACTCGCGGCATTACCGTCAATGCGGTGTGCCCGGGCTATACGGAAACCGAACTGCTGCAAGCCTCGCTCGATCAGATCACGCAAAAGACCGAGCGCAGCGAAAAGGAAGCGCGCGACGCACTGCTGCGCCAGAATCCGCAACGCCGTTTCATCGCCCCCGACGAAGTCGCGAGCACTGTGCTGTGGCTGTGCGCAGCGGGCTCCGAAGCGATCACCGGCCAATCGATTTCCATCTCCGGTGGAGAAATCACATGACACAGGCCACCCACGCAAAGAAGAGCGCAACCGCAGACACGAAAGCCACGCGCAAAGGCGTCGAAAAACCCGCCGATAACGTCGTCGACCTCGAAATGAGCACCGGCGCGGACAGCCATATGGGGCTGCGTCTGTGGCTGCGCATGCTGACCACGACGAACCTCGTGCAGGCGGAATTGCGCAGGCGCCTGCGCACCGAGTTCGATACGACGTTGCCGCGCTTCGACATGATGGCGCAGCTCGAGCGCCACCCCGAAGGTCTGAAGATGACCGAACTCTCGCGCCGGTTGATGGTGACGGGTGGCAACATCACCGGCATTACGGACCAGCTCGAAAACGAAGGATTCGTCGTGCGGGACGTCGATCCGAACGACCGCCGCTCGATCAGCGTACGACTCACGCTTGAAGGCCGCGCGTCGTTCGACAAGATGGCAATCGCACACGAGCAATGGGTCGTCGAACTGTTCGGCGGTCTCGGGCTCGACGAAAAATCGCGGATGCATCAGCGTCTCGGCAAGCTTAAGAAGCATCTGCTCGACAACGTCGAACGCTGATGCGCACGCACTGGAGAAACATCCCATGACTTCATCCGATAACAGCTCTCTCGTCGACAAGCTGCTTGCTGGCAATCGCACGACGCTCACCGGTTATGCTGCGCAACACTTCGGCTGGTCGGTAACCGACGGCGTCGCGACCGTCACGCTGAACCGCCCCGAACGCAAGAACCCGCTGACGTTCGAGTCATACGCCGAACTGCGCGACCTGTTTCGCCAGCTCGCCTATGCCACCGATGTAAAGGCTGTCGTCATCCACGGCGCAGGCGGCAACTTCTGCTCGGGCGGCGACGTGCACGAAATCATCGGGCCGCTGATCGATCTGCCGATGCCCGAACTGCTGCTGTTCACGCGCATGACCGGCGACCTCGTGAAAGCCATGCGCCATTGCCCGCAACCGATCGTCGCAGCCGTCGACGGTGTCTGCGCAGGCGCAGGCGCGATTCTCGCGATGGCCGCCGACTTGCGGCTCGGCACCGCGCGCAGCAAGCTCGCGTTCCTGTTCGCGCGCGTCGGTCTTGCCGGCTGCGACATGGGCGCGTGCTCGATCCTGCCGCGCATCATCGGTCAGGGGCGCGCAGCGGAACTGCTGTTCACCGGTCGCTCCGCAAGCGGTGACGAAGGCTATGCGTGGGGTTTCTACAACCGCCTGTGCGAGCCGGACGCATTGCTCGACGAAGCCGCGCGTCTTGCCGCCGACCTTGCCGCTGGGCCAACGTTCGCACACGGCATCACGAAGAAGATGCTGCACCAGGAATGGAGCATGAGCATCGACGAAGCGATCGAATCGGAAGCACAAGCGCAGGCAATCTGCATGAATACCCGCGATTTCGAGCGTGCATATCGTGCATTCGCCGCGAAATCGCGCCCTGTGTTCGAAGGAGATTGATGTGAGCGCATCCGTTCAAACCGATCTGCACAGCGCGCTCGCGTGGCCGTTCTTCGAGGACCACCACCGCGCCCTCGCCGCCGACATCGAAAGCTGGGCCGTCAATCATCTACGTGACGTGCCGCACGACGACGTCGATGCAACCTGCCGCAAGCTCGTGCGCGATCTCGGCGCCGCGGGCTGGCTGAAGTACGGCGTCGGTGGCACAGCCTACGGCGGCCACGGCGACGGCATCGATGCACGCGCCGTCTGCCTGCTGCGCGAAACACTCGCGAAACATTCCGGGCTCGCCGACTTCGCACTCGCGATGCAAGGGCTCGGCTCCGGTGCAATCTCGCTGGCAGGTACGCATGAGCAGAAGTCGCTCTACCTGCCGCGCGTCGCGAACGGCACTGCCCTCGCCGCCTTTGCACTCTCTGAGCCGGACGCGGGCTCCGACGTTGCAGCGCTTGCGCTATCCGCGCGCCTCGACGGCGACGCGTGGGTACTCGATGGCGACAAGACGTGGATCTCGAACGGCGGCATCGCCGATTTCTACGTGGTCTTCGCCCGCACCGGCGAAGCGCCGGGCGCACGCGGCATCAGTGCGTTCATCGTCGACGCCGATACGCCGGGTCTGCAGATCGCCGAACGCATCGATGTGATCGCACCGCATCCGCTCGCACGGCTGCATTTCGCAGGCGCACGCGTGCCGCGCAGCCAGTTGCTCGGCACCGCTGGCGAAGGCTTCAAGATTGCGATGCGCACACTCGATATCTTCCGCACCTCGGTGGCCGCCGCATCGCTCGGCTTCGCGCGCCGCGCGATGGCAGAGGGTCTCGCGCGCGCCGCGTCGCGCAAGATGTTCGGCCAGACGCTCGGCGATTTCCAGTTGACGCAGGCAAAACTCGCGCAGATGGCATTGACGATCGACAGCAGCGCCCTACTCGTCTATCGCGCAGCATGGCTGCGCGATCAGGGCGAAAACGTCACACGCGAAGCTGCAATGGCGAAGTGGCACGCCAGCGAAGGCGCGCAACAGGTGATCGACGCAGCCGTACAACTGTGGGGCGGCATGGGCGTGCAAAGCGGCACCGTCGTTGAAACGCTGTACCGCGAGATTCGCGCGCTGCGCATCTACGAAGGCGCGACGGAAGTGCAGCAGTTGATTGTCGGGCGCGATGTGCTGAAGGCGCATGCAGCCAGCGTGGAGCCACTGCGATGAGCACCACGACATTCGACATGCCCGTGCGCATCCGCTTCGGCCATTGCGATCCGGCCGGCATCGTGTACTTCCCGCATTACCTGGTGCTGACCAACGCGCTTGTCGAAGACTGGTTCACCGATCGCCTCAGCATCGACTACGCGCATCTGATCGCGCAGCGCCGCACCGGTCTGCCGATC
This sequence comes from Paraburkholderia acidicola, assembly GCF_002362315.1. Classification (GTDB taxonomy): domain Bacteria; phylum Pseudomonadota; class Gammaproteobacteria; order Burkholderiales; family Burkholderiaceae; genus Paraburkholderia; species Paraburkholderia acidicola. The sequence goes on from NZ_MTZV01000006.1 coordinate 1,640,672, forward strand.
GTCAAGCTCGACTGCGAGTTCTCGCGCCCGAGCCGGATGGGCGAAACCGTTACGTTGTCGCTCGCACTCGCATCGGTGGGCCGCCGCTCGATCGGCATCGACATCGTGTGCCGGTGCGGCGACGAGTTACGTTTTCGCGCACACCAGGTGCTGGTGACAACGTCACTTGAAAGCGGTCGCTCGATCGACATACCCGACGATATCGCGGCTGCACTCGCGACGTTCGCACCAATACCCCTTTCCACCGATACCGAGGAAGCCCGCTCATGAAACAAGCTCTTCTGCCTGCCGGCTGGACACCGCCGCGCGGTTACGCGAACGGCGTTGCAGCTAGCGGCGTTCAGGTGTTCATCGCCGGTCAGATTGGCTGGGACGCGCAAAACAACTTTCACACCGATGTATTCGCGGAGCAGGCCGTTCAGGCATTGCAGAACGTCGTGGCCGTGCTGCACGAGGCCGGCGGCAAGCCCGAGCATCTGGTTCGCATGACCTGGTACGTCACCGACAAGCGCGAGTACCTCGCCTCATTGAAAGACATCGGCCGTGCGTTCCGCGAGCTGATCGGCGACTACGACATCGCCATGAGCGCAGTCCAGGTCGTCGCGCTAATCGAGGATCGCGCGAAGGTCGAGATCGAAGCCACCGCAGTTATTCCCCACGAAGCGCAGTAACGCCCGGGAGCCTCTGATGGAACCGTCTGCACACGTCGACACTTTTGCGCGCGATCATCTGCCGCCGCAGTCGCAATGGCCGGTGTTTCTGCTCGATAATCCGGACGTCGCTTATCCGGCGCGTTTCAACTGCGCGACCGAACTGCTCGACCGGACGATCGAAGCGGGCCATCGCAACCGGACGGCGATCTGGTCGGAGGTCGACGGCAAGCCGCACGCGACGACGTACGGCGAACTGCTCGCACTGGTGAACCGCACAGCACACGTACTCACTGGCAAGATGGGTTTACAGCCCGGCAATCGCGTGCTGCTGCGCGGACCGAATACGTTGCAGATGGCGGTGGCATGTCTTGCCGCGCTGAAGGCGGGCCTTGTCGCCGTACCGACGATGCCACTGCTGCGCGCCAAGGAACTCAAACAGATCATCGACAAGGCTGAGGTTTCGGCTGCGCTGTGCGACGCACGGCTCGCCGATGAACTGGCGCGTTGCCGCGACACTCAAGACGAGTTCTTTTGCCCGGGGCTCGCGCAGGTTTGCCTCTTTCACGACGACGCGCCCGATTCGCTCGACACACTCGCGACTACACAACCCGACCACTTCGACGCATGCGACACCGCCGTCGACGATGTCTGCCTGATCGCATTCACCAGCGGCACGACCGGCGCACCGAAGGGCTGCATGCATTTTCATCGCGACGTCCTCGCGATGTGCGACCTGTTTCCGCGCCACGTGCTGAAGCCATCCGCAGATGACATCTTCTGCGGCACACCGCCGCTCGCGTTCACGTTCGGACTCGGTGGGGTGCTGTGCTTTCCGCTGCGTGTCGGTGCATCGACTGTATTGATCGAGAAGCTGACACCGGAGACGCTGCTGCAAACCGTCGAACGCTTTCGCGCGACCGTCATGTTCACCGCGCCAACCTTCTACCGGCAGATGGCGCCGCTGATCAGCCGCTTCGATACGTCGAGTCTCGTCAAGACGGTATCGGCCGGCGAAGCGCTGCCCGACTCGACACGCGAACTGTGGCGCAATGCGAGCGGGATCGAGATGATCGACGGTATCGGCGGGACGGAGTTGATTCACATCTTTATTTCGTCGGAAGGCGCGAACGTGCGGCCGCACGCCATCGGTCGCGCGATACCGGGCTATACGGTGTGTGCGGTCGACGACGACATGCAGCCGGTGCCGCCCGGCCAGATCGGCAAGCTTGCGGTGCGCGGACCGACCGGCTGCCGCTATCTCGCCGACGACCGGCAGTTGAAGTTCGTCCGCGACGGCTGGAATCTGCCTGGCGATGCGGTCTATCTCGACGAAGACGGCTACGTGTTCTACCAGGCGCGCGCCGACGACATGATCGTTTCGTCGGGCTACAACATCTCCGGGCCGGAAGTGGAAAGCGTGCTGATGCAGCATGCGGCCGTCGCGGAGTGCGGCGTGATCGGTGTGCCCGATGAAACGCGTGGGCAGATCGTGAAGGCGTTTGTCGTGCTGCATCCGGGCTTCGACCAAAACGACGCGCTCGTCACCGAGTTGCAGGACTTCGTCAAACGCACCGTCGCGCCGTACAAATACCCGCGCGTAGTCACCTTTGTCGAGGCGCTGCCGCGCACCGAAACGGGCAAGTTGAAGCGCTTTGCATTGCGCACGATGTAGCGTGCCGATGTAACGGCGCACAGCTGGACAAATAGAGCCACAGCTCGGTCGGGTGTCGATATGATGGGGCCTCGCCGCCACTCTCCCGAGCCGCCATGCTGACTGTCCATCACCTGAACAACTCCCGTTCGCAGCGCGTTCTGTGGCTGCTCGAAGAACTCGGTGTGCCGTACGAGATCAAGCGCTATGAGCGTGACTCGAAGACGATGCTCGCGCCGCCCGAACTGCGCGCGATCCATCCGCTCGGTAAGTCACCGGTCATTACCGACGACGAACAAACCATCGCCGAATCCGGCGCAATCATCGAATACCTGCTGGAGCGCTATGGCAACGGCCGGCTCGCGCCGCAGGCAGGCACGCCCGAACGCCAGCGCTTCACCTACTGGATGCACTACGCGGAAGGATCGCTAATGCCGCCGATGCTGCTGAAGCTCGTTGCGTTGCGCATCGCCAGCGCGCCGATGCCGTTCTTTGCAAAGCCGATTGCGAGGAAGATCTCCAGCACGCTGCAATCGAGTTTCGTCGATCCGCAGATCGGACTGCATCTGTCGTATATCGACGATGCACTACGGCCGACCGGATGGTTTGTCGGCAACGATCTCAGCGCCGCCGATATCCAGATGAGCTTCCCGCTCGAGGCCGCGACCGCGCGCGGCGGCTTCAAGGACAAGTTCCCTGCATTGAGCAGCTTCGTCGAGCGGATTCATGCGCGCCCCGCGTATCAGCGCGCGCTCGAACGCGGCGGTCCGTACCAGCTGCTGAGCTAACCGCTAACCCCTAACCATTCGCCGCATCCAGCTGCGCACGCTCGCTCGGCGCAGCTGGCTCGGGTAACGTGAACAGCGACAAGAAACGCTTCACGGCCGCCTTGTTGCCTTCGATCTGAACATCGCCCGCGCGCAACGCTTCGTCGAGCTTGCGTCCACCGTAAGCGATTGCGGCAAGCGTATCCGGATCGCTTTCGATAATCGCATCGGGTTGGTCCGCGTTGCCGCGCCCGATCTTCAACTGGCCGTCGTCGATCCGCGCATCGAAGCGGTACGCACCCATCCGCAGTTCATAGCGAGCGTCGAGTCCCGCCGCTGCATCCTCATCGAACATCGTCCTGAACGACAGAATTAGCGAATCGATACTCATCGGCAAGCCGCGCGGCAGCGTCGGCGAGCGAGCGCCCCAACGTCCTAACTCCATCATGATCGGACCGAGTTCCTGTCCCCATTCGGTCAGCTCGTATACCCATACACCTGCTGGCGGCGGCAGCTGACGCCTTCGTACGACTGCTGCCAATTCCAGCTCGTCGAGACGCTGCGTGAGCACATTCGGGCTGATGGTCGGCAGGCCGGCGCGCAAATCGGTAAACCGCTTCGGCCCGAGGACCAGTTCGCGCACGACCAGCAGCGCCCACCGTTCACCGACCAGATCGAGCGCGTGCGAACTTGCGCAACCGTCGTTGTAGCTTCGTTTGATGGCCATGGCACCGTCGCTCAAAAGACATACTGTGCGGCAGTATAGCCCACCAATCCAGGATCAGGAATCGTCAGTTGTTTTTTAGGAGTAACGAGTGCTAGACTGGAATTTCCCTATCCTGACCAGGAGTTGATCATGTCGAGACCCGATCCGTACCTGATGTTCGACGGCAATTGCGCAGAAGCCATGCGTTTCTACGAACGCACGCTGGGCGGCAAGATCGAGGCCATGCTGAAAACCAGCGACACACCGATCGCGCACCAGATGCCGGCTGCCAGCGCCGGGCGTATCATGCACGCGGCACTCGAATTCGACGGCGGGATGTTGATGGCGTCGGACACGATGATGGGCGAGCCGTACGAAGGCATGAAGGGTTTCATGCTGGCGCTGCGGTATTCGACCGTTGCCGAAGCGGAACGCATCTTTGCCGCACTCAGCGAGGGCGGTAACGTCACGATGCCGATGCAAAAGACCTTCTGGGCCGAATCGTTTGGCATGGTGGTCGACCGCTTCGGTACGTCGTGGGCTATTAACGGTGTGCCGGTCGCGCCCGATGCGCTGTGCAAGCAGTCGTAGGTGTCACACACAAAACCGTAGGAGCAACTGCATGACCCACAATATAGAAGGCCGTAAGCGCTGGCTCGCGCTCATCGTGCTCTGTCTCGGCGTGTTGATGATCGTGCTCGACACGACCATCGTCAATGTTGCGCTGCCGTCTATCGCAACCGATCTCGGCTTCTCCGAGACCTCGCTCGTGTGGGTCGTGAATGCATACATGCTGACGTTCGGCGGCTTTCTGCTGCTCGGCGGACGCCTGGGCGATCTGTACGGACATCGCAAGCTGTTTCTTGGCGGCATCGTGCTATTTACGGTTGCGTCGCTTGCCTGTGGACTCTCGAACTCGCAGGTGCTGCTGGTCTGTGCGCGCGCTGTGCAGGGGCTGGGCGGTGCGGTGGTATCGGCCGTGTCGCTGTCGCTGATCATGAACCTGTTCACCGAACCCGCTGAACGCGCGAAAGCGATGGGTATCTACGGCTTCGTGTGCGCGGGCGGCGGCAGCATCGGCGTGCTGCTCGGCGGACTGCTGACCAACGTGCTGAGCTGGCACTGGATCTTTCTCGTCAATCTGCCCATCGGCATAGCGGTCTACGCGCTGTGCATCGGCCTGCTGCCCGACGGCCGTGGCCATGCGGAAGGCGAAAAACTCGACGTGGCAGGCGCTGCGACCGTGACGGTGTCGCTGATGCTCGCGGTCTATGCGATCGTCAATGGCAACGAGGCAGGCTGGACGTCGGCACAAACGCTCGGGCTGCTAGCTGCCGCGGTCGTGCTGTTTGCCGTGTTCCTGCTGATCGAGGCACGCGTACAGCATCCGCTGATGCCGCTCGGCCTGTTCCGCCTGCGCAATGTTGCGGTGGCCAACGTGACCGCTGTGCTATGGGCCGCGGCGATGTTCGCGTGGTTCTTCATTTCGGCGCTGTATCTGCAGCGCGTGCTCGGTTACCGGCCGCTGCAGGTCGGCCTCGCCTTCCTTCCCGCCAACGTGATCATGGCGTTCTTCTCGCTGGGCCTGTCGGCAAAATTCGTGATGCGCTTCGGTATCCGGATACCGCTCGCCGTGGGGCTCGGTATCGCTGCCGTGGGTCTGCTGCTGTTTGCGCGCGCACCGGTCGATGGGCACTTCGTCGTCGATACCTTGCCTGGCATGCTCCTGCTTGGCTTCGGCGCGGGGATTGCATTCAACCCGATGCTGCTCGCGGCCATGAGCGACGTCGAGCCGGGCGAGTCGGGTCTTGCGTCGGGTATGGTCAACACCTCGTTCATGATGGGCGGCGCACTCGGCCTCGCCGTGCTGGCGAGTCTTGCTGCGGCGCGCAGTGGGACGCTCGCCGCCGCCCACGCGCCGGAAGCGGTGGCGTTGAACGGTGGCTATCACGTGGCGTTTGTGTTCGGCGCGGCGTTTGCGGCGCTCGCGGCGCTGGTGGGTGGGCTCTTTCTGCGCGTAGGTCTGCATGCCGGTGCGCCCGATGCAGCACACGGCGCGCAGGACGGCGACACCGGTGCGGCAACCGGCAATACGTGACGCGAAAGGCGGTGCGCGACATCGTCCTTCACGTCAGATGCATCTGAGCAAGATCGATCAAATGAGCGGCAGCGGCGCTGGCTATGCTGGCTTCATGCTGACATGAGAGTTGACGATGAACCCGGCAGGCAAGGCACTCTGGTTTATCGAAAGCCATTTCGCGAGCGAGCTGACACTCGATGACATCGCGAACGGCGGATGCGTGTCGCGCTTTCATCTGGCGCGCGCATTCGAAGCTGCAACCGGCTACCCGGTGATGCGCTATGTGCGCGGACGCCGGCTGACGGAAGCGGCCCGGCGTCTGGCCAACGGTGCGCCGGATATCCTGGCGGTCGCGGTCGAAGCGGGCTACGGCTCTCATGAGGCATTCACGCGCGCGTTTCGCGAGCAGTTCGGGCTCACGCCCGAGGCGGTGCGCGCGCAAGGCCGTCTCGACGGTCTCACCCTCATGGAGCCGCTCAAAATGAATCAAACCCTGCTTACCGAGCTTGCATCGCCACGCTTCGAAACAGCTGTTCCGCTCTGCATCGCTGGGCTCAGCGAACGCTACACGTGCGACACGAGTAGCGGCATTCCCGCCCAATGGCAACGCTTTTCTACTCACTTCGGCAAGGTGCCCGGCCAGGTCGGTATGGTCGCGTACGGCGTGTGCTACAACGCCGACGAGAGTGGCAATTTCGACTACCTGTGTGGTGTCGAAGTACGCGATTTTTCTGGCGTGTCGGCACCCCTCGCGCATCTGCGTATTCCTGAGCAACGCTATGCAGTGTTCACGCATCGCGAGCATGTTTCGACGATCCGCCGCACGTGGAGCACGATCTGGAACACGTGGCTGCCGGAATCCGGACATGCTCCCGCCGATGCGCCCTCATTCGAGCGCTACGACGAAGCGTTCGATCCCGTCAGCGGCATGGGTGGTTTCGAAATCTGGTTGCCGCTGAAAACCTGAACGCCGAGCGATGTCCGATTCGATCGCGTGCACGACTAGTGATGTGCATAGAGCGAAAGCAACGCAAGCGATGTATCGGGCGCGGCGCGCATACCCGATTGAGACGTCGTGTCACGTGTGCCGCCGTACGACTGCGCCGTGACATCTGCGCTTGCCATCGCCGCATCGGCCTGTTCGGCGCGCACGGTCTGGTTGCTCTGGCCACGTTGCGAAGCGGGAGCACCGACAAGCGGGCTGTAGTGAGGCGCCGGACCATAGCCGCTGCTGGCGAAAGCGGGAGAGACGATTGCAGCGCTCGCAGAGACCAGCGCGACGACGAAGAGATGCTTGATCATGATGAAACCTCAACAGATTGGATTGGAAGAAGGCGATCTCTTTGCATGAAGCTCGGGCATTGGAATGAGATCGCCTTGTGCGGCATGGCGTTACTCGAGGCACTGATGCTCAGCTACCGTGATAGACCTGTTTCAGCGACTCGAGCTCGCCGTCTTTCTGCGCGAGCGCTAGTTCCTGACGGACCTGAGCACGCGTCTTCCCCTGTGCGGCAGCCTGGACCGGCGTCCATTGCTGCGTCAGATGAGTGTCGTTGCTAGCGGTGGTCGTCGCGTCAGCCGAAGTGGCGGCAGACACGGAGGTTGCGGAAGCACAAACAGCAAGCGCCAAAGCGATCGTCGATACTTTCATGTCGTTCTCCAGAGTCAGGTCAAGTGGGAAAAATCAACCCGGATCTCTTGAGGGCAGCAGCATGAGCTTCATGTCTGCGTTGGCCCCGGTCAGATTCCGGCGTTGATGCATTTAACCCAGGCGAGGTATCTGGTTTGTTTCCGGAGAACGCGCTATTGCAACGTCATGTATCGAATTGGCGGTAGATACAGTGGGACACAAATCTGCAGGCGCAGCGTGTGCCTGGTTTTGAAACGCTCGAGGCTTCAGGAGCCGGTATGGCGGGAGATTCGACGGGGGGAACGAAGTTGGCGAAACACCGGGCAGCGCTGCGCCGCCCGGTTTCATGCGTCATGATTGATGTAGCAAGACCTCAGGCCGCAACAGTCTTCACCCGCAACGACTCCACGCCTCGCAGGTTGTTGCGGGGATGCCAGGTCAACTGATCCAGATTGGTCGGTTGCATATCCGGAAAGCGGCCCAGCAGCGCGCCGATCGCCACTTCGATTTCAAGCTGCGCGAGCCGCGCGCCGAGGCAATAGTGAATGCCGCCGCCAAACACCAGTGACGGTACATTGCCCTCGCGATTGAAATCGAGCTGATCGGGATGCGCAAACACCGCAGGATCGCGATTCGCCGCGCCGACCAGCATGAACACGATGGTTCCGCGCGCGAGGGTCACGTCACCGATCGCGACGTCCTCAAGCGCAGTACGTACCACCATCTGAACCGAACTGTCGTAACGCATGCACTCCACGATCGCCTTCGGAATCAATGCCGGCTCACGCTTGAGTGCAAGCAGCTGCGCCGGCTGGCGGAACAGTGCAATAAATGCATTGCCGATCATGTTCGACGTCGTTTCGTGACCGGCGATAAACAGCAGGATCACGTTCGAAATGATTTCCTGGTCGCTCAGGGTCGCGCCGTCGTCCTCGACGCTCGCCAGCGAGGAAATGATGTCGTCGCCGGGGCTGGTACGCCGCTGCTCGAGCACCTGCTGGAAATACCACTCAAGGGTGAGCGCGGCCTCGTTCGCGATGGCTAGCCGCGCTTCATCGAGTGGCGCGAGATCGAATGCGGCGATCAGACGGCTTGCCGCTGCGCCGAGTTTCAGACCATCCGCCGGCGAAATGTCCAGCAGGCGACAAATGATTTCAACCGGCAACGGCAATGCGTATTCGGTAACCAGATCGAATTCGGCCTTCGACCCGATCCTGGCGAGTAGATCGTCGCTCGTTGCTTCGACGATTTCTCTTAGTTTTTCAATCTGTTTTGCATTGAACGCCTTCATCAGCAGCGTTCTCAACCGGGTGTGAGAAGGCGGGTTCATCATCAGGAAGGTCCGGCTCAACGCCTGAAACACCGGGTACTGGGTCGCCGCCTCCCCGTAACGCACGCTCACGCTTTGCAGATAGGTTTTGCCCATGCGCCGGTCGCGCAGCAACGCATCGATGATTTCAAAGCGACCTGTCACCAGGACGTTGGGCGCAACGGGTAGCAGCGGGCCCGCTTCACGCACCTTCTCGTATATCGGGTAAGGATCGGTGAAAAAAGCCGGCGATGAAAAGCTTGCGAAATTCATCATGCAGGTGGATTCCCGGAAGACAGTTGGACGATCGTTATCGCTGCATACATCAGCGATAACGGTTGGCGAGCCCATTTATTTCACTACCGCACCGGATTTTTACCGAAGAAGGGCTTATTCCGCATCGCCTTCTTTGTATCTCAATGTATCTGCACCGCCCACCGGTACACAACGATTCGCTAGCGGCCATTGCGGACATAAGCCAGATACGTCCCCGGAGCCAAATACGTCCAAGCCAGCTTGTCTGGCTTTACTAACCCGAAACGCAGACAGGCGTTTGCGTCCAGAACCATTCTCTTGAGGTGAAATCATGAAAGTTATTCAATCGCTTATCGTCGCTGCTGCTGTCGCTCTCCCGGCCCTGTCGTTCGCCCAGTCGAACCAGGCGAATCAACCGTTGACCCGCGCGGAAGTCCGCGCACAACTGGTGGAACTGGAACAGGCCGGATACAACCCCGCCAGCGATCAAACGCAATATCCGGCGAACATCCTGGCGGCGCAGGCACGCCTCGATGCGCAAAAGGGATTAACGGCATCGTCGTATGGATCGGCGGCGGCTGGCACCTCGGCGTCGGGCTTCCACTCGTCGGAAGACAACGTGGTCGGTCTCGGCCCGATTTACGCCAAGCCGTAACCCAAAACGCAAGGTCCGGGAAGCGGTATTCCCGCTGGCCCGGCCTTACGAAATGTTTCCTCAACTGCCCGGTGCGCCCTTCGGCGCACCGTCTCACGCTTCCACCCACGCGCGTCTGGCTTGAACGTCGGCTTACCCCACGGTCTGCGGTGACGACATGGGCCGGTCGACGTATCTCTTCCCCAGGCGAGCGCGGGCCTCTCAAAGCGCATCGATCTACACAAGGGGAATCACCATGTCTGACCAGATCAACAATCGGCGGCGGCGTCTGCTCGGCACGACGATGGCAGGTATCAGCCTGATGGAGCTGGGCTTGAGCGGACTCGCTCGCGCGCAGTCGCAGTCCGGCGGCGCACCCGCGGGCTCCCGCGCCGTTTCGTTCGACAACCTTCGGCAGATCGACGCGGGCACGCTCAGCATCGGCTACGCGGAAGCGGGGCCGCAGAACGGACCCGTCGTTATCCTGCTGCACGGCTGGCCCTACGACATCTACAGCTTCGCCGAAGTCACGCCACTACTCGCGGCCGCCGGCTACCGGGTCATCGTGCCGTATCTGCGCGGCTATGGGTCGACACGGTTTCTCTCTGCTGATGCGCCGCGCAATGGTCAGCAGGCAGTCATTGCAGTAGACATCATTGCGTTGATGGATGCGCTGAAAATCGACAAGGCAATTTTCGGCGGTTTCGACTGGGGTGCGCGCACGGTGAATATCATCGCCGCGCTCTGGCCGCAGCGCTGCACGGCGATGATGTCGGTAAGCGGTTATCTGATCGGCAGCCAGGAAGCCAACAGGACACCGCTGTCGCCAAAGGCCGAGCAGGCATGGTGGTATCAGTTCTATTTCGCCACGGAGCGCGGGCACGCAGGCTACGAAGCCAACCGCCACGATTTCAACAAGCTGATCTGGCACACCGCATCGCCGAAGTGGAATTTCGATGATGCGACCTTCGAGCGCTCCGCCGAATCGTTCAACAACCCGGATCATGTCGCGGTGGTGATTCACAACTATCGATGGCGCCTCGGGCTGGTCAAGGGCGAGGCGCAATACGACGATCTCGAGCAGCGCCTGGCGATGGCGCCGACCATTTCTGTGCCGACCATCACGATGGAAGGCGATGCCAATGGCGCACCGCATCCGGAGCCGGCGGCTTATGCGAAGAAGTTCACGGGCAAGTACGCGCATCGAAACGTTAGCGGGGGTATCGGACACAACCTGCCGCAGGAAGCGCCGAAAGCGTTCGCCGATGCTGTTATCGATGTTGCGCGTTTTTAGGTCTCGCTTCTAATCGAACAAACAACCCGGGCCGCAGCGATCTTGTCGATCGCTGCGGCCCGGTTGTTCACTACAGCGCTAGCCCGGCAACACTCGATACTTCAGTTAGCTCTTTTGAGCGAGCAACGTCTGGATCGCCGCTTCCGTCTGCGCGTAGTCGCCCTCGCCGAAGTGCGTATAGACCACCTGCCCTTTCTTGTCGATCAGATAGAACGCGGGCCAATACTGGTTATCGTAGGCGCTCCACGTCGCGTACTGATTGTCCTGCGCCACCGGGTAAGTGATGCCGAAACGCTTGATCGCCGTCTTGACGTTATCCGTATCGCGCTCGAACGGATACTCGGGTGTGTGGACGCCAACGACAACGAGTCCCTGATCCTTGTACTTCTGGTTCCAGCTTTTCACATAGGGCAGCGTGTTGATGCAGTTGATGCACGTGTAGGTCCAGAAATCGACTAGCACGACCTTGCCGCGCAGCTTCTGGATCGTGAGTGGATCGCTGTTCAGCCAGGTCGAGATGCCGGTGAATTCGGGCGCAGCCGAACCGCTCTTATGCGGCTCGGCGACACCCGCGGTGCCGGTTGCTGCGGTTGCGGCGATAGTGACTGCCGTTGCAGCGAGGGTAGCGGCCACGGCAAATTTTTGCAGTCGATTGAGCATGTCACAGTCCTTTCAGGGTAGGGAATAAGGCGCCAATCCGCGCGTAGATCAACACGTCGTACTGGAGATAGATGGCGAGCGCGGTCAGCATCACCAGCAAGCCGAATGCGCGTTGCAGCAGCGGTGCATAACGCGCGACGAGGCGTACCCGTCGTGTCATGTAGTTGCCGCCGTAGATGATCGCCAGCATCGGAATGCCAGCGCCGATCGCATACAGGGTGAGTAGCAGCGCCGACCATCCGAGGTCCTGGGCTTTCACCACCAGCACGAGAATCGACGCGAGCACGGGTCCGGCGCAGGGCGTCCAGACCGCGCCCAGCGACATACCGAGTACGAAGCCGCCGGAGTTACCGTTGCTGTTCCCAACGTTGGGTACGAGCGTTGCGCCAATGCGCTGCAGCGGCGTGTGCAGTGTCGACACCAGCCAGTCGTAAGCGCCCGGCCACAGACGCAGGAAGCCCGACAGCGCGAGCAAGGCGAGACCCGTGTTGCGCAGCGCCTGCTGTGCAACGTGAACCGTGCTCGATACCGCGCCTAGCAGCATCGCAAAGGCGGCGAAAGTCAGAATGAAGCCAGCGACGATGAATAGCGGCCGCACGCGGCTCGGTCGTTCAACGGAAGTGCCGAGCAGGATCGGCATCACCGGCAGGATGCACGGCGACGCGATCGTCAGCAGCCCGGCCAGCAGGGCAAGGGGGAATTCGAGGACGTTGTGCATGACCGGCGTTCCAGTGGGCGATGGCTGTATTGGAACGTCGGCTGGTATCTGGTTTGTGTCGGTTCACCGTGCAGGTGCAACGGTTTGTGTATGGCGGTGGCGTGGATACATTGCGAGACAAATCGGCGGTCGGGCAATCGGGCGGTCAGCGACCTGTTCCATGACCATCAGTCTGCGTTTAAGAATGCCCTAAAGGAGATCAAATACGCTGGCGATACCGGTAACCTCCGAGGCTTTTTCTCCTTTTATCTTATGCGCCGTATTCCCGTTGCTGTTAAAGCAATCGCGGCAAAACGTCATACACCGCTTCAAAATCGCATGAAAACAGGCGCCGCGGCATGGAAATACCTGCACCGAGATATACCCGAGTCATGAAAAATCCACAAAATCTATTCCGCATCGGGATTTTGTCACACGAGTGTCAGCAGATTGTTAATTAAACATTAATCCGATAGGATAAATGGCCAAAACCCGATCGCGAAATCAAAAAGACCGCCATCGCGCTGGCACCAAACCGGCTGGCCCCATGGTCAGGTAACGGGGCGGCCACACTTTCCTGGAGGTGGTCGTGAATCGCGCTTATCGGACTATCTGGAGCGATGTACTTGGTGTTTGGGTCGTAGTTTCTGAAATTGCTCATGCTCGCGGTAAAAGAGCCACAAAATGCGTCACGCATTCAAATACTGCGTCTTTTTCACCGGTTAACGGGGCGATTATTCAGCGGTTAACGATAATCGGCGCGGCCATCTTTGCGATGTCGCCGGTGCAGGCACAAACGATCATCAACGATAACGGCGATTCAAGCTGTTATCAGATTAACGATGGCGGGGCGGTCGGTTCTCTCAACGGCAATAGCATCTGTAATAACGTGAGCCTGACACGGACGATGTCCAACAGCGGCATGCTGGTCGTGGGTGGGACCAATGGGACCAGTACGTTGGGCGGATTGCCGACGTCGACGGGGGGCACGACGACGGCGGGTGGATCGACGGCGAACGTCTACGGCTTCTATGTGATGTCGAACGGCGCCTACATCAACGGCGGCACGAACGGCACCCAGATCGTCGGCACGATGCAGGTGTCGGGGCTGGCTTCGTTGAACGGCGGTGCGAGTGTCAATAACCAGAAAGTCACCAATCTCGCAGCCGGAACTGTGTCGTCGACGAGCACGGACGCGATCAACGGCAGTCAGTTGTTCAGCCTGTCGACTGCGACATCGACCAGTCTGAGCACGACGAATAGCAATGTGACAACTCTGTCGACTTCGACGTCTAGCGCGGTCGGGTCGTTGTCGACTGGGGTAAGTTCGTTGTCTACGTCGGCCTCGACTGGCATCACGAGTCTATCGACTTCTACTTCGAGCGGGATTGGGTCGCTGTCGACCGGTGTGAGTTCGCTGTCCACCTCGACCTCGACCGGTATCACCAGTTTGTCGACTTCGACTTCAACCGGCATCGCCTCCCTGTCGACTGGTGTGAGCTCTCTGTCCACTTCTACTTCAAGCGCGGTCGGTTCGTTGTCGACCGGTGTGAGTTCGCTGTCCACGTCGACTTCGACCGGTATCACCAGCCTCTCGACCTCGACTTCAAGCGGCATAGCTTCTCTGTCGACTGGTGTGAGTTCGCTGTCTACGTCGACCTCGACTGGCATCACAAGTCTGTCGACTTCTACTTCGAGCGGGATTGGGTCGCTGTCGACTGGCGTGAGTTCGCTGTCCACGTCGACCTCGACTGGCATCACGAGTCTGTCGACTTCTACTTCAAGCGGCATCGCTTCGCTGTCGACCGGCGTGGGTTCGCTGTCCACCTCGACTTCGACTGGCATCACGAGTCTGTCGACTTCTACTTCAAGCGGCATCGCTTCGTTGTCGACCGGTGTGAGTTCGCTGTCCACGTCGGCTTCGACTGGTATCACCAGCCTGTCGACCTCGACTTCAAGCGCGGTCGGTTCGTTGTCGACCGGTGTGAGCTCGCTGTCTACCTCGACCTCGACCGGCATCACCAGCCTCTCGACTTCCACTTCAAGCGGCATCGCTTCGCTGTCGACCGGTGTGAGCTCGCTGTCCACGTCGACATCAACCGGTATCACCAGCCTCTCGACTTCCACTTCAAGCGGCATCGCTTCTCTGTCGACCGGTGTGAGTTCGCTGTCCACGTCGACATCGACCGGCATCGCCAGTCTCTCGACTTCGACTTCAAGCGGCATCGCTTCGTTGTCGACTGGTGTGAGCTCACTGTCCACCTCAACTTCCACAGGCATCACCAGCCTTTCGACTTCGACCTCAAGTGGCATCGGGTCGTTGTCGACCGGCGTGAGTTCGTTGTCTACGTCAACCTCAACCGGTATCACGAGCCTGTCTACCGGTCTCAGCACAGCAAACAGCAATGTGACAAGTTTGTCGAGTTCGACATCGACGAGCATCAATTCGCTGTCTACGTCGACTTCGAGCGGCATCGGTTCGCTATCGACTGGCGTAAGTTCTCTGTCCACCTCGACTTCGACCGGTATCACCAGCCTGTCTACCGGTCTGAGCACGACCAGCAGTAACGTAACCAGCCTCTCGACGTCGACATCAAGCGGCATCGGCTCCCTGTCGACCGGCGTGAGTTCGCTGTCCACCTCGACATCGACCGGCATCACCAGCCTGTCCACCGGCCTGAGTACGACCAACAGCAACGTAACGAGCCTCTCGACATCGACGTCAAGCGGCATCAACTCCCTGTCGACGGGCGTAAGCTCACTGTCCACATCGACGTCGACTGGCATCAACAGCCTGTCCACCGGAGTGACCTCACTGTCGACGTCGACCTCAACGGGCATCACCAGCCTGTCCACCGGCCTGAGCACGACAGACAGCAACGTAGCGAGTCTGTCGACTGGCCTCAGCACCACCACCAGCAGCATCGGTAGCCTGTCGACCTCGACCTCCACCGGCATCAGCACCCTGACGACCAACGTCACCTCCCTGTCGACGGGACTGAGCACGACTAGCAGCACCGTATCGAGTCTATCGACGCTGACCTCGACCAGCATCGGTTCGCTGTCGACTGGAGTCATCTCGCTGTCAACGGGCATCGCCAATTCCGTCCAGTACGACGACCCGTCGCATACGAGCGTGACGCTCGGCGGAGTCGGCGCGACCGCACCGGTCAGGTTGACCAACGTTGCCCCAGGCGTGAACCCAACCGATGCGGTCAACGTAAGCCAGGTGTCCTCACTGTCGACATCCGTGGCCTTTGCGATCAACTCGCTGTCGACCGGCCTCAGTACGACGAACAGCAATGTAAGCAGTCTCTCCACGTCGACATCGACCGGCATTGACTCGTTGTCCACGTCGAGTTCGACAGGCATCGGCTCGCTGTCGACCGGTCTCACGTCACTGTCGACCGGTGTCAGCACCACGATCGGTAGCCTCTCGGCATCGACCTCGACCAGCATCGGCTCTTTGTCTACCGGCGTGAATTCGCTGTCCACCACCGTGAGCAGCGGGCTAAGCACGATCACCAGCGCCATTGCGAGTGGTGCCGGTGGAAACGGTGTAGTCCTGTCCAGCCTGTCGACATCGCTCGCGCCCATCAACGCCGCATCCACCACGGCAAGCTCGCGCGGCGCGACTATCGGTGCCACGCTCACGGGTGGCGTCGACTCGTCCGGTGCAGTCGTCTCCCAGGGGCGCGCAACCAACAACACGAGCACGCAGGTCGTACAGGCTTCCGGTTGCGGTGTAGCCAACGGCACGGATACGACGGCAACCGGGTTGTGCGCGGGCGCAGGTACGATCGCCGGCGTCAACGGCGCCACCACTACCACGGTAGCCAGTGGCGCAACCGCGTATGGCTCGCAGTCGCTCGCACAGGACACGAACAGCACGGCGATCGGCTTTCGCTCGACTGCGCAATTCAACGGATCTGTTGCCATCGGCTACCAGGCGCAGGCCATCGCCGACCCGGCGACAGCAGTGGGCGCAAACTCACTGGCCTCCGGCAACAATTCGGTGGCGCTCGGTGCGAGTGCGCAAGCCACGGCTCAAGGCTCAGTCGCGCTCGGTGCAAACTCCGTTGCGAACGAGGCCAACACGGTATCCGTCGGCTCGACAGGAAACGAGCGTCGCATCACCAATGTAGCGGCGGGCATCAACCCAACCGACGCGGTCAACGTGTCTCAGCTGGAGAGCGTGCAAGGCAACGTCAATGACGTGGCGCGTCGTTCGTACGCAGGTATCGCGGCGGCTGCCGCGTTGTCGATGATTCCAGAGGTCGACCCGGGCAAGACTTTGTCAGTGGGATTTGGGTCGGGAAATTATCAAGGCTACTCGGCGGTTGCGTTCGGGTTCACCGCTCGCGTGGCGGAAAACATCAAGGTGAAGGGGGGTGTTAGCGGTGGCAGTGCAGGGACTGTGTACGGGGTGGGTGCAGCGTACCAGTGGTAGTGCAGAGGCATGCCGGCGGGCATCGAATGGTTTATTCGATGCCCGCCAGCATCTGCAATCTTCAGGCGTGGTCTTCGTCGACTCTCTCAAGACGATAACCGTAGCCGTATAGCGACATCAGACGAAAGCCGCTGTCCGGATAGAGATCAAGTTTTGCGCGCACGAGGCACACATGTGTATCCACTGTCCGCGACTGCGTGTTGAACGTTTCTGGCCAGACTACGTCGCGAATCATGGTGCGCGACACAGGACCGCCCAGGTGAAGAAATAGCAGAAAGGCGAGGTTGAACTGTCTGCGTGTCAGGCGTACCGCGACTCCGTTGCGTAGAACAGACCGGTTAGTCGGATCAAACTCAATCTCCCCAAACGCTCGCCTGGTTGAAACGACATGCTGCTCGTGCTGACTGCCCGAGCCGGCTTCGTCGTGGACAAGTCGCAAGTGCGCCGCAGACGGTTTCAAAGAACAACCGACCCTGGAAGTTTCAGATGATGAGAAAGCACTGAGCATGTTGTCGTACTCCGGTTTAGATCCACTTCAATGCGCACCAGCAGGCTCCGGAAAAAGAACCGATCGGAAAATCAGGTTCTGGGCGGCCCGGGCCTCGGGAATCGGCAAGATCGGCCACACATGAATCATCTCTGGTTCGTAGACAATGTTCACGTTGGTGGTCTGTTTCGCCGCAGTAGCAAACTTCACGCAGTCGGGCAGAAATATGTCGCGCCCGCCAATGAACACGGTTATGCGATCGATACCGCTTACCGAGCCATTGATCGGGCTCACGAACGGGTGATCGGCACTCTCGCCGCCTGCGTACATGCGACCGCATTCCACGAGCTCATGACAGTCAAGCCACGGATCTCGTGGTTCAACGAACGATATATCCGGGTTACTCATCGTGACATCCAGCCACGGAGAAATCAGCACGAGTTCGCGCGGCGGCGTTCTGTTAGTCGCCACGAGATGCTGTGCGAATGCCAGCGCCATACCACCACCCGCCGAGTCACCCATGATCACGAACCGGTCTTTGGACACGTTACCGAGCAGATTCGCATAGGAGGCATCGACCATCGCCAGTGCGTCCTTGAACTGATGCTCGGGCGTGCGCGGATAGAGCGGCACGACAACCCTGCAACCTGTTTCGTGGACAAGCCGTTGCAAAAACTTCCAGTGCGCGGGATGGATGGGATCGACGTAGCCACCACCGTGCAGATACAAGACGTGGTTAAGCAAAGTGGGCTCAACCGTCGATCGAGGTGACAGCACGTAGCAAGCTCGACCGAGCATATCCGTACGCTCGATGCGCAAGTGAGCCGGGAACCGTTTCGGCGGTCCGCCGGGTTTTGCGCAGGCCTCGGCGAGTTTTTGCGGTAGCTTGCTGCCCCATGATCGCCGCTGATACTGAACACCCTTTAAGAGGAGCACGATGAGCTTGTGCCTGAGGCTGGTCATACTTTCTCCTGCTGGGCGTGATTACTTTAATCTCACGGATACCCCGTGCCTGCCATCGTTCCGGTCAGGTAAACAACGCCGCGTCGATCCCGGCAAAGCGCCTTGATCAGATCCTGACGCAGTGTCTCCAGTTGAGATGAACCGACAGCGGGAGCAGTCAAGTTGTCCTGGTTGACGACCAGCGCAAAGTGAATGGAATTGGCGTCTTCTCCTGCACCGGGATCGTCCCAGACCAGTACACGGCTCGCGGTCCTGCTGATCGAATCCGAAGCCAGCGCGACTTCATCCGGCAACTGGGTCAATGGCGCGTTCTTCGTCAGATCGCCATTGTGCAAAGCCTTGTCTGTGAGCACGGCGAGGTTTTCTGGCTTCCAGCTTCGGGGCAAAGCAATTTCCGTCGGTGCATCCGAGCGGCGGCCACGCCACGTTACAAGCATGAATTGGGTATTACCAAACCACTCCGTCCCACCTTGCTGGGGACGAATCGACGCCCAGCTCAACGGCTGCGACGACGCATCCTGCGCCATGTCGTTGTAGTAGAAATTCATCAGGTCGCCCTGCGATCTGCGCGGGTATGCCCGTTCGACGACTCTGGCATCGAGCGTATAGGCCGTCGAAAAATCCTTCGCCACCGAATAGTTTTCGCCATTCCATCCATCGGTGGCCGTGATCAATTTCGACGTATTGAAGTTCATGTACTCGTGATGGTGATCGTAGTAGTGATCCCATTGCCACTGCGTACCCGAGATCGGTGCGGAATAGAAATCGACGTAGCGTGTTTTCCCGCCAATCGCATCGCTCGCTTCCGCTGCCTGGTACATCGCCTGGATCGTGCGAACCGTATCCTGTCTTCCGGTGCCGCCTACCGAAGCGCCAAACTCGCTGAGCAACGTCGCATTACCCCGGTAGCGACTCTCCTTGCGGATGTCGTCAAAGCTCTGGAAATACGTTGCGTTTTCAACAGGACTAAAGTCCAGTGCCTGACGGCCCGCATCATAGAAATGCGGATTAAACACAAAACCAGGACCTGGCTTTGTGTCGAGCAGTTGTCCGCCCGTGGGTGCAACGATGCCGACGTTGGTGTTCCAGAAGACCAGTGGTTCCGAGTACACCCATTTCTGGTTCCAGCCGGCCTGGTCCGCAACTGTGCGCGCTTTGACATAGAACGGCCAGAGCTTTTGATTGTCCCATTGCTTCGGCGTGAGTCCTTGCATGCCGCCGTCGATAGGTTCATTCCACGCATCGACACCGAGCACGTAAGTGAATTCCTGCGGGCTAAGCTTTGACTTCAGATATTGCAGAGACTTCTGAAGCTGCCACAGGTAGACGTCCTGCAGCTGATACAGCTTTCCGTTTGGCGCGGTGAATGGCTGGTTGTTCCAGAAGTTTCTGGAAGCGAGGCGGATCGCTTCGTCTGTTAGGGAGAGCTGCGACCAACCCGTGCAGATGATCCCGCAGTATTCCTGCGGATAGTCGGACTTAGGCAGTACCCACGCAGGCGCGCCCTCACCCGTGTACCACGATCCCTGATTGAACAGGTACCGCGAAAACAGATCCTGGTGGAAGTCGACAAGGATATAGATTCGTCGGGATATCGCGGCATGCATCTGGGCGGCGATCTGATCGAGATAGGTGTAGTCGATTGTGTCCGGCGCAGGGTTGGTTCCCTCCCACATCACCAGCAAACGGATCAGGTTGGGCGCGGTCATGTCCGCCATGCTGGCGATGCTCGTTCGCGCATCGCTCATCGAATTGAATGGTTTGTATCCACTCTCGACGAGCTTGGACGTACCTGACACGTTCCATCCACGAAAGTACGCTTCGCGTCCGAGACCGTCACGAAATACGACGTCGTCGATTCGCTGGCCAGATGGTGTCAGATAGGATTTGAGTCCGGTCGTGATGGTTTGCGCAGCCGGTTGACGCTCGAAAGCCAACGAGTGAAACGGCAGCGCGCCGCTGGTCTCAGGCACGAATGCACCGAATGAAGCCGTTTCAACAACGGCGCCGCTATCGGCGGCTATGGCAACCGGACCGCTTGCCGAATAGCAGACTGCCAGCACGAGCCCGATCAGATATGATTTTTTCACCGCTGTCTCCTCCACACAGAAATACCGAGAGTGTTCATTCGCAAAGCGCTTGCCGAACACATCACCGGTTAAGCAGATTCAGATCGATCGCGTTGGCCATGGCCTGATACCCTACATCGTTCGGGTGAAGGTGATCACCGCTGTCGTAGGCGGGAAGCAACGTCGCAGGATTCGACGGATCCTGCATGGCCTTGTCGAAGTCAATCACGCCATCGATACCTGAAGCAGAACGGATATAGGCGTTGATTGCCTGGCGTTTCGTCTCGCCGACAGCGTCGAAATAGTCGGCACCCTGATAAGGCAGTAACGTCGCGAGAAACACCTTCATCTTCCGGGTCTTCGCCTGCGCAATTGCCGCATTGATCGCAGCGATGATCTGATCCGATGACTCTGCTTGTGCAGGTATAGCCATACCGAAGCCGATATCGTTGATGCCCAGCAGAATCACGACGTGAGTAGCGCCCGATACGCCCGTTACGTCGCGCGCAAAGCGGCCCTGTCCAGCCGGTCCGATGATGTCCTGCAACCAGCGGTTCCCCGAAATCCCCGCGTTCACGACGCTTGCCTTGCCGACACTGCCCACCGCGGCTTGCACGCGATTGTCGAAGAAGTTCGGCCAGCGATGATTGGCGTCGACAGTGGACTGGTATCCGTCCGTAATCGAATCGCCAAACGTTACGATGACCTTCACCTTATCCGCACTCGACACGTCGACTTCGCTCAGCCAGTAGTACGGCCAAACGCCCGAGAGGTTGGTTGTCGCCCCGCTCAGTGAGTCCGCACCAGACTGATTGCCGGGCGCAAGGTAGTTGGTTTGCTGACCCGTCACGTGTGCTGTCACAACCGGCGCGCTAGCCTGAATGAACAGGCTGACCGCGAGATCCGACTGTGCTGGAGATGAAATGGTTATGCTGTCGCTCCACATCTCCGCGCCGGCCGGCAGGGTTACGCTGCCCTGGCCAGAGAAGGTCGCTGTCCTGTCGGTCGTCGTATCGACGTTTCCGTTCCCTGTGCTTCGCGCCACGTGCACCGCTGCAAACGTCACTGGCGCGGTGCCAAAAAGATTGGATAGCTTGATGCGAATCTGACTACCGCCGTACGACGTATGTACGATCTGACGAACCGTCTGGTTCGAAATCGTGAGAGGCGGTAAGGACGGGTCGATGATAGGGGGTGGTACCTCGTTGTAATTCTGCTGCGCGGCATACCAGCTTGCGACCCACTGGCTCGAGTTGCTGTCGACGCCACCACATGCTGCCACTGCGGCGGTCAGCGACAGGCCCGCAACCCATCGCCAGACATTCGCGAAAAACCGTCTACGCTCTGCCAATGCACTTCTATTCATGCGGTTTCCGATGATTGTTATCGCAAGCGAATCGGCCGGAATCGAAGCAGAGCGCAATTCGGTCAGTAAGCAGATGACTCGCTGCGCTCCGAAGCGCTTGTTCGTCTGTTCCGTTGGCTGCCGCTTTGGTTTCCCAGGCGACGTCTCACATAGATTCGTATCGCGCCCGCTACGCCGTCCTGAACGGACGGCGACTGGCGCAACAGAGATCAGGATTTGTGAGTGGAGATCGGGCCAGCTTCTCCGGTCAGATTGAAAATGCTGTCGACCCACGCGAGGAAGGTCGAGAACGAGAAGTCCGACCATTGCTCGGTTCTGAACACCTTCATCACCGGGGTATCGGATGGATCTTTCTGGTTGAGCAAGTCATTAACGAAGTCGCCGACGTTCGAATTGATGCCGTTCTCGTGAATGTCCGATCCCGTGAAGCTGATCGCGGTCACCTGATGGTTGTGCATGAAGTCGCTACGCGCCCACGGCATGTAGTAGCCGAAGTTCGGCAGTGGATTCAATACCTGCTTCAGGCCATCCAGTTCCTTGTCGTACATGGCCAGCGATAGCGAATCCTTGGTCGCATCGTCCGGTGCCGCGATGACCGCCGGCACGAATGCCCGATAGTGGTAGGCCGCTTCGATCGCGTCCTGCTGATAGGTCGAGTAACCGAACCTGTCGTGCGGGAAGGTTGTCGATAGCGACACATACGCGCTACCCATGTTGTTGAGATCGTAGTTCTTGAGGAGCTTGCTGTTCAGCGTGATCATGCCGTTCGGTCCGGCCAGGTCCCATTCGGTGCGAACCCTCGTGTACAACCCCACCGACGGATGCGTTGCCGGGTCGGCATTGAACGGCGTATTCAGGACCGTCCCCGCGTCGTTCAGTAACGAGCTGTTGGCCTGTGGCTGCAGTGCTTTACGGATCGATGCGTAGTTGCCGAGCGTCCCGTAACCACCCGCACTTGTCCCGTAGACCATCAGGCGACTCGGCTTGCCGAAGCCATGGTCGACCAGCCATTGCGTGACGGCCTGAATGTTCTTCAAGCCACTAAAATGCTGAACCCGCCAGTCACCCGTCGGTGACGAGTAGGTGCGCACCGAGCTGCCCATGTGAATATCGCCGGAGCAATATGGGACGAATACCTGCGTCCAGTTCTGCGTTTCGATCGCGGGTTCACCGACGAGAATGTGGATAAAGTCCATTCGCGTCATCAACGGTGAGAGCAACGATGAAAGCAGGCTGTCGTTCAACGTCGCATTCATGTAGTTATGCGGAATGCCATCGGGATTGAAGCCGCCCAGCCCTGCCTCTGCACCCGTCGACGTCTGCGTGCACGTGCCGTAGTCCCAGCAGGCGCCGCCCGGTTCCATCATGTACAGCATGTTGTCGGACTGGGCACGGTTCACGTAGAACCGCAGCGGTGTTCCGTTGCCGCAGCTTGCACCCGTGCTCTCCGGCAAGGTCACTTCGTACCACGAGTAATACGGAATGGATGAATCAGGCGGGGTTGTATCCGACGCATGGCTGTTGAAGGCCGCCATGCCCAACAGGATCATCGCGAGAAATTGCCTGAGCTGCTTTAGCGTCAACATTGTTCCTCCCTGTGAATAGATATCCGTTGTTCCGCCGGTCTCTATCGGAACGGTGCGGTTATGCGGGAACTACGCCCGATGCGTGCGACATGAGGCGTACTGCGAGAAAGCGACCTGCTACACACGGCCGACGAACATGAAGATGGGATAGCGAACTGTTCGAGCGCAACGCCGGATTCTGAAGATCTGGCGACCGGGAAATCACCGGTAACGTGCAATGTAGGAGCAGTCAATCATCTGTTGAAGTGGGCAAATGGCCATCGGTGGGTCCGATTCGGTCATTCGTGTAGACAGACCAGGGACTCGCTTCCAGCGGCCGACTACCTCCTTCCATCTTTCGCACATGTTTTCCTTGCCCATCCAGTTCTGGTGAGCTACCGTTGCGACGGCATGAGGCAATATATGACAATTTGTGGATTTTTGAGGTATTGCCATCCGACGGTCATAAACCTTGGCCAAGCTCTGGGCTGCGTCAGCAACCAGGGCTGACGCACGTCGTCTACGGGTTGTGAGACACGGCAGTGCGACCGATGCAGAAGTCTTCTGGAGTTGAATTCCGCGCTAAGGATCTGACTCATGTCCTCATACGACCGCCGTGACTTCCTGAAGCTGAGCGCCCAGACAGCGGGCGCCGCCGCCTTGCTATCTGTCTTTCCACCCAGCATCCGCAATGCGCTCGCCGTCAGTCCAAACCGCGTAACCGGCACGATTCAGGACGTCGAACACGTGGTCATCCTGATGCAGGAAAACCGTTCATTCGATCACTACTTCGGTAGCCTCGCCGGCGTGCGCGGCTTTGGCGATCCGCGGCCCGCGCCGCTACCAACCGGCAAGCCAGTCTGGTATCAGCCGGACCCGAGCAACGCGGACAAGTACGTGCTGCCGTTCCACTTCGATGTCAACGGCACGAGCGCACTAGAGACCTCGACGTCCAACGCCTGGAAGGGCAGTCAGGTTGCGTGGCAAAACTGGGACGCGTGGATCGCGCAGAAGACTTCGATGACCATGGGTTACTTCAACCGTGGAGATCTACCGTTCTACTACGCGCTTGCCGATGCGTTCACGGTCTGCGATGAGTACCATGCCTCGTTTTTCGGTAGCACCAATCCGAATCGGACCTACTTCTGGTCTGGAACATGTACGGATTCCGCCGTGCTTCCCACCAGCACGGTAGGTCTGATCGACGTCAGCGACATCCGGTATGACGACAACTCGCAGATTGCGCAGATGCCGAGCTGGCAAACCTATGCCGAAGTGCTGCAACAGGCGGGCGTGTCATGGAGGCTGTATCAGGAACTCGATAACTTTGCCGACAACGGGTTGCAGTTTTTCAAGCAGTTTCGCGTCGACTCCAACGGGAAAGTGCTGAGCGCAGACACTCCCGATCCTGTCAGCCGGGCGCTTTACCTGAACGGCCGGACCTTCATCGATCAACCGTTCGGCGACGATGCCAGTCACTCGAACGGTGATGCGCTGGTCCAGGCACTGCACAAGGACGTCCTGGCCAATACGCTTCCGCAGGTATCGTGGATTGTGCCGCCGGCATGGGTGAGTGAACATCCGGCGAACACACCCGGAGCAGGTGAGGATTTTGTGGCGAGAGTGCTGACCGCCCTGTCCAGCAATCCTGACGTGTGGTCAAAGACGGTGTTCATTCTGAACTACGACGAGATCGACGGATTCTTCGATCACATACCGGCACCCATTGCGCCGGTTTCGATCGCGGGTCAGAGCTATGGCGCGGCCACGATGACGGACTTCGGTCCCGACGAGATCTGGTTGGGGCAGCCTACAGGCCTCGGGTCGCGTGTACCGATGCATGTCATCTCTCCGTGGAGCACCGGAGGGAAGGTCTGTTCCGAACTGTTCGACCATACCTCTGTATTGCGCTTTCTGGAGACCTGGCTTATCGCCAAAGGCAAAAGCGCGAGCGACGTGCAATGCAAGAACATCTCGCCATGGCGCAGAGCCATCTGCGGCGATCTGACATCGGCATTCGACTTCGCGGGATCGCCGGCCTCCTGGCCGAACAACCTGCCCAGCTCCGTCACCCATCTCGACACGTACCTCATGCCAGCGCCGACAGTACCGTCGTCGCAAGCACTTCCGGCATGGGAGACCCAGCAGCGCACTGCACGCCCTCTGCCCTACAAGCTGCTGGTAAACGGCGCAGTGCATGGCGGCAAGGGACTTGAGCTGACATGCGCGAACAACGGGCCCGCGGGCATCGCACTGATTGCGTACACCAATCCTGGCACCGCCTCTCAACGGCCTTTTCACTACACGATCGAAGCAGGCAAGACGCTAAGGACCATCCCGCAATCGACGGGTGCCTATGCATGTTCCGTGTACGGTCCTAACGGCTTCCTCGTGCAGTTCGCCGGTGTTATCCCTGCCGACAGGGCCGCAGCCAACGCACTTCCGTCAGTGGGTTTCACGCAGAATGCATCGTCCTTCGACAACATCGTTCTAGCCTTCACCAACCCGTCGACCCAACCGGTTACGTTCAGTCTCACGGAAAGCTATGGCAACACCACGCAGTCGTTGATCGTTGCCGCTGGCACATCGAAGACATTCACCGTGTCGATCGAGGGCCACGATCACTGGTACGACGTGACCGTGTCCTGCGATATCGGTAGCCGTTTTATCTGGCGTTACGCGGGTCACCTGGAAACCGGCCTCGAAAGCCGTACCGATCCGAAGATGACGAACGCGAGTAGCGCCGGTGGCAATCCGGACGCGCAGATCAACATCGGGCAGGACCTCGCGCAAACCGGTGATGCCGTGAAAACAGGCGGCGAGACGGTGATCAATGGCGTCACCACCGTTGTAGCGGAAACGGGATTGACAATAGCAGGCGTTCTGTCCGAAGCATTCTCGCCTATCGCATCAGCTGCGCAGAGTCTGTTTAGCGGAAGCGGAACGGGTATCGCGCTGTTGACCGCTGTTGTTGCAGCACCGCTCGTGCTTTTGGCGGGTGTTCCTGCGATTGCTAAAACCGCGCTTCAAAGTGTCGGTGCGGCGATCTCTTCAATCGGCAGCGCTGTCGGCAACGTTGTGCAATCGACGGCGAAGCTGGTCGCCGATACGGTGACTACAATCGCAAAGACCATCGGCTCGTGGTTTTCATGGCTTTGAACGATACAACCGGAAGAGATCGAACAGAAGAAGCGGGCTTATCTGGAGCGCCGTGAAAGATTGGCCGATATTCCAGGTGGCCCCACTGCCGCTGTCCCGGGTCACGAGGCTGAACTGACGACCGTGAGCATCACTACCGGGACTCGCGTGGACCATGACCGGTCCATCGCTTGAACGCGCGCCGGAAGTTGTGGCTGTCGGTGAAACCTACCTCTCTCGCCACATAGTCGACGGTCAGGCGTGGGTTATTCAACAGCTCGTATGCGCGCTTCTGACGAATATCATTGACCAGAGTTTGATACGACACACCGCTCCCGGTCAGTCGACGGCGCAACGTTCGTTCGCTCATACACAGTTGGGTGGCGACCGTAGCAAGCAATGGCGCGTTCCGCAGATCGCGGCGAATAATGCGTGCGATGGATTCGAGAAAGTCGGTTCCGCTGTCTTCCTGCGTGTCTGCAGCCTGCAGAAGCAGAAGCGCCTGGCGATGCGCAAGCGGATCATAGGTCGCGATGGGCCGGGTCCCCCATGCAGCATCGACTGAAAACACGTTACTTGCCTGCTCAAACCGGACGGGGCATTTGAAGATCCGGCTATATTGCGCTGCGTACGATGGGGCCCGGTAGGTTAGGTCTACCGCAGCCGGTCTGAACCCGTCGCCGACGAGCGCATACGCGAGCTTCATGGCGCTGCTGAACGCTTCTTCGACCAGGAATATCTCGACGTCTGACTCAAAGAAATGGTTGGTGGCGCAGATCGAAGCGATTCGTTCGTCTGTTGTCAGATCGAAGTGAAGCAATGGGCCTGTGTGTTTTTGCAGGCGAATGTTCAACGCGGCGGCGTCCATCAGCGTCCGGCTTGTCAGCATCGCATAGCCGACCAGACCTATCGATGCGATGGTCTCTCGAGTGCCGGTTTCCAGCCCAAGACCGCAGCCCGGTGCCAGACTGAGCGCCCTCTGGATCATCGTGCCTGCTTGCCGCAACGACACACGGCAAGACGGATCGGACAGGTCCGCAACATCGAAACCGAGACCCATGCATAACCGTTCAGGGTCGATACCCATGTCCTTGCACGTGTCGGCGAGACATCTGAGCAGATGAACTCTTAGATTGGCCTCTGCATTGTGCTCTACGCTGTTCATGATCGCTCCATGCCATCACCGTCGAAAATTCGCGAATGGCATGGGTACCGGGACATCAAACGCTCCAACATGTTGCTCACCTGATACGAACCGCCCTGGCGCGGAAAACCAGGGCGCATTAAAACGTGCAGTCACTGCCAGCGATTGGCTCGACTCGATGTCAGGAGCAGATGCTAGCCCAACTGCAGTTTGATCACCAAGGGAGATTCCGCCGATGCAGACGCAGAACCCGGTAGCTGAATCGTGACATCGCCGCTCGGGCTGGTCAGCACGGCGAGCGCACAGTTCGGGTCCATCACAAGCGAGGCACGTTTGATGGAGTGCGGATAATTTCCCAACTGCAATTGCCCTGACGAACTGTCACTGACAAACAGGTAGACATACTCGCGACCGCTTGCGGTGGTTCGCGAAGTCGAGGTGGGAAAGTATTGAACTGGACCCGCCTGTGTGTCGTAAATCGCTTCCGCGTTTTCGCTCATCCACCGGCCGACCTGCGCGAGATTGTCTATCAGAGCGGACTGCAGTTTGCCGTTTGCCATCGGCCCGATATTCAGAACGAAATTCTTGCCGACAGAAATGTTGGTGATGATGCTGTCGAGCATCCATGCCACAGGCTGAATGCTTGCGTGAGCGTCGTAACCCCATGTTCCGGCATTCGCTTGAGCATCGGTCTGGCTGGTGTCGATGGTTTCGCCGAAACTTCCGACCGTTGGATTCTGGCCTCGTTCGTAGACAGCGAAGTCCTCGCCCGGTAAAACCGCAGACCCTGAACTCAGCCCCTTGTTGTTGACGATCAGGGTGGCAGGCTGCGTGACGTTGATCGTATGGTAGATGTCCTCGATGTCCCACATCGCTGGATTCCGGGCCGCCCAGTATCCGTCGAACCAGACAGCGGCTATCTGGCCATAGTGGGTAAGCAGCTCTTTGAGCTGCGCTTTCATGAACGCGAGGTAGTCGGCCAGGTTCCCCTGGTTGCTTTGGTAAACCGACAACACATCGTCGCTTGCAGCCTGGGTCGTCGGGAACGCCGGGTTGGTCCAGTCCAGCAGCGAATAGTAGAGAACGAGCTGCAACCCCTGTCTGCTGCATTCGTCCGCAAAACCTTTGACTACGTCGATGCGAGGACCGTCCACTGCGGTGTTGTACCTGCTCGCGTAGAGGTCTGCTCCGGTATTCCACAGGCTATAGCCGTCGTGATGTCGTGTCACCAGGTTGATGTACTTCGCCCCCGCATTCCTCGCGACGCTGACCAGATTGCGGATCGATGCTCGCGTTGGGAGGTACTTGTCGGCGTTCTCCTTGTAGGCATCTACGCCGCTCGCCGTTCCATTGTTGAAGTGACTGTTATCGTCCAGCAGGATCCATTCGCCCTCACCGAAGCTGCTGTAGATCCCCCAGCAGACCATCATCCCGAACTTGGCGTTCTCGTACCACTTGAGCGTTTCCGCCTTGGTCCTGAAGACTGGATTCGGCCCATGCTCGAGCGCAGTCGTTTCGGCTACACCGCTCTCGGACAACAAAGTCCCTGCATATAGCGCCAGGCTTTGTGCGATGAAACGTCGTCTATCAACCATCAGTCTCGTCTCCGGTTTGGTCTTGCAGAGCCTTGCCCCGATCCTTGTGCACGATGACCGCCTGGTTCAGACACTTCTGTCGACCATCGCTTCACGTTGGATCAAGCGGTGCAGATCGCTAAACGCGGATACTCGGGGCCGCGCTACTGACGGATTGCACGGCCGAGCTGACGTACATTTTCATCCGGGCAGTGATTCGACCGAGCGCGGACAACTTCATGGTCGAGTCTTGCTGGCAGTTCTACTTACAGGTAAGTAGAATACTTATATATGAGCATCGAAATCAAGAAACAATACTGTTAGGTGTGTTGGTATTTTCCCTGGCAGGTGGTCGGGCGCAGGAGGTCCCGACAACGCCTGGTATCAAAAGCCGCACACTACGGGCACAGCATCGCTGGACCAAGGAGAAGATCAATTGGAAGAAGAACTGGACCGCTATCGCGCCCCGGCGCTCGACAAAGGCCTGGACATTCTGGAGTTGTTGTCGGAGCAGGAGCATGGCCTCACGCGCGGCGACATCGTGAAGGCCTTGGGGCGCAAGCCCAACGAGATTTACCGCATGGTTGAACGGCTGGTTGCGCGTCAGTATCTGACCCGTTCGGTCGGTGGTGACCGCTACTCGTTGAGCCTGAAGCTTTTCTCTCTCGCGCACCGCTATCCGCCGGTGAACCGTCTGATCGCCGAAGCGCTGCCGCACATGCATACGTTTGCAAAGACAGCAGAACAGTCGTGCCACCTCGCCGTCTACGACGAAGGGAGCGTCGTCATCGTGGCACAGGTCGACGGCCCGGGCGTCTGGGGTCTTTCGATCCGGCTCGGTTCTCGTGTGAGCCTGCTCAACACCGGTTCCGGTCACGTGTTACTGGCCTTTCAGAACGAGCAGCAGCGCGCCAGGATGTTGTCGGAGCATCGCGAGGTCGAGGGCGAGATTCCGATGACAACTGAGGCCATCAACCGCACGCTGGCAACGGTCACCGAGCTTGGACACGAGGAAATGGACAGCCTGCAAACCGCCGGCGTATTCAATGTTTCATTCCCGATCCTGGGTTCCGACGGACACGCGATCGCCGCACTGACCACCCCTTACCTGCGGCGCCTCGACCAGCGCAGTGCGCCATCGCTTCACGAGGTTCGGAGCTGCTTGCAGCGAGCCGCAACGGCACTTTCGATGATGCCACCCTCGCCCACATAGGACGCTCAAGGACCGGAGCCGGGAAAGCGCCTGGGAGTGCCACGCTTGACGCAATATGCCTATTAGTAAATAATATATTCATATATAAGCGTACCGACAACTCACCCAACTACAGGTCAGCAGGCCGGGATTGCGCACGCTCCCTACGCCATCCCTTCGAAGGAGACGAGACGAGATGAGCAAACCCGAAGAGATCGACCAGCAACAGTCGGCTTATCTGGAGCGCCTGGAAAAGTGTTACTCCGGAATCCTTCACGACGTCATGCGAGCCGACGGACTGCGCGATTTCACGCTCCCGCCTACGTTGCGCCCACTGATCCCCGGTCAAAAGATGTATGGCCCGGCGTTCACCGTAAGCGGCCGGGTCGACCCCACCGCTAACGGTCACGAGACCCTGCTTCAATGGACCGGATTGCTGTCCAGCGCCAGGCCGGGTCACGTGCTCGCGATCCAGCCGAACGATTCCACCGTCGCGCACATGGGCGAGTTGTCGTCGGAAACGCTCAAGTACAAAGGCGTGCGGGGCGTCATCGCCGATGGCGGTGTGCGCGATTCGGAATTCATCATCGGTATCGGATTTCAGGTCTGGCATCGCTACTACACACCGCGCGATGTGGTGGGTTACTGGTTGCCCGATGCCTTCGATGTACCGGTCAGCATCGGCGACGTAGTGATTCACCCAGGCGACTATCTGTTCGGCGACCGCGACGGTGTGGTGTGTATTCCGCAAGCCCGTCTCGAACGGATACTGCAGCTAGCAGAGCAGGCGATGAGCAGCGAAAACCTGGTTCGCAAGGCCATCCTCGAAGGTGTCGATCCGCAGCAGGCGTATCTGCAGTACGGGAAGTTCTGATTGACGCCGGGAGCAGACAAGGTGGTCAATGCGCACTCCAGAAGGATCGTGCGAATCCAGCGTCTGGCCGTTGGCTTTCTGCTGGTCGCGGGTATCGTCAACTATCTGGATCGAAGCGCGCTTTCAATTGCCAACGTACTCATTCGCGAAGAACTGGGTTTGTCGACTACCCAGATGGGGCTGCTGCTATCGGTGTTCTCGATCGCGTATGCGATAGGACAGATACCCAGCGGCGCATTGCTGGACCGTCTGGGAGTACGCGTGGTTCTCGGTGTCGGCATGTTCCTGTGGTCGATCGCCCAGACGCTGAGCGGTTTTACGCATACAGTCAGGGGTTTGCTGTTGTGCCGGTTCTTCCTGGGAGTCAGCGAAGCACCGTTGGTGCTCGGCGGCGTCAAGGTAGTGAACGACTGGTTCAACTTCCGTCACCGCGGATTGCCGACGGCACTCGTTGCCGTATCGCAAGCCGTCAGCTCGACGTTTGCTCCGATGATCCTGACTGCGATCATGCTCGCATTCGGGTGGCGCATCATGTTTGCGATCATGGGTGTGCTCGGCATCATGGTGGCGGTGGGCTGGTTACTCATTTACCGCGATCGCAGCGCAGTCGAACTCACTGCGTCGGAGCAGCAGTATCTCGACGAAAACCGGACCGGAGGCGACGTCGGTATGCGCCCGACGCGTGCCGACTGGATCGGACTCTTCAGGCAACGTACGACGTGGGGGATGGTCTTCGGCTTCATGGGGATCGTCTACATGGTCTGGCTGTTCATGACCTGGTTGCCCGGTTACCTGGAAACGACCCACCATCTGAGCATTGCCAGAACCGGCGGGATAGCCGCCATTCCGTTTGCATGTGGGGCGCTTGGTCAACTGCTTGGCGGCGCCATGATCGATGCGCTGATCAAACGCGGTGTCGGGCCAATAGACAGTCGCAAGTGGTTGATCTGTGCGGGACTGGTCGTCGCTGCACTACTCACCGCACCGGCGGCATTCGCGACGAATCTGTGGGTCGCGGTGGCGCTGATTAGCGGCGCTGTCGGGGCGATCAATCTTGCGGGCGCCTGCGCCTGGGCGCTGGTGAATGCGGCGACTCCATCGCGTCTTGTGGCGTCGCTGGGTGCCATCCAGAACTGTGGGGGATTCCTCGGCGGATCGCTTGCTCCGTGGGTTACCGGATGGGTCGTCAACCGGACGGGTAGCTTCTTCTGGGCGCTGCTGGTCAGTTCTGCCGCTTGCGTGCTCTCGGCACTCAGCTATGCATGCCTTGTACGCAAGCCCATTCATGAACACAAGGACGGGGCGACGATAGTTTCAGAGCCGGCCGCGTAGTCAGGATTCGCGTACAGCGCATCGGGCTAGCCGCCTATCGATATATCCGTCCCCTGCTCAGTCGATTTATTGATCGATGACTGACTGCGCCCAGCTGACCTCAAGATCGGTTTGCGCAAAAACCTGCATGAGCGCCGGGACCGGCTCACCGTCGGTCACCAGCCTATCGACCGATTCAGGACCGAACCCGGTGACTAGTGCGCTTTGTCCAAACTTCGCGAGATCCGCGACCACCACCCGTTGCTCGGCTTGTGCCAGGGCAGCTCGGGAGAATTCAGCGTCGCACAACTGTGAGTACATGAACGCGCCATCGGCGGTAACGCATGAAACAGAAACGATCGCATACCGGACACGGAATTGCCGAATGAATGCTAGTGCGACCTCGCCGAATGCCGACGAGTCGTCAGGGCGTAATTCTCCGCCGGTAATGAACACCTTGTTATCGTTGCGAGGTGCCAGGATGCGGGCGACCTCGGCGGAGTTGGTGACCACCGTCAACCGGTTGTGCTGGCATAGGGCATGCGCGACGTGAACGCACGTTGTGCCACCATCGATGATCAGCGTGTCGCCATCCTTGATGAGCTGGCTCAGATGGGCCGCAATAGCCTGCTTGGCTTCGCGGTTCTTGAGGATGCGCTGTTGAAACGGAGGCTCATCGAGATGCGTAGGCAGCACGATGCCACCGTGCACCTTGAGCACTAACCCCTCGGCAATCAGCGGCTTGATGTTGCGACGAATCGTCTCGTCGGATACATCCAGTGCTTCCGCCAGCTCACCGATCGTGCACGTTTTCTGCGCGCGCACCATGCGCATGATTTCACTTTCTCGTTGTGTCGATAACATGGCTGTCGGGAGAACAATCGCTGCGGCCGTCTGGCAAAGACACAGAGTAAATCATCCTGGCGAGATGTTAAATGGCGATGGAGGCGCAAACCGCACAACAGGGTGGCTAGGACCCGCGTGCTTTCATTTCAGCACCGCCGTGCGTTGAGGATCATAGAGCGGCTTGTCGTGACGCGTCGCAGGATAACGCGCTCCCATGATCTCGACGGTGAACTCGCGATCTTCCAGCTCCTCAACCCCGATGTACGCAGCGAAGATATTTTTTCCAACGGTGAAGCCGTAGTCCGCGCTGGTGACGCCACCCACGACACGCTCCTCACGCAGCAAGGTTTCGCCACCGAACATCGGTACGTCGCCCACGGTCGAAAACCAGCACAACTTGCGTTTCGGACCGTCCCGCTTGATCGCAGCAAGTGCCTGGCCCGCGATGAAGTCCACGTTGCCGGCGAGTTTGTCCGCCGCAACACAAAAGCCGAGACCCGCTTCATACGGGTTGTAGTCCGGAGAAATGTCGCTACCCCAAACCAGAAAATGTTTTTCGATGCGCAGGCTGGAAATTGCCCGATAGCCTACGTTAGCGACACCGAACGCTTTTCCCGCATCGTGCAGCTTGCGATACAGATCCTGCGCATACTCCGTCGGGACGTGCAGTTCCCAGCCCAGTTCACCCACGTAGGTGACGCGCAGCGCACGGACCGGCGCATAACCGATGTCGATTTCTCGCGCGCTCATGTAGGGGAAGGCATCGTTGTCGAGCGGTGCACTGGTCAGCTTTGCCAGAATGTCGCGCGCGTACGGACCGCACAGATTGACCACCGCGTACGCCGACGATACGTCCGTAACCGACACCGCGCCATATTTTGCGGCGATCGCCGGCACGTGTGCCTCGAGCGTCGAGCGGTCGCGGACACCGAGCGCGCTCCCGGTAACGAAGTAGAAGCGCTCCGGCGCAAGCCGCGTGATCGTGACATCACCTTCGATGCCACCACGCTCGTTGAGCATCTGTGTGTAGATGACGGTGCCGATCGGGCGATCCATATTCGATGCGCACACATACTGCAACAGTGGCAATGCGCCGGGACCGGTCACTTCGTACTTGGAGAACGAACTCATGTCGATAAGCGCGGCACGCTCGCGCACCGCACGATGCTCGTTGCCGACGGCTTCGAACCAGCGGCCCCGCCCGAAGCTCGGTGCATCGTCTGCGAGGATGCCGCCCGTGGCAAACCAGTTCGGTCGTTCGTAGGCGAACTTCGAGCCATATACGGCGCCCTGCATTTTCAGCGTTTCGTACAGCGGACTGCAGCGTGCGTTACGTGCCGCCGTATTCTCGTGACCCGGGTACGACACCGCGTAGTAGCGCGCGTAACTCTCGATCGCGCGCTCGATCATGAACTGTTCGACTACGTGAGGTTGCCCAAAACGGCGCACGTCGAACGGCCACAGATCCATCCCCGGGTCGCCGTCGATGATCCAGTTCGACATCACCGAGCCTGCTCCGCCCGATGCGGCGATACCCGAAGTAAAGCCACAGCACAGATAGAAGTTGTCGTGCGCAGGCGAGCGGCCGATGATCGGTTCGCCGTCGGCAGTGATCGGGATCGGACCGTTGATCATGTCGCGCATGCCGAGCTCGTTGAGAACCGGGATGCGCTTTGCTGCATCGAGGCCGTATTGCTCGAAGCGATCGAAAGAAGGTTGCAACAACTCCGGGCCGAAATCGAGCGGCATTGGCCTGGTGCCCGTACTACCCCACGGAACCGTTGCGTCTTCCCAGCCACCGACGCACAACGCTCCCGGTTCTGGCTTGATATAGAAGCGCGCATCGGGGTCGCGCAAGGTCGGGAGATTGTCGGGAACCCGTGCGCTCTTCTCGGTGACGAGGTATTGATGCTCGACGGCGCAGACTGGAACACGAATGCCCGCCATGCGTGCAATGTCCCGTCCCCACATGCCCGCACAATTGATCACGACGTCGGCTTCGATGATCCCTTGATCGGTCTCTACAGCCTTCACACGTCGTCCATCGGAGTGCAGGTTCGTCACCAGCACGTTCTGTATGATCTTCACGCCCATCGCGCGTGCGCCGGCCGCGTATGCCTGCGTCAACTGCGACGGGTCGACATAGCCGTCCGATTCGATCCAGGCCGCGCCGACGAGCCCATCGATGTCCATCAGCGGAAAGAGCTTCTGCGCGTCTGCTGGCGAAATCAGTTCGACATCGAGTCCGAATCCTTTTGCCGCAGTCGCTGAACGCTTCAGCTCCGACCACCGATCTTCGGAAGCTGCGAGCCGCAAACTGCCCACGCCATGCCAGCCGGTCGACTGACCGGTTTCCGCTTCAAGCGTCCGGTAGAGGTTCGCGCCGTATTTCATCAGACGCGTCAGGTTATTCGACGAACGCAACTGACCAACGAGACCCGCCGCGTGCCAGGTCGTGCCGTGCGTGAGCATCAGGCGCTCCAGCAATACCACGTCCGTCCTGCCGCGCTTGGCCAGGTGCCAGGCAATGCTGCAGCCGATCACACCGCCACCGATGATGACGATTTCGCTTCGTTGGGGGATATCCATTTGTCTTCCCTGGCTCACGTATCACTCCGTTTTCGGCTTCGCGGCACATCGGCGATGATGCGCCAATATCCACACAAAACCAAATATACGGTCACAATGTGACGAATTCTATCGTACACATCGTGAAAATCAACACAAATCCAAAGAAATTTCCAGAATCCCACGTGTCCCACACAAGGCAAACCCGATCCCGATGGAGTTCCCAGGAGCGAGTCAGGGCGCAAGCTGGTGGTTGACCGTTGCTTCGATTGCGGAAACACGCGCGGCGCTTTCCAGCATGGCGAAGTAGATGGAATGTCGTAGCCGTATTGGATCAACTGATCACACAGCGTCGTGTGTGATCAGCTGCAGAAAAATTGAAATGGTCCGAAGAAATCAGGCGGATCACCCTGACCAGGACGCGTTGCCGCAGAGCAATGCATTGGAATACAGGCCTCCGCGACAACGCAACCAGAAGATCAAGGGGTGCCGAGCGTCCCCGATAGCGTCCTGGTACCAGGACCATAGTTCAACACGGACACTTTCGTCGCAACCGAAGCGTACGGAACGGTATTCCCACTCGCGTCGATCTGCCGGCCCGACCAGAAAATCTGCGCCGAGGCCGGAATCATATCTTTTAGCGCGCTATTAATTCCGCCCTCGTTCAACCCAAGAATTGCATTGTCGTTCCATTCACATATCTGGCCGCCTATCACAGCGTTGCTGGCTTGCCATGTTGCATACAGACTCTCTGCTTCCCCAAGGCTCGATGTCGTATTGTTCTTCGGTACGACATACCAGTCCCCGCTTGAGTTGATCAGTTTCCTGATACCGTCGCCGACGATATAGCTATCGTCATCGCCATCCCAGTTCTGAACGATCAGATTGTTCTTGATCAAACTCAGGTTCGTGCTTTTGTCATATGCATCGTTCCATATCGTGACGGTGCGACGTTGCCCCTGCCGGTTTCTTGTCGCTCCCACGTAGTGCGCCAGCTGCGTGAGAAACGCTCCGCGAACCTGATCATTCGTGCCGATATCGCTGGATGTCGCTTCGTCTCCGCCGATCGAGATGTTTCTCGAATGGAACCAGGGCATGAATTCGTCGAAGACCGATTCGACATAGCCTATCGTGGCCGGATTCGTCATGTTCAGCGTTCCACCCCATTGGGCGGAGACATTCGGCAAAGTCAGATCGGGACGATCATTGAGGAAAGCGCCGGAATGCGAGGGCACATCGATCTCCGGCTTGATCTCGATGCCATACGATTCCGCGACTCGCTCCATCTCCTCCCAGTCAGCATGCGTATACCCTTTCTGTTCCGCGCCGGTCACACCATCCGGATTGCCATCTGTTGGACGCAGCTTCGGAAAGTTACTGCTAAGCAGACGTAACGCGCGATTGTAGTATTGCGGATTCGCAGGGTTGATGCCGGTGTGGGTCGCGTTCCATCCAAAGCCTTGATCGTTCAGATGCAGCTCCAGCGTATTGAGCTTGTACCAGCTCATGAAGCGCAGATAGTCCTCGATAAATTCCTTGGACATATAGAGCCGACCGACATCGAGCATGACACTGCGCACAGGCAGGCGCGGGTAATCCACTGCGTAGCCGTTGCTCACGAAACGATGCATGCCCGCGGGTTGCCCGTCGACCGAGAGCATCTGCAACAGTGTTCGGGTTGCATGCAACACACCCACCGCGGTATTCGCACGCAGTACAACACCGTCCGGTCCGGCATAGAACGTGTTGCCCTCGTTACCGATCTCCTTGTACACGGTGTCGTTACACGACTGGAGACTCAGCGTGATATCGCCAGGACGGGTTCTGCCGCTCTCGACGACCGGTACGGTAAGACCTGTAACGGCAGCGAGATCTTCGGCAAAGCGGTATGCGACCGGACGAAGTTCTTCCGCGGAACGCGGGTGGACTACGATCCGGCTGTTGCCCGACAGACTCCATAAGTCGCTTCCCCCGTTCCATACCCGCAGGGTCGGGATGACCGTCGGCATGGTGTTGTTCCCGGTCATCGAGTTATTCGTCTCAGCCGCACGGCATGTCGATACGTCAGCCGCACTCTCCGCAAAGGCGGAATTGACTGCAACGAAGGTCAATAGAGAGGCAAATAAAATCCGTGCTCCTGTGGAATGCTTAGGCATGTTCGATTCCTGGAAAGGCGATTTCAAATGGGGAGAGCTCCTTCAAATAGCGAGCCCCAGCGCTGCTCATCACATCCAAGCCTGGTTGTCTGTCACCGCGACGGCTGAAGCAGCGGCGTCCCCAGGCCTCCGATGTTCGGCATACCGGTCGTCGGGTTCGAAAATTTGATCGTGTTGATGCCTGCCTGCAGCGTGACGAAGGTTCCCACGATCACTTCCTGATCGGTTCCCGACAGGTTGTTCGTGCTGCTGGTACCGCCGCTGCCTCCTCCGGTGAGCGGAAAGGTGACCGTAACGGGAGCGGCGCCGTTGATGGTCAGCAGTGCGGTCTCTGGAACGGTGGTGCCCATCACGTAATAGATCGGCAACAGGTAGGTGCCCGCGGACGGAACTGGAATAGTCATGGTCAAGGTGCCATCTCCTGTGCCGTAGTGCCCGAGATAACCCACTTCACCGCCTCCGCAACTTCTACAGTTGTACGGGACGGCAAGACCGCTCAGCACACCCGCTTGCGCCGGGTAATCCGGTGTGACGACATAGGCGGGCGGATCGCTAAAGGCAGGTGCAGTGGCGGACAATGGACTACCGCTGAACATTGCAACGCTCTTTACACCTGGGCCGTATTGCAATACCGCGACACTCGTTCGCAGCGTGGCGTACGGTATGACGGCACCGGCTGGATCTCTGCGCTGACCGTTCCACCAGATCTGTCCGGCAGCGGGGATGACGTCCTTGACGACGTAGTGGGCGAGGTCTTCGTAGGTATAGGGATTGTGGTACGTCATGTCGCTCCACAACGCTATCTGGCCACCGGCGGGCTGATAGGTCGACGTTGCGCCTATAAAAGCCGTGTTGCCGAACCAGTCGAATACTTCGCCGTCGCTGGTTGGGTGTGTGAAGGGAAGGCCGGCATCGGTGCCATAGAAGCTGTCGCCGAGGAAGCCCGACGACTCCTCGTAACCGCCGGCATTCGGTGTGACGTAAAACGACCCGCTACTGTTGATCCATTTAAATTTTGGCGTGGTCCACGGTAGCGGGCCGTTGGTACTCCAGTTCTGAATCACGAGATTGGGATCGTAGTTCGATTGACCGCTCACCGTGTCCTGCCACATCTCCACGGTCTTCCCGCGGCTTTGCAGATATCTGGCCAGATTGTTCTGGAACGTCTGAATCGACGCCGTGTCGCCTGCCTCGTCGCCACCGATATGCACTTTCTGCGAGCGGAACCATGGGAGAAATTCATCCCAGACACGCTCGACGTATCGCAGCGTGGCCGGGTTGGTCGTATCGAGTCCTTCGCTGGTGCTCGATGGATCAAAGGCGCGCGCCATCGCTTGCGAATGTCCCGGCGTGTCGAACTCCGGAACGATCGTGATGCCGTATGCCTCAGCTACGTCCTCGAGTTCGTTCCAGTCGTTCTTCGAGTAGTACAGGCCGTCGTACGACAGCGGTTGTTGCGTGAAATTCGGGTTGTGGCTATAGAGCCGGAACGCGGCCTTGATCCCTGTTTGAGTATTGGGCGTCCGGTCCAGCAGGTCGCCGCTGATGACAAGGTGCAGCGTGTTGATCTTGTAC
Source organism: Paraburkholderia acidicola (assembly GCF_002362315.1). Lineage (GTDB taxonomy): Bacteria > Pseudomonadota > Gammaproteobacteria > Burkholderiales > Burkholderiaceae > Paraburkholderia > Paraburkholderia acidicola. The sequence goes on from NZ_MTZV01000006.1 coordinate 1,680,286, forward strand.
CAGGCCATGAACTTCATATAGGCCTCGAGGAAACCCTTGTCGGCGAATTTCCGCCCGACGTCGACCATGAAAGTGCGTTCGGGATAGAGCGGTGCATCGATTGCATAGCCTTGAGGAACCGTGCGATGTGCACCGGCCGGCCGACCATCGAGCATCAACATCTGCAGCAGCGTTCGCGTGGCATAGAACAAGCCATTGTCCTTACCGCGTGCGCCTCGTTCGTGGTTGGCTCGAAGGATGATGCTGTTACTTGCAGAGAGCGTATATCCTTCATCGCCGATCTGTTGCGTCGTACCTGGACAGGGTTTCAGACTCAGGCCGATATCCCCCGGATGCACGTACGGACCCACGACGATTGGCAAGTCGAGCCCGGTGACTTCAAGAAGATCCGCTCGCAACCGCGTGCCGACACGCCACAAGCTTCCGGCATCGGCTTGCTCGACGACGATGCGACTAGTCGGGCTGAGACTCCACGTGCCTCGCGAGCCGTGCCATGTCCTGATGCCGGGTACCACGGCGGGCGCAACATTGGCTGCCCCAACGGGGAGCGTCTCGTCGGGAATGCTGCAATCCATCTTGCGCCCCATATCAGTCTGGGCTGCGCTCTTTTCAACCGACCTGGCGGCTACCGATGCTGTTCCGCCTGTGGTGTCAGAACCTCCGCCGCAGGCTGTCAATAGCGCCGCCGACAGCAATGTCCCCGCATACCGTGCCAGGTGTTGTGCAATGAAACGTCGTCTGCCAACCATTCGCCTTATCTCCGGTTAGTTTTCACCGGACGTTGATCCTGAACCACGTGCACGATGGCCACCTGGTCCAGGAACCGTTCACCGGTTATCGGTTCCCCTTCAATCTGGCAAGACGGATTGTTAAGCAGCGTATTTCCGATTGCTCTTTTGTCGTTGTACTGATTTCTGGCTTGAAGCGAACTGGATCGAGAAAAATCCTGGGAAGAGCGAGAGATGCACGCACTGCGTCGCCGCCGATGGCCGCTGCTGCGTTTGCGGCGAACAGTACTTCTACTGCGCATCCAGCAGGACAACGGCCCAAGTTTGCGTCCCGATATTTAGTTTACTAGTAAATATATTACTTATGTATGAGCGTAACGCGCAAGCAATGATACAACCGCTCACGTCGGTGTTTTCCCTGGCATTTGGCGAAATTAATCGGAGAAATTTCGGAGACGCTGCACCATGTTCCGCGAGTAAAACCCATTAATGAGCATTAAATTTACCAATGGGTCCATTTCTCGTCCTTGTACCTGCAAGCTCGTGAAGCGGCTGGATCGACCTCACTGCTTCAAGGCGGGTCACGTGTCCAGATTCGCGTGGAGCGCAGTTCAAGCCTGGTTCTCTTCAAACGAAACGTCCCGTCGAACAATATTTGGCCTGACCGTTCGTCACCGATGCAGGAGTTAGCCACGGACACGGCCGTGCCAACGGTTCGGAAATCATCTTCCATGCCGTGCCACTCCCTTGAGGATCACTAAGCCACTCGCGATGAGCAGTCACGCAACTTGACGTACCTGGCCAGATTTCCCGGTTATCGTCAGCCTGGGATAGTTGTTACGTTAAGGCTCGATGCGTCCGCGTCGCTGAAGTTGATCGACACCACCGCATCCCATCTGGACTTCAATCTTGAACACACTATCCAGCACTCCGCTTGCACCGCTGCTAGACCAACTCTTTGCAGATTCCGAGAGCAGTAAATCCGCGCTCATGCAGCGCATGAGTCACCTGACTGAAGACGAGAAACAAAAGCTGCGCACGTCCGATCCTTTCACGCTCTATTCCCTGGTCAAAGATGTCCATCTCGCCGTTTCCCGAGCTACGGCAAACCTGTTGTATATCCTGGCGCGCAATCACGGGATGAAGTCGATTGTCGAATTCGGCGCGTCCTTCGGCGTTTCGACGCTGCATCTGGCTGCCGCGTTAAAAGACAACGGTGGAGGTGTTCTCATCACGTCGGAATTCGAGCCATCGAAGGTCGCCAGAGTGCGTGCCAACCTCGAGCAGGCCAATCTCTCAACCTATGTCGATATCCGCGAGGGTGATGCCTTGCACACGCTCGCGACAGATCTGCCCGACACCGTGGACATGCTCTTCCTGGACGGCGCCAAGCAACATTACAAACCGGTTTTGAGCCTTGTCGAATCGCGCCTGCGCGAAGGTTCAATCATCGTTGCCGACAACGTCAACGATGCGCCTGACTTCGCCGACTACATTCACGAGAGCGGCCGATTTGTCTCAGCCCGATTCGATGACGTTGAAGTTTCAATGCTGGTCTAGTCTGATACCGCTATGTGTTCGATCTTGCCATTCGCGTGGCAAACGCGAACTCAAAAATTCCTCAACTAAAGCAATACAACGGAAAACAATGGTACCAATGCATCGTTAACGAACCCCGACACTGGCTTTGTGAAATGGTCTCTCAACCCCCACCAAGGATAGAGATGAAAACAGCGAAGAACTGTACCGCTAGCCATCGCTACCATCACAGCCAGCGGGATCGCCTGGCAGCACCGGCCGCTATCACAATGGTCGTGATGATTCTCGCCGGTTGCGGCGGCGGGGATGGCGCCGCTTCAACCTCTGCGGCCAACCTGAAGCAGACTGCCAGCCAGCAAGCCAGTCCACCGACAGGCAATCAGACCTACATCGATCCGGTTGCCTATTCGGTGAACGCCGCCGATGGCCTCGCTGCGTCGCAGGTTTCCGAGAAGACGGCAGTCATGCAACATCGGTGGGTCTCCGGCAACACCACGATCAACTACACGACGACCACGGGCCACCTGACCGCAACCGACTCGAAAGGCAATCCCGAAGCATCGATGTCTTACGTCGCGTACACCGCGCCGAGCACGAACGGTGCACCGCGGCCTGTCACCTTCTTCTATAACGGCGGTCCCGGTTCGTCGTCGATCTGGTTGCGGCTCGGTTCGTTCGCGCCCACGCGTGTCGCGACGCCCGACCCGCTGTTCGGCAACAACTGGCCGAACTATCCGCTCGTCGACAACAAGGAGAGTCTGATCGCCACGACGGACCTGGTATATATCGATCCGCCGGGCACCGGACTTTCCGAAGCGGTCTTGCCGAACACGAACCAGTCGTTCTGGGGTTCCGACGAGGACGTCGACGTCATGCGCGATTTCGTCGAGCGCTACATCGCGGTCAACAACCGCAGCAAGTCACCGCTGTATCTCTATGGAGAATCGTACGGCACGCCGCGTACCAACATGATGGCGCTGGCGCTCGAATCCGCAGGTGTGCATCTGACGGGAATCGTGCTGCAATCCTCGATTCTGAATTTCTTCGCGGACGCCTCGTACGCGGTCGGCGTGACGGGCACACCCGCGGGTCTACAGCTCGCTACCGATACGCTGGAAGGATTCCTGCCGGAGTACGCGGAGGTGGCGGCGTACTACAACCTGGTATCGCCCGCACCGGTCAGTCAGGCCGCTTACGCACAGCAGGTAGAGCAGTTCGGCACGCAGCAGTACCACCACTTCCAGCCATATGCAGCGACCTGGGCGCTTAGTCAGGATGGCGTACCCAGTCTGTTCGGGCCGCCGGTATATCCCGCCACGCGAACGCTGCAGTCGTGGACGACGTCGTCTGGCATGACACTGCAGGCGTTACAGGGTTACTTCAGCGCCAATCCGATTTACAACAGCCTGATACCGGGTACGACGATCGGTGCATACGATGGCCGCGTGTCACTGCCGAATTCGGATCCGCGACTGCAGGCGGACCCCGATCCGTCGGACATCATGATCTCGCAGCCATTTACGAACGCGCTCGCTACGCAAATGCCGGACTACCTCGGCTATACAGCGCCCAACGCGACCTACGTGCTGTTGAATCGAACCCTCGTCAATACCTGGGACTTCACGCATGACGGACAGCCGATGCCCGATACGATCCCCGATCTGCTGGGCGCGCTGACGCTCAATCCAAGGCTCGAGGTGTATTCGGAAAACGGCTATCACGATCTGGACACACCGTTCTTCGCTACCGAGAAGCAGCTCGCGCGACTCCAGACAGTACCGGGTCTGAATCCGAACCTGCAGGTGACGTTCTTCCAGGGCGGTCACATGATTTATCTGGACGACGTCGCGCGTCCGCAGATGAAAGCGGGCCTGGAACTTTTCTATGGCGCGAAGGCGATCCCCGGTGCTTTGACACTCGCGACCTTGCCTCTGCCGTGGCGCGACGAAGACCCGGCCAGCGAACCGACTGGCAGCACACCCACCACCCAGGCGATGGCGCCTTGAGCGCAGCTCGCGGGGCGTTAAACGACAGTGTCGATTAGCGCCCCGAAAGGCGTCGTGATTCGCCGTTCACACAAACACCGGTGGCCGTTTATCCGCCCACGGCTTCGCCGCTTCCAGTTCATAGGCCAGTTCGAACAAGGTTCGTTCGTCGCCGAAACGGCCTGCGAATTGAACGCCGATCGGCAGGCCCGCCACGCTCCAGTGCAGCGGAACACTCATGGCCGGTGCACCGAACGCGTTGTGCATCATGGTGTAGATAGCGTAACGACTGACGCGCTCAAGGACGGTGTCGAGTGACAACCCACCGTGTATCGCGCCAATCGGCACAGGTGGTTGCGCGAGCACCGGTGAAACGATCACATCGAAGCGATTGAACCAGTCGTTGTAGGTCGATGCCGCCGCGGTCAGTCTGGTCTTCGCATTCGCCAGCTCGCCGGTAGGCAATTGCTTGGCGTAGGTCGCCATTTCCAGCGTCAATGGTTCGAGCAGAAACCGGTTGGGTTTGATACCCAGCAGCGCCTTGCGAGCGATGCCCACGGTTTCCGCGGCAGCGCTCGTAAAGAGCGTAAGAAAATCGTTGAAGGTGGCCGCGCCGTCGAACGGCAGTGAGGTCGATTCCACGTGATGCCCAAGCCCTTCGAGCAATCGCAGCGTGCTCTCTATGGACGATACGACCTCTGGGTCCGGCGCCTGACCGTCAACCACGTTGTCGACGAAGTAACCGACACGCAGGCGCCGCGTGGACGGTCCTGTGACAGCGCCAACAGGCGACAGAACCGCCGAAGTTCCACTACGCTCCATCACCGCAAACAGACCCGCGGAATCGCGCACCGTACGCGATACGCAGTGTTCGGCGGTCAGATCGAATCCCGCTGCCTGCTCCTGATCCCCGATCAGGCGACCAAACGACGGCTTCAGCCCGAACAACCCGCAGCACGACGCGGGAATGCGGATCGAGCCACCGCCATCGGCGGCATCGGCCATTGGCACCACGCCCGCAGCGACCGCAGTAGCAGAACCACCCGAAGAGCCTCCGGGCGTGTGGCCCAGATTCCAGGGGTTGCGCGTCGGCCCGCACGCGAGTGCCTCGGTGGTCGGCAGGAAACCGAACTCGCTCATCGACGATCGTCCGATGATCACGAGACCCGCGGCCTCGTAGGCATCCACCTGCGGGCTGTTCGTCCGCGCAGCAGGCATGAGCCAGGTCAGCCGTGAACCCCAGCGCGTCTTGCTGCCCTTCATGTCGTACATGTCCTTGAGCAGGAACGGTACCCCGGCAAACGGCCCGGTGAGATCACCCGTTCTGGCGCGCTGACGTGCACGTGCGTATAGCGGCTTCGCCATGAAGTTGAGCTGGGGTTGAACGGCTTCCGCACGCGCAATGGCCGCGTCCACCGCTTCCAGCGCACTGATGTCGCCGCGCCGGATCATGGCGGCTAACCCGGTGGCATCGATAGACGCTATGTCGTTGCTGTCTTTAGTGTTCATGCTTGCCTTGCAAGGTGCTGTTCGAATTAAATTCGTCACCCGGCGATCTTACATGGGGCCGCGGCAGGCGTTGTATCGCGAGTAGTAGACTCTGCGGATCCGTTGGGCGTCGCACAATAATTCAATCGATTAGTCACCCGAACAGGGAGAACATCTTGGCCGCAAAAATCCTCATGGTTCTGAGCGCAGGCATTATGTTTTTACTTGGCGTTGTTCACCTTGCCTATACGTTCTTGGGGAACAAGCTCACACCCCGTGATCCTGCGCTGCAAATGAGCATGGATCAAATCTCACCTGTCCTGACAAGACAAACCACCATGTGGCGTGCCTGGGTGGGCTTCAATGTCAGTCACAGCATGGGACTCATGCTGTTCGGTCTGGTGTTCGGTTTTCTCGCGCTGGCCCACGGCGACCTCCTCTTTCGGTCGCCGTTCCTGCTCGCTGTCGGGCTCGCAATGCTGGTGGCTTTTGTCGTGCTCGCCAAAGCTTACTGGTTCAGTGCACCCTTCACAGGCGTGAGCATTGCTTTGGCCTGCTATGTCGCGAGTATCGTGCTATCGCGGATCTGACCATACGTGTTAGCCGACCCGCTGGCCTAAGCATCCGCTGCGCGCGCCGCGGGCTCGACTTCGAACGCTTCGCCGGTTGCGAAGAACGTACCACCCGCGACGTAATGGCAAGTGCGTAGATCAGGGTCGTCGAAGTGCCAGCGATTGTCGGTATAGACCCGGCTGTCGGCATACGCGGCCACCACTTCGCCGATAAACAGATCGTGGCGCTGGCTCGCATCGGGGATGACCTTGCACTCCATCCACGTCACGCAACCGGCCAGCATGGGCACATCGATCTTCTGGCCGGGGAAAGTCTCCAGATCAAATGCAGCGAACTTGTCGAGCCCTTCGCCGGTATTCGAGCCCACCGCCAGGGTCTGCCTGGCGAATGCCACCGACGGCAACTGCAAACCGAACACACCGCTCGCCTCGATCAACTGGCGCGTTAGCGTGCGGCTGTCGATCACGACGACGATCTTCGGTGGATCGAAATCGAGTGGCATCGACCACGCTGCGGCCATGACATTCGAACGCCCGCCGTGTGCACTCGTGATCACCGTGACCGGACCGTGGTTCAGTAGCCGCGTCGCGCGCGACAAATCTACGTCTTTTCTCGTGGCTTCCATGTTTCGTCCTTCTGGTGCGATACGGCGCTGCGCTTCGATGCGCTCGCGCCCAACGATTCCCGTGGCTTCCGTGCGTACATTGCACTCACGGCATTGGACAGCATTCTAGACATCTATCCGTTCCTTCACACGTCCACGCCAGCAGGCCCCGCCGCGGTTATCATCGCAAGCACCCTGCTCCCTCTTCCGTCTCATCTGCAACGCTGATGAAAAAAATCGAATCGATCGTGCTCGCCGCCGATCTGGCCGGCACTGCGGTATTCGCCCTCGAAGGCGCCATTGTCGCGATGCGCCATGGGCTCGATCTGCTGGGCGTCATGGTGCTGTCGTTCGTGGTTGCGCTGGGCGGCGGTGTGATCCGCGACTTGCTGATCGGCGCCACGCCGCCCAACGCCGTGCGTGACTGGCGCTACCCGGTGCTCGCCTTTGTCACCGGCCTGCTGACCTTCGTCTTTCACGACACCGCCCGCGCACTTCCCTTCATGCCGATCATGACGCTCGATGCCGCCGGGCTCGCGCTGTTCGCCGTCGCGGGCGCACAGAAGGCGCTCGACTACCGCATCGGGCCGTTCATCGCGACCTTGATGGGCACTGTCACGGGTGTCGGTGGCGGCGTGGTTCGCGACATCCTGCTGGCGCGTGTGCCCATGGTGCTCGCCGCCGATATCTATGCGAGCGCCGCATTCGTCGGCGCCGTCGTGCTGGTAGCGGGCCGGCGGTTCGGCCTGTCGCCGATGCTTGCCGCGCTGCTGGGCGGCGGCGCGTGCTTTGCGTTGCGCATCCTCGCCGTGATGCACGGCTGGCAGTTGCCGAAGGCAACGCCTTGGTGAAGCGGTTCACCGTCTGCCATGCAGCCCGATACTGATGTCCGAATCTGGCCAGTCAAAGCAATCGATATTGGCTAAACTGGGCCTCCGCTGTCGGTCGCGTCTATTCGGGAAAGGTGCATGAACAACGATTCCATTTTTCGTCCCGTGCTGGAACGTGCATTGAGCCACTCGCTCGCGCACCTCGATAATCTGGCGCACAGCCCGGTCGCCGCCATTGCCAGCCTGCAAACGCTGCGCGAACGTCTCGCGAAGCCGCTGAACCCGCAGAGCCTGCCTGCCGAACAGATCGTCGATGAACTCGTTGCGGACACGGCCGGAGGAATTCTTGGTAGCGCAGGTGGACGGTTTTTCGGCTGGGTGATCGGCGGATCGTTACCCGCTGCGCTCGCGGCGGACTGGCTAACCAGTGCCTGGGACCAGAACGCCGCATCGTATTCTTGCGGGCCGGCCGAAGCGGTGATCGAAGAAGTCTGCGGCGAATGGCTGAAGGACCTGCTCGGCTTGCCGGCTCACGCGAGCTTTGCACTGACGAGCGGCTGCCAGATGGCCCACGTCACCGCGCTCGCAGCGGCACGTCATGCGCTGCTCGCGCGACGCGGCTGGCAGGTCGAACGCGATGGTCTGTTCGGCGCTCCAAGGCTGCGCATTCTTAGTAGCGATCAGTTCCATGGCAGCATCACGCGCGCCACGCGCATGCTCGGCCTCGGCACCGCGTCCGTCGTTGGCTTGCCCGCAAATCAGGCCGGGCAACTCGATGCCGCCACCCTCGAACACGCGCTGCAAGACAATCCCGACACGCTCACGATCGTGCTGCTGCAGGCAGGCGATCTGAACATCGGTGCCTACGATTGCTTCGCCGATCTGATTCCGCTTGCGCATCGCTACGACGCGTGGGTTCACGTCGACGGTGCGTTTGGCCTGTGGGCCAACGCCAGTGCGCAGCACCGGCATCGGCTGGCTGGTGTCGAACAGGCAGACTCGTGGACCACCGACGGCCACAAGTGGCTCAACGTCCCGTACGACAGTGGCTTTGCATTCGTCGCAAACGCCCAGGCGCATCGCAGTGCGATGTCGTACGAAGCGAGCTACATCACGCACAACGACGACGTACGCGAGCAGAAAGACTGGAACCCGGACTGGTCGCGGCGCGGCCGCGGTGTCGCCACCTACGCGGCGCTCCGGCAGCTCGGCCGCGAAGGTGTCGCGGCACTGATCGATCGCTGTTGCGATGCCGCACATCGCATCGCGACCGGCATCGGTGCGCTTCCCGGCGCGGAGCTGGTGTGGGAGCCGACGATCAACCAGGGCCTCGTTCGCTTTCTGGACCCAACGCCCGGCGCAACCGAACACGATCACGACACACGTACCGATGCCGTGACCGCCGCGGTACTCGCAAGCGGTGAAGCGCTGTTTAGCAATACGACCTGGCGCGGCAAGCGTTGCATGCGGATATCGGTGTGCAACTGGCAAACCGGCGCGCAGGATATCGCGCGTGCGGTGGCCGCCGTCGAGCAGAGCGTGCGTTCGCAGAACGATTAGGTTCACCGTCCATTCCATCGTCGTCGATGTTTCTCAATCTGCAGTCTCCGGAGCCACCATGTCTGAACTCACGCAAAAGTTTCGCGCGCTACACGTCAACACCTTGCCGCTTCGTCTGCCGAACGCATGGGATGCCGGCAGCGCCAGGCTGTTCGAGAGTCTTGGTGCACCGGCAATCGCAACAACCAGCGCTGGTGTCGCGTGGGCGATGGGCTACCCCGATAACCGCGCGCTGCCGGTGGAGCGTGTCATCGACGGTGCAGCGAATATGGTGCGCGTGCTGAAGGTCCCGCTATCCGTCGATATCGAGAACGGCTATTCCGACGACCCGCGTGCTGTCGCCGATCTTGCGCTGCGGCTCATCGATGTCGGTGTGTCCGGCATCAATATCGAAGACGGTCCCGACTCACCGAGTCTGCTCGCCGCCAAGATCGAAGCGATCAAGCAAGCCGCTGCGAAGGCCGGGCTGGATATCTTCGTCAACGCGCGGACCGATGTTTTTCTTGCCGGTCTCGTCGATGCGCCCGCACGACCCGGCGAGGCGATTGCACGCGGGTCGTTGTATCGGTCGGCCGGGACCGATGGTCTGTTCGTGCCCGCACTCCACGAGCCTGAGGCGATCAAGGCGGTGGTAGCCGCCGTCGATCTACCGGTCAACGTGATGGCATGGCCGGGCCTGCCCGCTGCCGCCGAACTCGGCGCGCTAGGCGTGCGGCGTCTGAGCGCCGGTTCCGGCATTCCGCAACTGCTCTGGGGGCAGGCCGAAAAACTGGCGCGCGAGTTTCTCGAAAGCGGCCGGTCCGAACCGATGTCGGAAGGCTCCATGCCGTACCCGCAGTTGCAGGGGTTGTTCAAGAACCTGTAGCGCGCGAATCTCGTCCGGCACGGCTACGTTTGAGGCTCCTTGAGCATCGTTGAGGCCGATGTCATAGCCCGGTAACAGGTCCTGGAATATAAGGTAAGTTTTTACAACCGGCCGCGGAGCGCTTGCGGCCGGCGATGACTTACTTCATACCGGCCTGTGCTTCCTGCGTTGCAGGAACCTTGCGCCGGCTTCCTCCCCCAAGGACGAGACAATCCATGTCGAACAAGAAGACTACCGATACCCCGTCAACCGAGCCCACCGCCACCGTTTCGCGTCGCGGCTTCCTCAAGCTCGCGGGCGCATCCGGATTTGCTACCGCCACCGGCAGCCTGACGTCGTCGGCCCGTGCGGCCACGGCCACGCCCGACGGCACACCGGAACAGATCCATCTGACGTGGGGCAACAATCCGGCAACGGAGGTCGTGATCTCGTGGGCATCGCTCGCACCGGCCACCAATCCGCGGGTGCACATCAGTTGTGGCGGTGAACGGAAAATCACCGTGCACGGCGTGCAACGCACCTATACCGACGGACTCAACGGCACGGTCGTGTTCACGTACCATGCGCGCCTGCACGGCCTGCACCACTCGACCGACTACGAATACGAAGTCACCGCCGACAACGACAGCAACGCGGGCCAGCCGTTTACCGCCAGCTTCCGCACCGCGCCACATGGCCGCGCACCGTTTCGCTGGACCAGCTACGGCGATCTCGCTACGCCGAACACCGGTTGGGTCCTGTCGTCGCCGCAAAGCCGCTTTGCCGTGCAGGCCGTCGAGCGTTTCCAGCCGCTGTTCCACCTGCTGAACGGCGATCTCTGCTACGCAAACCTGAACCCCACGCATCAGCCCGATGTGTGGCGCGACTTCGGCAACAACAACCAGACCTCGTCGGCGAATCGTCCGTGGATGCCCTGCCCGGGCAATCACGAGATCGAATTCAACAACGGTGAACAGGGCTACGAATCGTATCTGACGCGCTACACGCTGCCGGAGAACGGCACACGTTTTCCGGGCCGCTGGTACAGCTTCCGCGTCAGCTCGGTGCTGTTCATCTCGCTCGATGCCGACGACGTCGTGTACCAGGACGCAGCCGCATTCGTGGCGGGTCCGAGCCCGTTGGTGCCGGCTGCCAGCACCGGCAACCCGCCGATCGAACCGGGCACGTCGTTCTACGTGCGCGGCTATAGCAACGGCGAACAGACTCGCTGGCTCGAAAGAACGCTGCGCTGGGCTGCGGAAGATCGCGAGGTCGACTGGATCGTCGTGCAGATGCACCAGGACGCGCTCAGCTCGTCGAAGACCGGCAATGGCTCGGACAAGGGCATTCGCGAGGCGTGGCTGCCGCTGTTCGATCGTTATGGCGTCGACCTGGTGCTGTGCGGACACGATCACGACTACGAGCGCAGCTACCCTGTGCGCGGCTGCAATCACCACGCGGGCACCGACGTCGCAACGGGCCAGGTTGTGGATACGTTGCAACCGCGTCCCGTCCCGTCGCCGAGTCCCGACAGCACGCGCTTCGACACGACGCACGGCACGATCCACCTGATTCTGGGCGGTGGCGGCACGAGCGCGCCGCTCGACGTCTACGGCGTCGACCAGGGCGATGGCAAACCTCAAGCGCAGATATTCACGCGCCCCAACCGTCCGGTACCGAACACCGCCAAACCGGGCGCTTTCGTCCGCCCGGGTGCAGATGCTGTAGAAGACGCCATCTGGTCGGCACAACGCGACACTGGCACCGGCTACGGCATCGCCGTGTTCGATCACGATCCGGGCGAGCCGGGCGGCAAGACCACGATCACGATGAACTACTACCATGCGCCGGGCGCTGACCAGACGCCGACCGCGAACTACGAACTGTTCGAGACGATCGAGCTGTCGAAGCAACGGCGCGGCTGGTAAGTCGAGCGGTTCGGCGAATAGCCGCTTCCTTTCCGGTAGTACCTGCGGGGTTCGAGCTAGACACTCGAACCCCGCGTTGCATCGTGGTCAGGCATGACGAGGTTGTAGAATCAAACCCGCTGCCGATCTCCATGTCGCGCGGCAAACACCCAGTCAGTCGATATCACCTCGAAGCCAAGGAAACCTCGTGATGTTCCGGGCAAAACTCACACGACTCTTCATGCTGGCCTTCGCAGCCAGCCTGGGCACCTCGGCGGTATTCGCCGAGGCATCGTCCGTTGCAGTTCCTGTTCCGGGCGACGGTGGTGTCCCTGCGTTCTACAGCTGGGCCGACGAGGTGCCAGCAAAGCCCGGACAGATGTTGCGCAGCGAGCCGCTAACAGCCGAGCAAAGCCTCGCTGAAGCCGGGCAGGATATCCGCATCCTCTACACATCGACGGACGGTATCGACAACCGCACGCCGATCGTCGTATCCGGCGCACTGTTTCTGCCGAAGGGCACGCCGCCATCAGGCGGCTGGCCGTTGATGGCATGGGCGCACGGCACGGTCGGCAGCGCAGACGTGTGTGCGCCGTCGTTCACCAAACGTAGTGCACGCGACACCCGTTATCTGAACCATTGGCTCGCGCAGGGCTACGCGATCGTTGCAACCGACTACCAGGGTCTTGGCACACCTGGCCTGCATCCGTATGGACTTACACGTCCGCTCGCATACGGCGTGCTCGACAGCATTCGCGCGGTGACGCACGGCAGCTTCGATCTGTCGAAGCGCGTCGTCGTATTCGGACAATCGCAAGGTGGTCGCGCCGCGTTCGCGACGGCCGTCTATGCGAAGGACTATGCGCCCGAGCTGGAGATTGTCGGCGTGGTCTCGACGGGTACGCCGTACGCGGCCGTTCACGAGCGCGCCGACGATGCGGCGGTGGCCAACGCGCACAAATCGGTGGTGCCGACCTTCGCGTACGACATGCTGCGATTGAGCACCGCTGCGCTGCGCGATCCTTCATTCGTCCCCGCCGATTATCTGAACGACCGCGCAATGCCAGCATTCGAAACCAGTCAGCGCGATTGCCTGCATGCCATCGAACAGAAGATCGTCGCCGACGGACTCACGTTCGACACGAGCTTCAAGCGTTCGCCCAAATCGGCGCTCGCTGCGATCAGTCGTGAAGCCGCCTATCCGTCGCTGCAATCGGATATCCCGATCTTCGTCGGAACGGGTGGCAAGGATCTCGATGTGTTCGTGCCGGGACAGGTCGCGCTCGTCAACGGGGCATGCAAGGCGGGCGACCGGATCGAGTGGCATTACTATCCGGCGCTTGATCACTCGGGAACGGTGAACGGATCACTGCCCGATTCGACGCAATTTGTTGCAAGGGCATTTGCGGGTGAGCGTATTAGCGGCAATTGCGACGCTTTGCCAAAGCCTTAGTCTTAGCGGAATGCATGAAACGACAAGGCCGGCTTCACGCCGGCCTTGTCGTTTTAGCCGCCAAACTTCCGGACGACGACCTTACCTCCCGGTCAACGTCGACAACCGGATCGCCTCACCCATCTTGCGATACCCCGCGTCGTTCGGATGCAGGTGGTCGCCAAAATCGTACTCGGCGGCAATATGATCGGGATGCGCGGGGTCACGCACTACGGCGTCGAAATCGATCACACCATCGAACGTCCCGCTTTCCCGGATCCATCGATTCACCGCCTGACGCTCAACCTCACCTTCTTGCGTGAAATAGCCAGGGAATATCGTGCCGGCATACGGCGTGAGCGTAGCGCCCAACATCCGGATGCCGTGCGCATGCGCGCGATCGACCAGTTGATGCATGGCGGCCGTGATGTCATCGGCCGTCACGGCCTGGTCCGGAAGACCTGCCGAGCCCGGATGACCGATATCGTTGATCGATTCCATCAGGATGACGGTTCGAACGCCGGGCACCGACAGGACATCGCGATCAAAACGGGCCAGCGCCGCCGGACCGAACTGCACCTCGGGCAGATCATGCAGAATGCGGTTACCGCTAATGCCCGCATCCACGACGCCAAGCGGAATATGCGCATCCGCCAGGCGCTGTGCGAGCACATCCGGCCAACGGCGATTCGCATCGATCGTCGAGCCATAGCCATCGGTGATGGAATCGCCAAGCGTCACGACCGCGCCGATATTGGGCGCGTCGACCTCGATACCGCTAATGAAAAATCGTGCGGTACTGGTGGTCGCTTGCGGCAAAACAACCGCGGTAGTCGAATCGGCGCCACCCGACATATAGGAGGTGGCCTGACCAAGGGGATGCGTCGCAGCAGGGCCGGTATCGCTCGACACATACATGCTGACTGACAGACTGTCTAGCGCCTTCACGTCGAGGCTGACTGGATCGCTCAGCGCCGGCGCACCTACCGGTATGGTGATGGACGGTCGTCCGCCGAACGTCAGACGAAGGTCGGTGGATGGATCGATCGTTCCTGGCGTCTGCCCCGGTCGCGCAAGATGCGCGGAATCAATCACCAGCGGGGCGGTGCCCAACTCATTGGTAAAACGCACTCGCACTGCACGTCCGCCAATCGATAAGCGCACAACCTGACGGATGGTTTGCTTCGTAACTTCAGGGCCATTAGGAAAAGCAGGAGAAGCCCCCCAGCTTCCGACCCAATGCGCCTGGCTGGTTGACACGGATTGCGCGCCGGCCAGGGTGGCAAATCCGAGCAACATCGAAACGACAACTGCCGAGGTCGCGTTCAGTATCTTATGCATGGACATTCATCTCCTCCTGTTAGCTTTTGCGTTTTGCGTAGGGAAGCGTGTTTCAGCACCTAACAACGTCTCGCCAACCGATAACCACTCGGCGTACAACCCGTCACCCGCCGAAACGTGCTGCTGAAATGCGAGTGACTCGAGAAGCCCAACTCCACTGCGAGCGACGATAAGTCCTGCTCGCCTGACAGCAACCGCGTCTTCGCGAATTCGATGCGTTGCGCGAGCATGAACTGATAAGGCGAAACACCCATCGTCATGCGAAACACACGGCAAAAATAGTGTGCCGACATGCCGATCTCAGCCGCCATACCGGTCAGATTCACAGGCTCGCCCATACGGGCTTTCATGAAGTCGAGTACGCGTTTGACCTGCCAGTCGGCCATGCGCGCCGGCCGCGCAGCGGCCTCGTTCGTCGCGTCATAGCGCGTCAACAGATGCGCTGCGAGATAGGTACCTGCTGCATCGGTCAGCGCACGCGCAAGCGGATGCCCCGTGCTCGCGGTATCGATCAATCCGTGCACGGCGTTGGTCAACACTGGATCGTGAACAGCAAGCGGCATATGCAGCGCGAACGGACGACCGTCGGTCAGCGTCTCCAGCCAGTGTGGCCGCACGAACAGCAGCGTCAACCGCATCGCGCGATCCCATGACCAACGTTGCTCGACATCTGCCGGGCTGATCGAAATCTGTCCGCACGAACGAAAACCGCTTTCGCTGCGCTGGCCCAGCTTCCTGATCATCCGCGGGGATGCGGCTTCCTGAATGGCGACGCGCACCCAGCCAATGGGGACGTGGCTCCATCCGCCGGGCTGACAGTCGTAGCGCTGCACATGAATGCCTGCAGATTCAACCGTATCGACCAGACGATGCCCGTCGCGCTCGGCCTGCGCGCTGAAGTACGTCATCTCGTCGATGCCGTGCGAGAGGGACTGCTGCATCGTGGTTTCCTTTGTTCCAGAACATGCTATTCGGTGCCGTTCTTCGACAGCGGCACGCGCGGGCTCGTCACATGATAGCGAAACCGCCGATCGGCGTGATTCGACCCGACACACGTCGGGAATCACGTGCCAATCATGTTTCGTGCGCCATGCACCGCCAGTCCACCGCTCTACCAATGAATACCGACCCATCGAGACTCTCCGTTCAACCCCACAGCCCCGCCGTTTCGCTCGACTTGCGGACCACCCTGGCCATGGCGGTTGCTTGCGGCATCGCCATCGCGAACATCTACTACAACCAGCCGATGCTCGGCCTCATGGAAGCCAGTTTTCCGGGCGCCACGGCCATAACGGGTCTTGTCCCTACCGCAACCCAGCTCGGTTATGCGCTCGGACTGATCCTGCTGATACCGCTCGGCGACCGGATCGAGCGTCGACGCCTGATCTTTATGCAACTCGCGGCACTCGGTGTTGCGCTCGTCGCGCTGGCGCTTGCACCAAGCGCCTGGGCGCTGGTGGTGACATCGGCGGTGGTCGGCATCCTGTCGACGGTTGCGCAGCAGATCGTTCCATTCGCCGCGGAACTCGCCGAACCGCATCGTCGCGGCGCGACAATCGGTACGGTCATGAGCGGCCTGCTATGCGGGATTCTGTTTGCCCGCACGCTAGCGGGTTTCGTCGCGGCGCATTACGGCTGGCGCGCGATGTTTGGACTAGGCCCGTTGCTCGTCTTCGGCGCACTGCTATTGCTCGCTACCGTACTGCCGAAGTCCACCCCAAAAACCCAGGCACGCTATAGCGAACTGCTGCGCTCACTCGCCGACCTGTGGCGCGAAGAGCCCGAGTTGCGACGTGCAACTGCAGTGCAGGCGATGCTGTTCGCGTCGTTCAGTGCGTTCTGGACCCTGCTCACGCTGCACCTCGCGCGTGACTATCAGCTGGGTGCGGAAGTGGCCGGACTGTTCGGCATCATCGGCGCGGGCGGCGTGCTGATCGCACCGATGGCCGGCCGTTTCGCGGATCGCCGTGGACCGTATGCGGTGATCGGTCTGAGTTGCGTCGTGATGCTCGGGTCGTGGATCGTCTTTGCGTGCTGGGGGAGCATCGCGGGGTTGATCGCCGGGGTGATTCTGCTGGACTTCGGCCAGCAGGGCTCGCTCGTCTCGAACCAGCACGTGATCTACGCGCTGCGGCCTGAAGCGCGTAACCGCATGAATACGATCTTCATGGGCGGAATGTTTCTCGGCGCGGCGCTCGGTTCGGCGGGGGCCACGTTCGCGTGGCAAGTGGCGCGCTGGCCGGCAGTGTGTGCGATCGGCGGTGGGTTCGTGGCCATTGCGTTGGCCGCGCATAGTGCAGGTGCGCGCAGGTTGGCGCGGGCCCAGCAGGGCTGAGTTGAGCTAAGTGCGGTACAGAGGGATATCGCTGTATCGCAGGCTTTAGTTCGTCAGCGATGCCGCGACATCTTGACCACGGACACGGCCTCACGCTCGGTCCCACTGTTACGCATCTCGCGCATAAGCGTAATTCTCGCGGCAATGCTCGCCAGTACGGCGAGCGCACCGATCGTTTCGATGAATGCTGAGAGCATGGGGTTCTCCCTTTTTCATAAAGACATCGTCTGCGCATGGTTCTTCGCCAGTCACAACAAGCCCGGTGCATAGGCGCGGATGAAGAAAACCACAGTGATGCATGCGGTCAGCACTAAAGTCCCTGCACGAATGATGGACACCGGTGCACGCCGACCGATCTGCGCGCCGCCATACCCACCCGCGATCGCCGCAACCAGCATGACGAGCGTCTCGGGCCAGTGCACGACGCGTGCGGCGATAAAGATCAGTACCGCCATCGAGTTGGCCACGCTGACGAGCAACGTGCGCGGTGCACTCAAACGTTTCAGATCGCTGCTGTCGAGCAGACCCCAGACAGCAATCATCATGATGCCAACCGCGCCGCCAAAGTAACCGCCATAGATACCAAGCGCGAACTGTACGGCCAGAACAACTGAAGGACGAATCGTCCAGCGACGGCGCATCTGCTCGCCCAACTGGCGCCCAAAAGCGAGCGCAAGGCTCGCGAGCAGAAGCAGCCAGGGAAGCACGAAGTTAAACGCTTTCGGCGATGTGTATAGCAGCAGGATGGCGCCGAGCGCGCCGCCCGCCAGCGTCATCACCAGCAGCGGTCGAAGTGACACGGCCCCTACCGGCCCGAGCCCATCGCGATAGGCCCACGCACTCGCAAGACCGCCGGGGAACAACGCGACGGTGCTCGATGCATTCGCCTGAACCGATGGCACACCCGCAAAAATCAGCGCGGGAAGGCTCACGAACGACCCGCCACCGGCGAGCGCATTCATGGCTCCAGCGAGAAAACCAGCCCCAGCGACGAGTAAAAGTGAGTTCATGCGGCGATCGTAAGGACAAACCTCGGCTTTCACAATCTGGCAATTCCAATGCTAGACTTCGCGAAAACCGAAGGGATCGACAATGCGATTCGACCTCACCGACATGCGTTTATTCCTGACCGTGGTCGAACACGGCAGCCTCACTCAGGGCGCCCAGGCGATGAACCTGGCGCTTGCCTCGGTGAGCGAACGGATCTCCGGCATGGAATCCGCACTCGGTGCGCCGCTGCTCGAGCGAACCCGCCGCGGCATCCATCCGACCGCCGCCGGCGAGGCGCTGGTCCGGCATGCCCGCCTGATTCTCGGCAACGTTGAGCAGATGCGCGGCGAGTTGCGTGCGTACGCAACGGGATTGAAGGGCCGCGTCGGCTTGCTGTCGAATACCGCGGCGCTCGCCGCGTTCGTGCCTCAGCAGTTGCGCCGCTTTCTGGCGGCCTACCCCGACCTCTCCGTCGATCTTGACGAGCGCCCCAGCAACGAGATCGTGCTGGCGATTGCCGAAGGACGCGCCGACGTCGGCATCGTCGCCGACATCGCGGATCTCGCGATGCTGCAAACCCATCTGATCGCGCAAGATCAACTGATGGTCGTGGCAGGCAAAGACCACCGCATCGCATCGCAGGAACGTGTCGCGTTTGCGGATATCGTCGACGAAGCGTTTGTCGGTATCAAGGACACGGCGCTGGAAATCCATCTGGCGGAACGGGCTTCCCGCCTCGGCCGTCAGATCAACTACCGCGTGCAGCTTAGAAACGTGGAGCAGGTCGGGATGTTCGTCGAAGCGGGTATCGGTCTCGCGATCCTGTCCAAAGCGTTTATCGGCGAGCTACGTCATCCCGGTCTTGCAGTGCTGCCGATTCTCGATCCGTGGGCATCGCGCCAGCTTCATCTATGTGTTCGCGATTTCACCGCGCTTACGCCGCAAGCGGGGCTGCTCGTGCAACATCTGCTGGATGCGGGCACGTTGCCGGATGGCAAGCCGGCATAACATAGGTCACGCTCGGCGCTACACGCTAAAGTCGCTCAGACCTAAACCAGATCGCGAATCGCCACGTCGGGATCCACATCGGCCTCGTAGTCGATCCCTTCGATCCCGAATCCGAACAGCCGCAAAAACTCCTGCTTGTAGCCGGCGAAGTCCGTGAGTTCGTAGAGGTTCTCGCTCGTCACCTGGTCCCAGAGTTGCAGCACGCGCGCCTGCACGGCGGGATCGAGTTCCTTGTAGTCGGCACGCAGGCGGCCGTCCTGATCGATGTGCGGCGCACTGCCCGACAGACTGTCGCGGTAAAGCCCGTAGACCTGCTCGATACAGCCTTCGTGCGTGCCCTGCTCTTTCATCGCGCGGAATAGCAGCGACAGGTAGAGCGGCATCATCGGAATCGCCGAACTTGCTTGCGTTACCACCGCCTTCAGCACTGATACGCGCGCATCGCCGTTCACCGCTGCGAGCTTGCTGCGAATCTCGAGCGCGGCACGGTCCAGGTCTTTCTTTGCGGCTCCGATCGAACCGTCCCAGTAGATGTCGTGCGTGATCTTCTCGCCGATATACGTGAAGGCGGTCGTCTTCGCACCGTCGGCCAGCACACCGGCTTCGAGCAGCGCGTCGATCCACATTTGCCAGTCCTCGCCGCCCATCACCGCGACCGTGCTGTCGATCTCCTGCTGCGTCGCCGGTTGCAGCACGCTTTCCTTGATCGCTTCCTTGTCGGTATCGATCGTGCGTACGTTGACTTCGCGGCCGATCGGCTTGAGCGTCGAGTTGAACACCTCGCCGGTTTTGGGGTGCGTGCGTCGCGGCGCCGCGAGACTGTAAATCACCTGATCGACCTGGCCGAGATCGCGCTTGATGATGTCGATCGTCTGTTGCTTGATCGCGTCGGAAAAGCCGTCGCCATTGATGCTCTTTGCGTACAGCCCTTTAGCCGCTGCAAGCTGCTGGAAGGCCGCCGTGTTGTACCAACCCGGGCTACCTGGCTTGCCGTCGCTGGCGGCACGTTCGAAGAACACACCGAGTGTATCGGCGCCGCAACCGAAGGCGGCCGTGATGCGCGCGGCGAGCCCGTAACCGGTCGATGCGCCGATCACCAGTACCTTCTTCGCGCCGTGTTCGATCGGCCCTTGGGCCGTGACGTAGTCGACCTGTTCCTTGACGTTGGCTGCACAGCCGACGGGATGCGTAGTCACACAGATAAAGCCGCGTACGCGTGGTTTGATGATCATGACAACCTCGGTAATGAAATGCCCGATGAGGGCAGACGGCGCAACGCCAGGCGAGCATTGTAAATGACGCGATCCGCGTTCAATTTGATCTGCGGCGCGCAGCGGTTGCTTCAACTCACCCGCGGCTCCACACGAATGCGCGCGTTCGCCTCGAACTTCGCGCGATGTGTCGAGAAGAAAGTCCGCACGTTGCGAATATTCGAAGAGGCCCGAAACAGCCGGCGTGCGAGTTCGTCGTATTCGGGCATACCGGCCACCTCGGCGACGACGATGAAGTCCGGCCCCGGCGACACCCGATAGCATTGCGTCACCGCGGGCTCCGCGCAGATATATGTTTCGAAGGCGTCGAGATCTTCCGCGGCCTGGCGATCGAGACTCACTTCGACGAGCGCGATCAACGTTGTGCCGATCTTCGCGTGATCGAGTACTGCGATCTGCCGTTCTATTACGCCGGCTTCCTTGAGGTTGCGCACTCTGCGCAGGCAAGTCGGCGGCGACGCATGCACGCGGCCAGCCAGATCGAGGTTCGAGACCGACGAATCGGCTTGCAGGACTGCGAGAATCCGCAGGTCCAGGTCGTCCAGATAGATGCCCACTTGGTTGGCTCCCTGCGTCGCCTGATGATGAAATTAAATTTCATCACGGCTATCAATGCGCGTCCAGTTTCATTTACCGAATAATTCTGCAATTAAATTTCATTCCTGTCGATCTACCATCGCCTCACCGGTTCCAGCAGGGGCCATTCTGGAGAAACGCGATGTGTGGAATTGTCGGAGCGGTGGCACAACGGGACATCCTGCCCAACCTGGTCGACGGTCTCAAGCGCCTCGAATACCGTGGCTACGACTCGTGCGGTGTCGCCGTCTATCGCG
Source organism: Paraburkholderia acidicola (assembly GCF_002362315.1). Taxonomy (GTDB): domain Bacteria; phylum Pseudomonadota; class Gammaproteobacteria; order Burkholderiales; family Burkholderiaceae; genus Paraburkholderia; species Paraburkholderia acidicola. The sequence continues at coordinate 1,701,554 of NZ_MTZV01000006.1, forward strand.
ACCGGCAGTTGCTGCGCGCACGCAGTGTCGATCGGGTGGCGAACCTGCAGGACGACATCGCGAAGCGCGCGCTGTCCGGCTATACCGGCATCGCGCACACCCGTTGGGCGACGCACGGAAAACCCGTGACCGAAAACGCCCATCCGCATTTTTCTCCCGATGAACAGACGCCGCGCATTGCGCTCTCGCACAACGGCATCATCGAGAACCACGATGCATTGCGCGCGATGCTGCAGGACCACGGCTATGTATTCACGAGTCAGACCGATAGCGAAGTCATCGCGCATCTGATCGATCATCTGTACGACGGCGATCTCTTCGAGGCCGTGCAACAGGCGGTGCGCCAGTTACGCGGCAGCTATGCGATTGCCGTGCTTTGCCGCGACGAACCGCATCGCGTGGTCGGGGCCCGCGATGGTATGCCGCTCGTGATCGGCGTCGGTGAAGGCGAAAACTTTCTGGCCTCGGATGCGATTGCGCTATCGAACGTCACGGACCGGATCGTCTACCTGGAAAACGGCGACGTCGTCGACGTGCAGTTGTATCGCTACGCGATTGCGAATGCGCAGGGCCAGCGCACCGAGCGTCCGGTGCATACCGTGGCCGCGCATAGCGGTGCCGCCGATCTCGGCCTCTATCGCTACTACATGCAGAAGGAAATCTTCGAACAGCCGCGCGCCGTGACCGACACGCTGCAGGACATCACGTCGATCATGCCCGAGCTGTTCGGCGACTCTGCGTGGCGCGTGCTGAACAGTGTCGATTCCGTGCTGCTGCTCGCGTGCGGCGGCAGCTACCATGCGGCGTTGACGGCGCGTTACTGGATCGAGAGTCTGGCGCGGTTGCCTGTCAGCGTCGAGATCGCCAGCGAATACCGCTATCGCGACGGCGTGCCGAATCCGAACACACTGGTCGTCGCGGTATCGCAAAGCGGCGAGACCGCCGATGTGCTCGGCGCGATGCAGGTGGCGACACAGCAAGGCATGCACAACACACTCGCGATCTGCAACGTGCCGAACAGCGCGCTGGCTCGTGAATGCGCATTGACGTTCTTCACGCGCGCCGGCATCGAGATCGGTGTTGCTTCGACGAAGGCCTTTACGACGCAACTCGTTGCGCTGTTTCTGCTCGCGCTCACGCTGGCGCAGGTGCGCGGGCGACTATCCGACGAAGATGAACAGCAGCATCTGCGGGCGCTTAGGCATCTGCCCGATGCGATGACGAAGGTGCTTGCACTGGAACCGCAGATCATCGCGTGGGCTGAAGAGCTGACTCGCAAGCAGAACATCCTCTTTCTCGGGCGCGGCATGCACTACCCCATCGCGATGGAAGGCGCGTTGAAGATGAAGGAGATTTCCTACATTCATGCGGAAGCGTATGCGGCGGGAGAATTGAAGCACGGTCCGCTTGCGTTGGTTAGCGATGAAATGCCTGTGGTCGCGGTTGCGCCTAACAATGCGCTGATCGAAAAGCTTAAGTCGAACATGCACGAGGTCAGCGCGCGTAGCGGGAAGCTTTTTGTCTTTGCTGATATCGACTGTGGGATTTCGCCGGGTGCCGGTATTGAGGTGATTCGGTTGACGGAGTACTACGGGCCGCTATCGCCGATCCTGCACACGATTCCGATGCAGTTGCTCGCTTTTCACGCGGCGCTCGCGCGGGGAACGGATATTGATAAGCCGAGGAATCTGGCGAAATCGGTGACGGTTGAGTAGGGGGGGGTGCCCGATTTCCGCGGTAAGTTTCGCGTCACAAGACAATATCGCAATTTGCAGCCTCAACTGAAAGCCTCCGGTCAAGTGAAGTTCGCATTAGCAGTGCCCTGGGACTTGTGGTGCGATATGTTGGATCAACGCGGCGGCGTCGTTCGCATCGGCACTAAAATGCCCTCAGCCACGCACGCGGTTACGCGACGCTCTCTATACCTCCGGCTTGCTCTTCCGCCCCAATGTCACCTCAAGCCAACGGCTCGTTGTTCACTGCGGTTCTACCGCAACCCCAAAGTAGGCGATGCGCACTGCGTCCTGAAATGCGTTGGGTAATTGCCCTAGACTGTGGAGGCGCTCGACGTAACTCACAGCTGCGAATGGTTTGTTCTTTCCAGGTGCTTGATAACCCAACAAGCCCTCAAGGTCCGGAGATACAAGGTGCACTTGGGCGACTCCATTCGGCAAGAGAGCGAGAATTCTCCGGTTTTCCGCTTGCGAGACGGCGTTCCCCGAGTCTTCATCATGAAGCACGCGATACGGAATATCGAATGCGTTGAGCACCCTAAGAAACGCAACAATATTGTTTTTCCCGTTGCAGTCAATTAGCGCCACTTCGCGACGCAGCCGCGGATGTCGCTCAAATAGCCCCATCAGCTCTGCCGCACGCTCGAATGCGGCGATGGCGCTGAACTCCTCCAGCAATACCACGCGCTTTGCGAAGAAAAGCTCATTGACTGTCGGGTCGAACTTCGCAACTGTGTTCAAGCGAAGCTTATCAGCGTGGTTTCCTTCACCGGGAAACAACTCTTCGGTCACTTGATTGACCGCCGTATCCCCCTGAGCATTCTTGAACATTCGTACAATTGCGCGATAGTTGTCAGCGATGTCCAGAAAAATTGGAGAGTGCGTACAACACGCAACCTGCGTTCCCCCTTGCGAGGCGAGCCGCTGCAACACGTCCCGCATGAGCCGCTCCATTTGCGGATGGAGATAGAGCTCGGGTTCTTCGACGAGCAGTATCGTAGACCGGCGCGGTCCAACTTGAATTCCGGCCGCCGGCTCTGCCTGGGCATCAGCTAGCTGCTGTAGGAGCGTGATAATTAGAGTTCGCTGAAGGCCGTGGCCTTGATGACCCACTTCGGTTTCGATTCCAGCAAGTGTGTCGCGAATCACCAGGGACGTTGATGGAAGCACCATCGTGCGAGTCTGAGGCGCTTCCGTGCGTATCACCGCGTGGCCGCCAACCACCTCGTTCAGGCTTCGATTGATACGCTCCTGAAGGTCTCTGACTTCTTGTGCCTGGCGTTCAGGATGTGCTTCATCTGGCCTAAATAGGGCGAGCACCTCGTCCATCGCCGCCTGAAGGCGCGTCATTTCCGGACGCTGCATCAGGCTGCGTTCGATAATTAGGTTCACAAGCTTGCCAAATGTCGACGCGTCCTTCGCGTTCGTCTCGTCGCTGGCCTCCTGTACTGCTCTCACCAGTATCGGACGCGGAAGGATGGAGTTAGCATTGCTCTTCCAGTTCCCTCCACCGCCCGGGTTAGGCACCCAGTTCGGTGCGTCTCGCACAATCAGGTCCGGACGCTGTTGGCGCACCACGGCTCTGAGAGCATCCTTTTGTACAGCGTTCGGGCGCGCTCCACGGTCCTGCAAAGCCTCGATTAGAGGTCGATATTGCTCAGGAAACGCTCCCCAAGTATTGTCTGCTTCGGGCCAATCGACGAACCGCTCCGTGCTCGAATATGAGAAAAGTTGCTCCTTCCATCCGCCGGCTTCGCCATCATTGCCTGCCTCGTACCAGTACTTCTTTTTCAAGATCCATCGCTCACCGTCCATACGTCCACGAACGGCAGTTTGATCCTTCTCTTCGTCACTCAAGTTATCGAAATACCCGGTGAGTTCGATAGCACGCGGCTCCTCCGCTTGATGCCTTCGAAACAGTGACACGTCTTTGATCGCGCTTCCGCTGAGAAAAGTGGCAATCGCTGACAGAACCGATGATTTTCCAACATTGTTCTCGCCGATGAGGACGAGCATGTCCGTCCACTCAAGCCTCGCGTACTCGATACATTTGAAGTTGCGAATTTCGAAACGCACTAACCTCATTGTCTCCTCCATCGATGTTCTGGATAACCTCTCCGAAATATATTTTGCTGTTCTTCAAGTAGAGCTTCGTTTTTTGCGAGCGTCGTGTGTCACCAATCGGACTCGCGCAAACAGACGCGCCATCCTGCCCCAAGGTTCTGGAGTGATTTCAGTGGGTATTCCGATCTCCGCTTTTCTTCGATAAAACGTCACTGTTCGGCTACCTTACCGGTAGTCGCAATTTCCGTAAGGACCACCTTCTGGTCGGTGTACCACCGGAGGAGGCACTCGCGGTCATGGCATTGCTGTTCGCGGTAATTCCATTGCGCGCGGGACCGCTCCTTGAATGCGGCGGAATCATTCGTCGCTGCCTTTGCCTTGGCAAAAATGGCTGCTAACTGAACGTCGTCAGCGGCTAGTTCTGCATCACCGCAAATGATGTGCTCGGCATCGGAGCGTGCATTTTCACAGTTAAAACTTGCCTGCAAAGAGGACGCCATCGGTGCAGGTTGTGATGCAACTGTCGCCATCGGCGCGTCTCCACCGGTCCCCGTTCCGTTCTCTTGTACCCAACTGGCCAACGGGGTCGCACTCAGAGGCAGGTCCGGCCATTGGTACGACCTTGTGGAGGCGTTGCCGGAGGAGCTTGAGATTTCCTTCACGATAATCACCCCTTTGCCAGTCGCGACGTTGATGGCGAAAGCAGCCTGATCGCTGTTGCACGCATGTTCTTTACATCCCTGCGCGACCATGTAGCCGCCTTGCAACTGCATGCCCGCAGAGTTGGTAACGGCGAGCCGCTCCGAGATTTTCCTCCACTCGGTGCGCGAGATGCCGTTGAACGCGGACCGGAAGCGCTTGTCGTTCACGACGTCTGAAGGATACTTGCCTGCTAGCCAGCTGAAGTCCTCGACTGGCTGGCTTCGATTGTCTGCCGGAGCGGCGACCACGCCCGGCGCCGTGCCAATCGTACCGGCGGTTGCGGGCGTAACAGCGTCTGCCTGGTGCGTGACCTGCTCGACAGCGCCGTAAGGAGTGGCTTGATGCGGATACACGATCAGGGTATATGCAGCAGCAGCCGCGACGGCTGCCGCAAAGCCTGCTGCCTTGAGTGGAACGTAGTCGTTGTGAGCACGTACGGTCGGTCGGGGCGTCACTTCCACCACTAGCTGAGACTCAAACCATTCGTTCGCTTCCTCAATCGCTTCGGAGGCGACCGCTTTCTTACGGATGAAGCTGAATGCCTTGTACCCCCCATATGCAAGTGCGAGTCCGGTCAGAGCGAGCCCGGTGGGCACGCTTAATACGACAATCAGCAGGCTTCCCAACAGCCCTGCAAACAGGGGACCCATGAAGTCCGGGGCGCGCGGCCATGCACGCACTCTCGCCAAAAGAGTGCCTGCGGCGGTCTGTAGATCGCGGTAGCCTCCGCGAGCAGCAGCACATCGCCGCTCCAGCTCGTAAACCGCCAACATGGCTTTCTCTTTCTCGGCAAGAGAAACTGTCCCAATATCAATGGCCAGCTTGACGGCTTTCGTCGTCAGCGACAAATCGTGAGACAGCGTGTTGAGGAACGGTTGATGCTCTTCAAGAGTAACGGCTTCGCTGATGTCGGCCTCATCAACGTAAACGCCGTGCGAGAAGAAATACTGCAACAGGGCGTTTGTTGTGCGAGCTCGCACCATATGCACAAACTCCTGTGTCGCCTGTTCCCTTTTCGAAAGATTTTCAGTATTCATATATCCAAAGCCCGTGCTCGCGGTCGCGCCGGGACCAGCCCGGCGATTTGATTTCTAGCCTCTTAGATTTGTCATGCATCTGACTCCGGTTCTCGGAATATTTGCTGAGACACAATCGCGCATGTTGTAGGTGAAGCACTTCCCACCGAAAGACGCGCTGATTCCGCTTTTGCTGAGATCGATGCGGATACTAGGCGCAATTTTTATGCGCTTCCTGACGCCTCAACCCATGTTGACTCCCCGTGGGCCTTGTCCAGGGGCAGGTCGTACCCCTGCGCAACAAGACAAAAAGTCTGCTTGTCATTCCGACGGCCGGACACTGGACGTACGGGCCGCCGGGTCAACGTATCTTCAAACGTCGGCCCCACGAGAATAGGAGCTGCGCGCCTCCAGCCAAGCTAACGCCAAGCGTGCTCTGGTACCCGCGTTCAGCTTGCGAAGACCAACTTCCCGAGCCATCGCAAGTACACCGGATACTTCGTCGTGCCCCGCACGCATCATTTCACATGCGAGTGCTAGAAGTTCAGCAAGCGAAATTTCATCGACAGACCGAGCCGCGCCATCCACAGGTCGCCGGAATCTAATCTGCACATCACCGGAGTCGCCTTTAGCATGAAAGAACGTACCCACATCCTCTGCATCTCCCTTGTAGTGCTGAGATGCTAGCCGTATTACACGGTCCTGAATTTTTGCGCCGGTTCGAACCCAGCCATGAGCTCGCGCGATACGACGCGCCAAAACCTCATCCCGAACCGGACCCTCCACACGTACTACATGTTCAATCAAACGCAAAAGCATCGGGTCGTATGCGACGTCGAAGAATGCGTTGGCATCAACTTCGTAACCCTCCACCGCAAGGTCGACCTCGACGAAGCGCGCCTCGATTTGGTCGTTCGAATGCGCCGCGACCGCATTGCATCCATAAGTGGTCGGAGGCATCGCGCTGTCTTCTGGCTTATCAGTCGTGGCTTCGACGTGCTCAACAGTGTCTATTGAATTGCCTGCCCTCTCGTCAGGCATTGCCATGACGTTCGCGATGACCTGCTCTGCCAGGACGCTCGCTTCTTGCACGGTTTTTGCCCGATTTGCGCGTTGCCCATTCAACAAAGCATTGAGCTGGTCGTGAATCTGCTCGGCGGTTCCCTGCATATCAATCCACCAGTCGGTCGACCAGATGCGCAAAATGTCCCAGCCAAGCCCACGCAACACTTGCTCACGCAACTTGTCCCGGTCGCGTGCTGTGGCGGAACGATGATAAGTTGCTCCGTCACATTCGACACCCGCGAGGTATCGACCTGGAGCGTCCGGGTCGACGACGCCAAGGTCGATACGGAAGGCCGATACACCGACCTGAGAATGCAACGCCCATCCCTTCTGAGTCAACGCAATCGCGACGGCCTTTTCGAAAGGACTTTCAAAGTCGCCAACGCTGCCCGCGACCACTTCGCCCAATGCACGTGCACCGCGGTCCGCAAACTCGAGGAAGTGTTTCAAATCGCGTACACCCAGTGCCTGCGTTCTCGACAGGTCCATCTGTTCCGGCCTGAAGCTGCCAAAGACGCGCAACTCCTGACGGGCACGGGTGATGGCAACGTTCAATCGACGCTCACCGCCCTGCTGGTTCATTGGCCCGAAGTTCATCGGCATCGTGCCATCGATACCTGGACCATAGGTGATGGAGAAGTACATGACGTCCCGCTCATCACCTTGCACGCTTTCGAGATTCTTGACGAATACTGGTTCAAGCTGCGCCTCAAGGAAGTACGGTTCGATAGTCGGGTCCTTACGGCGCTCCTCGTCCAGTAAGTCCTCGATAAGAGATTGCTGCTCGGCGTTGAACGTGACGACGCCAATAGTGAGTCCACTATCACGGAAGCCCGACGACTTCATTCTGCCAACAAGGTCGGCGACGAGCGCTTTCGCTTCCGGCTTGTTTGTCCGAGCGCCACCGCGTTCGTACTGTCCGTTCGAGACGTGGTTAAAGCTCACTGCCCGATCGCTCGTCACCGGGCTTGGGAACGTTACGAGGTCCCCACCGTAATAGCGATAATTTGAGAACGCAATCAGGCTTTCGTGACGACTCCGATAGTGCCACGACAGCTTCATCGTCGGCAGGTTTGCACCGATACACTCTTCGAGAATACTTTCGAGCTCGGTCTCGACATCGACGTCGTCGACGTCAGACTCCGCCCGGTCGAAGAAACTTGTTGGCGGCAGTTGCTTCGGGTCACCCACCATGATTACCTGTTTCGCGCGCGCCATGGCGCCGATAGCGTCCCACACCGGAATCTGAGAGGCCTCGTCGAAAACAACCACATCGAAATTGGCTGTTTCCGCCGGCAGATACTGGGCGATGGACAGTGGACTCATTAATAGACACGGCGTCAGACGCATCACCGCACTCGAAGCTTGCGACATCAGTTCACGAAGCGGCAGATGGCGAGTCTTCTTCTGCATTTCATATCGTAGAAGACCCCACTCTGAGCTCCGAGATACCCGCTCTGGAGAAGGGTGCCCAGCAGAAAGCTGCGCTCGGACCCACGCCTGCGTAAGATTAATGAAGCGTTCGTCGAGCTCGCGGAAATCGCGAATGCGCTTTTCGTGCTCCGCAGACACGAATGTGCGCAGAACCTCGTCGGCATCGACCACTGCGTTGAGCCACCAACGGCAATAATCTGTCTCGAACGTCTCCTGGACGCGGCCTAGCTGAACTTCGCCCTGTTCGAGCCCGCTGACGATGGGAGCGAGTCCGAGCGAAAACGCCTGCTGACGCGCCTTGCGCCAGGCGCACCATGCGTGCAAACGATTTGCCGAGCGAATTACGTCGTCTGCCCGCTTTGCCATTTGCGTTGGCAGCAGCTCCCCGAGCGTCGCCTTGTCGAACTCGGGTACTCCGCTCGCGCGGGAGAAACGCGCGACCGCATCGTTCAATACCTGTAGTGCCCCGATATAAGTGTGGCCCGCTCCGGCGACAACACCGGTTGGTTCCAGAAGAACGTTGCTGTCGCCAAGCAAAAGTCCGACTGGGGCCTTTACTGCCGCGAGTGTTTCGGGGTTGCTAGCGAGGTTGGCAAGCGCCGCCGACAATGCCTCGAAGAACTTGAGGACAGGTTCGATTCCCTCAATTTTTGTTTGCAGGCCACTCCACAGACCAGACGTCTTGGCATTCAAGTCCTGGTAGTCCTGCAAACGACCTTGCAGCGAGACCATCTCACGCATCTTTTTCAAGTCGGCAGCGGCGGTCGCGCCAGCGCAACCATTTTCAATGGCGACCAACCCCTCGTCCTGCCAATTGCTAGTGGCACGGGCGGCCGCCAATGCGCCTTGGTAAATGACATAGGTTTTCGCAAGGGTCAGGTCAGTTTCGTAGCCAGACCAGACGCCGTCCGTCTCACCGCCAAGCACAGTCAACCGGGTTACGATCCGGTCAATCTGGCGCATTTCGCGCATGCGCTGAAGGTCCTCGCGCGCGGCATCGCCACATTGTCCGTGGCTCACAGGGTCGAGACCGACGTCCTCCCAAGTACCCCGAACGCGGGCCTGCTTAAGCGCTCCCTGGAACCCAAGCGATGCACGCGCAACGTCTAGCTCTGTTTTCAGTCCGGCCCAAGCATTGGAGGTGAGTAGCGACAGGTCGTCGAGTGCTCTGATATCAGTTTGGAGCGCGTCTATCTTCACGAGACGCTCGATGTCGGCGCCAATGTCTGGCTCCGCTCCCCCGTTTGCCAGCTCCTTCAGCTTCTTGGTCAGAGCACGGCGTCGCATCATGCTCATCGGCCACGACGAGTCTTCCAGTTCGCGCCAATCCGACTGGAGTTGCCGAACGATTGCCGTAGAAATCTCCTCTCTGTAGGACAATGTCATCTGGCCCAGCAATTCTTGCCGGTCGCGCAACAGCACGACGCCCAACGAAAGTCGGGAACACAAGGTATCGCTCCACGGCCGCGAAAGCTGTGCCTGCAGCTCGGCATATCTAGTCAGATGAGCAACACCAAGTCGTATGTCTTCGAGGACCTGGCCGCCACGAGGCAATGACAGGGAGCCGTGTAGCTCGCGGTGGCGTTCAACTAGCAGAACGGCCTGACGCAAGCTATCAGCAATCGTCTTCGCATCCGGCCGCAAAACGAACCGCCAATCGCGGCCTGACGCAGCAGGCAGCGTCGTCGCGAGTAACCGAAGACCTTCGCGAATTCGTGGTTCCAACGGCAATGCCGGCAGTCCAATCGCTGTCCTCAGCGCTTCAACTGCTGCTTCATATTTGTCGGTAGCAGGGCTGACACCGCGAGCCGCGTCCAGAAGTGCCGCCTGCCAAAGGGGTGACCATTCGATCTGGGAGATGTGGGCCAGAGGGCTTTCGGTAAGTTGTCGCTCTCCCATGACTTTTGCGTGGACGTCGAGAAGCTCGGCCGTCTCACGAAGCATCCGCATCGCTTCCGAGTTATGGATTTGCGCAGATGACCAGGATAGCTGGAGGACGGGCAAGTCGTGCCCAGCCACCACCTTGCCGATCGCTTCGTAGACGCTCAGTCCGTTCGAATGGCGAAGATGCAACCGTTCGACGTAGCCATTCAACTGCGAACGAAGCCCCTCAAGACGGACAGCTTCAGCGTGCCATTCGTCAGGTGCCATCGCTGAGGTGGCGTCCCACGAGGTTCGAAGTTGTTCCAGCACCTCCGTCTTGCGTGCCTTGCTCGAATGCAACTCGAGACAGAAGTTACCGAGGCCAACGTCGGCGAGGCGTCGGTACACGACATCGAGCGCTGCCATCTTCTGCGACACGAAGAGAACGCGCTTACGTTCAGCCAGGCATTGGGCGATAAGATTCGAGATGGTTTGGCTCTTGCCCGTGCCCGGCGGGCCAATCAGGACAAAGTCTTTGCCCTTACTCCCAGCCACAACTGCTGATAATTGTGAGGAGTCGGCCGGCAGCGGACAGAACGTCTCCTTCACCGGAAGCTCGACATCCAGCCTGCGAACATCAGGAAATTCGACGGTGCTTTCATACGCATCACGCGGTGTCTCGATAAGGTGACGGACCACGGCGTTCTGTTTCAACTGCTCCGTACGTTCGGTCAAGTCCTTCCACATCAGATACTTGGCAAACGAGAACGTGGCAAGCACAACGTCTTCCGCAACTTCCCAACCTTTTATGTCCTTCACTGCGCTGGACACGGTCTTCCATATTCCCGCGATGTCGAGGCCGGAGTCGTCCTTCGGCAACTCCGTGTCTCGCACACCAAGCTCGAGCTCAAAGTCCTGCCGCAGCATTTCGAGGAGCGTCGGATTAAAACGTGCCTCATCATCGTACAGCTTCAGACTGAAGCCTGAGCGCGCACTGCGACGTTCAAGCGACACCGGGACCAAGATGAGAGGCGCGCGGTACTTCTTGTCATCCCTATCATCCCGAGTCCACGACAAAAAGCCAAGCGCAAGGTACAACGTATTGGAACCACCCTCCTGAAGGGTAGTCCGCGAAGTCCGGAAAAGCTCGACGAGGCGCGAGTCCATTTCGTCCTGAGGCAGACCGACGAATACCTCTTTGCGCTTCAGTGCATCAAGCGCATGCTGGCGGTGAATATTCTCGCGCTCGCGTCCCTCGTGGATAGACTGACTGCGAGGGTCGTTGCCGTCCATCAGGTCGGGACGGGTCAAAAGCTTTACAGCATGGCCCTCCGAGAGAATGTCTTCCAGATGACCGGCGTCAGGGGCATCGAGCTTCAGCGACTTCTTCCCCGCCTTGAAGCTGAGCAAATTGTTTCGCAGTGACAGGTCAAGAAGCTTGCGCTGCCATCGGGTCAGCCGGTCTTCGGGACGCTCAGGTGCGTCATTAGCTTGCCCCTCGTCCAGTTCGTCAGGTAGGTCGGGCGCCTGTTCGAAGGCTGCCTCGATGGTTTCGGATTCTGTTCCCACTGTGCCTCGCGCGACCGCCTGCTCGCTCGCCAACGGTTTGATGCGTTGCAGCCGAGCACGTCTGATATCGACTGCCAGTTGGAACTTCTGCTCCTCTTCCTCGGAAATCTGCTCTTCGCCACGGGAAATCGCATAGCTGAAGACGGGAAGCGGACGTTGTGTCAGCAGCGTCGACTCGAAAAGCACCATCTCTTTGAGCTTCACGCGTTTGCGCAGCGCCGTTATGTCGTCCACGACAGACGTCGAAAATTCTTCGGCCTTCAGCCAGACACCTGGAAACGCGTGCCCCTGTGTAAACACGAGCACGGAATTGAGGCCGGCCTGCTCAAGCGCTGCACACATGAATAATGCGAGGTCGAGGCACGTTCCAAGCCCCGAATCGACAATCTGACTGGGACCGCGGACCTTCTGGCCGGTATGTTCGAAACTGGCCGGCGGCAACGCGTAGTCGAGCCCCATCGCGCCGACGGCGTTCCAGATGGCGGACGCGAGTTCCCATGCCCGCCGAGCTCCGCCCTGATAGCCATCAAGTGCCCCAGGCTTCCCAGCTTTCCTAAGGACTTCTGCGGCCTGCTTCAGCACTCGTTCGATGGCCGGTTCGTTCGGTTGGACGAACGCAGCGACCATATCTGGGAGGGATGAAAGACCACCCCATTGGTTGCGCGGAAGGAGTTCGACCGTCGACTCGCTCGACGCGAGCTCGACCGGGACTTCCTGCCCTGTAATCAACTGGAGCCTTACGACCGCTTTCTCGGATTCGGTCAGACGGCTGAGTAGCGGGCCGTCGAGCGAAAGGTCAAGGTCGTTGATGCGTACTGCTTGCCCGGCACCGACATGGTCAATGTGCCAGGTTTTTGGCTTTAGGAATGAAGGTTCGGACGATGCGATTAGCCGCAATCCCGTGATTTCAGCCTCGGTGTCGTTCACAACAGACAACTCGCGGACGACGGGTACGGCATTCTGGAAGTCGGCCAGATTGACCTTGCCGGCAAGCGTGGCCTGAATCTGCACGCAACGCGGCTCCTCCGGCGTACCCGCCGGCTCGACACTAATGCTGTCCATCTGGCCTCCGAATCGGCTTTGCCGATTTCGCTCTCTCGATTCTGATTTCGCTGCCGACCACCCAGATTCAAATCGCCGAATAGGCCAACAAATAGCTGGCTACTTGCAGGTTATCCCAGCAGCCCAGATTCTGGCGGACGCGCCCCACGACATGATCGCATAAATAGACTCGACAGCAACAATACCGGCTTGTTGCCCGCTTCCGCACTGGTGTCAAAATGCGACGCAACAGCCACGACGATATCGGTCATGTCAAAGAACGCGCTCATCGCCGGACTGCGGCAGCCAAAAGAGCCGCAACAACGCAAAAAACGCGCGGCTTCCCTGAAGTGGAAGACTAATATGAAGTGCAGCAGCAACTTAGAGTTCAGTCGAACAGCCTCGCTGACGAACCTCCTACCCCGCGGAGAAGATTCTTGAAATTCATTCACGCCGCAGACATACATCTTGACGGCCCGTTGCTGGGATTAAGCATCTACCGCTTCCTCTCATACTTCTTCCAATACCCAAACGCCTCCTCATGGCACTCCAGGTCCAGCTCTGACACACGCGCCTGCAAGCGCTCCTGAGCATCCTGAATCGCGATGTTGTAAATCACAGGCCCAAGCTCTTCCACGAAGAAATTCAGCAGCGCGCCAGCCTGGATATTACCGATGCGCTCTTCATGGTTCTCAGTGAAGTACCGCTGGATAGATTCAATTGCTTCCTTGCGTACGTCCTTGTCCAGTTCAATCGCCATGGCGTAGTCGCTCCGCTGTCACGAGGGCTGATGATATAAGCGCACAAAACCGACGCGCCGCTCCGATAAATCGATTATGCCGCAGCCCATTCACCTCACATCGACCCGAACAGCGCAGTCACCCAGTCGACGAACACCCGCACCTTGGTGCTATATCGACGGCTAGGCGGATACACCACGTACACATCCATTGGATCGGGTCGCCACTCGGTGAGAACAGGCACCAGTTTCTTCTGCCTGATAAACGGTCGCACCATGAAGTCCAGCGTGTGCACGATGCCGAGACCCGCAAGCGCCGTGGCAAGATGCGCATTGCTTTCGCTAACGATCACATCGTTACGCACCTGGTCGAGCGTCAGCACCTCGTCGCCTCGCCGGAAAGCAAGCCGTTGCGTAGTACCGCGGCTTGCCGAGAAGTAGCCGACCACAGGCATGTCCTTATCGACGATTTCCTGCGGATGTTTGGGCGTGCCGTACTTCGCCAGACACGCCGGCGTCGCGCACGTTGTCCATATAAGCCCGCCGATGCGGTGCGTGATCAAACCGGGATCGTCGGCGGTGCTGCGAATCGCGCAGTCGATGTTCTCCGCGATGAGATCGGCGGTCCGGTCCGTCACGCTCAACTGCACCTGGATGTCCGGATACCGCTCGCGAAACGCCGGCAGCGCAGGAATCAGGATGCCGCTCGCGGTCGACCCGCCCATATCGACCCTGAGTGCGCCGCGCGGACTCGCCTGGGCACGGCCCAGCGTCGCTTCGATGTCATCGAGTTCGCTGAGCAGATGGCGGGTGCGTTCGTAGTACGCGGCACCGTCGGTGGTTACGCTAACGCTTCTCGTACTGCGTTCCAGCAGTTTCACGCCAAGGTGCGCCTCCAGCGATTTGATCCACTTGCTCACCGTGGCATTGGGCATCTTCAGCGAGAGCGCGGCGCGTCCGAAACCGCCCGTTTCGACGACGCGGGCAAAAATGCGGATGGCCTGCAGATGATCCATCGGTTCGACTCCAGAATGACGTGCGACGGCGTCCATTATTCACATCTGTGTATAAAGAATCCACAGATAGCCTATTTATATCCGTACGTGTTTTCAATAAGCTGCAGTTATTGAACCCGGCCGCAAGGAGGCCAGCCATGACTGCTTCGCTCTACACCAACATCCACACGACAAAACATGCCGGCAAGGTTGCGCTCGTCACCGGCGGCAGCACCGGTATCGGTCTTGCTACGGCAAAGCGTCTCGCTCGCGAGGGCGCCACGGTATTCATCACCGGGCGGCGCCAGGCGGAGCTCGATGCCGCAGTCGCCGAAATCGGCCACGGCGCCACGGCGATTCGTGGCGATATCTCGGTGGCGGCCGATCTCGAGCGCATCGTGAAGGTCGTATCGGCGGCTCGCGAGCGAATCGATATCCTGTTCGCCAACGCCGGCGGCGGCGAATTCGTGCCGCTTGGCGAAATCACCGAAGCGCAATTCGACAAGTACGTCGGCATCAACATGAAAGGCACGCTGTTCACCGTGCAAAGCGCGCTGCCGTTCATGCCTGCGGGCAGTTCGATCGTGATCACCGGTTCGATCACATCGGTACAAGGTGTGCCGGCATTCGGCGTCTATGCGGCCACGAAGGCTGCCTTGCGCTCATTTGCGCGCACCTGGTCGTCGGATCTCAAAGGACGCAACATCCGCGTCAATGTCGTCGCGCCGGGCGTGGTCCCTACGCCTGCCTACACGACCGAGCTCAAGATGACCGATGAGCAGATCGAGGCCTACAGCCAGCAAATGTCCGCAACGACGCCGCTGGGCCGCGTCGGCACCACCGACGAAATCGCCAAAGCCGTGTCCTTTCTCGCCTCCGACGATGCGAGCTATATCACCGGTATCGAGTTGTTTGTCGACGGCGGCCTCGTGCAGGTCTGATTGATCAACGCGGCACAAACGGAAAACCATCATGAGTTCAGCAGAGAACCTTCGCGTTGCCCAATTGTTCCTTGAAAAAATGGGCTCGGGAGCGAGCGTCGATGAGATTGCAGCGTTGTGCGCCGCCGATCTCGACTTCAACATTCCGGGCGATACCGGCGTGCTGCCCTGGGTCGGTCACAAGACGGGACGTGAGGCCATGTCCGATTTCGTGAGCGGTATACGGGCTTCGGTCGAGAGCGTCAGTTTCAACATTCAGGATGTCCTTGCAAGCGACGCAAGGGCCGTCGTTCTCGGCCACCTGCAATCGCGAATCAAAGCCACCGGCAAACTGATCGACACCGCATTCGCGTTCGTCCTGACGTTCTCCTCGGAGGGAAAGATCGCGAGCTTTCTGATGTTCGAAGACAGCTTCGCCGTATCGGTAGCGGCTCGACATTGATAGGCGTGCCTTCGACTACTCAAAGGAATCCGTGATGCATTTCACAGTGAATGAGCTTCTCAAACGAAACCTGCTCGGTATTTTCGGCGAGCGGGATGCCACAGCGCGCATGGCGGAACTGAAAGCTATCTGGCAGCCAGACGGTGTCTTCGTCGATCCGGACGGTCGACATGTCGGCATCGACGCCATCGACCAACGGGTTGCCCAGTTGCAGGCACGATTCCCCGGTTTCGATTTTGTCGAACGGGGAGATGTACAGGCCATGCATGGCGTCGGGCGCGTTGCATGGGGCTATGGGCCTGAAGACAATCCGTCCACTGTGACCGGCGTCGACGTCGCCGTCTCGCGCGACGGCAAGATTCAAGAGCTATACGTGTTTCTGGACTGACGAACTGCGCTCGTCGTAGTCACGTGTTCCGCCGCGCTGGTCGTACGCCCCGGTTTTGCACGGCCGCGGGGTTGCTGATAGCATCGGACGGCATCTGTAACGTTACGGACCCGCTGCAAGCCGATCATCGCTTCCCCACGCTTCTGCCCTTCCCGCCCGGCGCCGACCATGAACGCATCTCTTCTATCCGATGACAACCCGAGCCTGGGCGTCTACACGCGCGCGATCGGCAGCGGCACCGAGTGGTGGCGCGTATCGCTATCGGAGCGTGCGTTCATGTACCGGATCGAGCACGGCCGCGACGACGGTTCGGTTGATATCGACACCGTGGTCGATCAGGAGAATCTCGACGCGAAGCTGCAGAAGTGGCATCGCGAGGGCTATCTGTCCGAGGCGCAACGCGAGCAACTTGCCGCCGCGCCACAAGCCTCCGCCAATTTCATGGTCGACCTCGTACGCGCATCACATGCGTTCGCGCAATCAACTGTCAGCGCAGCTACGTCGCGAAGTACCGCTCAGGTGGTGACCATCGGTCGCATCGAAGTCCCGCTCGGCACACCGAACCCGCTCGTGCCCGCAGTCAACCCCGCGTGGCTCTTTACCGAACGTTTCAACGACATCATCGAGGACGTCGTCGAGAACCGCCGCGTGATGCTGATCGGACACACGGGCTCGGGCAAGACGAGTCTGATCGAACAGATCGCCGCGCGCGCGCAATACGGTGTGCTGCGCTCGAACATGAACGGCCAGACGACGGTCGGCGATTTCGTCGGCTTCTGGACCGTGAAGGGCGGCGAGACAGTATGGGTCGACGGAGTATTGCCCACCGCGATGCGCGAAGGACGCTGGCTGATCGTCGATGAGGTGGACTTTGCAGAACCGGCCATTCTCGCTGTGCTCACTGCCGTACTCGAGCCCGGCGGCCGGTTGCTGCTGAAAGAAAAAGGCAACGACATCGTCGAGCCGCATCCATCGTTCCGTCTCTTCGCCACGGCCAATGCGGTCGGCGCGATGAGCCAGTTCCGCCATCTGTACCAGGGCGCGAATCTGATGAACGAGGCGTTTCTCGATCGCTGGCGCGTGTATCTGATCGACTATCTGTCGCCTGATGAAGAAGCCGATGTGTTGATGCGCACGCTTGCACCGCATCTGTCGCAAACCATGGCCCACACGCTCGCAGCGATTGCCGCCGATTGCCGCGCCGCCTTCGCACGCGAGGACCTCGCGAGCGCATTCTCGACGCGCCGTCTGCTCGACTGGGCGCAACTGATGCTGCGCACCGGCGACCCCGAGCGCGCCGCGGACCCGGCCATCTATGCGAAGGTCAGCCCCGAAGATGCGGCGTTGATTCGCAGCATCATCCGTCATTACATCGCGACGCAGGCGTAGCGCCATGCAACCGGCACGCGGCACCGATACGTTCGGCTTCGAATCGACACTCGGCAAGATTGCGCGCGTGCTGACGGGTCAGTACGGCACCGCGGTTGCGTTTAGCCCCGAAGGGCCGCGCGTCGAGCGTGATCGCATCGTGATTCCGTCGTACGACATCTTCGACGAGCGCGATCGCGATACGCTCGTCGGCTACCTCGATCTGCTGGTCGCGCGTTCGAAATATTCGTCGAACGATGCACTTGCTGCGCTCGGCAACGGTACCGATGGGCGTCTTGCTCAGGCGATCGAAGATCAGCGTGTGTGTCGCCGGTTGCTCGACAACTATCCTGGCGCACGCTGGTTCATCGGTCAGTTGCGCCAACGTGCCGCGCAGGACGCACGTAACCGCTGGCAAAAGCTGTCGTGGCGCGACAAGCTCGTATGGCTCGTTGAGCGGCGTTTGTGGCTCGAATCGCCGGAACCCAGTGAACTGAGTCCATCGCTATCGGCCGCGTTGCATGCGGTCGATGAAACAATCGCCGCCGCCCGTTCGAGTCGCTCAACCGATGAGAGCATCGCCGCCGCGCGCGCCGTGATTGCAACGGTGCGCGCATTGTCATCGTCGGGCGGCGCGCACAACATGATGCTCACCGCAGGCGATGCTGACGGCTACGACGCGGAATCGGTGCCTGCAACGTTCGACGGACCGCCCAGTCATGGCGATGGCACCGCGGCGCCCGATAACGCGTCGGACGCATCCATCACGCAAGCCGCCAGTAGCAACGTCATCGATGGTGCTGGCATGGGTCACTCGCCGCTCGGTACGCCAGCGGAATCGGTTGCATCAGCGGTTGCCTCGGGTGGGTCGCAACCAGGCGGCCAATCGCGCCCGCTGCTCTCCGTTCCGCTCACCACAGAATTCGACCTCGTCACTGACCGCACCGGCCGCGGCGATGCGCGCAACTGGCACGCACTGCGTTCGCTCGCGCGCGCCGAAACGTCGCCGCTAAAAGCGAAGCTTGAACGCGCGCTCAAAGCCGACGAACTCACGCACTGGAAGCGCGAACAGGAACGCGGTGAAATCGATCGCACAGCGCTCGCGCGTCTTGCGATTGCGCCCGGTTATCGCACGCCATTCCGCGTAAAACGCGTGACGAAGGGACGCGATGCGGCCGTGACGCTGCTGATCGATCGCAGCGGCTCGATGGCGGGTAGAAAGATCGAACTCGCGCGCCTCTGCGTAGCTGCGCTGTGCGATGCGCTCACACAACTCGGCTTCGACTCGGAAGTGCTCGGCTACAGTTCGATCGAATCCGCGGAGATGCGGCTTCTGTACGAACGTCAACGCGCCAGCGGGGTTGATCTGAGCGCCTACAACCGCACAGTTGAACGGCTCGATCTGCAGATCTATAAACGCTTCGGCGCCGCCGATCTAAGCGGCCTCGCCGATATCGAGTGCGGTCACGAGAACCCCGATGGCGAAGCGCTCGCGTGGGCTGCCGGACGGCTCGCCGACCATCGCGCAGACCGCAAGATCCTGATGGTGCTCTCCGACGGCGACCCTGCTACCGGCGATGGCAACCCAGCCATCCTGCGCAGCGATCTGCACGCACGCATCGATGCGATCGGCCGTACAGGGATAGAGATCGTCGGTGTGGGCATACTCGATGATGCTGTCGAAACGTTCTATCCGCGCAGTATCGTCGTCAGGAAGCTGCATGAGCTGCCTGGTACCGCGTTTGGTGTTTTGAGCGCGATGTTGCTCGACCGTTGAGCGTTGCCGGGCGTTATACGTTTTCGCGCTAGCTAGCGCATCAACCGGTGTCGACTGACTACGGCAAAACCCAGCGCCACAGAACCTCGCGCCGACGCGTGCTGCGCCTCATACACACGCGATCGATCCGCTTCCGGTTGCGCCAGCAGCGCATACAGATCGGGACGGCGCGCGGCCAGCCATTGCCGGCCACGGCTTCGCTCGATCAACGCCAGATCGAGATTCGCTGCGGCATAAGCCCCCGGAGTCTCACTCGCCGCAAGCACCCGCCCCGACGGATCGACGATGAGCGCAGTCGCGTCTGTCGCCTGATCATTCGACGCTTCGTGGCCATCGCTGAAGACGATGAACATCCCGTTGTCGGCCGCGCGTGCGCACAGCCATCCGTGCATGCTTTCCATCGTGTCCGCGTCCGCAGGCGATCTCGATCGGTGCATCATCGGCAGCGGCTGCACCGGATGTTCGCCGGTGTGGCTCGCGCGCCCGGTCCGATGCGGCGCGATCAGCACGCTCGCGCCGAGCAGCGCCGTCATGCGAACGTTCTCGACCAGATAGCTGTCGCCGCCGGTCAGAATGCCGATCCGCACGCCCGATCCGGTATCGAACACGGTATAGCGGTCGCCGCTGACAATGCGCCGATGGTCCGCCGCATGCAGCTTGCGATGACAGTGCCGCGCGCCGTCCGGCAGACACACCACGTAGCTGTTGAAGAAACGCCCATCCGGCGCTCGTTCAATCAATCCGACACCGCATGCCACACCGGTACGCTCCACGGCCGCAGTGACAATGCGGATCGACGCGCCATCGAGCGGTTCCGCCAGCGCCTCGATCGAAACGCGATGCAGCTTCGTGATGTCGGCATAACCACTCAGGCATAGCTCCGGAAACACCGCGAGCGCAACACCGTCACGTGCCGCATCGGCGAGACAAGCCGCCACCCGTGCGGCGTTATGCGCGCCATCGCCGTCGCGCGAAACGAACGGCACCGATGCAACCCGCAGCATTGAGCCGGCCAAAATATTCTCCTCGAGTTGAATCGTTGAACACAGTGTTCCATTGGACCTCCCGGCATTCGATAAGTAAAATGAATGTTTTTACCGATCTGATTACTCTGCGGAATGGAACTCAAACTATTGCGTGCCTTTCTGACCGTCGCCGAAACCGGCCACTTCAGCCGCGCCGCGGACACGCTGCACATCACCCAGCCGGCGCTCAGCAAGCAGATCGTCGCGCTCGAAGCGACGCTCGGCGGCCGGTTGTTCGAGCGCGGGCGGCACGGCGCCGAACTGACGGTGTTCGGTGCAGGCTTTGCCGCAGATGCCAGATCGCTGGTGCGCGAAGCCGACGAGGTTCTCATGCGCGCCCGCGAAACGAGCAGCGGCAAGCGCGGTCATCTGCGCATCGGTCTTGGGCTTTCCACGCTCACGCTCACGCCCAGGCTGATCGCCGAATTCCGCCGACGTAATCCAGAAGTTGGTGTGACGTTGAATGATCTGTCGTCGGCGGAACAAAGCCGGTTACTGCTGTTGGGCAAGCTCGACGTCGGCTTTCTGCGGCTTCCCGCCGAAGCGGGCCTGTCCGCGTTTCCGGTTGTCGATGAGGCGCTCGCGCTCGCGGTGCCCGAGCACGCGCCGTGGAAACGCCTGCCCGCCAATCTGAACGAGTTGAACAAGATCGGCTTCATTGCGCTTGCACGGGGTCGTGGACCAGGGCTTGCCGCGCAGATCGACCGCTGGTGCGGCAAACACGACTTCGTCCCGCGCGTGATCCAGCACACCGACGATATCCAGTCCGTGCTCGCGGCCGTTGCAGCCGGCGTCGGTGCGGCGCTTCTACCGTCGCGGGTTCGATATCTGCTGCGCGATGCACGCGTCCTGTCGCTGCGCGACCCATCGGCGCGCTGGCACGTCGGTCTCGCGTGGCAGTCCGCGCGCGACGATGCAGTGGTCGAGCGCTTCGTTTCGTTCGTGCGCACCGCCATGAAGAAAAACACGCGTCGAGCGGACTGAATACGTGCGCGTACGGTCCGTACCGCGTAACCCGCTATGATGTGCACATTACCCTCTGCCGCCTTCGCGGTAGACAGCCGGAGAAGATATGGCCTCAATCCAGGAAAGCGCGAGCATGGCGCTGTTTTGCGACTTCGAAAACGTCGCACTCGGCGTGCGCGATGCCAAGCTCGAGAAGTTTGACATCAAGCCGATTCTCGAGCGGTTGCTGCTTAAAGGCAGCATCGTCGTGAAGAAGGCCTATTGCGACTGGGAGCGCTACAAGGGCTTCAAGGCCGGCATGCACGAAGCGAGCTTCGAATTGATCGAAATTCCGCATGTGCGCCAGTCGGGCAAGAATTCGGCCGATATCCGCCTCGTCGTCGATGCACTCGACCTCTGCTATACGAAATCGCATGTCGATACGTTCGTCATCATCAGTGGCGATTCGGATTTTTCGCCGCTCGTGTCGAAGCTGCGTGAAAACGCGAAGAAAGTGATCGGCGTCGGCGTCAAACAGTCGACCTCCGACCTGCTGGTCGCGAACTGCGACGAATTCATCTTTTACGACGACCTCGTGCGCGAGCAACAGCGCGCTGCCGCACGGCGCGAGCCGAATGCAGCCGCACGCCGCTCGCCCGATGAAGACCGGCAGCGCAAGAAGGAAGGCGATGAACGCAAGAACATCGCGATTGCGCTAGCCGTCGAAACCTTTGATGCACTCGCCGCCGAACGTGGCGAAAGCGGCAAGATCTGGGCTTCGGTGCTCAAGAGCGCGATCAAGCGGCGTAAGCCGGATTTCAGCGAGTCCTATTACGGTTTCCGTGCGTTCGGCAATCTGCTGGATGAGGTTCAGGCGCGTGGGCTGTTCGAAGTCGGGCGCGACGAGAAATCGGGTGCGTTTGTGTATCGGTCGAGCCCGGCAGAAGCGGCGCAATCGGTGGCAGCGAGTGCTCCTGCAAGTGCGAACGAAGGTGGTACGAAGGGTACCAGGTCGAAATCGGGCAATAAGTCCGGCAACCGGTCGGGCAACGACAAGAAGGGGCATCGCAAGGGTACGGACTCGGGCAGACAGGTGGTCGAGCAGCACGGGGCAGATGCATCTGTCGATGAAGCGCACGGCACGCATCACCAGTCCGACCTGTACGAAACGCTCGATCTGTACGAGACGTACGAAGCGTCACGTGAACCGGACCGTGCCGACGAAGCACCGCATGCGCCCATCGAGACGCATAGCGAAGGCGAGTCGCAACCCGCGCCTACACCGGCACCGGCACGCAAACGCCCGACCGCGCGCCGCGGTAAGCCTGCGGCAAAGAAGACGGCAGCGGTTGCACAGCCTGCTGTCGAGGCGCCCGCTGCACCGCCTGTCGCTGCCCCCGCCGACGAAAGTGCAACGCGCAAGCCGGCTCAGAAATCTGCTGCGCGTAAATCGGCGGCACGTCCGCGTCGGCCACGCAAAGCTGCGGGCGCGGTTAACGAAGAGTGAAAACCACATACACGCGATGCCGGCCTGCAGCAGGCCGCATCGCGCGTAGACAGCGACACCACGGCACGCTCGAACCGAGCCTTCGAAGTATCCCTACACTGCCGAAACATCGACTATAGAGCGGGATACTTCAACGCTCAAGAACCACGCCCTTTCCCCGCACCCGGCGCAGTCGATTCAGCAGCCTCAGCCACCTCAATAGCCCCCCCATCCGCAGGCACATTCCCCACCGCATTCTGCGGCGGTGCCTCGATATCCCAGCACGAGATAAACAACGCGGCGATCAACGGCCCGATCACGAACCCGTTGATCCCAAACACCGACATCCCGCCCACCGTCGAGATCAGCACGACCCAGTCCGGCAGCTTGGTGTCCTTACCGACGAGAATCGGCCGCAGCACGTTATCCACGGTACCGATCGCCAGCGTACAGAACAGGATCAGCACGACCGCCTTCCACATCGGCCCGGCCAGCAGGAAATACACGGCCGCCGGCACCCAGACGAGCGCCGAGCCGATCGCGGGCAGCAGCGACAGGAACGCCATCAGCGTGCCCCACAGCAGCGCGCCCTTGATGCCGAGCACCGCGAAGATAATCCCACCGAGCAGTCCCTGCACCGCCGCCACCGCGATGTTGCCCTTCACGGTCGCACGCACCACCGTCGCGAAGCGGATCAGCAGACGGTCCTTGTGCGAGCGTTCGAGCGGAATCGCGTCGCGGATGCGCCGCGAGATTGCGCGGCCGTCGCGCAGCAGGAAGAAGACGAGGTACAACATGATGCCGAAGCCCACCGCGAACTGCAGCGTGTTCTGGCCGATCACGACAGCCTGGCCGGCAACGAACTGACTGATGCGTGCCGCGCCATCCGTAAGCTTTGCCTGCAGACCATGCATGTCGGCGAGGCCGACGTTATCGAGTGCGTTCTGCGCGAAAGCGGGCAGTGCCTGCACGATCTGCTGGAAGTACAGGCCGAAGTCCCATTGCCCCTGCCTGATCTGTTGATACGCGTAGGCGGCTTGCTGGACGAGCGTGCCAATCATCACGATGACCGGCAGGATCACGATCAGCACGCATAGCGCGAGCGTCGTCAGTGCAGCGAGATTGGGCCGGTTACCGAAGCGGAACGAGAGACTGCGTTGCAGCGGTTGAAAGAGGATCGCGAGTATCGTCCCCCAGAAGATCGCGCCGAAGTACGGCAGCAGGATCCAGATAAGCGCCAGCGAAACCGCGGCCAGCAGCATATAGAAGCTCTTCTGATTGCGGCTGTTCTGATCGTTGTCGTGGTTCATGGTTCTCACGCATGCGTGCCGCCCCGGCAATCCTGCCGGGGCGGCTGTCTGGAGAAACGCAGCCGGCCATGAACCGCGGCCGGCAACGAATAGCTTACTTCTTGTCGAGCGCGTCGCGAGCCTTGTCCTTCGCCTCACCGAAATTACGCTGCACCGTACCGGTCGCTTTCTCGACCTTGCCTTCCGCTTCGGTTGTGCGATTGCCGGTCACCTTGCCAACCGCTTCCTTCACCGAACCTTTGATTTCCTTTGCTGCGCCTTTGATCCGATCTGTGTCCATGATTGCTCCAAAAAGGTTATGCATCTGGAATCCACCTGCATGACGTGGATGTAGTGGATGCAGGTCAATGTACCTGTGAGCAATCCGTGGGCCTAGATGCCCGGATACTGGTTAAACCGGTACTTTTACACCAATCTGCGATCAATCTGCCGTGCCGCCCGTGCGCCGCTTCGGTTTCTCGTAGCCGACTATGCCGCGCTCGCGCGCCCACACAATCGCCGCGCTGCGCCGGTGCACGCCGATCTTGCTGTACAGCGTCGCGACATGGTTGCGGATGGTGTTCGGCGCAAGATGCAATGCTTCGGCAATCTGTTCATTGTCGTAGCCCTGGCACATCAGTCCCAGCACTTCGCGCTCGCGCGATGTCAATTCCGACAGATCGCCGCCCGCCTGCTGCGCGCCGTTCGGTTGTCTGATCTGCGCGAGCTTCTCGATTACCGTGCGGCTAAACCACGACGTGTCCTTCATCACGGCTTCGATCGCGGCCAGCAGTTCCACCTCGGAGCGCTTGCGCTCGGTGATGTCCTGGATCACGCTCAACAGGCAGCGCTCGCCGTGAATGGTCACCGCCTCTGCGGAAACAAGACAATCCACCGCCGCGCCCGATTTCGTCTGCAACTGGATCTCATAGTTGCGCACGCTGCTGTGCGTTTCCATTTCCGCGCGCAGTTTCCGGTAGGCGTCGTTGCGTGCCCACAGGCCGATCTCTTCGGGTTGTCGCGCGACGACTTCCTCGGCCTCGTAACCGGTCGCCGTGACAAACGCATCGTTCACGTCCATCAGGACGAAACCGTCGAGCGAGCTGACCGTCATCGGTACCGGCGCAAGCCGGAATGCCTTCGAAAAGCGCTCTTCGGTATGTCGCAACGCGTCTTCGGCCTTGCGCCGCGGCTCCATGTCCATGAACGTGAACAACATGCAGTTCTCTTCACCGATCTCGATCGGCTGGCCGGCCACGATCACCAGTTTCGTCGACCCGTCCGGCAACTGCAGCGTGGCTTCCATCTGTCCGATCGTACGGCCCTCGTTGAGATTGACGATCGCCTGCTCGCGCTTGTCCGCACCTTCGAGCACGTCGACTTCGTACGTCGAACGGCCGATCACGTTTTCGCGCGTGTAGCCGGTCATTTCTACAAAGCCCTGATTCACCTTCACGTAGCGCAGATCCGCGAGCCGGCAGATCACGGCCGGCGCAGGGTTCGCGTTGAAGGTCTTCTCGAAGCGTTCTTCCGCGCTGAAGCGTTCGGTCACGTCCTGCACCACCAGCGCCAGCGATTCCGACGCACCGCTTGCGTCGGTGAGGATCAGGCTGCGCACCTGGTGCATGTGCCGGAAGTCTTCGTCGTCGGAACGCGTGACTTCGACGATCACGTCGCTGAACAGCTCCCCGGCGATGACCCGGGCAATCGGATACTGGTCCGCCTGCAACGCGTGGTTGTTGCGGTAGGTCAGCTTGAACTTCTTGCGAAAACCGCGTGGGTTACCGCCCAGCGCTTCGACGGCGTCGACACCGTGAATCGCAAGCGCCGTCTCATTGGCCCAGACGATCGACCCATCGGGATCGATGAGGATGATGCCTTCGGTCAGCCCCGCGATGATCTGCTGCAACTGCCGCCGGTCGGCCTGCGGCCTCGCGTCGCTCCTGTTCATCCAGCCTCCGTGAGAGATACCGCATTCTAGCGGTGCGGCGCGGGTTTCCACGTTTGGGGCGGGTTCGGGGCGGGTTTGGGTCATTTTCGACGTTTCGATACGCATCGAAACGTGGCGGCGGATTGGCAGCCTATGATGACGACATCACTGGAGACCGGACATGTGTTCTCAACCGAATATCGCCTCCACCGCGTTCCTGATCGCCGACCCCGCCCGCGCGAACATGCTGATGGCGCTCGTCGCCGGGCGCGCGCTGCCTGCCGGCGAACTCGCGTATGCCGCGGGCGTCACGGCGCAGACCGCCAGTACGCATCTTGCGAAGCTGCTCGATGGCGGCCTCGTCACCGTCGAAGCTGAAGGACGGCACCGCTACTACCGGCTATCCGGCGCACATGTGGCGCTCGTGCTGGAAAATCTCGCTGCCATCGTGCCGGCCCGCGAGGTGCGCCGCCGGCCACTGGGCCGTGAGGCGCAGAACCTGCGTTTTGCGCGCTGCTGCTACGACCATCTCGCGGGACAGGTCGGCGTCGCGGTCACCCAGGCGTTGCAGCAGCGTGGCTTCATCGTGGCCGCACAGGACAAGCGCTTCGATGTGACGGCGGACGGCCACGAATGGTTCGGGCATATCGGGCTCGATATGGAGCGGCTACGGGCCACTCGTAGAGTCGGGCGCGGCATCGCGCGGCAGTGCCTCGACTGGACCGAACGGGAGCATCACCTGGCCGGGCCGCTCGGCGTGCAGTTCATGAGCGCGCTGTGCGCGAACGGCTGGATGCGGCGCGTCAACGCATCGCGGGTCGTACAGGTCACGCCGGTGGGGTGGGCGGGATTGAAGGCGGAACTGGGTATCGAGGGCAGGCTTGGGGCGCTGACGCAGGAGGCATAGCGGGGTCGATGCTGGCCACCGCCGCTCAAAGCGCCAGCACACTCACCGCGACCTCGACCTGATGCGCGCCGCCACCGAGGATCATCCCGCGCAGCAGCGACACATCGCTGTAATCGCGACCGAGGGCAAGCGTCACGTGATCGAGATCGGCGAGCACGTCGTTAGTCGGATCGAGATCGATCCAGCCGCTCTGCGGACAATGCACCGACACCCACGCATGCGATGCATCCGCGCCGATCAGGCGTGGCTGCCCCGGCGGCGGATCGTTGCGCAGGTAGCCGCTCACATAGCGGGCCGGCAAACCCAGTGCACGCAGACAACCGATCATCACCTGCGCGAAGTCCTGGCACACGCCGCTGCGCAGTTCAAACGCGCGTTGCGCGGGTGTATCGAACGTCGTCGTGGCGGGGCGGTATTCGAAATCCGCGTGGATGCGGTGCATCAGGTCGATCGCGCCCGCGACGAGCGGCGTACCCGGCGCGAAACTCGGCAGCGCGTAGGCACGCAACGCGTGCAGCAGCACGATGTTCGGCGACGCGAAGCAGAACTCCGATTCCGGGAAGAATTCGCCACCGGCGCGAAAGCGCAGCCGTTCGGCGACCTCTTCCCATGCGGGGGTCGCCTCGGGATCGAGCGCATGCCAGCGCGGCGATAACCGCACGACCGTTTCGCTCGTCATTTGCAGCGATTCGTGCGGGGCATCGAGCGAAAAATACAGCACGTCGTTCCCGAACGCATCGATGCGGCTGTTCAGATACGAAGGCGTCGGCTCGATCTGCTCGGTGTGTGAAACGACCCGCTGCCACGGGCACGCGAGCGGCCGGATGGTGGCGAGATGCTGCGCGGTTTCGACCGGCGTCGAATAGCGATACGCCGTGCGGTGCGACACCGACAGTACGGTCGCGGCCGTCATGCCGACACCTGCGTCTGTGTCTGCACTTGGACCTGCGCGGACAACTGCGTGTTCGCGTGGCTGAAATAGCGCCCGCTGATCTCGTTCGATGCCGCCGCCATGTATTGACTCAACTGGTCGCACAGATCGATCAGCGCCGGATAACCGCCATCGGCATCGCTCTCGCACAGTGCTTCGAGCGGGGGTAGTGACGCTATCGGCGGCATCAGCTCAGAGAACGGCATGCGCCGTGTGCTACCCGCGGCAGCCGCGATCTCGTCGAGCTTCTTGCGCAGCCTCGTATAGACGCCGTACAGGCCGCGCGGATTGGTCTGGTCGACCACGAGCATATCGATCAGCGCAGGCACCTCGAAGCGGCCCGGATACAGCGAACGGTACGTCAGCGTGCAATCGAACAGCTGCAGCAGCAGATCGAAGCCCGCGGGCCGCGCCAGCGTGCCCTGCCCGGCAACCGCACGCAGGAACGTGCACATCGTCACCACCCGCTCAATGTGCCGCCCGACGAACAGCAGACGCCACGCCTCGTCACGCATCATGCGGTCGCCTTGTGCGCCGCTAATCGCCGAGAGCTGCGTCGCGAGATATTCGAGTGCATCCGCGAGCATCACCCGGTCATAGCGGCCCACGCCGCTTGCAAGCACGAGCCGGTGCTGCGCGTCACGGAAATCGTTGCGCGCGGCGAGAATCGTGCGCCAGTGATCGTTAGACAGCCGCCCGCGGATCTCGCCACACGCACGCACCTGGCTCGCGAGATTCTGCCCGATGCTGGTCTCGCCGCTTGCCTCGCTCATGCCCGCGATCAGCGTGCGCTCGAAGGCCTGTGGCGAGGTATGCGCGAGCGTATCGACAGAGGGAATCAGCCCGCATTGCGAGGCGAGTTCGGCGAGCGTCGCGAACATTTCGTCGGCGTCGCTGCCTTCCAGCGAGCCGAGAATCAGCCGGCACAGCCGCACGTTATTTTCCGCGCGCTCGCCGTAGCGACCGGCCCAGAACAGGTTCTCCGCAGCGCGGCTCGACACCGTGCGATGTTTGCGCGCGAGATCGCCAGGCTGCATCGGCGATGGCAACAGCGACAGCGTCGAACCTGCCTGGCTCGACAGCACCCACGTATCGACGCTGCTGCCGCCGTGCTGCATCGACACGGTCGCCTGGCGCTCGGCAGCAAGCCGCGTGAAACCGCCCGGCAGCACGCTCCACTGACCATCGATACCGGCAATCGCATACACGCGCAGCACCGACGGCCGCGCGCCGAGCGTGCCTTCCTCATAGCGCGGCGTGCACGAATACGGCAGCGGCGCCTGAATCGTGTACGACTCGGGCGTGCTTTCGATCCGCTCGCGCCAGTCGGCGAGCCGCTGCGGACCGGGCGCGATGCCGAGCGGCCAGCCCGCCGAGGCACCGGACGCGCCGGACGCACTGGAGGTACCGCCCTGCGCGCCAGGCCAGGTCGGCAGCAGGAACGCGCTATCGCGCTGTGCGAACGCTTCGAGCCGCGCCGCTTCCTCGCCGCACCACCAGGTCGGCACGGCCGGCAGCGCAAGCGGTTCGCCGAGCAGCGCCTGAGAGATACCCGGCATGAATCCGTGCAGCGCGGGCGACTCGGCAAAGCCGGAGCCCGGTACGTTCGACACCATCACGTTACCGGCCCGCATCACCTGCAACAGGCCCGGCACACCGATGGTCGAGTCGGCGCGCAGTTCGACGGGATCGCAAAACGCGTCGTCGAGCCGGCGCAGCACGGCGTGTACGCGCTCGAGCCCGGCCAGTGTCTTCAGATAAAGCTTGTCGTCGCGCACCGTGAGGTCCTTGCCCTCCACCAGCGTCACGCCGAGATAGCGCGCGAGGAACACGTGCTCGAAGTAGGTCTCGCTGAACGGACCCGGCGTGAGCAGCGCGATATGCGGCGATTCCTCGCGATCGCCGTCGCGCATCGTCGTGCGTGCGGCTTGCGCAAGCGTCGCGACCAGTTGCGAGTACGACGGCGCGAGACGGCTCACGCGCATGGCGCGGAACGGGTCGGCGAACAGGCTTGAGACGATCAGACGGTTTTCGAGCGCATAGCCGAGACCCGATGGCGCCTCGGTGCGATGCGACATCACGGTCCATGCGCCGTCCGGCGCGCGTGCGAGATCGACGGCGACGATCTGCAGATATTGACCGGAAGCGGGCTTAAAGCCGCGCACGGCACGCAGATAACCGGGGTGCCCGAACACCAGTGCGGGCGGCAGCAGGCCGCGTTGTAGCAACGTCTGCGGGCCGTAGATGTCGGCGACGATCGCTTCGATCAGCCGCGCGCGCTGCGCCACGCCGCGCGCGATCAGCGCCCATTCTTCTTCGTCGATCAGGAAAGGCAGCAGGTCGAGCGCCCAGGGCCGCGACTCGCCCTTGTCGGCATAGACGTTGTAGCTGATGTCGTTGTCGCGGATCTGCTGCGCGACCGATGCGATGCCGTGATCCAGACCCGCGATCCCCTCTTCGCCAAGCAGATCGAAGAACTGCCGCCACGGTGCACGCAGTGCGCCGGTTTCATCGCGCAACTCCTCGCGGTGACCGTCCCTTGCGGGTAGTGCGTGCAGCAGCGCCAGCGCATCCGGTTGCGTGGCGGTGATGTCGAAAGGCAGGGTCGATTGAAAAGCCAAGATCGTGTCGCGTCGAAGGGTTCGGTGTGGTTGTCATGGGCGGCGGCACAGCAGCGCCGGATCAAGCGGGCTGCTGTGCCGCCGGACTGGCCGGCAGCCGTCGAAACACTCGACGTGCGGATCAACGATAGCGCAGGTCGAGGGTGAACGGAAACTCCAGGCTGCGCTCGCGCGGCTCGGGTACGAGCGCGCCCGGCGTATGGCCGATCGTAAAGAAGCGCGAGCGGCGCCGGCTTTCAGCCTCATAGGCGTTGACCGGGAACGTGTCATAACTGCGTCCGCCAGGATGAGCGACATGATACTGGCATCCGCCGAGCGAGCGGCCCGTCCATGTATCGACGAGATCGAACGTGAGCGGCGCATGCACGCCGATGGAGGGATGCAGCGCCGTCGGTTGCGACCAGGCGCGAAAGCGCACGCCGGCCACATGCTCGCTGACTCGGCCCGTCGGCTGCAACGGCAACGGCACGCCGTTCACCGTGATCACATGACGATTGCCGTTCAGCCCCAACGCCCGCACCTCGAGCCGTTCCACCGATGAATCCACATAGCGCACCGTCCCGCCCGACGAGCCCTCCTCGCCCATCACGTGCCACGGCTCGAGTGCATTGCGGATCGTGATGTCGACGCCGTTCGTCTGCAGTTCGCCGACCACCGGGAAGCGGAATTCGAAGTGCGGCGCAAACCATTCGCGATCAAACGCATAGCCTGCGTTGCGGAGATCGTCGAGCACGTCGTCGAAGTCCATCTGCACGAAAGTCCCGAGCAGGAAGCGATCGTGCAGCTCGGTGCCCCAGCGCGTCAGCCGCGTCGTGTACGGCTTGTGCCAGAAACGCGCGACGAGCGTGCGCAGCAGAAGCTGTTGCACGAGGCTCATGCGCGCATGCGGCGGCATTTCGAAACCGCGCAGCTCAAGCAGACCGAGGCGACCGGTCGGACCATCCGGCGAATACAGCTTGTCGATACAGAACTCGGCGCGGTGCGTATTGCCGGTCACATCGATGAGGATATTGCGCAATGTGCGATCGACGAGCCACGGCGGCAGCGTCGCGCTCTCGCGTCCGCCGAGCAGATCGAGCTGATGCTGAAGTTCGCGGAACGCGAGTTCCAGTTCGTAAATCTGGTCGTTACGCGCCTCGTCGGCACGCGGCGCCTGGCTCGTCGGCCCGATGAAGAGCCCCGAGAACAGGTACGACAGCGACGGATGGTTGAGCCAGTAAGCGATCAGGCTGGCGAGCACGTCGGGGCGGCGCAGGAACGGGCTGTCGGGCGGCGTCGCACCGCCCAGCACGAAGTGATTGCCGCCGCCAGTGCCGGTGTGGCGCCCGTCGGTCATGAACTTCTCCGGGCACAGCCAGGTTTCGTGCGCGGACTGATACAGGTACTCGGTGTTATCGACGAGTTCGTTCCAGCTCGACGCCGGATGGATGTTCACTTCGATCACGCCTGGGTCTGGCGTGACCTGGAGCATCTTCAAACGCGCGTCGCGCGGCGGCGGATAACCTTCGACGATGACCTTCACGCGCAACTCGGCCGCGGTCGCTTCGACGGCGGCGAGCAGGTCGAGGTAGTCATCGAGCGCGGCGAGCGGCGGCATGAACACGTGCAGCATCTTGTGGCCGCTGCCGAATGTGTCGGTCTCGACCTTCGGACCGGCGGCGCGCGCGGGGTCGCGGGCCTCGACGCAGATTGCCGTGCGCATGAGCCAGGCCGCCGATTCTCCGGCTTCGGGTGCGCGCTCGCTGCGGGCATCGCGTGTTGCGGCTGATGCGGTTGCCTGGGCAGCACGGTGATCGCCAGCCGCGCCCGATGCACCCGATGCACCCGATGCACCCGATGCACCCGATGCACCCGATGCACCCGATGCACCTAACGTGTCGTGCGACAACGCAGCGTTTACGGCGTCGCCATACTGCATCCGCAGCTCGGTTGCGTTACGCAGCGGCGCGACCGGTGCGAACGGATCGTGCTCGTGCTGCCACGGATAATCGGCCTTCGACACCCACGGCAGTGAATCGAGCGGCAACCGGTAGCCCATCGGCGAATCGCCAGGAATCAGGTACATGCGGTCTTCGCGGAAGAACCACGGACCGCTGATCCAGCGCGCCGGCTGCAGCGGCACATCGTTCTCGCGTGCGAGCGGCAATACATAGCCCGTCACCGACGGCAAACCCGCATCGAACACGCGGCGCAGCCGCACGCGTT
Organism: Paraburkholderia acidicola; assembly: GCF_002362315.1. Classification (GTDB taxonomy): domain Bacteria; phylum Pseudomonadota; class Gammaproteobacteria; order Burkholderiales; family Burkholderiaceae; genus Paraburkholderia; species Paraburkholderia acidicola. The sequence goes on from NZ_MTZV01000006.1 coordinate 1,734,030, forward strand.
CGAGTTCGTCGTCGAGCCGCGAATCGAACGGATCGACGTTGACCGGCAAGCGCCGTTCGCGCCACAGGTAGTACCAGACGTCCTCGTAGCCGGGCACGATGTGCTGCGTATCGAGCGCGAGCTTGCCCGCCAGATGGCGAACGAACCGTGACGCGTCTTCCGCTGTGTAGGAATCGGGTGTGCGCTCGTCGGCGAATAGCGTCGGGTCCTGCCAGCACGGCTCGCCATCCGCGCGCCAGAACAGCGACAACGCCCAGCGCGGCAGCTGCTCGCCCGGATACCACTTGCCCTGGCCGATATGCAGGAAGCCGTTCGCGCCGTAGCGCGTGCGCAGCTTGTCCATCAGCGCGACTGCATAGCCGCGCTTGGTCGGCCCGAGTGCGTCGGTGTTCCATTCGGCCGCATCGCGGTCGCGCACCGACACGTAGGTCGGCTCGCCGCCCATCGTCAGCCGCACGTCCATGTCGGTCAGTTGCGCGTCGACGTGCGCGCCCATCTGCTGAACTGCTTCCCACGTCTCTTCGGTATACGGCTTGGTCACGCGCGGCGTTTCGAGCACGCGCTGGATCGACATCGTGTGGGTGAATTCGACTTCGGATTCGTCGACGGCGCCCGAGATCGGCGCGGCGCTGCCCGGCTCCGGCGTACAGGCCACCGGAATGTGGCCTTCGCCTGCGAGCAACCCCGAGGTCGGATCGAGCCCGATCCAGCCGGCGCCCGGCAGATAGACCTCGCACCATGCGTGCAGATCGGTGAAGTCGACCTCGGTGCCGCTGGGGCCATCGAGCGCCTTGGTATCGGGCGTAAGCTGCAGCAGATAGCCCGACACGAAACGCGCGGCAAGACCGAGCTGACGCAACGTTTCGACGAGCAGCCAGCCCGAGTCGCGGCACGAGCCTGAACCGTTCGTGAGCGTCTCTTCCGGCGTCTGCACACCAGGCTCCATCCGGATCAGATAACGGATGTCGTGTTGCAGGCGCTGGTTCAACTCGACGAGGAAATCGATCGTGACACGCGGCTTCAGGTCGATGCTTTCGACGAACGCAGCAAAACGCGGTGTCGGCTCGCGTTTGACGAGGTAAGGCGCAAGTTCGCGCCGCAGCTCGTCCGCGTACTTGAACGGGAACTGCTGGGCCTCGGGTTCGAGGAAGAAATCGAACGGGTTGTAGACCGCCATCTCGGCGACCAGGTCGACCGTGACCTTGAACTCGCGGGTCGGCTCCGGAAACACGAGCCGTGCCTGGTAGTTCGCGAATGCGTCCTGCTGCCAGTTGATGAAATGCGTTTCGGGCTCGATACGCAGCGAGTACGACACGATCGGTGTGTGGCAGTGCGGCGCGGGACGTAACCGCACGACCTGCGGCGAAAGATTGACCAGCCGGTCGTAGCGGTAGTGCGTGACGTGGTTCAATGCGACTCGAATGGACACACCGGACTCCTCGATGAAAAAACGATAAGCGATACCTGCCGGCGAGGCGCAGGCCAGACAGGGCGAACCGGCACCTCAGCACTGTGCAACGGCCGATGATGCCTGTGTCCGGCGAGAAAAACGTGACAAGCGACATGACAACCGGTACGCGCGGCACGATGCTTGCGATAACCTGACGGGCCCACACGAGCCGCGACCCGTCCGCAGGCCACTCGCGGGCCATACGAAACCGGCGTGCAGCACCGGTTGCTTTCCTCTTTCTGGTCAACGCAATGAAAACGTTCCACTGCAACCGATGCGATCAAACGGTGTTCTTCGAGAATATCCGCTGCGAACACTGCGAAGCGCTGCTCGGCTATGTGCCCGAACTCGGCGAGATCAGCGCCTTCGACGACGCGGGCGACGGCCGCTGGCGCAGCCTGCATCCGCAGGCTGACGGCGCGCTGTTCCGGCAGTGCCACAACTACGCCGTGGAGAACGTGTGCAACTGGATGATCCCCGCCGACTCCCCCGACACGCTGTGCCGCTCGTGCCAGCTCACGAGCACGATCCCCAATCTCACCGCGCCCGATAACCGGCTCTACTGGTACCGCATCGAAAGCGCGAAGCGGCGGTTGCTGTACACGCTCGCGACGCTCGGACTGTTCGCGCCGTCCCGCGAGGCGGACTGGATGCACAGCCTGCAGTTCCAGTTTCTGGAAGGCGATACCGCGGATGGCAAGCCCGTGACGACCGGACATCAGAACGGCCTGATCACGCTCGACATCGCCGAGGCCGACGACGCACACCGCGAGCGCACCCGCTCCGCGCTCGGCGAACCGTACCGTACGTTGCTCGGGCATTTCCGTCATGAGTCGGGCCATTTCTTCTTCGATCGTCTGATTGCCGGGTCGCGCTGGCTCGAACCGTTTCGCCAGTGCTTCGGCGACGAGCGCGCCGACTATGCGGCGTCGCTCGACAGCCATTATCACAACGGGCCGCCGGCCGACTGGCCGCAGCACTACGTCAGCGCCTATGCCACGATGCATCCGTGGGAAAACTGGGCGGAAACCTGGGCGCACTACCTGCATATCGTCGACACGCTCGATACCGCCGTCTCGTGCGGACTCAAACTCGTGCCAGACAGCCCGCACGAACCGAGACTCACCGACCAGACTCCCGTCGATGAAACCAGCTTCGATAATCTGATGAAACGCTGGTTTCCGCTCACTTATGTGCTCAACAGCCTGAATCGCAGTCTTGGATTGCAGGACGGCTATCCGTTCATGCTCGCGCCGCCGGTGATCGACAAGCTGCGCTTTGTGCATCGGGTGATTGCGGCGAGTGCTGCGGGTGCGATACGCGCTTGAACGCACGACGCCGCTCCGGCTGCGGGTCCGGCTTCACGCCGCAGTTCTCGTCTGGCTCTGGGTTTGCGTGGCCGCACCGGCCTCCGTTTCGGCCGCAATCGGCACCAGAAAATCGCGACTCACACGGCTCGCCAAGTCATTGACGCGTGCGAGGAAGTCGACGAGGTACGCGTGCAGCCCGCCAGCCAGAATGTCACCGACACGCGCGCCGCGCAGTTCGGCGGACAACTGCGCAGCGAGCCGCGACGTCGCCTCCGACCGGCCGTTCGTGACACGCTCGACGATCTGCCCGACCTCCGTCATGCTCGCCGCTAGCGAACGCGGCCAGTCGCCGTTCAGGATCAGCAGTCCAGCGACGCGTTCGGGCGTAATCACATCGCGATACACCTTGCGATACACCTCGAAACCCGACACCGAACGCAGCACCGCGGCCCAGTGGTAGTAATCGAGCGACTGCGCAGAAGTATCGGCGCGCTGTTCGAGCATCTCGAACTTCACGTCGAGAATCCGCGCCGTGTTGTCCGCGCGCTCGATGAACGTGCCGAGCCGCATGAAGTAGAACGCATCGTCCTTGACCATCGTGCCGAGCTGCACGCCGCGCGACAGATGCGAGCGGAACTTGACCCATTCGAAGAATTCGTACGGATCGCGCTCGAGAATGCCGTCGAGCAATAACCGCTGGCAATCTAGCCACGTCGTGTTGAGCGTTTCCCACAGCTCGGTGGTAATCGAGCCGCGCACGGCTCGCGCATTTTCGCGCGCGGCGCGCAGGCAACTGACAATCGACGACGGATTAGCGAGGTCGCGCGACATGAACTCGATCACGTCGTGGCTCTTCATGCCCTGGTGCGCGGCGGCGTAGACGCCGCTCAGTTCGGAGATCGACAGCATCGCGCGCCAGCCCAGTTCCGCGTATTCGTCGGATTGAGGCAGCAGCGACATCTGGTAGTTCGCATCGAGCATCCGTGCGGTGTTTTCGGCACGCTCGGTATAGCGCGCCATCCAGAAGAGGTGGTCGGCGGTACGGCTCAGCATGGGTGCTCCCGAAAGTTCTCGTTCTCGTTGACGTGGACTGGAGATTGCGGATCGGCCGGTGTTAGCGGCGGCCTAGCGCTCCAGCACCCAGGTGTCCTTGGTTCCACCACCCTGCGATGAATTCACGACCAGTGAACCCTCGCGCAAAGCGACCCGCGTCAGACCGCCCGGCACCATGCGCACCTCGTGCCCGGACAGGACGAACGGCCGCAGATCGATATGGCGCGGCGCGATGCCGGACTCGACATAGGTCGGGCAGGTGGACAGCGAGAGCGTCGGTTGCGCGATGTATTTGTCCGGCTGCGCGAGTAGCGCGGCGCGGAATGCTTCGATCTCCGCGTGAGTCGACGCCGGTCCGACCAGCATGCCGTAGCCACCCGCGCCGTGTGTCTCCTTGACGACGAGTTCCGCCAGATGATCGAGCACGTACTTGAGATCGTCGGGCTTGCGGCACATCCACGTCGGCACGTTGTTCAGGATCGGCTCTTCACCGAGGTAGAAGCGCACCATGTCGGGCACGTACGGATAGATCGATTTGTCGTCGGCGACGCCGGTACCGACCGCATTGCACAGCGTCACATTGCCCGCGCGATACGCACCGATCAGACCGGCAACCCCCAGCGTCGAATCGGAGCGAAACACCGACGGGTCGAGGAAGTCGTCATCGACGCGCCGATAGATCACGTCGACGCGCTGCGGCCCCTGCGTCGTGCGCATGTACAGGTAGTCGTTTTCGACGAACAGGTCCTGACCTTCGACGAGTTCGATACCCATCTGCTGCGCGAGAAACGCGTGCTCGAAATACGCCGAGTTGTACATGCCCGGTGTCAGCACGACGATGGTCGGATTGTCCGCGCCTTCGGGCGCTGCTGCGCGCAGCGTATCGAGCAGCATGTCCGGATAGTGCGCGACCGGCGCCACGCGATTGCGCGAGAACAGATCGGGGAACAGCCGCATCATCATCTTGCGATTTTCGAGCATGTACGACACGCCCGACGGCACCCGCAAGTTGTCTTCCAGCACGTAGAACTCGCCTTCGCCCGCGCGCACGATGTCGATGCCGGCAATATGCGCGTAAATATCGCGCACGACGTTCACACCGCGCATTTCGGGCCGGTACTGCGTATTGCCGGTGATCTGCGCAGCGGGAATCACACCCGCGCGAATGATGTTCTGCTCGTGATAGATGTCGTGGATGAAGCGGTTCAGCGCATTGACGCGCTGACGCAGGCCGCGTTCGAGTGCGCCCCATTCCGCGGCGGGAAAGATGCGCGGAATGACATCGAATGGAATGGTGCGCTCGGTGCCGACGCCGGTTTCGTCCTTCGCGCCATACACCGCGAACGTGATACCGACGCGCCGGAAGTTGAGTTCGGCCTCTGCGCGCTTGTTGGTGATCTGCTGGACGCTCTGCCCGCACATCCACGTGAAGAACTCGCGATAGTGCGTGCGCGGATCGCCTGCTCCGGAAAAAGCCGCCGCCGGCAAGCCGGCCGCGTGCATCTCGGAGCGCTGGAACATTTCATTGAAGAAAGCTTGCGTCATAACCGGTCTTCCATGTGATGTGCATACCGAAGTGGCGACTTCCAATCTCCTGGTTGCACTCGCCCTCGCTCGCTTGACGCGGTTCCGATCGAGGCTCGCTACTCCGCTACGCTTGCGCGCAACGGCAGAAGCGGGTCAGTCATGACTCATTCGCCCGATCCTGAACTCACGCATGCTACCGCGTCTCCAGACGGGCATGCATCTTTCGTCTTGTCGCGAAAAACCCTGGCTACTGGCTGGTGCCTACACGGCACCGATTGCAGTATCAGTCGCGACGACTAGACAACCAGGCGCCAGTTCGTACGACGCAACTTCCATGCCGATGAAACACCACGGCAGACGGAGCGCGCCGCCGGGATTGCCTCTCCGCGATTTGCACCGTCGCGGTGCGACCTGGGCCGCATCCGCACAGAATCGGGGTTTCACATTCTTCGCGGCGAGGCACGCAGGTAAGATCGCACACTCGCAACCTGCCATCGATCATATGACAAACGACCAGAGCCGCTGGGTCACCACGCCGATTACCGCTGAGTTCGTACGCGGCGCACTCGAGCTGGAACGCACCGACCGTGGGGTATTGCCGCATCGACTGCCCGCGTGGGCTCGTGCCCAGTGCGCGGATCCGCAACTGGCGATGGCGGAGTCGCAGCCGTCGGGGGTGCGCCTCGTTTTCCGCACGCTGGCGACCGAAATCGAGCTCGACGTACTGCCGACGCGATATGTCTACGCGGGTGTTCCGCCTCGTCCGCTGGGGGTGTACGACCTGTTGATCGATGGCCAGCTTGTTGATCAGCGCAACGCAGACGGTGGGGATATCGTGACGATCGATATGGCTGCCGGGACGGCGTCGCGTCGGCAGGGTCCGGTCGGTACGGTGAAGTTCACCGGTGTAGTGACTAGCCGTGGCCGTGACGAAAAGACCGTCGAGATATGGTTGCCGCATAACGAAACGACCGAACTCGTCGCCCTACGCACCAACGCTCCGATCGAGCCCGTTTCCAGCGATGCCCGAAGAGTCTGGCTGCATCACGGCAGTTCGATCAGCCACGGTTCCAACGCGGACAGTCCTACTGCGACGTGGCCCGCGCTCGCTTCGTTTGCTGGCGACGTGGAACTGATCAATCTTGGCTTCGGTGGCAGTGCGTTGCTCGATCCGTTCACGGCTCGGACCATGCGAGATACCCCCGCTGATCTGATCAGTCTCAAGATCGGTATCAACCTGGTCAATGCGGATCTGATGCGGCTCCGTGCGTTTGGGCCAGCGGTGCATGGGTTTCTCGATACGATTCGCGAGGGCCATCCCGCTACGCCGCTACTCGTCATCTCGCCGCTCTACTGCCCGATTCATGAGCACACGCCAGGCCCTGGCGCATTCGATATGACGGCACTGGCTTCCGGGAAGGTGTCGTTTCGGGCGACGGGCGACCCGGCTGAGCGTAAGGCCGGGAAGCTGACGCTCCGTGTTATCCGCGACGAACTGCGGCGCATCGTAGAGCAACGCGCGGCTGACGATCGTCATCTGCACTACCTCGATGGACTTGATCTCTACGGTCGACAGGATTTCGCGGAGTTGCCGCTTCCCGATCAGCTTCATCCGGATGGGTCTACGCATCGTCGCATGGGTGAACGGTTTGCGAGGCTGGTGTTTGGGGATGGCGGGGTGTTTTCGGCTGGGTGATGGGTGTTGTGAGGCTCGCCTTTATTCATCGAGTCGCAGCATCATATGTTCTTCGTCGTAAAACCGGTCTCCAACGCGAATCGCACGCTGTTCGATGCCGTAGGAGACAAACCCAACCGATCGATACAACTGTTGCGCGCGCGGATTTTCCGTGTGCACGAAGAGCCGGATTTGCAGCACCTTCGTCTCGCGAGCATGGGTAACGGCCGCCTCGAGCAACATGCGAGCGACGCCGCTTCTACGCCACTCGGGTTCAACGAACACGCCCCACAAGGTGGCGTTATGAGTGATCTTCTCAAGCGATTCGCGCCGTAGGCCAGTGACACCGATCAGTCCGGTACCGCTAAAGGCGCCGAAGACAACCTGGTTTTCGGTGGGTCGGATCCGGTTGCGGACATCGTCCACTGCAAGCCGTGCTTCTTCTTCGTAGGTCGGCCAGAACGATGCGGGCGCATCCTGAATGGCGTGCAGGCGGAGTGCCTTGAATGCGTCGGCGTCGTCTATCGTCAATGGTTTGATTACCACTTGATCGGTATTCACTTGCGGGTTCCTGTGTGAAGGCTCGTTTGCATATGACACTTCCGCGCTGGGAGTGCCCGGCTACGGTTTGGTTTCGAGGTGAGCAGCACGGACGTAGTAGATATCCCACTCCCCTTCATCCACTTTGACGAAGCCACTTCGTTGATAGAAGCGATTCGAGTCACTGCCACGCAGGGCGCCGACTTTAATTGGCATCGATTTCGAGTTCGCATCTGCCACAACGTCTCGCAACACCGAAGCGCCGATGCCTTTGCCCTGGTGTTCCGGGAGTACGTAGAGATGATGGAGGAGGATGTGGTCAGCCATGGGCCTCACGACCACGAAGCCAACCGTTGTTCCGTCGGCAACGATGTAGCGGCATAGCGACGGATCGAAGGATGCGAGAAACCGGTCTCGCGCGCGCTGTGCGTCGAATCGGCCGATGCGCTCGAGGCTTTCTCTCATTGCGAGGATGCGGATTTCGACGAGTGTGTCGGCGTCGGCGGATGTGGTTGGTGTGTAGGTGATGTTCATTTGGGTTTTCTAGCGTCAGGCTCGCAGATATTGCCGCGCAGAGCGAACAAATTCACGAATGTCCGCGTCCGAGTAGTCGAGGTCTTCATGGTTGGCCCATATCCAGCTCATGATTTCTGCACCGTTGAGCCCGGGGGTGACAGCCGCCGGGAGGCAGTACTTTTGTGCAATTTCTCTGGTGCGTGGCACAACGTGGAAATGTATAGATTGAGTCGTCTCACCGAACCGCGAGAAGTAGATGCGTTCGGGACGCAGCAACGCGTTAAGAAGTCGCTCTGCAACACGAAAACATTTCGCAAGATCTGCATCGGCTGCGATCGGGAGGTCGCTAAACCCGGCGACCGGCGAGAGGGATTCGAGGATCAGATAACCTGGCAAGCGGAAGCTATGCGCCTGGCTCAGTTTATAGAAGTCGGATCGATATATTTCGAATTCATCCATGTCGTCGATGTATGAACGAAGTGGCAGGGTTGCGGACAATCGGAAAACCCGCGGGAGTGTCCAAGGCCGGTCAGGGCCAACTGCACGCAATCTACCGCGTGTCCTCCCCCGCCATCGAGTTCCATTCAAGCCAACCAATGGTACGTCCAGGAAACGCGACAGCGGTAAAAGGCCAGGATGTCTGAACCCATTGCACCAATTCCTCCGCAACAACCTTCGGGAATTCATGGTCGGTGGCTACCGGAGAAAACCAGCAGAATGCTTGAGCGTCGAACAACGCTTTGCGCCGATCATTCTCAATCTTCGATTTGACCGGCTTGATATATAAGCAACCTGCGTAACACCGTTCCTTTGACTTATCGAAAACGGCATAAGCAAACGCCTCTCGATCATGGAATTCCCGCTCATGGCGATCGAGGTCCGCAAGGTTCTCGGCAAAAGTCATATCTCTTGCAGGCCAATCGTTGCCCGCACCAAAAACTCCACGAATCGCGTCAGCGCATGACATCACACATTCGTAGTCTTGAACCGCGTGAACCGTTGAGAGGATCTCCAAGACCACACGCGGCGTTTCATGAACGCGAGGAGGGACGAAGCTATCCGGAATGAAGGCCATTGGTGCATGCACTCTTTGGTAAGCGAAAAGGAGTACGTCACTGGTACGCCACGGATTGTCACCGATCTACCGATCACGCGCCGATTCAATCCCGCGAAGAATCAGATCGATCCCAGCAAGAAAATCAACCCGATCGTCACGAGTGCGCAACTGCCCCGCTACGCTGCGGGTGAACGGATACTCATCCGGATCGAGTTCGGACCACATGGTCGCCACCTCATCCAGAAAGTCGGACCTGTCGGTCTCCTGCTCCAGCGCGAGGTGCGTGTTCGCCGCGTTCTGCCCACCGACGCCAAGGATGTAGCTCAACAACGCCGACACCGTTACCCACTGCGCTTCGTCCGGCACACCAAGCGCACGAAGCTGCTGACCGATACGTTCGAGTATGCGCACCGCCGGCAACTTGCCCGGAGCGCGTGTTAGCGCTGAGCCCACCCACGGATGCGCATCGATCGCATCGAACATGCCCAGCGCGACGGCGCGAATGGTTGCCTCGGGCGTCGTGCTGTCCACAGATGCGTCCATTGTGCGGGCGACGATCGCGTCGCTGGCCGCGATCAACAGATCGCTCTTGCTCGCGATGTGCCCGTAAATCGCACCAGGACCGGTAGCGAGCTGCTCGGACAACGCGCGGAACGTCAACCCGCTCTCTCCGCCGCTATCCAGAAGCGCGATCGCGGTCTCGATGATCTGATCCCGCGAAAGCGATTCTTCCCGTCGTTGCGTGTTGCGTGCTTTTTTAACCATCTCTCGTCTTGACACGTATGGAATGTTGTTCCAACATTACCATGGAATGTCGTTCCATAGATAATCGGCGGCAGATCTCCTGGCAACCAGCACCCTCATGGAATCAGAATGAATACTTCAATTGCGATCGTCGGTGCAGGGCTCGGCGGGCTGATGCTCGCCCGCGTCCTGCATGTCCACGGCATTGCTGCGACGGTCTATGAGGCGGACGCGTCGGCGGACGCGCGGGCGCAGGGCGGCATGCTCGACATCCACGAAAACAACGGCCAGCTGGCCCTCAAGGCAGCGGGACTGTTCGATAAGTTTCACGAGATCATTCACCCTGGCGGTCAGGCAACGCGCGTGCTCGACAAGGACGGCAACGTTCTGTACGACGAGTTCGATGACGGCACAGGCGGTCGACCTGAGGTACCGCGAGGAGAGCTTCGGCGGATTCTGCTGGAGTCACTTCCTGCCGGTACGGTCCGCTGGGGACACAAGATCACGGCGGCAACTTCGCTCGGTGGTGGGCAACATGTGCTGACGTTTGCTGACGGATCGACAGTGACGAGCGATCTTCTTGTCGGTGCCGACGGTGCCTGGTCGAAAGTTCGTCCGCTTCTTTCCGAGGCCAAACCGGCCTATGCCGGCGTCTCGTTCATCGAGACGTATCTGTTCGACAGCGACACGCGTCACGCGGCGAGCGCGCAAGCGGTGGGTGGTGGCTCGATGTTTGCGCTAGCGCCGGGAAAAGGGGTTCAGGCGCATCGCGAGCCCAATAGCGTGCTGCACACTTACGTAGCGTTGAACAAGCCGGAAGACTGGGTTGCCTGCCTCTTCTTCTCCGACTCCGCGACTGCCCTCGCGCTCGTCGCCGCGGAATTCGATGGCTGGGCACCAGCGCTGACAGCGCTCATCACCGATGGTGAGACAGCGCCTGTGCCCCGCCCGATTTATGCGCTGCCAGTCGAGCACAAATGGGATCGCGTACCAGGAGTGACGCTGCTTGGCGATGCGGCACACCTGATGATCCCGTCTGGCGAAGGCGCCAATCTCGCCATGTATGACGGCGCCGAACTCGCGAGAGCCATTGCCGCCAACCCTCGCGATGTTGAAGCCGCGCTTCTCGCGTATGAGCAGGACCTCTTTCCCCGCAGTGCTGCCGAGGCTGTGGAGGCTAGCCGGGTCATCAAGATGTGCTTCGGCGACAACGCGCCTCAGAGCCTCGTGGACTTTTTCACTCACTGACCGCTTGTCGAGTATCGGCCGTTGCAAGTCCAGACCCGGTCACTTTCTCGACACACCGCCAATATGCTCGGCAAAGAAAGCGTCCATCGCTTCATAGAACTCGAACTGGTTCTCCTCGTTATGAAAACCGTGCCCTTCGTTTTCCTTGAGGATGTATTTCACATCGACGCCACGCGCACGCAAGGCACTCACGATCTGATCGCTCTCGGCCTGTTTGACTCGCGGATCGTTGGCGCCTTGTGCAACGAGGAGCGGTGTCACGATCTTGTCCACGAAAAATAGCGGCGACGCATCGTGCAGTGTCCGCTTGCCCTCTTCGGTCTGCGGGTTGCCGATCATCTCGTACATCATGTCGCGTATCGGCTCCCAATACGGCGGCATCGATTCGAGCAACGTGAAGAGGTTCGATACACCGACATAGTCGACGGCAGCCGCATATCGATCCGGAGTAAACGCAATGCCCGCAAGCGTGGCGTAGCCGCCATAACTTACGCCGTAGATCCCGACCCGCGCTGGATCGACGATCCCTTGCGACACAAGCCAGTCGACACCGTCATCGATATCGTTCTGCATTGCGCGACCCCATTGCCCGAAGCTTGCCTCCCAGAACGCACGCCCATATCCCGTCGAACCACGGAAGTTAACCTGTAGCACTGCATAGCCGCGATTCGCAAGCAACTGCGCTTCTGCATTGAAGCCCCACGTGTCTCTCGCCCACGGGCCGCCGTGCGGATTGACGATCAGCGGCAACGGCTCGGCGAATATCTGTCCAAGCTCGAATCCTGCAGGTAGCGTCAGATAGCCGTTGATCTGCAGGCCATCGCGTGCAACGAAGTGAACGGGCAGCATTGGCACCATATCGTTAGGGTCGAGCCACGGCGCCATGTCCGCCAGCTTCGCGAGGCGCCGTCGCTCGATGTCGTAGATCCACATCGAACCGGGCGATCTATCGCTAGCGGCATACACGATTGCACGCGATTCGTCGCGCGTGTTGCTCACGATGGTGGCTTCCTGATCTGGCAACTGACGTTCGAGATCTGCTCTGATGTCTCGAGTTTTGCTGTCGAAGAAATGACGATGAATCCGGTCGTCGATATAAAACGCAGCTGTCAGCACACGTCGATGTTCCGAATACCTGAGCCCACCCACATCGACATGCGCCGTCTCAAACAGCAGGGTGCCTTCTTTTGCCGTTTGGGGATCGAACTCGAAAATGGCGGTTTTGTCGCGCCCGCGGTTCGACAGAACGTAAATCTGTTTGTTGTCGAACGTGAAGAACAATGGCGCAACGGTCTCGCGGAAGTCGGTCGTCAGAATGGCGCGGAAAGGCTCGGTCTCGACGTCACGGTAGAGCAACGTGTTGTTCACGCCATCGGTCGCGATCGCGACGCGCAACCGTCCATCGTGATCTGTCATCCAGCCTGTGACGTTGCCTGGGTTCTCTGCGATCGGTGTTAGTTCAGCCGTCTTAACATCAACGCGAAAAACGTCGAAGACCTGCGGATCGCGACGATTCATCTCGATCAGCACATGGCGGTCGTCATCCCTGAGTTCGTCGACAATACTGGCCCTGACGCCATCGAACGGCGTCAGATCGCGCGGCTCGCCACCGTCGATCGGAACAGATAGCACGTGGAAGTTCTCGTCACCGCCGAAGTCTTTGGCAAACAGAATCTGATCGTTGCCCTTCCACATATGGAAGGACACGTCGCGTTCTGTTTCGCTGGTCAAGGGGCGTGGCTCGCCGACGGGGGAGCCTTCGGCATCGATCCCTTGCACGAATATGTTCTGGCGGCCCGCGTGTAGCGCAGCAAAGGCGAGGTGCCGCCCGTCGGGCGCAATGTCGAATGCGTGCTTGTCTGGTCTGCGGAAGAAGTCTCGTACCGCGTATCGTTTGACTGCGCTACCGCTACCCTTATCCGTTCGCTGATTCTCAGCAACCATATGCACCTCCAAGAAAACTGCATTTTTGTCGACATGGCAAGACGGCAACGCCAGGCTTGCAGATCCTCAACATCAGCGCCTATCGCTGCATCTCCGCCCGAAGCTCCCGCACCCCCCGCCCCAGCCTTCGACGCAACAAAGTCCGCAGCGTCGCCGAGTCGGCATAACCCACCTCGCTTGCAATCCTCTCGATATCGTAGCCAATCGAAACGAGGTTCTGCGCCCGTTCGATTCGCAGATCCTGAAAGAATGCCAAAGGTGATTTGCCAAGCACCGCCTCGGTACGGCGCTGCAATGTGCGCGGTCCAACGGACAACGCACTCGCCGCTGCCTGCAACGAAAAACCCACCGAAAGATTGTCGCGCGCCCATCGCTCGAATCGCTCAACCAAGGGATCGGCGTGCGCAAGATGATCGGGGATGATGTATTCGGCCTGCGATGACCGCTTGTCGATCAGCATGAGACGCGCAACGAGCGTCGCAAGTTCGGGACTCGTTTGACGCAGCAGCCATAGCGCGAGATCGAGATGGCCCATCGCAGAACCCGCGGTGACCACGCTTTGTGACGCGACGACCATGCGTGAATCATCCAGATTGACGGCCGGATAGCGTTGCCGGAAAAAAGGCGCCAGTGACCAGGTCGTCGTCGCCTCACGGTTATCCAGAAGCCCGGCTTCGGCCAGCAGAAAAGTCCCGATACAGGCCGCCGCGACACTGACGCCGTCAGCGTGCCAGGTACGAAGGGCCGCCATCGCGTCGCGCGTATCGCGACGCTCCAGCGCCTCGATCAGCCGATCCGGCTGCCGCACACTCGGCGCGGGCACCACCACCCAATCCGGACGACCGATCGTGCTGGCCAGTTCGACCGCTGTCGACAGCCCGTGCGCGGTACGGATGCGTCTGCGCACGCCCACCACCCGTACGTCGAAGGGCGGTGCGGGGAACCCTTGGGCTGCGGCTTGTTCATTGGCCATCGCGAAGGTATCGAGAAACACCGTAAGCCCGGTATCGAACAATCCGTCCAGCGCGAGGATGGCTACTCTCATGTCGCAAACACCTCTATTAATGTCATTTACGACTATAGCCTCGCTCCCGGTGGAAGTCTAGACTGCGTAGCAATGTCGGCAGGTTAACGCTCTGGCCGGGCATTCGATCAACCCGTTGGAACACCGCTACGCCTGCGCGCGGAGATAGCATGAACGATTCGATACAGACTGACCTCGACCGTCCGATCTGGGCGGCACTCAACACGCACCAGGCGCACCTTGGGTATGGAGACGCGCTTGTCCGTCGATACCATCCCGATGTAGCACCCTTTGCTGCGCTCGCATCCGAAACGCCCGCCGCCTATCAGGCGCTGCGCCAGCTTCTGCTGCCGCACGAACAGGCTGCCCTGCTGCAATCCGCGGAACCGATCGATGCAATCGACGGGCTACAGCTAACGCCCGTGGGCGTCATCCACCAGATGATCGCTTCGCGCGTTAACGCAACGCATGCTGACAACGCGGAGGTCATCCGGCTCGGTAACGCGGATGCGAAAGACATGCTCGATCTGACGCAGAAGACAAAGCCCGGACCTTTCGGCAAGCGAACTCACGAGATGGGCCATTACATCGGAATCCGCGACCACGGGCGGCTCATTGCGATGGCTGGCGAACGGATGCATGTCGCGGGATACGTCGAGATCAGCGCCGTGTGCGTAGACGACGACTATCGCGGACGCGGCCTTGCAGGTCGACTCATGAATGTCTTGCGCAGCGAGATCGAGCACCGCGGAGAAACGCCGTTTCTGCACGTGCTCAGCCACAACACGTCAGCGATCGGGCTGTATGAGCGTCTTGGCTTCAGCTTGCGTCGCACGTTTCACCTTATCCGCATCGGACATACCAGTCCGGTTTAACTCATCGCTCTATAAACGCTAGCAAGTGCAAGGAAGTCACCATGTCTAAAAACATTCTTATTACCGGGGCTAGCAGCGGTTTTGGCCGCGATACGGCGCAAACGCTCGCTCACGCCGGACACCAGGTATTCGCGTCCATGCGCGACGTCGCCGGACGTAACCGGGCCCATGCCGATGCCTTGCAAGCCAGAGGTATTCATGTCATCGAACTGGACGTGACAGACGAAATTTCCGTCGAACGCGGCGTGGCTTCCGTGCTCGACAAAGCCGGACACCTCGACGTACTAGTCAACAATGCGGGCATCGGTTCAGCGGGCATCTCCGAAGCGTTTACGACAGAACAGTTACGCGCGCTCTTTGACGTCAACGTATTCGGCGTTCAACGGATGCTAAGAACCGTGTTGCCCACTTTCAGGCAACAGGGGCACGGCCTGGTGATCAACATCGGCTCGATCCTTGGTCGCGTGACCTTTCCTTTTTTCGGTCTGTATGGCGCATCGAAGTTCGCAATCGAAGCGTTGACCGACAGCTATCGCTATGAGCTATCGAAGTTGGGCATCGACGTGGTGCTCATCCAGCCCAGCAACTATCCGACGAACATTTTCGCGAGCGCCCAGCGGCCCAGCGACACCGCGCGCAGCCAGGGCTACGGTGAAATCAGTGCCATTCCGGACAAGATGGTGGATACCTTGATGGCGCTGTTCAAAGGCGACAACGCGCCGAACCCGCATGACGTAGCCGAAGCCATTGCACAGGTCGTTCAGCAACCAGATGGCAAGCGTCCCGCACGTCTGGTAGTGGGTCAGTCATTTGGCGCTGACGCCATCAATGCGCAAGCTGTGTCGATCCAGGCGCAGTTGCTGGAAGGCCTTGGTCTCGGACAACTCACCGAAGCGTAAGCGGGTTCTACGCTTTCGCACCTCACGGGCGGGATGCCATTACAATCGGACACTTCGATCCGACAACCGTGATTTGCGCCATGAGATACCTACTTGCATCGACACTCGCGGCGATTCTCGCGGCCACCAGCATGGCCGCGAACGCCCAGGCATCCGGGAGCAGCGATACGTCCCAGCGGCAATGCGCTATTGGCTATGTCACTGGCGTGGGTGGGTCGGTACAGAGCGTGCGCGAATACCTTGCAACCCGCAGCAGAGACCAGATTCGCTACATTACGGAGAATCCGATTCAATGCAAGATTTCCGACGAGGGTCGCGCGACCGACTGCACCGGCATCACCAGTCTTCGGAATGAGAAAGTCAGCGTGTACGACGACAGCGACAGTACGACGACGTCCGTAGTCGCTCGCGTCGAACTCGAACGCGGAACGTACCCAATCATCATTGCTGTTCCCAAGCAGGATGTGCGATGTGAGGAGTGACGGTCACCCTGTGCTGCTGACCGCACGCCCACCAACCTGAACCGCTCCGTCCAGATATCGGGCGGTGAGCGTACAAGGCTGACCCAGCGCATCGCCTTGTAGCAACGTAATACTTCGCTCCAGCAATACAGCCAGCGCCCCTGCCGCCACGCCCGTTGCGGCATCTTCGAGATGCGGCTCGAGATGATTGAAGTTGCGGCCCACATAGATATCGTCGGCAAGACGGCAATAGGCATAGAGGCCCGACACGCCGTGTGTGCGGCTCCATCCGGCAATCGCAGCGAGATCGGGGCGCAACGCCTGCAACGTCGATTGATCCGCCACTTCCACCAGCAGCTTTGCGCTGCCCACCGACGCAAGCCTCGGTATACCAGTCAGCTCAACCGGTTTCGCGCGAAGTAACTGCGCTGTTTCCGCGAGATCGATATTCAGTGCCGGACAACGCTGCGGCTTCAAGCCAATCAAGATGTTGTTATGGGTACGTTCGACTTCGAGAATCTGCCGATGCATGCTCGTGACGAACTGAATCCGCGCGCTGTCCGGGTTTCGCTCAAACAACAACGCGCTCGCCGCAAGTGTCGCATGCAGGCAAAGCGGACTACGGGTATGCGGATAGTAGTAATCGAGCACGATGTTGCCAGCAGCATCGGTTGCTATGAATACCGTCGCAGCCGCGTCTTGTTGCCGCGCAAACTCGAGCCGTTCCGATTCAGTCAATGCAAAATCCTCGACGACGATAGCAGCGTTGCCGCTCGCATCGGTACGGCCAAAGCAAAGCATGCGGTGAGTATTCATCGTGGATCGAGTCTCTTAGGTTATCGCCGACGCATCAGAAAAGCTGTAGAACATCCATACGTGCACCATTCTAGCGTTCCAACGTACCGCTAGAACCGCGCCAATTTCGGATTCCGCGGGCCGGGCCGTCCTGTCAAAAAAGAAACGACCGTACTATTATTTGTGTATCCTTGTTCCATTCCGCAAAGTACGGCCCGTGACGGGTGCCGTGTAATGACGATCTTCCTTTGTGAGTGCAGACCCGATGCCTTCCATGCTGCTTTCCCGGCGCGACCTCGCCTTTCAGTTATATGAATGGCTCGATGTCGAAACGCTGACACAACGCCCGCGCTTCGCGGATCATTCGCGTGAAACCTTCGATGCAACGCTCGATACCAGCGAACGCATGGCCACCGAGCTGTTCGCCACTCACAACAAGAAAAACGATCAGCAGGAACCGCACTTCGATGGCGAGCGCGTTCATATCATTCCCGAGGTCAAGACAGCGCTCGATGCTTTCGGCACGAGCGGGCTGATTGCATCGAGCCGCGATTACGAGGTCGGCGGTATGCAACTGCCGACGGTGATCGGCAAGGCCTGCTTTGGCATGTTCACGGCGGCTAACTGCGGCACCGCGTCCTACCCCTTCCTGACCGTGGCAAACACAACGCTGCTGCTCGCGCACGGCACGCCTGCGCAGATCGACACCTTCGCTAAACCGCAACTGGAAGGGCGCTGGTTCGGCACGATGTGTCTGTCGGAACCGCAAGCCGGTTCCTCGCTGTCCGACATCGTGACGCGCGCACAGGCCGACGGCGATTCGCCGTTTGGCCCGCAATACCGTCTGACCGGCAACAAGATGTGGATCTCCGCCGGCGAACACGAACTGTCCGACAACATCGTGCATCTCGTCCTCGCCAAGATTCCGGGGCCGGACGGCAAGCTGATTCCAGGCGTAAAAGGCATCTCGCTCTTCATCGTGCCGAAGTTCATCGTCGATGCAAACGGTACGCTTGGTGAGCATAACGACGTCGTGCTCGCGGGCCTCAATCACAAGATGGGTTATCGCGGCACCACCAACTGTCTGTTGAATTTCGGCGAAGGCACGAAGTATCGACCGGGCGGCAAGAGCGGCGCAATCGGCTATCTGGTGGGCGAACCGCACAAAGGTTTGTCGGCGATGTTCGTGATGATGAACGAGATGCGGATCGGCGTCGGCATGGGCGCGGCCATGCTCGGTTCGACGGGCTATCTGCATTCACTCGACTACGCACGCAATCGTCCGCAGGGCCGGTCGATCGGCCCGGCGGGTAAAGATCCGGCCAGCCCGCAAGTCAAACTCGTCGAACATGCCGATGTGCGTCGCATGTTGCTCGCGCAAAAAGCCTATGTGGAAGGTGCGATCGGTTTGAATCTGTACTGCGCGCGGCTGGTTGACGAAGAGCTAAGCGCCGCAGATGACAGCGCACTCAAGCAAGCATCGCTGCTGCTGGAAATCCTCACGCCGATCGCGAAGAGCTGGCCATCGAAGTGGTGCCTGCACGCAAACGATCTCGCGATCCAGATTCACGGCGGTTATGGCTACACGCGCGAATACAACGTCGAGCAGTTCTACCGCGATAACCGCTTGAACCCGATTCACGAAGGCACTGACGGCATCCACGGTATGGATCTGCTAGGCCGTAAGGTCGTCATGCAGGACGGCGCAGCGTTCAAGCTGCTCGGTCAGCGGATCGGCACAGCGATCAGGCGTGCGATTGAAAGCGGCCATCCCGAACAGGAAGCGCAGGCAGAGGCACTCGACACCGCAATCAAGCGACTCGCCACCGTCACGCAGGCGCTATGGCAAACCGGTGACCCACAGTTGACGCTCGCCAACGCAACGATCTACCTCGAAGCATTCGGCCACATCGTGCTGTCGTGGATCTGGCTCGAGCAGGCGATCGTCGCCGCAGCGGCACTCGCAAAAGCCGAAGGCGACGAAGCGGGTTTCTATCAAGGCAAGCTCGCAGCCGCGCGCTATTTCTTCCGGTGGGAATTGCCGAAGACCGGCCCGCAGTTCGATCTGCTGGCCTCGCTCGATCGCACCACACTCGACATGCAGGACGCTTGGTTCTAAAGCCGCGCTTCTAAAGCAATCCCATTCGCATCTCAACCTCGACACCGACATGGCAGGAGACAAGATGAGCACCATCGAACGACTATTCGACCTGAAGGGCAAAACCGCGTTGATCACGGGTGGCTCGCGCGGTCTCGGTTTGCAGATTGCCGAAGCGCTCGGCGAGCAAGGTGCGAAGATTGTTTTATCGGCGCGCAAGGCCGATGAATTGCAGGCCGCACAAGCGCATCTGCAATCGCTTGGCATCGAGTCAAGCTGGATAGCCGCCGATGGCGCTAAAGACGCCGACATCGCACGCCTCGCCGACGATGCGCTGAAAACGCTTGGCCACGTCGATATTCTCGTCAACAACGCTGGTGCGACCTGGGGCGCCCCGGCGGAAGACTATCCGGTCGAAGCGTGGGACAAGGTGATGAACCTGAACATCCGCGGCCTGTTCCTGTTGACGCAACAGATCGGCAAACGCAGCATGATTCCGCGCGGCTACGGCAAGATCGTCAACGTTGCGTCGATAGCGGGTCTGAAAGGCAATCAGCCGGGCACACTCGACACGATCGCCTACAACACATCGAAGGGCGCCGTGGTGAACTTCACTCGTGCGCTTGCGGCGGAATGGGGCGAGCACGGGATCACCGTCAACGCACTCGCACCGGGCTTCTTTCCTTCGAAGATGACGCGTGGATCGCTGGAGGCATTGGGTGTCGACCGGTTGTCTGCGGGCGCGCCGTTGCGGCGTATCGGTGATGATGAAGATTTGAAGGGTGCTGCGCTGCTGTTCTCGACCGATGCGAGCAAGCACATCACAGGGCAGATTCTGGCGGTGGATGGTGGGGTCAGCGCGGTATAAGTGCTTCCGGTTTCTACACGATCTCGGCCTTGACGGACGTTCGCGACTACTTGAAGCGGACGTCCTTCGCGATACCAGCTTCTAGCGATTCCCATAACGCCGCGATCGATCAGGCCGGCGCGGGGCCAAGATGCTCATGAATAATGAGCCATCGCGCTCCTTCACGAACCACCACCGTCGTACCTCGCCCTCCTCCCGTGCCACGCTTGCCTGCAATCAATCCAGACCACGCAAAGTCATAGATGCAGATAGCACTGCGGTCGCTGACGTAGGTCCACACGACATTCTTGATCGCGTAGTGCTCGTCCTTTATCTGATCGAAATTCGCCGTAACGGCTGATCCGATTGCAGCTTTTCCGAAGTACGTTCCGTCGCTGAAAACGAAGCACGCGTCTTCATGGACCAGCGGCGCGACCACCTCCCAACTGTGACGCGCCAATGCGTTCTCGTAAGCCGTGAGCAATGTCTCGTGGTTCATCGTTTTCTCGGCGTTTTGAATGGATCGATTGTTCAGGAACGGCAGTTGCTAGCCTCTGCGACGTGCAACGCCCATTGTAAGGAATCGGCATCGTGACGAACCGGATTCTCATCCCATGAAACCTGACCGTGCCCTCGAAGCCCTGAATTTCTTCGTGGCAGACGTGCAGGCCGGCATCGGCCCGTTTCTCGGCGTGTTTCTTCAGGCGCGCGGTTGGGGTACCGACCTGATCGGTACCGTCATGACGATCGGTGGCATTGCCGGCATGGTTGCGACCTCGCCGGCTGGCGCGCTCGTCGATGCAACCCGTCATAAGCGCATGCTGATCGTGGTGGCCGGCGTGATGACGGTAGCGGCATCGGGGCTATTGTGGGTGTCGCATGATTACTGGATGGTCGCGGCATCGCAGATCGCGACTGCGATCACGGGCGCGGCCCTTGGGCCCGCGATGGCCGGCATCACGCTCGGCATCGTGCGGCAGCGCGGTTTCGACCGGCAGTTTGGACGCAATCAGGTGGCCAATCATGCAGGCAACGTCGTGGCGGCCGCGCTGTCCGGCTGGCTCGGTTGGCGTTACGGCTTCGGCGCTGTCTTCGCACTCAGCGCGGTGTTCGGAATTTTGTCGTTGATTGCGGTTGCGATGATCCGCGAAGACGCAATCGATCACGACGTCGCGCGCGGACTCGAAGCCGACAATTCGAGCGGCAACGCTAGCGAAGCAAAAGTAAGCGGCTTGCGCATCCTGCTCGAATGCCGGCCGCTAGTCGTACTCGCCGCAGCGCTAGCGCTCTTTCACCTCGGCAATGCCGCGATGCTTCCGCTCTATGGGCTTGCCATCGTCGCCGCGCATCAAGGAGACCCCAGTGCGTTCACGGCCGAAACCATTGTGATCGCGCAACTGGTGATGGTCGGTGCCGCCGCATTCGCTTACCGTCTGATCCGCTGGCGTGGTTACTGGTGGGTGATCCTCGTCACGTTTCTTGCATTGCCGGTGCGCGGGATGATTGCCGCGTCGGTGATTCATCAGTGGGGGGTGTGGCCGGTGCAGGCACTCGATGGCATTGGCGCAGGGTTGCAAAGCGTTGCCGTCCCGGCGCTCGTGGTCCGGTTGCTGGAGGGGACCGGACGTGTCAACGCCGGGCAGGGCGTCGTGATGACCGTGCAAGGTGCGGGCGCGGCTTTGAGCCCAACGTTGGGCGGCCTATTGGCGCATCACTTCGGCTTCCCCACGGCGTTCATCGCGCTGGGTGCGATTTCGACGGGTTCGCTGGCACTCTGGCTTTGCTTTGGCGCCGGGCTTAGACACGCATGTCGTGCATGCGCTGGGCCCGCTACCGATACCGACGCTACAAACGCGCGTCCGGCTGTGTCGTCTTAGTCCGTTGGGAGTGTCTAACAGAGCGCCCATCGCGCGACCGCTTGCTTTACACGGCATCAGCGAAAACCGTATTCGGAGTTATGTCGATCGAAGGTCGACTCACTCCAGTGCCGAGGCACGACATCTTCGAAATGAATCATCTCCAGGAGTTTGCCGTGTGCGTCCCATGCCGCTTCGCCGGTCGGCCAGGGGTGCTGCAGATCGAAAATCAGTCGCACACGCTGCGCGTAGTGCGCGGGCGGCCCGGACGGAGCAATCCACGTCCAGGCAAGCATTCGCGTCCCCTGCACATTCACGAGTTCGATGTGAGCCGGCTTTTCCATCAGACCCTCTGCGCGAAAGCTGCGCGCGTCGTGCTCGATAGTGCGCGCGACGAACTGCAAACCGATGTCGCGCACGCTGTGGCGCGACTGGGCGAGCGCGAACGGCCCATCGATCGCGACCTTGCCTGACACGATACGCAACGGACCGCCCACGTGACCGTAGACGCTATCCGGGTCCGTCGTTTCGTCGTACAGAATCTCCTGTCCCGCATGCGCACCGTCAGGCAACCACTTTGCGTAGACTTTTCGTGGGTTGTCCTGGTAGCGGACGATCATGTGATCGGGCCGGGCTGACCATCTGCCGAATACCCGCTCCTGCCGGAACATGCTGTATTCGTAGGCGTTGTGGAGAATCATGTCGGATCTCGCGTACTCGACGAAGGCCTCCGGTTTCATCGCATCCATCAGCGCGAGAATCTGATTGTCTGGCAGGGACAAAAGCGAGTGATCTTCGATCCGCGCTCTCCACGACGCGGCCTGTTCGTCCGCGGTGAGGCATCGGAAGTGATCGACGTCCGTGTTCACGGAATCCGTCGTGGCGGCGCGCGTGCATTCCGCCGATGTGCCAGATAAAGACGGCGAATTCGGGTTGATCTCTTGAGCGAATGTGCCCGTTGAAATTACCAGGCACAGTCCCGCGAGCGCGCACAGCAGTGTCCGTGCGGCTAGCGGGTTGCGAGAAGTGCTCATAGAGAAAGCCGGACTAGCGCCGACCCATTCCACCGAAGCTGTGCGCGCCACCGAATCCACGCACCCCACCGCCACCGAACCCACCGCGATGAAAACTCCCAGCGACAGGTACACGGAAACGGCCACGATCCATCAGATGGTAATGATCGAAGTGGTGGAAGCGATGAAAGCGATCGACAAAGATCAGGTTCACACCGGCGCCGATGAAGACTGGCGGCCCCCACCACCACGGGTCGAGGTAGGGATAGTCCGCGACCGGGTACCACAGCACGCTACCATCCTGGCCTTGCACGATCTGCCAGGTTCCATCACTTTGCAGGCACGCACGTCCGACAATCTGCTGTGTCGTGCCGTCGATATCTGCCTGCCCCACCACGGCACGACAATTCGCGCCGTCGGCCGGCGCGGGTAACTCGTCGGATGTCTGCGCGAGTGCAGGCACAGCAAAGCCGAGACACGCGAGCAGAGTCCCAAAACGAAGCAATCGATTCATCATGTATGGCCTCGTAAATTCCCGACGTTTTCGACGTCGCATCACTGGCGTCACCCGGCACATCGGTTTGCCCAGGCAAATTCACGCCTCGAGGCCACGGCGATTGAAACCTGCCGCGCGGGATGTGAATGCCTGATAACAAAACGTTGGAGCACACCGGCTTATTCCAGCATCGCTCGACGAAACACGAGCGTCCCGCGCGACATAACCGGTGAATCCCGCTCACATACACATGAGAATTTCTGACTTAGCGATCACGCCCATAGCGGGTTACTGTGACGGCGCCCGACTTATGGCCTCGCATGGGGTCGTCGTAGCGCACTGACCGAGGGAGAAATGGCGATTCTGATGGGATTGATTTCGGCTCTATGCTGGGGGATCACCGATTTTCTGGCAGGGCATACCACTCGCCAGATTGGTGTGACCCGGTCGCTGTTCTATAGCCAGTCGTTTGGATTTCTCGTTTTGACTGTGTCGATGGTGTTTCATCCATCGCTGTTCCATTTCGGCGTGAAGGGCTTTGGGCTTGCCATGGCGGTGCTGGCAGCAGTTTGTAATCTGATCGCAATGGCGTCTTTGCTCAAGGCATTGTCGATCGGCAAGGCCTCCGTCGTTGCGCCGATCGTCTCACTGTATGGGGCGGTAACGACGGTCCTGTCGGTGATCGCCGGCGAACGGATTACAACAATGGCCGTGGCTAGTCTCGTGCTTTGTATTTTTGGAGCAAGTCTGGCCGGTATTTCGAAGTCATCGGACGGTAAGCCGGAAGCCCCTGCTTCTATTGGCCTCGCATTGCTCTCCGCGTTGATGTTTGGACTCGGCTTCTGGTTTCAGGGAGCGTTTGCTGTCAAGGACTTAGGCATCGTCGGGACGTTATGGGTGTATTACCTTGTCGCCGTGGTTGTCCTGTTCGCCGTGCTAGTCGGGAGCCGCAACCTGTCCCCGCCACGAGGTTCGATACTTGCGCTGATCCTTACCATCAGCTTGCTTAGCCTGTTCGGGTTTTCTGCTCTGGCGTACGGTTCGGGCACAGGTCACGTGGCGATCGTCACGGTGCTCAGCTCGTTGGCGAGTGCGGTTACGGCTGTGCTTGGATTTGCTATCCGTGGTGAACGCCCAAGCGTGCCTCAATGGATAGGCATCTCGATCATCACTTTCGGCGTCGTGTCGCTCAAGCTGACTTCGGGGATCGTGGCAGGCTAAGTAACATCCCGATCGAACGGACTGGTACGATCATCGTTCCATCCGCCCACGAAGCGTCGTTCCACCGATGACACTTTTCGACCCCGCACGACACGAGCCGCTGATCGGAACCGACTGGGACGAACACGCCGCCCGGACAACGATCCAGCACATAGCCGCCGGTACGCACGCTAGCTTCAATCCAGACACGTATTGGCCCACGCACGCGCTTGATGGAGATCCCTCCGACACGCTCACGCAGCTTTATCACGGCGCGTGTGGAACGTTCTGGGCGCTCGCCTTTCTGGAATCGATCGGCGCAGCAACGCCCGGCGTGGATTACGCCCCGCACTATTCGACGCTACTGGAGCGAAACCGGATTGCGCTGCAAGACGAATCCGCCCAGTCGCTTGCCTCATACATGATGGGCGACGTGCCAATTCTGTTGCTCGAATACCAACGTACGCCAACTGAACAGCTCGCCGACAAGCTGGCGGCGCTCATCCTGTCGAATCTCGACAATCCGACGCGCGAACTCATGTGGGGCTCGCCCGGAACGCTACTGGCATCGAAGTTTCTCTATGAGCGAACCTCGGATGAACGCTGGGCCGATCTGTTTCGGTTGACCGCGGACAAGCTGTGGTCCGAGCTGCTCTGGTCACCGGAACATGCGTGCTTCTACTGGACGCAAGATCTATATGGCAAGCAATCGACTTACCTCGATAGCGTCCACGGCTTCGTTGCCACGGCTCTACCGCTGATCGCCGGTCGGCATTTGCTAACCGACGAGCGCTGGAACGGCTGGCGCGAACGCATTACCACCACCATAGCCCGCACCGCAGTCGTCGATGACGGAAAGGCGAACTGGCACGCCCAGTTGATCCGCGAAAACGTCAATGCCGCGCCACACCTGATGCAGTTCTGCCACGGCGCGCCGGGGTTTGTCATATGTCTTGCCGACATGCCTGGCGATGAGTTGGACACGTTACTGCTGGCGGCGGGCGAAGCCACCTGGGCAGCAGGCCCGTTGAAGAAAGGTTCGAACCTGTGTCACGGTACAGGTGGCAACGGGTTCGCTTTTTTGTCGCTCTATCGGCGGACTGGTGATAGTCGATGGCTGCATCGCGCACGCGCATTCGCCATGCACGGTATTGCGCAAACGATGGAAGCGGAGCGTCAGTACGGGCAGCTACGCTATTCGTTGTGGACCGGAGATCCTGGGTTTGCGATTTATCTATGGAACTGCATACACGGGACGGCTTTGTTTCCGACGCTTGATTTCTTTTTTACGGATGTGTCGACTCGCGACATGCAACGTTCAGCGACGGCTACCAGAACCTAGGGATAGCATGGTGCGACTGTTCCATTTCAGCGACGAGCCCGACATCCGGATATTCAGGCCGCGTCCTATCCGCGTCGCGGTAGAAAGACCCGCAGGTAAAGAGTGGCTAAACGATTCTCTCGTATGGGCAACCGACGAGCACCACGAGATGCTGTACATGTTTCCTCGCGAGTGCCCACGCATTCTGGTCTGGCCGACACCCGAGACCACGCCGGACGACAAAGCAGCGTGGTTTGGCAGACGTAGCTGCCGCGCGATTGCCCATATCGAGCGCACATGGTTCGAACGATTGAGGACAGGTCTCGTCCATCGCTACGAAATGCCCTCGTCCACGTTTGAGGAGGTGGGCGAGGTCGGGATGTGGGTTTCTCGCACCGAGGTGAAACCCGAGCGAGTTGAGACGCTACATGATTTGCTCACACAACTTGAGTCTCTAAACATCGAGCTTCGGGTGATGGAAAGACTAACGCCTTTGAAAACGGTGTGGCAGACCTCGCTTCATGCAAGCGGTATCAGGCTCAGGAACGCTCAAGACTGGGGAAAGCCGGCGTAGAACCATTCCAAACCGGGTAGGAAGGTGGCCATCGAGTAAAGCCCTCGACGTCGCACCCAGCTACTCACTTGCCACCGGTGACATCGAGAAACGTGCCCGTGATGAAGGAAGCCTCAGCGCTTGCCAGCCATAAAATCGCCCGCGCAACCTCTTCAGGTTGACCGCCCCGTCCCATTGGGATCGAGTCTCGCACGCGATCCACTCGCCCCGGCTCCCCACCGCTAGCATGCATGTCCGTGTAGATGTGTCCTGGGCGAATGCAGTTAACGCGTATTCCGTCCCGCGCGACTTCCTTCGCGAAGCCGATGGTGAACGTCTCAAGGGCACCCTTCGACGCAGCGTAATCGACATACTCGTTTGGACTACCGAGCCGCGCCGATGCCGACGAGATGTTGATCACGACGCCGCCTCGACCATTATGGCGAGACGACATCCGCTTCACTGCCTGCTGTGCACAGAGGATCGGGCCTATCGAGTTGACCGCGAAGATACGTTGCATCCGCTCGAAGCTGAGATCCTCTAGCCGCGATTGCTGCGCGATGATCGCGGCGTTATTCACCAGCACATCGATCCGGCCAAACTTCTCGTCGATCGCGGCGAATAGCTGAACGATCTGCTCTGGATCCGCGCTGTCTGCGCGCATCGCTAAAGCCCGACGCCCGACCGCTTCCACATCGGCTGCCACCGCAAGTGCAGCCGACTCGTCGGAGACGAAGCTTATCGCTACGTCGTAACCTTGTGCAGCGGCAAGCCGCGCAGTCGCCGCGCCTACGCCACGGCTTCCTCCCGTTATCAGAATCAACGGGGCCTGTGAAACAGAATTCATTTAGCGAACCTCCACGTGATGTTTGCGACAGTGATTCAGGCCGAGCCTGACCAGGCACGCGAAGCAACTGGCCTGGATCAATACGCGCTGAATCTTCCGGTACGTGCCATCCATGCCAGTCCGATAACGGCAACACCGCCAAAGAGCGCAGGCAGCAGAAAGACATTGGGCAGACCCAGCAACGCGACACCGAAGCCACCCGCGATACCTCCCAACGCTGAGGCAAGCGCCGTCGAACTCATGAAAATTGCCGACGCAGTCGCCACCGCGTTAGGCAGCAGGCGTTGAGCAAAGATGATGCCCAGCACCATAAAGATGCCCCACACGCCGCCCATCAGTATCTGTCCAGCGAACATCCCCGCTGCGGACGGCCACAACGCAAAACAAAGATTGGCCAATATCCCCATGGCTGCCGCGATACACATCAACCATACGTTGCCGAACCTGCGGCCAAGCCCGATGCTGAAGGGCATGATGAGCAACTCGATGAACGGCTGTATCCCGATGACCGCGCCACGTACAGCCGGACTTAGCTTGAGCTGCTCTTCCATATAGATCAGCAAGAATCCAAACTTCACCGGTTCGCCTGCGTAGACCAGGACGAACAGTCCTGTGAAGGTCAGCAATGGAAGCATGGCGCGCAGGCTGGAGTGATGCGCAGGTTCACTCGTCGACTCCGGCTTGGGCTTGACGATCGGGTTCAGTGTTCCGAGTGGCACGATCTGTAGCAGCATGCAGATGGCGGTCAACCACAGCATGGGGCGCAGACCATAGACAGCCGCTACCCACGCTCCGAGGACAGGCCCGACGATCCATCCACCGGTAAGCGCCATCCGGATGATGGCCACGACACCTTCATTTGCATCGCCCGGTTTATCGCTGAGTTCATCATGGACAGCCGCAAAAATCTGCGAGGCCGTAGCACCGGCAACGGCCAGCAAAACGACCGCGATGATGAACGCCATCCAGACCGAAGTCGCGAGCGCAAGTCCCGCCCAGCCCAGAAAACCCGCCACCGCGCACATGCGAAAAAGACCAAGACGATTGCCTGTGCGATCGGAGTAGCGCCCGATGAAATACCCCGCAACGGGCGCTGCAAGACTGGTCAGGTAATAGAGTCCCGCCAGCGGTAGCGAGGCGCCAAGTTCCTTTACCAGGAACAGAACGATCTGTGGTGCCGCCGCCGACGTGCCGAGGCCCGACAGAAACATGGCAATCGTTGCGCCGAGAAAAAACCTCGAAGCTGCAACCTGACGCAGTGCAGATCTACGACCAGTTTGGTCAGGCATCGTGAGATGAGTCCCCTGGATAGGTTCTTAAGAATGGGCGCCGGTAACGCTCGGTCCGGCGTGCACGCTGGAGATTATCGCAACGGGTTCTCGATTGCTATGGTCGAGTCGAGGGGGTTGTTCCGGCAATGATGGAACGAAGGTGACGAGGTTTGAAACTGGGAGAAAGCGGACTGCCGGAGTCCGTCACCCTATTCGTGTCGAACGTCCATCAGACTCTTTCCGGTCAACGCTAGGACCGCCGAAGCCTCGGCAAGCGCATCTTTCTCTTCCACACTCAGCGCCTCCGACTTTTCGGACCACGTGGCGACGAGGCGCGCTAGCGCTTCTCGCGTTCGCAATTGAAGCTGGCGCGACGAATCCGCCTCTTCGGCAAGATTGCGAAGGCTGCGCCGTGCGTTGCTCCTCCCGTGTTCCGTGCCATGTTCGATGGCGGAAAGCAGGATCGGAACCAGCGTTCTCCATCGAGGAGCGAGATCGATCATGTCATGGTCGGGTGCCCAAACGGCGTGTCGTGACGTGCGCCGATCTGAAGATCCCTTGATGTTCCTGTTCATTTCAATTGCTCCTTCAACTACTGGCTGCGAGATGCCAGCGCCGCAGGCAAACACCCTTTCCACTACGACTCAAAAGTTTTCCCGTTAGGGCTCACCTTCATGCCATGAGCTAATCGCGTCCACGGGATGTCGGCGGGATCGGCGATCATCGAACCCGGAGATTTGGCAATCAACACCGCTTCGGCTATGCGCTCAAAATCCGCTCTGAAGTGCACCGAGCTTTTGTTGACGATGATTTTTGCCGTCTCCGGATCAATCCCCGCCACCCTGTAGAAGGCCCGATCCAGCATCTGCACTTTCGCGGAGGCGACGACAATCCGCACCCCAGCGATGCTCAGACAGGCCGTGAGTCCGAGTTCAATCGTTGCTCCAGCGAGCATTTCTCCATGGCAGACGCAACGGCCGCCCGAAAGATGCTCAACCCGGAACATGCCCTGAAAACCATCACCTGAATGTGCCCCCAGTTGAAGGGGAATCACAGCACCCACGCCAGCCATGTGCGCAGCGCTAGCCGCATCGGGATCGTAAAAAATACCCAGCACCGCATTTTCGGCGCCCTGCCCGACCAGCGCTTTAAGAATTCCCGTGGTGTTAGAGTCGCCGCCCGCGCCTGGATTATCTTGCGTGTCCGCAATGACGACCGGCTTGTCCGCAACCTGAGCGATCCTGATCGCTTCGGCGACCGCTTCGTCTGCGGACAGAAATTGAACACGCCAGCAGGATTCCTGCGCGACGACACACTCATACAACTCGTCGACAGCCCTGCTGAGCGCATCGAGATCATGCCCATAACCCCAGATAACCGGGCCGCATTCTGGAAAATCGGCAGCGGGGAATCCGGGAGTAAACGACAACGATGCGACATCTCCCACTTCAAGCTCGGCGAGCCGTTCGTACACCGCTTTCGCGGGCTCAAACAGGGTGCTCATTGCATTGATCGGAATCAGGAACGGCACGCGTCGTACTGCAAGATGTAACGACTTGCCTCCCTGCATGACTTCCAGCAGCCGCGCCGTGCGTTTCCCCGTTTCAGCCATGTCGACGTGTGGATACGTGCGGTATGCAACAAGTCCGTTCGCACCATCCAGCATCTGGCCGGTCATGTTGGCATGCAGATCAAGCGAAGCCACGATCGGAATGCTGCGCCCTATCGCCGTTCTTAACCGCGACAGCAGCTCACCCTCGCCGTCATCGATATGCTCAGCCACCATGGCGCCATGAAGATCGAGGTAAATGGCATCGGGCGTATGTTGCCGGGCTGCACTCACAATTTCGTTGGTCAGGCGTTCAAACGTTTCGCGTTCGACAGGCGCAGAGGGAATCGCATTGGCCCAAACGGACGGAACAAAGGTGTGTCCGTTCACTTCCGCTTCCTTCATAAAACCTGCGACAGGCAGGTTCAATGACTTGAACGTCAGGATTTCCGCACCCCGCGACAATGGCGGCCCGCTCCCACCATGAACAAAGTCTTCGTAAGATGCCTGGGTGGACGCAAACGTATTGGATTCATGCCGAAACCCGGCGAGCATAATCCGCATCACGCCTCCCCGCGCTTCGCGACAGGGCGCGTTATCGCCAGAGATACGGCACCGACAATCAACAGTCCCACCATGACGGCCAGGCCGCCCCGGATATCACCTGTTGCGGCTTTCGCCCAACCGATAATCGTCGGGCTAACAAAGCCGCCGAGCAAACCGATCGAATTGACCAGCGCGATCCCGATCGCCGCATCCGGTCCCTTCAGATAGTCAGAGGGTATCGCCCAGAACACACCGTATGCGGCATAAACCAGCGCTGTCGCCAACGTGAGCGACACCAGGGCGATCATGAAGCTATGCATGGCGTATGTCGCCACCGCCAAAGCGAGTGCGCCGGCCACTAACGGTATCGTGCAATGCAAGCGCCGCTCTACCAGGCGGTCTGACCGTCTGGCTAGCACCATCATTGTTGGGATTGCAACCAGATAGGGAATCGCCGAATAAAAGCCTATGCGGACCGTGCTGTTTTCGCCTGCAATCTTCAACAACGTAGGCAACCAGAATGCGACGGTATAAAGCCCACTGATCATGCAGAAGTACGGCAACGCCAACGCATAGATTTTCGGATTCCGCAGTACTCTTAGCACCTCTGCGAACGAAGCGGCCCGCGGCGTGCTGGGTTCCCCGCGTGCAGCATCGAGTTGCCGCCGCTCGTCATCGGATAACCAGCGAGCATGTACCGGGTAGTCGTCGAGATAGAAAAATGCCACCACGCCCAGGATGACAGCAGGCGCTCCTTCAATCAAAAACATCCATTGCCATCCGGCCATTCCGTGAGTTCCGTCTAACGTCGTCATCACCCAACCGGACAGTGGTCCACCCAGGATGGCAGCGATTGGCGTGGCGCTGAGCACGATGGACAATGCCCGAGCCATTTGTGTTCGTGGATACCAGCAGGTCAAATAGAAAATCATGCCTGGCGCAAATCCCGCTTCGAACACACCGAGCAGAAACCGCAATGCATAAAAAGACTGCTCGTTTCGCACGAAGAGCATCGACACCGACGTCAGTCCCCACAGGACCATGATGCGGCTCAGCGTTTTACGCGCGCCGATTCGGGTCAGCAGGAAATTGCTGGGCATTTCGAACAGCACATAGCCCAGGAAAAAGATGCCCGCTCCAAAACCGTAAGCGGCGTCACCCAGGCCGATCGCCCCCGCCATCTGCAATTTTGCGAACCCGATGTTGGTTCGATCGAGGCTTGCAAACGCGTAGCACAAAACCAGAAACGACAGAATTCGCCTGTCGATCCGACCAAACAACTGCGCCTGCTCACCACCCGATGCTGCCGTCATTGTCTTGAACACCGATTTCTCCAGGAAAAAGGAATCTGCCCCACCACGCTGTGCGATCCATTGCGTGCAACCAGCCGCGCTCGCGGATGAACGGACACCCCTCTTCCGGAAACAGTCGGTCACCAATATAGTCGGGGGGAGTGCACCGCGTGCTAGCTATTTTTGTTGCGTGCCAAACCAGAAAAGGCAACGCACCGTAATAAACCAGCAACTTATATGCTAGATGAATCTCATGAGAATGAATGATCGACGCCGCGCCTACTTTATCGAGGTCATGAAACACTCCTCGATACGTGAAGCCGCATATCACCTGAACACTGCCGCATCCGTGGTTACCCGGCAACTTGATCGTCTGGAAGAAGAGATTGGTACCGCGCTGTTCCACCGACGCTCCTACGGCATCATTCCAACTGAAGCGGCCCACCGGTTACTCGACTACTACCGGACCTGTCAGATAGCTGCCGAACGTTTCAACGAAGACCTGCAGGGCGAGTTACACGGCACCGTCCACGTAGCGATGACGGAAGGCTATGTCACGCCGCTAGCCGCAAGGGTGATTCCGGCATTCTCCGCGGCTCATCCCGGCGTGGATCTGCAACTGTTCGTGCTCACGGCCAACAGCGTCATTAGCGAAATACAGGGTGAACGCGCGCATATTGGATTGTCGTACAACCCGCCCGATCTGCCCGACGTGCAGATTTACGCCAGCGCTTCCCGCCCTGTCATGCTGTGCGTGTCTCCGCATCATCCGCTTGCATCGTTCTCCTCGCCCATTTCATTGCGGGACGTGCTGCCGCATCGCTTCGCGATCATGCCCGACCCTTATGGGCTCGGACAGCTTATACAGGCCGTCGCGTTGAGTGAAGGCGTTCGTCTCACGCCTTTTCTGACAACGAATTCTGTTGCCATCACGAAAGGTTTTGTCTTATCCGGCGTAGGTTGCGCCTTTCTTCCTCGCACGGCGATAACGGAGGAAGCCAAATCTGGCAAGCTGGTTGCCTTGCCGTTGGCTAATCCGTTGTTCGAACGGGCGCAAATGAAAATCCTGATCAAGGAGAACCGCCCATTGCCACGAGCCGCGCAAGCGTTTCTGGATTTCATCAAGGAGCGCGCTGGAATATTTGATGACGCTGGTCGCCCAGCTACGTAGCCTTCCGCGATGGACGAAGTGTTAGCGGTCAGGTGGGTCTTAGATCACGACCGGCTGCTCGAGTCGCAACGCGCGCCGCGTGGTATCGAGCCGCACTTGTGCGCCTAGCGGCAGTGTCAAATTCGGATCACAGTGACCGCTAGGCCAACCGGCCAGGACGGGAATGCCGAGTGATTCAAATGTCCTGCGTAACAGCGGATCAAGTACAGCGGGATCGACAGCATCATTCGGCTGATCGCCGAGTTCAGAAAAGCTCCCTACCAGCACACCCTTAAGGGTGGCGAGCTTACCGGCTAGCCGCAGTTGTGTTAGTAACCGGTCGACTCTCGAAGGTGTTTCGCCGACATCTTCGATAAAAAGAATCGCGTCTCGGGTATCCACCTCGTAAGACGTCCCGACCATACTGCAAAGCAAGGCGAGGTTGCCGCCGACCAGTCGCCCGGTTGCGACGCCCGGTGCAAGTACGGTCAGAGTGAAATCTGATGGAGGTTCAATCCATTCTCCTGCTACGACGCCTCCCTGAATCATCGCAAACACATTTGCCTCGGTGGGTGCCCGCTTGTTGATCAACAAGTCGGACGACAGCATGGGTCCGTGGAACGTAACGAAGCCCGAGTGCCGCTGAATGGCCGCGTGCAGCGCAGTGATGTCGCTGTAGCCGATGAAAGGTTTCGGGTTCGCGCGCAACAGATCGTAGTTAATCTTGTCGACCAGTTGTGTTGAGCCGAAGCCGCCCCGCAGGCACCACACCGCGCCGATGTCGGGTGCGGTGAATGCGGCATGCAAATCGTCCCGCCGTGCGTCGTCGGTGCCACCCAGATACTCGAACGGTGCCTCCAGCGAAGCGCGTGTTGCCGGCATGACGCGCGCCGCGAACCCGCGTGAAGTCAGCCAGCGCGCCGCTTCATCGACCTTGTCTGGTGCGGTTGAAGCAGGCGCCACGATAGCCACCCCTCCACCTGGCTTTAACGCCGGCACAGGCGTAATAGCAAACCTAGTAGAAGGCGACCCCGCGCCAGAAGAGAGAGAAGCGCACCCGCTAACGGTTGCGCTTGAGATGGACAGCGCACTCGTGCGAGCCAGGAAGTGTCGTCGGTTCATTTCGGTTTTTTGTTCACGCTCTCAGGAAATCGAACTTCAGAAGGAAGGCACCCGCCGCTACGTGATGCGCAACTGCGCCAGCTCTTCCGATATCAGCTGGCCCAGCGCTGCGATATTGCGTTCGATACGATCGTCAAGCGGCATGCCCATGTTGAGACGAAAGCAATGATTCAAGCTGCCGTCGGTACAAAATAGCTGACCTGGCGCAAACGCGATTCCATTCGGGAGCGTCCTACGCAACAAGGCCACGGAATCGAAGCCGCGCGGCAATTCTACCCATAGCCAATGGCCACCCGAGACCGCATAGCTACGCGCCTCCATCGGAAAGTGCCGTTGCACGGCTGCCCGGTACGATTTGGCATAGCCTGCGAGCGTCTGACGCAAACGACGCAAGTGTGGTTCGAACAATCCGCTGGCCATAAACGCAGCTAACGTGTGCTGAAACAGCGGCGCTGGCTCCGGCATAAAGTCGAGCTGCCTGTGCAGGTTGGTTACTGCAAAACCCATAGACATGCCAGGGCTAATCAAGTCGCTTAGATTCGTGATGTAGTGCACCAGCCCAGCTTGATCAAACGCCTTGAAAGGTAACGGACGGCTCTTGCCAAAATACAGTTCTCCGTTGTGATCGTCCTCGATAAGTGGCACACCATGCTTTGCCAGCAGATCGACGGTGGAACGCTTGGCTTCATCGCTCATCAGTCCGCCGGTCGGATGCGAAAAGTTCGCCGAGAATACGCATGCGGTCACGCGCTCTCTTTTCAATACGAAATCGAGCGTGTCGGTAGACAGGCCGTGCTCCGGATGAGCCGGTATTTCGAGCACTTTCAGTCCCATCGCATCCAGGTCGCGTAACAGCCTCATCGAAGCGGGCGATGCAATGGCGACGGTGTCACCCGGTTGGGTTAGCAGTCGCAGCAGCGCCCGGTGGCTGAATTTCCCACCAGGCGTGATCGTGATGTCTTCGGCACGCCAGTTGCAACCCATCAATCGCCCGCGGCGCGCAAGTTGATCCGCGAGTGGCGATTGGGCGCACATGTCTCCCAATGTAAAGAAGGACGGATTGCGGCGAGCCTGAGCGGTCATGATGCGTTGCAGTGCCACGACCGGATACAACTCCGGATCGATCACAGCAAACAGCATGGGCTGATCCTGCACTTCCAGCCGATCGAGTTCGCGAAGCAAGGCGCGTTGCGCTGGCAACGAAGGCTGCGCGACCACTTCGTGGCTGGACTGTTGCGGCAACCCTGCGATTGCCCGCCGCTCTCTGACATAGAAACCAGAACGCGGGCGCGCCGCGATCAGGCCCGCGTCTTCCAGCAGGTACAGTGCATGCGTGACTGTGGCACTGCTTCCCTTGAAGCGCGAACATAAGGCGCGGATTGACGGCAACTTGTCACCGGGGCGAAATGTCCCCGCGCAGATTTCTTCGTGCAGTTGACTGGCGAGTTCGCCGTAACGCGTTGTTCGATCCCACATCCGCAGTTCACCTGTTTTCGGAACACCGCCACACGGTTTTCGGTGTCGGCTTACATCAACGAATATCGAAGACGGCTTGACGCCGGATCGGTCAATACAACGGCGGGATCTACAGCGTAGCGAACCAGACCGGTAGGGAAGTCGCTGCGCCCGTCACGTAATGGGACTGCGCCTGCGCGAGCGTCGACTCTGATAGCGAAGAAACAACCAGGTCAATTCTAACAGTGCCCCACCCCAGTGGTTGCACTCTGGTGGGCGCCGTAACTGTACTGATCGACCAGGGGATACAGACAGGAAAAAGGATGCGGTGCGACGGTCCAGATTGTGATGCCTGCTGCTATCGCGCGATATCGCCGTTACGCAGAATGTCTAGACCACGAAGTTGACCGAAAACAGGAGAGCGCACCATGAACCCGCGACAACCATGCTTGAACCAGGATCACGCGACATCGGAAGATTCAGTCCAGGAGCGCCTTGATCAGGCCGCTCGATTGCAGCGATTGATACGGCATCTCTGGCATTAATCGTTGCACGCACCTTTACTTTATGCTCTCCAAACTTGAAGAAGCGACGCCGGCGATCCTGCTCGGCGGAAAAATTCGTGCGTTAAGGCAGCGGCTAAAACGCACGCTCGACCACACGGCAACCGCAGCGGGTATTTCGAAACCGTTTCTTTCCCAGGTTGAACGAGGACTCGCTACGCCGTCCATCCGGTCGCTGAACGGGATTGCGAGTGCGCTCGGTGTCGCTGCGCAGTACTTCGTGAACACACCAGGCGAACAGCGCCCGGTGTGTTACGGCGCTCAGCTGAAATTTTTTAAGTTTGCGGAATCGGCGAACCTGTTCGCACAGCTCACGCGTGAATCGGCTTCTCAACAACTCGAGGCTGTTCTCGTCAGATTTCCGCCCGAGCAAGAGCAGCCTACCGACATGTTAACCAGGGCGAGCGAAGAGTTTCTTTACGTCATCTCTGGTGAGGTGTCGCTGACATTGGGGCGTGAGACGTTTGTATTGCAAGCCGGGGACAGCGCGCACTATCCCTCTGCGCTGCCACGTGAGTGGATGAATAGTCAGCGCGTCGAGGCACTTGCGCTTTGGGTCGGTACGCCGCGGTTGTTTTAGAGGCTTTGAGCTGAAGACGTAGCAGCTTCCTTCAAGATCGAACACATCCTCCACCTGTGATCGCGATCGTGATCGGCAAGCTGTTCGATCAGAAAATACACGTCGGCCTCACTACCGTCGTGACGAATCCCCGTGCGCTCAAAGTTAATGTCTGCGACCGTCTCTAGCTGATCCACCAGTCTGGACCGGAGTTCGACGAATTCCCGGACGGCCTGATCTCCATCGCGTAGATCGTAGCGTCGCTCGGCCGGCCAGCCGCTCACATCCATCGGTTCAAGCCGGGGACGTACTTCGGCAAGCACGCGCTCGATTCGCGGCCCATAGAGATCACTCTCGCAATCTCTCACATGCCACAAGTGCTCAATAAGCGGTGAATGGTCGTTCGCAGACACCATCGTGAGCAGATGCCGAGGCATGCCCAGGAAGGCTCGCTCAAGGAAGTCAGGCATCTCACGTAGCTGATTTAGAACGTAAGCTCGTCGGGTTGCAGTCATGCTCTCTATCCGTTCACTGGCTCGCTTGAACTGCGATTGTCAACCAGTCGGGCCACGAAGTCGATGGTCAAGGTCAGAACCGATACCCCACCTTCAAACTCCCCGCCTGCGCAGACGCATGAGTCGTATTGATCAGCGCGTCATAACCGAGCGACACCGTCAACGCTTTAGTCGGCTGCATACTCACACTCACGCCCGTAGTCAGATATCCACGTGGCAAGCTCGTACCCGGCGCCGTAAACAGCGTCCCATCCTGTGACGTCACCGTCACAGAGCGACCCGCATCGAGCACTTCATGCGCGTACCCCAATCGCAGTTGCACATTCACCGGCCGCATCGCATCGCCGAATGCCTTGTCGATCGTCACCTCGGCATAAGGCTGCAAGCTATGCACATTGTCGGTACCGACATCCAGATTCTGCCCGCCGGCCCCGCTCTCACCGAACCCGTTGCCATGGAAATACGCATAACGTAGCCCAATGCGCGGCGTGATGACGAAACTACCCAGCGTCAGCGGCAAGCTCGCCTGTCCACCTGCCGTCAGTTCCTGTCCGGTATGGTCGCCCTCCGCCGTACCCGGCGTGCCGAACGGCCGCTTCTGCGACAGGAAGTCGAGCCCGTAGCCCAACGTCGCCGACACCCCCACCGGACCGAGCCAGCGGCTGCCATACAGCGCCGCGCGCAACGTGTCGATCGCACCTGAATCGCCGGTGTTCTGTTCGTCGATATCGGTGTGGGTGTAGCCCGCAGCGACACCCACGGTGTAGTCACCGAAGCGCTGGTCGAGTCCTGCAAGGAAGCCGTACTGGTTGGCCTGGAAACCGGGCTCGCCGTTCGCACCACCGACATTCGTATGCGTGCCCGTGGCATTGATCCAGCCATCCGACACAGCTGAAGTTGCCGCGGACGCACGACCCATGCGGTCCAGCAGTGCTGCGTTCATCGCCTGGGCATCGAGCGAAGCGATCGATCCCACCGCGGTGTAGATGCTGGTATCGGTCGGTGCGACGACGACCGGATTCGTCGAGCCACCAGTCCCGGTATTGCCCGGACCGGTCGCATTCGCGAGCACGAGCTGGACATTGTTCGCACCGTAGGTCACAGACTGTTGCAGTGTGCCGAGATTCGCCCCCGTCGCCATCGTGCTGGTCGTACTGGCAAAGCGTCCATTGACTCCGTTCGCAGCCGAGACGATGGTGTACTGAGTCGCGCTATAGGTACCCGGATCGTAGGTGAGCGCCAGCACACCGTTAAGCGTAGCTGTGCCGCCAACCTTCAGTAGCGAGGCAGCGGTAGGACTCACTTCGATGGAAAGCGTCGAGTTATTCGCCTGGCTGTAGTTGCCACCGATCGTCAGCGTACCGATCGTGCCACCAGGCACAATCGTGCCGCCATTGCTGATCACATCGCCGCCGACAGTGCCGTGGCCGCGCAGCGTGCCATTCGCATTCACCGTAACGTTACCGCCTAGCACCGCTCCCGGCGTGTTGATATCGCCGACTTCGAGTGTGCCGGCATCGATTGCAGTCGTACCACTGAAGGACGTGCTCGCCCCATCGAAAACCATCGTGCCCGTGCCTTGCTTCACGATGCCGCCGCTACCGTTGAATGCACCGTTGAAGGTGCCGTTTCCATTAGTCAGCGTCAGGGTTTGTTTGCCCACCGCAACCGCGCCGTTGCCCGCCAGATTCGCAATTGATGCGCCACTCGTCGTGCCGGAAATATCGAACACGCTGTTATCGACCACGCCGCTCGCACTGCTGATGCTGCCACTGCCAGTCAAGGCCAGCGTACCGGCATCGATCGTCGTGGCGCCGGTGTAGGAGTTGGTGCCGCTCAAGGTCAGGGTGGCGTTGCCATCTTTGGTCAGGGCCCCGCTACCCGATATCGCGCCGCCAAGCGTCAGAGCCTGGCTGCCCAGCACATCGAGCGCGCTACCCGCAGCGAGGCTCACATTGTTTGCGAGCGCGGTAGCGACGCTCGCATCCAGCGAGGCCGCGCCGCCGACAGTCAGCACACCGGTACCCAATGCCGAGTTGTTACCCACCACCAGACCTCCCGCGTTGAGCGCCACGCCACCACTGAACGTACTCTCGCCGTTCAAGGTCAGCGTGGCGTTGCCATCTTTGGTCAGAGCTCCACCGCCCGATATCTGGCCGTTAAGCGTCAGCGCATGGCTGCCCAGTACATCGAGCGCGCTACCCGAAGCGAGGTTCATATTGTTCGCGAGCGCGATAGCGACGCTCGCATCCAGCGAGGCCGCGCCGCCGACACTCAGCGCACCGGTACCCAATGCCCCACCGTTACCCACCACCAGAGCTCCCGCGTTGAGCGCCGTGCCACCACTGAACGTACTCGCACCGTTCAAGGTGAGCGTGGCGTTGCCATCTTTGGTCAGGGCTCCGGCGCCCGACAGCGTGCCGTTGAACGTCAGCGCCTGGCTGCCCAGTACATCGAGCGCGCTACCCGCAGCGAGGCTCACATTGTTTGCGAGCGCGGTAGCGACGCTCGCATCCAGCGAGGCCGCGCCGCCGACACTCAGCGCACCGGTACCCAATGCCGAGTTGTTACCCACCACCAGACCGCCCGCATTGAGCGCCACGCCACCACTGAACGTATTCGCGCCGCTCAATGTCTGCACGCCGCTACCGACCTTTACGAGCCCACCGGTACCGTCAATGTCACCGCCAAAACTCGTGTTCCCCACACCACCGAGCGTCAGCGCATTGCCGCCAAGATTAACGCTCCCGCTCGTACCCGCCAGCGAACCAATGGCCTGGTTGCCGGCCGCGGAGATATCGAAGACACCTGTACCGCTCAACGCCACCGCGCCCGTGGCCGACAGGCTCCCGCCTGCGCCGAGCGCCAGCGTCCCGGCTGTGATGGAGGTGCCGCCGGTGAAGGTGTTGGCGTGGGTCAGCGTCAGTGTCGCTGCACCGCTCTTGATCAGGCTGCCCGCACCATCGATCTCACCGTTAAACGTCATCGCATTGGAGCCGAGGACGTTTAGCGTCACGCCATTGGCAAGTGTGACGTTGTTGCCAATGTGCATTGCCCCATTGTCATCCAGCGTCGCGTCGCCTGTGACACTGAGCGCGCCGGTGCCAAGCGCGCTATTGTTGCCGAGCACGAGTCCGCCGGCTGCGAGCGTCACGCCACCTGAAAACGTGCTTGCACCGCTGAGCGTCTGGATACCCGCCCCGCTCTTGATCAAACCGCCACTGTCCGAGATAATGCCGCTATAGCTCGCATTGCTCAGGTCATTCAGCGTTAACGTGTTGGTGCCGAGCGACACGCGGCTGTTGGCAACGCCATTCAAGGCACCGATCGACTGATTGCCGCCAGCGGAAATATCAAAGCGTCCTGGACCAGCAAGATTGACGGTGCCGCTTGCATAGAGGCTGCCGCCCGCGCCGATCGCCAGCGTGCCGGCATCGATGGTGGTGCCCCCGGTGAAGACGCTGTTGCCGGTCAACGTTTCAGTACCCGTACCCTGCTTGGTCAAGCTGCCGGTACCGGCAATCGATCCGCTAAACACACCGTCACTCGCACTTCCCACCACCAGTTTGTCGGCACCGAGATTGACTTCGCCGGAGCCGATCAACGTACCGACTGTCTGCGTGCCGCTGCCCGCGGAAAGATCGAGCGTCGTTCCGGATGCCAGATCGACAGTACCGGTACTCGTCAGGCTCGCTCCGGCGCCTAACGCCAGCGTGCCGGAGTTGACGAACGTGCCGCCTGTGTAAGTGTTGTTGCCATTGAGCGTCAACGTCGCCGAGCCGTCCTTGACGAGGCTCCCTGTGCCCGACAGCACACCGTTGAGTGTCAACGCATTAGTGCCTTCAACCGTGAGCCCCGCATTGAGAACAATGTTGTTATCGAGCGTGATCGCGTTGCTGGAATCGAGTGTCGCATTGCCACCTACCGTCAACGCACCCGTGCCAAGCGCGTTGTCGTTACCGACGATCAGTCCTCCGGCATTGAGTACCACCCCGCCGCTAAACGTATTGGTCCCGGACAGCGTTTGCACGCCCGCGCCATCCTTGATCAGACCGCCCGCACCGCTGATCACCCCCCCGAAGCTGCTATCGCCCACGCCGCCCAAGGTCAGGTTATTGCCGCCAAGATTGACCGCGCCGGATGTGCCGGCGAGCGATCCGATGGTCTGATTGCCGCCCCCGGAGATATCCAGTGTGCCGGTTCCTGCCAGCGTCACCGCGCCCGTCGCCGACAGGCTACCGCCTGCACCAATGGCCAACGTACCCGAGAGGATGTTCGTGCCGCCGGTATAAGTGTTTGCGCCCGTCACGGTAAGCGTCGACGTGCCGTTCATGGTGAGACTGCCGGCGCCGGAAATCGTACCGCCTAGCGTGAGCGCGTTACCGCCCTGCACAGTGAGCCCAGCCGCCGTACCCAGCGCTACGTCGTTGGCCAGAGTGATGTTCGCGCTGGTGGCAAGCGTAGCTGCGCCATTTACGTTCAGCGCGCCCGCTCCCAACGCGGAGTTGTTACCCAGCACCAGACCGCCCGCGTTCAGCACAACACCTCCGCTGAAAGTGTTGGCTCCATTAATGGTTTGCGTACCGGGGCCGTTCTTGATCAGCTCACCGGTTCCGCCGATCGTGCCGGCAAACGTGGAATTCGCAACGCCGCCCAAGGCCAGGTTATTGCCGCCAAGATTGACCCCGCCGGATGCGCCAGCAAGCGATCCGATGGTCTGATTGCCGCCCCCGGAGATATCCAGTATGCCGGTTCCTCCCAGGGTTACCGCGCTGTCTACCTCAAAACTGCCACCGCTGCCCAGCACCAACGTACCTGCGCTAATGTCGACGCCGCCGGTAAACGTATTGGCATTGTTGAGAGTCACGGTAGCCGCACCGTTCTTGACCAAACTCCCGGCGCCCGAAATCACGCCGCTGAGCGTGAAGGGATTGGAACCCTCGAGCGCAAGACCTCCCGTGTTCAACACTATGGCGTTGGTTAGCGTCAGGCCCGCCACGCTGGACGCAAGGGCTCCGCCGTTGGCATTCAAGGAACCGCTGCCGAACACCCCCCCATCGTTGATATTAACCAGCCCACCATTGAGCGTCGCGCCTGCGCTAAGCAGCGCACCCTGCAGGTTCCACGTCCCGCTATTGACAATGAGATTCGGGAAATCCAGGTAGGAGGCGGAGCTGATCGTGGTAACGGGTCCGCTCGTGCCGGAGCCTGTGCCGGTCGCCGAGTTCTGCAGAATCAGCGTGTTGCCGCTGCCGATACCGCCGTCGACTTTGCCCGCAGCCGCAAACTGGACCGTATTGCCATTGGCGTTCATCGTGCCGGCGGTAGCAACCCCGGCATCGTTGACGCTCGATCCCGATACCGCAATAAACGTATTCCCCGTGGCAGCGTCGCCAAGATAAACACTGCCGTTGATCGTGCCGGCGTTGACGAACGTGTTACTTGCACCGTGTGCGGTGGGTGTCGCAAACCCGATACGCCCGGTGATTGTGCCGGAGTTGGTGAAATTTACCTGACCACCGCCGTAACTCAGGATGGCGGGTGCATCGGCGGTGGTGAACGTGCCGACGCCGAAGATCGACGTACCGATGCTGCCGCTGTTCTGGATCGTCGTTACACCGCCGCTGCCGTTTTGCAACACCAATGCCTGTCCGCCAAAACCCATCAGCGACGCAATATTGACGAGGCCTTTGATAGTGCCGCCGCTCAGGTTGTTGACGTTGATCGTATTGGCCGTGCTGTTGCCGAGCACCGCGCCACTGGCGGCAAGACTCAAGCCGCCATTGATGGTGGGATCGATCGACCCCTGGTTGTTCAAGGTGATGCCATTGCCGTTCAGGGTCAGCGACGCACCGCCGATGATCGGCGCAACGCTCAGTACCGCGCCGCTCTGCACATTGGCGGTCACACTGTTGATGGAACTGGAGAAGCTATTGGTATTGGAACCGGTAGCGCAGGTAATCGTCGTGCCGGCTGTGGTGCACGCCGCGTACGCAACGTCACTCACCCATGACAACGCCATGGTCGGCGCAAAGGTAAGTAATACGTTTTTAGCGAGACGATTCAGTCGAAAATGCCGAACCCGCCGTTGATGTACAACGCCTCTGATCCTGTTCATGCGACTGTCCTCCAAAGCGGCCCGCAAGCGGGTGCGCCTTCGCCTTTGTCATCGTCACGAGGTCCCCTTATCGTGTGGGACGCTCTCTTGCCTCGTAGGCTGGCTTCTTGATTGTTATTGCAATCGTCCTGGTCGACGATTTAATGCGTTCTTTTTCGAATATTAGAACGATCGCACTGCGTCTTAAACGCGGTCAACCGTTCAGCGCGAGATTAGCATTTTTCTTTGAGAAAACAGCCTGTTTTAGGGAGTAGGTTATTTGTAATATTGCAAAATGCAAAACGTAAACAAACGCTAGTTTTTATCATCAGATGATTAATTGAGCGCGATAAGAATCC
Source organism: Paraburkholderia acidicola (assembly GCF_002362315.1). Classification (GTDB taxonomy): domain Bacteria; phylum Pseudomonadota; class Gammaproteobacteria; order Burkholderiales; family Burkholderiaceae; genus Paraburkholderia; species Paraburkholderia acidicola. The sequence goes on from NZ_MTZV01000006.1 coordinate 1,777,857, forward strand.
ATACCTCGCTTCATTGAATTTCGCATTCATTTTTGCTGGGATTTCCAGGCATTGTGGCGAGTCCGGCTCTGGTATCTATTGTGAAGTTTTAAAGACAATGGCCTCGCTTAAGGTCGCTCTCGCCGTGCTGCCGGGTCACATCGGGATCGTATAATCGGCTAGCAAGTTCGCATCCGTCGGCATCAGCGTTGCTTCCTGCCGTACCGGTCAACACATAATCAGCGGAGAAAAGATGATCGATCACACTGGCGTGTCAGTCAGCGATTATTCGAAGAGTCTCGCGTTCTATACGGCGGCACTGGGCGCCATCGGTATCGTCAAGATCATGGAAATTCCCGCTAGCGTGACCGGTGATACCGATGTGGCGGGTTTCGGGCCGCCTGGCAAGGCGGAATTCTGGATCGGTAGGGGTACGCCTAACCAGCCGCCCATTCATATCGCGTTTCGGGTGGATAGCCGCGCGGCGGTCGACGCGTTCTATCAGGCTGCTATTGCTGCTGGCGGACGTGATAACGGGGCGCCTGGAATTCGTGCTTACTATCATCCGGACTATTACGGCGCCTACGTACTGGATCCGGATGGGCACAATATCGAGGCGGTTTGTCATCTGGCGGTTTGAGCGATCGATACGCTGAGCGGGCAGTTAAGCCCCAATCGCGCTTAAGAACAGATCGCTATGAGCGTCGGTGAATTCCATTTCACGCCGGGACCAGGCGACACGGTCGCGGATTTCCGCAGAGCTTGTCGTGGGACCTTCGAAGACATCGATTCGCTCGCTCCAGAACGCGATGTTTTGGGACTGACGTTGAAGCATTGCAGTGATGAGCCCGGGGCGATCCTGAAGAGCTAAACCATACGCGTTGGCGAGTACGCGCAACTGCGCGGCCTGTCGCTCAACAGGCCCTCGCTCTGGCTTGGAGGAGATGCACCACGTCCAGGCCATATAGCCCACATCCTCGAGAATGGCTCCAGGCGCGGCGAAATCGAAATCTATAAAGGCTACTGGTAACCCGTTCTGAAAAACGGTGTTGTTCGGCCCGGGATCGTGGTGACACACCACGGCTTGCGCACCCGCTAGATCACTCCCGCGGGTAGCGTCATGAAACGATCGGAGCATCGCTCCTGCGGCTGCGATCTGTTCATCTTCGAAGTACTGGAATTTCTGCGGCACCCATCCCGGCAAAAAGCTCAGCACGTCGCGGCCAGAGTCGTCCTGACCGAGATGGCGAGGCACGCATTGGCATCCGACGGCCTCCATGTGCAGAAGGAGACTTCGGACAAAGGGCGAAGACGAGCTGGCGGGTCTGCGGACCGTGTCTCCGACGCGGACAACGCCTACGGTGTATCGCCCTCCGCTTAGCGGGATCTCGGTCATTGGTCGTGTCAGGCAGTGATTTCGCGCGCGATAACCTCGACCAGCTCAAAATGTAACGTCACCAGTTCGAATTGGTCATGCAGGTCCAGATGCGGCATACAGCGAATATGGCATTCCCGAAACTCCTCTGCGCTGGAAAATGCTTCACCACGCCAGACCTCTTCTGGAATGTTTCCAAACTCGATCGTGTACACCCTGGTTGCCTTGATGATGCAGCGAAGCCGCTGCTTCAAATCATAGACTTCGATGATGTCACCCGGCGCATAACTGCCGTCGCCGTATTCGCCGTAGGGCTTGTAATATTCCGCGACCGTATCGGCAGTGACGGTCTTACGACCATCCATGACGGCACGCGGCAGGCTGTCGTCGTTTTCGTCAGCGCCCCAAAAAGTCAGTCTCTTTCTTCTGTTCATCTTGCATCCTTGTGTGTTGCTACTCCCTTAACTGGTCGTTTGGCAAAGTCCGCGTTACGGAATCGGCAAGACTCACTCCACCCCGTCGCATGGACGTTGAATGCCTGCCAAAGCGCGGCACGCGTTGATAATCCGGTCATGCTGCTTCGTCGGCCCGCTCGTGCGATCGAGCAGCGATCCGATCGCATGAGCATCGAGTTCTGGCTGCAATTCGAGCAGCAACGCTACCGTACCCGTCACATGCGCGACTGCGAGTGACGAACCAGAGGCGAAGTCATAATGCCCTCCCGGCGAAAGCGTCAAAATGTCCGTGCCAGGTGCATACAGAATCTGTCCAAGACGATTAGCGACAGGGTCGCCTGCCGAACGAGCACTTTCAACTGCGATCACGCCATGCACGCCCACCGGAAAGGCTTTCAGGTCCTCACCCGGAAGTACCGCCCCGACGACTATCACGCCTTTCTTGATGGAAAGCTCGACAAGTTCAGTCAGGAGCGGATCGGACGGCCCGCCAAGGCTAAGATTCATGATCTGCGCATGCGCGTCGAGCGCTGCCTGGATAGCTTTGGCGAGCGTAAACGAATTACAGACCGAAGGCCCGCCGTGAATCCCTGATTGCCAGCATGCCTTGATCGCAATCAGCCTTGCGTGCGGCGCCACCCCTTCGATGGCACTCCCCTTACCGTCGGCGTCGATAGCCCGATCAGCAGCGATCACCCCTGCAACCTCAGTCCCATGAAGATCGCGGTTGAACTGGGTCCAGTCATCATCGACAAAGTTTTGCGCGGACGCAATGCGATCCCGCAAACCAGGATGCGACGTGTCGACACCCGTGTCGATCAACGCCACCCGCACAGAATCACCCAGGGCTACCCGATGCGCAGCACCCGCGTCGATTTCGCGAAAACCTTGCTGCAGATCTGCATAGCCATCGCGACCCGTTGTCGTGCCAAGCAGATTGAAAGTTTGAAGCGGTTGAGCGAGGCGCACCCGGGAATCGGCGGAAAGTTCAGCAAGTACCTTCTCCCGCGAGGTGTCGCCGATAATTTCCAGCACAGCGCAATGCACTTTCAACGAAGGAATCGGCCACGCCGAAATTTCCTTCAACCCGTAGTCTTTTGCGAGCGCGCTTACCTGCGCGAGGGCGCTACCGCCTGCTGAATAGCCCCCGCCGCCCAGGATGTACCCAGCGGCCGTTGTGCCCGCGCGCGCCGTTAGCGTCTCGGGTGGATTGGCGACGACCAGCACGATCATTCGCTCGGGATGCGCGTCCATTTCCCGTGCGACAGTGGCAGGGTCTGGAGCATGTGGTACGACCACGCAAGAGGAAACAGCAAAGGCGATGCACAGCGCCAGCAACCGTAGCAGAGCCGTGCGCCATGACGCGAAAAGTCTGTTGTGATTTTTAACCGAGTCAGCCATGGGCGACTCACCCCCGCAACACTTCACGAACGTCATGAAAATTCGCATCATCACCTAATGGCTGTAGGTGTCAGACGCCCGATAAAAAGTTGCGATGTCGATCAGAAATGCCAGATCACGTCGGCAACCCAGCGATCGGAGACGCTACTGCCGAACTGCTTTTTCGCCTCCCCATTCGTCAAGACGTACAACAAATCGAATTGCAGCGCGCGATACTGGTAGGTCAGACCTGCATCACCATAAACATATCCCGATCCGGTCACTGAATGCAGATCGTAGTAGCCAATGCCCGCTGTCGCCATCCATCCATGCACAAGCGGTACGTGACCCACCAGGTCGTAGGAGACGGCAAATGACCGCGGGGACCAACCAAAGGCCGTATCGGGAGACACAGCAACGGATGCGAACACCAGATCATGCCATCCTGTAGTTAGCACAAGTTCGTCGTAGTTGTACCGTGCCGCTTCAGATCCCCCGAGAAACTGGTAGTGAGAAAGCATCAGCCCCACACTCCAGTCGTCGACCGTGCGCCATGCATACCCAACGTCGGTCGAGAACTCGACACCAGCCGGTGCAGCAGGAAACACCCTGACCGACGATGCCGACACACCTGCAAAGAAGCCGTTGCCCGGGTACCAGCTTGCGGCTAGCGTTGCCGAGGGTCGTCCATCACTGAGATCCATCCCTCGCGAAACCTTGTCCGTCGCCGTGCTGATCTCGAACTGCCAGTCCGCTGCCGCAGCGGGTGCATGCAGGGCCACGGCGAGGGCAAACGATGCGAGCCATCGGATCGGGCTAGCGGCAAATGACACCGCAGCTCCATTTTCTTTTCACGCAGGAGATCGGCGGCCGCGCAAGGAGCCGTCCATTTTTCGACACTGTCGTAGCAATCCTGCGCATACGGGCTATCACGATACAAGCTGCTCACTAGCCGTTGAACACCCGCGCCATGCTACCTCAGGAAGATTCTCCGAACGCTCAGGGACCGTTATCGGCTCCTCCGACCGGCTCTGCAAATCGAACGCCCGTTGCCGCTCGCAGCGCCGCGATCTGTTCGCTGACATTGCCGTGGCCATGTACTGGAGCGAGCGAATAGACGCCCAACTTGCTCGGACCACCGACGATCTGCAGGTCAAGCGACACGAGCAATGTCTGCAACTGTCCCACCGTCACATTCGAATCCACCACTAAACGAATCGTCGCTGAGCTAGCGGCGGTGTCCAGTTGAGACAACGTGCGATAGCTGGCGGACCGGTCGTCGTGCGCGTTGCGCATGCCGAACACATAAAGTCCTCCGGCCTGCAGTAACACCAGCGCCGCGAGCCCATATACCAGCGCCGTCATACGGCGAGATCCGGACGACACGGCGCTGCCTGGAACAGCACCCGGCAGTTTCTCCGTTTCGTCAAAGCGCTGCCACAAATGCTTCAGACCTTGCTCAACGTCGCAATCGATGTTCTCGTCGGGTTGCATCGCCATGATTAACTGATGCTGAAACGCCAGTTCCACCCGGCACCGCTCGCAGTCACGCAAATGCTCGTCGACAAAGCGACGCTCCCTATCGGTCGCGCGCCCGTTTGCGATCCACGGCAACATTTCCCACGACCGCAAGTGAACCAGTTCATCGTTTGCTGGAGTGTTCATTGATCGCCCCGTCCCGAACCCGCGAGCGCCGGCATCAAGTTACGTAACTTGACCCGCGCATGAAACATACGCGCTTTAATTGTGCTGACTGGACACTCCGCGATCTCAGCGATCTCTTCAAGCGAATGCCCCATGACGTATGCCAGTTCCATGACAACGCGCTGCTCGGGCGGCAGGCGGTCAAGACCTTTAGATACCCAGTCGGCCAGCTCATGCTCAACAAACGGTTCAACCGGATGATCGTAATCGGGCGGCAAGGGCTCGGTGCGCAGATTCCCCTGGCGCAGGGCGTTCAGCGTCATACGATAGGCGACGCCCATCAGCCACGTCGATACGCGCGATTGTCCGCGGAACTCGCCGGCCTTTTGCCAGACGATCATAAAGGTGTCGTTGATGACCTCCTCGATCACATCGTCGCGCCTCGTAAAGCGGCCGAGAAAGCGGACGAGACGTCTATGGTAACCACGATAGAGCTCCGCAAGTGCGAGCCGGTCCCCCGCTGCAACGCGTCGCAACAACGTTGCGTCATTGGCGTCAGTGCTGCGCGATTCGAAGGAAGCGTTGGCCGGCGCAAACGGTTCGGGTGACATATAGCACTTACTTGACACGAACAAGTGCGCTCGAATCTACATGCTGGAAGGGCTTGTTGTATACGTACAAACTGGTCTGCTGCGAATATTTCAAAGCACTTCCAGAAAGATCATAGGTGATCGTAAAACCGGTGGTCTTGTCATTTCTCGACATGTACTGTGTCTCCGCAATACCCTGCGGCGAAGACTTAAGTGTCATCTTGTCTCCCGCCTTTCCTTCGGCTACCACGCATACGGCACGCGGAATACAGAATGTGTCGTAGACCATCTGGTTCTTCTTGTCGTAGATCAGGTATCCGCGCTGATCGTGGAATTTCTTGTTGTCAGATCGTCTAAACACTTCCTGCTTGTAGTACATCGCAGCCAGATACTGGTCGCTCGCGTTCGTGGCGTCGGCGGCCGGCTCGAACGTCAACACCTCGTAGTAAGGTGATACCGCTGGCGCACCCTTGCCTGCCTGAGAATGCTCCTGACCCGGTGCGACGTCGACACCGCTGCTATCCGCACTCTTCCATGTACCGGCCAGCTTCCCCAACGGACCGAGGTCCATACCACTGACGGGCGCGTCTTTAGCGTAAGCAATCGCGGAAATGAAAATCGCGAGACAGGCGAAGTATCGTTTCATGGGTATTCCTCGTTGTGAAATTTTTACGTCAACTTTCCAGCGATAAAAGCTCGAATGGGCGGCACACACTTACTGCGCATCGATACGGCCATAAACCCCATCTGCTCCGCCGTTCGGCCCTGCCGTGAAGAACAACGTATTCAATGGCTGGTTGTCCACGCCGTTGCCGAATGCGATGCCCCACAAACCTTGCTGCACGAACGCGCCGCCGCCCTTCTGCTGCAGGCCGACGATGAACTTGCCAGTTGCCGGATCGAAGGCATTCAAGGTGCCGTCGCCGAAGTTACCGATCAGGATGTCATTGCTCAGCGCTCCAAAGTTCGCCGGCGCCTGCGTAACACCCCAAGGAGCGTTCAATGAACCCGCCGAGGCAAATCGCTGCAACAGGTTGCCCGCGGTATCGAATACGTCGACAAAGCCTAGACCGGGACCATTAACGTTGTCGTTCCTGGTGGCGTTCTGCTGCGCGTAGGTGACAAAAAGCTTTGAGCCTATCGTCTGGATTCCGAACGGCGCGAATCCCGCGGGTAGCGTCGGGTCCTTGAACGCACCTGACATCGCGAGCTTCGTGAAGTTTTTGTCGAAGACGTCGATCTTGTTGTTGTGGAAGTCGGTCGCGTAGAGAAAGTTCGCGCCGCCATTGTTCGCGAGGGCTAGCCCCTTATATACGGCACCACCGCTACCGTCGTCGTAAACAGTTATAGCAGTATTGAGGAGCACGGCGGGCGACCAGGCGGCGATCGTACCGCCCTCTCCTGCGAAGATGAACACGCCTGCTCCTGAATTCCCGCCCTGCGTCACTGAGAAGTCCGAGGTGCCGTTGAACACTATGCCAGTTGGATTGGCAGATCCGCTGCTGCCGGGCGGGATACTTACGATGAGCGATTGCGGGACTCCATTGCCGTCGTACAGCGTGGAGACTGAAGTCGCGTTGTCCGCAACCCAGACATCTCCCTTCGGGTTGAACGCTATACCCCAAGCATTCTTCAGGTTCGGATCGGTATGCGCTGCGGCAACCGCGCCGTCGGAAACAAGCGTCGTCGCCACGAACGATTGTGCTGGGGTTGAAGGCGAATCCGATCCGCCACAAGCGGCGAGTATCGATAGGGCTACTCCGCTTCCAGCAACCTTCAACATCGTCGACACAGATTTCATGTTTGCATCCCTTGATTGCACTGTCGTGAGTAACGACAGCCGCAAAGAAAGTTGCAGACAAGATAAAAACTTGTGCGAATTCAGGCGCTGGTGCAGAACGCATTTCTGTAGGTGCGCGTTTGATTCGTGGCGCATAGAGATCGCTTCCGCAATCTCTCGCGCGCTATCGATGCTCAGCGAATGATGCGTTGTCGCTGGCGGGCACGCTGCGCACATGCCCTTCCCAGACCATCATGACCGCGATGTCGAGCGAGCGACCACGCTAACTCAATCCCAATCGCGTCGCCGTGTCGTGCCTTCGCAGATAGCTATGCAAGCCGCCTCATCGCCTCCCGCATAAACCCAAGCAACGCCTCATCGGCCCACGACCCTTTCGTCAACTCAGGCTCATCCTGCAGCGCCTGACGAAACTTCGCATGCGTCGCCGGATCATCGCCCGCGTAGCTGCGAAACAGATCCATCCACCGCAGCGCCAGCTCACGCGCCTGCAGCGAATCTGGCGTGGCGCCTGCGTCGATTGCATCACGTACATCAGCCATCAACTGCGGCCATTCCATCGCACGCTTACCGTAGTTCGCACGCAGAAAGGAAAACTCCTCAGGCGACAGATAGCGCTCATAGACCGCCATCTTCGACTCGCCAAAAGCGCGCACCACGTAATCGCGCAACGCGGGAGAGATGCCGATGCTCGCCTGCATCGCGGGTTCGTTGTCGTGCATGTAGTTCAGCTTTGCGAGCATGCGCGGATCGTTGTTGGTGTCGTGCGCGAGTAGCGTCATCCAGCGGTCCGCGAGTGCGCGTGGACGTTCATCGGCAGGCGGCACGCCCGCATCCATCAGCGCACGCACCTGCCCGACAAGTTCCGTCCATTCGGGGGATTGCGTCTGCGTCTTGCGATACATCGGCAAACGGTCCAGTTCTTCTTGAGAAAAGTAGCGGTCGAACATCGTCATCAACTCCAGCGTATTGAGCCAGTCGGCCAGCTCGGGCTCCTTGCCGTCCATCAACGTACGGTGCAGTTCCTGAAGACGACTGCGCAAGCGCGCCGCCTCATCGATCTGCGTGTCGAGCATCGCAATCTGACGCGCGACGAGGTCAGCAAGAGGTGTATCGGGCTGGGCTAGATAAGCGCCGATGTCGGCCAGCGAGAGACCAAAGCCGCGCAACGCCTGGATCCGATGGAGCCGGGCAATGTCGTCGCGGTTGTACAGCCGGTAGCCGTTATCGGCGCGCGCCGAAGGGACAAGCAGGCCAATGGCGTCGTAGTGATGCAGCGTGCGGACGGTCAGTCCGCTCTTCTTCGCCAGTTCCCCTACTTTCAACAGCATGAAAGCCTCCGTTCAGTGCGCACGATGAAGGCTAGAACCTTACGTTACGTGAGGGTCAAGCGGATTGGGCACCTCACTTCCTTACCCCCTTACTCGCTTATTCGATCCGCTCGACAAACTGTGGGCGATCGAATGGCGGTTCGTAGGGCTCAGGCCAGAATTCCACCATGCGGACAATTTTGCCGTGCTCGACCGTAAAGAACGAGACTGCGCGGGCATGCTGGACGCCATCGGTGACGAGCACGTCCGACACAGCCTCCTGCTCATTTCCGACGATCCGGTTGATCGTGAAAATCCACGTACCCTGCGCCGGGTATTGCGCATTGAACTGAACAAAATTGGCGGCGCCGCGAATGCGCTCTTTCGATTGTGGGTACTCGAGGACAAAGTCGTCAGCCAGAACCGCTGCGACGCTGTGAAAGTTGTTCGTAGCCATGAGACGCCAGAACGCTTGAACCACATGAACGGCGGTGTCGGAAGCAGTAGTCATGGTGTGGGTCGCAAAGGAGGATTATGAGGGGCGTCGCTAACGCGGCCCCGTGCAACAATATCAACTTTTTGAGCGGACATCTTCTGCGGCTATGATCGAATCTCATCGCATCACGCTGGAAATCAAACGACTCTCGCCCGCGGAATGGGTACAGGCCTACCCCGTTATCGCGCAGCTCCGTTCTCTCGATGAAGCAAAATTCCTAGAACGGGTTCGCCGGCAATCGTATTCGGGCTACGAGCTTGTTGCAGCTTTCAAGGACGCAAAGATTGTCGGCGTGATGGGTATGAGGCCCGTCCACACATTGGCGCGTGGTGCACACCTGCACATCGACGACCTCGTAGTCGATGCGAAAGTACGCGGGAGCGGTGCCGGCCGATCGTTGATGGAATATGCCGAAGCCGATGCCCGTGCCCGCGGCATGGCTGCGATTTTTCTCGATGCGCGACCGGAAGCCATTCCGTTCTATGAACGCGAGCGTTATGCGCTACACCTCGCGCCGTCCATGAAGAAGGCTCTGGTGTGATCGCCATCCAATCGTTTGCCGGACAGACATGCGCGGTGGAACGATTGACCGCGTATCGAGAAGCGCATTTTCGGGTACGCTAGAGCGACTGACGAATCGTACCGGTCGGGCGATAATGCAAACCGCACGACAGCGATTGAACACCTTGCTACGTTTTCGCCGCACCACGCGGTGTAATCAAACGGAAGTACCGTGCAAAGCAGTGTTGGGCATGGAGCTTGCGTGCTGTTGAGCGCCCATGAAGTCCGGTATCGCGCCGGGCCGACGGCGACAAATCTGTATCAGTCACATGGAGGAACGCAACGATGCAATGGACAACTCCTAGCTACACCGATATTCGTCTTGGCTTCGAAATCACGATGTATATCGCAACGCGTTAAGCCTGTATGGGCCGCAGCCGTATGCGGCCCTTCTGCGGAACGTGTAACCGCAGCGCTTGCATGGCGGAAACACACTAGTGCATCGATTCACCGATCACGACAAGCCGCTCGCAAGGATGTCTCCATGACGAAGCACAGCCCGCGGCAAACAACACCCCAACTTGAACTTCACACGCTGCATACAAGCGACGGCCATCGCGTCTCGTTCGCGGTAGCAGGCGCTGCCGACGGCGTGCCGATCGCCGTTCTGCACGGCGGCCCGGGCAGCGGCAGTCAGCCTGGTGCTTTGCGGCTCTTCGATCTGACACGCTTCAGAGTGGTGTTGATCGATCAGCGCGGCACCGGCGCCTCGACCCCACACGGCAGCATCCGTCACAACCGCACTGACCATCTGATCGACGATCTCGAAGCGATTCGCAAGCGGCTCGGCTTCGAACGCTGGGGCGTGCTCGGTGGATCGTGGGGGGCCGCTCTTGCACTTGCGTATGCGGGACGACATCCGCAAGCGGTCCTGGGCGTCGTGTTGCGTGGACTATTCCTGACTTCTGCACGTGAAGTGCGGGGGCTCTTTGTCAGATCGCGGCGCCGCGCGCCGCGCGCGTCGTCCCGGCTGTGCGTTGCGGCGCGCTGCGAGCACCCCACCGCTTTGATCTCCCGCTGCGGCGCGACGCTTCAAGACGGCACTCACCCGGCACGGCAACGTGCGGTCGCGCTTGCGTGGCGTAACTACGAAGAAGCCGTGCTGAGTGGTCGCGATGCGCGTCAGACACATCGAGCGGCAGCGGAATCACCGCGCGAAACGCGCAGGCTGATCGGCAAATACCGCATCCAGGCACACTACCTCGCGCATCGCTGCTGGCTCGGCGAAACCCGTCTGCTTGAGCTTGCGCGCTGCGCCGCCAGGGCCGGTGTACCACTTGCGGCGGTACACGGTACGCGCGATCCGGTTTGTCCACCAGGTAATCTGCGGCGCCTTGCACACGCAGTTCCCACGGCGCAGATTGAATATGTGCCTGGCGCAGGTCATCTGGCGAGCGACCCGGTGCTCCACGAACGCGTTGCGCGCGCGCTCGAAACGATGTTCACCCCACCCGCTCACGAGGGGCGCATCGTGCGCCGCGCAGCATGAAGATCAAGGTACTCGGTTCATCGGCGGGCGGCGGTTTTCCGCAATGGAACTGCAACTGCCGCAATTGCGACGGCGTGCGGCGCGGCACGCTAAAGGCAACTCGCCGCACCCAATCGTCGATCGCGATCAGCACGAACGGCGATGACTGGTTGCTCGTCAATGCATCGCCCGATCTGCTCGCGCAGATCGCCGCGCATCCGGAATTGCAACCGGCTCGTCGAGCACGCGACAGCGGCATTGCCGCCGTGCTCGTCATGGACGCACAGATCGACCATGTCACCGGCCTGCTGATGCTGCGCGAGCGCGACACGCCGCTGCCGCTCTATGCCACCGACGCCGTATGGCAAGACCTGTCCAGCGGCTTCCCGGTCGGCCCAATCCTGTCGCACTACTGTGGCGTCGAGCATCGCCGCATCGCGCTCGATGGCGCGCCGCTCGCAGTCGCCGCGCTGCCTGGCGTGCAGATCGACGCATTGCCGCTGTCGAGCAAAGCACCGCCGTATTCGCCGCACCGCCACGCGCCCGAGCGCGGCGACAACATCGGTCTTGCGATCACAAACCTGGCGTCCGGCAAGCGCGTGTTCTATGCGCCAGGCCTCGGCGCAATCGAGCCACATGTGCTCGCGACAATGCGCGAAGCAGACTTGCTGCTAGTCGACGGCACGCTATGGACCGGCGACGAAATGATCCGCCTCGGTCTGTCGAAGAAGAGCGCCGCCGACATGGGTCATCTACCGCAGTCGGGCCCGGGCGGCATGATCGAGGTGCTCGACTCGCTTGGTGCTGATCGCGCGCGCAAGGTGCTGATCCATATCAACAACACAAACCCGATCCTCGTCGAGGATGGTCCCGAACGGCGCGTACTGGCCGAACACGGGATCGAAGTCGCCTATGACGGGATGACCTTCGAACTATGAACGGAGACGGCATGAACGCAGAGGACGCGGCACAACCCGCCTGGACACGCGACGAATTCGAAGCGCAGTTGCGTGCAAAAGGCACCGCCTATCACATCCATCATCCGTTCAACGTACAGATGAACGCCGGTGGTTGCTCGCGCGAACAGATCCGCGGCTGGGTCGCAAACCGCTTCTACTATCAGATCAACATTCCGCTAAAAGACGCGGCGGTTCTGTCGAATTGTCCCGATCGCGACACGCGCCGCCGCTGGGTGCTGCGCATTCTCGACCACGATGGTTACGGCGACGAGGAAGGCGGCATCGAGACATGGGCGCGTCTCGCGGACGCAGTCGGTTTGTCGCGCGACGAACTGTGGTCGCTCGAGCATGTGACACCCGGCGTGCGATTCGCCGTCGATGCCTACGTGAACTTCGCGCGCCGCGCTCCGTGGCAGGAATCAGTCTGTTCGTCGCTGACCGAGATGTTCGCGCCGCAGGTGCATCGCGACCGGCTTGCGAGCTGGCCGGAGCATTATCCGTGGATCGATCCTGCGGGCCTCGCGTATTTCCGTTCGCGCATTTCGCTGGCACAGCGCGATGTGCAGCACGGGCTGGAAGTCACGCTCGATTATTTCAAACGACGCGAGCAGCAGGAACGCGCGCTCGAGATCCTGCAATTCAAGCTCGACATTCTGTGGACCATGCTGGATTCGATCGAAAAGGCCTTTCCGCAATGAACGACCTGTCACACACCGCCGGCGATGAGTCGACGCTTCATCGTCCAAAGATCAGAACGTTGTTTCGCCTGCAATGGGAGCCAGCGCAGAACGCGCATGTGCTGCTCTATCCCGAGGGCATGGTGAAGCTCAATCAGAGCGCTGCGGAAATCCTCAAGCGCTGCGACGGTACGCGCGAGGTGGACACGTTGATCGCCGATCTGGAACTGGCGTTCAATACGACCGGACTCGGTGTCGAAGTGCGCGCGTTCCTCGCCGATGCGCAGGCACACGGCTGGCTGGAGTAGCCATGAGCGATCCTTCTGCTCCCGTTGCACCGCCCGATGTCGGTATAGCGCCACCGCTCTGGCTGCTCGCGGAGCTGACGTATCGTTGCCCGCTGCATTGCGCGTTCTGCTACAACCCGGTCAACTATACGGAGCACAATCGCGAACTCGACACCGCGCAATGGATCGAGGTACTACGCCAGGCTCGTGCGCTCGGCGCCGCGCAGCTCGGGTTTTCCGGAGGCGAGCCGCTCGTGCGCGACGACCTCGAAGTGCTCGTCAAAGAAGCGCGCGAACTCGGCTTCTACACGAACCTGATTACGTCCGGCGTCGGCCTCACCGACAAGCGGCTGGGTGATCTAAAAGCCGCGGGCCTCGATCATATCCAGCTGTCGTTCCAGGATTCGACGCAAGAGCTGAATGATTTTCTGAGCAGCACGCGCACCTTCGACCTCAAACAGCGCGTCGCGACATCGATCAAGCAGCATGGTTTTCCGATGGTACTCAACTGTGTACTGCATCGCTTCAATCTTCCGCACGTCGACAAGATCATCGACATGGCGCTCGCGATGGGCGCCGAATACCTGGAGCTGGCGAACACACAGTATTACGGTTGGGCGCACACGAACCAGGGGCAACTGATGCCAACGCGCGAGCAACTCGACGAGGCCGAGGCTGTCGTGGAACGTTATCGCCGCACACATGGAGACCGCTGCAAGATCTTCTTTGTCGTGCCGGATTATTTCGAGCGTCGCCCGAAGCGCTGCATGAACGGCTGGGGCACGGTGTTCCTCGGCATCGCACCGGACGGCGCAGCGCTACCGTGCCATAGCGCACGCAGTCTGCCGGGACTCGATTTTCCGAATGTGACACAGATGCCGCTACGCGAGATCTGGTATGAAAGTGCGGCATTCAACCGCTTTCGCGGCCTCGACTGGATGAAGGAGCCGTGCCGCAGTTGCGATGAGAAAGAACGCGACCTGGGCGGTTGCCGCTGCCAGGCTTACCTGCTAACCGGCGATGCAGCGAATGCCGATCCGGTGTGCGACAAGTCGCCGTCGCACGATGCCGTGGTGCAGGTTGTGCGTCGTGCTGCCACGACCGCGGATGCAAACGTCGCCATCCAACCGCGCGAGCAACCGATCCTGTTTCGCAACGACGCCAATTCGCGCCGGCTTGCAACTACGCCTCTATCGGGGAAGCGCATCGCTTAGGTCCAGGCGCATCATCGAACGATGCGCCTGGACCTGGACCGAAAGGCATTACTGCCCTTGATGCCCTATCGCCCACACGTAAGCGGTCACTGCCTTAAGGTCCTTCTGCGACAGTTGAACGCCACCCATCGGCGGCATCAGGTCGTTGTGCTCCTTCGGATGCGCCACACCTTTGGCGATCGTCTCGCCAAGACCCGACAGGCTGCCGTCGCTCCACAGCCATGTCCCCTTCGTCAGGTCCGCGCCAATCCCCGAGCCCTTGCCGTTCGAGCCGTGGCAACCGGCACAGGTCGCGCCGCCCACCTGGCCGAGGAACACGCGTTGGCCGAGTTCAACTTCGGCTTTTGACGAACCCGGCGGCACAGGCAAATCGGCGGTCGGTTTTCCCGCGTCCGGATGGATGCCTTCAGGTGGCAACTGCGAACCCGACGACGACTGTGCGGCTGTCGGCACCGGCGCGGCTGCGATCGGTGCATTCGCATCGCCGCTATAGGTCACACGCCAGATGCGACCGTGGACATCGTCGGAGATGAAGAGCGCGCCATCAGGTGCCACGGCGAGACCGGTCGGACGAAACGCGGCTTGCCCCGGCTCCTTTACGGCTCCCGCGAAACCATCCGCGAAGATCACGTAGTTGCCAACGCCCTTACCATCACGGAACGGCTGGAACACGACGTTGTAGCCTTCCTGACGCGCAGGCGCCCGATTCCACGAGCCGTGAAAGGCGATGAACGCACCGCCCCGGTATGCGCTCGGGAAGCCGCTTTTGGCTTCATAGAACGTCAGGTCGTTCGGTGCCCAGTGCCCCGGAAAAGCAGCGACCGGCCATGTGCGGTTAGCACACAGTCCGATCTTCTTTCCATCGCCGCCGTATTCCGGTGCCAGCATCAGCTTCTTCTTCGTGCCGTCGTAATAGCATTCGGGCCAGCCGTAGTCGGCGCCCTGTTTCAATTCGACGATGACTTCCGCCGGCAACTCCTGGCCCTCCTTCGCCGTGAAGCGTTCCGGCCAGTCTTCGTGAAGTTGATCGCGACCATGCTGTGTCGAGAAGACCCGGCCCGCACCGTCGAGCGCAATCCCTTCGCCGTTGCGCAGACCGCTGATATAGCGCTCGGCGGCCGAGAACGTTTGACCGGTCTTGTTCGCGTCATAACGCCAGATGCCGGCGCGGGTTTCCTTCTCGGTACAGGGCTGGTTGCCTGGCGAATGCGGCGTGCGATTCTGCTTCTCGCACGCGTTGGTCGCCGAACCGAGATCGACCAGCAGATCGCCCTTGGGAGTGATCGCGAACGGGTGCATCGGGTGATCGCCGGTGACCGGCATGCCGGACACGATCACTTCGCCTTTACCGGTCGGTGCGACATCGCCGGTCTTCAGCGCATAACGCATGATGCGGTCGTTGCTTTCGGCGTAGACCGCGTTGTTGTAAAGCTTGAGACCTGTGCCGCCGTGACCGCCGTCAGCAGCGGTCTCGCCGAAATGCTGGATCACGTCCGCGTGCCCCTCGCCTTTAGTGTCCTTTAGCGCGACGAGGTAGCCGCCGTCAGGCGGTGTGTTCTCCTGGTAATAGCGACCACTCCACATGTTGACGTAGAGCGTGCCATCCGCGGCTACCGCCATTTGCCGCACATGGCCCAGGTTGTCGGCAAAAACTGTCGCGCAGAAGCCCGCGGGCAACGAGATGCCGGTTGCCGCGTTGTTACAGGTCGCGGCGCTTTCGGCTGCCTCGACCGGTTTGATCAGATGAACAGTCGGCACGAGGGCCAGCGACACGGCTGCCAGGCTTGCAGCACTGGCTAGTCGAGTGAGTAAACCAAGCGTTGATGCAGACGGAACGCGCATTGAAGTAGCCTCCCTAAGACGGGTAGCAAATGGAACAAACGGAACAAGCGGAGTGGGGATGCAACGAAAAACGGAGGGACGTGGTATCGGAATCGATGCGACGAGCCGGTACGCTCGGTGGCACCGGTCGCCGGGAATTGCGCTCAGCAATCAGCAGCCTGTGCGGTAGGTCCGCACCGGCCTGTCTCCATGATGTCATCTGTGATGACCTCATTCTTTGGAATTCGCGAAGCGCCCCTCGCCTCTCTTTACGACAGGCAAGTCTGCAAAGACTTCCGATTCCAGATTGAAAGGCTGAATTGAAGCAAAAAGACCCGACTCAAAGAATCGGGTCTGTCCAGTATAGGTGAAAAGCGAGAGCGCGTCAGAGAAGGACCATTGTGTGCGCAATGCAATCGCCGTCAGGAAAAGCGGAATGAAAAATCGTAGGAAAATTCTGGGAATCTAAGGAAAAATCCAGGAAAGTGAGTGCACCAGGAACGTCTTTTGGCTATCTTTGTGGGTTGGATCTTAGGTGTATCGATTTACTAAAGGCAATCGCATTCGTAAACGGCGAAATTCATGCGAATTGACTTGGAAAATTCAAAGGTGCTCGCTAAGTGCTCAAGAGATTTCTTTAGCGATTCGTAACTGCAAGCGATGAGCTGGCATGTATCTCATCCGGGGTTCATCGGCTAAGCCGTCGTGATCGAGTGGTCCATCGAAGCACTGCGCTGCCTCTAAGGTTTATCGCCGCGCGTACCTCACCGTTCACCGCCCATCGTCCGTGACAACGCAAGTTGCACAACCTGGGCAGCCCCGAATATTCAGTTCGCACGCTTCAATCGCCACGCACGCTCGACAGCCATCTCGTCGCTTTCGAATTAGTAATATTAAGCATAATATTTCAAATCACCGAGCCTCTTGCACTCCGCGCTCCAGTATCTGGGCACAAATTCTCGCTCTATCTCACATAAATACGGGATTGTCCTGAGACGGAAGAGCGAAATTGTTGACTAATATTATTACCTGACGAGGCTGTTACACCGCCACGCCACTGGCAAGTTCCCGCACGACCACGAGCAGGCATCGCGTCACGGCTCGAGTGCAGCGCAGCTTGCCGGGATCTTCACGCTTTACCCAACCACCGACCTCATTGCCAGGCGCTGCACGACCGAAGCGGCGTGTTGCGTCACCCCTGTAGCGCACGTTCTAACCCGCGGGAGTAAGTGACCGTTCTACGGATTACCTGCTTGACCAGTGACGATTCCCGGCAACTCAGCCTTTACAACCCGGTTGCGCGGGCCCAATCAGAAGCGTGGTTTCATCGGAGGAAGTCATGATGTCCAGAGGAATTGGATTAATTTCCGTTTTGTTGGCGATGACAGTCGGGCTTGCTGCATGTGATGGATCGAGTAGCGGCGCGTCCGGTTCTCAAGCGGCAGGTGTGGCGAACGCGAATGCGTCGACACAGAATGCAGCGACGCAATCAAATGCTGCAGCGCCGTCAAATGACAGCGCATCAACGGAAGAGGCTAGCGCTTCGCCTCTACCTTGCGACGCCGCCGCAACGGCCAATACAGCGTGCTCCGCGGCTCATAGCGTGACGCGTCTGCTAACGAGGAATTACAAAGGCCCTTTGTTCCAGATACAACGTGCATCTGACAGTGCGACGCAGAACGTCTACCCCTATACGTCGGGTACGCTGCCGCGCGGTACGGACCGTTCGTTGATCGGTTCGGCCAACGTCAAGAGCACGACCGCGTTCTGCAGCAATACGACCTGTGCCGTTACGTACATCTACGATCAGATCGATCTGGTTGCGCCTCTCAAGGGCGGAGCGTTTGGCAATGTGCCCGCCACGCTCACACTCAACCAGGATGGAACCGAGTCGCTGACCGTTCCGGGCAGCACATCGGGATCGCAAAAGACGACCACCGTTCCGGTCCTCAACGGCTTTGCGACGATCACGCTACCGGGACGAGCATTGACCATTCAACTGAGCCAGCCGCCCACCGCGCTGACCGCCCAGTCGCCAACCCTCCAGCTCACGATCGGCAACGATTTGCCGGCGCTTGCTGGCACACCTGCGGCGCTAAGCTTCGTGCCACTGCAGGGCGCACAGATTCCTGCTCTCGGCACGTTGGCGGGACAGGCGTACCGCAACCGGTTCGGCACGGTGAACCAGTCGATTGGCGATAGCGACATCGCCGAATACATGGTGGCAGGCGCGCATTACAGCCAGTCCTCCACGTGCTGCGGAACGTACGGGAATATGGAAAACACGACGCACCCCAGCACGGAAGTCGAAGGAGAAATGTTTGGACTGGCGTTCGCAAACGGCGCCTCGGCCCCCTACGGCTACTGCGATGGTGATTCGAGCCAGGCACCCGGCGTAAAAGACCCCGCATGCAACGCGCTCGATACGAACTGGCCAGGTGTCGACGCAGAGGCAGGCGTTTATCTCTACGGTCCGCAACAACCCGCAAAAGAAAAGTTCGTCACGGTGCTCGCCAAATACTCGCCGTTGACTGCCTCAAATGTCTTCGCAGTTAAGGGCGGTTCCGCTTCGCAAAGTGTTCTCACAGCAGTCTTTGACCAGGCGCCGCCGGAAGCCTATCAATTCGGCGGCCTTGCGGGTCACGCATTTAACGGGCAATGGCAAGGCGGTTTGTCGCTTGGCGAAGGCGGCGACGGTAGTGCGGCTCCCATCCAGTTCTTCGAAGGCGCGGTCATCACCAAGGCGACATCCAACACGACCGATAACGCCATCCAGGCAAGCATCGCGAGCTTCTATGGGCCGCCGGCCAATAAGGCGGCGTCTGCGTGCTATGCAAACAATCTGATCAATTCACCGTTGAGTCTTGCCGCACCGGATGCATGGTCCCAGTCAAACGGTGGTACTGCCGAACCTGCAACGGATATCTCCAGAGTCAACAAGGGCGCCGCGGAAGTGATCAGCACAAACGGTTCGTCGGTTTCAAACATTCATGAGGTCATCCGGGTTCAAGGCGGGCAATCGTATAGCTTCACCGACTACGTTCTCGCTACCACGAACGCAACGGTCTTTCCGGGTGGATCGATCCAGACCGACGATTCGAACGGCACCGAATTCGGCTGGGTTATCAATACGAATACAGGTGCCGTAGTGCGTGGGACATGGGGGTCGGGACAGGCGACGTCGCTAAGCGCAGTGAAATCGGGCAACTGGTGGAAGGTGACGATGACGCTCACGGCGCCCGCGGGATCGAACAATGCGTCCGTGTTTATCGATCCTCCTACGTCTAGTGCCAGCGGAGTTCGTTCGCAGCAAGCGGCTTATCTGAGCGCTACGCATTACTGCCCTGGTCTGGCGATCGTGTCTAGCCTGGGGATGTAGGTCTGAAGAGCGAAGTGCTGGCCGGAAGTTTGTGAGCAGGTAGTTCGGGTGGTGCTTCGGCACCACCCGATATGAATCGATGTAGAGGATTCACATACAGCTTTAACTCGAGGAACCGGATAAAACATCCGCAGTAACAACTGTGCAGTATTCGGAATCCAGGTTGGCTAGCGACATGGCATGTACGTCTTCAGCACTTCTGTGCGTCCCATTCCAGTCAGTCCGGGCGAACGTGAAACAACCATCGGCCACGACGTAGGTGTGGAACCCAAGATTTCCCGCCATGCGAACCGTTGCCTCGACTGAATTGTTTGTAATAACGCCTGCTACAACCAACGTGTCATGACCGCCAGCTCGAAGCCGATCTTCCAGATCGGTTCCGATGAATGCGCTGTTCGTCTGCTTCGGAATGACGGGTTCGCCAGCCACCGGCGCAACCTCGGGTTTGAAGTCATGTCCTGGCTGGCCCGGTCGATAGTATGACTGCGGATCTGTGGAGTCATGCCGAACATGCCACACCGGCCAACCTCGATCGCGCCAGTAGACAAGCAACCGGGCAATCTGCACCTCTGCATGCGGGTTGTTTCGCTCGCCCCAACTCGGATGGTCTATCGCTCGTTGCAGGTCGATCAGCAGGAGTACGGCGCCGGGAGCAGGAAGTAGAGGACGCATGTGTCAAGAGAGATAAATTTTCAAATCGATTCGACAGAGGTTTCATTCAGACTGGCGGAAATCGCTAACGCAGACGCTACAACACGGTGGAGGATCATCACACGAAGCGTCTCAGTTGTTACGGGCCACCCATAGAGCGGACACGTCGCAGGTCGCCACGATTTCTTGACACCCAACAACCGAATTTTTGCACCGCGTTTACACCGGGAAGTCTACTCTCGAAGCTGTCTGGAACAACCACAGTGGCTCGGCCACATCTCATGGCTCTCACACAATCGCTGCAGATTTTCGACGCCGTGCCCCAACGCGCACGACCGGTCTCACGCAACAACGTCATCCCGTTCCGCGCCCCGCGCGTACTGCTCCCCGTAACGCTTCCTGGCCGTACCGAAGCGGCTTCGCGCGAGCTGCTGCGAACGCTCTTGTATTCCCCGCTAGGCGTCTACGTCGTCCGCACGGAAATCGTCCGCGGTAACGTCCGTGTGCATTTCGACATTGCACCCGATGATCTCGACTGCACGCTGCACACGTTGATTGCCACACTGCCCGAAGCAGTCATTGGACAGCTTCGACGCCGTGGCGCCAGCGCGGAGGTACGCTAATCATGTACTCAGGCGTCTGGTTGCCAATTGTCACGCCGTTTCGCAACGGCACCGTCGATATCGAAGCGCTGCAGCATCTCGCCGACTACTATCTGCGCACGGAGATCAGTGGCTTCGTTGCACTGGGCACCACCGGCGAAGCGGCGCTGCTGTCAGAAGGCGAGCGCGTTGCGGTGTTGCAGGCGCTCACGGACGTCGTCGGCACGCGTCTGCCCGTGCTGGTTGGTGTGGGCGGTTCCGACACGCGCGAAGTTCTGCGTGAGATCCAGCGTTACGAACACTGGGATTGTGCCGGCTATCTGGTCTCGCCGCCGTCCTACATCTGCCCCGATCAAGCCGGCATCCAATGGCACTTCGAACAGGTGGCGCGCGCAACCGATCACGCGATCGTGCTGTACGACGTACCACATCGCACCGGCGTAGCGATCGCACCGGCTACGGTCGAACGGCTGCTCGAACACGACAACATCCTCGCGATCAAGGAATGCGTCAAAGATCACTTCGACGCATTGCGTAGCTTGCCGATCAGTGTGCTGTGCGGTACCGACGACGCATTTGTCGACTGCGTGAGCGGCGGTGGATCGGGTGGCATTCTGGCCAGCGCACATGTCTGTGCGGATCTGCTGGTCGAAGTGCAGGAACTGGTCCAGACCGATCGCGAGGCGGAGGCACGCACGCTATTTGCGAGCTTGCTGCCGGTATTGCGGTTGTTGTTTGCCGCGCCGAATCCTTCCGCAATCAAGGCGATGCTGGCATTCGATCACCCCATGACCGACGAAACCCGCATGCCTATCACACGTGCTTCCGCGCAACTGGTGGAGCGTTTGTCCCAGGCGCGTGACACGTTGCAGGATCTGCGTGCTGAGTTTGCTCTGGCGACAAACTAGTCTTCGCCTCAGAGCGAATAGTGATACTCGTCGCTGACAGAACCCTTGAACTCGTCGGCGTTCTTTACGACTTGAGTGAGGACAAAACCAAGAGATTCGACGAGTCGAATCGACGCGACATTGCGCGTGTCGATGGCGGCATTGAACCTGGCAATGTCGTACGCTTCCCGAAGAACGGGGAGCAGTCCGCCTAAAGCTTCCTTTGCATAGCCTTGCCGTTGACTCGTTGAGAATACGAAATACGCCACCCAGGCTTCTTTCGAATTCAGGTCTACCGTGGCCTGAACATAACCGTGCGCCTTGCCATCAAGGTCAATGAGCACCCAGTTCAACCAGGCCTCGGTACCATCCGGAGAGCGGCGGCGTTCGAGCATGCGATATCTGGCGGCCAGATCCTCCACATTCCCTGGCGGCTCGTCCGGGATGTATCGATAGCAAGCAGGGTCGCTCAATCCGTCGAACATCGTTGCTGCGTGGCTCACAGCAAGAGGCTCGAGTCTGATACGGGACGTCGACAAAACTAAAGAATCAAAAGATGTCGTGCTCAGGATTGTCTACCTCGTTAGCGTTTTCAGGCTCGCGCACATCGTCTGGAACTCCCGCATTTCCTCACCTTTCCACGCACCGTGCGTCAGAACATCGGATGCGCCGCCGGATAAAGCGCCGTTCTCAAGGCAAGTCCACCGAGCACCACAAAGATAATGGCAGCAAGAATATGCACTGCCTTGGTCGGCAAGCGGTCGGCGAACTTATGTCCAAGGTAGATGACCGGCACGTTCGCCAGCATCATACCCAACGTCGTACCCGCGACGACGCCAAAGAACTCATGAAATCGCGCAGCAAGCGCGATGGTCACGATTTGAGTCTTGTCGCCCATCTCGGCGAGAAAGAACGTCACGGCCGTCGTGCCGAATACACCGAGCGTATTTTTCGTGACCGCTGCATCGGCGTCGTCGAGTTTATCGGGAACGAGAATCCACACGGCCATCACGGCGAACGACGCAACGACTGCCCAGTTCAGGATGCCGGGACTCAGAACGCTCGCGAGCCACGCGCCTAGCGCACCGGATGCCGCGTGGTTTATCAGCGTTGCAGCAAACACACCCAGGGCGATAGGAATGGGCTTGCGATAGCGCGCCGCTAGCACGAGAGACAGGAGCTGTGTCTTGTCGCCGATTTCGGCGAGGCCGACCACGCTGGTCGAAACAAGGAAGGATTGCATGTGGAGTTGTACCCGGGCCGCGCTGATAAAACGCGATGACGCGCATTCCGGCGACCCGGTTAGGTCGGAATGCGTGTCATCGGTCTTGCCAGGCATATCGCTGCGTACGCCATGGAAGGTCTTGCGACTCTCCAAGTATGTTGACGTGCGCCCCCGAACATCGCGTCCGGGGCGGCTACTCCCCAATGAGCTGGCGCGATTCTATCGCGCCAGGCATGACAGCAGCAAGTCGATTGAATGGTTCAAGGCTGCAATGCCTGCGGGCAATTTCGCGCATTACCGCTGCAGCGTTGCGTGTCGCCCGCAATGAATGGCCAACATTACACAAGCCTTTCTGCCGTGATATGCTCGCCCCTGTCTTTGGGGAGTAGCCGGCTTCCGCCCGGAAGCGCCTGCATCAACATGCTCGGTCGCACAGACCGTGGTGCAGGCAGCCGTCAGGTTGGCAAGACCATCGACACACCACGCGACCGGTCGGGCGCGGCGGTGTGTCGTGGTTTTCTGCCCGACCTCGAGTGCCTGCTCTCATGAATCCTGTCGCAACCCTGTTCCTCGCTTTCGCCATGTCCACCGATGCCTTTGCAGCCGCAATCGGCAAAGGTGCCACGCTCCATCGTCCTCGCTGGAGCGAAGCGGTCAGGACGGGATTGATCTTCGGCGTGATCGAAGCGCTTACCCCTCTGGCCGGATGGTTTCTTGGCAAAGCAGCCGCGCAATACGTCTCTGCGTGGGATCACTGGATCGCATTCACGTTGTTGCTCGTCCTTGGCGCTCGCATGGTTTTCAACAGCTTCAGTGCCAAAGAGGTTGAAGAGACAAAACCCGCGACTCATTCGTTCTGGTTGCTTGCGCTAACCGGCTTCGCTACGAGCATCGACGCGATGGCGGTCGGTGCGGGTCTCGCCTTTGTCGACGTCAATATCTATTCGACGGCCGCAGCGATCGGGCTCGCCACCATGACGATGGTCACGATCGGGGTGATGCTTGGTCGTGTGATTGGTCGCGTCGCGGGCCGGCGCGCCGAGATGGCGGGCGGCGTAGTGTTGATTGGAATCGGCAGCACGATACTGGCCGAGCACCTTAAAGTTTTCGGTTAAGCGTTTGCTTCTCGTTTATCAAGCGAAACATCGAGCGCCGGAATACACCAGCGATGCAGCGCTTCTTCCAGGCCGTCTACGCTGTCCTCTTCACCGACCCAGGCGATGCAGGCATCGGGACGAATCAGCATCGAAGGCCCTGCGGCGACGGCAACGCAACGTACCCTTTGCGTGTTCGCAGTAACGAGTGCGGAAACCTTGCCGTCCATTGAAGCATCGAGAAAAACACCCATGCCATCCTGCATGACATCGTAGAGCGAGACATGTGCGTCGTTAAGCTTGATCGGCATGTCGCCGATCAATCGTCCGACATCATCCAGCTCCGAGCCGAGGTCGTAACGAATGGAAAGGCCGCTCATGATCTCGCCGATGAAACGGTTGACGTCGTCGAACTGCATGAGGTTTGCAACGATGTCCCGCATCGCGCCCGCTTGTGGATCGGGCCGCATGATGGCGATCTGCGCAAGCGTATTTGCCAGAACCGCTTCGGCAACCGGTCGACGTTCGGCGGTGTAGCTATCGAGCAGGCTTTCAGGCATCTCGCCGCGCACGACGGCGGCGAGTTTCCAGCCGACGTTCGCAGCATCTACGAGCCCAAGACTCAGGCCCTGACCGCCGAACGGCGAGTGAACATGGGCCGCATCGCCGGCAAGCAGCACTCTGCCTTGACGATAGGTCTCGACGAGCCGCGTGTTGTCGGTCCATCGGCTCGCACTGTCGAGCGCCTTCACCCGCACATCTTCTCCGCTGATACGACGCAGAACGGCTTCGATCTCCTCACGCGTGACCGGAGCCTCGCGATCTTCCGGCGGACCGCTAAAGTCCAGCATGAAGAATCGACCGGGAAACGGTCCGTAGGAAAACACACCACCTGACGTGCGGCGCCAACCGGTAGGCAACAGGCGTTCGGGATGATCGATCTCGGCAATCGCCTGGTACATCGTCATCGTCGGCGGTGTGCCGGGGAACGCGAAGCCCGCCATCTTGCGAATCTGGCTACGGCCGCCGTCGCAACCCACGAGGTAGGCGCAGCGAATACGACCGCCACCCGCCGGAGATGCCCACTCCACATCGACGCCGTCCACCTGCTGAACAAAGTTCGTGACATCGCACTCGCGACGTACCTCGATGCCAAGCGCGCGCACGCGCTCGGCCAGCATCGCTTCGACAGCCTGCTGATCCACCGGGTACGCATGCCGCAGCGGCTCTTTCTGCGCGTCCTTGCGGATCAGAGACAGGCCAGCAAAATGACCGCTGAACTTCGAGCCTTTCCCACGCGTATTCGGCCCGCTGTGCTCGGTGGCCTTCTTTATCGCGGCAAAGGTGTGCTCTTCTGCGGCGGCGATCGCTGCTGTCATGCCGCGACGCTGCAACGCTTCGCTACCCAGCGGTCCGATCCCCAATGCCTTGCTGGCCATGCTCGGAGCAGCCAGGCGTTCGAGCACGAGGACGCGCGCGCCACCCAAAGTCAGCTCGATTGCGCTCAGCAGTCCGACCGGGCCGGCGCCTACAACGACAACATCAACAAGTTTCATGTACTTCATTCCAATATGTACTCAGTACATATTTTGAGATATCATCGATGCCATGTCAACGCCACCTGACCGCCGCTCCCGTAAACGCCTCGCCACGCGCCAGGGCATCTCCAATGTCGCCACGCGCCTCTTCCTCGAACGAGGCTTCGATGAAGTGACGGTGGACGAGATCGCAGAAGCCGCCGACGTCGGACGGATGACGGTGTTCAATCACTTTCCGCGCAAAGAGGACATGTTCTTCGATCGCGATGAGGAGTTCCGCGAGATCCTGCGCGAAGCATTGCGGCAATGCGATCCATGCGTTGCGCCGATCGAGACGTTACGTCTGCTCGCTCATCGGCTTGCCGAGGAACAAAGTCCGTTCGTTGAATTCTCTACGGCGAGCCAGGGCTTCATCGAAACGATCGAGGGCAGCGAGACGCTCAAGGCGCGGGCGCGAGCGATACGCGACGAACTCACGCAAGTTCTGGCGGTAGCCTTATCCGAATGCGTAGAGGAACAACCTGCAGATCCCGTCGCTCATCTAGCCGCCGGTTTGTTCTTTGCCGTGTGGACCGTGGCCCTCATCCAGGCTCACCAGACCTTTCGACAGCGGCAAGATACCGAGGCAGCGAAAACGGTGTTTCTCGCTATGGTCGAGCAAGGAACCGTCGGCGTTAAAGCTGCAATGGCGGGCACGGCTTACGGCTGAGCAAGCATTGCATTTGTACCGTAACGTATCCGTGGCACCCGTTGAAACACGCCTATACAAAAGCCACATTCTCCGACACATGCGGGATAACTCCGTGCGCTCGAATACGGTCTTCGAGCGTTGGGCTCGAGAGGCAGTGCACCTTTCACTGCCTCAGGAACCCGGCTTCATTGCCACCCGGAGACCCTATGTCCGACAACACCTCTCCCCAATCGCCGTCGCGCCGTCGTTTCGTGAATGTGGCAGCGGCAACGGTTGCTGCCAGCTCATTGAGCCAGCTCGCGTTCGCAGAAACGAATCCGTCTATCGCTCAAATTACGCAACCGGCCAACGGCGACAAGACCGCGATTCGTCCGCTTCGTGTGCACGCTCCCGAATCGCAACTGATCGATTTGCGACGACGCATCAAGGCAACGAGGTGGCCCGACCGCGAGACAGTCACCGACGACTCGCAAGGCGTGCCGCTCGCGATGGTGCAGGAATTTGCACGCCATTGGTCGACAGACTACGACTGGCGCACATGTGAAGCGAAGCTGAACGCGTTGCCGCAATTCATCACCGAGATCGATGGGCTGGATATTCATTTCATCCACGTTCGTTCGAAACATGAAAATGCCATGCCGCTCATCGTCACGCACGGGTGGCCCGGTTCGATCATCGAGCAGTTGAAGATCGTCGATCCGCTAACCAATCCCACCGCCTATGGCGCGAGCGCGTCGGATGCCTTCCATCTGGTCATTCCGTCTCTACCGGGTTACGGTTTTTCAGGCAAACCGACGACGACAGGCTGGGGACCGGAGAAGACCGCGCGTGCCTGGGTCGTACTCATGAAGCGCCTTGGGTATGAGAAATTTGCAGCGCAAGGCGGCGACCTTGGTGGCGTAGTCTGCAACGTAATGGGTAAGCAGGCGCCGCCGGAATTACTGGGCATACACGTCAGCTTCCCCGCTACAGTTCCGCCGGAAATCGCAAAAGCGCTTCAGGCTGGCGACCCAGCACCCTCCGGTCTCTCCGATGACGAAAAGCACGCTTACGAGCAGCTCAACTCGGCCTTCAAGAAACGACGCGCCTACGCACTCGAGATGGGAACACGCCCGCAAACGCTGTACGGACTAGCGGACTCACCGGTTGCACTAGCAAGCTGGCTTCTCGATCACGGTGATGGTTACGTTCAGCCGGCTGCGGCATTGACGTCGGCGGTGTTTGGGCGCGACGTCAATGGTGAATCGGCCGGTAGCCTGACGCGTAACGATGTCCTCGACGACATCACACTCTACTGGCTGACTAACACGGGGATTTCCGCCGCACGCTTCTATTGGGAGTCGCACTTCAACTTTCTGGCCGCCGCCGATGTGTCCATCCCGGCTGCCGTCAGCGTCTTTCCGCGCGAGAACTATCAGGCCCCGCGAAGCTGGACAGAACGGGCGTATCACAATCTGATCTATTACAACAGGGTTGAGAAAGGCGGACACTTTGCGGCGTGGGAACAACCGCAGTTGTTTGCGGAAGAAGTTCGTGCGGGGTTGAGGCCGTTGCGTCAGCAATGAACCGTCGGAAGCCCCGGGGGGTTTCCGACACTGCGCGAGAAACGATGCGGCTTTATACAGCCCGAACCAGCGGCTTGTCCGTCTCCGCCAGCCGGATATCCACCGGACCGATTCCGCAGATGGCAATCACGACCGGCTCGGGTTCGCCGCGACGAACACCGTCGTAATGCCAGGTTCGCGCGATGCGCCGCACGAAGGTGCCGGCCGGCACCGGCACCGTGTGCGCGGGATCGAAGTCTTCGCCGCTGTTGATCCACCAGGTACCGGACAGCACCACGCATAAGCGATCCGACGCGTAGCTGTGAGGCGCGCTCATGTAGCCCGGATACCAGCGTATCAGCGTGTAATAGATGCCTTCCTTCACCGGATTGCTATACAGGTACGCGCTCTCGATACTCTTCGGCGGCGCGTCGGCCTGCGGGACGAACTTGATATCCGGTGGCAGCGTATACATCGTTTCGCTGGTATTGATCGGACTCGCCTCGGCTGCGCCGGTCAACAGCAACGGGGCTATGCCTCCTAACATCGCTAGCATCTGGCGCCGGCTGACGCTGTCTCCTGCCATCACGACTCTCCTTCTCTATTTCGTGGACATTCATCGCACGCGGTAACGCGTTTCATGCGCGACCGCGCGAAGATCACTATAGGTCAAGCGGAGACGGACCAGAAGGAAGGATCTGCTTTACACGCGTGTCAGGTCTTCTCGGGCTCTTTGAAACTGGTGCTTCTCGTCAAGGTTTCCCACGTGTCGAGATCGTGATTGAGGTCCGAGAGTTTTTTGCGGATCAGATCGAGTGCGTCTCCACCGATCACCAGATGCATCGGCGGTCGATCCGACTCCACAGCGGCAATGATCGCCTTGCTGCCCAACACTGGATCGCCCTGCTGCGCCCCATGCGCAGCGGATACGTTGTCGCGCGCTTTGCCGGCGGTCTCCGCATAGGCCGGCAGTCTTGTCTTCGACTGCTTCAAGGACCCGCCGCGGAAGTCGGTTCGAAAAGCGCCCGGCTCGACGGCCATCACACCGAGACCAAAAGGCGCAATCTCTTTGGCCAGTGTTTCGGATAACCCCTCTACGGCGAACTTCGCCATATGGTAGAAACCGACCGCCGGAAAAGTCGTCAGCCCGCCGACCGAACTGATGTTGACGACGTGTCCGCGGCCACGCTCGCGCATACCGGGCAGCGCCGCCTTGATCATGTTCCAGGTGCCGAAGACGTTGGTCTCGAACATTGCCCGGACATCATCGTCTTCACCTTCCTCGATCGCTGCGAGGTACCCGTAGCCCGCATTGTTCACGAGCACGTCGATGGCCCCAAAGCGCGCTTCGGCCGCCGCCACTGCCGCTTGCACCTGATCGACTCGAGTAACGTCGAGCTCCACGGCAGCGGCGGCCTCGTCGTATTCCTTCAGGATGTCCTCGAGCGTGGACACATCCCGCGCACTCATGACAACGCGATAACCCGCTTTGAGAGCCTCCAGAGCCAGCGCCCGACCTAAACCTTTCGAGCAGCCTGTAATCAGCCAGACAGCATTTTTCCTGATCATGTCTTTACCTTTCATCTTGTGAACGAATCAAAATCGCACCTTGACGCTATGGTAGAGACGCTTATCCTTGCAATCATCCTGGATAATTCGAATGAGTCATGCCATCAGATCGCACGATACCGAGAGGCAGCCTTGACGATCTGTCGGCGTTTGCCATGGTTGCGCGAACCCGCAGCTTCACGCGCGCAGCCGCCGATCTCGGCGTGTCGAACTCCATGCTCAGTTACACGATCAAGCGGCTGGAGCAACGTCTCGGCATCGCGTTGTTGCGACGAACCAGCCGCAGCGTCGCACCGACGGAAGCGGGAGAAAAGCTGTTGCTCGCACTGGAGCCCGCGCTTGCCGCAATCCACGACACCTTAGGCACGTTAGGGCGGGAGCACGATCGCGTTTCCGGCACGCTTCGCATCACGGCGACGCGCCAGGCCTATGACGCCGTCATCCGGCCGGTGCTTGCTGACTTCTGCGCGGCGCATCCGGAAGCGACAGTCGAAGTCATCATCGATTA
The DNA here is from genome assembly GCF_002362315.1 of Paraburkholderia acidicola. GTDB lineage: Bacteria > Pseudomonadota > Gammaproteobacteria > Burkholderiales > Burkholderiaceae > Paraburkholderia > Paraburkholderia acidicola. The sequence goes on from NZ_MTZV01000006.1 coordinate 1,807,559, forward strand.
TGGGTTTCGCGACATCGTGGCCGATCGCTTCGACGCGGGCATTCGACTCGGCGAGAAACTGGAGCAGGACATGGTTGCGCTTCGCGTGGGACCGGAGCTTCGTATGGCGGTCGTCGCGTCGCCCACATACCTGGCGCGCTATCCCGCGCCGCGCACACCGGAGGACCTCCAGACGCACCGTTGCATCAACTACCGGATGGTCAGCGCGCACACGCTTTACGCCTGGGAGTTTGAAAAGGACGGCCGGCATCTGAAGTTAAAACTGTCGGGCCCGCTGACGTTCAACGAACCCGAGCCCATGCTTCAAGCCGCCGTGGATGGACTCGGTGTCGCTTACGTCCTGGAGCATGAGGCGGCGGCCTCGATCAAATCGGGTCGCCTTGTCAGGTTGCTGGAAGAGTGGACGCCGCCCTTTCCCGGGTTCTTCCTGTATTACCCATCGCGCAAGCAGGTTTCCTCTGCGCTTGCGGCATTGTTGACGCTCTTAAGGGGGCGGCATAATGCGTCGCTAAAGTCCGCGACTTAAGAGCCACCTTCGCAGAAGAGCGAGCGAGCGAGTGACCGCTCGCGCGTCCGCGAATGCACCATCAAGCGGCCGCTGCATTCTTCGCAATGTCGCCAGCACTTGTCAGGTCTTCCACCCCCCAGCACAGATCCATAACGCGACGAGCCTGTTGAGCCGGGATGATCCCGTCTGCGAGATCCGCAAATTTCTTCTCGAGCGCCTGATCGCTCATCGGCACTTCGAGACTGCCGATGGCGTGCTCGATATATTTGTGCAGCGATCGTCCGTCCTTTAGCACGATGGTCATATCGACCTGCTCAGGCTTGATCGCGGGATCGATGATCGGCACGACCTTGCCACGCAGGTCGACGATGACCGGGTCCCGCACAGCCCGATCGCTGAACTGCTTCTCGCCACCAGCTCCTTCGACAAGCGCCACCGCGGTCGCGTGATAGATGCTGAACTTGCCTTCAAGCCCATCGCGTGGCGTCTTCTTTCCCGTGAGTTCGAGCACCAGCGGATTCACCTTGAGTTCAACCCGAGCGATCTGGTCTGGTGTCAGCCGGTTCTCGTTGCGCAACTGGATTGCGGCATCGATGGCCGGATGCATGACGATGCCGCAGGCAAATGGTTTGTACGTATTGAGCGCCGCTTCGTAATGCTGGCCGAGCCCGTCGGTGATCTGCGTATAGTCCTGCTTCGTGCTGAGCGTGTTTGCCCAACCACGCTTCGCTTCGATCATCCTGTCAGAACTCGTGAAGTTCTTCGACGCGAGAATCGCCGCGAACAAACCGTTGCTCGCCGCGCGACCAGGATTGAAACTCTTGTTCATCGAACCGAACGATTCGCGTAGCCCGACCGGTTGAGAGGCTGCAAGGCCGAGGGCCCAGATCATCTGCTGTTCATTCAATCCCATCAGCTTGCCGACGGCCGCGGCGGCACCGAATACACCGGTGGTACCGGTGATATGCCAGCCCACGTCGTAATGGTTTGGATACACCGCATTACCGATCCGGCATTCCGTCTCGACACCGAGCACCAACGCATTCAGGAAGTCCTTGCCGTTCACCGGTTGCATTTCTGCGAGTGCGAGAATGGCAGAAGCGACCGGTCCGGCCGGATGGATGATCGTCTTCAGATGCGTATCGTCGTAATCGAAGATATGACTCGATACGCCGTTCAGGAACGCGGCGTTCATCACGTCGAATCGCTCCCGACGACCGAGCAGATTCGCCTGCGGTGGCCCCGAAAATGGCGCGAGCGCCGACACGGCGATATCGACGGTTTCGTGATGGGAACCGCCTATCGCCACGCCGACCCAGTTGAACAGCGTGCGCACGCCTTCCTTACGGACCTTGGGCGGAAGATCGTCGTATTTCGCTCCGACTATGTAGTGAGCGAGTGTGCGTGTGACGTCTTGCGGTTCTGGTGTTACTGGTGGCCTGGCTGATGACGCACTCTCTGCCGCCTGGACGACATCCGTGGCGCGAAAGCCGGCGAGAGTGAGCGGTATGGTTGCAGAGGCGAGCAGCATTGAACGGCGATCGACTGGGGGCATCACGACTCCTCGAGTGGGCCAACGTTTCGGTGGCGCGATGTGTGCAGCCGTGAAGGCCAAAGCGCTTTTTGTGTCGCAGTGTATCTGCGAATCGCCGTGATACACGACATTGCAATCGACCCGCCTCTCAGACACAAACCAGATACTTCGGCGCGTTCAAATGCATCAACGCCAGACGCTGCGTGCATCCTGCCTCTCAACCTGAACGGTCCAGTATCCATGCTCTCCATTATCTTCTCCAGTCTGCCCGGTATCTTCACGATCCTCGGTATGTACATCCGGCCGCCACGGCGCTTCGTCATGTTTTGCCTCACGGCGGCCATTGCACTTGGCGTCAACACGGTAGTGCTGGCTCGCGTGCCGACGGTTGTCGACTCCGGACGCGAGGAGAAACCAGTCGACCCGCTTCCGCGCAGCGCTGCGGCATTGCCCGTGGAAGGCGTACTGCCGACGCTTGACGGCGCAGTGGCGTGGTTGAACTCCCCGCCGCTGACCGCTCAGAACCTGCGCGGCAAGGTCGTGCTGGTCAACTTCTGGACCTATTCGTGCATCAACAGCTTACGTTCGCTGCCGTATCTGAAAGCGTGGGCGCAAAAGTACAAGGCCCAAGGGCTGGTTGTAATAGGTGTGCATGCGCCCGAATTCACTTTCGAGCATAACGTCAGCAATGTAAAGAAAGCCACGCATGACCTCGGCATCACCTACCCGGTCGCAGTCGACAATAACAACGCGATCTGGCGCGCGCTGGGCAATGAATACTGGCCTGCTTTGTATGTGGTCGATGCGCAGGGACGGATCCGCTATCACTATTTCGGCGAGGGCGACTACGTACAATCGGAAAAGGTCATTCAGCAACTGCTGATCGACGCGGGACATGCAGACGCGGCAAAGATCGCACCGGGGCTGGCCGATATCCCTGCGCAAGGCGTGCAGATGGCCGCTGACATCACCGATATCCAGTCTCCCGAAACCTATATCGGCTACGCGCGAGCAGACAATTTCGTTTCACGCGGTGGCGAAACGCAGGACCAACCGCGTACGTATGTCGCCCCCTCGCAGCCAGCCTTGAATGACTGGGGACTTGCGGGCACCTGGAAGGTCGGCGCTGAGCGTGCGGTACTGACGGCTCCGTCCGGGCGCATCGTCTTTCGTTTCCATGCACGCGATCTGCATCTGGTGCTTGGGCCTGGCAATGACGGGAAACCGGTGCGGTTTCGCGTCAGCATCGATGGCGCCGCGCCTGGCGAAGCACACGGCGTCGACGTCAGCGCTGATGGAAGTGGAGCCGTGACTGAGCAGCGACTCTATCAACTGGTGCGGCAAACCGGCAACATCCAGGACCACACGTTCTCGATCGAGTTTCTGGACCCGGGTGTCGAGGCGTATGTATTCACGTTCGGCTGATGATCGACGAAACGATGCATGTGCATTCGTTGCTCGAAGGCTGCCGTCACGTCATTTCTCGCGCTACCGGAGCGCAGGACATCCTTAGGTTTGATATCGTTAGATGTAGTCAGACAAGCAATATCCATCCAAACTAAAGGCACTCAAATGATCGACCACGTCTACATTTCCGTCATCGACATCGACAGGTCACTGGCTTTCTATTCCGAAGCCTTGAAGCCACTCGGCTGGCGCGTATTTGGCAACTACGACGCCGCTTCGGGCCCTAAGGGCGTCCCCGATCTTTACGGCATTGGTGACGACGTGTACGGCAAGGGCGATGCGGTCGGCTCAAGCATCTGGTTACGTCGACGCAACCCCGGCGAGACCGGGCTGTACCTCGGGATCGTCTGCGACACCAATGAACTGGTTGACGCCGCTTACGCAGCTGCAATCAAAGCCGGTGGCACCGATGAAGGGAAGCCTGCGGATCGCGCCTACTTCGCCCGCGGCTACTATGCTGCCAACGTCGCCGACTTCGATGGCAACCGGCTTGAGTTTGTACACAAAGCGTGGAATCCCAAGCGACACGCATAGTGGCGGGCCGACTCTTCCCGATATGGCGACCTATCCTTCCGGCGTGTGCAACACGATGTAAAAGTCTTCGGCCGACGAAGGCGGGACGAAGTACTGCGTTATCTGATCAAACTCCGCGTCAGTTGCTTTGAACGGATGCTCGCCTGAGGCGTTACGCGCCCTCAAGCGAGCCTTGCAAACGTCGTCGCTAACATCCAGATAGTGCAACCGGTGCTCCACCCAGGCTCCGCTAAATAATTCACGCCCCCAGGCGCGACTGTTTCTTGTGTTGAAGGGAAAGTCCAGAACGATGGACACCCCGGCCGATAGAAGTGCCTGCACATGCTCCGAGAGCACTCGTCTGATCCGCACCGAACACCGCACGTAGTCCTCAAGCGTGCGGATCTCGCCCGGATAGAGATGCGTAAGCCAGACATCTTCGCTGATCACCACGGCATTCTCGGTGCGCGCCAGGTGTTTCGTCAGTGTCGATTTCCCCGACGCGATCTTCCCGCAGAGCATGTGAAGAACCGCTGTGTTTTCCAGACTTCCTTTGCTCTTGCTCATCATTTCCGGGTCCTTTGGTAAGGAGGGCCCAGAAAGCAAAAACCCGCCGTCTGGGCGGGTTGCTTGCGAACTTTCAGGTCGAGAGCTATTCCGCCGATAGGGAAGCGGCGGGAATAATCGACGTGGTGTGGAATCGGTTCATGAAAAAATACTACTGCGATAAGCGGGGAGAGACAAGCCACCCCCCGCTACATCGCGCAACTAAACCGGCACAACCCTCACTCAACTGCCACTCCCCTTCAACGCCGACCTCAACAACCGATCAATCGCCACAGCAATCTCATCGACATGCGTTTCCAGCGCGAAGTGTCCCGTGTCGAGAAACTCGACAATCGCATCCGGGTTATCACGCCGGTAAGCATCCGCACCCGGCGGAATGAAGAACGGATCATGCTTGCCCCAGATCGCAAGTGTCGGCGGCCGGAACTCGCGGAAATAAGCCTGAAACTTCGGATACAGCGCGAGGTTCGACCGATAGTCGAGAAACAGATCGAGCTGGATATCGCGATTACCAGGCCGCTCGAATAGCGCCGTATCGAGCGTGTATGTCTCTGGCGCAACAGTCTGCGGATCAGCAACACCGTGCTCATACTGCCAGCGCGTACCTGCAAGCGTCAGCACTTCATCGGCAATCGTCTTGCGGTTCGCGTCGGTCGGGTTCGACCAGTACGCGCGAATCGGAGCCCATGCATCGCCAAGTCCCTCCTCGTACGCATTGCCGTTCTGCGACACAAGCGCGGTTACCCGCTCCGGATGCGCAAGGGCAAGCCGGAAGCCAACCGGCGCACCGTAGTCGAACACATACAGCGCATAGCGACCAAGCCCAAGCGCATCGACAAAAGCGAGCGCAGTCTTCGCGAGCCCGTCGAACGAATAGGTATAGCCGCGCGCATCCGGCACCGTCGTAAAACCGAAGCCCGGCAGATCAGGCGCGATCACACGATAACGCGCCGCCAGACGCGGTATCAGCTCACGGAACATATGCGACGACGTGGGAAAACCGTGCAGCAGCAACAGCACCGGCGCATCGGCCGGGCCGGCTTCGCGATAGAACACGTTGACACCATCGGCATCGACGCGCTTGAGCGACACATGGGGAATGGCAGGCAACCCGGCTTCGGACAGCAACGACGTCGACATGATGATGTTCTCCTGGGAAAATGGACGGTGAAACCATTAAAATTGACTCAGTACGGTTACATCATTGACGACACAATGTAACTTGTCAAGGACAATTTTGACGGTTACAGTGAATTCACTGTCCCTTGTGCTCTCCAGCCAGACGCTTCTGCCATGAACTCGCCCCGGCCCCCGGCCGTCCTGATCGAACCGATGTTGATCGGCGACCACGCCGCGCTCGATCTGTTGAACACCGTCGCGCAGGTGGACGGCGCGCCGCGCGATTTCCTGCAAAGCGACGCGGATGTATTGCGCTGGCTCGATCGAATGGGGTTACCCGCGGACGCACCAGCCTTCACGCCGCACGCGTTGCTCGACGCGACACGCACGCTGCGCGAGACGGTTCGAACGCTCGTGGCGCAGCGCAAGGCAGGGAAAAACGTGGACGTGGCCGCGCTGAATGCCTTTCTCGCGCGCGGTCACTATGCCGTGCAGGTGGTAGCGGATGAAGGAGGCTGGCGTGTCGAGCGGCGCACTGAGCAGCGCTGCGTCGAACATCTGTTGATGCCGCTTGCCGAAGCGGCGGCGGAACTACTCGCCAACGGCGACTTCAATCTCGTGCGCAAATGCGAGCAGTCCGATTGCACCAAGTGTTTCTATGACCGGACGAAATCGCATCGGCGCCGCTGGTGCAGCATGGCGACCTGCGGCAACCGCCACAAGGTTGCGAATTTCCGCAAGCGGCAGCAGGGCTGAGCCGCGTCGTCGTCACGCGCAACGCGCCCGGCGTTCAGGTACCCGCTGTGCGAGCTCGCTCCAGCAGCAATTCACGTTCGCGGGCATTACGGGTCATCGACGCAGCCCGCGCGAATTCGGCACGCGCCTCGTCGATACGACCGAGCTTGGCGAGCAGATCGCCGCGCACGCTCGGTAGCCAGTGGTAGTTCAAGAGTGCGGGTTCGGCCGCCAGTGCATCGACGAGTTCGAGCCCGGCAGCAGGACCGAACGCCATCCCCACCGCCACCGCGCGGTTCAGCTCGACCACCGGCGATGGCGTGACCTGCACGAGCGCATCGTAGAGCGCGACGATCTGCACCCAGTCGGTGTCGGCCGCTTGATGCGCACGCGCGTGGCAGGCGGCGAGCGCGGCCTGCAGCGCATACGGTCCGCTCGCGCCGCCGAGCGTCCCGGCGCGTTCCAGCGAGACCAGTCCGCGGCGGATCAGCAGCGGGTCCCAGCGGCTACGATCCTGGTCGAGCAGCAACACCGGCCGCCCTTCCGTATCGACGCGTGCATGCGTGCGCGACGCCTGGATTTCCATCAGCGCGACCAGACCGTGCACTTCGCTCTCGCCGGGCGCGAGCCCGGCCAGCACACGCCCGAGCCGCACCGCTTCTTCGCAGAGCGCGGGGCGCATCCAGTCGTCGCCGGCAGTCGCCGAATAGCCTTCGTTGAAAATCAGGTAGATCACTTCGAGCACCGACGCGAGGCGCACCGCGCGCGCATCGGCCTGCGGCACTTCGAACGGCACTTTCGCCGCCGTCAACGTGCGTTTCGCGCGCACGATGCGCTGCGCAATCGTCGGCTCCGGCACGAGAAAGCCGCGCGCGATTTCGTCGGTGGTGAGGCCGCCTAGCAGGCGCAGTGTCAACGCGACGCGCGCATCGGTCGATAGCACCGGGTGGCACGCGGTGAACACGAGCCGCAGCAGGTCGTCGCCGATGTCGTCGGCGCGCGCGGCATCGAGCGCGTCGACGAAGTCGGGCACGACGTGCGCTTCGAGTGCGTCCAGGTCGAGGCCGAGTTCCTCATGCTTGCGCGCATGCAGCGAATCGAGCCGCAACCGGTCGAGCGCACGGTTTTTTGCGGTCGCCATCAGCCAGGCCCCCGGGTTATCGGGCACGCCCGCTTCGGGCCAATGCTCGAGCGCGGCCACGAGCGCGTCCTGCGCGAGTTCCTCGGCCACGCCGACGTCGCGCACGACACGCGCGACGTAAGCAATGACCTTCGCCGCCTCGATCCGCCAGACCGCTTCGATTGCACGATGTGTCGCTGCCGTAGTCACGGCCGGCCTCAGGAAACGCGCTCGGCGTTGGGGTCTAGATGGACCAGCTCCCACATGTGCCCATCGATATCCTCGAAGCCGTGTCCATACATAAAGCCGTAGTCCTGCGGCGCACGCGGCACCTTCCCGCCCGCCGCCACCGCTTTCGCCACCAGGCGATCGACTTCTTCACGGCTGTCGCACGACAGGCACACGAGCGCCTCGGTGCTCTGCGCCGGATCGCACAGCGTCTTGTGCGTGAAACTCTGGAAGAACGGTTTGACGAGCAGCATCGTGTAGATATCCTCGCCGACGATCATGCACGCCGCCTGATCGTTGGTGAACTTCGGATCGAACTCGAAGCCGAGGTGGGAAAAGAACGCCTTCGAGCGACCCAGATCGCCGACGGCCAGATTGACGTAGATTTGCTTGTGCATGATCAAACAATCCTTTGTACCGTGAAGCTGGCAACGCACGACGCGGCCAGCGATGTGCATGTGTGGGCTTAGTGGGTTCAGCTCGCTTCGGCCAGTGTCTTCAGGTCGTGCAGTCCGCTCTCGAAATCGTTGCCGACCATCTTGTCCATGCTGACGAACACCTCCATCAACTTCGACACATACGGCGAGGGCCCGTGCATTGCCCAGGTGACGTCGGTGGCACCGGGGGTATCGGCAGCAGGCGTGAGCGTGAAATCGGCCATGTTGTGCGCTTCGAACGGCTTGATGAAATCGAGCTGCATCGTCACGCGTGAAGGCGCTGTGTTATCGACGATGATCATCTGTCCAACGCCGATCTTCTCGCCTGTCCACGCGTAGCTCGCACCAGGACCGACATCGGGTCCACCGTAGGTGCCCTTCATGTTCGGATCTTTCTTCTCGAACGGGTTCCATCTATTGAAGTTGCGCAGACTGTCGATCAGCGCATAAATGCGCTCGGGCGGCGCCTGGATGCGCACGGTACGCGCGATGTGAAACGTATCGGGCCGGGTCGCCGCGTAGATCAGCACCAGACCGACGATAGCAACGATAGCGATGAGCAGGGTCTTGAACATGACGTGTCTCCTCAGTCCGCTGCCGTGTGATGGACGGTGTCGAGCTTGCGAAAACGATCTACCGCATCGCTCGGTCCGAAGTCATCGAGTTCGAAGATCTGACGCACCTCGATTTCGCCGTCGGCCAGTTCGCCGAACGGCGCGGGATAACGCCGCGCCCATTCCATCGCTTCCTCGCGCGAGCGCACCTGGATCAGCGTGTAACCGGCGATCAGTTCTTTCGTTTCGGCGAACGGCCCGTCGATCACCCGGCGTTGTCCGTTCGAATACTGGACGCGCCAGCCTGTCGCACTCGGCTGAAGGCCGGTGGCATCGAGCAGCACGCCTGCCTTCGCCAGTTCCTCGTGATAAGCCGTCATCGCGGCAATCAGCGCTTCGGACGGCATGTCGCCGGCTTCGCTCGTTGCGGTCGCTTTGATCATCATCATGAAACGCATCGCAGTCTCTCCGTTGGGTGGTCAGTGGGAGGAACCGTTTGCAGGCTCCTTACCGACACGACGAACGGCGAACAGCGAGATCGACATGGAACGACGAGACCAGGGTAAATACCTGGTCACGACGCAATACGACATTTATCTGTAGCAGGGTGCGACTTCGCGGACCTCGATGGTCGCCCATTCAGCGGCCGGGCAATGGGCAGCGAGTTCGAGCGCTTCGGCGCGGGTCGCGCAATCGAGCAGAAAGAATCCACCGACCATTTCCTTCGTTTCGGCAAACGGGCCATCCACCAGTCTGCGTTCGCCGTTACGCACCTGCAACCGCGCGGCCTGCTTCGTCGATGCGAGCGACTGCGCTTCGAGCAAAAGCCCGCGCGACTGGAGATCGGCGCCATAAGCCAGCATGCGGTCGTACAGCACGCGCCCTTCCGCTTCGGTGCGATCGTTGCGCTGGTCGGCGGGTTCGACGATGAGCAGCATGTAAGTCATGAAGTCTCCGTGATTAGTCCAGGGTCCGACGCGTCGGGCAAATGCGGTTGGGTGGATTGCGCTCGGAGTCTAGCAAGTGGAACCCGACCAGGCAAACGGGGTTTAAACGCAGACAATTCACGCGGCACGTGGCTTGCTACATCCCGTAGTACCGGCTTTTCCTACGGAGTTTGCTATGTGGAATCGAATCAGATGGATCGGTGTAACGGCGGCGGCCGTTCTGGTACCGCTCGCGGCAGGCTGCACGCTAGGTGGCGCGGCCGCGGGCGGTGTGATCGGCAACGAAGCGACAAACCACAGTGCGATTGGCACCGTGGGTGGCGCAGTGGCGGGCGGGATTATCGGGCACGAACTGGGTAAGTAGCGGCAACTAGCGGCGACGGCAGCGCCGTCGATCAATCGCCGCCCGCGACCAACCCCGAGCGATGCTGCTTGCCCCACGAGCGTCCGCCGCGCAAAAAATGCAACCAGCCAAGCACCGCCCCGGTGTGACGCAGCAACTGGAACGTGAACGGCTCGGTGATCGCCGCGGCCGTTGCGGCCCACAGGCTCGAGTTCGCGCGATCGCCGGTCCAGCGGCGATACAGATGCACGCACCATAGATAGAACGCGAGATCGAGCGCGGTCTTCAGACCGATCACGCTGAAGATCGACAGCACGATCCCACCGTGTCCGCCGAACACAAAGCCGAACAGCAACGCGACTGCGGTCAGCCCGTAAACCGGCTGCATCGTATCGAACGCCTTGACCGGCAGCATCAACATGCCCAGCGTACCGTAGCGCGGATTGCCGGTCATGTCGCGATTCCAGTATTGCGTCTGCAGAAAGCCCGCAAACCAGCGGCGGCGTTGCCGCAAAAACGTGCCGAGTGTGGCGGGTGCGTCAGTGCGCGCGTGCGCGTCGCCGACGACATGCACATCCCAGTCGAGCCCATGATCCACCGAGTAACGACGCAAACGGTGAATCAACTCATAGTCTTCGACGAGGCACTGCGGATCGAACCCACCAACGGTCAATAACGCATCGCGACGAAACGCGGCAAACGCACCCGATACCAGCAGCAGACTGTCGGCACGCATCCACGCAAAGCGCGCGATGAAGTTACGCATGTACTCGTAGGTCTGGAACCACTGGAACAAACGCCCCGATACGGTCTTGCCGCACACCGGCACGATCACGCCTGCCGCCGCCACGACGCGCGGATACTGCGCAAACGCGCGGCGCATCGCGAGCGTTGCGTCGTCGGCTAGCAACGTGTCGGCGTCGACGGTCATCACCGTGTCGGTCGATACCATCGTGATCGCGGCATTCAATGCGCGCGCCTTGCCGCCGTGCGGCACACGTAACCAGTAGAGATTCGGATAGCGTGTGCTCGGTGCGCTCAGTTCGCCCTCGCGTGGCTCGATCAAGCCGAATTCGCGCACGAGCAACGCCTGCGTCCCATCACTCGAACCATCGTCGGCGATGACGATCTGCGCGGGGCCCTGTGTCTGTCTTAACAGCGCCGCAAGCGTTATCGGCAGCACGGACGCTTCGTTGTGCGCGGCGACAAGCACGCCCATCGAAGGCAACTCGCTGTCGCTAAAGGCAACCACCGGCGGCTTCGCACCGCGCGCGAGCGGCAACGTTTTCAGCGTGACGAAGATCAGCAGCAGCGTGTCGTAGATCACGTACGCCAGCCCCGTGGACCATGCCACGACGCCATGCAGAAAAAACGCGCGGGCAAACAGGATCAGCCACAACGCTCCTACGCTGCCGTGTATCAGCAGGCCCGTCAGCGTGACGGGGCGTGGCACGATGCGCGGCGAGGCGGCTGCCAGCGCCTGTTCCAGAGAAGTCTTCAAGTTGCTCACTCGTTACGTCGATGGGTGTGATGTTCGATCGGGCAGTGCGGCATGCCGTTAGGGAACCATGCGTTTGAGAACCGAATGCCGGTCGATCCACTGATGCTTCAGCGCGCCGCCGATATGCAGCGCCAGCAGCGCATACAGCCCATAACCGAGCCACACGTGCAGCGCGCCGAAGCGGTCGTGCAGCGTTTCCTTCAGCACAGGATCGAGATGCATGATGTAGCCGATGCGCGGCCACGGCACCAGGTTGAAGAGGTGCATCGGATGGGTCGCCGCATCTTTCCACGCGGAATCGTGCAGCCATCCCGACAGCGGCAAACCGATCATCAGCACATACAGCAGGATGTGCGCGACATGCGCGGCGCCGCGTTCCCAGCGCGCAAACGCCAGCGGCAACTCAGGCGGCCGGTGCCGGATGCGCCACAGAATACGCAGCAGCGCGAGGCCGAGCACCGTGATGCCGATCGATTTGTGCGTATCGATGACCGGACGCACCCAGTCGTCGGGCAGCCAGTCCGCGCTCAGACCCAGCGCCACGTTGCAGAGAATCAGGACCGCGATGATCCAGTGCAGCGCCATCGCCGTGCGCGTATAGCGCGACGGCGCGTCGACATCGAGCTGCTGCGCGGAAAGTTCAGGACTGGTTCGAGGAATCATGGCGCTTCGCTGTCGAAATGTAAGGTTAGGCGGAGGTTCTTGTCAGGTGAAAGCGTCTGCGATGTACCGCAGTCCTTGCAGAACGCAATGTGGGCCAGTTTTATTCCGCACCGGTTGCGATCGGATGACGATCTGCGTGCGCGAGCGCAATGCGCCGAATCCGTACAATGCAGATGCCATTCACATTCACACTTCCGGAACACCGCCGATGACCGCTCGCGCTGCCACGCCCGTTGCCGCCACCGCCTACCGCGGCGACGCAATCGAAAACACCCACGTCGCCCACGTAGCCGTCACCGATGCCGCCGGCCGTCTGCTGTATCGCTTCGGCGATCCGGCGCGGGTCACGCTGGCGCGCTCAGCGGCCAAGCCCGCGCAGGCGCTCGCCGTCGTCGAGACCGGCGCGCTGGAGCGCTACGGCTTCGACGCTGCCGATCTCGCGCTGATGTGCGCGTCGCACAACAGCGAGGAGCGCCACATCGAACGCGCACAGCAGATGCTCGCCAAGGCGCATGCAAGCGAAACCGATCTGCGCTGCGGCGGCCATCCGCCGCTATCCGACGATGTCTACCGTGCGTGGATCAAGCGCGATTTCGAGCCGGGCGCTGTATGCAGCAACTGCTCGGGCAAGCATGTCGGCATGCTCGCCGCGGCGCAGGCGCTCGGTGCATCGATGGTCGATTATCACCTTCCCGCGCATCCGCTGCAGGTTCGCGTGCGGCACACGATGGCCGAGCTATGCGATCTGCCCGACGCAGCGGTGCAGTGGGGCATCGATGGTTGCAATCTGCCTACGCCAGCCTTTCCGCTTGACCGGCTTGCGCGGCTTTACGCGAAGCTTGCGGACGCAACCGATCGGACGGAGCAGACCGACGGCGCGGCGGGGCACGATGCGCGCACCGTCGCGCTCGCCCGCATCTATCACGCGATGACGACGTACCCCGAACTGGTCGCCGGTGAAGGCCGTTTCTGCACGGCATTGATGCAGTCGTTCGGCGGCGCGCTGGTCGGCAAGGTCGGTGCCGAAGCGAGCTACGCGGTCGGCGTGCGCGCGTCGGCGCAGACGGCGCGGCACGGTGCAAGCGGTGCGCTCGGAATCGCGGTGAAGGTCGAGGACGGCAACAAGACCGTTCTGTATGCACTCGTCGCCGAACTGCTTGCGCAACTGGATATCGGTACGCCCGGGCAACGTGCCGCGCTGGAAATCTTTCACACGCCGCCGCAGCTCAACACGATGAATGTCGAGACCGGGCGGCTGGCGCTGTCGCTCGCGCTCAATCGATAGCAGTAAGGCGCCCGCACAACGGGAGGGCATGAGCGACATCGCCGACCCGCGATCGAAAAAAGTGAACACGATAGTCCGAAGAGGTCTTCGACCCGGCGCCGCGCCGTTTTACCATGTGCGCAGCGCAACCACTCGCCCCGTACCCCCTGTGCCCCCCGTGCCCCGTTTCACTCCGGAGACCTCATGAGAAAAAATCTGCTTGCGCTCGCGGCCATCGTGGCTGCGCTGTGCGCCGGCGTCAGTCCCGCGGCGTTCGCGCGCGACCCCGGCGAGATCCGTCTCGGCATCGATCCGACCTACCCGCCGATGGATTTCAAGGCGCCCGACGGCAGCCTCAAAGGTTTCGACGTCGATCTCGGCAACGAGCTGTGTCGCCGGATGCACGCGAAATGCACATGGGTCGAGATGGAATTCTCCGGCATGATCCCCGCGCTGCAGGCACGCAAGATCGACGCGATCCTGTCGTCGATGGCAATCACCGACAAACGCATGCAGACCATTGCGTTTTCGTCGAAGCTGTTCCAGTTCAAGTCGCGTCTGATCGCGGCACAGGGCTCGCCGCTCGCCGCCAATCCGGCTGCGCTCGCGGGTAAGCGCATCGGCGTGCAGACGGGCACGCAGTTCGAAACCTACGGGCTCGCACACTGGGCGCCGGGCGGCGCTCAGGTGATTGCGTACAAGAGCCAGGACCAGGTGTTCGAGGATCTGCGTAACGGCCGGCTCGATGGCGCGCTACTGGGCTGGGTCGAAGCCGATATCGGTTTTCTGCGCACGCCGGCCGGCAAGGGGTTTGCGTTCGTCGGGCCGCAGCTGTCGATGGGCGATCACGGCACCGGCATCGGTCTACGTAAGGACGACACTGCGTTAAAGGCTTCGCTCGACGAAGCCATCGCGGCGATACGCAAAGACGGCACCTATAAGCAGATCGCGCAGCGTTATTTCGATTTCGATCCGTACGGCGACTGATTCGCCGTTCATCTTCACTCCATTTCTCACACCTTATGCGCCAGCACATCACCCCGCTTCTGTCGCCTGCCGTCGGCACGCGGCGCGAAATCACGAGCTTCCATTTCGGCACGCCCGGCGACGGCCAGAAAATCTACATCCAGTCGTCGCTGCATGCAGACGAAACACCGGCGATGCTCGTCAGCGTGCTACTGCGCCGCCGTCTTGAGCAGCTCGAAGCCGACGGCGCGCTTGCCGCTGAAATCGTACTCGTGCCGGTCGCGAACCCGGTCGGACTCGCACAGCATGTGCTCGGGCAGTTCATCGGTCGCTTCGATCTGGCGAGCGGCAAGAACTTCAACCGGCACTTCATCGATCTGGCGAAACTCGCCGGCAATGCGCGCGAACAGTTCGGCGACGACGCGCAACGCAACAAGGCGCTCATGCGCAGCGTGCTGCGCGATGCGCTCGCCGCCCAGCAACCGCTGACGGAATACGAATCGCTGCAGCTCACGCTGCTCGCGTTGTCGGTGGATGCGGACGTTGTCATCGATCTGCATTGCTCGCTCGAAGCCGCGATGCATCTCTATACGAGCGAAGTCGCGTGGCCGGAGTTCGAACCGCTTGCGCGCTACCTGGGCGCACAGGCATCGTTGCTCGCCACCGACTCCGGCGGCCAGGCTTTCGACGAAGCACACAGCCTGTGCTGGTGGACCTTGCAGCAACATCTGCCGGAGGGCACGCCGCTCGCCACCGGTGCGATCGCGACGACGATCGAATGCCGCGGCCAGCGCGATGTGACCTACGAGATCGCACAACAGGATGCCGATGCAATCATCGAATTCCTGCGCGCACGCGGTGCGATTCGTGGCACGGCAAAGCCACTGCCGCCACTGCTCACACCCGCGACACCGCTCGCAGGCAGCGAGCAATTCTATGCGCCGACGAGCGGGATCGTCGTGCATCGTGCGCCGATCGGCGCCACGATTCGCGCGGGCGATCCGTTATTCGACATCGTCGATCCGCTGACCGATGCGACGACCACGCTGCATAGTCACACCGACGGCGTGTTTTATATGCGCCGCGCAATCCGCTTTGCGACGGCAGGTGCGCCGCTGGGGCGTGTGACGGGAACGCGGCCGATTCGTACTGGTGTGCTGTTGGGCGCGTAGGCACGGCGCGACATATTCCGCTGAATTTTCCCTGAAGAACGGGAGCGGTGCGACACCTCGCACCCGCTCAGGCTTTCGTTTCCACCTTGAACGCGCCGCTATCGTACGCATCGCAATAGGTTTTCCAGTCGGCGGCAATCTGCGCTTCGCACTGCGTGGCCAGTTCGATGAGCGGCAACTGCCAGTCTTTGCGGCTACCGAAGGCGATCAGGTCATCGGCGATGGCCGATCCTTCGCGTCCACCGCTGCGCAACTGCGCCCACGCGCACAGTTGCGCCATGCTGTTGACCACCGCTTCGAGCCGCGGCAGCTTGCCGTTCCAGGCGCTCAGCGCGACGCGATCTTCCGACGGCTGCAAACCGCGCAGCACATAGGGCCGCTTTTCGTACTCGACGGCATGCAGAAACGCCTGCGATACCGCCTGCACACGCTGCTGAACTGCAACGACGCGCTGCGCTTCGCTCGCCCATTTCGGCTGCTTCGTCTTCACGTGCGGCACCACCGACGAAGACAGCGCCTGCTTCAGGTCGAGCAGATAGTTGCCATCGGGCGAGCCCTTGCCTTCCACCAGCATCACGTAGCGATCGACACCCAGACTGCCCGTCCCCGCAATGCGCCGTGCGACGTCGAGCACGCGGTAGAACCCCGGCGTCTCCAGATGGCTCGCGAAATCGTCCATAAAGGCCGTGACTTTCTCGCGTGTGCTGTCGTCGACGGGCAACGCCTTCTTGCCGTCGATGCGCAACACGCGACGCTTGCCCTTCACGTCGCAGCGCCGGTTCAGATAATCGACGCGTGTGCGCGCATGTAGTGCGTCGAACAGGTCACGGACCATACCCGTCGAGGTTTCTTCTTCGATCCAGCGCGCCTTACCGACTGTGAGCGCGCTCGCGTACGCATCGATTGCGGTATGACAAAGCGCGAGCGCTTCAGCCCGGCTCACGTTCAGATCGCTGGCGCCGACCAGCACGCTCGTCAGCAGACGAATCAGTTCGAACAGGCTCGGCGCAAGACATGCCTCGTCGAAATCGTTGATATCGAAGTAGATCAGCCCGTTATCGCCCTTGTAGCTGCCGAAATTCTCCAGATGCATATCGCCACAGATCCACACGGTGGGCGAGGTATCGAGCACGCTGCCGGCAGGCAGGCGTGCATAGAATAGATGGCACGTGCCACGCAGAAATACGAACGGCGACGTGCGCATGAGTTTGTATTTCATGGCGAGCCGTTCGGGGTCGCGGCCGGTGTTGAATGCTGCGATCTGTTGTGCGATATCAATCATGTCTGCTCCGCCTGCGTGTTCGTGGGCCGGTCAGCCCGTTGCGCCTGTTGCGTTTTGCTCGATGCGCGCCTTTACAGCGCTATACGCGCCACGCGAGGGACCATATCACGGCTGCCTGTGCGCAAGCTTTCAGGTTCCCGGTACACTCGTGGCCTATCTTTAACCGAGGCCCGCTCGCTTTCGACAGCGGCCTTATCTGTGGAGACCACCATGCGAACCAGTGCCCGTAACCATTTTGTCGGTCAGGTGACCGAGGTCAAGACCGGCGCAGTCAACGACGAAATCGCGCTGCGCACCCAGGATGGCCTGGACATCGTCGCCGTCATCACGCACGGCAGCGCGACGTCGCTTGGGCTGGCGGCCGGCAAACCGGCCTTCGCGCTCGTCAAGGCTTCGTCGGTGATCGTGATGGTCGATGCCACCAGCAGCAGCGTGTCGGCACGCAATTACATCGCCGGTACGGTAGCCTCGGTGACGAAGGGCGCCGTCAACGCCGAAGTCATCATCGCCGCGCCGGGCGGCGCGCAGATTGCGGCCATTGTCACGAACGACAGCGTCGACCGGCTCGGGCTCGCGAGCGGCAAGGCAGCGGCGGCGATCTTCAAGGCATCGAGCGTGATTATCGGCGTCGATCAGTAAGCGCACGGCGGAGAACGTCGCTTTGCAGTGCTAGAATCGCCGCGTTCATCCGCCCATCATGACGACTCCAGACACCCGCAACCGCCTGACCGCATGGCTTGGCCTCGTCGCCATGTGGCTCATCGTGTTCGCGCCGGTCGTGAGTCAGTTGCTGGTTTCGCAACGCGCAAACGAACCGATTGCCGCACTCTGTTCCGCCCTGCAGCCGCGCGACCTCAGTGCGGCAATCAGTCACACGGGTTACACCGAGCCAGCGCCGGTTCATCTGAGCCATGACGACGCCTTCGGCGCGTGTGGCTACTGCCATCTACTCGGGCATCACGTCGCCATGCCAACGCTTGCGGCCACCACGCCGCCGGCCGGCTTCGCGATAGCCGGCACTGCGCCGCCCGCCCTCTCCACCCGCTTCACGCCACTCGGTGCGTTCCCGTCCGGACGCCCCAGAGACCCGCCTGCCGTCTCCTGACCGTCATTGTTTCTGATCGCGTATTTCGTTGCGCCCGCTGAGGGAGCGCGCGATCGGCCGTTCAATGTTTCAGGAGGATTGAATGTCCACCACCCTCGCTCAACCCTCGACCGCGACGACAGGCGCGGCAAACGCCGGCTACCGGACGCTCTGGCGCTGGCACTTTTACGCGGGCCTCTTTGTGATGCCCTTTCTCGTGGTGCTCGCGATCACCGGCACGTTGTATTGTTTCCAGCCGCAGATCGAGCCGCTGCTTTATCCGCAGCGTCTGATCGTCGCACCGCAAACCACACCCCGCCTCACCGAAGACGCACTGCTTGCGAATGCACGCCAGGCGATGCCGGCAGACGCGCGCGCGGTCACCGCCGTGATTGCGAGCGCACCGGATCGCAGCACCGAGTTCATCTTCCGTCTCGCCGATGGAGAGAAACAAAGCGTCTATCTGAACCCGTATAGCGGCGCAGTATTAGGCACGCTGAGCGTCGAGCATCGTTTCATGCAGGTCGACCGGATGCTCCATCGCAAACTGCTGCTCGGCAAACCCGGCGAGCTGCTGATGGAACTGGCCGCCTGCTGGACGCTAGTGATGATCGGCACCGGTATCGCCCTCTGGTGGCCACGCGAGAAAACCACGGCACGCGCGGCGCTCGTGCCGCGCTTCACGCTCAAGGGACGCGCACTGTGGAAGAACGTTCACGCCGTGATGGGCATCTGGCTCGCGCTCGGTGCGGTCGTGTTCGTCCTGAGCGGCCTGCCCTGGACGGGCTCGTGGGGCAAGCAGTTCAAGGCGCTCGCCAACGCTGCGAATCTTGGTTCGCCGCCGGGCACGTGGGGCGGCCTGGCGTTGCGCTCCGTCATGCCTGGCGTTCCTGCTGGACGTGACCTCGCTACCGGTGACACGACGACGCAAGTGCGCACTGAACACGACGCCCAGGAAACGAAAATGGCTTCTTCGATGCCGGGCATGGTGATGGACGACCTGCCCTTGCCACAGACGCCCTGGGCGGTCGGCAACACGCCGGTGCCCGCCTCCGCCGATGCGCACCCGGCACAGGCACTGCCGCTGCCGCTCGGCCGCGTTGTCGGGCTAGCGGCCTCGCTCGGCGTGTCGAGCGGCTACAACATCGTGCTGCCTGCCTCCGCCACCGGCGTCTACACCGTGTCGTACTTTCCCGGCGATCCACAAAGCGAGCGCACGCTATACATCGATCAATACAGCGGCGCCGTGTTGAGGGACATTCGCTACAGCGACTACGGTGCGGTGTCGAAAGCCGTGTCGTACGGCACGTCGTTGCATATGGGCCGCTATTTCGGCGTGGCCAACCAGATTCTCTGTGCCGCGATCTCGCTGGGACTGGCGGGTATGGCCGTCACCGGCTGCGTGATGTGGTGGAAGCGCCGGCCGCAACGCTCGCTCGGCGCGCCTTCGCGCGAACGTGCCGCACCGCCGATGTTCGGCTGGAAAACCGGCCTCGTTCTGCTCGGCATCGTCTTTCCATTGATGGGCGCAACGCTGCTGGCCGTGTGGATCGCCGACCGGATGATCTTCGGCCGCTTCACGCGACAAGTTGCCTGACCCGGGAGCGCATATGAAACGGGAACCTCGTTCGATTGTTGAACTGATCCTTCGCTACAAGACGCATCTGAACATCGGCGCTTTCCTGGCGGTGGCCTTGTGGGTCGCGTGGATTGCGTGGATGACCCGCCCTGGCGACGTCGATCTGCCCGCTTCGGGAAGCGGTCCGATCTGCTGCATGCGGCAGGTGCGCTGACGATGTAGGTGGGTGCGGGCTCTGCTTTGCACCCGCCATGCGCAATACGTAAATCGCTATGACGGGTATCGCATGTCGCCACACGGCGATTTTCCCCATCCGCGCGTAATATATCGACGCATATAGCGACGAACCGGCCGGCTGCTCCGGCCTGTGGGGAATGACGATGACGACAACGGGCCTTGCAGACACGGCGGCCGCAACGGCCGCTCCAGCAAACGATACGACCAGCAGTATCGTGTCGCTGACGGGCGACGTCGTTTCCGCACAGTCGTTCTCGCTCGATCAGTTGCGGCAGCTGCCCAGCGTGCTCGCCCAACCATTCGATCTGCGCTGCTTCACGACCAACCGTTTTATCCGTCCCGTCGGCCGCTATCGCGGCGTGCTACTGAAAGGCCTGATCACCGAGGCCGGTCTGCGCTGCGAAGAGCCCGGCGATTTCAAACGGATGATCGTCATCGCGGTGGCGCACGACGGTTACGCGGTCACGTTCTCGTGGCACGAACTGTTCAATACGTCGATCGGCGAGCAAGCGTTGATCGCGCACGAGTGCGGCGGCCAGCCACTCGCCATCGAGGACGGTGCGCCGATCCTGTTCTCCGGCGCCGATACGCTGCCGGCACCACGCCATGTGAAGCGACTTGCGCGCATCATCGTGCGGACGGTGCAGGTGTAGATTGGGCACCGCTTCCCCGACGGCCGCTAGGCGCGGGCAACGCCAATCGCATCGTGTATGCTTGCTCGCATGGCTAAACCCACCCACGATCCGAAGATTCCCACCGCCGCAAAACCCGAGGTCCGCTTCCGCATGCGTATCCAGCAGGCGGATACGATCGCGCTCGGTCCGGGCAAGGTTGCGCTACTCGAAGCGGTGCGCGAGCACGGTTCGATTTCGGCGGCGGCACGCAGTCTGAAGATGTCGTACCGGCGCGCCTGGCTGCTGATGGATGAGCTGAACCGCTCGTTGAAGTCGCCGGCCACCGTCTCAGAGCACGGCGGCCAAAGCGGCGGCGGCAGTGTGTTAACGCCGGTTGGCGAAGAGATCATTCGCCTGTATCGCGACATCGAAAACCAGGCCTATACGGTCTGCTCCGAGCAGATCGCCGCATTGACGCGGTTTATCAAGCGCTGAGATTGAGAACGGCTGGACTGCGCTTAGCCGTGCCGCAGGCAGAAGCGCGACGCGGGCGGCTGGCCCGTCATGTCGCGCTCGGCCGTCCGGGTCAGCCATTCAACGAAGCTCGCCACACTCGCGGTACGCAACGGAAAGTACGCAACCTGGTGACGCTCGCACACCCGCTTGAGCATGTTCATCGAATCGTGATCGATGCAATCGACGGGAAACACGACGTGATCCGCGCCCGGTAGCGCCGCGGCCAGCAAACCCTTGCGATCCTCGATGCCGCCGTCGTGCACGATAAGCACCGCCCCCGCCGCTTCGACGATGCGCCGGATCACCGCATTCGATCCCGGCCGGCCGCCCACGTAGACAACGCGCTTGCCCTCCAGTCCCGTGAACTGCGGACGGCTGGACGCGGCAGCGTCGGTTGACTCGGCGGCGCTTGCCTGCAGCGTACGTTCCATTGCGTGCGCTTCGGCCTGCACGGTCTTGAGCAGCGCGAGCGTTTCGTCGAGTGTCGCGCGCAATACGGTCACGCGCTCCTGTTCGTCGGCGGCATGCTGTTCGGCGGCTTCGCGGCGGCTCGTATGCAGCGCGAGACGCGCATCGCGGGCGGCCAGCGCGTCGCGCAGCGTGGCGACTTCGGCTTCGCGCGCGGTGTCATCGGCGGTGCGCGGTTGGCGCGCCTGCGTCTCTAGCTGGCCGATCTGCGCAGTCAGTTCGCGCGTCTGGGCATCGTGCCGCGTACTCATCTCGTGCAGACGGCTCTGCTGACGCTCGACCTTGCTGCGTAGCTCGGCGTTCTCTTCCTCGAGCGCCACGAGCCGCCGGATGTCCGCGCGATTGGCCGCGCCGACCAGATGCGACAGCATATGCAGTTCGCCGAACGCCGCCTGACGAATATCGAGCGTCGCCTGCGGATGCGTGATCAGTGCCCAATATCCAGGCGGAATATCGCCACTGGCGAGTGCCTCGTTCCATAGCGCCAGCACCGCCTGCGGATCGGTCGCCTTGTCGAAGCGGCGGATCGTCGTCGCATAACGCTCGTCGAGCGCCTTGTGCAGCGCCTTGCCGCCCTCACCACCTTCGATGGCGAGTTCGACGGCTGCGTGGTGGATTTCGAGGTCGGTGGCGTGTTGCCGGTCCAGCATCTTGAAGCGTGGCACCAGCTTGCGCAGCTCGTGCGTGCTCAGACACGTGCCGATCACCGAACAATGCAGGTGCGAATCGAGCTCCCACAGCCGTGTACGGCGCTTCGCGGAATGAGTTTGGGGGCGGGAAGAAGGCGCGCAGCAGGCGTCGCCCTGGCGCGGATAGCGGCCGGCGCTGTCGTCGAGTTGACCGAGGCCCGGCGTGCGGGCAAGACGAAACGGAGGAGCCTGCATGACGATCCCGAATCCGGTTCCGGTTGCAAGGACGAGGCCGGTTACAGCGGCGCAGGCACGTTCTTCATCAGCCGCACCGCCTCGGTCCCAGTTCCGCGAAATATACCACCGAATATATCGGTCCGCAGCCCGGGGAACCCGATGCGAGTACCATTACGGCCTTCCCCACGCGGATTCCGGAGACTGACTTGAGCCGCATCGACAATCCGTTGCATGACCAGGAGGTCGGCGTTGCCGACGCTACCCAGGACACCACGCGTATCGACGACACCCGTATTGGCGCCGTCCGTCCGCTGATTTCACCCGCGTTGCTGCTGGACGAACTGCCCGTTCCGGCAAGCTTGCAGACACTCGTCGAGCACAGCCGCCGCGAAATCGCCGACGTGCTGAAAGGTCGCGATGACCGGCTCGTGGCCGTCGTTGGCCCGTGCTCGATCCACGATCACGACCAGGCGATCGATTACGCGCGACTGCTGAAGACCGCCGCCGACGAATTGCGCGACGATCTGCTGATCGTCATGCGCGTGTACTTCGAAAAGCCGCGCACGACGGTCGGCTGGAAGGGTTACATCAACGACCCGCGCCTCGACGGCAGCTTCCGCATCAACGAAGGGCTACGCGCGGCGCGGCAACTGCTGCTCGACGTCGGCACGCTCGGCCTGCCGACGGCCACCGAGTTCCTCGACCTGCTGAGCCCGCAGTTCATCGCGGATCTGATCGCGTGGGGCGCAATCGGCGCGCGCACGACCGAAAGCCAGAGCCATCGGCAGCTGGCTTCGGGTCTAAGCTGCCCGATCGGTTTCAAGAATGGCACGGACGGCAGCATCCAGATCGCGGCCGATGCAATCGTAGCCGCACGCGCGAGCCATGCGTTCATGGGAATGACGAAAATGGGCATGGCGGCCATCTTCGAAACCCGCGGCAACGAGGACACGCACGTAATCTTGCGCGGCGGCAAGAAAGGGCCGAACTACGATCGCGCGTCGGTTGAGGAAAGCTGTGCCGCACTGCGCGCGCTCGGCTTGCCCGAACAGGTGATGGTCGATTGCTCGCATGCGAATTCGGGCAAGTCGCATCTGCGCCAGGTCGATGTCGCGCAGGACGTGGCGGCACAGTTGTCGGATGGCGAGCGGCGCATCATCGGTGTGATGATCGAGAGCCATCTCGAGGAAGGGCGGCAAGACCTGAAGCCCAATGTGCCGCTGCGGCGCGGTGTGTCGATTACCGATGCGTGCCTTGGATGGGCGCAAACGGAGCCGGTGCTGAATACGCTCGCGGCAGCAGTGCGGGCGCGGCGCAAGCGCTGACGCTAGCGCGCCAGGTTCGCTCCGGCGTGTTTAAACGCGCCGGAGCGAGCGCTAATCCGCTCATCACAAACCTTGCAGAAACGGCAGCACGCGCTCGAGCAACGTATCGGGCGCTTCCTCGGGGATGTAATGGCCGCACGGCAGCGCAGCGCCGGTGACGTCGCGGCTCCAGCGCCGCCATTCGGCGAGCGGATCGAAGCACTGGCCAACCACACCATCGGCACCCCATAGCGCGACGAAAGGACACTCAATCTCTCGGCCCGCGGCCAGATCGGCACGGTCGTGTTCAAGATCGATTCCAATCGACGCGCGGTAGTCCTCGCAGATGCCGTGCGCGGTCGCCGGGTCTTGCAGGCACCGCAGATACTCGGCATAGGCTTCGCTCGTGAACGGCTTGAGACCCGCACTGCGCGCGCCGATAGTCTGCTTCAGATAGAGATCGGCATCGGCGCGGATCAGCGATTCGGGAAACGGCGCGGGCCGCACGAGGAAAAACCAGTGCCAGTAAGCGCGCGCGAATTCGAACGATGTCTGCTCGTACATCGCTAACGTCGGTGCGACGTCGAGCGTGACGAGCCGCTCGACGATACGCGGATGATCGAGCGCCATCCGGGCCGCGACGCGCCCGCCGCGATCGTGGCCGATCACCGCGAAGGTGTCGAAGCCGAGCGCGTGCATCAGATCGACCTGATCCTGCGCCATGCGTCGCTTGGAATAGTTACTGTGATCGGGCAGACCGGGCGGCTTACCGCTGTCGCCGTAGCCGCGCAGGTCGGCGGCGACGACGGTGAACTGCTGCGCGAGCGTCGGCGCAACCTTGTGCCAGATTGCGTGCGTTTGCGGATGACCGTGCAACAGCAACAACGCAGGCCCATGACCACCGCGCACCGCGCGAATCGTGATGTCGTCCGTGTTGACGGCCACCGGTTGAAAATCATTAAACATTGCTGACTCCTTTGCCCCTAGTCTAATTGCTTCCTTTCAGGTTATGGTTTCGATGAAAGCAAACCGTTGTTACCCGGGGAGAAACAATGGACAGCGTGTCGGATCTGGCTTTCTTCGAACTCGTGATGCGTCAGGGCAGCCTCACCGCGGCGGCCCGCGAACTGGGCGTTACCACACCGTCGGTAAGCAAACGGCTTGCGCACATTGAACGCCGGCTCGGCGTACGTCTGCTGAACCGCACGACGCGCAACATCAGCCTGACCACCGAAGGCGATCTTTATCTGACGAACGGGTCCCGCATCCTCTCTGAGCTTGCCGAACTCGAACAGCTCGTCACGAGTAGCCGCGCGGAGCCATCGGGGTTGCTGCGAGTCAACGCCTCGTTTGGCTTCGGGCGCGCGCATGTTGCGCCAGCTATTTCCGCTTTCGTCGAACGTTATCCGACGATGGAAATCCAGTTACATTTGACCGACCGGCCCGTGAGCCTGCAGGAACAGGCGTTCGACGTCGGTATTCGCTTCGGCGATGTGCCCGACGCGCGGATCAACGCACGGCTGCTGGTAGAGAACCGGCGCCTGGTGTGTGCATCGCCGGCGTATCTGAAACGATGCGGGACACCCAGGGCACCGCGCGATCTCGCTCACCACGACTGCATCGTGCTGCGCGAAAACGACTCGGCATACGGCAACTGGCATTTTCTGCGCGGCAAGAAATCGGAGATTGTGAAGGTGCGTGGTGCGCTAAGCAGCAATGACGGGAGTGCCGTGTTGCGCTGGGCGCTTGAAGGTCGTGGCGTCGTGGTGCGCTCGGAGTGGGAGATTGGCGACGCGCTACGCGACGGTACGCTTGAGCTGCTGCTCGGTGAATGGGCGCTGCCGAATGCTGACATCTATGCGGTGTATCTAGAGCGGCATCGGTTGTCGCCGAAGTTGCGGACGTTTATTGATTTTCTTGGGGTGTGGCTTAAGGAGAGTGTGGAGAAGAAGGTATGAGTGCGGTGTGCTGCTGGCTACTGCGGTAACGTGTAGTGGTAGCGAACTTCTGTCAGTTGAACGCCGCCGATCTGGATGAGTTTGCTGGAGTCGTCTTGAGCGAATCCGTTTCGGTCATAGAACGCTCTGGCGTGGTGGTTCTCCGAGAGCACCCAAAGCGTGGCAAATGAATACCCGGCAGTGTGCAGCAGTTGACGTGCAGCATCGCTTAACCGTCCGCCTATGCCTTTACGCCAGAATTCGGGCAGGACGTAGAGCGCTTCTATTTCCGCCCAGTTGTTGTCTTTGTCTTTGTCCCGACAAGCGCCGCAAGCAGTCCAACCGATGATCGTCTCATCCACCTGGGCTACGAGCACGTGTGGCGTTCCCGCCTGAAGCAATTTTCGCCATGTCGCTGCGCGTGCCTCGATGGAAAGGGTCTTCAGGAACTGCTCCGGCATGATTCCTTTGTACGCTGCCTGCCATGAGGCCACGTGAACTGTTGCGATGGCCTCGGCGTCTTCGAGTGTGGCTTCTCTTATTTTCACGGGCACGGCGCTCGGCGGGTTCCTTGTGTTGCTGCTGGAAGGGATGTTCATTTCTAACGTCAACGGTCGATTAGCCTTCACCCACGAGCTGAAACGATCCTTCCATCACGCTCACGCATTTACCGCCGACGCGAACTCGTGCATGACCATCCTGCGTGTCGACTGTCGCGAACAGGATGCTTGGGCGCCCCATGTCCACGCCTTGGGCGACGCGCAATGACAGCTCATTCAAACCTCGAACCTGAGCGATGAGCGCGGCGGTGGCGGCGGTCGCGCTGCCTGTGGCCGGATCTTCTGTCATACGCGGTGTGAACATCCGCGCCTCCAGATCGCAGTCAGTTCCGACCCTGGCGCGGTCGGTGTCGCGTGTATAGGCATAGATGGACACGGCACCGTCGATCGGCAGCAAGCTTTTATACTCGACGAGATTCGGCACACAGCGCCGCAGCGCATCGCGTGAAGCAAGTTCAACGACGAGAAATGGAAGACCGACCGAGGCGACCTGTGGAGCATGCGCGTCGGTTCGAATGTCGTCGGAAGCGAGTGAGAGACACGCGGCCACCCGGTTTGCGGCGGCGTGTGACAGGCGAGTTAACGGCTCTGGCGCAGTGAGTTCGGCGCCAACAACCACCCCGCCCTCTTTCAACTGATTGACGGGAACCAGACCCGCTAACTCCTCGAAGACGAGCCGATCTGGCAACGGATTCCGGTCGGATGCCGCCTTTGCAGCGAGCACAAACGCCGTACCGATGTTCGGGTGTCCCGCGAACGGTATCTCGCGGCTTGGTGTGAAAATTCTGACCCAAGCGGTGTGGGCGGTATCGCGGGGAGGCAATACGAACGTCGTTTCAGAGTAAGCAAACTCGTTCGCGATTGCCTGCATCTGACTCGTCGACAAACCGGCAGCATCAAGGACGATCGCAACCGGGTTGCCTTTGAATTTTTCGTCTGTGAAGACGTCGGCGGTGATGTAGCGGCGGTTCATTGTGTTCCTGGCCTGATCGACGGTTCGCTGGTGATGTGGATCATTATCGCTATGAGTTGCCGCTGGGACAGATACAGTTCTGCAGTGACGGGCCGGGCCAATGCGTCGAATGAGTGGGGCGACTGACTGCAAGATTCGTTCGGCCGAACCATGCCTGACGTACCGCGACAGACGTTCGATCACCGGCCTTTCCCGCTGGGTATTCCCCGAGGCACAAACCAACCCACCAGCACAAGCGCGAGTCCGAGTACGAGATATATCCAGTCCATCTGGATTTGCCCGTGCAGTTCCGCGTATTGTGCCGTCGTAACGGTGTTACATATCGTGTGGTATTTCGTTCCGGTGCAGAATTCCGCGTGCCCATAGACCAGCGCATCGATTAACCCCTTAGTGGCATAAGCAACGACAGCGAGACCTGGCGCGAAACGCACCAGCGCTAACCACGGTAGAACGGCCGCGAACCGCTTGGGATTCATGTTCAATCCTCTGAGGACGTAAGCGCTATCTCGGATGAAGACGAGAGGTAATTCCATTCAACTCGTCGCGGTTTAAACATTGGGTACTGGTTGCCAGCAATCGACGCGGCTATGTCGAACGACCGCTTCAACGTTAGGGATTCGGTTCAAACGTCCAGAAGTGGTAGAAGCATTGAAAGATCATCGATCATGTACGGAGGAACGGGGAAACGTCCCGCCGCGGATTGAATCAACGCCCATGGTCCACGCCGCACAAACACCGCATGCATACCAGCCTCGATAGCCGGTGCGACATCGTTATCGAGGCGATCTCCTACGTAGGCAATCTGTGACGGATCAAGTCCGCCACAGCAAGCAATGACACGCTCGAAAAACGCACGCGCTGGTTTCTCCACACCCCACGACGCAGATGAAGCAACGATGTCGGCGGGCACGCCCAGAGCGTGTAGTGCATGTTCGGTCTCGACGGGTTGATTGCCCGCAATTCCGATGAGCACGCCGGACTCGCGTAGGAGTTTGAGGCAAGCCGTCGCGTCAGGATAGAAGTCGTCGAGCGTGATCGAATATGCGTTGCCGCGCAATTCACGCTCTCGCTGCAGAGCTGAAAAATCGACGCCGGGTCTTACGACCTGAAAAACTTCGCGATGATGCAGGCCGCGCTCGATAACTGCGCCCAAGGCAGCAAAGAACGCGAATCGTGTGACTCCGAGATAGTCTGCCCATTCACCCCAAGCGCGGCTTTCGTCAACGAGTGTCTCGCCGACATCGAAGAACACCGCTTTGATTTTCATTTTTTACTCCGGAGTAAGGTCCACCAGGATAGTCGACAAGACGCAAGGCAGCAGGATTCATGCACGGAACGTGCGAGCGATTGTCCGCGCTTAAGCCGCTCCATCGACGGTGGCTTTATCGTCGGTCGCTGTTCGATACCGCTAGCTGTCTCCAACTCGGGTGGACAGCTCTCCAATCCACGCTTCAAAATCGTCAAACATCGACCTGGACGACACCGCATTTGTCGCAACGCACTGCTCCCCGTGAACAACGAAGATGCGCGCATCAAGATCCTCAACTGACGGCGTCTGACTTCGCAAATCGAATTCACGCATCGCCTGCCCGGCAACACGCCATGCGTCGGCAGGAGCACGATTGCATTCCTCGGCCAGGTAGCTCGCTGACAGCCGTTCTCCAGTCAGGCTAACAAGCGCATCGTCCAGCGTGATGCCGTTGCCTGCTTTCCAGCAGTGTTCCGTTAGCAACGCACCCACAGCCGGGTTGTCCACGATATATCCCAACCTGCGCGTCAGATAGGCACGCATTTGCGCCGCAGCCATCTTGGCCAGCAGATAGCCGTGATAGTAGACAGCGATATCGTGAAACACGAGGTGAGGCATCGCAAGAACATGGTCCGTATGATCCGCGACGCCGAGGATATCGTTGGTGATCGCACAAGCCGCAGCAATAACGCGGTCAGGTGTGCGCTCCTCGTCGCTCATGCGATACAACGCTGCCTCAAGATAGGTTGGAATCAGATCGCGACGTTCCATATGTGCAAGCGCCGCCTGTTGCACCGCCAGCCGCTCCTGAATCATTGAGTCAGGCATCGAATTTCCGTCGCGGTCCGTCGCGTAGCGCTTCAACCAGCATGGATCGGCAGGCAACGCGTCGAAGAACTTGGCCTGCGTTTCCAGAAAAGCGGGCGTAGTCGGAGCAAATTCCTGGGCGAAACACGGCGAGTTGCGCGCAACGTTCGCAAGATGTGCGGCATGTCCGGCTTCATGGAAGAGCACCTTGAGGCCCTTCGATCCAGCACCCGGTTGAGCCGGACGCGCAGTCGACGTGAAGCGTATGTCCGCGGGCATCCAGCCTGATGTGTCATCAACATAACTGGGTACCGGTACAACGCAGAACCCGGTTGGAAATTTGCCAGGCCGGTCGAGCATATCGATCTCAATGCGTGCACCCCGATACGACACACCCATCTGTCGGAACGACTCTGACCAACGCTCGAGCGCCTTGGCAAACGGGAAGTACTGGTCGTCGCCGCCCGTCATCTCACCGCGAAGTCGGTACATGAGATTGTGTGGCAACAGCGCGTGCGCTCCGTGCTGTTGTACAAGCCGCCGTTGCGATTCGCGATGCGACTCGCGTGTCATTCTCTCGAACTGATCGAAGACCGCGAATAGTTGCTTTGACGTTATGCCGCTACGTGTGTGCAAACGGTATTCAAAGAAGTCTTCGAAACCCAGCTCTCGGGCAAGCGCGTTGCGCTTCGACACGATGTCAAGGAAGCCGCTTTCAAGCACCCAGCGCTCGAGGCCATGCAGCGCCTCGTGCGAACTCTTCCGCGCTTCCTCGTCGTAGTTCGTCGCCAGGTTGGTGCGAAGCGCGGCGGGAGATGCGGATACGCGCGCACCAGAGTCATCGATATGTTTTAGCTCATAGGACTGCCGCCGGGCATACAGATCGGCATCGAGTTCGGACAACTCCTTCAGTAAAGCTTCCGCATGCGGGCTCCCCGTCGCATTGCTTTCGAAAACTCGGACCCAACCTTTCAATCCGTTGACCAACGCATCATCGGACGATGCCGATGCGGCAGCGCCGAGCGTAGCAAGATGGTGTTTGCACTGAGCAAGACGCGATGCATCGCCTGTGAATAACTTTCGTTCCAGTGACGCAGCCGCAAGCGCCGCGTGGTCATCGCTCTGTCCGGTGTGCGTCAACCAGTAAAGCTCGCCTTCCCGGCGATGAATGCTCAGATAGTCTTGATTGAGGTTGTCGAAGAACGACTGTGCGGAATTCACGGCGATGGGCTCTCGGAGGTGGATACTGCTTTTTTTTGGAGCGCTCATCCTGACGCTCCACACGTACTGTCGATTGTCGATGATTCATGTCGCGACGTCGAATGACATGTTCAATGTGCTAAAAAAATCTGTGACAATGACCTCGCCATCTACGAAGAAAATGCCATGCACCTTGATCTGACAGACCACCCCGATGCCGACGACGAAGCTTTCGTCATCGAACAAACCCGAACGTATAACAGACGCTTCACGCCACGTGACGTACAACTGCTTTGTGTATTCGCCCGCGATGACGATGGCCAGATCATAGGCGGACTGACCGCCAAAACCTACTGGCAGTATCTGGACGTTTCATTTCTCTGGGTCGACGAACGACATCGAAAATCCGGTCATGCAACGGCATTGATGTCCGCTGCTGAGGCAGAAGCAAGGCGACGTGGTTGCAAGCATGCGATCGTCGATACCCTCAGCTTTCAAGCGCCCGAGCTTTATCGAAAGCTCGGTTACGCCGAGTGGGGGCGTCTCACCGAAATGGCAGGGGAGTATGAGCGCTATTTCTTTCGCAAGCGTCTTTGAACGACAACCATCCCAGGAAATCATGCCTCAATCATTCCCGTCTCGCCGGCTTGAAGATCGCGTCGCACTTGTCACTGGAGGTGGAACAGGTATCGGGCGTGCCGCTGCTTTGGCCTATGCCGCGGAAGGTGCGCAGGTAGTCGTCGCTGGCAGGCGCAGCGAGGAGATCGACGAGACGGTCCGGCTTATCAGAACGAATGGGGGAACAGGTTGCGCTGTTCCCACCGACGTGGCCGTCGCTCAACAGGTACGCGACATGGTTGACATGACCATCGAGCGCTATGGCCGCCTGGACGTCGCGTTCAATAACGCGGGGATCGAAGGGTCCTTCGCTCCGATTACAGAACTCACCGAGGAAGATTTCGACGAGGTCATTGCGATCAACCTTAAAGGCGCGTGGCTGTCGATCAAGTACGAGATTGCCGCCATGTTGAATCTCGGCAACGGCGGCTCGATCGTCAATACATCGTCCTTTCTGGCAAAGGGAGCGTCGCCTGGATCAACCGCTTATTCCGCCAGCAAGGGCGGCCTCGATGCCTTGATTCGCGCCGTAGCGATCGAGTACGGTCCACACAACATCCGCATCAACAACATCAATCCCGGCGCCATCAGAACACCGATGTTCGAAAGACTCGGCGGTGATGAACACGTTGATTTGATCGAGTCCTACACGCCTCTACGCCGCATCGGAGAACCAGCTGATGCAGGCGATGTCGCTGTCTGGCTGTCGACTGACGAAGCGCGTTTCGTTACCGGACAGACTTTGATGGTTGATGGCGGTGTTTCCATTCCACACGTTCGATGAAAATCGATCAACCACACTCCCATCCAACCGAATGTCGTCAACAAACGACAGCACATCAGTTGACAACGCACGCAATCACATCGAAACTGCTCGAATGTTGACACCAATCGCCTCCTCCTTCGCTAAGTACAACCGCATGGGCGCCCATCTGGGCGTGCCACTGGAGGCCTGCTTGCGTTAGATTTGCAGCATTGGAGTCAACGGGCCTCGCCGGGAATACGGACGAGGCCTTTTGCTTTTATGGCGTCTCCGTTACCGGCATCACTGCATCACCAACGGAGATGAAAAATGGAAAACACCAAGCCGTCACACGACTACACCAGCTCCTCGAATGAGGCGATCTACCCGACCAGAGGTCCGGCGCGGTCGACAGGTTGGGAAGCCGAACAGCACCACGCCAGCGGAAGGAACGCAGTACACCTCCCGCTCACGAGGATCTTTCAACCTTACGAATACTGGCAGCACACAGCGCGTGACGAAGCGGAGAACGACGCATATGTATCGTCGGCTTCCGAGCCCGATCCGCCGAAGAGTGGCTGGCCCACGGCCCCTCCTGTAGCCATCGCTAGCTGGTTACGGGGCTGGGCAATACGCGGTCTCGTTTATTTTCGTGTGCTTTAAGCATGTCGTAAGCAAACCGCTTTAAGGAGCGGACACGCTGGGAGAGCGCCTGATTCGTCAGGCGCTCTCCCACGTCTAGCCATACCTAAAACGCTGACCCTTTAGCAAGCGACAACTCGCGGTTTAACGCTCCACGCCCGCAACCTCGACGCCAGCCTTCAAAAAATCGACAAAGGCACGCAGCGGCGCAGGCAGATGACGACGGCCCGGATAGTAGAGAAACGGCCCCGAAAAACGCTGCCACCACGGCTCGAGAATCGGCTCAAGCGCGCCGCTATCCAGATGCGGACGCAACATGTCCTCAAACAGGTGAATCACGCCGACGCCGGCAACAGCCGCGCTGATCGCAAGATCGACTGCTGCACCCGGTCTGACGAGTAGCGGCCCCGTTGGATCCAGCCGTACCACTTCGCCGTTCTGCTCGAAGTCCCAAGTCGGCTTCGCGCCGCCCGCAAACTGGCCGCGCAAACATGCATGCCCAAGCAATTCGCCCGGATGATCAGGTCTTCCATTCGCATCCAGATAGGACGGCGCCGCGGCCGTAGCAAAGCGCTGCACACGCGGCCCAATCGGAACCGCGATCATGTCCTGCTCGAGTCGTTCGTCGTAACGAATGCCCGCATCGCAACCAATCGACAGCACATCGACGAATCCATCCTCAACCACGACTTCTACGCGAATGTCCGGATAGGTTTTCAGAAACGCGGCAATGACGGATGGCAATACGATGCGCGCGGCACTCGATGGCACGTTGAGTTTGAGCGTCCCACTCGGTTTGTCCCGGAACGTGTTCAGGACATCGAGCGCCGCTTCCATCTCGCTGAATAGCGGAGTCAGTCTTTCGATGAGACGCAATCCCGCTTCCGTCGGAACCACACTTCGTGTGGTCCGGTTGAGCAGCCGCAAACCGAGCTTCGATTCGAGGCGACGCACGGCAATGCTCAGGCTCGACGCGGAAACGCCGCCTGTTCTGGCCGCGTCGCGAAAGCCACCCGCGCGAGCAACCGAAACGAACGCTGCAAGATCGTTGAACTCCATGGCGATTGTTCACTATTTTGAACGACCCGTTCAATCTAGATCGGATTATCAAACAACGCAAGGCTACCCATACTCCGGCTCAACACTTGCCAAGGAGTCACACCATGTCGAAATTCATTCCCACCAACACATTTCAGTTTGCCGGTCGTCCCGTGTCCCGCGTAGGTTACGGCGCCATGCAGCTTGCTGGCCCCGGCGTATTCGGGCCGCCGAAAGACCGTGACGCAGCCGTCGCCGTTCTGCGTGAAGCGATCGCGCTCGGTGTCGATCACATCGATACAAGCGATTTCTACGGGCCGCACGTCACCAATCAGATCATTCGCGAAGCGCTCCATCCCTACCCGGACGATCTGCTGATCGTCACCAAAATCGGGGCGCGCCGCGGCGAGGACGGTGCGTGGATTCCGGCGCAGGAACCGGAAGAAATCGAGCGCGGCATTCACGACAACCTGCGTAATCTCGGCCTCGACGCGCTCGATGTCGTCAATCTGCGGATCATGGGCAACGTCCACGCGCCTGCGGAAGGATCGATTGAAAAACAGGTCACCGCGCTTGCCGAACTGCAACGCAAGGGACTCGTCCGTCACATCGGTCTGAGCAACGCAACGTCGACCCAGGTCGCCGAAGCGCAACGCATTGTCGAGATTGTTTGCGTTCAGAACCAGTACAACCTGGTTCAACGCGACGATGACGCACTAGTGGATGAACTGGCTGCCAAAGGCGTGGCGTATGTGCCGTTCTTCCCACTGGGCGGATTTACACCGATACAGTCGTCCGCGCTGTCGACGATCGCCCAGACGATCGGTGCAACGCCGATGCAGGTCGCGCTTGCCTGGCTTCTTTATCGTGCGCCGAACATTCTGTTGATCCCGGGCACGTCATCGGTGGGGCATCTGCGTGAAAACATGCAGGCGGCGCAGTGTGTGCTGACCGACGAGGTTCTTGCTGAGCTGGATGCGATCGGTCGAGGCAATACCGCGCATTGATTGGAGAAGGTTTTACGGAGAAATGAGCGCTACTTGAACGATTACTCGTTACGCAGCAAATTGCGCAGCATGCGCTCCGGGTTCATCAAAAACGAGCGCATGACCTGATAGTGTTCGGTTTCTTCGTAGGCCACCTTCGACATACCGTTCGCGTCGAACTGATAGATAGTCGCATCGGGATAGGCCATCAGGATCGGCGAGTGTGTGGCGATAAAGAATTGAGAATCGTCGGTGACGAGATCGTGGATACGCGCGAGGGCGGTAAGTTGCCGCTGCGGTGACAAGGCTGCCTCAGGTTCATCGAGCAGATACAGACCCTTGCCGCCGAACCGGTTCATCAGGAGCGCCATAAACGACTCACCGTGCGACTGTTCATGCAGCGAGCGGCCGCCATAGGAATCGATGATGGGCGGTGAAAACGCTGGCTCTTCATCGAGTTTCTCGATTTCAGTCGCGACGTTAAAGAAACTCTCCGCCCGAAGAAAGAAGCCGTCTTTCGGACGCCTCACGCCCTTGGCTATCCGTAGATAGTCTGCGAGATTCGAATGCGAGGTCCGCGTTCCAAAGTTGAAGTTCTTTGTTCCGCCCTCCGGGTTGAAACCCATCGAAACCGCGATGGCCTCCATCAACGTCGATTTACCCGAACCGTTCTCACCGATCAGGAACGTCACCTTGGGATGCGGGACTAGCGTGTCGAATGAACGGACCGCAGGCAGCGAGAATGGATAGCGGTCGAAAGACTCGACTTTCTCTCGCTGGAGGGAAATCCGGCTGATGTGCTGGGTGGAGAGCATGGCGGTCTCGCTGACAGGGCTTCGCCGTATTTTAGAGGAAGCGGTCATTCGCTATCGGCTAAAATGCCTTTCGCCAGAACTGGTCGGAGTTTCCAGCAAAATCGCAGGGCAAGTTCTTGCTCTCGCTTTTAAAGCAACGGGCGATGCGTGAAAAAAGGTCTGTTTCTCGTTCTCATTGTGAGTGCCGTGTTAATCATCTTTGGGGTCCGTCAGTTTCACTGGGAGGGTATAGATCTCTGCAATGGGGGGTTCCACGGCCGCGTATACGTGCGCACGTGTCATCGATGATTACGCATCGATTTCGCGCGATCGGACATGGTTCGAACCAGTAATTTCTTGCTGATTGCGGCCGGTCATTTTTTGAGTTTTTTGCGGCGGCCCGCCGATTTGTCCTTGATCACAGTCGTGAACCGTTGCGCCAGATCAAACACATGGGGCCGTTCAGACTCGCCGTCCAGGTAGAGTGTTTTTTCCAGTCGACCAACCGTCTTCAAGCTACGAACCATCACCTTGCCGCTATCCGGATAGGTGCAAACCTCGTGCGGATCATTCAACCCCACGGCGAAATAAATCAGTTCTTCATCGAACGGATTGGCCAGTTGATGAGCGATGCCCGTACCTGCCGCACAAGAGATGCAATCGCCTGCGCCAATTTCTTGCACTGTGTCGCCGTAGCGAAGCACCCCACGCCCGGACAGCACGAAAAAAATCTCGTCCTCGCGCGTGTGCGTATGAAATGGACAGGCAGTGCGGCCGGGCGGCACACGTGACAGGTTAGCGCCAAGTCGACCGGGTATCGCATCGAGCGCAGGCGTAAGCGGCTTCCAGGCGCTACCCCAGTGCTTGCCATCCTTCTGCTCGATTTCCTTGACATCGTTGACGTTCACAACGACGGGTGGTGCGGCTTTCTTCGTGGATGGTTTTTTCATGTCTCTGTCTGATTGTGGGAGTTGTAATCGCAAATAGAGGGCATCTCAGGCAACGGAATTGTTAGGCCCCGAAGTCGATAACCACCAGCCGGCTCCAACGAACCACGCGGAGTGGTCGGCGAGTGTTTTCAATCTTAGCGACCTGACGGCATCAGCCGTGTTCGACGCGAAAGCGTTGACCAGAGATTCCCCGGTCGCGTCATCGCGCGCTCCAATGCATTCGATGAACATCGCCGGGCAGATCAACTTCGCCGCGTAGGTATCAGTGCCCATGCGTGTCACGCGCAGCATGCCACCGAGACCGCGGTTTGGAGTCAGCGGGAAAATCAGACGACCACCGTCGTTCAGCGCTTCGAGCCAGCTATTCAATGGGTGTGTCGCACCGGCACTAATGTAGATCAGATCGGACCGCGCCAACACGGCGCTAGTGCCGCTCTCTTCGACTACCCGGACGTGCTTCAAATGAGCAAGATTCGATGACGCCCGAACACTGAGACTCGGGTCAATCTCATACGCAGCCACCTCCCCGGTGTCGCCGGTGAGGTGCGCGAGAAGCGCTGTGTAATAGCCGGTTCCCGATCCGATGTGTGTAACGGTTTCGCCCGGCGAGATCGCAGCCGCGTCGAGACAACGTGCGTGGAGGCTAGGTTCACCGTTGTTAAGACCTCGATCGGTTCTGAGCCCAAACAGAATGTCCTGATAGAGAACGGCAGGGTCAGCGGTGTCGGTCGAGATATATCCGGTCGGCGTAAATACCTGCCATGGGCCGGGACCGAGATAGTTCTCTCTCTCAACTGCCGCAAACGCCTGCTGGATTCTCGGGTCTTTGCATTCTCCGTGCGCTGTTACGTAGCGTGCATAGAAGGTACGGAGCATGTCTACGTTTGTCATCGATCGGCTCTGTAGAGAGATCGAGTCATCGTAACAGGTACGCTCTTGCAGAGTCTCGCGGGCAACCTGCCCGCGATTCCCCGCTTACTTGCTACTTACCGGCCGAAACCAGATAGGTCAGCGTCGCTCCAGAGTCCCAATAGCAGTGTGTGTCGATGAGTGCCTGCAGTCCGTGCCGGCCTTCCTGACTCGTCGCATGAATGCGCGCGACGAACGCTTCCGCTTCTGGATCGTTTAGCGCAGTGGTCCAGTCGTTGACCTGTCTTTCCCACAAGGCCGACCGTGTGTCGCCATACGCATCAACCAGCTCATCCAGATTGACACGGGTTTCCATGTCCAGATACGGTGGCAAAATCGGCGCCGCTTTATCTGAAAGCCATGTGCGAATGCCGGAGAATCCAGCAAGCTGAAACAGCCTGGGTAAGCGATCGCCTATCGACAACCCGCCTTCACCAGCAGCGCGCTTGCCCTTCTCGCAAATCAGCGCGTACCGGAATGCGTCGCAGAGTTCGTCGATCGACAAATCCACTGTTGCCGCATTGGATAAGGCGACGTGCGCGAGATTGCAAGGCTCGACGCAGATCACAATGCCTCCAGGCCGCACTACTCGCTTCATCTCCTGCAACGCCGCGAGCGGATCGGCGAGGTGTATGAGAACGGTCTGACACGTCACCACATCGAAGCTGTCGTCGTCAAAGGGCAACTTATGAGCGTCGCCGCTTTGAAACGTAACCGTTGCGCCAAGCGTGGCAAATGCCGATGTAAGTGCCGCGTCGCCACCCGACCATTTCACGTCCCGGTCCATCGCGGTGATGTGAACGCCTTCCGCCATGCGTGGCGCAAGTAACAGACTCCAGTGACATTGCCCACAACCCACATCCAGAAGGCTGCGACGCTGCGCCAGCTGCCAGCGATGCGACATCAAATCCAGGAACTCAGCGTTCCACCAGAAATTACGAGAAGGACCGAACCACTCTTCCGAGTGGGCGAGCGAAGATAGGAGCGCCGATGCGCCCGCAGTTTGATTCTGTTCCATGAGGAATCCCTTATCCGTGCAAAACCACCGCAATCAAAAGATTGACGGTCACCAGAAACCAGACGGCGGGATAAGGGCTTACATAGGTAGCTAAAGTCGCGACCAAAGGGAGGAGGTGTGATCCTAAGCTATATCCGGCGGGAAATGCAAGTCGAGCAATAAAATCCAG
The DNA here is from genome assembly GCF_002362315.1 of Paraburkholderia acidicola. Taxonomy (GTDB): domain Bacteria; phylum Pseudomonadota; class Gammaproteobacteria; order Burkholderiales; family Burkholderiaceae; genus Paraburkholderia; species Paraburkholderia acidicola. The sequence continues at coordinate 1,845,739 of NZ_MTZV01000006.1, forward strand.
CACCACAGCGGCGTTCGTTCGAGTGATGACTTCTGACTGTGTGTGCTGACCGGTAGGTCGGTAGGTCACCCCCAACTGGCGACCTACCCTCAACAAAACCACTAACAACAACGCCAGTTAGAAATACAACGTAGCCCCATACGGTGCAGAGTAGATGCTATAGCTACACTGCGGCGTAAGCGACCCACTCGCATTTGCCGAATTCCAGGGCGGCGAAGCGATCTGTGTTTGATTGATGTCGTAGACCCCGATGTCGTAGGAGTTGATCAATCCGTTTTGAGGGTACTGGTCACAGGTATCGATGCCATAGGCTTCCAGTACACTGCCAAACACCCATGTCAGCGAACCTTGCGGATTGGTATTGAGCGTAGTGCTTTGGCCTGTATGAAGATCCTTGGACACGATCGCCCAGGTGCCGCAATTCTGAGTGCCTGCTGCGCAAGTCGAGTGCGTGTCGCCAACAATCCCATCACCGGCAGAAACATTGATCGGATCGCTATGGTAAGTCGTGCCGCTCACGCAACAGTTCCAGCTTGCCATCGTCCACGCGTGGTCGTTGTAGCCATTCCATCCGAGCACCGGTTGAAGAATCGACACCACGTTAGGAAGCTGCTCGAGACCCGGGAAGAAATACACAATCTGATTGCCGACGTTGCTCGGATTCGACGGCACCGTCCAGCTCGCTACGATGCGACCGATATTCGTTCCGCTCTCGTAGTTGGTGGACTCGACCCAACCACTGATGCTGGGATTCGCACTCTTCACCTGCGCGCTGGTCTTGCCATCAACTTCAACCTTCGCGCCATTCATGGCGTAATGCGCCTGCGTGCATAGCGCAGGTTTGCGAAGCGCCCCTTTGCTTTGCGCGATCGTGCCGTCCACGTTCAACGTTTCTCCCGAATGCACGGTCTGCACGCACTCGGGTGAAAAGTATCCGTTGGGGGTGACTACAAAATTACTGGGCACCCCTTGCGGACGAAGCGTCTCCTTGAGCATGCCAACCGATGTCAGTTTCACATCGGCAGAAGCGACGCCTTGTGCTTTTGCTTCAGACAACCCGGCAACAGTTGTTAGCACCAGTAGCGAGGCAACTGCCCAGGTGCAGTTACGCCGTATAACATTCATCATGAATTTTTTCATCACGCTCACGCTCCTGTTTTGTTTTGCGAAAACGATGAGACGATCGCGATCGCATCGCGACGCTTCATCGAGGCTTACTAAGAGGCTGTGCTAAATGAACTTTTGAGTCGATCGATCCGGATCAGCAACAATCTGTACCGGCATTCACCTCAATGCCGTTGCATAGCTGTCTGAATTCGATCTATGTGGCTAAATCAGCTTAGTCCACACATGACACTTTCACGACCTATTCATGTTGATAGTCAGGCGGTTTCAATGTGACGAGCTGAAGCGATCAGTAATTGGGAATTTGAGTTTTCCTTGATCTTTGAGCCTTGATCTTTGAGGCAAGGAAAACTCCATGACGACATCACCACGGAATCGTTTGATCTTCCCAGCGTGTGAATGTCCCTGTCGGGCTATCCGGACCAAGCAACGCGACACGTACCGCTTCGCGCGCACCTTGCTCGACAGTATCGGTGCCTGCATATCCGTTGAGGTTCGTTTTGGTAAAGCCCGGAGAAATCGCATGGACCTTGATCCCTTCCGGCTCCAGCTCGAGTGCCATAGCAACGGTCAAAGCATTGAGCGCCGTCTTGGACGCCGGATAAACGGGCCCGAAAATCCCGCGATAGTGAAAGGCCGGATCCAGGTTCGTCGTCAGCGATCCAACGCCACTCGACACATTGATAATGCGAGCGGTCGCCGCCTTGCGTAGAAGCGGCAACATTGCCTGATACACAGCGAGGACACCAAACACGTTCGTGTCCCACACGGCACGCATCTCGTCGATTGACACGATGCTAGGGCGCGTCGTCTTTGAATACTCTTCAACGGACTGATCGGGCCGCTTGTTCGTATTCGAAATCGCAGCGTTGTTGATGAGCAGGTCGAGACGACCCAGCTCTTTACCGATGCGCTCCGCCGCGGCCGCAATCGAAGCCTGATCGGTAACATCGAGCTGGAGCGCGCGTGCGTCCGGCCCAACCTCTTTAGCAGCAACCTCACCGCGCTCCAGATTGCGCGACCCGACCAGCACCGTGAAGCCATGCGTGACTAGATCTTTAGCGATCTGAAGACCGATTCCTTGATTAGCCCCGGTGACGAGAGCGATGGGTTTGTCATTCATAACAAGCTCCTTATGGCATTACGTTGTAGCGTGAGTTTGAAATTCAGCGCAAAGGCGCGGGTGCATCAGCGAACCTCGGCTGCCCATGCTTCGGCGTCGGCGCCGGCGGGAATACGCATCGGCGATGACGGATCGGTTGCCGCGCGCCATACGGCTTCGGCAACGTCCGTTGCATGGGTAAGCGGAGAAGACGTATCGCCGAGCCGCGCCATGACTTCCTTGACGAGATCGGCATAGTCCTCGTGATCGAAGCCGTGCATGTGAGCGCGTGCGTTGTCGCCAAAGCGGGTTTCAGACGAACGGCCCGGCAACACGAGGCGCACGCGAACGCCGAACTGCTCGACTTCCGCTGCCATCGATTCGGTGAATGCGTTCACCGCCGCCTTGCTCGCGCTGTACGCCGCAATCAGCGGCAATGCCTTTAGCGTCACGCTCGAGGTGACATTCACAACGACGCCCGCCCGACGTTCGCGAAACTGCGGCAGAACCGCTTGCGTGACGGCGATCGTGCCGAACGTGTTGGTCTCGAACAGTTCGCGCACCGTTGCGGGCGGAACGAGTTCGGCTGGTGCCGCCGCGCCAAAGCCGGCGTTGTTGACGAGGACATCGATTGGGCCTGCGGCCTCGATTGCCTCGCGAATGCTCTCCGGATTCGTGACATCGAGCGCCAGCACCTGCAGGCGCTCTGAAGGCGGGAGCACGTCGGCACGCGGCGTGCGCATCGTAGCGACGGCGCGCCAGCCGCGCGCGAGGAAGTAGCGAGCAGTCTCAAGACCGAAACCGGATGAGCAGCCTGTGATCAGCACCGTTTGCATGGGGACTCCTGTGAGGGGGTTGGTGTGTGCCCATACGATAGATTGCCGAGACCGTACTTGCTACAATCAACAATCCAAATTTCATTTGCGAGAGTCCGGCGATGATCGATCCATTAGCCGAAGTAGTGACGCTGCTGCAGCCGGGGGCGCGGTTCTCGAAGCTGATCCACGGCGCGAGTCCGTGGAGCGTCAGTCGCTCGGATGCCGGGCAGCCGTTCTATTGCGCGGTCCTCGAGGGCGGATGCCGCATGGCCATCGACGGACATGAACCCATCGAACTCCTCGCGGGCGACTTCGTCCTGATTCCCGCGGCGTACGGTGTCGCGATGTCCAGTCTCGAGCCGCCGCCGGCGGGCGTCGAGACGGCGGCGCCGGTCAAGCTGGGCAACGGCGAATTCAGAATCGGTGCGCCCGACAATCCGATCGACGCGCGGATGATGGCGGGCCACTGCAGTTTCGGTTCGCCGGATGCGTCGCTGCTGGTTTCACTGCTGCCGCAAATCGTGCATGTGCGCGGCGAACAGCGGCTCGCTACGCTCGTGCAACTCGTACGGGAGGAAACACGCGAGCAACGGCCTGCGCGCGAAGTCGTGCTCTCGCGACTGCTGGAAGTGCTGCTTATCGAGGCGCTGCGCTCGACGGCAGAAGGAACGAACGCGTCACCGGGTCTCGTGAGCGGACTCGCAGATAGCCGCCTCGCGGCCGCGATCCGCGGAATGCACGAACAGCCGACGCGCGCGTGGACGGTGGCCGAACTCGCGAAGCAAGCCGCGCTTTCGCGCTCGACCTTCTTCGAGCGTTTCAACCGAGCAGTCGGCATTGCGCCGATGGAATATCTGCTCACGTGGCGCATGGCGCTTGCGAAGGATCTGCTGCGCCGTAATGAAGGTCGTATTGCGGAGATTGCGGAGCGTGTTGGTTATAGCTCTGCTAGTACGTTTAGTGTTGCTTTTACTCGGCATGTTGGGCGGCCGCCTACGCAGTATGCGCGGGAGGTGCAGGCGGTGGCGGACGGGGTGTGAGAGTGGGTGAACCGGATGGTCTCAGTTGTAGAGATCACGTGCGCGGGGATCAAGAGGAAATACGAACATGGCCTGATTCAACTCGCAGCAATCCCAGCCAACAATTCAGCAAGCACTTCCGGCTGCGACATAAACGGCGAGTGGCTCGCGTTCATCTGATACACAACAGTTGGCAAGCCAGGCACAAAAGCATCCGCCTCTTCAATGAAGCGTTTTTGCAGCGCCGGACGAATCGCCCAGTCCTGAAGACACATGATGTAGTGGCGGCGCACGCTACCCCATCGTTCCCGTGTCGTGACAATAGGCGTAGCAAACGGTGCGACGGGAACATCCGGCGTCAACAGATTGGCAACTGCGAGGTATTCCTCCTCGCTGACATCGCCGTAAAAGGTCTGCTTGCCGTTCGCCCGATAGCTCGCATCCTCGCTGCGATGATCCATACGCAGTGCACCGATGGTCGCCGGGTCCGCCTTTAGCTGGGAGCCGACGAGTTGGCCTGCGTTCTCGGGCTCAGTGATGTATGCGATGCCTGGAACCCCCGATCCCGGCATGAAGGCCGCCAGGTACACGAGGTCGGCGATATATTGCGGAACACGTTCGGCGACTGCGGTAATTGGCACGCCGCCCATGCTGTGTCCCACCAGAACAACCTTGTCGTGACCCAACGCGCGCACTTCCTCGATGGTTCGAACGATTGAGTCGACATAGTCGTCGAGTGTCGTGTCGGCTACCGGAGATCTTTCGGTGGCGAACGCTGCACCGTCGAGCGGCCTGCGCAAGTACGACAGCGGAATCCTGGCGTTGAGTCCATGTGCGGGCAAATCGCGGGCGACAGCCGCGTGACCTCGACCGGCCAGCAGCGGAATGATGCGTTCATAGGTCCACGCACCATGCCACGCGCCGTGAACAAGGACGAAAGGCGTCTTGCCGCGGGCTGGCGATTGCCCGCTTAAAGTCGCATTCGTACTAGCGTTAAGCGCAGCAGTTCGGCCGGATGATTCCCGATCTTCGATCGACATGAGTGTGTCCTTATATCGGCACTGGAAAGTGCGGATGATTCTCTCATACGGACAATTCCAGGCAACTACGCGCTGCACCGATTATTGCTCAGAGACACGCTCACTATTTTCTCTGTCACAGCCGTTCCGAATGCTGCCGTCTTTCTGGCATCACCGCGTAGCCGTCGGCCTGATCACAATCTCATTCGTATCCACATCCTCCGGCTGCGTGATCGCGTGCAGGATCGCACGCCCAATCGCTTCCGGTTTAATCGCAATCTGCCTGTACGTACGCATCAGTTCGATCGCTTCAGGATCGGTGATCGTGCTCGCCAGTTCGGACTCGACCACACCTGGATAGACGCAGGTGACACGCAGCTTGTCGTTCTCCTGTCGCAAGCCGTCGGAGATCGCGCGAACCGCGTACTTCGTCGCGCAATACACGGCTGCAGTCGGCGACACGCTCAAGCCGCCCACCGACGAAACATTGATGATGTGGCCGCTCTCCTGTGCTTCCATGATCGGCAGCACCGCGGCGATGCCGTACAGCACGCCGCGAATATTCACGTCGATCATACGGTCCCATTCGTCCACCTTGAGCGAACGCATCGGCGATAGCGGCATAACGCCGGCGTTATTCACGAGCACATCGATTCTGCCGAAGCGCTCGAGTGCGAATGCCGCGAAGCCCTGCATCTCCTCGCGGCTGGTGACATCCAGCGGCATGTACTCCACTGTGCCGCCCGCGCGGCGAATCTCTTCTGCCAGTATTTGCAGCCGATCGCCACGGCGGGCGCCGAGGACGAGCTTTGCGCCCGCCGCCGCAGCGACGCGGGCGACGCCTTCACCGATGCCCGCTGAAGCGCCGGTGATCAGAATGGTTTTTTGCAAGGTCGAAGTGGAAGTGTTCATGACTGGTTGAGGTCGTTGGTTGCGGTGACTGGACAATACGTGGATGGCATGCAAAGATCGAGTAGCTACAATTACATGGGCCATTAAGACCAATTAACCAATGACCGATCCATTCGACGGCATGACCGCATTTCTCGCCGTGGCGGAGACCAGCAGCTTTCGTCAGGCAAGCGAGCGACTGGGTGTGACGCGCTCGGCGGTTAGTCAAACCATCGCCAGGCTGGAGTTACGCATCGGTGCGCCGCTGTTCCAGCGCACGACCCGCAGCGTGCGGCTCACAGAAGCCGGCGAGCGCCTGCTCACCGTGTTGCAGCCGGCCCGCAGAACTCTCGAAGCCGCGCTGGAAACGATCGGCGACGCGCATGGAGCACCGGCAGGGGTGATTCGCATCGCGGTGTCGTCGATAGCGGAACGCATCCTGGAAGGCCGCTTGTTCGCGACGTTTCTCGAAGCGTTTCCTCAAATCGAACTAGGTGTGTGGGTCACCGATGACGAGTTCGATATCGTCGGCGCGGGTTTCGATGCGGGCGTGCGGCTTGGCGAAGTGATCGAAGCCGACATGATCGCCGTGCCGGTTTCCGCGCCGCAGAGGCAGGTGGTGGTTGCATCGCCGGGCTTTGTCGCACGGTGCGGCGTGCCTGCGAGTCCGGGCGAGTTGATCGACTATGACTGCATCGGCTGGCGGCCGGCACCAGGAACCGCACCGTATCGCTGGGAGTTTGCAGACGACGGCCGGTCGTTCGATGTCGCCGTGAACCCGCGCACCACCACGAACGACATGCGCCTGATGATCAATCTGGCGCTCGCGGGCGCGGGCATCACCTTCGGCATGGAAGAGACGTTCCGCCCTTATGTCGCGCGTGGTGAGCTGCAGGTGTTACTCGAAGCGTTTTGCCCGCTTATCCCTGGCTTTTACTTGTACTTTCCGTCGGGCCAAAAGATACCGGCAAAACTGCGTGCGCTCGTCGACCATGTGCGATCGGCAGTGCCGGCGTGGCCGCCAAAACCGGGTTCGTCATAGCGCAGAGTTCAGGCAGAACGACGACTGAACCGTTGCTCGACAACCGTGGTGCCCCACTGCGTGCCTTCTGATTCCTCGGTCAACTGAAAGCCAAACGATTCGTACAAATGCCGCGCAGCATCGAGACCCTTGAATGTCCAGAGATAGGTTTCACTGAATCGCCCGTCGACGAATTTCATCGCGCGTGCCATGAGTTGTCGCCCGACACCGGAACCACGCAACGAATCGTCCACGATGAACCACCGCAAATGAGCGACACCTGTTTCATCATTTCCATCGATTGCCAACGAAGCCAGCGTCCGGCCATTTTCAACGTAGAGCCATAGCGCCTTGCCATCGGCGGGCAACGTGTCGACGAACCCGGCAAGCCCGGTCGCCACCTGCTGTTCGAAGAACGCACCGAAGCCCCAGTGCTCCGAATAGAACCGCGCGTGCAAGCTCGCGATGTCACCGATGCAACCGGGCTGGTAGCCCTCCACAATCCGCGCTGCTGTGGCAGTGGCAGCGGCATCGGCTGAAGTCGGTTTGACGGCATTGTCCTGCGCGAGTGCGTCGGCGTACAACGCGAGCGAACGGACCAGGGTTTGCTGGTCGGCAGGCACCATCCGTCGAAGCGCGTTGGACACCTGGTCTGTCGCAAACCGGTCGATCTTTTTCCGCAGCTTCTTCCCTGTATCCGTCAGATACAGCTCGGACGTGCGGGCATCTTCGTCCGCAACCGTGCGCGTGACCAGACCGCTCGCTTCGAGCCTCGCGACCTGCCGGCTCGTATTCGATTTGTCGAGGCGCAGGATGTTGCCGAGGTCCTTCGCGCTTATCCCCGGTGCCGCGCCGATTTCGATGATCGCATGCACCGCCGAAGGCGCGAGATCGCTATCGGCCAGCGTCGTTCGCATGAAACCGAGTTCGCGAACCAGTCTTCGGGAGAAGTCACGAAGTTCGAGAATGGTCGTTTCCCTAGGTTTAACTGGAGCGTCGACGAGGTCCATGAACAGGCTCATATAAGTTGCGATCCGCAACCAATATAGTTGCGACCCACAACTTATGCAAGCTGGGTTTACCAGGGAACGGTTTTGCCGAGATAGTCGACGTAATGCAAGCCGGCGTGCCCTTCATGAGCCTCGATCGTATTGACCAGGTTCGGAATGCTTTCTTCGATGGTCAGGCGCGCCGCGGGACCGCCCATGTCCGTCTGGACCCATCCAGGCGCCATCAGCAGAAGGCTGCGCGGATGCTCGGCGCTGCGCACCGCGTAGGTACGCATGAACATGTTGAGCGCCGCCTTGCTCCCTCGATAGACCTGGTAGTTCGCGTTGGTGGCATTGGTGATGCTGCCCTGTCCCGACGACATCACACCGATCGTTCCAGTCGGCGGGACAAGGTCTTCAAGCGCGTCGATGACGCGCATCGGGCTCAGCGAGTTCGTCACCATCACCCGAACGAATTCTTCGGTCGATACGTCCGCTATCGTTTCACGGTCGTCGTTCTTGACGCCTGCATTCACAAACAGAACATCGATCCGCCGATCGGCCAGGCGGGCGCGCAGCGCTGCGACCTGCTCCGGGATTGTGATATCGACCGCTTCTACTTCGAGTGCACCAGCAGAGGCTTCTGCGAGACGCCGCAGCTTTTCTGTAGAGGTCGCCCGCCCGGTGGCGATAACCCGGTAACCGCGCTTCAAATACTCTTCAACCATTGCAAAGCCAAGGCCACGTGAAGCGCCAACAAGGAGAATGGTTTTCTGTGAAAGTGTGTTTTGCATCGAAATCCTTTGTATACGAGGCCGCTTTCGAACGCCAAAGTCACGAAAGCAATCCTCTTCAATCAATCGTGCAGAGAATATAGGCGCCCAAAAGGGATGGCGGAAGCCGCACCGAATGCAACTAAACTATGCATCGGACGCCATACCCCTTTCCGCCTGCTACGGGTCAAAAGATGTCTGAACCGGACCTCAATCTTCTTTTCGCGCTCGATGCATTGCTCACCGAGAAAAACGTGACGCGCGCGGCCCGGTCGTTGCATTTGAGCGCCTCCGCCATGAGCCGCACGCTGACCCGCCTTCGCACTGCAACCGGCGATCCGCTATTGGTCCGCGCCGGGCGCGAGATGGTACTGACGCCGTACGCCGAGCAGATTCGTGAGCCGACACGCAATGTCGTTCAGGAAGCGCGTTCGTTGCTGCGCCCGTCACCGGCGACACTCGATCTTTCGACGTTGCATAAAACCCTGACGATCCGCGTCAACGAAGCGTTCGTAGAGGCTTTCGGCGCGCCATTGATCGCTGAAGTAACCGAACTCGCGCCGCACGTGCGTTTGCACTTCTCATCGAAACCGGAGAAGAACGCGGAATCGCTACGAAATGGTTCTGCCGATCTCGAGATTGGGGTTCTGGAAGGGATGGGGCCTGAGGTACGCATTCAGGCATTGTTTCGAGACCGCTACCTGGGGGTGGTCAGAAAAGGCCACCCGCTCCAGCTGAAGAAGGAAGTGACAACGGAGCAATACGCAGCATTCGGCCACGTCGTCACGCGGTACGGTCACCAGACCATCGATGCGCTTGACGCGGCGATCGCACGGTTTGGCCTGGAACGAACGACTGTTGCGATCGTGCCGAGTTTTCCGGCCGCGCTGGCGGTGGCGCGAGCATCCGATCTGATCGCGCTGCTGCCTGCGTCTTTCATCGACACCCAGCACGCCGCCACATCCGATACCGTCTACGCGTTTGAACTTCCTGTGGCGATCGAAGGCTTTACGGTTTCGCAGATGTGGCATCCCCGTTTAGAGAATGATCCGGTTCATCGCTGGCTGCGGCAGCTGGTTCTCAGAGTCTGTCGTCAGGTGGTACCGCTCTGACTTAACCCGCATCGAGACTCGCGAGTGGCGCATTCAAAGGCGGCTGCCGTTCGGTATTCGCAGCCGCGATCCCATCGACGCGCGACAGATGATGCCGATTGTCGTGATCCCATGGATGAAAGCCTGGCCGGAAGAAACTCAACCACTCCCCTGCAATGCGCGGAAACACCCCATGGCGCGGACCGTAGAGAAACTTGATCACCCGCCACAAGCCGCGCACGCGATGGTCGGCATACCGGTCGGAGCGGATCAGTTGGGTATGCAGCAGGAACACGACGGGCCAGAACGTCGCCGTCGCTAGCAGAAAGACGCCGACGCGCTTCAGGTAGCGTACCGGACCCGGCTTCATCACGGTATTCCAGACGTCGAACGCTACGGACTTGTGTTCGGTTTCCTCAAGTGCATGCCAGAGCCACATCTGCCGGTAGCCCTCCTCCGATCCTTCCAGGCGAGACGGATCATCGAGCATCAGCCCTGCGAGCATCGCCGTGTAATGTTCGATAGCGACGGTATGGGCAAGCTGCATCCAGTGAGGCATCACCCGTTTCATCCAGCCTGTCACCATCCAGTTCTGCTGGTCGAGCCTGCGGGCGGGCAGATGGTTGGCTTGCAGCAGCTCGTTGTATTCCACGTGTTCACGGCTGTGCATCGCCTCCTGACCGATAAACGCGAGCACCTGCTTCTTGAGCACCGGGTCGTCGATCTGGTCGCGATAGTTGCGCACGGAATCCATGAAGAAGCGTTCGCCCGCCGGGAACAGCAACGACAGTGCGTTGAAAAAATGCGAGACCTGCGTGCCTTGTCCGTGCCAGTTTTTCGCGCGCTCGACCGGCAGACTGAAATGCACGTCGCGACGGACGGGCATCACGAACGTTGGGTTCGATTGGGGAGGCATGAGCCACCTATCATTACATTGATGAATGTAACGATAGGACGATGTGGGCTTCGGATGCAAGGCGCGCGCTAGTGGCGGACTTCCAAACGCGGCGCCTGCCCGGTGGACGCGGGTGGGACCCGCTCACGCAATCAGCCCGCCAGATGCGCGATCAGGCTGCGCGCCACCGGTATCAGGTTTTCGCCACCCAGCATACCGAGCAGGCCGACCAGCGCAATCATCGGCGGCGCCGGTGATTTGACGTTGACCACGCTGTACAGCAAGCCGACCGCGACGCCGACCGCAAGTGAAATCAGATAGGGTTTCATCTCGGGTTCCTCGCGTCAGTCATTGCATATTGATCACGACACGGCCGCGCGTTCCCGCCGCCACCGCTTCGTACGCTTCGCGAGCTTGTGCGAGCGTGAAACGCTGCGCGATCACCGGTGCTTCGAAGCGACCGCTTTCGAAGCCCTCGGCAAGCGCAGTCATCAGTCGCGCGGATTCGGTCACACCGAGCTTCGCGCTGTCGGTACCGAAGAGTTGTGTCTCGTTGTGATAGAAATCGATCAAATCGAATTCGACGCGACGCTTGCCCGTCGCACTGATTTCGACAACCCTGCCGCGCTGCTTTGCGAGTCCGAGTGCGATCTCGAACGCGACGCCACCCACTGCGTCGTAGACGACGTCCGCACCGTGTCCGTTTGTCAGCGCCTTGACGCGTTCCACTGCGTGCTCGTCGAACGGTACATACGCATCGATCAGGCGAGCCGCTGGCGAATCGGCCACGGGCGGTTGACGATCGACGGCAATCACGCGCGCACCACGTGCCTTCGCGATCTGCGTGACCGCGCCGCCTACGCCGCCGGATGCACCGATCACCGCAATCGTTTCGCCTGCGGCGAGCTGCGCGTAATCGACGGTACCGAGCCACGCGACTACGAAGTTCACACCGATCGCTGCGGCCTGTTCGTGGCTGAGTGTCGACGGCTTGCGGCTGAGTGCCGCAATGGGAATTTCGATCAGCTCCGCGTGCGTGCCGTCGCGCGTAAAACCGATGTCGCCACCGGTGCCCCATACTTCTGCGCCGAGCCATTCGGCGGGACCTGCTACGACGACGCCGCTGAAATCGCGGCCGGGAATGCGCGGCGCTTTCGTATGCGCGAAATGGCCGCCGACGTTCTTCACATCGCTCGGATTCACCGATGCGCTTTTGACTCGCACCAGCGCGTTGCCGGCGGCCGGTTCTGGCGTGGCGAGTTCGACGTGTTCGAGAACGTCGGGGGCACCGAAGGTTTTGAACTGAATGGCTTTCATCACACGACTCCTGGTTGACCGGGTGCTGCATCGAGCAGCTTCAGGACGAAGTCTAGATTGCCGGTTCGCGGTTGTCTGGACAGATGCTTTCGAATTTCGGACAACTGCCGGGGGTCGTGTTTACGCGTTGCTCCGGCCTGTGACCGGTTTAGTTGGCACCGTTTGAAGCGAGGTCCTCGGTCGATACATCGAGCGTCTGATGCGGGTGGAAGCCGGTCGGCGGTGCGCCGAGTTCGCGGCGGAACATATCGCTGAAACTGCTCGGCAGATAACCGAGCGCACGCGCAACACTGCTGACCGCCTGGCCTTCGGCAAGCCACGAGATCGCCACGGCAAGCTGCACCTGGCGACGCCATTCGGCAAAACCCATTCCCAGTTCGCGCTGAAACAGCCGCGACAGCGTGCGCGAACTCGCCCCGACCGAAGCCGCGTGGTCGTCGAACCCGATATCGAGTGACGGGTTTGCGACGACCGCATCGCACAGCATCGCGAGCCGTCGGTCGGAGGTGCCCGGCAACGGAATACGCTGCACGTGACGGCGTGCGTGCGCGAGTTCCATTACCGTGAGCCGATAAGCCGTCTGCAGATATTTTTCATCGCGTTCGGCTTCACGCTCGGCCAGCGTCGTGATCAGTTCGCGCAGCAGGCCGTTCACTTCGAACACATCGGGTCGCCGGCTCAGATGCTGCACGTAGCGCTTGTGCAAATAGACGTTGCGCATGTCGACGCTACTCATCATCGAGATCGCGTGGTCGGTGCCGGGCGGTAACCAGACGGCGCGCTGCGGCGGCACGATGAGCGCCTCCCTGCCGATCTCCACCCACATCACACCAGCGACCGCATACAGCACCTGCGCCCAGTCGTGCTGATGCGGATCGATGCGCGTGCCGCGCGGGTAGTGCCGCGCAAGCGAACGGCCGTGTTCGGGGCCGGCGTGCAGATCGGGAGGAAGTGCTCTGGGCATGTGGAGCTGTGGTGGAAAGGGACGCGCGGGGTGGTGCGGCAGTCGATGCGCCGTAGCATACCGCAGCGCTACGGCCGTGCGACTGCCGCGCAACAAGAGCATCGTTACGTCGCAACGAAGGCTGCATTCGACAACACAGAGCTTGCGCGCAACGCTTCACGCAACGCCGCGTTGTCCGCCGACGGCGCGGCGAATTCGCGCTGCAACTGCGCGAGCGCTTCATCGACGGGCAGCGTGATCTGCGCACCATCGCGTCGACGCAACGTGACACTCTCGCTGTCCGCTTCGCGCGCACCGGCAATCGCAAGCACCGGTACGCGCCAGGCACGCGCGTCGACGATCTTGCGTGGCAACCGCTCCGACCGGAGGTCGGGCAGCACCCGCAGACCCGCATCGGCGAAACGCATCGCCAGTTCGTCCGCATATGCGTATTCCCGCTCGCCGACATTGGCCACGACAATCTGATCGGGCGCGAGCCATCCCGGCAGCCAGCCGTCGTGATGCTCAAGCAGAACGCCGATAAAACGCTCGAGGCTGCCCAGCACCGCGTGATGAATCATCACCGGCCGCGCTTTCGCACCATCGCGACCGATGTAGTTCGCCTCGAGCCGCTCGGGCAGCACGTAGTCGAGTTGCGCCGTTCCGCATTGCCAGCTTCGTCCATAGCGGTCCGTCAACTGAAACTCAAGCTTCGGGCCGTAGAACGCGCCTTCGCCCGGCTGCATCCGCACCGCGAGATCCGCCGCCACAGCGGCCTGCGCGAGCAGCGCCTCGGCGCGGTCCCACATCGCATCGTCGCCGGCGCGCTGCGCAGGCCGCGTCGATAGCGCGACATCGAAGCCCGCAAAACCGAAATCCGCATACACGTGACGCAGCAGCACGCAAAACCGCACGAGTTCGCTTACCACCTGTTCTTCCGTGCAGAAGACATGCGCATCGTCCTGCGTAAAGGCACGTGCCCGCATCAAGCCGTGCAGCGAACCGGAAGACTCCGCGCGATGCACTGCACCGAACTCCGCGTAGCGAATCGGCAACTCGCGCCAGGAACGCACGCGCTTGTTGAAGATCTGCACGTGGCATGGGCAACTCATCGGCTTCAGGCACGCGTCGTGACCGTCGCTATCGAGCGCATACATGTTGGCGCCGAACTTGTCCCAATGACCGCTCTGCTCCCATAGCGAGCGCGCAAGCAGCTGCGGCGTGCGGATCTCTCGAAAGCCGGCCTGCTGCATGCGCGCGTGGATATAGCCTTCCACGGCGCGATACAGCGCGAGCCCGCGCGGATGCCAGAAAATCATCCCGGGACCTTCGTCCTGCTGATGAAACAGATCGAGCGCATTGCCAAGCGCACGGTGATCGACGTCTTCCACGATATTCTCCTTCGGGTTACGCACGCGAACCGGACGGAGAATGAAAAAAGCCCCGTCCTTTGCGGGCGGGGCTTTGGGTGTCTTGCGACGCGTCTACCTCAGCGCATGCGACCTCCCCGCGACCCGCCCATGGCGGTCGTGGTGGTGGTCGTGGTGGTGATGAGATGTGCGTGCATGGGACGACTGTAATGGCGGCGTTGCGCGGTGTCAATTTGCACGGAACCGCGCGAAGTCGTCGTACGATAGTGCGTTGCGATTGTGCAAGCTATGCCGTCACGCTTTTTCCCTGCTTCTTTCAAGCTACCCGCGCCTCTACAAGCGCACCCCGGAGGACCCACCGTTGCCGATTCACATCCGTCCTGCCGTCGAACACGACGCACCGCTGATCCTGCAATTCATCACCGAACTCGCCATCTACGAGAAAGCCGAACATCAAGTGATGGCCACCGCCGATACCATCCGCACGAGCCTCTTCTCAACCGGGTCACCAGCCCACGCGTTGATCTGCGAAATCGACGGCGAGCCCGCGGGCTTTGCGGTGTACTTCTTTTCGTACTCGACGTGGCTCGCGCTGAAAGGGCTGTACCTCGAAGACCTGTACATCTCGCCGCGGTTTCGCGGTACCGGTGCCGGCAAGCGCTTGCTGCATCATCTCGCGCAACAGGCCATCGCCGATGGTTGCGGACGCTTCGAATGGAGCGTGCTCGACTGGAACGAGCCGGCCATCCGCTTTTACGAAACGGTCGGCGCGAGCCCGCAGTCCGAATGGGTTCGCTATCGCCTCGCCGGTGACGCACTGCGCGCGTTCGCCGGGCAGAACGTCGCTTGACCCTGGCGACGTAGCCGCACCATCCGTCGTGCCCGCCCGGCCCGCGCAACGCGGGTCCGGGCCCGTCAAGCACCCGGGCGCTTGCCCAGATCTTGCAGCCGCCCTCTCCATTCCTTTCGAAACTGCATCTTTCGGTAAGAACATCGAAAGCGAGCCGTCTCTATAGCTTCACACCTGAATGTTCCAATGCGAACGCTCTGATGCACGCCCCAACCGGCTCCGCATCGGCAGTGCGCCGACCCCACACGCATGGCGCGCAGTCCGCCGATACCGGAGACCCGAACAATGAAATCAACCAACCAAGTGGAGCCTCGCAATATGTTTCGTCGAGCCTTGATCGCTGTCCCGCTCACTGGACTGGCGCTCGCGATGTATGCCTGCGGCAGCAACAACGACATTAAAAGCGTCACCGCGCAGAACGCGCTGAAGACGGCCACCCCCATCAAGCACCTCGTTGTGATCTACAACGAAAACATCTCGTTCGACCACTACTTCGGGACTTACCCGAACGCGACGAACCCGAGCGGTGAGCCGACCTTCAACGCCGCATCCGGCACGCCGACCGTCAACGGTCTGACGGGCTCGCTGCTGACCGCGAACCCGAACTCGACGAACACCGCCAACGGCGCGAACGCCGCGAACCCGTTCCGTCTCGATCGCACGCAGGCCGCGACCGCCGACCAGAACCACTCGTACACCCCGGAACAACAGGCTGAGGACAACGGCGCCGCCGACCTGTTCCCGAAATACACCGGCAACGGCACGAGCGGTGGTGCAGGCGCATTCGGCACGAAGGGCCAGGTCATGGGCTACTTCGACGGCAACACGGTCACTGCGCTGTGGAATTACGCACAGAAGTTCGCGATGAGCGACAACGCGTACACGTCGACCTACGGTCCGTCGACACCGGGCGCCCTCGAAGTCGTGTCGGGCCAGACCAACGGCATGCAGATCGTCAAGACGACGAAGCAGCCGTCGACGCTCGCCGCCACCTCGTACTACATCAATGACGGCCAGGGCGGCCTGACGATGATCAACGACGTCGATCCGGGCAACGACGTGTGTTCCAGCACCACCGATACCGCGCTGATGTCGGGCAAGAACATCGGTGACCTGCTGAACGCGCAGAAGATCACGTGGGGCGGCTTCATGGGCGGCTTCAACCTGGGTACGACCAACAGCAACGGCACGACCGGCTGCAAGCGCAGCACGATCGCGACTGCCGTGAACGCCGCAACGGCCGACTACATTCCGCACCACAACTGGTTCCAGTACTTCGCATCGACGGCGAACCCGCAGCACACGCGCCCGAGCGCAACGGCCGCCATCGGCCAGAGCCTCGAAGCCGACGGCAAGACCGCGGAACCGGCAAACCACCAGTACGACACCGACGATTTCTTCGCCGCGGTGAAGGCCGGCAACTATCCGTCGGTCAGCTTCCTGAAGGCACCGGCCGCGCAGGACGCGCATGCTGGCTACTCGGATCCGCTCGACGAACAGGCTTTCGTCACCAAGGTGATCAACTTCCTGCAGCAGCAGCCGGACTGGAACAGCACCGCAGTCGTCGTCACGTATGACGACTCGGACGGCTGGTACGACCATCAGTACGCGACCCCGACGAACCCCTCGTTCAGCGCCATCGACCAGTTGAACGGCAACGCCGTATGCGGTACCGGCTCGCCGCTCGCGGGCGTTGCTGGCACGGGCCCGGTCAACGGTCGCTGCGGTCCCGGTGTGCGGATTCCGTTCCTCGTGATCTCGCCGTGGGCCAAGACGAACTATGTCGATCACACGCTCATCGACCAGGCATCGGTGGTCCGCTTCATCGAGGACAACTGGCTGGGCGGTACGCGACTCGGTGGCGGTGCGTTCGATGCAACGGCAGGCGACATCCGCGGCTTGCTCAACCTGAGCGGCACCGCGAACACGACACCGCTGTACCTCGATCCGACGCTCGGCACGCAGGTCAGCACGCCGCCGGCACTCTGATTCCGGTCAGCAGCACAGTTGTTCACCGTTGTTGCGGCCGGCGCGAAAACGCCGGCCGCCGAATAGGTCTCCCGCCGTGTTGCAGCCGGATCATCGGTTGCCACACGGCTCTTTTGCTTGTCAGTCCCGCATAGAAAACGCCACATGACCGAGCTTTCTACTTCGCCTGCCCCGTCTTCCGGATCTTCGACGCCGGCCGGGTCCGCCGTGCAGCCCGTTCGCCGCGGACGTCGGCTGCTGCTTTCCCTCGTTGCCGTCGTCGTCGTAGCCGGACTCGGCTTCGGCGCGTTCGCGCTCGCGTTTCCGGCCCAGGTGCCGGACCCGATCGGCGAGGCAGTCGGCAATCTGACCGGCGCCAACCCGCATCCGGTGGCACTGGTGCGGCCGCCGGTCGCGCCGCTCAGCGCGGTCGCATTGCTCGGCAAGCAGCTCTTCTTCGATCCGAAGCTGTCCGCGTCGGGGCAGCAGTCGTGCGCGTCGTGCCATAGCCCCGCGCATGCGTACGGACCGCCTAACGATCTCGATGCGCAGCTCGGTGGGACCTCAATGGCGCTGCAGGGTTATCGCCCGCCGCCTTCGCTGATGTATCTGTATCGCCAGCCGAACTTCATGATCGGTCCGGATCAGGGCGAAAACGACGACGCGCCGAGTGTCGCGCAGCTGGCGGCTTCGTCGGCGGGGGTGGTCAAGGCGCAGAAAACCGCGGGCGCCGCGCCGGCCGCCGCACCGCAGATGGTCCCGCAGGGCGGTCTGTTCTGGGACGGTCGCGTGGACACGCTGCAGCAGCAGGCGTTCGGTCCGCTGCTCAACCCGGTGGAAATGGCGAACACGAGCATCGATACCGTCGCGCAAAAGCTCGCCGATGCACCGTACAGCAAGCAGTTCACGCAACTGTTCGGACCACGCATCTTCAGCGACAAACAACTGACGGTGGCCGAAGCGATGTTCGCGATCGCGCGCTACCAGGTCGAGGACCCGTCGTTCCATCCGTATAACAGCAAGTACGATCGCTGGCTCGAAGGCAAGACGCGTCTGTCTCAGGCCGAACTGCACGGTCTGCATCTGTTCAACGATCCGAACAAGGCGAACTGCGCCGGCTGCCACCTCTCGAAGCCCGGCAGCGACGGCCTGCCGCCGATGTTCACCGACTACCAGTACGAAGCGCTCGGTGTACCGCGCAATCGCGCACTTGCACAGAACCGCGATCCGAAGTTCTTCGATCTCGGTGTCTGCGGGCCGTTCCGCCAGGACTTGAAGGACCAGACGCAGTACTGCGCGATGTTCCTCACGCCGACACTGCGCAATTCGGCGACCCGTCAGGTGTTCTTCCACAACGGCGTCTATCACACGCTCGATCAGGTGATGGCGTTCTACAACGACCGCAATACGAACCCGGCCAAGTTTTATCCGCACGGAGCGGACGGCAAGGTCGACAAGTACGACGACATTCCGGCGAAGTACCAGAAGAACGTCGACGTGACAGATGCGCCGTTCGATCGCAATTTCGGCGACAAGCCAGCGATGACCGATCAGGAGATGCGCGACATCATCGCCTTCGTGCACACGCTGAATGACGACCCGGCGCCGACACACTGAGGCTTGCGACCGGAGTAAGCACTAACCCGGTCGACTGCGGGACATGGAACCGGCATCGCGGCGAACCCAGCGCCGCGATGCCGTTTTTTTGAAAACCTTTCTTTTTCCTTTCATTCAGGCTTAAATAACGCTTTCAATGAATGCGGGGAAACATCCATGTCGGACTTCATGCGAGGCGCGGTAACACTGGGCGGCTGTATCGGCGCCTTCACGCTGATCGTTAGCGCGATCGAATTGCTGGCCAACTGAACTGATGCACCGCCCGGCGGCCAGGCCTTCCAGGGCCCCGCCGCCGCGGCACACCTGCCGTACTCATTCCCCTGAAAATCCCCTTCTAGCGGCCTGGAAAATCCCCAAACGGATCGTCCGCCGCTGCCGATGTCGTTTCTTCAGACAGGTTGTATTCGGCCTGCACTTCATCGAGCACCGCCGCCACATCGCGCTCGAAGCCGGCAATATTCCCGAAGTGCTTCATCGTCCAGTTGCAGCCGGTCTTGTCGGGCTCCTGCAATTGCGGGCGCGGCACGCGAATCTTCACACCGTCTTCGACGATCGTATGAAGGCGGTGAATGCGCCGGCTGACTTCGTCCTGTAGCCGGGATGCGTTGAGTGTCTTGCGGTTCATCGGGCCTCCTTGCTCCATGTGCGGATGCAGACGTGCCACGCCACGTTGCAGCGTGCGCCGTACCGCGCCGCGAAAGCATAACCCTTCCTGTCCGTATGGCCCGCAAATCTGCGATCATCTGCAGTCCGTTTTGACGAACCGATGCCCGCCTATGTCCTCTGCCTTCCACCTCGAAACCGACCGCCTGATCATGCGGCCGCACCTTCGCGACGATCTCGACGACTGCCTCGCGATGTGGTCCGACTCGACCGTTACCCGTTTTATCGGCGGGAAGCCGTCGACGCGCGAAGAAATGTGGGCGCGGTTGCTGCGCTATATCGGGCACTGGACGCTGCTCGGCTATGGCTTCTGGGTGGTGCGCGAAAAAGCGAGCGGGCGCTTTGTCGGTGAAGTGGGCTTCGCCGACTTCAAGCGCGATCTCGATCCACCGCTAGGTGATTATCCCGAGATGGGCTGGGTGCTAACGCCGTCGATGCACGGCAAGGGCTACGCCACCGAAGCCGTGCAAACCGCGCTGCGCTGGGCCAATGCGCACTGGCCGACTACCGACAGTGTTTGCCTCATCGTGCCGGACAATGTTGCGTCGCTACGTGTGGCCACCCGATGCGGGTTCGTCGAACATGGTCGCGCGACGTACAAGAACGCGCCGTCGATCGTGTTGCACCGCACCGCCCAGTCTGTCTGATCGTCACCGTCGATCCAGGCACGAATCCGACAAGCTTCACTAAGCGTCTCACTGAGCGCGCCCGGCCGCGCTGTCGTCGAGCAACTGGACCAGATACGGCTTCCATACCTCCGGATGCGCAAGCGTCTGGTGGCCGTACGATTGCGCGGTCTCCGGAATCTCAACGAAGCGCCCGTGCTGGACCGCGGTGATCGCGTGTTGCATGACGCCGAGATCGGCGGCATTGATCAGGTCATCGGCGAAATTGACAGCGTAAAGCGGCGCGCGAATCCGCGACAGTTGCGGCGCAGGATCGTAATCCCACGATGATTCGAACCAGTACAGCGCGTCGTTTGCGTCGATCTTCTGCGCGTCCGCAACGGTCGCATCGTAGAGGCGCGTGGCGGAATCGCGATCGGGCGCAGCCGCCTGCATCCGCGCGGCGTTACCGGTGATCACCGCGAAGATCGGCATCGTGCGTACCCATTGCGTAGGCTGCGTTGTGTAGTCGCCGTTGTTCCAGCCAGGATCGTTGCGGATCGCGCCGACCACCATCTGCCGCCAGAACCAGTTGCGACCGGCCATTGCGATCGGCTGGCTCGCGATCGGCATCAACGCGTCCGCCATCTCCGGATAGCGCTCGCCCCACATCCACGTCTGCATGCCGCCCATCGACGTACCGAGCACAAGCCGCAGATGATCCACGTGCAGCCCATCCACCAGCAGGCGGTGATTCGCTTCGATCACGTCGCCGTATCCATAGTGCGGAAATTTCGTGCGCAGACCATCGCTCGGTTTGCTGGAACCGCCGCGGCCTAGTCCGTCGGGCATCACGATGAAGTAGCGCTGTGCATCGAGTGGTGCACCAGGCGCGAAGAGTTCGCGGCGCATCGTCGGTGTCAGGAAGGCCCGGCCGGTGCCCGTCGTGCCATGCATCAACAGCACTGCATTGGTCACCGTGCCGTGCGCATCGCGCTGCGGTGTGCCGAGCGTCGCGTAATGGATATGAATTTCCGGCAGCGTGGAGCCGTCGGAGAAATGAAAGTCATGGATCGTGAAGTCCACGGAACGCTCGGGCACACTGTCCGACGCCACCGCGCTACCGGCCATGCCAAGCGCGAGAGCCGTCCACATTCCCGCCACGGCCACTACGAATCTGGATCGCAACACCGCATTCTCCTGTCGGCAACTGGCCGCTGATCGGTACGCGCGATATGGTAGGACAAAACCCACGCAGAGGTCGTGCAACCGGGCCGAGCGGCCTACCCTTGACGAATTGTCCATCTTTAGACATTATATCCAGATGGCAAAGCAGACTCGACGAACTCCCGAACAGACGCTGTTGATCGACCAGCTCAAGCAGGTCGCGCACGGACTCGGCGAGACCTTCGCGCCGTTTTGCGAAGTCGTCGTGCACGATCTGCTGCATCCGAAACACGCCATCGTCGCAATCCACAACAACCTGTCGGGCCGACAGGTCGGCGCACCCGCTACCGAACTCGGCCTCGCACGGATTGGCGACGCGGACTATCCGCAGGTGCTCGCGAACTACCCGAATCAGTTCGTCGACGGGCGGCAGGCAAAGAGTACGTCGATCGGTATCAAGGACTCGACCGGCCGTTATGTCGCGGCGCTATGCGTCAACGTCGATCTCACACTGTTCCGCGGCATGCAGGCCATGCTCACGCAGTTCGGCACGTCCGATCCGAACGCCGCACCGCAGGAATCGCTCGACCCCGCGGGGGCCGATACGATCCGCTGCCGTATCGACCGGTTCGCGGCGAGCCTCTCTACCACGCCGCGGTCGTTGAAAGCCGAAGACCGGCGCCTGCTGATGCAGGAGCTGAAGCAGTCTGGCTGCCTCGAGGTGCGTCGCGCGATGGAAATCGTTGCGCAGTATCTCGGTGTATCGCGTGCAACTGTGTACGGCGATGCGAAAGAATAGTCATGAACGGCGCTTGCCGCACGCAAGCCGCCGGGCTCAACCAGTCACGCTCACGAGGGAATGAACATGCTTACGCTGCCCACTTATGACGACGTCGCAGCCGCCGCGCGGCGCATCGAAGGCCACGCGCATCGCACGCCCGTCATGCAATCGCGCACGATCGATGCCGAACTGGGCGCGCAGGTGTTCTTCAAGTGCGAGAACCTGCAGCGCATGGGCGCGTTCAAGTTTCGCGGCGCCTTCAACGCGTTGTCGAAATTCGACGACGCACAGCGGCGCGCGGGTGTCGTTGCATTTTCGTCGGGCAATCATGCGCAGGCCATCGCGCTGTCGGCTTCGCTGCTGAACATTCCCGCGACGATCACCATGCCGCACGACGCGCCTGCCTCGAAGGTCGCGGCAACGAAAGGCTACGGTGGCAACGTCGTGATGTACGACCGCTACACCGAAGACCGTGAACAGATTAGCCGCAAGCTCGCCGAAGAACGCGGCCTCACGCAGATCCCGCCGTACGATCATCCCGATGTGATCGCCGGCCAGGGTACTGCGGCGAAAGAACTGTTTGACGAAGTGGGTCCGCTCGATGCGCTGTTCGTGTGTCTTGGCGGTGGCGGCCTGCTGTCGGGATCGGCACTCGCCACCCGCGTGCTCGCTCCCGACTGCAAGCTGTACGGCGTCGAACCGGAAGCGGGCAACGATGCGCAGCAATCGTTCCGCACCGGCAAGATCGTGCATATCGACACGCCCAAGACCATCGCCGACGGCGCGCAGACGCAGCACCTCGGCGCTTATACGTTCGAGATCATTCGTCGCGATGTCGACGATGTGTTGACCGCGACCGATGCGCAACTGGTCGACTGCATGCGCTTCTTTGCATCGCGGATGAAGCTGGTCGTCGAGCCCACCGGGTGCCTCGGTTTCGCGGCCGCACGTCAGATGAAGGCGCAGTTGCAGGGCAAGCGCGTGGGGGTGATCGTCAGTGGCGGGAACGTCGACATGGAGCGGTTCTGCGCACTGCTGGCGTAACGAAACGATGCTTGGTCTTATGCGTCGTGTCGTGGCATCGCGCGCAGGGTGAGCGCCCAGAACACCAGCCCGGCAAGCGTGATCGTCGCACCGAGTACGCAGACGCCGGTCCATCCCGCCCACGCATAAACGTGCGTCGACGCGAGCGCGCCGGCGCCGCTACCGGTCGCATAGAACAGCATGTAGCAACCCACCAGCCTGCTGTGCGCATCGGGACGTGTGCGAAAAATCATGCTCTGGTTGACCACGTGAATCGCCTGTCCGCTCAGGTCGAGTAGCAGCACGCCGATCACCAACGTCCACAAGCCCGACGACAGAAACGCGGCGGGCAACCACGACAGCAGCAGCACGATCCACGCAACGCCGGTTGTCCATTCGCCCTTACCGCGATCCGCCCAATAGCCGGCACGTGCCGCCGCCAGCGCACCGGCCGCGCCCGCAAGGCCAAACGCGCCGATCGCCGTATGCGGCAACGCGAACGGCGGTGCACTGAGCGGCAAGGCCATCGCACTCCAGAACACACTGAACGCCGCGAACATCAGCATGCCGATCGTGCCGCGAATCTGCAGTACGCGGTCGTGTGCGAGCAGCGAGAACATCGATTCCAGCAGCCGCAGATACGGCATGCGCACGCGCGGCGCCGGCTGCGCAGGCAACGTGTGCCAGAGCACCGGCAGCATGACAACCGCGAGTGCCGCCGACGTGAAGTAGACCGCACGCCAGCCGGCAACATCCGCGATGAGCCCCGACATCGTGCGTGCGAGCAGCAGACCGATCACCACTCCGCCCTGCGCCGCGCCGACCACGCGCCCGCGTTCCTGTGGCGCTGCAACGGTCGCCGCATACGCGATCAACCCCTGCGTCATCGCGGTGCCGAGCAGGCCTGTTGCGAGCATGCCGGCCAGCAGCAGCGGTGCAGTCTGCGCCGTCGCGACCGCCACCAGCGCGATGCTCAACAACACCAGTTGCACCGCCATCAACCGATGACGGTTCGCGCGATCGCCGAGCGGCACGAGCAATACCAGCGCCAATGCACAGCCAACCTGCGTCGCCGTGATCACTCCGCCGATCGATGCCCGGCTCACGTTGAAGTCGTGGGCCAGCAGGTCGAGCAACGGCTGAGCGTAGTAGACGTTTGCGACACTCAGACCGCAGGCAACGGCAAACAACAGCACCATCGATTGCTTCATCGGCAATGCCGCGCACGGCGTACCACTGACCGCAGCGTCCGGCAACGACTCGATCTTTCCTGCACGCATGTCGATCCCTGGTGAGAACAAGTTTCGAATTGAAACTTTCACGCAGTGTAGGAAATGTAGTTTTCTAATGCAACTAGAACGACGAAAGACCGCAGTCGCAACAAGGCGAATAGGTGAGATAAAACGGGAGCCGGAAAAGCGATCAGGCCAGTCCGAATTGCGCGCCTGGCCCGGTGGTCTCAGCGCAGCGCCACTGCGCCCGCTTCCGAGTGCAGCCACGCGCGCAGCGCGTCGATCGCCGGGAGCTTGGTACTGTCCGGCCGCCAGACGATGAAATAGGCGTACACATCGATCACGCTGCGCTTCCACAGTTGCACCAGCCGGCCGGACGCGAGATCCGCTTCGATCACCGAGCGACGCGCGAGTGCAATGCCATCGCCGCGCAACGCCGCATCGAGCAGTTGCGCGCCATCGGTAAACGACACTGCACCGGACGGCTCGGTCATGTCGAGTCCAGCGGCCTGAAACCACGGCTCCCACGGCTGTGCCTTGTGCCGCAACAGCTTGCAGTGCGCAAGATCGGCAAAGCGGCGCGGCAACTTGCCGCCGCGATAGTGCGGGCTCGCAACGGGAAAGATTTCTTCATCCATCAGCTTGTCGGCGTGCAGTCCCGGCCACTCGCCAGGACCATAGCGCAGCGCCACGTCCACGCGATCGCGGTGGTCGAGTTTCGCCAGTGCAACAGCCGGGTGGATGTCCAGCGCGATCTCGGGATGCGCGGCCTGGAACCGCGGGAGGCGCTGCGCAAGCCAGCGCTCAGCGAAGACCGGCAGCACAGCCATCGTCAGCCGTACGCGTGCACGGACGGGCGCACGAGCCTGCGCCGCCTCGCCGAATGCACGTTCCAGCACGCGCAAGCCCTGACGCACCTGGAGCGCAAGATCATGCGCGTGCGGTGTCGGCATGGCACCGCCCGGCGTGCGCTCGAACAGCGACACGTCTAGTTGCGACTCGAGTGCGCGCACATGCTGGCTGACTGCGCCCTGCGTTAGCGCGAGTTCATCGGCGGCGCGCGTGAAGCTGCGCAGCCGCACGGCGGCTTCGAAAACGCGCAGCGTTTGCAGCGGTGGGATGCGGGAAGAAAAGGTCATGACCACATTAGTATCACTAATGCCGCGACCGTACAAATCATCGTTTGTGGGCGAGCTGGGCGGCTCATAAACTCGCTGCATGAACTACACCCTTTACTACTCCCCCGGCTCCTGCTCGATGGCCGTTCATATCGCGCTCGAAGAACTCGGCGTGGCGTACGACCTCGAAACCGTGCCGATCGCGCAAGGCGCAACGCAACAAGAACCGTATCTGTCGATCAATCCGAAAGGGCGCGTGCCCGCGCTGCGCATACCCGGGGAAACTCGTGTGCTCACCGAGTTGCCGGCCATACTCGTGTATCTCGCGCGCCAGCATCCGGCAGGTGGCCTGCTACCCGTGAACAACGCCGCCGCCGAGGCTCGCTGCTACGAATGGCTTGCGTGGCTCGTCGGCTGGATACATGGCATCGGTTACGGCGAACTCTGGCGCCCCGCGCGCTTCACGCCCAACGAAGCGACGCACGATGAGATTCGCGCGAACGGCAGACAGGTCGTGCTCGGTGCGTACACCAAGATCGAACAGGCGCTCGCGGACGGCCGCGAATGGGCCGTGCCGGGTAGCTACACGATCGTCGATCCGTTTCTGCTCGTGTTGTACGGCTGGGGCAGCAAGATCGGTATCGACATGCACGCAAATTACCCCGCGTGGACCGGGCATACGCAGCGACTGCTCGAACGCCCCGCGATACAGCGGGTGCTGCAACGCGAAGGTATCTCGATCGGTAGCTGATTGCTCAATGACCGGGGGCGATTCCGGATGACATCCATCGCCCTCGAACCGCTACGCGAGCACACGCGCGTGCAGCGTATGCATCACGCCCTCGGGTAACGCTGCTCGTACTGTTCCTCAACCCCTTCGAACAACGTCCAGAACGACACCGGCACGCGCCCGTTCAGTCGCTCATCGAGCACGGCCAGATGCGTGTGCCAGCCGCCCGAAACATTGACTTGCGCGTGACGCCCCGACAGCTTGCGATGCGTCAGTACGAAACGCACCTTGTCGCCGAGCGCCGCAAGCTCGATCAGCACATCCGAACGGCCGCCATCCGCGCCGTCGCTCCATGTGAAGCCGAGCGTATGCGGCGGTTCGTAGCGCGTCACGCGATGCATCGACGCAATACCGTCTTCGTATTTTTTGAAGCGTTCGGGCGTGGGCGTCTGCTCCGGGGACAGACTGCCATGATGAAAGAACATCTGGAATTCGCCGCCGACCTGCGCCGGTACATCGTCGCCGCTCGCGAGCCACTGCCCGCGTTTGTCCGACTCGACCAGATACGTCCATACGCGTTCGATCGGCCCCGGTAGCAGGCGCTCGAAACGCACCGTCTGCGTCCCGCTTGCGACGCCGAAATCGCTTTCGTCGCTCATCTGCGTGTCTCCTTACGATGGGGTAAAAGCATGCCATCCGAGGTGGCGTCGTCCTGCTGCAGAAGCTGTTCGAGCGTATCGAGCCGCGCGCTCCAGAAGCGCTCATAAAAACGCAGCCACTGGTCGGCCGCGGCAAGCGGCCCCGCCTCCATCCGGCAGACATGCGAGCGGCCTTCGATGCGGCGCCGGATCAAACCCGCACTTTCGAGCACCTTCACGTGTTTCGACGCCGCCGCGAATGAAATCTCGAATGGCTCAGCCAGTTCGCCGATGTTGCGCTCGCCATCGGCGAGGCTCGCCAGCATCGCGCGCCGGGTCGGATCGGACAGCGCGTGAAAGACATCGTCGAGGGAAGATTCGGGGTTCGCCATGTGCCGGAGTATAGGTATTTCCCATTCTTTATTCAACCGAATGGTTGAGCAATTTTGTGCAACGGCGGCTCAGGGCCGCCAGGATTGCGGCAGAAAAAGTGTCGGGTCGCAACGTCACGCGCGATAGATTGATTTAATTGGCATCGCGACTTTCGGCGTCCTCTAATGAAACTCCCGTTGTCTGTCGTCCGCCTGCCCTTTCCCCCCGGAGAATCCCATGGCTCAGCCTCAGCCGAACGTTGACGAAGTAGTAAAGGCCATCGCCGCTGAAACGAATACCCCAGCGGAGACAGTCTCGAAGATCTACGCCGACACGCTGGCCGACTACAAGGCGGATGCCCGGATCCTCGATTACATGTCGGTTCTCGTCGCGAAGAAAGTTCGCGAAACGCTGCGGCAATCGCGGCACTGAATCGCGCAATCGGCTGCGCGCTCGCGCGGCCGGGATTTCACACCAGTTCCGTACTCGGCAGGCGCACAGCCTCGAGCCGCTGCGTTGGCTTGCGCTCGCCAAGCGAGCGGATCACGCGCGCGAGCCGCGCTACTAGCGCATCGGCTTTGTCCGCGGGCACACCCGCGTAGCCGAGGATGAAGCCGTTGTAATCGCTGGCATCGGTGCCGGGCAGGCAATACGTGCTGAGCGGCGCGATGTAGAGCCCGTGGTCGCGCATTGCATCGCTGACTTCGCGATCCTGCAGCGGCGCATCGAGGCGCACCGTCAGATGCATGCCCCCGCCATCCGCCGATAGCGTGACGAGATCGCCCATCTGCCGGTCGATCGCGGCGACGAGCGCGACCCGGCGTTGCTGATACAGCCGCCGCATCCGCCGTAAATGACGCGCGTACTTACCGCTGTCGATGAAATCCGCCAGGGCGATCTGCTCTGCCACGCGCCCCTGACGCGCGATCTCGCCCAACGCTTCATCGATCTGCTGCACGAGATGCGCCGGCACGATCATGAAGCTCATCCGCAGCGCCGGGAACATCGTCTTGCTGTAAGTGCCCAGATAGACCACCGGCGCATGCGCCGCGAGCCCCTGGATCGCCGGTAGTGGTGGCCCGCTGTGCCGCAACTCGCTGTCGTAGTCGTCTTCGATGATCCACGCGCCGCAGGCCATCGCGTTCTCGATGATCGAGCGGCGCCGCTCGAGGCTCAGCACGCAACCAAGCGGATACTGGTGCGACGGCGTCGTATAGACGAGCCGTGGAGGTGTCTCGCGCC
This sequence comes from Paraburkholderia acidicola, assembly GCF_002362315.1. Lineage (GTDB taxonomy): Bacteria > Pseudomonadota > Gammaproteobacteria > Burkholderiales > Burkholderiaceae > Paraburkholderia > Paraburkholderia acidicola. Next base: position 1,874,118 of record NZ_MTZV01000006.1, read on the forward strand.
AGTGACGCGACGTCGGCGCGATACCCGATGCGTCCACCGGAATCGGCTCGAGCCGCAGCCCCGCCGTCTGGAACGCGGCCTTTGCGCCGTGATAGCCAGGATTTTCGACCCACGCGGTTTCGCCAGGATCGGCCAGCAGGCGGGCGCATAGATCGAGGCTCGCCTGGGTACCTTGCGTGATGAACACCTGATCCATCGAACAGCGCACACCGCGCGAAACGCGCACGTACTCGGCAATCGCGCGCCTGAGCGCAGGGTGCCCGGCGCTGTTGCCGTAGCCGAGTTCGTGCGGATCGATCGTGCGCCATGCGCGCTCCACCGAGGCACGCCACTGCGCCACCGGAAACTCATCGAGTGCCGGCACGCCCGGGCGAAACGGCGTTGGATTGTCGGGCCCGCCGCGCTCGCGCGGCAGATCGGCGACCCGTCGCGACAGACGGCTCGCGGTGCCGCCGGTGCCGTGTAGATCGGCGGATGCGGAAAACGCCACGCGGCTCACCACGGAACCATGCCGGCTCGTCGTGATGAAGCCTTCCTCGGTCAGCCGCTCGTATGCGTACAACGCGGAATTGCGCGCAATGCCGAGCTGCTCGGCCAGTGCACGCGTCGGCACGAGCTGAGTGCCGTAGCGCAGATCGCCATCGAGGATCGCCTGACGCAGGCTCTCGTACAGCAGATTCTGCTGGGTCAGCTTACGGCCGTTTGTCCGCTTCGCGAAGTTCGACATCAGCAGCGCGTAGTCCAAGGTGCGTGGCTCCAGATTTTGCTTTCGAGGTGGAGCTAACAATGGTGCCACAAATTTTCTATCCTGCTTCCTATCGAACAATCGAAGCCATGCCGAAGCCATGCACCAAGGAGCCCGACCCGTGACAGACACACTCCAGATCCGCCCCGTGACGCCCGCCGATTTCGACGCGTGGCTACCGCTCTGGGACGGCTACAACGCGTTCTATGGGCGCGCCGGTGCAACCGCACTGCCACGCGCGATCACCGACCTCACGTGGAGCCGTTTTTTCGATGGCTACGAGCCGATGCATGCGCTGGTCGCCGAACGCGACGGGCAGCTCGTCGGTCTCGTGCATTACCTGTTTCATCGCAGCACGACGCTCGCGGGGCCGACCTGTTACTTGCAGGATCTGTTTACGCTCGCTAGTGAACGCGGCAAGGGTGTCGGCCGTGCGCTGATCGAAGCGGTTTATGCGCGTGCCAAGACAAGCGGCTCATCGCGCGTGTACTGGATCACGCAGGAAACGAACACGACTGCGATGCGGCTTTACGACGACGTAGCCAGTCGTCCGGGGTTCGTCGTTTATCGCAAGGAACTGTAAACACACGCCGTGGGCGCGTACCACGCCTCGTCACGGCTCCACCCCACATTCCCCTTTCATCGCATAGCGCTCATAGCGCGTCCTGCCGATCCGCCGAAGCGAAGCAGCGTCCTCCCATCCGTCCCAAGTTGCGGTCCGCACCGACCGCATGTCACGATGCGCGTTGCTCAGCGCGTACACGCTGCCGCGCATCGCTGCGGCTCGCTGCCATGCGTCGCCGATGCCGCCACTTCCGCCCACGGATTCAGGAGCCATGCCGATGAACGAGAACGATCTCAACGATCCGAACCTGCCCGCCGCCAGCGACGATACGCCGGACGATCCCGAGCGCCGCCGCGTCTTAACGGGGATAGCCGCCGTCGGTATGGGGCTGATCCTCGCCGGTTGCCAGACGGAGGACCAGACTTCGACAACCGGCGGCGGCCCGCGTAGCGCGGCCGATCTGCGACTCGATGCAGCGTTGCGCGACCAGGTGCGCAACATCGTCGTGATCTACGCGGAGAATCGCAGCTTCGCGAATCTGTACGGCAACTTCCCCGGCACGCTGCATCCGCTCGACACGGTGCCAGCCGCGCGGTCCACGCAACTCGATCGCGACGGCAAGACACCGCTCGCACAACTGCCGAAGTTCTGGGGCGGACTCGTGCCGCAGGCACAGGAAGTGGACGGCAAGCGTTATGCGATCGCCGAAGGCGATATCACGGGCCTGCGCAATGGCCCGTTCCATCTCACCGACGCGCAGGGCGCACCACTGCCGAACGGTGTGATTACGCGTGACCTGTGGCATCGCTTCTATCAGAACCAGATGCAGATCAACGCCGGGCGCAACAATCAGTTCGTCGCGTGGGCCGATTCGGGCGGCCTCGTGATGGGCCATTACCGCAATTCCGCCGAAACACTCCGGCTCTGGAATCTCGCGCGGCAATACACGCTCTGCGATCACTTCTTCATGGCGGCGTTCGGCGGTTCGTGGCTGAATCACATCTTCCTGATTTCCGCGCAGGCGCCGCTCTACCCGGATCTGCTGAACAGCCCGGCAAAGCGTTTTGTTTCGGTGGTGGAAGGCGACGACCCGACCGGCACGCGCCTGAAGGTTGCGACCGATTCGCCGGCGTCGGCACTCGACGGCCCGCCGAAGTTCATCAACGACGGTCTCTTCACGCCCGACGGCTACGCGGTCAACACGATGGCGCCGCCGTATCAACCGAGCTTCGTACGGCCTGCTGCGGGTGGCAATCCGTTGCTGGCGAACCCCGCCGATCCGAAGGTGCTACCGCCGCAAACGTACGCAACCATTGGTGACCGCCTGTCGGCAAAAGGCGTCGACTGGGCGTGGTACAGCGGTGCATGGCAGTACGCACTCGATCACCGCGATATGGGCACGGTGCCTGACTTCCAGTATCACCACCAGCCGTTCAATTATTTCGCGAACTACGCGCCGGGCACCGATGCGCGCCGCCGCTATCTGCGCGACGGCGGCGTCGGCGAGGACGCATCGACCAATCGCCTGATCGCCGACATCGACGCGGGCCGACTGCCGGCCGTCACGTTCTACAAACCGCAGGGCAACCTGAACATGCATGCAGGGTATGCGGATGTCGAATCGGGCGACCGCCACATCGCCAATGTGATCGATCATCTGCAGCGCAGTCCGCAGTGGGCCAACACGGTGGTGATCGTCACGCACGACGAAAACGGCGGCTGGTGGGACCCGGTCGCACCGCCGAAGGGCGATCGCTGGGGCCCGGGCTCGCGCATTCCCGCGCTCGTGATCTCACCGCTCGCGAAGAAGGGCTACGTCGATCACACGCTCTACGACACGAATTCGATTCTTCGGTTGATCACGCGTGTGCACGGTCTGGCGCCGCTCGACGGTGTGCTTGCGCGCGATCGCGCGTTCGCGCAAAACGGCCAGGTGCCGCCAGGCGATATGACAGGGGCGCTGGACCTCGCGTGATTTTCGCGTGAACCGTACCGAAGCGCTGCGCGCGGCTACTTGAAGTCCGCGAGCAGCGCCGTCCGCACCTGCGGTCCAACGGTCTGCACCGGCACCGGATAGTGCGGATGATCGCAACCGATCTTCAACGCCGCCCCTTCGCGTAGCCGCGCTTTCATCGCCGGTGTGAACTCGAACCGCACGAAGTGCACCGCGGACGTTTTCTGTGCGTTATCGCGCTCGAGATCCTCATCGGCAATCGCGTAGGCCGGCGGCTCGCCGTCCACTTCAACGAATACGCGGTCTTCGATGCCGATCAGTCGCGCGAGCGCGGCAGCGCGTTCGACCTCGTTTGCATACTCGATCTGCATCGTCGCTTTCAGGTTGCTGCCGTCGGGCACGAGCGGCAGGTACGCATCGAGTTCGCCCTGAATACCGTCCTCATCGAAGATCTTCTCGATGTGCAGCATCTCCTGAATCTGATAGCGGATAGTCAGCTCGTCCTCGAACAAAAACGTGACGTGATTGCCGAGCGGCACGGTGCGCAGCTTCTTGTGCTCGATGACCTGCGCGCGCATCGTCTTGCGCGCCTTCGAATAGTTTTCGAGCGACAGCAACGAATTCCTGGCAATGTTCATCGGGGATCCTCGCGATTCGGTTACAGCATGGACGTCAGATACCGTACGCCTTGCGCAGCAGCGTCAACGGATGAGCGAGCTGCGCTTTCGGCAGGCCGTTCTCCTCGATGCCCTGTTCGATATGATGGCCCGCGAGCTGGCAATCCGACGAAATATAGTCGGGCTGCGGCTGCGCCATCGCCTTGAAGACCGGCGTGCCGATCTGCATCGACGTGCGGTGAAATTCCTTCTTCACGCCGAACGTGCCTGCGTGCCCCGAACAGCGCTCGACCACCGTCACCTTCGTATCGGGCACGAGTGTCAGCGTGTCGAAAGTCTTGCGGCCGATGTTCTGCACGCGGCCATGACACGGCACGTGGTATGAAACCTTGCCGAGCGCGGTCTTGAAGTCGGTGTTCAGCAGACCATCGCGATGGCGCGCCACGAAGTATTCGAACGGGTCCCAGAACGCTTCGCTGACGGCGCGCACGTCGGCGTCGTCGGGGAACATCAGCGGCAGTTCGTGCTTGTACATCAGCACGCAACTTGGAATCGCGCCGATCAGCGCATAGCCTTCGCGCGCGTACTTCGCGAGCACCGGCAGATTCTTTTCCTTCTTCTGTGCGACGCCCTTCAGGTTGCCCTGTTCGAGCAACGGCATGCCGCAGCATGCTTCGCTCTTGACCAGCTCATACGGAATCCCGTTGTGCGCGAGCACGGCGAGCAGATCGTGGCCGATGCCGGGTTCGTTGAAATTCACGTAGCAGGTCGCGTAAATCGCAACCTTGCCGGGCGTGCGCTCGCCGTCGTTCACAGGCGTAGCCGGCGACTTCTTCGCCGCACTACGGAATTTGCGCGTGGCGAAATCGGGCAGCCACGCGTCCTTGTCGACACCGAGCGCCTTTTCCATCAACCCGCGCGCGGCACCCGTGTGATTCACAGCGTTGACCGTCTGGGTGACGATCGGAATACCAGCGAGATGCCCGAGCGCATCGGTATTCGACAGAAAGCGGTCGCGCATGCTCACGTCGCCGCGCTGATAATCGACCGCTTTCGCGCGCAGCATCAGATGCGGAAAATCGACATTCCACTGATGCGGCGGCACGTACGGGCATTTCGTCATGTAGCACAGGTCGCACAGATAGCATTGATCGACGACCTTGCCGAATTCGCGCTTGTCGACTTCTTCGACTTCGCCGCCATCGGTTGCATCGACGAGATCGAAGAGCTGCGGAAACGCGCCGCATAGCGACACGCAACGCCGACACCCCGCGCAGATATCGAAGACGCGCGCCAGTTCCTTGTCGAGCGCGTCCTGATCGTAGAAGCCGTCCGAGAGCCAGTCGAGCGGATGCCGCGTGGGTGCTTCGAGACTGCCTTCCTTGTGGGGCATATCGTCAGTCTCCTGGGGATGGTGGTTTTGTCGTGCACGTGCCGCACGTCGATGCGATTTGCAGATCGCACCGCACGCGGTCGTGCCCGTGCGTGCGGACCTTGCCGCACGCATCCATAGCGTAACCAGCGCGCGCCGCTAGACCCTTCAGGCGCGCGCCGGCACGTCAATCCACCAGGGCTTCGAGTGCTTTCGTGTAGCGGTTCGCGTGACTGCGCTCAGCTTTCGCGAGCGTTTCGAACCAGTTGGCAATTTCATCGAAGCCTTCTTCGCGCGCCGACTTCGCCATACCCGGGTACATGTCCGTGTATTCGTGCGTTTCGCCCGCGATCGCCGCCTCGAGATTCAGACGCGACGAGCCGAATGGCAAACCCGTGGCCGGGTCGCCCGATGCTTCGAGATATTCGAGGTGGCCGTGCGCATGACCGGTTTCGCCTTCGGCGGTAGAACGGAACAGCGCGGCGACGTCATTCTGGCCCTCGACGTCCGCCTTGGCGGCGAAGTACAGATAGCGACGATTTGCCTGCGATTCGCCGGCAAACGCTGCCTTAAGGTTGTCCTCTGTCTTCGTTCCCTTGAGTTGCGACATCTAAACCTCCTGGAAAGCCGTGTATGTGGGGTGCGCGAGGGGATCAGCGAACGATCGTCTACGCGATGTCTACGTAAGCGATGCAACGACAGCGGGGCGCGCGGTCCGCCAGCGTGTATCTAAATCTAGAAGCCAGGCAAGGGGTTCCCCAATTGTGTTTTTCAATCCCGCCGATAGTCGCGCACCTTGCATAATGCGCACCCCCGTCTACACTCGTAGAGCTATACCCTCGGTGGAATTGCCATGCGCCTCACCATCCTGATCAACGGTTCCGATCCCACCGTCAACCACGATTACGCCGTGCTCTGGCTCGATACCGACGAACATCGGTGGTCGCGTGAAGCACATGACGGGATCGATCTGCCCCCGTGGGGCGAAGTGCGCGATGTCGACGGCGTCACCACGCTGTGTGCGCCGAGTACCGATGCGCCGCTGTGCACGCTGCGTGGTCTGTCGGTGGACCGCAGGCAGCGCGTCAGCTCTGCGCAAGGTCCGGCTGCGTGGTCGTGCGTGCAGGCACATGCACCTGCTACCGGTTACTGGCGTCTGCAGGCGGTCGATCGACAGACCGTGCATGCTGAGCACAGCGTGTTCAGTCGCTGAACCGGTCTCGCTGCGCAGCACCGCTTTCGTGTTGCACGTATCCGCTGGCCACGTCGGCGGTGTACGCCTGCCTTGACAGACGCTGAGCCCCCTCTCGATACTCCGGGCTATTCGATCTTTTCGCCGTGTCCACGACAAGCAGCATGCCGAGTGGCACGTCGGAATCCGGGGGAATGGATGCGGCATCCTGCAGAAGACCTGCTTGCACGACGCAGCCGATGGTTGACGCGCGCGGTCAGCGTGCTGGCCTTCGCTGCGCTAACTACGTTCGCTGCACTTCCACTCGCGGCCCACGCCGCCGCATCGGATGCAAACGCTCCCGACGCCGATGCCTGCAAGCTCGCGCAGGAAGCCAATGCCGAGCAACTGATCGTGCCGGCCGACAATGAGACCAACTCGGACACGGTGATCGACCGGTCGTCGAGTCACCCAGCGCCGGGCAAGTCCAACTGCTTCTGGCAGACGCATAAAAGCGGCGCCGCGAGCAATGCGCCGCCGGACGCCACGCTCTCGCTCGACTTCTATCACTTCGTCGATGCCGCCCATGCGCAAGCGAACACCCGCGATCTCGGCGTACCTCCGATCCCGCCACTGCTCACCACCACCGACGATGCCGCCGACCGGATCTTCCGACTATCCGGCAAAGAGATCGCTGCGCTGCATGGTTCCGACGTCGCGGTAGTACGCGCAGAAACGCCCGCGACCATTTCAAATCATCCGGCCTGGAGTGCGCGTCTGGAGGCGCTGGCGCTCGGTGCGGCCGGGGCGCACGTGCATGCGTCGGCCAACGCAAACTCAAATGCAGGCGCAAGTGCTGGCGAAACCACCACATGGCATCCCGCAGCACACGCCGCGCCTGCTGTGGGCATCACACTCGCACCGCTCGTGCACGTGCTATGGGCGCTGATCCGCTGGCGTTTCTTCGTGCCGCCTGCCCTCGTTGCACTGATATTCATCGCGGGTGCATTTCTCAAAGGTGTGCGCCGACATTTTGGCTGGTCGGTCCCGCTGGTCGCCGTGCTGGCTGTCGTGAACATCATCTTCGGTCCGGACCTTGGTGTGCGGCTCATCTATCGCATGGGCGAACAGGGACAGGGCGCCATTACCAGTACTTACGGGACCAGTACGAGATATAACAACCATCGCGTGATCGGCTACAACGTGCTGTTGCGCACCGCCGATGGCAAGGTCGTTGAAACCACCTTCGAGGACATCGACTTCAACGTCTATCCGCCGCACAACTCGACGTTTTATCCGCATGAGGGCGATGAATTTACGGTGCGCTATGTCGCGGGCTTTCCTGGCGATTTCGTGATCGTCAGCGATGACGACAGCCCGTGGGCGAAGCGGATGCGTTGCCGCGCACTCAACCGCGACGCGTTCAGTGCACAGGAAAAACAGCGCTTTGCACCCGACTCCGCGGCGTTCCGCGATGCGGCGAAAGCAGCAGATCAGGCGCTGCAAGCCGCAGGTTGTGATGCGAATCAGTAAGGTCGCGTAATTAGAACCGGAAGTACGAATCGCGCCGAACCACGCGGATTTAAGCCGTGCTTAAGAGTCGATCCCTAGAGTGGGAAATCCACGCATTGGGGTCGCCGAGAGGCGGCCCGTTTTTTTTGCCGCCGTAATTTCAGCGCGGCGCCAGACTCGCAAGCTCAGCCAGCTTCTGCGCATCGACGATTTCGATCTCGGCATAACGCAGTTGCAATGCACCCTGCATTTCGAACTGCCGCAAGATCTGGTTCGTCGTTTGCCGCGACAGCGCGAGCATCATCGCGAGGTCTTCCTGCGGCACCTTGAGCACGCGCCGCAGCGTGCCAGACTCGCCGTAGCCACCAGCCATCAGCAGCAGACGGCGCGCCACGCGTTGCGCGGCCGGCAGCAGCGCCGCTTCCTCGATGGCATCGAAAGCGAAGCGCAGCTTCTGCGTCAGCAGCAGGCCAAACGCATGCCACCACTCGGGCGTGCGTTCGAGCATCGCCGCAAGCGCCGCGCGCCGCACATGAAACAGCACCGAATCGCGCTCGGCATAAGCGTCGTGTGTGCGCTCGCGGCCGTCGAACAGCGTAATCTCGCCGAACCAGTTCACCGGCTCGATCACGGCGAGCAGCGCTTCTTTGCCCGCGAAACTGGCCGCGCCGATGCGCATCAGGCCATCGAGCACACAATAGAGGCCATCGTCGGGATCGTTGCGCATGAACAGGCGCTCGCCGGCCGCAAGCCGCTGCAGGCGGCCCGATTCCACCAGTTGCGCGCGCAATGCCTGCGGCGCGGCGCGAAACCACGCGCTGCGATCGAGCGTCGCGATCAATGCGGCGCCTGCAAACGGCTCGGACGGCGAGGCACGCGAGGCCATGGGGACCTGTCTCCTGGGTGGACAGTTATGCCGGATTGTCGGCTAGCTGAAGGTTTTATTACCGGTTGCCCGCGATTATGAGGGTTTTGCATCAGGAGCGTCATCCATGAGAACGCTGACCGAACAACTCACCCAATACGCCGCGTATCACCGGGACCGGCGCAATATCGCCACCCACTTCATCGGCATTCCAATGATCGTACTCGCGCTGGCCGTGCTACTGAGCCGGCCGTCGTGGGCGATCGGCGGGCTGCCGTTCATGCTGTCGCCAGCATGGGTCCTGTTTGTCGGGGCAACCGTCTATTACCTCGTACTCGACGTGCCGCTCGGCGTGATGATGGCCGTTTTCTCCGCGCTGTGCCTCGCCGTGGGCCGCTGGCTCGCCACGCAAGCCACGCTGACGTGGCTCGTCGCCGGTATCGGTCTGTTCGTGGTCGGCTGGGTCTTTCAGTTTGTCGGTCACGCCTATGAAGGTCGCAAACCGGCCTTCGTCGACGACGTGATGGGCTTGCTGGTCGGCCCGCTGTTCGTGCTCGCCGAGGCGCTGTTTGGTTTCGGCTGGCGGCCGTCGCTGCGCGAAGCGATCGAAGCGCAGGTCGGACCGACCCGCATCAACCCGGGCCGTACCGCGGCGCATTCCGGGCACTGAGGCCCTACAGCGCTCAACGGGGCGCGAAGCGCACGAGCCGCACGCCATGCAGTGCGGTCAGTGCGACTGCGATCCAGATTGGTATGTAGGTGGCGAGTTGCTGCGCGGAGAGCGTCTCACCGAGCAGCGTGACGGAAACGAGCACCAGCAGCACCGGTTCGACGTAGCCGAGAATACCGAACAGCGCCATCGGCAGCAGACGGCTTGCCTTCAGATTCGACGCGAGCGCGCACGCACTCAGCATGCCCAGTCCGGGTAGCAGCAAACACCACATGTCGATTCGGCCGGCGATTCGCGCGAGCGAACCGCCGGTGACGATCAGCACCACGGCGACCGGCAGCAGCAACAGCATCTCGAACGCGAACGCGGTCAACGAATCCGCGTTGATCTTGCGGCGCAACACGAAGTACGGCGGATAACCGAGCGCGACCAGCAGCGTGGGCCACGAAAACGCGCCGGTCACCCATAGCTCGTGCGCGACACCAACGGCTGCACACGCGACCGCCAGCCACTGCAGCCCATCGAGCCGTTCGCGAAAGTAGAAGCGGCCGACGAGCACCATCGTCAGCGGCAGCAGGAAATAGCCCAGCGATACTTCAAGCATCCGTCCGTGCAGCGGCGCCCAGAGGAATAACCACAGTTGCGCGCCGAGCAAGGCCGCGCTGACGAGCAAAGCAAGCGCAATGTACGGGCCGCTCACTGCACGTATCGCGAGCGCACGCAGTTGCGGAAGGCGTCCGCGCAGCGCGAGCAGGATCAGCGCACCGGGCACGGTCCAGACGATGCGCCACGCGAAGATATCGAGGCCGGTCAGCGGCGCGAGCAGCGTTGCATACGCCGACAGCAACGCAAATAACGTCGACGCTCCCACCGAAAACGCAATGCCGCGGCCGGGTTCCTCGTGATCAGGCGGATTTTTCGAGCTTGTAGCGCTCATCGGCGGTCCTGCGGGTTCTGCGCAGGCAGGCGGTGCGTCGCCGCACAGAACGGCGCGATACTGCGGTGTTTCATCAGAGGTTTATCCCGGCGCGCAGCGTGTCGCACGATTCAAGGCGCACACTGTCATTTCAGATTCAATTCAACGCGGCATTCTAGACGGATTCGCCGTTGTCGGCGCCGCAGTAGTGTTATGCGCCGCGCATTCAGTCCGTGCGAATCTGCGGCAAATGGACTAGAACATAACTTCACGTCGCGCCTGCGCGATCTAGATCAGCTGGATCGGCCGCTTCGGTCGGATCGGTCTAGCCGCGGGGCAAGCGCGTTTCTTGCTGCACCGCTTTTTCACCATCGGGCTCGCCCGGGGGCCCCGATCCACAGCTGGCCCCTGACGTTTGCTACGAGCCCGCGCTTCCCGTGGCTTCTGCGCCCATCACAGCACGCCGCGCATTTGCCCCGCATCATGGCCGCACCAGCGGCACCTCAACGCCGGACTGACGCCGCCCCGCGGCCCGGCGACACACAGATCAATGGAGAACGCATGACTCAGCCTGCCCTCTCGCCCGACGTATCGCCCGCCTTCGCCGCCGAAGTCCGCGCGGGCCTGACCCACGCCCCGCAGAAGGAATTGCCGTCGAAATACCTGTATGACGAAGTCGGCTCCGCGCTGTTCGAAGTCATCACCGCGCTGCCCGAATACGGTGTGACACGCTCCGAGGAACGTCTGATGGCACAGCACGCCGCGGACATCGTCGCGCACCTGCCGCACGACGTCACTGTCGCCGAACTCGGCAGCGGCAGTGGCCGCAAAACGCGCCGCATTCTGGAAGCACTCTGTAAAAAACGCCCTACTTCTTACTGCCCGATTGAAATTTCGCGCACCGCGCTGCAGTTGTGCCGGCGAGAGCTCGGCGATATCGAACGGATCTCGATAGTCGGTTACGAGCGCGACTATCTTGCGGGGCTCGCGGAAGTGAGCCGTCAGCGTGCGTCCGGCGAGCGGCTCCTCGTGCTGTTTCTCGGCAGCACGATCGGCAATTTCGCGCGGCTCGCGGCCACGCGCTTCCTGCGCGAGATCCGCGCCATGCTTGCCCCCGGCGATGCCCTGCTGCTCGGCACCGACCTCGACAAGCCGGTGCCCGTGCTGCTCGCCGCCTACGACGATCCGATCGGCGTCACGGCTGCGTTCAACCTGAACCTGCTCGCGCGGATCAATCGCGAGCTGGGCGGCGATTTTCCGCTCGATGCGTTCGAACATGTCGCACGCTTTAATCGCGACGCGCGCAGCATCGAGATGCATCTGCGCGCCACGCGTCACGTGACGGCTCAGGTGCGCGCCGCGCAGTTGACGGTCACGCTCGAAGCCGGCGAAACGATCTGGACCGAAAGCAGCCACAAGTACCGCGTGGAGGAAGTCGACGCGATGGCGCACGACGCGGGCTTTGCGTGCGAGCATCAGTGGCTCGAACGGGACTGGGGGTTTGCGGAGAGCCTGCTCGTCGCGCGTTGAGCTGATAGCGCCAGAAGGTGTTCCAGATCGCGGCGCGTGCGCCGCGATCAATGCTGCTCGAAACGTTCGAAGCGTTTTTCGGTGGCGCGCTCTTCGCCGGTCACCTCGCTCACGCGTGCGGCCGGCGGCCCGTGGCGCAGCCACGATAGCATCCGGTCCACCTGATTGGCTGTGCCCTGCAGCATCGCTTCGACCGAACCATCTTCGAGGTTCGCGACCCATCCCCGAATACCGAGCGCGTGCGCCTGGCGCACCGTCGCATGGCGAAAACCTACGCCCTGCACGACACCGCGCACGCGTACGTAATACGTTTCGATCCGTGCATCCAGATCGGGACCCGTCATGGCTTCAGCTCCTCGCAAAAACTTTCAAGCCGGCATTCTAGTCGTCTCGCGGCGCTTGCGTGTTGGGCGCGTTGCGCGTGGTGCGATCGCGCACACGCCATGCCGCGCAACGCAACGCGCGACACGCGAGCGCCGTGCCACGTACAATCCGACGACTTATTTGCCATCACCGGAACCAGAATGACCGATCAGACCCGCGATCTCGTGCTCATCACCGGCGCCTCGGGCTTCGTCGGCTCGGCGGTCGCACGTATCGCGCAGGAGAAAGGCTTTGCCGTGCGCGTACTGGTACGCGCCACCAGCCCGCGACGCAACGTCGAGGCGCTCGACGCGGAAGTCGTCGTAGGCGACATGCGCGACGAAGCGTCGATGCGCACCGCGCTGCGCGGCGTGCGCTATCTGCTGCACGTCGCCGCCGACTACCGGCTGTGGGCGCCCGATCCGCTCGAGATCGAGCGCGCGAATCTCGAAGGCGCCGAAGCGACGATGCGCGCGGCGCTGAAGGAAGGCGTCGAGCGCATCGTGTACACGAGCAGCGTCGCGACGCTGAAGGTCACGAGTTCGGGCGCTTCCGCCGACGAAACATCGCCGCTCACGCCCGAACGTGCGATCGGCGTCTACAAGCGCAGCAAGGTACTCGCCGAGCGCGCGGTGGAACGGATGATCGCGCAGGACGGTCTGCCGGCGGTGATCGTCAACCCGTCGACGCCAATCGGCCCACGCGACGTCAAACCCACGCCGACCGGCCGCATCATCGTCGAAGCAGCGCTCGGCAAGCTGCCTGCGTTCGTTGATACCGGCCTGAATCTCGTGCACGTCGACGACGTCGCGGCCGGCCACTTCCTCGCACTCGAACACGGCAAGATCGGCGAGCGTTACATCCTCGGTGGTGAAAATCTGCCGCTGCAGACAATGCTCGCGGATATCGCGGCGCTCACCGGCCGCAAACCGCCGACCATCAGCCTGCCGCGCTGGCCGCTCTATCCGCTCGCGCTCGGCGCCGAGATGGTCGCGAAGTTCACGAAGCGCGAGCCGTTCGTGACCGTCGACGGCTTGCGGATGTCGAAGAACAAGATGTATTTCTCGTCGGCGAAAGCGGAACGCGAACTCGGTTACCGCGCGCGGCCGTACCGCGAAGGGTTGAGCGATGCGATCGACTGGTTCAGGCAGGCGGGGTATCTGGACCGCTAGGCAAGCATGCCGGGCCGCACGCGTGAGCATTTTGTTACAGCGTCGGCTGACCCGCAGCGAGTAAAATCGCGGGTCCTATGAGAGAACCATCGCATGAATCTTGACGAACAGATCGGCGCGCTCGAAGCGGGCGTCGATCAGATCAACCAGCTTATTGAAGCCGCCGTTACACCGCAGGCCGATGCATCGCCCGCAAGTGCCACGCAACCTGCCAACGCAAAAACCGCAGCAGAAGCGCAGCCGCCCGCAGTCACGCCCGATGCCGCCGACCAGCCCACGCTGCAGATCAACCGCCCGAATCGCGACGAAATCACGATGACGATCGGCGACCAGACCGTGTCGCTGCATCCCACGCAGGTCGGCCAGCTGATCGAAGAACTCGCGAACGCGCGTGCCTCGATGCAACCCGAACCGCCGGCGAACCTGCCGCCCGGCTGGCGCTTCGTTTCGACGAAAAACCCGGTGATGGCCGTGCAGAAGCAATCGAACGGCGACCGTCTGCTGGTGATGCGCCATACCGGTCACGGCTGGGTGCCGTTCACGTTTTCGCCGGATATGGTGATTCAGCTGTATATGCTGCTCACGCAGCGCTGAGGTGTGTCACTCAGCGTGAAGCTGAAGCGCTCACGCGATTCACGGTGCAACCGGTAACGGCGGCGGAAACAGCCCACCGCCCAATCCGCTCACCGTAGCAGGCGCGACCGGCAAACCACTGCCCGACGCCCCGGAAACCGCGGCAACATTCCCCAGCCAGACGACCGGGCCGATGCAGAAGGTAGTCCAGCGGGTATCGCATGCACCGCCCTGGTCGGATCGGAATGCAGTACGGAACGTGGCGGGCAACATCGCGTGGCCAGCATCGTCGTCACCGACCACGCCCGCAAACGCCTTCGTGCGCTCACTCACCATCTGCGCATACGCCTTCGATCCGCCATACGACTTGAGCGCCGCATTCAGATCGCCGCCCGCCGAGCGACGGTATCCATAGAGAATCGCGGAACCGACCTCGATGTTGGTATCGGGCTGCGTCAGATCCTTCACGTGTCTCAACAGATCGCGATGCGCGCCCGGCACGACCTGCATCAGCCCGGTCGCGCCATTCGTGCCTTTGGCCTTTTCCTTGAAGCGCGATTCGATCGAGATGATGGCGAGCAGCAACGCCGGCGGTAACGCGTACTTTTCCGAAGATGCATTGACGGCCTTCGCGATCTGCTCCGCCTTGTCTCTCGCCACGCCGAACTTGCGTGTCAGATAGTCGGTCATGCGCTGGCGCAGGTGCTCGCTATTGTCTTGCGCAGCGCTGTGTCCACTCGCGCTATCACTGGCCGGCTGAGCAGCGGACGGAGCATCGGGCTGACTGCCCTGCTGCGCGCTCTCGCCAGCCAGACCGCCCTGGATCAATCCGAGCGTGAGGGCGAGGGCGCAGAGCAGGCGGTTCATTTTCGTGGGACCGGTTACCGTTCCTGGACCGGCGCCTGCACGCGCGCCTTCCACTGGCCACCCTTGCCGCGCCAGTAACGTACCGCCGACGCGAACGTCGCGCCGACATAGAACAACGCGATAAGCGGCAGGAACGGCGCCCACAGCGGCGAGCGGCCGTAATAGCGCAGCATCGGCGCGTAGGCACAGCACATCGCCGCCCACGCGAGCCAGGCGGGCAACCCGGTCGGACCGAGTGCAAGCGCCGCCAGCGGCGGCAGCAGATAGATGATGGCCATGCCCGCCAGCGTACCCCCAAGCAGCCACGGCGAATAGCGCAGCTGGGTAAACGCGGTGCGCGCGATCATGTTCCAGATATCGCGCCAGCTGTCGTACGGACGCAGCGAGACGCTGCGCGCGGCCACATCGAGGCGGATCGGATGACGGCCGGTGCCGCGATGCTTGATACGCGCCGCGAGGCTGCAATCGTCGATCAGCTCGGCGCGGATCGATTCGATCCCGCCCGCTTCCTCGAGCGCCGTGCGCCGCACCAGCATGCAGCCGCCCGCGGCCGCAGCCGTCCGGTTGCGCGGGTTGTTGACCCACGCGAACGGATACAGCTTCGCGAAGAAAAACACGAACGCCGGTATCAGCGCCTTTTCCCAGAACGAATCGCAACGCAACCGGACCATCAGCGAGACGAGATCGCGCTGTTCGGCGTCGGCGCGCTCGACCAGTTGTGCGACGGCATCGGTGGGATGGCCGATATCGGCATCGGTGAGCAGCAGGAAATCGGCGGGAACGCCGAGCGTGCGGACCGCCTCGATGCCCTGCGACTGCGCCCACACCTTGCCGGACCAGCCAGCGGGCAGCGGCTTCGCGGCGATCACGGTCAGGCGGTCGGGACATTGCAGCTGCAGCGCTGCGGCGCGGGCGGCATCGGCTGTGCCGTCGGTGCTGTGGTCGTCGACGACGATCACGTGGAACGCACCCGCATATTCCTGCGTGAGCAGCGACGACACCGCCTGGGCGATCACGTCGGCCTCATTGCGCGCCGGGACGACGGCGGCGACTGCCGGCCACGCCTCGCGCGGTTGCACGGTAAGCGGCGGCGCCGGCCGTGTGCGCCAGAAACCGCCGCGCGCGAACAGCAACACACACCAGATCAACAGCGAGACGCACGACAGCGCAAACAGAATCACCATCATGCGCTGCCCTCGATTGACGGTGCGCGCACGCCGACGCGCCGCGACAACCACATGGCCAGCGAACGCACGCCGACGACACACCAGTCGAACCCACCGAGCGCCGGACGATGGCGGAACACATCGTAATTCGTCTTCTCGATCTGTTCGAGGATGCGCAAAGCGCCATGCACGATGCCGCACAGTTCGAGGCCGAAGCGGCCCGGTATGCGTAACGCGAGCGGCGCGCCGCGTACGATCATTGCGCGGGCGTAGGCGACTTCGTGCGCCATCAGCGCGCGCCACGCGTCATCGGTCACGCCCTGGGCGATGTGCGCTTCAGTGACGCCGAAGCGCCCGAGGTCGGTTTGCGGCATGTATATACGGCCCTTTTGCCAGTCGATGGCGACGTCCTGCCAGAAGTTGATCAGTTGCAGCGCCGTGCAGATCAAATCCGCATCGGCGAGATTGTCCGGGGTCGCCGCATCGAACAGATGCAGCATCAGATGCCCAACCGGATTCGCCGAACGCCGGCAGTAGTCGAGCAGTTGAGGCCAGTCGGCATAACGGCTGGCGTCGATATCCTGGTCGAACGCGGAAACCAGATCGTAGAACGGCTGCATCGGTAGTGTGTATTGCGCGACCACCTCGGCCAGCCGGGCGAACAGCTGCGGGTGAACCGGCGCGGGGCGGCCATCGGCCACGGCATCGAGCCCGGCGCGGAAGTCGGCGAGGCGCGTATGGCGCTCAACCGGACTCCAGTCGCCTTCGTCGGCGATGTCGTCCGCGGTGCGCACCACGTTGTAGATCACGTCGATCGGAGCGCGTAGCGCCTTCGGCAGCAAGATGCTTGCGACCGGAAGGTTTTCGTAGTGATCGACTTCCATCCAGCGAGCCTCAAATCAATCCATACGGTAATGCAGTTGTAAGAAAAACTGCAGGATCGTCTAGTTTAAGGGTTCCGCTGCGGCGATGCATGTGCCGAAATAGTCCGTTACCGCCTGTGTGGACACCTGTTCCACGGAAGCAAACGGGCCCCGATAGCGTTAGAATGCGCGTTTAGTTTTGCGTACCGGCCTTTGTGTCGGTATCAGGACGCCAATATTAATGATGATTGCGGCGATAAAGCCGGCTTGCCGACTTCTTCGAAACCCGCGTCAGTCGGAGTTCGCCAGCCTATGCGAGTCATCCTTGCCCAACCCCGCGGCTTTTGTGCGGGCGTGGTCCGCGCCATCGAAATCGTCGATCGCGCATTACTGCAACACGGTGCGCCGGTTTATGTGCGCCACGAAATTGTCCATAACCGGCACGTTGTCGACAACCTGCGCCAGAAAGGCGCGCGCTTCGTCGAAGAACTCGATGAGGTGCCCGAAGGCGCGGTCGCGATCTTCAGCGCGCACGGTGTTGCACAAACCGTCGAGCGCGCAGCCGAACAGCGCCGTCTCGATGTACTCGACGCAACCTGCCCGCTCGTCACCAAGGTCCACGTGCAGGGGCGGCAATATGTGTCGGCGGGACGTACGCTGATCCTGATCGGCCATGCGGGCCACCCGGAAGTGGAAGGCACGATCGGACAGATTCCCGGCACGGTCATCCTCGTGCAAAGCGAAGCTGAAGTCGCGACGCTCGAGCTGCCGCTCGACACGCCGCTCGCCTACGTGACGCAGACCACGCTGTCCGTCGACGACACACGCGGCATCATCGATGCGCTGCTGGCCCGTTTTAGCGACATCGTCGGTCCGGATACGCGCGACATCTGCTATGCAACGCAGAACCGCCAGGCCGCGGTGCGCGAACTGAGCACCCAGGTCGATGTGCTGCTGGTGGTCGGCGCGACGAATAGTTCGAATTCGAACCGGCTGCGCGAGATTGGCAGTGAAACCGGCGTACCGAGTTATCTGGTTGCGGACGGTTCGGAAGTGAAGCCCGAATGGTTCGCGAATGCGCAGACTGTCGGCATCACGGCGGGCGCGTCGGCGCCGGAAGAAATGGTCAAGCACGTCATCGACGCGCTGCGTGCACTCGGTCCCGTCGATGTCACGACGATGGCCGGCCGCGAAGAGAAGGTCGAGTTCAAACTGCCGACGAAGCTCACGCAACCGGTGGTCACGGGCGAAACGCAGTCGTAACCGGCAGTCAGGTCAGGTTGTCCACGATTGAAAGAGCGCGACGGCATCGACCGTCGCGCTCTTTTCGTTTCTTGCCACCTGAAAATTTCAGCCTGCGTTACGCGCGTTGTGGTTCGTGAGGAACTTGATCAGACCGTCGATCCCGCCTTTCGCGAGCTGGTCTGCAAATTGCGTCTGATACACCTGAATGAGCCATGCGCCCATCATGTTGATGTCGTAGACCTTCCAGCCGGACGCTGTCTTTTCCATCCGGTAGTCGATCGCATCGTCGCCGCCCTTGCTGATCACATGCGATTGCACGACGGTGTCTTGCGCCGATGCCGGCACGTTGACGGGCAGAAAGCGGAACGTCACGTCCTGATCGCGCAGTTGGGCAAGCGAAGTCGCATAAGTGCGCACCAGCAGCAACTGGAACTGCTCGTACAACTGCTTCTGCTGGTCGGGCGTCGCCGTGGTCCATGCCTTGCCGACCGCGATGCGCGTGGTGCGCTGGAAGTCGGTGGCGGGCACGAAGCGCGTTTCAACCAGTTGGGTAATTTTCGCCATGTCGCCGCCGCGCGCCTGCGGGTCGGCCTTCATCGCGTTGACCGTCCCTTCGACGGCGTTCTTGACGACAGCATCGGGCGCACTTTGCGCGAAGGCCGCGGTCGACACCACGGCAGCAGCCAGAAAAGCAGAGAAATAACGTTTCATACGCTCGCCAGAACAGGAAAAAAGAGCGCCGGGTAACCCATGGGCACCGGCGCGAACCAGTATACCGGCTTTGCCTCGCCCGGCCTTGCAGCCCTAAGCGAGGGGCAAGCCGCCGCATCGGTATACTTGTGACCTTCCTGTGAACCCAGCATTCCGTGACAGGCCCTTTCGCCTCATGCTCAAGTCTTCCATCGTCCGTCTCGTCGCTGTCTCGGTACGCTATCCGGTGCAGATCATCGCGCTGTCGCTGATCCTCGCTGTCGCAAGCGGGTATTACGTCGCCCATCACTTCAAGATCAACACGGACATCAGCCGTCTCGTCGAAACGGACAAGCAATGGTCGGCGCTCAGCGACTCGATGGACCAGGCTTTTCCGCAGCGCGGCACGACGCTGCTCGTTGTCGTCGAGGCTCAGGCGCCCGAATTCGCCGATGCCGCGGCCAATGCGCTCACTGACGCCCTGCGCAAGGAAACCAGCGAATTCGTCGCGGTCTCGCAGCCGTCCGGCGGCCCGTTCTTCGAACGTAACGGCATGCTGTTCCCCTCGCTGAAAGACGTCGAATCGACGACCTCGCAGCTGGTTCAGGCGCGGCCGCTCGTCAATACGCTGGCGCACGATCCGAGCCTGACCGGACTCGCCGGTACGCTGAACACGACGTTGCTGCTGCCGCTGCAGATCGGCCAGGTGAAGCTGCCCGATATGAGTCATCTGCTGTCGCAAAGCGCAATTACGCTCGACCGCGTGCTGGCCGGCCAGCCGGCGGCGTTCTCGTGGCGTGCGCTGGTCGACAAGGATGTCGCGACGAACCCGGCGCGCGCGTTCATCACCGTGCAGCCGGTCGTCGACTTCGGTGCGCTCGAACCGGGCGCGCGTGCGTCGAAGGCCATTCGCGCCGCCGCTGCATCGCTTGATCTCGACACGCACTACGGCGCGCAGGTCCGGCTCACCGGCGAGCAACCGCTCGCCGACGAAGAGTTCGCGTCGGTGCAGGACGGTGCCGCGCTGAACGGTATCGCTACCTTCATCGTCGTGCTCGTGATTCTCTGGCTCGCGCTGCGCTCGGGCCGTCTGATCCTCGCCGTGTTCATCACGCTGTTCGTCGGACTTGCGATCACCGCTGCGCTCGGGCTCATGATGGTCGACGCGCTGAACATGATCTCGGTGGCGTTCATGGTGCTGTTCGTCGGGCTTGGCGTCGATTTCGGCGTGCAGTTCGGCGTCAAGTATCGCGAGGAGCGCCATCGAGACGACCGGCTTCCTGCCGCACTGGTGCAGACGGCGCATAGCATCGGCGTACCGCTGACGCTCGCGGCCATCGCTGTCGCCGAAAGCTTCTTCTCGTTCCTGCCCACCGCGTATCGCGGCGTGTCCGAACTCGGAAAGATCGCCGGCGTCGGGATGTTCGTCGCGTATCTGACCAACATGACGCTGCTGCCCGCCCTGATCAAGGTGCTGAATCCGCCGGGCGAAGCAAGTTCGCCTGGGTTCCGGCAGCTCGCGCCGGTCGACGATTTTCTCGACCGTCATCGCAAGCCGGTGCTGATCGGCACGCTCATCGTCGTGATCGGCGCGCTGCCGCTGCTCACGCATCTGCGCTTCGATTTCAACCCGCTGCATCTGAAGGACCCGCATACGGAATCGATGGCGACGCTGCTGTCGTTGAAAGATTCGCCCGAGGCTGCGGTCAACGACGTGCACGTGCTCGCGTCGTCGCAGGCGGACGCGGCGCGCATCGTGGCGCACCTTTCGACGCTGCCCGAAGTCGGCCGCATCACGACGCTCGCCACCTTTATCCCGCCCGATCAGCCGCAGAAGATCGCGCTGATCGATGCGGCCGCGCAGCAGTTATTGCCCGCGCTCACGCAGACGCCCGCGCCGCCTGCCACCGATGCCGTGCGCGTAGCCGCGCTCAAACGCGCGGCGAACCAGCTGTCGCTCGCCGCCGACGACCACCCTGGTCCCGGCGCCGCCGAAGCGCAGCATCTGTCGGCCACGCTGATGAAACTCGCCGCCGCCGACGCCGCCACCCGCGACCGCGCCGAGCACGCGATGTCGGATCCGCTTAAACTCGCGCTGCAGCAACTTGCAGCACTGCTGCAGCCAACGTTGATCACGCAAGCCACGCTGCCGCCGCAAATCGTGCGCGACTGGCTCGCATCCGACGGCCGCGCGCTCGTCGACATCTCGCCGAAGATCGCGGCAGGCGCCGATCCTGGCGACGACACCGTGCTGCGCCGCTTCGCGAACGCGGTGAAGGCCGCCGAGCCCGGCGCGATCGGTGGACCGATCTCGATCCTGCATTCCGCCAACACGATCATCAAGGCGTTCCTGCAGGCCGCCGGCTGGTCGGTGCTGTCGATCACGATCCTGCTGTGGTTGACGCTGCGCCGCTTCGGCGACGTGCTGCGCACGCTGATTCCGCTGCTGGTATCGGCGGTGGTGACGCTGGAGCTGTGCGTGGTTTTCGGTATGCCGCTCAACTTCGCGAATATCATCGCGCTGCCGCTGATGCTCGGCGTCGGCGTCGCCTTCAAGATTTACTTCGTGATGGCATGGCGCAACGGCCAGACCGGTCTGTTGCAGTCGAGCCTCACGCATGCAGTCATGTTCAGCGCCGCTACGACGGCGACCGCGTTCGGCAGCCTGTGGCTGTCGCACCATCCGGGTACGGCAAGCATGGGACGGCTGCTGGCGCTGTCGTTGCTCTGTACGCTGATCGGCGCGGTCGTGTTCCAGCCGGTATTGATGGGTAAGCCGCGCCCGAAGCGCGCCAGGAAAAAATTGCAAGGGATTGACGGATGAAGATGCGAAACCCCGCACTGGCGCTGCTCGCAGCAGGCCTCGTCACGGGCTGTGCGACAGGCCCCGACCGGAAACCAGGCGACCCCTTTGAACCGGTGAATCGTGTGATCTTCAAGGCCAATGACGCGATCGACACGCACATCGCCGTACCGATCGCCAAAGGCTACGAGAAAGTGACGCCGGAGCCGATCCGCACGGCGCTCAGTAACTTCTTTTCGAATCTCGGTGACCTCGGCAATGCGGCCAACAACCTGCTGCAGCTGAATATCACCGACGCCACCGAAGACGTGATGCGCTTCACGATGAATTCGGTGTTCGGTATCGGCGGCCTGATCGACTTCGCAACGCCCGCCGGCCTGCCGAAGCACAACCAGGACTTCGGACTGACGATGGGCCGCTGGGGCGTGCCGGCAGGTCCGTATCTGGTGCTGCCGCTGTTCGGCCCGAGTTCGGTCCGCGACGGTATCGGCCTTGCGGTCGATGTGCGCTTCAATCCGTTGAACTACGCGGAACCGGCGCTGCGCAATCCGCTGTATGTGGCGCAGTTCGTGAGCAAGCGCTCCGATCTGCTCGGAGCGTCGGATCTGCTGCAGCAAGCGGCGCTCGACAAGTACACGTTCGTGCGCGACGCGTACACGCAGCAGCGGCAATCGCGCGTGCATCGCAACGGCACGGCGGCGCCGCCGCTGCCGGATTATGGTGATCCGGATGCGCCGGGGGCTGCGGCGCCGGCTTCGGGTGCAGCCAGTGGCTTGCCGAACTATGCGGACCCCGGTGAATCGGCGGCGCCTGCGTCGGGCAGTGGCACGGCGCAACCGGCGGTCAATGTGCCCAATTACAGCGATCCTGGCGAATCGGCTAAACCGGCTCAGCCTGCGTCGAGCAGTGGCGCCGCGCAACCGCCGGTCGATGTACCCAACTACAGCGACCCCGGCGCATCTGCCAAACCCGCTCAATCCGCGTCAGGCAATAGCGCAGCACAAGCACCGGTCAACGCGCCCGCTTACACCGACCCCGGCGCATCCGCGAAACTGGCTCAACCTTCGGCAAACGGCGCAGCAGCACCGACGCCCGCTGCACCGTAAAGCGTCGCCCAGCGGTCGTCCCGCCGCTGCGCCTCAACGCAAAACAGCCCGACATGCTCACGCATGCCGGGCTGTTTCGTTGTGATCGACGGAAATGCTGCCTGAGACTGCTCCGCGCTCAGCGCGTCGTGCGCGGATGCAGCGCACCGGCTTCACCAAGCGCCCGACGTGCCTCGACCAGCGACTTCCGCGCCGCGCGCGCATCGCTGGCAAGCTGGAGCAACGCGCCCAGTTGCGACGGCTGGCGAATCAGCTCGCGCAGGATCGGCGCGAGCGCGGTCCGGCCGTCGTCCCGCAACCCGGCAGTCGCCGCGGGCGGCAACGTGCGCCACGCCGGATCGACGATCGCGCG
The DNA here is from genome assembly GCF_002362315.1 of Paraburkholderia acidicola. GTDB lineage: Bacteria > Pseudomonadota > Gammaproteobacteria > Burkholderiales > Burkholderiaceae > Paraburkholderia > Paraburkholderia acidicola. Next base: position 1,897,235 of record NZ_MTZV01000006.1, read on the forward strand.
ACATACCGCGAACGGCATTCCGTGCGCCGCCGCGGTTGTGCCCGCGACATGCGATTCCATATCGACTGCGAGCGCGCCCGTCGCCCGGTGCAGCGCGGCCTTCGCGGCGGCACCGGTAAGCGGCGCGGTCACCGCGGCCTGCAAGCCACGACGCAAGCGCGCGCCGAGCGGCGTAGCGGCCAGCGCGGCGGCGATCAGGTCGCTCCAGGGTTGATCGGTGGCAATACGGCCGAGCGGCCCATCGACGGCATCGGCCACGATCAGCGTGCCCGCCGTGAGCTCCGGCGCGAGCCCGCCGGCCGTGCCGAAACTGACGATGCCCGAACAGCCGCGCGCCACGGCCTCGTTCAATGCGCGCTCAAGAAGATCGGCGCGCGCCGCGAACACCGTTTCGACACCCGCGCCGCGCGCAATCCGCGCCTCGAACGCCATGCCGGTCACGACGATGACCGGTAGATCGGACATCGTCTTCATCACATCCCGACCGTGACGCGCGTCTCGCCGTCGCGTTTCAACTGTCGATAGCGCGCGAGCGCCCATAGCGGGAAGAACTTGCGATACCCGTGATAGCGCAGATAGAACACGCGCGGAAAGCCCGTTGCGGTGAAGCGCGTCTCGTCCCACAAGCCATGTTCGCGCTGCTCGCGCACCAGGTACGCGATGCCGCGTGCGACCGCCGGGTGGTCGACGTCGCCGGTCGCCATCAGGCCGAGCAGCCCCCATGCGGTTTGCGACGCGGTGCTCGGCGCCCGTTCGTAGCCGCGGTAGTCGAGCTTGTAGCTCGTGCCGTCCTCGCCCCAGCCGCCGTCGTCGTTCTGGATCGCGATGAGCCATTGGGCGGCGCGACGCATGCGCGGATCGTCGTGAGCCATACCGGCCGCGTTCAGCGAGCACAGCGCGGTCCACGTGCCGTACACGTAGTTCATCCCCCAGCGGCCGTACCAGCTGCCGTCCGGCAACTGTTCCTTGAGTACATAGTCGAGCGCACGCTGCGCCGGCTCGCTCGCGGCCGGCAGTTCGCCGAGCTGCGCGAGCATCGACAGACAGCGGCCCGATACGTCGGCGGTGGGCGGATCGAGCAACGCACCGTGATCGGAGAACGGAATGTTGTTCAGGTAGTACTGAGTGTTTTCCGGCTCGAATGCGCCCCAGCCGCCGTCGCTGCTCTGCATGCCGACCACCCATTCGCGCGCACGCGCAATGGCTTCGCGATCGACATTCGACTGCGTGAGCGCGGCCGCACGATGCATCGCCATCGCGACCACCGCCGTATCGTCGACATCCGGATAGTGCGGATTCGCGTACTGGAACGCCCAGCCGCCGGAGCGGATATCCGGGCGGCGCGAGATCCAGTCGCCGCGCACGTCGAGGATCTGCAGCGGGCGCAGCCATTGAAGCCCGCGCAGCGCCGCTTCTTCGGCGCGCGCGTCGCCGGTTTCGAGCAGCGCGTGCGCCACCAGCGACGTATCCCACACCGGCGACAGGCAAGGCTGGCAATACGCCTCGTCATCGTGGATCACCAGCAGCTTGTCGAGCGCGCGGCGCGCAGTGGCACGCTGCGGATGGTCGGCCGGATAGCCGAGCACGTCGTACATCATGACAGCGTTCGCCATCGCCGGGAAAATGGCGCCGAGGCCGTCCTCGCCGTTCAGCCGTTCATCGACGAACGCGACCGCGGCATCGACGGAGCGGCGCCGCGTGTGCTGCGGAAACAGCCCGTCGACGAGGCGCAGCACGCCATCGACCGCGCGGAAGAACACGAACCAGCTCTGACTCTGATGCCCAGCCTTCGGCAGCAGCCCGGTCGTAACCGGCGCGCCGCGAAACAGCTCGTCGATGCGCACGCCAAGCGGATTGCGCGCGACCGGCCGCTTCGCGTTCAGCACCAGCAGCGGCACGATCACCGTGCGCGCCCAGTACGACACCTTCGACAGATGGAACGGAAACCATTTCGGCAGCAGCATGATCTCGACCGGCATCATCGGCACGGCGTACCACGACACGACGCCGAACAGCGCGAGCATGATGCGCGTGAAGACGTTCGACGCTTCCGCGCCGCCGTGCGCGAGGATCGCTTCGCGGGCGCGGCGCATGTGCTCCGCGTCTTCGGGATCGCCGATCATCTTCAGTGCGAAGTACGCTTTCACGCTCGCGCTGACGTCGAGCGCGCCGTCGGTGAAGAGCGGCCAGCCGCCGTCCGGCAACTGGATACGGCGCAGATAGCGCGCAATCTTCTGTTCGAGTTCGAGGTTCGGCGTCTCGCCGAGATAGTGGACGAGCAGCACGTATTCGGCGGGAATCGTCGCGTCGGCTTCGAGTTCGTAGACCCAGTGGCCGTCGGGACGCTGTGCGTCGAGAATCGCCGTGGTTGCGTGCTCGACGGCGGTATTGAGCGCGGCATCCGGTACGCCGCCGCCGTGGGCAGCATCGGGCAGCGGCGCGGTCGCGTCGGTCGCGTCGGTCTCGTCGGTCGTGTGGGCAAGAGACAGGTCGTTCATCGGCGTTCCATCGGTTCGTTCAGGAGCGCATCCGCGGCCTTCTGGCCGGAGCGGATCGCTCCTTCGATCGTCGCGGGCAGGCCGGTAGCCGTCCAGTCGCCCGCGAGCATCAGGTTATTCCAGCGAGTGCGCGTGCCGGGGCGGCGCATCTCTTCTTCAGGCAGCGCGGCAAACGTCGCGCACTTTTCGCTGACGATCTGCCAGGTCGGCATCGGCTCGACCGGCAGGTTCGCCGCCTGCGCCACCTCGGCCCAGACGATCCGCGCGAGTTGCTCGCGCGGCATGTCGATCAGCCGGTCCGCGCCGCTGATCGTCACCGACAGGCGGCCATCGAAGGCAAACAGCCACTCGGCCGTCGCATTCAGCAAGCCGAGCATCGGCGGGTGGCCGATGGGGGGATCGACAGCGAAATGCACGTTGACGATCGCCGTGAAGCGGCCGGGCGTCTGCACGCCGGGCACCAGCGTCTGCGCGACGTTCGGCGGTACCGCGAGCACGACCGCGTCGCCGTTCGCGAGTTCGACGCGCAGGTCGCCGAAATCGAGCGCGGCGGCCCGCCCCGTGTCGGCAAATTCAATCGATTTCAACTGCGAGCCAAGCCGGATCTCCGCACCGCCATGCTGCAGCAGGCGCAGCGCGGGATCGATGAAGGCGCTCGCGAGGCCGTTGCGCGCCACCAGCGGCCGGCATGCCTGGCCGCCCGCGACCAGCGTTTCGCGGACCACCGCGCCCGCCAGCTCAGCAGTACCGTCGCGCGGTTCGACGTTCAGCACCGCGAGAAACAGCGGCCGCAGCAGGCGATCCCACAACGCGCCGTTACAGCGCATCGTTTGTGCCATCGTGCGGCCCGGTCTGGCGAACAGCAGCGGCACGAGCGACAGATAATCGGCGGCACGCGTACCGGGCACCCGCGTGGCGCTATCGAAGATCCACAGCGGCACGCGCCCCGGCGAGAGTCGTACGGTCCAGCGCGCCTCGCTCGCCAGATCCATGAACGCATACTCGGGCTGTGCGGGTCCGACGAGTTCGTCGGCGGCACCGATCGCACGCACGTAGTTGAGCGTCGCGTGATTGCCGGACAGCACGAGGTGATTGCCGTTATCGATCGTCGCGCCAAGCGTGCGGTCGTAATACGAGCGGCAGCGCCCGCCCGCCTGGGCCGCCGCTTCGTGTAGCACCACCCGTGCGCCGCGCCGCTGCAACTGGACGGCGGCGGCGAGACCGGCAAGACCTGCGCCGATCACGTGTACGAGTTTCACCATCAGAAGAACGCGTAGCGGGCGACGATCCACAGTAGCCGCATGCGCGGCTTGCTGACCTTCGTACGCGGAATGTCGAAGCCGCGGTCGACCGTGCGCTCGAGCAGACAGCGATACACACCGGACATGATGCGCGGCGCGCGAACGTGGTTGCGCGAGGCGGCGTCCATGATCGCGTCGGCGGCTGCGAAATGCTGCTTCGCGCGTTCGACGAGCGGTGCGCAGACACGCGGGATCGCGGGATCGTCGGCAATCGAGGTCGGGCTCGCAGCCGCGATGCCTTCGCTCGCCAGCAATTCGCGCGGCAGGTAGCAGCGATTGATGCCCGCGTCTTCGTCGATGTCGCGCAGGATGTTCGTGAGCTGCAGCGCGCGCCCCAGGTGATGCGCGAGGTCGCGCCCCGGTTGCTCCTGCATCCCGAATATCCTCACCGATAGCCGTCCCGCCGAACTCGCGACGCGGTCGCAGTAGAGATCGAGCGTGGCTTCGTCGGGTGCGCAGATGTCTTCGGCGGCGTCCATCGCCATGCCGTCGATCATCGCGTGGAAGTCTTCGCGTTGTAGCTGGAACGTGTGAATGTGCCGCGTCAGCGCCGCCAGCGAGGCGGGCGGTGCACCGGCATAGCAGGCGTCGATGTCGGCGCGCCAGCGCTCGAGCGCAGCAGCGCGCTCGGCGCGCGGCAGATCGCCGTCGGCGATGTCGTCGACGGCGCGGCAGAACGCGTACACCTGATACATCGCGTCGCGCTGCGCGGCCGGCAAGATGCGCATGGCCAGATAAAACGAGCTGCCGGATGTGACGGCAGCGGCATCGGTTGTTTGTGTATCGTCCACGACGAGATTGGAAACGGCCAAGACAATCTCCGCTGAAGCGCCCAAAGGCGGTGAAGAAGTCATGCCTACCCGCAGGGCAAGCCGCCCGCGCGCGCGGACACGCGCGAAACCGGCTGGGATACCGGAAGCGGCGAAAAGTATACCAATCTTTGCCCTGACCCGCAGTTTGGGGGTGCCATCGACGGTTTTTGCGCCGACGACCCGCGCTCAGGCAAACGCGATCGAGCGGTTGCGTCCCTGCCGTTTCGCGCTATACAGCGCGGCATCGGCTTCGTTGATCAGCACCTCGTAGGTCGGCACACCCGCGCGCGCCGCCGCCCCGCCAACGCTAGCCGTGACCGGCACGCTCAGGCCCTGCACGTCGACTGGCGCATCGCCGATCGTATGGCGGATCTTCTCGGCGACCTGCATCGCGACACCCAGCGGCGTGCACGGCAACAGCAGCGCGAATTCCTCGCCACCGAAGCGGCCGAACGTGTCCTCCACGCGCACTACGTCCGCGACCCGCTGCGCCATTTCGCGCAATACCCCATCGCCGACAACGTGGCCGAACTGGTCGTTGATCGTCTTGAAGTGGTCGAGATCGAACAGCAGCACCGACAGATCGCCACCGTAACGCTGCCAGCGCGTGTATTCGTCGCTCAGCTTCGATTCGAAGAAACGCCGGTTCGCGATGCCGGTCAGGCCGTCGCGATCCGCGTATTCCTGCAGCTTCGCTACCGCTTCTTCGCGTTCGCGCTGCACGATGCTCACGTGCGTCACGTCGGATACCGTGACGCACACCGCCACCACTTCGCGCTCGCGCATGAGCGGCATGAAGGTGCAGTCCTGCTGCATGAAGTCGACGCCGCCGGTGATCGGCCGGTCGTGATCGAATCTGAACAGATACGGACGCTGCTCCCACGAACTGAACGCGAAGCTGCCCAGCTGGAACACGCTCTCGAGCTTGCGGCTCAGCCATACGCGCGGCAGCTCCGGGAAATGGTCGAAGATCGGGCGTCCGACGACTTCCTCCGCGGCGAGGCCGCTGTGGTCCTGCATGAAGCGATTCCACATCAGCACGTTCATGTCGCGGTCGAGTACGAAGATGCCGAAACCGACACGTTCGACGACCAGGTCGCTGAGGGAAAGCGCCGGCGCATTCATAAGCTGGACAGCAGCGCATCGAGCGCGAGGTTCATCTGGCGGATCGACTCTTCGGCCATCAGCATGACGAGGTGCGCGCGAAAACTCTGGTCCTCGAGCGCGAAATTCACTTCGACGAGCAGCGCGACTTCCCACGCGAGCACGCCGGGCTGAAACACTTCGTCGAGCGACAGCGCCAGGCCCAGCATGCCTGGCGCCGAAAACACCGGCGTCCGGCCCAGCTGATCGAGGATGCACGACACGCAGGCGCCGGTCAGCGCGTTCGCGACGTCGAAAGTCAGTTCTTCCTGGGTCGTCGCCTCGTAGGCCGAGCGCGGATAGGGATCATTGACGAGCCCGCACAGCTGCTCGATGCTGCCGCTGCGGCACAGCACCAGCGCCTCGCCCTTAATATCCGAACGAAAGCCCTGACGCACGGCCGTAACCGGCTCGTCGATACCGGTCATCTCACGCAGCGCGTCGGCCGCGTCGCTCACCGCCACCACCCGCACGCGCGGCACCGACAGCTCGATGAATGCATCGAGCAGCCGGGCAAGACGCGTCGCCGCCTGCCCCATCGCCAGGTTGGCGACCTCCTGCAGCGCGTCGCGCTGATCTTCAGTGAGGACTGGTTCAGACATACAACCCGTACTCCTTGAGGACGGGCAGTACCGCCTCGGGGCTCACCGGCTTCGCGATAAACGCCGCCGCGCCGAGTGCGCGCACGCGTGCCTGGGCCATCGGCTGGACGTCCGCGGAAACGACGATCACGAACGTATTCAGATCTTCGTGCTGCAACGCCTCGAGCACCTGGTAGCCGGTCATGTCCGGCATCGTCAGATCGAGAAACATCACCGACGCCTTGCCTGCGCGGTATAACGCCAGCGCTTCGCGACCATTGGCCGCATAGGTGATGTCGACGTCCCACTGCGGCGGCAGTGCTCTCGTGAGCACCTTGCGGGCAAGCAGCGAATCGTCGGCGATCACGATGGGCAAAGGCATGGCAGCAGATCGGAATACCAATTGGGTTGGCGCACTGGGTCGTGCACGTTAACGGCGTCGGGAGGAGATTTCTTTAGCTAGCCGCAGGAGCGGCGAGGAACGGCTTCCGTTAAGTCCAGACGGGAATACCGCTTGCGGCGGGTCAAAAGCAGCCCATGTAATATCCGGTGCCCTCGTGGCAGAGGCGTCCGGACACAACGGACGCGTTATTTTATGAGTAGAGGAGATTTTCAAAGCAAACTAGCGGTAATGCAACTCGTCGATTACTTTCTACGAATAGAATTGCCTTTTATCCGGTGCCTTCATGGAATTTTCAAATTAATCTGCCTGTTAAATACGCCGTTTATACTTTTGTGTACGTTTGCGCTTCTGGATTCGTCGCTGTTTCGCCGTGCTTTGCCTCGATACGCAAGGGGGTGGTGCGCTTCACCCGGCGCGATACGTACTGTAAGGACCTTCCGGTCCTTGCCGTAAGATGAAAACCGGCCATACTTCCTGTGGATTTCAGCGCTACTCACGATGACACCTGACCGGCCCGAACCGTCTCCCGCGAGCCGTCTTGCTTCTGCCAGGCAGGAGGACGCGCCGTTTCCGACGGTGCCCGAACACAACTTCGCCGTCCGGCGCGCAACGCTGATCGCCCTGCTGGTCGCCGCGATCGTGTTGCCGTGCATCTACGTCGCGACCATGGCCTTCAACGATCTGCGGGCACGCGAAGCCGATGCCACCGACGTCACATTGCGTACCGTGCGCGTCGCCGAAGAGCACGCGCTGAAGGTGTTCGACATGAACGAGGCGCTCGACGCGCGCGTCGTCGATCTGGTCCAGGACCTCGACGACAAAGGTATTCGCGAGGCCGAAGGGGTCATCCACGAAAAACTGCGCGTGATGGGCGGCGGCTATCCGCAGGTTTCGGCGGTTTCGATCTTCGGCAGCGACGGCGCGTTGCTCGCGAGCAGCCGCCACTTTCCGGTGCCGCCGGCGTCGATCCTCAACCGCGAGGATTTCACCGGTATTCGCGATGGCCACGTCCTCGACCATGTCTCGCGCGTGATGGTCGGCCAGGTCGCCGGCGAACAGGTGTTCAACACCGGGGTGGCGCGGCGCGACGACAACGGCACCTTTGAAGGTGTCGTATCGGTTGCACTGCGACCCGGCTATTTCAGCGCGTTCTATCGCGAACTGCTAGGCGGCAGCGACGCGCCGATGACCATGTCGCTGCTGCGCAGCGACGGCGCGATCCTCGCGCACTATCCGGCACACGTAGGCGCGTCCGCCACGGTCGAGTCGCAATCGCCGTTCGCCGCGGCGCTCGCGGAAGGCCGTCGCGATGGCGTGGTGCGAACCCGCTCGATCGCCAACGGCGACAATCTGATTCTCGCGTTCCGCCGCGTCGGCGCCTACCCGGTGTACGTGTCGTGCGGCTATCGCACGTCCGCGATCTGGGCCGACTGGTACCGGCACTTGAGCGTGCTGATCCTGTCGATGTTCACGCCGTCCATCGTGCTGTGGTGTGTGATCTGGCTGTCGCTCAAGCGCCTCGCCGCCGAAGAGGAAGCGTGGGAGCGCTGGCAGGCGGAAGCGTCGATGCGCCGCTCGATCGAATCCGCGTACCGTCAGTCGCGCAAGATGGAGGCGCTCGGCAACCTGGTCGGCAGCGTCGCGCACGACTTCAACAATCTGCTGATGATCGTCTCGGCGAACGTGCAGATCGTCCGGCGGCGCGGCGTGCAGGGGCTCGAACGCGAGCTGTCGGCGGTCGAGCGGGCGCTGAAGAGCGGCCAGTCGCTCACGCGGCAGTTGCTCGGCGTCGCGCGCAAGCAGCCGCTGCACAACGAGACGCTCGCCGTCGAACGCTGGCTGCCGTCATGCCGCGAGTTGCTGCATGCGTCACTCGGCGCCAAGGTCTCACTGGTGATGGATATCGGTATCGATGTATGGCCGATGCGCGTCGACGTTGCCGAACTCGAACTCGCGCTGATCAACATCGCCGTCAATGCGCGCGATGCGATGCCGAACGGCGGCCGCTTCACGGTGCGGGCTGCCAACATCAATTTCCGCCATGAAGACGGCTTTCCACTGATCGGCGACTTCGTCCAGTTCTCGCTGGAAGATACCGGCGTGGGCATGCCGCCGGATGTGCTCGCGCGTGCCTTCGAACCGCTCTTCACGACCAAGCCGAAGGGCATGGGCACGGGCCTTGGGCTACCGCAGGTGTTCGCGTTCTGCGAACGCTCGGGCGGCCTCGCGGCGATCGACAGCGCGATTGGCGCCGGCACGTCGGTGCGGCTCTATTTGCCGCGTGCGGCAGCTGCGCCGGAGCTCGAGCGGCCGCGCGAGGCACCGGTCGAGCACACCGGCGCGCCGCACGGTTTGCGCATCCTGCTGGTGGAGGACAACGACGAGGTGGCCGCCGGCACCGAAGCGCTGCTGCAGATGATGGGCCACCAGGTGACCTGGGTGTTCAACGCCGACACCGCACTGCGCCTGTTCGACGATGCGCACGCGAAGCAGGCCCGCACGGGCGAGCCGCTGCCGTTCGATCTGGTGATTTCCGACATCCACATGCCCGGCGCCATGAACGGCATCGATCTCGCCGAAGCGGTCCAGGCATTCGAAACGAAGCTGCCGGTGATTCTCGTCACGGGCTACGCGGAGGAACTCGACCGGGCCCGTCACGTGGATGTGAAGGTACTGTCGAAGCCCTTCGATATCGCGTTGCTCGAGCAGATCCTGCAGGCGATCCAGCGCGATCTGGCGCACGCTCATCCCGAGACCTGAGCAGCCCTGTCGTGCAACACGGGCCGTCGATTGTAGAAAATACGTCTGTCGTGCCCGGCGCTCTTTTGCTGTGTCATCGCACGGCCTTGCTGCGCAAGGCTTGCCGGGCCGGCGGCCGAAGCACCATGTAACCGGCACGATGATTGCAGCCCGCTACCGGAAGAGGCGCGCCTCGCGCTTCGTTCCATTGCCGGGAGACAGCCATGAAACACATCGTGATCGGCCTGTTCGACAGCTACGCCGACGCCGAAGGCGCACGCAATACCCTCGTGCGGACCGGCTTCGCGCAAGCCGATATCGAGTTACAGGCGAACCCCGAATCCACGCCCGGCGAAACCGCTACCTCCGGTGGCGGCGCGGGCGTGCTCGCGAACATCGAACGATTTCTGGCCAACCTGTTCGCCTCGGGACCACGCACGGCGCAAGCGGAGCGCTATCGCGATGCGGTGCAGCGCGGGGCGGTGCTCGTGTGCGTGAACGCCGCCAGCGAAGCGCATGCGGAACTCGCCAGCCGGCTGCTGACGAAGCTCGGCGCCACCGATGTCGGCGAACGTGCGCCGGGCTGGGAAGCGGCGCTGGCCGATCCGGACATCGGTCGCGAACATTCGGTGCTGGATGAGCTGGGGATCGGTGGGATGGTTGGCATTAGCAGGACGTCTGCTGTCGCGCCATCTGCGCGCTCGCCTTCCACCAACGATGCCGCCGCCGTCAGCGTTATCGCCGCTGGGGCCGCACCGGGTTCGGGCGCGGTGCTGCGGCCCGATCTACACGACAGCGAGCCGGCGGTACGCAGCGCAGTACCGTCGAGCCCCCCGGTCACCGCGACGCCCGACGAATTCATGGAGTACGAAGAGGACTTTCGCAGTCACTACGACGAGCAATACGCCAGCGAGAACGCGCGCTACGAGGACTACGTACCCGCCTATCGATACGGCGCAACGCTCGCGCGCGACGCGCGTTTTCACGACCGCTCATGGGACGAGCTGGAATTCGAGGCCCAGCACGATTGGGAAACGAACGGCACGCCCACCGCCACCGACGAACCCGGCGAAACATGGGACCGGGTCAAGGCAGCCGTGCGCCACGGCTGGGAACGCGTGACGGGTCATCATCACGTGTGACGCACGGGAGCGGGCGGATGCCGCCCGCCCGCTTCAGCCTGCGTGATTAGCCTGCATGACGCGCGACCCACGCGACATAGCGATCCACGAACGACTGCAGGTACGCGCGCGTGTCGTCGTTGAGGATCGCGCCGCTCTCGTCGATCCGCGAGGCATCGTGCTTGATGAACATTTCCGGTTGCCCCAGCGTGGGCACGTCGAGATAGGCAAGCACATTGCGTAGATGCTGCTGCGCCAGCGCCGTGCCGATCGCCCCCGGCGACGTACCGATCACCGCGCCGGGCTTGCCCGCCCACACGCTCTTGCCCCACGGGCGCGAACCCCAGTCGAGCGCGTTCTTCAGCACGCCCGGCATCGAGCGGTTGTACTCAGGCGTGACGAACAGCAGGCCGTCGGCGGCTTCGATGCGTCGTTTGAAGTGCTGCGCCACCTCGGGGAAATCGGCGTCGTAGTCCTGGCTATAGAGCGGCAGCGCGCCGATATCGAGGAACTCGAACGAAAGATCGTCGGGGGCCAGCGATGTCAGTGCGTGGGCGAGCTGCCGGTTGGTCGAGTCGCGGCGCAGGCTGCCGACAATAATCGCGATGTGGTGAGCCATCTTCGTTTCCTTGAGGGTGGAGCGCTCGAAGCGCGGGAAGGCGAACTGTAATCATAGGCAAAGACAACCCGGATCGGGCGGTCGACGATGCGGGTTGAGTTGCCTCGGTGGATAACCTGAATGCCACTGAAGATATCCACAATTTCGCTGAATAACCTTGTGGATAAGTTAGTGCGCGACCTTGTCCATCAAGCCAGGCTCCGGCCTCCACAGGTTTGCAGCACGGGGATTGATTCGTGGCGATGGCGTGACAGTCCTGTGAAAAACGGGCTTCTCGAAGCCGCCCTAAGGGAAATTGAAAGAAAAACTGCCGTCGCTGTCATCTGGACGCCCGAAGCCCGACCAATCACAGAAGCTTTCAGGAAAACAGACTGAACGCGGATGGTCGAAAGCGGCAACGTGCGGGAAAATGGGTGACGAACCGGAAACAGGCACCTCACCCACCCCGCCATGAACACGATTGATCATACGAAGCATCCGTCCGGACACCACGACATCGGCGCGGCGTCGTCACGCCGACTCTTTCTGCTGGAGTCCGCATGACCGCCGCTGCGGGTCTGGCATTCGACGATCCGGTCTATCTGGCGCAGTTGCGGCGCGATCTGTTGCGCTTTGCGCGCCTGCAGCTACGCGACGCAGCCGCGGCCGAGGACGCGGTCCAGGAAGCGCTGGCCGCCGCGTGGACGCAGGCCGACCGGTTCGCCGCGCAATCGGAGCACAAGACATGGGTATTCGGCATCCTGCGTCACAAGCTGGTCGATACGCTGCGGGCCCGTCAACGGACGGTCAATCTGTCGTCGCTGGAATCCGAGCTCGACGGCGAGTCGGTGCTGGATCGTGAGCTCTTCAAGGAGAACGGGCACTGGTCGCGCGAAGCGAAGCCCCGTCCGTGGCCGACGCCCGAGCATGCGTTGCGTCAGCAGCAGTTCTGGACGCTGTTCGAGATGTGTCTCGATCATTTGCCGGAACAGATCGGGCGGGTGTTCATGATGCGCGAGTTCCTCGACCTCGAGACCACCGATATCTGCAAGGAGCTGCAGATGTCGGCGAACCACTGCAGCGTGCTGATTTATCGTGCGCGTCTACGATTGCGCACCTGTCTCACCGAGAAAGGTCTTTCCAGCGAGGATGCGAATGGGGAAGTGTAAGAACATCACGCGGCTACTGTCCGATGCGCTGGATCGACCGCTGGGGGTCGGCGAATGGCTCGCGATCAAGGTTCATCTGCCGACCTGCAGCGGCTGCCGTAATTACCGCAGGCACATTGCGCTGCTGCGGGCGGCGGCGCGGGAAGCGAGTGGTATTGGCAGTGCGGGTGGTGTGCAAGCCGATGAGTGATGCCCGGGAACGAGCCGCGTGACGTCAGCGCTCGGCAGGCGGTGTCGTGCGATAGCGCTCGAAGAACGCTGCGTGTGTGTCCTGATTGATGGACGCAGGATGCCGCTGCGTGGCTGCAGGATGCTTCGCGAGCATGGCGCGTGGGCGGATCGGTCGATGCTGGAAATTGCCGCCGCAGTTCGGACACACGTTGCGTAGCGTGCTCAACGCACAGACCTCGCAAAATGTGCATTCGTAGCTGCAGATCATCGCGTCGGGCGCATCCGGCGGCAGCGATTTGCCGCATCCTTCACAGGACGGTCTCAGTTCGAGCATCGTGGGCTCCGGGTGGGGTTTTTGACTCTGACGCACGTTCGCGTTGCGAGCCAGTTTACCTCGCTCATGCGTGGCGACTGCGCCATCACGCCATCAATTGCTGCCAGTTGCGGCGCCCATGCCGGCGTCAGCGTCAGGTCAATAGCCCCCACAGCGCGAGTGTCATCACGAGTCCGACAACTGAGACGATGGTCTGCAGGATCGACCAGACGAACACCGTCTGCTTCAGTTGCAAACCGAAGTACTCGCGCACCATCCAGAAGCCCGCATCGTTCACGTGACAGAAGAACACCGAACCGGCACCGATCGCGAGCGCCATCAGGGAATTGTGCGTCACGCTGAGACCGGCGACGACGGGCGCCACGATGCCCGCCGTCGTCGTGGTCGCGACCGTGGCCGAGCCGGTGGCCTGGCGCAGGGCGACGGCGATCAGCCAGGCGAGCAGGATCAGCGGCAGATGCGCGCCGATCGCGATCTTGCCGATCGTCGTACTGATACCGGCGATGACGAGAGCCTGCTTGAGGCCGCCGCCGGCGCCGATCGTCAGCAGCAGCGCGGCGATCGGCGGCAGGCTCTTGCGCAGGATGCCGCCGACGCGCTCACGCGGCATGCCGCGCGACCAGCCCAGCGCAACGATCGCGAAGAGCACGGTCAGGCCGAGGGCAACCAGCGGCTCGCCGAGAAAGTCGAGCGCGTTGGAGAGGAAGGTATCGGGTGCGAGCCACAGCTTCGCGACCGTGCGGCCGAGCATCAGGACGACCGGCAGCAGGATCGTGATCAGCGAGATCGGAAAGCCTGGCAATTCGCCATCTGGCGCTTTCGCCGCGAACAGCTTGCCCATCTCCTCCGGCTCGACGACATGCATCCGCTTCGACAGCCACATACCGTACAGCGGACCGGCCAGAATGACGGCCGGCACCGCGACGATCAGACCGAGGCCGAGCGTGACGCCAAGATCGGCGTGCAAGGCGCTGATCGCGATCAGCGGACCTGGGTGTGGCGGTAGCAGCGCATGCAACGTCGTCAGGCCGGCCAGCGCGGGAATCGCGATACGCAGGACGGGCTGTTGCGAACGGCGCGCCATCACGAAGATGATCGGCACCATCATCACGAGGCCGACCTCGAAAAAGAGCGGCAAACCGATGATGATCGCGACAAGCGCCATCATCCACGGCAGACGGCGCGGTGTGGAGTGATCGAGGATCGTCGATACGAGCCGGTCTGCCGCGCCCGATTCGGCCATCAGCGCGCCAAGCATCGCACCCAGCGCGATGATGAGGCCGACATCGCCGAGCAAGGCACCCGCCCCTTTGCTAAACGCGCTCGCAATGGCTTCGAGCGGTAGTCCCGCGCTGAAACCGGCGGCGAACGTGCCGACGAGGATCGACAGGAACGGTGCCAGCTTCAGTGCGCTGATGAAAACGATGATCAGCACGAGCCCGAGCGCGCACGAGAGGATCAGCCGGGTATCGTGGGAGGACCACGGAGTGAGTGTTGTCGTCAGATGCACAGCGTCCCTTTCTGGTCGATCTTGTTGTGAATTCGATTGTGTTGCTTGCGGATTGCGAACTGCGGATTGCGGTCTGCGGTGGTTCGTGGTGGTTCTGCTTCATGCAGGCGCGCGCTTGGCGCAGATTGTAGCGGCACGTCGTGTCGTTGCGGCGGCGAACCCGGCTGTGGCGAATGCGTGATTCTTCGTGTGGCCTTTGCGCTTGCCGTAGCGGTGCGTTGGCTGCGGGAAAGGCGGTTGTGAAGAGAACAAAGGTCTGTCGGCGCAACGCCTCGCGGAGAATCCTGGCAGTTGGTGAAGCGGCTGCTTGACGAGCGGACCTTTGGGTTTGAAGATTTCGGAGTTCTTTTCGATTTTTTAGTCGAATAATATTTTTATGTTCTCCGGCGGTCGGCCGATCACGGCACGGCCGTCTCGTACGACGATGGGACGTTGCAGCAGGATCGGATGTGCTTCGATCGCCTGGTATAGCTGGTCGTCCGTGATATCCGGATATCCAAGATTCAGCGTCTTGTATTCGGCCTCGGTCGCTCTCAGCAGATCACGTGGCGAACCGTTCAGCATCCGGACGAGCTTCTTCAACTGAGCGGTCGTCAATGGATGCTTCAGGTACTCGACGATTTCGACCGGTTCATTGGTCGCGTTATGGGTCTGCTCGACCAGCTGGCATGCTTCTCTGGATTTCGAGCAGCGGGGGTTGTGATAGATCGTGATCATCGGCGTCGGTGGTTCTTTTGTCGGATTTTCGGTGAGAGGCGCTGCGGGCTCGTGCGAAAGCGTGAGTTAGCGGGTGGGTCGGGCAAGTAGGCCCTTTGCTGAGTAAATCGAGCTGGATCTGCCGATCAGCGACTGGGGCTTTGATCAAGCACACGGGGCCGTTGCGACAGTTGGCTCTGCTTCACTCGGGTCCACTCGAGCCGAATCGGGCCTTGCCCCAGCCGGCGAGCTATTTTCTCACTTTCCCGCAAATGCCTTCCGTTAGCCAGGGCGCTGCGACTTTATGCGCATAAAACCCTGCCCCCGAACAGGCATCCGTCGCTACCCGACGTGGCGCAAGAAATCCCATTCCACGATCAGATTGACTTCACAGAGCCTGCGTAGCCTCTGGGCCGGGGCACTTTATGCGCATAAAACCTCCCCCGAATGGCCAGTTCGTCGTGTCCTGGCGACAAAAAGATTGATATTGAAAATCCTCACGGTAAAATCCATCAGCTTCTAAAAACGGAGGTGAACATTGGCTGCAGAAATCATCGCGGTAACTCAGCAGAAGGGCGGGGTCGGGAAAAGTACAATCGCGATGCACCTTGGCGCTGCCTTCCATGAAAAAGGTAAGCGAGTCCTTGTAGTAGATGCCGATGGACAAAACACCCTCATCCATTGGGCTAGTGCGTCATCTGACGGCGAATCCGGCATTCCATTCCCGGTCGTCAACCTCTCTGAAGCCGGTGGCCAGATTCATCGCGAGATCAAGAAGTTCGTCGGCGATTACGACCTGATCGTTGTCGACTGCCCTCCGTCCATCACTGAAAAAGTCTCTGGCGTCGTCCTCCTCGCCGCCACCATCGCCGTTATTCCCACTTCTTCATCCCCAGCGGATTATTGGTCGAGCGTGGGTCTCGTCAAACTGATCCAGCAGGCACAGGTGATGAACGAAGACCTGAAAGCCGTTTTCCTGCTGAACAAGACCGAAGAAAAGCGGATGTTGACGCGCGAACTCAAGCGTGCGCTCGAAGAATTAGGCTTCCCTCTGCTTAAAACACAAATCCCCACCCGCGAAGCCTACAAACAGGCGATGGCGCTCGGCCAGACCGTTCTGCAAATGAACGACCGTGGCGCAAAACTCGCGAGCCTTGAAATCCGGGCATGCGCCGACGAGATCGCCGCCTTGCTCCCCTGAATTTATGCGCATAAAGGACCCTGAATGAAACCCTCCCAGTTCGCCAAAGGCTTTCAAGCGCGTCCGGACACGACCAGCAGCGAGAAACGGACCGCACTCGATCGTCTGAATGCAATCGACGGCCTCGTGCAGCCAGGTTCGACAAAAAACAATGAAATCGCTGGTCGCTCGAGTCAGCCGGCCAGCGTCTCCGCTGTTGCCGCTATATCCAGCGACGCAGCCGAGTCCGCCGAGCATGCTAATGAATCATCCGCCTACCGGGCATGGCGTCTTGAGCACGGTTATCGTCCTGGGCAAGTTATCGAGCTTGCACTCAAAGCAATCAAACCGAGCCCGTTTAACCCGCGGCACTTCTATTTGAAGTCGTCGATTGCAGAGCTGGCGGTCAATCTCGCCAAGCAGGGACAGCAACAGGCCATTCATGTCATCCCCGACTACGACAATCCCGGCAGCTATTTCGTCAGCGATGGCGGCCGCCGCGTACGCGCGCTCAAGGAAGCCAACAAGGAAACGGTGAAGGCGATTGTCGTAGATCTGCCTATCGGCATAGAAAGCTACAAACTCGGCTACGACCTCAACGTCCAGCGCGACTCGCAAACGGTCTTCGATAACGCCGTAGTCTGGAAACGCTTTCTCGATGACGGACATTTTCAAAGCCAGAAAGAACTGGCCGAACATCTGGGTCTCGATGAATCGACGGTCGCGGTCGCACTGTCGATCGCCAAGTTACCCGAAGTCGTGATGCACGAAATGGTCTCGCGGACAGACCGGTTCGGTTCGAACATGGCCTATCAAGTCGGCCGCTACCACTCGGCACGCGGTGCCGACTCGACGCTCCGTCTGATCAATAAGATCCTCTCCGACGATCTGAGCACGCGTCAGGTCGCCGATATCGTGAAGGGCAGGGCGAGCCCGCAGGAAAGCACCAAACCGGCCGGCCGCCAGCGCTACGCGCAGCGGCTCGAAATCAAGCTGGAAGGGGTGTCGGTGGGGGATCTGAAGTCGTATGGCGACGATCGCCTCGAACTGCGGCTGCGCGGTCTGTCGAGGGAGAAACGGGATGACATCCTGAAGCAGATCGAACAGATTCTGCTACTCAAATAGACGTGGGGGCCGCCGCGGTCAGCGATAACCGCGGATTCAGGCCACCCGGGATTGACTCAAGGTGAACGCGAGCAGATCGCCGTCGGTCGGCTCACCCCACGTCCTGCGCGCCAGCCAGTCGAAAAAGGCGGTCTCGCCGAGCTTCGAATCCAGACCGCGCCGGCGCCAGTCGTCACGCATGTGGCCACCCAGCGTCGGCAGTTCGTCCTCTTCGAACGACTGCCGGGCTATGTCCCGCTCCGATTCACCCTGTTCGTCATACAGCGCCCGCGCTTCCTTGCGGCGGTAGGCCGAGTATTCGCCGAGCAGGCGCGCCTTCAGATCGTCGGCAGGTGCGCCGGTCAACGCCTTGGCGCCACCACCGCTGCTCACCGCCTGCAGTTCCTCGACCGGCGGCGCATAACCCTTCTTCAATGCGTCCTTGAAGAGCGCCGGGGCACTGCGGACCGGCGGCAGCGCGGTACTGCGCATCCGCTGCTCGGTCATCTGGAGCGCCGCACGAATCCGGTTCTCCTCGCTGTCGGCGTACAGGCTCTGCGCTTCCTTCAACGGAATACCGATCTTCACCATCCGGTCGACGAGCGTACTGTCGAAGACATTCGGGTGCTCGTCGAGCGCGAGCATCGGCTGTTTGCGCTCGGTGACGCGGAACTGGATCTCGGCCACCCGGCGGCCTTCGCGGTGCTCGATCAACTCGACGAAGATGTTGGTCACCGCGTTCACCTCGGCGATGGCCGGCCTCAGGTAGTCGCGCTTGAAGTACTTGTACTCGCGCTTGGCTTCGTCGCCAGCTTCCGTATCGGGCGTACCGGACAGGATCGGGCGCCACCATTCCCACGATTCACGCATCGTCAGATGGCTGGGATTGGTCAGGTAGCGTACGCAGATTTCGTAGAGCGCGAGGCCCGCGCTGCTGCGCAACTGGCTCTGGAACTGCAGGCTCAGACGCGCGTACTGGACCGGGTCGAGCAGCTTCTTCTTGATCTTCGGGGCAAACGAGAACTCAACCCAGACGCGGCGTGTAGCGGGATCTTCGAGAATTTCCGCGTCCGCGATCAGCGTCGAGATGCCCCACTTGCGGCCCGGCTTCTGGCTCGATGTCCCCGTGCTCCATTCGACCTGCACCGACACCATGCGCCGCAGGTGTTCCTTGACGAGCGCCGTATCGTTCGAATCGAATGCCGAATTGGCCACGATGTCCGACAGCAGCGCCCGGTAGGTATCGCCGGACTCATCGGCCTGCTGGGCAACGGCGAGCAGCACGTTGAACAGCTTTCTGGTCAGCAGCGTGATCTTGCCGCTCTTCGGCTGGATGGCGATCGCCTCGACGGCCTTACGCAGTTCCGCCGAACTCGGACTCACCACATCGGTTTTCTTCGCGCGCTTCGTAGCCATACCGTCGGGTCGAGGAGAGATTGTTCGAGAGAATACCGACTGGGGTGATGTGCGTCTATAGGGCTGATCTCACCATTTCGGGTGAAGCGGGTTTACGGATCGTCACTCACCTCGACCGTCTCCCGAAGATCCTCACCTTCAGGATTTTGAGTGGTCCGCCGATTCCGTTGTGCCTCGGACATTCCGCAAATTCCGCATCGATTACCAATGCGCCCGACCTCGTTATGTCCATCCCGTATCGGCTCACCGATCGATTTGTCGTAATTCTGCGACGGAAAATGCGAACGGAAATGGCGGCGTTTTCCTGGCAGCGTTCCGGAGGGCTGCCCTGGAGGCAAAACCGTGAGATATATCGAAGTCGCGCGCAGGCCGACGTCGCATGCCGGCTCAGCCACCTGCGTCAAAGGTCCCGCCAGACAGGACGCAGCCGCCCCAGACAGCCACCGGGCGCCACTGCCCGGGCGCTGTCGGGAATTCAAAGGGGATCCCCTCTCTCGCCATTTCCAGAGCAGTCAAGGCGCCTCAGTGATCACGTTTCTTCGGTGCCTGCCGGGAGAAATCTCGATCACCAACCCCGAACCCGCTGCAGGCAGATAGCACCTCTCCCGCAAACCCTCACCTTAAGCATCCAGAAGTGCGAGACGGCACGAAGGAACGATCCCGTGTTCACAATGGATAGACCGCGCAGGGGTCCCGAAAACCCTCACCTGATGCGCAATCGACCGGTCTCGCCAGAGCGCCGCTACCAGGAATCCGTGCTCCCGGAAACGCTCACCATTCGAGATACCTGGGAAAATATCCAGTCATTTCCGGGACTTATGAAGGAAACGCAACACGCAACATGAGCCCTTCGATCCCGAAAACTCTCACCTTGAGCGCATTCGAGTGCGCAGAAACGATCATTTCGCTGCCCCCGCAAAGCCTCACCTCAGCGGATTCATGTGTTCGTAGCCGACCCTCACCATCCAGTTTCCAGCGTGCTTTCCCCGTAAGTGACCGCAAACTTGTTCCCGTATTCGCTCACCCTTGAGCCTTCACAGGACCAAAACACCTCCCGAAAAGCCTCACCAATCGCCCGTTTTCAGCCATTTCGATGCAATCGAATCGCGTCAATGGTGCTCCCGAAATCTCTCACCTTTGGCATTTCAGCATCGCCATCGATGAACGACCCTTTGTCAAACCCGAGCCCGGCAGAGAGCGCCAGCTCCCGAAAAACCTCACCTGAACCTCTGAAACCCTTGTTTTTCGGGCCTTTCAGCCCATCGACTCCCGAATAGCCTCACGTCCGTGCCCCGTTTTGTCCCGGTAAGGCTCACCTTGACTATCCAGGACCTCCCATTCACGGCCAGAATGGAACCAGAAACACCTCCCGAAAAGTCTCACCGTCAGAACTCGATGCATCGAGACGAGGATTGGACAGCTCAAGGGAGAGCGGGAGCCAGGTCCCGCAAAACCTCACCTTTAGAAATCAGGATCACCCAGACCACCCCTGAACCCGCTCACCTGGTGTCCCGGAGTGGCTCACCCACACTCCTGAACCTCATCACCCGCCCATCCCGGATGGACTCACCATCTGTCCCGCAAAGCCTCACCTCATGTCGCTGGAACCCTTACCAGGTAAGGGTTTGCCATGGCGTTAACGTTTTTAACTAGGTTCAAGGGTGTTTACTTTTATTACTCTCAAGCAGTAGAGAACCGTGCTTCAGTAAGAAAGCACTCCCTGCTGCGTGAAACAGTGTCAAAGCATTGGGAAGTCATAAAAATCAAACCAAAACAAATACTTAACTGCCATACTTCGCTTTGTTTCACGGAAAACCTTAGCTCAGAGAGGTATAAGGTGAACCGCAGCCACGGTATATGACACGTATCCAGGATAGATCGCACTATCACCGTAAAAAGTAGCATTTACTACGTAATTTGTTATAATTCATCATGACCGAGCACGGGAAAGGCATATGAATCTAGATCAGGAACGTCAGGCAATCCGCGAAGAACTCAAATCACTACGCGAAAGCGGAGCCCGGCGGCAGGATCTTTCCCTGCACGCGTGCAAACGCCTCTTTTTCGATCTGGGCATCCGTCCGTCCATGGCGGCAGTACGAGATCTGACCCAGACCGGCAGTGCCAGCGATATTCCCAAGGACATCGACAGCTTCTGGGAACGCATTCGTTCGACATCACAGACTCGCGTCGGAGCCGGCGCCATTCCCGAAGCGCTTGAGGCCCGCGCCGGCGAACTGCTCGGCGCGCTGTTCGACGAAGCCCTCAATCAGGCCCGAGCGACGCTCGACACTGAGCGCAGCGAAATGCACGCCGAGCTTGCCGCCGCGAAACAGGCTGTACGCGAAGCGGAGATTCGCCGCGAAGCGTCTGATGAGGCGGTGCAGCGCAGCGAAGACCGGGCGCAGGCCGCGAGCGAACGGATCCGGGCGCTCGAAGCCGGCATCGCTGCCGCCAATACACACGGCGCGGTCCACCACGAAGGGCTGCAGACCGCAGTACGCCGGCTGGAAGCCGAAAACGAAACGCTGCAAAAGCGCCTGGACACCGAACAATCGACAAATGCAGCCCTGCGCGACCGAATCGACGCTTTACACGTCGAAATGCGCCAAAGTACCGAGCATTATGCGCAACAGATCAAGGACGCGATCGCCGAAGCGGAACGCCGCGTCAAGCCGATGCTGGTCGAACTGGATTCGTTGCGCAGCATGGCCGCGACCTATCAGGCGGGCGTCAGGGACAACAGCCGGAAAGAATTCGATTTCATCCAGCAGCTCGCAGCAGCGAAGGCGCGCGGCGATCGGCTCGACGCCCAGTTGCGCGAGCAGTCGGATGAAATCGATCGGTTGACCCAGGAGACTGTGCAGTTACATGCGCAGCAAGGGATCGACGCGAATGTTGGCGGACTGCTCTGGTCGCTCGCGTCAGCGGGACGTTTGAGCGCCGGGGAGCTTGCCCGGATTGGGACCGCGGCCGATGGGCACGTTGCGCTTCCGCTGCATTGCCCAAAGTGTTCGGAGGGTGAGCCGGAGCTGTCGCAGGTCGATCACCGGTACGAACTCTTCTGTCCGGAGTGCGAGCATACCTCCGGGCCCGGCGATTCCCGGCTGGAGGCGGTTACCCGCTTCATTTCCGCTGCTATCGATACCTCTGCAGCCTGATTTTTGCCCTGCTTGACTATCCGGAACCCTCAAAGGTGAGGGAATTCGGGACCTGGAAGGTGAGGCAGTTCGGGACGCGAATCAGGCCGGTGGTTTGACTGACGGGGCATCGGCGGGAGCGCCTGGGTTCGGTTCACTGGCGCCACCTTCCACTGATTCCTGCTTTTCCGCCCACGCTTTCCACGCCCGATGCAGCCGGTTTGCGGAAACCGCCTGCGCGAACCCCAGCCATTGCCCGACCAGTTCCGGCGCAACCCCGCTTTCGAAAAGATCGGCGGCAAAAGTATTGCGCAGCGTATGCGGACTTGCCCGCGCGGCTCTTGCCTCTGCGATTCCAGATGCTTCGACCTGCGCATCCACCGCGCGGAGCATGGTTGCCTTGTGCATCGGCCGGCCGGCCGGCGACGCCGGAAAGACCAGATGCCCGGTCTGACCGGAAAGCCGACGCTCCGCCAGCCACGCATCCAGAATGGCTACGGCAAACGGCGACAGCCGGGTGCGTCGCGTCAATGATGGATCGGGCGAGTCGACCGTGACCCATGGCGAGCCGGGATTCACGCAACTAACCGAGAGCGTCGCTGCTTCCCCTGTCTTGATTCCACCGCCGAGAAAGAGCGCAGTGAGCGCGCGGTCGCGGTGTTCGCGCCAGCGTTGTGTGCCCGACAAGGTCACGACCGGTGAGAACAGCTGGGCGATCAGCGTTGCCCGTTCGGCGGCATTCAGAAAACCGGTGGGTTCATTGTCGCGTGCATCGCGCCACGCGGCCTCACCGTCCTGCGCGATGAAGCGTGCGGGATTGGTTGATGCCAGCTCGATCGAACGCACGTGATCGAGAACCCGCTCGATCAGTCGTAAATAGCGGACACGCTGTGGCTTTCGTACCGGCAACTGCGCGACGAATTCCGCGATGGTTGGTGTATCGACAGTAACCAGATGCGTGTGCCGAAGTTTGAGCCAGTCGAGGAAGAAGCCCCATTGGGCACGATACACATCGGCGGATGAACGGCGCAGATGCTGACTGGCAAGCCATGTATCGAATGCGGTGTGTGGATCGCGACGCCACGCCTCACGTTCCTGATCGAAGAGATCGGTTGCGTGCGGACGAGGGTGCCCGGTGTTCGAGGCGGTCGGCGAGGACATGGTCTCTATTTCAGTTAGTTGCGTAATGTTAGGCGATCCGTGGGACGTAAACCAAGGAGCTCAACAGATATCGCCATCAAGATGAGCTGACCGGTGAGACTTTCCAGGAGATCGCTCACATGCGTCGTCCGCACGCAATTCGTAGGTAATTTGCACCGCATCCGACCGTACGCTAACCGCCCCAGGGCCGGCCACGCCTCGGCTGCTTCGGGCGACCCGCTTGTGACGACGCCAGTTGCGTCGCCGCCCGGCGCTCCGCTTCCTCATAGGCCGTGACCGCAAACGCAAACACCGCGGGCAGTGCATTCGACGCGCCGAAGCTCACCGGATCGTCCGTTTCGGGGTAAGACAGGCCGCTTGGCCGCTGAAACAGGCTCAACATGATGTCGTCATGCCGGCTAGCCAGGCCGAGATCGGCGAGCGCTTCGGCTTCGATTGCATGCAGCAGCCGCCACGTGAGCGGCACGCCGCGCACAATGTAGCGTGCTGAGATATTGCGGACGATATGTTCGAGGTCGCGCGCCGCGGTCTGGAAGCGCCGGGCGGCCAGGTCGTGATCGGTGGGGTTGTTCATGTTCGGCTCCGGTCGTCGGGCATATACTGTACAAACATACAGTGATTGCCGCAACCTCGGCTTATTGGCTAATGCATGATGCGTGACCGGCCCTGCTCACTGGAGATGCTTATCCATGGATCACGATCAGCAACGCCTTGGCCTCCCCCTTGCCGGCATTGCGGATCGCATGCGGTTCGTCCGCGACATAACGGGCGGTGTCCGCCGTTTTCAGGCGCTTCGTCGTGCCGGCCGCTTCTACCTCGATCGTGCCGTGCAGGACCGTGAGATGCTCGCGGGTGCCCGGTTCGTGTGCGTTCGACACCAGCGCGCCCCCGGCCTGCAGCGTCAACTCGTACCATTCGAACTTCCCCGCCAGTTCGATTGGCCCCCACACGCGCAGCTGGTAGCCAGCATCGTGGCCGCTCAAGGTTGGGATTTCGTGCGGGCCGGACACAGCAATCGCTTCGGGCGCCTTCTGCACGGCGAACAGCGAATCGAGGCTGACGCCGAGCGCATGGGTCAGTCGCCAGGCGACGGCGATCGTCGGATTGGCCTTGTCGCGCTCGATTTCCGACAGCATCGATTTCGACACACCCGCCGCGCGCGACAGATCGTCGAGCGTCATGCGGCGCTCGCTGCGCAGGCGCTGGATCTGCTCGCCGACGCGCGGCGGCGCCGCGAGCGAAGCAGCGGCTGTTGGAGCGGCGGGCGATGCCGGACGTCGGCTTGCCGAACTTGCCATTTGCTGACCTATCGTTTAGAGTTGTTCGATATACCGGATTTGCGTTCGGAAAACCGAAAAAATTCGATAAAACCGACAGCCGACTATAGCAGGACACGACGCGGACGAATACGCTCACTTTCGCCATCGCAGGTCCAACCTGTCGTGCCGCCGGCCCACCCTTTCAGGAGCCCGATACATGCGTGACGCCTATCTTTCCCATTTGCGCGGGACACTCGAACAGATCCGCGCAGACGGTTTTCACAAGACTGAACGCGTGATCGCGAGCCCGCAGTCGGCGGAAATCCGGCTGGCCGCGGGCAACGGCGTACTGAATTTTTGCGCGAACAACTACCTCGGTCTTGCCAACGACGCACGTCTGATCGAAGCCGCCAAAGCCGGTCTCGACAACGATGGTTTCGGTATGGCGTCGGTGCGTTTCATCTGTGGTACGCAGACCGTGCACAAGCAACTGGAACGCGCACTCGCGGATTTCCTCCATACCGACGACTGCATTCTGTATTCGAGCTGCTTCGACGCGAACGGCGGTCTGTTCGAAACGTTGCTCGACGAATCCGACGCGATCATCAGCGACGAACTGAATCACGCGAGCATCATCGATGGTGTGCGTCTGTCGAAAGCGAAACGCTTTCGCTACAAGAACAACGATCTCGCCGATCTCGAAGCGAAGCTGCGCGAAGCCGATGCAGCGGGCGCGCGCTTCAAGCTGATCGCCACCGACGGCGTATTTTCGATGGACGGCATCATCGCGGACCTCGCCGGCATCTGCGATCTCGCCGATCGTTACGGCGCGCTCGTGATGGTCGACGATTCGCATGCAGTCGGCTTTATCGGCGAGCACGGCCGCGGTACACCCGAGCATTGCGGCGTGCTGTCGCGCGTCGACATCATCACCGGTACGCTCGGCAAGGCACTCGGTGGCGCGTCCGGTGGCTACGTTGCCGCGCGCAGCGAAGTCATTGAACTGCTGCGCCAGCGCTCGCGTCCCTACCTGTTCTCCAACACGCTAACGCCGAGCATCGCAGCCGCGTCGCTGAAAGTGCTCGAACTGCTCGCCAGCGATGAAGGTGCGCAACTGCGCGAACGCGTACGCGCGAACGGTGCCCACTTCCGTGATGCGATGAGCGCACTCGGCTTCACGCTCGTACCCGGCGAACACCCGATCATTCCCGTGATGCTTGGCGACGCGCAACTTGCGTCGCGCATGGCCGATGCACTGCTGCAGGAAGGCGTCTACGTGATCGGCTTCTCGTACCCGGTCGTGCCGAAAGGCCGCGCGCGCATCCGCACGCAGATGAGCGCGGCGCATACGCCCGCACAGATCGACCAGGCTGTCGATGCATTCGCCCGTGTTGGCCGCTCGCTCGGCATCATTTGAAGAATCAGAGGCACATATGAAAGCACTTGCAAAACTCGAACGCGGGCCAGGCCTCACGCTCACGCGCGTGAAAAAACCTGAAGTCGGCCACAACGACGTGATGATCCGCATCACGCGCACGGCGATCTGCGGCACCGATATTCATATCTGGAAGTGGGACGACTGGGCGCAGAAAACGATTCCTGTGCCGATGCACGTCGGTCACGAATACGTCGGTGAAATCGTCGAGATGGGCCAGGAGGTACGGGGCTTTTCGATTGGCGACCGGGTGTCCGGCGAAGGACACATCACGTGTGGTTTTTGCCGCAACTGTCGCGCGGGCCGGCGTCATCTGTGCCGCAATACGGTTGGCGTCGGTGTGAATCGTGAAGGTGCATTCGCCGAGTTTCTGGTGATCCCCGCGTTTAACGCGTTCAAGATTCCCGCCGATATCTCCGACGATCTCGCCGCGATTTTCGATCCGTTCGGCAACGCGACGCACACGGCGCTGTCGTTCAATCTTGTCGGTGAAGACGTGTTGATTACCGGTGCCGGGCCGATCGGCATCATGGCTGTCGCGATCGCCAAGCACGTCGGTGCGCGCAACGTGGTGATCACCGACGTCAACGACTACCGGCTCGAACTCGCGCGCAAGATGGGTGCGACCCGCGTGGTGAACGTACTGCACGAATCGCTGCGCGATGTGATGGACGATCTGCACATGACCGAGGGCTTCGATGTGGGCCTCGAAATGTCCGGTGTGCCGAGCGCGTTCACGAGCATGCTCGAGGCGATGAATCACGGCGGCAAGATTGCGCTGCTCGGTATTCTGCCCTCGCAGACCGCGATCGACTGGACCCAGGTGATCTTCAAAGGCCTTGAAATCAAGGGTGTTTACGGTCGGGAGATGTTCGAGACCTGGTACAAGATGGTCGCGATGTTGCAAAGCGGGCTCGATCTTTCGCCGATCCTCACGCACCGCTTCCCCGTCGACGACTATCAGCAAGCCTTCGCCACGATGCTTTCGGGCGAAAGCGGCAAGGTGATTCTCGACTGGACTGCCGCGTAATAGCCATTTGGCCGCGGGCTGGTTTAGTTGCCAGCCGGCGGCCGCACGAACTCCGCCTGAATCCGCACGTGCACATCGTCGCCGACCGCGGGGTACCAGGTCCCCAATCCGAACTTTGAGCGGCTAAAGCGGCCTTCCGCCGAAAAGCCCAATGTGTCCTGCTTCGTCAGCGGATCGGGTGAGAAGCCGTTGAACGTGACATCGAGCGTGACCGGTTGCGTCACGTCACGAATGGTCAGATTGCCGGTGAGTGTGCCGCGCGCGTCGCCGGTGCGCTCGAACCGCGTGCTGACGAAGCGGATCTGCGGATGATTCGCGGCGTCGAACATATCCGCGCCTTTGACGAGCCGGTCGAGAATCGGCACATTCGTATCGACGCTATTGGCATCGATCGCGACCGTCACCTGGCTCTTGTCCAGTCCACCCTCATTCCAGTCGAGTTGCGCGTCCACACGATCGAACCGCATCGTGAAGCGCGAATATTTCAAATGGTCGACGTCGAAGATCACGCTCCAGTGGTGCGGATCGAGTGTGTATTGCCCGGCAGGCACGCGGGCTTCCGTCTGGCTGACCGAATGCGTCACGACCTGGAGCGGCGTGCAGGCCGCGAGCGCAGCCACTGCGGCCACCACGGCCGCTGAAAACGTGCGTGCGAAAACAGCGCGGACTGAATGCGGGCTCATGAACGGGTATCCGGTGAAGGGGGCGATGCCACGATAACCGATCTGGCGCAATCGTGACGGCACCGCGCCAATGTGCACCTGCACGCAGCAGCAAGACACTACGTCGAACATGGGTTGCTTGACATGGTGGAATGATCGTTCTACCGTTCGCACATGACGACTTCCACTGACCCACAAACCACCGCCGGCGCACGCGAACGGCTGCTCGACGCAGCTGAAGCGCTGATTTACGCAGACGGCATCCATGCCACCGGTGTGGACGCGATCGTCCGGTTGTCCGGTACCGCACGCAAAAGCTTCTATACGCACTTCGAATCGAAGGACGCGCTGGTAGCGGCTGCACTGGAGCGACGCGACGAACGTTGGATGAAGTGGTTCATCGCCGGTACCGAACAGCGTGGGCGTACCCCGCGCACCCGTCTGCTCGGCATGTTCGACGTGTTGCGTGAGTGGTTCGCCTCCGACAACTTTCATGGCTGCGCCTTCCTGAATGCATCCGGCGAAATCGCCACGGCAGACGACCCGATCCGCGTCGTCGCGCGCGAGCACAAGGAGCGCCTGCTCGATTTCGTGCGTTCGGTGTGCGATGAGTACGCGGCGTCAGGTGGCGTGAGCGGTAGAGGTGCCGCGCGCCTGTCGCGTCAGTGGTTGATCCTGATCGACGGGGCGATCGGGGTGGCGCTCGTCAGCGGCGAGCCCGATGCCGCACTCGATGCCTGCGCCGCTGCCGAACAACTGCTCGATGCCGCGTCTGCTTCTGTGGCAACGCGCTCGCACACGCGACGCGAATCAACCTGATCTCTAGTGACTTCATCGACCTTAGCCACAACCCAAGGACCCACCATGAGCAACCCCATCGAAACCCGCCCCCCCGTTCCACCATTCACACGCGAAACCGCGATCCAGAAAGTGCGAGCCGCCGAAGACGGCTGGAACACCCGCGACCCCGAGCGCGTATCGCTGGCCTACACGCCGCAGAGCGCGTGGCGCAACCGCGCGGAATTCGTCACCGGGCGCGCGGAAATCGTGGGCCTGCTGCGCCGTAAGTGGGCGAAGGAGCTGGACTACCGGTTGATCAAGGAGCTGTGGGCGTTCACCGACAATCGCATCGCGGTGCGCTTCGCCTATGAATGGCACGACGATTCCGGTAACTGGTTTCGCTCGTATGGCAACGAGAACTGGGAGTTCGACGAGCACGGCCTGATGGCGCGTCGCCATGCGAGTATCAACGACCTGCCGATCCGCGAAACCGATCGCCTGTACCGCTGGCCGCTGGGGCGTCGCCCCGACGATCATCCTGGTCTGTCGGACCTCGGTCTCTGAAACACGCTGCGCCATCAGACACTGATCCCGCTTGCGGTGAATGCCCGTGCGGCATTCACCAGCTTGCCATCAGGCTCCGCTATTGTTCCCTCTCCTGATTGCCGGCCGCGGTTTGCTTGCCGTCGCAGGTCGCGTACCCGTCGTCCAGAGTAAGCCCTCCACCGTGCCCGCGGCCCGTTGAGGTACAGTGCGACGGGCACCGCCCAACTCAATCGACATCACCATCGTGACACCGGCGCTCGACCGGTGACGGAGAAGACATGCGCTTTTGGCACACGAGAAACAGAACAAGGCGCGTGGTTGCGCTTGCCGCATTCGTCGCCGGCCTGGCGACGACCTCGATGGCTCATGCAGCCGACTGGTGCAGCGGCGGCGTCTGGGTCGACGCGATGCTCGGCTCGTATCACATCGATCCCGATCCCGGTAAGCACTTCGAGCAGTTCAATCCTGGCCTCGGCGTCGAATGCTGGCTCGGTAACGAATGGGCGGTAACCGGCGGCGGCTTTCGCAATTCGCTACGTCGTCCGTCGTGGTACGGCGGTGGTGTCTGGGCACCGGAGTTTCTGCACTGGGGCTACATCCGGCTCGCCGCGATGGGCGGCATCATTTCCGGCTACAACTACGGCAACTGGGGCCTCGGCCGCAATCACACGATCGGCCCTGTCGCTGCGCCGATCGTGATGGTGGAATACAAGCGCGTTGGGGCAAACTTCATCGTCATCCCACCGATCCCTTCCGACGATCTCCCGTTCACGATCGGCTTTCAGGTGAAGGTGCGGTTCTAGCGCACATGCGTGCCTGACGACTCGCGAGGCAACCACTCCGCGCGATTGCCACCGAGCACCGGAATCGTCTTGTCCCAGCGAGGCGGTGTTTCGGACATACGGATGACTGGTCCCAGGCTGCGCAGGTCGCCGAACGGCGTGCCGAAGTCGTCCACGGCGTACTGGTTGAACACCTCCGGCGATAAACGTCCAGGCGCGTTCTCAAAACGGTCGATCAATCCCTGCCGTTGCAACAGCATCGCGGACTGACATAGCGACACCTGCACGTGATAACTGCCCCCTTCCCGTGCCCGACGGGCCAGGGCCAGCATCGTACCGAAGGCCGCCAGGAAGCCGGTGAGGAAATCGCACAGATACACGGGCGTCAGCTTCGGTTGCCCCGCTTTCGTTGCCGTGCCCTGGATGTCGCAAACGCCTGTCACGGCCTGAGCCACCTGATCCCAGCCGGCCCGGTCCGCGAACGGGCCGCCGGAGCCATAGCAGTTCACGCTGACGTGGACGAGCCCTGGACGTAGCTTCACCAGGTCATCGATACCCAAACCGTGTGAAGCGAGACGATGCGGCCGGTAACCGTCGATAAACACATCGGCATCGCCGGCAAGCTCTCTTAACCGGGCGGCATCTGTTGGAACATTGATGTCGAGGAAGCAGCTTCGCTTCCCATGACTGGTGTCGCGTACGAAGGGCGGCACCTGAGGCAGTTGCGGCGCCGTCACCATCAGGACATCGGCACCATGCTCCGCCAGACCGATCCCGGCCGTCGGCCCCGCGAGGATGCGGGTCAGGTCGAGCACCCGGATGCCAGAAGCTGGCTGCGCACCGCCAGCCGGTAGCGGCAACGGCTCGCTGTCGGCCACCTTCGTAATTTCGACGACAGGTCGGGCCGCGAGCCAGGCACCGTGTGGATGCGCGAGCCATTCCTCGGGCGTGCGCACGATTCCGCCGCAGGCATTCGCCGCAGCGATCGCCTCTTCCAGATCGTCGGCTTGCCAGCGGCGCACCGCCTCAGCCACCGACCCCGGCGTTTTCTCGCATTTCAGGACGTCGAGTACACGACGCTCGAGATGCGGCAGGTTGAAATGTGGCAGGAACCAGCGGCCATCGGCGGTCTGCCAGGGCTGGGTCAGCGACACCATCTGTTCAAGGGAGTCCGCGATCGGCGCGGGTCGATATTCCCCGTCACTTCCCCTGACGAGCGTCATATCTTCCCCGCCCAGGGACGTGGCGGCCGCCGCCATGACATCGACACCAATCGACTGTCGACGCCCGGTGCGCAATTCCCACAGATCGTTTGCCGCAACCGCTCGTGCGGCGAGCGCGCTCGCCAACGTCTCGCCGATCCGAAAAGGCGACGCAAACATCGGGTCAGCACCCGTGATAGCGACTTCGTTTTGCGAAATGTCCTTGCCCGCGCGGATCGCCATCAGTTCGCGGAATGCTTCCGGTTTTTCTGTCATCGTCATGATCCATATCCTTTGTTTGATCTTCGATCGCGTCCGATACGCAACCAGCACTTGCAGAATCGACGTACTGAGCTTAGCATCTCGATTAGAGAATAACAAAGTTAACTTGTTCTTAATTTGAGAAATACATGGATCACTCGACTCTGGAAATTTTTTGCGCCGTTGCGGAGGAGCTCAGCATCACCCGGGCAGCCCAGCGGCTCGGCCGGGTGCAGTCCAACGTCACGACGCGCGTTCAACAGCTCGAAGAAGAACTCGGGGTGACGCTGTTCGTGCGGGAAAACAAGAGAATGCAGTTGTCACCGCAGGGTGAAAAATTTCTCGGCTATGCAAAAGGGATGCTGGCGCTGGCAGAAGAAGCGCGTCAGATTCTTCGCCCCGGACAACCCGAAGGTCTGCTGCGCATAGGGGCAATGGAAAGCACGGTCGCGAGCCGTCTGCCGGAGCCGCTCGCGCGCTATCACCAGATGTGGCCTCGCGTGCAGCTTCGGTTGAGTACCGCCCCGTCTCGTCAGCTCGTCGATGCATTGAAAGATCGCACGCTGGACTGCGCATTCGCGGCGCTTCCGCTCTCAACCGGCGAAACGCCGCAAGACCTGGCCGAACTGGGACTGACGGGATTGCGCGTCTACACCGAACAACTGGTGCTGGTATTGCCGCCGGATCACCCCCCGGTGCGAGCGGCGTCTGAGCTGAGAATCCATTCTCTCGCGGCGTTCAAACAGGGCTGCACCTATCGATCGATCGCAGAAGACTGGCTGCGTTCGCAACCGAGCGATGCCGTTATCGATGTCCAGGAGGTCGGTTCGTATCACGCCATGCTTGCTTGTGTTGCGTCGGGGTCGTGCATCAGTTTTATCCCGCGCAGCGTGATCGAACTGGCGCGCGAAACAACCCGGTTCCGCCAGAAGCCAATCGGCAACGCCGATACATGGATGATCTGGCGCAACGGCTATGAAACACCTGCGCTTAACGCATTCCGTGAAGCGTTAGCGTTGGCCCATGACTGAAGGTGAGATTTTTCGGGAGCACTGTATCGAGCGATTGAAGACGCTGACGCACCGGGACGCGCCACAAACGCATGAGTCACGCGACCGATGCCAGTTGCATGATTTCATTATTTGCGAAGCCGCAAATATCCATTTCCAGATCCAGCAATTTACGAGTATTACGCGCCGCTGGTTGCTAATCGACCGGATCGATCTGCGTCGCATGGGGATTAGTCGATATACGGCGATACTTTCGTTTAGTGAAACGGTGTCCACATTGCATTGCCAGGTCATCGCACCGAAGATAAAAAACTTGCAATGTTCATGACATGCCTGTCGATGCCATGCGCGGTTTATTCTAGGGCCGCTTCAACCGATTCAACCGACTCTCCGGTTAGCCCCCAACCTCACGCAGATCACTGTGAAGAACGCCACTTTGCGTCAACTCAAGACTTTCGAAACCGTTGCACGTCGCCTGAGTTTTTCCCGTGCGGCCAATGAGTTGCACCTATCACCGCCGGCAGTCTCGACGCAGATCAAGCATCTCGAAGAGCACGCGGGCGTTGCGCTCTTCGAGCAGCTTGGAAAGAAGATTTACCTCACGCCCGCGGGGCAGGAAATGCTCCACCACAGTCGCGCGATCATTCACTGCTTCCGCGAAGCGGAAGAGACCCTGGCGAAGATCAGGAGCCTCGCTGGAGGTAACCTGAGCGTCGGTGTCATCAGCACGGGGGGTTATCACTTGCCGCGGCTGCTGGCCGGGTTTTCGAACCAGAACGAAGCGGTCGAACTGGATCTGAGGGTGGAGAATCACGATGGTCTGTTATGTCGTCTCGAAGAGAACCGGATCGATCTTGCCATCATGGTCGACGCGCCAGCGGAATCGAAATTCATCAGCACGCCCTTCGCACCGCACGCGTTTTTCATCGTTGCGTCGCCGCAGCATTCGCAGGTTGGCAAGCAGCACATCGACCTTTCTGATCTGAGGAACGAACGATTTATCGTGCGTGAAGAAGGTTCGGACACGTGGTATGCGATGCAGCAGTGCTTCAACGGTCGACTCGCACTGAATGATCCACTCGAAATCAGCAATACCGAGGCCATCAAGCAAGCCGTGATCGCCGGAATGGGCATCAGTTTTCTGTCTGCCCACACCGTCACGCTGGAACTGCAGGCCGGTGTGCTTGCTGTGCTCGATGTCGAGGGTTTTCCGGTGCTTCGCAAGTGGCATGTCGTTCACCGGGCGGACAAGCAACTGGCACCCGTCGCGCAGGCCTTCAAGGCGTTTTTGCTCGCAGAAGGCGCAACGCATGCCAGTTGATGAGGTGCCGCCGGTCAGCGATCTGCTGTGTGAGCATCCGCATCTGCAACGGTTGCGACCGGCGATTGCGGCCCACCAGCCGTTTCAGCATTCACCGCGTCCTTGAAGCCACGAATCGCCGCACCGAGATCGCCACCCGCGGTGCGCAGCTTCCTGGTCCCGAAGACCAGCGACACGATCAGCGCGACAATCAGCCAGTGCCAGATGCTTATCGAACCCATGATGTTGCTCCTCGAATCATTCCACTCATTCCACTCAGGACAGCACCTGCTTGAGCAGGTCCAGGTTCAGCGCGACGATCAGGATCGTGGCAAGCGTCGCAATGACGATCGTCGTTTTGCCGGCCGCGAATGTACCCATCACACTACGTCGCGATGAGAGCACGACGAGGGCGATCAACGGGATCGGTAGAAAGAAGCTGAGCGCTACCTGGCTGATCACCATCGCATTGACCACGTTGAAATGCAGGCCGATCACGAAAGCCGGCGCCATGGTCATGATGCGGCGCGCCCAGACAGGAATCCTGAAATCGACGAAGCCTTGCATGATGACTTGACCGGCCATCGTGCCGACCACCGAGCTCGACATGCCCGATGCCATGAGCGAGATCAGAAAAACGGTCGCGGCTCCCACGCCAAGCAGCGGAATCAACGAGTGATACGCGACGCTGATATCCGAAATGCCGTCTGCGGAGCGCGGAAAGACAGCCGCCGACATCATCACCATCGCGAGATTCACGAAGCCTGCCATGCCGAGCGCGATCAGGACTTCGCGGTTCGAAAACCACAGGAGCCGACTGCGTTCCGCGTCATTGCGCGCAGGGGTACGGTTTTGCGTGAGCCCCGAATGAAGGAACAGCGTGTGCGGCATGATCGTGGCGCCGATGATCCCGACGGCGAGCGTGATCGCATTGCTTCCATGCAAACGCGGCACGATGCTGCCGATCAGCGTCGCGTGCCAGTCGGGCGGAGCAATGAAGAGTTCGCACACGTAGCTCAATCCGATCACGGCGACGAGCGCCGCGATGACCAGTTCGAGCGGACGAAAACCTCCACGGTCGAGCAGCAGGATGATCATCGTTACGACGCCGGTGACCATCAGACCGCAGAGCAGGGAAACGTGAAACAACAGCGATATGCCAAGTGCGCCGCCCAGAAACTCGGCGATATCGGTGGCCATTGCGGCGATCTCCGAGCCGACCCACATGGCCAGCACGGTGGGCTTCGGGAATTGCTCGCGACACAGTTCGGCCAGGTTGCGGCCCGTGACGATGCCGAGTTTTGCGGACATGGCCTGAAACAGCATCGCGACGACGTTTGCAACGACGACGACCCACAACAATTCATACCCGCAGGATGAGCCCGCCTGAATGTTGGTTGCAAAGTTGCCCGGGTCCATGTAGCCGACCGATGCAATAACCGCAGGACCGACGAACGGCAGAAAGGCGAGTAGACCTTTGCGACGTCCCGTCAGTACGTCGCGCACAGCGAGCTTAGTCTGTTGTGTCGCGCCCGATATCGACGCGGCGCTCGCTTGAAATAGTTTGAGTGGAAACATCGTGTGACCCTGGACTCATCGAAAGGGAACCCGGAACAGGCAACGCCCCGGGTGGCGACGCAATAAGACGTTGATCGAACCCGTCAAACCGGCAGGACGTCGGGCCGACTGTTCGGGAACTTCGCGAGTGTCTCGGCCGTGATGTTCAGATGCTCCATGACCATCTTCGGCGGCGTATGAGTCAGCCAGTCCGATAGCGACACTTCAGCGAAGTGATCGGCCTTGAAGATCTCGAGGAAGACCAGGTCGGTGTTGCCGGTGTTCTGCACGTAGTGGCCGAGGCTCTTCTTCACATAGCCGATGTCGCCCGCGCGGAAATCTGCGGTCGCCGCTTTCGGGCCCGTATCGAACACGGTCATGCGTGCTTCGCCCTTGATGTAGTACTGCCATTCGTCGGCGTTCGGATGCCAGTGCAACTCGCGCATGCCGCCCGGATGGATCGTGACCAGTGCGGCGGCGACGTTGGCCGATGCCGTGAAATTCCGGCTGTCGGCGATCTGCACCATGCCGCCCTTGGTGCGCTTTGTCGGTGGCAGATCGCCAAGCGAGAAGATGAACGGATGAGCCGGCTGGCCGAGCGGCGATTGCACCGCGCGTTGTGCGGCATTCAACGGTCCGGGGTCGTCGCCCTGGAAGATCCATAGATTGTCGACGGGGATGTTCTTGAACGCGTCCGCGGTGACGTTGAAGTTGGCAGCAAGCACATCGGGCGGCGTATGGGCGATCCAGTCGGTCAACAGCAGCGTGTTGAATTCGGAGGCATGGCCGTTATCGAATGCGAGCAGGAATTCCGCACCTGTCGGCCCCAGGCCCTGCAGCGAATGTGGCAAACCCGGTGGGAAGTACCACAGGTCGCCGGTCTTCACGTCGGCCACCTGCGGGCGGCCTTGCTCGTCGAGGATGGTGATGCGGCACTTGCCGTCGAGCATGATCGCCCACTCGGCTTGCTGGTGCCAGTGCATCTCGCGAATGCCGTTAGCGGCAAGGCGCATGTTGACGCCGGAGATGTCTTCGGAAATCGCGAAGTCGTCCTGTGTGACTTCGCGCGCCCAGCCACCATTCTGAAAGCGCGTATGCGCATTGTTGAACGAGGCCCAGAAGAGCGGCATGCCGTTGATGTCCGTGGCTGGCGGATTCTGAAACGAAGGAAACTGACCAGCTAGCGCGGGATTCTGCGGGCCGGGATCGTTCAGGCTCGTCGGACTCTTTGCGTTGATCTGGCCTTCGGGCGGCCGGTCCGGATTGCCGAAGGAAGCGGCCTTGGCCGTGGCGGCCACGCCGAGCGCCGCAGCGGATGCGGCTGCGCCCACCAGTATTTTGCGTCGTGACAGGTCAGTCATGATTCGTTAGCTTCCAGAGTTGAAGTTTTAAAGTGAAACCGCACACGAGTTGTGTCGCCAAACGATGCGAATGGACATCGGCCTGATTGAACGGATCAAGAGGGTGTTAGTGCGGCTGTGTCTGGGCGACGATGGCCGGAACGGAAGGCGTGATGCGCCGATCTCGAGGATGGAATCGCCGGTTCGGATGCGGCTTTATCGAGCGGCATCCTTGAGGAAATACTAGTGAGATGCGTGGCGTTACGACAGTCAAACTTCTTGAACGAAACGATAAGTCGAACGTTAACGTTCTGGACTGAGAAGTGACGAATTATCGAAAGCAGCGGATGAATATTCTTTTAATTTTCGCTGCTGGGGTGCACTACGCAGATGCAGATTGCAGGGGCAATCTAGAGCGCGGTGTTTCCTGCGAGGCCCGCACCATCCTTGCTGGCTTCGATGCGCGGCAAACTCACGCGAATCCCTGTGCCATGCGTAGACGGTTCGAAATAAGTCGCGCGACCGCCGTGCATCACGGCGATCTCCCGCACGATACTGAGGCCGAGGCCGGCTCCCGAGCCATGGCGTGTGTAGCGTGAGAAAGACTCGAACATCTGGTCTCGCCATGCGGGCGGAATGCCTGGGCCGGTGTCGACGAATTCCATCAGAACCTGAGTGGCTTCCGCCCTGACCGTCACCGTGAGCGTAATCGCATCGCCACCGTGCTTGATCGTGTTTTGCACGAGATTGACGATGACCCGTCTTAGCGAAGCGGCATCGCCGGAAACATCGAGTCGCTCGGCGTCGCAGACAAATTCGACATCGTGGCCCGCAGCCAGGACAACGGGCGCGAGATCGGCCAGTGTTTCGCTGACGAGTGCGACGAGGTTTAGCGGTTCCATCCGCGGGATGGTGCTTTTGAGCGCCTGGAGATCGAGTAGCGCGTCGGTCAGCTCGCCGAGGCGCTCGACGTCCTGCTCGAGCTTCACCTTCAGCGGTCCGCTCTCCAGTGCATCGAGACGCGCCCGGATGATGGCGACCGGCGTGCGCAGTTCGTGCGCGGCGTTTGCAATGAAACGATCCTGCTGGGTGCGTCCGGCGTCGAGACGTTCAAGCGCCGCATTGAATGCGCGCACCAATGGCGCGATTTCGCGTGGCAGTCCCTCTTCGGGCAGACGCAGACCCTGACGGTTGATGTCGACATAGCGTGCGAGTTGCACGACGTCCTTCAGCCTGCGCAAGGCCAATGCGACGACAACCGGAATGGCCACGATATTGACGAGCAGCAGGGGCAGAAAAAACGGTGCTTCCAGATACTGAAGCACGGCGATGCCGGCGCCTTTCCACATGGGCATCAGTGGGCCGCCGCCATAGACGATCTGCGCTTCGCCTAGGTGGGTACGCATCGTCTTGAATCGGCACGAGAGGTTGTTGTGCTCGCTGATATCCGTGACGTCTCCGCTAAAGAGACGCGGTAGCGTGGCGACTACCGATGCGCATGGAGCAGAGACCTGCCCCTGGCTTACCTGATCGCCGCTCTGGTCACGCACGACGAACCATAATCCAGGTGCCTTACGCCTGAGCGCTTCGAATTCCGCGGTGGGTTTCAGAACGAGATGACCGTCGGAGGTGCGCGACACCGCCGCGACGATGGTGCTGTCGATACGCCCATCCATCACGTAGCCGGACAGATCCCACTGCAGAAAATTCGTCAGCGTCAGCAATCCCGATGCAATGGCGACAGTAAGCAAGGTCCCGATCAGCGTCACCGAAATGCGCTGGGTGATGGACAGATTCCGCAGATATTTCATTCTGTCGTGGACAACAGATAACCGATGCCGCGAACCGGCCGGATCTCGACACCGGCACCGCGCAGCGCAAGTTTGCTGCGCAGGCGGGAGATGTGCGTGTCCAGCGCGTTCGAATGGATGTCTTCGTTCAGGCCGTAGACGCGTGCGACGAGTTGATCGCGTCGTACCGTTTTACCCGCGCTCTCGACGAGCGCCTGTAGTGCGAGCAATTCGCGCCTTGGCAGGTCGAGTGGTTCGCCATGAATGGTGGCGGTCAGTGAAACAAGATCGATTTCGAGTTCGCCCACGGTGATCTTATGCGTCTGGATGATCGGTGATCGTCGCGCGAGTGCTCGCAGGCGCGCGGTCAGCTCATCCATCGAAAAGGGTTTGGCCAGGTAGTCGTCGGCGCCTGCATCGAGCCCTTCGACGCGTGCCGTGATCTCGCTTGCCGCGGTCAGGACGATCACGGGAATGCCCGGAACCGCTGCACGCAGATCGGGAATGACAGTCAGTCCGTCGCCATCGGGCAAGCCCCGGTCGAGCAGGACCACCTTGTACTGACACTCGCGAATCGCGTAGCGCGCCTGGCTTAGCGTCGACACGCAATCGACGGCAATGTTGCGCTTGTCCAGCGCATTCTCGATTGCCGAGGCCAGTTCGAGTTCGTCTTCGATGAGCAGGATGCGCATGGGTGGCGGGTGGATTGCAGCGAAATTGCAGTGGAATTGCAACGAAAGGTCGATGGCATTGTGAGTCGTCGGCGAGCCGATGGCAACCGCACATTCGCGCATTCGTGCCTTCTGCAAGGCACCGGGACAGGTAATGTTCCCACAATGTTGGGTCTGTAGAATCCGCAGCGTCGTCGCACCATCACTCTCAGACGCCGGCCGTCACGGCTGAGCGCCTCGTCGTTTCACGCTCGTTCGTTCATGCGCATCGAGTAGATTGATTGTCTCCGGATATCTCTGATGAAGTTACGTTCTGCTTTTTACCTTGTCCTGGCGTTGGCTGGATTTTCTGCTTCGTCGGTGGCTTTTGCCGACGGTTACGACGTCACGGTAGGCGCCGGTGTTGATCTCGCTCCGCGGTATCTCGGCAGCAACGAGTATCACTTCACACCGATTCCGTACCTCAACGTGTCGACGCCGCTAGGTATCTACATCGATACGACGCGCGGCGTCGGCTACACGCTGGAGCTGCCGCACAATTTCTATATCGACGCTTCGTTGAATTACGCCGTCGGTCGCAAGGATAGCAATGAGTCGTTCGGAAGCGGTTCGGACACGCTGCGCGGCATGGGCGATGTACCGAATGCACTGATTACGTCGGTGACGGCGGGCTATCGTTTCGCGAACGTGGGCACGGTCAGCGTCGGTGCGGACATACCGCTCACCAATCGCAGCGTTGGCGATTCCTATCGCGTTGCTGTCGAGGTGCCGTTGATGATGACGGCGTCGGATGTGCTGACGACGAAGGTGGTCGCGCATATCGGCTCGTCGGATTACAACCAGACGATGTTTGGTGTGACCGGGTCGCAGAGCGCGGCCTCCGGCATCCGGAAATACAGCGCGGGCGGCGGTTTCAATGCGGTCGATGTCGGCCTGACCTGGACGCACATGTTCAACAAACACTGGTCGGTCTCGACGTCGGGCGTCCTGACGCGTTTCGTCGGCGATGCCGCGGACAGTCCGATTGTGCAAGGTCGCGTGTCGGCGAATCTGGCGACGATTGCGAGCTACAAGTTCTAGGTTTTTCTTCGGTCAATCGCTGCGGACAATTCGGAACCTCCACCTGATCTTGCCGATCAGGTGGAGGTTTTCTTTTTTGCCGAACAGACGCGACATCCGAGTTTCGTGTGTTTAGGTAAACAAACAAAAAATGCGCGAAACTACGCATTGAAAATACCCCCTCGCTAATACACTCTTGTATTGCTGTTTATTCTCACCTCCCGCTAGCAAGAACTTCTACGACTACAGGCAGGCAAGCACTGACCATGAGGGACAGCCAGATCTGCCCGGCTGGCGGCTGCATGCAGAATCAGATATCAAAAAATGCTCTAGAAAATCGATCAAATAATCGAAAGAAATTCTGACGGAGACACACTATGACAACGATTGTGCGTGGTTCTGCGAAGAACAGTGTGATGCAGGCAATCAGGTATGTGATGTCCGGAGTGGTTTTTGTTTTTCTTGCTGCGTGTAGCGGCTCTTCCGTAGATTCATCCCCGCCCGACATCGCCGGGACGGCTGCTCAACGATCGAACGTTGCCGGCCTCAGCTCGGCAAAGTATGCAAACGCCTTTGTGACGCGGCAAGGCTCGCAGTTGATGATCGCTGGACATCCTTTTCGATTCTCGGGCGGAAACATCGAGTACCTGGGACTGAAGAACTACGGCCCCATACCATCGACGTCGATACCCGTCGGGAGCTATAGCTATCCGACGCAATACGAAGTAGACGATGCGCTCGCAACCATCCATGAAATGGGCGCCACCGTGGTTCGTGCGCAGACACTCGGCGATACGGTTGGATGTCCGCTGTGCATCGAACCGGCTTTAGGCGTGTTCAACAACGCCGCATTCGCGCAAATGGATAGGGTGGTGGCCGAAGCGCGAAAGTACGGGATCAAGCTGATTGGCGAGTTCGATGGCGATGCGAACGGGAGCGGATCGGGCAATCAGAGTCATAACTGGTGGTGCACCTGGCGCAACATCTCCGCTGCCAGTTGCGCAGCGGCGTTCTTTACCAACGCGGACGTAATCGGAGATTACGAGCGGCACATGCAGGCGGTACTGAACCACGTTAATCCGCTGACGGGTCTCGCCTATAAGGATGACCCGACGTTCCTCGGATGGGTGGATGGCAATGTGATCAACGTAGGCGGGGTCACGGCGTCCAGCACCGGCCTTACGCTTACGCCAGCGGTATCCGATCAACAATTTACGGCATGGCTGGGCAACGTATCGGGCTATTTCAAGTCGATCGATGGCAAGCAGCTATTCATCGACAACAGCGGGGACCTGTTCAACCTTCCGGCGTCGTCGATACTCACGGTGTCCAGTGTCGATATGTATGGTCAGGAATGGTATCCGCACTGGTTTTCGGTGCCGGCGTACAACGAGAAGGCCACAGGCAATTCGCCAGGCATTCATTCCATTGCGGCACAGGTCGTAGCCGCGGGTAAGGTCTATGCGCTGATCGAGTACGGTTGGGACAATACCGACTATCAAACCACGACGGCGCTGCAGACATTTCTGGGCGGCGTTGCTTCCGATCAAAACATAGCGGGAAACAATTTCTGGGCACTCGTCGGGCACGCCAGTGGCCAGGGATGGCTGCCGATTCCAGCGAATGAGGAATGCCAGCCGAATTGCGAAACCACTGAAGACGGCAACTGGTGGGCGCTCTACTACACGGGCATCACCACGCTTTCCAATACCGCTGCGGACATGGCTCAACGCGCTCAGATGCTGCGCAATTACAGCTATACAGTGAATGGATTGTCTGCTTCGCCCGCGCACGAACTCGTGGGCGCACCGGTGATTACGTCTACCGCCGGTGGGCACGTCGTATTTCAGGGCGCGGCAGGTTCTCCCACCTACTCGGTCCAGATGCAGCAACCCAATGGCAGCTGGTCCACACCCTGCACGAACTGCACAACCGATGCGGCAGGTGGCTGGGTCGATACGAGCGCAACGCCCACGCCGTGCTATCGCGTCGTCGGTGTGAATCTGGATGGTGTTCCGGGCACACCGTCGGCGCCTGCGGGCAGTGGATGTCCGGCATCGGTGGCAAACCGCCAGCAGCCGACTAGTGGAACGTAGTCTTTGCGTGACTGTGTCGAGCGCCGGTGCCGGGTGAACTCACCCGGCACCTTGATCACGCTTCTACCCGCTATTTCAGCGCCTGGTGCAATGTTTTGTATCCCCCGTACGACCGGATACATTACGACACAAAACCCCGCACGGCTTGCGCTATAAAGCAGCCATTGCCTGATGCGGAGAATGAAATGAGTGCTGGATTGCTGCTGGGATCGTGCCACTGCGGGGCGGTCAAATTCGAGGTGCGCACGGCCGCCACACCGGCGACGCGCTGTAATTGCAGCCTGTG
This sequence comes from Paraburkholderia acidicola, assembly GCF_002362315.1. Lineage (GTDB taxonomy): Bacteria > Pseudomonadota > Gammaproteobacteria > Burkholderiales > Burkholderiaceae > Paraburkholderia > Paraburkholderia acidicola. Next base: position 1,939,378 of record NZ_MTZV01000006.1, read on the forward strand.
CCGCCGCAAGGGCGCCGTGATGTCGCCGCTGTTCGACGCGGACCACCTGAGCGTACTGAGCGGCAGCGAAGCGCTCACGCTCTATCAGTTCAATACGCACGTGGCGAAACACTACTTCTGCCGCCACTGCGGCATCTATCCGTTCCACCAGACCCGCAAGTGGCCAACGATGTGGCGCGTCAACCTCGGTTGCCTTGAAGGCGTCGATCCCTATGCGCTCGAAGCGGCTGTCGCCGACGGTGCGAGCCTGTCCGTCGTGGAGGATGCATGAAGCGCCTGCTTGCCATGCTGGCCCTGATCGCGGGCGGTTTAGCGACCGAGGCCGTGTACCCGCTCAACTGCACGCTGATCGACGCTGCGCGGGTGCAGGTCAAACGGCGAAGGGTATGATTGACCGATGGAAAAGACCGACCACGTCCTGATCGTCGATGACGATCGCGGTATCCGCGAACTACTCGCTGGCTACCTTGAGAAAAACGGCATGCGCGTATCGCTGGCTGCGAACGGCCGCGAAATGCGCGCCGCGCTCGAGTACGGCGCCCCCGATCTGATCGTGCTCGACCTGATGCTGCCGGGAGACGACGGGCTCGTGCTGTGCCGCGAACTGCGCGCGGGCAAGTTTCGCTCGGTGCCGGTGTTGATGCTGACTGCTCGCGGCGAAGAAACTGATCGTATCGTCGGCCTCGAAATGGGTGCCGACGACTACCTGGCCAAACCATTCGCAGTACGTGAACTGTTCGCGCGGATTCGCTCGGTGCTGCGCCGCGCGCGCATGCTGCCGCCTGGCATGGAGGTCAGCGAGACCGTGCAGTTGTTGAGCTTCGGCGAGTGGCGGCTCGATACGACGGCCCGCCATCTGCTCGACGCGGAAGACACGATGGTTGCGCTGAGCGGTGCGGAATACCGTCTGCTGCGCGTGTTTCTCGACAATGCGCAGCGCGTGTTGACGCGCGACCAGTTGCTCAATCTGACCCAGGGTCGCCAGTCCGATCCGTTCGATCGCTCGATCGATCTGATGGTGAGCCGGCTGCGTCAGCGTCTGCGCGATGTCGCGCGCGAGCCGCGCTACATCAAGACGCTGCGTAGCGAAGGGTATGTGTTCTGCGCGGCGGTGACGACGATCGAAGGTCCGCAATGAACTGGCAGTCGCTGCGGGCGGTCTGGCGCGGACCACGTACGCTGTTTGCGAGGCTGGCGTTGATTCTCTGCGTCGGGCTCGCACTGGCGCAGGCCCTGTCGTTCTGGCTCACGATGACCGAGCGCGATCAGGCGACTACCAACATGATGATGGGATACATCGAGCGCGAGGTGACGAGCTCGGTGGCGTTGCTCGATCATCTGCCGCCATCCGAACGCGCCGCATGGCTACCCCGGCTCGCGCGGCGCAGCTACCAGTTCATGCTTGAACCCGGCGCCACCGGAGCGCCGCCGGACGCACGTCTGTCGGCGCGCGTGGCGGCGTCGATCGAGGACGGCATCGGCAAGCGCTATCAGGTCAGTGCTAACGCCATACCCGGTGACCGCGAGCATTTGCAGGTTCATCTGCGGTTGAGCGACGGCACGCCGCTCACCATCGACATGCATCCGATGTCCGGCGTGCCGCTATCGCACTGGTTACCCCTTGTACTGATCCTTCAACTGATCGTGCTGGCGGGTTGCTGCTGGCTGGCCGTGCGACTCGCGACGCGACCGCTGCACGATCTCGCGGAAGCCGCCGACACGCTCGGTCCCGATCTGAAAGCGGCGCGTCTCGCGGAGAGCGGACCCTCCGAAGTGGCGCGCGCCGCGCGCGCGTTCAACGCGATGCAGGACCGTATCGCGACTTACATGACCGAGCGCATCCAGATTCTCGCGTCGATTTCGCACGATCTGCAGACACCGATTACGCGCATGCGTTTGCGCATCGACGTGATGGACGATCGCGAACAACACACGAAACTGCGGCAGGATCTGCAGGAAATGGAGAACCTCGTGAAGGAGGGCGTCACGTATGCGCGCACGTTGCACGGTTCCGCGGAAGTACCGTGCCGCACCGATCTCGACGCGCTGCTCGACAGCATGGTGTTCGACTATGTCGACGCGGGCAAGGAGGTGTCGCTGGACGGGCGCATCGACACCGCGCTTGTGACACGGCCGCAGGCGTTGCGACGTATCGTCGGCAACCTCGTCGACAACGCGTTGAAGTTCGGCGGCTCAGCCGCGATTCACGTTACGACGCAGCAGGAGGGCGCGGTGACGATTGCCGTACTCGATAACGGCCCAGGTATTCCGCCGGAGTCGCTCGAGGCGGTGTTCGAGCCGTTCTATCGGGTCGAGACATCACGCAACCGCCACACCGGCGGGACAGGGCTTGGGCTTGCGATCGCCCGGCAGCTGGCTCTTGCGCTCGACGCGACGCTAACGTTGCAGAACCGTCCGGAAGGTGGGCTCGAAGCACGGCTGACGATGAAGCGTGCACGCTAGTCGCTGCGTGCGCGTATTAAACTGCAGGCCGCGCATCGTCCGTCGATTGACAGCCTTCGCAGGAGTCCAGCCTTGAACTCACCGCACACCTGTTTTCCCCACCGCCTGTGTGCAGCGCTCGCGCTGTGCATCGCATTGCCGTGCAGCGCCGCCTACATCATCGTCGACACCGGCCACACGCCACAGCATCCGGGCGCAACCGGTGCGAGCGGTCGTGTCGAGTATCGCTACAACCTCGACCTGAGCGCGGCGGTGACGAAGGATCTGGAAGACCACGGCGACCGCGTGCTGCGCACGTCCGCGGACGGCCGGGAGATCGCACTGCAGGACCGCTCCACGGCTGCACCCGATGCGAACTTCTTCATCTCGATTCATCACGATTCGATCCAGCAGGCGTGGATCGATGCGGGACGTCAGCGCGAATTCCGCGGTTATTCGATTTTTGTTTCGCAGCGCAATCCGCACTACGAGCAAAGCCTGCGCTGTGCGAAAGCGATCGGCGAGCGGATGTTATCCGCCGGCGAAAAACCGTCGCTGTATCACGCAACGCAGATTCATGGCGAGAACCGCCCGTTGATCGACGAGCGGCTCGGCATTCATCGCTTCGACGATCTGATTGTGCTGAAGACCGCGCCGATGCCGGCCGTGCTGGTCGAAGCCGGTGTGATCGTCAATCCCGAAGAAGAAGCGCGGCTTGCGCAACCCGACACGATTGCGCACCTCGCGCATGCGATCGCCGACGGCGTCGATGCGTGTCAGGCGCACTGAGAACGAGCCGCCGCTACGCCAAAGCGGAATGATTCCCCTGCGAGAGCAACCACTCGAACATCTGCGTCACGATCGGCGAGCGTGAAAGTCCGGCAACCCGTGACAACCACCATGTCGTGCCCGGTAACCGCGGATAGTCGGCCAGCGTGACCAGTTCTCCTTGATCGATGCTGCCTTGCGCGACCAGACTGGAAAGACAGGCAATCCCGCGCCCACGCAATACAGCATCGAGCACCAGCCGCTGATCGTCGTAAATCGCGTTCGTGCGATATGACGACAACTGCTCGCGGAATATCGGCGCATTGCTCTCGCTGGTCAGATTTTCTTCGAGGTAGATCACGCCGGTATGCAGATGCCGCTTCGCTTGCGGCACGCCGTCCAGTTGCGCAGCCAGCGCGGGGCTGCAAACGGTCACCCACTCATCCTGCAGAAACGGCACTTCGAATAACCCAGGCTGCTGCAGCGGTCGTGCGCCGATGGTCATGTCGACGTCGATTTCATCCACGTAGCGCGCGCTTTCGTCGGTGGACAGCAACGGACAGAGATCGGGCAACGCCTGTTGCAGTTGCTCGAGACGCGGTTGCAACCAGCCGTGCAGCAACGAGGCCGGGCAGACCAGCACCACGAGCCCTGGGTCCAGATAAGTCGCGATGCGCCCAAGCCCGCTGCGCAGCGTTTCCATCGAACGCAGCACGCTGCGCTGCAGAACCTTGCCCGCTACGGTCAGCTCGACCCCGCGCCCGATTCTGCGGAACAGCGGTTGCCCGAGCTGCTCTTCCAGTTGCTGGATCTGATGACTGATCGCCGACTGCGAGAGGTTCAGCTCGCTCGCTGCCCGCGAGAAATTACCGAGCCGGGCGGCAGCTTCGAAACCCATCAACAGCTTCAAGGAAGGGATACGCGGCATGGAGATATGAGGAAAATTGATTAATTAGACCAATAAACATCATTTTTCATCAAGTATAACCCGCGTCAGAATACTCCACGTGTCGCAGCTACCGCTGTGCCCCTATGCACGAGGAGATTGAGAGATGAGCCGTTTTGACGCCCGCAACCAACGCTATCGCATGCCCGCGGAATGGGAAACCATGAACACGACGTGGCTCGGTTGGCCTGTCCTGAAGGATCGCGAGATGCTGTGGGGCGATCACTATCAGCGGGTTTGCGAGGAATTCGCGCTGGTCGCCCGGACGATTGCCCGCTACCAGCGTTGCGTCGTGACGGCTCACCATAGCCAGGCGGACGTAGCGCGTGCGCTCGTTGGGGAAACGGTCGAAGTGCTCGCGGTCGCGGCGGAAGACAACTGGGTGCGCGATTGCGGGCCGATCTTCCTGCAGGGCGATCAAGGCCAGCTCGGTGCGTCGGTATTCCGCTTTAACAGCTGGGGCGAGAAGTACCAGCCCTACGATGGTTGTCAGCAGCTGGGCCAGGACATTGCCCGCGCGGCAGGCGCGCAGATCTTCAACAGCCACATGGTGCTGGAAGGCGGCGCTTTCTATGTCGACGGACAGGGCACGCTCGTCACGACCGAGAGTTGCCTGCTGCATCCGAACCGCAACCCGCACATGAACCGCTCGGAAATCGAAGCGGAACTCAGGCGCATGCTCGGGGTAGAGAAGATCATCTGGCTACCGGGCAATCCGGACGAGGTGGAAACCAATGGACACGTCGACGGCATTGCCTCGTTCATCGCGCCAGGCAAGATGCTGTGTCAGACGGCGAGCCCGGACCAGGGCGAGTACTTCCACGTGATGCGTGAGAACCGCCGCGCGCTGGAACTGGCTACCGATGTCACCGGCCGTCGCTTCGATCTGCTGGATCTGCCGTCTCCGATCGTGACCGAACGCTATGGCTCCGAGCGCTACTGCGATTGCTACGCGAACTACATCCTCGTCAACGGCGCGGTGATTTCGACTGCGTTTGGCGTGGAGCAGGATCAGGCCGCATCCGATGTATTCGCCCAGGCGTTTCCCGGGCGCCGTGTCGAACTGCTGCCGATCCCGACGCTGTCGATCGGCGGCGGCAGTATCCATTGCTCGACGCAACAGCAGCCTGCCGTTACCGCTCGTTCTGTTTAAGCCGGCTAGAACCGGGTCAAAGGAAACTTCATATGTCGTCGCGAAACATCACCGTCGCATCCGTGCAGATGGCATCGGGCAGCTGGTCTCTCGAAGAAAACATGGCGACTGCCGAGCGGCTGATCCGCGATGCGGCGAGGCAAGGAGCCAATCTGGTGCTGTGCCCGGAGCTTTTCATGACGCCGTACTTCTGTCTGGACCAGAACGTGCGTCACCTGGAACTGGCCGAGCCGTTCGAGGGCAATCCGCGTATCGCGCATTTTGCGAGGCTGGCTGGCGAACTCGGCATCGTGCTGCCCATCGGGTTTTTCGAGCGCGCGGGCAACGCCGCGTACAACTCAGTTGCGGTCGCTGATGCTGACGGCAAGGTGCTCGGCCTCTATCGCAAGACTCATATTCCAGATGGCCCGGGCTACACAGAGAAGTTCTATTTCACCCCGGGTGACACCGGCTTCAAGGTCTGGGACACGCGCTTCGGCAAGATCGGTATTGGCATCTGCTGGGACCAGTGGTACCCGGAGACGGCACGCAGCCTCGCATTGATGGGCGCGGAAATTCTTTGCTTTCCGACCATTATCGGTTCCGAACCGTTTAGCACGGACTTCGATTCCGCGGGCCATTGGCAACGCACGATGCAGGGCCACGCTGCGGCCAACATGGTGCCGGTGGTGGCCGCGAATCGCATCGGTCGTGAAGTGGGCTTTGGCAACGACAATCCACAACAGAGCGCGCTAACTAGCGTGTTCTATGGATCGAGTTTCATCGCCGATCACACGGGCGCGAAACTGGCGGAAGCCAATCGCACCGACGAAACCATCCTGCTGCATACGTTCGACCTGAACGCGATCCAGGCGGACCGGCAGTCGTGGGGCTTTTTCCGCGATCGCCGCCCGGAGATGTATCGCACCTTGCTGACGAGCGATGGTGCTTCGTCGTGCTATCGCTAGGGAGATCACGATGAAAAAGCATTGGCTCGCCGTGGCCACCGGGTTAGGACTCAGCTTGTGTCTGTGTGCAGGCCGCACCTGGGCGGACGAAGAGAAGGTTCTGAATCTATACAACTGGAGCGAATACTTCGCACCCGACACACTGACGGAGTTTCAGAAGGAAACCGGCATCAAGGTTCGCTACGATTCGTACGACAGTGACGAGACATTGCAGTCGAAGCTGATGACGGGAGATAGCGGGTACGACCTGGTCTGGCCTACCAACGACTTCATGGCCAAGCAGATCCAGGCCGGCGCATTTCGCAAGCTCGACAAGAGCAGGCTGCCGAACCTCAAGTACCTCGATCCCGCGTTGCTGAAGCTGGTTGCGAAGTCCGATCCGGGTAACGAGTATGGCGTGCCGTATATGTGGGGCACCGTGGGCGTGGGCTACGACCGCACGAAGGTCAGCGCGATCCTCGGAAAAGACATGCCCGCGAACAGCATGGAACTGCTGTTCAACCCGGCGATTGCTTCGCGCCTCGCGGCGGCGCACTGCGGGTTGGGATTGCAGGATTCCGCGAGCACGGTGTTGCCGCTGGCGCTTCGCTATGTCGGTCGCGACCCGGTGCATCCCACCGCCGATGACTACGCCGCCGCCAAAGCCATGTTGATGAAGATCAGGCCGTATATCACCGTGTTCGTCAATTCGTCCAACGCGAACGAACTGATGGACGGCGAGCTATGCGTGATGGTCGGGTACTCGGGAGCGATCAATCTGGCGTCGCAGAAAGCCAGGGAATTGGACAAGAAGCGCGACGTCGTCTATGACATACCTAGTGTGGGCACGCTAATGTGGTTCGACGGCATGGTGATTCCCAAGACTGCAAAGCATCCAGACAATGCTCATGCGTTTATCAACTACATCCTCAGACCGGACGTGATTGCGAAGATCTCCAATGCGACGCGCTACGCGAATGCCAATCAGGCCGCATTGAAGTTGATGGACCCGACGCTCGTGAACAATCCGGGCATCTATCCGGGGGAGCAGAGGAGGCAAACCTTGTTTACCCCGGTAGTTGAATCACCGGCGACCAGTCGCCTGGAAGGCAGGACATGGCTAGGCTTCAAGGTGAGCAAGCCTTGATCAGTGAGTGGGCACGCGCCCGACAAGACATATGAGGTATTGGCATGACAACGAGACGTAACTTTCTGAGGCGAGGGCTGGCGGCCTCGGGAGGAACCTTGATGATGGGCGTACTAGGCAGCGGTTTTAGCAAGGTGGCGCGGGCGGCTGGCGACGCATGGCATATGCCGGATGAAGGCGCCGCTCACGCTGCGACCTGGATGGCCTTCGGCGTGAGCGAAGACATCTGGGGCGACGACATGGTGCCGGTGGTCAGACAGAATCTGGCCAATATCGCCAAAGCGATTGCGGCGCATGAGCCGCTTAACATGCTGGTGCGCGAAGAGGACCATGACGTCGCGGCGCGACTGTGCGGCCCGTCGGTCAACCTCGTGGTTCAACCGATCGACGATCTGTGGATGCGCGATACCGGACCGGTCTTCGTCAAGGGACAGTCGGGCCAGCTCGGGGCAGTGGGTTTCAATTTCAACGGCTGGGGTAACAAGCAGGAACACGCACAGGACGCGGAAGTCGCAGGGTTTATCGCGCGTCACGCCGGTGCGCAATTTATCGAAACGCATCTGGTGCTGGAAGGCGGCGGCATCGAAGTGGACGGCGAGGGCACGGCCATCATCACCGAGAGCTGTGTGCTGAACGCAAACCGCAATCCCGGTCTTGGCAAAGCGCAGTGCGAAGCGGAATTGCAGCGCCTGCTTGGCGTGCAGAAGATCATCTGGTTGCCGGGTATCAAGGGCAAGGACATCACCGACGGACACACCGATTTTTATGCGCGCTTTGCGAGCCCTGGTGTCGTCGTTGCCGGACTGGATCAGGATCCCTCGTCTTATGACTATGCAGTGACGAGACGTCATCTGGACATTTTGCGGAAGGCGACCGACGCCAAAGGCCGCAAACTGAAAGTCGTGGTACTGGATGGACCGTCGACGGTACGCAAGGAGTATGAGAGCGAAGACTTTGCGGCCGGATATATCAACTTCTACGTATGCAACCACGCGGTCATCGCACCGCAGTTCGGCGACAGGAAAACGGATCGCAATACGCGCGATGTGCTCGTGGACCTGTTTCCTGGGCGCGATGTCATTCAGTTGAACATCGATGGTGTTGCTGCCGGTGGTGGAGGAATCCACTGTACGACCCAGCAGCAACCCAGTTGATTCACGGCTTAAGCGGGGACTTCCCGGGTGACGCAATGTATTCCTCCCCCGCCTGCTGCAATACCCAGAATGTCGACCTGGACAATGGTGCGGGAGCCAGCGTAAGGCTGGATGGCCGAGATTGCAGCAGCGTCTGCCGCTGAGTCGTTGAATTTCGGCACGATGATGGCGTTATTGCAGGTGTAGAAGTTGACGTAGCCGGCTGCAAAGTTTGTCAGCTGGCTATTGTTCAATGTCGTGCCGTTGGACGCTCCGTAGTATTGGGGCGTTGTCAGTTCGACCAGTTGCAGCACCCTTCCGGTTGCATCCGTCTGATTGTTCAGATGCTGCCAGTTGGCTTCGGTCAACGCGCGCTCACCGGTTGAGTTCGATGCGTCGTATGCGTAGGCGACGACGCCCGGCGCCAGGAATCTCGCGTAAAAATCGACGTGTCCGTTTGTGATGTCGGTTTCGTCTGCTGGCCTGGCGGCGCCGCGTCCTCCACCTGATCCGCTGTTTGCAGGGTAGATTGCGGTCCCCGGAATCCAGATGATCTTTTGCACCCCAAGCGTTCGCTGCAATTCCGCCAGTACGGTGCTTTTGGCGGTGGGCAACAACGTTGCGTTCGCAATGACTCCGCCTGGAATGTTGAATAACTGCGGGTTGCGGTTGACATGCAATACCGACGATTCAGTCAGGATGGCCGTGCCGGCTCCGTCGAATTCGATGGCCCCGCCTTCAAGCGTCAACGAACTCTGAACGACGCTTGCGTTATTCGCATTCGCCATCCAGCCGGCTACCGTGTGATCGTGCGAGAACGGCTGGAAGAATCTGCCGGCCTTTGACTTGTTGCTAGTTGCCGCCACCGATGGCGGCACCGTCATCCCCGCGTTGAGATTGCGACCATCCGTGTTGGCATTCCCCCAGCCGTTGAAGTTGAAATTCACGGTGCATTGCGCATTGCCGTTTGCCGTGTCTTTCACGAACAGGCAACCCGTGTCGCGGGTCCAGATATCGTCGAACCCGTCGACGACCGCGGTCAGCGTGACACCGCCTACACCCGCAGGTCGGGCGACGTAGCCGGCATGGATATCCGGATTCGCACCGCTCGGCGCGCTCAGCAAGCTCTGGGCGATGCTCAGGTCGCCAGGTAAAACCAGCATCGTGACCGGTTCATACGTACCAATGGCTTTGGCGACATCGATCAGATCGGCGCGGATACGGTCGATACCGGCATCGGTGCTCCGTGGGGTAACAGGTGTCCAGATGCCTTCCGAGCCCGAGGCAAAGGCCATGTACGTCGCTGCGTGTGGGGCATCTTCGCTGGGAAGCAGATACGACGATGGATTCGCAAGCGGCCGCGGGCTTGATCGCGCCACCGCGGCACTACCGGGTGAATCGCCTCCACCGCAAGCAGACAGGGTGCCCACGAGCGACAGTCCAAACAGCGTCGCTGATCCTTTGATAAAACTGCGACGCGTCACCTGCGAATGGCTAGGCGCCACCGCGTTCATTTGATCTTTCATCGTATCTCCGACGGCTATGCAGAGCGGGAGGCGATGTGACAGCTAGGAAACGCTATTGAGGCCACCACATCGCTGTGTGCGGAACCATCGTTGTTCGTGGCGATGGGTGGCTCATTGTGTGTCGAACGGTATGGGGTGAAAACTGATGTTTCTTGTTAGAACCGGCCAGGTTGGCTCATACCTTGTCTGAGTTCGCTAGCGCTTCGGTTTCTTGGCTTTGGTCGCGGGAAAAAACTCAAGCCCGTGCGACGACAGAATGTCCTGCAAACGACGCAACTGGCCGAGGCTTGTCGCACCGCGCCGTAACGTCACACCGACGATCAGGATGTCGATGATCGCAAGATGCGCGAGACACGCGTCACTACCGACATAGACGTTCACCGATGGCGGCAGCGAAAAGGTCAGCGCGATGTCGGACGCATCCGCGAGCGGCGTGCCGGGCTCGCAGATACCGATCACGATCGCGCCACGCTCTTTGGCCACGGCGACGGCCTCGAGAAGAAACGGCATGCGGCCAAAGTGCGAAATCGCAATGACGACGTCGCCGGGACTGAGCGTAGCCGCCGAAAAGAGCTGCATGTTGGCATCGGTATAAGCCTGCGCATGCAGACCCATGCGGACTAGCCGCGATTGCGCGTCTGTAGCGATGAAGCCGGAGGTGGTGCCCACACCATAACAATCCACTCGCACCGTATTCACGAGCGCGGCGATGGCACGCTCGACGCGTTCAAGCGGCAACTGCCGTTCTACATCGAGCAGGCTGTCGGCGGAACTGCGCAACACCTTCGAAATGATCTTGCCCACCGAATCTTTAGCGGTCACCGTGCGATGCAGCGCGGCGCTGCCACGCGCGATCTGCTGCGCGACCTGCAATTTGAACTCCCGCAAGCCTTCGTATCCGACAGCACGGCAAAAACGTCCGACCGTCGGATCGCTCACACCGGAGCGTGCGGCGATATCGGAGACATGGGCCTGCATGGCCCATTCGGGATCGTCGAGAAACACCTGGGCAACGCTGCGCTGTGCATCGGCGAGGTCGGGAAGACGCGCGCGGATAAGCGCAAAAAGGTCGGAGTCGGTTTCCTGTTTTGCCATGGTCAAGTGATCGCGGTTGTTGGTGTAAATAATATACGTGAATGATCAATTCAAGCTCAAAGATCACATGCGGGTCATACAGTGAAAACCCTGGAATTAGCGCTGTTTCCGCATAATTTTCCACTAACACGACCTGGTGCGAGTGACATCCAGAATTTAACGATGTAATGTATTTACACATACCGACCGGCAACCGACAAGTAACGAACACGCCGGTAGCCACATTTGATCTGTCTGATTTCCGTCTCGCACCTGCTCGTATCGGTATGTAACCCGAACATAAAAAACGGTCCGCCATTCTTGATAGCGCGGACTTCTCAAATATTGAACCATTCAGAGGTGTCGCGATGTCGAGAATAGCTCTGGTTAGATTCGGTTTAGTGTTAGCGATGGTGCTCCGGCTCTTCTGCCAGGATGCGCATGCGCAGCAACAACCTGTGCCGCTCGCTCAGGTGCCGCCCATGGGATTCAACGACTGGGCCCGCTTTCAATGCACACCGCAGGCACCGCTCAATGGCGGCAACCAGGCCACGTATTCGTTCCAGCAGTTCATGGAGGACCAGGGGCAGGCGCTGTATGACTCCGGCTTGAGTGCCGTCGGCTACCGGACCGTCGTCGTGGACGACTGCTGGATGGTGCGCAATTCGGCGGGCTACCTGCATGGCGATCCCAAGTGGGCCGGGTCTTCGCAACCCGGTTTCGATTACGAACTGACTTCGTACATGAGCACGCTGCACAACCTCGGGTTGCTCGGCGGGGTGTACAACACGGCGGGCGCCGCGACCTGTCAGGGTGCGCAAGCGGGTGCGCAAGGGCATCAGCAGGTCGATGCGAATTCCTACGCGTATTGGGGTGTCGATTTTCTGAAGCTCGATAACTGCGGCGCTACAGGTAATGTCGACGTAGGTACGCTCGACAAGCAGATGCAGGCGGCCCTGAAAACCGAGAAACGCCCGATCCTCTTCGATCCGTCTCTGCCGGCGGGATACTCGCCCGATCAGCCTGAAAAATACCCGGCTTTGGCGCTGGCCAAACAGCTTGGGCAAATGTGGCGGGTGTCGGCGGACATCAAGACGACGAATCCGTCGAATCTCGTCGACCCCTGGGATTACTACAGCGCCAATGCATACGAGGAAGGGGTGTATCAGTCCTATGACGACACGATTGCGTTGTCGCGTTACATGGCGCCGGGTAGCTGGAACGATGCCGATCAACTGGTGATTGGCGACAACGGCCTGTCGACGGCGGAAGAAAGAAGCCAGCTCGGCCTCTGGTCAATCATGGGCGCACCGCTGATTCTCAGCACCGATGTCCGCAAGCTGGTCAATCCCACCACGACGCATCTGCGCAATTCACTCGAGATTCTCAGCAACAAGAGCGTGGTCGCCATCAATCAAGACCCGCTTGGTGCAGGCGGCTATCGCGTGATGCGCGACAACCCGGCTGCAAACGCCGGGTTCGATGTGATCGTCAAACCGCTCAAGGACGGCAGCCTGGCGGCACTGGTCCTGAACAAGGGGAGCAGCGAGCAGGCCTACACGCTGCAGCTCGCCTCATTGGGTCTTTCGCCGGCGGCAAACGGCCGTTATTCGGTGCGTGACCTGTGGAACGGTACGACGCAATCGTCGGTGACGTCTGTGACGCAAACGATCGGTTCGCACGACAACCTGATGCTGCGCATTCAGGGCGGCGGCAAGCTCGTTCCGACAGGTCAGATTCAAACGACTCAACCGGGGTTCGCGACGCCTGCACTGTGCCTGTCGGTTGCCGGTGGAGCGAAGAGCGGTGCGGGCGTTGTCGTCGACACCTGCTCGAACGCGGCGGTTCAGCAGTGGCAGCGTCAGGCTAACGGCACGATCTCGCTTGCCGGTACCTCGCTCTGTCTCTCGGCGAATGCAACAGCAGCGCCCGGTTCAATCAACCCTGCTTCCGGGCTGTGGGCCACGCTGAATTCGTGCAACGCGCGTGATACGAAGCAGGTTTTCGGCTACACGCTCACGGGCAATCTGAAGAACAGCCAGGGGTGCCTCGATGTTTTCGAAGGCACGGTGTCGACTGCGGGAACGCCGGTCGACATCTATCAATGCGCCGCCGATGCAACCCCGCAAGTCAATCAGATCTGGTCGGCGCCTCACGGTTCCAAGCTATAAAGCGCGCCTCACGTTGTGACTGGCCTGCTTCGGCAGGTCAGTCCGATGGCTGCAAACATCACACAGACTCACTTCACGTACAGATAACGCACAAGATGAAAGAACACCGGCGCCGCAAAACAGATCGAGTCAACGCGATCGAGCGCGCCACCGTGACCCGAGATCATCGAGCCCCAGTCCTTCGCACCGAGCGAGCGCTTGACGGCCGACAACACGAGACCACCGACAAAGCCCGACAACACGATTGCCAGCGACATCAGGAACGCCGAGCCAAAACTGAACGGCGTCACGCGATAAAGCAAAGCACCGCATAGCGTCGCGAGCAGCCCACCGCCGATAAAACCTTCGACCGTCTTCGACGGACTCAATTGCGGCGCGATCTTGTGCTTGCCGAACAGCTTGCCGACGACATACTGGAACACGTCGCTAATCTGCACGACGAGCAGGAAGAAGAACAGCAGCAGGGCGTTTTCTCCCTGGTAGTGTTCGATGTCCAGAATCAACAGTGCGGGCGCGTAGCTGAGCCCGTAGACGCAGACCATTAGCGCCCAGTGGATTTTCGCGCTGCGATTGAGAAACTCCTTTGTGTCCTGCGTCAGCGCGGATACCAGCGAAAGCGTGATGAACAGATGCACCGGCACGAAGATCGAGAACATCCCGTACCAGTTCACCCATAGCAGGATGTACTGCACCGGAATCGCGATGAAGAACGCGATAAACAGCGTGGTGTGATCGCTCGGCGATGTCGGCGTCAACGTGATGAACTCGCGCAACGTCAGGTACGACGCAATCGCGAACACGATGTAGGTCGCGCCTGACCCGAGGCCGATTGCGATCGCCATGATCGCGATCATTCCCCACCACGCGCGGATGCGCTGATTCAGGTTGGCGATCGTCGTGCTCTTGCCGCCGTCGCGCCACGCGAGGAGCGCACCGATGACCGACGCGATCGCGAGAAAGCCGGTTACGCCGGCTACGAGTTCCCAGAACACGGTTCGCATGATTTGTCTTGGTGGTTCTTGGTGGTTTAAGGGAAGCGGGGTGCCGGTCCGTCAGTGGGCCGGTGCGAGTTCAATCACGGCGTCGCGCGCACGCTGCAGGAAATCCGCCTTCGCTTCATCGGCACCGAGCGATAGCGGCGCGCCGAAGTGCACCTTGCAGATCAGCGGCACGGGCCAGATCGCGCCTTTCGGCATGATGCGCTGCAGGTTCTCGAGATAGACGGGGCACAGCTCGATATCGGGGAATTCGGTGGCGAGCCGGTACAGGCCGCTCTTGAACGCTTGTGGCAGCGTTTCGGCGCTGCGCGTGCCTTCGGGAAAGATGATGATCGAATGACCGAGCCGCAGCGCTTCGCGCACCGGGTCGAGCGGATCGCTGTCGCCTTCGTGCTTGCGATCGATCAGTACGACGTTCAGCAGATTGCGCGCGATGTGAATCTTGGTCTTGCTGGTCTGCCAGTAATCGCGTGCGGCCACCGGCCTGATCTGCGAGCGCAGCTCGCGCGGCAGTGCGGTGAGAATGGCCAGTGTGTCGACGTGACTCGTGTGATTCGAGAAGTAGATGCGCTGCGCCGCGCTCGGGCCGCCCTTGTGCCACACCGGATAGGCGCCCGCCACGAGATGGACGATTCCCAGCAGACCATCGCGTTGCCATTCGTGCCAGATGCTCATCGGATTCGCCTCTCGACGCTGCTGGTCATAGCTTTGTCCATATCAGGGAGCGTTAACATTTTTTCTTCATGTTCCCGTTTATCGCGACGCCAGAACGGCTGCCTGAATATATTGAAGCGAACCCGTTAAACCGCGATCGGCAAGATCGTGTGTTTCGCCCGATGGATTATGACGATTTTCCTTAACGTGCACCATCATCGGCCGGTAGTCCATAAATTGTCACGCAGGGGCACGATCCGATACTGGCAGTGTCGGAAAAGGCGCTAACCCACGCGGTTGTTGACCTTTGCCGCGGTTTAAATGACGATAATGCCACTTTGAATAATCGATAAATTCCGCTGCGGCGCCGTCGATATACGATTCCGATACGCAATCCGCGTAAAGCGTATAACCGGCTGATAACGCGGCTGTCGCGTCGACCTGGGGCGAGAAATAGACCATGAGCGTATACGCACTGAAGCCGAAATTTCAGAACCTGTTGCGCCCGCTGGTGCGCGTGCTGGCGAAGTCCGGGGTGACCGCCAATCAGGTCACGGTTTTCGCAGCGGCGGGCTCGATTCTGGTCGGCCTGATTGCCGGGCTGGGCGCACATCGCTCCTGGTTTCTGCTGATCCCCGTGTGGCTGTTCTTCCGCATGGCACTTAACGCGATCGACGGCATGCTGGCCCGCGAATTCGGCCAGAAAAGCGCACTCGGCGCGTACTTCAACGAACTGGGCGACGTGGTGTCGGACATCGCACTCGCGCTGCCTTTTCTGGCCGTTCCGGTTTTTCTTCCCGCCCAGATCTGGGCGTTCGCGCTCGCGGCTGTGGTTGTCGAATGCGCGGGGCTGGTCGGGCCGCTTGCTGGTGCGAGCCGACGCTACGACGGGCCGCTTGGTAAGAGCGATCGGGCCGTGGCGGTCGGTGCGTTCGGCCTGTGGGTCGGTCTCGGTTTGCCGCTCACACCGCTCGCAGGGTGGATCTGGTGGGCGCTCGTCGCGCTGGCTGCGATCACGACGATCAAGCGCGTGCGCAATGGTGTAGCGGAAGTGCGTTAAGTGCCGCACGCCCTGAACAACAGGCGCTACTGCGCAGCACACCCGTGTGTGTGGTCCAGCACCGCGCGTCCCGACTCGGTCTTGTCGGTCACGAGCGTGCCCGCCACTGGCCGCGCCGCACAAGCGAGCGCCCGCGCATTGTCGCCACGGCCATAGCGATCCTGATAGCGGATCACCTCGACGACCTGCGCGAGCGCGTTCTCCATCCAGCCATTGTTCAGATCGGTGCGCCCATGAACCTGCTGCAGATCATGCAGAGCGACGCGACCCGCTTCGCGTGGCTCGTCGAGTTGCAGCAGCGCGTGAATCCGGTTCTCCTGCGTATCGATCTGCGTACGCGTAACGGCCGATTGCGACGAAGCGTCGATCGACAGATCGGGTATCGCATCCGAGTATCTGCGCCCGAGCATCCGGTGATGCGCGCGCTGCGTGTCGTCGTTGCTGGCCTCGTATGACTGCACGGCGACGAGCAGTAACGGCGCCGGCCAGTCGGTAGTGAGCATGCCGTCGAGCATCGCTGGATCGTGCTCGACGAGTCGATAGATCCGCGTCGGATTGCTCGTGCTGTGTTCCGCGGCGAGCAACGCCTGAGCGCGTGCGGTACCGGTCGGTGCGCGTTGCGCGAGCTGCAGATCGATCTGGCGTTGCAGTGCGCTTTCACCCGATGCGCCGTCGAGCACGCCGGACACGGGCGCACGTTTGTCGACGGACTTCGGTAGCAGCAACGCTTCGAGCGCTTGAGTATCGCTGGCGATATTTGCGAGAGCAGCCGGATCGTCGGGTAACGCGGGCAGCGCAGTGTGCGTTGCGTGCCATGCACGGTTCTGCACGTCCCACCACTGCCCGGTGGCGATGCCCGCTTGCGGTAACGCGGCCAGCAACTGCGAGGCGGCATCCGTTGCAAACGACCAGTCCGACATTCGTTCGCCGACAAAGAGCTTGAGCTTCAGATCGGCGCTGCGGAATTCTTCATCGGTGACATACGACGAAGCGGGGTGAGTGGGCAGCAGACCAGCCAGCGTGCTCTCTGCCGAACCGGGTACGGCCGGCGCCGCGCGCCAGTCGAGCAGTGCCGGCCATGGCTGCGGCAACTGTGCACGCCACGGTTCGATTTCAGCGGGCGCGCGAACGAACCACAGACGACACGCGTAATCGAGCACGGTCGGGTCGAGCGTGCCGTCCGCCTGCTCGATCGTGCGCAGACCATTCGATGCATCGCGGTCTCGGCTCATCGCGAGCCACAGACGCACGTTCAGATAGCGCAACCGGGCCTGTTCGGCTGGCGCCAGGCTGTCGTGTCGCTGCTGAAGTGGCGCGAGCATGTCCTGTGCGGCAACGAGGTTACCGGTCTGTTCGAAATAGAATTGTGCGGCGATCCGGTAAGGATCGAATGGCGCGGTTCCGGCGAGCGGACCGAGCCACGTCAGCCACTGCGCGTTGCGCATCGCGACGCGGGCAGGCGCGGCATCGTGATACCACTCCGGCGGCAACTGGTCCGCGTCGCGATAGCCGTTGATCCGTGCGTTCGCCTGCAGGCTCAGCAGATAGCTGTCGGTGCATGCGGGACGCACGGCTCCGCTACCAATCGGACAATCGAGCGATAACACCGCGAGCGCGGCGACGGGAGAACCATCCGGTTTTGCGAGAAGTGCACGGGCGGCATCGGTCGGCACGAGGGGTGTGCTGCCCGCCGATGTGTCGGCGCCAGCATCGGCATCGGCGTACGCGGTGGATGCCAGCGTAACGACTAGCACCGCCACCGTTAGCGCCGACACAGTGCCCACGAGCATCGCGGCGCGGGCCGGTCGCTGTGTCTGGCCAGTACGACGATCGAGTGAATGGAGCATCGGCGGCGGGGACCCCGAAAAGGCGTGCGTCCAGACTGGAACCGGCGAATGCGCACGCAGGTGTTTGTTATTCAACGGCGGAGTTTACCTGTCTTCTCGAATCATGCGGCGGGTTTTCAGGGCATGTGTTATCGGCGGGTGCATAAAACCTGCAGCTGTGTTTCATCGAGGTGTCTTAAGACAATAAAACGTCACGCTAAACGTCGCTTGCATAAACCTGACGAGAAATTACAGCAAAACTCGTTCATTGCGACCTTGCTGTTTGGCGTACTGATTGGGTTTATCGCTGTGCAGGCGGCGCAGGCCGGTAAATCGCGTTCGTTGCCATTTAATCTGCCGGCAATACTGATCCCGGCGGCATTCGGTTTATGGCTTTACTGGCTGATCTGGATAGTGCTGGAGCTCGATCATGGCGCGGCCACCGCGGGGCAACTGGTGCTGGCGGACCTATCGAAATTCCCCTTAAGGTGAGTCTTTCCGGGAGTACCGTGTCCGAAGGATAGGTTGCTGGCAGCGATACCGTCGTTACTTCACGAGAGTGGGAATCAACGACAAAGCATGGGCCACGCGTGCGACGACACCCGACCAGTCCGTTTCCTCTGCGTCCTGCCTGAATAGCGTCACGACGCCGGGGTACCACGCGGACGTCGAACCCGCGCTGGTCCAACGCCAGTCAGTCCCTACGTTCGAAAGCAGGATCCATGTGGGTTTGCCAAGCGCTGCGCTCAGGTGTATCGCCGCAGTGTCCACGCCGATGACGAGGTCGAGCCGTGACACGATGGCCGCGACATCGGAGAAATCAGCGACCCGGTTTCCCGGATTCACGATAAAGCGGTCACCCATTTCGCGTTGCAGGTCCGCGCCGCTCGCTTCCTTCTGAAGGCTGACAAAAGTGATTCCTTCGACTTGCCACAAGGGTTCGAGTGTCCTCAGGCTCGGTAAGGACCGTGCGAAGTCGTTGGCGTTGTTTGGATTCCCCTTCCACACCAGGCCGACTCGCATGCGACCTTTGGGCATGAGACGTTCCCATTTCGATGCCGCGTTGCGGGGCGCACGCAGATAGGGCAAGTTCGCCGGAATCGAAGCGGGCGTTTCCCTCAGGCTGAAGGGGATACTCCAAAAGTAAGTCCAGAAGTCATGAGGTGGACAGGTCGATGGATCGAACGCCTCGCGAGCAATTACCGCATCCGCTTCGGGTAGCGTTGCAAACAACGACCGGTTCGCGGCGGAGCAGACCAGCGTTACGCGTTTCGCGCCGAGATCCTTGATTTTGCGCACGTAGCGAACGAGCTGTATCTGATCACCGTGCCCCTGTTCTGGCCACAGAAGCAACGATGCGCCTTCGAGCCTCTCACCCCGCCATTGTGGAAATGAAACGGGCGGAGGACTGGAGAAGACGTTCTCCAGACCGGACTCATAGCGCGCCTCGAAGAGCGGCAAACCTTCGATCCAATTGCCCTGGTGCAGTAAAAGAACCGCGAGATTGAGTCTGTACGCAGCATTCTGTGGCCGAAGCGCAAGCGCATGCCTGTAAGCCGCATCTGCTTCGTCGTAGCGGCCCAGGTCTTTCAGCACGAGCCCGAGTGCATTCAGTGCCTCATGGTTGCCAGGTGCATGCGCGATTGCACTCCGGACCACATGTTCCGCCTCTTTCAGGCGATGCTGTGAGCGGAGCAGCATGCCTAGATTCAACAGCGCCTCGCCATGACCGGGTGTCTTTGAGATGGCACGTCGAAACGAGCGTTCAGCGTCGTTTCGCCGTCCGGTCATCTGATGCAACACGCCGAGATTATTGTCTACGTCGGCCGATTGAGGTGCAGCCCGCGCCGCTTGTTTCAGACACGGCTCAGAGGCAGCGAAGTTGCCCAGCTTCAGATGACACGCGCCCACAATATTCAGCAACTCGGCGTGATCGCCATCTTGCTCAAGGAACACGTGCGCTGCGCGGATAGCGGCTTCGTACTGTCCTTGCTCATAGCGCTCCCTGATGGAGGCGACGGCGCCATCGTCTATTGATCGCTGTTCACGGGGTTGCCGCATAACTGCGGTGTTACGGATTCGCCGTCGCATCCGCCGATGCGTTCGCATCGTCCTGCCCGACCGCTTCAAGACGATATCCGTAGCCGTAAATCGGCGTAAGCCGGAAACCGTTTTCAGGACGCAGGGCGAGCTTCGTGCGAACCATCGCGATGTGAGTGTCCAGCGTGCGCGACGGGATATCGGTGGTCTGCTTCCACACGGCGTCGAGAATGTGTGCGCGCGACAGCGGCCGGCTCAGATGCTGGAACAGCAGCAGCGCCAGATCGAATTCCTTTTGCGTCATGCTGACCGTATTACCGTCGACCGATACCTGCCGAAGCTTCAGGTCGAACTCGAGATTGCCGAAGGTTTCTTTCGTCGAGGCCGGGTTCATCGGATACGAGCGGCGCAACAGCGATGCCACGCGCGCAGTGAGCACACCCGCCGAGACGGGTTTGACAACGTAGTCGTCGGCACCGGCGTTGAGCATCGTCACGATGTCCGATTCCCGCGCGCGGCTGCTGACGAACAGCACCGGCAAGCGCTCGGACAGATTCTGTCTGACCCATGCGAGAACCTCTGCGCCCGACAGATCGGGGACGTTCCAGTCGAGGACCAGCAGGTCGAAGCTTTCGCGCCGCAACTGACGCAGCAGCAACTGACCTTGCTCGAAGGTATGGCAGGTGTGGCCGGCACCCGTTAGCGTGTCGTTGGTCAGTGCTGCCTGGTCCGCATCGTCGTCAAGTATTGCAATTCTCATGGTGCCCTCGTTCCACGGCTGAAGCTCCGGAGAGTCTATGGCATTTTGGGGTGCCATCCACGGCTATTTATGCTTTTTAGTGACGCCTCGGGGCGAAAACCCCGCGCAGCGCAATCAACCGAGCGCGATGGCCGCGGCGAACTTCGTCTGTGGCCGCGCGATGTGATAGCCCTGTGCATAGACTTCGGCACGCCGGCTCAACCAGCGTAATTGCGCCTCGGTTTCCACACCCTCGATGACAACCGTGACCGCGAGTTTATCGAGCATGTCGAGTACGCACGACATCACGGTGCAGGCCCGGTGCGAGCCCGGTACCCTGACCATGAATTCGCGTGCGAGCTTGATCGTATCGATCTGCGTGGTGCTCAGGATGGCGAGCGATGCGTAGCCCGATCCGAAACCGTCGATCGCGATGCGTACGCCGAGTTGCCGCAGCGAGTCGGTGATCTCGCTGATGGCGAGCAGCTTCGAGGCATCGGCGGTTTCGACGAGTTCGAGTTCCAGGTGCGACGGGTCGATGCCATAGCGCTGCGTCGTTTCGCGAATCGTCGTGACCAGTTCGTCGTCGGCGAGTTGCGACGGCTGGATGTTGATCGACACGCGCGGCAACGGATGACCTTCGCGCTGCATCGTGCGCAGTTGCTCGCAGGCCGATTCGAGGACGAAGTAGCTCGCTTCGCGCGCGGCGCGTGCGTCTTCGAACGCCTGGACGAAGCTGCCGGGCAGCAGCAGACCGTAATCGGGATGCTGCCAGCGCAGCAGACATTCGATACTGGACAGCCGGGACGTCTGCGCATGGATGATCGGCTGGAAGGCGACGCGGAACTCGCCGTCGTGCAGACCTCTGCGCACCCGCGCGGCGAGCGCATGGTCGCCTTGTCGGGACGTTTCGCCGGTATCCATCGCGCGACTGTGTGGCGCGCTCAATCCACTACCGATGTTCTTCACGTTGCATTCCTCTGGGGGCCCGCTGCGGTCGGACATCTTTGCGCTCCACAGATGAACGGAAAAGGCCGCGCCCTTTGCAAGGCTGCAGCCTGTCGAGACGGGCACGGCCGACGACGGTCGATCTAATGAGTGTTTGAAGCGGTTGCCGCCTGGTGCACGGGGGCGTGTGACGCGCGATTCGCCCGACCAAATAACAAGATAGCGCCGTTTGGCGGATCCAACCGTTAAGAAAGGTCAAACGCAGCGATATTACCGGGCGCGTCGGATTACCGACCGTCCGGTAGCCGACAAATTCCTGTTGTTAACCCCGGTTTCCTGCGGGGTTACGTGAACTAAACGGAACATTTTCGACGTTCGGTTTCGGAGAATTTCTCGTTGAAGAAATATTTTATTCTGCGTGAATAATGTTAAGAATTTTATTGGTGAACATTTAATTTAAAATCCTCGGCGCTCGAAGTTGGTTTATTGTCCAGACAAATACAAAACCGTGTGACCGCCCGCTCTGCCAGGTAAAAAGGGGCTCCTCGGATGTGTAATATGTAAATTTGACATTTCTTTACGTTTCGCACATGACGATCTTTCATTATTTGACAATTGAAAAAAATACACGAAGATACAATCCGCTCACTTAAATCTGAGTGCGCAGCGCTTTGTATTTGTCGAGAGATTGATTTCCATCAGGCGTTTGAAAATTCTGCTGCCGCACACAGGCGCTACCGGAGAGGGGATTCGAAATGAATAAAACATATAGATCTATCTGGAATGAAGCTCTGGGTGCCTGGGTTGCGGCTTCGGAGCTGGCGTCTGCGCGCGGCAAACCGAGTAAATCGGCGGTAGCGAAGGCGATTGCGGCGCTGGTGGTAGCGGGCGCGGGGATTCACAGCAACCTCGCCCTGGCGCAGTACGCGCCTGGTGGCGGCACGGCGACGGGTTCGTCGGCCATCGCGATCGGCGGCTCCAGTGGCGCGTTTCCATCGAGCGCGACGACGGCGTCCGGCACCACCTCGATTGCCATCGGCGCCAACGCAACAGCGAGCGGTAACTACTCGCAGGCTTTCGGCCAGAACAGCACGGCGAGCGCGGCCAGCGCAATCGGGATGGGTTCGGGCTCGAAGGCGACTGGCACCGGTGCAACGGCGATTGGCAACGATACGACGGCGTCGGGCTCGAGCGCGATTGCAATTGGCGGCGGCAATAGCTCGGGTACTGGCGGCGCGGCGGCGCTTGGTGCGCAGGGTATTTCGATTGGTCGTTCCTCGAGCGTGGTGCTGGCGGCGACGAACGGGCTTGCCGTTGGCGTGGGGGCGACGTCGAGTGCGGTGGACGCGGTCGCGCTCGGCGTTTCGTCTACGGCGAACGGGACGGACTCACTTGCGTTTGGCACATCGGCGACGACGACGGGATCGAGTGCTGTAGCGATCGGGCAAAACGCTGTCGGCTCGAATGCGCAAACGGTAGCCCTTGGCACTAGTTCCACTGCTTCGTCGAATTTTGCCACTGCGGTTGGGTCGGGGAGCGTGGCTGGTAATGGGATAGCTAGTGGCACCGCCAGTGCTTCGAACGCTTCGGCGTTCGGCGCTAACGCAAAGGCCTCGTCGGCTTTTGCTACCGCGGTTGGGGCAGCGAGCACCGCCAGTAGTGCGAATGCTGCGGCGTTCGGCGTTAACTCAACGGCCACGGGAAATTCTGCCACCGCGCTTGGCGCAATGTCGTCCGCAACCGGCGGGAGCTCGATTGCTGTGGGGCCGGCTGCGACGGCGTCTGGGAACGCTGGGATTGCTGTTGGAACCTTTTCGATTGCGAGCGGCAGCAGCGCGGCTGCGTTCGGCGTTGGCGCGACGGCGTCCAATTTCCAGGCTACGGCGCTTGGCGTTAACGCGAACGCCGCGGGGACGAATGCGCTGGCGTTGGGTACCTCGGCTACTGCGGCCTACACGAACAGCGTGGCGCTTGGGGCCAACAGCGTCACCGGCGCGGCTCCGCCGACAGGCACCGGTTACCTGACGGGACAGGCAGCGCCGCTGTCGGAAGTGTCGGTGGGCAGTTCGACGGCGTTGCGCCGGATTACCAATGTGGCCGACGGTGCCGCGCCGCAGGATGCGGTGACGGTATCGCAGTTGAGCACCGGCATGAGCACGACGACGAGCAGCATTTCGAGCTTGTCGACGTCGGCTTCGACGGGGATCACTTCGTTGTCGACTGGTGTGAATTCATTGTCCACCGGTCTGAGCACGACCAACAGCAATGTAACGAGTCTGTCGAGCTCGACGTCGACGGGACTTAGCACCGCGGTGAGTCGTGAGACGAGCCTGTCCACCGGTCTGAGCACGACCAACGCCAATGTGACGAGCCTGTCGAGCTCTACGTCGTCGGGCATCAGCTCGTTGTCGACGGGGTTGAGCACGGCAGGCGCCGGCGTGGCGAGTCTGTCGACGGGCATCACCAGCCTGTCGACTGGGCTGAGCACGACCAACAGCAATGTAACGAGCCTGTCGAGCTCGACGTCCACGGGCATTGGTTCGTTGTCGACGTCGGCTTCGACCGGCATCACCAGTCTGTCGACCGGACTGAGCACGACCAACAGCAATGTAACGAGCCTGTCGAGTTCTACGTCCACGGGCATTGGTTCGTTGTCGACGTCCGCTTCGACCGGCATCACCAGTCTGTCGACCGGACTGAGCACGACCAACAGCAATGTAACGAGCCTGTCGAGTTCTACGTCCACGGGCATTGGTTCGTTGTCGACGTCCGCTTCGACCGGCATCACCAGTCTGTCGACCGGACTGAGCACGACCAACAGCAATGTAACGAGCCTGTCGAGTTCTACGTCCACGGGCATTGGTTCGTTGTCGACGTCCGCTTCGACCGGCATCACCAGCCTGTCGACTGGCTTGAGCACGACCAACAGTAATGTAACGAGCCTGTCGAGTTCTACGTCCACGGGCATTGGTTCGTTGTCGACGTCCGCTTCGACCGGCATCACCAGCCTGTCGACTGGGCTGAGCACGACCAACAGCAATGTAACGAGCCTGTCGAGTTCCACGTCCACGGGCATCAACTCGCTGTCGACGTCCGCCTCGACCGGCATCGCGTCGTTGTCCACATCGACGTCGACTGGCATTACGAGTCTGTCGACCGGCTTGAGCACGACCAACAGCAATGTAACGAGCCTGTCGAGCTCCACGTCCACGGGCATCAACTCGCTGTCGACGTCCGCTTCGACCGGCATCGCGTCGCTGTCCACGTCGACTTCGACCGGCATCACCAGCCTGTCGACTGGCTTGAGTACGACCAACAGCAATGTAACGAGCCTGTCGAGCTCTACGTCCACGGGTATCGGCTCGCTGTCGACGTCCGCCTCGACGGGTATCACCAGCCTGTCGACCGGGTTGAGCACGACCAATAGCAACGTCAGCAGCCTGTCGACTGGCCTGAGCACGACCGGCAGCGGTATTAGCAGTCTCTCGACTTCGACCTCGAGCGGTATCGGCTCGCTGTCGACTGGTCTGGGTTCGCTGTCTACGTCGACCTCGACGGGCATCACGTCACTGTCTACGGGCCTGAGCACGACGGGCAGCAACGTGTCGAGCCTGTCCACCGTGGTATCGGCCACGCGCACGCATTACTACAGCGTCAACGACAACGGCGTACAACAGGGCAACTACAACAACAACGGCGCGACCGGGGTGAACGCGATGGCGTTGGGCCCGAATGCGAGTGCGTCGTCGTCCAATGGCGTCGCCATCGGCAACGGCGCGGTGGTCAGCAGCGCGGGCAGCGTGGCGCTGGGCGCGGGCAGCACCACGAGTGCAACTGCGCCGACGGGCACGGGCTTTCTGACCCAGCAGGCAGCGCCGCTGTCGGAAGTGTCGGTTGGCAATTCGACGGCGTTGCGCCGGATTACCAATGTAGCCGACGGTTCTGCGCCTCAGGATGCAGTGACGGTGTCGCAACTGAGCACCGGCATGAGCACGACGACGAGCAGCATTTCGAGCTTGTCGACTTCGGCTTCGACAGGGATCACTTCGCTGTCGACGGGTCTGAGCACGACGAACAGTAATGTGACGAGTCTGTCGACATCGGCTTCCACGGGGATCACTTCGCTGTCGACGGGTCTGAGCACGACGAACAGCAATGTGACGAGTCTGTCGACATCGGCTTCGACGGGGATCACTTCGCTGTCCACTGGCCTGAGCACGACCAACAGTAATGTGACGAGTCTGTCGACATCGGCTTCGACGGGGATCACTTCGTTGTCGACCGGGCTGAGTACGACGAACAGCAATGTGACGAGTCTGTCGACATCGGCTTCGACGGGGATCACTTCGCTGTCGACGGGTCTGAGCACGACGAACAGCAATGTGACGAGTCTGTCGAGCTCGGCTTCGACAGGGATCACTTCGCTGTCGACCGGTCTGAGCACGACGAACAGTAATGTGACGAGTCTGTCGACATCGGCTTCGACGGGGATCACTTCGCTGTCGACGGGTCTGAGCACGACGAACAGCAATGTGACGAGTCTGTCGACATCGGCTTCGACGGGGATCACTTCGCTGTCGACGGGTCTGAGCACGACGAACAGCAATGTGACGAGTCTGTCGACATCGACTTCGACGGGGATCACTTCGTTGTCGACGGGCCTGAGCACGACTAATAGCAACGTGACCAGCCTGTCGAGTTCCACGTCTACCGCTGTCAGCTCGCTGTCAACGGGTGTGGGTTCGCTGTCCTCATCTACCTCGACTGGTATTGCCTCACTCTCAACGTCAACGTCAACGGGCATCAGCTCGCTGTCGACCGGTGTGAACTCGCTGTCCACATCGACTTCGACCGGCATCAGCAGCCTGTCGACTGGCCTGAGCACGACTAACAGCAACGTAACGAGCCTGTCGAGCTCGACGTCCACGGGTATCAGCTCACTGTCGACGGGTGTGAATTCGTTGTCCACGTCGACTTCGACTGGTATCAGCAGTCTCTCGACGGGTCTGAGCACGACTAACAGCAACGTAACGAGCCTGTCGAGCTCGACGTCTACGGGCATTAGCTCACTGTCGACGGGTGTGAACTCGCTGTCCACATCGACTTCGACTGGCATCAGCAGTCTCTCGACGGGTCTGAGCACGACCAACAGCAACGTGACGAGCCTTTCGAGCTCGACGTCTACGGGCATCAGCTCGCTGTCGACCGGTGTGAATTCGCTGTCGACGTCGACGTCGACTGGCATCAGCAGCCTGTCGACTGGTCTGAGCACGACCAACAGCAACGTGACGAGCCTTTCGAGCTCGACGTCTACGGGCATCAGTTCGCTGTCGACCGGTGTGAATTCGCTGTCGACGTCGACGTCGACTGGCATCAGCAGCCTGTCGACTGGCCTGAGCACGACCAACAGCAACGTGACGAGCCTGTCGAGTTCGACGTCCACGGGCATCAGTTCGCTGTCGACCGGCGTGAATTCGCTGTCCACATCGACCTCGACCGGCATCAGCAGTCTGTCGACTGGCCTGAGCACGACCAACAGCAACGTGACGAGCCTGTCGAGTTCGACGTCCACGGGCATCAGTTCGCTGTCGACCGGTGTGAACTCGCTGTCCACATCGACTTCGACTGGCATCAGCAGTCTCTCGACGGGACTGAGCACGACCAACAGCAACGTCACGAGCCTGTCGAGTTCCACGTCCACGGGTATCAGTTCGCTGTCGACGGGTGTGAATTCGCTGTCCACGTCGACTTCGACCGGAATCAGCAGTCTCTCGACGGGCCTGAGCACAACGAACAGCAACGTAACGAGCCTGTCGAGCTCCACGTCCACGGGCATCAGCTCGCTGTCGACCGGTGTGAACTCGCTGTCCACATCGACTTCGACTGGCATCAGCAGTCTCTCGACGGGTCTGAGCACGACCAACAGCAACGTAACGAGCCTGTCGAGTTCGACGTCTACGGGCATCAGCTCGCTGTCGACCGGTGTGAATTCGTTGTCCACGTCGACTTCGACTGGCATCAGCAGTCTGTCGACTGGCCTGAGCACGACTAACAGCAACGTAACGAGCCTGTCGAGCTCGACGTCTACGGGCATCAGCTCGCTGTCGACCGGCGTGAACTCGCTGTCCACATCGACTTCGACTGGCATCAGCAGTCTCTCGACGGGTCTGAGCACGACCAACAGCAACGTAACGAGCCTGTCGAGTTCGACGTCTACGGGCATCAGCTCGCTGTCGACCGGTGTGAATTCGTTGTCCACGTCGACTTCGACTGGCATCAGCAGTCTGTCGACTGGCCTGAGCACGACTAACAGCAACGTAACGAGCCTGTCGAGCTCGACGTCTACGGGCATCAGCTCGCTGTCGACCGGCGTGAACTCGCTGTCCACATCGACTTCGACTGGCATCAGCAGTCTCTCGACGGGTCTGAGCACGACCAACAGCAACGTAACGAGCCTGTCGAGTTCGACGTCTACGGGCATCAGCTCGCTGTCGACCGGTGTGAATTCGTTGTCCACGTCGACTTCGACTGGCATCAGCAGTCTGTCGACTGGCCTGAGCACGACTAACAGCAACGTAACGAGCCTGTCGAGCTCGACGTCTACGGGCATCAGCTCGCTGTCGACCGGCGTGAACTCGCTGTCCACATCGACTTCGACCGGTATCAGCAGCCTGTCGACGGGACTGAGCACGACTAACAGCAACGTAACGAGCCTGTCGAGCTCGACGTCTACGGGCATTAGCTCGCTGTCGACCGGCGTGAACTCGCTGTCCACATCGACCTCGACTGGCATCAGCAGTCTGTCGACTGGCCTGAGCACGACTAACAGCAACGTAACAAGCCTGTCGAGTTCGACGTCCACGGGCATCAGCTCGCTGTCAACGGGCGTGAATTCGCTGTCTACGTCCACTTCGACCGGCATCAGCTCGTTGTCGACCGGTGTGAATTCGTTGTCCACGTCGACGTCGACTGGCATTACGAGTCTGTCGACTGGCCTGAGCACGACGAACAGCAACGTAACGAGCCTCTCGAACTCCACGTCCACGGGTATCAGCTCGCTGTCGACCGGCGTGAACTCGCTGTCCACGTCGACTTCGACTGGCATCAGCAGCCTGTCGACTGGCCTGAGCACAACGAACAGCAACGTAACGAGCCTGTCGAGCTCAACGTCCACGGGCATCAGCTCGCTGTCGACGGGTGTGGATTCGTTGTCTACATCGACATCGACGGGCATCTCGTCGCTGTCCACATCGACTTCGACCGGCATTAACAGCCTGTCGACTGGTCTGAGCACGACGAACAGCAACGTAACAAGTCTGTCGAGCTCAACGTCCACGGGCATCAGCTCACTGTCGACTGGTGTGAATTCGCTGTCTACGTCCACTTCGACCGGCATCAGCTCGCTGTCGACCGGCGTGAACTCTCTGTCCACTTCGACTTCAACTGGCATCACCAGCCTGTCGACTGGCTTGAGCACGACGAACAGCAACGTAACAAGCCTGTCGAGCTCCACGTCCACAGGTATCAATTCGTTGTCCACGTCGACGTCGACCGGCATCACCAGCCTGTCGACCGGCCTGAGCACGACAAATAGCAACGTAACCAGCCTGTCGAGTTCGACGTCCACCGGTATCAGTTCACTGTCGACCGGCGTCACCAGCCTGTCGACCGGCCTGAGCACGACCAACAGCAACGTAACAAGCCTGTCGAGTTCGACATCCACCGGCATCAGCTCACTGTCGACCGGCGTGAACTCGTTGTCCACATCGACCTCAACTGGCATCACCAGCCTGTCAACCGGCCTGAGCACGACCAACAGCAACGTAACCAGCCTGTCGAGCTCCACGTCTTCCGGCATCGGCTCACTGTCGACTGGCGTGAACTCACTGTCCACGTCGACCTCGACCGGCTTCACGTCGCTGTCGACGGGCTTAAGTTCGACCAACAGCAACCTGACGAGTCTGTCCACCGCAACCTCGACGGGCCTCACCTCGCTGTCGACTGGTTTGAGCACGA
Organism: Paraburkholderia acidicola; assembly: GCF_002362315.1. Lineage (GTDB taxonomy): Bacteria > Pseudomonadota > Gammaproteobacteria > Burkholderiales > Burkholderiaceae > Paraburkholderia > Paraburkholderia acidicola. Next base: position 1,968,945 of record NZ_MTZV01000006.1, read on the forward strand.
CCAACAGCAACGTGACCAGCCTGTCGACCGGTCTCTCGAGTCTGTCGACTACCCTGAGCACCTCCGGTAGCGGCGTATCGAGCCTGTCCACGGTAGTCTCGGCGACGCGTACGCACTACTACAGCGTCAACGACAACGGCGTACAGCAGGGCAACTACAACAACGACGGCGCGACCGGCATCAACGCGATGGCAGCTGGCACGAACGCGCTCGCGTCAGGTTCCGGCAGCGTGGCGTTGGGCAACGGCGCGACCGCCACGGGCACCAGCTCGGTAGCGCTCGGCAACGGTGCCACAGCGTTGAATGACAATTCGGTCGCTCTGGGTTGGAAGTCGGTCACGAGCACCTCGGTAGCAACACCGACCGCAACGATCGGCTCGCTGCAACTCGGAACGTTCGCCGGTGCTTCGCCGATAGGCGTGGTGAGCGTCGGCTCACCAGGGTTCGAACGCCAGATCACCAACGTCGCAGCAGGCCAGGTCACGTCGAGCAGTACCGACGCAATCAACGGCAGCCAGCTGTTCACCGTCGCCAGCCAGCTCAGCGCGTCGCTCGGTCAGATCTCGTCACTGTCGACGGGTCTCTCCACGACCAACAGCAACCTGACCAGCCTGTCGACTTCCACTGGCAGCCTGAGCACGTCACTGTCGACGGGCCTCTCCACGACGATCTCCACGATCGGCGCGGGCGGCTCTAGCGGCAACGGCAGCGGCACCGGCACGAGGACGACGCAAGGCCGCTCGTTCGACAACACGTCGACGTCGACGGTGAATGCCGCGAGCTGCGGTTCGGCTAACGGCGCGGATACGACGGCAGTCGGCACCTGTGCGCAAGCCGGCACGGTCGCTGGCGTGAACGGCGCGACCGTCACAACGGTGGCCAACGGTGCCACGGCAATGGGTTCGCAGTCGCTTGCACAGGACACGAACACCACGGCGATCGGCTTCCGGGCCACTGCGCAGGGTCAGGGTTCGTCGGCGGTAGGCTTCCAGTCGCAGGCAACCGGGACGCAATCGACCGCGATCGGTTCGAACGCAGTGGCAAGCGGAGCGAACTCGGTGGCGATCGGTGCCGGTTCGGTGGCAAGCGAGTCGAACTCGGTATCGGTGGGCTCGCCGGGCAACGAACGCACGATCACGAACGTCGCAGCGGGTGTCAATCCGACCGATGCCGTGAATATGCAACAGTTGCAGAGCGTGCAGAGCAACGTCAACACGGTCGCGAAGTATGCGTACTCGGGCGTGGCAATGGCCGGCGCGCTGGCGGGGCTGCCGCAGGTCGAGCCGGGCAAGACCTTTATGCTCGGCGCGGGTCTGGGCAACTACGGCGGCTACACGGCGCTCGCGGTGGGCGGCAGTGCACGGGTCACGCAGAACACGATCGTCAAGTTCGGCGTGAGCACGGTAAGCGGCGAACGCATGATGTTCAACGCAGGCGTTGGATACTCGTGGTAAGCCCGCAGATGTAGCGTCGGCGCAGCTCTGACGCTATTATTGCCGTACCTCCAGGCGGACCGCTGTCACTGACAGCGGTCCGCTCCACTTCTGCTTTACGGCAACATGCGCATCGGAATCTCCGTTATCAGCCATCAGGGCCAGAATATCTGGCAGAACGGGCTGGGCCAGAACATCATCTTTCTGGCCCGGCTGTTCCAGCGGTTGCCGTTCGTGCGCGGCGTCACGCTGATCGACGTCGGCGACCAGGGCGTGATGCCGGAACAGGTCGACACGGCAACGCTAGGCCTCACGGTGATGTCGCAACGCGAGGCCAGCGACCAGGTCGACGTGATCATCGAAATGGCCGGTGCGCTCGACACCCAGTGGGTCGCCCTGATGCGCGCGCGCGGCAAGAAAGTGGTCTATTACTGCTGCGGCCATCCGTTTGCCGGCCTGGCGGAACCCGCCGTATTCGAAAAACCCAGTCATTTTTCCCGTACCGACCGCTGCGACGAAATCTGGTCGCTGCCCGAGTACCGGCTATTCGCCAGTTTTCAGCGCACGCTGCATCGCTGCCCTGTGCATACCGTGCCGTACCTCTGGCATCCGCAGTTTGTCCGGCAACGTATTGCCGAAGTGGAAACGCAAGGCTATCGCTTCGGCTGGGAAGCGGCGCGTGCAAAGAGCACGGCGGGCGGTGCGCACAAGGGTTTGAGCGTCGCCATTTTCGAACCGAACATCTCGGTGGCGAAAACTTCGGCGATCTCCATGCTTGCCTGCGACGAAGCGTATCGTGCCGATCGTTCGAGCATCGAAGCCATGCATGTGCTCAATACGCTGCACATGGCCAATCACCCCACCATGCTGCACCTCGCCAACTCACTCGATCTCGTGCGCGAGCACAAATCCACGTTCCATGGCCGGCACGACATCGTTGGCTTCATGGTGCAACACGCGGACGCGGTCGTTTCGCATCAATGGACGAACGACCAGAACTACAGCTATCTCGACGCGCTGAGCGGCGACTATCCGCTCATACACAACTCCGAATGGCTGAAGTCATTCGGAGCGGGCTACTACTACCCGGAATTCGATGCGATGCAAGGCGGCGCGCAGCTGCGGCACGCGTTAGCCCATCACGACGCAGGCCTCACCGACTATCACAGCGCATCACAGCGCGTGTTCGATGCAGTCGATCCATTCGCCGCGCATAACCTGCAGGGTTACGCGGACCGTTTGCTGGATCTGTGCCGCGATACGGACTTCGTCGACGGGCAGCAGCGAACATGACTACACCCACATCTCTTCAGAAAGGCACGGGCCGTCTCAACGTCGGTGTGACGATCCATGTGCGCAAGGGCACGCAGTCGCTGTGGGAAAACGGCATCTTCCAGAACTGCCTGTTTCTCGTGCAACTGCTGACGCGTGTGCCGCGCATCGACAAGGTGTTTCTGGTCGCCGGCGGCGACGGCAGCACTGAGGATGCTCGCAATTTTCTCGGCGATTCGCCGGCACCCGTGATCGATATGAACACGGCGATGGAAACGCTCGATCTGATGGTCGAGATGAGCGCGCAGCTCGGCAGCGAATGGATCGTCGCGTTTCGCGCGCGCGGCGGCAAGGTCGCGACGATGCGCGTCGGCAACGACTACGTGATCGACGCCGAGCGGATGGTATTCGACAAGCCGCACGGGCTGCTCATTTCCGGCGCGCCGTACGATGAGATCTGGACGCTGCCGCAGTACGAGAAAACGGCGGCCCCGTACTATCGCAGCGCGATGCGCGCCGAGGTACGCATCGTGCCGCATCTGTGGAGCCCCGTTGTGCTCGAGCGCGAGGTTGCGGCGCTGCCGGCTGGCACGCGCTTCGGTTATCAGCCCGGTCGTCGGCGCTGGCGCGCCGGGATCTTCGAGCCGAACATCTGCATGGTCAAAACGGGCTTTATCCCGATGCTGTGCTGCGAGGTGGCGCATCGCGCCGACCCCGACATGCTCGAGCGCGTCTGGGCGTACAACACGTTCCACCTGAAGGACCATGTGACCTTCAACGGCTTTGCGCACAGCCTGAACATCGTGCAGCACGGCATTTCATCATTCGAGGGGCGTTTCCCGTTCGTGCAGATCGTGTCCGCCAATGTCGATGTCGTGGTTTCGCATCATTGGGAGAACGCGCAGAACTATGTCTATTACGAAGCGCTCTACGGCGGCTATCCGTTGATCCACAATTCGCACCTGCTCGGCGATTGCGGGTATCGCTATCACGATTTCGATTGTGAAGAAGGTGGCGCTGCGCTACGCCGTGCGTTCGCGGAACACGATGCGAATCTCGACGCGTACCGGCAGACAGCGAAGACCTACCTGCACCGGCTCGATCCGGAAAACGAAGTCAACGTGCGCGCGTATGCCGATGCAATCGATGCACTCTACGTGAACCGTCAGCCATGATCTCCGTTCTTTCCCGTCTTGCCGTGTGTTGTGCTGCGTCGATGACGATGTTTGCGCCCACTGCGTCCGCGCAGAGCGTGCTGAGCGCACCGACCCCGTCCGGCCCGATGAATTCGATGGCCGCCGCCGTCAACAATGTCGGTATCAAGCAATGCCGTCCGCAACTGACCTCGCTATCGACGCTCGGTGTGCAGGGCACGGCCAGCAACGACCTGTTGCTCGACTGGGACCACAAGCGCGTGAACACCAGCCCGGTGTTTTCGCTGATCGGGCTCGACTACGGCTCGAACGCGGCGGCGATGTCGATCACCGCCGTACCGGAAACCGACGGCTCGTGTTCGGTGCTGGCCGAGCGGATTTCGGCGGCGCCGGTCGCGTGCAAGACTATCGCGAGCCAGGAGTTGCATGGCTACCGCGCGACACCGCTGCTCAGCCAGATGACCGTCTACACCGACGGCAAGGACCCGGGCTCGTCGGTGTCGCTGATCGACTCGCCGCCGGGCTGTCTGGTGATTCGCCGCTACGTGGCGTTTTCGAAAGCGGCAAGCGCCCACTGATCACGGCCATGACCCGCGTCTCGCGGGATGAATGCAAACGAGGAGAAAGCAAATGAAACACAGGTTCACGAAGCTGGCAGCCACCACGTTGCTGATGTCTTTTGCAGCGGGCGCGATGGCCGCAGGCACCTCGGCCGATGAACTGCTGCACGATGCGGACGCCGTGTTGCAGCAGATCGATGCGTCGCACGGTGGCGCGCTGTGGGACAACGCCGCGCCGTTCGTCAAGACGAAGTTCGAAAGATCGCAGTTCATCACGCAGTTGCAGCAGCAGCGGCAGTCGTATGGTGCCGTCACTTCGCGCGGTTGGGCGTCCGTCACGCGGCTGCAATATACGAACAGTCATGACGTCCCCGACGGCCTGTACGCAAACGTCGACTACGCATCGCACACCACCGATGGCAAGACCGTATTCGAGCTGGTCAGCTTCCGGCTGGAACCCGATGGTCAGTGGCGCCTGGTCGGCTATAACGCGCGCGGCACTCAGGAGCGCAATCCGACTGTCCAGCAGGTCGCTCCGAAACCATGAACGGATTGCGCGTTGGCATCACGATCGGCCTGCATCACGAGGCGGAAACGCTGTGGAATAACGGGATCAAGCAGAACGCGGTGTTTCTCGCCGAGGCGTTGCGGCACTGTCCGAACGTTGCTGCGACGGTACTCGTCAATACGACGCAGATCGCGATTACCGACAAGCTGCCGTGGGACCAGACGCGCTGGCCGACCCGGACCTTCGACGATGCGAAAGACACGCTCGATGTCCTGATCGAACTCGGCGGTCAGATCGACGCAGCGCAAACGGAGTACCTGAAGCAGCGTGGCGTGCGGCTGGTGTCGTACTGCTGCGGTTTCGAATACGTGCATGCGATGGAATCGGTGCTGTTTCGTCGGCCGCTGTGGGGCGAGAACCTGTTCGTCAACCAGCGCTATGACGACATCTGGATGATTCCGCAGGTCGACAACATCAGCCGGTCGTACTTCGAGGTGTTGCGGCGTTTGCCCGCGCGTGTTGCGCCATTCATCTGGAGCCCGATGTTCGTCGACGAGCGCAGCAAGGACTTGCCGGAGAGCGGCCGGTACCGGCCGGTCGGCGGTCCGAAGCGGCTCTCGGTGATCGAGCCGAACCACAATGTCGTCAAGTTCTGCCTGTATCCCGCGCTGATCGCCGAGCTGGTCTATCGCGAGCGGCCCGACAGCATCGCGATACTGCAGGTCACCAACGCCGAACAGATCGCTCGTGAGAGCCACGAGTTCATCGCGCTGATGAACCAGCTCGATATCGTCAGAAACCACAAGGCGGTTTTTCTCGGGCGGCACGACACGCCGGAATTCCTGTCGCGCAATACCGATATCGTCGTTTCGCATCAGCTGGAAAATCCGCTCAACTACATTTATCTGGAAGTGTGCTGGCAGGGTTATGCGCTCGTGCATAACGCGTCGCTGTGTCCGGAGCTCGGCTACTACTACCCGGGCAACGATGCGGCGAAAGGCGCGCAGCAGGTGCTGAGCGCACTCGACCAGCACGACGCGCACGCGTCCTGGTATCGCGAACGGCAGCGCACGATGATCGGCCGTTTTCTGCCGGACAATGCGCAGCTGGTCGCGACGTACAGCGCGCTGCTCGACGATCTCGTTCGCAAGCCGGTTCGTTAGGACATGGGTTTGATGTGGCTGCCGCATCGGTGGAACAGCGGTAGCGAGAAGTAACTTCGGGCAGCACTTCGACGGGTGGATTCGATCATGTTGTTTGGGCGCATTGCGGGGCTCATCGAAGCGGGCGATCTGGTGGACGCCGCACACGAAATTGCACACTGGCGCAGCGCGCAGCCGGACGATGCCGGCGCGCTGACGCTGGCTGCCCGCGTGATGCGCCTGTGCGGTCGTTACGGCGAAGCGACGACGACGCTCGATCGTGCGCTTGTGACCGTGCCCGGCTTCGTGCCGGCTCTCGTCGAGATGGCGCGTACGACGCGGACGCAGGGGCACGTCGGGCCGGCCACCGAATGGTTCGCGCGCGCCTGGCAAACCCAGCAAACGACGCGAAGCGAATACGGCGACCGCGGCGACCACGACTGGCCCGCCGAATGGATGGAACTGCTCGCGCAAGCTGGACGCAATCAGGAAGGGCGCGATATCGCGGCGGCGTGGTGCGAGCGGGACGGTAGCCGCGCGGCACCGTGGTTCACTTTAGGCCTGGTGAATCAGCGCGACGGCCAGTTGAACGCCGCCTTCGATGCCTACAGCCGCGCAATGCAGATCGATGCCGATCTGCCGATGCTGCGTAGCAATCTCGCTGCGTTATACAACCAGATGAAGGACGCGCAGACGGCGCGACGGCTCGCGATGGATGTCATCCGCGGCGAGCCGGAGAATTCGCTCGCATGGGTCAACCTGTCGAGCGCTTACCTGGCGCTGCGCCAGCCCGAGAACGCATTGATCGCCGCCGATCGCGCGTGCGTGCTCGCACCTTCCTACAACGAGGCGCTCGGTGGCCGGATCAGCGCGCTCAAGGAACTGCAGCGCTGGGATGACGCGTTGGCGACGGCGGTCCACCTCGCACAACTCGCGCCGAACAATCCGCGGGTGCAATGGACGGTCGCCATGCTGCAACTGGTTCGCGGCGACTACGCGAACGGTCTCATCAATCATGAGGCGCGCTGGCAAGGCTCGGGCGAACTGGCCAAAGTGCCGGTGTTCCGGCCGGAGCACCGCTGGCAGGGCGAGGATCTCGCGGGCAAGACCTTGTTCGTGTGGGGTGAGCAGGGCTTTGGCGATGCGTTCCAGTTCGTGCGCTTCGTTCCATTGATCGCAGAACGCGTGAGAGCGGCAGGCGGCAAGCTGGCCTACAACTGCTTTGCCGGGGTGCTGCCCTTGTTTCAGCGCAGTCTTGCGCGCTATGGAATCGAACCGGTCGCGCACAACACGGGCAACCTGGCCACGTTCGACTTTCATGTACCGATCGGCAGCCTGCCGCTGATGCTCGGCATGACTCCAGAGACGCTGCCTGTGCCAGAAGGTTATCTGCTCGCGGATGCGGGCAAGGTTGCGCGGTGGCGCGGCAAGCTCGGCGGCCCGGAGAAGCTGCGTGTCGGCCTGGTGTGGAGCGGTAGCCGCGGACATCAGCGCAATCCGCTGCGTTCGATCGATCCCATGAAATATGCGCAGACGTTCGCCGGTGTGGCGGGAGTCGAGTTTTACAGCCTTCAGGTTGACGACCGCGACAGTGTTGTCCGGATGCGCGAAGCCGGCTTGCCGGTGAACGATCCGACGCCGGAGCTTGCGTCGTTCGACGATACCGCCGCGCTGATGAGCAGCCTCGATCTGGTGATCACCGTATGCACGTCGGTCGTGCATCTGGGCGGCGCGCTTGGTGTGCCGACGTGGCTGCTGGTCGACGTCAATCCGCATTGGGTGTGGATGCTCGAGCGTAGCGATAGCCCGTGGTATAGCAGCTTGAGGCTGTTCAGACAGTCTGCGTATGGGGACTGGTCGCCGGTGCTTGACGCGCTACAGACAGCGTTGCGGGAACGTGCGGAACAGCATGCGAGGCAGCAGCACTCAAGCTGACGCCAGCCGATGGGGTATGCGGCGCACCGTACCCACCGTACCCCTGTGCAAGACCCGCGCGCCGTCTTACCATTCGCTCACAGCGATGCGAAGCGCCCTTAATCTCGAATCTCGACTGAAGAGCTGACTCATGTCCTCAGACAACACGTCCGATGTCTTTCTCAAGATCTACCGCGAGCAGAGCTGGCCCTCTGCCGGCAGCGTGTCCGGTTGGGGATCGGAGCTGCGCAACACCGAACAGATCATTCGCGAACTGCCGGGATTCCTGCGGCGCTTCTTCGTGAGAACGATGATCGATGTGCCCTGTGGGGATTTCAACTGGATGCGCCACGTCGACCTCGACGGGATCGACTATATCGGCGCGGACATCGTCCCCGATCTGATCAGGGCAAACGAGGCAACTTACGGTTCGGCACATCGGCGCTTCCTGCATCTGGACCTGCTTAGCGATTCGCTGCCGGACTGCGACCTGATCTTCTGTCGCGACTGCCTGTTCCACTTTTCTCACGCGGACGTGTTTCGCGCGTTCGAGACGTTCGCGAAGAGCCGCGCGCGCTATCTGCTGACAACCACCTTCACCTGCCGCACCTACCCGCGTAACGGAAACATCGAGACGGGCCAGTGGACGCCGATCAATCTCGAGATGGCACCGTACGATTTGCCTGCCCCTCGTGCCTTGCTGATTGAAGGCAGCAACGAAAGCATCATTTACGGCCCGGACAATGTCACGGTGCCGCAGTTTGATCGCTGTCTCGGGCTATGGGACATCGACGTGATTCGCGAGCGGCTGCGGCAACGCAATGCGCAGGCGGGACCGGCGTCATGATCGTATTGAGCCACTTCCGGCAGCCCGCGGCGGCCAGCGTCGAGAATCATCGCGAGTACGCGCGGCGGCTCGGATATCGCCACACGTACAACGACGCGACGCAGATCACCGGCCGCGTGCCGCTGTGTTTTTTCTACAAGTACGAGTGGCTGCTGGATACGCTGCGACACGCCGCCGAAAACGAATGCGTGCTGCTGTTGAGCGAGGATGCGCTGATCATCGAGTCGGTGCCGCTCGAACGTCTTATCGAAGCGCGTGACTGGCTGCTCGTTCGCGCCGGTGGCCACGCGTTGCCACAGGTCGACGTGCAGATCTGGCGCAATACGCCGGCTGCACGCGCGGCGCTCGAGCAGGTCGTCGCGCGGGCGCGCCTGGGCGGTGAACCGCTGGCATCGGAGGCTGCGCTGTTCGCGGGTCTCGAGACGCTCCCCCACCTGGCCCTGATCGACCGGATCTGTCCGGTGATGGGCGCGGGCTATAACTACGATCCGGCATGGAACCGCGTTCCCACTTTCGCGATCAGTATCGACGACGCGCCGGACATTCCCGAGAACAAGGGTGTGACACCGCGGTTTCGCGATGTGCTGGCGAGTCACGTGAACCGGCACCTCGCGTCGGGGCTACCGCTGTTCGACTTTTCCATGTATCCGACGCCCGCAGCCGACGAGCGCAGCACTTACGGCCCGGGTCCAGGCTCGCGTATCGCGCTGACCATGCTCTATACGTCGAACATCGACATGTACGGCCGGATCGCGGAGCGCAATCTGCGCCGCTATTGCGAAGCGCACGGCTACACGCTGTACGTTCATCGTGACATCCCGAAGGAGATCGGTCTGAACGCCAGCGGCAACTGGTTCAAGCCGTGGCTGCTGCATGCTTATATGCAGCATCACGAGTGGGTGTTCTGGATCGATTCCGATGTGCTGATCGCGGATCTGGACCGGCCGCTAGAAAGCCTGCTGGGCGGGCAGGACTGGGTACTCGCGCGCGATGTCGGACAGTGGGCGTTCAATTCGGGGGTGATGGGTTTTCGTCGCACGGAACCCAACGATGCGATGCTGCGCGATCTGATGCAGGAGATAACGGGGCTCGTCGACCGGTCGTCGGTGTATGCGAGCAATGGCGATCAGATGTACTTCATCGAAGCGATGACGCGCGCAGGTCTGCTGGAAGAAGGCACCGTGCTGGATACGACGGTCTTCAATACACCGTGGATGCTGCGTCGACCCGACAGCTTCATCGTTCACTACTACGGGATGTGGACGGAAATGCGTGCGTTGCTGATGGCGCACGACGACGCGTTACTCGACTAGCGCAGCAAAACGCCGCGCACCGGTCAAGGTGCGCGGCGAGACAAACAGTCAGTCAGCTCAACGATCAGCGTGCGGTAACGGTCACGCGACGGTTCTTCGCGCGTCCTTCCCGCGTGGCATTCGATGCGACCGGATTATCCGGACCGAAGCCATGCGCTTCGAACGCAGCCGATTTCAAACCGTGCCCCTTCAGATAACCGAGCACGCTCTCGGCGCGACGACGGGAGAGCCCCTCGTTATGCGCACGCGAGCCGGTCGAATCGGTATAGCCGCTCACCGTCACGTTGGCGAACGTCGCGTCCTTGCTGGCCGCGATCAGTTCATCGAGCTTCGCGGTCGCGGCCGGCGTGAGGTCGGCACGGTCGGTCACGAAGTTCGCTTCGCCGCTCAGTTCGAGGGTCTGCGGCGCGGCGGCCGGAACGGGCACGGGCGCCGGCGGAGCGGCTGCCACTTCCGGCGCACCGCACTGGAACGTGAGGGTGCGCGGGTTGGCGGCGGAGCCGTCGGTGCGTAGCGCGTCGATCGACTGAATGACCTGCACGGGTTGATCGCCGCAAATATGCTGTGCGGTTTTCATGCAGTTATTCGAGTTTTCGAAGATACCGCCGCATTCGACCCGATAAGCCTTCGGATGTCCCGGCATATCGATTGAATAAGCGGTGAACGTCGGTCCGGACGAGGCTGTGCAACCCGTGAGGGCGGCAGCGAGAACGAACCAGCAAAGGGCGATCTTTTTCATGTTGGTGTTTGAATAATGAAGTTCGACTGGCGGCTGGTCATTGCCGGACCCGGCGCGCACTGTTGCCCATTAGAAAGCGGCACAGCCGCTTGACCGATGTCGACTATAGCTTAGTGCATTTCTCCGGTTTGCCAAGAAATGTCAGATCAAATGCAGGCTTATATCGTGCCTGCCGGGCTGCCTGGTTCTCCGGTAATGCCAGATTGGTGCATCCCGCATAAATCCGCTACTCACGACCGGTGAAAACCGGTTGCCCGGACCTGATTCAGGTGTGATTCCGGAATTTACGGTACGTGATTCGAGCTGGATTGAACGGAGAGTGGCTTCCGGTGATGTGCCAATACCCGGTCAAATAAACCCCGGATTTTTCATTGTTTGACAGTTTTTGTTTGGGGCTTCCAGGAGAATACCTCTAGTAAAGTAGTTGCACCGCGTAGGCTCGGCACAGTTTCTCGATCGCCCGGCAACTCTCATCGAATAAAAGAATCGCGATCGTGGTGTCTTACGGGGAGCGTCACAAACGGCGAGGCATCGCCGCTTTTGTCGCGCGGCGCAGCAGTCCATGAGTATTACTACAGCAGGCCAGCTACCAGGACCGGTATCAGCATGAGAGTTTGTATTCTTGATAACGACATCCAGATCCTCGATATGATCAGCCGCGTTCTGGAAAGCGCGGGCCATGTATGCCACCAGTTTACCGAGGGCCGCACGCTGATCAAGCACCTCCAGCGGCAATCGCTCGATCTCCTGGTACTCGAATGGAATCTGCCCGATATTTCGGGTGGCGAGGTACTGAGCTGGGTTCGCAAACATCTACCGCCCGGTGTCCTGGTGCTGTTTCTGACCAACCGGCGCCGCGATACCGACATCGTGTCCATCTTCAACGGCGGCGCGGACGACTGCGTGGTCAAGCCGGTATCGCCGAGCGTGCTGGCGGCGCGTATCGAATCGCTGCTGCGTCGCAAACACATACCCGCGTCCGTTGCCGATGCCGTTTCGTTCGGCCCTTACACGTTCCACGGTGGTGGCACGGTCACGATGAACGACAACGTGCTGCCGTTGACTCGCAAGGAGCGTGATCTCGCATTGATGCTGTTCCAGCATATGAACCAGCCGGTGTCGCGTGACCATTTGCTCGAGGTGGTGTGGAAGTCGGATGCGCGGTTCGAGTCGAGAACCGTCGACACACATATTTCCGTATTGAGAAAAAAGCTGCAGTTCCAACCGGATGCCGGATTCAGGATCACGACGATCTATGGATACGGTTACCGTCTCGAAGCCGTCGGTGAGTAGGTCGCGCAGACGCATCGCTTCCGTGCCGTTGCTGAGTATGTCCGGATCATTCGTCCCAGAGGCGCACACGTGCGCCCCCTGATGGCGATGCGCTGATCCGTTCGGTCTCGCTGTTCGGCGAATGTTCCTGCACTTGCCGGTCCAGCGCCGATGCCGATGCCGACATGCGCCTGCCCGCATACAGGGTGGTCTCTGCGCGGCGCTCGCTGCGCTGTGACGCTGTCTTAAACCGCGCATGCTTTTTCATAGGCACCCGTCAGATCAGTCGCCGTGTGCGCGCTAGATCGACGTCAGGGTGACGTGGCAGCGCACAGCGTGGAGTCGAGTCTAGCCTGGGCACCCGTGGCAGACCTTTAACTATTGTCAAAACGAGGCAAATTGAGTTGTGCCAAACCAGGTAATTAAATAATGTCCTGATCGAAGTGATCGACCGGTCCCACGACGGGCCGCGAGACAGTGGACCCAACAGCGCCTTGCCGCGCGCTGCCGGGAGTCCGGGACCGCAGGGCAAACCTCGAGCGGTCGTACTCGGCACAAGCACTATAAATGCAAACCACGAGACACACCCTGGTCCTCACAGCCGGGCAGCCGTCCGGATGGGTGCGCGACCTCGAGTGTCAGGCGTGGTCGATCGCCACCGCGCTGCCAACCCACGAGCTACGACGCACGCTGGACGCGAATGTCCTGACGTGCGTTGTCGTCGACTTTACGCACGGCTTCGACAACGATGCTCATGCGGCGCTTGAACGGTTGCTCGCGTTGCCGAACGTCGGAGCGGTCGGCCTCGTCGCTCCGGGCCAGCTCGAAGATCCGCCGGTGCGTCACCTTGCAGTCGATCATTGCTTCGATGTTCTTTCAATGCCCGCTTCGCCGGCACAGTTAACACTCTCCATTGCCTATGCGTTCGATATGCTCGAGTCGCGTATGCACGAGCGTGATATCGACGGCAACCTGCTGCTGCGCGCGGGGCTCAAGGGCGGTCATCAGGTGCATGCGGAAGGCAGCATGATCGGTTCATGCGAAGCGATGGTCGCGCTGTTTCGCTCGATCCGTAAGGTCGCGAGGACCGATGCGCCGGTTTTTATCTCGGGTGAATCCGGTACCGGAAAGGAGCTGACTGCGCGCGAGATTCACGAACGTTCGGCGCGTCGCAACCGGCCGTTTGTCGCGATCAATTGCGGAGCGATTCCGCCGCATCTGCTGCAGTCGGAGCTATTCGGCTACGAGCGCGGTGCGTTCACCGGTGCGAACCAGCGCAAGATTGGCCGCGTCGAAGCGGCTACGGGCGGCACGCTGTTTCTCGACGAGATCGGCGATCTGCCGTTCGAAAGCCAGGCGAGCCTGTTGCGTTTTCTGCAGGAAAAGAAGCTCGAGCGGGTCGGAGGGAATCAGTTGCACGATATCGACGTGCGGATCATCGCGGCGACACACATCGATATGCCGGCTGCTATCGAGAGCGGTCGCTTCCGCGCTGATCTGTTTCACCGTTTGTGTGTGCTGCGTATCGATGAACCACCGCTGCGCGCGCGAGGTACCGATATCGAGCTGCTCGCGCGGCGCATGCTTGATCGCTACCGTTCGGATTCACAGCGCATGGTGCGCGGATTCGCGCCGGACGCGATTGCCGCGCTCTATACCTACCCATGGCCCGGCAATGTTCGCGAGTTGATTAACCGGGTGCGGCGCGCGATCGTCATGTCGGACCGGCCCTTCATCACGGCGGACGATCTCGATCTAGGTGACTATGCGGATCGCAGTACGGTGTCGCTTGCTGAAGCGCGGGAAGAAGCGGATCGCGACGTGATCCAGATGGCATTGCTGAGAAATCGCGGCAGCCTGAGCAAGGCCGCAATCGATCTGAGGATTTCACGCGTCACGCTAACGCGATTGCTGCGCGCGCGAGGGATGAGCGCCGCAGACTTTAGATCGTCGCGCGACGCGCGTTGACCGTTGGCAGCGTGAGGGAAAGTGCAGAAGAATGCAGCGAGCGGAGGTCTAGCGGCGGACCGGCCAGTCTACGGTGAGCGTTTGCAGGGGCCTCGGCTGAACGACCATCCTGCGGCTGCGCGATCCGTAGTCGGCGCAGATTGCGTCGGAACCGAACAGTTCAGTGGCGATGACCGACAGCACACCGTTCTCGTGCCAGCGCTGAAAATGGCGATGGCAGGTTTGATGTACGGGGTAGGTGTTAGGCATCGCGCTCCACGGCTTGCGATGATGAAGCACCCAGAAGATACCGTTGACGACCTGCCGGATATCCGCATGCGGACGGCCGCGACGCGGGCCGCTCGTTTTCATTTCCGGCAGCAGGGGCGCGACGCGCAACCACTCGTCTTCCGTGAGTTCGCGGAACGGCTGTTCGGGCAGCGTAGGGCTCAGTGGTAGTGGATTCGACGACATTCGCAGGCTGTAAAAGGCAGACGGAAAAACGCGCTCCGAACCGGCGGCGTGAGTTCAAAAGAATTGAGTGCGGATGCTCACGATGAAGCGCACGACATGCGGGTCTAGGCTACCGCGAATGCCTGCGGGCAACTGTTAACGATTGACAAATGCGCGGTGGGTCACTGGGGTCTTCGCCTGAAGGGCGGTTGGCATTCAAGGACTTAGGGAAGCGAATCGCCAACCAGATGGAAGAGACGCTTACCTTTGTCTTTTTGGTGGCGAAACGATGAACGAAGATGTAGTGAGTATTGAAGAAGGGTTCGGTGATCTGCGAGAGCCACACGGTCGCACGCCGCCCATGACCTGACAGAGATGCTGATGGCGGCGTTGTGCGCGATCCTCTCGGGTGTGGCGGCTGGAGTTCGCGACGCTCAATCCGAAGTCGTTCGAAGCGTGCATTGTCCATTGGATGAGTCACCTGTGCCTGGCGCGGCGTATTTTTATGACTGCGACCCCAGCGACCGCAAGCAGAAAACCGACAATGAAGCCGCAACGCAGAGCACTTACTAGCGCACGCGTCCCACACGCATCACCGCACTCAACGGCTGGATGTGGCAAGGCAATATAAAGCCCTGAAAATCCACCTACCATGGCACCTGCAATGAACAACGCGGTAACAATAAACGCGGTTCTCACGCGATTTCCCAAAACAAAATTAACTTAGAATCCCCAAGATTGGAGTAAAGGTTCTCTGGACCAACGCCGAAGACCGATAGTGGATTCCACACTTTGTCTATGCCGAACGTAAAGCGGAGAGTTGTCTCCGAACTTGGCGTTAGTCGATCAACGTTCCACAAGTCGATATGATCCCCCGACGGATCTTTCTCTTTGAGATTGCGCCTCCAGTAGCTCCCAAAGAAAATGACTCCCGTTTTACCCTTCACGCTATCTTGCCATCCGGTGCCAGTAATGATCCGTGGCGACGGGCAACCAACGAAGGGGCGACGCTGAAACCAAACCACCATCTCCTTTGCTCGAAGCACATGGCTCGGTGGATGCCCGTGAAACCAACACTTTTCTCCCTTGAACGACTTGTTAGTAATCCCCGTTCCTGCAAGGCAGGTGCCGAGGCGAATGGCGCATTGGTCCTCGAAGGCGGGCTTTCCGGTCGAAGGATCGATACATGGGTCAGAGTGAGGATATGCGGCCCACAGTTCCGCGAAGGTAACGGCCTTTAACGACACTTCTTTAATGGAATTTGGCGTCGAGTTGGTTCTGACGATTGTCTTTTTGTTCGGCATTTTTCAGGCTCCATCCTGCTTCGCAAGGGCTTCATCGCCCCAATAAATGGAGAATTCGTCGGTTCCTTCAGTGAAAATGCGGGGTAGCAATCCGCCCGAGTCCAACTGTCCGAAAAATGTTTGCCCGTCGGGAGTTTCGATAAAGTATGGGTAGCCCTCAACCGTAGCACCCGGAGCAACGGTGCGAATCTGTTCGTCGTAGCCCTGTTCGTCGCGACCCTGTTTTCTTTCCCACATCGAAGTGCCCGATTGCGCAGAGCCAGCCCTGTCGCCGATGAAGGACGTGGTCGCCGAACTGGCAAGCACACAGTTGTGCCCGCATGGGCACAGAACACGGTCACGGTCTTTGACCATCGGCGTCCCACCGTCAAGCCACGTGTTAGCCGTGCCGTGAATCGGGAAAGAACCTTTGCACTTGCCACAGGTCGCATGATCGCCCTTTGTCGCGACTTGCTTACTCCCGTCGAACATCATCGAACTCGCACCGATGACCCAACCGCCCGTCGATGTGCGGTCACCCTTTACAACAAGACGATCCATTGAAACCTCTAACAGATGAGCTATCGAGGGAGCTGTGCCCCTGCTTCCCCATCACGCTAGCATCTCAACATCACCGGAGTGCAAACAATTGTGACGTCAGCATGCAACCTCCAGGGCCATCGCATGAGACGTTACGCGCCGTTTAATAGAATCAAATCGTTTGGCCCGAAGGGCAAGATTGCTTACCAACCAGGTAGTTGCGCTAGATATTGATCGCTAGTACAGACGAATACGCGACAGATCCTGAGTCTTCCTTTGGCGATGCGGGCCTGTCGGAGCAGGTTCATCGCGATGCACCGGAGGATGGCGAGGCCGAAGGTCATGGGTGGCATGCGACCGTGTGGCTCCCGCAGGTCACCGAACGCTTCTTCAATACTCACTACATCCTCGTGCATCGTTTCGCCACCAAAAAGACGAGGGTAAACGCCTTTTCCATCTGGCTAACAACTCGCCTCCCTAAGTCCTTGAATGCTAACGGCGCTTCAACCGATGGCCCTGGGTGGGTCACATCAGTCCGTCGCACTCAACGCCTCTTTCAGCTTCACAAGAAACCGCTCGACGATAGCTGGCAGGCGACGATCCTTCATCGTCGTCAGTTGCATCTGGCGTTGCTGCAACAAAGGCTCGTCGATGTCCTTCGCGAGCAGCGAAGCATCGTTGCGCATACCACGTAGCGCAATGCGACTGCCCAGTGTGATCACGCCAGTCAGCGCGGCAAAGTGATGCATCGCGCTGGAGTTGTTGCCGGTCAGCAGCGGTTCTAGATGACGACCGCGAGTCGAACAACACCAGTCGAGCAACTGACGCACCGTCGTACCGCGTTCGAGCACGGCGACCGGGTGCGCAAGCAGATCGTCGAGCGTGAGCCGGTCTTTGTGCGCGAGCGGATGAGTGGGGGGAAGCAGTGCGCAGACCGGAGCGCTTTGCGTGAACTCGACGCTGACCGCCGTCGATGTCGCCGTGGAGAAACCAAGGCCAAGATCAACATCGCCGATCTCCACCCAATGCTCGACCTGAGCCGGTGTGCCTGAGCGCAGGACGAAACGGGTCAGCGGGTGCTCGGCATGGAAAGCGGCGAGTACCGACGGCAGAAAGTAGCGCGTGAAGCCCTCGGTGCACCCGACCCGCACGATACCGCCGCCCAGTGCGTGCGCCGCGGAAATATCGGCGAGCACGGCATCTGCATCCATCAACGCGCGCCGCGCATGCTGGGCCAGCAACTCACCCGATTCAGTCAGCACCATGCCGCGCGGTAAACGCTCGAAGAGCGGCGTGCCGACTTCCTGTTCGAGCTTGGCGATTTGCCGGCTGAGCGCCGACACAGCGACGTGCAGATTCTCCGATGCCGACGCCAGCGAGCCCGTGCGGGCGACTTCGACGAAATAGCGCAACGCGATGCCGTGCAGCATGGAGTCCCCCGTTTGTGCGTTGCCGTTTCGGCAATGCTATCCGCAAAGATTGAAATTGTGGCGAATTATTGGCCTTCCTAGACTGCTTCGCAACCCTGCAAACAGGCTGGAGAAAAGACCGTGACCACAAGTCAGAACACCCGCACAGCAGCAGTCGATGCGGCGTTTCGTACCTTCGATTCGGGCGCCTTGCTCGAGCAACTGGCGCGCCGCGTCGCGTGCCGGACCGAGAGTCAGAATCCATCGCGGGCGGAGACGCTGCAGGCGTATCTAACCGACGAGATCGCGCCGGCGCTTCAGCAACTCGGCTTCACGAGCCGGCTCGTCGCGAACCCCGAGCCGCACGGCGGCCCGCTGTTGATCGCCGAGCGTCATGAAGGCGCCGAGCTGCCGACGGTCCTCACTTACGGCCACGGCGACGTCGTACGTGGCTACGACGAGCAGTGGCGCGCGGGACTCAAACCATGGGACATCGTCGTCGAGGGCGACCGCTGGTATGGCCGCGGCACCGCCGACAACAAAGGCCAGCACTCGATCAACTTCGCCGCGCTCGCCGCTGTGCTCGATGCGCGCGGCGGCCGGCTCGGCTACAACGTGAAGGTGCTCTTCGAAACCGGCGAGGAAGTCAGCTCGCCGGGTCTGTATGCGGTCTGCGAAGCGAACAAGACCGCGCTGGCCGCCGATCTGTTCCTCGCCAGCGATGGCCCACGTGTGTCCGCCGAACGCCCGACGCTCTTTCTCGGTTCACGCGGCGCGGTGCTATTCGAACTATCGGTTGACCTGCGCGAGGGCGGTCATCATTCGGGCAACTGGGGCGGCGTGCTGCGCAATCCGGCGGTGGTGCTTGCGCACGCGATCGCGAGTCTGGTCGATCGTCATGGCCGCATCGCGGTGGACGGGTTGCGGCCGCCGCCCGTGTCTTCCGCCGTACGCAACGCGCTTGCCGATATCGAACTCGGCCGCGACGAGCAGTCGCCGGCGATCGACCCTGCGTGGGGCGAACCGGGGCTGACACCGACTGAGCGCGTGATTGCCTGGAATGCGCTCGAGGTGCTCGCGTTCAAGTCGGGCAATGCGGACGCGCCGGTCAACGCGATTCCGCCGTCGGCGAAAGCGGTGTGCCAGTTGCGCTTTGTCGTGGGTACGGACTGGGAGCGGACTGCACAGCACCTCGAGGCGCACTTCGCGCGGCTCGGATTCGACGAGGTGCGCGTGAAGGTGTCGACGGGCAGTGCCGCGACGCGGCTCGATCTCGACGACCCGTGGGTGAGCTGGGCGCTCGCTTCGATGCGCGCGACGACCGGCAAGGAACCGGCGCTGTTGCCGAATCTCGGCGGCACGGTGCCGAACGATGCGTTTGCCGGCACGCTGAACCTGCCCACGCTGTGGGTGCCGCACTCGTACCCAGCGTGCTCGCAGCATGCGCCGAACGAGCATCTACTTGGCTCGGTTGCACGCGAGGCGCTCGGTGTGATGGCCGGGCTGTGGTGGGATCTCGGCGATTCCGCGGCGAGCGTCGTGGCGGCGCGTGCGGCGATGAGTGCAGCAACAAGCGCACTAACAAGCGCAGCATCGCGCGAATAGGCGGCATCATGCAAAAGCGACCCCTCAGCCTGACGAAAATCGTCCTCGCGACTTCGGTCGGCAACGCGCTCGAATGGTTCGATATCGCGATCTACGGTTTCTTCGCCATCTATATCGCGAAGCATTTCTTCCCGGCGGGAAACGACACCGCGTCGATGCTGCTCACGTTCGGCTCGTTCGGCGCGTCGTATCTGGTGCGGCCGCTGGGTGGCATGGTGCTCGGTGCATATGCGGACCGGCGCGGACGCAAGGCCGCGCTCGTGCTGAGCGTCACGCTGATGATGGTCGGCACCGCGATCATCGCCTTGATTCCGACCTACGCAACGATCGGCCTCGCGGCGCCGCTCGGTGTGTTCGCCGCGCGCCTGATCCAGGGGTTTTCAGCGGGCGGGGAGTTCGGTGCATCGACGGCGATGTTGATCGAACATGCGCCCCATCGACGCGGCTTTATCGCGAGCTGGCAATTCGCGACCCAGGGCTGCGCGATCCTGCTTGCGTCCGGGTGGGGCTACGTGCTTGCGAAAACGCTGTCGCCGTCAGAACTGGATGCGTGGGGCTGGCGCGTGCCGTTCTTCTTCGGTTTGCTGATCGGCCCGGTTGGTTTGTATCTGCGGCGCTTTCTCGAAGATGCGCCAGATTTCAGCGAAGCAACGCGCACCGCGACCCCGGTACGCGATGTGTTCAAGACGCAAAAATGGCGGGTGCTCGCGGCGATCGGCGCGCTGACGGTATCGACGTCGATCAACTATCTGCTGCAATACGTACCGACTTTTACGATCCGCGAACTGCATCTCGACACGTCGACCGGTTTTGCCGCGAGTACCTTCGCCGGTCTCGTGCTGACCGTTGTCACGCCGCTTGCCGGCCATCTATCCGATCGCATCGGGCGGTTGAAGCAGATGGTGATCACCGCGCTGCTGTGTCTCGTCACCGCGTGGCCCGCGTTTTCATATGCAGTGGGCCACGTGTCGGTCGTCTCGTTGTTCGTGCTGGTCGGCTGGCTCGCGCTGCTCAAATCGATCTATTTCGGCGCGCTGCCGGCATTGATGGCCGAACTGTTTCCGGTCGCGACGCGCGCGACGGGCATGTCGATTGGCTACAACATTGGCGTCACCGTGTTCGGTGGCTTTACGCCGATGATCATCGTGTGGCTGTTGAGTGCCACCGGCAATCGCAGTGCGCCGGGTTTTTACCTGATGTTCACGGCGACGGTGAGTCTCGCTGCGCTTGTGGGTGTGGCGCGCAGTCAGTCGGGGCGTGGCCGGCGCGGTGCCTCCGCTTCGCATCGCGCGGAGCAGACCGATGTAGCTGGCATCGCCGCCGACTCGCCGCATTAACGACACGTGAGCAAATTCAGAACGCTACCGACGAAGGAATCTCCGCCCAACCTATCCATGCGCCAACGTCCGCAACCGCCAGAAAATCCCCGTTGAAGCAAGCGTCACCGCCCCGATGCAAACGAAGCTCAGCTGAAAACCCAGCGCAGGCGACCCCGTGTGCGCACCGAACACACTCGCCAGCGCGCCGCCAAGCGACGCGCCGAGCCCCATCGCGAGCATCTGCACCATCGAAAAGAGGCTGTTGCCGCTACCGGCGTCGCGATGCGACAGGTCCTTCAACGTGATGCTGTTCATCGCGGCAAACTGCATCGAATTGGCGGCGCCGAAAATGGCGAGCAATACGATCTCGACAAACAGCGGTGTAGTTGAGGTAATCAATGCGAACGCAGCAATCGTTACCCCGACCACGAGTGTGTTGACACGCAGGAACACGCTGTAGCCATAGCGGCGTACGAGCGGTGTAATCCAGCGTTTCGCGAACGTGCCGGCAACAGCGGCAGGCAACAGCATCAGCCCCGAGCGCAACGGCGAGTAGCCAAGTTCGAGCTGCATCAGGAGCGGTAACAGGAACGGTGTGGCCGTCGTGCCGATCCGGCAGATCAGGTTGCCGGCAAGACCCACCGCGAAATTGGGCTCGGAAAAAAGACCGAGCCGGAACAGCGGATTCGCATGTTTGCGTGCATAGGCCACGTACGCGAGCACTGCGACGATCGCGACCGTCAGCGCACCGAGCGTCCACATGCCGCGCGATCCGCCCGTTGGGATATCGACGGCGAGCGAAGCGGTGATCATCGCGAGTGAGAGAAGTGCATAGCCGATGTAGTCGAACGGTGGCGGATCGATCAGCGAGTCGCGCGGCAGGTAGCGATAGCCCGCAACAAGACCGATCGCGCCGATCGGTACGTTGATCAGGAAGATCCAGTACCAGGACGCGGATTCGATCAACCAGCCGCCGACTGTCGGACCGACAATCGGCCCGACCTGGCTCGCGATCGAAATGAATGCGATAGCGGACACGTAGTCTTTGCCGGACACACTGCGCAGCACGGCGAGCCTGCCGACCGGCAGCAACATCGAGCCACCGACGCCTTGCAGCACCCGCGCCGCGACCAGTTGCGTCGCGGTATGCGCGGCCGCGCAGCACAGCGAGCCGGCTACGAACACGAGAATCGCGCCGAAGTAGACACGTCGTGTGCCGAAGCGATCCGCAAGCCAGCCCGACGCGGGCGTGAGCGTTGCCATCGTCAGCGTGTAGGCGACGACGACACTGCTCATCGCGAGCGCCTCTTCGCCGAATGCGCGGGCGATTGACGGCAGGGCGGTGTTGACGATGGTCGTGTCGAGCGACTGCATGAAGAAGCCGGCGGCTACAGTCCAAAGCAGTGCGGTATGGGAGGAAGTCCTGGACATCGGAGCAGAGGAAATGACAGCGTGTGAGAGGGCGCCCAGGGCAGGTCATACTGCCGCAGGCGAGAGGGGGAGAAGCGTCGTCTGTGTGACCCCACGACGGCTCGCCACTCCCCCGATTCGACGCACAACAGCCGGATTCAGGCTGCATCCATCTCCAGGTCTTCGATCTCGTCACGCACGCCGTACCACTCGGCACGATCGATGATCCGGGTCGCCCATTGGTAGTGGGTGGCCGGCTCGCACATCGCGTCGTCGAACTTGAATACCGCTGGCGCGTCGTTTGTCACGATCAGCCGTGCGCAGTCCAGGTCTTCCCGTCGAACCCTGAAAGCCTCGTTGATAAGCGGAATCTGCGCCGGATGAACCGCTGTTTTCCCCACGAGCCCATGGGAGATGTCCAGCGCCAGTTCTTTCTTGAGCAATTCAGGCGCGGAAAACTGTTCGAACACGGGTGCGGTGAGCGAGAAACCTTGTGCGCCCATGATGCCGCCGAGCATCGGAATAACGTAAGCCATGGGCGTGCTGTACAGGGTCTCCAGCGGGTTTCTGCGCAGTCCCATGGAACCGAGCAGATCGTTGGCGCCGATACGTAGCGCGATCACTCTGTCGCCGAAGCTGGCCTTGAGTCGTTCGCCCAGCTCGACCATCGCGCCCGGGCTGAATACTTCCGATGTCTCCAGCGTCGGCATCACGGTGAGTGCAGGATTGCTGACGGCTGTGTCCCATTCATGCAGGTTTCCCAGAGAGATTTTGGGCAATACGAACCCATCCACGTGTCCGATCAGCGGCCAGTTGTTCAGGGTCGCCGCCATACCGGCGTTACGAGGCCGAACAAACAGCAGCGGACCATTCCCGGAGCGCCCCCCTCGCGAATCGATCTGCTCGAGCAACGCCTGCAGATTGCTCAATGCATAGTCGACTTGCGAGGCACTGACCGAGTCCTCGAGGCAAACGACCAGAGAGCGCAACTCGGGCAATTTCTCCCGGAAAACAACATCGAGGATGTCAGTGCGTGTCGCAGGCATGTACAGCGTCCCGCCCAGTCTGAAAGGCGAAATCTTTTTCATCCGATACTCCCGATAAATTGAATTCGGAACGACTATTCAATCAGGAGCAAATAATGCATATTCCCGGTTTCGCTAAACCTGATGAGCGATAGGTATCCCCGCAGGTACACATCTACGTGTATCTGCGATGAAAAGTGGGAATTCCGATTAATTGCCTGATTCGGAATTAACGACGTTCGGAATTGATGAAATGAGCAAGAAAATTTAAGGGTGAATCAAACATGCATGAATGCATTACGCTAACTCGCATAATGGAATCACATGTCGCTGGAATCCCCTCCGACCTGCGTCTCTCCGCTAACTGCCGGCTTTGTTTTTTTCAATGCTACGACATGCTGAAAGGAATTTCAAAGATTTTTGGTGGAGAAATGTAATTTATGCGATTTAGCGTGACAACTCGCATAACCTGAATGGGAGTGAATGTAATACCCCCTTGTGCCGCTTTGTCACTTTGTCACTCGATCGAAATAAGATTCGAAATAATGTCATTGCCAGATTCAATTTCAGGCAGTGAATCAGCAAGAATAACGGCGAATAAAAGCCCCAACCGTGGGTCGATGTTCCGCAGGCGCATCGTGCGCGGCGACCGCCGCATTAACGAATCCCGAAGCCCCGATTCAGCAATCGCGACTTCGCGGCGAGCGCCGTTCGGGTTCATAGTTGAGGCCGACGACAACCGCCAACGGGAGACCCCAACGTGTCCGATTCCACTGCGAAGCTCGAGGCATGGCTCGACAGGACCGAGACCTGCCGCGACACCGTGACCGCATTTCCGCTCGCGGCGCTGTCCGCGACGCTGGACTATCCGCACACCGTGCAGGATGTGCCGCCGCTGTGGCACTGGCTGTATTTCCTGCCAGTCTCGCCGCTCGCCATTGCCGGTGCGGACGGTCACCCGGAGCGCGGCGGCTTTCTGCCGCCCGTTCCATTGCCGCGCAGAATGTGGGCCGGCGGCCGGGTCACGTTCCATGCGCCGCTCCAGCCCGGCGACGTCGCGCAGCGCACGTCGACGATCGTCAATATCGAGGACAAGACCGGGCGCACGGGCCGGCTCGTATTCGTGACCGTGCGGCACGAGATCGAGGTGAACGGCGAGCCGAGAATCGACGAAGAGCAGGACCTCGTGTATCGCGAGGCGCCTTCCGCCGCGGCTCATGAGTCACAGAAGGAACCCGCCCGCGCGCCGTCCGACGAGACGTTCTCGCGCGTCATCCATCCTGATCCGGTGCTGTTGTTCCGCTATTCGGCGCTGACGTTCAACAGTCACCGCATTCACTACGACTATCCCTACGTCACGCAGGAAGAGGGCTATCCCGGTCTCATCGTGCATGGTCCGCTGATTGCCACGCTGCTTGTCGACCTCGTGCGCCGCGAGTTGCCCGACGCAACGCTGTCGACGTTTTCGTACCGCGCGCTGCGGCCCACGTTCGCACCGCAACCGTTCAGCGTCTGCGGCAAGCCATCGGCCGATGGCCACGGCCTCGAGCTATGGGCGAAAGACCACGACGGCTATCTGACGATGCGTGCGTCAGTGACGCTTGCCTGAATTTCCTCCGAACCCGCCATGCAAACCACTCACTCCGACCAGTTCCAGGACATCCGCGAAGCGGTACGCGATCTCTGCCAGCAATTCTCCGGCGAATATTTTCGCAAGATCGACGAGGCGCGCGGCTATCCGGAAGCGTTTGTCGATGCGCTGACGAAGGCCGGCTGGCTCGCTGCATTAATACCGCAGGATTACGGCGGCTCCGGCCTCGGCTTGCTCGAAGCATCGGTGATCATGGAAGAGATCAATCGCGCAGGCGGCAACTCGGGTGCGTGCCATGGCCAGATGTACAACATGGGCACGCTGTTGCGCCATGGTTCGGCCGAACAGAAGCAGCGTTATCTACCGAAAATCGCGAACGGCGAGCTGCGCCTGCAGTCGATGGGTGTGACCGAGCCGACCACCGGCACCGATACGACGAAGATCAAGACCACCGCCGAGCGGCGTGGCGACCGCTATGTGATCAATGGGCAGAAGGTGTGGATCTCGCGCGTCCAGCATTCGGACCTGATGATCCTGCTCGCGCGTACGACACCGCTTGCCGATGTCACGCGTAAATCAGAAGGCATGTCGATTTTCCTCGTCGATCTGCGCGAAGCGATCGGCCACGGGATGACCGTGCAACCGATCCTGAACATGGTCAATCACGAGACCAACGAACTCTTCTTCGACAACCTCGAGATTCCCGCGGAAAACCTCATCGGCGAAGAGGGGCAGGGCTTCCGGTACATCCTCGACGGACTCAATGCGGAGCGCACGCTGATTGCCGCCGAATGCATCGGCGATGGCTACTGGTTCATCGACAAGGTCAGTGCTTACGCGAAAGAGCGCATCGTGTTCGGTCGACCGATCGGGCAGAACCAGGGCGTGCAGTTTCCGATCGCGCGTGCGTTCGTCAACGTCGAGGCCGCGAGCCTGATGCGCTTCGAGGCCGCGCGCCGTTTCGATGCGCACGAACCGTGCGGTGCCCAGGCGAACATGGCGAAGCTGCTCGCTGCGGATGCATCATGGGAAGCCGCCAACGCCTGCCTGCAGTTTCACGGCGGCTTTGGCTTTGCGTGCGAGTACGACGTCGAGCGCAAGTTTCGCGAGACGCGGCTCTATCAGGTCGCGCCGATCTCGACGAACCTGATTCTCTCGTACGTGGCCGAGCATATTCTCGGCTTGCCGCGTTCGTTTTGAGGGCCGACGACATGACGAGACCGCTCGACGGCATCAAGGTCATCACGCTCGAACATGCGATCGCCGCGCCGTTCTGCACGCGGCAACTCGCCGACATGGGCGCGCGCGTCATCAAGGTGGAGCGCCCCGGCTCGGGCGATTTCGCGCGCGGTTACGACGAACGCGTGCACGGCCTCGCGTCGCATTTCGTGTGGGTGAATCGTTCGAAGGAAAGTCTCACGCTCGATGTGAAGCATACAGACGCGAGCAACATTCTCGACGCACTCGTCGCGGACGCGGATGTGCTCGTGCAGAACCTCGCGCCCGGCGCGGCGGAACGGCTCGGGCTCAGCTACGCCGCGCTCAGCGAGCGCTATCCGAAGCTGATCGTCTGCGATATCTCGGGCTATGGCGCAGACGGTCCGTACCGCGACAAGAAAGCCTACGACCTGCTGATCCAGAGCGAATCGGGCTTTCTGTCGATCACCGGGTCGCCGGGTGTGCCCGCCAAGGCGGGCTGCTCGATCGCCGATATCGCGGCGGGCATGCATGCGTATGCGAGCATCCTTAATGCGCTGCTGCTGCGCGGACGTACCGGCAAGGGTTGCCGCATCGACGTGTCGATGCTGGAGAGCATGGTGGAATGGATGGGCTATCCGCTGTACTACGCGATCGATGGACAGAGCCCGCCGGCGTTGTCGGGCGCCGCGCACGCGACGATCTATCCGTATGGCCCGTTTCCAGCCGGTGACGGCAAGACCGTGATGCTTGGATTGCAGAACGAGCGCGAATGGAAGCTTTTCTGTGAGCAGGTGCTCGAAAACCCCGCGCTCGCTGACGATCCGCGCTTCGACACGAATTCGAAACGCTCCGCTACACGCGAGGCGTTGCACGCCGTGATCGTGGCAGCATTCTCGACACTGAGCGCAGCGGACGTGATCGCGCGACTCGATCACGCCGGTATCGCCAATGCACAGATGAACACGCTCGACGATGTATGGGCGCATCCGCAATTGCAGGCGCGCGAACGCTGGCGCACCGTCGGCACACCAGCTGGTGAAATACCCGCACTGCTGCCACCCGGTGTGCCCAATACCGTCGATCCGCGCATGGATGCGGTGCCCGCGCTCGGCGAACACACCGACGCGATACTCGGCGAACTCGGCTATACGTTCGCGCAGATCAATGCGTTGCGCGCGGCCGGCGCCATCTGAACCTTCTGGAGATGCAGCGATGAACGATCATCCGAGCCGCACGCTCGCGACCTTTGCCGCGCAACTGCGCTTCGACGCGATTCCGCACGATGTCGTGGAGCGCACGGTGAACCTGTATGTGGACTGGCTCGGCTCGGCGCTTGCGGGCAAGGGTGCGCGGCCGGTCGAAACCATCGCGCGATTCGCGCGTGCCGCGGGCGGGGCAGGTGCTTGCACGGGCGAGCATGCAGGCATGGCGGAAGTGCTGATCGACCGCAGGCGCACGACACCTTACTTCGCCGCGATGATCAACGCGGCCGCCTCGCATTTCGTCGAGCAGGACGACGTGCACAACGGGTCGGTGTTCCATCCGGCGGCGGTCGTGTTTCCGGTTGCACTTGCGCTTGCGCAGGCATCGAATGCGTCGGGCCGCGAGTTTATCGCGGCAGTCGTGGCGGGTTACGAAACAGGCATCCGGATCGGCGAATTTCTTGGGCGCTCGCACTACAAGATTTTCCATACGACCGGCACGGCCGGTACAGTCGCCGCTGCGGCGACCGCGGGCCGATTGCTCGGTCTGACGCCGGAACAGATGCTCGATGCGTTCGGCTCGGCCGGCACGCAGGCAAGCGGCCTGTGGGAATTCCTGCGCGACGCCGCCGATTCGAAGCAACTCCACACCGCGATGGCGGCCGCGAACGGCGTGATGGCCGCGACGCTCGCGGCAGACGGTTTCAAGGGCGCCACGCATATCCTGGAGGGCGCGCAAGGGATGGCTGCGGGGATGTCGACGGATGCAGACCCGACGCGTCTCACCGACCGTCTCGGCGAGCGCTGGGCGACGATCGAGACATCGTTCAAGTACCACGCCGCGTGCCGGCACACGCACCCAGCCGCCGATGCGTTGCTCGCGGTGATCGACGAACATGGGCTCGACGCGGACGACATCGTTCGCGTGACGGCGCATGTGCATCAGGGCGCGCTCGATGTGCTGGGTCCGGTGCACACACCCGTCACCGTCCATCAGGCGAAGTTCAACATGGGCACGGTGCTGGGTCTCGTCGCGTATCGCGGGCGGGCCGGCGTGAACGATTTCGAGCGCGATTTTGCAGTTGGCGATATCGTCGCGTTCCGCGACAAGGTACAGATGGCGCTCGACGACGAAGTCGATCGCGCCTACCCCGCGCGCTGGATCGGCAAGGTCAGCGTGCTGACGCGCGATGGTCGCGAACTGCAGGGGCGCGTCGACGAACCGAAGGGCGATCCAGGCAATACGTTGTCGCGCGATGAGATCGATGCGAAGTTTCGCCAGCTCGCGGCGTTCTCCGGTGCTGCGACAGACGCTGAAGCGGCGCAGCTACTTGCTGCAGCGTGGAACGTGGCAACGGTGCCGCATGTTGGAGCGTTGTTCGGTGGCGCGCCGCAGGCCGCGGTGTCAATCCCGGCTGCGGCATGAACGCGCGCTCCTATCTGTTCGTGCCCGGCAATCGCCCGGAGCGCTTCGAGAAGGCGCGTGCGGCAGGTGCTGATGCAGTGATCCTGGACCTCGAAGACGCCGTGCCGCCGGACCAGAAATCCACCGCACGCGACACCGTGCTCGCGCACTTGGAGCCAATGCGACCGGCGTTCGTGCGCATCAATGCGGCAGACACACGGTGGTTTGCCGATGACCTGGCCGCGCTAGCCGGTCATCCAGGCGTCGCGGGGATCGTGCTGCCGAAAGCGGAAACGCGCGAACAGATCGACGCGGTCCTGACGCGTGCGCATCCGGCGCTCGCCGTCCTGCCGATCCTCGAAACCGCGCGCGGTCTGGCCAGCGTCACGACACTGTGCGAAACGCCGAAGGTGCCACGCGTGCTATTTGGCACACTCGATTTCCAGATCGACATGAATATCGAAGGCGACGGCGACGAGCTGCTGTTTTTCCGCTCGCAGATCGTGCTCGCATCGCGGCTCGCGGGCATCGAGGCGCCTGTCGACGGCCCGTCGACCGTACTCGACGATCCCGCTGCGATTGAGGCCGATGCACGGCGCGCCCGGCGCCTCGGTTTTGGCGGCAAGCTGTGCATCCATCCGAAGCAGATCGACGCGGTGCATCGCGCGTATGCGTGGACCGACGACGAGAAAGCCTGGGCGGAGCGTGTGCTGCAAGCGGTGCAGGCAAGCGGCGGCTCGGCCGTCGCCGTGGACGGCAAGATGGTCGACCTGCCGGTCATCCTGAAGGCGCAACGCATCGCAGGCAGCAGCGGGCAGACGTGAAAGACCCGGGCCGCTACGCGCCACGCGTGCGGCCCCGGCGGAAGGGCGCATTTCCAAACGTGTAGCGCACACTCGGTTAATATCGATGTCCATCGTTTCGATGCCGCCTTTATCTACCGACATGCACGTCGATTTCGTCGACCTGAATCTGATCGTCACCCTCGCCGACACGAAGAACCTCGCGCGCGCGGCCGAACGCTGCCATCTGTCGCCGCCGGCCGCGAGCACCCGCGTGAAGAATCTCGAAGAGGACCTGGGGTTTCGTCTGCTGTATCGCACGAGCCAGGGTATGACGCTGACGCCGGCCGGCGAATCGTTCGTGCGCCACGCGCGGCTCGTGCTGGAGCGCGTCGAACATCTCGCGGCCGACATGCAGGATTTTGGCGAAGGCATCAAGGGGCACGTGCGCATCTGGGCGAACACGACCGCGATCAGCGAGTTTCTTCCGGCGGTGCTGAGCCAGTTCCTGCGCGATCATCACGACGTCAATATCGAACTGCGCGAAGTGCTGAGCGGTGAAATCGTCAAAGGCGTCGCGGATGGTGCGACCGATATCGGCATTGTTGCCGGCAACGTCGATGCCGGGCATCTGGAGATGCTGCCGTATCGCGACGACCGGCTGGTGCTCGTCGCAGCGCCTGGTCATCCGCTCGCGCAACGCACGTCCGTCGATTTCTCGGAGACGCTGGACGACGACTTCATCAGCCTGCCGACATCGAGTGCGATTCACTCGTTCATCACGATCGCCGCGGACGCGCTCGGACGGCGCATCAAGCTGCGCATCCAGGTCGGCAATTTCGAAGCGGCGTGCCGGATGATCGCCGCGGGCGTCGGGATCGGCATCGTGCCCGAATCGGTCGCGCTGCGACACGCGACGACGATGCGGATCGCGACTGTCCGGCTCAACGATGCGTGGGCCGAACGCAAGCTCAAGATCTGCGTGCGCAGCCTGAACGATCTGCCGCAATTTTCTCGCAAGCTGATCGATATGCTCTTGAGCAGCGATAGCTGACACACGTGCTGGACCTACCGTTTGCTGCGGGAAAACCCGTGCTTCGATAACCCGATCGCGCGTCTGAACGCATCTGAACGCGGCTGTTCGCAGTGCCTGAACGAGCCGTTCCAAAAAAGCAAATTCCGCTGGCGTTTCGGCGGGCGCAAGCTCCCACTGCAGATCAACCCAGTTCGACGCCGCCCAGTCCGCCCCGAAGTGCCTCGCGAGAAAGCACGGGTCCGCCACGTTGCCGTCGATAGAACCAATCGGAGACACATTTGGCTATCGTCAATTCGGGCGCCCGGCTCGACCGGCTGCCTGTCAGCCGTTTTCACTGGAAAATCCTCGGCCTGATCGGCGCGGGTGCTTTCCTCGACGCCTTCGACATCTACCTCGCCAACGGCTCGCTTGCCGCGATGGTGAAAAGCGGTTTCACCGACTTAAGGCTCGGCTCGTTCTTCATTTCCGCGACCTTCCTCGGCATGATGATCGGCGCCGGGTTGTCAGGCTATCTCGGCGACCGGTTTGGCCGGCGCTATTCGTATCAGGCGAATCTCGCGATCTTCGGTCTTGCATCGCTTGCCGCGTGCTTTGCGCCGGACATCTACTGGCTGATCGTGCTGCGCTTCGTGATGGGCGTCGGGCTCGGCGCGGAACTGGTCGTCGCGGCGGGCACGCTGTGCGAGTTCGTACCGCCGGCTTCGCGCGGACGCTGGACTTCGCTGCTTGCGTTGATCATCAATTCGGGGCTGCTCGGTGCGACCGCGATCGGCTACTGGGTGATTCCGCATCTCGGCTGGCGCTATATGTTCGCGATTGCGGGCATTGGTGCATTGATTGTCTGGGTGCTGCGGCACCGGATGCCGGAATCGCCGCGCTGGCTCGAAACTGTCGGCCGGCTGGAGGAGGCGGAAGCGACCGTGGCGGCGATCGAACGCGAAGTCGCGGCGCAGGTCGGTGTGCTGCCGCCGGTGGCGCACGTGATGAGCCACGCGGTGCCGCATGCGCCGATCTCTGCGCTGTTTGCGCGCGGCATGCTTGGTCGCACGCTGGTCGCGGCGCTGACGTGCATGGCGATCAACATGTCGTTGTACGGTTTCGTCGCGTGGTTGCCGACGTTCTTCGTGAAGGAAGGGCTGACCATCGTGCAGTCGCTGGGCTTCGTGCTGTTGATGTCGTTCGGCGCGCCAGCTGGCGCCGTGGTCGGCTACTTCGCTGCAGACCGGATCGGCCGGCGTAATGGGCTCGTGCTGTTCTCGGCCGTGACTGTCGCGCTTAGCTACGTGTACGTGCAGATGCGTGAGCCCGCGGCGATCTCGATCGTGGGCTTTGCGCTGGTGACGGCTATCTATACGGTCTGCACGCTTGGCCTGTTTGGCTACATTCCTGAGCTCTTTCCTACTACGCACCGGCTGCGCGGCACCGGTATCGCCGGTACCTGCGGACGCGCCGCGTCGATGTCGACGCCGTACGTTGCGATCGTGCTCTATACGCATTTTGGCGTGACCGGTGTGGTGACGATGGTGAGCGGCGCGCTGGTGCTGTTGAGTATCGCGATCCTTGCGTTGAGGATTGAGACGAGTCAGTTGACGCTTGAGGCGATCTCGCCGGGGTTGGGTGAACGTAGCGGCGAATCCGGGGATGCGCTAACGGCTCGCGCGCCGACGGGTGCGCATTGAATGGCCGAGTCATAAGCCAGTGCTTGATGAACCGCTAACACGAATCGCGTGTGATATCTCGATAGAAGCGGCGTATCGGCATGGCGGCCTGAACGATAGGACTCAAACCTACGACTCTCCGATCCCAAATCAACGAAGTCAATATGCCTGAGAGGCACGCAGGACAAGGCATACGACAGACAGGTGTCCAATCTTCTGCTCAAAAAACAGGCATCAGTTGACGCGGACTTGCGAAGGATTCACGACTAGTTACTAGACAGAAGGAACCTTGTCACGCAGCCAGTCTGTGCTCGTAGTACGGCCGCTCCCGATCATCAACGATGGCGTACAACGCATCGAGATTTGAAGGGTCTTCATTCGTCAGGGTTAGGTACGGAGTGGCAAAGCTCCAGTCCTCGCCCGAAACGTCTGTCGGATATGGCTTGCGTTCTGTCGTCCCGCCAGGTTACCGGGGCAGGCACAAAGTGCTTACCGCACTCTAGAGATATCAACAGGCGTGTAACTTGGCCCGGAAAGTGGTTGTAATATATTTGTATGATAAGTAATATTTGTAACTGCTGATGGCCTGAAAATGGATCATTGGTGTGCTCAGTAACATATAAATTAACCCTAATTTTTAGGA
Source organism: Paraburkholderia acidicola (assembly GCF_002362315.1). Classification (GTDB taxonomy): domain Bacteria; phylum Pseudomonadota; class Gammaproteobacteria; order Burkholderiales; family Burkholderiaceae; genus Paraburkholderia; species Paraburkholderia acidicola. The sequence continues at coordinate 2,001,607 of NZ_MTZV01000006.1, forward strand.
TATTTAATGAAAAAGATATTTGTGTCGCTTATCGCAACATTGTTATCTACTGCTGCAATGGCGGACTGGGTTGCGTATGGTGATAAAGTAACTTTGGATGCCGTCCAAAACACTCTCCCGGGTGGGCAACAGTATCACATTGAAACTATTCCGGCTGGAGTTTATCGCTTCCGAATTGATCCGGCGTCGGTAGGTGTTAATAATAATACGGGCGGTGAAAATGCCACCAAATCTCTGACGGCTGCCATGTTCGTCTTCAATAGAGCTGATGCCACGCACAAGGCGGAAAGTTTTTATTATGGAATAAATAATCCTAGAGGGGCGCAAGAAATTATTCACGCGGTTCCGGTCAACGCTGGAGTTGATTTATTTTTGGAAGAGTGGAACCGGGCAGACAACACCGGTAGTGTTACGGTAATTATAGAGAAATGGGAATAAAAATATAAGTTAAATGATAAGCCTCGATTTTCCATCGAGGTTTATTTTTTCTGAATGAACGCGGGATGTTTTGAGGTGATAGTCAACGACCTGCGATCGGTGGTGCGCGCGGCTCATCACTGGCAGGGCCAGTACATAGAAGGGGAAAGAGCAGATTTTCAATGAGATGCGCCGGACTTTGACGGCGCTGGGGATCCAAACTTCTGACATCAGGACCGCCGCGCGAGTCATGCCACGAGTTTGAACGGCGTGGAAATTCCGAGGCTTTGCATGCTCGCAACCGCATGGCCTGTGGTTAGGTTATCTCGCTGTTCGAAGTGCAGTCTTCGAGATATATGTCCGGCATACGATTTTTTGGGGAAGCGGCCGTGTCTTTGCGGAGCAAAAAAGCTCCCAATTTCTTGGGAGCCTTTGTTTCTTTGGTAGGCCGTAGGTGACTCGAACACGTGATCAACAGATAAAAATCTACGTGCGGGGTTCGGTTCACGCTGCAGGAGCGGCAGTTCTCCCTACCGCTCCTGCCCCTACCTCACTCAGAGCGCCGTACTAACCGGCGCAACCGCGGCCGGATCACTAATACTCGGCCGCCCGTTCTCGACGTGACCCGCCACGCGACGGATAAAGCTCGCATCAGTGCTACTCGTCACAGTCAGGTCATACCAGTGATGGCTCGACGCGAGAATCCACGGTTCCTCGATCTGCACGCCCGGCGGCAGCAGCACGGGGCGCGGCCATGCGCCGTACGCGTTGTCGACCACCGTCAGCCGTGCGAAGCCTTCGCTGTGATTCGCGAAGCGGATGAACACGTTGCCGTTCGCCACGTCGTAATGCACCTTGATCTCGGGATGCGCCGGATGATGGTGACCATGACCTTGCGTCTGCTGCGCCGACACATCGCCGCCAAACTGGCGCACGAAGCCATTCGGGCCGTACACGATGAACGCGTAGACGCCGCTCGTCGTGCTCAGGTCGAACGTATCGCTAAGCGACTTGCCTGCCTCGACGGTGTAGCGCCACGGGCCGTCGGTGCGGTTCGTCGAGTACACGTAGAAGTGCGCACCTTGCTTGCCGGTGTTGCCGAACTCGATCACGAAGCTGTTCGCGCGCGTGTCGACGTGGCCGTTCACATGCAGTTCGTACGGAATCGCGCGAGCGAAGCGGATGCCGGGTTCCTGCGGATCGATCGGGCCGGGCGTGGCCGGCACGGTCGGCGGCGGCAAGGACGAGCACTGGTTGTTGGCTTCGTTGATGTAGTTGCTCGTGTCGGGCAGCGGCGGCAACTTTGCATCGGGCGTACGGAAGTCGAACGCGGTGGTCAGGTCGCCGCACACCGCGCGACGCCACGGCGAGATGTTCGGTTCTTCCACGCCGAAACGTTGCTCGATGAAGCGGATCACCGACGTATGGTCGAACACCTGCGAGCAGACGAAGCCGCCCTTGGTCCACGGTGATACGACCGTCATCGGCACGCGCGGTCCGAGACCGAACGGCAGGTTATCGACGGTGTATTTGCCACCGCGCCCGTCCGGGTTGATGACGTTGTGGATCTCGCCATCGACGGTCACCGTCGACTTGCCTTGCGTGCTATTCGACGGTGCTTGCGGTGGCACGATGTGATCGAAGAAACCGTCGTTCTCGTCGTACATGATGAACAGCACGGTCTTGCTCCAGACCTCGGGGTTCGACGTCAGCGCGTCGAGGATCTGCGACGTGTATTCGGCGCCATAGAGCGGCGTGTACTTCGGGTGTTCGGAGAACGCGGCCGGCGGGCACAGCCAGGACACCTGCGGCAGATTGTTGGCGAGCACGTCGGACTTCAGATCGGCGATCGTGCGCACGGTCTGCGCGCGCTCATACAGCGGCGTGCCGGGCTGCGCGTTGATGAATTGCGCGAAGTTCTGCAGGACGTTCGTGCCGTAGTTGCCGTTGATCGGATCGTCACCGGTCAGGCCCTGCTGATACACCTGCCACGAAATGCCCGCGGCCTGCAGGCGTTCCGGGTACGTCGTCCACGACAGCAGTTGATACTTCGGCGGCGCATCGCCATCGACGAAGTCGTTGTTGTCGAGCAGAGGGCCACCGTGCGTGCCGGTCGGATCGATCATGCCGGTCATCAGGTACGAGCGGTTCGGGTGCGTCGGACCTGCCAGCGAGCAGAAGTAGTTGTCGCAGACAGTGAATGCATCGGCGAGCGCGTAGTGAAACGGAATGTCGCTGCGCAGGTGATACCCCATCGTCATGTCGGTCTTGTACTGCGGCCACTGGTTGTACGCGCCGTTATTGATCGCGGAATGCGTGGGGTACCAGTTGTGGTCGAGGTCGCCGATACACTGCGCGCTCGTGGTCTGCGTGTTCAGGTGGAACGGCAGCACCGGCTGGGCCGGATTTTCCTTCGACGGCTGATACCACACCGGCTTGCCGCCCGGCAGCGGAATCGGGAAGCGGTCGTTGTAACCCCGTACGCCGCGCATATGGCCGAAGTAGTGGTCGAACGAACGGTTCTCCTGCATGAACACGACGATGTGTTCGATATCGTTGATCGTGCCGGTGCGCGACGCGGCGGGAATGGCAAGCGCGTTGCGGATCGACTCGGGCAACGCGGTCATCGCGGCAGCGGCACCCGCCGACGATGCCACGGTTTGAAGGAAACGGCGGCGGCTATTCGAGGTCATTGCTTATCACCTTCTTCTCGGGGGGAAAGGATAGCGCGTGGGGCGCGCTACTGATCAATTGCTGTTGTCGTCAGGCGCGAAGCGCATGACGGGGGTTACCTGTTTGCTGTCTGCGGCGAGGCTTGCCTGCGCGCTGAGGATCGCGCTGGGGGTGTCGTTGCTGGAACTGTTGCTGGGTGGTGGTGCGTCGAGTGTGGTGGACCAGTTTGCTGGAGCAGCAGGGGCGGGCGTTGCGGCAACTGCTGCGGTTGTTTGCTGCGGATCGTTTCTGGCAGGCGTGGAGGGCGGCACAACGTTAGTAGCAGCGTTGACCGACGTATTGCCTGACGCACTGCCAGCATCGTCGGGGCTGCAGGCAGTCAACGCGACGGCCGCGAAGAGCGCGAGCGCAACGAGGGTTGCGCGCGAAAGAGCGTCTCCGTTCATCTGGGCATCCTTGTGGTTGAAGCAGACAGGCGGTGTGCGCATGCAGTCTCCAATGCATTGAAGAAAAAATTGTGAAACGTTTGCGCGGGATTCGTAACTACTCGTAACGTCTGCGTTTAGAAAGCAATGAGTAAGGTTTTGGGAAGGATGGGTTATGGCTGCACGATGGCCCACTGAGATGCTGGTTTGCGGCATGAGCCTCGGCTATGCTGACCCGTCGCAGCCGGAGAACGGTCTTGTCAGCACACGCGAACCGGTCGATGGCTTCGTCCATTTCCTGAGCGCTACAGACAACCTTCCGGCCATTCCATGACTCAGTTCACCTCGCCTTTCGACGCACACCGCCTGCAGGATGAATGGCTCGAAGCAGATAGCCTCGGTGGCTTCGCGTCGGGCACGGTTGGCATCGCGCGCACGCGCCGCTATCACGCGCTGCTGCTCGCGGCGCGCGATGCTGCGCAGGCGCCGTCCGGCCGCGTGGTGCTGGTGAACGGCGTCGAAGCGTGGCTCGAGGTGAACGGACAGCGCCACGCGCTGACGATGCAGCGCTACGGCTCCGACGTGGTCTATCCAGACATGACGGCAAACCTGCTCGGTTTCGATACGCAACCGTGGCCGACGTGGCGTATCCGTATCGACGAAGGCACGACGGTTGTGGCCGAGCTATTCGTCGCGAAGGCGAACTGCGAGACCGTATTGCGCTGGCGACTCGAATCGACCGATGCCGCGCCTGCACAGGGAGTAGCAAGGCTCGAAGTCAGACCGCTGCTGTCCGGCCGCGACTATCACGCACTGCACCATGAGAACCCCGCGTTCAATTTTGCGGCGCACGTAGACGGCGAGCAGGTCGCCTGGCAACCGTACGGCGATCTGCCCGCAACCATCGCGTCGAGCAACGGCACGTATGCGCACGCGCCCGACTGGTACCGCAACTTCTGCTACCTGCGCGAACAGGAGCGTGGGCTCGACTTCAGCGAAGACCTGGCGACACCGGGTGTGTTCTCGTTTGATCTGGCTGCCGGTCCGGCGGTGATGATCCTGCGGGCCGCGCCTGCTGCAAATGCTTTACCGCTCACGCAAACTGCGCAAACCGCAGCGCAGCACGCCGATGCCCTCGCCACCACCGAACAACACCGCCGCACCGCCGCAAGCTCCCGTCTACAGCGATCCGCCGATGTCTACGTGGTCGCCCGCAACGACGGCCGCACGATCGTCGCCGGGTTCCCGTGGTTCACCGACTGGGGCCGCGACACGTTCATCTCGATGCGCGGCCTGTTGCTCGCCACCGGCCGCTACCAGGAAGCCGAATCGATCCTGCTCGAATGGGTCGGCACGCTATCCGAAGGCATGCTGCCGAACCGTTTCCCCGACTACGGCAGCGCGCCGGAGTACAACGCCGTCGATGCGTCGCTGTGGTTCGTCGTCGCGGTGCACGACTATCTCGCGACCGGCGTTGCATCGGCGGCGACGCGCCAGCGTCTGCAAGACACCGTGGACGCGATCCTCACCGGCTACGCGCGCGGCACGCGCTTCAACATCGCGGCCGATCACGACGGTCTGTTGCGCGCCGGCGTGCCCGGCGTGCAACTCACGTGGATGGATGCGAAGGTCGGCGACTGGGTCGTTACGCCGCGTATCGGCAAGCCGGTGGAAGTGCAGGCGCTGTGGATCAACGCGTTGCGCATTGCAACAGCGTGGAACCCGCAGTGGCAGTCGCTGCTCGCGAGCGCAACCGCCGCATTCGCGCAGCGCTTCGTCGATCCCGCGAGCGGCGCGCTGTTCGATGTCGTCGACGTCGATCACGTTCCCGGCACGGTGGACCGTTCATTGCGGCCGAACCAGATTTTCGCAGTAGGCGGCTTGCCGTTTGCGCTGCTCGAAGGACCGGAGGCCCGCGCGGTCGTCGACCAGGTCGCAGCACATCTGCTGACACCGCTCGGCCTGCGCACGCTCGCACCGACCGACCCGGCCTATCGCGGCCGCTATGCCGGCGATCCGCTCGCACGCGACGGTGCCTACCATCAGGGCACGGTGTGGCCGTGGCTGATCGGGCCGTTCGTCGAAGCGTGGCTGCGCGTGCACGGCGTGACCGACGTCAGCCGGGCCGAGGCGTATGCCGGTTTTGTTGCACCGCTGCATGCGCATCTCGACGAAGCAGGCCTCGATCATGTGTCCGAGGTCGCCGACGGCGATGCGCCGCATGCGCCTGGCGGTGCTCCGTTCCAGGCGTGGTCGATGGGCGAGCTGCTGCGGCTCGAAAAATTACTGGCGCCCGTATAGGATTGCCGGCGCGCGAGCCCGAGTCCGGGAAAAACGCGGTTTCCGGCAAACCGCGCTACGATGTGGGTCCCGATGTCCGGGCCTAGCACGAGGATATCCATGCCACCGTTGCGCGCCGCCAATCTGCTCGACACTATCGAAGGCTCCCGTCTGCATTCGCACGACTGTCCGCGCTGGCAACGCTGGGGCCCGTATCTGAGCGAACGCCAGTGGGGCACGGTGCGCGAGGACTACAGCGAGAACGGCACGGCGTGGGATTACTTTCCACACGATCACGCCCGCAGCCGTGCATACCGCTGGGGCGAGGACGGTCTCGCCGGCTTCGGCGACGATACGCTCAGCTGGTGCGTCTCGCTCGCGCTGTGGAACCGTCGCGATCCGATTCTCAAGGAGCGTCTGTACGGCCTCACCAACGCGCAGGGCAATCACGGCGAGGACGTGAAGGAGTTGTACTTCTACCTCGACGGCACGCCGACGCATTCGTACATGCGCATGCTCTACAAGTACCCGCACGCGGCGTTTCCCTACGATGACCTGATTCAGGAAAACGCGCGCCGTGGCGCCGACATGCCCGAGTACGAAATCCTCGACACCGGTGTGTTCGACGATGACCGCTACTTCGACGTGCAGGTCGAGTACGCGAAGCACACCCCCGACGACATCGTGATGCGTGTAACAGTCGAAAACCGCGCGGATCAGGCAGCCTCGATCGATCTGTTGCCGCAGATCTGGGCGCGCAACAAATGGTCGTGGAAAGGGCAGCAGGACAAACCGTCGCTGGTCAAGAGCGTGAACGCGCAGGGCAACGTGCAGGTGACGGGGCGCCAGCACGGGCACGACACGATCGTCGTCACCGCATGGGCGAAGGACGCCGACGGCGCGGTACCCGACTGGCGCTTCTGCGAGAACGAGACCAATGTGAAGCGCCTGTTCGGCACGGAAGGCACGGGGCCGTTCAAGGACGGTTTCAACGACTGGATCGTGCAGGGCGACACGCATGCGGTACGTAACGATTCGGGCACACGCGCTGCGGCACATGTTCCGCTCGAACTCGGGCCGCACGGTCGCGCGGTCGTGTTCATGCGCTGGCGGCCGGAGTCGGCACCGGATGACACGCCGCTCGACGTCGATGCGCTGTTCACACAACGCCTCGCCGAGGCCGACGCGTTCTACGCAGCGCTGCAACATGAAATTGCCGATGCCGATGCACGGCTCGTGCAGCGCCAGGCGCTCGCGGGCATGCTGTGGTCGAAGCAGTACTACCAGTTCGACGTGCAACGCTGGCTCGAAGGCGACCCCGGGCAGCCCGCGCCGCCCGCGAGCCGCAAACACGGACGCAATACGGACTGGCGCCATCTGTGCAACGCCGACATCGTCTCGATGCCGGACAAGTGGGAATACCCGTGGTACGCATCGTGGGATCTCGCGTTTCATGCAGCCGCCTTTGCGCTGATCGACCCCGCGTTTGCGAAGCGCCAGTTGCTGTTGCTCGTGAAGGACCGCTACCAGCATCCGAACGGACAGTTGCCCGCTTACGAGTGGGCTTTCGGCGACGCGAATCCGCCGGTGCACGCGTGGGCGGCGTGGCGCGTCTATGAAATCGACCGTGCGCTGACGGGCAAGGCGGACCGCGACTTTCTCGAACTGGTGTTCCACAAGCTGCTGCTGAATTTCTCGTGGTGGGTGAATCGCAAGGACGCCGATGGCCGCAATATTTTTCAGGGCGGTTTTCTCGGGCTCGACAACGTCGGCATCTTCGATCGTTCCGCGCCGCTGCCAACCGGCGGCCATCTCGATCAGGCCGACGGTACCGCGTGGATGGCCGCTTATGCGCTCGACCTGATGCGCATCGCGCTCGAACTGGCCGTAGCGAACCACGTGTTCGTCGACATCGGCGTGAAGTTCTTCGAGCACTTCCTGTACATCGCCGAGGCGGTCAGCTGCGAAGACGAGTCCGAGACGGGCTTGTGGGACACCGCCGACGAATTCTTCTACGACAAACTGCGGCTACCCGACGGTACCAGCATTCCGCTGCGCATCCGCTCGATTGTCGGGCTGATCCCGCTGTTCGCGGTGCACGTGCTGGAGCAGCGGCTGCACGGCGATCTACCCGGCTTGCGCGCGCGGCTCGTGTGGTTCCTCGAACACCGGCCCGATCTTGCGCGGCTCGTCTCGCGCTGGGACGAGCCTGGCAAGAGCAACAGCCTGCTGCTGTCGTTGCTGCGTGGTCACCGCATGAAGGCGCTGCTGCGCCGAACGCTCGACGAAACCGAATTCCTGTCCGATCACGGCGTGCGTGCGCTGTCGGGTGTGCATCGTGACGCGCCATTCGAGTTCAAGTACGGCGGCCAGAGCTTCGGTGCGAAGTATCTACCGGCCGAATCGGATTCGCGTGTGTTTGGCGGTAATTCCAACTGGCGCGGACCCGTATGGATGCCGGTCAACTATCTGCTGATCGAGTCGCTGTACGAATTCCATCGCTATTACGGCGACGATTTTCGCGTCGAGTATCCGACCGGTTCAGGCGAGAAATTCTCGCTGAGCGAAATCGCCGACGAACTCGCACGCCGCATCACGACGCTGTTCCTGCGTAACAAGGACGGCCGGCGCCCGGTGATGGGCGCGTACCCGCTGCTCGAAGCTGATCCGCGTTCGCAGGACCTCGTGCTGTTCCACGAATACTTTCACGGCGACAACGGCCGTGGCGTGGGCGCATCGCATCAGACCGGCTGGAGCGGGCTGGTCGCGTTATTGCTACAACCACGTGCAGCGGCTGCGTCGGGCAGTTTGCCGGTGATGGCCGGTGCCGATGTGGCGGTAGCCATGAAATAGGCACGCGAGCGGCGGCGATGCGACAGAACGCTGACGCCCGCACGTTTTGCGGATTGTTTTGAACTGTGCGGGTCCGGGGGTTGTCTTTCCTGTGCTGCCCGTCCGACTCTTCTTCAGGCGCTTCCCATGACGACCACTCCGAACCCATCCGCTTCCTCCTCCACTGACGCCGTGACGCCACCCGCCGCGGCCGGCCGACGGCCCGCGCCGCCCTGCACGCTGGTCATCTTCGGCGCGGGTGGGGATCTGACCAAACGGCTGCTGATGCCGGCGCTCTACAACCTGGCGGTGGATGGCCTGCTCGATGGCGGGATGAAGATCGTTGGGGTGAATCACGGCGAAATGGAAACGGCGGCGTGGTCCAAAGACCTGAAACAGTCGCTTGATCAGTTCGCCGCCGACAAGGCCAGCACCTTCCACGCAGGCAAGCTCGACGATGCTGCGTGGAACTGGATCGCGCAGCGGCTGCAATACATGGCGGGCGAGTTCGAATCCGACGATGTGTTCAACGCGCTCAAACAGCAGATCGACAGCGCGGGTGGCGGCAATGTGATTTTCTATCTCGCCGTCAGCTCGCGCTTTTTCAAACCGATCGTCGAACGGCTCGGTAAGGCTGGTCTGCTGAAGGAAGGTGACAACGTGTTCCGGCGTGTGGTGATCGAGAAGCCGTTCGGCACCGATCTCGCCTCGGCGCGCGATCTCAACGCGCACATCCTCACGTATGCGCAGGAATCGCAGATCTACCGCATCGATCACTTTCTCGGCAAGGACACGGTGCAGAGCATCCTCGCGGTGCGTTTCGCGAATGCGCTGTTTGAGCCGATCTGGCGGCGCGAGTATATCGATCAGGTGCAGATCACCGCGGCGGAAACGATCGGCGTCGAAGCGCGCGGCCAGTTCTACGAGCAGACTGGCGCGTTTCGCGACATGCTGCCCAATCACCTGTTCCAGCTGCTTGGCATGGTCGCGATGGAGCCGCCCAATTCCTTCGATGCCGAAAGCGTGCGCAACAAGAAGGCCGATATCTTCGACGCGATGAAACCGCTGCATCCCGATGACGTCGTGTTTGGCCAGTACGAAAAAGGCCCAGCGGGCGTCGGGTATCGCGAAGAGCAGGACGTCGCGCCCAACAGCACCACCGAAACCTATGCAGCCGCACGTGTCTTCATCGATAACTGGCGCTGGGCCGGCGTGCCGTTCTATCTGCGCACGGGCAAGCGCCTCAAGCTGCGTCGCACGGAAATCTCCGTGCAGCTCAAAGCGGTGCCGTACCGCCTCTTTAGAGACACACCCGTCGATCAACTCGTGCCGAACGTATTGACGCTGCGCATCGACCCCGCGCACGGCACCACCTTCGACTTCAACGTAAAAGTGCCGGGCCCGGTGATGCAGCTTGGCGCGGTGCAATCGTCGTTCGATTACAGCAACTTCTTCGCGGAACGCGCGAACGTCGGTTATGAAACGCTGCTATACGACTGCATGCTCGGCGACGAGACGCTGTTCCAGCGTGCGGACAGCATCGAGACGAGTTGGGCCGTGGTGGAAGACGTATTGCATCCGAAGGGCGGCGCAGTGCCCGTGCATGGGTATGCGGCAGGCAGCGAAGGACCGGCGGAAAGCGATGCGATGCTCGCACGCGATGGTCACGCATGGCGACCGCTCGTGTAGACCCAACCCGTAAACTCAACCGAAGAAGTGAAGCGCTCGGATCGATTAAAGCAGGCGAACCCACTCAACTGACAGGGGAAACAGCGTGACGACTCGCAAGGCAAAGACCACCACGACAAAAGCGAAGCCCGCTTCCAGCGCGAAACCGCGTGCGGCGCGCAAGACGGCTGCGGTAAAGCGCGGCAAGAAACCCGAGCAGATTCTCGCGATCGACATCGGCGGGACCGGGCTCAAGGCAGCGATCCTCGATGCGCACGGCAAGATGCTGACCGAACGTGTGCGCGTCGCGACGCCGCATCCGTGCACGCCGGGGCAACTCGTCGATGCACTCGTGGCGCTGGTTGCACCGATCGTCGCCCAGCATCCGCCGACGCAGATCTCGATCGGCTTTCCGGGTTTCGTGCGTAACAACCGCATCCTGACGGCGCCGCATTTCGGCGTGGAAGGCTGGCATGACATTCCGCTTGCCAGTGCGCTTGCATCGCGACTCGGTGACCTGCCGGTGCGGATGATCAACGATGCGGAGGTGCAGGGATTCGCCGCGATCGAGGGCCACGGCATCGAGCTTGTTCTGACGCTCGGCACCGGCGCGGGCACGGCATTCTTTCGCGACGGCGAACTGATGCCGCATCTCGAACTCTCGCAACACCCGGTCAGCAAGGGTCGCACCTACGACGAGTACATCGGCGACGCGGCGCGCAAGAAGGCGGGCAACAAGGAATGGAACAAGCGGGTGCAGCGGATCATTCGCATCCTCGCGGTGGTCGTGAACTACGACAAGCTGTGGATTGGCGGTGGCAACGCCGCGCGCCTCAAGTTCACGTTGCCGTCGAACGTCGCCGTTGTTTCCAACGATGCGGGTATCGAGGGCGGTGCGAAGCTCTGGCATCCGCGCTCGCTGCGTGAGTCGCGGCAACTGCCGGAAGCGAACCAGCGCACCGGCGCGTTTAGCTAGCCGTTCCGTTTCGAATCATCAACCCGCCAGCCGCTCGATCAATGCGATCGCAGCGGCCGGGTTGCTCGCCTTATAGCCGCTGATCACATACAGGTACACGTCACGCGCCGTTTGTGCGGCCGGCTTCTTGCCGAACGTGTCGAGCCCATCCGGTGTGTCGCCTTTCGACCACGTACGCGCACGCGAAGCCCACAGATCGAGTGTGCGCGCATCGTAACCTTGTGGATGTGCTTCGGACGTGCCCATGATTCGCGCGTAGACGAACGGTGCGCTGACATCGGCGATCTGCGGATAATCCGAATCGCCTGCAGCCACGATTGCGACGCCGTGTTGACGCGCGAGCGCGACAAATTCATCGCACCGAAAGCTCTCGTGACGGACTTCGACGGCATGGCGCAGCGCGCGGCCTTCGGCGCGTTTCGGCAGCAATTGCAGGAAGGCGTCGAAATCTTCCGCGTCGAATTGCTTGGTTGTCGGGAATTGCCAGTTCACCGCGCCGAGTTTGTCCTGCAGTTCGAGTATGCCGCTGGCAATGAAACGCTCGACCGATTCACCCGCTTCCGCCAGTACCCGACGATGCGTCGCGTAGCGCGGCGCCTTTAACGAAAACACGAAATCGTCTGGCGTTTCGTCGCGCCATCTGGCGAACGTCGATGGTTTCTGCGAACCATAAAACGTGCCGTTGATCTCGATCGACGTCAGCTTGCGGCTCGCATATTCGAGCTCGCGTTTCTGTGTGAGTCCTTCCGGATAGAACGTGCCGCCGCGCCATGGTTCGAACGTCCAGCCGCCGATGCCGGTGAGAATGCGCGCTTGTCTGGTTGCCATGAGTGACGTCTCCGGGTGGGTTCGGTGCTCTGGCAAGTTTAGCGAATTGGCGCGGGCAGTTACCTATGATTTACGTAGCACCATTCAACTCGTACTTCATGATCGCGCCGTGCCGCCCCTGAATATCGCGCTCGACGCTATACACATCACCGTCGATGGTTGAACTTTGCGCAAGCACGTGCGCAATTGCCGCCCGATCCTGCTCATCCAGTTCGACCGCCATCACCTTCAGATGCTCGGGCAGATGATCGCCGCGACGCACACCGACGATCGCGCCCGCGACCTGCTCCTGATCGAGCACCCAGCGCGTCGCGATCGTGGCAATCGATACGCCATGTCTGGACGCGATCTTGTCGAGCATCTGCAGCAGCGCCTGGAAAATATCCCAGCCGCCGAAATCGTCGATGATCAGCTTGTACTTGATGAGTGAGCGATTCGGTATGTCGCGTCCCGGCTCCGCCGCACCGAGCCATCGCCCGGAAAGAAAGCCGCCCGCTACCGTGCCGTAGCAAAACAGATGCATGCCGTGCTCGCGTGCATAGGTACTGAGTTGCTGCGCGGGACGCCGATCCAGCAGCGAGTACTGCACCTGCATGCTCGTCAGTTCAACACCTGATTCGACGAGTTCCTTCGTGCGCTGCGTATCGAAGTTAGTGCCGCTCACCCGGTCGATCTTGCCCGCTTGCTGCAATTCGCGCAGCCAGTGCGCAACCTCGAGGTAACGCGGCACCGAATAGTCCCACCAGTGGAACTGCACGAGGTCCAGCCGCTCGACGCGCAGTCGCGATAGCGAGCGGTCGATGGTTTGTTCGACGAGCGGCCGGCCGATTGTCTTGAGCGAAGACAGATCGGGTACGAACTTCGTGTGGATCTTCAATTGGGCAAGGCTATCTGCGCCCCGGCGATTGCGGTAATCGTCGCGGAACTCGCCGATCATCTCTTCGACGCCCGTGTAGATATCGGCACAGTCGAATGCGGTAATGCCTGCGTCGTAGTACGCGCCCATGTCAGCGATTGCCGCCGCACGATCCACGCTGCCATGGTCACCAGCCAGTTGCCAGCCGCCTTTGAAAATGCGCGAAACCGAATAGCCGGGCGCCAGTTCGACGCGCTCCATCTGTGTCATTCAGGGTCCTTGTCAGCGAGTTTGACCGCGGTCGTGTCCGCATGCCGGAAGCGGCGTTTGCTGAGCCGGGTAACGCGAAAGCGCGAGGGGCAATTGGGATCGGGGCACGCTACTTCGGCATCCGTCGACATCCAGTCGTGCGGATCGGTCGCGCGCTGCTTGGCAGGCAGAAGCGGCAGGAGTGCCGCTAGCGAGTAGATCGAAAACGCCTGGCCAGGCGGCAGGTGCAGCATTTCGCCGCGCAGCTCGAAGTAGTCGCCGACGCGCGCGCCGCAATAGAGCTTCGCACCTTCAGGAGCGACGACTTCGACGCGCAGGTCGTAAAGCTCGAACGAGTGCTCGTGTTGGGTATCGGAAGTCATGGGCTTAGGGGTTCGGTGGCGTGACTGACAGGATGATTTCGGTCGGCGCAGTAGAGCCGTTGCGATACCGGTGCGGTAAGCGCGAATCGAACGAAATGCTTTCGCCGGCGGCCACTGGGTATTCGATGCCATCGATCTGCGCAATCAACTCGCCCGCGATGACGTACACGCACTCCGAGGATGCATGGCTGCGCGGCTCATCCGCGGAGATTTCGCCTGGCTGCAATACGGCACGCAGCACTTCGAGTTGCCCGTTGCCGGCGGTCAGCCGTTCGTAGCCGACGCGTCCCTTCGGTGCGATCAGCCGTGAGCGGTTGCCCGGCCGGCTGATCCAGACCGAAGACGTCACGGTTCCGGCAAATAGCGAGGCCACCGATTCTCCAAATACTCCGGCCAGACGCCGCATCGTTTCGAGACTCGGGTCGGTGACCGACCGCTCGATCTGGCTTAGCAGGGTAGGCGAAACGTCCGCGAGACTCGCCAGCTGGCGCAACGACATGCCGCGTGCGGTTCGCAATTCCTTGAGTCGTTCACCGATCAATTTTTAACCTCGGCTTGTACAGCTGCATCGAACATTGATGTGCAGTATAGGCGCACAGAAATGCACCGTCAATGTCGCGGAGCGGAGGCGCCTGCGTGTTGGTGGCAATCCCTATATTTCATGAAATACCGCAAAATTCCAGGGTTTTCCTTATCCATATCGATTCGAAGTTATTTTTGACCAGCTTGAAATGTTGTGCAACCCGGGTGCACACTTCGTATCGAGTAGTGCAGTGTAACTTCACAAGGAGAAGGCGCTGTGGCACAAGATCCTGCGGCGGGTGGCACCGGCCGTCATGCGTATCGATGGTTGCTGGTCGTGCCGTTTATCTGGCAGGCCGGTCTCGCGCCGGCCATCAACGGTGTGTTGTGGTCGCCGTTCGGCTTGCCTTTTCCGATGCTGTGGCAGCTCGCGGGAATTGTGTTGACCAGTGTGTTGATCGCAGTAGTGTTCCGCCTCGATCGCGCGCACGGCGTCGAGCGCGAGGAGGACGCCTTTATCGCCTCGACCCAGGTTTCCTCGAGAGGAGACCCACGATGAAGCTCGTCATCGTCGTGGTGATTCTGCTCGGGACGGTAGCCGGAGCGGTCAGCTACGGTCGGCGTACCCGCAAGGGGCACACGTTTTCGGACTGGGCGGTAGGCGGTCGCAGTCTCGGCGCGCTCATCTTCTGGTTCATGAATGCGGGCGAGGTCTACACAACCTTCGCCGTGCTCGGCATTTCCGGTTATGCGTGGGCGTTGGGTGCACCGGCTTACCTGGCGTTCTGTTCGGTGTCGATGAGCTACGCGATCGGCTACTGGCTGATGCCGAAGATCTGGCGCGCGGGGCGTACGCGGCAACTCGTCACGCAGGCGGATTTCTTTGCGGCGCGTTACGACGCGACCTGGCTTGGTGTGCTGACCGGTGTGATCGGTATTGCTTCGCTGATCGTCTATGTGCAGATTCAACTGGTCAGCCTTGGTTTGATCGTTCAGTTGACGCTGGACGATCTGATCTCGATCCAGGCCGCTACGCTGATCGCCGGCTTGCTGATGATCGCGTTCGTATTCGTCGCGGGGATTCGCTCCGCAGCGTTTGCAGCGGGCGTTAAGGATGTGCTGATGATCGTCGTTGTCGTGCTGCTCAGTGCGACGGTGGCGGGCAAAGTCGGCGCCGCATCGATGCTCGATATTTTTCACATGGCAGAAGTACAGCATCCGGGCATCGGCAGATTTCCGGGCCTGGATCCTTCGTCGCCTACCACCGCGATCTGGTTGATGACGTCGTCGATCAACATAGCGCTGGGAAACTGGGTGTTTCCACATCTGTTCCAGATGTCGTACACGGCGCAAAGCGCGACTGCGATCCGGCGTAATGCGATCTGGCAACCGCTTTATTCGCTCGCGTACTTCTTCATCGTCCTGCTTGGCTTTGCGGCGCTGCTCGCGGGTACGCATCCTCCGGGGAACAATCTGAACGCGGCGTTGCTGCAATTCATTTCGGAGCGTTATTCCGCACCTGTCATAGGGCTTGTGGCGGGGACCGGATTTCTGCTGGCGCTCGCGCCCGGGGCACTGCTTCTGTTGACGGCTGGCTCGATCTTTAGCCGCAACGTCGTCGCACCGTTTCTTCCTGGTCTCAAGGACCGCACTTCATTGCTGATATCCCGCGGATCGTTGATCGTATTTGCGGCGATTGCCGTCTGGTTGTCGATCAGCCAGAAGGGTTCGCTCGTCAAGATTCTGCTCGATGCGTATTCGGCCATCGGAATGCTTGCACCCGCTGTTTTCCTGGGTTTTCTGTGGAAGCGGACAACTGCGATCGGTGTGCTTGCGGGGCTCGTCGCCGGTTTCGTTGCGCTGCTTGCGCCATTCGCCGCGCACTACTGGGCCGCGATTGCGCCTCAATGCGAGCCGGGACTGATTGCGATGGCGATTAACGCGGTGACGGTCGTGCTCGTCAGTCTGGCTACGCCGCGGCCGACGCGACACGCGGTGTCGCTCGGGGTAGCGGTTGAAGCGCTTGCAAACAAGTAAGCACGTGAATAGTCATGCCCACACTCTGGAGATCCCGATGAAAAAGAGCAGCCTCTGCGTTGCTGCGCTCCTGGCACTACCTGCGTTAGCCGAAGCCCAGAGCAGCGTGACGCTATACGGACTTGTCGATGCGGGCATTACTGTCGTCAACAATACAGGTAAAGGTCGCGTAGTCGAGTCGGACACCTGTGGACCGCCGAGCTGCAACCTGTGGGGACTCAAGGGCAAAGAAGACCTCGGTGGTGGTACGTCGGCAATCTTCACGCTCGAGAACGGTTTCAACATTCAGAGCGGCAGGCTCGGACAAGGCGGCACGGAGTTCGGCAGACAGGCATTCGTGGGCTTAAGCAACGACCGGTGGGGCACCGTCACGCTGGGACGTCAGTACGATCCCCCGTCGCTGACAGTCGGCTACTTTCCTTCGAGCAACAACTTCGCGACGGGCTACGGGTCGCATTTCGGCGACCTCGATAACCTGAATCAGTCGATCCGGATCAACAACGCCGTCAAGTATGTGAGCCCGACTTGGGGCGGTCTGCATGTGGAAGGGATGTTCAGCTTCGGCGGCGTGGCGGGCGATTTCTCGACGAATCGCGTGTGGTCGCTGGCAGCCGCCTATACACACGGGCCGTTCTCTGTGGCAGCCGGGTATCTCGACATCCAGAATCCTGCAACCACCGCGGGCGGCACAGGCGGCGTGTACGCGTCGAATGGCAACTACGTCGGCTCGCTGAACAACTACGTCGGACTGCAGGAGGCCAATGCGATGAAGGTGTTCACGGTGGGTGGTTCGTATGCGCTCGGCCCCGCAACCTTCGCACTGAACTACTCGCACACCGACCTTGAGAACAGCCAGTACTTTGTCGTCAATGGTTTCGCGGGCGCGGGCAACGGCAACGACTTCAAGATGGATGCCTATGAAGCCAGCGCGACCTTCAAGGTGACGCCGGAATTGCTGCTAGGCGCCGCATACATTTACAACGCAGGAAAGGCCGATTACCAGAACCTGAAGCCGGATTTTCAGCAGATCAATCTGGGTGTGAACTACGCGCTGTCAAAACGCACGAGTCTGTACGCCATTGCGATCTTCCAGAAGGCGGGCGGCGATGGCATTGCACCCGTGCTCGGCGCGAACGGCGCAGTAGCGGGGCGGGCAGCGATTGCTGAGATTGCGGGCGCCGGTTACGACTCGAGCAGCTCGAAACAACTGCTGATGTCGGTCGGGATGTATCACGCGTTCTAGCGTGATGCATGCAGCGGGCCCCAGGTTGCAACGCCCCGCGCGAGATGCTATTTTGAGCGCCTCACGGGTACCGCTATCCATTCCCGCTCGCTGAACGTTCGGTATAAACGTTCGGCTCGCGAGGGCTGGATATGCTCACCACTCAGATCGCCTGGGCTCTTCTTGCCGCAAGCGTTGCCGCCGAATCTCTGGGTACCGCGGCGCTCAATCTCTCCTTCGGCTTTACGCGCTTACTTCCTTCGCTATTGACCGTCGTGTGCTATGCGACTGCCGTCTGGCTCATGGCGCTCGCGACAAAGCGAATCGAAATGGGCATGGCGTATGCGGCCTGGGCGGGCAGTAGTGCTGCCTTGACAGCGGTGATCGGAATCGTGTGGTTCGGGGAAGCGCTGAGTCTCGTCAAAGCAATCGGAATCGGTACCGCCATATGCGGGATCGTTTTGCTTAATCTCAGCGGCAACGGTTCGTGAAGCTCAGATCGATTTGACTTCCCCGCCGTCCATTCTCAATGTCGATCCCGTCATCCAGCGCGCTGCTGGCGACACGATGAATGCCATCAGCTCGGCAATTTCCTCAGGTGTGCCGTATCGCGAGATGCCGGCCTCAACAGGAAACCTGGCGGTCGCTTCTTCGACCGTCATGTTGTGCAACGGTGCCCAATGCTCTAGATACGATTGCCGCCGACCGGTCATCACCGGGCCGGGCAATACGCTGTTGACCTGCACGCCATCGGCAATACCGCGGTCCGAAAACGCTTTGGCCAGCGCCACGATTGCCGCGTTAATCGTGCCGACGGCCGCATAGGGCGCCTTCGGAAACAACGCCGAATTCCCCGACATCAGTACGACCGATCCCGACGATTCTTTCAACGACGGCCACGCTGCGATCGTCAACCGGCGCGCACCGTGGAGTTTCAGTGCGAGGCCCTTGTCCCATTGCTCGTCGGTCATATCGAACACGTCGATCTGCGGCACCGCGCCCGCAATGTTGAGCAACGCGTCGATCCGCCCAAACGTGGCGAGCGTTTGCTTGACCACGTCCTGCGCCACTTCGGGCTCGGAGAGGTCGGCGTCGATCAAAAGCGGCGTAGCCCCTGCTTTTGTGACTTCCGCAGCGGTCTGTTCGAGGTTCTCGCGATTGCGTGCAACCAGCACGATCGACGTGAAGTCGCGTGCCAGTCTGATTGCCGTCGAGCGTCCAATACCCTGGCTCGCACCTGTGACGATGGCTACTTTCGTGGACATTTCGTTTCTCCCTGGCTCAATGATGAATATCGATCTGACGGATGAGGGCTACTGCATGGACGAGCAACCGTCGGCGCGGTTAACGCGTGGACACCGACTGAACTGCTTCAACGATGATGTCGGTCGCCGCATCGGGAGCCGTGACGCTCGGCGTGTGATCGACGTCGAAAGAACGCACGCTCGCCTTCATCCGGCTGGCCGTGAAATGCTGCGTGTCGGGGTTGATCATCCGGTCCTGCCCGGCTACGAGGAACCAGGACGGCAGGTCTTTCCAGAGCGGCCGTGCGACCGCTTTGCCAATCGAAGCAACCGCAATAGGTCGCTGAACTGCGGCGAGCACGGTCAGCTCCTGCAGCGTCGCATTCTGCGCAAACGCCTGCGCAAATGCGTCCTCCGGCAACCAGATCAGGCCGTGAGAATCCGGCGCCAGCTTCGGCGCCTGCGGATGCGTTTCGCCGCGATAGAACACGTCACCGGCCGTCTCGCCTTCATCAGGCGCGAGCGCGGCGACGTAAACCAAAGCCCTGACATTTGCGGCGCGTGTCGAACCGATGACAGCGCCGGCATACGCGTGGCCCGCCAGTACCACCGGACCTTCGATCCGCTCGAGTGTTCTTTCAAGCGCGGCCACGTCGTCATCGAGCGACGTGAGCGGCAATGGCGCCGCGATCGCACGGATGCCGCGTGCCGCCAGACGATCGATCACCTTGCTCCAGCTCGAACCGTCCGCCCATGCGCCGTGTACCAGCACTGCGCTCACGCTGTCAGAACTCATTTCTATGCTCCTTTGAAAGATTCTTGTGTAACCTATTTGGTGTTGTTTTAAAGGTTACAAAATGGAGATGTAACTTGTCAAGGACAATTTTGATGGTTACGATATGTAATCATCACTTCACACTCGTCCGAGATATGAACTACCGACAGATTCCCGCGATATTCGTGGCCGATGCGCCAGGTCTTGATTTCCTCAATTCGGTGGCCACGCCGGTAGATGAGGAAGTCGACTGGATCAGCGATGGAGAGGGCTTGCTGGCCTGGCTGGACCAGGCGGGGATGGTGCCGCGTGCGGTGCTGGAGGCGATGCGGACTCAGTCGACGGCCATCGAGCTCGACGAGATCGCGGCTCAGGCGCGCGGCCTGCGCGAGTGGTTCAGGGAATTCGTCCAGAAGCGGAAGGGAAAGCCGTTGAGCGCGAAAAACCTGCGCGAACTCGAACCGCTCAACCAGTTACTCGAACGCGACGAGCGATATAGCGAAATCGTCACCAGCGAACGTGATGATGAGACCGTGTTCGAGTTTCGCGAGAGTCGTCGCTGGCATTCGGCGCAGTCGCTGCTGATGCCGCTCGCCGAGGCCATGGCAAAACTTGTCTCTGACGAAGATTTCACGCAGGTCAAGGCGTGCGAAGGTCCGAGATGCACCTTGATGTTTGCCGATCACACGCGCGGCCACGCGCGCCGCTGGTGCAGCATGGCGATCTGCGGTAACCGTGCGAAGGTGGCGGCGCACCGGCGGCGGCTCAAGGAGCAGGCGGCCAGTTGAAGCATCGGTGATATCGGTGGTGAGTGATCGAGGAGGAGTGAGATGAAGCACATTCGTGCGATTGCATTTGATCTGTACGGAACGTTGTTCGATGTCCATTCGGTTGCCGAGCAGTGCAATGAACGGTTTCCGGGCCGTGGACGTGAAATCAGCGCGCTATGGCGGCAGAAGCAACTCGAATACACGTGGCTGCGCAGTTTGATGAACCGCTACGTAACGTTCGAACAGGCAACCGAAGATGCGCTGCGTTTTACGTGCAGGCATCTTGGGCTTGCGCTCGATGACGTTACGCGCGATGCGTTGTGCGATGCCTATTTGCGGTTAAAACCGTTCGCCGAGGTGCCTGATGCGCTGCGTAAACTGCGGCAGCGTGGCTTGAAGCTTGCGGTGCTGTCGAATGGTTCGCCGCATTCGATCGGTGCGGTGGTCGATCATGCCGGGCTTCGTGACGCATTCGATCATCTGCTTAGCGTCGATCCGCTGCGCATCTACAAACCGGACGACCGCGTTTACACCTTGGCGGAGCAGGCTTTCGGTGTTAACCGCACCGCCATTCTGTTTGTATCGTCGAATGCTTGGGATGCCACTGGGGCACGCTATTTCGGTTTTCCGACCTGCTGGATCAATCGTGCTGACAACGTCTTCGAAGAGATGGGGCAGAGGCCGGACTGGGAGTTGGGTGGGGTGGATGAGATCGTGCAGTTGTTCGATGCGGCCGATAGGTGACCGACATGCGTGGTCGGTGTCGCATGTCAGTCATCGCGCGACAACGTCGCGACCGGTTTTCGCGGAGATGAAAACTACTCCGCCTGCCCCCGCTCACGCAACAAATCCGCGAGACTGCGTGCCGCAGGCTTAAGCGGCATCCGATGCTGGGTCCAACCCATTTGCTTCGCGGGCGTCAACGCACGCAGCCGCGTAGCAGCCCAGCGAAACACCCGATACACACGCGGATGCGCAAACGCGCCACTCCAGAAACGCCAGACGATATGCTCGCGGCGACTGAAGTTCGCTCCCTGACCGCGCAGCGGATGAGCCACCGCCTCATCCGGCGAGCGATTCGCTTCGGTGCGCAGACGGATCAGCAGTTGCGGAATCGGAATGCGCACCGGACACACTTCACCACAGGCGCCGCACAGGCTCGAAGCAGTAGGTAGATCGGCGGTTGCATCGAGGCCAAGCAGATGCGGCGAAATGATCTTGCCGATCGGACCTGGATAGGTCGTGCCGTACGCATGGCCGCCGATCCGCGTGTACACCGGGCAGTGGTTCATGCACGCGCCGCAGCGAATGCATTGCAGCGTCGCGCGCAGTTGTGTGTCCGCATAAGCCTGGGTGCGACCGTTGTCGAGCAACACGACGTGCATCTCGCGCGGGCCGTCAAGTTCGCCTGCGCGGCGCGGTCCCGAGATGAGATTGAAGTAGGTGGTGATCGCCTGACCGGTCGCCGAGCGTGTCAGCAGACTCGACAGTGGCACGATGTGTTCGAGCTTCGCGACCACCTTCTCCATGCCCATGATTGCTATGTGTACGTCGGGTACCGTCGTCGACAGGCGGCCGTTGCCTTCGTTCTCGACGAGCCACAGCGTGCCCGTGTCGGCGGCGGCGAAATTCACACCCGACAGCCCGATGTCGGCATCGACGAACGCATGGCGCAGCGCGCGCCGACCGGTCTGGATCAGCTCATCGACATCTTCGGTGTAGGGCGTGTCGGGGATGTGCTGCTCGAATAGCGTGGCGATGTCACCGCGCGTCTTGTGTATCGCGGGCATCACGATATGCGACGGCTTCTCGCCAGCGAGCTGGACGATGTACTCGCCCATATCCGACTCGATGCATTCGATGCCGCGCTCAGCCAGGTAGTGGTTGAGCTCGATCTCCTCGCTCGCCATCGACTTGCCCTTGATCACGCGCCGCGCCTCACGCGATTGCGCGATGCGATGGATGATCTCATTCGCTTCTTCGGCAGTTTCGGCCCAGTGGACCTGCGCGCCTGCTGCGGTGAGGTTCTCTTCGAGCTGGACCAGCAATTCCGGCAGCCGCGCGAGTGCGTGCTGGCGTACCGCTTCGCCAAGATCGCGTAGCGCTTCGAGTTCGGCGTCGTCGGGAAACTGGACGGCGCGCTTCTGTTGCAGGAAGTCCATCGCACCGCGGAAGCTGTTGCGCAACTTCGGGTCGTCGAGTGCGGCGCGGGCGCGGGTTTTGAAATCGGCGGTGGGGACGAAGTGCAGGGGCTGGGCGCTCATCGGTTGGCTCCGTCGGTCACGATGATGACCCACACACACCGTGGACCATGCGCGCCGTAGGCAAGTGTCTGCTGGATATCGGAGGTCTTCGACGGGCCTGACACCAGCACCAGGTTGGTCGGCATGCCATCGCGCCAGCGTTCGGCTTTCGCCGCCGCGTGCAGATCCGCGTGCAGTGTATGCGCGTAGACGAGCGCGACATGCAGCGGCGGTGCGAGCGAGACGGTGCGCGGCGTGCCGGCATCGGGTGCCAGCACCAGCGTGCCGGTTGCCGCGAGCCCGGAGCGCGCGACCGTGAAGCCGGCGTCGACGGTGTCGAACAGTTCGGCCTTCCATGTTTCGATTGGTTGCGTATAGGCGCGTGCTGCGACAGACGGAGGTAGCGCACGAGTCAAGGCGGCGCCTTCGCGCGTGCTGGGGTCGAGCAGCAACTGGTGTACGCCAGCGGCGGCGAGCCGGTCGGCGAGTCCGACCGCCCACGACGCGGCATCCGCACACCACACCTCGGCATGCGCGGCCGTCAGCGCCGCCTGCATCGATTCGATCTGTGCCTGCACAGAGCGCGGTTCGCGTGCATGTCGGGCGGCGTAGTGAGCGTCAATGCGTTGATCTAGGTCGTCGATTGCTACTGCGGCCGCAGGCGGCGCAGCGCGCAATCGGCCGAGCATCCGTTCGCGTGCGTTCATGCGGACTCTCCTTCACTCACACGATCACCACCGGTGCGTCGCCACAAGAAAGTTGCGAGATGCTCGACCGGCAATGGCGCCTGCTGATGAGCCGCAGCGTGCCCGATGTTCAGCAGACAACCGCAATCCGCCGATACGAGCCGGTCGCACCCGGTCGCGCACGCGGAAGCGACCTTGTCGCGCACCATCGCACCGGAGATGTCGGGATGTTTCAGTGAGAACGTACCGCCAAAGCCGCAGCATTCCGACTCGCGCACGTGTTCGATTCGCGTCACGCCGGGCAACGCGTCGAGCAGTTCGACGCCATGCACACGCGTACCCATTTCGCGGCGCGCAGCGCAGGACGTATGCAGCACCACGTTTTCCGTGGGCAACGCAGCCGCAGCGGTGGTTACGCGATCGAACCGCACGTTCAATACGCGCAACAGGAATTCACTCAGTTCGTAGACACGCCCCGCCAGTGCCTGCGCTTTCTTCCGCGCATCGACGTCGTGCTCGAACAGCAGCGGCCAGTGATGGCGCATCATGCCCGCGCACGAACCGGACGGCACGACGATCGGCCATGGTTCGCTAAACAGGTCGAGCTGCGCGCGCGCAACCGCTTGCGCCTGCTCCGGATTACCGCTGCTGTAGGCCGGTTGCCCACAGCAACTTTGCGCACGCGGGAAGTGGACCGTCAGCCCTTCGCGTTCAAGTAGCTTGACGGCATCGAGCCCGGCTTGCGGGACGAACATGTCCACGAGACAGGTCGCGAACAGATAGACGTGGTCGGGCCGCGTCGAGGGATAGTGCCGGTCGTGCATGGGGAACGCTCCGTATTACACGCAGCGGCGTCGCATGTGTATCGGCGGCCGCATCGATCGGCGCATAATCCCAGCTTCCTCGCGCGGGTTCAAATTGGTTGGACCACTGCGCACAAACACACAAGATGGAGAGGCAGCGATGAAAGCGCCAGGCACGCCCACGCGAGGCCGCGTCGAAGCCGTGATGCGCCGGCTCGAAACCGCGTTGCTCGACGGCACGTGGAGCGCGGGCATGCGGCTTCCCGCCGAGCGTGTGCTGGCCGAGCAGTACGACGTAGCGCGCAACACGGTGCGCGAGGCGATCCAGCGGCTGGCGGCGCGCGGCCTGCTGCAGAGCAGGCACGGCGCGGGCGTGTTCGTCACGGACAAACTGCGCACGGGCATCGCATCGCCATGGGGCCAACTGGTAGCGGATCATCCGGCGTTGCGTGACGACATTCTCGAATTCCGGCGCGTGCTGGAAGGGGCGACCGCTTACTTTGCGGCACAACGCGCGGATGCAGCAGACCTGAAACGCATCGGTGCGCAGATGCGCGAACTGGAGCGCGCAAGGCGCACCGACGATAAATCCGCCGAAGCCGTCGCCGACGCCCAGCTTCACGAAGCGATTGCCCACGCGTCGCACAACACGATGTTCCTGCATCTGCATGCGAGCGTGATCGGCATGCTGCGCGAACACATTGCGATCAGTGGCACGGGGTTGCGCGAGCGTGATGAGGAGGCGTCGACGTTGCTGCTGTTGCAGCATCGCACGTTGTGCGAGGCGATTCGCGCGCGACGCCCCGAAGAGGCGCGCACCGCGATGCAGGCGCACATCGACTACGTGCGCAGCAGGACCGATGAAGACGACGAGTGAGCGCTAACCTGCGCAGCATTCAAGCCTGCAACGACGAGCCCGCTGCATTCTCACTGGACTGAAGTTGCAGCACCGCATCGCGCTTGTCGAGCAGATGCTGGCGCAGGATCGCAGCAAGCCGCTTGCCGTCGCGCGCTTCGAGCGCCTTCAGCATTTCGTCGTGGTCATGAATCGCGCGGTCCCACTTCGGAATCTGGTAGTTCGAGCGAAACCGCAGCGCCTGCAGGCGCCGGTTCACGGCGATATAGGTTTGCCGCAGCGCGGTGTTGCGCGCGGCTTCGTTGATCTTTTCGTGGATTGCCTGGTTGCGGCTGTAGTAGCCCGGCAGATCGTTCTGTGCGCGACACGCGAGCATCGCGTAGTGCAGCGCCTTGATCTCCGCGAGTTCGACGGCTGTGATCCGCTCGCACGCGAGTTCGCCCGAGAACGCTTCGAGCCCGCTCATCAGTTCGAAGGTTTCGCGCAGTTCCGCTTCCGACATCTTCGATACCGATGCGCCGCGATTCGGTTCGATATCGATCAGCCCTTCGGCGGCAAGCACCTTCAGCGCTTCACGCAGTGGAGTGCGCGAAATGCCGAGCGTTTCGCACAGCTCGCGCTCGTTCAGCTTCTTGCCCGGCTCCAGCACACCCTCGACGATAAAGCGGCGGATGTGCTCGACGACCGTGTCGTGGAGCCGCTGACGCTCCACCTTCGGCATCCGCGTCGCACCGGCAAGTTGCGCGTCAAAGTCCGAATTTTGCATACAAAAATCTCCAACCTTAGTTTCGCGTCATTTTAGCGAAAGGCGTGGAAATAAGTAAGCATGAGCAATGGCGGGCGTATACCCTGGCTACTTTGACCTTGGGTACGAGCACATTCGTTTGATATAGTTTTTTGCATGCAAAATTCAACTCAAGGAAATCGCATGCTGAAACTGGACTTTCACCCCGCCGGCCGCCACTTTCTGCAGATTCCAGGGCCGAGCCCGGTGCCCGACCGGATTCTGCGGGCGATGAGCTATCCCACCATCGACCACCGCGGTCCGGAGTTCGGCGCGCTCGGTCTGAAGGTGCTGGCCGGCATCAAGCAGATCTTCAAGACGCAGCAGCCGGTTGTGATCTACCCGGCGTCGGGCACTGGCGCATGGGAGGCGGCGCTGTCGAACACACTGAGTCCCGGCGACGCCGTGCTGATGTTCGAGACCGGTCACTTCGCGACGCTGTGGAAGAAGATGGCCGAGAGCCTGGGCCTGAAGCCGGAGTTCATCGGTTTGCCGGGCGTCGAGGGCTGGCGGCGCGGCGTGCAGCCGCAGATGATCGAAGCGCGCCTGCGTGAAGACACACAGCATTCAATCAAGGCTGTTTGCGTCGTGCACAACGAAACCTCGACGGGCGTGACGTCGGATATCGCGGCGGTGCGCCACGCAATCGATGCAGCGGGCCACCCGGCGTTGCTGCTCGTCGATACGATCTCGGGTCTCGCGTGCGCCGATTATCGCCATGACGAATGGGGCGTCGACGTCACGGTGTCGGGCTCGCAAAAGGGCTTGATGCTGCCGCCGGGCATCAGCTTCAACGCACTCTCGCCGAAGGCCATCGCTGCGAGCCGCGAGGCAAAGTTGCCGCGCAGCTTCTGGGACTGGACCGAGATCGTCGAGATGAACAAGACGGGCTACTGGCCGTACACGCCGAATACGAACCTGTTGTACGGCCTGTCCGAAGCGCTCGACATGATCCTCGACGAAGGGCTCGACAACGTGTTCGCGCGTCACGCACGGCTTGCCGAAGCGTGCCGCCGTGCAGTTCGCGCGTGGGGCCTCGAGATTCAATGTGCGGACCCCGCGGTGTACAGCCCGGTGCTGACCGGCGTGATGATGCCCGATGGCATCGATGCGGACGCCGTACGCAAGCTCATCTATGAGCGCTTCGACATGTCGCTTGGCACGGGCCTCGGCAAGATGAAAGGCCGCATGTTCCGCATCGGTCATCTCGGCGACTGCAACGACCTCACGCTGCTGGCGACGCTTGCCGGCTGCGAGATGGGATTGCAGCTAGCCGGTGTGCCGCTCGCTGCGAGCGGTTTGCCCGCAGCGATGGCGTGGCTGACCGGGCAAGCGCATGCGGCGGGTTTGAAAGCGGCGGCTTGACGCGTCGTCGTGCGGGTTTTCGGCCAGGCCCGCATCAGATCGAGCAAACCCGACAGCTAGCCCGCTCAGCGAGCAGCCTATTGAACTGCGCGAACAGAACGTAGTTATTTACCCATGCAGGCACCTGGTCCCGGCGTCCGTGCGCCGCCGGCCAGCAACGGAGACAAACGATGAAGCGGTTTCGCCTGACCAGTCCGACCAGTATCGTTCTCATCATGCTGTGCATCATGTACTTCATCACGTACCTCGACCGCGTCAACGTCAGTACGGCGGCGGCAGGGTTCGGCAAGGAATTCCAGCTGTCGCATACCGAAGTCGGGCTGGTGTTCTCGGCGTTCGCGTATCCGTATCTCGTGTTCCAGATTGTCGGCGGCTGGGTGAGCGATCGCTTCGGTGCGAAGCGCACGCTGATCGCGTGCGGTGCGATCTGGGCACTCGCGACACTGTTGACGGGTTTTGCCGGTGGTCTCACGTCGCTGCTCGCCGCGCGCCTGCTGCTCGGTTTTGGCGAAGGCGCCACGTTTCCGGCGGCCACGGCGGCGATGTCGCGCTGGGTCGCTAAAGAACGGCGCGGCTTCGCGCAGGGCATCACGCATGCCGCGGCGCGCATCGGCAACGCGGTCGCGCCCGGCGCGATCGTGCTCGTGATGGCGACGTGGGGCTGGCGCGAATCGTTTTATATCTGCGGCGCGATCAGTCTGTTGTGGGTGATCGTGTGGGCGGTGACGTTCACCGAATATCCGAAGGACCATCCGCGTATCACGACGGACGAACTCGACGTGTTGCCCGCGCCGAAACCGAAAGCCGCCGATGTGCCGTGGCGGCGTCTCTTCAAGCGCATGACGCCGGTCACGATTGTGTACTTCTGCTACGGCTGGACGTTGTGGCTGTTTCTAAGCTGGATTCCGCAGTACTTCCTGCATAGCTATCAACTCGATCTGAAGAAGTCGGCGGTGTTTGCTTCGGCGGTGTTTTTTGCGGGTGTGCTTGGCGATACGCTCGGTGGCGTGGTGACCGATCGTCTGTTCGAGCGCACGCGCAGCCTGAAGCGGGCGCGTAGCTGGATGGTGTCGATCTGCATGCTGCTGACGCTGCTTTCGCTGGTGCCATTGATGTTCGTGCACAACCTGTATGTCTCGATGGTGTGTCTCTCCGGCGGCTTCTTCTTCGCCGAAATGACGATCGGTCCGATGTGGGCGATTCCGATGGACATCGCGCCGCAATACTCGGGCACCGCAAGCGGCATGATGAATACCGGCTCGGCGCTCGCCGCGATTATCTCGCCGGTGTTCTCGGGCTTCCTGATCGATACGTTTGGTAGCTGGGAGCTGCCGTTTGCCGGCAGCATGCTGTTGATGGCGATCGGCGTCGTGCTCGCGTTCCGCATGCAGCCCGATAGTCGTTTCGAACTGGACGTGCCCCCGGGCACACATCCGGCAACGGGAGTCGGAGCATGAGCTCGTTCGCCGGGCGCCTGGACGCGCCGCTTCATGCATTGAGCGAGATGCTCGCGAGTGCCCGCGCGGCGCGCACGCAGCTCGACGCACCCGCGCCGGACCTCGTGCCCGCGGACGCCGACGCCGCGTATGCGATCCAGCACGAGACGCTGTGGCTTGCCGATGCGCGCATCGGCGGCTGGAAGGTCGGCGCAAAAACGCCGGTAGCGCCGGTGCAGGGCGCACCGTTGCCGGCTGCCGGCATACACGCGAGCGGTGTGTGCCTGACGCGTGGCGACTACGTGCCCGCTGGGCTCGAACTGGAGATCGCGTTTCGCTTCGCGCGCCGCTTCGAGCCGTCGAATGAACCGTATAGCGATGCCGAAGTGCTCGCAGGTATCGATTCGATCGCTGCCGCCGTCGAGATCGTCGCGAGCCGCTATGCCGGTTGGCCCGACGTCGACCGGCTTGCACAGCTCGCCGATTTGCAGAATCACGGCGCGTTGATCGTGGGCGAGTTCACGCGTTATCGCGAGGACTTTCCGTTTGTCGCACCGGCGCTGCAGCTTCACTTTGACGGCCGCCATGTGTTGCACAGCGCACCGTCGAATCCAGCCGGCGATCCGCGGCGGCTACTTCCATGGCTCGTCAATCATTGCACGCGGAAACAGCGTATCGCAGTGACTCCGGAATGGGTAATCACGACCGGCTCGTACACCGGCATGTTCTTCCCGGAAAGCGCGGGCGAACTGAGCGGGCATATCGATGGGCTCGCACCGGTGAGTCTCGTGCTGCGCTGAACGTAACGTGTAGCCCATTTCCCCGACCGACGATCTCATGACGAATCCCACTGCTTCACTGCTCGTGCAGCCGATTCATCTGGTACCGACGGCGTCGCGCGTGTCGACACCGCTCGCGAGCCGTCTGCGCAGTGCTTTGCGCGGCGACGTGCTGTTCGATGCAGCAAGCCGCGGCCGCTATGCAACTGACGCATCGATCTACCAGATCACGCCACTCGGTGTGGTTGTGCCGCGCGATCAGGACGACCTGCGCATTGCGCTCGAAGTCGCGCGCAGCGAAAAAGTACCGGTGCTTGCGCGCGGCGCGGGTACGAGCCAGTGCGGACAGACGGTGGGCGAAGCGCTGGTGATCGATACGAGCAAATGGCTGAACAACATCGTCGCGTTCGATGCAGCCGCGCGCACCGTCACCGTCGAACCCGGCGTCGTGCTCGATCATCTGAACGCGTGGCTCAAGCCGCACGGTTTGTGGTTTCCGGTGGATGTATCGACGGCTGCGCAGTGCACGATCGGCGGAATGGCCGGCAATAATTCGTGCGGCTCGCGCTCGATCGAATACGGCAACATGGTGCACAACGTCGACGCGATCGACGCGGTGCTCGCGGACGGTACGAACGCGCGCTTCGGGTCGCTGCATACGGCGCCGGATGGTGCGCGGATGCAGCAGATCGTCGATGGATTGAAACGTATTGCATTGCGCGAACGTGACGAGATCGTCGAGCGCGTGCCGAAAGTGCTGCGCCGCGTGGGCGGCTACAACATCGACCTGTTTGATTGCCAGAACCCGCGCGCCTATACCGACGATGGTTCGGCGAACCTCGCGCATCTGCTGGTCGGCTCGGAAGGCACGCTCGCGTTCAGTCGGCAACTGACGTTGAAGCTCGCGCCATTGCCCGCGCACAAAGCGCTCGGCGTCGTGAACTTCCCGACCTTCCGGCAGGCGATGGAACTCACGCAACACATCGTCAAGCTGCATCCGGTTGCGGTCGAACTGGTCGACCGCACGATGATCGATCTCGCGATCAGCAACCCCGCGTTTCGTCCGGTGATCGAACAGGCGCTGGTCGGCGCACCCGAAGCGATCCTGCTGGTCGAGTTCGCCCGCGATGCGCGCGATGTGCAGCTCGCCGCGCTCGGCCAACTGACCGAGCTGATCGGCGATCTTGGCTTGCCCGGGTCGGTCGTGCAGATGCCAGACGCGAATGCGCAAAAGGCATTGTGGGAAGTGCGCAAGGCCGGTCTGAACATCATGATGAGCATGAAGGGCGACGGCAAACCCGTGTCGTTTATCGAGGATTGCGCAGTGCCGCTCGAACATCTCGCTGACTACACGAGCCGTCTGACCGAGGTGTTCCATCGCCACGGCACCGAAGGCACGTGGTATGCGCACGCCAGCGTCGGCACGCTGCACGTGCGGCCGATTCTCGACATGCGTCGCGATGGCGCGCACAAGATGCGCGCCATCGCGGACGAAGCGGCGGCACTCGTGCGCGAATACAAGGGCGCGTATTCGGGCGAACACGGCGACGGACTGTGTCGCGGCGAATGGATTGCGTGGCAGTACGGTCCGCGTTTGAACCGCGCATTCGGTGAGATCAAGCAGTTGCTCGATCCCGACAATCGCTTCAATCCGGACAAGATCGTGCGCCCGCCTGCGATGGATGACGCACGTCATTTCCGCTTCGCGCCTGGGTATCGCGAGCGCGCGCTGACGCCAGCACTCGACTGGTCCGCATGGAACGTCGAACGCGATCCGCTGACCGGCGCCGAAACGCCGGCTGGTAGCGGTGGCGATCTGTCTGGCGGTCTCGCGAAAGCAGTGGAGATGTGTAACAACAACGGCCATTGCCGCAAGTTCGATGCGGGCACGATGTGTCCGAGCTATCGCGTGACGAAGGACGAGCAACATGTCACGCGTGGCCGCGCGAATACGCTGCGTCTCGCGCTGTCGGGACAACTCGGCGATGCCGGGCTGGCTAGCGTCGAAGTGAAGGATGCGCTCGACCTGTGTGTGTCGTGCAAGGGCTGCAAGCGCGATTGCCCGACCGGCGTCGATATGGCGAAGCTGAAGATCGAAGCGCGTGCGGCGTGGGCTGGCCGTCACGGTGTGCGGATGCGTGAGAAGCTGGTCGCGTACCTGCCGCGCTATGCGCCGTTCGCGAGCCGTATGCCTCGACTCGTCGCGCTTGCGAACAATGTACCGGTGTTGTCTGCGTGGACGCGACGCATGCTTGGCTTCGCGCCGCAGCGCGCGTTGCCATCTTTCCGTCAGTCGTTTCTGTCAACGATAACGCCACCTGCCGCGCATCCGGAGAGCGCGGTCGCGCAGAAAGAGGTGCTGTTGTTCGTCGATACCTTTAACAACCATATCGAACCGGACAACGCGCGTGCGGCGCAACGCGTGCTCGAAGCGGCGGGGTATACGGTGCATTTCAATACGGTGGCAGGCGAGCGGCCGTTATGTTGCGGTCGCACGTTTCTTACGGCCGGGCTCGTCGATGAAGCGAAGCGGGAAGCGCGCCGCATGCTCGATGCGTTGCGACCGTTCGTCGCGCGCGGTGTGCCGGTGGTTGGCCTCGAACCGTCGTGCTTGTTGACGCTGCGCGACGAATTCCTGCATTACGGCTTCGGCGACGATGCCGTGAAGCTGTCGAAGCTTGCGTTCCTGTTTGAAGAATTTCTCGTACGCGAGGCCGATGCTGGGCGTTTGCAGCTCGATCTGCAGCCGTTGACTGGGGCGTCACAGGCGCTCGTGCATGGGCATTGTCATCAGAAAGCGTTTGCCGCGTTTAGCCCGGTGCAGACTGTGCTGGGATGGATTCCGCAACTGAAGGTGTCGACGGTGGAGTCGTCGTGCTGTGGGATGGCCGGTAGCTTCGGGTATGAGGCGGAGCACTACGATGCGTCGCTGGCGATGGCGGAGTTGTCGCTGCTACCGGCCGTGCGTCGCGCGGGTGCGGATACGGTGACGGTGGCCGACGGTACGAGCTGCCGGCATCAGATTCATGATGGTGCGGGTGTCGATGCGCTGCATGTTGCGCGGGTGCTGGAGTGGGCGCTTAAGCGGGCGCATTAACGTGGGGGTCCACGACTGCCCAATCTGCTTCCCACTGCGCTCATGGAAATCGCATCAACGCTTCTCTTAAGCGCTTGATCAAGACCGGGTCATTAACACAATCGAGAGGCCGGATATCGTCTAGAACTGGAATTTTACGATCGAGCCATTCAGCTCCACGATGTCCAATCGTTCCATAGATTACGCATGCAAGGCCCACGTTCCCAGCTAATTTCTTCGAAATTTCCCGGACTTCAGGGACATCCTTGTGTAGGAAGAAAAGCGCTTCGAATCTTTCCCAATGCTCATCGCCAGAATAGTAATTTTCCAGGGCACTCATTCCGGGGCACTCATATCAGAGTTAAGTCAACGAGATGAAATTGGGGTCGCCAGGTGGGAGGGGGTTCATCACACGATGAGATCCGCCTCGCGAAAGAAACCACCGACACGCGGCACCTCGAATTCGACTTCATCCTCGCCGCGTTGTGCGAGCGCATTGGCAAGGGTCGTTATCCCACCTGCAAGCTTCCGGTATTCATCGATACTCAATAGCACATATGAAGGCTTACCGCGATCCGTAATAAACACCGGACCGGTCAGTGACGCCTTCTTTGCCTCACTCGTCGATTGGTTGAACTCGCGGCTGGTCATAGTCAGAACGCTCATGGGACACCTCCGTTCTCGAAGGTGGCAATGTTGCTGCATTGACGCAGATCGTGCAAGGAATGGTGCTTTTCCTGAACGTTGTAGACCCACTTGCGATGCTTCGAATCAGCGATGCTGCTGAGGTCCACGCGGTTGGTCGTCCAATACCTAATCGATCTCATGTTCCCGAGCGTCGACTTCAAACGGCGCATCGTAATAACCCACCGTAACGAGCTGCTGAAAATACACGGGCAGGAAAGCGGCTATCGAGCCGGCAGTCTCGTACTGGTGGACATGCCTGCATTCATGCGTCAACAGTTGCCTCGATTCGTGCCCCTCGACGATGAAAATAGCGTGACCCAGTGTTAGTCCGATCGCGTCTGGTCCAAGTAGCCCGGTGTCGAGCGCGATGGCTCGTAGCGCGTCGTCGTCCGGCAGCGGCATGTGGGGAACAGCTAACACACGGATTAGCTCAGGCCGGGCAACACCCACGGCTCTCGCATCGGCAATGCCAGATTCCGTCAATGGCGCGCCAGTATTCAACACTAAGCGGGATTGCGCTTCTGCCCACGCGATCGCGGCAGGAAGATTGGCTGGAAGGACTGTCGCAAGGTCGACCATGTTCTGCACCGTGGATGAATCTGCTCAGATAGAGAGTGCCCGTTACAGCGGGCCGCTACTGCACCGCCGCGACGAACTTGTCGAGCATGATGTTACGCCCGCACAGCACGACAGCGACCGCCTTGCCGCGATAAGCATCTGCGCTTCGCAGCATGCCCGCAAGCGCAACGCCGGCCGCGCCTTCGACCATCCAGCGATCAGTCTGCGCAAGGCGTTTCATCGCAGCCTTGATCTCGTCTTCGGAAACCAGCACCGTCCTGTCGATCAAACGCTGCGCAAGCGCAAACGTGATCGCGCCAGGCTCGACGCCACCCGCGGTGCCGTCCGAGATCGTATCGGTTTCGTCGACATCGATGACCTTGCCCGCTTCCAGGCAGCGATAAAGCGCCGGTGCGTTGCCCGGCCAGCAACCGACGATATCGGTAGCCGGACTCGCCTGTTCGAGCGCTGCGCCGATGCCCGAGATCATTCCGCCGCCGCCCACCGATGCGAACACCGCCGCAAGTTGCGGGTGTTGCTCCGCGAGTTCGAGACCGATCGTGCCTTGTCCGGCGATTACGTCGATATCGTTATACGGCGGCACGAACGGCAGGCCGTCGCGTTGCGCGCGGCGCGCAGCTTCGAGTTCGACTTCGAGTGTCGAGGCGTCGATCGTCACGACGTTCGCACCGAGCGCGCGCATTGCTTCGAGTTTCACCGGCGATGCAGCGACCGACGCATACACAGTGACCGGCACACCGGCGAGCTTGCCGGCCAGTGCCACACCCTGACCGTGATTACCGGTCGACACGGCGGCGATGCCGTTACGACGCAGCGCGGGATCGAGCAAGCGCAGCTTGTTCGTCGCGCCGCGGAACTTGAACGAGCCCGTGTGCTGCAGATGTTCACACTTAAGGAACACTTCACAACCGGTCGCGTCGGACAGCAACGGGCTATGCGTGAGCGGCGTCACTGCAACCTGCGGCCGGATCGCGCGATGCGCTTCGACGATGCGCTCGTACAGTTGATCCATGCTCGCTTACCTCGCCGCAACGTACGTCGTCAGAAATTCGGAGACACGTGCAAGCCCCGCTTCGAGCACCGCACGGCTGTTGGTATAGCCGATACGCACGTAGCCTTCCATATCGAGCGCGCTGCCCGGCGTGAACATCACACCGGTCTTCTCCAGCAACGCAACGCAGAAGTCACGCGACGAAACCGGCAGATCGACACGTATCAGCGCCGTCGTGCCAGACTTCGGTTTTACATACGAGAGCACGGGTTCTTTAGCGATCCACGCATCGAGTACCGCGAGGTTAGTACGCAGAATCTCGTGATTGCGCTTCAAAAGTGCCGCACGATTTTCCAGCGCAATCGACGCGAACAGATCGTTGAGCATGCCGACGCTGATCGTGTTGTAGTCGCGGTGAATCTGCACGCGGCCGATCAGTTCGACTGGCGCAACGATCCAGCCCACCCGCAGGCCCGCAAGCGACCAGGTCTTCGACATGCTGCCGGTGCTGATGCCCTTCTCGTACAGGTCCGCAATCGATACGGTGAACCCGTCGCCATGCTGATCGGTGCCGCGATAGACCTCGTCGCACAGGATGTACGCGCCGCAGGACCGCGCGATCGCGACGAGTGCTTCGAGGAACGGCCGCTCCATGAGCGAGCCAGTGGGGTTGTTTGGATTGTTGATCGCGATGAGCCGCGTGTCGGGTCGGATCATGCGCTTGAGTTCGTCGAGGTCGGGCAGGAAACCGTTCTCGGGACGCAGTCGCAGAATCTCCACCTGCGCGCCGTAGCTTTCCGGAATCGAATAGTGCTGTTGGTACGTAGGCAGCACGGAGATGACGTGATCGCCCGGTTCAACGAGCGTTTCGTAAACCAGCGCGTTCGCGCTGATCGCACCGTGTGTGATCAGCACGTTCGGCACGGCTTGCTTCTCATACAGCGACGCAACGTTCGAACGCAGCCGTTCGGTACCGTCGATCGCTCCGTAGGTCAGCTTCATCGGCAGCACGTCGGCGAGGATCGCATCCTTCTTGCCAGCGAGATCGAGCAGCTCTTCGACGGTCAGCGATTCCACGCACGTCTCGGCCAGATTCAGCTCGCAGTGGTTTTCGTACTGATCCATCCAGCGCTCGACACCGAATTCCCTGATCTTCATGACTTCTGCCTCATCGATTGGATACGCGTTTCGTCGCTTACATACGCCGTAGTACGTAGCTCACGACACGCCAGCGAATGAGTATAGACGGAAAGTCTCAAATAGACGAAATAGAATAAATCGTGTCGGAGCGGTCGTGCGAGGGTCGTCGCAGATGGAGGACGTGCGCGGCGAACACAGCGAATCTTGAAGTGGCAACTGCGCAGGCGGCTCGTATCAAGCCGCCTGTACAGCCTGCCGAAAAACCACCGGCGCAACCCCGAACGCCTCACGAAACCGGTGACTAAAGTGGCTGGCATTCGCATACCCGCAATGCGCAGCAACCGAAGCGAGCGGCAGCCCGGTCGTGCGCAACAACGTACGTGCACGCTCCAGACGCAACTGCGCAATCCACGCATGCGGCGGCAAACCGAACGACGTCCGAAACATCCGCGCAAAGTGAAATTCCGACAAACCCGCGACACCGGCAAGCTCACCGAGCGTGATCGGTTGCGTCAAATGACTATCGATGTAATCACGCAGCCTGCGGCGTATCGCCACCGACAACCCGCCTTTCAATACCGCGCCGGCCCGCCGCACGCCCTGCGAATGCAGCAGCAGGCTCAGCACTTCGTGGGCAGTTTCGTTGGTGCGCAACCGTCCATCCGGATCGTCCCACTGCTCGAACACCAGCGACTGACACAGGCTGGCGATACGCGCATCTTCGAAGTAAGTGCGATCGGCAAGCGTCATTTCGCGCGGCTCGCGATCCAGTTCCTGAACGGCGCGCCGCGTGAAATGCTCGGGCAGGAAGTACAGATGGATGAAGTGCATATGGCCGCGCACCCACCAGCGCGATTCGTGATCGCCGGGCAGCGCGCACAGACGGCTCGGCGCACCGAAGCGGCCGGGCAGCTTCTGACGCTCCGTGCGATAGCCGCCGTCCAGATAGCACGACAGTGTGTGATGGCCGGGCTGTTCGTAGACGGTTTCCGCTTCTTCGGTGAGGCGTGTCCATTCGGCGACTGCCAGGTGGTCGCCGAGCCAGGCAAAACGTTCGAGCGTTGCGTTGGCGTCGCGCAGCGTATGACATACCGATTGCAGGCCGAACGGGGTATCGGCGGAACCGGCTTGTGGAAGGAGCGCCCCAGCAGGCAGCAAAACAGCGTCGGGAGCGGGAGGCGATGAGCGGAGGGACATGATGGCTGAAGTATAGAGCGTGTGCCACCAGCACCGCCCGCGCGCGCGAAAAAGTGCGCAATCCTGGACAAGCCACCCGACTGCGTGCGGCGCATAGTCGTGCTCCGGGATCGTCCGGGGCCTTTTACCGCAAGCCGTCATGAATCTTTCGCTCTACGCGCTGACCGTCCTGATCTGGGGCACCACCTGGATTGCCATCAAGTGGCAGCTTGGCGTCGTGGCGCCGCCGGTATCGATTGCGTGGCGCTTCTGGCTCGCTGCGGCGGTGCTGTTCGCGCTACTGCGTGTGATGCGCCGGCCCATGCGCCCGCCGC
This sequence comes from Paraburkholderia acidicola, assembly GCF_002362315.1. Taxonomy (GTDB): domain Bacteria; phylum Pseudomonadota; class Gammaproteobacteria; order Burkholderiales; family Burkholderiaceae; genus Paraburkholderia; species Paraburkholderia acidicola. The sequence continues at coordinate 2,038,700 of NZ_MTZV01000006.1, forward strand.
GCGAAGCATGGCGCTTTCTCGCCGCGCAGGGCCTTACGTTGTTCTGCGTGAATTTCCTGTGCTTCTACTACGCGGAGCAGGTCGTGCCGAGCGGCCTTGTGGCGGTCGTGTTTTCCACGGCGCCGCTGTTGAATTCGCTCAATGGCCGCCTGTTCATGGGACGGCCGCTGCAACCGGCGGCGATCGTCGGCGCGTTGCTTGGTCTTGCGGGCATCGTCTGCCTGTTCCTCCAGCAGATGGCTGGTCACATCGGCGATCACGCCACGTGGCTCGGCCTCGGCATCGCGTTTCTCGGCACGCTGTGTTTTTCGGCGGGCAATCTGCTGTCGAGCCGGATGCAGTCGATGGGGCTGCATCCGCTCGTCACCAATAGCTGGGCGATGCTGATCGGTGCCGTCGTGCTGACGGTAGGCAGTGCGCTTGCGGGCTTGCCGTTCACGGTCGAACCCACTGCGCGCTATCTGGGCGCGCTTGCGTATCTCGCCGTGCCGGGTTCGGTGATCGGCTTTACTGCATATCTAACGCTCGTCGGGCGGATCGGGCCGGAGCGTGCGGCGTATTGCACGGTGCTGTTTCCGATCGTGGCGCTGGCGGTATCGACGGTGTTCGAGGGTTATCAATGGTCGGCGCTTGCCGTGGTTGGCCTCGTACTCGTCGTGGCTGGCAATCTCGTTGCATTCGATCTGACGCGGCGGCTCTTTGCGCGGCCGGTTGTGTCACGGTAGATCGCAGATCACGTGACTTTGCGCAAAGTGAAGTAGCACCGCCGGACGTTAAAGGTGAGAAGGTTCGGGAGCTGTGCGCATCGTCGCCGTGCCGGCCATCACAGCCGCGATCGCATAGGTCGTGAACCCCACCGCACCCACCACCCACAGCGCCACCGAAAGATGCGGCGCGAGAATCGTCGCAGCCCCCGCAATCGCGACACCGAACAGACTGCCCGCCTGACGCAACGCGTTGAGCAAACCGGACGCGACACCGGCCAGTTCACCGGGCACCTGTTCGAGCACCGTCGAGATCATCGGCGCAACTGAAAGCGCCGTGCCCAGACCGAAAGCCACCATCGTCCCGTACACCAGCAGCCACGGCGCATGCACCTCGAGCAGCGCGGCCATCGCGGGCACGGCGAACGCGGCGAGCCCGAGGCCGCTCGCGATCAGTTGAGTTGCACTGAAACGGCCCTGCAGCTTGCCCGACAGCACGTTGCCGAGCGATAAGCTTGCCGCGAGCGGCAGCAGCGTGAGCCCGGTCTGCCGTGCATTGAGTCCGATCTCGCCGTGCAGATACAGACTCAGCACGAACAGCAACCCGAAGTAGCCGATATAGACGAGCGTACCGGTCAGGTTCATCGCGACGAATACGCGATTGCGGAACCAGTGCACCGGCACCATGGGATCGTGCGCGCGCCGTTCGACGGCGATCAGCGTCAGCGTGGCGAGCCCGGCGACGAGTGCCGCCACCCAGACTTCGCGTGACGCGAGGCCGCGTGTCGGTAGTTCGATGGCGGCGTAGCAGAGTGCGCCGAGCGCGATCGTACTCGCAAGCTGGCCGCGCCAGTCGAAGCGTCGGGCGGCGCTGCTTCGCGCGGCACTTCGCACGACGATCCACGCACCGGCCAGCGCGGCGAGGCCGGTCGGCACATTGATCAGAAACGCGCTGCGCCAGCCGAAGCCGTCCACCAGCACGCCACCTGCAACCGGTCCGATCGACGCAGCCACCGACGCAATGCCAGCCCACACCGCAATGGCGCGGGCGCGTTCGCGCGGATCGTCGAAGGTGCTGCGTACGATCGCAAGCGATGCCGGCAGGAACAGCGCGGCGCCCATGCCCTGCACGAAGCGCGCGGCGATCAGCGGGCCGACCGTAGGCGCCAGCCCGCACGCCGCGGATGCCCCGACGAACAGCGCCAGTCCCCACAGGTAGACGGCCTTCGCGCCGAAGCGATCGGACGCGACGCCACCGGCCAGGATCAGCGCGGCGAAACTCAGCGTGTACGCATCGACGATCCACGCAAGCCCAGCGACGCTCGCGTGCAGATTGGCGCGCATCGCGGGAAGCGCGACGTTGACGATCGTCGTGTCGAGCACCGCCATGAACATGCCGCTCGCGACGAGCGCGAGCGTCAGGCGGCGGCGATTGGCGACGCGGCGCGCGGCCGCGTCGTCGGTTGATGTGACGGTGGGGGACAGTGGAGTGAGTGCGCAATCGGCCATGGCGGGCTTCCGGTTCATGGGTTGCAGTCTACAAACGTTTATTGATGCAATAAAGCAGCGATTTCGCAGGTATATGATGCAGAATTGCATCACCGGATGAAGGCGCGGCGGGACGTGCCAGACCCTATTGAAGGAGGCGGATGACGATGAACTGGGACAACGCACGCTACTTTCTGGCCGTGGCCCGGGCGGGCACGCTGCGCGGCGCGGCGGCGCGCCTGAGCGTCGACCAGGCGACGGTCGGCAGGCGCATCGCCGCGCTCGAAGAAGCGCTCGCAGCGAAGCTCTTCCTGCGCACGCCGACGTTGTACGTGCTGACGCCGGCGGGCGAGGCACTGCAGGGGCCGGCCGAATCGATGGAGCAGGCCGCGTTGCAGATCGAGCGGCGCGTCGCGGGGCTCGACGACCAGTTGAGCGGCACGATCCGCGTGGCGACCACCGATTCGCTGGCGAAACGCTTCGTAATTCCGGCCATCGCGCGGGTGCGCAAGGAGCATCCAGGCATCGATATCGTCTGTCTGACTTCGCCGGCCATCGCCAACCTGACGCGGCGCGAGGCCGATCTCGCGATCCGCACGTTGCGACCCGATGCGCCGGACCTGATCGCGCGGCGGCTGGCCCAGCTCGAAGCGGGTGTTTACGCGTCGCGTGCGTATATCGCAGCACGCGGCGAGCCGCGCGAAGGCGAAGCGTTCGAAGGACACGACCTCGTGATGTACCAGCAGCCGGTCGTACCGTCGATGTGGGACGCGCTATGCGGCGAGCCGACGACGCGCGGGCGGGTGGTGTTTCAGACCTCGTCGACGATGATGCTGTTCGAAGCCGCGTGCGCCGGGCTCGGTGTAACCGAGTTGCCGTGCTTTCGCGCCGACCTTGAGCCGGAACTGGTGCGCGTGATGCCGCAGCGCGTCGACCGCTTCGACGCGTGGCTCGTCGCGCATGCCGATCTGTACAAGACCGCGCGCATGCAGGCGCTGATCGCGGCCGTGACCGACGAGTTTGCTTCGCTCGCGCATTGAACGCGGACGGTGTCCGTTCTGCATCAACGCGAGGCGGTCTTGATCGGACTCGGGCGGTCGCCGCGCATATCGCTTACGGGCCATAGCGGTGCGGTGTATTTTGCGTGCCGCATGCGGACCATGCCGGGCGCCGTCTCGAACAACTCCGCCAGCCAGTCGACCAGCGCACGCACGCGTGGCGAAATCTGCCGGCTGCGTACATAGGCCACGGACACTTCCATCGGCAGCGGCCGGTGCGCAGCCAGTACTTCGACGAGCTGCCCGGACGCGAGATACGGCGCCGCGGCGTGACGGCCCGGCTGGATCAGCCCAAGTCCTTCGACACCGCACGCAAGGTACGTATGTTCGTCGTTGACCTGTACGAAGCCGTCGATCTTCACGCGCGCGGCCCGCGTCGCGACATCGAAATCGAAGTCTGCGCGCCGGCCGCCGTAGGCCGACAGCCAGTTGACCGCAGTGTGGCCGGCGAGATCGTCGAGCGTTTGCGGTGTGCCGCAGCGCGCGAGATACGCGGGGCTGGCGCAGGTGATGCGTTCAAGCAAGCCGAGGCGCCGCGCGATCAACCCCGAGTCCGGCAGTTCGCCGAACGCGATGCTGCAATCGATGCTGTCGCCGACCAGATCGATCGACCGGTTGCCGATGCCGATCACGAGTTCGATATGCGGATGCCGCGCGTGAAACGCCGGCAGTGCCGGGACGACGAGTGCTGCGGCAATGGTGCCCGGCATGTCGACACGCAGGCGGCCGCGCAGATTGTCCGGGCGATTGAAGAGGCCCGATTCGGCTTCGTCGATGGCTGCGAGAATCTGCGCGCAGCGCTCGTAGTACGCAGCGCCTTCGGCGGTCAGCGTGACTTTGCGGGTGGTGCGCACGAGCAGTTGCACGCCGAGCAGCGATTCGAGCGACTGCACGGTGGTGGTCGCGGAAGCGCGTGGAATCTCGAGCGATTCGGCGGCACGCGTGAAACTGCTGGCGTCGACGATGCGCACGAAGATGCGCATCGCCTGGACACGGTCTATCACGTTGAATCTCCGATGCGCGTCGCGGTTGTGCCGCTTCGTGTGAATGCGCGCGTGCTGGTCAGTGCAGTTAGTCCCGCTTCGCGCCATGTTGCCGTTTGCGTATTTTTCATCACGTGGACAGTCGGCCCGGGCCGGCATATTATGCAAGTATTGGCTTGGATATTAGTGCGACCTCATGAAATATGCAAATGAAAGCTTGGAAAACCATATCACCCAAGGTGGCACTCGGCAGCAGTCGGAGCGCATCCTCCATCTGTTGAAAACGCAGGGGCCGTCGTCGACGGCGGCGATTGCGACGGAGCTGGGCATCACGGGCGAAGCTGCGCGCCAGCAGATCCAGAAGCTGAATGCACGCGGCTTGATCGAAGGACGTCAGACGGAACAGGACAGCCCCGGCAGGCCGGGGCAAAACTGGCGTTTGACCGAAGCGGGCCATGCGCGCTTTCCGGATGCGCATCCGCAGCTCACCATCCAGTTGATCGGATCGATCCGGCAGCTGTTCGGCGAGGAAGGACTCGAGCGTTTAATCGAACAGCGCGAAGTGGAAACGCGCGCAAGTTACGTCGGCGCGCTCAAACAGGTGAAGGGGCTCAAGGCGCGGCTTGAAAAGCTGGCGGACATTCGCCGCGCGGAAGGCTATATGGCCGAGCTGCGCAAGGATGGACGCGACTGGCTGCTGATCGAAGATCACTGTCCGATCTGCGCGGCTGCGCGGGTGTGTCAGGGGTTCTGCCGATCGGAGTTGCAGCTGTTCGCGGAGGTCGTCGGCGAGGATGGATCGATCGAGCGTGAGGAGCATATTTTTGCCGGGGCGCGGCGGTGCGCTTATCGGGTGCGGACGGGGGCGCGGGCTCGTGGGGGGTGATGGTTGCGCCCGTGGCGATTAGCGGTTGCTTGTATGACGCACCTGTGCAGCAAGGACATCATCCGCGCTACGGCCAACCAGTTCACGATAAAGACTCGGCGCGGTCGCCCCTTCGGTGTTGATCAACAGCACGCGTGAAGCGGCATCGAGTGCCGCGCGTTCGCGCCACCCGGTGCGGTTCGCGAGTGCGATCAAACCCGCGAGTCCCGCCACGCCCGATTCACCGCCGACAATCGGCACATCACGCGGCCCGCCAGCGGCGATGATCCGCATCGCGTCGATGGCTTCGTCGTCATCGACGGTCATGAAGCCATCTACCGATGGCGCAAGAAAACGCCACGCCAACGGCGATGTCGCACCACACGCGAGACCGGCCATCACCGAATCGACCGAACCGGTCGCGAGCGCCGCGCGCTGCGCGAGCGCGCTTTGCAGCAGGCAATCGGCTTGCTGCGGCTCGATGACGATAAACATCGGTCGCTGCACGCCCCACATTTCCGTGAAGTAACTGACGATACCCGCAGCAAGCCCACCCACACCGCCTTGCAACAGCACATGCGTAAACGGACACGCGGTTGCATGCGACGCGCTGCCAGCCTGTTCGATCGCTTCGGCAGCGATCGTGCCGTAACCCTGCATCACATCGCGCGGAATCTCCTCGTAGCCATCCCACGACGTATCCGATACGACATGCCAGCCATGTTCCGCCGCAAGGCGCGCCGCTTCGACCACCGACGCATCGTAATTCCCATCGATACGAATCACCCGCGCACCGAATGCCGCGATCGATGCAGCCCGCTCGTCACTCACATGCCGATGAATCACGATCACGCAGCGACAGCCGATACTCTGCGCAGCGGCAGCCAGCGCGTGGCCGTGATTCCCGTCGGTGGCGCTGACGACAGTGAAGCTGCCCAGTAACGCCGCATGACGCCCGGCGAACAGATCCGCCGCGGTCCATTCCTGCACGGCAAACTGCCTGACGATCAACCGCACAAGCGCGATCGGCGCGCCGAGCACCTTGAAGCTGCCTGGCGCCGCGCGTTTCGATTCATCCTTGACCGCAAGCTGCGCGATGCCGAGGCGCGCGGCAAGATCGGGCAGCGACCATAGCGGAGTCGGTTCGGCGGCAAGCATCGGCCAGTGCGCGAGCCAGCGACGGCTTTCTTCGGCACGCTCGATACTCATGATCTGCCGCAGCGCTACATCGTAGGTGTCGCGCACGGCTTGCGGATTGGTGATGAACATCGTCATATCGTTTTGTACACGTGGTGTCGATTTACTGTGCGTGACGCGGCAAACGCAGGCGCGCAATTTCCGCGAAGTAGCGCGCGCCGGTCACCAGCACGTCGTCGTTGAAGTCATAGCGCGCGTTGTGCAGCGGCGTGCTGCCGTGGCCGTCACCATCGCCGTTGCCGATAAATGCGAAGGCGCCTGGCACGACGCGCAGGAAGGCGCCGAAGTCTTCGGAGATCATCATCGGTGGGACGTTTTCATCGACGTGCTCCGCTCCGACGATGCGCGTCGCCGCTTCGACGACGGTCGGCACGCAGCTTTCCCAGTTCACGGTCGGCGCGAACTCGTGCGTGTATTCGAACGCACATTGCGCGCCGTTTAACGCGCACAGCCCCTCGCTGATCTCACGCATGCGTTTTTCGAGCAGCGCCTGCACCTCCGGCGTATAGCTACGCGTATCGCCCTTGATGATCACGTTGCCCGGAATCGCATTGCGGATGCCGTCGGTAAGAATCTCGGTGCATGAGATCACGGCGGGCACACCGGGGTCGAGCGTGCGCGACACGACGGTTTGCAACGCGAGCACGATCTGCGCGGCAATCACGATCGGATCGACGCCCATGTGCGGCCGCGCTGCGTGTGTGCCGCGACCCTTCACGTGGATCGTGAAGTTGTCTTCGCTGGCCATGATGCCGCCCACGCGCGTGGCGATGTGTCCGGCTGGCATGCCCGGCATGTTGTGCACGCCGTAGATCTCGTCGACGGGAAAGCGCTCGAACAGGCCGTCGTCGATCATCGCTTTCGCGCCGCGGCCATGCTCTTCCGCCGGCTGGAAGATGAAGCGCACGGTGCCGTCGAAGTCGCGCCGCTCGCACAGCAGTTGCGCGGCGCCGAGAATCATCGTCATATGACCGTCGTGTCCGCACGCGTGCGATTTGCCCGCAACCTGCGATGCGTAGGGCCGCGCGGCTGCATCTTCGGCGATATTCAGCGCATCCATTTCGGCACGCAAACCGATTACGCCACGGCCGCTACCGAGCGTCAGACTCGCGACCAGCCCTGTTTTGCCGATGCCGCGATGCACATCCATACCGAGTCCGCTCAACACCTGCGCAACGAAGTCCGACGTGTGCGCTTCCTCGAAACCGGTTTCCGGATGACGGTGCAGCCCGTGACGCCATTGCGTCAGTTGCTGCTCGAACGAGGTTGCAGTGGTCATGACGACGACTCCGGAAATAGAATGCAACGAGTATAAGAGCGGCACGTGAGACGTTTTCCCGGCGAATACCAATCTGGTGAGAAAACTTTGCACAGCTTCATGCCAAGATGGAAAATCCGCTCATCGGCTTACCTGGAGGTTGCAATGGCGCTCGATCGTCTCGATGTGCAGATACTGAACCTGCTGCAAGAGGACGCATCGATGCCGCTGCGTGCGTTGGCGGACCGCGTGCATAGCTCGGTGGCGACATGCCAGCGGCGCATCAACCAGTTGAAGAGTGACGGCGTGCTGATCCGGCAAGTCGCGATCGTCGACCGCATGCGCGTGGGCCGCGCGCTAACCGCGTTTGTCTCCGTCGAACTCGACCGGCAGAACAATGCGTTGCTGCGCGCGTTCGAAAAGAGAATGGCCGCGGAAGCCGACGTGATGGCCTGCTACGAAGTTTCCGGCGAATTCGATTTCATGCTGATCGTCAATTCGACATCGATGGATGCGTATCACGCGTTTACACGGCGCGTCTTTTCGTCGAACGACAACGTGCGCAATTTCAAAAGCAACTTCGCGATGAACTGCTCGAAATTCGAAACGAAGATCGCGCTCGATGAACCGTCCGACTAATGCGCCGCATGGACGATCATCCACGATCGGTATATAACACCATCACGTACCCATTCAACGCAGCCTGGAAGGAGAGCCGTACCATCATGACGCGCGATGTCCCAGACAAGCAGGAAGCGGGCGAACGTCCCGATCTCGAACATCTCGATGCAGCAGTCACTCATATCGACACACTGGTTTCGTCCGGGAGCATCGCGACGAGCGCCGCGAAGGGTCTGCTGTACGGCCTGATCGAAACCCTGGGCACGCTGGTCGGCGACCCCGACCTGCCCGAGCATGCGCGCTCCGGCTACGAAGATCTGCTGGAATCCGCACGCGAACTGCGCACGAAGCTCTAACGCCAGAGCGTCATGCAGGCGGTGCGCAGACCGCCTGCCATCGACGCCGCCGCAGCTTACTCGTCAGCGTCGTCGGCGAGCAGCGCTGCCTTTAGCGCCGCCGGCGCAGACGTGACCTGCAATTGCGGCGTGCCGTGCCATTGCGCACAGCGTTGCAATGCGCGCCTGAGATCCGCGATAAGACGGCCGCTTTCACGCACGCCTTCCTCGAGATGCACCGACTTCAGTTCGAACACGCCGCTCGCGCGGTGTGCTTTCGCATCGACCCGCCCGACTAGCTTGCCGCGGCTTAGCAACGGCAGAACGAAGTAGCCATATTTACGCTTCTCAGCAGGCGTATAGCATTCGATCACATAGTCGAAATCGAACAGCGCCGCCGCCCGCTTGCGATCCCACACGACCGGATCGAACGGCGACAGCACCGTCGTTACCGTCGAGGCAAGACGCCCACTGGTTGCATCGTCGATGAGCGGCACGAACTCGCGATGCACGAACGTATCCTGTTTCCATCCGTCGACGCGCACCGGCAACAACTCACCCGCATCCGCGAGCGCGTGCAATGCATCGGTGTACGGACGGCGCGGCAGCCGGTAGTAATCGGCGACCCAGTCGGCGCGAACCACGCCAAGCGAGCGGCAACTGCGGTTTAGCAGCGTTTGCTCGACGACGTCAGCGGGCTGGAGATGCAGTGCGTCGTCCCAGCCCGGCAACACACGCTCGGTGAGGTCGTAGACACGCTGGAAATTGCGCCGCTCCGCAACCATCAGATGACCGATCGCGAACAGCACTTCGAGATGCCGTTTCTCGGGCTTCCAGTCCCACCAGCCGCTACCTGTGCCGCCTTCGCGCGCGAAATCCGCGGAGCGCACCGGGCCGGTTGCGCGGATATGCTCGAGCAGTTTCGCGATGTCGCGCCGGTATTTCTTGTGCCAGTCGGCGGCGTATTTCCAGCCCATCCCGGACGGATCGAGCATCCGGTGACGCAGCAAACCATAGTCCTCGATCGGCACGAAACACGCTTCATGCGACCAGTATTCGAACAGGCTACCCTCGGCGAGATGTTCGTCGAGCCACTGCGGCAGATACGGCCCGAGCCGGCTGAACAGCACGAGGTACGGGCTGCGCGCGACGACGTGAATCGTGTCGATCTGCAGTTGCGCCATCTGCCGGATGGCGGCGAGGACGTCGGGCTTGGTCGCCTTGCGGCGCGGCGGTGTCAGCAGGCCCTGGGCGGCGAGGTGCAGCGTGCGGGCGGCGGAGAGAGGAAGAGTGTTCACGCGAGCGATCGGTGGTTGACGGATGCGGCGGCGCCGGCGGTGGGCCGGTTGCCATGCGGGACAAGCGCTACTTTAGCGTGAACGGCGTGCTTGTGATGGGCCGACCCGGATCGCCACGCATTCGCGCGAGCTGCAGGGTCACGAACGAAGGTCTCTTATCAACTGTTCGGCGAGGAAATCGCAGGGAGGGCGGGCCGATCTTGCGCTCCGCGCGAGGACAATCTCGACATCCTCCAAAGGTGGCAAACCTTCGGCTTCGCCCAGATGCAGCAGATGAGGCGGCACGCTGCACTTCGGCAGCGGGGCAATCGCGAGCCCGGCTTCGACCACGGAGAGCAGCCCGAGCAGGCTTGGACTCTCCGATGACATCCAGTACTCGATGCGCGCTTTCTCGAGCGCGCGAATGGCATGCGCGCGTGCCGTGCTGCCGTGCTCGAACACCGCTAGCGGAAGCGGCCGGTCGGTCCAGACCGGGCGAAAGCCACGGGCAGCGGCCCACACCATCGGTTCATTGCGGATCTTCTCGCACGCGATGCCTTTCGGTCGCGTGAAGCAGGCGAGGTCAAGTGTGTTGTCCTTCAGCAAGGGCACGAGCGCGGTGGTTTGCATACCGATCACGCGAATTTCCACGCGCGGATGCGCCACGGCGAAGCGACGCAGCACCGGCGGCAACAGTGAGGAAGCGTAGTCGTCGGGCACACCGATCGTTACGCTGCCGCGCACTTCCGGCCGTACCACGGTCGCCCAGGCTTCTGCGCGCATCGCGAGCATTTTCCGGCCGTATTCGACCAGGATGCTGCCGTCGTGCGTGAGCGTGACGTTGCGCGTGGTTCGCGTGAAGATCGGTTTGCCCAGCGCGTCTTCGAGCGCCTTGATCTGCTGGCTGACCGCAGAAGACGAGCGATGAATGAGCTCGGCGGCTCGGGCAAATGACCCCGCGTCGGCGACTGTCACCACCATCTCCAGCACGTCGAGATCGAGTTTCTTCATTTTGGAAAGAAAATCTTAATAATTTGTTAAGTTTATCCCGTTTTGCTAACTCCTCAAGCTGTTGGATACTGGGGTCTGGTGGAGGCTGACACGACGATACGAAGACACGAGGAGCGACGCAGATGGGCAACTTTCCGGGCATCACTAGCGAGTCTGAACGCAGCGAGCTCACACCGACGGGTGTGCTGCGTGTCGGCGTGGTGTATGCGCCCGAGCCCTCGGCATTTTTCGCGATTCGAACGGCGGATGGCGGTCTGCATGGCGTGACGGTCGACCTGGCCGAAGCGTTCGCTCGAACGCTGAACGTACCAGGCGAGGTACTCGGCTTCTCCGGCTCGGGTCAGCTCGTCGATGCGCTCGAACAGGGGCAACTCGATGTCGCATTTATGCCGGTCGACGACGAGCGCAGGAAGCACGTGAATTTTGGACCGGAATACTACGTCGTCGAGAGCACCTGCCTCGTGCGCGACGCGGCCGCCGTGCCCGACTTCGCAGCACTCAACGATGCCCGGATGACCGTTGTCGGCCTCGCGGAAACCACCACCATCAGGGCGGCGCAAAAGGCGTTGCCCGCGGCGCAGTTCAAGGCAGTGAGTTCAGTCAGCGCGGCGCTTGAGTTGCTGAAGACGGGCGATGCCGACGCCGTTGCCTTGTCGCGCGATGTGCTCGAGCTTTACCAGACCCGCTTTCCGGGTTCCAGGGTACTCGATGGTGCGTTCCATGCGATCAAGGTGGCCATCGCTGTGCCAAAGGAAAAGCCAGTCGCACTAAAGGCAGCAAGCGATTTCCTCGAACAGGCGAAATCGTCGGGGTTTGTAGAGGCCGCATTCAGGCGCGCCGGAGTATAAGCACAAGCGCTGCATCCGTATTTTCAATAGACACCAGACACTCATAACAAACGGAGCCACACATGCCGAGCATCGCTAACAGGGTCAACGAAATCCGCCCGTCACCGACGATCGCGATGAACGCGCGAGCCGCCGAACTCACGCGCGCCGGACGAGACATCGTGCCTTTTAGCCTCGGCGAACCGGACTTTCACACCGCGGAAAACATCAAGGCCGCGGGTATCGCGGCCATCAACGGCAACTTCACGAAATACACGGCAGCGGATGGTTTTGGTCCGCTGAAGAAGGCGGTGGCGAACAAGCTGCTGCGCGAGAACCACGCGCAGTACGAGCCGGGTCAGATCGTCATCGGCTCGGGCGCCAAGGTCATCTTGCTGGCCGCGATCATGTGCACCATCAACCCGGGCGACGAAGTCATCGTCCCCGCGCCGTACTGGGTCACCTATCCGGACCATGTGCAGATCGCCGGCGGCACGCCAGTCTTTGTAGCGTCCGACGCGGCAGCAGGCTTCAAGCTCACGCCTGAAAAGCTCGCGTCTGCGCTGACTGAACGGACCCGGGCACTCATCTTCAACTCGCCGACGAATCCAAGCGGCGCGGTCTACACGCGCGAAGAAATTCAGGCGCTCGGTGCGGTGCTGAAGGACTATCCGGACGTCTGGATCATCACCGACGAACTGTACGAACATCTCTACTACGACGAGCAACGCACGGTCACCTTTGTCGAAGCGATGCCCAGACTCGCGGGGCAGATCATCACGATCAATGGTTTCTCGAAAGGCTATGCGATGACAGGCTGGCGCCTGGGATTCGCGGCCGGCCCGCAGCAGGTGATGAAGTCGATTGGCGATCTTTTGAGCACGATCACCGGCTCGCCCAACAGCGTGGCCCAAGCGGCGGCCATCGAAGCACTGGAAGGCGATCAGTCATACATCGAGCGCAACCGCAGGACCTTTCAGGAGCGCCGCGACTTCGCGTTGCAGCGCCTCGCGCAGATCCCCGGTCTGAAGGCGATCAAGCCTGCCGGTACGTTCTACGTACTCGTTGATTGCGCAGGATGGATCGGGAAGGTGACGCGTAGCGGCCGCGTGTTGACCAGCGACGTTGCGGTCGTCGAAGCGCTACTCGAAGAAGCCGATGTCGCTACGGTGCCGGGTGAGGTATTCGGAGCGGGGCCCTTCATCCGCATGTCCATCGCGCTTGGACGCGAGACGATCGGCAAGGGGATGGACCGCATTGCCGCCTTTGCGGAACGTCTGAAGTAAAGGCTGCTACTGAATATCGGCCAGCCTGCGCATCGTCGTGCGAGGCCGGCCGCTGTGCGTCAGCGGTGCCGATGGATGCGCTGTTAAGCGCCGAGTGCAACCGCCTCGCCGGAAGTGGCGGCGAGCATCTGATGAATCTGCGACACGACCGCAGCGCCTTCGCCGACCGCCGCAGCCACCCGCTTGGTCGATCCGGCGCGCGCATCGCCAATCGCGAACACCCCCTCGACACTGGTACCGAGCCCGCACACCGGATTGACACCGTCGATACCGGTCAGCACAAAACCTTTCTGGTCGAGCTGCACACCGCACGTGCGCAGCCAGTCGGTATTCGGATCGGCACCGGTGAAGAGGAACAGATGCCGCGTGTCGAAATGGTCGGTACCGTCCGGCAGCGGGTTCTTGAGTCCCACCATCGTCAGGCCGCTATCGTCACCGTCGAGCCGCGCGATTTCCGAATACGGATGAACGATCACGTTCGGCAGCGACTGGATGCGATCGATCAGATAGCGCGACATCGTCGCTTCGAACCCGCTGCGGCGAATTAGCACGTGTACGCGCGCCGCCTGCGTCGCGAGATAGACGATCGCCTGGCCCGCTGAATTACCACCGCCGACCAGCACGATGTCCTCGTGCTTGCACAGTTTCGCTTCGACCGGCGATGCCCAGTAGTACACGCCACGTCCGTCGAAACGCTCGAGCCCTTCAATCTCCGGCCGCCGATACACCGCGCCGCTCGCAATCACGATGGCATGCGCGGTGATGCTGCCGCCGCACTTCAACTCGAGACGATGCGGCATTTCCTCGCAATGCAACGTCTTCACCCTGACCGGAATCGCGACGTGCGCGCCGAACTTCTGCGCCTGCACGAATGCGCGGCCCGCGAGCGCCTGACCGGTGATGCCAGTCGGAAAGCCGAGGTAGTTTTCGATCCGCGAACTCGCGCCGGCCTGGCCACCCGGCGCGCGGCTATCGAGCACGATCACCGACAGGCCTTCGGAGGCGGCATAAACGGCTGTCGCGAGCCCGGCCGGCCCGGCACCGACAATCGCGACGTCGTACACATGCGAGTTGTCGAGATCGGGCAGCAAGCCGAGGTAGGTCGCGAGTTCGGGATCGCTCGGCCGACGCAGCACCGTGCCATCCGGGCAGATGACGAGCGGCAGGTCTTCAAGGCGCGCCGCGTACTGTTCGATCAGACCCAGCGCGTCTTCGTCGCTTTCGTCGATGACCGAATGCGGATGACCGTTGCGCGACAGGAAGCCTTGTAGCGCGACGAGCCGCGAGTCGTTGCGCTTGCCGACCAGAATCGGGCCGCCCGCGCCTTTTTCGATCAGCGACACGCGGCGCAGGATCAGCGCGCGCATGATGCGCTCGCCCAGGTCGGCCTCGGCAATAATCAGTGCGCGCAGTCGCTCCGGTGCGATCAGCAGGCAATCGACCGGTTCGAGCGCAACGCCGTTGACGAGCGCGGGCCGCCCGGACAGCTGGCCGACTTCGGCCATGAAGTCGCCGCGCGTGTGCTCGGTGATGATGTGCTCACGTCCGAGTCCATCGCGCTGATAGACCTTGACCGCGCCTGACAGCATCACGAACATGCCGGGACCGGGCAGGCCGGTTTCGAACAGCAGGTCGCCCGGCTGCCAGTGATGCAGTTCGCCGAAGCGGCGCATGCGCTCGATCTCTTCGGCGGTGAGCTTCGGGAACATCTGGTGACGGCGGGTGGACAGCGTCGAGAACGGCGCGTCGGCGACGACATCGGGTTGCACTTCTACTGCCTGAATCGACCCCATCGAATGACTCCTTCACCTTCCGCGCGCCGTGAGGGACGGCCGCGGCAGTAGTACTAGACTGCGTTCGGCGCGATATGCGCCTCGACGTGATGCTGCGACTCCTCGATGATCGCTTCGAGTTCGCAGCCGGCGTCGCGCCAGGCGTCGAGACCGCCCGCCAGCGGGACCACGTCGCTGAAACCTGCTTCGGTAAGCTGCTTGGCCATCCACGCTGCAGAAATTTCGTTCGGACACGAGCAATAGATAACGAGCTTCTGATCGTGCGGATACTTCGCGACGATCTCGTCGAGCTGCCGTTCGTCCGCGTACAGCGAGCCCGGAATCACGAACGGATCGAGCTTGCGCTTTTCGTGCGAACGGATATCGAACACCACGATGGGCGGCGCTTTCGCGAGCATCAATTGATACAGCTCGTCGACGCCGATACGCGCCGTAGCGAGTTTCTTGATCAACTGCCGGCGGCGATACCAGCGATAACTCGCGTAGAGCAGCAGCAGGACGACGACGACCGCCGCGGTCATGCGGCCGAGTCGGCTCGCGCCCGCGAACAGCATGTCGATCTGCGGCGCGAACAGCACGCCGATCACGAGGCCGACGCCGGCCCATAGCGCTGCACCGATGCCGTCGTAACCGAGGAACGCGCGGTAGGACGTGCCCATCGCGCCGGCCATCGGAATCGACACGATCGACAGGCCCGGCACGAACTTCGCCACGGCGAGCACGCGCACGCCCCAGCGGCCGAAAAAGCGCTCGGTTTTCTTCACGCAGGTATCGCGCGACAGCGACAGTTTGCAGATGGTTTTCAGCGTATTGCCGCCGTACACGCGCCCGGCGAAAAACCAGACGCTGTCGCCGATCAATGTCGCGAACACCGATAACACGAGCACCGGTCCCAACTGCGTACCGATGGAACCGGGATGAAGCGCCGCCATCGCCCCGAACAGGACGATGGTGGGGAGGGCGGGCACGGGCAATCCGAGCGAAGCGGCGAGCACATTGGCGAATACCAGTGCAGGTCCGTATTGCTCAACGAGGTCATGTAGCATCGGCTTACTTGGCGGCCTTGCAGGCTGCGATCTGACGGTAACCCAACGATTATGGACGCATTTTAGAGACGTGCAAGCCTTCTGGAATGCGCGCTGTGACGGCAACTGCAACCGCAAGCGAGATAAGCGGACGGCTGGATGCAGCGCCCGGCGGCGCACGGCCCGGACGGCCGGTTGAGCGTCCGGCTGGACGCACTACGAATCGCGGGAAAGGGAACGGGGCGAGAACCGGGTACGGCAGTCGTGCGGCTCGGGCCGCACGCCGCCGCTGGGCATGTCACTGACGGTGATTGTGCTGTTCGCCGGGCAATTCGGCGCCGTGGGCGCGGATCGCGGCGATCAGTTCCGCGGGCGTAATCTCGTAGCGTACTTCGCGATGAATGCCGGGCTTGCGCTCGTCGACTTCGACCAGAAGAATGCCTTTACCGTCCTCCGTCGATTCGAGACGCAGCGAACGGAGTTCGCGCGCCGTCGCGTCGTCGAATTCGGTGAGCAGGGCCATGGACCCGGAAGACCCGGTAGTGCGCATCGAATGTCCTCGTTTCATTGTTGGATCGAACCATTTTACGGGCCGGTGCACGCGCTGTTTGTCGCGTGGCGCTCATACCGGTGTACGTACCCGGTGATTTGCGCCACTGCGCGCCTGACCTGCCGCAGAGTTGTGGGAGCCAGTTTAACGCGACTCGCCATTTCGCCGGCTGCCTTTTTACGTGCCCTGGCGCGGTGCATTGCCTCGCCGGTTGTGTCATGCCTGTGTCGTACCCGTGGATTAAGGCCGCGCGGGACGACCGGTCGTGGCGATGTGCCAAAGTGTTAGCGGACGGAAAGAATTCGTAGGGAGCGGGTGCGATCGTGGTGCCGGAGTGTGCTGACTACGGGGAACGCCGACGCACGGCGATGGAACCGTCAGAAGAAAGAGGAAAAGCGGCGAGCGCAGTATGTCCGCCGCGGAAACACGACGGCAGCCGCCGCATGCTCATGTCCGATTCCGGCCAGAGTTCGGTGGCGGCCTGCGCTAGAGTAATGCCATGACTTTCGATCGTGATTCCTGTTATGAGGCCATGCTGGCCCGCGACCGGCGCTTCGACGGCTGGTTTTTCGTGGCGGTGACGTCGACGGGTATTTACTGCCGGCCGATTTGTCCGGTGCGTTCACCGAAGCTCGCGAATTGCCGTTTCTACGCGAATGCCGCCGCCGCGGAACATGCCGGTTTCCGGCCTTGCCTGCGCTGCCGACCGGAACTTGCGCCCGGTCACGGGCTGCTCGATGTTTCGCGCCGGCTGGCCCAGGCTGCGGCCGCACTGATCGGCGCGGGTTTTCTCAACGATGCGAATCTGTCCGAGCTGGCGGCACGCGTGGGCGTCAGCACACGGCACTTGCGGCGCATCTTCGAAGCAGAATTCGGCGTGTCGCCAATCGATTACGCGCAAACGCAGCGTCTGTTGATGGCCAAGCGTCTGCTGGCGGACACGACGCTGCCCGCCGCGCAGGTCGCCTTGACGGCGGGCTTTGGCAGTGTGCGGCGCTTCAACGATCTGTTTAGCCGCCGTTATGGCTTCAGTCCCGCGCGCGTGCGCAAGCACGCACCCGACGCTGCGCGCGCCGCCGCCGATACGCTCACCCTCGACTTGCTGTACCGGCCGCCGTTCGCGTGGGACGCGCTCCTGTATTCCCTCACCAGTCAGGCGATTGGCGGTGTCGAGCGCGT
Source organism: Paraburkholderia acidicola (assembly GCF_002362315.1). GTDB lineage: Bacteria > Pseudomonadota > Gammaproteobacteria > Burkholderiales > Burkholderiaceae > Paraburkholderia > Paraburkholderia acidicola. The sequence continues at coordinate 2,056,157 of NZ_MTZV01000006.1, forward strand.
GACGCACGACAGCTATACGCGTGCGATCGAGGTGCCGCACGACGGCGCGCGCGTGACCGGCTGGCTGCGCGCCGATCATCTGCCGCAGCGGCTCGCGCTGCGCATTACGCTGTCGTCGTCGCTGACGCCAGTTGTGCCGTCGCTGCTTGCGCAGGTGCGGCGATTCTTCGATCTCGATTGCCGGCCCGATCTGATCGATGCGCGTCTCGGCGCATTGGCCGCGGCGTTGCCCGGCATGCGTGTGCCGGGTGCGTTCGACGGTTTCGAAACCGGTGTGCGTGCGATTGCGCTGCGCCACTGGCCGCGCGCCGATGCGCACGCATGGCTGCAACGTATCGCGGATGCCTTCGGTACACCGGTCGCGCAGGCGCCCGATGGATTGCGCACCGCGTTTCCGTCGGCGCATGCATTGGCGGGTGTGTCGATCCATACGCTGCGGGCCACGGGTTTGCCACCGCGCGGTGTGACGTGTCTATTGAAACTGGCCGACGAGGTCACACAGCAACGTGTGTTTCTCGAACCCTTTACGCCACTCGATGAAACGCTCGCGCATCTGCGCGACGTCATCGGTCTCGACGAATGGTCGGTCCAGTATGTGGCGATGCGCGCGCTCGGTTGGCCCAACGCCTATCCGCTCGGCGATCCGTTGATCTCCCAGCCTTCACCCGACGATGGCGCATGCTGGGCGCCATGGCGCGCCTATGCGGCTCAACATTTCGCGTACGCAGCGGGACAGGAGGCAAGCGCCGCATGAAGTACTGCACATTGATACCGGGCCCGCTCGGCGAGATCCTGCTACGCGCGGAAGACGATGCGCTGACTGGTGTCTTCTTCGTCGGCCAGAAATATTTCCCCGCCGCAGATGCATCCGCTAATTGCTATTCGATTGCCGACACACCGCGCGTTCTGCGCGAAACCCAGCAACAACTCGACGAATATTTCGCGGGGGAGCGCGAACATTTCACACTGCGCCTGCGTCCTGCCGGGACTGCGTTTCAACGCAGCGTGTGGGATCAGCTCGTGAAGATTCCGTTTGGCGAAATCGAGAGCTATGGACGTATCGCGCAGCGTCTCGGCCTCGCGGCGGGCAGTGCGCGCGCAGTCGGCGCCGCGAACGGGCGCAATCCGATTTCGATTGTCGTGCCGTGTCATCGCGTGGTGTCGAGTGCGGGCGATCTGACGGGTTATGCGGGCGGCCTGCATCGGAAGGAGGCGTTGCTTGCTTTAGAGCGGCCACATTCGATGCTGCCGCGACAGATGGAGCTGCTTATTTCGAACGATGCGCATGCAGCGCTTCGACCATCACGGCACCGGCCTCGGTGATGTGTTCTTTCGTCAGACGTTTCGCGAGACGTCGGTCCTTCGCTTCCATCGCTTCAAGAATCCGCGTGTGCTCCGCAAACGACGTGTCCTGATACGCGGCCAGTTGCCAGACCAGCCGCAGATAGCGATCGGCCTTCTGCCATAGCGACTCCAGTGCTTCCATCAGATGCCGTTTGTCGCTCGGCGTATAGATCGCGCGATGAAACGCCCAGTTGTCCTTCGACCATTGATCCACATCGGTGGCGCGCGCGTCCTGATCGAGCACCGCGCGGGCGGTTGCGGCATCGGCGGCGGTGAATGCGTCGAGTGCGGAGTCGAGCGCGAGCAGTTCGAGCGCGACGCGCATTGCCTGCAATTCCTCGGCTTCATCGCGAGTCATCGACGAGACGAACGCCCCGCGATTCGGCACGATCGTGACGAAGCCGCGGGCTTCGAGCTGGATGAACGCTTCACGTACCGGGATGTGGCTCGTGCCGAATTCCTCGGCGATCCGGTCTTGACGCAACTGCGTGCCAGGCGGCAGTTCGCCGCGCAGGATGCGCTCGCGCAGACGCTCGCACAGCGATTCGGAGAAAACTTTTGCGTCAGCTGACTTCTTCATCTTAATATATTAAAACATTTGAGGAGGTTGTTATGACGGTATCAAGACTGAGAAATATTCCCGGTATCGGTGTCGACAAGATGGGCGACGCAGCCGACGCGTCGAACAACCGCAACATTCTAAGGCTCGAGAATCTCGACACCGACCTGCGGCCGCCCGCCGATGCGATCCGGCGCACGCACGAGGCCGTCGAGGACGACGACGCAAACAGTTATCTCCCGTTCATCGGTCAGCGGGCGTTGCGCGAGGCAGTCGTCGCGCGGATCGCAGGAACTGCCGGCGTCGACTACGACGCCGGGCGCGAATGCGTGATTTCCGCGGGCGGTATGTCTGGCGTGCTCAACGTGCTGCTGTCCATTCTCGAGCCCGGCGACGAGGTTGTGTTAACAGACCCAACCTACGCCGGACTGATCAATCGCGTGCGGCTTGCCGGCGGGGAGCCGCGTTTCGCGCGGCTCATTCCTGGCGCCGATGGCTGGCGGCTCGACCTCGATAGCCTGGCGGCGGCGGTCGGTCCGCGCACCCGCGCGCTGCTCGTGATGTCGCCGTCGATGCCGGGTGGCTTCGTCGCCAATCGCACCGAGTGGGACGCGATCGCGCAGCACTGCCGGCGCACGAATGCATGGCTCATCTACGACGCGGCCATGGAGCGCATCGTCTTCGATGGGCGCGCCATCATTCACCCGGCGTCGTTGCCGGAGATGCGCGAACGGACCATCACGGTCGGTTCGGTATCGAAGGAATACCGGATGATTGGCTGGCGGGTCGGCTGGATCGTCGGGCCGGAAACGATCATGGGCGACGTTCGCCTGACGAGTCTGGCCAACGTCGTGTGTCAGGTCGGCATTGGCATGCCGGGTGCGACGGCTGCGTTGACGTCGGCGGATGACGGCGTTGCGCAGGCGGTCGCGGAGTGGCAGACGAGACGCGACTTCCTGTTGCGCGAACTGCACGATCTGCCGCTCGTGCGACCCGACGGTGGCTGGTCGCTGTTGATCGATACGGAGCAACTGGGCTTCACCTCGCCGGAAGCATCGCGGCGGCTGTTCGAGTTCGGTGAAGTGGCGGCCACGCCGATGACGGGCTGGGGACCCGACGCGGGCCGTTATCTGCGCTTCGTGTTTGCCAACGAACCGGTGTCGCGGCTGGCCGATATTCGCAACCGTGTGCGTGCCGCCTGGGGTGTCTGACGGGTTTTTATTTGCGAATAGTTCTCATTACCGATATCATCCGCGCTTCGAAAGCTAATCGTATGGCTACGGGGTGTGGAGATGAAAGGCTGTCAGCGGCGCGGCGGGCGTCGGGGGATTGTTGTGGGGTCGTTGATCCTGTCGCAGGGGTTGCTCGTTGCGGGTGTGTGCGAAGCGGTAGAACAAGAGGGCGCGGCCGATACCGTCGCCAGCGACCGGGGCACGCTGCCGGCGGTCACCGTCAACACCACGAAGCCAATCGATGAAGTGGGCTACCAGCCACGCCGTGCATCGGTGGCGACGCGCACCGATACGCCGTTGATCGACGTGCCGCAAGCCGTCAACGTCGTGACCCAGCAATCGATCAGCGATCGCGCATCCGATAGTCTCGCCGACGCGCTATCGGCAGTGCCCGGTGTGCGCATGGGCAACACACTTGCCGGCACACTCGATGCAATCGTCAAGCGCGGCTTCGGCGACAACCGCGACAATTCGATTCTGCGCGACGGCATGCAATCGGTTCAGCCGCGCAATTTCACGCCGACCACCGAGCGCATCGAAGTCCTCAAAGGTCCGGCGTCGATGCTGTACGGCATTCAGGATCCTGGCGGCATCATCAACGTGGTGACGAAAAAGCCGCAGCTCGAAGCGGCGCGTTCCGTTTCGGGATTCGGCAGTAGCTACGGTGGCGGTGGCGCGCAGATCGATCTGACCGGTCCGATCGGTTCGTCGGGTCTCGCGTATCGCTTCATTGCCGACCATCGGCGCACCGATTACTGGCGCGACTTCGGCGAGACGCGCCAGGATGTGATCGCACCGTCGATCGCCTGGTATGGCCGCGACACTACCGTGCTGCTTGCGTACGAGCACATGAGCTACGCGGTGCCGTTCGATCGCGGCACGATCATCGACACGCGTACCGGGAACCCCGTTGCCATACCCAACGAGGAGCGTCTCGACGAGCGCTACAACGTCTCGGCCGGTCGTTCGGATGCGCTCAATCTGCGTATTGATCACAAGCTGGACAGCAACTGGACCGTGCATGCCGGGTACGGTTTCAATCGAACGTACTACAACGACTGGCAGGCGCGTGTGATGAGCGCGAACTTCAATACCGGCGTTTTGACCCGGCGCGTGGATGCGACACAGAACGGTACGCAGACGACCCACAATCTGACCTTGAACCTCGAGGGTAAGGTGCAGATTGCCGGCCTGCAGAACGATGTGCTCGCGGGCGTGGACTATATGCGTAACTATCGTGTGCTGGCCGATCTTTATCGCGGCAGGAACAATTCGAGCTTCAACCTGTATGCGCCGGTGTACGGATTGCTGCCGCAGATCAGCACGCTCTCGCCAGCCGATAGCGACCAGACCGACAAACTTATTTCGCGCGGCGCTTTCATTCAGGATGCAGTACATCTAGGCGATCGCTGGATCGTGTTGGGTGGTCTGCGCTATGAGTCGTTTAGTGAAATGACCGGCAAGGGGCGACCGTTCGTGGTGGGTGCAAACGTCAATGCGAGCAAGGTGGTGCCGCGCGCGGGCGTCGTCTTCAAGATCGATCCGAAGTGGTCGCTGTATGCCAGCTATAGCGAATCGTTTCGCCCGAATACGTCGGTCGCACAACCGATCGGCGAGCTGCCGCCCGAGCAGGCCCAGGCTTGGGAAATTGGTTCGAAGTACGTGGCGAACAATCTGACCGCGACGCTTGCCCTGTTCGATATTCGCAAGCGCAACATCCAGACCACCGAAACCATCGGTGGAATCAACTACACGCGCAATGCGGGGCGCGCCCGTTCGCGTGGCGTCGAACTTGAAGTGAACGGCAAATTGAGCGACACATGGAGTGCGATTGGTAGCTATGCGTATACCGAGGCCCGCTATCAGGACGATCCGAAGCTCGCGGGTAACCCTTTGCCGAATGCACCGAAGCATGAAGCGGCGCTCTATCTGACGCACGATTTCGGCATGATCGGCACGGCGCCCGTGAGCGGCAGGCTGCGTGCCGGTGCGGGCGGCCGGGTCTTCAGCACGTTGCCGGTCAGCGATGGCAGCGGTAAGGTCTATCACATGCCGTGGGGCCGTGTCGCTGATGCGTTCATTGCGTGGGACTCTCGGATTGTTGGCCAGAACATCGCCTGGCAGCTCAACGCAAAGAACATCTTCAACTCGACTTACTACACGTCGAGTTGCTGCACGGGCACACCATTTGTCACGATTGGCCCATCGCGCGAGTTCATCCTGAGCGCACGGGTCGATTTCTGATGCCTATGGCCGGAGCGCAAGGCGGCTCATTTTGACGCTGCCAGAACGACCCGATGAGAAGGTTCATACGCTATTCATGCGTCTCGAATCAGGCGGGAATACGCATGCTGCATTGCGTCCGCTTTGATTGCTTCGTGTTGCGCTAGTCAGGCTAAAGGATGCTAAAGACTCCCTTCGACTGGCATTGATCGGTAACGCCTTGCCGCGTATTCTTTGCGCCAGTCTGACTCAAATAAAGAAAAGGGGCGTGCCATGTTCGAGATGATTCCGCCGATGGGGTTTGGCCGGCGTCTGTTCGTGTGGTGGTCATGTGCGTGGCGCGAGATGCTCGTCGGTGTGCCGATATGGTTGATCGTACTGATATTGAGTCTGATCTTGATGCCGCATCTCGAAGGGACGGCCCACCTTACGCTCCTCTCCGTGATAACGGCGATCCTGGTTTCAGTGCCGATCGCCTGGATACTGTGTGTGCCGCTGGTCGGCTATATGGTGCTAAGGGCTTTAAAGCACAGGCGCTCAACGCGCCGTCGAAGCTCAGCTTTGGCCAGGCGCTGATGGTCGGATTGACCACGGCCGGCTGGACCGCGCTTTGCTCGATACCGGCTACGGTGGTGATGCGGCTGTTTCAGCACTTCGGCTATCAGCGCGCAGGCAATGCCGTTGTGCTGGTGATCGAGGTACTGTGGGCTCTCTATATTGTTCTTCCGCGTCAGGCACGCCGCCTGCGTTTACTTGCCGGTGTGCAGGAATGAAATGATTGCTGGCTGTCGGGCGCGTGTCGTGTTTAGCTCGATGCGTGCCAGGTTTTCGTCGCTGCTAAAGCCAAAACTAAAACGCTTTGTCGGACGAATGGATCTTGAAATCAGTACGGCTAAGGCATGTGTCAGACCCAACGGCACGCATATTCCCGGCAAGATCGATTGTTGCAAACCAGGCCGGTTAATTGCTTAAAGTCTAGCTTTGGTTTTGCCATTCATGGCATAGTGCCCCTACATAACTCACTGGGAGGTCCATATGGCCACGCTCGAACAGATTCAGGCACGTGTGAAAAAGCTACAGGCGCAAGCAGAAAAGATCCTTGCGAAGCGCGCGCAAGCCGCAGTCGATCAGATCCGCACGTTGATGATCAAGCATGGTTTGACCACCGAAGATATCGAAGCACGCGCAAAGGCACGACGCGAAAGTACCCGTAAAGCGGTGAATGCTGCAAAAGGTGTGACGGGCAAGCGCGTCAAGGTTGCCGCCAAGAAGGGCAAACTCCCACCGAAATACTTGAATCCGAAGACTGGCGAAACATGGAGCGGTCATGCCCGTCCGCCGGCATGGATCAAGGACGTTAAGGATCGTTCGAAGTTTCTGATTGCAGGCGCGGCAGATAGCGCGGCGAGCACGGTCAAGGCGGCTGTAAAAGGTGTCCGCGGAGCGAAGAAAGCAGGCAGAAAGGCTGCAGCGAAAAAGGCAGTAAGCGCTAAAAAAGCGCCGGTCAAAAAGGCTGCAAAGAAGGCAACCAGAAAGACGGCTGGCAGGAAAGCGGCGGCGAAGAAGGCGCCGGTAGCCTCATCGGCTGCAGCGTAACGCTTAAGCACGCGAATACGCGAAAAAGTTGCCGGTAACGTGTCGCTGACACGTTACCCGGTCATCCAGTATCAAACCCCGCTTCAAATCTCTTCCCAAATCCCTCCCTCGATCGCGAACATTCCTCGCGGCCGTCGCATTGCATCTCGTCCGGTTTTAAGACGCATCTGAACAACAAGCATTAATCCGCATCGAGAACACCGCGCTCAACGTATCAAACACGTTGCGAGGTCTTTCAGCGTATGACGGCGCGTCACGGTTGAATGCAAAGCCCATCTGACGACTCACACACGAAGCGAATCACAACATACCGCCCGATTTGTCACAAACACAAGCCCATCAAGGCGCACGTGTTCCAGACACTGTCACCGCTCCGTACTCAACGCAAAACCACCGCGTATTACGGCACTAGGCGAATGAAACGCGTGGTAAGCGCACCTGTGGCCCGTTGCCAACAGATGACCGCATGCGCTGTGACCTAATGGCGACATCCGGCCGATGTTGGCCAGTCGACCGACCGGATATCAAAGCAAAGCGATGCGCGCACACGCCGACGACACCGGCCCATAAGCGCGCCGCGCGCTATTCAACAGTATCTTTGGAGAGTCCGGAATGAAGAAGTCTGCCATTGCCCTGACGCTGCTGGGAGCCACGATCGGAGTGGCTCACGCGCAGAACAGCGTCACCCTGTACGGCGTAATCGACGAATCGATTCAGTACACGCACAACGCCACGCCAACCGGCACCAACCAGGTCGCGCTTTACTCCGGCAATCTGTCGGGCAGCCGCTGGGGGCTTAAAGGCTCGGAGGATCTAGGCGGTGGCTTGAAGGCGATCTTCCAGCTGGAAGACGGTTTCAACGTCAACAACGGCAAGATGGGCAGCTATAACGGCACCACGTCGGAGTTCGGTCGTCAGGCGTACGTCGGATTGCAGAGCGATCGATACGGTACGTTCACGTTGGGTCGTCAGTACGATCCACTCGTCGACCTGGTTCAGGGCATCACGGCAGACAACTACTTCGGCAGCACGTTTGCGACCGCCGGCGACGTCGACAACTACGACAACAGCTCGCGGACCAACAATGCGGTGAAGTACGTGTCGCCGGTGCTTGGCGGATTGCAGGTCGAAGGACTGTACGCGTTGGGCGGCGTTGCTGGCCAGACGGGCTCTGGCCAGACCTGGTCGCTGGCCGCCGCCTATGCGAACGGCCCGATCGCGATCTCCGCTGGCTACTACGTCGCCGACAACGCGAGCACCACCGCGGCGTTACGAACGGGCTGGTCGTCGACGTCGGACGGTACGTTCGACGGGCCGGTCAACATCGGTTATGCAACGGCGAAGTCGATCAACATTGCCCGCGTCGCTGCGCAATATGTTGCCGGTCCTTACACGATCGGTGCGAGCTACAGCAATTCGCAGTACAAGGCGGATGCCCAGTCGGCCTTCGCTTCAACAGAGAAGTTCAACACCGGGCAAGCGTTCCTGAATTACCAGGCAACGCCGGCGCTGCTGTTAGGGCTGGGCTACAGCTACACCAAGGCAAGCGGCGATACCGCGGCAACCTACAACCAGATTTCACTAGGCACCGACTACAACCTGTCGAAGCGGACAGACGTTTATCTGGTCGGCGCATGGCAGCACGCGAGCGGCAACCAGTTGAATGCGGACGGTACGGTGAGCAGTGCCGAGGCGTCGATTGGATCGTATGGCGTAGCGGGGACCTCTACGCAGGAAATCGTCAGTCTGGGTATTCGTCACAAGTTCTAGGCAAACGTGTGGGCGGGAGCATGGTTAAGCCGCGCTGCCGTCCTTACGCCACTCCCTATAGCCGTGACGTAAGCGAAGGTAAGAAAGGCTGTAACTTAAATAATCTGTCGGAGATCTACACTAGGCCGCTTTAGCGGACAGTTCTCCGTCCGTCATCTGGCCATGTTTTTCTTATCGTTGTGCGCTTCAGGCGATGCGCACAACTCGCCCGCATGAACCCATTATTGCCGCATCCTGCAGCCGGAAACGGGTCGAGACGCTTCGCCATCGTCATGTCGAATGCGATGGGCGACACCTTGATCCTGATGGTCATCGTCCGCAATCTTTTGAGAAACGGTATCGATGTCGACGTATTCGGGCGCCCGGCTTACGCGTTGCGGCACTGGTTTCCCGACGTCGCGATCAGGCCGTTACCCGACGAAGCGCACAGCAACGCATGGCTCGCGCCGTACGAGATCGTTGTGCAAATGCATCCGCACAAACCGGTGGCGAACCTGGCGGACCTTCATCCCCGTGTCTACGATCTGCACGAAGTCTCATACAGCGACCCGCCAGGTTGCATGGCCGAACGCTTCGCCGATTTCTGCCGACACGAGCTAGGGCTCTCCGATGTCGGCACGACGAATGGCATCACGCCGCCATCCTCGTTACGACATCGTCAGTACCAGCGGCGCATCGCGATTCATCCCGAGGCCAGCACCGATGACAAGCGCTGGCCGCGACGAAGCTTCGTGAAACTGGCGCACCGCCTGCGGGAGCGTGGCTACGACGTGCAGTTCGTGATCGCGCCGCATGAGCGCAAGCACTGGAGCGAACGCGATAGAGCAGGCATTCCCGCACCGTCTTTCGACAGTCCGCACGAACTCGCGTGCTGGCTTTACGAGTCCGGCTGGTTTATCGGCAACGACTCCGGCGTCGGCCATCTTGCGTCGAATCTCGGCATTCCGACGATCAGCCTGTTCCGACGACGAGGCGTCTCCGAGCGCTGGCGTCCCGCGTGGGGCGCGGTGACGGTGGTGCTACCGTGGCAATGGCTTCCCACCGGCGGGCTCAAGGAGAAATTCTGGCGCGAGACGCTGACGTGCGCGCGTGTTTTGCGGGCGTTTCAGCGCATGGTTCGGGAGCATGCGCCGTATGCGACCTCGCGCGCGTTTCTTCGGCGATTACGCTAAACGAGCCCGGTTGTGTAATACACCGTGATCACGAAAAACACCGCCAGCGTCTTGATGATCGTCACCGCGAAAATGTCGCGATACGACTCGCGGTGCGTGAGCCCCGTCACCGCAAGCAGCGTAATCACGGCACCGTTGTGCGGCAGCGTGTCCATACCGCCGCTCGCCATCGCGACGACCCGGTGCAGCACTTCCATCGGAATATGCGCGGCGTCTGCAGCCTTGATGAACGTATCGGACATCGCAGCGAGCGCGATGCTCATGCCGCCCGATGCCGAACCGGTGATACCTGCCAGCGAGCTGACCGACACGGCCGCGTTGACGAGCGGATTCGGAATGCTCTTCAGCGCATCGCTGACGACGAGGAAACCGGGCAACGCCGCGATCACACCGCCGAAGCCATACTCCGATGCCGTATTCAGTGACGCGAGCAGCGCACCGGCGACAGCTGCCTTGGTACCGGTCGCGAACCGTTCGCGCACGCGGCCGAAGGCAGTCAGTACGACCAGCACGATGCCGAGCAGCAACGCGCCTTCCACCGACCAGATCGCGACCACGGCCTTGATCGGCGTCGTGATGGGCGTATGCACGCCGGGCAGCACGTCCGGTGCGACCGTATACGACGCGCCGTACCAGTCAGGAATCATCCGCGTCAGCACGAAGTTCGCCACACCGACGAGTATCAACGGTGCGACCGCGAGCAGCGGATGTGGCAGATGCGCGGACTCGACGCGTTCCGGTTCGTTGACGAGCGAGGTGCCGTAGCCTTCACCCTTAGCCATCGCGGCGCGGCGGCGCCATTCCAGATAGGTGAGGCCCACCACGACGATGAACAGCGACCCCGCCACGCCAAGCACCGGCGCGGCCCACGATGTCGTCTTGAAGAAGGTGGTGGGGATGATGTTCTGGATCTGCGGCGTGCCCGGCAGCGAATCCATCGTGAACGAGAACGCACCGAGCGCAATGGCGCCCGGCATCAGGCGTTTAGGAATATTGCTCTGCCGATAAAGCTCGGCGGCGAACGGATAGACCGCGAACACGACGACGAACAACGATACGCCGCCGTAAGTGAGCAGCGCGCAGACCGCGACGATTACGGCATTGGCGCGTGAGCGGCCGATATAGCGAATGGCGGCGGCCACAATCGATTCGGAGAATCCCGACAGTTCGATCACCTTGCCGAATACCGCGCCAAGCAGAAACACCGGGAAGTAAAGCTTCACGAAGCCGACCATCTTGTCCATAAAGATGCCGGAGAACACGGGTGCGACCGCGGAGGGTTCGGTGAGCAATACGGCGCCGAGCGCGGCAATTGGCGCAACGAGAATCACGCTGTAGCCGCGGTAAGCGGCAAACATCAGAAACACGAGCGCGGCAAGGACGATCACAAAAGACATTGGGTCTCCATACTGGGTGCGTTTAGTGCAGGCATCGATAATGCCCGCTGGTTATTGATTGTCGATTCATACAGGATAAATGTTTCTATTGTTTGCGGGCAACCAGCGCAAAGGCACCGCGAGACGAATAACGCTTTGCAAGCTACGCATGGCACAATCGCTATCGTCGAAAAACAAGACGCCGATCGGGGTTCTCCATGGAACACAGCCGTCAATCATTTCAGGTAGCTGTCGTGCGCTCGCTAGCCGGGTTAGCTGCGCTCGCTGCGTTAGCCGGACTCGCGGGCTGCGGTAGCAGTGCGCCGCTGTTTCTGTCCGATGGCCGTCCGACCACCCAGGTGCAATGTCCGGACAGCCAGACCTCGTGCGAACAGCAGGCGCGTGCCGCGTGCGGCGGCGCGTTCGATACGGTGCGCCTGTCGACCGACGACGGCCAGCGCACCTTGCTGTACGCATGCAAGGCGAAGTAAGTCCGACTACGGCAGCCTCAGACAATCGCGCCTGGCAGATGCAACAGCAACCGGATCAGATCCGGCTGGCGGTTCGTCGACGTCTTCTGATAGATCGATTGCAACTGCTTGCGCACGGTGTCGTGCTGCACACCGATACGCTGCGCAATCTCCTTTAGCGAGAGTCCTTCCGCGAGGCCGTACGCGACCCGGCATTCGGCCGGCGTCAGATTGAATGCTGCCGCGAGCAGATCGACGTCGACCACCGGCGACGATTGCGGATCGAAGAAAATCAGCATGGCAATCGCACGCAGACCGAATTTCGCCGACACCTCGCCGGGCACGATCAGGTTGTAGAACACATAGAGCGCGGTCTTTTCGCTATCGTCGCCGGCGATGCGCAGCACCCGGTACTGTGCGGCCGTTGCCTGCGTGGCGCGATCGGGCACGCGCAACTGCCCTTCGGTCTGCGCGCAGTCGTCGAGAAAGCGGCTCATGAAAGGCGGTGGCAGCATCAGCGTGCGACCGGCGAGACGCACCAGCGCAGTCGATTGCAGCAGCCGTTCAGCTGCTCCGTTCACGTGCAGCACCTCGCCGCCGGTGGTCGCGAGTATCACGGGCTGCCCCCAGCGGCTCACGAACGCATGACCGACCAGCGCATCCGTCGAGTACACGTAGCGCTGCATCTGCTGCGTCATCGCGCGCGCCAGGTGCGGTGTCAGGCGCTGCAAAAACGCAATCGCATCCGGGTTCATCGGACCCTGGCTAGCGTTGCGTGTGCAGGCGAACACGACCGTGAGGCGTGCCTCGTCGATCAGCTTGCAGCCCGATACGTAGCGATGCCCCATCGGCAGCAGGAACTCCTGGTAAAAGCGGTTCTCGCTGATGAACGCCTCGTCGAAGTGCTCATGGCAATGCATCCAGTGCAGCACTGGCTGCGTCCATAACAGCGCGAGACGCGGATCGAGACGATGGTAGTGCTGGATATAACCGAGTTCGGCGGCGACCGGGAGATTGAAGCCATCGCTGAACGACAACGTATCGTGATGCTTGTCGAAGGCGAGCACATGAATCGTGCTCGCGCCGGTCAGTGCCGCCAGGTCCGCGTATAACGCCTGCCATCCGGCCGCTTCACCGACGGTGTCATAAATGCGGTGCACAAGCCGGTCATATTGTTGTTCATCTGATTCCACGCGACCTCGGTTTCGTTCATCAATACTGCGCGTACTCGATCTACAGGCCGGACCTTTATCTTCCACAAACGGGGAATATACAGTCCGATTAGCCGACGTTAATCTTCTGTTTATTACACGGGATTATCTTCTGACGAGACGTCCGGTTCGGTGCGGCGCCTAACGGAAGGGCACTCGCTGCGGTTCTAGAGTCGATTCAGGACCGGTAATCGAATATTCGCCGTAAGTTTTTCCAGAGGCGTCTGAAAAAGGCAGACGAATCGGTAGTTGCTCCCGTTTTTACTCGACGGTACGCGGCACAGTTAATGCTTGTATTGGATTTAAATTGACGTTCCGGGGAAAGGCAATGAACCATCAGCAACTCGAAAAAGATATCGAACACCTGGAACACGTGATGCCGCGCATTTCCGCCGCCGATCGCATCCCGTTGTCCTACTGGCGTACCCGGGTCAATTCGGTTCTGGCCGCGATGCTCGTTCCATCGCAGGCGAGTCGCGTGAAGCGGCTCAACGAAGCGCTCCGCGTCCTCGAAGCGCGGGGAAATTGATGCCGCGTGGATTGGCCAGTTGTAGAACTTTCTGCCTACAGTAGAAGAACGACTACCAGGTTTGCAGGGACCGCGATGCAGAGAGCAGGTTTTTCGCCCGCCCGGCTCGCACGCTTGACCGAGGCCATGCAGGCCTATGTCGAGCGCGGCGACGTGGCGGGTGTCGTGACGTTGGCGTGGCGCCGTGGCGAGATGGCGCAATGCGATGCGCTCGGTCTGCGCGACGAAGCAGACCGGCTGCCGATGGAGCACGACACGCTGTTCCGGATCGCTTCGATGACGAAGCCGGTCACGAGCGCCGCAGCGATGCTGCTGATCGAAGCGGACCAGCTGGCGCTCGACGCGCCCGTGAGCCGGTGGCTACCGGAACTCGCGGCGCTGCGCGTGCTGCGCGATCCCACCGGCCCGCTCGATGCCACCGACCCGGTGCGTGAGCCGATCACCGTGCTCGATCTGCTGACCCATCGTGCGGGATTCGCATATCACTTCACCTCGACGGGACCGCTTGCCGAGGCCTATGCCAAAGCATTCAACGGGGTCGACTCGGGAGACTGCCCCGACGGGTGGCTCGCGTGCGTCGCGTCGCTGCCGCTGATGTTTCAACCCGGCACGCGCTGGCACTACAGCATTGCTACCGACGTACTCGGCGTCCTCGTCGAGCGGGTGAGCGGCATGCCGCTCGGCGACTTCTTTCGCACACGCATCTTCGAGCCATTGAGCATGCGCGATACCGCGTTCTCGATTGCCGGTCCGCAGCTCGAGCGGCTCAGCACCGCATGGCGCTTCGATCCGCAGAGCCAGCGGCGCGTCGTCGAAGAGCGCGCGGCGGGCAGCCGGTGGGCCAACGCGGCGCGTTTCCAGAGCGGCGGCGGGGGGCTTGTCTCGACGGCGCAGGACTATCTGCAGTTCGCCCGGCTGTTGCTCGGGCGTGGGCGCGTCGGCGATGCGCGGCTGTTGTCGCACCGCTCGGTCGACCTGATGCGCAGTAACTTCCTGACCCGCGAGCAGCGGCGCATGCCGGCCATCGGTCCGATCACCTGGGCGGGGCAGGGCTTCGGGCTTGGCCTGTCGGTGGTCGACGATCCGGCGCAGCAGTTGCCGCTCGGCTACCGCTCGACGGGTTCGTTTGGCTGGCCTGGCGCATTCGGCACGAGCTGGTTTGCCGATCCCGTCGAGGAGATGATCGGCATTATGCTGATCCAGTTGCGTACCGACGAACCGTTTCCGATGGCGAGCGAGTACGAGCGCCGCCTGTACGATGCAATCGACGATTGAGTGTGCAGTGATGTGGTGTGATGTGGCGTTACGGGGCCACAGACCCGTAACATCCGGCTCGCGGACCTTTGGCACTTGGGCGAAGCCCGGTCTATCCGGCACTTTTTCGATCTGATAGGGTCACACTCCCGTTGCCCTAACACCAATTGGAGACTGCCGTCATGGCCACCTACAAGCAACTGACCGCACAACTCGAAAAGCTTCATAAGGAGGTGGCCGTCGCGCGCGATAAAGAGGTGGCGCAGGCGATCGCCGACATCAAACAGCAAATCGTCGAATACGGCATCACGGCGGAAGAACTCGGCTTCTCCAGCAAACGCGCCCCGGGTGCGCGCAAGGCGCCGCTGCCGCCGCGCTATCACAATCCAAAGACCGGTGAAACGTGGAGTGGCCGCGGCCGCACACCTGGGTGGCTGGTGGGCAAGAACCGCGATCGCTTCCTGATCGAAGACTGAAGCCGGCAGCGTTTTTCGCCGCACGACTCAAGATACCGATGGCCGATGCATCCACGCGATGCATCGGCCGTTTGCTTTGTGCAGCGATATCAAGCTGCACTATGTATGACGCGGCAACGTCGCGGTGACGCATCACGTGTCGTTTTTCGCACCGTTGAGTGATTCCCGAAAACGCTCACCTTTGACCGATCTCGCGCGGGCGATGCAGCGGTTCGATGGAGCGTGCTGACGGACGATGACTTCGACTAGACGCGATGTCGATTCGGACATGAGCTCGATGCGGATGGATGCTCGAACGTCGTCTCGGAGTCACTGGTGCCGCTTGGGTAGACTAGCCGCACAGCCTTATCTGACAAGGCTTTGCGACGCTCGATGAAATTTTATCTAACGGCTCACGCACATGCCAGGCACGCTGCATAAGCATACCCATGCGGCTGCCAAAGCACGCGCCTCGCACACCGCATACGGTGCGAACCGACGACGATTTCGCCTCACGTCACTCGCGTGAATACCGCCAGAATTCGCCGGTCCTGAAAACGCTCACCTTTAGGCAGATCGAGACCTGCAACACGCGCCTGGGAGAAACCCGGAAATGAGCGTGCCTCATACCCTGCATCAAAAAACATCGATTCACTGCCGTTCGTCGCGGCCCGCACAATCGCGCCATTCACTCAACCGCTGACGGAACGACCATGAGCGCCACGACGGACAAACAACTTTATATCGGCGAAGGATTCGAAGGGCCGGGCGTCAATCTCGCCCACATCAACGTGCTGGTCGGTCCGCGCAACGGCCCGGCAGGCCAGGCGTTCGCGACCGCGCTCGCGACGCCGAGCACGGGCCACGCGCCGTTCGTCGTGATCGCGCGTCCCGGCGTGCCGACCAAGCCGCTGACGCTGTATGTGAACAAGGCGCAGATCGATGGCGAGTTCCACGGCAATGCGACGTGGGGTGCATCGCAGGCCGGGATTGCGAAGGCCGTGGCTGAGTCGCTGGAGAACGGCACGCTGCCGCCTGAGGCGGAGAACGACTGGGTGGTGGTGTCGGCGAACTGGGTCAACCCCAAGACCGACGATCTCGATGCCGTGTTCGAGAACAACTATCGCGCCTGCAAGAACGCGATCGTCGCGGCGATGAAGGGCTTGCCGCATCGCGATGAAGTGTTTGCTGCCGCGCGCGAAGTATCGAACCCGTTCTATACGCCGAAGCAACGCTGAGCGTAACGCTCGGCTCCACTCGGCGTCGCTAAAAAATCTGGAGACAGTGTCATGGAATACACCCGCCTCGGCCAGTCCGGCCTGAAAGTTTCGCGTCTGTGCCTCGGCACGATGAACATGGGCACGCCGCAATGGAAGCCTTGGATCTTCGATGAAGCGCAAAGCGAACCCATCGTGCGTCACGCGCTCGATGCCGGCGTGAACTTCATCGATCTCGCCGATTTCTATTCGACCGGTGCCGGCGAGGAAGTCGTCGGTCGGATTTTGAAGCGCGCTACGCGTCGCGAAGAGATCGTCGTCGCGACCAAGGTTGGCTACGACATGGGTAGCTACCAGAACGCGGGCGGCCATTCGCGCAAGCACATCATGGACGGCATCGACGGGTCGTTGAAACGTCTCGACATGGACTACGTCGATATCTTCATGCTGCATTTCTTCGACGTGAATACACCAGTCGAAGAAACGATGGGCGCGCTGAACGACATCGTGCGGGCGGGCAAGGCGCGCTACCTCGGCGTGTCGACGATGTACACGTGGCAGTTCGCGAAGATCATGCAGGTCTGCGAGCGCAACGGCTGGCACAAGCCGATCAATATGCAGTTGCAGTTGAACCTCGCTTACCGCGAGGAAGAACGCGAAATGATTCCGTATTGCAAGGACCAGGGCGTGGGCGTCTCGGTGTTCAGTCCGCTCGCACGCGGTTTTCTGACCAGCGATCCGACCTCGACGCGCAACCAGACCGATTTCTTTACTGCGCAGATGTATGGCGACGCGACGACGCGTGAGATTGCTGCATCGGTGGCACGCGTCGCGGCGCGCCGTGGCGTGACGCCCGCGCAGATTGCGCAGGCGTGGGTACTCAATCACGGCGGCGTGTCGAGCATGCTGGTGGGTGCGGATTCGGCGGCGCAGTTCGACAGTGCGCTGGCCGCGCTCGAGACGAAGCTCGACGCCGACGAACTGTTCGAACTCGAACGCAACTACACCCCGTGCGATCTGATCAACGACTACACCGCCGGGCAGCGTATTGCGCGCGAATCGCGGCCCGCCCAAGGCGCGTTCGCGGAAACCTTCGGCAAGGCGGCGTGAGGCATATATGAACGAATTTCTCCGGACAGGGCATTACATCGGCGGCGAGTGGTATCAAGGCGAAAGCACGTATGCGGTTCGCAACCCGGCAACTGGCGACGTGATCGCGCAGGTTGCAAAAGCGGGCGCCGACGAAACCGCGCAGGCGATTACCGCGGCTGAGCGGGCATTTCCCGCGTGGCGCGCATTGACCGCGAAAGAGCGCAGCGTGCGCGTGAAGCGCTGGGGCGAACTGATGCTCGAGCATCGCGACGCACTCGCCGAATTGCTGACACGCGAGCAGGGCAAGCCGCTCGCCGAAGCACGCGGCGAAGTCGCGTACGCGGCGAGCTTCTTCGAATGGTTTGCGGAAGAAGCGAAGCGCAGCTACGGCGACGTGATTCCGAGCCCGAAGCCTGGCTCGAAGATCATCGTGACGCGCGAGCCGGTCGGCGTCGTCGCCGCGATCACGCCGTGGAACTTCCCGCTCGCGATGATCACGCGCAAAGCCGGTCCCGCGCTTGCGGCAGGTTGCACGATGGTGCTCAAGCCGTCCGAAGAAACACCGCTTTCCGCGCTCGCACTGGCCGTGCTGGCAGAACAGGCCGGCATTCCGGCCGGCGTGTTCAACATCGTCTCCGGCGATGCGGTTGCGATCGGTAATGTGCTGACGGCTTCGCCGGTCGTGCGCAAGCTGTCGTTCACCGGTTCGACGCGGGTGGGCAAGTTGCTCGCGAAACAATCGGCGGACACGCTGAAGAAACTGTCGCTCGAACTGGGCGGCAACGCGCCGTTCATCGTGTTCGACGATGCCGATCTCGACGCGGCCGTGCAAGGTGCGATTGCTTCGAAGTTTCGCAACACCGGGCAGACCTGTGTGTGCGTGAACCGCTTCTATGTGCAGGACGGTATCTACGACGCGTTCACCGAAGCGTTGACGCGGGCTGTGAAGACGATGCGTGTCGGCAATGCGCTCGAAGGCGACGTCGAGCAGGGACCGCTGATCAACGAGGCAGCGCTGCGCAAAGTCGAGAGCCATGTTGCCGATGCCTTGCAGAAAGGCGCGACTGCGTTGACCGGCGGCAAGCGCCATGCGCTCGGCGGTACGTTCTATGAGCCTACGGTCTTGAGCGGCGCGACGCGCGCGATGCAGATCGCCGAAGAAGAAACCTTCGGGCCGGTTGCCGCGTGCTTCCGTTTCAAGACTGAAGCCGAAGCGATCGCTGCAGCCAACGATACGCCGTTCGGTCTGTCCGCCTATTTCTACACGCGCGATCTCGGCCGTGCATGGCGCGTCGCGGATGCGCTCGAAAGCGGCATGGTCGGCATCAACGACGGCATCATTTCAACCGAGGTGGCGCCGTTCGGTGGCGTCAAGCAGTCGGGTCTCGGTCGCGAAGGATCGAAGTATGGGCTCGATGAATACGTCGAGCTGAAGTACATGATGATGGCGGGCCTGGGCGGTTGATTCGCGCAGTACGGACACACGCGGTACATACACAACAAAACAGGAGACAGCGTGAGCATCCATCACGACATGCAGGCCGCGCCGCTCGGGCGTACGCCCGGTGCAGCGCGCATAGCGTCAGGAGTGGCACCGACGGCGGCCAGTGCCGCACGCGCTTCCGTCCCGCTCGACGACGTGCCGCTCAATCGCTTTCACGTGAAGATCGCGGGCCTGACGTTCGGCGCGCACTTCACCGAGGGCTACGCGCTCGGCACGATCGGTTATGCGCTTGCGTCGCTGAACCGGCAGATGCCACTCGACGCGTTCTGGATGGGCATGATCGGCAGCTCGGCGCTGATGGGGATTTTTCTCGGCAGTCTCGTGTTCGGCTGGCTGTCGGATCGCATGGGCCGGCAGAAGATTTTTCTGCTGAGCTTCCTGATCATCACACTCGCGGCGTTTGGACAGTTCTATGTCAGCTCGCCGCTGATGCTGTGCGCGTTGCGCGTCATCATCGGCTTCGGCATGGGCGGCGATTTCGCAGTCGGTCACGCGATCCTCGCGGAGTTTTCGCCGCGCAAGCATCGCGGCGCGTTGCTCGGTTCATTCAGCGTGATCTGGACCGTCGGCTATGTCGCGGCGAACGTGCTCGGCATGCTGTACGGCGATGCATCCGCGGATGCGTGGCGCTGGTTGCTTGCGTCGGCCGGTGTGCCTGCGCTGATTGTTCTGGTGCTGCGCATCGGCACGCCCGAATCGCCGCGCTGGTTGCTCGGCCAGGGGCGCGCAGCCGAAGCAAAGGCGATCGTGCTCAAGTACTTTGGACCGCACGTGACGCTCGATGGCGGCGCGCACGATCACACAACACGCACGGCACGCGGCGGCTTCGCGCGGCTCTTCACCCCGGAGCTGATCCGTCGCACGTTCTTCAACTGCACGTTCTTCGTGTGTCTCGTGATTCCGTACTTCGCGATCTACACGTTTCTGCCGACCATCCTCAAGGCGATTCACCTGAACGAGGGCTTCGGCGCCGACTTCCTGCTGAACGGCTTTCTCGTACTCGGTGCGGTGATCGGTATCTGGCTCACGATCAAGCTGCCACGCCGCGTGTTCCTGATCGGTTCGTTCGCGGTGACCTGCCTGTCGCTGGTGGCGCTGTCGCTGTTGCCCGATTCGGCGGCGCTCGCGATGATCGTCGCGTTTGCCGTATTCACGCTGACGATGTCGGCGTTCTCGAACCTGGTTGGCGTGTTTCCGCCCGAATGTTTTCCGACTGAAGTGCGGGCGTGCGGTGTGGGCCTGGCGATTGCCTGCAGCCGGCTCGGCTCGGCGGTCGGCACATTCCTGCTGCCGCTCGGCATCGCGCAGATCGGCTTTCACGCGACGATGTTCGCGCTCGCCGCGGTACTGCTCGTGGGCATGCTGGTATCGATCGTCCTGGCACCGGAGACGCGACACCTGACGCTAAACCAGGCGAGCGGCGAGTGAGGTGTCAAGGCTCGACGCAGCGGAAATTTTCCGCACGATCGAGGTTGCCATGTCCGGTATAGCGCGGAAAGGCGGGGTACCGGCATAGCGGTCGTGAGCGGCCGTTGGTGGCGCGCGCGAGATCGACGGCGACGAGCGTTTGCGGCGCGACGCCGTGTGTAACCCAGTCGTCGAGCGCACCGAGCATGTCGACCGACGGGATGAATACGCCGTTGCCGTGCTGGAAGCCCGGCACCATATACAGACGCATGAACGAATCGACCTGCGCATCGCCGTAACGCGCGATCAGCGCGCGGTAGTACGCGATGGTCTGGTTCGGGCTGATCACTTCGTCGGCGAGTCCCTGCAGCGTGATCAGCTTGCCGCCACGCGCGATGAAGCGCGACATGTCCGGGTTCATCGCACCGATCGTGCCCGACAGATCGACGAGCCGCGGCAGATAGCGCCCCGGGTGCTGGACGTCGAATTGCAGGGAATTCGCGGTGTCGTCGCGCGTCACGAAGTAGCGGATGTACGCGTCGCCCTGCGCGTACAGATAGCCGTTCGAAAAGAAACCGGGTTCGGGCAAGCGTTCGGCTGAATGCGCGAGTCCGAGCATGCCGGTGAAGTGCGTCCCCTGAAACACGTTGTAGCCGCGGTAGCGGGTGACGCCCCATGCCAGTGAGTAGGGCAGCGAGAGCCCGTCGCGCAGCACCGACAGTGTCTTCAGTTGCGCGTTGGTGAGACAGGTGTCGTCTGCATCTTCGTTTGCGGTTTGTGGCGTGCAGCGTAGCGACTGGATCAGCTGCGGTTCGATCGCGCGACAGGCCGCTACGTCGCTGACGATGCCGTCGGCGGCGCCGTCTAGCGCGTCGCACGCGGCAAGCGTGCGCCGGTACACAAGTTCGAGCAGTGTCGGCGGGATGAAACCACCTGGTTTGCCATATTCGGCCTGGCCGACCTGCACGCCGAGCAACCGCACACCGGAGAAGTTCAGCGCCGGCGAGTTGGCGATCACGCCGTCGTAGTCGTCGGGAAAGCGCTGGATCACGGTGTAGCCTTCGCGGCCGCCCGTCGAGCCGCCCGCGAAGTACAACTTCTCCGGCAACCGTCCGTAGCTGCGCGCGATCAGCGCGAGTGCGACGTCGTGAGTCTTCTTCAGATGCGCGTAACCGAAATTGATCACCGCTTCGTCGACGAGTCCGAAGGCGGCGAGACCGGGATTGCCTACGTGGCCCGAGTCGTCGCCGAAGGTCGCGTAGCCTCGCGCGAGCGGTGGCTGATCGGGCGAGAACGGCACGGTACCGGTGCCGCTCACCACGACACCGCTGTAACCGCCGCCGCCGAACTGCAGCGCACGACCGTTCCAGCGCCGCGGCAGATTCAGTTCGAAACGGATGTCGGGGGCACTTGCCTTCAACGGCTTGATACTGCCGACGATGCGGCAGTATTCGCCGTCGACATTGCCCGGCGCCGCGATTGCAATCATCGCTGCGCTATCGATCTGTGCACCGTGCGTCGGCAGACCGATCTCGGCGGCGGGTAGCGCGAGTCCAGCAAGCTCGGTGCAACGCATCGGCACCGTGGGCGGTAAGCGCAACGGCTGAACTGGTGCCTTCTCTCCACCCGCGCCCGGCGCACCGCGGCCCATCGCCAGCGATGTCCACACAAGCGCACCGACGGCGCAGGCGTTGCGTACCCGCGCCGTCATCCGATGCGTGCGCCTTGCACGGCCGCGCGCGTATGCGGACCGCGCCAGTCGCGCCAGGTTTTCGCGAGTGCGAGCATTGCGGCGATGGCCGCGAAATCGCCGGCGAGTGCGGCCAGGAAGCCGGCGAGGCCGTGCCAGCCATGCGGTGTCGCGGTATCGACGACGAGCGAAATCAGCGTGCCGCCGACGAAACACACGAGCCCCGTCCTGCCCACCGCGATTACAGCCGGCAAACGCTGCGCGAGCCGTGCGACCGAGCCGCGCGCAACGCAGTACGCGGCGAGCCACGCGATGGCGCCGAAATTGACGACTCTCACGAACGATAGATGCTGCTTCATGGCACCCGGTAACGGTTGAACGAGAACGAACAGCTTGACCACGGCGAAGGCAACGACGACAGCGAATGCAATACGTGTGAGCCACTGGCCCGCAGGCGATGTCATCCGCACCGCCGAAACCGGATGCAGACGGCACACCATGCCGAGCACGAACATCAATTGCCACGCAAACGGATTGAAGGCCCAGTCGCCGACGTCGTCCATGCTGAACGCCGATGCGATCGGCGGCGCGAACCACCAGATAGCGATGCTGCACGCGAGCGCCGCCACCGCCGAACGGCGCGCCAGCGGTACCGCCAGCGGCACGAACAGCGCAAATATGACATACATCGGCAGCACGCTCGACAGATACGGTTGCCGGCGCAGCGTGAGGATGTCGAATGCGCTGCGCATTGGATGAGCCGCAAAGGGTTGCCAGCCGCTCAGATCGACCATCAGGTGATTCAGGCGCAGCAGCGCGAGAATCGCGCCTGACAGTAGCGTAAGGATCGCCGTGAGCAGGTACGCGCGATAGATTTCCCAGCAGCGCCGGAAGAAACGCGTCCGCGCAGCGGCTGCGCCACCGCGCGCAAGCACGGCCATATAGGCAGCCGCCGACGCATACCCGCCAAGAAACACGAACACTTCCGCCGAGTCGCACAGCGCGTACGCATGCAACATCACGTGCGACAGCATGCTGCCCGGAATGTGATCCAGCACGATGACGATCAGCACGACACCGCGGAAAAAATCGACCTCGATTGAACGCCCCTGGCGTGATTCCATTGGATTCTCGCTGGCTGATATGGGAAACCGAAACGCTGCGCGCTGGCGGTCGCGCATAACCGGTACGAACACCGTGCGCCCGGAATGTTCCCGGGCGCGAAATCATTGTGCGCCTCGACCTGAACCTGCTGCAGCGAGCGCGGCAGGGCGCATTTCCCGCCGCTCCCGCCCGCGACGTGTATCATTCGTCCCGGCGCTGTTCTGTGCTGGCGTTTCCAGCATTTCTTACCGCTCGTGCTATTTCCGTTACGACGCATCACGACCTGTCGGACGGTGTCGCACATGACGCGGGCCGATCCGGACCCTTCCGCAGTCATCGCCGCCGCGCTCGCCACGTTTGCCCAGTCCACCGCCGCACGTGCGTCCGGCCAGATTCCTGTTTGCGTTTTCGAACGCTTTTCGTCTCTTTTAGAGGCGAATCGCTATTCGATCCGCCGCCCGACCTTTCGTTAAGCCAGCTCCGATGCCAGTTTCAGAACTCAACCGCCGCCGCACCTTTGCGGTCATTTCCCACCCGGATGCGGGCAAGACCACGCTGACCGAAAAACTGCTGCTGTTCTCGGGCGCGATCCAGATCGCGGGCACCGTGAAGGGCCGCAAGAGTAGCCGCTATGCGACCTCCGACTGGATGGAGATCGAAAAGCAGCGCGGCATTTCGGTGGCGAGCTCGGTGATGCAGTTCGAGTACGGCGACGCGGTGATCAACCTGCTCGATACGCCGGGCCACGAGGACTTTTCCGAAGATACCTACCGCGTGCTGACGGCGGTCGATGCGGCCGTGATGGTGATCGACGGTGCGAACGGCGTTGAGGCGCAGACGCTGAAGCTGCTAGAGGTGTGTCGCAGCCGCAAGACGCCGATCGTGACGTTCATCAACAAGCTCGACCGCGAAGTGCGCGAGCCGCTCGATCTGCTCGACGAAATCGAACAGCATCTCGGCGTGGCGGCGGTGCCGTTCACGTGGCCGATCGGCATGGGCAAGGAATTCCAGGGTGTCTACGATATCCAGCGCGACCAGGTGCGTTTGTTCCGCGCGGGACAGGACAAGGCGGGCGGCGCCGTCGAAACGCTGCACGCGTTGAGCAACGCGGACGGCGAAGCGCGTTTCGGCCATTCGTGGATCAAGGCGAAGGAAGAAATCGATCTGATTACCGGCGCGACACCGATCTTCGATCGCACGGCGTTTCTCGCTGGCCAGCAGTCGCCGGTGCTGTTCGGTTCGGCGATCAACAACTTCGGCGTGAAGGAAATTCTCGATGCGCTCGTCGATCTCGCGCCGCCGCCATCCGCACGGATGACCGTGCAACGCGCAGTCGAACCCGACGAGCCGAAGTTCACCGGCGTCGTGTTCAAGGTGCAGGCGAATATGGATCTGGCGCACCGCGACCGGGTGGCGTTTATACGCGTGTGCTCGGGGCACTTCGAGCGCGGTATGGCGTTGAAAGTGACGCGTTCGGGCAAGACGTTCCGCGCGAATAACGTCGTGAGCTTTCTGTCGCAGCGTCGCGAGACGGTGGCCGAAGCGTATCCGGGCGACATCATCGGTATTCCCAATCACGGCACGCTCAGTCTTGGCGATACGCTGACTGAGGGCGAGGACCTGCAGTTCATCGGGCTGCCGTTCTTCGCACCGGAAATCTTCCAGACGATCGAAGTGGTCGACCCGATGCGCGCGAAGCAGCTTGGCGAAGCGCTCAAGCAACTTGGCGAGGAAGGGGCGATTCAGGTGTTCCGTCCGGTGATGGGCGGCGCGATGATTCTTGGCGCGGTTGGACAGCTGCAGTTTGAAGTGGTGTCGCACCGGTTGTCGACGGAATACAAGGTTGACGTGCGAATCATGCCCGCGCGCTACCGGATGTCGCGCTGGGTGACCTCCGACGACGCCGCAGAACTGCGGCGTTTCACCGATTCATACTCGGCGCGGATTGCGCTCGATGCATCGAATGCGCCGACTTATCTGGCTTCGCATGTCTCCGAGATCGAGGTTGCGCAGAAGGCGTGGCCGAAGATTGTTTTCAACGAACTGCGTGAGCATTCGGGGGCGCCGTTTAAGAAGGCGCTGTGAGGGTAAGCGGTCAGCCGGCAACGCCAGGAGTGGGCGTACTTCCGCAGCGCTGACACCAGCGTAGTACGCCCACCCCCTCACTCCATCTTCATCACCTCTTCCCGCATCCACCCCGCCAGCGCCTGCACATGTTCGAGCGCTGCATGCCGCGGCGCGATATCGAGCCAGTATCCGTAGGGCCCGGTCACCTCAACGTCCGACATCCGCGCCAGACTGCCCTCCGCGAGTTCCTCGACGATCATGTTCCGATCGACAACCGCCAGTCCCGCACCCTTGCGCGCCGCATGAATCGCCTGCTCGAGCGTCGAAAACTCGATACCGTTCTCCGCATAGTGCGCAGGCAACCCGGCCGCGGCGAGCCAGCTCGGCCACAGTTCGAGGCGCGCATCGTTGTGCAGCACGTGCAGTGCCGGAAGACGCGCCAGCACCGCGTCGAGCGGTTCGCTGACGAAACGCGGCGCACCGACTAACGTGTGTCGTTCGATCATCAGCAGTTCGGACTGCGCGCCGGGCAGCGCCGCGTTGCCGAAGCGGATGTTGCAGTGGCAGTCGTCGCTCGGCCCGGTACGTACCGACAACTCGACGTCCGGCAACTCGACAGCCAGCGATCCGAGGCGCGGTGAAAACCATTGCGTCGCGAAGGTCGGCGGCACGGATAGCACGAGCCGTCGGCGGCCGGTGGCTGAGGCGACCTGGCGTGCGCCGCGCTCGATCGTATCGAATGCATCGGTCACGCACGGCAGCAACTGCGTGCCGGCAGCGGTCAGGCGAATGCCCTTGTGATCGCGCTCGAACAGCTTGGCGCCCAGCGATTCCTCGAGAATCCGGATCTGGCGGCTCACGGCGCCCTGGGTCACGCACAGCGCCGCCGCGGCGCGGTTAAAGCTCATATGGCGCGCCGTCTCTTCGAAGAAACGCAACGCAATCAGCGATGGCAAGCGTCGCATACGGGTCCTTCAGTCTCGATGGTTGTCCGGCGAGGGGGTGCCTCGCCGTTCGCAATCTCTGCGGTTATTGATGTCGTGTGTTGCATGGCGCCGATGTATGACGCCCTTCACAGGACGCCATCCGGAAACCCGCACATGCTCCGCCCGCATCTTACTGCGGTTGGAGGCGGCTTCGTATGCCGTGCAGTATCGTGGGAGCGTTGAATTCGTCGCATCCGGCGGCGCGTTTCCGCGCGACTTCGCCTATCCTCTGATGACGTGCGCGCCTGCCGGTCGTCCCATCGCGCACCTTCCCAACTGCGGAGCCCCCCGTGACCGTTCGCAATCTCGACGCCCTGTTTCGTCCGCAATCGGTTGCCGTGATCGGCGCGTCGCAGCGGCCCGGCAGCGTCGGCGCGATGGTCTGGACACGCGTGCTGCAAGGCGGTTTCGCGGGGCCGCTGTGGCCGGTCAATCCGAAGCTCGAGACGCTCGATGGCTATCCGGTCGCCGCCGACGCTGGCGATCTGCCCGACGCGCCAACCGTCGCGCTGCTGTGCACGCCGCCCGCGACGTGGCCCGGCATCGTGCACCGGCTGGGCGGTCTCGGCACGCGGGCGGCGATTATCGTCGGCGAGGCGCGCAGCGATGCGGATCGCCGTGCCGTGCAGGACACGCTCGCGGCGGCCCGGCCGCATCTGCTGCGTATCGTCGGGCCGGGTAGCCTCGGTGTCATTACGCCCGCGCTGCGCGCGCATCTCGGCGCGCCGTCGTGCACGGTGCCCGCGGGTGGCGTCGCGTGGGTATCGCAATCGAATGCGCTGACCAATGCGGTGCTCGGCTGGGCGCACGCGCGTGGGCTGGGTTTCTCGCATGCGGTGGCGCTGGGCGGCGAGGCCGACGTCGATGCCGGCGACGTGCTCGACTATCTGGCGAGCGACTCGGGTACCCGCGCAATCCTGCTGGAGCTCGACACCGTGCGCGCGGCGCGCAAGTTCATGTCGGCGGCACGGGCGGCCGCGCGCAACAAGCCGGTGCTCGCACTGCGCACGGGCCGCGCCGATCCTGCCGACGCGCTGTACACCGCCGCGTTCCGCCGCGCCGGGATGGTGCGCGTCGATGCACTCGACGACCTGCTCGACGAAATCGAAACGCTCGGCGTGGGCCGCGTCGCGGCGAGCGACACGGCCACGCTGATCACCAGCGACCGTGGCGTCGCGACGCTCGCATGCGATGCGTTCGACGCGGCCGGCGACACGCTCGCGCACTGGCCACAACCCACCACCGATGCACTCGCGCGAGCGTTGCCGCACGTCGCAGCCGGTAACCCATTGGTGCTCGGCGACGACGCGCGCCCCGAACACTTCGGTGCCGCGTTGCAAGCGCTCGCCGAACATCGCGCGAGTGGCACGGCCTTCGTCGTGCACGCATCGACGCACAGCGCACCGGCCGCCGATGTCGCACGTGTGCTGATCGCCCATCAGCGCTACGCGTATCGCGGCTTGCTCGCGTGTTTCTTCGGTGGCCTCGATGCAGCGACGCGCGATGCGCTGCACGCGCAGGGCATCCCGGTGCACACCACGCCGCAGCGTCTCGCGCGCGCGTTCGCGCGGCTCGTCGATTACCGGCTCGGCCGCGAGCTGTTGATGCAGACGCCAGAAGGCTCGCCCGCGCAATTACCGGCCGAGATCGATGCAGCGCAGGTCGAAGCGCGTGCCGCGCTCACTCAGGGCGCAACGCAACTGAGCGGCGCAGCAGCGGCGCGTTTCTTCGGCCACTTCGGTTTGACAGTCGAGGAACAGCAGACCGATAACGAAGCCATCGTCGATGTCGCCGTCGAACTGCACGACGACGACAACTTCGGCCCAGTGTTCCGCTTTACGACTCCATCGCCGGATGGCATCGCCGCGCCGATGCGTGTGTACGGATTACCGCCGTTCAATCCGACGCTGGCCCGCGACATCACGGCGAATTCGCCGTACGCGCGGCGGGTTGCGCCCGAGCCGACGCTTGCCGCGCTGACCGCGTTGTCGCAGACCGTCTGCGAGATCAAGGAAGTGGTCGGGCTGACGCTCACGCTGCGCGTATTGAAGGACCGCACGACGCTCGTGGCGCCGATCGTGCGCGTCGCGGCGACGCGCAGCCGGCTCGCGATCATGCCGTATCCGCGGCGCTTCGAAACGACGCTCGACTGGCATGGCCTGCGCGTGACGGTGCGGCCGATCCGCCCGGAAGACGAAGCCGCGCATCGCGCATTCGTTGGCTCGATGACGCGGGATGACCTGCGCCTGCGCTTCTTCGGTTCGGTGGGGAGCTTCGATCACACGCAGCTCGCACGCATGACGCAGATCGATTATGACCGCGAGATGGCGTTGATCGCCACCATCGCGAACGACGACGGCACGGCGAGCACGCTCGGCGTAGTGCGCGCCGTCGCCGATCCGGACAATGAGACCGCCGAGTTCGCGCTCGCCATTCGTTCCGACCTGAAAGGCAAGCGGCTCGGCCGGCTGCTGATGGAGAAGATCATCGCGTACGTGCGGGCGCGCGGCACGCACTGGCTGGTCGGCGAAGTGCTACGCGAAAACGCCGCGATGATCGCACTCGCGACAAGCTGTGGCTTCACGATGACCACCACCGAAGACCCAGGCGTCATCGGTTTTCGCATGGCGCTCGATGCGCCTGCGTAGCCTTGACGCTCGGGGTGCTGAAGACCGCTTAAACCCGCTTAAGCCGCAAGCTTCATCGCCGCGTCATCAACCTGACTACGCGAAACCGCCAGCTCATCGAGCCACGTATCCGCGTAAATCGCACCAGTCTCACGCTCGAGCCGCGCGATCGTCGCCGCACAGCGGGCCGCATCCTTCGGCGTCGAGATGAAGCTCTTGACCGACTGCCCTGCCTTGAACGCATCGAACAGCGGATCGCGCACTTCGTCGGGCAGACTGCGCGTCCACTGATACGGCTTGCCGTTGAACGTAATCGACGGCGGCAGCACACGTTCTTTTTTCGTCGCGGGAATCAGGCCGTAGGTGCGCGCGGCGTCGCCGATCTGGTCGGGCGAGAAGAGTTCGTCGGGCGTGATGGCGAATTGCTCGATGTAGGTTTCGATGGCCTGCATCGCCGTGGCGCGGTCGTCGCGCTTTTGCTGGGCGCGCGCGACAATGTCGCGCAGTTCGTCGGCCTCGGCGGCGCTGATCGTGAAGTTTGCCTGCTTCTGCTGAAGCTCGGAAAAGCGCTGGAATTCGGAATCGGTCAGAAGTTTCGCCATGACGTGTCGTGAAGGAGGAGAAGGAGCGCGCATCGCGTGCGGTGGGTCCGGAAGGGCCGCTATTCTAGCGTCATGCGCGATGCGGTTCCAGTCGTTCGAGCAAATTGTGCGGCGGGCGGTGTGCTGCAAGTCTCTTGTGTATCGACGACAATGACGTCCTGCTTCGGATGTTCTCGCCGCGCATCGTCAATCTCTTTGTGGAAATCGCCATGACCTCTACGTCTTCTCCGTCCTCTTCCACCACGCGCGCGATCGTCACGGGCCACACACGCGGGCTCGGCGCCGCGCTGGCCGCGCAACTGCTCGCGCGCGGCATCGCGGTGCTGGGCGTGTCCCGTGGCGGCAATGCGGCGCTCGCGGAACGCTTCGGCAGTCTGTATGAGGAAGTCGCGCTCGATCTCGCCGACTCCGATGCAACCGCACAATGGCTCGCGAGCGATGCACTGCGGCGTTTTGTTGGCGACGCGGAGCGCGTCGTGCTGTTCAACAATGCGGGTGTCGTCGAGCCGGTCGGACCGGTTGAAGGCCAGGATATCGCGGCGATCGCGCGCGCGGTGAGCGTGAATGTCACCGCACCATTGATGTTCGCGAGCGCGCTGGCCGCTGCGAGCGCTGCGGCGACAGACCGGCGCATCGTGCATATCTCGAGCGGCGCGGCGCGCAATGCGATTGCGGGCTGGAGTGTCTATTGCGCAACGAAGGCGTCGCTCGATCACCATGCGCGTGCGGTCGCGCTCGATAAGAACCGTGCGCTGCGTATCTGCAGCGTGGCGCCTGGTGTCGTCGATACCGACATGCAGGCGGCGATCCGCAATGTGGATATCGAACGTTTCCCGCAACGCGAGCGCTTCGACGAACTGAAGCGTAGCGGCAAACTCACGACACCGGACGATGCCGCCCGGCAACTGCTCGACTATGCGTTGAGCGACGGCTTCGGCAGTGTGCCGACTGCGGATGTGCGGGAACTGCCGCCGCAGTGAGGCTCGTTGCTACGCGTCGTTCAGATTTTTGGTCATGAACACGCGACGCGTGCCCGGCGGATTGCTGGCGATGTCGCCGAACGCGCGCCAGCCGTACCGTGCGTAGAAGTCGGGTGCCTGGAAGCTGATCGTGTAGAGGAAGCCCGTATGGCAGCCGCGTCGGCGGCCCTCTTCCTCGGCACGCGCAAGCAGCGTGCTGCCGATGCCCGAGCCGCGCAGCGATGGTGGCAGATAGAACAGATCGATGAACAGCACGCCGAGCGACGTGCGACCGGTGATGCCACCCACCTCGCCGGTGGCTGGATCGGTGACCCGCACGGTCAGTGGCCGCTTGTCGTTGATACCGGTTGTGTCGATATTGAATCGGTCGAGCCCTTCGGAGAGCAGCGCATCGAAGTCGGCATCGTCGGTATCGGCAACGGTAATGGCAACGAGAGGGGCGGTCATGATCGGCAGGGTCCGGTGAGTTAAAGGCAGCGTGCCGACGCTTCCGGACCTACGCAGATGGCAACCTTCAAGCCTCCACTTCGCGGAACATCGACAGCCCCTCGATCATCTCACGCAGCAGCACCGCTGCGGCTTCGATGGTCGGCGCAGCGTACTCGTCGATACGCCGCAGATACGGACAGGTCAGCACCGCAATCGCCTGGCCCGACGGCCCGAGTATCGGGAACGTCACATCGGTGACACCGAACGTCTGCTGGCTGTCCTTCTGCCAGAACCCGGCCTGATGGATCTTGGCGCACGTGGCATCGAGCGCGGCGCGATCGATCGTCACTTCGCCCTTCACCTTCGTATGTTCGGCGAGCATCTGTTCGCGCTGCTCGTCGCTCTGGAACGCGAGCATCACGCGCCCCGAACCAGTATCGATCAGCCCCACACGCGACCCGAGCCGTACCGACATCCCCCACGATCCCGGCCCGTCCACCTGCGCGATAACCAGCAGATTGCCGCGGTCATAGACGACCAGGTGACATGACTGTTCGGCGACGTCGGCGAAACGCTGCATACGCGGTAACGCTTCGGCAATCAGCCGGCTCATCGGCGGATGACGATGCGCGAGCGCGTAGAGCTTCAGGCTCAGCGAGTAGCGATCGCCCGATGCCGAGCGCACCACATACTGTCGCGCGACCAGCCGCTCGAGCATCCGGTAGATCTCGCTGGCATTGCGATTGAGCAACTTGGTGATTTCCGCGCGCGTGAGCCCGTCGCGCTGCTCCGCGAGCAATTCGAGAATGTCGAGACCTTTGTCGAGCGCGGGAGCACGATAACGGTCGGCGTCGTCTTTTTCTTCTTGATCCATCGTGAGTCGGTGTTCGATTGCGGTTTTCGTAAGTGGCGCGCGAGTGTAGAGCGTCGCGCGCCGGCCAAGGTGCATACAGTATCAGCAAGCAGGCCAGGGAAAACACGGACGCTTGCAATGCGCACTTCACTTGACTTCAAAAAGTCCGCATATGAATAATACGTTCATTGGTGAATTGACGCTCGCCAATTTAACAACAACGCGCAGGACGATGCACTGGTCAATCTGCCGGCCGGTTCACGCAGTACCCCGCAGTTCCCACAACGCGCAGATCAGGAGACAGACATGACATTCGCAAAAGGGCCGCGCACGGCTCGCCGTTCGGCTTTACGCACCGTTTTATCGGCCGGGCTGGCCGCTGCATGCGTGGCGAGTTTCGCCGCCAGCGGTGCGGCGCAAGCCGCGGAGATCGGCAAGGTTGGCCTGGGCCTGCCACTGCTGACCTCGCCGTTCTGGGAGTCGTACAACAAGTATCTGCCGAAGTACGCGAAAGAGATGGGCATCGACATCCTCGCGCCGGTCAATTCGAATAACGACCCTGCGCAGCAGATCACCGACATGAACAATATGGTGAACCTCGGTGCGAAGGGCATCGTGGTCGGGCCGATCGATTCCGCGGCGATCAGCCGTGCGCTCGACAACGCCGCTGCGAAGGGTGTCAAGGTCGTCGCCGTCGATGTCGCGCCGACCCAGGGCGCGGTTGCGATGGTGGTGCGCGCCGACAACCACGCGTACGGTGCGAATGCCTGCAAGTACATCGGCGAGCATGTGAAGTCGGGCAAGGTCGTGCAGATCATGGGCGACCTCGCATCGGTGAATGGTCGTGACCGCTCCGAAGCGTTCCGCGCCTGCCTGAAGAATTATCCGGGCCTGTCGCTGCTCGAAATTCCGGCTGCATGGAAGGGCGATGTCGCGGCGACCGCGCTCGACAGCCTGCTTACCGCGAATCCGGACGTGAAGGCGATCTATATGCAGGCGGGCGGCGTGTACCTCTCGCCGACGCTGCAAACGCTGCGCCGCAAACAGATGCTGTTCCCCGCCGGCGATGCGAAGCACATCGTGATCGTCAGCAATGACGGCATTCCGCAGGAATACGACGCGATCCGCCGCGGCGACATCGACGCAACTATTTCGCAACCTGCGGATCTCTACGCGAAATACGGCCTCTATTACATCAAGGCCGCGCTCGAAGGAAAGACCTTCAAGGCAGGTCCGACCGATCACGACAGCACGATCATCCAGTTGTCGCCGGGCGTGCTCGAAGACCAGTTGCCGGCGCCGCTCGTCACCAAGGCGAACGTCAACGACAAGAACCTGTGGGGCAATACGCTCAAATGAACGTGCCTGTGAGTGAAGCAGTGGCCGTGGTCGAAGCGCTTGGTGTCACGAAGCGCTTCGGTTCGACGGCTGCGCTGAACGACGTGAGCATCCGCGTGATGCCTGGCGAGTCGCATGCACTCGTCGGGCGTAACGGGGCCGGTAAGTCGACGCTGGTGTCGATACTGACCGGCCTGCGCAAACCCGATATCGGCGAGGTGCAGTTTGCCGGTACGGCGGCGCCGGTGATCGCCGATCGCGACGCATGGCGCGAACGCGTGGCCTGCGTCTATCAGCATTCGACGATCATCCGCGACCTGACCGTTGCGGAGAATCTGTTTATCAACCGGCAGCCGCAGCGGCGCGGCGTGATCGACTGGAGCGTGATGCGCCGCGATGCGCGTGCGTTGCTCGATCACTGGAAGATCGACGTGCGCGAAGATGCGCGTGCCGGCGATCTGACTGTCGAAGCGCGGCAACTGGTCGAGATTGCGCGTGCATTGTCGTATGGCGCGCGTTTCATCATTCTCGATGAGCCTACTGCGCAACTCGACGGCGATGAGATCAAGCGGCTGTTTCGCCGTATCGACGAACTGCAGCGCGAAGGCGTCACGTTCCTCTTCATCTCCCATCATTTGCAGGAGGTGTACGAGATCTGCCAGGCGGTGACGGTGTTGCGCGATGCGCGGCATATCGTCAGTGCGCCGGTATCGGCGTTGCCACGCGAGCAGTTGATCGAAGCGATGACCGGTGAACGCGGCGGCCTCGCGGTCGCCGACGCGGCAGGCCGTGCGGCATTGCCGGCCGGCACGCCGGTGGCGCTCGAACTCGCCGGGTTGTGCGGTGGTGATTACGAAGATGTGTCATTTACGTTGAAGCGCGGCGAAGTGATCGGCCTCACAGGAGCGACGAGCAGCGGCCGCACCAGCGTTGCCGAAGCGATTGCCGGTCTGCGCCGGCCGCAGCGCGGCGAGATTCGCGTGGACGGTACCGTGCTGCCGCCCGGCGATGTGCCCGCGGCACTCGCGCGCGGCATCGGTTGCGTGCCGAAAGATCGCCATCACGAAGGGTTGGTGCTCACGCAGTCGGTGGCGGAAAACGCATCGATGACGATCGCGCGGATGCTCGGCCGGTTCGGCATTGCAACACCCGCGAAGAAGAACGCGTTCGGCCAGAAGATGATCGAGGCGCTCGGAATCGTCGCACCCGGACCCGATCACGTCGTGTCGGGACTGTCCGGCGGCAATCAGCAGAAGGTCGTCATGGCCCGCGCGCTGGCTACTGATCCCGACGTGCTCGTGCTGATCGATCCGACCGCTGGCGTCGATGTGAAATCGAAAGAAGCGTTACTCGCGGTCGTGCACCGCGTACGCGAGGAAGGCAAGGCGGTGCTCGTCGTATCCGGCGAACTCGACGACCTGCGCACCTGCGACCG
Organism: Paraburkholderia acidicola; assembly: GCF_002362315.1. GTDB lineage: Bacteria > Pseudomonadota > Gammaproteobacteria > Burkholderiales > Burkholderiaceae > Paraburkholderia > Paraburkholderia acidicola. The sequence continues at coordinate 2,090,679 of NZ_MTZV01000006.1, forward strand.
TGTGCTCGTGATGTTCCGTGGCCGTATCGCGGCCGAATTTCCTGCAGGCTGGCAAGACCACGACCTGATCGCATCCGTTGAAGGAGTCAGTCTCCATGAAGAATAGTGTGCCAAGCCCCGCCTTTCCGGCGGGCCCCGGGCAACCCGCGAATCCGGCGCAAGGTACGGCTCGCCCGGCCCGTCCGCGCATCGAGTTCGCCCGGCTGCGCGACCTCGCCCTGGTGCCGGCGCTGATCCTGCTGCTCGTGATCGGCGCGTTCGTGAATCCGAATTTCCTGACGAAAGCCAACCTGATTAGCGTGCTCGGTGCGTCGGCGGCACTTGCGCTCGTCGTGCTCGCGGAATCGCTGATCGTGCTGACCGGCAAGTTCGATTTGTCGCTTGAATCGACGGTCGGTATCGCGCCCGCCGTTGGCGCGATGCTCGTCATGCCGGTCGCGTCCGCTGGCTTCGGCACGCAGTGGCCCGCAGCGATCGGTCTGCTTGCCATCGTCGCGGTGGGAGCGTTGATCGGTTTTATCAACGGTTTTCTGGTTGTACGGCTGCGGCTGAATGCGTTCATCGTCACGCTCGCGATGCTGATCGTGCTGCGTGGCATGCTGGTCGGCGCAACCAAGGGCGGCACGCTGTTCGACATGCCGCCGTCGTTCTTCGAACTCGCCACCACGATCGTGTTCGGCCTGCCACTGTCGGTATGGCTCGCCGCTGTAGCCTTCGCGATTGCCGCGTTCATGCTGCGCTATCACCGGCTCGGCCGCGCGCTGTATGCGATCGGCGGCAATCCGGAAGCAGCGCGAGCAGCGGGTATTCGCGTCGAACGCATCACGTGGGGCGTGTTCGTGCTGGGCAGCATGCTGGCGGCGCTCGGCGGCCTGGTGGTGACGGGCTACGTCGGCGCGATCAACGCGAATCAGGGCAACGGCATGATCTTCACGGTGTTCGCGGCGGCGGTGATCGGCGGTATTTCGCTCGATGGCGGCAAGGGCACGATGCTTGGTGCGCTGACCGGTGTGTTGCTGCTCGGTATCGTGCAGAACCTGTTGACGCTCGCGCAGGTGCCGTCGTTCTGGATTCAGGCGATCTACGGCGCGATCATTCTCGGCTCGCTGATGGTGGCGCGGCTCGCGAGTGGTGAAGGGCAGAACTGAGAACGCATAGCGCCGCCTCAGGCGGCGCACGCAATACGGGGAGAATTCTCTTGAGTAGTCCATCGAACACCGACACGCGTCTGATCCTGCTGAGCCCGCAGGACAACTGCCTGATCGCGGGGGCGCGGCTCGAAGCGGGTACGCAGGTCGACATCGAAGGCGAGCGCGTGACGCTCGTGAAGACCATCGAACTCGGCCACAAGGTTGCGCGCCGTGCGCTCGTCAAGGACGAGAAGGTGCTGCGCTACGGTGCGGTGATCGGCCATGTCAACGGGCCGGTTGCGCGCGGCGAACATCTGCACACGCACAACCTCGAAAGCGATTATCTGCCCACTTATACGCACGACGCGGGCCACGAATTCGTGCATCACTGAAGCGGCTTCGTGCCGTGCTGGAACGATCATGACTGACTCTTCCGTAGCAAATACCACCGCCGAACCGGTGCTGCAAGGCTGGTTGCGCAACGACGGCCGCAAGGGTATCCGCAATGTCGTCGCGGTTGCCTATCTGGTCGAATGCGCGCATCACGTTGCGCGTGAAATCGTCACGCAGTTTCGCGAACCGCTCGATGCTTTCGACGATCCGCTTGCCGAACGCGAACCACCCGTGCATCTGATCGGCTTTCCCGGCTGCTATCCGAACAGCTACGCGGAAAGGATGCTGGAGCAGCTCACTACCCATCCGAATGTCGGCGCGGTGCTGTTCGTGTCGCTCGGTTGCGAGAGCATGAACAAGCATTACCTCGTCGATGTCGTGCGCGCGAGCGGCCGGCCGGTCGAGGTGCTGACCATTCAGGAGAAGGGCGGCACGCGCAGCACGGTTCAATACGGCGTCGACTGGGTGCGCGATGCGCGCCGTCAGCTCGCGGCGCAGACCAAGGTGCCGATGGCGCTCAGTGAACTGATCATCGGGACGATTTGTGGCGGCTCCGATGGCACGAGCGGGATTACCGCGAATCCGGCGGTGGGCCGCGCGTTCGATCATCTGATCGAGGCGGGCGCGAGCTGCATTTTCGAGGAGACCGGCGAACTCGTCGGTTGCGAATTTCACATGAAGAGCCGCGCGGCGCGGCCCGAACTCGGCGATGCGATCGTCGAGTGCGTGGCGAAGGCCGCGCGCTATTACTCGATTCTCGGTCATGGCAGCTTCGCGGTGGGCAATGCGGATGGCGGTTTGACCACGCAGGAAGAGAAGTCGCTGGGTGCGTATGCGAAGAGCGGTGCGTCACCGATCGTCGGTATCATCAAACCGGGTGACGTACCGCCTACCGGCGGCCTGTATCTGCTCGATGTCGTGCCGGACGGCGAGCCGCGCTTCGGTTTTCCGAACATCAGCGATAACGCGGAGATTGGCGAACTGATTGCTTGCGGCGCGCACATCATTCTGTTTACGACGGGGCGCGGCTCGGTGGTGGGCTCGGCGATTTCGCCGGTGATCAAGGTGTGTGCGAACCCGGCCACCTATCGCAATCTGTCGGGCGATATGGATGTGGACGCGGGGCGGATTCTCGAAGGTCGCGGCACGCTCGACGAAGTGGGTCGCGAGGTGTTCGACCAGACCGTCGCGATCGCGCAAGGTGCGGCGTCGAAGTCGGAGTCGCTGGGGCATCAGGAATTCATTCTGGTGTACAAGACGTTCGAGCCGGTCGGGCCCGCTTGTCTGCCGTCGGGTGCGGTGCCGCGGCGGGTGGTTGAGATCACGGCGCATTGAAGGGCGGGAGTGCGGCACCGCACTCTTCAATCTCGGAGACGGATGCAATGACAGAGGCTAGATCAACAACCACGCCCGCAGTCGCACAACGACGCAACATCGGTCGACGCGCGCTGCAGGTCAGCGGGCTTGGACTCGGTACAGCGCCACTCGGCGGCCTGTACCGCGATTTATCGGAAGAAGAAGCACAAGCCACCGTCGATGCCGCCTGGAACGCAGGCGTGCGCCTCTTCGACACGGCGCCGCACTACGGTCACACCAAAGCCGAACACCGCCTCGGCACCGCGCTACGCCGCTATCCGCGCAGCGAATACGTACTGTCGACCAAAGTGGGACGTCACTTCGTGCCGCGTGTCACACCGTACGACGGCAGCGAAGGCTGGCAGAACCCGCTGCCGTTCGAAGCGCACTACGACTACACGCGCGAAGGCATCCTGCGTTCGTTCGAAGACAGCCAGCAGCGCCTCGGTATGGTCGATATCGACATTCTGCTGATCCATGACATCGGTCGTGTGACGCATGGCGAGCGCAACGCGCACTACTGGAACCAGCTCACGGCGGGCGGCGGTTTTCGCGCGCTCGACGAGCTGCGCGCGGGCGATGCGGTGAAGGCGGTCGGCCTCGGCGTCAACGAAGGCGCCGCGATTCTCGAAACGATGGCGGAGTTCGATATCGACTGTGCGTTGCTGGCCGGTCGCTACACGCTACTCGAACAGGCGACGCTCGACGACCTGTTGCCCGCCTGTACCGCACGCAATGTGAGCATCCTGTTGGGCGGCGCGTTCAACTCGGGGATTCTCGCGCGCGGCGTGCAGGGCGATCTGAAGTTTAACTATGGTGAGGCGCCGCCGGAGATCATCGCGCGTGTGGCACGGCTCGAAGCGGTCTGTAAAAGTTACGATGTCCCGCTCGCTGCAGCCGCGCTGCAGTTTCCATATGCGCATCCGGCGATCGCCTCGGTGCTCACCGGAGCGCGCAGCCCCGCCGAATTGCACGAAAACGTCGCATCGTTCGAACGCCCGATTCCTGTGGAGTTGTGGCAGAAGCTGCGCGAAGAAGGGCTGATCGATCCGCGTGCGCCGGTGCCGGGAGTCTGACGTGACGACGCAGATCGATGCGCACCAGCACTACTGGGACCCCGAGCGCGACGACTACGGCTGGCTCACGCCCGATCTTGCGGCGCTCTATCGCCGCTTCGGTCCCGCCGATCTCGCGCCACTGCGCGAACGTGCGGGCGTGGCGCGTACCGTGGTCGTGCAGGCCGCGGCAACTGTCGATGAAACCCGCTACCTGCTCGCACTCGCGCGCGACGAGGCTTCGATTGCGGGCGTGGTCGGCTGGGTGCCGATGTTGCTGCCCGACACGCCCGCCCTGATCGGCGAACTGGCGGCACAGCCGAAATTCAAGGGCGTGCGCCCGATGCTGCAAGATCTCCCCGACGACGACTGGATCGCGAACCCCGAACTCGCGCCCGCTATCGATGCGCTGATCGCGCACGATCTCGCATTCGACGCATTGATCTTCGCGCGCCACGTCGCGCCGCTCGAAATCTTCGCGACGCGTTTTCCGAAGCTGCGCATCGTCGTCGATCACGGCGCGAAGCCGCCGGTCCGCGACGGCGCTGCAGGCTGGCAACCGTGGGCCGACGGAATTGCGCGGCTCGCGCGTCTGCCGAACGTGCACTGCAAGGTGTCGGGTCTCGCCACGGAAGCGTCGCCGGACTGGACCGACACCACGTTGCAGCCCTACGTCGCACATCTGCTCGCGACCTTCGGCGCTGAGCGCCTGATGTGGGGCAGCGACTGGCCGGTGCTGAATCTGAACGGCGATTATCTGCAGTGGCATGCGGTGGCGGACAAGCTGCTTGGCGCGCTGCCGCATGCGCAGCGCGACGCGATATTCGGCGCGAACGCGGCGGCGTTCTATCGCTTGTGACCATAAAATGCCCGCAGCACGCCGGTGAGCGCACGCTGCAATACCGGGTATGACGCAAACGCTATTTCAACTGGAGCCGTAGATGATACAAAGACTGGCCGGCAAGACGGCCTTGATTACCGCCGCCGGGCAAGGCATCGGACTCGCGACGGCCGAACTGTTCGCGCGCGAAGGCGCGCGCGTGATTGCTACCGATCTGCGTATCGACGGTCTCGCCGGCAAGCCGGTCGAGGCGCGCAAGCTCGATGTGCGTGACGGCGCGGCCATCACGGCGCTCGCCGCCGAACTCGGCGCAATCGACGTGCTGTTCAACTGCGCGGGCTACGTGCACGCCGGGTCGATTCTCGAGGCGAGCGAAGAAGATTGGGACTTTGCGTTCGATCTGAACGCGAAGGCGATGTACCGGACCATCCGCGCGTTTCTACCGGCGATGCTGGAGAAGGGCGGTGGTTCGATTATCAACATGTCGTCGGCGGCATCGAGCGTGAAGGGCGTGCCGAACCGCTTTGTGTATGGCGCGTCGAAGGCCGCGGTGATCGGACTGACGAAGGCCGTCGCTGCAGACTTCGTTACACGTGGTGTACGCTGTAACGCGATCTGCCCGGGCACCGTCCATTCGCCGTCGCTCGAACAGCGGATCGCGGCGCAGGCGGCCGCGCAGAACGCTTCAGTCGACGCGGTACAGGCGGCATTCGTCGCACGCCAGCCGATGGGCCGGGTCGGCAAGCCCGACGAGATCGCGGCGCTCGCGCTGTACCTCGCTTCGGACGAATCCGCGTTCACGACGGGCCAGGCGCATGTGATCGACGGCGGCTGGTCGAACTAAGAGAACGGGCAGAACTGGTAGACCTGGCGGAGCGACCGCGCACAGGTTGTTGTTACTGGACACACATTGGATAAAGAGGAAGTGCCACGATGAAGCTGCTTCGTTATGGACCGAAAGGTCAGGAAAAGCCCGGCCTGCTCGATGCGCAAGGCAGGATTCGCGATCTGTCGAAGGTGGTGGACGATATCGACGGCGACGCGCTGACCGATGCCGGTCTCGCTAAACTGCGCGCGCTGGACCCGGATTCGCTGCCGGTGGTGGAAGGCAATCCGCGCATCGGTCCGTGCGTCGGCAAGATCGGCAAGTTCGTCTGCATCGGCCTGAACTACGCCGACCACGCCGCCGAATCGAACCTGCCCGTGCCGCCGGAACCGGTCGTGTTCAACAAATGGACGAGCGCGATCACAGGGCCGAACGACGGCGTCGAAATTCCGCGCGGCTCGAAGAAGACCGACTGGGAAGTTGAACTCGGTGTCGTGATCGGCAAGCCGGCCAAATATGTCGACGAAGCGAACGCACTCGACTACGTCGCGGGCTACTGCGTGATCAACGACGTGTCGGAGCGCGAATGGCAGATCGAGCGCGCCGGCCAGTGGGACAAGGGCAAAGGCTTCGACACGTTCGGCCCGATCGGCCCGTGGGTTGTCACGCGCGATGAAGTTGCCGATCCGCAGAATCTCTCGCTGTGGCTCGAAGTGGACGGCCATCGCTACCAGAACGGCAGCACGAAGACGATGGTGTTCGGTGTCGCGAAGCTCGTGTCGTATCTGTCGCAGTGTATGAGCCTGCAACCTGGCGATGTCATCTCGACCGGCACGCCGCCGGGCGTCGGCATGGGTGTGAAGCCGGAAGCCGTGTATCTGAAGCCGGGTCAGACGATTCGTCTCGGCATTGAAGGGCTCGGCGAGCAGCAGCAGAGGACGTACGCGGCGGAGTGACGCTGCGCGGTGCTTGTGTACTTCGAGCACAACGAATGGGCCGCCGCGAGGCGGCCTTTTTTATTGCCCGCTCGATCGCTCGATCCCTCGAACACCCCGTTGGCTAGCGCGGGCTCAGGTAGGTTGCCCCGTACTATCCACCGAAGGCGCCCACCCCGGCGCACTGGTTTCCGTCCCGTCACCGATCCGGTTGACGGTGCCCTGCGCGACCGCGATCAGCCGTTCGTCGTGGTCGTCTATCACGAACAGGTTGCACTGACAGGTCGCGTGCTGTCGTCCCGCGTAAACGACCTGCGCGCGTGCTACCAGCGTGCCGCGCACGGCAGGGCGCAGATAGTTGATCTTGTATTCGCCCATGACGACCCGCGGCCCGAGCGCCAGCGCGCCCGCAAACGTCAGCGCGTTGTCCGCCAGATAGCTGATGACGCCGCCATGCACGAAACCGTGCTGCTGCTTCAGTTCGTCGCGGATCATCAGGCATAGCGTCAGTTCCTGCGTGCCGACGTGTACCAGTTCGGCACCCAGCAGCACGCTGAACGGCTGTGCGTGCAACGCGCCGCGTGCTCGATCGAGGAGATCTGTCATCGCCGGTTCCTTCGGGCTGCGCCCGCACTGGTTCTACCCACTCTAGGAAGCAGCGGCGTGGAGTCAAGGTAAATCGAAAAAATCACTGCGGAACTGTTGCGCGAAACAGTTGGAATCCACCTGATCGGCACATTCGATCAACCTGTTTCGTCTTTTAGGGCGATCAGCCATCCCGATTCGCGAGCGATCCGGCGCGCGATGCGTGGCAATGCTTCCTGCCGGGATCGCGGTCGATTGCCGGATGGTAGCTACACCGATTTTATGGCCTTTGCAATAGAGCGAAAAGGCCGCTAGTGCCGCGTATTATCGGGCGCGTCGGCATGGACGAGTTGACCAGCAACCGTCGATCGATTGATCGCGAGACTCAAAACATTTCGGAAAATCAAGCTAGCCACCATCTCGTGCGCTGACGGTCGTTTGATCGCGGCAGCGCGGCTCGGGGAGACCTCCAGCTGAGCTGAAATGGGAGTCAGAGCCTATGCAGTGGGCAAACAGGATTGCCTGGTCAATCCTCGCTTTCTCTGTTCTTGCGTGTCTGTGTCTGCTCGGTTACGTCGCGCATGAATGGATAGCTGCACGCGATGCGTACGTGCCGCCTGTAACAACGCTAGCGAACGCGCCCGACATAGAGGCGCATACGGCGCTCACGCGAGCAGCGGATCCTCAGAATTCGGGGTGGTGATGAGGAATCGGTCCACGAACTCACCTGCAGCCAGTCGAAGACGGAGGTGACGCCATGCCGGTCGAAGCGCACAGGCGCAGACACGTGACAAGGCACGACGTCGTGGATCTGACGCCACGATGGAAGGTCTTGATGCCGATACTGATTTCGGCGATCGAGTATGGAACGGACACCGGCAGAGAGAATGCGCGACGCAATCTCAACAAGCTGGCCGACAAAGTGGATTCGGGGCAGGAGCTGCAACGACGTGTGCGGGCCGCGCTTGATCGCCTGACGAGAGTCTGGCCTACCAGGCACGATGCACTGAGTCCCGCAGAGCGCGCCGCGCTAGCGGAAGTGATGGAAGTGTTGACGCTGACTGCTGCGGATGTCGTGCGTGTTGCGCACCGTGAAGATATCGCGGACGAAAGCGGCTGGATCGATAGTTAGCCGACACAAGCATCGCTTGTACCAGCGTCGCCCCGACCAGCCGAACTCCGATCAGGAACGGGAGGCGCTATTTGCAGGTCTCGCCTCATATAGCGAACCCATCCGATTCTGCCCTTCTCCCGGATTCCCAGATCCAGCCAGCCGGCTTTGGCATACGAACGACGGCCGGCCTCATTCTCTTCGTCGACAGAAAGCATGATCGACGCGGTATCGGTCCAATGAGCCAGGAGCCATTCCGGCAAATGCCGGAGCGCCGCCGTTCCGATTCCCAAACCCTGGAAGCGTAAGTCGATACGTAGGGCCGAAATGACGGCCGCTCCCGTTGAAGCCCAACCAGGTGCGGCGTTGCGCCTCTTCAAAACGAGAAAACCCGCAATCGCTTCCCCGTCGAAAATAGCCGCGCCCAGGATGTCACCAGTCACATCGGACGCGCAAGCCGCGACTGCGCGGTGAGTTGGCCCTGCGTATTCAATCTGTTGATCGGAAATCTTCAATTTCTCAACGTCGATTTTCTGGGCCGGATTTAACTCCTCCCATCGGACGATGTGGATCTCATGAGCCATTGCTTTTCCAACCAGGGGCGAGCGCGAAAGATTGCGGGGGAATCGGAGGCATTCTACTAGCTGCGCTCGACGACGTCGGCATAACGTCCGGGGCGATCTGGATATGCACACATCAGGTAAAAAACTTCGTGATTGACTGGTCCCCTTTGATATCTGGCTCGTCTTTAGAGCGGGACCAGCCAGAAAGACAGTTCAGGCTAGAGATTCAAGGGGAGATCGGTCGATAACTTAGGAAGTCTGACCGGTCGGACGAAACCCACGCAGGTTTCAGATAGAAAAACGGACTCAACAAACATTTTCTTTTGTTGTGACAAAAAATCCAATCCAGAAGACCGCGGTCGAACGTCTGGCCGATAAAGATGGGGAAACGGTGACGCCACTATTCAGGCTCGCCGCGCTTGAGCATCGACAGCAACAGTGGCTCGGGGATGTGGTCCTCACAGGTTCGTCGCAACAGCTAGGCACGAGTGTCGTGCTCTTTGCGATCGCAGTCTCGATCGGCCTGTTCCTTGTCTTCGGTGAATACACGCGTAAGGAGGAAGTCCAGGGACGCGTGACGCTCAACGACGGTCCCGCAGATGTTTTCGCACCTGTGATGGGGACAGTGGTACGCCAACTGGTCCACGAGGGTGAACAGGTCAAGGCGGGACAACCCCTGCTGGTTCTTTCAACCGATCGAACCATCGCGAGCGGATCATCACGTGAATCGATGGGTGTCTCGCTGCGTGCTCGAAGATCCAGCCTTGAAGACGCCAGGCAACAGCAGAAAACCGTGCTTGATGAAGAGACCCGAGCCCTCAAGGAAAGGATAGCGGACCTCGACACAGCAATACGTCACCTCGATGCGGAAATAGCCGGAACCGGAAGCCGATACGACTTGAGTCTCACCAACAACAGACGGTTCGAGCAGTTGCGAAGCGAAGATATCGTCTCGCAATCTGAACTCGAACAGCACCAGCAGGAGTCACTCACTCAGCAAACGGCGCTTGAGGATCTGCGCAAGCAGCGATCGTCATCGCAGAGTGAACTCGCACAGTTGCGGGCGGACCTCGCAAATGCCCCGTTGAAAGAGCAGAACACGCTTGCGGAAATCCAACGCCAGATTTTTGAACTCGATAGCGAGATCGCAGATAACGAGTCGAACCGACAGATCACGATTCCCGCTCGAGTCGATGGTGAGGTTACGTCGCTCCTGTCGCGAGTCGGTGAAACGGTCAATCCGACCACACCGCTGCTGTCGCTGCTTCCGCGCGATGGACACTTCGTTGTTCATCTGTTCGCTCCGAGCAAGGCGATTGGATTCGTCAAAGTGGGCAACCCTGTCTCGCTGCAATACGACGCGTTTCCCTACGAGAAATTTGGCCAGTACACAGGCCACGTCAGTTCCATTTCCCGTACCGCACTCAGCCCCGGTCAACTTCAGTCGCTCATTCCAGGGCAAACCGAATCGCTGTACCGCGTCGCAGTTGATCTGGATGCCCAGACAGTTAATGCGTACGGCAAGCAGGTACCGCTTCAGGATGGAATGAGTGTTCAGGGTGATGTTCAGATCGATACCAGAAAGCTGTATGAATGGGTACTGGAGCCCTTGTATGCGCTCACCCGACGTTCATAAACAGCGCCGCGAAAATCAGTTGTGGAGCGCTTGCAGATGATTGACAGGCTCCAGTTCGGATTCCGCCGACGGATCTATCCGCAGTTGCAGACAGAGGCGACCGAGTGCGGCCTCGCCTGTCTTGGCATGATCGCTGCGTTCTACGGCTATGAAATCGATCTGCCCGCGCTGAGGCAGCGTTTTTCCGTGTCCCTGAAGGGACTGACGATGGCCGATCTGGTACGGATCGGATCGGCGCTCCAGCTCGCTGGCCGCGCGGTCAGCCTTGAACTCGACGAGCTTCAGTCGCTGCGCTTGCCCTGCATTCTGCACTGGGATTTCCAGCATTTTGTCGTGCTGGAGCGTGTGGCCCGTGATCACGTTGTTCTCGTTGATCCGGCCACTGGCACCAGGAAGGTCACTTGGGGAGAGATGTCACTGCACTTTAGCGGCGTCGCGCTCGAACTCACTCCGACCCCGGCATTCCAGGCGAAACGGGAGCAGCAGCGCATCGGTTTAGGAGACCTGCTGGGCCGGACAACGGGTGTCGGGCGAGGATTGCTCAAGGTCTTTCTGCTGTCGCTCGCTCTGGAGGGCTTCAGTATCGTTGCGCCGTTTTACGAGCAGTGGGTCGTTGATCAGGCCATCGCTACGGGGGACCGGAATCTCCTGACAACGCTTGCCTTGGGCTTCGGGCTTGTCACGATCATCAGCATCATCACCGAAGCCTTGCGCGGCTGGGCCGTCACCGTTTTCTCGACGCTGGTGAACGTGCAGTGGACTGCCAACGTGTTCCGTCACCTGACACGCCTGCCGATCGACTACTTTGCGAAGCGCCACATTGGTGACATCGTGTCTCGCTTCGAGAGCATTGACGTCATACAGCAATCGCTGACACTGGGTTTTGTTGAGGCAATCCTGGACGGCGTGATGTCGACGGGCACGTTTGCCATCATGCTGGTCTATGACCGGTGGCTTTGTCTGATCAGTGTGTGTGCAGTGCTGGCCTATGCCGTCCTGAGATTCTGCCTGTATGGCGCCTTGCGCATGTCGAACCAGCAGCAGATCGTTTTTGCTGCCCGTGGTAGAAGCATGTTGATGGAGACCGTGCGCGGCATACAAAGCGTGCGTCTGTTTGGTAAGGCAGATGAACGGCTCTCGCGATGGCTAAACCTCGTCGTAGCGGGCAAGAACACCGGTCTGCGCACGCAACGGTTAATGCTGGTTTTCCGCACTGCCCACCAGTTGATTTTCGGGCTCGAGTTTATTCTGGTTATCTTCCTCGGTGCGCGCACCGTGATGGATAACGCTATGTCGGTCGGCATGCTGTTCGCGTTTCTCTCCTATCGCTCGCAGTTCACCGCCCGGCTGAGCGCGCTGATCGACAAGTTCTATGACCTTCAGATTCTCAAGCTTCATGCAACGCGGCTTGCAGATATTGTCCTCACGGAGCGTGAGCATGAAGGAGAACTGATCCGGCGCCCGGACGTCGATATCGAGCCCTCGATTGAAGTACGCGGCCTCTCGTATGCCTATGGGAAAGCCGAACGACGGGTAATCGACGACTTCGGTGTGACCATCGCCTGTGGCGAATCGGTCGCCGTTATCGGGCCATCAGGCTGTGGCAAGACAACGCTACTCATGCTCCTGGCAGGCCTGCTGAAACCCGACGCCGGTGAGATTCTTGTCGGAGGAATTCCAATCAGGCAGTTGGGGTTATCGAACTATCAGTCAATGCTTGGCGTCGTCATGCAGGATGACCGGCTCTTCGCCGGATCAATCGCGGACAACATCAGCTTCTTCGATCCGGCTCCGGATGACGCGTGGATCCGCAAGTGCGCAGAGCTCGCTTCGATCCGCGACGAGATTCTTGCGATGCCGATGGGTTTTCATACTCATATCGGCGATATGGGGTCAGCCCTGTCGGCCGGACAGCGACAACGGGTCATGCTGGCGCGAGCGCTCTACCGACGACCCCGGATACTGCTGCTCGATGAAGCCACCAGCAACCTTGATCTCGACAATGAGCGCTCGGTCAATCTCGCCATACAGGCGCTGAATATCACCCGTGTTGTTATCGCGCATCGACCGGAGACCATCGCGTCGGCGGATCGCGTGATTGATCTTGCGCGCGCGAAGGCAGAAGCATGAGCACGATTCGCTCACGGAGCCGCTGGACGAGCATGCTGCAGGGCAGGCAGGTCATTGCCAGTCTGCTCTTCCTTGCATCAACCGTGTCGAGCGCGCATATGGACCCGTTCGACACACGCGCAGCCATTGACATGACACCACCGTCGACGCTGGCCGGGGATGAGCGCGATGCACGCGCGTGCGCAAGTGAGTCCCTGCCGCAGCGCCTGTCCCTCTATGAGGCCGTGAGCCGGGCGCTTTGCAACAATCCGAAGGTGCAGCATAGCTGGGCTAACGTGTTGATGAATGCGGACCAGGTCGGTGTCGCACAGGCGGCGTATCTGCCGACCGTCAATGCCAATGCATCGGTGCAGCGTGCCCGCAACACGTACACGAATCTTGGTCAGGGTCAACCGGACTGGACAACGCGGACATCGAGCCAGGATGCCTCTCTCTCGTTGTCCTGGGTGTTGTTCGATTTCGGACAGCGCTCAGCTAATCTGACTTACTACCGTCGTTTGCTGGATCTGGCGAAAGCATCCCATACCAATTCGCTGCAAACCATCTTCGAACAGACAGCGGAAGCGTTCTACAACGCTTGGGCCGGTGAGAGTACGTTAGGTGCGGCTGTCGAGGCCGAGGCCACTGCAGAGCAAAGCTATCGCAGCGCGCAGCGCAAGCATGCTGCAGGCGTGGGCACACTGAACGACGAACTGCAGGCGCGGACAGCCTGGCAGCAGGCGACATTTGATCGCATCAACGCGGCGGGCCTGCTCAAGATCGCACAAGGCACGCTGTGTACAGTGATGGGGCTCGCTGTCGACACACCTGTTGCGATCGACGTCGACGTCGGCGCGCAACCGACAGCGCAGTTCAGTCAGTCAGTCGGAGACCTGCTCGAACAAGCCCAGAACGTTAATCCCAAGCTTCGAGCCGCAAGGGCCCAGCTCGATGCCGACAAGGCTGGTGCCGCGCGTGCGAGAAGTCAGGCGTTGCCGACCGTTTCCCTGACTGGCAACCTGGACAACGACCGGCAGGTTGCAGGGTATCCAGGTGCGACGCCTGAAAAATCGCGTGTCATTGGCATTCAGATCAGCATCCCGATCTTCTCGGGATTCGGGCAGGTCTACCGCCATCAGGCGTCCGAGGAACAGGTCAACATCGACCGGGCCGATTTGCGTGATGCCGAGCTACAGGTGGCCACCTCGGTCTGGCAAAGCTACCAGACAGTGACGACCAGAACAGAGAGCGTCAACGTCGCCAGGTCGGAGCAAGAGAGTGCGCAGCAGGCTTACGAGGTGGCAAGCCGACGCTATGCGGTAGGAATCGGGGCTCTCCTTGACCTGCTCACGGCTCAGAGTGCGCTGGCGAACGCGCGTCGCCAGATTGTCCAGTCACAGGCCGACTGGCGAATTTCCCGGCTTCAACTCGCGCTGGCTATTGGCGTACTCGATGGCTGGCAGGGCGTGTCAGGAACGGAGGCGCCGTGAAGGATGGTCTCTTCCCGACTCGGTTGCCTCCCGCGTTCCATCGCACTTGCGACGCTTTGTGCTGTAGCGAGCAACTATTTTTACAACCAGTAGGATATTCACGCAAAAGGAGGCCAATCGATCCACGATCTAATACGAACCATACCGCTATGAACAAAGTATCAGGATGTAGCGATTCGGGGTTCTTCGGAAAACCTGATGTCGCGTTTTCTCAATCTTTATCAATGGTGTTGATATGCGTGAATTGAAAGAGCATGAACTGTTGCTGGTCGGTGGTGGGATTGATCAGGAGGAATCCTCTAATGGCGGAGGCGCAGTTTTCGGAAGCGGGGGTTTCGCCGGTGCTGGAGGCATCTCTGGCGCTTGGGGTGATGCGGCCGCTACCGCAATGGGAACTGGTGCAACCGCTGGTATGACCGCTGCCATGACCGGTTCGGTCAATCCGAGCACGGCTTTCGTTTACGGATTAGTCGCCGGAGGGGTTGGTTCGCTGGTCAAGACCGGAGTAACAAAGGTTCTCAATGGTGGCAAGCCTCCTCGGTAAGGAGCATTAGGAATAGGTTTTAGTCTCTTCGGCTCAAATTTTCGTTCCCTAGGGCGCCAATTTTTTGCTGCCGATATGATTGTTGGTTTTAACACCTCGTCCTAGTGGGCGAGGTGTTCATTGATGGCTGGTGGTGGGATAACGGAGAGCAAAATTTATGTTTAACTTGATGAAATATCTGCCAATTGTCGTTCGGTCGCTACATGTTGGCTTCATGTTTGCGGCAATTGATTTTTTTGCTATCAGACTTGGTTTTTCCGTGTCTGTTGGATTGACTATATTTGTAACCTTAACTTCTGTTCTCTTAAGTCAATTATTCTGTACATATTTCGAATCTCTAGGAAATAGGAACGACTGAGACAGGCTGATGACGTGGTCAACATATCGCCAATAAGTCATCGAGATGGGCGGTCTGGGGCAGTGTTGATGATGATCAGGCGTGACCGGTCAGACTGGTTGTGCTCCAGCAACGTCAGTTGGAAACTTGTTTGTCCAACTGGGTGCAGTGAACCAGAATGTCCATGCAGTAAAGTGCCAACGCGAAGGCTTCCTTTGGCTGGATTCACGGTAATCCCCGGAGGGCGGCCAGCAGGTGCAAGTATCTTGGGCACCCATACTTCAATGCCGTCCGCCCCAACACCTACACCGCAACCAGTCCCGAGCCCTGGCTCGCCCAAGAGAAGTGGGAAAGCGATACCCCACGCGTTTTCTGTTGCATGAGTTAATTTAAACGTGAATTCAGGATCGGGAATTCCCCGGGTTTTAATTTATTTATTTCAACGAGGAAATTATGAATATAAAGGACATTGTTTTTATATTAATTCTATCGACAATTCTCACATTGGGATTGTTCGGTATGGCAGCTTTATTTGCGAAAAATATAATTCAATGGTTCCATTCATTGCCGGTGGCGACAGCAAGATTGATTATTAGCTTTTCTTGGATCGGATCGTGCATAGCGGCGATCGTTGCCTCGCGGAGGTATCGTATTTATCGAAGAGAAAATTGACAAGGATTGTGGTGGCCTATCTGCATCCGGTATTCCGAATGGGTGAGTGATTTTTCTGACATCAAAAATCTCCGAGCATGTTCCGCTTGATGTGATGCGCGAGCCCTTCCTCGACACGCTTCGCGAGCAGCGGCCCCTGAAACGAATTCGCCGTGCGCGACACGAGCGCGATGATGCCGAACAGCGCAAATGAAACGGCGATGCGGCGTGTCCGCACACCGGCGATGCGCACCGCGTACGCAAGCGTGGCGATGACGTGGATGACGAACGTCAGTACGCAGATGGCCAGCAGTTGAATGTCCATGGTCGCGATCGACGTGATTCGAAGTGATGGAGTGATGAAGTGACGCACGCAAGACTCCATAGAAGCGGCCTCGTGCTCAACGTGCCTCTATTCTGTCGTCTGGCGTAATAGATTCTTGACGAAAGGAACGGTGATCGGTTGTAACGTGCGCCGCGCGATGCCGAAATGCACCGTGCATCGTCGAAATGAAAGGCTTTTGTTATCGACGTGACGTCGAGCGGGCACACCGTTCACACGACGACGAGCAACACGCGTGTGACAAAAATCGGCGCTCGATCATTCAGCTAATCGAAGGAAACCTGTCAGTCTGTCAGTAATATTTCGAGACTGCGGAAACAGCCCACGTAACGCGTGGGCGCAGTTCTTCGTGACATCCTCCGGCCCATTGATGACAGACCGGCAACGCGCTGCAGACGTTGCCGATCATGTCCAGGTTTCCGCACGAGGGGTTCATGAAGAGAAGGCATATCGGCTGGGCGATCGTCGTCCTGGTAGTGGTGGTCCTTGCGGTGTGGTTCTTTCATTTCCGCCATCCGGCCAGCAAGCAAGCCGCGCCCGCACCGGGCACGCCGGTCTCCGCGGTGGCGACGAAACTTGCCGACGTACCCGTCTATATCGATTCGCTCGGCACCGTGACGCCGACGCGCTCCGTCACGGTCATCACCCAGGTTAACGGGATTCTCGATACCGTCGATTTCAAGGAAGGCCAGGTCGTCCGCAAAGGCCAGACCATCGCGCACATCGATTCGCGTAGCCTCGAAGCGCAGCTCGTTCAGGCGCAGGGCACGCTCGTGCACGATCAGGCATCGCTGGCGAATGCGCGTCTGGACCTGCAGCGCTACCGTCAGTTGATCAAGGCCGGTTCGATCACACAGCAGACGCTCGACACCCAGGTCGCCACCGTCAATGAGGACGAAGGCACGGTCAAAGCCGACACGGGCAACGTGCAGAACCTGCAGGTGCAGGTGAGCTATTGCACGATCACGTCGCCGGTGGATGGCGTGGTGGGCCTGCGGCTCGTCGATCCGGGCAACTACGTGACTACGGCGAGCACGACCGGCATCGCGGTAATTACGCAGTTGCAGCCGGCCACGGTCGTCTATGCGGTGCCCGAGGACTATCTCGGCCAGATCCACAAGGCGATGACACGCGGCGCAGTGCCCGTGCTCGCGTACGACCGCGACAAGAAGAGTTTGCTCGCGCAGGGCACATTGCTCGCGCTCGACAATCAGGTCGACACGTCCACCGGTACGGTGAAGGTCAAGGCCGAATTCCCGCAATCGGGCGACACGCTGTTTCCGAATCAGTTCGTCAATGCGCGGATGCAGGCCGACACGCTGCAGCAGGTACCGGTCGTGCCGACCGCGGCGATCCAGCACGGCAGCATCGGCGACTTCGTGTTTATCGTCGGCGCGGGCGACAAGGTCGCGCTGCGCAACGTGAAGGTCGGCCCGGTGAGCGGTGACAGCACGGCGATTCTCGACGGTGGTGTGAAAGCCGGCGAACAGGTCGTGACCGACGGCGCAGACAAGCTCGACAACGGCTCGCGCGTGCGCGTCGTCTCGCACTAGCGGGCGCGTCCAATGAATATTTCGCGTCCCTTTATCGAGCGGCCGATCGCGACGTCGCTGCTGATGATCGCGCTGCTGCTCGCGGGCCTGCTCGGTTATCACCTGCTGCCGGTATCCGCGTTGCCGGAAGTCGACTATCCGACGATCCAGGTCTACACGCAGTATCCGGGCGCGAGCCCCGACGTGAGCAGCTCGTCGATCACGTCGCCGCTCGAACGCCAGTTCGGTCAGATGCCCGGCCTGAAGACCATGAACTCGACGAGTTCGAACGGTGTGTCGGTGATCACGCTGCAGTTCGATCTCGCGTTGTCGCTCGACGTCGCCGAACAGGAAGTGCAGGCGGCGATCAACGCGTCGGCGAGTTTCCTGCCAGCGAACCTCCCGTACCCGCCGGTGTACAGCAAGGTCAACCCGGCCGATGCACCGGTGCTCACGTTGTCTCTGACGTCCGATGTGCTGCCGCTCACGAAGATCGAAGACCTGGCCGATACGCGGCTCGCGCAGAAGATCTCGCAGATCTCCGGTATCGGCCTCGTCACGATCAGCGGGGGGCAGCGGCCTGCCGTGCGCATCGAAACGAATTCGGGCGCGCTGAACTCGCTTGGCATGTCGCTCGACGACGTGCGTACCGCGCTCGGTAATGCCAACGTCAACCAGGCGAAGGGCAATCTGGATGGCAAGTACCAGGCGTATTCGATCGGTGCGAACGACCAGCTTCAATCGGCCGCCGACTACGCGGACCTCGTGATCGCGTACAAGAACGGCGCGCCAATTCGCCTCACGCAGATTGCGAAATCGATCGATGGTGCAGAGGACACACGCCAGGCGGCATGGACTGGTAAGACACCGGCGATCATCCTGAACATCCAGCGCCAGCCGGGCGCCAACGTGATCGATGTCGTGGACCGCGTGCAGAAGTTGTTGCCGCAACTACGCGCGAGCCTGCCCGCCACGCTGAAGGTCGACGTGCTGACCGATCGCACGCAGACGATCCGCGCGTCGGTCACCGACGTTGAATACGAACTCGGCGTGGC
Source organism: Paraburkholderia acidicola (assembly GCF_002362315.1). GTDB lineage: Bacteria > Pseudomonadota > Gammaproteobacteria > Burkholderiales > Burkholderiaceae > Paraburkholderia > Paraburkholderia acidicola. Next base: position 2,109,171 of record NZ_MTZV01000006.1, read on the forward strand.
CGTCGCGCTGGTCGTGATGGTGATCTTCCTGTTCCTGCGTAACGTGCCGGCCACCGTGATTCCGGCCGTTACCGTGCCGCTCTCGCTGATCGGCACGCTCGCGGTCGCGTGGGGGCTTGGCTTCTCGCTGAACAACCTGACGCTAATGTCACTTACCATCGCGACCGGTTTCGTTGTCGACGATGCGATCGTGATGATCGAGAACATCACACGCTATATCGAAGCGGGCGAGGCACCGCTTGCGGCCGCACTGAAAGGTGCAAAGCAGATCGGCTTCACGATCATCTCGCTGTCGGTGTCGCTGATCGCGGTGATGATTCCGCTGCTGTTCATGGGCGATGTGGTGGGGCGGTTGTTCCGCGAGTTCGCACTGACACTTGCCATCGCGATCGTGCTGTCGGCGATCGTGTCGCTGACGCTCACACCGATGATGTGTTCGCGGATGCTGAAGGAGCACGAGGGCGAGCGGCGCGTCGATTTCTTCGACCGTGTGAACCGGCGCTACGAACAGGGCCTCGGCTGGGTGCTCGAGCATCGCGGGCTGACGCTGGTGTCGGTGGGGATAACGGCAGCGCTGACGTTCCTGATCCTGATCTTGATGCCGAAGGGCTTCTTCCCCGAGCAGGACACCGGGCTGATCGAAGGTATTTCGCAGGCAGCACCGTCGATCTCGTTTAGCCACATGGTCGAGAAGCAACAGCAACTGGTCGCGCAGATCATGAAGGACCCGGCAGTGGAGAGTCTGTCGTCGTTCGTCGGCATCAACCAGACGAGCCCGACGCTGAACCAGGGCAGCGTGCTGATCAATCTGAAGGACAAAGGCGATCGCGACAGCAGCGCCGCGGTGATCCGCCGTCTTGCCGACGTGACCGCGAACAATGCTGGCATGAAGCTGTTCCTGCATCCGGTGCAGGACTTGACGCTCGACGATACGATCTCGACGACCAGTTACCGGGTGGGCTTGCAAGCCACCGACCCGACCGTGCTGACCCAGTGGACCCAGAAGCTGATCGCGGCGCTGAAACAAGACCCTGCATTCGCCGATGTACAGAGTCAGGCGTTGCAGGAGGGTAACCAGATCCAGCTGACCTTCGATCGCGACACCGCATCGCGCCTCGGCATCACACCGCAAGCAATCGACGACGTGCTGTACGACGCGTTCGGCCAGCGCCAGGTGTCGACGATCTATACGCAGCTCAACCAGTACCACGTCGTGCTCGCCGCCGATCGCAGCGCCGACGATCTCGGCCACCTGCTGTCGGGGTTGTATGTCGACACGTCGTCGGGGGATGTCGCACCGCTGGCGTCGATGGCGACGATGAAAATCGTCCCGTCGCCGGTGACGATCAACCGTCAGGGGCAGTTCCCGTATGCCGACGTGTCGTTCAATCTCGCACCGGGCTACACGCTCGGCACGGCGTTGACGCATCTGCACGACGTGGAGTCGCAGATCGGTTTGCCTGCGACCGTACAAGCTTCGCTTGAAGGCTCGGCGGCGACGTTCGAGCAGTCGCTGTCGAACGAGGCGTACCTGGTGCTCGCGGCGATCATCGTCGTCTACCTGATGCTCGGCATCCTGTACGAGAGCTTCATCCATCCGGTCACGATCCTGTCGACGCTGCCGTCTGCCGCGCTCGGCGCACTGCTGGCGCTCGTGATTACCGGCACGCAGTTCGACATCATCGGCTTGATCGGCATCGTGCTGCTGATCGGCATCGTGATGAAGAACGCGATCATGATGATCGACTTCGCGCTCGAACTGGAGCGTAACGAAGGGCTGCCACCCGTCGAAGCGATCCGTCGCGCGGCTGGCCTGCGCTTCCGCCCGATCCTGATGACGACGATGGCGTCGTTGTTCGGCGCGCTGCCGCTGGCGTTCGGTACCGGGATGGGTTCGGAGCTGCGCCATCCGCTCGGCATCGCGATTATCGGCGGGTTGCTCGTGAGCCAGTTGCTCACGTTGTTCTCGACGCCGGTGATCTACCTGGCAATGCATCGTGTCGAAAGCTACTTCAGCCGACGCGCACAGCCCGCGGTGGAGTGACGCGCGATGAACCTGTCTGAACCGTTCATCCGGCGGCCGATCGCGACCACGCTGATCGCCATTGGCATCGCGCTGTTCGGCGTGCTCGCGTTCAAGCTGCTGCCGGTTGCGCCATTGCCCGAGGTCGACTTCCCGACCATCAACGTGCAGGCCACGCTGCCTGGCGCCGATCCGACGACGGTCGCGACTTCGGTTGCGACGCCGCTCGAACGTCAGTTCGGACAGATCTCCGGCATCACGCAGATGACGTCGGTGAGTTCGCTTGGCGCGACGCGCATCACGATGCAGTTCGATCTGAACCGCAATATCGACGGCGCTGCGCGCGATGTGCAGGCAGCCATCAATGCGGCACGTACCAACCTGCCTGCGAACCTCGACGGAAATCCGACCTACCGCAAGGTGAATCCCGCCGATGCGCCGATTTTGATCATCAGCCTCACGTCGGATTCGGCGACGCGCGGCCAGTTGTACGACGCGGCTTCGACGGTGCTGCAACAGAAGCTGCTGCAAACACCTGGCGTTGGCGATGTTACGGTGGGAGGCGGCGCGCTGCCGGCTGTGCGCATCGAACTGAATCCGGACCGCGTGAGCCACTACGGTATCAGCCTCGAACAGATCCGCACGGCGATCTCGAACTCGAACGTCGATCTACCGAAAGGCTCGGTCACGGCCAGCGGCAATGGCTACGAAATCGGCGCGAACGACATGCTGGTTGCGCCCGCCGATTACCGTCCGCTGATCGTGCGACGCAACGGCAACGACGTCGTGCATATCTCCGATCTCGGCTATGTGCGCCAGGACGTGGAGAACCTGGAGAACTACGGGCTCTCGAACGGCAAGCCCGCGGTGCTGCTGGTCGTGTTCAAGGAGCCGGGCGCAAACGTCATCGATACAGTCGACAACGTCAAAGCTGCGCTACCGTTTCTCGAAGCATCGATCCTGCCGACCATCAAGCTGAACATCCTGATGGATCGCACGACGACGATCCGCGCGTCGCTGCTCGATGTGGAGATCACGCTCGCGATCTCGGTGCTGCTCGTCACGCTGGTGACGTTCGCGTTCTTCCGCAACTGGCGCACGACGCTCGTGCCCGCAATCGCCGTGCCGCTATCGCTGCTCGGAACGTTCGGCATCATGTACTTCCTTGGCTACAGCCTGAACAATCTGTCGCTGATGGCGCTGACCATTTCGACGGGCTTCGTCGTCGACGATGCGATCGTTGTCGTCGAGAACATCATGCGGCATATGGAGCGTGGCGAGGGGCCGGTGCAGGCGGCGCTGTCGGGCGCGCGCGAAGTCGGTTTTACGGTGCTGACGATCAGCGTTTCGCTCGTTGCGGTGTTCATTCCGCTGTTACTGATGGGCGGCATTGTCGGGCGATTGTTCCGCGAGTTTTCCGTGTCGTTGTCGGCGGCGATCCTGATGTCGATGCTGATTTCGCTGACGGTCACGCCGATGCTGTCCAGCATCGCGCTGCGCAGCACTAACGCGGGACATCACGAAGAAGAATATCCGGACTCGCGCTTTCACCGCTTCTATGCACGCACGCTCGGCTGGGTGATCCGTCGTCCGCTGCTGATGGGCTGCGTCACGCTGCTCGTGCTGGTGCTCAACGTGGTGCTCTACATCGTCGTGCCGAAGGGTTTCTTCCCGCAGGAAGATACGGGGCGACTGGTCGGGCAGATCCAGGCGTCGCAAAGCATTTCGTACCACGCGATGCAGCAGAAATTCCTGAAGATCAATCAGCTCGTATTGAAGAATCCGAACGTGGCGTCGGTGGGTGGTTTCATTGGCGGGAGTAATGCGGTGAACAGCGCGCAGATGTTCATCACGCTCAAGCCGCTTGGCGTGCGCAAGGCGAATGCGGACCAGGTGATCGCGCAGATCCGCCGTACGCTCGGCGATATTCCTGGCGCGCGGCTTTATCTGCAGTCGGCGCAGGACATTACCGTGGGCGGTCGGCAGAGTGGTGCGCAATACCAGTTCACGATGACCGCGGACGATCAGACCGATCTCGACAAATGGGTACCGCAAGTCGTCGCACAGATGCACAAGCTGCCGATTCTCCAGGACATCAATACCGACCAGCAGGACAACAGCATGCAGGCGGCCGTCAACGTGAACCGCGATACGGCGGCGCGCATGGGCGTCAACTTCGATTCGATCGACCAGGGGTTGTATGACGCATTCGGTCAGCGTCAGGTATCGACGATCTACAAGGCGGCGAACCAGTATCACGTTGTGATGGAACTGGCGCCCGAATACTGGACCGACCCGTCTGCGCTGAAGGGGATCTATATTCCTTCGGGTGCGCCGAGTTCGACGGCGAGTGGCGCGAACGGTAGCGCGAGTCCAGCGGCCGCGGCGGTGGCGAGTGCGGCGTCGGCCGCGAGTGTTACATCGCCTTCGTCGACAGGAGCGCCCGCGACGACGACTGCTACGCCATCCACCGCTGCGCTGACGAATGGCAATGCGCTCGTGCCGCTGTCATCGATGGCGAACTTCTCGATCCAGCGCACCGCGATCTCGATCAACCATCAGGGCACGTTTCCCGCCGTGACCGCGTCGTTCAATCTGCGCCCGGATGCATCGATCGGTGAGGCCACGCAGCAGGTCGACGAATCGGTCGCGCAACTGCGCATGCCGGGCAGCATCATCGGACAGTTTGCGGGCACTGCGCAGGTGTTCCAGCAATCAGTGGCCAGCGAGCCGCTGCTGATCGTCGCCGCGCTGCTGTCGGTGTATATCGTGCTCGGCATCCTGTACGAGAATCTGATGCATCCGCTGACCATTCTGTCGACGTTACCGTCGGCGGGTGTCGGCGCGCTGATCGCATTGCTCGTGACCAACACGCAGCTGTCGATCATCGCGCTCGTCGGTGTGATCCTGCTGATCGGCATCGTCAAGAAGAACGCGATCATGATGATCGACTTCGCAATCACCGAAGAGCGCGAGCGCGACCTCGAGCCCGAGGAAGCGATTACGCGTGCCTGCATGATCCGCTTCCGGCCGATCATGATGACGACGATGGCGGCGATTCTCGGTGCGATGCCGCTGGTGTTCGGCTCCGGCTATGGGTCGGAATTTCGCAAGCCGCTTGGTATTTCGATCATCGGTGGGTTGTTGTTTAGCCAGGTGCTCACGCTGTACACGACACCGGTGATCTATCTGTGGCTCGACCGGGCGTATCGCCGCCTGCGCCGTCGACGGAAGGAGGTTTGAGGATGAAACTACGATCTCTTCGTACGGTGCGCAGCGCATGCGCGGTTGCCGTCACACTATGCGTCGCCGCATGCGCGGTCGGCCCCGACTACCACAAGCCCCCGGTCGACGTGCCCGCGACATTCAAGGAAGGCGTCGACTGGCAGCGTGCGCAGGCCGACCCGCAGGCTTCGCTGTCGAGCACCTGGTGGCTGGCGTATCACGACGACACGTTGACGCATCTGATCGAACAGTCGCAGCAGGCGAACCAGTCGATCGCCGCTGCAGAAGCGGCATACCGGCTAGCGCAGGCCACCGTTGCGGCCAGCACCGCGAGCCTGTTCCCGGTGATCTCCGCCGACGGTTCCGGGAGCCGCAGCCGAAACGGTTCGACATCGAGTGCAGGTTCAAACGAACTGACAACAGGCAGCAACAGCAATAACGGCACCACGACGGGCGTGCGTAATGCCGTCGGCGTGACGGCAACAGCGAGCTGGGAGCCAGACCTGTGGGGCCAGGTGCGTCGCGAAATCGAATCGAGCAAGGGCGCAGCGCAGGCATCCGATGCGCAGCTTGCAGGGGAACGCCTGTCGATCGCCGCGACGCTCGCAACCGACTACTTCGCGCTACGCCAGCTCGACGTCGACATCGGTCTGTTACGCGAACAGCAACGCATCGACGCGCGCATTCTCGACATGACGCGCGTGAGTTTCCAGCAGGGCACGGCATCGAACGATAACCTGCTCGCCGCACAGGACACGCTCGAAGTGGTGATCGCCGATCTGCAGACGTCGCAGACCTCGCGCGAACAGGATGAGCACGCGATCGCCGTGCTCATCGGCGTGCCACCCGCGACGTTCTCATTGGCCGCGCAAACGGACTACGCGTTTCCCGATCCGGCGATACCGCTGGCATTGCCGTCGCAACTGCTCGAACGGCGTACCGACGTGGTTAGCGCCGAGCGCACAGCGGCATCGGCCAACGCGAAAATCGGTGTAGCGAAAGCGGCATTTTTCCCGACGCTCACGCTGAGCGCCGAAGGCGGCTTTCAGCACAACACGTTTGCGAATCTGTTCTCGATGCCGAACCGCATCTGGACGCTCGGCCCCGATCTTGCGGCGACGATCTTCGACGGCGGCGCACGGACGTCGGCCGTGCACGAAGCCGAAGCGACCTACGACGAGACTGTGGCGAACTATCGCGAGACGGTGCTCGCTGCATTCCAGAATGTCGAGGACAGTCTGTCGACCTGCAATCATCTGCGGCAACAGGCGCATGCGTTCGACAACGTGTACCAGCGCAACCAGCAACTCTTTGCAAGCGAGAACGCGCAGTTGCAGGCGGGCACAGCAAGCGAAGAAGGTCTGCTCACGCAGCAGTTGACGCTATTGCTGGCTGAGCAGAATCTGAAGGACACGCAGGCGCTGCTGACACAGGGCAGTGTTGCACTGGTCAAGAATCTGGGCGGCGGCTGGCAGTGGGACGATCACAAGGAGGCCGCCGTTGCGATGGCTGCGCCGGCCGGTGCGACTGCAGTTTCGCAGCCGACGCCCGACGCAGATGCAACGACGACCTCTACTTCACACGCGGACTAACTTCAGCCCCCCGTCAGACGGATATCGCGCGACGATGCGCCGACATAGACCTTGCTACCGGGAACGAACTTCCACGTATTGTTCGCGACATCCCAGATGCTCTGATCTTGCGGCGATACCACGAGCCTGACGGTCTGCTCTTCACCCGGCTGCAGGTTCAGGCGGTCCCATCCGGCGAGTCGCTTCGGCGGTTCATTCGGATCGTTGATGCCGAGATAGAGCTGCGGCACATCGACACCTGCAACCTGACCGTCGTTCTTGACGTGGAAGGTCACGATCAGGTCGTGCCACGGCGTGTTATGCACCGACAGACGCGAGTACTTGAAGTGCGTGTACGACAGGCCATACCCGAACTCGAACAGCGGCTTGATGTTCTGGCTGTCATACCAGCGGTAACCGATCTTCAGCTTTTCGGTGTAAACCGGATTCGGCGAGAACGTGCCGTTTTGCCCCCACGTCGGCGTGTCCTGATCGTGAACCGGGAACGTCACGGGCAGCCTGCCTTCCGGATAGATCTTGCCGAACAGCAGGTTGGCAATTGCCGGCCCGCCGGCCTGACCTGGGTACCAGGCTTCGACCACGGCAGAGACGTTGTCGATCCACGGCATCAGTACGGGGTTGCCGTTTTCGAGCACGACGATTGTGTGCGGATTGACGTTTGCAACGGCCTGGACGAGCTCGTTCTGATTCGACGGGTTCGACAGACTCAGACTGCCGAGATCGGCGAAATCCTCGCCTGCCGGCTGCACCACGACGACGATGGCCACATCGGACTTGCTGGCCAGTGCGACTGCGGCGTCGATCTGCTGCTGGGTGTACGCGACGAACGGATTGTTCTGGTCGGTGTTGCCCGCGTAGGTCACCGTGGCGTTAGGCGCCTGCTGCTGAATCGACTGAACGATCGTCGGATTCACCTTCAGCCATGGGACCGGCCACCAGTGACAACCCGTACCCGACGGGAACGTCAAGCCGCCGCACCCTGCAAACGCGCCGGTCACCGGGTCCCGCGTATTGCCCGAACCACCGCCCGCAAGAATGCCCGCGTCGGCGTGCCCACCGATCACCGCAATGCTCTTGAGGCTCGCTGCGGCAAGCGGCAGTTGCGCCTGGTCGTTCTTCAGCAGGACCATGCTGTGTTCCGCTGTTCTCTGCGCAAACGCGTTGGCCTGATCGAAGTCCACGGTGCCACCAGGCTTCGCCGGGTCGTCCATGACACCGAGGCGGATCATCGTGTAGAGCTTGCGCCGCACCATGTCGTCGAGGCGCGACTGGGTGATGGCATGGCTCTGCAGAGCCTGGGTGACCAGCGCCGGCGTCAGAAAGACGGTCGGTCCGACATCCTCTTCTTCATCGAGTCCCGCATTGATCGCATTCGCGGTGCTGTGAGTTGCACCCCAGTCGGATTGAATCTGCCCCTGGAAATGCCAGTCGTTCTTCAGAATGTCGTTGAGAAGGTGCTGGTTCTCGCAGGTATAGAACCCGTTGAGCATGTTATAGCCGCACATCACGCTGCCGGGATTAGCTTCCTTGACGGCGATCTCGAATGGCCGCAGATAGAGTTCGCGCAAGGTCCGCTCGTCGATCTGGCTGTTGCCGCCGCCGCGACCGGTTTCCTGTTCGTTGCCGGCGAAATGCTTGATCGACGCAATGACTTTCTGGCTTTGCGTACCGCTCGTGCGCTGCGCGAGCATTTCGCCCGCGAGCAGCGGATCTTCCCCGAGGTACTCGAAGGTCCGGCCGCCGCGCGGTTCGCGCGTGAGATTTGTGCCGCCGCCGAGTCCCATGGCGAAACCTTGCTCACGGAGCTGCTTCGCGATCTGGGCGCCGTAGTCATACGACAGTCGTTTGTTCCAGCTTGCCGCGACCGCAATCGTGGCAGGGAACGTGGTGCTCGGTTCGATGGTGCTGCCGCCACCCGTCGACGAGTCGACCATGTTCAGGTCCGGGATGCCCAGCCTCGGAACGCCCTGGATATAACCGCCACCGCCTAGAGGAACCTGGTTCATCTGATACTCGGAGTGAATCAGCTGAAGCTTTTCATCCTGAGTCAGGAGCGCAAGCAGCGCCTTTGCCCGCAAATTGGCCAGCCCGAGCGAAGCCGAAAAATTCTCAGCAGACGCCGCGGGACTTGAAGCCGCCGCAGCGACGGCGCTCTTGGCGGATAACTGCGCAGCCGCGCTGCCCGGGCTGCTGCCGCTATCGCCGCCGCAACCGCTGATTGCACTCACTACCCCTGCCGTAGTGAGGATGCCTATCCATAATGAATAACGTGATCTCATGTCATCCCTCCATTGTTCGTGTCTAGTTCACTGCATGCGCCCTTGAAACAGGCAGATACGTATCGTGACTATTGATGCCGGCTCTGGTCGCCTCGTGCTGGCCGTAATGTGACGTTGGAGAAACGTAAAGAAATGCTATGCACCATGGATACATGCGCCGCTCGTCGTGCTACGCGACGGGCGGACACTTTCATGATGCGGACTTGAAGTAATTACCCTCGACCTGAGGGGAGATTGTTGTTGCGCCTGGCAGGAAATTACGTCGAATGGAAGCGCTTCCATTTAACATTTGGTAAGTTATCCAGCGCGCACAATGGGGTCAATCAGGGTTTATATGGATCAGGCGATGCGAGGAGCACTGCGGGGTTACTGCAGGGCGTCGCGGCCATCGAGGTGCAGGCGTCGCAACAGGTCGCGACCGCGTGTGGTGAGTTCGAGCGTCGAGCCGCGATGATCGCGTCGCCGCACTTCCACGAGTTCGTAGCGGCACAAGGCGAGAACGTCGGGATCGAATTCCTCGAAGCGCAAGGTTGCGTCGCGAAACAGTAGCAAGGTTGCGAGTTCGTGATGGCTCAACATTCGACACCTCCGTAGCGAGCACAGACAATGCCGTCATGGTAGTGAGCCGTTTCTGACGTTTGGCTACAGGCTTTTTTCCGCGAATTACGCTGTTACATCGCTGACGAAAAGGCGTCGAACGAGGTGAGTGCGAGCGCTCAGCGTTTGAGTGCCGCCAGCCGCGCGCGTAGTTCTTCCGATGCCAGCGAGTCCTCGTAACCTCTGCGTGAGACGAGTGCGTCGCGCTCGCCGGCTGCGATCTGGTTGAGCTGTGTCTTCATCGATTGCACGACGCCAGGTTCGCACGCGCGAATCGCATCGACGTAGTGCGCGACGCGTTCGTTCAATGCGTTGGTGTCGATGAGGTCGGTCAGAAAACCGATGCGCAGCATTTCAGCGGCGTCGATCGTGATGCCGGTCAGGAACAGGCGCTTCGCGTTCGCGACGCCGAGTGCCGTGACATAGCGGCGCATGCCGCCGGGATAGTAGTGCAGCCCGATGCGCGCGGCAGGCATGAACATTTGCGCGCCGGTCACGCCGATACGGAAATCGCAGCACAACGCGAGATCGGTTGCGCCACCGTAGACGCTGCCGTTCAACGCGCAGATTGTCGGTAGCGGGCATTGTTCGAGTGCATCGAGAAATGCTTCGAAGCGACCGTCGAGTTGTTCGACGATGGCCGTTAGCGTGTAACCCGAGCTGAAGGTTTGCGTACCCGTTCCCGTGATGACGAGCGCGCGGCATTCGTGCGATTCGCGTACGGTCTGCAGATGCGCCATCAGCGGAGCGAGATCGTCGGGATCGATCCGGTTGTGGTGATGCGGTCGATCAAGCGTGATTTCGGCGATCTGGTTGCGGATCGCAAAGCGTGGCGTGCCGGCGGTCGTGTCGTCGTTCATGGTGTTCGGGGAGTGGCGTGTCTTCGGGTTGAACCGGAAGGCTACACCGCCAGGTAGCTAGCGGAAATACCCTTTATCGAGGGAACATAAGCGGGTGCGTCTGAAGCGACGCGTGCCCGACGGAGTGTCGCAGATACAATCGACCGCAATCGCTGCAACGTTACCGGAGACGCATATGCTGCAGGTGTGGGGGCGACGCAACTCGTTCAACGTCCAGAAGGTGATGTGGCTGATCGGCGAACTTGGGTTGTCTCATGAGCACATCCCCGCAGGCGGTGCGTTCGGTATCACGGACACCGCCGCGTTTCTGGCAATGAATCCGCACGGTCGCGTGCCTGTCATCAGGGACGACGATGGCACGGTAGTCTGGGAGTCGCACAGCATCTTGCGGTACCTGGCCGCGCGCTATGGCACCGCGCGCTTCTGGCTCGACGATGCAGTGCAACGGTCGCAGGCGGACCGCTGGATGGACTGGTCGCAGACCAGTTTGCAGCCGGCCTTTCTAACGGGCGTGTTCTGGGGTTTCTTCCGAACGCCGGAGGCGCAGCGCAATATGCCGGCGATCGACGCAAGCGTGCGCCGCTGCGCGGACTATTTTCAGCAGCTTGATCGCGTGCTTGCCGGGCAACCGTTTCTGGCAGGCAATAGTTTCACGCTCGCGGATATTCCGGCCGGCACGCATCTGTACCGGTACTTCGAACTGGAGATCGCGCGGCCCGATATTCCCAACGTCGAAGCGTGGTACGAGCGGCTCAAGCAGCGCGCCGCGTATCGCGAACATGTGATGATTCCGTTCGACGATCTGCGCGGCCGACTCGATTATTGAATGCACCTGCGTGCACATACACCGCCTTATCGATGCATCCAGAATACCTTCAGGAAATCGTATAGCGGTTTTGCGGTCCACCCATATAAACATTCCTGGCAAGCGACAGAATCCGTTCACGGTGGCGATCGAATGCGGCAAGCACAGCTGATTTGTCGTGGCCTGCTTCGGGGCCCAGACTCGATATCACCGAATCGTCGATGGCGAAAGCGATCTCGCGAGCATTGTCGTAACCCCAGAAACATACGCAATGTCGTGAGGCATCGTAGCTGCGGCTGGGATTGGGGAAGTTGAGCGCCATGTTCTCATCCCGGTTCTTGAGGCGTTGAGCATCCGTATCACGCGCTTTGCGAGTCAACAGTGCGCCTCACGACCCATGAGGTCAAGGGCTCGTTTGTACGTAATCGTGCTGGGTATTGGCGACGCAGAGAGTGATGCGGAGGATGACGCAGAGGCGGTGCAGAGAACCTGCAGAGACCGGTGCCCAGAGATGGGCACCGGATACATCATGCGTTACAGCGGCTTGATGTTAGCTGCTTGCAGACCCTTCGGGCCGCGCTTCGTTTCGTACGAAACCTTCTGGTTCTCAGCGAGGGTCTTGAAGCCTTCGCCAGTCACTTCGGAGAAATGCGCGAAAAGGTCTTCGCCGCCTGCATCGGGAGTAATAAAGCCAAAGCCCTTGCTGTCGTTAAACCACTTGACGGTACCGGTATCCATAACCAAATCCTTGGTGAAAAATAAAATGTGCTCCGGAATGGAGCGTTCGAAGCGATCAAGGAGTGAGAGGACCACGAATACCGCTAACACAGCGATCAATTGATGAGCAGCAATCGACTTTCTTGAACGTCGTCGCGCACAATACGCTGATGCGACCGAAAAGGTCAAGGAGTATACGAAATCGGTGTATCGGTACTGTCGTACCAAATGTCGGATGAAATACATGGCGACAACATCGCCAAATCCAGCCATCATGCCCGAAGCGCGGCCGCTTCCGCGGCTGGCGAAACGGGAGAAGCATGATGGCAAAGGGTCAACTGCGTAGTAATCGCGAGGCGAAAAAACCTAAACAAGACAAAAAGCCGGCGTCGCCCGCCGCGGGTGGATCCTGGGCGACTGCACCGAAGACCGCACCCAGCAGTGTGCCGGTTAAGAAGAAATAGTGGAAAGTTGACCGCGCATCGAGCGAAATCTGCGCTTTATTCACGCTTTCCACCTTTTATCTGCATATGCGCTACCTGTAGCGCATGTAAATCGGCCAGAGCGGTCTTCTGGCGAACGCGGCACCCACTGAATCCGCTGACGATTCATGCCGCATTGCCCGCACGACTGCGCCGGCCACCCTGTGCGTTCCTCCCGATCCTCACGCGTTGCCCGACAAAACCTTGCGATGCATCTCACTCGTCAGTGCTTCGATGCGCTCGCTGAGTTGCCGCGTGAGTTCGGTCAGCTTCGTGTTCTGCTCGACAAGCGCGGTGAGTTGCGCGGTTTGCTGGCCAATCTGTACGGCACGTTGTTCGGCTGCGAGCGCGAGTTCCTCGCGATGTCGAGCGTCGGCGTCCGCATGTGCCTTGTCGCGATCGGCCTGGCGCGTTTGCGCGAGCAGGATCAGCGGTGCGGCGTAGGCCGACTGCAGACTGAATGCGAGGTTCAGCAGAATGAACGGGTAGACGTCGAACTTCGTCATGCCGGTGACGTTCGCGATGACCCACAACAGCACGATCATGGTTTGCGCAATCAGAAACGTCGGCGTGCCGAAGAAGCGCGCAAACGCTTCGGCCTTGAGCGCAAACCAGTCGTCACCGAATGGCGACGACAGATGCGCGTAAGGAAGATGAAAACGCAGATGTAGGCCGTGTGAGTGGGCCTTGGGCGTGTCGTTGGGGGGGAGGGTCGGCTCGGTCATGGGGAATCCTGTTCGGGGATGAGAACGGGGTGAGGCCGAAGGGAATCGTAGCGCAGCACGCGACGAATGCCCGCTGTTTGCAGCGCAATGAAAGTAACACGCGCCGGAGTAGAATCGATGAACGGGATATCCGTCACGACATGCTTCGGTGCTGCGATGAAAACGCCTTCTACCAATGAAAAAACGCGCAAGCGTCCTTCCACCCTGACGTTGAATATCCTTACCGCACTCGTTGGCGTGATCACGCTCGGTGCGGGCATTGGCTGGCTCGTCTATACCTGGTTCGTCGATCTCGAAGTGCCGTACTTTGCGATTCCGCTAGTCGTCTGCGTGCCGGTGATCGCAGCCGTTGCATTTCGCAACCTCTGGGATTGACCGCGCCGTCGATGAGCGACAACGTCTCCGAACTCGTTCAGCCCACGCTGGTGGGTACGATCGTCGAGCTTCAACCGCTGCGACCAGAACATGCATCCGGTCTGCTTGCGGCCGCGGCCGACGGCGAGTTGTGGAACATGAGCGTGACCGTCGTTCCTGGACCCGCGACGATCCATGCGTACATTGCAAGCGCACTTGAAGGGAAACGTGCTGGCACGGCGATGCCGTTCGTGATCGTTCGCCGCGATACCGGTGCGCTGGTCGGCAGTACACGCTTCTGGAAAATCGACCGCGCGAACCGCAAGATGGAAATCGGCCACACGTGGTTAAGCGAGTCGGTTCAACGCTCGGGGGTCAACACCGAATCGAAGCTGCTGCTACTGACTCACGCGTTCGAAGTCATGAACGCGGTGCGCGTGCAATTCACTACCGATGAACTCAACGAGAAATCGCGAGCCGCGATTCTGCGTATCGGTGCGAAACAGGAAGGCATTGTCCGGCACGAACGCATCATGCCGGACGGGCGCAAACGCAACTCGGTGCGTTTCAGCATCATCGATTCCGAGTGGGTGGACGTGAAGACGATGCTGCTGCAGAAGGTCGCGAGATCGGCTGCGTATTGACGACGGCTTGCCCGCGCCGTCATTCACGCCGCAGCAGTCGCTTCGTGTTCCATCTGCGCAAACACCTCCTTCAGAAACACGAGAGAATTTCTGACGGCAGGGCCACCCGCATAGAAGGTCAACTGCAAAACCGTCTCGACGATCTGCTCTTTCGTGGCTCCTACCCTAAGTGCAGCTTCGGCATGCGCACGCAATTGCGGCATCGCATTGCCCAGCGTCACGCACGACGCGACGAGGATCAGTTCGCGCGTCGCGAGGTCGAGGCCGGGTCGATCCATGATCGAGCCGATCGACCATTCGATCGTCATGTCCGCGAACGCCGGGCAGATCTCCGCGACCTCGGCGACCATCGCCGCACCGGCGTGACCGCCATGAAGCTGTTCGAACAGTTCGAGACCGCGGCGGCGAAGAGGGGAATCGGTGGGCATCGTGTCACTCCTGAAGAGGTTGAAGGAAGCGGCCCGTCGGATGTCGGTGCCGTCTGTGCCGTGCCTCTAATATCGTTGTTGGCTGCGGTGTTTTGAAGTAGGCTCGGGTGCCTTCACTCAGAACCATGGGTTCGGAATGCTCGATCGCCTGCTCAGCATGTCGGTATTCGTCTGCGCCGCAGACCGGCGTAGTTTTGCCGCCGCCGCCGAAATATTCGGCATCTCGCCGACGATGGTCGGCAAGCACGTCCGCTTTCTCGAAGAGCGGGTCGGCGCGAAGCTGCTGAATCGCACGACACGTCAGCAGTCGCTGACGGAAGTCGGACGGCTTTACTACGAGCGATGCCGGCAAGTGCTGGCCGATGCGGACGCGGCTGATGCCTGCGCCGACGAAATGCGCGCTGCGCCACGCGGCGTGCTGAAAGTGCATGCGCCGGTATCGTTTGGCAGTCAGCGTCTCGTGCCTGCGTTGGCTCGCTATCTGCGGCGCTATCCCGGTGTCGATGTGGATCTGACACTGGCCGATCGTCCGATCGACTGGGTCGAGAAGGGGTATGACGCGGCGATACAGATCGGTGATCTGGCTGATTCGGGGCTGGTCGCGAGAGAACTCAAGCGTTACCGGATGTGGCTGTGCGCCGCACCCGTGTACCTGGCGGAAGCGGGCTTGCCGCAAACGGCCGCCGATCTAAGTGCGCACAATTGCCTCGGCTTCAGTTACTGGCAGAAGAAGAACATCTGGCGATTGAGTCGCGGCGAGTTGACGGAAAGCGTGCCGGTGAAGGGTCGTCTCACGGTGAACAACGGTCAGGCGCTGCGCACGGCGGCTATCGTGGGGCTCGGCATCATCATGCAGCCTGAGGTGCTGGTCGAAGACGACGTTGCAGCCGGTCGTCTGATTCGCCTTCTGCCCGACTACGAACTGCCGTCGCGGCCGGTGCATCTGCTATATCTCGCCGACCGGCGGCTGACATTGAAGCTAAGAAGCTTTATCGACTTCGTGGTGGAGTCGTTGCGCTAGCCGTGCGCTGCTCAGGCGAGCACGCCGGGTATCAGCTTGTTGTACACCGCCCAGGTTTCGAACAACGCGGGCCACGCGTGAACCAGCGAGCCTGGCTGACCCATGCCCCAACCGTGACCGCCTGCCTGGAAGATGTGCATCTCGGCGAGCACGTCGTTTTTGCGTAGCGCGTTGAACATCATCAGACTGTTGTCGACCGGCGAGACCGGATCGTCCTTTGCCTGTGCGAGAAATGTGGGCGGCGAGGTGGCGGTGACCTGCCGGTCCACCGAGAATTCGATTGCCTCCGCGAGGCTCGGATGCTCGCCGATCAACTGACGACGCGTTTCCGTGTTGTCGAACGGCGGCACCAGACTCAACACCGGGTAGATGAGTCCGGCGAAATTCGGCTTCGACGATAACGTGTCGGTTGTATCGATCGGCGCGTACCGGTCGATGTGCGATGTGACCGCCGTCATGCCAGCCAGATGTCCGCCCGCGGAAAAACCGAGCACGCCGACGCGCTGCGCGTCGATGCCGAACGAAGCGGCGGCGGTGCGGATAACGCGCATTGCGCGCTGGCCGTCCTGCAACGGCGCAGTTCGCACCCATCCTTCGCCGGGCAGGCGGTAGACGAGTTCGAACGCAGTTACGCCGAGCGATTGCAGCCATCGGCACGCCGGGCCGCTCTCGCTGCCGAGTTCGATATGCCGGTAACCTCCGCCGCTGATCACCAGAACCGCCGTGCCGTTTGCCTTGCGCGGCCGGTAGACGTTCATGCGCGGGTGCGAGACGTTGGTCACTGAACCTTTCGCGCTGACGTGTTCGGGGCCGGTGGGGCCGTTACCGCCCGGCATGCGGCCGCTCGGCCATAGCGCTAACGCTTCGGAAGCACGGCTGGTGGTGCGGACATCAGCGACATCACTGACATCCCGAAGCGCGCGATGTTTTTCGCCGCGGGCAAACGCCATCGTAGCGACGGCGGACAGTCCCGCGCCCATGATCAATCGACGATTCCTGTTCACACCGTTCCCTTGCGGTTGTTGCGAAAGCGAACGCGCGTCGCTGGAAACAGTAGCTTATCGACCGTCGTGTAGAACGTAAAATATATATTTACGGTGCTTGCGATACTTATTGAATATCGCAGGGACAAACGAGACGACGCGTACTGCATGCGTACTCAGCGAGGCAACGCAGCGTAAGCCGTGGCGAGGTGGTACGGCGTGGTCGACGGCATATCGGCGCGCGCAACGTTGCCATCGGGCGTCTTGCATTCGAACCAGCCATGCGGCTGCAGAAACCGCTCGCGAAAACGCGCGATCTGCGGTGTCAATTCCGCTTGCACGACAGCGTCGTCATGTGTGGCGAGCGCGCGCAGATATTCACTTTGCGCCCAGATGCGCTGGGTTGCATCCTTGACGCGTCCGGTTTCATCGAGCGCTGCGTGAACACTGCCCGTTGCAGCGTCGATGCCATGCTGCTGCGCGAATGCAAATGCACGCGGTAGCGCATCGGCGAGTCCCGATCCGTCCAGCAACGCACCTGCACGCCGCACGAGCCAGAACCATTCGAACTGATGACCCGGCTCAAGACGGTTATCGTTCGCACCGATCGGCAGCTCGGCGATGCAACCGGTCGGCGCGTGGACGAACGCGCGTGCAACAGCGCTGCCGAGTCGCTGCAATGCGTCGTCGTAGGCGGCATCGTGCGTCGCTTCGCGGGCGGCAAGCCAGGCTTCGGTCAGATGCATCAACGGGTTTTGCAGCGGTGCACCGGTGACGTTCGAGAAACCGGCATCGAGCGCCGCGTTGAGCAAGCCGTCAGGTGCAGCGAAGCGTTCTGTGATGAGCGCGGACGTGTGCTGCACGATATCGAGCGCTTCACGATTGCCGGAGCGCGTACCGTATTCGGCGCAAGCGAACACGACGAACGCGTGCGTATACAGGTCTTTTGTCGTGTCGAGCGGCGCACCTTTTTCATCGACGCTGTAAAACCATCCGCCGCGCGTGCTGTCAAGAAAGTAGCGGCGCAGCGCATCGAATAGCGTATCGGCATGTGCCGCATCGCCCGCCTGCGAAAATACGAACAGCTGGCGCGCGCATGCCATGGCGCGGTAGCGTACGGCAGGCAGCGCGGTACGCCCGTCGCTGTGCACGGCTTCATACGGCAGACGCAGGGCCGTATTGAAACCGGGACCGCGCCAGACCGGCAGAACGACCTGCGCGAAATGCTCGCGTAGTTGCGCAGCGGCAGAAGGGGCGGAAGCGGACGAGGGCGCGGACTGGTTCATGCTTGGATAGCCTGGGTATCGTGACGGCGGGTAGAGGGCGACGGGTGTAACGCCATGAGCCGGCCTGGCGGGCGCACGGTGCCCAAGCATAAAGCAAATGCGTGACCATCGCGAGCGCAGCGCATGGGCTGCGATTCATCGATATCGATAAGGAGGTAAAGCAATGCTGGGGAATGTAGAACTCATCTTACGACTGATCCTGGCTGCCGCGCTTGGCAGTGTCATCGGCTTCGAACGAGAACGGCTTTCGTGGGCTGCGGGGCTGCGCACACACATGCTCGTATGTGTCGGGTCCGCACTCATCATGATCGTGTCGGCATTCGGTTTCGCAGACGTGCTGGGTGGGGACCACATCGTGCTCGATCCATCGCGGATGGCCGCCCAGGTCGTGTCGGGCATCGGCTTTCTCGGCGCGGGTTCGATCCTGCTACGCGGAGAGATTGTGCGAGGTTTGACGACGGCGGCCAGCCTCTGGTCGGTGGCGGCGATCGGCCTTGCGGTGGGCGGCGGGTTGTACACCGCATCGATTGCAGCGACGGTGATCATCCTGATCATTCTCGCGGGTATCAAACCGATCGAGCGGCGTTTCATCACGGTCAAGCAGCGACGTCAGTTCACGCTGCTGATCGAACGCGGCGCGATGACGTTCCATTCGCTACACGACGCACTCGGTTCATCGAGCCCGCGCGTGAAACAGTTTGTCATGCAGCAAAGCGACGACGCACCCGAGTTCGATGAGGTCATGATCACGCTGCACCGGGTGTCGGCACCCGAGTACGCGTCGATCTGCGAGCGGCTGCGACAACTGCCCGGCGTGAAAGAATTCAGGGAGGAGAACTTGCCATCGTGATGCGAGCGGGCCTCGCCGTGCGACAATGCGGTCTTCAAAAAACACAGACCGCATCGCGCAGCAGCGACCGGCGCCCGATGTCTGGCGACGAGCGCTGCGCGACTAATCTTTTTTCGCATCGCTATGGCAGCAGATTCCGCAGATCCCCACGCATCCCCGACTACCCGGCGGCGCCGTTCCGACGCGACGAAGCCACAGGCCTCGAGCGTTTCGACTGAAACCGAGAACAAGCTTGCGCGCGCCGCGCAATCCGCGCAGCGCCTCGCGCAGTTGAGCGACGTTCCTCGCGACGACAGCACACTCGACCTGTTTCCCGACGATCCCACCCGCGCGACGCTGCAGGCGATGAATATCGATGTTCGCCAGGGCACGCTGTCGGGGTTCGAGTTGCCGGAGGTGGTGCTTGCGGCGATAGGAGTACCGGATAGCGCGCAGGCCGTGGCGACTGGTACTGATACGAAGGTGGCGCGGCGCGTTTCGCGTTCGGCGAAATTAGATGACACGCCGGAAGCGGGATCGGGCGAACTCGCCGGCCAGTGGAGCGACGCGTCTGCTTCGAGCAGCGTTGGGGAGTTGGCTACGAGCGTGAACACGAACACGACGAGCGGTACACAGCCTGCGGCCGAGGCGGATGTGCCGCAGCCTGTAGTCGCATCGGCGGAACCGGCCGCTTCGGGCGAGGCTGCGCAGGTAACGGCCGTGGCAAGTGTGGCGCGGAGTGTCGCCGCGTTGCGTCAGTCGCCCGACGATGCAACGGTGTCGTCGTCCGGCACGACGAGCGGCAGCAAGCCGGCCATTCCGCCGCAGCGTTTCGCCGCGACGTTCGCAAAAGCGGCGAGCGCATCGCGCGAAGCGGGCGCGGCGGTGTCGGCGTCAACAGAAGCATCCGCTGCCGATGCAGCGGCGAGTTCTACGCACGCTGTGTCGACCGCAGCCGCATCCGCATCCGCATCCGCACCCACACCGCCGACATCGAGCACGTTCCGCGCAATACCCCCCGCGGCACCACCAATACATCACGACACGCCGCGCGCCACGCCTGAACTCGATCGCGCCCGCGCTACCGCATTCGCCGATACCGTCGATGCACTGTACGGCGTGATCGCCGATCAGCGGCGCGCCGCAACCGATCATTCGCGCCGTATGAAGTGGATGCTCTCGATCGTAGTGGGCGCGTTGCTCGTGACGGTCGCGATCGGTATCGCGCAAACACTGCTACTGATGCGTCTCGCGCGGAACACCACGCTGCAACAACAGCGCATCGAACAGATGATGCTGACCCAGCAGGCCACGCTCGCGACGCTGCTCGATACCGATTCGGCGACAGTACCGGTACCCGCTGCAGCGGCGCCCGCGCCGGCAGTGGCGCAACCGCGTCCGGCGGCGCCGGCACGGCATCCGTCGAAAGCGCAGCACGGGCATAAGTCGAAGACGGCGAACGCGCACTGAAGGCACTGAGTTTCGCGAGCCCGCGGTTCTGTCTATAGCTACCCCGGTTCCCTCCAGCCGGCGGGAACGCTTGCTGGGCATGCGTTTGCGCAGGATAGAGGGCGACGGCTCCGACACGGAGTCGGTTGCCTCGTCTGTTGTATTGATGCAACGCACCAACCCTCTCCCAGCCGCACAAGCTCAATCAATTGTTAAAAATGGTGCGATGCACTAGACATCGACTAGGGAAAACCCTAGAATTCAATTTAAGGGAAAACCCTAGCTATTTATCAACCGGGAGTCGCCATGAGCTTTATCCTCGCACTGTTTCAAAAGGTCAGCGGCCTCTTCGCGTCGCCGCATCTGCCGATGGACTCGGAATACTCGTACGAAGCGCGCGCACGTGAAGCGCAACGCGTTCGCGAGTCGCAGTCCACGCTGTTCGGTATCCGTCTGATCGACTGAACACGGCTGACATCGCGCGGTCTTGTTCGCGCATCGTCAGTGAGCGGCGCGTCCTGCCTGGACGCGCCGCTTTCTTTTTGTCTGCTGGTTTCGCGTTTCGCTTGATCCAGGCAGCGCGCTCTTACGCGATATTTCGAACCCGAAATGGATGTAACGACTGCTGACCAGCCGCTCCGGCAGACGATCGTCGCGTCCCTTCCGATGGCCCCGATAAACAGCGGCCCAACCGTATCGAACCGTTTTTTCGCCCCCCGTCGATCCTGAAATTTGCGCTTACAAGTGCTCACGTATTCGCGCAGCATCGATCGTTAGAGTGGATTGCAAGCGCGGGATGAATCACGACGGCAGGTCCAGTTAATCGGGCACGCCGACCGCCTCGCGACAAACCTGAAAAACGGGAGGTGTTCGATGAAGACACGCAATAGGGTTTCGCAAACGATCCTCGCCGCGGCGCTCGCGGGCAGTGCATTACTGGCTGCAAGCAGTGCGTTTGCGCAGGAGGTGGTGGTCGAGCAGCCGCGGATGATTCCGGTGGGTGTACAGATCAATATCGGCTGGCATGGCGATCGGTATTGGGATGGTCACCGCTACTGGGCGCACGACGAGTGGATGCACCGCCATCCGCACGATCGCGATCCGCGGCGCGACCGCGATCATCGCTACTGACCGGCGCGGCGTAACGAGCAGTCAACCCGATGCGGCGTGGGGCGGCGTCGGGTAGCAGGCCCAGCAAGGCCGGCGTTCGAAAGGGCGCCGGCCTTTGCTGCATCTGGCGTTGCGAAGCGGCGCGTTAGGCTATTCTCTGGGGCTTCTATCGAAGGCTCGGCAGGAGAACAGCTTGGATAACGTAGAACCCTCGCGCGCCCATACTTCGCGCATCGATGGACCTGGCACGACCGTCATCGGCGTGATCGGCAGCGGGTTGATGGGCGTCGGCATCGCGACGCAAAGTGCGTTGCATGGCTATCGGACGATTGTGTACGACGTCGACGAAACGCGCCTTGCGAGCGTTGCACCAAAGGCCGAGGCGATCCTCGATGAACTCGTCGACGCCGGTCGCATCGACCTTGCTGCGAAGCAGGTCGCACTTGCGCGCATCGAGCGTCGCGCGCAGCTCGACGCGATGTCCGAAGCAGGTTTCGTAATCGAAGCGATTCCCGAAGTACTCGAACTCAAGCATCGGCTGTATGCAGCGCTCGCGGAAGTGCTCGGCGAGACCGCGATTCTCGCGAGCAACACCAGCGGTTTTCCGCCCGACCGGCTCGCGTCCGCCTTGCGCGCACCCGAGCGTTTCGTTATCGCACACTTCTGGAATCCGCCGCACCTGATTCCGCTCGTCGAAGTCGTGCCGGGTTCGGTTACATCCGCCGACGTCACCGCCCGTACCGTTGCGCTGATGGAAGCGATCGGTATGGAACCGGTCGTACTTGAGAAAGCGATCCCGGGGTTCGTCGGCAACCGGTTGCAGTTCGCGCTGCTGCGCGAAGCGCTCAACATCGTGCGCTCGGGCGCGGCTTCGCCGGAAGTCGTGGATCGTGTGATGAAGGCGTCGCTCGGACGTCGCTGGAGCATTGTCGGTCCGCTCGAAAGTGCGGATCTCGGCGGCCTCGATACGATTCTCAATGTCGGCACGCACCTGATGCCCGAACTCGCCAACGATAACGACGTGCTCGATCTGCTGCGCGAACAGGTCGACGCAGGACGCGTCGGTGTGCGCAGTGGTGCGGGCTTTTACGAATGGGACGAGGCGCGTCTTGCGCGCGTCCGCGCGCTGCGCAAACGCCTGATCGGCGGAGGATAAGCCCCATGTCGCATCTTTTCTATGACCCGGCGCAAGGCCACGGTCTGCCGCACGATCCGTTCAAGGCAATTGTCGCGCCGCGCATGATCGGCTGGATCTCGACACGCGATCCCGAAGGTCGCCTGAACCTCGCGCCATACAGTTTCTTCGGTGCGTTCGCGACGTTTCCGGCGATCATCGGATTCTGCAGCGAAGGCTACAAGGACAGCATCCGCAATATCGAAGCGACCGGCGAGTTCGTGTGGAATCTCGCGACGAAGCCGCTAGCCGGGCAGATGAACCGCTCGTCGGCGCCGGTCGCACCCGACATCGACGAATTCGAGCTGGCCGGTCTGACGCCGGCGCCGGGTCGCAACGTTGCGGTACCGCACGTCGGCGAGACGCCCGCGGCGCTCGAGTGCCGGTTGTTGCAGGTGATCCGTTTGCATACGCTCGACGGCACGCCGATGGACAACTTCCTCGCGCTCGGCCAGGTGGTCGGCGTGCATATCGACCCCGCGTACCTGAAGGACGGCCTCTTTGATACACGGGCCGCCCAGCCGATCATGCGTGCGGGGTATCGCGCCGACTACGCGGAGATCGGCGCGATGTTCCAGATGGTGCGACCGACGGCCTGAGCAAAGGCGAAACTGCTACCGCGGCTCACTTCGCGCCACGCCAGCCGCGCAGCAGCAACGCATTGGTCACCACGCTGACGCTCGAAAACGCCATCGCCGCGCCGGCCAGCATCGGATTGAGCAAACCAAACGCGGCAAGCGGAATGCCGATCAGGTTGTAGACGAACGCCCAGAACAGGTTCTGCTGGATCTTGCGCCACGTGCGGCGCGAGATGTCGATTGCGTCGGCGACCAGCGCCGGATCGCCGCGCATCAGCGTGATGCCGGCCGCGTGCATCGCGACGTCGGTGCCGGTCGCCATCGCGATGCCGATGTCCGCTGCGGCAAGCGCGGGTGCGTCGTTGATGCCGTCGCCGACCATCGCCACGACGCTGGCGGTGCGGATCTTCAGATCGTGGATCACGCGGGCCTTGTCTTCGGGCAACACCTGCGCATGAAACTCATCGATGCCGAGCGCGGCGGCGACACTGGCTGCGCTACCCGTGTTATCGCCGGTGACGAGCACGCTTTTCACGCCCATTTTCGCGAGCCGGGCGATCGCTTCGCGCGCGGTCGGTTTCAGCGTGTCGCCGAAGGCGATCAACGCGAGCGCGGCAGGTACGGCCGACGGCGCGCTACTGCTGCCCAGCTCCATCAACCACGACACGGTATTGCCCGCCTGCTCGAGTGCTTCGGCACGGGCTGTGACTTCGGGCGGCAACGCGATATGCAGTTCCGCCAGCCACCGGCTGCTGCCGATACCGAGCATGCGGCCGTCGATCTGCGCCTCGACGCCGCGACCTGGCACGGCACGCGCCTGCGTCACCGTGCGAGCGTCGGCGGCAGCGGCAGCAGGCGATTGCGCTGCGGAAGCCTCGTCGGCCGCTTTCAGTATCGCGCGCGCCAGCGGATGATCGCTATGCCGCTGCACCGCCGCGGCCAGCGCGAGCGCTTCGTCGCGCTCGATGCCGAGCGGCTCGAAGGCCGTGACCGAGGGTTGACCGATCGTCAGCGTACCGGTCTTGTCGAATGCGACGACATTCACCTGATGAGCGATCTCAAGCGCTTCGGCGTCCTTGATCAGCACGCCGCGCCGCGCTGCCGCGCCGGTGCCGGCCATGATCGAGGCGGGCGTCGCGAGACCGAGCGCGCAGGGGCACGCGATCACGAGGACTGCGACCGCGTTGAGAATCGCGCTCTCGACCGATGCACCGGCTAGCAGCCAGCCGATCAGCGTCAGCGCGGCGATGACGAGGATCGCGGGGACGAAGATCGCGCTCACCCGATCGACGAGCCGCTGGATCGGCGCCTTCTCGGCCTGTGCGCTTTCGACGAGGCGAATGATCCGCGCCAGCGTGGTCTCTGCCCCGGTGGCGGTCGTGGTAACGGTGATCGCGCCTTCGCCGTTGATCGAGCCGGCCGTGACCGGATCGGCGGATTCTTTCGGCACGGGCAGGCTCTCGCCCGTGATCAGCGATTCGTCGATGTGCGTGCGGCCCAGCAGGATATTGCCGTCCACCGGCACCCGTTCGCCGGGCCGGATTGCGACGATCATGCCGACACGCACCTGCGCAAGCGGTACCTCGTGCTCGCGATCCCCGACCACGATGCGCGCGCGTTCGGGGCGCAGGGCGTTGAGTGCGCGGATGGCATCGGTGGTCTGGCGCTTCGCGCGCGCTTCGAGCCATTTGCCGAAGCGCACCAGCGTGATGACGACCGCCGCCGCCTCGAAGTACAGATGTTCCGTGGCGCCGGGATGCACCACCAGTTCATACACGCTGATCCCATACGCCGCCGACGTACCGAGCGCGACCAGCAGATCCATATTGCCCGCGCCCGCGCGGACCGCGCGCCACGCGGCGCGGTAGAAGCGCGCGCCGAAGCCGAACTGCACGATCGTGGCGAGCGCGAACTGCAGCCAGGCCGGCGGCGAGAGATCGAGGCCGATGCCCGTCAACCACGTACCGGCCATCGGTGCGATGAGCGGCAGTGTCAGCAGTGCGGCCACGACGACTGCCACGAGTTCGCGTTGTGCGATGTTGGCCTGCGTGGGCCGGCCGGCTGCGCCTTGCGTCGCCTCCACGTCGGCCTCACGGGCGAGCGGAACGGCGGTGTAGCCGGCTTTCGTCACGGCTGCGACGAGTTGATCGACGGGCACGGCGTCGTGCAGATCGACGGCGGCTTTTTCGGTGGCGAGATTCACCGAGACGCGCGCGACACCGGGCACTTTCGCCAGCGCCTTTTCAACGCGCATCGCGCACGAGGCGCAGGTCATTCCGCCGATCGCGAATTCCGCGGTCTGCCCCGCGGTTGCGGTGTCAGCTGCGGCTGGGTCGGCTTCAAGCACGACCGGCGTCGCGTCGTAACCGGCTTTGCGAACGGCCTCGACAAGAGCGCCGGCGCTGGCGGTGTCGCGTAGATCGACGGTGGCTTTTTCGGTGGCGAGATTCACGGACACATGTGAGACGCCCGGCACCTTCGCCAGCGCCTTTTCGACGCGCGTCGCGCACGACGCACAGGTCATCCCGCTGATTTCAAGTTCCGCCTGCGCGGCGGCAGTGCGGTCTGGAACGGCAAGGTCAGTCATGATGGGGCTCGGTCTGGGGCGGCGTTCTACCGCACGATAAAACCCAGTATTGACGTTCCCATGATGGGAAGGTCAAGAACAGATGCAATCGATTGGCAAAACCCCGCTTTCGCCTGTGACAAATCGATGTCTCCGCGTTCGGACTTGCTTCGCCGTCACGGATACGTTAAAACCCGATGTTAGGGTCGGAGACGCGCCGGTTCGCCAATGAGCGGGGGCTCAGCGGACCTGGCCGCATCCGGTTCGCGCTATTTCACCGAACGCCTGTATCAATCAACGAATGATAAAAAGCCGCCGAGATTCCTTTTCGCTCCACTGGACCTGCGCATCGCTCGCAGGCCTCGCTTTCCTCGCCGGTTGTGCCGCCCCGCCTGGTGACAGTCCGAAGTCGACGGGCTGGATCAAGGACGAGGTGGCCGACTCCTACGTGTTCGGCTACCCGCTCGTACTGATGAGCGTCGCACGCGACGCCGCGGTCGGCGACAGCATGGGCCAGGCGCCCGTCAACACGCTGCGGCATGCGCAGACGCTGCCGCCGGTCGGCGCGGCGAACCCGACCACACCCAGCCTCGATACGCTCGACTCGACCGGCTGGCTCGACGTCGGCGCCGAACCTGTCATCGTTTCGCTGCCCGATTCGCACGGCCGTTACGTCGACGCGCGCGCGCTCGACATGTGGACCAACGTGATCTGGTCGACGGCCGCACAAGTCGGTCCGCATGCTGCGGGACTCAAGGCGCAAACGATTGCGTTCGTCGGCCCCGGCTGGCAGGGCGATCTGCCAAAGGGCGTCACGCGCGTCAACGTGCCGACCCGTAACCTGTGGCTCACGGTGCGGGTCCAGTCGAGCAGTCCGCGCGATGTCGTAGCGGTCCGCAAGCTGCAGCGCGCGATGCGCGTCGCGCCGCTCAGCGCGTGGTCGAAGCCCGCCGCTTCGGCGGCGGCGCCCGCATCACGTCCGGGCGGCAATCCCGCCGATGTGCCGTCCGCCGCCACGCCGGCCATTCTCGTGGCCGGTTACGACGCCAACGCGTTCTTCGGTCGGCTTGCTCAAGCGTTGCAAGACAACCCGCCCGAACCGGTCGATCCGCACGCGCTGAAGACCCTCTCCGACCTGGGCGTGACGCCGGGCGCATCGGCGGCATTGCCGTCGGGTGCAAGCGATGCAATCGCCACGGGTCTCGCCGACGGTCACGACCGCGTGGCCACTGCGCCGTCCAACCTGTTGACCGGCAACGGCTGGAGCTGGTTTGGCGACGGCATCGGTAACTACGGTCCGGACTACTCGTTGCGCGCCTATGCGGCGTTCGCGCAACCCGGCATCGGTACGCGCGACGACGAAGTCCGTGCCACGGTCGCGGTTGACGGTGACGGCCGGGCACTGAACGGTGCGAACCGCTATCAGATCCACTTCGCGCCGAACCAGTTGCCGCCGGTGCGTGGTTTCTGGTCGATCACCGCGTACACGAAAGAGGGCGCGCTGGGCGAAAGTGCGCCGGCGCACCTCGCGGTCGGCGATCGTAACGGCTTGCGGCGCAATCACGACGGTTCGGTCGACGTGACCGTGTCGGCGGTGCGGGCGAAGGCTACGAACTGGCTGCCGGTGCCGCGCGCCGACTTCCAGCTGATGATGCGTCTGTATGCGCCGAAGCCGGAGGCCACGGATGGTTCGTGGGCGCCGCCGACTGTCGTGCGCCAGTAACGCAGCGACGCGCGGATAACCGCATGGGTGGGGCAGCGGGCCAGTGCTTCGCTGCCCTTCGCGCGTGTCGTCCGTGGGTGGGATCGTGTGAGTGAAGCCTGTCGATGCCTATGCATGCATGTTGCATCGATGAGCGCAGTACCGTGCAAATTGCCTCACATTTGCACGACACGAAACTTCCAGGACGTATACTTGCCGCAGTCTGAACTTTCGTATCGCGGCGGGCTTGCCGCCGCATCATCGGCGACCGACAAGCATGGCGAGCCTCAACAAGGCGGCACTCGTTTCTTCCCTGCAGGCCGTTCGCGGCGTGGCAAGCGCGCGGCGTACCCGGCGCATCCTGACCGGTCTGCTGATCTTCCTGGTGTTGTTTGGCCTGTTCGGCTTCTTCGCCGCGCCCCCGCTGATCCGCCACATCGCCGAGCAACAGTTGAGCAAACAGCTCGACCGGCCGGCCACGATCGGCCGCATCGCACTGAATCCCTACACGCTCAACCTGGAAGCCGATAGCGTTCATATCGGCGAACGCGGCGGCGCGGGTGATT
The DNA here is from genome assembly GCF_002362315.1 of Paraburkholderia acidicola. Lineage (GTDB taxonomy): Bacteria > Pseudomonadota > Gammaproteobacteria > Burkholderiales > Burkholderiaceae > Paraburkholderia > Paraburkholderia acidicola. The sequence continues at coordinate 2,137,166 of NZ_MTZV01000006.1, forward strand.
TCATCGATATCGCGCGGCTGATCGTGCGGCCGTCGTGGGCGTCGCTGTTTCGCGCGGCGCCGATCGTCAATGAAGTGCAGCTCGATTCGCCGAGCTTTCACATCATCCGTTACGACGCGCAACGCTTCAATTTCACCGACCTGATCGAGAAATTCTCGAAGCAGCCGTCCACACCGAATAGCAAACCGACGCTGTTCTCGGTATCGAACATCCGGCTCGAAAACGGCCGGATCGATTTCGACGACCGGCTGCTCGGCATGAAACACGTCATCGATCAGTGGAAGCTCGGTATTCCGTTTATCGCGACGCTGCCGTCCAAGACCGATATTTTCGTGCAGCCGCTGTTGCGCGCGCGGATCGATGGCAGCCCGCTCGCTATCGACGGCAAGACGAAGCCGTTTGCGGCCTCGCGCGAATCGGAAGTGGCGTTGCGTTTTGATGGTCTCGATATGCCGCGTCTGCTGTCGTATGTGCCGGTCAAGCTGCCGGTCACCGTGCGGACAGGCAAGCTGTCGAGCGATCTGAAACTGAACTTCGTGATGTCCGACGATGCGCCCACGCTGCGCATCTCCGGCACCACCGATCTCGACGACGTCGATGCAGTCGACCAGAACAACGCGCCGTTTGTCTCGCTGCATCAGCTGCATGTTGCCGCGGCGACGCTGGAACCGTTGAAGAACATCTATCGCTTCGACGACATCCGTATCGATGCACCGACTGTTGCGCTGGCCCGCGACAAGGCTGGCGTGCTGAGTGTGCAGCGCATGTTCGCACCGGCGCCGGGCGCCGCGACCGATGCTGCGCAGAGCGCCAGCACCGTGCCTGCTGCATCGGCGGCCAGCGCTGCATCGGGCGTGGCCGCTCCGACCGAAGCCGAAAAACCACCGGCGCCGTTCGATCTATCGATCAAGCGCTTCGAACTGACCGGCGGCACCGTCAATTTCCGCGACGACACGCCCGCGCAACCCGTCACGCTCGGCATCACCGATGTATCGTCGACGCTCACGGACTTCGCGATGCTCGGCAAGTCGCCGGCGCACTACACGCTGGGCGCGTCGCTGAAGGGCGGCGGGTCGGTGGCCGCCGCTGGCGCGTTCACGCTTGCCGCACAGACCGCCGACGCGAAGCTCGACCTGAAAACATTGCCGTTGCCACTGGTGCAGCCGTATCTCGCCGGCGCAACCGCGGCGCGGATCGCCGACGGCACGCTGTCCGCGAGCGTGAACCTCAACACGAACTGGGGCAAGTCGCCGCTCGACCTGAAAGTCAACGACAGCACGCTGACACTCCAGTCGCTCAAACTGAACGTACCCGGCGTGAAGCAGCAGGCCATCGGTCTGGCGCAGGCCGACGTGAAGATCGACCAGGTCGATCTGGCCGCGCGCAATGCCGTCGTCACTAGCGTCGATCTGACGGGGCTTGTCGTCAACGCGCAGCGTTTGAAGGACGGTCGCATCGATCTCGCAGCGCTGGCCGATTCACCTGCAACCGCACCGCGGCGCGCGGCGCCGCGCACCGCGCAGCCCGCGGCGAAAGAGGCTGCGTGGCACTACAAGATCGGTGAGCTGAGCCTGAAAGACGGATCGGCGGATTTCACCGACAACACGACGCCGCGCCCGGTGAAGCTCAGCGTGACGCCGCTGCAACTGAAGGTGCAGCAGATCAGCGACGATATGAGCCATCCGCTACCGATCGATCTGCAGGCGACGTTGAACCGCAAGGGCACGCTCGGCGTGACCGGCAACGTGACGGCGACTCCGTTAAAACTGGTGCTGAAAATCAATGCGAACCGGCTTGATGCCGCCGCCTTCGAACCGTATTTCGGCAACAAGCTGAACGCCACCATCGCGAGCGCGCTGCTGAATGCGAACGGTGAAGTGGCGTTGTCGCAGAACAAGGCGCTGCAGGTTGAGTATCGCGGCGACGTAGCCCTCGTCGATGTGCGCATGCTCGACAAGGCGACCTCGGATCCGTTTGCGGGCTGGCGTTCGCTGGCGCTGGCGAACCTGAAGGCGAACTACAGCGAGAGGGGTACCGACGTCGATGCGAGCCGTGTGACGTTCGCGGGTTTCTATGGCCGCGTGCTGCTCGACGCGCAGGGCAAGCTGAACCTGAGCCAGGTGGTCGCGCAACAGACGGGTGAGGCGCAGTCGCTCACACGCGACAAGAACGCGAAAGGCGAAGCGGTGCCGCTGACGCCGCAGGCTGCATCCGATGCGTCGGAAGCAGTCGCGGCATCGGCGCCGCATCCGGCGTCGGGGCCTGCCCCGACGGTGGTCGCCGCCACGCCGCCGCAAAGCCCGGTGAAACTGCATTTCGGCCAGTTGCTGTTGCAGGACGGTCGCGTCACCTACACCGACAACTTCATCAAGCCGAACTACACGGCGAACCTCGTGAGCATTACCGGCAAGATCGGTGCGTTCGGTACGCAGTCGACCACATCTGCGCCGGTGGACGTCGCCGCGAAGCTCGCGGCGAACGGCCCGCTGTCGATCCGCGGCTCGGTCAATCCGCTGATCGCGAAGCCCGCGCTCGACCTGACCGCGAGTGCGCACGACATCGAGTTGACCAATCTCACGCCGTACTCGGCGAAGTACGCGGGCTATCCGATCACGAAGGGCAAGCTGAACGTCGACCTGCACTACCAGCTCGCCAACGACCAGTTGAGCGCGAACAACCACATCTTCATCGATCAGCTGACCTTCGGCGACCACGTCGACAACAGCACGGCGACGAAGCTGCCGGTGCGGCTCGCGATCTCGCTGCTGAAAAACTCGCGCGGCGAGATCGATGTGAATATCCCCGTGTCGGGTTCGTTGTCGAACCCCGAGTTCAGCATCGGGGGGCTGATCTGGCATGCGGTGCTAAACCTGCTCGAGAAGGCAGTGACCGCGCCGTTCTCGTTGATCGCGAACGCATTCGGCGGTGGCAATAGCGAGGAGCTTGGCTACGTCGAGTTCGATCCGGGTTCGGCGAAGTTGTCCGATGCCGCGACGAAGAAACTCGATACGATCATCAAGGTGCTTACGGAGAAGTCGTCGATCCGTATCGACCTGATCGGCCGAGTCGATCCCGCAGCCGACGGGCCAGGCCTGCGCACCGCATATGTCGATGGTCTCGTGAAGCAGCTGAAAATCAAGGACACGGTCGGCAAGGGCGAGAGCGTCGACACGTCGACCGTGACCGTCGATCCCGCCGACTACGACAAGTATCTGAGCAAGGCGTACAAGGCCGCGGATTTCAAGAAACCGCACAACTTCGTCGGTCTGACGAAGTCCCTGCCCGCCGACGAAATGAAGAGCGCCATCGCCGAACATGCGCCGGTCAACGACGCCAGCCTGCGCGAGCTGGCGCAGCAGCGCGCGCAGGCCGTGCAGCAGTATTTCGAAGGCAAGATCGATAGCAGCCGGGTCTTCATCGTTGCACCGAAGCTCGACGCGCAGGGCATCAAGGACAAGGGCGCGGCGACGCGGGTGGACTTCGGCCTGAAATGACGCGCGGCCTGTCATGTCAGGCCGCCGCGCATCGCAACGACGCAGCACAACAGGACAGCGCATGCCGCCGCTCGACCCGTCGAGATCCGCCGTACCTGCAGCACCAGTAGCCCGCCTCGCGAGACGCGCACTCGCGGCCATGATGCTGATCTGCATGGCGGGTTGCGGCAAACCACTACCCGCGTTACCCAACGATGCATACGTCTGGCAACGCACGTGGACCCCGGCGGTTGCCGCGGCGATCGATGTGAGCCGCGGCTTCGTCGCGAGCTGGCATGTGCTGGCCGCGGAGCTCGACGCTCGCGGCCGCTGGGTCGACATGACACCCGATGCAAGTGTGCTGACCGCGGCGCATGGGCCGGTGGTGGCGGTCGTGCGCTTCGACGGCGCGCTGAGCGATCTCGACGATGCGGCATCGATCGCGCACATCGCGACGCTGCTCGGCGCGTGGCAGCACGAGGGGATCGCGTTGGCGGCTGTCGAAATCGACTACGACTGCGCGACCGCGCGTCTTGCGGGCTATCAACGGTTTCTTGGCGCGTTGCGCGAGCGGCTTGCGGTTGCGTCGCCGGGCATGCGCCTGTCGATCACTGCACTACCGACCTGGCTGGATAGTCCCGCGCTCGACAGCCTGCTCGCGCAGACGGACGAAGCCGTGCTGCAGGTGCATGCCGTGATGAACCCGGTGCGAGGGCTCTTCGACGAAGACCGTGCACAGACGTGGATGCGTGCATTTGCCCGGCGCACGCATCACCCATGGCGCGTCGCGCTGCCCACCTACGGCACGCGCGTCACGTGGGGACCGGACGGACGCGTAACGGGTATCGAGAGCGAGCGCCCGACATTGCAGTCCGACGATCTCGCACACGAACTCGTAGCAAAACCCGATGAGATCGGTGCCTTCGCGGCGCGCATCGGGCGTGACCGGCCGGCGGGTCTCGCTGGCATCGTCTGGTTCCGTCTGCCCACCGACGATGACGAACGCGCATGGAGCCTCGTCACGTGGCGCGCGGTGCTGACGCATGCGCCGCTGCGGCCCGCGTTGTCAGTGCGTACGCGCGCAGCGGCCGGTTCGACAGCAGCCGATGTCGTGCTGGTCAACGCCGGTACCGCCGATGCATCGCTGCCGTCGCGTATTCGCCTCGACAGCACGTGCGTGGCCGCTGACGGTATCAATGGCTATACGCTCGATCGCGATGCGCGGAACCTTGTCTTACGTCGCACGCAGGATGGTCTGCTGCGTGCGGGTCGCCAGCGCACCATTGGCTGGATTCGCTGCACTCAACCCACGGTGACTTCACGTGTCGATCCGTAAACCCACTGGCCTCGCGCTGGTTGCGGCGCTTGCCGCTGTCGTAGCGGGCGCCGCGGCTGTGCTCGCCTGCGGCCCGGATTTTCCGCTGCAACTACTCGACAATCGCGCCGGCACACTGAAAAGCACGCCGGCTAATTCGTTTGCCTACGAGGCATCGCATCTGGTTTCGGCGAACGACGCATTGAAGGCTGTGGAGTCGCTCACCGGCAACGACAGTTCGCCCGATACGCCCGACAAGCCGATTCTCACCGCCGATCAGATGAAGACCGTGCAGGCGATGCGCGCACTCGGCAACGGCGACACGGCGTTCGCGCTCGGTGATGGTGTGCCGGATGCGGTGCGTCTGTACACCGCTGCGGCGGTCGATTACAAGGCGTCGAATGCAACAGTGCCGTCGTGTGATGCGGGTGCGGCAAGCACGGCAAGCGCAGGCGATCATGCCGCAGCTTCAACGCGATCTTCGACAAAGCGCGCCGCCAGTTGCCGAGCTGCCCAGAAGCGCGCGGAGTCCGACGCGGCAGCCGCCGGTGTACGCGCGCAGCAGCGCTTCCAGGCCGTACTCGATCTGCCACGCGCAAGCAGCGATCTACGTGTGGTCTGGGCCGCCTACATGCTCGGCAAGATGCACGCCGACGCTTCAGCCGGTGCGGGCAACGATGCCACCGCAGAACGCGCGGCAGCCGTGCAGTCCTTCGCGCTCGCGCGTGCCCGGGCCCGCGATGGAGCACGCGACCCCTGGGGGCTGGCGGTCGCGAGCTATGGTGAAGAGGCGCGCCTGTATCTGTATTCCGGTGGCATACGATGCGATGACAGCGATTTCGACAACCGGACGGCCTGTGTCGATGCCATCGCGCCAGCGGACCTGAGCCGCGCCATCGCGTTGTACGCCGAACAGGCCGCGCGCGGTTCGACGAGCGGCCAGGTATCGCTGATCGTGATCGCCGGATGGGCGCTCAGCAGTCCGGCGCGCGCGACCCGGTTAGTCGGCGATCCGCTGACTCCGCTGACGCAGCGGCTGCTGGTCGCCTACGGCCTCGCGCGTCTTGGTGATGTCGTGAAAGACGATCCGGCGAGCACGACCGATTTCTTCGCGAGACGTGACCTCAATGGACACAACGGCTATGCGGACACGGCCCGCGGCGACAAGGACGTGAAGGCCAACCCGGTGCTGACGGCGCTCGTCGCAGCGATCGAGAAGCAGGGCATCGAGCGGTCAGCGGGCGCGGACCGGCTCGCGGCACTCGCGTATCGGCTCGGGCGCTACGACGTTGCGCAAACACTGATCGCACACGACGACAGTGCGCTCGCGAGCTGGGTGCGCGCGAAGCTCGCGCTGCGCAATGGCGATCTGACGGCGGCCGCGCAGGCCTATGCGCAGGCATCGAAAGCGTTCCCGCCGAACGATGCGAGTCTCGATAGCGGTAGCGCGGCGCTCGTCAAAGGCGAGCAGGGCGTGCTGACGCTTGCGCGTGGGCAGTATGCGGATGCATTGGACCAGCTCTACGCGGCCTCGCTGCGCAAGGAGAAGGCGAGCGGTGTCGACGACGTGTACCTTGGCAACGATGGCAGTGGAGTCGGTTACGCGGAAGATGCGGCTTACGTGGCCGAGCGCGTGCTGACAACCGACGAACTGAAGTCGTGGATCGATGCGCATGTGCCGGCCAGTGCAGTTCCAGCACCACCGATACCGGCAAGCTCGATCAGCCTCGCCGGCGACCAGTACTACCAGTGGCGCTTGCAGCACAGGCGGACGATGAACGACATGCTGCGCACGTTGCTGGCACGTCGTCTGGTGCGCGACGGGCGGGTCGATGAAGCCTTACCGTACTTTCCCGCGGACAACGACCCGCGTTTTGTCGATATCGATTACCGCAATGACAAAGTCATCGTGACGCCATGGCAGGCGCGCACCTGGGCTGCTGCCTATGGTGCCGCGTTGCACGATGCGCAGCATGCATGGCGCAGTACAACGCGAGCACAGGCATGGTTCACCGCCGCCACGCTCGCACGCACCCACGGCATGGAGATCATGGGCTATGAACAGGAGCCGGACTTTGCGACCTTCGACGGCGCGTTCGACGGCGGCGCCGGACGCCGCAGCGCCTGGCAGCCCGCTGCCGATTCGTCTTCCGGGCCCGCCGCACCGCCTCCCGACACGCCAGCACAGCGCGCCGCCGCCGACCTGCCTGGCTCGTTCGTGACCGATGGCGAGCGGCAACGCTATGCATCGAGCGAAGCAAAGCCCGACACGAGGTTTCACTATCGCGCAGTGGCCGCCGACGAAGCCCTCAACGCCGCGAACCTGTTGCCGCCGCGGTCACAGGCATTTGCAACCGTGTTGTGCCACGGTGCGGCATTCGTGCGCTACGACGATGACCGCGCGAATGCGATCTACCAGCGCTACGTGAAAGAGGGGGCCGCCGTTCCATTCGCCGCGCATTTCGGCCGCGACTGTCCGGCGCCCGATTTTCGCGCGGCGAGCCGCTTTCCCTATGTGCAGGCGTGGCGCGCGACGCGCTACTGGGTGCATCGGTATCTGTATGTGCCGGTTGGCGTGGCGTTGCTCGGTATCGTGGGCGTGGGCTGGTGGTACCGGCGCGATCGGGCCCGACGGGCTGGTTGAGCATGGCGTGCGTGTTTTGACGGAAAGTCCGGCAGCGCCGGTTTGCAGGCAGATCGATCAAGCGGTGCGACGCAAGACGTTCCCGAGGTTACCCCCGTATTGGCTGTTGCCTGCGCGGTGTATCCTCCGCACTAACGCCCTCGATAGTTAGAGAAATACTTCTCGGGCGTTGCTTAATTCACCCCACGGTCTTTGAGAGTTATCCGGAACATGGCCAGCACGACATCCATCGGAAGCAACAAGAATCTGCCTGTCATGCTCGGCGGCGGCCGGCTGTCGCTCGGCAACCGCATCGTGCTGAGTTTCGGCACGCTGTTCGTGCTGTTGCTCGTGATGGCGGCGATTTCCTACAGCCGCCTGCGGGCGATCGACGAACAGGCTCATAGCATCGGCCGCGATTCGGTGCCGGGGCTCTATCTGTCGACCTCGCTGCGCGCGGCGGCGAACGTGAGCTACACGATGCTCGAACGGGCGGCGTTCGTCGACGGTACCGCGGACGATGCGAAACACGACCTCGATGGTGTGCCCGATGCCCTGCGGAACTTCGAGCAGTTGAGCAGCGACTATCAGGCGACCATCTACGACGAACAGGACCGCGAGCAGTTCCGCGCATTTCGCAGCGCCTACGACCAGTACGTGCCGCTCCTGAACGACGCGGTGCGCATTGCCCAGACATCGAAACCGGCAGCCCAGGCCGCGTTTGTGAAGCTCACACCGACGTGGAACGAAGTGATCCGCACGGCGAATGTGCTGGTCAAGCAGAACCGTGCAAGTGCCGACGAATCGGCGCAACAGATCCGCAGTTCGGTGACCGGCACCGAGATCACGCTCGCCACGGCGCTCGGCGTCATCCTGCTGATTTCGCTCGCCACCGGCTATGCGCTGCTCAAGGCGGTCACGGTGCCGATGGTGCAACTCGTGAAAGTGCACGACCGGATGCGTACCGGCGACCTGACGCAGCGGCTCGACTTGCGGCGCGACGACGAGTTCGGGCGTCTGGAAGACGGCTTCAACCGTATGTCCGAAGAGCTGGCCAGCCTCGTTTCGCAGGCACAGAAGTCGTCGTTGCAGGTGACGACCTCGGTGGCGGAGATTGCGGCGACATCGAAGGAACAGCAAGCAACCGCAAGCGAAACCGCCGCGACCACCACCGAAATCGGTGCGACTTCGCGCGAGATTTTCGCGACTTCGCGCGATCTACTGCGCACGATGAACGAAGTGTCGAACGTTGCTGAGCAGTCGGCGTCGCTCGCGGGCGAAGGCCATACCGGTTTGTCGCGGATGGAAGACACGATGCGCAGCGTGATGGAAGCGGCCGGCTCGGTCAACGCGAAGCTCGCGATCCTCAACGAGAAAGCGATCAACATCAACCAGGTCGTCGCGACGATCACCAAGGTCGCGGACCAGACCAACCTGCTGTCGCTGAACGCGGCGATCGAAGCCGAGAAGGCAGGCGAATATGGCCGCGGCTTCGCGGTCGTGGCGACTGAAATCCGCCGGCTTGCCGATCAGACCGCGGTGGCGACGTACGACATCGAGCAGACTGTGAAGGACATCCAGTCGGCGGTATCGGCCGGTGTGATGGGCATGGACAAGTTCTCCGAAGAGGTGCGGCGCGGTATGCGCGACGTGCATCAGGTGGGCGGCCAGCTGTCGCAGATCATCACCGAAGTACAGACGCTCGCACCGCGCTTCCAGATGGTCAACGAAGGCATGCAGACCCAGGCGAGCGGCGCCGAGCAGATTACCCAGGCGCTGTCGCAACTGTCGGAGGCCGCGCAGCAGACTGCGGAGTCGTTGCGCCAGTCGTCGCAGGCCATCGACGACCTCACACTGGTCGCGAACCAGCTGCGCACGGGTGTGTCGCGCTTCAAGATCGAGGCCTGACTCAAGGGCTAATTCAAGGGCTGACACTCGCACCGGACCGCGCAGGCAATCGCGATGCTCTTTCTCCAGTTCGAACTCGACGGCGACCGCTACGCACTCGATGCGGCCACGATCGTTCAGGTGCTCGCCTACACGCAGGTGCGGCCGCTTCCCGGCACGCCCGCGTGGATCGCGGGCGTGATCGAGCACGGCGGTGCACCGGTGCCGGTGATCGACGTGGCACGGCTGGCGCTTGGCCGTGCGGCGCGTGCGTTGCGTTCTACGCGTCTGGTGCTGGTGCGTTATCGCAGCGGTGTATCGCTGAATGAAGATGATGCCGGGCATCTGCTCGGCCTGATCCTCGAGCGCGCGACACGTACGCAACGAATCGAGCGTGAGCGTTTCGCCGACAGCGGTGTCGCGACGCCCCATGCGCGCTGGCTCGGCCCCGTTGCAAGCGATGCCGAAGGGCTCGTGCAATGGGTCGATGTCGAAGAGATGCTCGACGATGAAACCCGCGCACTGCTGTTCCCGGCCGCACCCGTTGTAGCAGTGAGCGCCCGCACGTGATGACACCCATGACCTTCGCTGACCCGCGCTTCGTCAACTGGCTCTCGTCCGAGACGGGCATCGATGCGTCGTCGCTCGGTGTCAACGCATTCGGCCGCGCGGTGCTCGAACGCGTGCGCGCAACCCAGCACGACGAGCTGCCCGAAGACGTCGCACTCGATGCGTACTGGCTCCTGCTGAACCTCTCGCCCGAGGAGCGCCAGGCGCTTGTCGAATCGCTGGTCGTGCCGGAGACCTGGTTTTTCCGCGAGCGCGAGGCGTTTGCCGCGCTCGTGCGGCTCGCGCATGAACGGCTCGCCAGTGCGCCGGCGCGCGTGTTGCGCGTCTTGAGTGCGCCGTGTTCGAGCGGCGAGGAACCATATTCGGCGGCGATGGCGTTGCTCGATGCCGGTATCGACCCGGCGCGTTTCATCGTCGATGCAGTCGATATCAGTGGGCAGGCGATCGAGCGTGCACAGCGTGCGGTGTACGGGCGCAATTCGTTTCGCGGGCACGCACTCGAATTTCGCGCCCGCCACTTCGATGAAACTGCCGAAGGCTGGCAGTTGCACGAGCGTGTGCAGAGGACGGTGCAATTCACGCAAGGCAATCTGTTCGGGCCTTCGCAGCGCGCGGATATTCGCTACGATTTTATTTTTTGCCGCAACGTGCTGATCTACTTTTACCGCGATGCGCAGGACCGTGCGATCCGTCTGCTCGATGCGCAACTCGCGGACGGCGGCACGATCTTCGTCGGCCCCGCCGAAACCGGTCTGATGATGCGTCATGCGCTGACGTCCGCACGTATTCCGCTAGCGTTCGCATTTCAGCGCATGCCGGCTGATGAGAAGAACCTGATTGGTGGGACCACGCGGGCGGACCAGTGGTTTGCGCTGTCCGCGGGTGCGCCCGATGACGGTGCTGTGCAGTCGCTCGTGCCTATTGCGCGGACAACGACGTTGAAGCCGGTCACCGCACGCCCGGCACCGCCGCCCTTTGCCGCATCGCGTCCGTCAGAGATTGCCGCGCGTAGTGCCGCGGCCAGGGCCTCTGCGCCGCGTGCATCTACATCTGCGCCTGCATCGTCCGGGCTCGCCGAAGCGCATCGACTGGCCGATGCCGGTTTGCTCGGCGAGGCAGAGCGTCTGGTGCGTACTTTCATCGACGGTCACCAGCCCGAGGCGGAGGCGTTCTATCTGCTCGGCCTGATCGCCGATGCGCGTGGCGAAGGCACACAGGCTGTCGATTTCTATCGCAAGGCGCTCTATCTCGCGCCCGCTCACTATGAAGCGTTAACGCATCTTGCCGTACTGCTCGACGTGAGCGGCGACACCGCTGGCGCACAGCAGATGACGCTGCGCGCCCAGCGCGCGATGGCGCGGATGTCGACGCGCGAATCGGGTCGCGCGGATCCATCATGAGGAACGCATGATTCACGTCGCCACCGACAACGTGTGGACCACCGCGCCCGTCGACGATTGCTGGAATCGCATCGGTTCGCGCGGCGATGGTTCGTGCCCGCGTCTCGCCGAGCATGCGCGTTGCCTGAACTGCCCGGTGTTCGAACGCGGCGCGGCGTTGCTGCTCGATCGTCCGCTCGATGATGCGGCTAGCCTGCCGCATGTTTCGCATCCGTCCGCGCAGGCTGCATCGTCGGCGTCGCGAGAACTTGCTGCACGAGCCCTCGCCGCTCACGACCGCGCTGACCTTGCCGACATCGACCGCGCATCGCTTGAGGCCGCCCTCGTGTTTCGCGTCGCGGACGAATGGCTCGCACTGCCGGCCGCCGCATTGCGCCAGGTCGACGAGCCACGGCCGATTCATTCGTTGCCGCATCGACGCAATCGGGTGGTGCTCGGCCTCGTCAACATTCGCGGTGCGCTCACGGTTGCTGCGTCGCTCGGTGAGCTGCTGAATCTCGATCGCAATGGCCCCGCGCGGCACGCGAATCGCACTGTCTATGCGCGCATGCTGGTCGCGACGCATCGCGGCGAACCGGCTGCATTTCCCGTCGATGAAGTGGAAGGTGTCGTGCGCTTTGCGACATCGGCGGTGATGCCGGTCCCGACGACGCTTGCGCATGCAACCGCATCGCACGCACGCGGCGTACTCGCGTGGCGCGACACGACGATCGGCCTGCTGGATACGGCACGCGTATTCGAGTCGCTAGCGAGGAGCCTGCGATGAGCAGCACCGACGATCCGGGCCGCCTGTCGTTGCTCGAATTGTTCCGCGAAGAGGCGCAGGTGCAAACGCGCGTGCTTTCCGACGGACTGCTGCAGCTCGAACATGCGCCAACCGATGCTGCCGCGCTCGAAGCGTGCATGCGGGCCGCGCATTCGTTGAAGGGCGCGGCACGTATTGTCGGCCTACCGGATGGCGTCGACGTTGCGAACATGATGGAGGAATGCTTCGTCGCCGCGCAACGTGGCGAGCTGGTGCTGACCGCGCAACATATCGACGAACTGCTGCGCGGCGCCGACATGCTGCTGCGTATCGGCGAAGCAAGCCCCCCGGTGCCGGTACTGCGCGACGAAGTCGACGCATGGGTGGCGGGTCTGGCGGCGTTCGGCGCCCAGCCGGTAGCGCCGGTCGGCGTCAACTTCAACTTCAGCGAGCCAGACGAAGCATCGAGTGCCGACGACGATGCGACCTTGCGCACCGCGCTTGCACTGCTCAATGCGCATGCGGCCGCACAGCCGGACGCGCGCCTGGCCTCGCAGCAGCCGGTTGCATCGTTAGCCGTGCAGCCGCCCACGCGCGCAGACTACCGGGTCGCTAGCGATGAGAGCGCACCAGCCGCCGCCGAAGTGCCCATCGCGCATATCAACACGACTCGCGATCCGCATCGCATGCTGCGCGTGCGCGCGGACAGTCTCGACCGGTTGCTGAGTTTGTCGGGCGAATCGCTGGTTGAAGCGCGCTGGCTCAAACCGTTCGCCGAATCGATGCTGCGCGTGAAACGCACGCAGCGTGACGCTGCCCGTTCGCTCGATACGTTCTACGAGACGCTTGCGGAGCGTCTCGATGCCGACGCGCTTGCCGCACTGAACCGCGTGCGTGAAACGCTCGGCAACATGCAGCAGCTGCTTGGTGCTCGCATCGATGAACTCGACCGGTTCGATCGTCGTAGCACCCATCTTGCGCAGCAGCTCTACGACGAAGCGCTGCAATCGCGGATGCGGCCGTTCGGCGATGCGGCGCACGCGTACCCACGCATCGTGCGCGATCTCGCGCGTTCGCTTGGCAAGCGTGTGCGCTTCTCGGTGGTTGGTGAGTCGACCCAGGTCGATCGCGACATTCTCGACATGCTCGACGCGCCGCTTGGGCATCTGCTGCGCAACGCGCTCGATCACGGTATCGAAACGCCCGATGTGCGCACGGCCCACGGCAAGCCTGCCGAGGCGACCGTGACGCTCGAAGCGCGGCATAGCGCCGGCAAGCTGCTGATTTCCGTCAGCGACGATGGCGCCGGCATCGATCTCGACAGCGTGCGGGCGGCGGTTGTGCGCCGTCGTCTCGCCGACGACGATACGGCCGCGCGCCTGACCGATCACGAGTTGCTCGAATTCCTGCTACTGCCCGGTTTCTCGATGCGCGAGCGTGTCACCGACGTATCGGGGCGCGGTGTCGGTCTCGATGCCGTTCACGAAATGGTCAAGGCCGTGCGCGGCACGGTGCGCATCCACAACGAACCCGGCCGCGGCGCGCGCTTCGTGCTGCAACTGCCGCTCACGTTGTCGGTGATCCGCAGCCTGCTGGTCGAGGTCGGCGGCGAAGCATATGCGTTTCCGCTTGCCCATGTGCGACGCACACTCGAACTCACGCGCAACGACATCGATATGCTCGAAGGGCAGCAGCACTTTGCGTTCGAAGGCAAGCCGATTGGCCTCGTCACCGCGCATCAATTACTCGGTACACCGGTGTCGGATGACACGCGCGCCGGCGTCGCGGTTGTCGTGATCGGTGACGAGCGCGAACTGTGCGGCATCGCGGTGGACCGTTTTCTCGGCGAGCGCATGCTGGTAGTGCAGCCGCTCGATAGCCGGCTCGGCAAGGTCAAGGATATTGCCGCGGGCGCGCTGATGGAAAACGGCGAAGCGGTGCTGATTGTCGATGTCGAAGACCTGCTGCGCTCGGTGGACAAGCTCGTGCGCGGCGGTCAGCTCGACAAGGTGCGGCGCGCGCAGGGCACGGCGGTCGAAACGCGCAAGCACGTGCTGGTGGTCGAGGATTCGCTGACAGTACGCGAGCTCGAGCGCAAGCTGCTGGAAAAGCGCGGCTACCTGGTAACGGTTGCAGTGGACGGTATGGATGGCTGGAATGCGTTGCGTAATGCAGAGTTCGATCTGGTGGTGACCGATATCGATATGCCGCGCATCGACGGTATCGAACTCGTGACGTTGATCCGGCGCGATGCGGCGCTCAAGTCGCTGCCGGTGATGATCGTGTCGTACAAGGATCGCGAGGAGGATCGCCGCCGCGGGCTCGATGCGGGCGCGGACTACTATCTTGCGAAAGGCAGTTTTCACGACGAAGCGCTGCTCGACGCAGTGCGCGATCTGATCGGAGAAGCCCGTTCATGAACATCGGGATCGTCAACGACTTGCCGCTCGCGGTCGAAGCGATACGCCGCGCGATCGCGTTACGCCCCGAGCATCGCGTGCTCTGGGTGGCGCCCGACGGCGCACACGCCGTCGATTTCTGCGCGGCACAGCCGCCCGACATCGTGCTGATGGATCTCGTGATGCCCGGATTCGACGGTGTCGAAGCCACGCGGCGCATCATGGCGTCGCGCACGCCGTGCGCGATCCTCGTCGTGACGAGCAGCGTCGGTGCGAACGCGTGGCGTGTTTATGAAGCGATGGGTGCAGGTGCGCTCGACGCGGTCGACACACCGACGCTCGGCGACCACACACTCGCGGACAGCTCGCAACCGTTGCTCGAGAAGATCGACCAGATTGGCCGGCTGCTCGAGCAGCCGGTGGTGCGACGCGCGACGACATTGGCGCCGCGCGCAACGGGTAACGCCTCGATGCTGGTGGCGATCGGCGCATCGGCGGGCGGCCCGACTGCGCTCGCAACGGTGCTCGGTAAATTGCCCGCGGATTTTCGTGCGGGGATCGTGATCGTGCAGCACGTTGACAAGGCGTTTGCGGAAGGCATGGCGCAATGGCTCGATGGCCAGACACCGTTGCGCGTGCGCGTGGCCCAGACCGGCGACCGGCCGCAGCCTGGCGAAGCACTGCTTGCGGCGACCAACGATCATCTGAACCTCACGCGCACCGGTACGCTCGATTACGCGCGCGAGCCTGCCGACACACCATATCGACCGTCGGTGGATGTGTTTTTTCACAGCGTGGTCCAGCACTGGCAGGCCCACGCGATTGGCGTGCTGCTCACCGGCATGGGGCGCGACGGTGCGATCGGGCTGAAGGCAATGCGTGCGAAGGGCTACCACACGATTGCGCAGGACGAAGCGACGAGCGCGGTGTTCGGCATGCCGAAAGCCGCGGCCGCGCTCGGTGCGGCGCGCTCGATCTTGCCGCTCGATAAAGTAGCGGGCGAACTGTTGGCGCTGGTTAAAAAATCACAATGAGAGGCAGTAAGACTACCTGAGTCAGTCGAGGGGTGAATATGGATACAGATCGAAGCGGCGAGCCTGACCAGGGTGGCCGCATCAAGACCGAGGAAGGTGTACATCCGACGCTCGACGCGGTCCATGCCGCGCTGCAGACACCGCTGGCGTCGGCCGTGCCCGCGATGGTTCTGCTCGTCGACGACCAGGCGATCGTTGCCGAAGCGGTGCGCCGCGCGCTGGCCAACGAGGAGGGCATCGACTTCCACTACTGCGCGCACTCCGACGAGGCGATGCATGCCGCGGTGCAGACGCGGCCGACCGTGATCCTGCAGGATCTCGTGATGCCTGGCACAGACGGGCTCACGCTCGTGAAGGCGTATCGTGCCAATCCTGCGTTGCGCGACGTACCGATCATCGTGCTGTCGACCAAGGAAGAACCGGTCATCAAGAGCGCGGCGTTCGCGACCGGTGCAAACGATTACCTCGTGAAACTGCCCGATCGCATCGAACTGGTGGCGCGCATTCGTTATCACTCGCGTTCGTATGTGAACCTGCTGCAACGCGATGAAGCGTATCGCGCGTTGCGGCAATCGCAGCAGCAACTGCTCGAAGCGAATCTCGAACTGCGGCGCCTCACGCATTCGGATGGTCTGACCGGACTGTCGAACCGGCGCTATCTCGACGAGTATCTGAGCGCCGAATGGCGGCGCGGTCTGCGCGATCGATCGGAGCTGTCGCTGCTGATGATCGATGTCGACAATTTCAAGCTGTACAACGATACGTACGGGCACGTCGCTGGCGATGAAGTGCTCAAGCAGATCGCGGCGACGGTGGAAGGGTGCCTCGGTCGCGCGGGGGATCTCGCGGCGCGCTTCGGCGGTGAGGAGTTTGCGGTGGTGTTGCCGGGTACGTCGATGGGCGGCGTGAAGCTGCTTGCCGAGAAAATCCGCGCGGGGATCGAGGCGCTGCAGTTGCCGCACCGGCAATCGTCGACGGGGGACTACGTGACGATCAGTATCGGCGGTGCGACGGTCGTGCCCGAGATCGAAGCGGCGATGACGTCGTTGATCGAAGCCGCCGATGTTGCGCTGTATCAGGCGAAGCGGGATGGGAAGAATTGTGTGGTTGTGAATGCGGATCCGCATGCGATGCGGGATTAACGCGGGCGGTGTGGATCGAGATGATGGTTTCCTCGCTATCGGCAATGAAGGAATCGCGGCCTTTAACTGTCGTTCATATCAACGGCTCGATTAATAGCGGGAAATCTACGGTGATCGGGGTGCACGTGTGCTGAGGCGCGAGGAGCGCGAACGTATCGTCGAGATGTATGCGCAGGGATATCAGGCGCGGGCGTTCAGTGACGTTGTTCGCGATAACGCCGGCCTGTCTGCTGAAGAAACGGCGGCGTGCATTGCGGCGTATCTGGTGGACGAACGTCATTGAGGCTTGCTTTACTCGCTCAACACTCTGCAAGTTGTCGTGCACCGCGTTGCTGCCTAAAAAATGGCGGTAGGCGCACTTCCGCCCTTATTCATAGATCCTCCTGGTGATGCTTGTTTGCTAACGCTGTTTCTCGCGTTGGCAATTGTTCACAAATACCGTTCCCGGCTTCGCTACTCTTACGCGCAGACCAGAACCTGCGCGTGAATCGCACGCCGTGAATAATGAACAAGAACTGCTATCGGGTTATCTTCAATCGCGCTCGGGGCGCGCTCATGGTGGTGCAGGAGAATGGCCTGGCGCCGCACGCCGCGGGCAATCGTAGTGCATCTGGTGCGCTGGTTGTTTCCGCGATACTGCAAGTGACACGGCGCCCGATAGCGCTGGCTGCCATGCTGCTACTGGGTGTGCCAGCAATCGCCATGGCCCAGATTGTCGCCGCGCCCGGTTCCGGCGCGCACGTGATCCAGACACAGAACGGCTTGCCCCAGGTCGACGTGGCGCGTCCCTCGGGTGCGGGGGTGTCGGTCAACACCTACAACCAGTTCGACGTGCAGAGGGCCGGCGCGATCCTGAACAACTCGCCTACGATTGTGCAGACCCGGCAGGCGGGTTATATCAACGGAAATCCGAACTTCGGGGCCAACGACGCGGCCAGGATCATCGTCAACCAGGTCAACAGCAATAATCCGTCGCAGTTGCGAGGGTTTGTTGAAGTTGCAGGTCAACGTGCAGACGTGGTGATTGCGAATCCGTCGGGCCTGATGGTGGATGGTGGTGGATTCATCAATACTGGCCGCGCGACGCTAACGACCGGGCTACCGTTCTACGGGGTGGACGGCTCGCTCGCTGGTTTCAATGTTAACCGCGGCCTCGTCACGGTGGCGGGTTCGGGGCTGAATGCGTCGGGTGTCGATCGTGTCGACCTCATTGCGCGGGCAGTAGAAGCGAATGCCGCAATCTACGCGAATAACCTGGGCGTCCTCACCGGCGCGAATCAGGTCAACCATGACGCGTTGGCGACCTCGCGCATTCAGGGCGAAGGTGCTGCACCCGCCGTTTCCATCGATATCGGTCAGCTCGGCGGGATGTACGCGAACCGGATTTTCCTGGTGGGTACGGAGGGTGGTGTCGGTGTTCGCAACGCCGGCACGATCGCAGCAGACGCGATGGGCCTGACGCTGACAACTGAAGGTCGGCTGGTGCAGGCGGGCACGATCAGTGCGCTCGGCAACGTTGCGGTATCGGCGGCGGGTGGTATCGGGAATACGGGCACGACGTATAGCCAGCAGTCCGTGTCGCTGAACACCGGTGCGGATATGGCAAACAGCGGCACGCTCGCCGCGCAACGCCATGTGGGCGTGAATGCGGGTTCGGTGGATTCGACGGGATCGATCGGCGCGGGTGTGGACAGCGATGGCGTGCTCACGCAAGCCGGGGATCTGCAGATCACAACGACAGGCCAGTTGAGCGCGACTGGCAGGAACGTCACGGGCGGCAACGCGACGCTAAAGGGCTTCGCGGTGAATCTTGCCGGCAGTACAACAGCCGCGAACGGCAACCTGTCGCTGACCGCCGCGACTGGCGACGTCAATCTCGCAAACGCGACGACGATTGCCCAGGGGAGCGTCACGGTGAACGCGGCGAGCGCGTTCATCAACGACTACGGCGAGGTGTCGGCGGGCACGAATCTCCATGCGACAGGGTTGCAATCCATCGACAACAGCAGCGGCTCGCTGAAGGCGGGCCAGCACGTGGTCGTTGATGCAGGTTCGCGTCTCACCAATGCGGGTGGCACGATAGCCGGTCAGGTGGCTACGGTAAACGGGACCACGATAGACAACAGTACCGGGACCGTACAGGCCGTGCAGGTCACGTTGAACGGCACCGATCTCGTCAATCACGGGGGCACGGTCACGCAAACGGGCACCGGCCTGACGACCGTCAACGTGAGCGGTACGCTCGATAATTCGAATGGCGGCGTGCTTCAGACCGGCAGCACGAACCTGACGCTAGCCCCTGCTGAACTGATCAATTCGGGCGGCACGATTGCGCATGCGGGTGATGGCACGTTGACGATAGCGCCGGGTGTTGGCACGGGTCATCTGAAAAACGATTCCGGTCTCATCGCCAGTAAAGGGCAAGCGGTCGTGAACGCGGGCGACCTGAACAACGCGCAAGGGATCCTGTCGGCGCAGCGCGGCATCAATGCCACAGTCAGGGGCGACATCGACAACACCAAGGGTTTGATACGGTCGGACACGGAGCTATTTCTCGCGAACGGCGGCGCACTCGTGAACCGGGCAGGTCATATCCAGGCGGGCCAGACGACGGCAGACGACACGGGCACACTCGATGTCCAGTCCGCGTCGATAGACAACACTGACGGTTCCATCAACAACCTCGGCACCGGCCGGATGAACGTACAGGGTGGTAGCCGGATCGTGAACAGCCATGCTGGCGGCGTGAGCGGCATGGGCAGGATCACCGGTAACGGTGAGGTGACGATCGACGCAACATCGATCACAAACGACCATGGCGGACAGTTGAGCGGTGCCTCGCTGCGCGTCAGGGGGACGACACTCGATAACCGGGGCGGACAGATCGGTAACGTGGAGAAGTCGACGGGCGACGTGGACGTGACGATGACCGGTGCAATCACGAACACAGAAGGACAGATCAGCTCGACGTATGACCTCACCGTAACGGCGAGCACTCTGGCGGGGGGCGGAGCGTACAACGCGACCCACGACGTGACCGTGAATCTGCGCCCCGAAGGAAGTGCCCCTGGGGTGCACGCCGAAGGAAGCGCCCCGGGCGGAGGGGGCAATTTCATTGCTTCGCCTGACGTGCAGTTCAATGCCGGCCACGACCTGTCGTTCACGTTACCCGGCCAGTTTATCAATGGCGCGAACCTGCAATCGGTCAACAACCTGAGCGTCGAGGCGCAGAACATCTCGAACACCGGTTCGATGCAGGCGGGCGCCCTGCTGCGCACGCACTCGACCGATCTGACCAACACCGGCACGATGATCGGCGGCAGCGTGTCGCTGGCCGCAGGCGGCACGCTGTCGAACCTGGACACGAAGGCCCTGATCGGTGCATCGGACAGCGACGGTACACTCGAAATCCTCGCGCGCCTCATCGAAAACCGTGACGACAGCACGGCGACCGACACGATTGCGCAGCCGGCGATCTTCGGTCTGGGCAGGGTCGTGCTGGCGGGTGGCAAGGACGCGGACGGAAATTACACAAACGCGGCACGGGTCAACAACGTGTCGGCGCTGCTCCAGTCAGGCGGCGATATGGCACTGCACGCCGACCGGGTGCTGAACACACGGCGCGAGATGAAGACATCGGGCATCACCAGCGAGATCGACCCGGCCGCGCTGGAGCAGTACGGCATCAGCATGAAGGGCTGTGCAGCCTACTACGTGGAGGCGTGTTCCGGCCACGACGTGGGCTGGATCAGGCTGACGCGTAACCCGGAAAAACCTGAGTACGATCCCGCGCCCTTCATCGCGAAGCTGCGGACCCTGCCAGGCGGGCTGTACACCGACCCGCCTCACGAGGGTCGGTGGAATAGCGGCTATCAGTACACGACCTACGAGGGTAAGGCGGTCGCGAATACCGTGACGCAGATCAGCCCGGCCGGGCAGATCATCTCGGGCGGCGTGATCGATACGGCGTCGGTCGGGGCGATGCAAAACCTCTGGAGCAACATCGCCTCGGCGGGTGACTTCATTGCGCCCGCCAGCTACGAAACGGATGGCTGGAAAGCCACCGGGCAGCAGGCGCCGGGCGTGACCGTCACCTACTCCGGGCACTACCACTACAACAACTACAACAACACCAGACGTAACTGGACGTTGCCGTTTGGCGATGCGCGGTTTGTTGGCCAGCGTCCTCGCGGCTACGCGCAGGCCGCGCCCGCCGACGTCCGGCAATACAGCCTGCCGGGTTACGAATCGACCTGGGGCGCGAACGGGAAACTGACTGGCACAGACGTGAGCATCAACAACACGGCCGGCAATGCGGGGCTTCCGTCGCTGGGTCTGCTTCCCGGCCAGTCGGTGCCCGGGTTGACGATAGCCCCGCTCATCGGGAGTGCCAGTGGGGCATCGATACAGGGAGGTCCACCAACGATCGTCGATCCGGTCATCGCCAGCGCGACAGCACTGAACGTACTGACCAGCCTGACGATCCCGCGAGGCGGGCTGTACAGGCCGAACCCGTCGCCCGGCGCGGGCTACATGATCGAAACAAACCCGGCATTCACGAACCAGAAGAGTTTCATATCGAGCGATTACTTCTTCAACCAGATCGGAGTGGATCTGATCCATATCCCGAAGCGACTGGGTGACGGGTTCTACGAGCAGCAACTGGTGCGCAACCAGGTGACGGCGCTTACCGGCCGTGCCGTGCTGGGCCCGTACACCGATCTTCAGACGATGTACCAGTCGCTCATGACGGCCGGAGCAGCGCTTGACAGGCAGCTTGACCTGCCGGTCGGCGCGAGCCTGTCGGCGGCTCAGGTGTCGACGCTGACGGGCAACGTGATCATGATGGAAACGCGCGTGGTCGACGGCCAGTCGGTACTGGTACCGGTGGTCTACCTCGCGAAGACGAACCAGCAGAACATCAACGGCCCGTTGATTACCGCGACCGATATCGATTTCCAGAACACGCAGTCGTTCGCGAACAGCGGCACAGTGAAGGCGGATAACACGCTGTCGGTCCAGGGCAGGCAGATCGACAACGCATTGGGCGCGCGGCAAAGCGCCGGGCTGATGTCGCTGATGACGACGGGTAATGTCGATCTGACTTCGGCCAACGTGAAGGCCGGCAGTCTGGCGTTGAATGCGGGTGGCGACCTGATTCTCGATACAGCGACGAGGACGGATAACCGGGTCAGTCGCGATGGAGCAACAAGTGTCGTGACCACGCTGGGGCCAACCGCCAGACTGGACGTCGCGAACGATGCATCGATCGCCACCGGCGGCAACTTCCGGCAGAACGCGGGCAACCTGACGGTTGGCGGCAATCTCGAGACCGGTATCGGCGGTAACTGGGCACTCGGCACGCAACAGACCGGTGAACACAAGACCGTACGACGCGCGAACGGCGTGTCGGACACGGATATCAACAATGTCACGGGTAGTACCGTGAAAGTGGACGGCGTTTCCGACATCAGCGTCGGCGGTGACCTGACCGCGCGCGGCGCGCAGATCGACCTGAACGGTGGCGGCACGATCGCGGCTGAGGGGAGCGTCTCGCTATTGACTGCGAGCGCGACCACGACCGTGAACAACAACAGTTCGAGCAGCGATCGTCGCCGTAGCTCTGCCGCGGCGGAACACGCGGTGGATCAGCGGTTGACCGGCACGACGCTCAGGAGCGGCGACGCGCTCAACATTGTGTCGGGCAAGGACATCACGTTGAGTGGCAGCACGCTTAGGCTCGACAAAGGTCGAGCGACGCTGGATGCGAAGGGTGACGTGAATGTCGAATCGGCGACCGAAACGCGCGCAATCAATTCGCACGAAACACATAGCCGCAGCGGTCTCGTCAGTGGCACGAAGGTGGCGAGCGGAGTCGATCAGACGGCGACGTATAACCTCTCCAGTGCGATTTCGGCGGATGGGGTGACGATTGCAGGTGGTCGCGATATCAACGTCACGGGCAGCACGATTGTGGGCACGGATGACGTGAAGCTGAAGGCAGTACGCGATGTCAACCTCAGGACCTCGCAGGACACCGTTCAATCGTCCGGTTACTACCGGAAAAAGGACACGGGTCTGCTGTCGAACGGCGGTCTGTCAGTCTCGATCGGCTCGCAGTCGATGACCGATCGTCAGCAATCGTCCAGCGTGACGAACAACGCGAGTTCGGTCGGCGCACTGAATGGCAACCTGTCGATCGAAGCCGGCAACAACGTCAATGGAACGGCCGCGATGCTTCACGCCGGCAACGACGTGGAAATACTCGGCACACGGGTCCGGCTGGATGCGGCGCACGACACGATGGATCAGGGCAGCCAGCAGCAATACAGACAGGCGGGTGTGACGGTGGGCATCACCAATCCAGTCGTGGCAGCAGTGCAGACCGGGCGGCAGATGGCGAATGCGGCGCAAAGCGTCGACGGCGATCCACGGCTGCTGGCGCTTGCGGCGGTCACCACAGGGCTCGCTGCGAAGAACACCTACGATGCAGTGAAGCAGATGGGCGGCGATCCACTGAAGGCGGCGGCGAGCGTCAATGTCAACGTGTCGCTCGGTGCAAGCAAAAGCGATAGCCAGTCGCGCGCGCAATCGAACACGGCGCTCGGGGGTGTCGTGTCGGCGGGCCACAACGTGAAGGTTACGGCGACAGGCGCAGGTGACGATAGCAACATCGACGTGACCGGCAGCACAATTTCGGCGGGCAACGACACGAAACTGAAATCGGACGGCAGGATCAACCTGCAGGCGGCTGAGAATACGAGCAGCCTGCACGGCACGAATAGCGGTTCGAGCGTGGGCGTCGGCGTCACGGTCGGACTCGGCGCACAAAGCGGCGTTGCGTTGACGGCGAGCGCGGCGGGAAACCGCGGTCGCGCCAGTGGAGATTCCAGCACCTGGACTAATTCATACGTGATGGCAGGCAATACGCTCACACTTGAATCTGACGGTGACACGAACATGAGAGGGGCGGTCGCGTCTGGCAGACAGGTCGTGACGAATGTGGCCGGCAACCTGAACATCGAGAGTCGGCAGGACAGGGATTACTACGATTCGAAACAGCAGAACGCCGGGATCGGAGTCAGTGTCTGTCCGCCGCCGTGTCTGTCGAGTGTGTCGGGTAGCGTTGGCCAGACGAAGATGAAGAGCGATTACGCGAGCGTGACCGGGCAGTCGGGGATCAGGGCGGGCGATGGCGGTTTCCAGGTCGATGTGAAAGGTAATACCGATCTGAAGGGTGGCGTGATCGCGAGCAGTGACAAGGCGGTGGCGGAGCACAGGAACAGTCTGAAGACGGCGACGCTGACGACGAGCGATATCGAGAACCATGCTTCGTACGACGCTTCGAAGGTAGCGCTGAGTGGCGGGTATAGCTTTGGTGGCGATAGTCACGCGGATGACGGCAACAGGAGCGGTATCGGCAAGGATCAGAAGGGTAAGGCCGACAATGTGAATCCTGTGCCGGGGACGGCGCTGGCGAAGTCTGATGGAGGATTGTCAGTTGCGCCGCCTGTTGTGCTGGGTGCTTCTGGAGAGGCGAAGTCGACTACGCGTAGCGGGATCAGCGGTGGGGGGATCACGATTACTGATCCTGAAGCACAACAGCGGCTTACTGGCAGGACGGCTGAGGAAACGGTTGCGGGCGTCAATCGGGATACGGCGGATACGGGTGGCGCACTGGTGCCGATCTTTGATAAGGAGAAGATTCAGGCGGGGTTTGAGATCGCGGGGCAGTTTGTTAATCAGGTGGGAACGTTTGTTGCGAACCGGGCAGCCGAGGCAGATGCGGCGAAGAAGGCGGCGACTGATCCGGATCTGACGCCGGAGCAACGGGCAACTGCGCAGCAGCGGGCGGATCAGTTGAATGCTGACTGGGGGCCGGGCGGGACGTATCGGCAGGTATTGACTGCGTTGACGGTTGCAGCGGGCGGTAACGTAATGGGCGGTGCGGGACAGTTTGCGCAAGGAGCGACGGTTGCCTACTTGCAGGAACTCGGTGCGAGCCACGTCAAACAGCTTGCGGACGACCTCGGTAGCGAAGAGGCGCGTGCGGCGCTTCATGCGATCGTGGGGTGCGCGGGAGCGGCGACCAGTAACCAGAGTTGTAGTGCGGGTGCGATGGGCGCGGCGACAAGTTCCGTGCTCGGTAGGTTGCTTGCCCCTACCGACGGGATGACGACTTCCGAACGTGAGGCGCGCGCCAATCTGGTTACCAGTCTGGTTGCCGGCATTGCGGAAGTGTCCGGACAGAATGGTATGACGGCGGCCGGCGCTGGCAAGATCGAAGTGGAGAACAATCAAGTTGCAATGCTAATGCCCAAGGGGATGATGGACTATGGGCAGGCCCAGGCATCATTGGGTCAATTCATGTTGCAGAACGGCGCGACACCGGAAGAAATCGTTCAAGCTCAGGCGGAGCTCGCTAGAGGTAAAGGGCTTAATTACACCGACCCAGTCAGCGGCCTTTTAAAGGGTTGGGTGCTGTTGATGAGCACTGCTGCTACGGCAGGACTTGGTCCTGCCGCAGGGGCAGGAGCTGCAATTGCAGGAGGGGTAATTGGCGGTGCTGCGAATGCCGGGGCTCAACTTGCCACGAAAGACAGCGGTTCATTTAGCTATATCGATGCGCTGATCGCTATCGGCACCGGCGCGTTGACGCAGGGCAAAGGCATCGTAACGACAAGCGTGACCAGCATGGGCGGTGCTTTTGCAGGTAGTGTGATTAAAGGCGAAGATCCAGTCAACTCGGTGATTGGAGCTGGAATGGGATCCATGGTTGGAAGCGGTGTAGGTAAAATTGTAACGGATAAGGTGAAGCCTAGTATATCCGACGCAGTTGCTGAAGTTGTTGGATCAGGTTCGGGTGCAATTATTTCTGAAGCCATCGATTTTGAAACCCGAGATAGATTCAATAAATAGGACAGGATAAATTATGAGGCCAACCACAACTGGATTCTATCTTTTGTTATCTCTAATGTTGACAACGGTTGGTTCGCTATTTGCATCCTCGTTGATGATAAGACTTATATTGATGATTTTTTCTTATAAGAATAATGAAGAATGGAATTTTAACATGGTCGATGTAATTTATTCGGCAAAGATAAGTTTGGGCGGGGGAATCCCTTTAGCGGTTGGTGGGTGGTTACTTGCAAATTTTAAGGCAAAGCGCCAAAAATAATGCCTTGATGAAAGCGCAATTCTTTAAATGATCTGGCCGGATATGTGGTGGGGTATTTGAGGTATTGGAATTTGAAGTTTTGAATTATGCGACAAAGGTTGGTCTAGGAGCAGGTATCCCACTGGGTATTGGCATTTGGTTTATGTCCTGGATGAAACAGCGTGAAGAGAATCGTTCTCCACGAGGAGAAGATCCATGCACGGTCCAGGATCATGGGGCCGTTCGGGGTCAGCAGTGGGATGATTACGATCACCGACGTTGAGAACGTCAGCTTGCGGTGATGGTGTCGGTCCATAGGTGATTTGCCGGGTTCGGGCCGCCGGGACAGAGGGGGCAGGATCGACAGAGAGGCGATGGAGTGATTGTCGATCCAGTTCGGCTTGTGGACCCAATCGTTACCCGTACGCCGCCGGATACGCGATTGCAGATTACAGCGATGGCAACCACGAGGTAGAGTTCCCGAACCTCGGCGGACAACCAGGACACCGTCGGTCACTACTGGAAGCGACTCGAAATCAACAGAGGAGCAGTGGCAACAAAGCGCGGCCGCATTGGTTATCAGCGGTCGCGTGACAGGTGGTGGGAACCCACTACCGCAAATCGTGGAATCTGTCGAATCGGGGATAGAAAAAACAATGAAACGAACCACACGGCTGGCGGCCTTGCCTATCACAGCCTTGGTATCGCTCGGGGTGCACGCTCAACAGACTCCCACGCCTGCCGACGAGGTCGCCGCCGCGCGAGCAAACGCAGAACGCGACCGCCAGGCACAACAGCAACACGACGCACAGCAACGCGACGCGACTGTACGCGCACCTTCAGCACGCTCCGACTTACCCAAGCCCGAAACGTATCCATCGCTACCGTCCGAGCAACCTTGCTTCCACATCAGCCGCTTCACACTCGACATGCCTGACTCGCTGCCCGCGGCCGTCAAATCATCGGGAGCCTCAACGTTGCCAATGGACCGTTTCGCCTTCGTCCACGAATGGCTGACCCACTACACGGGCCAATGCATTGGCCAGCAAGGCGTTGACGCACTAGTAAAAGGTCTCTCCCAGGCGATTCTGTCACGCGGTTACGTCACCACGCGCGTACTCGTCCCCGAGCAGGATCTATCGAGCGGCACACTCAAGCTAGCCTTGATCCCCGGCGTCATTCATCACATTCGCTTTGCCGACGAAAAACTATACGGCACATGGAAACCGGCCTTCCCGACAAGGGATGGTGACCTGCTGAACCTGCGCGACCTCGAACAGGGTCTGGAGCAGATGAAGCGCGTCTCGAACCAGGACGTATCGATGCAGATCGTCCCCAGCGAGCAGCCAGGCGAAAGTGACATAGTGCTCGACGTGAAGCGGAGCAAGCCGTGGACACTCGTCGCATCGATCGACAACTCCGGCACGCGCGCCACCGGCAAGCTGCAAGGCAATCTCTCGATCGGCGTCTACAACCCACTCGGCCTGAACGACATCTTCAACATCGGCGCGAGCCAGGATCTTGAATTCGGCGACAGGCGCCTCGGCTCACACGGCTGGAACAGCATCTATTCAATCCCGTGGGGCTACTGGACCGCCACGCTGTCGGCGTACACGAACACCTACTACCAGCAGATTTCCGGTGTGAATCAGACGTTCGTCGCGAGCGGTAACTCGAAGACGGTCGATTTCAAGCTGGCCCGTGTGCTGATGCGCGACCAATATGACGTATTGGGCGGGTATCTCCGACTATCGCGCCGCTTTGGTCGGAGTTTTATTGAGGATACCGAGATTCCCCAGCAGCGCCGCAATAACACGATCATTGAAATCGGCATGACCGATCGGCACTACTTCGCCAATGCGCAGTTCGATGGCGCACTCGCGTACCGGCAGGGCGCCGGTGCATTCGGCGCGCAGGACGACGTGTTTGCAGCGGCCGGCGGTCCGACCTATCGCTACCGGATGGCCGTGCTCGATGCGAACCTGTCGGTGCCATTCGCAATCGCGAAGCAGCCGTTCCGCTATGTCGGAACGTTCCACGGCCAGTACACCGGGAACACGCTGTACTACATCGATAACCTGACGATCGGCAGCCGCTACACGGTACGAGGTTTCGACGGGGAAACGCTGCTGGCAGCTACGCGCGGGTTCTACTGGCGCAACGAACTGCAAATGCCGATCGGCCAAACCGGACACGCGCTCTATTCGGGATTGGACTATGGCCGGGTCTTGGGCGCGCAGCCGATCGCACTGGCTGGCACGCAACTCGCGGGCGCGGTGATCGGCGTAAAGGGCAGCGCCGGCAAGCGTATGGGGACGTATGCGTATGACCTGTTTGCGGGCACGCCGATCTACAAGCCGTCTGGATTTCCGACTGCGCGCGTTACGGTCGCCTTCCAGGCGACCTCGCAGTTCTAGGTCGATTGTGTCACGGCCATCCCAAGTCTAGATTCTTCGTGCGGCAGCTTTTACATCGCGTCTTTTATACAGTAATCGCGCAAGGGAAATTGGGATCAAGTCGAAAAATTGAACGTCGTAACTTGTTAGGAATATTTATCAATCAAAGGAATTAGTAATGAGGAAGCAATTTCTTCTGGCAAGCCTGGTAAGTTCAACCGTCTTGCTCGCGGCGTGTGGTGGGAGCAACGGCGGGAACATCAATGGAGGAACGAGCACCTCGAACAATAACGCGGCCGAAACACCAACTACCGCTCCGCCCAATTCTTCGACACCACAGCCTTCGATCCACGCAGCATGCCGGCCCGACGGCAGCTTTACCTATTCGGGGTCCGCCTCTCAAATAGCGGTAAACAACGGACAACTGGCTGTGGTGGTGGTCCCCACACTACCCAATGCCTATGCGAAGAACAGGAACATGACTGCCGCAGACGTACCTGCATCGAGTCTCGTACAGCAACCGGGTGGCGCGTTCACGACGCTTGCGTCATCGGCGGCGGAGACTGACTGCCTTGGGCTCGAACACGGGGCGGTGACGGAGATTCAGAGTGTCGGCAGCGATGTGGCAATCGGTCGGTGGAATAAGGCCATGGACACAGATGGCAACACCTATAACGACCAGCAAGGCGTTCACTACGCAGTCGGTACGCCGCTGTCGCTGTCCGCGACGAGCGGCACGCTCGTGTGTACTCAATTGATCGCAGACGCAGTGGCGAGCGACGACGGTAGCCCGGGCGGCACGCTCGAAACAAGCTCCGCCACGCTCGATCTCGCGACGCGCACGCTCAACAATCTGAACCTGTCGATCAACTGGGCGAACACTCCGTTTGCATTGACGAACACTCAACGTACGGTAACGAGTGCACAGGCGCCGTTGAATGGCGTCTCGACGAACGGGCCGTTGCTGGTTCAGTCGGTTGTCGTGGGGCGCGACGCGACGCAGCCGCTGGTCGCCGTCGGTTACTCGACAGTATCGTTTGGTGGAGTCGTAGTCCTGTCGTGCCATTGACCTGGGCCGACTGTTCAGTTCATCAACGGGAAAAGGGGGATTAGTAACCACACGGGGTCATTTGAAAAAATCAATCTGATGGTGTGATTTAGCTTGTTAGTTATGTTTAGCAAATAAAAAGGGTGGAAAATGAAAAATAAACTGTTCGTAGTGAGTTTGATGAGTTCGGCTGTCCTTCTGACAGCGTGTGGTGGTGGCGATGGCAAGGGCGGAAGCGCGGCGAAAGATAACCGCTCGGCCGATTCGGCTGCACAAGCCGGAACAGACCCGACCGCACCGTTCTCCTGCCCCTCCGACTACAGAAAGATAACGCTTTCGAATAACAGCGTGATTGCAAACGTGAATCTGAATATCAAATCCGACGACGGCATCGCGACGCTGACAGTCAAGACGCCTGCAGACGGGAAGACAGGCGATCTGATCATCTGTCTAGGCAAGCCCGATCCGGTGCCAGCCGGCGTGACGGCGAACTACGTCTACGAAGTGAAGTCCTCGGGTGATCTGCGCGCGATGGCGTCCTCGACATTGACGCTGAACTTCGCATCCGACGTCGTCCCCGATCCGAACCCGCCGGTCATCGAGTTCGCCGATATCACGAACGGAAGGGTGACCTACAAGCCGCTGGTTCAGGGTGCATCATTTGCAGAAGCGCCGAACTACAGCCTGGCTGCAAACGCACAGGACACCGGTCTATACGTGGTGCGCCTGACGAAGTAACGCCTCCGTTTCGACCGGACACAAAAAAGCCCGGCACAAAACCGGGCTTCTCCACACCACCGCATCTCAACAGAGACGCGGCTGCTAACGCAGCAACTACATCACACTCAAGCCGCAAGCAACGACCGCAGCACGAACGGCAGAATCCCGCCGTGCTTGTAGTAGTCGACTTCGATCGGCGTATCGATACGCAGCAGAACCGGCACGCGCTTCGTGCTGCCGTCCTTGCTGTGGATCACAAGCGTGACTTCCTGCTGCGGCTTGAAGTCGTCGCCGAGACCTTCGACGTCGTAGGTTTCTTCGCCGGTGATGCCGAGCGATTGCACGCTATCCGAGCCCTTGAACTGCAGCGGCAAGACGCCCATGCCGACCAGGTTCGAACGGTGAATCCGCTCGAAGCTGCGTGCGACCACGGCCTTCACGCCGAGCAGTTGCGTGCCCTTCGCCGCCCAGTCGCGCGACGAACCCGTGCCGTACTCCTCACCCGCGAACACGATGGTCGGCGTACCCGCATCGATGTACTTCATCGCTGCGTCGTAGATCGACAGTTGTTCGCCGTCCGGCTGGTGGATCGTCAGACCGCCTTCGACGCGCGTGCCATCCGCCTTCACCGGGATCATCAGGTTCTTGATCCGCACGTTGGCGAACGTACCGCGCATCATCACGTCATGGTTGCCGCGACGCGAGCCGTAGCTGTTGAAGTCGGCCTTCTGCACACCGTTTGCCTTCAGCCACTTGCCGGCCGGCGAGTCTTCCTTGATCGAGCCTGCCGGGCTGATGTGGTCGGTCGTCACCGAGTCGCCGAAGATGCCGAGCGCACGTGCGCCCGTCACTGCGGCGATGCTGGCAGCCGGCGTCATCGAGAAGTCCTTGCCGAAGAACGGCGGCTCGGCGATGTAGGTCGACTTCGGCCAGTCGTAGACCTGGCCTTCTTCGCCTTCGATCTTGCTCCAGAGATCGCCCTTCTTCGTGAGCTGCGCGTAGTTCTTGCGGAACGCGTCGGCGTCCATCGCGAACTTGAGCAGCGCGTTGACTTCGTCACTGGTCGGCCAGATGTCGCCGAGGTAGATATCCTTGCCGCCCTTGCCCTTACCGACCGGCTCGGTCATCAGGTCACGCGTGATATTGCCGGCGATCGCGTACGCGACGACGAGCGGCGGCGACGCGAGGAAGTTCGCGCGGATGTTCGGGTGGATACGCGCTTCGAAGTTACGATTGCCGGACAGCACGGCAGCCGCAACGATGTCGTTCTTCGTAATCGCTTCGTTCAACTCGGGCGTGAGGTCGCCCGCGTTACCGATACAGGTCGTGCAGCCGTACGCGGCCAGTTCGAAACCGAGCTTCGACAGGAACGGCAGCAGGCCGGTCTTGGTCAGGTACTCGGTGACGATGCGCGAGCCCGGAGCCAGCGATGTCTTGATGTGCGGCGCGATCGTCAGACCCGCTTCGACGGCCTTCTTCGCGAGCAGGCCGGCGGCGAGCAGCACGCTCGGGTTTGACGTGTTCGTGCACGACGTGATCGCGGCGATCAGGATGTCGCCGTTCTTCACGTTCACGCCATTGCTCGTCGTGTATTGCGCGTCGAGATCGGCGGATTTTTTCGCAAAGCCGTTTTCACCGACCGGTTTCGAGAACAGGTCGCTAAACGTCGACTTCACGTGACCGATTTCGATACGGTCTTGCGGACGCTTCGGACCCGCGAGCGACGGTGCCACCGTGCCGAGGTCGAGCGTGACGACCTTCGTGTAGTCGATCTGGCCGTCCTTCGGAATACCGAACAGACCCTGCGCCTTGAAGTAATTTTCGAACGCGGAGATTTCGGCGTCGGTGCGGCCCGTGCCCTTGAAGTAGTCGATGGTTTTTTCGTCAACCGGGAAGAAGCCCATCGTTGCGCCGTATTCCGGCGCCATGTTGCCGATCGTCGCGCGGTCCGGCAGCGACAGCGACTTCGTGCCTGCGCCGAAGAATTCGACGAACTTGCCGACCACCTTCTCTTTACGCAGCAGTTCGGTGACGGTCAGCACGAGGTCGGTGGCGGTCACACCTTCGCGCAGCTTGCCCTTCAGATGCACACCGACCACGTCCGGCGTCAGGAAGTACACCGGCTGGCCCAGCATGCCCGCTTCCGCTTCGATACCGCCCACGCCCCAGCCGACCACGCCGATGCCGTTGATCATCGTCGTATGGCTGTCCGTGCCGACGAGCGTGTCCGGGTAGTACACGGTGTCTTTGCCGTCGGCCTTCTTGTGCACGCCGCGCGCGAGGTATTCGAGGTTCACCTGGTGAACGATGCCGACGCCCGGCGGCACGACCTTGAACGTGTCGAATGCCTGCATGCCCCACTTCATGAACTGGTAGCGCTCGTTATTGCGCTGGAATTCCAGTTTCATGTTGAGGTCGAGCGCATCCTTCTGGCGGAAGTAATCGATCTGCACCGAGTGATCGACGACAAGATCGACCGGCACCAGCGGTTCGATCGCCTTCGGGTTCTTGCCGGCGCGCTTCGCGACGCCACGCATTGCAGCGATATCGGCGAGCAGCGGCACGCCGGTAAAGTCCTGCAGCACGACGCGCGACACGACGAACGGGATTTCGTCGACGCGCGATGCGCTCGGCTTCCAGTTCGCGAGTTGCTCGATGTGCTCTTCAGCGATCTTCTTGCCGTCGTAGTTGCGCAGCACCGATTCCAGCACGATGCGGATCGATACCGGCAGGCGATCGATCTTGATGTTCAGCGCCTTGCCGAGTTGCGGCAGTGAGTAGAACTTGCCTTTGCCGGAACCGCTGTCGAATTCCTTGAGCGTTTTGTGGAGATTGTGGGCCATGGTGTTTTTCCCTGGTTGAATCGCGGGTCGTGGAGATAACGGTGCTACTTTCTTCAAACTAGATCACATACAGATCGACATACTCGTTGACGGGCATGGCCTCGAGCCGTGCCTGATCGAGCGAGATGTCGAGAATGGCTTGCTGCTGCTTCACCGGAAAGCGTCGCGCGAGGTTGGTGCGAAACTTCTCGACCAGCAGCGGGATGCCATCGGTGCGGCGGCGCTTATGACCGATCGGGTACTCGACCACCACCTCGTCGAGCGCCGTACCGTCGTTGAACTCGACCGTCAGCGCGTTGGCAATCGAGCGCTTGTCCGGGTCGTGATAATCCTTCGTGAACTGCGCGTCTTCCACGCAGGTCATTTTGTCGCGCAGCACATCGATGCGCGGGTCCTGCGCGATTGCGTCTTCGTAATCGCCGGCCGTCAGACGGCCGTAGATCAGCGGCACCGCAATCATGTACTGGATGCAGTGATCGCGATCGGCCGGATTGTTCAGCGGACCCTTCTTGTCGATGATGCGGATCGCTGCTTCATGGGTGCGGATCGTGATCTTCGCGATGTCTTCGACCGCCTTGCCCTTCGCTTTCAGCTGGCCGTGCAGCGTCATCGCTGCCTCGACTGCGGTCTGCGAGTGGAACTCGGCCGGAAACGAAATCTTGAACAACACGTTCTCCATCACGTACGAACCATACGGCCGCTGGAACCTGAACGCGTTGCCCTTGAACAGCACGTCGTAGAAGCCCCAGGTCTTCGCGGTGAGCACCGACGGGTAGCCCATCTCGCCCGTCTTGGCGATCAACGCGAGACGTACTGCGCGCGAGGTTGCATCGCCGGCGGCCCACGACTTGCGCGAGCCGGTGTTCGGCGCATGCCGGTAGGTGCGCAGAGAGTGGCCATCCACGAAGGCCAGCGACACCGCATTGATCAGCTCGTCGCGCGTCAGCCCGAGCAACTGGCCGACCACCGCGGTGGAAGCGAGCTTGACCAGCAGCACGTGATCGAGACCGACGCGGTTAAACGAGTTCTCGAGCGCAATGCAGCCCTGGATCTCGTGCGCCTTGATCATGCCGACCAGCACGTCTTTCATCGTCAGCGACTTGTTGCCAGTGGCGACGGCGTTGCGTGAAAGCCAGTCGGCGGTTGCGAGGATGCCGCCCAGGTTGTCCGACGGGTGGCCCCACTCGGCGGCAAGCCACGTGTCGTTGAAGTCGAGCCAGCGAATCATTGCGCCGATGTTGAACGCGGCCTGCACGGGGTCGAGCTGGAACTGCGTGCCGGGCACCTTCGCACCGTGCGGCACGATCGTGCCGGGTACGAGCGGTCCCATCAGCTTGGTGCAGGCGGGGTAGGAAAGGGCTTCGAGTCCGCAGCCGAGCGTGTCGATCAGGCAGTTGCGCGCGGTTTCCAGCGCGAGCGCGCTGTCGACCACGTAGCCGAGCACGTAGTCGACGATATCGACGAGTACCTGATCGGGCTCGGGCCTGACGTTGGAAATCGGTGCGGACATCGAAGCTTCCTGGTGAGGACGATTAGTTGTTCGGGTTCTTGATCAGCTCGTTCGATTGCGTCGGAGCTGGAGCACCCTGGATCATCGCGGCAGTCTTGCATTCGTCGGCCAGACGCGAGCTGTCCTTGTCGGAGAACAACATCGCCTTCGCCGGGATCACGACGAGGTCCATGCCGGAAGCGGCGTCGTGGAAGCGGTCGGCGCCCGTCGTCGTGGCTTCGCGCGGCAGGTTGTAGTTCTTGCTGCCCCAGTGCACGGTGACGATCTGGTCACGCTTCATGTCGCCCTTCAGGTCGAACGACAGGCCTTCGTTACACGACCACTTTTCAGCGCCGTCCGGCACCGCATCGACCTTGGCTTCCTTCGACGGATTGGCCTTGCGCTTGATCAGGCGGCGCTTCGGTGCCGGTGCTTTCGGCTTGGCCTTGGCGGTTGCCGCCGGCGCGCTGGTGCTCTGCGCGGACGCTTCAGGGACGGCGATCAGCATCGTCGTGGACAAAACACCGGCAACGGCGGCAATCAGCAGCTTGTTCATGGGAGAAAACCCTCTCTATCGTTTTTTGGTTAAACAGTTGACGGGTACTGGCAGCGCAACCGTCGGGATTGGACTCCACGCACTGTGACAAAGCGCGCAGCGGACGCTATTTTCTCCTATTTAGCGGCACGAACTTCAAATTCTCCGGGCCGGTGTAATTTGCACTGGGCCGGATGATCTTGTTGTCGATGCGCTGCTCGATGATGTGCGCGCTCCAGCCGGCCGTGCGCGCGATCACGAACAACGGCGTGAACATCGCCGTCGGCACGCCCATCATGTGGTACGACACCGCGCTGAACCAGTCAAGATTCGGGAACATCTTCTTGACGTCCCACATCACGCTCTCGAGCCGCTCCGCGATATCGAACAGCTTCAGGTTCGAGGCTTCCTTCGACAGCTTGCGCGCCACTTCCTTGATCACCTTGTTGCGCGGATCGGAGATCGTGTACACCGGGTGGCCGAAGCCGATCACGACTTCCTTGTTCTCGACGCGTTTGCGGATGTCGGCTTCTGCCTCGTCGGGGTGGGTGTAGCGCGATTGAATTTCGAAAGCGACTTCGTTTGCGCCGCCGTGCTTCGGACCGCGCAGCGCACCGATTGCACCGGTAATCGCCGAATACAGGTCCGAACCCGTGCCGGCGATCACGCGGCCAGTAAAGGTCGATGCGTTGAACTCATGCTCCGCGTACAGATTCAGCGACACATGCATCGCATCGACCCACGACTTCGACGGCGCAACGCCATGCAGCAGATGCAGGAAGTGCCCACCGATCGAATCGTCGTCGGTCTCGACCTCGATGCGCTTGCCGTTATGCGAGTAGTGATACCAGTACAGCAGCATCGAACCGAACGATGCCATCAAACGGTCGGCGATATCGCGCGCACCAGGCAGATTGTGGTCGTCCTTCTCGGGCAGCACGGTGCCGAGCACCGATGCGCCGGTGCGCATCACGTCCATCGGATGAGCCGAGGCGGGAATCCATTCGAGCGCGGCCTTCAGGTTTGCGGGCAAGCCGCGCAATGCCTTGAGCTTCGTCTTGTAGGCGGTGAGTTCGGCGGTATTCGGCAGCTTCTCGTGCACGAGCAGATAAGCGATCTCCTCGAACTCGCACGCACCGGCTATATCGAGAATGTCGTAGCCGCGGTAGTGCAAATCGTTGCCCGTGCGCCCGACGGTGCACAGAGCCGTATTGCCTGCCGTCACGCCCGACAGCGCAACGGATTTTTTCGGTTTGAAGCCGGCTGCGCCTGGTTGCGCGGCGGATTGCGGTGCTTCGCTCATCTCCTGCGATCTCCTTGTGGCCCTGCTCACTTCCTGTTGAACGGCACGTCGAGCTTCCGCCCGTACGCGTGACAGCCGATGCTTTCGGACAGCGCTTCGGCGCGGGTTGGCATTGTTCTCGCGGCGACCTTGTTCAGCATGCGGAACGGCTTCCGGTCATTCGTATTCATGACGTGCGCCCCTGCTGTGAACCTGCAGGCGCAAACAGTGGTGCAGCCTCGGCGGGCACCGTACGACCGGTCGAGCGCGCGCGGCGCAGCACCGACCAGTAGTAGCGATAGCTCGCGCGATCGTGCAGCGTGTCGTGGTAACGCGTCGGGCCCCACTGCGCGTGTTGCGCGGCGAGCAGGATATCGGCGGCGGTGGCGATTTCCTCGTCGCGCGGCGCAAACGCCGCAACGATGACCGGCACCTGGGCGGGGTGAATGCTCCACATCCGCGTATAGCCGAACTCGTTGCGCGCCCGCGCGGCATCGCTGGCGACCACGGTCATGTCACGTACTTCGGTCGACACGTTGTGCGACGGCACCTTGCCGTGCGCGTGACACGCCGCGGCGATTTCCAGCTTCGCGCGACGCACGAGCGGATGATCGAACTGGTCCGGCGAGCGCATCGCGCTGTCGGGAATCGCGCCGTCGTGCGCAGAGACGAAGTCCATCAAACCGAAGCTCAGCGCTTCGACACCGGGTAGCGCAGCGAGATCGAACGCACGCGCAAGCGCGCCATGCGTTTCGACCAGCAGTTGCACCGGCACGGGCTGGGCAATGCCGAGTTCGCGGCGGGTCGCTTCGATGAACGCGCACATTTCGGCGGCGTCCGGGACGTTGCGGACTTTCGGGAGCGTGATGTAGGCGGGCGCACGCTTTGCCGCGCGCAGGATGATGCGCACGTCGTCGCGCCAGTGCGGATGAGCGAAATCGTGAATGCGGACGCCGACGCGGCCGAAGCAGTCGTGCTCGCTGCCTGGAAACGACGCGACGAGTTCCGCGTGCTCCGCTTCGTGGCCGACCTGGGCACCGTCTTCGCAATCGAGCGTCACGTCGAACACCGCACCCAGCTCCTGCTGTAGCGCAAGCGATTTCAGCATCAGCTTCTCGCTGCCGGCGTAGTGATCGCAGGCAGGCAGAACGGCTGGGGGCGCTTCGCCGTCAAACAGCACTTCGGCGGGTGTGAGAGCGCGCATCGTCGGCGTCAGGAGCGTGGGTCGTCTTAGGGAGAAACCTGATTCGGGTGCGTTCTGAAGAAGCGCTGAGATGACACAGCGCGGTGGGCAAAACGCGCCCGGATCAGGCGCGAACCCGGCACACGACGATTCGAAAAAAACCGCCGTGCGCGAATTCGCAAATCAAAACCAGTTGCGTGAAAAAACCGGTGCCCGTCGTGCTGCAACGGGCCCAGCTTTGCCGCGCGGCTCGTAGCTATTAGCCGAGCAGATGCTGAACGCCGTCGCGCTCTTCGAGCAGCTCGTTCAGCGTGTGATCCATCTTCTCGCGTGCGAACGCGTCGATGGCCAGACCTTCCACGCGCTTGTATTCACCGTTTTCGCACGTGACGGGCACGCCGTAGACGATGTCTTCCGGAATGCCGTACGAGCCGTCCGATGGAATGCCCATCGTGACCCACTTGCCGTTCGTGCCGAGCACCCAGTCATGCACGTGGTCGATCGCCGCATTCGCCGCCGATGCCGCCGACGACAGCCCGCGCGCTTCGATGATCGCCGCGCCGCGCTTGCCGACCGTCGGAATGAACGTGTTGCGATTCCATTCGTCGTCGTTGATCAGCTTGGTGAGGTCCTGGCCTTCTGCCGTTGCGACGCGGAAATCCGGGTACATGGTCGGCGAGTGGTTGCCCCACACAGCCAGCTTTTCGATCGATGCGACCGGCTTGCCCGACTTCGCAGCCAGTTGCGACAGCGCACGGTTGTGGTCGAGACGCAGCATCGCGGTGAAGTTCTTCTTCGGCAGATCGGGTGCCGACTTCATGGCGATGTAGGCATTCGTGTTGGCCGGGTTGCCGACCACCAGTACCTTCACATCGCGGCTCGCGACTTCGTTCAGCGCCTTGCCTTGCACCGTGAAGATTTCGGCGTTTGCCGACAGCAGGTCCTTACGTTCCATGCCCTTCGAGCGCGGACGGGCGCCGACCAGCAGCGCGACATCGGCGTCCTTGAACGCGACCTTCGGGTCGTCGGTGACCACGACGCCCGCGAGCAGCGGGAATGCGCAGTCTTCGAGCTCCATCACGACGCCTTTGACGGCGCCTTGCGCCTGCGGCAGGTCGAGCAACTGCAGGATCACGGGCTGGTCTTTGCCGAGCATGTCGCCGTTCGCGATGCGGAACAGCAGGGAGTAACCGATTTGACCTGCGGCGCCGGTGACGGCAACACGCTTTGCGGGCTTAGCCATTGAAAATCTCCAGGACGATGCGTTAGTGCGTTAGACGCTAGGGAAAAACGCCATTTTATATGCGCGTTAGACAAAGCGTCGTTGAAACACGGCGGAATTCGCTGCGCGCGGGCTTGCGCTGAACCGGGCGGAAGCCGGGGAGCGCCGCTGCGCGGCCGTCGTGCCGGGTAATCTGTACAACCGAGCTGTGCAACCGGGCGGAGTGCGGGACGCTGTCGGTACCGTGGCGGCCGTTGCGCCTGCCGGCTCCTGCTACAGCGCGTTTCGGCGCGCGACCGGCGAGGCGCCGGCGGGCCAGTCGAAACCTGGACTGCATGAGAGAACAGCATGGTGCAGGGCGGCTTTTGGTGCGTGACAGCCATCGGGAAAAGCGCCGTACGACAACCCGCAAACCCTTGCTCGACAAGGAGTGTAGGATTCGGCAGACGCAAAGTCAACATTATCTTATGTCTTATATAAGACATAAGTATCGCCGGGAAAGGGCTGGACGCAAGATGGGCCTTTATGATGAAATGCGCGGATGACTTCGAACCAGGCGAGCACTGCGAATCCTATCGGCCCGGCGGGCTCAGGCGACGGCGTGCCCGCTGGCGCACCCACTTCTTCCGCGGGGGCCGCGCCTGCTGCTTCAGCACCCACCGCAGCCCACGCATTGCCCACCTCGCCGACCTTCAGCCCGCTGTATCAGCAGATCAAGGGGTTGATTACGCAGAGCCTCGAGTCGGGCGAATGGAAACCCGGCGAAATCATTCCCAGCGAAGTCGAACTGGCCGCCCGCTACAAGGTGAGTCAGGGCACCGTGCGCAAGGCAATCGACGAACTCGCCGCCGATAACCTGCTGGTCCGGCGCCAGGGCAAGGGCACTTTTGTTGCTACGCACAACGAAGACCGTGCCCAGTTTCGCTTCCTCAGATTGCTTGCCGATGACGGCGACGAACATCCGCACGTCAGCCGGCTGCTCGAATGCCGGCGGCTGCGCGCCCCGGCAGAAATTGCCCGCCAGCTCGATCTGAAGCCCGCCGATCCCGTCGTGCTGATCAAGCGCCTGCTGCAGTTCGATGGCGAAACTACGGTGCTCGACGAAATCTGGCTGCCAGGTGGCATGTTTCGCGGCCTCACGCTCGAGCGCCTGTCGGAGTACAAAGGGCCGCTCTACGCGATGTTCGAGACGGAGTTCGGCACGCGCATGATCCGCGCATCCGAGAAAATCCGCGCGGTGGCAGCCGATCCGGCCGTGGCCGAACTGCTGCACGTGCCGGCTGGTTTTCCGCTACTTTCGGTGGAGCGCGTGTCCTATACGTACGGCGATCGACCGGTCGAAGTGCGTCGTGGCTGGTATGTCACAACCGGGTATTACTATCAGAACGATTTGAGCTGACGATCTGGCTCAAGACAACGCGCGAGGACCTGTGCGAAGCACGCGCCAGGCCGCTCAAACACGCAATTGTTGCCCGCTCCGTAAAGCTCCTGCGCGGTTTTTCGCTGCAGCGCGATATGAAAAGGCGCTAAAATCGCGGACTAGTGTGACTACAAAGTAGGGGTCTAGCATGGCTGAAGCCGTAAAAAAACCGAGGCCGGAGTTCCGGAACATCGGTATCGGACAGATCTTGACGGCATACCGTCTCCCGCTAGCGGGGCGGGTGTCGATCCTGCACCGCCTGAGCGGTGGTCTGCTCTTCGTGTTCCTCCCGTTCCTGCTGTACCTCTTCTCGCAAAGCCTGACATCAGAAATCAGCTTCGAGTTGTTCAAGGATTTCCTCTCCAACATCGTCGTCAAGCTCCTCACGCTGGTTCTCGCGTGGGCCTTCCTGTTTCACTTCTGCGCCGGCGTTCGCCATCTGGTGATGGACACACACCGCGGCGTCACGAAGGAAGGCGGCAAGCAGACGTCGATCGTCGTGCTGGTTCTGTCGTCGCTACTCACCCTCGCTTTTGCAGCAAAACTCTTCGGAGTCTTCTAAAAAAATGGCATCCCACAATCGAATCGGCCCGAAGCGCCTCGTCGTCGGCGCGCATTACGGGCTGCGCGACTGGCTCGCGCAACGCATTACCGCTGTCGTGATGGCGGTCTACACCGTGATCCTGCTCGCATGGTTCTTCGGTGCGAAGGACTTCTCCTATGAAGGCTGGTCGTCGATCTTCGCCACGCAGTGGATGAAGCTCGCCACGTTCGTCGCGCTGCTGTCGCTGTTCTATCACGCCTGGGTCGGCATCCGCGACATCTGGATGGACTACATCAAGCCCGTCGGCACGCGGCTCCTCCTGCAGGCGCTGACGATCGTCTGGTTGCTCGCGTGTGCGGGCTACGCTGCGCAGATTCTCTGGAGAGTGTAAAAGAATGGCTGCAATCAAGAATTCTCTGCCGCGTCGCCGCTTCGACGTTGTCATCGTCGGTGCAGGCGGTTCGGGCATGCGTGCGTCGCTGCAACTCGCGCGCGCAGGCCTGTCGGTCTGCGTGCTGTCGAAGGTGTTCCCGACGCGCTCGCACACGGTCGCCGCGCAAGGCGGTATCGGTGCTTCGCTCGGCAACATGAGCGAAGACAACTGGCACTACCACTTCTACGACACGATCAAGGGTTCCGACTGGCTCGGCGACCAGGATGCGATCGAATTCATGTGCCGTGAAGCGCCGAATGCGGTCTACGAACTCGAACACATGGGCATGCCGTTCGACCGTAATGCCGACGGCACGATCTATCAGCGTCCGTTTGGCGGCCACACCGCGAACTACGGCGAAAAGCCGGTGCAACGTGCCTGCGCGGCAGCGGACCGGACCGGTCACGCGCTGCTGCACACGCTGTATCAGCAGAACGTCGCGGCGAAGACGCAGTTCTTCGTCGAATGGATGGCGCTCGATCTGATTCGCGACGCCGAAGGCGACGTGCTCGGCGTGACCGCGCTCGAAATGGAAACCGGCGACGTCTATATCCTCGAAGGCAAGACCACGTTGTTCGCCACAGGCGGCGCGGGCCGGATCTTCGCGGCATCGACGAATGCGTTCATCAACACCGGCGACGGTCTTGGCATGGCGGCCCGCTCGGGCATCGCGCTGCAGGACATGGAATTCTGGCAATTCCACCCCACCGGCGTGGCCGGTGCCGGCGTGCTGATTACCGAAGGCGTGCGCGGCGAAGGCGGCATTCTGCGCAACTCGGACGGCGAGCGCTTCATGGAGCGCTATGCACCGACGCTGAAGGATCTGGCGCCGCGTGACTTCGTCTCGCGTTCGATGGATCAGGAAATCAAGGAAGGCCGTGGCGTGGGTCCGAACAAGGACCATGTGCTGCTCGACCTGTCGCACATCGGCGCCGAGACGATCATGAAGCGTCTGCCGTCCATTCGCGAAATCGCGCTGAAGTTCGCGAACGTCGATTGCATCAAGGAACCGATCCCGGTTGTGCCGACCATCCACTACCAGATGGGCGGCATTCCGACGAACATCCACGGGCAGGTGGTGGGGACGTCGAAGGGTCACGAAGATCCGGTCAACGGTTTTTACGCAGTGGGCGAATGCTCGTGTGTGTCGGTGCACGGTGCGAACCGTCTCGGCACGAACTCGCTGCTCGATCTTGTGGTGTTCGGCCGCGCGGCCGGCAACCACATCGTCAAGCACGTGCGCGAGATCAAGGACCACAAGCCGCTGCCGGCCGATGCCGCCGAGTTCTCGCTGGCACGTCTCGACAAGCTCACGAAGTCGACGTCGGGCGAATACACGCAGGCCATCGCCGGCGACATCCGTGCATCGATGCAGGCGCATGCAGGCGTGTTCCGTACGTCGAAGCTGCTGGCCGAAGGCGTCGACAAGATCAAGGAACTGGCTGAGCGGGTGGAACACGTTCATCTGAAGGACAAGTCGAAGGTGTTCAACACGGCACGTGTCGAAGCGCTGGAACTGGCGAACCTGATCGAAGTGGCACGCGCCACGATGGTCTCCGCCGAAGCGCGCAAGGAAAGCCGCGGTGCGCACGCGCAGAGCGACTTCGAACATCGCGACGACGAAAACTGGCTGCGTCACACGCTGTGGTTCAGCGAAGGCGATCGCCTCGACTACAAGCCGGTGCATATGCAGCCGCTGACGGTCGAATCGGTACCGCCGAAAGCGCGGACGTTCTAAGCCCAAGCCAAATCAAAGGAACTGGAAATGGCCACGCGAATTTTTGAAATCTACCGCTACGATCCGGACAAGGATGCAGCGCCGCGCATGCAACGCTACGAGATCGAAATCGACTCGCACGAACGCATGCTGCTCGACGCGCTCATCAAGCTGAAGGCGGTCGACGAAACGCTGTCGTTCCGCCGTTCGTGTCGCGAAGGCGTGTGCGGTTCGGACGCGATGAACATCAATGGCAAGAACGGTCTTGCCTGCCTGACGAACCTCAACGACCTGCCGCACAAGATCGTGCTGCGTCCGCTGCCGGGGCTGCCCGTCGTGCGCGACCTGATCTGCGACTTCACGCAGTTCTTCAACCAGTACCACTCGATCAAACCGTACCTGATCAACGACACGCCGCCGCCGGAGAAGGAGCGTCTGCAGTCGCCGGAAGAGCGCGATGAGCTCGACGGTCTGTACGAGTGCATCCTGTGCGCGAGTTGCTCGACGTCGTGCCCGAGCTTCTGGTGGAATCCGGACAAGTTCGTTGGGCCGGCTGGCCTGCTGCAAGCCTACCGTTTCATCGCGGATAGCCGCGACGAAGCAACCGGCGAGCGTCTGGACAACCTGGAAGATCCGTATCGTCTGTTCCGCTGCCACACCATCATGAACTGTGTCGACGTGTGTCCGAAGGGTTTGAACCCGACGAAGGCGATCGGCAAGATCAAGGAATTGATGGTTCGCCGCGCCGTATAGCATGGAAGAAGCTTCGCACCAGTCCGACCCGCTTCGCCGCGCACGCCTTCGCTGGCGCGCCCGGCGCGGCTTGCTGGAAAACGATCTGATCTTCGAGCGTTTTTTCGGCAAATACGAGCATGACCTCAGCGATGCCGATGTCGGCGCCCTTACGCGCCTGCTCGAGCTGAGCGATAACGACCTGATGGACTTGCTGCTTGCACGCAAGGAACCGGAAGGCGAACTTGCTGACCCGGATGTCATACGGGTGCTGCAGCTGCTGCGTACCGTGTAAGCATCTCGAGTAGACGCACGCAGCGCAAGTAGCGCACGCGTGCGGTGCTGCCGGTGCTACCGGGCGTGCAGATTATCGAAACCCTGTTTCCATACTTCGATTGAGGATGTGCCATGACCCCGTCTGATGTAAAAGCCACGCTATCGTTCAGCGACAATTCGCCGAGCGTTGAAATGCCGATCTACAAGGGCACCCTTGGCCCGGACGTGATCGACATCCGCAAACTGTACGGCCAGACCGGCAAGTTCACGTACGACCCCGGCTTTATGTCGACGGCGTCGTGCAACTCGGCGATCACGTATATCGACGGGGACAAGGGCGAGCTGCTGTACCGCGGCTACCCGATCGACAACCTCGCGCAGAACGCCGACTTCCTCGAAACCTGCTTCCTGTTGCTGAAGGGCGAACTGCCGAACAAGCAGGAAAAGGACGAGTTCGTCGACACCGTCACGAAGCACACGATGGTGCACGAGCAGATGCAGTTTTTCTTCCGCGGCTTCCGCCGCGATGCACACCCGATGGCGATTCTGGTTGCCGCTGTCGGTGCGCTGTCGGCGTTCTATCACGACTCGCTCGACATCAATAACCCGCGTCATCGCGACGTATCGGCAATCCGCATGATCGCGAAGCTGCCGACGCTGGTTGCGATGGCCTACAAGTACAGCATCGGCCAGCCGTTCGTGTATCCGCGCAACGACCTGTCGTACAGCGCGAACTTCATGCGCATGATGTTCTCGAATCCGTGCGAGGAATATAAGGTCAACGACGTGCTGGTGCGCGCGCTCGACCGCATCCTGATCCTGCATGCGGACCATGAGCAGAACGCGTCGACATCGACGGTGCGGCTGGCGGGTTCGTCGGGTGCGAATCCGTTTGCGTGTATCGCGGCCGGTATCGCGTGCCTGTGGGGTCCGGCACACGGCGGTGCGAATGAAGCAGCGCTGAACATGCTTGAAGAAATCGGTTCGATCGACAACATTCCTGAGTTCATCAAGCAGGTGAAGGACAAGAACTCGGGCGTGAAGCTGATGGGCTTCGGTCACCGTGTGTACAAGAACTACGATCCGCGCGCGAAGCTGATGCGCGAGACGTGCTACGAAGTGCTGGAAGAACTGGGCCTGCATGACGACCCGCTCTTCAAGCTCGCGATGGAACTCGAAAAGATCGCGCTCGAAGACGAATACTTCGTGTCGCGCAAGCTGTACCCGAACGTCGATTTCTACTCGGGCATCGTGCAACGCGCACTGGGTATCCCGACGTCGATGTTCACGTGCATCTTCTCGATGGCGCGTACGGTGGGCTGGATTGCGCAATGGAACGAAATGATCGC
This sequence comes from Paraburkholderia acidicola, assembly GCF_002362315.1. Taxonomy (GTDB): domain Bacteria; phylum Pseudomonadota; class Gammaproteobacteria; order Burkholderiales; family Burkholderiaceae; genus Paraburkholderia; species Paraburkholderia acidicola. The sequence continues at coordinate 2,182,100 of NZ_MTZV01000006.1, forward strand.
CGATCCGGAACAGAAGATTGGCCGTCCGCGTCAGTTGTTCGTCGGTGAGACGTCGCGCGAAGCGAAGCCGATCGCGCAGCGCTAAAACGATAAGTAGCGGTAGCTGCAAAGAGAACGCCCCGACGGTGAAAGCCGTCGGGGCGTTTTTTATGGTGCGGTAGTTCGCGTAGGGACAAGACCGCGCTAGCGGCCTTGTCCCGTGTCCCTTACCACTGCATCGAGGCACCAATCCCGTATGCAGTCCCTGCCGAACTCGTACCGACCCCGGCGCGCATCTTGATGTTGTTCGTGATGCGCGCGGTCGCTCCCACAGCGACCGCCTGGTAGCCCTGGAAGGACCCGACGCCTACCCCCATCGAGAGCGATTTGCCTTGATCCACCTCCGGGATCATCGAGAGCGCGGTCGCGGCGGCAATACCCGAATAAGCGGTTCTTGCCGTGCTGTTGACGCTCTGCTGCAACTGGCCCACCGCCTGATTCGTGTAGTTATTCGCCTGACTGAGCGTGGCGTTGAGCTGGTTGAGGTTGACCGCGTCGGTGCCCTGCGTGCCGGCAGCCACATTCGTGACCTGGCGTTGCTGGTTCGCGCTGCCCATCGAAACGACGTTTGAACGGCCACCGTCATCCGAGCCGGCGCCGATTGCCACGGAATTGGAACCGGCTGTGACGTGCGGCTTGTCGGTGCCCTTGCCGTTCATGTCCGTTGCGACGCCGTTGTTGTTGGCCGCGGTCGTCGAGCTGTTGCTGATGCTGGTCGAGAGTGACGACACCTGGTTATTCACGCTGGTCGATAGCGAAGCGACGGTGTTGTTGGTGCTCGAGAGACCTGTCGATAGCGAGTTGACGCTCGTTTGAGTCGACGTAGACAGCGATGTCAGGTTGCTGTTGGTGGTGCTGAGACCGGTCGACAACGATCCGACTGCGGTCGACGTAGAGGTCGACAGCGAGGCGACGTTGGCGTTGGTGGCGCCCAGTCCCGTGGATAGCGAAGCGACCACGCTGTTGGTCGCGAACAACTGGCTGCCGTTGATCGCGTCGGTGCTGCTCGATGTGATCTGGCCGGCTGCGACGTTGGTGACCTGCCGTTCGTGATTCGGAGCGCCGACGCTGAACACGCCATCGGAATTGGCGCCCGCAAACCCACCGAAGAACAGCCCCCCGATCGTGACCGACGAGACGGGGGCAGAGGCTGGCGCAGTGACAGAGCCGTTACCGATGGCGACCGAGTTAGCAACGCTGGCGGTTGCGCCCAGGCCCATGGCGATCGAATTGCTGGCGCTGGCGGTCGCATTCTGACCGATGGCCGTCGAGTCGCTAGCATTGGCGGTCGAATTCAAGCCGATGGCGACGCTGTCTCCACCGCTCGCGACGCTGTCCGCACCAGTCGAGTTGGCATGGAAGTACTTGGTGCCCTTGTTACTGATGTTGTTGAGGGCGTCTCCGACGTTGTTATTGGACGTCGTCGAACCGTTGGCGTTGTAGGTGACATAAGTCGGCGGCGAGATCTTGCCGGTAGTCGAATCGTAGCTTGCACCACCACCCAACGCCGAGGCCGTGGAAGTACCCAGAGCGTTCGTATTGGTTGTGATGGAGCTGATGCCGGTGGACAACGAGCTAAGCCCAGTCGATGTCGAGGTCGACAGTGTCGTCAAGCTGCTGTTAGTCGAGCTCAGACCAGTGGACAGCGATGTGACGTTGCTCGTCAGGGTCTGCAGTCCAGTAGACGTCGACGTCGACAGCGAAGTGAGGTTGCTGTTCGTCGTGGACAGACCGCTGGATGTCGAGGTGGATAGCGACGCGACGGAGCTCGTGGTGGTCGACAGGCCGGTGGACAGCGAATTGATGCCGGTCGAAGCCGATGTCGAGAGCGACGTCAGGTTCAGGTTCGTGGTCGACAAGCCGGTGGACAAGGAGTTGATGCCGGTCGATGCCGACGTCGAGAGCGACACCACATTCGCGTTGGTAGTCGACAGACCGGTGGACAGCGAGTTGATGCCAGTCGATGCCGACGTCGAGAGACTACCGACGTTGCTGTTGGTCGTACTCAGACCAGTCGACAACGAATTCACACCCGTCGATAGCGAACTGATCCCACTCGACGTGGAACTCGACAGGCTCGTTACGTTGCTGTTGGTCGTACTCAGGCCGGTCGACAGCGAACTCACGCCCGTCGACAGCGAGCTGATCCCGTTCGATGTAGAACTCGACAGGCTCGTCACATTGCTGTTGGTCGTGCTGAGCCCAGTCGACAGCGAGGTGATGCCACTCGATGTGGAGCTCGACAGACTCGTCACATTGCTATTGGTCGTGCTCAATCCAGTAGACAGCGAATTCACACCCGTCGACAGCGAACCGATACCGCTCGACGTCGAGCTCGACAGGCTCGCGAGATTGCTATTGGTCGTGCTCAGACCGGTCGACAGACTGCTAAAGCCCGACGACAGGGTGCCGACGCCGGTCGACAGCGAGTTGACCGCGCCATTCGTCGCAAAGAGCTGCGAGCCGTTGATCGCATCGGTGCTGGTTCCTGTGATCCGGCCTGCAGCCACGTTGGTGATCTGGCGTTCCTTGTTCAGGTCACCCACCGATACCACGCCAACCGGCGCTCCCCCCGCGTAGGTAGAGGACTGCCCGCCAACCGTTCCGGTCGGCGTGGGATTGGCCGCCGCGGTGACAGAGCTGCTGCCCAGCGCCACGCTGTTCGCGGTACTGACCACCGCACCGTTGCCGATCGCCACGCCATTGGACACCGACGCGCTGGCATTCGGACCCAACGCCATCGCATTTACACCGGTCGCGCCGTCGTTGTTGAAATTGCCCTGTTGCGTGCCGTTGTCGTTAACGCTGTAGTAGTGCGTGCGCGTAGCCGACACGACGGTGGACAGGCTCGATACGTTGCTGCCCGTCGTGCTCAGTCCGGTGGACAACGACGTGATGCCCGTCGAGGTCGATGTGGACAACGTGTTCAGGCCGGTCGACAGCGAACCGATACCGGCCGAAGTCGTGGTCGACAGACTGGTGACACTGCTGGTCGTAGTGCTCAACCCGGTCGACAGGGTGTTGATACCGGTCGAAGTAGACGTGGAAAGCGAGCCGATACTCGTCGATGTCGAACTCGACAGGCTCGCGACGCTGGTGCTGGTCGTGCTCAGGCCGGTCGAAAGGCTGGTCACGCTGGCGGCCGTAGCGGTCGACAGCGATACCACGTTGTTCGCGACGCTGAACAACTCACTGCCGTTCACTGCATCGGTACTGGTCGAGGTTACGCGGCCTGCCGCGACGTTCGTGATCTGCCGCTCGGCGCCAGGTGCACCGACACTCACTACGCCGCCAGGCGTGGGGCCGGCGAATGGCCCGAAGGTGGTCGAACCGATCGTGACGTTGGCCACCGGGTTGGCAGCTGCGGTGACGGATTGCGCGCCCAACGCAACGGAGTTATCCGTTCCCGCGACCGCACCCGAGCCAAGCGCAACGGACAGGCTCCCAGACGCACGGGTCTGCGTGGTCGCATCGTAGTTGATGCCCGCGGTGCCAGTATTGTCCGAACCGATCGCGATGGAGCCTGTGCCCGAAGCAAGCGATGACTGGCCGACGGCAATGGCCCCCGCCCCGGATGCCCACGATACCGAACCCAGCGACAGTGAATAGTCACCATCCGCAGCGCTCTGCCGGCCGATGGCAATACCTGCGGCACCATTCGACAACGCGGCTGCTCCGATAGAAACGCTGCCATTCTGCAAGGCCGCGGCCGCGGGTCCCAACGCCACCGAGAGTGCGCCAGTGGCCGTCGTGTTAGCACCAATAGCCGTCCCGCCCGAACTGGTTGCCGAGGCATTGTCGCCAAGTGCCACACCGCAATTGGCCACGGTGAAATTGGCACCTGGAGTCGAGGTCGGAGAGTTACCTGGGTTCTTGCGATCAACCGTGGCGGAGCACGGTGTGGTTGTGTTGGTGATGATGACCTTTGCCGTACCGGCCGATTGCGTGCCGGATAGCGCAGTTTGTGTGGTCTGCGCAAGAGACGGAACCGCATACCCCAGCCCAAGCGCAGTCGCGATGCAAAACGCGATGCTATTCAGCCTGAGCGAACTCGGAGCAGGCGTCGCTGGTCCGTTGCCGGACAAAGCCGTTTCAGTGCCGGTTCGCTTGACCGCCGACTGATTGGGTTTCCCGTTTGACGAGGTGAGTTCTGACGCCGCAATCCAGGATTGAAGCGCGTCATTCCAGATAGAACGGTAGGCTCGATTCATGACTGAAATTTCCCTAAATCTCTAATAGAGGTTTTGAAAGGTTGAATATCTCCCCCGTATGTCCCGGCCTTAATCTAGTTGTACTGTTTAGTGAAAGCGTTATTCGAGGCGATGCGATACGTGCACCACGATCGAGCGTGGTGACGCGGTAATAAGGACGAAATCGCTCCGCGACGGCCGGTTTCCCGCGTCGACAGTCAGGTACAGCGCGCTGGCGTTTTCACGCCGCGCTCAGCCTGTGCCAAAGCTCAAAAGAGAAGGAATCGATCCGTCGATAAGCTGAAGGTCTGGCGCCAGATCCACAGGCCGTACGCCCGGCATCGCACGGCGTATCGGCAAAGTGTCAGGAACACTGCTTGGTCTGTAGAGGCACCGGCAAGATTGGTTAGTCGCGACTTACGCCATTTGGGTTACTCACTGCATTGCCAGCAAACACTGATTCAATCAACGCTGGGATGGTATCAGCGCCCGCAGCCGTGTCAATATAATTCGATATAACCCGTACATTTTGTGCGGTGTGCATTAACGCTTATTGATTCAAAAATGAAACAAAATGATCGCAAGGTTATTTGCATTAAATGCGCGGTGATTAAAGTCGCACCGTCAAATGGATAAATGCCAAGCTCTGAGGCGGCCAACTATCTGTCCGTTTCGGCCAGGCGCACACAAAAAAGGATGCCTGTTTCCTCGTTCGGTAAAAACAGGCATCCCGTCTGAATCCAGATTCAACCGATCGAGCTGTGCTTACCGATTGGGTCTTTCGCGCCTCCGGGATGCGGCGTACGCAAACCTCTTGCCAGTGAAGTTGGCCGCGTCTCGAGTCCCGCTGACGAACCGGGCGGCGGTACCTGCCCATGCGTTTCGAAGCAGCGTCGCCAGGCGCCTGGCGTCATGCCGCGCGCCGCGAGAAACTGTCGGTTGAAATTCGCGAGATTCGGGAAGCCGGCCTTCGCGGCGATGACCGCGACGGGCCACGCGGTATCGGTCAGTTGCCGGGCTGCATAGGCGATGCGCAAACGGCTCAGATATCGCCCGACGCTCTCGCCGACGTGCCGCACGAAGTAGCGGTGCAACGAGCGTTCCGACAGGTTGGCGACCGCACATAACTCTGCGACGCGCAGCGGTTCGCCGAACCGTCGATCGAGCAGATCGAGTACCCGGTTCAGACGCTCGGTTTCGAAGGCCGTGCCGGGTGCCACGCCGCCGTGAGCAGCCGGCGATGCGAGCGGTTGCGCCTGCGCTTCGGTGAGCGCGGCAAGCGTGTCGAGTACCGCCGCGAGCCGCGTGCGTGGTTCCGCATCGAGCAAGGCGGGTACGCGCGAACGCATCGCGGCAGTCGCGGCCTCGCTGAAATGAAGACCCGGTGCCGCGCGCCGCAGCAGCGAGCGCAGCGACGCGAATTCCGGACAGCAATCGGCGACGCGGCGCACCCAGTCGCCGCTGAACCACACGACGATCGCCACCTGCGGCTCATGTGCAACGGGGCTCTCGCTGGACGCCCACGTGTGCGGCATGTCGGGCGGAACGAGCACAAGATCGTCACACGCGTACTCGCCGATATGGTCGCCGACGAAGCGGCGGCCGCGGCTGTTCATCGTCAGCGTCAGTTCGTACTCGGGATGGTGATGCCATTCGAAAGGGATCTGCGCGATCTGCCGGCGATACACACGCACCGAACAGCCATCGGGGATCGTCACGCGTTCGTACTGGGGTTTTATCGGGATCGTCCGGCCGCCGGGGAGAGGGCGGCGAATGTCCGGATTGTATCGATGGTTGGCTGAAAAGTATGTCTGTGAGCACTGGAACGCTCCTAATCTACCTGCACGATAAACAACCACGATGAGACATCCGATGCCGTTCACCATCGACAATCTGCAGGACACGATCCGCACCACCCGGCGTTCGCTGCGCGCCGCGCTGCCCGACTACGCGCGCGTGTTTCGCGAAGTCGAAGGCGCGATCGCCGCCCAGGTCGATGCGATCCAGCGCGATCGCGCGCGCGGCGCCGACACGATTCCGGTGTTCGACTATGCGTCGATTGTCGCGAACGACGTCGATCCGCGCACCATTGCGCAACTGAAAACTCGCGGCGCGTGCGTCGTGCGTCGCGTGTTCGATCCGCAGCAGGCAAGCGACTGGAACGATGAACTCGGCGAGTACGTCGAGGGCAATCGTCTCGACGAGGTGCTTGCCCGTCGCGCCGAGGACCGATACTTCGGCACGCTGGCATCGAACAAACCGCTGATCTACGGCGTGTACTGGTCGAAGCCGCAGATCGCAGCGCGGCAGTCGGAGGCGCTCACACGCACACGGGTGTTTCTGAATCGCTTGTGGCGTGCGCATAGCGAAGGGCGCCAGCATTTCGATCCGGACGTCGTGCCCACGTACGCGGACCGGATTCGCCGGCGGCCGCCGGGTTCGGCATCGTTGGGGTTGTCGCCGCATGTCGACGGTGGATCGGTAGAGCGCTGGCTCGATCCGTACTATCGCAATGTGTATCGCCACGTGCTGTCGGGCAACTGGCGCGACTACGATCCGTACGACGCGGCGTTCCGGCCGGACGTGCAGGAGATTGCGTCGCCTGCGGTGTGTTCGATGTTCCGTACGTTCCAGGGCTGGACCGCGTTGACGCCGCAAGGTCCCGGCGACGGCACGTTGCAACTGATCCCGATTGCGAATGCGATGGCCTGGGTTCTGCTGCGCGCGCTGCAGGACGACGTGCCCGACGATTCGCTATGTGGCGCGCAACCGGCGCGCGCGTTGTCGGTGATGCCCGAGTGGCATGCGCTGTTGCTCGAAGCGGTGACACCCATTCCGCAGATGCAGCCAGGAGACGCCGTGTTCTGGCACAGCGACGTCGTGCATTCGGTCGAAGACGTACATAGCGGTACCGGCTACAGCAACGTGATGTACATCGCGTCGGCACCGGGCTGCGCGAAAAACGATGCCTATCTGCAGCGGCAGTTACCGGCTTTCCTGCGCGGCGAGAGCCCGCCCGATTTTCCCGCCGATCACTTCGAAACCGACTTTGCAGGGCGCGCCGAAGAGCGCGATCTGACAGCACTGGGGCGAGCGCAACTCGGCCTCGATTGACGAGAGCAGACGAGAACAACGCAGCGGCAGGGTCGTCGTGCAGTGACGGGTAACGCCGATACAGGTATCGGAAGTACTACCCAACTCACTGTTTTTTATCGGTTTTTCGCTTGGCGGGTCAGCAAAACAGAAGGGCTGCGTGGCATAATCGACCGACACGGACAGCAGGCAATTTCCAGCGAAATCAGCGTGCGAAGTCCGCAGTGACGTCATTACTACCCGCATACCATGGCACAGACCCTCTACGACAAATTGTGGAACACCCATGTGGTCCACACGGAAGACGATGGCACGACGATTCTCTACATCGACCGTCACCTGCTGCATGAAGTCACGAGCCCGCAGGCGTTCGAAGGGCTGAAGCTGGCCGAGCGTCCGGTATGGCGCATCAGCGCGAATCTCGCGGTCTCCGATCACAACGTCCCCACTACCGATCGTTCCCACGGCATCGCCGATCCCGTCTCGAAGCTGCAGGTCGATACGCTCGATTCGAATTGCGACGCGTACGGCATTACGCAGTTCAAGATGAATGATCTGCGTCAGGGCATCGTGCATATCATCGGACCGGAGCAGGGCGCGACGTTGCCGGGCATGACGATCGTTTGCGGCGACTCGCACACGTCGACGCACGGTGCGTTTGGCGCGCTCGCGCACGGCATCGGCACATCGGAAGTCGAGCACGTGCTCGCCACACAGACGCTGCTGCAGAAGAAGAGCAAGAACCTGCTCGTGAAGGTCGAAGGGCCGCTGCCGCGCGGCTGTACCGCGAAAGACATCGTGCTCGCGATCATCGGCAAGATCGGTACCGCGGGCGGCACGGGTTATGCGATCGAGTTCGGCGGTTCGACGATTCGCGCGCTGAGCATGGAAGGCCGCATGACCGTGTGCAACATGGCGATCGAAGCGGGCGCGCGCGCTGGCATGGTCGCTGTCGATGACACGACGATCGACTACCTGAAGGGCCGTCCGTTCTCGCCGCAAGGCGTCGAGTGGAACCAGGCCGTCGAATACTGGAAACAGTTCAAGACCGATGACGGCGCGCAGTTCGATCGCGTGGTCGAACTGAATGCCGCCGAGATCGTGCCGCAGGTTACGTGGGGTACGTCGCCGGAAATGGTTACGCCGATCGACGGCCGCGTGCCGGATCCCGAGCGCGAGAAGGACCCGGTGAAGCGCGGTGCGATCGAACGCGCACTGCAATACATGGCGCTCGAGCCGAACCTGCCGATCGAATCGATCAAACCCGACAAGATCTTTATCGGCTCGTGCACGAATGCGCGCATCGAAGATCTGCGCGCCGCGGCCTACGTCGTGAAGAAACTGGGCCGGCGCGTCGCGCCAAGCATCCGCCTTGCGATGGTGGTGCCGGGCTCGGGTCTCGTGAAGGCGCAGGCCGAACGCGAAGGGCTCGACAAGATCTTCACCGACGCCGGCTTCGAATGGCGCGAGCCCGGTTGCTCGATGTGTCTCGCGATGAACGCCGACCGGCTCGAGCCGGGCGAGCGCTGCGCGTCGACGTCGAACCGTAACTTCGAAGGGCGCCAGGGCGCGGGCGGTCGTACTCATCTGGTCAGCCCGGCGATGGCAGCGGCGGCAGCCATCGAAGGACACTTCGTCGATATTCGCAAGCTGGGATGAGCGCCATGAAAACATCGACACTCTGGCGTCGTGCCGCACTGCTGGCGTTGACCGGCATGCTGCTTGGACTGGCGGGTTGCAATACGGTCGCAGGCTTTGGCCAGGACATGGACGACGCCGGACACGCAATCAAGAAAGCAGCCGATTAATGCAACGCTGCCGTGCCGCACGACGCGTGCGCGTCACTCGGGCTCGGCGCTTTTCGATTACACCGGCACGCGCGATCAGATATCGCGCGTGCCGGTCTCAACTCTGGCGGGTGATGAACCATGGATAAATTCATCGTACATACAGGCGTCGTAGCGCCGCTCGATCGCGAGAACGTCGATACCGACGCGATCATTCCGAAGCAGTTTCTCAAGTCGATCAAGCGCTCCGGCTTCGGCCCCAACGCCTTCGACGAATGGCGTTACCTCGATCACGGTGAACCGGGTCAGGACAACTCGCGCCGTCCGCTGAATCCGGATTTCGTGCTGAACCAGCCGCGCTACCAGGGCGCTTCCGTGCTGCTCGCGCGCAAGAACTTTGGTTGCGGCAGCTCGCGCGAACACGCACCGTGGGCGCTGCAACAGTACGGTTTTCGTGCGCTGATCGCGCCGAGCTTCGCCGACATCTTCTATAACAACTGCTTCAAGAACGGCTTGCTGCCGATCGTGCTGACCGAGCAACAGGTCGATCATCTGTTCAACGAGACCTATGCGTTCAACGGCTTCAAGCTGACCGTCGATCTCGAAGCGCAGGTCGTGCGGACCTCGGACGGTAGCGCCGAATATCCGTTCGAAGTAGCGGGTTTCCGCAAATACTGCCTTCTGAACGGCTTCGACGATATCGGCCTCACGTTGCGTCACGCGGACAAGATTCGCCAGTACGAAGCGGAGCGGCTTGCAAAGCAGCCGTGGCTGAATCACCGCATCATCGGCTAGGCTGCACGCATCAGGCCCAACTTCTATCAAACACCCAGCAAGGAATTCCGCATGAAGATCGCTGTACTGCCGGGCGACGGCATCGGTCCCGAGATCGTTAAAGAAGCCGTGAAAGTGCTGAACGCACTCGGCGAAAAATTCGAACTCGAAGAGGCGCCCGTCGGCGGCGCAGGTTACGAAGCGAAGGGGCATCCATTGCCCGACTCAACACTCGCGCTCGCGAAGGAAGCCGATGCGATCCTGTTCGGCGCGGTTGGCGACTGGAAATACGATTCGCTCGAACGCGCGTTGCGGCCGGAGCAGGCCATTCTCGGGCTGCGCAAGCATCTGCAGCTGTTCGCGAATTTTCGTCCGGCGATCTGCTATCCGCAGTTGACCGGCGCGTCTTCGTTGAAGGAAGAAATCGTATCGGGTCTCGATATCCTGATCGTGCGCGAGCTGAACGGCGATATCTATTTCGGCTCGCCGCGCGGTGTGCGCGAAGCGCCGGACGGTTTGTTCGCCGGCGCGAAGGAAGGTTTCGACACGATGCGTTATTCAGAGCCGGAAGTGCGCCGCATTGCCCACGTCGCGTTCCAGGCGGCGCGCAAGCGCAGCCGCAAGCTGACCTCGGTGGACAAGGCGAACGTGCTTGAAACGTCACAGTTCTGGAAGGACGTGATGATCGACGTCGCGAAGGAATATACCGACGTCGAGCTGTCGCACATGTACGTCGACAACGCCGCGATGCAGCTCGTCAAGGCGCCGAAATCGTTCGATGTGATCGTCACCGGCAACATGTTCGGCGACATCCTGTCCGACGAAGCGGCGATGCTGACCGGCTCGATTGGCATGCTGCCGTCGGCCTCGCTCGATAAGGACAACAAGGGGCTCTACGAACCGTCGCACGGTTCCGCACCGGACATCGCCGGTAAGGGCGTGGCGAATCCGCTGGCTACGATCCTGTCGGCGGCGATGATGCTGCGCTATTCGTTGAATAAGGTCGAGCAGGCTGACCGCATCGAAAGTGCGGTGAAAAAGGTGCTGGAGCAGGGCTTCCGCACCGGCGATATCCTCACGCCGGGTTGCCAGCAGGTCGGCACGGCAGCGATGGGTGATGCGGTGCTCGCGGCGCTCTGAGATGCCGGCGTAAGCGTAAGTAAACAGGCAATAAGCGCATAAACAGGCCGTTATACCGGCCTGTTTATGCAAAAACGACGTGTATCGGCGGCTTACACCGCTCATTTCAGGTTTCGTGTAGACTGGCGCGATGGCGAAGATTCCACAAATCTCCTCGATTTCGAACCAGCACGGCAACACAGCCCGTGCGGTTGAACTCGCCATCGTCAGCCAAACGCTGATCAAAACGATTACCCCGAAAACGATCACGATTCGCTGATCGTCCGTCGTGCCCGCCTGTCTTCCCCGCGCGGTCACTGCGGGCAAAGATGCGGGGAAGGCTCCACTCCAAGGGTAAGTGTCATGAACGTAGGTCTCGTAGGTTGGCGCGGCATGGTCGGCAGCGTCCTGATGCAACGGATGCAGCAGGAAGGTGATTTCGACCTCATCGAACCGGTGTTTTTCAGCACCAGCAATGCGGGCGGCAACGCGCCGTCGTTCGCCAAAAACGAGACGAAGCTCAAAGACGCAGCCAGCATCGACGATCTGAAGAAGTGCGACATCGTCATCACCTGCCAGGGCGGCGACTACACCAGCGAAGTCTTCCCGAAGCTGCGCGCAGCGGGCTGGAACGGCTACTGGATCGATGCGGCATCGTCGCTGCGCATGAAGGACGACGCGGTCATCATTCTCGATCCGGTCAACCTCGACGTGATCAAGAACGCACTCGTCAACGGCACGAAGAATTTTATCGGCGGCAACTGCACGGTGAGCCTGATGTTGATGGCGCTGGGCGGACTGTTCCGCGAGAACCTCGTCGACTGGATGACGGCAATGACGTACCAGGCCGCATCGGGTGCGGGCGCGCAGAACATGCGCGAGTTGCTGCAGCAGATGGGCACGCTGTACGGCGCGGCGAAGGAAGACCTCGCCGATCCGTCGTCGGCGATTCTCGACATCGACCGCCGCGTACAGGCCGCGCTAAACAGCGACCGCATGCCGACCGAGCACTTCGGCGTGCCGCTCGCCGGTGCGCTGATTCCGTGGATCGACAAGGATCTCGGCAACGGTATGTCGAAGGAAGAGTGGAAGGGCGGTGCCGAAACCAACAAGATTCTCGGCAAGCCGGCTGTGGGCGAGCCGGGTTCGATTCCGGTCGACGGGCTGTGCGTGCGGATCGGCGCGATGCGTTGCCACTCGCAGGCGCTCACCATCAAGCTGAAGAAGGATGTGCCGCTCGACGAAATCGACGGCATTCTTGCATCCGCAAACGACTGGGTGAAGGTCGTGCCGAACCAGCGCGAAGCGTCGATGCGCGAGCTGTCGCCGGCCGTAGTGACGGGCACGCTGACAGTGCCGGTCGGCCGTCTGCGCAAGCTGTCGATGGGCGGTGAATATCTGTCGGCCTTCACGGTCGGCGACCAGCTGCTGTGGGGTGCTGCCGAACCGCTGCGCCGCATGCTGCGCATTCTGCTCGACAAGTAAAGTAAACTACGCGGTTACGACGCGTAAGAAGTCCGAAAGCGTCGCGTTTCACGCGGCGCTTTTTTCATTGTGTGCTCCGAATCTTGTCTTCAATCCATCGCCAACAAGGGCCGCGCAACGACGCGCCAGGAGTCCCGATGACAGTACGACTGAATGGTTTTCGAGCTGCCTCGCGCAACCGGGTGTGTGCCATGACGGCACTCGCGGCCGCGGTATTTTTTGTCGCGGGCACGAGTGCCGCGCAAGTTGCGGCTGTCCCGGCTGCGAGTGCGGCAGCTGGTGATGCTGCAAGTGTCGCTGCCGACGCTAGCAGCAGTGCCACGGACGCAAGCGCGGTCACCGGTGCTAGCGGCAGCGCCAGGGATACGAGCACAACCGCCGGCGCAAGCAGCACCGCCAGGGCCAGGAGATCCGCCGCCGCAAGCGCAGCCACCGGCACCTCGGCCGCCGCTAAGGCTCCCGCCACGCCAATACCGGCCTCCGAGCAGGCCGTGTCGGCGATGGGCCTGCCTGCCGCGCAGTACACCATTCGGCCGGGGCAGTCGCTCAACGACATCGCGATGGATATCACGCAGTCGCACGACCGCGCGACGCTTACGCGTGCGGCACGGGCACTGTTCGACGCGAATCCCAACGCGTTCATGGGGCATGACCCGAGCCGGCTGAAGCTCGGGTCGGTACTGGATGTGCCGACACTCGATGCGTCAGGGGCGCCTTCGGGACCTTCGGCGGCATCTGATGCTGCGGCATCGGCGGCGAGTGGGTCGTCGGGTGCATCGGGCGCATCGGCGGCGGACAGTGGTGCGGCGGTGTCCGCCAGCACACCAGCCGCGGCGGCGGCTACATCACCATCGGCCTCGGCTGCCGACGCGACGCAAACAGACACCACTTCGGACACGCAGCAGGACGAGCATGCGAGCGGCGCTCACGTCTGGGCGGGAGCGATCCGGCCATCCGCGAGTGCGCCTGAGGGCGGCTCGGCAGGGAGCACGGCAACGGATACGGCATCGACCGATTCGGCCGCCTCGCCGCCGCATGAGCAGGTTTCGAGTCTCCAGCAACTGCTGGCGCTGAAAAATCGCGTGTTGATGGCGTTGCAGAAGCACGGCATTGGCTCATCCACGGGCGCCGCGGGTAGCGGCAACGCGGCCCCGGCGCCCGGTGCGCAGCAATCGGCGGCTGGTCAGGCGGCGGGCAGTGGTAGCGTTGCCGCGAACGCGCCGACGGGCTCTGGCACATCCACGCCATCGGCTACCGACGGCCAGTTCGGCTTCTCGCAAGCGCAGCTCAGTATCGCCGCAGCCATCGGCGCGGCGCTGGTCGTGCTGCTGACGGGGCTGTCGATGCGTCGCCGCAAGGCGGCCAAAGCGCGTGCCGCGTTGCCGGCCACCGCGCCTGTACGACCGCCGACGCAACTGGAGAAGGACACAGCCGCTTACCTCGCGCGTATGAATGCGCTTTCTGAGGCATCCGCGGAAAGCGTTGCGCCTGAGGCGGGCGCGGCGGCTTCTCATGTTGCCGATGCTGCCAGCGGAGGCATTTCGGCGAATGCACAGCCCGCTTCACTCGATAGCGCGACGACCCCTGCGAGTCTCACAGCGGCCGCAGAGCCGGGCGCCGAAGCGTTGCCATTGGCGCCGGTCCAACCGGCCGCCGCTGATCACGGCGATCACGCCGCCGCCGCAGAATTACCCGCTGCCTCTACCGCCGAACAACCTGCAGCGTCCGACGCAGCCACCCGGCCCGCGCCTGTCGCACTGCCATTCCCACCCGAGGCAATAGCGGCGCTCGGCAGCCTTGATCTGTCGCTGCCGCCGCGCACGGGAGCTACGCCGGCGCCTGCCACACACGACGGCATCGAGCCACAACCACCCGCGGCAACGTTCGAGCCGACATCGAACGAACCGGCCGCGCACGATGCACCGCACGCCTATGTAGCCGTCGAGCCGGCGCCCGTTGAGCAACAGAACGTGCAGCACGAATCAAACGAAGCAACCGGGCACGACACACCGCACGCCTACGTACCCGTCGAGCCCGCGCCAGTTGCGCAACAGAACGTGCAGCACGAATCGAACGAACCGGCTGGGCATAACGGACCGCAAACCTACGTACCCGTCGAATCCGCGCCATTCGCGCAGCAGAACACGCAGCACGAACCCACCACCGGGTACTCGGCCGCTGAATCCACCGAACCCACCCCCGTCGCCGCCGACATCACTGCCGGCACCGCCGGCGCAGCATCAGTCGCAGGCCTCGGCGCGGCCCACTTCGGCGCGCTGAACCTCGACTTCGATCTCGAACTGCCACCGAGCCCTGCACAGCCGATCCCCGCGTTCACACCGGACGAACTGGCGCGCATCGCCCGCAACAAGCTCGATCTCGCGAGGGAATACATCCAGCTAGGCGATCTGACGGGCGCGCGGACGCTGATCAACGAAGTGATCGAAGCCAACGACGCCGGCACGCACGCCGAAGCGCACGCGTTGCTGTCGACGCTCGCGCCGCTGTCGTGATGCGTGTCGCGCTCGGCGTCCAGTACGACGGTTCGGCGTTTTGCGGCTGGCAGTCGCAGCCACACGGCAAGACGGTTCAGGATGCACTCGAACGCGCCTTGCGCGAGTTTGCCCAGACGCCGCTGCCGACCGTAGTGGCGGGGCGCACGGATACGGGCGTCCATGGGCTCGGGCAGGTGGTCCATTTCGACACCGAACTGACGCGCGACGATTTCTCGTGGGTGCGCGGCACCAATGCGTTCCTGCCGCCGACCGTCGCCGTGCAGTGGGCGAAGCCGATGCCGGACACGTTCCACGCGCGGTTTTCCGCGTTCGAGCGAACCTACTACTACGTGCTGTACGTCCATCCGGTTCGCTCGCCGATGCTCACGGGCCGGGCGGGCTGGATTCATACGCCGCTCGATGTCGACGCGATGCGCACCGCGGCCGCCTATCTGATCGGTGAACACGATTTTTCGGCGTTCCGTTCATCGGAATGCCAGGCGAAGACGCCGGTCAAGCATCTGCATCAGATCGACGTGCGGCAGCAGGGCGACTTCATCCACTTCCGCTTCCGCGCCAATGCGTTTCTGCATCACATGGTGCGCAACCTGATGGGCTGCCTTGTGGCGATCGGACGCGGCCGTCACAAGGCCGAATGGCTGGCCGAAGTGCTGGCGGGCAAGGACCGCAGCCGAGCTGCGCCGACCTTCATGCCGGACGGCCTGTATCTCGCCCAGGTGGGCTATCCTGAGGCATTCGCCGTGCCGCCCGCGCAGTCCGGCAGCGTGCCATGGAGCACCGTATGGACCGATTGACCGAAACCAGAACATGACCGCAGACCAGAACCCGCCGTCCGTTGCCGTACCGCACAGAACCCGCATCAAGCTGTGCGGCCTGTCGACGCCCGCCAACGTTGCCCATGCAATCGATCTCGGTGCCGATGCGATCGGCCTCGTGTTCTATCCGCCGAGCCCGCGTTCGGTCAGCGTCGTGCAGGCGCTCGATATGACGCGCGAGATTCCGCCGTTCGTGTCGGTGGTCGGACTGTTCGTCAATGCGTCGCCGGACTGGATCACCGAGGTGACATCGAACGTCCCGCTGACGCTGCTGCAGTTTCACGGCGACGAAACGCCGGTGCAGTGCGAGTCGCTCGCCAGCATTGCGGGTTTGCCTTGGTTGCGCGCAATACGCGTTGCGGCAGATACTCAACCGGCCGATTTGGTAGAATCGGCACTTAACTATTCAGCTGCCAGTGGCCTTCTGCTCGACACACATGTCGAAGGCTATGGCGGTGGCGGGAAGGTCTTCGATTGGTCACTTATTCCAGCAGAGCTCGCGCGTCGGGCCGTTTTGAGTGGTGGGTTGAACGCGCAAAACGTCAGTGATGCGATTCATCGCGTGCGTCCGTACGCGGTCGATGTCTCGAGCGGCATCGAGGTGGCGGGCGCCAGGGGTGTGAAAGATCACGCCCTGATGGCGGCGTTTGTGCGCGCGGTGCGCGACGCAGACGCCGGATGATTCCGGTGGTGCAGCTCCCCGTCCGGGGCAGCGGCGCCGCCCACTGAGAAGAGTGACACAATGTACAACTTGCCAGACGAAAGAGGCCATTTCGGCCAATATGGCGGCATATTCGTCGCCGAAACCCTGGTTCACGCACTCGACGAGCTGCGTGCGGCCTACGCCAAATACCAGCAGGATCCCGACTTCGTCGCCGAATATGAGCGCGAACTGAAGCATTTCGTCGGTCGTCCGTCTCCCATCTATCACGCGCAGCGCTGGAGCGAGACGCTCGGCGGCGCGCAGATCTTCCTCAAGCGCGAGGACCTGAACCACACGGGCGCCCACAAGATAAACAACGTGATCGGCCAGGCGCTGCTCGCCAAACGCATGGGCAAGCCGCGCGTGATTGCGGAAACCGGCGCAGGGCAGCATGGCGTCGCGACCGCAACGATCGCAGCCCGGTTCGGCATGGAATGCGTCGTCTACATGGGCGCCGAGGATATCCACCGCCAGGCCGCCAACGTCTACCGGATGAAGCTGCTCGGCGCGACCGTCGTACCGGTCCAGTCCGGCTCGCGCACGCTGAAGGACGCGCTCAACGAAGCGATGCGCGACTGGGTCACCAACGTCGAAAACACCTTCTACATCATCGGTACGGTGGCGGGCCCGCACCCGTATCCGATGATGGTGCGTGATTTCCAGCGCGTGATCGGTGACGAATGCAAGGTGCAGATGCCCGAACTGACGGGCCGACAGCCGGATTCGGTGATTGCGTGTATCGGTGGTGGATCGAATGCGATGGGGATCTTTTACCCGTATATCGACGACACTTCCGTGCAGTTGATCGGTGTCGAAGCCGCTGGCGACGGTATCGAAACCGGCCGCCACGCAGCCTCGCTGACGGGTGGTAGCCCCGGCGTGCTGCACGGCAACCGCACCTATCTGCTGCAGGACGAGAACGGCCAGATCATCGAGACGCATTCGGTCTCGGCCGGCCTCGACTATCCTGGCGTCGGTCCCGAGCATGCATGGCTGAAGGACAACGGCCGTGCGCAATACGTCTCCGTCACCGACGAAGAAGCGCTCCAGGCCTTCCACGACTGCTGCCGCATCGAGGGCATCATCCCGGCCCTCGAATCGAGCCACGCACTCGCGTACGCCACCAAACTCGCGCCGACCTTGCCGAAGGGCAAGAATCTGCTGGTCAACCTGTCGGGCCGCGGCGACAAGGACATGCATACGGTCGCCGAGCGATCGGGCATTACGTTCTGAGCGCCGCGACGATGCGCGACGAGTTCGACGAGCCGCAACCGGCAGACATCGCCGAAACGACGGTGCCTGCCGGGACGGCCGTGCTGGCCGAGGCAACAGCAACAGAAGCAGCGCAAGCATTGGAGGCAGACGCACCGGTCGGTGCGCGTGCTTCGACTGCCGAGCTGCCGCTGCCTCCCGGCATCGAACTGTGGAACCGCGATTTTCTGACCGAGGTAGCGAACCTCCCGGATGCGTCGATCGACCTGATCCTCGCCGACCCGCCGTACGGGCTCGGCAAGGACTACGGCAACGATTCGGACATGCGCTCGGGCGAGGACTTTATCGCCTGGACGCGTGGCTGGCTCGAGCTGGCTATTCCGAAGCTCAAGCCGACTGGTTCGCTGTATGTGTTCTGCACCTGGCAATACGCGCCGGAAATCTTCAGTTTCCTGAAGACCCGACTCACGATGGTCAACGAGATCATCTGGGACCGGCGCGTGCCGAGCATGGGCGGCACGACGCGCCGCTTTACGTCGGTGCACGACAACATCGGTTTCTTCGCGGTATCGAAGGACTACTACTTCGATCTCGATCCCATCCGCATCCCGTACGACGCCGCGACCAAGAAGGCCCGTTCGCGCAAGCTGTTCGAGGGCAGTAAATGGCTGGAGCTCGGCTATAACCCGAAGGACGTCTGGTCCGTGTCGCGACTGCACCGGCAGCATGCCGAACGCGTCGACCATCCGACCCAGAAGCCTCTGGAAATCGTCGAGCGGATGGTGCTCGCGAGCTGCCCGCCGGGCGGCCGCGTGCTCGACCCGTTTATGGGAAGCGGCACCACCGCCGTTGCCTGCGCCCGTCAGCAGCGCGAATTCGTTGGCTATGAAATCAATGCAAGTTACTGCGCGATAGCGCGCGAACGCGTCAGCGCGATCGCCGCGCCCGTGGCGGCCGAGCCGGACGATTCCGTGTCGGCTACCACCACGGCTACGACGTAAAGCCGTCGGCGCGCAGTCTCACTCGAGAGAAAATTCATGTCCCGTATCAAAAGCACGTTCGCGGCACTGGCCGCACAAGGCAGGAAAGGGCTGATCCCGTTCATGACGGCGGGCGACCCCGATCCTGAGCGCACCGTCGAATTCATGCATGCGCTTGCCGCCGGCGGCGCGGATGTCATCGAACTCGGCGTGCCGTTTTCGGACCCGATGGCCGACGGCCCGGTGATCCAGCAGTCGTCGGAGCGCGCGCTCGCGCGTGGCGTGTCGTTGCGTCACGTACTGGCCGACGTAAAACGCTTTCGCGAGAGCAACCAGACGACGCCGGTGGTGTTGATGGGCTACGCGAATCCGATCGAACGGATGGGCGCCGATGCGTTCGCCGCAGCGGCCCAGGACGCAGGTGTCGACGGTGTGCTGGTTGTCGACTACCCACCGGAAGAATCGGTTAATTTCGCCGAAAAAATGCGATCTTCCGGTATCGATCCGATCTTCCTGCTGGCCCCCACCTCAACCGATGAGCGTATCGCTGAGGTAGGCAAGATCGCTAGCGGCTATGTCTACTATGTGTCCCTGAAAGGGGTGACAGGTGCGGCAAATCTGGACGTTTACAGTATCGCGGGTAAAATCCCGGCCATTAAGTCGCGCGTTCCGCTGCCGGTAGGCGTCGGTTTTGGCATCCGTGACGCGCAGACTGCGCGTGCGGTCGCCGAGGTGTCCGATGCCGTCGTGATCGGTAGCCGTATCGTGCAATTGCTGGAAACCGCCGCTCCGGACACTGCTGCAGACACACTGACGCGCTTCATCGCGGAAGTGCGTCAGGCGGTGGATAGCATCGGGGCTGCGACCCGCTAACCGTTATCTTGTCGTCTTAATTTGTCGCGTCGGGCGGCAGCAGGAGTTTCTGCTGCCGCCCGTGTCGCGATTCAGGAAGGAAACACCATGAGCTGGCTCGACAAACTGCTGCCGCCGAAAATCAAGCAAACCGACCCGAAGAACCGCAAGGGTATTCCGGAAGGTTTGTGGATCAAATGCCCGTCGTGCGAAGCGGTGCTGTACCGCAACGACGTCGAGGCCAATCTGCATGTGTGTCCGAAATGCGACCACCACATGCGGATCGGTGCGCGCGAGCGGCTCGACGGCCTGCTCGATCCGGAAGGCCGCTATGAAATCGGCCAGGAAATCCTCCCGGTCGATGCGCTCAAGTTCAAGGACAGCCGCAAGTATCCGGATCGCCTGAAAGAGGCGATGGACGAAACCGACGAAACCGACGCCATGGTCGTCATGGGCGGCGCGATTCACACGCTGCCGGTGGTGGTCGCGTGCTTCGAGTTCTCGTTCATGGGCGGCTCGATGGGGTCTGTGGTCGGCGAGCGTTTTGCGCGCGCGGCACAGAACGCGCTCGAGCAGCAGGTGCCGTTTATCTGCTTTACCGCTTCGGGTGGCGCGCGGATGCAGGAAAGCTTGCTGTCGCTGATGCAGATGGCCAAGACCACCGCGATGCTCACGAAACTGGCGGAAGCGAAGCTGCCGTTTATCTCCGTGCTGACCGATCCGACCATGGGCGGGGTGTCGGCAAGCTTTGCGTTCCTCGGCGACGTCGTGATTGCCGAACCGAAGGCACTGATCGGCTTTGCCGGGCCGCGCGTGATCGAACAGACGGTGCGCGAAAAGCTGCCCGAAGGCTTCCAGCGCTCGGAATTCCTGATACAGAAGGGCGCCATCGACATGATCGTCGACCGCCGCAAGCTGCGCGAAGAGATTGCACGCCTGATGGCGCTGCTGACGCGTCTGCCGGTGGACGCGGTCGCCTGAGCGGCGGTTGGTGTTCTCGCGAGGCGGCGCCCGCCGCCTCGTCGCTTCATGGTTTCACCTCGCAATCGAGCGGTACGCTGCCGTTTCCGGGATAATGCCGTTCCGCGGTACCGGTTTATCCCCGTCTTAAGCGATCCATCCGATGAGCTACCCCTTCCCCAGCCTCGACGCGTGGCTGACGCACCTTGAATCCGCGCATCCGGTCGGCATCGACATGGGTCTCACGCGCATCAGCCTCGTACGCGATGCGCTGAACCTGCAGTTCGCCTGCCCGATCATCACGGTGGGCGGCACGAACGGCAAAGGCTCGACTTGCGCGATTCTCGAATCGATCCTGCTGCGAGCCGGCTACACCGTCGGCTGTCACACGTCGCCGCATCTGCTGGTGTTCAACGAGCGTGCGCGCATCAATGGCGAGGTCGCCACCGACGCCGATCTGCTACCGCATTTCGCCGCTGTTGAAGCGGCTCGCTTGAGTCTCGCGGAACCCGTTTCGCTCACGTACTTCGAGTTCACGACGCTCGCGATCATGCATCTGTTCGCCTCGCGCGGGTTCGATGCGGTGATCTTCGAAGTGGGACTCGGCGGCCGGCTCGACGCGGTGAACATCCTCGATACCGATTGCGCGATCGTCACCAGCATCGACATCGATCACACCGAGTACCTCGGCGATACGCGCGAGAAAATCGCCTTCGAGAAAGCAGGTATTTTCCGGCCAGGCAAGCCCGCAATTTGCGCCGACCCGGTGCCGCCGCAGACGTTGATCGATTACGCCGAGAAGATCGGTGCCGAACTGTGGCTGTTCGGCCGCGATTTCCGCTACGAAGGGCAGGCTGGCAGCGAGCGTCAGCAATGGAGCTACATCGGCCCGACACTGCGCCGTTCCGCGCTCGCCTATCCGGCGTTGCGCGGCGCCAACCAGCTGATCAACACGACAGCCGCGCTGGCCGGTCTCGAAGCCCTGCGCGACCGTCTGCCCGTGTCGGCGCAGGACATCCGCCTAGGGCTCGCAAACGTCGAACTGGCGGGGCGCTTCCAGGTGTTGCCGGGCAAGCCCGCTGTCGTGCTCGACGTCGGTCACAACCCGCACGCGGCCGCCGTGCTCGCGCAGAATCTCGGCAATATGGGCTTTTTTCCCTACACGTACGCGGTATTTGGCGCGATGGGCGACAAGGATATCGCCGGGGTGCTGGAGCACGTGAAAGGCGAGATCGATCACTGGTGCGTCACCGCGCTACCGACGCCACGCGCGGCTTCCGCGGAAGCTATCGAGGGGGCGCTGCGCGAAGCCGGTGTGGTCGACGGGCCGGATACCAGCGTCACGCGCCATGCGTCGCCTGCAGAAGCGTTCCAGGACGCGCTAAAACGAGCGTCCGACAATGATAGAATCGTGGTTTTCGGAAGTTTCTATACGGTAGCTGGCGTTATGTCCTATCGTAAATCGCAGCAACACTGACCGCGCGGAAGCTCGAACCAAGCCATTCATGGGAATTTTCTCGTTCGGCAAGAAAGACGACGCGTCTACCCGGCGCGGCGCACAGACCGGCTCTAGCCGGGGTACCCGTACCGAGTCCAAGGGGACTGCATTCGGGGCCCGTGTCGAGCGGCGCAGCCGCCGCACGGACCGGTCCGGCGACGCCGACGCGATGCTGCTCGACCCCACCCTGCCCGAGAAACAGCGAGCGCGCAGGCGCCTCGTCGGCGCAATTGCGCTGGTTATCGCTGCGGTCGTGATCCTGCCGATGGTGCTCGATTCGCACCCGAAGCCCGTCACCGACGACATTTCGATCGATATTCCGAACCGCCCTGCGCCGAAGGCCAGCACGGCGCCTGAAGATACGCAGGCCGGTGTCGCCCCCGACAGTCCGTCGCCCGACGCAACGCTCGCGGCTTCCGGGCTGGCTTCTGCACATACGGCGACGGGCACGGCGGCAATGGCAGCGGCAGCCACCTCGACTGCGACGAAACCAGCAGCGAAACCGGCTGCGAAGCCGACCCCGGCTACGACAGCCACGACAACCAACAACGCACCCGCAAACGCGACAAAGCCGCCCCGTCAGGCGCCGGCCCCGGCCACCCAGACCGCGGACAACCCGCCGTCTGCCGCCGCCGCAGACGCCGATTCGGGCACGCCCGCGTCGCCCCCCGGCAGCCGCTTTGCGGTTCAGCTCGGCTCCTTCCCGGACGACACGAGCGCGAAAACCTGGGCGACCAAATTGAAAGCGGCCGGCGTGCCCGCATATACCGAACGTCGTAAGCAGCCGGACGGCTCGACCCGCACGCTGCTGCGCGCCGGTCCGTTTGCCGATCGGGCGGCGGCGTCGGCGGCCATTGCAAAAGTACGCGACGCCGGTCTGACGGCGGGCGCGAACGACAGCACACAGTAACCAGGCGATGTTCACCGCCTTCGACTACGCTGTAATGGCGGTGATCGGTTTATCGGCGCTACGGGGCACGTGGCGCGGCTTTCTGTCCGAAGTATTTGCGCTGATCGGCTGGATCGTGGCTTTCCTGATCGCCTGCCGCTTCGTCGGCAACGTTACACCGTGGGTTCCGGCCACGTGGCCGGGCGGGGCGCTGACCCAGTGGCTGATCGCGTTTCTCGCGATCGTCGTCGGTGTGGTGCTGGTAGCCGGCGTGGCGAATGCGCTATTAAGCCGCCTCGTCCAGGCGAGCGGCCTGAGCGGTGTGGACCGCTCGCTGGGCCTGCTGTTCGGCCTCGTCCGCGGGGTCGTGCTGGTGCTGCTGCTGGTCGCCCTTGCAGGCTTGACCCAGCTACCCCAGCAGGAATTCTGGCGCGATGCGCTGTTGCGGCCCTACGCCGAACAGGGCGTGCGCGAACTGAAACCGCTGCTTCCCGCGATGCTTGCCGCCTACGTCCGCGTTTGATTTCTCCTGAGGAGAATCAGGCGCGTGAGGACGAGGCGGAGGCAGCCCACCGGCGAAGCATGCAGGACACCGGCGCGACCCGGATGCCGCCCCGGCACCGGCCGCCGTTACGAATTTCGTACCTTTGAAGGACATGCCATGTGCGGCATCGTAGGCGTAGTTTCCCGTTCCCCCGTCAACCAGCTGCTTTATGACAGCCTGCTGCTTCTGCAGCATCGCGGTCAGGACGCGGCCGGCATCGCAACGGCGAACGGCAGTAATTTCCACATGCACAAAGCCAACGGCATGGTGCGCGACGTGTTCCGCACGCGCAACATGCGCAGTCTGCCGGGTACCACCGGCATCGGCCAGGTGCGTTACCCGACGGCAGGTTCCGCTTCGAGCGAGGAGGAGGCCCAGCCGTTCTACGTCAACGCGCCGTTCGGCATCATCCTCGCGCACAACGGCAACCTGACCAACTGGCCGCAGCTGAAAGAAGAGATGTTCCGCGTCGACCGGCGCCACATCAATACCAATTCCGATACGGAAGTGCTGCTCAACGTGCTCGCGCACGAACTGCAGCTGTCCAGCTCTGGCCTGCAGCTCGACCCGGCCGCGGTCTTCAAGGCAGTCGCGGGTGTGCATCATCGGGTGAAGGGTTCGTATGCGATCGTGTCGCTGATCGCCGGCTACGGGCTGCTCGCGTTCCGCGATCCGTTCGGGATTCGCCCGCTGTGCCTCGGCAAGCTCGAGACCTCGGAAGGTGTCGAATGGATCGTGGCGTCGGAATCGGTGGCGATCGAAGGTATCGGTTTCGAATTCGTGCGCGACGTGGCGCCGGGTGAAGCGATCTTCATCGACCTCGACGGCAATCTGCATGCGCAGCAGTGCGCGACCAACCCGAGCCTGAACCCCTGCATCTTCGAACTCGTGTATCTCGCACGGCCCGACTCGGTGCTCGACGGCGTGCCGGTGTACAACGCACGTCTGCGGATGGGTGACTACCTCGCGGAAAAGATCAAGCGCGTGCTGCCCGACGTGAAGATCGACGTTGTGATGCCGATCCCCGATTCGTCGCGTCCCGCGGCGATGCAGGTCGCGTTGAAGCTCGGTGTCGAGTATCGCGAAGGCTTCTTCAAGAACCGCTATGTCGGCCGCACGTTCATCATGCCCGGCCAGGCGGTGCGTAAAAAATCGGTGCGCCAGAAGCTGAACGCGATGGGTATCGAGTTCAAGGGCAAAAACATCCTGATCGTCGACGATTCGATCGTGCGCGGCACCACGTCGCATGAAATCGTCCAGATGGCGCGCAACGCCGGCGCAGCCAAGGTGATCTTCGCTTCGGCGGCGCCGCCGGTGAAATTCCCGAACGTCTACGGCATCGATATGCCGACGCGCGGCGAACTCGTCGCGCACGGCCATACCGACGAGGAAGTCGCGCGCATGATCGGCGCGGATCATCTCGTGTATCAGGATGTCGACGCGCTGAAGCAGGCGATTCGCGATATCAACCCGGCGCTGAAGGAGTTCGACGCGTCGTGCTTCGACGGTAAGTACATCACCGGCGATATCACGAGCGCGTACCTCGATGGCGTCGAACTCGCGCGTCTCACACCGTCTGCGCTGTCGGACCGCGATGCGGCAAGCGATGCGATCGACGGCGGTGCCGCGCGTTCGCAGCTGCATCTGCAACTGTCGGTGGAGTAACACGCGCAATGCGTGGGCAAGAGGCGGCCTCACCGCCTCTTTGCTGCGCGTCTGTGCTAGCATCGGGACTTGCGTCGATTTGATCTCAGCTTGCGGACGCGGGGCAACCCAAAACAGCTAAAGCGAATGGTGGGGTTTATCTATGCCACCAGCGCTCCAGCTTTCCCCGCACATGAAGCCCGCTTATGCCGACGCAAAGCGGGCTTTTTTGTTGCCGGCACGGTCATGATCAAGACCGCGCCGACTGAATAACGGAACCGAATCACCATGGACGACTCCCTCAATTTCGACACCCTCTCCGTGCGGGCCGGTACGGTGCGTAGCGAGTTCAACGAGCACTCGGAAGCGATCTTCCTGACGTCGAGCTTCTGCTTTGCGAACGCAGCCGAAGCCGCCGATCGCTTCAAGCATTCCGAGGACTATTACACCTACTCGCGCTTCACCAACCCAACCGTCACGATGTTCCAGGATCGTCTTGCTGCGCTCGAAGGCGGCGAGGCGTGCATGGCGACGGCGTCGGGGATGAGCGCGATCCTGTCGGTGGTGATGTCGGCGTTGCAGTCGGGCGACCACCTGGTCAGTTCGCAGAGTCTGTTCGGTTCGACGCTTGGCATGTTCTCGCAGATCTTCACGCGTTTCGGCATTACGACCACGTTCGTCGATCCGACCGATCTCGATGCGTGGAAAAACGCCGTGCGTCCCGAGACGAAGATGTTCTTCCTCGAAACGCCGTCCAACCCGCTGACCGAGATCGCCGACATCGAAGCGATCGGCAAGATCGCGAAAGCGGCGAACGCGTTGTTCGTCGTCGATAACTGTTTTTGCAGCCCGGCGTTGCAGCAGCCGCTGAAGCTCGGCGCGGATGTCGTGATGCACTCAGCGACCAAGTTTCTTGATGGCCAGGGTCGCGTGCTTGGTGGCGCGCTGGTTGGTTCGCGGCAGTTCATCATGGAGAAGGTGTTTCCGTTCGTGCGCAGCGCCGGTCCGACGCTGTCCGCGTTCAACGCATGGGTGCTGCTGAAGGGCATGGAGACACTGTCGTTGCGCGTCGAGAAGCAGTCGGCGAATGCGCTGGAAATTGCGGGCTGGCTTGAGAGTCATCCGGCCGTGAAGCGGGTGTTTTACCCGGGGCTCGAATCGCATCCGCAGTACGAGATCGCGAAGCGTCAGCAGAAGGCCGGCGGTGCGATCGTTTCGTTCGAGCTGAAGGGCGAGACGCCCGAGGCGCAGCGTGCGAACGCATGGCGCGTGATCGACGGCACGAAGATCTGTTCGATTACTGCCAACCTCGGCGATACGCGCACGACCGTCACGCATCCGGCGACGACGACGCACAGTCGTATCACGCCGGAAGCACGGGCCGCAGCGGGGATTACAGAAGGCTTGATCCGGCTTGCAGTCGGCCTCGAAAACGCCGGCGATATCCGCGGCGATCTCGCGCGCGGTCTGGGGTAGCCGGGCCTGGATGAGAACCCCATGGCCGGAAGGAAGCTGGCTGGTCATGGGGGTTCAGAACGGATGGCATCGACAGCGCTGTCCGCCGCTCGACGCGCATCACTACCTCGCCGCACAAAACCGGACAAAACCCGAACAAAACTGAACAGTACAAACGGGTCCGTGATGTCAGTATGACGCTCGCCCTTTCTCGGCCGTTCTTTGCGACGCCGGGAGCCCTGCGGCAACCTCTTGACCTTCCGTCCGATGCCGTTCCCGGCCTGAACGCGAAACCGAGAAACGTGAACTGCACATCCGGATCAGTGCCGGTGCGCCCATCCCGATGAGGAGGCCGGGTTGAAATTTGCCAAACGCAATTGCATTGTCGAAGCCACCCGATGGTTTTCGCCAGGCGATCATCCAGCCGTTGAACAACACGATGGCGTGTGGTCCATCGCCACACCCGAAGGATGGCGCGACGTCAAACCCGGCGACTGGGTGATCACACCGCCGGGAGATGCGATCTATTGCATGCAGGACTCGCTGTTCACCAGCCTCTATGAGCCGCTTGCTGGCAGTTCTGTGCTGACGGCCACGCTAACCTGAGTACGTCTTTATTGTCCGGACGGCGCGGTGCGTCGTTCAGTGCCGCAGCGCGCGCCATTGCCCTGGAGCGAGACCGAAGCGCCGTGTGAATGCATGCGTGAACGCGCTCTGATCGGCGAAGCCGATGTCGAACGCGATATCGGCCAGCGAGCGGCGCGGATCGGCGAGCAGCGTCACCGAAGTATCGAGCCGGAGTCGCTGCAGATAGCGATGCGGCGTCTCGCCGAACGCATCGATGAACAACTGATGAAAGCGCCGCATACCGAAGCCGCAATGCGCGGCGAGATCGGCAATGCGTAGCGGCTCCGCGAGATGCGCGCGCAGCCAGCGGTCAATGCGCGCGAAGTCGAGGCCGGGGCAGGGTAGTCCGGCGCGGCTTGCCGGCACAGCGCCGGTGTTCGAGAGGATCGCGGCGCACAGGCGCGCGGCCGCATCCCAGTTGAAGCGCCGCAGGTACGGCGCTAGCGTGGTGGGTTCGGCGGGTATGCCGAGCGTGGCGCCCGCAGCGATCTGGCGCACGAGCTGAGTCATGTACGGATCGACAGTCACGGCGCGCGCCCGGTCGAACAGACGCTCGGGCACGGCCAGCGAAGCAGCAGGTAAATCGAGCACGAGCTGGCAGTTTTCACCGAGCCCCGAGTAGTCGTGCCGCGAGCCCGCCGGAACGAGCCACGCGGAACCGCTGGCAATCTGCTCGCCAACCCCATCTACCGCCATCACCATCGAGCCGTCGAGCCCCAGCACGACCTGATGGAAGTCGTGTACATCCGACGCTTCGATGGCGCCGAAACGGCGCAACGAAACGCTGGGTGCGAGGGGCATCGGCAGCATGGGCTAACGGTGTGGTTGACAGCAGCGTGTGGGACTCAGACGCCAAGCAGTTCGACTTCGAACACGAGCGTTGCATTCGGCGGAATCACGCCGCCTGCGCCGCGCGGGCCGTAGCCGAGTTGCGGCGGAATCGTCAGACGGCGCACACCGCCGACTTTCATGCCCTGCACGCCTTCATCCCAACCCTTGATGACCATCCCGCCGCCCAGCACGAACTCGAACGGATCGTTGCGATCCTTGCTCGAATCGAACTTCTGGCCGTCGGTCAACCAGCCGGTGTAATGCACGCTGACGGTCTTGCCTTTGACGGCTTCAGCGCCGCTGCCTTCGGTCAGATCTTCGTATTTGAGGCCGGACTCGGTGGTGACGCTAGACATGACACACTCCTTCAGACAAATCGTTAAGAACCGGTATTGTAGGCGAGGTTGGTCGGCCGTTTCGAGTCGCGCGCAGGTTGCCGGCCGACCGGGCCCGCTACGTGCTACCTCTATTCCGATCAACCGGCGATCCAGGGCGCCGGAACGGCCTGCCATAATGGGCGTCATGATGACCATCCCTGCACCGAGAGGGCTTCAAACGTGAGTACGTCTTCTGCTGGGGCGGGTGCTGTGCAGCCCGGCCGTCCCGATTCCACCGCCTACGAACGCACCGCGCGCCGGCGCGCCGAAACCGCGCTCTTCATGCGCGACCATGTGTTGTCGCTGGTATCGCACGATCTGCGCGGCCCGCTAAACGCGATTCATAGCTGGGCTTACGTGCTGGAGCGCAAGCTCGATGCCGCCGATAGCGCAGGGCAACGCGCGCTAGGCGGCATCCGCACGGGTGTCGAACAGCAGGTGAAACTGCTCGAAGAGATCGTCGATACGACGCGCGCAGAGACGCGCACGCTCGCGCTCGACACTACGCCGTTCGCGTTGTGGCCACTCGTCGACGAGACGCTCGGCGAGGTCCGCACCACACTGGCGGCACCGCGCGAGGTGCCGATCGAAGTCGACACGCAACTGTCCACCGACCAGTTGAGCGGCGACCGCGACCGGCTGGCTGCCGCGCTGTGGCTGATGCTGACGTTTGCAGTCGAAGCGAGTGCTGCGGCGTCGCCGGTGACGCTCGCGACGGCCGTCGATGGCACCGTGTGGCACACCACTGTTACGTTCCACCCAACACCGGCCGCATTCGATGCCGCCGATGCGCCCCACCTGCTCGAAGCGTTTGCGCGCAGGCAAGCCCAGGTGCCGTGCGAAGCCGGTCGTATAGCGTGGGTGCTGGCGCTGTGCAGGCGCGTGGCCGAAGCGCACGGCGGCACGTTCGAGCAGAACGATGCAGCAGAGCCCGGTGGTGCCGCGACGCTCGCGCTGCGAGTGCCGCTGGCCGGAGCGTAGACCAGCAACCAGCAGCCGGCAGCGCGTGGCGGCATGAACACCCGCGGAGCGCTACGGCAAAAAGCCGCAGACCCGTAGCCGCCGCTTTTTGACACGATCGGCTTTCAGCTGGCTTGCGACCTCTATACTGACGACTTTTGCTTCCGGAGCTTCCCCTCTTGATCCAGGTTGTCGCCATCATCGGCGCGTTATTGCTCGTTGCGCTCAACGGCTTCTTCGTCGCCGCCGAATTCGGTCTCGTCAAACTGCGGCAAACGCGCGTGCAGGCGCTGGCGAAAAAGCACGGCCTGCGCGGCCGCCTGCTGGCGAAGGTCCACGGTCATCTCGACGCGTATCTGTCCGCCTGCCAGCTCGGCATCACGCTCGCATCGTTGGGGCTTGGCTGGATCGGTGAACCCGCATTTGCCGAACTGCTATCGCCGCTGTTCGAAGTGCTCGGCATCCACTCGCTGCCGCTCACACACGCAATCTCGCTGTTCTTCGCGTTCACCTGCATATCGTTTCTGCACATCGTCGTTGGTGAGCTGGCGCCGAAGTCGCTGGCGATCCGCCAGGCCGAGCGCATCTCGCTGTGGACCGCGATGCCGCTGTACGGTTTCTACTGGGCGATGTACCCGGCCATCTGGTTGCTCAACAACAGCGCGAACGCGGTGTTGCGCGTCACGGGGCTGTCGTCGGAGCATGGTGGCGATGCGCATTACTCGAACGACGAACTGAAGTTGATCCTGCGCGGCCGGCGCGCCGGCGTCGAGCAACAGAAGGACGGTCATCCTGACAACGTGCTTGGCGAAGGTGCCTATAGCCAGGACGAATGGAACACGATCGCGCATTCACTCGATTTTTCGCGCATGACCGTCTCCGATCTGATGCGGCCTGCCCACGAGATGGTCGGTCTGCGCCGCGATCTGCCGTTGCGCGACAACATGCAGGTGGTCGCGCAGCATCGTTTTAGCCGCTACCCGTTGTTCGACGATGCGTCCGGTGTGCGTGTGGACGGCATGATCCACCTGAAGGACCTGCTGCTTGCGCGCCACGCAGGCAGCACGCTCGAAGATCTGGCCCAGTACGCACGGCCGGTTCAGTATGTGAAGCCGACGATGCCTGCGCTCGAACTGTTCCGGCGCTTTCGCAAGGGCGCGCCGCACTTCGCGCTGGTCGGCCACAAGAACGCGCAGCCGATCGGCTTCCTGACGCTCGACAATCTGCTTGGCGCGCTGGTGGGCCAGATTCACGACGAGTTCCGCCAGGGCGACGCCGACTGGACGCGGATGGACGACGGCACGCTGATGGGCAAGGGGAGCTTGCCGGTGGTATCGCTGGAGCGCGCGCTGGGTATCGATATCGACGAAGGTCGGGCGGAATCGGTGGGTGGTCTCGTGATTCAGGCGCTCAACGATCTGCCCGAAGAAGGCCAGCGTGTTTCGTTTGATCGCTTCGATGTCGTCGTCAAGAAGATGCGCGGTCCGCGGATCGTGCTCGTGCGTGTGTATCCGAAGCGGTTCGACGACGAGGGCGGTTAGGCGCGCGTCGTTTCGGCTGCTGCTTCGCGCTCACAGAATGCGCGTACTTCCATACGTGGCAGGATCGAGCGATATGGCGAGGCCCTGCCAGTCGTATTGTCCGAGCTTCAGCCGCGCGGTGTTTTCCTGAGCGATACGCCTGAAGAGGCGCAATGCGGTGTGACTCTCAAGTTGAGCCGTGTCCTCATCCAGATGCTCGGACAGCAACCGGCAGCGCAGACTGCGAACCCTATCCCGGTCCCAGACCGTCGCGTTCAGTTCGCCATGACCGAACAGCGAATTCGAATGCAGGTTGCAGGACCCGAGCGTCGCCCATTCGTCATCGATCAGCATGATCTTCGAATGGACATAGACGCTGCTGCGCGTTCCTTCCGCCGTGCGTCCTGCGATTCCCGCCAGCGTGAAGTTTGCATATTGCCCGAGCACATCGATGTGATCGAAGAGCCCTTGCCTTGTAGGGTCGCGTCGCCATTGGCCGTACGGGTCCTCTGGTTCCGCGGGAACCAGCATGACGATTTCGACGCCGCGTTTTAGCGCCTGCTCGAGCGGCCGGGCGATTTCGGGAACCGGCAGCGCCTGGTTCTCGATGTAGATCGAATGGCGGGCCGCTGCGATGGCCAGCAGGTATTGATCGGTGATCGACCGTTCGCCTTTCGACAGATCGTAGGTGGTGCCATCGGGCGTCGGCGTCCTTTCGTCGTAGAGACCCGCGTGCATGTTTCGCTGAATCTGCACCGCGCTTTCACCGCGCGATGCGGAGATGCGGACAGGAAAGGGCAACCTGTCGCCGTCATCGTTGTTCCAGCATCCATCGGCCTTGTTGCGCTCGCTCGCTTCGTTCCAGCGCTGCACGAAGTTGTGATGCACATCGCTGCAGCACGGCCCCGTGACTTCGACATAGAAGTCGTGGCGGTGGCCCGCGCCGTCGTGGCCCGGTTCGAAGCATCCGAACGTCGGATTGATGCCACCGATAAACGCTGTCTCCGATTCTGCACCGGCGTCCATCAGCCAGAACTTCTGATGCTGGACGAAACGATCGACTGCGCAGTCCCATCGCGCCTTGAAGCGAATGTTTCTGCCGCGCAGCACTGCATGATCTTCCGGTGTGCCCGCGAAGGTTTTGCCGTATCGGCTGCTCTGCTCGAGCGGACGCCAGAAAATCACGCGCACGTCGAGTCCGCGTGCCGCAGCGCGATCGAGCACATCGAATATCGTGCCGCGGTTGTCCGGCATCTGGAAATCAGGGTCGATGAAGGTCACGGCGAGCCAGACGCTGCGTTGCGCGTGATCGATTGCCTCGCACAGTCTGCGGAAGGTGGGCCCGCTATCGACTAGCGGTCGCAGCAGGTTTCCAGTGCGCAACGGATAGGAGCCGGACTGGATGGGCGGGACGGATGCGGCTTGTGTGTCGACTGCGTTCATGGATGCTCCTCGCGCGATGCTCGTGATTCTGCAGGAGTTTCCTTGCGGATAGATTGCTGGATCGCCTTCGGGGCTGCAGTCTGCACGCTCGATGACAACTCGCCGGGAATCGGGAATACTTTCGCGGGCATTGCTTGCGCCTTCATCGGTCAATCGGTTGGTGAGGATCTTCAGGGAACACATGGAATACCTCCTCGTACTCAGCGTCGGTCTGGTCGCCGGCGTGTTGAGCGGTGTGATCGGCACCGGCTCGTCGATGCTGCTGATGCCCGTACTCGTGATGTCCTTCGGCCCGCAACAGGCGGTGCCGATCATGGCGATCGCCGCGATCATGGGCAATCTGGGCAAGGTGCTCGCGTGGTGGCGCGAGATCGACTGGCGCGCCTGCGGGGCTTATTGCGCAACGGCGGTGCCTGGCGCCGCGCTCGGTGTCCGCACGCTGCTGGCGTTGCCGCCGCATGCGGTGGAGCTGGCGCTCGGTGTGTTCTTCGTCGCGATGGTGCCGACCCGGCGCTGGCTCGCGCGGCGCGCAATTCGTTTCACGCTGCTGCAACTTGCGCTGATTGGCGGTGTGGTGGGTTTTCTGACGGGCATCGTTGTGTCGACGGGGCCGATTACCGTGCCCGTGTTCATGTCGTATGGCCTTGTTAAAGGTGCTTTTCTCGCAACCGAGGCCGCGGGTTCCGTCGCTGTGTATGTCGCCAAGGTCGCTGTTTTCCGGCACTTTGGCGCGTTGCCGCCGAGCGTGGTGTTCAGCGGGTTGATCATTGGGTCTGCGTTGATGACGGGGTCGTTTGCGGCGCGGCACATCGTGCTGCGGATGAGTCCGCAGACGTTTCGGCTGGTGGTCGACGGGTTGATGCTGTCGTCGGGGTTGTCGTTGTTGTGGGCGGCGGGACGGTAGTCTTGTACGTGTAGTGTGATCAACTGTGTGGTGGTGACTGCCCTACGTACGCGGCACACCATCTTCGACGAGTATAGCCACCGGCATCGCCGCAAGCGCATCGCGCAGATACAGCAGGCCCGTGTCGTCGACTTTCGGCGCGGCCGGGCTCAGACAATCGAACAGCGCGCGCGAGGCGAGATCGCCGGGCAGCACGACCGCGGTGTCGCCCCATGCGTCACTGTTCACCCACGGCGTATCGCCATCAGGATCGAGCAACGTCATCGCGAGCCGCGTCGCGATGACGACGGCCCACGCATTGCCATGTCGCCGCGCGAATGCGATTGCATGTGCGGCATGCGCGCCTTGCACCTCGAGCGGCAGATACACACCGTCGCTCAGCAACGCAGGCAGATGCGTGCGCAGCGCGAGGCCGCGCTGCACGACCGCGAGTTTCACTCGGCCGCTACGCCAGTCGACGAGATGCGCCGAGGGCGGCGTATCGACCGATTCGGCGAGCCACGCGTGACGCTGTGCGAAATCGACCGGCCGGCGGTTGTCTGGATCGACGAGGCTGAAGTCCCACAGTTCGGTGCCCTGATACAGATCGGGCACGCCTGGCGAGGTCAGTCGAAGCACCGTCTGCTGCAGGCTGTTGATCGCCCCCGCGCGCGCAATGCGCGCGACGACCTCCGACAACTCATGCAGGAACCCGTCGCGCCGCTGCGGCGCGAGGATATCGAACAGAAAATCGCGGCAGGCGTGCTCATAGGTTTCATCGTGCACGCGCCATCCGGTGCGCAGCTTGGCTTCGCGCAGCGCCTTCAATTGCCATTGCGCGACGCGTTCCGCGAGCGCTTCGATGCTGGCAGCGTCGTTGGGTGCGAGATCGAGCGGCCAGCAACCCACCAGCGTTTGATAGAGCAGTGCTTCTGCGGCAACGCCCGGCGCCCAGTGCTCGCTCTCGTTGCCCGACGCCGCATGCGCACCAGCACTTGCATCCGGCATCCGCCGATGCGGCGCATTCAGCGTCGACCAGCGCCGCAGCGTCGCGCTCCAGTCGTGTGCGATCTCGCTTAACACCGCGAGCCGCGCGCGCAGGTCTTCGCCGCGCTTGTGATCGTGCGTCGCGGTAGCCAGCAGCGCGTGCGGAAAGCGCCGCGCGCGAGCGAGGTTGGTTGCATGAAACTGCTCGACTGTCAGCGCGAATTCGCCAGGATCGGAGCCGACCTCGTTGCGCGACAGCAGACGGCCGTAGCGATAACCCGCGGTGTCTTCGATCGCTTTCGCCGCGACGGGCGCGGTGACTTGCGCGAACACCGTCTGAGCCGTGCGGCGCGAGATCACCGCGTGGCTGTTCTGCGTGGCTCCAGCGTTACCCGGCGCTCCATTGTCGTCGCCGTCCAAAGCAGTTCGACCAAGCCACGCATCGACACGCTCGAGCACCGCATGATCGGCCAGCGGCAACACGCGCTTCGCGGCATCGAGCGCCGCATCGAACCACACGTTGTCGGTTTCGCCGCGCACACCATTCTGCGGATAGATCCGGTACACCGGGAAATGCGCGACCAGTTCTGCGAGTACCCGCCGGATCGCAGTGAACGTGAAGTCGCGCGTAGTCGTGCTTTCGCGCGCGATGCGGTGCAACGCGCGGGCCGCGCGGTCCAGTTCCGCCGAGAGATTCTCCGCGAGCATCTTGCGCCGTGCCGCAAGCGCTTCGTCGGCGAATACCGCGCTGCGCCCGCTCAGTTCGGCCCACGTTGCCGCAAGCGGTTCGGCGCCGGCAGGATCGTGCAGCAGCGCACCGACGTCGTTCATGAAATCGTAGCCGGTCGTGCCATCGACGGGCCAGTCTTCGCGCAGCGTTTCATCGCGCGCGAGAATTTTCTCCACCACGAGGTAGGGCGCATCGCTGCGCAGTTCCATGAGCCGCTGCCGCAGCCGCTGACAATACTCGCGCGGCTCGGCGAGACCGTCGATATGATCGATGCGCACACCGTCGATCGTGCCTTCCGCGTACAGCCGGAATATCAGCGCATGCACCGCTTCGAATACTTCGGATCGCTCGACGCGTACACCGGCCAGCGCGCCGATGTCGAAGAAGCGTCGCCAGTTGACCTCATCGGATGCCGTGCGCCACCACGCAAGCCGGAAGTGTTGGCGTTCGAGCAGACGATGTAGACGGTCGCGTGCGGCCAGCGCATTGGCGGAGTCGGCAGCTTCGCCGGCAGCCGGCACATAGGTTTGCAATGCCGCTTCGATCGCGGCCGTGCCGTGCTGCGCCGCGTAGTCGCGCAACGCATCGCGTGCCGCGGCGGCGCGCGGATGATCGGTGGGTTGCGTGGTGAGTCCCACGAAGCGTTCGGCCAGTGCATTCAAATCCGCATGATTCGCGGCTTGCAGGACGGATGGGTAATCGACCGGGCACACGGGGCAGACATGTTCGCCGTAGCCAATCAACAGTCGCCCGCTATCTGGCGCAAAGCGCAACACGATGTTGCCTGCATTCAGCTCGTCGCCATACGACCCGCCGAGAAACGGCACCAGTACCTTGCCGCGCAGCGCAGGATCGGGCGAGTGCCAGTCGACATCGAAGTGTCGCGCATACACGCTATGCCGTCCCCATTCGAGGATGTCGAGCCACCACACGTTGTGCGCACCACCCACGCCCATGTGGTTCGGCACGACGTCGACGATCAGCCCCATCCCTCGTGCGTGCAGCGCGTCGGCAAGTCGCTTGAGCGCCGCTTCGCCGCCGCATTCCTCGCTGATCTGGCTGTAGTCGACGGCGTCGTAGCCGTGCAGCGAGCCAGGTTGCGCAGTCGTAATCGGCGACGCGTACAGATGGCTCACACCGAGCATGGCGAAATAGTCGAGCTGGGCGAGCGCGTCGTCGAACGTGAAGTTCCGGTGGAACTGGAGCCTGAGCGTGGCGCGTGGGGCAGTCATGGCGTATCGGACTGCGAGGAAGCAGAAGCAGAAGCAGAAGCGCGACGCGCGCGGTCGACGGCAAGCAGCCGGTCGCAGAACGTCGGGTCCGCGAAGAGTTCGTCGACCGGCAACGTCAGACGACGACGCCAGTTCGGATGCTCGTCGATCGAACCTGGCAGGTTCGGTTGATCGGTTAGCGCAAGCAGATCCTCGAGCGGATAGGCGACGAGCGGTGCAGGCGTCGCGGCGACGAACGCCAGCGCTTCGTCGACGGGCGCGTTGTCCTGCGATGGCGGGGGCATGTCGTGCGCAGCGACACCGGCGTGCTGGAAGGCGCGCCACAGCGCCTCGCGATGCGCCGCGCGTTCGTCGAGCGCGAGTTGCACCGGGTCGCGGCCATCCGCACGCGGCAGCGTCTGGCCGATGCGATTGCGCCATGCAATGTCCTCGCCGCGCCACCAGCCGGTCACTGTCGGCAGGTCATGCGTCGTCGTGGTCGCGAGCGCGTTCGCATCCCAGGCGCGCGGTGCCTTGAAGCCGGCGCCGCCGTCGCTCCATTCGAACCACATCACGCGAATACCGGCGAGGCCGTGGTCAGTGAGCCGTTCGCGAAAACCCGACGGTACCGTACCGAGGTCCTCGCCGATCACGATCGCGCGATGCCGCCACGATTCGAGCGCGATCAGCCGTAGCAGGTCGTCGAGCGGATAGCGCAGATAGGCGCCGTCTTTTGCGTGCGCGCCGTCGGGCACGAGCCACAGGCGTCGCAGGCCGAGGATGTGATCGATGCGGATCCCGCCCGCGTGCGCGAACGCCGCACGCAGCATGTCGATGAATGCAGTGAAGCCCTGGTTGCGCATCGCGCGCGGCGAGAACGTCGTCAGGCCCCATGCCTGGCCGGCCTGGTTGAACAGGTCGGGCGGCGCGCCAACCGACACGCGTTGCAGCATGTCGTCGCGATACGACCATGCGTGACTACCGCCGCTATCGCAACCGACGGCGAGATCGGCAATCAATCCGACCGCCATACCGGCATCGCGCGCGGCGTGCTGCGCATGCGACAACCCTTTGGCCGCGAGCCATTGCAGGAACAGATGAAACTCGACCTCGTGGCGATGCGCCTGGGCGAAGGCTTCGACTTCTGCGCTGCGCGGGTCCTGCAACGCCTCGGGCCAGTCGCGCCAGTAGCCCGAGCTGTTGTCCTGCGCGAGCTGATGCGCGTGCAGCGCTTCGAAGCGTGCGTGATCTTCGAGCGCGCGGCCACCGCGCTCGCAGAAGCCGTGAAACTCGAGCGCGCGCGGACCCGGTGGCGTGCGTTCATGCGAGCAGAAGCGCTCGAACAACGCACGCAATACCTTGAGCTTGAGCGGCACCGCCTGCGGCCAGTCGATTAACGGTAACTGTTCGAGTGTCTGCCACGCGCCGGCGGCGTGCGAAGACTCGATTGCCGCACGTGCGAGATCGGCGCCGAACACCGCGGCCGGATCGATATGCGCGACGTTCACCCAGAGCCGCGACGATGGCGAATACGGACTGAAGTTCTGCGGCGCGGCGCTGAACATCGCATGCGTCGGGCTGACTGCAAGCGCATGCGCGCCATGTTTCGCACTCTCGATTGCGACGGCGGCAAGCGCCGAATAATCGCCGATGCCGCCGTCGCCGTTGCGCCGCAATCCATACAATTGCGCACCGATGCCCCATAACGGCGGCGGTTGCGAACCCGCGCCGTGTTGCGTTTGCCACGCATCGGCGACGGTATAGCAGCGCGGCGGCGCGACGGCGAGCGTGATACGTTGTTCGTTGATGACGAGCGTGTGATAACCGGCTTCGCTGATCGGTGACAACAGCGCGATCTCGCCCTTCGGCGCAGTGAAGCGACCATCGATCACCGCACCACTTTCCAGCTCGATCCGATAGCGGCTGCCCGAGCGGATCGACGATGCGGGCAACGCGATGCCGCGCTCGCATTCGGCAGTCAGCAGCGGCGGTAGTCTGCGTCCGGACTGTTCGCTGTCGATCAACGCCGTGCTGTGCCGCATCTGCGTGGCCGTGCCGCATGACAGACCGAGGCATTCAAGCAGCAACGCGAGCGTTTCGTCGGGCACGCGCTGTGTCGTTCCGTGCGCATCGAACCATTCGACCTCGAAGCCCGCGCGCGCCGCGAGGCTGTCGATCGTATCGGTGGAACGTCGAGTGGCAGTCATGCGTGCTGCTCCGGATGCGTGAACTTGCGCGCGTCGTGATGCAGCGCGTATTCGCCGACGTCGCCGGTTAGCCACGCGATGCACGCGTAGGCCGGCAGTTCGTGCGCGTCGGCGCGCTCGCGTGCGCGCGGTGGTGTTTCGAAGATGATCTTGCCGTCGGGTTTTGCGTCTACGGGTAGCAGCACGGCGTCGCGCGAGAGGTTCAAGGCAATCGACAGCGTCTGCCCATCGCCGAGCCGCCAGCGTGCGACCAGTGCATCGGCATCGGTGCCGTTTTTTGTGGCGAGCACGTTTGCGCCTAACGCTCTTGCGTGTGCGAGTCGCGGAGCAATCAGTTTTGCGCGCACCGTTAACGCCGATTTGTAGAAGTGCATCCAGCTGCGCCGTTCGTTCGCGTCTGCGTCCGGCGCATCGGCCGGCGACGATGCCGCAAACGTGCGCGGATCGTTCGGATCGGGAATCTGCGCGCGGCGGCTTTCGTCGCTGAACGCCGGGAAGCGGGCGAACTCGCGGCGACGTCCTTCACGTACCGCTTCGGCTAGGTCGCCGGTGTAGTCGGTGAAAAACAGGAACGGCTGCTCAGACCCGTACTCTTCGTCCATGAACAGCATCGGGATTTGCGGCGACAGCAGCAACAGCGCCGTGGCCGCGCGCAGCGCGTCGTCGGAACACAGCGTGCGCAGCCGTTCGCCGAATGCGCGGTTGCCGATCTGGTCGTGGTTCTGCAGGAACATTACGAACGAGGTAGGCGGCAGATGCGCGCTCGCTTCGCCGCGTGGTGCGCCGTCGTGAATCGGCGAGCCTTCGCCCTGATACGCAAAACCTTCACCGAGCACGCGTGCGAGCTTGCGAATGGGCTGCTCGGCATACGCGCGATAGTAGCCGTCGTGTTCGCCCGTTAGCAGCACATGCAGCGTGTTGTGCGCGTCGTCGTTCCATTGCGCGTCGAAATCTGTGTCGAGCAGACTCGCGGTGTTGCGTTCGTTCTCGAGCACGAGATAGACATGCCGGCCGTGCTGCATCTTCGCGCGGATGTGGTCGGCGAGTTCGCGCAGCCACTCGTCGTTGGCGATGGCGTGTACCGCGTCGATACGCAAACCGTCGAAGCGATATTCGTTGAGCCAGTAGAGTGCGTTGTCGAAGAAGAACTCGCGCACTTCGGTCCGCGAAAAATCGATGGCCTGACCCCACGGTGTGTGCGTGCCATTGCGGAAGAACGACTTCGCATACTGGTTCAGATAGTTGCCGTCCGGACCGAAGTGGTTGTACACGACGTCGAGCAGCACGGCGAGGCCGAGCCCGTGTGCGGTATCGATCAGCGCTTTCAGTTCGTCGGGGCGGCCGTAGGACGAATCGGGCGCATACGGCAACACGCCGTCGTAGCCCCAGTTACGGGCGCCGGGGAAATCGTTGAGCGGCATCAGTTCGATGGCGGTGACACCGAGTTCCACAAGCGCGGGCAATCGTTTCGCCACCCCCGCATAGCCGCCGAGCGCGCCCACATGCAGCTCGTACAGCACCGCTTCTTCCCACGGCCTGCCGTGCCAGCGCGTGTGCTGCCACGCATACGCGCGCGGATCGATCACTTCGCTTGGGCCATGCACGTCCTGCGGCTGGAAGCGCGACGCGGGGTCGGGCACCGCAAGGCCGCTGTCAAGCCGGAACTGGTACAGCGCGCCCGCGCCACACGCGGCTTCGGCCTCGAACCAGCCGTTACCGGTCGGCGTCATGTCGACCGTACCCGGCTGCGGACCACTCTCGATCGTCACCTGCACAGCGTTGCACGACGGCGCCCAGAAGCGAAACCGCGTGCGCGGTTTGGCACTCGTCGCACCGACCAGCTGTGCACCGAACGGCAGGCAATGCGCATGATGATGCGCGTGAGGATCGATCGGATGTTCGGACATGGTGAATAACCCTTCGGTTGCATGCCGCCGCATCGTCAAGCTTGCGGTGGGCCTTCGTCAGATTCATCAACTTCGTCGTTGCCGATAGCTTCGTCTGGTGGTGCTGTGCTGACTGCAATATCGGATGGCTCCGCAGGCGGCGTTGCCAGAACACGCTCGGCGGCACGCCATGCGGCGAACCAGTCAGCGGTGCCAGTCGGTTGCGCGGCCAGTAACGCGAAACCGTGCGCTTCGATCGACAACTGCGGTGCGGTGAGCGCATACGGCGCCACGTCGGACTGTGCCGTATCGAGCAGCACGTACCATTCCAGCTGTGGCGCAGGCGGCGTGAATTGCAGCGTATTGGCCGACGCGTTCAGCATCATCAACAATACTTCCGTT
Organism: Paraburkholderia acidicola; assembly: GCF_002362315.1. Taxonomy (GTDB): domain Bacteria; phylum Pseudomonadota; class Gammaproteobacteria; order Burkholderiales; family Burkholderiaceae; genus Paraburkholderia; species Paraburkholderia acidicola. Next base: position 2,222,719 of record NZ_MTZV01000006.1, read on the forward strand.
TCACCATCGCGTCCTGGACCGGCGCGGCGCAAGGTCAGTGCGCGTCCCTCGGTGTCCTGCCATGCTTCGGTGGAGAGCGGTTCGCCGCGTTCGTCGAACCAGCCGATATCGTGCACGCCCGGCAATACCTCGCGATCGCCAAACAGGAAGCGCGTTTCGCGCAGCAACGGATGTTGCTTGCGCAATGCGATCAGCCGCGCGACGAAAGCGGTCATGCGTCGCCCGTCGTCGGTCGCCGCGCGCTCCCAGTCGATCCACGAAATATCGTTGTCCTGGCAGTACGCGTTGTTGTTGCCCTGCTGGGTGCGTCCGCTTTCGTCACCGGCCAGCAGCATCGGTGTGCCGAGTGAGACGAATAGCGTGGCCAGCAGCGAACGCGCAACACGCGCACGCGTGGCGACGATTGCTGGGTCGTCGCTCGGACCTTCCGCGCCCCAGTTCGAACTGCAATTCTCGTTGTGACCGTCGTTGTTGTTCTCGCCGTTGATCTCGTTGTGCTTCTGCTCATACGACACGAGATCGGCGAGCGTATAGCCGTCATGCGACGCGACGTAATTCACCGACGCCCACGGCTTGCGATGACGCCGGTTAAACAGATCGGCGGACCCCGTCAGACGAGCGGCCAGATCGGGCCGCAGCCCCGCGTCGCCGCGCCAGAAACGCCGCACGGTGTCGCGATAGCGGTCGTTCCATTCGCCGAAACCCGGCGGATGGTTGCCGAGCTGATAGCCGCCCGGGCCGATGTCCCACGGCTCGGAGATCAGCTTGCGTTGCGCGAGCACCGGGTCCTGACGCAGCGCGTCGAAGAAGCCCGAACCCGGATCGAAACCCGTGTGCTCGCGCCCGAGTGTCACACCGAGATCGAAACGGAAACCGTCGATGTTGAATGCCGTGGCCCAGTAACGCAGCGAGTCGGTGATCATTTGCAGCACACGTGGCTGCGGCACGTTCAACGTATTGCCGCAGCCGGTGTCGTTAATGTGATGACGTTCGTCGCCGGGTATCAGGCGGTAGTAGCTTGCGTTGTCGAGACCGCGCCACGAGATGGTCGGCCCCAGTTCGCCGCCTTCGCACGTGTGGTTGTACACGACGTCGAGAATTACTTCGATGCCGGCCGCGTGCAGCTGGCGTATCGCGATGCGCATTTCGTCGAGACGATGCGTCGACAGGTACGACGGTTCCGGCGCGAAAAACGCCGCCGTGTTGTAGCCCCAGTAGTTACGCAGGTCGCGCTCCACCAGAAAGCGGTCGTTGAGGAACGCGTGCACGGGCAGCAGCTCGACTGCGGTGACACCGAGCTTGCGCAGATGATCGATGAATTCCGGCGACGAGAGCGCAGAAAACGTGCCGCGCTCATGGGCACGCAGATCGTGCCGCCGCATCGACGTGCCGCGGACATGCGTTTCGTAGATCACCGTTTCGCCCCACGGCACGTTCGGGCGCGTGTCGTGCGACCAGTCGAATGCTTCATCGACGACGACGCACTTCGGCATCGCGGGCGCCGAATCGCGCCGGTCGATCGACAGATCGAGCCGGTTCGAATGCATGCGGTAGCCAAACAGCGCATCGGACCAGCGGAACTGGCCAACCAGCTTGCGTGCGTACGGGTCGAGCAGCAACTTGTGCGGATTGAAGCGGTGTCCATGCTGCGGTTGATACGGACCATGCGCGCGAAAACCGTACACGGTGCCCGGATGCGCGTTCGGCAGATAGCCGTGCCAGACCTCGTCGGTGCATTCCGGTAGCGCGAGCCGCGCAAGTTCCTTACGACCGGTGGGATCGAACAGGCACAATTCGATCTTCTCCGCGTTCGCCGAGAACACGGCGAAGTTCACGCCGAGGCCATCCCAACTCGCGCCGAGTGGATAAGGCACGCCCGGCGCAAGTCGATTGGGCAAAACGTGCGACATGAATCCCGTTCCGGTTTTTCTCATCAGTTGTTCTGTTCGCCCTGTTGTCATTCACGTGCTGCGACATGCCAGACAGCACGTTGTTCTTCAATCCTTCAATCGGCCCGCAGCACGATAGTCGCGAGCGGAGGCAAGATCAGTGCAGCCGATTGCGGCCTGCCGTGACTCGCGATGTCTTCCGTGTGAATTAACCCGCCGTTGCCGACGTTCGAGCCGCCGTAGAAGCTCGCATCGGTATTCAGCACCTCGACCCAGCGGCCCGCGCGCGGCATACCGAGCCGGTAGCCGATGCGTGGCACCGGTGTGAAGTTGCTGATCGCGATGACTTCGCGACCGTGTCCGTCGGTGCGGCGAAACGCGAACACACTGTTGTCGGCGTCGTCGCCGATCAGCCAGCCGAAGCCAGCAGGATCGCTATCGAGCGCATGCAGTGCCGGCTCTTCCGCATACAACCGGTTCAGGTCGCGCACGAGTTTCTGCACGCCGTGGTGCAGCGGATCGTCGAGCAGATGCCAGTGCGGCGACGTGTCGTGATCGAACTCCGCCATCTGCGCGAATTCACCGCCCATGAACATCAGCTTCTTGCCCGGATGCGCCCACATGAAACCGAAATACGCGCGCAGGTTCGCGAAGCGTTGCCAGCGGTCGCCGGGCATCTTGCCGAGCAGCGAGCCCTTGCCATGCACGACTTCGTCGTGTGAAAGCGGCAGCACGAAGCGTTCGGAATACGCGTACACCATGCCGAACGTCATGTTGTGATGGTGGTAGCGACGATGGATCGGATCTTCGTGCAGGTAGTGCAGCGTGTCGTGCATCCAGCCCATATTCCACTTGAACTGGAAGCCGAGCCCGCCATCTTCGATACGTGCGGTCACGCCAGGCCATGCAGTCGATTCCTCGGCGATCGTGATCGCACCACGCACATCGGGCACGTAAGCGACCTCATGGTTCAGCCGCTTCAGAAACGCAATCGATTCGAGATTCTCGCGGCCGCCGTAGATATTCGGCACCCACTCGCCAGCCGCACGCGAATAGTCGCGATACAGCATCGAGGCCACCGCGTCGACGCGCAACGCATCGACGTGATAGCGCATCAACCACGCCAGCGCCGAGGCGATCAGGAACGCGCTCACCTCGTTGCGGCCGAGGTTGTAGATCATCGTGTTCCAGTCGGGGTGGTAGCCCTCGCGTGGATCGGTGTGCTCGTAAAGCGGCGTACCGTCGAACTCGACCAGACCATGCGCATCGTTGGGAAAATGCGCGGGCACCCAGTCGAGGATCACGCCGAGTCCCGCTTCGTGCGCGCGATCGACAAAATGCGCGAAGCGCTGCGGCGCGCCAAAACGCGCAGACGGCGCGAACTGCGACAGCGGCTGATAACCCCACGAACCACCAAACGGATGCTCGGCGATCGGCATGAACTCGACGTGAGTGAACCCCATTTCCTTCACATACGGGATCAGCCGGTCCGCGAGTTCATCCCAGTCGAGATTGCGCTGACCGCCTTCGTTGACGCGTAGCCACGACTCCGCGTGGACTTCGTAGATCGAAAGCGGTTTATGTTCGGTCTGGCGCTCGCCACGCGACTGCATCCACGCAGCGTCGGTCCACGCAAAACGTTCGATCGCATCGGCATCCGCCACGATCGACGCAGTCGCGGGCGGCCGTTCAGTCTGCATCGCGCACGGGTCGGCCTTCAGTGGCAGCGCATGGCCGTCGCGTGCGAGGATCTCGTACTTGTAGCGCGCACCCGCACCGATGCGCGGCACGAACAGCTCCCACACACCGGCCTCGTGACGAACGCGCATCGGATGACGCCGCCCGTCCCAGGCGTTGAAGTCACCGACCACCGACACGCGCCGCGCATTCGGCGCCCACACCGCGAAGCGCACGCCGGGCACACCGTCGACAACGAGCGGGCGCGAGCCGAGACATTCGAGCACCGCATACGGATCGCCCTGCGCGACACGGCGCAACGGTTCGTCAGGCAGCACGGGGGGAAATGCATAAGCGTCTTCGACCTCTTGCACCGTGCCATGCCAGTCGATACGCAGCTTGTACGGCACATCGCTTTCGATCACGCCGGCAAAGAGGCCGCCCGGATGCAGCGACTGCAACTCGCCGAGCAGTTTGCCGTCATCGCGTGCGACGATACTTACTCCTGCTGCGTTCGGCAGCAGCACGCGCACGATCGTGCCCGCCTCCGTGCGATGCGGCCCGAGCTGTGCGAACGGATCGGGATGGCGCGCCTCGACGAGCGCGTCGATGTCGATGGCAGGCAGATCTGCTGCAGTCTGTCGATCGTTTTGGTCAGTCATGGTCGCCTTCGGGCGCGAGTGGTGTCGCATCGGGTGCATGCAGGGGCTCGCCGAGCAGGCGGCTTGTCAGTGCTGCGAGTCCGCGCACCGGTAAGCCGATCCAGGTCGGTCGGTTGGCCGCTTCGTAGCGGATTTCGTAGGCTGCTTTCTCGATCAGGAACAGATCGAGTAGCGCTTGCTCGCTCGTCGCGGCGACCAGCGGCTGCGATGCTGCCGCGACTGCGATGCGGTATTCGTCGAGAAAACGTTCGGCGGCACCGGCGCGGAAGCGCTCGAACAGTGCGCGTTTGCGCTCGGCGGTCTGTTGCGGCGCGCTTTCCGTGGTCGATTGCGCGGCGGCGCTAGCGTACGACAGCGAGCGTAACAATCCGGCCACATCGCGCAGCGGGCTCGACTTCATACGCCGCTCGGCGAGCGTGCGCGCCGGCTCGCCTTCGAAGTCGATCAGGAACGCATCGCCCTGTGCGACCAGCACCTGGCCCAGATGAAAATCGCCGTGGATGCGCGTGCACAGCGCGCCCGCATCGGCGCTCACCAGATGTTCGACCGCGTCGCTCAGTGCGGCGCGGCGATCGAGCAGGGCACGCGCGAGATCGAGCGTGTCGTCGTTCAGATGGTTGAGCTGTCTCGCGAGCACATCGAGTGCTGAAGCGAGCATCGACTGTGTGCCGTCGATCCACGCGCGAATCTGTGCGGCATCAGCGGGCTCGGGCGCGAACGCGGGATCGTCGCACGGTGAGGCGAGTGCGACGTGCAGTTCGCCGAGCCGTTTACCGATGACGCCGGCCAGTGCGCTATAGCCGGCCGTCGCGTCCGCTTCGTCCTGCGTGCGATCCGGAGCCTGGTCGTGCGAGTCGCCGACGTGCGCGAGATCGTCGATGGTGCGGCGCAGATAGTCGAGCGCCCAGTTCCATGCGTCGCCCTGGTTATCGATGAAGCCTTGCAGGATGGCCAGCGTGTGCGGCACACCGGCCGGGTCGACGCGCACCACTTCGCCATACAGCGGCGCCGTATTCGCATAGCCGAGCTGGGTCAGATAACGACTCATCTCCGCTTCGGGATGCACGCCGTCCAGCAGCCGTCGCACGAGCTTCAGCACGGCGACGTCGGCGATCACGAGCGAGCTGTTGCTTTGCTCGGCCGCGAGCCAGCGGACATCAGGTCGTTCGCCGAGTTCGAGTTCGTCGAAACGCGTGGTCGGCACGAAGCAGATTTCGCTTTTCTGCACGGTAGGCACGACTGCGCGTTCGCGCAATTTGCGCAGCACACCATGCGCAAAAAGCGGCAACGAGAACGCGTCGGTCAGGTGACCGATCGTACGGTTGCGGCGCACGCGAGCCAGCGCGAGCTGCATGAAGAGCGGCGTCGTGGTGTCGGCGCCCCACGAGATCGCGATCGGCACGACATAGCGTTCGGTGTGATCGCCGACGTCCGCTTCGATCTCGGTGAACGCGAAGCCGCCGTTCGGGATGGTCGTGAGCGCGGCGAGACGCACGGCATTCAGCTTCTGGTCTTTCGATGCAAACCAGCGGCGCCGGCTCAACCACGAAGGCAGTACCTCCGATTCGAGCAGTCGCACGTTTTCCGGTGTCGGTCCGGCCTGGCCTTCGCGGATCACGATGGTGACGAATTCGGGCAGCGGCTCGGAGGCCGGCTGGCTCCACGTGGGGCGCGCGCCGCCTTCGCAGAGCAGGAACCACAGGAAGCCGTACGGCGGGAACGTCAGCAGATAGGTGAGCTGGCCGATCGCGGGAAACACGGAGTCCGCAGTCATCTCGATCGGCACCGCGCCGGCGAATTCGGACAGATCGAGTTCGACCGCCTGCGGTGCGCGCGACAGGTTGGCGACGCAGAGGATCGGCGCTTCGCCCGGCATTTCACGCAGATACGCGAGGATCTTGCGATTGTCCGGCCGCAGGAAGCGGATGCTGCCGCGCCCGAACGCATGTTTCGCGCGACGCGTGGCGAGCATGCGCCGCGTCCAGTTCAGCAGCGAATGCGGATCGCGACTTTGCGCTTCGACATTCACTGCATCGAAGCCGTACAGCGCGCCCATCACCGGCGGCAACACGAGCTGTTCGGGATCGGCACGCGAGAAGCCTCCGTTGCGATCCGACGACCACTGCATCGGTGTACGCACACCGTCGCGGTCGCCGAGGTGGATGTTGTCGCCCATCCCGAGTTCGTCGCCGTAGTAGATGACCGGCGTGCCGGGCATCGATAGCAGCAGTGAATTGATCAACTCGATGCGGCGGCGGTCGCGCTCCATCAGCGGGGCGAGCCGGCGGCGGATGCCGAGATTCAGGCGCGCGCGGCGGTCGCTGGCATAGGTGTTCCACAGGTAGTCGCGCTCGGAATCGGTGACCATTTCGAGCGTTAGTTCATCGTGATTGCGCAGGAAGATCGCCCACTGGCAGGTAGGCAGCAGATCCGGTGTCTGCTTCATGATGTCGATGATCGGGAAGCGGTCTTCGCTCGCGATCGCCATGTAGATGCGCGGCATCAGCGGGAAGTGGAACGCCATGTGGCATTCGTCTTCGTTGCCAAAATATTCCTGCACGTCTTCCGGCCACTGGTTCGCTTCGGCGAGCAGCATCCGGTTCGGATACTCGGCATCGATTGTCGCGCGGATCTTTTTCAGCACCGCGTGCGTTTCCGGCAGATTCTCGTTGTTCGTGCCTTCGCGTTCGACCAGATACGGCACCGCGTCGAGCCGCAGTCCGTCGATACCCATATCGAGCCAGAAGCGCATCACCTGCAGCACTTCGCGCAGCACGGCGGGGTTGTCGAAGTTCAGATCGGGCTGATGCGAATAGAAACGATGCCAGTAGTACGCACCTGCTATCGGGTCGTAGGTCCAGTTCGACGGCTCGGTATCGATGAAGATGATGCGCGTCTCTTCGTACTTCTTGTCGGTATCGGACCACACGTAGTAGTTGCGGTAATTCGAGCCGGGCTTCGCACGGCGCGCGCGCTGGAACCACGGGTGCTGGTCGGAGGTGTGATTGATGACCAGTTCGGTGATCACGCGGATGCCGCGCGCATGCGCTTCCTGAATGAAGTGGCGCACGTCGGCGAGCTGGCCGTAGTCCGGATGCACGCCGCGATAGTCGGCGATGTCGTAGCCGTCGTCGCGGCGCGGCGATGGATAGAACGGCAGCAGCCAGACCACGTTGACGCCCAGTTCCGCGATGTAGTCGAGCTTCGCGAGCAGGCCGGGAAAATCGCCGACGCCGTCGTTGTTCGCATCGAAGAACGACTTCACGTGGACCTGGTAGATGATCGCGTCCTTGTACCAGAGCGGATCGTCGGACAGCGGGGAAGGTTTGACGCGGCGCGCGGTGCGTGGCTTTGCCGTGCTGTGGGTTGCCGTGCCGACGGCGCTGCCAATGTCGCTGTCGTCATCCGGCAGCCCGGCAGAAAGATCGTCGCGTGGTTCGCGGGTCATTGCGCACCTTCGTTCGGAGAGTCGAAGTCCGCGGCGTGCGGGCGGTTGGGTGCACCTGAATCATCGGGTTCAGCAGGCGGCAGTCCGCCCGCGGGCGCGATGCGCCAGATCGCAAACGGTCGAGCGCCCGGGTCGAGGCGCACGTGTTGCCAGCGGCCATGCCATTCGAAACGCGCGCCGCTGATTTCATCGGTGACCTCGAGCGCGGCGTGATCGTGCAGGTGCCAGCGCTCGAACGTTGTCTGCGATAGCTCGATGTCCGCGCCTTGCTCATTGAACGGATCGAGATTGATCGCGACGACGAGTACGTTGTCGCGCGCTTCGGTGGCTTTCTCGAAGAACAGGATGTGATCGTTGTGCGCGGGCAGGAACGTGATGCCGAGATGCGAATGGAGGGCGGGGTTCGCACGACGGATGCGGTTCAGCGCCGTGATATCAGCGACGATATTGCCGGGCCGGTTCCAGTCCCACGCACGCAACTGATACTTCTCGGAGTCGAGGTATTCCTCGCTGTTGGGCAGCGCGGCGGCTTCGCACAGCTCGAAGCCGCTATATACGCCCCACAGTCCCGACAGCGTGGCGGCCAGCGCCGCGCGGATCTGAAAACCCGCCCGCCCCGACGACTGCAGATGCCGCGGGTTGATATCCGGTGTATTGACGAAGAAGTTCGGCCGGTAGAAGTCGCGCGGTTCGGTCTGCGTGAGTTCGCTCAGGTATTCGATGAAATCGCGCTTCGATTCGCGCCACGTGAAGTAGGTGTACGACTGCGAGAAGCCGAGCTTCGCGAGGCGGTACATCATGCGCGGTCGCGTGAACGCTTCCGCGAGGAAGATCGTGTCCGGATAGCGCGCGCGCACATCGGCGATCATCCACTCCCAGAACGGCAGCGGCTTCGTATGCGGGTTGTCGACGCGGAAGATACGCACGCCCGCATCGATCCAGAACAGGATCACGTCGCGCAACGCGAGCCACAGATCGGGCTTCGCATCGTCGGCGTAGAAATCGGGGTTGACGATGTCCTGATACTTCTTCGGCGGATTCTCCGCATAGCGCAGCGTGCCGTCGGGGCGCCACGCGAACCACGTCGGATGCTCCTTCAGCCACGGGTGATCGGGCGAACACTGGATCGCGAAGTCGAGCGCGATTTCGAGGCCGTGCTCGCGCGCGGCGCCGAGCAGCGCATGAAAGTCGGCGAGCGTGCCGAGTTCCGGATGCACGGCCGTATGCCCGCCTTCGGCTCCGCCGATCGCATACGGACTGCCGACGTCGCCCGGTTGCGCGGTCAGCGTGTTGTTGCGGCCTTTTCGGTTGGCGATGCCGATCGGGTGGATCGGCGGGAAATACAGCACGTCGAAGCCCATGTCGCGGATGCGCGGCAGCTTCGCGATCACGTCGGCGAATGTGCCGTGACGATGCTCGTCGTCGCTCATCGAGCGCGGGAAGATTTCGTACCAGCTGGCAAAGCGGGCGGCGGTGCGTTCGGCGTCGAGCGGGTAGACGACCGGGTCGTAGCTGAGAAACGGTTGGTAGCCTGAGGTGGCGATCGTACGGGCCGTGTCGGGCGCGAACAGCAGTTCAAGGCGGGTTGCCGTATCGGCCTTCGCGAACTGTGCGACGAAGGGGGCGAAGTGTGCGGCGGCCGGTCCTCTGTAGGAGGCGGTCAGCAGTGTTTCCCGATACGCGAGCACCCGTTCGAACAACTGCTTCGCTTCATCGAGTTCGAGATCGACCGGCTGGCCCACGTTGAGCTTCTTCTGCACATGATCGACCAGCGAAGCGAAGTCGTCGCGCCATGCGACTACTCTGAATTCGTGCCGCCCGAGCCGCTCGAGCGGAATATGCGCGTGCCACATATCCATGCCGGCGGGCGATGCCACTGTCATCGGCGTCGTGTACCAGCCGGCTTCGCCGACGGCGTGCCACTGCACCGCCGCGGCAATCTTGTCGTGGCCTTCAGCGAAAATCGCCGCGCGGATTTCGACGCGTTCGCCAACCACCCGCTTCACCGGGAAACGCCCGCCATCCACCGCGGGCGACACGCTTTCGATCACGACACGCGGCGCTGTCAGCGCGTCGTTCACGGTTTTCTTGCCGCTGTCCTTGCCGCGCCCGGTGTCGACCGGCGGTGCGAGCTGCACCGGCGCCTCGGCGATCGCCGCGAACAGCCGGCAGGCGCCGGGCGCGAGCGTGAACGCATCGAGCGGTAGCGGTGCGTGGCGCGCTGAAGTATCGATGGACTGGAAGCGCGTGAAATTGCCCGGCACGCCATCGAGAAAACGAGCAGGCTCGACATGCACCGCAGTGGTGAGATCGGGATTGACGACGACGAGGACCGCATCGCTTGCGCTGCGCAGATCGCGTGTGTCGCCGCGCAGCAGCGCCGCGACGGGCGCGCCTGGGCCGCTTAGTGTACGCAGTTCGCCCGATGCGTTGAGCGGCCAGGTGTCGCGCTGCAACGCGTTGGCCGTGGCGATCGTCTTGCACAGATCGAAGCGCGCATGGGTAGCGAACTGCGCCGCATGCCCAGGCGACGCGGGGGCAGTGAGCGACAGCGGCTCGTCGATACCGTATTCGAAGCCCATCGGCATGAGCCAGCCGGTGCCGGTGGCGATGGCGACATTGAGTGCCCGACGATATGCACGCTCGACGAGCGCCACGTCATCGCGGCCGGCGAATTCCGCTGCGAGCCGCGTGTCGTACGGCGCTTCGGGGAAGGCGATGGGCCCGCCGAGCGGCAGCAGTGCCGCGTGCTCGTCGGTCATCCACGCGGCGCGGAAGTCCCACCAGCGCACCGACGAAAACACGCTGTCGAAGCCCGCGCCTTCGAGTGCGGCGAGATCGGTGCGTGTGAGACCGGGCGTGGCAGCGAGAAAGCGCAGCGCCGGGTACCGCGCACGGACTGCGGCGCGCAGCCGTTGCCAGACCGCACGCGGCACGCGATGCGGCGAATCGAAACGGAAACCGCCGAGACCCGCATCGGCAAGCGCGAGCAGCGTCTGGGTCCACCAGTCGACGAGCGGCGCTTCGCTCAGATCATTGCGCGTGAAATCGCGCGTGAAGTCGAACAACGCGACGCTGTCGTCGCGATGCGCGTGGCGCGGATCGAGGCGGGCTGCCTCGCTGTCGAGCGGCTGGAACCAGTCGGGATGTGCTGCGTACAGTGCGCCATCGGCGGCAACCCGGTCGACGGCCAGATCGGCGAGCAGCGTCAGCCCGTGGGCGCGCGCAGCGACGGCGAGTGTGCGGAGAACCTCGGCAACTGGCCGCTCGGTGGCGAATACGGGATGCAGCCGCGTGTGATCGGCGGTGACGAACGCATGGCCGGCGCGCCCCGGCTGGAACAACCCACCGATCAGCAGATGATCGAAGCCGAGCGCAGCCGCATGGGCGAACTGCGCGGGCCACGCAGCGAGCGGCCCGACAAGAGGACCGTGGACAAAGTAGATCCGTGGCGCATACGCGTGAGCAGCTTCCATCGATCGTTTCCAGATTCGTCCTGCTGCGGCGTGGATGCACGCGAGGTGCGATCACAGCCGCCCATTGGGCTTCCAGAGCCGGATGACGTGGAGCACGCGGCGGGCGCGAGCACCTGTTAGTCAATGTAGCGCAAAGATCGACACGCTGTCGTGTGTGACTGTATCCGGCGACGTGCGATCCCGTCCGTAGCGGGCAGTGCGATGACGGCGAGGGTCCGCGCAACGCCCGAACGGTGGATGGATGCACTGCAGCAAACCCCGTGCCAGCGGTTGCGGCCGGGTAGCGCGACGTTTGCCTGGAGACGCGATGGGCGAGGTGGGTAAAACCGGCGCGGCGCGTGCGCGTTTTACAGGCCGCGTGTCGCGGCTGTCATGTGGTCTTCACGCGGTCTTAACGCGGCCTTCATGAACCGAGCAGCCCCGCCGCGATATTGACGCACAGACCGAGCACCGCGACATTGAAATAGAACGACAGGATCGATTGGGCGAGCGTGGCGCGCCGGATCGAGCGCGAGCGCAGGACCACGTCCGACGTTTGCGACGCAACCGCAATCGTGAACGAGTAGTACAGGAAGTCCCAGTAGTTCGGATCGAGCGCGCTATCGGGGAACTGCAACGCGGTCTCGTTTGTGCCCGAGCTGTAGTAGAGCCGCGCGTAGTGCATCGTGAAGATGGTCGGGATCATGAACCACGCGCCGATCAGCGTGAAGCCGGTAAGCAGCGAGTGCAGCACGCTCGACGTGCTACTGCTACCCTTCGCCGCCGAGAGTTCGAGGATGATCGCCGCAATGCTCGCAACCGTCGCGACGCAGATCACGACCAGCACGACACCGGCATTCTCGTCGTCGCGCATGGCGAATTCGCGCACCTGGTCGTGATGCGCGGCGGCCATGTGGATCCACATGAGCACCAGATACGTCCATACTGTGACGTCCCACGCGATCAGCACGCGCACCATCGGTTTCAGCGAAGACGGAACGAGCAGCGCCGCGACGATACCGATGACCAGTGCGATCATCATGCGCGGCCGGTTACGGAGCACTTGCGGATAGAGGGTCATGGGCGTGTGATAGAAAGGAAAGCCGCGGAACCGGCTGCGGCGATTCTACTCGCGGGGTCCGGGCGATTTGTCGAAATGTCGCGCGAAGGCTATAGTTTTTTGCGCGCCGCCTTGCATGAAGCTTTCGCAGGCTTGAATAACACCGGCTGGCGCGAGTACGCAGCAACGATATAACAGAGACCGCGATAGCGGCACAACACGACCTGGTTTGGGGCGAACCGCTGGTGCGGTTTTCATGGCGACAAGCCGTGACGGCAGCACCGGTTGACACAATACAACATCATCTGGAGCCCCCATGACAGATGCTGGAGAGAACGATGCGCGCCATGTGGCGACGCATTCCGCGAGCCGCAGGGCATGGATGCTCGGCGCCTGCGCGACAGGCGCGGTGCTCGCTTTCGCGGTTGCCGGCCGCCCCGGTATGCAGGTCGGGGCCGGCTTCTTCGGCATTGCTCCCGCGTTCGCCGATGCGCCCGCGGGCGGCGGCCTCGACGCATTCGTCGCGTTATCGCAGCGGCTGACCGGCCACACCACATTCGATCCCATACTCAGCAAGCGCATCTACGATGCGCTCGCGAAATCCGACAGCCAGTTCACCCAGAACGTCGCATCGCTCAACACCTGGCTGCAGGGCCATGGCGGTGTGCCGTCCGATACCGTGACACAGGCGTTGCAGACCGATCAGCCGGCGCTCGCGAAAACCATCGGCGCGATCATGCGCGCGTGGTACCTGGGGCTCGTCGGCGAGATGCCGCATGTGCAGGTGGTCGCCTACGAACGCGCCCTGATGTTCGAACCCGTGAAGGATGTCCTGACGATTCCGTCGTATTGCCGCGACGTGCCGTTCTACTGGACCCAGAAGCCCGCCAGTGTCTGAGCGACACCGGTCTCTCGCACGCCGTGCGCCGCCCGTGGCGGACGTTACGGCGTACCTCAGCAAGCAACGATAAGCCAGCAGGAGAGGGCAACCATGGCAAATTCAACTTCCGCCGACGTCGTTGTAGTCGGTTCGGGCGTGGCGGGCGGTCTCGTCGCGCATCAGATGGCGCTGGCCGGCGCGTCGGTGATCGTGCTCGAAGCGGGGCCGCGCATTCCGCGCTGGCAGATCGTCGAGAACTTCCGCAACTCGCCGGCGAAGTCCGACTTCGCGACGCCGTATCCGTCGACACCGTACGCGCCGCATCCCGAGTATTCGCCGGAGAACAACTACCTGATCCAGAAGGGCGAGTATCCGTACAACTCGCAGTACGTGCGGCTGGTGGGCGGGACGACGTGGCACTGGGCCGCGGCGACCTGGCGTCTGCTGCCGTCCGACTTCCAGTTGAAGAAGCTGTACGGCGTGGGCCGCGACTGGCCGTATCCGTATGAGACGCTCGAGCCGTGGTACTACGCGGCCGAAGTCCAGCTCGGCGTGTCCGGTCCCGATGCGAAGGTGGACCTCGGCTCGCCGCGTTCGAAACCATACCCGATGAATGCGCTGCCGCTGTCGTACATGGACCAGCGCTTCATGGACGTACTGAACCCGCAAGGCTTCAAGGTCGTACCCGAGCCGGTCGCGCGCAACAGCCGGCCGTACGATGCGCGACCGACCTGCTGTGGCAACAACAACTGCATGCCGATCTGTCCGATTGCCGCGATGTACAACGGCGTCGTACACGCGGAGAAAGCAGAACAGGCGGGCGCGAAATTGATCGCCGAGGCAGTCGTCTACAAGATCGAGGCGGACAACAAAGGGCTCATCACCGCGGTCCACTACAAGGACCCGAACGGCAACAGCACGCGCGTGACCGGCAAGCTGTTCGTGCTCGCCGCAAACGGCATCGAAACACCAAAGCTGATGCTGATGTCGACCTCCGATAAATTTCCGCACGGCATTGGCAACAGCTCCGACCAGGTCGGCCGCAACCTGATGGACCATCCGGGCACCGGCGTGACGTTCCTCGCCAACGAGCCGTTGTGGCCCGGACGCGGACCGATGGAAATGACCTCGATCGTCAACTTCCGCGACGGCGCGTTCCGCTCCGATTACGCAGCGAAGAAACTGCATCTGTCGAACGGCGTGCCGACGATGAGCGTCACAGCCGCGCTGCTGAAAAACGGTGTGACGGGCGCCGAACTCGACCGGCAGATCCGCGACCGGGCGTCGCGCACGCTGAGCATCAACAGTTTTCACGAGCATCTGGCGGAGCCGCAAAACCGCATCATTCCTTCGTCCGATCACAAGGATGCGCTGGGTATTCCACAGCCCGAGATCTACTACTCGATCAACGACTACGTGAAGAAGAGCGCCGCCAACACGCACGAACTGTATGCGCAGATCGCGGGGCTGTTCGGCGGTACCGAGGTGAGCTTCGACGATACCTTCGCGCCGAACAATCACATCATGGGCACGACGATCATGGGCAGCGATGCGGCCGATTCGGTGGTTGATAGTGATTGCCGCACACACGATCATGCGAATCTGTTCATTGCGAGCAGCAGCGTGATGCCGACTGCCGCTTCGGTGAACTGCACGCTGACGATTGGCGCGCTGGCGCTGAAGCTGGCCGACAAGCTCAAGCGTGAAATCTGACCGGACCCGACGGAGAGCCACCATGACGAAATTGACGTCTCGCGTGCATCCGGCCGGCGACGTCGCCGTGCAGATGCAGGTAAAACGCCGCCGCCTGAGGGTTGCGACGCTGGCAGCGGGCTTCTCGCTGTTCGCGTTGTATCTCGCCTGGCATGCGTGGCACGATCCTCAATCGCAGCATCAGGACGAACTGCCGATCACCCAGGCGCGCGCGCAGGATGCATCGTCCGATCAGGCGGTTGCGGTGCCCGGCCCCGATCTCGTGAAGCGCGGCGAGTACCTCGCGCGCGCGGGCGACTGCGTTGCGTGTCACACCGCGGACAAGAGTCGTCCGTACGCGGGCGGCCTGCCGATCGCCACGCCGTTCGGCACGATCTATACGCCCAACATCACACCGGATCCCGATACCGGCATCGGCCAGTGGAGCGACGCGGAGTTCCTGCGCGCGATGCATGAGGGCATCGGCAAAAGCGGCGAGCGGCTGTACCCCGCGTTCCCTTACGCGGAGTACACGCGGGTCACCGATCAGGACGTGCTCGCGATCCGCGCGTATCTGAATACGCTTGCGCCCGTGCATTTCACGCCGCCGCGCAACGACCTGAAGTTTCCGTTCAATCAGCGCTGGCTGATGACGTTCTGGAATCTCGTCAATTTCACCGAAGGGCGCTTCGTGCCCGATCCGAAGCAGAGCGCGGAGTGGAATCGCGGGGCGTATCTGGTGCAGGGGCTTGCGCATTGCGAGGAATGCCACACGCCGCGTAATGTCATGCAGGGGCTGAAGTCGAGCGATCGTTTATCGGGAGCGGTCCAGGCGGGTTGGCACGCGTTCAACATCACACCGGACAAGAACAGCGGCATCGGCAACTGGAGCGACGACGAACTGGTCAGCTATCTGTCGACCGGTGTCGCACCGGGTCGCGCCAATGCGGCCGGCCCGATGGCCGAGGTGGTGGCCGACAGCACGCAGTATCTGAACAACGAGGATTTGCGCTCAATCGTGACGTACCTGCGTAGCGTGCCGCCGGTGAGCGGCGGCGAAACGCGGCCACGCGACCAGTGGGGCAAGCCCGCCGACGATGTCACCGCGCTACGCGGCCAGACCATCACGAGCGTGAACGGCGCGCAGCTGTTTATCGCGAACTGCGCGACCTGCCACAACTGGACCGGGCAGGGCGTCGGAGCGAGTGCGCCGGGCGCGTACCCCTCGCTGCTTCACAACAGCGTGGTCGGCGCCAGCGATGCAAACAATCTCGCGATGGTGATCCTGCACGGCGTGAGTCGCACGACGAAACAGGCCGACGTGCTGATGCCTGCGTTCGGCGATCAACTGACCGACGATCAGGTGGCCGCCATCACCAACTACGTGACAAAGCAGTTCGGCAATCCGCAGTCGACAGTGACCGTCGATCAGATCGCGAAGCTGCGCACACTGCAACAATGACCCTGCGGGCGGCGTGTACCCGGTAGCGATTGCCGGGCGCATCGCCCGCAGGCTTGCAAGCGCTTACAAGAACCGGTCGCGCGCAGAAAAGATGGCAAGCGCGCATACGGGCGATTTGCGGCGCACTATCATGTTGCTATGCACACTCCTTCCGCCACTTCGGCTGCGCCTGTCGTTCAGCACCACCCGGCCAACGCGCAGGGCCGCGATTACGTCGTCGGCGATCTGCATGGTTGCGTGGATGCGCTGCGCTATCTGCTGCGCGAAATCGCCTTCGATCCCGCACGCGACCGGTTGTTTTCGGTTGGCGACCTGGTCGACCGCGGGACGCAATCGGAGGAAGCGCTCGCGTTGCTCGGCAAGCCGTGGTTCCACGCGGTGCTTGGCAATCACGAGGACACGCTGTGCGCGGTTGCCGAAGGGCGCTTGAAGCGCCAGTGGTGGTATGGCATTGGCGGCGGATGGGCGGCCGCGGTGCCGCTGGAGCGCCTGCAACAGCATGCACACAGGTTGAGGACGCTGCCGCTCGTGCGGGTCGTGGGCAGCGGCACGACGCGCTTTAACGTGCTGCATGCGGAGTTCTTTGGCACGGATGCCGAACTCGATGCCGAACACTTTTCCGACGAGCAGCGTCATCAGTTGCTATGGGGCCGCGCACTTGCGTCGGGCAATCGCGACGTGCACGGCCAGGCCGGGCTATCGCTGACCTATTGCGGTCATACGCCGATGCGCGAGATGCAGCAGATCGGCGCGCAGGTGTTCATCGATACCGGCGCGTTCGGGCCGGGCGGCAAGCTGACGATCGTCGAGGCGCGCAAGCCGCATCGGTGGTCGATATCCGTTGAAGCGGCGCGTGCAGATGGCGCGGCTGCGCTGGCGTTGCCCTGACTGACTGTTTGCATTTCGGTTTTTATCCCACCTGACTCAACTCGAACACCATGTCGACGGCGTTGCCGTTCCAGTTGTATTCGAGGTACGCGGCATGGTGACAATCCCGCAGCACCGTGGTGCTGAACGCAGCGAGACATTCGCCACCCGGATCGCGCACCGACGGATAGGCAATGCCCGGTGCGCCAGTCGTGCGCACTGCGCGGCCGAGCATCTGGCCGGGCAGGTAGTCGACCGGTGACAGCACGCCGGGATCGAGCGACGGGTCGTCGCGTAGATCGACCACCTTGCCCTGCGCGCTCACCGTATAAAGGCGCATCTGCTGCCGCAGCGGTGGCTCTTGCGTCGCGGCGAGAAACTGGCCCGTGTGATAGCGCGTTTCTGCGATCGCGGTGGCCCGCGAGCGCGCGCAGTAGAACACGCCGTAGGTGCCGTCCGAAAAGCGGCTGCCGCCCGGATTCAGATGCGTCAAGGCAGCCATGATCGGCCCCCAGCCCTTGCCGAAGCGGCGTTCCTCGCGCGGTACCAGATCGAGATCGCCGACTTCGGTGCGCAGGCGGTCGTTGGTCATCTCTTCGAGCTTGTAGAGCGCTTCGAAGTCTTCGGGCGAGGCGACGCGGTCGAACAGGTTCACAGCCGGGAAGCGCGTCGGGATCACGCGATACGCGGGCGACCAGGCGAGCGGCGACGTGCGCCAGCGGTCCTGCCAGTGCGGTTCAGTCACGCCCAGCCGCCTCGCATTGCGTCGAGGTACTGGCGCACGGCGACCAGGTCGCTGAGGTTGCCGGCGAGCATGCGGTCGAGCGCGCGGCGGCCGCCGAACGGCGGCGCACTGTTGGGGCGCTTGACCCAGGCATCGGCGGCGTGCGGCTGCGGCAGCAGGATTTGCAGTGCCTTGTAGATGCCGAGCATCAGCGATAAGCGCTCGAGCGTGTCGCGCCCGAGCCGCGCGGTTTCCGGCATGGCCTTCCATTTGAAGAACGTCGACCGGCCGGGCGAACCGAGCAGGACGATCTGTTCGTCGGCGCTCAGATCCCAGTCTCGCGCGATGTTGAAGAACGCGCGCAGGCCCGCGGCGGACATATCCGCGACGGACGGTTCCCCGAGAGCCCGGCGCTGCGGCTCTCGCGAAGCGGAAGCATGGGCGGCAGATGACATGATTTAGTCCTTAATTGAACTTCTATGTGATATTAGTCCATTTATGGATTAATGCAAGGCCTGTATACCGATTGGTCATGAAATTCCCGCCCGCGCGGGTTCCCGCCCGGTGACCGGGCGGGCTTCAGGCAAAACAAAGGGGCTTGATGACCGCTTCAGACCATCGAGGCAGCCGGTGCGCCGCTTTGCGCGTAGCGCTCGAGCACGTGCCCGATGCACAGCGCAATAAACGCGGCATCAAGCCGGTCGAGGGCGGCGGCGGCCTCGCGCAGCACGGACTGATCGACGGCGGGGGACTGGAAGATGACATCGCGCAGCGCTTCGGCAAGCGCGGCGCGTTCGATGAACGCGTTCAGATCGGACAGACGCGGAAAGTCCGCCTGTTCAGCCTGGCTTCTGAGCGAAGAGAGCAGCACTGAAAAAGACGGCGAGCCCTTGATGTCGATGGAGAGTTCGACGCCGCGGCTGCGCGCGAGCGTCTCCACGAAACGGGCTACGCTGCCGCGCAGGCGAGTGAAGGCATCGACGACATCGCGGATCGAGTCGGCCCGGCGACGGTCGCCCGTCGGCCGCAACGGCATGATTTTTCCCGCGAATCCGCCTGAACGACGGCTCTTGTCAATGGACATCTCTTCCCCTGGCACTGCTGCATCGAAACACACAGCGTAATATACGACAGAATATAACGATGACCCCAGTGGCGGTCTGCGAATGCACAGGCGTCGAGCCACGCGCGCGCGCCGTTTTCATGACACGATTCAGACTCAACGCACAACGCGGCATGGGCCGCAGGAGAGCATGGCAGTGAGCGAAGCAATGAATCAGCAAGATGCAATCAGTGCATCGAAGCAGGCCGTCGGTGACGGATTTTCCGTGGCATCGATGCGCCACGCGAGCGACATGACGTGGCAAGCAGTCGAAGCCGTTGCACGCGAAATCCGGCCCGGCATGCGCGAATCGGAAGCCGTCGCACGGTGCAAGGAAGTGCTGGGCGAGCTTGGAATGGACCGCATCTGGCATCCGATTCTGATCCGTTTCGGCGAGAACACGCTGAAGACGTTCAAGCAGGCATCCACGGTCGATCCACAACTCGGCGAAACCGATATTTTCTTCGTCGATCTCGGCGCGGTCTGGGATCGTCACGAAGGCGATGCGGGTGCGACGTTTGTAGTGGGTGACGATGCGGAGATGCGGGCCTGCGCGGACGCCGCGAAGGTCGTCTACGACGAAGTCGCGCATCACTGGCGTACCACCGGCGCCGGCGGCAAAGAGCTGTACCGCTATGCGGCGCAGCGCGCCGAAGCACATGGATGGCGGCTAAACGTCGATATCAAGGGCCACCGCATCAGCGATTTTCCGCACGCCATCTACAAAGCCGGTAACCTCGGCGATTTCGATGCGTGTCCGTCGGCGGGCCTGTGGATACTTGAAATCCAGCTCGCTCATCCGACTCGCCCGTTCGGCTCGTTCTACGAAGACCTGCTCGCGTGAAGATGTGCGTTGTTTAACCCCCGTCTGATCGCGACACTTCGGAACACGGCATGTTCATCCGTCAGCTCGACTATCTGGTGACGCTTGCGCGCGAGCAGCATTTCGCGCGTGCCGCCGAGTTATGCCACGTGTCGCAGCCGGCGCTGTCGTCGGCGATACGCAATCTCGAAGCCGAACTGGGACTCGTGATCGTGCGGCGCGGCCGGCGTTTTCTCGGCTTCACCGAAGACGGCGAGCGCGTGCTCGGATGGGCGCGCCAGACGCTCGCCGCGCTCGATCACATGCGCCAGGATGCCTCGGCGGCGCAGGTTCGTCTGACCGGGACGCTGCGCATCGGCGTGATACCGACCACGATGCCTGTGGTGAGTCTGCTGCTCGGCGCGTGTCGCGACGCGCATCCGGCGATGCGCTACTCGCTGCGCTCGCTCAGCTCCGATGCAATCCTGCGCCAGCTCGACGACTACGAACTCGATATCGGTTTTACGTACCTCGACGATCGCGTGCAGGCGGGCTTCGATGTGCTGCCGCTGTATCACGAGCGTTATGTGCTGCTGTCACCGGCCGGGTCGAGCGAAGGCGTGTGCGCCGGTGTGGATCGCTGGGATGCGGTCGGCGCGCTGCCGTTGTGTCTGCTCAGCAATGCGATGCAGAACCGTCAGGTGATCAACGCCGCGTTCCGGCGCGGCGGTGTGCAACCTTCTGTTGTGCTCGAAGCGGACTCGCTGCTGGCGCTGTATTCGCACGTCCAGCACGCGGGGTTGCACAGCGTGTTGCCGCACAGCCTGCTCAGCGTGCTCGATGCGCACGACGGCGTGAACGCAGCGCTGCTGCTTCCCGAACTGACCCGCGAGATCGGCCTGATCGCGCGCAACCAGCCGTCGATGCCCGCGCTCGCCGCCGCGATGTGGCGCGCGGCTGCACAACTCGACCTGCAACACACATTCGATTCGCTGCTGCCGCACGCATAACGCAATCGACGAAGCCGCTCGTCCGGCGAGCTTGATAAGGCGCAGTTATCAACCGATCCGTCCAAACGATTGGACCCACCGCACCTCGCACGCCGACACTGGGTCTGTCGGTTGTACTGCAGTCGGATGACCGGCCGGCATGACCTCATGCCGTATCCCGACTGAGTCAGAGCGGAGTGAAACATCGTGGCAAAAGTTCTTTGTGTTCTGTATGACGATCCTGTCGGTGGCATGCCGAAAAAATACGCACGCGACGACATCCCGACGATCAGCCGTTATCACGACGGTCAGACGGCACCCACGCCGCAAGCTATCGATTTCAAACCGGGCGAGCTGCTCGGCAGCGTGTCGGGCGAACTCGGCCTCCGCGCGTTTCTCGAATCGCACGGCCACACACTGGTGGTGACATCCGACAAGGATGGTCCGAACTCGACCTTCGAGCGCGAACTCGCCGACGCCGAAGTAGTGATCTCGCAGCCGTTCTGGCCGGCTTACCTGACCGCCGAGCGCATCGCGAAAGCGCCGAAGCTGAAGCTCGCGCTAACCGCCGGTATCGGCTCCGATCACGTCGATCTGGCGGCCGCGATCGAGCGCAAGATCACCGTCGCCGAAGTGACGTATTGCAACAGCATCAGCGTGGCCGAACATGTCGTGATGATGATCCTGTCGCAGGTCAGAAATTATCTGCCGTCGCACGAATGGGTCAAGAAGGGCGGCTGGAATATCGCGGATTGCGTCGAGCGCGCGTACGACCTTGAAGGCATGCATGTGGGTACGGTTGCCGCCGGGCGGATCGGTGCGGCGGTATTGCGTCGACTCAAACCGTTCGACGTGCAGCTGCATTACACCGATCGTCACCGTTTGCCGGAGCAGGTCGAACGCGAGCTGGGTGCGACGTGGCATCCGGATGTCGAATCGATGGCGAAGGTGTGCGATGTGGTGACGATCAACTGTCCGCTACATCCGGAAACGGAGCATCTGTTCAATGAGCAGATGATCTCGAAGATGAAGCGCGGCGCTTACATCATCAATACGGCGCGCGGTAAGATCGTCGACCGTGATGCGATCGTGCGTGCGCTCGAAAGCGGGCAGCTCGCGGGGTATGCGGGCGATGTGTGGTTCCCGCAGCCTGCGCCGCGCGATCATCCGTGGCGCACGATGCCGCATCAGGGCATGACGCCGCACACGTCGGGCACGACGCTGTCCGCGCAGACGCGCTATGCGGCCGGCACGCGCGAGATTCTGGAGTGCTGGTTCGGCGGTAAGCCGATTCGCGACGAGTATCTGATCGTCGATGGCGGGCGTCTGGCTGGTGTCGGTGCGCACTCGTATTCGGCGGGTAACGCAACGTCGGGTTCTGAAGAAGCGGCGCGCTTCAAGACTGCCTGAGCCCGCCTGAGCGATTGGCAATTTAGTCGCATTCCTGTCGCGATCTCTTCGCGCTAACGCGTGATACAGGCACGCCGCGAATCTGCGGCGTGCCCTTTCCTTTCCATTCTCTCCATTCAAAACATGACGAATCCTTCCGACGCGACGGGACGCATCGCGCGTTCCGTTTCCCGCCTGCCGGTTTTTCGGGCAGCCTGCGGATTTCTCGGCGGCGTACTCGCAATCACTGTGATCGGCCTGTTTGGCGGGGTCGTCGGCATGCCGCTGCTGATCGCGCCTTTCGGCGCATCGAGCGTCCTGCTGTTCGCCGCACCTGACAGCGCGTTCGCCCAGCCGCGCAACCTGGTATGGGGGCATCTGATCGCATCGACGGTCGGTTTGGTGGTGTTCTGGCTCGCCGGTGCCGGTCTCTGGCAGATGGCGCTTGCAGTGGGCGCAGCGATTGCGCTGATGCAGCTCACGCGCACGGTTCATCCGCCCGCGGGCGCCGATCCGCTCGTCATCATGCTAGGTGGCGGCGCGTCGGGCACGTTCCTGCTGTTTCCGGTGCTGGCAGGCGTGCTCCTGCTGCTGTTGATCGCGCTCGTGTTCAACTGGGCAGTGCACGGCGAACCCTGGCCGCGGCGGGACATTTCTTGACGTTTGGTTTTGTGGCGCTGGGTATAATCGCGGCCCGCAAAACAAATCGAACGCAGGAGTGGCAGGAGATGCAGGTACGCGCAGTAATAGTAGCCGTCATGGTGGGATGTTTTTCCTGTGTGGCGATGGCGGCGCAGCAGTACGCCGAGGTGTGGAATCCGCCGGAGGCGATGAAGAGCGCCAAAACGGCGCAGACAGCGAAAGCCGCGAAAACGGCACAGCGGACTAGCGGTGGGGCGCACAAGATCGCCAAACCCGCGATAGCTTCGACGAAGCATCGCGGGGTGGCTCATGCGACGGCTCACGCGGTGCCAGGTAAGAAGCCCGCTGTGCGAGCCGCCAAGGCACACGTGCCGGCCGCATCGGTGCAGGCGAGCCGCAAGGCAAAGCAATCCGTTGCTTCAGCGGGTGCATCGGGACACGCCACGGGGCGGCCGAAAAAAGTCGCTACCGCGCCAGTGAAGCGCAACACTTCGCAGATCGCGAGCCGACGACCGGCAGCCAATGCCGCAGGACGTGCGGGCTCCCAGCCGCCGATTCTCTAGCGCCTAGCCCGTTTGCGCGAAGCAAACGATTGAGTTGACCGCGCTGACTGTCGCGGTCCGACAGGGGCACGTTCCGCGAACGCGTCGGGGATCAGCCAGCATGGCACCACGGCGTTCATTGCACGGCAAGACTGTTCGCCACCAGCCGCAGCGTTTCCATCGAACGCGGGTCGCGGATCCGCGTGTAGAGCGTCACGCGCGACTCCGGCAACGCCGGCAAACCGAGACGCGCACCGACATCGATCAGACCGCGCGGCGCCACGCGTCGTGCGAGCGGCGAGATTGCGAGACCGGCCGCGACCGCGGCGCCAACCGCGACCATGCCGCCCCCGATGAACACTTCGCGCCATTCGATCCCGGCGTCGTCCAGTGCTTTCAACGCCACGGCGCGTACGTTGCAGGGCGGCGCCAGTAGCGCGAGCGGAAGCGGCTCGCCGGGGCGCGGCAGCCAGTCCGGAGCGGCGAGCCAGCCGAGCGCTTCGCCGAACAGCAGTTGGGCGTCGTCACGCAGGGCATCGTCGGGCTCGTGGCGCACGATCGCCGCATCGAGCTGCCGCTCGTCGAACTGCGTCCGCAGAGCAGCCGAAGGGCCCATATGAAGCTCGATCAACAGCCCGGGATCGTGCGCGTTGAGCTTCGCAAGCAGCGCGGGCAGACCAGCTCCGGTGACGTGCTCACTGAGCCCCAGCGACAAGCGGCGTCGTTCGACTGCGAGTGCCCCGAGCGCCCGGTCGTGGGCATTCAACAGATCGCGTGCGGCGACGAGGAACGTGTCGCCGTCGCCGGTCAGCCGGACGAGGCGCGGCGTGCGCTCGATCAGGTGCTTGCCGAGATGCGCTTCCAGCCGCTTGAGTTTCAGACTGACCGCCGATTGCGTGGTGTCGAGCGCATCCGCCGCGCGCGTGAAGCTGTGCAAATCGGCGACCAGGACGAACGCGCGCACCGCATCGAGATCGAGCATGATCATTTCCAATGAAAATGATTGAAATAGGCAGTCATGTCTTTTAATTATGGATGACGCGGCTTATTCTGGGTACCAGAAATTGTTCTAACCCAAGGTGATCATCATGCCGTTCACCCGTATCGCATTGCGCGCCGGCCAGTCCGCTGCCTACAAGGCGGCTTTGTCGCAAGGCATTCAGCGCGCGCTGGTTGCTACTTTCAACGTGCCCGAGGACGACATCTTCATGGTCGTCAGCGAACACGACGAAAGCAGCTTCTTTTTCAGGCCGCAGTACCTCGGTATCGAGCACAGCGACGATCTCGTGCTGATCCAGCTGACGGTGAGCAATACCCGCACCGTCGAACAGAAAAAGGCGCTGTACCGCCGCATCGCCGACGAACTGGCGGAGAGTCCCGGCGTGCGAAAAGAGGACGTGTTCATCAATCTCGTCGAGGTGCAGACGGAGAACTGGTCGTTCGGTAACGGCATCGCCCAGTACGCGACATGAGCGGTGCTTGCGCGACGATGTACGCGTGAGCGCGAACGGTTCTTCTACCTTACGCAGGGTTGCAGGAACGAAAGAGCCGCGTAGGGCGGTTCGTGTACGATAAACAGGCTGTCTGCGGATAGCGGGCGCGCGGTTTGCGTGCTCGCTTGACGGTCGTACACGGAGCGTTCATGACCCGCGTTTTCGAACTCGTGCTCGAGATTCCCGGCGCTGCGGCGCGCGAATGGTGCGCCAGGCGCGCGTCGGCGGATGGCGCGGAGGGGGATATAGCCGCCGCGCAAATCGACGCACTTCTCGTCGACGCGCTGGCCGCGCTGCCTGGCATCGCGGGCAGGCGGCGCAGCGTTGCACACATCGCGGTGCGCGACTTCGATGCGAAGCGGGCGCTCGGCGATGCGGGATGGCGGCTCGCCGTCGAGGCGTCTGGCGCCGGGCGGCGCGTGATCGCGGTTCATGCCGAAGCGCATTCGCCTGGCATCACGATTCGCAACGCCGCGTTCCAGGCGCCACTCGATGCCCAGGAATTGCACGAAGTATCGTTCGATGGCGCGCCCGAGTCGTTCAGACGGGCGTTGCCGGACGCGAGCCGGATCGAGCCGACCGTTTCTTTCGAATGCAGCCGGACGCGGTGGCGGCCATTGTCGACGGCGGCCGGTTTGCTGGTCGATGTCGTGTTCGAGCGTATCGACGTGCTGGACTCGTCGGGCTTCGACGGCGCGCCGCCGGTTCGCGAAATCCATCTGACGGTCCCTGTCGCCGATACACCCAACATACCGAACGTACCCGGCGTATCCGATGTACATGACGTACGTGACGTAGCAGAAGCCCTCCACGCCGCACGCCGCGCACTCTTCGCCATCGCTCGCGAGATCGTCGCCGCACTGCCCGCATTTGCCGTGCTCGACAGCGCGGTCGACCGCGCGTATCGCGACAATTTCCACACGCAACTCGAACCCGTCTACGCGCAACCGATCGCGCTCGACGGTGCCGCGACTCAACGCGATGCGCTGGTCGCGATCGGTAGCAATCTCGCGCGACACTGGTTCGGCAACGAAGCCAGCGTGCGCGATGCGGCGAACGTCGAATCGGTCCATCAGATGCGCGTCGCACAGCGCCGTCTGAAGACCGCGATGCGTCTTTTCAGGCACTGGCAGGACGATGCATGGACGACACAGATCGCGCCGGGGCTCAAGTGGCTCGGCGATCTGCTCGGCGATGCGCGTGACTGGGACGTGTTCATCGATTCGACGTTGCCCGCGCTGGTCGCCGCCGACACCGACGCCGCACGCTGGACCGCTACGTTCGATGCGGCCAATGTGCAGCGGCTCGCGATGCGCGCGCGCATCCAGGAGGGAATGCATTCGTCGCGCTACGCGCAACTCACACTCGCGTGGCTCGAATGGCAGGGGGAACTGCTACACGACGATCGTCGCGCAGCCGCAGGCGACGTGGCGGCCGGTTCGCTGAACACGCACGCGGGCAAGCGCGTGCGCAAGGCATTCAAGCAACTGATGGCCACCCCGAAGCTCACCACGCTCGACGACGCGTCGCGCCATCAGGAGCGTATTCGCGCCAAGCGCCTGCGCTATACGCTGGAATTCATCGAATCGCTGACGACGAAACAGACTCGCGGCGAGGTTGTGAAAACGCTGTCGCGGATGCAGGGCGTGCTGGGCGACGGCAACGACGCGGTCGTTGCGCTAGGCTACCTGGAACAGCTCGAAGTCGACGCCTATCAACTGGGTTTTGCGCGCGGCTGGTGTGAAGCGGTGAAGCGCTATACGGCGAAGGAAGGCGAGCGTTTGTTGCGCACGCTGGGCAAGCCGAAGCTTCGCGACGGGGGATGATCCAGCTTGTCGGTGTGTAATCAGTTGCGCGGTATGTGCCGCGTTCAGGACTGCGAGCGTGATTCTCGATGCGATCGACCCGGTGTGACTGACCACGTATGGCCTCGCACGAGGCTTACGTCACGCGCTACTACGCGCATACCCCGCGAACGGCCGGTTCGGCCGCACCTGCCCGTCGCCCACCTGCACGACCTGATCGCCAAACGCGGCGACATCGTCGGGATCGTGTGTGATCAGCAGCATCGGGATATCGAGGCGCGCCTGCAGATCCGACAGTTCACGTCGCATACGTTCGCGTAACGCGTAATCGAGCGCGGAGAAGGGCTCATCGAGCAGCAACAGTTGCGGTTGTGCGACGAGCGCACGCGCCAGTGCGACACGTTGTTTCTGCCCACCCGACAACTGCGCCGGATGATTGCGCGCCACGCTCTGCAGATCGAGCGCATTCACCCAGTAGTCGACATCCGGATGATCGAATCGCGCGCGCGGATTCAGCCAGCCCGGTTGCAGACCAAAGCCGATGTTCTGGCGCACGTTCAGATGCGGAAACAGCGCGTAGTCCTGAAACAGATACGCGACCTTGCGCTGCTGCGGCTTCAGATCGATGCCGCGTGCACTATCGAACAGCGCAGCGTCGTTCAGCACGATCGATCCTTCATCGGGCCGCAGCAAACCGGCGATCGCCTGCAGCGTCAGGCTCTTGCCCGCGCCCGATGGACCGAACAGCACGACCCGCTGTTCGGTTGCGGCGAACGCGATGTCGAGCGTGAAGCGATGCCCGGCGCTTGCAAGGGTTTTGCGGATGTCGACGGTGAGTGGCATATCAGCGGGACGTGAGCAGCGAATGTTGCGGCACGAGCCGTCCCGCGAGCACGAGAATCACCACGCAGGTGACCGACGTGACGAGCACGAGGAAATTGGCCGTAGCATCGTCGCCGGCCTGGACCGCTGCATAGACCGCTACCGACAACGTCTGCGTACGTCCCGGCAGATTGCCCGCGATCATCAGCGTCGCGCCAAATTCGCCGAGCGCGCGTGCAAATGCGAGCAGTGTGCCGGCGAGAATGCCGCGCGCGGCGAGCGGCAGCGTCACGCGAAAGAAGATGCCGGCTTCCGTGATGCCGAGCGTGCGAGCCGCGCGCTCGAGCTGCGGATCGACCGCTTCGAAGGCGGCGCGCGCCGATTTCAGCACCAGCGGAAACGCGACCACCATCGATGCGATTACCGCGCCCTGCCACGTGAACACCAGCTGGATACCGAGCCGGTCGAGCCACGCGCCGAATACACCGCGCCGGCCGAGCAGCACGAGCAGGTAATAGCCGAGCACGGTGGGCGGCATCACGAGCGGCAGCGTCAACAGCGAATCGACGAGATCGCGCGCGCCCGAGCGCCAGCGCGCGAGCCCGAAGCCCGCGGCGACGCCGAACACGAGATTGAGCGCGGTCGCCCAGCCGGCGACCTTCAGCGATAACAGCAGCGGAACCCAGGCCTGTTGCATGGCGGAGCGGGGCGGGCGGCGTCTAGTGAGCTGGCTTGAAGCCGTATTTGCCGAGCACCGCCTGGCCCTCCGGCGACAGCACGAACGCAATGAACGCCTGCGCATCCGCTGCGTGCTTGCTGCCTTCCACTTGTGCGATCGGGTAAGTGATCGGCGTCTGCGTCGGCACCGTCAATGCGACTTTCACGCGATCGGGCATGACCGCCGCGTCGGTGCCGAACACGAAGCCTGCATCGACTTCGCCGCGCGACACGTAGTCGAGGCTCTGCCGCACATTGGCCGCAAGCACACCCTTCGCACTGACCGCATCCCACGCGCCCGCCGCTTTCAGCGCGCCTTCCGTATACCGGCCGACCGGTACCGACGCCGGATCGCCATAGGCAACGCGTTTCACGCTTGCCGTAGTCAGTTCGTTAAGCGAAGCGGGCGCGAAGCGGCTATCCGACGGCACGATCAGGACCAGCGAATTGGCCGCGAAGTCCTTGCGCGTAGCGGGCACGATGACTTTTTCGGCGGCGGCCTTGTCCATCGCTTTTTGATCAGCGGAGGCGAAGACATCGGCGGGTGCGCCTTTGGCGATCTGCTGCATCAGTACGTCCGATGCGCCGAAATTCAGCAGTACTTTCGTGCCGGGATGCTGTTGCTCGAACGCATCGCTGACAGCTTTGAACGCGTTGGTGAGACTGGCTGCCGCGGACACGACGAGATCGTCGGCACGTGCGTTGGCGCTGATAAAGAGCGATGCGGCGCCGACGGCGAGGAGCGCATGCTGCAGAAGACGACGACGGGACAGGGACATGATGCGGAGGCCGGGCGGACCGGTCGGTGGGTGGAAAGCGCCATCGTAATATACGGAGCGCTATAACGGCCGCATCGATCCGTCGATGATCAGCATAGCCGCGACCGCATAACGCCGACGGTCAGGCCTTTGTGGAAGCGGGAGGCAGGGCGTTGCCGGTCTGCGAGATCGGCGCGCCCGCTGGCAGGCTGTCATGGCCGGCCTTCCAGCGGGCGCGGACGAACGGCCGGTCGTGGCCGGACACCTTCAGCGCGAGATGCGTGACCCAGCGGTGGGTCGGCACGCGGACGTCGTGCAGAGCAAACGTCAGGATGGCAAGACTGAGCGCCACCGCTGCCGCCGACAGTCGTCCCGGCGCCGCATGCCACGACCAGCGGATGAACACCAGGGCGGTCAGCGCCCCGACGAGGCAACCGGTAATCGCTTCAGAAGGCGAGTGCGCATCGAGCACCACGCGCGACAGCGCGACCGCGACGCCCGCGGCGAGGCCGAGCACCACACCGATCACCCGTATGGTGGGCCGCGTGGGCAGCAGCATCAGGAAGAGTGCGACTGGATAGACGGCCGTCGATAGCATCGCGTGGCCGCTCAGGCCGGTGAAGTCCCAGACGCGCACGCCGACCCCCCAGCCGAGGAACGCCAGTTTCGTGACCGTTACCAGGACCACGGCGACGCCGAGCAGCAGCAGCCATCCGGCGGCCATCCGCCACGTATAGCCGACGGCGAGCCAGAGCGCGATGGCGATCGCGAGCGGCAGGGTCAGGCCGGCGCCGCCGAGACTCGTAATCGAATACCACAAATGGGTGGGCAAATCAGGCATGGGAGCGATGCGACACAGGCCGCGTAGAATCGGGTCGAAGGATCCGGATACAGGATTAACGCGCGAGCCGCATAGACGGGCAGACAACACGTCGAACATCATTTCTGCCCGCCAGTATAAACGGGGCTGCTGGTTCGGCGGGGCGGCCAACTGTGCGCCGCCACGCGAAACAGAGCATAAACCGCCATTTTCAGGATGCCAGCATCGCGACGAGATTGATGTTATTGTGCATTGCACAATTGCGTCGATTACCCGGCGCGAACCTATGGGTACCGGCCCTTTCTTGTGAGGTCCCCGATGGCAAAGAATCTGACGAAACTCTGGCTGGGCGGGCTGAAGCGGCTACTGGCGGTGCAGACCGAGTATGTCGAGTCCGCGACGAAGAAGCGCAAGCCGCTGCGGCAGGCCCGTCCGAAACCGGTCGCGAGACCGGCGGTCAAGGCGCGGGCGGCGGAAACGCGCGAGAAGCCGGCGGCGAGCGCGCGCGAGTCGCGGGTTCGTCCGCGGGCGGCTGCGTGGGCGGGCGGCGCATGGACACGCTCGTTCCATTCGGCGCCGGCCGCTGCCGGCCGCCTCGTCAACCACCTTCACTACGGCCTGTACATTCCGGCCGGCAAGGCGCTCGCGCCGATGCCGCTCGTCGTGATGCTGCACGGCTGCCAGCAATCAGTCGATGAATTCGCCGAAGGTACGCGGATGAACCTGCTGGCCGACCGGTTCGGCTTCGCCGTCGTCTATCCCGAACAGTCGAAGCACGTCCATGCGCACCGCTGCTGGCACTGGTACGACACCAGCGATCACGCGGGCGGCGCGGAAATCCGCGCGGTTGCGTCGCTGGTGGACGAACTCGTCGCCGAGCATGGGTTCGACGGTGAACGGGTGTATGTGGCAGGTATCTCGGCGGGAGCGGGGCTCGCCTCGCTGCTCGCAATCCATTACCCGTGGCGTTTCGCGGCCGTGGCGCTGCATTCCGGGCCGGCGCTCGGCGAGGCGCATTCCGGCATCGCCGGTATGGACGTCATGCGGCGCGGCACGCGCCAGGACCCGGTCGAACTGATCGACCAGGCCGTCGATGTCGCGACCTATCCTGGCATGCCGGCGATCATCATCCATGGCGACGCCGACCAGGTGGTCGCGCCGGTCAATTCGGATCAACTGGCGCTGCAGTTCGCGCGGCTGAACGGCTTTGTGGGCGCGGACGGCGGGTGGAAAACCGGCGAAATCCGCGAGGACCGCAAAGCCAGCGTCGTGACACGCGACTACCTGCGCAGCGGCCGGCGCGTGATCCGCCTGTGCCACGTGGCCGGGCTGTCGCACGCGTGGAGCGGTGGCGACGACGCGGTGCCGTTCCATTCGTCCAAAGGGCCCGACGCGAGCGCGTTGCTGTGGGAGTTCTTCAAGCACCAGCGGCGCTTGGGCGCCTCGGCCGAGCTGGACGCAGCGGCGGCCAGCGTGCCGGCAGGACGCTGAACATCCGGGTAGAGGCCCCGCTCGACGTGAGGGCTAGCCAAGAACTAGGGTTTTCCCCTATAATCAGGGTTATTAACTAGGTATTAACCCTAGTCACTCCCTGAGGTTTGATCATGTATCTGCTGAGCCGCCTGTTTTTGTTCCTGACGAAGTCGTCCGATGTGGCCGCCAAAGAGCGCCAGGACGCCTACCTGTCCGAAGCCACCGATCTCTACGATCTGGAATTCCGCATGCGCAAGCTTGACCGTGAAGCGTCGAGCCGTCATCCGTCGTGGATGAACCAGTTCTAATTCACCGGTTGCAACACGATTACTTGCCGAAACGCGCGAGCGTGCGTTGTCGCGCATCGGCATGATCGACGATGGGTCGCGGATAGTGCTCCCCGAGCACCACGCCCCACTGCGCTAGTTGATCCGTATCTGCCGTCCACGGTGCGTGTAGCCATTTCGGCGGCACGTTCGCGAGTTGCGGCAGGTAGCGCTTGATAAAGCGACCCTGCGGATCGAATTTCTCCGATTGTGTGACCGGATTGAAAATCCGGAACCATGGCTGCGCATCGCATCCTGTCGATGCTGCCCATTGCCATCCGCCGTTGTTCGCGGCGAAGTCGAAATCGTTCAGTTGTTCGGCGAAATAGCGCTCCCCGCGCCGCCAGTCGATACCCAGATCCTTCACCAGAAAACTCGCGGTCACCATCCGCAGACGGTTATGCATATAGCCCGTCTGATTGAGTTGCAGCATCGCGGCGTCGATCAACGGATAGCCCGTGCGGCCCTCGCACCATGCTGCGAAAGCCGCTTCCGCTGACGGACCGTGTTCCCATCTGAGCGCAGCATATTCCTCCTTGAATGACGCGCCAGCCGCGAGCCGCGGATGGTGCGCGAGCACCATGAAGTAAAACTCCCGCCAGACAAGCTCCGACAGCCACGTTGCGGCACCCGCACCGTCAGGTTGTAGCGAGCGCTCGTAAGCAAGTCGCGCCAGAGTGCGGATCGACACCGTGCCGAAGCGCAGATGCACGGATAGATAGCTCGGGCCTTTCGCAGCCGGAAAATCGCGCCACTCGGCGTAGCTGTCGATACGCGTCGCGAAATCGTCGAGGAGCTGTTGTCCGCCACTCATGCCGGCGGGCAGCTTCAGCTCGGTGAAGTTGCTGGCTGTGAAACCCAGTTGCGCAAGCGTCGGCAGACCGTGATCGAGATGGGCAGGCGGCGCGCCGAGACGATCGATGTAGGCGTCGACTGGATAGGGTTTCAGGTCGAATGCGGTGAGGTTCTTGAGCCACGCATTCTTGTACGGCGTGAAGACCGAGAAGGGCTTCTGCTGGCCCGTCAGAATCTCGTCACGCTCGAAAATGACCTGATCCTTGAACGTGACCAGTTCACGCTGTGCGTCGGCGAGCGACTCGCGTACGGCCTCATCGCGTTCGATCGCGGCAGGCTCGTAGTCGTGATTGGTGAAGACTGCATCGACGGCGAGTTGCCCAGCGAGTGCCGGCAAGACTGCACGCGGATCACCGTGTAGAACGATCAGACCACCACCGTATCCGCGCAGCGCGCTGTCCAGTTCCGCTAGCGATGCCAGGATGAATTCGACACGACGGTCCTCGGGCGTGTTGCGCGACGCATCGATGAGCGGCTGCAGGATCGTCGTATCGAACACGAACACGCACCAGACCCGACGACAATGCTTGAGCGCGTAGTAAAGCGCCGCGTGATCGCTGCTGCGCAGATCGCGGCGAAACCAGACGAGGCCAGTATCGAAGTCAGTCTGCGAGTGTCGGGTGCGTGTCATGTGAGTCGTTGGACGTAAAAGACACGCCTATCCGGTCGTGGCAGGCAGCAGTCAGTGCCGCCGAAGATAACACTGCCCGCCGCCGGCCGCCGCTTCAGACGATCCGCACGCGCACATCGACGTTGTTGCGCGTTGCGTTCGAGTACGGGCACACCGTGTGCGCTGTATCGACCAGTTCGCGTGCGGCGGCTTCGTCGAGACCCGGCAGCGATACCCGCAGTTCGATGTCGAGTGCAAAGCCGCCCTTATCGTTCGGACCGACGCCGACATCGGCGGTGACGGTCGTGTCGGCCGGCAGCGCCTGCTTGTGCTGGCCCGCGACGAATTTCATCGCGCTCAGAAAGCATGCCGAATAGCCTGCGGCGAACAGTTGCTCGGGGTTCGTGCCCGCTGCGCCGTTCCCGCCCAGCTCGCGCGGGGCGGCCAGTTGTACGTCGAGTGCCTTGTCGGAAGAAACGGCCCGGCCGTCGCGGCCGCCGGTGCTGGTGGCGGTTGCCTTGTAGAGTACGCTCATGGTTGCTGCTCCTGTTTCGTGGCGTGGATGAGTGCTGCGATAACCGGCGGTTGCCACTGTCGCGTCGGGCATCGAAAATGGATACGACGAATGAATAGTACACTAATTGTTAGTGTGCAAACTAAATTATGCAGGGCACCCAACATATGGAATTCACCGATGGTGGCTCAGGACAAACCCACGCCGCGTTATCTGTCGAGATACTCGTGCAACGTGCTGCGCAGCGCGGTCAGGTCGTCGCGCAGGCGCATCAGGAAGTCGGGCGTGCGCTGGGTTGCGCAGAATAATTCCGCGGGCACCTCGCGCGCCGAACGTTTGAGTGTCGTGCCGGAGCGGGTGAGCCGGATATACACGAGGCGCTCGTCCTCGGTGCCGCGCACCCGTTCGATATAACCCTGGGCCTCGAGGCGCTTCAGGAGTGGCGTCACCGTGGCCGAATCGAGATTCAGGCGGGCAGCGATGTCCTTCACCGTCAGGTCGTCGCTTTCCCACAGCACCAGCATCGCCAGATATTGCGGATAGGTGAGACCGAGTTTGTCGAGTAGCGGCTTATACACCTTCGTCATCGCAAGCGACGTCGAATAGAGCGCGAAGCAGAGCTGGTCGTCGAGCGTGAGCGGGGGAGCGGGGCGCTGGGTCATGATGGATCTCGTCGGTGGAAAGCGTGCAAATGAATTGCACGCTAACCATTGTGCCGCAACTTCGCGCGAGCGACGAGCGTGCCGGGAGCCGGCACGTGGCGTATCAGGCGGACGGCGCCGAGGGGAGGTCGGGCGCGTCCGGCGCCGGGACGCCGAAGCAGCCGCGATACGTCGCGTAAAACGAGCAATAGATCATCGTCGTCAAGATCATCGACGCCGGCATCAGGATGGCGAGCGCGAAATCGCCCGCGCCGAGTGCCTGCATCAATTTGGCCAGGCCCAGCATCACGGTGAAACCGACGGCGAACCACAGTGCGCTGTAAACGATAAACGCCCCGCGATTGCGCCAGCAGCTGACGAAGCTGAAGAAGAATGCCTTCACGGTCGGCACGTCGTGCCACGCGCAAAGAACCGGCGAGAACCAGAACAGCATCGAGACCGGGATATAGAACGCGAAGCCTGTCAGGAGCGCGAGCAGGATGTTGCTGTTAGCGATGGCTTCCGGCGTCATCTCTTCGCCGCTCACCATCAGACGGACCAGCGTACCGCCGTCGGCGAGCGCCGAACTTGCCAGCACCGCCGCCATCGCGACGATATACACCACGCCGAGCACGAGCAGGCGTTTCGCGACCACGTTGCCATACGAGCGAAAGCCGTCGATGAGAATGGTCGGAAACACCGGCTTGCCCGCGATCGTATCGCGGCACGCCGCCATGAAACCGACTGCGACCCCCGGCACGAAGACTAACGGCAGCACGCCGCCGACAAACGGCACACGCGAAATCAGCGTCATCACCAGCAGGTAGGCGAAGAACAGCGTGAGAAACGCGAGCGGATTCTTGCGAAACAGCCAGATGCCCTGGCGGAACCACACATAGCCGGTTTTTGCAGGGACTTCGATCAGTTGCATGAGGTATGAATGCCAGGAAGTGTGGCGCCGGACAGGCGCGCGCGCAGAATGCGTTCGAAATGGCCTGGGTCGTGCGGTTTCAGCAGCTCGGCCGCACGCGGCAGATGGAAATCATACAGGCGCGAAACCCAGAAACGGTACGCGCCGGCCCGTAGCATATCGCCCCAGTGACGGATTTCGGCCGCGGTGAACGGGCGCACGGTCTGATAGGCGCGCAGCAGCGCATCGGTGCGGGCTGCGTCGAACTGGCCCGTCGCAAGATCGACGCACCAGTCATTGACCGTGACCGCGACGTCGAAGAGCCACTTGTCGGTGCCGGCAAAATAAAAATCGAAGAAACCACCGAGCCTGACTTCATGGCCAGTGCCAGGCGCCGCATGCGCGAACAGGACGTTGTCGCGGAACAGATCGCAATGGCACGGCCCTGCGGGCAGCGCGGCGTAATCGTCGGAGGCGAAGAATGCCTGTTGATGCGCGAGTTCGGTGGTTAGCAGATCGCGTTGTGCGCCGGCAAGAAACGGCAGCACGGCAGGCACAGTTTCCTGCCACCACGGCA
This sequence comes from Paraburkholderia acidicola, assembly GCF_002362315.1. Classification (GTDB taxonomy): domain Bacteria; phylum Pseudomonadota; class Gammaproteobacteria; order Burkholderiales; family Burkholderiaceae; genus Paraburkholderia; species Paraburkholderia acidicola. The sequence goes on from NZ_MTZV01000006.1 coordinate 2,258,322, forward strand.
GGCTGCGCAGATTCGGCTGATGCTGCGCAAAATCACGCCCGGCCAGATGCATGCGCGCAAGCATCTGGCCGACCTCGACGCAATGCTCGACGCTCGGCGCCATCTCGGGCCCGCCCTCGAGCTTGCTGACGATCGCGGCCGGCTTGCCGTGCAGTATGCCGAACAGCTTGCCGTCGTCGAGCGGAACCGGATCGGGCACCGGCACGCGATGTGCGGCGAGATGTCGCATTAGATCGAGATAGAACGGCAACTGCTGGGCCGTCAGCTTTTCGAAGATCGTGAGGACGTATTCGCCACGTGTCGTCGTCAGAAAGAAGTTGCTGTTCTCGATGCCCGACGGAATGCCGCGAAACCCGACGACTTCGCCGAGATCGTAGTGACGCATCCATTGTGCGAGTTGAGGTTCGGTGACAGCAGTGAAGACAGCCATGCGGGAAGCGTCGGATCGGGTTGGTCGGACTGGCTCGATGTGGCCAGTGCGGCACGCGGGTGAGGCCGCCCGGGCTGGAACGGCCACGGGCGAAATCGTGCGGTTTGGATAGGTCCTGGTATTGCGGTATCGCGGTGATGCGGTGGCGGGACATTATCGTCCCACGCGGACATCGTGTTACATCATGCAGGATCAATAGTGCAGGTTGATCGATGGCAGGCGTGTGCTTGCGCGGCCGTTGTCGCGCACTTTCGGCGATGTGTCGGTCGGTGCGCTCATCTGATAGCGCGTGCCGAAGTTCGAGCGCACGTCGATTTCGACCGGTTTGCCTTTGTCGCGGTATTCGGTGATCTCGGTGCCGCTACCACTGCGCTCGTAGTAGCTCGGCGTGCGCGGCACGTCGATGTCGACCTTGGAGCTGACTTCGGCTGCGGGGCGGTTGATTGCTTTCAGGTCCGGCAGGCCGGCGCGTTCGTTGGCGGATTGCGCTTCGTCGGCAGCGGCGGCTTGAGCGTTCGCGGCGGCCGGGGCGTTCGCGGCAGCCTGAGCGTCGTCGGTGGGCTGGGCGGCCAGTGCGACGCCGCCGAAGGCGAGCGTCGCGGCAACGGCGACGGTAAGGAACGACTTCATGGCAATTCTCCGATTGGGTGCCCAGATTCTAGCAAATCCGTGCTCCCGGCACGGATTACACGGGGTTATTTTGCGCCGTTTTCGTGCTGCCTGCGCGGAACCAGCCCGTCACCCGTCCGGTCTGCCGCAGGCATCCGCGATGCGTGTTCCATGGTAATGTCGTCGCATCAACCGAGGCCAACGAAGATGAACGATCCACTCAAACGACGTGCGGTGCAGACACCCGCCGACACCTTCCCGACCGAGGCTTTCGACGACGCCGCCGACGCCGTCACACGGCTCTCCGCAATCTACGAAGCGAATACCTCGTATCTGCGCGACGCGTTTGCCCGCTACCGGCGCAACGAGGCATTCGAGCGGCGCGTGCGCGCGTGTTACCCGTTCGTGCGGGTGCGTACCGAGGTCAACACACACATCGATTCGCGCCGCTCATATGGTTTTGTCGCCGGTCCCGGCGTGTTCGAGACCACCGTGACGCGGCCCGATCTGTTCGGCAACTACTATCGCGAACAGTTGCGGCTGCTGGCGAAGAATCACCATGTATCGATCGAAGTCGGTGTATCGGACCAGCCCATTCCGATTCACTTCGCGTTTGCCGAGGGTATCCATCTGGAAGGCGATCTCGACCGCGAGCGGCTCTTCGCGATGCGCGATATCTTCGATACACCCGACCTCGCGCTGCTTGACGATCGCATCGTCAACGGTACCTACGAACCGCCGCCAGGCGAGCCGCATCCGCTTGCGCTGTTTACGGCCGCGCGCGTGGATTTCTCGCTGCATCGATTGAAGCACTACACGGCGACGTCGCCTACGCATTGCCAGAACTACGTGCTGTACACGAACTACCAGTTCTATATCGACGAGTTCGTCGCGCTCGGCCGCAAGATGATGGCCCATACCGACGATGCGGAACTGCGTGCTTATCGCAGCGAATACACGTCGTTCGTCGAACCCGGCGACGTGATCACGTACAACGCGAATCTCGGCGAGCAGGACGACGAGGGCACACCGCCGCCGCGTCTGCCGCAGATGCCTGCCTATCACCTGAAGCGCGCGGACGGCAGCGGCATCACGATGGTCAATATCGGCGTGGGGCCATCCAACGCGAAGACGATTACCGATCACATCGCCGTGCTGCGTCCGCATGCGTGGATCATGCTCGGTCACTGCGCGGGCTTGCGCAATACGCAGCGTCTTGGCGATTACGTGCTCGCGCACGGCTATGTGCGCGAGGACCATGTACTTGATGATGACCTGCCGTTATGGGTGCCGATTCCGGCCCTCGCCGAAGTACAGGTTGCGCTGGAGGGGGCGGTCGCGCAGGTGACGCAACTCGAAGGCGTCGAACTGAAGCGCGTGATGCGCACCGGGACGGTGGCGAGCGTCGATAACCGCAACTGGGAATTGCGCGATCATCGCGAGCCGGTGCAGCGGCTGTCGCAAAGCCGGGCGGTTGCGCTCGACATGGAAAGTGCGACGATTGCGGCGAATGGTTTTCGCTTCCGTGTGCCGTATGGCACGTTGCTGTGCGTGTCGGACAAACCGCTGCACGGCGAACTGAAGTTGCCTGGTATGGCCGATCAGTTCTATCGCGCGCAAGTCGATCAGCATCTGCAGATCGGGGTGAAGGCGATGGAGATTTTGCGCACGAACGGGTTGCATCGGCTGCATAGCCGGAAGTTGCGTAGTTTTGCGGAAGTGGCGTTTCAGTAGAGAGTTTTGTTTGGCGGGGCTTTCACGGTCCCGCCAGTCAGTTATGCCGGCGTCACTGTGATTTCGAGGTGCATGCCGAGCGCCGAGAGCGCTGCCGCGATCGTGTCGATCTTGGTTGCGTGACCAAGGTCGATAACGCGGTTGATTTCCTGACGTCGGGTATTCATCCGGCGGGCTAGTTCGGCGGGCGATACATGCTGCGATAGCATCACATTCAGGAGCAGCACTTTCGCGGCAACGCTTGGCGGCAGTTCGATCAGCACGTCGCCACGCTTCGGCTCGGACGGTGTCGGCACTGGGCGCTTGTCGTCGAAATAGAAATCCATTGCAGTCACGAGCGCGTCGCCGGCCATATCGATCGCTTCCTCGCGCGTGGCGCCGCAGGTGATCGCTTCGGGGATATCGCGAAACTGCACGGCAAAGCCGGTACCGTCAGGGATTAGACGGGCAGGGTACTTGAACATGTTCGATTCCTGTTTTCGTTCCGGAGTGTAAGTTCGATGCACGGCCTGAGATCATTTGATGCCCAGTTGCTTGAGGATCAGTTTTCGTGTCACGTCCCCTAGCTCAGTGCCGGGGTGTCGCGGCATCACCGACTGACGTCCGTTCAGAAAAACCTTGGTATGCCGTGATCCTTCGGTGAACGTTGCGCCCTGTCGGGCTAACCATCGTTTGAACTCGCTTTGTTTCACCGTCTTCCTGCTTCTTCGAACCGGCGTTCAGTGTAACCATAAATGTTTACATTCGCAATGTGTAAGCAAAAATGCTTCGCTGAAAATCGTACTTCAGTAACCCGCCCCTCAAAACTGCCCAAACCCCGTCAACCCAATCAAACTCCCGGCAGCCAGCAACCACAGCGGATGAATCCGCGTTTTCAGTGCCAGCGCCGCACACACGGCGGTGATCGCCCACGCGATCGCCGTCGTATCGGAAGCCTGCGCGATCAGCGCCGCGCTCGCCCCGACGAGACCCGCCGTGACCGGCACCAGCGCCTTCTGCACGATGCTTCTCCACGGCCGGTCCTTGAAGCGTTCCCACGCGTGCAGCGCGAGGATCGTCACGATCGACGACGGTCCGAACTTCGCCACCGACGTCACCAGCATGCCGGCCCATCCGGCCACGTGCCAGCCGACCAGCGTCACGATCATCAGGTTCGGTCCGGGGGCGGCCTGCGCAAGCGCGAAGAGCGCGCTGAATTCACTGGTGGGCATCCAGTGATGCACGTCCACTACTTGCCGCTGCATTTCCGGAAGGATCGTGTTGCCGCCGCCGAACGCGAGCAGTGACAACTGGCTGAAAATAATCGCGAGAGAAACGAGGGTGTCGTTCATGGTGCGGTCTTCCCTGCTTCGGCGATTTTTCGTGCGCGTGCCGCGACGAGCATGCTGAGCGGCGTGAGCACGAGCATGGTCGGCAGCAGCGGCACACGCACGATTGCCATGGCAACGAAGCCAAGCGCCGCGATGACCGCCGCTACCGGATCGTGCCGCAGCGGCAGCAGGATCTTGACCGCCATCGCGACCAGCAGGCCAGCCGCGGCCGCAGCGAGCCCGGCGAACAGATGCTTCACATGCGGGTCGTTTTGCGTGTGCTCATACAGCACGCCGAGACCGATCACGACCAGCGACGGCCCCGCGATCAACCCGAGCAGCCCCGCGAGCGCGCCGGGCAGTCCACGAAAACGCATGCCGATCGCAACCGACAGGTTGATGACGTTGCCGCCCGGCAGAAACTGGCATAACCCGAGCAGATCGGTGAATTCGGCAGAGGTCAGCCAGTGGCGCCGCTCGACCACCGCCCGCCGCGCAAGTGGTAACGCACCGCCGAACGAAATGAGGCCGAGGCCGAGAAAGCCACTGAATATTTCACGCAGCGTAGGTGGATATGTAAGCGATGTGTCAGGGGAAGTGGGCTGCTGATTCATTGTGATATTCGTCCAGTACAGACCGTCGAGAGTAGCGCCGAAGCGTCGCCGGGCAAAACGATTTTTCGGGCATCCGCTTGTGACCTACAATCACAAGCATGACTCGCAATCTGCCTCCCTTCTCTGCCCTCCGTGCCTTCGAGGCTGCGGCCCGGTGTGACAGTTTCACCGCCGCCGCAGATGAGTTGCATGTGACTCACGGTGCAATCAGCCGGCAGGTCGCCGCGTTCGAGGCATGGGTCGGCGTGCAGGTGTTTCATCGTCGCGGCAAGCGGGTCCGGCTCACCGACGACGGGCGCCGCTATCTCGCGAGCGTGCAGGCCGCGTTCGACAGCATCGCGGTCGCGACGGATCAACTGCGCGATACCGGCGTCGTGCATGTGCTGCGCGTGAACGCCTTGCCGACTTTCGCAATGAAGTGGTTGCTGCCGCGGTTGAGCCAGTTTCAGCGGATGGCGCCCAACGTCGAGCTACGGTTGTCGACGTCGGATGTGCCGGTGGAGATGATCGATGGTTTCGACGTGGCGGTCAGGCGCGGTCCCGCGCACTGGCCGAACTGCGCGAGCGGTCATTTTCTCGAGGAACATGAGATTCCGGTGTGCAGCCCCGCGCTATTGCAGCGCGCACCGATCGCCGTGGCTGACGACCTGGCGCGCCACGTGCTGCTGTACTCCGATACCCGTCCGGACGCGTGGCGCAACTGGCTGGCAGCAGCAGGGGTGAAGGCGAAGTGCCGCAAGAAGCAGTCGTTCGACCACTTCTATCTGGCGTTGCAGGCTGCAGTGGATGGGCTTGGCGTGGCACTAGGTCCGCTGCCGATGCTCGCTGACGAACTCGCGTCCGGGCGTCTCGTCATGCCGTTGCCCGGACCGCGGCTCGATGCGCGTGGCTACTGGTGGGTGGCGCGGCACGAAGTGGCCGATGCGCCGCTCGTCGTGCAGTTCTGTCGCTGGCTGGAGGCGCAGGCCGATTCCGCGTGAGCGGCGACCGACCTGCCAGCCTGACGCATTACAGATAAAACATCCGGTCTTCGTCCGACTTGCCCGGATGCGTGTCACCTTCCTCGTGGTCTTCGCGGTCTTCATAGAACGCGAGCACCGCTTCGAGCACCTGGTCCGGATCGTCGATGACCTGCATCAGGTCCATGTCGTTGGCATTGATCAGACCCATCGGCACCAGCTGATCCTTGAACCAGCCGAGCAGGCCATGCCAGAACTCACCACCGACCAGAATGATCGGCACGTGACGCGATTTCTTCGTCTGGATCAGCGTGAGCACTTCCGCGAGTTCGTCGAGCGTGCCGAAGCCGCCCGGCATCACGATCACGGCATCCGAGTTCTTTACGAACGTCACCTTGCGCGTGAAGAAATGGCGAAAGCGCAGCGAGATGTCCTGCCACTGGTTGCCCGATTGCTCGTGGGGCAGCTCGATGTTCAGACCGACCGAAGGGGCCTTGCCTGCATGCGCGCCCTTGTTCGCCGCTTCCATGATGCCGGGACCGCCGCCGGAGATTACCGCGAAGCCCGCGTCGGACAGTTTACGGGCGATCTGCGTGGCGAGTTTGTAGTACGGCGAGTCCGGTTTCAGTCGCGCCGAACCGTAGATGCTGACAGCCGGGCGGATCTCCGAGAGGTACTCGGTCGCCTCGATAAACTCTGCCATAATCGTGAACATCTGCCACGATGCGCGGGCCTTTTTGGCTGTCGCGCGCTCTTGATCTGCGAGCGATCGCAGACTCGGAATCACTTTTCTCTTAGTCATAATGCCTGAAGAACAGTACCTGGAAGCGAAGCTGGAAGGTAAGACCCTGCTATTGGTAGACGGTTCGAGCTATCTCTACCGGGCCTACCACGCATTGCCCGATCTGCGTGGACCGGACGGCGAACCGACCGGCGCGCTGTACGGCATCATCAACATGCTGCGGCGCATGCGCAAGGAAGTCACCGCAGAGTATAGCGCGTGCGTGTTCGATGCGAAGGGCAAGACGTTTCGCGACGACTGGTACCCGGATTACAAGGCGAACCGCGCGTCGATGCCCGAAGATCTGGTGCGCCAGATCGAGCCAATCCATGTCGCCGTGCGCGCACTGGGCTGGCCGCTGCTGATGATCGATCACGTCGAAGCCGATGATGTGATCGGCACGCTGAGTACACAGGCCGAAAAGCTCGGCATGAAGGTGATCGTCTCCACCGGCGACAAGGACCTCGCGCAACTCGTTACCGATAGCGTCACGTTGATCAACACGATGACGAACGAAACGCTCGATCGCGCGGGCGTGCTCGCGAAGTTCGGCGTGCCGCCGGAACGGATCGTCGATTACCTGTCGTTGATTGGCGATACCGTCGATAACGTGCCGGGCGTCGACAAGTGCGGACCGAAAACCGCGCTGAAGTGGCTCGCGCAGTATGACTCGCTCGATGGCGTTATCGCGCATGCGGATGAAATCAAGGGAGCGGTTGGCGACAACCTGCGCCGTGCGCTCGACTTCCTGCCGATGGCGAGAAAGCTCGTCACGGTCGAAACCGCCTGCGATCTGACGCAGCACATTGCATCGATTGAAGCGTCGCTCGCCTCGCGGCCCGAGGCACGTACCGAATTGCGCGACGTGTTCGCACGGCACGGCTTCAAGACCTGGTTGCGCGAAGTCGAGACGGCCGAGGTCGTCGAAGGGCCGCAAGTCGACGTAGCACCGGCGCAAACCGTCGACGTCGAACGTCACTACGACACCGTGCAGACGTGGGAGCAATTCGACGCGTGGCTCGCGAAGATCGACGCTGCGCAGCTCACCGCGTTCGATACCGAAACCACCTCGCTCGATCCAATGACCGCGCAACTCGTCGGTCTGTCGTTGTCCGTGGAACCCGGTTATGCAGCCTATATTCCAGTTGCACATCGTGGGCCCGATGCACCGGTGCAACTGCCGCGCGACGAAGTGCTTGCGAAGCTGAAGCCCTGGCTAGAGAGTCCGGCGAAGAAAAAGGTCGGCCAGCACTTGAAGTACGACGAGCAGGTGCTTGCCAACTACGGTATCGAGATGGATGGCATCGAGCACGACACGTTGCTTGAATCGTACGTGGTCGAATCGCATCGCACGCACGACATGGACAGCCTGGCGCTGCGTCATCTCGGCATCAAGACGATCAAGTACGAGGAAGTTGCGGGCAAGGGCGCGCAGCAGATCGGCTTCGATGAGGTCGCGCTCGACCAGGCCGCCGAATACGCTGCGGAAGACGCCGACATCACGCTGCGTCTGCATCTCGCGCTGTACCCGCAGGTCACTGCCGAGAAAGGTCTCGAATACGTGTACCGGGAGATCGAGGTCCCGACGTCACGTGTGCTGCGCAAGATGGAACGCGCCGGCGTGCTGATCGATGCGGAGAAACTGCGTCGGCAAAGCAACGAGATCGCGACACGGCTCGTACAGCTCGAAGGCGAAGCGTACGAACTGGCGGGCGGTGAGTTCAATCTCGGTTCGCCGAAGCAGATCGGTCAGATCTTCTTCGAGAAGCTGCAATTGCCGGTCGTGAAGAAGACGCCGAGCGGCGCGCCCTCTACCGACGAAGAAGTGCTGCAGAAACTCGCCGAAGACTATCCGCTACCGAAGCTGCTGCTCGAACATCGCGGGCTCTCGAAGCTGAAATCGACTTACACCGACAAGCTGCCGCGCATGGTCAATGCGCAGACGGGGCGCGTGCACACGAACTATGCGCAGGCTGTGGCGGTAACCGGGCGGCTCGCATCGAACGATCCAAATCTGCAGAACATTCCGGTGCGTACGGCAGAAGGCCGGCGCATTCGCGAAGCCTTTATCGCGGCGCCGGGACATAAGCTTGTTTCAGCCGACTACTCGCAGATCGAGCTGCGCATCATGGCGCACATCTCCGGTGACGAGTCGCTCCTGCGTGCGTTTGCCCAGGGCGAGGACATCCACCGCGCGACCGCGGCCGAAGTGTTCGGCGTGACGCCGCTCGAAGTGAACTCGGACCAGCGACGCATCGCGAAGGTGATCAACTTCGGTTTGATCTACGGGATGAGTTCGTTTGGTCTTGCATCGAATCTCGGCATCACGCGCGACGCGGCGAAGCTCTATATCGACCGGTATTTCGCGCGCTATCCGGGCGTGGCGAAATACATGGACGACACGCGCGCGAGTGCGAAAGAGAAGGGCTACGTCGAGACCGTGTTCGGCCGGCGGCTGTGGTTGCCCGAAATCAACGGTGGCAACGGCCCGCGTCGCCAGGCCGCGGAACGCGCGGCGATCAACGCGCCGATGCAAGGCACAGCCGCCGATCTGATCAAGCTGTCGATGATCGCGGTGCAGCGGTGGCTCGACGCATCGCCGGTTGGCACGCGGATGATCATGCAGGTCCACGATGAACTGATACTCGAAGTGCCGGACAGCGAACTCGCCGAGGTTCGCAAGAGGCTGCCCGAACTGATGTGCGGCGTTGCTGCGCTGAAGGTGCCGCTCGTTGCAGAAGTCGGCGCCGGCGCTAACTGGGAAGAGGCACATTGACGCTTGTGCACGCATATAGTCATGCGTATGCCACACATGCCGACCTGCGGCTTGCAAGAAGCCGCAGGCGTCACCGACAATCGATAACGACGGCATAGGCCACGCATCACGCCGTCTCGACCCACAACCGATCGACATACGGAGAATCGCATGCATCGTTTTATCGTCGTTGGCGGGGGCGCGGGGGGACTGGAACTGGCGACGCGTTTAGGCGACCGCTACGCTCCAAAGAAAAACAAGGGCGACGCGCGTGCGCAGGTCACGCTGGTCGACCGCTATCCGACGCATATCTGGAAGCCGTTGCTGCATGAGGTTGCGGCCGGCAGCATGGATCCATTCACGCAGGAACTCGAATATGCAGCCCAGGCGCGCTGGCATGGCTTCGAGTTTCAGCAGGGCGAACTGACTACGCTCGATCGCGCGGCACGGCGCATCACGCTCTCGTCGGTTGCGGATGAAGACGGCGCGGAATTGCTGCCGCAGCGCGAACTCGAATACGACACGCTCGTTATCGCGATCGGCAGCACGACGCATTTCTTCGGCGTGCAGGGTGCGTCCGAGTATTCGATCGCACTCGATACCGTCCACCAGGCCGAGCGCTTTCGCAAACGTCTGATCGCTGCGTGCATACGCGCCGAATACCAGACGCACGAACCGGTCGAGTCAGGGCTGGACGCATCGGCTTCGAGCGAGCCGCGCATTCAGGTGGCGATCGTCGGCGGCGGTGCGACGGGTGTCGAGCTGTCCGCTGAATTGCGCAACACCGCGCAGGTGCTGTCGGCGTATGGTCTGCATAAGCTCGATCCGCGTCACGATATCGGCATCGTGCTGATCGAAGCCGGCGCGCGGATTTTGCCGGCACTCCCTGAACGCGTGTCGACCGCTACGACGGAACTGCTAGTCAAACTCGGCGTGAAGCTGATGACCGGCGAGACCGTGTCCGAAGTCGCGCAGGGCCTCGTGCGCACAGCGAGCGGCAAGACCGTGCGCGCCGATCTGACGGTCTGGGCCGCGGGCATCAAGGCGCCGGCCGTGCTGAGCCAGCTCGATGGCCTGGCGGTGAACCGGCAGGGCCAGCTCATCGTGCGCAATACGCTGCAGACCGAAACCGACGACAACATCTTCGCGCTCGGCGATTGCGCCGCATGCGCATGGGCGGGCACCGACGGTAACGTGCCGCCGCGCGCGCAGGCCGCGCACCAGCAGGCGAGTTTTCTGCTGAAGGCGCTGGCGGCTCGCGTCGATGGTGGCGCGTTGCCGCAGTTTGCTTACCGCGATTTCGGTTCGCTCGTGTCGCTTGGGCACTTCAGTGCGGTCGGCAATCTGATGGGTGGGGTGATTGGCGGCAGCATGCTGATCGAGGGGCTGTTCGCGCGTTTCATGTACATGTCGCTGTACCGGCTGCATATCGCCGCACTGCACGGTTACGCGCGGATGGTGCTCGATACGGTCGCGCACTGGCTGCGGCGCACGACGCTGCCGCGCGTCAAGCTGCACTGAGTGTGGCGTGGCGGCTTTCTAGCCGTTGCGGCCTGCACGACGTGCGTTTGCCGCCGGGGGTATGCTGTTGCGTCGTTGCCTTCCACCCAAGGAGCGCTACATGCTGAAACCCGAAGTCGATAGCCTCGTCCCACACGTTCCCTTTGATCGCCGTACCTTCATCAAGGCCGCACTCGGCAGTGGTTTTGCCGCGGCCGTGCTGCCGGTGTCGGCGCAAACCATTCATACCGATAGCGACGGACTCGAAGCCGGCGAGGTCGCCGTGACCTCGGGCGGCGTCATCGTGCCGGCCTATCGCGCGCAGCCGAAGGGCAAGACGCATCTGCCCGTGATCATCGTGGTCCATGAGATTTTCGGTGTGCACGAACATATCGCCGACGTGTGTCGCCGGTTCGCGAAAGCGGGTTATCTGGCGATCGCACCGAACCTGTACACGCGGCAAGGCGATCCGTCGATCTATCCGACCATCCAGCAGCTCAATGAACAGCTCGTCAGCAAGGTGCCCGATGCGCAGGTGCTGGCCGATCTCGACGCCACCGTTGCATGGGCCGGTGAGCACGGCGGTGATCTGCGGCGCGTGGGTGTCAACGGTTTCTGCTGGGGCGGACGAATTACGTGGCTATATGCAGAGCACAATCCGGACGTGCGCGCGGGTGTCGCATGGTACGGGCGCGTAACCGGCGATCACACTGCGATGACACCGGCCAATCCCATCGATCGTGTCGCCGATCTGCACGCGCCGGTGCTGGGCCTTTACGGCCGGCAGGATACGAGCATTCCGCAGGACACACTCGAGCAGATGAAGCAGGCGATTGCCGAAGGACCGCGTGAAGGACGCGGCTCGCAGTTTGTTGTCTACGACGATGCGGGCCATGCGTTTTTCGCCGACTATCGGCCGAGCTACAAGAAGGCAGATGCTGAAGACGGCTGGCGGCGCGCGCTAGCGTGGTTTAAACAGCACGGCGTGGTTTGAGCGGGCAAGGCTGAACTGTGAGCGCGGCTGACGCGATGGTCGCGTCAGCCGCTGTTGCTCGCTACGTCGAAGACTCTTTGTGAGCCTCGTAGTCAGGCCGCAGCGCCCGTCGCAACCGGCCGCGATGTATCGGCGACCCATTCGCTCCACGACCCGGGATAAAGCGCCGCTCCGTGCAGCCCGGCGATCTCCATCGCAAGCGCGTTATGGCAGGCTGTCACGCCCGAGCCGCATTGCAGGACGACTTTCTCTGGCGCAGTGGCGGGCAGCAACGCGCCGAATTCTTCGCGCAGTGTATGTGCTGACTTGAAGCGACCGTCGGCGGTGAGGTTGTCCTTGAAGAAGCGGTTCAGCGCGCCAGGAATATGCCCGCCCACCGGATCAATCGTTTCGTTTTCCCCGCGATAGCGATCGGCGGCCCGAGCGTCGACGAGGATGCGCTCGCGTGTGCCGAGATTGCGTTCGACCGCCTGCGCATCGATCGTCACTGCCAGCGGCGCGCCGGCCTTGAAGTCGCCGCGGACCAGAGTCGGCGCGTCCTGCATCAGCGGCTCGCTGGAGGCCTGCCAGGCTTGCAGTCCGCCGTCGAGCAGCGCGACCGCGTCATGCCCGAGCCAGCGCAGCAACCACCACAGGCGCGCCGCGTACATCCCGCCTTGCGCGTCGTAAGCGACAACCTGCTGGCCCTGCTTCAGTCCCTGTGCAACCAGCGTTTCGACGAGCTTCGCGCGCTCGGGCAACGGATGGCGCCCGTTAGCACCGGTTTTCGGACCCGAAAGATCGCGATCGAGATGCAGGTAATGTGCACCGGGCAGATGGCCGGCGGCGTAGGCGGCTTCGCCCGCATCCGGCGCGGCGAGATCGAAGCGGCAATCGGCGACGAATACGCTGCCCGGCGCGGCGGCGAGCCGCTCCGCGAGGTTCGTTGCGGAGATCAGAGTGGTGTAGTGGGTGTGCGGCATGACGGCTCCTGGAGACGGCGGTTTCGGTCGTAGCCGAACCCTGTTCTTAGTCTAAACAAAAAAGACGGGCCGAAGCCCGTCTTTCCGTCGTTCTATGCGCTCTGCGTGCCGCGTGGTTCAGATAACCGGACCGAGTTCGCGCCGCAAAAACTCGTGGAAGTGCTGCATACCGTCTTCCATCGGGCTCTGATACGGCCCAACCTGCGATTCGCCACGCTCCATCAACGCACGCCGGCCGGCGTCCATCCGCTCGGCGATCTCGTCGTCTTCGCGGGCCGTTTCCATATAGGCGGCACGTTCGGCTTCGACGAATTCGCGTTCGAACAGCGCGATTTCTTCGGGGTAATAGAACTCGACCACATTGGTGGTGTGTTGCGGCCCGCGCGGAATCAGCCATGACACGACCAGCACATGCGGATACCACTCGATCATGATGCCCGGGTAGTACACCATCCAGATCGCGCCGAACTCAGGTGGCTCGCCACCGCGAAAACGCAGCACTTCGTCGTGCCACTTGCGGTACGTCGGGCTGCCCGGACGCGCGAGTTCGTTATGCACACCCACGGTCTGCACGCTGTACCAGTCACCGAATTCCCAGGTCAGGTCGTCACACGACACAAAGCTGCCGAGGCCCGGATGGAACGGGACGACGTGGTAATCCTCCAGATAGACCTCGATGAAGGTCTTCCAGTTGTAGTTGCATTCGTGGACTTCGACGTGATCGAACATGAAGTTCGAAAAGTCGAAATGCTGCTTCGTACCAAGACGCGACAGATCTTTGGCGACATCGCGGCCCTGCGCCTCGAATAGCAGGCCCTGCCAGTTCTGCAGCGGCGTGGCGCCGAGATTCAGGCACGGGTTGTCGTCGAAATGCGGTGCGCCGAGGAGCTGGCCGTTCAGATCGTACGTCCAGCGATGCAGGGGACAGACGATATTCTCCGTCTGGCCGCGGCCGTTGAGCATGATGGCCTGGCGATGGCGGCACACGTTCGACAGCAGTTCGACCTGCGACTGCTGGTTGCGTACGAGCACCCGGCCCTCTTTTTCGCTGGGCAAGGCAAAATAATTCCCCGCGTCCGGCACCATGAGTTCGTGCCCGACGTAGCGAGGACCTTTTTTGAAAAGGGTGTCGATTTCGCGCTTGAGAAGCGCTTCGTCAAAGTAAGCCGTGACTGGCAACTGACTATGAACAGATCTCAGCTGCAATGCATTGCTCAGATTGGACATTCCCACTCCCGTGAAGACGTGAAAGCAGTGAACAACCCAACCATCGAAGATTCGATTGATTTAGGGAGCCCGCGATTATACCTGTTTCCCCCTCCTGGGGATACTTAAGTCCCTGATTTGGGTCAAAATTATCGAGGAAGTTCGCGGTCTTCGGGCCCTTATGGAGAATTTTCTTCCGACTTTATCGGGTCGCTCCGCAACCCCCGTGGCACGGGCGTGAGCCCCCGAGCGGCTCGGAATTGTCGCTTTTGCCGTAGAATGTCCGACTTGTTTTAAATTTGCGACGATTCATGGCGAAGACCGCAACGAAAGACCCCGCTGCTCCGCCCGTCCAGGGCGTCGACGGCACACCGCTGCCCGAGCATTACGAGGCAGCGCTCGCGGAACTGGAAGGACTGGTCGCGCGCATGGAAGGCGGCAGTCTGAGCCTCGAAGAGTCGCTGAGCGCGTACCGGCGCGGCGCGACGCTTGTCGCGTTTTGCCAGCAACAACTGGAGAAGGTGGAACAGCAAGTGCGCGTACTCGATGGCGAGACGCTGAAGCCGCTGTCCACGAACCCCGCAGGAACAACCGCCGCCGAGAGCGGAGACGATTTATGACCTTTGAAGAATGGATGCGTGCCGTACTCGACCGTGTCGAGACGGCGCTCGATCACTATTTGCCGGCACAGAGTATCGAGCCGGCGCAGCTGCACGAAGCGATGCGCTACGCCGTGATGGGCGGCGGCAAGCGCGTGCGTCCGTTGCTGTGCCACGCAGCGGGCGAGCTGACCGGTGCCCAGGCCGCATCGGTGGAAGCGGCCTCGGCGGCACTGGAAATGATCCATGTGTATTCGCTCGTGCACGATGACATGCCGTGCATGGACGACGACGCACTGCGCCGCGGCAAACCCACGGTACACGTCAAATATGACGAAGCGACGGCACTGCTGGTTGGCGATGCACTGCAGTCGCAGGCTTTCGTTGCGCTGACGGCTGATGTCCTGGCGCCTGCGCAGCAGGCGGCGCTCGTACGCGAACTGGCGCTCGCGAGCGGCTCGGTCGGCATGGCGGGCGGTCAGGCCATCGATCTGGCGAGCGTCGGCCATACGCTGACGCGGCCGCAACTGGAAACGATGCACCGCAAGAAAACCGGCGCGCTGTTGCGCGCGGCGGTCCGCATGGGCGCCCTCGCAGGTACGGCGCCCGACGCAGCTGCAATGAACGCGCTCGATGCATATGCGGCCGCAGTCGGCCTCGCGTTTCAGGTAGTCGACGACATCCTCGATGTCACAACCGATTCCGCGACGCTTGGCAAGACCGCAGGAAAGGATGCGAAGGACGGCAAGCCGACCTACGTATCGATCATTGGGCTCGACGCGTCGCGTGCGCTGGCCGCGCAGTTGCGTGCGGATGCACATGCAGCGCTCGCGCCGTTCGGCGCCCGCGCACAGCGTCTGGCCGAGCTTGCCGATCTGGTTGTGAACCGGGTGAGCTGAAGCAGTATCAACGCGAAAGCCCGCCGCCGCGCACATCACGCTACGGTGTGCGTGAATGAAGTGCGGGCACGCAAGTTTTCCTACAATGGAACGACGATGTACGACTTGCTGAAAACCATAGACGACCCGGCAGCCTTGCGCCGCCTCGATCGCCGCCAGTTGCAACCGCTTGCAGACGAGTTGCGCGCCTTCGTGCTCGACAGCGTATCGCAGACGGGCGGCCATCTGTCGTCCAACCTCGGCACTGTCGAGCTGACGATCGCGTTGCACTACGTGTTCGACACGCCGCGCGACCGGATCGTCTGGGACGTCGGCCATCAAACCTATCCGCACAAAATCCTGACGGGCCGTCGTGAGCAGATGCACTCGTTGCGTCAGCAAGGCGGCATTTCGGGCTTTCCGCGTCGCACCGAGTCGGAATACGACACGTTCGGCACGGCCCATTCGAGCACATCGATCTCGGCCGCACTCGGCATGGCGATCGCATCGAAGCTGCAGAACGACGAGCGTTACGCGATCGCTGTGATCGGCGATGGCGCGATGACCGCGGGCATGGCCTTCGAAGCCATGAACAACGCCGGCGTCGCCGACGATGTACCGATGCTCGTGATCCTGAACGACAACGACATGTCGATCTCGCCGCCGGTCGGCGCGCTGAATCGCCATCTCGCGCGTCTGATGTCCGGCCGCTTCTATGCGGCTGCGCGCGCCGGCGTCGAACGCGTGCTGCGCGTCGCTCCGCCGATGCTCGACCTCGCGCGCAAACTCGAAGAACACGCGAAGGGCATGGTGATGCCGGCGACGTTGTTCGAAGAGTTTGGCTTTAACTATATCGGCCCGATCGACGGTCACGATCTCGATTCGCTGATCCCGACGCTGCAAAACATCAAGGAGCTGCGCGGTCCGCAGTTCCTGCACGTCGTGACGAAGAAAGGCCAGGGCTACAAGCTCGCCGAAGCTGACCCGGTGCTGTATCACGGTCCCGGCAAGTTCAATCCGGCCGAAGGCATCAAGCCTTCGACAGCGCCTAGCAAGAAGACCTATACAACTGTGTTCGGCGAATGGCTGTGCGATGCCGCCGAACTCGACGCACGCGTGGTCGGCATTACGCCTGCCATGCGCGAAGGTTCGGGCATGGTCGAATTCGAGAAGCGTTTTCCGGATCGCTATTTCGACGTCGGCATCGCCGAGCAGCACGCGGTGACATTTGCAGGCGGTCTGGCCGCCGACGGCATGAAGCCTGTCGTTGCAATCTATTCGACGTTCCTGCAGCGCGCCTACGACCAGTTGATCCACGATGTCGCTTTGCAGAACCTGCCGGTGGTCTTCGCGATCGATCGCGCGGGTCTCGTCGGCGCGGACGGCGCCACGCATGCGGGTGCGTACGATCTCGCGTTCCTGCGCTGCATCCCGAACATGACGGTGATGGCTGCATCGGATGAAAACGAATGCCGGCAGATGCTGTACACGGCATTGCAACAACCGAACCCAAGTGCCGTGCGCTATCCGCGCGGCGCCGGTACCGGCGTGGCGACCGTCAAGCAGATGGCGGCGATTCCGCTCGGTAAGGGTGAAGTGCGTCGCGAGACCTCGCAGGCGGCTGGCAAGCGCATCGCGATTCTCGCGTTTGGCACGATGGTAGCGCCGGCGCTCGCAGCAGCTGAGCAGCTCGATGCGACGGTGGCGAACATGCGCTTCGTGAAACCGCTCGATGCCGATCTGGTTCGTCGTCTGGCCGAAACGCATGATGCGATCGTCACCGTCGAAGAAGGCTGCGTGATGGGCGGCGCCGGTTCGGCCTGCGTGGAAGCCCTGCTGGCGAGTGGGGTTATCCACCCCGTACTACAATTGGGCCTCCCCGATCGCTTCATCGATCATGGTGATCCTGCAAAGTTGCTCGCTGAATGCGGTCTCGACGGCGCAGGTATCGCGAAATCGATCCGTGAGCGTTTTCAGGATCACGCGGCCGGGGCCGTTGCAGGCCAGTCGGTGAAACGCGTCGCGTGACGCGCTCGCTATCCCGGTCATAGCAAACTCCAACTTGAATCGATGGGCTGTGCGGCCCATCATGCACCGCCGGCCTGTGCCGGCGTTTGCCGTTGTGTGAGCAATGGAATAGAGCGGCGTTCACGCCGTTATATGTTCATAACCGCGCGACTCGTGAGGACATGAAGATGAACCAGATGAATCCCGCCTTTGTGATGCCCGACGTGCAGAGCACGCTCGATACGCGCCAGATTCCGATTCAACGGGTTGGCGTGAAGGCGGTGCGACATCCGGTGATCGTGCGCACGCAAACGGGCGAAGCGCAGCCTACCGTCGGTACGTGGAACCTCGATGTCCATCTGCCCGCCGACCAGAAGGGCACGCATATGTCGCGCTTCGTCGCGCTGCTCGAAGAGAACCGCGTGCCGCTCGATACGACGGCGTTTCGCACGATGCTCGCCTCGATGCTCGAAAAGCTCGAGGCTGAGGCGGGGCGTATCGAAGTCTCGTTCCCGTATTTCGTCAGCAAGGTGGCGCCGGTGTCGGGCGTGCAGAGTCTGCTCGATTACGAAGTGACGCTGACCGGCGAAACGCGCCATGGCGTGACGCGCGTGTTTCTCAAGGTGCTCGTGCCGGTGACGAGCCTGTGCCCGTGCTCGAAGAAGATTTCGCAGTACGGTGCGCACAACCAGCGCTCGCACGTGACGATCGATGCGGAACTCGCCGGCGACGTAGCAGTGGAAGAGCTGATCCGTATCGCCGAAGAGGAAGCGTCGTGCGAACTATGGGGCCTGCTCAAGCGTCCGGACGAGAAGTTCGTGACCGAGCGTGCGTATGAGAATCCGAAGTTCGTTGAAGACCTGGTGCGTGACGTTGCACAACGGTTGAACGCGGATGAGCGCATCGTCGCGTACGTGCTTGAAGCCGAGAACTTCGAGTCGATCCACAATCACAGCGCGTATGCACTGATCGAACACGACAAGCGCGTGCGTTAATCGTAGGGTTCGTTTTAGTGGAAGAGCGGCCGTTATAGCGGCCGCTTTTTCGTTTACGGCGCGGCGTTTATCGCGCGAGCGATGCCAGATCCCAGCGCGGCTTCACGGTGAACGCGTAGTCCTTGCCCGCCTGCGAAGGCCAGCGCTGCAGCCGCAGCGCGCCTGCAAGCGCGATCATCGCGCCGTTGTCGGTGCACAGCGACAGGTCCGGGTAATGGACATCGAAGCCGCGCTTTTTCGCCGCCGCTGACAACGCATCGCGCAGTTGCCGGTTCGCTCCTACACCACCTGCCACGACGAGCCGTTTGAGCTGCGTGCGCTTGAGCGCTGCAAGCGATTTTGCTACGAGGACATCGACGGCGGCATCGACGAAACCGCGCGCGAGATCGGCCTTGTCCTGCTCGCAGACGTTGGTGCCGAGCTTCTTCACGTGTGTGAGTACCGCGGTCTTGAGACCGCTGAAGCTGAAGTCGAGATCGCCGGAATGCAGCATCGGTCGTGGCAGCGCGACGGCGCCCGGCGTGCCGAACTCCGCCATTCTCGAGACTTCAGGGCCGCCTGGGTAACCGAGGCCGAGTAGCTTGGCGGTCTTGTCGAAGGCTTCGCCGGCGGCGTCGTCGAGCGTTTCGCCGAGTGTTTCGTAAACGCCGACGTCGGTGACGCGCATCAGTTGCGTGTGTCCGCCGGAGACCAGCAGCGCGACGAACGGAAACGGCGGCGGCTCGTCCACCAGCAGCGGCGACAGCAGATGCCCTTCGAGATGATGGATGCCGACCGTGGGCTTGTCCCATGCCATCGCGAGTGCGTTGGCGATGCTTGCGCCCACCAGCAGCGCGCCTGCAAGACCCGGTCCTTGCGTATAGGCAATCGCGTCGATGTCGCCGCGTGCACGGCCCGATTGCGCGAGCACTTCTTCGAGCAGCGGCAACGCGCGCCGGATGTGATCGCGCGACGCAAGCTCGGGCACCACACCGCCGTACTCCCGGTGCATGGCTATCTGCGAATGCAGCGCGTGCGCAAGCAGACCGCGCTCGGTGTCGTAGAGCGCAAGGCCGGTTTCGTCGCAGGAGCTTTCGATGCCGAGAACGAGCATGGTCGGTGGGTGGTGCAGGGCGCCGGAGCGGGCGTCCGCATGGTCAGAAAGAAGCCTGAAAGTATAGCAGTGGGGGAAAAGGGCCGCAGGTACAATGCGCGCCATGGAATCTTTCGATATCGCGGTCATCGGCGCAGGCGCGGCGGGCATGATGTGTGCGGCGGTTGCCGGTCAGCTCGGACGGCGCGTCGTGTTGATCGACCATGCGCCTCGCCTCGCGGAGAAAATCCGCATTTCAGGCGGCGGTCGCTGCAACTTCACGAATCTGCACGCGGGGCCGGCCAATTATCTGTCGGCGAATCCGCATTTTTGCCGCTCGGCGCTGGCCCGCTATACGCCGCGCGATTTCATGGCGCTGCTCAAGCGTCATCGCGTGACATGGCATGAAAAGCACAAAGGGCAGTTGTTCTGCGACCAGTCGAGCGATGCCGTCATCGATGTACTGAAAAACGAGTGCGACGCAGGCGGGATTGCCTGGCGCCGGCCACTTGCGGTCGAGCAGGTCACGCGCAACGCGGACAACGGCTTCATGCTCGATACTGGTGCAGGGCAGATCGGCGCCCGCGCCCTGGTAATCGCTACCGGCGGTCTGTCGATCCCCAAGATCGGCGCCACCGACTTTGCCTATCGTCTGGCAAAACAGTTTGGCCACAAGCTGATCGACACGCGCCCTGCACTCGTCCCTCTGACTTTCGCCGCAGCCGACTGGGAGCCGTTCGCTGCGTTGTCGGGTGTGTCGCTCGAGGTCCGGGTCAGCACCGGCGGGAAGAAGACGGGCGGTGAGTTCGTCGAGGACCTGCTGCTTACCCACCGCGGGCTATCGGGCCCCGGCGTGCTGCAGATTTCGAGCTTCTGGCAACCCGGCGAGCCGATTCACGTGGACCTGCTGCCCGAGCACGACGCCGAGGCCGCCTTGCTGGAGGCGAAGGCCGGTTCGAAGCGCCAGATCGTCAACCTGCTGGCGGACTGGGTGCCGGCACGGCTTGCCCATGTCTGGCTGGAAACCCACCGTGTCGCCGCCGACGCCCGAGTGGCCGATCTGCCGGATCGCACCTTGCGCGGTATCGGTGAGGCGCTGTCGCGCTGGACGCTCACGCCGAACGGTACCGAGGGCTACCGCAAGGCCGAAGTCACACGAGGCGGCGTCGATACGCGGGAGCTGTCGTCATCGACGATGATGAGCGCCCGGGTGCCCGGGTTGTACTTTATCGGCGAAGCCGTCGACGTCACGGGCTGGCTCGGCGGCTACAACTTCCAGTGGGCGTGGGCTTCCGGCGTGGCGGCGGGCCAGGCTGCCGCGGAGCACGTTCGCGGGGCTTGACGAGACCGTGTCTTTGTGCAGAACGTCTGCTATAATCGTCAATCTTTGCCAAGCTCCGTTATTGAAAAATGACGACTGTCCGCTTAAAAGAGAACGAACCCTTCGAAGTCGCGATGCGCCGTTTCAAGCGCACGATCGAGAAGAACGGTTTGTTGACCGAACTTCGGGCGCGCGAGTTTTACGAGAAGCCAACGGCCGAACGTAAGCGCAAGAAGGCGGCAGCGGTGAAGCGTCATTTCAAGCGGTTGCGCAGCCAGATGCTGCCAAAGAAGTTTTACTGATTCTGGCGTTGCCGCAGCCCAGGGGCTTCCGGCAGCAGATCCACCAACCGGCAACCGGCGGCACCCCACGGCGCCGCAAGCGGAACAGCCAGGCCTGCGAGGCCGTCATGGTAAGGCCGCATCCACTACGCGCAATCGCGCCGACCCGCTTGAGGACACTCCCAAGCGGGTTTTTGTGTTGATGCACAAAGCTTTCCGTGTCTGTCGGTGCTTTTCCGTGTTTTTGCAACTTCCAACGCATCAGGTGAGCAATGAGTCTCAAGGAACAGATCACTGAGGACATGAAAGCGGCCATGCGGGCGCGCGAGACCGACCGTCTCGGCACGATCCGCCTGCTGCTGGCCGCGATCAAGCAGCGTGAAGTCGACGAGCGCATCACGCTCGACGACGCGGCCGTGACCGCCGTGATCGACAAGATGATCAAGCAGCGGAAAGATTCGATCAGCCAGTTCGAAGCGGCCAGCCGCGACGATCTCGTCGCCAAGGAAAACGCCGAACTGGTCGTGCTGTCGGCGTATATGCCCGCGCAACTCTCCGCCGACGAAGTCGCCGCCGAGGTGCAGGCTGCTGTCGCGCAGACCGGTGCCGCCGGCCCGCAGGACATGGGCAAGGTAATGGGTGTGCTGAAGCCGAAGCTGGCGGGCCGTACTGACATGACGGCAGTCTCCGCGCAGGTTAAAGCCGCGCTCAGCAAGTAACTTCCGGTTTCAGGCCATGCGACTCAGGCGAGCCGCGTGGCCTGTCTGTTTTCAGGGCATCGTCGTATAACGTGATTCCGCACTCGTTTCTGCAGGACCTGCTCAACCGCGTCGATATCGTCGACGTGGTGGGCAAGTACGTCCAGCTGAAAAAGGGCGGCGCGAATTTCATGGGGCTGTGCCCGTTTCATAACGAGAAGAGCCCTTCGTTCACCGTTAGTCCGACTAAGCAGTTCTACCATTGCTTCGGGTGCGGCGCGCATGGCACGGCCATCGGTTTTCTGATGGAGCACGCGGGGCTGACGTTCCCTGAGGCGGTCAACGATCTGGCGCAGTCGGTGGGTTTGACGGTGCCGCGTGAGGAATCGCTGGCGCGCGGTAGCGGTGGCTATGCACCGGCGGCGTCGAAAGCGGTGACGACGGCGTTGTCGGACGTGATGCAGGTGGCCTGCGACTTCTACCGCAAGCAGTTGCGCGGGGCGCCGAACGCAATCGAGTACCTCAAGAAGCGCGGCCTGACCGGCGAGATCGCGGCCCGTTTCGGACTCGGTTACGCGCCCGACGGCTGGCAGAGCCTCGAAGCGACATTCCCCAACTATCGGGACGATGCGCTGGTCGAAGCGGGGCTCGTTATCGTCAGTGAAAAGGCCGACACGCAAGGCGAGGCGCGCCGCTACGACCGGTTTCGCGAGCGGATCATGTTTCCGATCCGCAATGTGAAGGGCCAGGTGATTGGCTTCGGCGGCCGGGTGCTGGACGGCGGTGAGCCCAAGTATTTGAATTCGCCGGAAACGCCGCTATTTAACAAGGGTAGCGAGCTGTACGGCCTGTTCGAGGCGCGGCTCGCGATTCGCGAACAGCATTACGTGCTGGTGGTCGAAGGCTACATGGATGTGGTGGCGCTTGCGCAGCTCGGCTTTCAGAACGCCGTGGCGACGCTTGGCACGGCCTGCACGCCAATTCATGTGCAGAAACTGATGCGCCAGACCGAGACGGTGATTTTCAGCTTCGACGGCGATTCGGCGGGGCGGCGCGCTGCAAGGCGTGCGCTCGATGCGTGTTTGCCGCATGCGGCGGACAACCGTACGATCCGCTTTCTGTTCCTGCCATCCGAGCACGACCCGGACAGCTTTGTGCGCGAGTTTGGCACAGAGGGGTTCGCCGAACAGGTCGAACGGGCGATGCCGCTGTCGCAGTTCATGTTGAACGAAGTGCTGGCGGGCAAGGAGCTGGACCAGCCGGAAGGCCGCGCACGTGCGCTCTTCGACGCGAAACCGCTGCTGCAGGCGCTGCCGGCCAACGCGCTGCGGGCGCAGATCATGCATATGTTCGCGGACCGGCTCGATGTGCCGTTCGACGAAGTGGCGGCGTTGTGCGAGGTCGATGCGCGGATTGCCGCCGCAGCGCGCAGCGCGCCGGCCCGCAAGGACCGCCGCAGCGTGACCGGGATCGAGCAGCGGGCGTTGCGCAATCTGGTTATGCATCCGCGCATTGTTGCGACACTCGATGACGATACTGAGCACGCGCTGGTGACCATTACCCGGCACGGCGAGCTCTTCGAAGAGGTGGCCACGCATGCTCGCGCGCTGGGCGAAGCGGCTGAATTCCAGTTGCTTTCGGACCTGTTGCGGAATGGGGAAAACGCCCCCACCTTCGAGGAAATCTTTCGCGAAATTCTGGACTATGATGAAAACGTCCGGGATCTGTTGCTAAAGGATCCGGAGGACACCAACATTGCTGAAGAGCGCCGCGAGCACGAGCGGCTGGCGGGCGAGGAACTGAAGGCGGCGATCCTGAAGATGCGTTACGACGCGTACTGCGACCGGCTCGAACAGCTGTCGCGGCAGTCGAAACATACCCCCGAAGAATTCGTGGAACTGACGGAATTGAATCAGAAACGGGCTGACATGAAACGTCAGCTCGGGCTGTAAGCAGAGAGGGGCTGAAACCGAGGTGCTATAATAAAAGGTTTTCAGCGGTTTGTTTTCCAAGGCAAAAGGCGAATTGCAATGGCAAAGACTACAGGCGGAAAGACAGCGACAGGTACAGGCAAAGGCTCTGAGGAGCCGACCAGAAAGGTCACATCGGCCAGACCCGCTACTCCCGCGAAAAAAGCGTCGGCCACAAGCGTTACGCCTGCTGCGGGGAAGAAACCCTCGACCACTTCTGCCGCGCGAGCGGCACCGGAAAGCGTTGTGAAACCGGTGGCCAAAGCGTCGGCGAAAGCCGCGCAACCGGCTACGAAGCGGCCGAGTTCCAGAAGCGCAAGGGAAGCGGCTGCCGCGCAGGACGATGCGGCAGCGCGCGAGACTCCAGTATCCACGGTTCAACCGGCTGTTGTCCAGCAGCCGCGAGTCGAGACTATAGCCAGTACGGCGAACTCCATGACGAAAAAGCTGAACGAAGTATCCGTCGATGACGCACCCCAAACCGAGGAACCCGCCGCGGTTCCAGGCAAGGTCGAAAAGGCAAAGGCACGCGACCGCCGCGCGAAGGAAAAAGCGCTGCTGAAGGATGCGTTCGCGTCCACCCAACCCGGCACCGCCGAAGAACTCGAAGAGCGTCGCGCGAAACTGCGCGCGCTGATCAAGCTCGGCAAGGAACGCGGCTTCCTGACGTACGCCGAAATCAACGATCACCTCCCGGATAATTTTGCCGAGACCGAGGCGATCGAAGGCATCATCAGTACGTTTAACGACATGGGCGTGGCCGTTTATGAACAGGCGCCCGATGCCGAAACGCTGCTGCTGAACGACAACGCGCCGGCCGCATCGTCCGACGACGAAGTCGAGGAAGAAGCAGAAGTCGCGCTCTCCACCGTCGACTCTGAATTCGGCCGCACGACCGACCCGGTCCGCATGTACATGCGCGAAATGGGCACGGTCGAGCTGCTGACGCGCGAAGGCGAAATCGAGATCGCGAAGCGTATCGAAGATGGCCTGAAGCACATGGTCATGGCGATCTCCGCATGCCCGACGACAATCGCGGAAATCCTCGCGAATGCCGAGCGCGTCGCGAACGAAGAAATCCGCATCGACGAACTCGTCGACGGCCTCATCGATGACAACGCTGCAGACGCGGATGGTTTCTCCGCGCAGGAAGCGGAAGAAATCGAGAACGAGGTTGAAGAAGAGGAAGCCAGCGAAGAGGAAGAGGAAGACGACGACGGCACCGCGCAGGCTACGGCCAACGCGGCCCAGCTCGAAGCGTTGAAGCGTGCCTCGCTCGAAAAATTCGCGTCGATCAGCGAATGGTTCGACAAGATGCGTCGCGCGTTCGAGAAGGAAGGCTACAAGTCGAAGGCGTATCTGAAGGCGCAGGAAACGATCCAGAACGAACTGATGACCATCCGCTTCACCGCGCGTACCGTCGAGCGTCTGTGCGACACGTTGCGTGCACAGGTGGACGAAGTGCGTCAGGTCGAACGTCAGATCCTGCATACGGTCGTCGACAAGTGCGGCATGCCGCGTGCCGAGTTCATCGCGCGTTTCCCCGGTAGCGAAACGGATCTCGAATGGTCCGAAAAGATCGTTGCCGAAGGACATGCGTACAGCGCGATCCTCACGCGGAACATTCCCGCGATCCGTGAACAGCAGCAACGTTTGCTGGATCTGCAGGCGCGTGTGGTGCTGCCGCTGAAGGACCTGAAGGAAACCAACCGTCAGATGGCGGCCGGCGAACTGAAGGCCCGTCAGGCGAAGCGCGAAATGACCGAGGCTAACCTGCGTCTCGTGATCTCGATTGCGAAGAAGTACACGAATCGCGGCTTGCAGTTCCTCGACCTGATCCAGGAAGGCAATATCGGCCTGATGAAGGCGGTAGACAAGTTCGAATATCGCCGCGGCTACAAGTTCTCGACGTACGCGACGTGGTGGATCCGTCAGGCCATTACGCGTTCGATTGCGGACCAGGCGCGCACGATCCGGATTCCGGTTCACATGATCGAAACGATCAACAAGATGAACCGTATTTCGCGGCAGATCCTGCAGGAAACCGGTCTTGAGCCGGATCCGGCAACGCTGGCTGAAAAGATGGAGATGCCGGAAGACAAGATCCGCAAGATCATGAAGATCGCGAAGGAACCGATCTCGATGGAAACGCCGATCGGTGACGACGACGATTCGCATCTGGGCGATTTCATCGAGGATACGAACACGGTCGCACCGGCCGATGCCGCGTTGCATGCCAGCATGCGCGACGTCGTGAAGGATGTGCTCGATTCGTTGACGCCGCGTGAAGCGAAGGTGCTGCGGATGCGCTTCGGTATCGAAATGAGCACTGACCATACGCTTGAAGAAGTCGGCAAGCAGTTCGACGTGACGCGTGAGCGGATTCGCCAGATCGAGGCGAAGGCGCTGCGCAAACTGCGTCACCCGAGCCGTTCGGACAAGCTGAAGTCGTTCCTCGAAGGCAACTGATCGTACGCGGCGGTTATCGCTGCGACACAGGGACCTCCCGGTCGTTTTGCGCAAGCAGAGCGATCCACGGAGGTCCCTTTTTCATGTAAGATGTCGCGCAGTCTATGAACACAGACCCGGACTCAACCGGGTCTTTTCGTTTCGGGCCGGACGCCGTGCTGGTTGCAGGCAGCGGACTCATAATCCGCCTCAGAAATGACACCGTGGGTTCGAATCCCACCCGGCCCACCAGTGGGATTCACATTGGCTTCCAGAGTAGTCCAGTAGTGACTTGCAAACCCGCGTATAGCGGGTTTTTTGCTTTCTGGTTTGGTGCGCAGTCGAGGAATCCCGTGTCCGGCCTGGCTCTGGTGACTTTGTCGGTGGGTAAGTGAATGACGTTCACGCCAACTTCGGCGGCACAATGTGAATCCGGAGTCGGAAATTCCGATCATGAGTCGCGCGCTGACTACCTTTCGCTGAACGTCAGTCAGTTGCGGTGGTGTCAGGGTGCTGAATTTGAGCTCCGTGTAAGCGGGGTTTGAGAGACGTGTGTATCGGGGGCGGGAGATCACATAAATTCCATACCCAGCCGCGCTATTCAAAGCTGGGCTGCAGAGCAGCGAATCGCTCGGCCATGGCGGTTATGGTCAAGCTTGGGTTGACGCCGAGGTTGGCTGGGACACTTGAGCCATCCACCACAAAAAGGCCGGGCGCGCCGTGAACCTCATGCCGCGCGTCGATAACCGAGTCGGCTGCGGATTGACCCATCGGACACCCGCTCAGGATGTGCGCGGTCGTGGACTTCCCGCCAAGCGACTCGGAAAGAACATTCAGCGGTACGCCGCCGGCCTCTTCGGCAAATATCCGCGTGGCGCGATTGGCGATGGGCAGGTAGCTGGGACTCGCTTGGCCAGGCGGAATATGGCTGCTCAACACAGGCGAGAACGGCCACCACCAGCGGCGACCATAGCGCAGGCTCAGTGCATTCTCGGCGTCCTGCATGACGGTGAGCACCGACACGTGTTTTTCCCAATCACGCATGAACATGTTGCGTCGTATCAAGCCGGGATTGCACAGGATCGACTTCAATGTCCTGAGAGCGCGGCGCCCGGGATGATTCCCGTCCACCATGGGTCCCAGGTAGCTTCGGAAGAACCGGTAGCCATGGTCAAAGCGGTTCTGGATGATGTGTGTCTGCGCATCGGGATGAAAATCGGTCGATATGGCCGTGCCGTCGCTGATGTCATCGTCGGACTTGTGCAGGATCGCCGTGATGGCTTCCGAGTTGGTACGCACCGTCTGTCCAAGAGTCTGCGAAATCGCGGGCAGCGTGCGATACGTATCCCGGTTGCGGAACAGCAATTGAAGCGTTCCGATGACGCCGGCAGCGACAATCACTTTAGCCGCGGTGACTTCCTCGATCGTGCGACCTGACACGGGTGAGACCAGTGAGACCCGGTAGCCGCCCTCGGACAACGCTTCAATGCGCTCGGCCTTACGTTCGGGAAGGATGTTCGCGCCGCGCTTCTCTGCGAGATACAGGTAGTTCTGGTAAAGACTGTTCTTCGATCCGTGTTCGCAGCCAGTCAGGCAGCCGCCGCAGAATACACACCCTTTGCGTTCGGGGCCGGCCCCATCGAAGTACGGATCAGGTGCTGTTTCGCCAGCCGTTCCGAAGTAGATCGCATTTGGAACCGGGCCGAAGCTGGACTCCGAGACCATGCGTCGTGCCGTGCGCCGGAGCAATTCATCCTGCCGCGTCTGGCGGGGATTTGTCGCGACGCCCAGCATGCGTCTTGCGGTGCTGAAGTGTGGCGCGAGCTCCCGGCGCATATCAATCCCGAGCCGCTTGAAGACGGGATCGTTGTAGAAGGCATCTTTCGGTTCCAGCATCACCGAGCCCCACACGATGCTGCCTCCGCCGACACCGACTCCTCCCACGATCAGGACGTGGCGAAAGACGTGCTGCACGAAATAACCACGCAGCCCGAGCCTGGGAGCCCAGAGCAATTTCGATAAGCCACTCTTTCCCGCCTTGATTTCCTCGGGACCGATGCGGCGTCCCTGTTCGACCAGCGCCACACGCCAGCCTTTTTCCGCCAGCCGGAGGGCGGCGACAGAGCCGCCAAAGCCGCTCCCTATCACAAGATAATCGTACTGGTGGGTCATGGTGTCTTATCTAAAACGCCTGCCGTCACGCGCTCACGATGATGGATATCGTTGCGCGTGACGGTCGAAGCAGCTCTTAAGGAGCAGGAATCGAGGCTAGAGAATTGCCGACCGGGATCTGCCCGCAGTTTTGCGGTGCCGTGAGGTCCGCGAACCGTGCGTTGACCCACAGCAGCGTTTCGGGAATCCACACGAGCAGGGCATCGGGAGTATGGCTAAGGAGCGGAGTCTCACCGTACTGAACCTTGACCCCACGCGAGCAATAATCGCGGGCCAGGGTCCGGACGTCACCAGCGATCATGACGCCATCGCCGGCACCGATACCGGGCTGGTTTCCTGGCGTACCCACGAGGTCGCCGCCGGTACCTTGCTGAATCAGCATCGGTGCTGACGGCGTACCGCCTGTTCCCATGGTCAGGTCATTCATCATTTTCGCGTACGCCGGGATCTGCTCCGGCGTTGGGTACTCCGGCTTCGCTATCGAGGCCCACGTCAGTCCGGGATACTGCGCCAGAACGTTGAGGAGCGAGTCCTTCTGCATCTGCCCGAAAAGAGCCTTGCCGTGGTCGTTAAGGTAGGGAGTGAGATCGACGTTGAACGCGCGTGAGATACCGATGAGTGCGGGCGGTATGATCCCCGCCCACACCAGGCTGCCATTGATGTAGCGCAGGTTGCGCGCCGGATCGACCAGCACACCGCCCATCGATGAGCCAATGATGCGCCGGTCCACGTCGGGCGCGTAGGAGGGGGCCAGTTCGGCCGCCCACTCGGTCGCGATCGCGCCACCGGAGTAGCCAACGAGGACGACTTTGGTGTTACCGGCCAGGCCAACCGCTGGCGAGTTAAACGTTGCTCGCAGGGAATCGAGCGTGTTCATACCGTACTCGCGCCCATCGACGAGGTCGGCCTGCTGGCCTTCGGTATCGGAGATCACGATGCTGTAGCCCTGCAGCAGGAACGGTGCGATCAGTACCGTCTCGATGTTCGGGATCAATCCACCAAGGGTCAGTCCACCCGAGATCGCATAAGAGGGTTCGTCATTTGGGCTTAGTGAGTCATAGAACGACTGATATGAAATCAGTTTCTGTGGGCCGATGCTGAGGGCCGGCTGGATCACGGACGTCACGTTCACGGTCGGCTGCCCGAGTTGCCCGGTTGAACGGTACAGCAGCTGGGTGGTTTTGATCGGCAGTGGAAACCCAAGGACGTGATACGGAACGGTCCGCGTCTTCAGTACCGTCCCGGGATTGATGTCTGCCAGAGGCGTACTGCCGGTGTACTGATAAAACGGATCCTGGCCGGGTGGTACCCGTGCTTCCGCTGAACTCGTCGCTCCTATTATCGTCAGCGACGCAGCAACCAGTGCTACCCGCTGCCTCGCAACAGCACGCCAACGACGCCCTACGTTTTTTGTCTCCGACATCTCACGCTCCCAATGAGTCAGGCCCGTCATTTATGTAACATAATTGTTATTTTCAATATCATAACAACGATGTTATTTTTAAAGAATGATGGTTTACTCTGTGCCACCTGGCGAGAACAGTCACTCCACCACCCATGGCCTAAGCCTGACGCTATACATCACTTGGAAATGCAGGTTTTCCCTACACCGGGGTTGGCAGATTCTGTCAATAGAATGGCAGGGATGGATATAGGGGGATCACGTTATCGGCTCTAGGATCGGCCTGCAAACAGCGGACGAAGAGAATCAGGCCGAGAAAATTGGCCTACAAGAATTCAATATATTTTGCATTGCTTATCGATAATTTTCACTATGGATTCATCCTCGTGAATACTCATTCGATAGCGTGCTAGACCAAGAACTAGCAAGGCGGCAGAAGACTCAAGCAACGTGTTGAGCTACCAGCTTAAAGAAAATATTCGGACCGAAATCAAGGGAGAGAGACGAGATGAAAATGAAACGAGGATGGAACTCGATCGGCAAGGCTGCTGCACTGAGCGTGTGCTTGAGTAGTCCTGGTGGTGTTGCGCATGCGCAGAGTAGCGTCACGCTCTACGGAGTCGTCGACGCCGGGTTGCTGTACACGAGCAAGACCTTGAATCCTGCGACGGGCGGGAATGCGGGCCACCAGTTCTCGTTTCTCGATAGCGGCTCGGCTGCGTCGCGATTCGGTATCAAGGGTGCCGAAGACCTTGGGGGAGGCGTCAAGGCGATTTTCACCCTGGAGAGCGGGATCAGTACAGGCACCGGAGCGTATAGCAACTCCAACGGGAATTTCTTTGGCCGTCAGGCGTGGGTCGGTCTGACGGGGGGATTCGGTACGGTGCAGGCAGGCTTGCAATATTCACCGTTCGTCCTTTCGCTGATCAACATGGATGCGCGCGACGTGTCGTACTTCGGCAGTGGCGCCGTGATCTACGTCGGTAGTGTCTACACAACGGGTCTCTTCAACCCGAATGCAATTTCTTATACGAGCCCGGTCATTGCGGGCTTTCAAGGTAGCGCCATGATGGCCCTTGGCGGTCAGGCGGGCGACTTTCAGGCGGGGCGGCAGTACAGCGGCCGGCTCAAGTACCAGTTCGACGGTTTGACGATCGATGCCGCGCTCTATAGCGGCAATGCGGGTGGGAGTGCCGCCACAGTTCCCGTGCCGAGCACCGTTGCGTTTACGGGCCGCACGATAGGCGCATCGTATCGATTCGGCGCGCTGACGCTCAAGGCGGCGTACATCAACCTCAAGATTGCGGGTTCGTTCGACAGCCGAGTCTATGAGGGTGGTTTCAGCTATCTTGTCACGCCCGCGCTGAATGTTGACGCCGGCGTCTGGTACACCCGCGACGGCAACAACACGACCAATCATTCGATCCTGGCGGGACTTGGCACGCAATATTTCCTGTCCAAGAGGACCGCGCTTTACGCGCAGGCCGCTTTCGTCAATAACCACGGCAAGATGAACACGGGACTGTCCATCAACGACGCACTACACGAAGCGCCTGGGTCGACTACCGGTGTCAATATCGGCATTCGCCATACGTTCTGACAGGATCGTTATTTCCGGATCTCGACGAGCGGAAGACTCTCCGACAGAAAATCGATCAGCGCCCGCACCGACGGCAGCATGCCGCGCCGCGTCAGAAAGGCGAGATGGACTACCAGTTCCGGTGCGCTCCACTCTGGCAGTACGACTTGCAACTGGTCCCTGGCCAACGCGGCCAGGCATCCTACGTCCGGCAACATCGCGATTCCGAGCCCCTGCATGGTCGCTTGCACGACCGTTTCAAAATCGGTACTCGCGAGTACGGGACGATGCTTGACGATCGCCTGCTCGCCGGACGTTGCATGCAGCGTCCAGTCCTGGGCGTCCGTGACGGCGTAATGAAGCGTTCTGAGCCCCGCTAGTGCTGCCGGGTGTTCGGGAGGCTCGATGCTCGCCAGATATCGAGGGCTGGCGACCAGGATGCGCCTGCTGACGCCGAGCGGCTTGGTCACGACGTCGGGATCCATGTGCTCCGGAAGTCTGATACGCAAGGCAATATCGACGGGTTCCGTCCTGAGATCGACTGGCCGGTCGAGCGATAGCGCGTGTACCGACACATGCGGATAGCGCGCAATGAATTGCGGCAAATACGGCGCGAGATACACGTGTGTTGCCAGAATGGGGCAACTGATACGCACGAGGCCGCGCGGAGTACTGCTCACCATGTCGACGACGTCCTGCGCCGCCTGTGCCTCGGCCAGTAGCCCCTGGCAATGAGAGAAGAACTGCGCGCCGATTTCGGTCAGCGATACATGCCGGGTCGTGCGTTGCAGGAGCCGCACCCCGAGTCTTTGCTCAAGTGCGGCGAGTCGGGCGCTAAGTCGCGATTTAGGCACACCGGAAACACGCTCGGCGGCGGAAAACCCGCCGTTCTCGACCACCATGGCGAAATAACGAAGATCGTTCAGGTCGCTCAAAACTGCGCTGGTCGACATTTGATTGTCCGATTCTAGATAACATTACGTCCGATTTTAGCAGCTAGATATCCGATTGATATTCGAATAATCTGCATTCCAGTTCAAAGAGGCCAGACCACGAGGACGACGGTAATGCATGCAATTGCGCTCGACGCGCTGCGAACCCGGCCACAACACATGGAACTGCCGGTACCCGTTGCTCGAGCACGTCAGGTGCTCGTGAGACTGGAGGCCAGCGGCGTCAACCCGATCGACTGGAGGATCGGGGACGGCGAATTCGAGGGGCGGTTGCCGCACGTATTCCCGCTCGTGCTGGGTGTCGATGGGGCCGGTGTCGTAGAGGCGGTCGGGCGGGGAGTGCAGCGTTTCAAGATCGGCGACCGCGTGGTGGGCCGGTTTCTTTTCGGGTACGTAGGGGGTGGCAGCTATGCGGAGTACGCAGCGGTCCACGAGGACGCGGTGCTCACCACTTACCCCGCGTCGCTCGGCCCGGGTTGCGCAGCGGCGCTGCCGACAGCCGGCATCACAGCGCTTCAGCTCAGCCGGCGCCTCGACCTTGCGCCCGGGAGCAAGGTCCTGATTGTCGGCGCCACGGGTGGAGTCGGCATGTTCCTGATCCAGCTGGCGGTCATGAAAGGACTGCGGGTCATAGCAACGGCCGCGCCGGATGCGCATGCACATCTGCGCGCGCTCGGTGTCGCGGCGCTCATCGATTACCGCGCGCAACCGGTCGTCGAGTGGCTCGACGGTCATTTCGTCAACGGCGTCGACGGACTGGTCGATCTCGTCAGTGAGGCACCGGTCTTCGCGCAGCACGTGGAGCATGTGCGGGCCGGTGGCATCGCGCTGAGTACGGTCGGAGCGGCGCGCGAAAACGAGCTTGCCTCGTGCTGGATCAGAGGCGGTAACTTCGAGGTCAACCCGACGACAAAGGATCTCGCCATCGTGCTGACCGCGGTTGCGTCGGGACAGATGAAGGTTGAAGTTGAAAGAGAGGTTCCGCTGGCTCAGGCGCTGATCGCACTGGAAGCCAGCAGGACGGGCGGTGCTCGCGGGAAGACAGTGATTGTCATGTGAAAGGGCAGAAGCCGGTTCATCGCCATAACACAGCGCTGCACAAATTCCACGCAATCGCATTTGCCGATCCTCATATAGAGGACTGCAAATGATGAATTAGAAGCCAAATTTTTCACACAATTCGATAGGAAAGCACGATGTCAGACCTACTTGGTAAGGTTGCACTGGTCACTGGCGGTTCGCGCGGAATCGGTGCGGCGATCGCGAAACGGCTGGCTGCGGATGGCGCTGATGTCGCGATCAGCTATGCCTCGTCGCCTGCCAAAGCGGCGACTGTTGTGGCGGAGATCGAGTCGCTCGGTCGACGGGCGTTCAGTGTGCGGGCGGATCAGGGCCATCGCGGGCAGGTTGCTGGACTGATCAGGCAGGTTCACGAGTACTTCGGGAAACTGGACATTCTGGTGAACAGCGCGGCGGTCTTCATTACGGGCCCCGTAGACGATGCAAATGCAGATCTGGCGTCGTTCGATCGTCAGCAGGCAATCAACATCGACGGGGTAGTCACTGCCGTACGAACGGCTGTTCCGCTGTTGTCCGACGGCGGTCGAATCATCTCGATCGGCTCCACAGTGGCGGAGTCCACGCCGTTTCCGGGGTTCGGGGACTACGCGGCGACCAAGGCCGCGGTGGCTGCGTATACGCGTGCATGGGCACGCGATCTCGGCGCACGCCGCATCACGGTGAACGTGGTGCAGCCGGGTCCCATCAATACCGATGCCAATCCCGAGACATCCGATTTTGCACCGGTGGTCGCGAAGATGACGGCGCTCGGTAGATATGGTCAGCCGGAGGAGATTGCCGCAGCGGTAGCGTTCCTGGCAGGCCCGGATGCGAATTATGTCAGCGGCGCCACCCTGAATGTCGACGGTGGCCTTGCCTGATTCCCGGCGGATAATCAAACGGCGGATCCGATGATCTGAAGCATTCCTTTCGCTTTCCTCTCAGGCAACAGGTAATGACATGACCACTCCCATTCCGGCAACCAACCCCACCCACAGCGAGATCGATCTCGACGCAACCGGCAAGCACCTGGGCTATCTACGTCTGCCGCATGCCGTGCATCGCTCGACCTACGGCGGCTTTCCGATTCTGGTCGCGTCGATCCGCAACGGCGAGGGGCCGGTTGTGCTCGTGATGGCAGGCAATTACGGTGACGAGTACGAAAGCCAGATCATCGTGTCACAACTGATTCGCGAGATCGACATGCAACACGTGCGCGGCCAGCTGATCCTGCTGCCGATAGCGGACTTTCCGGCTGCTACCGCGGACACGCATACGGCACCGCTCGACGAAGGCAACCTGAAGCAGCGCTCTCCGGACAATGCCACCGGTACGCCAGCGCAGCTGATCGCCCGTTGCATCGAACACACGTTGCTCAAGCGTGCGGACTATCTCGTCGATCTGCATTCGGGTGGCAGTTCGCTGTTGTACGACGCCGCGAACATGTTTGCGGTCGAACCGCGCGAGCGTGAAGAGACTATGCGCGTGAAGACGTCGCTCGCCGCATCCGGTTTGCCGAAGGCGTTCCTGCGTGCGTCAGATGCAGTGATCAGTCTGGCAGCCGCAGGCAGGCAAGGGGCGATTTCGATTCTCGCCGAACTGGGCGGCGCGGGAATGTCGAGTGCCGAGCTGATTCGCGACGGGCACGATGACCTTCTGCACTTTCTTGGTTTCATTGGCGTGCTGCACGGCCCGCTTGTACCTGCACAACCGCCCACACAGACACGCTTCCTGTGTGTCGAAGGTTCCACCCGGTGTGTGCGTACGACGATGGCTTGTCCGAGCCGCTCGTCAAGGGGCAAAGGGTGGCACGTATTCACTCTTCCAGCACGTCATTGTGCGAGCCCTTTACCGTGCAGTCCGGCGGCGACGGCGAAGTGGCCTGCGAGCGCACGCAGGTTGTGGCGTAGTGCAGCGCGGCGCGGTGGCTGCCTGTTCCATCTCGTCGATCACGATTCGGAGTACGACTGATGTCATTGCCGGGGATCTTGCGTCGCGATTTTCCGGTTCCTTGCCTCGCATGCCAGATGGGGCAGGCCGACTGTGTTCCACAGCCTGATGGTAGCCACCACGAGATCACATGTGCTTATTGGTGTACACGACGTCCCAACAGGCGCGCCTGAAGTTGTTGTGCAAGAAGGTCCGAGAATTACCCGATTTTTCTGGAGAGTCTAATGAGTAATAACGTAGAGCGTTTCGGCGCATTAACACCCGAAAATTGCGCAGTCTTGCTGGTCGATCATAACCTTGGATTTATTCAGGTATGCCACGGCGATCGAACGGATATCAAGAATGGAGTCGTTGCGCTTGCCAGGACCGCCAGAGTTTATAACCTGCCTATCGTCATATCGAAGACCCCCGACGACAGTATCAGCGGCCCGCTGATACCGCAGTTGCTGGAAGTGGTCAAGGATTGCCAGATGGTGAATCGAAAACTGGCCGATATGGACTCACTTAACGACAGTGAAGTGTCTGCTGCTCTCAAGGCGACAGGCAGGAAAAAGATCGTTATCGCAGGGATCATGACAGATGTTTGCGTCCTCATGACTACCTTGCATGCGTTGAAAGACGGATACGAAGTGTACGTTGTGGAAAATGCATCAGGTGGATCAGATCCGGTTTCCGTGAGAAATGCGCTGACTCGCATGCAGCAGGCCGGAGCAACCGTGGTGTCGTGGCTGACACTCCTGTCTGAATTGCAATCGAACTGGAATTATGCTGATCCGGAGAAAGCACGCACGGCCGGAGGTCTCGTCAAGATCATTTCTGATCACGCTAATGGTTGGTCCAATCTGAACGATTTCTACTACGGCATCAAATCATCCAGTTTGTAGGCTATTTTCCCATCTCCCGGCCGATGTCGAGAGATGGGATATTTATGGCGTTGCGCAGATCGGGTAATCAGTAAATCAGGGAGAATTGCTTGTCTACCCGTCTTGAAGAAAGCGACTACGCATTAAAGCCGTACGAACGGCCGATGATACTGGGTAGCCCTGCCAGCCCCGATCATCCAGCGCCGAGGCGCTATGCTTATTTCGCGATCGGCTGCCTGATCTGCATTACTCAGGGTCTTGGCAACGGGCTGGTCTCGGTGAACCTCAATTACGCGCAGGGGACGCTCGGTCTATACAGCGATGAAGTGACCTGGCTCACTGCGGCCTACTTCATGGTCTATGCGAGCGCCAATCTGGTTCTCGTGAAATTTCGCCAGCAGTTCGGCTTGCGACGCTTCGTCACCTCCCTGCTTGTCACCTACACGGTGTTCGCCCTGCTGGATGCGTTCGCGCAGGGATTCTGGTCGGCGGTGGCGGTGCGGGCTATCAGCGCGATCTCTGCAGCCGGACTTTCGTCGATGGGCCTTTATTATCTGATGCAGTCGATGCCCGCAGCGAAAAGAATGCACGGCATGCTGATCGGCATCAGTGTTCCCCAGCTTGCGACGCCGCTCGCACGCGTCCTGTCGCCCGGGCTGCTGGAAACAGGCAACTGGCATCGGCTCAACTGGTTCGAACTCGGTATGGCGGTGGCGACGCTCGCGGCCGTGATGATGTTGCCGTTACCGCCGAGCGAGCGCCGCAAGGTATTCGAGCCCGCCGACTTCCTGACTCTCGCCGTGTTGGGGTCGGGGCTCGCACTATTCGTGGCGATCTTCTCCGAAGGCCGGATCGAGTGGTGGACCGAGCGCGTCTGGCTGGGCTGGGCGCTCGCTGGCAGCATCGCGCTGATCACCGCGGGCCTGATCATCGAGCACTATCGCGTCAATCCGCTGATCAATACGCGCTGGCTGGGCACGCGCGAAGTTGCCCGCATCATGCTGATCGCGGCGGCAATCCGCATCCTCCTCTCCGAGCAAACCTTTGGCTCGGTCGGTTTGCTCGCGCTGTTCGGCATGCTCAACGACCAGATGATCACGCTCAATACGATCATCCTCGTGGCCTCGATCGCCAGCATTGTCTTCAGTGCGCTGACCCTCGATCCAACGAATCCCGGCAAACCGATCACCGTGGCGGCCGCGTTGATCGCGATGGGTGCGTTCATGGATGCGGGCGCAACCAACCTGTCGCGGCCGGAAAATTTCTATCTTAGCCAGGGATTGATCGGCTTCGCCTCGCTCGTGTTCCTCGGGCGGGCGATGGTGATCATCTCTTCGCGGATGGTGCTGGCAGGTGGCCAGAATTATCTGGTGAGCTTCGTCGTCGTGTTCAACATCAGCCAGAGCGTCGGGGGGATTGTTGGCAGCACCCTGCTCGGTACTTTTCAGACGATTCGCGAACGGTTTCATTCGAACGAACTCGTTCAGTCTCTCGTCATGAGTAACCCGGTGGTTGCCGCGCAGATGCACGCAGGCGTGGCGCGTCTGTCGCAACGCGTGATACGCGAAGCGAATGTGCTGGCTTACAACGACGTATTCCTGCTGGTGGGTGTACTGGCTAGCGTGACCGTTGTCTGGGGTGTGGTCATCCAGTGGTTGATGTGGCGACGTCGCGAAGTCTCACCGCTCGTCCTTCTCCAGCAACAAATGATGAAGGCACAACAGGTCCAGGCGAACAGGAAGAGCCCGGAATGAACGAACCAAAAAAAGATGTGCCTGCAGACAATAGCCCAACACCGACCAATGCTTCTCCCGCAGCCGCTCCTGCCGTAGCGGTTGAGCCGGGCGGCTGGCATCCGCCGAAGAAAAGCCGGCTGACGGTCATCATCATCGTCGTGCTCGCGCTGTGTGCGATCGGTGTGGTCCTGCGCGCGTGGCGTCTGCCGCCCTTCGCCGGGCCCTTCGAAGATACCAACAATGCCTATGTGCGTGGATTCGTGACGACCATCAGTTCGCAGGTGAGCGGCTATGTCACGAGCGTGCCGGTCGACGATTTCCTGGAGGTGAAAGCCGGGCAGATTCTCGTCACCGTCGACGACCGCATCTATGCGGCGAGGGTTGCGCAAGCCCAGGCCAATCTTGAGGCACAGCAGGCGGCATTCGATAATTCCGCGCAATCGCAACGCTCGCGCGAACTGGCGACGCACAGCCAGGATGCGAACATTGCCGCCGCGCGTGCGCAGCAGGTCCGTGCCGAAGCCGACATGCGCCGCGCAGATGCGCTCGTCAAGGACGGCTCGCTTTCGAAGCGTGAGTACGACCAGACCCGCGCCGCATTGCTCGCGGCACAGGCCGCGCTGCAACAGGCCGTCGCAGGCCGCTCGATCGGTACCGAAGATGTGCGCACCGTGCTGGTCGCGCGCCCGGGATTGAAGGCAGCGATCGATTCCGCCAAAGCGGCCCTGCGCAGCGCACAGGTCGATCTCGAGAACACGGTGATTCGCGCGCCGGTCGATGGACAGCTTTCCGAAGTCGGGGTGCGCAACGGCGACTATGTCACGGCGGGCACGCAAATGATGTCGCTGGTCCCGCACTTCGTCTGGATCGTGGCCAACTACAAGGAGGCGCAGACGCATCGCATGCGCCCCGGCCAGCCCGTGACATTCCGCGTCGATGCGCTCGGCGACGCGAAGCTGCATGGTCATGTCGAAAGAATCTCGCCCGCAACGGGTTCGGAATTCGCGGCGATCAAACCCGACAACGCGACCGGCAACTTCGTCAAGGTGGCGCAGCGCATTGCGATCCGCATCAGCGTCGATCCGGGACAGGAACTGGCCAAGCGGTTGCGACCGGGCATGTCGGTTGAAACCGCGGTCGATACGCGCGATGGTGAAAAATGAAACGCCGCGTTCTTCGTTGCGTTTCTAGCTGCGTCCCTGGCCTCGGCGTTGCATTGCTGCTATCCGCCTGTGCGGGACCGCCGGTTAAAGTCGCCGCCGTGCCCGCCGTCGTCGAACCGGCAACATGGCAAGGCGATGCCCCGCAGACGATGTCGCTGGATAAGGACTGGTGGCGGCAATTCGGCGATCCGGTATTGACCGCGCTCGTCGAGAAAGCGCTGGCCAGCAATAGCGATATCGGCAAGGCAGTCGGCCGCGTGCGCGAGGCGCGCGCAGACACCAGGATCGCACGCGCCGCGTTGCTGCCGACGCTCAATGCCGCTTTCGACAATGCCGGGCGCTCCCGTATCGTCAGTTCCCGTGGTACACCGCTCGAACTGGGCAGGGGACAGGCAGACATCGACGTGGCATGGGAGGTGGATCTGTTCGGCCGGCTGGCGGACCAGCGCGCCGCCGCGCGTGACGCGTATCTCGCCACCGCGGCAGCACGCGATGCCACACGGCTGTCGGTCGCCAGTTCGACGGCGAGCGGCTACATCACGCTGCTTAGCCTCGATGCACAGTTGAAGATCGCCGAGGCCACGCTCACCGCGCGTGCGAATTCACTGCGCCTCGCCAAAACGGAATTTGCGAACGGCTATTCGTCTCGGCTCGAATTGCAGCAGGCGCAGTCGGAATACGATGCGACGGCGCAGCTCATCCCGCAGACGAAGCTCGCGATTACGCGCGCAGAAAATTCGCTGAGCGTGCTCACCGACGATCTCCCCGGCAATATCCCACGCGGCGGTGTGCTCGACAAACTGACCGAGCCGGTCATTCCGCAGACCTTGCCTTCCGGGTTGTTAAGGCGCCGCCCCGATGTCGCCGCAGCGGAATATCAGCTCGCGGCCGCTGATAAGTCGCTTGCTGTGGCGCGCAAGAACTTCCTGCCCCAGTTCAATCTGGCGGCTTCGTTCGGGCGCTCCTTCGGCACCGAGCAGATCTATCCGTTCAACATCTGGTCGATAGGCGGGAGCATTCTTGCGCCGCTGTTCGAAGGCGGCAAGCTGACCGCGCTCGCCGACAAGGCCGGTGCGCAGCGCGATCAAGCCGCCTTTGCGTATCGCGGCACGGCCTTGACTGCGATCAGCGAGGCGGAGAAAGCGCTCGCAGCAGTTCAGCGTCTGGATGAGCAACTGGTGCTCGCCATCGCGCAACGCGACTCTTTGTCCGAGCAGTTGCGGATTGCTACCAATCGCTACCGCGAAGGTTACGCGGGCTATCTGGATCAGCTCGATGCGCAGCGCAATCTGCTTTCTGCGGAACTCGGTGTGGTGCAGTTGCGAGCCGATACGCTTGTGGCGCGCGTGACGCTGTATGACGCGATAGGTGGGGGATGGAGTGTCGAGACGATGGTTCAGGTGAACGTCTACATGCGTGACTATCTCCGCACGCCACGCGACAGCAGCTGAGCTTTCGACACCGCGGACTTCGGTGGATCGGGGAGAGACCTGCATCAACGATCCGATCCGGCTGACGAAGAACAACCGTTTGTTTCTCGAGGCGCTCAACCGGTATCTGCTTAAGAGTGGCGCGGGCCTAAGCGGTACCTATATTGACCCCCGCCCGGAGATCAGCCTTTCTACACCTAGATACTGGCACTGGCCGGCTTTGGGCGGACCGTGTTGGAGATGCCTGACGCTGATCATGTTCACTTTCATGTCCCGGTAGATGCGTTCTGGCCGAATACCACGCAGATACCCCATACCCCAGAAAATCGGCACTCGGCATCGATGTGCTGATCAGCAACGCGAGCGTGATCAGCCTGAGCGCTACGCCAAACACGCCGAAGAAGCACTTTGATCTGATGTGCGGCGTTAACGTGCTCGGCACCTAGGCCTGCAAGCAAGCTGTGCCTCCTTAGCTCAAGCAGGCAGCGCAGCAAGGCAGCAATCTGCATGCGCTCACACTTTCTCCGTCGCTCAATATGAACGCGAAGCGGTTCACACCGCACGTGCCTACACGATGGCGAGACCCGAAGTGTCGACAGGCCCGAAAGCGACGGTGTGCTATGAGCACCGATGAACGGCCGGGTGATTGCGATCAACGTTGACGAAAATACGACGGTGGAGGCGGAGTAAACAGTGACGGTGCTCGAAGCGATGAAGATGGAACACGCCATCTCCGCACCGTTCGCTGGCACGGTCGCCTCGCTCGGCGCGATCGCCGGCGAGCACGTTGCGCCGGAACACGTTCTCGCGCAGCTGGAACCGCAGGCCAGCTGAGCCCAGTCGATATTCATGATGCAAGGAGACAACCCATGAGCACCCCCCGTCGTCATCACCTGTGCGCTGAACGGTATCTTCACCGATCCGAAGCAGTTCAACATTCCAGTCACACCTGAGCAGATGGCACGCGAAGCCAAAGGCGCGTACGACGCGGGTGCGTCATGTATGCATGTGCATTTCCGTCAGCAGGAAGCCGACAAGGGGCATCTGCCTTCGTGGGACGCCATCACAGCCAGAATGGCAGGAAGTTGAGCCGGCTTTACGAAATGATCATCGAAGCCAGCCTTGAGCGATTCGGCCCGGTCGATGGGTGTAGACAGCGCGGTTACCGCCAGCAGCAATGGCGAGCAGACGATGTTTATCCGCCGGATTTCCCTCGCTACAGCACGGCCGTCCATATGCGGCATCTCGATATCAAGCATCACGATGTGGGGGCGCCAGGCGTGGTACGCAGCGAGAGCGTCCAGACCGTTCGTAGCTGTCTGGATGGCATAGCCGTAAGCCTCAAAGAACACGACGTACACCACCAGCAAATTCGGGTCGTCGTCGGCTATGAGTAAGCGCCCAGCTTTCGCGGTGGACATTGGGTTCCTGTAGGGTGCTTCTCATGTCACGCAATTTTGGGACCCGGCAGGGCCAAAGTAGTTATTTTCGCGTAACGTGAGTTCAGTGAATGCGCCATACTGCTTTTTTCCGCTTTTTGTGAGGGCGAGCATGCGATTGGCTGACTTCATTTTGCGCGAAATGGAAACGATTCTGGTCCAATGGGAGACGTTCGCCGCTACCCTGTTGCAGGCAGCCGTGGACATGAAGTCACTCGCTCTGCGTGACCATGCGCGGCAGATTCTGCTGGCCGTGGCGAAGGACCTGTCGACGGCCCAGACAAGGGACGCGCAATCCGAAAAATCGATGGGAAGAGCCCCTTCT
This sequence comes from Paraburkholderia acidicola, assembly GCF_002362315.1. Lineage (GTDB taxonomy): Bacteria > Pseudomonadota > Gammaproteobacteria > Burkholderiales > Burkholderiaceae > Paraburkholderia > Paraburkholderia acidicola. Next base: position 2,300,516 of record NZ_MTZV01000006.1, read on the forward strand.
CTGATCGGAGCTCCGGAGACTGCTGCGCAGACGCACGCCCTGTTACGGGCGCGAGGCGGGTTTGACATCAACCAGTTAGCTGCCGAGTATCGTGCCTTACGGGCCAGCATCCTGCGTCTCTGGATTGACGAATGTTTGCCCGACGCCCCAAATCCGGATGATGTCATCCGCTTCAACGAGGCGATCGACCAGGCGCTCGCGGAATCGGTGAAACAGTTTAGCTCGCAGGTGGATCAGGCGCGCAATCTTTTTCTTGGCATGCTCGGGCACGATATGCGTAGCCCGCTGCAGACTATCCTGATGACGGCGCAGTATCTGACGGTGCTGAACGCTGGAGAGCAGGTATCAGTAGCGGCATCTCGCCTCATCCGAAGTGGCGCCCGCATGCAGGCTCTGCTGAACGATATGCTTGATTTCAATCGTACCAGGCTGGGTTTAGGGATCAGTATCTCGCCCACTGACGTCGACCTTGAGAAACTGTTTGCGGACGAGCTTGATCAGTTGCGGGCAGCTCACCCAGACAGTCGTGTCGATCTGGACGCGAAAGGAGACTGTCGAGGAGTCTGGGACGGCCGCCGTCTACAGCAACTGCTTGGAAACCTGGTGTTGAACGCGATCAAATATGGAGCGCCGGACGCACCAGTGAGAGTGGCCATGACTGGTAACGAACGGCAGGTTCGTTTCGAAGTCAGGAACCAGGGCCCCGCTATCGATCGAATGACTTTGCATCGGATCTTCGACCCGCTTCAGCGGGGACTAAATCCTGAAGACTCCTACAACGCCGATGGCAATCTGGGACTCGGACTTTACATTGCGCGCGAGATTTCAAGGGCCCATGGGGGCGAGATCGATGCGCGGTCCGATGAGATGGAAACGGTGTTCGCGGTGAGCTTGCCACGCAGTCTCTAGAATTCGTGGTTCAACTCAACGATCGCAGCCCGTCGTCCCGCAACGGTTCTTGAATGTGCAGATTCACAGGACGCTTGTGACTACTTAGGGCCGACCCTGGCCGGCTGAAGCGGTCAGTAGGCGGCTACGACCGGATCTTTGAAAGTCATGCCAGGACCTTCGACGGCACCCTTGCATTCTTCGACACAAGGGAGATGTAAATGAGCGAATCTCCGTTTGACCTTTAAAACGACATCGAAAGGCTTGGCCTTTGCCTGAATTTGCACCGTCTTTCATGCTCAATCCGTCGCTGCAAATTGACACTCCGCGATTTGGATATCCAGCAGCAAAACATCTTGTGTAAATGCTCGAGCGGGTGTTGCCAACGCTCCAGGCCTCCCGGCGAGCAACTCTTCGATGTCACGCAAACTCTCGCTCGAGGCTAGGCGAGAAGGGTTGCAATATTGCGATGCGGCGACCTGGTCGGTCACGCTGTAAGCGATAGGATGGGTTCTTCTTTTCCGGCGGATTGTTCCGATACGTTCCGCCGTTTTAGGGGGGTAGATCTGGGGGTAACCTGATACGGTCATATCAGGAAATCCATATCTGGTAAGCTTGCGCAGCGAGGATGTGACTCCCACCCGGCCCACCACACACAGTTCCAGCACGATCCCAGACGTTCTGTCTGAATCTCCCAGGTTTCTGTTGGACAATTCCTCACACTCAAGATTGACTTGCTCGCCCCGGCCACCCTATCGCAACACAACCGATGGAACTGCGCCTGGCGACGGATAATAGCGGCTGCACCATTTTTAGGGCTTCACCATGGAAATCAAAGTCAACTTCCTCGACAAGCTACGTCTCGAAGCCAAGTTCGACGACTTTACAGTAGTGTCCGACCAGCCCATCCGCTACAAAGGCGACGGCTCGGCGCCGGGGCCCTTCGATTATTTCCTGGCCTCATCGGCCTTGTGTGCAGCCTACTTTGTGAAGCTGTACTGCGTAACCCGCAATATTCCAACCGAGAATATCCGCCTGTCGCAGAACAATATTGTTGATCCGGAAAACCGGTACCAGCAGATCTTCAAGATTCAGGTCGAATTACCACCGGATATCCAGGAAGCAGATCGCCGGGGTATCTTGCGCTCCATTGAGCGTTGTACGGTCAAGAAAGTGGTGCAAGCCGGCCCCGAGTTTGTCATCGAAGAGGTAGAGAGCCTCGATGCCGATGCTCAGTCCTTGCTCACGTTGAAGCCGGCTTCCGACGCGAGCACCTATATCGTGGGCAAGGATCTGCCGTTGGAGCAAACCATCGCCAACATGTCGGGCAAGTTGGCGGAGCTGGGCATGAAGATTGAAATCGCTTCGTGGCGCAATATCGTTCCCAATGTGTGGTCGCTGCATATCCGCGATGCGCACTCGCCGATGTGTTTTACCAATGGCAAGGGAGCGACCAAAGAAAGCGCGTTGGCGTCGGCGTTAGGCGAGTTTATCGAGCGCCTGAATTGCAATCACTTCTATGGGGGTGCGTTCTGGGGCGAAGAGATTGCCAATGCGGCGTTCGTACATTACCCAGACGAGCGCTGGTTCAAGCCTGGTCGCAAGGATGCGCTGCCGGCTGAAATTCTGGATGCGTACTGCCTCGAAATTTATAATCCCGATGGCGAGTTGCGTGGCTCGCATCTGTACGACACCAACTCCGGCAATACGCAGCGTGGTATCTGTTCGCTACCGTTTGTGCGGCAGTCGGACGGCGAAGTCGTGTATTTCCCGTCCAACCTGATCGAAAACCTGTTCGTCAGCAATGGCATGAGTGCGGGTAATACGCTGGCCGAAGCGCAGGTGCAATGCCTGTCGGAAATTTTTGAGCGGGCGGTGAAGCGCGAAATTCTCGAAGGTGAAATCGCATTGCCCGATGTGCCGCACGAAGTGCTGGCGAAATACCCTGGCATTCTCGCCGGAATTCGGGGGTTAGAAGAGCAGGGCTTTCCGGTGCTGGTGAAGGATGCATCGCTGGGTGGGACTTACCCGCTGATGTGCGTGACCTTGATGAACCCGCGGACAGGCGGTGTCTTTGCCTCGTTTGGCGCTCACCCAAGCTTCGAGGTGGCGCTGGAACGAAGCCTGACGGAATTGCTACAAGGGCGCAGCTTTGAAGGCCTGAACGATTTGCCTCAGCCGACCTTTGTCAGTAACGCCGTGACCGAACCGAATAACTTTGTTGAGCACTTCATTGATTCCAGCGGTGTGGTGTCGTGGCGCTTTTTCAGCGCCAAAGCGAATTACGAGTTTGTTGAGTGGGACTTTTCTGGCCAGGGTGAAAACTCCAATGCCGAGGAAGCCGCAACGTTGTTCGGGATTCTCGAAGGCATGGGCAAAGAGGTGTACATGGCGGTGTACGACCAACTGGGCGCCACGGCCTGCCGGATTCTGGTGCCCGGGTATTCGGAAGTTTACCCGGTAGAGGATTTGATCTGGGATAACACCAACAAGGCGCTGTTGTTCCGCACCGATATTCTGAACCTGCATCTTCTGGACGATGCAGGTCTGGCAGCATTGCTGGAGCGGCTGGAGAACAGCGATCTCGATGAGCACTCCGATATCGCCACTTTGATCGGCATCGAATTTGACGAGAATACGAACTGGGGGCAGCTAACCGTTCTCGAGTTGAAGCTGCTGATTCATCTGGCCTTGCAGCAATTTGAGGCGGCGCAAGAGCTGGTGGGTGCGTTCCTGCAGTACAACGACAACTCGGTCGAGCGCGGATTGTTTTACCAGGCCTTGAACGTGGTGCTGGAGGTGCTGCTCGATGACGACCTGGAACTGGACGACTACGCGGTCAACTTCCGTCGCATGTTTGGCAATGCCCGGATGGACGCGGTAATGGGATCGGTGGACGGCAGCGTGCGCTTCTATGGGCTCACGCCAACGAGTATGAAACTCGAGGGTCTCGACAGGCACCACCGCCTGATCGACAGTTACAGGAAACTGCACAAGGCGCGGGCCGATGTAACGGCTACAGCGAGTTAGGTCGACGAGTTCAGTGGGACATTCAATGAAAAACGCAAAACCCAAGCGCACTCGTCAGGACGCCGAGCGTCTTTTCGAGGGACTGCCGCAGACGAGCACCGCACCACAAAGCCGTTCGGCGAATCCGTTCGAAGATGGCGCGTTCGAAAAAGTAGAGCGCATCGATGAAGAATCGAAGCTCTGGAAAGACAACCTCATTACGCTGCCTGCTGCGATCGAACTACCTCCTGGCTACACGTCGGTGTCCAGCGTACGCGAGGCGATGAAGCGCGCGTGGCGCGTCAAATGGGTCAGGGAAGGCCAGAACGAGATCGTCGTTGAATTCCCAGAGGGATGGGCAGCCGTTCGTCCCGCAAGCGGTCCCATCGAGCTACGCGATCCAGCCGGCGTTGTGCGCGCCGTATACGGATGGGCGCAGGATGCCGAACTGAGGATTCTGCCGCGTTACGCGGTGGAGTCACAGTCGAATAGTACGAGTGGACTCGGCAGTGTGCTGGTGCGCGATCGCGAGAGTGGAGAGATTCTCGAGCGGTCGTCGACCTGGTCTGCGCAAACCGGCACGAACCATCCAGATCGACCGAGATTGTCGACATGGCTTGACGTGCACTATCCGCAGCATCGTGACCCGATGCGGCTCTGGAAGGATTGCGAGGACAACATCGGGAACTGGGTCGGACCATAGTCGCGAATGACCCGCGATATTGCGTTGCAACGTAAAAACGCATGTCGCCTTCCTCAGGCTTTTCAACTAAAACCAACCGCAATTACATTAACAACTACTGCCATGCTGTCGATAGTATTGTGCAAACCACTACTAGAAGCCGGACATGGCATCTACATCACGCTAGATTCTCCGCATGCATTTCCCTCCGGTGCCGATCGTTTCCTGTGATCCAGCCTGCGTGCATTAGCGTCGTCGTTGCCTCCCTGGCCAACGCTAGCCGATTTTGCTGAGCGTCTGACGCATCAGCTTGTTTCGCGGCAGAGATGCAGTCCCATCCAGGAGGCAATATGCACATAGGCGTTCCGAAGGAGATCAAGAACCACGAGTACCGCGTTGGCCTGACGCCACCTTCCGTGCGTGAGATCGTCGCGCATGGACACAGCGTGGACGTCGAGACAGGCGCAGGCGCGGGCATCGGTGCAACCGACGACGCGTACCGGGCCGCAGGCGCGCGGGTGGTGCCGAACGCTGAAGCGGTGTTCGCCGCGGCCGACATGATCGTCAAGGTGAAAGAGCCGCAAGCGCCCGAGCGCGCGCTGCTGCGCCGCGGGCAGATTCTCTTCACCTATCTGCACCTCGCGCCTGACCCCGAGCAGTGCGCCGATCTCATCAAAAGCAACGCGGTCTGTATTGCCTACGAAACCGTCACGCAACGCGGCGGCGGATTGCCGCTGCTCGCGCCGATGTCCGAGGTCGCGGGCCGTATGTCGATTCAGGCGGGTGCGTTCTGTCTGGAGCGTGCGCACGGCGGCAAGGGCATCCTGCTCGGCGGCGTGGCAGGTGTGCCCTCTGCGAAGATCGTGATTCTCGGCGCCGGTGTGGTGGGCACCAATGCCGCGCAGATGGCGGTGGGCACCGGTGCGCAGGTTGTCGTGATCGATCGCAATGTCGATGCGTTGCGACGCATGGACCGGCTGCTGGGCGCACGCGTGATCACGGTGTATTCGAACCAGGACAACATCGAACAACACGTGCTCGATGCCGACCTCGTGATTGGTGGCGTGCTCGTGCCCGGCGCCGCTGCACCCAAACTCGTCACGCGCAAGATGGTTGATGCGATGAGCCCGGGCTCCGTGATCGTCGATGTCGCAATCGACCAGGGCGGATGCTGCGAAACCGCGAAGCCTACGACTCACGCGGACCCTACGTACAAAGTCGGCGAGGTTGTGCACTACTGCGTCGCGAACATGCCGGGCGGTGTGCCACGCACATCCACTTATGCATTGAACAACGCAACGCTACCGTTCGTGCTGCACATTGCCGACCAGGGCTGGCGCAAGGCACTCACCGATGACGAACATCTGCGTCGCGGTCTGAACGTCGCGTTTGGCAAGGTGACCTGTCCCGAGGTTGCCGAAGCGTTGGGCTACACGTGCGAGGACGCAGAGGCCGTCGTAGCGGGATAGCGAGCACGTAGCGATGAAGCGCGGGCGGCTTGCCCGTCCGCGCGCTTAAGCCAAACGGCGTTGCCGGGATTTACCCCTGATCGGACTTCGTCTCCGTCCCGACAGGTGTGACATCCCGCAGCACGCTACCGGTGAGTATGTTCGGGAGCCTCAAGCCACGCCCGCCAGCCGCCAAACGACGTGATATCGACCGCGCCGTCGAGCCCATATGTTTCGCAAACGAAGCCCGTCTCCCAGCGACCGTCCACCAGTTCGACCTTACCCAGCGCGAGCGGCGCGGGGATGCCGTCGAGAAACGAACCGAACTCGGCGCTCGGCATGTCCCACACTTCGACCGCGATCGCTGCACCGCCTTCCGTCGTGCGCGCCATCCCGGGCCGCTTTGTCGGTCCGCCTGCCAGCACATAGAGCCGGTAATGCGGCGCACTCGTCGTCGCTTCGAGTCGTCTGCCACCACGTCGCGTCAACTGCCCATTTAGAGGCAGACCGTCGAGATGCGCACCACACACCACGAGCCGCATCCGGTCATGTCGCGCGGCGTGTGCGGGCGGCGGCGTATCGTGCACCGCGCCGCCTGCGAGCGGCAACGCCAGCGCACGTTGCAAACCATCGGCTGCGCCGAGTAGGTATTGATCGGTGAAGGCACGACCGAAGAGCGTCACGCCCCAAGGCAAGCCGTTCTTCATGAAGCCGGCGGGCAACGCGACGGCTGCGTAGTCGAGCAGATTCATGAAGTTCGTGTAGTAGCCCAGCAGCGAGTTCGCGCCGACCGGATCGTGTTCGAGTTCCGCGAGCGTGACCGCACGCGGGATGGTCGGTGTCAGCATGAAATCCACACTGGCAAGCACGGCGTCGCAGGTCTGTTTCAGCGCTTGCAGGCGGTACTGTGCGCGGAATGCATCGACGGCGGTGGCCGTCGGCGCTTTCGCGAGCACGTCGCGGATCACAGGCAATACCGCGTCGGGCTGCTTCTCCATCAACGCGCCGGCCACGCTGTAGCGTTCCGCGACCCACGGTCCTTCGTAAAGCAGTCGCGCTGCTTCGACGAACGGTGTGAAATCGATCTCGACTGCCTCACCGCCGTTTGCTTCGAGCGCGGCTCGTGCATGCGCAAACAGTGCGGGGCTCTCCACGCAGCTGAAGAATTCCGGCACGCGCGGCACACCGAAGCGAAAACGTGACACTTGGCCGAATGCGGTGCCGTCGTTCCATTGCGGGTTGTCGCGGCTGTACGCATCGGCGGTATCTTTGCGGGCGGTTAGCGCAAGCAGTTCGCTCGCTTCCTGCGCGGTCGCCGTGAAGAACGTTACGCAATCGAGCGTGCGACAGGCCGGTACGACACCTGCCGTCGACAGCAGCCCCTTCGTCGCTTTCAACCCGACCAGATTGTTGAGTGCCGCCGGCACGCGTCCCGAGCCCGCGGTGTCGCTGCCAAGCGCGAAGCTCGCGACACCGAGCGCAACCGCCAGCGACGAACCCGCGCTCGAACCGCCTGACGGGTAATCCGGATGCACGCTGTTGCGACACTTGCCGTACGGCGAGCGCGTGCCGTTCAGGCCAGTCGCAAACTGATCGAGATTGGTCTTGCCGAGCGGGATCGCGCCGAGCGCGATCAACTGCTCGACGAGCGTCGCGGAGCGCGCGGGTGTGTAAGCGAACGCGGGGCATGCAGCGGTGGTCGGTACATCCGACAGATCGATGTTGTCCTTGATGACGAATGGGATGCCATAGAGCGGCAGCGTATCGGCATCGTATGCATCGAGCGCGGCGAGCCAGGGTTGCAGCGCCGCCTCGTCAAGCAGATGGATAAACAGCCGGTACTCGTCGTTCAGCGCAGCGGCGCGTTCGCGCAGGGCGCTGATCAGAGCGCGCGGCGTTGTGCGTTTTGCCCGATAGGCGGCGCGCAACGTGGATAAACGCAAATCGAATGAGGTCATGCCGGGTCCTGAAACGAAAGAGATACAAAGAGGTAAACAGCCAATGCGCCGATGCAGGTGGAACCATCAGGCGCGAGCAGGCAGATCACACAGTATCGATCACGACTACGCGTTGTCCGGCCCGCACCGATGAACCGGGCGCGACGTGGATTTCGCCGATCGTGCCTGCGCACGGCGCTACCACGGAAATCTCCATCTTCATCGATTCAATCACGAGCAGCACGTCGCCGGCGGCGACCGTCGCACCGGGTGCGACGTGCACCTGCCACAGGTTGCCGGCGATCTCGCTGTCGACGGCGATCTGGTCGTCGCGCAACGGCGCATCGCCTACGTCCACAGTCACCGTGTCCGACGCTGCCGACGTATCGCCGCTAACGTCCGCTTCATGCCAGCGCTGCCGTTCGGCTTCGAACGCAGCCTGCTGACGCGTGCGGAACCGCGCAATGCCCTCGGTTTCGCGCGCGAGAAACGCCTGATAGTCCGCAAGCGACAATTCGGCCGCTTCGATTTTCAGCGGATAACGACCGAGCGGGAAATCCGCACGAATGCGTAGCAGTTCATCGGCGGAGACTTCGTAGAAGCGGATCTGATCGAAGAAGCGCAACAGATACGGACGTCCCGCGAAATCCGCGATCTCGCGATAGCGGTTCCACATCTGCAGCGTGCGGCCGACGAACTGGTAGCCGCCAGGGCCTTCCATACCGTACACGCACAAATACGCACCGCCGATACCCACCGAATTCTCCGCAGTCCACGTGCGCGCCGGGTTGTACTTCGTCGTGACGAGACGATGCCGCGGATCGAGCGGCGTAGCGACCGGCGCGCCGAGATAGACATCGCCGAGCCCCATCACCAGGTAGTGTGCGTCGAAGACGATTCTCTTCACCGCCTCGAGCGAGTCGAGATCGTTGATCCGGCGGATGAACTCCAGGTTGCTCGGACACCACGGCGCATCGGGGCGCACGGTGGTCATGTACTTGTCGATCGCGAGGCGGCAGGCCGGGTCGTCCCACGACAACGGCAGATGCACGATTCGCGACGGCACACGCAGGTCGCGTTGCTGCAACACGGCTTGCCAGTGTGTTTCTACATGCACGAGCAATGTCGCGAGCGGAAGCTGTTCCGGCCGGTAGTGAATCTGCAGCGAACGGATACCAGGCGTGAGATCGATCACGCCCGGCAACGCGCACGCTTCGAGCGCCTGCATCAACGCGTGGCCGCGAAAACGCAGCGCGATGTCGAGTTCCGCGGGACCGATTTCGAGCAATAGATGCGTGTCGCCTGACAGCCGCGCAACGAGGCGCTCCTCGGCCTGACCGATGTCGAGCACGATCGGCGACGCGAGAGATGACACAGGTTGCGCCTGGTCGCCGGAAGCGATCGATAGCGGCGGCAACGCGGATGCGTACGCATAGGCCTGTGCGTCGAGCTGCGCCGCTTCGCGCACGCGAGCGGCTGCAGCCTCGCGTGCGGTAGCGATATCGACAGGTACGAAGCGCACCTTGTCGCCGGCCTTCAACTGACCGATCTGCCACAGATCGGCTTCGATGATCGTCACCGGACACACGAAGCCGCCCAGGCTCGGGCCGTCCGGACCGAGGATCACAGGCATGTCGCCAGTGAAATCGATTGCGCCGACCGCATACGGATTGTCGTGAATGTTCGACGGATGCAGTCCGGCTTCGCCACCGTCCGCGCGAGTCCACTCAGGCTTCGGGCCGATCAGCCGCACGCCGGTGCGGCTTGAGTTGAAATGGATCTCCCATTCGGTGGCGAGGAACTGTTCGATGTATCGCGTGCTGAAGTATTCGGGTGCGCCGTGCGGTCCGTAGATCACGCGCACGGTGCGCACCGCTTCGAGTTGCGGTGTGAGCGTATGAGGCAATGCCGCACCCGTGCTGCGGTCGGCGAGCGACTGAAGATGCAGCACATCGCCCGCACGTAGCGCACGACCACCGTGACCACCGAACTGACCGAGCGTAAATGTGCTGCGACTGCCGAGATAGCGCGCAACGTCGAGGCCACCGCACACGCACAGATACGCACGCGCGCCCGCGCCACGGATCGCGCCGAGCGTGAGCGTCGAGCCGGCGGCGACGAAGAGCGCGGTGTGCATCGGTTGGTCGACGCCATCGAGCGTCACGGCGAGCGCGGCACCGGTCACCGCGATCACTGCGTCGGTATTGAAGCGCAGCGTCGGTCCGTTCATCGTGATTTCGAGCGCGGCCGCGTCGCTGCCGTTGTCGAGCAGCCGGTTGCCGAGGCGCAGCGAGCGATCGTCCATCGGACCCGATGGCGGGATACCGACCGCCCAGTAGCCGAGCCGGCCCGGGTAATCCTGCACAGTCGTTTGCGTGCCGCCGGTGAGGACTTCGACGGTCGCGGCCCGATAACGCAAACCTTCGAGGCAACGAGTCCACGGTGCGCCGCTCGCGAATGGTGTGTCGGCAAGAATTTGCCGCAAGTAGGCGCGATTCGTTTCGACACCGTAGATGCGCGTCTCGGCAAGCGCAGCGTCGAGCGTATGGTGTGCATCGTCACGAGTCGGCGACCACGCAATCAGCTTCGCCAGCATCGGATCGAACCACGGCGGCACTTCGCAGCCCGCTTCGATCCACGTGTCGATACGCAGCGCGCGGCCATCGGCGGAAGGAAACGAAACCTCGGTGAGCAGACCCGGGCACGGTTTGAAGTCGCGGCCTGGATCTTCCGCATAGAGCCGGGCCTGGATCGCATGACCTGACGGGTGCAAACGCTTTGCGAGTTCGTCGAGCGGCGCAAGCGTGCCCGCCGCAAGTTCGATCATCCAGCGCACGAGGTCGACGCCCCACACCTGTTCGGTTACACCGTGCTCGACCTGTAGACGCGTGTTCACTTCGAGAAAATAGAAGCGTGCGGCGTCGCTGTCGTAGACGAACTCGACGGTACCGGCCGAGCGATAGCTGACCGCCTGTGCGAGACGGATTGCAGCGGCACACAGCGCTTCCGCGACACCGTCGGGCAGGTTCGGCGCGGGTGTTTCTTCGAGCACCTTCTGGTTGCGCCGCTGCACTGAGCAGTCGCGCACACCGAGTGCGAGCGCAGCCCCATTGCCGTCGCCGAAAATCTGCACTTCGAGGTGCCGGGCTTTCTCGATGTATTTCTCGAGGAACACGCCCGCATCGCTGAAGTTGTTTTGCCCAAGGCGCTTGACGACGTCGAACTGCGCAGCGAGTTCTTCCGCCGAACGACACACGCGCATACCGATGCCGCCGCCACCGGCCGTGCTTTTCAGCATGACCGGAAAGTCGATGCGCGCCGCTGCGGTGAGCGCCGCGTCGAGATCGTCGAGCAGGCCCGTGCCTTCGAGCATCGGGATCTGTTCAGCGGCGGCGATCGCGCGCGCGGTGTGCTTCAGGCCGAACGCGCGAAGCTGTTCAGGCGTCGGCCCGATGAACGCGATGCCGGCCGCTTCGCATGCCTGCGCGAACGCCGCGTTTTCCGACAGGAAGCCGTAGCCGGGATGAATCGCCTGCACGTGTTCGGCACGCGCAATCTGCAGGATGCGTTCGACGTCGAGATAGGTGGCGCTGGCTGCGCCATCGCCGAGGCTATGAGCCGAGTCCGCGAGACTCACGTGACGGCTTGCGCGGTCGGCTTCGCTATACACAGCGACGCCAGTGACATCGAGTTCGCGCAGCGTGCGCAGGATGCGGCACGCGATCGCGCCGCGGTTAGCGATGAGAACGGTATCGAACATGAGAAGGTGTTCAATGCGTGGGCGGGCCGTCCCGCCACGTTGGTATGCGAGCCGCGGTCGTCCGCGGCACGTATCCGGAAGCTAGCGCTGCCGCTTAGCGCCGGGGCGGCACATGCGGCTCGCGCGGTCCGCTGCGTGCAAGCCCATAACGCTCCGCGCGCACGCGCAGCATCTCGAACAGCCAGAGGCGCAAGGTCTTCAGTTCCATATCAACAGCTCCGCGGGCGTGGGGTTGTAGGCGTTGCACGGGTTGTTCAGTTGCGGGCAGTTCGAGATCAGCACGATCACGTCCTGCTCGGCGCGCAGTTCGACGTATTTTCCGGGCGCGGAGATGCCGTCTTCGAACGTCAGACCGCCGGTCGCGGTGACGGGTACGTTCATGAAGAAGTTGATGTTCGCACCGAGATCTCGCTTCGACAGACGGCCGTCGTGCGCGCACGCGCGCAGGTAGTTATCGCGGCAGCTGTGCATATAGCGCTTTTCGGGTGCGTAACGCACGGTGTTGCTCTCCTGCGCGCACGCGCCACCGAGCGTGTCGTGCCGCCCGCAGGTATCCGCGACGATGGTCAGCAGCGGGTTGCCGAGATTCGAATACAGCACGGTGCCGGTGGTCAGATAGAGGCTCTGCTGGCGGCGCAACGTGCGCTGCGGATCGTAGCGCTCACGCGGATCGGTGGCACTGTAGAACAGCGTATCGACAGCCTGATTGCCTTCAAGATCGTGAATGCGCAACGTCTGGCCGGCCTTCAGTTCCTTCAGCCACGGCTCGCCGGCGGCGAGGACTTCGCGATACACGGCATCCGCAGGATCGCGCGTGCTGGCGGTAAGCAGGGTGGGGGTCGTCATGGCGCGCTCCGCTTAGAGAAAAAACCGCTCGGTGTTGGCAAAGCCGCGTGCGTTTTCGTCGCACGAGGTCCGGCAGATGTCCGCGACCTGCGGGTCCGCTGCGATGAGCGTCAGCTTGACCGGCTTCGGTGCGTACTCGGGATGAGGATCGAGCGGATGCTGGATCGCGGTGAGTACGACCAGCGTGTTCATCGGTGCATACAGATCGATATGGTCACCCGCATGCGAATTGCCGGGCACGAAGTCAAGCGCACCGGCTTCATTTGCATCGACGCGGCTGAACAGGTTCAGCGTCATCAACAGATCGGCGAGACCGAGTCCCCATTTGCCGAGTTCGACGAGCAGGTTGTCGGCGCCGTTGCGAAAGAACGCATTGCGCAACTCCTGATAACGTCCCGCGCCATAGCGCTCGTGTACTTCGCGCGCATCCGAAACACCGCCCAGGCTGTCGTGCCAGCCGCAGGTATCGGCGACGATCGCCGCGAGCACGCGGCCCATGTCCGAGTACAGGCAATGGCCCTTCGTGAGCTTTGCCGTGTGCTGGCATTTGAGCGTGTCCGGGAGGTTCAGGCGTTCGCTTTTTTCCGCTGCGTTGAAGAGCAGCAGGCTGACGTTCGCGCCGCCGCGCAGATCGGTGATACGCAGCAGTTGTCCGCGTTTGACGATCAGCGAGGTGTGACCGCCACCGGGCACGGTTTCTTTGAACAATATGGAAGAGATGTTCATGTCATTCATGTCGGGTTCTTTGATGAACTCGTCAGAGCGCAAGGGCGTGCGGCATCGCTGCGGCGAGACCGTGCTGCGCGTCGCGGTTGCGCTCTAACGGAATGTTGTAGGTGATGCGCGCGCCATAGGCGCCGGGCGCCTGCGGGTCGACGCGCACCTTGTCGAAGACGAGCATCCGGCTGCCGAGCGTGAAGCCTTCCTTCAGGTCGTGCGTGACCATGAAGATCGTCAGGCCGGTTTCGTGCCACAGCTTCAGCAGCAGTTCGTGCATGTCGCGTCGGATACCGGGATCGAGCGCGCCGAACGGCTCGTCGAGCAACAGCACACGCGGTTTCATCACAAGTGCCTGGGCGAGCGCAAGGCGCTGCTGCATACCCCCCGACAACTGATGCGGATATTTGTCGAGTGCATCGGCGAGACCGACGCGTGTGAGCATGGCAACCGCTTCGTCTCGCGCGAGCCGCCAGCGTGCGCCGAACAGTCGCCCGGCGAAGCGCGCGTGCGGCAGTTCGAGACCAAGCAGCACGTTGCGCAGCACGCTCAGGTGCGGAAACACCGAGTAACGCTGAAACACCACACCACGATGCGCGTCCGGTTCCGCCGGTAACGGCGCACCATCTAGCAGGATAGTGCCGCGCGTAGGCCGCTCCTGACCGAGCAGCAGCCGCAGGAAGGTCGACTTGCCACAGCCCGACGCGCCGACCATCGAGCAGAACTCGCCGTCCTCGATGCGCAGGTTCACACGTTCGAGCACGACCTGGTCGCCGTACTCTTTCCAGACGTTGCGGATCTCGATCATCAGCGCGCTCCGCCGTACCAGGGGAACGCCCATTGCGTGACACGGCGCAGCGCTTCGTCGATCAGCCACGCGAGCAGCGTGATCCACATGACGTACGGCAGGATGACGTCCATCGCGAGGTAACGGCGCACGAGGAAGATCCGGTAGCCGAGACCATCGGTCGACGCGATTGCTTCGGCGGCGATCAGAAAGAGCCATGCCGAGCACAACGCAAGCCGCACTGCGACGAGGAGCCGCGGCAGCAACTGCGGCACGATCACGCGCAGGATCAGCGTCCAGCTGGTCGCACCGAGCGTTTGCGCCTTCACCCAAAGCTCCTCGGGAATCTCGCGCGTGCGCTGCTGCAGATCGCGAATCATCATCGGCGTGATGCCGATCACGATCAGCACGACCTTCGACAACTCGTCGAGACCGAACACGATGAACAGGATCGGTAGTACCGCGAGCGGCGGAATCATCGAGATCACGGTGATGAACGGCGTGAGCGTCGCGCCAGCGAGCGGTAGCGTGCCCGTAAAGATGCCGAACACGAGTGCGAGTGCCGCGCTCGCGACGAGACCGATCGCGAGTCGCCGCATGCTCGACGCGGTGTCCTGCCAGAGCAGGTATTCACCGGTGCGCTTGTCCTCGGTGAACGCGAACTCGTGTATCGCTGTGCCCATCTGCGTGGCACCCGGCAGCAGTTTGTCGTCGGGGTTGGCCTGCAGCCGCAGTGCCGAACCGGTGAAGTACACCGCAATCAGCAGCACGAACGGCAACAGCAGTAGCATCAGCGCGCCGCTGCGGCTCGGGTGTCGGTTGATGAGCCGCATGGGACTCTCCTCGGAACGGATTGCAGTTGGGTCAGGTCGGGCGGCTGCTAGAGCTTGCCTTCCGCGGCCATGCGCACATACGCCGGATCGAAGCGCAGCTTCACATTGCTCTTGCTGCCGATCACGACGCCCTTGTCGAACGCCATGCCGACCGCACCGGCATCGGCCGCGCCCTGGCCGAGCAGACCGTGATCGAAAGAGAATTGTGCGACACGCGTCATGATCTTCGGCAGGTTCGGGCTGGTCGCGAAGTCGAGCGCCTGTTGCGGCGTGTAGAAGAGCGCGGTGGTCGAGAGTTGCGCCTTGTAGCCCGCGAGATCGGTGCCCGACGCTTTTGCCATCGCAGTCAACGCTGCGCGACTGTCGGCGCTGTCGCCGTGCATCAGTTGCATCATCTCGAACCAGGCGCCGGTCAGTGCCTTGCCGAGCGCGGGGTTGTCCTGAAGCGTCTTCGTGTTGACGGCCATCATGTCCATGATCTCGCCGGGAATGCGGCTCGAATCGAACACTTCGGTGACGTTGGGTTGCGCCTTCAATTGCGCGAGCATCGGGTTCCACGTCACGGCGTTGTGAACGGATGGCGTAGCGAATGCGGCGGAGATATCGGCATCGGACGTATTGACCACCTTGATATCGCGCTCGCTCATGCCGACGGTTTCAAGGCCGCGTGCGAGCAGATAGTGCGACACCGACAGCTCGACGAGATTGATCGACTGGCCTTTCAGGTCGGTGAGCTTCTTGCCGTTGCCTTTGATGAGCACGCCGTCGTTGCCGTTCGAATAATCGCTGACGATCAGCGCCGTCGTGTCGACACCACCGGTGGCCGGGATGGTCAGCGCGTCCATGTTGGTCATCGCGCAGCCGTCGAACTTGCCCGCGGTGTACTGGTTGATCGATTCGATGTAGTCGTTCAGCTGGACGACATCGACGGTGATGCCGTACTTCTTCGCCCACTTCGACACGATGCCCTGGGTCTTGGCATAACCCCACGGCATCCAGCCGGCGTAGATGGTCCAGCAGACCTTGAAGTCCTTGCGTCCAGCAGCGAACGACGGAGTGGCGGCGGAAAGAGAGAGAGCGGAGAGTAAGGCGGCGACAGCGAACAGGCGGAGCTTGCGCATGAGGTTGACCTCGCAGGGGCGGTTATCGACGGCAGGAGCGGCGCGACGCATCGCGTTCTCTCCCGGGCTTTTATCCCGCCGTGTAACCTCGCCTGAGGTCGACAACTCTCGGACCAGCATCCGCATGCGGTCATGTCGATGACCTCGATGCGAACCGGAACCCTAGTCGTCCATTGCCAGATTGTGACTACTAAACCGGATGCTGCTACCGGCTCCTGCGAAGCATTCAAGCGATAAGCGTGCCATGCGCGGTATGCCGTATCGATGAGTCTTCGTGTGGCGTGCGATGCACGCGGATGAGGCTCGGTTTGCGTTCAAGCGGTGCGTGAGTGCCCGCCTGGAGTGCGGAAGTTTGCCGACGAGCTTCTGCTTTTGTTAATGTAAATGGAATAGTAAAAGCAATATTTGGCCGATGATTGTAGAAAATGAATCGTACAGAATGCTTTCACCGTCGTTGATTGATTGAGGACGTCGGCCCTACCTGATTAACCGGAGCCTCTTATGAACCATCCTCGTACTTCCCGTCAGGGCTACGTCCTGATTACCGTGATCGCCGCCGTTTCGGCTGCCATCGCCTCCGCTACGGCCCTTGCGCTGTCGCTCCCCGTCTGGGCCATGTTCATGGGCTGGATCGCATTTTTCTCGCGCGGGCTGACCACCCGGTCCACGGTCGAAAACCTGGGCTGCGTCTGGCTAGGCATTTCGATCGGTACCCTGGCTGCCACGGGCATCGGCATGCTGGCGCCGACGCTCGGTGTTGGCGTGGCGTTGCCGATCGTTGTGTTCGCGGTGGCGATCGTTGTCGTCGGGATTCGCGGCATGCCGGTGATGAACAACCTGCTGGCTTACTTCCTTGGGCTCGTCACCTGGTTTGCGTCGGAACTCGCACCGTCGATCGAGAACGTGGTGCAACTGGCGGCCGCGGGGGCCATTGGATCGACTGCGGGCTGGGTGTCGCATTTCGCTCCGCGGTGGATGCTTCGCGCGACTGGCAGTGTTCAGCAAACAACATGATCGGAATTCCCGATGGCCGCGTGCTCTTGCATCGCTCGATCTTCGGCCCACGCACTTCGAAAGACGTCTCGGCATCGACGCAGGAAATCAAAAGCGAACCGTCGAATCCCGATTCGCCAGCACGATGAGAATCTCCGTATCGTCGGGCCGCGGCGTGGTGTACGCATGCGGCATGGCACTGCTGAAAAGCGCGCTTTCTCCAGCCGTCAGCGTGACCGGTTCTTTTCCCTCGAAGCTCACTGCCAGCGTGCCCGAGAGCACGTAACAGAATTCCATGCCGGCATGGCCGGCAAGTCCACCGGCCTCCTCGACGCTCGTCGCGTGGACGCGCATTCGCAGCGGCCTGAGCCCTCCGGTATTCCCCTGATGCAACAGCGCATAGCTGTAGGGGATATCGGCGAGACGCGTAAAAGCAATCTCGTCGAGGCGCGACACGCTAACGGCCGACGGCGCTCTCGGCGGCTTGGCGAGCATGTCCTGCCAGTCGAAGCCGAGCCCTTCGACGATCTTGAAGAGCATGCCGAACGTCGGTGACATCTTGCTCGTTTCGATCCGCGATAGCGTGGCTTCCGGCACGCCCGTCAGGCGACTCGCATCGGACAGCGAGAGATCTCTGGATTGGCGCAACTGCCTGAGGCGCTGGCCAATCTCTTCCGGCGGAATGCGCGCTGACGGTTTCTTCGCGGTCTGCGGGGGAAGGGCCGCGAGAATCGACGTGGCACGTGACTTTCTGTTCATCGGGGGCTTCCTTGCATGGCGGCTCAATCAGACTGTCAAGACGCTTTGAATTTACGTATATGTAACAATAATTCTGTTTTAAAACAAGTATATATAAGAGAAATTGTGAATTGCATGCAAGGGCGAGAGAAGTTGGCTAGACTTGCCGGCAGGAGCAGATTGACTGCTCGACCTCGGGCGTCGTTCATGGCCACCGTCTTCACATCGGCCAGGTTCTCGCACGTCCGAATTTTTACATATATGTAAAAGGAAGGACCTCATGTCGACACCATCGCAAGCTTCATCTGGCCGCTATCAGAAGGAAGGCTGGGTCCAGTGGCCCGGAGAGCCCGAACTGAGCTTCCAGTTCGCCCGTACGCTCGGCGGCGCGCAGGAGGGGGCGAGCTTGATCAGCGAGTGCTTCGCAGCCGCATCGCGCATGACGCCCGGCGACACCGAGAGCTGGTATCGCGAGTGGCAGGTGTTCGCGAAGAAAAGCGAGTGGCGTGCCGAAGATGCGTTCGCGCGCGGACGTTTTCGGACGGCTTCTAGCAACTGGCTGCGCGCCTCGAACTATTACCGGTCGTCGGAGTTCTATCTGGCGCACGACGACCCGCGACGTATCGACACGTTCGACAGCGTCGAACGTTGCTCGCACCACTATCTTGCCGGGCTGCATCCGGCGGGAGAAGTCGTGGCGATTCCGTACGAAAACGGCGCGCATCTCGATGCCTACTTTCTGCCCTGCACGGACAGCAGCGTTCGCTCGCCTGTCGTGATCGCGTTTGGCGGCCTCGACGAGTACAAGGACGAACTGTTGCACGAGATGCCCAAGCATGCGCTGACGCGCGGCATGTCGCTGCTGCTCGTGGACATGCCGGGCCAGGGTGGGACGCTGCGCCGTCAGAAGATCGTCAATCGTCCGGATACCCATGTGCCGGTTGGCGCGTGCATCGATTATCTGCTGACGCGCTCCGACGTCGACCCTGCAAAAATCGCGCTCTATGGTGCGAGCGTTGGCGGTGTGTACGCGGCACTCGCGGCGTCCTTTGAGAGGCGGCTCGTGGCGGTTGTGTCCGACTCCGTCATGTTCGATATGTCGTCGTTGTTCGAGGGCTGGCTCGTGACGCCGGAACGACTGATCTGGCGTCACCTGAAATGGGTGTTCGGTTGCGCGACGGCTGAAGAGGTGGTCGAAAGAGCGAAGGCGTTCAAGCTGGAAGGGGTGATCAACAGGATCGACATGCCTTATCTGGTGTTGCAGGGCACGGAAGACTGGCTTGGACTAAAAACAGCAACCGATACCTACGATTACGCCAGGGCGCGTGGCGTCGATGCTGAACTCAAGCTGTTCGATCCTGCTGAAACAGGGGCCGCGCATTGTCAGATCGACAATCCGACTCTGGGTCAGGAGTTTATCTGCGACTGGCTGGCTGGGAAGCTGGGTATCGATCAGGGTGCTGTGCGTGCGCGGTTGTCGGCACTTGCTTGAGCAGACCAGGGTGGAGAGAAGGTGACCTGGTGCTTCAAATCTGATTGTCATCCTTAGCGATTCGCCTCTCGTCCAGACATCGCAGCGACTTCGTCTTGCAAACCGGAGGGTGCTTTAAGCCCCTCCGTTGTCGCGTGTTTTCCCATAAGGTAGTATTCGTCGTCACAACGGGGTAGTGCCGATCAGAATGAATATATCCGGATTGAAGAGAGGGTTTCCTAAGAACTCAGCACTAAAGGCAATGTGTGCTTGTGCTAAAGAAAACGCCGGGGCTATGCGGTGACCTTACCAATGATGCAGACAGAAGCGGCGACGGATCCCGTCACGCAAGGACTAACAGACCCGGAACGTGTTTTCCCGATACTGGCCGCGCCGGCCTGGATCAAAGGGAACACCCTGTCGATGCGTCTGGCGGGCGAAAAGATCGAACTACGCGCTCCCCGTCACTACCTGGCTAAGCTGACCGTCTGGTGTCAGGGGGACATGACGCTTGCTCAAATCGAGCAAGCGTGTTTGGCACAATGGGGTGATCGGTACTTCATTCAGTTTGTCGAAGATCTGCTTGCCGCCGGTGTGCTCATCGATGTCCCTACCTTGCTGCTGCACGCTGTGCGGGAAACCCAGCATCCCGACCGGATGGGACAACCCGCTGACGAGATCATGTGGCGCAATGCTGCGCAGCCGTTGCCTCATCGCGCGTCGATCGATACCAAGGCGATCAAACTACCGCCGCGCGAACCGTCTGCGCTGTCGTCTCTCATTGCCCAAAGACGATCCGCGACGATCTTCGGTGTCCGGACGCCGGACCGGGTGGATCTATCCAGACTCCTGCATTCAGCCTATGGGCTGCATGAAGAATCCGACCGTCGCAGCGTTGCATCGGCGGGGGGGTTCTATCCGTTGACGCTGCACCTCATCTTGCTCAGAGGCGTCGATAGCATCGCTCCCGGTACCTATCTGGTCCGATTCGATTCTGATGGCGGGGTTTATCTGCAGCATGAACACGACGAACATGATTCGGTGCCGAGTCTGATTTACCACCCTCACTTGCTTCGTCAGGCGGTTGGGATGATTGTCATTAGCGGGGCGCTTCTGCCTGGTACGCTCAAATATGGTAATCGCAGTTACCCGTTTGCGATGCTGGAAGCAGGGCAGATCATTCAGAACATTGCGCTATCGGCCATCGAACAGAAGCTGGGCTGGCGCGCACTGGGAGGCTTGGACTATTCCCGCATGGCTGCGCATTGCCGTCTGCCCGAAGCGTGTCAGGTCCTCATAGCGGGTGTATTTGGGTCACTGCCCGAAACGGGCGACGCCGCCGCACGACCGCATGCCGGGCAAGGCGAAGATGGGTCCGATATCTCATCACGCATCGAGTTCCTGTGGAATGACGAGATCTCCGGGTTGCCGTTTCATCTAGGTATGGCAAGAATCAAAGGTCACGACGGCGAAGCCGACTCATCTTTTAGCTGGGGGCGCGATGCAAACGCCTGGCACGCATATGACAAAGCTTTAGCTGAGACAGTGGAGCGCCATGCATATCGTCAACCACGAGAATTGCGCAGCGCGCGCTGGGACGAGTTGAACAATGTGTGCGACCCCCGCAAGATTGCGGGCTATCGCGCATTGCAATACCGGTACGCCGATTTTCCATTCAAGCCTTTTGATCCTCGCAAGCCGTATCTCTGGCTCGAGGCGACCCATCTCGCCAATGGCAGTCATCAATGGGTCCCCGCCGAATGCGTGCTTCATCCGAAGGCGCTTCCCGCGTCGTACCTGGAACAGTGCCTCACCGATTGCAGTTCGTCGGGTTGCGCAAGCGGTTCGAGCCTCGAAATGGCACAGCACTCTGCGCTGTTTGAGGTGATCGAGCGCGATGCATTCATGCGTCACTGGTTTGCCCAGCGAGGTGGTGAAGAAGTTGCAATCGAATCCTTGCCATTGCCATTTCAACAGCGTGTCGAGCAACTGCGCTCGCGGGGATGCAGGGTCAGCCTGCAACTCCTTGATCTTGCTGTGCAACCTGTATGGATGGTGGTTGTTCAACACGACGAGAAGCACTTCACTTCGGTAGGTGCGGCAGCGGGGCTGGCTGCCGAGCGGGCGCTGCATTCTGCGCTATCCGAAGCCGAGACAGGTGCCAATGCCCGTCTCGTCGGATTCAAGGGAGAGCGTGTTCGTCCCGCCGAGGTGACGACGCCGGCTCATCACGCCGACCTCTACGCCCTGAAGCGTTACTACAGACGGGCCGATGCGCTCCTCGAAACGGGTGCACGGATTGCATTCCACGACATTGTGCAGCGGCAGTCGCCGGATATGTTCACTGTGTATGCCGACCTGGCTGCGCGTGGACTCGATCCCCTGTGGGTCGATCTGAGTCTTTCCGATGCGCCGCAGACGCTGACGGGGCACACCCTCGTTTCGGGCAGAGTGATCGTTCCCGGTTTGATTCCCGTAGCGTTTGGCACATTGCGCCTGCCGCTTGGCATGGACACGTACCGGAAGCGGGCGGCGCGGTTTCCGCATCCTTTTCCATGAATGAAAAGGCTTTGTGATGTTTTTCCTGTTCCAGCCAGTCAGCCACCTTGCAACGATTCGCAGATGGGCGCGCCAGCATGAGGGGGAGCTCTTTCTGGACGTCGGGACATTTCAGCTTCGGGTGACGTGTCGAGGTCGCACCGTAACCTTCATTCCCCGATTCGTCATAGGAACCCAGGCAGGATTAGCCTATACGACGCACTTTCCTGACGATGGCGGCTTTGTAGGCTGGCTGCCCTATGAGCTCAAACGATGGCCCCTCGCGTCCGACAAGCTCACGTTCAAGAGCTATTGTGAACAGGCTGGCTTACCGACTCCTGGTTATTCTCTCGACACCGTGCCGCAGAGCAATGACTTCATCGTCAAGGGGCAGCGAGGCTCATTCGGGCAAGGTATACACGGACCTTATCGAGCCGGTAGCCGTGAGGCTCAATTCGTCTCGTTGTCGCCGAACGAATACTTCGAGCACTTCATCGTCGGCGACAGCGTCAAGATCTGGTACTGGAGCGGCCGGCCGGCTGCCATGGAACGTCTGCCTGCGCCGTTCGTCGTGGGTGACGGTGTGCGGTCGCTGCGCGAGATCGGTGCGACTACTCGAGGTAGTTTCGACGTCGCTTATTCAATCGATGAACAGGCGTCGGACATACTCGCATGGCAACAACTCACCCCGGACAGCATTCCCCCAACCGGGCAACGGGTTCAGCTCGAATTCAAATACGTGACGCGTTTTGATCGCCTGACGAGCGACGACCGCAATGTTCTCCCATCGGCGACGGATATTCAGCGGGCGCAGTTACATCAGATCGGCAATTCGCTGCTGCAAGGCATGCCTTTGGAAACACGAAGACACACGATCTTTACCGTTGATGCCGTTGCCGATGCTGATAATCATTTGTGGCTGCTGGAGATGAATAGCCACCCGATGGTGCATCCGGGTAGCTATACGGCGATGCTTGATGATTTGTTTGGGGTCTCAACGTACTAACGTGCGATTAGTCGTCTACGGAAGGTCTGCAAAAGTCCTGGTATTGAAGAGCGTATGGACTATCGTGTGAGCGGGAGAATTCAAGGAGCGGTTTGATGACGCAACGAGGTCTCGATCTGGATCTGTCAACGAAACGTACGCGCAAGCAGGAATTCCTCGAAGAGATGAGGCGCGTGATGCCGTGGTCGAAGCTGATTGCCGTGATTGAGCCGCATTATCCGAAGGGTAAAACGGGACGGCTGCTCTTTCCGGTTGCCACAATGCTGCAGATCCATTTCATGCAGCAGTGGTTTGGCCTGTCGGACCCGGCGATGGACGAGGCGTTGTATGACGCGCCGCTCTATCGAGACTTTGCGGGTTTGGACGGTGGCATGACGCGATTGCCTGACGAGAGCACGATTCTTCGGTTTCGTTACCTGCTCGAAACTCACGGTCTGGCTGTGCAGATGCTCGCACCGGTCAATGAGATCCTAGGTGAGAAAGATCTGATGCTCAAAGCCGGTTCGGTGGTTGACGCCACATTGATTTCGGCGCGCACTTCGACGCAGAACGCTTCCGGGACCCGGGTCCCGGAAATGCACCAGGTGAAGAAAGTCAATCATTGGTACTTCGGAATGAAAGTGCATATTGGCGTGGACGCGCAATCGGGACTGGTGCACACGGTGATCTCACGACATCAATGCAGCCCAGGCATTGTTGCATGGTGCAGAAACGGATATCTATCCTGACGCTGGCTATCAGGGAATCGAAAGGCGGTGCGGGTCTGATGCACGGCACTGGCATGTCGCGATGAAACCAGGCAAGCGCAGGGAACTGGACCTGAGCGACCGGCTGGAGGCGATATACGATGAAATCGAACGTCTGAAGGCTGGCATCGGCGCCAAGGTTGAGCGTCCATTCCGCATCCTCAAGCAACAGTTTGGCTACACAAAGACACGATACCGAGGCTTGATGAAGAACACCGCCCAGATCACGACGCTGTTTACGCTGGGCAATCTGTGGATGGTGCGCAAAGCATTGCTCAATGCCTGAAACAGGCCTGCACAGCAACCATGGACCTCGGCAAACGCGAGTTGCTACCGCTGAAAAGCATGACGCTCAATATGCAGCGTGTTTCGAGCGCGTACACAACTTGGATTGCAAACCATCAACGCGCCGAAAGCGGGTTTTGCAGACCTTCCCTAGCTGAGGATTTAACTTCATGAAGGCGCGCCAAGAGTATTAACAACGGAGCGCGCGATACATGGGATTTTGTCACAGATGGTTCCCCTATTAATTCCATGGCTTACTCCGGCGGCTTGACTGCAACCCTCAACTACAACCCAGACCTGGCCGTGTAGAACCCCCTCTCCAGCTTTGGCACATTTGTAAAATCCCCGCTTGAATATAACGAATTATTACTGCTAGACTTCGTCCCGAAAGTAAATGCGGCACGCATGCAGTAGTTCATGCGCTCGACCGCGTCAGAAATTACAAACAGACCAAAGTAATACCGCACGGCCCGGGGAATCTCATGCATCTCGATCTAGCTCTAAGAATGATGAGCAACCTGCTCTGGACGGGTTTTATCGTTTGCGCGCCCGTTTTAGGGTTGACGATGCTGGTGGGTCTATTAGTCAGCATCTTGCAGGTCGTGACACAAATACAAGAAATGTCGCTGACCTTTGTGCCAAAACTACTTGTCGCGGGAATTACGCTCATTGTTCTGGGTGGCTGGATGCTGCGTGAGCTCATGCAGTATTCAACCCGGTTGTGGTCCAGCATTCCTTCCATGTTCTGACCGCGATTGTCCCGTGCAGAATCTGCTCTCTTTAGATCTCGGCTGGCTTCTGGCGGTCGGACTACTTTCACTACGCGTGGGCGCCACGCTCTTGATGACGCCCGTACTGGCGGCATCGAGCGTGCCGCCGACGGTGCGAGTGCTCATCGTCATCGCCATAGCGTGCATGTGTTCCGGCCTGTCGCAGAGCGCGCTTTCGCATGATGTCGCCGGTTCGCTGATCGATCACCCGGGCCTGTTGATCCAGGCCGCCGCCGCCGAGCTTGCCCTGGGCGCGACGCTCGGGCTCGGCATCCTGCTGGCGTTCGGCGCCTTTTCGATTGCGGGCAGCCTGCTGGACATCCAGATCGGCTTTGGCATAGCCCAGGTATTCGATCCCGTCGCCAACACCCAGTCGTCGATCCTGACGTCCGCATTCAATCAGATCGCACTGGTCGCATTCTTTCTTGTCGATGCACATCACGCGTTATTGCGTGGATTTGCCTATAGCCTCGAGCGGTTTCCGCTTGGCGGCGAGTGGTCCGTCGATGCGGCATTCGCGCCGGTAGCGAAGCAGGTGGCGGGGTTGTTTAGCCTGGGGTTCGCACTTGCCGCACCGGTGGTGTTCTGCATTCTGCTGATCGATCTGATGCTAGGCGTCGTGGCGCGCAATCTGCCGCAGATAAACATGCTGGTACTCGGCGTACCTGTGAAAATTACTGCCGGCCTGATTGCGTTATCGCTCTGGTTTGGCGGAATGGGCAACACGATGAGTACTGCCTACGCGTCGATTTTCCGGACGTGGGACGCGATATTCAGCGCGTCGGCGATGCACCGCCCCACGGCGCGGGGGGCGTAATGGCGGAACAGGATCTGGATCGCAACGAAGCGGCTACGCCGTACAAACTTCAGCAGGCGCGCAAGCGCGGCCAGGTTTCGAAGAGTCCGGACGTTGTGTCTGCCGTCGTCTTTACGACGGCCATGCTTTTTCTTGCCAGTCAGGGTTGGACGGTATGGCAGGCGCAATTTCGCATCGACAGGGTCTTGCTGTCCCAGGCGGGACAACTGACCAGTTCGACCGCGCTTGGCGATCTGGTTGGCCGGCTCCTGCTGTCGACCATGACGATGGCGTTGCCGTTTCTGATTACGCTGATGCTGGCCGCGATTGTCGGCAACCTGATGCAAACCGGGTTGATCTTCTCGGCAGACCCGATCAAACCGGACTGGAGTCGTATCAATCCGGTCAGTGGTTTCAAGAAGCTGTTCACGTTGCGAGTGTTGTTCAACGGCGTGCGAGCGTGTTTGAAGCTGGGACTGCTCTCGGCCGTTGCCTGGTTCGCGCTAAAAAGCGTGCTGCCGCAGTTTTACTATCTAGCCGGTCTGTCTGCGCTCGGTATCTTGCGGACGCTATTGGACGACTTCGCATCGCTTGGTCTGAAAATGGCGTTGATGCTTGGATTCGTCGCGCTGCTGGACATGCTTTATACCCGGCGAGAGTTCGCGAAGAACATGCGCATGAGCAAGCGCGAGCTCAAGGACGAATTCAGGCAACGAGAAGGGGATCCGCGCATTCGCTCCCGGCTACGCGAGCTGCGGCGAGAGATGCTCAAACGAAGTCGCGCCGTACAAAACACGCAGCATGCCGATGTGTTGATAACGAATCCGACGCACGTAGCGGTGGCGTTACGTTACGTTCATGGGCAGATGGAATCTCCCCAACTGGTTGCGAAAGGCGCTGGCGTGCTCGCGGCCGCCATGCGCAAGGTGGCGGCCCGTCATAACATTCCCGTCGTTCAGAATCCGCCATTGGCGCGCCGGCTGTTTCACGATCTGCATGTCGATCAGTCTGTTCCGCCGGAGCTGTATGCACAGGTGGCGCGCATCATCGTCTGGGTGTTCGCGATGCGCGATGCACGTCGACGCGGCACGGCCTCGCAGCAGGGAGCACCGGCATGATGCGGGCTTTCTTCGGACGGCACAGCGACATCGCCCTGGTCGTGCTGGTGCTCGGGGTGCTTGGCGTACTTTTCGCACCGATCCCGCCAGGGCTGCTCGATCTGCTGATCCTGACCAACTTCAGCTTTGCGTTCCTCGTGCTGCTGCTGACGTTTTATATGGCGCGGCCAGTCGAATTTTCGACATTTCCGTCGCTATTGCTGATTACGACGCTGTTCCGGCTCGCGCTGAATGTGGCCGCCACGCGTCTGATCCTGTCGGATGGAGATGCAGGCAGGGTGATCGCGGCGATCGGCGCGTTTGTCGTCGGTGGGAACTATGTGATCGGTCTCATCGTGTTCCTGATCCTGATCGTCGTGCAGTACGTGGTCGTGACAAGCGGTGCCCAGCGGGTTTCGGAGGTCGCCGCGCGTTTCACGCTCGATAGCATGCCCGGTCAGCAGATGAGTATCGATGCCGACCTCAACATGGGTTTCATCGATCAGGTCGAGGCCCAGAGGCGCCGCAAGAATATCGAAAAGGAAGCCGCCTTCTACGGTGCGATGGACGGCGCGAGCAAGTTCGTCAAAGGCGATGCCATTGCCGGTATCATCATCATGCTGATCGATATCGTCGGCGGTCTGGTGATCGGTGTGATGCAGCAGGGGATGCCTTGGGGGCAGGCGCTTCAGACCTTCACGTTGCTCACGATCGGAGATGGCATCGTGACCCAGGTGCCGGCACTGGTCATTGCTGTCGGCACCGGCATTATCGTGACCCGTTCGGCGTCCGACTCCAATCTGAGCACCGAGGTTTTACGTCAGATCACGTCCTTCCCCAAGACACTCCTGCTGGTCGCGGGCGCGTTGGGTGGCGTGTTGCTGTTACCTGGCATCCCCGCCTTGCCTGCGCTCGTGCTCGAGGCTGGTGTGCTCGGCGTCGCGTGGTTTGCATATCGTGCGGCGGCAAAGGCCGATTCAACCGGGAAGGTCGAGCAGGGTGAATCCGGTATCGCGCAGGAGCCGGAGGCGCCTGCACAGGATGACCCTTATGCGCTGCTGCCGATCGAGCCGATCGAGATCAATATCGGCCGCCATTGGGTACCGCTCGTCACGCCGGCAGGTAGCCTGTTTATGGAGCGCATCAGTACGTTTCGCAAACAGCATGCGCAAGAATTCGGCATTGTCCTGCCGAAGGTACGGTTCCGCGATGTCGCCCGGTTGGGCGCGGATCGCTATGAGATCGTCATCGACGGTGTGCTGCGTGCGAAGGGCGAGTCGCGCGTAGACCGCATTCTTGCAATTCATCCAACTGGCGATGCCAGCTCGATTCGCGGCGAGGCTACACGCGAACCGACCTATGGTTTGCCTGCGGTATGGATCGAGGAGTCGCAGCGCGAGGCGGCACTTGCCGCCAAGTTCACCCTGGTGGACCCGCCCACCGTGCTGCTGACTCACCTGACTGAAGTATTGCGCCGCGAGTCGGCCACCCTGCTGACGCGCACCGAAACCGACAAGTTGCTCGGCACGGTGCGGCAGTCGCAACCGGGACTGGTCGAGGAGCTGATTCCCACGATCCTGTCCGTAAGCGATGTGCAGAAGGTGCTGCAAAACCTGCTGGCCGAGAAAGTCTCGATCCGCAATATCGGCGCCATTCTGGAAACGCTTGCCGATGCAGGCCGGCAAAGCAAGGACGCCGCCCACTTGACGGAACTGGTGCGTCACCGGCTGGGACATGCCATCTGTCAGGGCCTGCTTGGCGACGCCGCGGCACTGCATGTCATGACGCTCGATCCAGTCATCGAAAACCAGTTTCTGCAAAGTGTCCAGGTCGCGCGCAGCGCGACCGGCACACCGCAGCCCTTCGTGCTCGAGCCGAAGCTCGTCGAACAGTTCATCGCCAGGCTGGTGCAGCAGGCCGAACGCATGATGAAGAGCAACCTGCTGCCTGTGTTGTTGTGTTCGCCGGAACTGCGTCGCCACATCCGTGCGTTGTCGGAGCGGATCATGCCGCATCTGCGAGTGCTATCGATGACCGAGATTCCACAAAGCATCGAACTCAAATCCTGGGGAGTGGTTGCGCTATGAGCAACATCGCCACGCTTCATCCACTTATCCGCAACAGGGAGTACCGCCATGGCTGACGCCTATGCCGTCACGCTTGCCAGCATGCATCAGGATATGACGCGCCTGAATCATGTTGCGTTGAATCTCGCCAACGTTTCCACCCCAGGCTACAAGCGCGAGGCGGTTGCGGTTCAACCTTTTGTCGATGTGGTGGATGCCTTGCTCGGAACGGCCGCAGGCAACCCGCACGACGCGATGGCGAGTGGCGTACTGGTCGATAACGGCGCGCAGGCACCCGGCGCGCTACAGGTTCGCCACGATATGCGCCCCGGCACGATCAAGATGACCGGCGAGCCGCTCGATCTTGCGTTGACAGGCGACGGCTTCTTCGAGGTATCCACGCCCTCCGGTCCCGCTTACACGCGGCAGGGCAATTTCCGCCTCGACGGACAAGGACATCTCGTGACCGCGCAAGGGTATCCCGTCATGGGTAAGGGCGGTGACATCTATCTGACGACCCAGACGCCGTCGATCGACACGCAAGGCGCCATCACGGAACCGGACACGATGGCTGGACCGAATGCGCCGCCGCGAGGCACGCCGGTTGCACAACTGAGAATCGTCCAGTTCGAGCACCCAGAGAAATTGTCTTCTTTGGGTAACGGGCTGATGAGCGGTAACGATCGCGCGACCGCCGTCGCAGAGGGGAGTGTCCAGATTCGCCAGGGTGCACTCGAAAACGCCAACGTCGACTCCATGCAGGAAATGATGGAGCTGATGCGGACCATGCGGCACTTCGAATCGATGCAGAAGATCGCCCAGGGGTACGACGAAATGCTCGGCCTGTCGCTGCAAAAACTGGGTGACCTGTCATGAAATCGAGTGATCGAATCATCACGCTAAAGAGGATCGCAGACCATGCTTGATGCTTTGTCCATCGGCGCTACGGGCATGCAAGCCCAGCAGCTTGCCGTCAACACGATTGCCAACAACCTCGCAAACGCCAACACGCCGGCATTCAAGAAGGGCGGCGTGAGCTTCACCGACCTGATGATGCTCGACAGCGCTCAGGCATTGCCCGCCGATCTGGATGGCGACGTCGGCAGTGTCGGGCCGCTGGCCGGGGTCCCGCAGTCGGGCGCGGGCGTTGGTATTGCCAGCGTGGCGAAGATGTTCGACACAGGCGACATGCTCAAGACCGGGTCTGCGTTCGATGTCGCGATTCAGGGCGACGGTTTCCTCGAAGTGACGATGCCGGACGGTTCGCGCGCATTCACGCGTGGCGGCACGCTCAAGGTGAATACCGACGGCATGCTCGTTACCCAGTCCGGTTACGCGTTGAAGCCCGGCATCACCGTGCCCGCGCATGCATCGAGTCTCACGATCGACAGTCAGGGCCATGTTGCGGTCACGGTGCCGAATCAATCGTCGCCGGTCGTCATAGGCCAGCTGGAAATGGTGCGCTTTGCGAATCCAGGCGGATTGTCCGCGCAGGGCGACAACCTGTACCGCTCCACCGACGGGTCCGGCGAAGCCATTGCAGCGAAGGCCGGACAGGACGGCATCGGCACGCTCGCGCAGGGTTTTCTCGAAGGGTCCAACGTCAAGATGACCGATGAAATGGTGAACCTGATGATCGCCCAGCGTGCTTACGAGGCGAACGTCAAGGTCGTGCAGGCGTCCGACGACATGTTGGGCATGATCAACAACCTGCGCAAATGACGTTGAGCATGAGTCATGTCTGAACGGACCCTCTCAGTGAGCCGCTCGCATTCCCGAGATCGCTCGCCTGCGCAGAGACGATGCCTCGCGCGTGACTGCGTGAAGCACGGAGTCGCGTCGGTCGTCGCCACGACATGGGTCGTGCTGGCGTCGGCTGCACCGTTGCCGGATGCGGTCGCGATCGATCTGCAGCCACAGGTCGAAGTTCACGATGTGCAGGTGACGCTAGGGGACGTGGCACGTATTCGCGCGCGCGATCCGCAGTTGCAGGCGGAATTGATCGGACTTCCGCTGGGTCGAGCCCCGCTCGCGGGCGAGCGAGTCAGGTTGAGGCGCGACGTGCTGCAGCGCTGGATCGTGGCACGCACCGATATCGATCCGCAGCAGATCGACTGGTCGGACACGGCCTACAGCGAAATCCGTCTGGCGACGCAGATGTTGTCGGGCGATCGCATCGTGCACTGTGCCAGCGACGATCTGTCCGCATGGTTGTCCAGAAGCGATGCACAGGTGCGCGTCGATGTCGTAGCGGTCCCCGCCGATGTCCCTGTGCCGCCAGGCGTACTGACGCTCAAGGCCCGTCAACGGTCGCCTCGTGCGTCGGATGCCGCATTGCTCGCAAAGCGCATGTCGGTATGGGTCGACGTTCTCGTCAACGGTGCCCTGGTGCGTACGGTGCCGGTCGATTTCGACGTGAATGCCCGTGCGCCCGCGTATGTGGCGACGCGCGAACTGACCACCGGCAGCACGCTTGCGCCGGACTCACTGGCGGTGCGTGAAGTCGAATTGAGCGGACGCGCGGCACTGCCGTTGCGCCCCACCGACGATGCGGGAACCGGCGGCGATACGCTGAACAAGCTGCGCTTGCGCCGGCCACTGGTCGCCGGCGACGCGCTGTCCCGCAGCGACGTTGAGCGCGTGCCGGTGGTGACGCGTGGCGAATGGGCGATGTTGAACGATTCGCAGGGAAGCCTGCAACTCGAGAGCCGGGTCGAAGTGCTGGAGGACGGACTGACGGGGCAGACCATTCGCGTGCGGCTGCCGAATGCGAGCAGCTCGATTGCTGCCCGTGTCGTCGGACCCGGCAAGCTGGAGATGCCTTTATGAAAACTGGCAATCGCGCCGCCGTTACATGGGCCGCGTATGGGGCCGCTGTTGTGCTGACAACGATTGCGTCGCTAGCGGCCATTGGCCCGGCGCATGCGGAAAGCCTCTATAACGAAGGGACCTATCACGCACTCGCTGCCGATACGAAAGCCTATCGGACAGGAGATGCCATTACCGTGCTCGTCTATGAGAATTCCAGCGCCACGTCCAGCGCCGACACGTCGACCAAGCGAGGCAACAATCTCAGCGCAGGGATCAACAGCACATTGATCGGCAAGCAACTGAACGGCAGCGTTGCCGTGGGCGGCGATTTCGATGGAGGCGGTTCCACCCAGCGCAGCAACAAGTTGCTCGCCACCTTGACGGTGACTGTACGAGAGGTGCTACCGGACGGCGACTTGCGGATCGCGGGAACCCAGTTGCTGACACTGAACGGCGAGCAGCAGAAAGTGAACGTCGAAGGCCGAGTACGGCCGCAAGATATCTCCACCGATAACGTCGTGCTGTCGACCCGTCTGGCGGATGCCCGTATCGATTACATCGGGGACGGCGATCTGTCCGACCGGCAGAGGCGCGCGTGGTGGCGCAAGGTTGTCGACTGGCTGGGGTTCTGATGAAGATATCTATTCTCCGCGCCGCCGGTTACCCGTTCGTGTTCCTGATGGCGATGTTGCTGCTGGTCGGCGCCTCCGTCGGACATGCCGAAACGATCCGCGTGAAGGACCTGGGCAAGCTGCAGGGCTGGCGTGACAACGCGCTGACCGGCTACGGCATCGTCACCGGTCTCGCTGGAACCGGCGACACGCCGACCAACCAGGTCACCCACCAGGCGCTGGCAAACGTGCTTTCGCAATTCAATCTGACTGTTTCGCCCGACCAGGTGCAGAGCCGCAACGTTGCGGTGGTCATGGTCAGCGCGGCGTTGCCCACCTTCGCCCGCGAAGGTGACACGCTGGACGTGACCGTGACGTCGGCCGGAGACGCGCGCAGTCTGCTAGGAGGAAGCCTGTTGCTCACCTCGCTGAAGGCCGCGAACGGCAGGGTCTATGCGCTTGCACAAGGTCCGCTGTCGGTGGGGGGCTACCGCTACGATGCAAACGGCAACGTCGTGCAGAAAAATCATCCGACCGTCGGCAACATTCCGAACGGCGCGACCGTGGAAGCCGGCGTGAGCGCCGAGATGATGCATGCGGATCACAGCATCACCTTCGTACTGGCTGATGCCGACTATACGACGGCGAGTCGCATCGCTTCCGCGATCAACGCCCAGGTGGGTGGAGGACTCGCGCGTGCACGCGACGCAGAGGGAATCGACATTGCCGTACCCGATGGTCAACGTGATCGGCTGGTGCAGTTCGTGGCGAGTATCGAGAACGTCAAGGTCGAGCCGGACCGGCGCGCGCGGGTCGTGATCAACGAGCGCACGGGTACCGTGGTATCGGGCGGCGATGTGCCGATTTCGAAAGTGGCGATATCTCAGGGCGATCTCAAGATTTCGATTACCAGCGAGAACACGGCATCGCAGCCGTTCGACGTGTGGCGTCCCGGTCCCGGTATACGCACGGCGATCGTGACCAACACGCAGGTCGACGTCGACGAACCGCGTGGTTCGACGTATGTGGCGCCACGCGACACGACGGTTGCCGATCTGGTGCAGTCGCTCTCGAGGCTCAAGGTCAATACGCGCGACATCATCGCCATTCTGCAGGCAGTCAAGGCGGCGGGCGCATTGCATGCCGAACTGGTCATCCAGTAGGCACGCTGCACACATAGGGGATACACGACATGGTTCAAGGAATCGAGGCAATGACCACGGCGGCGCTGAGTCTCGCGTTGGACGCAGCGAGCCTGCGCCAGCAGGCGATCTCGGCCAATATCGCGAACAGCGAGACGCTGGGTTACGTGCCGTTGAAGGTGAGTTTCGAGGACCAGCTCGAAGATGCGCGACGTGCGCTGCATGACCAGGGAAGACTGGATGCGCCCTCGCTGGCCGGTGTCGAACCCCGCATCGAGCATGTCGTTCCGGACGGATTGTCCGCCCACGATCAGATCCGGCCGGACATCGAAGTGGCGGCCCTCGCGCAAAACGCCGTTCAGTATCAGGCGTTGATCAAGGGCCTGTCGAAGCACTTCGCGATCCTGTTCGAAGCGGTCGGCGACGGCAAAAAGTAAACCCGATTCATCACCTGCACCCAACGCCATATGGACTACACACAGGCATTTGCGATCAGCGCGGCGGGCATGTCCGTCGAGCGCACACGGGTCGACGTCGCGGCGCTCAATCTCGCCAACGCCGATACGATTCAGACCGCTGACGGCGTCAGCTATCGCCCGATGCGCGTCATCGCACGCAGTATCGCCACTCAGGGCAGCGGAGCATTCGCGGCTGAAGTGAACCAGGGGCTGACCGACAACAGGCTGTCGGCAATCGGTTTGCCGCAGGCCGACGTTGAACCGCAGACCGTCGAGCCGCGGCTCGTATACGAACCGGGCCATCCGTTTGCCAACAAGAAAGGCTTCGTTTCGTATCCCGGCGTCGATCCGGCAACGGAGATGGTGACGTTGACCCGCGCGCTGCGTGCCTACGAGGCGAATGTCGTAGCGATGAACACCGCACGCACGCTCGCGTTGAAAGCGCTCGACATCGGGTCGTCGTCATGAGCTGGGAAGCCATTCAGGCAGCGGCCCAGGTGCAGCCGGCCGGCTCCGTCGCGCTACCGGCGCTGCCCGCCGATCTTCGTATCGGCGTGCCGGGGCAAATGCAGTCGGCTCAAACCGCGGACACGTCGGCCGCGCTCGGTCAGTTCGGCCAGATGGTCACATCGGGCATAGCCGATGTGAACCAGCAACTGCTGGCATCGCAAACCGGTTTGCAGGAACTCGCGACCGGCAGTGCGGCGAATCTCCATCAGGTGATGATCGGCCTGGAAGAGAGTCGGCTCTCGTTTCAATTGTTGATGCAGGTGCGCAACCGGTTGCTCGAAGCGTACCAGGATGTCATGAAAATGCAGGTATGACTTGTGAAGCCACGATTTTTATTCCGCACGACACGCGTGTCCGTTCTCGACGGCATTGACGCATTACGTCGAGGAGATTACGCATGATCCTGTCTTTCTGGCAGCAGCTCGGCCGTGGCGCACGGACAGGACTGATTGCGGGCGTACTCTGCATCGTCGTGGCGACCGCGGCGATCGGCTACACGTTGCTGCGGCCCGAGTACCAGGTGCTGTTCTCCGGGCTCGCTCCGCAAGACGCAGCGGCGATGGTGGGTGAACTAGATCACCTGAAAATTCCGTACGTGCTCGATGACAACGGCACGTCGATCCTGGTGGACAAGGCGGCGGTCTACAAGACTCGCATCAAGCTGATGGGCGGCGATTTGCCGCTGCACGGTGCGGTGGGCTTCGAGCTGTTCAACACCAGCGACTTCGGTATGACCGAGTTCGCGCAGAAGATCAACTATCAGCGGGCGTTGCAGGGAGAACTGACGCGAACCATTCTCTCGCTGGACGAGATCCGCGATGCACGGGTACTGCTCGCGTTACCGGAGCAAGGTCTGTTCAAGCAGACCGGTAGCACCGCGAAGGCTTCGATCACGCTGATGCTCAAGCCGGGTCAGACGTTGCGCAGCGACCAGATCGCTGGAATCCAGCGTCTCGTAGCGGCGGCGGTCAACGGAATTGCCGCGCAGGACGTCACGATCGTCGATCAGACGGGCGTCGCCCTGACGAGAAACGCCGGTGCCGACGATGTCGGCGACGCGGGAACGGCCAGGCTCGGGCTGAAGAAGGAAATGGAGACGTACCTCGCGCGCAAGGCCGAGCAGGTTCTCGATCGCGCGCTTGGGCCCGCTCAGGGACTCGTCAGCATCGATGTCACGCTCGACATGGATCGCGTGCAGTCGACCCGGGACGATGTCGTCTCGGCGCCTACGAAACCCGGTGAGGTGCCGTCCGGTGTGGTCGTCCGGGAACGTGACACGGAGCGCGACATCAGCGCGCCGCTGGATTCCGGCTCGACCCGCACCGGCCGTGGCGACGGGGGCGGAAGTAGCCAGCGTGAAGTGGAATATGCGGTGGGTCGTCGCGTCGAGCAGGTGATCCAGCAGCCCGGTTCGATCCGGCGTATCGACGTCGTGACAGTCGTCCATCGTGCGCTAGGTGCCGACCAGCAGGAACAGCTCCGCAAAACGATTGCCGCGAGTGTCGGTGCGTCGCCGGAGCGCGGCGACCGGGTTGTAGTTCAGACCATCGACGCATTGAACGCACCGGCTGCGGCGTACGGTGTGACGCCTGCACAGCTTGCCGAACCGGTCCCCGTCGATACGAATCCGGACCGCGCAACGACAGCGTCGGGGGCTCGTCCAATCGATACGAACGCGACACTGTCGTTCAAGCCGCTCTTCATCGGCCTCGGCATGGCGCTCGCACTGGCGATTGCACTGATCGCGGCACGTGTATGGCTGCGTCGGAGTGTCGGAGACGGGGGGCGCACTGGCGCGCCTGTCGAACCGCGTTCGTCGATGTTGTCCAGCGCGCAGCGCGACGCGGCACTGGTTCAGTTGCAAAGATGGTTGCGCGACGGCGCATCGTTGCCGGCAGACGGAGATAAACGGTGAAGGCGCCCCTGCAAGGCCGTATTGCCATGAATACGTCGCAGCCGCAAACCGGCGACGACGTAGCGATCGGTCTGCGAAAAGCCGCGCTTCTACTGCACGCCGTGTCGCAGGCCGACCGGCAATGGCTGCTCGGGCGTGTGGATGACGCGCGGCGCGAGCAGTTGTCCAGTCTGATCGATGAGATCGAAACGTTGGGCATTCCAGCCGATTACATGCTGGTGCGCGACGTCGTCGAATTGCCGCGCAGCCTCGCGCTCGCGTTCGGCGCGGATAGTCCGGCGGCGCACGGGAGCGACGAAGCGTTCGACGCAATCGAGCATCTGTTTCGTGTCGTCGACGCAGCAGCGCCTGCGCGGCTCGCGCAGATTCTGCGCGACGAGCCGGCTGGGCTGATTGCGTCGTTGCTCGACATGTACCCGTGGTCGTGGCGACATGCGGTGCTGAGCCAGCTCGGTGTCGTCAGGCGTCGTCAGATCGAGGAACTGTCGATGTTGCCGCGGGCCTCCGCTGACGCTGCGCCGGCTCCGGCATTGAGGGTGTTTCTGCTATCGGCGATCGAGCGGAAGCTGGAGGCGCTGCCGCTTGCCCAGCCGGTGGCCGGGCCGACCGAGGTTCGGCAGAGCGCCGGGCGATTCGAGCTTGCGCGAAGCTGGCGGCGATTTATCGAATGGCGCAGGCTTTCGAAGGCACGGTCATGAGCAATCCGGACCGGCTCATGCCCTCCAGTCACCTGGCTGCCCCCGACGTTCGGGATGGCAGTGTGCTACACGATGTCGCCATCGATATCCAACCGCGCCTGCTGTCGCGACAATCGTTCGCGACGAAGGACGACCGTGGCGGCGCGGGGGGCGATCCGGCGAAGACGCGCGACACGCCGTCTGCGACGAAGCCAGATGGTCTGCAGCTCATCGAACAGCGCACCGAACAGGGCTATCGCGACGGATTTGCGGCCGGGCAGCAGGAAGGGCGGGCGTCGGGTGCGCAACAGGGCTATCAGGACGGTCTCGAGCGCGGCAAACAGGACGCACGGGATGCCGCCGAAAAACTCGTGCGGCAGGAAATGGAGGATGCTCATCGCAGCGTGCAGGAGCGCGTGGCGTTGCTCGACCAGTTGATCGACGCGTTGCCCGGACAGATCGCGCTGCGCCTGCATGCCGTCGAAGACGACATGGTCGCGCTGTGCCATCAGATCGTGTGTCGCATCCTTGGCGAGCGTCTGGTAAGTGCCGAGGGTGTAGCCCATCTCGTGCGTCAGGCCATCGATCTCACGCATGGCGAAGCATCGAGTCACGCATCGCAGAAGCCGCTCGTCGCGATACATCTGCATTCCCGCGATCTCGAGAAACTGCAGGGCGACGAGCAGGCCATGACGTTACTGGCCCGGCGTCTCGCGACGACATCGAATGCGGTGCCGCTCGTCGGCGACGACAGCGTCGGCATCGGCGGCTGCGTCGTGCATTCCCACGGCGGTAGCCTCGACGCGCGGCTTGCAACCCAGATGGCGTCGCTCGCCGGCGTGCTGACGCAGGAGACCACACGATGAACCGGCTCGCGTACCTGCGGGATGTCGTGCGCGGCGCGGAACTCGCGCGGCGTACCGGCGTGGTGCGCGAGACACGCGGGCTCGCCATCGAGGCACGCGGCCCGCGCGCCCGCGTGGGCGAATTGTGTGCGCTACTACCGCCCGGCTATGCGGATGCGGTTGCGGCGAGCGACATGCTGGCTACGCTGCTTGCGGCACCTGGTGCTTCGTCGGTTCCCACTGGTCCCAACGGCAGCGCACCGATGCTTGCGGAGGTCGTAGGCGTTCAGCCTGATCACGTCACCTTGATGCCTTACGGTAGCGTCAACGGTTTGTCCGCGGGCAGCACGGTGGTTGCGTTGGGCAACCAGTCGATGTACGCGGTGGGCGAGGGATTGCTCGGCCGCATCGTCGACGGCTTCGGACGACCGCTGGACGGTAAGCCCGCGCCGACACCCAGCGCATGGCGACCGCTCGAAGGACGACCGACCAATCCGATGCAACGGCCTGCCATCACGAATGTGCTCGAAACCGGCGTGCGCAGTATCGACTGCATGCTGACGATCGGACAGGGCCAGCGAGTCGGTATTTTTGCGGGCAGTGGGGTAGGCAAGAGCACGCTGCTTGGCATGATCGCGCAGCACGTGAAGGCCGACGTCAATGTCATCGCGCTGATCGGCGAACGCGGGCGCGAGGTGCGCGAGTTTATTGAACAACAACTCGGGGAGGCGGGACTCCAGCGCTCCGTGGTGGTGGTTGCAACCGCCGATCAACCCGCGCTCGCGCGGGTTCGTGCCGCGCACGCGGCGCTGACGATTGCAGAGTACTTCCGGGATGCCGGGCGACAGGTCGTGCTGACGATGGATTCGATCACGCGGCTCGCCATGGCGCGACGGGAGATCGGTCTCGCCGCCGGCGAACCGCCGACCGCGCGTGGCTATACCCCCTCTGTATTCGCCGAGCTTCCGCAACTATGCGAACGTTGTGGAACCGCTGCGTCCGGTGGCGCGATCACTGCACTATTGACGGTCCTGGTCGAAGGGGACGACTTCAACGAGCCGGTGTCCGACGCACTGCGCGCGATTCTCGACGGCCACGTCGTGCTGTCGCGACAACTGGCTCACGACGGCCAGTACCCGGCGATCGACCTGCTCAAGAGCGCGAGCCGGCTGCTTCCGGTTCTGACCACGCAGGCCGAGCGCGCACTGATCGCGCGTGCGACTGCGATGCTGTCGATGCTCGAACGTAACCGGCAAATCGTCGAGCTGGGTGCGTATGAGAAGGGTGCGAATCCGGAACTGGACGACGCCATTGCGCGCGAGCGTCAGATGCGTGGGTGGCTGAATCAGGCCGGTGGCGGTATTGCCCGCGCTGACGCCTTGCGGCAATTGGCCCAGGTGCTGGAGGGCGGTACGCCATGAGTGTAGATCTACGCGGTTTCCGTTACGCGCTGGAACCGTTGCGACGCCAATCCGAATGGCGGCTCGACATGGCACGCGCACGGGTTGCCGCAGTGGGCCGACAGATTCGCGACGCGCAGTCGCAGCTGGACGCGGCACGCAAACATTATCTGAAGCAATGCGAGTTGCTTGGTCGATCGATTGCACAGCGTCTCGACCCGGGTCTCCACCGGCACAGGTTGAGCTGGCTCGCGCGGCTGGATTCACAGGTTCGCGACGAGGAGCGCGCACTGAGCGATCTCGAAGCCGAGCGCGGCGAACTGATTGCGCAATGCCGCGTTGAAGAGCAGAAGCGAGACATGCTCGACGAGCATCGCAACAGATGCATCGAGCAATTCGTACTCGAAGCGCGCAACCGGGTTGCGGCGGAAGCGGATCGCGACTGGTTGTCCCGTCGCGACATTCGCGAGTTTCAATCAAGACGTACTGCATCGACACTCGACGAGGTAACACGGTGAATCCGCTCGGTAATCTGGGCACTGGGCCGCTTGCTGTCATGCGCACGGAGCCAGTGAGAAGTGACGACGCAGACGATCAACGTGAGTCGAATCAGAAGCAGCTCGCGTGGCAACGTGCGATGGAACAAGCTGGAATGACGACGTTGCTTGAATCGTCGGCGGGATCCGATGCCAATGGTGGCGCGAAGATGAGCTATGCCGCAGGCGGCGGATCGCCGTTTTCGGGTGCGGATAAACCGGCTGCCGATGTACTGCGCGAGCGCGCCGGCTCATCGTCGCCGCAGTCCGCAGGCGACTTGTCGAATGAAGGCGCAGCGGGCGCTGTCGATGCACAAGGCGCCGAAACAGCATATGGACGCGTCCTGTCCTCCTCACAGGATCATGCAGGCGCACTGACGGCTTCGCCATACGACACGGATCTAACGTCTACCTCACGGCAAGCCGGCCCGGCGGAAGAGTCCGTCGTGTGGGCCGCGAGTCCGATGATCGCGCTGCGTCGGCTTCACGCTGCGGAAACACCTGCGGACCGCACACAGGCTGAGCCGGCAGAAGACGCGGGCCAGACACGACGCGGCGCAACGGATATCGACGACACGCAGCCACACGCTGCGCAATCCGGCATGCGGCTTTACGCCGAATGGTCCGGCGATGACGTGCGAATCTGGCTGGGTGCCGATCGCACCGAGGCGCCGGCGGTCGTTCCGCTGGTCAGCCGGCTCCGGCAGTGGCTCGCGGGCCACGGTGTGCGTTTGCTCGGCGTGATCTGCAACGGGCGCACAGTCGAGCAACGCGACAACGCTTCGTTTCACGAACAGCGGCTGGCCGATACCGACGACTTCTTTGCCGCACCTCAACCGCACTCTCATCTCAAGGAACTTCCATGACGATCAGCGCAGTCACCGGTACGTCCGGATCAGCGGTTCCGCCGCAATCCAGTCTGAACATGCAGGATTTCCTGAAAGTGCTGCTGACCCAGCTGACCTATCAGGACCCGATGAAGCCCATGGATAACGAACAGTTCATGGCTCAGATTGCGCAGTTCACGACCTTGCAACAGACGCAGCAAATGAACAGCAACATCGCGCAGCTGCTGACCAATCAGGCATCGCTGCAGTCGGTCGGTCTGATCGGTCGCACTGTGGATCTGACGACGAACTCCGGCGCGGTGACGGGCACCGTGACCGCGCTGTCGCTGGCAGGAAGTTCGCCGCAACTGACGGTCAAGACCGGCGCCGGTGCGACGCTCACCAATATCGACCTGAGTCAGGTCACGACCGTGCGTTGATACGCAAGTCGACATATCAGGAGATCCAGATGCTCGATACGATCCACATCGCAATGAGTGGCCTGAACGGATATGAAAAAGGGCTGCGCGTTATTTCGAACGATACCGCCAACCTGAATACGCCCGGCTTCAAGGGTTCGAGTCTGCAATTCGCGGACATGTTCTATTCGGACGGGCAGCCCATGGGCGACGGACAGAACCGTGAGCAGTATGGGTACGGTCTGGACACGCTTGGTACGGTGCTGAACTTCCAGCAGGGACAGTTGCAGACGACGGGCAACGATCTGGACCTCGCGGTGGACGGCTCCGGGCTCTTTATGATGCGCGACGGCAGCGGTGCGATCCACGGTTCACGCGATGGTCGCCTCAAATTCACCAACGACGGCACGCTGGTGTCGTCGACGACGAACGAACAGGTGATGGCGCGCGACGGTCACGGCAATCTGGTTTCGGTCAATATCGGTGGAATGCGGACCAGTCCGGCCGGTGCGACGACCACGATCGCGTTGTCCGGGAATCTGTCGAGTAGCGTCAATTCGCAGACGGTCGGTGGCATCACCGTGATCGACAGGACGGGTACGGCGCATGCACTGTCGTTGAAGTTCGACGCGCAGAGCGGTACAGCCGGTGCATGGGCCATTACGCTGCTCGACGGAACCCGGACTGTTGGAACCGGCAAGATGACTTTCGCCAACGGCAGGCCGGACGCATCGAGCAACCGCGTGACGGTGGCTTACACACCCGACGGGCAACCCTCGATCCCGCTGCAACTCGATTTTTCCACGGACGTGACCTCGTACGACTCGGGCACCCAGACGACACTGACGATGAAGTCGCAGGACGGCTATGGCCCGGGCAATCTGAGCCGCGCGACGTTTGACGCGAGCGGCACGCTCCAGCTCGCCTACTCGAATGGACAGACAACCCACGGGCCGCGGCTGGCGCTAGGCCAGTTCAATTCGCAAGACGCTATCCGGCCGGTCGGGAACAACGAATTCGAAACGACCGGTGGTCAGACGTGGCAGATCGGCGTGGCAGGAGAGCAAGGGCTTGGTAGCTTGCGCTCCGGTACCGTCGAGATTTCGAATGTCGACCTGTCGCAGGAGTTCAGCAATCTGGTCATCATGCAACGCGGCTATCAGGCGTCGTCGCAGATCGTGTCGACAGCCAGCGACATGCTTAACCAGCTGTTTCAGATGCAGAGCAAATGAATATGTATCCCGGCGAGCGCGCTCACGCAGAGACACCCGATGCTCTGCTATCCGTCGAGGCGTCGACGCAGGCGGTTCGGGCCTTGCGCTGGTGGTCCGAACCGCAACGAGCACATCTGTCCCAGGCCGTCGAGGCAGCGCTGCGACGCTGGCAACAGGCGTGGGATCCAGCGCCTGCCGAGCCCGCAGGCGAGGACATCGTACGTTGCGAGCCGGCTGCGGGACCGGTAGCGACCATGACATGGCGGGCGCTACCCGTCGATGCCCGGATCGGACGTGCGTGGTATGCACTGACGCTGACGGCTGCGCCAGACGATGCCGCACCGTCGCCGCTATGGGCCGCGTTGCTGCCGTCTCTCGTTGAGCAGCTCGCGTCGCACACGCATGGCCTCGCGCGCGATCGAACGGGTCACAGCGCGAATCTGGCGCAGGAAACGGCACATGCCGCCTGGACGGATTGTGGCCGGCACCTGGCCGATCTGTTTAACCAGGCGGGCGACGCGGCGCACCTTACCGCACCGCGAACCGGCAGCGCCGACGAAGCGCCCGCGCTGGACATCTGGGTACCCTGGTCCGGCGCATTGAGGCTGACCGTGCGGTGGTGGTCGACGGAAATCCATGTTCTTGTCGGCGACGGCTGTGTTCGCACGCTGCTGGGTTCCGGGTCGTCTTCCGCGCCCGCTGTCCATGACAGGGATGCACGCGGCGACACAGTGCGACGACCCGAACTCGTGCCTGTCATTCACGCACTGGCCGGTTACCCGATCACGATGAATGTCGAGTTGACGCCCGTCGAGCTGGACCTGGGCGCGTTGACAACGATGAGCGTTGGAGACGTGCTGCGTACTTCCCACGAACTGTCCACGCCGTTGCTGGTAACGGACGAGAGAGGAAAGTTTTTCTGCGGCGGCTTTCTCGGGCGCTCGGACGACCGGCGTGCCATCGAACTGCTTTCCGATATGCCGTCCGTAACGCCGGTCACGGCCCGTACGGGGCCGGACATCCCCCACTGAAACCGCGGCCTCCGGGACGCGCGCGAGCTATCCGCGCGTCGCCTGTCGACGCCCTGCCCAACTGACTGACCCTGACTCCATGACCATGTCGAACCACAACGCTCAACCTGCCAGCTCATCCGAATCGCCAGTCGCGCAAGTGCTTGCATTGAGCGAACTGAAACAGCAACCCGCATCGGACAACCACGCCACCATGCCGTCGATCGCGGCGTTACCCGGTGCGAACAATCCGTTGCACCAGGTGAAGGCCCACCTGACCGTGCACGTCGGTTCAGCCGTCATTCCCGTCGGCGAACTGATGGCAGCGAAGCAATCGCAGGTCGTGCGGCTCGATCGTCGTATCGAGCAGGCGGTCGACATCATGCTGGAGGGGCAAGTCGTCGCGCGCGGACAACTCGTTGCGGTCGGCGAGCATTTTGGCGTGCGCATCACCGAACTGCCCGTACCGTTGACCGTCTGAGCCGAACCGAATGGTCTATCAAAGCATTCTTCCCGCGACACTGCCGCTGGTGCGCGACTCCGGGTTCGCATCGGGCGGCGTCGACGCACGCTGGCTCGCGCTGCTCGGCGTGCTGGTGTGTATTGCCTGCTTCGTCGCGACGAAGCTGCGTAGCCGCCGCATGAGCGGGGCGAGCACCGCCAACCGGCGAACGTGGGCCGCGCGTTTCGGCATGGCAAGCACCGACAATCCGCTTCGCGTCGTGCAATCGGTTCGTTTGACGCAACGTGCCTCGGTGCACGTGGTGCGTTGGGGAGAGCGGGAGTGGCTGATTGGCTGCACGGACCAGCATCTGTCGGTGCTGGATGACCTTTCCGGGGCGAGCGGCCAGCAGCACAAGGGTCCGGTCACCGAATCGCCTCGGCCTGCGGAGGACGCATGAACCGCAAGCGCAGCCTGTGGCGTGTCCTGCTAGCCATCGTGCTATTCGTCGTCGTTCAGGCATACGCGGTGCAGCCCGCGCTGGCCGCCGATCCTATTGCTGCGCTGACGCCGTTCGCGACCGGCCATGCCGCGCAGGGACAACTGAGCACGCCCAATGCGGAAACGGCACAGGCGTTGCGCATCGTGCTCGGGCTCACGATACTCGCGGTGCTTCCCGCGTTGCTCGTATCGTTG
The DNA here is from genome assembly GCF_002362315.1 of Paraburkholderia acidicola. Classification (GTDB taxonomy): domain Bacteria; phylum Pseudomonadota; class Gammaproteobacteria; order Burkholderiales; family Burkholderiaceae; genus Paraburkholderia; species Paraburkholderia acidicola. The sequence goes on from NZ_MTZV01000006.1 coordinate 2,344,563, forward strand.
ACCTCGTTCCTGCGCATCATCATCGTGCTGTCGATGTTGCGCCACGCGATCGGCATGCAGGAGACACCGCCCAATACCGTGCTGATCGGTCTGGCGTTGTTCCTGACGCTGTTTACGATGTCGCCGGTGCTGGAGCGCATGAACAAGGATGCGCTGCAACCGTTCATGGCAGGTTCGCTGTCGATCGAGGCAGCGGTCGACAAGGGCAGCGTTCCGTTACGGGAATTCATGGTCCGCCAGACCCGCGAGGAGGATCTCGCGCTGATGGTGGAGCTGTCCCGGGCCAAGCCGCCCAAGACCATGGACGACATCAGCAACGTCCAGCTCATTCCCGCCTATATGCTCTCCGAGCTTCGGGCAGGATTTCAGATCGGCTTCGTGGTGTTTCTGCCGTTCCTGCTGATCGATCTGATTGTCTCCAGTGTGTTGATGGCATTGGGCATGATGATGATGCCGCCTGCGACCATTTCACTGCCGCTCAAGATCCTCATGTTCGTGTTGATCGATGGTTGGAGCCTGTTGCTGAAGGCTCTGGTCGGATCGTTTCATTGAGGCGAACGCACGGACATGGCGAGTTCGCGATCCGGTCCATCGATGCGCGACGGCGGTAGCGATCCGTCGGGATCGACCGTAGCCGCAACGATTGCCTCTTCGCGACCAGCGGACGAAGAGGGTGATGAAGCGCTCGTCCAGCAGTGGTGGTCGCTGTTTCGTCCAAGGGTGAGTGAAGATGCACCGGCATACGGTGCAGCGGGAACGGTGGGGAACGAACCGCCGGCGGTGCGCGAACAACTGATCGCGCACTACCTGCCGCTCGCGCGCATGATGGCGGGAAAACTCTATGCGGGCCGGATGCACAACGAGATCGAGTTCGACGACTATCTGCAGTTTGCGACCATTGGATTGATTGAAGCAATTGACCGGTTCGACCCGTGGCGAGCGGTGCAATTCAAGACCTACGCGACGGTGCGCATGCGTGGCGCTGTGCTGAACGGGCTGGAGCGTCTCTCGGAAAAGCAGCAGCAAATAGCTTGCCGACAGAGGTTGCGTGAAGAACGTGCAGGATCGTTTGCGACCGATGCGCTGCCCGACGATCTCGACAGCCTGTTCGGTATGCTCGCGGAGGTCGGTGTGGGCCTCGCGCTAGGCATCCTGCTCGAAGGGTCGGGCATGATCGACGAGTCGCCGCAGGCTGGATTGCAGGAACAGCCCGGTTACTTCGCGCATGTCGAATTGCAGCAATTGCGCGAACAGGTGCGCTCGCTCGTCGATACCTTGCCCGGGCAGGAGCGCATGGTGATTCGGCTGCACTACGTGCAGGAAATGTCCTTCGCGGATATTGCGCTGGAACTGGGTGTGTCGAGAGGGCGCATCGCCCAGATCCATCGCAAGGCGCTTGGATCGCTGCGTACCCAGTGCAATGCATCGCGATCGTGCGATGTGGCCTGGTAGCCCGCTTTGCGTCGATCCATTGAATACATACGCGCGCACGCCGCGCAAGGAGATCAGGAATGACCGAGCTTCACTCGCAGCAGCCGGCGCAGTCGGCGGAACTCGAGCGCCTTGTCCGTCTGGAAGCGTACCTGCAAAGCGACCCGCGCAACGCGTCATTGCTCGCGGATGCATTCGATACAGCGATAGGTGTCGGGCGCCATGACGCCGCGCGTCGTTTTGTCGAGCAGGCCGAGGCGCTGTTCGACGGGCAGTCCGAGCAGCGCAGCCACTGGCAATTCAGGCGAGCTTCGCTGTGCATGGCGACGCACGACGATCTTGAGGCGCGGCGCTTGCTCGAAGCGCTTGTCGCGAGTGGCGAAACGCACCCCGCTATCGCCTGCAACCTGGCGCAACTGTCGTTTCGACACGCGGCCTATGCAGAGGCGCTCGAACAACTACAGCCGTTACTGGAGCGCGACGATGCGTCCGCGATCGACGAGGTGCGGGTGCTGGCCCTGCGAATCTGGCATCGACTTGGGCAAGTGACACAGGCGCTGGAATGGTTCGACGCCTCGGTCCCGAGACTCGATGGCGTGCCCGTCGCATCTGCGACGGTTATGGGCGTCGCGAGTCTTCTCGCGCTGGACGCGCAACGCATGAGCGATGCAAAAGCGTGGTCAACTCACGCATTGACGGGCGATGGTACGCAGATGGAGGCTCTGGTGACGCGCGGCACCATTGCGCTGGCGGAAGACGATATTCGTCAGGCGCGGCAACTGCTAGGTCAGGCGCTTGAAGTCAATGCCGAAGATGGCCGCGCATGGTCGGCACTTGCTTTCGTCGACATGCTGGATATGCAACTGGCTTCCGCCGAGACCTGCTTTCAGCGATCGCTGAAAACCATGCCCGAGCACATCGGTACCTGGCATGGCCTCGCATGGTGTTACCTGCTACAGCAGAAACTGCAGCAGGCACGCGAGATTTTTGAACAGGCACTGGCGATCGATCGAAATTTCGCCGAGAGTCACGGCGGACTCGCCGTAGTCGATGCGATTCAAGACCGACGTGAGCAGGCCGAGCAGTCGATTGCCGTTGCGCTGAAGCTCGATTCCCGAAGCCTCGCCGCGCGCTACGCGCAGGCGATACTGCGCGAAGAGGCCAACGACCCGCAGGCGATCAGGACACTTGCCCGGCATTTGCTGGGATCGAACGAGGCGGCTGGTGTCATCCGCGTAGCCGACCGGGTGATGAAGGGCGGTTAGTGCGGTTGTCTAGCCACCCGACGTTTTTCCAAGCAATGCGGTGCTCGCCCGATCGATCGCGACGGAGAGTCCCGGGTCGGCCTGCATCTGTTGCTGGACGTCGCTGACCACCTGATAAAACGCCGGATCGTTTGCGAGGTGCTGGCCCAGTTCCGACAGCAAAACAGCTTCGAGAAAGACTCGAAAGGCTTTGCGTGGGCGATCGGGGTCGTCAGGATCGATCGCCGCCACCCGCTGCGCGATCGTCGCGGCGAGGCCCGCAGACGGTTTGGCGGATTCGCCGGCCGTCCGTCGTCCCGCAGTACCCGCTTGCGGCTGTCGGGCACGCAACGATGCAGCGCCGCGAGAGTTCGCGATCTGCTGGCGAATGAGGGCAGCGAGTTGTGCCGCCGAGTCAATGCGGGTCATGCCGACCTGTTCCAAAGAAGCAATCTGGATTGCAAGCGCACGTCATCACGGTCGTCAACGCAGGTTTTGCCGATGATACGTCGATAGCAGAAAATGACTGTCCTCGTTCTCCGCGAGGCTTTCTTTTGATTCGCGCACGTCGTTGCCGAGGTGGTGAGCGATCTGCTCCAGCACTTTCTGCATATCGCGATTCAGCGCGTGATTGTCCCGGTTCGCTTCGATGCCGTGACGCAATGCCTTGTCTGCCGCCACGAAGTCGTCTTTGGCAAGATCGATCAGACCGTGCGCGAATATCCGCAGTGCGTGCGTGTCCGGCAACGTGTCCAGCCCTTGCCACGTCAAAGCGGCTTGCGCCGGCTTGCCGCGCGTCAATTGCAGCAGTCCGAGCTGAAAGCGGGCGGTGTGCAGGTCCGGGTCCTGCACGACGGCGAGCGCAAACGCACGCTCTGCTTCGTCCATGCGATCCAGCTGGGCGTACTGCGCGCCAAGCAGAAACTGCGCGTGCGCCGAGCCCGGTTCCAGTAGCAGCGCTTCTTGCAACGCGGCGACAGCGCTTTGTGCGTCGTGCGCCTGACTGGCTTCCAGCGCCCGTTGCATCGCGGTTTCGTATGGGGATGAGGCGGTGGGATTGAGGTCGGGCATGAGGGTATCCGGGGTGGAGCGGGCACGCAAGCTCGCGAGGTTACGGGAAATGTAGCATGGGCAACGCGCTTATCGTCCCTTGAGCGCCGTCACAATGGGCTGATGGAAACCCGTGGCCGCCGCTGGGAGAATCTGGATCTGCTCGAATCCTATCGACCTCAGATGGGACACCAGTTCTTCGGAAGTGATCGACCGGCAGCGACCGACGATGTGTCTGGCCACCCATGCGAGATCGGGCGTTTGATACGTGATATGGACATGGCACGTGTAATGGCGCTCGTCGTGCCAGTCCCACACCTGGTGGACGATCCGCCGCAGACCGTTGTCCGAGATCATGTAGGGTGCGGTCAAAGGCGGACGCAGCTTCATCAGCGAGTCGTAGTCCCGCAGACTGATGACGAGTTTTCCGCCCTGACGCAGCCGCTCATGCATGGCGATCAGTGCTGCTCGCACTTCGTCGTCGCTATCCAGGTACACCAGACAGTTGTCGCAGACGATCACTGCGCCGTAGTGTTGCGGCGGACAGGTCTGAAGCGAGCACATATCGTCCACGCGCAACTCGATACCGGCCGAATCGAGGCCACGCGCAGCGATTTCCTCTCTGGCGCGCTCGAGCATGGCGGATGACAGATCGGTTCCCGTGACCTTGTAGCCGGCGCGCGCAAGGCCAATGACCTGGGTTCCGATGCCGCAGGCACAATCGAGCACCTCGCCCGCCACGGCAGGCGGCGGCAGGATGTGTTTGAGCACCGATGCATGTTGTTCGATTGCGGCATTCCAGTCGCCAAAAACCAGGTGATAAGCCGGTGCCCAGTCTTCAAAGAATTTTTCGGCAGATTGAGTCATGAAAGTTATACGATTTCGCGCGCGACATAGGGGGACATCAGGCTCTGTGTCATGGCCCGGTAGTCCGGTATGAATTCAATTTCATCTCCTGGCGCGAGCTGTCGTGGGCAATCCGTCACGTCGAATACGCTGTAGTCCGACGTGCTGCATACGTGCCGGACATGCTCGTCCATGCACTTAAGTCCGCGTGGCACCGTATTGATGTAGCCGAGATCGACGATTGCACGCTTGCCGGGTACGGCGCGACCCAGGGGCTCTCGTCCTCGCCCGGCCGTTCCCGCTTCGGGCAGCGGTGCGGTCGCTTTGTCCTTGACTTCCACGACAGTCCCCTTGAGGACAAAGGCGTCCTGCAACAGCGCCGGATGGCGTCGATCGCTGCCGGGAATGGTCCCGAGCACGATCGCTTCGCCGACCCGCAGTTCGTTGATTCTTGGCGGCGCCGCGTGCTTTTCCAGCCAGTCCAGCATCACGGAGCCGCCAACCGACACCTTGTCGAAACGGTGCCCCAACCGCCGCTCGGCCTCGGTGGCGATCTCGTCGAGTACTGCAAGATTCTCCACGCTAGGCAGCGTGCCGTGGCAGCACGCCAGGTTCGCGCCGAGACCGACAAGCCGCAGATACGGCGAACTGAATTCAAGAATCTCCCGCACATGTCTGAGCGCGTTTCCCGGTAGTACCCCCTCGCGCAGGTCGCCCAGTTCGATCATCAACGTGAGTTCGTGCGTCACGCGCTGCCTATGAGCCGCCTCCGACAGTGCGCGAATGGTCACCAGCTCGGAACCGAGGCTTGCCCTGAAATTCCTGACGATCGTATCGGCTTGCGACGGTTTCGGAATCTTGATCAACATCGGCTCGCCATCGAGGGGCTTACCGAGTCTCGTGTGGATATCGACGTCCGAGATACCCAGCGCTTCAATGCCGGCTTCCTGAAAGAGCGTGACGAGTGTCGGGATCATCTGAAGGCTTTTCACAACGCCCACGAGCCGCATTTTCCTGCTCGCGCAGAAATCCTGAACGACTCGAATGTTATGCAGGATTTTTGCGGAGTCGATGCTTAGCGATGCCATGCCATTGTTCGATGTCGATTGGGTACGGATAGGGGGCGAGGTCAGCGGGACGCCGTCGTCCTGACGCTCGATGCCACGACGCCATTCTAGACATTGGCGTCCGTCGGGGCACGCACATCTGCCCGTGGTTCGGCAAACTTGCCACAGGTGCCAAAAATTCTTCTGCTTAACGCTAAACGAATCCGAAAATCCCTGGATAACTTGTGAAGGTAGGTGTGGAAGCTTCGTCAGGCCCGAGTCTGATCAGGCGGAAGTTCCATGCTGGACGACCTGGAATTCTCACTCTTACATTCGCCCCAGGAGGGTTCGATGGCAGCGCAACAGAACATTTCGGTGCAGCAAGCGGATTCACGCGATGAATCGACCATTCTTTCCCGCTCCCCCGCAGGTATGAAGGGCGATTGGGAAATTACCCGCTTGCCGGTCCAGCGTCGTCTGACCCAGTCGCCCGTAATCAATCTCGGCAGTACCACCCACAACTGTTCGTGCGTACTCGGCGATACGCCGATCCTGCTGGCCGACGGCAGCACGCGTGCGATCGAGGAGTTTGTTGGCGGGGAGCAGGTTCGGAATCTGGGCGGTGTAGGCACGGTCATCGGCGTGACCAAAGTGAAATTGGGTTACACCCGCCGGATCATTGAAATGATCGGCAACCACGGTCAATCCCTTTTCGTTTCCGACGAACATCCTCTCTGGACACGGTTCGAAGAGGACGGCAAGGTCCAGGAGTGGTGGGGGGTGTACAACTACAGCCACTACTACATGGAGCGCTGCGCCCAGGGATACGACACGGTCGACACGCATCAGCCCCGCATGCTGCGCTTCGACATTCCGAATACGCACGCGACCATCGACGGCTGGCGCCATGTTCAACCGGTTTTTCACATGATGTCGCCCGAAACGCCGATCTACGACCTCGAAGTCGATGTCGGCAGCAGCTATTTTGCCAACGGCTTCCTGATTCGCGGCAACCCGACGGCGACCGACTCCGAGGGCGCGCACTGGAACGCAGAAGTAGCTGACGAACAGGCGCAGCGCTTCATACGTTCGTTGACCGCCAGCGTTTGAGGTTGCGTCCGTCAGACGCTTCAGGGAATTCGACGCACGTCTGACGTACCCCATCGAGCAAGACCCGGACTCTGCGTTTCTGTCTGGTAGTGGACCGATACGGCTTTGCCGTGCGGCCCGCTACCGGGCGGGTAACGCACGTCCGCGCGAAATCGAGTTTGTCCGGCCTGCGCAGGCCGCGTTGCGATACCCCCGAGGAATATACATATGGTAGCGATCGTCACTGGCAACGGTTTGGGCCTGTCCCTGTCCTCCTTGTCCCTGCTCGGGCAGCGCGGTGTAACCGGCAATGCCAACGGCGGGCGTAATGGCGAGCTGGCCTATGTCAATGCGGCCACGGGCAACCTCGTCCTGCAGGATCACGACGACCTTCTCGCTGCGCACGGCATCCAGGTCGATACATTGCGGACCTATAACAGCCAGGGAGCGTTTAGCGACGGCGGTGACGACTGGAGCACCGGCGCAGGCCGCAGACGCTTGCAGATCAGCGGGCTTGTCTACACGGCTGGCAGCACGATCACACGTACAGCCGCGGACGGGTCGCAAACCGTCTATACGTTCGACGCCGCACGCGGTCTGTACGTGAACAGCGACGGCGCAGGCGCGATCAACACTATCCGCTACGACAGCAGCGCAGCGAACCTGATCTTCACGGACGGCACGAGCGAGGCGAGCGAGCGCTATGAAGTGGGTGGGCTCGGGCGTCTGCTGTCCGTGACCGACAAGGTCGGCAACACGGTCAGCTATAACTACGACAGCAACAACCGGCTATCCAGGATCGTCGACGCAAGCGGCGAAACGACCTACCTCGATTACGCGGGCAACAACCTCAGTCAGGTTCGCACGGTGCTGCTGGACGGCACGACCGTGACGCGGACGCATTACACGTACGATAGCCAGAACCGCCTGTCCACGACGACGGTCGACCTGAGTCCGGCGGATAACAGTGTCGCCGACGGCAACGTCTACCGGACGACTTACCTTTACGACGGCAACAGCGACCGGATCGCCTCGATCACGCAGTCCGACGGCACGACGCAGTCGTTCACCTACGTACAGGTCGGCACCGACTATCGCGTCGCTTCGTTTACCGACGGCGATGGGAACATCACCCGCTTTGACTACGATACGGTCAATCGACGCACGACGGTGACCGATCCGCTGGGATTGAAGTCGACCTGGAGCTACGATGCGCAGGGACGGCTGACGCAACTGAGCAGCTCGCCTGTCGCAGGCGTTGCGCAATCGACGACGTTCTCGTATGGGATCGGCGGACACGTAACGCAGATCGTCGATCCGTCCGGCCATGCCGTGTCGATGCAGTACGACGACAACGGCAATCAGGTTCTACAAAAAGATGCGTCCGGCAACACGATTACGAGAACGTTCAGCGCGTCCAATCGTCTTCTGACGGAAACGGTTTACCTGACGCCGGCCAACGGCGCCGCCGCACCCCAGCAACCGCTGACGACGCGCAACGTCTACGACGATCAGGGGTTACTGCATTTCACGATCAGCCCGGAAGGCCGGGTCACCGAGTATCGCTATAACGGCACCGGCGAGCGTACATCGTCGATCCAGTATGGCGGCAATAGCGCCTATTCGCTCGACGGCCTGAATTCGACGGACGCCCCGACACTTGCGCAGATGCAGTCATGGCAGGCGAAGGCGGATATGACGCAGAGCTCGCGGATCGACATGACGTACGATTTTCGCGGACTGCTCTCAAGTCAGACCACGTATTCGAGCGTCGACGCGCAGGGCAACGGTGTCCAGGACGGTCAGCCAGCAAAGACGCAATATGTTTACGATCAGACTGGCCGGCTGCTGAATACGATCGACGCGCGTGGAAATGCCACTCACGTTAGCTATGACGGATTGGGCCGCGTGCTCAGCACGACCGACGCGCTTGGGCAGGCCACGCTGACGCAGTACGACGACGCGCACAACAAGACGGTGGTCAAACTGGCCAATGGGCTGACCACGATATCGGCGTACGACAGTGACGGACTGCTGATCGGCAAGGTTCAGACCGACGCCGCGGCCCAGGTGCTGGGGCAGACAACCTATACGTACGACGCGGATGGCCGGCTGCGGATGACGCAAGATCCGACAGGCGTGCGTCACTACATGCTTTACGACGATGCTGGCCGCAAGGTGGCCGACATTGATGGTACTGGCGCGCTCACCGAGGTGCGCTACGACCTGAACAACGCGGTGACAGAGACGATCGCATATGACACGCCGGTCAGCGCGTCTGGCCTCGCCAGTTTGCTCGATGCAAAAGGCAATCCAGGCAATGCGACCCTCGCATCGATCCGGCCTGCTGCCAGTGCGTTGGATCACGTCCTGCGGAATATTTATGACGCGTCCGGACGGCTTGCCGTCACGATCGATGCTGCTGGTCAGGTGACGCAGAACGTGTATGACGGGGCGTCACGAGTCGTATCGGTGATTCGTTACGCCACGCCGATCAATCTCGCCAACCTGGGCGACAACCCAGGCGCTGCCGACGTCATGCCGGCAGCGTCCGCGCAGGATCGTATCACCCGAAATTTCTACGATGAAGATGGTCTGCTGCGCGGCACGCTCGACGGCGAAGGCTATCTCGTCGAAAACCGTTACGACTCGGCGGGACGTCAGGTGGAGCGCATTGCCTACGCTCATCCGACCGATGCGTCGTTGCGTGCCAGCGCGAGTCTCAGTGCACTGATTCCACCGGCCGACGCGGCCGACATTCATAGCTATACGCTCTACAACCGCCGCGGACAGGTCACGGGGCAGATCGACGGCGAGGGTTGGCTGACCGAGAGTGTCTATGACAGTGCCGGCAATCTGGCGCAGACCGTTCGCTATGCCACTCCGGTGACTGGCCGTGCGGGCGCGACGGTTGCTTCGTTGCGACCGGCATCGAGTGCGACCGATCAGGTCGTCAGTTACACGTATACGGCGCTAAACCAGCGCGCAACAAGCGTCGATGTGGAAGGAACGACGACCGCATACAGCTACGACAGCGTGGGAAATCTGCTATCGACCAGCCGCGCTGCCGGCACCGCCGATCAACGCACGCTGACGAGCCGCTACGATCTGCAGGGCCGTTTGACCGGTGAACTGTCCGCCCAGGGGGCCACGCTGCTGAAGGATGGTCTCACGTCCGATCAGGTCAACGCGATCTGGGTACAGTACGGAACCACCTACACCTACGATGCAGCGGGCCGGCGCACCAGCGCAACGGACCCGAACGGCAACAAGACCCTGTTCTATTACGACCAGGACAGCCGGTTGACGCATACGATCGACGCACTCGGCGAAGTGCAGGAGCGTCAGTACGATGCGCTGGGGCAACTGACCGGCACCGTGAAGTACGGCACACGTATTGCAGTTGCCGGCATGACCGGTGGCGTCGTGAGTGCCGCGTTGATCAATGCGCTCAACACGGTTCGCAATCCGGCACTGGACAGTCGCACCTCGATTACCTACGGCGCCACTGGTCTCGTCGCGACGACGACCGATGCGTTGGGCAACGTGAGCTCGAACACGTACGACGCGTTTGGTGACGTCATATCGAGCAATACCGCAATCGATGCCGGCCATGCACTGACCCAGACCTTCAGCTACGATCGTCGCGGTATGCAGACGGGCTCGGTGGCTGATCCGTTGGGTGTCGCCGCTGCTGCATCGACGCAGTACGATGCGTTCGGCCGTGTGATCCGCTCGATGGACGCGAACGGCAACGTCAGCACGCGCAGTTATGACCGCCTCGGTCGGGTCGTTCAGACGGTGGACCCGGTCAATGTGCAACGTTCGACGACGTACGACGCCTTTAGCCGTGTGCTAAGCACCACTGACGCGTCCGGGACGACGACCTACGCGTACGACACCTTTGGCCGGAGCGTGACAGTCACGTCACCCGGTGGTGTCTCCGTCACGACGGCACATACGCGTAACGGTCAGACCGCAAGTGTCAAGGATGGGCTGGGCAACGTCACCGAGTATGCATACGACAAGAACGGTAACCTGATCCAGACCCACACGCCGCTCTCGCAGACTGCAAGTCAATACGACGCGGCTAACCGGCTGATCCAGACGACGGATGCAAACGGCAATGTGGTCACCTATAGCTATGATGCGGCCAATCGGCTGCTTCAGCGCCGGGTCGATCCGAATGGGTTGAACTTGACGACGACGTATCAATACGACGCGAAAGGACAGCAGATTACGAGCACCGATCCGAATGGCACGGTGACGCAGGTTCGCTACGACGCGAAAGGACAGCAGGTCAGTCAGACGGTCGATCCGGGCGGCCTGAACCTCGTTACGCAATACAGCTACGACGGACGCGGCAAAACGCTCACGGTGACCAGTCCGACGGGAACGGTCGCACAGTACGTGTACGACAAGCTGGGTCGACGGATCGAGCAGCATATCGATCCCAGTGGCCTGAACCTGACGACGCGCACGGCCTACGACAAGAACGGCAATGCCGTCAGCGTCACCGATCCGAACGGCAATACGACACGCTACGTCTATGACGCGAACGACCGTCAGGTGTTCGCGATCGACGCACGGGGCGATGTGACGCAAACGGTTTACGATCAGGCCGGACACATCGCACAGACCACCACCTATGCAACGCCGATCGGCATGGCCGGCTTGAGCGCGGCACCGTTGGCCGGCGACATCCAGGCACGCCTCACCGCCAATGCCGCGACCGATGTCACCCAGATCCGGCGTTACGATGCCGACGGCCATCTGACATGGACCATCGACGGAACGGGCGGTATCGTCCGCTACGAATACGACGCGAATGGCAATGTGGTCAAACGCACGGCCTACGCGAACCAGTTAGGCGCAGCCGATCTCGCTTCGTTGCAGAAATCAGGCGGTAACCCGCAACCCGTTGCGGATGCTGCTCACGATCTGGTCAAGCAGACGGTCTACGATGCGCTCAATCGTGCGATCTATTCGATCGACGGCACCGGTGCCGTCGTGGAACGGCACTACGATGGCAATGGCAATGTAGTCGAGCAGATTGCGTATGCGACGACTGTCCCCACGGGGCAACCGGTCAATCAGGCCAGCATCGCGTCGCTGGTTCGTGCCGTTGCCGATTCCCAGCGCGATGCCCACGTTCGCAACACGTTCGACAGCGCCAATCGGCTCACTTTCACGGCCAACGGTGTCGGCGCCGTCACGCAGAATATCTACGACGCGAACGGTAACCTCACGCGTGCCATCGCCTACGCGACGCCGCTTGCCGGGGCCATGAACCCCGCAACCGCGCTGTCTTCGGTGCAGGCGGGCAGCGACGACCGCGTGACGACGTCCGTGTACGACGCCGCGAATCGCCAGATTTATACGGTAGACCCGTTGGGCACGGTATCGCATCAGGTGTTCGATGCAAACGGTAATGTGGCGCAGCGCGTGGTCTATGCGAACCGCCTGACTTCGGCCGGACTGGCGACGCCAGGCACGTTGTCGGCGTTGCAGGCAGCGCTCGTCCTCGATGCGACAAACGACCGCGCGACGCGATCGGTATTCGACGCGGCGAACCGGCAGATCATGAGCATCGATGCGCTCGGCAACGTGACGCAGAAGCAGTACGATGCCGCGGGCAATCTGATCGTCACGCGAGCCTATGCAAGCGCGATCAGCCTGCAGGGGTTGCCACCTGTTACGCAAGCCACGGACCTCTCCGCACGGTTGAAGCCCGACGCAACTAACGACCGGGTGCAGAGCTTCGCATTCGATGCAGCCAACCGGCAGATATACAGCGTCGACTCCGCCGGGTATGTGAAAGCGACCCAGTACGACGGTGCCGGGCGAATCGCGCAGACAACTCAATATGCAGCGGCACTGCCTGCTGCAACGACGCGCACGGATGCCACCAGCATTGCAGCCGGTCTGAAGGCCGATGCTCAGGCCGATCGCACCGATAGCTTTACGTATGACGCGGCGAGTAACCTGGTGTCGAGTACCGATGCGATGGGTGGCACCGAGCGTTATACGTATAACGGTGTGGGCGACAAGCTGTCGTTCACCAACAAGAAGGGCGCAGTCTGGAACTACGACTACGACGCTGCTGGCCGACGTGTGCAGGAAACGGCCGCCGCTGCGGATGTGGCCGCTGTGTCCGCTGCGAACGACGGGACCCTGTCTGTCGACGAAACGCATAGCGGCGCAGTCCGGCTCGTCACGCGTACCGACTACGACGCGCTTGGCAACGTAGTGGCGCGCACCGAAGCCTTCGGTCGACCCGAAGCGCGGGTGACACGTTTCCAGTACGACGCCGTAGGGCGGCAGATCCGGACGATTTATCCGGCGGTTGGCGTCTATAACGCGGGTGCGGACAACCTCGTATCCAATGGCGCAACAGGTCTTGCCGCGCGGACCGAAACGGCCAATGTCTTGCCGACAAGCGACGTGCTGTACGACGTCTTCGGTGATGCGATTGCGAATCGCGACGTAAGCGGCAACGTTAGCTACAAGACCTACGACCGGTCCGGTCGCGTCAGCTACGACGTCGACGCGATGGGCTTCGTCACGAGCTACAGCAGAAATGCATTCGGCGAAGTAGTTGGGCTGATTCGCTATGCGAGCGCGACGTCGCTGAACAACGCCGGTTACGCGGCGATCTCCGGCGCTTCCGTCGCATCTGCGATCAGTGCCGCCAACGTCGATCACAGCGCGGACCGCCTGCTGACGACCTCATACGACCAGCTCGGCCGTACCGTACAGGTGGTCGAGCCGACGGCATACACCTACGACTCGAGCGCACCGGCAGGCGCGCAGTATTTCACCGCAGGCCGGACCACGAAAACCGAATACAACGCGTTCGGCCAGGCCGTTCGCACTTCGGTGCTGAGAAATCCGCTCACCAATACGTGGACGACCACGACGCAATACTACGACCAGCGCGGTATGCAGACCGCGACCGTCGATGCGATGGGCTACCTGAGCACGAATGCCTGGGACGTGGCGGGCAATCTGGTTTCGCATAGCGAGTATGCAACGGCAATCGCACCGGGCAGCTGGAGTCTGGCGAGCTATGCCACGCCGGGCGCGAGCGGCACCGATCGCACGACCCAGTACGCGTACGACCGCCTGAACCGCAAGACCAGCGAGACGCGCGTCAATGTCCAGTACAGCGACACCGCCGATGGCAACAGTGTCACCGGCAACCTGACGACCACGTATGGCTACGACGCACTGGGTAACCAGACGCGCACGACCGATTCCACTGGCGCGTCGACTTACACCTACTACGACGCACTCGGACGGATTCTGGCCGTGGCGTCGCCTTCGCGCAGCAGCACCGCGAATGGCGCCAGCCTGATACCGCTGTCGGTTTTCCGGCGCGATGCCTACGGCAATGTCGTGGCGAAGATCGACTACGCACGCGGTGCGGCCAGCGCATCGGAAGCGTCTTACGCGCCGGCCGGTGGCGACGCCGCCGATCGCATCAGCGTCACTCGCTACGATAGCCACGGCAATGCCATCCAGAGCACCGATGCCTCCGGTGTCACGCACTATGCGTCGTTCGACGTCGCGGGGCGGCTTGTCAAACAGTGGCAGGCGGTAACGGGAAACGACGGGGTAACGCAGACGCTCTTCGAGGCGTTCCAGTATGACCAGGACGGTCGGCGTACCCATGTGCTCGATCCGGCTTCGACCGCGAGTCTGCAGGGCGGAAATATCGCGACCCTGTCGCAGGCCCAGGCGGGGTTGATCGACACGCGCACGGACTACGACGCTTTTGGCGATGCGGTTGCGAAGAGCATCAATGGGAATCAGGTCGAATACACCCGCTACGATGCGGCGGGTCGCGCATGGCTGTCGAATACCGGCGACGGTGTCGACAAGGTTTCGCTGTACGACGTGCAAGGAAATGCGACTGCGACCATCCGGAGTTCGGGCTCCGGACTGAACAATGCGGACTTCCGCACTATCGGGTCCCCCGACCAGGTGGCTGGGCTTGGGGACACCCGCCGTACCGATGTCGTCTATGACGCGCTAGGGCGCGCCATCCAGCAACTGCAGCCACAACGCACCGATTCGCAAGGCGGGGTATCGGTCTTCAGCATGTCGAGCCATGCGTCGATCGTCTCGATCGCAAGCCCCGTATTCAACGAGGGGACTCAGGTAAGCGGATGGACCGGTACGAACCAGCTTGCGCTGTCATGGACCTCGCTGGCCAGTCTCGGCTCAGGCGATATCAAGGTCCACGTCGACTACGTCACGCACGACGTCGTCTTCGACACTAGCGCGTCGGGTGACGAAGCCAGTAACCCCACGGTTCAGCCGGGTGTGCCGGCGTCGCGCGATGTGCTCTATACCGGCGAGTCTGCGGCACAGGCCGCGGCGGGCGCTACGCTCAGCTGGCAAGACCCGGTCGGACCCAATGGCGGCATTGGCAGGGTGACCGGCGTCACGATCTACAAGAAGGATCTGCAAGGCAACTGGCAGGTCGTCCTGAGTCAGGGGGCCGGCGGCCCGAGCGATGCGATCCAGGTGGCGACGCCTAACGACCCGCAGGCGCAGGTTCAGGTCCAGGTCGCGGCAAACGGTACGAACAACTGGTTCTCGCTGTCGACGATCAACTTCGGCGATTCACTCTATGCGACCACTAGCGGGCTCACGGCGGGCGGATACCAGTACCGCGTATTGACGACGTTGCCTCGCTCCGCGACCTATGTCACCGCCACCGGATCGCTGAACGTCGGCGCACCGGCGCTTGCACCGATCAATGTGCCCATCAGCTATGGGCCGGCAGGCGCCGGCTGGCTCGCGTGGCAGTCACCCGGGTCGGCGACCACCGAGGTATTCCGCTACCGCTTGCAGGGGACGTCGAACTGGAACACGTTACCGGTAGTCGCACGCAGCGGCGGCAACGACGGCGTCGACACATCGGTATTGCCGGGTGGCGGATACGACTACGAACTGCTGTGGACGCACAGCGGCGACAGCAGTCCGTACGCGCATGCGACCGGACAGATCGGCGTCAGCAATTCCGTGCCGGCACGCTACGTGCCGCCGGTCAACCTGCCGAACATCGCGGTGACCGAGACACGCGGTCTCGTGGGCGGAACGGTGACGGGTACCGATGCGTTTGGACTTCCGGTCTACAACACGGATGAATCCAGCCAGGTTGTCGGGGCCACGGAATCCGACACCATTCAATGGTCGTTGCCGTCCGTCGGCGTGAATGTGCAGTTCCAGTACCGGGCCGTAGGTACGACGGCATGGACGCCGTTGACCGTCTATACGTACACCAACGGTTCGGACGAGGCTTCGTCTCTGGTTGCCACACAGCGCGTGGATATCGCTCATATCGCACCGGGCAGCTACGAGTTTCAGGTTCTCGCTGTCGGAACGAACGGCGCGGCAACCGCTCAGGCTACCGGCAATCTCACGGTCAATGCGCAGGGGGCTGGACACTACGAGACCCGCAGTGTCCAGGTTCAGGTGCCGGTCACCGTGACGCCGGACAATCCCGCGAACCACATCGTCGGCTGGACGAAGGCTACCTACAATGCGCCCGTGGTCGTCGGTTACGACGAAGGCGGCAATGCGATTCTGGGCGACCATTACCAGTGGCAAGGCAATGTGATCGTCGGTGTTCCGTATACCGTGTCGCAGATTACCGGCTACCGGACCGAAACCTACCAGGTTCAGGTGCCCGTGCAGGGCGACCCCATCATCACGGGACACGACGAAGCCGGTCACCCTATTTACCAGCGGGACGGGGCCGGCAACATCATGTACACGACCAAGTACGTGACGCAGGACCGCACGCGCCAGGTGCCCGTATATGGCAATGTCACGGTGTACCCGCCCGATCCGAACAACTATCTCGCGTCGCCCAGCAAACCGATCTACGGCGCACCCGTTGCCGTCGGTACGGACGAGAGCGGCAACCAGATTCTCGGCGATCACTACCAGTGGCAAGGCAACACGGTAGTTGCCGTGCCCTATACGGTCATGCAGACCCAGACGCAGCAACAGCAGGTCTGGGTCGCCGGCACGACACCGCCACCGACGATCAGCACGACCACGCCGCCCTATACGCCTGGCTATACGATCGCTGAAGTGCCGAAGGGGTACAGCACGACGTCGACTACCGGCGCTAATCCACAGGCGTTGAGTCTCAGCGGTCAGGACTCGATTGCGCAGGGCATCAACGGCTCGCAGGCGTCCAATCGCCCCGCCACCAACCGCACTGTAGACCGCTGGGGCAACGTTCTATCGACGGACGATTCTCGCGCGAACCCGTGGAGCACCGTTACCACCTACCGGTACAACGCCAGCAATCAACTGATCGAACAGGATCTGCCCAATGGCGACGGCGTTCAGGGTGCAGGCCCGGTGCAACGCATCGCCTATGACCGGCTTGGACGGCAGGTGGCCGTGGTCGATGCGAACGGTCACGTCAATGCAAAGATCTACGATGCGGCGGGCAACGTCGCAACCGAACTGCACGCCGACGGCGGTGTGGTGCGCCACGCCTACGACGCGTTCGGCAATCAGGTCCAGCTGACGGACGCCTTGGGCAACGCCACGAGCTATACCTACGACAAGGTCGACCGGCTGTTGTCGACGGCGCAGGGCGTCGTCGGCGTCTACACGGTGGATGGCAACAACAACCTGCAATCGCTGGGAACGAGAAACCTCACCGAAACGACCGGTTACGATCAGGCGGGCCGCAAGCTCTGGAGCACCAACGGCAACGGAGAAACCATCCGCTACGCGTACGACCTGCGCGGCAACATCACGATGACGACGCAGCCGCTCGGGCAGGCGACACGCGATGCATACGACGTCGACGGACACAAGACCGCGGAAGTCGATGCCAACGGCAGCGTGGCGACCTGGCGCTACGATCATTTCGGCCAGTTGCAGGCGCATACGGATATCGGCGGTGCGAACTACAGCTATACGTACGACAACGCACGCCAGCTGATTGCGCAAACGAATACGCGAGGACAGAGCCTCCACTACCAGTACGACGCAGCGGGCCAGTTGATCCGCATCGACGACACTGCGCTAGGCCAGCGCACCGACTATGCGTACAACGCAGCCGGTGCTCGAGTGCGGGAGAAGACGACTCAGGGTGGTGTGGTGTATCAGGACAGCCACCTTGCGTATGACGCACTTGGACGCCTGCGCGATGTAGCCGATACACGCGTCCACCTGACGATCGACTACGACAATGCGGGCAACCGGGTGCATGAGCATACCCATGTCCTCAACATGCAGGATGCCGCGAAGGACAGCGACCTCTGGTATGCGTATGACTCGATGAACCGTCAGACGCTAGTAGATGGTACGAACCCGCAAGGCGGTATTGTCCAGGGGCAGGGCCATCTGATCGGCTACGACCTGAACGGCAACCGCACGAGCGACACGACGATCGGCGCGCGCATCACGTCGAACGGTGGCGACAGCGTGATGGCCGGGTATACGATCAACGGCACCGGGGCACGGTTGCTGGACGAGTCGGGTAACCCGATCATGAACGTGTCCACCGATTCTCAGGGGCGGCCGTACTACGGTCTGGACGAGTCCGGGCAGCCTGTCTACCTCACTGCAGTCAACGTTACGACACCGGTGACGTACAGCGCGAGTACGGGCTCGACCACCGAGCAATATGCGTATGACGCGCTGGGTCGTATCAGACAGATCTATCGGGACGGCACGCTGGTCGACACGCGGTACTACGACGGCGCGGGCCGGATGGTGCAAAGCGGGCCGGCGGGCTTGCTGAATCAGGCCTACGTGAACCTGCTGGGTTCGGGATCGAACACGCCGGGCGTCCAGACGACGATCAACCGTTTCGACGCAGATGGACGTCTGCAGCATCAACGCGTGCTGAAGGCAGACGGTGGCGCGAAGTACGAGACTGACTACAACAGCTACGACGCAGTGGGCAACCTGCTGCAATACAAGCTGATCAACCAGGACGGCTCGTCGTATACGAATACCTACACGACGGCGCTTGCGAAGTTCGAAGGCTACAAGGAAAGCTCGATTCAGGGGACGAGTACGGTCCTGCAGTCGGGCACGACGACCGACGGCTATGACGCCAACGGCAACCTGGTCACGGTAAGCGATTCGACGGAACCGGCGAACAGCCGACGCTTCGTGAACGATGTGTCGGGCCATGTGCTGTATCGCAACCAGGCGGGGAACACGCAGTACTTCATCTTCGCGAACGGACAGCAGATGGGCGCGTCGGGGATGGGCATCGACACGCAGAACCCGACGACGAACGGCAAGCCGAACTTCGCCGACGTGCAGAGCTTCAACATCGGGTATCAGTCGATCGATGCGAGCTATCCAGCTGCGAGCGTGGGCAGCTACCGGGTGCTGACGGGCGACACGCTGCAGTCGATTGCGAAGAGCGCGTATGGCGATAACAAGCTGTGGTACCTGATCGCGGACGCGAATAACCTGCAGGGCGACTCGGATCTGAAGGTGGGGCAGACCATCACGATTCCGACGACGGCGGGGGGTATCCACAACGACGGCGATACGTTCAGGCCGTATGACCCGAGCAAGGCCGTCGGGGATACGACGCCGAATTTGCCGGCGCCGCCGCCGCAGGGGGGCGGAGGGTGTGGTGTGCTGGGGATGGTGATCGCCGCGGTGGTTGCGGTAGTGGCGACGGTGTTTACGGCGGGGGGGATGGCGGCGCCGGCGGGATCGCTGGCTTCGGGGGCGTTCGGCACGATCATGGCGTCGGGGGCGTCTGCGATGGTGGGGGGAGTAGCGGCGGGTGGCTTGTCGGCGACGGCGCTAGCAGAGGCCGCAGTGGGCGCGGCGGTGGGTTCGGCGGTGTCGCAGGGCGCGTCGATCGCGATGGGCATGCAGAAAGGATTCAGCTGGAACCAGGTGGGGATGTCGGCGTTGAGCGCGGGGGTCTCTGCGGGAGTGGGCGGAGAACTGGCGCCGATGCTGGGTATCGCGGGGACCAGCATTCCGGCGCTGGCGGCGCGTGCAGCGCTGGCTAGTGCGCTGACGCAGGGCACGGAGGTCGTCACGGGGCTGCAGCACAGCTTCGACTGGGGCGGGGTTGCGGCGTCAGCGGCAGGCGGGGCGGCTGGAGGATTGGCCGGGGATGGTTTGCAGGCCAGCGGGGTGTTGAACGGCGTAGGCCAGTTTGGCCGTGCGCTGGCGGTGGGGACGGTGTCGGGATTTACCGCCGGGGTGACGACGAGTCTGTTGCAGGGAGGACGGGTGAACACGGTGCAGGTAGCCGCAGACGCGTTTGGCAATGCATTGGGTCAGGGTCTGACGGAGCCGGCGGCGGTGTTGGGGCAACAGGAGGCGCGGCTGGATCAACAGGTGGCGCAGATTGCGGAAACGGGCAGCGCGCAGACCGTCCCTGTCGGGAAAGCCGGTGGCAACGATAGCTACACCGGTGCTGTCTACGGTCAGTTAGTCGATGCATTCAGCAACAACGCGGGTCCGTCAACCGGCTATGCGTCGGGTGGCATGCTGTTCGCTGGGCCGGGAGCGCCGCCACCGATGGTCGACGGTGGGACTTTGTCGGCAATTCATATCACGCCGAACGGCTCGTGGATCGATGATGGGACAGGTTCTGCGGCAACTGGCGCTGCGTACGGCTCAGGGTACGCAGGAGCGTCGTCGGCGTGGTCGCCTGCCAGCCTGGGATATGGCGGCGACATTGACGTGAACACGGCAGCATTCCGTGTCGCGATGAATGACACTGGCACATCATATGGTGGTGCCGCGTTTGACGTTGAGCAGGCGCGTGCAGAACGCATCGGGGCGATGCAGGAGCAGGCCGCCAACCCAGCCAACGTACGTCCATCGCTGGGCGAACTCAACATCCTGGTGACCGGTCCGTACAGTGCACCTGAGTCCACGGCAACCAACATATCGAGCGGATTGAGGCAAGCGGGCCAATGGCTCGATACGCCAATTAGCTGGCTGCAGCACACGGCACAGACCGCGCTGAAGGGCAATGCGATCATGGCTGAGGGGCTGGATGCGGTTGGCCTGCACGGTCTGGCATCGGTGCAGATGGGGCTGGGAGAGGTGGTATCGTCGTCCGTGCCGACGCGGCCTTGGGAAGTGGCATTGTCGGTCGCACCGTTGGCAGGCGAAGTCGGTCCGGCAATGCGCGCCGGAGCGGCGATGTTCGGGCCGAAGTTCGCGGGGATAACGGAAGGTTTTCTGGCGAGACCCCGTATAGTGCCGAATGAGCCACGCATTGTGCCGGAGGCTGCCGCATCCCCTAAGACCATAACCCCATTAAATCCAGGGACTCGTTTCTACGTGAATGGCAACGGTGAAATCCTTGATGCCAAGACATACGCGCGCAACTCAGGGTTCAGAAACGGAGTACGTGACCAGGCGTGGGCTAATGCAGTAGACGAAGATACGGGTCTGGTATCTGACCCATTGACGGGGAGTACCATGAACTCAGGCGAGCGTTGGGACATGGGACACCGACCCGGCATGGAATACTGGAAGGAGCGAGATAACGCCATTAACAACTGGCTCAACAACGGTGAACACATGACGAGAAAAGAATTTCTCGATATTATGAACGACCCGTCGCGTTATCGACCAGAGTTGCCTTCGTCAAATCGGAGCCACCAGGCAGAAGATGCGAGCAATCTGTTTTGGGAATGAAAAGGGAAGGGCGGAAAAATGAATCAGGTATCCAGCGCGGCGAAAGCCGTAGCAAATTATACGGCCGCTGCCTTCGGTGTTGAGAAGCCGCCAATATTCCATTTGTGGGATGATGATCATAAGAGCGATATTTACGTTCTGGAGGCGAGTGATTGCCCGCAAAAAGGTGTGATTTCGTATGCGACGATTGGACTTTCGGGATATCCATTGATTCGTAATGGAGAGGAGTTCAATGCGAGGGTGGAGTTTTTGGGTGCGTGCGGATCCATATTTCCGGGATTCAATAAAATTCTGGCCACGTTAAGTTTTTGCGTGATTAATTCGAAATGGTTTTGTGCGCCAGGTGTCATATTCCCTGGGGTGATGGATATGTACGACGCATCCACGACGATGAGTGACATATATTTCGCTAACCCATTTCTATGGGATGATCGATTTAAATCTGTGGAGATTGGAGAAAAAACTACGGCTTGGCTTTTGGCTGTGCCGATCTCAAAGAAAGAGACTGAATATGCGAAACGATATGGATCGGAAAAACTTGAAGAACTATTTTCCGAGAAGGATATCGATATTTTTAATTTAAATCGAGCATCCGTTGTTTGATCGCAGTAAATTGCGTTGCCAAATAATAGAATTTCAGTTTCCCATGGCTGATGATGGCCAATGGTGATGCACAGTTAACTTCGAATGCTGAGCAACACTGATGCAGTCAGAAGGTAATGACGACCTGCGGGGTACAGGTAGGAGGTCCTGATCAAGCATATTGAGAATTTCTAATACTCCAGGAAGAAGCCAGTCGCTGGATATTGCTGCACAGACCTCATTTAACCTCGTTGACAACAACAAGATCGAGATTGATTCTCATGCCCGACGTCGAGTATCGCGAACACCAGAAACAACATGAACAGACTGCATAAAGTCATTATCACGATCTTCGGATCATGTACGTTGGTTGCTTGCGGAGGCCTCCAGGTTGTCAAACCTGCAGATTTTCCAGCCCAATTGTCGGGCTCAACCTCTGAGCTAAGCATGGAGCGACCATCGAAGGCCGAGGTCGCTCCACGGGCGTACGAAGTATCTGGCCGATCAGTATTCGTTCAGCAGACGGGCGGCAGTAGTCTGGCGGTTGGCTTGCTATTGGGAGCGATCGTCGGAGGTATTGCGAACGCGGTTAATACCGACCGCTTGACTGATCTTATGGGTAAGTCCGGTGCACAGTCGAGCCTGTACACAATCGATGCACTGACGGAAGCCCAAACAGTATGGCCAGCGGCGAAAGCGGCTTCTGGAGACGTATCCCAGATCCCTGGCGCAGTCATCGTCAAACCGTTTGTCTTGCTGTACCAGGCGGATGAGAAGTCAGGAATGAGCATCGTGGTATCGGCTCGCGTTGAGTCAAGCCGACTTTCGTCAGACGAGCATCTGAAGTCATGGGTCGGGATATACAGCTATCTTGTGAATGACACTATTCCCCTCACTGCGCTGCAGGATCATCTGTCAAATGAGCAATTGGACCAGTATCGTGCTTCGATCAGGGCAGGGTACTCAGAGATACGTTCTGAAATGGAGCGAGATCTGAATGGCGGCGTCCCACCAAAAAGACAAATTGCCGCGGTGAAGTCCCCGGCTCTCGGTGCGGGCGTCTCTCCCATCATGGGTATAGGTTTGCCGGGTGATATTGAAAGAAGCCCGTCTGGACGCCTGTCGCTTCGGGTTAGCGGAAAGAACTTTGGCATGTCAAAGCCACTTTTCTCCTACGCTGTATTTATCTTTCCGTCACCTGAGCAGTACACGTTTAGCATTGGTCCGGTCGATCGCGAGTAATCGCATGGCGCTTTGTGCGTCGGAGTGGATAGCGACAGCCGCACACCCCGCATGCTCAATTTCAATGCGCCGACGCAGAGAAGTTCGACACGTTGATCGACCCATTCGCACCGTTGCTTTGAATGATCTCCGCACCGAACTGAATATCCATCTCATACCAGCTAGTGTTCAACCATGAGTTCGTATAGCTCAGGTAGTAAACAAACGGCTGGAGATTCCCACTAAAGCTCGTCACCTGCGTATCGCGCACGAAGGTATAGACAGGCCACCCCACATTCCCCGACCACACATCCCACGTCCCGCTCATTCCACCCAGACTCACCCCGGACGCAACCTTGCTGCCCGCCGGTTGATTGCCCGAGTAGCTGAGCCACACCATCATTTCCGCGGAAGGAGAGGCGGGATTGGTACTGGGACTGAAGAACAGATCGTAAGCCGCATCGTATTGATTGTTGCCGCTCATACTGAACGAGACACTGGTGGGCATCGATCCCTGCGCCGAAATCTGTTGCGGGAAACCGCCGGCGTCGGGCGACCAGCTGCCGCCGTCCTGCCAGCCGCGATAGATACCCGGATACGCCTTGATCGAACCGGTCCCGGTGGACCAGTACCAGGTGGAACTGAAGCTATTCGAGCTCGCGTTACCGCTGCAGATCTGCTGCCATCCGCCTGAATCCCCGTTCAATCCCCATTCGTCGTTTTGCAACGTGTAGGCACCCTGAGACAGGCTGCTGTACTGCCCGTCGACACAGGTTTGAGCATGAGCCGCCGATGTGCAGAAGGCCCCAGCCACGAGAACGAACAACGCCATCAGGGCCGATTGAACTCTGTTCCAGAACGATGTGAAGCGAAGATGCTGTGCGCTCATGCTTCTCTCCTTCATAGCGGCTGAGTGGCTACTGAACGATCGGATTGGCGCGACGACGTCGACGGCTAGCGCACTGCCGCACGCTCGCCGAATACCGCCTGCAGCGCCTGCTGAAACACCGCGGCGATCTTGCCGAATCCATCGTGCGTCGGATGCAGTTCGTTGGCCCAATCGGTATCGGGATTCAGGATGCCCTGCGTTTTCACCACTACGATCTTATTCGTTGGCGTGCTGAATTCATTGAGCATGTTCGCAAATTCGATCAGTATTTCCGATACGACGCCGCGACCGTTCACGAGGAATTGCGCATCGATGGGCGGTGCCCAGCCTCGATCGATAAACGAGGGTTGCAGCCACGGTCCAACGAGCCCGTCGCAAACGGATGCGTTCGTCGGCGTGGCGTAATCGTACTGATGAAAGAACAGGTAGGCGCCGTCGGCATATTCGTCGCGAACGGCGATCAGATCGCGATAGGCGCGCCGCACGATATCGATGATGTCGCTCAGTGCGGCATCGTTCGTGGCGCGCTTGAAGTCTTTGTTGACCGATGCGGCATCGTGCAACCAGAACCTGAATGCATCGCCGACGAGATCGTTGCCGCCGCCCGAGAAAAGAATCGCGTCGAATGGTGCGTGTGCCGGGTCTTTTAGCGTGGCGACCAGCCGCTCGCGTTTTGTGGTGCCGAGCAATGTCGTCGTGGCATCGCTGTAGTGAGCAAGCTTGAGTGGCTTGGGATCGAGATGCAGCAGGTCCGTCAGCGATACGATGACGTCGGTGGGAAGATGCCCTTGCGATGGCAATGGGTAGTCGAACCAGGAATCGCCATCCGCCAGCAGGTTGAGCGGTGGGTTGGGTGCTTTTGTCAGGTTGTTGCGTGCGCTCTGTATCTGACGTTTATGCTCGTTCTTGCAGGCATCGATATCGGCTTGAATCTGCTTTTGCAACTTGCGATAAGCGTCTAGCGTAGTGCCATTCATCTGCGACTCCTGACGACGGGCGTTGGATTCGAATTGAGGCTACCACGCTACCACGTATGGCGAGGCTCGCCATAGCGTCGCGATCGTCAACGAGACGATCGCATCCACCGTGCATATCTAGAAGCGCTCGACCCTGAACGGATGCATATCTACCGTCACGGGTTCGCCGGTCATCATCTCGGCGATCAACCTGCCGGTGATCGGCCCAAGCGTCAACCCATGGTGCGCGTGGCCAAACGCGAACCATAAATTGTCATGCCGTCGGGCGGGTCCGATGATCGGCATCATGTCGATGGTGCAGGGGCGGCGGCCCATCCAGGGTTCATCGTCGAGACGCGCGCCGAGTGGGAATAGCTTGCGTGCGATCGGTTCGACCGCTGTCAATTGCGTCGGGGTTTTCGGCGCATCGACCCGTGCGATTTCTGCACCGGTCGTCAACCGGATGCCGCGCGCCATCGGCGCGAGCAGATAGGCGTTTTCGATGTCCAGCACCGGATGATTCAAACGCGCCTGCGCTTCAGGTGCGTAGTGCATGTGATAGCCGCGTTTGACGGCGAGCGGCAGGCGGTAACCGAGGCGCTCGCTCGCGCGTGCGGACCACGGTCCCAATGCAATCACCGCAGACGAAGCCGCGATCGTTCCTTCGTCGGTATCGACCTGCCAGCCATCGCGAAGCGTATCGGCGTCGCCGATCAGAAAACGTCCGCCTAGGTGCTCGAAATATTTTGCGTACGCGGTGACGAGCGCATTGGGATCGCTGACTGAATCCGATGCGGTGAAACGCAGCCCGCCTATCAACGACGTGTCGAGGTCGGGTTCGACTTGTCGCAGGCGCTCCGGATCCAGCGCGTCGAACGTGACGCCGAATTCCCGATGCCACTTCTCGACAACCTTCGTTTCCGCGTCCTGTTTTGCCGCGGTGCGAAAGACCTTGATCCATCCTGTCGGACGCAGCAACTCGCTGGCACCAGCTTCGGCGGCGAGCGCGCGATGCTCGCTGACGCAATGCTCGATCAAGGTCGCATAGGAGCGGGCAATCGCCGCGTGTTTCACCGGATGCGAATTGCGCCAGTACTGCCACAGGAAAGGCGCGGCCTTGAACATCGCATCGGCGTGGTAGCGAACGTCGAGCGATTCGTTGCGTGCGTATTGCAGCAGCTTGAGAATGCTGCGAGGAAACGCATACGGATAAACGCCTTCGCGCTGGATCAGCCCGGCGTTACCGAACGATGTCTCGTTGCCTGGGAGCTTGCGATCCACGAGCGCAACCGCGCGGCCGCGCTTCTGAAGATGCACGGCGATGGACACGCCTACAATGCCCGCGCCGAGCACGACGGTATCGAATTTCATCGAGTGTCTGGTCCAATTTTCTTGTTGGAAGACACTACTTTACTGCGAAGCCATGCTCCTGCGGCGCTTTGACAGAACCTGGAGCGGCTTAACGCCAACCCCGATACCACCCATGATGCGGATGCCACCACCCCCACCCATACCGCGCGTGATAACGCCACACATACCCCGGTGCGGGCGCCACCTCGACCGGTGCGACGTACACGACACCGGCCGGCGGCGCAGCCGGTTCGACCGGGGCGACCACGCATCCCGAGAGTGCGCCGACGAGCAGCGCAGGACATAGTGCAAGCAGGATTCTTGATTTCATGACGAGTGAGTACCGTTTGACATAGGCGGAAGAGTGCCCGCTTCGTTAAACGGCAGCAGCAGAGAAATCCGTCGCAGGAACGCTATTTTTCTTCTTTGTCGGGCAGTGGCCGCTGTGCCGGCGGCAGGCGCCATGACCCGTATTGCTGCAACCCTTCCGCGAACTTGACGCGTTCCTCAGGTGTCAGCGCCGCCGCATACTCGACGACACGTTGCTCGACATGCGTTCTGACTGCGACATCGGCTTCGCGGGTACTGGCGATTGCCGCATCGAGCG
This sequence comes from Paraburkholderia acidicola, assembly GCF_002362315.1. GTDB lineage: Bacteria > Pseudomonadota > Gammaproteobacteria > Burkholderiales > Burkholderiaceae > Paraburkholderia > Paraburkholderia acidicola. The sequence continues at coordinate 2,371,556 of NZ_MTZV01000006.1, forward strand.
CCGCCTGATCGAGCGGCGATGCAGCCAGCAGACGGATCACATTCTTGCGTCCGCTCAGCGCCGCCTGCCCGGATTGCCGCGCTTCACGACGCGCATCCCGCAAGGTCTCGACGAATTCCTGTTGCTGTGCGGCCGACAATTGCGCCGCGGCGAAACGCGGTGCGCCAGGCTGTTTGGCCGTTTCGTGCCAGTGCGAGTAAACGTATTGCCCGGCCCCGCCCGCGAGTGCGCCGAACATGAAGATATTCAGTCCCAGCGACGCGATGAGCAGCCACTTCGGGTTCCGCGCCGATATGTCGTCGCTCATTCACTGCTCCAGTCGAAATCAGAACCACTAAAAGTCGTGCTCTGAAAAGTCGTTTCCGTTGCGATATGGGACGAACCCGCCAGCACGAAAAGCGATACCGCCAATGCACCGACGAGCCCACCCGTCAGCCCCGCGCCAGCAAGCGCCAGACCTGGCCACCATGTCCGCCGTCCAGGCACCGGACGTGCCTGCGGTGCCAGCGGCGCTCCACTGACGATGCGCCGCCGCAACTCGCGATCAGGCGCGGCGACCACATAGCTTTCCAGCCAGTCGTCGAGTTCGCTGGCGCTTGCGAGCATCGCATCGGCTTCGTCGCGATGCTGTGTCGCCCAGGCCATCGATGCGGCGCGTTCGTCTTCGGGCCAGCGGTGCGGGTCGCTTCCGTAGGCGTCGACAAGTACACGGAATCGTTCGGGTGTCATCGTGTGTCCTTGCTGTGGCTGCTATTCGTCAGTTGTGCGCGCAGGTTCCGGCGTGCGCGCGAGAGCAGGCTTTCGAGCGCGTCGACCGTAATGCCCATCACGCCCGCTGCCTCGATATTGGATAGCTCCTGATAATAATTGAGTACCAGTGCTTCACGTTGGCGTGCGGGCAACGCAGCGAGTGCCGCGCGAATCTGTTCGTCACGCGAGCGGCGTTCGAGTCTTTCGTCGGGCGCGATGGCGGTATCGACGATGTCGGGCAGGCCGTCTTCGTCATCGGTCGGTTTCTCGCGATTGGCGCGCAGGCGGTCGTAACACAGATTCATCGCGACCCGATGCAGCCAGGTATCGAAGCGCGCCTCGCCGGTGCGCCAGTGCGGCGCCTGTTTCCAGATGCGGATAAAAGCTTCCTGCGTGACATCCTCGGCTTCCATGCGATCTCCCAGCATCCGCGTGGCGAGCGCAAGCAGCCGCGGCAGCTTGCGCTCCATCAGCGTGCGGACGGCTGCCGAATCGCGTCGGGCCACCCGTTCAATCAACTCGGCGTCGGGGTCCTGTTCACTCAACGTGCGCAGCCTTCGCGCGCCGAATGCGCAGTTCGCCGGTTTCGCCGACACTTCATCCGGACTTGCTTCACGTGCCGTTCATCCCCGCTCAGATCGATGTTGTCCGCTTGCTGCTAGAGGTGCCCGGCGCGTTTCGCCAGGGTGCACCTGTTCAATATATGACGGTTACAGGGCGATAGCAGGCTGGTCGTGCTGGCACGACGACACGACCGGCCAGAACTCGCGCATCACGCCCAGTGACCTTCGATCCAGCGCCACCGCGGTCCGAACTGCGCCCAGTGACCCGGCACCCAGTGATAACCGACGCGCACGAGTTGCCAGTGTCCGGGCACCCACGCATAGGCGCCGTTGATCCACTGCCAGTGTCCGCGATCCCAGACGTAGCCCGCGCGCGGCGCCGGGACGACTTCCACACGCACTGGCGGGGGCGGCGCCGTGGGCGTCACGATGATCGCCTGAGCGAAGGTGGTGGACGCAGCGAGCGCGGCTAGCGTGGCGACGAGGTATTTTGCGAGGTTGGCTGTTCTCATAGGGGTTCTGTACGGGCCACCAGAAATTGGGGCGTCGAGTCTTAAACGGAGACTTAGCGAGAATCCGTCGCGCGGCTGCAAAAAAGTATGAGTGACAGGTTTTCGTAAGATTTCGCGTTGTGCAGCGGCTTGAAGAGGGCGAGTCCAGGAGCTTTGCGATCAGTTGCTCAAGGGCAACTTGAACACCGGATCGCGCGCGAGATCCAGACCGGCTGCCTTGCCGGTGCTGCCCGCTTCATCGGGTTCGCTGATCCAGAGCACGGGGGGCACCCAGCGCATGATCGTTTCGATTGCGTCGATGGTCGACAGGTCGAACCGGCTGACGACGAGATCTGGACGCGCCGGGCGTTCGTAGCGATCGAAGCGGCTCGGATCGTCCTGCGCGCGCGGACTTCTCGCGCTGTATGCATCGCCCGGCGGCGGCGTGTCGACAAAGATCTCGAAGTACGCATCACCGATAATTTGCCGCGCCAGCATGCGGTGCGACGCAAGCGGCGCGATTGCGACCACGATCGGGATGACCGCCTGCCTGCTCAGCAGATCGGCGCAATGCGCAATACGCCGGATGTTTTCGGTCTGCGCGTCCGGGTCGTATCCGAGGTCCTCGCTCAAGCCGGCGCGTATCGAATCCCCGTCGAGAACCACGGCTTGCGCGCCGAACGCGACGAGCCGGACCTGCACGCCCGATGCAATGCGCGATTTGCCGGCGCCCCGTACGCCTGTGAGCCAGAGTACGGGGGCAATCGCCGAAGGGGTATGACAGTAAGGTGCGCTACGCGACATGTTTTGAGCCCCTGATGATCCGCCGGACACGACGGCGAATTGCATTTAACGCGTGGGGGCGAAAAAACCGTCGCTGATGCTTTCGCGACTACGCATTGGCGGTTGCGCGCGCAGCCTCATCGATCAAGGCGCTGACTTCGACTGGCCGCGACGCCAGCGATGCATGGCTCGCGTCGAGCGTAATCACCTTGCGGGCATGGAGCCGTGCCGACATCATCTCTTCGTTTGCCGGCGAGATCATGCGGTCCTTGCTCGAAATCTGGTACCACGACGGTTTCTTCTTCCATGCCGGGTCAGTGATCGTGTCGCCAAAGGTGCTCGCGAGCGGGGCCTTTTGCGTGACGCCCATGACGAGGCCTTCATCCGGCGTCAGATCCTGACAGAAGCTCTCATGGAATTTGTCTGCTTTAACCCAGAGGTAGCCATCGCTATCCGGTTCGAGATTGGCGGCGGCGACCGGAAGGTTCTGCTGCGTAATGCCACCGGGGCTTTCTCCCGCGTCCGGTGCGAATGCAGCGATATAGACGAGCCCAACGACATTCGGTAGATCGCCGGCTTCGGTGATGACCGCGCCTCCATACGAATGACCGACCAGCAGCACCGGGCCCTGCTGCTGCGCGACCATCTTGCGGGTGCGTTCGGCGTCGTCGGCGAGCGAGGTCAGCGGAAGTTCTACTGCGCGAATCGACGTATACCCCTTGCGTGTCAACTCGACGATGACCTTGCTCCAGTGCGCCGCACCGCCCCAGAAACCGTGAACCAGAACGATGGTGGTTGCGTTACTCATGGCATGCTCCTTTGAGGTTGGGAACTGCCTGTCAGATCATACATAGAACGCGTGTCGGTTCGCTGTATTTGTTAAATGGCGCGGACTGTATGGTCGTATGTATCGGTGGAGCGCTCAAGTTCACTATGCGTGATGTTCTTCGGCTTCGATCAGCGTGTCGTGATCGATAAGGTTATCGGATGCATGCGCTGCATCCGCACGATCGGTTGCATGAACCGTTTTAGCCAGCGACGAAAGGCGATGGAGTTCCGCGCTGCCGAGAAAGTGCGAGGCATCGTCCGAGGCTGCGATCCACAACGGTAGCGCATCGAGCAGCACCGACTGACCGTATGGCGTGAGCGTGAGTCGTCTGCGTCGGCGCTCGCCTTGCCCCGCATGTGCGACCACGAGTGCCCTGCGCATCAGGATGCTCAGTTGTGCGGATACATGCGCAGTTTCCATCTGCATCTCCTGCGCGAGTTCGCTGACGGTGGGCGGTTCGTCGCGATACAGAAGTGCGAGCAGACAGAATTGCGCGGCACTGACGTGCAGCGAGCGCAGCGCGTCGTTCAGCCTGCGCGCGATTTCACGCATGCTGCGTTGGGCGAGCAGATGATCGAGGCTCGACTGGCTGGCATGAGCGAGTAACGCAGCTTTATCTGCCGACAGGGCGCATGTCATACGTGGTATTCCATTTCTTCAGGGTGCGCCATGCCGGATGTGACCGGCGCATGGTCACACGGTAGTCAAGATGGATCGGCGGATAAAGAGGCTGAACGCGAAAAGAGTGCTTCCCGAATGCGAACAATCAACCACGTTGTGTGGCGTCGCGGAGGGTTGTGCTTCGACGTCGTCTGGAGGTGGGTACTACGAGGGGATAGAAAAACTACATGAACGGGCAGCCGTGCCGATTTTTGTCCTGGCGCTGCCCTATATGAACCGCACGGTTCGCATCAATTCGCCCGTCGCGGCGTCCCGGTGCTCACGGACATATCGAACAGCGCCTCGGCTTCGGCCAGCTCATCGAGCGCCTGCTCGAGTTGCAACACAGCGAGCGAATGCTCGATCTCTCTGCTTTCCGGCGCCGGTTCGCCACGAACGATGCGAAACGCCATATCGACTTTTCTCGACGCCCGAACGAATCGCTCCGCAGCGTTGGCTTCAAGTGAGCGTGCAGTGACCGACATAGCTGAACCTCCAATGCTCGAATGCTGAAGAGAGTCGATGACAGCGGCGGGAAATCGGGTCCGCTTGCACGCTCGCTGGGACGCACCCGTATGCCTGCAATACGCGAGCATACATCGGGTTAGACGTCGTATTTCGGTAGCTTGCCAGGAACTCGGCGGAACCGCCAGGAGTATGTTGTGAATTCTCACACGGCACTGTTAACTTTAGTGCCGCTGTGTTAACTTATCGCGCCTGCTTATTGCGCTTGTTTTGCTTTCGCGAAACCGTCACATTAAGCGCGTACAGCGCGATCCACGCAAACGAACTAGCGCACAAACGAATGTCGACCTAGAACGGTTCCTTGAACGGCCGTAAATCGACTTCCTGCGTCCACGCAGAAGGATGCTGCCGATGCAGGGTCCAGTACATATCGGCTATGGCATCGATGTTCAGCAGACCGTTCTCGCCGCGTTCCGCAATCACGCCGGGACGCGCCTGCCGGAGTCGCTCGCCGTCGATGCCACCGTCCACCACGACGTGCGCCACATGCAGCCCTTGTGCGCCGAATTCGCGTGCCATGCTTTGCGCGATCATGCGCACACCCGCTTTCGACGAAGCGAAATGCGCGAAACCAGGTTTGCCGCGCAGACTTGCCGACGCACCGGTGAAGATCAACGTGCCGCTGCCTGACGGCACGATACGCCGCGCCACTTCACGTCCAACCAGAAACGCACCGAGCGGCCCGATGCGCCAGAAGCTTTCGAAATCGGCGGCACTGAGTTCGGTAAACGGGACATACCGGTTGTTGCCGGCGTTGTAGACGACGAGATCGGGCGGCGCGATGTCATCGCGTGGCGTCATCGCCTTGTCGAACAGGGCGAGCACGTCCGCTTCCTGGGTCGTGTCGACGACCATGGCTTCCGCGGTGCCGCCAGCGTCAACAATCGCTTCAACTACCTGAGTCAGTTTTGCGGGCGTGCGGCCCGCAACATACACGTGATACCCCTCGCGGGCGATACGCTTGCACAACGCTGCGCCGAGACCCACTTCCGCGCCGACACCAACGACGATTGCACTCGATCGACTCATGTTCAATGCTCCACGCATGCGTGCAGACTCGCTGCTGGCTTGCGCCGTGAGACGCTAGCGCGAGCATTGCACCGGTGTGTTCAAAAGGAAGCCGGTGCGGCGCCTCACGCAGCGTTCACTGCGCAAACACCCGCACCGGTTATGCCGCAGAAGGCCTAGCGATGCTGGCTCACGAACTTGGTGACCAGATAGGCTTCCATCGCTTCGGTACCGCCTTCCGAGCCGTAGCCCGAATCCTTGACGCCGCCGAACGGCGTTTCGGCCAGGCCGAGACCGTGGTGGTTGACCGAGATCATGCCGCTTTCGATGTCTTCCGAGAGCGCGGCCGCCGTCGACGTCGAACGGGTGTACGCGTAAGCCGCGAGCCCATACGGCAGACGGTTGGCTTCGGCGATCACTTCATCGTAGCGGCTGAAGCGATTCACCGGCGCGACCGGGCCAAACGGCTCTTCGGTCATGATGCGGGCCGAGAGCGGCGTATCGACCAGAACAGTCGGCTGGAAGAAATAGCCTTCGCGTCCGATCCGTTCGCCACCGGCGAGCACCTTCGCACCGTGTTCGCGTGCATCGGCGACGAGCCGTTCCATGGCTTCGACGCGGCGGACGTTCGCGAGCGGCCCCATCTGCACGCCATCCTGCAGCCCGTTGCCGACCTGGATTTTCTTGATGGTGGCGACGAAGTGATCGACGAATTCATCGTAGGCCGCATCTTCGACGAGGAAGCGTGTCGGCGAAATGCACACCTGGCCCGCGTTTCTGATCTTGGCAGTGGCCAGCAGTTTCGCTGCGCGCGGGATGTCGGCATCGGCAAACACGATAGCCGGTGCATGACCGCCCAGTTCCATCGTCGCGCGCTTCATATGCAGGCCGGCCATGGCTGCGAGCTGCTTGCCCACGGCGGTCGAACCGGTGAACGAAATCTTGCGGATCACCGGATGCTCGATGAAGAAACGCGACACATCCGCGGGGATACCGAACACGAGATTCAGTACGCCGGCCGGCAGGCCCGCGTCATGAAACGCTGCGACGAGCGCCGCGCAGCTGGCCGGGGTTTCTTCCGGTCCCTTGAGAACGATCGAGCAGCCCGCGGCCAATGCCGCCGACACCTTGCGCACCGCCTGATTAAGCGGGAAGTTCCACGGCGTGAATGCAGCAACCGGACCGACGGGTTCGCGTGTGACGACTTGCTGCACGGCGCCGCTGCGCGACGGAATGACACGGCCATAGGTGCGGCGTGCTTCTTCCGCAAACCAGTCGATCGTATCCGCAGCGGATAGCGTTTCGACGCGCGCTTCGGCGAGCGGCTTGCCCTGTTCCATCGTCATGATCGCGGCGACTGTTTCGAAGCGCGCGCGCAGATTGTCGGCGGCGCGACGCATCAGCTTGCTGCGCTCGTAAGCGGACACCTTGCGCCATTCGGCGAATCCGCGTTGCGCCGCTTGGGCAGCCCGTTCGAGTTCCGCTTCGCTCGCCAGTGCCAGACGGCCGATCGCGACTTCGCTGGCCGGATTGATGACGTCGGTCTGCCGTGCGCCGGCATGCCAGGCGCCGTCGATATAGAGTTGCGTGTCGGGATAAGAGGGTTGTGAGGTGCTCATCGGTGCTTCACTCCTTGGATAGTTCGCGGCATGTTACCGCTGCTGCGTGAAAACGGCCTGGCTGCGGGTCGGGCGCCCGGTCTTCCGGCGGACAGGGCCGGAAGGGCTGACAAACGCGTATTTTCCTCCAAAAGCGGGAAGGCGGTATGCCGCCGCCGCAAGCGGTTGCAAGGAGCCCCGGTCTGCGAGGTGCGACGGCGCTTTGAGCGGCGTCGGCATTATGCGTATTGCGGGAGGCCGCTATTCCTTCAGATGAAGTCGAAGCGATGTTCGTGTCAGCGTGATTACTCACAGCAACTTCACAGGAGATCAGGTAATGCCGACTTATATCGTGTCTACAGCGGCCGGCCGGTTCGGCTACGAAATACAGCAGCGCATCGCCCAGGAAATCACCCGTGTGCATAGCGAGGCGACCGGTGCGCAGGGTTTTTTCGCCCAGGTCATCTTCAACGACATTCCCGCCGGGAATCACTTTATCGGCGGCGCGCCGCTGCGGGCGGACCAGGTATTCGTGCACGGCCACATTCGCGCGGGACGTACGGCGGCGCAGAAGCAGACGCTGCTCAGCAATCTCGTCACATCGATCGTGGCCGTGACATCGCTCGAACGGCGCTACATCTGGGCGTACCTCGCCGAATTGCCGCCTGAGCAGATGGTCGAGTACGGACATGTGCTGCCTGCACCTGGTACGGAGCAGGACTGGCTCGCATCGCTGCCGCCCGACGATCGCGACTATATGTTGAACCGCGGCTGAAACCGCCTGCGAGCAGCGATACGGCGTCACGGCCAACCGACAATTGCGCAGTGCCCCGACGAGTATCGTCGCTACTCTGACTTTCGCGGCACACTACACGACGTGGCGCGCCGCTTCGCATCATTTGCCCTGATAGACGGGCGCCCGTCCTTCCGCTTCGGCGTTGCGGCCTTCCTGGAAATCCTGCGTGCGATACAGCGCACCGTACTGCGCATCGAGTTGCGCGAGCGACGCCGCTTCGTTCGTATCGATCGCGAGATGAGCTGAGGCGAGCGATGTCCTGATGCCGAGCGGTCCGCATGCGGCGATCTTCGTTGCGATGGCGATGCCGCGTTCGAGCGCCGCCTGCTGCGTCGGCGCGACTTCCTGAATCACGCCCATCCGGTACGCGTCGTCTGCACTCCAGTGATCGCCGGTCAGGATGTAGCGCATCGCATTGCCCCACCCGGCATCGCGCACGAAGCGCACCGTCGAACCACCACCAGGAAACCGCCCATGCGTGTTTTCGTCCTGCCCGAAGCGGGTGTTCGCGGCGGCGATACGGATGTCGGCGACGAGATGAAGTTCGTGGCCCATGTTCCATGTGTCGCCATGCACGACGACGATCAGCGGTTTGGTCAGATGCCGGGTCTTGGCGAGCGGATCGATGACGTTGTTACCGCTGATCAGCGGTTTGCCGGTACCGGCCAGCGCCTTGAATGCATTGACGTCGATGCCGCGCGAGAAGTCGTCGCCGTGTCCGAACAGGATCGCAGCCCGTAGCGACGGATCGTGATCGTAGTCGTAGTAAGCCCGGGCGAGCGCGATGAAGGTTGCGGGGTCGACGCGGTTCTGGATATGCGGCCGGTTAATGCCGAACAGCGCGATGGCGCCGCGCCGTTCGACTGTCAATCCAGCGCCGGTGCTGTAGGGCACCTCGGCGAGCGTCGTCGCATCGGCCGGGGTGCCTGCGTCGTGCGCGTCCGGCGTTGCCGCGAACGCAGGAAGCGCGAGCAGGCTAGTCAGCAGGGCAGCACCTTTCAGCACGGTGCGGCGCTCGATGACGGGTTCTTCGCTCATTCAAACACACTCCTTAAGCATGGATTGGCATCACTGCGACATGACCGCCGTGCGTCTACGTTCACTCTTTCGGCGCGTACTGCATCTCGCCGTTACCAAACGACCAGTCTTCGCGCTTCACATCGACAAGGCTGATCCAGACATCCTCTTTCCTCAGGCCGGTCTTCGCGTGAATGCCGTCGGCGACCGCGCGATAAAACGCTTTCTTCACATCGACGGTTCGTCCGGCGTTCCAGGTGACCTGGATAAAGACAATGCCCGGCGTGTACGAAATGCCGAGATAACCTTCGGCGGGATAGATCAGTTCGTCGTCGGCGTGGCGGGTGACGATCTGGAAACGGTCGTGTTGCGGCACGCTGGCGACCTGGATCATCGCGTCGTAGACCGCGTCGCTGACGCCGCGCACGACTTCCGCCGAGGCGCTGCTGGAAAGATTGATGCGTACGAGAGGCATGTCGAACTCCTGCAAGATGTTGAAGCGGTAACCAGTGGACGCGGCGGTGTGCTGCGTCTGATCTGCACTGGCAACCATCGAGCCGTCAGGTTAGACTTCATTCACGTAGTGCGGCAAGCGCATAATTATCATTAAGATCATGAGAGGTGAGCATGATTGCGGAAGACCTCAGATCGTTCGTGACCGTCATCGACGAAGCGTCGCTTACGCGCGCAGCCAATACGCTGTGCGTTACGCAGTCGGCGGTGTCGCGCCGCATCCAGCGGCTAGAGGAATCGCTGGGGGCGGAGCTGTTCGACAGAAACAGCAAGCCACCCAAGGCGACGGCGCTTGCCCAGCGTATTTACGAATACGCGGTGCCGTTGTTGCGCGACCTCGATCGTTTGCTCGACGTCCCCGCAGAGCATGCCGCGCCCGCAGGAACATTCCGTCTCGGCATGACGCAGGCAGTGGCCGATATCGTGCTGTTCGATGCGGTGATCGCGTTGAAGTCCGCTTTCCCCGCGCTCGACGTCCGGTTGCATACCGACTGGAGCAGCGGCTTGCAGCAGCAACTGGTGCCCGGCAGCCTGGACGCCGCGGTACTGCTGCTGCCGCATGGACGTACGCCCGCTGCCGGAACAGCGGGCCGTCTGATCACGACGCTCGATGTCGTGGTGGCGCAAAGCCGCAAGAAGCCGCTCGTCAAGGGGCGCGCTGCGATCCGCTCGCTGGCGGCGCATACGTGGGTGCTGAATCCGCACGGATGTGGCTATCGCGCGGCGCTCGAACGCGCCATCGACGATGCGGGCCACAGCCTGCGCGTCGGCGTCGATACGCACGGCACCGACATGCAGTTGCGTCTGGTCGCTGCGGGGCTGGGCCTCGGACTCGTGCCACGCAATGTCCTGCAGCGCAGCGGCGCGTATCGGGATCTGGCGGTCGTCAACGTCACCGACTTCGCGTTGCAGCTCGACGTCTGGCTTGTGCATCCGCAGCAACTGGGCAACCTCCGGCGCGCGGTCGACCTGCTCGGCGACGTCGCAACCGAAACCCTCCGCAAGCACGACGCAGTCAAGAGAACGCGCCCGGGCCTCTGATGCGAACCGCGTCCGGCCAGAAGACAAACCGCGGCGATTTCTACGATAATGCGCGCAGCCGTCGCAGAAGCGGCCCGGTTCGAACCGTTAGCACTCTTACCACCACGCTGTTCTGTGCCGGAGAGTCCGCTTTCCGTCGCAGATCTATCAGGAGAATTCATGGAGCCCACCGATCAGACCGGCCGTTCATGGCTATGGCTCATCTTGCTCATTCCGTACATCGCGCTGTTGTGGCTGCCGTTCTATAACGACGCGCGTCCTTCATTTGCGGGCTTTCCGTTCTTCTACTGGTATCAGTTCCTCTGGGTGCCGTTGACGTCGCTGCTGATTTACGTCGTCTACCGGAGGATCAAATGAGCGATCTGAATCCTGTCAATCCGGTGGCGATGAGTGTTTTCATCGCGTTCTTTCTGCTAGTCACCGTGGTCGGCTTCTTCGCCGCACGCTGGAAACGCGGTGACCTGACGCAATTGCACGAATGGGGGCTCGGCGGACGACAGTTCGGCACCGTCATCTCGTGGTTCCTCGTCGGTGGCGACTTCTATACGGCGTACACCGTGATCGCTGTGCCGGCGCTGGTGTATTCGGTCGGCGCGTACGGGTTTTTCGCGCTGCCCTATACGATCATCGTGTACCCGTTCGTGTTTGCCGTGATGCCGAGACTGTGGAAGATCGCGAAGGCGAAGGACCACATCACCGCGGCCGATTACGTGCAGGGCGAATACGGTGGCAAGTGGTTCCCCGCCGCCGTTGCGCTGACTGGCATCATCGCGACGATGCCGTACATCGCGCTGCAGCTGGTAGGCATGCAGGTCGTGATCAAGGGGCTCGGCGTGACGGGCGAACTGCCGTTGATCGTCGCGTTCGTGATCCTCGCGCTCTACACGTACACGAGCGGCCTGCGCGCGCCGGCCATGATCGCGTTCGTCAAGGACATCATGATCTATATCGTCGTGATCGCGGCGATCTGGCTGATTCCGGTGAAGCTCGGTGGCTATGGTCATGTGTTCGATGCCGCCGACCAGTACTTCCAGGCGAAGGGCGGTGCAACCGGCATCCTGCTCAAGCCGACGCAGTTCACCGCGTATGCATCGCTGGCGCTCGGTTCCGCGCTTGCCGCGTTCATGTATCCGCACACGATGACGGCGGTGCTGTCGTCTTCATCCGCGGCGACGGTGCGCAAGAACGCGATTTTCCTGCCTGCCTATACGTTGCTGCTTGGTCTGATCGCGCTGCTCGGTTATATGGCGATCGCAGCCGGTGTGCACGTGAAGTCGGCCTCGGATGTCGTGCCGGCGCTGTTCACCACGCTGTTTCCGTCGTGGTTCGTCGGCTTTGCGGCGGCGGCGATTGCCATCAGCGCGCTGGTGCCCGCGGCGATCATGTCGATTGGTGCGGCCAATCTGTTCACGCGCAACCTGTGGCGCCCGCTCGTGTCGCCGGATATGACGTCGCAGGCGGAAGCGTCGACGGCGAAGATCGTGTCGCTCGCGGTGAAGTTCGGTGCGCTGGTGTTTATCGTCGTGCTGCCGACGCAGTATGCGATCGACCTGCAACTGCTGGGCGGCGTGTGGATCCTGCAGATCTTCCCGGCGATCGTGTTCTCTCTATACACGCGGCGTCTGAATACACCTGGGTTGTTTCTCGGCTGGCTGGTGGGCATTGTGACCGGCACGGGACTCGCGATCGTGCAGGGGCTCAAGCCGGTGTTCGCGCTGCATGTGGGCGGCGCCACGTATCCGCTGTATATCGGGTTGATCGCGCTGGTGCTGAATATCGTCGTGACGTTTGTGGTGTCGATGGTGACGCCGAAGCGGTCTAGCGTATAGCGAGTGGTTGTTGCTGCAGTTACAAAGAAACCTGGAGCGGTTCATCTGGGGCGTTATCCCCTGTAGAGGTGTCCAGAGTCATTGGACCGCTCCAGTAGCCGTACCTTTTCAACCGCCCGCATCCGGACAACGTCTCTTTGAAATGGATTAGCCGCCCGATTTCTTCTGCGACGGATGATTGGCAAACAGCTCGACGACCCAGTCCACGAACACACGCAATTTATTACTCAGGTGCCGGTTCGGTGGATACACGACCGACACAGGCATTGGCGGAAGATGCCATTGTTCGAGGCATGCCTCCAGTTCACCGGATGCGATCAGTGGTGCAGTCATGAATGTGCCGCCACTGATAATTCCGAGTCCCGCTCTGGCGAGATCGGTACAGGTTGACACGTCGTTGCAAAGGACAGTTTTCTTGCCTTGAATATCGACCGTATCGTCGCCGTAACTGGCGACGATTGGAAATGGTCTTGCCGTGCTCGCTGAAATCATGCGAATCACCGTATGGTGAAGATCGATTTCGCGTGGGTGCTTCGGCTTACCGTATTTCTTCCAGTATTCCGGCGCCGCGCATAGCCCGAAATAACTGAAGCCAACTCGTCGGGCTACCAGTGATTGATCGGTCAATTTCCCGATACGGATTGCGCAGTCCACGTTGTCTCCAAACAGGTCGACTGGATTATCGCTGGCACCAATCTCCAGATCGATGTCTGGATATTTTTCGAGAAAATCCGGAAGAGCTGGGACGACAACCGAATGGGCAAGCGGGCGCGGAAGATCGATGCGCAGCCTGCCTTTCGGATTGGACCTGGCGCCGATCATGGCATTCTCCAGCTCCTCCAGTTCAGTGAGCAAGCGTACGGCTCGATCGTAATAGGCCGCACCATCGGGCGTGACAGTGACGCGCCGGGTTGTGCGATTGAGCAGCTTCGTTGCCAGATCGTCTTCCAGCAACTGAACCAGTCGCGTCACAGTCGGCTTTTGGACGTTGAGGGTTTCGGCGGCTTTAGTAAAGTTTCCCGATTCCACCACACGTACAAATGCGCGCATCGCGTCGAACTTATCCATGTATCCCTTTGCTCAATGGTTGAGCGCCGTCGTTCACCGGGATACTGCCATACAAAACCAGAATAAAGACGGGCGAACTGCGCGGGCGGTTAACCGGAGCCTGAGCTGTCCGGCATGATCAACCTGTCTGATGTGAATAACGATCGATTCGGGGGGAATTCGACAACAATCTGTTAATAGATTCCGAGTTTCTCGTGATGACCCAGGTCCCTAGACTGTTTTCAACGACGGAGAAGATGTTCCGACGTCCACAGTTCATCAAGACTACGAGGGTCACACTATGCAAACCACGTTTGAAGTTCCGGGCAACAAGACAACGCGGCCGGCGAGTTCGCGGAGCAGGTTGTCCCGCGCCGTGACCATTGGAACGATCGCCGGCGTCGCGGCCGGTTTCATCGTTCTCGTTCCGGTTTTAATCCTGCAACTGGCGCGTGGCGTCGGCGTCGTTCCTGAGATGCAGCTGGCGGCCAGCAGCGTGATGGGCATGTCCGCCTATGACGGCATGGCGGGTCTGATCATCGGAATCCTGCTGCACTTCTTCGTATCGATCGTTCCGGCGCTCGCATACGGGCTCATTGCGTGGCGTCTGCCAGCGGTGAACCGCTGGGCGTGGATCGGCGGTCCTGTGCTCGGCATTGCCGTGTTCTTCTTCATGGGCCTTGTCGTGTTGCCGCGCAGCGCCTTCACCACCCCCGCGTCGGTAACGCCGATGCCTTATCTGCCTGCCCTCCTGATCCACATGTTCGGCCTCGGCCTGCCGATCGCACTGTTGATTCAGCGCGGATGGGCCAAATCGGATGACATTCGCCGCTGATTGCAACCACGCGGGTAGATCAACACCGCGACGTCCCCCCGATACCGCTAAACACCATTGCACTGGCATCGACTACCGTCCGCGTTGAACGCCGAACGAAAATTTCTTCTACGCAAAAAGGAAACACACCATGATCGTCATTACTGGAGCAAACGGAAACCTTGGTCAACTGGTTGTCAAGAATCTACTGCAGGTGATCCCTGCAAACCAGATCGTTGCAGCAGTTCGCAATCCGGAAAAATCCGACAACTTGCGCGCCCTGGGCGTCGACGTACGCGAGGCTGACTATGATCGACCGGAAACGCTAGTCGAGGCTTTTAAAGGTGCTGAGAAGCTCCTGCTTATCTCGGCGGTCGTACCGGGCGAACGACTCAGGCAACACAAGACCGTGATCGATGCCGCGAAGCAAGCCGGGGTGAAATTGATCGCCTACACGAGCATGTTGCGCGCCGACACCTCCAGCCTGAATCTCGCGGGTGAGCATCAGGCAACTGAGGCGTATCTGAAGAGCACCGGCGTCGACTACGTGCTGCTGCGCAACGGCTGGTACCTGGAAAACTCCACGGCGGTCATCGCTGCGGCGCTTGCCCAGGGCACCATTATCGGCAGTGCGGGACAAGGGCGATTTGCCTCGGCTACGCGTGCCGATTACGCTGGTGCGGCTGTGACGGTGCTTACCCAGCCAGGCCATGCAAACAAGACCTATGAACTTGCAGGAAACCACGCCTTCTCGATGGCTGAATTTGCTGAGGAACTCTCAAAGCAGGCTGGGCGGCCCATCGTCTATAAGGATCTGCCGCCCGCCGAGTATGAGGCTACGTTGCTCGGCTTGGGGTTACCCAGGATGATTGTCGATGTCATCGTCGACGCGGATATCAAGTCTTCGAACGGAGAGCTGGATAGTTCCTCACGAGATCTGTCCCAGCTTCTTGGCAGAAGCACAACGCCTTTTTCCGAAGCAATCAAGGTCGCACTGCAGTCCTGAAGCGCATGACAGCCAGAATATGGGGGCGACGAAAGTCCGCTCCCCTTTTCACGGCCAGCGCTTCCCGTCGGCGGTTGTCACGCTTCTGTCGACCGCCTTTTGCCTCATTGCTCGATAGAGCACGCTATCGGCATCCAGCACATCGAATCGGCCCGGTTGAGCGCTAGCCGTGTTCACGTCGCGCGGAAACGAGCAACATCATCGGACGTTCGCGCTCTTCCGCGAGCGCGGGATGTGCGGCGATCTGCGCTGCAGTCGGCCCCCATTCATCGACACGCACAATCGCGAACCCGCTATCGATCAGCAGATTCAGCAGCGTCCCGATCGTGCGGTGCTGCTTGATCACACCATCAGTCAGCCAGTGCGTGACGCGCCGGCCTTCCATCTGATAACTATCGACCGGCCAGGTCTTATGCCCGTGCGCATCGACAATCCAGCCGGGCCGCTGCGACGCCGTATAAACCGGATGCTCGACCGAGAACACAAGACGACCATCGGGCAATAACGCACGATGAATCGCACGGAACAAGCCCGGCAGATTGTCGACGTAGTGAAACGCAAGCGAGCTGTACGCAAGCGCGAACGTCGCTTCGGGAAGCGCGAGCGTTTCGAGGTCCGCGTGCTCGTAGCGAATCGCGGGATCGGTGGTCATTTCCGCGGCGCGTGCGAGCATCTTTTGCGAAACGTCGAGCCCAAGGGCAGTGCGGGCACCGTGTTCGCGCGCCCAGCGGCAGAACCATCCATAACCGCAACCGAGATCCACCACATCGCGATCGGCCAGATCCGGCAGCATGGCCTGAAGCGCGGGCCATTCCGGAGCCGCGTTCAGCCCGCCGACGGAACGCTCGAGATGGCTATAGCCTTCGAAGAAGGCCGGGTTGTCGTAGATATTCTGGGTCATGTCGATGCGTGTCCGGAGCGCTTGCGCAAGATGTGGCGAAAGCATACCAGCGGCTCAGATTCGATGAAGTCGCTTCTTCGCGCTACTATTCATCACACGACATGTTTTCGTCATTCCATGAACCACACTCATACCTGGCAATCCCTGCCTCGAGGCGGGCGAGGAGCACACCATGCTTGAAATCCGCCATTTGCGTTCGCTGATCGCGATCGCCGATTCGGGCAAGCTCGTGGCAGCCGCCGAACGCGTCCATCTAAGCCAGTCCGCGTTGTCCCATCAGATCAGGGATATGGAAAGCCACTACGACGTGTCGCTGTTCGAGCGCACGAAGCAGGGCCTGCGCTTCACGGCAGCCGGCGAGCGCTTGCTCGTGCTCGCACGCGAGATGCTCGCGGCGGTGAGCGCGGCCGAACGCGATGTCGCGCGGCTCAAGGGCGATGCCCAGGGCGAGCTGCGTATCGTGCTCGAATGCCACACGTGTTTCGACTGGTTGATGCCGGTGATGGACGAATTCCGCCGCCGCTGGCCGGAGGTGGAAGTCGATCTCGTCGCGGGGTTTCATGCGGACCCGCTCAGGCTGCTGAGCGACGGCAAGGCCGATGTCGTGATCGGTTCGAAGCCGGCCGGTAAGCGCAACCTGCATGTGTCGCCGCTGTTCCGCTTCGAGATCCTGGTGGTGATGGCGAACGAGCATCGTCTGAGAAGCAAGCGTCGAGTCGTCGCCGATGACCTGCGTGAAGAAACGCTGATTACCTACCCCGTGCCCGAAGTGCGCATCGATCTGATTCGCGAGGTGCTCGAGCCGGCCGGTATCCGGCTCGAACGACGCACCGCCGAGCTGACCATCGCGATCATGCAACTCGTAGCCAGTCGCCGCGGTATCGCCGCGCTGCCGAACTGGGGTGTCAAGAACTACGTCGATCACGACTACGTGCTGGCGAAGCGGGTCGGTCCGCATGGACTGTGGAGCGAACTCTATGCGGTAGCCGGCAAACCGCAAGCCGCGCGCCCTTACTTCCGGGACTTCGTGACGATCGTGCGCGATACCTGTGCGGCGCAGCTCGACGGTATCGAGCTGCTGGCCAGCGACGCGTGAACGTTACGGGCAGACCGATTCGCTGGCCTTCACGTTCGCTTCGCGCGGCACACGGTTGGCCGCGCCGAAGGTCGTGAAGCTGAGCGCGGCTAGCACCCACACACCGATTCCGCCGTACAGCATCACTGCGCCGAAGCCATGTACGAGTGCGGCATGCACGACGGTACCCGAGGCATCCGCAGTCGCGAGTTCGGGAACCGCTTGCGTAAGCCCCGCGAAATTGCCGGCCGCGATTTTTTCCGCCAGCAGGCGCAGTTGCGATGCATCGGAAACGCCGGGTAGCGCGCGTTGCAGGTACGACAGGATGCCTTCCACCAGGATGAAGCCCATCAGCGCGATGTTGATGGCGAGCGTGATCAGCCGGGCACTCATGTCGATGCCTGATGCCATTCCCGCGCGGGCAGTCGATACCGAGCCGGTGGTGGTGTTGGTTACCGGCGTGTTGGTCAGCCCGAGGCCCGTGCCCGCGATCAGCGCGCCTGGCAGCATCGTCAGCCAGCTTGCGTGCGCGACGCTGCTGCCATAGCGCATCAGGATGAAGCCGAGACCGATCGTGAAGAGCCCCGCAGGAATCACGGCGCCTGGCCGGTAGCGCAACGCGAGCCGTTCGCCGAGTGGCGGAATGACGAGCGTCGGCAGCGTGTAGGCGAGCAGCGACAGCCCCGCGGTGACCGTGTCGTAGCCGAGGCCGCTCTGGAAGTAGATCGGCAGATAGATCATGAATGGCCAGAAGCTGAAATTCATGCCAATCGAACCGAAGATCGCCCCCGAGAAATTGCGGATCCTGAACACCGAGAAATCGAACATCGGATGCGCATTCATGCGTTCGACGACGATGAACGCCACGAAGCTGACCGCTGCCGCCGCCACGATGCTCAGCGCCGTTGCGCTGGCAAAACCGAGGTCCGGGCCTTGCGTGATGAAGTAGGTGAAGCCGAACACGGCCAGCGACAGCGTGACAATACCCGCACTATCAAGGCGCTTCGCGTGCGGATCGCTCGATTCCTCGACGCTGCTCAAGGCGAGCACCAGTGTGAGCAGCCCAAGCGGAACGTGGACGAGGAATACCCAGTGCCAGTTCGACAGCGCGACGATCGCGCCACCGATGATCGGCCCAAAACCGAGTCCGACACCGAACACGATGCCCCAGATCGCGAACGCATTGCTGCGCTCCTTGCCCTCCTGGAACTGATGCGACAGCACGGCGATCAGGCAGATCAGCATCGCACCGCCGCCCATGCCCTGCAGAAACCGGCTGACGATCAGCACCGACGCACTTTGCGCGAGGCCGCAGATCAGCGACGTGACGCTGAAGCCGACCAGGCTGACTAGCAGCACGCGCTTGCGTCCATAGCGATCGGCGAGCGTGCCGACGGCCATCAGCACGGTTGTGCAGGCGATCGTGTAGGCGTTCATGATCCATTGCGCGTCCTTGAAATCGCTGTGCAGCACTTTCTCGAGCGTGGGCAGGATCACAGGGACACTGGAGATTTCCAGGCCGAACATCAGTGCCGCCAGGCAGACGGCGGCGAGCGCAATATGGTTTTTACCGGCGTGAGAGAGCGTCATAAGGCGTCTTTTAAAGGCTTCGATAGAAACCATTCTCGGCGCGCAGGCTTCATGATAGAAATGATTTAATTTTGTAGAATCTATTAACGCTCATCATCTATCGGCCGCCATGGACTTCGATCCCACCCTGTTGCGCGCTTTCGTCGCCGTCAAGGAAACCGGCGGCTTTACCCGTGCGGCCGAGCGGCTGCACCTCACGCAATCGGCGATCAGCCATCAGATCCGGCGCCTCGAAGAGCAGGTGGGCCGGCCGCTTCTGCATCGCACGACACGCAGCATGACCTTGACCGAAGACGGTCAGGACTTTCTGCGCCACGCCCAGCAGATTCTCGATTCGCTCGATGCGCTGGCGCGGCGTTTCCAGTCTTCGCCGGTGTGCGGTGTCGTGCGTTTCGGGGTGCCGGAGAATTTCATGGGCGACCGGTTGCCGTCGCTGCTGTGTCAGTTCGCACGCGTGTATCCCGAGGTCCGGCTCGATGTGAGCGTCAGCATGAACCTCGATCTGCGCGCGATGATCGACGCAGACGAACTCGATCTTGCCGTCGTCATGACGGCGCCCGGCAGCACGGCAGGAACGGTGCTGCGGCCCGCGCAGTTCGCATGGATCGCCGCCGATACCTTCGATGTCCCGCAAGGCGCGTCGCTGCCGCTCGCGTTTTTTCCCACGCCGTGCATCAACCGGCGGGTCGGTGTGGAGGCGCTGGACACGACCCAGGTCAAATGGCATGTCGTCTTTACGTCGCCGAGCCAGCAGGGTTTGCGTGCCGCGGTGTTGTCAGGGCTCGCGATTACCGTGCTGACTACCGACGACCTCGAACCGGGCATGCGAATCGTCGATGGGGAATACGGCTTACCGTCGCTGTCGACTGCCGATTTCGTGCTGCTGTCCAACGGCAGCGACACGCCGGCTGTGCGCGAGTTCGGGCAGATGGTGCTCGATATGCCCGCATCGGCGCCGACGCCAAAGCTTGCAGCCCCGGTCAGGAGCTACCGTCCGTTCGTGTAGCTCGCGTAACGACGCACGAACCGAAGTCGCACGGAAACCCTTCTTTGCGCTTGTCACGACGCGTTTCGGATGAACGCGGCAGAATGACCGCGTGCCGCCGGAAACACTAGCTAAACACGCTACGCAAGCCAGCGCGCTTGTCCGGCCGGCATCGTTGCGACACGGCGCGACGTGTCGATATCTCCCGGAGGCAATCGATGTCGAAATCGCTGATACGCCGCAGTGTCGTATGCGCTGCGCTTGTGGCCGCTGTCGTGGGCAATCCCGTCGTGATTCGCAGTGCTGCTGCGCAAACGCAAACCCCCGCGACCGCAGCATCGCCCCAACCCGGCCTCGTACCCGCTGCCGACGATACCTTCCTGCTCACCATCTTTCTGCGCCACGACGAATCGAAGCCATTACCGAAGATCAACGATGAGTTGCGCGCGCAAGGATATTTCAAATCCTTTCCGCCACCTGGCATCGAGGTTGTGTCGTGGTACGTGATGATGGGCATCGGCCAGGTGGTCACACTGCGCGTGCCGGCGAACCGGCTGCGCGAAGTCAACCGGGCGATTGAGACGACCGCGTGGGGCGGTTATCGCACCGAGTTTTACCCGACCTACGACTACAAGGCCGTTGCCGAGAAAATGCGCGCAACCGACGGTAGGTAGCGCGCCTGGCCAGCGCGCGTCGTCACAAGAAGAAAAAACAGAAAAGCCGGATACGTACCCACGTACCCGGCTTTTCGTACAACGCTGTGTAACAGCTCAGTGAAACAGCTTCATCGCCTGGGTCAGCGTCTTGATGACACCCCACGCAAGCGGAATCAGCACATAGGCCCAGAAGACAATCAGCAAACCGGTGTTGGTCGGATGCACAGCATTCTGATCGTTCATGGTGGTCTCCTCAATTGCCGGACGCGAGTTGCGCGTCGCTCATGTAATGTTTGTTGTCCACGCGTTTGACAAGCAGGTTGCAGACAAAGCCGATCACCAGCAGCACGGCCATGATATGGAGAGTCATGTTGTACGCATCGGCCTTGGCGACGCCGTGCGCGACTTCATATGCGCGGATGTAATTGACCAGCACCGGACCCGCGACGCCTGCCGCTGCCCACGCGGTAAGCAGCCGGCCATGAATGCCGCCGACAAACGCCGTGCCGAACATGTCCGCGAGATACGCGGGTACGGTGGCGAAACCGCCGCCGTACATCGACAGGATCACGCAATAGGAAAGCACGAAGAGCGCGATATTGCCCGATGAAGCAAAGGTCGGCACGAGCAGGTACAGCACCGCGCCTAGCGCGAAGAAGATGAAGTAGGTGTTCTTGCGGCCAACCCAGTCGGATGCCGAGGCCCATACAAAGCGACCGCCCATGTTGAACAGCGACAGCAGGCCGACGAAGCCGGCTGCCGACGCGACCGTCACCGTTTCCTTGAAACTCTCCTGGATCATCACTGAGGCCTGGCCGAGAATCCCGATACCCGCCGTCACGTTCAGGAACAGCACGAGCCAGATCAGATAGAACTGCGGCGTCTTGAGCGCTTCATCGATATGCACATGATTGCGCGAGATCATCTTGTTCGATGTGGTGGTCGGCGTCCAGCCGGCTGGTTTCCAGTCGGCGGGCGGCACGCGGATCGCGAGCGAGCCGATCGACATCGAGATGAAGTACACGATGCCGAGCACGATGAAGGTTTCAGCGACACCGATGCTGGTTGCGCTCTGGAAGTGATTCATCAGCGCGACCGATAGCGGCGAGGCAATCATCGCACCGCCACCGAAGCCCATGATCGCCATCCCGGTGGCCATCCCGCGGCGATCCGGGAACCAGCGGATCAGCGTCGACACCGGCGACACATACCCGAGCCCGAGCCCGATACCGCCAAGCACGCCATAGCCGAGATAGAGCAGCACGATCTGATGCAGCCAGACGCCGAGCGCCGAAACGAGAAAGCCGCCGCCGAAGCAACATGCCGCAGTAAACATCGTGCGACGCGGGCCCACGTGTTCGAGCCATTTACCTGCGAATGCCGCCGACAACCCAAGGCAAACGATTGCCAGCGAGAAGATCCAGCCGAGTGTGGTGAGCGACCAGTCGTCGGGCGCGGATTGCGTGATGCCGATCACTTTCGTGAGCGGGCCGTTGAACACTGAGAACGCGTAAGCCTGGCCGATACACAGATGCACGGCAAGCGCGGCGGGCGGCACCATCCAGCGTGAGAAGCCTGGCCCGGCGACGGTCGCCTGCTTCGAAAAAAACGGCGGCGAACCGCTGGTACGCGGTGGTTGAATCGTGCTGCTCATGTTGGGTCTCCGTTTGGGGTGCTGATGTTTATCGGCTCTTGTACGCTATTCCTGAACGAACTGGTCGGGTTTTAAGCGCGGCCTTAATGTGATGTGGCGTCAAAGATAGGACCGGAAAGAGTGCTTGGCAATATGAGACGTGAATGCATAAACGCCGAGCCCGAGCGGCCGCTAGTCTGGTGTGCCCATTCGCTGTATCAGGGTTTCAACGAAGGCATCGGTGGCAGGCGGCAGGGTCCGGCCGCGTTTCTTGACGAGCGCGACCGGACGCACGAAGCGCGGATCGTCGATGGGACGGGCAATGAGATCGGGCTCCGCGCGAATCTCGCGTGCCGAGCCGGGCAGGATCGTGACGCCGAGACCGCCACGCACCATTGCGACCGCCGTCATCATGTAGGTGGGTTCGCAGGCTAGCGTGGGCGGCGTTGTGGCGTCTGCGAGCGCCGCATCGACAACAGCGCGCACACTGGTGCCGCGCGCAGTCAGGACGAGCGGCGTACGCAACAGGTCGGCCAGACCGATCGAGCGGCGCTTCGCAAGCGGATGGCCTTTCGGACAGACCGCGACCAGGCGGTCTTCGCCCGCATGCAGCACGTCGAGCGATGGATCGGTTGTTTCGCCGCCGGTCAGCCCGATGTCGACGTCCTCGTTGCGCACCAGCGCATTGACGACGTCTGCGACCACGTCGCGAATCTGGAACGACACGCCTGGCAGCCTCTGGCGGAAAGCGCGGATCAGATCGGGCAGCAGGCTCGCGGCAAACGATGGCAGGCAGGCGATGCGCACGGTCCCCGAGGTCCCGTCGCTCAACGAGCGCGCGTCGGCGAGTACATGTTCCATGTCGTACAGCGACTTCTGCAGGGTCGGCAGCAACTCGCGGCCGACTGGCGTCAGTGAGACATTGCGGCTGTTGCGGTCGAAGAGCCTCGTGCCGACGGTTTCTTCGAGCCGCCGGATCTGCACGGTCAGCGCGGGCTGCGACAGATGCAACTGGGTTGCGGCGCGTGTGAAGCTGCCCGTTTGCGCCACGGCGACAAAGGCGCGGATATCGCGAAGACTCAAATCCATTACGAACCTTGATGGCTGCGATCAAATCATTTCAATTGTTCTATTGCTGTCCGGAAATTACGCTTCGTTGATCCAAAAAACAAGACCGGAGACAAGCACGTGCTGCCACTGCTGGGTTTGGCCACGATTGCCGTATTGCTGGCGGCAATCCTCTCGAAGCGGATGTCGCCGCTCGTCGCGTTGATCGTCGTGCCGATCGCGGCATCGCTGATCGGCGGTTTCGGGTTGCAGACGAGCAAGTTCGTGCTCGACGGGTTGCGCAGTCTTGCGCCGGTCGTCGGCATGTTCGTGTTCGCGATTCTCTATTTCGGCACGATCACCGATGCCGGCACGCTCGATCCGATCATCGACCGCATCCTGCGCGCGGTCGGTACGAAGCCGACGCGCATCGTGATGGGAACGACGCTGCTCGCGCTGCTGATCCACCTCGACGGCTCGGGGGCCGTGTGCTTTCTCGTGACGATTCCCGCGATGTTGCCGCTCTACGACCGTTTGAACATGGATCGGCGAGTACTCGCAGCGGCAGCATCGATGGCGGCCGGCATCAACTTCCTGCCGTGGACCGGACCGATGATCCGCGCGTCCGCTTCGCTTGGCTTACCGGTGTCGGCGCTGTTCAATCCGTTGATTCCCGTGCAGATCGTCGGCCTCGTCTTCGTGTTCGGCATGGCGTGGTGGCTCGGCCGCCGCGAAGAAAAACGCCTCGGGCTGATCTCAGCGTTCGGCACGATCGAACTACCGCGGCGCGAACTCACCGACGAGCAACAGGCACTGCGCAGACCACGCAATTTCTGGTTCAACATCGTGCTGACGGTGATCGTGCTTGGCACGATGGTCGTGATGGGCGAGAAGATTCCGCCGGCGGTTATGTTCATGGTCGGCTTTTGCATCGCGTTGCTGGTCAACTACCCGGACGTGAACATGCAGCGGCA
This sequence comes from Paraburkholderia acidicola, assembly GCF_002362315.1. Classification (GTDB taxonomy): domain Bacteria; phylum Pseudomonadota; class Gammaproteobacteria; order Burkholderiales; family Burkholderiaceae; genus Paraburkholderia; species Paraburkholderia acidicola. The sequence continues at coordinate 2,395,687 of NZ_MTZV01000006.1, forward strand.
GCGCGTCGACGCCCATGCACGCGCCGCACTGATGATGGCCGGCATCCTGCTCGCGGCCGGTGTGTTTACTGGTGTGATGCAGGGCAGCGGCATGCTGAAGGCGATGGCCCAGGCCGCGGTCGGTCTCGTGCCACCAGGGATGGCCGGACATATTCCAGTTGCGCTCGGCATTCTCTCGATGCCGCTCAGCATGCTGTTCGATCCCGATTCGTTCTACTTCGGCGTATTGCCGGTCATCGCTGAAGTGGCGGGCCAGCTCGGTGTGCCGGCTGTGCATGTAGGACAGGCCGCGCTGCTCGGACAGATGACGACCGGTTTCCCCGTCAGCCCGCTCACGCCCGCGACGTTTCTCGTCGTCGGGTTGACGGGAATCGAACTCGCGGACCACCAGAAGTTCACGTTTCCATTGCTGTTCGGCGCATCGATCGTGATGACGATTGCGTGTGTCGTGTTCGGTATTTTTCCTCTGTGAGCGCCGGCCCCGGCGAGACGACATGACATCGACGAGACGTACAGGCCCCGTTCGCCTCGGTACAGGCGCGGGTTACTCGGGCGACCGCATCGAACCAGCCGTCGAGCTGGCCGAACACGGCGCGCTCGATTACCTCGTGTTCGAGTGCCTCGCCGAACGCACGATCGCAATTGCGCAACAGGCGCGCCGCGGCGACCCGTCGCTTGGCTACGATCCGCTGCTTGAGGCGCGGATGCGTGCGGTACTGCCGGTTGCAATGCGCAACCGCGTGCGGATCGTGTCGAACATGGGCGCGGCGAATCCACTGGCGGCTGCGCGCCGGACTGCTGAACTCGCGCATTCGCTCGGACTGTCGGGCCTGAAGATCGCCGCGGTCACGGGTGACGACGTACTCGATGCGGTGCGCCAGGGCGACTACCGCTTCGAAGAATCCGGCGAACGTGTCGCCGATTTCGCTGCGCGCATCGTATCGGCGAACGCCTATCTCGGCGCCGCGCCGATCGTCGATGCGCTCGCGGCCGGGGCCGACGTGGTGCTGACCGGACGTGTCGCCGATCCGTCGTTGTTCACCGCGCCGCTGATTCACGAATACGGCTGGGCGATGGACGACTGGAACACACTGGGACAGGCCACGGTGGTCGGCCATCTGCTCGAATGCGCGGGCCAGGTGACGGGCGGTTATTTCGCGGACCCGGGGTTCAAGGACGTGCCCGATCTCGCGCGTCTTGGCTTTCCGATCGGCGAGGTGGCCGCCGACGGTACGGTTGTCATCACGAAGGTGCCGCATGCGGGTGGCTGCGTAACCGAGGCGACTTGCAAGGAGCAACTGCTGTACGAGGTGCACGATTGCAGCCGTTATCTGCAGCCGGATGTCGTGGCCGATTTCACGGGTGTGCGCGTCGAGCAGCAGGCGAAAGACCGTGTGCGCGTGAGCGGCGGACGCGGCACGCCGCGTACCGCGACGTTGAAGACGTCGGTCGCGTATGTGGATGGGTTTATCGGCGAAGGGCAGATGTCGTACGCAGGGCCGGGCGCCGTCGCGCGTGCGCGCCTTGCGCTTGAGATCGTGCGAGAGCGGCTAGAGATCACCGGCGTAGCGGCGCGCGAACTGCGCTTCGATTTGATTGGGGTCGATGCATTGCACGGCGAGACACTTGGTCGGCACGGCGGCGAACCCTACGAGGTGCGCGCCCGTGTGGCTGGCCGCACGGCTTCACTTGCGCAGGCCGTGCAGATCGGCAATGAAGTCGAGACCTTGTACACGAATGGACCGGCAGGCGGTGGCGGGGCGACGAAGTCGGCTCGCGAAGTGATTGCGGTGCAGTCGGTGCTGCTGCCGCGCGACTGCGTGCACGCATCGTTCGAACTCGTGGAGGTGTGACATGGAACTGCGTGAACTTGCCCACTCCAGAACCGGCGACAAGGGCGATACGCTCAACGTTTCGGTGATCTGCCGCGATGCGCGCGACTACGATCATCTGTGTGCACACGTCACCGCTGCGCGCGTGCAGGCGCATCTGTGCGATACCGTACGTGGTGCGGTGACGCGGTTTGAGATGCCGGCCATCGGTGCGTTGAATTTCGTGCTCGGGCATGCGTTAGGTGGCGGCGTCACGCGTTCGCTCGCACTCGACGCGCATGGCAAATCGCTTAGCTCCGCTTTGTTGAGTCTTGAGGTGCCGGCGCCGGATCGTGGAGGGTGAATCCAGACGCCGGTCTGCACGCGCGGTTTCGGCGCAGTCGAATTGGCGTCGTACGGAGGCTTGTTGTATGCCCGCACGTAGGTTTTGCGCTTCTCGGGATCTTTGTAAAACATCGGTTGTGAACCTGGCGGGCCACCAGTTACACCACCCTGCGACGGTGCGATTTATAGTAACGTTTGTCAAAGCGCAGACAGGAGCAGCAATGGCACGCGATATTCAGTTAGCGACGCCGGGAGAAATCCTTGCGCTCGATTGGCTCGAACCCATGGGCATCTCGCAGTACGCGCTCGCGAAGGCGATCGAAGTGCCTGCGCGGCGTATCAACGAAATCGTAAAGGGCGAACGTTCTATCACCGCAGATACGGCTGTGCGGCTCGGCGCATTCTTTGGCACCGATCCACAAAGCTGGATGAATCTGCAAACGCACTACGACACCGAGATTGCGAAAGAAAAAATCGGTGCCGAGAAGCTCGACGAGATCAAGCGGCACGCTGAGCCCGCGTGACTATTTCGACGCAACGAAAGCACACTTTCAGCAACGGGACGGAGCAATGACCGCCAAGTACGACTTCGATCTATTCACCCTGGGCGCGGGTTCTGGCGGCGTCGCAGGTTCACGCCGCGCGGCGTCCTACGGTGCGCGAGTAGGTATCTGCGAGGACAGCCGTATCGGCGGCACGTGCGTCATTCGCGGCTGTGTGCCGAAGAAGCTGCTGGTGTATGGCTCCCATATCGCCGATGAAATCGACGATGCAAAAGGCTATGGCTGGACTATCCCCGAAGCGCATTTCGACTGGGCTCGTCTGATCGAGGCCAAGAACAAGGAAGTCGACCGGCTCAACGGCATCTACATCAAGATGCTGAACGATGCGGGCGTTGAAATTGTTCACGGGCGCGGCAAACTGATCGACGCCCACACCGTTGAGGTCGGCGAGCGCATCGTCACCGCAGAGCGGATTCTGATTGCCACGGGCAGTCGGCCGCACCTGCCGCCAACGCCTGGTATCGAGCACGCCATCACATCAAACGAGGCGCTGGATCTGCCTGAATTGCCCAAACGGATCGCCGTGGTGGGTAGCGGCTATATTGCCGTCGAGTTCGCTGGCATCTTCAACGCGCTGGGCGTGGAAGTGACGATGATCATCCGCGGCGATCTGCCGTTGAAGGGCTTCGACGAGGATGTCCGCACGCACGTAGTCGAGGAGATGACACGACGCGGCATCCGTTTCGTGTCGCAGACGCGGGTGGAACGGATCGAGAAGATGGCGCATGGTCTCGAAGCGCATCTTCATCAGTCCGATGCCGTGATTCCTTGCGATCAGATTCTCTATGCCATCGGCCGCATTCCCAACACCGGCGATCTCGGTTTGAAAGCACTCGGTATCGAAACCGGGCTACTGGGTGCCGTCATCGTGGATGAATGGTCGCGCAGCAACGTGACGAACATCTACGCCGTGGGCGACGTCACCGATCGTATGAATCTGACGCCGGTCGCGATCGCCGAAGCGCGCGCGCTGGCCGAAACCCTGTTCAACAACAATCCGACGACATTCGATCCCGAAGGCGTACCGACGGCCGTATTCGGTCAGCCTCCCATTGCGACGGTGGGCCTGACGGAGGCTGCTGCTCGCGCGCTGGGTCGTCCCGTCGATATCTACCGCACCCGGTTCCGGCCGATGAAGCACACGCTCAGCGGACGCCAGGAAAAGGTGCTCATGAAGCTGGTAGTCGATCGCGAGAGCGACCGCGTACTCGGCTGTCATATGGTGGGCGCCGATTCGGCGGAGATCATGCAGGGCATCGCTATTGCGCTGAAATGCGGCGCGACCAAGAAGCAGTTCGATCGAACCATCGGTATTCATCCGAGTTCGGCGGAAGAGTTCGTGACCATGCGGGACAAAGTAGCGGACCTGTAGGCGTCGTTACCGGGCTAGTCGCCATCGCCGCTGTCGGCAAGCTGCGGGTTGGCCGCAGCATAGGTACCCGCTTCCTGTAGCAACCATTCGCGAAAGCTCGCCAGCGGCTTGCCGTGGCTCAGCTCGGTTGGATAGACGAGGTAATACGCCGCTTCGGCGATCGCCGGCGCATTGAACGGAATGACGAGCCCGAGTTGCTCGAGCTGCGTATCCACGAAGAAGCGCGGCACCAGCGCAATACCGAGGCCAGCCGCCGCCGCACTGATCAGCATCGTGTGCAATTCGTAGCGCACGCCCTGCATGGTCCGGTTATCGTCGATGTCGAGATTCGCGAACCACGTCGCCCAGCCATCGGGCCGCGTGGTCGAGTGCAGCAGCGGATAGGCGAGCAGATCGGCGGGCGTTTTCACGCGACGCTTCAGCAGGCTGGCCGCGCATATCGGCACAACTTCCTCGCGAAACAAAAAGTCCGACGATGTGCCGGGCCACGTCGGTTTGCCATAGTGAATCGCGGCTTCGAAATGCGTGTCGGCGAACGAGAACGTATCGGTGCGCACGCCCATGTTCACGCGCACGTCCGGATAGCGCGCATTGAAATCGGCGAAGCGTGGGATCAGCCATTGCGAGGCAAACGTAGGCAGTACCGCCAGTTCCAGATACCCGCCGCCGCTACCGTGCGCGATGATCGACAGCGTGTCGCGGTCGAGACTTTCGAGCGCGCGGCGCACCTGCACGCCGTACACTTTGCCCGCCTTCGTCAGCACGACGCGCTGCTTCACCCGCACGAAGAGCCGCACACCGAGATTGCTCTCCAGCGTATTGATCTGCCGCGATACGGCGCTCTCGGTCAGAAACAGCTCGCGTGCCGCCAGCGTGAAGCTCTGATGCCGCGCCGCCGCTTCGAATGCAAGCAACGCGCCCATGTTGGGGATCTTGAATTTGCGCATGTTGATTCCAAAAACGCATCAAGTCTGGATTTTATCTCGCTTTACGGCGCGGCCGCCGCTTTGAATAATCGAGGCCGAACAATGCCGGATGAATTTCTCCATCCTGCGCGGCCACCTGGAACCTCCATGCAATCCCCAAGAAACGCGAATGTCGAGCGGCTGCTGCAGCAGTTGATCGGCGCCCACCGGACCGCAGCGCTTTTTGCAACGCTGAATCATCCCGCGATACTGAACGAATGGGAGGACGGTGTCGTCACGCGCGCGGAACTCGCGCAGGCACTCAATATGGCGCTATTCGAAGACCTGCTGGAACGCTCGCCGAATGGCCGCGTGTATACACAGGAAGCACTCGCCGCGGGCGGCAGCGTGTACTTCGATCACGGCGCGCTGCGCACTGTGCGCTGGCCGCACAGCGGTGCGTTGCCGCCGGGCGAGGCGGCGTTTGCGCGCATCCTTAGGCCGCTCGGTTTTCGCATCAACGGCCGTTATCCGCTCGACCGGCTCGGCATGACCGGTCGGGCATGGGCTCACGACGACGCGCCCGACGAGATCGCCCAGTTCTTCGTCAGCGAGTTGCATCCGGAGCGTTTCTCGGCCGAGTTCCAGCAGGCCGTGACGAACGTGATCGGCGCTTCGCGCGATCCGTTGACGCCCGCAGCGGCGGCGCATCTGTGGGAACTGGAGCGTGACGGCGTGCTGCCGATCGACGCGGCGCACGGCTTGCTGCCGGTGATCGTCGGTGCATTCGCGCGCCAGCACGATGTTCCGCACGAAGCGGATTACACGGTGCTGCTGAATGAATCCGCCGAGATGGCATGGATCGCAACCGAAGGCAACGCGTTCAATCACGCCACCGATCGCGTCGCCGATGTGTTCACATTGTCCGACGACGAGAAGGCGAAGGGTCGCCCGATGAAGCCGGAGGTCGAGCGTTCGCGCTCAGGCCGCGTGTTCCAGACCGCGTATCGCGCCGATATCGTGCGCCGTGAGTTTCGCTTGAAGGACGGTTCGATCGTGACACGCGACGTGCCCGGTTCGTTCTATGAATTCATCACGCGCAAGCGCACGTTCGATCAGGACACGCGTCGTTGGGAAACCGATCTGCGTTTCGACGCGGGTAACGCACAAGGGATCTTCAAGATGACCGCGGGCCAGGCGGCGTGAGCGAAACGCTGTTGCGCTATTTCTTTGCAGGCTCGGCAACCTGAGCCGCAACCTGCGGAATATCCGCACTGGTCGCCATCCACAGCACTTCGGCGTCTTCATCGCTGGTGGACACGGCGGCATGACCGGTGCGGCTGTCGAAATACAGGCTGTCGCCGGCGTTCAGATGGGTCGGCGCGTACAACTCGGAATACAGACACACAGTGCCGCTGATCACATACAGGAATTCCTCGCCTTCGTGACGGCCCCAGTCGTCGAACGCGTCGAGCGTGTGGGCCGAAATGCGGATGCGAAACGGCAGCATCGCCTTGTGCGCGAGATCGGTGGCGAGCAGTTCCATCTGATAGCCGCGGTACGCGTGGCGCTGGCCGGCGTCCTTGCGGGTCAGCGCGCGGCGTCCACCGGCGCTCGCTTTCGGCGGTGATCCGAACAGCTCGCCGATTTCGATCTTCAGGCCGAGCACGATTTTTTGCAGCACGTCGAAGGTCGGCGACATCAGGCCGTTTTCCACCTTCGACAGCGTCGAGCGCGACACGCCACATAACTGGCTCGCGTTCTCGAGCGTCAGGTCGTGGGCGAGCCGCGCAGCGCGGACGCGGCGACCCAGATCGGCGGTGGACGGCTCGTTGGGTTTGATGGTGGGGGTATTCATGGTGTGGCCCTGGGGCCGTGCCCTCCGGGCACGCAATGTGGCCGATCATAGCACTGTTGAGAGCAATGTTTTCCAATGAGAAACAGGGAGATATCAATGTGCCAGAGCGGCTCGTTGAGGTAAAAACCCTGTTTATAACGGCCGCTTGTGGCTGTCCTGCGCCGCGTGTATAGTCTGCGAACTGGCCTTGTTTCGTATCGGAAATTAAAGGAATACTCTCATGAACGCTTCGACCATCCTTGCCGATCTCGGCATTACTCATGCGGCGGAAGCAGGCGATATCGCCGTTCATTCGCCGATCACAGGCGACCTCGTTGGCCGCGTGGCCAGCAATACAGCCGCCGACGTCGACGCGGCACTCGCTGCCTCGCAAGAGGCATTCAAGGTATGGCGCAACGTGCCCGCACCGCGCCGCGGCGAACTGGTGCGACTGCTCGGCGAACGTCTGCGCGAGAAGAAGCAGGCGCTTGGCAGCATCATCACGCTCGAAACCGGCAAGATCCTTCAGGAAGGGCTCGGCGAGGTGCAGGAAATGATCGACATCTGCGATTTCGCGGTCGGTCTGTCGCGCCAGCTGTACGGCCTGACCATCGCTTCGGAACGCCCTGGCCACCGGATGGCCGAATCGTGGCATCCGCTCGGCACCTGCGTCGTCATCTCGGCATTCAATTTCCCCGCAGCCGTGTGGTCGTGGAATGCGGCGCTTGCGCTCGTCTGCGGTAACGCGGTGATCTGGAAGCCGTCCGAAAAGACGCCGCTCACCGCGCTCGCGGTCAACCAGATTCTCAAGGAAGCGCTGCAGGCGTTCGGCGATGCGCCTGCCGGGCTGACTGCGTTGATCAACGGTGGTCGCGACGTGGGCGCAAAGCTGGTTGCCGATCCGCGTGCGTCGATTGTCAGTGCGACGGGCAGTACGGAAATGGGCCGCACGGTCGGCGTCGAAGTGGCGAAGCGCTTTGGCCGCTCGCTGCTCGAACTCGGTGGCAACAATGCCGGTATCGTCGCACCGACCGCCGATCGCGAACTGGCGTTGCGCGGCATTCTGTTCTCGGCGGTGGGCACGGCCGGTCAGCGCTGCACGACGCTGCGCCGCCTGTTCGTACACGACAGCGTGTATGACGCAACCGTCGAACGTCTGAAGCAGCTGTACAGCAAGGTACCGATTGGCAATCCGCTGGAAAAGGGCACGCTGATGGGACCGCTGATCGACAAGCAGTCGTTTGCGCGCATGCAGGAAGCGTTGCAGCAGGCGCAGGCCGAAGGCGGCAAGGTGACCGGCGGCGATCGCATCGAAGTGAAGGGCTATGAAGGCGGTTATTACGTGCGCCCGGCGCTCGTCGAAATGCCGTCGCAAACAGCCGTCGTCCTGAAGGAAACCTTCGCGCCGATCCTCTACGTGCTGCGCTACAGCGATTTCGCCGCAGCGGTCGAAGCGAACAACGCGGCGCATCACGGGTTGTCGTCGTGCGTGTTCACAACCGACCTGCGCGAAGCGGAACGCTTCCTGTCGGCGGCGGGCAGCGATTGCGGCATCGCGAACGTGAACATCGGGCCGAGCGGCGCGGAGATCGGCGGTGCGTTTGGCGGCGAGAAGGAAACCGGCGGCGGTCGCGAATCCGGCTCCGACTCGTGGAAGGCGTATATGCGCCGTGCGACGAATACGGTCAACTATTCGTCGGCGCTGCCGCTCGCGCAGGGCATCGATTTCAATATCGATTGAGCGTAGCGGTGCGCAACATGCGTGCCGTGATGAGTACGCGTGTCCAGCGTGAGTCATTCGTGGAGTGAGGCGTGAGTTCGAGAGTTGTCATCGTCGGCGGCGGGGTGATCGGCAGTTCGATCGCGTATTTCCTGCGCCTGTCGGATCCCACGGTCAGCGTAACCGTGATCGAACGCGATCCGACTTATGCGCGTTCGTCGTCGGCGTTGTCGGCCGCATCGATTCGCCAGCAGTTCTCGACACCGCTATCGGTACAGATGTCGCTGTTCGGCATCGAGTTTTTGCGCTCGATCGGCGAGCGGCTCGCGGTCGACGGCACCTCGCCGTCGATCGATCTGCACGAAGGCGGCTATCTGTTTCTCGCCACCCCCGCCGGTGCCGATACGCTGCGCGAGAACCACGCGTTGCAACAGCGGCTCGGCGCCGACATCAGCCTGCTCGACACCGCGGCGTTGCGGGCGCGCTTCCCCTGGCTCAATACCGATGACCTGGCCGCCGGCGCATTCGGCGAAAGCGGCGAGGGCTGGTTCGACGGCTACGGGCTGGTGCAGGCGCTGCGCAAGAAGGCGCAGGCACTGGGCGCACATTATGTAGCCGAGGACGTCAACGCATTACAGCGCGATGGCCGCCGCGTGACCCAGGTCGTCACGGCAAGCGGCGAACACTACGCCTGCGATATCGTGGTCAATGCAGCAGGCGCGTGGTCGCGCCGCGTTGCGCAGATGCTTGACATCGATTTGCCGGTATACGCGCGTCGCCGCAGCATCTTCAACGTCAGCTCGCCGGCGCAGCTCGAACATTGCCCGCTGCTGATCGATCCGACCGGTGTGTACTTCCGCCCGGAGGGCAAGTCGTTTATCTGCGGTACGTCCCCCGCCGCGGACAACGATCCCGACGATCTGCCGCTAGACGAAGTCGATCACGCGCTGTTCGACGATGTGATCTGGCCGACGCTCGCGAACCGCGTGCCGCAGTTCGAGGCGCTGCGCGTGCAGAATTGCTGGTCCGGCTACTACGAGTACAACGTGTTCGATCAGAACGCGATCATCGGTCAGCATCCTGAGGTCGATAACTGCATTTTCGCGAATGGTTTTAGCGGGCATGGTTTGCAGCAGGGTCCGGCAACCGGACGCGGCGTGAGCGAACTGATCCTGCATGGTCGCTATACGACGCTCGATCTGTCCGCGCTGAACTTTGCGCGTGTGCTGGAGAAGCGGCCGTTTGTCGAGAAGAACGTGGTGTGAGCGCGTGCGCCGCGGTGTGATTGGCTTACCTGAAACCCGGCTGCGTGCCGGGTTTTTTCATCGGCATCCGTGAGCGACTCTGCGCGTCCGTCGGCAGCAGCCCACGTGTGGATGATTCCGAAAACTCAATACATAGTGAGTAGATATCGTTTGCCGCGTGTCTGGCCGCCACCCACAATCGACACTGCCCCTCCTCATACCCGCCCGATCCACATCATGTACGCCTTCACCACTCCCTTCGAAGCGCCGACCGGCTCGCCGATTCGCGAGCTGTTCAAGTACCTCGCGCAGCCTGGCATGATCTCGTTTGCGGGTGGCTATCCGGCGAGCGATCTGTTCGACGTGGCCGGTCTGGAAGCGGCCGCCGCGCGCGCGGCGCAGCAACCGGCACTGTGCCTGCAGTACGGCCCAACAGACGGTCTCGCGACGCTGAAAGAAGAGCTGGCCAAACTGATGACCCGACGCGGCACACCGTGCTCGCCGCAAGATCTACTGGTGACGACCGGTTCGCAGCAGGGCTTCGATCTGCTGTTGCGCGTGCTGGTGGCGCCCGGCGATACCGTGCTGGTCGAACAGCCCGCGTACCCAGCCACGCTGCAGGCGCTCCGCTTGCAGCAGGCGAACATCGTCACCTTGCCGGTCGATCGCGACGGCCTCGACGTCGACGCGCTCGATGCGCTGCTGGCATCGGGCGCATTGCCGCAGCCGCCGAAGCTGCTCTATACGGTGCCCACCTTCGCCAATCCGACCGGCGCGACGCTCACATGCGAACGACGTCTCGCGTTGCTGCGGCTCGCGGTGCGCTACCGGTTCCTGGTGGTCGAGGATGATCCGTACGGGGACCTGCGGTTTGCTGGCGCTGCGCTGCCTTCTTTGCTCGCGCTGACCAGCGAGGTACCCGGCGCACGCGACTGGCTCGTGCATTTCTCCAGCCTGTCGAAGATCGTCGCCCCGGGTCTGCGGGTCGGCTGGACCATCGCGCCGGCAGAGATCGTGCGGCGCTGCGTCGTCGCGAAGCAGACTGTCGACCTCTGCAGCTCGCCGTGGACGCAGGCCATCGCCGCGGCCTACCTTGCCGATGGCGCACTCGAACGGCATCTGCCGCACATCGTCGACGCCTACGCACGTAAATGCGCCGCGCTGTGCGATGCGCTCGCCGCGCAATTGCCCGACGACATCGCGTTTCACCGGCCCGACGGCGGCATGTTCGTCTGGGCGCGGCTCACGCGTGTGCAGGATGCGTCCGTGTATCTGCAGGCTTGTATTGCCCAGAACGTGATGTTCGTGCCGGGTGTCGCTTTCTATCACGATCGTCACGACGCGGCGTCGCTGCGGCTTTCGTTCGCGGCGCCTGGCGTTGCGGATATCGAAACCGGCGTGAGCCGGTTGAGCCTTGCATTGCGCGGACCCGAAAAGCGTTAAACCGGCATCGCAGCGCGCCGCGTACCATTTCATCTTTCGATTAGAAGCTCGCACTCCTGAAGCTGGAGGCGGCGCTGATTTCCTGTTTCAGCCGTTCCAGAAACAGGTGTGAATCGAATGCAGCAATTATTCAATTTATGTGACCGACGCCCGTTTTACGGCTGAACATCGGGGAAAACGTCGTTTGCGCGCTGCACACCGTTAAATACACTGTGATGCTGGTTGACGCAAAACAATATCAAGTATCATCGCTGCGACAGGGAGTGGCTTGCCGGGCCGATATTGACAGGTGCTATGAGCGCCGTGTCACCGGGGTGTAGCAAGGCAAGAACGAGGCAGTAAAAAGAAGACGCAGCAAAAACGCAGCTCACTTAGTGGCCAATAAGTGGACAATAAGTGGCCAATAAGTGAGCAATACGCGCAGCGCAGAAAAATCAACCGCCAAAATCAGATGAAGATGTCGCGAAAGAAAATCGCCTTTCTGGGCGTGGGTCTTCTGGGGCTTCTGATTGTCGCCGGTATCGTCATTCAGGCGGTATGGCGGCCATTCGGCAAGCACGGCAAAGTCAATACCAGCGAGATCGTTCTCGACATTCACCATCCGGATGCGCTGATCGATAGCGAGGCATTATCCCGGCTACCCGCCGATATGCTGCGCGTGCCATTGCTGCACGATGTGCTCACTCAAGACTTTGTCGATTACTACGAATCCACCGACACCCGTCTTTCCGCCGACGGCGCATTACGCCGTCTTGCCTTCGAACATCAGCTCGATTTTGGCGACGAACTGCTGCGGCGTGTTTTCGACGAACCCGCGCATGTGTTGCTGTGGCGTTCGCCGGATGGCCGGCTCGGCTACTGGATCATGTCGATGCGCCGCAACGGGCTCGCGAAAGTGCTGCAGGGCCTCGGCAATGTCGCAGCCAGCGATACGCAACTGAGCCAGGTCGCGAAGCTGTCCGGCGACGTGCCGGTCTACGCCTTGAAGCTCGCGGTCGGGCGCACGCTATTGTTCGCCACCAAGGATGACCGGCTCGTCGTGCTGTCCGCGCCGGGTGTGCTGCTCGGCACCGATGGCGCGCTGTTGAGCGAGCGCGCCGATGTGGTCAACGACCTGCTATCGTCGGGGCGCGACGACGCTGCCCACGCGTTCCGGCTCGACGCGGCATCCGACCAGCCCAAGGGGCACCGGATCGTCGTGTCCGCCAACTATCTGTCGTTCGGTTACCAGACGTTTTTCTCGGGCATCGAGGCGTTGCGCTTCGACTTCGCATCGTCGGGCGGTGCGCCGGCCAGTTGGCAGACCGCGGCGCTGATCGATCCGGACCGCCTGCCGCAACAATGGAACGGCGCGGACCTGTGGCACGCGCTGCCCGCGGGCCCAGCAGCCTGCGCGAGTCTGCCGGCCGACTGGAAGGGCGCCTCGGATCTGCTCGGCAAGGTGGTGTCGGGCGGTGCGGAAGGCGCCACGCAGATCGGCGATGCGCTGGCTGGGCCAGCCGCCGTGTGCTGGTACGCGAAGTCGACGCTCGTCGCGCCGGTATTCGTGGCTCATCTGAAGAGCGCCGATGCGAACGCGAACGCCGCGCTCAAAACCGTACTCGGCAAGTCCTTCGACGAAGTGATCGGCGCGTACGAAGCCCATGCCGCGAAGACCGACGGTGGCGATGCCTATCGCCGGTTGCCGGTTACGACGCGCACCCAGGGCGACGCCGTGACGCTCTGGCAGCGGCCGGTCAGCGCACGCTCCGGTACCGCGCTCGCATCGAAGGCGCCATTTGCCGCGCAGTTGTCCGCGCAACGTTATTTCCCGGTCACGCTCGCGCTGGCGCACGGCTATCTGATCTTCTCGCCGGATGCACGGCTCGTCGACGACACGCTCGCCGTGCTCGACAAGCGCTACCCGGCGCTCGCCGATACGCTCGCGCCGCAGCGTGTGTCGCGGACGGTGGTCACGCTGACACCGGCTGCCGCCGCATCGCTGATCGAGCGGGAAGCCGCTGCCGCGCTGCCTGCTGATCAGGAGTCGATTTTCCGCAATGCTGCTCGCACGCACCTCGTGCCGAAGCTGAAGGCGCTCGCGCACTATCCGCCGGTATCGCTGAGCCTGCCGCAGACGCTGCCGTCGTCGTCGGGCTGGGTGCCGGTCGAGTGGTGGTTCGACCGCAGCGGTGGCGCAGCGGCCGCTGCAGCAGACGGTACCGCTGCTGCGCGCGCGGCATGGGATCAACCCGGCGTCGAGGGCGACTGAGATGCGCGCGCGTTGCGCTTCGCGCAGCCCCCGGGCGCATGACTGCGCGGGCAGGGGCGTTGACGGTTGCCTGACTGTTCATGGAAGCGGCCAGACCGGCAACCACGCGTATCGCCACAACCGGCGTACATGGTTAACGGCCACAGCCGCCGCGCTAATCACCACATGGTTCGCGCCGCACGCCTTCGCGTTGTCCACCACGACGGTCGCACCTGAACCCGACGCACTGTCGGCGGCACAATCGAATGTGTTCCGCGCGTGGTTCGCCCGCATCGTCGATCAGCAGATGCGCCGTGGCCCCACGCCGCGCTGGACCCAGCGCGACTGCGCAGGCCTCGTGCGCTTCGCTGCCGGCGAGGCCCTGAAGCCGCACGACACACGCTGGCTGCGCGCCAACGGCATGAGCGGCACAACCGATGCAAGCAGCCTGCCGCCCGAACTGCAACTGACGCCCACGCAACGCTCGCTTACCAACCGCTGGACGCGCATCGATGGCACCACCGGCGCTTACGCGTCGGCGATCGCACTGATTCAACTGAACAGCCGTTTTGTTTCGAAGGATGTGAACCAGGCGCTGCCCGGCGACCTGCTGTTCTTCGACCAGGGCGACGACCAGCATCTGATGATCTGGCTGGACCGCTACATCGCCTATCACACAGGTACCGTCACGCCGACCGATACCGGTCTGCGCGCGGTCGCCGTTTCCGACCTGATGCAATGGAAAGACTCCCGCTGGCAGCCGCTCGACGGCAATCCAAACTTCGTGGGTGTATTTCGTCTGGCCTTCCTGACACCATGACCTGCAACTACGCTCCCGTCGATTCCGCTTCCCGTCAATCGCGTTCGCGCCTGCGCGCGGCCCGTGCACTTGCGCTTAGCCTTGTACTGGGTCTGACGCTCGCGTTGGGCACCGCAGCACCAGCCCGCGCCGACGACACCGCCGCCTCCGCCGATGACACCAGCGTCGCGCAAAACCCGACGCTGCAGCCGGCGGCGCCGAGCGGCTTCGAAACGCAGAAGATCGACGGCCAGCCGTTCTTCCTGCTTTCCGATGCGAGCTTCGGCAGCGATCAACTCGCGCAGGTTCGCCTCGAAGCACCGGGCCGCGAATTCAAGGATCAGCTCGCGGGGTATGGCGGCGCGGACATCGTGGTCTACCGGGTACCGAAACCGGTCGAATTCCTCAAGGCACAAAAGAACCTGCATCGACTGAACATCGCCCCGAACTACCAGGGCGAGGGCCTCGCGAACACGCTCGCTTACCTGTGGGACCGCTGGTTCACCGAAGCACGGCGTGCGTGGCAGCGTGTGCTGTCGTTTGCGACACGCAGCAAGGCCACTGAATCCGAGCCGCAGTTCAAGCTCGGCGAACAGCCCGCCCAGCCGACCCAGTTCGCGCAGAATCTGCGATTCGCGCCGCTGAAGGACTACGACCTCGTCGCGCGTTTTCGCTATCCGATCTGGGACGCGAAGACGATCCAGCCGCCCAAAGGTGTCGAACTCGCGGGTAGCAGCAGCAACTTCATCGAAGCGAGTTCGGGCAACGTGATGATTCCGGTCGGCAAGCTGCCGCCGGGTCTCTATATCGTCGAAGCGATCATCGGCAACTATCGCGCGCATACGCTGCTCTTCGTGTCCGACACGGTCGCGGTCGTCAAGGCGGCATCGAGCGGCATGCTCGTGTGGACCGCGCGGCGCGACAACGGCAAGCCGGTGCCCAATACGGCGGTGAGCTGGACCGACGGCGTCGGTGTCCTGCAAAGCGGCAGCACCGGCAACGACGGTGCGCTCGCGCTCGACCACGTGAGCCCCGAGCGCAGCTATGTGATCGGTAGCGATCCGGCCGGCGGCGTGTTCGTGTCGGAGAATTTTTACTACGACAGTGAGATCTACAACACCAAGATCTACGCGGTCACCGATCGCCCGATGTATCGCCCGGGCGACCGCGTGTACGTGAAGTTCATCGGCCGTACGTTCCAGAATGCAACGCAGTCGTCCGCTCCCGCCGAGGCCGATATCAAGCTCGACGTGCTCGATCCGAGCGGCTCGCCGATCTCGACATCGACCACGCATTTCGCGTCGGACACCGGCGCACAGGCTACTTTCACGATCCCCGCCGATGCCACTGCAGGCGGCTACACACTGCGCTTCGACTACAACGGCGACCTCTATGGCAGCGCGTTTCGCGTAGCCGAATACGTGAAGCCGCATTTCGACGTCAATCTGTCGATGGACAAACCGGACTATGCAACCGGCGAGGCGTTGCATGGCAAGATCCAGTTGCGCTATCCGGACGGCAAGCCGGTGAAGGACAGCAAGATCTCGGTGACGTTGCGTGCGCAACAGGTGACGATCGTCGATGGCGAGCTGCGTTATGCGGGTCTCTTTCCGGTGAAGCTCGAACAGCAGGAACTGGAAACCGATAGCGACGGCAACGCAAGTCTTACGCTGCCGGCCGCGAAGGAGCCGAGCCGTTACGCGCTGACACTGTTCGCGCGCGACGGTGCGGCATATCGAGTGCGTGTCACGCGTGAGGTGTTGATCGCGCGCGGGGTGACGCCGTACCGCCTGGCCGCGCCGAAATCGTTCTCGCAACCGAAGGAGCGCGTCGACTTCACGCTGCAGGCGCTCGGTGCGGTCGATCCGTCCGCGCATGCGCCGGCGAAATGGGAATGGGTGCGGCTCGAATCGCAGACGCACAGCGAAGGCGCGATCAGCAACGCAAAGGCCGGCGGCACGCTGACCATTCCCGTGCAGTTCGACGAGCCGGGCTCGTACATGCTTTCGGTGAAGGACGATGCAGGCAATCTGCTCGGCGCAACGAGCCACTGGGTCGCTGGCGACGGCGTGAAGGCGATTCCGGGCAGCGTCGAGATCGTGTTCGATCGCGATCGCTACAAGACCGGCGATACGGCCGAAGCGCTGATCACGTTCCCGCAACCGGTCGACGATGCGCTGCTCACACTCGAGCGCGACAAGGTCGAACATCGCGCGTTGCTCACGTCGGGTGCGGACTGGTTGAGCCTGCAACGCGTCGCACCGTCGCAATGGAAGGCGCGCATCAAGGTCGATACGAACTTCGCGCCGAACATGACGTTCTCGGTGCTGTACGTGCATGCAGGCGAGTACGTGTTCCAGAACGCAGGCATCGTCGTCGCACAACCGGCAATCGATCTCGACGTGAAGAGCGACAAGCCAGTGTATGGCCCCGGCGACACCGTGACCCTCGATCTGACCAGCGCGATGAATGGCAAACCGCTGCCCGCCGATCTGACGGTGAGCGTTGTCGATGAAATGGTCTACGTGTTGCAGCCGGAAATCGCACCGAGCATCGTCGACTTCTTCTATCACCCGCGGCGCAACAACGTGCGCACATCGTCGAGCCTGTCGTTTATCACCTACGACCTCGCGTTGTCGTCGCTACGCGGCGCACCGGGTGGACCGCAGCGCGAGCGTTACAACGAGCGTGGGGTGAAGGTGCTCGAGCGTCCGCGGCGCGACGATCAGGACACGGCTGCATGGGAGCCCGATCTGAAGACCGACGCAAACGGTCACGTGAAGATGAGCTTCAAGATGCCCGATGCGCTTGCGCGCTGGCGTATCACGGTGCGCGCGGTCTCCGCAGATGGCATGGTCGGGCAGCGGACTGCCTATGTGCGCTCGGACAAGGCGCTGTACCTGAAGTGGAGCGGCCCCGCGCATTTCCGCGCGAACGATAAACCGTCTATCGCCATGCTCGCGTTCAACCAGGCCAATACCGATGTCCAGGCGGACTGGATCGTCGACGGTGGCGGTCTGTCGTTGAACCAGAAGGTTACGTTGAAGCCCGGCGCGAACTATCTGAAGCTGCCGGTCGCGGCGTTGAAGCCCGGCGTGGTGAATGCCACCTTGCGTCAGGGCGGCAAGGACGTCGACAGCCTGCAGACATCGATTGCACTCGATGCAACCGGCTGGCTCGATCTGCATCAGACACCGGTCGCGCTCGATGCCGCAGGCAAACCGCTGAATCTCGCCGCCGATGCACAGGACGTCAGCGTGCGTCTGATGTCGAGCGGTGCGAGCCAGTTTGCGCGCGTTGCCGACGACCTGATCGCGTATCCATACGGCTGCGCCGAACAGACCTCGAGCCGGCTGATTCCGCTCGCACTCGCGCACGATGCGCTGAGCCGCGGCGGCAGTGCGAGCACGAGTGCTACCCAGGGCGTCGAAGCGCAACTGCGCAACCAACGCCAGCGGCTCGCGTTGCTGGCGGGCGTCGGTGGCACGTTCGGCTGGTGGGGCGATACGACCGGCGGCAACTCGCTGATCACCGCGTATGCGTACTACGCGGACTGGCTCGCCAGTCGCAGCCTCGCGATCTCGCTACCCGCGGACAACTGGCAACACGCGATGGACGTCTATCGCGATGCTGGCGCAAAAGAACCGCTGCTGCATCGCGCGCTCGCGCTGTGGTTCATGCAGCAGATGGGTCTGCCGGTTACGACGCCGCTCTCGGGTGTCGCGCAGCAATTGCTGCAGGCGCAGACATCGAAAGACACGGCAACGAGTGGCGGCCCTGGCTTCGGCCCGGAAGACAGCATCGTGTTTGCCAACCCGGATAGCGCGCGCGGCACCCAGCTCGCGCTCGTGCTGACGGCCTACATGGCGCGCAGCGCGGCTGGCATGCAATTGCCGGACGGCTTCGACGGTGCAGTGTCGGCAGCGCGTGGCGCACTCGCCACCGATCCCGCGCCGCTCGCGCAGAGCCTGCTCGTGATGACGGGTGGCTCAGGCGCCGATGGCGCAGCGCCGGTCGACGCAGTCGCGCTGCTCGCAAAAAGCAGCGCATCGTATCCGACCTTCGATCGTGCGTTGACGTTGTTGTGGCTGCGCAAGGCGCTCGGTGGCGACGCCGACAGCACGCCGCTACCGGAGCTGCAAGGCGCAGGATGGCAGCGCAGCACGACGCCAACCGGTGCGCCGCTGTGGAAGTGGACCGGTGCCGGTTTGCCGCAGTCCGTCGATGTCGGCGCAGTGCGGCCTGACGTGACTGCGCTCGTGTCGTACCGCAGCCGCGCAGCCGATACGAGCCGCCTGCCGGTCACCGTCGAGCGGCATCTGTACAAGCTCGTACCGTCCACACCGGCCGCCACTGACAAGAAGGACGCCAAGAAGAGCGACACGAGCGACGCTGACGCCGCCGCGCGCTTT
This sequence comes from Paraburkholderia acidicola, assembly GCF_002362315.1. Taxonomy (GTDB): domain Bacteria; phylum Pseudomonadota; class Gammaproteobacteria; order Burkholderiales; family Burkholderiaceae; genus Paraburkholderia; species Paraburkholderia acidicola. The sequence continues at coordinate 2,414,368 of NZ_MTZV01000006.1, forward strand.
ACCTTCACGGCGGAGGCCGTGAAGCCCGGCGACGCGCTCGACAGCAACGCGCTCTACGTCGATGAAGTGACGCTCACGCCGCCGGCGAACACCGCCTATCAGTACGGCCTGCTCGAAGTGCCGCTGCCGCCTGGTGGCGAAGTCGAAGCGACGAGCTGGGGCATCAGCATCGATGGCTTGCCTGGTCCTGCCAGCCAGGGCGGCAGCGGTCCGCAGCCGTTCCAGCGCGCGGTCACCTATGAGATGGGCGAGCTGAACTACCATCAGCCGGTGCCGCTGCTCGACCGGCGTGTCGCGTTGCGTCAGCTCGTGCGCTTCGGTTTGCCGGGCACGTTCGTCGTGCCGCCCGCGCGCTACTTCCGCATGTATCAGCCGGATGCGAAGGCGTTCGAAGGCGGCAAGAGCGATCGGTTGATCACGATGAAGATCGGTTGAGCGAGACAGCGATGACATCGATCCTGCGCGACACGCGTTCCCTGCTGGCCGGCACGATGCGGCCGGTCGGGGCGTGTGCGCTGGTGTGGGTGTCGATGGTGATGTTTGGCGCTGCAGCGCTGCATGCGGGCGATGCGTTCGCCAGTGCGGCAGCGCACGCTGTGGCGAATGGCATAACGACGCAGACGTCGCGCGTCGTGCCTGCGGATCCGGTCCTGGGCGCGGACCTCGGCGCGGACACGGACACGGGCATGGATGTGAAGCAGGCCAGCGCACCCGCAACGAACCCCACGTCACGCAACGGTTCGAAACAATCCGCCGAGCCGCTGCAGTTCGCCTGGCTGCGCGACGGTCGCGCGCAGTTCTGGCGCATCGACAGCCGCGGTACCGCCGACGACCCACTCACGTCACAGACCGCGCAACCGCTGCCCGCGACCGTGGAAACACCGCTCGGTAGCGTGTGGAAGCTGTTTGTCTATGGCTACCTCGTGGATCGCGGCATCGCGACACCCGACTACAACTGCACCGGCGGCGATCCGCAAGAGGTCTACTGCTGTATGACCGGCGGCCATATCGATCGCGAGCGCGCGCTGGTGCGCTCGTGTGGGCTCTTCTTCGAACCGGCGCGTTTGCATATCGATGCTGCCGACTGGCGCAAATACTGGAGCGCCGCCGGCGCACCGGCATGGGTACGCGATCTGCGCGCGTTGAAGTCCGCGCATCAGGTGGCCGTTGCCGATCTGCTGGCGGCGTTGCAGGCGATGCCCGCACGGCCGCGCGAGGCCGCTTCGAGTACGCTGATTTCGGTGCTGACGAGCGGACGCGGCGAGGGCACCGTCGCGCTGTACGGCAGCCTGCTACGCGCAAAAACCTGGACGATGCCGGACCCGACGAGACCTGGCGCTTCGGTCGGTGGCGCGGCGGGCTGGCTCGCCGATGGCACGCCCGTCTGGTTCGGTGGCCCCGGAGGGAGCGCACGCGTGCTGACCACCGCGGCGCCGCGTATTGCACCGCTGCTCGCGCAGACCATCGTGCCGGATGACGCGGCGTGCGTCGTCGTCGATTTCTTCACGCGCTACCCGGTGCGCGACGTGCTGCCCGCACAAGGCACCGCGACCGTGCCGGACGGTCCGTTGACCGGCACCTATCGGGTTGGTTTCGCGAACGGCAACTGGCTGCGCATCGAGAGTCGCGGCGAACTGTTGCTTCAGCGCGATCCCGGCGTGGCGCCGCGCATCATCGGTCGCTTCGGGATCAACGATTACGTTGCGCGGGTCGTCGAGCGCGAAGGCGATGCGCGCGATGAAGAAGCCGCGAAGGCGCTGGCGGTTGCCGCACGCAGCTATGTCGTGCAGCACGGCACGCGTGAGCGCGGCTGTTTTCGCATCGACGACAGCAGTAGCACGCAGCGCGTGCTGGCTCATCCGGCGAGCGCGGGCGCCCGCCGTGCCGCCGATCTCACCGACGCATTGGTGCTGACGGGGGTGCCGGTCCAGTATCACCACGACAAGGCCGCGGCCGGACAGATGAGCTGGCTCGACGCGAAGGCTGCGGCGCAACGCGGCCTCACGTTCGATGCGATTCTCGCGCGCACCTGGCCGCAGGCCACGCTGACGTCGTTCGAAAGTCCGCTGGCCGGCGATTGCCAGCCGGTGGCCGGCGCGCGCGAATGGCTGCAGCGCAACGCGCCGCTGTGGGCGCAGCGCCTGGACGGCGAACCTGGCTATGAGACGCCCGATCTGCCGGCGGTCTGCGCGGTGACAGAGGGCCGGCCGTATGCGGATGCGCAGCGCAACCGCGTGTACATCCACCGTCTGCGCAGTGAGGACGACCGCATTGCGCTCACTCACGAGTATATTCACCTGGCGTTCCAGCATCATCCGCGTGGGCTCGATGAAGGATTCGTGGAGCGGACTGCGCGTGCGTTGATTCGCTCGGAGGCGATGGTCCAATGACATACGCACTCCGCTCCACGATGCGATCGTCGCGCCGCCGCGCCTGGGCAGGTGCGCTGCTGGCCGCTGTGTTGCTGGCGCCTGCGGCGTTCGCCCAGGATGCACAGAAGGCGCAAGGCGTTGCGACCTCGACTGAAGGTGGCGCGCTCGCCGATCTCACCGATGCATTCAACGGCTGGCGGCACAGCGGACTCACCAACGAAGGCGAGCGCTTCGTCGCCGCGTATCCTAGGCCACCGGTCGATCGCGGCGCGCAGCGCTTTCGCACGCTGATCGAAGGGCGCCTGAAGCACTTCGACAAGAACGCACGCAAGCCGCCGACGCTCGTCGTCAACGGCACAGCGACGCCGCTCTACACCGACGACGAAGGCAATTTCGCGCGCCCGTGGGCATTCGGTGCAGGATCGAACAGCCTCGAGATCATCTCCGCCGACGGCAAAACGCACCAGCGCATGCAGTTCTACGAAGCGGACACCACCCGGCCGCAGGCGAAACTGCGCGCGATCGTCACGTGGGATGACCCGCATGCGCAAGTCGATCTGCACGTCATCACGCCCGACGGTCTGCACGCGTTCTTTGCGAATCCGACCTTGTCTGACGGCAGCGGTTTCGACGTGGATTCGGTAGATGGCGCGGGGCCGGGCATTTTTTCGTCGGCGGCGCCCGAGCACGGCACGTGGCTCTTTTTCCTCAACTACTGGGGCAACTTCGATTCGACCGGCTACAACTTCGATGCTGCCGCGCACGACCGCGACGTCATCACCGCGCGCCTCACACTGGTGTTCAACGAAAATACGCCGAACGAGCGCCGCGAAACGATGGTCGTGCCGCTGCGCAAGATCGGCGACCTGCAGCTCGTCAAGAGCGAACGACTTTAACTGCGACATGGAACAGCAATGATGGATGCCCGCCTCTCGCGATGCACAGGATGGATAGCCGCCGTGCTGCTGCTGGCCGGCGCCTGCGCGGCGCAGGCAGACGACGTGGAGTTCAGTACGCCGGTCAATGGCTGGCGTAACACCGCGGGCGATACCTCGCGCTATACGCAGGACGTTCACTATCCGGCAGTCGCTGTGACGACGCCGGAGGGCCAGTCGAAGTTCGCGATGATCGCCGGGCAGATTCGTGCGACGCCGAAAAGGACCAATGGCGGGGGTTCGGCAGCGAAGAACGGGAAGAAAACGTCGGTGGCGACGATGATCGTCAACGGCACGGTGCTGCCGCAGCGTATCGAAGAAGACGGCAGCTTCTCGCGTCCGTGGGCGTTCGCAGGCGGCAGCAATAGCGTCGAGTTGCGCACCGCGGATGGCACGAGCAAACGCATCCAGTTCTACGACGCGTATTCGAACAAGACACGGCCGCGGTTGCGCATCGTCCTTGCGTGGGACACCGACGGCACCGATCTGGATCTGCATGTCGTATCGCCGGATGGTGTTCATACGTTCTATGGCGACCGCGTCGCACCGAACGGCGGTGCGCTCGACGTCGACGTGACGACCGGCTTCGGTCCGGAGATCTATTCCACCCCCGCGCCGCTGCATGGCACTTACCTCGTGTACGTGAACTACTACGGGCAGGGCGAGAGCGGCGCCGACATGACGGTCGCGCAGATCACGATCATCACCGACGAAAACACCCCGAACGAAAAGAGCGAAACGATCGTTGTACCGATGCGCAAGGCAGGCGAGCTGACGCTCGCCAAGAAGTTCGTCATACCGTGAGTGGAAAAACCAGTCATCAAACAGGGGAAACACGATGGATCAGAACGCCGGGCAACGGCCGTTGCTGACTTACGATGGCAACATCGGTGAGCTGTACGGCATCTTCATCAAGAACCTGCTGCTGACGATCGTGACGGTCGGCATCTATCGCTTCTGGGCGACCACGGCGCTGCGACGCTACGTGTGGTCGCGGATGCGCTTTCAGGACGAGCGCTTCGAATACACCGGCACGGGTGGCGAGCTGTTCAAGGGCTTTTTGCTCGCGATGGGGATACTGATCGGTTCGATGATCGTCGCGTTTGTGCTCAGCGGCATTCTTCGCGGGCTCACCGGGAGCGTCGTGTTAGGCGCGCTGCCAATCATCGCGTTGTACGCGGTGATTGCAATCTTTGCGGCCGGCGCCTACTTCAGCGCGCAGCGCTACCGCCTGAGTCGCACGGTGTGGTGTGGCATTCGCGGTGGCATGACCGGCTCGATGATCCGCTACGGCGTGCAAACGCTGCTCTACGGTCTGCTGTGCATCGTGACGCTGTTTCAGGCGGCGCCGTGGATGACCGTGCGGCTCGCGGAACTTCGCATCAACGCGAGCAGCTTCGGTAGTGAGCCGTTTCGCTTCCAGGGGCAGGCGGGTCCGCTCTATAAGGCGTTTCTGGTGAGTTTCGTCGGTATCGTCGTGTGGGCCGTACTGCTTGGCTTCTTCTTCGCGAGACCTGCGCTAGCGCTCTTTGCCGCTGAGCTTGGCCGGACGCGCCAGGTACCGCCACAGGCGGCGGTAGGGCTCGTTGCGTTCTACCTGCTGTTTATCGTCGGCGCGCTGCTGATGCGCTGCTACTACGTCGCGAAGGTGAGCCAGCATATCGTCGGCAACACCACGCTGGGTACACAGCTGCGCTTCGGGACGAGCATCACCGGTCAGCGCTTGCTGGTCATCGTGATCAGCAATCTGGCGATCGTCGTGTTCACGCTGGGTCTTGGTTTCCCGATTGCGCTGAACCGCGTGATGCACTTCCTTGCCGATACGCTGCTGGTGGAGGGTAGGGTCGATCCGCAGTTGCTTGGTCAGAGTAACCTTGCGGCGCCGCGCACCGGCGAAGGGGCGCTGAATCTTCTCGACCACGGCGGTATCCTCTGAAGACCGATCGCTCGACGCGCTACTACGACGGCCGCAGCGCCGCGGCCCATGCCGCGACGCTTGCGTGGGGCGCGACGCACCTGTCGATTGTCGGCGCGGACGGCGAACTCGCACGCTGGCCGCTGGCGGATGTTGTCGTCGGTGAGGTCGATCCGGACGGCGTCGTCATACTCTCGTGCAAGGACGAAGCGGCGCGGGTCCTGGTCGATGCCGCGGCGTTGCCTTCCTCACTGGAACGGCGTCGCGCGCCTGCGTTCGGCTGGCTCGCGTGGGTCGGCGTGGGCCTTGCGGCACTGGTGGTCGCGTTCCTGCTGATCGTTCGCGTGCCCGCGTTTGCCGCGGCGCTGATTCCGGCCCGGTTCGAAAACCGCCTTGGCGATTCGGTCGAAGCATCGGTTGTGCGTCGACATCGGGTGTGCACGGGCGCGGCCGGCCAGCAGGCACTAGAGCAACTCGAAGCGCGTCTTGCGCATGCTGCGGGCATCTCGCAGCCGGTGCGGCTCGTCGTGGTCGACGATGCGCGCGTGAATGCGCTGACGCTGCCCGGTACGCGGATGATCGTCATGCGTGGGCTGATCGAGCGGGTTGGCGGTGCCGATCAACTGGCCGGTGTGATGGCGCACGAGACCGCGCATATCGCGCATCGCGATCCGATCCGCGCGCTGGTGCGCAGTACGGGTATTCGGCTGGTTAGCGTTGCGGTCGGCGCCAATATTGGCTTTGTGGATATGTCGTCGTTCGGCGGGCAACTGCTGCGGCTGTCGTTCAGCCGCGAGATGGAGAGCGCTGCCGATCATGATGGCGTTGCTTATCTGCAGGCGAGCGGTTTGCGCAGCGACGGGCTTGCTGCGTTTTTTGCCATGCTTGGCAAGGGTGATGGCGACGGGCGCGCAGTCAACTTCCTTTCCGATCATCCACGCACCGCTGAGCGGGAGGCGAAGAATCGTGGGTCGGCGTTGGGGGAGAGTGCGTTGACGGTGCAGCAGTGGGAGGCGGTGCGGGGGATGTGTGCGAAGTAGTGGGAGGCTGTGTGGCGCTGATCGTCGGTAGTTCGATCGTCGTAGCGGTGCGGCACCACGATACTGAAGGACCTGTCGTCTGACGTCGTCGCGATGTGCACTGCTGTTGCTGTGCGACGGGCACGACGATGAATCCTCGCAGGATCAGATACTTGCCGACATCGTGCGCGAGATATCCACAGCCTTACGAACATTTTCTGTTGATAACCCGCCACGATTTCACCCGGGTTTTTGTCCCGTTCCGCGCGCCCCGCGCCAACCGCACTACAATGCACGCACTCCGACGTCACGTATCTGCTATTTGCCTGTCCCGATCATGCCCGTCTCGCTCCCCCGTTCCGCCGCCACGCGCTTCCTGCCGGCGCTCATTGCACTGACTGCGCTAGCCGCCTGCAGCACCACACCGCAACCGAAGTTCCAGCAGGAACTGTTCGATACCGGATCGAGCCCGTACACGCACAATTTCAACGCGAGCAACGCGGATACCTGCGAAGGCGCGCGCCGCGCGCTGCTGAGCCAGGGCTACATGACGACGATGACGCGCACCGATACGGTCGACGGCACGAAGAATTTCCAACCGACCAGCGATTCGCACATCGTCGTGGAATTTCACGTGGTGTGTACGCCGGGTGTGGAAGCGGGCAATACGAGCGTCGTCTATGTGAACGCAGTGCAGAACGGCTACGCGCTGAAGAAGAGCGATACGTCGGCAAGCGTCGGGCTGAGCATACTCGGCTCGGTGTCGCTGCCGATTCGCTCGAATAACGACGCGATGGTCAAGGTGTCGAGCGAGACGATTCCGTCCGGTCCGTTCTATGAGCGCTTTTTCGCGCTGGTCAATCACTATGTCGAGACCGTCGTGCACGCGGCGCCGGTGTCGAGCGAACGTATCGATGCGCGTCCGTTGCCGGGTGGCGATCTGCCGGGTGTGCCGCTCGTGCCGGTGATGCCTGCTGCTCCTGTTGCGCCAGTGCCGCCTGCCGTGCCAACTGCGCCCATGACGCTGCCAGCGCCGGTTACACCGCCGAAGCCCGCGGTGCCTGTTGCTCCCGCAGTGCCTATTGCATCCACGGCACCCGTGAAGCCCGCGGCAGCCACATCACCCGACGCATTCAACGCCTCCGATCCAATCGAACGCGTAATACAAGCCGCGCAACCTGCGAGCGCTGCAGCGAGCACCACACCCTGACGCAAAACCTGCGCACATCACCAATCCGCAGCAACCCCACGATGCGCCATTGCATCAAGGACTTGCCGCGAACCCGTGGAGGATATCCACAGCCTTGCGCACATTTTCTGTTGATAACCCGCTAACCCATCCGCCAGTGCGCGAGCATCGGCAGACCATACGGCCGATGCAACCACACATGCGCGCCGACGAACCACGCAGCACCCCACGACGCACCCACCACCAGCAGATCGCAGCGCCCGCTGTTCCACCAGTTCAACGAATGGCGTCCGGCGATCCACGGAACGCCTAACGGATTAGGCCAGTCCGCGAGCAGGTGCATCAGCCCGCCGCACGCAAAGCCGAATGCGGCCGCCGCGAGCGGATGATGAAAGCCGGTGAGTTTCCACGAGACCAGGAGCAGCGCGACCCAGCCGATGCCCCAGTGCGTGACGGTGCGATGCGTGATCCACAGTCGGCGCGAACGCGACCACCAGGCCACTTCGAGCCAGTCGGGTGCGGTGCCGCCCGCGATGGCGGCCGCGAACGCCAGCAGTGCCCACAGATGCCAGGGGCCGCTTGCGCCGCCTTGCACGATGAGCGCCGAAGCGATGACGCCGGCAGCCCAGCCGGTCGCGTGATGCGCGTGATTCGATGCCACAGGGAGGGATGCGGATTCAGTGCAGGTTTACTGCAGGTTCAACACGGTTCACCGCGCGTTCACGCCACGCAGCGCGCGATCGCGAAACGCACATCGGTTTCAGGCGGATCGTCCGAGTCGCCTTCCGGGTGCATGACCTTGACCGTGGTGCCCTGGGCCGACGGTGTCAGCCAGATGTAGTACGCGCTCTTCGAGTGCGAGCCGATGGAGAGCATCGTGACACCGTCCTCGGTCAATTTCCGCACACGCGGCAGACGGCCATCGAGGCAGCTCGCGATGTCGTCGGGTGCGTGCTGCGACGACACGTAGAGCATCGGCGGTTGCGATGCGAGCATCGGTGGCGGGACGATCGGAGCGGACCCGCACGACGCGAGCAGGACAGCGGCAGGGGCAAGCAGGAGGAGTCGTTTCATGAGCAGGGCGTCGGTGGCGATGCGTGGTCCTGGTGGACCGTCGGCATGCGGTTCGGTTCAGCGGCGCTGGCGCGGCGCATGCGGCGGCGAAAACAGTTGCGAGGCAGTATACCTGCGCGATCTGCCATCCACAGGCACAGAAAACTTTAGCAACAAAAAAAGCGCGCGCATGACACTGAGGTCATGCGCGCGCTTTGTCGACGTAACGTAACGCAACGCAACGCTACATCGATACAACAGACCTGACGTGGCCAGGTCTGAAGGCTTCTCCTTAGAAGCGGTGACGCAGGCCGACAGCAACAGCCGTCTGGTTAGCAGTCGACGACGGCGACAGCGTGTTGATTGCTGCGATGTTCGAGCCGAAGTTGCCGAGTTCACCCGAAGCGTGCTGGTACACGCCTTCGACGTACACGTCGGTCCGCTTGCTGAGCGAGTAATCGCCCGTCAGCGAAACCGTATGCCACTTCGGATCGCCCGAACCGTCGCCGGAGAACTTGCCGTTCGTGAACGTATACGCCGCCGCGAGGCTCAAGGCAGGCGTCAAAGCATACTTGCCGTTGATTTCGTAGTTGTCCATATGCAGGTTCGCACCCGACAGGCCACCGAGGAACGTCGTGCCACCCGAGCTGATGCCTTGCATGCCGTCCAGCTGCGTGTGCGTGTACACGAGGCCGACCGTTGCCGGGCCGTATACATAGTTCGCACCGATGCCGTACGTACGTTGCAGGGTCGCTGCGATGTTCGCACTGCCGCTACCGGTATTCACTGCACCGTTGGTGTTGGTGCTGCCCGAGTTGTTCAGCTGCAGGTAGCCTGCGGCAACGCTCAACGGGCCGTTGTCATACGACGCACCGGCGCTCCACGCGCGGTTGTTCGAGAACTGGCCGGCATCGTTGCTGAAGCCGTACAAGCCGCCGAAACGCAGACCCGAGTAGTTCGCGCTCGTGTACTTGACCGAGTTGCTGATCGAGAACGAGTTGTCGAGGTTATCGTTGTCGAACGGGTGGCCAGCGAGGTTGTTGCCGTAGCCCGCGCCCGCAGCCGACAGCGGCGCCAGATAGTCGACGACGGAGTCATATTGACGGCCAAGCGTCACCGTGCCGTACTGGTCGCTCTGCAGGCCGACGAATGCCTGACGGTTGAACGTCGTGCCGTTCTGCGAGTAACGGCCGTTGTTCAGGTTAAAGCCGCTTTCCAACGTGAAGATCGCGTGCAGACCGCCACCGAGATCTTCGCTGCCGCGCAGCCCGAAGTACGTATCGGACAACGCGCCGCTGCCTTGTTGCCAGTTGCTATGGCCTTGCGAGTTGTTCGAGTAGACGAGGCCGGCGTCGAGCGTGCCGTACAGCGTGACGCTGCTCTGTGCATGCGCGGCGACCGTGAGTGAGCTCAGGATGCCCGCGACGATAAGGGTTTTTTTCATATTTCAACTCCGAGAACAGTGCATTGGGAATCGCACTTCAGCGCACACCGCTGATGGCGCCGGTTGCCTGACGATTCGCAGCGAAGTGTATTCTCAACAGGAGGTTCTTTAATCGCGAGTTAAGCAACAATGCATTCCAGTATCAGGAATAGCGGATTTAATCCGCGTAAGTACATGGGAATAAAGAATTTTTCTGAATTGCAGTGGATTACACCACGGCATGTCAATCGATTAGTTGTTGCGCGAGTGCTACGAAAGGGTCGGAGCCCTTGTCCAGTAAGGCTGAAAACTTACATACCATTACTGCGATTAACGTGAATTTAAGAAATGAACTGTTCCAGTTTATGCGCTCGCCGATAGCGATTTAAGAGCCTAGAATTCGTCTTGCCCCTTGACCAAGGGTAGTCTTTTTCATCTTTATTGCGCGGCTTCCAGCCGCGCTTTTTTTCGCCTGCGATAATTAAATCATGAATAGGTTCCGGAAAAAAGTGAAATAGATTTTTTCACAAAATGAATAGAATGCCGGGTCTTATCCAGTGGGCATAGGGTGCGGCTGGCGGCCGCGGGGCGGGTAGAATTGCGCGTTCGCGCTGAGCCCAGCGCGGCGACCGAGTTACGCCCGAATGTGAGCCCGAATGACCGACGCACCTGACACGACTGACGCCTCCGATACCCCCGATACCCCTGATACGCAGTTCGACGCCCGCCTGTGGCGCAACAGCGGCTGGACCGCCCGCGTGGTGAAGAACGAAGACGACGACGGCTGGGCTGTCGAAATGATCAAGGACGGCGAAGCGGAACCGGCACTCGTCGGACCGTGGACGATGGGCCGCGACAAGAAGAACCCGAAACCGCTCGATACCTCGGCGTTCAACACGCTCGTGAAGACCGCTTCCGAGGTCCTGCGCCGTCACGAGCAGCAACGGCACGCGCAGCTGCACAAGCGTGTCACGGTGGAATCGGCGGAAGGCGAGATCGTGGTCACGCTCGACATCGTGCCCGACGAGGACGACCCCTACGCGCTGCTGACGGCGTTCGACCCGTTCGGCGAACGGCTCGCGCAGGCGCGTGTCGCGCCCGGTTTCAAGCTCGCTAAAGAGAATGCGGCGGCGTGGGTCGAAGGCGGCTTCGGGCGTCCGCGCTGACCGCTAGCCGCGCCGGCCATGCTGGCTACGTGACTGGAAGCTTTCTAAAACATTAATAAATACTGTCAATATACTTTCATATTCATTTCGTACAGTCCTCGCACCATAGCGGCGCGAGCGACAGCCAGGCTGTTCCAGGCCCGGGCCGACTATGCATCGACCCACGCTACCTACAATCCTGGACCAACACGCCATGGCAGAGCAGCTCGACCTTTCCCGCCGCAAGGCCCTGAAACTTCTCGTGGGCGCGCCGATGCTGCCGCTCGGCGGCGGCATCGCGTCGTCGGCGCTGCTGGTGGGCTGCGGTGGCAACGATCTCGCCTCGACACCGCCACCCAAACCGGTTGCGAACTTCACCTCGGCATCGTTTAGCGCCATGGCTGCGCCGACGCTCGCGGACCCGGCTGCTATGGCGAAGACCTCGGTGGGCTCGACGCTGACCGCGCAGTTCAGCGACGGTAGCCGCCGCGCCTATACGCTCGCCTATCAGCCGTTCTTCACGACGGGCGATACGGTCGCGGACACGAAGGGCGGCACGATCCTCGCCGGCGGTTACTTCGATATTGGCGGCCAGCCGATCATCGACCGTTCGGTGGCGGGCAAGGAGCGCCAGTTCTTCTCCGATTGCCCGGACGGCAGCTCGCTGGTCCGTCTCGACAAGCCGGCCGTGAAGGGCGTCAAGGGCAATGCGGTGTTCGCCGTCGTGCAGTTCGAATATGCGACGCGCGATCAGAGCCTCGCGTCGATGTACGGTCAGTTGCCTTCGCCGATCGCCGTGCTCACGCTCGATCAGGACCCGGCCACCGGCAAGCTGACGCTGGTCAGCTATTCGAATGTCGATACATCGAATGCACACGGGCTGTGGATTACCTGCGGCGCGAGTCTGTCGCCGTGGAATACGCATCTGTCGAGCGAAGAGTACGAGCCGGACGCAGCGACGATTTCGACCAATAGCCAGTTCAAGAGCTTCAGCCGCAATCTGTACGGCGACGAAACGAAAGCGAATCCGTACCACTACGGCCATCTGCCGGAAATAACCGTGAATCCGGACGGCACGGGCACGGCCCGCAAGCACTATTGCCTCGGGCGCATTTCGCACGAACTGGTGCAGGTCATGCCCGATCGACGCACCGTGTTGATGGGCGACGACGCGACCAACGGCGGTCTCTTCATGTTCATCGCCGACAAGGCCGCCGATCTGTCGGCGGGGACGTTGTACGTGGCGAAGTGGGCGCAGACGTCGTCGGCGGGTGCGGGTTCGGCGACGCTGTCGTGGATCAACCTCGGCCACGCGACCAGCGCCGAAATCGAAGCGCTCGCGAACCAGCTCACCGCGGCCGACATCATGGACGTCAAGACCAAAGACCCCGTGGACACGAGCTTCACGAAGATCAACTTCAACGGCACCTTCAACTGGATTCGCATCAAGCCGGGCATGTCGAAGGCCGCTGCGTTCCTCGAGACGCACCGCTATGCGGCGCTCGCGGGCGCCAGCATGGGCTTCACGAAGCTCGAAGGCACGACGGTCAATGCGAAGGACAAGGTGCTGTATTCGGCGATGTCGCGGATCGAGAAATCGATGGTGCGCGGCAACGCCGCATCGACCGATGTGGCGGTCGACCGGACCATCAGCGCCGGTGCCGTGTATGCGCTGAACCTGACGGGCGGCCAGCGCGACCGGATGGGCGTGACGATCGATAGCGACTGGGTGCCGGTCGACATGAGCGCGCCGGCGGCGCTAGTCGGCGAGGATCTCGCTACCGCCGATGCGCTCGGCAATACGGCGAACGCGGACAAGATCGCGAACCCCGACAACCTGAAGTATTCGGAGAAGCTGCGCACGCTTTTCATCGGCGAAGACAGCGGCATGCACGTGAACAACTTCCTGTGGGCCTACCACGTCGACACGAAGACGCTCGCGCGTGTGCTGTCGTGCCCGGCTGGCGCGGAATCGACCGGCTTGCACGCGGTCGATGAGATCAATGGCTGGACCTACGTGATGAGCAATTTCCAGCACGTCGGCGATTGGGAAAGCCCGCTGCACGACAAGGTCAAGCCGACGCTCGATCCGTTGGTGCGGGCCAACTACAAGGACCGGTTCGGCGCCTCGGTCGGTTATCTGACCGCCACAGCGGCGGCCATCAAGCTGTGATGCGGCATGCGCCGCGCGTCATGCGCGGCGCATGGTTTCGACCAGCGCATCGGATTGCATCCATCGCGTGAAGTTTTGACGGCACTTCGCCTGTGTTGCGCCGGCCTGCAATGCGAAGCGGGCAGGCCCGCGAAGTGTGGCCGTCGACCCCTCCCACGGAGGGGTATTTTTTTGCCCGTGCCGTCCCGCGCCGGACTTCCTCGGCTCGGCTCAACTCAGCTTGCAGAAAATCGCTGTAACGAACGGCGCGACGTGATGAACGATGGCGCTGCTGCCGGCCTGTGTGACGGCGGCCTTGACCTTGTCCGTGCCGCCGAATACCACCGCGCCATACGCCGACTTCGCGACCGGCTCGCCGTCGCCGTTACGGAACATCGGATCGTCCTTCTCGAATCCGACGATCGCAATGACGCGAAAACCATACGCGGTCAGATCGGCCCCGTGCGCGGGGCTGAATGCGTTAATCGAATTGCTTTCGACGCGGTTCGGTTTCGGGTCGATCAGTTGCTGATCGGCGAGATCCGCGATAAAGCGATGGGCGGACTCGTTGCACGCGAGCGGCGCATCGAGTGCGGCGGCGTGGGTGAGCAGCGGAGCGGCGCTGAGCAGGGCCGCGGAAAGCGTTAAAAAGGCGCGTTTCATGACGATAGGATGACACGTTCGCCATGCGCCGGCATGCGCCAGCGCGGCGGTTGCACCGCGCACGGACGGCATAAGGCCGCGCAACGGGCTAGGGAACGGGCCGCAGAACGGGATGCGGCACTTTAACCAGATTCGGCAATTTACGCTTTCTTCCGGTATTGGGCGTGGTTATGGAACGCAGTTTTCACAAAAAAACACGCGCGTAAAAGAGCAAGTTTTTGCGATCCCGTATATATTTCCGGGTTATGAAATCGCGACCACAAACTCCAAATAACGTTCCCGCGCCCAGGACATGGGACGCGCGCCTCGCCCGCAGGCTCGTTACACCGCTGATCGACACCCCGGTCACGCCGAACCACCTCACCACCCTGCGCCTGCTGATCGGCCTCGCAGGCGCGCTGTGCCTTGCCCGTGGCGGCTTTGCCTGGACCAATGCGGGCGCGCTGCTGATCGTCCTGTCGAACTTCGTCGACCATACGGATGGCGAACTGGCACGGATCAGTGGGAAAACGAGCCGGATCGGTCATTTTTACGATCTCGCAGCCGACGCGTTGGTTACTGTGCTGCTGTTTCTCGGTTTCGGCTTTGCGGCCGCCGCGGCCCGTGGCGCGGGTGCAACTCCCTTCGTCGTTTCGCCGGTGCTGATGGGCGCCGCAGCGGGCATCGCCGTCGCGCTGATTTTCTTCCTGCGCATGCGTATCGAGGAAAAAGAAGGCAAGGCGGGAACGAAGCAGGCGTCTATGGGCGGATTCGAGACCGAAGACGTGCTGTATCTGCTGCCGATCGTGACGCTGACCGGCTCGATTACGCCGTTCCTCGTTGCTGCTGCGATCGGTGCGCCGCTGTTCGCCGTGTGGGTCGTGATCGACTACCGCAGGGTCATGCGCCGTCCGCAAGGAGCCGCGCATACCCGTCTGAACGTGGGTTGACCGATGAGTACGCCGATTCAGGACGACGTGATCGTCGAGGCCACTTCCGCGCTGCCGATACCGGCCAGTGCCAGCCAGCCGCTGCATCCCGCTTCCCCCGCACCCGATCCGGACCGCGCGGTCGCTGCGCGCACCCGCCAGTTCGATAACGCCAGACTGCGCCAGGATTTCACCGATCAGGGCGCGTTCCTGTATCTGGACGATTTTCTCGCCCCCGAGGTCACCGCGCAGCTCGCACAGAGCGCGCGTGATCTGCTCGTCGAGGTGAACCGCAATTACCTGCCGGGCCACAAGCAGGGCGGCAGCGTGAGCCGTCATACGATCGACCGGCTCGCGCCGTTTATCGCGCAGCTGTATCGCTCGAAAGAACTGATCGGCTGGCTCGAACAGATGAGCGGTGATCGTCTGCAGGTGTCGCCGGCCGACGATCCGCATGCCTACGCGCTCTACTACTACACGCGACCGGGCGACCACATTGGCTGGCATTACGACACGTCGTACTACGACGGCCGTCGCTATACGGTGCTGCTCGGTGTGATCGACGAATCATCGTGCCGTCTCGATTACGAGCTGCATACGCGCAACCCCGACATCGCTGATCAGCCCGGTTCGGTGCAGATTCCGCCGGGCGGTCTGGTGTTCTTCGATGGCGACAAGCTGCGTCATCGCATCTCGCCGGCCGGCGAGAACGAAATGCGCGTGTCGCTGACGTTCGAATATGTGACCGATCCGAATATGCGTCCGTGGCGGCGTTTCATCTCGAACATGAAGGACGCGATTGCGTATTTCGGTTTCCGTCAGGTCTTCCGTCAATTGATGAAGCGCAGCGGGGACACCGCGTGACCCGCGCCGCCATGATCCTGCTGTCGATCGGGGCAGCGCTGTTCGTTGCGTTGCTCGCGTGGCAGGGCCTCGGTTCGGTCACGTCGACGCTGCTCACCGCCGGCTGGGGGCTCGCGCTCGTCGCGGCGTTTCACGTCGTGCCGCTGGTGCTCGACGCGGCCGCGATTTCCGTGCTGGTCGATCGGCGCCGCGATGGTGTGACGGAGCGCGACACGTTGTACGCGCGCTGGATCGGCGAATCCGTGAACAGTTTGTTGCCCGCGGGGCAGATCGGCGGTCCGGTGGTGATGGTGCGCATGCTCGCGCAGCGCGGCATGCGGATGCGCGATGCGGCTGCGGCGATCACCGTCAGCACGACGCTGCAGGCGCTCGCGCAGATCGTCTTTGCGTTGCTCGGCCTCGGCCTGTTCGGCATCTATGCCGCGCACGGCGCGCTGCAGGACCTGCGCACCGCGACGATCGTCGCGACCGGTGTACTCGGCGGGATGATCGTGATGTTTTATATCGCACAGCGCCGCGGTCTGTTCGGTCGCATGCTGCGCGTGGTGTCGAAGGTGTTCGGCAAGCGCGACTGGTCGTCGCTGATGACCCGCGCCGATGCCGTCGATGCCGCCGTACACGAGCTCTATCGCAACCGCAAACGTGTCGCCGCGAGCTTCGCGTTGAGTCTCGTCGGCTGGATCGTCGGTACCGCGGAAGTGTGGCTCGCGTTGCATTTTCTCGGCCATCCGGTCGACTGGATCGATGCGCTGCTGCTCGAAAGCGTGGGGCAGGCTATCCGCGGCGCCGGGTTCGCTATTCCGGGCTCGCTCGGCGTGCAGGAGGGCGGTTACCTGCTGCTCGCGCCGCTCGTCGGTCTGCCGCCCGATGCCGCGCTCGCACTGTCGCTTGCGAAGCGCGCGCGCGAATTACTGCTCGGTTTGCCGGGCCTGCTGTTTCTGCATTTCAGCGAACGAAGCTGGCAGCGGCGCCGCTCGACGAGCGTGCCGGCTGTCGACTAACTCTTTTTCAAAGGACCGCCCATGCGCGCCATCATTCTTGCAGCGGGTCTCGGCCTGCGTCTCCAGCAGCCGGCGGGCGAACAGTTTCCGAAGTGTCTGCTGCAGTTCGACGGCATGACGCTGCTCGAACGCCACCTACAGATGCTCGAAGCCGCTGGCGTCGAAGACGTCGTGCTCGCGCTCGGCTTCCAGCCCGAAACCGTCAGAACGGAATTGAAGCGCATGGGCTGGCCGCGCGATGTCGAAATCGTGCTGAATCCGCGTTACGACCTGGGCAGCGTGCTGACCGTGCATACGGTCGCCGATGCGCTGACGCGCGGCGGCGACGTACTGCTGATGGACGCCGACGTGCTGTACGACGAACGCATCCTGAGCGCGCTGGTGGCGGGCGAAACGGTTAATCGTCTGCTGATCGACCGCGATTTCGAAACCGGCGACGAGCCGGTCAAGCTGTGCCTGAAAGACAGCGTGCCGGTCGAACTGCGCAAGCAGCTCGCGGTGAATCTCGAGTACGACACGATCGGTGAATCGGTGGGCTTTTTCCGCTTCCGCGAAGAAACCGCGCGGCGTTTTGCGGAGATCGTCGCGGGTTATGTCGACAGCGGCCGTGCGAACATGCCGCACGAAGAAGCCGTGCGCGATCTGCTGCTCGAACGCAGCCAGGTGTTCGATACCGCCGATGTCACCGGCGCACCGTGGATCGAGATCGACTTCCCGAACGACGTCGAACGCGCCACGCGCGAAATCCTGCCGCAGCTTCAACCGCTCGTCAGCGCACCGCGCTGAGGCGTTGTCAGTCCATACGTAACTGCTCCTTCGCGTCGCCCGGCTCGGTCCGGGTGACATCTGTGTTTCCCGTTTCGCCCGCTGCTGTTCCTCTCTTTCGATGCCGCTTGCCTTAGGCGCCTTCATTGTCCCGCTGATCGTCGCGTGTGCGATGTTCATGGAGAGTGTCGACTCCACGGTGCTGGTCACATCGCTGCCGGCGCTTGCACGCGATCTCGGCCACGATCCGATCACGATGAAGCTCGCGATCACGGCCTACGTGATCGGACTCGGTGTGTTCATTCCGGTGTGCGGCTGGGTCGCCGACCGCTTCGGTTCGCGTACGGTGTTTCGTACCGCGATCGGCATCTTCATCGCCGGTTCGCTGCTGTGCGCGGCGTCGACCTCGCTCGGCATGTTCATCTTTGCGCGCTTTGTGCAGGGCATCGGCGGCGCGATGATGGTGCCAGTTGGGCGCATCATCATCTTCCGCTCGGTGCCGAAATCGGATTTCATTCGCGCGGTCAACTATCTGACGGTGCCTGCACTGCTAGGTCCGGTGATCGGGCCGCCGCTCGGTGGCTTCATCACCACCTATCTGCACTGGCGGCTGATTTTCTTCATCAACATTCCGATCGGCGTGCTCGGCATCTGGCTTGCGAACCGGCATATTGCGAACGTGCGCGAAGCGCATCCTGGGCGGCTCGACTGGTTTGGTTTTGTGCTGTCGGCGGGAGGGGCGTCGCTGTTCATGCTGGGGCTGTCGCTGGTCGGCGGCGAACTGGTGTCGAATACGCGGTCGATTGCCATGTGCGTGGCCGGCGGTGTATTGCTCGCCGCGTACTGGCGGTATGCGCAGCACGCCGTGCGACCGGTGCTCGATCTGAGCCTGTTGCGCATTCCGAGTTTCAACGCAAGTGTGCTGGGCGGTTCGCTGTTTCGTATCGGCCTCGGCGCGGTGCCGTTTCTGCTACCGCTCGCGTTGCAGGAAGGGCTCGGGATGAGCGCATTCAAGTCGGGTTCGATTACCTGTGCGTCGGCGTTCGGCTCGATGTTCATGAAGACGGTCGCATCGCGCGTATTGCGCCGCTATGGCTTTCGAACCGTGCTGATGTACAACGCGGTGTTCGCAGGCGCTGCGATTGCCGTGTACGGGCTGTTCTTTCCCGGCACGCCGCACTGGGTGATCTGGATTGTGGTGCTGCTGGGCGGCTTCTTTCCGTCGCTGCAGTTCACGAGCCTCAACACGCTCGCTTACGCGGATATTCCGGGCGCCGACGTTGGACGCGCGACCAGTGTGGCGAGTGTCGTTCAACAGATTTCGCTTGGGCTCGGCGTGACGATTGCCGGGCTCGTGCTGCAACTGTCGCGCGATCTGCAGGGGCATACGACGGTTGCATGGTCTGACTTCTGGCCGGCGTTTCTCGTTGTCAGTCTATTTTCGCTCGCATCGATCCCAGTCACCGCGAAGCTGCCGCTCGGCGCCGGCGACGAGATTGCGCGTGGCAACCGTGGCAGCAGCAGTACTGCACATTGAAGGTTGCGTGAGCGTTGGGTCCGGCGACGGTCCTGGAACAGACGCAAACTGCGCTACGCCGATCCCATTCCGAGAAAATCATTTTGCGTAATCGATTCGATCCGGTTGCGCCCGCGTTCTTTTGCGCGGTAGAGCGCCTGGTCCGCTGCATCGACGATCTGCTGCGCAGCCCCGGTGCCCGTTGAGCGGAACACCGCGATACCCACGCTGATCGTCACGAAAGCGCCGGGCGACGTTTCGTTCGGAATACGGATCGCCCGGACGTCGGCCAGCATGTGCTCGGCGACGATGCGTGCGCCGTTCTCGTCGGTGGCGGGCAGGATCGCGGCGAACTCCTCACCGCCATAACGCGCGAGCAGATCGCCGCTGCGCGGCAGCGCCGCTTGCAATGCGTTTGCCACCGCAACGAGGCAGCGATCGCCCGCCGGATGACCATAGCGATCATTGAGCTTCTTGAAGTGATCGATATCGATGAGGAGCAAACCGAGTGGCAGTTGCGTGCGCGCGGCACGGCTCCATTCGAGCGTCAGCGTTTGATCGAAACATCGACGGTTCGCTGCCTGCGTCAGCGCGTCGGTGAGCACCATCTCTTCGAGGCGGTTCGTGGCGTCCCGCAACTCCTGCTGCGTTCGGATGAGCCGGCTTTGCAGGGACGTCGTGCGTATCGTGTAGACGATCAGCGCGGTGAGAATGCCGACCGCGCCGACCAGGTAATGATCGCGTATCAGCAGAATGCTTAGCGCAAGCAGCGCAAGCGTATAGAAAATCGGGCTGCCGTTTTCGATGACGACGGCAAGCGGCCGTTTCGCCGCTGCCACGTCGGATTCGTTGCGTGGCCCAGGGTCTATCACGCACGCGATCCCGAGCAGAAGAAACGGCACATCGACGATAACGTCGAGCACGACGTGGATGCTGGAAATGGCTGCCCAATAGTTGTACACGCCCGCGACGAGCGCATAGACCCAGAGATAGCCGCACAGGATCCCGTAGAACCTGCGTTCGTGGCCGCGCGGCTGGGCCAGCAGACGCAAGGTCGCCGCCGCAGCGAGAATGACATTCTCGATGTTGTAGGTGAGGACGAGGGTCGGCACGGAGATCGGGTCGAGCGCATGGCCCGAAAACGGTGCAACGGAAAAGATCGCGATATAGGCCAGATAACCGGTCAAAACCGCCTGGATGGCATCCATCCACACAAACAATGCGATCTGCTGTTCGTTCGAAACGAATGAAATGGCGAGAAGGACCGGCACGCCATAGATGAAGAAACTGAAATCGGAGAACCACGCAACGGTCTGCGGCGTCTG
Organism: Paraburkholderia acidicola; assembly: GCF_002362315.1. Lineage (GTDB taxonomy): Bacteria > Pseudomonadota > Gammaproteobacteria > Burkholderiales > Burkholderiaceae > Paraburkholderia > Paraburkholderia acidicola. Next base: position 2,434,613 of record NZ_MTZV01000006.1, read on the forward strand.
CTGGACCAGATCTTCCCATGCGTTGAGCGCCACGCCGCACGTCCACAGCAACATACCTACACTAAGCAACACCCACGGTGCCCGCGACTTTCGCTGCTCGACGCGGGCGCGCCAGCCGCAACCGGCCAGCGCCAGTGCCGGCGCAAGAATGAGAAAAGGATAGCTGACCAGCATCGCCGACGATTGAAACACGACGACGCATAGCGCATGCGCGCCGAGAAACGACGCAGCGAACAACGCAAGATGGAGCGGCTTTGGCGAACGACGCAAGGTTTCACCCCAGGACTCAAGCAAGGCAGGTGAAAGCCATCATGAAGCCGGATGGCGCTTCGGTTTCTCTGCTTCGGTTTTTCTTGTAGATGCCGGCAATCTCGTCATATCTTAGCTTACGGCATACGAAGCACAGCCTGAGGGCGATCGAGCGTGTCTTTGCATCCTCGATCACCGGATGGATTTTGACAGCCGATAATTGCGTCCCATCTGAAACCAGGAGCCTTCATGCAACGACGCCGTTTCTCCGCTTCGCTGGGTCTTCTCGCTGCGGCTGTATCGACAGGAAACCTGCCGGCCGGCGGTGCGCCGCGTGCGCAGGGTTCGAGCGCGACAGCGGCCGTTGCACTGCGGCATTACCTCGCGCGAATCGCCGAACTCGATCGCGGCGGCCCGCAATTGCGCAGCATCATCGAACTCAATCCCGATGCAGCGTCGATTGCCCGTGCGCTCGATGCGCAACGCCGCGCGGGAAAGGTACGTGGGCCGCTGCACGGCAGCATCGTCGTCGTGAAGGACAACATCGCTACCGGCGACCGCATGTCGACGAGCGCGGGCTCGCTCGCGCTCGACGGCGTACACGCCACCCGCGATGCGTCTGTGATCGGCCGTCTGCGCGAAGCGGGCGTCGTGATTGCGGGCAAGACGAATCTGAGCGAATGGGCGAATCTCCGCTCGACACGTTCGACGAGCGGATGGAGCGCACGCGGTGGCCTCACGCGTAATCCGTATGCGCTCGATCGCAATACGAGCGGCTCGAGTTCGGGTTCGGCGGTTGCTGTTGCTGCCGGTCTTGCCGACATGGCGGTCGGCACTGAGACCGATGGCTCGATCGTGTCGCCTTCGTCGATCAATGGTGTGGTCGGACTTAAGCCGACTGTCGGCCGTGTGAGTCGCGACGGCATCATACCGATCTCGCACACGCAGGACACAGCAGGACCGATTGCGCGCACCGTCACCGATGTTGCGCGACTGCTGGCCGCGATGGCCGGCACGGATGCGCTCGACCCCGCCACGCTGCACGCACCGGCTCCCGATAACTATCTGGCTGCGCTCGATCCGCACGCACTACGCGGCGCGCGGATCGGCGTCGCCCGCAAGTTCTTCACGGGCCATGACGAAATCGACCAGCAGATCGAACGTGCGCTCGCGAAACTCGTGGCGCTCGGTGCCGTTCTTGTCGATCCGGTCGATCTGCCCAAGGTCAGCTACAGCGATGCCGAGCAGGCGGTTCTGCTGCATGAGTTCAAGCACGATCTGCCGTTATGGCTCAAGACATTTGCGCCACATGCGCCGATACATAACCTCGCTGACCTGATCGCATTCAACGACGCGCATCGCAAGCAGGAAATGCCGTACTTCGGCCAGGAGCAACTGACGCAGGCGCAGGCGCTCGGTGGTCTCGACAGCGATGTTTACCTGAAAGCGCTCGCTACATGCCGCAAGGCCGCGCGCGATGACGGGATGGATCGTGTGTTACGCGAACATAAGCTCGATGCGATCGTTGCGCCGACGGGCGGGACAGCGTGGCTGACTGATTTTATTAACGGCGATAGCGGCAGCGATGGATTTTCGACGCCGGCCGCCGTTGCCGGCTATCCGCATCTGACTGTGCCTGCAGGCATGGTGCGCGGTCTGCCGATTGGTCTGTCGTTTGTCGGTCCCGCGTGGAGCGAAGCACGACTACTCGCGCTCGGCTACGCATTCGAGCAGGCGACACAGTGGCGTCGCGAGCCGAGCTTCCAGACGCGCACGGCGATACCGCCTTTGACGAGCTGATGCATCTGCGGGTGGCAAGATCACAACACGCAACGTGCGGAATTACCGCACGCACTCAGGGCTTCCAGCGGCTTCGCAAACAGGCAATTGGCATGTTATAAGCCCAAGACAGACTTTTCATGCCAACAGAGGAACTGTCATGGGGGACACCCAATGAAATTATTCGCAAGAGCCAAACTGTCTGCAGCCGCGCTCGCCGCTGTCACACTCGTCACCGTTTCCGCTGGTTTCGTCGAAACCGCGCCGGCTTATGCCAGGGCGCCTTCGAAGCCGCAACCCGCCATTCTCAATGCGTCGGCCGTCGCGGTCTCGGACAAGTACGCTGCCGATGCGGCCGAACAGATTTTCAACGAAGGCGGTAACGCCGTCGATGCCGCCGTAGCAATCGCATTCTCGCTCGCTGTGACATACCCCGAAGCGGGCAACATCGGCGGTGGCGGTTTTATGACGCTGTATGTCGACGGCAAACCGTACTTCATGGACTATCGCGAACGTGCGCCGCTCGCCGCGACGAAGAACATGTACCTCGACGATCAGGGCAACGTCATCAAGGGCAAGAGTCTGTTCGGCTATTACGCGGTCGGCGTACCGGGCACTGTGGCCGGCATGTCGGAAGTACAGCACCGCTTCGGCAAGCTGACCTGGAAGCAGGTCCTCGCGCCCGCAATCAAGTACGCGCGCGATGGCTTCATAGTCGACGAAGCGCTGGCAAGTCGCCGCGAGGAAGCGGCGAAGGACTTCGCTGGCAAGACGAACTTCGACACGTACTTCGGCGCGATGAAGGCGGGCACGACGTTCAAGCAGCCCGATCTCGCCGCCGTGCTGACACGTATCGCGAATCAGGGCGCGAAAGATTTCTACCAGGGCAAGACGGCTGACCTGATCGCCGCATCGATGCGTGGTCATGGCCTCATCACGAAGCAGGACTTGCAGCAGTACAAGGCCGTGTGGCGCGAGCCGGTGCAAGGGAAGTGGAACGGCTATGACGTGATCACCGCGCCGCCTCCGAGCTCCGGCGGCATCGGTCTGCTGCAACTGCTGCAGATGAAGGCCGACCTCGCGCCGGACTTCAAGGACGTCGCACTGAATTCGCCGCAGTACGTGCACCTGATCGCGGAAATCGAGAAGCGCGTATTTGCCGATCGCGCGCAGTATCTCGGCGATCCGGACTTCTACAAGGTGCCGGTCGCGCAACTGACGGACCCGGCGTACATCGCCAGGCGTGCGGCCGAAGTGAATCCGAATCAGCCGTCCGATACGAAGAGCGTCCAGCCGGGCCTCGGCACGTCGATGCCGGAGAAGGCGGAAACCACGCACTTCTCGGTGGTCGACAAGTGGGGCAATGCAGTGTCGAACACGTACACGCTCAACGGCTGGTTCGGCTCGGGCGTTGTCGCTGAAGGCACGGGTATCGTGCTGAACGACGAGATGGACGACTTCTCCGCGAAGCCGGGTGTCGCGAACATGTTCGGCGTGGTGGGCAGCGATGCGAACTCGATCGAACCGAAGAAGCGTCCGCTGTCGTCGATGACCCCGACCATCATGACGAAGGACGGCAAGGTGTCGCTCGTGATCGGTACGCCGGGTGGCTCGCGCATCTTCACATCGATCTTCCAGGTGATCAACAACGTGTACGACTTCAACATGCCGTTGAAGGAAGCTGTGGCTGCGATGCGCTTCCACCACCAGTTGTTGCCGCCGAATACGATTTTCTGGGAGCCGTATAGGCCTATCGATGGCGAACTCGCGCAGCAGATCGAAGCGAAGGGCTACAACCTGAAGGGGCAGGATTTCAGCGGCGATATTCAGGCGATCAAGATCAATGGCGATACGCCGGATGCGGCGGCCGATCCGCGTGGCCGTGGTGTGACGCGGTTGATTCCTTAACGTCTGTCACGCGCGTCTGAGCGTTCAATAGACAACGGCGTTCCGCAGTGATGCGGGACGCCGTTTTTGTTTGGTGCGGTGTTGTCGCTGTCGTTGTTGCAGTTGTCGTATCAGCCGGCCTGTTCGCTCGGTGTCACCGTGAGGTCGAGCCGTTGCGCGCCGCGCAGGATCGTGACGTTCACCGGCCGATCGATCCGCGATGCGTCGAGCGTGCGCTGCAGACTGTCGACGTCGCTAACTGGCTGCTCATCGACCGCGACGATGCGGTCTCCGGTATGCAATCCGCCCAGCTCAGCAGGACTGCCTTTGACCACTTCCATCACATGCACACCGCTCACCGACGTGAGGCCGAAGTAGCGCTGCACGCGACGCGAGATCGGCGTCGTCGTGCCGGCCACGCCGATGTACGCGCGCCGCACGCGGCCGTGCGTGAAGATCTGCATGATCACCCACTTCGCGGTGTCGATGGCGGTGGCGAAACAGATGGCCTGCGCGCCGGGGATGATCGCCGTATTCACACCGATTACCTGCCCGGCCGAGTTGATCAGCGGGCCGCCGGAGTTGCCGGGGTTTAACGCGGCATCGGTCTGGATCACGTCGTAGATCATGCGGCCGGAATTCGAGCGCAGCGAGCGGCCGAGTGCGGAGATGACACCGGTCGTCACCGTTTGCGCAAGGCCGAGCGGATTGCCGACCGCGATCGCGATCTGGCCGACCTGCAGTTTGCTTGATTCGCCGAGATCGACGTGCGGCAATGGTTCGGCGGAACCGATGCGCAACACCGCGAGATCGCTGCCGGGATCGTCACCGACGAGATCTGCGTCGTAAGTCGCGCCTTCGGCGAGCGTTACGCGGATGTGCGTGGCGCCATGCACGACATGGCTATTGGTGAGCAGATAACCGTCCGGCGTGAACAGAAAACCCGAACCGGTGCCGCCGCGCGTGCCGCGGCCGTGCGAATCGCCGGGGGTGTGCCGCTCGACGGAGATATAGACGACGGCCTGGCGCACGCGCTCGAGCGCACCGATGACCGTGCGGGAATAGTGATCGAGCAGGGCGGTGTCATCGAGCAGATGCGGCGTCGCGGCATCCGGCGCGGCGCCTGCGGCACCCGACAGATCGTCGATAAAACGGGGACGGTTTCCCATGGCGAAGCTCCGGATAAACGGGATCGCAGATGCGGGGTGGTTGGTGGGTTTTCAAGGGTGTGAGCCTGCGGCGATCACGGTCAATTCGTTCATCGCTGGTACATCAGGTCGTCGCAATCAGAAACGCTTCTCCATTCGCAGGCGGCCTGAATCCATCGGTTCTGCCAGCGAAGTAACGCTCGGTGAGATCGGTTGCCAATACGCAGCGCACTTCGCGAAAACCCGCTTCGCGCGCGAGTGCCTGCATCTCGGGCGGACTGAAATAGCTGAGGAACGGTGTCCCGGAGGCGCGCGCGGATTTCTCGACTGCTTTAGACGCCGTGCGCTCATCAGGGGTGGCGAGTTCGGGAGGCAGCAGGAACGTCATCGCAAGCGTGGAGCCGGGTGCCAGCATCGCGACCTGGCGCAGGGTGGCTGCGATGGCCTCCTTCGTGAGGTACATGGTGACGCCGGTCGAAGCCACCAGCGAAGGCCGGCTTGCATCGAAACCTTCGGCGGCCAGCCGTTCCCACCAGGACGCGCCTGCTTCGAAATCGACCGGTACGAGATGCAGCCACTCGGGGATGCCGAAACCGAGTTCGATCAGGCGCTCACGTTTCCACGCCTCTGCGCTGGGCTTATCGACCTCGAATATCCGCAGACGCGATGCGATCTCCGGCCGGCGCTGCGCGAAGGTGTCGAGGCCGGCGCCGAGTATCACGTACTGAGGGATGCCTCGATCGACCTGTTCGGCGACCAGGTCTTCGACGAAGCGTGCGCGCGCCACGATTCCCGCACGGAAGCCGCGTGTGCCGTCTGGATTCATGTCGGGACGATCGCGCCAGTCATCGCCGGGGGCCGCCAGTTGCAGGCCGAATTCGTCTTCGATCACGTGCGGTAGCGCGTCGGCCTGGACGTGCAAGGCGCGCCATAGCGCAACGCGTACTGCGGTGGTGTCGGCGGTTGCTGTCGGCCTGTCGTCTTGCATGATGTGCGATTTCCTTTCGAATGGATCTGGGTGAGCTCATGTCTGCAAGTGAGGCGAAGCCTGCAGTCGTCTTCATCACCCATGGAAGCTAGTATGCTAGCTAGCAATCTAGTGAATAATCAACCGTCCGTTTCGTAGGGCAGCAGGGTGCCTCGACGCGCTCTTCGCTCCGTGCCGCGCAGGCAAATGCCCCTCATTCGCGCGGACGACTGACCGGGTGCGCCGGACGGAATCCAATATCGGCTGATCTCCACCACGACGGACTGCCATGAAACACGCGGGTATCGATGCATTCAATCGTCTCGAGAAGCTACTTCGCGATCTGCGCGCATTGCCGGATTTGCGTGAACGATCGACGGGTGTGTTCTACAGAAAATCGAAACCGTTTCTGCATTTCCACGAAGATTCAACAGAGCTCTACGCGGATTTGCGTATCGCGGATGAGTTCAAGCGCTTCCCCGTGAATTCGGCGGATGACAAAGCGGTTCTGCTGAACGCAGTCCGTGCCGTGTTGACTTCATAGTCTGCAAGGCCATCACACCGAACCAGCAATGTGTTCCCGCAACCATTGGTGCGCCGGGTCGCGATGAACGCGCTCATCCCACAGCATGGTCATGTCGTAGCCGGTCACTTCGACGGACGATTCGACAACCTGCAGTGCGCGCGTGTCGCGAACGAGTCGCGCGGGCACCATCGCCACCAGATCGGTGTTGGCCACCACGGACAACACGAACAGAAAATGCGGAACCGACAGCACCACCCGGCGTTCCAGACCTGACTCCGCTAGCGCTTCATCGGTGACACCGCTAAACCCGCCGCCATCCGGCGATACGATGACATGCTCGAGTGCGCAAAATTGCGAGCGCGTCGGCTTTCTCTTCAACCGTGGATGCCCCGCGCGACCTGCCAGCACATAGCGCTCCGCAAAGAGCATACGCTGCCGCATACCCGGCGGTGCGTCTTCGCTGATGTGAAAGGCGAGATCGATTTCTCCCTGTTCTGCCTGCTTCGCGATGCGCAGCGGGGCCAGTTCAACAATCGCCAGCCGGGTATGCGGCGCCGTCGAACGCAATCCGCTCAACGCGGGCAGCACGATGGTCGATTCGCCGTAGTCGGTTGCGGCGACGCGCCATGTCTGTGTGGCCTCGGCGGGATCGAAGGGAGCGGCGGGCGCCACGGTGCGTTCGAGTGCATCGAGCGCTTGCCGCAAGGGTTCGCGTAACGCCTCGGCGCGCGCGGTCGGTCGCATGCCGCGCGGTCCCGGCAGTAGCAGCGGATCATCGAAGATGTCTCTGAGCTTCGCAAGATGAACGCTGACTGATGGTTGGGAGAAGTTCAGACGCTCCGCTGCGCGTGTCACGTTGTGTTCTGAGAGCAGGACATCGAGCGTGACCAACAGGTTGAGATCCAGACGCCGGAGATTATTCATCGCTATACCTGTAACATTGGATATTCATTTCCAATATACCTGACGAGACCCTATTCTGCGTTCTTCTCATCAAGGAGGTCCTATCGTGAATGTTCTGCTCGTCTATGCCCACCCCGAACCCCGGTCGTTGAACGGCGCGCTCAGGCGCTTTTCAGTCAAGCGTCTCGAAGATGCGGGTCACGTCGTTCAGGTGTCGGATCTGTACGCAATGAAATGGAAGGCAGCGCTCGATGCGAATGACAGCATCGACAGGCAACCCGATGCGCGTTTCGATCCCGCGCTCGACTCGAAGCATGCGTTCGAAAATGGTCTGCAGAGTGAAGACATCGCGCTCGAACAGCAGAAACTGAAGTGGGCGGATGCGGTCATCCTGCAGTTTCCGTTGTGGTGGTTTTCGATGCCGGCAATCCTGAAGGGCTGGGTCGAACGTGTCTATGCGTATGGTTTTGCGTACGGTGTCGGGGAGCACTCCGATACGCACTGGGGCGATCGCTACGGGGAGGGGGCGATGGCAGGCAAGCGCGCGATGCTGATTGTCTCCACGGGCGGATGGGAGTCGCACTACAGCGCGAGAGGGATCAATGGTCCGATTGACGATGTGCTGTTTCCGATCCAGCACGGGGTGTTGTATTACCCGGGCTTTGACGTGCTGCCGCCGTTCGTGATGCATCGGACTAGCCGGATCGACGAGGCGAGATTCTCAACGATCTGCGACACGCTTGGGCAGCGACTCGATGATCTCTGGACAACGCCACCGATAGCATTCCGGCAGCAGAATGCCGGTGCGTATGATATTCCGCAGCTCACGCTGAAGTCGGATATTGCGCCGGGGCAGGTTGGGTTTGCGGCGCATGTCGCATAGGTAGTGCCCCGTCGTATATACGACGGGTGTTTCCGTTACTGCGAAATACGCTTGAACGATTCAAGTTTGCTTTCCCATATGTAAGGTTCTTCCACTGGCATTCCCTATACATCGCGTTCAGGATATCCTCTGCTCAACTCGTAAAAAGACCTGAAGCGAAGGTACTGCATTCGTATAGAAGAAGATCCCAGGGGATGCTTCCAATGAGCTTGGAACCACAAAACTTACAACCTGCTTCACAGACTGACGGGCATTACAAAAATCTTTCTATTTTGGCAAAGACTGCGCTTGCAGCGGTGGTCGTTGCTGGTGTCATTGCGTCGGGAGTTTTCTACACATCGGGAACCCCAATGTTCGCTGGAGATTCAGGCGACGACGTTAGCGAGTCGAATCAAAAATTACGCATTGAGGCTTTCGAGGCAATCAAATATCTCCCAGTATCGAAGGTTACTGCCGCGGAATTCTCGACTGCTGTCGATTCCATGCATTTAACGCTAGACGAACAATCAAAGTTGCGTCAGCAATTTGCACTGAGTTCGACGACTTCCCCTACCCGTGCGGCCCCTGCTGATTTGCCGTCGACAAAGAGCCCCGGCGACAACGCAACTACGGCTGCCGCGCATACCGATGTCGCACCAACTCCAGTTTCAGCTGCGCAGCCTCTGGCGGCTCCAGCCACACCGGCTGTGCAGCCGGCCCTCGTGTGGGTGCGCCTCTGGGACAGCGACGTCGAAGACGGTGACGTCGTTCGAATCGATAGTGCGGGCTATTCGCGAACGGTCACGCTGACCAAACACGGCATCACGTTCGCAGTTCCTGTGTCTGCGAGTGGACAGATTCGCATCGTCGGTATAAGGGATGGCGACGGCGGCGGCATTACCGTCGGCCTTGGCTCTGGATCTGCGCAAGCGATCCTGCCGATCATGAGCGTCGGGCAGGTACTTACCTTGAATGTCAGGACAAACTGATGCGTTGGCTCAACTCCTTTGCAACGCGTTACGCGCCCCTCGCTTTTCTTGTGATGGCGTGCGTTGCGTTGGGACAGTTCTTGTCTCAGCACGCGCCCGCGCGATCGGACCTCGAACAGCATGCGCACGATGTCGCCGCATTTTTGCGCGGACACGCGTGGATCGACTTTGCAGTTGCAGTAGTGTTCTGGTTAATCGTTTTTGCAGGCTATTTTCACGATCGGCATCGAACTGAATACGGCGATGTCAAACAAGGCGGGTGGTTAATGGACGCATTGGACAGGCTTACGAATCGACGCATTCTGGAGCAGAAAATTGCCCAGGAACCCGAGCCGCAGATTCTCGATGCGGAGAAACTCGCGAGTGGGCTAAAGAGCAAGGTGATCGGTCAGGACGCTGTCTGCGACGATATCGCGGCGCAAATTCGTCGCCGTCTCGCACTCCGGCAGCGCAACAAGCCGATCGGTGTGTTCATGCTGGCAGGGCCACCAGGGACCGGGAAAACCTATCTGGCAAAGAGTCTGGCGGCGGAACTCGGTCGTGCGCTGTTGCACTTCGATATGACGCAGTTCTCGAGCGGCGCACATGGAGCTACTCAATTGTTCGGCGCATCGAAGGGATACATTGGTTCGAATTCCTATGGCAAGCTTACCGCTGCTTTGCGCGACACTCCCGATGCGGTCGTATTACTCGATGAAATCGAAAAAGCTCACCCCGAGGTTCACAAGAATTTCCTGACGGCGTGGAACGATGGTTTTGTAACCGAGGCATCGGACGGGAAGCAGATTTCGACGACCCGCGCGATCTTCATGCTAACCACGAATGCCGCAACCGACGCGCTTCATGCGTTGAGCGAGCGATTCGCAGACGATGCGGATGAACTGAGGCGTGCCTCTACGAATGCGCTCGGTGAGGCGGGCTTTGCCCCCGAGGTGCTCAATCGTATTGATCGCATTTTCGTTTTTAAATCGCTCACAGGTCTGGACATCGCCCGCGTTGCAGCGCTTGAAATCGAAGCGATGATCAAGAGCTACGGCCTCGATGTGGCCGATGAAGGCATCGATCCAGATATTCTCATCAACATGATGCGACGTCAGAGCCGGCTAGGTACGGGTGCGTCGTCGCGCGATCTCGTCCGTGCGGTCGAAGAATCGCTGGCGGACACACTCATCGATGCAAAGGAGCACGGCCATACCAAGGTCGCGCTCGTGTCAGCGGAGGGAGGCGTGATCGCCAAGCCGCAATGACGAGTCCAAACGTATCCAACCTGTCGAACACTCAAGGCAAATCGTTGTGGGCACGCGCGCCCGTGTGGCGCTTATGCGTTTCGGCAGCGGCGTTGTCGACAGTCGTTGTGGTGTGCTTTCCTCCTAAGTGGCGCGAGGCCGATGTCATCCCTGCGCCTCCACTGCCCGAGGCGGTGACCTACCATTCGCCGCCGCCGGTCGTTGCGGAGGCCAGGCCCGCGGTCACCACGCCAGCAACGATTGCAAGTGCTACGACGAGGGCGAAGCCTGTAGCTCCTCAAAATGCGGCTGCAGCAACCAATCTCACCACGAGAGCGCCAGCAACGGCCGCGATTTCAATGGCAGTCCCAGGCGCAGCGGCCAGGCTGGATATCTCCGGTCTCGATGGCGCACTGCTGGGCCGGACCTACCGGCAGTTGATCCCGGTCGTGGGGTTCAATGTTCCGCTACCTCCAGGACAATGGGCGGTGCTTGCGAACAGCACGGTTCACTCGCACCGTGCATCTGGAATGGCCTATTTTCTCGGGCGAATCGAGCATAAACGGCTTGTCGGTGCGATCAGACTGTTCGCATTGCGCAGCGACGATCAACCGGGCGCGGGTTTCCCTGCGGCGGGCGGTTGTACGACTGGCAATCCGGATTTGAACTATCTGTATCTGGATTCGGTGACGGCGTTTGATCATCAGGGATGCTGGCTAATCAATAACTATTTCACGCCTCCTCTACAGCAGTGGGCGGATCGCGCGGTCAAGATCGCCGGGCTCGACCGCGCCGCAGCGGGTGATCTCGCAGCGAAGGGCGTGACCTATCCGCAGGACATGGTCGATGTCCGATTCACGCGCGCAGAAACATGGGGTGTTCTCGAGGTTTCTTACCTGTTCAATCCCGAAGTCGAAGGGATCAGTTCCAACACGGCGCTTTCCGCCCGCGAATCGGACTGGCATGCACCGAACGCTCCGAGATTTCCTGCGAAAGCTGCCTATCTCGCGAAGATGCAAGTCTGGGGCGAGGAATTCTGGCCGAAGTTTCAGCAGGCATTTGGATCGGGGCAACCGGTTGCTGTGGTCGTCAAGCCGGATGCAGCGTCTCAACCTTGATCGGCATGGTCCACTCGGTTTGACCAAGCTCGGCATGGTCCACTCGGTTTGACCAAGCCGCGTTGACCTTGTCGTTTCGCGAAACAATTCCGATCGCTGTAGCTTTCTTTTCGCATTCACCCCCTCAAACAACGATTGCGGCAAGGAATCGCCTGCGTTAGCCTTTGCGCCTACAGCGACCGCGCAGATTCTTTGCTGTGCCAAACAGGGCATTCGTGGTCGCTTCGTACGTTGCGATTCCCCGACCGGGGTGACGAACGACGTCACGACAAAACACTTGAGGACACAATGCTCATAAGGACTTGGCTGGCAACAGGTGCGACGCTTATTACTTCTGCACTGGTTATCCATCAAAACGCATACGCCGACGAAGGGATGTGGCAGCCGTCGCAACTTCCCACCCTCGCAGGTCAGTTACAACAACGCGGTCTCGCGCTCGATCCTAAACAACTCTCAACACTGACATCATGGCCGCTAGACGCTGTTGTCGGCCTGGGTTTTTGCACCGCATCGTTCGTCTCGCCCGACGGCTTGCTCGTCACCAATCATCACTGCGGATATGGCGCGTTGCAGGTTAACTCCACGCCGCAGAAGAACCTGATCAACGACGGTTTTCTCGCGCATACGAAGCAGGAGGAACTGCCTGCCGATCCGACCCAACGCGTCTATGTGACCGAGCAGATCAGCGACGTCACGAGTCAGGTGAATGCCGCACTGAAGCCGGACATGGACGGCTATGCGCGTTTCGTTGCCATTGACGAGGCGAAGAAGCGCATCGTCAACGGCTGCGAACAACCGGGCTATCGATGCGACGTCTACACCTTCAGCAACGGTTACGACTATCAGCTGATTCGCCAGAAAGAGCTGCGCGACATCCGGCTCGTCTATGCGCCGCCGTTGTCGATCGGCAAGTTCGGCGGCGACATCGACAACTGGATGTGGCCGCGCCATACGGGCGACTTCAGTTATTTACGCGCCTATGTCGCTAAGGACGGTAGCTCGGCTTCGTATTCGAAGGACAACGTTCCCTATCGTCCGACGCATTGGCTGACGCTCAATCCGAAGGGCGTCAAGGCTGGCGATTTCGTCATGGTGGCCGGCTATCCCTACAACACGGATCGCTATCGGCTAGCCGACGAACTGCAAAGCGCGATCGACTGGGAATATCCGACAACAATCGGCATGGCTACGGATATGCTCGCTCTCGTCGATGCGGCCAGCAAAAAAAACCCGGAGGTCGGCGTCAAGTACGCGAGCCTTGTCGCTGGGCTCAACAACGCAATGAAGCTTTATCAGGGTAATCTCGAGGGTCTCGCGCGTAGCAATGCGCTGGCCACCAAACGCGCGCAGGAAGCCGCGCTCGATCAATGGCTCACCCAGCAAAAGCCTGGCGGTGCGCTTGACGGCGCCGCGCTGCAGGCTGATGTCGTCAATCTGCGTAAGCTTATCGATGCACACCTGAAACTGCGCGAACGTAATTTCGTGCTGGGGATGATTCAGCGCGGCGGGCTGTTCCACGCGTCGTATCAGATCGTGCGCCTTGCCCAGGAAAAGCAGAAACCCGATCTCGAACGGGAAGACGGCTTCCAGAAGCGTGACGAAATTCGCCTGCTCGGTGCGCAGCAAGGGCTGGACCAGCAATTCGATCCGGCTATGGATCAGCAACTGTTTGTCTACCAGTTGCAGCGCTATGTGAAGCTCCCGGCCGCGGAGCGTCTGCCTGCGCTGGATCGGTGGCTTGGCGGTGTGACCGACCAGACCGGCATCACGCAAAAGGTTGCGGCGCTTTATGCCGGTACTTCGCTGACCGATACCAAAACACGCGTCGCGTTGCTTTCCGCAACGCCTGCGCAGATCGATGCCAGCAACGATACCTGGATCAAGCTGATGCGTGATCTGATACCCGATCTGCTTGTCGTGGAGCATCAGAACAAGACGTTTGCTGGCGACGAAACGACGGCTCGCCCGGGCTACATGGCAGCGCTGATTGCTTTTAACGCGTCGCGTGGACTGCCGGTCTATCACGATGCGAATAATTCGCTGCGTGTCACGTTTGGCACCGTGCAAGGTTACAAACCACGCGACGCAGTCGAATACACACCGTTCACGACTGTCGACGGCATCGTGCAGAAAACCACGGGCGTAGAGCCGTTCAATGCACCACCTGCAGAACTGGCAGCGATTCGCGCGAAGGCGTTCGACGGTCTGGCACCGGCGGGAAATTCGCTGCCCGTCAATTTTCTCGCCGACCTCGATATTACTGGCGGCAATTCCGGTTCGCCGGCGATAGACCGCAATGGTCAACTGGTAGGCCTCGCGTTCGACGGTGTGTGGGAAGGCACGAGTTCCGACTGGCTCTTCAATCCCGCTGAAACCCGTTCGATTCAGGTCGATGTGCGCTACATGCTGTGGGTAATGCACCACCTCGACCATGCGGACAACCTGCTCGACGAGATGAAGGTGAAAGTGCCGCAATAAGGGACTCGTGGTTGACGGCATCATGATATCTGACTAGAGTCAGATATCATGAAAACGCTCGACATCCAGCAGGTTCGCAGCTTCAACCGCATCGTGGCCGAGGGCATCGGCGCGATCGACGACAGCTTCCTCGGTCGCGGCCGTCCAATGGGCGAGTCGCGTCTGCTCTGGGAAATCGGTCCCGACGGCGCCGATCTGCGGGCACTGCGCGAACGCCTTGATCTCGACTCGGGTTATCTGAGCCGCATCCTTGCATCGCTTGAACGCCAGGGGCTCGTGGCGATCGAGGCGCGCCCCGATGACCGCCGGGTACGTCGCGCTGTCCTTACGCGGTTGGGGCTCAAGGAACGAGCCGAACTCGACCGGTTGTCGGACACCGTAGCCGTTCGCGTGCTCGATCCGCTAAGCGAAAGCCATCGTATGGCGCTGCTCGCCGCAATGGCTGAAGTAGAGCGCCTGCTGCAACCGTCGTTGATACGCTTCGAGATCGAAGATCCGGCTAGCGACGATGCGCGCTGGTGCTTCGAGCAATATTTCACCGAACTCAACGAGCGCTTCGAAGCAGGATTCGATCCGTCGTCGAGCCTGCCTGCCGACACGCATGAACTGACGGCGCCGAACGGCGCACTGATCGTTGCGCGGCTACGCGGCAATCCCGTGGGTTGCGTCGCGCTCAAGTTTCACAAGAAGTCGCCGGCCGAACTCAAGCGGATGTGGGTCAGTTTATCGGTGCGTGGACTCGGTGTGGGACGGCGTTTGCTCGATGAAGCCGAGAAACATGCACGAAAGAGCGGCGCACGCGCTATCCGTCTGGAGACAAACCGGACGCTGTCCGAAGCGATCAATCTCTATCGACGCTGCGGGTACATAGAGGTCGATGCGTTTAGTGCGGAGCCTTACGCACACCACTGGTTCGAAAAGAAACTAACCTGAACAAACCACTTGAGGGAGCAGGGTATGGTCGCGGACGGCGAGGTGATGGGCTTCATTCCGACAGTCGATGCAGCCAAAGCGCGTCGATTCTATGAGGATGTGCTGGGGCTACGCTTTGTAAGCGACGATCCGTTTGCGCTGGTCGTGGCATCGCAGGGGACCCAGATACGGATCGCCAAGCTGCATGAATTTACGCCGGCTCCGTACACGATACTTGGCTGGCGTGTGAGAGACATCGAGCACGAAGCACGCACACTAAGCGCTAAAGGTGTCGTCTTCAAGCGCTATCCGCCATTGGAGCAGAGCGATGCTGGCATCTGGACTTCGCCATCGGGCGCCCGGATTGCGTGGTTTGCCGACCCGGATGGCAACGTACTCTCGATCTCCGAGCATCCGGATGCCGTAGCGTCGGCGTAGTTGCAAAGCGTCGGTGTCAGCGACCGACGCAACCATGCTTCGCGCATGGTGTGCGGGCAACCTTCATCGCTTCCGACCCCTACGTTTTGGCAACCATCCGAACCAGATCAGGCTGCACTCTATTGTGGCGAACACGTTAGTCGCGCTAATCTTGCGGCGCCTCGTCACTCAAAGAGTCCAAATGAAGCCAACAAAAAGTTTACTCGCCGCGACGCTCGCGCTGACGTTCGTCGCCACGCCAGGCCTGTCCTGGTCGGCGGAGGGTCAACCGGTGGCGCCCGTGCGTCCGGTGACCAACACGTACTTTGGCACACCGGTCGTCGACCCTTATCGCTACATGGAGAACCTCAGCGATCCGGAAGTGCAGAGCTGGATGAAGGCGCAGGCCGCCTACACCCGTAAGGTGATCGACAGTATTCCCGATCGTGCCTCGCTGGCGACGCACATTCAGGCGTTGATGGCCGGCGACCTGAAACGATATGCCTTTACCCGTCGCGGCGACCGGCTGTTCTACCACGTGCTGGAGCCGGGTACCAATCTGCCCAAGCTCGCGTATCGCGATGGTGTGAAGGGCGAAGAACATATCCTCGTCGACCCGGCGAAGCTCTCTACCGACAGCGCACATCACTTTGCGCTCGACTGGTACTCGCCGTCGTGGGATGGGCGCTATGTGGCCTATGGCGTCTCCGAGGGCGGTTCGGAAAAGAGTGTGCTGCACATCGTCGACCTGCAGACCGGTAGCCAGCTCCAGGAAAGCATCGACCGCACGAGCGACTGCGTTGTCTCCTGGCGCAACGACAACAAGTCGTTCTTCTACCTGCGCTATCCGAAAACCGGACCGGATACGCCGCCTGCGCTGAGCGAGTACAACGCAGTGACCTTCCTGCACGTGCTGGGTCAGCATACCGACGGCGAAGGCGACGAAGCGGTGTTCGGACGCGGTGTGTCCGCCTCAGTCGATGTACCCGAAGGACAGGCCACCTATGTCCTGCTGGCACCCGATTCGCCCTATGCGGTGGCCGTGTCGAATCACAACGTAGACAACAACCCGAACACCTTCTACGTCGCGCGACTCGATCAGATTCACGGTGCGCAGACGCCGTGGAAGAAGATCGCCACACCTGAGGACGGCGTAACCGACGTACGTCTTCGCGGCGATCGTCTGTATGTCCTGTCGGAGAAGGGTGCACCGCGCTTCCAGATTCTCTCGACATCGCTCGCTCATCCCGACATCGCCCATGCGAACGTGGTCGTGCCTGAAAGCGAGAACGTGCTCGATGCGTTCGACGTCGCGAGCGACGGCATGTATCTCGGCGAGCGTTCGGGCGCCACCTTCCAGCTGCGGCACGTCTCGTTCGACGGCAAGGACAGCCAGCCCATCGGCCTGCCGTTCTCCGGCTCGGTGAGCGATCTCACCACCGATCCGCGTTCGCCCGGTCTGCTGTTCAGCCTGCAGGGCTGGGTCAAGGCGCCCCGCGAACTGAGCTACACCCCGGGTGCGAGCGCTGCGACCGATACCGGACTGGTGCCGCCTTCGAAGACGGAATCCGACGATATCGAGGCGCACGACGAGTTCGCCACCAGCTACGACGGTACCCGCATCCCCGTATCGATCATCGCGAAGAAAGGTGTGACGCGGGACGGCACGAATCCGACCATCGTCTATGGCTACGGCAGTTATGGCGTATCGATGGATCCGTCCTATCGTCCGGCGTGGCAGGGCTGGATCGATCGCGGCGGCATCATCGCCGTGGCGCACATGCGCGGCGGCGGCGAATACGGTGACGCCTGGCATCGCGCGGGGCAGAAGCTCACGAAGATCAACACGATGCTGGACTTCATCGCGGCCGCGCAACACATGATCGACCAGCGCTATACGCAGTCGAAGTACCTGGCGGCGAACAGCGCAAGCGCGGGCGGTATCGTCATGGGCGGCGCGATGGAAATCAACCCGGGCCTGTTCCGCGTCATTCTCGATGACGTTGGTCTGTCCGATGCATTGCGCTTCGAGACCGAACCGAACGGGCCGCCCAATGTGCCCGAGATGGGTTCGACTTCGAACGAAGCGGGTTTTCACGGGCTCTATGCGATGAGCGCCTACGCCCATGTGCATGACGGCACACCTTACCCCGCTGTCATGTTCACGACCGGCGCGAACGATCCGCGCGTCTCGCCGTGGCACATGCTGAAGATGGCTGCGCGGGTTCAGGCTGCGACGAGCAGCGGTCGGCCCGTGCTGTTGCGCATCGACTACGATGCGGGTCACGGTATTGGCTCGAGCGTGTCACAACGTGCCAACCAGCTCGCCGACGAATGGTCGTTCGCGCTGTGGCAGATGGGTGAAGCAGGGTTTCAGCCGAAGCAATAACGCAGTGATGGACGGGCCGCGCAACGCGGTTCGTCCACTTATCAACTATCGAGAAACCAGCATGCTGACCGTCCACCACCTGGGTAAATCGCAGTCCGAGCGCATCGTATGGCTTTGCGAAGAACTCGCGATTCCCTACGAATTGAAGATCTATAACCGCGACCCGGTCACCCGGCTTGGGCCGCCTGAGTACAAGGCGTTGCATCCGCTGGGTACGGCGCCGATCATTTCGGACGGCGACATCGTGCTGGCCGAATCGACTGCGATCATGGAGTACATCATCGCGAAGCACGGTAGCGGCGGCCTCGTACCGGCTGCTACTGATCCCACGTTCCCCGACTATCTGTTCTGGTTTCACTTCGCAAACGGTTCGCTTCAACCTAATCTCGGGCGCAGCATGATACTGAGCCGTGTCGATCTGCCCGTCGACAATCCGACCTTGAAATGGTCGAGCGCGCGGCTCGACCTCGTATTGAATCTGGTCGAAAGCCGCCTGGGCGAGACCGCGTATCTGGCAGGAAACGCATTCACCGCAGCGGATATCGTGACGGTGTTCTCATTCACGACGATGCGGATTTTTCTGCCCTTCGATCTTTCGCCTTACCCGAATATCCTCGCGTATCTTCAGCGCATCGGTGCCCGCGATGCGTATCGTCGGGCGATGAAAAAGGGCGACCCCGACATGACACCGATGCTGACGTGAGCATTGCGTATCTACATGGCGTCAAGTTCGCGCGATAAACCATAAAAAACGCGTAAACCCCCATCACAGCAGGGCGACTGGCGCAGTCGCCCGCTCAATTCTTTACGGGATTTTTTCTTGCGCGCTGCAACAGGCCAAACCTAAACTTCGTGCAACGTGATGCGAAAACGAGGTTGTCATGTTGCAGCAACGTGTAGCGATGAAGCGACCTGTACCGATCACCTATGTCCATCGCGGCATGGGCAATATCACGTTACGTCGCTTCGACCCGACGCGCGATTCATTCGATGAACTGACCGCGATGCTGCACCGTGCGTTCGCGCGACTCGGTGAGATGGGACTGAACTGCACGTGTGTCGATCAACCGGTTTCCATCACGCAGGCGCGCGCGCTGAGTGGCGATTGCCATGTCGCCGTATGCGATGGGCGGATCGTCGGCACCATGACGCTCTACGCGCCCGATCGCGATTCGCCTTGCGAGTTATATCGTCAGAACGATGTCGCCAGCGTGCGGCAGATCGGCGTCGAGCCCGAGTGGCAGTCGCGTGGTATCGGCGCGTTCATGCTGGCGTTTGCCGAACATTGGGCCGCTACGCGCGGCTATGCGGAACTGGCGCTCGATACGCCGCAGCCCGCCGCACATCTGATCGCGTTCTATCGCCGGCAAGGTTTCCGGATTGGCGACTTCATGCGGTTCGACGGCAAGCGCTACGACAGCGCGATCCTGCACAAACCGCCGGTGGCCGCTCGCACGCTCGCCACGTGGTCGCATCGGCTTGAGCTCCCGCATCATGCGCTGGCTCGTGTCGCGTGATCGGGCACATCACTAAAAAATCATTTCCCACGCTTCAGAAGGACCCGTTACACCGATGGCCCACTCCCGAACCGCCTCGATCTTTAGAGGATTTGCCAAGGTCATGGTGGTCGCCTTCGTGGCCAACCAGATTCTGACCACTGCGTTTACGTACGTTGCGCAACAGGTGGACGCCAACCTCACGCATCAGACGATCATGGTGTTTAGCTGCGTCACATGCGGCCTCGTGACGATGTGGCTGCAGGCCGATGCGCGTCGCGCGTTTGCTTTCGCGCGTGAGAAGGGCTTTATCAAAACCCCGGGTGACACCGGCAATACGCTGGAAATTGCCGTGGATTGTCCCAAGCGCTGGCTCGTCATCCTGCATATCGAACTGAATCCTGCGGCGGTTGGCGCTTGACAGCGTTCCAACAGCGTTCCTGACGCAGCGCTCGAACGCGCCGTTGACGAGATCTTTATACGTTTCCCCCAGCGTTTTTCGGTACCTTGATGCGGCGCGTGCTGCAATGAGAAGGTCATCATCGCTTCTTCAAGCGAATCGGAGCACTCGATGTTAAAGATGCTGATCCCGGTGGTGGATCACGGCGGTGCGGTACAGGCCGCGCGCTATGCAGCGTTCATGTTTCTCGAGCACTGCGTGTCCGAAGTCGAGTTGCTCGAGGTGCTAGAGCCGGTCGATCAGGGACGCGCCGCAGCGTTTCACTCGCGCAGCGCACTGCTTCGAAAAGAGAAACACGCGATGCTCGCGCCGCTGATCGAGGCACGTTCGATTCTCGAAGATGCCGGCGTTCCGTACAAATGGAAGCGCGTGTTCGGGCACGGCACGAAAGCGATTGCCGCCTACGCGGCCACGACTCAATCGGATGTCGTGGTGATCGATGCCAGCCATTTCGGTTTTTTCCGCAGACTGATCGTGCTCGCCAACCTGTGGAGACACACGACTACTCCGGTGACGATGCTTCACTAGCCACTACCTGCCGGCCACTCAAGACGCTCAGGAAAAAAACACAAACGACAGCGTAAGCACCACATAGATCGCGATTCCAGCCGTCGGTTGTCCGGCTGCGATCGCCATCACTGCCGCAACCGTTGCGGCTCCGGTAAGCACAAACCGGTAACGCCGGCGGGTCTGCCGGCCGGTCATTCCGGCAACGCGTGGTGCCGCCGTACCGCGGCGAATATTCAGGCTGGACATGGTGAAGCCTCGCTGATCGATCCGGCGATTCTGTCAGTACGCGTATATCCGGCGTGTAAAGAAGGCCCCGGAAAGCGCAAAATAGCGGTATTCGCCGCGTCACGAGCCGTTCCGCTTCTCAACGGCCACCCAACCCTCCATCCGGCAAAGTAATACGGCTGACATCGCTTAAGCCGATAATCGCCGGTTGACGCCGCGCTGCACGGGCGTACTGCTTACCCTCTTATTTCCGCCGCCAAGGAGAATCGCGATGAACGAGCAGGATCAGAGACCGGAAGCACTGCTGGCGGAGCGGCAACGTCGCTTCGAGGAAGACCTGGTCGACGCGTACGACGAGGAACTCGAAATGGAAGTGGACGACCGCCTGCTCGACGGCGCAGCGGGCATGACGCCCGAAGCCCGCGATGCGCGCAAGACCTACTTTCGCGAACTGTTTCGCCTGCAGGGCGAACTCGTGAAGCTGCAGGACTGGATCGTCAAGACCGGTCACCGGATGGTCGTGATCTTCGAAGGTCGCGATGCGGCAGGTAAGGGTGGTGCGATCAAGCGCATCACGCAACGGCTCAATCCGCGCGTGTGCCGCGTTGTGGCACTGCCGGCGCCGAGCAATCGCGAGCGCACGCAATGGTATTTCCAGCGCTATGCGACGCATCTGCCGGCAGGCGGCGAAATGGTGCTGTTCGATCGTAGCTGGTACAACCGCGCAGGCGTTGAACGCGTGATGGGTTTTTGTACCGACGATGAATACGAAGAGTTTTTCCGCTCGGTTCCCGAGTTCGAAAAGATGCTGGTACGCAGCGGTGTGCAGATCCTGAAGTACTGGTTTTCGATCACCGACGAAGAGCAGGAAATCCGCTTCCAGGCGCGTATTCAGGACCCGTTGAAGCAATGGAAGCTGAGCCCGATGGATCTGGAAAGCCGGCGCCGCTGGGAAGCGTACACGCATGCAAAGGAAGTGATGCTGCAGCGTTCGCACATTCCCGAAGCGCCGTGGTGGGTCGTGCAGGCCGTCGACAAGAAGCGCGCGCGGCTCAACTGCATTCATCACTTGCTGAGCCAGGTGCCGTATCACGAGATCGATCATCCGGGCGTCTCGCTGCCCGAGCGTGTGCACCACGCCGAATACATCCGCCAGCCGGTGCCGACCGAACTCATCGTGCCCGAGATCTACTGAGTACGCGGCACGCGTATGCGTCCACTGATGTTCGCCGGTGGACAGGTGGACAGCAAAAAAAAGCAGCGCGGCGAACCGCGCTGCTCAATCGCTGATGCACCTTTAATCTTTCGTCCTTCATTTGCGGTAGCCGGCGCATGTGCACCGGCTACCGCGTCATGCGTTCAGAACACCTGGCGAAACAACCAGTAGAGCATCGCCGACAACGCGATCGACACTGGCAACGTCAGCACCCACGCGAGCACGAGGCTACGCACGGTGTTCCATTGCAGCCCCGAGCCGTTTGCCGCCATCGTGCCCGCTACGCCGGACGACAGCACGTGCGTCGTCGATACCGGCAGGCCGTACATATCCGCGGCACCGATGGTCACCATCGCAACGAGTTCGGCCGATGCACCCTGGCCGTAGGTCAGATGCTGCTTGCCGATCTTCTCGCCGACTGTCACCACGATGCGTTTCCAGCCGACCATCGTGCCGAGCCCTAGCGCGATCGCTACCGCGACCTTGACCCACGTCGGAATGAACTTCGTCGCGTGATCGGTCTGCTTCTTGAAGTTGTCGATGGCCTTTGCATCGTTGGGCGCGAATGCCGGCTGTTTTGCCTTGTCGATCAGACGGATCGCTTCGGACGCGACATACATGTTGTTGCGCACGTTATCGACGATGTCTTGCGGAACGTTCGCCATCGAACCCGAGTCGCCAACCTGCTTGCCGATCTGGGTCGTCAACTGCTGCAGCGCGGGCACGGTGGCTGGCGTCAGTTGGCGCGTGCGCACATAGTCTTCGACATCGCGACGCGGATTGGTCGAAGGCGGTGCGCCGTTCGTATATTTCGCCAGCGATGTCGACGCCTGTTCTGCGACAGCGACGAAGGTCTGCGATTCGGCGGGTGTGACGGCCTTGTTCAGTGCGTAGGCGGTCGGCACGGTGCCGATCAGGATCAGCATGATGAGGCCCATGCCCTTCTGGCCGTCATTCGAACCATGCGCGAACGACACGCCGGTGCAGGTGAGAATCAGCAGCGCGCGAATCCAGAACGGCGGCGGTTCGTTGCCCTTCGGCTCGGCATACAGCGCGGGCACGCGTACGAGTGCCTTGAGCACGAGCAGCAGCAGTGCGGCGAGCAGGAAACCGATGATCGGCGAGAACACCAGCGACTTGCCGACGCCGAGCGCCTGGTTCCAGTCGACGCCACTCGTACCCGATGCGCCATGCAGCATCGAGTTCATCAGCCCGACGCCGATGATCGAGCCGATCAGCGTATGCGAGCTCGATGAAGGCAGACCGAAGTACCAGGTGCCGAGATTCCAGATGATCGCGGCGATCAGCAGCGCGAACACCATCGAGAAGCCGGCGCCGTTGCCGACTTGCAGGATCAGTTCGACGGGCAACAACTGCAGGATGCCGAACGCGACCGCACCGGTCGAGGTCAGCACGCCGAGAAAATTCCACGTACCGGACCAGATGACCGCGAGGTTCGGCGTCAACGAATGCGTATAGATGACCGTGGCGACAGCGTTCGCCGTGTCATGAAAACCGTTGACGAACTCGAAACCGAGCGCGATGACCAGCGCGAAGCCGAGCAGCAGATAGGGCAGCAGCGACGACTGCCGCACCGGCGCGAGGTCGTCGAGCAGATGCGTCGCGCAGTAAGCGGCGCCGCCGGCGATGACGAGCAGGAAGATAAAAAGGCCGATGTTGCGACGGCCGGCAGGGGCGTTCGACTGCGGATACGAAAGTTCCGGCATGGCCTGTGTCTCATGTGGGGTCGCGGGGACTTCGATCGTGGTGGGGGCGTGTGTCGTGAAGATGACAAATCGGTGTCGGGTATGCCCCTTATATGGGCGTAAGGTTGCTGACGCTTATGCGGCATGGTTGTCCGGACACCTCCGGATTTGCCCCAGGGCGAGAGATTCAGGGGGGTTCGCGGGAAAGGCAGATTTGCGCGGCGATGGATCGGAACTGGAGGCGGTGCCACACCACGAAAAACAAAAAAGCACGTTGATACTTTTTTGAGTTGTGGTCCATGGGGGGGGCCGTGATAATCGGGCCGACGCGTTCCGATTATCTAGCTGTCCGAATTTGCGCTGCCACTTCCATGCGTGCCACAGGCTTTGGCGCAAACGCTTGCACGCTCTGACGAAACCGAAGGGGAGACGATGAAAATGACAACGCAATTCAGAAGTAGAGATCGGGCCGATGCAGCGAAACCGGTTCTCGCACGCAGGCAGATAAAACTCGCACTCGTTGCTGCGAGCGTGCTGTTTTCGAACGGCGTGTTCGCCGACAACGTCAACAGTGACGACGCGACTTCGGCGGCAACACGCTATCCGATCATTCTCGTCCACGGCGTTGCAGGAACCGACAAGATTGGCTTTGGCGAAGTGGGCGCGGATACGCTCAATCCGCTCGACATCCTGTCGAACCTGGACAAGGCGATTGGCATCTACTGGTACGGCATGGTCCAGCCGCTGCGCGATCATGGCGCCACGGTCTATACGGCCACGCTGTCTTCATGGGAGAGCGATGCCGTACGCGGCGACGAGCTGTACAAGGCCGTGCAACAGGTCGAGATGATCACCGGCGCAAAGAAGGTCAATCTGATTGCGCATAGCCAGGGCGGCCAGGCTTCGCGGATCGTCGCGGCACTGCACCCGGACGAAGTGGCATCCATCACGACGATCGCCGCTCCGTTGCGCGGCGCTCCGCTTTCGGACGATGTCGGCACGCTATTGAGTGCCGTTCAGAAACTGCCCGGTGGTTCGCTGCTGGTCGACGCGGTTTTATTTGCGCTGAATGCGTCGGGCTTCATCACCAATCTCGTTTCCGGATTCGCGTTGCCACAAGACGCACTGGGCGCGCAAAAGAGTCTTTCGTCGGCGGGCTCGGCCGAACTCAACCAGCAGCTGGATGCGTCGCTCGCGCCCGGCTCGGCATCCGGCCTCGGGGCAGACTGCAAGACGAGCGGCGCCGCCTATGAGGACCGACAGGTCACCGTGTCGGGCCAATCGACACCTGCTACCTACCGGACGCTTCTTTACTCATGGACCGGCAAGGGCGGCCCGGTCGGCAGCTACACGAACCTGTCGTTTCCGCTTGGCTTCGTCGTGGGCAACTTGCTGGGGATTGCGTCGCAGCTCAACACCGGTGAGAGCGATGGACTCGTTCCCGTGTGCAGTGCGCGCTTCGGCAGCATCATCTCGACCGACTATCTGTGGAACCATGCCACCGAAGTCAACCAGCCGCTCGGACTGAAGAACTACAACACCGCCGATCCCGTGACGGTCTTGCTGAATCAGGCACGTCGCCTGAAAGCGGATGGTGTTTGAGATGCGGCTGCCGCTTCCCGCGATCGCAGCGTGTGGCGTAGCAGGCGCGATTGCGTTGATCTCCCTGTACGCCGTCCATCCATTCAGGGAAGGAAACAGGGCACCGGAGATCGCGCTGGCGCAGGCCGGTGGCGACAGCCGTCCTGCTACGGCGCAGCCTGTCTATGCGGCGCATCCAGCGATCCGACCAGCGTCACTGGCCGGTGTGCCGGTGCCTGATGGCCTGCGGGCTGATTCGCACGGCGATCTGATCCGCGACAAGGCGTTGCGCGACTACTTCGACTATTTCCTCGCCGCGCAGGACGAGTTGAAATCGGACGAGCGACTCCGGCAGTTCGTCAGGGGTGACATGGAGACGCGCATACAGGGTGCCGCGTTGTCGCAGGCGGAAGATCTCTGGGACCGCTATCGGCGGTATCTGGCGGAGGCGAGCACGCCGGCTCAGGGTGCGGTTGGCGATGCGACGCAGCTCGATGGTGTCGAACGCGCGCTGGCTGCGCGGGAGTCTTTGCAGAGCCGCGATCTGCCTGACGTCGCAAGCGCATGGTTCGGTGACGAGAACCGGCATGCCGAATTTTCGCTGGCGCAAATGCGCATCGCGTCGGACACGTCACTCAGTGCCGACGAGCGGAAACGGCAACTGGAAGCACTGAACGCCGGTCTGCCGAAGAACGAGCAGACGCAACTCGCGGCAGCCGGCAAACCCGCGGCATTGGGCAAGCTCATTGCAGGCATGAACGCACAGGGCGCAACGGATGATGCGATTGCCAGCAGGATCGCAACCGATTTCGGCGCCGACGTCGCCCAGCGTTATCTGCAAAGCCGGCAACAGGACACGCAGTGGAAAAATCGCTACGACGGGTACGCCGTGCAGCGAGACGCGATTCGCCAGCAACCGGGTTTATCCGATGCCGAGAGAACCCAGCAGATCGATGCATTGAGACAGCAATACTTCGGTGATCGTACCGAGGTGTTGCATGCCTACCTCTCGGATGCCGGAAACCGCTGACGCTTGCCGAAGGCCATTCCGCTATCTGGACCGTAGTGAACAACGCTTGCTTCTTCCGAGGGACATGTCATGGGCTTACGTACTTCCAGACCGTTTGTTGCTGCTCTGCTTGCGATGATCTGCGCTACCGGCGCAGCACCTGCCATTGCAGGCCCATCGACGAGAGTCGGATTCTGGGCCGGCGAAAATCCCACGCTCTGCGTGATTCCCGGCAGCGACCCGTTGTCGTGCCCGTCGCAAAAGCAGAACTTCACGCCGGATCTCTGGAAGCTCCTGAAGAAAGAGAATGGCTTCCTGAACCTCGCGGTCGTGTACGGAGCGGATTTCGGCACCGTGGATGGAGTCACGCATCGGGATGACGGTTTGAACCTGATCAAGGAAGCTAACGCACAGGGCGTACCGATCAATGCGTGGATCCTGCTGCCGCTCTCCGAAAATACGTTTGCGAACAAGCAGAATGCCCAGTATGAGAAAGCCGCTGTTGCGGCGTTGATCAAATGGGAGACTGACAATAACCTGCAGATCAACGAGATTGCGCTGGATCTCGAGTTCCCGATTGGATGGAAGATCTTCACGGATGCATTGCACGGAAAGTATCCGGACATCAATGATCTGAAGACCCTGAACTTCAATCCGAAAGAGCAATGCGCGGCGGTCAAGACGTACGCAGAGGCGATTTCCTATGCGCATGACAATGGGGTGAAGATCGTCGGCTCTCCGTTGCCGTTCGTCCCGGCGGATCTGGACGCGGGCAACATGGCGCTGCAGGACATGTTGAATCTCGGCCCCGTGTTCCAGGGCGGCTACGACCAGTTGTTCATTCAGGCGTATCGCGCTCAGGGTCCTATCGACCTCGGGTCAGGCTTCGTTGCGGCGCAATACAAGAGCATGCAGAAATACTTCGGCGCGGCGGGGCAGGTGACGCTTGGCAACGCCGGCAAGCTGCAAGGCGGGTATTCCGACGTCAACAACATGGTTGCCGACGTGCGGATGCTGGCCGGACTCGGCGCGACCGATATTCCGATCTTCGATCTCGACGGATCGGTTGATGCGTACGGTCTCGACGGGATTCAGAAGATCTTCGATGCGGCGAAAAATCCGATGAGCGATGCAGAGCTTGCAAAAGCCACCCAGCCTTCGGTCCTCGGCAGCGCGGCGCTCGTCGCGTTCAAGGGGCTGCAGGGTGTCGCCTATAACCTGACACCTTATGCAACCGCGCTTGGCGGACAGGTGCAGGTTCCGAATCCGTATCCGGACGGCTGTGACGCCGGCAAGATCGATCCGTTGAAGACGCAATAGCGCGCGGCACACTGGGGCGTCAGGGGCGCGCGTAAAATAGGGCCGGCTGGTGAGCCCACTACGCCGAGAGTCTGCACGCAGAGACGCCCTTGAAACGAAAGATGCCCGCGCTGAACGCGCTCAAAGCCTTCGAGGTTGCCGGACACACCGGCAGCTTCACGCGCGCCGCCGAACAGCTGAACGTTACGCAGAGCGCGGTCAGCCGGCAGGTGAGGCAGCTGGAGGAGCAGCTCGGCGAAGCGTTGCTGCAGCGGCACCATCACCGGCTCGAACTGACGGCGGCGGGCCGCGTGTTGTTGCAGGCGCTGCAGCAATCGTTCGACAAGATCGAGCTGACGGTGCGCAGCATTCAGGAGAAAACCCACCTCAACCGCCTGCGCATCAATGCACCGCCTACCTTCGCGAGCCGCTGGCTGATGCCGCGGCTCGGCCGTCTGCGCGACGAGCACCCCGAACTGGAACTGAGCCTGTCGACGCGCGTCGAGGACAATCTCGCTGAATCGGCCGTGCTCGATTGCGCGATCCGTTTCGGTAACGGCGAATGGGAAGGGCTGGACCAGCAGTTGCTGATGAACGAGCGGCATATCGCGGTGTGCGCGCCCGCGCTGCTGGCGCGGCAGCCTGCGCAACAGCCGATCGATCTGAACCAGTTCACGCTGCTACACGTCCTTGCCAGCGACGACCAGCGCTATCAGACCTGGCAGCACTGGCTGAACGCAGCCGGAATTGCGGGCGTCGATACGACGGGCGGTTATGAGTTCGATCTGCTCGATCTGGCGATTCGCGCGGCGATCGACGGGTTGGGTATTACGATTGCCGACCGTCACATGATCGCGCGCGAACTGGCGAGCGGCCAGCTGGTGCCGGTGTTGAACGTGCATGTGGACGGTCATCAGTCGTACTGGTTCGTCACGCGCCCCGAGCAGGGCGATCTGCCGCAACTCACGCTGTTTCGCGACTGGCTGCGGCAGGAGGTATGGCTGGCGGCGCGTGTGCTGGATAGTTCGTCGGGGGTGCCGCTGGTGCTGTGAGAGGGCGCCAGACGGGTGCGGCGCAGGTATGAAGTCCCGCCGTGCGGTGGTGCTTACGGCTTGGCAATCCGCCTTAGCAGATCAAGCAGCGTCGCCGCAGGAAACGGCTTCCGCAGAAACCCGCTGATCGCGACCGTCGGCGGCGATCCTACCGCCGATGTCAACACAACCGGCACATCGGCAAGTTGCGGCACGGCTTTCAGTGCGTCGATGAGCGCAATGCCGTCCATGCCCGGCATCATCCAGTCCGAGACGACAATATCGGGGCGTTCCGCGCACGCCGAGCGGATGGCCAGCATGCCGTCTGCCGCCGTCCGCACACGATAGCCATGCCCTTTCAGCAGTGTTTCCAGTGCACGCAGCAGGTTGAGGTCGTCTTCGACCAGCAGTATCGTTGTCATGACTATCCTAGAGCTTGCTTGCCCGGTAGCAATGCATGTTCCAGAGGCGCCGCGCGGGTTCGATTCATGTGGCGATTCCCCTGTTTTCTCACTAGCGAGGTCTCATGCGTTCATTCCGTCGTACCGTCTATATGGCGTGCGCCGCCTGCTTCGCGATGTCAGCCGGCATGGCGCAGGCCGCGAGTTTCGATTGCGCGCAGGCACAGCAGCCCGATGAGCGCGCGATATGCGCGTCCCGTCAGTTAAGCGAAATGGATGTAGAAATGGCGGTGCGCTATGAGATGCTTACCGGGCTCGTCGCGATGGGCACCCGTGGCGACATGCAGGAAGCGCAGCATGACTGGTTGCAGAACCGGGCCCACTGCGGGGCGTCGCGCTCGTGTCTGACGTCGATGTACCGTGCGCGTATCAATGTGCTGAAGGCGCAGTACCAGCAGCTAAAAAGCCGCGGACCGTTCTGACAAGGTACGCGGTATGCGGGGAGTGGAAGACGGATAAAGCGGCCGTCGAGCCGCATTCAGGACGACGCGCCGTGCGTGGTTTCGTTTTCCGGACGAACGAACGACATCACCTGGTTGCGTCCCGCGGCTTTCGCCGCATAGAGCTGCTCGTCGGCGGCGGCCAGCAGTTCGAGCGCCGTGCCGCCGTTCGACGGCACGCAACTCGCGCTGCCGATGCTGACCGTCACCGCTTCCTGTGTGCCCGGTGCATGCGTGAAACGCAGCGACTCGACTGTCCGGCGGATTTTCTCGGCTAGTCTGGCCGCGCCCGCCGCCGGCGTGCCGGGCAGTATCACCGCGAATTCCTCGCCGCCGTAGCGCGCGACGACATCAATTGAACGGCGTACGGTGGACGCGACGCAATCCGCAACGGCTGCGATGACTTCGTCGCCGGCCGCGTGACCGTGTGTATCGTTGAACCGCTTGAAGTAATCGATATCGATGAAGAGCGCCGACAGCGGCTCGCCGTTGCGGCGCGAATGCAGCCATGCTTCGTCGAGCCGCTGGTCGAGTGTGCGGCGATTCGCGAGACCGGTGAGCGGATCGGTGGCCGCGAGCCGCAGCAGTTCGCCCTCGGCGAGTATCTTGTCGCGCACCGCGAACGCCAGCAGCCACGATACCCCGATGACGACCATGGCCAGCGCGAACGTCAGCACCGCGGCGATTGCACTGCGCTTGCGCCAGCTGGCGAGTATGTCGTCGATGGCGGGTGCGACCACGGCCAGCAGCGGGGTGCCGGGTACGCGTGCATAGGTGTACATGCGCGTCACGCCGTCGATGGCGGAGACCGTCACAAACGACCCCGCCGAGGAGTGCCCGGCGATATACGCGAAGACCGGCGAACGCACGATGCTGGTCCCGATCTCGTTCGACGTGAGTGGCTTGCGGGCAAGCAGTGTGCCGTCGTCGAGTGAAATGAACACCGAACCCGACGGGCCTGTGTTGATCTTGTCGAGCAGGTGCTGGAAGTACTCGATGCGGATGGCAAGCAGCGCGACGCCGGCGAACTGACCGGCGGGCGCATCGATGCGTCGTGTCAGGCCGATCGACAGCTTGTGATCGCGCAGCCGCGAGCGAAACGGATGCGAGATGAATAAGCCGACCGACGCACCGCGTTGATGAACGAGGAAGTAATCGCGATCGCCGAGTCCGATCAACGGGTTGATCTCGCCGCTTTGTTCGGCCTTGACCTTGCCGTCGGTGCCGAGAATGTAGGCGCCGCCGAGGTAGCCGGCATCGGTCGCGCGATCGAACAGAACGGCTTGCCGAAGGCCAGGCGAGAGCTGCCAGGTCAACGGCCGTTGCGCGCCGTCGACCATCGCACGCAGCGAGAGATTGTAGATTTCGATGTTTCTTTCGAGGTCGCTGCCGATAATCGCGACGAGGCTTTGCGACGTTTCGTGCGCATGGGTCAACGCATCGGCACGCCCCGCGTACAGCGAGACGAAGGTCAGGCCGGCCATCGCCACGGCGACGGCTGTACCGGCGATTCCCGCGACAAACGGGTGATTGCCGACCGCCCGCGCAAGCGCAGCCTCCCACGCGAGCGTTCTCTTGCGCAGACGCTGGTGCAATGGGAAAACCGGTTTGAGTACGGACATGTCCCCTCTATCGTCTCGTCTGGACCGTTGTTATTTATGCGGTGCTGCCCCTGTTACCCCTGCTGCTCCCGATTGTGATCCTAGCCGAAGGGCGCGGGTAGGCGCAATGCGTGGGCGAGCCGATGGGCGGGACTAGCTCGCGGGCGTTGCGGCGAAGAAACCGAGGTATCCGTAGGCGCGTGTGGTGGCCGGCGGCGCCGCCAGCGCACCGACCGATGTCAGCGTTTCGACAGTTTCGTGGCGGTTGGAGATGAGGTTCCACGGCGTGGCGTGTGTATGGCGGTGGTCGTGCGCTTTGTCGTGCATGCCGTCGGGAATGGCATCGAGTGCGGCAAGCAGCACGTCAGATTCGGGTGCATATGTGACGAAGCCTTCGTTCGCCAGCGCGGCATGCTCCACGCCGAGTGCCGCGCACAGCTGCGCCTTGATCGACACATCGCGCGCACTGGCGGCGCGGGCCTGATCGATCGATGCCTGGACCTCGCTATCGATGAGCTGTCCGTGCCGGATCATCGGCGTGCCTTGCCATGCGTCGGGAGGGCATCCCTTGTTTGCTGGTGCGAGCACGACGAACGGATTGATTTCGGCGGGATAGATGCGGCACACGAGCGGTCGCTCGTGATAGATGCCGCAGCGCATGTCGGCGCCAAGATTCGGGCAGGCGCCGTCGAACGTAGCGACCAGCAGCACGGCGATCCGCACTGGCAGCGTGCCGCTCGCAGCGGGAAACGAACGGGCTCGCCGGTACTGCGCCTCGCGATTCTCCGCAGCGGGTTCGACGGGCCACGGTATTGCTTCGCACATCAACTCGACGCGGCCGCCGCGTTGCAGCCAGGCGCGGGCTTCGTCGACGGTTAGCGCAAGCCGCAGCCCGTGACAGCATTTGCCGCACATCGTGCAGTCGAAATCGAGGTCGTTCATTGGGGGTTGTTTCCGTTCTTATGGCGCCTGGCGCTCGCCATCAGACCACTCGGGTAGAAAATGGTCAACTGCGGCTTACCTGTGGATTGCAGCGCAGATCTTATACGGAGGATTTATTGGCTTCGCACGCCGATCGCCGATAATGCAGCGGCATCGTCGTGCGCGGGGTCGCACGTGGTGTTTCAACTGTCTGTCACTGAACATTTGCGAGCATTGGATGAAAAGAATAGGGAAGGTATTGCTGGGTGTGCTGCTGGTCGTTTCGAGCGGCGCGTATGCGAAAGACTGGTCGACGATCCGTTTCGGTGTCGACGCCAGTTATCCGCCGTTCGAATCGAAGGCCGCCGACGGCAAACTGGTCGGTTTCGACATCGATGTTGGCAATGAACTGTGCCGGCGTCTGAACGCGAAATGCGTGTGGGTCGAGAATGCCTTTGACGGCATGATTCCCGGCCTCAAGGCGCGCAAATTCGACGGCGTGCTGTCGACCCTGTCGATGACACCCGCACGCGTCAAACAGATCGCGTTCTCATCGAAGATCTTCCATGTGCCGACGCGTCTTGTTGCAAAGAAAGGCTCGAACATCGAGCCGACTGCCGCGTCGCTCGCGGGTAAATCAGTCGGTGTCGAGCAGGGCTCGATGCAGGAGACTTACGCGAAGACACACTGGGGCGCGCATGGTGTCAACGTCGTGTCGTATGCGGACCAGGACCAGGTGTACGTGGACCTGCTGGCGGGGCGACTCGATGCGTCGTTGCAGAATGCCGTGCAGGCCGAGCGCGGTTTTCTCAATACGTCGCGCGGCGCGCCTTATGCGTTTGCCGGACCGGTACTCGATGACAGCGCGATTTTCGGTCCGGGCACAGGGATCGGTCTGCGCAAGGAAGATACCGACCTGAAGGAGAAACTCGATGCAGCGATTGCCGCGATGATCAAGGACGGAACGTACAAGCGCATCGCGGACAGGTATTTCGACTTCGACGTGTACGGCGGCTGATCAGTAGGTCTTGTACGGCAGGAACTTGCCGGACAGCACCACCTTGACACGATCGCCTTTGGGATCGGCTTCGCGTTGAATGTCCATCGAGAAATCGATGGCGCTCATGATGCCGTCGCCGAATTCCTCGTGAATCAGTTCCTTGATGGTCGTGCCGTAAACATTGACGATCTCGTACCAGCGATAGATCAGCGGATCGGTCGGCACGGCGTTCGGCAACGAACCCTTGTACGGCACGATCTGCAACCACGCGACCGCTTCGTCCGACAGGCCGAATATTTCGCCGGCGGTTTCGGCCTGACTGCGGGTGAAGGTCATCTGGCCGAGACACGCGGCGGTCGTCCACTCCTTGCTCTGGCCGATCCGCTCTGCGACGTCGCCCCACTTCAACCCCCTGGCGACCTTGGCGGAAACGATCATCCGGGTGACTTCGTCGCGGCTCGATATCATGTTGTGCTCCATAGAAAGAAGTGAAAAAGCGGCGATGCGGACCGTTCAAAGCTTCGCATTGACGCGTTTTCGAGGCAAGGTCGGAAAAAATTCAGGATTTCTGCTCAATATGTAACTGACAGCACTGGGGCGCTCCCGGGCTTCGAGGGTTTGCATCGAAGGCCGCCATACAAGGGTTTGCGCCCAGTGTGAGGGGAAATGCGGCGAACCGAAAGCATCCCCCTGACGCCTTTCCGGGTATGTCCCGGCCCGACCGTTTTGGTTTATTCGGGTCCATCAGGAGTATCCTTCGCGGACATCTTACTGATGCGTTACACCGACTGACCGCAGATCGCACGCGCGACGCCCTGTCACGAAGATTCTTACCGTGGGTTACACCCGGCAGGATTCCGTAACGTCAACGACACATTCGTAACCCGACGCGTAGTCCGATGCGATAGTCTTCACACCTGATTTTTCGAGCGGCGATGTTCCTGCAGGAGTATCGGCCGATCGGGCAACGCGTAGCCTGCTTCGCCCTGGTGTTTTTCGGCCCTTTACAAGCAGGATGCCCTTTGGACAAATTAGGTCTGTTCCCCATCATTGCGCTGTTGCGCGTGCTCTCCGTATTGCCGTATTCGTTTGTCGCGCGCTTTGGTAGCGCACTCGGCACGACGCTATACAGGCTTCCGAGCCGCCGCAAACACATCGTGCTGGTGAACCTGCGCCTGTGTTTCCCGACGAAGAGCGCGCTCGAACACGAACAACTGGGCCGGGCGCATTTCCAGCATGTGGTGCGCAGCTATCTCGAACGCGGCATACAGTGGTTTGGAAGCGCGAAGTCGATCGACAGGATTGTGCAGATCGAAAGCGAAATCGATCTCGACGACAAGAACGCACCGCCCACCATCTTCATGGGTTTTCACTTCGTCGGTATCGAAGTGGGATGCATGCGTTATTCGACACACCTGCCGGTCGCATCGCTTTACACGCGCATGTCGAATGCGCCGATGTGCGATCTGGCCAGGCGACAACGCGGCAGGTTTGGCGCGGAGATGATCGAGCGCGCGACGAGCGCGCGCAAGATCGTTGGTTTGCTGCGTTCGGGCAAGCCCGTCATGCTTGCCGCGGATATGGACCAGGGTGTCGACAACTCGGTCTTCGTGCCGTTCTTCGGCGTAGAGGCCTGTACGCTCACGTCGATTTCGCGCCTCGCGAAACTCGGACGTGCGCGAGTCGTGCCGTTCGTGACTGAAGTGCTGCCGGATTTTCGCGGCTACAAGCTAACCATTTTCAAACCGCTCAGCGACTACCCCTCCAGCAGCGAAACCGTCGATGCACGTCGCATGAACGAGTTTCTGGAAACGCAGATTCTCAGGTTTCCCGAGCAGTATTACTGGGTGCATCGGCGGTTCAAGCATCGGCCGGTGGGGATGGCTGGGGTGTATTGAGTGGAGAATCACTGGGTCTGCACGGGAACGGCACGCGCGAGTAGAAACAACCCCGACGCAATGATCACGACTCCGATAGCACGCGCGACGCGTTCGCCATCGGGTGCCAGACGTTCGGCGGTGATGGCCGTTGTCACTGCAACCATCGCGCGCAGGTCCATGACGCCTGCGACCAGAAGGATCGCCGTCAGACCGGCACAGCTATAGCTGCAGTGAATGCCAAGGCGCAGGCCCTGTCGCCAGGCCGTATCGGCATCGAGCGGCAACGCGCGTTCACATGCTGGTGCTCGCCGGCAGCAGGCAAGGTGCCGCGCCTTCCATGCGGTGAACTGGAGCGCGCCGGCGCTCAACACAACCACAGCGGACACGAGCGGAACGGCGCGCGCCAGCGTCGGCACTTGCATCTCGAGTGCGGCCAGCGCGATGCCTGCTGGCAAGACGGCCATGCCGCATACCATCCATACGAAGAAGTACCCCATGCCCACCAGTACGGTCAGCGTGTCGGGGCGCATGACGCCTGTCCTGACGACAGCATGGCGGTATCGCCATAGCGTCGGCGTGACGGACGGCAGCATCATCGCGACGGTCATCACCATCCACATGCCAGCGAACGATGCTGCGACATCTCCCCATGTCTGACCGCACATCCGTATCCACATCATCGACAGTGTCCAGCCGCCTGGCATCGGCATACCGCTGAGTGCCGGCATTGACACACAACGGATGATCGTTAGTGCTGTGCTGACAGCGAAAATGAGCGTCGAGACTCCGAAGAAAGCGGCACCGGATGCGTTGCATCGGAAGATCTTCCGCGCCCCGACTGCGTCAACGCGACTCACGGGCCACCTCAGCGCCGATCGTATTCGTCGTGTCGATGCCACCAGACACCTGTCTCGTTGCGCCCTCGCGGAGCGCGGTCGAGCCATTGAAACATGCCCCACAGGCCGTCCAGTCCGCGCGAATAGGTGGAGTACGTGTGGTAGACGACACCATCTTCGAGCACGAATGCGCTCAGGCCAGGGCGGTCACGGATGTATGTCGGCACATCGGTGCCGCACATGGTCGCGAACGTAGCTACCGCCCCCGAGCTGTCATCGCCCTGACCCGTGCGCCGCGTTAAGGGTGCCTCGCGCCGATAGTTGTAGTCGACGGTGCCACTGCGTTGTTGCTCGTCGGTGAACCAGACGTTGAAGTCGGCGTTGAAGTCGGGATCGGAACCGCCCGCCGGTGCGGATGCCCAGGGAAACGTCCACCCCATCCGCCGTTGGTACGCCTGCAGTTTGGCGAGCGGTGCGCGCGATACCGCCGCAAGCGTGACATCGTGATGCGCGAGGTGGACAGCGAAGCCGTCGAACCCGTCTGCAATCGCAGAGCATGATGGGCAACCGGCCTTGTAGTCGGACCCAAACATGAAGTGGTAGACGAGCAGTTGCGACCGACCGTTGAAGAGATCCGCCAGCGAGGCACTTCCTTCGTCGGTGTCGAATCGGTACGCCTTGTCGACGCGGACCCACGGCAGCGCCTGGCGTTGCTGCGCCAGCTCGTCGCTGCGCCGCGTCAGCGCTTTCTCTGCGGCGAGCAAGTCGAGTCGTGCGGCCAGCCACGCTTCACGCGTTCCGGTGTGATGTGTCGTCATCGTTTTCTCCTTCGATGTTCTGCGCCGTTCGTCTCGTGTCCGATACGACTTGCGGGTTGGGGGTCGTGATAGATTAAGTCTCGCTATCGAACGGTGGGAGTGACAAGTGTGGCGGGATTGACATGAGCACTGACGCGCCCGTTGCAGCCGCTGCCCGCGCACTTGCGGTGGGTGACCCGCTCGGCGCCCTGAACTGGATCGCCTTGCGCGACGACGCGCCGGCGCTCGCGCTGCGCGGCATCGCGATGGCGCAGCTCGGCGATCTGGTTCGGGCGAAGGCGCTGATGCGACGGGCGACGCGTGCCTTCGGTCCTAAAGAGGCCGTCGCCCGTGCGCGATGTGTGGTCGCCGAAGCCGAGATCGCGCTAGCCTCACGCGATCTGAACTGGCCAGCGAAGGCGCTCGATGCCGCGCGAGCGACGCTCGAAGCGCACGGCGACCGCGTGAACGCTGCACATGCGCGGTATCTCGAAGTGAGGCGACTGCTTCTGATCGGTCGTCTCGACGACGCCGAACATGCACTTGGCGCGCTCGATCCCGCGTGGTTGCCGTCCGCGCTACGGGTGGCGCACGAACTGGTCGTTGCGGGCATCGCGCTGCGGCGTCTTCAGCCGAAGACAGCGCGCGCTGCGCTAGTGCGTGCCGGGCGAGCCGCGCATCACGCCGGTATCCCTGCGCTGATCGCGGAAGTTGAAAGCGCATCGCAGGTTCTGAACACACCGGCTGCTCGCCTGATCGCTCTGGGTGACGAGCGACTCCTGTCGCTGGACGAGGTTGAAGCGCTACTGGCATCGAAGACGTTTGTCGTGGACGCGTGCCGTCACGTCGTGCGTGACGCGCATACGGTCGTCTCGCTGGCAAAGCGGCCGATATTGTTCGAGCTTGCGCGTGCGCTCGCTGAGGCGTGGCCGACAGATGTATCGAGAGAGGTGCTGGTGACGCGGGTATTCCGCGCGAAGCGTGCCGACGAATCGTATCGGGCGCGTCTGCGCGTTGAAATCGGCCGGTTGCGTACATTGCTGCGGACACTGGCCGATGTGACGGCAACCAGGCACGGGTTTGCGCTGACACCGTACCGCGCACATGAGGTTGCCGTGCTGGCACGGCCCGACGACGAGCGGCACGCGGCGCTGCTCGCCTTGCTTGCCGACGGCGAGTCATGGTCGAGCTCGGCACTCGCGCTTGCGCTGGGAGCCAGCCAGCGCACGTTGCAGCGGGCACTCGACTCGCTTGCGCAAGACGGTAAGGTGCAACCGGTGGGGCGCGGTCGATCGCGTCGGTGGATGATGCCGCCTGTGCCCGGATTCACGACGTTGTTGTTACTCCCCGCGTCACTATCGAACGATTAGGATGGCAGCATGAACCGATCAACAGCCGAAATCCTTCGCGAATATGGCCCCTTCGAGGGTGTCGATAGCGTGCATGGCGTCACGTATGACGGCCAGCATGTCTGGTTCGCATCCGGAGACAAACTGAACGCGCTCGATCCAGCAAGCGGAACCATGCTGCGTTCGATCGAAGTCGCTGCGCACGCGGGATCTGCGTTCGATGGCCAGCACCTGTTTCAGATTGCCGGCGACACTATCCAGAAGCTCGATGCGCAGACCGGCGATGTGCTCACCACGATTCCCGCACCTGCCGGCGGTAACAACTCGGGGCTCGCGTGGGCCGAGGGGACGCTGTGGGTCGGGCAGTATCGCGACCGGAAGATTCATCAGATCGATCCTCAAACAGGTACGATTCTTCGTACTATCGAGTCCAACCGTTTTGTCACCGGTGTGACCTGGGTCGATGGACAGTTGTGGCATGCCACCTGGGAAGACGACGCGAGCGAACTAAGGCACGTCGATCCTCACACGGGCGAGATCATCGAAAGTCTCGAGATGCCGTCGGGAGTCCATGTGTCGGGACTCGAGTCGGACGGTGGAGAGCAGTTCTTCTGCGGTGGCGGAAACAGCGGGAAGTTGCGCGCGGTCCGGCGACCGAGGCGAGCACCTGTCGATGCGTCGAGCGAATAAACGAAGTCGCCCTTCACGGGCCTTGATCGAATACGTTAGCGTGACGCCGTTTCGTCTGGGCGATTCGCGGAATTTCCGCGGTTGTGTCTAATCCGTACGCTGACACAACCGCGGAGCCATTCAGCCCGATATCTTCGAATCCACCGGCTTTGGCGTCGGCGCCTGTGCCGCGATCAACCGCTCTGATTTCAACGTATCCCACAGCGCATCCGGAATCGGCATTGTCATCAGCGCACGATTCTCTTCGATCCGCGACGGCTGGCTGGCACCGGGGATGACACCTGCAACCGCCGGATGCGCGAGAGAAAATTGCAACGCCACCGCGCGGATATCGACGCCGAATTGCGCACAAACCTGCTTGATCTGCGTGACGCGATCGATCATCGCTTGGGGCGCCAGCTGATATTCGAAGTGCGTGCCTCCCGCGAGCAACCCCGAGTTGTACGGACCACCGACGACGATGCCAAGCCCTCTCGCTTCGCACGCCGGCATCAACTTGTTCAGTGCAGCTTCGTGATCGAGCAACGTATAGCGACCGGCAATCAGAAAGCCGTCCGGATCAGCTTGCTCAAGCGCTAGCTCACACGGCTCGACGCGATTCACGCCAAGCCCCCAGCCTTTGATAACACCTTCGTCACGCAGACGGGATAGCGCTTTCGCCGCACCCGACATCGCCACGTCGAAGACAGCGCGCCAGTTCTCGCCATGAAAATCGACGGCCGGGTCGTGAATCCACACATAGTCGAGGCGATCGGTTTGCAACCGCTTCAGGCTGTCTTCGATAGACCGTATCGTGCCTTCTGCCGTGTAGTCGTAGACGATCTTGTTCGGCAGTCCGTGTTCGAACAATCCGCCTTTCTCGCCGAGATCGCGTTCTGCCGTCGATTCGTGTTCGTCGAGGATCAGGCGGCCAACTTTGGTGCCCAGCACGTATTCATCTCTTGGGCGACCGGCCAATGCTTTTCCTAGCCGCAGTTCGGCAAGACCAGCACCGTATAACGGCGCACCGTCGAAGTAGCGGATGCCGTTGTTCCAGGCGGCATCGACTGTTGCCAGTGCTTCGTCTTCGGGGATGTCGCGATACATGTTGCCCAGCGGCGCGGTGCCGAAACCAAGGCGTGATGGAATGGTGATTCGCATGGTTACTCTTCCTTCAGTTATTTGACGGAATACTCAATCCCAGACCGGCGCGAGGCCCGCAGGGCTGACTTCGCGGCCATTGCGTTCCAGGGTAGCGATCTGCGCCATGTCCTCTTGCGTCAACTGCAATGACTGCGCGAGCAGGTTGCTGCAAAGATTTTCACGCTTCGTCGACGACGGAATCACCGAATAGCCCAGTTGCAGTGCCCAGGCGAGCGCCACCTGGGCGGGCGTCGCGCGATGACGGTCCGCGATCGCGCCGATCACCGGGTCCTTGAGCACCTTGCCGTACGCGAGCGTCATGTACGACGTGACGTGAATGTCCTGGCCTTGCAGGAACTCGACCAGCTTGCGGTTTTGCAGGTACGGGCTCAACTCGATCTGGTTCGTGGCGATCTCGTTTTTGCCGACGGCCGAGATAGCCTGCTTCGTCAGTTCGATATTGAAGTTGGAGATGCCGATCTGGCGCGTCAGGCCCGCCGCTTTGGCTTCGGCCAGTGCGCTCATGAATTCATCGAGCGCAACGCCGTTGTCTGGAGCCGGCCAATGGATCAAGGTCAGATCGACATGGTCGGTACGTAACTTCGCGAGACTGTCCTTGAGGCTCGGAATCAGCCTGGCTCGCGCATAGTTGTCGACCCAGATCTTGGTGGTGAGAAACAGCGCGTCGCGTGCTACGCCGGATTCGGCGATGCCCTGGCCGACTTCCGCCTCGTTGCCGTAGATCTGCGCGGTGTCGACGCACCGGTAGCCCAGTTCCAGGCCGTTACGTACCGAGTCGACGACGACCTGACCTTGAAGACGGAACGTACCAAGACCGAAGGAAGGAATGTTGCTCATGATGTTTTGAACCTCGAAGAGAGTGACGCGGACGAAAAACCGCTTGAAACAGGAATGATTTTTGATTTCGGATCAGCATTCACTGGCCGTGACAGCCAGGCCGCGCGCGCTGCGCTGTTGACGTTGCCGCATGATCTGGATCAACACGAGCGCAAGACCTGCCGCGGCGATCAGCGCGCCGACGATAGGCACCGCCGGGTAGCCGAAGCCCGCCGAAATGGCTGCGCCGCCTGCCGCCGCACCCAACGCATTGCCGAGATTGAACGCGCCCACGTTGACCGATGACGCAAGCCCAGGCGCTTCGGCTGCGGCACGCATCACGCGCATCTGCAGCGGCGGCACGACCGCGAAGGTTGCAACACCCCACACGAGTAGGCCGATTGCAGCGCCGGTGTGGCTTGCCGCCATCAACGGGAACGCAAGCATGACTACGATCAACAGCGCGAGGAAGCCGATCAGGCTGCCATCGAGCGAGCGATCGGCGAGCCGGCCGCCCAGTACGTTACCGATCGAGAAACCGACACCGATCAGCGCAAGCATCGCGGTGATGTAGAGCGGCGATGCGCCGGTGATATGCATCAACGTAGGCGAGATGTACGTGTACAGCGTGAACATCGCGCCTGCGCCAAGCACGGTCGTTGCCAGGGCGGCCAGCACGGCAGGACGCGTGAGTACGGCGAGTTCGTTGCGCAGGTTCGGCAGGCGTCCTGCTTCGCCCTTCGGCAGTGCCGCCAGCAAACCGGCCATCGCGATCAAACCGAGCCCGGCTGTCGCCGCAAACGACATGCGCCAACCGATTGCGTCGCCGAGCCACGTCGCGACCGGCACGCCGCCGACGTTCGCGATCGTCAGTCCCATGAACATGGTGGCGATCGCGCTAGCCTGGCGCTCGCGCGGTACGAGACTTGCCGCGACCACCGAGCCGAGTCCGAAGAACGCACCATGATTCAGACTCGTGACGAGCCGCGCGAGCAGCAACGTCGTGTAGTTCGGCGCCATCGCCGATAGCAGGTTGCCGAGCGTGAAGATGCTCATCAGCAGGATCAGTGCGGAGCGTTTCGGCCAGCGTGCGAGCGCGAGTGTCATGAGCGGTGCGCCGACCATGACGCCGATCGCATAGGCGCTGATCAGCATGCCGGCGCTCGGAATCGATACGTGAAGACTGCCGGCGATGGCGGGCAGCAGCCCCATCGGCGAGAACTCGGTCGTGCCGATACCGAACGCGCCGACGGCGAGTGCCAGCAGCGGCAGCGTCGAGCTACCGCGCGTGGCAGGTGGGGAAGAAGTAGTCGGGATCATGCTTCATGCTCCTGAATGCATAGATGAAAGTTCAACAGGAGCCAGTGTGATCGTTTTACTTTTGCAGAAAAACTGGTATATAGACGAAATTGTTTTGATTTAAAGTCAACAATGAAAACCACACTCGATGAACTGCAGACCTTCGCAACCGTGGTCGATATGGGCTCGATCACCGCGGCCGCGGAGCAACTCGACCAGACGGTCTCGGCGGCGAGCCGCACGCTCGCGAGACTCGAAGAGAAGCTGAAGACGACATTGCTGCGCCGGACTACACGCCGGCTGGAGCTGACCGAGGAAGGGCGGGCGTTTCTGCAGAACGCGCGCGCGATCATCGAACAGGTGGAGAGCGCGGAAGAACAGATGGTGGCGCGGCGCGACAAGCCGTCCGGGAGGTTGCGAATCGACGCCGCGACGCCGTTCATGCTGCACGCGATCGTGCCGCTCGTGCGCGGGTACCGGGAGCGCTATCCGCATGTCGAGCTGGAGCTGAACAGCAACGAAGGGATTATCGATCTGCTGGAACGGCGCACCGATGTAGCGATCCGGATCGGCCGGTTGAAGGATTCGACGTTGCATAGCCGGCTTATCGGTAACAGCCGGCTGCGCATACTGGCGAGTCCTGGTTTCATCGAAACGCATGGCCTGCCGCGCAAGGTCGAGGATCTTGCCAAGCATGCGCTGCTCGGGTTCAACCAGCCGGAGTCGCTGAATGTCTGGCCTGTGCTTGGCGCAGACGGCGAACCCTGGCGTATCGAGCCGACGGTCTGGTCGTCGAGCGGCGAGACGCTCAGGCAAATGGCACTGGAGGGCGTCGGTATTGCGTGCCTGTCGGATTTCATGACCGGACAGGATCGCGAATCAGGACGGCTCGTGCAGATTCTCAACCGCCAGACTCAGGATGTCCGACAGCCGATTCACGCCGTCTATTACCGGAATACGGCGATTTCTTCGCGGATTGCGTCGTTTGTTGATTATCTGGTTGAGGCGTTCAAGACGCGGCTGGTGTCTTGAGCGCCACGGCGCTTGAGCAACTGCCGGATCTGCGCAAGATAACGGTCGCCAGTGGCGTGATCGTCGTCAGCCAGCCGGGGCGTGTCCGGCGCGGGTGGCCACACGCCGAGATAACGGCAAACCGCCGACACATAAGGCTTGCGCGGTGCGTGTGCATTGCCACTGTCCGCACGGCCCGCGAGGTGACGCGCGGCGGCCGCCACACGTGCATCGCCTACATGCGTACGCAGCCAGGCCAGGGTCTGGCGATCGCTTTCATTGATGACACGAAGCAGATGTTCCATGGCGTAAACCTGTATAAACATACAGTAGTTAATATATACAGTGTTTGGGGGAGATTCAAGGCGCATCGTTGAACGCGCAAACCCACTGCGCGCTCAACCGGAGAGCCTCGATGCACCCGATGCTTGCAGATTCACCCCCCACATCACCGATTAACGTATCAAGAATGGCTGTACATCGCGTTCCAGTCGGCCTTCGTGGCAACCGGACGTCCCGCGTCCGACGAACCATTCGCGACACCGCCAACACCCGTCGCGCCATTTTGTGCCGCGACTTTCGCTTCAGCGGCCTGAATCTGTACCGGATAGGTGGTGTTGTCAGCTGCGCCAGGTTGGTATCCAGCCTTCTCCAGCTGGACGAGTTCCGCGCGCACCTGGGCGCGAGTCAAAGGCGCATTCGATTGAGCGAACACAGCAACCGGAGCAACAAGAGCGGCGGCCACGACAACGGCTTGAATGAGCGATTTCATGATAATTACCTCCAGACTTTCTTCGATTCCGCCACGAACAGCCCTGTTCGTGATTCAGTGAGTCAAGTCTAGGTAAGCGGGCGCTTAAGGTTAAGATCGGTGTTTGGAAAAGATCATTCCAGAATATGGGTAAACCCTGATCCGGCTGTAATGACCCGGCGCAGGCAGGCGAAATGGGGCGGAACACCATGACGAACGAAAAAATGACCGCGCTACCACCCGATCTCATCGAACAGCTTCGATTGCTGCACGGTGGCCCCGAGCGGCGATATCACAACTGGAGCCATATTCAGGCGCTGCTCAATCTGCTTCCCGCGGTTCGAGATCGGCTAAACGATCCGCTCGCCGTCGAATGTGCAATCGTGCTGCACGACGTCATCTATGAGCCGACGAGAAACGACAACGAAAAGAGAAGTGCGGTCCTTGCGAAAGAACTGATTAGCGGCGTAGTGCCCGACGACACAGCGAGGCGAGCGGTGCAATTAATCGAAGCAACCGAGCGTCATCTCGTCGCGGAAAACATGTCAATCGAAGACGCCGAAGACTGTCGCATCTTCCTCGACATGGACCTCTCGATTCTGGGCAGTAACGACAAGACATTCGACGACTACGAAGCGGGCATCCGATATGAGTATCGACACATCGACAAGGCTGCGTTTCGCGAGGG
Source organism: Paraburkholderia acidicola (assembly GCF_002362315.1). Lineage (GTDB taxonomy): Bacteria > Pseudomonadota > Gammaproteobacteria > Burkholderiales > Burkholderiaceae > Paraburkholderia > Paraburkholderia acidicola. Next base: position 2,478,679 of record NZ_MTZV01000006.1, read on the forward strand.
GCGAGCCGCCATACTCGAGCGTTTCTTGAGCAGGGAACACCTTTACATGTCCGTGTGGGGCCGCGAGAAATTCGAGGCCAAAGCGAGAGAGAATTTACAGCGTTCCTTGCAAGCGTTGCGTACCCGTCCTTAACGAGTTAATACGCCACACGGCGTCCGCGTTTTATTTGGCAAGCGCGCGAGATTTTATGCGGCACGAGTAATTTGGTCGCGCATTCCAGAATGCTAAGATCCAGAACCCTGAGAGCACTCCAATACAGTTGAGAGATTATTGATCAAGTTGGCGCAACTATTTTTATAACGATTGGAGCGCAAGTAGTGTTCAAGAATAACTGTCCGCGGTTCGCGGCTTCTCTGGTTTCAATCGCGCTTTCTGCCATCTGGTCGATCACTGCGTGTGCCGGAGATGTCGATACAGTTGCACCCGCGCCGGCTTTATCCGGCAACGCGAGCATTAATCAGCCGGCGCCAACCGATGCATCGGCTAATAAGCCGCTCACCACAACCGTCAACCCCGCTGCCACAGACCAACCCTGGCTGCACCAGACACTGAGCCTCATCAACAGCAGCCTGACGCGTTTCGGACCCTACCGCACCGGCAACGCCTATCTGGAATACGAATACTACGGAACCAACGGGCCGTTCAATCTGTACGGCTATGTCGATGCGCTCAAGATACTTGGTGCTGGTTCGCAGAACACGTCGGGTGTCTGGGATCACGGCGCACCGATATTCAGCGAACAGGAACCGCGCGTCGCGCTCGATACGCTTGCCGGGAAAAATTTTCAACTAGGTCCGTTCAAGCACATCTATCTCGCCGCCGACTGGATTTACAACCAGGGCGGTAGCCGGTCATCCGAACAGAACACGCTTTACGCAGGCTTAGGCACCGATATCGATACGCATACACCGCTGGCGTTGTCGGCAAATCTGTATCTGAACCGGGAGTGGCAGAACTATGGCCAGGCGAACGAGTTTTCCTGGGACGGCTACCGGTTCCAGATGAATTATTTCTATCCGCTTGGTCATTACCTGGGCGGCGACTTTAGCTATGCCGGTTTCTTCAACTACGATTTCGGCTCGAAGCTGCGCGAAGAAGCGGGCGACAATACCTACAGCGACACGGAGTTCGACTCGACCAACGCACTGATATACTCGTACAAGCATCTTCGCCTCGTGGCTGTGGCACGTTACTTCCACAATGGCGGCCAGTGGAATAGCTCCATGCTGAACTTCGGCAACGGCTTCTTTCAGAATCGATCGACCGGGTGGGGGTACTACCTTGAAGCCGGCTATCAGTGGGGCAAGATATAGCAGCAATGCGTTGGCGACGAAACAAAGCGCCAACGCATCGCTGTGCAGCTACAGCGACCCGTTACTGCTTCTGCAGCTTCACGATAGTCAGCGTGCCATCCACATCCTCAACCCGCACCTTGACCTTCTCGCCCGCTTTAGCCTGCTTGACCATCGATTCATCTCCGGCCTTGTAAGCCATCGTCATTGCGGCCATCCCAATGTTCTTCAGCTCGCCGTGCTGAAGCGTCACCATGCCCGTCGACGGATCGACTTTCTTGACGACGGCGTCGGTCAGTGCGGTGTTGTTCGGCGCACCTGCGGTCATTGCGCCGCCGTTCATCTTCATGCCAGCCATGTCGTCGGCCGCCATGGCTGCGCCGGCGAGTGTAAGACCTGTGCAAAGCACAGCCGTCAGAGTGAGCAACTTCTTCATTGATTTTCTCCAGAGTGGATTTGCGGCACGAGCGTGCCATGGGGTGCTACATGAGGTTGCAGTGCTTCCTGCGCTTGTGTGTTCGCACGCGCCACGCGGCGACGTTGCAGCAACAGCCAGGCGGCCGGAATGATGAGCATGGACAGGAGCGGCGCGGTCACCATGCCGCCGACCATCGGCGCAGCGATGCGCTGCATGACTTCGGAACCGGAGCCGTGACCGAGCATGATTGGAATCAAACCGGCCAGCACGACTGCCACGGTCATTGCCTTGGGTCTTACACGCAGCACCGCGCCTTCGCGAATCGCGTCGACAAGCGTTGATTCGGTAAACGGTTCGCCTTCGTCAAGGCGACGATTGAGTGCGCTCTTCAGATACAGCAGCATCACGACACCGAACTCAGCCGCCACACCCGACAACGCGATGAATCCCACCGCGGTCGCGACGGACACCGCGTGCCCGAGTATCCAGATCAACCAGAACCCGCCGACCAGCGCAAACGGTACCGTCGACATCAGCAAGAGCGCATCGGCCGCCGAGTTGAACGTCAGGAACAGCAGCACGAAGATGACGACGAGCGTCACGGGAATCACCGTGCGCAACTTCGCAGCAGCGCGTTCCAGATACTCGAACTGACCTGACCAGGCGATCGAATAGCCGGGCGGCAGGACGACATGCTGCGCAACCGCGCTCTGCATCGCTTTCACGGCGGACTGCAGATCGGTGTTGCGAATATCGACGTAAACGTAGCCTGACAAGCGAGCGTTCTCGCTGCGGATCATCGGAGGGCCGTCGGAGATCTTGACCGTCGCCACATCGCCCAACGTGATCTGTGCGCCGCGGTCCGTGACAACCGGCAACTGACGCAGATTGTCGACCGAGTCCCTGATCTCGCGCGGATAGCGGATGTTGATCGGGAAGCGCTCGCGGCCCGCGATTACTTCGCCGACGTTGTCGCCCCCCACTGCAGACGACACCACGGACTGAATGTCCGTCACCGACAGCCCATAACGCGCAGCCGCCAGCCGGTCGATATCGACGTCGATGTAGTGACCGCCATTCAGTCGTTCGGCGAGCGCCGACGTGACACCTGGGACGTTCTTCAGCACCGATTCGACCTGCGTCGCGATCCTGTCGATCTGCCCAAGATCCGCGCCCGAAATCTTCACACCGACAGGCGTCTTGATGCCGGTCGACAGCATGTCGAGGCGGTTGCGTATCGGCGGTACCCAGACGTTCGACAGGCCCGGAATCTTGACGCGCGCATCGAGTTCATCGATGAGCTTTTCCGGCGTCATACCCGGGCGCCATTCGCTGCGCGGTTTGAACTGGATGGTGGTCTCGAACATCTCGAACGGCGCGGGATCGGTTGCAGTATCGGCACGGCCCGATTTGCCGAATACGGTCTTCACTTCGGGAACCGTCTTGATGAGGCGATCGGTTTGCTGCAACAGTTCGGCGGCTTTATCTGCCGAGATGCCGGGCAACGCGGTCGGCATGTAAAGCAGATCGCCTTCGTCGAGCGGCGGCATGAATTCGCCGCCAAGCCACGACACGGGGATCAACGTAACGGCAAGCGCGACGACGGCCAGGCCGATTGCCATCCACGGTCGGCGCAATGTTGCTTCGAGCAACGGACGATACAGTCTGATCAAAACACGGTTGATCGGATTGGCGTTTTCATGCGGAATCCGGCCGCGAATCAGATAGCCCATCAGCACCGGCACGAGTGTCACCGATAAACCCGCCGCAGCCGCGATGGTGTAGGTCTTCGTGAACGCCAGTGGCGCAAACAGTTTCCCTTCCTGGCCTTCGAGCGAGAACACCGGGATAAACGACAGCGTGATGATCAGCAGCGAAAAGAACAGCGCCGGGCCGACTTCGGCGGCAGACTGCGCGATCAACTCCCACCGCTGCGCAGTCGTGATCGGCGTATCGGGATGCTTGTGGTCGTAAGCTTCCAGATGCTTATGCGCGTTCTCGATCATCACGATGGCGGCATCGATCATCGCGCCAATCGCGATCGCAATGCCGCCTAGCGACATCAGGTTCGCATTGACACCTTGATAACGCATCACGATAAACGCAGCCAGCACGCCAAGCGGCAGCGACAGGATCGCGACGAACGCACTGCGCAGGTGGAACAGAAACACCGCGCACACCAGGCCCACGATGATGAACTCTTCGACGAGCTTGTCCTTGAGATTATCGACAGCGCGTTCGATGAGCTGCGAGCGATCATAGGTCGTCACGACTTCAACGCCCGGCGGCAGCGATCGCTTGAGGTCGGCGAGTTTTGCCTTGACCGCTTCGATGGTGGTCAGCGCGTTCTTGCCGGAGCGCATCACGATCACACCGCCCGCGACTTCGCCTTCGCCATTCAGCTCGGCAATGCCGCGACGCATTTCAGGCCCGATCTGGATGCGTGCGACATCGCCAAGCAAGACGGGGGTTCCTGCATCGTTCGTGCGCAGCACGATATGGCGGAAATCATCGAGCGAGCGCAGATAGCCGGACGATCTGACCATGTACTCGGACTCGGCGAGTTCAACCACTGACCCGCCCGATTCCTGGTTCGCCTTGCCGATGGCATCCGCGACCGCCGCCTGGGTGATGCCGTAAGCGCGCAGCTTGTCCGGATCGAGCACGACCTGGTATTGCCGCACCATGCCACCGATGCTGGCCACTTCCGAAACGTCCGGTACCGACTTCAATTCGAACTTCAGGAACCAGTCGTTCAACGCGCGCAGCTGGCCGAGATCGTGCGTGGCCGTGCGATCGACCAGTGCATATTCGTAGACCCAACCCACACCCGTTGCATCGGGCCCGAGTGACACCGTCGCACCGGGCGGCAGACGGCTCTGCACCTGGTTCAGGTATTCGAGCACGCGCGAGCGGGCCCAGTACTGATCCGTCTTGTCATCGAACAGGACGTAGACGAACGCATCCCCAAACGATGAATACGCTCGGATCGTTGTGGCACCCGGTACGCCTAGCAGCGTCGTCGTCAGCGGATAGGTCACCTGGTCTTCGACGACTTGCGGCGCTTTGCCGGGATACGACGCCTTGATGATGACCTGTGTGTCGGACAGATCCGGCAACGCGTCGAGCGGCGTCTGGGTCAGCGAATAGACGCCCCATGCGGTGACGAGCACGGTCGCGAGCAGCACGAGGAAGCGGTTGTAAATCGACCAGCGAATGATGCGCGCAATCATTTCGTGCTCCCCACCGGTTCGACCTGCGTCAGTTCGTAGCCGCTGTCGGAGGGCTTGAAGACGAAATGCACGGACTCGCCGACCTTGACGTCGGGGAAGGCGGTCGGTGACGGTTTGCCGAAGGTCATGGTCATCGCGCTCCAGCCCAGAGCGGGCACGGGTTGATGCGAAAACGTGATGTCGCTGGAGGTGACTTTTTCGACCTTGCCGGTGGTTTCGTAGGTTTGCGCGGCGGGCGTGGAGGCCGAGGTGGGTGAGGATGCGGCTTCAGGTGCTGCACTTCCTTCAAGCTTCGGCAGCACGGACGTCAGGCTCGCTTCCGAATCGATCAGGAACTGGCCCGATGCAACGACCTGCTGACCTTCGGTCAACCCGCTCGTCACTTCGGTGTTGTCTCCGCTATCGTTGCCGACCGCGATCTCGACAGGCTGCAACCGGCCGTCGCTATTCCTGACGATGACGATCGAGCGCTTGCCGGTCGTGATGACCGCTTCGGACGGAACCAGCAGCCGCGACACCGTCTTCGCTCCACTGACGCGGGCGCGCATCAGCATCCCTGGTGTCAGCCTGAGTCCAGCATTATCGATTTCAAGGCGCGCCTGCAGCGTTCTGCTGTCCGGACTGATGCCCGGCAGAATTTCACGGATATGACCGCTAAAGCGTTGCGAAGCGTCGCCGGCAAACGTGGCTTCGACGGTCATGCCGGGCTGCACCTGCAACGCAAGCGACTCGGGTATCTCAACGATCAACCACAGCTTCGACAGGCCAGCAATCTTGGCAAGCGTTTGTCCCGGCGACACCATTGCGCCGTCGCGCACATTGAGTTCAGTCAGCACGCCGGTTTGCTGCGCAAATAACGTGACGTGGGTCTGTGCTTTGCCGGTTCTATCGAGGCTGGCTATGAGCCCATCGGGAATCGATAGTGCCTGCATGCGCGCACGTGCGGCGGCAAGCAGGCTTGCATCCATGCCGCCGCGCCTGAGCGCCAGATATTCTTCCTGGGGCGCCAGCCAGTCGGGAACGAAGAGCGATGCGATCGGTGCACCCTGCGCGACACGTTGCATCGGGGCGCTTGCATACAGATGATCGATATAACCGGTCACTCGCGACTGGACGACGTCGGCCATCGATTCATCGAACTGCGTGGTGCCGATTGCACTGAACCCTTCGGCGGTGTCCTGTTTGACCACCGTCGCGTAACGGATGCCAAGATTCTGTTGCAGTGTGGAATCGACCTTGACACCGCTTGAACCGCCTTCGTCCGCAAAGACCGGCTGCAGTTCCATGTTCATGAATGGCGATTTGCCCGGTTTATCGAAGTGCTGGTTCGGCACCATCGGATCGTGCCAGTAAAGCACTTTGCGTCCCGTCTTCGCGTCGACCTTGTCGCTGCCTGCCGCTGGGGTCGCGGCCGTGGCTGACGCGATGGGCGCATCGGTCGCGGCGCGACGTGAGCCGAGCACATAACCGACGCCAAGCAGCACGGCTGCGGCGAACACGGTGGCAACGGCGCGTACGATCAGTTTCTGGTTCATGTTTTTTCCTTACTGGCTGGCGGTCAGGTCGGTTGGCAAAACCTGGTATTCGAGCTGTGCCCAGACGAGAGACACTTCGCGTTCGAGGTTCAGCACCTGAAGGTCTGCTTCGAGTTGCGTGTGCCGCGCATCCAGTGCATCTGCGAGCGTGCCGGCACCCGATCGATAGGCGGCATTGGCCAGCTGCACTTTTTGTTCGGCGGCGGGAAGAATGGTTTGCTTCGCGTTGGCGAGGCGTTCGCGACCGCTCGCGAGCTTCGTCGTCAGACTCTGGATATCGGCGACAACCTGACGCTCGGTGTCTTCATAGGTGAGCCGCGCCTGCGTACCCATCTCCGACTTCTGCGCGACATCGCGGTCTTCGATATGGCTGCGATGGATCGGCAAAGGAATGGTGACGCCGACCGACACGTAGTCCGGATACTTTCCACCGCTCTTGAAGTAGGTCAGCCCCCAGGTCCAGTTCGGATTCCGGTTGCTGCGGGCAACGTCGGTATCGGCGTCAGCGAGTGAGATGGCTGCATGGGCTGCGATCAACGAAGGCTGTACCTGGGCGAGGTGATCGGTGCTGAAACTCGGCACCTGTGACTCGAATTCCGGCGGCGTGCCAGCCACTTCCAGCACGTTGCCGGCGCCGGTCCAGCGCGACAGCACGATCAATGCGGTCTTCTCGTCTTGCTGCGCATTGATCAGTTCGTCGCGTGCATTGCCGAGCGTCAGGTTGGCTTGGGCGACATCGACTGCGGTTCCTTTGGCGCCCCGGTACGATGCTTGCCTCGCCGCAAGCTCCTGGCCCAGATGGTCCACTAGCGCCTGATTGAGCGCGACGGCTCGCTTCGCATAGATGGCATTGAGCCAGGCCATGGCGGCTTGCTGACGCACCTCGGCGACTTTCTCGAGGTACGTCGACTGGTCGCGTTCGACCACCCGATTGGCTAGCGACGTCTGCAGCCGGCGCTTGGCAGGCGAAACCCACTCCTGCTGAATACCGATGCCGCGCATCGTGAAGTTGTCTTGCCCGATGGTTAGCGCATTGGGTCCGTTGACAGGCAAGTCCTGGACACTGAGATTCAGCGTGGGATTGGGCAATTCTCCGGCCTTGACGACTACGTCCGAACTGCCGCGAACCGACGCTTGCGCCGCCTGGATCGAGGACGAGCGACTGGTCGCGAGTTGCAGTGCCTCGTCGAGCGTCAAGCCGACGTCTTGAGCGTAGGCCGCGCGGCCGGACAACAGGCCAAGCGCACACAGGAGCACACATGAGCGAGCCCAGGCACGCCGCGATGCCGGCGAGCCGATGATGGAAAGCATGGTCTAACCTCGAATGGTCGAGCCGTGTAGTGCCGCACGAGCGGACACACGAACTCACGTCCCGAAACAGGACGACATCACCGCGCCAGGGCGGTAAACCAGAACGATGGAGTTAGAGGGACTGCGGTGGACGCCAGAGGCCATCCGGCGCGCGGATGGAGAGCGACTGGGTGTAGTGGAAGCTGACAGGGACAAACGACCCGGCGGGTCGAGTCACCGTGGGAACAGAAACGGGGTGATAGAGGCTGCCCATCTGACACTGCGCACTGACCTTGCACAGCGATACCTTCGACTTGTCATGTTCGCTCGATGCAGGGCTCATCGAATCGCAACCGGGCATGTCGGTAGACATGGCGTTGGCGTCGGCGGACATGGCGGATTCCATCGGGCACGCACCAATCGTGCCGCTCGCTGCCAGCCCGCTTAGGGGCAGCACCGCACAGAGCAGCAAAACGAGAAGTGTCCGCAGGAATTTCATCGCACGAAGTATAGCGTAGCTATTTGAAACGGATTTGACTGCATTTGCACTGGATGAAACGACGTGGACGAAGTCATAGGCGAACTCATAACAGAGTCCACGCCGTTCCGGTCGCTTACCGCTGGTTTGTCCGGCCCGGCTCATGGGCCAACGTCGGGCTGGCAGCGGGCGGTAGCGGCGCAGGATTCGCCTGCTCATCGTGGCGTTGCATGGCCCACATCATCACCATCATCGACAGCGGACACAACACCACCACGGAGAGCGGCATCAAAGCCAGGATCTCCGCGCGATAACCCGGCAGCGCCCAATATGCGAGCGCGACAACTGCCGCCAGCGCGCCGGCGATCTTCAGCAGGAATTTCATGTTGCATTTCATGGAAGGCTCCAGCCTCGGAATCACAGCGATCCCGAGGCATCGGTGAAACATGGATTAGCGAGGTTAAGTGTTAGCTCTTGCTGCCGGGATGCTGGCTCATCATCGGGCAAGTGCCGTTGCTCATCATCGGGCAGGCGGCCATGCTCATCTGGCCATTCGCAGCGGATCCCGCTGCTTGAGCGGTACCTTGCGTGGCAACAGACGCGTTTGGATACGCTCCGCCGCGCGCGCCGCCAGCGGCCATGGCTACGCCGGCAAAACCGGTGATCGATACCAGCACGAGGGACATCGTCAGTTGTTTGATGTTCATGGTGAACTCCGGAAAAGGGAGGTAATGCGGGTTGTATGGTCGGATCGGGAATGCGCGGACGAACTCGCGTCTTCAATCACATGGATTGGACGGCAAAAGTGTCGTGCGCTTTCCAGCCGACAGATCGTCGGGACGCGCGCGAGCGCCGTCCGCCGATCGATCTGCAAGCGATTTGCAACGGGGGAGTTACGCGCTTTGCGGTGGACGTTGCGGCGGTTCGGGAACGAACTGCGCGTCGAGGGTGTGATTCACACGCCGATACTCGGGCAATGACGTTGTTGCCGCGATCGTTCGATGGGATGAGGGGAGGACGCCTGGCACGCCGCAATACAGGTCGTTCATGCCGGTCTGGCAGACCGTGTCCAGCTTGACGCACGGCGCCGCGCTGTCGTGCTTGTGGTCGTGCCCACTGCCGGTCATCGACTGGTATTCATGCGATGACGATGACGACATCGCTGTCGACATTCCCGAGCAAGCCGGTGCCTGTGCCGGGTAGCCGAGTATCGGCAACCAGGCGATCAGAAAGCAGGCAATCAGTTTGGTCAGGAAATTCACGGCTTTGGGTCAGGTACAGGATTGCTGGATGGTGGACCTTCCCAGTGGGGGAAGGTCAAGGTTTTTGTCGAAAAAGATGCGATTCGGACTAAACCCGCAATCAGGCAAACGTCGAACGATAGGCAAACAACGAGGGCGTCCCTCCACTCATGAGAAACAGCACCTTTTGACCTGCACCGAACCTGCCGCTTTCAACACCCTCGATCAAACCCGCGAACGCCTTGCCGCTATACACAGGGTCCAGCAGAAGACCTTCCTGGCTGGCCAGAAGGCTCACTGCACGACGCATCGAATCGGTAGGTAACCCGTAGCCGCTTCCGAGCTGGTCGCCATGCAGAACGACGTCACTAGTAGAGAACGTGAGACTCGGATCGATCAAGGCAAGCGTTTGCTGGACTTTCTCGCAGGTGGTCGTAAAGGCTTTTTCGAGCGGCGCCAGAACGGTATAGCCGACTACTTTCGTCGGCGGCACACCAGAAGCGATCGAACCGGCTATCAAACCCGCCTGCGTGCCACCGCTGCCATTGGGAACCACGATATGGTCGAACTCAATACCGCTTTCACGCGACTGATCGAGAATCTCGATTGCACAGGAGACGTAGCCCAGACAACCCACCGGACTCGATCCTCCCAGAGGGCACACATAAACCGTGCGTCCCTGGCTGCGCAACGTTGCAGCGCGTTCTTCCGCAACCTGCAGTGCGCTAACGTTTCCTGGAATGTCGTGAATGACTGCACCAAACAGGCGGTCCAGCACGACATTGCCATTTTCAACGTAGTCGTCGTCTTCGATCGGAACGAGCCGCGAGAGCACCAGTTCGCATTTCATGCCAACGCGTGCGGCGGCCGCTGCAGTCAGGCGCGCATGATTCGACTGTCGGCCACCGACCGTGATAACCGTATCGGCACCCATTGCCTGCGCTTCGCCGATCAGAAACTCGAGCTTGCGTAGCTTGTTGCCTCCGCCGCCCAGGCCATCGACGTCCTCGCGCTTGACATAGATGGCGGCGCCGCCCAGGTGTCGACTCAATCTGGGTAGCGCCACAATCGGTGAAGGTCCGTCGCGCAATTGTGCTTTAGGAAACCGGGAAAGGTCCGGTGCTCGCGATGCCATTCAATTCCCCCACAAGTTATCTGATCGGACGTTCACGTAAAGCTTACCGCGGTCGACGGGTTAGTGCTGACACCCGTCTGCGCGTCAAAGCTTCGCAACATCGATCACCGCATCGGCGAACGCTTTCGGTGCTTCCTGCGGCAGGTTATGCCCGATGCCACCGGTGATCGTGCGATGCGCGTACTTGCCGACGAACTTCTTCGCGTACGACGCCGGGTCCGGATGCGGCGCGCCGTTCGCATCGCCTTCGAGCGTGATGGTCGGCACGGTAATCACCGGTCCGGTAGCGAGACGTTTTTCCAGCGCATCGTATTGCGGCTCGCCCTGTGCAAGCCCCAAACGCCAGCGGTAGTTGTGAATCACGATCGCGACATGATCTGGATTCTTGAAGGATTCGGCGGAGCGGTCATAGGTTGCATCGTCGAAGTTCCATTTCGGCGATGCAAGTTGCCAGATCAGCTTGTTGAAATCGTGGCGGTTCGCCTCGTAACCGAGCTGACCGCGCTCGGTTGCGAAGTAGAACTGGTACCACCATGCGAATTCTGCCTTCGGCGGCAGCGGTGCGCGGTTCGCTTCCTGGCTGCCAATCAGATAGCCGCTCACCGACACCAGCCCCTTGCAGCGCTCGGGCCACAACGCAGCGATGATGTCGGCTGTGCGCGCACCCCAGTCGAAAGCGCCGAATACGGCCTTGTCGATTTTCAGGGCGTCCATCAGTGCGATGACGTCGACGGCGACGACGGCTTGCTGACCATTGCGCACCGTGGTGGCGGAGCGCAGACGCGTCGTGCCATAGCCGCGCAGATACGGCACGATCACCCGATAGCCTGCGGACGCGAGCAGAGGCGCCACATCGACGAAGCTGTGAATGTCGTAGGGCCAGCCGTGCAGCAGGATCACAACTGGACCGTTGGCCGGTCCGATGTCGGCATAGCCGACGTTAAGCAGACCGGCATCGATCTGCCGCAAGTCGTCGAACGACGCACTCGATGCCGTCGTGCGCGTACCCGGCGCAGACGCGCTGGACGAGGACTGCGCACGCGCGAGACCGGCGAAGCTCAGGTCCATCGTGCCGATACCGACTGCAGCCGTCCCGAGGAAAAGCCGACGACGTGTGTTGATTGAGTCAGACATACGTGTTTCTCCAGTTCAAGATGTGTTGAAGTTCAATCGATCAATGGGAACCGGCAGGGACGCCTGCCGAGCGTGCGTCGCGCAATGCACCGAATGACGGACCCATCGGACGCACGCGAATCTGCGGATTCAGGTGTTGCCACGGTAAATCGGTTGGGTCGGCGGCCATCGGGCCTGGTGCCTTGGCAACGAGAATCGAATCGGCGATCGCCTCGAAGTCCGCACGGAAATGCACCGAACTCTTGTTGACGAGGATCTTCATGTGTTCGGGCTCGATGCCGGCCACGCGAAACAGATTGCGGTCGAAGACCTGCATCTTCACGCTGCTAACCGCGATGCGCACGCCGTCGATGCGCAGACACGCCACCGGGCCGAGATCGCCGGGCATGCCGTTCAGCATCGGACCATCGAAGCGAAAGTGCCCGTCCGACAGATACTCGACCTCGAACACCCCTTCGAGCGGTGCATCGCCTGGCACACCGGAGCGACCCGCAAGCGCAAGCTCGATACGGGCACCGACACCCGCACGATGCGCGGCCTGTGCCGCATCCGCATCCCAGATCACACCGACGGCCGCACCGGTCGCACCGTTGTGCAGTAGGGCGCGCACCATACCCATCGTGTTCGAGTCGCCACCCACGCCGGGGTTGTCCTGCGTGTCGGCGATGATCACCGGTTTGTCCGCGTGCTCGCTGCGACGCATTGCTTCGAGCACCGCTTCGTCGGGCGTTAGGAACGGCACTTCCCACTGCGCTTCTTCGGCCAGCATCCGGCTGTAGAGCGCATCGACGGCAACGGTTAACGCTTCGGTCTCGAAGCCGTAGCCCCATAGCACCGGTCCGCACTCGGGGAAATCGGCAGCCGGGAAGCCCGGTGCGAACGACAGCGATACCACCGTATCGCGTTCGAGCGCATCGAGCCGGTCATACAGTCCGTGTGCGGGTTCGACCAGCGTGCACATGCCGTTCACCGGAATCAGGAACGGCACGCGACGTGACACGCACGCAAGCGGCCGGGTGTCGCGCGTGATGCGATCGAGAATCTGCGCAGCACGCTTGCCGGTCTCGGCCATGTCGACGTGCGGATACGTGCGGTACGCGACGAGTGCATCGGCGAGCTGCAGCATGCGCTCGGTGACGTTCGCATGCAGGTCCAGCGACACGACGACCGGCATACGGTCACCGACAATCTCGCGCACCCGCTCGAGCAGTTCGCCTTCCCCGTCGTCGAGATGCTCGGCGACCATCGCGCCGTGCAGATCGAGGTAGATTGCCTCGAAGCCACCTGCGCGCACGGCGTCGACGATTTCGCCGGCAATCCGTTCGTAGGCGTCCCGCGTGACGTGCGCCGATGCGCTCGCACCGGCCCAGATCACGGGAATCAGCGCATGTCCCGCCGTCTCGGCATGACGGATAAAACCGCCGATCGGCACGTTGACGTCGCGTAGCGCAAGCACGTCCGTGCCGCGTGCAAGAGCGGGAAAGCCTTCGCCCTGAATGAAACTTTGATAGGACGCCTGGGTTGGCGCGAAGGTGTTGGTTTCATGCTGGAAACCGGCGATCAGTATCTTCATGGTCAGGAAATCCTTCTAGGCGAGGCAAGAGCAAGATGCTTTCCGTTGTGTTGTGTCGTGCAGGTGCAGCCGGAAAGCACGATGAGGTAGTGCGTTAAAGGCGTGTGAGCTTCCGGTTTGTGAGGATCAGCACAGCGGCGAGAAGCGCAATGCCGGCCATCACGAACAGACCCGTGTGCATGCTGCCGGTCGCCGTTTTGGTCCAGCCGATCATCGCGGGTCCCCAGAAACCGCCGGATAACCCGATCGTGTTGATCAGCGCAATTCCGCCAGCTGCGGCGGGCCCTTTGATGTATGCCGGCGGAATCGCCCAGAACACGGTGTAGGCCATCCACATCGCAGCGGTGGCGAGCGTCAGCAGCGCGAGCGAGATGATGAGGTTGCCGCTGTACAACGTGAACGCAGCTAGCAGGATTGCGCCGGCACAGGCTGGCACCGCGCAGTGATAGCGGCGCTCGCCGAGCCGGTCCGAGCGGCGCCCCGCGACGTACATCCCCAGCGCGGCCGCCACATACGGAATGGCGCTGGTCCAGCCGAGACGGATCGTGTCGGTGACGCCTTGTTCGCGGATCAGTGTCGGCAGCCAGAAGCTCAGTGCGTAGATCGGAAAGATGATGCAGAAGTAGGCGAGTGCAAGAAGATAGACACGTGGGTCGCGTGCGACCGCGCCGAACGAATGGCTGTGCATGGCGACTGGTCCGAGTTCGCGCTCGATCAACTGCTTTTCGTCGGCGCTTAACCACTTCGCATCGGCAGGCCGGTCCGACAGCAGCATCAGCGTCAGCACGCCGAGCACGATGCAAGGCAACCCTTCGACGAGAAACATCCACTGCCAGCCGGACAGACCGCCGACACCGGACAACGTCGTCATCAGCCATGCCGACAGCGGCCCGCCGACGATGCCGCCTATCGGTCCCGCGACGAACACAATGGCGATCGCGCGCGCCATGCGATCCGGGCCGTACCAGCACGACAGGTAATAGATCATGCCGGGCGCGAAACCTGCCTCGAATACACCTAGCAGAAAGCGCATGGCGTAAAACGTCGGCACGCTGTGCACGAACAGCATGGACGCCGACGTGATACCCCACAGCACGAGAATGCGGCTAAAGGTTTTGCGCGCGCCCACGCGCGGCAGCATCAGGTTGCTCGGTAACTCGAACAGGATGTAGCCGAGAAAGAAGATGCCGGCGCCGACGCCGTACGCCGCGTCCGAGAAACCGAGTTCGCTTTGCATCTGCAGCTTCGCGAAACCGACGTTGACCCGGTCGAGATAGGCAAACATGTAGCAGGCGAGCAGGAACGGCAGCAGCCGCCAGTTGAGCCGGTTGTATAGCGCCGGCACACTGCGCGCTTCGCTCAACGTCTGAATCGTCGACATGTCGGTCTCCGGGGCTCGGCGCGGCAGCGCCTTTTGATGTGCCTCCATGGTGTCCAGGCAAAACCTGACTAGCAAGAGCAACAAAGTTCACATATCGTTGCTTTATGAGCAACACATCGGGAACCCGGAAATCAACGGAGCGGCATCATGCGCGAACTCAATCACCAGCGGTTGCGGTACTTTCACGAGGTTCTTGCGCACGGCACGATTCGCGGCGCGGCAGATCGTCTGAACACGTCGCCGTCAGTGATCACGCGGCAGATCAAACTGCTCGAAGAGGAACTGGGCGTGACGCTGTTCGAGCGCGAGGCACGCGGTGTCAAGCCGACGGAAGCGGCCGCGCATCTGCTCGAGTTCTGGCGTGGCTACCGGGCGCAGCAGGAGAAATTCGAAGAACAGTTGCATGCGATGCAGGGCTTGCAGCAGGGGCAGATTCAGCTAGCAGTCAGCGAAGGCTATGTCGACATGCTTGTCGACGAGGTGCTGACGCCGTTCTGTGCGCAGTTTCCGCGGCTCGATATCGGTCTCGACATTCTCTCTGTCGACGACGTACTGAACGAAGTCGCCGAAAGCCGTGCGCATATCGGGCTTGCGTACAATCCGCCGCCGCATCCGCGCATCGAGTATCGCGCGAGTTCGGCACAGCCGGTCGTGCTGCTCGTGCGGCGCGATCATCCGCTCGCGCGTCGCGGCGGTCCTGCGCGCATCGAAGACGTGCTTGCGTGGCCGCTCGCGTTGATGCCAACCACGTTCGGTATCGGACAAGCCGTGAAGATGCTGGCGCTCGCGGAGAATATCGACATTCGCGCAACATTGACCACCAGTTCATTGACCGCGCTCAAGCGCTTCGTCGCCGCGGAGAACTTCGTCACATTGATCGGCGAATTTGCGGCTTATCGTGAGCTTGCGGCGGGTGAGCTGGTTGTCGTTCCAATCGACCATCCGCTGTTTCGCGGCGTCAAGGCGAGGGTGCTGGTGAAGGCCGGCAGGCCGCTGGCTGCCGCACCTCAGGAACTACTCAACTGGATCTTGCACAGGATGTCGATGTTCACGCCGCCGGTGCGCAAGCCGCGCCGGCGGTCACGCGGCACGGCGGCATGAAGCGCGCGGCAACCTGGCATTCACCGACCGCGCGTACTAAACCAGAATCAGTGTCCCGCGCTCTGACCACCGTCGACGTGAAGAATCTCACCGGTGACGAACGGTGCCGAGTCCAGATAGAGCACTGCGTTGACGATATCGCTCATCTCACCCATGTGACCCACCGGATGCAATGCGCCTAGCGCTGCGTGAGTTTCGGGAGCGTGCATGGGCGACTTCATGATGCCCGGTGACACGGCGTTCGCACGAATGCCAGTCTTCGCGTACTCGATAGCAAGCGACTTCGTTGCCGAGTTGAGACCGCCTTTCGTCAAGGACGCAAGTACCGACGGCACGCCATTGATAGCGTGGTCGGTGAGGCTGGTCGAAATCTGCACGACGTGCCCGCTCTTGTTCTTCTCCATTTCGGCAATCGCCAGCTGCGTGATGTAGAAGAAACCGTTCAGATTCACGCTAAGGATGGCCGCGTAATCCTCTTCGGTGTATTGCGTGAACGGCTTGGCGATGAAGATGCCTGCGTTGTTGACCAGTGTATCGACCCGGCCGAAGCGTGTGACGGCTTCGTTGATCACGCGCTTTGCAACGCTGCGGTCACCGATATCGCCGGCCACTGCAATGATGTCCGGATCGGTCGATGGTTTCACTGAGCGCGCTGTCGCGACGACGCGATAGCCACGTTCACGAAATGCCTTGACGAGTTCTGCACCGATACCTTGCGATGCGCCCGTCACGATGGCGACTTTCTGCGAATTGCTCATGATGTTGCTCCTGGAATAAGTGAACTGAGATTGTGCTGATCGGGTGGATGACTCCGATGGCTGCAATCTAGGCTTATTCGCACCGTCTGCGCACACCCATCGCGGTGAAACAGTATTGATCCCCAGGAACAAATGAATGCCTGGTGTGCTGAACAGCACTGAGGGACAGTGGTCGCTGTGCTGCGCCAGGCTTGAATCACGCGGATTGCTTCGAGCAACTTATGCACGCATTCGTACTCGAGCAGAACGAGGCTAAATACCCCTATAAACCAGCGAAAACACGATTAGATACGCGTCGACATACATTGAGTTTCATCGCATGGGGTTAATCGCTGGATCGTTGCCGCCTAGAGTTCAGTCACTGCTTCAAACAACAACGTCTGGAGCAAGCCCTCAATCACCGACTGGAGATTTATCATGAAGACGATCCTTCGCTCAGCAATCATCGCGGCCGCTTTCGCTATTCCCGCAGTGACCTATGCACAAGACCCGGTAACGCGTACTCAGGTTCGCGATGAACTCGTTCAGCTTCAAAGCGTCGGCTATCACGTTGGCGATGGCGACCAGGCGCAGTACCCCAGCGCTATTCAGGCTGCCGAAGCAAAGCTGTCCGCGCAACGGGGTTCCAGCGGTTATGGTGGCGCGTCGAACGCTACTTCGCAGTCCGGCAGCAGGGTGTCCGCTTCTGACTGGAGTGCGATGTACACCCGCTAAGCGTGTGGCGAGCTTGTCATAAAGCCACAAAGCTTCGGCTTTGTGGCTTTTTCATTTTCCTGAACGCTGCTTGAACCGTGGCTGGCGGGATCAATACGAAAATTGTCGATTGCGACGGTACTCGCCAACGCGCTCTGTTTGTACAGTGTGACTCACCGCATGAACCCCTCACGCGGACACTGGAGAACGAAGATGATCAGCAAAGCGTTTTTTGTCCGGCTTGAAGCCAGACCAGGTAAAGAGCAGGCGGTAGCAGGTTTTCTTGACGCTGGCCTTGAAATGGCAGGACAGGAATCGACCACGCCGATCTGGTTCGCCCTCAAGCTCTCGCCGACGACGTTCGGCATCTTCGATGCCTTCGCGAATGAAGCGGATCGTCAGGCCCATCTGAACGGACATATTGCCGCCGCACTGATGGCGCGTGCCGAAGAGTTGCTGGCAAGTCCTCCATCGATCGAACCGATCGACGTTCTCGGGATGAAGAATCGGCTGGCCTGAGCGGCTTTGCGACGATGGCCACACGCGATAAACCAGGTTGATTCGCTGCAACTGAGCGTATGAGTTTGCGTTTCATAGACGATCGGTCTAATATTCGCGACATGAACACTCAGACCGCTCCACGTCGTCGAGGACGCCCACCGAAAGAGCTTGCCGGCTATAGCGAAACCCGCGAGGTTCTCGTGCGCGCAGGAATCGTTGCGCTCACGGAGAAGGGCTTTTCCGCGACTGGCATCGACGAGATCTTGCGCAGTGTGAACGTGCCAAAGGGCTCGTTCTATCACTACTTCGAAAGCAAGGAAGACTTCGGCCTCGAATTGATCGATCGTTACGCGGCGTATTTCGCGAGCAAGCTCGATCGATTCTTTACGGACGAATCAAAGCCGGCTTTACAGCGCCTGCAGGATTTCGTTTCGAACGCAGAGGCCGGGATGAAACGTTATCGCTTTCGCCGCGGATGCCTGGTCGGCAATCTGGGCCAGGAAATGAGCGTGCTGCCGGAAAGTCATCGGATGCGGCTGCGTGAAGTCTTCACCGACTGGGAAGCGCGTACCGCAAGGTGTCTGATGGGCGCGCAAGCCGCCGGCGAGATTGCTAAAGGCGCGGATTGCGCGCAACTTGCCGCATTTTTCTGGATTGGTTGGGAAGGCGCCGTGTTGAGGGCCAAGCTCGAAGGTGGGCCTGAAGCCTTGCGCATTTTCGCGAACGGCTTTTTTGCTTTGCTGGAGTAGGCGGTTTTTTTTCTGCATTTATAGACGATCAGTCTAATTTATATCGGCGACCTGTACGCCGATCGTTTGAGCGTTGAGAACGCATTGCACTGAATCCGGCAAGGCATCTGACTTGGCAATACACACCAGGAATCGGTTATGACTGAGAGCAAAACGGGAGTAAAGAAGCGCTTGCCTCTTGAAGGCATAACGGTGCTCGATTTTTCGCGTGTACTGTCCGGACCGTATTGCACGATGGTGCTTGCGGATCTGGGGGCACGGGTGATCAAGATCGAGCGTGTCGGCACAGGAGACGATACGCGCGCGTGGGGTCCGTTCGTCGACGACGAGTCCGCGTACTTCATGTGCTTTAACCGCGGAAAAGAAAGCATTGCACTCGACTTCAAGTCGCCACGCGATCGCGCGCTACTCGACCGTCTGCTCGACAAGTCCGACGTACTGGTCGAGAACTTCCGGCCCGGTGTGATGGATCGACTCGGCTATGGCGCCGAGCAACTGGCAAGAACGCATCCGCATCTCGTCTATGCGTCGATTTCGGGCTTTGGCCATACCGGGCCGTTCAAGGATCTGCCGGGCTATGACATGGTCGTGCAGGCAATGGGCGGTGTCATGAGCCTGACCGGTTGGCCCGATCAGCCACCCGCGCGCGTGGGGACGAGTTTCGGCGATCTCGGTGCATCGCTATTCGCGGTGATAGGCATCCTGGCGGGGTTGTACAAGCGATCGAGAGACGCGCAGGGCACGCACGTGGACATTGCCATGCTCGATTGCCAGGCCGCGCTGATGGAAACGGCATTTGCGCGGCTCGACGTCGAAGCGAAGGTACCCAGGCGGACTGGCGATGCGCACCCCTCGCTAGCGCCGTTCGAAAGCTTTGCGGCACAGGATGGCCGTGTTGTCATCGCCGCCGGCAACGATCAGCTCTTTCTGCTGATGGCAGACGCGATAGGTGTGCCGGAGCTGGCGCTCGATCCGCGGTTTCTGTCCAACGATCTGCGCGTGCAAAACCGGCCTGCGCTGACCGAAGCGATAGAACGAATCACACGTACCGCACCGATCGATGTCTGGCTCGGCAAGCTGACCGGGGCCGGCGTACCGTGCGCGCCGATCAATACGATCGACAAGGTGCTCGAACACCCGCAGCTTCTCTCGCGCAATATGTTTATCCATGTGCAGGGCGAGTCCGAGCGCAAGGTGAAGACCGCGGGCAGCCCGATCAAGATGAGCACGTCACCCGATGAGGACGTGACGATAGTCAGGAAATCGCCGGCAGTGGACCAGCATCGCGAAGCGATTCTGCGTGAGTTGATGGCGGCATCGGGGGCTTACGAGTCGCAGGCCGATGATGGATCGGACGACGACAAGCCGAAACGCTCCGCAAGCCTTGCAGCATGACGCTGCGAATCTGAACTGACAGGTGGAAACTATGTCGACCGATATTTCAGTAGTGCACGGTGTACCCGCGAAGCAGACAAAGACGCAGGTAGCCGACGTCAACACAAACACCGCTAATGCCGCATCCGAAAGCGGCGCCTACGAAACCATCAAGATCGATCGCAGGGAGCGTGTTGGACTGATCACGCTCTATCGTCCGAAGAGCCTGAACGCGCTCAACGTCCAGATGTCGCGCGAAGTGCTCGCTGCGCTTGCCGCTTTCGACAGGGACGACGACATCGGCGCGATTGTGATCACCGGCAATGCACGCGCGTTTGCAGCCGGGGCGGACATCGAGGAAATGGCTGAAAAATCGTACGTCGACTGGCAGGCAAGCGATTTCTTCGCCGAGTGGGACCGCATTCGAAGCATTTCAAAGCCGATCATCGCTGCGGTAGGCGGCTACGCGCTCGGCGGTGGATGTGAGCTTGCGATGGCATGTGATTTCATCATTGCCGCCGACGATGCCCAGTTCGGTCAACCGGAGATCAAACTCGGCGTGTTGCCCGGCATCGGCGGTTCGCAACGCTTGACGCGCGCGGTTGGCAAATCGCTGGCGATGGACCTGATTCTCACGGGCCGGAATTTGCGTGCCGACGAAGCATTGGCGGCGGGCCTCGTGGCGCGCGTCGTTCCATCGGCCGGGTTGCTGCAAACCGCACTCGAGACTGCGCACACCATCGCCGGTTACAACCTGCCCGCCGTGCGGCTGGCCAAGGAAGCGGTCAACCGGGCATTCGAGTCGCCATTAAGCGAGGGTGTGCTGCATGAGCGGCGGCTTTTCCAGTCCGCGTTTTCGACCGAAGGTCAAAAGGAAGGCATGCATGCGTTCCTGGCCAAGCGCGCGCCCGTGTTTCGCCATCGATAAGCCGGATACCCGATCACCATGCGAATTTATGTCCTCGCGCTCGAGGGCGTGTTCGACACGGGTCTGACCACCGTGCTCGACAGCCTGTCGATGGCCAACAATCTTGCGAAAACGACAGGCGTTACTACGGCAGGCTTCGACATCACCGTGACGGGGATGCGACCCGAGGTACGTACGGCGCTTGGAATGCAGGTGCCTGTTCACGATGTGACACATGCGCCCGCGCCGGACTGGATCGTCGTACCGGCGCTTAACCGTATGACAGCTGAAGCGTTAGTGCCTACGCTCGAGCGCAACGATGTGATCGATGCATTCGGCGCGCTCCGTTCGTGGCGCGCCGGTGGCGCACGCGTTGCGGCGGCTTGCACCGGTACGTTCGTGCTCGCTGAAAGCGGCTTGCTCGACGGTGGCGAAGCGACGACCACCTGGTGGCTCTCACCGCTGTTCCGGCAGCGCTATCCGCATGTGAGTCTGGACGCACATCGCATCGTCGTTCCGAGCGGCGCCGCGGTGACGGCGGGGGCGGCCCTGAGCCATCTTGACCTCGGGCTCTGGTTGATTCGCAACAATAGCCCTGAGCTTGCATCGCTCGTGGCCAGGTACCTGGTATTCGATTCGCGGATGTCGCAATCCGTCTATGCGATTTCCGATCACCTTTCGCATTCGGACCCGCTCGTCGAGCAGTTCGATCGCTGGGTGCGTGAACACCTCGACGCGGCACTCGTGCTCGACGTCGTTGCCGATGGCCTGGGGACCAGCACTCGCACGCTGACGCGACGTCTAAACGCCGTGCTAGGAAAAACGCCGGTTGAGTACATCCAGGATCTGCGGATCGAGCGCGCCGTGCATTTACTCAAGACGACGAAGCTCACAATCGATCGCATTGCCGAGCAGGTCGGCTATGCGGATGGCAGCACGTTGCGAACGTTGCTAAGGCGAAGGACGGGGAAAGGCGTGCGCGAGTTGCGGGGGGCTTGAGTTGTCGTGAGTTGTTGTTATGCCCGGTCACTCGAGATTCGCATGCCGCTGGGCCATCTCCTCTTCACCGATGCCTTTCTTCATTCTCAAGCTGCACACGATCGCTTCGCATATGAGAAAAAAAACCTGCTCGAACAGGGTGCGCATGGGCTGCAGATTCTGCGGATGATCGCGATTCACCAGACCGGCGGGGGCGGGAATGATCACCGTCACATCTGCCGCCATTGAGCGGTTGCCCGAGCGCCGTGCCGTGAACAGCGCGACTCTGGCACCGGCCTGTCGCCCTTGATCGAGTACCGCCGACACGCTGCGCGTTTCTCCCGAGCCGGAAGCTGCGATGATCAGATCGTCGGCCCCGACGGGCGGGCACGGTAAGCCGCCTGCCATATACGCTTCGAATCCCAGGTGATTGAGTCGCATGCAGAACGCCTGCAGAAGAATGCCGGACCGGCCCGCGCCCAGGCAGAACACTTTCGGCGCGCGTTCGATCTCGGCGACGAGCGCATTGAGATCAGCGGGACTGACGGCATGCAGAGACGCCTGTATTTCACCGAGGATGGCGTCTGTCAGTCCTGGTATCTCCAGTTGCATCGGATCGGTCATGGTCGTACTTCGCGTCAGGTTTGATGGAGTCCGGCACCCGGAAGCTGTTCCGCTCGTTTTGCCGATTCCAACCTGTCGGACGGGAAAACGTGAAGCTGTCGGGGCAACTATAACATCAACTGGACAAAATGGTATAGTTACACCAATTATGGTGAATTTCAAACTTCTCCTGTGTAAAGTCTGTCTGGAATTGAGCAAAGTCGCGAATAGAGCGATGAAGAACGGTAGATAGAGGCAACCCATGTATCTAGGCATCGACTGCGGTACACAAGGCACCAAAGTGGTTTTGCTCGACCCGGAAACCGGCTCGCTGGTGGCCCGCGGTCATGCCAGTCATCCCGTCATCGCCGAAGCCAGTGGGCGTCGCGAGCAGAAAGCCGAATGGTGGATCGCCGCGCTACGACAAGCCTTGCAAGACCTGTTTGCCGGGACCACGCGCAGCCCGGCGGATGTCTCGGCGATAGCGGTATCGGGGCAACAGCATGGGCTCGTCATGCTGGATGATGGCGGCGCGGTGATACGCAATGTGAAGCTGTGGAACGATACGGAAACGGCGGCGGTCAATGAGCAACTCTTTCATGCCGCGGGCGGCGAGAAGCGCATCCGTAGCCTGATTGGCACCACGATTCCGGTGGGTTTCACAGCGTCGAAGGTCGCATGGGTCCGGCAACACGAGCCCGATATCTACGCACAGATGCAGCAGGTTCTTTTGCCGCATGACTACATCAACTACTGGCTGACGGGCGAATGTGCAACGGATGCGGGCGAGGCGTCCGGGACCGGTTACTTCGATGTCCTTTCCCGCATATGGTCATCGCACATGGTGGACGTGATCGATCCGACGGGGCGACTGGAACGGTCTCTGCCCCGCATCGCTTCGCCGCTCGAGCCAATTGGCACCGTGCGCCCTGAAGTGGCTGCGGAATTCGGTTTTTCGCCGGGCGTGCTGGTTGCCTGCGGGTCCGGCGACAACGTGATGGGTGCCCTGGGCACAGGCAATGTGGCAGCGGGACGCGCGACGCTCGGCCTCGGAACCTCGGGCGTGCTGAACCTGCATGCGGACAAACTGGCGGAGTCCGTCGACCCCAGCATCTACGTGTTCTGCGGTCTCGATGGTGGCTGGCTACCGACCATCGCGACCATGAATGCGACTTCGACAACGACGTTGCTGCAACAACTGTTCGAAGTCGAGATCGCCGAAGTCGAACATTTGATCGCCTCGGCAAGCCCCGGTGCGGGCGGCGTGCGAATGTTTCCGTATTTCAATGGCGAGCGCATTCCTGCGCTGCCGCGTGCGCGCGCGGTGATGAAGGGCCTGTCCGCGGACAACATGACACGTGCCAATCTGATGAGAGCGGGAGCCGAGTCCGTCGCGTTCGGCTTGAAGTGGGGCTATGAACGGCTTGCGCTGAGTTTCGAACGTGCAGAGCAATTCCGCTTGACGGGCGGCGGCGCGAACAGCGCGGCATGGCGGCAGATACTCGCCGACGTCTTCGATACCGACGTGATTCGCGTCAAGTGCGACGAGGGCGGCGCCTATGCTGCGGCGCTGCTCGCCCTCACGGTGCATCAACGCGCGAAAGGCGCGTCTGTCACGCTGTACGACGTTTGCGAGCGCTATGTCGAACTCGATGAGACGCGCGCCGCACAACCGCGCCCAGATGTCGTAGCGCTTTACAAGGAATGGTTTGCGGCCTTTACCGACACGATTGCAAACGAAGACTTCGAGGCGGATTGAACGTGGATATCGCCTGGGAAAAATCCTGTCTGATTGTGCCGTCGCTGATCACGTTCGATCTGAGCAACCTCGAACGCGCAACCGAGGTCATCGCAGCGTCTGGACTCGATGCCGTGCATCTCGATGTGATCGACGGTCATTTCAGCCCGAGCATGCCGCTAGGGATCGAGACGATTGCGCACTTGCGGCGCAAGACAGATCTGGTTTTCGATGTTCACGTCATGGCCACGCGCCACGACTACTTTATCGATGCTCTGCTCGATATCGGCGTACAGCAGCTTACTTTTCAGATCGAGTCGGAGCCTCATGTAGACCGGATGCTCAACCACATCCGCTCCACAGGCGTGCGGGCAGGCGTCGCGCTAAAGCCGTCTACACCGCTCAGCACGCTTGAGTTTGTACTGGAGCGATGCGACACCGTGCTGCTGATGCTCACCAACCCCGGCTATGCCGGCGTGCGCGGTGAGACACAGGTGCCGTATGCGGAGCGGAAGATTCTTGCCTTGCGAGCGATGATCGAACAACAGGGACTTGCTACTGCGATCGAGATCGACGGTCGTGTTTCGAAGGGGAACATCAGCCGGTTCGCTCCAGCCGCCGTCGATATGTTCGTTGCGGGGAGCATGTGTATTTCAAGAGATTCACCCGCGACCGGGCTTAGCGAACTGGTCGAACTCCGTCGCGCGCTGCTCGCTACACTGCCATCTGGCATCAATCGGCAATGAGCACCTCGAGGCCCTTTGCTTCGAGGTCGTAGCGGTATTGCGCAGGTATGCCCGCATCGGTTATCACCCTGTCGAAACTTTCCACACCAGCAAAACTGCAGGTCGATACCTTGCCGAATTTCGATGAGTCGACCAGCAGGATTCGCTCAACACTCGATTGCATCGCCGCCTGCTTCCATGAGCAGTCTTCGACGTAGCTGCAGGTGAGTCCCTGTCTCAGCTCGTATCCGGTTGCCCCGATGAAGGCCTTGTTCGCGCGATAACGTTGCATCGCCTGAATCGCGTCGGGTCCGGAGAAGGTATAGGACTTCGGCGAAAGCACGCCGCCAAGCGAAATCACGGTCGTGTCCTCCCGTTTCGCCAGCACATTGATGGTGTTCAGGCTGTAGCAAATAAACGTAAACGCACCTTCGGCGGGCAGGCATTCGGCGAGTTGTTGAACGGTGGTCCCCGAGTCGAGGATGACCACGTCCCCCGGGCTGAGCAGCCGGCTTGCTGCAAGCGCAATCCGGCGTTTCTCCGCGGGGTGCTGGGAGCCTTCGGTCTGTGCGTTGTAGTTCGCAGTCGTGCTGCCATTGTCCAGCGATGCCACGCCGCCGTAGACCGTGCGCACCTTGCCCGCATCAGCCAGGTCGCGCACATCGCGTCGGATCGTCATTTCAGAAACGTCTAGCGCTTTGGCCAGATCGCCAATGCTCATGAAATGCCGGGAATCGACCATGTCGAGGATCTGGCCGGACCGTTGCTCTTTGCTAGCCATAGAAATGTCGGGTTCTTGATAAGAGTGGGTGGCTGGAACAGACCACCATCGTTTCGAGCAGACGATGTTCAACGTCGAACATGTTAACCCATAAGTCGCAAAAAACAGATGCATCTGTGTGGCGGATTCGACTTCGAACACCCGTCCTGCGTCGATCAGGATGACCTGAAAACCGCGCCGTCGCTGCCTCTATAGCCAGTCGCCACGCCGTTTCGCCCATCTCCACGGCGAAGTTGATCATATCTTTACCATTTAGTTGAATCTTTACCTTTTTAAGGTTAGGATGTGATCGATGTGCAACATTGCACGTGGCACGATGCCAGCGATGACGACCGGGCTCCCCACAGTTGGGCGGCTCCGGATCGGCTCAAAAGGACAAGTTGGAGACAAGGCGCAGTGCTGTCGATGCGTCGCCGGATCAGGAGGCAAACATGAGTAGTCTTGAATCACCCGGAACGACAAGGCGTCACTTTCGGCTGCCTGCCGAAACAGGCATCGCGGTCGTATTTCTCGTGGTCATGCTGGGCGGCTTCATCGCCACACCGAATTTCCTCACGCTTTCGAACATGATGGTGCTGCTGCTGAACGGCGCCGTCATCGGCTTTCTGTGTCTTGGCCAGTCGTTTGTCCTGCTCACTGGCGGGATCGATCTCTCCTGCGGGTCCATCGTTGCGATGACCTGTGTCGTCGCTGCATTGCTGATGCAAAGTCTCGGCTTGCCATGGCAACTGGCCGTGCCGCTCGTGCTGGTGATTGGCGCGCTGGCGGGCATGATCAACGGCTGGATTATCGACCGCACGGGCGTGCCGCCCTTCATCGTGACGTTTGCCACCATGGGCGTTGCGGCATCCATTCCGCAAATCATTACCGGCGCTGAGTCCATCCGGGTCACCCAGATCGGCTATAGCCTCATCGGGCAGTCACGTCCGTTTGGGGTGCCGTTTCCCGTGCTGGCCTTGCTCGTGGCAATCGCTATCGCAGCCTTGCTACTGAAGCGGACGGTGACCGGGACGCACATCTATGCGGTCGGCGGCAACGCAGATGCAGCCCGCTTATCGGGTATCAGCGTGCCGCGCGTCACGCTGTTCGTCTACTCGGTGTCGGGTCTCTGTGCCGCATGCGGGGGCCTCATTTACGGCTCGCGGCTGATGACGGGCTATCCGACTGCGGGTCGCGGCGACGAACTGTTTTTCTCGATCGCTGGAGCTGTGGTGGGCGGAGTGAGCCTGTTTGGCGGAAGCGGCAGCGTAGTGGGCGCGATGATTGGCGCCATGCTGATCGCCGCAATCTCGAATCTGATGAATGTGCTGAACGTGAGCGCGTACTGGCAGCCACTAGTCATCGGTCTGATCATTCTGGCCGGCGTAACGCTTGATACCTTGCGGTCGTCCAGACGCCTTAGCTTCCCCTGGCTGAAGTCCCGCAGCGGGCAGAAGCAGGTTCAGCACAAAGATTCACTGAAGAGCACGACTTAACCGGGGTAAATCACATGCGAAACAGTTACGTAGTGGCTATTGGGCTCGTCAGTTCCGTTCTTGCGCTGACGCTGACCGGTTGTAACCGGAACTCGGGAGCATCTGCATCGAGCGGTGCAAAAAACCTCGGTGTCGTTCTTCCCAATCTCACCAACCCGTACTACGTGGCGATGAAGAAGAGCTTCGAAGATAGCGGTGCGGCGAAGGGCATGCATGTCGAGGTTTCGATCGCGGACAACGACGATGCTCGTGCGCTTTCGCAGGTGCAGAGCTTCGTCCAGCAGAAGGTCGACGCGGTCGCTGTCAATTGCGTGAGTTCGGGGCCGTGTGTCTCGATCATCTCCGAACTGAACCGCGCGAATATCCCCGCTTTCGCCATCAATATCCTGCCGGACCCCGATGGCATGAAGCAGCAGGGCGCGCACATCGTGCAGGGTGTGCAAACCGATCAGAAAGCCGGTGGCGTATTTATCGGCCAGCAACTGCTGAAGGACCTGGGCGCCAACGCGCATGCGGTGATCGGGATTGTCGGTGAACCGACGGCGACGGCGGCCAACGCACGCGATGACGGTTTCAAGCAGGCCATTGCCGCTAACCCGAATCTCAAGGTCGTCGCGCTCGTGAATGGAAAAGTGGAAGAGACGACGTCTCTTAAGGTGACCACGGAGATGCTTCAAGGCAATCCGGGTATGACCGTCGTCTATTCCGACACTGAGCCGGCAGCACTGGGCGCGCTCGCTGCAATCAATCAGTTGGGCTTAAAGGACAAGGTGAAGCTCTACGCTTTCGTCGACAAGGAAGGCGTAAAGCAGATCCAGTCCGGCGATGTCCTGCGCGCCGGGGCGATTCAGGAACCCGTGAGACTCGCCGCATTGCTGGTGGATAGCGTGAGCCAGCAGTTTGCGGGGAAGCCGCTATCGGCGATCGTGAATAGCCCTCCGTTGCTGGTGAACAAGGCGAATGCCGCCGAGGTCGTAGGCCAGGCCTACTGAACGCTTGCCGGGATAGGGAATCAATAGGGAATCAATAGGGATTCAAGCGATGAGTGACAGCGACAGACATTATCGGGCGCGCGACATCAAGGTGTCGTTCGCGGGTGTCCCTGTGTTGCTGGGTGTCGACTTCGACGTGGCGCCCGGAAAAATTCATGGCTTGTTCGGCCACAACGGCGCCGGCAAGTCGACCTTGCTCAAGATTCTCGCCGGGGTCAACCAGCAGGACTCCGGGCAGCTCTTCCTCGGCGACGAATCCATTTCGCTTACGTCGCCGCGCGATGCGTTAAGGCAGGGGATCGCCTGCGTGTATCAGGAACTGCGCCTGATTCCCGGCATGACTGTGTGGCAGAACCTGTTTCTCGGACGTGAGCTAAGAAAGAACGGCTTGCTCGACGATGTGGCGATGAAGGAGCACACGCGGCACGTCCTGCAGGACTATAAATTGAAGATGCAGCCTTCCAGCCTCGTGAAGGACCTGTCTCATCCGGACAAGCAGATGCTCGAGGTCGTGGCGAACCTGGACCGCGAGGCGCGCTTTCTCTTTCTGGATGAACCGACCACGGCGCTCGAGGGCGCTCAGGCTGAAGCGCTGCTGTTGTCGGTGCAACGCATTGCCAGAGAAAAAAATATCGGCGTGGTGCTGGTATCGCACAAGCTCGACGAGGTGCTCGGTGTGTGCGACGAGGCGACGGTCATGTGCGGCGGCAAGGTGATTTACCACGCCGTGAGCAACATCGCGAAGCAGGACATTGTCGATGCGATCGTTGGCGATGCAGGTCTGGCCGCGGATGAAAATGAGCGTACTTCCCGAAAGCGGGCGGATACCGCATCAAGCCCCTATCTTGATGTGCGAAGTCTTTGCACCGAACGTCTGCGTGACGTTTCACTTCAGGCGTGGCCAGGCGAGGTCGTCGGTATCTACGGGCTGGCAGGCGCAGGGCGCACCCGATTCTGTCGCACGCTATATGGCCTGGAAAAATGGCTCGCAGGAGATGTCCAGCTCGCAGGGAAACCTTATCGGGTGTCCGGTCCTGCAGGCGCAATCAGTCAAGGCGTGGGCTACCTGAGCGAAGAACGCAAGAAAGACGGCATCGTACCGCTGATGTCGAGTTTCACGAACGCGACCTTGCCGATCCTGCACCGCTTTCGAAAGCGCATGCTGGTGGACCATAACAAGGCGGCGAGGAGCGCGAGACAGATACTGGTCGAAATGAACGCCCGCGGTGATCTTCGCGGGCCGATCAAATCGCTCTCGGGCGGGAATCAGCAAAAGATCCTGCTTGCGCGGGTCATGGGTCAGGACGCACAGCTCGTGTTGCTCGACGAGCCGACGAAGGGCGTCGACATCGGCGCCAAGGCTGACATCTACGCGATCATTCGACGTATGGCGGCTGAGGGGCGTTGCGTCGTGGTTGTATCGAGTGAGGAAGAGGAGTTGCTCGAGATCGCGGACCGTATCCTCGTATTTCATCAGGGGAGTTGCAACGGGCTCGCTGTCGCTGGCGCCGATCTCAGCATTGCGGGCTTACGTAAAGCGGCCTGGAACGGCAACGTCGCGCTGTGAAGGATGCGTGATTGAAGTAGCGCCACTCAAGAACCACCAAACCAGTTATACCCCTGGTTCTCCCAGTAACCTCCAGGGTATTCATTCGTCACGCTGATCGCCATGATGTGCTTTGGGTTCTTATAACCTAGCTTGGTCGGCATGCGCAGTTTCATCGGGAAGCCGTACTTCGGCGGTAGCACCTGGCCATCGTAAGTCAGCGTAAGCAGCGTCTGCGCGTGCAGCGCAGTGGGCATGTCGATACTGGTCCAGTAGTTGTCCGCGCAATGAAACGACACGTACTTCGCCGTGATATCGGCACCGGCCTGCTTCAGGAAGCGTGAGAAACGCACACCACCCCATCGGCCGATCGCACTCCATCCCTCGATGCAGATATGACGCGTGATCTGGTCTTCCTGCGGCAGGGTACGCAGTTCGTCGAGCGTCCAGACGCGTTTTCCACGTACAAGACCACTTACCTGAAGCCGGTAAGTCGCAGCGTCGACTTCAGGCACATCATCGATGCCGTAAAACGCGTTGAACGGAAACGGCCGCGTGATCATCGATTCCGGATACGTCGGCGCCATCTCGTTCGGATTGAACAGCAATGCCTGCACGTCGTCGTTGAAGAACGACATTTTGCGCAGCATGGTGTTCACGGACTTGTCGTTGGTCAGATCGCAGCCCGATAGCATCGCTATGCCACCGAGCGTGAGAATCCGTTTGCCAAGCAACCGGCGCGCGGGATTCTTTAGTTCGTTGCGCGCATCCTTGATGATCGATTCAGTATGCGTCGGGAGGAACGTATCGGTTTTGCCGGGGTTTTTGCGAAAACTCATGATTAGCGTCCGCGGATCATCAGAAGCAGCGAGCGCGGCACCAGCGCAACCATGACGACGTGCACGAAGAAGAACGCTACCAGCACGCTCATTGCACAGAAATGCACGATGCGTGCGTTGTCATACCCGCCCATCAATGTACGCAGCAGCGGGAATTGCACCGACTTCCAGATCGCCAGTCCCGACAGGATTATTACCACGATATCGACGATGACGACCAGGTAGGCGAACTTCTGTACCGCGTTGTAGCGCGAGAGGTCTTCATGCCCGAGCGTGCCGCGCAACGCGGCGATGAGATCGGTGACGAGCGATCTGGGGCTGATGGGCAACAGTTTGCGGTGCAGACGTCCCGAGACGAGATTCAAGCCGAGGTAGACGAGGAAGTTGGTGATCAGCAGCCACATGACGGCGAAGTGCCACAGCAGCGCACCGCCAAGCCATCCGCCTAGCGTGATGACGGCAGGGAACCGAAAGGATGGAAAAATCGGTGAGGCGTCGTAGACCTGCCAGCCGCTCAGCACCATCAGGATGACTGCGAGCGCGTTAATCCAGTGTGTAATGCGGACCCAGGCGGGTTGAATCGTTACGTGGCTCAAAGCGATCTCGTGGTCTTTAAAGAGGCCGGCCCCAGCGGACCGGCCTCACGCATTAAAACGCGGGCGCTACGCCATCCTTTTCGACAAACAGCACGTGCGCGTCATACACGCCACCGGTACCCGGTGTCACCACGAGGAACACTTTCTTGCCTGCCGTCAGATCCGTTCTGGCCGCCGGTACGGGCGTCACGACCGGCACATTGGCCGGCACGGTCACCGTGCTGTTGCCGCCCTTGTACGACAGATGCAGTTCGCGGCCGCTCGTGCCCGTCACAACCGACACCACGTTTGCATTCGTCATCGTGCTGCTCGGACCGAAGTCATAAGCGAAGTGGCCTTCTGCGGTGCCACGTGCCGCATCGGGAAACACGATCATCGACGTGGCTGTCAGCTTTCCGTCGGGGCCGGTAATCGCCGGCGTTCCCACGTAAGTACCGACTTTGGCGTCACCAAGTTTGGCGGGCTTAAGAGCCGAGACGCCGACGTCCGGTTTGACATCGACAGACACGGTGTCTCCACTGTTGCGATGTACGGTCAGCGTTTCGCCCGTGAACGACACGATGTCGCCACGAATCCGTTCCGGCTTGACGTCGGGAGCTTGCGCGAAAGATGCGCTCGAGAATGCAACGGCGGCCAACAGAACACCTAGTTTGATTTGAATCGACACGAGTGACTCCATCTATATGAATGCGATTGAATCGGGACGCTATGTGCTAGCTGCAAGCGGCTCAGGGCAATTGATTTTTCATGCCGAGCACATCGATCGATTCGATCGAAGGCGGGCTTGCCAGCATCTCGGCGGCGCGCGACATCAGCACATTGGCCATGCTGCCGTGCAGGTGTGCCTGGCGATGCTCGTCATTTGCAAATGCGTCGAACACACCAAACGTCGTCGGCGATAGCTTGAGCGCAAACCAGATGGGCGTAGTCGCTTCCCGATGGGTCATTTCAAGGCCTGCGGTAAGGAAGTCTTCTACCGCTTGCTCTTTTCCCGGTTTGGCTTCAAGGCGGACAAATAACGCTTTAGTGATCATCTTTGCTCTCCAATGTTCGCGTGACAGGTTCATGCGGTGAACCGGAGTGTACAAAGAGCGAACAAGGGGGAATACAGTCTCAATCGACAGTTTTGATATCAAAACCGCCACGTGGTCGGGCAGTGCTTCGAGAGTGGTGCTGTAGACGGGATGCGCGGACTTGTTCCTCACGCGCAAAATAGTTGATCCATGACGGGTGTTTGCCCGGCGCATGAAACCAACTAGATTGCGCATGTGTTGAGCCTATGAATTTGCCTCCCCGCGCGACACGCTGTTTACCGTGAGAACTTCGCCATATGAGTACGCCTACCATTGCTCAACGCATCGGCCAGTTCGCTTTCGATGCGCGCGTCCAGCACCTCACACCGCAGTCGCGGACCCTGTTCAAGCGAAACATCCTCGATAGCCTCGGCTGCGCGATAGGTGCGTTGTCGGGCAAACCGTTCAAGGCGTTGCGCGAGCAGTTCGACGAATACGGCCGCTCGGGTGCGTGCACGCTGATTGGTGGTGGCAGCACGTCGCCGGATCAGGCCGCGTTGTACAACTCGGGCCTCGTGCGTTATGTCGATCTGCTCGATAGTTACATGTCGCCAGGTGGTCTCTGTCACCCCAGCGATAACTTCGGCACGATCCTCGCGGCTGCCGACCACGCATCGGCAAGTGGCGAGGATTTCATGCTCGCGCTCGCCGTCGCGTACGAGATCGGCGCTCGCATCACCGCGATCGTTCCGGTGATGGCGAAGGGATTCAACCACGCCATTCAACTGGCGATGTCGTCGGCGGCGGGTTCGGGCAAGTTGTTCGGCCTCGATGCTGAACAACTCGCGCATGCCATCACGATTGCCACCGTGGATAACATCTCGTTGTCCTGCGTCCATTCCGAGCCCGTATCGCAATGGAAGGGTTTCTCACCGGCTATTACCGGCATGCGTGCAATCTACTCGGCGTCGCTTGCCAAGCGCGGCTTTACGGGTCCGCTTCGTCTGTTCGAAGGGCCGAATGGGCTCGTGCGTATGTTCGATCAGCCGCTCGAAGTCGACTGGAACGATCAGAGGCTCGAAGTCATTCATGAAACGGTGATGAAGAAATTCTGTTCGCTGATTCACGGACAACCCGTGCTCGAAGCAACGCTCGATCTGAAGCGTCGGCACAGCCTGAAGAGCGAGGACGTCGAAGAAGTTGTGTGCGATATCTTCCAGACCGGATTCGATATCGCGGGAGGAGGCGGTTTCGGCCCGAAGGACGAGCCGCAGACCAAGGAGCAGGCCGACTACAACCTCAAGTACCTGATTGCGGTCGTACTGATCGACGACGAAGTGGGGCCGGCGCAGCTCGAACCGGAACGCGTTCAGGCCGCCGACACACAGGCATTGCTCAAGAGAGTCACGGTGCGGCCCGACATCGAATTCAGCAAGCAGTACCCACATGCGCTAAACACCCGGGTGACGATTCGCTGCAGGGATGGGCAGGTGTTCTCAAAGGAACATGTGGGCTTTGAAGGCGGGCTCGACAACCCGTTCACATGGGAGCGGACCGTCGAGAAATTCCACTGGCTAAGTGAGCCATACGCGGATGAAGCGCTGCGAGGCCAGATCATCGATCTGGTATCTAGACTCGATCAACGTCCGATCAAGGAGCTAATGCCACTCCTCGCTAAAGTGAGTCCGCAACCGCGCTACCCGGCAAAACACCCGGGCATTCAATAATCACGACCCCGCGCCTCCGTCTATCGCGCTGCTGGATTTCAGCCGCGTACGCAGTTCAAACTTCTGGATCTTCCCAGTCGACGTTTTAGGCAACTCGCCGAAGACAACGGCTTTCGGCAGTTTGAAGCTCGCGAGAAACAGACGACAGTGCGCGATGATTTCTTCGGCCGTGGCGCCCGCTCCCTCTTTCAGCTCGACAAACGCACACGGAACCTCACCCCATTTCGGGTCCGGCATGGCTACCACGGCGGCCAGCGAAACCGCAGGGTGCCGGTACAACGCGTCTTCGACCTCGATGCTCGAAATGTTTTCCCCGCCGGAAATGATGATGTCTTTGCTCCGATCGCGGACGCGAATGTAGCCGTCGGGCATCAGCACACCGAGATCGCCGGTGTGGAACCAGCCACCTCGAAAGGCCTCTTCGGTGGCGCGCTCGTTTTTCAGGTACCCCTTCATGCAGATGTTGCCGCGAAATGCGATCTCGCCGAGTGTCTCGCCGTCGTTCGGTACCGGATCGAGTGTGTCGGGGTTCACGACCGTTGCAGCGGCCTGCAGGTGATAGCGCACGCCTTGCCGTGCATTGAGGCTCGCCAGTTCATCCTCACTCGCGCTATCCCAGTGCGTCTGCCGGGCGCATACCGACGCCGGTCCATAGACTTCGGTGAGACCGTACACATGCGTCAGATCGAAACCGATCTGCTTCATCTTCGCAATGATCGCAGGTGCAGGCGCCGCACCGGCCACCATGGTCGCGACCCGATGTTCGATTCCGTCACGCCACGTCTCTGGCGCATTGGCCAATGCACTCTGGACGATCGGCGCACCACAGTAGTGGGTGACGCCTTCTACCCGGATCAGGTCGAACACGGTCTTCGGGTCGAATTTACGCAGACAGACATTGACGCCGGCACGTGCCGCCACGGTCCACGGAAAACACCAGCCGTTGCAATGGAACAGCGGTAGCGTCCAGAGGTAGACCGGATGTTTAGGCATATCCCACTCGAGGATATTGCTCAAGGCATTCAGGTAGGCGCCACGATGATGGTAGACCACACCCTTCGGGTCCCCGGTCGTACCCGACGTGTAGTTCAGCGCGATCGCGTCCCATTCGTCGGCAGGCGGCTGCCAGGCGAATTGCGGGTCGCCGCCTTGCAGGAAAACTTCGTAGTCGGTTGCGCGCGGAAACCTGTGCGGATCCGCGGCCATAACGTCGCTGACACTGACGATAAGCAGATCCGGAAACTCGAGCGCGGCCCGCTGTGCCAGCTCGGCATACTCGGTGTCGACGATCAGCACTCTCGCTTCGCCATGTCGCAGCATGAAGAGGATCGAAGAGGGTTCGAGCCGTGTATTCAGCGTGTTGAGCACCGCGCCCGCCATTGGCACGCCGAAATGCGCCTCGATCATCGGAGGAATGTTGGGAAGCAGCGCGGCGACGGTATCGCCGCGTCCTATCCCCGCGCGCTGCAGCGCGCCAGCGAGGCGCCGGGTCCGTTCATAGGTCTCGCTCCACGTGCGGCGGGTCGCACCGTACACGACGCCCAGGCGGTCACCGTAGACTTCGGCGGCACGCGCAATGAAATCGATGGGTGTGAGCGGAACGTAGTTGGCCTCGCGGCGGCCCAGGCCTTCCTCGAAGATATGCGACATCGAACTGTCTCCCCGGGAGATATACGCTCCCATTTGCTTTCCGTATCCTGTGCAATCGATGCGCGCGATTTCGCACGCTTGCCGAGGAACATCAGGCTATGGTACTCGCGACTTCCCCGGCGACGCCGTAATCAACCATCCCGATGAATACAGACCAGTTGTTTGCTCGTAATCCGCTGCTCATGCGGATAGCCAAACGCGTTATTGATGTAAGTCACACCGTCAATGACGATCTGCCGGTTCACATGGCTATGGCCATAAACGTGAATACTGGACCCGACCGCGCGGATCTGCTGATCGAGCCGCGCGGTGCCGAGCACCGGATACAAGGTCCGGTGTGCTGGCGGAATGAAGTCGGGCATCAGATCGATGCGCGGCAGAAAATGTGAAAACGTGATGACAGTCCCATCGTAGGGAACGAGCACGGGTTCGTTGAGCTGCAGGAAGTACGTCGTGATCTCCTGTGCTCCGAGACCTTCGGGCCACGCACACGCTCGAAAGTCCATCCACGTCACCAGAATGTCCTCACTGGGTGGCCCGAACGAGTAATCGTACCAACTGAATAGTGGAATGAGCGACACCCCGCCCACCTGCGTTGGGCGTATCGACATCCCGCAGTCCTGCGCGAGCTGACACACCTGGTGGAATTTATCGAGCGAGCTGTGACCTTTCTCGCGCAGCACCCACAGATCGTGATTGCCAGGCACATACAACACCTTGCGAAAGCGTCGCACGAGATTATCGAAACATCGCTGCATGCGCACGAGCGAATCCGAGACATCGCCCGCCAGAATCAGGATGTCGTCGCGGTAATCGCGGGTGGAGAGTGATTCGATCCACGACTCGTTGTCGGGGTAATCGACGTGGATGTCCGACAGGGCAAACACGCGCATGGTCTGGTAACCGCCGCCGTAATGGGAAGGGCCCGGTGCGGAGCGCACCGGGTGAACGGGAGGTATTTAATCACGTCGTCGAGCGACGTGTGCAGGACGGTTACTGGCAGTTACACCGTGGCGGCCGGTACCGACAGGGCACTCATCGCGGCGGTGTACAGCGGAACGATGTCGCGCCGCAGCGAATCGGCCGGCACGACCATTTCGATGACCTGGATGCCGTCTGCCGATTTCGCGTCGGCGAGCGCCTGCTGCAGCGCCTGCAGCGATTCGCAGCGCACATGCTGCAAACCGAACGCGGCAGCGGCCGGCCCGATGCGATAGCCAGGCGGGTTGCGGACGAGGCGCGTGTAATCGGGCAGCGTCTTTTCGAGCCCCAGACCGAGCACATCGAACAGCGATGCACCGCTGTTGTTGGTGACGCAGATCGTGCCGCGCAGACCGGCAATACGACTTGCCTCGAGGCCGCTCAGATCGTGCAGGAAAGTCTGATCGCCGATCAGCAGCAGACCGCGCGACTGCGAACCATGCAACTCGCCGATGAAGGTCGAGTTGGTCCCGTCGATCCCGACCACCCCGCGGTTGGAAAACACCTGCAGGTCGTGCGCCTCGAGCAGCAGATTGGTATGGCGCGTGGTCATGGAGTTGGCGACATGCAGGAAGTCGTAGCCATCCGCGGCCAGCACGGCGGCGACGGCCTGGCACTCTCCCCAGGGCAGCGCGGCGATCGCTTCGCTCAGACCGTTGCGGACCACGGCGTCGCGGCCCAGCCACTGCTCGAGCCAGGCTTCGTCGCCGCGCCCCAGGGCGGCGGCGAGACGTTCGAGATCGGCCTCGTCGGGATTGCGCAGCAGCTCGAAGCGCGGCGTCAGGAAGTCTGCCTCGATGTGCTTGCGATCGATGCGCAGCACCGGCGCCGACAGCGCGCTAAGCCAGTTCTGCATGTACTGCGATACGGGCAGACCGCCTAGCCGGATCACCAGGTCAGGCTGTTCCTTTTCGAGCGCGACGAGCACGTCGGCCGTGGTGAGCAGGTTGGGCATGCCCGGGCGGCGCAGGCCGGAGAGCGCATCGGCGAGCAGCGGGAAGCCCAGTTGCTTCGACAGCTTCGCGGCGGCCGACGGCGTCAGCGGACAGTCCGATGCCGCCACCACCAGGCCCTTCATGCCAGGGCGCAGGCCGAGCCGCGCAACCAGCGCGTCCCAGTCGGTGTCGTGCGGCTGGGTGATGGCCACATCGCGGATGGGCAATGGCGTGCCCGCGGCGTCGAAGCGGCCGTGACGCGCCAGGTCGCTCAGCGCAGGCGGTTCCCAGTTCGGCGTCGGATCGGCCGAACTGAGCTTGCCGGCCATCGGAACATTGATCTGCACCGGCCCCTTGCGATCGCCGATCAGGTACGGCAGCAGTCCGGCAATCTGGCCACGCAGCGCTTCGATATCCTGCGAGCTGTCGGTCGGATTGTCGAGATCGAGCGCGGCGCGCACCACGGCTGCGCACAGGCCGATCTGGTTGGTGGTCTGCGGCATGCCCGACTTCTGTCCGCCCTTGGGGCGATCGGCGGTCAGGACGATCACTGGCACGTCGGTGCTGTCGGCCTCGATGAGCGCCGGCAGCAGGTTGCCCACCGACGAACCCGAAGTGACGGCGACGACCACCGGTCGCTGGGTCGCCTTGGCGAGACCGAGGGCCAGGAAGCCGGCGGCGCGTTCGTCGGTCTGCACGTGCGCGATTTCCCAGTCGCTGTCGGCGATGCCCGCGATCAGGGCGAACGAGCGTCCACCGGCACAGACGACGGCCTGGCGGACACCCGCGCGTGAGAGTTCGTCGATGATCGCGTGCACCCACGCGCTATTGCGGTTCTGCAGGGACATGTCAGCTATTCCTCTCTAGTAGGGCGTGCAGTTCAGGATCCATCGAAGGCAGGTAGGCGCTCCAGCCAGCGTGGCTGTCGGGCGTCTTGATGTCGGGGTGAAAGCGGCGCACTTCGTCGGCGAAGCGGCGACCCATCTCGCCCATCGCGCGCAGCTGGCTGGCCACAAAAGCCTGCGCGGCCGCACCGATCGATTCGCGTTCCGCCTGCGCGTGACGCAATGCCGGCAGGATCTGCCCGGCCAGTTCGGGACTGTCCGCGCGCAGCAGCCGGCGGTTGTGTTCGCTGGCGCCCAGCAGGTTGTTGATGCGCTCGTCCATGCTGATACCGACGGCCGGTACGCCGGCCTGCATGCTGGTCACGATCGCGTGAAAGCGCGAGCTGAGCAGCAGGTCGGCGGCGCGCAACATACCGACGATCGCGCCCGGCGATACGTCGCCGCTCTGTACGATCGGCGGCGGCGTCTCGAAGCGCGCGGCGAGATCGCGGCAGGCGAGGCGATCGACCCGGTCCATGCCGATGATCAGCACGCTGCCGTGGTTGTCTTCGCGCCATTGCTTCGCGGCCTCGGCGATCGCGTCGAGATAGGCCACGTAGCTGCGGCGAATCTCCTCGCTGTCGGCGTGAAACAGCACAGTGCCGTAGTGCAGGTCCCGATGCGCACCGTGCTTTTCCAGCTCGACGGCTTTGGCGAGGTCCGGGCGCACCGGCCACCAGAACGGGTTGACCGGGCAGATCACCAGCAGCGGCCGCTGCCCCACGCCGAGCATGCGCAGGCGTTGTTGCACGGCCGCCTCGGGCAGGGCCTGGTAGGTCCAGGCGGTGTCCGAACCCGCGGCGGTGCGCAGGCCAAGACCGTCGAGCAGCGTGCGCGACTCCACGTTGCGGCATAGCACCAGCGGACCTTGGCCAAGCTCGGAGACGAACTCGCGCAGGCCCGGCTCCATGCGACCGGCCTCGGCCCCGTAGCCGACTGCCAGTCGTTCGCTCGCCGAGGCGATCCCCAGGCTGGCGGCCATGACGGCACCGAGCGTGGTCGAGAAATTGGACTTGAACATCGAGCCTTCGCAGGCGAGCACGCCGTCGTACTGGCGGCAGGTGCGCTCGAGAAAATCGGGCACATAGTCGCTGATGAACTCGGGCCGGATCTCGTCGGCGAGTTCCAGCGGCAGCGTCTCGCCGGCGGCGACCAGACCGATCTGCACATGCTCGCGTCCGAGAATGGCGCGCAGCTGGCGGATCATCTCGGCCACCCGCACATCCGCGCCCGTGTTGCCGCCGCCGTTGTAGCCGGCCAGCAGCAGGCGCAACGGCGCGCCCGGCGCACGCGTCGGCGCAGCCTTCGCACTGCTCTGGATCAGCTCGCGCAACTGGCGCAGCAGCACCGTGTCGCTGGCGCCGGCGGCGAGATACTCGTCAAGCCGGCTGGGGGGTTCGATAATCTCGGTCATGAAGCGCTCCGGGCAGTTGAACAGGAAGCGGCCAGCGCCAGTGGCGCAGCATCCGCGTTGGGCCGTCGTAGACGAGGGCGGCGGGGTGCCCAACCTCGTGTAGCGGCATGAGATGCCATTCGGCATTGAGCGGGTCGACGAGGCGCGGCCGACCCTCGCGATCGAGCGCGATCGGTGCGTCCTCGAGCGCGGACAGGCCGCAGCCGATCGCCTTGAGTACCGCCTCTTTCGCGGTCCACACGGTATAAAAACGCCGTGAAGCGCCTTCGCCCTGGCCGATCGCGTGACATTCGTCCGCGTTGAAGTAGTGGCTGGCGATGCCGCGCCAGTCGAGCGGCCGGGCGAGATGCTCCACATCGACGCCCACGCGCAGATCGCGACCAAGCGCGATAACCGCAA
Organism: Paraburkholderia acidicola; assembly: GCF_002362315.1. Classification (GTDB taxonomy): domain Bacteria; phylum Pseudomonadota; class Gammaproteobacteria; order Burkholderiales; family Burkholderiaceae; genus Paraburkholderia; species Paraburkholderia acidicola. Next base: position 2,518,749 of record NZ_MTZV01000006.1, read on the forward strand.
CCGGACCGGCGTGCGACAGGTTGAAACCGAGCCGTGGATGAGCCGGCAACCAGGGCTTGCCTTTCTCGCCGACGCCCCACACGAGGCTCGCTGGCGACTCGCCACAGGCGAGACCGAGCAACTGGCGCAGCAGGCCGTGCGCGGCGGCGAAACGATGACCGTCGCGCGGGCGCAGGAAGGCGCGTGCGCGCCGGTTCTCGTCGGCGTCCAGCAGATCGTGGCGCGTGGGTAGCGCGTCCAGGTCTACCGTGACGATCTCGACATGGGTCTTATCCAGCACGAACATGCAAGCCCTCCAGATCGGCGGTGAGACGCTCGGCCACGTAATCGAGTACCGGCGTCTGCTGGTACTGCGGGAAGAAATGCCCGCCGTGGAATAACCGGCCATCGAATGCAGCGTTGGTGAGGCTCGACCAGCCCTGCAGATCGCTCACCTGCAGATAGGGATCGTGCAGACCGCCCAGGGTGGTGATCGGCGTGTCCTGCAGCGGCCGGGCCGTCGTGTACAGGTCGTTCATCTGCAGGTCGGCGCGCAGCAGGCGGAACACCTGGGTCCGCAGTTCCGCGTTCTCGAAGACGATCTCCGGCGTGCCGCCGAGGTCGCGCAGATAAGCGGTCAACTCCGCGTCGTTGCGCTGGTGCAGCGTGCCAGGCTGGCCGAGCACCGGCGGACGCCGCGCCGAGGCGAAGACGCGCAGCGGTGCACGCCCGCGCTGCTCCAGCTTGGTGGCGACGGCAAACGCGAGGGCCGAGCCCATGCTATGGCCGAACAGTGCGACCGGACGGTCAAGCAACGGCTCGATTGCGGGCAGCAAGTCGTCGAGCAGCGCGGTGACCGAGGTATAGGCCGTTTCGTGCGAGCGGTTGCTGCGGCCAGGCAACTGGATCGGGCAGACCTCGACGAACTCGGGCAACTGCTCGCTCCAGCCGCGATAGGCGAGCGCGGTGCCACCGGCGTGCGGGAAACACAGCAGGCGCATCGCCGGGTTTGCCCGCGCCGTGCGGAACAGGGTCCACGGTGCGCAGAGCTGGTCCGCCGTCAGGTCGGACAGTGCACGGCGCTGCAGGGTGGGACTGCCGTTCATGCGTTGGCCTCCGCGCTGACGTTCGCTGCTTCGGCCATCTGTTGCAGGCGGGCGGCGAGTTTTTCGATCGTCGGGTAGTTCCATACGAGCGTGGGCGACAGCTTCATCGACAGCCGTTGCTCCATGCGGTTGAGCAGCAGCAGCGTGCGCGCGGAATCGAGGGCATAGCTTTCGAAGCTGCAGCGCGGATCGATCTGGTCGATGTCGACACCGAGCTCGCGAGCGATCTGCAGCATCAACCACTCCTGCAGATCTTCTTCGTCATCGGGTTCGACGTCGTCCGTCGATGTCGAGGCTGACGTCGACGTTGATGTTGACGTCGCGGCCGACAGCGCCGGCGGCCACACGGAGCGCGCCATGAAATTGTCCAGATGGGCGCCAGCCTCATTCATCAGCGACAACGCGATCGCTGCCGCATGCCGGCGGCGCGGGTCAGCGAACGGGGTGTCGGCGGCCCACGCGTTGAACGCGCCCATCGCCTGGCCGCACCAGATCTGGAAGTCGAGTGCGCGAGCCGGCTCGCCGTTGATCGCCCAGCGCGAGGCCTGGCCCAGGTACCAGCGAAACACGAGGCCCATCAGGATGCGCGGGTCTTGCGCGGCCCGCTCGGCGAGACCGGGATGACGGGCCTGCCAGAACGCGAGGGTCTGCTCTTCGACCGCTGCGAGCGGCTGATGAAAGATCTGCTGTTCGAGCCGTTTGCATTCTTCGGGCGGCAGATCGCGCAGCGTGCGATGCGCGCGATACAGCTCGCCCAGCTGGTTGGCTCGCGCGGCGAACATGCTGCCGCGCTTGAGCACCTGCACGGACACACCGAGCTCGAACATATCGGCGGCGGGCGCCATCGCGACATCGGAGGGTTCGGCGCCGGCCAGCAGTTGCTTGACCGTATCGGAGGTGCCGGCCTCGATGCAGCCCTGGTTGATCGAACCGGTGACCACGTAGTCCGCGCCCATTGCGAAAGCGGCCGCGATTGCCGCTGGTGTACCGAGACCACCGCCCGCGCCGAGTCCGACCTCGGCGGCCGGCGGGAACTCGCGGGCGACGCGTGCGCGCAAGGCGGCGAGCGACGGCCACGCGCAGACCAGCGACTGACGATCCGTATGACCGCCCGAATCGGCTTCGACGGTGATGTCGTCGGCCATCGGCAGCAGACGCGCGGCGGCGACTTCGCCGGCATTGAGTGCGCCTTCGGCTTGCAGTGTCGCGAGCAGTGCGTCGGGCGCGGGCCTTAAAAAGGCCTGCGCCACTTCACGGCGCGACACCTTGGCGATGATGCGTTGCTTCGCATGCGCGCGACCGTGTTCGTCGAGGTAAGCGCCGCGCGCGCGGAACAGCACGAGTGCCGCGCTCAGCTGCATGAATGCCGACGCCTCGATCGTCTCGATCCCTTCGCGCAGATACAGCTCGACGATGCTGCGTTCCTGGGCCGGATGATCGGGCGTGTGGATCAGGTTGAAGCACAGGCGTTTGCCGGGCAGCGAGGCACGCAGTCGCGTGATCGCCGCTTCGATACGCGCGAGCGGCAGGCCCGCCGAGCCGAAACTGGCGAGGCAACCGGCGCTGACGAGCGCTTCGAGCAACGCCTCGCCCGCGATGCCGGCAGCCATCGCGCCGGCCATATAGGCGAGGGTCAGGCCGTGGCGCTCACGGAACGCTGCGCTGCCCAGCGACTGCGCCGTGGCGGTGGCGCCGGGGATGTTCACGGGGGCATTCATTGCATTGACTCCATGGTTCTACATAGACGATGTTGCGAGGTTCGACGGGCGTGCGCCGCGCACGCGTCGCCGGAGCAATCAGACTTCTTCATACCAGGGCGTGCCCTTCAGACGACGCATCAGCGACGTGAAGGCAATCACGCTTTTCTGTATCGGCGATGCGCGATACCCCGGCTTCGGTTTGTTCGAGGTCATGCCGCGCGTGATCGGGTCGCGCCAGTCGCCAAAACGCTCCCACGGCGTACGGAAGCAGTTCGCGAGCGTCACGCCGACCACCGAGTCCTCCGGGTCGACGCCGTGCCACCAGAACGGCGGGATGTAGGCCACGTCGCCGGGGTTGAGGATGGCTTCGTACTTGACCAGCGACAGGCGCGGCGGGAACAGTTGCTTCGCGCAACTGAGGTGGTGCAGGTTGGCCTCGAGGATGCTGTTGCAGTCCTCCCAGTTCTCCGGTGTGAGCCGGAACATCGAGAAACGCTTGCTGCCGCTCAGCTGCGTGGTCAAGGTCTCGTCGGTCTCGTGGTAGTGCCAGTCCGAGGAAGCATTGCGGTAGATGAACATGCGCTGACGGTTGTAAGTGCGCGGCGCCTTCTCGAACCGATCGGGGGAGATGAACGCGTGCTCGCCGAGGTCTTGCTGCCATTCCTTCGGCACCGGAATACCGGTCATCGAATAGGTTTGATCGGCGGGGGCTGCGCGCATCTCGCGGATGCAGTCCTGCACTTTCTTGATCTGCACGACCTTCTTGATGACCATGATCTGCAGCGGATTGAACGTGCGGCTCAGCCACACTTTGGCGTCGGTGGGCAGGGACTCCAGATAGCCCGGGTCTTGCCATTTACCGACCGCCGGCCAGTGCCCGGCCCCATGCTTGATGATGAGCGGCCGGTGCCGGCAGACGTAGTCGTTCCAGAAGGCTTCGCGGGTCAGGTCCTGGGCCGCGATGGAAGGAAGCTCGCGTGTCTCGCCGGGAACCAGATCGATGACTTTGATGATCGGGCTGGTCGGTTCGGTCATGGGTTCGCTCCTGATTTTATGTAGATGTAATGGGTTGTTTTCACGGGTATCGCCTGGCGCGACCGCTGCGTTGCCGGAGGGTGAAAAAGCGCTGTGGTTCATGCGAGGACTCCCCGGTCGCGGACTGCGGTGGTATCGACTGCGTGATCGAGCGCGGGGTTGACTGCCGGGTTGACCGCTGCGCCGACCAGGCGCACACCGAGTCCTTCGATGCGGCCGGTGACACGGCCCGCATCGATGAGGTCGATATCGGCGATCAGGTACGGCTCGGGATCGAGCCCGATCTCGATGATGTCGGCGCGATAACCGAACACCTGTCCGCGTGGCAGCACCTGGGCGCGAAAGCGCGCTTGCACCGGGCGTCCACACACTGGCTGGAAACGCGCGCCGCGCAAACCGCGGCCGAGCCCCAGCGCGAGCGCATGAACCTGCAGCAACTGGAACGCGCCTTCGAGCATGCAGGGGCCAGGGAACACCGGGTCATCCTTGAAGTGGGCGCGCACCGCCCAGTGCTGCGGATCGAGCCGGAACTCGGCCATGCTGCCGCCGAGACCGCACACGCCCCCCGTGCTGCGGATGTACGGAATGCGCTCGATCATGTGCGTGATCGTCGGTGACAGACGCAGCGATGGGTTCGGTCCGCCGGCGGCATGCGAGGCCGACAGCACGCCGGCTATGTCGCCGTGCGCGAGCGCGACGAGATCCTGCGTTTCGAGTGCGCGCGTGGGCGGCTGCAGTGGCGGTACGAACGGTTGCGCGGCCGGCTGGCGCACGGCCTTATGCTGCTCGCCGATGCCCGCACCAGTCGCCAGTTCTTCGTAAGTGAAAAAGCCGGCGGTGCAGCGTTCGATCTTCAGCAGCGGGCGGCCGTTGGTGCTGGCCTGGAACTCGGTCTTGAACAGCAGCGAGTCACCATTGCGGAAGGAGTCGACGATCTGGATGTCGTATTCGACGCATTCGCCGGCACGCGGTGTGTCGCCCTGGAAAGTCAGCACAGCGTCGAGCCAGCGATACACCCGCCGACCCTGGTTCTGCGCATCCATGCCGAGCCAGCCAGCGAGGAACAGCACGCCTTGTGCGTCGAGAGCGAGATAGCAGGTCTGTCCGTCGACGGAATTCCAGGCCGGATCGGGCACGTCGAACTCGGTGCGGATGCGGCTGGCGTGCAACTGGCCATGCGTGCCGGACATGTGGGTCACGCGGCTCAGTGCGAGGAACGGCGGACCAGGCAGACGCAGACGGCGCGGCAACAGATCGGCAGCGGCATAGGCGGGGCCGAACACATGCGAGATGCGGCCCTCGGCGAATTCCATGACGTCGGATTCGTTGTAGAGCGAGGCTTTTGCTTGACGGGGCGCAGCGGGCTTCGCACTGCGTTCGTCGTGCGCCGCTGGAGCTGCCACCGGAGCCGGGCCGAGCAGACTGGTCAGGCTCTGCCGATGCTGTTCGAGCCACGCGCCATGCGCTTGCGCACGACGTGCGGCGATGGCCAGCAGCGCTGCGCCCAGTTCGCTGGAGTGCTGCTCGATGGTCTGCGGCGGCGTGTCCTGATGAACGGCCGGCACACTAACGACAGGGTTCGATTGAGGAACCGCCTTGCGCGTATTCGACGCAGGCACGGGCGCCGCTATCGGACGCTCCCGTGGCATGTCTGTGCGCGTGTCCTGTGCGAGCCCGATCGCCGCCTTCGATTTTTCATGAGACACATTCGAAGACGCACCCGCCGCAGCACGTTGCAACGCCTGATCGACACCAAGCCGGCGCAGGTTATCCACCAGCACGCCAGCAAGCGCCGGTTGCTGGAACCGGAGTTCCTTGTACAACGCTGGCTTCGCCGGTGCACTGGATTCGTCGGCAAAACCCCAGACGCGGGCCATGTCGAGCGGCACCCGATGGGCGACCAGCAACGCAACGAGTCGGCCGAAATTCTGTACGTCATCCTGATCGCGCCGGCTCATCGCGAACGAGACATGCGGACGCCCGTGCAAGGTCTTGCCGATCCAGCGGCTGCAGTTAGCGCCCGGACCCATCTCGACGAACAGGCGTGCGCCGCGTGCATAAGCCTGCTCGGTCAGTGCCGCGAAATCGAGTGGCGAGACGAGGTCGCCGGCGATCCGCCCGGCGATGCCTTGCGGCGTCCACGAGGTCGGCGCGCCACCGGCGAACAGCAACGCCGGTGCAGCGGGCCCGACCTGCGAGGTCGTGCATACGGTGGCGATGCCCGCGCGCTCGGCCTGTGCCGGGTCGCAATGCACGACCAGGCTGTCCGGTGCGGAAATCGCGCCGATGCCGAGTTTTTTCAGCACTCTTGCGCAGGCCGCCTGCTCGCCGATCAGCGTGACTTCGTCGGGGGCGTTGACGAGGCTGACATAGGCGCGCGTCTCGCCCTCGGCAGCGGCCTTGACCGCATCGGCCGGTGCGAGCAGCAGGTAGTTGGCCCACTCGAGCGGTTCGTCGTCGGCGAGTTGCCAGTGTTCGCGCACGGCCAGCTTGTCGCCGGCCAGCCGTTGCAGATGCTCGCCGAACTGATCGAGCCGGGCGGCCCAGGCATCACCCGGTTCCCAGACATCGTTGGCGAACAGCATGCTGAGCTGTCCAAGGCTATGGCCGAACACGGCAGTGGGCTCGATGCCGATGCGCTCCTTCAGCAGGCGGGTGTACAGCCAGCTCGACAGCACGCCCGCGCCGATCAGCGCCTGGTTGTCGGTGAGCAGGCGTTGCTCGATGTTCATCCGCGTTTCGGGATCGAGCGCTGTCAGGCGCTGCGGATACAGCAGCGCTGCGCCCATCGCCGCACCGGCATCGCGGTAACGGGCGTCGAGCGTGTCGAGCGCATCGGGCAGCAACGCACCGACGCCGCGAGCGAGTCCGCAGAACGCGGTATTCAACGGCGAGTAGACGAAGGCGACGCCGCCTTCACCGCCGAGCGGCGCAGCGCTGAAGCGACTGCCGCGCGGCGATTGCCATTCCTGTGCCGCAGGCAATTGCGTGAGCGCGGCGCGGGCCTCCTCGAGCAAGCCGTCGACATCGTCGGCGAGTAACGCCAGCGCTAGTGGCGCATCGGCGTCGTAGCTGCGCAGCGTTTGCCGGGCACGCGAGCCGAGTTCTGCGGGCGCTGTGATCAGCTCGCGCAGACGCGCGAGAAGTTCGTCGCGTGTCTGCGCGGTGATCGTCAGCAACAACGGCAGCGTGGTTGCGGGCGCGCTGCGCGACAGCGCGACGGGCGCTTCCCGCAGCAGCGCGTGGCCTGCACTGCCATCGGGATCGCAAGCGAGCACAGCGGCGTGGCGTAGTTCGCCCGCAGGGCGAAACCATGGAGTCGATGCGGCTGGTGCGTATGCCTGATCAAGGCCCAAGGCAGCCAGTGCCTTCGGTGTGTCGAATCCCGCAGCCTGTTCATCGTTCGAAGCAGCCGCAGCATCCAGCCCGGCCCAACCAGGCAGCCTGCGCGCACTCAATGCGAGCGCCGCGTTCAGCACGCCAAGCAGGGGCGTCAGCATACGGCCGTCGCCGAATATCGCTGCGCTGCTCGCGAGTGCCGGACACGCGGCTTGCGCTAATGGTGCGACAAGCGCAGCGGCGGGCACGGCACCGACTTCGACCAACCCGACCGGTGTTGCATCGGCGAGGCCAGCGCGTTGCCGCGCGAACTGGCCCGCATCGGCGAGGCTGTCCGCGAAACCGGCACCGAGCCATTGCGCGTAGGCGCGCGCCTGATCGTGTGTGGCCGCCGGTTCGAGCACCAGCGCGCAGGCCCCTTCGGCGAGCGGGTTCTGAACGGGCTCGCCATTGGCATGACGGACCAGCAGATTTTCGATCGTGCCACCCAGATCGATGGCACCGACCAGCACGGCGTCAGCGACGCCTTCCGCCAGCATGCGGGCGCCCAGGTCGAGTGCGCGCAGAGCAGTGGTCTCGTCGCCGGAGAGGGTGAAGGCCGGGCCCGAGAAATCCCAGGCCGAGGCGATGCGGCTGGCGAGCAGGTTGCCGATATAGCCGAGCGCGACAGCGGCGTCGGCGGGCGTATGCAGCGCGTCGGCCACGGCTTGATCGAGCTTGCCGCGTTCTTCGTCATCGAGCGGCAGTCCGGCTGCGGCGAGCGCATCGGCGAGTCGCCAGCCGCTTTCCCAGCGAGCGAGCAGACGGTGCACGCTGTGGTCCATGCTGGCCGCGATGATCACCGCAGTGCAGGTGCCGACGGCGATGCCGGCGTCGCGCAACGCGGCGTCGCCGACTGCGAGCATCAACGGTTGCTGCGGGTGCAGTCGCTCCAGGTCTTTCGGCGGCAGGCGCAAGCGCAGCGCGTCGATGGCAACGCGATCGAGGTAAGCACCGCGCGGCGTCGCGAACGGCAAGCCCGCGAACTGCGCGGGCGGCGCGTCGTGCAGCCGCGGTTTCGCTTGTTGTATCGCTTCGATAACGGCATCGAGGCCGACGCAATCGCCGACGGTGGCAGCGAGGCCGGTCAGCAGCGGCGGTGTGGCTGTCGATCCATGGACTGTGTCTTCGACACTGTGCTTGAGCGTAGCCGACACAGCGCCTGGCGCATCAACTACCAGATGCGCATTCACCCCGCCAAAGCCGAACGCATTCACCGCAGCGCGACGCAATCCATCCGGCCATGGGCGCAGCGCACACACGATATCGGCCTCGCTGCTTAGCGGTTGCTCGACACCGGCGGTGGGCGGCAGCACGCCTTCGCGCATCGCGAGGACGGTCTTCAGCAAACCGGCCGCGCCGGCGGCGGTCAGCAGGTGACCGAGATTGGATTTGACCGAACCGACTGCCTGGCCCGTGCCGAACACCGCGCTCATCGTTTCCAGTTCGACGCGATCGCCCATCTGGGTGCCGGTCGCATGGCATTCGACATAGCCGACGCTGGACGGCGCGACACCGGCGTCCGCATAGGCGCGTTCGCAGGCCAGTTGCTGACCTTGCGTGTTGGGCGCGGTCAGGGTCTTGCCGCTGCCGTCGCTAGACAGGCCGATCGCACGGATGACGCCGTAGGTGGACGTACCGGCTTCGGCGCGGCGCACCAGCATGGCGACTGCGCCTTCTCCAGGCGCGAGACCTGTCGAGCGGGCATCGAAAGGCCGGCTCGGAATACCGTCGGGCAGCGCCTGGGTCGCGGCGAAACCGAGGTTCGCGTACAGCGGATCGAATGCGCTGGCGGCAACCACCAGCATCGCGTCGGCTTCGCCTGCGGCGATATGCAGGGCAGCGAGGCGCAGTGCATACAACGACGTCGCACACGCGGCGTCCAGCGAATAACGCGGACCGCCGAGACCCAGTGCCCCAGCGATGCCACGCACCAGCCCCCCGCCGATCCGCGCCGACTGCGCATGCGTTCCAGCCAGCGCGCGGCCAGGCGCGAGCCGCAGATGGGCCTGCGGCGCAACGGTATCGAATGCTTCAGCGATTGCCCGTTCGTAGAGCGGCCGGGTCAAGGTATCGCTGGCCGCGCCCACCGCCCACGCGTAACTGCCGAGCAGCAGGCCGGTGCGCGCGAGGCGCTCCGTGCCCGCGGGCCATAGGCCCGCATCGAGCAACGCATCGCGGGCGGCTGCCAGCGGCCATTGCAGGCAACGGTCCTGGGCCGCGAGGAAATCGGCCGGCAGATGGTAACCGTGGGGATCGAACGTGTAGTCGCGTGGCCGTGCGAGTTCGATGCTGGGCGTGCGGTCATTGCCAGTGCCGCGCAGGCGGGTCGGATCGATGCCCCAGTCGGTGGCTCCCGCCTCGCGAATCGATCGTTTGCCGGCGAGCAGATTCGCCCAGAAAGTGTCGAGGCTGCTGGCGTCCGGCAACAGGCAACCCAGGCCGAGAATATCGAGCGCGAGCATCAGGCCGTCTCCATACCGATCACGTCGTCGTTCAGATCGCGGTTCCACAGCGGATCGTCTTCACTGACGACGGTGGCGGCGAAATCCTCCAGCAGCGCGAACACCTGGCCGTCGCGATCGCGCAGTTCGAAGTCGCAACGGAACTGCGAACCGGCCAGGCTGCGCAAGCGCATCTCCACGAAGAAGTGCCGCGGCATTGGCGCGTCGCCACGCCAGCGGAACCGGCCCGTCGAGGCGGGCAGGCAGGCCGCGCGGTGCTGTTCCATGAGCCAGACGAGGCAGGCGTGGGTGGCAATGTCGTAGATCAGCGGTCGCAGCCCCTGGCCCGTGGTGCCCTCGGACACGTGCGCGGGGATCCGGCATTCGATCAGCGTGCTATGTGCGTCTAGCTGCAGCACGCGCTCGACGCCGCGGAAACTCGGCCCGTACTGGATCGGTCCAGCCAGATAGCCGGCGGGATCGCAGACGTTACCGGTTGCGACGGGCAGCTCGCGCTGGTGTGTTTCCAGCGACTGGTCGAAGCGCAGATTGCCGGCGAAGCGGGGACGTCCCTCGGCATCGCTGACCGTGGCGCGCAACGTGTACGGTCCGCTCACTTCGAGTTCGAGCGTGAGGTTCACCGGTGCGGGTGTGTCGAAGGCCACGCCCTTGAACACGCGGTAGTCCTCGAGCGCGGTGACCGCACGGTCCTGCCAGCGCGTCGCGGATTCCACGAGCCACTCGACGATCCACGCCGACGGCAGCACGGCGAGCCGGTTGATGCGATGCTCGTCGATCAGCGGATCGTGCTGCGGTGAAAACGCGCGCACGAGCCGCACGCCCGAACCTGCCTGCGAGCCAGGCGCGGGCAGCGTGGCGCCGACGACATACTGATTGCCGCCGCCGCGTTTCGACAGGGCCGCTTCGACAAACGTCCGCGTGCCCGCGGCGAGCGGCAGCAGGCCGATGCCGCGATCGGCGAACAGCTTCTTCAAGGTCTCGTCGACCATGCCCGCGTCCCACGGTCCCCATGCCAGCGAGACCGCGCGCGTCTGCGGCCAGCGGCGACCGAGGCGAAACGCGAGCTTGCTCAGCGCATCGTTGGCCATCGCGTAGTCCGATTGCCCCGCGTTGCCGGTGTAGCCCGCGGTGGAAGAGAACAGCAGCACGCGTTGCGGCGGTTGTGCGTCGAACGCGTCGAGCAAGGTCAGCAGCGCGTCGAGCTTCGGCGCGAACACGGCTTCGATGTCCTGCGCGCTCTTGTCGACGATGCGACGGTCGGCCAGCACACCGGCGCCGTGCACCAGCATCTTCACGGGACCGTGCGCTTCGACAAGACCCGCGAGCGCAGCGCGGGTCGCAGCGGTGTCGCTGAGATCCAGCGCGAGGTAGTCGACCTTCGCGCCATGCGCACGGATCGCGTCGAGGTTGGCGCGCACTTCGCGTGCGGCGAGGACTGCGCGGCAGGCTTCATCGATCATCCGCGGCGTGAGCTGATTGCCGCTGCTGCGCAGGTGTTCCAGCGCCTTCGCTTTCAGTGCTGCGCCCGCTTCGTGGCCGACGGCCCAGGCCGGGTCGCTGGCAGTGAGGACCGTGCGGCCGAGCAGGACGAAATGCGCCGGTACCTGCGCCGCGAGCGCTTCGATGCAGGCCGCGGTGATGCCGCGTGCGCCGCCGGTGACCAGCACCAGATCGCCGGCTTGTAACGGCGGCAGCGTTTCGGCGGCGGTCTCGCTTTCTTCCGTGCAGGCGAGGGTCCAGCGGCCCTGTGCATTCCAGCCGCATTCGGCCGGGTAATGTGCGAGCGGATCGCTGCCGGATACCGCAGCGTGCTGGCAGTCGTGCCACTCTGACAGCAGGTGTTCGGCGGCGTCGGCCGGTGCCAGCGATCCAGCGAGATCGACGAAGCGCGCCACGCTTTGCGGATGCTCGTGACGCAGCGTTTTCAGCAGACCGGCCAGACCGCCGGCGACGCTGTCGCCGCCACCATCGAAACCGAGCCGGCCATCGAGCCGCGCGCTGCCCAGAATGCAATGCGGCTGCCAGCGCAGTACGGCGCGTACGATCAGCAGGCCGAGGGCGAGGCGTCGGCGGCTTGCTGCGTCGTCGCCTTCGGGCAACAGCAGCAGCACGCTTTGCGGCTTGCCGTGGGTGTTGGCGAGCGTGGTCAGCGCATCGTCGAGACCCGCCAGTTCGCACGATACGTCGGCGTGTTCGCTGACGCCGTCGGTCCATCCTTCGAGTGCAAGGACGATCGGGCGTTGGCCCTGCTGGCGCAACTGGGTGGCGACTTCACGCGTGAGCGGGCCGCCATCGTCGATCAGCAGCACACCAGCGTCGGCGATCATTCGCGCGGTGCGTCCCAGCGAGATCGGCACGGCACGTACGGCCAGCGAGCGCCAGCGTTGTGCATCGTAGGTGGGCGTCGTGGCCGGCGCTGTGGCTGTGTTGACTGTGGACCCGGCGGGCGTTGCTACCGCGTTCGTCATACCTGTCAGCAATGCGGCGATCTCGGCGATCGTGCCCGCGTTACGCAGTTCGTCACCGGCGCTCGCGCTGTCGGCGATACCGAGCGCATCGCGCACGCCAGCGAGAATTTCCACGCGCTTGATCGAGTCGACGCCGAGGTCGGCTTCCAGACGCATGCCGGTGTTGAGCATCTCGGCGGGGAAGCCGGTCTTTTCGGCGATGACGCGTAGTAGCAGGGCGCCGACGTCGATGTTGTCGGTGGCCGGAGTGGCTGGGGTAGCCGCGGTGGTCTGTGCAGCGATCGGTGCGCTTGCAACGGTCGTCGCTACTGCAGGCGCTTGCATATGACCGCGCAACAACGCAGCGATGTCACCGATCGTGGCGGCCTGGCGCAGTTCATCGGCGAGCTTGCCATCTTCGGTGACGCCAAGCGCATCGCGCACACCAGCGAGGATTTCCACACGCTTGATCGAGTCGACGCCGAGATCGGCTTCGAGACGCATGCCCTCGTTGAGCATCTCGGCGGGGAAGCCGGTTTTCTCTGCAACGGTACGCAGCAGTAGCGCGGTAACGTCGATGCCTGCGTTGGCGCTGACCGGTGCTGCTGCGACTGGCGCAACCGACGGCGCGGATGCACTGTGCTGGCTACCCAGCAGCGCTGCAATGTCACCGATCGTAGCGGCCTGGCGCAGTTCGTCGCCGAGCTTGCCATCTTCGGCAACGCCCAGTGCATCGCGCACGCCAGCGAGAATTTCCACGCGCTTGATCGAATCGACGCCGAGGTCCGCTTCGAGACGCATGCCGGTGTTGAGCATTTCGGCAGGGAAGCCGGTCTTTTCGGCAACGATGCGCAGCAGTAACGCAGCAACGTCGACGTGGCTCGCGGCGCTGACCGGTTGAGCTGCGACCGACGCGACCGAAGTCACTGACGTAACCGATGCTGCTGCAGGTGCCCCTTGATGGCTGCCGAGCAACGCAGCGATGTCGCCGATCGTTGCTGCCTGACGTAACTCGTCACCGAGCTTGCCATCTTCGGCGACGCCTAACGCATCGCGTACCGAGGCAAGAATTTCGACGCGCTTGATCGAATCGACACCGAGGTCCGCTTCGAGGCGCATGCTGGCGTTCAGCATCTCGGCAGGGAAACCGGTCTTCTCGGCTGCGACGCGCAACAGCAACGCGGTGATGTCTACGCTCTGGCTGGCAGCGGCTGTAATCGGAGCGGCAACGACCGGAGATGTTGCTTTTGCGACCACCGGAGCCGGGGCTGCTACAGGAGCTGTTACAGAGGCAGCAACGTGGGCAGCAACAACAGGTGGCAACACGTTCGCGCGCGGCGCTTCGAGCGCGATGGGCGCCAGTTGCGGTGCAGCGACCGGTGCGCTGACGTTGCCCGACCACGCGACTGCTGTGCCGCCAATCTCCGCCGACAAGGCTTGTTGTCCTTGCAGGAATTGCAGATGCAATGCCATCGCTTGCTGCTGGCCACGCTCGATCTGCTGCAGTACCGCGGCTGACGGCGCGTGCTTCGCGAGCGTCACCGCAAGCTCGAGCTGACCGTCGAGGAACTGACGATGCGCATCGGCGAGCCACGCGTTTGCCTGCACGTCCTGTCCTACGTTCTGCGTGGCAGCGACCGGCAACGGCGCCGGTGCCACTGTCACTATGGGCGCTTGCACCGCCACAGGCACCGGAACATGCGCAACTTCCGGCCATGCCGGCCGTTTGCCAATGCGATGGTTCGAAGCGCTGATATTGAACGCGAGCGCACGCGGCGCTGCTTTCTGAATCGCGGGAAATTCCAGCTGCAGCGGCAATCCGAGCACGGCCAGTTGCACGGCCGCCGACTGGATCTGCAGACCGTCGTCGCCGGCCGGATCGGGTGCGGTCGGCAGTGCGACGTGCGGCTGACCTTCGAGAATCTCGCCGACGAGGCGCGTCAGGATGCTGCGCGGACCGACCTCGACGAAGACACGACCGCCCTCGGCGTAAGCCGCTTCGATCTGTTCGCGAAAGCGCACGGCGTTGAACGGCTGACGACGCAGCAGATCGCGTATGCCGGCGGGATCGGCGGGATAGGGTGCAGCGGTCACGTTGGCCAGCACCGGACAGTGCGGCGCGTGCGGTTCGAGCGTGGCGAGCGCGTCGTTCCACGCGGCTTCCGCGTAACCGACATGGGCCGTATGAAAGGCCGCTGCGACCGGAATGCGGACCGCCTGAATGCCGGCCTGCTTGAGCACCGGCAATGCCTGCTCGATGGCTTGCGCGTCTCCGCCGGCGACAGTCTGGCGCGGGCTGTTGAGGTTGGCGAGGCTGATCCCCGGCAGTTGCGGCAACAGTGCGCGCACGCGCTCGGCGTCGACATTCAGCGCCAGCAGGCCGCCTTCGGCGAGTCCGGCAGGCGGTGTCAGTGCACCGCCACGTGCGAGGACGATGGCGCGGTATTGCTCGTCGTCGAGGCTGCCCGCTGCCCACAGCGCGGAGAGTTCGCCGAAGCTATGACCGATCGCAAGGTCGGGTCGAAAGCCGTGTTCGCGCAGGAACGTGAACACGGCCATGTTGTACGCGCCGATCGAAGCTTGTGCGTACAGCGTATGGGTCAGCGCCTGGCGTTGAGCCAGCGCTTGTGCAGGAGCGAACGTTTCAGGCGGATAAAGCAGCCCGGTGATCGCGGCGTGGCCGCGTGCTTTCGCTTCGGCATCGAAAGCGTCGAAGATCGTGCGGAGCTGCGGGAAATCGGTGGCGAGCTTTGCGCCCATGCCAACGGTTTGCGCGCCTTGTCCGCTGAATACGGCGACCACTTTCGCGTCGCTGTCGAGCGCGCGACGGCGATAGTGGACCGTCTGCTGCAGGCTCCACGCGGCTTCTTCACCACGTTGGGCCAGCGTCTTCGCGACGAGACGCAGCAGGGTCGCGGCCTCATGCGCGTTGACGGCGGTGATGCCCACACGCGGTTGATCGACGGGCGGCGCAGTCTCGGGCCAGGGCTGCGTATGGTCCGCGTCCTGTTCGAAGCGTGCCGCGACTTCTTCGCAAAGTTGTGCGAGCGCGGCAGGTGTGGCGGCGCTCAACAGCAGCGGCAACGCACGGCGATGGCCAGGATCGGCGGGCACCGTCGCCGCATATTCCTGGAGCGCCAGATGCACGTTGGCACCGCCGAAGCCGAACGCACTCACGCCCGCACGACGCGGATGATCCGGATTGCCCATCCACGGACGAGCCTGTTTCGGCAGATACAGCGGACCATCGTCGCCGAGCAGCGTATTGGGCTTGCGTACATTGAGCGTCGGCGGCAACACCTTGTGGTGCAGCGCGAGCAACGTCTTGACGAGACTAGCCGCGCCAGCTGCCGCCTTGGTATGACCGATCTGCGACTTGACGCTGCCGAGCGCGACCGGTGCCTGGGCACCTTCGAGCACGGTCTGCAGCGAAGCGATTTCCACTGCGTCGCCGACGGTCGTGCCGGTTGCATGCGCTTCGATCAGGCCGACGCTGTTGGCCGGAAAACCGGCTTCGTCATAGGCGTTACGCAGGGCCCGCAACTGACCTTCGCTGCGCGGTGCGTAGATCGCGCCGCCGGCTGCGTCGGTGCTCGCACCCGCGCCGTGAATCACACCGTAGATGCGATCGCCATCGGCTTGCGCATCGGCGAGGCGCTTCAGCACCAGCATCGCGACGCCTTCGGAGATCAGCGTGCCGTCGGCCTCTGCATCGAACGCACTGACCTTGCCGCTTTTCGACAGGGCAGGCGTCTTGCTGAAGCTCAGGAAAGCGAGCTGCGAATTGTCGGTGTCGACACCGCCGCTGATCATCAGATCGGCGGCGCCGCTGCGCAGCTCCTGGCAGGCGAGTCGCACGGCAGCCAGCGAACTGGCGCAGGCCGCATCGACGGTATGGCTCGCGCCGCCCAGACCGAAACGGTTGGCGACCCGGCCGGCCACGATATTGGCCAGCATGCCGGGGAAGGTGTCCTCGGTCCACTGCGGGTAGTAGTTGCCCATCGCGGTGGCGACAGCATCGATCTGCTCCGCCGCGACGCCGGCCTGTTTGAGCGCGTCCTGCCATTTCGGAATGTCGCTGCGACGGGCCATGTCGAGCGCGAGTTCGACGGTGGTGCCGGCAACGCCGAGCACGACGCCCGCACGCGCGGCCGGCAGCGGTTTGCCCGCGGCATTCGACTCGGTGGCATAGCCCGCATCGAGCAGCGCTTCGCGCGCCACCATCATCGCGTAGAGCTGCGCGCTGTCGGTGGCATCGAGACTGTTCGGCGGGATGCCGTACAGCAGCGGATCGAAGGCGAGATCGGGCATGAAGCCGCCGCGATCGGCATAGGTTTTGTCGGGTGCCGACGGATCGGCATCGTGATACTGATCGATGCGCCAGCGGCTCGGCGGCACCGGCTCGAGGCATTCGGTGCCACCGAGAATATGACTCCAGTACTCACCGAGGTTGCGGGCCTTCGGTAGTACCGTGGCCATGCCGATTACCGCGATCGGTGCGGAGACCTGGTTCTGGACTTTGGAGGACTTTGGCATGAGCGGACTCTAGTCGGACACGGTTGGTGCGGTAGCGGGGGAGAAAGGGTGTGACGAAGACGGGACAGGCGGCAGCGGGTGTTCGAGCGAGTGTTCGAGCGAGTTTTCCCGCGAGTTTTCAAGCGAGTTTTCCAAGATCCGCGCCGCCAGCTCATCGACATGCGCGGCGGTGATCATGCCGATGTGATCGCTGCCGACACTGACCGTCGCGGCATGCGGACACAGGGCATGCCAGCCGAGGCTGGGCTCGCTGTCGGCGGGTCGTGATTTTTCGCCGCGGATCACAGTGAGCGGCCCGGGCCACACTGGCGGCCGGTAGGCTGCGAGCACGAGAGCGCTGCGGCGATAGATCGTCAGCAGGCTGTCGATGATCGAAATATCGGCGCTGCCAGGCAGGATGCCGGCCGCCTGACACGTCGCGAGCATGGCGCCGTGTCGCTCGTCGCGCGGCAGCTTGCGCAGGGCATCGGCGTCCAGCGGCAATGCGCGATCGAAATAGGCGACCATCGCCTCGGCGATCTGCAGCAGTAGCCCGGTTTCGTCGTACGCGGCAAACGGATCGCTACCGTCCGGAGCCGGCTGGTCGATCATGATCAGACTCTCGATGTCGCGACCGCGTGCCTTCAGCGCCTGGGCGACTGCATAGGCGAGCACGGCACCGAACGAATGGCCGGCCAGCCGCAACCCGCCTTCGGGCTGGCGCCGCGTAATCGCTGTCGCGAACTCGTCAGCCAGTTGCTCCATTGACGGCTCGTCGGTGCGCATGTGCAGATCGGGTCGCCCCGCCTGCACGGCGAGATGGCCGTCGAGCGCGCTCGCGAGCGGCAGGTAAGACATCGGATTGCCGCTGCCGCCAGGGAACAGATAGAGCGGAGCGCCCTCGTGGCCCAACGCGATCAGCGGTTCATCGTCGGGTTCGCCGTCGGCGCTCGCGGGTCCGCCGAGTAACGCCGCGAGACCTGCCACCGTGGGCTGGCGCAGAAATGAGGCGAAGGACACCTCGCGGCCGAAGTGTTGCCGCAGCCGCGCCATCAGATCGAGCGCAAGCAGCGAGTGCCCGCCAAGATCGAAGAAGTTGTCGTCGACGCCCACTGCACGTTCGGTGAAGAGTTGCTCCCACAACACGCAGAGCTCCAGTTCGAGCTGCGTGCGCGGCGCGCGGCTTTGCTCCTGGATCGGCATGCAGCGCTGCGGCGTCTGCGCGGGCAGACCGGCGATCAGTTCGCCGAGCCTCGCGTGCTCGTCGGCGAGTCGCTCGAGCAAGCCCACATACGCATCGAGCAACCGGCCCGCCTCGGCGAGCGGCATATAGGCGGTATTGACCACCAGCTCGCACCGCCAGCCCTCGTCGACCGGCACCACCAGCAAGGTCAGCGGAAAATGCGTCCGCGCGCCGTGTCCGTTCACCGCGACGATCGGCACCGTCGCCGCTTCCTGCTGCGCCTGACGCGGGTAGTTCTCGAACACCAGCAGCGCATCGCTGAGCGTGCGACCGGCAGGCAGACCCGACCAGCGGTGGATATCGGCACCGCTACACCATTCGTAGGGCACGGTGGCAGCCGCGCGATGGCTGACGTCGTCGCGCAGCCACGACCACGCATCGCCTTGCGCAGGGATGTGCAGGCGCAGCGGGAGGCTGTTGATGAAGAGGCCGATCCATTGCTCGCTGTCATCGAGCGCCGCGGGACGACCGGACACCGTGGTGACCTGGACCACGTCGCGCTGTCCCGAGGCCCAGCCCTGCAAGAGGGCGAACGCTCCACGCGCGACGTTGGCGAGGGTGATGCCGTGTTTGCGTGTCAACGCTTGCAGGCGTGCTGCCGGTGCGGCGGCCAGCACGCGATGCAGGTCCACCTGGCCCGCGGTGCCATGCAGGTCCGCGTGCGGTTGTCCGAGCGTAGTCGGGCCGACGAAGTCGTTCAGGTTCCCCTGCCAGAATGCAGCGGCCTGCTCGCGATCGCGCACGGCCAGCCAACTGGCGTAGCGGCGCGCACTGTGGCTCGGTGGCGGCAGATGTTCGGTGTGCAGTGCCTCTTCGAGCAGACGCGCGACGCTCCAGCCGTCGAGCAGCGCATGGTGGTAGGTCCACACGAAGAGCCAGCGCTGTGCGCCGGTCTCGTCTGCGTGGTTCGCATCGAGGCGCAGCGTGGCAAAGCGCAGCGGCGGCGCGTGGTGCTCGAAACCTTGCTCGCGGTCGGCGGTGAGCCAGGCGGCAAGGCGCGCTTCATTCTCTGCCTGGCCCTCTGCGTCATCGCGCCAGTCGAGGTGTTGCCATGCGGGCGTGAACTGCGTGAGTACCGCGCACAGCAGTTCATTCTGCGCGGCCCACACGAAGCGGCTACGCAGGGCATCGTGACGAACGATCAGGCGAGCCCAGGCGGCTTCGAGCGCAGCGGGATCGAAGCTGCTATCGAACGTCGCCGTGAATTGTTCGATATGCATGCCACTGCCGGGATGCGCGAGGCTCTCGAGCAACATGCCGCGTTGCTGGGCGCTGACCGGCAACAACTCGGCGAGAGCGCCCGGTGCCAGTTGATACGTGTCGAGCAGGCTATCGAGCGACGCCTGTTCGTGGATACCGCTCAGCGGAAAGTCGCACGGTGCGCGGCCGCCCGCATCGGGATGACGCAGCGTCGCGAGCAGTGCTTCCAGTGCCTGCACGGTGGCTTGAGCCCAGGCTTCCAGCTGGCGCGCGTCGGTTTGCGCCGCGCTATAGCGGAAGTCGATCCGCAGACCCGCCGAGGTCGCGTGCGCGACGATCTCGATCGGGTAGGGACGTGGCGCCTGCGCATCGATGGTGTTTCCGCTGTTTGCTTCCACCGCGCGCAGCGGGCCTGTTTCTGCGAGCGCCTGGTCGAGCTGGCCGAGGTAGTTAAAGGCCACGTCCGGTGCGCGCGCTGCCAGCGGGTCCATGCCGGCGGGGGCGCTGCGGGCGCTTTGTTTGATCGCCAGAAGCGCCTGTTCGAGCGGGCTGCGTTGGGCAGTGGGCTGGCCGGGCAGCGCCAGTTCGAGTGCGACGATGCGGGTGAACCAGCCCACTGTGCTGGCCAGCGCGGCACCATCGAGATCGCGGCCGTGACGCTCGAGCGCGACGCCCAGGCTGTGCTGTCCGTACACCTCACGCAAGCCGAGCAGCAACCCGGTGAGCATCAGTTCGGTGGGCTCGCTGCGATACGGTGTGTTGGCCGGGCCGAGCAGTTCGTGGCTGAGCGCGCTCGACAACGCGACGCTGCATACCTGGGTGTTGCTTTCGAGGTTCTCGCCGTCGCGGTGAGCCAACGGTGCGGGCGTCAAGTGCGACGCAGCGATTGCAGGTTGCGCGGTTGCCTCAGTAGTGACTTCATTGGCCAGATGCGCCGCCCAGTCGCCATAGCCGAGCGCAGGTACGAGCGGCTGTTCACCGTGCAGCAGTTGACCGAGATGTTCCAGCAGAACACGCCATGACATCCCGTCCACCACGAGGTGATGAGCGACCATCAGAAGATGCGGCCACGGCCATTGCGGCGATTCCAGCAAGAGCGCGGTCCAGAGCGGACCGTGTTCGATATTGAGGCTTTGCTGGGCTGCGGCGATCAGGACCTGGGCTTCTGCTTCACTCGCGACGTAGTGATATTTCGGCACACGGTCCGCCTGTGCCTCGGCGATGGTCTGATGCCACTGTCCCTCGTCGCAATGAAACCGCAGACGCAACGCATCGTGCAGCCGCTCCAGTTCGCTCAATGCAGCGGGCAGGCGTTCGAGCGTAGCGGGATCGACGGTCAGTCGCACGGCCTGATTCCAGTGATGGCGCTGCGGCATGTCGATGGCGAAGAACCACTGCTGGATCGGCGTGAGCGGCAGCGGACCCGCATGCGTGCGGCGCGCGATGGTTTCGCGGCGTCGTTGCAGCAGCGCGACCTGAGCCTCCAGGGTCGGCTGGCGCAGCAGTTCCTGCGGTTGCATCTCCCAGCCCTGGCGCGAGAGGCGCATCGCCATTTGCATCGCGATGATCGAATCGCCGCCCAGGTGATAGAAGTTGTCGTCGGCGGCGAGCGTGTCGACCTTCAGCAATTCGCGCCACGCCGCGCTCAGTACGCGGGCCTGTTCGTTGTCGGGCAGCGCAGCGAGATTCGCGCTGCGCGGCGCCGGCTTCGGCAGCGCGTTGCGATCGAGCTTGCCATTCACGGTGAGTGGCAACCGCGGCAATGTCACCAGGGCCTGCGGCAACATGTAGTCGGGCAGATGCTGGCCGAGGAAGGCGCTGAGTTCGCGCGCGTCGAGCGCGTGATCGGGCGCGAGTACGACGTAGGCCGTCAGTTGCTTGTGGCCGTCGGTGTCCTGCACGTCGACGAGCGCTTGTGCCACTGCCGGATGGGCGCCGATATGTGCTTCGATCTCGGCCAGCTCGATACGGAAACCGCGGATCTTCACCTGACGATCGGCGCGTCCGAGAAACTCGAGGCTGCGGTCGGCGCGCCAGCGTACGAGGTCGCCGGTGCGATACATGCGGGCGTCGGGCGCGAGGCCGAAGGGATCGTGCAGAAAGCGCTCGGCGCTCAGTTCGGGCCGCTTCGCATAGCCGCCGGCGACGCCGCCACCGCCGACATACAACTCGCCGACCGCACCCGGCGGCGCCAGTTCGCCATGTGCATCGAGCACATACAAACGGGTGGCGCCGACCGCCGAACCGATCGGCACGCTGACCGCATCGGGGCCGACGTCTTCGGGGCGAATCGGATGCAGGGTGGCGAGCACCGTCGTCTCGGTGGGACCGTAACCGTTGTAGACGCGTACCTTGCCGCCGCGTGCGAACAGCGCGCGCAACGCATTGAGCGATAGCCGGTCGCCACCGGCGATCAGATGCTCGAGATTGGCGAGTACCTGCGGATGGGTTTCGCACAGGCTCTGGAACAGACCGGCCGTCAACCACGCGAACTGCACGTTGTGCGTGTCGAGCAGGTTGCCCAGTGCATCGAGATCGGGCAAGCCGGGTGGCGCGACGAGCACCTGAGCGCCCTTTAACAGCGGCAGCCAGATTTCCATGATCGAGGCATCGAAGGCAGTCGATGCGAAGCTCAGATAGGTGCCATCCGACGGAAACTGCTTCATCCCGTCGAGGAAGTGCGCAACGTTCGCATGACTGACCAGCACGCCCTTGGGGCGACCGGTCGAACCCGATGTGAAGATCTGATAGGCGACATCGCTGGCTGTGCCGACGAACGCTTCGCTTGCCGACGGTGCTTCGTGCTTGCCTTGTTCGCGCAGATCGATGGCTGCGGGAAACAGCGCGGCGAACGACAGTCCCGCGTCGTCGCAGGCGAGCAGCAGGTTGGCGCCGCTGTCTTCCGCCATCTCCGCGATGCGCGCGGGCGGTGTTTCCGGATCGAGCGGCAGATAGGCCGCGCCCGCGGCGAGGATACCGAGCAGCCCTTCGATGAAATCGATCGAGCGGTGCCCGGCCATCGCCACGACGTCACCGCGGCGCACACCGGCGGCGTGCAATTGCGCAGCGATACGGCGTGCTGTCGTTGCGAGTTCGCGATAGCTGACCTGACGCAGTTCGGGGTGATTCCACGCGAGCGGCGAGCTCAGTGCGATCCGCTCCGGATGCGCTGCGGCCACCTCGTTGAAGCCTTGCCACAAGTGCGTAGCAGGTGCGCCCGCGGGCCGGAAATCGAGCAGGGCGGCGCGCTCGCGTGCGGACAGCAGCGGCAGTTGCGACAACGGACGTTGCGGCTCGGCCAGCGCGACGTGGAGCAACTGCAACCAGTGATCGAGCATCGCCTGCATCGGCTCGCGCTCGAACAGTGCGCTCGCATATTCCAGCGCGGCGACCAGTTGATCGCCGCGCTCCTCGAAGCACAGCGCGAGATCGAACTTGGTGACGGTCAGCGGCGTCGTGATCGGGCGTACTTGCAGGCCCTCAAGATGCAGGTCGTCCTGGAGCGCGTTTTGTAGCGAGAGCATCACCTGGAACAGATCGCGGCCCGTCTCACTCGTGGGCAACGCCTGGGTGGCGATGCGCTCGATCGGCACGTCGGCGTGACTAAAAATTCCGGTCGTCTGTTGACCAATGCTGCCGATCAAGCCGGCGAAGCCCAGTTGCGGATCGACCTCGAGCCGTAGCGGCAGACGTCCGGCAAAGAGACCTACGACATCTTCCAGTTCACGCTGGCCGCGTCCCGCAATCGCGGTGCCGATCAGCAATTCCCGCTGGCCGCTGTAGCGATAGAGCAGCGCGGCAAAGCTCGCGCACAGCGCGGCGAACAAGGTGCATCTCGCCTGAGTCGCAAGCTGTCTCAGCGCGCGCAGTTCGGCCGTCGGTAGTTCGACCTGCACTGAGGCGCCGACGAACTGTTTGTCCGTGGCGCTGGCGCGGCGTGTGGACAGTTCGAGCGCTGGCGGCAGGTTGGCGAGCTGATCGCGCCAGAAGGCGAGGTCAGCGTGGTCGGCGTTGTCGTGGTGTTGCGCGACCTGCCAGGCGGCGTAGTCGGCATAGCCCAGCGCGATAGGCGGCAAACCAGGAACCGCCGTCGTGCCAGGACGATACAACGCGCTTAGCTCGCCCAGCAGAATCTCGATGCTCCAGCCGTCGGCGATGATGTGATGCAGCGTCAGGCACAGCACATGCCGCTCTGCGGCGAGGCGGATCAGCCGTGTGCGCAACAGCGGCGCGTGCGTCAGTTCGATCGTGTTGGTGGCTTCTTCGGCCAGCAGGCGTTCCAGTTCGCTCTGCTGCTGGATTTCGTCGAGCGTGGACAGATCGTGCAGCGGCAGCGCGAGGTCGACCGAAGGCTGCACGGTCTGCATCGGCTGCTCGTCGATCAGCGTGATCGTGGTGCGCAATGCTTCGTGACGTTCGCAGAGGGCCTGCAACGCGCGCTGCAATGCGTCGGCATCGAGCGGGCCGTCGAGTTGCGACGCGCCGGGCATCAGGAAGGCCTGGCCGCCACCGAATTGCTGAGCCGCCCACACCGCGCGCTGCTGTACCGAGAGCGGCGCAGGGGCGCCCTGCGGATGCGCCCGACGCCGGATCGTCTGCGCGTCGCGGGCCCGTTCGAGCTGGGCCAGCAACTCCGCGCGGTGCGCCACCAGACGCTCTTTCAGGTCGGGCGGCAGCTTCCCCTTAGGTGCGCGAAAGCGCAGCTGACCGTCCTCGATCCATAGCGCGATACCGAGGTCGTGCAACTCCGCCAGCAGGCGGATCGCGATAGCGTTGCCTGCATCGTTCATAGAACGCCCTCTTCAAAAGCGTGGTCGTCGCTGGTTTCGGTGCGACCGCTACCGGTGCCAGCGCCGCCACTGCCGTTACGTAAGGCAGCGATTTCGGCGGCCAGCAGGCGCACGCTCGGCGCGCGCAGCACCAGCCCAACCGACAGCTTCAAGCCAGTTGCTTCGCGCAACTGGGCGATCAAACGGGTGGCCACGAGGCTGTCGCCGCCGAGCTCGAAGAAATCCTCATCGGGTCCAAGCTGCGTGAGCCCCAGCGTGCTGGCGAGCGCCTGGGCCACGAGGGCTTGCAGCGGATCGTCATACGCGGTGGCGAGTGCGGTCGGCGCGAGCGTATCGACGGCAGCCGGTGCGCGCAGCGTCTGGCTATCCCAGCGGCGCAAGCGGCTTTGCAGGTCGCTGGCCACCGCGAGCACGCGACCGCTGAGGCCAGCCGTCAGCGCCTGATCGGCGAGCGCGATGGCCGTGGCTGCGTCGAGCGCCGGTTCCGGCGGAAGGTCGCTGCTGAAATGCAGGCCGTCGTAGGCGAGCGCCAGCCAGCGGGTGTCGCCGCGACGGCTCTGCGCTTCCGCGAACACTTCCATCCAGCGATTGCCAGCGGCGTAGGCGGCGAAGCCGAGACCACCCAGCACCGTGGAGATCGACGAGCACAACAAGACGTGATCGAGCGTCAGACCGTCGAGTGCGGCGGCGAGCTGTTGCGTGCCGGCGCGCTTGGCCGCCCAGATCGCCGCGCTCTCGGCGAGGTCGGTTTCGAGCAACGGCCGTTGCGCCTCGCTACCGGCGATACCGGCCGCGTGGATCACCGCATGCAGCGCGCCAAAGCGTTGCTGGGCGATTTGCACCGCGCGTTCGGCCACGCCGGGTTCGGCGATGTCGCCGCTCAGTGCGAGCACCTCGGCACCGTTCGCGCGTAGCGCTTGCAGGCGCGGATCGTCGTCGGGTGGCGCGGTGCGGCCCAGCAGCACGAGCCGTGCTCGCGAGTGTTGCGCCAGATGCTGCGCGAAGGCGAAGCCGAGCTGGCCGTAGCCGCCGGTGATCAGCACCACGGCCTCGTCGCGCCACGGTGTCGCGGCCGGTGCGGCGGGCACCGTCTGCACCTTGGGCAGTCGACGTTGACCGTCGCGCAACTGCACCAGCGCGGGACCATCGGCCACGCACTCGGCCGCGAGTGCGGCGAGCTGACGGGCATCGTCGGCGCCCGCCAGGTCGATGCGGCGCAGACCCAGTTCGGGCAGCTCCTGGCTCAGCGGCAACGCGGCGGCGAAGGCCATGGCGGCTTCGCTGTCGGTGGCGTCGCAGCCGTCCTCGGCATGACGGCCGACCAGCACCAGTCGTTGCGGCGGCGACACGGCCAGTTGATGCGACAGCGCCAGCACCTGGCTGTAATCGGGCGCCAGCACGACGAGGCGTTGCTCGCGGCGCAGACCGTTGAGCGAGGTCAGTGTTTCGACAGCGGCGCCGGTTTTTTCGAGCCGTGCGGCGAGTGCGGCGAGCAATGCCGGATCGTTGCCGTACAGCGCGATTGGTTCGGTGCTGTGTGCGCGCGGCACAGCCGGCGCACGTTGCCAGTCGAGTACGGCCAGTTGCGGACCGGATCCGCTCGCGGCGTCGAGCCAGTGACGATGCTGCGCAAACGGATAGGCCGGCAAGCTCAGGCGTTGCGGCAGACGTGCGCCGTGCAGCGCGTGCCAGTCGACTGCACCACCTGCTTCCCAGTGCCCGGCCAGTTGCGCCAGCGATACTGCGTGCGTATCTGACTGCACAGCATCGGTCCCGGCAGTTGCCTCGGGCAGCGCGCTATCGCGCAGCAGCGCGACGGCTTCGCCGACCGTTTCGACGAGCCACGCCTGACGCCAGGCCAGCACGCGCCGGCCGCTCTGCAACGTCCAGGCGAGAGCGGCGAGATCGGTGTCGGGATGCTTCTGCAGATAATCGGCGAGTTGCTGGCGCAGGCGCATCAGCGCATCGCGATCGACGGCGGAAAGCGGCAGCAGTTGCGCGGCCGGTGTCACGACAGCGGCCGCGCGTACCGGCGGCTGCTCGACGATGCAATGCGCGTTGGTGCCGCCGATACCGAACGCGCTGATACCGGCACGACGCGCCTGCTTGTCCTGCCACAGTGTCGGCGCGGTCGCTGCGCGAAAACGCGTAGCGTGTTCCTGCAGCAGCGGGTTCGGTGTGTCCAGATGCAACGTCGGCGGGACGATGCCGCGCTCCACGGTCAGCGCCGCCTTGATCAGACCCGCCACACCGGCAGCCGCATCGAGATGGCCGACGCTCGATTTCAGCGAACCCAGCAGACACGGTTCGGTGCGCGCCTCGACACCGTCGAAAGCGGCAATGAGCGCGCTCAGTTCGACTTCATCGCCGAGCCGGGTGCCGGTGCCGTGCGCCTCGATATAGCCGATCGTGTTCGCCTCGACACCGGCATCGGCCAGCGCGGCGCGGACGACCGCTTCCTGGCCTTTGATCGACGGTGCAGTGAAGCCGAGCTTGTCGGAGCCATCGTTGTTGATCGCGATACCGCGAATCACCGCGCGGATCGGATCGCCATCGGCGAGCGCCGCGCTCAGTCGTTTCAGCGCGACCATCGCGACGCCGTTACCGCCGATGGTGCCGCCCGCGTCGCGATCGAACGCGCGGCAATGACCATCGGGCGAGTAGATCGAGCCTTCGTCGTAGAGATAACCGATTCGGTGCGGGACGTTCACCGATGCGCCACCGGCCAGCGCCACGTCGCATTCGCCGTTGCGTAGCGCCTGCACCGCCAGCGCGACCGCCACCAGCGAAGTGGAGCACGCGGTCTGCACGCCGATCGCGGGGCCGTTCAGACCGAGCTTGTAGGCGATGCGACTCGCGACGTAGTCCTTGTCGTTGGCAAACAGCACACGCTGGGCGAACGACGGGTCCTGCGCATGCTCGCGCAGCGCATGCAACGCATAGGTGCTGACCGTCGCACCGGCGAACACGCCGATGCGCTGATCGGTGTGCTCGGGATTCACGGCAGCCTGTTCCAGCGTTTCCCACGCGCATTGCAGCAGCAAGCGGCCTTGCGGATCGAGCAGCGCGGCGTCGGCGGGGCTGTAGCCGAACAGCTTTTCGTCGAAGTGACCGATGCCGTCGAGCGGTGCTGCGTACGGCACGTACGACGGATGGTCGAGCACGGCCGGGTCAGCGCCGTCAGCGAGGGCTTCTTCGCGGCTCACTTCGCGGATGCCGCTGCGTCCTTCCAGCAGTGCCTGCCACAACTCGTCGACATTCGCGGCGCCTGGGAAACGGCCGGCCATGCCGACGATGGCGATGGCTTCGTCAGCAGTACGGGTGGCATGGGCCGCACGCGGTGCCGCGCTCCGGTTTGCAGGACTCGCACCGTCGAGATGGGCCGCAAGCGCAGCGACGCTCGGATAGCGGAACAGTTCGGTCAAGCTGGGCACGCGCTCGAAACTGCGCTTCAACCGTGCATGCACCTGGACCAGCAACAGCGAATTGCCACCGGCCTCGAAGAAATTCTTCGTGGGCTCGATGTGCGTCAAACCCAGCACCTCGCACCAGATCGCCGCGACCTGTTGGCGCGTGGCGGTGCTCGCCGGTGCGATGTCGGTATCAGGCGACGCCAGCGGCGTCAGCTCGGCAAGCGCGCGGCGATCGGTCTTGCCGCTGACGGTCAACGGGAAGCTTTCCAGCGCATGCACGCGCGCCGGTACCAGGGCTGCAGGTAACTGCTCGCTCAGGAACGACCGCAACGTAGCGCCGTCGGGTGCTCCGGGGCTGACCAGCGCGAAGGCGTCGAGCCATGCGCGCACGCCTTCGCCCTGCAGCAGGACGATCGCATCGCGTACAGCGGGATGCTGGCGCAGAGCCGCCTCGATTTCACCGAGTTCGATGCGCTGGCCACGCAGTTTCACCTGATGGTCGCGACGTCCGAGGTATTCGACCCAGCCCTGTTCGCGCCAGCGACCGAGGTCGCCGGTGCGATACATACGCGCATGATCACCGGTCGCGTCGGGCTCGCCGACGAAGCGCTCGGCGTCGAGTTCGGGCCGGTTGAGATAACCGCGCGCCACCTGCACACCAGCGATACAGATTTCGCCGGGTACGCCGATCGGCGCGATGCGTCCGTGGCGATCGAGGATGTGGATGCGGGTGTTGGCCACCGGCCGGCCGATCGGTACCGGACCGCCGTGCCCGGCACAGGGCCAGTAGGTCACGTCGACGGCGGCTTCGGTCGGGCCGTACAGATTGTGCAGGGCCGCTTGCGGCAGGAACGTCAGGCAGCGGTCGCGCAGATCCGGGCTCAGTGCCTCGCCGCTCGTGAACACGCGGCGCAGCGGCGCGCAACGGCCGGGCTCGGTGTTGGCGAGGAAAATGTCGAGCATCGAGGGCACGAAGTGCAGCGTCGTGATCTGCTCGCGTTCGATCAGCGTCGCGAGGTAATCCGGATCGCGATGGCCATCGGGACGGGCCATGATCAGCGTGGCGCCGGTCAGCATCGGCCAGAAGAACTCCCATACCGACACGTCGAAGCCGCACGGTGTTTTCTGCAGGACGCGGTCGTGAGTGCTGAGCGCGTATTCGGCTTGCATCCAGTGCAGGCGGTTGGCGATCGCGCGGTGCGACACCATCACACCCTTCGGCTTACCAGTCGAGCCCGAGGTGTAGATCACGTAGGCGAGATTGTCCGGGCTTCTGTTCTGGTCTACCGGGCTGGCTTTGGTGCGGCGTTTGGTTCGCTTGCCTGCGCTCTTTCCTGCCGCGGCAGCGGCGGCCGATTCGCTCGCGAGGTTCGGCGCGAGTACGGGCAGCTCCGCGGGCAGCCACTCGTAACTACCGGCCGTAGCGACGAGCGCCACAGGAGCCGCGTCGGCCACCATGAAGGCGAGCCGGTCGGCAGGCAGGTCGGGGTCGAGCGGTAGATACGCTGCGCCTGCGCGCAGCACGGCGAGCAGTGTCATCGGCAGATCGACGCCGCGCGGCAGATACACGGCGACTACGCGGTCCGGTCCGGCGCCGATGGCGCGCAGACGCTCGGCGAGCGCATCGGCGCGCGCGAGCAGTTCAGTGAAATCGATTGCGCCGTCTTCCGCCGAGATAGCGGTGGCCTGCGGTGTGCGCTCGACCTGTTCGGCGATCAACGCATCGAGCGTCGTGGCCTTGCCGTAGTCAACGGCGGTATCGTTCCAGGCCGCAAGGCGCTGACGATCTTCCGCGCTGGCCAGCTCCACCTCGGCCCAAGCCAGCGCGCTATCGCCGGCGGCTTCGAGCAGCGCGCGATAGCCGGCGGCCATGCGTTCGATGGTCGACGCGTCGAACAGCTCGTTGCGGTAGATAAAGCGGCCGTGCACGCCGTCCGCGGAATCATCCAGATGCAGAGAGAGATCGAACTGCGCGATGTCGCCGGGCAGTTCCAGCGGTTGCAGGCGCAGGCCATCGGTCACCGTCGTATGGATGTCCTTGTGCATGTAGTTGAACAGCACCTGGAACAGCGGATGTTGACCGTTATCGACGCCGGGGCGCAGTGCCTCCAGCAGGCGTTCGAAAGGCAGCGCCTGGCGTTCGAGCGCCGTGCGGTAGCGCTGCTTCACCATGTTGGCAAGCTGGCCGAAATCGGCGGCTTGCGTCAGTTCGACGCGGATCGGCAGCAGGTTGATGAAGCAGCCGATCACGTCGTAGATATCGTCGCGCTCACGGCCGGCAATCGGCACACCGAGCGCGAAATCGTACTGACCGCTCCAGCGTCCGAGCAACGCAGAGAAGATTGCGAGGCTCGCGACGAAACGCGTCGTGCCCGTGGCGCGCGCCAGCTTGTCCAGCGCGGTGACGGCTTGACTGGAGAGGGCGAAATCGACCTGTGCGCCGGTGCGACCCAGATGGGCGGGGCGCACGTGATCGGTGGCGAGATCGAGCGCAGGCAGATCGGCGAGATCGTGGCGCCAGGCATCGATATGGTGGCGTAGCGGTGCGCTGTCGAGCATCGCCAGTTGCCATTGCGCGTAGTCCGCGTATTGCAGCGGCAGCGGCGCTAACGTGGCCGGACGTCGTGCAACGAGGCTGCGGTACAGCTCGCCGAGTTCCTGCCACAGCACACCGAGCGACCAGCCATCGATGATGATGTGATGCACCGTCAGGCAGAACACATGTTGTTCTGGCGCGAGGCGCAACAGCCGTGCGCGCAGCAGCGGCGCTTCGGTCAGATCGAATGGACGGCTGCCCTCGTCGCGGGCGAGTGTGAGCAGCGCCTGATCCTGTCCGGCGGGATCGAGTGCTTCGAGGTTGTCGACTGGCAACGCAATGTTGCCGGCCGGCATGACTTGTTGCAACGGCACACCGTTACGATCGATGAAGCGCGTGCGCAGGCTGTGCTGGCGTTCCTGTAGCAGCGCCAGCGCCTGCGTTAGCGTATCGACCTGCAACTGACCGTCGATCCGCACCGCACCGAACTGGTTGTACGCCGTATCAAGTGGGTCGAGTTGATGAACAAACCATAGGCGAGCCTGGGCCGACGACAGCGGCGTGGCGGCAAGCGCATCGCTAACCGGCACCGCGATCTGACCACCGGTGGACGCAGCGATCGACGCAACCGCAGCGCTCGACGCAGCCGATGCCGCCGCTGCGCCCGTCGTGAACGCCGCCGCCAGGCTGGCGAGCACCGGCGCATCGAACAACGTGCTGATCGGCAGCGTGCGCTGCAAGTGTTTGCCAAGGCGCGCCATGGCCTTGGCGGCCAGCAGCGAATGACCGCCGATCTCGAAGAAGTTGTCGCGGCGGCCTACCCGCTCCATGCCGAGCAGTTCCTGCCAGATCCGCGCGATGGCCTGCTCGGTTTCGCCGAGCGGGGCCTCGTATTCATGCGCCGATAGCTGCCCTTGAGAGTAATCGGGTACCGGCAGCGCCTTGCGATCGAGCTTGCCGTTCACCGTCAGCGGGAACGCATCGAGCGCGATAAAGGCGGCCGGAATCATATACTCCGGCAGCACCTTGTCGAGCTGGGTGCGCAGAGCGGGCACCGACAGTTGCGCGCCCGCATCGAGGATTACGTAGGCAACCAGCCGCTTGTCGCCCGGCGTATCTTCGCGCGTCAACACCACTGCTTCGGCGATCGTCTCGCAAGCGCTGAGCTTCGCTTCGATCTCGCCCAGTTCGATGCGGAAACCGCGAATCTTCACCTGATCATCCATGCGACCGAGATGCACGATCTCGCCGTTCTCGAGCAGCTTGCCGAGGTCACCCGAGCGATAGATCCGTTCGTGCGGCAGGTACGGGTTGGTCACGAACCGCTGTGCCGTCAGATCGGGCCGGTTCAGATAACCGCGACCGACACCGAGACCGCCGACGCAGATTTCGCCAGGCACGCCCGCGGGCACGAGGCGCTGCCCGGCATCCATGATGTAGACCGTGGTGGTCGGAATCGGCCGGCCTACGTTCGACAGATTGCTGTCGATCTCCGCCTGACCGATGTGCTTGAACGTGACATGCACGCAAGTCTCGGTGATGCCGTACATGTTGATCAGCGCAACGTGGCCGTACGCGCGATGGAATGCGCGCAGCTTGCCCGGGTCCAGCCCTTCGCCGCCGAAGACGACGTAACGCAGTGCCGGCAGCGTCCGTTCTTCTCCGGCAACGGCGACTGCGCTCAGGTTGTAGAAGGCCGACGGCGTCTGGTTGAGGACCGTGACACCTTCATGCTCGAGAAACTCGAGGAACAGTGCGGGGTCCTTGCGTGCCCGGTCCGGCACGATGGCCACGCGGCCGCCATAGAGCAGGGCGCCGTACATCTCCCAGACGGAGAAATCGAAGGCATACGAGTGGAACAGCGACCACACGTCGTCGGCGCCGAAGGTGAACTGCAACTTGTCGTTGTGCATCAGGCGCACGACGTTGCGGTGTTCGAGCAGGCTGCCTTTGGGTTGCCCGGTGGAGCCCGAGGTGTAGATCACGTAGATCAGGTCATCCGGTGCGGTCAGATTGTCCGGATTTGAGTCAGGCCAGCCGGCCAGACTGTCTGCGCTATCGTCCAGCGTGATCGTTTCCAGATCCCCGAGGGGGAGAGTGCCGGGCAGGTTCGGCGAGACGATGGCATGACGCGCGCCACTGTCCTTCAGGATGTATTCGATGCGGTCCACTGGCGCATGCGGATCGATCGGCACATAGGCCGCGCCAGCCTTCATGACCGCGAGGATCGCGACGATCATCTCCGCAGAACGTTCGACTAGCAGCACCACCAGCGCCTGCGGCGCGATGCCGGAGGCGCGCAGCCGATGCGCGAGCTGGTTCGCACGCGCATTCACTTCGCGGTACGTGAGCTGCGTGTCGCCGTAGCTGACGGCGATGCGCTCTGGCGTGCGTTCGACCTGCTCTTCGAACAACTGGTGCACGGTCCGTTCGTGCGGGTAGCTTGCCGCGCTGTCGTTCCAGGTGAGCAACTGGGTATCGCGTTCGGCAGGGCCGAGTAGCGGGACCGCGTCGACGGGTTGATCCGCTGCTGTCGTCAGCGCTTCGAGCAGGGTCAGGTAGTGCGCCATCATCTGTTCGATGAGCCGCGCGTCGAAGTACAGCGCGTTGTAGACCAGCTTGCCGGACCAATGCTGCTCGTGCGCATGAATGAACAGATGCAGGTCGTTCTTGCCGTAGCCCAGGTTGGTTTCAACCACCGTCGCGTTGAGTCTGCCACCCGACAGTGTGTCAGGCGCCGCGTCGTCGAACTGGAACAGGATGTCGAACAGCGCGGTGCGGCTCATATCCTTCTCGGGCGCGAGCGCGAGCACCAGCTGGTCGAACTGCATGTCGCGATGTTCGAGCGCTTGCGACGTCGTGCGATGCACCTGATCGAGCAGGGCTTGCAGCGTGGTCGTCGCATCGACGTGGGTGCGCAATACCAGCAGGTTGGCGAGCGGACCGATCAGTGCCGCGAGCGCGGCGTGTTCGCGACACGGTGCGCTAAAGCCGACGACAAGCTCGTCGTGTCCGCTATAGCGCCGCAACAACGCATTGAAACCGGCGAACAGCACATCGGCGGGGTTATAACCGAGGCGCGCGGCGACGGCGCGCAGGCGCTCCACAAACGGCTCGCCGATGACGAACTCGTGGCGTGCTTCGGCGAATACATGAATCGCCTTGCGGGCCCGGTTCAGCGGCAACTCCATGGCCTGGAGCGGACCGCGCAACTGCTGCGTCCAGTATCCGCGCGCTGCCTGTGTGGCTTCGGCCGGCAGGCGCCGCTGCCAGGCGGCGTAGTCGGCGTACTGGACCGGGAGTTCCGGCAACGCGGCGGCGCGTCCCGTCACCGTCGCTGCATACAGCTCGAACAGCTCGCGCGCCAGCAGACGCATCGACACGCGATCGGCGATCAGGTGATGCGCGGTGATGGCCAGCACCGCGTGCTGTGCGTTGATGCGGATCAACGCGGCGCGCAGCAGTGCCTGACTGGTGTGCATCGCGAACGGCTTGCGGGTTTCCTCGATGGCGCGGGCGAGCGCTTCCTCGCCAGTGGCCGGGAACTCGCTCACGGAGACGCGCAGCTCGGGGTCGAAGACCTGCCAGGCTTGCTCGCCGTCGCTGTGCACGCGTGTGCGCAACACTTCGTGGCGCGCGACCACACGGTTCAGCGCGGCCTCCAGCGAGGCAATGTCGGTATGTCCTGCCAGTTCGAGGATCAGCGGAATGTTGTGATAGACCGGGTTCGCGTCATACAGATAACCGGTCTCGAAGGTATCGACGAACCAGATGCGTTCCTGGTGCCACGACAGCGGGGTCCTCGCGTCGTGGCGTGTTGTCGCGACGAGGGCGGGCAGGCCGGTCGACGGATCGAGGTTGCTGGTGTGCGCCGGTGCATCGGTGCGGCTCGCTGGCAGCGTGGGTAGATCGGCCAGACGGGCGTGCGGCGCGGCGAGCGCGGCGTCGAGCAGCGTCGCGAAGTCGCTCGCCAGGTGTTCGATGGTGCTGGCATCGAACAGCGCGCTGTCGTATTCGATTGAACCACCGTAGGTGTCGCCGGCTTCGCCCAGTTCCAGCACGAGGTCGCTCTTTGCCTGACCGAGCCATAACGACACGGGTTCGCTGCGCAGACCCGGCAGCGTGGACAGCGGGATCGCCGGGAACATCGAGAAGAGCGTCTGAAACAACGGCGTACGATCGCGCGCCAGGGGGCGGTTCAGGCTTTGCATCAGGCGATCGAGCGGCACGCCGCCTTGCGCCAGCGCTTCGCGCGAGGTTTCGCCGACGCGCTGCCACAGCGTGCGCATGTCGGCGGCATCGTCGAACCTGAAAGGCAGCGCCGCCGTTTCAACGAAAAAGCCCACCGCGCCTTCGAGGTTCGCTTCGCCATGACTGGTGATCGGCACACCGATCGCGAAATCGTGTTGCCCGCTCCAGCGTGCGAGCAGCATGCCCCAGCCACCGAGCAGGATGGCGAACGGCGTGACGTTGGCGCTGCGCGCGGCCTGTTCAATCCGGTGCCGCAGATCCGCATCGAAACTCAGCTCGACACGTGCACCGCGCGCTGCGCGCACGGCCGGCCGCGGATGGTCCGTCGGCAGGGCGAGGTCGGGCACGTTCTGCAGGCGTTGCTGCCAGAACGACAGCCGCGCCTGCATCGCCGGCGTGTCGAGTTGCTCGCATTGCCACTCGGCGTAGTCGGCCATCTGCAGCCGTGGCGGTTTCAGCGCCGGTTGCGACGAATCGAGACGGTGGCTATAGGCGATCGCGATATCGGTCAGCAGCTGGACCAGAGAAGATCCGTCGCAGACGATATGGTGGATGCACAGGCTTAACAGCCAGTCCTCGTTGTCGAGGCGCAGCAACTGCACGCGCAAGAGCGGTGCATGCTGCAGGTCGAAGTTGCGCTCGATCGTCTCGCGAGCCATCTGCAACGCAGCCGGCATGCGTTGCTCGGCGGGCAGTGCGCGCAGATCGTGTTCGATCAGGCCGATGTGCAGTTCGGGTTCGACGGCTTGCCAGGGCGTGCCGTCGATATCGATGAACCCGGTACGCAGGCTTTCGTGCAAGTCCACGCAGTCGTTCAATGCCAGCTTCAGCGCCTGTGTCGACAACGTGCCGCGCAGGCGCAGGGCGCCGGCGATCAGGTAGTCGCTGATGCCGTCGTTCAGTTGCTCCAGCAGCCACAGTCGCTGTTGCGCGGGCGAGGCACGGAACAGCAGGATGTCGTTGGTCGACACCGATTCATCGATGCGAGCGCTCATTGGCTCACCTCACTATTGGCGGACTCGATGGCCTGCACGCCTTCGAGCGCGGCATCGCGGCGCACTCGGCGTTGCGTACGGGAGCGGATCGGGATGATGCCGGCGGATATGGGCGCGCCGCCCGCACGCGCTGCTTCGATGGCGATCGCGAGGCTGCGCACGCTGGGCTCGGCGAGGAACAGCTTCAGCGGCAACTCGATCTGCCACTGCTGACGTACCCAGCTCACCAGCTTCGCTGCGGACAGCGACTGGCCGCCGGCGGCGAAGAAGTTGCCGGTGGTCCCGCCCGGCGCCAGTTGCAGTTCGCGGTGCATGAAGTCGAGCAGTTCGCGTTCGAGCGGCGTCGCGTCCGGGACGACGATTTGCGCAGCGTCGGCTTCAGCGGGCCGCGGCAACCCCGCGCGATTGACCTTGCCGCTGCTGTTCAGCGGCAGCTCCGGCAGGCTCAGGTAGTGGGTCGGCAACATATAGGCCGGCACCTTGCTCGTCAGGTACTC
Organism: Paraburkholderia acidicola; assembly: GCF_002362315.1. Classification (GTDB taxonomy): domain Bacteria; phylum Pseudomonadota; class Gammaproteobacteria; order Burkholderiales; family Burkholderiaceae; genus Paraburkholderia; species Paraburkholderia acidicola. The sequence continues at coordinate 2,554,299 of NZ_MTZV01000006.1, forward strand.
GCGCAGGTTCGCAATCTCAGCGTTGGCCTGCGGATCGTTCGGCACGTACCAGGCGACCAGCATCTGATCGGCGAGCAGGTCAACTACGGCTGCGCCGATCTGCGGATGCGCGCGCAAGGCGATTTCGACTTCGCCCAGCTCGAGGCGCTGGCCGCGCAGCTTCACCTGACGATCGGCGCGACCGCGGTGAACGACTGCGCCGTCCTCGCGCCAGCAGGCGCGGTCGCCGCTACGGTAGGCGCGTGCGTTCGCCCGGCTCAGCGGGTCGGCGATGAACTGGCGCTGGGTCAGCTCCGGATTGCCGAGATAACCGCGAGTGACCTGTTCGCCGCAGATCAGGAAATCGCCTTCGATCCCGACACCGACTGGCCGATTGCGACTATCGACGATGCGGAACCAGGTGCCTTTAGGCGCGTGTCCGATCGGCACGTAGCGTTCGGTCTGCCCGGGCACGCAATCGAACTGGCTGACGAGGACGGTTGCCTCGGTCGGACCATAAGCGTTGTGAAATTCCAGTGGCAGCCCGAGCCCAAGAACCGCATCGCGCAGATCGGCGGGCACGGTGTCGCCGCCGGCCAGCAGATGGCGCATCGAACGGCATGCCTTGAATTCGGGCTGGCGCACCACCAGCTCGAGCATCGCCGGCACGATGAACGCGAAGCTCACCTCTTCGGCCACCATCAGCCTGGCCAGATACTGCGGGTCACGATGCTGCTCCGCCGGCACCACGACCACGCGCCCGCCGCTCGCGAGCGACAGACAGATTTCCATCATCGCGACGTCGAAGGTGGGGGGCGAAACGAGCAGCACTGCATCGTCGTGGCCCAGATCGTATTCGTCGAGCATCCAGGCGAGCAGGCGGGCCAGACCGTCGCGCGTGCACTGGACCCCTTTGGGTACGCCGGTGCTGCCCGAGGTGTAGAGCACATAGGCCAGTTGACCGGCCGTGATCTGCACCGGCTCGAAATCTTCTTCGGCGCTAGCCGCGGCGAGCGCGGACGGCGATTCGAGCGCCAGCACCGGGAGCTCGATATCGAGCAGGTCGGTCGCCGTGGCGGCCAGCGTGAGCACCACGACCGGCTGCGAGGCGGCGAAGATCTGCGCGCGGCGCGTTTTCGGTTCGTCGCCGGAGATCGGCAGGATCGCTGCGCCGACGTAGTAGCACGCGAGTACGGCGGTCACCAGTTCCGCCGAGCGCGGCAGTACCGCTGCCACGATGCGCTCCGCGCCTGCGCCCAGATCATGTAGACGTTTAGCCAGAACCCGGGCTGCGCGATCGAGCGTCGCGTAGTCGTATTCGCGTTGCTGGTCGCGAATCGCGACGGCATGCGGTGCGCGCGCAAGCTGCTGACGGAACAGCTCGACGACATCGGCAGCCGGCGGCGGCGTGGCATCGTCGGCAAAGGTCGCGAGGACCTTGTCCAGCTCCTCGGCCGGTAGCGCCACTGCGCGTTCCAGCTCGATGTGCGGATCGGCGGCAACCCGGCCGACCCAGTCGAGCCAGCGTCGACCGATGCGCTCGATCTGCTCGCGTTCGTAAAGGCCGTTGCTGTAGTCGAGATCGAGAAACCAGCCCTGCCGCGTCTGCAACAGATTCAGCGACAACTCGAACTTCGCGCCGGCCACGGGGGCATCCAGCAACTGCGTAGCGAGCCCTGCGAATTCGGTGTGGCGGGCATGGTCCATGTTGAAGATCACGTTCAGCGCGCCAGCGCGCTGCTCGTTGCCGAGCACCTGTTCGAGCAGGCGCGACACCGGATAGGCCTGGTATTCGCCCAGTCCTTGCCATTGCGCGTCGACTTCACGCAGCAACGTCTCGAAGCGCATGCCGGGCTTAAGGCGCGAGCGCCACGGCAGCACCTGCGCAGCCTGGCCGATCATGCGTTCGTGGCCGTGCTGGCGGCCGTGCGCGGCGATGCCGATCAGCACGTCGTCGCGGTCGTACGAGGCATGGAGCAGGCTCAGCGTTGCGGCCAGCGCTGCGGTAAACACCGTGGTGCCGTGGCTGCCGGCGAGCTTGCCGAGCGCCACACTCACGGCCTCGGGGACCGGCAGGCGCACGCGGGCGCCTTGCCAGCGCGACTCCTGCGTCGAACCTAGCGTGGACAGCGGCAGCGGTGCCGGTGCATCGGCGATGCGTTGTTGCCAGAACGCCAGCGCCTGCGTGCCGTCGGCTTCGGCGAGCGTCCGCAGATGCTCGCGGAACGGGGGTGCGGGCGGCAGTTCAGCGTGCGGGTTTTGTAGCAGGGTCGACAGTTCTTCGACCAGCAGACCTAGCGAAATGCCGTCGATCAATGCATGGTGCGCGCGGATCGCGAGCACGCTGTGTCCGTTCGACTGTTGCAGCAGGCCAACCTGTAGCGGACCGGTGCGATCGACGTCGAGCGGTTCGGCCTGAAGGGCGGCAAGCCATGCGTCACGTTCACCGCTGGTCGCGATGCGCAGCGGCACCGGCAGCACGGTGTGCACGGTCTGGCGATCGTTTTCGCCGTCGAGCGTGGTGCGCAGCGCCTCGTGGCGCTCAGCGAGGCGGCCCAGCGCGCGTTGCAGCGCGATCGCATCAAGCTGGCCCGCGACTTCCAGGCTGACGGTTTCGACATAGGCGAGCGCACCGGCCGGATCGATCTGCGAAGCAATCCAGATCTGTTTCTGCTGATCTGACAAAGGCAGGTTCAGCGGCTGTCCCAGCACGGGCACGGCGGTAGCCGCCTTCGCGCCGGGCAGGTAGCCGCCGTCGCGCAGTGCTTCTACGCTATCCATCGTGCGCTCGACGATGGCGTCGATTTCCGCTTCGCCGTGCGCATCGCAGAGGAAGCAGTTGCGACCCTCCCAGATGAACACGCCGCGATAAAGCAGGTGGTAGTACAGCAGATCCAGATTGCCGGTGTGCTTGAAGCGGAACAGCGAACCGAAGCGGGTGAGCGACAGCGGCGCGTCGATGGCCGAGAGGCGCCGGTTCAGGCGTTCGGTGAGTTCGCCGGTGCGCTCGTTCAGGCTCTCCTGGAACGAAGGACCGCGACGCTTCAGTTCGGTGAGCACCGAATGGCACAGCGAGAGGCCCAGCGGATGATTGTTGAACGTTCCCGCGAAGAAGGTGATGTACGGGTTCGGTGCCGAAGCGTCACCGAACTGCCACTGGCCGCCGTCGATGCCATCGAGCAGATTGCCGCGCGCAGCGAGCGCCGCCATCGGCACACCGCCCCCGATCGTCTTGCCGTACGTGACGAGATCCGCTTCGACGCCGAAAACCTGTTGCGCGCCGCCCGGTGCGCTGCGGAAGCCGGTGATCATTTCGTCGAAAATCAGCAGGATGCCGTGGCGTTTCGTGACTTCGCGCAGACGCTGCAGGAACTCGCGTGGCTGTATGCCCACGTTGCGGCTCTGCACGGGTTCGACGAGCACGGCGGCTAGCGTGTCGGCCTGGCGCGCGATCGCTTCGAGCGACTCATCGCTGTTGTAATCGAGCACCAGCAGGTCGTTGACGAAGCTCTGCGCGATGCCCGGCGCGACCGGTTCGCTCAGATCGCCTTGCGCACTACGGTCGCCGAGGAAACCGTCGAAATGACCATGGTAGGACTTGCGGAACGTAGCGATGCGATCGCGGCCGCGCAGTAACCTGGCCAGGCGCACTGCGGTCATGACCGACTCGCTGCCGGACTGGCAGAACAGTACCCGGTCCATCCCGCTGAGTTCACACATCAGCCTCGCGCACTCGGCGGCCAGCGGGGAACGCGGTCCGAGCGCGATACCGTTATCGATCTGCCGGTGCGCAGCCTCCTGCATGAAGGGCGCGCCGTGGCCGAACAGATTCACGCCGAAGTCCATCGAGATGTCGATGTATTCGTTGCCGTCGACATCCCACAGCAAGGCGCCTTTTGCGCGCTCGCCGGTGATCGGGTAGATCAACTCCTTCATCGAAGGGCGAAAGCCTGCCGAGGCGCGCACGTCGGCGAAGTGTTGACGACGGATTCCGGCGAGTCGTTTGGATTCTGCTGTGCGCGCGATGTAGCGCTTCGCAAATGCGTCGAAATGCGCGGCCTGGCGCGGATCGGCATGCGTTGTTGTCGCGGGGGCTGCTGCGGCGAGCGCGACGGGAGTATGCGACTGCGGTAGCGCAGCGGCTACGCTCGCCACTGCCGGTGCTGTGGCTGCTGTCCCGATGGCCGCGATGTTGCCCGTTGTGCCGAGCGCGGCGAGTTGCGCGCCGATCACACTCTGCACGAGGCTCAGCTGTTGCTGGAGCAGGCCTTCGATGCCGGTGGAAGGCAGCACCGCTGCCGTTGCTGCTATCGCAAGGGGCGCAACAGGCGCTGCTGCGACGGGCTGTGCCACGTGTGCCACAGGCGCCACCAACGCTGCCGCTGGTGCCTGCGTCTGAACGACAGGCGTCGGCGCCACCGTAGTCTGCGTCGCGAGGAACGCGCCCAGACGATTGATCGTATTCAGCTCGCCGAGCAATTCGCGGATCCCGATCTTCACGTTGTAGCGGGTCTGGATGGCACGCACTGCTTCGGCCAGCACCACCGAGTCGGCGCCCATTTCCACGAATGGCAGGTCACCGGTCACGGCCTCTACGGATTCACCTAGCGCCTCGGCGACCTGGGCACGCAGTTCGGCCTGGATCGTGGCGACGCGTGCGGTGTCTCGTGCGGGGTCGCTAGCGGCGACGACGGGTTCGGCGTTGCGCCCGGAATTGGAAGTTGTCATGGGAGCGAGTCTCGACTGGGCCAGTTTGTAGGTACTGCGTACGAAGGGCGAAGGTGACTGCGGGGTGCGGCTACGGCGATAGGGGCGGTCGAAGGCAGTCCAGTCCAGGTCGATGCCGGCCGCGTACAGCGCGGAGGCGCTGTCCAGCATGCCCTGCCAGTCGTCATCGCTACCGTTCAGACTGCTGCACCACAGGGTGTCTGCCGGCGCCGAACTGCTTTCGCCGAGCGTGCTCAGCACCGGACGCGGCCCCAACTCGAGGAACGTGCGATGGCCTTGCTCGATCAGGGTGGCGAGACCTTCGCGAAAGCGCACCGATCCGCGTGCGTGGCGCGCCCAATAGGCGGCGTCCGGTGCGTGTTCGTGGGCCTGTGCACTGAGATTGGAAATCACCGGCACAGCGGGGGCGCGCCAGGTGATCCGTGCGGCCAGCGCCTGCAACGGCTCCAGCACGCTGTCCATCAACGGCGAATGGAAGGCGGCATTGGTGTCGAGCGCGCGGTGGCGAATCTTTCGCGCGGCCAGTTGCTGCGCGACGCGCTCGATGGTGGTGGGACTGCCCGCGAGCACACAACTGCGCTCGCCGTTATCCACTGCCAGGGCGAGTTGCGTGGGCTCGGCGTCGATCAGCGCAGCGAGACTGCTGGCTGGCGCGGCGACTGCAAGCATGCGACCCGCTGGCGCATGTTCCTGCATCAGTGCACCGCGTGCGGCCACGAGCGGCAGGATGTCGTCGATGCTCGCCATGCCCGACAGTGCCGCGGCGCTGTACTCGCCGAGGCTATGGCCGAGCAGCGCGACGGGATGAACGCCCCAGTCTGCCCACAGCTGCGCCAATGACCAGCTCAGTGCGACGGTGGCGGGTTGTGCGTAGCGGGTCTGTTGCAGCAGCGTGCTGTTTTCGGCATCGAACAGCAGACGCGGCAACGGGAGTTCGAGCGAGGGCGCGAGGAGTTCGGCGCAGCGATCGATGGCCGCGCGGAACACCGGTTGCGTGCGATACAGCACGGCGCCGGCGCCGGGGCTAGGGTTGCCCTGACCGGTCAACAGAAACACCACGCCCTGAGTGCGCGGCTTGCCGTCGGCGGGAGGCGTCGCGGCCAGCTGTTGCAGCGCCTCGCGCAGCGCGGTGCGATCGCTTGCGTGTACTGCGGCGCGCAGCGGGTGCCGCGCGCGGCCGACATTCGCGGCAAAGCAGAGATCTGCCAGTGCGACGTGCGGTGCATCCGCGAGGTCGGCTGCGGCGCGGCGCGCAAGCTCGGCCAGCTGCTCGCTCTTACGCGCACTGAGCGCGTAGAGATGGCGCGGCCGCTCGAGGTCCGCGCTCGGCACGACCACCTCGGGGGCTTCTTCGATGATCACATGCACGTTGGTGCCGGACAGACCGAACGCCGACACCCCGGCGCGACGTGGCCGCTGTCCGCGTGGCCACGCGATGCTTTCGCGCACGACCGACGCGACGCTGTGCTCCCAGTCCACATTCGGATTAAGCGCGGCAATCGGCGGTTGCGGCGGCAGCGTGTGCTCGCGCAGCGACAGAACGACTTTGGCAAAACCGCACAGTCCGGCAGCGGCCTCGGTGTGACCGATGTTCGCCTTCACGGCGCCGATGTACAGCGGCGCTTGCCGGTCTGCTGTGCCGAATACCGACTGCAACGCGGCAACCTCGATCGGGTCACCGAGTCCGGTGCCGCTGCCGTGCGCTTCGACGAAGTCGATGTCGTCCGGTTGCAGACCTGCGTTCTGCAATGCGGCGCGGATGACCTGTTCCTGCGCGAGCTTGCTCGGCACGGTCATGCCGCCGCCGCTTGCGCCATCCTGGCTCAGCGCGGTGCCACGGATCACTGCCTGGATGTGGTAACCCTGACGTACCGCCTGCGAGAGCGGCATCAATACGGTCGCGATACAGCCTTCGCCGTTGCCGAAACCATCGGCATCGGCGGCGAAAGTCTTGCTACGGCCGTCGGGCGCGAGCGCGCCGATGCGCTGAAAATAGCTGCGCGCGAACGGCGCCAGATTCAGATGCGAGCTGCCGACGATCGCCAGCTCGCACTCGCCGCCGCGTAGCGCGCGGCAGGCCAGGTGGACTGCGGTGAGCGAGGACGAGCAGGTGGTTTCCACGGTCATCGACGGACCGCTGAGTCCGAGATGATAGGACAGCCGGCCTGCGGCAAACGCAGCGGCGTTGCCGGTGCCGAACAGCGTGTCGACGGTGTCGAAGTTGCCGTTTGCGAGCGGCAACTGTCCGTAGTCGTTCGAGCCCATGCCGACGTAGACACCGACCCGGACGCTATCGGGGGCGTCGCGCAGGCGGTCGGGAGCGATCGCAGCCGATTCGAGCGCTTCCCACGCGACTTCGAGCAGCAGCCGCTGTTGCGGATCAAGCGAGGTTGCTTCGCGGCGCGACAGCCGGAATAGCGGCGCGTCAAAGTCGTGAGCGGCGCGCAGGAAAGCGCCTCGCATGCCGCTCAGATTGCCAAAATCTTCGTGGCGTTCGGGCGGCAGGTCGCCGGTTGCAAGCCGGCCGGCGGCGAGTAGTTGCCAGAAGCTGTCGAGGTCTTCATTCGTGCTGGCGTCGCCATTCGGCAGACGCGCCGCCAGCCCGACGATGGCGATCGGTTCGCGCGCCAGCACCTCTGCTTCCACGCTGTGCTGACGCAGGCGTGAAGCTGCTACGGCAAGCTGCATCGAGCTGAGCAAAGGCAAATCCGACATCAGGCATCTCCCGTGGCTGTGATCAGTTCTTGCGCGGCGGCGGCGTCATCGAGTCCTGCGATCAGGGACAGCAACTCACGCACGGGTTGGTCCGCGAGCGTCGATGGCCGGACCGCCGTGGTCGCGCGTGAAGACGATGCGCGATCCTCGGCTGGCAGCAGCAAGTCGAGTAGACGGGTAGCGAGGCTACGGACGGAGGGTGTTTCCAGCGCCAACGTACGAGGTAGCTGTAAACCGCTGGCGCGCTGCAGGTTGTCGTGGAATTCCAGCGCCATCAGCGAGTCCATGCCCTGCGCCTGCAGGCCCAGCACCGTATCGAGACGCTCGCCTGACGGCAGATGCAGAACGCGCCCGATGATTTCGCCGATCCGCTGTTCAAGCAGGTGGGTTCGCTGTGAGGCCGGTGCGTCGATTAGCCACTGGCGCCATGGGGCGTGTGCGACAGGCGCCGCGTGCTGTTGAATACGATCGTCGGTATGCAGGTTCTGCGGTGCCGGGTTGGTCGCTGTGGCTGACTGTTCCGGTTGTGTCGCGAGTTGTTGCTGCGGTTGTTCTTGTTCGGCAGCCGCGAACCAGCAGCGACGACGGCGCCACGGATAAGCAGGCAAAGCCGTAATGCGCCCCTGCGGGTAGATGCGATCCCAAGCCAGGTCGTGGCCGTGAACGTAAAGCAGCGCGAGTGCTTGCGCAGGTTCGTTTGCCTGCAGCAAACGGATGCGGTCGGGCAGGCCGGCCGGTGTATCGGCGGTGTGCAGCAGCAGGTCCCAGCGACCCGTGAGTTTGCTCAGCGCTTCCTTGCCGGCGCCTGCGGGCAGCACCTGGTCGACTGCGAAACGACCGTCGTCGAGCGCGCTGTCGTCGGCGACGATTGCGAGCTTGCGCGGTCCCGCCGCGGGCCGCTGACCTTGCAACAGCGCGGGGTGGGTTTGCCCGGCTGCGGCTGCACGCAAGGCGGCGACAAGAGTCGCGTGATCGCCATAGGCGAACAGACGCTGATCGAGATGATCCCGGTGTCGTGCCGCGCTATAGCAGACGTCGTGCAACTGGTCCGGCGCGATGCCGTCGATACGTACCGCATAGCGTGCGGCAAGCTCGCGCAATGCGTCCGGATGTGCTGCTGAAAGCGGCAACGACCCGCTTTGCGCCGGGTCGATCGCTACGTGGTTGTTAGGCCCGGGTTGTGCGCTGACCTGTTCGAGAATCACGTGTGCGTTGCTGCCGCCGAAGCCGAAGGCACTGACGCCGATATGTGCGGGTCGACCTTGTGGCGACAGCGGTGTCATCGACGTGACCACCTGCAGCCCGAGTGCTTCGAGATCGATCTCCGGATTCACGCGCTGGAAATTCAGACTGGCCGGCAAGCGACCTTCGTCCAGTGCCAGGGCTGCTTTAAGCAATCCGGCCATGCCGGAGGCAGACTCGAGATGGCCGATATTGGTCTTGACCGATCCGACCAGCAGCGGCGATGTCCGCTCGGCCCGCAACGCATGGGCCAGTGCGTGCGCTTCGATCGGATCGCCTAGCGGCGAACCGGTGCTATGTAATTCCACGGCATCGATGTCGCTGGCCTGCAAGCCCGCGTCGGCCAGCGCCGCTTCGATCACCGCAACCTGTGCGGGTCCGCTCGGCGCGGTGAGGCCATTGCTGCGGCCGTCCTGATTCGACGCGCTACCGGCAATCAGGGCGAGGACAGGGTGATGGTCGCGGACGGCGTCGGTTGCGCGTTTGAGCACCACGATTGCTCCACCTTCGCTACGCACGTGACCATCGGCATCGGCGTCGAAGGTCTTGCAGCGACCGTCGGACGAAAGCATCCGCGCATTGCCGAACACCTCCATGAGATCGCCCGCGAGCAGCAGGTTGACCCCGCCGACAATGGCAAGATCGATCTCGCCCGCGCGCAACGCGCGTACCGCGAGATGGATCGCGTTGAGCGATGACGAGCAGGCCGTATCGAGCGCGAGGCTCGGACCCACCAGATTGAGGACATAGGAAATGCGATTCGCCGCGATGCTAAGCGCATTGCCGGTACCCGAATACAGATCGCGTTTGCCGTCGCCGCCCGCTTGCAGACGACTGTAGTCGCAGTTGGAGATGCCGACATAGACGCCGGTCTTGCTCTCCGCAAGATCTCTGCGCGGCAGGCCGGCGGCATCGAGTGCTTCTACTGCCAGCTCCAGCAGCAAGCGCTGTTGCGGATCCATCTGGTCGGCTTCGCGCTGCGCGATGCCAAAGAACTCGGGATCGAAGCGATCTATTTCATTCAGCAGGCCGGCGCGCTGCACGCCGCGGGCCAACTCCTGGCGCGCGGCCGGTATCGTCGTCACTGCCTCGCGTGCGTCACCTAGCAAACTACGGAATGCGGCCAGATCTTCTGCGCCTGGAAATCTACAGGCAGCGCCGATTATGGCGATCCGTGAAGGTCCGGATGATGTCAATGACATACCTGAGTGCCTCGTTCCGATCGCGCGTAGACAGACATCCACGCAATGTTTTATATGCGGTGGGCATGCGTGGTTTCTGGGAACTGTTTCACACGCAAGCCCTGTTAAAAAACGCCTGAACTCTGGCGATCGGACAAATGGATTTGCGTAACGAATCAATTGTCAGCGGTGGCAATTAGACGCGGGCCGGCTCGGGATGTCTGCCCCGGAAACGAGGGACATTGCCGCTTAAGCGGTGACGGTGGTATTTGTCACGGGAATGGGAGTAAACGCGGGTGTACGCTTACGTGTAATTCGCTATTGCTGGAGTGGATTTACCGACGCGCAAGTGGACGCCGTGAAGAGGGCAGGCGGAGTTAGCGTGACTGGTTGTCGTGGGACAGTGATGCGGACATGCATCGCGCATTTGCGATAAATCGCAGGTTGAGTGGGTTCAGATAATGTTGTTTTGAATAGCCTGATATCCAGCAACCCGTTTTTGTGTGATCGCGCATCAGAATCGATCAGCATATTTGACATCCGAATGCCATATGCGCCGGTCATAAGCATTATTCAGTTGATCGAGTGTCATCGCGTGGTCACGCTGTTCAAGCAGGCCGTCCTTTTTTAGAAACTGAGGGTACTCGCTTGCGAAATCCGGGGCCCGGCACGCGATTCTGTCCGTCTTCGCATGGCAGCACAGCGAAAAATTTAAATGCGTGTATGCATATAATGCACGATGATCGTACTTGTGCATAAGCATGTTTGTAGTGAATCCAGCGACTCTCCACGCCTCACACGATCATCCTCGACACTTCGCACCGCATCGATCTCACTGGAAAAAGGGTTAACCCCGCTTGGCGTTCCGCCCAAACGATCCTAACGTTGCATACATTGACCGAACGGCTGGACGGTTTATTAATGGCCCGGCCCGGTCGATCAGGCGGATGTGTTCCTTTCCTTCAGATTACCGATCTCCTCTTCGTCACCGCGCAGCGATCCTGCTCATGTCGACGAAAGCAAAGAACTCGACTCTCCGGCCACAACGGAAATAAATAGGATTCCTACATCTGGAGCTACCAACGTGAACAGCTGGATTGAAAGCAATGCCATGCGATTCGCCATCGCATTGGTCGTGGGAGGGTGTGCGCCCGCTTTCCTGGGTTACGGCAACGCGGACGCTGCCGGATCGCTGGCGGCGCTGGCGGCGCCGGCAGCGTTGAAACCGGTCGACTACGTGACACAGTGCGCGAAAATCAACGGCCAGCAATTCAATGGCATTACGGTGACAGCCAGTTTGCGCATCGCTACTGCAGGTGGGAACCCCGCCTATTGCAAGGTATCCGCAACAGGGGCCGCGAATACCCAGCTCGACATCGAGGTCGATCTTCCCGACAACTGGTCGAACCGGTTGCTGCACCAGGGCGGGGGTGGTTTCGATGGAAGCATTCCAACTGTCGAAGCGACCTCCGCACAGTTCCCGTTGATCAAACCGCTGGCACGCGGGATTGCCTATACCGCATCGAATGGCGGCAATCGCACCGGCAATCCTGCGGAGCTGCTGACGAATGCAACCGAGCTACAGGACTACGCGTATGCATCGACGGGCATCACGGTTCATTTCGCCAAGGCAGTGATTCGCGCGTTTTATGGTTCGGCGCCGCGATATACGTACTTCAACGGTGCGTCGAACGGTGGCCGCGAAGCCTATCTTGCCGCGCAGAATCTGGCGGGCGATTACGACGGCATCATCGCTGGCGATGAGAGCATGAACATGGGCACTCAGGTCGCGGCGATGCTGCATACGGCAACGCTTGCGGGTTCCCCTGCCATGCCATCGAGTGCGCAATGGACAGCCGCCTATGGTGCGGCAGTCGCGCAATGCGGCAACGCCAATGGCGTGATCCTGAATCCGGCTGCCTGCACCTTCGGTCCTGTCGCGTTGCAGTGTGGTGCGTCGGGTGCGCCTGCGGCAACGTGTCTTTCGCCGGCACAAGTACAGACCGTGCAGCGTTTGCTTGCTCCCTTATCGACAAGCAACGGTCAGCTCCTTTTTGCCGGCTATAACTGGGCGGATTTCGGCTCCATGTTCGGTGTCGGTGGATACGGCGGACTGGGTGGCGGCTTTGCGGCGATCGGAACCGGCAACGTGGAGTGGTTGTTTCCGCCGACGGTACCTGGCAGCCTGCAGGCGAACTTCAATGTCGACGCGTCTTATCCGGTCATCGCGGCAGGGCTGCAAAACATTGGCGCGGATCACCACCTGCCGGCCATCGCGCAATATCTGATGGCGGGTAAAAAGATGATCTCGTTTAACGGCGCCGCCGATCCGTTGATTTCACCGCGCGACCATCTGCGCAACTGGAAAACCGTTGTACAGCTTGCTGGTTTTGCCGGGAGCAATGCGCGCTTCTATCTGGAGCCGGGCGTGGGACACGTGCTCGGCGGCAACGGTCCTGATCAGACCGACTATCTGGGCGCAATGATTGCGTGGGTCGAGTACGAGATCTCGCCGGGGCAATTGCTGCTCGTGAAATTCGATGCCAATGGCAAGGTGACGTCGTCGCTGCCGGACTGCCCGTATCCGTTCGTGCCGCACTATCTGGGCGCTGGTGATGTGAACGCGGCGTCCAGCTATATCTGTGTGCCGGGATAAACGGGCGCGGCGGTCATGGTCCAACGAGCCTTTAAGCAGGAGGTGGTGTGCTTTGAGAGGTTCCGCGGACCGGACTGGATCTTCCGTTTGACGCAAAAGGCAGCGGGAGACCGGAATATGCCGGGAGTCGGCGAAGTCTTCAGTGAGGTTTGAGTTTTGGTGACGCCTGCGTGGATCATGGATGGGGTTGGCCAGAATGACTTGCCTGGATAGTCATTTTTGCTATGATTGTGACTATGGACAAATGACCATAGGCAAATCATGAATGACAATCAGGTTTCCAAATCCGAATTCAAGGCGAGAGCGCTTGAATTCTTCCGGCAAATCGAGTCATCGGGCGAAAGTATCATCGTGACTGATCACGGCAAGCCCGTGCTCGAAGTCAGGCCGTTCGGCGGCATCGAGCGCAATCCGCTTGATGTGCTACGGGGTTCGGTTGTGCGGTACGACAATCCGACCGATCCGGTCGCGGAAGGTGATTGGGAGGCAGCGCAGTGATCGTGCTGGATACGCATGCGCTGGTGTGGTGGGTGACGGCTGACCCGACGCTAAGCAAGAAGGCCAGGACCGCTATTGATCGGGAACTTGCCGGAGGCGAGATCATCGTTTCGGCAATCTCGGCTTGGGAGATCGCCATGCTCGTCGATCGGGAGAGGCTGGTCCTGTCGATGGACGTGGGGAGTTGGCTCGCAACGGTATCTGCCATCGAAGCCGTGCGCTTCATTTCGATCGATCCTGAAACGGCAGTCAAGTCGGTCGAGTTACCGGGCGAGTTTCACAAAGACCCCGCTGACCGGATGATCGTTGCGCTCGCACGTAAGTTTTCAGTTCCGCTTGTGACCAAAGACGAAAAAATACGGGCCTACGCCCATGTCAAAACGATCTGGTAACAGGAAAACGATGGAAGCAAGATGTCTGGTTTCAACTTCGCCTTTCCGTGAACGCTTCCTCAATTCCGCACACACCGAAACCCCGCATAAACATGCTGATAATGCGCCTGAAACCAGTTGCGGAACGACGGTCTCAGCATCGATAGCGCGGTGCGCGCCGAACCGCCTTTAAGCACGTAATGCTGTCCATCGAAGAAATTCGCCGAGTAGCCGAGATAGAACGGAAACGCCTCGAAGCCCGGTAGCGCGTCGAACTGCGTCGAGGTCCATTCCCAGCCGTTGCCGAACTGGCCTTCAACACCGAATGCACTGACGTTGTCGGGATGGGCATCGACCGGCTGCGGGTTCCAGTTGCGAAAATCGAAATTACCCGAGACGCCTTGCGGCGCACCGTGCGCGGCGCGTTGCCATTGCGCCTCGGTGGGCAGTGACTTACCGGCCCAGCGCGCGTACGCACTCGCTTCCGCGTGGCTGACATAGACCGGCCAGTCGAGCGGCAACGCAATATCGTCGAACATCGTGTGTAGCGTCCATGCTTTGCCATCGCCGCTGTCGTGATTGCTACGCGACCAGACCACCGGATGTTCGATCTGTTCCGCTTCCCGCCATGCCCAGTCCGCGTCGTTCCACCATGTACGCTCGCGATAACCCCCCGCATCGATGAAGTCGCGATACTCGCCGTTCGTCACCATATACCGGTCGATCTCGAACGCCGGCACATCCACGCGCAACTCGCCGAATTCGTTGTCCCAGCCGAACTGTCCGCTTTCCTTCGTGATGCCGAGCACGGTCGGTCCCGCGGGCACGCTCATCATCGCCGGCGCGGTGAGTGCGCGCACGGCATCGTGTGCCTGAGCCGACGATACGCCCCCGCTGGGGAGTGGCGCGATCTTCTGCGCAAGCGGCAACTGATGCAGCATGTACGCGAGCGTTTCCGCATGCATCAACCGGTGCTCGATGGCGACGTTCAGCAGTTGTGCGGGCGAACCGGTCGCCATGCCGTTCTGCTCGAAATCGATGGTGGCGAGCGCCTGATCGATCTGCGTGCGGGCGCGTTCTGCGTAGTCGCGCACGACGTCGCGTGTGGGCCAGTCGGCGGGCTGATCGGTGGGGAAGCCTTCATCGACGGGGTCGATGCCGAACGCGAACAGCGCGTCGAGCGACGGCGCGAAGGCGGGCAGGGCGCACAGGCGTTCGGCGAACAGATTGCGGTCGAACGCTTCGAGGTGGCCGACATAGAACACGATGCGATGACGCTCGCGAATCGGTCGGTCGTAGAGGAATTCGGGTTTGACGACGGCAAACAGCGCGTCGGTCACGTTACGGGCTTCGATCAGGCGTTGGATGAGCGGATGCTGGACGGCAAGGTCGCGTTTCATGTCGCCGGGTCTCCTTGCGGGGGGACGGTTTGCAACTTTACCTTTTTTGCAGAAGGCGTGCCTGGGTGCGATGCCGCGCTCGAGCGTTCGCACGAGCGCGGCCACTATGTCGATCTGTCCAGGCTTTTGAAATTCTGACAGGGTCAGGCTGTCTTGTCGTCGTCATGCCCCGCCGCTGCCGGGACCAGCAGTACCGGCAATGTGGCCTGCCGCACACAACGCTCCGCGACGCTGCCGAGTATCAGCCGCTGGAAGCCACGCCGGCCATGTGTGCCCATCACGAGCAGGTCGGCGTGAAAGGCCGCGGCGCCTTTCAGCACGAGCGTGGGGACATCGTCGAGCGAGGAAGCGTCGGCGGTGACGAGTTCGCCGGCAACGCCGTGTGCGCGCATGACCTGCGCGAGCTCGGCGGCGAGTTCCTTGCCCTGTGCGATCAACTGGTTGTGCAGTATCGACGGATCGTAGCCCGGCGCCTCGAAGTACATCGGTGTGTTCTCGATCACGTAGAACGGTTGCAGTACCGCGCCCGGTGTACTCGCCAGCGCGAGCGCTGCATCGAATGCGCGGCGCGAAGTAGGGCTGCCGTCGACGGCTACGAGGATGCGTGTGTACATGGAAGACTCCGCGTCGAAAGAGAGGGAAGCTGAAAATCCGCAGACGTTTCCAGCGTGGTGCGGCACGAATATCAGCTTAGATGATTGCCGGCGGGCGCGCAGCGTGCAGCGCATGGGATGTCAAACGTTTGCCTGGCAAATTTTCCAGTGACCCTGCGGCGCCGCGAAGGCCTGCTGTGACTGGTTTTGGCACATATCGACAGCACTAACTGAAGCAGTTCTCGACGGGAAACCGGGTAGATTTGCCTTACAATCCAAACCTATTCAGACAAGCTGATTCCCGTCGACGATGAACGAGCGCAAATCGTTGGGCCTGCCCGACAAGATTTACAGCGACATCCTCAGTCGTATTCTCGAAGGCGAATACAAGGAGGGTGGCCGTCTGCCCACCGAGCACGCGCTGGCCGAACGTTTCGACACCTCCCGGCCGACCGTGCGCGAAGCACTGGCGCGGCTGCGCGCCGACGGCATCATCGTGACGCGGCACGGTTCGGGGACGACCGTCGCGCGGCGCCCCGATCCGGACGTGCGTCGCTTTGCACCGCTCGAAACGCTGTCCGACATCCGCCGTTGCTACGAATTTCGCATCGTCACCGAGGCGGGCGCGGCGGCGCTCGCTGCCCAGCAGGCGGACACCGACGATATCGCGGCGATCCAGCACGCGTGGGACGAACTCGAGCGGATCGTCGAAACCCAGGGCATCGGCGCCAAGGACGATTTCTCTTTTCATCTGGCCGTGGCCCGTGCATCGAAGAATCCGTTTTTCATCACCGTGATGTCGTTTATCGAAGAGCAGATCGTGTTCAGCATGAACCTGTCGCGCAACCTGTCGCTGGTGAAAACCGTCGAGCGGCAGCGGCTCGTACAGGCCGAGCATCTCGCGGTGCTCGATGCGATCCGTAGCAGGGATGCCGTCGCGGCGGGCCACGCGATGCGCGTCCACCTCGAAAACGCACGCGACAGGATGTTCGGCTCGTAGCCGCGCGTCCTTCCTGCGCGCGCTGGGCCGCGAGGCTGTCGGTAGCGCATCCGGTGTCTGCCTCTCCCAAGCTTGACCCACCTTCCGTTTTTATCCGTTCTCGCGCTTCGCGCCAGGTTTGTCCCCCGTGAATCCTTCCCGCCCCCTGCCTTTTCGCGACGCGCTGCTGGCCATGCTCGGCATCGGCCTCGTCAACATGCTGGTCGCACTCGACCAGACCGTGGTCAGCACGGCGCTTCCGTCGATCGTCTCCGAGCTGCAAGGCTTCGAGTACTACGCGTGGATTGCTAGCGCGTATCTGCTGGCATCGGTGGTCACGGTGCCGGTGTTCGGACGGCTCGGCGACTACTTTGGCCGCAAGCGCTTCGTGATCGCCGCGGTGATCGTATTCACGGCAGCGTCGGTGCTGTGCGGCGTTGCGACCAGCATGCCGTTCCTGGCGATTGCGCGCGGCCTGCAGGGCGTGGGCGGCGGCATGATGGTCGGCACGGCGTTCGCGTCGATTCCGGATCTGTTTCCCGATCCGCGCGCCCGCGTGCGCTGGCAGGTCGTGATGGCCGCGGCCTATGGCATCGGCACGGCGGCCGGGCCATCGCTGGGCGGCTGGCTGAGCCAGCATTTTGGCTGGCGCTCGACGTTTCTCGTCAACCTGCCGGTCGGCGCGCTCGCGCTGTACTTCATCTGGGCGCATCTGCCGGCTTACCGGCGCGTGGGTGGCGGCGAGGTGCGGATCGACTGGACCGGGGCAGCGCTCGTTGCGCTCGTGCTCGGCGGTCTGCAGACCTTCATCGAGGCGGTGCCGAAAGACGGCCTGACCACGGGCAACCTCGTGCTGGCTGCGCTGGTCGTGCTCGGTGCGCTCGCGTTTCTCGTCTGCGAGCGGCGCGCCACGCACCCGATCGTGCCGCTCGATCTGTTCCGGGACCCGCAACTGGTCACGCTGTTCACGTTGTCGCTGCTGTCGGGCTTCGTGATGTTTTCGCTGATCTTCTTTGCGCCGTTACTGCTGCAAGGCGGCTTCGGACTGTCGCCGCAAGAGGCGGGCCTGCTCGCGACGCCGATTGCGGCGTGTATTGCGCTCGGTAGCCTGATCAACACGCGCATCGTGATTCATCTATCGAAGCCGACGTTGATTCTTTCAATTGGCTTTGCGTTGCTCGTGGCGGCGTCGGTGGGTATTGCACTCGCTACGCCGACCACCCGGCACCTGTGGCTGGAACTCGCGATGGGAGCGGTCGGTATTGGGCTCGGTTTCATCCTGAACAACCTGAACGTGTTCGGCCAGGAGATCGCGGGACGTGAGCGCTTCGGTATCACGACGGCGCTACTGCAGTCGACCCGGATGGTGGGTGGCATGCTCGGCACGAGCGTCGTGGCGACGATCGTGAATCGCCGCTATGCCGCGGGTGTCGCGGATTCGCTGCGGGTGCTCGGCGAACCGGTTGCGTCGGCGTGGCTGCCGAAGCTCGCCGATCCACGCATCCTGATCGATCCCGCGCTGCGCGACGCGTTGCTCGCTGAACTGGTGCGGGCACGGCTCGACGGTCCTGCGCTTGTCGAAGCGGCCCGGCAGGTGCTGGTGCAATCGATACACATCGGGGTGCTGCTGACAGGCGTTGCCGCGCTGGCGGCGGCGCTGATGGTGCGCCGTATTGCCAGCATTACGTTTCGGCGCAGTTGAGGGTGACAAGCCCGGCCGGGGTTCGTCATCAAGTCAAAGCATGCCCAACGAGATGGCCTTGATGACCGTTTGCCCGCGCGTGCGCGTGGCAAACTTGTCGAGCAGGTTGCGCACGTGATACACGACCCCATGCTCCGAAATCCTGAGCAGCGTCGAGATCTCGTGCGTCGACTTGCCCGCTGCCAGCCAACGGAGTACTTCCGCTTCGCGTCGTGTCAGCCGCGGAGGTAACTGTGGCTGCGGACCCTTGATGATCCGGCGCATGGCTTCGTGGGCCATCGTGGCAATCAGCGGTCCCCACATGAGATTGGTCGTGATTTGTCGTTGCGCGTCTCGCCCTTTTTTGTCCAGCGCGAGGCTCAACATGCCAAAGTCGCCTTCTCTCGTCTGTACAGGGAAAGACACGCCGGACTTCAGTCCATAACTCGACGCTTCCTCCCAGAATTCCTGTTGTCTGGGCGAACCACCCATCGCGTCGGACCATACCAACGGGACGAGAGAGTGCATTGCGTGCTCAACTACGGGATCGAGCGCAATGTAGTTTTCGTGATCGTAGGTCTCGCGCCAGCGCGGGTCATAGTTCGATTCGATTCGTTGTTCGATATTCCGGGCGCTGTCGATCGCGAACCGGCCACCGTACAGCATGGAATCGAAACCAAGCTTTCGACCGAGGCGCACGAGAGCCAGTCGGAGCATGTCAGCATCTTCGAGCGTGCCAATTTCCAGAACCGTCGATACGAGTTCGTGGTTGTCGGATATTTCCATCTGAGGCTTCCTGTAGCACCACTGAATGCGCACCGTTGATTTGCAACGCGCGCAAAAAATCAACTATACCGCGCCTGATATTCGATTACTTCCTGGCAGGCACGGGTACGGCCATACGATTAACACGTTCTGCCGCCATTGAAACTGGCGAATGGTGAGGGGCGAGCATGCGTTGCGCCCCGTACCCGACTAGTGAATTTTCTTTGCGTTGTTGCCGGCCTGGCAATCAGGCCGCAATCGCCATCGATCCAAACAGTGCCGCCAGCGTTTGTGGGCTGACCGACCAGTCGAGTGCAACCGTGCGCTCCACGCCGATCTGCAGGGGCGCCCCAAGACGATCTATTTCGACGCCGGCGCGGCGCAGCATCCGCTCGATCGGCATGGTTGTCACGACCACGTAACTCGTCACCCCTATGCGTTGGGCGAAGGTCATGGCGGCCTGGAACATACGGATAGTCAGATTGCTGAAGCCAAAGCCCTGTTCCTCGCCCTCTGTATCGACCGCGAGCCGGCTGAGTTCCCAGATATGCCGGCCGACCGGTGCCGCCGCGCCGTGCAGTGTTTGCGGGAAGGTATGGCGCAGCATGTTGGGGCCTTCTGTTGGCATCAGGCGGCAACATCCGCGAACCTGGCCTGTTTCATCCTGAGCTATCACGTAGTAGGGATCGAGCGCATCGTAGCCGTCGACCTCCATGCCGTCGATGATGGGAATGTCCCAACCTAGCCGGCCACCGAAGACCTGGGCGCGTAGCCGGTACATCTCCTTGATGTGTTTGCTGTCGAATTCCTGCCTGGTGCCAATCCGGATCGTAGTGTGCATAAAAGCTCCTCCTGCATGTTTGGGTAGGTACGAAAGGGAGAAGCTATGCAGTTTGTATGGAGATTGCACCTATCCATATAGGTAGGTGCCACCAGGGAGCGTACTCCAGCAAAATTGAGATGACCGGCAAACAGATAGAACGGTTGCTAAATTAACCACTGAGAGATACACCATGGAACTACTGGAAAATCATTGGCAAGCGGGCATCCAAGAACGGTCGCCGGAGGTGTCGTCCGCGGTTGACCGTGTACTGATCATTGCGTACAGGAAGAAGAAAAAGGAAAGTCAGCGCCGTTTCTGGGCACGTTTCGGTGTGACCCAGTCGCGCGGCAGCCGGTTTGAATCGGGCGCGGAAATTCCGGCACCGGTGTCAATCCTGCTGGGTCTTTATTTCACGAAGACGATCTCCGATGGAGATCTGGGACGGGCTGAGCGAGTGCTCTACAGCCAGGAATCCCGGTCGTTGATCAGCTTGGGTCAATAAGTCCAAGCTGCGTGGCAATCACGGCGGCCGCCCGCCGTGAATTGACACCAAACTTCGTTCGGATGTTCTTGACGTGAAAATTCACGACAGCTTCCGAACAGTTGAGAATATGTGAGATTTCCCACGTGGACTTGCCTTGGGCGGTCCACGCCAGACATTCGCGCTCGCGGGGCGTCAACTGCGGAATCAGCGGTTGTGCGTGCGCCTTCAGATGACGCTGGCTGGTGTCTATCACCAGGTCGCGCAGCAGCATGAGGTCGGGTAGCGCGGTGTTGACGTCACGCCAGAAATCGTCGGTCGGCGTGCGGTCAGTCACGAAAGATAGCCCGCCCCATTCCTGCTTGGATCCATGAATCGGCAACGTCACGCCGACTCGCAGGCCGTGCGAGCGCGCTTCCTCAAACATCGCTTGCTGCGGTGCTGGGGCGTTGTCGAACAGTTCCTGCGACCAGGCAAGCGGCGCAGAACGTGTCGAGCAATGCGACACGACGGGATCGATACTCGAGAGCTTCCTGTCGTCGTAGATCCGGCGCCATGACGCCGCGTACGTGCTGCGTATGAACGCATCTTCGAACCGGCTGCCCGGTCGCAGCAGGATCGCCACGAAGACCTGATTGAAACCCCACTTTTCGGCGAGATTGCTCACCGCACCGAACCATGCCGATTCGTCCGGGGCGTCCAGTATCGGTGACATCTGCTCGAGAAGGTGTAGCGACACGTCAGTTCTCTCCGGTTGCGCGGCTCGACCGTCGGTGATGCCGGGGCGAAAATCCCGGCCGGTCGTTTGCACGGGGAGAATTTATCATTATTTTTAAATTCTGGTAATTGAAATTGGAATAAAGATCGCGTCTATTCCAATTGCGGCGGCGCGCAATAGCCTGAGAGAAAACAAACAAAAGCTTCTCGCCCCGATTGATCAGGATAAGCACACTACTGCGTGTACGCGCCGGTTGTCGGGCAACCGGCCGGTAGGGCGGAAGCCCGGATACGCCATTTCACCGTCATCGATTTAACAGCTGTGATAACACCACAATAAGAGTTGCTTCTACAATTGAGATTCAATTCCATGTGGACAGTCAAAAG
This sequence comes from Paraburkholderia acidicola, assembly GCF_002362315.1. Lineage (GTDB taxonomy): Bacteria > Pseudomonadota > Gammaproteobacteria > Burkholderiales > Burkholderiaceae > Paraburkholderia > Paraburkholderia acidicola. The sequence continues at coordinate 2,575,495 of NZ_MTZV01000006.1, forward strand.
AACACGTAAAGGCACAAGTGAGGTAGAAATGCCCGTCTGAATGTCTATTACTCAGTAAGAATGAGCCTTCTCGGTTGTCATACCAAAATGGCTCAAATTTACTCAAGTTGTTTGACAACATTGTGGGCCCGGTGCTAACTTGTCGGTTGTCTGACCGAACATGCGCCGAGGCACCATGAACGTTTCCCCGCTCCACGAAAGCGAATTTGCGGCCACGGTGATGGCGGTTCCGCCGCTTGCCCGCCGCACCGATTTTTCCCTCGACGCCGAACAGAACCGGAAACTGATTCGCCACATCGAAGCGGGCGGCGTGCGCACGCTGCTGTATGGCGGCAACGCCAATCTGTATCACGTGGCGGTGAGCGAGTATCGCGCGCTGCTCGACCTGCTTGCCGAGTGCGCAGGTCCCGGGACGCGCGTGATCCCGGCGATCGGTCCGGACTACGGCAAGATGCTCGACGAGGCCCGCATCCTCGCGCAAACCTCATACCGCACCGCGATGGTGCTGCCGCTCACCGGCTTCACGACGTCGCAGGGGATCGAAGACGGCCTATCGCGCATCGCCGAGACGGCCGGGATGCCGCTCACGCTCTATATAAAGAGCGAGGAATACGTGGATGTCGACACGCTTGCCCGACTGGTCGAGCGCGGTACGTTGATTGCTGTCAAGTACGCGATCGTGCGTGAACGGCCGGAGCACGATCCCTATCTGCGCCGCCTGCTGCAACACATCAGTCCGGCCCAGATCATTTCGGGGATGGGCGAGCGTCCGGCGCTCGTGCATCTGCGCGACTTCGGGCTCGCGTCCTGGACGACCGGTTCCGGCTGCATCGCGCCGCATACGGTGACGGCGTTACTCAATGCAGTGAAGGCCGCGCGCGTCGATGAGGCGCAATCGCTCTACGATGCATTCATGCCGCTCGAAACGCTGCGCGACCGGATCTCGCTGATCCGCGTGCTGCACGATGCCGTCACGTTTTCGAAGATCGCCGATATGGGGCCGCTGTTGCCGTTACTGAGTTCGACGCCGGTCGAGCATCATGCGAAGATCGACGCTGAGACGCAGGCACTGCTCGCGTTCGAGCGTCATCTCGTCGAACGGTCCACAATCCGTTGACGGCGTCCTTACCCCGTCTGACTTTGCGTGGCGCACCCCGGCGGTAGGTCGAGGCGGCGCGGCGCCTCACAGGAGTGGCAACATGCAGATTACCGGAGACATGCTGATCGGCGGCTCGACGGTGCGCGGCACCAGGGGCACGCTGCGCGCGTTCGACCCGGCCCGCAACGCGGAAATCGAGCCGACCTTCGGCGCGGGCGGCACGACGGAAGTCGAGCGGGCCTGCGAACTGGCCGCGCGCGCATTCGATTCATACCGCGCAGCACCGCTGGAAACCCGCGCCCGCTTTCTCGAAGCAATTGCCGACAACATCGTGTCGCTCGGCGATGTATTGATCGAACGCGCGCACGCCGAATCTGCGCTGCCGAAGGCGCGCCTCGAAGGCGAGCGCGGTCGCACGGTCGGTCAGTTGAAGCTGTTTGCTGCGCTGGTGCGCGAGGGCCGCTGGCTCACCGCCACGCTCGATTCCGCGTTGCCTGAACGCAAGCCGCTGCCGCGGCCGGACCTGCGTCTGCAGAAAATTCCGGTCGGGCCGGTCGCCGTGTTTGGCGCGAGCAATTTCCCGCTGGCGTTTTCGGTCGCGGGCGGCGATACCGCATCGGCGCTCGCGGCCGGTTGCCCGGTTGTCGCGAAGGCGCATCCGGCGCACCTCGGTACGTCCGAACTGGTCGGCCGCGCGATCCAGAAGGCGGTCGTCGATTGCGATCTGCCGGAAGGCGTGTTCTCGCTGCTGGTCGGCGCCGGGAACGAGATCGGCGAAGCGCTCGTCGCGCATCCGGCGATCAAGTCGGTTGGTTTTACAGGGTCACGCCGTGGCGGCCTTGCGCTCGTCGATATCGCGGCGAAGCGTCGCGAGCCGATTCCGGTGTTCGCCGAAATGAGCAGCGTCAATCCGTTTTTCCTGTTGCCGGGCGCGCTGAAGCGGCGCGGCGATGAAATCGCGGCCGGTTTTGTCGAGTCGGTGACGCTCGGTGTCGGCCAGTTCTGCACGAATCCGGGCCTTGTCATTACGCTCGATGGCGAAGAGACGCAGCGCTTCATCGACGCGGCGGCGCAGGCGCTCGCGAAGAAGGGCGCGCAGACCATGCTCACCGCCGGTATCGCGGCTGCCTATAAGGATGGTGTTCTGCAGCGCGGCGAGGAACGTGGTGTGACGACCGTCGCACAGGGCATGGCAAGCGATGCGTCGTGTGCAGCGCTGCCGGCGCTCTTCACGACCAACGCGATGCACTTTCTCGCGACGCCGGAACTCGAAGACGAGATCTTCGGGCCGACGTCGTTGATTGTGATCTGCCCGACGATCGACGACATGCTGCAGGTGGCGCGTCATGTGGAAGGCCAGTTGACCGCGACGTTGCAGCTCGAAGCCGAAGACTATCCGCTCGCGCGGCAACTGCTGCCGGTACTCGAGCGCAAGGCGGGGCGGATTCTCGCGAACGGTTTCCCGACCGGCGTCGAAGTGTCCTACGCGATGGTGCACGGCGGTCCGTTCCCGGCCACGTCCGATCCGCGCGCGACATCGGTGGGTGCGACGGCGATCGAGCGTTTCCTGCGCCCGGTCTGCTATCAGGATCTGCCGGCTGAGCTGCTGCCGGAAGCGTTGCGCGACGAGAATCCGCTGAAGCTCTGGCGTCTGCGCGACGGCAAGCTCGGGCGGGAATAAGCCGCACCTGAAAGTCCGACATGCCGGGCGTTCATGCGCCCGGTTCTTTCTCTTTCCCTCTCCTGCGCCATGACCGACGCCAGCCGACGCTATCCCGACCTCTCCGTCCGTATCCTCGATCCGCGCTTCAACGCGCTGCGCCTTCCGCTCGCTTCGGTCGAGTGCCTGTACCAGGGCACGCGCTGGTCCGAAGGCCCGGTATGGTTTGGCGACGGGCGCTATCTGCTGTGGAGCGACATTCCGAACAACCGCATGCTGCGATGGGACGAGGAGAGCGGTGCGGTGACGCCGTTTCGCCGGCCGTCGAATAACGCGAACGGCAACACGCGCGATCGCGAGGGACGGCTCGTCACCTGCGAACATCTGACGCGGTGTGTGACACGCACCGAATACGATGGCTCGATCACGGTGCTCGCCGACCGTTATCTGGGCAAGCGCCTCAACTCGCCGAACGATGTCGTCGTGAAGTCCGACGGGTCGATCTGGTTCAGCGATCCGACCTTTGGCATCGAAGGCTATTACGAGGGCGAGAAGCAGGAATCCGAGTTGCCGGCCTGCGTGTATCGCGTCGATGGACAGACCGGCGAAGTGAGCGTCGTTGCCGATACGGTGCTGGGTCCGAACGGTCTCGCGTTTTCACCGGACGAGTCGGTGCTGTACATCGTCGAATCGCGCGGCACGCCACGCAAGATCCGCGCGTTCGATGTCGCCGGCGACGGCCGCACGCTCACTGGCGACCGTGTGCTGATCGACGCGGGTCAGGGCACGCCCGATGGCTTTCGTGTCGATATCCACGGCAACCTGTGGTGCGGTTGGGGCATGGGCACCGACGAACTCGACGGCGTGCGCGTGTTCACCGCGCAAGGCGAGGCGATCGGACATATCGCGCTGCCCGAGCGCTGCGCGAATCTGTGCTTCGGCGGACGGCATCGCAACCGTTTGTTTATGGCGGCGTCGCACGGGCTGTATTCGCTGTACGTGAATACGCAGGGCGTGAAGGGTGGTTGACGAACGATGGTGCCATGCGAGGAAAGTTGCTAAACAAGTTGGAGAGGTGACTTGGCGATGTGGTAATGCGTATCTCGATGCAATCTGTAAAACCCTTATAAATAAAGGGATTGAAGCGTAAATCCACTGGCTTGACTCCATGATGTGTTTCTGAAATTTGCTTGACATCTAAGGGCCGCCTTCGCTATGTTCCACGAGGAGCGAGACATGGAGCGCCGCTGCTCGACAGGTGGTGGGGTTCCCTACAAGAAGCGAGGAGATGCGATGATTTTTTCGGGTAGCGTGTCGGCAAGGCACGTCGCGGCGTGTGCGGCGCTTGCGGCTGCAGTGGCACTGACAACATTCGCACCGCTCGCGCACGCAGCCGGTCCAGTTGCGCTCAACATCGTCGACGTAGCCGGCGACCTGCAACTGACACAAAAAGGTTTCGAAGCCTTCAAGGCGAAATACCCGACCCTCGTGTCGAACATCACCTACACGAATGCACCGGCTCCGCAGTTGCCCGGCAAGATCAAGGCGATGCAGGGCGCAGGACGCTCCGACATCGATCTCGTGCTGACTGGTACCGACGCGCTCGCGGCCGGCATCCAGCAGAACCTGTGGATCAAGCTGCTGCCCGATCAGGCGGCGGCGTTTCCCGGCACGCTCGACCGCTATGCGCCCGGGCCGCGCAAGATGCAGGAGCTCGCGCAGGGCTACGGTCTCGAGGTCGCCTATATGCCCGCTGGTCCGCTGCTCGAATACAACCCCGCGAAGGTCAGCGATCCGCCGCGAACACCCGCGCAACTGCTGCAATGGTGCAAGGCGCACCCGGACAAGCTGATCTACGCGCGGCCCGCCAATTCGGGTCCGGGCCGCACGTTCCTGATGGGGCTGCCGTATGTACTCGGTGACAAGGATCCGCAGGATCCGGTCAACGGCTGGGACAAGACGTGGGCGTTTCTCAAACAACTCAACGACTGCGTTCCGTACTATCCGGGCGGCACATCGGCGGTCATGAAGGAACTCGGCGAGGGCACTCGCGACATGACCGTCACGGTCACCGGCTGGGACATCAATCCGCGCGCACTCGGTATCGTGCCGGCCGAATTCCGTGTGCAGGCGTTCGACAACATGACGTGGGTCAACGACGCGCACTACATGGTGATCCCGAAGGGCGTGCCGAAAGAGAAACTCGACGTGCTCTACAAGCTGATGAACTTCATGCTGGAACCGGCGCAGCAGGCGCTCACGTACGACGACGGTTACTTCTATCCGGGTCCCGCGATCAAGGGCGTGACCGTCGATCAGGCACCGGCGCACAGCCAGGACGTACTGAAACAGTACGGTCGCCCCGAATACGCGAAGCTGCTGGCCGAGCGCCCGCACGTACTGCCGCTCAGTGCATCCGCGATGGTGGCGGCGTTCCAGAAATGGGACCGCGAAGTAGGTGCGCAGAAAACGAAGTAGCCGGCTGCGCTGGCTGCTTTGCACGAGCGAACCGGACGGCGCGGCCCGCGATACCGCCGTCCGCATCAGGACATCGTCATGAAGCATCAGTTTGAGCAATTGCGGCTCGCAGCAGTGAGCCGCAGTTTCACGAGCGCCGACGGCCATCCGGTCGCCGCGCTTCAGGGACTCGATCTCGACATCCGGCGCGGCGAGTTCATCGCGTTGCTGGGGCCCTCGGGATGCGGCAAATCGACGGCGCTCAACTGCATCGCGGGTCTGCAACCGCTCACGTCCGGCGGTATCTGGCTCGACGAAACGCGCATCGACATACTGCCGCCCGAGAAGCGCGGCTTCGGCATGGTGTTCCAGAACTACGCGCTGTTTCCGCACATGTCGGTGCTCGACAACGTCGGCTTCGGCCTGAAGATGCGCGGCGTGTCGAAGAGCGAGACCGCCCGCCGCGCACGCGAAGCGCTGCAACTCGTGCAACTGGTCGGCCACGAACGCAAGCTGCCTGGTCAACTGTCGGGCGGCCAGCAACAACGCGTCGCGATTGCACGCGCGATCGTGATCGAACCGCCGCTCGTGTTGATGGACGAACCGCTGTCGAATCTCGATACGAAGCTGCGCATCGAAATGCGCGCGGAGATTCGCCGTATTCATAGCCAGCTCGAACGCGCGACGCTTTATGTGACGCACGATCAGGATGAGGCGCTTTCGATGGCCGATCGTATCGTCGTGATGAAAGAGGGCGTCGTCCAGCAGGTCGGGACGCCGAAGGAAGTCTATGGGCGGCCGAAGAATCTGCATGTTGCGCGTTTCATGGGCTATCGCAACGTGCTCGAGTTTGCGCTCGAGGGGCAGCAGGGCGACGGCATCGCGGTGAACGCGAATGGTGTGCGTTTGCTGGGTGTCGCGATGGAAGGGTTCGACAGTCAACGCGTGTGCGTTGCGCTGCGACCCGAAGATATCGAACTGGCTGCGCCAGGAACCGACAATAGTTTCGATGCGGACGTCACCACCGTCGAATACGGCGGTCACGATTCGCTGCTGCGTGTGCATACGATGTTCGGCGATCTGTGGGCGCGCATCGCCGGTGAATTTGTTGCCGGTGAGCGTCTGCGCTTAAGGGTGCCGCCTGCGCGTACGCTCGTCTACGACGGCAGCGAAGCACGATGAACGCCGCAACCCTTGCGCCTCCCGCTGCACCGCGCGATCCGAAAGCCTGGCTGGTTGCGCCGGCGCTGACCTTCATCCTCGCGCTGTTCGTCTATCCGTTCGTCTACGGTCTCGTGCTGTCGTTTCAACCGATGAACGGCGGCGGCGTGTGGGCGAACTACCGCACGTTCTTCACCGACACGTCGATGTGGCCGACGGTCCTCGTCACGCTCAAGCTCGCCGTGCCCGCGACGCTGATCAACGTCGGTGTATCGGTGCCGGTCGCATTCGCGCTGCGGCGCCACTCGCCGTATCAGAAGCTCGTTACGACACTGCTCGTGATCCCCGTCACGCTCGGCACCGTGTTGATCGCCGACGGCATGCTCACGTACTTCGGTCCGAACGGCTGGTTTCCGCAGGTGCTGCGCGCACTGCATCTGTACACGGACGAAGTGCGGCTTACGCACAACTACTGGGGCGTGTTGATCTCGCTCGTGGTGTCGGGTTTCCCATTTGCGTTCCTGCTGACGCTCTCGTACGTGACCGGCATCGACCCGACGCTGGCGAATGCGGCCGCGACGCTTGGCGCGAGCCCGTGGCAGCAGTTCCGGCAGATTTATCTGCCGTTGCTGATGCCGGGGCTGACGATGGCTGCGTGTCTGTCGTTCGTGCAGGCGTTCTCGGTGTTTCCGTCGGCGGTGCTGCTCGGTGCACCGGCCGGCCCGACTCGCGTGATGTCGATCGCGGCAGCGGAAGCGGCGTTCGAGAGCTACGACTACTCGCTCGCGTCGGCGATTGCAATCGTGATGGGCTTCGTGCAGTTGATCGTCGTCGCGGGCATGCTCGGCGCCCGGCGCTTCTTCTATCGCGGACCGGTTAGCGGAGGGAAGGGCTGATGACGACCGATCGTCCCGCTGCATCGTTACAGCCGAGGCCCACCGCAGCAGATGCGCCATCTGCACGCAACGGCAGCCACCGCACAAGTCTTGCCAGCCGAGCGTGGACCACGCTCGTATGGGGGACGATGCTGTTCTTCCTGCTGAACGTCGTGCTGCTGATCGCCACGGTCGCCGTCAACTCGCTCGCGACACGCTGGTTCGGCACGTTGCTGCCGCAAGGTTTCACGTTGCACTGGTACGCGCAGGCATGGGGTGACTTCCAGCTCGCGAGCGTACTCTGGGTCACCGTCGAAGTCGTCGGCGCGGTCGTGCTGCTATCGGTTGCACTCGGTGTGCCGGCGGCCTACGCGCTTGCACGCGTGCAGTTTCGCGGCAAGCGCTTCGCGATGCTCGTGTTCCTGCTGCCGCTGATGGTGCCGCCCGTCACCTACGGTATTCCGATGGCGACCGCGATGTACCGCATCGGTCTGGCTGGCACACTGGGCGGCGTGATCCTCGCGAACCTCGTGCCCGCGCTGCCGTTCGTGATTCTCGTGATGACACCGTTCATCGAACAGATCGATCCGGCGCTCGAGTCCGCGGCGCGTATCTTCGGTGCGAATACATGGCGCTATTTTCGCTACGTGCTGCTGCCGCTGCTCGTGCCGGGTATGCTGGCCGCAGGGCTGCTGGTGCTCGTGCGTACCATCGGCATGTTCGAGTTGACGTTTTTCACGGCCGGCCCGGCGACGCAGACGCTCGTCGTCGCGCTGTACTACGCGGTGTTTTCGACCGGCGTGCGAGCGCCGCAATCGATCGATGCGATGGCGATGATCTATATGGCGATCACGCTCGTGTGGGTGCTGATTGCGCTGCAGTTCGTGAGCCCGACGCAGATCGTCTCGCGCGTGAAGGAACAGCGCCGCTGAGCCGAGCCACCTCCTGTCGGACGAACCACGCTCGTCCACGATCCGATCAAGCTGGGAGCGATACGTGACAAAGAAAAAGACCCCTGAAGAACTGCGCAGTCATCGCTGGTACGGCGTCAACGATCTGCGCTCGTTCGGCCATCGCTCGCGCACCGCGCAGATGGGCTATAGCCGCGAAGAGTACGCGGGCAAACCGGTTATCGCGATCCTCAATACGTGGAGCGAGATGAACCCGTGTCATACGCATTTCCGGCAGCGTGCAGAGGAGGTGAAGCGCGGCATCTGGCAGGCGGGCGGCTTCCCGATCGAACTGCCGGTGCAGACGCTGTCCGAGCCGTTCCAGAAGCCGACTACGATGCTCTACCGCAATTTTCTCGCGATGGAAGCCGAAGAAACGTTGCGCTCGTATCCGGCGGACGGTGTCGTGCTAATGGGCGGTTGCGACAAGACCACGCCCGCGTTGCTGATGGGCGCGATCTCGATGGACCTGCCCACTATCTTCCTGCCCGCCGGCCCGATGCTGCGCGGCAACTGGAACGGCGCGACGCTCGGCTCGGGTTCGGACACGTGGAAATACTGGGCCGATCTGCGCGCGGGCAAGATCACCGAGGAAGACTGGCAGGGTGTGGAAGGCGGCATTGCGCGCTCGCCAGGGCACTGTATGACGATGGGCACCGCGTCGACGATGACGAGCGCGGCCGAAGCGCTCGGCTTCACGCTGCCCGGTTTCGCATCGATACCGGCGCCCGATTCGCGTCATGCGCAGATGGCCGCGAAGACCGGCATGCGCATCGTCGAGATGGTCTGGGAAGATCTGAAACCGTCCGACATCGTGACGGCCGGCGCAATCGACAATGCCGTCACGACCTGTCTCGCGTTGTCGGGATCGACGAATGCGATCGTCCACATGATCGCGCTCGCGCGCCGCGCGGGTGTCGAACTGACGCTCGATCGTTACGACGAGATTGCACGCCGCGTGCCGGTGCTCGCCAACATCCGGCCGACTGGTGCCTACCTGATGGAAGATTTTTTCTATGCGGGTGGTTTGCAGGCGATGCTCGTCGAACTCGGCGATCTGATCGACGGTTCGCAGAAGACGGTGAACGGGCGCACGCTCGGCGAGAACATCGCGGGTGCGCAGGTATTCAACGACGATGTGATCCGCCGACGCAGCGCGCCGCTGTTACCCGACAACGGCCTTGCTGTGCTGCGCGGCAATATCGCGCCCGACGGCGCGGTGATCAAGCCGGGCGCCGCTGATCCGAAGCTGCTCGTGCATACCGGCCGCGCGGTCGTATTCCGCGATTACAACGACATGGCGGCGCGTATCGACGACGATGCGCTCGATATCGACGAGACCTGCGTGATCGTCCTGCAACACGCGGGGCCGATCGGCGCACCGGGCATGCCCGAGTGGGGCCAACTGCCGATTCCACGCAAGCTGCTGCAAAAAGGTGTGCGCGACATGCTGCGCATCTCGGATGCGCGGATGAGCGGGACGAGCTACGGCGCGTGCGTGCTGCACGTCGCGCCGGAGTCGTTTATTGGCGGTCCGTTCGCGCTGGTGCAGGACGGCGACCTGATTGAACTCGACGTGCCGCGCCGCACACTGAACGTGCTGGTATCCGACGATGAGCTGGCCCGACGCAAGGCTGCGTGGGTCGCGCCGGCACCGCGTTTCGAGCGCGGTTACGGTGCGATGCATCAGGTGCACGTGATGCAGGCGGACAAGGGTTGCGACTTCGACTTTTTGCAACGCGGCGGCGCGCGTCAGGGTGATCCGGAGATCCACTGACACGGCGCTGCCGCTGCTCGAACGATCAGTTGACGATCTGCCGACAGTCAGTTGCTCGTTCAGTAACCGACGCGGTAAACCCGACCCGTCTCCGCGCCCTCGACGCTGCGCAGGTAACCTTGTGCCGCGCGTTGTGCGGTAACCGGTTCGAAGCCGCGGAAGTAAGGTGCATACGCGTCCATCGATTCGACCAGCACAGTCGGGCTCACCACGTTGATGCGCAGGCCGCGCGGCAGTTCGATCGCCGAGCCGCGCACGAAGCCTTCCAGCGCGAGATTCACGGTTGTCGCACTGGCGCCTTCGCGAATCGGTTCGTCGGCGAGGATGCCGCTCGTCAGCGTGAATGAACCGCCGTCGTTCACATAGCGCTGCGCACCGAGCACGAAATTGATCTGGCCCATCAGCTTGTCGCGCAGACCGGTCCAGAATTGCTCGACGGTCATCTCGGGCAGCGGCCCGAAGTGCACTTTACCGGTCGCCGTGACGATGCCGTCAACCTTGCCGATTTCGCGGAACAACTGCTCGATGCTCGCCGGATCGGTGCCGTCGACGCGATGCGCACCGCGTGTCGCGCCCACCTCGATCACTTCGTGACGAACCTTCAACGCTGCAGCCACAGCCTGACCCAGCGTACCCGTTGCACCGATAACGACGATCTTCTTCATGTTCTGCTCCCGCGAGTGGATGGTGAATCATTCCTGATTGTCGCGGACCGCCGCAGTGGGAAAAAGCCGTCGCGAAGCCGGGGTCCTGAAACCCCAGGTTTCGAATCGAATTCGGGTCGACGCATTCTCGCTCAGGGTCTCGCTCAGTACCGCATTGAAACGATGCACGTACTGCGCATCCGCGTGCGCAAGCCCGCTCGCGGATTGAATCAAACAGTGCGTTGCATCGCGCGATTATTTAACGCGCTGAAACTCGATCAAGCGAGCCGGCCGCCGATGATTCAACGCGTAATGTTTGTGCCCGCGAGTTTCGTAGCCGGGCGGCAGATCCGGGTTGTCGAAGCCCTCATCGAACGCTTGCGGTGGCTCTGGCTCGACCATGCCCCGATCGATCACCGTGTAACCTGGCGTGACCGCGAGCAGCAGATGGTTGCCACCCGTACGGCTGTCGAAACCCGCCATCCCATCACGCGCTTCGGGGACACTGTTGTCGAGTGTCGCGTTGCTTTGTGTCACTTCGTCGGGACCGATCGCGCCGTGTCCGTCGAGCCGCGCCGCTTCGCGATTCTTGCCGTCGGTGTCGACCGTGCTGTCGTGCGTACGATCATTGTGTAGCTCTGTACTGAGCCCGCGTGATACGGTATGTTTGTTCGTATCGTCGGTATCGGTTGTGTTCATTGCGTTCCTCACTCTGAAATATGCGGACCTCGACGGCTGTCGCGGCCTTCATTGATGAGTGAGCAAAACCCGTTCCGGGGAAGCAACGCAAAACGCCGTAAAAAAGTGCGTTCGCTCTATGAACCAAATGTCAATTTTTACTTTTTTAATGGACGATACTTTACGACAGAGTATCATCGTACTCCGACGAGCCGGCGCGCACCGAACACTCTGCAGGTCATCAGAAGCACCCACCGCAACAGCATTCTGCAACAGCGAAATTCGGGCTATTGCGGCGTGGAGGATGCACAGCGGCAGCGCGCCTTTCGAACCATCATACGAGGCAGTCAGGGCGGGTGACTCATGCACTTTGATGCTGCATTTACACATCGCGGCTACTTGCTGAATTGTGAGCCGGCACACGTGGGCGACGGCTCATGGCAACCCTATGTAGTGATCTCCCGTTCCAGCGACGGCGAGCTCGTTGCCAATCGTTTCTTTCCAACCGACCTTCGATTTCCCGACGAAGCCACCGCGATCGCGCATGCCCGCGACTGGGCGGTGCGATGGATCGACGCGAGTAGCGTGACGATCTGAGCGGGCGCATACAGCCCGCCTGGTGAAGCCCGTGCCTGGTAACGGCACGTTGCCCGGGGCGCCGCAAAACGCGGTAATCTCTCAGGACACTTCACTCTGAACCGTGCCCCGCCGCACGGCGCCGCGTCCACCATGTCAAATGTGTCTTCCCACAACTGGGGCCTCGAGCAGATCGTCGCGGATCTGCGCGCGTCGCGCGAGCAACTGCACCGCACCCGCCATCCGCTCGGCATTCGCGAACTGCCGTCGCGCGATGCGGTAATCAGCATTGTGGGCGGTTTGCGCGCGGCGCTGTTTCCGACCCACTACGGTGCCGCCGATCTGACCGACGAGAGCGTCGACTATTACGTCGGCCATACACTCGAAAGCACGTTGCGCCTGCTCGCCGAACAGATTCGCCGCGCGCTGCGTTTTCTACCCGAACATGCACAAACCAGCGACGAAGCGCTCAGCGTGCGCGCATTCGATGTGGCACGCGAATTCGGCAGGCAGTTGCCCGGTATCCGGGCGCTACTGGTGAGCGATATCCAGGCCGCATTCGCCGGCGATCCGGCTGCGCAACACATCACTGAAATTCTGCTCTGCTATCCGGGTGTGTGGGCGATGACGCACCATCGTCTTGCGCATGCGTTGCACCGGCTCGGTGTGCCGTTGCTCGCGCGCTTCATCAACGAGATCGCGCATTCGGCAACCGGCATCGACATTCACCCGGGTGCGCAGATCGATTCGAGTTTCTTCATCGATCACGGCACGGGTGTCGTGATCGGCGAAACGGCTGTGATTGGCCAGCGCGTGCGCGTGTATCAGGCCGTCACGCTCGGCGCGAAGAGTTTCGCCGCCGACCTCGACGGTACGCTTGTGAAAGGCAATGCGCGGCATCCGGTCGTCGAGGATGACGTCGTGATCTACGCGGGCGCGACGATCCTCGGTCGCGTGACGATCGGGCGTGGTTCGGTGATCGGCGGCAATGTGTGGCTCACGCATAGCGTGCCGCCGGGCAGCAGCGTATCGCAGGGCAAAGTCCGCGAAGGCGAGCGTACGGACGAAGGGAAACACTGATGGTTGCGCGCGGCGTTCGCGATGCGGTGGAGGCGGGCGCCAGACAACCCGGTGTCACCGCACGCGTTCAGATGCCGCGCTGTGCGCTGGCCGGTGTCGAAGCGACGGCGGCGCGGACTGCCCTGGCATTTGCCCGCCACACGCACGACCGCTTTGGCATCGGCGTGATTGCACAAGGTGGCCAGCGATCGGCGAGCGGTCGCGGCCCGGTCGAAGCGCGCGCGAACGACGTGATCACCGTGAATCCCGGCGAGATCCACGACGGTAGCCCGCTCGATGAACGCGGCCGCGCGTGGCGCATGTTGTACTTCGAACCGTCGTTGTTATTCGATGCCGTGGGCGAACTGGCCGATGCGCCTGCGCGTTCGCTCGAACTCACGGTGCCGGTGGCTCGTGATTTATTGCTGAAGCGGTTGTTCGAGCGTCTGTTCGCGGTATCGGTGGAAAGCGGGCCAGCGGCCGATTCGCTCGCCTGCGAGGAGGCGCTGCTTGCGCTGTTCGCGCACGTCGGCCGGCATCACACCACCGTTGCGCTTCGTAGCGCGCGCGAAGCGACTACGCCGGTTGCGCGGGCGAAGGCGCGCATCGACGACGAACCGTCCGCCACGCTTACCCTCGCCGAACTGGCCGCCGATTCTGGCATGAGCCGCTTCCAGTTGCTGCGTGCGTTTGCGCGCGAAACCGGCTTGCCGCCGCATGCGTACCAGATGCAGCGGCGTGTGATGCTGGCGCGACGATTGATCGCGAGTCGTATGGGTCTCGCAAGCGTCGCCGCCACGGCTGGCTTTGCTGATCAGAGCCACATGACGCGCGCGTTCGTGCGGCTCTTTGGTGTGACGCCGGCTGTGTATTCGGTGGCGGTTCGCTAGATCCTTCTTGCTTGCCGCTTGCCGCTTACCGCTTGCGGCACACGGCACACCATCTGCTGCGTGCACACGCACTGCAATTTCGTTCAAGACCCACTGTCCGCGAAGACATTACCCTGCCTCCTCGTTCCACAACGAAAGGAAGCGGGAGCATGAATTCGCGTTACACGGGGTATCTGTTCTGCGGACTGGCGATGATTGGCGTCGGCAGCACGGTGGTCGTCAGCAAGGCGATCGCGGCGGGCTTGCCGCCGTTTTCGGCGACCGCGTTGCGGTTCGCGATTGCGTTTCCGGTCTTCATCGTCGTGATGCGCGTGCGACGCGTGCGCTGGCCGCGCTTATCGCGCCGCGACGCGTGGCTTGCCATCGCGCAGGCGGGTGCGGGTAGCGTTGGCTACACGGTGTTCCTGATCAGCGGCATGAAACTCGCGTCGGCCGCCGATGCGGGCGTGATCGCCGGCACCTTGCCCGCGGTCTCGGCGGCGGTGGCGATGCTTGCGCTTGGCGAACGGCCCGCGCCTGCCTTGATTGGCGCGATCGCACTCGCGACGACTGGCGTGCTTGCGTGCACGGTCCATTTCGATCGACTGGCGGATTCGCGCGGCACGGGCGCGCTGACGGGCAACGCGCTCGTGTTTGCCGCGGTTATCTGCGAAGCACTCTTCATCCTGCTGAACCGCAAGTTGAGCCGACCCGTTGATGCCTTGCCGCTATCCGCACTGATGTCGGGCATCGGCCTGGCGGTCGCGATTGTGCCGGCTTGTTTCGAAAGACCGTGGACGCTACCGTTCAACGCAAGCGCGCTGCTCGGAGTCGTGTACTACGCACTGGTACCGACCGTCGCGGGTTTCGTGCTGTGGTATGCGGGCGCTGAGCGCATAAGCGGTGCGGAGGCGGGACTGATGACGGCTCTCGTACCGGTATCGGCGGTGGCGCTGGCGGCACTCGTGCTGCACGAACCGGTGACCGGCTCGCAACTGGCGGGCGTCGCATGCGTACTGGCGGCGGTGTGGCTAGCAACCTTCGGCCGCAGAGTGCGCGCAGCGGGTGCAACAGGTTGAACATCGCAGCGGCTCGATGTGGGGCTCAAGTTTTCGCGGTATGGCTAGGAACCTTCGGCCGCAGACTATGCGCACCGGGTGCAGCAGGTTGAACATTGCGGCGACTCGATGCCGGGCTCACGTTTTCGCGGTATGGCTACGAACCTTCGGCCGCAGACTACGCGTACCGGGTGCAGCAGGTTGAACATCGCGGCTCGATGCGGCGCTCAAGTTTTCGCAGTATGGTTCGCAACCGTCGACCGCAGACTGCATATGCGGCATACGGAAGATTGCGCATCATGGCGACCCGACACGGGGCTCAAGCTTTGCAGCAGGTGACAGTCGCTCATCAGTCCGTCTGCGCGCGGTTTTCACCAATGCTTTCTATGCCGAGTTCGTCAACCTTCGTCTGTGCTCGGCGATTGCCTTCCTGCGTGGTCACCCGACCGCGAGCACGTAGTGCGAGCGGGATGAATGACAGCCTGGTCACTACCGCTGAATGCGCGAGAGATGGTCTCGTTTCGGACCACTATCGCATCAGTGCGAGGACGACACTTAGGTGCGGGCCACGAAGATCACACATGGAAAAGACCCGCTATCGTGTCGAGCGGCTTTCTTTGCATCCTTTCTTTGCCGCGGCAAAGAAAGGATGTGCCGCCCCGCACAGGGGCAACGCCTGCGCTGCGAGGCGCTAACAAAGAGCCGCCGGCCGAGGCAAAAGAACCAGCCGCAGATCCAGGCAGAAAAAACCTCAAGTATTAGCAATCCCCACAGAAGGCGGAGCATTAACAATAGAGAGGAATTCCCGCCTAGTAGAAGGATCACTCCGAAACGCCCCAAGCATCCGCGACGTCACCATAGCGACACCGGCCTTATGCACACCGCGCGTCGACATACACTGATGCGACGCCTCAAGAATCACCCCAACGCCCCTAGGCTGCAGCACTTCATTAAGCGTATCGGCAATCTGCGCCGTCATCTTCTCCTGAATCTGCAGCCGCTTGGCAAACGCATCAACAAGCCTCGCGAGCTTCGAAATACCCACCACCCGATGCCCAGGCAGATAAGCGACATGCGCCCGACCAATAATCGGCACCATGTGATGCTCACAATAACTTTCGAAGCGGATGTCCTTCAGCACGATCATCTCGTCATATCCGTCGACCTCCGAGAACGTACGCGCCAGGATCTCGCGCGGATCGACGGAATAACCCGCGAAGAATTCTTCATAGGAACGGACCACGCGCGCCGGCGTATCGAGCAGCCCTTCGCGCTGCGGATCGTCGCCGGCCCAGCGCAGCAGCGTACGAACGGCTGCTTCGGCTTCTTCACGGGTGGGTCGCACAGGCGCTTCGACTGATTTCGTCTTGGCAGTTGTGCGGATTGCGCGGACCTTGCCGGTCTTGCTGTTCATCCTTCGCTCCTGTCGCGTCAGCGGAGACACGCGGGTTACACGGTGCGGCCATTGTTCCATGTTTCGTACGACGTCGCGCATCGCGATGTCGACGGTAGGGTCATACATCATCACGCGTCACTTGGGCCATTCGTCCAGCGCATCGTTGAACAGTTCGGACACGACACCGCGCAGCCAGCTCGTGCGCGGATCGTTGTGAAACTTGCGATGCCAGTGTTGCCGTAGATCGAAACGTGGCAGAAGGAGCGGCGGCTCGACGAGCGTGATCGATGCGTGTTCCGTCACGTACGCGAAGCCGATCGCGTGCGGTACGGTTGCGATCAGGTCGGTGCGCGCGAGGATGAACGGCAGGCTCATGAAGTGCGGCGTTTCCAGCACTGCACGACGACGGATGCGTTTCTTCTCGAGAAACTTCTCGAGCACTTCCTGACTGCGTCCTTCCGCGCGGACGACCGCGTGTCCCGCCGCAACGAACTGCGCGAGCGTAAGCGGCGCGCTTGCGAGTGGATGGCCGCTGCGCATCATGCAGATGAAGCGATGCGAGAAGAGCCGCTGCTGGAAGAAGTTATTGCCCGACAGGTCGGGGAAGTAGCCGATTGCCAGATCGACGTCGCCGGATTCGAGCCCGCGTTCCACGTGCGCAGGCGGCAGCGACACGGAGCGCAGGTTCGCGTGCGGCGCGCGCTCGGCGAGCGTTTGCAGCAGACGCGGCAGAAACACAATCTCGCCGACATCGGACAGCGCAATCGAAAACGTATAGGTGCTCGTGGCCGGCGCGAAATCCTGCGCGTCGAGCATGCCTTTTTCGATGCGCATTAGCGCGTCGCGTGCTGCGGGAAGCAGCGCGAGTGCACGCGGCGTCGGCTCCATGCCGCGCGAGGTGCGCACGAAAAGCGGATCGCCAAAGTAATCGCGCAACCGGCCAAGCGCAGTGCTCACGCGCGGCTGGCTCACGCCCAGGTGCTCGGCGGCGCGGCTCACGTTGCGCGTGTCTTCCATCGCGACGAGGTAAGGAATCAGATTGAGATCGAGCTCTTGCATGGCCGGTAGCCGGGCTGTATGGAGAAACCCTGTATGGAAAACCGTATACACACCAACGGATAAATCGCGCTGGCATATAGTGGGAAGCGCCACCTTGCCCCAGAAAGCCTGCCTTGACAAGCGCACGAAGCGCCATCGATAATACCTCCAGATGTTCGTTAAACGAAAGTACGTTCTTTTAGCGAACATTTCGCTGACCGCGAAGGTCAGCAGCAAGACGCGCAAACTGCCCGTCTCACCAGCACCAGCCGGGCGATGCGTCTCTCGAGGACATTCGACATGATCAACAAGATTTTCGATTCCCTTCAGGCGGCGGTGGCCGACGTTCACGATGGCGCGACCGTGATGATCGGTGGCTTCGGGACGGCGGGCATGCCGTCGGAGCTGATCGACGCGCTGATCGCGCAGGGCGCGCGCAACCTGACCATCGTCAATAACAACGCGGGCAATGGCGACGTTGGCCTTGCCGCGTTGCTGAAGGCAAAGCGCGTGCGCAAGATCATCTGTTCGTTTCCGCGTCAGACCGACTCGTATGTATTCGATGCGCTGTATCGTGCCGGCGAAATCGAACTCGAACTGGTCCCGCAGGGCAATCTCGCCGAACGTATTCGTGCGGCTGGCGCAGGCATCGGCGGGTTTTTCACGCCGACGGGCTACGGCACGAAGCTGGCCGAAGGCAAGGAGACGCGCCTGATCGACGGTCGGCACTATGTGCTGGAAGCGCCGTTGCCCGCCGATTTCGCACTGATCAAAGCGCATCGCGGCGATCGCTGGGGCAACCTGGTCTATCGCAAGACCGCCCGCAACTTCGGGCCGATCATGGCAAGTGCGGCGAAGGTTGCGATTGCCCAGGTGTCGGAAGTCGTGCCGCTCGGCGCGCTCGATCCCGAAGTGATCGTCACGCCGGGCATTTTCGTGCAGCGTGTGATCGAAGTTAAGCAAGCCGCACACGATGTGCAGTTCACCGGCCAGGCCGCCTGAGCACGGGAGATTCAACATGAAAAAACTGACCCGCGATGAAATGGCGCAGCGCGTCGCCCAGGACATTCCTGAAGGCGCCTACGTGAATCTCGGCATCGGTGTGCCGACGCTGGTGGCGAACCACCTCGATACGAACAAGGAAATTTTCCTGCACAGCGAGAACGGCTTGCTCGGCATGGGTCCCGCACCGGCACCCGGCGAGGAAGACGACGAGCTGATCAACGCCGGCAAGCAGCACGTCACGCTGCTGACCGGCGGCGCATTCTTCCATCACGCGGATTCGTTTGCGATGATGCGCGGCGGCCATCTCGACTTTTGTGTGCTCGGTGCGTTCCAGGTCTCGGCCACCGGCGATCTCGCGAACTGGCACACCGGTACACCGGACGCAATCCCCGCGGTAGGCGGTGCAATGGATCTCGCGATCGGCGCCAAACAGGTTTACGTAATGATGGAGCATCTGACCAAGCAGGGCGAGAGCAAGATCGTCGCCGAGTGCTCTTATCCGGTGACGGGTGTCGGTTGCGTCGATCGTATCTACACCGATCTCGCGGTGATCGATGTGACCGCGAGCGGCCTCGTCGTGCGCGAGATCGTCTCCGATCTCGGTTTCGATGCGCTGCAAAAGTTGACCGGTATTGCGCTGATCGACGGTACGCAGGCTGCGCGCGCCGCGTGACCTCTGCGCGGGGTTCGGCGACAATGAAGCCGCAACTGGCCACAGGTCGTACGAACAGCCTTTCGTTCAGCCTGCAGAATCTGAGTGCATCCCGCCGGGCGGCGTGCCGCTCCTTTAAGGCTTTCTCGTCCCGTCGAAGTCACCATGCTCGAAGATAGCGCCCGTCTCACCGGTCTCATCTGCGGCACCCAGCCGATGAACGACATCTGGTCGCCACGTGCGACGCTGCAGCGGATGCTCGATGTCGAAGCGGCGCTGGCGCGTGCATCGGCGGTACATCGTGTGATTCCGCAGGCCGCCGTCGCGGCGATCGAGGCCGCGTGCCACGCCGATCAGCTCGACGCCGATGCGCTGGTTCACGATGCCGCGCTCGGCGGTAACCTCGCCATCCCGCTAGTCAAACAGCTTACGGCCCGCGTGAAGGCCGCCGATCCGCAGGCTGCGAAATACGTGCACTGGGGCGCGACGAGCCAGGACATCATCGATACCGCTACGGTGCTGCAACTGCGCAGTACGTTTGCTCTGCTCGATCGCGGGTTGCAGTCCACCTGCGCGACGCTCGCCACGCTGGCCCGCACACATCGCGCGACGCCTGCGGTCGGTCGTACCTGGCTTCAACAGGCGCTGCCGATCACGCTCGGTCTGAAGTTCGCGCAATGGCTCGATGCGCTATTGCGACATCGCGATCGGCTCGATGCTGTGCGTGAGCGCACGCTGGTACTGCAGTTCGGCGGTGCGGCTGGCACGCTGGCCAGCCTGCGCGATGCGGCGCTCGACGTCACACACTCGCTGGCAAAAGAACTCGATCTCGCCGAGCCCGCATTGCCGTGGCACACACAGCGCGATCGCATCGCCGATGCTGCATCGAGCTTCGGCATGCTGATCGGCACGCTCGGCAAGATCGCCCGCGACATCTCGCTGCAGATGCAGACCGAAATCGGCGAACTCGCGGAGCCCGCGGCCGCAGGCAAGGGCGGTTCATCGACGATGCCGCACAAACGCAACCCGGTCGGCTGCGCAGCGGTGCTCACCGCTGCAACGCGCGCGCCCGGTCTTGTTGCGACGGTGCTTGCCGGCATGGTGCAGGAGCATGAACGCGCGCTCGGCGGCTGGCAGGCCGAATGGGATGCACTGCCGGATCTCGCACGGCTCGCGGGCGGCGCGCTGGCAAATATCGAACAGATTACTGGCGGCCTCGACGTGAACGTTGGACGGCTCGCCGCGAATCTCCAGGTTACACATGGGCTGATACTCGGCGAAGCGGTGATGCTCGCGCTCGGCGACAGGATCGGTCGGCTCGACGCGCATCAACGGGTCGAGCATGCATCGAAGACTGCAGTGAGTACCGGCCAGCCGCTACTCGACGTGCTATGCGCTGATGCGGAGATTACCCAGCATCTGTCGGTGGACGAACTGAAGCGTCTGCTCGATCCCGCTCATTACGTGGGCTCCGCGCACGCGTACGTCGACGCGGTGCTGAACCTTCACGCTGCGCGTGAGAGTCGCGCACCTACTCAGGAGTAACCGGCATGCCTTACGCCGCAGTCAACGGCACGGAGCTTCATTACCGGATTGATGGCGATCGTCACGGCAGCGCGCCGTGGATCGTGCTGTCGAATTCTCTCGGCAGCGACCTGTCGATGTGGACACCACAGGTCGAGCCACTGTCGAAGCAGTTTCGCGTGCTGCGTTACGACACGCGCGGCCACGGTCATTCGGAAACACCGAAGGGGCCGTACACGATCGACCAGCTCGCGGGCGACGTGCTCGGTCTGATGGATACGCTGAAGATAGGTCGCGCGCATTTTGCGGGCATATCGATGGGCGGACTGACCGGCATCGCGCTTGCTGCACGCCACGGTGAGCGCATCGATCGCGTGGTGCTGGCGAATACGGCAGCACGTATCGGTTCACCGGAAGTCTGGGTGCCACGTGCTGCGCGCGCACGCGACGAAGGCATGGTTGCGCTTGCCGAGGCCGTGTTACCACGCTGGTTTACCGCCGAATTCATCGCGCGCGAGCCACTGGTACTGGCGGCGATTCGCGATGTCTTCGCGCACACCAACAAGGAAGGCTACGCGCTGAATTGCGAAGCGATCGACGCCACCGATCTGCGCCCCGAAGCGCCAGGTATCAAGGCGCGTTCACTCGTGATCGGCGGCACGCACGACCTCGCTGCGAAAGCCGAGCAGGGGCGCGAACTGGCCGCGGCGATTCCCGGTGCGCACTATCTCGAGCTGGACGCGTCGCACATTTCGAACATCGAGCGCGCCGACGCATTTACGCAGGCTGTACTCGATTTCCTCACGGAGCCATGATGACTGAAGACGAGCGCTATGCAGCGGGACTGGAAGTGCGGCGTGCGGTACTGGGCGATGCGCATGTCGACCGGTCGCTGGCGAATCGCACCGAATTCACGGAAGAATTCCAGAACCTGATCACGCGACATGCGTGGGGCGAGATCTGGACACGCGATGGTTTGCCGCGTCACACGCGCAGCCTGCTGACGATCGCGATGCTGGTGGCGTTGAACCGTAGCGAAGAACTCGCGCTGCATCTGCGGGCAGCGAAGAACAACGGTGTGACCCGCGACGAGATCAAGGAAGTGTTGCTACAGGCGGCAATCTATTGCGGTGTGCCGGCGGGAAATGCGGCGTTTCATCTTGCCGACAAACTGTTTCGTGAGGAAGACGCGGCGCAAGCGTAAGAACGGTTGCAGAGCAACGCAACAGCTTATGCTTCTTCACGCGCACGCGGCGTCGTCGCCCTCGGGCGACGACGACTCCACCGGCACGTTAAGCAACACCGCACGCAACACCGTTTCCTTGATCATCTCGCGCCAGTGCGCGAGCGCGGCCTTGTCCATCAGCGTTTCGCCAAGAAACGCGCTGAGCGTGTACTGATTCGCGTTATAGAAGTAACCCAGCGACGCGATCATGATGTACACATCGCGTGCAGCGATGTTCGAGCGGAACACCCCTTGCTCGCGGCCCGCATCGAGCAGTCGTTGCACGACTGAAATCGCGTACCCGGAAATTTCCCGCAGCTTCGACGATTTCTTTGCGTGCTTGCCTTGATGCAGATTCTCGCTCGACAGCAGCGTGACGAATTCCGGGTGATCGAGGTAATACTGCCAGACGAATTCGACCATCTGCGAAAGCCCGTGCACCGGGTCTTCGAGATCAAGATCGAGCTTGCTTTCTGCTTCGTTGAACTGGGTGTAGATCGTTTCCAGTACTTCGATGAACAGCTGTTCCTTGCTGCCGAAGTAGTAGTAGATCATGCGGTCGTGCGATCTCGCGGCTTTCGAAATACTCTCTACACGACCGCTCGCATAGCCCTGTTTTGCGAACACCCGGATTGCTGCTTTCAGAATCTTCGCGCGCGTGTCCTGTGCCTGTTTCGCACGGATGCCGGTAGCACCAGGTTTGCGGACGGCAGTAGGACTCATGGGCGGCCTCTATTCACGGATCAGATTCCTTTAATGGACAAAGCGCCGGCCACATTTGCAACCGACGCGATGCCATCATATACAAGCGCGCTTCAATCGAACACTGGCGTTTCGACGCCTAGCACCTTGTGCAGCTTCGTGCTGGTCGTCGTGTACTGCATGTGGATCTTCTTGTCCGGGAAGATGTAGGGCGCGGCGCCGAAGGCAGCGAGCGCCGCTTCATGGAAGCCCGACAGGATCAGTTTCTTCTTGCCCGGATAGGTGTTGATATCGCCGACGGCGAAGATGCCCGGCACGTTCGTTTCGAACTTCTCAGTGTTGACACCGACCTGCTTGCGCTCGATGCCAAGGCCCCATTGCGCAATCGGACCAAGCTGCGGCGACAGGCCGAAGAAAACCAGCAGGTGATCGAGTTCGAGCGTACGCGTCACGCCGTCGCCGCCCGTTACCTTCAGCCGATGTAGCGCGTCGCCGCGGTCTTCGAAACCGTTGACCTGGCCAATCAGGCATTGCATCGACATCTCGTCGCACAGCGCGCGCATCTTTGCCACGGAGGCAGGCGCCGCGCGGAAATCGTCGCGCCGGTGCACGAGCACGACGCTTTGCGCGACGTCGACCAGATTGAGCGCCCAGTCCAGCGCCGAATCGCCGCCGCCGCAGATCACGATGTCTTTGTCGCGAAAGAGTTCGGGGTCGCGTACCCGGTAAAACAGCTGCCGCCCATGATGCCGGTCGATGCCTGGCACTTTCAGCGTGCGCGGCTGGAACGAGCCGACGCCGGCGGCGATGAAGATCGTCTTCGTGATGAATTCGGTGTTTTTGCTCGTGCGCACGAAGAAGCGTCGGTCGTCGAGACGCTCGACGGTTTGCACTTCCTGTCCGAGATGAAACGTCGCGCCGAACGGCTCGATCTGCTTCATCAGGTTGTCGGCGAGTTCCTGGCCGGTGCACATGGGCACGGCGGGAATGTCATAGATCGGTTTGTCCGGATACAGCTCGACGCACTGGCCACCGACCACCGGCAGCGAATCGATTACATGAGCACGAATTTCCAGCAGACCCAGCTCGAACACCTGGAAGAGGCCGACCGGCCCGGCACCGACGATCAATGCGTCGGTTTCGATGGGCGTTGGCGGTTCGGCGCGGGTGACGGGTTGAGTCGGTTGATCGACGACCTCGTTCATGGTTTCTCCTCGGAAGGAAGGTTGAAGGAACAACAGCGAGAGAACACGCTGAAGCGCACGGCCGTGCGCTTCAGCGCTCTAACATCGGCAACTTGTCCGTCACGTCTTTCCACGCGTCCGCATCGGGCAGCGGCGGCACGGCTTTGGTGATAACGGGAAAGACGGTTGCCAGTTCGGCGTTCAGCGCGACGAAAGCCTGCTGCTCTGCAGGCAGGTCGTCTTCGGCGTAAATTGCATTGACCGGACACTCCGGAATGCACACCGCACAGTCGATGCATTCGTCGGGGTCGATCACCAGCATGTTCGGCCCGGCGTGGAAGCAGTCCACGGGGCACACCTCGACGCAATCGGTATAGCGGCAGCGAATGCAGGCCTCGGTTACGACATGAGTCACGGCAAGACTCCTTCTGCACGGCGCGAGACGCGCGAAATGGCGCGGCGCAGCATCGCAACCGGGTGGGGAAAAGACGTTGCGCAGTCTATTTTGATCGAGTAGATTTCAAGCAAGTTTGGTGTAGCGAATACTACACGAACGGTGAGTGATCGCAACATTTTTCAAAATTGAAGATGGTGTGTTTTGCGAGAAAGTGCCATGAAACAAGGTACTTTCGTTCGCCGTGCAGGACCTGATGTAATGTCGTCGTATGGAACCCCACCCATGACTGAACATACGAAGGTCGATTTCGGTGCAGATCGTGTCGATGGCGCTATTGCCACGACGCCCGGTCCGACCGTGCTCGAAAAAGCCGCGCCGCGCAGCGAGCGGATGGCGGTGAACAAGATCGAATGCAATGCGTGCCCCGTGTTGTGTCAGATCTCGGAAGGGCGCACCGGCGCCTGCGATCGCTATGCGAACGCGGATGGCCGGTTGATCCGCGTCGACCCGGTGTGCTTCGTGTCGCGCACGACCGATGCGACTGAGCCAGCGGCGATCGGTTTTAGCGCGGATGCGCAGGTGCAGGCGAGTGCCGACAACGGCGCTCCGCTATTTGTCACCGGCGTCGGTGCATCGTCCACTTACCCCGACTACAAGCCCGCGCCGTTCATCGTGTCGTCGCAGCACGAAGGCGTCGATATGGTGACGGTCGTCACCGAGGGCATCTTCAGCTATTGCAGCTTCAAGGTAAAAATCGACACCGACCGCTTCCTCGGGCCGGAGCAATCGAACGTGCGTTGCCATGGCGAGATCGTCGGTCACGTGACGACTGCCGAATACGGCTCGCAGATGTTGAGCCTTGGCGGCGTGCATCATCTGACGGGTGGCAGCAAGAAGGAAGGTCGCGTGACCTGCGACATGATGCTGGCGCTCGGGAACAAGGAAGCGGTTGAACTGACGATCGACGGTGGCGCGAGCCTCGTTATTCGCGCGGGTGCGGCGCCGATTGTCGATGGCGTCGAGGAGCGGCGCATGCGGGTCGGTTGCGGTTCGGCGACGATCGGCATCTTTGCCAAACAATGGTTCGGCCATGTCGATGAAGTCGTCGTCGTCGACGATCACATCACCGGTGTGCTGACGGAGCACCAGGCAGGGCGTTGCCTTGGCATGACGCGCTCGGGCCTGAAGATTCGCGGCCGCAAATCGACACCGGGCCGCTATTTTCAGGTGGCAAACCCCGGTACTGGCTGGGGTGGTACTGACATTCTGGATCCACTCGCGATCGTCGAAGGATTCGATCCGGCGGTGGCGCGCCCCGGCATGCGCATGCTGATGGTGTCGACGACCGGCGAGCACGCGCAGTGGTATGAACTCGACAGCGACCTGGTGCCGCGCCCCGCGCAGATGCCCGACGCAGTGCGTCAGACCGTCGAGCGAATCGGCGAGAACTGCGAGCCGTCGCTGGCGACGGTGCTGTTTATCGGCGGTGCGGGCGGTAGTCTGCGCGCGGGCGCGACGGAGAACCCGGTGCGTCTCACGCGTGCGATCAAGGAGCGTCTCGTCAACGTGACGTGCGGCGGTGCGCCCGCCTACGTGTGGCCTGGCGGTGGGATCACAGTCATGGTGGACGTGGCACGCATGCCCGATCGTTCGTTTGGCACGGTGCCGACACCGGCGATCGTCGCACCGATCGAATTCTCGATGACGCTCGATGCCTATCGCGAACTCGGTGGTCATATGGACGCGATCAGGCCGCTTGCAGGCGTGCTTGCGCATGGGCCCGAACATCTCGAAGGCGCACCGCTCGCGCGCCGGACGCTCTCGCGTCACCCCGACAACCCCTGGCCGCTCGGTATGCCGCCGATGCTCGGGTAAGCGCGATGTCCAATGTGACAGCCCACACGCATGCACCCATCGCAACCGCAACCGAAACGGCTGCGAGCGGTGCGACGCGCAGACGTCTCGACGATGGGCGCTGGCATCTGCAGCATGGACCGATCGATCTGATCGTTGGCGCCGATGCAGCAGATGGCGATGAGGCCGCGGTGCGAGCTGCACACGATGCGTGCTGGCAGCGCTTCACGAGCGTACTCAGCGAACTCGTCGCGGAGCTGCCGCTCTTGCGCACACCGGTGTCGCAAACATCGACAGGCGAGGACAACCCGTGCCAGGGGCCGATTGCACGCCGCATGTGGTCCGCGTGCCATCCGCATCGTGCGAACTACATCACGCCGATGGCGGCAGTCGCGGGCAGCGTTGCCGACGAGCTGATCGTTGCGTTCAAGCGACCCGGCGTCTCGCGTGCATTCGTGAACAATGGTGGCGACATCGCGTTGCATCTCACCGCGGGCCAGCAATACAAGATCGGCGTGTTCGCCGATCTCGCCGCATTTCACGGCCCGGATCATCAAGCAGCATTCGACGGCAGCCTGACGCTCGACGCAACCATGGCCGTGCGCGGCATCGCGACAAGCGGCTGGCGCGGCCGCAGCTTCAGCCTCGGCATCGCAGATAGCGCTACCGTGCTTGCGCGCACAGCAGCCGTTGCCGATGCGTCAGCAACGATCGTCGCAAACGCGGTCAACCTCGACGATGCGAGCATCGTCCGGCGTCCTGCATCGTCACTGAAAGACGACAGCGATCTCGGTGATCTCGCTGTAACCGTCGATGTCCCACCGCTGCCTCAACCGTTGATTGACCTCGCGCTCACACGCGGCGCACAAACGGCACAGCAGCTGTGCGACGATGGCACGATCGAAGGCGCCGCGCTATTCCTGCAACATCGCGCGCGTACAGTAGGCATTCCCGCACACGACGTTCGTCATGTCGCGTCACGCTTCACCGAATCCATTTCCGCGCCGCCGGACGCAGCAGGTCCGGCCCGCCATCCTCACTCACCGGAGGCATCGTGTTTGAAATACGCCGCGTGTTGACACACGTCGAAGACATTTTTCACGAGTTCGGTCCGCCGCCCGCGCATCCGCTCAGACGCGGCACGCTGGCCGCGGTGATGAAGAACCCGTTTGCCGGCCGCTACGAACCGGAGATCCAGCACGCGATGGAACTGCTGAAACCGATTGGCGTCACGCTGGCCGGCCAGTTGCTCGCGGCGATGGCGGTGCCGCACGCAGCGATCGAAGGCTATGGCAAGGGAGCCATCATCGGCGCGGCGGGCGAACTCGAACACGGCGCGCTGTGGCATGTTCCCGGCGGCTACGCGATGCGCGAGCTACTCGAGAAAAACGGCGTACCGACCAACGCAATCGTGCCCTCGGCGAAGAAAGTCGGTGCACCCTCAACTGCACTCGATGTACCGATGACCCACGTCAACGCCAGCTACGTACGCAGTCACTTCGATGCAATCGAAGTGCGTGTGCCCGGCGCGCCCGCCGCGGACGAGATCGTCTATATCCTCGCGATGAGCACCGGGCAGCGTGTGCATGCGCGCGTCGGCGGTCTGGCGAAAGAAGCGATCGCCGGCAAGGACGGGCTGCGCTGACCTGCTGTATGCACCGCATCGGCAGGACAGCCCGTCATAAAACGAATCGATAGAAGGAGAGCACTATGGCAATCAAGCTTCGCAAGCTGATCGTGCAGGTGGACGAAACACGCATCGAAATGGGCCAGACCATCGATCCACCATTGCGTCGCGCCGTAGCGATCGCGGTGATCGACAATCCATACGCAGGCCGCTACGTGCCGCAGCTCGATGCGCTGATCGAAGCCGGCGAGGAACTCGGCGGGCTGCTCGGCAAGCGTTGTGTCGAAGCGCTCGGCATCGAACCGGGTGAAGCGCAGAGTTACGGCAAGGCCGCGATCGTCGGTGAAGCGGGTGAACTCGAACACGCTGCGGCGATCCTGCATCCGAAGCTCGGTGCGCCGTTGCGCGCGGCTGTGCAGAAAGGCGCGGCGCTCGTGCCGTCGGCGAAGAAGATGGGCACGCTCGGCACCGCCATCGACGTGCCGCTCGGCCACAAGGATGCTGCCTACGTGCGCAGCCATTTCGATGCGATCGAAGCGCGCGTCGCCGATGCGCCGCGTGCCAACGAGATCGTCGTTGCGGTCGCGGTGACCGCAGGTGGTCGGCCGTTGGCGCGCATCGGTGGATTGCAGGCGAGCGAGATCAAGGGCGAAGACGGTTTGCGCTGATTTATTTCGCTGGTAGTGTCCTGCCGTGAACGTGCGGTCGCTGTACCTTCCAGGAAGTCGCTGAGGACCCGATGCTTTCGAATCTGCTGGTACAACTCGTCAACGGACTCGCCGATGCGTCTGCGCTGTTTCTGGTCGCGGCGGGCCTGTCGTTGATTTTCGGCGTGACGCGCATCGTCAACTTTGCGCACGGCTCGTTCTATATGGTCGGCGTGTATGTGGCGTACACATTGACGAGCCGCTTCGGCGCGACGACGGGTGGGTTCTGGCTGTCGGTGCTCGGTGCCGCGCTCGCGGTTGCGATACTCGGCGCGCTCGTCGAGTTCGTCGTGCTGCGACGCATCTACCAGGCGCCCGAACTGTTTCATCTGCTCGCGACTTTTGCGCTCGTGCTGATCTTTCGCGATGCGACGCTGTGGCTGTGGGGTCCGGAGGATCTGTTCGGGCCGCGCGCCCCGCATCTGTCCGGCGCGGTGAATCTGCTAGGGCACGCCGTACCCACCTACGATCTTCTGCTGATCGTGATTGGTCCGGTCGTGCTGTTGCTGCTCTGGTATGCGCTGACACGCACGCGCTGGGGCACGTTGGTGCGTGCCGCGACGCAGGACCGCGAGATGCTCGGCGCGCTCGGCATCAATCAGGCGTGGCTGTTCACCGGCGTGTTCTTCGCCGGTGCGTTTCTCGCGGGGCTCGGCGGTGCATTGCAGGGGCCGCGCATGTCCGCGAATCTCTCGCTCGATCTTGACACCATCGGCAATGCGTTTGTCGTGGTCGTGGTCGGCGGAATGGGTTCGATTCCGGGCGCCTTTGTCGCGGCGCTGCTGATCGCGGAAATCAAGGCGCTCTGCATCGGTATTGGACATGTGTCGATTGGCGGGATCGATCTGTCGTTGAGCCGGTTCACACTTGTCGCTGAGTTCGTCGTGATGGCGATCGTGCTCGTCGTGCGGCCGTGGGGTTTGCTCGGTCGTGCGAGTGCGGCGGTTCGTGCAATGGCCGCGCCGGAAGCGCCGCTGCGGCCCGCGGGCCGACGCTTGCGCTGGCTTGCGGCGTTCGTCGCTTTGGTACTGGTGCTCGCACCGCTCGCGGCCAATGCGTTTCCGTATATGCCGGTGCTGCTCGTCGAAATACTGATTGCGGTGCTGTTCGCCGCGAGCCTGCATTTCATCATGGGGCCCGGCGGAATGCATTCGTTTGGACACGCAGCCTATTTTGGGCTCGGTGCCTATGGCGCTGCGTTGTTTCTGAAAGTGCTGGCTCTGCCAATGGAGGCCGCGCTGTTGCTCGGGCCGTTGCTCGCGGCTGGCGGTGCAATCGTGTTCGGCTGGTTTTGCGTGCGGCTCTCGGGCGTCTATCTGGCGATGTTGACGCTCGCGTTCGCGCAGATCGTGTGGTCGGTGGTGTTCCAGTGGGATGACGTGACGGGGGGGAGCAATGGCTTGCTTGGTCTCTGGCCGTCTAACTGGCTGTCTTCACCGGTTGCGTACTACTACTTGACGCTTGCCTGTGTTGCGCTCGGCGTGTGGCTGTTGCGTCGAATGCTGTTCTCACCGCTTGGCTACGCGATGCGCGCGTCACGCGATTCCGTGCTGCGCGCCGAAGCGATTGGTATCGATGTGAAGCGCGTGCAATGGGCCGCGTTTGTGATCGCATCGTTGTTCTGCGGTCTGGCCGGTTCGCTGTACGCATTCTCGAAAGGGACCATCTCGCCGGAGGTGATCAGCGTGAGTCGATCCGTCGACGGGCTCGTGATGGTGCTGCTCGGCGGCTTGCAGACGTTGACCGGGCCGGTGGTCGGCGCCGCGGTGTTCACGTGGCTGCAGGACACCGTCGCGCGGCAGACCGATTACTGGCAGGCGTTGCTCGGGCTCACCATTCTGTTGCTTGTGATCGCGTTTCCACAGGGCATCGTTGGCTTCGTGCGCGAGCGGTTCGGCAACGATGACGTCGAGCCGAAGAATGGTGCCGCGCATCCTTCGTCTGAGGCCGGTGCAGCTGCGTCGGCCGCAGCAGCGATGAAGGAGGGCCTATGAGCCTGCTGCGCGTAGCCGGACTGTCGAAGTCATTCGGCGGATTGACAGCAGTCGACGGCGTGTCCTTCGATCTCGCCGCAGGCCAACTGCTGGCGCTACTGGGACCGAACGGCGCAGGCAAGTCGACCTGCTTCAACATGGTCAACGGACAACTGCGTCCTTCGTCGGGATCGATCCAGCTCGATGGCCACGAACTGGTCGGCATGCGGCCTCGCGATATCTGGCGGCTCGGCGTAGGCCGGACCTTCCAGATCGCGGCCACTTTCAACTCGATGACCGTGCTGGAAAACGTGCAGATGGCGCTGGTGTCGCACGAACGCAAGCTGTTCGGTCTGTGGAAGCCGGCCGGCTCCTGGCATGCAGACGAGGCATTCAGTCTGCTCGAACAGGTCGGCATGGCCGCGGATGCAAATCGTTCCTGCGGTGTGCTCGCCTATGGCGACGTGAAGCGCGTCGAACTCGCCATCGCGCTCGCGAACCGGCCGAAACTGCTATTGATGGACGAACCGACCGCCGGCATGGCGCCGAAGGAGCGCAACGCATTGATGGCGCTCACGCGGCAACTGGTTACCGAGCGCAACATCGGCGTGCTGTTTACCGAGCACAGCATGGATGTGGTGTTCGCCTACGCCGACCGGATGATCGTGCTCGCACGCGGCAAACTGATTGCCGAAGGCGACGCCGACACGATCCGCAACGATCCACGCGTGCAGGAAGTGTATTTCGGCACGGGCAAGACGTTCCGGCCGCGTGCGTCGCTGAATACCGACGCGAATCATGCAGTGCCAGCAACGAACCGGGGAGCGCTGCAATGAGCGAAGCGCTGCTAAAAGTGTCCGGCCTCAACGCGTTTTACGGCCGCGCACATATCCTGTTCGACGTGAATCTCGAAGTCGGCCGCGGCGAAGTCGTTGCGCTGATGGGCCGCAACGGCGCCGGCAAATCGACCACGATGAAAGCGGTAATGGGCCTGCTGCCGCGGCGCCAGGGCCACGTCACGTTTCGCGGCACGGATATCGGTGCGCTGCCGCCGTACCGCATCTCGCGCATGGGCATGGGCTTCGTGCCCGAAGATCGGCGCGTGTTCGCCGATCTCACTGTGATGGAAAACCTCGATACCGGCCGTCAGCCGCCGCGCGAAGGCGCACCGCAATGGACCCCCGACAAACTGTTCCGCCTGTTTCCGAATCTCGGCGAAATGCCGCAGCGTCCCGGCGGCCAGATGAGTGGTGGTGAGCAACAGATGCTCACCGTGTCGCGCACGCTGATGGGCAATCCGTATCTAGTGTTGCTCGACGAACCGTCGGAAGGCGTCGCACCGGTGATCGTCGAGCAGATGGCGAACATGATTCTCGAACTCAAGCGCGAGGGGCTCTCCATCCTGTTGTCGGAGCAGAACCTGCACTTCGCCGAACTCGTGAGCGACCGCGCATATGTGCTCGAAAAAGGGCAGATCCGCTTCAGCGGGACGATCGACGAACTCGCAAAGAACGAAACGGTCAGGCGCGCGTATCTGAGCGTTTGACGCCGGCAGCACGGTACCCCACGCCGCGCTGCGCTGTCGTATAAGGAGGAGCAGATGGCAGTAGAGACGTTGGCAGGCACATCGGGCAAGGTCGTCGTGAAGCGCATCGGCCTCTTGCTGTCCGGCGATATCGATCACCCCGTGCTCGATGCGGACACGCTCGTGATCGACGACGGCGCGATTGTTGCAATCGGCCGCGAGAAGGCTTGCGACACGGAAGGCGCGCTGACCACGATCGATTGCAAGGGCACGACGGTGGCTCCCGGCCTGATCGATTCGCATGTGCACCCGGTGTTCGGTGACTGGACACCGCGGCAGAATCAGATGGGCTGGATCGAGTCGAACCTGAACGGCGGCGTGACGACGATGATCTCGGCGGGCGAGGTGCATTTGCCTGGCCGCCCGAAAGACATCGTTGGTGTGAAGGCGCTTGCGATTACCGCGCAGCGTTCGTTCGAGGGGATGCGCGGCGCTGGCGTGGGCGGCGGCGTGAAAGTGCTGGCCGGTGCACCGATCATCGAAAAAGGTATGGTCGAGGCCGACTTCAAGGAGCTTGCCGACGCGGGCGTGAAGCTGCTCGGCGAGGTGGGACTTGGCAGCGTGAAGGCGGGCGAAGAGGCGGCGCAGATGGTTGCGTGGGCACGCAAATACGGCATCCAGAGCACGATTCACACGGGCGGCCCGTCCATTCCCGGTTCAGGCCTGATCGACAAGGACGTTGTGCTCGCCGCCGACGCCGACGTGATCGGCCACATCAACGGCGGCCATACGTCGCTGTCTTATCGACATGTGTGCGACCTGTGCGAGCAATCGAGCCGCGCGCTCGAAATCGTCCACAACGGCAACGAACGCATTGCCCTGCTCACCGCGCGTCACGCCATCGAACTGAAGTGCCCCCACCGCATCATTCTCGGTACCGACAGCCCGGCCGGCTCCGGCGTACAACCGCTCGGCATTCTGCGGATGATCGCGCTGATCTCGAGCCTCGCCGACGTGCCCGCCGAAATCGCTTTCTGTTTCGCAACCGGTAACACCGCGCGGCAACGCAATCTGCGTCAGGGGTTGATCGAAGTGGGCCGTCCCGCCGATCTCGTGTTCATGGATCGCGCGCAACATACGGCGGGCGCGACGCTGCTAGAAAGCGTGCAGCTCGGCGATATTCCGGGGGTGGGGATGGTGATGATCGACGGCTTGATCCGTTGTCGTCGTAGCCGCAATACGCCGCCCGCAACTGAAGTGCCGGT
Organism: Paraburkholderia acidicola; assembly: GCF_002362315.1. Lineage (GTDB taxonomy): Bacteria > Pseudomonadota > Gammaproteobacteria > Burkholderiales > Burkholderiaceae > Paraburkholderia > Paraburkholderia acidicola. The sequence continues at coordinate 2,608,432 of NZ_MTZV01000006.1, forward strand.
TGTTCTTTAGGCATGGCGCGCTTTCGCTCACGCCGCCGCTCGCGATGAACCGCACCGCTACCCTGACGCTCGATGTGAACGGTGCGTTACACACGCTCGCCGCCGATCCCGACACGCCGCTCCTGTACCTGCTGCGTAACGATCTTGCGTTGAACGGGCCGAAGTTCGGCTGTGGGCTTGGTGAGTGTGGTGCGTGCACGGTGCTGCTCGATGGCGTGCCGACGCGGTCGTGCGTGACGACGGCACGCGTTGCACAGGGGCGCGCGATCACGACGCTCGAAGGGCTCGGTACACGGGCGGCGCCGCATCCGGTCCAGCAGGCATTCATCGACGAACAGGCCGCGCAGTGCGGCTACTGCCTGAACGGCATGATCATGACCACGAAGGCGCTGCTCGACCGCGACCCGAACCCGGCTAGCGACACGATCCGACGCGAGCTGTCGCGCAATCTGTGCCGCTGCGGGACGCACGTCGAGATTCTTCGCGCGGTGCAACGTGCGGTGCAGTTGCTGGCCGAGGCGCGCGAAAAAGCGCATCAAGCCACGCTTGCAGACGAACGCCCGCACGAGCACATCGCCGGAGAGCGCTCATGACCGGCCCCGGCTTCGGCGTACCACGCGACCCACAACCGGGTTCGACCACACCGCAGCGGCTCGATTTCGCTTCGAACGTGCTGATCATCACGCGCATGCCGCAGGCGCCGGTGAAGCCCGCGCCGGGTCAACCGGGCTCGCGCTCGTCGTTTGTGCCGACACAGGCCGAGATGTTTGTCGTCGTGCGCGGTGACGGTAGCGTTGTCGCGTTCAACGGTCATGTCGATCTCGGCACGGGCATCGGCACAGCGCTCGCGCAGATCGTCGCCGAAGAACTCGACGTGCCGCTGACGCGCGTATCGATCGTGCTCGGTCACACGCGCGAGGCACCGAACCAGGGGCCGACGATCGCGAGCGCGACGATCCAGATTTCCGCTGTGCCGCTGCGCGCGGCTGCAGCTCAGGCGCGGCGTTTTCTCGTCGCCGAGGCGGCGAAACACTTTGCACTCGACACCGAAGCGCTGGCGGTGCGCGACGGCGTCGTCTATCCGCGTGACGCAGCGCCCACACAAGGCATCGGCTATGGCGAGCTGATCGCGGGGCGGCGCATCGAATTGCCGTTGGCGCTCGATACGCCGGTGAAGTCGCCTGAAGACTACCGGGTCGTCGGCCGCAGCACGCCGCGCATCGACATTCCCGCGAAAGCCACCGGCGAACCGGTGTTCGTGCATGACGTTCGTGTGCCCGGCATGCTGCATGGACGTGTTGTGAGGCCACCATATGCGGGCGTCGCGCAGGGTGACTTCATAGGGCGATCGTTGTTGCAGGTGGACGAAGCATCGATCGCCGATTTGCCCGGTATCGTGAAGGTGGTCGTGATCCGCGATTTCGTCGGGATCGTCGCGGAGCGTGAGGAAATCGCGCAGCAGGCAGCGCGCCGCCTGCACGTGCGCTGGAAGCCCCACGATGAACTGCCGCCGCTGGAGACCAGCGAACAGGTCGAAGCCGCGTTGCGTGCCAATCCGTCGAAGCGGCGCGACCTCGTGATCGAAGGCGACGTCGATGCGGCGCTTGCGCAGACAGAAGACGCGCTGCAACGCACGTATGTCTGGCCATTTCAGATGCACGCGTCGATCGGACCGTCGTGCGCGGTTGCCGACTATCGCGAAGGCGCATTAAAGGTCTGGTCCGGCACGCAGAACCCGCACTCGCTACGCGCCGATCTCGCGCTGTTGCTCGCCCTTGACGAAGCACAGATCGACGTGGTCCGGATGGATGCGTCCGGCTGCTACGGCCGCAACTGCGCGGACGACGTCGTCGCCGATGCTGCGCTGCTGTCGCGTGCGGTTGGTGTACCGGTGCGCGTGCAACTATCGCGCGAAGACGAGCACGCGTGGGAACCGAAGGGCGCTGCGCAATTGATGGACGTGCGCGGCGCGCTCAATAAAGATGGGCAGCTTGCCGGTTACGATTTCTCGACACGCTATCCGTCGAACGACGCACCGACGCTCGCGCTACTGCTCACCGGCACGATCTCGCCGCAGCCGCAGGTGTTCGAGATGGGCGACCGGACGGCGGTACCGCCCTACGATTACAAGACGATGCGCATCGTCTGCGACGACACCCCGCCGATCGTGCGTGCATCGTGGCTGCGTGGCGTATCGGCATTGCCGAATACATTTGCACACGAATCGTTCATCGACGAACTGGCTGAGCAGGCAGGGATCGATCCGGTTGCGTTTCGGCTGCAGCATCTGACCGATCCACGCGCCATCGATCTGGTGAAGGCGGTAGCCGAGCGAGCCGACTGGACGCCGCGCGTTGCGACATCGCCCGATGAAACACCCGAAGCAGAAACCACCGATCAAGGCGACATCCTCCGCGGCCGCGGCTTTGCCTACGCCCGCTACGTACACAGCAAGTTTCCCGGCTTCGGCGCCGCATGGTCCGCCTGGGTCGCGGACGTCGAGGTAAACAGGCGTAGTGGTGAACTGGCGGTGACGCGCGTCGTCGTCGGCCAGGATACCGGCATGATGGTGAACCCGGATGGCGTGCGGCACCAGATTCACGGCAACGTGATCCAGGCGACGAGCCGCGCTTTAAAAGAACGCGTGACGTTCAGCGATAACGCGGTAACGAGCCAGGAGTGGGGCGCGTATCCGATCCTCACGTTCCGCGAGGTGCCGGTTATCGACGTCGTGATGATGCCGCGCCACGGCGAACCGCCGATGGGCGCCGGCGAATCTGCGTCGCTGCCCGGCGCCGCAGCCATTGCGAATGCACTCTTCGATGCGACCGGCGTGCGCTTTCGCCGGCCGCCGTTTACGCCCGAGGTGATTCGCGCCGCGCTCGCCGATGCGCAGGCCGACGAGGCGAGGGCGCGCAGAAAGAAGCGCTGGCGTTTCGGTTTTTTCGGCGCGCTCGCTGCGGGTGCGGCTGGCTGGCTCGGTGCCTTGTCGCTCGCACCGTCGCCGATTGCACCGATCGCACCACCGCTAGCGAGTTCGTTTGCACCGGAGTTGATCGCACGCGGCAAACTGCTCGCCGCTGCCGGCGATTGCGCCGTGTGTCACACCGCGCGCAATGGCGTACCGAACGCGGGCGGCCATCCGCTCGCGACACCGTTCGGCACCGTCTACAGCACCAACATCACGCCCGATGCGCAGACCGGCATCGGCAACTGGTCGCTCGAAGCATTCACACGCGCGATGCGGCAAGGCATCCATCGCGATGGACGGCACCTGTACCCGGCATTTCCCTACACGTCGTTCCAGAACGTCTCCGACGACGACATGAAAGCGCTCTACGCGTACCTGATGGCGCAGACACCGGTACGCTCGCGACCGCCGCAAACATCGCTTGCTTTTCCATTTAGCGTGAGGCCGCTGATGGCGGTGTGGAACAGCCTGTTCCTCACGCGCACCGCGGTCGCGAGCAATCCGGCGCAGAGCGCGCAGTGGAATCGCGGCGCGTATCTCGTGAACGGGCTCGGTCATTGCAGCGCGTGTCATTCGCCGCGCAACGCATTCGGTGCGGAGCGCACAGGTGCGGCGTTTCTCGGCGGCGGCACCGCGGACGGCTGGCAGGCACCGGCGTTGACCGCGTTGTCCGACGCACCGGTACCGTGGACCGAGGACGAACTGTTCAGCTATCTGCGCTTCGGTCACGCGCCGCTACACGGTGTGGCTGCGGGACCGATGGCGCCGGTAGTGAGCGAACTCGCGGAACTGCCTGATAGCGATATCCGAGCGATGGCTACGTACCTCGCGTCGTTCACGCCTGTCGAAGCGAACGCGAACCCGCACGCGCTCGCGCAAGAGTACGAGCAGGCGAGCAGCCAGATATCGACGGCGACGGGCCTCGGCGCGCGGCTCTTCGACGGCGCCTGCGCGGCCTGCCACCATACCGGCAGCGGACCGCAACTGTTCGGTGCGCATCCGTCGCTTGCGCTCAATACGAACCTGCACGGCGCGGTGCCGGACAATCTGATTCGCGTGATACTCGACGGCATCGGCTCGCCTGCGCGGCCGGAACTCGGTACGATGCCGGCTTACCGGGACAGCTTCAACGATGCGCAGGTCGCCGAACTCGTGTCGTATCTGCGGCAGCAATTCGCGGGCGGCAAGCCTGCATGGCAAAACGTCGAAGCGACGGTCGCGCGAATTCGCGCCACGTCGCACACCGACTGAGCCGCAGCGTCTGGCGCTTCGTATCCGCTTTCAGCAGTCCGCATTCGTATTCCCGTATTCCCGCATTTCCATCAATAACGGAGAAACGCATGACCACGCGCGCAGGATGGATGACCCAACTCACTCGCTGCCTAGTGCCATTGACGCTGTCGTTGGCCGCCACGGGCGCGTTTGCACAGCAGACGATCAAGATCGGCGAGATCAACAGCTACAAGGCGCAGCCCGCTTTTCTCGGCCCCTACAAGAACGGCTGGAACCTCGCGCTCGACCAGGTGAATGCCGCGGGCGGGGTGCTCGGCAAGCAGCTCGAAGTCGTATCGCGGGACGATAACGGCAACCCGGGCGACACGATTCGCGTCGCGCAGGAGTTGATTGCGCGCGAACAGGTGCAACTGCTGTTCGGCGGCTTTCTGTCGAACACCGGGCTCGCGCTGACCGACTTCGCGAAACAGCGGCACATCTTCTTCCTCGCCGCCGAACCGCTGACCGACAAGATCGTCTGGGCCGACGGCAACAAATACACATACCGTCTGCGACCATCGACCTACATGCAGGTCGCGATGCTCGTGCCCGAAGCGGCGAAGCTGCACAAGCAGCGCTGGGCGCTTGTCTACCCGAACTATGAGTACGGGCAGTCGGCGGTGGCGACGTTCAAGAAGCTGTTGAAGGCCGCGCAGCCCGATGTGCAGTTCGTGACGGAACAAGCGACGCCGCTCGGCAGTCTCGACGCAGGCGCGGTTACCCAGGCGCTCGCGGACGCGAAGCCCGACGCGATCTTCAACGTGCTGTTCGGCGCGGACCTCGGCAAGTTCGTTCGCGAAGGCAACACGCGCGGACTCTTCAAGGACCGCAGCGTCGTATCGTTGCTAACTGGTGAGCCCGATTACCTCGACCCGCTGGGCGCGGAAGCGCCGACTGGCTGGATCGTGACGGGCTACCCGTGGTATTCGATCGACACGCCTGCGAACAAGACGTTCGTCGATGCATACCGTGCGAAATATCACGACTATCCGCGGCTTGGATCGGTAGTGGGGTACTCGGCGATGATGTCGATTGCGGATGGCCTGAAGAAAGCCGGCTCGACCGATCCGGACAAACTGGCCGCTGCATTCAAGGGGCTTAACGTCGATACGCCGTTCGGACCGATCGTCTACCGCGCGCAGGACAACCAGTCGACGATGGGTGCGTATGTCGGCGTGACCGGGTTGAAGGACGGCAAGGGTGTGATGACGTCGTTCAGGTATGTCGACGGTGCGAGCGTGCAGCCGTCCGACGCCGATGTGAAGAAGCTGCGTCCGGCGGATTGACCGAGTCCGGAGCAGGCAGGGCCGCTTCGCTTGATTTCGTTTGCGAGGCGGCCCGTTATACGACGTTACTGCACAGTCGCCAGCACGTTGCGCACGGTGCCGAAGATATGCGCGATCTGTTCTTCGCTGACGATCAGCGGCGGCGAGAACGCGAGGATGTCGCCGGTAAAGCGCACCAGCACGCCCGCCTCGAAACACTTGACGAACGCTTCGTACGCGCGCGCGCCCGGTGCGCCGTCGCGCGGTTCGAGTTCGATACCCGCGACCAGACCGAGATTGCGAACGTCCTTCACATGTTTCGCATCATGCAGCGCATGTGCCGCAGCTTCGAACGCCGGCGCGAGCGACGCGGCACGACCGAACAGATCATCACGACGATACAGATCGAGCGTAGCAACCGCGGCGGCTGCAGCGGCCGGATGTGCCGAATACGTGTAGCCGTGGAACAGCTCGATTGCGCCAGGCGCACCGTTGTTCACGACAGTGTCGTGAATCGTACGGCTCGCGGCGACCGCGCCCATCGGAATGGCGGCGTTGTTGATCGCCTTGGCCATTGTCAATAGATCGGGCGTGACGCCGAAATATTCGCTTGCCGTCGCCTTGCCGAGACGGCCGAAACCGGTGATCACTTCATCGAAGATCAGCAGGATGCCGTGCTTCGTACAGATGTCGCGCAGCTTTTGCAGGTAGCCCTGCGGCGGCACCAGCACACCGGTCGAACCGGCAACCGGCTCGACGATGACAGCAGCGATCGTCGATGCATCGTGCAGCGTGACAATGCGTTCGAGTTCGTCGGCAAGATGCGCACCCCACGCCGGCTGGCCCTTCGAAAACGCGTTGTGTTCGAGGTTATGCGTGTGCGGCAGATGATCGACGGCGGGCAGCAGCGCGCCCGAATACGTCTTGCGGTTCGGCGCGATCCCACCGACCGAAATACCGCCAAACCCCACCCCGTGATAACCGCGTTCGCGACCGATCAGCCGTGTGCGCTGACCTTCGCCGCGTGCGCGGTGATACGCGAGGGCGATCTTCAGCGCGGTATCGACCGATTCGGAACCCGAGTTCGTGAAGAAAATCCGGTCGAGCCCGGCCGGCATCAGTTCCGCAACCTTCGATGCCGCTTCGAACGCAAGCGGGTGGCCCATCTGGAAGGTCGGCGCGAAGTCGAGTGTGTTGAGCTGCTGAGTGATCGCGGCAACGATCTCGTCGCGGCTGTGACCCGCGTTGACGCACCACAGGCCCGCGCAGCCGTCGAGCACCTCGCGGCCATCGGTCGTGCGGTAGTACATGCCCTTCGCCGATTCCAGCAGGCGCGGTGCGGCCTTGAACTGGCGGTTGGCGGTAAACGGCATCCAGAAAGACGACAGATTGTCGATGACGGGGCGCGAAGTCACGGGTTATCTCCTCGAAGTGGTTTCCGCGGCGATTTCCATCCATAGACGGAAGTCCCCGCGGGACGGGCGTTGCGCAACTGTAGCGCCCGCGGTTAAATGGCGGACATAAACAGTTGACTCATTGTGCTGCCAGCTGTGCTGGTAGATTAGGGTCAACTGTATTGTTCAATCGACACCTCCCGCCATGATCGAACTCGAGCTGGACCGCGACCGCCGCACGGCGCCGACCCTTGTGGAACAGCTGGTGCAAGGCTTTGCGCGGGCGATCGATGGGCATTCGCTGCGCGCCGGCGCGTTGCTGCCGTCGGTGCGGCAACTGGCTCAGACGCATCAGTTGAGCACCTTCACGGTAACCGAGGCCTATAACCGTCTTGTTTCGATGGGGCTCGTGATCGCGCGCCGCGGTTCCGGCTACCGGGTCGCGCCCCGCGAGACCTCGCGGGCGAGCGCCGGGCAATGGCAGAACTGGCAACCGCCTAGCCTGACCGCGACCTGGTTGCTGTCCGATGTGTTCGCGGACCAGTCGGTGCCGATCAAGGCGGGCGGCGGCTGGCTGCCGAACGAATGGATCAACGAAACGGGACTGCAGCACACGTTGCGCGCATTGAGCCGGGTGCCGGCGGCGCGGCTTGGCGACTATGGGCATCCCTATGGCTTCGCGCCGTTGCGCGAGCGGATCGTCGAACAACTCGATCGACGCGGACTGCCCGTCGACGTGTCGAACGTGTTGCTCACGCAAGGTGCAACCCAGGCGCTTGATCTGATCGTGCGCACACTGCTGCGTGCCGGCGATGCGGTGATCGTCGAAGATCCCGGCTACTGCAACCTGCTGCAGATTCTCAAACTCGCCGGACTGGTCGTGCATGGCGTGCCGCGCACGCCGACCGGTATCGATACCGATGTGCTCGAAACGCTCGTCGCCACACACCGGCCGAAGGCGATCTTCGTCAACACGACGCTGCAGAATCCGACCGGCGCGAGTTTCAACATGGCGGCCGCGTTCCGTCTATTGCAGATTGCCGAACGACATCGCATGTGGGTGATTGAGGACGACGTGAGCCGCGAACTCGCCTCGCCTGGTGCGCCGATGTTTGCGGCGCTCGAAGGCTTGCAGCGCGTGCTGTATGTCGGCGGGTTCTCGAAGACGGTGACACCTGCGTTGCGCTGCGGCTACGTGGTTGCAGAGCGCGATGTGTTGCGCGAACTCGCGCGTACGAAGATGGCGGTTGGGCTGACGTCGTCGGAGGCAATAGAACGGATGGTCGACAAGGTGCTCGTGGAGGGACGCTATGCGCGTCACGTCGAAGCGGTGAACGAGCGCCTGAAGGCTGCGCATCTGACCGTCGAGGCGCGTCTCGATGCGCTTGGGCTCGAGGTGTTTCACCGGCCGCGCGCGGGGCTGTTCCTGTGGATACGACTACCGATCGAACCCGGGCGCGCGGCTGACATTGCAACCGCTGCGCTCGCGGACGGCATCTGGCTGGCGCCGGGTTCGTACTTCCGCCCCGACGATGCGCAGAGCGCATGGTTTCGCTTCAACGCGCCGTATTCGACCGACGACGCGTTATGGCGATTCATTGAACGGATTCGCTGATGGCGCTCGATGTGTCGTTGTCCGTGTGTTTTCTCAGGCCATCATCTTCAGTGCGACCGGATACAGCGACAGCACGAGCAGCACAGCCATCACGATGTTGAACACGCGCAGCCATACGGGGTTTGCCAGCAGGTTCCGCAGCGCGGTGCCGAACGCAGCCCACAGGCAAATGCACGGTAGACCGACCACATAGAACAGCACCGCCATCAACGTCGCATTGAGACCGAAGTCGGCGCTCAGATGAACGGTCGTGGCCGCGGTCAGCACCATCATCCATGCCTTCGGATTGATCCACTGGAACGCGATCGCTTCATAAAAGCGCATCGGTCTGCGTTCGCCTTTGCGCACCTGCACCTGGCCCGAGGTGCCGATTTTCCACGCGAGGTACAGCAGATACACCACGCTCGCAGTTTCCAGCACCGTGTACAGCAGCGGCCAGCGACGGAATGCTTCGCCGAGTCCGAAACCGACCGCGAGCATCAGCAGGACGACGCCCGCGCTAATGCCGAGGATGTGCGGCAGCGTGCGGCGAAAGCCGAAGTTCACGCCCGACGCCAGCAGCATCGTGTTGTTCGGACCGGGCGTGATTGTCGTGACGAGCGCGAACAGGATGCCGGCGGGCAGGGCGCTCAGGGTATCGATGGACAGCATGGGAGGCTCCAGTGAGTCGTTGCATGCAGTCTAGCTAATGTGACCGGTACGGTACCGGTACAGAATGGTGGATGGTTTCCGGTACGGATGGGGTGGCGGGACAGCGTCTGTCTGATCGCCAGTTGTTGGCTTTCAAAAAAGATGTCCGAAATCTCGATATGTTGTCTTTGAATGAAGAGTGAATGTTCAGACGTAGTTAAAGGAATTCATTCGATAATTTCATATATATTGATTTTGTAAATATTAAATTGGCTTTTGCACAATATCCAGCCAATTGAATTTCGCATTTGAGTTATATTGCTGTGGCCGGGCAGTTGCTGCGCGGCACGCCCATGTGCGCTCCTTCCATAAGCACGATCATAGGACACAACTTATTTCATAAAATTTCCTCTGACTGGCGTTGATCGCTCGCCGAAAAGAAAAACAATTGATCTTGCATACTTGCGATGTATCAATGTTCATAGATTTGCAGATTTTTCAGCAACAGATCGAGCTTGGCGCTCATCTCGTCTTGTTGGCGAATTCCCTTAGTTCGGTAAAAAACGCTATACAGGAACGGCGGGGCAACCCCTTCAGGCTTGGTTGGTACGCCAGGTATGAAATCGATCATGCTATAGTTACTCCCATAAAAAACTTTGCCATCGTTCGGCGGCTTGCGGTATAGCTTGTCTAGCCATGGATTTTTGAATTCATCAGCCAGATCTTTCGTGGGACGCGTGTGACGTATGACCTGAATCAATTGGGTATCATCTCGAGGCGGCTTCGCCGTTACATTGGCCACATCCCACAACCATTTGCCATCCTGATTGAAAAAAGAGAAGCTCATTCTTAAGTAACTATCGGGTGTGATCTCCTGGAGCTCGGGCGTGTAAGAGAAAAGAACGCGGTCTGATTTGTAGGAAAAATTTTTGTCGTAATCAAAATCAATGTTTAAAGAAGAAAATAAAGCTGGCAATATATTCTTGTTTTTCAGGTACTCTCGCCATTGTTCGAGAGTGCCGCCGTAAGACACGTAAATGTAGTTTGATAAAACTTGCAAATCTTTTGACGCAATGTACTGGTCGGCGCCAGCCTGCGTTAACCGTCCAATCGATACATAACCGTCAGGCACGGGCAAGGAAAACAGGGTTAATTTAGCATTTTCGTACGGCAGCGACCATATGGCAACCTGCCAACGCCTATCATATCCATCCTGTAAAATATAATTCTTCTCCGGGAGGCCGAGCGACGTTATTCTGTCGGCTTGATCACCAACGTTCCGGTTCAATGTCCATGCCTGCAATAATAAATCCATGTATTGCTTCGGGTTCTCGTACAACTGCCCACTAGGCACGCGATCCGGCTTACGTAGATGGAATAACAAAAGATCGAACATGGTGCTTCCATATTCGACGTAACCATTGTCAGGCAGAAGCCCCTTGCGATAATTGTTGGATGGTGCAAGATTCCATGTCCCATCTGTTCCACGTACCACCAGAAGCGGATAGCTATGCTCATAGTTGTAGTTGTCAGAATTGTTCAGGAAATAATTCGACCCGATGCTTTGCGGGAAAAGTGTCGTCCGCTGATTTTCCAGTAAATCATCCAAAAGCCTGTCGGCTTGAGCATTCATGACTTGCAAGTAGCGGGAACTAAATTCCGCATAACTCATTGGTAAAGGTGAGGTTTTCCTGAAATCCAGCCAGCGGGTTGTATCGAAGATGTCGATCGTATAAATTTCGCGATTATCGAATACAGCATCCCCTTCTGGGGCTTTCATGATCTCATCAATGGGAAGCGCATAATTAAGATTCTCGTTTGGCGACTTCATTACCACAATACCCATAACACTTCCGTTCTTGTCCAGCAGTGGTCCACCACTATTCCCCGGAGAGGCCGCTGCCGAGAAACGCAGCCACGTCCAACGCCCTGCCTCTTCTTCGGGGGTGTTGGATGTATAGAGACCATCACGGATCACTATTCCTGTCCCCAGCGCATTACCAACGGCAAAAACTGGCTGATTTAGCACGGGTGTGGTGTTGAGCTTCGGTAAGACGGTGTGCGGAGGCTGTTTTAATGAGAACACTACGAAATCTTTTTGTAGTGAATATTTGTATATTTTATCCAGCACGTATATCTGTCCTGACGCATCGCGTAATACGGGCTCACCTAACACTCCCCCCATGGTGCCATTTATTACATGCGCCGCCGTGACATATCGATTTGCACCGAGTGCGAAAGCTGTGCCAATTGAATAAAACCTGTCGTTACGGAATTGATAGGGTAACAAATCCAAAGGCAGTGGTTTTTCGTAGCTGAGAGGATCAGTATCGGGTTTGGGAACCACTACCTCGAAGGTTTCGCTCTGGATTTTGGAAAGTTTCGACGAATCCAGTTCGACGGCATGGACATTTCTAACTCCATACAAGCCGATTCCGATCCATAAATAGACGAGAAAATAACGAAACCTCCACGGCGCGAAAGACATAACTGCTCCTGATTGCAAGAAACAAAGTTGCGTCAAGTCTATGGTCAACCGTTTAGGCTATCGGTGGACGGTCGATGTCACTAAAAGAGCATTTGATCCAACCTCGAAGTTAAAAGGATTTTCATTCTGACTAACAGTATTGTCAACTTACCGAGTGCAAGGCGGCACGATGGCAAGTTTTAGGGGGCAATGTCGCGCGCACTGTTCACGCGAAAAGGGCCATGCACCAGAACTTCATCGGCACCACCGAGCCTGCATCAGTTGTCTGGGTTTTGTGGCATGCAGTTGGGATTTCACCTCAACGCTACTACAGTCGCCCGAACGTAGGGCATGCAACTTAAGCAGCCGGTTTTTCTGAGAATTTCGATGCTCAAGGACACTTTCTCTGAGACAGGCAGCGTGCGGCCGTTTCAGAGAAAGTGTCCAGGTCATTGATTTGTATGAGGCCCCGATGACAACTTTTCTGAGAGCCTACACTCTCTGGAGTCGTTCGCAAGGAATTGCCGGAATCGCCGTCAAGCAGCATTGGGGGCAACTTTAGTAGAGCAAACGTTGGGCGAGCAGATCGACGAAGGCAACCACCTTTGGTGAAAGATGACGTCTCGTTGGATAGAGCGCATGCATGGGGACTTCTCCTGCGGACCAGTCGACAAGTACATGTAGCAAGCGCCTGGCGCGAACGTCATCGCCACAGAAGATTTCAGGTAGACATGCAATCCCCACACCCGCAAGGGCAGCATCGCGAGCGATCTCCATGTCGTTGACCGTCAGTCGTGGTTTGATCCGGACCTCGACACGTTTACTTTTCGATTCGAGGGTCCAGACGTGCGGCGCCACTCCGCCGCTGAATGTGACGCATGCGTGGCTCGTCAGTTCGGCAGGTGTTTTCGGAACGCCATGGTGTTTGCTGTACTCGGGTGCCACCACGAGCATGAACTTCGCTTTTCCGAGGTTGCGCGCGACGAGCGTCGAATCGACGAGCGCCCCCGCTCGAATGGCAACGTCGAAGCGCTCCTCCACGAGGTCGACGCGACGATCGGAGCACACCATCTCGACCGCCGCATCAGGATGACGAACGAGGTACTCGGCGACGATGGGTCCGAGCTTGCTGAACGACATGGGCGCTGCGACCCGCAGCAGGCCGCGCGGTGTCCCACGCATTCCCAGCACGGTGCTTTCGGCCTCTTCGATGTCGCTCATGGCCGGGCCGACTCGCTCGAACAGGACGCGGCCCGCCTCGGTGAGGCTCAGCTTACGTGTCGTGCGTTGGATGAGTCGCTCACCCATCCGCTCTTCGAGCTCGGAGACCTTCCGGCTCACTGTGGACTTCGGCAGGTTCAGGCGTCGCGCTGCCTCGCTCAGGCTTCCCGCCTGAATGACCCGTACGAAGATCAGGAATTGGTTGAGATCAATTGTTCCACTCATGGAACGATGATACCCAAATTACAGGGCTTGTTCAGCGAAACCTTGAGTCTTATCTTTCGTGGACGGGAAGAACTCCCGAATTGGAAAGCCAAGGAGAAACTGTCATGCCTGATGTATCGCAAATGCTCACGGATCTAGCCAGGGGCCTCAGCAGCCCGGTCCGTGCACCGATCCTCCACACGCCGGATGAGTATGGGATGGCGTACGAGGACATCACGTTCCCGTCGCTGGACGGCACGCCGCTGGAGGCGTGGTGGATTCCCAGTCCGGGTTCGGACAAGCTGGTCATCGCCAACCATCCGATGCCCATGAACCGCTACGGCTTTCCCTCGCACCTACCACAGTGGCAGTTCGTTCCCGGTAACGACATTGAGGTCAACTACATGCGGGAGTACCAGCACCTGCATGAAGCCGGCTACAACGTGCTGACCTACGATGCGCGCAACCATGGCCAGAGCGGCGTGGCCAACGGCAATATCTTCACGTGGGGCCTGTTCGAATCCCGCGACGTGGCTGGTTCGCTGAAGTACGTCAAGTCCCGCCCCGACACCCGCGGCATGAAGCTGGGTCTGCTCAGTCGTTGCATGGGCGCTAACGCGACCTTCGTCGCGAAAACCAGACACCCGGAGCTCTTTGCTGACGTACGGGCCCTGGTTGCCCTGCAACCCATCTCGATGCGCGCCATGGTCGAGCGCAACCTCGAATATATGGGGCTCGCGGACCAGTTCGACGCCGTCAACCGGGAGGTACAACTGATCACCAGCTTCAAGATCGATCAGGTGTCGCCGCTGGAATACGCCAGGAACTGGCAGGCGCCTGCGTTCCTCCTCCAGGTGCGTGACGACGCGCTGACCAAACCCACCGACGTGCAGGCGATATTCGACAACATCCCCGTTGCCGACAAGAAGCTGTTCTGGATCGAGGGTAGCACCCGACGCTGGGACGGTTACAACTACTTCTCCGAACACCCGGCGCAGATGATCGAGTGGTTCGACAAGCACATAGGCTGAACCCATTTCACTTCGACCACGCTACGTGAGTGCTTCGCATTCGCTGCGACTGGGCGCAAGACGACGGCCGAGGATCTCGCTCACAGAGCGGCGTTCCTTGGCTCCTTAGCAAATTGCATTCGGTAGAAAACGCTGGAGAATAACCATGTCAAACAAAATCATTGTCGTGTTTGGCGCAACGGGTCGACAGGGGCAAGGGGTGGTGAACGCGCTGCTCGACCAGGGTGGCTACACCGTTCGGGCGATTAGTCGCGATGCCGCTTCAGATCAGGCCAAAAGGCTCGCTGCTCGCGGAGTCGAAGTGGTCGCTGCAGATCTGAACGTAGTGGGCACGCTGGCATCGGCGCTCAGCGGCGCCTATGGCGTGTTCCTGGTCACCAATTTCTGGGATCCCGCAACTGGGACCAGCGAGTACGGCCAGGTAAAGAATGTGACCGATGCCGCAAAATCCGCCGGCATTTCTCACGTCGTTTGGTCGACGCTACCCGACACTCAAGAAATTTCGGGCGGCAGGTATGAGGTTTCGCACTTCACCAACAAAGCTCGGGCCAACGCGGCGATCGCAGACGCGGGCTTTCGCTACTACAGCTTCGTCGAGGCGCCGTTCTTCTTTCAGAATTTTCTTGCCCAGATGGCGCCGCAACCCACTGGAAACGGGAACCAGAAGGCCTGGGCAGTTCCGATGGACGTCACCAAAAAAAGCGTCCATGCCGGCGACATCCATGAGTTAGGCAAATTGGTCCGGCAGGTTTTCGACCACCCAGAGACAACCGGTCAGGGTCAAATTCTGTCGCTGTGCGCCGACGCATACAGCTGGCAGGAGTTCGCAGACATTCTGAATGGACAAGGCCACAATGTGGTGGTGAACCAGGTGCCGGGCACGGTCTACGATACGTTCTATCCCGGTGCGAAGGAAGTCCGCGAGATGATGGGTTACTTCGAAGACTACAGTTATTTCGGCCCAGACGCGGACGCCAAAAGGGCGCGCGCAGATGCGCTGGTCGAAGGGCAGATCACCAGCTTTGCGGAGTGGGCTAGTGTGAACATGCCGGCTTGATGCGTGTGGCAAGAATTCAGGATACGTGCTGTCTCGACGGAGCTGCACACGGATTACATCTATTCGTGGACGAGAGAAATCCGGTATGACCGGCTAGTCGCTGGTCACCGCGCTACGTAGCATGACGCCAACCGGATCGATGAATCCGCCATGCTTAATCAACTCCAAGGATGTCCTGATGGGCCTCTCTGCAACTACTAACAAACGAATCGTGTGGGCAGTACGCGTACTTCTCGCGCTCGCATTCGGCGCGGCCGGAACGGCGAAGCTTGCCGGAGCGCCGCTGATGATCCAGATTTTCGAACACATCGGTTTCGGTCAATGGTTCCGGTATGTCACGGGTTTTGTCGAAGTCACCGGTGCCGTACTGCTGCTCATTCCCCGAACCGGCTTCCTTGGCGGACTGCTGCTTGCCGTGACGATGGTGTGCGCTGTCGCGACGCATCTGCTGATCATCGGCGGCAACCCGGCTCCGGCTGCGGTCCTGGCATTGCTCAGCGCCTTTGTCGCTTATAGCCTGCGCTCCACGTACGGCGAACCTGCGCATGCGGGAGGGAGAACATGAGTACGCTCGAAAATGTATCGACTTCGGTTCGCTCCGTGGTTCATCGCACTGAGGGGCATCGGCATGGTCCGGTTACCCGTTTGATGAGTCCATCGGATCTGGGTCAACATCTGCGACCTTTTGTCTTTCTGGATTACTTCGACACGCAGGGGCCGGTGAAGAGCGATAGCTTCAACATGCACCCGCATTCGGGTATCGCGACCATCACCTGGATCCAGGAGGGCAGTGTCAACTACGTGGACACGTCGGGCGAGATCGGGGTGCTTCCGCAAGGAGGCATGGAATGGATGCAGGCGGGCGGCGGAGCGTGGCACGGCGGTAATATCGGCGAGACCGGACGGGTTCGCGGCTTCCAGCTGTGGGTTGCATTGCCGCCCGATCATGAGCTGGCAGAAGCGGAAAGCATCTACCTGCCTCCGGATGCGATCGATCATCATGGTCCGGCCGCCGTGCTCCTCGGGCACTACGGCACAGCAAGCAGCCCGATCCGTACGCCTTCTCCCATGACCTACCTGGCGGTGACGTTAAACGCGGGGGAACGGTGGCAATTTCAGCCGCCCGAAGGTCAGACCGTTGCGTGGGCAGCCGTCGGCAAGGGGCGTCTTTCCGCGCCCGAGTCGTTGCATGCCGGGGTGCTCGCCGTCTTTGACGAGTCGACCAACGCCATCCATTTTCATGCTGAAGTCGACACCGAATTCGTGGTGGGTTCCGCGGTCAAGCACCCGCACGATCTGGTGCTCGGCTATTACTCCGTACACACGAGTGCCGAGGCATTGCGCGAAGGCGAGGGGCGCATACAACGCATCGGCAGGCATCTGCGCGAGGTGGGGCGTCTCCCGTGAAGCAGGCGGCAGGGGAAATGCTCAATGCTGTTCGCTGCCTTGGCCGGCGACGGGAAGCGGCGGGATCATCCCTTGATCGAGCATCTTCTTTATGACGAAGTCGATGAAAGTACTCACGGCCCGGGGCAACTGTCGCCGGCTCAGGTAGACCACATAGAAACCGACGCGCAGACCGAATTCGGGCAGTACCCTTTGCAATCGACCCGAGTCGATCTGCGCGATGGCCAACGCTGTCGGCACCAGTGCGACACCGAGTCCGGCGAGAGCAGCATTGATATGGGCCTGCGCGTTATTCGCATGGAATCTCCCTGTCACTGAAATCTCGACCTCGCCTTCGGGACCTTCTAGTTGCCAGGTTGCGTAGCCGGACGGACCAATCGGCCATGTAATGCAATCGTGTTTCGACAACGCAGCAGGTGAATCGGGGAAGCCGCGCGCATCGAGATAGGCCGGGTTTGCTACAAGCCCGTAATGACCCCACCCTACCTGACGCGCGACCAGATGTGGCTCGATCTCCTTGCCCGCTCTGAATGCGATATCGATGCCTTCGCCAAGCAGATCTGCCCGCATGTCGCTCAAAACGAATTCAAGCTGAACCTTCGGATAGGTTGCGAGAAATTCGGCGACAAACGCAACTGGAAACCAGTTGAGAAACTCAGCCACTGCGGCGACACGAACCTTTCCTCGGGGCACCTCGCTGCCTTCGGCAAGGTCAAGGGCCGATTGCGTCAACGCCTCAATCTGATCGACACACCGGGTAAAGAAAGTCTGGCCTGCGTCGGTCAGCGTGAGTCGACGCGTTGAACGCTGCAAGAGACGTATGCCAAGGTCCCGTTCGAGTTCCTGCACGCGCCGGCTTGCGGTGTTTGCCGGAATGCCCACGCGACGTGCTGCTTCAGCAAAACTTCCGGCACGCACTACCTGGACGAACAACGCGATGTCGTTCAGATCCACCATGAATTACCTCCAGCCATGGACGAGTGCAATCCGTTTCTACGGTCTAGTCGATAACGGTTGCCGCACATAGGATTCATGCGTGCCAGCGCTTCTGCCACACCAATCGAATTATCCGCGTGGCTATTCGGAGCGGCTAATTTCATTCCGCACTTAACTCTTCTAGATCTATCAATCATGGCGACCGTTCTTCATATCAGCAGCAGTGTTCGCAGCACAGGTTCTACGTCCCGGCAGTTGGCGGCCGAATTCCTGAGCCAGCGGAAAGCTTCACATCCTGGCGACATCATTATCGAGCGTGACCTGGCAACCGTTCCCGTTCCGCATCTGACCGAACAGATGATGGGGGCATTCTTTACGCCAGTGGAGCAGCATTCTCCCGAGCAAGCCGAGACTGTACAGTTGTCCGACGCACTGGTTGCCGAATTGCTTGGCGCCGACATCATTGTGTTGGGCGTGCCGATGTACAACTTCTCGATCAGTTCCACACTGAAGGCCTGGATCGACCATGTCATCCGGGTTGGCGTGACATTCAGTTATTCCGCCGACGCAGGTCCTGTAGGCAAGGTTGCAGGGAAGAAAGTGTATCTGTTTATCGCCCGCGGCGGGGTATATAGCGAAGGGCCGGCGCAGTCCATGGATTTCCAGGAAGCCTACCTCCGTGCCGCACTCGGATTTATCGGCTTGACGGACGTCACCGCCATTCGCGCCGAAGGTCTCGCCATGGGCGAGTCGGCGGTTGAGGCTGCGTTGAGCGGAAGCCGTCGGTTGATCGAGCAGTTCGCGGCGGCTTGACGGTACTTTCACGTTAGTGCCATCGATGGTTGACCCGAGGTGCGCCGCTTGATGGCGGCGCATGTTCGGTGTGTCTCGGCGAGATCAAAGTCTTTACATCTTCACCAATCAACTTGTCGACACATAGGTTAACTAAACGTCTCGATGTGCAATCGTCCGGCAGTTCGAGCAATCGGCATCCGGCATCTTCCCGGACATTCCTGATGTCATTCTCCCCAGAGTCACGACACGTGAACTCTGTCGGCAATGATGTGCCTCTGTGCGCTGGTTGACCGGCTGGATGGCTCGACCTGTCCGGGTGGAGAGCGCTCTGCCGATAACGCTGAATTCCCGATTATTTTCCAGAACCACGGAGGAAAAAAATGTCTTCAGAGCCACCGGAAAGCCGCTTGATCTGGCTTGCAAACGCTTTGTCTGCGACAGGCTCTTCGCGGCGACAGACCGTGAGACTGACTGGCGTTGCGCGGCTGAGGGTTTTGATGTGGTCGCGAAAAGTACTCGCGCTCGCCGGCTGTGATGCAAAAGATTTTGCGGAGTTGTATACGACGCCAGGGTTGCCGCACCCAAAGTTGAATATCTACGAGAACGCGGCAAGGGAACCGAGCAAACGGACATTGAAAGCCATTGAGCACGGACATCCTCTCGATACGCTGGATCAAAGGCCTTTCGAAGGTTCTGAGGAGCTTTTTCTGATCGGTCCTGACGGCGTGGCTCTGTGGGATGTGCTGGCAGGTGTCGATGATGCGTGCCATGAGGTTATCGCCGATGCCCTGTTCCACACCGCTGAATATGCGCTGGACCAATTTGGGGGGCTCGGTCCCAGGATCGCAGCGATGTACGCAGTCATGTTGCACGGCGATTCACTGGGTCGGATTACACATGGGCGCAATAGATGGCCCGACCTGTCCGGGTGGGTGAACGGCACCCAGCCAAACCTCATTGAGGTGGAAGCAGAAGAGCTCGCTGCTGATAACGCCAGATACGGTGACCAGACGCAGCAATATTCGATCAGGCAGCTGGTTGCCGTGATGGCGTTGTGGATACTCGCCAGGAAGGACTGTATTTACAGGCTCGAAACGAGTTACCTGTTGCAGGGCATCTTCTTCCGGGCAGTGAGAGAAATGTTACCTGAGGTCGCGAAAGAACTGGAAGCATGGTTCGCCGAAGGCATTGAGTGGGTGCCAACGGTCGATGCGGGGTAAGTCAAGAAACAGCGTTGTTTGTTGTTCTTTCGGTATGGCATGTGAATTTGTAGATTCTGTAAATTTTTCGACCAGGCAATCAGAAGCCTGGTCTCATCTATTGCGGCGCCGCTCCCGACAATCCCTGCAACGCCCGTAAAGCTTTCTCAAGATGCTCGACCAGCGGCAACGATGGATCCGCGACCCACGTCTGCAAGCCATGCCCTGTGACGGCCATACCTGTCGCAGCGGCCAGACGCGCAATCGCGGGGTCGATCTCTCGATGCTGAAGCGCCTCGGCGATGGTCTGTGTGACCGCGGCCGATTTAGCAAGTTGACGCTCCTGCAGCGCGGGTGTCCGCGCGATCACCGCTTGCCCTGGTTCGGCAAACGGCAGGTTCTCCTCGAACATCGGTGCGAGCGACTGGAACGACCACACCACGACCTCGAGTGGACCGAGTTCAGGC
Source organism: Paraburkholderia acidicola (assembly GCF_002362315.1). GTDB lineage: Bacteria > Pseudomonadota > Gammaproteobacteria > Burkholderiales > Burkholderiaceae > Paraburkholderia > Paraburkholderia acidicola. The sequence continues at coordinate 2,628,363 of NZ_MTZV01000006.1, forward strand.
GGCGCTTCGGCGATCGCGGCGCTCAGGCCGGCATGCAACGCGGCCTCGTTGAACAGCACTTCGCGCTTGTCCGGGAAGTAGCGGAAGAAGGTGCGCTCTGTGACGCCAGCGCGCGCTGCGATTTCTGCGGCAGTGGTCCCGTCATAGCCTTTCTCGAGAAATAGCTCGAGGGCCGCCTCCTGCATACGGCGGCGCACATTTCCCTGGTCTTTTGGCACGGCGTGAATATCTCCCTCATTGTCAGTGACTGACATAAGATCTATACTTTGTGTCAGTCACTGACTATAGCGCATTCAAGGCACGGCGCGACGTGCGTTTGGATTTCATCAATGTGTGGAGAGCCTCATGACCACTGAGAAGATGCGAACGATCCGTTTTCACGAATATGGTGAGCCTGCCGACGTACTCCGACTCGAGGAGGCGCTGATACCCGCGCCCAATCCAGGGCATGTGGCGGTGCGCGTGCATGCCTGTGGCCTGAACCCGGCCGACTGGGCGCTCTGCCGAGGGCTGTCTGCACAAACGCTGCCACGTGGCATCGGACTCGATGTATCGGGAGTCGTCACGGCGGTAGGTGACGGCGTTTCCGGTGTCACCGTCGGCGACGCCGTGTTTGGTCCGGCCGACTTCAAGAACTACCCGGGCGCAGGCGCGGCCGACTACGCCATCCTCTACCATTGGGATCGACTTCCCGATGGTCTGTCGCACGTCGATGCAGCGGCGCTTCCAATGGTCGTCGAAACGGCGGCCCGCTACCTTGCCTGGTCGGGTCTCCAGAAAGGCCAGACTATTCTCATCAATGGAGGCGGCACGATGGTGGGTTTTGCCGCGGTCCAGATGGCCCTGATGCACGGCGCCCGAGTCATTGCGACGGCCGGCGAAACCTTCGCGGATCGTCTGCGCGCCATGGGTGTCCTGGTCGTCGCGCACGGTGACGGAGTGGTAGAGCGGGTCCGCGCGCTTGTCAGTGAAGCGCCAGACGTTCTCGTGGATGTGGCGCCCGTCAACCTGAAAGCGGGTTCTGTAAGCGCGCTGCCCGACCTGGTGGAGATCGCCGGCGGAGACACGACGCGCGTCATCACGATCGCCGATTTCGAAGGTGCGGCGAAGACCGGTGTGCGGACCGGTGCGGAGAACGTCAAAGCCGAAGGCGGCTTCAGGCTTCGCTGGGATGCGCTCGGTGAGCACGGGAGGCTGGCGGCCGAGGGACGTTTCTTTATACCGGTCGCGCGGACCTTTGCTCTCGAAGACTGGCGCGAGGCGCTCGATATCAGTCTGGCTGGTCATGCTCACGGCAAGCTCGTTCTGGTGCCGGGCGATTGAGCTGACTTACGCTCGCTCCGTGGCCCCATGACATGTTACGAGTCGTCGTACCGGTCGAGCGTTTACGGGAAGACGGTAGCGGGCTCGCCGGGCCGATTGACCGTGAAGACAAGAAAGCGACGTACCGCGTGCATGTCGGGGTTGCGCGCGACGCGATGTTCGACATCGACGGGCTGTGCCCAGTGATCCCCTGCATGAAAGCGCTTAACCGGCTCGTCGCCGTAAGCGCTTTCTGCAGTGCCTTCGAGCATGTAGACGAAGCTCGGCCCCGGATGATGATGGATCGGCTCGGCGTATCCGGGCGGCTGGGTCACCAGGTTGAGACGCATCTCGAGATCGGTGCCAGGGATCGGATAGCGTTCGAGTTCCTGGGTCGTCATCGCGTGGCTGTCCGTCGAGACGAGCCCGTCGGATTTTGCCGGAATCGAGCGAAAGAAAGAGACGGCGCTTAGGGCGGCGATGGCCATCATCGCGCGCCGGGAAAGACTGGGCGTTGGCATGTCGTGTCCCTTAAGACGTATCGGTCCCACGAGAATAACAACGACCCCGACCTGCGATAAATACGCCAGACCATATTTCTATGATTCGATTTTCGAATCATGGCGCTGTTGAGTTTGCGTCGCCCAATCCCGCTCTTCATCCAGTCGCCCGTCAGCTCCTGTGACCCGCAAAGAACGTAGCAGCAGCGGACATACACCCATCGAACACCAGCGGCGAGTGATAAGCCCCGATCACCGCAAGCGCGCCGCCGCTCGCAGCGGTCGCCGCTTCGGCGGTCAGAAAAACCTGCCGGGCCGCGTTGAAACCGTCCAATGCGGGCGCGGAATCGACGTCGAGTTCCGTCACGAGTGAACCGAGTCCGGCCCATTGCTGCTTCATCACGTTGGCATTGGTGGCGAAGTACACAACGGGATCCTGGTGACCGCCGCACAACAGCACCGGAGAGGTCGGTGTCCAGCCACGCAGGTCGTTCTTCTTCAACGCGATGCGAAGCGGATTCTGCGGAGATACTGCCGGCACGCCCGTCGTGAGCGTCGGTGCCACGCCATCCGGATTGGCGAAAGCATCGAGCAGATAGTCGAGCCGCGCGCTATTGCGGATCAGGTTGTTCGCGCCGAAGCCGAGTGCGTATATCGCATCGGTCTCGCCGGTACCCGTGGGCGGCGACATGGCGTCGAGCACAGGCTGGAGCGCAGCCGGTCCGGCGGGTGGCGTGCTGCTGAACAGCGCACCCGGCAGCTTGCCGCTCAAAGCGACCGTCGTAAAGTTGTACGGGCCAGGTAGCAGCGTTTCGATGCCGCTCGCGTAAGCGCTTTCGTAGACGTCCAAGGGTGACGAATAGATGTTGCCGTAGGCCTTCTGGTAACTGGTCAGGATCATTGGAAAGAACACATTGGCGCCAATGTCCACTTCGCCTTCAAACACCTGGTCGGCCATCGCTGCTAACGCATAAGGCCCCGACAGAAACGCCGACGCGGTAACCGGTGTGCCGGCTGCCTGCATGGCGCGCGCGGTCGCCATTGCCACGTAGCCGCCCTGCGAGTAACCGGTTAGAAACAGCTTGCTGCTAGCCGTGATGGGCGAGGCAATCAACGGTAGCGCAGCTTTTGCGGCACTCAACGCATCGATCATGTCCTTCGATTGCTGATCTGCGTTCAGGTACGGGTGATAGGCGAGTGTCGAGCTATCGTAGCCGGCGTAGTTGGGCGCCACGACGACATAGCCCTGCGCTGCGTACAACACGGCGAGAAGGAGCGCTTCGGGGTAAGCCTGGTTGGTGGGATCGGAGATGGCGGCGAGGTTATAACTCCTCGTGATGGTGGTGCCGTGCGCATATTCCACGACCGGGCGAGGACCTGTGCAGTTTGGTCCGCTGCCGGTCGGCACCATCAGCACGCCAGATGCGGTCGTGGCTTCGCCAGCGCCGCCTACGGTGGCGTACTGCACGTAGTGCACGTCGACACCACAGGCCAGCGTACCGCCTGCCATTTGTAGCAGACTCAAGCCGGACAGACTGGATTGCAGCACAGCGGTGAAAGCGGCCGCGCTCAGAGAAGCGGTACGCGGCGGCGGGCCATTCAGCAGCGAGCCTTCGGCAGCCGACGAAGCGACAGGCGATGACGCAGTCGATGTAGAGCCGCTGACACTGCCTCCGCATGCCGATACGATCAGGGCAACCACGAGCGCAGCACTTGTCGCTTGAAAGATTTTGACTGACATACGTTGTCTCCTGTTTTTATTGACCGGCGAACCTCATCGATAGATACGCCTGTGCCCACATCGAAAATCGGACCGGCTAGAACATGTGGCGAATCCCGACGTCCGCACCGAAGGTCGATCCTCGCACCCCCATCAGCGCACCGTTGGTGGACAAGCCGGTGTTCATCGTTCCGTGGTTGTTGACGAAGCCAAACTGGCTATAACAGGCGGTCGATTTGGAAAGACTGTAGGTCAGACCAGTCGCTGCCATGATCGAATGATTGCTGGTGTCGTTGCCATCGCTGGTGGCCCAGACGCCTGCGTCGACATTCACGCTGGGCGTGACTTCGTAGCTGAATCCGCCGCCAAATACGCGATCGTCAAACGATCCAGCGATCTTGTAATTGATGAACAGGAGTCTCACCGTGAGGTTGTCGAAGCGATAGCTGGCGCCGATGGTGCGGCCGGAGAACGCGACCGTACTCGGTGTAGGCGTCGACGCGGCCGTACCGCCAAGGTTCCCGCTGTACATCGCCGCATCGATCACGAGTTGACCGAGCTTGTAGCTCAGCCTCGCCGAGTACTGCCGGCCGGCCTGAAAGTCACCCGCAATTCCGCCTAGTGCGAGCATTGCACTGCCTTGCAGACCTGCAATGGTTGGGCTCGCGTATGAAATGGCATTCGAATTGAAGATGCCAGTCACGAACACCCCGCCGATATAGATGGGGACCCCGCTGCCGAAAAAGGACACATTGCGCGGATCGCTGGCAATCAGCGATAACGCAAATGGCGAGTACTGCAGGCCCGCTTTGACCGTACCCACGTCACTGGTTATGCCAACCCATGACTGGCGTCCAAAGAAATTGCCGTTCGAATCGGCAACGCCACCACTGGCGAGGTTGATGCCGCTCTCAAGATCGAAGATCGCTTTGACTCCACCGCCAAGATCTTCCGTTCCCTTTAGACCAAAGACCGACGGACTCAAACCTCCCGTGATCACTGAGAACTGGTGGCCGGCATTTTGTCCGGTAGCCGGGTTAAGCGTCTTGCTGGTGTATAAAATTCCGCTATCGACAATTCCGTAGAGCGTCACGCTACCCTGCGCATGCGCGACTGTTCCGACGCCGGCAAGCGACGTGCAAAGCAGCATCGCGCCAGCGATGTGGCGATACGATTTCATCGTTGAAGTCTCCATTTTTAGTTAGTTTTTTGACTAAAGAAATTCCTGTGCCGGAATTGTCTCGGGGCGAGTATCAGACAGATCGCCTACCCCGTCATTGGCACGATTCGCCAAACTTTTTTCAAAACGCGCCAATCAATACAAATCTCGGGAAATCCCTCGCTGACCTTAGGAATAAACGCATGGAGAATTTGCCGTGCGCAAAATCAAGCCTTTCGTACAAGGTAATTTTTCACATCACCTTTACGGCTTAAACCGACAGAGAGAAATCCAGGCAATGAGCATCGACTTCAAGGAGCGCGTCGCGATCGTGACCGGCGCCGGCGGCGGACTCGGTAGACAGCACGCATTGGCGCTTGCTGCGCGCGGTGCAAAAGTGGTCGTCAACGATCCGGCCGGTTCGCGCGACGGTTCCGGTCTCACTGCAACCGCGGCCCAGCAGGTCGTCGACGAAATACGACGCACGGGCGGCGAGGCGATCGCCAATGAAGCGTCCGTCACCGATTTCGATGCGATGCAAAAGATGGTCGCCGACACGATGAGTCGCTGGGGCCGTGTCGATGTGCTCATCAACAATGCCGGTATCTTGCGCGACAAGACTTTCGCGAAGATGGATCTAGATGATTTTCGCCTCGTGATGGACGTGCATCTGATGGGCTCGGTCAATTGCACGAAAGCGGTGTGGGACATCATGCAGCAGCAACGCTATGGCCGCATTGTGATGACGACGTCGTCGTCGGGGCTATACGGCAATTTCGGGCAGTCTAACTACGCCGCCGCGAAAATGGCGCTAGTCGGCCTGATGCAAACGCTCGCGCTCGAAGGGAAGAAATACAACATCCATGTCAATGCACTCGCACCGACAGCGGCGACCCGGATGACCGAAGGATTGCTACAAGACCATCTCACCGACATGCTGCTGCCCGAAGCCGTGGTGCCTGCGATGCTGGTGCTCGCTCACGAAAGTGCGCCGACGCGCACCATTCTCTGCGCTGGAGCCGGGACATTCGAGGCTGCGCATATCACGCTGACGGAGGGCCTGTACGTCGGCGTGGGCATCGACGTACCGGAACGGCTTGCTGGCCTGCTCGATCGCGTCACCGATCGCGACGGTTCGATCGTTCCCGAAGCGGGCAATGCGCAAGGAAACAACGAGACCGAGCAGGCCGTGGCTGCATTGAAGCGGCGAGCCTCGACGGGCTCGTCACCGACCGCGTTATAGATCGTCGGAACACTGCAGGCCAGACGTGGCGCGTTGCCAACGGAATGGTGTATACAGGCGATATGCGCCCCTCTAGCGAGTCACTCTGCCTGACGTTGTCGTCCCGTTTTCTGCAGGTCTTTTTCAGCGAAACGGGCACAGATCCCTCGACGCAGAAGCGTTTGATGGAACAGGTCGGCATCGCTGCCGACACCTTGACGTCCACCACCGGTCGCGTCACCGAGGACCAGTTCTCGGCGCTATACCGGCTGATGGCGAGCGAAAGGAACGACGAGCTGCTCGGCCTCCTGTCCCGACCCATGCCGGGCGGCACGATGAAGTTTGGGGGCTACAGCATCATCGCAGCGCCGACCACGGGCATCGCACTCCATCGCTATTCCCGTCTGCTCAAAATGCTCAGTGACGACTTTGAAGTCCTGATCTCCCGAAACGACGGGCTCGCGTCGATCGCGTTGCGAGAACCGGACGGACCACGACGATGCCGGGCGATGGGTCTCGAACTCACGCTCAAGGTGTTTCACGGTGTGGGTTCCTGGTTGATCGGCAGGAACATTCCGTTGATGGCGGTCAACTTCTCGTTCCCGGCGCCAGCCTATCTCGACGACCTTTACAGCTTGTTTCCAGGCCCGCTGAACTTCGATTGCCCGACGACGATGATGACGTTCGATGCGTCGCTACTGGACCTGCAATTCCACCGCACCGAACGCGACCTCAGAACGTTTCTTTCCCGCCAGCCGCGTGACTGGCTATGCTCGCCGTCCGTGCGGCAACCGGTGGCGCACCTGGTTCGAACCTGCCTGCTTGAAGGGGGTGTGGGCTCGATGAAAGTCCCCGACATTGCCAAAACGCTCAACATGTCCCTGCGAACGCTTTGCCGTCGACTGGAACAGGAGGGTGTGTCCGTCAAGGAGGTCAAGGATGCACTGCGGCGTGATCTGGCGATTCATCGGCTTACGCAAACGCAGGACCAAATTTCGGAAATCGCCGAAGGACTCGGCTTCGGCGATATCCCGTCGTTCTATCGCGCGTTCCGTAGCTGGACGGGCGTGGCGCCGGGTGCATACCGGCGCGACACGGGGATGCGTCAGGTCGATTCGTAAGCCGCAGCGGCACGCGCGATGTGTGCAGGTCGAAGCGCAATCAACAGCAGTCCGCCCGACAACAACAGCATCGCGATGATCAGACCAAGGCTTGTATAAGGTGCGCCGGTCCTGCCGTTGATCCAGACGAGCGCAGGCGGAATCACGCTCGGGCCCAGATTCCCGAGGCTGCTGATCAACGCGATGCCCGCAGCCGCTGTCTTCTTCGGCACATATTCGCTCACTGCCGTGAAGAACACGGGCGTGAGCGTGACCATGCCCGTCGTCATGACGCATAGCCCCAGCAGCGACACAGTGAAAGAGCCCTGCGCGACGATCGTAATACCCAGCCCCGCGGCGGAAAGGCCAGTCGCGCCCGCGAAGTGCCAGCGCCGCTCCCTGGTGCGATCGGAATGACGGCCGAACAACGTCATACCAACGATTCCGCATAGATAAGGAATCGCCGAATAGATGCCGACCCAGAACAGATTGTTGATACCCCAACTTTTGATGAGCGTGGGCGTCCAGAAGATCATCGAGTACACACAGCCGATGAACAGCAGATAGACGAGCGACAGTGCGTAGACCTTCGGGTCGCACAGCAGCGCCTTGATCGACGCATGCGCGGCCGTACTGACACCGGTTGTTTCGGAATCGAGCTGCTTGCGCAAGACGCCTTTCTCGCCGTCCGTCAACCAGGCCACCTGCTCGGGCCGGTCGCTAAGCGCAAAGAACGTCACGAGGCCGAGCAGAACTGCCGGCAGGCCACTGATCAGAAACAGCCATTGCCAGCCGTGCAAACCCGCCGTGCCGTCGAGACCTCGCAGGATCGCGCCGCTGAGCGGTGTCATCGCGAGAAGGGACAGGACCGGTGCGGCCAGAAAGATCGAAATGATCGAACCGCGGCGTTGAGCGGGAAACCAGTACGTCAGGTACAGGATCACGCCCGGGAAAAAACCCGCTTCGAATGCGCCGAGCAGGAAGCGCAACGCATAGAACACGGGCTCGCTTCGAACGAACATCAGGCAGGTACTGACGGCGCCCCATCCGAGCATGATGCGAAGCATCGTCTTGCGTGCGCCGATTTTTTCGAGCATCAGATTGCTGGGCACTTCAAAAAGCAGATAACCGACAAAGAAGATGCTTGCGCCGATGCTGTACGACAGGTCGCCAAACGGCAGCGTCTGCTTCATCTGCAGTTGTGCCATGCCGACGTTGACGCGGTCGACGTATGCATAGACGTAGCAAAGGAAAAGCAGCGGGACGATACGCCAGGCAATTTTTGCGAATAGCGTGTCGGTTGCTGACGGACCGTCGGTAATGGATCTTCCGCTGCTAACGGACTCCAGGTGGTTCATTGTCTCTCTCCATCACGCGGATTTATGTAGTTATCTGATTCTGGTCGTCCGTGCAGAAGTGCTCCCGGCCGTGAAGACGGGGCGAATGCAATCTGCATACTTCTGTGATTTTTGAATGGTCACATTTAACCACTCAAAACTGGAGTAAGTGTCTTTCAAACCGGAGACCCGGTCATTGGCAAGGTCGGCCAAAGTTTTCCTGAAATCGGCCAATAATTGGCGGCGGTCGAATGCCGATGCGGCTGCGGAGTGTCACTTAAACGAGGTCACCGTTTGACCTTGCGCCTTGCTGAACCCGCGACAGACTTGCGGCGAGGCCGAGCGGGCCAACTCATCAACGCGCGCTCGGCGGATTCAGTAAGTTCCGCCCTGGACATACCCTCCGCTGCCTGCAGAGCCAGGCCATTGAACACCATGAGCAGATATCGGGCGAGCGCAGCGGGATCCTCGGACTCCGCGAGATATCCTTCCTGTTGCGCACGCGCGAGCCGTTCGGTCAGTAATTCCCGCGTCCTGCCGCGCAGCGTGATGATGGCACCTGGCACATCGTCGTTGTCCACTCCCGCCGCCGTTCCGGCCTGAATCAGCAAACATCCACGGGGCTCGTCTGGATCGATCAACCATTCGATTGCACCGAACAAAAATCGCTCCGCCACTTCGCGTGCGGTAGCGTCACCTAGCAAATGCTCGCGGTGTCCAGCACGTCGCTCGCGATACCGGACGAGTACCGCATCGAAGAGACCACGTTTGCTGCCGAAGGCAGCATAGATGCTCGGCGAACTCAGCCCCATTGCCTTCGTTAGTTCGGCCATGGAGGCGCCCTCGTACCCACGACGCCAGAACACCTCCATCGCGTGATCGAGCACTTCTCCTTCTTCAAAATCGCGCGGTCGTGCCATACCCATCCATTCCATTGATCTGTATCGATCATTACATAATTCGCTTGCTTCGTCCATTCGACCGTGGTTATATGTCGATCATCACAGAATTGGAGTGTTCGATGGATGCATCCCTGCAAGGCAAAGTGGCGGTTATTACAGGCGGTGGCGAAGGCATCGGTCTGGCCTCCGCGAAGCGGATGGTTAAAGCGGGTGCGTCTGTCTTTATCGTAGGCCGGCGTCAGTCGATACTCGATGCCGCGGTCGCCGAAATTGGCGGTGATGTGGTGGCCGTACGGGCCGACGTGTCGCGACAGGCAGAGCTGGATCGCGTCTACGAAGCGGTTCGTATCGCGAAGGGCAAAGTGGACATCGTGGTGGCGAACGCCGGTGTCCAGACGAGGGAAGCGCTCGGCTCGATCACGGAAGAGGGCATCGATTCCCAGCTTGCGATCAATTTCAAGGGCGTTATCTATACGGTTCAGCAGGCCCTGCCGCTGCTGAGCGATGGGGCATCGATCATCCTGGTGTCGTCGGTGACAGCGCACAAGGGTTTGCCAGCACGCACGGTCTATTCGGCGACGAAGGCTGCGATTCGCAGCTTTGCGCGGACGTGGGCCACGGAGCTCAAGGCGCGTCGCATCCGTGTCAACGCTATCAGTCCAGGACCGATCATGACGCCTTTGGTGAAGGCCACCTTTGTCGACGAAGCGGCTAAGGACGCTTACATGAAGAACATCGTTGGCGCGGTTCCGTTGGGGCGTGCGGGGGAGGCGGAGGAGATTGGCGCAATCGTAGCGTTTCTCGCTTCCGATGCGGCCAGCTATATCAACGGAGCCGATATTCAGGCGGACGGTGGCTTTGCACAGGTTTAAAGTATGGCCACCTGGAGCGCTAGATTGAGTGAGAAAACGCATTCGTCATCGGTTAGCCTGGCAGGGCAAGCGGATTCATCCGCCGCAGATGCCACGCTGACGCCTCTCTGGGTCGTGGTTGGCCTCGCGATGGGGCCGGCGGTGGCGCTCGGGCTGTCCCGCTTTGCTTACGCGCTATTGCTTCCGCTTATGCGCGCGGGTCTTGGCTGGAGCTTTGCCGATGCAGGGGCGATGAATACCGCCAATGCTGCGGGCTACCTCGTGGGCGCACTGATTACCGCACCATTGGGCCGGTGGATCGGCAACAAGCGTGTGTTTGCAATTGGGCTTCTCTTAACCGCTTTAAGCGTCGGCGCAACCGGTCTGACCTCGCATTTCACGCTGCTGCTCGTGCTGCGAACACTGACGGGTGTAACGGGCGCGCTCGCATTCGTTGCGGGTGCTGGCCTGACCTCCGCGGCGGCTGCAGGAGGCAGCAAGAGTCGCGCGCCAACCGTTCTCGGTGTGTATTTTGCGGGTGCCGGATTGGGCGTGATGGCCTCGGCGCTCACCATCCCGCCGTTGCTATCGGCAATGGGCTGGCGAGGAGGCTGGCTGGTGCTGGGTGGCCTGTCGCTGCTGGCGACGATCTACGGATGGAGTGTGCTGGGTTACACGCCCGAGCCATCGCACAACGCCAGCAAGGCGCGCGGCGGCTGGTCCCTGAAGTTCATGGTGTGCAAGCTGCTGTCGTACTGTCTCTACGGCGCGGGGTATATCACCTACGCCACCTTCATCGTTGCGTACCTACGCAGCAACGTTGGTTTCAATAGTTATGGCATTACGACTTTCTGGTCTGTCCTTGGCCTAGCAGCAATCGTTGCTGCGTTCGCGTGGGGCCCCGTACTTGGTCATCTGAAGGGCGGCTGGGGAACGGCCGCGACGGTCGCCATGGTTGCTGTCGGCGCCGTGCTTCCGCTCATCTGGCCCACTGCTGCGGGTGCCTACCTGTCGGCGATTCTCTTCGGCGGTTCATTTCTTGCAGTCGTCGCTGCGGTGACCAGCTTTGCGCGCCGGGCAGCAAAGCCGCATGCATGGACGACTGCGATTGCTGCACTAACCGTGGCGTTTGGCGTGGGGCAATGCATCGGCCCGCTACTGAGCGGCACGCTTTCCGATGGACCTTCCGGGATTCGTGCTGGTCTGTGGCTTTCGGTCGGGATTCTGACGCTGTCTGTCATCGTCGCGGCATTCCAGCGGGAACCCGAGGCGTCTTGATCGCGTGAGCCGCGGCGAAAGCGCATCAGCAGCAACGGGGCCGACGACGTACCCGGTCGCGATTGTTTACTCGCCAGAGTGCCGCGCTGCCTGTTCGATCAGTGCAGCAACTTCCCTCGGATGGGATTCAAACACTGCATGGCTTGCACCGTTGATCTCGACCGTATTCGCATGAGCGCGTGCTGCATACATGCGCTGGAGGTTCGGGCTCATCATCCTGTCGGCCGTCGCGACCATGTACCAGCTCGGCTTTGTCTTCCATGCCGGATCGGCAACCTGCGCCGAGAATTCGGATGCTGCAAGCGGGATCTGCGCATGCGCCTCGAACTCGGCTTGGGCGCGGGGCAGGTCAGGTGCGAACTGTGATGGGTAGTCGACCGGTTTCAGGTAAACGAAGTTATCCGGAGTTCCGACGATAGATACAGGTGCACCAGGGTACTTCTTGTTGTTGTCCGCCATGGTTTCACCCGCATCCAGTGCATGTGCGGTGATATAGACCAGCGACTTCACGTGGCCGTCGTTCCCCGCTTCACTAATAACGGTGCCCGCGTAGCTATGGCCGACGAGTACGCAAGGACCGTCAAGACTATTGAGTACGCGTTTCGTGGCGGTCACGTCGTCGTTGAATGACGTCAGCGGTTGTTGCACCAGTGTCACGCGGTAGCCATCCTTCGTCAGGATGTTGTAGACAGGACGCCAACCCGCTGCATCGGCAAATGCGCCGTGAACCACGACGATATTTTTCACAGGCGCGGCAAGCGCGGGCACTGCGGTGATGGTATGCAGGCACAGCGCGGAGATGGCTTGCGCCACGACAGAGCGTAAGGTGGGAAAACGCATGATCAATCCTTGAGTGGTTAAGCGGCCAAAGCAAATCAGAATTGTTGAGTGGATGGAAAGCAGGATCGCGATACAGACGGCCTGAGCGAAAGCGCCGTCATCGAATTCAATGCACGGTGAGGAAGTCCTGCACCGCGGCGATCGTCGGCGCGGGCGCTTCATCCATCAGCCAGTGGCCCGCGTTCGGGATAATGACTTCCTGCACGTTCGTCGCTGCGTTGCGCATGATGATTCCCACATTGGCGCCGAACGCTTTCTCGGCGCCGATGGCGAGCACCGGCATCGTCAGCTTCGTCTGCATTGCCTTGAGATTGTCGGCGTCGTCCTTCTGGTCGATCGCGAGGAACTGGGCGAACGCGGAATGCATCGCGCCGGGCCTTGCATAGATCGCAGCGTAGTGGCGGCGGGTCGCCTCGTCGATCTTCGACGGGTCGCCGGCGAACTCGTCCCAGAAGCGGTCGAGATAGATGCGTTCGCGTCCGGCAACCAGACGCTCGGCGTCACGGCCACCGAAGTTGAAGTGCCACAGCGCGGGCATGCGCACGATCTGGTCCCACGGCGGGATACCGGGGATCGGCGAGTCGATTACAACGAGACGGGTTGTCTTGTCCGGATAGCGTGCTGCGTAGGCATACGCGACCATCACGCCGATGTCGTGGCCCACGATGTCGGCGTGGTCGATGCCGAGCCTGTCGAGGACCGCCTGAATGTCGCCGGCCTGTGTCCACTTGTCATAGCCGCCGGCGGGGTGCGAGGACAGGCCCATGCCGCGCAGGTCGGGCACGACGACGGTGTGGTCCTTCTCGAGCACGGCGGCCATCGGCGCCCACATGTCACCGGTCTCGCCGAAGCCATGGATCAGCACGACCGCGGGCCCATGACCGCCGACGCGGACGTTGATCGTCGCGTCGCCGTTCACCACCTCCGAGTGGCGGAAGTCGGCCGGGAAGGGGGTGATCGCGGCGTGCGCCGACAGGGCGCCCAGCGTCAGGCTGGCGGCGAAGCCGACCGCCACTCGACGAAAAGTGCGGGAGAGCGCGGACCAGACGCTTGCGGAGTTCTTCGGTTTCTCAGCGTGAGGGAACGTTTGCCGGGCGGATGCGCCGTCGGCTTCGATCGTGTTCGTCTGCATCACGGCCGGGACGGGATAAATCCCTTCTACGTTGGCATGCTCGTTCATCTGTGTACTCCAGGTGGTTTCTCGTTGGGGGCGGCTCACAGCGCGGCGGCGAACCGCCCGGCAGGGAACCGCACATAAAGAAGTCATGCCGTATATCAGTGATCTGGACCGGATGCGGCATCGACGAAACGAATTCTATAACGTGCGTAATAAAACGTTCAATGAATTTTGTAACGATGGTGATAAAACAGAGTCATGAAGTGTCTTTTCTCACGCGAACGGCAGCGTCGGACACGCCAGTTTTGTATCGATCGTGCTAAAATAAGTCCGCGAGTAACGGAAATTCAGGGAGCTGCACAAAAATGGCGAGACCGAGAGAGTTCGACGAAGAGGCGGTGCTGGACAAGGCGACTGAGCACTTCTGGGTGAACGGGTATGAATCCACGTCCATGCGTGATCTGGCCGAGGGCACAGGACTGACCAGTCCAAGCCTGTACAACGCGTTCGGCGACAAGCGGGCTCTCTATCGGCTGGTGCTCGATCGATATGTTCAGTCTGCGCTCGTCAATTGCACCGAAATATTCGAGGGCGACACACCGCCTCTGCAAGCCATAGAACGGTACATCGACGCGATCATCGCTGAGGCGCTCAGCGATAAGCTGCGCAAGGGCTGCTTTGTGGTAAATACCGCGCTTGAGGTCGCACCACATGACGAAGAGTTTCGCGAGGTGGTCACCTACATTTTTGGCCGGATCGAGCGGTACCTGCGCGACAGCATTGCTGCGGGTCAGTCGGACGGGTCGATTTCGACGGATCAGTCTGCAACCGATCTCGCGAGGCTGTTTCTCGGCACTTCTTTAGGTATTCGGGTATTTGCGCGGACGCGTCCCGATCGCGCGCTGCTTAAGGGTCTCGCGCGACCCCTTTTCTCCCTGTTGCGAAAACCCTGAACCACCACATTTCCTACACCGTCTCTGGTCGCTCATCGAACCGCAGTCTTGCTTCCTCGATCGCTGGGCGATTCTTTCTTCCCCAGGCCGCTAGCGCTCTCAATGGCGCGATCAATGAGCTGCCTAACTCGGTGAGTTCGTACTCGACTTTGGGTGGAATGACTGGATAAACCGTTCTGGTCACGAGACCGTCTCGTTCGAGACCTCGCAAGGTCAGCGTGAGCATGCGGTGCGACACGCCGTTGACTGTACGCAGGATGGTGTTGAAGCGTTGCGGTCCGTCCGAAAGAGCGCCAACTACCATCACGGTCCATTTGTCACCGATTCGATCCAGTACCTGTGCCATTGCGCGGCACTCGGCATGGATTTCTTCGTCGTGCACAAGGGTCGTCACTTCGGATGGCACTCGACTAGCCACGGCACTCTCCTGGATTTTCTCTAAGGAACATCGGTGTTCGTGCAGCACTTATTAGTGCGTTCTTGTCAATGTACAAGATATCAAAGATAGTTTCACGTACAAATTTAGCGTTACGCACTGGCAGCTTGTTGCGCGTCGACACCATACCTTAGCTTCCGCTAAAGGGTGCGTATGCATTTTTCTATTCACGCTCGATTTCTCGGGCAATCATTAAAGTGAAGGATCGTTCATGAGCAAATTGCTGCATCTCGATACCAGCATTCAAACGAGCAACTCGGTGAGTCGACGCCTGTCTGCCGCCATTGTGGACAAGCTCAAGAATGCCGATGAAGACCTTGATATCACCTATCGGGATCTCGCAGCCCATCCGTTGCCGCATCTGACGGAGCCGGTATTCGCGGTCCATGTCCAGTCGGCGGATGCGTCAGGTCTGAATCCCGAACAACGGGACGACATTGCTGAAAGCGCGAACGTACTCGCTGAGTTCCAGGCCGCCGACACCATCGTGATAGGTCTCGCGTTCTACAACTACTCGATCCCCAGTTCGTTGAAGGTCTGGATTGATCGGGTGGTGGTCGCCGGTAAGACGTTCTCTTTCGGAAGTGGTGCGGGCCCCGTGGGGCTGGCTGCGGGAAAGCGGGTAATCGTCGCCATTGCCCGGGGCGGTGTCTATGCCGAGGGCTCGCCTTCCGCGCACCGCGAACACGCAGAAACCTACTTGAGGCACATCTTCGCGCTGATCGGGATTAACGATCTTGAAGTGATCGTGGCAGAAGGGCTGGTGTTCGGGCCGGAGGCAAGCGCCGCCTCCGAGCAGATGGCAATGAACCGCATCGATGCACTCCCCGTGATGGCGATCTAACTTCTCCTGCGCGCAGGGAAACGGGTTTCTCCTGGAGGTGTCATGCCTGCATTGAAAATAGATCTGTATTCGGACATCGTATGCCCGTGGTGTCTCATCGGGCAGCATCGCCTGGACAAAGTGCTGTCCGAGCGATTTCCGGATCTGGCTGTCGATATCGAACACCATCCTTATGAGCTGATGCCGAATGCGCCGCCGGAAGGCATTCGTCTGGCGGACTACTTTCGTAAGAAAGGCATCACGAACATGGCGCCTGCTTTCGAGCGACCGGAAGCGGAGGCGCGTGCTTCAGGTTTGCACCTGAACCTGAGTCTCCAGCCCTACGTCTACAGGACGGTTTACGCCCATACGCTGCTGCGTGCCGCCAGAGCACGCGGTACACAGCACGCGCTGGCTGTGGCACTGACGCGCGCGTATTTCGATGACCGGCACAATATTTCCGATCCGGAAACGCTCAGCGAGATTGCTGCGCGCTATGGGTTCCAGCGCAAGGAGGTATGCGCACTCCTCGAGGACGAGGTGGAGATCACGAAGACGGAGGCCGACATCGCGAGAGCGCGGGCCGCTGGCGTGTCGTCTGTTCCGACTTTCAAGGCGGGTCCTTTGGCCATCGAGGGAGCGCGATCGGAAGACGAGCTAGCGGCACTGATCAGCAATGCCACCAAGATCGAAGCGGCCATTCAGTCGCACGATGATCATTGACTCACCATGCCGTGGTCCCGTCGCGCCTGCGCGCCATGCTGGAAGCACCCATTGCGCCGCTGCTGGCGCGCATGGGCTGGCCGAACATGCTGATGATGCTGGCCCAGTCGTCGACGGGCCTCGTCGAGACGTGGTTTCTCGCGAGACTCGGCACGCAGATACTTGCAGGCATCGCGGTGGTTGTGCCGATGTTGATACTGATGCAGAACCTGTCGCAAGGTGCGATGGGCGGCGGTATCTCGTCGTCGGTCGCGCGTGCGCTTGGCGCCGGCAATGTGGCGCTGGTCGACCCGCTCGCGAGGCACGCGGTAGCCCTCAACTCGCTCATCGGCATTGCGCTCTCCATTGTCCTGCTTGCGGTTGCCCGGCCGCTGTTCCAGATGCTCGGCGTGCACGGTGCGGCGCTCGACGCCGCCAGCACATACGGGCACGTCCTGTTCGCCGGCTTGCCGTTGATGTGGGCGATGAATGCACTAGCAAGCGTGATTCGCGGCACGGGCAACATGGTGGTACCCGGCGCAGTGATCTGCGGTGGCGCGGTGCTGCTGATTCCACTGTCGCCGTGTCTGATCTTCGGCATCGGCCCGTTGCCTCACCTCGGTGTCGCGGGTGGCGCATGGGCACTCGTTGCGTACTACACAGCGGGTACCGCGATACTCGGCTGGTATTGCGTGAGCGGACGCAATCCGGCTCGCCTGTCGCGCGGCCCGCTGCATTGGGCGCCGATGCGTCGCATTCTCATGGTTGGCGGTCCTGCATGTCTGAATCCGCTTCTGACGAACGCGCTCATCGCGCTGACTGGTGCTGCCGTCGCTGCACACGCGGGCACTGCGGCGCTCGCCGGTTACGGAATCGCTACGCGCCTCGAATATCTGCTGATGCCGATGGCGTTTGGCATCGGCGCACCGATGGTGGCGCTCGTCGGCGCGAACATCGGCGCGGGACAGCGCGAACGCGCACGGCGCATCGCGCTGACCGGTGGCGCGATGGCGTTCGTGCTTGCCGAACTGGTCGGCGTCGCGGCAGCGCTGTGGCCGCATGCGTGGCTGCTCCTGTTCGGCGCCAACGAGCAGTTGCTGCAGACCGGCTCTACGTGTTTGCGCATCATCGGTCCTTTCTACGGTTTCTTCGGGCTCGGTTTCTCGCTGTATCTGGCGTCGCAGGGCGCGGGCCGGCTCGGCTGGCCGCTCGGCGCGGGCGTGCTGCGGCTCGTGCTGTATGCCGGCGTCGGTGCACTGGCGTTACGGATTACCGGGTCGCTGACGCTGTTCTTCGCGATCGGCGCCGTTGCGATGGTGGCGTACGGCGTGATCATCCTCTGGTCGGTTGCATCGGGGCGCTGGTTTGTCGCGCGCGCCCGCAGCGCTGGCTGAATTAGCATGGAGACTCCGGGCTGGCTCAGGCAACGTATCGAGCAACGTATCAGGCAGACACAGCGAGCCGCGTTCTGAAAACATCGATCAGGGCGCGTACTTTCGCTGGCGGATAACTGGTTGGTGGAAACACCGCTTGAATGGCCGCGGACGCCGTCGTCCAGTCGGGCAATAGACGCACGAGGCGGCCGGCTTTCACGTCCGCCGCGATCGAGAAGTCCGTCAGCAGCGCGAAGCCGCCACCGGAAAGCGTGGCTGCGCGAGCGGCGTCGGCGGTGTTGACTTGAAGTCCGCTGCTGCAGCGTATGTTCTTCATGTCGCCATTGGCGCGTTGCAATTCGAGGGTCATTGGATGCGGCAATACCGACAGTGCAACAAAGGGCCATTTCGCCAGCGCGGCCGGCGAGCGGGGTTTTCCCCACTGCTCCACAAAAGCCGGGCTTGCCACCACCCATTTGACGAAGGCGCCGATTTTCACCGCGCGGTAGCTCGAATCGGCGAGTCGACCGAGCCGGATGGCGATATCGATGCTGTCCGCGATCAAATCCACGTAGCTGTCGTTGCAAATCAGTTCGACGTCGAGTTCTGGATAGGCATGGCGCAGATCGACCAGCGCTGGCGCGACCGCGAGCGCGCCATAGTCGTGCGGCGCGCTCACGCGCAACGTACCGCGCACCGGAGCGCTTGCGTCCGACACTGCCGACAAGGCATCTTCGGCCGTCTGCAAGATTTTGCAACACGCGTCGTAAAACACGCGGCCGCCTTCGGTGACCTTGATCTGTCGAGTGGTTCGCACCAGCAGGCTTGCGCCTACCTCTCTCTCGAGCCGCTGAATATGTGTGCTGACCATCGCCTTTGCGAGCCCGAGGCGCGCCGCTGCCGCGGTAAGAGAACCTGCTTCGACCACCGCCGCGAAAATCACCAGCCGGTTCAGATTGATGTCCCGTATGTCTGCCATGATCGATTGTCCACTTTCGATTGACTATGTTTTGAAGCTTAGCAGTCTTCTCGCGCGATGCGGCGGTCGATAGCATTGACTATCTGTTCCAGTTCGAACACCCAGCTCTTTCAAAGGATCTTCCCTGTGCCCGCTGCTAAACCTGCCCAACCGATTCGCCTGCATACCACGCTGCTGTCCGGACACGGTCATCGTGTGAAGCTGTTTCTGACGTTGCTGGATCTGCCGTTCGAAGTAGTCGAGCTGAACATGGCCGCCGGCGACAATCGTCGCCCGGAATATCTTCAGCTCAATCCGTTCGGTCAGATACCGACGATCGAAGACGGCGACACGGTGCTGTTCGATTCGAATGCGATTCTCGTCTATCTCGCGAAGCGTTACGGCGATCCGTCATGGCTGCCGCAAGACGCATTGAGCGCTGCGGCGGTACAGCGCTGGCTTTCGCTTGCCGCCGGACCGATTGCCTACGGCCCGTGTACCGCACGGCTCGTTACCGTGTTCGGTGCATCGCATCACCTCGAAACCGCGCAAAAGATTGCGATAAAACTGTTCGATGTGCTGGAGCGCGAACTCGCCGACAAGCTTTTCGCGGCCGGTGAGCACGTGACGATCGCCGACATCGCGGCACACACGTACATTGCGCATGCGCCGGAGGGTGGTGTGGCGCTTGAACCGTATCCGAACATTCGCGCGTGGTTGCGCCGCGTCGAGGCGTTGCCGCGTTTTGTTGCAATGCCGTCTACCGAGGTGGGTCTGCTTGCCGGTTAACGGCACAGGCTCAGGAATCGCCATGTCCGAAACATCTTCCATCAAGCCGAGCGGTAGCAGTACTGATGCTGGGCCTTTTCACGCCGCTGAAATCGCCGTGCAGCGGCGTGCCGGCGTGACAGACGATGCAGACAGAAGCGGCAGGCGGGGGATTCGCCGGTATATGCCGGAGCAGCATCGGCAGTTCTTTGCGGAGCAGCCGTTCATGGTATTCGGTGGTGTCGATGCCAGCGGACAGCCATGGGCAACGTTGCGCGTCGGTGCGCCTGGTTTCGTGTCGTCGCCGGATGCGCGCACGCTGCGGATCGAAGGCGGTGCATTGCCGGGTGATCCTCTTGCAGAAAGCTGGCACACAGGCGCGTTGATCGGCGGCCTTGGACTGCAACCGTCGACCCGACGACGCAATCGGGTCAACGGTAAAGTGTTGTCGGTGAATGGTGACATCGTTACGCTCGAAGTTTTGCAGAGCTTCGGCAATTGCGCCAAATACATTCAGGGTCGCGCGCCCGAATTCGTTGCGCGTGGATCGGCTGGAGCAATGCCCGAAGTCGAATATGCGGTTGAATTAAACGCAACGGACCGTGCGCTGCTGGCGCGCGCCGACACGTTCTTCATCGCCAGCGCGAATCTGACGAAAGAAGCGGATCTCGCGCGCGGTGTGGATGTTTCGCATCGCGGTGGTATGCCGGGCTTTGTTCGCATCGACGACGCGAACACGTTGACGACGCCCGATTTCAGCGGCAATCGCTTCTTCAATACGCTTGGCAATCTGACGCACGATCCGCGTGCGGGTTTGTTGTTCGTCGATTTCGAGAGCGGTGATCTGCTTTACGTTGCAGCACGCGCCGAAATCATCTGGGAAGGACCGGAACTGGCGGAATTTCCGCTCGCCGAACGGTTGGTGCGCTTTCGCATTACCGAAGTGCGCCGTAGCCGAGCCGCTCTCCCGTTTCGCTGGTCCGCCGTGGATTACGCGCCTCAATTTCTCACCTTGAAACCCGCGCAAGAACCTGCTTCGTCTGTCTGGAGAAAACTGCGAGTCGCGGCGGTGCACGACGAAACACCGTCGATCCGCTCGTTCTATATGGAGTCGATCGACGATACGCCATTGCTGCCGTTCGAACCGGGCCAGTTCCTGCCGATCCGCGTGCCGGTAGAGGGTGTCGGCGCACCGCTGATTCGAACGTATACGCTTTCAGCGTCCAACGATGCACGGCGCTACCGCATCAGTGTAAAGCGCCAGGGCGTCGCGTCGAACTGGTTGCACGACCATCTTGCTGTCGGCATGAACATTGATACGATGACGCCACGCGGCGCATTCACCTATGATCATTCGGCTACGCGCGCGTCGGTATTCATCTCCGCGGGCATCGGCATCACGCCGATGCTGGCGATGTTGCAGCACGCTATCGCGGCCCGCACGACGAAATCGCTCTACTTTTTTCACGGCGCGCGCAATGACAGCGAACGTCCGTTCAGCTCATATCTGAAGGAACTCGCGAGTCATCACGCGAACGTCTCGATGCATCTGTTCGATAGCGACAGCAACGGCGTGGTGGATTCGATGACCTCGCCGGGGCGCATTGACGTCGCCGCGCTCAAACGTCTGCTGCCATTCGATGATTACGATTTCTATCTGTGCGGCCCGGAAGCATTCATGCGCGACCTGTACGAAGGTTTGCGCGCGCTCAACGTGGCCGACGAGCGCATCCGGTTCGAGGCATTTGGTCCCGCAAGCGTAAAACGCACACCTGGCATCGCGTCGAGCACGACGGCGGAACAACTGAACGACGAATTCAGCAATGCAACGACGCAGCAAACGGGCGGCGCGGCCGTGACGTTCTCACGCACGCAACGCACGATGCAATGGTTGCCGAAAAACGGTACGCTGCTGGAATTCGCGGAAGCGTGTGGTATTGATGCACCTTCGAGTTGCCGTTCGGGGATATGCGGCACCTGTTCCACTCGCGTGCTACAGGGTAGTGTGGCTTACGACGGTCCAACTGAAGCCGATATCGCACCAGGTCACGCGCTGATTTGCATGAGTCGACCGCTCGTCGACGAGAATGGATCGCCGCAAGCGTTAGCACTCGATCTTTGATGGCTGTTCCAGTGTCTCCCACTGGCGAAGACCGTCGACCACTACAACGCGTTGTTGCCCTGGAAGATGCCTGTCGACTAATGTGAATCGCTCAGTACTTCGTTGACGACAGCCAGGGAGCTTTCAACCTCGCGTTGATTGCCATTATGCTTTGCCGCGACAATACATGCCCTCCATAAAGCCCACCCGCGGGCACGATCCCACGTGCCGTTGTCAAAAGATAACTTGTTCCGGAACGTGGCGCGGCTTGTTCCGGAAAATTGAGTCCAGGCGATTACGAGGTCGCACGCAGGATCGCCCACTGCTGAGCAACCAAAATCAATGACTGCACTTAACCGCCCATCGGTGACGAGCAGATTGCCGAACGCGACGTCTCCGTGAACCCATACGGGAGAGGCTTGCCAGTCGGACTGCAGGGCAACATTCCACAACCGCTCGACTGCACTCGCATCGATATGGTCGCGAAGTTCAATGAGGGCTTCTCGAATTTCCTGATCGTAGACTGCCAGCTGCCCGCCTCGATGGAAATTGTGCGGCCCTGCCAGAGGCCCATCCTCAACATCAATCTGGTGAAGCGCGTCGAGAAACTCAGCAAGAGAGCCGGCGAATTGATTCATGTCTTTGATCAATTCTGCTTTTGCCGGCTCGCCTTCGATCCATCTATAAATGGACCATGACCATGGATAGCCGTTGTCTGGCATTCCCCTAACCAGGGGTGTTGGAATCGGGAGAGGCAATTGTGATGCCAATTTCGGGAGCCACCGATGTTCCTTCTCCACTTGAGCAGCGTATGCAGGGCCACTCGGCATCCTGACCAGCATATCGTTACCCAAACGGAAGGTCCGGTTGTCCCATCCCCCTGGTTTCACCATCTGCACCGGTAGATTCCCCCATTCGGGAAATTGCGCCTGGATCAATCGATGAACAAGCTGGTCGTCGATTTGCACGCGATTGGTATCTTGCATACTAGCCCAACGTGATGATGACAGCGGGCGCTGAGGTTACCGCGCTCGCTGGCAGCCCCTCGGAGAGGGGCCGTTAATCCATCGCTTACAGTTCGACTACCGCTCTGCCATTAGCAGGTCCACTATTCACACCGCATCCCATTTCTGATTGCGCCAATAAATACACAAGCACGACACGATGAATATGTGTCGCGCATCCCTGCGTCGAATCGGGCGGGGTAGAGTGACATTCATCTCTTTGGCACACGACGGCTCCTGGTTGCTGTGAATAGAAAGGCGTACTGGTCATCGCCTTGTCTCGCACCGCAGCACGACACTCAATCGCGTTGTTCATTTCTGCTTGTGTAGTTATCTGCTCGCGATTCATAGAGCATCCCTGTTCGCAACTTTAAAAAAGAGGGGAGACGTTCCCATGATTGATTCGAGTGGCATCACATCCAGCAAACGTTCCCGGACGATACGTGCGCTTTGCACCGTTTCGTCGACCCTGGCATTACTGATTACCACCAGCGCGCCACTTCATGCGCAGACCTGGACCATTCAATGGAGTGACGAATTCAACGGCGCGGCCGGCGCTGCGCCCGACTCCACCAAATGGACCTACGATACGGGCGGCGGCGGTTGGGGCAATGGAGAACTAGAAACGTATTGTTCGCCTTACTCGAGGACCGCACCATGCGATCCGAATAGTTCCAACATCTACCAGGACGGCAGCGGCAATCTGATCATCAAGGCGATCAACAACGGCGGCACGTGGACCTCGGGTCGCATGAACACGTCTGGAAAAGAAGCGTTTCAGTACGGACGCATCGAGGCCCGTATGAAGCTTCAGGTAGCGGACGGTTTCTGGCCCGCGTTCTGGATGCTCGGCAACAATATCGGCTCGGTCGGCTGGCCCGCATCAGGTGAGCAGGACATCATGGAATGGGTACAAAGCTACGGGCCGAACAAAACGTCTTCTACGGTTCATGGGCCGGGCTATTCGGGGGCAAACGGCATCGGTAGCCAGTTCACTTTCCCAAATGGTGGGCGCGTGGATGACACCAGTTATCACACCTACGGTGTGATCTGGACGCAAAACATGATGCAGTTCTACCGCGATAATCCGGAGCAGCCGTACTTCACGATTACGCCGTCCAATATCCCGGCTGGCACACAATGGGTTTTCAATCAGCCTTTCTACGTGCTGCTGAATCTTGCGATCGGTGGTGGCGGATTTCCGGGCACGACGGATGGCAGCACGCCGAGTACGGGCACGATACTCGTCGACTATGTGCGGGTGTATCAGCCGGGCAGTGCGATCGATAGCAGCGCCTGGTACACGGTCAGCAACCAGAATAGTGGTGCCTGCGTCGATGCTGCGAGCTGGGGTACCGCCAACGGCACCGTCGCCCAGCAATGGAGTTGCGGTGGGAGTCAATACAACCAGGAATGGCAACTCACGCCCACCGATAGCGGTTACTACACGATAACGAACCGCAATGCGGCGCTGGTGTGGGATGTCACAGGCGGCCCATCGGCCACCGCGAGCGGCGCCCTGATCCAGCTATGGGCTTCCGGTGGCGGCACCAATCAGCAATGGATGCCCGTGTCGAATGGCAACGGCACCTACAAGTTCGTTGCGCGCAACAGCGGTCTTTGCCTGGATGTGCCGTCTGCGTCCACGGCCAATGGCGTGCAGTTGCAGCAGTACACCTGCAACGGTAGCGCGGCGCAATCTTTCGTCCTGACGCAACAGCCTTAAAGCAAACAAAGGATGAGGTGCCGGCTAGCGCTGAGCGGCCGGCACCGAACCTCAGACCAACTCGAAACGCAATCCGGCTTGCTGAACGAGACGCTTGATGAAGCGCTCGTCGAACATCGTGGCAGGCGTCCAGAAACCCCCGGGCCGTCCGACCTTGATATCGTCCTTGATGTAGTCGAGCGCGAGACCGATCGCCGCCTGGCCGAGCATCTTGCTGGTGGAGCCGTAACCCGGATCGCGGTCTCCGGTTACTTTCACACGCACGGTTCGTCCGTCATCGGTCCGGCCAAAGAAACGTAAATCGTAGCGGCCGGCCAGTTGAGCCGCGGGGCTGGGGCCTTCGCCGGGCTTCGGCAACAGGAAGCGTTCCATCAGGATGCGTATCGGTTTGGCGATCACGCCTGCCATGAACACACCCAGGCCGGCCACCACCGCCAGGGCGGACAAGCGGCCTTTGATACCCGTGCCGGTCATGATGGCTTCGTCATACGTGAACTGGTTGCCGTATGCCTTATCCGCAAGCGCATTGGAGCGATGAACGACACGCTCATTGATGGCGGACATGACGAAGGGGGCGATCCACGCACCGTAGTCGGCATCGAATTCGGCGGATTTCACGTAGTGCTGGCGCACGGTGAAGCCGTGATCTTTGGGGCACAGCGAATAGGGGTTGAGCAGTTCCTTGCGCACGGCGGGACTGGCTACGGCTTCCTGAACGAGATTGATCACGCTGGCCACCGTACCGCCTGACGCGCCGCCCTTGAGCGTCCTGATGCGCAGCTTCACGTGGGTAGCCGGTATGCCCCACTGTTGCATCGCCTGTTGCTGCAGGAAATAGACGCCCATGTCCGAGGGCACCGAGTCGAAGCCACAGCAATGAACGATACGTGCTCCCGACTGCCGGGCAGCGGGCTCATACTTTTCGATCATCTTCCTGATCCACTGCGTTTCACCGGTGAGATCGCAGTAGTCCGTACCGCTTTGCGCGCAGACCTTGACCAGCGGTTCACCGTATAACGCGTAGGGACCGACGGTAGACACGACGACCCGTGTTCGTGCGCACATGGCTTGCAGTTGAGCTTCGTCGGCTGCGTCGGCGACGATGATTGGCAGGGACTGGCCTGCCGCGCCCAGCGAATCTCTCACGCTCTTGAGCTTGCTTTCGGATCGGCCGGCAATCGCCCAGCGCAAGGTCTCCGTCCCACTCGATAAGTATTCGCAGAGATACCGCGTCAGGATCTGTCCAACGAAACTCGTGGCGCCAAACACGACGAGGTCATAGTCACGAGCGGTCATGGAAGGGTCCTTGGAAGCGGGTGGGTTGGGGTATCGGTAGCGGCTGGAATTGGTTGGTTAATAGCCGTTAGCCAGCACTTTAAGATTAAAGACGACTGTAAGGT
The DNA here is from genome assembly GCF_002362315.1 of Paraburkholderia acidicola. GTDB lineage: Bacteria > Pseudomonadota > Gammaproteobacteria > Burkholderiales > Burkholderiaceae > Paraburkholderia > Paraburkholderia acidicola. The sequence continues at coordinate 2,653,935 of NZ_MTZV01000006.1, forward strand.
CAAGCGGTCGGGTAGAGGAGCAAGTCAGTTCTTTCTGTTAGTGCCCATACGACAGCCGCTTCCTCACTCCGTGCCATCCGCCTCAGGCCGCGTCCACGCGAGCACTTCAAGCGCCGCGCCGACATCGAGCCGCTGATCGGCAAGCGGACGCGGCAACAGCGCTTCTGCACGCTCAAGCCGTCGCAGCAGGGTATTGCGATGCGTATGCAGGGCGTCGGCCGTTGCGGTCACGTTGCAACCATGTTGCAGAAACGCGCGCAACGATCGCTGCAGCGTGGGCGAAGCGTTTGCCAGTTCCCCTAACGTCTGGCTGATGAAATAACGCGCGCCTTTGGTGTCCTGCGTCATCAACGCGACGAGACGGATCTGCTCGATGCTGACCACGGCAGCTGGCGCGTTCAATCTGCCGAGCACGCGCTGCACGGTGAGCGCTTCGAGATGTGAGCGACGAAATCCATCGATGCCGTGCCCCGACGATCCCATCGCGATGCGCACATCCGGCAACGTGCGCAGTGTCGCCTCGAGGTACTGCCGGTCCACGCGCGTCCCCCCCGAGCACCAGACCCAGAGCGTGGCCGGACCGGCCAGGATGATGAGCGGCTGCGGCGCCGACAGACTGCTCGCCAGCGCCTTCGCTGCTTCCTCCAGACGATGCAATTCCGGAGTCGCCGCTTCGCTCCAGATCAGCGCGCCGTAGTGCGCCTGCTCCAACGGATACCCCAGCCGGTTGCTCGCTGACGGCGCACTGACCTGGCCGTTTTCGAGGATCAGCGTTACCAGCTCGCGTCGCTCGACGTGGCTGTCGCGCTGCCGCGCCTCGCGTTCTTCTTGCACGACGGCACTCATCGCCAGCATGTTGGCGTCGATGAATGCGCTGATCGAACGTGCCGAGACGTCGAGCAGTTCTTCGAGTAACGATGGATCGCGGGTCAACTGGAAGGCGATCTGCATCCAGAGCCGCCATGCAACGGTTTGGACCGCTCGGGCCGAACTCATCATCAGTGCCGCCATGCCGCGTCGGGCCAGCTCACGCGCGTTGTGTTCCATGTCGGGCGTGATGTAGGGCGGTACGGGCTGGCCCGGATGCAGGATGTTGGCGGACGCCCAATGCACGACGCCAGCGCGATAAATGCGGCGCGCGGAAGCGAACATGACCGGATCTTCCGCTACCGATTGCCCGGCGAATTCCGGGCTTCTCGCCGCATCCAGCTCTTTCATCGATTCTGGCGGCAACGCCAGCGCGATTTCGGCGCCGCGGCGCAAAAGCTCGCAAACCTCGGGCGAGGGGGCTGGCCACGTGGTGTCGGAGAACGCAGGAAAGGTGGGCATTTTGGGTGGTTTAGCACCATACAGGTTCAATGTCGGTGCATTTTAACCCTAGGATGTGACCCCGGTAGTCAATAACATGTCCCCAGTTGCAATTGGGTTGCAGCCCTGTCGAGGAGACTTCATGACCGTCCATTCCATCCTGCCCTCCGATCACGTCGAGGTGCTGATCGTCGGCGCCGGCATTTCCGGCATCGGCATGGCCCGTTATCTGAGCGACGCACACCCCGGCAAGCGCTATCAGATTCTGGAAACGCGCAGCGAACTGGGCGGGACCTGGAGCCTGTTTCGCTACCCGGGCATCCGTTCGGATTCGGATCTGTACACCTTTGGCTACGCGTTCAAACCATGGACTAATGAAAAGTCGATTGCGGATGCCGCATCGATCCTCGAGTACCTGCGGGAAGCGGCACGCGAAGGCGACGTCGAACGACACATCCGCTTCGGCCAGCGAGTGATCTCCGCGAACTGGCGAAGCGCCGAAGCACAGTGGGAAGTGATCGTGGAGGCAGTGGCCACCGGTGCGCGCAGAACGATGACCTGTCGATGGTTCTTCTGCGCCGGCGGTTACTACCGGTACGAACAAGGCTTTACGCCTAAGTTCGAAGGTCTGGAGCATTTCAAGGGGCAGGTGATCCATCCGCAGCACTGGCCCGAAGATCTCGACTACACGGGCAAGAACGTCGTGGTGATCGGCAGCGGCGCGACGGCGATGACGCTGATTCCCGCGATTGCACCAAAGGCCGCGCACGTCACCATGCTTCAGCGCACGCCGACGTACGTACTCAGTTTGCCGTCGCGCGATCATCTTGGGAACGCACTGCACCGGATCTTGCCCAGCGGGCTCGCGCACGCGTTGATTCGCCGCAAGAACATCAGTCTGTCGCGCGGTATCTGGCGCTTTTGCAAACGCTATCCGCAGGCTGCCCGGAAGCTGATCCGCTACGCGAACAGGAAGAGCCTGCCGGCAGGCTATCCGGTCGACGAGCATTTCAATCCGCCCTATAACCCCTGGGACCAGCGTGTGTGCGCGGTGCCTGACGGCGACATGTTCAGGGCGCTGAGGAAAGGCAAGGCATCGGTTGTCACCGATCACATCGATACGTTTACCGAAACGGGAATCCGCCTGAAGTCCGGGCGCGAATTGAATGCCGACATCGTTGTGACTGCAACCGGTCTGAATGTGCAACTCTTCGGCGGGATCTCGCTGGCGAAGGACGGCGAGCCGATCGATCTCAGCAAGGCTGTCGCCTACAAGGGCTTGATGCTCTCCGGTATTCCGAACTTTGCTTTTGCGATCGGTTACACGAATGCCTCGTGGACGCTCAAGGTCGGACTGGTGTGCGAGCACTTCTGCCGACTGCTTACCTACATGGATGAGAAGGGCTATGCGATCTGCCAACCCGTCGCGCCCGAGGGTTTGCCGACCCGCCCGTTGCTCGACTTTGGCGCGGGCTATGTGCAACGGGCGCTGGATAAGTTGCCGCGTCAGGGGCCCGGTGCGCCGTGGGTGATGTCAATGGATTACTTCGATGACGTGAAGCTTCTTCGCAAGGGAGCGGTGGCCGACAAGGCGCTCGCCTTCACGTCGGTGCCTGCGTCGCAGAGCGCGTCGCCAGTTCGTCGTGTTGCAGGAGGTGCGAAATGAGTACTACAGCAATGAATACCGCAGCAATGAATACCCCGCCGATCGTTCCTCGTTCAGACCTGGACTTCGGCCTGGACAACACCATTCCGCGCTTCTGGTTTGACAACAATCCGTTCAGGACGCGTCTGATGGACGGATTGCAACTGAGCTTCCCGGATGGCGAGCGTTACTTCATCTCGAGCGTTCGCTACTTCCGCGAGCGTGTGAAAGACCCGGTGCTCGCACAGGAGATCAAGGATTTCACACGCCAGGAAGGGCAGCACGGCATGGCTCACACGACGTTCAACAACGTGTTGAAGAAGCAAGGAATGCCGGTCGATGAACTGCTCGCTGTCCAGAAGACCATTCTGGACGGCTATACCCGTCGGTGGTCTCCGGACTTCAACGTGGCTCTGACGGCGGCCTTCGAACATATGACCTCGCTGATGGCAGAGGCATTCTTCGGCCGCAAGATGGTCACGGCGGGGGCTGATCCGCACATGCAGGCGTTATTTGCGTGGCACGCCATCGAGGAAATGGAGCACAAATCGGTGGTGTTCAACGTGATGAAATCGGTCACCAGTATTGGCTATTTTCGTCGCTGCGCGGCGATGATCATCGCTGTGCGGAAATCGAACAAACTACTTTTCAAGAATTCGGATCGCCTGCTCAAGGCCGATGGTTTCAGCTGGTTGGCGCGTAAGTGGATGGTTCTGAAAAATCTGAACTGGATGTATGGCCCGAAGGGCGTGTTTTCCAGCTACAACATGAAAATCCTCGCGTACTTCCGGCCTGGATTTCACCCCACCGATATCCCGGTCATGCAGAGCTATCCCATCTGGCTCGCGGAATATCAGCGCAGTGGAAATCCGCACAAGGCGTGTCAGGCACTTCTGGCACACGCGGCCTGATACGCGGTGGCGCAATCGCTCAGGTGTCAGCCCGCCTTGCCTTGGGCTGCCTTCGAAACGGCTTCCCACTGTCGCCAGGTCGCGAGCCGGTCGGTGTAGGTGTGCTCGACGATCTGCAATGCAGTGCTACCGAGTAGCAGACGCAGCGGCGGAGTAGGTGAGTCGACGACCTGCAGAATCGCGTCGGCCGTGGCGCTCGGGTCGCCCAGTGTGCGGGAGCCATAGGCTGCGGCGAGCTTCTCGCGCAGGCCGGTGTACGCGTCGAGTTTCGTCGAGTGGTGCGCGGAAGCACTGCGCCAGTCGGTGTCGTAACCACCGGGTTCGATCAGCGTGACCTTGATGCCGAAGTCGGCGACTTCTTTCGCCAGCGTCTCGCACAATCCTTCGACGGCCCATTTGGACGCGCCATAGACGCTCGCCGTCGGGAACGTGATGATGCCGCTGAGGCTCGATACCGCAAGGATGTGACCACTACCCTGTGCACGCAGCAAGGGCAATGCGGCCTGGATGACCCACAGCGCGCCGAAAAAATTGGTGTCCATCTGCGCGCGTGCTGCGGCTTCTTCGGTTTCTTCGACTGCGCCGAACAGGCCGTAACCCGCGTTATGCAGTACCACGTCGAGGCGGCCAAAGTGCCGGTGCGCCTGTTCGACAGCGGAAAACACGGCGCTGCGATCGGCGACATCGAGCGTGAGTGGAAGAATCGCATCCCCGTACGACGCGACGAGATCGTCGAGTGCGGCAATGTCGCGCACCGTAGCCGCAACGCTGTCGCCGCGTGCTAGCGCGGCCTGGGCCCAGACGCGGCCGAAGCCACGTGAAGTACCTGTAATAAACCAGACTTTCTTGCTCATACGAATTCACTCCGAAAGAGGCCGGACGACCGGCCCGGTTTGACCTGACACTACGATCGTCTTGAGACTAACAGCGGCAGTCTACCACTGTTAGTCTAACGATGTTAGTTTTCAGGGTGTGGAGTGAGCCTGTTGATGGCCGAGCAGACGCGCGACTTCCGCGTCAATGTCGGCTTCGCTTTCGACGACCCGAACAGGAAAGCCGAATGCTTTCGCGAGAGCGGGCGCCATCGCCTTTGACGCGATGGTCACCGTGCGACGTGTCTCCACGATCACCGCGCCGGCGCACCATCGGGACAGTGCGGGCCGGTTTCGCTTGAGCCATAGCGCGTGCTGTTTGCGCTCGTTTTGTAGGGCATTGTGCTCGTCACGCGGCGCCTCGACGCTCAACAGGACAAAGCGTTGTGCGCGGGCGAACAGTGCGTCGAATTGCGATTCCCACTCTGGCTCGCTGTGCGCGAGGCACATGCGTACGAGTGGAAAATGGGTGGTATCCAGAAACATCGTCGACCTTCTTCGCAGAAGCTGAAATAAGCTAACGTTGTTAGATTAGGCTAACAACGTTAGTTAATCAAGCATCGGCGATCCTGCTCTCGATTCCGCGTATGAGCAGATCGATGCCAAGCGCGAAGCGCTGGTCGAAGTTGCGGTTGAAAATATCGCTGGCAGCGTCGTACGCGTGCGGATAATCGGTATTGGCGAGCGCGACAAATGCAGCCTGGCGCGCTTTCAGGTCGATGCCGTTGTCGGGGCCCAGTGCCTGTTCCTCCATCACGAAACCAAGCACGTAGTAGAGCACGCTGAACGAACCCCACGCGGCGAGCCGTGAGTCTGCGCCAGCTTCGACCAGCGAGGCCATCAGTGCATTGCCGACCCGCATCACGTTTTCGGTCACCCCGTTGCTACCGGCGAACACGCGCGCTCCATCCCGATGCTTCAACATCGCGCGGCGAATTTCGCCTGAAACTTGCCGCAACTGTTCTTCCCATGTGCGGTTACGCGGCATCTTGCGGGCGACGTTCTCCATCAGGAGATCGGCCATGCCATCCATCAACACCTGTTTGTTCTCAAAGTGCCAGTAGAGCGAGGCCGCCTTGATGTCCAGCGCCTGTGCCAACTTGCGCATCGTTACGCCCTCGATGCCAAGTTCATCGAGGAGTTCGATCGCAGCCTCGATGACCTGTTCTTTCTGTATCGCCATAGTGATCTTGTCTAAAGGTTGCTTACCAGGAGCCGCGTGAGAAGGGCGCGAATCGGTAACAGTGTGCCTGAAACACCTGAGTTTGCCGTCATGCCTGCAGATTCCCACCTGAAGCGCGCCACCGTGCCGGCGATACTCCGACCTGTCGCTTGAAGACACGTTGAAACGCGGCAACCGATTGATACCCCACCGATTCACCAATGTCCGCCACCGGCGTGTCTGCATGCAGCAGCATGCGGCCCGCGATAGTCATGCGGATTTCTGTGAGGACATCGGCGGCAGAGCGACCGATAGCCTCCTGAAACTGCCGGATGAACGTCGCGCGCGACATATGGCAGAGCGCCGACAACTGATCGAGCGTCCACGGTTCAGCAGGTGTCTCGAACATCGCGGTGATGGCCGGTTGCAAGCGGGGTTTCCGCGCGAGCGCAAGCAGGCCATGTGGCGGCTGGGTACCTTCCGTGGCGAAACGCAACGTCAGTGCGAACAGCGCTGCCGACAGATGATTGACGAACATCTCGCTACCGACGCCCGGATCGTTGGCTTCTTCATGCATCAATTCGATCAGACGTCTCAGACGGGTGCGGGCCATCGACCGTGCCGGGTCGTCGCGGTCCGCGCCTCGCTCAGGCAATGCGCTATGCACGACCAGACGGCCTGGCAGGTGATCGCGCAACAGCCTGTCTGGAACTGCGCCCAGCAGGAAGCGCCCGCAGAGAAAGTCCGCTTTCTCACCGGCTCCGTTGTTTTCAATGACAGTTAGCGATGCCTTCGGGCTGTGGAATTCTGGCCCCGCAGCATTGCCGCTACCGTCATGAATGAGATGCGCGTTGCCGGCCGGAAACAGAATGATGTCGCCTGCCGTTAGCTGTTCCGATGGACCGTTCACGTCGTCGAGAACGGCATGCCCCGACAACAGGATGTGGTACGGAATTTCGCGCACACCGGAGACCACCTGATCGATTTTCCACGGCGCACCGAAGAGACAGCGCAACTCGAGCCGCCCTGTGACGGGTATCAATGAAAGCAGTCGACTTAGCAGGTCCATGTGATCGGCGTGACCGGTACGGTGAGAACCGGCATTTTAACTTGATGATGATACGTTTGAGCATATAAATGACAATTTATAGTATCGAAAATATCGTCATCGGAATCTACAGTGGAGGCTCCTAACCCCACCCCTGAAGGAGTTGCATCATGAGCCACACCCCCGAAGTTGAACATTTCGACACCGTGATTCTTGGCAGCGGCCAGGGCGGCAAACTGCTCGCGTGGCATCTCGGTCGCACGGGGCAGCGTGTGGCTGTCGTCGAGCGTCAGTGGGTGGGCGGTTCGTGCCCGGCCGTCGCGTGTCTGCCGAGCAAGAACGAAATCTGGAGCGCACGCGTTGCGCATGTGACGCGACATGCCGCCGACTTCGGTGCAGTGGTGAGCGGCCCGGTGACCGTCGATATGACGAAGGTTCGCGATCGCAAGCGTGACATGGTTGAACGCGAAGTGACCGCGCACCTTAACGCCTATGCGGCAAGCGGCGCGGAATTGATCATGGGTAGCGGCAAGTTTGTCGGACCGAAGACGATCGAGATCGAACTCAACGATGGCGGCAAGCGCACGGTGAGCGGCGATCAGATCGTGGTCAATGTTGGCACGCACGCGGCCATTCCCGATTTCCCAGGCCTGCGCGCCGCCGAACCGCTGACGCACATCGGGTCGCTGGAACTGGACTACGTGCCATCCCATCTGGTCGTGCTGGGTGGCGGATATATCGGCATCGAGATGGCGCAAACCTATCGTCGCTTCGGTAGTCGCGTGACGATAATCGAGCGCAACGAGCGACTGATGATGCGTGAGGACGATGATGTTTCCGCGGAGATGCTAGGCATTCTGCGCGGAGAAGATATCGACGTGATCCTGAATGCCGAAACGGTGAAGGTAGAGGGGCGTTCTGGAGCGGGTGTCCGTGTCGTGCTGCGTACGGATGCCGGCGAGCAGGTGGTCGAAGGCAGCGATCTGCTCGTGGCGGTGGGGCGTGTTCCGAATACGACCGGGATCGGTCTGGAAGAGGCCGGTATCAAGCTGAACGAGCGTGGCTATATTCGCGTGAACGAACACCTGCAAGCGTCCACTGCAGGTGTCTGGGCGATCGGCGAAGCGGCGGGCAGTCCGCAGTTCACGCATGTATCGGTCGACGACTTCAGGATCGTGCGCGACAACATGGCAGGCGGAAACCGCAGTACCACCGACCGGTTGATTCCCTACACGATGTTCACTGAACCGCCGCTGGCGCACGTGGGCTTAAGCGAACGCGAAGCGCAGCAGAAGGGCATCGCGGTTCGTGTCGCAAAGCTGCCGATGAAGAACGTGCTGCGCACGCTTGCAACCGATGAGTCGCAGGGCTTCATGAAGGTGCTCGTCGGTGCAAACGACGACCGCATTCTGGGCTTCACGATGATCGGCGCCGAAGCGGGTGAGGTGCTGGCCGCGATGCAGACGGCGATCCTGTCTGGGCTGCCTTATCAGAAGCTGCGCGATGCGGTGATTTCGCACCTGACTTATGCCGAAGGGCTTGGGCCGTTGCTGGCGAACGTGCCACCTCGGGCTGCGGTATAGGGTTCTTCGTCATCTTCAGCTTGCGTGAATGTGTCCCGGTGCCGACGTCGATGTGACTGACGAGTGTGCACCGGGAATCGTGCGTGGGTAACGCGATTCAGATGCAGTATTTGTGGGAGTATTGACGGCGGTTACGTTGATGATCCGATAAGCATCGTCAGGGCGAAATGGATGCCTGATGAAAAACTTGCCAGGGAACTTCCCACGATGAAAATTCACTCTTTGCTGGTACCTGTGGACGATCTGGGCTCAGCCGTCGAGTTTCTGACCAGCAACCTGGGTTGTGTCGTGAAGATACGCGACGGTGACCGCTATTGCGCGCTGGATGCCGGTGGCCAGATGCTGGCGTTGGTGTCGGGAGAGGAGCGGGTGGTCGACACGATCTCTCTGGTTGTTCGCGTCGATGACATCAACGCAGCGGTCGCTTCGATTGTTGAAGGCGGAGGCCAGTTGCTTAGCCCGCCGCATGAAGGGCCTCATGAGGTGCGCGCAGTGGTCACGGGTGTCGGTGGCGTGCCGATGGTGTTGTCGGCCAGACGGCCGTCGGTTGGCTCATAACCGTCGGCCGTCGTAGGGCGGTTCTACCCGTCAGTGTGGGTGTAAATTGCGCTTCAAGAACGGGCGTGCGCACACTCGCTCGTGTTGATGGCCAGCACGAATGAGCGCATCACCGTTGGCGTATGATGTTGACGCAAATAAGGGGCAATCAGGAGACATCGGATGAGCGACGCCATCAATCCGAACCACACCGCGTCGTGTCCGTTCCATGACAATCCAGGCAGCCACACGCCATCAACATCAGGTGGCTGCCCGATCAACCACCGCGCCGCCGAATTCGATCCATTCGAAGACGCCTATCAGCAGGACCCACCCGAATACGTACGCTGGGCACGCGAAGAGCAACCGGTCTTCTACAGCCCGAAGCTCGGCTACTGGGTCGTCACGCGCTTCGATGACATCAAGGCGATCTTTCGCGACAACATCACGTTCAGCCCGTCTATCGCGCTCGAAAAAATCACCCCGACCGGACCCGAAGCAAACGAAGTGCTTGCCTCATACGGCTATGCAATGAGCCGCACGCTCGTCAACGAGGACGAGCCGGCTCATATGCCACGTCGTCGCGCACTGATGGAGCCGTTCACACCCGAGGCGCTCGAGCGCCACAAGCCGATGGTGCGTCGACTCGTGCGCGAATACGTCGACCGGTTCATTAACGACGGCAAAGCCGATCTCGTCGAGCAGATACTGTGGGAAGTCCCGCTTACCGTGGCCCTGCATTTTCTGGGCGTGCCCGAAGAAGACATGGACACGTTGCGCAAGTATTCGATTGCGCACACGGTCAATACGTGGGGACGGCCGAGGCCCGAAGAGCAGGTTGAAGTCGCGCAGGCGGTGGGCAAGTTCTGGCAGTTTGCTGGAAATGTCCTCGAGAAGATGCGTCGCAATCCGGACGGGCACGGCTGGATGCAATACGGCATCCGGAAGCAGAAGGAACTGCCCGAGGTGGTGACGGATTCGTATCTGCATTCGATGATGATGGCCGGCATCGTGGCCGCGCACGAGACGACCGCGAACGCCACGGCGAACGCATTGAAGCTGCTGCTTCAGCACCCACAGGCATGGCGTGATATCTGCGACGATCCACGGTTGATACCGAATGCGGTCGAAGAGTGTCTGCGGCACAACGGCTCGATCGCTGCATGGCGACGTCTTGCAACCCGCGATGTCGCGATCTCCGGCATCGAGATTCCCGCAGGATCGAGACTGCTGATCGTCACGTCGTCGGCGAATCGAGACGAACGTCAGTTTGCGGGCGCCGATCTGTTCGACATTCGTCGCGAGAACGCCAGCGACCATCTGACGTTCGGCTACGGCTCGCATCAGTGCATGGGGAAAAACCTCGCCCGCATGGAGATGCAGATTTTCCTCGAGGCGTTCACGCGCCGTTTGCCGCACATGCGTCTTGCCGAACAGCGCTTTAGCTACGTGCCCAATACGTCGTTTCGCGGCCCCGAGCACCTGCTCGTCGAATGGGACCCGGCGCTCAATCCTGAGCGAACGGATCTATCGGTGCTGCGACCGCGAACGGCGGTGCGTATCGGCGAACCGTCCGCACATGCAATCAGCCGTCCTGTCGTCGTAACGTCCGTCATCTACGCCGGAGCCAACATCGTGCGTGTCAAGCTTGCGTCGCGCGATGGCCGGCCGTTACCGCGCTGGACGCCGGGTTCGCATATCGACGTCGAATGCGGCAATACTGGTATCTCGCGGCAATATTCGCTGTGCGGCGATCCGGCCGACGCGGAGACGTTCGAAATCGCGGTGCTTAAAGAGCACGATAGTCGCGGCGGCTCGGTATGGCTGCACGACACCGTTAAGCCAGGCGCTTTGCTGCACATACGCGGTCCTCGCAATCACTTTCGACTCGACGAAACTGCGCAGCGGGTGGTGCTGATCGCCGGGGGTATCGGCATTACGCCGATCAGCGCGATGGCACGGCGCGCGAAAGAACTGGGTATCGACTATGAGGTGCATTTCAGCGGACGTGCGCGCGCATCGATGGTGCTGCTCGACGAGCTTTCCACGCTGCACGGGGACCGTATCAGCGTGTATGTGTCCGATGAAGGCACGCGCAACGATTTCAGTGCGCTGCGGGTCGACGATGCAACCCAGGTCTATGCATGCGGTCCCGCGAGAATGCTCGACGCACTGGAACAAGTCGCTACGAACTGGCCCGACGACACACTAAAAATCGAGCATTTCGTCTCGGCAATTGGCACGCTCGATCCAGACCGCGAGCACACGTTCGAAGTGGAACTCAAAGACTCGGGGCTCGTCGTGACCGTAGCTGCCGACCAAACACTACTTGCAGCGCTGCGACAGGCGAATGTCGACGTACAGAGCGATTGCGAGGAAGGATTGTGCGGCTCGTGCGAGGTGCGCGTTCTCGCCGGCGAAGTGGATCATCGCGATGTCGTGCTGACGAAAGCGGAACGGCAATCCAATACGCGAATGATGGCCTGTTGCTCACGCGCGCAGGGCACGAGGCTTACGCTGGAGCTTTGACGCCGTACGTACGTGGGCGTTACCCGGATCTGGTGAAGTAACCTGGAGGACGCCGGGTTCCTCCACGATGGTAAAGTTCTCTCCCGTATCGCCACAGGTTGCTCACCTGGAAGCAAGTCTTTGCGAATAAGGAAAAACTCTTGTACCCACCCATTGAACCTTACGAACACGGTTTTCTCGACACCGGTGATGGACATCGTGTGTATTGGGAATTGTGCGGCAACCCCGACGGCAAACCGGCGGTTTTTCTCCACGGAGGCCCCGGCGGCGGATGTAGCGAGGACCATCGACGGCTGTTCGATCCGGCGCGCTACAAGATCATGCTGTTCGACCAGCGCGGGTGCGGTCGTTCCAGGCCGTACGCGAGCCTCGACAACAATACGACCTGGGATCTGGTCGCGGATATCGAACGGTTGCGCGAGCTGGCAGGCGTCGAGAAATGGCTGGTCTTTGGCGGCTCGTGGGGTAGCTCGCTTGCGCTGGCCTATGCCGAAACCCATCCGGAGCGCGTGAGCGAACTGGTGGTGCGTGGCATCTTCACGCTGCGGCGCGCCGAGTTGCTGTGGTACTACCAGGACGGCGCGTCATGGTTGTTCCCCGATCTCTGGGAAGAATACCTGGCGCCGATTCCGGTCGCCGAGCGAGGCGACATGATGGCCGCCTATCGCCGCCGTCTGACTGGCGACGATGAGACCGTGAAGCGTCAGGCGGCTCGCGCATGGAGTTTATGGGAAGGGCGCACCCTGACGCTGTTGCCGAGCCCTGAGCTGAAGGAGCATTTCGGCGATGAAGAGTTCGCCATTGCGTTCGCCCGGATCGAAAATCACTACTTTGTTCATCAGGGGTTCGTGGAAGAGGGACAACTGCTGCGTGACGCCCATCGCCTCGCGAATATTCCCGGCGTGATTATTCAAGGCCGTTACGACGTGGCGACGCCGGCCCGTACTGCGTGGGATTTGGCGCGAGCCTGGCCAACTGCGAAGTTCGAACTGATTCCCGACGCGGGTCATGCCTTTAACGAGCCCGGTATTCTGCGCGCGCTGATTGCCGCGACGGACGGTTTTGCAAACGCGTCGACAGGACGATAAATGAACCCGTTACCGCGACTCTTGCCCACCGCTGCAACCGACGAAACCTTCGGTGGCGTGACTTACCACATCGGTGGTGAACTGGTGCCGGTATTGTCGGTTGATGTCTCGAACACGCCGGTCTACTTCGAGCACCACATCCTGCTCTGGAAAAACTCGAACGTTCGCATTAGCATCAAGCCGCTCAAGGGCGCGGTGAAACGCATGCTGGCCGGTATGCAGGTGTTCGTTACCGAGGCGAGCGGGGATGGCATTATCGCGTTCAGTCGCGACGGCGCCGGCCACATTGTGCCGATTCATCTGGGCGCGGGCGAAGAACTGCATGTGCGTGAGCATCAGTTTCTTGCCGCAACCGAGAGTGTCGAATACACGTTCGAGCGGGTGCGCGGCATCACGAACATGTTTCTCGGCCAGAGCGGTTTTTTCATCGACAGGTTTCGCGGACATCGCGAGGACGGCGTGCTCTGGTTGCACGGATACGGCAACGTGTTCGAAAAGGTGCTGGCCGCCGGCGAGACGATCGATGTGGAGCCGGGCGGCTGGCTTTACAAGGACCCGGACGTGAAGATGGATACGGTGGTGGACAGACTGTCGAGTGGTCTTTTCGCGGCGGGCTTCAACTTCATCGTGAACCGGTTCACGGGCCCGGGTCGCGTCGGAATCCAGTCGATGTATGTGAATAACTCGACGAGCGACCGGTAAGGAAAACCGAGGCTCGCTATCATTTAACTTTGCAAACGGGAGGTAGGTATGTTGGTACGTTTTGTCATGCTGCTGGCAGTGGGCGCTTCGATTCTTTTAACTGGCTGCAATACGGTGGCCGGTGCGGGTCAGGATATTTCGAACTCGGCTCGTACGGTTCAGAAGGCGCTTTGATGGCGGGCGGTGGGGTGTGAGGTGGTGGCGCCAGTTGGCGCGCTACTGCCTTGCGCCTCTGCCCTGAGGTGCTCGATTCCAGCGATAACCTGTGCGAGGGAAAATAAATCTACTGAAGTGCCGTTTTATATTGGCCACGTTCTACAAATCGTCGAATTCGTGAGTTTCTTTGGGACGTTTTTCTGCGGGTGCTTCCGTACAATTTAACGCTCCGACGACCTCTACAAGCCGACGATGAGCACCCATCTGCATTACTTCGATTACGCCGCCACCACACCTGCCGACCCGCGAGTGATCGCATCGATGGTCGAGTGCCTCGGCATTGACGGCGCGTTTGCCAATCCGGCGTCAACCTCCCACCAGGCAGGCATGCGGGCGCGAAACCTCGTCGAGACCGCGCGAGCCGAAGTCGCTGGCGCGATCGGCGCGCGACCCGATGAGATCGTCTGGACCTCGGGTGCAACGGAATCGAATAACCTCGCGCTGAAAGGCTTCGCCGATTCGGCGGCGCGCCCGGGACATATCGTCACCAGCCGTCTGGAACACAAAGCCATTCTCGATACCGTAGCCAGCCTCGAGAGCCGGGGATGGGCGGTGAGTTACGTCGATCCAGACCGGGACGGCGCGATTACCACCGAGGCGGTAGCCAGCGCGATGCGGCCGGACACAGGCATCGTCTCGCTGATGCTGGTCAACAACGAAATAGGCACGTTGACGGACATCGCTGCCATTGCCCCGATCGTGCATGCGGCCGGCGCGTTACTGCACGTCGACGCCGCTCAGGCGTTGGGCAAAACGCCCATTGATGTCAAAGCGCTCGGCATCGATCTGATGTCGATCTCCGCACACAAGGTGTACGGACCCAAGGGGATTGGCGCGTTGTACGTGAGCTCGGCGGCGGCGCAACGGATCACGCCACAGATGCACGGCGGCGGACATGAGCGCGGTTTGCGTTCAGGCACGCTGGCGACGCATCAGATTGTCGCAATGGGAACAGCGTGTGCAATCGCTAAAGCAGAGATGGACGCGGACACGCAGCGAATCACGAGGCTCAGCGAACGTTTGCTTGCTGGTGTATTGTCTCTCGGCGGCGTTCGACACAATGCGCGGAATGCGCTTCGCATTCCGCATACGCTAAGCCTGACCATCGACCATTCTGGCTTCTTCCCATTTATGCTCGCTAGCGATCTTGCTGTTTCGTCGACTTCCGCCTGCAACTCCGCAGCCGGAACGCCATCGCATGTTTTGAGCGCAATCGGACTGAGCGAGCAGGCATCGTCCAGGACGATTCGCTTCAGCCTGGGGCGCTTTAGCACAGAGGAAGACGTCGACTGGGCCATCGCCAGCATCCGGCAGGTCGTCGAACAATGCATGCCGGAAGTTACCGGCGTGTCTGCTTTTCCAGCGGCTTGAGTACCGCGTCGCACATGCTGTTTCATCAATTCTTCGATTCCGCGTCAAGCACCTACACCTATGTGCTCGCTTCCCGCGCAGGTGGCGAGGCGCTCATCATCGATCCAGTCAAGGAGCATCTGCACGCGTATCTGGGCATCATCGAGCGACTGGACCTGCGCCTCGTTCATGCAATCGATACGCATACGCATGCCGATCACATCACCGCGCTCGGCGATCTTCGCGATGCGACGCGTTGCTGCACGATCATGGGTGAACGATCGAAAGCAGAGTGCGTGTCGCGACGTGTCAGAGAAGGCGAGATTTTGCGTGCGGACGGGATTCAATTGCGTGCCGTCTACACGCCTGGTCACACCGACGAGTCGTTCAGCTTCGTGTTGAACCCCGACGCGCCGGCGGCGGTGTTCACAGGCGATGTGCTTCTTGTCGGCGGCACGGGGCGAACGGATTTTCAGGGCGGCGACGCCGAGCAGTCGTGGGACTCGATCGTCAACAAGCTCTTCACACTGCCGGACATCACGGTCGTCTATCCCGCTCACGACTATCGGGGGCGAACCTCGACGAGTATCGGCGAGGAGAAGGTAGCGAATCCACGTATAGCGGGGAAATCGAGGGCCGAGTACGTCGAGATCATGAACGGGCTGAATCTCGCGGATCCGAAGATGATGGATGTCGCTATTCCGGCGAATCTTCGGTGTGGGCGGCGCGATTAACCGATCGGTCTGGACCTCGCTGCTGCTTACGATCACGTGCGCCGTTGTAGGTTGATGGTTCGCGTGTTTAAATGGCCCGCTCTACTTCCGGTTCCCGATCTCGTTCATGCCATTCTTCGCGCCCGTCACACTGACTACCTCGCGCCTTGTTCTGCGGCCGCTTCGTCATGACGACGTGCAGGCACTGTTCGCCATCTGGTCGGATGTGGAAGCGATGCGCTACTTCGCTTTTCCGGCGATGACGCATCTGGATCAGGCAGCGGATCGTATCGAACGCAAATTGAAAACTTCAACTGAGGGCACGGATCTCTGTTGTGTAGTCACGTTGCAAACAACCGGTGAAGCGATCGGCACTTGCGATCTCTTTCGTTTGGACGAGCAATGCCTGCGAGCAGAGATAGGTTTTAGCCTGCAGCGCAAGCATTGGGGTAACGGCTATATGACCGAGGCAGTGTCCGCGGTGATCGGGCACGCGTTCGGCAAACCAGGTTTGCGCAGGATCGAAGCGGATATCGATCCCCGCAATACCGCTTCGGCAGGGCTACTCGAACGACTTGGGTTTCTCCGCGAAGGGCTGCTGCGCGAGCGCTGGTTAGTGGGCGGAGAAGTATCGGACAGCGCGCTGTATGGGCTGCTTGCGAGGGACTATCAGTCTCGCAAGGTCAGTGGCTCTCGCGAGGCGTAGGAATTCCTGGCAAAGCTCGCACGAAGCACGGCTAACGGTTTTCAACACTAGCCGCCGGTTCTGGATCCCTTACCGTCCAGCAGTGAGCCATCTCTGCGCGTCGGCTTTCATTGCGCGCTCAAGTTCACTACCGCGAGTCGCAAAAATACGCCCGACAGGAAAACCGCTCTTTTCCAGCAGATACGCGAGTGGTGCATATTCTCGTGGATACTTCGCGACCACGTCACGGTCGATCTCCACCGTGCCGGCAGGGAACGTGAAATGCGCCATGTCGTACACGCTCTGCCGCTTAACCAGTTTCCAGACGCCACTTCGTTTTTCTACTGTGTCGACGAACCGGTTATGCGCCTCAAAGCCGAGATCGAGTTTCGTGTTCTCTCCGAGGAGTGCCGCGTTGCTCTCCGCAATTGCCTTGTCGCCACTGAACGTAAGGATCGGTGTACCCATCACGTGTTTCGACCTGAGGCTCGATGACGTCATGCTCATCGAGCGATCGACGAATTCGGAGAATTTCCCTTCAAACCACGTTACGGCGATTTCGCCATCTGGATGAAAGAGCGTACGCAGCAATTCCCACTCGCCCAGGTCCCGGTGGATCCAGCCTGTAATGAGGTCGCCAATCTGCAGTCGGTCTTCTGTTCGTGTATCCATCGTCAAATTTCCTGGTAAGGGTATGTATCGGTTTGTGCGGGCGGTCAGGAATGCAGCAGATCAAGTCTTGTCTTTGTGGTCCGCGTGCCCAAGAAGCCAATATCCCTTTGCATCGATGCGTGCCAATGGAGCCCGCTGAACAAGATCCCGTTTGATTGCCTTAACGGCAGTCGCTTCACCGGCGAGGAATACCTCAGCGCGCGCGTCCGACAGACGCAGCATGGCGATCATCTCCTGCAACAGATGTCCTGGGACACGGCCACTGTCCTCTCTGGCTACCCACTGGAATACGGTCGTTCCTGAATCGCACAATGGCTGAACGTCATCGAGGGACGGCACCTCGACCACCACGTAGGTCGGTATGCCGTCCACGGGAAGTGCATCGAGAATGCTCGCAATTGCCGGGAGTGCTGTTTCATCGCCAGCGAGCAATCTCCAGTGAGCGTCTGGGTCAACGCGGTATCCCCCTCGTGGGCTGCTCAGATGCACGACATCTCCCACCTTTGCACTCCCAGCCCAGGCCGATGCGGGCCCGGCGTCTCCATGCAAAACGAAATCGATTTCCATCCGGCGACGATCCGGATGGAAGTGGCGAATCGTATAGGCACGATTAGCCAGCGTCCCGTCGTGTGACGCCGGCAAGACCACTTTCAGCCATTGCGCGGGCAAGGGCACACTCAACGTAGCGAGCGCTTCTCCTTCGAAGGCGATGCGACGCATATTCGGTGTGAGCCGTTCAACGGCGTCGACGACGACTTGATGCGTGAGTCGCGCATCCGCTCTTGCACGCACTTCAACTTCGGCTTCAGCCATGGCACTGCCTCCACAAACAATGGATGGTCGAGAGCGCAACGCCAGACAGGGCGCCCCGGTTGGATGACTGAACTGTACCCAGCCACCATCTGGACGTCATTGCATAATCCGGTCAGAATATTTCGCAATACGGCCAGGTACAGTTGGTCTTTCGAAAGGAAAACGCGCCATGTCCACCTTCCAGGTCAACGATTTCGTTCATGAGACGGAGGTCGACAGCGTTCCCCGCCCAGTCACAGTGACAATCTCAACGAGCGTGTCGAGAGACTGGGAAAAGGCGAGGCATCAGCATCGTCAGGGGCAGTTGCTGTATTCGGTGCGCGGACTCCTCAAGTGCGAGATCGAAGAGGGGGTCTGGATCGTGCCGCCAGAGTGCGCTGTCTGGATACCCGGCAACTTGCCGCACTCTGTTCGGGGCTCGGGTGAAACAGAGTGCTGTTGCCTGTTCGTTGAGCCCGATGCCGCGTCAGGTCTACCGCAATCGTGCTGCACGATTGCGGTGTCGACACTCTTGCGTGAACTGCTGCTGAGGGTGGCCGGATTTGCGCCGCTGTATCCTTTATACGGCCCCGAAGCGCGCCTGATTGCTACGCTGCTCGATGAACTGGCGGTGGCACCGGTAGAAGACCTGCATTTGCCGATCCCGAATCATCCGCGCTTGCGCAGGCTCGCTGAGATGTTGCTGGCCAATCCGACCGACAAGATGTCGATGCGCGAGTGGGCCAGCCGGATCGACATGAGCGAACGCAGCATGAGTCGCTTGCTATTCCAGGAACTCGGGATGAGCTTTGGCCGTTGGCGCCGGCAACTGCACGTCATTCTGGCGCTACAGCACCTCGCGCGCGGTGAAAGTGTGCAGTCGGTCGCGCTTGAGCTTGGGTACGAAAATGCCAGCGGATTCGTCACCATGTTCCGCAAGACGGTTGGCAAACCACCGGCGCGATATCTGGCGGATCGTAGTGCCTATGCGGGCACAGATCGGGACGGTCGATCCGTTCCTACGATCACCGTGTCGGAATGAAAGCACTTGAGTTTTCACATCACCACTCGACACCCGTCATCGTTTCACTGAGTGCCCACAACTGCCCGGCCATGACCCGATCGATAGCCCACGGCAGCACACCGTCCATCGCTGCGTGATCCGCAGGCACAGCAGCCGCAATATCTGCGTTTTCGCAATAGACACCACCGATTCCATCGAGCGCACGACTCGTCGCACACCACACCGTCGTCGCCGCGCCCTGCGGCACCGTTTTGTACAACCGGCGCTGTTCTTCGGGTATTTCGCCGTCCTTGTTGCGATACCCGAGCGCCTGAAGTTCCTGCATCGTGATGAACCGCTGCAGATCGGTTTCGATCCGGCCTGGGTGTACCGCAAACGCCCGGACGCCATACGGCTCTCCGCGTCGATCGAGTGCCACCGTGAACAGCACACCAGCGGTTTTGGACTGCGCATACGCGGTCCACTTGTCGTAGTCGCGGCGTTCGAAATTCGGATCGTCGAAATCGAACGCGGCACGCCGGTGTGCACCGGACGACAACGTCACGACGCGCGCATGGCCCGAGCGGATCAGGGCGGGCCAGAGTCTCCCCGTAAGCTGAAAATGCCCCAGATGATTCGCAGCGAACTGGGACTCGTAGCCTCGTGCATCGCGTACTAGCGGTACGGCCATGATGCCGGCGTTATTGATGAGCAGATCGAGCGGACGTCCGCTTGCAACAAACTTTTCTGCAAACACGTCGATCGAAGCCGGATCGAGTAAATCGATCTGCGCGACCTCGGTACGTGCGATGTCTTTTAGCGCAGCATGTGCTTTGTCCAGTGCCCGCGCGGGAACGATCACCGTCGCGCCGGCCTGGGCGAGTACGCGTGTCGTCTCGAGTCCGATGCCCGAATAACCGCCGGTGACGATAGCGGTCTTGCCGTGCAAATCGATACCGTCGATCACCTGTGCAGCGGTGCTGGTTGAATCAAACCCGGAGTGAAGGGGCGTTTGTCTGGCGGTCATCTGGTGCTCCTGAAATTGAAGTGCGAGTCGCGACTCGCAGTTAGGCCGTCGGGTCCGCCTGGTAATACTCAACAACGAGCCCGTCCGGATGTCGCGCAGTAACATTCCGGCCACCAGGTGCAGCGCGCGGCTCATGCAGGATCGCCGCACCAAGGGCACGCAACTGCGACACGAACTCGTCGAGCGAATCGACGATAAACGCGGCCTGCGGCTCACGTACCGCTGCCAGTGCTTCCGCACTACCAGCGAGCACAATGACGCCACCCACCACCGCGACCTCGATACCGATCGAGTCGAGCCGGATGCGCCGCTCGCACGGTTGTGCCTGAATCGCTTCGTAGAACGCGACGGTGCGTTCGAGTTCTTCCGGCTTTACGTAAAGACGCAATGCCTGGTGCAGAATCCGCATGGGCTTATTCCTCGTGATGATCGATGACAATGCATTCAACGTTGCTCGCATGAGCTGCCGCCTCCATCGCCTCCGGCAATGCGCTGAGCGGATAAACGCGTGAACGCAGCAGGTTCATATCGAGCAGGCCGCTACGAAGCAGATCGAGCAGCCGCCGATACGCGTCGCGCGGGTACATGAACTGACCGAGAATCTCCCAGCCGTTGAGCATCAGCTCTGTGTAGGGCACGGGCAACGGCACTGTCATGCTGCCCATCAAGACGAGGCGGCCGCCTTTCATGAGGCTGCGTAGCGCGCAGAGCGTCAGGGTGGGGTCGCCCGCGTTGCCGACCATATCGAAGGCGAGATGTGCACGGCCGCCGCATGCGGCGCGTATGGCGTCGGTATCGGTGGCGCTGTCGCCGGTCGCGGCAACCGTTTTAACCCGGCCTGGAGCCAGTTCTGCGAGGGTTTGCAGCGCGGCCGTATTGCGCCCGACCGCAACGACCCGCGCCGCGCCCATTGCCAGCGCGACCATGACGGCAGCGGTGCCGTATGCGCCAGTCGCACCGGAGATCACGAGCGTCTCGCCTGCCATCAGCCGCCCTCGCAATAATCCGCCGAAGGGCACGATGCAACGCATCGTCATGGCGAGCTGGACGGCATTCCATTGAGGAAGATCGTCGACGGGGGTTACTGCGCTTGCCGGAAACGACGCATATTCAGCGAGCGTTCCGTCCGGCCAGTCCGCCTGCATACGATGTGCATCCGGTCCGTTGGCCGTCACGCCGATCAGTATTTCCGCGGGATCCTGAACGTTTTCCTGAGCGACGAAATGCGACGACAGAACAACACGCTGTCCCGGCTTCAGATGCCACACACCGGGCCCGACCGCGTGCACGTAACCGACACCGTTGCCACCGGGAATGAAGGGGCGTGGCGGCACGTGATAGATCGGTAGCTTGCCGTTCACGTAGTCCTTCATGTACGACATCAGCGACGATGCATCGATGCGCACGACCACGCCGCCCGTACGCGGCTCGGGAGTGGGGAGATCGACGAGGCTGAGCGAGCCGCCCAGGCGTTCGAGTTGCCATGCTTTCATTGAGCGTCCTTGACCGCATTGAAGCGACCCAAAACCCCGGGAGGGTCCTGTATCGCCGTTTGACTGACGACAATGATCGCGCGGAGAATCGATCGTGACTATAATCAAAACAGCCTAATTCTTATTCGATCGTACACAATGGACGCTTTGTCAGACGTACTCTCGATGCTGCGGGTCAGCAGCGCGCTGTCGTCGCGGTTCGAAGGCCGGGGCGCATGGGCTTTCCGCTTTCCGGCGTACCGGCACGTCAAATTCGGCGGCGTGCTTGAAGGCCGCTTCTTTCTGTGGATCGAGGGTTCGAAAGAGCCGCTTGCGTTGCAGAAGGGCGATTTCTACATGCTCACGGACGGCCAGCCATTCTGTTCCGCGAGTGTCCTGGGCCGGCCACCGATCGACGGACCGGCCACCTACCGATCGATTCGCGGCAGTGACGGCGTGGTTCGCTACCAGGGCGACAGCGAGGATGAAGGCGAGGCGAGCGTCAGTCTTGCGAGCGGCCGCTTCACCTTCGAAAACGACGTCACCGACCTGTTGCTCAGACACTTGCCCCCGTTGATCCATCTACGCGCAACCGATCTCGGGACGCACGCGTTATCGAGCGTGCTCGATCTGCTGAAGTGGGAAACCAGCGACCTGCACGCGGGCGCCGATGTCGCGCGCAGCAGCCTTGCGGCTTTGGTACTGGTGCATGTGCTGCGCGTGTACCTGGCCTCGACCCGTCAACCTGAAGGCTGGTTGGGTGCACTGGCTGATCCGAAGATTGGTGGCGCGTTATCGATGATCCATGCAAAGCCTGGTGAACGCTGGACCGTCGATAGCCTCGCATCGGCGGTCGGCATGTCGCGCACCGCGTTTGCCCAGCGCTTCAGACGTCAGGTGGGCAGCGCGCCTGTCGAATATCTCGCGCAATGGCGCATGACCATCGCGCGCTCCGCGTTGAAGCACTCGGAAGAATCGCTGACGGAAATTGCGGAGCGCATCGGTTACCTGTCCGATACGGCGTTCAGTATCGCGTTCAAACGTTCTACAGGACTCAGCCCAGGGCGCTTTCGTGCGGATGCGCGCGGGCAGCGCGACAGGGCAGTCGAAGACAGTGTGGCTTGAACCTCAAGCATCTCAAGCCTGAATCAGCGCCTGCACAAGCTGGGCCCGCAAAACCGACGTGATATGCGGCTGACGATGCCCCTCCAGCATTCCGATGACGCGTCGCCATCCGGGAACCGGCAGCGGCAACACATCGAGCAATGTGTCCTTCGACCACTGAACATGCCTGAGCTGCGGCACGATCGACACGCCCACATTCTGTCGAACCAGTTCGATGATCGCCGCGATGGAATTCACTTCGAGCACGTCGTTGGTTTTCACGTGCATGCGTCGGAGTACGCGTTCCACATTCGCGCCCGTCAGCGAACGACGCTCGAATCGAATGAATGGTTGCGCTTGCAGAAGCGCTAGCGAATCTTCGCCTGCGGAGCGGATCATTGCGCTTGCCAGCAGCACCAGCGGTTCATCATAGAGTGGTGTCCAGCGCTCCGACGTGGTGTCGGCACGCACCATCTCGACGGCCAGTGCGCCATCGATCTCGCCGCTACGTACGCGGCGCAACAGATCGGCGGAATCTCCGAAAACAAGGCGCACATTCAACTCGGGATACCGCGCCTTTAGCATGATCACATTGCTCGACAGAAATCCCATCGCCGACACCGTTGCGCCGACCGTGATCGAACCCGCGAGGTTATCGGTGGTATCGGTGCCGAGTATCAGCGAGTCGTAAGCGGCGACGACACGACTTGCGTGAACCACCAGCGCACGACCGGCTTCGTTCAGCCGGATCATCCGGCGCGACCGGTCGAAAAGCGGGCGGCGACATTCCTCTTCGAGCGTTCTCATCTGCTGGCCAACGGCGGCCTGCGTTAATGCCATGCGATCGGCCGCAGCGGCCAGCGAGCCGTATTTCTCGACCGCAAGAAAGGTTCGCAGCGTACGGATTTCACTCATCTTCGTCTCGCAGGTAGCGTGTTGTGCCGCCAATTCTAAAGTTTCGGTTTATCAAACAGAAACAAAAATGCATTTTTATTTTTGTTTGCGAAAGCTCAGAATTGGCGCTCACCTACCGTGCCTCGCCGGAACGAACCGCCATGCAAACCATCACTCCGTTTCCCTTTGTGTCTGTCACGGGCGGCGCCTTTGAACGAGGCCGACAGTATGGCAAACAGGCTGCCGGGCGCATTCGCAAAAGTGCCGACATGTATGGGCGCACGCTTGAAAACCTCGGCTATAGCGCGGCGTCTCGAGATGCATTGATCCTGTCGTTCGCGAACAGCATCGGCGAATTCGGCGCGCACTACCTCGACGAAATGCACGGTATCGCCGAAGGCTCCGGCGTGCCGTTCGCCGACATCGTGATGATCAATGCGCGTACCGAAGTGCTCGCCAAAGCGCGCGCGGAGAAGGTGTCCGCGGTGAACGAAGAGGGTGGCGACGGATGTACCGGCGCGTTGATTCTTCCCGAGCGATCGGCGACAGGGCGCCTGATTCACGGCCAGAACTGGGACTGGCGAGCTGACTGTGTCGAAACCGGCGTTGTCCTGCGCGTGCGCAACGACGACGGTCCCGACTTCCTCACGTTTGTCGAAGCGGGCGGTCTGGCACGAAGCGGGCTCAACAGCGCCGGGGTATCGATCACCGCCAATTATCTGGAGTCGTCACGCGACTTCGAAAATCTTGGGGTTCCGCTGTCGCTGCTGCGTCGTAGCGCGCTCGAGCAATCCGTCTTTGCGAATGCGTTGAAGATCGTCGCAACAACTCCGAAGTCCTGTTCGAACAACGTGATGCTCGGCATGGCAGAGGGATTTGGCATCGATCTCGAATGTGCGCCCGATGAACATTTCCCGCTCTATCCCGGCGACGATCAACTGATCGTGCACGCGAACCATTGGGTTAGTCCGGTCGCCCGATCGAAGCTCGTCGATACGGGCTGCGAGAATTCGCCGGATAGCCACTATCGCGACTGGCGCGTGCGCAAGCTGTTGAATCAGTCGGAGTTGATCGGCCGGCAGGACCTCAAGCAGGCGCTGTTCGATTCATTTGGTACGCCGTTTGCGGTGTGCCGCCCGCCACGAGCTGGAACCCGCCATTCGACGACTGCAACGGTGGCGATGGTCGTCATGGAGCCGGCGCTTGGCGAGATGGATGTGGCGCCGCTGCCGGCACTGAACCGAACGTTTACGCGCTATAGCCTGACGGCGGAGCCGGTTCGGCTGGATGACTAGTCTCACTGTGTCGCATATTTTTGCGAATTACTGCGTTAACGAATGGTACAAGCGTGCGTGAGTCTTAGGCCGAGCAAAATACGCAGTGTAGTGATGGAATCAGGAGCGTGACGTTGTGGGCGCTGGACTGCCGCGTGCACGTAATCCGCGGGAAGGACAGGCAGCGCGCGCGCCTAGCGCGGGCATCCCCCACTCGCACACCCGCTGCATGATTGCCTTGTCAGACCACTCAGCCTTGGCAACGAAATGGTGGAGCGACTGATGCTTCGCACTGGCGTGAAACGGAGCAGTACGCGCGGCCATCGGTTCGACGCTCTTTCTCGACAGTGGTAACACCAGCCCCGAACAGTAGCCTCCAAGGCCGGCATGGCGATCTGCGTGTCAGTGGCTCAGATATGTTTCGAAATCGTTGACATCTTCTGTCATCGCGATAGCCCACAGTTTCCGTTACTTCATACTACCAAGCATCGTATTTCATTGACACAGCAGGACTAGGTCGCCAATTGTCCGTCGGCCTGGTCATGTCGAACAGTCATCAGGTTCTCCGCGGTCAGCGCAAGGACCGCCGAGGCCTCTGCAAGCGCATCTTTCTCTTCGGCAGTCAACACCCCTGGTCTGTCGGGCCATGTAGCGACGAGGCGGGCGAGGACCTCTCGTGTACGCAACTGAAGCTGTCGCGCCGAGTCAGCTTCACGAGCGAGATTACGAAGACTCCGTCGCGCATTGCTCCTCCCGCGTTCCGTCCCGTGCTCAATGGCGGAGAGCAGGATCGGAACAAGCGTTCTCCATCGAGGAGCTAGATCAATCGTGGCACGTTCGGATGTCCAATCCGTGTCTCGCGGCGCGCGCCGATCTTGTAGTCCCCTAGCGTTCCTGTTCATCTCAATTGATTCTCCCACTACGTGCTCCACTTGGTTGATACCCGAGCGACAGATACTGAGACAACTCCGAGCCCACCATGAGCGGCAACGGACGCGAAAGAAGGCGACTACCCCAGTTCGCCCGCGTGATGATCGGCTGATGCAACATCGGTTTTCCGTGTAGATCGCCTGCCCCCTGAAGCGCGAACTGCTCGCATCTCAACCGGCCTTTGCGGACGAAAGTTTCGGGGGAATGCCACTCAACTTCGCTGGCAGGGAGAAGGTGAAGTGGGCAAAAGATGACCGCGGTCAAAATAGCGAGGACGGCAACAGCCAGGGCATCGCCCCCGAGAGCGTCAGGCAACAGGTCCAGCGCGCATGCGGTGATGCATGCCGCCGAGATGCAGCTCATCAGGATTGTTATGGAATAGAAGACAGTCGCGCAAAAGCGCCGCTGGCCCGAGAGGTAGCTGTTCACGGACGGTCCTCCCGACGGAACGCAAAGACATGCGTACGTACCAGGTCGTTACGCCGGGTCCGACCGGCAAACGAGGACGGATGCGCGGCACCAGCTGCAGCGAACGGAGGCGCCATGCAGCATTCGGCGTGCCGTAGAATACGGGTAGCCATGGATATTCCTCATCACGACTGTTTCGTCTTGAACCGTTGAAGGGGGTTCATTACCCTGGTCAGGCCGGTACGGGTGCGCCAACACCCGTACCGGCCGCTCTACGTCACTTCAGCTTGATGTTTCTCCTGGGTGTACCACGCGTTCAAATGCAATTCGCATCAAAGTCTCCCGCCCGGTACAGATAACGCGCAGTGTGTTTGCGGCTGCTATCCCTTCAGCTTCGTCCACACCTTGCTCCGCAACGACAGTGCCGCTGGTGAGCACGCCTTGTACGGTCGTAGCCGGGCCTTCTGGTCCTCAGGGACGTTGATCGCCGGATCACGCAGGAGAGCCTGGTCCATGTATTTCTCCGAACCCCTGATCGCGTTGTTATAGCGCAGCGCATTGGACACCTCGGCGATGATCTCTGGCTTCATCATCCAGTTCACGAACTGGTAAGCAGCTGAAAGGTTCTTTGCCTTCGCAGGGATCACAAGGTTGTCCAGAAGCATGCGCGCTCCTTCTCTCGGGACCACGAACTTCACGCTCGACAGTTGCTGGCTCGCTCGCTCGCTGGAGCCATTCCAGTTGTGCTGGACGATCACCTGTTTCGAAACGATCCGATCGATGGGACCGTCATTGCTATAGATCTTGACGAACGGCTTCTGCTTTTCAAGAATGGCCAGCACACGTTTCGCATCATCCGGTTTCTCGCTGCATTCGTCCTGGCCGAGATACCAGCTGGCGGCCATATAAAGTTCCTCCACAGCATCGAGGTCCGCAATCTGCCCACGCACTGCAGGCTCCGGATCAAAGAACGGTTTCCAGCTGTCGTCGAGCCGTCCGCCCGTCACCCTCGCGCCGTCGTAGCTGAAGCCCGTAATGACAACCATGTAGGGCATCGCATAGTTCCGCTCGGGGTCGAACGAAGGGTGCGCAAACTCCGGCTTAATGTTCGCGGCGTTGGAAAGCTTCGACTTGTCGAGTTTGGTCAGCAGCCCCGCGTGAGCCAGGATGGGCACGTAATAGTCGCCGGTGATGGCAACGTCATATCCGCCGGCGCCTGCCTGCAGTTTCTCGGTCAGTGCTGCGTCGCTCTCGTAGACATCAAGGGTAGTCTTGACCCCCGTTTCCTTCTCGAATTGCGTAAGCAGGGACGACGGCATGTAATCCGGCCAGTTTCCGATGTGCACTTCCCCACCTGCGTATGCACCAGTGCTGAACGCAAGACACACTATTCCGTACAGATACTTTCGTTTCATTGAGTAAATCTCAGGTTGTTTTCAGATCTTTGTCTAGCCTCGCCAGCCATACGCCGACCAGCTGCAATGCGGACACACCGACCACGACGGTTGATATCGCGTTGATTTTCGGCGTGATGCCAAGCTTGAGTGCGCTGAAGATGTACATCGGCAACGTCGTCAGCCCCGCTCCGGCGAGAAAGTAACTCGTCACGTAGTCGTTCATCGACACGACAAAGGCGAGCAACGCACCCGCGACAATTCCTGGGGTCGCAAGAGGCAGCGTTATCTGACAGAAGGTGGTCCACGGCGTGGCCGAGAGGTCTGCTGCCGCGTCGAGCAGGTTTCGGTCAATCTTTTCGAGTCGCGCGCCGATCGGCAGATAGGCGAACGGCAGACAGAATACGATGTGTGCAAAGAGCACTGTCGTGAACCCCGGTTCGATTGACAGCATGGAAAACAGGAGCAGCGTGCCGATCGCGAGAATGATTTCCGGAATGACCAGCGGCAACGAGATCCAGGCCACGAGCGCGTTGCGATCTCGCGCGGCGAAACTCCAGCCTGTGACGGCCGCGGCGAGCGCGATCACGGTTGATGCGATCATCGACACCACCGCGAGCACAATCGAGGTCGTAGCAGCACGCATGAGCGTCTGGTCCTGGACCGCATCGACATAGCCGTGAATGCCCCAGCCCTGCCAGACGAGCGCGGATGGCCCCCTGTTAAAACTCATCCAGATCAGGGCAACGACGGGCAGGTACAGAAACACCATCGCACTCCACGCGAACGGTGCTGTAGGCATCAGGCGCCTAAGCTCAGGCGAATTCATGTCTTACGCCGCCCCTGTCGCTCACAGCCAGCCGTACCCGCGAGACGACGAGCGCCACGAGCACAAGTCCGAGAAGCGCGAATGCCATCGCTGCCCCGAGCGGCCAGTTGTGTCCTGAGGAAAACTGAAAGGCGACGAGGTTGCCGAGCATCATCGAGCGATTCCCACCTAGCAGGTCAGACACAACATATGTTCCGAGGGCCGGCACGAACACGAGACCCACACCTGCCGCTATTCCGCCGCGACATCCCGGGATGACCACGTCGCGCAATGCGACTGGACCAGTCGCCCCGAGATCGAGCGCGGCTTCGACAACGCGCCAGTCCATATCGTCGAGCGCGGCATATATCGGAAGCACCATGAACGGAAGAAATGTGTAGACGAGGCCAAGCAGCGTAGCGCCGTACGTGTAAAGCACGCCGAGCGGAACGTCCACGACGCGAATCCGGTTCAACACGTGGTTCAGAAGACCATTGTCTGCGAGCAGGGTTATCCAGCCGTACATCTGCACAACAACGCATGTCCAGAAAGGAACCGTGATCAGGAGCAGGTACAGGGCCTTACGTCGTGGAGGACAACCCGCGATATGGAGTGCGACCGGAAGTGCGAACAGCAGGCAGACAATTGTGGCCATTCCCGCCAGCGCGACTGAGCGCACGAAAATCTGGACGAAATCAGACTGAAAGACGAGCACACCGTCAAAATCGCGTTCAAACAGAAGCCCGATATACGCGTCTGACGAAAATTTACCCCAGGCGACGCCTCCAAAATCGAGCGGTAAAGACCACGAAACAACGGCGAGTATGCCGAGAGGCGCAACAACGCCCGCAGCCAGAATGACGGCTGCAGGCCAGAGACTTCTGTGCAACTTCATCGGTACCTGTAATCGCATTGCGCTCACCTTGGGATAGCCGAGTTTAATGACGTGGCTTCCCCCGAAGCAAGGTCGACTCTTGGTCGCAGCAGGTCAATTTTCACTGTTTTTCATTCATGTATGCACGTTGAATCGCTTCGAGCAATTATTGAAGCCCGCGCACGCTTTAGCGCCCCGCGAAGGAGAACCCATCGATCATCTCAGGACTTGTCCGACAACAGACGGTTGAGCGATTCCGGTTGTTTGAACCCGAGTTTCGAGGCAACTTTCTTGGGGCTATATTGCGCGTCGTTCCGGTAGCGGGTGGCGAGGTCCCGTCGTACTCCTGCGCGAAGTTCTCCGATTGAAGTACCGACTTCTCGAAGTCTTCTCTGCAGGGTGCTCAGTGACAGTCCGAGCTGGTCGAAATCCTTCCGCCCTGGATTCTCAAACAGCAATGCGAGCAGACGACCCACCAGGTCACCGGGAACCCATCGGGCAAGTTCTGCCTCCTTTTTTTCGCACTGCCGGCGGGCAATCTCGAATGCATGAGGATGCGAGACAGGTAGCGGACTGGCTAGCTCAGCGGCGGGAAAATGCACCGCGGTGTCGGCCGCATCGAACTCCACGGGACATTCGAAAAACTCGGCGTAGCGGTCAGCGTG
Organism: Paraburkholderia acidicola; assembly: GCF_002362315.1. Classification (GTDB taxonomy): domain Bacteria; phylum Pseudomonadota; class Gammaproteobacteria; order Burkholderiales; family Burkholderiaceae; genus Paraburkholderia; species Paraburkholderia acidicola. The sequence goes on from NZ_MTZV01000006.1 coordinate 2,683,601, forward strand.
AGGCGGTGCGGAGAAGCCCAACGTGATTCGCGAAAACGTCAGCTCGCGACCAAGAATCCCGATGATCTCGCGCCGGATTGCAGCGAGACAAACGTCGGTGTTCAGGACCAGAAGGTCGGGTCGATAGGTGTAGTTCCGAAGAACTGCTCGTGCGTCGTCACCGGAAACCTCCAGGGAAATACGGAAATAGCAGATGCCAAGAAGCGGATACGCGTAGGCAGTACGAAGCGAAACCTCCAGCGTCGGACTGGTGAGCATCGCCGTGCCCCGGCAACCGTAAGCGGTAACCGGAATCGCATTGCCGATCGCAAGTCCTATTCCGGAATCACCCGACAGCAAAAGCGCATTGGCAAAAACAATGATCTCCTGTGCGTGAGTGATCATCGTGTCGGGTTGATCCAGTTGCTCAGGCAGGATCCCGGTGCCGCGCAACAAAGCGTCGACAGACACGCCGAGCTGGCTAAGGACCTTTTCAGCACAGATGACCGTGTGAAGTGTCGCTGGCCGTTGAGCGGCTGTCCGTCGTTCGCCGTTGTCGCGTGACATCTCTGAATTCTCCAGGTAATCCCGGACTAAGCGAGGTCGAGTGTGAATACGACCTGGCACCCAAACTCGTCGAGTCCGTGTCGCTTCCAGCCGAGATGCTGGTAGAAACCGTCGGCGCGCGAACCCGGGTCGGTGACGAGTTCGACTGATTTAGCTCCCTGGTCGCGCAGCCAACGAACTGATCGTTCCAGTAGCTCGCGACCGATGCCATGTTTGTGGTGTGCCGGGCGAATGAACAGTCCGGTGATGAAGGGTTTCTCGGTCAACACAGGCAGGCAGAAGCCGACAACCTCGCCCTCGTGTTCACAAAGCCACCCACCGCCCTGCCCGATCTTTTCGATCAGCAGGTCACGGTCGAGCAGGTTGACCTGATGTGGATGGATCCGGTTCTCCCGCACGGAAAACCTGACGTCGTAGAAAGACCCGATGTCCCTGGCCGTCAATGGTCTGTATGTGTATTGAATATCGTTGTCTGTCAACATCGGCTCCATGGATGAGAGGAAACCCGCATCGTAGCAGCCAGAGAAACATCCACTTTTAGTTGTCACTGGGGTATTCGTACCTTTCATCCAAATTCTGGCGCTTTCATTCGAAAATTTCTTTCTAATCAACGATTTATAAGGTCGATTTCCAAAGAAATGTCCCGATAATGCCGGGCCTTACTGGCCGCAGGTTCACGGCAAACGACTGCCAGAATTTGCACGAAAGGTACGAATACGCCTGCTGCTAAAATCAAGCGGTCTCATCGACCAAAACAAGCATCGCACACTCTATTTGACCAAACTCACACATACGCATAGCGTGGCCGCATTATTATGAAGGCAAAACGAGCATGTCAAGCCATATTCGCCTCGCATAAGGCATGGCATGCTCTATTTTGATGGCGTTCGCCACCTCTTCGACCCAAAGCGTGCATCGACATCAGTACCCGTACCCGATAGACTCGCTCTGGACCCGAATTGACGAGAAACGATAGATGCCAGAAATCGACGGCGACCTTGCCGAGGCACGCGCCATTGCAAGCAGAGTCAGGGAACTGCTGGAGTCACATGGCATAGGAAAGCGTCAGCACGCTGGAGAAATTCAACGGATTTGTGCTTTAAGCTATTCGCAGGCTCTTCGCAAAATCAAGGGATTGAATCCCTGGACGATAAACCAGCTTAAAGCGGTCGCGCTGGCTTACGGGGAGTCGCCTGCCTTTTTCATTGAAAATATTCCTGTCCAAGGCGCGTTGCTGCCACAAGCGTCTCGGGACAAGGCATGGCTCGTAATTGAGCAACGCAGCTATGAGTGTGTTGCGGAAATCGGGGCGCCATTCTCAACCGGGGTTCCTCCGCAATTCGTCGCGATCAGTGTTGACCATCGGTGGCACATCTATCCCCATGCGTCTGTGCCTCCTGGCCAGCATTACGAGGTGAAATCAATCGAGATCGCCGTCAAGGCAGGGCCGCACACGCCAGTGATCGCGGTACTTGACGACGAACCGGTAGTGACAGAACAGATCTGCACCTACCTCGGGACTCACGGATTCATCGCGAAGGGTTACGTACGGCATCTCGAGTTCGCAAGGGACTTCAGTACCTCGCGTTTTGATGCCTACGTCATCGACTGGATGCTGGATAACACGACTGCACGCGCATCAATTGAACGAATTGCTGAGCATTACTCCAACGATGCTCCAATCTATCTGCTAACTGGAAAAATCGTTACGGGTGAAGCAGATGAGGGGGAGATGGCAGAAATCATCCAGAAATATGAGATCTTTCCGATTGAGAAGCCAGTGAGACTACCGTGGCTGGTCGCGGAGCTCACTCGACGCCTGAAGGGCGAGCGATCAGGAGGATGAGTGCAACGCTCATTTCCTTTGCCTCGTCGATTCGCTTCGCAAGGAGATTCTTGCAAGCGATTTAAATAATTCTGTAGCACGCAGAGGCTTCGAAAGAAACTCATCGAATAGATTTCGCTCTTCCTCGCCGAGAAACTGCTGATTATAGGCACTTAATCCGATAATGGCTACACACTCATCAATCAAGCCTTGTGTTTGTACAGATCGAATAAAACTCGGTCCATCCATAACTGGCATGTTTACATCCACAATCAATACATCATAGCGAACATTTCTGATCAATATTTCAGCCGCATCTGTGGAAATTACGCCATCCACATCAATTTTATACGACCGAAACATTGCCACCAGTGAATCGACGATGCCTTGATTGTCGTCGATAACAAGTGCATGTTGAATCCATTTTACCTCCTCAAACACCGAAATCGGACTCGCCACCTCGTCCTCGAGCGCAGCCCCTCCCACGTCAGCCATCAGATCGCAGGGAAATTCAACCGTGAAGGCAGAGCCCGCACCAAGAGCGCTTTTCACGGTTATAAAGCCATCCAGTGAGTTGGTAATTTCCTTAACGATGGCCAACCCCATACCGATGCCGTGAGAGGGTACTGACTGAACGGTATGCAATCGCACGAACGGCTTAAAGATAATTTTCTGATCAGCCTCGCTGATACCGATGCCACTATCCCGAACCTGCAAACGCAGAAAACTTTGCCCGGTGTAACCTGTCCATCTGGTTTCGACGGAGATTTCGACAACGCCTGCATCCGAGTATTTGATCGCGTTGGATACGAGATTCGCTATTACTTGTTGAATCCGCGTGCTATCTGTATAGATTAACGGGAAATCATCTTCCATGACCAGGTTGATGGTGATTCCTTTTTTATCTGCCGTGGTTTTCTGTGAATCAATGACGGATTTCACTATTTCTTTAATGCGCATCCAATTTTTGGTGACGCGAAATGCTTTTGAATCCAGCATTGCGAAATCCGAAATATCTCGCATCTGCACATCCAGCTGACCGATAGCATTTTCCAGTGCCAGCACAGATTTCATGCCTGCGTGATTTAGTGGCTCATTTGCAAGATTATCGACTGCCGAGGCAATTATCTGCAGAGGCGATCTCAACTCGTGACCGATCATCCCGAGGAAAGCCGTTTTGGCAGCCCGTAATTCACGTTCACGCTGCACGTTAAGTCGGTGTTGCCGCAGCAACCAGAGTAAGCCAAGAAAGGCGCAGAAAATCAAAAAAAGCAATATTCCGCTGAATTGAAGGAATATGATTTGTTTTTGTTTAAAATCCTTAATCGCCTGATCCCGACGCTGCATCTCCGCGGCTCCGATGCTATGCACCAGTTGATTCACCACCGGGCGCATCAGGGTGAGTTTCCGTACAACTGTGTCGACGTCGGCGTTGCTCAGATAACCCTGGTCGAAATACGCATCTATCTGGTCAAGAGGCTGCTGCAGTTCACTCAGGGCCTGACGATACTCCGGGATTGCCATGGCTGACTTCGTTGCGTCGCCCTGAACGCCCAAGATAAAATATTTTGACAGCAGCACATTCCATTCGAGATCGAGATCGTCAAATGTCCTTGATTTTGAAAAAGAAAATTCCGCCAGATCGCTCTTCAGTTCCTCAAGTTTTATTTCAAATTGCGCTGTTCCCCAATAATAATTTTCCTGGGGGCCAGCCAACTCATAAGCAGCAGATGGACTTAGCCACCCCACGGCAGCGTAAATCCACGTGACGATTGCAACCAGAATTGTTAGCAAGAAAATCAGAATAGAGATTCTTTGCGTACCGAATTTTTCCCGAAAATTCTGTTTGAGTCCGAAAATTCGCATTGCTTCTTTGATATCTAGCGTTGTGGCGCGTTGAGAACTTCGTCGGGGACTGCGTCCCAGCGTACTGAGTCACGTGTCAGCCAACCGGGCACGGTCCGAAACGCTAAATGAAGTCCTCGGGAATAGTGATGCAGCTGCAGGCCAAAGCGCGTGAAAAGCGATTTCAATCCCGACATAGTATATATCGTCAGATGTCCATTTCTCGGTGAAATATACCAATGTCGCCTGTTATCATCGTCCGGATCAATCAAATATGTTGAAAAAAGCAGTGCGCCGTCATTTTTCAGGCGGGAGTTGATTTGTGAGAGAGTGTGATCAGGGTCGTTTGTGTGTTCAAATACTTCAAATGAAGTAATGAGATCAAATTTATCGGAGGGAGGCATACCTTTGGAGAAAAACGGATCCCAGCTTCGCACATCGAAACCGTGCTTTGTCAGCAGCTTGGCCAGCAATCCGGCGCCGCTACCGTAATCCAGCATCGATATGCCGCCAACAGATGCAATCAACGCCTGCACCAATCGCGCATTTTGCTGCGGCCGTATCTTTTCACTATCTATATCAACCTTTATATAATCATCGTTATAAATATACGCCTCAAAATCATGATTGCTCCATTTATCAAATGCCGTTGTGAATATGGTTCCGCAAGCACTGCATTTGTAATAATAAACCGGCACGCCCGACAGCTCGAGAAGATATCCACGCCTCTCCTCACAGTTTTTATTGAAATCAACCACATCGTACAGGGTTGCTTCGCCTGCACACACCTTGCAAGTGCAGGAAGGGAGGGATGCTTTGTACATTTCTTTCATGATTTCAATTTACTTCCAACGATTTTACTTGTCTGGCGAAGCTCGCCTCCATCTTGGAATTATTCAATTCTTCATAATATCCGTCACGTGGATAAACTATGAAAAATGGACCAAAATTTCGTATCTTCAGCTTTACTCCGTTCATGGATGTGGCAAAAATAGGGTGATATTTTTCAACATCTGAAAATGGAATGTCGGAAGATATAAAACCATCGTATCCGGTTATCCTGAATGAAGTGCCAGTTGCTCCTACTTTCGCCAACACGTCTTCGATCCGAATTCCCGCGAATTTCGCCCTCGATGTCCAGGGAGTGGATGTAGTTATCACATACTGAGGCATGGCCGCAATATCCGCTTCCGACAGGTGGTACGTCTTTCTCTCCGCGTCCGTGTATTTCGTTATCTTCCCGGTTATATCGAGGCCCGCTTCTGGAAGCTTGGCGTCGGCCACCTGAAGCAGGGATGCCACAATGACTGCGAATACAGCGACCGCGGCAGTGACAATCGGCTTGCTCGATGTTTGCATGTGTTTTCGCTCTGCTGTGTTCCATTGAGAGAAGTTGTTCAACAGCCCACGGCGCACGACAGGGCTACCTCTACGGGTACACGTCGAACCGTACTTCTGATGTTGTCGCGTTGCAGGGAGATGTAGTGTCGGTCACAAGCATAACCGCATATTCCAGGACCTTGCGAGACGTGCGAATTTAACAGCTTTGTATCAGGGCCCCTTTGTACCTGTCGTCAGCGGCCGGCGCAAGCGCCATGCAACACTGAGTATCGCCGCGTACGGGTTTCTGATGGCCCAGAGACTCAGGATGGGATCAGGTACAGGCGATAAAAAAACTTCGTCAAACGCGCGTTGCCTGTCCTTCCCGCGGATTACATCGCACGCAGCAGTCCAGCGCGCACAACGCCACGTTCCTGATTTCATCACTACGTTGCGTATCTTGCTCGGCCTAAGACTCACGCAACGCTTGTACCGTTCATTAACGCAGTAGTTCGCAAAAGCGTGTGACACAGTAAGACTAGGGAGCTGTTGCGAAACTACCTATTGTCGACGCGCAAGGCATCCCGCTCGCGGTCATCCTGACCGGCGCGAACCGCCACGACAACCGCCACGACATTGCCCAGCTTGATGCATGGGTTGCCGCAATTCCTCACATTCGCGGCAGGCAGGGCCGTTTCCTGCGCGAACGCGGCACCACACCTGTGCTCGCAAAAATGTTTAAATCTCCCCCTACGTTCTTGAAGACCGCAATGACCGACCGACTGCGCCTCAACATTTCCGCGCTTCGTGCGCTTGAAACGGCCGAACGCTGCCGAAGTTTCACCCTGGCCGCCAACGAACTGAACCTGACGCATAGCGCCATCAGTCATCAGATCCGGCAGATCGAAGGATTGCTCAGCGTTCCGTTGTTCGAGCGGGCGCAAACACAAATGATCCCCACGGCGGCCTGCACGCGACTGGCGGAACGTGTGCGTAAGAATCTTGCCGATCTCGAGTCCGCGTTGCTCGAAGCCAGGAACTCGAACCAGCAGCAGCGGCTGGTCCTCAAGGTCAACGTCATGGCTGATTTTGCCAACGTATGGTTGATTCCGAAGCTGGGGGCATTTGCGGATGTTAAACCGCATGTCGATCTTTCAATCACCGTGCGCAATACGCTGGATGTTCCTGAGCGCCACGAGGCAGACGTTGGTATCTGGCATAGACCTATCGATAGAGACGGCTTTCAATCGAGGAAGCTGCTCGATGATTCGGTTGTCGCGGTGTGTACTCCGGCATTCTTTGACAGGCATGCACCATTGGATGCGAGCAAGCTGGCGCATGTGCCGTTACTGAGGTACGCAGGACGCTCATGGCGAGAATTCTTCGATGCCGCTGGAATCAGCGCGAGCGATCCGAACTATGGGCCGATGCTCAACGACGCAGCATCGCTTCTGCAGGCCGCGCTCGCGGGCCAGGGCGTCGCCATGCTTCGGGAGCGCCTTATCCATTCTTATCTGCGGGACGGAATACTCGTGCGTATCGGTAGCACCCGGATTCCGTCGGCGCTGTCCTACCATATTTGCTGGCATCAAGATAATCCCAAGCGCGAAGCCATTCTGCAATTTGCAGAATGGCTCGAGGAAGTAGTCAACGAATCAGACTAGATTCTGGTGCCGGGATCACACCATTTCCGCAGTGCCGGGCGGTATGCGGTTAGCGGCGAGCACGCGCGTCATAGAATGACGTGTCTTCGCCCTCACGCAGGTCAAGGACTTCGCATCCGTCGTCGGTCACCGCGACGACGTGCTCCCAATACACTGCCAGAGACTTGTCTGCGGTCTGTGCGGACCGGGTGACGTTATTCAGCCGGATACCCTCACCAGAGCCCGCGCAGATAAACGGTTCGACCGTGATTACCATGCCTTTCTCGAGCACGCGACCTTCATTCACCGGGGAGTCGTAGTACGGGATAAGCCAGCCGTCGGCATGAACCTGACCGGTCGAGTGGCCGGTGCCGCTCGGAACGCGAAGCATCGAGAATCCGAAAGATTCGACATATTCCTGCACGCGCCGGGCAATGTCCTGGAGCTTCGCGCCCGGCCGAACGAGACTGATGCCAAGGCACATCGCCTGGTAACCGACCGACATCAAGAGACGCGCCTCCGAACTCGTCTCCTCTCCAACGATCCACATGCGTTGGGTGTCGCCGCACCAGCCTTCCTTCTTGATGCTGACGTCAACGCCGAAGAGATCGCCCTTCTTCAAGGGAAGATCATTCGGTTCGCCGCTGAATGCGTTCTCGTTGTGCGCGATCGAGATGCATGCGTACTGGCTCGAGTCATAACCTGCCAGATCCTCGCGATCGATCTCGGCATGGTACTTGTTGACGATCAGGTCATAAGCAATGTCGTTGATTTGACGTGACGTAACGCCGGGCTGAATGTGAGGCGTCAGATCCTGAAGAACCTGCGCGGAGATACGACCTGCGACGCGCAGCATTGCAATCTCTTGCGGGGTTTTGATGGAGATCTTGTTGTAATCGACGTTGTGGCTCATAGGGCACCATGGGTTCATCAGTTGGACGTATGCTGCGCCGGGCATTTAAAGCGCTCCGAAGGGCTTGCTCCAGACCAGGAGCGGGCATCGAAAGCTAAAACGCTCTTAAGCGCAATCTCATGCCAGCTCGCCGTTACAGCGTCTGGGCATGTAGAAAGTATCGATTTCGGTGATCGATACGTCCAACGATGGTTTTTCACCCGCGATGTGAATAAATTTGCACGGCCTCGAAAAGATGCAGTGCGGCGGCGCCGTTCACAGGTGCTCCCTCACCTGTGAATTCCTGCGCTCGCTGATTGCGCATCGGCACATTTCACGGCGCGATATAGACGCCATTCATGGTCGCGTAGGTACCCGACAGCTTGGTCACGGTGATGGTGTGCTGGCCGCGAGTCAGCAAGGGAGACGTGTACACCGCCACGTTGGAGTGTCGTACTCCATCGGCGGGCACCGTATTCACGACTTGTTGTGCGCCACCATCGATGGCGATACCCAGGTTGCCCTGATCGATGTATTGCTCACCGAAAACCTGGATGACCGTACCGGTAAACGACAGGGTCATCGTATCGCTATTGTTCGTCGTGTAATGAAGGTCATGCAGGTAGTCATAAAAGGACGACCGGTTGTTGGCGTCCTGCCATGAGCCGCTGTAGGTGATCTGCGATGAGTTATCGCCAATGCGGCCATTGATGCTGCTTTCCGTGATGGCATCGCGAATTCGTTTTCGTCCTGCATGATCGAGCAATGTCGAGGGGATATCCGACATGGCCGAGATGGTGACATTCCCACTGTCGTTGCTGGCGTCGACTGGTAGCGGCGGACAGGTGTTGTAGTCGTTCAGCGCCGCATCGACATAATTCCCGGTGATCCAGAGGTGCCCTGTGGGCTCGCATCCACCCTGCACAGATTTAAACGGCCCGATCGAGTTGAACGAAGCATTGCCCTTCCAGTTGATCCACTCCGAACCGGCATCGTCGTAGTAGGTTCTCATGACGTTGTTGCTGTTGTACGAGACATTGCCGGTCACCTGCATTCCATGAGCGAGTGTGGCCACCGGATCGATCGTCACGCCATCGGCTTTGTACTGATACTGCGCCTGGTGACCTTCGATGTAGATCGCTCCTCCGTCCGTCAGTCCCGACATATAGTCATGCAGTAGATTGTCGCTGAGGGTATTGCTGTCATTGACGTTGGTTGAGTTGTCCGGATGAGCGGAGTTGTCGACATGCCCCTGGATCACACCGGCGGTAATGGCCGAATAGGGCACGTCGTGAATCTCGTTTTGCGTGACAACCGTCTTGCGGCCGAACAGCAAGGTAATGCCGCATGCGGACGGATAATCCGTGCCGACGTTGTGAATCAGGTTACCGATGATCTTGTTGTCTCTCATGATCTCGTTGACACCGATCACATCGTTTGCCACCAATGCCAGATCGGGATTGCAATTCTGTTTGATCGTCGTGGCATCCGACGAGTGAGTGGGTGTCGGGTCGGACGTGCAGCCCATCAAGATTCCCGTCGAAGCAATCGAGGCGAACTCGTTGTTCCGGATCAGGTTATCCGACGATCCGTACATGAACGCGAGGCCCGCGCCTCCCAGATCGATGAAGCGATTTCCCGTGAACGAAATACGGTTCGATGCGCTGAAGCTGACGTTGGCCAATGGCTGAGATAAGGCACCCCAGGGACACGTACCAGCGGGAGATGAGAAATTGCACATGCCCTGATTGCCGCCTGCGGTGGTCATCCGCAGATTGCTTTGGACGTCGGCAAACCCAACCGAGGTAGATGGATCGTTCCAGGTCGCGTAGGAAAACTGCAGGCCAGAGAACGTCACGTCATGCAGCGGGTGGGCTAGCGATCCCGCACCCTGCAGCAGGGTCTCCAGGCGGGGAAGCTCCACATCCAGTGTGGCGATCTGCTGCCCGGGTAGCGGCTGGTAGTAAAGGACGTTGGCTCTCGAATCGAGAAACCACTGGCCTGGCTGGATCAAGGCCTGGGCATTTTGTATCGATGACGGCATCGTGCTGGAATTCATCGATGGCAGACCGCCGCTGGGCTGTGCGAACGACAGGCGATTGGTGACATTGGTCCAGCACGGCTGCGCCATGGTCAGCGTGCCGTTCGAATAACCGGTCACTCTGCACCGCGATTCAGTCCACGCGCCATTGCCCTGGGTATAGACGAACTCGACATTGGCAAGCTGCGCCGCATTCAACCCGGCGAACCAGGTCATGGCGACACTGTCGTTAGCGATGTTGTAGCCGGTCGCTGAGCCTGTCCAGCCGCCAACAAACCCAAGCTGGTCGGGCGTCTGTTGCGCCACCCGTGCGGGCGCGCCGTTGATGTAGAGCTGTCGGGAGTTGCTGCCAGCCGGTGCTGGAGCTGACCATACTCCGCCTGTGCCAGATTGCGACCATCCTGTGACCTGCGTCGCGCCGGAGATCACCGGGTGCGCACCGGTCATTGCCCTCCACACGACCGGGTGGCCTGGCGCCCCGGAATCCGCCGGACCGAATTTCAACGGGCTCGCGAGCCGGTATACGCCATCGGCAAGCTGAACCTGCACGTCGGTCACGCCGGAAAACCGCAGCGATCGAACGGCACGTTGAGCGCCGCTCAGATCACAAGGGGCGCTTCTCGAACAGTCGCCCGATGACCCGGATGGACTCGCATAGAGCATCCTTGACGCGCTATTCGCAGTACTGGGCGCCGCAACGTTTTGCGCCGCCAGTTCGGCTTTCGACAGACTGGTGCCTTCTCCATCCCCTCCGCAGCCTGCCAGCACCACACTCACACCAACCACCATCGTTCGAAGCAATCTATACATCACCGCCGATGAGCGTAGCGGGGCGTTGCCCTTCACTGAACTGACTGGAGTCATGGGGTGTTCCCTCTGTTCGTGATTGCGCTGACATTGCATTTATCGATAAAGGGGAGTCGCTGATTTTCAGATTTTGATGAGAAAGTTTGCGTATAAACAAACAATTCATATGCGAACGCTATCTTAAGTGCGACGCACCAAAACATTAGGGTTTTTGCTGATCTCCGTTCATCGCCCTGAATGTCTGGAAGTCCGCACAGCCTGCTAAGGTCAGCTTCTCGATCAACCCCAAAGCAATACGCCATTCAGGAAAGCGACAATGAGTGCACAAGGGCTTCTGATTTCTCTGTTTCGATACAAGGCATGGGCTGACGAAGGGCTGATTGCAGGGCTGGCCAGGCTTGAGGAGGAGGCGCCAGACGACGAGTACTACACGGCGGTTAGCGTCCTCAATCACGCTCACATCGTCGACCGGATTTTCGTCGCCAATCTTCAGCGTGTGAGGCACGCCTATACGAAAACAGAGACGGCCGAGGTGCCGAAACTGGAGGATCTATCGAGAGCAATCAGAGAAACGGATCAATGGTATGTCGCGTACCTTGAGCGTCTGGACGAGACCGAACTTACCGAAGCGATTGAGTTTGTTTTCACAGATGGGACGCCTGGACGAATGTCACGCGAGGAAATGCTTGGACATATCATTGCCCACGCCGGATACCATCGCGGCGAAGTGGGTCGAATCCTGACTCAGCTAACCACGTCCTCGCCGCGTGACACTTTTACTGGCTATCTTCACGAAGTCGAGCCCGCGCGTCGAGGGCTGCCAGGCGAACACCGAACTACGCTTCCGCCAGTACCCGCTCGATAACCTGTTCAAACGCTTCCACCGGTTGGCCGCCGCTCACCAGGTAGCGATTGTTGAAGATGAACGCCGGTACCGACTGGATGCCCATCGCCTGGTATTTGTGTTCTTCAGCGCGAACTTCGTCAGCGTACTGTCCGCTTTGCAGCACACCACGCGCTTCTTCTGCGTCGAGCCCCACCGATTGCGCCGCTTCGACGAGCACCGCATGATCGCTCGGGTCTTTGCCGTCGGAATGATAGGCGCGCAACAGCGCCATTTTGAGCGGTACCTGCTTGCCTTGAATACTCGCCCAATGCATCAGGCGGTGCGCATCGAATGTGTTGTAGACGTGGTCGCGCGATCCGAAGACGAAGCCGACACTCGCGCCGCGCTCGCGGATCATCGCTTGTGTTTCGGCGATCTGTTCCGGTGTACGTCCATATTTTTTGCCGAGATAGTCGACGATGGCTTCGCCACCGGGTCCCATCTGCGGATTCAGTTCGAACGGATGAACGGCGATTTGCGCGTCGACTGTTTCGTCGAGACGCGCCAGGGCGAGCTGCAGCGATGACAGGCCGACTGCACACCATGGGCACGCGACATCGGAGACAAGATCGATGGTGATGGTTTGTTTCATTGCTTTCCTGATGGGGTAATGTGCAGTGCAGCCGGGCTGGCATCGCACTGGATTTCCGCACAGGTTAGCTCGAAACGCCGATCCTTGCAGTGACCCCGGATCGTCCCGCACGCGTCTGCTACGTGAGATTGAGCCCGCCGTCCGAGAGCAGAATCTCGCCCGTCAGATAGTCCGAGGCGACCAGCAATGCAACCGCCTGCGCGATGTCTTCAGGACTCGCTGCCCGGCGCATCGGCGCGCGCTCTTTCCAGAGTTGCTGCGCCTGTGTCCAGCCAGCAGTAAGCGGTGTATCCACGAGTCCAGGCGCAACCGCATTCACGCGGATATCGGGTGCAAGCGACACAGCAAGCAAACGGGTCACATGGTTTAACGCGGCCTTGCTCGCTGCGTAAGGAATGGACGCGCCCTTGGGACGAACGCCTGCGTGCGAACTGACGTTCACGACACAACCTGGTCTTCCACGTGCAGCAGCTTCACGTAAGGCTGCTTCCGCTTCGGCCACGAGACGAAACGGCGCGATCACGTTGACTTCATGCAACTCATGCCAGACATCCGGCGTGGCCGCGGCGAGATCGGCATGGGGGATAACGCGACTGATCCCGGCGTTGTTCACCAGGACATCGAGTCGACCCCACGCAGCAATGGCCTCTCGAATCAACTTCACGCGGTCTGCGTCGTTGGCCAGATCGGCTTGCACGTACGTGGCCGAACCGAGTTCACTGGCCAGTGCATGTCCCACTTCGACTGAACTGCGCGAATGCAGGACGACAGCGTATCCATCCAATGAGAGCCGGCGAGCAATCGCAGCCCCGATACCGGAAGTCGAACCAGTGACCAGTGCAACAGGCTGCGAAGTTTTCATGGAGGTGCGAGTGGTGTGTTTAAACCGGCCGGGTTCGTACTGATGAGTCCGGTTTCAACGACTTACGCCGTCGTAACGGCGCGTTGCTTATCGAGGTTCGCGCGCCGTGCCATCGCTATCCGCCGGGTACCCCATTGCACGAGCATCGCTAGCGCTGCAGCTTCTACAAACGCCACGGCAGCAGGTTGATGAAGCAACGCGAACGAAAGCAGCAAACAGAACGCGGCAAACGAAAACCTGCCGAGTACCATGCCGCGCAATAACGAAACGACGAAGTCGGACCCGTGTGCGCGATGTGACGATACCGACAGCACGGTTCCAAGCAACGGGAAGACTGCGAACAAACCACTCCACGTCGGGCCCATCCGTCCCGACAGCGACGTCACTACGATCGTCAGCGTTGCGCCCGCCACCATTCTGCCGATCAGATCGGAGCGTGTCAGCGGCGCACCTGCTGCGACGGCCGCACTGCGTGGCAAAAACGATTGACCGAAGCAGACGGCTGCGAAAGCCACAATGGCAGCCCATATCGGCGATGTCGGCAGGAACGAAAGGGCACACGCGCAAACGAACCACGTGCAGAGACCGGCAACGAGCGCAACCGGCCACGGACGCGAACGGCACGTCCATGCATAAGCGAAATTGAACGCTTCCGACGCGAGGATCGCAGAGAGGGAAAGTATCGCGGCACGCGCGCCGAAAGCCGGGCCGTGCGCGAGGACGAGGAGGTAAAGAATCGGACCGGCTACGACGGGTAGGCCGGCCAGCCATCCCGCGATGGCCGGTCCCCACCATTTGCCCGACATCGAGACGATAAGCAGAAACAGCGGGACGAGCGTGAGCTTGAGCGCAAGCATGCCGGTCACGGTTCCTGGCCTCGCTTATTTGCCTTGCTTTTTGCTGTCGTCCTTCAGCTCCGGCAGCGCCGAGGTGTCGCCTGGTGTGAGCAGACCCACCTTGGCGTAGACCTGAAGCTTGTCGCGCGTGTCGGTGATATCCAGATTCCGCATCGTCAGTTGGCCGATCCGGTCGCGCGGCGAGAACGTCGACGCGACCTTTTCCATCGACAGCCGTTCGGGCTGATACGTCAGGTTCGGCGAGCGCGTGTTCACGATCGAATAGTCGTTGCCGCGACGCAGTTCAATTGTCACTTCGCCGGTGATCGCACGGGCGACCCAGCGTTGCGCCGTTTCGCGCAGCATGATTGCCTGCGGATCGAACCAGCGGCCCTGGTACAGCAGACGTCCGAGCCGGCGACCGCTCTCGCGATACTGCTCGATCGTGTCTTCGTTATGGATGCCGGTCACAAGCCGTTCGTACGCGATGTACAGCAGCGCGAGCCCCGGGGCTTCGTAAATGCCGCGGCTCTTCGCTTCGATGATCCGGTTCTCGATCTGATCGCTCATGCCGAGTCCGTGACGTCCGCCGATCCGGTTTGCTTCCAGCAGCAGTTCGACCGCGTCCGTAAACTCCACGCCGTTCAGTGCGACCGGCCGGCCTTCTTCGAAACGGACCGTGACCTGTTCGCGGGCGATCTGCACGTCGTCGCGCCAGAACGCGACACCCATGATCGGGTTGACGATCTGGATACCGCTTTCAAGGCTCTCGAGATCCTTCGCTTCGTGCGTCGCGCCGAGCAGATTGGAGTCGGTCGAATAGGCTTTCTCTGCAGACATCTTGTAGCCGAACCCTGCCTTGTGCATGAATTCGGACATCTCCGCACGGCCACCGAGCTCGTCGATGAACGCCTGATCGAGCCACGGCTTGTAAATCTTCAGGTCCGGGTTCACGAGCAGGCCATAGCGATAAAACCGCTCGATGTCGTTGCCTTTATACGTGCTGCCGTCGCCCCAGATATTCACGCCGTCCTGCTTCATCGCGGCGACGAGCATGGTACCTGTCACAGCGCGGCCGATCGGCGTCGTGTTGAAATAGGTCACGCCCGCCGTCGAAATATGGAAGGCACCGGATTGCAACGCCGCAATGCCTTCAGCAACCAGCTGGGCCCGGCAATCGATCAAGCGTGCGTTTTCTGCGCCATATTGCATCGCCTTACGCGGGATCTCGTCGTAATCCGTCTCGTCGGGCTGGCCCAGATTTGCCGTGTAGGCGTACGGTACGGCGCCTTTGACGCGCATCCAGTGCAGCGCCGCGCTGGTATCGAGGCCGCCGGAGAACGCGATGCCCACGCGTTGCTGCAGCGGAAGGCTTTCGAGAATAGTAGTCATCTGAGGATTGCCTGGTTGAAGGTGACGCAAGAACTAAAGGATGAGGTTGCGGCGCGATGCGGCTCGGTAGGGCTGATTCAATGGACGATTTTCGGCGATCTCGGCGTCGTTGTCGAATCTGTCATGGATGCACAGTTACTTGCCCGCGGCCGCTCGCGCCGCCCGATAGACGCATTATTTCTAAAATTCTGGCCAGCAAAAAGCCGTCAATAGTGTCAGTTTTGTCGATAAAATAAGCAAAATGCTACATCGCGCCAGCAATATGATCGATTGGCGCCAACAAGGGCAGTGCCGCGAACAGTTTATTCCGGGGCGTTTCATCTTGCTGACCGGCTCTGATTATCAAAAGGACCCACGCACATGATCGTGCTCGACGACATCGACCGGCAACTCATCGCGCTGCTGCGCGACAATGCGCGGCTGCCGGTCGTCGCGCTCGCGAAGGAACTGCGGGTCGCGCGCGCGACCGTGCAAAACCGGATGACGCGACTCGAACAGGGCGGTGTGATCGTCGGCTATACGGTGCGGCTGAAGGCAAGCGCGGAGCGTCACCGGATCCGCGCGCTGATGTCGATTGCCGTGCAGGGTAATCGGGCCGCGTCGGTGGTCAAGGTGCTGCGCGGGCATCCGAACGTCGCGACGATTCATAGCACGAACGGCCGTTGGGACATGGTCGCGGAACTGCAGGCGGATTCGCTGGAGAGCTTCGATCGCGTGCTGGGCACGATTCGGTTGATCGATGGGATTGCGACTACCGAGACGAGCATTCTGCTGTCGACGCATAAGGCGTGAGTTCGGCGAACCGGTCAGGAGGAGTTTCGATGCATTTCACGAAGGCAATCGTTCGTCGTCCCGCCGCATCGTGCGGCGCCGGCCTCACCACTGCGCAGTCGGGCGCTCCCGACTACGACAGGACGCTGACGCAATTCCAGGCCTACTGCGACGCGTTTCGTTCGCTTGGTATCGAACTGATCGAACTACCGATGCTCGATGCGTTCCCGGACGGCCATTTCGTCGAGGACGTCGCTGTCGTTACCGCGGAATTCGCGGTTGTCACGCGTCCGGGCGCACCCGCGAGGCGTGGCGAAATCGATTCGATCGCCGCACCGCTTGCTGCGCATCGCACCTTGCTACCGATGCGCGATGGCCGTCTCGACGGCGGCGATGTGATGCAGGTCGACACACGCTTCTACATCGGACTGTCGGGCCGTACCGATGCAGCCGGTATCGCCGCGTTCGAGGCACTCGTGGCGCCGCACGGTTACACCGTCGAGGCGATTCCTCTCGAAGCCGGGCTGCATTTGAAATCGGTGGTCAATTATCTCGGCGACGATATGCTGCTCGTGACTGAAGCGCTGGCGGGGCATCGTGCGTTCGATGATTTTCGCCGGATGGTGATCGATGCGGCCGACGAGTACGCATGCAACACGCTGCTGGTCAACGGTGCGCTGCTCACGCCCGCTGGTTATCCGCGCGTGCAGGAGAAAATCGCTGCGCTCGGCATGCCGCTGCACATGCTCGACGCGAGCGAATTTCGCAAGATGGATGGTGGATTGACTTGCCTGTCGCTGCGGTTCTAGCCAGGTCCGGCGTAACGATCGCATACCGAGAACGTTTGCCGGACCATCGGCGCTCATTGGAGCATGAGCGTTTAGTCCATGCCGGGCCTGTTGTTCGACCAGGACCGGCCAGATCCCGTCACACCGTCAGCAATGCTCCAGCGCATTCGACAGATCGGCGATCAGATCATCCGGATGTTCGAGTCCGACGGAGACGCGAATCAATCCCTCAGACACGCCCGCTGCCGCGCGCGCCGCAATCGGCACACCGGAATGTGTCGTCGACGCCGGATGACAGATCAGCGACTCCGTGCCACCCAGACTCACCGCAGACTTGAACAGCGTCAGACCATTGATAAACCTGAACGCCTGTTCACGACCCCCATCCAGCACAAACGCAAACGTCGATCCCGGTCCCGTACATTGACGTCGATACACTGCCTGGTACGCGGGATCATCGTTCAGTTCGGAGTGCAGCACCTTAACCGGCCGATGCGGATTGTCCGCGAGCCATCGCGCGACGGCGGTGCCGCTACGCGCAGCGGCTTCCATCCGCAGCACGAGCGTTTCCATTGAACGCGTGATCATCCACGACGAGTGCGGATCGAGCTGCGAGCCGAGCGAGCTGCGAATCCCGCGCACCTTGGTGACGAGGGCGCGTGTGCCTGTCACGCCGCCCGCAACCAGGTCGCTATGTCCGCCGACATACTTCGTCAGCGAATACACGCACAGGTCGATGCCTTGCTTGACCGGCTTCTGATACAGCGGTCCGAGCATCGTGTTGTCGCACACCGAAAGCGGACGATAACCGTGACGCGTTTCGAAGGCATCGATCTCGCGACGCAGTCCTTCGAGATCGAACAACGCGTTGGTCGGATTGGCCGGCGTCTCGATGTAGCACATGCGCACGTGGCCTCTTTTCGCGGCGGCTTCGAGTGCGTCGCGAATCGCATCTGTCGAGAGACCGTCGTCGATCACCTGCGACGTGATGCCCCATTCGGGAAGAAACTTCGAGATCAGTGTTTCGGTGCCGCCGTATAGCGGGGCGGATTGCACGACGCAGTCGCCAGGGCGCAGAAATGCCAGCAGGACCGCTGCAATCGCTGACATGCCGCTCGATGTCACCACGGCAGATTCGGAGCCGTCCAGCAACGCGAGCCGGTCCTCGACGATCTCGAGATTCGGGTGATTGAAACGGCTATAGACGAGCCCCGCGCTTTCGCCTTCGGGAGAGGGCTTGCGACCGGACACCATATCGAAGAAGTCGGCGCCGTCCTCCGCGGTGCGGAACGCGAACGTCGATGTCAGAAACACAGGCGGCTTGACCGAGCCTTCCGAGAGGAAGGGATCGTATCCATACGACATCATCTGTGTCTCGGGATGCAGATCGCGGCCGGCGATCGTGCGCTTATGGTAGTTGCGATAGGCCATTGATGGCTCCACTTGAGATTGTACGGTTCGGCGTTTTTAGTCGACCGCCGCTACATCCTGCGCGCGCACTGCGCCCGGCGATTGTCCCACGACGCGCTTGAAGGCGCGGCTAAAAGCTGCGAGCGAACCGTACCCGAGGCGATAGGCAACCGTTTCGATCGATTCGCGATCGCGCGTGATCCATTGCGATGCGAGACGCATGCGCAATTCGGTCAGATAGCGCACCGGTGTCATGCCGGTTGCTGCCAGAAAACGTTCGGCGAACACGGAGCGCGAGTGGCCCATTTCGGAGGCCAGTTCTGCGACCGTCCAGTTGCGGCCCGGATCGCGATGCAGCGCGACGATCGCACGACCGAGGCGCGGATCGCGCAGGGCCTGCACCCAGCCCGTTGCGTCGCCGCAGCCGCATTCGACCCAGCCGCGCACGATGAACGCGGCGATGACATCCGCGAGCCGCGCAAGGATGCCGGCGAAGCCCGCCCGTTCGGCGCAGGATTCGCGCTCCATCGCATCGAGCATCGGTCGGATCTCGGGGTAGCGTTCGAGCAGCGTGCCGACATGCATGACCTCGGGCATCGCCGTGACGAGCGGCTGCATGCCGCCCAGATCGAGCTCCATGCAGCCGCTGAAGATCAGTGCGTCGTCGGCGTCGGTGGCTGCTTCGCTTTCGTCAGTTCCTTCGGCAGCAGGGCTTGCCGCAGTCGCGGTGTCGATCTGGGTCACGGAATCGCATAACTGCGCGGTTTCGAACGCCGAGATCGAGCGGGTCGGTACGTCCAGTGCGGAGAGCAGTTCGTGCGCGGCGCCGTGCGGCAGCAGCAGCGCGTCGCCGGCTTCGAGCTGGTAAGTCTCGCTGGCCGTGCGCAGGACAACCGGTCCGCGGCCGACAAAGTGAAACTGGGCCCGCCCCGGCACAGTACCGAAGCTGATGCCGAACGGGCGTGCGACCTGAATGCGCCGGTAGCGGACGCCAAAGAGGCGCATACCGAGCAGCAGATCGCTGATGAGGTCGTGGGAATCGGATTGCTGCGGCATAGATGTCACCTACGAAGTCACCTTCAAAGCCCCGGGCTGTGTGGTCAGCATCGGTTCCGGACGATAGATCAAGAATAGCGGATTTTATGCCATAGACCGTCCTGCCGCTTATCCTTACACTGTGCCCTCATCGAGTAAACCCGTATTCGGAGCGCAACGAAGCATGGACACCACTATCCAGGTCGCGGAGGCCTTATCGGTCGAGCAGGACGAGAAACCGGCGTGGGGCGCCGTCTTTTCAATGACTCTCGGCGTGTTCGCCCTGGTCACGGCGGAATTTCTGCCAGCCAGCCTGTTGACGCCGATCGCGTCGAGCCTCGGCGTGACCGAGGGCGTAGCGGGGCAGGCGGTCACGATGACCGCAGCCGTCGCACTCGTCACGAGCCTGCTGACCGCCACAGTGACGCGCGCCATCGACAGGCGGCGCGTGTTGCTTGCATTCACGGTGCTGTTGATCGCGTCGAACCTGCTCGTCGGTTTCGCCACCAGCCTGCCGGCTGTCCTGATCGGGCGTGTGCTGCTTGGCGTGGCGCTCGGTGGCTTCTGGACGATGTCGGCGGCGACGGCGATGCGACTCGTTCCCCCAGCGATGGTGCCGCGCGCGCTGTCGATTATCTTCAGTGGCGTGTCGGTCGCGACGATTGCTGCCGCGCCGCTCGGCAGCTACTTCGGCAATCTGATCGGCTGGCGCAGCGTGTTTCTGATCGCGGCCGCGCTGGGCCTGCTCGCGCTGGTCTGGCAGGCCGCCACTTTGCCGAAGATGGCGCCGAACGGAGCGACGCGTCTGCGCACGCTGATCGACGTGCTGATGCGACCGACGGTCGGGCTCGGCATGCTCGCCACGATCCTCGTGTTCACCGGGCATTTCGCGTTCTTCACCTACCTGCGGCCGTTTCTGGAGACCGTGTCGGGTGTCGGTGTGAACGGCCTGTCGGGGATCCTGCTGGGCTACGGCGTGGCGAATTTCGTTGGTACGTCGCTGGCTGGCCGACTGCTCGAACGCAACCTGCGAATGACGTTGATTGCGATGCCGGCGGCGATGATCTTGATCGGTGTGGCGCTCGTGAGCCTGGGGCGCGCACCGGTCGCCGATGCGGTGTTGATCGCGCTATGGGGCGTGGCGTTCGGCGGTGTGCCGGTGGCCTGGTCCACGTGGGTCACGCGGACCGTACCCGACGAGGCAGAAAGTGCGGGTGGTCTGATTGTCGCGGCCGTTCAGCTCGCGATTGCAACGGGCGCGGCAGTGGGCGGCGTCGTGTTCGACGCGAGCGGAGCGAAGGGTGTGTTCATGGGAAGCGCCGCGGTGCTGGTCGTGGCCGTGCTTGCGATACTGTCCGGTGTGCCGGCCAATGCGGCGGCACACCGGGGATAAGCTTCACTGCTAGCGTTGCGGCTAGTCGTCGGCGAGGTCTGGCGACCCTTGCGGGTAAGCACCTTTCGAAGACGTATCCATCGCGCCTGGCATCGCCGATGCAGCCACAAGCGCGCCGCGACAATCGCCGATGATTGTCGCGATGCGGTCGGCGACATCGCCTGGCACTGTGTCATTGCCGCAATCGCAGATGATCGTTGCGAGCTGGTCGGCGACGTCGCCCAGTACCGGATCGCCGCCCTTCGCGTGGGCCGTGTGGGCGTGTTCCCAGATCGACGTCAGTTCGTGTATCAATGCCGGCGAGATGCCGTGACAAGGTGCGCTTCGTCCGGCGCCACGCTGGCTGACCGACGCACGTATCGCGCCCTCGGCCCGCATCAGACTGGTAAAAGGATCCGCCAGCGCGGTGCTGCTGTGCGAGCGCGATGGTGCAGCCCGCAGGCCGCTTACTTTCCTGACCTTGCTCGCCATCGGCCGCGATTCAGCGCGACGGCTCGCAGCGGGCCAGCGTAGTTTCTCAACCATGATGACCTCCATGGGGAAGCCGGGTTTCCGGTACAGCCGGTTGGCAGGCCATAGCCGGAAATCGAGTCGGTGCTGAATCGATGTACCGCTGCGGCAGGCGGCTCGTCTGCTCTCTATGCACCGGCCGCAGACGCGCGACCCAACCCGAGCTGGACGTCACTCCGCGGTTCCGAGCTTGCCGTAGAACACGGGCAGCCATGGTGTAGCTCCTCAAAAATCATCCGTGGTGAGGTCGATGCGGGTGTTCGCAACACCTGCGTCGGTCGTTCTGGTTTCTCTGCTCTCGTGCTGTCTCAAGTCGTCGCGTCAGGTGTTTTCAGGCAGCGAGCCCAACGGACCCGCCGTGCGCTCACCGGTTGCAGGCCCGGTGTAGGGCTGACCCGAAATCCGCATGGCCACCGCGGTCGCAACGGTGCTTGCATACACGTTCAGTGCGGTACGTCCCATGTCGAAGAATGCGTCGATGCCGAGAATCAGCAGCACGGCTTCAGCCGGCAACCCGACCGCCGAGAGAATCGCGGTGATGGCAACGATGGCACCCGACGGAACGTTGGCTGCGCCGTCGATCGTAATGATGGTCAACACGACGATGGTGAACATCACCGGCCAGCTCCACACCAGGTGATAGGCGTCCGCCAGATAACCGACGGCGAGCGCGGTATACAGCACCGCGCCATCGCGATTGAAGATGTACGAAAGCGGCAGGATCGTCGACGCGACGGACTGCGGAACGCCCATTTCCGTCAAGCGCTTCAGATGCACGGGGAAGGTGATTTCCGAGGAGCGCGTGCTGAATGCGAGGATCAGCGGTTCGCTGACCTGCTTGATGACCGCGCGCGGCGACAGGCCGATCACCTTGAGGATCAGCGTGAGCACGATGGCGAGGACCGCCATGCCGAGATACGCGATACCGAGCAGCTTGATCAGCGGCGTGATCGCGGATACGCCTTTCGATGCCAGCAACCAGGCAATGCTGGCAAACACGGCGAACGGCGACAGCGCGATGATCCATTCGATCATCTTGAACAGCGCGGCCAGAAACGATTCGAGCACGGCCACGAGCGGCGCCGCGCGATCTTCGACCACCGAGAGCGCCGATCCCAGCAACACGCCGAAGACAAGCACCGGCAATGCATTACCTTCGACCAGCGCACCGACGATATTCGCCGGCACCATATCCACGAGGAACTTCGTCCAGTCGATACCGGCCGCGAGGTTCGCGGGCATCGCCGCGGTCTCTGCGAGGCTGGCGCCCAGACCGGGACGGAACAGCAGGTTGAGCCCGAGTCCCAGCGAGCTCGCCAGCAGCGTCATGATCACGAAAAAGACGATGCTCCAGAGGGCGGTCTTGCCGAGGTGCCCACGCTGCACGCCGGCCCGAAACGTCCCCAGCGTGACGGATAAGAGAATCAACGGCATGACGACCATCTTGATGCCATGCGCGAAAAGCGTGGAGATAAACGCGAGCTTCGTGCTGATCCCCGGCACAAAGAGTCCAAAGACGATGCCAAGCGCGAGCCCCGCCAGCATTTGCAACGGCATTGATATTCTTTTTTGTTTATTTGGTAGATTCATGTTGCGTCCGGATTAAATTAATTCGTGCATCAGTTGCATCGACGATGTGATTCCACATATGCCGGCGTGCTTCTTCCGCCTCTTTCGCCTTGATTGCTTTATAGATATTCAGATGCTCCAGCGTTCCGCGCCGCACCGTGGCCGCGTCGTGGTGCTGCAGTTCGTTGAGCGCCGGTCCCGTCTGCGCCCGCAGTACCTTGTACGTGGTGAACAGTCGTTCGTTTCGGCAGGCGGCGAACATCTCCTGATGGAATACCCAGCCGTGGCGCTGCTCGGCCATTACGTTGGTCGATTGCTGTTCGAGCAGCCGCAGCAGTTCTTCCACTGCGTGGTTCAGTCCTTCGGTTGGGCCGTTCGCTGCCGCGAGGTAGGCGGCTGTGCTCTCGAGAGCAAGGCGTACCTCGAAAATTTCGCGTAGATCGTTGGTAGTCGGCGCGGTGACGTAGGTTCCTTTTTTGGGGATGGCCTCGACCAGCCCTTCGACGATCAGGCGTTGTATCGCAGACCGGACGGGCGTGTGTCCTAGCATCAGGTTGTCGGCTATGCTGCGTGGCGACACGGGATCTCCCGGCGCCAGCCGCCCATCGAGTATCCGCGAGCGAATCTGGATGTAGGCAGACTGGGTATCGGATTGTGGCACGTCCATCTTCTGAGATCTCAGTGGAGTTTTTCACACGGATGGCAAAAGGATTTGCAGAGATGATTACGCTCTTGGGAACAACGTGCAACTGTTATTTGAGCCCGAAAAAGCCGTTCCAGGAATAACGGGCGTGTGTTGATTTAAAGCGCATAGCGTTGGGGTATCCGCCAGGTTTGTTAGCGATACCAGCACGTGCGTATTGAATACTGCGGGATACTGCGGCATGACGTACGCACGGTCGTCGACGCGAATTCTGTATGTGCGGATCACCTGAATCATCTTGCTGAATTGTTAAAATACGCGTAAAAGCGCGGTTAATTTTGTTTGATGGCAGGGACTCCCGTTATGTCATTTGATCGATCGCTTTTCTCTATCCGTTCCGTTTCCGCCGAACGGGTTTTTCCGCTTCGAAGCACGATCCTGCTGGACGGCAATACCGAGGCTAGCCATTTTCGCGGTGACCGCGAGACGTCGACCCTGCATCTGGCCGTGTATGAGGAGGATGCAATCGTTGCTGTTGCAACCGTATGTCAGGAAGCGTTTCCAGGTTCGCCAGGCGACACTGCCTGGCGATTGCGCGGCGTCGCCGTCGAGCCGAAGTGGCAGGGATACGGTCTCGGCCGGCTGATGATCAAACTGTGCATCGATCACGCACAACATAACGGTGGCCGGCTGGTCTGGTGCACCGCACGAGAAAGCGCGCGGGGATTCTACGATTCGATCGGGTTTGCTTCGTCGTCGCCGCCGTTCACGCTGCCGTCAAGAGCCGGTGTGTTGTTCTATGAAATGCATTACGTGCTTCCGGGCAAACCTGCACCGGACGTCGAGTGAGCTGCGTTTGCGTTGCAACCGCAGGTTAAAAAAATGTAAAAAAATATCGGTAGAAACGCTGTCTTCTGACGATTGAGTGCGGCAAAAGGACCCCAGGGCTTTCCTGCGATAAACAGACCGATCTGCTTACGGCGAAACCCACGCTTTACTTCCGGCTTTCAGCGAGAAAACGGCCGCCCTCATCATCGCTTTCATTCCGCGTATTTTACAATTCGCCACTACCTCGCGCTCCTCAAATTGACAATTGCATGCGTCGATTTACGCATTGCGCATGTCATGCCGCCGACACGGAGGCACTTGCTCTGGCCCGTCTCAGCCCTGCAATACGCGGCGCGCCTGCGATCCGACAGCAACCGCCGACAGTGACAAAAATTGCTGCGCCGCATTGCGCCGTTTACTGAATTGGCTAAATTCGGTAATTCTGAATTGTTTAGTAAATTGAATAAACAAATCACGGTAAAAGAGTCGCCGTTGACACGAACGATTTAATACGTCTAGACTCGCTTACGCCATCTTTCCGGCTGTCAGAACAGATAATGTTTAGGATGTCTACTAAACAATAATTGCAAAATAAGGAGACGATTGTGAAGAGATTCACCGAGGTCATCTTCGTTCTGCTTGCAACAGGCGTTCTGGCCGGATGCGGTGGCGACAGCCATCCCGGCAGCGGGCCGGTCGATGCAGCAGCGGTTGCGCGCCAGAATGCGAATGCGTCGGCGGGTGCCGGCGGCTCGGCGGGCGCGGCAGCGGCAGACAGTGCCGAGAATCTTGCGGCGTCCGGTTCCATGATGCGGGTGACGCAATACGTCAATCCGCTGATCGGCACGCTGGCGAGCAATTCGCCTAACCCCGTGCCCGCCGGTCAGGCGGGGAGCGTAGTGCCTGCGGCAGGTTTGCCGTCCGGCATGGTCCAGTGGGCCCCCGATACGAACACCACACCCGCCCCATCGAACAGTGCGGAGCCGGGCTCTCCGGCGGGCTACTACTACGACATCAACAGCATCCAGGGCTTTAGCCTGACGCACATGAGCGGCGCCGGATGCTCAGGCAACGATGGCGAATTCCCCGTCATGCCGACCACCGATGTCACGAAACTGGTCCCGACGTTCCAGCACAGCAACGAGCACGCGCAGGCCGGCGCCTATTCGGTGGTGCTCGACAGCCAGGTCAAGGTCGAGCTGACGGCGACCTTGCGCAGCGGTTTCGGCCGCTTCACCTATCCGGCCTCGCAACCGTCGATCCTCGTGCTCAACGCCACGCGAACCAACACGCGCTCGCAGGTCTCGGGCAGCATCATCAAGGTCGCGAGCAATGCGATCTCCGGCAGCACGATCGGCGGCGGATTCTGCGGCAATTCCACCAGCGTGCCGGTCTACTTCTACGCACAGTTCAGCAAGCCGTTCAACAGCACGTCGTCGTTCAGCAATGGCATTGCGACGATGAATTTCGATGCGGGCTCGACGGTGCTGATGAAAGTCGGTATCTCCTACGTGAGTGTCGACAATGCAAAGCGCAATCTGCTGAAGGAGAACCCGGGCTGGGACTTCGAAGGCATCAAGGCGCTCGCCGACCGGACCTGGAACGAGCGGTTGAATTCGATTCAGGTGTCAGGCGGCACGCCCGATGCGATGACCAAGTTCTATACAGCGCTGTATCACGCGTCGTGGGCACCGAGCGTTTTTAGCGACGTCAACGGGCAGTACATCGGCTTCGACAACGCCGTTCATACCGTGGCGCACGGACAGGCCGCGCAGTACACGAGCTTTTCGGGCTGGGATGTCTATCGCTCGCTGATTCCCTTGAAGGCCATCCTGAACCCGAATGAGACCAGCGACATGGCTCAGTCGCTCGTGAACGACGCCGATCAGTGCGGTGCGATTCCGCACTGGGTCAACGACAACGTCGAGGACGGTGTGATGCCGGGCGATGCGGGCTCGCTGATGGTTGCCGGCGCGTACGCGTTCGGCGCAAGGAACTTCGATCAGAAGGGCGCGCTCGCCCACATGGTCAAGATGGTGAACATTCCGGGTACCGCGTGTCAGAACCCAGGCATGACCACGTATGGCGGGCTGAACGATTTTCTCGGTGCCGGCCATCTGGTTCCCGGTGACGGCGTGTGGGCTGCGGGGTCGACGAATCTCGAGTACACGAGCAGCAACTTCGCGGTGTCGCAGTTTGCCGGCGCGCTCGGCAACACCACGATCCAGAAGATGGCGCTCAGCCACTCGGCTTACTGGCAGAACGTGCTGAATACGTCGCTGACGCCGCCGCTGCTCGCCGCGCGCAACGGTGACGGCAGCTGGGTTTCCGAAAGCCCCAACAGCACCGACAACTACGTTGAAGGCAATGCCGAGCAATACACGTGGATGGTGCCGTTCAATGCGGCAGGGCTGTTCTCGCAGCTGGGTGGAAACACCGCCGTGGTGTCGCGCCTGAATACGTTCTTCACGGTGCTCAATGCAGGGATGAGCTTGCCCAATTTCTACATGGGTAACGAGCCCACGTTCGAAGTACCGTGGATGTACAACTGGGCGGGCTCGCCGTCCGGCACGCAGAACGTCGTGCAGCAGATCATGAACACGGCGTTCAGCACGAAGCCGGATGGTCTGCCAGGCAACGACGACCTCGGCGCCGTGTCGGGCTGGTATGTCTGGGGCGCACTGGGTCTGTATCCGCAGATTCCGGCGGTGGGCGGTTTTGCGATCGGCAGCCCGCAATTTCCGTCGATCGTCGTGCATCTCGGCAATGGCAAAACGCTGCAGATCGCCGCGCGCGGCGCGCCCGATTCCAACTACGTACAGAGCCTGACGGTGAACGGCACGGCGCAGACCAGCAGCTGGTTGCCGCTCGCCGCGCTGGAGCACGGTGCGAAGATGGACTTCACGATGGGTGCATCGGCGTCCGACTGGGGCACCGCTGCATCCGATGCGCCGCCTTCGTTTGCCGTGCCGGTTGCCCAGAACGTGCTGGACGCGTTCAACAACCACGGTGCCGGTACCGATGGCAGCGCCAACACCGACGGCAACGGTGCGGACTTCGACGGCGGGTTGTACAGCTATTCGTCGAATGCGATGGCGGCGGCCGGATGGAGCGGGAGCCAGCCGTTCGTCTTCGATGGCGCGACTTTCGCGACCTCGGGCATGGGCGGGCTGAACAATGCGGTCGCGCTCGGTCAGACGATCACGTTGAGCAGTGCCCAGCCGGGCGGCAATCTGGTCGTGCTGGGTTCGTCCAACAACGGACCGAGCAGCGGTCAGGCGCGCGTCACGTATTCGGACGGCACATCCACGACCTTTACGCTTGCCTTCGATGACTGGACATTGAACGGCGGCTCGGCCAGCGTCAGTACGGGCGCACAGACCGCGCTGACGATGCCGTACCGCAACCAGGGCAACGGTCAGAAGGACAACACGAAGACGTATCTCTTCGCGATCAAGGTGCCGCTTGCCACAGGCAAGACGGTCGCGAGCGTGACGCTGCCGCGCACGGCCAGCACCGGCAAGCTGCATGTGTTCGGGATCGCAGTGGGGAGCTGAGCAGGGCAACACTTCGGTCCCACTGGACCGATGGTCGATCGAACGAAACAGTGCGCGCCACGTGTCGTTACGCGCGCACTGTTTCCCGTTCGACCAGGTAGGACATCCGCGGTGTGACCTGGGCGTTCGCAACGAACGCCCCCGGTCGTCAAGCCGCAACGAGAGCGGTAATCCGCCGCATCGAAGAGTTCGACCACTTCCGTCTCAGGAAGACCATCTGGACGAACAGCAACGCTGACTGCGTGGCGCGCTGTCGCGCGCTCACGTTGGTCAGTTCGGGGTAGTCGGAGTAGTCAGAGTAGTTAGCGCATCGCTCGATGCGTCCAATAAGAAGGGAGATGATACGCATGAAAAATCTATTAAGACTCGCCGTTGTCATGGCGGGCATGGCCACGCTCGCCGGTTGCGGCGGCGATGTAGGTTCAACGCAGACCGCCGCGCATTCCGGCACGACCACGGACAATCCGGTGACGGGAGGGGCGGGCAGCGGTTCGGCTACGCCCTCCGCCAGCACGCCGACCACACCGGCTACGAACACACCCGCTGCCGTCACACGCACCGACATCGCGGGCCTGACGAAATTCGTCAACGTGTTTATCGGCACGGATACGCCGGATACGGGCCTGTACGGTTATCCCGGCAACCTCAACCCCGCAGCGGAAACCCCGTTCGGGATGGTCAGCTTCGGGCCGGACACGCCAGGCAGCAACTCACCCTACGGGGAAGGCTCCGGCGGCTATTTCTACGGGGATACGAGCATCGACTTCTTTAGCCTCACGCATCTGCAGGGTCCCGGCTGTCGTGGCCAGGGTGCGGTGGCGATGATTCCCGGCGGCGGTTCGCTGACGTTCTCGCATAAGGACGAAAGTGCGTTGCCAGGCTACTACAAGGTGAAAACCGGTAACGGCATCGTCAACGAATTGACGGCGACGACGCGCACCGGCATGGCACGGCTGACGTTTCCTGCTTCGATGAGCCCATCGCTGGTTGTCAACGCGCTGATCAGCAACGGCATGAAGAGCGGCGTATCGCCGAAGCTCGTCAATATCGCGGTCGATGCGCAAACGGGCGTGGTGTCGGGGCAAACCGTGGTCGGCGCGTTTTGCGGCGGCACCTGGTACAAGCCGGTGTACTTCTACATGCTCTTCGACACGGCGATCAATCCGAAGACAACGAAAGTCGCCAACGGTGTCGCCAACATCGGCTTCGCGCAGGGCGCAGCAGGCAGCCCGACGGTCGTTCAGTTGAAGGTCGGTATTTCTTCGGTTAGCGTGGCCAATGCGAAGTTGAACCTGACCACCGAAAACCCGAACTGGTCGTTCGACAGCGTTCAGCAGAACCAGCAGGCCATCTGGAATCATCGGCTCAATACAGTCCAGCTCGATCTCGCCGCACCCGGCGCGATGGACAAGCTGAGCTCATCGCAACTGCAGACGGCGACCAACTACGTGACGCAGTTCTACACCGCGCTGTATCACACGTTAACCGGGCCGACGGTCTATAGCGACGTCAACGGCGATTACCGCAGCATGCAGCAGGCGAATCTGTCGGCACCGGGCAACACGGCACCGGCCAGACCAACCGCAAACGTGTCGCAGTACCCGGTGCCCGGCAATGCGGCCGCCTACAAGACGCATTACTCCGGCTTCTCGCTGTGGGACACGTACCGGTCGGAAACGCAGTTGCAGGCGTTGCTGTTCCCTTCGGAAGTGAGCGACATGATGCAGTCGCTTGTCGCCGATGCCAGCCAGTGTGGCGCGTTTCCGCATTGGGTCGACGGTAGCGACGACACCACGCCGATGGAAGGCGACCACGCGCCGAATGCGATTGCGGGTGCGTATATCTTTGGTGCGCGTTCGTTCGATACGGCAACTGCGCGCAAGTACATGCTGCAATCGGCGTTCGGCAAGACACCGGGTGGTACGTACACGGTTGGCGCGTGTAACGACAAGTCGAGCGTGGTGCCGGCGGCCGGCAGTTTCTATCTGAAGAACGGCTATGTCGCGACCGATATCGTTCCGAACAATCACTCGGGATCGATGACGCTGGAGTTCATGACCACCGACGAGTCCATCGGCAACTTCCTCGCCGCGCTCGGCAACACGCAGGACGCGAGCAATGTCACCGCGCTGCACAAGCGCGCGGGCAACTGGGCGAATATCTTCGACACGAGTATTCCGGCGAGCCAGAACTATTTCGGCGGCGTGACGGCGGCGCTCGTACCGAAGAATTCGAGCGGCCAGTGGGTGTTCAACGATCCGAACAACGGAGGCTTCCACGAATCGACCGAGCCGAACTATCTGTGGACGGTGCGGCACGACTACACGGCGTTGAATGCGAAACTCGGCGGCAATGCGACAGCGATCGCACAACTGAACGCGCTGTTCGGACTGGACGCAACCAACCCGTACGGCGGCGCGCTGCCGAGCGGACCTACGCTGAACAGCGGAGAAGGTGGCAGCACGCTGTACATCGGTAACGAGCCATCGTTGCAGACGCCGTGGGCCTATAACTGGACCGGCACGCCGCAGCTTGCGCAACGCGTGATCCCAATCGTCCTGACGCAGACGTTCAATAACGATCCGGGCGGTCTGCCGGGCAACGACGACCTTGGCGCGACTTCGGGCTTTTATCTGTGGGCGTCGCTCGGGCTCTATCCGGTGATTCCGTCTGCGCCCGGACTGGCGATGTCGACCCCGCAGTTCAAGGGCATGACGGTGTGGCTCGGCGACGGAACGAAGAAGCTGCGTATCGAAGCCGATGATGAAGCGCTGCTGAACAACAAGCCGTATATCAAGTCGGTGCAACTGAACGGCAAGACCTGGACGGGCTCGTGGTTGCCGCTTGCCGAGATCGCGAACGGCGGCACGTTGAGCTACACGCTGTCGGCCACACCGACAGACTGGGCAAGCGGTACCGCACTGCTGCCGCCATCCGGTCCGGCGGCGGACTATACGAAGCCGCTCGCAACGCCGACGCCGTAACGTCGGGAGGACAAAAGCGTACGTGGTGCCGCATGCCACGTACGCCTCCCGACTAACATTCATTTTCCGCATGTTCCTCCCGCGGATTAATCGCTTGTCCCGCCAGCCGGCCGCATAGAACAATTTCGCTCATGCGCCGGTTGCATGTCTCCCATAGCCGCCGGTTATGCGCGTCGCCGCGCTACGCCCACAGGCAGGAACCATGCGACTCGAGCGGAACTTTGTGAATGGCCGGTTCATCGACCCGGCTACCGACGAACTGATCACCGTCTACAACCCGGCCACTGAAGCGGCCATCGGCCAGGTGTCGGGTGCGTCCCGCGCCGAGGCCGTTGCCGCCGTCGACGCCGCGGCGCTCGCCCAGAAAGGCTGGCGCAAGCTGCCGTCCGCGGAGCGCGGCGCCTGGCTGCACAAGCTTGCCGATGCGCTGACCGAATGCGCACCCGCGATCGGCGCAGCGCTTGCCGCGGAGTCCGGCAAGAGTCTCGCCGATGCGACCAATGAGGCGATCTACGCCGGCCAGATCACCCGCTATCACGCCGAATGGGCGCGACGCATTGAAGGCGAAGTGATTCCCAGCGATACCCCCGACGAAAACCTGGTGCTGCATCGCGAGCCGATCGGTGTCGTCGCGGCTTTGATCCCGTTCAACTACCCGGTCTATACGCTGATGCGCAAGATCGCGCCGGCGTTGATTGCAGGCAACACGGTAGTGGTGCGTCCGAGCAACAACACGCCGACGTCCGCATTCGAAATCGCGAAGGCGGTGGCACAGGCAGAACTGCCACCCGGCGTCATCAACATACTCGCGATGAGCCACGCGACTGCGGAAGCGGTCTGCACGCATCCGGCAGTGGGCATGATCACGCTGACGGGCAGTGTCGCCGCGGGTCGCAAGGTGCTCGACTACTGCAAGACGAATATCGCGAAGCCGTCGCTGGAACTTGGCGGCAAGACACCGGCAATCATCGAACCCGATGCAGACCTCGAGCGCGCCGCGCGTGAACTTGTCGCGTCGAAGACGACCCACTGTGGCCAGCTTTGTACGGCGATCGAGCGCGTGTACGTGCACGAGAGCGTGCATGACCGTTTCGTCGCGTTGCTGAAAGCGCATATGCAGAACGTGCGCTTCGGTGATCGCAGTGAAGACCCGACGTTGATGGGACCGCTGGTGAACGACGCGTCGCGTCGCGGGATTCATGCGATGGTCGAACGTGCGGTTGCAGCCGGTGCGAAGCTTGAGACGGGCGGCACGCTGCCCGACGGCAAGGGTTTCTTCTATCCGCCAACATTGCTGTCGAACTGCCGCCAGGACATGGAGATCGTCCAGGAAGAAACCTTCGGACCGATCATGCCGGTGATCCGCTACAGCACGCTCGACGAAGCGCTGGCATTCGCCAACGATCATCAGTTCGGTCTTTCGTCGGTGCTCTATACCGAGCATTACCGTTCGGCGATGAAAGTCGCGAACGACATCGAAGCCGGCGAGCTATATGTGAACCGCACGCCCGCCGATCCCTATCAAGGCTTCCATGCAGGCTGGAAACGCTCGGGCCTCGGCGGCGACGATGGCAAGCACGGCATGCTCGAGTTCACGCAGACCCGCCTTGTGGTCATGAAGTATTGAAATTTTCGCGGCGCGCATCCGGCTGGGTGCGCGTTTTTTCGTATTCGCGGCGTTGAGTTAGCACGCCGTAACCATAACAACGATATCGGGGACGCCGCGTAACGGACGCCAGCTACTGCCGTTCGTGTCTCGGGTCTCTCAGGAGCGCCTCTGTGTCTGTACGACCCGTCGTTAAATCTGCCGCCGCGCTGCCGCTATCCGGCGACGCCGCTTCATCTCGCGAAACGCGCGAAACTCGCGATACAAAAGCGCAACGCTATCTGCAACTCGCGCTGCTCGTTATCGCCGCGGGCGCGATCTATCCGATCCTGTATCTGCGGCAGGTCTATCAGCCGACGATGCTCGAAGTGTTCCACATCACAGATAGCCAACTCGGCTATCTGTACTCGTCGCTGGGCACGATCTTTCTGTTGAGCTATCTGCCGAGCGGCTGGCTCGCCGATCGCATCGCACCGCGTCTGCTGATCTGCTTTTCGCTGCTGGCAACGGGCGCACTCGGACTCTGGTACGCAAGCGCGCCGGGTTTTGCCACGTTGATGGTGATCTTCAGCGGCTGGGGACTGACGACGGGGCTCACGTTCTGGGCAGCGGTGATCAAGCGCGTGACGACGATCGCGGGCCACGACGAGCAGGGCCGCTTCTTCGGTTTTCTCGACGGTGGCCGCGGCCTTGTCGAAGCGTTGCTCGCGACGATCGCGATTACGCTGTTCGCGTGGATGACGCAGACCCGAGGCGAACCGGTTGCGTACGGTTTCAAGCTAGTCGTCTACATGTACGCGTTTTTGTGCATTGGGCTCGGCGTGGTGCTGGCGCTGGTGAAAGACGACTCGGACGCAAACCGCGCATCGCGCGCGCAAACCGAGGAGAAACGCAACAACGTATTCACCGATCTGCTGACGCTCGCACGCATTCCCGAGTTGTGGCTCGTCGCGGCGATCGTGTTCTGCGGTTACCAGGTGTTCTGGGCGACCTACAGTTTCTCCGCGTATCTGCACGAAGGCGACATCGGTCTTTCTGTAGTGATGGCAGGCACGATCACGACACTCAAGCTCTGGATGCGGCCGATCGGCGGCATCGGCGGTGGCGTTCTCGGCGACCGCTATTCGAAGATCACGGTGCTCGTCATCGCGCTGTTTCTGGCCGGACTGTCGCTCTGCGGACTGATCGTCGCGCCGCACATTCAGAGTCACGTGATGCTCGTGTTCCTCGTGCTGTTCATCGGCGTGCTGACGTATGCGATTCGCGGTCTCTACTGGTCGCTACTCGACCGCTGCAACGTACCGGTGCAAACGATGGGCCTCGCCATCGGCCTGATCTCGGTGATCGGTTATTCGCCCGACGTGTTCCTGCCGCTTATCAACGGCTATCTGACTCAAACGTTTCCCGGCGTGACCGGCTACCAGATGTACTTCGGCTACGTCGCCGCAGTCGCGATGCTCGGTGGCTGCGCGGGGCTCGTACTACGCAATATGCTCAACAGGAAGGAAGTTCGCTCATGAAAGTGATCTCGCTCGAAACTCATGTCGTCGCGGTCCCGCCGCCGCATCTGGGCGGCATGTACTGGATCTTCGTGAAGCTCAGGACCGATTGCGGAATCGAAGGCGTCGGCGAAATCTATTCGGCTACGTTTCACCCGAGCGCGATGACGCACATCATCGACGACGTGTTCGCGCGCTATCTGCTCGATCGCGATCCGCACCACGTCGAACGGTTGTGGCGCGAAGCGTACTCGAGCGGCTTCACGCAGCGCCCCGATCTGACGATGATGGGTGTCGTCAGCGGCCTCGAGATGGCGTGCTGGGACATCATTGGCAAGGCGGCGAATAAGCCCGTATATGAACTGCTCGGCGGCATGGTCAACGAACGGTTGCGCTCGTACACCTATCTGTATCCGAAGAACAGTCGCGGCGAATACGACTACGACGATCCCGATCTCGCCGCGGAGTGCGCAGCGGAAAACGTCCGTCGCGGTTTCACTGCGGTGAAGTTTGATCCGGCGGGTCCGTACACCGCGTATTCGGGGCATCAGTTGTCGCTCGAAGTACTCGATCGTTGCGAACTGTTTTGCGGCAAGATCCGCGAGGCGGTGGGCAGCAAGGCCGATCTGCTGTTCGGCACGCATGGGCAGATGGCGCCTTCGTCGGCGATCCGACTCGCGAAGCGGCTCGAAAAATACGATCCGCTGTGGTTTGAAGAACCGGTACCGCCGGGCCAGGAAGCCGCAATGGCGCAGGTCGCGCAGCACACGAGCATTCCCATCTCGGCCGGTGAACGACTGACGACCAAGTACGAATTCCACAAGCTGCTCGAAGCCGGCGCGGCTTCGATCATTCAACTGAACGTGGCGCGTGTGGGTGGTTTGCTCGAAGCGAAGAAGGTCGCGGCGCTCGCCGAGGTGTACTACGCACAGGTCGCACCGCATCTATACAACGGTCCGGTCGGCGCAGCGGCGAGTATCCAGCTCGCAACCTGCACGCCGAATTTCCTGATTCAGGAAAGCATCGGTACGTGGGGTGGTTTTCACTCGGACATTCTGAAGACGCCGATTCGCTGGGAAGACGGCTACATCATTCCGTCGAGCGAGCCGGGGCTCGGTGTCGAGCTGAACATGGATGTGGTGCGACAGCACACGCCTTATACGGGCGAGCGTCTGCATCTGCAGATGGCCGCAAAGCCCGCCGATGTGAAGGATCTCGCGCCCGCCAAAGGCTAAGGACACACGATGGACTACGACTACATCATCGTCGGCGCGGGGTCGGCGGGCTGCATTCTGGCCGAACGTCTGTCGGCATCAGGCGAGCATTCGGTGCTGCTGCTCGAAGCGGGCGGCAAGGACAGTTCGTTCTGGTTCCGCGTGCCGGTGGGCTTCACGAAGACCTACTACAACGCGACCTACAACTGGATGTACTACAGCGAGCCCGAACCGGCGCTCGACAACCGTCCGATCTACTGCCCACGCGGTAAGGTGCAGGGCGGCTCCGGCTCGATCAACGCGATGATCTTCGTGCGCGGCCAGCCGCACGACTTCGACGACTGGTCGGCGGCGGGCAACCCGGGATGGTCGTTTGCCGACGTGCTGCCGTATTTTCGCAAGCTCGAATCGCATCCGCTCGGCAATTCCGTGCATCACGGTGCAGATGGTCCGATTCGCATCTCGCCGATGAAGGACGGTGTGCATCCGATCTGTCACGTGTTCCTGAAGGGTTGTGAGCAGGCAGGCTACGCACGTACCGACGACTTCAACGGTGCGCGCTTTGAAGGCGCCGGTATTTACGATGTGAACACGCGCAACGGGCAGCGTTCGTCGAGCAGTTTCGAGTATCTGCATCCGGCGCTCAACCGCCCGAATCTCACCGTCGAGCGCGAGGTGCTGGCAAGCCAGGTGCTGTTCGACGATGCACGTCGCGCGACGGGTGTCGTTGTGCAACAGAACGGCAACACGCGCCGCTTTAACGCGCGCCGTGAGGTGATTCTCGCGGCCGGTGCGGTCGATACGCCGAAGCTGCTGCAACTGTCCGGCATCGGAGATCGTGCGTTGCTCGCGCGTTACGGTGTTCCGCTCGTGCACGAGTTGCCAGCGGTTGGGCAGAATCTGCAGGATCATCTGTGCGTGAGCTTCTACTACCGCGCGAACGTGAAGACGCTGAACGACGAGATGCGGCCGTTGCTCGGCAAGCTGAAACTCGGTCTGCAATATCTGTTCACGCGCAAAGGGCCGCTGGCGATGAGCGTGAACCAGTCGGGTGGGTTCTTCCGCGGTAGCGAGCACGACGCGCAACCGAACCTGCAGCTGTACTTTAATCCGCTGTCGTACCGGATTCCGAAGAGCAGCACGGCCAGTCTTGAACCCGAGCCGTATTCGGGGTTTCTGCTGGCGTTCAATCCATGCCGGCCGACCAGCCGTGGTTCGATCGAGATTGCGTCGAATCGTGTGGAGGATGCAGCGAAGATCCGCATCAATGCGCTCTCGACGCAAAAGGATATCGATGAAGTGATTCAAGGCTGCCGTCTGGTGCGGCGAATTATGGCGACGCCTGCACTGCAGGGCATCACGGTCGAGGAGATTTCACCGGGGCCGCAGGTCGACGACGATGCCGCGTTGCTGCAGTATTTCCGCGAGCAGTCGGGGTCGATCTATCACCTGTGCGGGTCGTGTGCGATGGGTTCCGATCCACGTACATCGGTTGTCGACTCGCGGCTGCGTGTATATGGTGTGACGGGGCTGCGCGTGGTCGATGCGTCGGTGTTTCCGAACATCACGTCCGGCAACATCAATGCGCCGACGATGATGGTGGCGGAGAAGGGCGCGGCGATGATACTCGAGGATGCCGTGGCCGAGTCGAAGCAAGCACCACGCGCACGGGAACTGGCCGCTGCGCATTGACGTATGAAACGCTGATTGAAAGGCCGCGCGGAGTGAGTTCAATCCGCACGGTTTTGTTGCCACGTTGTCGTAGTGTGCTGCAATCACGCCAGATTAGATGTTGGTGCAGCATGCCGAAAATGCCGAAATGCATTACCTCATCCGCGTCATAAGCACAGAAAAAACAAGTCTTTTACGGAGGCGGTGAACGCTGATTAGATCATTCGATCGACAGCTACGCCACTTTCCTTCTCCTCGCACGGCGTCGTGCTGTCTGTCCAACCCACACTGGAGAGCCACCATGACGACGTTAAGCCTTGCTGCATCCAACACACTCGACATCCAGCCGGTCACCGGCCGCATCGGCGCCGAAATTCGCGGCGTGCGGCTATCGGGCACGCTCGAACCCGCGGTGCTCGACGCGGTACGCGCGGCGCTTCTGCGCCACAAGGTGATCTTCTTTCGCGATCAGACCCACTTGACGGACACAGAGCAGGAAGCCTTCGCCAAACGGCTCGGCGACCCGGTGTCGCATCCGACCGTGCCTGTGATCGACGGTACCGACTATCTACTCGAACTAGATTCGCACCGTGGTGGCCGTGCGAACTCGTGGCATACCGACGTGACCTTTGTCGATGCCTATCCGCAGGCGTCGATCTTGCGCGGTGTGACGATTCCTGAGGTGGGCGGCGACACCGTGTGGGCCAACACGGCAACCGCTTATCTAGACTTGCCGCCGCCGTTGCAAGCGCTAGCCGACCAGTTGTGGGCCGTGCACAGCAACGAATACGACTACGCGAACCATACGAGCGTCGGTAGCCGCGGGCGCGATGTCGAAGCGGCGAAGCGTTATCGCGAGCAGTTTGTGTCGACGCGCTACGAAACCGAGCATCCGGCAGTGCGTGTACATCCGGAGACCGGCGAGAAGACGTTGATTCTCGGTCACTTCATCAAGCACTTTGTCGGCGTGACGCCGAGTGCGTCGGCGCATCTGTTCGACCTGCTGCAAGGCTATGTGACGCGTCCAGAGAACGTCGTGCGCTGGCGCTGGCGGACCGGCGACGTCGCGATCTGGGACAACCGCGCGACCCAGCACTATGCGGTCAACGATTATGGCGATGCGCATCGCGTGGTGCGCCGCGTGACGATTGCCGGTGATGTGCCGGTTAGCGTCGATGGGCGGCGTAGCGTGACGCTAAGACGCGAACCGAATCCTGCTGTCACCGATACGAAGGCTGCATAGGACGTATGTTCAATCCGGAAACACCGCGCGGCCCTGGGTAAGGTCGCGCAGTGTGTCGCGGGCACGGTCCAGCGCGGTGGCAGGTAGCTGGACCGTGAGGCACACGTTCATCGCGTGTGTACTTTGCAGCAGCACATGTTGGTCCTGTTCGATCCAGCGGCGCACCCGCGCCTCGTCGGCGTAACCAACCTCCACCTGCAACTGAACCTGAGCGATACGCTCGATCAGCACTGCGTCATGCAGCGCGCTCGCGATCGCATCGGTGTACGCGCGTACGAGCCCGCCTGCACCGAGCTTGACGCCGCCGTAGTAGCGGATCACCGCGCCGAGTACACCGTCGAGATCGTGATGTCGCAACACCTCCAGAATCGGACGACCGGCCGTGCCGGATGGTTCGCCGTCGTCGGACATACCGGACTGGCCGCCCGCAAGCAATGCCCAGCATACGTGCGTCGCGGCCGGATGCTCGTCGCGCAGACGACGCAGCTCGACCATCGCGGCGTCGCGATCGGCGACGGGAATCGCGTGAGCGATAAAGCGGCTCTTGCGGATTTCG
The DNA here is from genome assembly GCF_002362315.1 of Paraburkholderia acidicola. Lineage (GTDB taxonomy): Bacteria > Pseudomonadota > Gammaproteobacteria > Burkholderiales > Burkholderiaceae > Paraburkholderia > Paraburkholderia acidicola. The sequence continues at coordinate 2,722,365 of NZ_MTZV01000006.1, forward strand.
ATTTCCCGTGTGCAGGGTGCGGCGATTGAGTGAGTCATGAGGCGGTGAGATAAAAATACATCGACACGATTTCGGGAAAGGTTCAGAGAAAGTCGCTAGCCATCGTACTCCGCTTTCGCTCGCAATCCGGGTATCGCGAGAACGATGCATTTCGGCGAACATCATGGCCGACAATCTCGCACCATAGCAAACCCACAACATTTTCTTTACCCTTCTGCAAATAATCGTCGATTGTCCTTACTGCCCAAAGGACCGATATTCTCAGGCAGCCGAATCCCGTCGGCCGACCCGCAGAGAGTGAAGGAATCACGCCAATGAAGTTCAGAGCCACCCATCTCGTCACAACCGTTACCCTGGCGTTGTGCACGATCACCTCCATCAGCCTCGCCGCCGACAACCGTCAAGACCAGATCAGACATACCGTCGACGAAGCAGTACAGCCAGTCATGGCGAAGAACAACATCGCAGGTATGGCGATCGGCATCATCGATGGACAACAGCACTACGTATACAACTATGGCGTGGCTTCGTTGGAAACCAGGAAGCCGGTCACGCAGAACACCTTGTTCGAACTCGGATCGATCAGCAAGACCTTCACGGCGACGCTCGCATCGCTTGCACAAGTCGACGGCGATCTCACCCTGACGGATAGAGTCGGTAAGTATCTGCCGTTGCTGGGCGGCAGCCGGTTCGCCGATGTACGTGTGTTCGATCTGGGCACGCATACGCCGGGCGGCCTGCCGATACAGGTGCCGGATAACGTCAACAACAACGATCAGCTGACGCAGTATCTGAAAGCCTGGCAACCCGCTTATGCGCCCGGCACGCGACGGACCTACTCCAATATCAGCATCGGCATGCTTGGCGTACTCACGGCGACGAGCATGAAGCAGGATTTCGCCACGCTAGTCGAGCAGCGTTTGTTTGCCGCGCTCGGTATGACGAACAGTTACTTCGACGTTCCGCAAGCCCATTTGGCCGACTATGCGCAAGGTTATAAAAAAGACGGCGCGCCGATCCGCGTGTCGCCCGGCGTGCTGTCTACCGAAGCGTATGGCATCAAGAGTTCGGCTGCCGACATGACGCGCTTCCTGCAAGCCAACATGAACCAGTTGAAGCTGGACGAGAAGCTCCAGCGCGCGATCACGCAGACACACACCGGCTACTTCAAGGCCGGCGTGATGACGCAAGACCTGATATGGGAACAGTATGCATACCCGGTCGAGTTGAAGACCTTGCAGGAAGGCAACTCACCGGAGATGATTGCCAACGCCACACCCGTTACCGGATTCAAACCACCGCAAGCGCCACGTGAAGACGTGTGGATCAACAAGACGGGCTCGACCAATGGCTTCGGTGCGTATCTGGCATTCATCCCGGCGAAGCAACTGGGGATCGTGATTCTTGCAAACAAGAATTTTCCTATCGATGAACGGGTGAGCACCGCATATCGGATTCTCACGGCCATCGCTGGCAGCGAACATTGAATCCAGAGGGAATGACGATGAGACGCCTCGGTTATTTCTCTCTGGTCGCGATGGCTTTAATCACCACGCAGTCCGCTTTTGCAGCCGGCACTGCGCCCGCTGCAAAGGACACCATCGTTCTGCAACGCGTCCCGGTTGCAGGAACGGATCGCGAGATGGGCATGGGCATAGCCGAGTTTCCTCCGAATGCGGTCAAGCCGTGGCACAAGGCAACGGGGCCTGAGGTTGCCTATGTGCTCGAGGGCGAGGTCACGGTGCGAGTGGACGGTCAACCGCCCAGTGTTGTTCACGCGGGCGAGAGCTACCGGATGCCGGCGAATGTCGCGCACGAGACGGCAGCAGGCCCTGCGGGCGCGAAGGTCGTCGCGACGTGGGCCTGGGTACCGGGTAAGCCGTTCAATATTCCGGTACCGCATTGATTGCGTCGAGCGATTCGATTGCCACGGATTCCGCAATGGTTTCTTGTCTGCCTGAGCGATGACGAAGCGCCGTGCAACCCGGATAATCCATCGCGTGACGAATCTAGCTCCTGGCTGGGGGCGAAGGCGGACTCCTCATCTGCCACCGATCTCGTCATGGCCCCGTGAATCGCAAGATTCACGGGGTTTTTCTTGGCTGGCTGGATGACGCCAGGCGCAGTCAATTTTTCGGTGGAGCAATACCCGCGATCGTGGGATCAACCCAATCCGTTAGAATGCGCGCGCCTTGAGCACGGGCTTTGGACTCTGCTTCCTCACGGGCGTGTAGATACTTCGGAATGGCACTCTGATATTTGGCGCGTGCGGTGTCATCGGTCGCGCCGTAGGTATCGAGCCATGCCGCTTCCGTTTGAATCTGTGCGTCGAGTTGATCGCCTAGCGTAACCGGCAAATCGGGTGAGCGTTCGTCCCGGCTGTACTTCAGGTCGATGAATCTACCATCCGTATACCAGCGCCAGACGATGTTGGCCCCGCGTGGCAAATGTTTCCATTCATCGAAGGACAGTTTGTAGTTCGGATCTGCATAGAAGAGTTTCGGAAACGAAACGTACGTCGGAGCGCCGTAGCCCGGTGGCTCGAAGGCGTAGGTACCTCGACCCTCCAGGCGCGGCGATGATAACGCAATATAACGTTTCCATCCCGCACCGTTGATGAGCGAAATCACCCCCGTCACGTAACGGTACATCGCTTCGTCGTAGGCTTCGAACGCCGCTGTGTCATGCACATCCTTTGGCGAAACCGGGACCTTGAACGTCAATTGAATGTTTCTTATCTTCCGGCCTTCCTCCGTGTCCGACATGAATTCGACGTCGGTGGCTTGAGGAAAGACGATTCCATGTTTGGGGTCCTTGAACTGGAATACCGGTTCCACACCGGTCGCGATCCGGCTTGCGTCGTACATCAACGCCGTCGAGATATGCGATCGCTTGATCGGCACTTTGGCCGGGCGCACTACCGCGTCGCTGTCATCACCCAAATCGAAGGCCAGGTCAGGTTGCATGGTTGCTTTTTCCTCTTGCGCCGTTGCGTTACTGATCGCTTGCCAACCGAAGCCGCTTGCAGCAAAAGCAGCAATCAGACTAGCGATAACGATGACACCGCGGTTACGCATTCTTCCAACCCGAGATCGTTGAGATTTGCGTGATCATGTAAGGCCGATACTTGGCGTTGGTCATCAGGTAATGGTATTTCTTCAGAATTTTTTTGACGTAGATCATGCGATCGTCGGTTTTATAGAGTTTTCCATCACCCATCTCTACCTTGATGTCGTCCTCTGTCAGATCGTAGTGGTCGAGTTGTTGCTGGGCAATGTCCGGGGTGATTTCGGCGGATGCATTGAAGAACACGGCCGGGTCCTTGGCGCCCGAGAACGCCCGAATTACCGGCTTCCGGCCAAAATCGTTCATGTCGATGGCACTCTGAAACTCGGGATGGTTGTACACCATCACCTGAAGATGCAGCGTTTGCTCATGCAGCAGGAACTGCCATGCCGCTTCATAGGCGAGGTTTTGCTTCGCCGCGTCGTCTGTGGATGTCTCGTACAGTTCCAGCAGGTAAAATCCATTGGAAAGAAAAGTGGTCACCTTGCAGTTCTTCATCTCGGACAATGCGGCACCATCCCGGATGAGGTCGGGCCCGATCACGATCATCGGATTCGCCCTTTTGCGTAACGCGTCGATCAGCGCATTGTTTTGACCAAGCGCCCAGGGCAAGCCTTTGACAATCGGCTTTACCACGTCGTCATAGGTGTCGACGTCGCGTCGGCTTTTGCAATGTTCGAACAATTCCTTGCCATATTTCTTGTAGAACAGGTGCCATGTCGTGACCTCGAGAAACACCCAGAGATTGCCCTTCGCCAGATAGTAGAACGTCACCATTGCCGACCCCCGCGCCATGGCAAGAGCCGATTGCACCTTGTCCCACGATAGAAACTGCACCGCCAGTTCCATTCCGGCAACAACCTCTTTCGCCGCGAATGCAGCCAGTCCAGGCCAATAGAATCGCCCCGCCTTATCCGTCCCTTCGTCATCGAGGAAGAGCTGCGCGTAGTTTCCAGCAGTACGCTTCGCACGCCGCACGGGGTCCTTCAGGAACACGCCGTCGTCGGCCTCCATGGCGATATTGTCCATCTGCGAGCTCGACCACTGGTGCTCGCACGTGACCGTGCAATCCTTGCAGGAATCCGGTGTCTGGTTCAGCTCGCTTTCGCCCAGCAGCCCGCCCTTGAGATAAACCGTACCCTCGTCGCTGTTTACCGCCGAATCATCCGCCACATCTATCTCCCATATTTATTCGAATTCATCGGAACCGGCCTTGATGTTCGGCACATATAAGTGCGCTTTGATCGGATCAGGCGTGTTGCTAAACACACGCGAAATCGCCCCCTGCTCGTTGGTGGCGGTGTGCAAGAGGTCGCTTCGTACCGCAAGCAGGTGCTTCATGTCCGGGATGGTTTTTCCTAGCTCGTCCTTGAAGACCAGCGCTTCGTCATACATTCCCGTTGTCTGCTTGAAGGCACCGAGATTCGTATAGAGCTGGGTCGGTCCAGAGAACGCGTGCGTACTGCCCTTCACATCGATTTTGCCGGGTGCGTGAATCTGGATGTCGCCACCCTTAATGAGGATATACGCGCCCTGTGAGACCAGCAGGATGCCTTGATCTGCGGCGATTTCGATCTTCTCGGTCGCGGACTGCAGCGTCATGGTCTTTTGCGCGGTCAGTTCGATATTGTCCGATTGCGCCTGGATCTGAATCTTTCCCTTCGCTGCGAACAGCTTCATGCCTGCGTTCTGCACGAACAGGCTCAGCTTCTGGCCGATGCTTGCAACCAGCGATTTGCCGGTCGCGACATGCGTGCTCTGTCCGCTCACCAGATTAAGCTGCTCGTCGGCTGCGATGTGTGCCGACTTTTGCGTCGACAGCGCGATACCGGCCGGTGTGGCGAACAGCATGACCGGTTGCGCAAACGTTTTTGCGTTGCCCGTTCCGCCGCCTGCGGTGACGCCGCCTCCGCCCGACGTTCCGGCCGTACTGTGCTGCGTCGCGTCGGTGAAACTCTTCAGCGCATCGTGTCCTGCGCTCAGGCTCTCGGCACTCGCCGTCTCGCTGGCCTGCGACAGGCCTTCGATCAGGCTTTCCGAGCCGATGAGCTGATTGCTGGCCTGCCGTGCATCGAGTGGCTGGCTTGCCACGGGGTGCGTCGATACATAGAGCCCCTGGCCCGCGCGCAGCGCACCGTGGGCCTCCGAACTCAGGTCAAAGCCGCTGCCGAGAAAGTTGCCCCTGGTGTTATCCGTGTGGTTGATGAGGTATCCAAGATGCAACTGCGAATTCGCGCTGCTGCTGTAAAGCTGCACGCGGTTCTGGCCCGTCGCGTCGTCCATCACCATCTGGTTGAAACCACTGCCCGAGAATTCCTTTGAGCGAAAGCCCGAGAGCAGGGCGTTCGAATGCCACTGCGGTGTCGCCGCGCCGTTATACACGCGATGCAGCGCAATCGGCCGGTCGATATCATTCCCAACGTACCCGATCAGCAGTTCTTCGCCCGCGCGCGGCATATGCACGCCGCCGTAACCATCGCCGGTATCGGACTGCGCGACGCGCACCCAGCACGACGCCCGTTCGTCTCCCTGATTGTGCCGGTCCCAGACGAACAACACCTTGATCCGGTTTAGTTCGTCGGTGTAGGCCTCCTGGCCCTTCGGCCCGGCCACGATCGCTGACTCCAGCCTGGTTTCAGGCTTGTGATGCTCGAACGGGCTGCGGTAGGGCACTGTCGTGCGCTGCGCTTCGAGGGAGACGTGATAGAAACCCGTCGAACCATCCGCGTGGCTCACGCTGAATGTCTTGCCGGAGCCATCGGCACGGGCTCGCGCAAGCTGACCGGTCAGACTATGCGGATAGTTCGCCTCGTGGCCGGAGAGCGGGAGATTGTTTTCGATGAGCCACTCAACCTCGATGCTCGCGAATTCGCGCTGGTCCGCCGTGTCCTGGTCGTGTTCGGGGTGGTCATCCAGCGTGAACCGCCGTCCCGCATCCATTGCGCGCAAGCTGCCGACGCCATGAAAGCGCTTCGCCTGCGCTTCCCATTCCTCCATGCGGATCTTCGACAGGCGATCACCTTGCTCCTGCTTCGGATAGGTATAGCCCCCCGTGTATTCGTAGACCTCGGTCTGATGGGGCAGATCGCCCTGGTTCGCCATCGTCGGAACCGACGTTGCCTTGGGATTGAACGGGGTCGAGGGACTCTTGTAGTCGAAGGTGCGCGTCGACAGCAGGCTGGATTGCAGCGTGCGGGTGCCCGACCACTGCACGAGCGCATCTACCTCGCTGGTGGTGCCGGCCCGGTAGAAGCTGACCGTCTCCGGCGAGAGCGGATCGAGCGTTTGAAGGCGGTCGGTCACGACCAGCGTGTGCGATTTGCCGTCGGCAGCTTGCTGCCAGAAGCCGTACAGCCCTTCGGACTCGAGCAGCCGGTTCACGAAATTCCAGTCGGTCTCATCCTGACGACAGTACGAACGCGAGGGCAGCGGTGTCGACAGGGCGAAGCGATACATGCCCTGCGCCTGCGGATGCTGGTTGAACACGTCCGCGATGATTTCGTCCGCCGGCTTGTCCTGCCAGTGTTGCTGGTCGCGGCGGAATCTCAGGAAATGCATCCATGACGAAAAGGCGATCTGGTATGTCGTCAGGTTACCGTCCGCGCCCAGCCGCCGCGCCATATGCACGTAGCCGTGATGCGGCAGGTAAGCCCCGTCGGTTTGCTGGATCCAGAGGGTGACGGCCTGGGCAATCAGCGTCTTGAGCTGGACATCGTCCGAGGTCGACACGCAGTCGAGCTGGAAGAGGAAATCGCGGCCGATCCGGGCGTGTCCGCTGACACGGTGGGGCAGCAGGACGTTATTACCCGCGGGTGTATCCAGTTTCAACAGACGGCCTTGCTGCACCAGTCCGCCTCTGATTGCCCCGATTATGTCCTGTGCGCCCATACTGCCTCGCTTTCCGATTATGCGGAGACCTCGCGCGATTTTACGTATGGCGATCGCGCGAATGCAATCAAACAATGATCATAAAGTGTAAGGACGGCGGACTATCGCCGTTTTTTTAGATTTATCCGGTAAAAGTAATGCGTCATTCGCAATGCGCGGGTGAGATTTATGCCGCGCCGCATTCGCTGCTGCACCGCTGGGCCTGGTTTTCGCGAACGATTCGTGATGAAGCGCTAGTGTTCAGGCGGTACCATGCACCGATTAACCGGATGCACCGCCGCGCGAAAGCATCGAGCAACGGCGTCCGGTTGTCTACGACATGGAGGAGGCGTTTCAATGACTACCGATGTATCAGCAGGTCAACCGGCTACGATCGATTTCTGGTTCGACTTCGCCAGTAACTACAGCTATCTGAGCATCATGCGTATCGAGGCGGCTGCGGCGCAGCGTGGCGTGACGGTCCGCTGGCAGCCGTTCCTGCTGGGACCGATTTTCCAGGCGCTCGGCTACACCACATCGCCGTTCGTGGCGCAGAAGGAGAAGGGCGCGTACGTGTGGCAGGACATGGTGCGCGAGTGCCGCAAGTACGGTTTGCCGTGGCTTCGTCCGAGCGCGTTCCCGCGACATTCGCTACTCGCGCTGCGGGTCGCGCTGGTCGGTGTGCAGCAACCGTGGATCGGCGAGTATTGCCGGCAGATCATGCTGCGCAATTTCGCGCAGGACCGCGACATTGCATCGGCGGACGATGTTGGCGAGGTGCTCACGCAACTTGGCTTACCCGCTGCGCAAATTCTCGCCGAGGCACAGGGCGACGCAAACAAGCTCGGTTTGCGCAGGCAGACCGAGCTTGCACAGGCCAGGGGCATTTTCGGTGCGCCGATGTTCTTTGTCGGTGACGAGATGTTCTGGGGCAACGATCGTCTCGACGATGCGCTGGCGTTCTGCGCGACGATGAACGCGTAGTGCATGACCGGCCCACCGGCGAAATACGGCAAAGCAACCCGAACGACGAGCCAGCACAAGACAGAATCGTTTTTTCGTCATTTTTACCAGGCTAAGATCACCGGTCATTCACGTTATTGCCGGAGAAGCGTTATGCAGCGAAGTGCAAGCATCGATTTCGCCAAAATCGCGCTGGCCGCGATGGTGGTCGCACTGCACGCCGAAATTTTCAAGGAAACCTCCGACTATCTGAGCTTTATTTTCGTCAACGGATTCCTGCGGATCGCCGTGCCGCTGTTTTTTATCATCAACGGTTTTTACTTCTACAACATCGTCGCGAAGGGCAAACCGCTATTGCCGTGGGTCAAGCGGATGGCGACGTTGTATGCGGTCTGGATGGTGCTGTATCTGCCGTTCTACTATCCGCATCATCCGCAGTCGGTGAAGGAGGATGTTGAGTTCCTGCTGAAACTCGTGATCGGCTATCACCACCTGTGGTATCTGGCCGGGTCGCTGGGCGCGGGGCTGGTGCTGTACTGGGTACGCGGCTGGTCCGACGCGAAGCTGCTGACGGCCGCAGTTGTGCTGTTCCTGGTTGGCGCCACTGCGCAGTACGTATTCAACTACGTCGACAGCAGCCACCTGTATCTGAACAAGCTGTTCAACAACTACTGGCTGTTCCGCAATTTCCTGCTGCTCGGCTTTCCGATGTATGCGATTGGCTTTCTGATCGCGAAGGGGCGGGCGAATGCGCTGTCCGATTCGACGGTGCTCGCGCTGACTGTGCTCGGCGTCGTCGCGCTGTTTGTCGAAAGCTCGCTCATCTATTTCTTCCATCCGGTGCGCGATCACTTCGACAACTGTTTCTCGCTGATTCTCGCCTGTCCGGCGATCTTCCTGTTCGTGCAGCGTCGTACGGGCACGCTGACCACCGATCTCTACGCGAAGGTCTCCACCGTCATCTATTTCATTCACCCGTATTTCATCTTCGCGATGATGGGGCTCGTGGGGATGCATACGGGGACCGTGCTGTTCCTGATCGCGATCGGGCTGAGCCTGCTGGTCAGCCCGCTGGTCATCGCGCTCGATCGTCGGTTGAAGTTGCTGTTGTAGGCGTATGCGCCGTACTCAGCCGCGTTTCGCACGAAACGCGGCGAGCCCCTTGCGGGCCTGCTGACGGATCGCGTTCTGCACGAACGGTGTCCAGCCCAGCAGCGCACCTTTCGCACCGAGCGCCTGGCGCGACCAGCGCCACAGGTCGAAGCTGTCGCGATGTTCGACGATAAGACCGTTCGAAAAGACAAAGCGCGCCTGAATGTCGTTGACCACGTGATTGCCGCTCTGCGTGAAGACGTAGTGCGCGATCCAGTGCGCGCTTCCGGTTTGTCCGTCAGCCACGACATGATCGAACGTCAGTGAGAAATCCTGGGCGCGCTGCGTGAGCATGCGCCACATGTCGCCGATCTCCGCACCGCGTAACTCGCCGAATGCCGGGTCGCTGAAGACAGCGTCGCTTGCATAGCAGGCGGCCATCGTTTCCGCATCCAGTCGCTGGAATGCTTCGTAGAAGCGGGTGATTAATGCGGCGTGGGCTTCACTCATGGGGCATGGTCTCCATTCTGATGGTGTCTGCGTTCTCGTGAAAATCGCGTAAGCGGGCGCAAACCGGTGAGGCGCCGCTTATTTCAACGAGAGGAAAATACCATCTTCCGGACCATCTGCATCAACGCAATGCGTTAATCGGGAAGCTGAAAGCGGAACAGAAGAGATTTCGCGGTAACTGCGACGCGGCGGCAAATGACGCCATCTGTCGTGGGTTACCGGTTTGTTCGGGAGGGTGGCGGTGACACGCTAGCGCAAAGGCTATATCGCCGGGGAATGTTTTCTTCGAGGGCGGCCCGGTTGCGGGGCGAGCCGCCCGGCATTTACGCCTGCTCAGTCTGCTGACAAAAACGCCGTCCCGGTACGTGGGAAATAACCAGTTCGGCAATTTCGGTCGCGGTGTATTCGGCGGGCACCGCGCGGCGCCGGCTTTCGGGATCGTGCTTCAGCGTCCATTCGACGAGGCGGTATGAGCGTCCCCACGGGAGCTGCTGGGGTGCCGACACCGTGCACGAATGAATCTGCTGTGCGTGGAGGTTGGCGGACATGGCCTGCAGATGCGTAAACACCGCGTTTTCGGTCATGGTTTGACTCCTTATGCAGGAATGCGTGTGATGTGTCCGGTACGCCGACGACATCTCGAGTTAAAAAAAGTGCCGCCTGTACTCCGGCGGCTCAACAGGGGATGTCGAGTGCATGGTTGCAGGGAAGAATTAAGCCAGACTTAAAACGCGGCACCGATATGTATCGATGTGTACAGATATGTGCCGATGTGTACGGCGACGGATGCGAAGAAAAACTGCCTAAGGTGCCGCAGATCGCGATGTTTCCAGCGAATTCACGCACACCGAATCGTTCGTAGTGAGTGCCGTCGCGTCTGCGTCAAAGTGGCGCAGCCGTGATTGCTATCGTTGTCGCGTTCCGCAGAGGTTATGCAAGCCGGTTACGCATCCGGTGGCACACCCAGCAACTGCAGTGCACCGCCCGTCACGGATGCAAACACCGGACCCGCTACGGTGCCGCCGTAGTATGCCTTGCCAGCTGGATCGTCGATCATCACCGCGACGACGAGACGCGGATCGCTCATCGGCGCCATGCCGACGAACAGCGAGCGATAGCGGTTCTTCGCATAGGTCGCACCGATCTGCTTGCGCGCGGTGCCGGTCTTGCCGCCGATCCGATAACCGGCCACTTCTGCCGTGCGCCCGGTACCGCCGGCGCTGGTTGCCATTTCGAGCATCGTGCGGATGGCCGCGGCCGTGGCGGGGGTCGTCACGCGGCGGCTGTCGTCTGCCAGGAGCGGTACGTCGTCTTTATCGCCCGCATCGTCGAGCAGCAGGCGGGCGGGGTGCAGCGTGCCGTCGCCGGCATAGGCGGTGTACACCTGCGCCATCTGCAGCAACGAGGTCGACAGACCGTAGCCGTAGGCCATCGTCGCCTGCTCGATCGGTCGCCAGCGTTGGTGTGGACGCACGCGGCCCGCGGCGACGCCGGGAAAGGTCAGCTCCGGCGCACGGCCGAGTCCGTAGTCCTGGTACTTCGTCCAGATTGTTTCGGCGGGCAGGTTCAATGCGAGCTTGGCGAGCGCGATATTGCTCGACTTCTGGATCGCCTCGGCAACGGTCATCTTGCCGTGATTCGACGTGTCGTGGATCACATTCGGCCCGATCTTGTACCACCCAGGCGCCGTATCGATGATAGTTTGCGGCCGCACTTTACCGAGGTCCATCGACAGCGCCGCAACGATCGGTTTGATGGTCGAACCCGGTTCGAACGTATCGATCACAGCGCGATTGCGCAATTGACGTCCGGTGAGGCGTGCGCGGTCGTTCGGGTCGAAACTCGGATAGTTGGCGAGCGCGAGAATTTCGCCGTTGCGTGCATCGAGCACGACGACGCTGCCGGCCTGCGCGTCGTGCTTCGCGATCGCCAGCTTTAGCTGCGCGTACGCGAGTTGCTGGATGCGTCGATCGATTGTCAGATGAATTGTCGCGCCGTTGCGTGCGGGGACGAGCGGTCCGGTTTCGGAGACCACGCGGCCGAGCCGGTCGCGGATCACTTCGCGTTGTCCGGGTACGCCGTTCAGCGGCTCGTTGGCGGCGAGTTCAACGCCTTCCTGGCCGTGGTCTTCGATATCCGTGAAGCCGACGACGTGCGCGGCCGCTTCGCCTTCCGGATAGAAACGCTTCGTATCGGCGATCTGCGTGATGCCCGCCAGCCCGAGCTTGCCGATGTGATCCGCAGTCTCCGCATCGACCTGGCGCTTGAGCAGCACGAAGCTCCGGTCGCCCGTCAGCCGCCGCCGTAGTTCGGCAAGCGGCAGGTCGAGCAGCTTCGAAAGTGGCGCATAGGTGCTGTTGTCGAGCAGTTTCGGAGTAGCCCAGATTTCGTAGGTGGCGAGACTGACGGCGAGCAATGCGCCGTGCCGGTCGACGATGCGCCCGCGCGTCGCGTCGAGTTCGATGGTGCGCTGATAGCGCTTTTGCCCCTGTTCGACGTAGAAATCCTGGTTCACCACCTGAATCCAGAATGCCCGCCCGAGCAGCGCCGCAAATGCCGCGAAGACGACCAGTACGACGAATTTCGAACGCCACATCGGCAACCGCGACGCCAGTACCGCGTTGCGCGCCACCGGTGCGTACGAATCGTGAGACTGCGGTTTTTTTGTGTGCGTCATAAGTGCGGTGCGGGGCAGGAACGGGGCGGCGACAGGATTGGGCGGTGGCGCGGCACGAAGTGTAATAGAAACGTAATATTAATATTGCATTCGCGCAAGGGGCACGCGATCTGCACGCCGTGAATTGCGATTAGTCGATCGTGACTGACGTGTCGGTGTGCGAGAGCACATGCAATGTGGACGTGCGCATGCGCCGAAACTGACGTGTCACATTGCGATGGTTTGATTGTAAAAACCGCGCACGAGATTCGTTCGATAAGAGCGTCGTCTCCGACGCGGCGTGTTTCAAGGCGCTCACCGTGAGCGCCTTCTTTTTTATTCGCGTAACGCGTAGTCGATGTTTTTCCCGGCTCGCACGATAAACCTTCGATATAAAAACACGCGACACGATCCGCTCGTCCCGGACTCAAAAAAAAACCTCAGGCGAAATAAAAAGCGGAATGAAAGCGAAGTGATGCGCGCGATGCGAGTCGCCGCAGAGCCGCGCGGAGCATGCGTTTGCGGCCAGAAACACCACATTTTTCCTAGCATTTCCACCAATTGCCATAAACATGTCACGTTGCCAACGGCGGCGTTTCATTTCCGCTATAGTCGCGATTTTTGGCCGTCTCCAGACAGGTCGGACAATGCGGAGAACGGCGCTGCTGCTGTACACAGCGGCCAGCACATCATTCCGCCGCCAGCCAGGCGGCTACCCGGAGTAGACAACGAGATGAACGCACGCGACCCCTCCATTCTTACCACCTCCCGCAGCAGCCGCCTGCGCCAGATGCTCACCAGCAACCAGCTCGAATTCATGATGGAAGCGCACAACGGCTTGTCCGCGCGCATCGTTAAAGAAGCCGGGTTCCGCGCGATCTGGGGTTCTGGCCTGGCGATTTCCGCGCAGTATGGCGTGCGCGATAACAACGAGGCGAGCTGGACCCAGGTGGTCGACACACTCGAATTCATGGCGGACGCCAGCGATCTGCCGATTTTGCTCGACGGCGACACCGGCTACGGTAACTTCAACAACGTACGACGCCTCGTGCGCAAGCTCGAACAGCGCGGCATCGCGGGCGTGTGTATCGAAGACAAGCAGTTTCCGAAGACCAACAGCTTTATCAACGGCGAGCGTCAGCCGCTCGCTGAAATGGACGAGTTCTGCGGCAAGATCAAGGCCGGTAAGGACTCGCAGTCTGACGACGATTTCTCGATCGTCGCACGCGTCGAAGCGCTGATCGCGGGCTGGGGCATGGACGAAGCGCTGCGTCGCGCCGAGGCGTATCGCCAGGCCGGTGCCGATGCGATCCTGATTCACAGCAAGCTGTCGCGTCCCGACGAAATCCTCACGTTTGCTCGCGAATGGGCCGGCCGCGGTCCGCTCGTGATCGTGCCGACCAAGTACTACTCGACGCCGACTGAAGTATTCCGCAAGGCCGGTATCAGCGTCGTGATCTGGGCGAACCATCTGATCCGTTCGGCAGCGTCGGCGATGCAGGCCGTCGCGAAGGAAATCCACGACAACGAAACGCTCGTCGACGTCGAAGATCGCATCGCCGCAGTCAACGAAATTTTCCGTCTGCAGGATGCCGACGAATACTCGGAAGCCGAGCGCCGCTATCTGTCTGCTTCGCGTGCGACCGGTGCCGCGATCGTGCTCGCGGCGAGCCGCGGCGCGGGACTCGAAGCGCTGACCGAAGAGCGTCCGAAAGTCATGCTGCCGGTAGCGGGCAAGCCGCTGCTGCGCTGGCTCGTCGATGGCTTCAAGAAGCAGGGTGTCAACGACATCACGGTGGTGGGCGGTTATCGCGCCGATGCAATCGATACGGCCGGCATCAAGCTCGTCGTCAACGAACGCCATGCGCAAACCGGCGAACTCGCCTCGCTCGCCTGTGCCGCCGATACGCTGCAGACCGATACGGTCATCTCGTACGGCGATCTGCTGTTCCGCAGCTACATCGTGCGTGACCTGGTCGAGAGCGAAGCGGAGTTCAGCGTCGTGGTCGATTCGTCGCCGACGCAGACGGAAAACAGCAGCGTGCGCGACTTCGCATGGTGCTCCGCCGCGGACGACCGCGGCCTGTTCGGCAACAAGGTGCTGCTACAACGCATCTCGAGCGAACTGCAGGGCGATGCCGCAAGTGGCACGGCACCGCAGGGTCGCTGGATCGGCCTTCTGAATGTGCGTGGCGCGGGCATCGAGCGTCTGAAGACAGTGCTTGCGCAACTGCGCGAGCGGCCCGATTTCGATTCGCTCGATATTCCGGCGCTCCTCAATGCGCTGATCGATTCCGGCGAGCAGGTCGAAGTGCAATACGTGCACGGCCACTGGCGCGGTGTGAACGATCTGGAAGACTTCCGTCGTGCCGGCGATTTCGCGCACGCGCAGACGCCGCTCGCATCGGGCGATGCGCAACGCGGGGCTGCGCAATGATCGAAGCGGCACAGTTCGTCGAGGCGGCGCGCGAGCGCGGCTTCGACTGGTATGCGGGCGTGCCGTGTTCGTACCTGACGCCGTTTATCAACTACGTGTTGCAGGATCCGTCGTTGCACTATGTGTCGGCGGCGAACGAGGGTGATGCGGTTGCGTTGATTGCGGGTGTTGCGCTGGGGGGCGATGTAAAAGGTGGCGTAGCGGGCCGTACGAGACGCGGCGTCACGATGATGCAGAACTCCGGGCTCGGCAATGCAGTAAGCCCGCTTACTTCGCTGACGTGGACATTCCGTTTGCCGCAATTGCTGATCGTCACGTGGCGCGGCCAGCCCGGTGTACCGGACGAACCGCAACACGCGTTGATGGGTCCGATAACGCCGGCGATGCTCGAGACGATGGAGATTCCGTGGGAGACGTTCCCCACTGAAGCCGATGCGATCGGTCCCGCGCTCGATCGCGCGATTGCCTACATGGATGAAACCGGCCGGCCGTACGCGCTCGTGATGCAAAAGGGTAGCGTGGCGCCTTACGAGCTGAAGCAGGCGCCGGCAGTTGCGCGCGAAGCCGCTCCTGCGGCGCGCACCGTCACACGCGGTGTGGCCGCCGATGCGTTGCCGACGCGGCAGCAGGCATTGCAACGCGTAATCGCACATACACCGGTCGACTCGACGGTCGTGCTGGCGTCGACTGGTTTTTGCGGCCGCGAACTCTACGCACTCGACGACCGGCCGAACCAGCTCTATATGGTCGGTTCGATGGGCTGCCTCACGCCGTTTGCGCTTGGGCTTGCACTTGCCCGACCCGACCTGCAGGTGGTCGCGCTCGACGGCGACGGCGCCGCGCTGATGCGCATGGGCGCATTCGCGACGCTGGGTGCGTATGGTCCAGCGAATCTGACGCATGTGTTGCTCGATAACGGCGCACACGATTCGACCGGCGGCCAGGCAACGGTTTCGCCGCAGGTATCGTTTGCGGGTGTGGCGGCGGCATGCGGCTATGCGTCGGCGGTTGAGGGCGATGATCTCGCGGTGCTCGACGACACGCTCGCAACACTTGCTGCGCCGGAATCGGCATCGACAGCGACGCGCGGTTCGCGCTTCGTCCGTCTCGCGATCAAACGCGGCACCCCCGATGGCCTGCCGCGTCCCACCATTACCCCGCCCGATGTGAAGACGCGCCTGATGCGCCACATCGGCGCTGCGCAAGGAGAGCGTTGATGCTGCTGTTGAACCCCGGTCCGGTCACGCTGACTGAACGCGTGCGCCGCAGCCTGTTGCAAACCGATCTGTGTCATCGCGAGAGCGAGTTTTTCGATCTGCAGGACGAGGCGCGCGAGCGTCTCGTGAACGTCTACGGGCTTGACCCTGCGCAATGGTCCGCCGTGCTGATGACGGGTTCCGGCACCGCGGCAGTCGAAAGCATGGTGGCGGCGCTGGTGCCCGAGCACGGCAAGCTGCTGATCGTCGAGAACGGTGTATACGGCGAGCGGATTGCTCACATCGCCGCGCAATACCGGATCGCGCACGAAGTCGTGAAGCACGAATGGATGGAAGCGCCCGATCTCGCGCGCATCGTGGCACGTCTCGACGCCGATCGCGGCTTCACGCATGTCGCGGTGATCCATCACGAAACCACCACAGGCCGGTTGAACGATCTGCGTACGCTCGGTGCGGTATGCCGCGAGCGCGGTGTGCAGTTGCTGGTGGATGGTGTCAGCAGCTTCGGTGCCGAAGCGATCGATTTCAACGACGGCAGCATCGCCGCCGTGGCGGCGACCGCGAACAAATGTCTGCACGGCGTGCCCGGCGCGGCGTTCGTGATTGTTCGACGTGACGCATTGGCTCAGGCGGCAAGCCGCACGTTCTATCTCGACCTGAGCCGCCTTGCGCGACTGCAGGATCAGCGCAATACGCCGTTCACGCCGTCGGTGCATGCGTACTACGCGCTCGTCGAAGCGCTGCGCGAACTTGCCGACGAAGGCGGCTGGACAGCGCGCCATGCACGCTATGCAGCGCTTGCCGAGCAGGCGCGCGCGGGGCTGGCGGCGCGCGGGATCGGTAGTGCGCTGGCGCCGGAACAGTCGTCGGTGGTGTTGCGGGCGTACCGGTTGCCGGACGGCGTGTCGTACCCGCAACTGCACGATGCGTTGAAGGCGCGCGGCTTTGTGATCTATGCGGGACAGGGCGGTTTGTCGGCGGAACTGTTCCGCATCTCGACGATGGGCGACATCCATGCCGCCGACGTCGACCGGCTGTTGCAGGGCTTCAGCGAACTTTCTCGCTGAACGCGTTGAACAGGCTGGATAGATTGAGCGCCCGGTGTCGAACACGGCATCGAGGCGCCAGGCGTTGACGACGGGACCTTCGCGGCCTCGTCGTCAATGCGGCTGTTGCGTCTGCAATCGACGCACGACGCTATCTCAGCGTTTGTTTAACACCCCGCCGCACTTCTTCCCACGCAATACGGCGATCCGTTCCAGGCCGCGTTTGCCGAATCGCAGCGACTGGCATCACGGCGAAGCCGCTCGCGTTTGATGCCATTCGCTTATTGGTGCGCTGCGCCATTATCTTTTTACGCGATTCACGCGGCATGGACGTGCGTTTGAAACGAACCGACCAGCCAGCATGGAGGCTGGAACACGCCCGCGCGGGAGTTTGGATGCACGCCTCTATGTACATTCTTTCTTAACCGGTTTAAGTTTTGCGACGAGTTGCATGTAAAGATCGGGCCAAGGGAGACAATAATGCGAGGCAATGTCCTGCGTACATTCATAGCGCCGCATTCCACGGCTTTAAATTAGAAAAGCATGATCCCGGCGGCCGCCTGTTCCTCGACATTTCGGGTTTTATTCGAGCGAATATCGTGGCCGGATACGACGGGAACAGCTAGATCATTCAAACGATAAATCCGGAGGAGACAAAAGATGACGCGCATCGTGCGTGACGGTTTTCCCGTCAAAACCCTGGCTGGCATTGCGACGGCAGCCTTGCTGCTGGTTGCATGTAATGGCGATAACCCGGGGAACCCCGGGCCAGTGAACGTGGCGCAATGTTCGGGGGCCGCGTGCGGACCGTCGGGTGGGCCGACTTCGCCGCCATTGAATGTGAAGCTTTGCCCGGACTCACTCGATTATTCGACGACCTACACCGGCGGCACGGGTAGCGGCGAATACGTCAAGGTGAAATTCAATTCGACGGCGAGCCCGAAGACGTATCAGATGACGTTCGTGGAGTCGGAAGTGCCGACATCCGCGGGTCAGGTCAACAATACGCGCGCCGGTTTGACCATCAACGGTACGTACACCACGCCGGACCTTTATACGCCGACTGGTTCGACCGGCACGCCGCTCTCGCTGCCGAGCGCCGAGCAGAACCGCTGCGCGATCGTGCTGCTGGACGGCAAGACCGCTGACGGTACCTACGCGATCACAATCAACCCGCAAGATCCACCGATCCTGTTTGTCGGGATGGGGATCATGGGCGGCTCGAGCCCGGGTGCGACGATCTCGTACCCTGGTGTGAATCTCGGTTTGACAAAACTCGGCGTAGTACCGTCGCGGACGTTCGATTCATACCCGTTCATCGCTTTCAGCCAGACGGTGACCGATTTCTCGAAGGTGGCGGGAACGTACAACGAACTCGGTTTCCGCGTGACGCCAGAAGGTTCGATTGCCCAGACCGCTCCCAGCACGACTCCGGGGGGGCCGCCTCAAGCCGGTCCTCTGGGCTGGCAGCCGGACGCGATCCAGGCCTCTGAAACTTTCCAGGCTGATGGTAGCTGCGTCCCCGATACGTCGCAGTATTCGTGCAAGTCCACTGGTGCGCCCTGGAAACTCAGGACCAACGCAGACGGCTCGCCCGACAACGTGTTTACGAGCGGTATTCCCGCAGGTTCAACGGTCTATCCCGTCATCGGTACTGCTGTCCAGCCACTGTCGATCCTGGGGACGAACACGGCACACGGTGTGATGATCGTGGGTAACGTAGGTGGGACGCTGGTGCCGGTCATCATTCGGGTCGGCCTGGGGTTTGTCAGCCCCACCTTGATCGGCTCGGTCCTCGACGACCAGATCGGCATCTCGCTGCTCGCACCGGCCACGAAACTCGCCCAGAGCGATCTGAGTGGTGGGTACGTTGGCGCCAACAGCGTGTCTGCCTGCGGCGTCGTCACATACGGCGGCCAGTCTACGCAAGCCCTGACTTCACCTAGCGGCAACGGGAGCTTCTATCCGTCCGAGGGCGCCTGTCTCGACGGCAGCGCATCGACGAACGCTGGCGTGAACTCGACGGCAGCGTTGTTCCAGTCGCCCACTGGCGGCCTGCTGAACCCGTTCTCTGCAACGACTTCGTCGAACTTCACGATGGACTTCACGCAGACGCAGCCCGGCCTCGTCAAGGTCACGGCGACATCGCCGCTCATGTCCGGCAACACGGCGATTTACAAGGCTGGCGACACGGGCGCAATCATCAAGGTTGGCCAGGTGTATGCGCTGTTGATGAACGGTGTGAACCAGCAGTTCACGACGCAGAGCCCGTCCAACGTTAGTGCAGTGAATCCGTTCCTGACAGTCGGTGCGTTCGTGCAGTAGCACCGTACAGTGGTCCGGGAGACCGCGTGCCGGAAGGCGCAGCGGTCTCCGTTAGCAAGCGCCGGGGCTCCCGGCGCTTTTTTTTCGTGCGTGGCTCTGCGCGGGCGGGGCGCTTCGTAAATACGACGCACCTAAGCCACGGCTATTTCTTCACGCGCCGTGTCGCTGAGCGCGAGACCGTGAGCTGCCAGTAGTGTTCGGTGTTAAATACATCGTCGCAGCCATGCGGACCGAATCCGCGCAACTGACTCTCGTATGCCGCGACCGCTTCGTGTTTTACCGTCGCCTGGCGTACGGGATCGATCGTATGCGTAGCAGCGGGCTGCGCCGGCGTCGCGACAATGCCGCGTCTCGCGAGATCGTCGAGCTGCGCCTGCACGACACCCGGATTGCAGCGATGGATCGCATCCTCATAGGCGAACCACGACAGATGCGCGAGCCGTGGCAGGATTTCACAGCATGCGTGGTAGACGAGCAGGTGATCGGGATGAAACAGACCGAGCGGCATCAGCAGCGTGTTCGCGGTCGAGCCGTAGATGATCTCCTCGAGCGCTGCCGCCAGCTTGCTGATCGATGGTGAATCGAGATACTGGTTGTCGCGGAACGGCATGCGCACCGGAATCGCATCGAGCAGCGACAGCGCGCGGTTGTCTTCGATGGTGCGGGCGTGTATCGCTTCGTGCGCCCCGGAAAACCCGGACTTGTGGTCCCACTCGGTGTGCATGTCGTGTTCAGGCGGCGCGGCAAAGACCGTGCAGACAGCCGCATCCGGATGCGTGGCGAGCAACGCGCCACAACTGAACACGGCATCGTCGAAATGGGGCGGCAGGACAAAGAGGCGCGGGCTGGTTTCGCTCATGAGCTTGGGGAAAGAGGGTGGCGTTGGTGTGCCGCTACGCGTGAGCGCTATCGAGATCCCGCAGATCGCCAGGCGTATCGATGTCGCGCAGAATACCCGGATCGTCGACATCGACGCGCGTCACCGGATGCGCCGCAAAAAGCGCGCGCGCACCCGCATCGCCGTCGAGCGCGAGCAATGCCGCCCGATGCACGATGCCGAAGCCGGCCGGATGCCCACGCTGGTTGCGATAGAACGGCGCAACCAGCGATGCGCCACCGCCCAGCGCACTCGCCACCGCTTCGATTGTCGTGGCCGCAATGCGCGGCATGTCGGCAAGCGCGACGATCCAGCTCTCGGCGTCGTCGCAGGCTTCGACGCCCGCCGCGAGACTCGCGCCCATTCCGCGTCCGGCCGCGGCCGAGAACACCACATCGCAGCCCGCATCGTTGAGTTCGCGCGCGAGCACGTCGCTGCCCGGCCGCACCACGGCAACGACCCGCGGCACGATGAGCTTCAGACGATGCGCCGCCTCGTGCGCAACCGATTTACCTTCGGGCAGACGCGCCAGCAGCTTGTTGTGGATGCCGTCGGGATCGAAACGCGACCCGTAGCCGGCGGCGAGCAGCACGCCGGTGGCGAGCGAAACGTAGGTCATGGGGTGCGCCGAAGAGGGGGAGTGAGGCCGATTGTGCGGCGCAAGCGCCGACGAGGCAAGCACAGCCGCCTGCCTCGTCGCGCGATCTTAGCGAAGATGCCAATGCAAACCTCAGCGCTTCACGACGTCAATACCTTGTCGAGCGTGACCGGTAAATCGCGCACCCGCACACCGGTCGCATGAAACACGGCATTGGCAATCGCCGCCGAAACACCCGTAATGCCAATCTCGCCGATGCCCTTCGCGCCGAGCGAATTGATATGCGGATCGACTTCGTCGATGAAACTGATGTCGAGCGCCCCGATGTCGGCATTCACCGGCACGTGGTACTCGGCAAGGTTCGCATTGACGAAGCGCCCATAGCGCAGGTCCAGCGAAGTCTGTTCTTCGAGCGCTGCACCGATGCCCCAGACGAGGCCACCCATCAACTGGCTGTGCGCGGTTTTCTGGTTGAGCAGTCGCCCGACGCCATACACGCCGACGATGCGCGGCACGCGGATCGTCCCCAGCGTCGCATCGACATGCACCTCTGTGAATACCGCGCCGAACGAGTGGAACGCGTACTGCGTTTTTTCGACACCCGGTGTGACAGTGGCCAGTGCTTCGAGCGGCCGGCCGCCCGCCCGCGCGATGATTGCCGCAGCTGGATCGCGCCGTGCCGGGTCGGATCGGCGCGTCACCCAGCCGTTCTCGACGGTCACATCGTCGGGCGTGGCGCCGTGTACCGGCGAAGCAGGATCGGCGAGCGCGAGTGCGATCAGCTGGTTGCGCACCTGAGTGGCCGCTTCGCGCACCGCTGGCGATACGCTCGCAACCGACTGCGAGCCGCCCGACCCCGGCGCAGGTGGCAGCGACGAATCGCCGAGCGCGAAACGCACGTTCGCCGGTGCAAAGCCGAGCGCATCGGCGGCAACCTGGGTCATCACCGTGTAGGTCCCGGTGCCGAGGTCCTGGGTGCCCGATGCGACCATCGCGCTGCCGTCCGGCAGGATGCGCGCAAGTGCCGACGCCTGGTTGCGGTTCGCCGGATATGTCGCGGTCGCCATGCCGAGGCCGATCAGCGTGTCGCCAGCGCGCATCGAACGCGGCGTGGGTGTGCGACGCGACCAGCCGAACTTCTCCGCGCCGATCCGGTAGCACTCGCGTAGCGATTTGCTCGACCACGGCTTGTGTTCCTGCGGGTCTTCCTCTGCGTAGTTCTTCAGGCGCAGCGCGAGTGGGTCCATCTTCAGCGCGTACGCGAGTTCGTCCATGGCCGACTCGAGTGCGAACGAGCCGGTTGTCTCGCCAGGCGCACGCATGAAGGTCGGTGTACCGACGTTCAGTTGCACGAGACGATGCGTCGTCACCTGGTTCGGTACCGCGTACGACATCCGCGTCACCATGCAGCAGGTCTCGGTCCAGTCTTCGATCATCGAGGTGTTCGAGAAGCTGTCATGCCGCATCGCCGTGAGCGTGCCGTCGGCGCGCGCCGCGAGCGTCATCCGCTGCTCGGTGAACGGGCGCCCGCCTACCGGGCCGAACATCTGCGGACGCTCGAGTGCAAGCCGCACCGCGCGGCCGGTCTGCTGCGCCGCCATCGCGCACAGCGTGACATGCGACCACGATGATCCCTTGCAACCAAAACCACCGCCGACGAACGGCGAGATCACGTGCACGTTATCGCTGGGAATGCCGAGTGTGGCAGCGACCGCCCGCTTTGCGCCGCTTACGCCCTGGGTCGAGTCGTACAGCGTGAGGTGCGGGCCGTCCCAGATCGCCATCGTCGCGTGCGGCTCCATCGGGTTGTGGTGTTCCATCGGCGTGGTGTACACCGCATCGATGCGCACGGCGGCGTCGCGCAGACCGGCCTCCAGATCGCCGCGCTGCGTATCGGTCTGTCGGCCCTGCGGTCGGTCGGGGGCGTAGGCGTTTGCTTTCGCCTGCGCGAAGTCGAGCGTGGCCGGCGTGCCGGCGTAGACGATGTGCAACTGGCGCGCTGCATCGACTGCATGTTCGAGCGTGTCGGCGACCACGACCGCGACCGGTTCGTTGCTGTAGTGAATCTCGTTGTCCTGCAGCAGCGACAGGCGTCGTCCGGCGGGCGGGACGAGCGCGGAGCGACCGCCGTTCGGCAGGCGCGGCGCGTTGCGGCTGGTCATCACGAGCAGCACGCCGGGTAGCGACTGCGCGCGTTCCGCATCGATCGATGTGATCGTGCCGCGGGCAATCGTGCTCGTTACTAGCACCGCGTGGGCGAGCCGCGCTTCGGGAAATTCAGCCGCATAGCGGGCTTCGCCGGTGACCTTGAGCACGCCGTCGGTACGATCGAGCGGTTGCCCGATCAGCGAGGGAGTCGGGTTCATGCAGCACCTCCTTGCCGCCCTGCGGCCTGATTCACTGCGCGGATGATTGCGCGTTGCGCGAGCGCGATCTTGAAACCGTTCTCGCGCTGGGCCCGGGCGTCCTGCAAGGCGGCGGCCGCTGCATCGTGGAGCAGCGCGTCGCTAAGCGGCTGACCGATGAGGTGCTGTTCCGCGGCGGTTGCACGCCACGGTTTGTGCGCGACGCCGCCAAGCGCAATGCGCGCACTGCTGACGGTCGTACCGTCGAGCTGCAAGGCCGCCGCCACCGACACCAATGCAAACGCATAGCTCGCGCGGTCGCGCACCTTCAGATAGTGCACATGTTCGCTGTAAAGCGGCGGTGGCAGATCGACGGCGGTAATCAACTCGCCGGGTTGCAGCGTTGTATCGAACTCGGGATGCTCGCCGGCCAGCCGATGAAACTCGCCGAAGGGCACAACACGTTCGCCGCGCGGACCGCTTACGCGCACGGTCGCATCGAGTGCGGCAAGCGCGACGCTCATATCGGAGGGATTGACCGCGATGCACTGCGCGCTCGCGCCGAGAATCGCGTGCATGCGGTTGTGGCCGTCGAGCGCCGCACAGCCGCTGCCGGGTTGCCGCTTGTTGCACTCGGTGAACGCGGTGTCGTAGAAGTACGGGCAGCGCGTGCGTTGCATCAGATTGCCGCCCACCGTGGCCATGTTGCGCAACTGCGCCGATGCGCCCGCAAGCAACGCCTGCGACAGCAGCGGATAACGCTCGCGTACCCACACATGATTCGCGGCATCGCTGTTGCGCACCAGTGCGCCGATACGCAGACCGCCGTCGGGCAACGACGTGATCGTGTCGAGCCCCGGAATATGCGTGATGTCGATGAGTTTCGCCGGCCGTGCAACACCGCCCTTCATCAGATCGAGTAGATTCGTGCCACCGCCGATAAACACCGTACCGGGCTGCTGCGCGGCACGCAGTGCGCCAGCGATATCGCCGGCACGTTCGTAGGAGATCGCATCCATGTCGGGTCTCCTTACGCGTCGCCGGTCGTGCCGGCATGGACTGCGCGCACTGCGGCCACGATGTTCGGATAGGCGCCGCAGCGACACAGGTTGCCGCTCATGCGCTCGCGAATCTCATCGTCGGTCAGTTGCGGTGGGCGTTGGCGTACATCGACGGTAACGGTGCTCGCGGTGCCCGCAGCGAATTCGCCGAGCAGCGCGGTCGCCGAACACAACTGACCGGGCGTACAGTAGCCGCACTGAAAGGCGTCGTGCGCGATGAATGCGCGCTGCAACGGACTCAGGACGTCGCCCTGCGCGAGTCCTTCCACCGTGGTGATCGCTTCGCCTTCGTGCATCACTGCCAGTGAGAGGCATGCGTTGATACGCCGGCCGTCGGCGATCACCGTGCATGCGCCGCATTGTCCGCGATCGCAGCCTTTCTTCGTGCCCATCAGTCCCGCGTATTCGCGCAACGCATCGAGCAGCGTGACACGCGGTTCGAGTTGCAGCGTGTAATCGCGGCCGTTGATCTTGAGCGTTACTGCGCGCGCAGGCACGGGGGGATGCGTAACCGGTGGCACGGGCGGCACAGTCGATTCGGCAGCGGGCTGTGTCTGCGCGTGCGCGTATGGCACCGTGCCCACCGTAGCAGCAGCCGCCGCCGATTGCAGGAAGCGTCGCCGCGAAGGTCGTGCGGGCGTCGCGGAAGTTTCATCGGAAGATGTGCCGGGTGCATCGCCCGGATTCTGACTATCGGAATGACTGGACATGACGTTCTGCTCGCTCCATGAAAGATCGATGCAGGCTACGGCGGCATCGATCTTTCAATGTGCCGCAGCACAACGATTCGAATCAGCAATTTCGGTGCCGCGCACGGTGGTGCGGGCGTACGCAAACCGCACAACAGTGTGGGGATGTGAAGCAGTGGGGCACGCGTCAGACGGGAACGTTGCGCTTAACGAAGTGGAAAGTAAAGCGCCTGGGGCCCCTGCGCGCGATGGATTACAGGCCCGCCATTTTCCTGCCATCCAGCTGCCATCCGTGGGCGATTTGCGCGAGCGTGTCGCGCAACCAGACGAGCAAAGGATCCGCGTGATTGCGCGGATGCCATGCGGCGAACAGCGAGAAACCGCGCTCGAACCGCAATCGATGCAACGGGTAACATGCAGGGCCTGCAATGCACGGTGGCCGTGGCGGGATCGCTGCACGTGTGACGCTGCGTCGGGTACCATCGCCGCTGGCTGCCGATGCGCAAAGCACGACATATCAGCAGCTTGAGTCGATACGAAAACACAGACTGGAGACAGCAGCGGTGAAGACACGGCAAACAGGATTCCGCGCATGGGCGCTCGGCGCAATCTGCTGCGCAGGGTTCGGCACGATCGGCGCGGTGCACGCCGATGAGGTCAAGGTGATGATCTCCGGCGGTTTTGCAGCGGCCTATCGCGAACTAGGCCCGCAGTTCGAGCACGCGAGCGGCGATACGCTGGCAACAGCATGGGGCCCGTCGATGGGTACGACCGAGAACGCGATTCCTGTGCGCCTCGCGCGCGGCGAACCGGTCGACGTGCTGATCATGGTGGGTTACGCGCTCGATGATCTGGTCAAGGCCGGCAAGGTCGTACCGGGCAGCAAGGTCGACTTCGCGCGTTCGCCGATCGGCATCGCCGTGCGCGCAGGCGCGCCGCAACCCGACATTCACTCCGACGATGCGTTACGGCAGACGCTGCTCGCGGCGAAATCGATTGCGTATTCGGACAGCGCGAGCGGCGCCTATGTGGCCAGCGAGCTGTTCAAAAAGCTCGGCATCGAAGCGCAGGTGAAGGGCAAGAGCCGGATGATTCCCGCCGAACCGGTCGGCAATGTCGTCGCACGCGGCGAAGCGGAGATCGGCTTTCAGCAGGTGAGCGAGTTGTTGCCCGTGAAAGGCGTGACGGTCGTCGGCAAACTGCCCGACGACGTGCAGCAATACACGACGTTCTCGGCCGGCATCGCGGCGGGCAGCAAGGACCCGGCCGGTGCGCAGGCGTTGATCCATTTCCTCGCCTCACCGGCTGCGGCGCCCGTGATCAGCCGCAGCGGGCTCGAACCGCTCGCACAGTAACGCGGCGCGTCGGCGGCGCGTCAGTCGATACCGTGAAACACGGCATCGTCAGGACCGAGGTATGCGGGCGCGCGCCACGCGGCGTCGCGCATCGAATGCTGGACCAGTTTCTCGACACCCAGCAGCACAGCGAAGATCGCCATCCGCACCGGAATACCGTTGTCGGTCTGACGGAAGATCGCGAGGCGCGAATCGTGATTCAGGTCGGTGCTCAGATCGTTTGCACCAGCGCGGCTGTCGCGCGGCAGCGGATGCATGATCAGCGTTTCCGGGCCACACACGCTATCCACGAGCGCCTGATTGATCTGGAAATCGGGCGTGTAGCCTTCAAACGATTCATCGGTGAAGCGCTCTTTCTGGATGCGCGTCGCGTACACGACATCAGCGCCGCGCAAGCCCGCGGTGAGATCGTGCGTCTGCTCGATCACGTGATCGTTGCGTGAAATGTGCTCGACGATGTATGCGGGCATTTCGAGCATCGGCGGCGAGATCAGCGTGAACTTGATGC
Organism: Paraburkholderia acidicola; assembly: GCF_002362315.1. Classification (GTDB taxonomy): domain Bacteria; phylum Pseudomonadota; class Gammaproteobacteria; order Burkholderiales; family Burkholderiaceae; genus Paraburkholderia; species Paraburkholderia acidicola. The sequence continues at coordinate 2,748,977 of NZ_MTZV01000006.1, forward strand.
CGCGATGCAGGGACAGCAGCTTGACCAGCGAATGCACGGTGCGCCCGTACTTCAGGTCGCCGACCAGCGCGATGTGCGAGCCGTCGACAATCTTGCCGAGTCGCGAAAACTCGCGCTGGATCGTGTACAGATCGAGTAGCGCCTGGCTCGGGTGTTCGCCGGGGCCATCGCCGCCGTTGATCACGGGCACGTTGGTCGCGCGCGCGAACTCGGCTACCGATCCCTGTTCCGGATGGCGGATCACGAGCGCGTCGACGTAGCCGCTCATCACGCGGCTCGTGTCGTAGATCGACTCGCCCTTGGCCATCGACGAAAACGTGAAGCCGGTCGTATCGCACACCGAGCCGCCGAGCCGGCAGAACGCCGCGCCGAAGCTCACACGCGTCCGGGTACTCGCTTCGAAGAACAGATTGCCGAGCACCGCGCCTTCCAGAACGCGGGAGATTTTCCGGCGCCGCGCGATCGGCTGCATGATGTCGGCGACGCGAAACAGCGCCTCGACCGAGTCGCGCGAGAACTGATCGACCGACAGCAACTGCGGCTTGCCCTCGAACAACATCTGGCTCGCCAGCGACTGCGAATCTACGCTCTGCGTATATTTATCGCCAGGTTCGCCGTGAACCACGATTTCCGACACGAAACGCTCGACGATCTCCGGCATGGCCCGCGATTCCTGCGAGTCGTCGGGCAGCAACCACGTGTCGAGCGCCCGTCGTGTCACGCCGATGCGGGTCGCGAAGCCGTCGCGGGTCATGTTCAGGCGGCGCATCGCGTCGCGAAGGAAGGCTTGTTGCGGGACGCTCATGCGAGCACCTCTCGGTCGTGGTTATGTACGCGATGCGTATATTAATTCCGTGCGACGAGAAGTCAAGCCCGTTTTGCGTGTGAGCGCGAAATCCTGGTACACTGCCCGACATGCAAAACGCTCCCCACCTCTCGCGCAACCCGCTTTCTGCCGCCACGGCAGGCCGTGCGCGCGCGTGCGGAGCCATCGGTGCCGTGGGCGCCAAAGCAAAAAAACAGCTGCTCATCTGACCGGAGCCAGCTGTTCCGTCGTCAGATGTGCGACGGAACAGCCAGTCAAGGCCCGCGTTTTCTCCCCCTCGACACCGCTTCCCCCGCACCGCTGAACGGAACCGATACGGTCGCGTTTGAGGTTAAGTCATGTCTATTTTTTCGGGTATCTGGATTCCCATCGTTACGCCGTTTGCCGACGGCGCGGTGGACCACGATGCGTTGCGCCGGCTGGTACGTTTGTATGCCGACGCAGGCGTGTCGGGTCTGGTCGCGCTCGGCACCACCGGCGAGCCTGCCGCGCTCGATGCGCGTGAGCAGGACGCAGTACTCACTACAGTGCTGGCGGCCGCTGGCCCGCTATCGTTGCCGGTGCTGGTCGGTGTATCGGGCAACCACGAGGCGAGCGTGCGCGAACGCATCGCGCAACTGAACGATCTGCCGATAGCGGGCGTACTGGTGTCCGCGCCGTACTACATCCGGCCCGCGCAACGCGGTCTGATCGATTACTTCACGGGGCTCGCGGATCTGAGCACGAAGCCGCTGGTGCTGTACGACATTCCGTATCGCACCGGCGTGCGGCTTGAAATCGACACGTTGTTGACGCTCGCTGCGCATCCGCGGATCGAAGCGATCAAGGATTGCGCGGGCTCGGCCGATACGACGTTGACGTTGATTCTCGACGGACGGCTGAAGGTGCTCGCCGGCGATGATCTCGATATTTTTCACACGCTGTGTATTGGCGGTAGTGGTGCGATTGCGGCGTCGGCGCATCTGCGGCCGGAACGCTTCGTCGAGATGTATCGCGTGCTTGCGGCTGGACGGCTCGACGAAGGGCGCGCGATTTTTCACACGCTCGCGCCGTTGATCCGCGCGCTGACCACTGAGCCCAACCCCGGCCCCGTGAAGGCTGCACTGGCCGCGCAGGGATGGCTGCGCAACGAGTTACGTGCGCCGATGACCTGCGCGACCGATGAGTTGCAGCGTCGGCTCGAGAAGCTGGTGGCGGGGTGAGCGCAGGAGCGCTCGCCTTTGACGCATTGCGATGTACCGCAACGCGACGCAACACGTTCAATCGCCAGCCGCACGCGCGAGTTCCAATCCCTCGTCGAGCCAGCCCGTCACGCCGCCGGGCATGACCTTCACCGGTCGCCCGAGCTGCGCAAGACGAATCGCGCCGCGTGTCGCGCCGTTGCAGTGCGGGCCTGCGCAATACGTGACGAACAGCGTGTCGGACGGATAGTCGAGCAGCTTCGAGACGACGATCTTGCCGTGCGGCAGATTCACCGCGCCCGGTACGTGGCCTTGCGCGTAGAGCGCGGGACTGCGCACGTCGAGCAGAACAAAGCCTGGAGACCCCGACGACAGCGCGGCGGCGACGTCGGAGCAGTCGGTTTCGAATTGCAACGATGCCTGGAAATGGGCGAGGGCGGCCGTGCTTTCCGCGGCGGGGATTGCAGTGACGGCGTTGGCTGAAAGAGTCGACATGATGTGGGTTCCGATGAGCGATATCGAGCGATCATTTTGCGTCGTCGAGACAGCACACGGCAGTGGCGTAATCGACAATCTCCGGTAACATCGCGCCATGGACCGTCACCTCGTCGTTGCCCTTGTCTACGATCGGCTTTGCACATTCGAATTCGGATGCGTGACCGAACTGTTCGCGCTGGAGCGCCCGGAACTCGATGTCGAGTGGTACCGGTTCGCGGTCTGCGCGAGCGAACCCGGTCCGATTCGCGCGGCCGGCGGTATCACCGTAGCGGCGCCCTATACGCTGCGCATGCTCGAGCGTGCCGCGACGATCGTCGTACCGGGCTGGCGAGATCCCGACGAAACGCCACCCGAGCCGCTGCTGCGCAAGATCCGCGCGGCGTATCGGCGCGGCGCACGGCTCTGCTCGATCTGCTCCGGCGTGTTCGTGCTTGCAGCCGCGGGTGTGCTCGACGGCAAGACGGTCACGACGCACTGGCGCTACGCGGATAAGTTGCAAAAACGCTACCCGCAACTGAACGTGAAACCCGATGCGCTGTACGTCGACGAAGGGCAGGTGATTACATCGGCGGGATCGGCGGCGGGGATCGACATGCTGTTGCATCTCGTGCGCAGCGACTATGGCAGCGCAATCGCGAATCGCGTCGCCCAGCGTCTGGTCGTGCCGCCGCATCGCGAGGGCGGGCAGGCGCAGTTCCTGCCGCGGCCGTTACCCGCCGACGACAGCGGGCGCCTCGCCAAACTGATGGACTGGGTTCGCGTGAATCCGGCGTTGCCGCATACGCTGCGTTCGCTGGCGGAGCGCGCGGCGATGAGTCCGCGCACGTTGCAACGCCAGTTTCGCGACGCTACCGGCATGGCGCCGTATGAATGGCTGCTGCGCGAGCGGGTGGCGATTGCGCGCGAGTTGCTCGAAGCGCAGACACGTCTGCCGATGGCGCGGATTGCCGAGCGGGCGGGCTTCGGTTCGGAGGAGTCGTTGCGGCGGCATTTCCGTCGCATCGCGTTGACGAGTCCTGGCGCCTATCGTCGCAAGTTCGGTGACGGTGCAGCGTAAGCGCTGGTGCGCGGAAAGCGGCGAGGTCGTTCATAAAACAGAACACCCCTTCGAAAAGGGGTGTTCGAGACGGCAGTGCATCAGCGGCACCCGGCTGTTCAAGCCTTACGGAGCGAACAGCGAACAGCAGGCGCCGTGTTGCGGCTTACTGGCTATACGACGCGCTCAGCTTGCCGAAATCCAGGCTGCCGAAGCCGGTGGTGTCATCCCAACCGGCCTTGGCGGTATAGCCTTTGCCACCGTAGCCGTTGTTGCCCGAGGTCACGTCGTGGATCGACGTCTTGGTGGTCGGGAACGTCTGATAGAAACCAGACGTCGGCAGGCTCAGGCTGTTGTTGTGTGCCGATTCCACCCGCGCCCAGCCACCGACGAAAATCGGTGACGCGAGGCTCGTACCGCCCACCTGCTGTCCCGCCTGGCCATCGATGACGATCAGCGCGCCCGTCGCGGAAGCCGCATCGAAAGCAACGTCCGGCAAGACCCGTTTGGTCACCGACGAACCCAGTGCCGTGGTCTGCCAGCTCGGCGCCGTTTCGTACTGGCTTACGCCGCCGCCCGTGGCCCAGATGCGCACGGAATCGTCGACCGGATTGCCGCTGGAGTCGACGTCGGCATACGCGGTGCCTTCGTTCCACACCGTTTCTCCGGCCCACGTTGTCGTGTTGGTCGTCGACAGGGTGGTGCCGCCCACGGCCACGACATAAGGCGAGCTGGCCGGCGACGAGACGCTGTACTGCGACAGGTTGATCGTCGTCTGGACGCCGCTGCCGTCGTTCGTGCCGATATAGCCGGGCGCGCCTTGCGGCGAAGTGGACCACTGATACACGCCCGCGTCTCCCGAGGACACCGAGAAGATCTGGCCTTGTGCCACGGCCTGCTGGAAGACCGAGTCGTCGGCCTGCAGCGAGCCGTCCGAATTCGCCGATGCTTCGTCGAGTCCGAGCGACACGTTGATGACCTTCGCTACGTCGTCCGTCACGGCCTTGTTATAGGCCGCCGTCAACGTCGCGTCGGTCAGGCCGCTATCCTGGCTGTCGCCGTTGACTGCTGCGTAGAAGATCAGTTGCTGCACGCCACCGGACGTCCCAATGATGTCCTGGCTATCCAGATCCCATTCGGCCGGGTCGCCATCGTCGGCGAGCGTGCCCTGACCGCCCGCAACCGTCGAGGTATTGACGGTCGGCAGTCCGGCGTTCTGCGTGAAGGTGTTCAGATCCGAGATGGTCTGGGTCATGTCACCCCAGGTGATGATGCCCACCGTCGTGTTGCTCGCGGCCGGCAAGCTGGCTGCGTCGTAGATCGTCGCGAAGTCGGTCGGCTGGTGAGCGACCTTCGATACGGCTGCGGCGTTCGGTTTTACGGCGTTCGCGGCGAGCGCAGCGCTGCCAGGCAGCACGCGGTGGATCGTCTTGTGCGGAACGACGGCGTTCTGCAAGCCAAGCACGGCGTCGACGGTCGAGCCCAGCGACGCCGGAATCAGCGCTGCCGAGTCGTTGGCGTAGACCTGTTTGCCGCGATAGTTAAAGCGCTTCAGGCTCGCGTGAAAACCGCTCTGCGCGTTATTGGCATTACCTTCGGCAGAAACCAGCTTGTTGTTCGCCGATACCTGGATGTTGCTAAAACCGTTTGCCCGCAGATGCTCGACCACGGCTTGAACCTGGGCATCGGTGGGCGCGAAGCGGGCTTTGAACTGGGCCGGCTTCAGATATTGACGGTAATTCGGGCTACCCGGCTGCGCGAGTTCACGCAGGAAAGCGTCGAGTTGATCCTGATTGCGGTTCTTCAGGACCACGGTGACATGCAGGGGCTGGCTCAATTCGAGAGGCGTAACAAGGGTATTGACGACTCCGGTGGCAGCGCTGGCGCCGAGCGTAAAGGCGCCCGTTTTCGTCGCGGTGCTCTGGGCTTCGGACTGCGTAGCCGTATTGGCGGATGGCGCCGCGGCCTGCAGGAAAGCGCCGGTCCGGGTTGCGACCCAGTTATTTGAAGTATTCACGGCCTGCGCGCTCAGGGGTATTAGCGTCGCAGCGATAGCCAACGGTAGGAGTGCTTTGGTAAAGCCCTTTGAAAACGTACTGTTGACGTGCGTAACCTTCTTCATTGGTAAGCTCCAGAATAGTGACGACGAACCGATGCGGTTATATACGGATATTATGAATCGACCCGGATAACTGTCATTGGAAGCATTGAATTTCCACGCGTAACTCATGAAGACACTGGGTGTATTTAGGGTGACATTGATCGTCTCCGTAGTAGGAAATATGAAATTCAGATAATCTCGTCAGCGCGATGTGAAGACATAATGACGTGCTGATCCATCCGCGAGTCGAAGCGGATTATTTGAATCTTTACGATGCGTGTCATGCTGGCGGGATATTTCTCATCAGCAGATCAACTTCGAGATTGGGATCAACTCATGTCTGGTGTCGTCTCCGAACGGACTACAAGCTGGGCAACGGCCCATCGATCGTGATCTCCTGCATATCGGGAAATCACATTTACATAGCCGGAAATAATATTAAAGATATTGATGAAGCGGCTTTATATCGTCAAACTTCAGGTAAATATCAAGCGCCAGCGAGTTATCGCGACCCTCGCCGGGATGAAGGTATTCGGTGAATATAAAAGCTTTGCCAGGTAATGCTGGTCCGACAGCAATGCGCATTGCATTATCTGCGGGAAAACCCCATCGGAAAATACGGCGACTGATCAAGAGAGATGATCGGTGGGAAATTGGGTGATCAAAAGATATAAGGCAGATAACCTAGTGTCAAACTTTTTTTGATGGAATTTGAAGTTTTTTGAAAAATCGAAAGATTCGATTATGTAATAATAAGAAAGCGCAAAGTAAATTATGCTGGATCGTTATAACTACTGGTGAAATGGAAATCGTGGAAAATGGATTGCGCCTATCTCCTGATCTACTGAAGAGTGGATCAGGATTGCTCAGATAGTCCTGTCAGCTGCCCATGCGACGTCAAGTAAAGCGTTTGTAAGGGATGGCACGACAGAATGAGCCTAGTACTTCCGGAGGAGCCAGCGAGTCTTGCAAGTAGTTCATCGTTTGCTATAATGTATATACATCGATGTATATCAAGGATGGGCTCGATGGACCTGCAAATCGCAAAATGGGGCAACAGCCTCGCGTTGCGCATTCCTGCCGACTACGTGCGCCGGCTTGGAATCAAGGAAGGCGACCACGTGCAGGCAGACCTGACCGCTGATGGCGGTATCAGCATTCGTGCCGCGAAGTGGGACCGCGCCGCGTTCGCCCAGGAACTGAAAAAGACGCGCGACGCCATGCCGATGACGGAGTCCGTCATCGAAGAACTGCGACGCGGAGCGCGCTATTGATGGTGTATGTCGACACGAGTGTGCTGGTGACGCTGTGCGTGAACGAGCCGATGAGCGCCGCGGTTGAGCGGTGGTACCGGACGTGTACCGAAGAACTGACCTCGGCGGCCTGGTGCGTGACCGAATTCGCCAGTGCCCTTGGCATCAAGCAACGGACAGCGCAAATATCTGCTGTGCAAGGCGCCTCGGCATGGCAGGCGTTCGAACGTCTTTGCGCCGGGGATTTGCGGCTGTTGCCGGTAGAACCGTCCACTTTTCATCGCGCGGCGGCGCTGACTCTCGACGTATCAACGGGACTTCGCGCGGGCGATGCGCTGCACCTTGCCTCTGCGCTGGATGCAAGGGTCGGGGCTATCGCGACGCTTGATGACGTCCTGGCCCGCAACGCGAAACAAGTGAAGATCAAGCCGCTCGAGTTTTGAACACAGCTCGACGGGGGCCGATATGAATTCGCGGAATGCCCACTACGCCACCGAACCCACCGCACGAAACCGCGTCTCCGGCATCCCCAGATACACCACCAGCGATATACCCGCCCACACCGTCACATACCAGTAGAACCACGCTTCGTGGCCGTCCGCCTTGAAGCGCAGCGCGACGAACTCTGTCGTGCCGCCCAGTATCGCAGTCGTCAGTGCATACGGCAGCCCGACCGCCAGCGCGCGGATGCGAACTGGAAACAGTTCGGTTTTCGCGAGCATATGGACGGAAGTGAAGCCGCTCAGCATCACGAGGCCCGCGAACGACAGCAGGAACGCAGTCGTCGCGCTATGCGTATGGCTCATCGCATTGAAGAGCGGCACCGAAAACAGCGTGCAGCAGACACCGAAGCAGATCAGCACCGGCCGCCGGCCGACGACGTCCGATGCAAGACCGAACAGCGGTTGCAGCGGCATATAGAGCAGCAGCGCTCCCGCCGATACGAACGTGGCCGTCTCCTTGCCGAGCCCCACGGTATTCACGAGAAACTTCTGCATGTACACCGTGTAGGTATAGAACGCGACGGTTCCGCCGACCGTGATGCCCAACGCGAGCAGGATCTGCCGCCAGTGCATCAGCATTTCGCGCGCAACCGATGGACCGGCTTGCTGCGCGCTGTGCGTGAACGCTTCGGTTTCAGCCACGTTGCGGCGCATATAGAGCGCAAACAGCGCGAGCGCGCCACCGACGACGAACGGAATACGCCACCCCCAGCGCTCGATCTGCGCAGCAGTGAGCAGCACATGCTGCATCAGCAGCATCAAGCCGAGCGCGAGCAACTGGCCCGCTACGACGCTGACCTGCAGAAAGCCGAGGTAGAAGCCGCGCCGGTTCGCCGGCGCGATCTCGCTCAGATAGGTCGCGCTGGTGCCGTATTCGCCGCCCATGCTGAGCCCCTGCAACAGGCGCGCGGCGATCAGCATCAGTGGCGCGAACACGCCGATGGTTGCGTAGCCGGGCGTGATCGCGATCATCAGCGAGCCGATGCACATCGCCATCACCGAGCCTGTCAGCGCCGATTTGCGGCCGCGCCGGTCGGCGTACAGCCCGATCAGCCAGCTACCCAGCGGCCGCGCGATGTAGCCGACCGCGGCGATGGCGGCGGTGTTCATCAGTTGCACGGTGGGTTTGTCGCTGGGGAAAAACGCGGGGGCGAAATAGATCGAGAAGATGCTGTACGCGAGAAAGTCGTACCACTCGATCAGATTGCCGGCAAGCCCACCGACGATCGAGCGGATTCGAACCGGCGTAGCGGTCGATCCGATGGTTGATCCGACAGTCGGCGCGATTGCCTCAGCGAGCGCTTTAGCCATGAGCGTGTCTCCTTGATTTGTTATGTCGCACAGTCAGCCTTTGCGTTGCTGCGCATCGTTCCTCTACTGCTGGACCGCTAGTCGAAACGAAACAGCTGGCGCGCCGAATCGATAAGGATCGTTTCGCGTGCTTCGCGCTCGGGTACCCACTGCGCGAGCGCGGCCCAGGTGGCGTCGTAATCGACGAGATGCTGGTGCTGCGTATGCGGCCAGTCGCTGCCCCAGACAAGCCGTGCCGGCGTGAAATGTTCGAGCAGCAGCGCCGCGATCCGCTGTCCGTGCTGTGTACCATCGGTGCCGACGGCACTGCGATAGGCTGCGGACAGTTTGACCCACACGCGCCCGCTGGACGCAGTGCCGAGCAGGAAGCGCAAGCCCGGATCATCGACGGCAACGAGCGGATCGGGGCGGCCGAAATGATCGACGACCACGGTGCAGTCCGCGTCGAGCAATGCATCGACAATCTGCGGCAGGTCCGCCGCTTCGCGATGCACCTCGACATGCCAGCCAAGCGCGTTGATCCGTTCGAACAGCAAGCGCCAGTGCGGTTCGCGCAGATCGGGCAGCGGCAGGCCGAGCAGATTCAGCCGCATACCGACTACACCGGCACGCGCGAGCGTCGCGAGTTGCTCAGGATCGATCGCGGGATCGACCACAACGACACCGCGAAAGCGCCGCGGATAGCGTCGCAGCACGTCGAGCAGAAAGCGGTTGTCGGTGCCGAGAAAACTCGGCTGCACGAGCACGGCGTGCGAGATGCGGTTCGCGCATAGATGGGCGACGTAGTCATCGAGCGTTGCATCGTAGTCGGGCGCGTGTCGGCGTTGCGGTGCGAGCGGCAGGCCGCGCACGAATACGTGGGCGTGCGTATCGACTGCAGTGATGCAGGCCGGGTCCGCGCGATACCAGTGAGCCACAGCGGCAGCGACTGCGTCGGCGGTATCGACTGCCATGTCGTCAGCGTGGGCAACGTCAAACGCGGGAAGAAGAGGGCTCTGGGTCATTGCGTGGAAGAGAGATCGAAGATCACACGCGCCGCACAACCGGCGCAGCGGATGCATTCGATGCCGTAGAAGCAGCGGAACCCGCAGATTCCACCGCGGCGAGCTTGCGCCCCTTCGTTTCGGGCAGCATCAGCGCCGCGACTACGACGAGCCCGTAGGCGATACCTGCATCGATACCGAGCGCCGAACCGAGTGGCATCGAGTTACCCATGTGTCCGACCAGCACCGGAAATCCCGCCGACACGATGCGTCCGAAGTTGTAGCAGAAGCCGACACCGGTACCGCGGATTCCCTGCGGATAGAGTTCGTTGAAGAGCGCACCGAGTGTCGCCGGAATGCCTGCTGCGAAGAGACCGAGAGGGAAGCTCAGGATCAGCATCGCGGTGTTGCCCATCGGCAGGAAGGTGTACAGGTTCACCGTGGCCGCGCAGCACACGGCGAACAGGATCACGTTCCTGCGTCGACCGATGCGGTCCTGTAGCCACGCACTGACAAAGCATCCCGCGATGAACGCCGTGATCATGACCGCCAGATACGCGCCGGTGCCGAGTACCGACAGATGCCGTTCGGTCTTCAGATACGTCGGCAGCCAGGTCGTGATCGCGTGATAGCCGCCGTGCGCACCGACACCGATCAACGCGCCGACGATCGTCGTGCGGATCACCGAGCGGTCGAAGATGTGCGTCGCGGTCGCACGGGCTTGCTCCGGATTGTGCGTTAAGGGTGCGCGTGGCGGCTCCTTGATCGAGCGGCGCACATACAGCACCAGCAGTGCAGGCACAGCACCGATCGCGAACAACACGCGCCACGCCCACTCCGGCGATATCCACGTGAACGTGACCGTGTACAGCAACACGGCGCCCGCCCAGCCGAAGCCCCAGGCGCTCTGCACGATACCCATCGCCTTGCCGCGATGCTGGGCGCGGATCGTCTCGCTAAGCAGCACCGCGCCGGCTGTCCACTCGCCGCCAAAACCGAGCCCCTGCAGCGCCTTGAGCACCAGTAGCTGTTCGAAGTTCTGCGCGAAAGCACTGAGAAACGTGAACAGCGAAAACCAGATGACGGTGATCTGCAACGCGCGCACGCGTCCATAGCGGTCGGAAAGCCAGCCCGCAAGCAATCCACCGAGCGCGCCAGCCACCAGCGTCGCCCCGCCGATCAACCCCGCCTGACCCTTGCCGATCCCCCAGGTGACGAGCAGCGTCGGAATCACGAGGCTAAACAGCTGGGTGTCGACACCATCGAGTGCCCAGCCCGCAAAGCAGCCCCACAACGTGCGCTTCTCCGCCGTCGAAATATCCCGATACCAGTTCATCCTGTCTCCGTGCCTTCCTGGTTATCGGTTCGCGCTGTGAGCGAACCGCGGCGACTCCGCCTTGTCTCCGCATTCTAGGGACGCACGGGATAGCGTTGTATTATGGGAAAGATCATTTTTCATATGTCTTTCGTATATCGAGAACATGGAAACGCGCAACCTCAAATACTTCCTCGCGATCGCCGATGCAGGCAGCGTGACGCGCGCCGCCGATACGCTCGGCGTCGCCCAGCCGGCGTTGAGCCAGGCGCTGACCCGCATGGAGCGGGACCTCGGCGTCAAGCTGTTCACGCGCACGCGGCGGGGCGCCGCGTTGACACCGGCGGGTCTTGCGATCGTCGATGACGTGCGGCTCAGCGTCGCGCGTATCGATGCCGCTTCGCACCGCGCCCGCGAAATCGGTGCGCAGCGCGGCGGACGGTTGACGGTGGGCTTTGCATCGGCGGCGCTGTTCGATGTGCTGCCGCGCGCGCTGGCCGCATTGCGCGCCGCGGTGCCCGACGTTGCGCTCGCGCTGCGCGAAATGAGCAACGCGGAGCAGGTGAGTGCGCTCGAGCGCGGTGAGATCGATATTGGGCTGTTACATACGCCGGTCGCGGTGGGCGGCCGGATGCGCGAAAAGTTGATTGCCCGCGAACGCCTCGTGGCCGTGCTGCCCACTGCGTTTCCGGTCGGGCCGGATGGTCGCGTAACGTTGCGGGAGCTATCGGAGCACGGGCTGGTGTGGTTTCCGCACGAGCAGTTGCCGGTGATCCGCGCGGGCATCCTGAGCGCGTTTCGTCAGGCGGGGCACGAGGCGGAGATCGTGCAGGACGCGAACCGCTCGCTGACCGTGCTCGCGTGCGTGGCCGCAGGCTGCGGCGTGTCGCTCTTGCCGTATTCGGTGCGTACGCTGCAGTTCAACGGCGTGCGGCTGTGCGAGGTTAGCGACGGTGCCACGCTGCCGCGCTTCGAATTGAGCGCGATCTGGCCGCATCGTTCGCGGCCGGCGCTGGCCGACCGGTTCGCGGGACTGATCGAGCCGCGTGGGCTCGATTAAGAAGGGTTCGTCGTTTTGCGCCGCACCCGCTCAGAACACGCTACGAATCCCGACCCGGCCGACGGCCTGCTTCTGGCTCGACGACGGATTGAACCCGGCGATCTGCGCCACGGTCGCATCGCCAGCGGCTTTCTGGAACACGCCCAGCGCATACACCGACGTGCGTTTCGATAGCGCGTATTCGACCGTGAGGTTGAACTGGCTGTATTTCGGCTCGCCGTCGCTCGCGTGATCGCGGCCGGTCGTATAGGTATAGCCCGCGCCGATCGTCACCGCCGATGTCGGGTTGTAGATTCCCGACAGTTCGTAGTTCTGGAACGTCGCATCGTGACCGGCGCTGCCCTGCTGGAAGATCGTATTCGTGAAATCGGCGAGCAGACGCAGGGAAGTCAGCACACGGTACGACGCGCCGACGCCGAATACTTTCTGCGCGCGCGCGTTGGCGAGGAAGTTGCCATACACCGCGTTGGTGAAGCCCGGGTAGTTCTGATAGCCCTGGGTCGACACTTCCGGATCGTTGATACGCAGATAGCCGATCCCCGCGCTGAACGCGCCGATCGAGTACGTGCCGCCCGCGCTGTAGACCGTGTTGTTCGAGAACTGGCCGGCGATGCCGCCCGGCGCATACAGTCCGCCGAACGTGAAGCCCGCGATCGTCGGGCTGCGATACTTGATCGCATTCGAGATCGGGAAGCCGTTATCGGTGTTGTCCATATCATTCGGGTGCGCGAAGTAGTAGCCACCGATGTTGCCGTTCAACGTATACGGTTCGACGTAGTCGACGATCGAGTCCCACTGACGCCCGAGCGTGACGGTACCGGCCTGTTCGCTCTGGATACCGACGTACGCATTACGCGAAAACGCGAGGCCGCTGCCGAGGCGCCCCGAATTGATGTCGAAACCGCTCTCGAGGCGAAAGATCGTGCTGAGCCCACCGCCGAGATCTTCGGTGCCGCGCACGCCCCAGCGGCTGCCCGCAGTGACGCCCGAGGCCGTCTGGACCAGATGGTTACCGTTCACATTGCTGGCAAAATCCACCCCGTCTTCCACGATGCCGTACAGTGTGACGGCGCTTTGGGCATGCGCCGCGCATGCGGCAACGAGGAGCGGTGCCGCGACGGCAAGTGTCTTTTTCATCGATAATCCGTGTAATTGTTCTCGGGTTGTTGTTGGGTGGTTCTGGACCTCGGCGGATTATCGGGGTGCCATTTTGCCTTGCAAACCATATAGTTCTGAAATGCTTTCTAGTTTTGTGCCGGGTAAGTCCACAGGGGGCGTTTGCAGCCGAACCCATTTGGAAATCTGAAATGGTTGGTTTGCGTGGCATGCTGCCCTCGTTATTCTGCGCAGCTACTGCAGCCGATTGTCTGTCGCGTGGGCGGTGTGCGATCCCGTCTTCGCTGGGTCGTCGCTGCATCGCAGGCGCCGGCTTCCCATACGAAAACTTCCACTTGCTGGAGCGACGGTACCGATGAAATACACCCCCACCCTCAAGGGCGTTGCGACGCTGCTTCTACTGGCTTCGATCGGCGCGCATGCCGCCGACACCGTTACGGTCGCATCGAAGATCGATACTGAAGGCAATCTGTTAGGCAATCTGATCGCGCAGGTGCTGAAGTCGCACGGCATCGCGGTCACCGACAAGATCGGCCTCGGCACCACGCCGATCGTACGCAAGGCCATCACGACCGGCGAGATCGATATCTATCCGGAGTACACAGGCAACGCAGCATTCTTCTTCAACAAGGGCGACGATCCGCTGTGGAAAAACGCCGCGAAGGGTTATGAAGAAGCGGCGAAGCTCGATTACGCGGCCAATCACATCGTCTGGCTTGCACCGGCACCGGCGAACAATACGTGGGCAGTCGCGCTGCTCGGCACCGTGGCAAAGGCCAACAATATTCATACGTTTACCGACTTCGGCAAATGGGTGTCGGCGGGCGGGCAGGTGAAGCTTGCAGCGTCCGCTGAATTCGTCAATAGCGTGGGCGCGCTGCCGTCGTTCGAGAAGACCTATGGGTTCACGTTGAAGCCGGATCAATTGCTCGTGCTGTCGGGGGGCGACACATCGGCAACGATCAAGGCGGCCGCCGAACAGACCGACAAGGTCAACGCGGCGATGGTCTACGGCACGGACGGCGCGATCGAAGCGGCGGGTCTCGTGGTACTCGACGACAACCGTCATGTGCAACCTGTCTATGCTCCCGCACCGCTGATCCGTGAAGCGGTGCTGAAGGCGCATCCGGAGATTGCCGGGTATCTGAAGCCGGTGTTCGCAAGCCTCGATCTGAAGACGCTGCAAACGCTGAATGGCCGCATCCAGGTGAACGGCGAACCGGCTGCGGCCGTGGCGGCGAGCTATCTGAAAGCGAAAGGATTCGTCAAGTAATGGCGGGCCCGGGAGGCAACGTGCAGACGCATAAAACGCAGGCGCTTCCCTTCGCTGGGCGACGTGCTGCCGGCGGCACGTCGCTGGTCGACAAGGTCGATCGGGTTGGCGCGTTGATCGCGATACTGATTGCCGCAGCGCTCGCATTCGAACCGTTCGTCACGTTTCGCGCGAACCGCATCGTGTCGGGCAAGGGGCTCAGTCTGCTCGATACCTTTAGCGTCGGCGAGGCGAGGGTCGCGGTTGCGGTGCTCGCGGCTGCTGCGTTGTTCGCGCTGCTGCGTAGCCGCGCAGCGTTGCGGCTCGTGGTCGGCATTGCGCTGCTGGCGGGGCTTGCGCTGCTGGTCGGATACGCGCCCGCGCATCTCGTCACCGACGAGCATCCGCTCGCCCGCGTGTCGCCGGCAGGCGGCTTCTGGATCCTCACGTTCGCATTCTCGATGCTGGTCACCGACGCACTCGCGAAACTGTCACCCGGTCCCGCGCCGCGTCTTGCCGTGCTTGCGCTCGCATGGCTCGCGCTCGGTGCGTTGTTCGGTAGCGGTCGATGGGACGGGCTGTCGGTGATGCAGGAGTACGCGGTACATGCCGACAATTTCTGGCAGGAAGCGGCGCGTCATATCGAACTCGTCGTGGGTTCGGTTGCCGCGGCTGTGGCGTTTGGCGTGCCGCTTGGTATCGCGTGCGTGAAACTGCCTGCGCTGCGCGCGGTCGCGTTGCCGGTGCTGAATATCGTCCAGACCATTCCGAGCATCGCGATGTACGGGCTGATGATGGTGCCGCTCGGGTTGCTCGCCGCCCACGTACCGCTTGCCGCTGCGCTCGGTATTCGCGGTATCGGCGTTGCGCCGGCGTTGATCGCGCTGTTTCTCTATTCGTTGTTGCCGGTGACGGCGAGTGTTGTCGTCGGTCTCGGGCAGATTCCGCCGCAGACCGCGGAAGCCGCTGTCGCGATGGGCATGACGCCGGGCCAGCGTTTGCGTTCGGTCGAACTGCCGCTCGCGCTGCCGGTTGTGCTGACCGGCGTACGCATCGTGCTGGTTCAGAACATCGGGCTTGCCACTGTGGCGGCGCTGATCGGCGGTGGCGGCTTCGGCACCTTCGTGTTTCAGGGCATCGGCCAGGCGGCTATCGATCTCGTGCTGCTCGGCGCCGCACCGACCATCGGGCTCGCGCTGAGCGCGGCCGTCATCTTCGACGCCGCGACCGAATTCATCAAGGGGTCTCGCGCATGATTGAAATCGACAAGGTCAGCCGACACTTCGGCGATGTCGTCGCCGTCGACGACGTCTCGCTCGTCATCGGCAGCGGCACGATTACTGCGCTCGTCGGCACCTCGGGTAGCGGCAAGTCGACGCTGCTGCGCATGATCAACCGGTTGATCGCGCCGACGAGCGGCACGATCCGCATCGATGGACGCGATACGGCTAGCGTACCCGCTGAAGAGTTGCGGCGCGGTATCGGTTATGTGATCCAGGGCCACGGGCTGTTTCCGCACTGGAGCGTTGCTCGCAACATCGCGACCGTGCCGCGTCTGCTCGGTTGGGACACGGCCCGCATCGACGCACGCGTGCGCGAACTGCTGGAACTCTTCAAGCTCGATCCCGATACGTACGGCGCGAAGTTTCCGCATCAGTTGTCGGGCGGTCAGCAGCAGCGCGTGGGTGTAGCGCGCGCACTGGCTGCGCAACCCGCGATCCTGCTGATGGACGAACCGTTCGGCGCGCTCGATCCGATCATCCGTGGCCAGGCGCAGGAGGATCTGCTCGAGTTGCAGCGGCGGCTCGGCATCACGGTCGTGATCGTTACGCACGATATGGAAGAGGCATTGCATCTCGGCGATCGCATCGTCGTGATGGATGGCGGTCGTGTGCTGCAGGCAGCGACACCCGCCGAGTTGCTCGCACGTCCCGCCCCTGGTTTCGTCGAGAAACTCGTGGCGGGTACCGACCGGCCGCTACGTTTGCTGTCGCTGACCCAGGTCGATGAAATCGCCGAGCCGGGTACCGCGGATGGCGCGCCGATCGCCGGCACGCAGAGCTTGCGCGATGCGCTGTCGGAACTGCTGTGGCGCGGTACGCAGAGCCTGCCGGTTGCCCAGGCCGACGGCAGCGTGCGAACCCGCGTGTCGCTCGCATCGATCCTCGCGCGTGCCGGGCGGCCGAGATGAAACTCGTCGCACGGACTTCGCGCCTGCTCGCGCTCGCGATTCTGCTCGCGTTGCTGTGCCGTCCACAATGGTTTGCGCCGCTGTTCGCACCGCTCGCCGAGAACGGCGCACCCGCCATCTACGATCGATCGAGCCTGCTCGGTTTGACGCTGGCGCATCTTGCGCTGGTCGGCGGCGCGAGTCTCGTGGGGACCGTGATCGCGTTGCTCGCCGGGATCTTCGTCACGCGTGAAGCGGGGGCCGAATTTCTGCCGCTCGCGCGCAGCATCGTCAACATCGGCCAGACTTTTCCGCCGGTCGCGGTGCTCGCGCTCGCGGTGCCCGCGGTTGGTTTCGGTGTGAAGCCGACGCTGATTGCGCTGATTCTCTATGGATTGCTGCCGGTGTTCGAGAGCACGATCACAGGCCTCAAGGACATCCCGGCCGCGACCGTGGAAGCAGCGCGCGGCATGGGCATGGGTCCGCTGCGCCAGTTGCTATCGATTGAACTGCCGCTTGCGCTGCCGGTGATCCTGTCGGGTATCCGTCTGTCGGTCGTGATCAATCTCGGCACCGCGACGCTCGGCTCGACGGTGGCAGCCAAAGGACTCGGCGATGTGATCATCGCGGGTCTGCAGACCTCGAACACGGCTTTCATCCTGCAGGGCGGGATGATCGTCGGGCTGCTTGCCGTGCTTGCCTACGACGCGCTCGGCGTCGTTGCGCGTGCGCTCACACAACGCGACGCGGGCGCGACGCTCGCGTTGCCGCGCCTCGAGCGCTGAACGGCCCTTACCTCACTTCCCTCGCTTACCTCACTCGCCGCGCGCAATTCGTCAGCCGCGCTGATAAACATCGAAGAATTCGTTTGTTCCCGATGCGGTGAGCTTCCCGTATCGTTCAGCCGGCGTCGAACGAACTGATCCCGGCGGGTTCGGCGCTCTGTCTACACGCACGGGTCTCGCACAGCAAGGAACGAAGATGGCAACGGGTACGGTGAAGTGGTTCAACGATGCAAAAGGATTCGGCTTCATCACGCCGGACGACGGCGGCGACGATCTGTTCGCGCATTTCTCCGAAATCCGCGCGGACGGCTTCAAGTCGCTGCAGGAAAACCAGAAGGTCAGCTTCGAAGTGAAACAGGGGCCGAAGGGCAAGCAGGCCGCCGATATCAAGCCGGTGTAGCCGTCACGCGCTTGCCGCCTGCAACGACTATCTTCCGACGAATACCCATGAATGCCCATGCATGCTGATGGGGCAACCAAACCGCTGCTTCTTTAGAAAGCACAATTAGTTGGTTCGCCTTCCGGCCGGGCTATTTCATAGTACGTCGTGATGGCTATAGACGGTTTTATGCCGCCTCGCCAGCCCCCGCCGCACTGAAGCGCGCGGATATTCGGCAAGGAGATGTCATGACGGTTGAAGTCGAAGAACGGCCTGTGCACGCGGCACTCGATGTGCTTGAAGCTGCGCGATCGGCTGCGGTAGAAGCAGGGTTGCCCTATGCAGGCGGCATCGCGCCGCAGGATGCGTGGGCGCTGGTATCGGCAGGCAAGGCAGTACTGGTCGACGTGCGCAGCGCGGAAGAGCGGAAGTTTGTCGGCCATGTGCCGGAGAGCCTGCATGTCGCATGGGCGACGGGCACGAGCCTGACACGCAATCCGCGTTTCGTGCGCGAACTGGAAGCAAAGACCGGCAAGGATGCGGTCGTGCTGCTGCTGTGCCGCAGCGGCAACCGTTCGGCACTTGCGGCCGAAGCCGCGACGAAGGGCGGTTTCAGCCAGGTCTTCAATGTTCTGGAAGGCTTCGAAGGCGAACTCGATGCGGCGCAACGGCGCGGCGGCAGTAACGGGTGGCGCTTTCGCGGGCTGCCCTGGGTGCAGGACTAGCGCTTTTCACTCACACACTTTCAGCCGGGAGCCGCTGTGGCAGTTTTCGATATCGACGACATCGTAGAAGCACTGCAGACGGCTCGCCAGCAATGGCGCGAAGTACAGAAGCGCTCGCTTGAACCGGGCGGGCGCGAATTGCCGGCTCGCGAGGCGCTCGCGGAGATAGTCAATACGCTGAAGGGCGTGCTGTTTCCGATGCGGCTTGGGCCCGCCGATCTGCGTCAGGAAAGTGAAAACTTCTATGTCGGGCATGCGCTCGATACCGCGTTGCATGCGTTACTCGCGCAGGCGCGACTTGAACTGCATTACCGGACCCGCCACCACCCACGTTCCACCGACGAAATCGAAACGCAAGCCGGCGCGGCCGTCAGGGCGTTTGCCGCGAAGCTGCCGGAGATTCGCGCGCTGCTCGACAGCGATGTGCTGGCTGCATTCCACGGTGACCCCGCGGCAGGTAGTGTCGACGAGGTGCTGCTGTGCTACCCCGGCGTGCTGGCGATGATCCATCATCGTTTCGCGCATGCGCTATACGGGCTCGGCTTGCCGTTGCTTGCGCGTATCGTCGCGGAACTGGCGCATGGCGAGACGGGCATCGATATTCATCCGGGCGCGCAGATCGGTGCGAGCTTCTTTATCGATCACGGCACGGGCGTCGTGATCGGCGAGACCTCGGTGATCGGGCAGCGGGTGCGCGTCTATCAGGCGGTGACGCTCGGAGCGAAGCGGTTTCCGCGCGATGCGCAGGGACACCTCGAAAAAGGTTTGCCGCGCCATCCGATCGTCGAAGACGACGTCGTGATCTATGCCGGTGCGACGATACTTGGGCGCGTGACGCTCGGTCGCGGTGCGGTGATCGGCGGTAACGTCTGGCTGACACAGGATGTCGCGCCCGGCTCGCATGTCACACAGGCGGTGTCGCGCAACGAAGCGACGAGTGCGGGTGTCGCTGTGGCGCACGGTAACGCGGTGCCGCAGTCAGCTGCAGTAGCCGGAGTCACATCGTGACGATGATCGTACGAGACCTCGGTGTCACGGTGCGGCGTCTGCGCGAAGCGCGCGGCTGGTCGCAGGAGCAACTTGCCGAGCATGCGGGTCTGAACCGTTCGTATGTCGGCGAGATCGAGCGAGGCTCGGTGATCGCGTCGATCGTTACCGTCGAGAAGCTTGCCCAGGCGCTCGATGCATCTATCGCGGTGCTGTTATGCGCATTGCCATCGTTGGATTCTTCGCGAACCGCGACCGCAGCGGCGGTGCCGGCTAGCTCCGCCAAAGCCACTGCGTCATCCGCATCGAGTACTCCCACTTCCCCGAACGTAACCGCGTGACGTCTATAGCATGTTGAGCGGCTGCGGCGCCGTTTCCATAATCGCGTTTGTTCATAAGCATTCCCGTTTTTCTTCTATAGACCCCCGGAGCGACACATGACAGCAACAGTGGGCGGCCTGACGGCGCTCGGCGATACCGCAGCACGGCAACTAGCCAATGCCACCAAGACCGTTCCCCAGCTTTCGACGATTTCGCCGCGCTGGCTGACCCATTTGCTGCAATGGCTGCCGGTCGAAGCGGGTATCTACCGGCTGAACCAGGTGAAGAATCCGGAAGCGGTGGTTGCGGCCTGTACCGCGCGCGAAGACGAAAGCCTGCTGCCGCGCACGTTCGTTCCTTATGAAGAAGAGCCGCGCGAATATTTCCTGAACGCGGTGAGCACCGTACTCGATGTGCATACGCGCATCTCCGATCTGTACAGCAGCCCGCACGACCAGATCAAGGAGCAGCTGCGCCTGACGATCGAAACGATCAAGGAACTGCAGGAAAGCCAGCTGATCAACAACCCCGACTACGGCCTGCTGGCGAACGTCGCTGAAGAGCAGCGCGTGTTTCCGCTGACGGGCGCACCGACCCCCGACGACCTCGACGAACTGCTGACGAAGGTCTGGAAAGAACCGGCATTCTTCCTGACGCATCCGCTCGCGATCGCCGCGTTCGGTCGCGAATGCACGCGCCGCGGTGTGCCGCCGCCCACGACGAGCCTGTTCGGTTCGCAATTCCTGACCTGGCGCGGTATCCCGCTGATTCCGTCGGACAAGGTACCGGTCGCAGACGGCAAGACGAAGATCCTGCTGCTGCGCGTGGGCGACAAGCGCCAGGGCGTGGTCGGCCTGTTCCAGCCGGGCGTTGCCGGTGAGCAGGGGCCGGGTCTGTCGGTGCGCTTCATGGGCATCAACAATCATGCGATCGCGTCGTATCTGATCTCGCTGTACTGCTCGCTGGCCGTGCATTCGCCGGACGCGCTGGCGGTTCTCGATGACGTGGAGATCGGCAAGTACCATGACTACACCGACACCTACAAGTAAGCACATGGACAGCGCCCTGCCGCTCGATGTGCCTGCTGGTCCGCCGCCGGGCTTGCCCGATCCGTCGACGCTCGCGCAGCTTGCCAATGCGTTCTTCTCGGCATTGCCTGGTGAGGCCGCGCCGGTTGCGCGCAGCGGTGCCGCGACGGGTGTGCCGGGCACAGCGGGCGCGTTGCCAGTCGCTGCTCCCGTGCTCGCGGAAGCGAGCAACCCTGTACCGGCTGGCTCGCCGCTCGCGGGTCCTGGTGGCGCCGGTACCGGTGTACCTGGCGCCGCGATTCCGCAAGGGCAGGTAGCAGGCGCGAACCTGCTGCCTGCTGCGCCGACGCATGTGCTGTCGCTCGGTCATCGGGCGCCGGCGCTTGCACCGCATGCCGCTGCGCAGAACGGCTTGCCCGATAACGTGGTGACGGTTGCGCCTGCGCTCGATCCGCGGTTTGGTGGCGGCGCACTCGGTGTACCGGAAGGTGTCGGTGCGCAGCGTCCGTCGGCGGGTGGCGCGCCTGTTCCGTCTTCGCCTTCGGCCCCGTCCGCTTCATCAGCTTCGTCGCCGTATTACTTTCTGGACGGTTCGAGCGATCACCGGTCTGCGGCCGGTGCGACGCCTGACATCGTCGTGCCGGGCTGGACCAGCGTGACGGCGCAGTCGTTCGGCTTGCCCGGTGCCGATGAACCTTTGACGACGTCGCGTTTTCCGTACGACGTTGGCTCCGCGGGTGCGTCGAGCGGTACTGCTTCGCGCTACTTCATCGACGATGCGGCTCAAGCGCCAGTCTCGGGGCAACCCGCGAAAGCCAGCGGCGCCGTTCCGGCCGTCGGCCCGTCCAGTCATCCACCGTTCGACGTCAACGCCGTGCGCCGCGATTTTCCGATCCTGCAGGAGCGCGTCAACGGACGTCAGCTCGTGTGGTTCGACAACGCCGCGACGACGCACAAGCCGCAGTCGGTGATCGACCGGCTCTCGTACTTCTACGCCCACGAGAACTCCAACATCCATCGCGCGGCGCACGCGCTTGCGGGTCGTGCGACGGATGCCTATGAGGCGGCGCGTAGCAAGGTGCAGCGCTTCATCGGCGCGTCGTCGCCGGACGAGATCATCTTCGTGCGCGGCACCACCGAAGCGATCAACCTGATCGCCAAGACGTGGGGTGTGAAGCACGTTGGCGAAGGCGACGAGATCATCGTGTCGCATCTCGAGCATCACGCGAACATCGTGCCGTGGCAGCAACTTGCCGCGCAAACCGGCGCGACCTTGCGCGTGATTCCCGTCGACGACACTGGCCAGGTACTGCTCGAAGAATATCGGCGACTGCTTAGCGATCGTACGAAGATCGTGTCGGTGACGCAGGTATCGAATGCGCTCGGTACGGTGGTGCCGGTCAAGGAGATCGTCGAACTCGCGCATCGCGCGGGCGCGAAGGCGCTGGTCGACGGGGCGCAGTCGGTGTCGCATATGCGGGTCGATGTGCAGGCCATCGATGCGGACTTCTTCGTGTTCTCCGGCCACAAGGTGTTCGGACCGACCGGTATCGGCGTGGTCTACGGCAAGCGCGCGATTCTCGAAGACATGCCGCCGTGGCAAGGCGGCGGCAACATGATCGCGGACGTGACGTTCGAGCGTACGGTGTTCCAGCCGCCGCCCGGACGCTTCGAAGCCGGCACTGGCAACATCGCGGATGCAGTCGGCCTCGGCGCGGCAATCGATTACGTGACGCGCGTGGGCATCGAAAATATCGCGCGCTACGAACACGATCTGCTTGCGTACGCCACGAGCGTGCTGGCACCTGTGCCTGGCGTGCGGTTGATCGGTACCGCGCGCGACAAGGCGAGTGTGCTGTCGTTCGTGCTGAAGGGCTATGAGACGGAAGAGGTTGGCAGTGCGTTGAACGAAGAGGGCATCGCGGTGCGCTCGGGTCATCACTGCGCGCAACCCATTCTGCGGCGCTTCGGTGTAGAAGCGACCGTGCGGCCGTCGCTGGCGTTCTACAACACGTGCGATGAAGTGGACCGGATGGTGTCAGTGGTGAAGAAGCTCGCTTCGCGGCGCTACTGACGGCAGGTATCGGGAAGCAGGAAGCGTAGGCGTCGTGCGAACGGGTTTCGGTCTGTTCGCGCGACGCTTTTTTATTGTGCGTCGTCGTCGTTGTTGCGGTTTGCTTCGGTCATCGCATCAGGTCCATCGCCAGACGTTTGAGCCGCGAAATAACGCGCCGGTGTGACACCGAGCGCGCGGCGAAACATCGCGATAAATGCGCTGACGTTGTCGTAGCCCAGATCGATGGCAGCTACGGCCAAACTGCGACGTAGAAACTCAAGTAAAACACTGCGGTCACGAGTACCAGGAGCGCAGCACTCGAAATGAACCGGGACATCATGAGCCTCGGAGCCTGTTGAAATCCGACCACAGCCCACGTGACGGCGGGCCCAAAGAGAAACGTGACAATGACCGCGTAACCCCACCACGGAACCTGGCAATGCTCTATATCCCAACAACCATGCCATCGAGTATCAAGCAGTGGCCACGAATACTGCTGCGCTAGCCTGCTGGAGAGTCGCGCCACTTGCCAGGAAACCGAAAGCCCAACCGCGAGATAGGCCGCTGAGAAAACTGCGCGCTTCACTTGATCTCCCAGAAAAGAATCTGTTTGGATTTTCCCAGATCCGAATACCACGCAGAGGACAGCCCAACGCGAAACCGAACAAACGAGTTCACCCACCCTTGAGCGCCTGGTGATGTGAGCGTATCTCTGTTCCACAGATCGATATGGTCACCGGTCGTTTGTCCTCGACTATCCGTGTCACGTGCCCAGTACCCTGAAAAAAATACGATGCCGGTGCGCCCATTGATTTTGCTTTGCCAGTCGGGCCCTGTAATTTCCACAGGCGCGGGCAATCCTGCGAGAGGTCGTAACTTCAGCCACGCTTGCAGCTCGCGAGCGCGAAGAGCTGCCCGTTTTCCGTCGATGCGGATCTGCCCTTCTCCTCGAAAGGACTTCATCTCGACGCCGACATTGTGAAGCATGATGCTTAACCGAATTGCACATTGATTGTCTGCGTACGCTGGCACCTTACCGGTTTGCGGATCAACGAACGGATCTTTTTTATCAGGATATGCGGACCACAGTTCGTTGAATGTCAGCACCTTCAGGGGCACTTCCTTGACCGAATTCAGCGTCGAGTTCGTTCTGACTACAGTTCTCTTGTTCGGCATAGCTCAAGGCTCAATCCTGCTTTGCGAGGGCTTCGTCACCCCGGCACGCGTTATAGTCACCGGCACCATTGGTCGCTACATGCGGCAGCGCGCCGCTGTCGAGCGGATCACCGTTTACCACGGCATAGAAAATTGCTAATACTGCCTCTGTTAGTTGAAGCCCACCATGAATACCCCGCTACCAGGATTCAACGCGGAATTCTCCAACCGGAACTTCTACGTTATGAGGTGGTGGCAGTCGATAGGATTTGTCCGAACTGCACGCTTTTTCGATGTCTGCGCGCGTAGCCGCGCCTCCTTGCCAACGTGCGGATTTGGCGCGACGCGGCCACTATGGCCGAAGCGCATGCGACAGTACAGCGCGATATCGTTGATGCATTGCGCGCGATGCGTGTACTAGGTTGCTTCGGTCATCGCATCAGGTTCATCGCCAGACGTTTGAACCGCGAAATAACGCGCCGGCGTGACACCGAGCGCGTGGCGAAACATCGCGATAAATGCGCTGACGTTGTCGTAGCCCAGATCGATGGCAACGCGCGTTACTGCGTCGCCGGTAGCCAGCATTTCGAGCGCACGCATCAGGCGGGCGCGCTGTCGCCATTCGGTGAAACTGAAACCCGTTTCCGTGATGAAGCGCCGCGACAGCGTGCGCGGTGCGATTGCAGCCCACTGCGCCCATTCTTCGAGGCGGCGGTTATCGGCCAGATTTTCTGCCAGCGCGTTGGCGATGCGGATGAGCCGCGCGTCGCGAGGCATCGGCAGGCCGAATTGCTCGCGCGGTAGCGAACGGATTTCATCGATGATCACATCGGCAATGCGCATCTGCGCGTCGTCGAGTGTGCCGTCGCGCCAGGTGGCCGCGCGACTGATCGCGGCGCGCAGCAGGACCGACATCACGAGCGTGCACGGCCTGTCTGGCAACGTGCTGCATGCAGCCGCTGCGACGTACACGCTCCATCCCGAGAACGGGCCATGCGATTGCACTGAGTGTGCAAGATCCGGCGGAATCCACACCGCGTGCGTGGCGGGCACGACCCACTGGCTATGTTCGGTGCCGACCGACAGGAGTCCGGTGATCGCGCCAAACAGTTGTCCTCGCGCGTGACGATGTGGGGCGGTCACGCGTGCGTTGTCACCGGTCAGCTCGACCGCGTAGATCGGTGGGCCGTCGGTTGCATCGAGTTGAACAAAAGGGAGCAGGGGAGCGGACATGGCGCGAATGACGTATCGAATGGCCTTTATACCGCAGCCGATCTGCGTGCGCCAATCTACAGTGGGAAGCATCAACCACGTCAACCACCACGGGAGTACGCAATGCGTGCCGAAGAACTGCTTCCCGATCACCTCAACCAGGGCGAATTCAATGGCGTGTCCATCCGCAAGGGCACGGTCGGCGCCTTTCTTGCCAACGCACGGATCTGGCGCGACGCGACTGCTACAGAAGAAGCACGAGCGACCGCGCAGCGCGATATCGTCGACGCGTTACCGGCGCTGCGCGCACTCGGGCTGTTCGATGTGCTCGAGATTCGCGACGATGAACTGCGGGCGTTTGTCGACGCGCGGTAGATGATCTGCGTTCGGCCTGGCCAGGCACAGTCGCTGCGTTGCGTCGTGTGTCGGCAGGCACGCTTGCTGCGTCGTGCATCGCTCTTTGCAAGGAGCAGTCGCCGTGTCGCCCACGTTGCATGACGCAACGGTGTGGCGATCAGCATGTCACGTAGCCTCACACAGCGAGAGCACGAGGACCCGCGCGGCAGAGTTTGCGGCGCTGTCCCACTCAATGCACAGCCGACGCCACCCGATACCCGCGCCGCCCGATCATCAGCGTCAGCATCGCGGAGACAGCCAGACTGCCGGCAACTGCAAAGAGCCCCGCCGCATAACCACCGGTCGCAGACTTCAACCAGCCGATCGCAAAGGGACCCGCGAAGCCCCCCAGGTTGCCGATCGAGTTGATCATCGCGATGCCCGCCGCCGCGCCCGCACCGGACATGAACGTGCTCGACATTGCCCACAGCGGCGCCTTCGCCGCGCTGATGCCGACATTGACCGCTACTAGCGCCAGCACGACACCGGTGGCCGACTGCGCAAAGCCCGCCCAGACCAGACCGACGGCGGCGAGTACGCAAGGCACGACGATGTGCCACGTACGCTCGCCGGTACGATCCGAATTGCGCGCCCACAACACCATCGCGACGACCGCCAGCACGCTCGGAATTGCGTTCAGCGCGCCGGTGCCAAACGAGCTGAAGCCGAACTGGCGAATGATGAGCGGCGCCCACAGCCCCAGCGTATACAGCCCCGCGGACGTGCCGAAGTAGATCAGCGACATCACCCACACACGCGGATCGCGCAGCGCACCGAGCGCGTGACCGGTATGACCGGGCTGCGCGTGCCGTTGCAGGTTCTCTTCACGCAGCACGGCGATCAGCCACGCTTTCTCATCGCGCGTGAGCCACCGCGCCTTGTCCGGCGAATCGGTCAGCAGACGCAGCACGGCGATGCCGAGCACGACCGCCGGAATTGCCTCGATGATGAAGAGCCACTGCCAGTTGTGCAGTCCGCCGAATGCGGGCATCTGCATCAATGCGCCGGAAATCGGCGAGCCGATCGCGGTGGACAGCGGTGCCGCTGCCATGAAGGCCGCGGCGGCCATCGCACGCTGCCGCGTCGGAAACCACTGGCTCAGATACAGGATGATGCCGGGGAAGAAACCCGCTTCGGCCACCCCCAGCAGGAAGCGCAACGCGTAGAACGAGTGCGGTCCGACCACGAATGCCGAGGCGGCCGAGAGCAACCCCCACGTCACCATCACGCGTGCGATCCACAGGCGCGCGCCGACGCGGTTGAGAATCAGGTTCGACGGCACTTCGAAGAGAAAATAGCCGAGAAAGAAAATGCCACCGCCGAGGCCGAACATCGCCGGTGTCAGGCCGAGTTCGTGATTCATCGTGATGGCCGCGAAGCCGACATTCACGCGGTCGAGAAAACTGACGAAGTACAACAGCATCACGAACGGCAGGATGCGCCACGTCAGCTTGCGAATGACCTGCGCCTGCAGATCGTTGGTCATGCTCGTCTCCATCGATGCGCCCGTGGCGGATTCGTCCGGGCGTTTATAGGTGTGTGGTCCGAACGCGACGCACGCCGCGCAAGCTGCGCGCGCGGCTTCGCTTCCCCGCGACTCAGGCCGCCTGCGACGCGAGCGCCGGATGGGCGGCGAGCAGCGAGCAGACCGCCTGCGTAACCTGCGCCGTAGTTGCCGTGCCGCCGAGGTCGCGGGTATGCAGCGCAGGGTTCGCAGTGACCTGTTCGATAGCAGACATGACCGCACGCGCGGCTGCGCTTTCGCCAAGATGCTCGAGCATCATCACCACCGACCAGAACGTGCCGACCGGATTCGCGAGGCCCTTACCCATGATGTCAAACGCCGAACCGTGGATCGGCTCGAACATCGACGGATAGCGGCGCTCCGGGTCGAGGTTCGCCGTCGGCGCGATGCCGAGACTGCCAGCGAGCGCCGCGGCCAGATCGCTGAGTATGTCTGCGTGCAGGTTCGTCGCAACGAGCGTGTCGAGGCTCGCCGGGCGATTGACCATGCGCGCGGTCGCGGCATCGACGAGTTCCTTGTCCCACGTGACGTCCGGAAATTCCTTCGATACCTGCACGGCGATCTCATCCCACATCACCATCGCGTGACGCTGCGCGTTGCTCTTGGTCACCACGGTGAGCAGCTTGCGCGGACGCGACTGGGCGAGCCGGAAGGCGAACCGCAGAATGCGTTCGACGCCGGTGCGCGTCATCATCGACACATCGGTGGCGACTTCGAGCGGATGCCCCTGATGCGCGCGACCGCCGACACCGGCATATTCGCCCTCCGAGTTTTCGCGCACGATCACCCAGTCCAGATCGTTCGGCCCGCAGCGTTTGAGCGGCGCATCGATGCCGGGCAGAATCCGCGTCGGACGCACGTTTGCGTACTGATCGAAGCCCTGGCAGATCTTCAGGCGCAGGCCCCACAACGTGACGTGGTCGGGAATCTGCGGATCGCCCGCGGAGCCGAACAGGATCGCGTCCTTGCCGCGCAGCGCGTCGAGGCCGTCGGCCGGCATCATGACGCCGTGCTGACGGTAATAGTCGCCGCCCCAGTCGAAGTGCTCGAATTCGAAACGAAACGCTGCGCCTTGGGCGGTCAGGGCTTCGAGCACCTGCTGTCCGGCCGGCACGACTTCCTTGCCGATACCGTCGCCGGGAATGGTTGCGATGCGATAGGTCTTCATGAGCGAAGCGTCTCCTGATTGAATGTCCGGCCATGCTAGAGCGCGGGGTACCGCGACGAACGCTGCTAGACTTAAACCATCCTTAACCTCAAGTTGACAATCCACGCTGCAATGAACTCGTCGATCCAGCCGGACGATCTGCGGTTTTTCTCGGTGCTGGCCGCAAGCGGCAGTCTGACGGCCGCCGCGCGCGAACTGGGGTTGAGCACCGCGGCGGTCAGCAAGCATCTGTCGCAGATGGAGTCGCGCGCGGGCGTCGCGCTCGTGAACCGGACTACCCGCCGGATGAGCCTCACGCCCGAAGGCGAGCTGTACGTGACGCGTGCGCGGCGGATCCTCGCCGACATGGACGAACTGGGGCAATTGCTCAACGGATCGCGCGCGGCGCCGAGCGGGCTGTTGCGCGTCAACGCGACGCTCGGTTTCGGTCGCAGCCATATCGCACCGGCGATCTCGCAGTTCGTGCGGCGCTACCCGGAGGTCGACGTGCAGTTGCAGCTATCCGTCGATCCCCCGCCGTTGAGCGACGATGCCTTCGACGTGTGCATCCGCTTCGGCGAGCCGCCCGATGCGCGTGTGGTCGCGCGGCGCGTAGCGCCGAACCGGCGGTTGCTGTGCGCGGCGCCTGCCTATTTCGCCGACCGTGCGCCGCCGAAAAATCCCCATGAGTTGACGCGGTACAACTGCATCGGCATTCGCCAGGGCGACGACGGTTATGGCCTCTGGCGTCTGACGAGCGGCCGCGGCGCCACCGAAAAGACCGAGACCGTGCGGGTGCGCGGCAACCTCACGACCAACGACGGCGAGATTGCCGTGAAGTGGGCGCTCGACGGCCACGGCATCCTGATGCGCGCGGAGTGGGACATCGCCGACTATCTGCGCGACGGACGTCTCGTGCATGTGTTGCCCGACTACCGGACGCCGGGTGCCGATATTTATGCGGTGTACCCACAGCATCTGCAGATGACTGCGCGCGTGAAAGCGTTCGTCGATTTTCTGGTGCACACGCTGCGAGAACCTGCGCCGAATTTAATCCGGTAATTGTGACCCGGTAAATCGATAATCAAGTAATAAATGCGGGTTCTCGCGCGACGTCCCGGTGAAATCGTTATCGGTCTTTAATAATCTATTCATCCTTATCGTTTATCGGTGGAGGTAACTCGTGTTGCGGGGTCGGGTAGATATGGGAAAAAATTCATCGATTTAAAAAACCGCCGCTGCGCTACCAGGATTTATGGGCTTGCGTTATATACTGGCGGCGGCCTGCGAATCGGCGGTTTGCAAACTGCAAAATGTTAAATGTAAGCAGGCGAGCGTGCTGAACCCGGAACGATATATCGATTTGCCCCATACGCTATGGAATGGCACAAATCGATGGAAAATCCTGGCGGATCAGGTAGAGAGCAGCATCATCGGGGTTACAAGGCAGCAGGCCGCTCTGGCTAACGGAGTCGCGCCACTTCATCGGTATGAAAAACGTGAGTACCAGCCAGAAGACGCACGGAAAGACCTCGTGAAACTATTTCTCGCAGACTCGTTGAAACGCGCGGACAGATACTCGTTTCTGACAACGTTACTTATCTACCGAGGACATGCCCCTCGGGCTGTTGATTATCCGGGTGTTTTTAATACCGATGTCAGGGACCGGAAGGTATCCGACGGAGACGATGCGTGAATCAATCCGCGTCGATGAACCAATGAACACAACGATGAAAGCGCCGCGGCAAGGCCGCCGCACGCCGGGGGGCGACCGAGAATGAATGGGCCAAAGAAGCTGGACGCGTACCGCGTCGGAGGCGCGCCGCTGACGAAGGCCATGCTGCTTCCGCCTACACCCGCGTCGGCGCGCGAGCTTTCGCTGCGCAATCACCTGGCGGTCGCAGCGTGCCGCAGCGGCAACGGAAACCGCGCATTGCTGCGCGAACTGTTCGCGATTGCCTGTCTGAGTTACTTCCTGCGCGAGGCGGGGTTTGCCTTCGGGCCCGACTCGCTGTACGCCGAGGTGCAGGGCGCGCTCGAGCGCAGTGTCGAGCGCTGTTCGACCGACGAGCCCTGGGAACTCGACGAGCCCGACGGTGTGGCGTTGGGCAGACTGGTGACCATCTACGACCGGCAGTTCTCGACTGCGCCGATGTATGTGATGGACGGCGCGCACAAGCGCTTGAAGCGGCTCTCGGTAGGCGAGTGGCGCTTTCCGTGGGCACGTCGTTCACCGGCGCCGGAGCAAAGCGTGGATCCGTCCGCACCGGCGGCGCCGGAGCAAAGCGACGATCCATCCGGCTCGTAGCCTCTCACGATGCGTCGCGCACCCATGCACCACCGTGCGCCGCGACCTGTGCCGCCGGTGAGGTCGCGAGATAGGCCAGCGCCTGTTCGGTGGAGCCCTCGCGATGCGGCGTATAACCCGGCTTGAAATAGCGCAATGCAGCGGCAAGCATTTTCCAGAATGACGGCAGACAGTTGCGGCGCGCGCCGTCGCGCCATGCAAGCGCAAAACCGCGGTACTTGCCGGCATCGGGATCGCGCCGATGCATGAAGCGCGCACCGCGCATCAGGAAACGCAACAGCAGCACGATCGTCGTAAACATATGGAAGCAGCGCTCCAGATAATTGCCGCCCATGTGCCGGAAAATATCGAACGCGACCGTACGATGCTCGACTTCCTCCGCGCCGTGCCAGCGCAACAGATCGAGCATCGTCGGATCGGCGTGAGCATCATCGAGCCCCTTGGCATTGAGCACCCAGTTGCCGAGATACCCGAAGAAGTGCTCTAGCGACGCGATGATGCCGAGCTGCTGACGCAACCAGAACCGCGTGTGACCGATCTTTAGTCCGAGCGGCGCTTCACCGAGCACTTTCCCGAACATCCAGTCGAGTTCTTTCGTGAACGGCTGCGTGTCGATGCCGTGAACCTTGTAGTAGTGCGTGAGCACGCCGGCGTGCGAGCGTGAATGCACGGCCTCCTGGCGCAGAAAACCTTCTGCGTCTTCGCGCAACCGCGGGTCGGTGATGAGCGGCAGCGTCTTGTTGTAGACGCGGCAGAACCACAGTTCACCCGCTGGAAAAAGCAGGTTCAGCACGTTGATAATGTGCGTGCTCGACGGGTCGCCGGGAATCCACTGAACCGGCGTGTTGCTCCAGTCGAACTTGACGTGGCGTGCCTTGATTTTGTGATGAGCGCTCTCATCGGTCATGGCGATCTCCGCGGTAGCGATGGAAGCGTTCCGGGCACAGTGCGTCAGCCCGAACCGGGAGAAATGCGAAGCGCGGCAGGGTCTGCCGGCTGTCTCCATCCCATCTTTAAATGTTACATTGGATGATGTAATTGTTGGATGGTACACCTTCGGATCGATTTGTCCAGACGGTGACCCGGCATGTAGAGGTGTCCGACTAGGTGGTTGCCGGTCGCTCCTGCCGGTCGCGGTTGCTCGATAAACGGGTGTTTAGCAACACAGACTGCAATTATTGATTTTCTTTAACCATCTCGTCATTCACAGTCGCGTAGACGTCGTTATAATCCGGATGTCTCTGTCGGGGCAGATTTTCTGGTTTACCGTCTCATTGATAAAAACCAGCGCGTCTCGACATGAAGCGAAGGCTGAAACGAAGAAGCGAAGAAACGCAGTAGACGATGTGCAACAAGGGGTAGTTCAATTCCATCCCGGGCGAGAATAGTTCCTCGTCCCACGCATAATGGACCAGGATAATGGCCGACAAGAAAGACATCAAAACCCTGTGCGAAAACCACTGGGATGACTGGAAGGGCGATTGCAGTGGGTTTCTCAAGGCGGTCGCTGCCGATCTGGACCTGACACTGACAGGCGACGCGAATGCTCTCGTCGGCACGATGAGTGGAGCGCCGTGGTCGCAACTCGGCACCGATAAAGACAAGGCTGTGGCTTATGCCGGACTGGGATATCTGGTGGTAGCCGGTTTGAAGGCGACGCCCCACGGACACGTCGCGATTATCATGTCGGGTGTGTCGAAACCCTATCCGCTCGCGTATTGGGGGCGATATGGCGGCAGTGGGCGTAAAAATACTGCGCTCAATTATTCGTGGAAGCATACGGATCTTGCGAACGTTCAGTATTACGCAATCCGCCCATGACCATGAAATCTTTCAGGCAAGTCCTGTTTATCGCCGGGTTACTGGCAACCGGTAACGTTGCCATGGCGCAAACGTGTCATTACTCCGAGGTCGTGCCTGGTGCCGGCAAGGTCACCGCACGGCATGTGACAATCGATCTCGGCGCAGGCGACCCGGCTGAGAAGCCGACCGCATGGATTGGGCCGATGAGTCTCACCGGTCCGTCGGGCAAGTCGTGCTCGGTCGATCCGGACGTGAGCATCATCGAGCGTCCGATCTACACGGACGGCCAGCACGTGTTCGTGACCACCTATTCCGGCAGCAACCGGACCGTCTACGCGATCGATGCAACGAGTTGCGATGTTCTGTGGAAAAGCGATTCGTTTGCGGGGCCGGTGAAGCTGAGTGGCAATCGTCTGCGCCTCGACAAGCAGACGGTGAAGCTGGGTCCCGACTGCGTACCGGCGCACTAACCGCAGTGTAGCGACCGGATGCCGTCAGGTTGCGACAGCCGCCCGCCGCTGCTTTGAAGTGCGACGGTTGGTCGGCTGCGCGAGCCCCAGGTGCTCGCGCAGCGTGTCCCCTTCATATTCCGTGCGGAACAGACCGCGCCGCTGCAGGATCGGCACCACGCCGTCGACGAAATCCTGCAAGCCGCCAGGCAGTGCATCGGGTATCAGATTGAAGCCATCGGCGGCACCACCTCTGAACCATCGTTCGATGTCGTCGGCGATCTGTTCGGGCGTACCCACTACGACGCGGTGTCCACCGCCACCGGCCAGCGCGTAAATCAACTGCCGCGCCGTGTAGCCATGCTGGCGAGCCTGTGCGAGCGTCGCGTGAAAGAACGTGTGATTGCCGTTGCCTGCCGCTGGTAACTGAAGATCGTCCGGCAAACGTTCGTCGAGTTGCAGACGATCGGGCGCGATCCCAAGCGTGCCCGCAAGACGCGTCAGGCTGTAGCGCCACGGGATCAGTTCCACCAGTTCGTCGCGGCGCCGCAGCGCGTCGGCCTCGGTTGCGCCAACGATCGTCGTTAGACCGGGCAGCACCCGGATCGCCTCAGGTCCGCGGCCCTGAGCGGCGGCGCGCGCCAGCAGATCGCCGCGATAAGCGGCCGATTCCTCAAACGATTGCGACGCCGAGAAAACCGCTTCCGCATGACGCGCGGCAAGATCGCGCCCATCCGCCGAACCCCCCGCCTGAACTAGCACCGGATACCCCTGCGCCGTGCGCGGCAGGTTCAACGGTCCCTGCACGCTGAAATACTCGCCGCGATGCGCGACCGGATGCACCTTGTCCGTATCGATGAAGCGGCCGCCCGTCTTGTCGCCGATGAAGGCGTCGTCTTCCCAGCTCTGCCAGAGCGCCTTGACCACATCGGTGAATTCCGCGGCGCGCGCGTAGCGCTGCGCATGGTCAGGTGCCGCATCGAGGCCGAAGTTGCGCGCGGAACCGGCGTCGGCGGTCGTGACGATATTCCAGCCGGCCCGGCCGCCACTGACGTGATCCAGCGTCGAGAAGCGGCGCGCGATGTTGTACGGCTCGTTGTAACTCGTCGACGCGGTACCGATCAGGCCGATATGCGTCGTTGCTGCCGCAATGCTGGCGAGCAGCACGGTCGGTTCGAGCGCGGTGATCGGGCGAAAGTCGATCTGATCGGCAATCGATGCGTTGTCCGCGAGAAACACCGCGTCGAACTTCGCGGCTTCGGCGATCTGCGCGACGCGCACGTAGTGGGCGACGTCGATAAACGCGCGTGGATCGGCGTCGGGAAGACGCCATGCGGACGGGACGAAACCCGAATGCAGGATGTTGACGTTCAGATGTAGATGGCGTGGGGCACGGGCGGTCAAGACGGAACTCGCTGGAGAGAGCAGGGCGATCGGTCGCCCGGGTGACGGATATTGTCGGGGGCGCTTGCGTGTGCCGCCACCAAGCATTTTGCGCATCGATATGCGTGAACAAAATAAGCGCGTCTGCAGTGGATCGTGCTGGTTTCCCCTGGGCGATTCGCGCTTGACCACATCAAGGTCATCCTCGTAATCTCCGGAACATGTTCCTACTTGTACTTTTTATGAGGCTAGGGAAATTCAGGGAAAATGGTTTGATGTGCCGCATCGCTTCTGATGTCGCCCGCCGTAGCCAAGAAACATGTGCATACTTGTACCTTTCATTCAGAATGCGCGATATCGCGCGAACCGATGGCAGGTCCGCAGCATGCGCAACGTTTTTTCATGGGAGTCGCGAGATGGTACGAAAGGCAGCAAAAGCGGCTGAGGTCGGTCGGTCGAAAGCGCACATGGTGGCCGCGACGATCGAGCACGAGATCCTGACCGGGCGCCTGCCGTTCGGTCAGCAACTGGAGAGCGAAAGCGAACTGGTGGAGCGCTTCGCGGTGAGCAGAAACACCGTGCGCAAGGGGCTCGATCTGCTGACGAACGGTGGCCTGATTACGCGCAAGGGTGGCATCGGTTCGTTCGTCACGTTCGACGGCAAGGCAATCGACGCTTCGCTCGGCTGGAATACGGCGCTCGAACGCGCGGGCGGCAACGTGCATACGCGGCTGCTGCAGATCGCGATCGTCGAGGACAAGGCGCTGGCCCGCGAACTGAAGCTCGATACACCGGCGTTCGTCGCGATCGACCGGATGCGGCTGATCGACAAGGACGCGTTGTGTATTTCGCTCGAACGCAGCCGTTTGCCGTTCAACGACGAACTCGCGGCGTTACCGCTCGAAGGACTGGTGGGCGGATCGCTGAATCGCACGCTGATCGAACACGGCATGGTGCCGCATCACGGCGAACAGTGGGCCGAAGTCGTTGCGCTGGAGGCGCCTGACGCGCGCCTGCTGAAACGCCGTACCGGCACATCGTTCCTGCAGTCGCGGCGCCTCACGCGCGATCGCGACGATCGCATCATCGAGTACGTGGTGAGCTTGCTCGATCCGGCTCACTTTGCCTTACACCTGGAATTCTGATGTCGATGTCTACGCTTACCTCAACGTTATCCGCGCAGGAGCGCATCGAACGTGCGCGTGGTGCTTTCTACGGGCTCGCACTCGGCGACGCGTTCGGCATGCCAACGCAATCGCTGAGCCGCGCACAGATTGCAGCGCAATTCGGCCGTATTACGACGCTCGAAGATGCGCGCGCCGATCAACCGATCGCCCCCAGCATGCCGGCCGGTTCAATCACCGACGATACCGAACAGGCCGTACTGGTCGGCGAATTGCTCGTCGCCGGGCAGGGCACGATCGAGCCGCGTGCGTTTGCGCAGCGTCTGATCGAATGGGAAGCATCGATGAAGGCGCGCGGCTCGCTCGATCTGCTGGGTCCGTCGACGAAGCGCGCGATCCAGATGATCATCGATGGCGAGGCGCCTGATCAATCGGGCCGTTTCGGTACGACCAACGGCGCCGCGATGCGCGTGACGCCGGTTGGTATCGCTGCCGACTTACACGATCACGCTGCGTTCATCGATGCGGTGGTGCAGTCGTGCCGTGTTACGCACAACACCACGCTGGGTATCGCGAGCGCGGCCGCAGTTGCTGCGGCGGTGTCGGCGGGAATTGAAGGCGCGTCGCTTGCCGAAGCGCTCGATGCGGGCGCTGCGTTAGCCGATGCCGGCGAAGCGCACGGCTATTGGGTAGCGGGCGGCCGCATCGGCGAACGCATCCGCTGGGCGCGCGAATTCGTCGCACAAGGCCCCGCCGATGCGATTCCGCAAAAACTGTACGACGTGGTCGGGACATCGGTGGCGTCGCAGGAGTCGGTTGTCGCGGCGTTCGCGTTGGCGAGCGATGCGGCGCAGCGTGGCATCGACATCGGTGCATCGCTGGGCGTCGCGGCGAGCCTCGGTGGCGATACCGACACGATCGCCGCGATGCTCGGGGCGATGCTCGGAGCGTGCGCTGGCTATCGCGCGTTGCCGCAGGATCTGATCGACACGGTGCGCCGCGTCAACCGGCTCGATCTCGATCCGCTCGTCGGGCAACTGCTCGCGTTGCGCGCGCGGTCCGTATAAGCCACGCACTTTTCCTCAACCTCTGGAGGCCCAGATGGCTTCGTCAGTCACGTCAACCGGTGCCGGCAAGATCGAAGCACGCGGCATCGAACCGGTCCCGGAAAGCGATTGCAACGGCCATCCGCTGCAACTGTTCTGGGTCTGGTTCGCTGCCAACATCAGCATCCTTGGGTTG
This sequence comes from Paraburkholderia acidicola, assembly GCF_002362315.1. GTDB lineage: Bacteria > Pseudomonadota > Gammaproteobacteria > Burkholderiales > Burkholderiaceae > Paraburkholderia > Paraburkholderia acidicola. The sequence continues at coordinate 2,785,607 of NZ_MTZV01000006.1, forward strand.
CCGCTCGGCGCGACGCTGGTCGCGTTCCAGCATCTCGCGATCTGGCAGGCGTTGCTGGTGGCGACGGTCGGTGCGGCGGGCTCGTTCGCGATCGTCGGCGTGATTTCGATTGCGGGTCGTCGCGGGCATGCACCTAGCCTGACGCTGTCGCGCGCGATCTTCGGTGTGCGCGGCAACATCGGGCCGACCATCGTGTCGCTGCTGTCGCGTCTCGGTTGGGAAACGGTCAACACGACGACTGCAGCGTTCGTGCTGCTGTCGCTGTCGACCATCGCGTTCGGCACGCCGGCTGCCGCGAAGGATGCGCCGGTTCTAACGCTGCTCTTCATCGCCGTGTTCGTCGTGTTGACCTTGATCGTCTCGGGGCTTGGCCACGCGACGCTGCTCGTGATCCAGAAGTGGTCGACGTATGTGTTCGGCGCGCTCAATCTGCTGGTAGCCGGTTTCCTCGTGGTGACGGTCGACTGGACCGCGGTCTTCGCGGCACGGCCGGCGCCGGCCAGCGCGGTCATCATCGGCATCGGCACGATTGCCGCGGGCACGGGGATCGGCTGGGCGAATGCGGGCGCCGACATGTCGCGCTACCAGGCGCGCGATGTGAAGGGGCCGCCGCTCGTGGCATCGGCGGCATTCGGTGCCGGCATTCCGCTGATCCTGCTCGTCACGCTCGGCGCGCTGCTCGCCGTTGGCAACGATCATCTCGCTTCCGCGACGGACCCGATCGCAGCGATCCGCGAAATGCTGCCGAACTGGATGGCGATTCCGTATCTGATCACGGCGTTCGGTGGCTTGTTGTTGTCGAACTACCTGTCGGTCTACTCGGCGGGCCTCACGACGCTCACGCTCGGGCTCAAGGTCAAACGCGTGCAGGCGGTGGTCGTCGACGTGGTCGTGATTTTCTCGGGCTCGATCTATTTCATGTTGATCGCAGGCAGTTTCTACGGACCCTTCATCGGTTTTATTTCGCTACTGGCGGTACCGATCACTGCATGGGTCGGTATTTTCATCGTGGATCTGATTCATCGCGATGTCTATCTGCCGCATGCGTTGCTCGATGTGAGCCCGGCTAGTGCGTACTGGTATCGCGGTGGTGTCGAATGGCGTGCAGTGGGTGCATGGGCCGTGGCGATCGTGCTTGGTTTCTGCTTCCTGTCGGTGGGCTCGGGCGCCTTTCACGGTCCGTTTGCGGGCTCATGGCTTGGGCGCAATGGCCTGGGCTGGATCGTGACGTTTGTCGTTGCGGCCGGTGGCTACGCGCTGCTCGGTGGATCGCGCCACGCTCGTACGTTGATGGAGAAACCGGCATGACGCAGCAGGTGTCTCGTCTATCGCGGCTCATTCACACGGGCCAGGTGATCGTCGATCTCGTGATGCAGGTAGACGGCTTGCCGGAAGCCGGTGGCGATGTGCTGGCTTCGTCGGCGAACTTCGAGGTGGGCGGTGGTTTCAACGTGATGGCGGCCGCGCGGCGCAGCGGTATGCAGGTGGTCTACCCAGGCGGCCATGGGCGCGGTCGATTCGGCGATATGGCGCGCGCGGCGTTGGCGCACGAAGGTGTGGAGATAGCAGGCCCACCGGTCGAAGACAAAGACACCGGCATTTGTGTCGCGATTGTCGATGCTTCCGCCGAACGAACTTTCGTTTCGCACCTCGGCGCCGAAGTGCATCTCGAACGACAGGTGCTAGATGGCCTGCATGTCACTGCACTCGATATCGTCTATGTCAGCGGATACAGCCTGTTCAACGCCGAGAAGCGTGCAGTGCTGCTCGACTGGCTCGATACCTTGCCTGCCGATGTGCGCATCGCGTTCGATCCTGGTCCGCTCGTCGGTTCAATCGACGAGGCTGTGCTGAGCGCTCTAATCCCGAAGGTATCGATCTGGACCAGCAATCGGCGCGAGGCGTTGCAGTACACGGGCAGTGAATCGATTGCGCAGGCGCAGCAGGTGCTTGCATCACGATTGCGAGCTGCCGACGCACTTGCCGTCGTGCGCGATGGCGCGCAGGGCTGTCACGTGGCGTCTGCGGGCCGTAGCGTGCAGGTGCCTGGCTTTGCCGTCGAATCGATCGATAGCAACGGTGCGGGCGACGCACACGCAGGCGTATTTCTCGCGTCGCTTGCGTCGGGACAAGAAGCCGCGAGTGCAGCGCGTCGTGCGAATGCCGCGGCTGCGATCGCTGTTACGCGTCGTGGCCCGGCTACCGCACCGTCTGCTGCGCAGATCGATGAGCTCCTCGCACGGAACGCTGCAAAGTAATTGCGATGCTTCACCGCGCGATCAGGCAAGCACCTTATCGACGAACGCAAGCACCACGCGGTTGAACTCATCAGGCCGTTGTAGCGGTGCGAAATGGCTCACACCCGGCAGCACGATCAGTTCCGCACCAGGGATACTCCGCGCCAGATACTCGGCATGTTCGCGCTCGATGAATTCGTCATGCTCGCTCTGCACGATCGCAACGGGCACGGCGATGGCGGCGAGATCGCGTGCCGAATAATTGGGCTCGGTCTGCATCATCTGTGTGACTGCCGCTACAAAGGCGTTGAACTGATCCGGCGTGGCCGATAACTGCGCATAGTCTTTAGCGTGACGTGCGAAACAACGCTCAAGCACTGGCCCGGGCTCGAGGATTTCCTTCGTGCCGCTCGGGTCCATATTGCAGCCGAAGAAGAACACACCGGCTACTCGTTCAGGCGCTTGCATCGCGAGGATCATCGCGATGCAGGCGCCGTCGCTCCAGCCGACCACTGCGGCGCGCTGCAGTTGCAGCGTATCGATCACAGCCAGTACGTCGGATGCCATCAACTCGTATTTGTACGGCCGGGCGTCGCGTGTGCTGCGACCGTGGCCGCGGCTATCGACGAGTACAGCGCGGTAACCGGCGTCAACCAGCGCCGGAACCTGGTAACCCCAGTTGCCGCCGTGGCCCAGTCCTCCGTGCAGCAGAACGACCGCTGGCCCGGACCCGTAGGTCGCATACCAGATGCGTGCGCCGTCGTGTTCCACGTAGCCCTGTTCGTTGGCGGACGGTAGCGGTGCGGCACCTTGTGCCGCGAAGGTCGTGAGGTCGTCGTCGTACGTTGGCATGTGAGTTCCAGGTGGACAGGTTCGACAGGTCGATCAGCATAGCGCGTCTGGTGGCGCATCGACTGTGGCCGACAGTTTTACTTCTTCGAGTGGTGTTTGAATTATGTGAAGAAAGATCTGAAGATATTATTCGTACCTTGGAGATAACAAGGTGCTGATATATGGATGAGCGGGCAAGAAATTCGCGTATTGTTGATTTTAATTAAATTTCGCAGATTGCGAATTTTCTACTTCTGTTTCTTCTCAAAAAGCGATCGAAATATCCGCTGATAGCCTTTGCGTAAGGGTAATACAGGCGAAACATCCGCACTCTCTTCGATGAAAATAAGTATGCGATCAATGAAAATGTAACTGAATGAAAGTGTGGCCTTGAGAACGAACCGGGCTAATAATTTAGCGTATAAGATGCGCCCTCGTATATAACCTGGGTTCCGTTTGAGATGGCTAATAAGATAATCAGCATTTTGCGTATTTTTGCGGTGACCGCAATTGCGATATCAGCATTAGATCTTGCCGGATGCGGTAACGGTGGAGGCGGGAGCGCGCCGTCCGCGGCGGCATCGACTGCGAATCCGGTACCCGCGAGCAACCCGAGCGGCCTCACGACGGGGCCGACCAATCCGACTTCTCCGCAGACGCAAGCACAGGCCGGCGCGACTGTATTGCCGCTAGAGGTGCTGGGTGTGGACGGTTCGGTTGTCACGGTGAGCGTGAGCGCGCCAAATGGCAGCGCAACAGCGCGCCTGTGGCTGCAGGCGAACAACCTCTCGTACGACGCCAAAGGCTCGGTGAAGGTGAACAACGGGACGTGGGTCGACCTGACCAACGCAAACGTTGCGATCGAAGGCGCGGGGCGCAGCTATGGAGGCATCGGCGGCGGCTTCGATACGCTCAAGATGAGCGTGCCGGTGAGTGGTGCCGTCAACGGTACGAATCTGGTCAGCTTCCGCTTCAACAAAACCGACGGCGTGACGTCGGGTTACCGTGTGCTCGCGTTCAATCTGCTCGATGCATCGGGTAATCAACTGGTGGGCAGCGCCAGCTTCACCGAAGACGATCCCACCCGCTGGACACCGCCGCTTTCTTCAGCCGCCGATATCGCCACAGGCAAGCAACTCTGGCAGAGCGCTCAACTCGTCGAGTCGCCGGTCAATGTGGGCCACGCGCTCAAGGCGCACTGCATGGACTGCCATGCGGCCGACGGTTCGGACCTGCAGCGTTTCAACTACTCGAACTACGCGATTGCCGTGCGCGCGCAGTTTCACGGGCTGACGAGCGGGCAGGGCGCGCAGATCGCGAGCTATATCCGCAGTCTGAACAACACGCTTGGCGTGCCGGGGCCGCATTGTCGCCCGTGGAACCCGCCGTATCAACCGGGCCCCGGGCTCGATGCCGGCGATGTCCGCAACTGGACCTGCGGCGCGGGGCTCGAGAGCGTGTCCGATAACGACCTCGATACGCTGAACAAGGTGTTCCCGAACGGCATCAGCAAGGACGCAATCGCAACGGGCAGTCATCTGAACGCACGCGAGATCCCGATCGGCCTGCAGTTGCCGGACTGGAACCACTGGGTGCCGCATGTTCATCCGAAGGACGCGTGGGGCGACTACTTCACGAACTCGAATCTGAACAAGCAGTACGCGGGCGAGGGGACCGGTAACGCCACGTACAACATGCGCGCGCAACTGACCGCCGGTGGCGCGTCATATGCAACGGGCCACACCGGCGACATTTTCAACGATCTCTATTACTGGGGCAACGAACTCGGCTCCGACTTCACGCCGCCGAATGAAGGAACGTCGGGGGCTTATACGATCGCGCAGCAGCAAAACCTGTACGCGACTGCGCAATGGCAACTGATCAAGTCATGGGAGCTTGCGCAGGACTTCAACCTCGAGGCGCAGTGCCCGCAGGCGTGGGCGGCCCACAACGCACCGAAGATCGAAACGCGCGGCTGGTGCGGCTACTGGCGCTTCGCGTTTAACGTGTCGCCGCATATTCTCGGCTTTCCGGTGAACAACAGCATGTTCGGCAGTCCGGTGGCCGATCTCACGAAGGCCAACCAGTGGTACGAAATGCAGTTGCTGCTGAATCCCGGTAACGGTGCGCATCTGGTGCATCTGCCGCTCGACTGGCAGTACGCGTATGGGTTGTTCGACGATCTGTCGGCGGCGAGCGGGCGCACCGAGCCGGCACGCAAACTCGTATTCGTCGTGAAGGGTGCGCAGGAGATGGATAACGGTGTCGGCGTGACCGATGTGAACCGCGGCTGGACGACACGCGATACGAGCCCGATGGACGTGTGGGACTTCGGCCAGTCGGGTATCTGGAAAGGCGTTGCGCCTGCCACCGAGCAAGCCGTAGTCAATGCGTTCCTGACGACGTGGCTCGATCGCACGACGAGCTTCGACGTATCGACGTGGCAGCGTCTCGGTGCGAATCCGGCTTCCGGCGAGGTTGGCTGTGGCTGGAGCATTCGTTCGCTGTGCTGGAGCAACTACGTGCCAGGGACCTTGCAGGGGCCGACACCGACCGTCGCAAACTTTCCTTCGTGGGCCTTTACGCGCATTCCGTTGATGCGGGGTGAAGGTGTCGATGGTTCGCAGTTGAATCGCTTCGCGAACTGGATGAATACGGCGTATCCGAGTGGGAATTTTGCGAGTCTTGTGAAGTGATCTAGCGGGGCGGATGCATATACACATGCGTGCGCCGTTAAGCTACCAGCCGCGCCGGTTCACGAATCCGGCAACCTGCTCTGCGACGATCCGGTAACCGTTGGAGTTCAGATGCAGGTTGTCGACCCGCAGCGAAACCGGGACGGCATCGGCCTCGCGGTTTCGCTGATCGGCGTCGCTCATATTCGCGTGGGCAATCAGGGCGGAGCGTATGTCGATGAAGTTGTGCGGGAAGCGTGCTGCCAGTGCGCGATTGAGCGCGGTCACCGTTGCGTAGCCTGGTGTGCCTCGTTCTTCGTCCGCGCTGTTCGTGATGGACAGCACGATGAAGCGGCCCGCGTCGATGCGCGCTGCCATCCGCGCAATGTTGTGCACCGTTTGTGTCGTTTGGCCTGCGCTGACGTCGTTGCGTCCGGCCCAGATAACGCTGACGTCGCAACGATGGTCGTCGACGATGAACGGACTGTCGGCGGGAACGCTCGATGGCGACGCGCCATGGGTATCGCGAATGAAGACGTGGTGATAGGTCGTGGTGTACGCGAGTTTTCCGGGGATACCGTCTAGCGTACCGTGTACGTCGCCGGCACCCGCACCGGGAATCGACAGATGGTTCGTCACGGTGACCGGTATGGGGCCATCGACAGGCACTTCACCACCTTCGACGCTCACACGTGCGACCAGTGCACCCTCGCGTGCAGCAATCGATTCCGAGACCTGCCCGGAAACGCCGAAATTGCGCACAGCGCGGCCACCGAGCAACACCGACAATTGATAAGGCCACGTACCAGACAAGCCGCCGATGCCGGGCGTACCTGTCGTGAGCGAGTCACCCCAGGCATCGATGGGTTGGCCTTGCGATATCGGCGGGCACGATGCCCCGTATGCCGGCGTGAGCAATGAGGCCAGCACCGAACAGCACGCTGCAACACCAACACCGCCGCGCAGACTGCGTGTCTTCACGATGCGCACCGCAGATTCAATTGCGCACTGGCATTTGAGCGAGCGCACGCTGCATCGTGAACCTGCGTGCAAGGCGGCTACCGAGACGCATTGCCGGTCGTTCGACGCAGACGTAGCCCGCATAACTCACCGGGATCACCAGCGCAGCCGCGATGAGCAGCGACAGTGTGACGCCGAGCCGTTCGCCGAGCAGATGCACGACCGCGAACAGCACCACGGCGTGATACAGATACAGGCTGTACGAAATCGCGCCGAGAAAGGGCAGTGGCCGGATCTGTAGCAGCCGCGCAAACGATGCGAGCGCGACCGCACTCGCGATGATGCCGCCCACGGCGGCCAGCACGATCCAGTCGAACAGGTAGTCGCTGAGAATGCCCGACACGCGCAGGGAAATCGGCCGCGACAGGACATACAGCGCTAGCGAGGCAGCGGGGATGATCACAACAGTTGCGCGGGGCGCGCGCCGTAGCCAGTTCGACAGGCGCTCTCGATGCCTGGCGAGCGCGGCGCCTGCAACGAACATCAGTAGATAGTGAAGTGTGGGCAGCCACTCGGCTGAGACGCTTGCCTGAATCACCGGATGACCGGTGTGTATTGCATGCCAGCAGACCGCCACCGACAACAGCATGGCAGCTCCAATTACCTGCCAGGTCGGTACGCGCGAGATCAGTAATACGACCGGCACGAAGATCAGCGAAATACGCATCTCGTACACAAGCGACCAGAGAACAGGGTCTAGCCGGCTCGTCTCGAACGGGAAGACGAACAGCAGATGCCACAACAGTTCGATGTTGGGGAAGGTCGCAGGCCATCCGTCGTTGAACCACCAGCCGGCCCATGCAACTGGCCCCGCGTAGCACAGCGCATAACATGCATACGCGACGATCACGGCCACCGCATAGGGAAGATAAACCCGGCAAATGCGCCGCATGACATATTCGCCGTAGCCTGGTTTAGGCGTTCCACCGATCTGCAAGGCCAGTACGAAACCGCTGAGTGTAAAAAACAGAATGACTGCTTCATGGCCGCCGAACAACACCCGGAGCGGCGTGTGACGCAAGGCGATCAAAGGCGCGAGCAGCGTGAAATGCGAGAAGACGACAGTGAGCGCAGCGAGGCCACGCAGCGCGTCGAGCTGTTGGTAGCGTTTCTCGTGGGGCATCGATTCTCCCGTCAGGCTGCGGTCGCGCGACAACGCTTACTGGTACGAGGCGTTGTTGAGGCTCGCATCTTTGCAGGATTCCACTTGCCGCTCTGTGCTCTCGCCAACCATCGGGACGAAAAGAGATCGACGGGTTGTACCTCGTCAAACGATGTTCGCCCGCCCCCCAGACTCGCCGCCCGCAGGACGCAAACCACACATCTCCGCCACATATTCCGCGAACGCCTGACTCGACTGTTCTTCGAGACTTCCGTCGGGTCGACGCGTTGCACGAAGGTATTGATACGTCGCAACGACAAGCTTCATTGCCTTGCCTTCCTGCACGATCATTGGCGTACCGAGCACGATCGAAGCCAGACGGATCGCCGATTCAAGCGCAGCCATATCGACGCCTTCAGCGTTTTGATGGCGAAAATCCGCGCCGGTCGCGAGCCATTCCAGCGAACAGTTGGCGGCTCGCGAGATCTGCTCCGCCTTGCCGAGACCAGGCTCCGACCCTTGCAGATAACGACGGATTAATCCCTCACCGAGACCGGCCTTGCGTGCGAACGCACTGACCGACGAATTGCCGATCAAGGCTTTCAGTCGATCGGCAAACGTTGCGTCGGCAGGCAACAAGGGCAGTGAATTCGTACTATTGTGCGAATCGTCAGTAACGTGTTGCGATTTCATTCCGGCGTCCCTATGATGCAATGCTGCGTTTATAGGTTTAACGCAGCATATTGCGATTCGCACTATAGTACGAAAAAGGTGACTCGATGTATTTCACACAAAATGTGGCCCACGGTGAAGCCGTGGCGTTCCCGCGCACAGGGAACACGACATGATCTGTCCACGCACTTCACCTCGCGACGGGCTGACGCTATCGCGCATTGCTGCCGGTATGTGGCGACTGATGGACTGGAAGATGTCGGAGCAGGCGCTTCGCGGATATATCGACGATTGTCTTGCGTTCGGCGTCACGACCTTCGATCACGCCGACATCTACGGCGGTTACGCCGTCGAAGAAGCATTTGGAAAAACGTTGAAGACACACCCGTCTCTGCGCGAGCAGATCGAACTGGTGACGAAAACCGGCATCGCGCTCGTCTCGCCAAACCGACCTGAACATCGCTTGAAGCACTACAACACGGACCCGACGCACATCCGCGATGCCGTCGAGCGTTCGTTGCGCAACTTCAATACGGATCATCTCGACGTGCTGTTGATTCACCGGCCAGATCCGCTGATGCGCTTTGACGAGATCGCAAGAGAGGTCGAGCAGCTTAAACGTGCCGGGAAAATCAGGGCATTCGGTGTGTCCAATTTCACGCCAGCGCAATTTCAGGCGATGAATACCTTCACGCCGCTTGCGACCAACCAGATCGAGCTTTCACCATTCAAGACGGACGCGATCACGGACGGCACGCTCGATCAATTGCAGGGCACCGACGTACCACCGATGATCTGGTCCGCGCTAGGCGGAGGACGACTCTTTGCCGAGGGTGACAGTGCTGCGGCGCGGGTACGTGCTGTCGCGAGTGAGATTGCAGACAGGCACGACGTTTCGATGTTGACCGTGATCTATGCGTGGTTGCTACGACTTCCGTCCGACCCGATCGTCATAACAGGCTCACAACGTCGCGACGCTGTGCGCGACGCGGTCACTGCCAGCGAATTGCAGCTGGACCGGCAGGACTGGTTTGCGCTTCTGGAAGCCGCTACGGGTAATGAAGTGGCGTAACGGACCCTGGTCATAACAACGCGCATGCGTATTGGCTGCAAGAACCGCTGGGCGAACCAGCAACCCAGCAACGGCAAAAACGCATGCGCGGACCTCTTTATGAATGCCTGTCCAATCGTCAGTCGGGCAGGGCGTTTTCCAGGTACACGTTAAGGATATTGCCCAAGCCGCACAACGGATGCCGACGAGTTGGCGGTGCCACCGGTGTTGTTGATCACGTGTGTGATCTCTCCGACACCGCCTAGCGAAACCGTCGTCATATCCTTAAACGCGATCCCTGAGCCATTAGGTGTTTCGATCGCATTGGCCAGTTTGACGCTCGAGTTGGTGCTGAAGTAACAGTAGATACCCACTCCCCAAGCCTGATGACTCGTGACGGAACTGGCCACCTTGTACGATGGGTAGCCGTTCTCGCCGCCATTCATCCAGCTCGCCTGGTTCGGCACGTCGTAAGGGGCTTCGCTTTGATAGAAGTAAACCCTGCCGCCATTGCCGCTCCACAAGGTCTGGTACTGCTCGTAGTGTTCAACCGCGAGCCCGTAGATCGTTGCGTTCGCACCCGTTACGACCAGACCATTCGCCGCCGGGTTCACGGTCCAGCCGACGCCATTACTGTGATCGGCACGCCACAGCCAGAAATCGTCACCGATGACGTTGTTGCTGTTGATCTGCAAGCTGACCGTCGCCGCTCCTGCCGCGGCGCCGCCTACCCGGAAAAAGAGATCGTGCAGCGATGTCGGATTAGCCGCGTGATTTTGTGAACTCCCTTGCGGTCCCACCTGCAGCAGCACGGGCGAATTGACTGACCCCGCATCGAAGAGCAGCCCGGCTATGACCACGCCATCGACGTCGTCTACCGACATCGCCGTCACACCGTTATCGGCCTCAAGCGTAGCGATGCCGAGGCCAAGGATGACGGTGTTGGCACGCGTCACATGCAGGTTGCCGTTCAGGTGATAAACGCCAGGCGTGAACAGCAGGTTGAGCCCTTGGGCGAGCGCCGCATTGAGGGTTGCGGCCGTGTCTATGTTCTGCTTTGCAACATAGAACTGACTGATCGGCAGCAACTGACCGGCTTCCGCGGCATTGACCCAGCCCGCCCCCTGGCTGTTGGACTTAACGCTGGGAACGAAGACGTTGTAGTGGCCCGCGGTGTCGATCGTCAGGAACGGTTTCTCTCTCGATACGGGAGTCTGGTTCACTACGACGTAAGGTGGATTCGGCCACGTTCCCGAGGGCGCGTTATTGACGCCGACAAACACCATGTTCCAGTTCGAACCGACCCAGCTTCCCCATTGCGAGTTGCGCGACAACCACTGCTGTTGCGATCCGGAATTGATCTGACTATCGATGACGGAGTCCGCGAGGAAACCGCCGCTAGACCAGCCGCCGTTGTCGTCCAGCACGACGTTCCCTTTGATATGCATGCGACGCCACGGCGACGCTTGCGACACGGCCCAGCGATCGGTGCCTCCCGTACCTGACGGAACGACTGCCATATTCTCGGCGCCGCGCCAGAAGTTCTGCGTCGCGTTACCCTGGAACCAGTCCGCTTCGGCATGCACCGCGCCGTTTATCGTCACATCGTCGGGGGATTGTCCGAGGCCCAGTACCTGGGTATAGAAACCCACATTGACGTCGACGTTGTACGAGCCCGGTTTGAAAAGCAATGCGTAACGGTTCGTGCCGAACTGATTGGTTTCCTGCTGGCTGAATACGTTGTCGAGTTGACTCTGAATGCTCGATGCGGACATGGTCGGATCGAAGATCAATACATTGGGTCCGAAGTCCGGTACCGTCGAGTTCGACGCATTGATGACCGAGAACCAGTTGAAGTTGCCGACCGTTCCCGCGCTACCCACGCTGTCCATCTGCAACTGGATCGTATGGACGCCTGCTGTCAGCGTGATGTTCGACGAGAGCGTCTGCCAGTTTTGCCAGCCGCCGGTGTCGGGCACGGCGTACTCGCCGGTGGCCGACACACCGTCGACATTGAAATGGAATGTGCCACCAGGGCCGCTGTTGGCCACGCGTACCTGGAGTGCGTAGGTACCCGGCGATGTGACGTTCACCGTGTAGTTGAGCCATTCTCCTGCGGCTGCCCAACCCACGTCGTAACCGCCGCCGGTGTCGGTGGTGGCTTCGATGCTGACGCCTTCGCTGGTTCGATATTGCCCGCCGTGATTCGTATTGTCCGCGGTGTAATAGCCGGCGTTTAAACCACCGGAATCGAAATTCTCCACCTGAACCTGTCCGGGAACCGGCCAGGGTGTGCCGCCGAAAGGACTGCCGGCTGAAGCCTGCATCACCTTGGCGGTGGCTGTGGCCGATGCGTGCGCCGTGCTTTGCGCGACAGGGTTGCCATCGCCGTTGCACCCACCAAGGGCTAGCACCAGCATACAAACCGTAAGACACGGATAGATTGTCGATTTCAATCTAATCTCCTCGAATGGTTTTATTGCAGTTCGGCACCACGACACAACGCAGCCTGTCGGTGACAGGCACGTACGATCGATCGAATTGCTTAAGCAGTGTGCTGGTGAGACGCCTGGCGTATGCCACGCGCATTGCTTCGGCTAAACGCCGGCATGGCGGTAGCCGGTAGTGCAGCCGATTACATCGAGCGCAACCGGGAACCCTTGAACAGGATCGCTGCGTCAGGTTCCGGTAGGGCAGAAGCGGTTTCTCTCTTGATGTTCCGTCATGCCCGCCGGTCGCTTGCCTGGTTGGCCTGCTTCAGGCGCATACAGGGTTCTATCAATCCTAGTCGCAGGTAAACCGAAGATTCACCTATCCACTCGGATAGGTGGCGTAAGACACGCTAGTCCTGAGCGCGGATGTATTCGTAATCCAGATAGTCGGCTCGTTCCCGGACCCGTTGAAAGCCTGCAGCCTCGTACAGGGCACGGGCAGGATTATTGATGTGTACGTTCACGATGAGGTGCGTGTGACCCTGCGCCGACGCATCCTCTACGAACGTGTCGAAAAGACGTCTGCCCAGTCCGTGTCGACGCTGCTCGGTCGCAACGTAAATCGATGCGAGAACGGCTTTCTGGTCATCCTCCTGCCAGAAACAATATCCCACCACTTTCCCTTCATGCTCGACGACGAACATTCGATCGAGATTCGATGTCCACTGTCGCAGGTGCGCGGGGATGGCATTTTTCCATCCAGCTTCCTGCTCGGGTTCGATGTTGCGGATGTAATCGAGTTCTCCGCTGTAGATAGAAGGAAGATCCGTCGGGTGTGCTTTTCTGATGGTGTGCGTGGGTTGCACTGATTGATCCTTGTAGGCGGTGAACCGTTGCGCAAGACGCGCGTCGCAATGGTATACCGGTCTGGTTGCTAGCGATCTGGAAGAGCAGGTCAATGTGTGCTCATTTGCGTTCTTGATCAATGCACCCGCAACATAGACTAAATGACATTGATGCCATGGAGAAAGCATGGACTGCCGTGCAGAATGGCGCCTGACGTAGTTCGTCGAATACGGACACGCTGCAAATGCAAACGCAAATGCACGGCAAACAGGAGGATCACACAATGCGAATATTCATCACCGGCTCGGCCGATGGGTTGGGCCAAATGGCGGCACGCCTTCTGGTCGCCGACGGCCATCGTGTCGTCCTGCACGCGCGCAGCGAGGCACGTGCCGAGGAAGCGTTGGCCATGGTGCCGGGCGCGGAAACAGCAGTCTTCGGTGACCTTTCAAGTATCGAGCAGACCGTTAGCGTGGCTGATCAGGTGAATCGGCTTGGCCATTTCGACACGGTCATTCACAACGCAGCGGTCGGTTATCGCGAACCGAAACGGATTGAGACCGTTGACGGCTTGCCTCATGTCTTTGCTATCAATACGCTGGCGCCGTACGTGCTGACTGCGTTGATCGAGAGGCCGCAAAGGCTGGTCTATTTGAGTTCTGGTCTACACCAGCAGGGCGATGCAAGTCTCATCGATCTTGAATGGAAAGCGCGCCCGTGGGTGGGTGTTGCGGCCTATTCGGATTCAAAACTTCACGACACATTGATCGCGTTTGCAGTGGCACGCCGTTGGCCGGATGTATTCTCGAATGCGCTGGAGCCGGGGTGGGTTGCGACGAAAATGGGTGGCGCAGGGGCGCCCGACGATCTCGAAGCCGCGCCTAAAACGCAGGTCTGGCTCGCGACCAGTGACGATCCGGCTGCGTGCGTGAACGGCGAATACTTCTATCACATGAGACGAAAGACGCCCAAAGCTCAAGCTCGCGATCACGGTGTGCAGGATCAACTGCTCGATGCATGCGAGCGCTTCTCGGGTGTCCGGATAGCGAATACATAGTACATAGCCCCGAAACTAGCGTTCCCGCAAGCGGGAACGCTTCGCCCGGTTACGAGACCAGTTCTCGCAGGATTGTGTCGAGAGAGATCGTACCGAACCGACGCTCGATAGCACTTCCACCTTCGAAGTCGATCCACCCTTCGTTGAAGCCATCGATCATGCGGATACGCGGCATCGGATAGCTCATGCCCTGCGATTTGAAGAGTGCTTCCCACGTATCGCGCGGAACAGTTCGAATACCCACTGCAGAACCCAACGCTGCAGAGAAACCTGCGGCAATGTCATTCGCCGAATAACGACCCGGGCCTTCGAGTTCGACGATCCGATGTCCGCTCCAGGACTCGGCGAGCAACTTCGCTGCGGTGTGCCCGATATCCTTTGCGGCCACCATGGGGATCGGGTGATCGAGCGGCTGAAGGAACGACGACAGGACACCTGCACGTGCGTCTTCGACGTCCCACGCAGCGTTCTCCATGAACCACGCTGCCCGCAGCATGCAGACCGGGACGTCGACCGAACGCAGCATCTGTTCCGTCATGCTCGAATTGTTCAGCAGGTTCGGCTCTGATACATGTGCACCGACTGTCGAAAGGAACACGATCTTGCCGGGGCGGGCAATCTCGATTGCGCGTTTGACGGACACGCAATTTCGTTGAGTTTGCGGGAAACCGGGTTCCGGATTGTAGTTAGGCGGTGTCATGAAAAATACGCCTTCGGTACCCTTAAACGCACTAGCGAGCGCGTCGGAATCTTCGATTTCCGCTATCGCGACTTCGCAGCCGAGATCTGCCCACGGTTTGCCCTTCTCTGCATCCCGAACCACGGCCCTAACCGGCAGCCCTTCTGCTAGCAGCGAGCGTGCAACGATACCGCCGACTTTGCCTGTAATACCTGTAATCGCAAACATTGGAATATTCCTCTGTGGAAGGGTTGTCCGTCGTCTTAATGATGGGCGAACAACAAGCGCGAGTTGTCAATGAAGGTCACCGGGGCGCTGGAGCCGGATGTCCCGGACGCGACGCCACCTACTCCTGAGTCGGTGTTGACGGAGGTACCGTTGGCGGTGGCAAGTTTGGCTTCGGCTGCCTGAACGTCGGCGGGGTAATAACGGTCGTTCTGGCCGGGGCGATAGCCCGCTTTCTCGATCTGTACGAGATCGGCGCGTACCTGTGCGCGGGTGAGGCCTGAACTGGTTTCCTGAGCATGGCTGGCGATCGGGAGTGCAAGGACGGTAGCGGCTACCAGGGTCAGTTGGCGGATATTCATGGCAAATCTCCTTCGATTAATTGGCAAGCGAACGTTTCGCTTGAAATGGATTCTGGGCGAAAGGAGATCAAACCAAAATAGCATCAATGTAATAAAACTAATGCATTAATGTCATCCTTTGGGTAACCGGATATCTGCGAGATGCGTCTCAGGAAACGCTTACGGTAGGGATTTCAACGGTCTGGCAGCCGGGACCGGTCAGGCCTGGTGCGTTTCGCGGGCGACCTGGTCGGGGCTGCGCTGAGTGACACAATGAAATCGAGGAACGCACGTACCTTGGCCGGAACATGATGCCGGGACGGGTAGAGTGCATACAGGGGAAACCGGTCGTCGGGCCAGTCAGGAAACAGCTCGACAAGTCTGCCGTCGGCGAGCATCTGTTCCACACCAAGCTCCATGACCTGAGCAATCGCGTCGCCGGCTACGCAGACGCTATGCATCGTGGCCACGTCGTTGACCGTGAGCCGTCCTGCGACATCGACGGTAATTTTCTTGCGCCCGCGGTGGAATTCCCAGTCGAAAGGCCGTCCCGTTTCAGGATCCCGAAACCTTATACATTGATGGGCGTCACTTGCGAGTTCCGCGGGTTGCAGGGGGCGGCCCTTGCGCTTGAGGTAGGAGGGCGCTGCGACAGTCAGGTTGCGTGTATCGAGGAGCTTTCGTGCCACGAGACTGGAAGGCCGAGGCTCACCAAATCTGACCGCCACGTCAAACCCGTCGGCGATCATGTCCCCGAGCTGGTCCTTCGTGACCAGTTCCACCTGGAGTTCCGGGTACTGATCGATAAATGATCCCAGCCTCGGCGCAAGCAGTAGCCGGGAGAAAAAGGGATCGACGTTCACCCTTAGCCGGCCACGTACGGCGGTCACTCCTTGCGTTGCAGAGGTCGCGGCCTCTTCGAGTGCCGCAAGCAACGGCATGACCTGTTCGTACAGACGGCGGCCTTCATCGGTCAGTGTGACCGAGCGCGTGGTGCGGTCAAGAAGACGGACTCCGAGTCTTCCCTCAAGCCGCGCTATGCAGCGACTGACGCCTGATTGCGACATATCCAGTATGTCGCCAGCGGCTGCAAAACTGCCGGTGTCGACAATCGCGGACAGCACGCCCATGCCATTCAAAATGCGTTCGTCGAAGCCTGCCATTGATGCGCTCCTGTCATGTATTCAATGGCACTGATGTTATCGGTAAAAGACGTTCCTGCGCACAGGATTAGTCGAACACGGCGAGCCACCGGGAAACCGACGTTTGAATGACACCGGCACGACGATCAATGCTCTTCAGAAAACCACTTCAGCGTAGCAAGCCACAGATCGTGCCCGCGATGCATGAGGCTCTCATCGGTCGCGCGCAGATGCGCAGCGTCGGTACCGTTACCCACTTCATCCATCACCACACGGCAGGAATTGCCTGCGGGCGTCAGATACCACGTGTGATAGAAGCTGGGCGGCGTACCCGGTGCATAGCCGTACCAGCCGATACGCGTGTACGGTACGAATTCGTGAATCCTGCTTTCCAGTTTTAGACCAAATGTCGTCCAGTGAAACACGGAGTCGCGAGTGAGAACGGTGCTGTCACCGACGATGCTGACGTCTTTTGAATTTGGATACCACTGAGGCCATTGAGTAGCATCGATGATGTTGTCCCATACGCGTTCGCACGAAGCATGGATGACGGCCTCGTTATGTGAAAACAGGTCGGCGGTTTCCGGATTGAAGCCTTCGGGCCAATGAATCTCGTGCGAACGGTGCTGAAGGTCGAACTGCATGGTCTTGATGTCGTTTGTCGTCGGTTGAGCGGCGGGCGGCATAGTGCCCTGGCTAAATGCGGGGGATGCCGCAAGCGTCACGCAGGCAATCCCTGGCCATGCGATGGCGCGGAAAGCAGCAGTCATATTTTTAGTCATGGGGTCATCCGTTTCGTTTCCTCACATGGGGGAATGCGCACTCAAACACGGTCCTTGTCATGAAACCGCTGCATCCAGTGCGGATACGGTACGTCCGGTTGCGAGACGCGATCGAGCCGCTCACGATGCTCCGGTGCGAGCACGAGTTCTGCTGCTTGCAGATTGGCGCCAAGCTGCGCTTCCGAACTCGCCCCGACAATCACGGTTGCCACTTCGTCGCGTCCGAGCAACCACGCGAGCGCGACCTGCGCCGGCGTCGTGTTCAATGCTTGTGCGACGACACGTAGTTCATCGATGATCCGATCGACCTTGTGCGGATCGACGGGTGGAAAGTTGAGATTGGTACGACGACCCGTTTCAGGCTTGCCGTTCTGCGAGGTGTATTTCCCGCTCAGATAACCACCTGAAAGCGGACTCCAGACCATCAATGCCATATCGTGTTGCCGTGCGACGGGCGCGATCTCGTACTCGATGTCGCGTGCGGCCAGCGAGTAGTGCACCTGATTGCTAGTGGCTTGCGCCCAATGTGCCTGCGACGTGATCGAGTGGATCCGCTCGAGTTCGGAAGCACTGAAATTGCACACACCGATATGCCGGACCTTGCCCTGTGTAACGAGATCGTCGAGTGCACGCAATGTCTCATCGAGCGGGGTGAGCGCATCGCGATCGTGCAGTTGCAACAGATCGATGTGATCGCGGCCGATCCACTTCAGGCTCGTTTCGACAGTGCGGATGATGTGCGAGCGACCCAGACCCACCTGGTTTGGGCCGGGACCTGTTCGAAGACGGACCTTGGTCGCGATCAACATACGCGTGTCGTCGAGACCCAGATCGGCCAGCACCTGGCCGACCACTACTTCCGATTGCCCTTGTGAATAGGCATCGGCGGTATCAATCAGATTCACCCCTTGATCGACGGCAAGACCGACAAGACGCGCTGCCTGCTCACGATTCAAACCGGCAATCGATGCCCAGATGCCGTCCCCTGTGCCGAACGTCATGGCGCCCAGGGTGAGGCGGGAAATACGCAGGCCGGAGCGGCCGAATGTGCAGGTATTCATGACAGCCAATCCCCTATACGTTGAAAACAGCCCACACGATAGGGTTTCGATGGCAAGTAGCCTAGAGCGTAAGATGCGAAGATACTTTTCGGTCTGAGCGAGTAATCGGATGCGTGTTGATCAGTTGGCGGCCATGCGCCTGTTCGTGCGGATTGTGGAAATGGGTTCGTTCGGCAAGGCTGCACGATCGATGAGCATGTCTTCTTCGAACGCGACGGAGCGCATGGCGCGCCTCGAGGAAATTCTCGGTGTGCGGCTATTGGCCAGGACGACGCGTGCAGTTGCGCCTACCGAGGCGGGTACGCGCTATTACGAGGTGTGTCGGCGAGTACTCGGCGAACTGGACGATATCGAAACCTCACTCGTGGGTTCTCAGGAAATGCTGGCGGGGCGGGTCCGCGTCAGTGCGAATGTTTCGATTGCCCGCTCGATTCTTGTGCCTCGCTTGCCTGCCTGGTTTGAACAGCATCCAGGGATTCACGTCGAACTGGTGATGAACGACCAGCGCAGCGATTTCGTGCACGAGGGGATCGACTTTGCAGTACGCATCGGCGGACTTGAAGATCAGGACCTGGTGCTGCGTCCATTAGGGCGTCCACGACGCGTGACGGTCGCATCCCCTGCGTATCTGCGGAAGATGGGCACACCGAAGTCTCCCGACGATCTCGCGAAACATCATCTGATCGATTTCCTGTTGCCGCAGCGAGGCGCTCGGCTCGAATGGGAATTCGACAGGGACGGGAAACGGCAGGAGCTATTTCCGCGCAGTGTCGCGTCGATTGGAGACGCCGAAGCACGGCTGCAACTCGCGATTGCGGGCATGGGTATCGTGCAGAGCCTTTCTTTCATCGCGGCACCGGCGCTACGCGAAGGCACGCTGAAGCGGATTCTGACGTCGTGGGAGACGCCCGCGCCCGAAGTGTCGATTCTCTATCCGCGAGACCGTCATCTACCGACACGGACCCAGGCCACGATGGATGCGTTCACCGCCTGGATCAAGGAAGCTATTTCGACGGCTGAATGACGGGTTGGCCACGAAGCCAGTTCAACGCCTGCTCGATCATGAAATCGTTCTGCGAGGTTTGCGGGAGCGGAGCGGGATGAATGGGCGTAAGCGGTGGGTTCGTGCGTGCTTCTATGGCGCGTAGCTGATTCACGACTTCCCGTGCGTGGGACACAGAATATGCGGCCTCATCGGGATCGAGTGGATTGGCGAGATGGTGAGCGAGGTCGACTTCGCGCACGCTGGGCAACGTGTTGCTGCTATCGGCTTCCGCGGATGCAGCAAGGGGTACATCCGGCACAACCCCACGATTCTGGATTGAGCTGCCGTTCGGCGTGTAATAGCGGGCTCTCGTAAGCATCAGGCCCGCACCGTCGCTCAATGGCCCAGTGACCTGAATCGTGCCTTTGCCAAACGAAGGTTGACCCATGACCGTTGCGCGATGCGTATCGTGCAGCGCGGCGGCGACGACTTCGGTGACGGAGACGGACTGCGCGTCGATGAGCACGACGAGTGGCAGCGTTTTGAACACCGGTGGCAAATCGAGGAGCGGGTCGCTGGTAAACGAGGGCCGGCGATAATCGGCGTAAGTCGCGCGGTACACATGTCCGGAACCGGGCTGACGTTCGCGGACCGTGACGACCAGCGTATCGGCCGGCACGAAGGCGCTCACTACACCCACGCCATCCTGCAAGACTCCGCCGCCATTCGCGCGCAGATCGAGCACCATGCCCTTCAGCGGCGGCGTTGCACGAGACAGGTCGCGCAAGCGGTCCGCAAGGTCGGGCACCGTCTGTTCATCAAAGCCGCTGATGCGAATGTAGGCGTAACCTGGAACAGGAATCCGTGTCGTGACGCTAGAGGTATGGATGAGTGCGCGCGTGATCTCAAAGGTGTGGGTTTCGTTTCCATTCGCGCGGTAAATCGTGAGGTCGACTCTCGTTCCCGCAGGACCCCGCATACGCGCGACTGAATCGCGAACCGACATTCCTTGCGTAGGTACGCCGTCAATCCGCGTGATGACATCGCCTGCCCGGATGCCAGCTTGCTGTGCGGGCGCGTGGTCGATCGGCGCGAATACCCGCAACTGGCCATCCTGTTCGCCGACCTGCAAACCTACGCCCGCGAATCCGCCTGTCAACTGGTCGACTAGCGGTGCAAATTCTTCGGGAGTCAGGAATTCAGAGTGCGGATCGAGGTCGGAAACCATGCTCTTGATTGCGCCGACCATCAAAGCCTTGCCGTCCACTGGCTTCGCGTAGTCGCGCTGGATGAGGTCGTATGCCTGCGTCAGGGTCTGGACTTCTTCCTGCGTCAGAGGTGGAAGTGCGGGCGTGTTCGCGATATCGCCGGCTAAAGCGGATAGCGGTATCGCCAGGCTCAGAAGCAGGCTGATGGAAACGGGTATGCGCGGATAGCGACTCTGCCGCGTCGAAGAACATATCGAGGAAGTCGCTTTCATTCGGATAGGTCCGCCGCATCGGGTCATCCACCCACCTGTACCGCCGGCCATGCACCGCCTGCCACCATATCGGAGATGACCCGCTCGACGATCTCCATCACGCGAGACTTCGCCAGGCTGCCAGGCCTGGTTTCATTGATGGCAAGGACAACACGTCGCCTCATTTGTGGCCCTTCGATCGGCACGGCTTTAAGCTTGCCGGCTGCCACCTCTGCAGCAACCGACATCGGCGGCAGAACCGTACAACCCAGACCCAGCTCCGCGGCTCGCTTCACGGTTCCGAGAGAATCGATCTCCGCGACGACGTTGAGCTTGATATGAAGAGGCGCACAGGCACCTTCCACCATGCGGCGCAGGCCGTGCTCAGCGCCAGGCAGAATGAGCGGAAAGTTCTCTAACTGGTCGAGTGTGAAAGTTGCCGGAACGTCTGTTCCGTGGCCCGCGACGAAAGCGAGCTGATCGTCGAGCAAAGCGCGCTTCTTCAAGCCAACTTCCACGGCGTCCCCGTAGAGAATGGCTATATCGATCCGGCCCGCCAGCAGCCACTCCTGAAGTGTGCCGCTATAGGCCTCAATCAACTTCAGATGCACGTTGGGCAGCTCGGCGCGACAAACCGCCAGGATCGGAATGGTTGCCATCAGGCCCACTGTAGTAGGCAAGCCGAGGCTAACCGCTCCCATCGGGACGGTGTTGGCGTTTCTCACCGCCTCTCGTGCACGGTCCATATCGGCCAGCACCACACGTGCATGATCGAGAAAGACGCGTCCTTCATTCGTCAGCACCATGCCGCGGCGAGAACGCTCAAAGAGCTGGGTGTCGAGTTCGTTTTCAAGCGCAGAGATTTGCTGCCCGAGTGAAGGCTGCGCCACGTGCAGTCTGTCGGCAGCCCTGGAAAGGCTACCCGCTTCGCACACCCCTACGAAATAACGCAGATGACGAATATCCATAACGCGTAGAGAGTGCCAGCCGCGAGGCTCGAGCAGGGTGAATTCGGAGTATCAGGGTTACTGCCGATATAGCTGCAACGACTACCAACAAGCTCTTGCAGGTATTTTACAGATGGTTCGCCGCTAACCACAATGCGATGCACCACCGTCACGGCCGCCTCATCCTGGTTTTCTAGAACTCAAGAGACAGATTCGCCATAACCCCCAAAAGGAAAGCCATGCACTTTGAGATGCCGTTGCTCACTGCAGCAGCCGATCGCCTGCTCAAGACGGAGAAGAACCCGTTCCATCGAAAGATTCTTGAGAACTATCGACGCCATGCGCAACTCGAGGTCTGCGGTAGATGGGAGGAAATCATGTCCCCGGACATGACGGTCGAAAGTCCCCGTTACGTTATTCACAGCGCCAAAGGCGTGACCGTCCTTGACGGCCTGGACGCGGTTTCTGGTCTATATCGTTCCTATGTGGACACGAACTCGACGGTCATCTTCCTCGAGAGGGAAGAGATCATGCTCAGTGACTGGGGGTTCGCCTCAGAGGCCGTGTCTCACCGACTCTGGCAAGGCAAATATCTGGCGGCCACGGGCGAGACGATCGACGACCCCGAAGCGTGGTACATCACGAGCAATCTGACCGGTATGTTCTGGCCGTATTCAAAAGATGGCCGGATGGCGGGCGAGCATGTCTATCGTGGTGGCGATCGCACGGTCCGCAAAGCCGACCCAGGTGAAGTGATTAGCCGTCAGCAGGTTCAAGAGATGCTTGACCCTTACATCAAACCGCTCGGCACCTATTCGTAAATCGAAAGCCATACGCGCAGACAGGGATGAAACTGAAGAGTCGTCGCGAGGGCTTCAAGAAGGCCTCGCCGTCAGGACAATTTCGGAGACAGACATGCAGGATCTCAAGGGTCGCGTGGCGATCGTTACCGGTGGCGCTAGCGGTATCGGTGCTGCGATAGTCGAGCATTTTGTTCAACAAGGCGCCGCGGTGGCTATCGCCGATCGCGACTTTGACCTTGCGGAGTCGCTGGTCAAGAAGCTACAGGCTGATGCCGCTGCAAAAGTCATGGCGTTGCGGGTGGACGTTACGATCGGGCAAGAGGTGGAGGCGATGGTGGCCCAGGTCGAACAGGCCTTCGGCGGTCCGGACATCCTGGTGACATCGGCGGGTATCGGACTGCGCAAGGATTTCCTCGATACAACGTTCGACGAGTGGAACCGGGTTCTGGCTGTCAATCTGACAGGTGCGTTCCTGTGCGGACAGGCCGCTGCCAGGCGGATGGTGAAGCGGGGCTACGGGCGTATCGTCAACATCTCTTCGGGTGCGGGGGTGCGCGGCATACCGGGGCGAGCAGCGTATGCGGCTTCCAAAGCCGGGCTGATCAGTCTCACACAGGTGATGGCGGCAGAGTTGGGAACGCACGGCGTTACCGTCAATGCGATTACTCCCGGCCCAATCGATACTCCGCTCACGCAGGAAATGCACACTGGGGCGATCCGCGCAGCGTATGTTGGCAGGATTCCAGTTGGACGTTATGGGCGCACCCGCGAAGTCGCGGCAGCGGCCGCATTTCTGGCGTCGGAGGACGCTTCATACATCACTGCCGATACGCTGCAAGTGGATGGGGGCATGGCAGCGACCAACTACATCATCAATATCTAGAGGCGTTGTCGAGTTGCCGATTTGCGAAGTCTACGCATCTTGCGCGACTCATCCAGTCCGGCAGCATGACAACCTGGTTTCGCCAACCGTCAGGGACCACACAATGGATACACGCATCAGAGAAATCGTTTCGGGCTTCAGCTTTCTGGAAGGCCCGCGCTGGCATGATGGCCGGCTGTGGTTGTCGGACTTCTACATGCACCGGGTAATGAACATCGACGCTGACGGCCGCGTCACCACGGTGGCCGAGGTGCCCGGCCAGCCCTCTGGCCTGGGCTGGTTGCCCGATGGGCGGCTGCTCATCAGTTCGATGCGTGATCGACGCGTGCTGCGCATGGAAACCGACGGGCGGCTCGTACAGCACGCCGACCTCTCGAACATTGCCACCGGCCACATTAACGACATGGTGGTAGGCGCGGACGGCACCGCCTGGGTGGGCAACTTCGGTTTCGACCTGATGGGCGGTGCGCCGATCGCGCCTGCCAAACTGGCCTCGGTGACACTCGACGGCACGGCCCGGGTAGCGGCCGAGGGTCTCCACTTTCCCAATGGCTCGATGATCACGCCCGACGACAAGACCTTGATCGTTTGCGAGTCCACCGGTAACCGCATCTCGGCCTTCGACATCGTAGGCCCCGGCCAGCTCGGCCCGCGTCGCGACTGGGCGGTGTTCGGCCCGCTGCCGCAATCGACGGATGCAACGATCGTCGTCCAGCAGGCCGTGGTTACACCCGACGGCGCAGTGCTCGATGCAGAAGGCGCTGTCTGGTGCGCGGACGTTACCCACCACCGCGTGCTGCGCGTCGCCGAGGGCGGGCGCATCCTGCAGGAAATTTCCACGGGAGACATGGGCGTGTTCGCTTGCACGCTCGGTGGATTGGATCGCCGCACGCTCTATCTGTGCGTGGCGCCTGACTCCTCGGAGCACAACCGCGCGCCGTCGCGCGAGGCGGCGCTGTGGGCCGTGGAAGTGGAGGTGCCCGGCGCGGGTACGCCCTGAGCAGATTCCCGGTTGACCACGTTTTCGCTGTACCAGGAATACCACCGGCCGCGCGGCTGATTAGCCGCCTGGCCGGTGGTGGTTTTGCCAGGTCATTACGTTTCTTTTTCAATCGTCGATGACGACAGTAAGCGCACAGCGTGTTCGAGGCCCGGACCATAGGCAATACCGCTGATGCTCATTGCAGCTTCAATGCCCGCGAGGCAGCCCAGTACCATCGGCGCATTCAGGTCGCCGAGATGGCCGATGCGGAAAGTCCGACCCACGAGTGCGCCCACGCCGCCTGCGATACCGACCTGGAACCGCTCGCGCGCGATCGTGCGTAGCTTTTCCGGGTCGACGCCTGGGCGTACTTCGATGGCGGTGACCGACACAGAACGCGCATGCGGCTCGCGTACGAAAAACCCTACGTCACCGCGCTCACTCCAGCCTTCCACGGCAGCCTGTACCGCGCTGGCAAGCAAGCGATGTCGTGCCAGCACGTTCGGGAGACCCTCCTCGAAAATCAGTGCGAGCGCTACGTCCAGGCCCATCAGCAGGTTCTGCGGCGGTGTCCCACAGAACTTGCGGTAGCTGAGATCGCTGCGTCGGCGCAGCCAGTCCCAGTACACCCGAGGTGTCTTGTTTGCTTCGGCAACCCGCATGGCTTTTTCACTGACTGCCATGAAACTCAGGCCGGGAGAGATCATCAGCGCTTTCTGCGAGGCACCAATGGCGACGTCGACACCCCATGTATCCATGTCGAACGCCTCGGCGGCCAGCGAGGCCACAGCGTCGACGACCAGCAGCGCGGGATGCGAGGCGGCATCGATTTCGTTGCGAAACGCCTGCAGGTTATTGGTGACGCCAGCGCCGGTGTCTGTGTGAACCACGAAGACCGCCACGATCTCATGCGCGGTGTCGGCACGCAGCAACTGTCCCACGGCGGCGGGGTCGGCAGCATGACCGATTTCACACGCGGTGCGGCGCACCTGTACGCCAAGTTCTTCGGCATACAGTGCCCAGGCTTCGGAGAATGCGCCGCTGCCCGCCACAGCCACGCATTCTCCGGGAGAGACGAGGTTACAGATGGCCGCTTCCCACGCACCGTGGCCGTTGGCTGCATACAGGAATACGTCCGACTGCGATGTGCCAAACACCCTCTTTAGTCCACTCTCGCAGCGAGCAATGAGTTCGTCCAGAGCGGGATCGCCAAGCTCGAACGGCTGGGTGCCGAGAGCATTCGCTACTTGCTGTGGTAGTCGCACAGGGCCGGGGGAATGAAGGAAAAACGTGCCCGGGATGCGGGGCGCAGAGGAGGAGGTCAAGGCATGCATCCTGAAAGTTGTAGTGGTGTGTCGGGAGATGAAAGTGTTGCTATGCGAGCTGAAGTTTGCCTGCTCAATCGTATAGAAATTTCCATGTGTCGATCCTTGAACTTTCAAATTTGTTTAACTACGATGTTAAATATCAATCTGAAAGTTAATCAAGGAGACTGCCATGTCCGATCCATTCCGTCGCCCGACCATGACCTCCGCGCTGTTCTACCGCGATCCGTTGGCTGCGCTCGACTGGCTCGAAAAAGCGTTCGGCTTTGAACGTTCGATGGTGATCACCGATCAGGAAGACCGGGTCGTGCATTCGGAAATGAAGTTCGGCGATGGGCTGCTGATGATCGGTGGTGAGTATGCGGAGCACACGGCGAGCCCACTGTCCGTGAACAGCAAGAACACCCAGGTTGTGCACGTGCATTTATCGCGCGACCTCGACGCACATTGCGCACGGGCGCGCGCTGCAGGCGCAGTCGTCACACGCGAGCCGGAAGACCAGTTCTATGGCGACCGCGTTTATGCAGCCCGTGACCTCGAAGGTCACGAGTGGAGTTTCGGCCAGACAGTGCGCGCAGTGTCGCGCGAGGAAGCGGAGCAGGCTAGCGGTCTGAAGATCGATGGCTGGGTATAAAGCGTGAAACAGGCTACTGCGGCATCGCTTGATCGAACCTTGTCGGCGCTTGCCGATCCGAGTCGTCGGCAGGTCGTCGATCTGCTGCGCGAGCGACCCATGCGCGCCGGCGATCTGGCCGAGGCCACCGGTCTGAGTCCACAGGCGATGAGCCGGCATCTGCGGGTGTTGCGTGCGAGCAAGCTGATCGAAGAGTCATCCGATGATTTCGACGCGCGTGTACGCATCTACGTGTTGAAGTCAGCGGCGATGCGTGAGCTCAAGATGTGGCTCGAACAGACCGAACAACTCTGGGCGACGCAATTGCAGGCGTTCAAGGCGCACGTGGAGCGCAAACGATGAGTTCGCGCGTGCTGGTGTCATTGCGCGTGGCGGTGTCGGCGCAGCATGCGTTCGATGTTTTCACGCGCGATATCGCTGCATGGTGGCGGCCGAACGGTCTGTTCCAGTTCACGCCGCAAGGTGCCGGCGTGTTGTCGCTCGAGCATTCCGACGGCGGTGGTGGAGGGCGGCTGATCGAAACGCAGCCGGATGGCGCGGTGTTCGAAGTCGGTCGCATCACTGCATGGGAGCCCGGTGTGCGCGTTGCGTTCGACTGGCGCCAGGCGAGCTTCGCCGCGGATCAACTAACACACGTCGAAGTGCGCTTCGAAGCAGTGGAAGGCGAAACCGCCGAGACCCGTGTCACCGTCGAACATTGCGGCTGGGACAGCGTGCCGCAGGAGCATGTCGCGCGCCATCATTTCCCGGATCGCGTGTATCTGCAGCGTCATGCCGAGTGGTGGCAGGCGCTGCTCGCGTCGTATCACGCGCGGTTTCCCGGTGCGGATCAGTAGCCGAGACGCTCGAACGCGCGCAACCGCGCCTGATCGAGCCCATGCTCGACGGCGCCGAGCAGCACGCCATCGGTGCCGGTCGTGGAGATCGCGAACTCGGGCACCGGCATCAGCAGACGCGCTGCGAGATAGTCGCGAATGATCGGCACGAGCAGGGCGCCATTGCGTCCGATACCGCCGGCAAGCACGACGAGCGCCGGGTCGAGAATCGGCACGATCGACGCGAGTGCCCACGCGAGCTGATGCGCTTCTTCGGCCGCGCATTCGAGCGCGCGGCGATCGCCCGCATGCGCAGCGGCGAACACATCTTCGGCACTCGCGGCATGCAGACCGAGCCGGTGAGCGTGCGCGACGATCCCCTTTGCCGCGGCCCGGACTTCGAAGAGCCCGCGATGGCGCGTGGCGGGCGGCGTGTCGTCGTCCGAAGGGGCGGGCGGCAGCACCGCGATCTCCCCCGCGAACCCGTGTGCACCGCGATGCAGCTTGCCGTCCGCGACGATGCCGAGACCGATCCCGGTACCCACCGACATCAACACGAAGTTATCGACACCACGACCGATGCCATGTTTCTGCTCACCGAGCGCCGCGAGGTTGATGTCGTTCTCGATCACGATGTCGGTGCCGAGCGCTTCGCGCAGCGACGAAATCAGGCCGCTGCGTTCCCAGCCCGGCACGTTTGCCGCCAGCAGCAACCGGCCTTTTTCCGGATCGAGCACGCCGGGTGAGCCGAGCACGGTGGCCAGCACGTCACTACGTTTGATGCCGCGTTCATCGAGCATCGTTGCAACCAGTTCGACGATCTGCGCAACGAGCCGTGCGACACGCGCCGGCGTGCGCTTGTCGAGCCTGGCGACCACGCGTCCGGTCAGATCCGCAAGCGCGCCGCGAATCCATTCCGCGCCGACGTCGATTGCCACCACGAAACCGGCTTCCGCGCGCGGCGCATAGAGCCGCGGTGCGCGCCCGGCGTTGCCCGCGCGCACGCCGCTCTGCTCGACGAGGCCGAGCCGTTCCAGATTGTTCAGCGCCGCGGAGATCGTCACCTTCGACAGGCCGATCGTTTCCGCGAGCTGCGGGCTCGATGCCGGTGCGAGATCCAGCAGATGCTGGTAGATCGCCCATTCGTTGCCTTGCCGCACGAAGGCGGGGCCGCGGGTGACCGGCGGTGTCGGGCGGGTGCGCTTGCGAGTGTGCAGAGTCATGACGGATTCGTGCGGGTGACGGGCGATGCTAACAACCGCGTTCGGTCGGGGCAAGTCTCGCGGGACGGCCTGGCAACAACGGCGGTGGAATTTTGACGCGAATATTGACGCATTTGCATTCGTAAAGAAACTTTCCTATTATCCGCCCATCGACACCGCAACCCGATAACAACACCGCGGCGCGACCCAGGCATCCTTCGACGACAAACGCGGCTTCGCCGCATGGAGACATCCCCCGATGAGCGATTCTTCTTCGACGTGGCCCGACGGCCGTTCCGCCAGCGAGGCACCTGCGGCGACGCCGGACGCGCCGCACTTCCAGCGTTCGGTGGGGCTGTTCCCGGCGATCGCGGTGAACATGATCCAGATCTGCGGGATCGGTCCGTTTATTACGATTCCGGCGATCGTCGCGGTGATGAATGGCCCGCTCGCGGTGATCGGTTGGGTCGTGGGGGCGTTGCTCGCGATGGCCGACGGGCTCGTGTGGGCCGAGCTGGGGGCGGCGATGCCGGGCGCGGGCGGGACTTACCTGTACGTGCGCGAGGCGTTCCAGTACCGCACCGGTCGCCTCGTGCCGTTCCTGTTCATCTGGACCGCCATGCTGTCGATTCCGCTCATCATGAGCACCGGCATCATTGGTTTTGTCCAGTACATGGGGTTCTTCCTGCCGAACCTGCTGCCGTGGCAGAGCCATGCAATCGGCCTTGTCGTGACCGCGCTGGTCGTGTTCGCGCTGTACCGGCGGATCGAATCGATCCGCTCGTTGAGCGCCGTGCTGTGGATCATCATGGTGCTGGCCGTCGGGCTTACGACCGCCGCTGCCTATTCGGATTTCCACCTGAACCTCGCCATGTCGCTGCCGCCCGGCGCCGGCGATCTCGGCAAGTTCTTCACTGGCCTCGGCGCGGGTCTGATCATCGCGATCTACGACTATGCGGGCTACAACACGACGGCCTACATGGGCGATGAGCTGAAGAATCCGGGCCGTGTGATGCCGCGCTCGATCATCGTTTCGATCGCTGCGATGATGGTCTTCTATCTCGCGATGAACGTCGGCGTGATCGGCACGGTGCCGTGGCAGGATGTCGCGAAGTCGAGTTCGGTGGCGTCGCTGGTTGTGTCGCGCAACTGGGGGCACTCGGCTGCGGCGATCGTTACGATCCTGATCCTGGTGGCGGCGTTCGCCTCGGTGTTCGCGGGGTTGCTGGGTGGTTCGCGCGTGCCGTTCCATGCGGCGCGTGATGGGGTGTTCCTCTCGGCGTTCGGACGTTTGCACAGCAAGCACAATTTCCCACATGTCGCGCTGCTCGTGATGGGCGTGATCACCGCGGCAGGCAGCTTCTTCGATCTGACCACCGTGATCAATATGCTCGTCGCAGTGTCGGTGCTGCTGCAATCGGTGGCGCAGATCGCTGCGCTGACGGTGCTGCGCCGGCGTCAGCCGGAGTTGCGCCGGCCGTATCGGCAGTGGCTGTATCCGGTGCCGAGTCTGATCGCGCTGGTCGGCTGGTTTTACGTGTACTACGCAACCGATCGTCAATCGCAAATACTGTCGACCGCATGGGTCATCGCCGGAGTTATCGCGTTCCTGATCTGGGCACGCGTGACGCGGGTCTGGCCGTTCGGTCCGAAGGAAGTACAAGAGGTGTTTCTCGAGCGTCAGCGGCAGGATGACGCCGGCGCGCGCGTTCAATAAACGGCAAGGCACGCATGCAGCAAGATGACAGCAAGTATCCGTACGGCGGCGGCAGCGATGGCGATGGTGCGAACCGCAAGTACGGCAACGAGACAGACTTCGTCCTCGCAGTCGATTTCGGTGGCACGAAGATCGCGATGTCGACCGCAACGACGAACGGCGTGCGGCTGATCGAGACGGAGATTCCAACGCACGCAGCACAGGGCGCGACGCGTGTGATGGAGCGGATGTTCGATGCCGCGCAGGCATTGATTGCGCAAACCACCGCACGCCACGGTGGCGCGCTGCGCGTCGTGGCCGCGGTGACACCGGGCATCGTGGAACCGGATGGCGTCAGGCTGGCACCGAACAATCCCGGCTGGGACACGCTACCGCTCGCGCAAACCTTGCGTGCCGGGTTCGACGGCGCGAGTGTGGTCGTCGAAACCGACGTCAAGGCAGCGGCGCTTGCCGAGTCGCGCTGTGGTGCGTTGATGGGTGTCGAGTGCGGGCTATATCTGAATCTGGGCACGGGGCTCGCGTCGGCCGCGGTGATCGACGGCAAGGTGTTGCGTGGCGCGCATGGTGCGGCGGGGGAGATCGGTTACCAGTTGCGCGGCGTCGCCGATGAGATTCCGTTCGCCGACGGCGGCACGCCGCTCGAACAGTTCGTTTCCGGCAGCGCGTTGTCGAATCGCGTAGGTGCGTTGCTCGGCCGTCCAGTCAGCGCGCGCGAAGCGTTCGTGCTGGCCGGCGCGGATGCGCGCATTGCAACGCTAATCGACGATGCGTTGTATCGCCTTGCCGTGCATGTTGCGAACATCACCTTGACGCTCGACCCATCGCGCATTGCGGTGGGCGGTGGCATGGCGCGCGTACCGCGCATCTTGCCGGAGCTTGCCGCGATGCTCGCGCGTGCGGTGCCGTATCCTCCAGAAGTCGTGCCGGCTGTATTCGAACATGGCGCGGCGCTTCAGGGTGCGATCTTGTGCGCCGTCGATGCGTGGACTGCGGCGCAGCGTGTGCAGTTGTCAGATGAAGTGCGGGCTGCCACGGCCGTGTGAGATTCACGGCGGCTGTGCCGGTGCATGCGATGGGTCCGCTTAGCGCGTCGCAATAGCCGCAGCCGCACCGGCCATCACCGTTGCGCTCGTACGGTTAGCGATCTTCACCGCACGGCGGCTCGTCAGCAGCTTGCGGGCGCGGCTGGCAAGGACTGCCCACGTGAAGTCGATCATCACCAGCACCGCCAGCATCGTCAGCGTCAGTTCGAGCCACGCGACGACACCGACGTGAGAGAGATCGATGATCGTCGGCAGCAGGGCGAGGTAGAAGACCATGATCTTCGGGTTGCCGAGCGACACCGCTAATCCAGCGACAAACATTCGCCACGCAGACTGACCACGCGGCAACGCGTCTGGCTGGACGTCGGTGGGCGCGAACCACATCTTCCACGCGAGGAACAGCAGGTAAACGACACCGGCGAACTTCACCACGGTAAACACCAGCGCGAAAGTGTGCGCGATCACCGCTAGACCGGTGACCGCGCAGGTCAGCCAGAGCGTTTCGCCGAGCCACATCGCAACGAGGAACGGCAGCACGTCGCGCAGGCTGGTGGTCAGCACACGCGTAACCAGCGCGGCGATGTTAGGACCGGGTGAACCGGCGGCGATGGTCAACGCGAGCGCGAAGACGAGCAGACCGGAAAGCGCCATGAAGTGTCTCCTTGTTGGTCAGATAGGGACGGTGACCAGTCACGAAATCGCGACGTAGGTAGTATCAGACTCGCTGCCGATTCTTCGTAAAGAAACGCCACAGCGCACTGACAAGCAGCGAACCGACGCCAAACGCAACACCCAGCAGCACGATCGAACTCATATGATCGCGCACCAGCGGCACATTGCCGAACAGATAGCCGGCCGCAACCAGTGAGCCGATCCACAGCGCGGCGCCTGCCGAGACATATGACGAGAATCGCGCGAACGTCATCCGCGATACACCCGCGACGAACGGCGCAAACGTGCGGACGACAGCGATAAACGGTGACGCGAGAAACGTTAGACCGCCACGCGCTTCATAGAACGAATGCGCCTTGCGCAATGCGTTCTTGTCGATCCAGCGCGCATTCGAGGTGTACACAGTTTCGCCGACCGCACGGCCGATCGCATAGCAAACGATGCTGCCGGCCACCGTCGCCACGAACAGCACTGGCGTGACGATCCATACATTGAGCGCGCCAGTCGCGGCGAATGCACCGCAGATGAAAATCAGCGGATCGCCAGGCAGAAAGAAGAGCGGCAGCAGGCCGATTTCGACGAAGACGATAGCGAACAGCATGGCGTAGACGGCTGTGCCGTATTGCTCGATCAGGCTGCCGAGGTTGCGGTCGAAGTGCAGGACAAGTTGCAACAGATGCATGAGGTTTTCCCCGGAGCGGGGTCTGTCGGTTCGGGTACGTGCAGTGTAGTCCTCGTCTTGCCCGCAGGGTAGGTCTGCGGATCATGATGGTGCTGTACGGCGGCTGCCTGTTGCCTGATAGCTGCTGGCAATGTCACCATGCGGTCCCGTACACCTTGAAGCCATGCTTTACCACGTCATGTCCCAACCCACAGCGCACGCCGTCGAATTCCGCCTCGCCCGTCATGACGATATCGAGCCGATCCGCGCGATCGAACAGGCCGCGGGCAGGCGCTTTGCGCAAGTGAACATGGCGCACCTGGCGGACCGCCCACCCGCATCGGCTGCCAATATCAGGCAGCGAATCGATGCGGTGACGATCGTAGTGGCTGTCGATGCGAACGGACGATGTGTCGGTTTCGCGGCGTTCGAGTGGCTTGCCGGTGAGCTTGCCGATCATGGCGACGCGACCCGCATCTACCTCGCCGAACTCGATGTGTTGCCTTCACACGCGGGGCAGCGGATTGGAGCAGCGTTGATCGATTGGGTCGCGCAGTTCGCGCACGGGCAGGGCGCCACTCAACTGATGCTGTCGACGTTTCGTGAGGTGCCGTGGAATGCGCCGTACTACCGCAAGCTTGGATTCCGCACGATCGACGACGCGCAACTGGACGCAGCGTTGCTCGCCATCCGTGATGAACACATTGGCCGCGGGCTCGACGAATCGCAACGCGTCTTCATGTACCGCACGATTGTGGCTCCGCAATGACTAACGGCGGTTGCGACCGGGACGAATTCCGGTCACAACCGCCGCCGTGTAGCGCAGCCGGTTGTTAAAAACGTCGCCCGATCAGGCCGTCGGTTCCAGCGCCGGATAGTCGGTGTAGCCCACTTCGCCTTCCGCATAGAACGTAGCCGGATTCGGCGTGTTCAGCGGTGCATCGAATTCGAAACGGCGCGGCAGATCCGGGTTCGCGATGAACAGCTTGCCCCACGCAATCGCGTCGGCATCGCCGGCATCGATTGCGTGCTGCGCGCTGTCCTTCGTGAACTTTTCGTTCGCGATGTACGGGCCGCCGAACGCTTTCTTCAGCAGCGGGCCAATGCGATCGTCACCGACCGCTTCGCGCGCGGCGATGAACGCGATCTTGCGCTTGCCGAGTTCGCGTGCCACGTAGCCGAAGGTGGCTGCGCGATCGGAGTCGCCCATCGTGTGCGAATCGCCGCGCGGTGCGAGGTGCACGCCGACGCGATCGGCGCCCCACACATCGATGGCTGCATCGGTGACTTCGAGCAGCAGGCGGGCGCGGTTTTCGATCGAGCCACCGTATTCGTCGGTGCGCAGGTTCGTGCTGTCCTGCAGGAACTGGTCGAGCAGATAGCCGTTTGCGCCGTGTACCTGGACGCCGTCGAAGCCCGCGGCCTTCGCGTTCTCGGCACCCTTGCGGTAAGCCGCGACGATACCGGGGATCTCGGACAGATCGAGCGCACGCGGTGTCACGAATGGTCGCTCCGGACGCACGAGGCTCACGTGGCCTTGAGCCGCAATCGCGCTCGGTGCGACCGGCAGTTCGCCGTTCAGGAAGATCGGGTCGGAGATGCGGCCCACGTGCCACAGCTGCAGGAAGATCAGGCCGCCGGCGGCATGCACGGCTTCGGTGACGAGCTTCCAGCCTTCGACCTGTTCTTGCGACCAGATGCCCGGCGTTGCGGCATAGCCGACGCCTTGCGGTGTCACGGCGGTGGCTTCGCTGAGAATCAGGCCCGCCGATGCGCGTTCGGCGTAGTAACGCGCCATCAATGCATTGGGCACGCGGACATCGCCGGCGCGCTGACGGGTCAGCGGGGCCATGATGATGCGGTTCGGCAGTGTGAGATCGCCAATCTTGAGCGGATCGAAAAGTGTCGGCATAACAGTTCACCTATGCTGGCGGGCCAGAGGCCCGCGGCTATCAGAACAACGTAATGGAAGAAAGCGGTACAGACCGCTTGCGTATCAAAGATCCGCGTTCATGTGCTGGAGAAACGCTTCGATGACGGGCTCGTTGCGCTTGAAGAACGCCCACTGACCGACGCGTTTCGACGTGATCAGTCCGGCGCGCTGCAGGGTGGCCAGATGCGCCGAGACCGTCGATTGCGACAACCTGCAGCGCTCGTCGATCTGGCCCGCGCACACGCCCTTCTCAAGCGGGAATTCCTGATCGGCGAAATACTTACGCGGCTCCCGCAACCACACGAGGATCTCGCGCCGCATCGGGTTGGCGAGTGCCTTGTGAATCGCGTCGATGTCGATCGTCGTCATCGCTTCGTGTCGAGTCCATGAACAGCGGGCAGATCCGGTGCCGGTTGCATCGAATTCTGCATCGCTACGGAACGAATCATATATCGGAATTTAACGATATGTGTAAAGGCACTACCGACGATGGGGGTGATAGGTATCGGCCAGTCGAAAAAAATTTCGTGCCCCCTGTCATTAATCCCCAGTGACCCACGACTTAGCATCCGTATCCACCACGGGTACCCACTCAATCACTGGAGAAATGTAATGTCCACGAAAACCAATGTCGCTTCCGCCCTGCTCATCAGTGCTGTTGCAAGCCTGCTCACTTCGGTCGCGCATGCTGCGCCGCTTACGAAGGCCGAAGAAAGCGCCGCCATCGCCGCGCACAAGGAGAAGTGTTTCGGCATCGCCCTGAAAGGGCAGAACGACTGCGCCGCGGGTCCCGGCACGACGTGCCAGGGGACGTCCACGGTCGACTTCCAGGGGAACTCGTGGAAGTTCGTTCAGGGCGGCACCTGCACGAGCATCGAAGTGCCGGGCGGCGGCCATGGCTCGGTTACCGCGCTGAAGTCCTGATCCGCATCACGACAACGACGAGACGAATGGGAGCGGCCATGAACGACGCCAGACCGGCTACGGCCATCGATGAGCGGGGTCGCTCCCGTCGCGACGTATCTCATGTCGAGGTACTCGCGGGCACCAGTTTCAAGCATCAGCATCTGCCTGCGATTCTTGCGGACGGACTGACACGTGGGTTTTTCGAAGTACACGCGGAAAACTATATGGGTGCCGGTGGACCGCCTCATCGAGCGTTGTCGGCGATCCGCGAGCGCTATCCGCTGTCCATTCACGGTGTGTGCATGTCGATCGGCGGCCCCGGCGCGCTGGACCGGGAGCATCTCGAGCGCTTTCGCGATCTGGTGGCACGCTACGAGCCTGCGCTTGTGTCCGAACATCTCGCGTGGTCGTCACACGGCGGGGCGTTCTTTAACGATCTTCTGCCTTTGCCCTACACGAAGGATACGTTGCAGCGTGTGTGCGAACACATCACCCAGGTTCAGGATGCGATCAAACGTCCGATCCTCCTGGAAAATCCATCGACCTACGTCGCGTTCGCATCATCGACGATGAGCGAAACCGATTTCATCCGCGCAGTCACTCGACATACCGGCTGCGGTCTGCTGCTGGACCTCAATAACGTTTTCGTCTCGGCGGTCAATCACGGTTTTTCGCCCGAGAGCTACCTCGCTGAATTTCCGCTTGAACGGGTCGGCGAAATGCATCTCGCCGGACATGATGAACAACGCGATGACGACAACGCACCGTTACTCATCGACAGTCACGACCGTGCGGTTGCCGAACCGGTATGGGATCTGTATCGCAGTGTCGTGTCGCGAGTCGGTCCCGTGCCAACCCTGATCGAATGGGACAGCAACCTTCCCGACTGGCCGGTGTTGAGGGCTCAGGCATTCGCGGCCCGGCGAATCATGGAAGAACCCACGCACGCGTTCGCGCCGGAGGTTAGCAATGCAGCCTGACCATCACGCCTACGAACACGATTACGCCGCAGCGTTCGCACCGGGTTTAACAGACCCAACGCGTGCGGTGCCGGACGATGTCGCTCACGCGTCCGGCAAAACGGTAGTCAAGCGCTACAACGTCTATCGCAACAACGTCACCGTGAGTCTGATCGACGCACTCGCTGCTATTTATCCCGCTGTTCAGCGTATTACCGGCGTCGATTTCTTCAGAGCGATGGCGCGCTTTCATATCCGCGCAACGTTGCCCACTTCCGCGCTGCTCTTCGAGTACGGACGGGATTTTCCCGCGTTCGTCGAATCCTACGAGTACGCGCGTGAGATGCCGTGGCTTGCCGATACTGCACGCATCGAGCGCGCATGGCTCGATGCGTATCACGCTGCCGATCTACCCGTGCTGACCGCTGAAGCATTCGCCAGCATCGAGCCGACTTCGCTTGCAACGCTGCGTTTAATTGCTCACCCCGCGACGCGGATTGTGCGATCGCGCTATCCGGCCGTCGCGATCTTTGCAATGAACCGGACCGAGAGTCCCGATGGTTTCGTTACACCGCTTCGCTCAAGCGATGCCGAAGATGCGCTCATCACGCGGCCAGAAGATGACGTGACGGTTTCGCGCCTGCCACCCGGCGGCGCGGCGTTTCTCATCCCGCTGCTCGACGGCGCAACGCTAGGCGAAGCCGTAGCAGCCGCGTTACAGGAAACCCCTTCCTTCGATCTCCCGGCCAGCCTGGCGGGGATGATCTCAGCCGGCGTGTTTACCGCCGTCCAACATGGAGATTGATCAAGATGTCGACCCCACAGAATCTGAAATTTCCCATTCCGGACGTACTCGCGTCCGCGGTCTGCGCAGTGAACCGATTGATCCAGCGGCTTGCGCAACCGTGGCTCGTTCAACTGGTGCTGCGCCTCGCGCTCGCGGTGCCTTTCTGGAAATCGGGCATCCTCAAATGGCACGGCTTCCTTCAACTCAGCGATACCGCAATCGATCTGTTCACGCAGGAGTTTCAGTTGCATCTGCCAGGCGGTCCCTATCCGTTTCCGGCGCCGGCTGTCGTGGCGTTTCTTTCCGCCTGCGGTGAGGTGACGTTCCCCGTGCTGCTCGTGCTCGGCTTCGGCACGCGGTTCGCTGCGGCCGGCCTGATCCTGATGACATGCATCATCGAACTGACCGTGCCAGATGGCTGGCCAATCCACCTGACCTGGGTCGCGATGGCACTGGCGATTGCGGCCTGGGGGCCGGGGCGCGTATCGATTGATTATCTGCTGGGTGACCGGAGCGCGAGGTGGTGAGTTTGAAATATCGCGTGGCGTTAGCAGGCAGCGGTACGAAAGACATCACCCCTGCGCAGCAAGCACCCTGATCTGCTTCGCGATCTCACTGTCGAGCGGGTTGTAGACGAGCATGCCCAGGTCCGGTCGACCATCGACGGCAAACGACGAGTATTCCAGTTCGATGGGCCCAAGCTTCGGATGCGACAGACGCTTGATACCGTCGATATCCGCGTGGCCAATGACCTCGTTGTCCTGCCACAGCGCATCGAATTCCGGGCTCGCGTTACGAAGCTCGTTCACGAGTTCGCCGGCTTCGGATACCAGGCCGGCACGTGCCACATCGGCCCGGAACGAGCCGACCATGAAACGCGCAAGACTTTCCCAATCGTGCTGCTTGGCGCGGATCGCAGGATTGCAGAACAGGAAGCGGAGAATATTGCGCTGACCCGGCGGCAGCGTGCCATAGTCGGTGAGCACGATGGCAGCGGCGCGGTTCCAGGCCACGACATCCCAGGTAGCGGTCTTGATGATGGCCGGACTCGCTTCAAGCGAGTCGAGCAGCCGTTGCAACCGCGGATTGACGCCATCGACCGATTTGTAGCGCACTTCAGGCGGTCGTCCCAGTCCCAGCATGAACAGGTGCTCGCGCTCCACATCGGTGAGCATCAGCGCGCTGGAGATCCGCTCGAGCACTTCTCCCGACGGTCCACCGCCGCGCCCTTGCTCGAGCCATGTGTACCAGGTTGGGCTGATATTGGCGCGCTGGGCAACTTCTTCGCGACGCAGCCCTGGCGTGCGTCTACGTCCGGAAAATCCAAAGCTGGCCGGGTCGAGGCGCGTTCTGCGGCTCCTCAGAAAATCTCCCAGCGATCGAGCGGTATCGACTGACATGACTGACCCTGTTAGTCACTTTACTATGATGAGATCACTACTTTAACGGGATAACAAACGGGTGAATAGTACGCCGGTGACGACCAAGGAGATCTCATCATGCGTATTTTTCTCACCGGCGCGACCGGTTTTATCGGCTCGACCCTTGTACCCGAACTCATCAATGCGGGGCATCAGGTAATCGGCGTAACCCGCTCGGATGCGGGTGCACAGGCACTCATCGAAGCGGGCGCCGAGGTGCATCGCGGCACACTGGAGGATCCCGAGAGCCTGCGTAGCGGCGCCGCGAAAGCGGACGCCGTCATCCACACAGCATTCGATCACGACTTTTCGCGGTTCGCCGAGAACTGCGAAAAGGACAAGCGCGTCATCGCGGCGCTTGGTTCTGCACTCGCGGGTTCCGATCGTCCGTTGATCATCACTTCGGGCACCGGCATGGGCAGCGGCGACCACGGCGAACCGGCGACCGAAGATGTGTTCAACACGAGCCATCCCAATCCGCGCATTGCGTCCGAGCTAGCGGGGAACGCATTGCTCGATGCGGGTGTGAACGTGTCCGTGGTGCGACTGCCGCAGGTTCACAATCCATTCAAGCAAGGGCTCATCTCACCGCTCATCGCGATTACGCGTGAGAAAGGCGTTGTAGCTTATGTCGGTGACGGTAGTAATCGCTGGCCGGCGGGTCATCTCTCCGATGTCGTGCGTCTGTACCGGCTCGCCGTGGAGAAGCGTGAACGCGGTGCGCGTTATCACGCAGTCGGCGAAGAAGGGATCAGTGCCCGTGAAATTGCCGAGGCGCTTGGCCGCGGTCTGAAGCTCCCGGTCGTATCGATTGCTCCGGAAGAAGCGCAGGCGCATTTTGGCTGGATGGCGATATTCGTCGGTCTGGACATGCCGGCTTCGAGTGCGCTCACGCAAGCGCGGTTGGGCTGGAAGCCGACGGGGCCGACGCTGATCGCCGATCTCGATGAGGCGCGCTACGTTTAGTCGCTTTTGCCGGTCCCGTGCGGTTGCGAGGTATTCCAGGCTACCGGCCAGCGATTGATAGTCGCCCGCCGGCCGGTAGCCTGACCGATGCATTCCCTTGCTACAACCCTAGAGCCGAAATGAACTGATTTGTATAACCTAGCGTGCCTGCCTTGCCATAGTTGTTGCAGGTGTCGGAAGAGTTGCCATCCGTAGTTGCCGGCGCACAATCGCGGTCGCGCGAGAAAGCCCAGAAATGAATCCCGGCAATCTTCTTGGACAGTGCATAGTTCGCCACGGTGACGGCATCGGCCAACGTGAACGTTTCGTCGATGCTGTCATTGCCGCCGATCATCGGTGTCACTTCAATCTGGCTGTACGGCACCTTCCAGTAGTTGTGCAGGCTTTCAGCAGCAGAGATGGTCGACTGCCCCATATTGCACTTGCCGCTACTGTTGAGCGTGCACAGCGACGCATTTTCCTGACCCGACGAGGCGAAGTCCATCGTCATCAGATTGATGGTGTAGTTCTTCAATCCGTAGTTCTGGATCGCGGTCATCACCATCACGCCGGTGCCACCGAGGCTGTTGCTTTCGTTGCCGCCATCGGTGGCGATCGTGAAGCTGAAGCGCAGGTTCGGATAGGTTGCCTGTGCCGTCGATACGCGTGCCACCAGATTGTTGATATCGCTCTGCGACTGGCCGTTCTCGATATCGAAGTCGATACCTAGCAGGTTCGCGCTGTTGTAGGTCTGGATGAACTTCGCGAAGTTAGCATCCGACGTGCAGAGAAAGCTCGCTCCGGCACCTCCTGTCGACACGATGTACTTCTTGCCCGCGTTAACGAAGCTCCCCACGTTCGCACTGGCAAACGCCGAAGCCGACACGCCATTCCAGTTTTCGCTGCCGCAGTTGCCGGTAGCGAACGCCCAGGTGATGGCCTGGAGCTTGGCTGGGATCACATTCACCAGCAGTTGCGAACTACCGGTAACGGTCGTGTTCATCTGGTTGCCGCCAAAGTCACCCGAGTAGAAGTAAGGGCTGTAGATGAAACTGGTAGACGGCGGCGTGGTTGTGCCGCTGCAGGTGGTCGGTTGCCAGTACCAGGTGCTGATGGTCGGGTCGGTACCGTCGCTGCCGTTGGTGCCCGCGTTCACTTCCTTGTAAAACGAACCGTTGGCTGGATACTGGACCACGGTGCCGACCGGATAGTTGACGCCCGCGGTCCAGACGCTGAACTGGCAGGTTGCAGCAGAGGTTGCCGCGGTTTGCGCGGTGGCTGACTGTGCGGCGACGTGCGCCGAGAACCCCAGACACGAAAGACAGATTGCAAGCACTCTTATAATTTTCGATTTCATGTGATCCTCCTGACGAGATTGAAATGACTGCATGCGAAACGTCGAGGCTTTCGCTCGCGGTCGCATGCAGTAACGCCCCAGCTCAAGAAATCGTGATGTCGAACTGTTCCCAGCCACCTACCTGAGTGGCACTGGCAATCAGCGGGCCCTGTCCCGCATTGCTCGCCGTGACATAGCACCCGTTGGCGCGCGATAGCAAAGCCACCGCGCCATTGGTAC
This sequence comes from Paraburkholderia acidicola, assembly GCF_002362315.1. Lineage (GTDB taxonomy): Bacteria > Pseudomonadota > Gammaproteobacteria > Burkholderiales > Burkholderiaceae > Paraburkholderia > Paraburkholderia acidicola. The sequence goes on from NZ_MTZV01000006.1 coordinate 2,826,415, forward strand.
CCGGTTGAATGACGATGCGGAAGGTTTCCCACTGGCCTATCGCTGTGCGATTGGCGATCAATGGTTGGGCGCCTGCGTTTTCCGCGGTGACGTACTTGCCGTTGGCATGCGCGAGCAGCGCGATATCGCCGTTGCCCGCGTTGACCATGTCGAATTGCTCCCACTGGCCGACGGTTGTGCGGTTTGCAATCAGCGGTGCGGTGCCGGCGCTGTCGGCGGTGACGATCTGGTTGTTGACCCTCGCCGTGAAGCTCACAACCGTCGCCAAGCCCGTGCTGCTGCCCACTGTCGGAGCGGTGGGACGCACAGGCGTCAGCGCGAGCGTGCCTTTGAGCATGCGGCCGCCGTCGCCGGTCAGACGCAGGTAGTAGTCGGACGAACACGGTGTGCCGTCCTCATCGAGGCTCAGGTAGTTCGAGTTCGACGGTACGTCCGATTGTGTCGCCGCGGTTTTAGCGATCTGATGGCCTTCGTTGTACTCGTCGAACATCGAGATGTAGAAACCGGCCACGCCGAGGTTGGCCAGGTTGTAGAACTGGCGCCACATGTAGTTGCCGTGAACGCGTTCGCGTTGCGACAGATCGCCGGGCATCACGCAGGGCTGATAGTCGATGCCATGCGCGTCGCAGTCCGCCTTGTCGGCGGCGTTGATATCCACAGCAAACGCATCGGCTTGCTGGATCGTGCTCATCGCCCCGATCATCCACGGCGAGAGCATGTTGAACTGGTGGAAGACATCGAGAAAATTGGGGCGCACCGATTCGCCGGTGCGCCAGTGCGTCGGCACACCGCCGATCAGATACACGCCCTGGCTCTTGAACCACGCAACCACATCGGCACACACATCGGCGCTGAACGGCCGGCTGTCGTCATTGAAGCCGAAGCCCCAGATGCACACCACCGGCTTGCCGTTCTGCTTCGCGTAAGCAGGGGAGGCCGTCAGTGCGGACATCTTGCTGGTCCAGTCCGTTTTCATCTGCGTCTGCATGTCGGTCCATCCGGACACGTCGTACATGATGTAGAACTTGCGGCCGTAGGTTTCCGCCGCGGTGCGCACCTTGGTGGCCATCGCGTCGCGCGTCGGACCTTCGCTCGAATCGGGATTGAAGCGTTGCAGGGCGACGGTATCGATTGCGTTCTGCTGCATCCATGCGAACTGCGCGTTGACCGTATCCTGGTCGTAGTCGGAGAACAGGGTTGCGGCAGCGCCGCTGTGCAGCGGTGCGAAATTCGTTGGATACGTATGCGTGTAGTCGTGCATGTCGGGCCATGCGCGGATGCCCGCATTGGTCGGCGAGGGCGGTTGCGACCAGTTCTGCGACCAGTGCCACCAGCCGTTGATCGGTGCGCCATCGCCGAGCGCCGCAAACCAGCCCTGGTAACCGACGCTGACTTTGCCGACCACGTCGCCAGGCGCACTGACGGCGGTCACGCCGGAAGCCAGCGGCGCCGCCACTGCGCCGGAAACCGATGGCGAACCGATTGCGCCGAGCGCAGCGGCGGCAGCACTGCCTTTCAGAAACGAGCGACGCGAAATGCTCATGGTGATCTCCGGGACGATCGAATCGACGACCGCGAATCTGTTTGAGAAATGACTATGAAAATGCTGAATAAAGAAACCGATTACGTCGGGAATCCGGGTGGCCTGATGGCGTATCTCTGAACAGATAGCCGGATTGCATTGAATGACATTCCATTTATGCGAAACATAGGAATCTCATAGAAAAGCTCATTCCACTAAATGGGTTTCCACATCGGTTGAAATGCGTGACCTCGAATTCCGAGCGGGCAGGGCTATAGCGCGGACGCTATGCATGGAACCATGCAACGGACCGCAGTAAACCTGCCTGGAAAATCATGAGCAATGCACGAAATGCGAAACCACAGTAGACAGACAACGTACCTCTTTTGCAATCAAAATCTCTATGAGAGGCTTTGAAAAGCTAGATTGCATATTAATGGAATGTCTGACGTGGAATCACTAAGGGCGGGGAAACCCCAGCTGCGGATGAGATTTCAATATCCGCATTGCATTATTCGCACCCGGCGAAGAAGCGTATATTTGGAACCTCGTCATGTCCCGCCAATCAAGCGTTCACGATAAATGCCATGCTAGAAAAATCGAATCGAAGTGGATTACGCGTACGGCGCCTGTTCCTGTGTGCCTGCATGCTGTTTGCCGTACAGCACGCACAAGCCGAAGCGCGCTGGCAGACCTTGCCGCCCACTCCCGCGCCTGTCGCTGGCGAGCACCACGGCATTGCCGACGTCAATGGCATTCACCTGTATTACGCGACGATCGGCAGCGGCTCGCCGGTCATCCTGCTGCACGGTGGCCTGTCGAATTCCGATTACTTCGGCAATCAGATCCGCGCATTGATGAAGCACCACGAGGTGGTGATCGTCGACAGCCGCGGGCACGGGCGCAGCACGCGTGACGCGCGGCCGTTCGGATACGACCTGATGACCGACGATGTCGTCGCGCTGATGGACAAACTGAAGCTGCAGAAGGCCGCCATTGTCGGCTGGAGCGACGGCGCGATCATCGGGCTCGATCTGGCGATCCGCTATCCGGACCGTGTCGGCAAGGTGATCGCGTTCGCTGCGAATACGAAGACGGACGGTGTGGTCCCGGACGTCGAGAAGAACCCGACGTTCGCGGCGTTCATCAAGCGTGCAGGCGACGAGTACCGTCATCTGTCGCCGACACCGAACGAATATGACGCATTCGTCGAGCAGATCAGTCACATGTGGGCGTCGCAACCGAACTGGACCGACGCTCAGCTAAAGGGCATCAGGGCGCCCGTGCTGGTACTGGATGGCGATCATGACGAGGCGATCCGCCGCGAGCATACCGAATACATCGCCGCGACGATCCCCGGCGCCGGGCTGATGATCCTGCCGAACACCAGTCACTTCGCGTTCCTGCAAGACCCCGAAGCATTCAACTTCGCGATCGAGCATTTTCTCGGCGACAGGTAGTCGTCGCCATCGCGATACCTCAGGAAAAACTAAACCCCCGCAGGACCGACGCGACGACCCAGCGGGCCTCCGCTTCGGGTGCCGGGGGGAGTGGTTCGCGCAGGCTTCTGAGAAAAAATCCGGTCAGGCTGGCATGAATGACTGCGGCAGCACGCTGCGTATTCAGATCGGGCCGCAACTGGTTGCGTTCGATTGCTGCCCGCAATGCGTGGTCGATCTGGGTTTCGGCATGGCGCCGGCTCTCGTCGATCCTGTGCCAGAACACTTCGGTTTCGACCGCCGGTTCGCAGCGCGACAGGATGATTGTGTAGAGGCGCCGCGCGGAGCCCGCCGACAGCACCTGGGAGAGCAGAAACGTCAGGTTTCTTTGCAGATGTCCGAGCGGATCATCGTCCCACTCGCTCCACGTCGCGATAAACGGATCAACGGGTAGAGACGCGTCTTCGAATAGCGCTTCGAAGACGGCCAGCTTGTTCCGGAAGTGTCCATACACCGCGCCGCGGGTGACGCCGGCGGCTTCGGCTACATCGGATAGCGATGCACGCGACACGCCGCGTTGCATGAAGACGCGTTCGGCCGCATCCAGTATCTGCGCGCGGGTATCGAGGGCGTGTTTTCTGGTCCGTTTCATTGCCGGAAGTCCTGCCGAACGTTGGCGAGCGCCGGGGTGGCGCCGAAACAGTTTGACGGGTGCATTCGTGGCGCTGGGCCGTGTGGCTTCCCGGCAGGTGGCCGGCCAACGCTCACGAAGCACCCCCTGCCGGAAGCGGCAGGGGTATTGCTTATCAGGTATCGGTCTGGCCGTCGTGCTCGGCGAGCCGCAGCTTGTGTGTCACTTCGTCGAGCTTGTCGCCCAGCATGCGGCGTACCGACACGTAGAACACCGGGATCAGCAGCAAACCGAAGACGGTTGCGAACAACATGCCGCCGATCACACCAATGCCGATTTCATGTCGCGACGCGGCACCTGCACCGGACGAGATGACAAGCGGGAACACACCGAGTATGAAGGCCATCGAGGTCATCAGAATCGGTCGCAACCGCAGCTTCGCTGCATTCAACGTCGCATCGAAGAGCGTCATGCCGTGAGCCTGCCCATCCACCGCGAATTCGACGATCAGAATCGCGTTCTTCGCCGCCAGCCCGATCACCGTGACCATGCCGATCTTGAAGTAGATGTCGTTAGGCACACCGGTCAGCAGACAGAAGGTCAGCATGCCCAGCAAGCCCAGCGGAACCACCAGCAGCACCGCCACCGGAATCGACCAGCTCTCGTACAGCGCAGCGAGACAGAGGAACACGATCACGATGGACAGGATGGTCAGCAGCGTTGCCGAGTTCCCGGCCAGGATTTCCTGATACGACTGTCCTGTCCAGTCCGCGGCAAAGCCCGGCGGCAACGATTTGTTGATGATGCCTTGAATCGTGTCCATCGCCTGGCCGGTCGAATAACCCGGCGCCGAGTTGCCGACGATTTCGATTGCCGAATAGCCGTTATAGCGCGGCAGTGCCTGCGGACCCACACCCCAGGTCGCCTTCACGACGCTCGACAGCGGCACCATGTTGTACGGACTGATCGCGCTGTTGCTGACCGACGGATTGACCGGCGTCTGGTAGCCGCTCGCGTTGACGGCGGTGGCCGTGCTGCTCGAACTCGCGGTCGTCGACGATGAACTCGACACACCGCTCGGCGTATAAAGATGCTGCAGCGAGTCGAGGCCCATCCGGAACGGTGCATCCGACTGCACATAGACGCGCTTCACGCGGCCGGCATACGTGAACTGGTCGATGTAGGAGGGCGCCAGTTGCGACTGGATGGTGCTGTAGACATCGGCGAGCGACAGCCCCATCGACTGCGCCTGCACGCGATCCACAGTCATCTGCAACTGCGGCGCTTCAGGCAGCGAGTTCGGACGAACACCGTAGAGCACCGGATTCTTGGCCGCCTGACCCAGCAGCATGCCCGTGGCCTGTCCCAGTTCAGCACGCGATTGCCCGGCGCGCGCCTGCAGATACATGTCGACCCCGCCAAACTGACTCAACCCGCGAATGGTCGGCAGATTCACCACGAAGATCTGCGCGTCGGTAATGCTATGCAAGATCCCATTGGCTTCCGGAATCAGCTGCATGGCCGTTTTCGAGCGTGCTTTCCAGTCGGTCAGCTTGATAAAGATCATGCCGACGTTTTCGCTGTTACCGACGAAGCTGAAGCCCTTCACGTTGAAGATGCCTGCAATGTCCTTGCCGATCGGGCTGTTTTCCAGCTTCTTGTTGATCTCGGCCATCACCTGGCTGTTGCGCTCGAGCGTCGCGCCGGTCGGCAGACTGACCAGTGCCAGCATGAAGCCCTGATCCTCGTCCGGTACGAACGATGTCGGCAGGCGGGTGAACAGGAACCCGGTCAGCACGGCGACCAGCGCGAACAGAACCATCCAGCGCGGTGCATGACGAACCGCACGCGTGACCTGACCGAAATACGTATCGCTCAGCTTGGCAAATCCCGCGTTGAACCATCGGTAGATCCTGTTCGGTTTCTCGTCGTGCGTCGGCCTGAGAATCGCGGCACACAGCGACGGCGTGAACGACATCGCGAGGAACGCCGAGAAGCCCATCGAAATCGCAATGGTCAGCGCGAACTGCGCATAGATGATGCCGGTCGCGCCCGGCTGGAAGGCGGACGGCACGAACACCGCGATCAGCACCACCGTGATCGCGACGATAGCGCCGGTAATCTGGCCCATCGCTTTGCGCGTCGCTGGTTTTGGCGCGAGCTTCTCATCGGACATGATGCGCTCGACGTTCTCGATCACCACGATCGCATCGTCGACGATAATCCCGATCGCCAGCACCATCCCGAACAGCGTGAGCTGGTTAAGCGAGTAGTTCAGCGCCTTCAGGCCGATGAACGTACCGAGCAGCGCGACCGGAATGACCAGTGTCGGAATGATGGTCGCCCGCAGGTTCTGCAGGAAGATCAGCATCACGAAGAACACCAGCACGATGGCCTCGATCAGCGTACGGACCACGTCGGTGATCGACGCCGTGATGAACGGTGTCGTGTCGTAAGGCACGTCCCAGTTCACGCCGGTCGGCAGATCCTTCGCGAGGATCGCCATCTCTGCCTTGATTGCCTTGGCGACCGCCAGCGCGTTGGAACCGGGCAGCAGGTACAGGCCGAGGCCGCCCGCTTCCTTGTCCTTATAGGTCGCGGAAGAGCCATACGTCTGTGCGCCGAACGTGATGCGCGCAACGTCGCTCAGGCGGACGACCGTACCGGTATTGGTCGACGTCAGGATGATGTCGCGGAACTGCTGCAGCGACGAGAACAACGCATCGCCAGAGACGGTCGCGGTGAACGTCTGCCCCTTGACCGCAGGGTCCGCGCCGAGCGACCCGGTGGCGAACTGGGCATTCTGTCCGCTGATCGCATTGACGACCTGAGTCGTCGACAATCCGTAGCTTTGCAGTTTGTCCGGATCGATCCAGATCCGCACCGCATACTCCGACCCGAGTTCGAAGGTGTTACCCACACCGTTGATCCGCGCGACCACCGGCTGGATCTGCGAAGCGACGATGTCGCTCAGGCGTGCGGCGTCGATGTTGGGGTTGGTGGAGGTCAGGCCGATGAACAGCAGAATGTCAGGGCTGGCCTTGGCCACGACCACGCCTTGCTCGGTCACAGCGGTCGGCAGCAGCGGCTGCGCGAGCTGCACCTTGTTCTGCACCTGCACTTCGGCGATATCGGGGTTCGTGCCCGTTGCGAAGCTCAGCGTGATGGTCGCCGTGCCGTTGCTGCCCGACGTCGAACTGAAGTACAGCAGGTTGTCGATCCCGGTGAGCTGCTGCTCGATAACCTGCGTCACCGTCGATTCCATCGTGGCGGCGTTTGCGCCCGGATAGGTCGCCGTGACCGTCACTTCGGGCGGTGCAATGTCAGGGTACGAATCGATCCCCATGCGCGACAGCGAGATGACGCCGAGCAGACAGATCAGGATAGGGATCACCCAGGCAAAGACCGGGCGATCGATAAAGAAACGTGGCATGAGACGAGCTCCTTACGACTTGACGCCGGCAGGCTTCGCGCCTGATGCCGGGGCTGAGCCGACCTGCGCTGAACTTGCGCCCGTTGCCGGGGCTGGCTGCCATGGGTCGGCCTTGACGGGCGTTCCCTCACGCGCGCTCTGGATTCCCTGCACGATCACCTGGTCGCCCGATGCCAGACCGCCTGTGACGATCCAGCTGTTGCGATAGTTCTCGGTTGCGGTGACATCCTTACGCGCCGCCTTGCCGTCCGCGCCCACGACCATCGCGTAGGCACCGACGGTGTCGCGCTGGATCGCCTGTTGCGGAATCAGGAACACGTTGTTCTGTGTGCCGAGCCCGACCGTCAGCGAGACATACATGCCAGGCAGCAACTGATGCTGCGGGTTAGGCACCTTCGCGCGCAGATTGACCGCACCGGTGGTCGAGTTCACTTCGACGTCGGAGAAGTCGAGCGTACCGACCTGGTCGTACGGCCGGCCGTTGGGCAGGACCACCTGAACGCTGGTGTCGTTCTGCGTGGCAAGGGCGATACTGCCCTGGCTTTGCGCCTGACGCAGCGTGATCAGATCGGCGGCGCTGATCGTGAAGTTCACGTACATCGGATCCAGCTGCTGCACGGTGGTGAGCGCGGTGCCGCTGGAGCCGCTATCGCTCGTGCTGCTACCGACGAGTGCGCCGGCCGTGACCTGCTGCTGCCCGGCAATCCCGCTGATCGGCGAAGTGATCTTGGTGTAGCCAAGGTTGATACGCGCACCGTCGACGGCAGCCTGATCGGCCTGGACCTTGGCCAGTGCGCTGCGTTCTGCGGCTTCGGCATCGTCGACAGTCTGTTGCGAGACCGAGCCAATCGGCAACAACTTGCGATCGCGCTGCGCGGTCACCCGATTGTTGACATAGGTCGCCTGATCCTGCGCGAGCGTCGCGAGATCGCTGTTGAGCACCGACTGGTAGAACACCGGATCGATCTCGAACAGCAACTGGCCCGCTTTGACTTCGGTGCCTTCCGTATACGCGCGCTTGAGCAGCACACCGGAAACGCGTGCCGTGACATTCGCGCTGTAATAGGCCGACAGCCGCCCGACGAGATCGCGGTTGAGCGGCACATTCTGCGGCTCGGCCTTGATGACGCCCACCTGGGGCGGCGGCGGTGCGGGTGGAGTGCCCTTGCTGCAACCCACGAGGGCGATGAAACTAAAGGACAGTAGCGACGTGCGCACAGGCAGTAACGTCATAGGACACCATGCTTGCATGATCGTGGAAAGGAAAAAGACCGGGAGTCCGTGCACAAAGATCGGCCACGGACAGCACCTGAATACCGGTCTGGATGAACCGCTTGCGGTGCGTCATACGACGCGTGTCCGGAACATTGCACTCGAACCGGACACCGCAAATCAAACTGGATGAGTCCCTGCATCGGTTACCGCGCCGGAAGTGCTGACACGGTTGCTGTTGCCGGCTGCTGCCCGGTGGTGGCGACAGCATCGACGCCCACACCTTTGGCGTCATCCCACTGCCAGCCGCCGCCGAGATTCTTCACCAGCGACACACTGCTCTGCGTCAGCAGGGCCTGCGTATCGGAGAGGTTTTGCTGGGCGAGCAGCAAGGTGAGTTGCTGGGTCAGCAGGGCCTGCTCGCTGACGGTACCCACCTGGAACTGCGCATGCTCGCTGTCGAACAGTTGCTGGTTGCGACGATAGATATTCGCGAAGGCATCGGCTTGCTGCTGCAGATGGTTCCACGACGACAGACCATCCTCGACGTTCTGGAATGCGGTCAGAACGGCTTGCCGGTAGCTCGCGACATTTTCGTCGTACGTGGCACGCGCTTCGCGCACTGCGGCCGTGCGGGCGCCGCCGTCGAAGATCGTTCCTGCGAGCGCGGGTCCGAGTGTCCAGAAGCGGTTCGGCAGCGAGAACAGGTTGGCGAGCGCGCTATGCTGATAGCCACCTTCCGCCGATAACGTCAGCGTCGGGAAAAATGCAGCTTCGGCTGCGCCGATCTTTGCGTTTGCCGCGGCGGCCGTGCGTTCGGCGCTGACTACGTCGTAGCGTCGCTGGAGCAACTGCGACGGCAACGCAAGAGGAACGGCAGGCGTGACGAACGCGTAGTGCGCATTGGGTTCGATCGAGAAACCGCCGGGCGGCACGCCGATCAGCACCGCAATGGCGTGCTCATCCTGTTCGCGCGACGTTTCCGTCGTCTGCAGATCGGCGATCACGACTTCGAGCGTGTCTTGCGCGGTCAGCACGTCGTCGTTCGACGAGATGCCTTCCTTGAAGCTGGCGCGCGTCATCTCGAGGATGCGCGTGTCGATCTGCTGCTGTTGCTTGAGCAGATCGATGTCGACGTCGGCCTGGCGCAGTTCGAAGTAGTCGGTGGCGAGAGCGGCGGCGATCGACAGGCGTTGGCCGGCGAGTTGCGCATCGCTGGCCTGCGCGCTTTCCTTAGCCGACTCGACTTCACGTCGCACTTGTCCCCACAGGTCGAGCTCCCAGCTTGCCGAGAGATTCGCGCTGACTGCATTGCGCACACCCGGTGCCGAAACACTCGTCGTACTGTTGCCCGCCGATGCTGCGCCAGCCCCCGTACCGGAGCGCGAACCCGATGCGCCTGCGGTGATGGTGGGGAACAGGCTCGACGTATTGGCTAATACAGTCGCCTGCGCAAGCCGGTAGGCTGCTTCTGCCTGAGCAATCGACTGATTCGCCTTGAGCGATTGTTCAATCAGGTGCGTCAGCGTATCGTCGTGGTAATCAAGCCACCACGTACTGGACAGCGACGCTTGCGGATTGGCCTGGGCGCGTTGCCAGTCGACCCCTTCCTTGAAGCTGGCGGGGATTTCGACGGTCGGCTTGCGATAGTCCGGACCGACCGCACAGCCCGCGGCGACCAACGTCGCAACGGCCATGCATCCATATTGCAGAACACGTAGACATACCCGCGCTGCGGGCAACCTTCGAGTACTAAAGCTGGGAGATGCGCTCATTCACGAACCTGCCGATGGGGGTTGACCCTGGAACAATTTGTTCCAAGCGTAATATATTCTAATCAACGAATCAATTAATATAAAATTACAAAGCCTTCAATTCTTAATAGATATTAATGGAAAAGTTAAGACAGTGTGGGTGCCGGCCGCCTCCGAAGGTGAGGGACGCACGGGAATATATGCTCGACACCGCAACGCGCCTGTTCTCCGAGCAGGGTGTTGGCGCCACCACGATTGCACAGATCGCCACTGCCGCAGGTGTAACGTCGGCGATGGTGCATTACTATTTCACGAATCGCGACACCTTGCTCGACGCGATCGTCGACGACCGACTCGCACCGGCAGTCCAGTTCGTCTGGGAGCCGGTCACCGAAGCGGCCGGCGACGATCCGTTCGGCATGATCGAGGCACACATCAGCCGCCTTTTCACCATCGCTGAACGGATGCCCTGGCTACCCTCGCTGTGGATGCAGGATAACTTTTGCGAAGGCAGTCTGTTGCACGAGCGGATGGTGCGCCACCTGCCGATCGAGAAGGTTACTCTATTTATCGAATTGATTACGCGAGCCCAGCAAGAGGGTGTGGTCAATCGGGAGATCGAAGCGCCTTTGCTGGTCAATTCCCTGTTCTCGCTGGTGATGACACCGCTCGCGACGTCGAGAATTCCGGGCAAGCTGCCCGGTATGTCTGGGGTTGGGCGGCCGGTGCTCGAGCGGCACGTCAAGGCGCTCGTGACGGGGGGAATGCGGCCGCATGGCAAGTCGCCAAAAAGCAATGCGGCTCACCGAGGACAGAAGTGTGCCGCCAAATAAGCCGCTGATGACATGCGTTTTGACTACAGCGCGGCGAGGACCGTTGCGGTATCGAGCACGGTAGCAAACTCTCCATGCAGGCTTGCCAGTGCGGTTTCGTGCATCTGCTGCGCGCTGAAGTGCTGTCCGTCCGGAGCGCGGCGCCCGAACGTCGCCGTGGCGTCCGCCACTAGGTAAGTCTCGAAGCCCAGGTTGCCGGCCATGCGCGTCGTGGTCGACACGCAGTGATCGGTGGTGATCCCGACAATGACGAGCGTAACCGCACCTCGCGCGCGGAGTTGCTGCTCGAGATCGGTGCCGATAAAGCCGCTGTTCACTTCCTTGAAAATGACCGGTTCTCCCGGTAGCGGTTCGGCTTCCGGTTTGACGGTGAAGCCGGGGCGATCCGGATGAAACAGACTCTCCGGTCGCCTCGATCGGTGCTGCACGTGAATGACCGGTCGGCGCGTTTGTCTCCAGCCGGCTAGCAGCGCGGCGACATTGGCCTCGGCGGCGAGGTTATTGCGCTGTCCCCAGCTCGGATCGTCGAATGCTTGTTGTACGTCGATGACGATTAGCACGGTGTCCGGCGACAAAGATTGCATAGGGGCTTCCTTTGTATTGGCATGCAAGATGAATCAAAGGATCCATCTTCAGCGCTTGCGCGTTAGCGGGCAAGCGAAGCCCCTGATGCCGGTACGGTCAGACGAATGTCGACAGACCGAGCGTCAACACAAGAGCCGAGATCGAAATAATTGTTTCGCATACGGTCCAGGTCTTGAAGGTCTGCGGCACGGTCATGCCGAAGTACTCCTTGACGAGCCAGAAGCCGCCGTCGTTCACATGCGAAAGAATCAGCGACCCCGCGCCGGTTGCCAGTACCAGCAACTCGGGCCGCACGGCGGCGGCGGTACCCACTGCCGCCGATGCGATCGGTGCGACGATGCCGGCAGCCGTCGCCATGGCGACTGTCGCTGAGCCGGTCGCAACGCGGATCAGCGCCGCGACGAACCAGGCGAGCAACAGTAGCGGCATATGCGCGCCCATCGCCACATCGACGATCGCCTTCGACGCACCGCTATCGATCAGAATCCGCCCGAAGCCCGCGCCCGCGCCGACGACGAGCGTGATACCCGCGGTCGGTGCGAGGCACTCGTTGGTGAACTTGAGGATGGCTTCGCGTCCAAAACCGCGCGCGCTGCCGAACGTGTAGAAGCTAAGCAGCACTGCGAGCAGCAGTGCCATGTCCGGATGGCCGATCAGGTGCAGTACGTTGTTTACCGTCGACTTCGGCGGTGCGATCAGATCGGCCCAACTGCCGACCAGCATCAGCAACACCGGCAGCAACACCGTCAACAGCGTGATCGAGAAACTGGGCAACGCGCGTCCGGCGCGTTGCGCGTCCTGCTCGATAAACTGCTGCGCCATCGGATTCACGCCGTCGAGCACGACGAAGCGGCTCGCGAGTTTCGAGAACAGCGGTCCCGCGAGCGCAGCGGTCGGAATGCCGACGATCAGCGCGTAGAAGATCGTATGGCCGATGTCCGCGTTATAAGCGGTGACTGCAAGCAACGCAGCAGGGTGAGGCGGAATCAGTCCGTGCACGACCGAAAGACCGGCCACCATCGGAATGCCGACGCGAATCATCGAAGTGCCGGTGCGTTGCGCGACGTTAAACGCAATCGGAATCAGCAGCACGAAACCGACTTCGAAGAAGACCGGCAGGCCGACGAGAAACGCGATGCACATCATCGCCCAATGGACGTTCTTCGGTCCGAACAGATCGATCAGCGTGCGCGCGATGCGTTCTGCGCCGCCCGACTCGGCCATCATCTTGCCGAGCATCGTGCCGAGCCCGACCACGATCGCGATATGGCCGAGTGTGCCGCCCACACCGGTTTCGAACGACTTGAGAATCGACGTCATCGGCATGCCGACCGCGAGCGCGAGCGCAACCGATACGACCATCAACGTGATGAACGGATTCATCTTGAACCGCGCGATCAGCACGACGAGCGCGACGATGGCGATCAGTGCATAGACGAGTAACAGGCTTCCTTGAACAGTCGCCATGAGTGCTCCTGAAAACAAGATTGAATCGACGTGATCTACACGCTGGGTCGCATTGACGACACGGCGGGGCAGGCACGAAATGGATAGACGCCAGACGCGTGCCGAATCAGAACTTGTGGCGAATGCCCGCAACCGTGACGAACTGGCTGTTCGTCGACGATGCCTTGCCGATGCCTTCGACCCAAGCCGCCGAGCCCGACGCGCGCTGGTAGATGCTGTTCAGGTAAAGATCGGTGGTCTTCGACAGGAAGTACTCGCCGCCGAGACTCAACTGGTTGTAGTGCGCGTCCGGAGCGCTCGCGGCGCTGCTGTTCTGGCTCGTGAAGATATAGCCGAGCGTCAGCAGCGTGGCTGGCGTCATCTGGTAGCGCACACTTGCTTCGTAGTTCGCGAAACGCAGGCTGCCGCCCGTCAGCAGATCGAAGCGTGAGTTCGTATAGAGCAGCGCGAGGGTGGCCGGTCCGAATACGTAGGCACCGCCGCCGCCCCATACCTGGTTGCGCTTCACATTGCTGATGATTGACGAGCCGGTGTTGAAGTAGTTGTCCGACGGCGCGGCGCCGGCCGTGTTCGTGGCCGGGCTGTTCACCAGCGAATACGCGGCGTCGAGATGCAACGGTCCGGCCACGTAGTCCGCACCGACGCTCCACGCGCGATTGTTCGCGAACTGGCCCGCAGTGTTCGAGAACGCGTACATCGCGTTCGCCGTGAAGCCGGAGAAGGTCGGCGTCGTGTACTTGACCGCGTTGTTGGTGCGGTACGTGTTGTTCAGGTCGTCGTTGTCGTAGACCGCGTTCGCGTACTGGCTCAATGCGCCGACGCCGTTGATCTGCAGGTTCGACAGATAGTCCTGCACGCTGTTGTACTGGCGTCCTAACGTGATCGTGCCTGCGGTGCTGTTCGTGAGTGCGACCCATGCGCTGCGGCCGAACATCCGACCGGCCTGGCCGGCTGCGCCTGTTTCGGCGCTGAAGCCGTTTTCGAGCCTGAATGAAACCTTGTTGCCACCGCCCAGATCTTCGGTGCCGAGCAGGCCCCAGCGCGAGCCCTGCACATTGCCCTGGGTGGCTTGATACGCCTTCTGACCTGCCTGATTGCTGGTAAAGGTGAAGCCGGCATCGACGATGCCGTAAAGCGTGACGCTGCTTTGTGCCCAGGCGGTATGTGTCCCGAGCCCGGCGATGGCAACAGCGATAGTACTGCGAAGGATTTTATTTTGCATGGTGGTTTCCTCACGTCAAAGAGCGAATGCCGGCGACCGACCGGATTCGGTGTTGTTCTGCTAGTAGTAGTACTGATTGTGCAAATCGCGCAGAGCACTGGCACTAACCGCTGGCGCCACACTCAAGCGAGCTGCGGTAAATCAGTCAGGCCAGTTGCGTCGTGCAGCGGTGCGCCTTGCATCGCGTTGATGAAACGGTGTCACGAGCGGCTCGCGCGCGTCGCGGGCGTGCTGCAGTTCGGCGACGATGCGCGCCTGCACGACCGGCGCTTCGCCCGGATGCAGGTTGCACGGATCGAGAAAGAAGTAATGCAGCTCGACCTCGTGATCGCGCACGATCACGGGCTGTGAGCCGTCGCGCGGATGGGCGAGCGCATCGGCGAGATCCCATGCCGTGGTGCGCGCATCGCGTGGGTCGAGCGAGATTTTCAGGCGTTCGAGCGGATTGCCGGTCGGGTCGGCTTCGATCTGCGCGCGCACGCCGGGCAAGCGGTTCAATGCCTGCTCCCAGCTGCTCAGGTAGCCGCGTTCGCGCGCGCGAACCGCGACGTGATCGCGTTGCTGCCACTGTTCGAGTGCAGCGATTGCACCGGCGATGCCTTCCTTGCCCACCTTCATGCCACGACCAATGCCGGCATTCTGGAAGTAAGCAGCACGCACGAGCGCTTTGTTGCCCGCGACGACGCCCGCGGTCAGCCCACCGAGAAATTTGTGCGCGGAATACAGCGCGAGGTCGGCGCCCGCTGCGATAAAACGCTTCAGGTCGTATTCCGAGGCGGCATCGACGATGACGGGCACACCTTGACGATGCGCCACCTCGATGAATTCCTCGAGCGGAATCAGCCCGTAGCCGACCGTGTGATGCGAGACGACGTAGAGCGCGGCGGTGGTGTGTTCGTCGATGGCGGCGGCGAGCTGATACCCGTGCGCCTCGGTTGCCGCTCCCACGGGCACAGCGTGTGCGCCGGCGAGCCGGATGGCCTGGTCGATCGGTGCGCCGTAGTTGACCAGGTGACCGGTCTGCACGGCGACCTTGTTGCGCAGGCCTGAGGTGTGCGGCAGGCGTTCGATCAAGCCGGGATCATCGCCGGTCATCGTCGCGGCGATGGTCAGTGTGATGGCGGCCGAACAGGATGCGGTCACGTACCCGGCTTCGCTGCCGCAGGCCGTTGCGATCGCCGCGGATGCCTTGCGTTGCAGATCGTCGATTTCGACGAATTGCGGCAGTATTTCCGCGACCGCTTCGATGACCGGCGCGGCGACGCTGGACGCGCCGAGGCTCGTCATCGTGCCCGATACGTTGATGACGGGGCGCAAGCCCAGACGAGAACGGATATCCATCGAACTGCCTCCGCGACCTATTCCATAACTGTGGAATATATGTTGTAATTGAGGATTAGTCTAACATACGGTAGTTCCCGGTCAACCGGACAAAAAACATTCAGCCCGCATCGACGAGCAGAGGACACGATGACACCGACTTCCCCGTCGTTCGCCACAGATGCCGCGCACCTGCGCGCTGGCGAAATCGAAGTGCAGGCAGCGACCGAGACCGCCGACAGCGCGGAGGCCGCGCCGCGCACACGGACTAGCGCGATCGAGCGCGCCGTGCAGATTCTCGATGCGTTGCAGGAGACCGCACGGCCCGCTACTGCCTATGAGATCGCCCGCATGGTCGGCGCGCCGCCGTCGACGGTCTATTCGATCATCAGCGACCTGGTCGTGCGGAACCTGCTCGCGCGCAAACCCGACGGCACGATCTGGCTCGGGTCGCGGCTCTACGGCTATGGGTTGAGCTACGCGAGTTCGCTCGACTACCTCGGTGTCGCCAGCGAGGAAATGCAGGCGCTCTCGACCGAAGTGGGCGAGACCGTGCAGGTGTGCGGGCTCGTCGAAGGCATGATGGTCGTGCTGCAGATGGCCGAGGGGCCGGGGCATTTTCGCGTGACGTCGCGGGTCGGTAGCCGGGTGCCGCTCAACTGGACCGCGTCCGGGCGGTTGCTGGTTGCGCATCTGCCGGACGCCGAGCGGGTGGCGTTCTTCCGCCGTCACGCGAAGCCTTCGCCGACCGGCCGTGCCGAGACCCGCGCCGATGTGCTCGCGCGTCTCGCACGCGAGGCACTCGATGCACGGCTGTCGATCCAGATCGGCGAATCGGATGCATCGGTGGCGTGCCTGGCGTCGCCGGTCATCGACAACAGTGGCACGTGCGTGTTCACGATTTCGATCGTGATGCCGGAGGCCAAAGCAGCCAAAGGCACCGAACCGTTCGCCGAAGCCGTGCGCACCGTGGCGGCGCGCATCGAAACCCGGCTTGGCTGGCAACATCGTCAGTCGGAGTCAATCGGTTGATCGCTCGTTGCGTCGCTCGCTGAGCACTCATGTCAGTGGCCGTGTGCGTCACGGCCGCCCCCTGCTTCAATTTTCCAAACCGATTGCTACATGTCATCTTCGTCTTCGATGAACTGCTACGACCGCTTGCGTACGCGCGGCTTCAGACTCCCCACGGTGCCGACACCGATCGGCAATTTCACGCACTGCACCCGCGAGGGCGATCTGTTGTTCCTCTCGGGGCAGGGGCCGTTGAACGAGCGTGGCGAACTGATGACCGGCAAGGTCGGCGCCACCATCACCACCGATGAAGCGTATCTGCATGCGCAACTGGTCGGCCTGAACCTGCTGGCGGTGCTGCACGATGAACTCGGCGATCTGGCGCGCGTGAAGCGGGTCGTCAAGTTGCTCGGGATGGTCAACGCAACGCCGGAGTTCGGCGAGCATCCACGGGTGATCAACGGTTGCTCGGATCTGTTCGTCGACATTCTTGGCGAGGCGGGGCGGCATGCGCGGTCGGCGGTCGGCGTCGGCTCGCTGCCGCGCAATATCACCGTCGAGATCGAGGCGATCGTCGCTGTGCACGGTTGATTACTAGCGGGTTGCCAATGCGTGCCCGGTTACGCTTGCGTACGGCAGTCGCCATGTGCAACTAACTGTCTGTCGCGCGAACGCCCGCGCAGACCGCCGACCGTTATAAGGTCAGCGATATCGCGGGCTGTGCAAGGTGGGGGCTGTTCCTGCTAGATGAAAAATCGCTGTGGCCCTGACCGCCGCGCTGCGACAGCAGGGTCAATCCGCTTTACTGGCGTTTTACTTGCGCTTCAGTTGAGAAAGATCGCGCACCGCGCCCCGATCGGCGGAGGTCGCCAGCGCGGCATAGGCCTGCAACGCCTGCGACACCACACGTTGACGATCGACCGGCATCCAGGCCTCGCCGCCGCGCGCCTCCATCGCTGCACGACGGCGTGCCAGTTCTTCATTCGACACCGCCAGGTGCATCTTGCGATTAGGAATGTCGATCTCGATCACATCGCCTTCTTCCACGAGACCGATCGTGCCGCCTTCGGCCGCTTCCGGCGAAGCATGCCCGATCACAAGTCCTGACGAACCGCCGGAGAAGCGTCCATCGGTAAACAACGCACAGTTCTTGCCGAGCCCGCGTGATTTCAGATACGAGGTCGGGTAGAGCATTTCCTGCATACCGGGGCCGCCCTTGGGGCCTTCGTAACGGATCACGACGACGTCGCCCGCGACGACCTTGTCGCCGAGGATGGCTTCGACGGCATCGTCCTGGCTCTCG
Source organism: Paraburkholderia acidicola (assembly GCF_002362315.1). GTDB lineage: Bacteria > Pseudomonadota > Gammaproteobacteria > Burkholderiales > Burkholderiaceae > Paraburkholderia > Paraburkholderia acidicola. The sequence goes on from NZ_MTZV01000006.1 coordinate 2,844,147, forward strand.
AAGACGCGCGCGCGGCCCGAGAAAATCCACTGCGATTCGTCGACCCCGGCAGTCTTGACGATGCAACCGTTCTCGGCGAGGTTACCGTACAACACGGCGAGGCCGCCATCTTTCGAATAGGCGTTCTGCTTGCTGCGAATACACCCGTTCTTGCGATCGGTATCGAGCGCGGCGAACGTCGCTTCCTGGCTGAATGCAACCGTGGTCGGAATGCCACCGGGCGCCGCACGGAAGAGTTTCTGCGCGTCTTCGCCCGCGCCACCGGCGACGTCCCATTTGGCGATCGCGTCGCCCAGCGTGCCGCTATGCACGTTGCCACACGACAGGTCGAGCAGATCCGCACGCGCCAGTTCGCCGAGAATGCCCGGGATGCCGCCTGCGCGATGCACGTCTTCGATATGGTATTTGTCGGTGGCGGGGGCCACCTTGCACAGACACGGCACCTTGCGCGAAATGCGATCGATGTCGGACATCGTGAAATCGACACCGCCTTCCTGCGCGGCTGCCAGCAGGTGCAGCACGGTATTGGTCGAACCGCCCATGGCGACGTCGAGCGCCATCGCGTTCTCGAATGCCTGCTTGCTCGCAATGCTGCGCGGCAGAACCGAGGCGTCTTCTTCCTGGTAGTAACGACGGCACAGATCCACCACCAGACGGCCGGCCTGTTCGAACAGACCTTTGCGCCACGCGTGCGTGGCGACGATCGTGCCGTTACCGGGCAGCGCGAGGCCGATTGCTTCGGTCAGGCAATTCATCGAGTTGGCGGTGAACATGCCCGAGCATGAACCGCACGTCGGGCAGGCGCTGCGCTCGATCTCAGCCACTTCCGCGTCGCTGACTTTCGAATCGCCGGCCTTGATCATCGCGTCGATCAGATCGATCTTGGCGATCACCTGGCCGTCGGTCGGCGATTTGATCTTGCCGGCTTCCATCGGACCGCCGGACACGAACACCACGGGGATGTTCAGGCGCATCGCGGCCATCAGCATGCCCGGCGTGATCTTGTCGCAGTTCGAGATGCAGACCATGGCGTCGGCGCAGTGCGCGTTGACCATGTATTCCACCGAGTCGGCGATCAGCTCGCGCGACGGCAACGAGTACAGCATGCCGCCATGGCCCATGGCGATACCGTCGTCCACGGCGATGGTGTTGAATTCCTTGGCTACACCACCGGCCGCTTCGATTTCTTTCGCGACCAGTGCACCGAGGTCGCGCAGATGCACGTGACCCGGCACGAACTGCGTGAACGAGTTCACCACCGCAATGATCGGCTTGCCGAAATCGCCGTCCTTCATGCCGGTGGCACGCCACAACGCGCGGGCGCCGGCCATGTTGCGGCCGTGGGTCGAAGTGCGTGATCGATAGTCAGGCATCTGGGTCCTCTGGTATTGGGGTCGTCGAAGTTGGAGTTTTGCCCAGGCTGGCCAGTGCGCTAACGGCATGGCGGCACACCGCGAGCCCGCAGAGAGCGGCTCGCTTGTGCGAGCGCGGTATGCGCTGGGAATGCGAATAGTGCGAGAGTGGCGGTAAGACGTCCAATATATTTTTTCGGCGGAATTAGGTCGAAAAAGATATTAATTGGACGTAGCCGACTACTGCGAGCTCAACGCTCGCCGTCGAGCAGATCGCCGAGCATTTCGTCGAACGCACCTTGTGCGTCTTCGAGTTCCTGGAGCGCGGCATCAAAGGTCTGCAGCGCGATCTGCGACGGCCGGCCGTCGCCGGTGGGCGGGAATTGCGACTGCAATCCAGCGAACGCTGTCTGCACCTGGCGGGTTGCCGCCACGACGCGCTCCATCGCGCGGGATTCTTCGGCTCGTGCCTGTTCGGGATTCATGAAAACTCCATGGGGTAGGGGTGCGGCGATCGCGCCATAGCGCGCACTATGCCACGGCTTGTCCGTGGCGATATCGTTGTGATTTGCCGTTAGCGCGGTCAAGGCACCGGCAGTCCGGCGCTCGCTTTTACTTCGCGCAATGACAGCGACGATTCCACCGAGGTAACCCCCGGCAGACTGCGCAGTTCGTCGCGCATGAAGCTGCCGTAATCATCGAGATCGCGCGCGACCACCTGCAGGATGTAGTCCGCGCTGCCCGACACGTTATGGCACGACAGAATGCGCGGAATGGCCTGCACCTCGCGTTCGAAGCGCATTGCGACCGTACGGTCATGCACCGCGAATCGAACATAGATGAACGCCACCACCCCGTAGCCCAGCGCAGAGCGCGACAGCATCGCGCGATAGCGCTCGATGTAGCCGGCGCTTTCGAGCCGCTTGAGGCGCCGGGCGCACGGCGTTTCGCTGAGGCCGACGGTTTCGGCGAGACGCGCGTTCGACATACGCCCGTCGGTCTGCAGGGCGGCGAGGATCGCGCGGTCGACTTTGTCGAGGTCGGTCATGGCAGGGGAAAGCTTTGATAGAAGGCCAGATATTAGTGCATTCCACCATCTTGAGGCGAGAGAGGTCAGTCATTCGCCAATATTCACTCACCTGGCGCTGGCAAGATAGAGCCTCTTCAACGCGAGGTTCATATGGTTTCAGCTCATCTCCTGATTGTCTTCATTGCCGCGCTGGTCGTTGTTTACGCGGTGCCCGGACCGGATATGGCGCTGATCCTGCAAACGAGCATCGGTCAGGGTGCGCGCAGAGGGTTCGCGGCCGCCGGTGGTCTCGCGATTTCCCGCGCCACGCACGTGACGCTATCGGCATGCGGCGTCGCGGCGCTGTTGCGCAGCGCGCCGTGGCTGTATGAAGTGGTGCGTTATGGCGGCGCGGCGTATCTGGCGTGGATTGCGGTGCAGATTTTTCGCTCGCCGGTGTTTGCGCTGCCTGATGGCGCAGCGCAGGAGGCGGCACCGCGGCCGTTGCGCGCTGTTTTCGTCAAAGGGCTGCTGACCAATCTGCTGAATCCGAAGGCGCTGCTTTTCTGCTCGGTGCTGCTGCCGCAGTTCGTGCGGCCCGAGACCGGTCCGGTCGCGCTGCAGATGGTCGTGCTGGGCGGCGTGCTTCTCGTGGTCGGCGCGTGTTTCGATGCGATCTATGCGATCGGTGCTGCACGCATTGCCGGTTGGGTCCGTGCCCATCCGCTTGCGCAGACGGTGCAGCGATGGACCTTCTCTGCGGCGCTGATCGGCTTCGCGCTGCGGCTTTCGTTCGACTGAGCCAGGCGTACACCAGAGCTGGGAGTTTTCCGGCCCATCGGTGCCATTGCTGCGCTGCTATCTATCGAGCAGCGCCTCCCGCCGGGACCGATCATCGATCACCTTCAGCCGATGCTTGTCTTTCATCTTCTTCCAGCTCTTGCATTCGTCGCGGGTGCGCAGGCAACCGACGCACAGGCCGGTCTTCGAATCGAACTTGCAGATATCGATGCAGGGAGATTTGACGCTCATGTGACATTGGGTGTGTAGACACGGAGCGGGCACTGTCGCATAACGAAGCGCGCGCAGGCCATGTGATTGTGTCAATGCAGGCCATAGGCGCTGCCGTGTGCATGCCGTTTCCGGTAACCTGCGGACTTTCTTCCTTGACTCGATGATGAAGATCGTCCTGCTCTATGTGGTGACCGCGATTGCCGAGATCGTCGGTTGCTATCTGCCGTGGCGCTGGTTGAAGGCCGACGGTTCAGCGTGGCTGCTCATTCCCGCCGCGTTCTCTCTTGCCACTTTCGCATGGCTGCTTACGCTGCATGGTGCGGCGGCCGGCCGCGTCTATGCCGCGTATGGCGGCGTCTACGTCGCGGTGGCGATCGTCTGGCTGTGGGGCGTCGAGCACGTACGCCCGACTGCGTGGGATTTTGCCGGCGCAGCGGTCACGCTGGCTGGAATGGGCATCATCGCGTTCCAGCCGCGCTTCTGATCGCGGATCGGGCCGGCCCCAGGGGCAGGACGGCCCGGCGTACCGTTATGCGTTGTTATCTATTGCCGAGATAATCGTTTTTGCCGATCTCGACACCACTGTGCCGCAGGATGTCGTACGCGGTCGTGACGTGGAAAAAGAAATTGGGCAGCGCGAAATGCAGCAGGTAGTTGACGCCCGAAAACTCGATGGGGCCCGTACGCATCTTCAACGTGATCGTGCGCTCTTCCGAGCCGTCGATCTGCGCCGCTGTGAATTCCTTCAAGTAGGCATTCGTCTTCTCAATACGGGCGATCAGTTCGTCGAACGTCAACTCGACGTCGTCGTACTTCGGAATATCGACGCCAGCGAGACGGGCGGCGCAGCCTTTGGCGGTATCCGTGGCGATATAGACCTGGCGGACGAGCGGCAACATGTCAGGAAAAAGACGGGCGCCGGTGAGAGCGGACGGATCGATCTGCTTTTCCGCAGCGTGAGCCTGGGCCTTGCCGAGGATCGCTTGCAGATTGGTGAGGCCGCGCATCAGTACGGGCACCGATGCTTGATACATCGAAATAGACATGGAGAGATTTCCTCGATTCTTCGATCGGGTTCGCGACGTGGCGCGAGAGGCGTGAACATAACGGCGGGATTGCCGTTGCAGCATCATAGCGCGATCGGCAGCGGCGGTTGCATCGTCCGCTGGGCCAGGTATCGCCGCTTCCGGAACTGTGTTTGAATGGACTTGTCCGACCGCTTGACGTTGTTCCTGAAATGAAGGCCCGGTGCGGGTTTCGATGGAGCCTTACCGTCTGTCTTTGGGTCCCGCCGGGCCTAACGCATGACCCAAGCGGTCACGCACGAAGGAGAGTCGATAACATGGGCAAACATCCGTTGCCAGGAAGCGAGAAGGGCGTTGCAGAAGGTTCGAAAGTTGTTGGACATTGCGATCCGACGCAGCAGATCGAAGTGGTGGTGATGCTGCGCCGCCAGGATCAGCAGCAGTTCGAGCAGCTCGTGGAAAAAATCACCTCGGGCGATCCGTCCGCCCAGCCTGTTTCACGCGAAGCATTTGCGAAACAGTTCGGCGCTGCACCTGCCGATATCGCGCGAACCAAAGCGTTTGCGGCCCAGCATGGCCTGACGGTGGTCCGCGAAGATCCTGCAGCCAGCACGATCGTGCTGGGCGGCACGGTCGCACAGTTTCAGGCCGCATTCGATGTCCAGCTCCAGCACTACGAACACCATTCAATCGGCCAGTATCGCGGCCGCAGCGGTCCGATCAATGTTCCCGATGATTTGAACGGTGTGGTCACTGCCGTTCTTGGGCTCGACAACCGTCCCCAGGCGCGCCCGCATTTCCGTATCCGACCGCCATTTCAGCCAGCGGCCGGTGCGCGTCAGCAAACGTCGTACACACCGCTGCAACTCGCCTCGCTGTATCAGTTTCCCGCCGGCGATGGCAGCGGCCAGTGCATCGGCATCATCGAGCTTGGTGGCGGTTACCAGAGCTCCGATCTGCAAGCGTACTTTTCCAGTCTCGGTGTGAAGGCACCTACGGTCGTGTCGGTTGGCGTCGACGAAGGCAGCAATCAACCGAGCGGTGACCCGAGCGGACCCGACGGCGAAGTCACGCTCGACATCGAGATCGTCGGTGCGGTCGCGCCGGGCGCCAGGGTCGCGGTCTACTTCACACAGAATAGCGACGCCGGTTTCATCGACGCGGTGAACCAGGCCGTCCACGATACGACCAACAAACCCTCGGTGATCTCGATCAGCTGGGGTGGCCCGGAAACCTCGTGGACGACCCAGTCGCAGCAGGCGTTCAACAACGTGCTGCAAGCTGCTGCGGCGGTCGGCGTGACGATCTGCGCGGCGTCGGGCGACGGCGGTTCGAGCGACGGCGCGAGCGGCGGCAATCACGTCGACTTTCCAGCCTCGAGTCCCTATGTGCTGGCATGCGGTGGCACGACGCTGCACGCATCGGGCAACGCAATCACGCAGGAAACGGTCTGGAACGACGGTGCGTCGGGCGGAGCGGGCGGTGGCGGCATCAGTAGTGCGTTTGCCGTGCCGACATGGCAGAAGGGTTTATCCGCGACGGCGACGCATGGTGGCAAGATTGCGCTGACGGGCCGGGGCGTGCCCGATGTCGCAGGCGATGCATCGCCTGTGACGGGCTACACCGTGTTGATCGACGGCGCGCAGACGGTGGTGGGCGGTACGAGCGCGGTGGCGCCGTTGTGGGCAGCACTGATCGCTCGCATCAACGCTATCAAGGGCGCACCGGTTGGCTTCGTCAACCCGAAGCTGTACCAGGCAGCAAGCGCTTTCAACGATATCACGCAGGGCAATAACGGCAGTTTCGCTGCGTCGCCAGGTTGGGACGCGTGTACCGGGCTTGGCAGCCCGAATGGCCAGAAAATCGCAGCAGCACTCTAGACGGCGGACATCGCGCGGGGTTCTTCCCCGCGTGCTGCGGACGCTGTCGGTGGACACGACGCCAGCGGGCGTCAGACGATGTCAATTAACGAATCCGATGGAGTGATCATGACGAACCCCGATTCAGCTTCCGGTAGTCCGCAGTCGCGACACAACTCACACGCTCATTCCGCTGCACCGTCGCCTGCGAGTGCGAGCACGCCACATCGCGCGGGCGACCAGCCGTTCTTCGATCCTGTCGCGTATGGCAACGGGCCCGACGATTCCGTGACCGACGCAACCGAGAACGCGGCGATCACGAAGCATTCCATCGTGATCGGCGGCAAGAAGATCGCTTACACGGCGACGGCCGGACACCTCGTCACGGTCGACTCCAGCAGTTCGCTGCCCAGCGCGAAGATGTTCTACGTCGCGTTCACGCAAGATAACCAGAAGGAAGATACCCGGCCGGTCACGTTCTTCTACAACGGCGGACCGGGTTCGTCGTCGGTGTTCGTGCTGCTGGGTTCGTTTGCGCCGCGCCGGATCAAGACATCGATGCCGGGCTTTACGCCGCCTGCGCCGTATCAGATGGAAGACAACCCGGACAGCCTGCTCGACAAGAGCGATCTGGTGTTCCTCAATCCGGTCGGCACGGGTTACTCGGCGGCGATTGCACCGAACAAGAACCGCAATTTCTGGGGCGTCGACGAAGATGCCGATTCGATCAAACAGTTCATCAAGCGGTTCCTGACCAAGAACAACCGCTGGAATTCACCGAAGTTTCTATACGGTGAATCATATGGCACCGCGCGTAGCTGCGTGCTGGCGTACAAGCTGCACGAAGACGGTGTGGATCTGAACGGCGTAACGCTGCAGTCGTCGATTCTCGATTACACCCAGTCGGGCAATCCGGTCGGCGCGCTGCCCACCGCTGCGGCTGACGCATGGTTCCACAAAAAGCTCGGCATCGCGCCGACGCCGACCGATCTCGGCACGTTTGCCGAAGAGGTCGCGCAGTTCGCGCGCACCGACTACCTGGCCGCGCTGCGCAAGTTCCCGACCACCGACGACGCAACCATCGAGAAACTAAGCGAGTACACCGGCATCGACAAGACGACGCTGATCGCGTGGAGCCTCGATGTCGCCGCGTATGACAGCCGTGGTAATTCACTATTCCTGACCACGCTGCTGAAATCGAAAGGGCTCGCGCTCGGTTCGTATGACGGCCGGGTGACCGCGATCGATACCGGCATCGCCGGCCAGGTCGATCCGAACTCTGGCGGCAACGACCCGACCATGACCGCAGTGACCGGCGTCTATACGACGATGTGGAACACCTACCTGAACGAGCAGTTGAAGTTCACATCGAACTCGTCGTTCACCGACCTGAACGACCAGGCCTTCGCGAACTGGGATTTCGGCCACATCGATCCGACCGGTGCGCAGAAAGGGCTCGACGCGCAGGGCAACATCATCCTGTACACAGCCGGCGATCTCGCGGCCGTGATGGCGCTCAATGTCGATCTGAAGGTGCTCTCGGCGAACGGCTTCTACGACTTTGTCACACCGTTCTATCAGACCGTGCTCGACCTGCAGCAGATGCCGCTCGTCAGCGCGCAGGTGCGCCAGAACCTGGCGGCGCGCTTCTACCCGTCGGGCCATATGGTCTATCTCGACGGCGGTTCGCGGACCGCGTTGAAGGCCGATCTCGCGAAGATGTACGACAGCGCCGTGACCAATACGGCGGCGGTTGGACGGATTCGCGCGTTGCAGGCGCGCCGGGCCGCCAGCTAGGCGCATTGCGTTAGCGTCACTTCGCTGTGAATGGGCGCTAGATCTGCCCGTATGAGCAGCACAACCCGGCGGACCCTGCAGGAAAGATGGGGTTCGCCGGCATTCCGGTTCGGCACACCGATTCCGGATATGTTTTAATTGGCCTGCGAATAAATCTACGCGCCATACGCTGGTGCGCCGACTGATGAACGCAGGAAATCTTCTTACGCGCCGCCAATGCGCGCGCATTGCCGCTCCAGATCGTGCGAGTCTCCCGGACCGTTCGTCCGGTCGTATCGGTGCGCGCGTGCTGCACCTCGGCCTTGCGATGACGCTCGGCGCGACGATTGCCGCGCACATCGAAGCCGCGCATGCGCAGACCCCGTCGATGCTCGACGACAAGGTGACGCAGCAATCGGTGGAAGAGACGATCTGCCGCCCCGGTTATGCGGACACCGTCTCGCCACCGCTCGACGAACTGATGGCGCACAAAGACCGTCTGCTTGCAGCGCGCGGCATCGATGCCGACGACGGCACCCGCTACGCACTCGACCGGCGTGTGCCGGTGGTACTCGGCGGCTCGCCCGATGCGCCCGCGAATCTCGGGCTGCTTCCGTGGGCCGGCCACCAGGGCGAGCGTCGCAAGGAACTGCTCACAGCGAAACTCAAACGTTGCGTCTGTGCGGGCAAGATCAGCCTGAGCGATGCGCAGGGCGCGATTGCCGGTAACTGGTCGGCCTGGTATCAGGGCTTTGCCGACACGTCCTGCGAGATCAGCCGCGAAGATGTCGCGACCAGTGACAGCGTGCCCTGACGCGCACAACACACTTTTCCTCGTCCCAGACACATTGCCTCATCGCTTTCGGGTACGAATCTGGCTATGCTTGAACTAACGCGGATATCGGGAGAACGAACATGACGATGGTGACCATTTCTGCAGGACTGGTGTCGCTGGCCTTGCTCGGCGCAGTTGCGGCGGCGCTGGCTCGTCAACTGGCGCGCGATGCTGCCGCACGCGCGCGTCTTCAACCGGTGCGCGTACGCGTAACAGATCACAGCGCCCGCCGGTCGAGACATTGATGAACGTGCGTGTCTGGAACATCCCGCAATCGTGCTCCGAGCAGGACGTACGCGCGTTCCTGCAGCATGAACTCGGCCACTACGCGAAGAGCGTGACCGTGTACGAGGCCGGGACGGCTAACGCTTATGCGATTGCCGAGCTGAACGCGGAATTGCCGTATATCGGGGATGTGATCGCGCAGCAGTTGCACGGCAAGCTGCTCGACGGCGTGGTGCTGCAGGCGAGCGCGGCCCCGTTCGGCGACGAACCCGATCCGAGGCACAAGCAAGACAGTTGACGCACGCGGCCGCCCAACAACGGGCGGCTCGCGATCAAACTTCCGCAGTCGGCCAGTCGAACGGCGTGTAGGGCAGCGCCCGCTTGTGACGCGTCGCATTGTAGAAACGCAGCACCGTGTCATACACGGCATCGCTGACCGCCTTACCTTCCAGGAAATCGTCGATATCGTCGTAGCGAATGCCATATGCGTCCTCGTCGGGGCGCAGCGGGCGCAGCATTTCGAGGTCGGCGGTGGGTACCTTGTGCACCAGCGCATCCGATGCACCGAGTTCCCGTGCCACCTCGCGCACGCGGCGCTTGTTCAGCCCCGCGAGCGGCAGCACGTCGGCGCCGCCATCGCCAAATTTTGTGAAGAAGCCCATCACCGACTCGGCCGCATGATCGGTGCCGATGACCACACCCACGCGCGAACTGGCGACCGCATACTGCGCGATCATCCGCTGGCGAGCCTTGATGTTGCCGTGTACGAAGTCCTGCTGCGCGTGATCGGCAAACTGGGTTCCGCTGGCGTTGAGTGCCTCGAGCATGGCATCGGCGGCGGGTTTGACATCGACGGTCAGATTTTCGTCTGCACGGATAAACCCGAGCGAGCGCTGTGCGTCCGCTTCGTCACGCTGCTGGCCGTACGGCAGACGCATCGCGACGAAGTGCGCGTCGTAGCCTTCCGCGCGTAGCCGCTCGACGGCGAGCTGCGCGAGGCGGCCGGCTGTGGTCGAGTCGATGCCGCCGCTTATCCCAAGTACGTATGTCTTCAGGCCACTCGTGCGCAGATAGCGCGCGAGGAACGCCACACGGCGCTCGATTTCCTGTGCCGCGTCGAAATCCCGCGCGACGTGCAATTCTGCGGCGATGCGCTGCTGATGAGCGGCGCGATCGGATTGAGTCATCGGTCGTTCTCCCTGAAACCGGTTGAGGTGCGACGCCTGGGTTGGCGCGACGGCGGTCCGCGAAGCGCATGCGTGCGCGCCTATTGTACGGATTGGTGGCACGGCTGCATGGAGACGCGCATTCGCAAACGCCACGGGGCGCGGGCTCGTGAAGATACGCTACGCATCAACGAGCGTCACCCGGCGCGGCCGCCAAACGCAAACCAGGGCCACTCAGCGTCACGACCGCGCGAGCAGCACCCCCACCAGCGCCACACCGAACCCGACCACCTGCAAGGGCAGCAGCATTTCGCCGAACCCGACGTAGCCTTCGAGCGCGGCGAGCGGTGGCGCAAGAAACAGCAGCGCGGTGGCGCGCGACGCATCGCCGCGACGGACCATCCAGACGAGCAGCGTTACGCTGACACCCGACAACATCACGATCCCCCACGCCAGCGATGCCCACAATTCAGGCGCCGGAATCCAGCGATGTTCGCCGAGCGCGACAGCAAGCACAGCCGCGACCGCCGCCGCACCGAAGTTCTGCACGGCACTGGCACTGCGGATATCGGCTTTCGCCAGCGACGTCTTCTGGAACAATGTGCCCGCCGTAATGGCGCAGACCGCGAGCAACGAAATCGCGATGACGAGCCACGATGGCGCCGAGCTATGTACTGTCGACGGAACCGTCTGGGTGAGCCGCGGCTCCAGCACGAGCGCGACGCCGACGAGCCCGAGCGCCATGCCGGCCCAGCCGCGCCGCGACAACCGCTCGCCGAATAGCGGCGCGGCGACGGCTGCTGTCATCAGCGGTTGCAATGCGCCGAGCAGCGCCATCACGCCGGCACTCACGCCTTGTGCGACGGCCCAGTATCCGGCGCCGAGGTAGACACCTTGCAACATCGCGCCCGCGAACAGGTGCTTGCCGAGATCGCGTCCGGTCGGCCAGCGGGCGCGGGTTGCGAGCGCGACCAGTGCAAACACCAGCGCCGTACCGCCGAAGCGTGCCAGCAGGAACAGGTTGGGATCGGCGAACGGCGTGATCGCGCGGGCGACGACAAAGCCCGTCGACCAGAGCACGACGAAAACGGCAGCAATGACGGTGACGAGCATCGAGAAGTGGCGGTGTGGCAAAACGGCAGTATTGCCCGGTGCGTGGTGGCGCGTCTTGTTCGGTACTGCACTCTGTGCGGTGCCGTAGCGAAGTGGAACGGGCTCTCACACCGCGTAGTAAAGCGAACCAGGCTCTAAACCCCAGCTCGCTGCAAATCCCATCACCCTACCGAACCACCAGCATCGCCCACGCTCCCAGCAACCCACCGCAGACCGCGCACATCCACAGCAGCACGCGAGTACGCCGGTACTCGCGCCCGAGATCCACCAGCAGTTGCTGTTGCTGGCGCGACACCGTGTGATCGTGCCGCTGCTGCAGATAGCGCGCAGCCAGCGCCGGCATGCGCGGCACGATGTTGGCGAGATGCGGCAGCTCGCGCGACAGCCGACGCAGCCAGCCGCGATGATCGATATCGCGGCGCGCGATTTCCGCGAGTGCGGTGCGGGCGATATGCCACGTGTTCACGCCTGGATGCAGCGCGCGCGCCAGCGCTTCCGCCTGCTCGAAGGCACGTTGCGCGTCGGCGAGCCGCGGCGAAACACCGCCGTCGAACGGCAGCACCGAATGCAGCAGATGGTGAAACAGCGAACCCGCCGAGCGGTCGTGCGGATGATCGGCGAAATGCGCTTCGCTGCGCATGCGCAGTTCGGCTTCGAGCATCTCGGTGCGCGTGGTGGCCGGAACGTGCCCCGCGTCGCGATGCATATCCGCAAGGCGGCTGTAATCCTGCTCGAAGAGGGCGGTCGCGCCGTGTACGAAAAATTCCCGTTCGCTGGACGACAGGCTCGACATCAGCGCGAAATCCGCGAGCACGAGACGCCCGAGCGTGTCGGGCTCGATGCTGACGCGCACGCGCCGGGCATCGAGCGCGGCGTGAAAAAACCCGTGTTCGAACGCCTGTTGCGTGACGACCTCGACGATATGTGCCGCGAGCCGCGCAAGATTCACGCGATGCTCGCCGAGACCGACGAGATCGGTGGCGGGCAGCGTCGTGATGCGTTGCATCGCGAGTGTGTGGTCGGTACACAGATCCCAGATCACATCTGGAATGACGAGCCGTTTGTCGCCGTCGAAGTGATGACCGGACTGGCTCAGGTTGGCCGCCTCGGCGCGCAGGTCGAAACGCCGTAGCAGATCGCGGCTGAACGAGTCCGCCAACGAGCGCAACTGCAGCTTGCGCGCAGGTCCCGACAGCCGTTCGAGCCAGCGCGCAGCCCAGCACAGCAGCGCAACGTCGTCGCCGATCTGCCGGACCTGCGCAGTGCGCACGAGCTTGATCGCAATGTCGGCGTGACCGTTGATCGGCGTGACGAGGCGGGCAACGTGCGTCTGTTCCGCGAAGCCGCTCTGGGCCGGCGTCAGATCGATCGAGGCAAACAGCGTGGCGAGCGGACGGCCGAGCGCTGCTGTCAGCGTCCGTTCGACCTCGTGCGGCGGCAGCGGCTCTTCGAGGTGGCCGACTGCATCGAGCGCGTCGTGCAGTGTGCCGGTCGCGAGTTCCGGGTGTTCCATGAGCGCCTGTGCAACGGTGCCCGCCAGCGGCCCGAGTTGCGGCAGCGCACGATGCAGGCCGACCGGCGCTTCGCCCGCTGCGTGCATGCGGCTGATGAGTGTCGCCATCCAGTGCAGCTTGTGGTGCTGCGGAGCAGCAACCCAGAGCAGGTGTGCGCCATAGCGCAGCAGGTGGAACAGCAGGAGGAGGCGGCGAAACAGTGGCGGCATCGTTGGATCGGTCGGCGGCGGCGCTTCGCGAAGCGCCGCCCGGGCGCTCAGGTTAGCAGGGAACCACGCCGGACGGGACATTGCGGTCTGTCGCGTAATACAATGCACAGGTCGACCGGACTCCTACCCGAACTCACACGTGCCACCTGGTGCCCCTTCATCTAGATGCTCGCCGAACAACGCCACCAATACATCCTCTCGCAAGTCGCCAAGAACGGCGCACTGTCGGTAGCAGAGCTAGTCCGCGAACTGAACGTGTCGCGCGAGACAATCCGGCGCGATCTGAATGCGCTCGCGGGGCGCGGTTTGATCGTGACGACGCACGGCGGCGCGCTGTCCAGCGATCGCCGCGAACCGGATCTCGATGTGCGCGAAGCGGAGAATGCTGGCGCGAAACGTGCGATCGGCGAGCGCGCTGCACTGCTGGTGCCTGACGGTGCATCGCTCGTCATCGATTCGGGCAGTACCACACAAGCCGTCGCGCGGGCACTGACCGATCGGCACCGCTTGTCTGTCTATACGAACGACTGGCGAATTGCGCTGCTGCTCGGGCGGCGCAACGACAATCGCGTGACGCTGCTGGGCGGCGAACTGTCCGACAACGAAGATGCGACGCTCGGGCTCGATACGGTGCAGCAACTCACGCAATACCACACCGATTTCGCGTTCGTCGGCGCGGGCGGCATTACACCGGACGCGTGGCTGACCGACTACACGCGCATTGCTGCCGAAGTCCGCGCGCGCATGATCGCAGCCGCCGATACCGTGGTCGTGGTAGCCGATCATTCGAAGTTCGGGCGTGTTACGCCGGTGCGCATCAAGGGCTTTGAAAGCGCGCGCTACGTCGTGACCGAACTCGCACCCGACCGCGCGCTCGGCAAGGCGATCGTGGCGCGCGGCCCCGAACTGCTGATCGCCTGAACCGGCGCAGCGCCTCTCCCTTACCTGACCTTCAATCCCAACGCGACGAGTGCGCGGCCGATGGCCGCCACCGCGTTGTGCAACTCGTTGGCATCGATCGCACCGATACAGCCGACGCGGAACGTCTCCACCTGCGTGAGCTTGCCCGGATAGAGTATGTAGCCCGCGTCGCGCACGGCGGCATAGAAGTCCGCAAAGCGCCAGGCCGGATCGTTCGGCGCGTGGAACGTGACGATCACCGGCGCCTGCACCTCCGGCTTCAGGAACGGCTCGAGCCCGAGTGCTTTCATTCCGTCGACCAGCGTCGCGCAATTACGCACATAGCGCGCACCGCGCGCCGGCTGACCGCCTTCGGCAATGAAGGTATCCAGTGCCTGACGCAGCGCCGCGACCACGTGCGTCGGCGGCGTGAAGCGCCACTGTGTGGTCTTCTGCATATACGTGTACTGGTCGTGCAGATCGAGCGCGAGCGACGGCGAACGTCCTTCGCTCGCTTCGAGCAGCTCGCGCCGCACGATCACGAACCCCATCCCCGGCACGCCTTCGAGACATTTGCCGCTGGCCGACACCAGCGCATCGATGCCGCCGCGGCGCAGATCGATAGGCAGCGCGCCGAGCGAACTCATCGCGTCGACAATCAGGCGTTTGCCATGCCGTTGACATACGGCGGCGATTTCATCGAGGGGATTGAGCAGGCCCGCGCTCGTCTCCAGATGCACCTGCGCGACGTGGGTGATGCGCGGGTCGCCGTTGAATGCGTCTTCGATTGCCACGGCAGTGACGGGTTCGTCCTCGCGCAGCGCCAGCTCGACATACGCAATGCCGAGCCGTTGCAGGATCCGGATGATGCGTGTGCAGTAGGCGCCGTTATTGGGTACCAGCACACGGCCGTCGCGCGGGACCAGGGTGCCGAGCGCGGCTTCGACGGCGAAGGTACCGCTACCTTGCAGCGGTACGCATACATAGTCGTTTTGCCCGTGGACGATTTCCACGAGGTCGGCGCAGACGCTCTGGGTCATGCGGTTGAATGAGGTATCCCACGAGCCCCAGTCGTGCAGCATGGCCTCGCGGGTCGCGGGCGAAGTGGTCAAAGGGCCCGGCGTCAGCAGGACTGGATCGTTTCCGAGAATCACATAACCTCCTACGTCAATGATGAGAAGTGCGCACTGGCGCACACGTGTTGGTTTGCATATTATTGGCGAATTGTGTCATTTTTTGGAAATGGTGAAAATAGTCATGGTGCTGTCACGCAAACCTGTGATTCTTGCCGAACCCGTTCAGGCAAGGCTGCAGGTCGGGTGGCGCGCTGGCTCGGATGATTCTCGGGTAGTCTTGCTGGGCATGGAGCGCGCAGGTTTGTAGGCAATCTGCAATCTGGCTGGACCAGCCAGACGTACGCGGCGCGGCGCTACCGCCGTTCAATCACAATAGCCAGGGTTTTTCCTGGTGAATAGTTTTCCGTTTCCTCGGAGAGAGCGACATGACAAAGACGAATCCCCATCGCACGCCAGTCCGTGCCGTCCGCAAACTGCTGCCGGCCCTCGTGACGGCGGCTGCCTTCGGCGCGGCCCTGCCGGCCCATGCGGCGGATCCGGTGGTGCTGTACACGGCCGATGGCCTCGAGAATCTGTACAAGGACGTGCTGCCGGCCTTCGAAAAGAAGGAAGGCGTGAAGGTGGCGATCGTGACGGCGGGCAGCGGGGAAGTCGTGAACCGCGCGACGATCGAAAAGGATTCGCCGAAAGCGGACGTGCTCGTCACGCTGCCACCGTTTATCCAGCAGGCCGATCAGGCCGGTCTGCTGCAGGCTTACCAGAGCGCGAACTACAAGAACGTGCCGGCCATCGCCAAGGCGCCGGGCGGTACGTGGGCGACGTTCGTCAACAACTACTTCTCGTTTGCGATCAACCCGGAAGTCGTGAAGACGCAGCCGAAGACGTTTGCCGATCTGCTTCATCCGGACTACACCGGCAAGATCGCGTACTCGAATCCGGCAACAGCCGGCGACGGGATGGCCGTGATCATCCTGACCACCTCGCTGATGGGTGAAGACAAGGCATTCGATTACCTGAAGAAGCTCGAACAGAGCGCGAAGTTCCACACGAAGGGCACCGGCTACCTCGATGTGCTGCTTTCACGTAACGAGATTTCGGTAGCGAACGGCGATCTGCAGATGGATCTCGACGACGCTGCGAACGGCGGCCTGTCGCTCAAGCCGATCTTCCTCGCCGCCGAGGCGGGCGGCCAGCCGTCCACGTTCCAGTTGCCGTACGCGATCGGCCTGATCAAGGGCGGTCCGAACCAGGCTGAAGGCAAGAAGCTGATCGACTACCTGATGTCGACCGACGTGCAGGCGAAGGTGCCGGACATCTTCGGTATCCCGGGTCGCACCGACGTGCCGCTCGCCGGCAAGAACGGCGCCGCGGTGAAGCAGGCGATCGCCGGTGTGAAGCTGATTCCGGTGGACTGGACCCAGGTCATGGCGAAGAAGGCCGACTGGACCACGCGCTGGAAGAACGACGTGATCGGCGATTCGGGCAAGCAACTCGAAGTCGTCAAACCGAAATAATCGCGACGTCGCGTCGAGATCGACGCGACCCACGCGTAGTTATCGTTTCGCTATCGCCCCCGCAATAGCGTATTGCCAAGTTGGAGGATGGACCCGGTGAATACGGCAAGTCTTGCTCATCCCGGCGCACTCGACGCCGTCTCCGCGGCGCGCGACGCTGCGCATCCGGACACGCCAGCCGGCGTCGACATCGAGCATCTGACCGTGCGTTTCGGTACGCGCACGGTGCTCGACGATCTCTCGCTGACGATCGAGCGCGGTGAACTACTGACCGTGCTCGGTCGCAGCGGATGTGGCAAGACGACGCTGTTGCGTTTCATTGCCGGGTTCATCGAGGCGGACGGGCTGGCCGGCAACTTGACGGTGGCCGGTCGCGATCTCACGCACGTCCCGCCGCACCGGCGCAATCTGGGGCTGCTGTTCCAGAGCTATGCGCTGTTTCCGCATCTGTCGGTGTTCGAGAACGTCGCGTTCGGGTTGCGCGCACGGCGCACGCCGGCGAAGGAAGTCGCCCGGCGCGTCGCCGATGCGCTGAAGCTCGTGCAGCTCGGTGACTCGGGGCACGTGATGCCCGCGCAGCTCTCCGGCGGCATGCAGCAGCGCGTCGCGCTTGCGCGTGCGCTCGTGATCGAACCGGACGTGCTGCTGCTCGACGAGCCGTTGTCCGCACTCGATGCCAATCTGCGCGCTTCGGTGCGCTCCGAATTGAAGGCGCTGCATGAGCGCCTGCCTAATCTCACGATCGTGTGCGTGACACACGATCAGGACGATGCCCTGGTGCTGTCCGACCGCACGCTGCTGATGCGCGAAGGTCAGATTGCGCAGCTCGGCACACCGCAACAGCTGTACGACACACCGAACGACGGCTTCGTCGCGCGCTATCTCGGCGCGGCGAACCTGTTGCCGCCGCACGTCGCGTTTCCGCTTGGCGATACGCGCTATACGGAGCGCGACCGGGTTGCGTGTCTGCGTCCGGAAAGCCTGCGCATCGTGCCGCTCGGCGAAGGGCATCTGCACGGCGCGATTACTTCGGTCGAATGGTATGGCGCGGTTCTGTCGGTATCGGTCGTGCTCGATGCGATGCCGAACGACCCCGTGCTCGTCACGATGCAGCGCGGCCACGGCATGACGCCGGAACGGGGCGCCCGTGTTTCACTGCTTTATGAGGCAGACGATGTCGTCCTTATCCGCGCCTGACGGTCACGACGCGTTCGGCGCAGCTGCTGCAGCCGACGTGAAGCGCGCGGCCACGGCCGCAGCGCATGCTGCCGCGAAGCGCCGTCGCGAGCGTGCGGCGCAGTGGCATCTGCTGTTCCTTGCCGTGTTCATACTCGGTCCGCTCGTCGTCTATCCGCTCGTGCGGCTCGTGCTGCTGAGTCTGACCGGCGCACACGGGCTGAGCGTGCATGCGTACGCAGCGTTCTTCCAGAATCCGGATACAAGCGGCGTGATCGGCACGACGCTGTGGATTCTCTTTGCAAGCGCCGGACTCGCCTCGCTGCTCGGCGTCGGGCTCGCCGCGCTGCTGTTTTTCAAGCCGTTTCCGGGTGCGCGGCTGGTCACGCGTTTTCTCGAACTGTTCGTCGCGTTCCCATCGTTTCTGGTCGCGTTCACGCTGATCTTTCTGTACGGCTCGCAAGGCTCGGTCAGCATCGGTTTGCAGCGGCTTTTCCATCTCCAGGCGCCGCCGCTCGATTTCCTGTTCGGCATCGGCGGGGTGATTCTGGCCGAGGTGGTGTTTTACGCGCCGTTCGTCGTGCGTCCGACGCTCGCGTCGTTCGCGACGCTCGACATGCGGCTCATCGAGGCCGCCCGCAGTCTCGGCGCACACGGCTGGATGGTTGCGTTTCGCGTGATCCTGCCGCTCGCGTGGCCGGGCATCGCCGCGGGCACGATTCTCTGTTTCCTGCTGACGCTCAACGAGTTCGGCATCCTGATGGTGCTCGGCAGCGCGCATCTGGTCACGCTGCCGGTGGCGATCTACAGCTCGGCAACCGTCGATCTCGATCTGCCCGCTGCCGCGGCCGGCGCGGTCGTGATGCTGGCGATGTCGTTGTCGCTCTACGCGTTGTATCGAACAGTGAGCCGGCGCAAGGCCGGAGGAGCGAAGTAATGGCCGTCGATCTCGACCCGACCGTATTGCCCGTCTTGCACCGGCGCGCGCGTCCTGTACAGCGCAGCCTCGGTGTGCGGCTGATCGGCAGCGTGTTGCTGGGGCTGGCGGCGCTCGCGTGCTTCTGGCTCTTCGTGCTGCCCGTGATCGTCGTTGCGCTGTCGAGTGTTGCGTCGCACTGGTCCGGCACGATCCTGCCTGATGGCTTCAGTACACGCTGGTTCGAACGCCTCGGATCGAGCGACTTCGATGCGCTGACAACCAGCCTCGAAATCGGCTTCGGTGTCGGCGTGCTCGGTACCGTGCTTGGGCTATGGCTTGCGCTGGCGCTCGAAGGCCGCGACCGGCGCGGACTGGGCGCGTTCGTCGATACGATTGCGATGGTGCCGAATGGCGTGCCGAGCGTTGTGCTCGGGCTCGCGGTGCTGATCGCGTATCACAAGAAGCCACTCGATCTGTCGAGTTCGGCTGCGATCGTCGTGTTCGTCCAGCTCGCGCTCGTGCTGCCGTTCTGCTATCGCTGCGCGGCCGCGGCGCTGCGCCCCGAGTTGACCATCTTGCGCGAAGCGGCAGCGAGCCTCGGTGCGCCGCCGTCGATGGTGTTGCGCCGCGTCGTGCTGCCGCAACTCGTACCGGCGATCCGCGCGAGTCTCGCGCTGGGTTTTGCGCTGTCGCTCGGCGAGCTGGGCGCGACGCTGACGGTTTATCCGCCGGGCTTCGCCACGGTTCCGATCGTCGTCGTCGGCCAGGTCGAGCGGGGGTACTACCTGCCGGCTTCCGCGCTCTCACTGATTCTGCTGCTCGTGTCGCTGGCCGCACTGCTGCTGATCGCCGCGCGTGTGCCGCGGCGTCGCGCGGACTGAGCACGCATGACTGAGCACGCATGACTGAGTGCGCATGACTGAGTGCGCATGAGCGAACGTTGCTGATTTTTCGTCGTGCTTTAACGCGACACTTCGCACACATTGATGTGGCAATTTTTGTCGAAATGACCGAAAATATGCAAAACGCTGTTGTTAGCCCTCGCGTCGATCCAATCGACGTCGTGCGCAGGCAGTCGCTGACGGCATTGGTGCGCGACGAGATCGAGCGTCACATCATCGAAGGCGCGCTGGCGCCGGGCGACAAGCTGAACGAGGCCGACTGGGCCGCGCGGTTGCAGGTGTCACGTGGGCCGGTGCGCGAAGCGTTTCGCGCGCTGGAGCAGGCGGGCCTCGTACACACCGAGAAGAATCGCGGCGTGTTCGTGCGAGTGGTGTCGCTGGCGGAAGCCGACGAGATCTATGCGGTGCGGGCGGTGCTCGAAGAGGCGGCGTGCAGGATGCTGGCGCCGCGCATCGATGCCGCGCAGCTCGCGGTGCTCAGAGGTCACGTCGACGCAATGCGCGACGCGTTCGATACGCAGGACCACGACGCTTACGCGCGCGGCAACGTCGCGTTTCACGACGCGATCGTCGCGCTGGCAGGAAACGGGAAACTGTACGAGACGTATCGGCGGCTGGTCGGCGAGTTGAGCCTGTTTCGCCGGGCTGCGCTGGTGGCACGCGACGACTCGATGCGCCGCTCGCTCGCCGAGCATCGCGCGATTTTGACGGCGCTTGCCTCGCGCGATGCCACGCACGCCGCAGCGCTGATGCATGCGCACGTGAACGGTGGTCGGCAGCGTGCGCACGAAGCTTATGAACCGGCCGGACAGCAGGCTGCGGAGCCGCTGCCGGTCACGCTTGACGAACCGCGCACCTGACGGTTAGCCGCCGGTGCGCATGGAAGGGAACGATGCTCACTTATTCCGAACGCACGATTGAAGTCAACGGCCGCGGCTACCGTTTGCCCGCACAACGCACGGTAGTCGTCTGCGTCGACGGTTGCGAATACGACTACCTTGAAGCAGCCGTGGCGGCAGGCGTCGCGCCGTTTCTCGGCAAGATGCTGCACGGCGGCGCGGCGTTCAAGGGCGACTGTGTCATCCCTTCGTTCACCAACCCGAATAATCTGTCGATCGTCTGCGGCGTGCCGCCGTCGGTGCATGGCATCTGCGGCAACTACTTCTGGGACCCGCAGGCGAACGGCGGCAAGGGCGCCGAAGTGATGATGAACGACCCGGCCTATCTGCGTGCTGGGACGTTGCTTGCGGCGGCGGCTGAAGCGGGGGCATCGGTGGCTGTCGTGACCGCGAAGGACAAGCTGCGTCGGCTACTTGGCTGGCAGCTCAAGGGCATTTGTTTCTCGGCGGAGAAAGCCGATGCAGCGACGCTCGAGGAAAATGGTATCGACGGGCTGCTCGATCTGGTTGGTATGCCGCTTCCGGACGTATATAGCGCTGCGCTGTCCGAGTTCGTGTTTGCCGCGGGCGTGCGGCTCGCGCAGACGCGCGACGTCGATCTGATGTACCTGTCCACCACCGATTACGTGCAGCACAAATGGGCGCCCGGCACCGAAGGCGCGAATGCGTTCTACGCGATGATGGATCGCTATCTCGCGCAACTCGACGCGCTGGGCTGGGTGATCGGCCTCACCGCCGATCACGGCATGAACGCGAAGCACGATCCGCAGACAGGCGAGCCGAACGTGATCTATCTGCAGGACGTGATGGACGAATGGCTCGGCGAGCGCGCTGCACGTGTGATTCTGCCGATCACCGATCCCTACGTCGTGCATCACGGTGCGCTCGGTTCGTTTGCCACAATCTATCTGCCGCACGATGTCGATGTGGCGCAGACGATCGAACGCCTGCGCGGTATCGAAGGCGTCGAGGTCGTGCTCGACAATCGCGCTGCATGCGAACGCTTCGAGCTACCGAACGACCGGGTCGGCGATATCGTCGTGGTCGGTACGCGCAACGTGGCGCTCGGTACGCGTGCCGATCAACATGATCTGTCCGGCTTGACCGTACCGCTGCGCTCGCATGGCGGGTTGTCGGAGCAAACCGTACCGCTAATTTTCAACCGGTCGATCGTCGATGTGGATGCGGGCAAGCGGCTGCGCAACTTCGATGTGTTCGACCTTGCGCTGAATCATGTGGTGGCGCCATGAACGCGATCCTCACCGACCATCCGGCGTTTCGTGCAGAAGCGCTGCGTTTGCAGGGCAAACGGGTGATGCGCGAGCGGGTGCTCGACGTGTTCGATCCGTACACGCGTACGCGCGTCGGTACGGTGCCGCTCGCGAGCGTTGACGATGTGCGTGCGGCATTCACGTATGCCGCGTCGTATCAGGCGAAGCTCACGCGCTACGAACGCTCGCAGATTCTCGAGCGCGCAGCGGCATTGCTGCGCGAACGTACGGAAGCGGCGTCCGATCTGATCTCGCTCGAGTCCGGTTTGTCGAAACAGGATTCGCGTTACGAGATCGGCCGCGTGGCGGATGTATTCAAGTTTGCCTCGATCGAAGCGTTGCGCGACGACGGCCAGAGTTTTTCGTGCGATCTGACGCCGCACGGCAAGAAGCGTCGGGTGTTCACGCAGCGCGAGCCGCTGGCAGGTGTGATCGTTGCGATCACACCGTTCAATCATCCGATGAACCAGGTCGCGCACAAGATCGCGCCGGCTATCGCGACGAACAATCGCGTCATCCTGAAGCCGTCGGAGAAGGTGCCGCTGTCGGCGTTCTATCTGGCCGACCTCCTGTATGAGGCCGGTCTGCCCGAACCGATGCTGCAGGTGCTGACCGGCGATCCGCGGGAAATCGCCGATGAACTCGTTACTAATCCGCTTGCGGATCTCGTGACGTTCACCGGTGGTGTCGCCATCGGCAAGCACATCGCGGCCAGGGCGGGTTATCGCCGGGTGGTTCTCGAACTCGGTGGCAACGATCCGTTGATTGTGCTCGAAGACGCCGATCTCGAACGTGCAGCTTCGCTTGCAGTGCAGGGCTCGTACAAGAATTCAGGGCAACGCTGTACTGCGGTCAAGCGGATCCTCGTGCAAAAGAGCATTGCGGCGCAGTTCACCGAACTCGTTGTCGAGAAGACGCGTGCGTGGTCGTACGGCGACCCGTTCGATCCGTCGAACCAGATGGGCACCGTCATCGATGAAGCGGCAGCGCAGCAGTTTCAGTCGCGCGTCGATGCGGCAGTGGCGCAGGGGGCGCGGCTGCTGGTGGGTAACACGCGCAAGGGCGCGCTGTACGCGCCGACCGTCGTGGACCGCGTCGATCCGTCGATGACGCTGGTCCGCGAAGAGACATTCGGGCCGGTATCGCCGATCCTCACGTTCGACACGCTCGACGACGCGATCCGCATCAGCAACGGGACACCGTTCGGGTTGTCGTCTGGCGTGTGTACGAACCGGCAGGATGCGATCACGCGTTTCGTCAATGAGCTGCGGGTCGGCACAGTGAACGTTTGGGAAGTGCCGGGTTACCGGGTCGAGTTGACGCCATTCGGCGGCATCAAGGATTCGGGGCTGGGTTACAAGGAAGGCGTGCAGGAAGCAATGAAGAGCTTCACGAACCTGAAGACTTTCTCGTTGCCCTGGGAGTAGATGAATGGCTTTGAGTCTTGACGATATTCGTGTGTTGTTCGAACGGCACGGCAATCTGGCGTATAGCGGCGAACCGGTGACGCAGCTAGAGCATGCATTGCAAAGCGGTGCGCTTGCCGAGCAGGAAGGCGCCAACGACGAACTGGTTGCAGCTGCGTTTCTGCATGACCTCGGGCATCTGCTGAACCGGCAGGGCGATACACCGAGTGCACGCGGCGTCGACGATCTGCATCAATATTTCGCGTTGCCGTTTCTGCGGGCCGTATTACCAGAAGCGGTGCTTGAGCCGATCCGGCTGCATGTCGATGCAAAGCGCTGCCTGTGTGCCATCGATCACAGCTATTTCAACTGTCTGAGCGTGGATTCCGTGCGCAGCCTTGAACTGCAGGGCGGTGTGTTTAGCGCGGAGGAGGCGCAGGCCTTCTTGCGCAAGCCTTATGCGCCGGACGCGCTGCGTGTGCGCAAGTGGGACGATCGCGCGAAAGTGCAGAGTCGCAAGACACCCGATATCGAGCACTTTCTCGGTGTGGTCGAACGGGTAATGGAGCGGTACGTACCTGCTTAGGCGAGCACTACGTTTTGCCGCAGCGTTTTCGCGCTGCGTTTCCCCCGGCTTCGGCGGTCGTGCCGCCGAATCTCTCTGTTTGACCATCTGCGTTGGCCTCTGGGGTTCGATAGGAACGGCTCGATATTGGTCTGTTCGGTATCGAGCGGGAACACGATCGCGCAGAGAAGATCGAGCAATTTCAACGCTTCGAAAAAACGCTTGCGCGGCGGTGATGGTGTCGCTAGAATCTCGGTCTTTCGCGCTCCGGAGAAGGGGGGTGCGGGAGGCGGGAGAGCCAGTACTGGCGGGGATTTGCGGCGGGGCAGGCGGGTGAGGAAGTTAGATAAACCTGTTGACGTTCTGCTGGAAAGTCTTCATAATCTCGTTTCTCTGCTGCTGATGCGGCAGACGCAGGAAGGCGGTGCTGGAAGGTGGTTGAAGTGACCATGAAGTAGCCAGCGCGACGGACCGGAGTGCGATGCGATCTTTAAAAATTAACAGCCGATAAGTGTGGGCGCTTGATGGAGGCGCGCCGCGGGAAACT
>NZ_MTZV01000007.1 GCF_002362315.1 Paraburkholderia acidicola
CCCACACCGCGCGCCTGCAGTTCTCCGGCAATGTGATCCGACCAGCGATCGAGCTGCGCGTAACTGAGCGTCTGCTGTCCGCAGCGGATCGCCATCGCCTGCGGTGTCTGCACGGCCTGCTGTGCGATGCGCTGTGCCACCGGCACGAATGTGTAGTGTTCCAGCTCGCGTGGTGCACGCTCCGTGGCCTGCAGACCGATCTGCGCAATCCGCACATCCGGCTGCGCCGCCACCTGCTCGAGTACCCGCACGTAGCTGTCCAGCAGACGCTGTACCGTGCCTTCATCGAGGATGTCCGTCGCGTAGTTCAATGCGATGCGCAGTCCACCGTCCTCTGTGCTCCCCGACACCTGCATCGACAGGTCGAACTGCGTCGTCCCGGTCCCGCCTTCGAGCGTGCTCACCTCGATCCCCGGCAATCCGACCGGCGCGCCTTCTTCCGCGCTGTAGTCGAACATCGCCTGGAACAGGGGCGTGTGGCTCACGCTGCGCTGCGGCTGCAGCCGCTCCACCAGCTTCGCAAACGGCACCTGTGAATGCGCGTGTGCACCCAGTACCCGTTCCTTCACCTGCGCGAGCACCTCGCCGAACGGCTGCGTGCCGCGTGGTGTCACCCGTGCCACCAGCGTGTTCACGAAGAAGCCGATCAGCGGCTCCGTCTCCAGTCGCTCGCGGCCCGCCACCGGCATCCCGATGCGGATATCGTCCTGTCCGCTGTAGCGTCCCAGCATCACCCCGAACGCTGCCAGCAGCGTCATGAAGCGTGTCGCGCCGGCTGCGTGCGATACACGCTCCAGTGCCTGCGCCAGCGATGCTTCGACGCGTCGCTCTACCCACGCGCCTGCACTGCCTGCTGCACCCTGCCGTACGCGGTCCACTGGCAGTTCCAGCAGAGGCTGTTCGCCACCCAGCTCCTGTTCCCAGTACGTGTACTGCGCCTCCAGCGCTGCTGCGTCCAGATGCCGGCGTTGCCACTGCGCGTAGTCGCCGTACTGCACCGGTAGTGCCGCCAATTCCGGTAATGCGGTTGTGTCCGTGTCACCGCTCACCGCCTGCGTGTACAGCTGCGAGAACTCGCGCAGCAGGATCGCCTGTGACCACGCGTCCGACACGATGTGCGGCATCGACAGGTGCAGCACCCATTCTTCGTGTCCACATCCGAGCAGCGTCACGCGCAGCATCGGACCTGCGCGCAGGTCGAATGGCTCGCGCGACAGTGCGTTCACCTTCGCTTCCAGTGCCACAGAGCCTGAGTGCCCTGCAAGATTCTCCATGCGCCAGCCGTAGCCCGACGCTTCATTCACTTCATCCACCACCTGCCACGCCTGTCCGTCTTCCTCCACGAAACGCGTGCGCAGGCTCTCGTGACGCATCACCAGCTGGTCCAGCGCTGCACGCACCGCGCCCACGTCCAGCGCTCCGCGCAGCCGCACTGCCCCCGCGATCGTGTACGCCGCACTCTGCGGCTCCAGGTTCCACAGGAACCACAGCCGCTCCTGCGCCCACGTCAGCGGAATCCGGCTGCCTGCCTCGCGGCGCCTGATCGCCTCCACCGCGCGCACCTCGCCCGACTCCAGCTGCGCCGCCAGACTCTCCACCACCGGATGCTGGAACAGCGTCGCCAGTGATACCTCCCGTCCCAGCTCCTGGCGGATGCGCGAGGCCACCTGCATCAGCAGCAGCGAGTGGCCGCCTACCTCGAAGAAGTTGTCCGTCACGCCCAGTGCGTCGTGTCCGAGCACTGCGGCCCAGATCGCCAGCAGTTCCCCTTCGAGCACCGTGCGCGGCGCTACCCGCTCGCGTGCTTCGCCTGCCTGTGGCGCCGGCAGCGCTGCGCGGTCCACCTTCCCGTTGGGCATCAGCGGCAGCGCCTCCAGCCGCACGAACGCTCCCGGCACCATGTAGCCCGGCAGCCGTGCTTCCAGCGCGCGCCGCAGCGTACGCTCATCGGCGCTCCCCACCACGTATCCCACCAGCTGGCGCGCCTCGCCCGCGCCTGCGAGCGCCACCACCGCCGCGCTCACGCCTTCAACCTGCCGCAGCGCCGCCTCGATCTCCCCCAGTTCGATACGGAAACCGCGCAGCTTCACCTGCTGGTCCAGTCGACCGAGGAAGTCGATGCTGCCGTCCGCCCGGCGCCGGCACAGGTCGCCGCTGCGGTACAGGCGTGCGCCCGGCACGTTCGGGTCCGGCACGAAGCGATCGGCGCTCAGCCCCGGGCGCGCCAGGTAGCCACGCGCCAGCGTCAGTCCGCCGATGCACAGCTCACCCAGTCCACCCACCGGTACTTCGTTGCCGAAGCGGTCCAGCACATACACGCAGCGCGATCCGTAGGGACCGCCGATCGACACCACTGTCTGCTGCGCATCCGCTGCGTCTGTCCTGCGGTACATGCATGCCACCGTCGTCTCGGTGGGTCCGTACAGGTTATCCAGCTGGATATGCGCGAGCGGGCCGCGCTGCCACTGCGCGAGGGCATCACCCGGCAGTGCTTCACCGCCCACCGTGATCTGCCGCAGCGCAGCCAGGTCCGCGCGCGCCGGGGGCGTGCGCAGCCACTGCTGCCAGTACGCCGTCGGGATCCGCGCGAACGTCACCCCGCCTTCCTTCAGGTGCCGGCTCGTCGTCTCGATGTCCCATAGCTGCGGGCCGCGCATTTCCACCTGGCCGCCCTGCACCAGCGCCGGCAGCAGCTCGTGCAGCGCCACGTCGAAGTTCACTGTCGAGGACTGCAGCTGCGT
>NZ_MTZV01000008.1 GCF_002362315.1 Paraburkholderia acidicola
GCCGGCTCGTCGTCTCGATGTCCCATAGCTGCGGGCCGCGCATTTCCACCTGGCCGCCCTGCACCAGCGCCGGCAGCAGCTCGTGCAGCGCCACGTCGAAGTTCACTGTCGAGGACTGCAGCTGCGTGTCCGCGTGACTGATCCCGTATGTGCCGATGAAGTCGTCCAGGTGTCGCGACAGTGCCACGTGACTCACCGCCACCCCTTTCGGGCGACCTGTCGAACCTGACGTGTAGATCACGTACGCCAGCTGTTCCGGGTGGATCACGATCTCCGGCAACGTGCCGTCTTCAGCAACCGTGCTCACCGTACCGATGTCGATCACCTCGCGACCCGTGAACAGTTCTCCGCAGCTCGCCAGCGTCGTCGCGTCGGCCAGCACGCAACCCACCTGCGCATCGTCGAGCATCGTCGCCAGGCGTTCAGCCGGATACGCCGGGTCCAGCGGCACGAACGCGCCGCCCGAGCGCAGCACGCCCACCAGTGCCGCGACCAGCCCCGGGCCGCGCGTCACGCACAGGCCCACACGCGTCTCTGCGCTCACGCCACGCGTGCGCAGCGCCTGCGCGAGGCGTCCCGACCACGTCTGCAGTTCGCCGTAGTCAAGCCGTGCGCCCTCGCAGTGCACCGCAGGCGCCTGCGGCTGCTGCAGCGCCCGTGTCACGATGCGTTCGCCCACCGGCTCGAAGCCATGTGCGGCGAGAGCCGCGCGCGGGGTCTCTTCCTCCAGCACCAGCTCGCCCAGATGCACCTCGCCGCGCGCACCCACCTGCTCCAGCAGCGATACGTAGTGGTCCAGCATCCGCGACACCGTCGAGCCATCCAGTACGTCACGCGCGTACGTGAACGACACCTCAAAACCGTCGGCTTTCTCGCGTGCCCATAACACCAGATCGAAACGAGCCGTACCGGTGCTCGTCTCGATCGGCGACAGCCGCAGGCCCGGCAGTTCGAATGTCTGATCGTCGAATGCCTGATCGAAGTTGAACATCACGTTGAACAGCGGCGTCTGCGTCAGGCTCCGTTCGGGAGCGAGCGCATCGACCACGCTTGTAAACGGCACATGCTGATGCGCCTGCGCTTCGAGCACACGTTCGCGCACGTGCTCGAGCAGCGCGTCGACTGTCCGCAGACCCTGCATTTCCGTGCGGATCACCAGCGTGTTGACGAAAAAGCCGATCAACGCCTGGGTTTCGATATGCTCGCGACCCGCGACCGGCACGCCGATGCGGATATCGTGCTGTCCGCTGTAACGCTCAAGGAGCAGATTGAATGCGGCGAGCAGGACCATGAACGGCGTTGCCTGATGAGCACGACACAATGCGCGGACGTTTTCGATTACGCCCGGCGCCAGTTCGATACTGATGCGCCCGCCTGCCTGGCTACGCTGGACACCCGGCGCACGATCGAACGGCAACTCGAGCGCACTGTGCTCGTTGCCAAGCCGCATCCGCCAGAACGCCAGTTCGCTTGCGAGCGCCGACTGCTGCAACGGATCGCGCTGCCACAGCGCATAGTCCCCGTACTGCACCGGCAGTGCGGCCAGTCCGACCGGATGTCCTTTGCAGATCGCCGCATAGGCGCGCGCGAATTCGTCGATCATGATCTTGATCGACCAGGCGTCGGAGACGATGTGATGCGTGACGAAGTGGAGAACGTGCCGTCCCGTGCCGAGACGAATCAGCGTGACACGCAGCAATGGACCGTCTTCCAGTGAGAACGGCATCCGCGATAACGCGCGTAGCGTGTCCGTCAGACGCACATCGACATCGTCCTGCGCGATGTCTTCGAAATCGAGTACCGACCAGCCGTAGTCCGTCACATCGATCTGCTGGTGCGCTACACCGTCGTGTTCGACAAAGCGCGTGCGCAGACTTTCGTGTCGAGCGACCACAACGGCAAGCGCGTCGCGCAGCGCATGCTGGTCAAGCGCACCGTCGAGCTTCACGGCACCCGACAGGTTGTACGCAGGGCTCAATGGATCGAGGCGCGAAAAGAACCAGAGGCGTTCCTGAGCCGGCGACAACGGTGTGCTTGTTGAACCGGGTGTACGCGCAACCATTGGGCCGGACGCTGGTACCGTCGCTGACTGTGCGTCGACTACCAGTCGATCGACGGCTTGCGCAAGTTCGGAGAGGACCGGGTGCGCGAACAGGATCTGTAGCGGCAATGCAACCTTGAGTTGATCTCGCAGATGGGCCATCGCTCGCAGCACCAGCAGCGACTGACCGCCGAGTGCAAAGAAGTCGTCGTGTGCGGAGACACGCTGCACACCGAGCACCTGCTGCCAGATTGCGGCAAGCGTGCGCTCGGTCGGTGTGTGCGGCTCGACATGATGTGCTGTGTCGCTACCGGCATCAGGCAGTGGCAATGCGTTGCGGTCCAGCTTGCCGTTATGCGTGAGCGGCAACGCGGCAAGCGTCACGATGCGCTGCGGCACCATGTACGACGGCAGCGACTGTGCCATCTGTGCACGCAGCAGTGCTTCCTCTATCGCCGTGTCCTGCGGGTTCAGCGGCACCGCCGCCGGTACCACATATCCGACCAGCAGTGTCTGCCCTGCAACCGTCCTCAGCGCCACCGCCGCATCGCGCACCTGCGCGCTGCGACCCAGTACCGCCTCGATCTCGCCCAGCTCGATCCGGAAGCCGTGCAGCTTCACCTGCTGGTCGGCCCGTCCCACGTACACCAGACGTCCCGCTCCATCGATGCGGCACAGGTCACCAGTCCGGTACAGCCGGCCACCCTTTCCACTCACGTCGAACGGGTCCGGCACGAAGCGCTCCGCGCTCAGCGCTGCCCGCCCGCGATAGCCGCGCGCGAGGTTCGTGCCGCCGATGCACAGCTCCCCGATCCCGCCATGCGGCACCGCTGCGCCGCTGCGATCGATCAGCCGCAGCGGGGTGCCCTCGATCGCCTCGCCCAGTTCGACCGACATCCCCGTGCCCCGGGCGATGTCTTCCGGATGGCAGACGCTCGACCAGACCGTCGTCTCGGTCGGGCCGTACATGTTCCACAGCGCGACGCCGCGTGCCTGCAGTCGCAGCGCCAGTTCCCGCGGTAAGGCCTCGCCTCCGCACAGGCCCTTCAGTGGCCGGCCTTCGGCCTGTCCCTGCCAGCCGCCTTCGAGCAGCACCTTCCAGCCCATCGGCGTAGCCTGCAGGATCGTCGCACCGCTCTGCGCCAGCAGTGTCGCGAAACGCTCGCCGTCGACCACGTCCTCGCGCGCGGCCAGTTCGATGCGGGCACCGGATATCAGCGGCAGATAGAGTTCCAGTGCGGCGATGTCGAACGACAGCGTCGTGACGCTTAACCACACGTCGTCTTCGTTGATCCCGGGTCGTCCCTTCATGCTGGCGAGGAAACGGTCCAGTGCTTCGTGCGGGACCCCCACGCCCTTCGGGCGTCCCGTCGAGCCCGATGTGTAGATCACGTAGGCCAGTTGTGCGGGGTGTACACGCACGGGCGATGCCTTGCGTCTGGTTGCTTCGTGTCCTGCTGCTTCGTGTCCTGCTGCTTCGTTCCTGGTTGCCTCGCCCTGCGCGTCGGCCAGATCCAGCATCACGCGCTCACAGCCGTCCAGCACCTCGCCGAGTTGCGCGACACACGCCGCGTCGGTGACGACGCACCCCGCCTGCGCATCCTCGAGCATGTACGCGAGCCGCTCCGCCGGGAACGCCGGGTCCAGCGGCAGATACGCCGCGCCCGCCTTCATCACCCCCAGCAACGCCGCCACCATCCCCACCGAGCGGCTCACGCACACGCCCACGCACTGCTCCGCCCCCACACCGCGCGCCTGCAGTTCTCCGGCAATGTGATCCGACCAGCGATCGAGCTGCGCGTAACTGAGCGTCTGCTGTCCGCAGCGGATCGCCATCGCCTGCGGTGTCTGCACGGCCTGCTGTGCGA
>NZ_MTZV01000009.1 GCF_002362315.1 Paraburkholderia acidicola
GGTGTGTGCCGGTGGAGCAGACGCAGGGCGACGGATGGCTGGAGTCGGAGCAGGTGCGGGCCCTGCAGGGGTGGCTGGGAGAGCGGGTACCGGGGTATATGCAGCCGGCGATCTGGCTGGGCACGGCGGGGCTGCCGCAGACGCCGAACGGGAAGGTGGACCGTCAGGCGCTGCGCGCGCGGGCGCTGCCGGAGCGGGAGCATGAGCAGGCCCAGGGCGTCGACGCGGCACCGGTGCAAGGAGTACGGATAGAGGGGCTGCGTGCGGAACTGGAGTTGCGCCTGCAGGGTGTGTGGGCGCAGGTGCTGGAGCGGACGTCGGTAGGACGGGAGGAACGGTTCCTGGAGGCGGGTGGCAACTCGGTGTCGGCAGTGCTGCTCGCAGAGCGGATCGAGGCGGAGTTCGGTCAGGCGTTCGCGGTGGCGCAGGTGTTTGCGCATGCGAGTGTGGCGGCGCAGGCGGTCTACCTGGAGGGACGGCGTCCGACGTCCACAGCATCGGCGGCTTCGGTGGCACCGGAGGTGGAGCTGGAACCGGTCGCGCAACGGCCCGTGTCGTTGGAGCCCGGTTCAACCGAAGCCGAACCCGAAACCGAAGCCGAAACCGGAATCGCCGCAGACACCCTGGCAATCATCGGCATGGCATGCCACTTCCCCGGTGCCGAAGACCATCGCGCGTTCTGGGAGAACCTGCGCACAGGTCACGACAGCGCGAAGGTGTTCAGCGCCGAAGCGCTACGCGCCGCGGGTGTACCGGAGCGGCTGATCGCCGACCCGCAGTACGTACCGGTGCAGTACGGCATCGAGGGCAAGGCCTGGTTCGATGCTGAATTCTTCAATCTGTCGCCGCGCACCGCGGCCTTGATGGATCCGCAGTACCGCCTGCTGCTGCAGCATGCCTGGGCCGCGATCGAGGATGCCGGCTACACGCCCGAAGCAATTCCCGACACGGCAGTGTTCATGTCGGCCAGCTTCAGCGGCTATCAGGCGCGCCTGCAAGATCCGCGCGCCGTCGAAGCGGGCGACCGCTATGTGGCCTGGCTGATGTCGCAGGGCGGCTCGTTGCCGACCTTGATCTCCTATCAACTGGGGCTGACCGGCCCCAGCATTTTCGTACAGACCAACTGCTCGTCATTTCTGAGCGCGCTGGCCGCGGCACGGCGCAGCGTGCTGGCCGGCGAGGCGCGTCTGGCGCTGGTCGGCGCGGCCACCCTGTTCGCTGAGGACAGCCTGGGTTACCGCCACGAGCCGGGTCTGAATTTCGCCAGCGATGGCCATTGCAAGACCTTCGACGCGCGCGCCGACGGCATGGTGGGCGGCGAGGGCGGCGGCGTGATCCTGCTCAAGCGTGCCCGCGAGGCGATCGCCGACGGCGACCACATCTACGCGCTGCTGCGCGGCGTGGCGGTGAACAACGACGGCGCGGACAAGGCCGGCTTCTATGCACCGAGCGTGCGCGGCCAGTCGGCGGTGATCGAGCAGGCGCTGCGCCAGGCGCGCATCGACCCGGCGCAGATCGGCTACGTAGAAGCCCACGGCACCGGCACGCGGCTGGGCGACCCGATCGAAGTCACCGCACTGAGCGAAACCTACCGGCGTCACACGGACGCGCGGCAGTACTGCGCGATCGGCTCGGTGAAGAGCAACCTGGGCCACCTGGACACGGCGGCGGGGCTGGCGGGCTGCATCAAGCTGGCGCTGAGCCTGGAACACGGCGAGATTCCGCCGACGCTGCACTACCAGCAACCAAACCCCGCGATCGATTTCGCCGCTTCGCCGTTTTACGTGGCCGAGCGGCTGCAGCCCTGGCCGCCCGGTCCGCGGCTGGCTGGCCTGAGCGCCTTCGGTATCGGTGGCACCAACACCCACGCCATCCTCGAGGCTTACCTCGCGGAGCCCGTCGATGCACCGGCAAGCGCCGCGCAATTGATCGTGCTGTCCGCACGGACGCAGGAGCGTCTGCGCGCGGTCGCGCAGCAATTGCTCGATTACCTCGATCGCGCACCGTCTACGCCGCCGCTGCACGATCTGGCCTATACGCTGCAAGTCGGCCGTCGCGGCATGACCCATCGACTGGCTCTGGTCGCCGACGATGCCGCCAGCTTGCGCCGACAACTGGCCGACTATCTGGCGGGCCACAAGGTCGGCCATGAGGGCGATGTTGATCACGCCCATCCTTTGCTGCAGGCCTTCGACCACGATGGCGACTCGGATCGCCTGTTTGCACAGTGGGCGGCGACCGGCAAGCTCGACAAGCTGGCGGCCTTATGGGCGCATGGCCTGCCGTTGGACTGGACCGGCCTGCACCGGAACGGGCGCCCGCGCCGGGTCAGTCTGCCTACCTATCCTTTTGCGCGTACCCGTCACTGGCTGGAAGCGCCGGCCGCCGCAATGGCGACAGAGTCAGAGCTGGAGCCGGAGCCAGTCGAACTTGCGGCGGGCGAGTCCTGGGATGGATTGAGCTATCTCCCACGCTGGGTGGCCACGCCCGCCGTCGCAAACGAAGGCCAGGATACGCAGGCGCCAGCATCGCTCGCCATCGTCGTACCCGCAGCCTCCGTGCGTGCGGCCCAGTTGTTCGAATGGTGCGGGCAGCGCTGGCCTTCGGCCTCACTGCGTCTGATCCGCCTGGGTCAGGAAAATCGCCGGCTGGGCGCCGCGGAATGGTTGTGCGAAGCGTCCGACAGCCAGGCCCTGGCCGACGCGCTGCAGGAGGGCGGGCAGCCTGACAGCGTGGTTTTTCTCGTCGATGCTCCAGAGGAGACCGAAGCAGCATCGAGCTGGCCCGGCCGTCCGGGATCGAGTGAAGCGCAGTTGCTATGCCTGCAGCGGGCGCTGAACCAAGGGCCACAGGGGCCACAGGCGCCGCGCATCGAGTTCTATCTCGTGTCGATCGAAGCCAGCAGCGCCGACTCCCTGACCGGCGGCGGCCTGAGCGGCCTCGCGTACGCCATCGCTCAGGGCGATCATCGCCTGCGGCTGCGCCATCTGCATGTCAGCGCCGACGCATGGTCGGCTTCCAGCTGGCGGCAGCTATGGGCCGAACCGGCCAGCGAGCGCGGCGAGATCGTGCGCTTCAGCGGCGGCGAGCGCTGGCAGCAACGCTTTGAACGCCTCGACTGGGGGACTCTGCAGGATGGCGGGCTGAAACAGGGCGGCGTGTACCTGATTGCCGGCGGTAGCGGCACAGTCGGCCGGGCGATCAGCCGTTACCTGATCCAGCGCTATCGCGCGCGGGTGATCTGGCTAGGGCGCAGCGGCGCCGATACGCCGGCACTGGCCACGCGTCTGCGGGCGCTGGAAGTCGGTGAATCGGTGCCCAGCTACATCCAGGTCGATCTCACCGATGCCGATGCCGTGCGCGCAGCGGTGGCGCAGGCGAGACAGATCCATGGTGTCATCGACGGCGCCATCTTTTCGGCCATGGATCGCGGCCCCGACGCGCCTGCCGCGCATTGGAGCCCTGACGAACTGGCTAAGGCGGTCGCGGTCAAGGCGCTCGGCGCGCGGCATTTTTATCAGGCCTTGCGCGACGAACCGCTGGATTTTCTTTGCTACTACTCCTCGGTGCAGTCTTTCGCTTTTCTCAGCGCGAGAGCGTCGGCCGCCTATGCAGTCGGCGTAGCCGCGGCCGACCGCTACGTGCAATCGATCCGCGCCCAGGCGCCGTTCCGCGTTGGCATCATTCACTGGGGCTACTGGCAGGATTCGCTGGCCGGCACCTCGGTCGAGCAGGATCTCGCCAGGCACTTCACGGGCATTCAAGCCGACGAGGCCTGTGCTTTCTTCGAGCGCTTCGTGGCGGCGCTGGGGCAGGGCACGCTCGATCAGGCCTTGTGTCTGAAAGCCTCCGACACCGTGCGCGAACTGATGCCGAGCACGGAGGCGGATGGGGTCGCGGTTGCGGTCACCGGCACGGCTTCGTTCCTGGATGGCTTCGATGCTGCGGCACTGACCTCCACCGCAGAGCCACCGGACTGGACCGAGCTGGACCGGATCCTGCGCGGCCTGCTGGCTGCCCAGCTACGGCGCCTCGGTTTATTCGATCAGGCCGGGGTCAGCTGGGACAGCGAGCAATTGCGGCACAAGCTGGGCGTGACCGACGATTACCGGCGCTGGTGGGAGGAATGTTGCACGCAACTGCTGGAAGCGGACGGCTGGTTGCGGTCGCGGGAGGGGCGTGTCGAATTGCTGCGGTCCTTGAGTCTGCAGCAGGCCGAAGCGCTGTGGCAGGACTGGGAGCGTGACAAGGCCAGGTTTGTAGAGGATCCGCAGCGCCGGGCCGCTGTGCTGCTGGTGGAGGATTGCCTGCGTCATCTGCCCGACGTGTTGCGCGGCCAGCTGGCCGCGACCTCGGTGATCTTTGCCGACGGCAGCATGAGCAAGGTGGCCGGCCTTTACCAGGGCACGGCCTGGACCGATTCCTTCAACCATCAGGTGGCCGACACGGTCGAGGCCTATGTGCGTCATCGCCTCGCCGCCGAACCGCAGGCGGGCTTGCGCGTGCTCGAGGTCGGCGCCGGCACCGGCGGCACGACGTCGAGAGTGCTGCCGCGGCTGGCTGCGATCGGCGCGCCTGTGGTCGAGTACTGCTACACCGACCTGTCCGAAGCTTTCCTCGCCCAGGCGCGCGAGCGCTATCTGGCCGACTATCCCTATCTGCGCACGCGGCGTTGCGACATCGAGCGACCTCTGGCCGGGCAGGGCATATCGCCGGGCGGCTACGACATTGTCATTGCCACCAATTGTCTGCATGCCACCCACGACATCCGGGCCACGCTGCGCCACGTGCAATCGGCGCTGCGTGGCCACGGCGTGCTGATCGCCAACGAAGGCGTCAGCAAGAGCCTGCTCGGTACCTTGACCTTCGGTCTGCTGGAAGGCTGGTGGCTGTACGACGATCCGCAGTTGCGCATTCCCGGCTCGCCGCTGCTGGATAGCGCGCATTGGCAGGCCTTGCTGCGGGAGGCCGGGATGCTGCCGGTCTGCCTCGATGGCCCGGGGCGCGAATTGCAGCAAGTGTGGGTGGCCGAAAGCCGCGGGCTGATACGACTGGGGGCCGCTGCCTCGGCATCCGCATCGGCATCGGTGACTGCGTCGACGTCGGCCGGTTCGGGTGCTGTGCCTGCACAGCCGCCGTCGCATGCGCCTGCCAGCGCAGCCGCGCCACACGTGGCGGTTGCCGCGGCCGATGCCACCGCCGCCGTCGCCGCGGAGATCCGTCACTGTCTCGCCGAGACCTTGAAGCGTGAGGCCGCGAGTCTCGCCGACGAGACCGCGTTTTCCGATTACGGCATCGACTCCATCCTCAGCGTGGCGCTCGTCAAGCGTCTCAACCAGCGTCTCGGGATCCAGCTCGGCCAGACCGTGATCTACGACTACAGCACCATCGCCGCGCTGAGCCGGCACGTGCTGGAACAGCGCGGCGGCGCACCGGTGTTGTTGCGGCAAACATCCGTAGCACCGGTGCTACCTGTAGCGATCAGCGCACCTGCGCCGACAGCGCAGACACCGACAGCGGTCGATACGATGCCCGCCCCCTTGGCCAGCACCGCCGAGGTATCGCGCCCGGTCGCGATTGCGGTGATCGGTATGGCGGCTCAATTGCCCGATGCCGCGGATGTGGACAGCTTCTGGGCGAATCTGTGGAACGGCCGCGACAGCATCCGCGAATTACCCGAGGCCTACGGCCGGCCGGCACAGGGCGCGAGTCCGCGCGGCGGCGCGCTGCAGGGCCGCGATTATTTCGACGCCACCTTCTTCGGCCTGTCGCAGGAGGAAGCCGCTGGCATGAGCCCGGCGCAGCGGCTGGTGCTGGAGGAGGGCTGGAAGGCCCTCGAGGACGCCGGCTATGACCCGCGCAGCCTGCGTGGCAGCCGTACCGGGGTCTATGTGGGCGCCGAGCCCAGCGGTTATTTCCAGGGCTCGTTCGCCGGGGCGTCCGAGGCCATCATCGCTTCGCGCCTGTCGTATCTGCTGGATCTGAAGGGGCCGGCGCTGGTGGTGAATACCGGTTGCTCGTCGGGTGCGATGGCCATTCATCTGGCCTGCGAGAGCCTGCGTCACGGCGAAACCCGGCTTGCTCTTGCCGGCGGCGTGGCTGCGGCGCTGAGCGTCGAGGGGTTGGGCCATCTGGCCGATACCGGCATGCTGTCGCCGCAAGGACGCTGCTCGAGCTTTGAGGCTTCAGGCGATGGCATGGTGTTGTCCGAGGCCGTGGGCATGCTGGTGCTCAAGCGGCTGGATGAGGCCATGGCCGACGGTGACGCGATTTACGGCGTGATCGAAGCCAGCGGCAGCAACCAGGACGGCACCAGCAACGGCATCACCGCGCCCAATGGCAAGGCGCAGGAGGCGCTCCTCAGCGACACCTGGGCCCGCTATGGCATCGCGCCGGAGCGCATCAGTCACTTCGAAGTGCACGGTACCGGCACGGCGCTCGGCGACGCGGTGGAAGGCAACGCCATCACGCGTGCATTTGGCAGCCTGACTTCGCGCCGGGCGTTTTGCGTGATCGGCACCAGCAAGACGCATATCGGGCACACCGGGGCAGCGTCCGGCGCCGTCGGTCTGATCAAGCTCCTGCTGTCGTTGCGTCATCGCCAGTTACCTGGCCTGCTGCATTTCGACCGGCTCAATCCGCTGATCGATTTGAGCGCTTCGGCGCTACGCCTGCCCGAAGCCGCGATGAACTGGGACAGCGAACCGGGGGTCGCGCGTTACGCGGCGCTGAACGCGTTCGGTCATAGCGGCACCAATGTGCACATGGTGGTGCGCGAGTACGGCGCGGGTGTTGACGATCAACTCGGACCGCAACTGCTGGAGCACGCGCAGGACGTGGTGCTGCCGTTGTCGGCAGCCACGGCGCCGCAGCTCGCGCAGGTCGCGCAACGCCTGCTGGCCTTTATCGATGACACCGAGGTCGGACCGCGGCCCAGCCTCGCCGAACTGGCGTACACCTGCCAGACCGGTCGCCCCGCGCTCGCCGAGCGTGCCGCGCTCAAGGCCGGCAATCGGGAACAACTGCGCTTCCTCTTGCAGGCTCTGGCCGAACAAAGACCGGTGGCCGGACTGTGGCGCGGCAGCGTCGATCCGGAGCGTGCGCCAGCAGCGGCAACAGCAGCCGATGAGTTGAGCCTCGACGAACTGGCCCAGACCTGGGCGCAGGGCGCCAGTGTGGATTGGCTGAAGCGCTACGGCTCCGTGCGGCCGAAGCGCTGCCATTTGCCGGCTTATCCGTTTGCGCGGCAGCATTTTCCGTGGCAACTCTCGCCGACTCGGACGGCGGCGCAAACGCAGGCTGCGCCCGCTGCGGTTGCCACTTCAGTGGCCCCCGCCATTGCAGCGCCGTCGTGGCGCTTCACGTTGGCGGCCCAGGCCGAGGCCGGCGCCGATCCCACCGCCAAGGCCGTGCAATGCCTGCGCCAGTGGCTGGCGATGCGATTGCAGCGGCCGGTCCAAGCGATTGGCACGCAGGTCAGCTATCAGGAACTGGGTTTGAACTCGCTGGGCGTGGTCGCGCTCAGCGACGAACTGAGCCGCCTGCTCGGCGCCACGGTGTTGCCTTCGGTCCTGTTCGAGTACCCGACTATCGAGCGCCTCGCCGATCACCTGGCCGGACAGCACGCGGAAGTTCTGCTGCGCGTGCAGGCGACTCCGCTGGCAAGCAGCACCGAAACGTCCGTCCATCAGCCGGTCGTGGCGCCCGCACCGGATGCCGTGCTGAAGGTGCTGCAGGCCTACCGCAACGGCGCTCTGGACCATGCGCAGGCGCGTGCCCTGCTGGTGGAGGGCGCGTCATGAATACCGCTATGACACTGGACCAGATCATCACGCTGTACGAGTCCGGCGAGTTGAGCCGCGACCAGGTCACCGACGCGTTCGTGCGTTTATCCGACGAGGCCGCGGCCGCGGTGGAGATCGAGTTGAGCGAGACCCAGCGTGGTCTGTGGGCATTGCAAAAGGCTTATCCGCGGATGGCGGCCTATAACGTGCCGCTCTGTTTGCGCCTGCCGGCTGGCGTGGATCGCGAGCGCTTCCGGCGCGCCTGCGCGAGCGTGCTGGAACGCTGGCCCCTGCTGGGCGCATCGGTCGTTCATCGGCAGGGCCGTTTGCATCTGAGTCTGCATCGGCAGCCTGGCTTGTCGCTCGAGCAGCGTGATGTGTCGGGCTGGAGCGCGCAGCAGCGTTCGACGTGGCTGCGCGAGCGCATCGAACAGCCTTTCGATCTCGATGCGGGGCCACTCATCCGCGCACATTGGCTGGGCGATCCGGAGAGCGGCGAAAGTCTGTTCCTGCTGGTTGTCCATCATCTGGTGATCGACGGTGGCTCGGTGAGCCTGTTGCTGGCCGCGCTGCACGAAGCCTATGTCGCCTTGGGAACGGGGGCGGCCTTGCCCGCACCCGAGGGCGGCGACGGGTACGTGAGTTTTGTCGAGGCCGAGCGGGCGCGACTGCGGGGCGCGGATGCGTCGCGCCGTCTCAGCTACTGGCGCACGGCGTTGTCCGATGCACCGACGAGTCTGGAGCTGCCACTGGACCATCCACGCGGGGCCACCCCGGGCTTTGCTGGCCGCACGCTGCGCCATGAACTTCCGGCAGCACTGGGCGAAGCGGTACAGGCCTGGTCGGCGCGGCACGGGGTGTATCCATCGACGTTGCTGCTGGCCGTGTACCAGGGCCTGCTGAGCCGTCACAGCGGACGCGACGATGTGGTGGTGGGCATGGCGCTGGACGAGCGCGATGCGTCGTGTGCGGGTCTGGTGGGGATGTTCGTGAACATGCTGCCGGTGCGCGCGCAGGGGCTGGGCCAGCGCAGCTTCGTCGAGGAGGTGCAGGCGCTGCAGCGCCAGGTGGTGGACGCGATGGCGCACAGCTACCCGTTCGCAGCGCTGGTGCGCGAGCTGGGCCTGAGCGGTGGCGAGGCGGCGCCACTGTTCCAGGCGGCGTACCTGTACCAGGACACGCTGGACACCCAGGCGCTGGCGGGCGTGGCGGACTGGACCTGGGAGGAGGAACTGTACCAGGAAGGCGAGTACGAGCTGGTGCTGGAAGTGCGCCGGCGCGCGCAGGGCTACGGGCTGTACCTGAAGTACGACCCGACGCTGTGGGACGAGGCGACGCTCGCGCGCTGGCTGGGGCACT
>NZ_MTZV01000010.1 GCF_002362315.1 Paraburkholderia acidicola
GGCGGTGCTGGAAGGTGGTTGAAGTGACCATGAAGTAGCCAGCGCGACGGACCGGAGTGCGATGCGATCTTTAAAAATTAACAGCCGATAAGTGTGGGCGCTTGATGGAGGCGCGCCGCGGGAAACTGTGTTCTGCACGGGTTCTTGCGGAGGCGAAAGTATCAAGAGTCTCACACAGAAGTAAGTCAGGTTTTTGAAGTTGGAGAACCTGTCAGCTTTGAGTGAGCGACCTATTCGGAAGAATAGAAAACAGTAACAGGCATTGAACTGAAGAGTTTGATCCTGGCTCAGATTGAACGCTGGCGGCATGCCTTACACATGCAAGTCGAACGGCAGCGCGGGAGCAATCCTGGCGGCGAGTGGCGAACGGGTGAGTAATACATCGGAACGTGTCCTGTAGTGGGGGATAGCCCGGCGAAAGCCGGATTAATACCGCATACGCTCTACGGAGGAAAGGGGGGGATCTTAGGACCTCTCGCTACAGGGGCGGCCGATGGCGGATTAGCTAGTTGGTGGGGTAAAGGCCTACCAAGGCGACGATCCGTAGCTGGTCTGAGAGGACGACCAGCCACACTGGGACTGAGACACGGCCCAGACTCCTACGGGAGGCAGCAGTGGGGAATTTTGGACAATGGGGGCAACCCTGATCCAGCAATGCCGCGTGTGTGAAGAAGGCCTTCGGGTTGTAAAGCACTTTTGTCCGGAAAGAAATCATCCTGGTTAATACCTGGGGTGGATGACGGTACCGGAAGAATAAGCACCGGCTAACTACGTGCCAGCAGCCGCGGTAATACGTAGGGTGCAAGCGTTAATCGGAATTACTGGGCGTAAAGCGTGCGCAGGCGGTTCGCTAAGACAGATGTGAAATCCCCGGGCTTAACCTGGGAACTGCATTTGTGACTGGCGGGCTAGAGTATGGCAGAGGGGGGTAGAATTCCACGTGTAGCAGTGAAATGCGTAGAGATGTGGAGGAATACCGATGGCGAAGGCAGCCCCCTGGGCCAATACTGACGCTCATGCACGAAAGCGTGGGGAGCAAACAGGATTAGATACCCTGGTAGTCCACGCCCTAAACGATGTCAACTAGTTGTCGGGTCTTCATTGACTTGGTAACGTAGCTAACGCGTGAAGTTGACCGCCTGGGGAGTACGGTCGCAAGATTAAAACTCAAAGGAATTGACGGGGACCCGCACAAGCGGTGGATGATGTGGATTAATTCGATGCAACGCGAAAAACCTTACCTACCCTTGACATGTACGGAATCCTGCTGAGAGGTGGGAGTGCCCGAAAGGGAGCCGTAACACAGGTGCTGCATGGCTGTCGTCAGCTCGTGTCGTGAGATGTTGGGTTAAGTCCCGCAACGAGCGCAACCCTTGTCCCTAGTTGCTACGCAAGAGCACTCCAGGGAGACTGCCGGTGACAAACCGGAGGAAGGTGGGGATGACGTCAAGTCCTCATGGCCCTTATGGGTAGGGCTTCACACGTCATACAATGGTCGGAACAG
This sequence comes from Paraburkholderia acidicola, assembly GCF_002362315.1. Lineage (GTDB taxonomy): Bacteria > Pseudomonadota > Gammaproteobacteria > Burkholderiales > Burkholderiaceae > Paraburkholderia > Paraburkholderia acidicola. The sequence continues at coordinate 1,505 of NZ_MTZV01000010.1, forward strand.
AGGGTCGCCAACCCGCAAGGGGGAGCCAATCCCAGAAAACCGATCGTAGTCCGGATCGCAGTCTGCAACTCGACTGCGTGAAGCTGGAATCGCTAGTAATCGCGGATCAGCATGCCGCGGTGAATACGTTCCCGGGTCTTGTACACACCGCCCGTCACACCATGGGAGTGGGTTTTACCAGAAGTGGCTAGTCTAACCGCAAGGAGGACGGTCACCACGGTAGGATTCATGACTGGGGTGAAGTCGTAACAAGGTAGCCGTATCGGAAGGTGCGGCTGGATCACCTCCTTTCCAGAGCCATGCGCTGCAAGTTGAGCGCTCACGCTTATCGGCTGTAATCAGGACAGACTCAGGGGTCTGTAGCTCAGTTGGTTAGAGCACCGTCTTGATAAGGCGGGGGTCGATGGTTCGAATCCATCCAGACCCACCACTGTTTCTGCGGTGGCTGCGCTAATTTGATGGGACCCCTGGGGAGAAACTGTCTGACTGGGGGATTAGCTCAGCTGGGAGAGCACCTGCTTTGCAAGCAGGGGGTCGTCGGTTCGATCCCGTCATCCTCCACCAATCTTCAATGCGTAGCGCTCTGCAGCCTGCAGAGCGTTGTGCATTGGCGATTGAGCCAGTCAGAGTGATATGAAGCAGAGCTTTATATCGGCTGTCGTTCTTTAACAATCAGGAAGAAGTAGTAAAGAGATTCACCGAAAGCACACTTAGAGATGGGTGTGTGGGTAGGTGGATCAGGGTTGTGATTGTATCAAGTATGAAAAGGTGATCGAGAGATCGCTTTGGAATACGGCACAACGCTAAAACTCAACCTGTAGCGGATGTCTTGCAAGAGACACACCCGTTATAGGGTCAAGCGAACAAGTGCATGTGGTGGATGCCTTGGCGATCACAGGCGATGAAGGACGCGGTAGCCTGCGAAAAGCTCCGGGGAGCTGGCAAACAAGCTTTGATCCGGAGATGTCCGAATGGGGAAACCCACTCCTAATGGAGTATCCATGGCTGAATACATAGGCCATGTGAAGCGAACGCGGCGAACTGAAACATCTAAGTAGCCGCAGGAAAAGAAATCAACCGAGATTCCCAGAGTAGTGGCGAGCGAAATGGGATCAGCCTGTACTCTTTATCTTCGTTGTTAGCTGAACGCTCTGGAAAGTGCGGCCATAGCAGGTGATAGCCCTGTAAGCGAAAACAGTGAGGAAGAACTAGGTGTACGACAAGTAGGGCGGGACACGTGAAATCCTGTCTGAAGATGGGGGGACCATCCTCCAAGGCTAAATACTCGTGATCGACCGATAGTGAACCAGTACCGTGAGGGAAAGGCGAAAAGAACCCCGGGAGGGGAGTGAAATAGATCCTGAAACCGCATGCATACAAACAGTAGGAGCCTCCTTGTGGGGTGACTGCGTACCTTTTGTATAATGGGTCAGCGACTTACATTCAGTGGCAAGCTTAACCGATTAGGGCAGGCGTAGCGAAAGCGAGTCCGAACAGGGCGATTCAGTCGCTGGGTGTAGACCCGAAACCAGGTGATCTATCCATGGCCAGGATGAAGGTGCGGTAACACGTACTGGAGGTCCGAACCCACTAACGTTGAAAAGTTAGGGGATGAGCTGTGGATAGGGGTGAAAGGCTAAACAAACCTGGAAATAGCTGGTTCTCTCCGAAAACTATTTAGGTAGTGCCTCGTGTATCACCTTCGGGGGTAGAGCACTGTCATGGTTGAAGGGTCCATTGCGGATTACTTCGCCATAGCAAACTCCGAATACCGAAGAGTGCAATCACGGGAGACAGACATCGGGTGCTAACGTCCGGTGTCAAGAGGGAAACAACCCAGACCGCCAGCTAAGGTCCCGAAATATGACTAAGTGGGAAACGAAGTGGGAAGGCTAAAACAGTCAGGAGGTTGGCTTAGAAGCAGCCATCCTTTAAAGAAAGCGTAATAGCTCACTGATCGAGTCGTCCTGCGCGGAAGATGTAACGGGGCTAAGTCATATACCGAAGCTGCGGATGCACATTTATGTGCATGGTAGGAGAGCGTTCCGTAAGCCTGCGAAGGTGCATTGAAAAGTGCGCTGGAGGTATCGGAAGTGCGAATGCTGACATGAGTAGCGATAAAGGGGGTGAAAGGCCCCCTCGCCGTAAGCCCAAGGTTTCCTACGCAACGTTCATCGGCGTAGGGTGAGTCGGCCCCTAAGGTGAGGCAGAAATGCGTAGCTGATGGGAAGCAGGTCAATATTCCTGCACCGACGTGAAATGCGATGGGGGGACGGATCGCGGAAGGTTGTCCGGGTGTTGGAAGTCCCGGTCGCTGCATTGGAGAAGGCACTTTGGCAAATCCGGGTGCGCAATTCAAGGGTGTGGCGCGAGCTCCTTCGGGAGCGAAGCAACTGGAAGGGGTTCCAGGAAAAGCCTCTAAGCTTCAGTTTCACGTTGACCGTACCGCAAACCGACACAGGTGGGCGAGATGAGTATTCTAAGGCGCTTGAGAGAACTCGGGAGAAGGAACTCGGCAAATTGGTACCGTAACTTCGGGATAAGGTACGCCCCTGTAGCTTGACTGGCCTGCGCCAGAAGGGTGAAGGGGTTGCAATAAACTGGTGGCTGCGACTGTTTAATAAAAACACAGCACTCTGCAAACACGAAAGTGGACGTATAGGGTGTGACGCCTGCCCGGTGCCGGAAGATTAAATGATGGGGTGCAAGCTCTTGATTGAAGTCCCGGTAAACGGCGGCCGTAACTATAACGGTCCTAAGGTAGCGAAATTCCTTGTCGGGTAAGTTCCGACCTGCACGAATGGCGTAACGATGGCCACACTGTCTCCTCCCGAGACTCAGCGAAGTTGAAGTGTTTGTGATGATGCAATCTCCCCGCGGCTAGACGGAAAGACCCCATGAACCTTTACTGCAGCTTTGCATTGGACTTTGAACCGGTCTGTGTAGGATAGGTGGGAGGCTTTGAAGCGTGGACGCCAGTCTGCGTGGAGCCGTCCTTGAAATACCACCCTGGTTTGTTTGAGGTTCTAACCTTGGCCCGTTATCCGGGTCGGGGACAGTGCATGGCAGGCAGTTTGACTGGGGCGGTCTCCTCCCAAAGTGTAACGGAGGAGTACGAAGGTACGCTAGGTACGGTCGGAAATCGTGCTGATAGTGCAATGGCATAAGCGTGCTTAACTGCGAGACCGACAAGTCGAGCAGGTGCGAAAGCAGGTCATAGTGATCCGGTGGTTCTGTATGGAAGGGCCATCGCTCAACGGATAAAAGGTACTCTGGGGATAACAGGCTGATACCGCCCAAGAGTTCATATCGACGGCGGTGTTTGGCACCTCGATGTCGGCTCATCTCATCCTGGGGCTGTAGCCGGTCCCAAGGGTATGGCTGTTCGCCATTTAAAGAGGTACGTGAGCTGGGTTTAAAACGTCGTGAGACAGTTTGGTCCCTATCTGCCGTGGGCGCTGGATATTTGAAGGGGGCTGCTCCTAGTACGAGAGGACCGGAGTGGACGAACCTCTGGTGTACCGGTTGTCACGCCAGTGGCATCGCCGGGTAGCTATGTTCGGAAGAGATAACCGCTGAAAGCATCTAAGCGGGAAACTCGCCTTAAGATGAGATATCCCCGGGGCTTCGAGCCCCTTGAAGGGTCGTTCAAGACCAGGACGTTGATAGGTCAGGTGTGGAAGCGCAGTAATGCGTTAAGCTAACTGATACTAATTGCCCGTAAGGCTTGATCCTATAACAGGTGTGTTTCGCGGTCCGCGTTAGCGCTTTAGCGCTTACGCGGACCTCGCCCCCGAAGGGGGTAGGACGCACACAGTTGAGTGATCAGTGTTGTGCACGATACACACAACCCCAAAGAGAGGCTTCCTCTCAACTACTTCTTCCAGATTGGTCGTATTGCTCCCTGAGCACTACGACAACAAGTCATGCCTGATGACCATAGCGTGTCGGTACCACCCCTTCCCATCCCGAACAGGACCGTGAAACGACTCCACGCCGATGATAGTGCGGATTGCCCGTGTGAAAGTAGGTAATCGTCAGGCTCCTCATGCT
>NZ_MTZV01000011.1 GCF_002362315.1 Paraburkholderia acidicola
GCCGTGCCCAGCCAGATCGCCGGCTGCATATACCCCGGTACCCGCTCTCCCAGCCACCCCTGCAGGGCCCGCACCTGCTCCGACTCCAGCCATCCGTCGCCCTGCGTCTGCTCCACCGGCACACACCACGCCGCCAGCTGCGACCCGTGCGCCCCCTCCCGCAGCACCACCGCCGCCTGCCGCACCAGTCCCGACTGCTCCAGCAACGCCTCGATCTCGCCCGGCTCCACCCGGTGCCCGTTCACCTTCACCTGCTGGTCCGCACGCCCACAGTGTTCCAGCTGGCCATCCGCCCGCCAGCGCGCCAGATCTCCCGTGCGGTACAGCCGGCCCAGCGCGTGGTCGATGAACGCCGCCGCCGTCCGCTCCGGCTGGCCGTGATAGCCCTGCGCCAGTCCCGCTCCCCCCAGATACAGCTCCCCCACGATCCCCACCGGCTGCTCGTGACCAGCCCCGTCCAGCACATACGCCTGTGTGTTCGCGATCGGGCGACCGATGTGGATCGTCTCCTGCGCGGTGAGCCTCGCCAGCGTCGACCAGATCGTCGTCTCCGTCGGGCCGTACAGGTTCCATACCGTCGTACCCAGCTCATCGAAGCGCTGCTTCAGTCGCGCCGGCAGCGCCTCGCCACCGCACAGCACCTTCAGCCCCGCCTCATTGCGCCAGCCCGCGTGGAACAGCATCGACCACGTCGCTGGCGTCGCCTGCATCAGGTCCGGGCGCACCCGTTCCAGCTCCGCCTTCAGTTGCCGGCCGTCCCGCGCCACGTCCGCCGCGCACAGCACGCACTCTCCACCCACGATCAGCGGCAGGTACAGCTCCAGACCCGCGATATCGAAGCTGACCGTCGTCACCGCCAGCAGCCGCTCGCCGGCCTTCAGCCCGGGGGCTTCGGCCATCGACTGCAGGAAGTTGCTCAACGCCCCGTGGCTGATCCGTACGCCCTTCGGACGGCCCGTGCTCCCGGACGTGTACAGCACGTACGCCAGATCCTGGGCCTGCGGGCTCTCCAGGTTCGCTGTCGACGATCCTGTCCACGGCTCATCCACCGCCCACACCGGCACGCCCCCTGCCAGCGCCTCGACCTGCTGCCGATGCGTCGCGTCGCTCAGCACCGCTGCCGCTCCGCTGTCCTCCAGCATGTAGCCCAGCCGCTCCGCCGGATACCCTGGGTCCAGCGGCACATACGCCGCCCCCGCCTGCCAGATCCCCAGCACACTCGCCAGCAGCCACACACTGCGCCCCTGGCACACCCCCACCACCGACCCCGCCCCCAGTCCCTGCGCACGCAGCCGCTGCGCCACTTCCGCACTGCGTCGCGCCAGTTCGCCATAGCTCCAGCCCTGCTGCGCGTCGCTCACCGCAAGCGCCTGCGCCGCCGCCTCCACCTGCCGCGCAAACAGCGCCGGCACCGGCGTCAGCGCCCAGCCACGTTCGCTGCCCTGCCAGCCCGCCATCTGCACCCGCTCCGCCCCGTCGCGCAGTGCGTAGTCCCCCAGCCGCCGCTGGCCATCGGCCAGCACCCCTTCCAGCAGCCGCACGTAGTGCCCCAGCCAGCGCGCGAGCGTCGCCTCGTCCCACAGCGTCGGGTCGTACTTCAGGTACAGCCCGTAGCCCTGCGCGCGCCGGCGCACTTCCAGCACCAGCTCGTACTCGCCTTCCTGGTACAG